>CAWAPX010000001.1:0-3855 GCA_963784015.1 uncultured Acidobacteriota bacterium
TCCGTGCCCTAGCCGACCAAAAATCCGCCGCCTTCCGCGGCACCCAAATCGGCTGCACCGCCCGCGTCCTAACTCTTCACCGCGATTCCTACAAAAACGCCGACTCTACTCCCGCACTCTCCTCCAACTATCTCCGCGTCATTATCGATCGCGAGCTCGATTCCAATCAGTGGATAGACGTCTACGTCTCAGCTGAGAATTCACAAGGCCTCTTAGGATCTGCAGCTCTTAGTTTTGCTTTTTGAGGTGTATGAGTATGAATGCTGTAATGATGCCCGTACGATCACTAGGACTGAGATCCGCAGCGCATCTGTTCGCGCTGTGGTACAGCTTGTGGGGTGCGGTCGGGGGGATGGTTTTTCTATCTTCGGCTGCCGTGCATCTCACGGTACCGCTAGGCCTGTTCATTCCCTTCGTCGACCTACACTTGATTTCACGATCACCAGAGCGCCGACCTTCCCGGAGCTATCGTCCAAGCCATGTTTTTTGTTCTTTTCTGTGCTGCCACAGGCTGGATCTCAGGGCTTCTTACGGCGCTTGCCTATAACCTGGTCTCAAAATATCTGGGTTATCAATTGCGTGGTTCTGTAGAAACTAATCCACTTCCCGAGGGCTAGCCAAGCTCTTGAGGTTCTTGAAGACATCTTCGCCTATGATTCAAATATCACCTGCGCCAAAGCCTGCGCCGCCGTATGCGTAATACTCAAAGCAATCCTCTTCACGCCCAACTTCTCCGCGATCTCCCGCGCCTCCCCATCCAACCGGATCGTCGGCCGCCCTCCGGACTCCCGGACCACCTCAAAATCCACCCACCGCACTCCGCGCCTCCACCCCGTCCCCAACGCCTTCATCGCCGCCTCTTTCGCCGCAAACCGCCCCGCATACCTCTCATACTTATTCTTAAACCGCTCACAATACTCCCGTTCCCCCGCCGTATACACCCGCCGCAAAAACGGCTCCCCATGCCTCTCAATCGCCTTCTGAATCCTGCCGACTTCCGCCAAATCCACCCCCATCCCAATGATCAAAGGTCCCTCGTAGGGGCACGACACGCGTGCCCTCTTTCTTTATCGAGTTTATGCGACTTCAACCCTGGCCGTCCGTACCTCCAAACTGTCATTCCGAGCGAAGCGAGGAATCTGCTTCTTCCTTCTTTCTCTTTCCTTTCCCATCGCCCTGTGAGTGGTAGCCTCTCGCTCCGCTACTCGTCCCTCAGCGCCACCATCGGATCCACTCGCGTTGCTCTCCATGCCGGAATAACGGTCGCAGCAAACGCTACCGCCGCCAACAGCGCTGGCACCATCCCAAAGGTGAGCGCGTCCGTCGTGCTTACCCCAAATAGCAAGCTCGTCATAACGCGAGTTAACGCGACCGCGCCTACAAGCCCCACCACAATTCCAACACCCGCCAAACCCATTCCCTGCTGCACCACCAGCCGAATAATGTTTCCCGGCCGCGCGCCTAGTGCCACGAGCACTCCGATATCGCGCGTACTCTGCGTCACCAGATGCGACATCACACCGTAAAGACCGATCGCAGCCAGCGATAACGCGAACACCGCGAACGCTCCCAGCATCGTTGTCGAAAAGCGCTGCCGCGCCAGCGAATCGTAAAGCCGCTCATGCATGGTCCGGATGTCGTAAACCACGACGTTCGGATCGACCGCGTGGATCTGGTTGGCCAACGCGGAAGACAGCCCCGCTTCTTCCGCTGACGTGCGCACTGCTAGAAAAAGCTCATTCCCGGGATGTTGCTCAAAGGGAAGGTACGTCGCGATCTTGCCGTCCGTCTCCAGGCCGTATTGCTTGACGACGCCCACCACGCCCACAATCGTCATCGGCTTCTTCGGGTTAAACGACAAGTGTTTTCTGATCGCGCCACCGTTTGGCCAAAATCGCTGCGCGAATTTTTCATCAATGATGGCTACCTGCTCTTTTTCTGTCGTATCATCCTTGCTGAAGAATCGGCCCGTGCGCAGCGGAATCTCCATCGTCCGAAAATAATCCGTGCTTGCGATTCGTATGTCCGCCTGCAGTTCTTGTCCCGGCGGTGGCGTGTAGCCTTCCACATCGATGCCTCCCCAACCCACCGAACCCGTGAGCGGCAATCCCGAAACGGCCCCCTCGGCCACAACTCCCGGAAGATGAGCAATACGGCTCTCGATTTCCCGATAGAAATTGATCACCGGCATAT
This sequence comes from uncultured Acidobacteriota bacterium, assembly GCA_963784015.1. Classification (GTDB taxonomy): domain Bacteria; phylum Acidobacteriota; class Terriglobia; order Acidiferrales; family UBA7541; genus Acidiferrum. The sequence goes on from CAWAPX010000001.1 coordinate 2,194, forward strand.
CCTCGCGATATTTAGGGCCACTAGCGGCAACTTCCATCGTCAACACATGATCCGTGGTGAATCCCGGTGGTACGCTTTGCAACCGCACGAAACTCCGTATCAACAGCCCCGCTCCTATCAGGAGCATGAGCGAGAGCGTCAGCTCTGAAACGACCAGCAAACCACGCACGCTTCGCCTCTTTAAATACAACCCACCGTCGCTCTGCCCGCTGCGTCCGCCGGCCTTCAGCGAAGTGTTAAGGTCTACTTTGATAGCCCGCCACACCGGCGCCACGCCAAACAGAATGCCAGTCGCCAGCGAAACGCCAAGCGTGAAAACCAGAACGCCGCCATTGATGGCGATGTCCTCCAGCCGCGGAATATTCCCTGGATTCATCGTGCGCACCACGTAAATACTCAGCTGCGCAACCAGCAGTCCAGCCGCACCGCCAAGAAGCCCCAGCAGAACGCTCTCCGTAAATAGCTGCCGTGCTATCCGTTGCCACCCGGCCCCCAATGCGGTGCGGATGGCCACTTCTTTTTCTCGCCCTGCTGCACGCGTCAGCAGCAAGTTCGCAACGTTAGCGCAAGCGATCAAGAGCACCAGCGCAACCGACCCAAGCAGCACCAGCAGCGCCCGGTGTACATCGCCGACCACCTGCTCCTGCAGGCCGATTACGTGCATTCCAAAACTGGCGTCCCGCTTGTCCTTCTCTCGGATCCGGCTGGCGATGATGTCAATGTCCGCTTGAGCCTGCTTCACCGAAAGGCCTGGCTTCAGTCGCACCATGATGTTGTAGTTTTCGTCGCCCCTGTTCTTCTCCGCATCGGCTCCCAGCGGCAGCGGCAAGAAGAGGTCCGTCTTGTTCATCGGGAATTCCGACGGCATCACTTCGGCGTTTAGCTGGAAGCCAGCCTTCAGTACGCCCGCCACGGTGAACGAGTTGTCGTTCATCACGGTGAACGAGTTGCCGTTCAATACGATCGTCTTGCCCACGATCTGCGGGTCCGCGTTGAACAGCCGCCTCCAAACTCGCTCGCTGAGAATCACCACGGGCGCCTTGCCGGGTTTGTCCTCCTCCGGCAGCAAGAGACGGCCAAGTAGAGGCTTTGCGCCGAGCATTTCCAAAAGGCTGGATTGTGTCCGTACGCCAAAGACCCGCTCCGGCTGCTCGCGGCCCGTCAACACAAAGGTCCGGCCCTGCGCTAGCGCCATCTGGTCGAAGGAATGATTTTCGTTCTGAATATCAATGTACTGGCCTGGAGACGGCCAGTCGCGCAGGATTCCAATCGCCGGAGAATGCAACCACACCGCAGCCAACTCCTCTGGATGGGGATAAGGCAGGGGACGCAGCAGCAGAGCATCGACAACGCTGAAGATGGCAGAGTTGGCCCCAATTCCAATCGCCAACGAAGCCACGATCACTGCGGTCATCAGGAAGTTCTTGCGAAGCATCCGCAAGGCGTACTGAACATCTTTCAGGAATGTCTGCATCGCTCCTCCGCCAAGTCCACTCCCATCCCAACAACCACGTCGTCTCCCATGTAGGTGCGCGCTTCAGCGCGTCGGTCCTCCATTGTGTCTCGTAGGGCACGATACATCGTGCCCTCTTTCTTTCAATCCTGTTCGTGCCCCTGCAAGCAGCCCCTACCACCACTGCCGCCACCCAAATTGTTATTCCG
>CAWAPX010000002.1:0-26887 GCA_963784015.1 uncultured Acidobacteriota bacterium
CTTCCTGCCCTGTTCGTACACACCACGCTTCATTTGTTTTAAATCACTTAGAGTGCGCTCAGTTGCACAGAAGTACCCCATTTGCAAAGTCTTGTGCACCAAGTGTGCACCAAATAGCCTTCCGAAAGAGACCCCCAAGCAGTCCCACAACTGACTACTTCCGTGATAACCCGTAATCCGTCTACCATCGATACTATCCCGGAGATCACTTCCCACAAGCCGACTTCCGCCGTCGAAGCCGGGTAACTTCCGGTTGGCCGTGCCAGCTCAACCGGTCGATGCAACACCATCTGGTATAAAGCTGTTTTCAAAGCTGGTGTTTATGAAGCAAGGAAGACGGTTTGGATTTTCGGCGGAGCAGAAACTCGAGGTGTGGCGTCGTTGGAAGGCAGGACAGACGCTGCATGAGATCGGGCGCGCTTTTGGCAAAGAACATTCCTCCATTCGTTGTCTGGTGTCGCGTCACGGTGGGATTGCTCCGGCCGTCCGGCGGCGTGCGCTCCTCGCGCTCACGCTGCGTGAGCGCGAGGAGCTCTCTCGCGGGCTGGCTTCCGGTTCGTCGATCCGTGAGATTGCCAAATGCTTAGAGCGAGCGGTATCGACCGTGGGCCGGGAGGTCGCACGTCATGGTGGCCGTCCTGCGTATCGAGCCAGTCAAGCGGACGACGAAGCCTGGCAGTCGGCCTTGCGGCCCACGCGCTGCCTTCTTTCCATCAACCTGAAGTTGCGGAACATCGTTGCGAGTAAACTGATTCTGGATTGGTCGCCGAAGCAGATTTCTGGCTGGCTGAAAACCCAGTATCCGGATGATGAGAGCATGCGCGTGTCCCACGAAACGATTTACCGCAGCTTGTTCATTCAAGCCCGTGGAGCGCTGAAAAAGGAGCTCCTTGGGCACCTGCGATCCAAGCGCCGCATCCGCCGCTCGCGGCACTCTCGTATCTTTAAAGACGCGCGCGGTCAAATCGTGGACGCCATTTCCATCCGGGAAAGGCCCGCAGAAATCGAGGACCGCGCCGTCCCGGGTCATTGGGAAGGCGATCTCATTGGCGGCACAAAAAACAGTCACATCGCGACATTGGTGGAGCGGCATTCGCGTTTTACTGCCCTGGTCAAAGTGCGAAGCAAAGACACGGCTGCGGTCGTCGCTGCACTGAGCCGGCAAATTCGCAGGCTCCCCACATCGCTGCGGCGCTCGCTGACGTGGGATCCCAAACACAAAACCTTCACGGTGGCCACGAATGTGAAAGTGTACTTCTGTGATCCACACAGCCCCTGGCAGCGAGGAACAAACGAAAACACCAACCGCTTGCTGCGCCAATACCTGCCGAAGAGAACCGACCTTTCCGGTTACACGCAATCCCAACTGGACAAGATCGCGCTGCGTCTAAATCAACGTCCGCGAAAAACTTTGGGTTTCGAGACTCCCGCGAGTAAACTTCGCGCAAGTGTTGCGCCGACCATCTGAGCTCGCAGCGTTAATCAGGAGTTGACCGCGCTATACTGCGCAGACTATGTCGGACAGGGGGCTAGGGGTACAATGGCCCCGTTCTTGAAGTCAAAAAGGAGATTCCCGATGAAACGATTCCTGCTGGCCGTATTGGTGTGGACGGCGCCGGTTCTGGCGCAAAACCCAGCGATGGACCCACGGACTGCGGCGGGATGCGGGTCCTTGCACTCGGAATTCAGCGTGAAGGTGGACAAGAACGATCACACTCTCCAGCAGTTAGACCTGGGGAAAGCGTTGGTGTATGTGATCGTGCAAGAGAGGCCGGACTACGCATTGAAAATCGGGGACGTAACCACACGGATAGGACTGGACGGAAGCTGGGTGGCGGCGAATCACGGGCCATCATACGCGGTTTTTGCGATAGGCCCGGGAGACCATCGCATCTGTGTGGACTGGCAATCGAGCTTGGAAGCGCGGCAGAAACTGAACGGAGCAGTGAATCTGTCTGCTCAGGCCGGGAAGACTTACTTTTACAGAACGTTGGTGAATATAGAATCACCGGAGCAGTCGGCGGGATTATGGTTTCAGGCGGTAGATCCAGCGGAAGGGATCCTGCTGGTGTCAAAGACAGGCAAGAGCGTGTGGAAGGAGAAGAAGTAGTGGGCAGTCGCTTTCTGACGCCTGCATCATCCGTTCTTTGGGTGTAACCGACATCGACAGGAAAGTCCTCGCATCAGTTTCGGTGTGAAAGTACAAGTCCCGATAATTCGGCTTTACCGGACACTGAACTTTAGCAATAGACCTGTCACTAGTAGACTGGGTCTGGCGAAATCTCGTCTTTCCCGGAGTTCCTCGATGTTGGACCAAGGTGTTTGGGCCGAAGTCAGAGTGGGTCACGAACACCTGCGATTATTCTCGGAACACAATGCCCAAGGGGTACAAGCATCTGTGCACAATGTGACCGCAAAAAATTGGATCGCACCCTCCGAGCCGGCGGATGATATCGAACAGGGAAAAGACAGAGCAGCAGCACATGCTAGGGCGTATCTTCTGAATGCAGGAAACTTAGAACTGCCGCCATTAGAATAGAAAAAATCCCGCTCAGCATAGTTCCTGACAGCTCTGATTCACAAATTCTACTTCTCCGATAACGGCGTTAATCAAGCATTATGAGCATCCAAATCAGAAGCGTGACCGAATCTGAATCCTAGTTCCCCTTTTGATGTTTCACCGGATTCGGCGCAAAGTAACCTCGGCGCGCCTGCAGTTTCAATCCTTGCTGGTCCAATTTGACTTTCAAAGGGTGATAATCACCGTCGTGCTTCACGTTCTGGAGCGATATCTCAAGCAGGTATACATATTCTGGCACTTCCGTCAGGGCTCGAAATCCAGCTTCCAAGTCATTACTGTTATGAAAGAAAGTTCCGCCGGTTCCGTCAGCGAGTTCCGCCATAACTGCTTCATTGAGCAGCATGCTTTCGCTGTGATATTTGGTTTTATTTTGCTCTGACCGAGCAGAGTTTGTCCTGTCATCACCGGCATCGCGCACTGTAGTGTACAATCCGCGCGCATCTAATGCGCTGACGGTCACGTTGGATTGTGCAGCCAAGTCCAGAATCTCCGATGCCTGTGCTATGGCCATCGCATTAATGGTCATGAAGCCAGGCGAGATCAGGATAAGCGTACGTTCGCCTGGCAGAGAGGCCATTTTGCGTATGATTTCTCTAATAGGACCGAGCGTCATGCTAACGTCCAAGTCACCAAGCCGCGCAGCTCGTTGGGCAGCTTCTTGCGCATATCTCTCGGCAAGGTCCTTTGAACACTCACAGCAGGCCTGTGCAGCCTCCGTAGCGTCATCAAGCGCCATAGAATCGTGGAAGTCCACAATCCGAACCGCCTGGTAGTAATCGACACGCGGGCACCCGTGTTCATTATTGCGATAGAGAATCTGCACCCTTAGCTTCATGATCGCGTCCTGCAACTTCGCGCGATCGCGTGTTAGACCACTGTTGGCCCCCGATGTTGAGACTACCGCCGCCAAGTCCGAATCATTCAGCGTCTCGGCGATTATCTTCGTTGCTACCTTTTGAATCTGCGCCAAATCGCCGTTGTCTAGGTGCAGGTCGTCGAACAAGAACACGATGAAACGTTCAGGCGTTTTTGCCGGTGCTTGTGCACTACCAGGAGGTGATTGGACTGAATCGGAATTGGTCGGCGTCGGCTGAGAGGTCGGCGGATAATTCTCAAGACTTCCTCGCTTCTGAATGCTAAACCCTGAGATAACTTGTGGTTTGTTCTTATCGAAAATCTGGAAATCTTCCTTTTTCAAGTTGCCAACCGAGTGGCCTTGCGAATCTCGCACCACCACCGGAATCAACACCGCATTTGCCTCGACTACGATTTTGGGGGCCTGAGGCTGTGGCGACGTTTCATTGGTTTGTTGAGCGTACAAGTGCGCGGACACTAGGAGGACTACCCAGACGAATCGGGCGACGGACGGAAGAGGTCTAGAGGCCTGTTTCATCTCACTTTAGCGATTGTAACCCCAAACCTCCCGCCCTTCGACGGGCAAAGGCCTTCCATGAGAAGGCCGGTGAGTGTCAAGAGTGATTTTCTTTTTCCCTCCTGTAAGGAGGTTTTTCTCTTTTTGTTTTCTCCTTTTTTCCTGTGCTTACTTTGCATCCGAACCAAGCCGCCTCTGTCGCCATCCTTCCATCCGCACTCTTTTTGAGCGATTTTCGCTCGGTGCAAGTTGGGCGTACTCATTTCAGCAGGTGCTGCTACCTGATTATCGACCTCGGCTCCCCTCTCTTGGATGGGAGTTGGGCCAGGACTTAGTCGCAGTCACCTGAACTCGGCGGTTGAGCTCGGCTGTTAAATTCCTTCTCTATGCCACTTGGTCCACCACTTTGTGGTTGTTCCGCAGTGGTTCATAGACCTCTCCGCTTACCCACAACTTGTGAAGCAGTACTGCCAACTTCCGTGCCACCGCAACGATGGCTCGTTTCTTGGCATTCTTTCCTCCGCGCTCGGCTAGCCGTAGCCCCCAGCGCCGCAGATCACTGTCCTGTCCAAACGGACCCAGAATGTACTGCGCGCCTTGCACCAGCATCGTTCTCAGGTAACGGTCTCCTTCCTTGCTGATGTGCAGCTGCGGCTGGCTCATACCCGAGTTTCTGCGCCCAGGACGCAGTCCAACAAAGCATCCCGCATCCCGGCTTCGGCGAAATCGGTGTGGGTCATCCAGAGTCAGAACGAAGGTCAACGCAATCAGTGTTCCTACTCCCTTCACCTGTTTGAGCAGAGCGACCTGGGGATAGACTTCCGTGGCGATCTGCTCGATCCGCCGGTCATATTCCCGGATGCGCTCGTTCAGCGATTTGATTTCTTCCAACAGCGGATCCAAAGCCTCCCGCAGCTCCTGACTCAACCCTTTGGCGATCTCCCGATTCATTTGTTGGGTGCCACATTTCTGCAGCCGCTCGCCATAGGACTTCGTCAGCCCTCGTGCGGCATTCACTAGCGCCGTGCGAGCACTGACCAGCACCGCCCGAGCGCGAATCACCGTCAGGTGAATTTGCGCTTTTGCGCTACGATGTCGCACCGGACCCAGCAAGCTGGGATCAATTCTTGCTAGCCGTGCCAGCGTTCGCGCATCGAGTTGATCATCTTTTCGGCTGCTCTCCCCGATGAGCCGCACGTTGCGCGCATGAGCCACGATCACTTCATGGCCCAGCTGGCTGAGCTGCCGGCTCACCCACGGAGAATGAGTCCCAGTTTCTAGAGCGACTCGGCTGCGCGGGATTTTATTGAAAACTTGCTTCATCCAAAATGCAGTAGTAGCTGCAGCGGTCTCCCAAATCCAAACCGATGGTCAGTTTGTGTTCTTTGAAAATCTCGTTTCTGTTGGTCGCCACAGTGCTAATCTTCTTCACAGCCGGTCTCCTTTCTCTTGTGCTTCGAGCACGTCGATTATTGGGAGCTTATCGCATCCCGATGGAGACCGGCCTTCTCATCCCATCTGATTAGTCGTCTTACCGGAGAAGTGGAATAGGCAGATCGGAACATGTCCGGTTACCGCTGCCAGGCATGGGGATTGGAAATGTGGAATGGAACAGCTAGCGGGCAATCGCTTCGGTGCTTTGCGTCTGTGCTGACCCTCGACAGTTGTGCAATACAATTAGAGCAGCATGCAACACTCCCACGCCGCTTCCAAAGCCCAAAACGAGCGGCCAAATCAAGTCCCAAGAGTTGTGTGAGTGAAGACCTTCCATCAGTGCCAAACCTAGGAAGAATCCCGTCGAAAGAGCCTCCACAACTAGGAGCACTACTACACTCCGCGGATTCCATTTTTTCTGGTATTTGTCGTAGTCAATTAGTTTCATGACAACCTCACAGGACTCAGATGCACAAAGTATAGTTCAACAACGATACGAAAATGCGGGGTCAGCTCCTGGTAAGTCGTCTTACCGGAGATGTGAAGTAATACTCCGCTTTGACGGTTACGGCATTAGTCAGGCGGGGGGTTGGGTTGCGGCCCATTTGGGCCAGCTCGGCGTGTACCCAATTGAACAGACAGATTTTTGTTTGTTGCTTACACTACCGCCATCGGCGGAAGTTTGGCCCTCGCATCTGCGAAATACACTGCCCATGACTGGAGGAACTTTGAAGCGCAAGAACCAAAACGCTTCCCAGCTTTCGGACTTCCCCTCGGGCGTAGACCTGGGCGGCGAGGTTTCGAGCTATTGGCAGAAGCAAAACATCTATAAGCAAGGTGAACCCGCCGAAACGCTTTTCTATATTCAAAAAGGAGGGGTGAGCCTCTCGACCCGATGGAACAAGCGACCATCGGCTGTTACCGCAATCTTGGGTGTAGGTGATTTTTTTGGCGAGCTTTGCCTCGCAGACTACCCCCTGCGTATGTGCACGGCAGTCGCGTTGACGGCTAGTTCCATACGCATTATTAAGAAAGACAAGATGCTACAAATGATTCGCGGAAGGAATAAAACTTCACGCTCCCCGCTGGCCCATCTACTTTCGAACATCAAGAACTACCGGGATCATGTCGCAGATCTGTTGACCTCCTCCGCGGAACAGCGGCTGGCCCACGTGCTTTTGCGGCTGGCGCACTTGGGTAAGAACGGCCGGACGGGCATTGAGATACCTCACCTCACTGATAAAGTCTTAGCGGAAATGGTGGGGACCACACGTTCGAGGATCAATGAGTTCATGCAGCAGTTCAGGAAGAAGGGATTTATCAGCTGCGCCGAGGGGATAGAGATTCACCCGGGATTGCGCAAAGCTCTCGGCACACGATAAGAATCGCGTCGTAAAGTCTTGGAGAATTGAAGTGACCAAGGAGGTTGCCAATGCACTTGACCGCGAACACTCGACATGTAGGTGGCGTGACGATTGTGGACATCAGCGGGCGCATTGTGCTCGGCGCAGAGAGCGCTGCACTGCGCAGCCTGGTTTGCGATCTCTTAACCAAAGGACACAAGAAGATTGTACTGAATCTGGAAGACGTCAATTTCATAGTGCGAAACCTATGCGATGTTTGTAGGAGTGCGAGCAAGAGAGCTGCACGAATCGGGCCGATCGACGGGACCTGCCGCAGCAACTTCGTGGCGTCGTGCTTGCGGCTCTCGGCCAGCAACTCTCGCCGCACTTGCTGGTGCAAAAGCAGAAGCGCGTCGAGCTGCTGGTAATACATCTCGGCCTGCCGGCGCACGCCGGCTTCGGTGATTTTCACGAGCCATGCGGCGCGATGGCGCGGCGCGTACACTTGCTGACCGGCACAGGGGATAGCCCAGCTTCGAGAGATGGTTTTCAGACGAACCATCACGTGCGTGAGATCTTTGGTGATCGTCATATAACCGCGCAGCAGTTCGGCGAGCTTCCGCGAATCGATGCGATCGTTCTTGTTTCCTACCTTGAGGAGCGCATTTTTCCGCGGATCGCAGACCAATACTTGAGCGATGCGGGGCTTGAGCAAGTCGTGCAACCAGGTCGCACAGGTGCCTTCCTCGAAGGTCACATGCAAGCTGCCGCGCAGACCACAAACGAACTGTAAAATGGTTTCCGCCTTCGCTTCCAGAATGGACTCCATCACCAACTTCCCGGTGGAATCCAACACCGTTGCAGAGATCGTTGCCTGATGAACATCCCGCCCACTATACTTAGCGTCATTCATAAGGGTGCTCCTTGTAGGTGATGATGCGAACGATCAAAACCTACTCCAAAGGGGCGCCCTCTTATAATGCGTTTATCGAGAGTTAGCGGTCGGAACCTTGTGATTTGCCTTGGAATTGTTCTGGCGGCAAATTCGCTGTGTGCTGGGCAGGAGAAGCGTCCGTGACCAGGTTGGAATCCGACCATCCGACCCGAAGACCTGACCTTGGCTGTCCTTCTGACCCTCTGTTAAATATTTGCATCTTTCGCGACAAGATTTGATCCAGACCTACTGCGCAGCGATGCTAGAGACGCCAGAAAAGCCAACGAACGAGATGGTCGCGGTAGGTGGAACATTCCCCGATGAAGTTGGTCCGAATTTGAGAATGTCGGGGACATCGACAACATAGATATTCCCGTCGCTATCCACACTAAGATTCCCGGCTGCAATCATCGTAGTTGCCAAGCCCGAGATGGTTCGAATCGGAGCGACATTTCCAGTAGAGCCGGCACTGAACACCAGTATGCTTGGCGTCGACACACCCGTGGCATTCCCGTTGGCCACATAAATATTCCCTGCGCTATCCAAGGCAATACCCACCACGTCTGCGATCATGGTGTTGGAACCGGTAATCGAGCTGGTAGGCGGCCCATTCCCGGGTGAGCTGGAATTGAAAATCAGAATGGAGTCGGGCTGCGGGAGAGATCCACCTGCAGTGTAAACATAGTTGGCAGAATCGACCGCGATCTGGCCCGGGGAAAACCCGCTGATAGTCGTCGCGCTTCCGGCAATGACGTTTGTTGGCGCGACGTTGCCATTGGCTGCGGCCGAAAAAATAGAGACACCCGGATAGAGAATACCTCCTACGTTGACATATGAAGAGACATAGATGTTTCCAGAGCTATCCAGAGCGAGCGCGTAGACCAAAGGTTCATTTAGGACATTCAGTCCGGTCGATGCGCCTGCAATCGTTCTGGACGGAGTTGCCGTTCCACTCGCTCCCGGCGCATAAACCAGAATCTCCGCGCTTGGAAACGGAGAAGAATGAATTGTACCGCCCACATACAGATTTCCCGGCCCATCCACTGCCAGTCCAATGAAAGCGACGCCAGCTGGCCCTTTGAGCTTCGGGCTGGGAGAAATGCTTCCGGTTGCAGTCGTCGAAAATTGCAGAATGCTTGGAGATAGCTGCGGTTCCAAGACGATGTCCTGGTTTATATACACGTTTGAGGCCGTAGGGCCCGTCTCGCTACCGCCGCTGCTTCCGCCGCCGCCGCAGCCAGACATAACTAGGAGCATGCTGAAGCTAGACAGAAAGCTGTCCATCGGTTTGAAGACGCGCATAATCCTCCCCTTTACGAACCGCTTCAACAAACTCGATTCTCACGGTAGCCTGCCGGACTTTCTTGGTCCAAATTTCGGCCCAGGGCGCACTTTAGGACCACAGTTCCACATCTTCAAGCGACATTGAACGCCTCAGAGTCCCATGTCGCAGTTTGTCGCTTTCCCACAACGTCCAAATGCCCGAACATCCCGGATACATGTCGGCTGCTTGGCGAGGCGCGCCGGACAGGCATGTTCAGGCTGAATGCCAAATGCCTGGTAAGTCCATAACCGGACATCTCTAACAATTCAGGTCCTGTCGAGAAATCCTGCCCAGGACTGCGATCTGGAAGTTTGAGTGTTTCTCTACTCGGCACGACTTCGGTCACGCTCTCCTCCGGCGGGTAGAGACGGACCATCCTAGCGGTCAGTGTCATTAGCATGGCGATTCGCATAGATCCCAAGCCACTCCAACTGCTATATAGGAGCTCTGACCGCGTTTTCTTCATATTCCCAAAAGAATTATACTGTTGCCAATGCCGCTATATAGGTCTAGAGTAGGGCGCGTTTCGTATTTCCCATCCCGAGGTGGTCCACATGACAATAGGTATCTCTTCCCGTGCAATTAGACTAGTGCTTTCCATTTTGCTTACGAGCTTTTTGCTCCCGCTCTTTCTCACGCCTATACTCAGCGCAAGCGAAAAGAATCAGAACGAAAATCACCACGCCAAAATTGTCGGCGGATATTTCGAGGAATGGGGCATCTACTTCGCAGGCTACAACATCGCCAATCTCCAAGCCAATGGGGTTGCCGACCAACTCACTCACCTTACCTACGCCTTCGGCGATGCCACCCCGACTGGTTGCGCCATCGCTGACTCCTGGGCCGATTATCAATCCCCCTACCTTCCCAGTGTTAGTGGCGCGCCCTACCCCGGCCCGCTCTACGGCAACTTTGCCGCTCTCCAGCAGCTCAAGCAGCTACATCCCAATCTGAAGGTTCTGATTTCTCTTGCCGGGGCTCCCGCTTTCTCCGCGGCCGCAAGCACTGCCGCAGGCCGCCAAGCCATGGTCGCGAACTGCATCGACCTTTTTATCAACGGCAATCTCGCCCTGGGCATTTCCGCCGCCGGCGTTTTCGATGGCTTCGACATCGATTGGGAATTCCCTGCCGCCTCCGACACGCAGAACGCCACTCTCCTCATGCAGGAATTCCGCAAGCAGCTCGACGCATTGGGCAAAACAAATGAGAAACACTACCTCCTCACCATGTTCGGTCCCGCGGGCCAGCAGAATTTTTCCAACATCCAGTTGGCGGAAGTTGCCAAGCAACTCGACTACTACAATGTCCAGGGATACGATTTTCACGGAACGTGGGAGACCTCAACCAACCACGCTTCGCCTCTGCTCGACGACAAGCAGGATCCCGACCGCGACGAAAATTTCTTCATCGAGTACACCATCAGCTCCTATCTCCATGCTGGCGTGCCTCCAGACAAACTCGTACTCGGTATTCCGACCTATGCTCGAGGCTGGACCGACGTTCCTAGCGCGAATAATGGCCTCTACCAGACCTCCACGGCACCAGCTCCCTTTCCCCCGGCAGACTACCTGCAAACTCCGGGAGTGATCACGTATCTCACGCTCTCCGGGCTCACCGGGTTCACTCGTCATTTTGATTACCAAAGAATTGCGGTTTGGCTATACGACTCGAACACGCAAACCTTTTGGTCCTACGACGATCCCGTCACCGTGTGGCTGAAGACAGGTTATGTGCGTGGACGTGTGCCGGGGGGCCTAGGTGGTGCGTTCGTTTGGGCTCTCAAAGATGACGACGCCAACGGCACGATAGTAAAAACCATGGCCGCAGGGCTGCACTAACCGAGCTGCGGCGACCGTCGTCCATCCCGGGGCTTCTCTTCGTAGAGGCGCAGCACCATTACTCCACATGACCTCACACATGTTGTGCGCACGGCGCCCCAGAGCTAGGTCTAGTACATGGTTTTGGGGGTCGGGCACCATATGAGCTGATTCTATATATTAAACATGAGTACATCTGTATGCGTCCTCAGCGCGCTTCTTGCCCGGAAAGGATCCACGCCTCCGGTAACCGCGTTAATGACGAGTTAGTGCAAAAACCTACCTTCTAGCCCCCTCTAAACCTACGACATCTCACGACATCCTCGCGAAAACTATCTTTGACGTGCTTTGTCGCTTGAAGGGCAATCGGTTTGCGCGGATGCTGCGATGGCCATGTTGTGACATCCCAAGTACGGGAGATCATGTCGGGAAAGGATTGTGACGATGGCCATGAAAACTTCTGTAGTTATGGTTGCGGACCGGCTGCGGAGTGTTTCTCGGCAGTGGTTGGCGCGCTCAGTGCTCATCAGCTTGCTCAGTTGGCTGGGAGGCCCTACGCCGGCTGCTGCGCAATCGCCGTGGAAAGACAGAGACAGCGACAGACGGGACCTGAGAGTAATGACCTACAACGTTAATGAGGGTACGGACTTCTTACAGATCCAAGCTGCGACGGACCTGAATTCATTTCTGGAGGCCGTAGGGCAGACGATCACCCAGGTGCGTGGAACTAACCCTCCAGCGCGAATGCGAGCGGTCGCAAAGCAGATTATCGACGCTGACCCTACGCTAGTAAGTCTGGAAGAAATCGACGAGTGGTATACGTCGCCGTTTAATCCGGCTACCGGGGCGTGCGGTACGCCAACACTGGAATTTGCTATGCTTCAGGAGCTTCAAGATGCCCTATCCGCACAGGGGGCGCACTATTCGGTCGCCGAGGAAGCGCAGCAGTACGCGTTCCCCTTGATACCGGGGTTCATCCCTCCGAGCACGTATCTATGCGTATCGGTCGTCAATCACGTGGCGATTCTGGCGCGCACCGATCTCGATCCGGAGAGATTTCACTGGAGCAATCCGCAATCGGCCCAATACGCCACCGTGCTACAGTTCCCTTCACCGATTGGGCTACTACCGCTTCCCCGAGCCTGGGTATCAGTAGACGCAACGTTTGACCATAAGGCATTTCGATACATCGGGACGCATCTGGAGTCCGTAATTCCAGCCATCCGCGAAGCGCAAGGAGCCGAGCTGCGCGCCGGTCCGGCAAACACGTCGCTGCCGGTGATTCTTGCAATGGACTCAAATGCACAAGCGGCGCCGCTACCGCAAGACCCGACCTACATGGATTTCATTGCTGCGGGCTACGACGATGGCTGGGCGGAGAACTTCCCGTTTGTTCTGGGGCTCACCTGTTGTCAGGACGAAGCAGATAACAATCCCGTCTCGCAACTTTATCAACGCATCGACCTAATTCTGACCTTGGGGGACGTCAAAGCCCGAAACATTGCACTGTTCGGCGCGGATCCCAGGGAAAGAATTATTGGCGGACTGTGGCCATCGGACCATGCCGGCGTTGCCGCGCACGTGGTGGTCGAACGGGAGTAGCACAACCACTGGACAGGAAGTGCTGCTAGTACGCCGGGATTCCGCCCGCCTCCGGGGAGTCCTGGCGCACAGTTTAGTGCGCGCCGATATTTGCGAGGAGCCGCGCAACGCGAGGATCAGAATGAAGTGGATCGACCATGGGCTCGCTACCAAGAGAAACGAGCCGGTCGTTGTGCTCCGTGTAGCACGATCCAGCCAGTCGAGAGCCGTGCGGCCTTCACCGAGGCCGGTGTGAATAGCAGCCAAGTAAAGCGAGGAACCAAAGTGCGACTGCACGAGGTGCTTGAGATGGTCAAATCTACCCAAGCAGACACTTCGTCCCGCTCGGATGGCCAACCCGACGCGCCTTTTACCATTGGGTCAAATTTAACTTTTCTTATCCTATCTGGTTAGTCAGGCATTTGACTCAAATGTGGAGTTCAGCGGGTATTCGCATGACCTTGAACCGATTCCAAAACACGCCCATAGCACATCACTAGGCCCATCAAGGCGCGTGCTATCACACATGCCAAACTCCATGCCAGCGGTGGCCAATGGCGCCTCTTTACGCATGCCGCGGTAATCTATTTTGCGAATGCTCCCCTGGCTCTCCGGAGCTTGTCTTTGTCTTTCGTGTTCTGGCTGTGAAACCACAACTCTTTCTTCAGAGCTTCGGGAAGCTCTTTCAGCCCCTCAGGGCGCTGTCGGGTAAACGACCAACCTGCGAAAAGGCGTGCAGCACCCTCCGTTTGTGTCGGACTCAACTTGTTGGATCGTGTGGCCGAAATAATATCGATCGTTGAATAGTCGAGAAGAAGATTCTCGGCAGCGCTCTCATAGGATGGGAACCCTGACCAAGGTCCAGATCCAGAACCGAACCATTCGAGCAAGGCAAGGACGCGTTCACCGCGGTCCGGCATGCAGCGTTCAAGCTCCGACCGGAGTGGATTAATATCGACTCTCCCGAAATCAAGCAAGGCGCTCGACCACAATCTCCCAAGCGCTTTCGGCATGGCGGTTCGCCATCTTTCCCAATCCTTTTTGTTCTGCGCTTGCTTAGAACGCAGGTCCTCAGCTTCTTTTCTTGGCCCCGATATCCGGCGGTCATCAAACCATGAAAGCCATTTCTCGGTGTCAGTTATGCGCACGTCGCTATCCCACAACGAGCAGCGAATCGATACGCCGTGGTGATTTGTTACCTCTACGCGCTGGCAGCCGCGCTCGTAAATATAGATCGCTGGCGTACCAGCGCACATATCAGTGAAACCATTCCGCCGAGGCAGCCAGCGCCAAACTCTCCCAAAGGTCCTCCAAGTCCTTCTTGTCAGTTGACTCGAAGAGGATTGTTGACCGTCTCATTGGACCGGTCTTAACGACAATCTTGTCAGCGTGGGCAAGGATTTGGCGAAGGTCCTCAGGCACGACTTTTTTCGCTGGTCATGGTATCAAGTTATTACCGGTTGTTTTTCTAAGCAACCCGAATCTTCATTCTTGAAGTTCATCCCTTAATCGGTAACAGCCGCCGGCCGCCATGAAATCGAGGCGAGCTTGCGTCGACCACTAACCACAACCAGCAACTGTTCCCCCCACTTCTCGCTTCGAGTTCTATTGGACTGGACCAGTGTACGGACTGGTTATGGTACCTCTCTAGAGACACAGGCTTGCGGAGCAGCCGACAACGATTGCTGAGCCAAGTATCAACCTCATGCTTGAATGCGCAGACCGTGCCTGCCTTCACGTGAAATTGTCGATGGACCGGTAACCCCTCACGTATCTCCCAACGCTGTACAGTGCGAACTTGCCGGCCCAGGTAGAGGGCAATCTCCTTCCAGGAGTCGAGACGACTCCTGCGAACTTCTAATGTTGACTGCGGATTCATTTTCATATCGTTGTATATAGTCAGCATTCGCTACCGTGCCTCCCATGATAAATGCCCCGAAAATACAGGGTTTATTCGAAGCGCTTCGCGGTGGCAGTGGCGCAGGCCTGGCGATATGCGGTGCCGGTAGTGTCGGCAAATGTAATCTGGGCGTCGGCGGTCCATTCATCAGGGCCATTATTGAACTCAATCGTTTGCGTGATGGTTTGTGTTCCCGCCATGAAACCAGGAGGAGGGGGCGGCGTTGTGGTGAAATTGATAAAGGCTATGCTCTTGACCAAGTAAGAGTGGTGACCCTGGAACTCCCAAATACCGTGTCCAGTGCCCCGTTGACCGATAGCAAAGGACGGATTCGTAGTGTCCTCGATCATCGTTTCCCCGTTCGCGAACGTTAGCAGCGAAGCAAAGGGGGAGCCTAATGTGGTGCCTGAGCAATTATTCAGTTGCACTGTCACAAGCCAGGTTCCTACAAGTTCGTGTTCATTATGGGGAGTCCAAGCAGCGGCGCGCCAGCCGATGGAAAGCAACAGCGCGAGTACCACGACGATCGACAAAGTGACTTTCTTAATGAGTCTCGAGGTCATGAATTTTTCCTCCTGATTGACGATTTTCTCAGCGAAACTCTCCACTCTTGGCTATCTCTCGGACTTGGCCATTGTCTTCAGAACGACTGCGAACTTGCCACGAAGCGGGAGTCTCATCTCAACCGCAATTGCGGTTGCGCCGACAATGGATCAGTTGAAAATGCAGGTCAATGGACGGGGTCTGAAACGCTTGTGGCCCGCCAAGTGCCGATTTCGCAGCGACTTAGAGCCGCATGTGGCGCCCTTGCCGGGGAGAAACGGTGCTAAACTGGCGCAGCTTCTCTGCTCTCTGAGGTGCTGCAGTGCCTTCTGTGACGTCTCCCATCTATCGTTTCGGGATGTTCGAGCTCGATCCTCGCAATAGTGAGCTTCGCAAGAGTGGCGTGAGACTGAAGCTGCAGGACCAGCCTTATCAGGTGCTCCTTAAACTGCTTGAGTACCGTGGAGAATTGGTCAGTCGGGAAGTGTTGCGCTCCACCCTCTGGCCCGCAGACACCTTTGTCGATTTTGAGACTGGGTTGAACACGGCGGTCAAGCGCCTGCGCGAAACGCTAGGCGATTCCGCCGACAACCCAACCTTCATCGAGACAGTTCCCCGACGGGGTTACAAATTTATAGCGCCGGTTGGAATATCGATAAGCGAGGAGAGCAAAACTCTTGGTCCCGCCGGCCAGTTGGGAACACCCCGAAGGAAAAACCTCCTGAAACGTGGCAGCGTACTCATCGGCGTTGCAGCCATGGTACTTGCCCTGGTGGGGATAGGAGTGGCCCTCTGGTATGGCCAACCGCGGCCGCCGACCGTCACGAACGTGGTTCGAATCACCAATGATGGCAAGGCAAAAATCCCAATGAATTCGCCTGTTACGGATGGCGTTCATCTCTATTTCATTGAAGGGGAGCCATGGACTTCGGGATCGGGGATCGCACAGATGTCTGCCACTGGAGGAGAGACCTCATGGATCACACCTGCTCTCAAGGAAGTTTTAGCCATTTACAGCATGTCGCCGGATCGCTCGGAATTGTTGGTGGTTAAAGGAGTGGCCGTAGGATCCGACAATGCTGGTGAAGTTTGGGCGCAGCCATTACCTGCGGGAGCGCCACATCGTGTGGGAAACATCCTCTCAACGGCGGCATGTTGGACCCCGGATGGGACCCATATTGTGTATGCGTACGAGCGTGCCGTCATGATTGTGAATAAGGATGGAAGCGAGCCTCGCGAACTGGCAAAGGTTCCAGGAGTCGCCCGCGCACTTCGGTTCTCGCCGGACGGCAGGCGAATCCGCTTTTGGGTGATTCAGCCTCCAGAAATGGAATCCGGCGCAATTTGGGAGATGAACCCGGACGGGAAGAATCTCCACCAGGTCTTTGCTGACTGGAAAGAATCTCCTTTCCAATGCTGTGGGAATTGGTCCCCGGACGGCGATTACTATTATTTCGAGGCCGGCCGTGGCAATGGTCAGGCCATCTGGGTGGCACCGGAACGCAGTTCCCTATTCGGCAAGAACACCGCTAAACCTTCGCTCCTGCTTTCCGGGCCGCTGCGCTTCAGTGCACCAGTTCCCAGCGGCGACGGAAAGAGATTATTTGTCGTGGGCGAGGAGCGTCGCGTGGAGCTTTTCCGTTATGACCTGAAAGCGGAGCACTTTGATTCCTATCTTAAGGGTCTCTCTGCCGGGCCAATCGATTTTTCGTTCGATGGGAAGTGGATGGCTTACGTTTCTTATCCCGACATGACTCTGTGGCGAAGTCGATTGGATGGAAGCGAGAAGACGGAGCTCACGTTGCCGCCGGTGCGAGCTTATGGACCGCGTTGGTCGCCTGACGGTTCCAAGATTGTATTCCTGGATGTGCAGTTCCACCGTCCTTGGAAAATCAGCCTAATTTCTGCCACTGGAGGAGGTAGCCCGGAGTTGCTTGTGCCGGGAAACGCTGACAAATCCGAATCGGACCCGACCTGGATGCCTAACGGCAAGTCCATCGTTTTTGGAAAATCGGAAGAAATTGACAAGGTTCGCATGGCGATTTACTCGCTGGACCTGAACACCAGGACCATTTCGCAGGTGCCAGACTCCCAAGAGTTGTTCTCACCGAGAGTATCGCGCAACGGCCGCTACATCTGCGCCCTTAAAAAGGGTCAGACGGAATTAATGCTGTTCGACACAAACACGAATCATTGGTCAATCGTGGGGGAAGGAGAACAGCTCAGCTACAACGAGTGGTCACACGATGGAAAATACGTATACATGCGGGAAACCAAGGGAGGCGCAGCGGAAGTGATTCGCGTCAGAATAAGAGATGGTGTACTGGAAGACGTTTTCAGCCTAAGGGATTTTCCGCAGGTCACTGATATGTTTGCTGGATGGATAGGACTGACGCCGGATGACGCGCCTCTCTTGATGCGTGATCGCAGCCTGCAAGAGATTTACGCGTTAGACTTGCACTTTCCGTGAAGATACATCAAGACCGTTCCCTCATGCCACAATCGGAAGGCAGAATTCGAAGAAGCGAACGGTGTAGTTCGGGCCCCCGGCACCACCCACGCGTGTAAGAATCTCTTCCCCGAAGAAGTCTATGTTTCCGTTGGCTCTAAAGCTGACACCGCCATTTTCATTGACGCGCTCGAGCGTGAACTTCCCAATCTGCTCCGCGAGAAGCGCACGGGACTCGTGAACCGCCGTTGGCTTCGCAAGCATCTCTCGTAAGCGCGTCAATCGCGAGACTGCGAAGCTTCGTAGCTCGTCTAGTTGCTCTTGTAAAGAATCGGGACCCGGTTCGATGACCTGATTCGTGATTTCCCGCAGCCTCATCTCGCGCTCATTGATCGCAGCCATGACCGCGCTGGAGCCGTTCCCCGCTGCGATGGCTCCGACGACGCGCTTTAGCTCCGCGACTAAAGAATCCGTTGGAGTTCGGGGCTGTTAACGGTGCAGGTGTCGTAGCCATTGTGTGTTGTTCCTTGTGAATCGACGGCGAGAATTGCGAGGAATCGCGCAGCCGGAGCGGAGAGAATCGTGCTCCTAACGCTTATAATTTTACGCGCTTTGGCAGGGCCAGCGACAGTCAGAGGCGAGGCATCCAAGCGCCGTCAATCACCTAAGGCCTCTCTAGGTGATTGAGGGTATTGACCTGTTGCGGAGACTACCGAATCATCAAACGGCTACGGAAGTTCGCAATTCGCCCGCGAGCCACGAACCTCTGCAACCTAAGTAAACGAGCACGGCTCTTACCGTGGAGCGCAGTCCGCGCATTCGAAGGAGTACACATGAAATTCAAGATCACAACAGCTCGCCTCAAACGTGTTTTAAGGATCGGATGGCCACTCGCAATAATGTCGATTTTAACTCTCACCGCAGCTCCCGTCCGTGCCCAAACTCAAGTCTTCGAGCGATGGACAGCGACCATCAACAATTTTAGTCCAAGCGCGAGTGCCTCGGATTCTCTGGGGAACACGTATTTAACTGGTTTTGCCACCGTTGCCACGGGTTCCAGTTCTCATCAAGAGATGCTTACCGTCAAGTACGACCCAGACGGGCGCTTGTTATGGAAGGCTTGGCTGGGGAACGCTGTCCACCCCGCCGAGGGGTTACAGCTCGGCTTGGACGCCGATAGCAACGTCTATGTAGCGGGCTCGATGGCAACTCAGAACGGCGGTCTTGAAATTGCTACAGCCAAGTACAACGCGAACGGAACTCGTCAATGGGTTGATTATTTCTTCAGGCACGACGACGGCCAAGCCGTCCCCTCGTACCTCGCGGTTAGCGCCGGAGGAAGTGCATACGTCTCAGGAACGTCTTCCTTTGATACCAATAGCGCCGTCGCGATCAAATACGATGTTAACGGAAACCAAATTTGGACCCAATCTGTCGAGAATTGCTGCAACACGATTGCATCCATTGGCATTGCCCTCGACGCACACGAAAACGTTTATTGGGTTCTATTTCAAATCATTATCACCGGCACGGACCTCGAGACAGATATATACAAATATGATCCCAATGGGAACCTGTTGAGCACCACATCAACTGGTGAAAACTTGAGCACTTTCCGGCTGGATTCCCAAGGCAATGTGTACGGCGCCGGCACGACCAATTTTCAGGATTCCAATGGTGACGAGCAGCCGATCGTCTCAGAGTTCAAAGCCACCGGCCCAGGGTGGACCGATGTTCTCGGCCCCCTCACCAGCGGATTTCCCCAGCCCGCAAGTATCGCGCCGAACTCGGACGGAAGCGTATTCGTATCTCCCGTGCCCGGAGGTGCTGGATTAACAAAGTTCAGTCCCACCGGCGCCCAGCTATGGACCGTCCAGAACTCTGGCCTCCTCGCGGTAAATTCCTTTGGCGACGTTTACGTCGCGGGGCAAATGGTTTCTAAGTACGACCCGAACGGGAACCTTATATGGCAGCAGCCGTTCGAGGGACCCTCCCATCAGCCTGCAACTCCGACGGCAATCAACACAGCGGGTGGCGGGCTCATTGTCACAGGCATAACTTCCATCAACGATGCACCAGCTTCCATCACGATTGACTACGTGCAAGACGCTGCCAAGCTTACGCCCTCCGCCCTCACCTTCCCCAGCCAAGTCATCGGCACGCAAAGCTCTTCGCAAGAAGTAGTCCTCAAAAATACCGCCGAGCAATCCTCCGCCGTCACCAGCATCACCATCAGCGGCGATTTTCATCAGACCAATAATTGCCCGGCCACGCTGGCCCCCAGCGGCACCTGCACCATTTCCGTAACGTTTCTGCCCACTGCCGCGGGTACCCGCACCGGCACCCTTACGGTCAATGACCTCTGGGCCGGCAGCCCACAAACCGAAACACTCACCGGCACGGGCACCCCTTAATGTAAGGAGCCGACCGAGATTGCATCAATTCTTTTCTTTCCTGTTGGATGCTCAAAGTGGACCGATGCCGACACTCCGTCATCCAAACTCGTGGGACTTCCGTGCGACCTCGCGTCGACCCCTTGAGCTCGCACGTGTTACAGGACATTGAGGACCGGGCCGATTTCACTCGAACGGTTTCGGCGCTTATCAAGACTTGAGACTCAGCTGGTAGAATGCAGCATGGCCGGAACGGTGCAAGACTTCTACGACGACCTATCCTGTAATTACCACTTAATTTAGGCGATTTTAGCCTTTAAGACTCTACCAGTTAGACTTGGCTTTTAGTGTTGCGTTGACCCATTGAGATCACCGCGTTTACCGGGACCTGAGAGGTTGTGCGTTTGTCAGAGCTTTAAGAGGGTCCTGAAAAACAGCCCCAGCCATCGTTTTGCCCTTGCCAACGATCCGCAACAGATTGCAGCTGGCTTTCAAAGTTACTGATCCCCTCGTGGGACGGGACCATGTGTTGGACCACAATTACATCCCAGGAAAGGTTTTGGTCCGTTTCACCTTTCTTCACCGAAACCTCGTGGCCTAATTCACGAAAATGTTTTGCAAACTTCTCAGCCGAGCTTTCGTCGGCGAAAACGAACGCGAAGTCAATGTTTCGCGGCCGAGCCAGATCATCTCCCCCTGCTTCCATGCGCCGAAGCACATCCCCGTTCGCATCATCGGGAAAAAGCATCAATTCTTCTTCCTCCACACTCTATGCAGTCTGCTTGGCAGGGGGATTATAGAACGCAATTGAGGGGGACACTCAGGTACTGATACGAAGTTGTCCGGTTACCAGGCACTAGCCAACTCAACCTGACTTATAATGCCCGGTGTTGCTCAGCGGGAAATAACCGAGGAAGAGACAAAGTGTCCGAGAATCAGAACGGTGCTGACGGCTTTTCCGTGGAACTAGGCGCAGAAGTGGCAAACATTGTTTGTGACCACTGTGGACATTTTTTCAAGAACGTTAACGGTTTTATAAAAAAAGACGACTGGGCTTACTCGCTCTATTTCGCAACTTTGCAAACCGGCCACAATGACATTGAAGCCGGTCTTACAGTGAGCATTGGGAAGTGGTGGGACGATTCCGATTCCGCCGTGGCCGAGAGAAGTTGGGTGTACATGAGGGTTTGGCCCTCTGAGTCGGGGAGCGGCTTCGAGATGCGAATCGAAGAGCCCGAGGGGTCGAGGCACGTCAATTTCAAGAATCTAGGGAATAGGCTTACACCAGACGAAGCACGTAAAAGCCCGCTGCTGAAGGATTTCTTCGCTCTTGCTGACTATGCGATTGACAATGATCCTGCTGTGCTTTCGTATCTATCTGGAAACGAAATCAATATAGCTGGTCGCATCTGCAAACACTGAAACACTTCTGTGGGTACTCTCGAAGGTTTCAAGCCAACGCCTGATTAGTCGTGCCAGCTCAACCGGTCGACGCAACACCTCCTAATTAGTTGATCCGCCAATACTTTCCCTGAAGAACCGACCTGTTTGGCTGTACTCAGTCAAAAACCCAGCCAAGGTAACATTCCGGATGATCTAGCCTAGCCAGCGCTTTTAGCTTTTGTTTTCAATGCAATGTGGGTCCGAGCTGAGTGTTGCGGCGACCCATTGAGATCACCGCGGTTATCAAGACTTGAAGAAACCTCAGCTATCCACACTCGCATCTGGTGTATTAACGTATGACAATGCTGCTGCCGCTTTCGGTTGTCCTGCGCCGACTTCTCAACTAGGCAGTGCCCGCAGTCAGCCTGATGGTCTTACAAACTGTCCAGGAATGCGATCAATTGCGACTTTTCTTTGTCGGTCAGATTCATCTGGAAGCGCTGATTGTAAAAGTTCAGCACCTCGTTCAAGTCGCGAGCTGCGCCGTTGTGAAAATACGGCGCGCGAGCGGCCAACCCTCTCAGTACCGGACCTTTGGTGCGGTTCACGTCGCTGCACAGCCCTGTCACAAGCCCCTTGCCGGGATCAGTCGTGTAAATCACATACGGCGTGCTAGGTTGTCCAGCCGCGGCGAACGGATTTGGGCATTCCGAAATTTCGTACACGGGCGCCCCCGGAAAGCTCAACTGCGCAAGTGCGTTTGCGACTTGTGTATCCGATTCCTGCGCGGAGTCGTGGCCCGTTCCGATATCGAGCGGCAACGGCAACGAGTGGTCCCCCACGTTCGGCGCGTCATGGCACGTCGTGCAAGTTCCTGGAAACGAAGCGATAGGCACGGTAGTTCCCAGCGCAGCCGCCAGCGCCGGATTGTCATTCAGTCCGCGGACGTTTGCGATCGTGAGTGCACGCGAATTGAAAAGCGTTTCTCCTGCCGCGATATCTCGACGAGCCTGAATAGTCGCCCGGTCTCTTTCATTATTAACTTCCACGTTTTCCCACGACGAAAATAGTGTCATCCCAGTCGGATTGAACTTGGCACCCGTAGGATCCGCGCCCAAAGTGTCATTGATCCCAGGATAGTAGCCGGCGCCAGAGAGATTCTTCGCCCCACCGTGCGCTCCGTAGTCTGTAAGCGATCCCGCGCGACCGTCCGCCAGTTGTGCGCTGAACAAGCCCATCTCGAAACTGACAATCGCAGTCTGCTGTTCAATCGTCGGTGGCATGGTCGCTTGCGCATGGCCAGTCGTCGCGTCAATGGCTTGGTGCATCAAGTCAGCAATTAGATTCGCCTTAAACGTTTGCGTATTGTTGAGCGGCGCGATGGTTTCTCGGCCATCAAACATGATTGTGCTCAAGAATGTCAGATTCGTCGTTGGCAAAGGCCGCCTATAAACCGATACTGTTTGCAATCCCAAGACAGGATCAGTCACTATGGCACAACCGTACGGGTCTACGACTGCTCGTATCTTGAACTGCGTCGTTGCCGGCAGTTGTATCGGAATACGAATCAATCCGTTCTTCAGCAGCAAACTATGAGTCTCTGGATCATTCGAACTCGTGTTCGGACAGTTGGCGCCATCAAACGCCGCAAACAGTGGATCGTGCCCCCCTGTCATCACAAAACGCTGTTGGATATTTTGTGTGCTCAACCCCATCCCATTGCCGGCGATATGGCACGTCGCACAGCTTCTCCCATTGGTCCCCAGGCTTTGGAAAAAGGGCGTGCTTTCAACGATCGGCCCAGCAGTGTTGTAGGTGGAGACGATCCCGGTGGGATCGAGGAACGGAAATAGATTGGGAATTACCATCACGGCTGAGGCGGCGGTAGTTAGGCACAACATCCCTGCCACAATCATCAGTTTCCTGGCATGGATTCTCACCCACAGCCCTATGCTCCTACTTTCTTGAATTTGCATATTCGTTCCTCCCGGGTTTTTTCCACCAAAAACTCATGTCGAGATATCAGCAGCCCAGACAGCAACAGAATCGAAGAAACATCTCTGTACCCCTCAGCGATCACCCTGACGGGTCCTCGAAAGAACGGTTTTTCAGACCGTTGGCGCAGACACAACACTCTGCTTACGAGCGGCCCGGCGGGTCCGCTTTCTGGCCGTTGCCTCATTAGAAATAGCGGGACTCACATGGATCGCCGCCGGGACTTTGACAGCTTTCTTCGGCAGCGGCTTCCTTATCGGGTAAGCATCTTCGACGCCCTTATCCGTGAAGAGCGCTGGGTTGACTTCCTGCGCTTTGCAGGACGGCGTCCAGCTCAGCAGCATCGCTGCGAGACCGATGCACCCTACCTGTAGAGTCTTAGGTACCCAGAGTTTGTAAATATTCATCGCCATGGTCCCTTTCGTTTTCGATACCGAACTTCTAAACCAACTGCACAATGAACAATTCCTCGCACACTTCGGCTTGCCTGCCAATGCAGGCTGTCTCGAAATCTAATTAAAAAAAGGTGAAGGCCTAACTCTCTCATTTCACAGAAGATCTTTTCTTGCTGCGCGCCTGACACGAGGTTTATATTGGGCGCACTATGTAATACTCGCGGTATTCGAGGGACACGGCCTTGCGAGCTACTCGATTTGGTCCGTATGAACTGCGTCTTAGTTCCCGAGAACTCTATAAATTCGGGACTAAGGTCAAACTCCGTCCTCAACCGTTCCAGGTCCTATCCCTTTTGCTCGACGGACCCGGCGATGTTGTTACTCGCGAACAGCTTCGTCAGCAGCTCTGGCCCTCGGATACATTTGTGGACTTCGAACACAGTCTGAACACCGCCATCAAGGAACTCCGAGGCGTTCTGAATGACTCGGCGACAGATGCGCGCTTTATTGAAACCCTTCCCAAGCTTGGCTATCGCTTTATCTTCCCCGTTGAGCACGGCGCACCAAACGGCCAGCCCATCCCTGTGGCTGCCGCCGTTGAACTCGAAGCTACCCGGCATCCAGTCCTGACTGAACCTGCGCCCACTCTTCCCACACCTCGAGCGCTAACATGGACTTGGCTTTCCCTCGCCGCCGCCGTGGTCCTGCTTCTGGGGATAGTTATGGTCGTCGCGCGCGTGGGGGTTTTTCGTCATTCCGCGAGCGGTGCCGCTTCCGCTGCTATCAAACCCCGTCCCTCGATCGCCGTGCTTGGCTTCAAAAACCTCTCACGCAAGCCAGACGATGAGTGGATGTCCACGGCCATGGCGGAAATGTTGGGCGCCGAACTCGCCTCCGGCCAGCAAATCCGCGTCATTCCCAGCGAAAACATCGCCCGCATGAAACTGGATCTGTCTCTTGCCCCCACGGACACCTATGGCAAGGAAACGCTAGGCAAGATTCACAATCATCTCGGCACCGATATGGTTACATCCGGCTCCTATCTCGCACTTCCCGATGGTTCAAGCACCAAACTCAGAATCGTTCTGCAAGTCCAGGACACTCGCACCGGAGAAACCATCGCGGCGATTACCGAGGACGGAACCGAGTCCGACCTTCCCCAACTCATCTCCGCCGGCGGAGACAATTTGCGTCACACTCTCGGCATCGGCTCTCTGTCTGCCGCCGCCACGCGCGAAGTACGCGCATCCTTCCCCGCTAATTCCGAAGCCGAACGGCTCTACGCCGAAGGGCTAGCGAAACTTCAAGGATTCGACGCGCTCGCGGCCCGGCAGCTCTTCGAAAACGCCATCGCGGCAGATCCCAATCACGCTCTTTCTCACTCGGCGCTTGCCGACACCTTGTCCCATCTCGGCTACGATCTCAACGCCCAAACGGAAGCCAAGAAAGCTCTCGAGCTCTCCTCCAATCTCTCACGTGAGGATAAGCTTTCCATCGAAGGCCGCTTTCGTGAGCTCACTCATGACCGTGACGGAGCCGTCGAGGTTTATCGCACTCTCCACAATTTCTTGCCCGACAATCTCGACTACGGCCTGCGTTTCGCCCACGCACAATATCTCGCGAATCATGCCAGCGATGCTCTCGATACCGTCGCTGCTCTGCGAAAGCTCCCGGCCCCGACGGGCTCCGATCCTCGCATTGACCTCGTCGAATTCCACGCCGCAGAGCGCCTCGGTGACATGAAGCGCAGTCAAAAGGCAGCCGCTGCAGCCATTGCCCGTGCCAAGACGCTGGGAAGCGGTCTCCTCCTGGCCAGTTCTCTCACAGCCGAATCCTGGGCTTGGTCGAATCTCGGTGAATTCGATAAAGCCATCGACGACCAATCCCAAGCTCGTGATCTCTATGCCGCTGCTGGTGACACTTATGAAGCTGCCGTCGCTGCCAACGGCATCGGCATGTTCCAAAGAAACAAGGGAGACTTGATCGAGTCCCGAAAATCACTCGAAGCTGCTCTTGCCGAGTTCCGTCGTTCCGGGGCGCAATGGGACATCGCCTCGTGCTCCAACCATCTCGGAGAACTTTTTCAGGAAATGGGCGACCTGGGCCAAGCCAGATTCCATCTGGAAGAAGCTCTTCAAATTCAGCGCTCGCTACACGACAAACGTGGCGTCGCTGCCGACCTCGATAATTTGAGCAACGTTGAGCTAAGTGCCGCCAATTGTCCGCTGCGAGAAAGTTGAAAGAGGAAGCCCTTGGAAATTTCCGTGAAATTGGCGACAAGCACGGCGAATCCATAACGCTCGTCAATTTGGGAGAAGTCCTTTATCAGCAAGGCGAACTGGCCGCCGCAAAAGTTACGTATTCGCAGTCCATCGCCATCGAGAAAGCTACCTCCGCAAGACCGGGCTCGCCTACTCTCTCGTTGGCCTCGCCGAGGTCCAGACCGCTCAGGACCAGCTCGGTGATGCCCTCGCATCGACGCAAGAATCCATGACTCTTCGCGAACAAACAAAGGAAGTGGTTCACTCCGCCGAGAGCGACGTCCAGCTCGCCATCATTGCCGTCGAACAAGGCAAGCCCGGCGATGCTGAATCGTTCGCGCGAAAGGCGCTCTCTATTTTCGAGCAGCACAAATCTCCCAGCTCCTCTTCCATCGCCAATTCCGTGCTTGCCCGCTCTCTCCTTGCCCAGGGAAAATTAACCGACGCCCGCGCCGCTGCCGATCGAGCTGTCACTCTCGCACATCAAGGCGCCGACCGCATGATCCTCATGACTGCTGGTTTTGCGGAAGCTGAAGTCGACACCCGTTCCGGCAAAGCGGCTGAGGCAGAACGCAATCTGAGCGCCCTCCACGATCAAGCCAGGCGCGATGGTTACGCGGCCTTCGACCTTGAAGCCCGTCTTCTGTTAGCACAAGCCGAAATCGAGTCCGCAAACTAGCCGCCGCCCGGGCACACTTGGACAAACTCCAATCCGATGCCCGCAACAAAGGCTTTCTCCTCATCGCTCGGAAAGCGCAGGCAGGCAGCCCCGGCTAGGCTTGCAGAACGTCCGCACGACGACTGACGTCTTGTTTTCGCAAACTGGCCCACGCCTCTTTTCGATGCGGGACTAGTCGCGTTACCGGAGATGTGAAGTAATACTTCACTTGGATGGTTACGGCGTTTACCTGAAGTTAGAGAGGATTTCGATTAGAATAGAAAACGTTCTCTAAGGAAGCATAAAGGCCCTAAGGTTTCTCATGTCCCGCGTAGGTAAACCATGTTGCACGATCTTCAGTTCGCATTCCGTCAGCTTCTGAAAAGCCCCGGCTTCAGCGTCGTCGCGATCCTTACGCTCGCACTAGCGATCGGTGCGAACACCGCAATTTTTTTCTGCGATTGACGCGGTGCTGCTACATCCGCTGCCCTATCCAGATCCCGACCGGCTCGTCATCGTGCAGG
>CAWAPX010000003.1:0-287886 GCA_963784015.1 uncultured Acidobacteriota bacterium
ATCGCGCGGACCCATGCGTTTTTCGATCCGCGTCGGCCGAACCCGCTTTCGCCTCGATGGTTTTTCCATCGAGCGCCTCATTCACTTCCTCGGCCCCCTCTGCTGCGACATTGAAATCGTTATCCGTCTCCACGCCCAGCCCCGGTCCCCCCGCATACTCGGACTTCTCCGCCTAACCACCGCTGAGCACCGGCCCATCAACCGCCATTCCGCCTTTTATCATCTATCATCGACAAAATCTCTCTTCGCCTTTTTAACCGCTCACAACTCCAAAGCGTTCAAACGAAACATCAAACGCCGCATCCTGAAAAGCGCCGGGCTGCCGCACCACCCATTTTTTTGACGAGCAGAATTCACTAAAAATCGTGAGAGCATCGTTGCGTTTTAGTAGACATTACCGCCTTGATGCGCTTCAAGAAATAGTTCCTCGCATTTGGGTGTCGGTCACCATCGAAGACGAACTCCTGACCTCTACTCACAGCCTGAAGTCTAACGTCTTCACCTTCTCGGCCCCATTGCGCTTCGTTGGGGTGATATGTCAATTCACGGAGTCCGCGTTTAGGAATCAGGGATTCGAAGGCTACATCAAGCAACCACTGCGAACGCAATCCACCGTATCGCGTCAGTACAATACTTTCTGATTCAGTTGAGAACAGGCCAGCTTTGAGATCGGTCTTGGAGGAAACATAAATCCTGTTGCGACCGCCCTCCTGCTTAAACCAGCGCACGTGTGGATGGCAGTTCAAAAATGTTAGGTCTGAGTGCAGAGGTAGTTTGTCCACTACATCCCCTACTTCCAGCCAACCGAAAACCACATGTCTGCCATGAGAATCAGCAGGGTCGAACCTCATCTTTCCGTCTGAAATCATGGTTTTCCGGAACCAACCGAAGAAGATGAAGAGGTCGCCACGGCAGACACCTTGCTTGATGAGGTGTCCTCCTGCGGCTCCTGATTGTCCGAAAGCTGGTCTCCATGCTTTAGGGCGAGGAACGAGGGCGTCGTATCGGAGGTCCGGGTCAAGATGGGCTGGCTCATCGGGGCTCTTCGGGCTCAACTCAGCGCGGATGTCCTGGAGGGTTCGCCTCCCAAAATGAACTTGGGAGTAGCGCACGTCCGACTTCGCATAAGGGATTGGAATAGAACAGAGACAACCACACGGAAGAATCGGACTCGGCATTTTGCCGGACCCACTATCCACTCCTTTCCTACTGAGGCATATTTTCATGGCAACAGCGTATCATTTGCCTGTGCGGGAGGGCGGCACAAACGTGAGGGTGAGCGGGGCGCTCGTCGAGGTGAATCTAGGTCTTCCACGGGTTAATCACAGTCACTGGCAAATCCTCGAAATGTTGCGTGTTTCGCGTCGCTAGTGTCGCCCGGTTCGCAAGCACAATCCCCGCGATCATCGTGTCGCGCACCTCTGCCGGCCGTCCCTTGCGCTTTCTCTGGGCCATCAACTCCGCGGCATGTATTCCAGCTTCGGCATCAAACGAAGCGATCCGCCCTTCAATCATGCTTTTGAGCATCAACTCGAACGCCCTGGATCAATGCTTCTTGGCGCCGCCCTTTCGGCATGGTCTGCAAGCCAAAGCGAATTTCCATCACCGTGATCGCTGTGGTCCAGATGGACGCCGTAGGCTGCGCGTCCAGCCACTTCACGACGGGTTTTTCCGGCTCCGTCCGCATCAGGGCGGAGATCACGTTTGTATCGAGGACGATCATTCCTCGAATTCTGCCGGTTCAATCTCAATCTCCCGCAGCTCGCGGATTTCCTCGCCGGGCTTCAGCCCGGCGCGCCGGAAGAGCTGCGCAATTTCCGTTCCGAGCAGCCTACTTCTTTTGCCTTCGCGCTTCGTGGCGTCGCGCAGAATCTCGCGCACTTCTTCCTCCACGCTCCGGCCGTTCCGCTTCGCGCGCCGCCGCAATTTGTCCTTCACTTCGTCCTCGATCTTCCGAACAACGAGTTGCGCCATATTCCTTATGATATCGTGATATCACCGCAGCTGCAAGGCAGCGGTTTATGGGTGCCCCGTACGTCGGTTTTACGTGCGGGGATTTTGTTACTTTCTCCGAGGGGCCCCTTAACTTCCTCCACTCCCGTTCGAATGATACCCAATAAATAATAATCATTGACAGTAATAATAAGCCGTGCTACTCTATCCCATGTTCTCGTCGCAATCCAGCCAGTCACTCTACCCTTCGCCCCGCTTTTCCCTTTTCCGCGGCTCTTCTCCCCGCCCCCGTAGCGCGGCGGCTTTAACCCCGCAGCTTTGTCCTAGCCTATGCCCTGACAGATCTTCCGACGAAAGCCTCTCCTCCACCCGACCATTCCTCCATCAGCCATTCGTTGCTTCATCCTGCTCTCTCACAGAGCAAAATGAGAGCAAAAAACGCCTTTTGTTTTCACACACTTACAAAGGCACAAATCTGCAACTCCTTTACTCTTATACATTTACAAAAATAGGGGGGCGTTTTCTTCGGACTTCCATCTTCATCCGAGAAGGCATCGTTACCTCGCTCCCTCTTTACTTCGCTGCTTCGATTTCCTCCCATGGAACAATTCCCTCGCTCCCACGTCTTCACAGGTGCAGAGGTGAACTCCATGCGTAAATTCACGATGTGGCTGGCAGCGGCAATCTTGATGACGGGAATTCTGACGACGCGCGTCTCGCGCAGCGCAGCCGATGACACCATTCACGGAGACTGGTCAGCCAAATTCATGTCGCACTGCGAGACGGCCTGCATCGATCTCGAGGTCGAGCGCTCCAGCTGGGGCCACCACAATACCTGGGGCAACACGCACAAACTAAGTGACTTCGTAGGCCTCGACGCTAGCCTTGCCACCGCGAAAGACTCGCCCGTCCACTTCGAGCTGCGCCGCGATGCCGGAATCATGAATTTTGACGGCCGCTTCCGCAACGGCGAAGGCAGCGGCAAATTCAGTTTTGCCTCCAGCACCGAATACGTGCAGGGAATGAAAGCGCTCGGCTACTCCGGCTTGGATCAGGAGCAACTTTTCGCGTTCGCGATTCATGACGTTTCGCGACAGTTCGTCAAGGACATGAACGATCTCGGCTATCGCAATCTCAGCACCGATGAACTCATGGCTTTCCGCATTCACGGCGTCTCGCCGGAATTCACGCGCGCCATGCTCGAGCTTCTTCCGGAAAAACCGTCTCCCGATAATCTCGTCGCCATGCGCATACATGGCGTTAGCCCTGAATTCACCAAGGAAATCAACGCGCTGCTCGGCAAAAGATTTTCAGTCGATGAGCTTGTCGACTTCCGCATCCATGGTGTCTCTCCCGAGTTCGTTCGCGCGGTCCATGAATCCGTCTCAAAAGATGTTTCTGCGGATGATCTCGTAGCCATGCGCATCCACGGCGCCGACCCCGAATTCGTCAAGTCCATGACCGCTCTAATGGGCCGCAATCTCCCCGTCGAACAGCTCGTCGCGTTCCGCATTCATGGAGTCAGCCCTGAATTCACGAAAGAGATTCAGAATCTCGTTGAGAAGAATATTTCGTCGGATGACCTGGTAGCTTTCCGCATTCACGGCGTCAGCCCCGAATTTGTAAGGAGCATGAAAGAAGCAGGCTACGCGAAGATCTCACCGGATCAATTGGTGGCTATGCGGATTCACGGCGTCGACGCGTCTTTTGTAAAGGAAGTACGCGAGCACGGCTACAAGGATCCGTCCATCGACGACCTGATCGAACTGCGCATCCACGGCCTGCGCAACCGCGAGTCATTGTGAGCTGTTGTGAGCCGCGCAGCCTATTACGACCACTCCGCGGCCCTCTCGCCTCTGTAGGTGCCGGGCTTTAGCCCGGCCGCGTGGCAATGTCTTAGCTATTGTTAGAACGTGAAACGCACGCCAAGTTGGGCGGCGAACGGAATACCGACAGTGGTCCCTGGTCCAAAAAAGTCGCCCAGCGCGCCGGCTGGAACGAGCAACTGTTTGCCGCTAGTCACCGGCGCCGTTGACGTGCAAGCCGCATTCAAACAGACGGCCGTGACGTTATTGGGATCATTCACTGGAAGAATGGCGACGTTAGTAACGTAGTTGGCGCCAGGATTATTGCGATTGAAGAGATTGAAGAACTCAATGAAGGGAATAATCGTATACCGCTCCTTGAATTGAATCGGCCGGCTCACGCGCATATCGGTCTGGATGTAAGGCGTGCCGCGGAATTCGTCAAGGGTGGTCTTGACGCCATCCACAACAGCGCGATCGGAGCCATCCGCGTTTGTGAGCGTAATAGGCCTCCCGGTCTCCGCTTGCGAAAGAAAACTTACCTCGAAGCCGCCGGGCGCGTGGAACGTGCCAATGAGCACTGCGCGGCTCGTCACGTCTTCGCCGGAAGGACCATAATCGCCGGGAGCAAACGCGTCGAACGGATTGCAAACACCGTTGACGTAATCGAAAAGTTCGCCAAGCACACAGCCCCAGGTTTTCGCGCTCGATAGCGTGTAGTTGGCAACGATGCTCAGGCGCTTCGCAACGTTCCCCTGCAAATGGACTTTGAGCGCTTTGTAGCTGGAGCGATTGTCGCTGCGAAACACGGCGATGCTTCCAAACGTGGGATTGGGAAAATCGTAATGCCGGTAACCGTGCATGCCCGTTTCGAGCGTGAAATCCGTGCTTAGCATCCAATTGGCATTAAACGCGTGCTGCACGCCGGCCGTCACGTGAATTGCATACGGCGTGTGATAGTTCGGATCGATGATCGAAGGCGGGATAATGCCGCCGCCGGTTGAGACGTTTGTATCGTTCACGGCTTGAAATGCGTTGACCCAGCCGTTCTGGGCGAGGTCGTCGTAGTACATTCCGAAACCCGCGCGAAAAACAGTGTTGCCCAAATTTCCGGGCGCGTACGCAACGCCGACGCGGGGCCCAAACGCTTTTCGATAATCGTGCGGCGCACCACTGATGAATGGCGCCATGGTCGGATCGAGCGCCAGCAAAAAGGGATTTTGCGCCTGGCCGCGGCCAGAAGCCTCGAAGAGCCCGAACGTTGTGTCGTAGCGCAGGCCGTAATTTACTGTGAGGTTTCGCGTGACGCGCCAGGAATCTTCAGCGTAGACGCCGAGCCGCTGGACATTTTGCGAAAAACTGCCGTCACCAGCGGGAGTGACGCTGCAAGTTGTGCCGGGCGTGACGAACGGAGAAGGCGTGGCCGAGCAGGCAGTGAGATCGGTCGTGAATTGTGCGGGGTCCGCGGCGTAATCCGTGGGATCGAGAACGAACGCAGCCAGTGTTTCAGGATTTGCGGTGAGAGCCCCGCTCATCACCGGCTCGTGAATGAAGTTAATTCCGAAGCGCGGCGCATGTTTCCCCGTTGTGTGCGTCACGTCATAGCGCACCTGATATTTTTCCTGATTCCGCAAAACGGGGAACGCGGTGATCGCGGTGACGAATTGATTGTCGCCGAAAGTTTCCAGACCCGAGGTAGTGGCTGTCGTGGAACTGAACGGAAATGCCAGCGCGAAACCGAGATCGGAATTGCGCGTCTGAGTCAGGTGCAAACCGCTGCCGCCGAAAACGAACGATGCGATCCAATCGGGGCTGAAGGCAAACTGATTGCCAATCGCGAAACTCCAGTAGTTGTTGTGCGATGTGGCGCCTGTTGAGGGAAGCGTCCCCTGCTGAACAAGCGCGTTGTTCGTGATATAGCTGTCCGCGGAAAAGCGCAGAAACCATTGCGAGCGATTAGATTGCTGCCAATCGAAACGAGTGGTGCCGAGATAGTCGCGAAAAGGTACGGCAACGGAACTTGGAACGGGGATGGAATTGACAGTCGCACCGTTTACGTCGACGAGCCCTTCCGAGGCCAATTGAGACAGTGCCTGGAATTGCGTTTGGCTGGCATTGCTGTACGCGATGCTGGCATTTTCGCGGACGTATTCGAAAGACGTATAGAACCAAACTTTGTCTTTCACGATGGGTCCGCCACCTGTAAAGACATAGTTTTGCCGCGAGAAAGGCTGCTTCGGATTCGGCGAAGGATTGTCGATCGGGAAGCGCGCGTTAAGATCGGCGGCGCGGTCGAAGACGGCGTCATCGGTGTGCCACTGGTTGGTGCCGCTCTTCGTGGTGATGACAACCGAAGTCCCCGTAGTGCGCCCAGTGTCCGCCGGTTCCTGAGCAGTCCGAATCGCGAACTCTTGAATACTTTCGGGAGAGAAATTCTCCAGAAAGCCGCCGATCCAGTCGTCGGAGTTGTCAACACCGTCCACGGAAGATTCGTTGTTCAGTCCGGAGCTGCCACCGGTTGAAACAGCGGTGATGCGAGCTTTAGTAGGATCGGAAGGCTCGACGGGCTCGGTTCCCGGCGCCATGTAAGCGATATTGGCGAAGCTTCGCGCGGGCAAAGGAATCGTGTTTAGGTCGTGAGCCGTGATGATGGCCTGCTGGACGGCATTAGATGTGTCCATCTGTTCCGTAGTAATCGAGGAAGCTTGACCCTGAACGTTTACAGTTTGCTGAACGGCTTGCGGCCGCAGGACAACAATCATTTCTTGCGTGGAGCTGATATTGACTTGCACATCAGAGCTGGCGTCAGCAAAACCCTTAGCGGTCACGGTGAGGCGATATTTTCCGGCGACGAGGTTATCGATGCGAAAGTCGCCTTGATCGTTGGCAATGGTTTCGCGCTGGAGAGCCCACTCGGGAGCTTGCACGACAATCTTAGCGGACGAAATTCTGCCGCCGCTAGTGTCTTGCACAGTGCCGCGGAGCGAGCCGCGAGGATTTTGCGCAAGCAATGCAAACGGAAGCAGCAGAAAGCTCACGATCGCGATTCCCAGCAATGAAGAAAGTTTTTTTGATAGTAAATGGGTTTTCATTTTGAGCAATAGGCTACTGGAAGGGGAGCACCTACTACCAATGGTCGTAGATAGGTGAGGGTTCGATTTTCATGCTCTGCGAGGAGCAAATTCGGGCCGACGATCGGCACGGTCCAGCTCAAACTCGGCGTTTCTACGAAGCAATCTGGCTCGCTGTCTAGTGTGACCTTCAGGTCCATACGATCCGTACTACTTATGGTAGTAGCTGGACACTCTGGGATATTTTGCACCGTTTGACATTTTCCTAAATCCTAGGTGGGTCTGATACCAATGGTCCGAGTCTGGAAAGCACTTCTGGTAGTCCTTTTTGCCGCAGTTTCTCTAGAGGCACAAACTCCTGATGCCGCAAGTCTCCGTGGCCAAGTGGCCGATCAAAGCCGAGCAGCGCTTTCCGGCGTGGAAGTCACGATCACAAACAAGCTAGCGGGGACCGTGCGCACGACACAAACCGATTCTTCGGGAAATTTTGCCTTCTCGGGGCTGTCGATCGGGACGTATTCGCTTCTCGCACACAAGCAAGATTTTGCCGACGTCACGCGCGAAATTATTTTGACCGGCGGTACAACCGCCAATGTGCAATTGCAACTCGGGGTCACCGCGGTGAAAGAGGAAATCGAGGTGACCGGTGCGGCGGGGGAAATTCGCACAGACGAGCCACAGCTCGGCGATCGGCTGGGACAGGAGCAACTGCAAGAGATGCCGCTGCCAAATTCCAGGATCACTTACTTGCCGCTGCTGAACGCGGCGAACCGCCCCGCGATCAACCAAGGCGATGTGTTCATGAATCAAAACCTCTTCACGACAAACGGTTCCGGGCGGCGGCAAACGGCGTGGGTCGTGGACGGAATCACGGCAAATGACAGCTGGGGGCGGCAAACGATTTTTACGAACGTTCCGCGAGACGCCGTGCAGGAAATGACCGTACTGGAGAATGCCTTCTCCGCAGAATTCGGCGCGACGACTGGGGGCGTGGTGAATATCGTCACCAAGTCCGGTAGCGATGCCTATCACGGCGATCTCTTTGGAGTGTGGAGGCCCAGCGATCTGGGCGCAAAGCTGGCGGGCTTCACGACGGCCAATGCGACGAGCGGCAACCAGATTGTCACGGACTCACTCGGACAAGGCGGCGCCTCTTTTTCCGGCCCTATTCCCCGCGCGCAGAAGACCTACTTTTATTTTTCAGGAGAATACAGCAAGGAGGACCGTGGCTCTCCAGTGACTTCGCCCATCGATCCGGGAGTGTTTGTCGGCCATTACACCGATTGGATGACATTCCTAAGGATCGATCGTCAGATCACGCAGAACAACACGCTCTTCTTCCGCGCGGATACAGACAGCTTCCATGACACCAATCCGAACGGAACTGTGGGAGGAAACAACCTGCCGACCGTGGACAGGATTTTCCGCCGCCGGACCTACACGACGGAACTAGGTGATACCGCTGTGCTATCACCGTCGCTGGTGAATACCGCGCGCATCCAGTTTCAGCTTGCTTCGCCGATCACGGAATTTGATCCCGTCATCAATAGCACCCAGTTTGTGGTTCCTATTACTGCCGGCGGCACTTTTACTTCCGGAACTTCGCAGTCTGCAATGCTTCAGAACCGGCAGTACGCCGCCAGCGATACTCTTTCTAAGACCCTCGGACGGCATCAGATCAAGTTCGGCGCGGACATGTTGTATGCGCACAACGGCGGGGACAGCAAGGAGTTCGGCGGCCCCATCTTCCTTGGACAACTGACCTACAACACCTGCACGCAAGCTCTGAGCATTTGCGAAGGCTCGACGTATCTGGACAACATTGCCAACGTTCGCACCTACACGCAAAGTTACGGGAACGCGAGCTACACCGTGGATGACACGCTCTGGTCGTTGTTTGTGCAGGATGACTATCGCGTTCTCAATGACCTGACGCTCAACCTAGGCTTGCGATACGAGCAGCAGACGTTTACAGACTCGAGAAAAGACTTTGCGCCGCGCGTGGGATTTGCTTACAACTTGCGTGGGCAGGGAAAGACGGTGATTCGAGGCGGCTTTGGGATCTACTATGCGCAAGTGGTGGACAACTCGGAAGCCAATTACGCCCTCGCCGGTCCGACGGGTGTTTTCAATTACTCCGCAACTCCAGGACAGATTGGGTTTCCGACGAGCGTCGCGGATGTTCCGCTACCTGCCTTCCCTGTCGGAGCGTTAGCGCCCGTGCGCACAATCTACATACGCCCGGGCCGCAGCGCCTACTATAACCAGTTCTTTCCGGTCGGAGATCTGATTGGGTATCCCGACGCGCTGCTGAATCCATATTCGGAACAGTGGACATTCGGTGTGGAGCGCCAGCTCGCGAAAGGCTGGGTTTTGAGCGTTGACTATGTGGGATCGCACACGGTAAAGGTCGTCCGTCCACTTGACGTCGATCCTCCGACGCCGTTCATTCGCACCGCGCAAAACCAGATACGGAGCGCGCAAGCCGCCAACTGCACGCGGCCGCTTTGGGTTCAGTTTTATGCGAATCTCGGGATTGCTTGCAGTTCCACTCCCACGATACCGCCCCAGCCGACACCAGATTATGGCGTGATTACGTCGGATGTGAACGACGGCTATGTGCTCTACAACGCGCTGAACGTGAATCTAAGCCATCAGTTCTCCAACCACTTCGCCATGCTCGCAAGCTACGTGTATTCTCACTCGATCGACAACGTGGATCCGGATGCCACAGGACAGAACCCCAATGATCCCAATTTCACTGGCGTCCAGGAGAAAGGCAACGCCATTTTCGACCAGCGGCACCGCTTCGTGCTCAGCGGCACTTACAGCGCGCCCTTCGGCTTCCAAATGGGGGGATATGCGACGCTGGCGTCCGGATTGCCGTACAACTTCGTCACTGGCACAACGAATAGTGGTGATACTGGGGCGACCACGGACCGGCCGGTCATCGATGGAGTCGTTGTAGGCCGCAACACTGGACGAGGACGCGATATTTACGATTTCTCTCCGTTTCTCGAGAAGGACTTTACTCTCATAGCCGACCGCTTGCGACTGCGAGCTCGCGCAGAGGCTTTCAACATCTTCAATCATGCGAATTTCGTGGGGTACAACGGAACGTACGGCAACACCGTACCCAGCGTGAATTTTGGGCAACCGCTTACCGGGATCACCAACCAGTTGCCGGCGCGTTCCTTTCAGTTCTCGCTTCGTTTGCAATTCTAAATCCGCGCGGGCCACGGTGGTTTTCTTGTGGCCCCTGGCTGGTGCGTGTTCCGAAAATCAATGGAGAAGGAATTCGAGAAGTTCGTGAACGGAAGAGAGAGCTGAAGGCGCCAGAAGTAACGCGGCGAGGATGCCTGCGAGCAGTAAACCGGCTGTGCGCACGCCAGGGCGTATTTCCGAGGCGTGGGGCAGGCTCATCGCGTCAGCGCGAAGCAAGCGATCCACGCGAGCGGAGAGATCGCGGTCACCTATGAGAAGTGGAGTCGACAGAAAAGGCAGGCGCGGGCCAGCACCCATGCGCGCAACATGAACCAGTGCGGCAGCAAGAGAAAGCGCGCGGCTAGAATCTCCCGCAGCGGCTTGATCGTCCGCGGCCCACTCCGCGAATTTCGACCAACTGTGCTCCAGGATGCGCAGCGAACGGACAAACGGAAAGATATCTGGCGCGAGAAGAAGGAGAAGACGTTTGGCATTGTCGCGCGAAGTACGGTGAGCGTGCTCATGACGGAAAGCGGCGTCGAGTTCTTCCGTAGAGAGCACGCGGAGCACGCCACGCGAAATGAGAAGCCGCGGGCGAAGCAAGCCGGACAAGGCGAGAAGAGGAGCTTCGTCTTCGACGAGCACGATGGGAGAAGAATTTCCCACTAAGCGTGTTTCCTGGCCTGCCAATCGGCAAAGCCGATTGTGACGCAAAGAAGCGACGAGGGAATGAACGGTTCGAACGAGGGACGCGAACCAAATCGCGGCGCCGAGAAGCCCGAGCACGACGCAAAGCAAACCGACACGCTCGGCAGTGGCTCCAGGCTCGAGCCATAAGTAGCTTGGGATGCAGAGCCCAATGACGAAGAGAGCGGCCAGCACAAACGGAAACATACAC
Organism: uncultured Acidobacteriota bacterium; assembly: GCA_963784015.1. Classification (GTDB taxonomy): domain Bacteria; phylum Acidobacteriota; class Terriglobia; order Acidiferrales; family UBA7541; genus Acidiferrum. The sequence goes on from CAWAPX010000003.1 coordinate 10,932, forward strand.
AGGCCAAACAGAAACCGGGCGGCAGCGCTGGATGCCCTCGACTCCGCGAAGCGAATCGCGGACTTGGCCGAGATGCGCACAAAGAAGCCAGCGGCGGCGTTCAATACAAAAAAGGACGCGAAGCACAAGCACAAGAGCCGCAATAGATAGGGGAGAATCATGGCTGCCCCTGGCGCAAAAGTTCTTTGCGGCGGTTGCGAATTTTCTTTTCGAGATCGTCGAGGAGCGTTGCGTCATGTTCGCCGACGGCATCGAGCAAACAAGAAAGCAGGAGTTCGCGGGAGGGATTGGGGCCAGATAGGAAACCGGCCACTAAATTCTCCGCGCGCCGGCGTTCCCATTCCTGATGTGAAAAACTCGGCGAATAGACGAAAGCGCGATCGGATTTGTGGCGGTCCAGGAGACCTTTTTTGAAAAGGCGATCGAGGGTAGTCATTACTGTGGTGTACGCGAGCGGCCGGCTCAGTTTCGGAACGACGTCACGGACGCTGCTTTGACCGTTGGACCAGAGAATTTCCATCAATTCGAACTCGAGGGTGCCGAGGGCCAAGGACTGGCTCGTGCTGGCACCGCGATGGATGCGATTTTTCAGGAAGCGAATCACGGCGGCCCGCATGTTATCACGTTTTAGGGAGGATCGAAGAAACCCGCGTCAGCGGCGAGATATTTCAAGCGTGGACAGGTTCAAGGGTTTGGTTTACGCCGACTGGAATACCGCCCGTTAGCCCTAGAAGATATTCTCGATATCCCGTGCTCCGTGCAGGACACGCACAATTTCAATCCCGGTGTTAACCGCTCGAAGAAAATGATGTATCGGCCAAAGGGAAAACTTTGAATCACCGAAACCAGCTCCTCTCGATGACGTCCCGAGCCAGGCTGGCGGCTGAGCACTTGCATTGTCTCGTAGAGTTTGTCGATAAAGGAATCCGCATTAGCCATGCTGTCATCCGCGATGTAGCTCCAAATCTCGACGAGATCTTCGCTTGCCCGAGGGCTAATGCGAGGCTCGGACATTTATTTCGCACTCTTAGCCGATTTCTTCTCTCGGGCAATGCGCTTGATTTCTTTTGGGTCAAACACGGTCGAAGGTCCGCTGTCCAAGCCTTCCCGTATGTCTTGGCGGAGTTTCTGCATCTTCAGAGAGCGCAATTGATCTTCTTGCTCGAGGAGGCGCAGCGCTTCGCGGACGACTTCGCTGGCGGAGTTGTAGGACCCGGAGGCGATCTTTTGGCGAATCATTTCCTCAAGGTGAGGAGTAAGGCTGATGTTCATGGGCATGAATCGAAACCTTGGAACTATGATAATTCCGAGAATAGCGCTGATGGCAAAGTATGTCAATGTTTGACAATGGACTTGATGATGGGCGGTAGCGAGAGAGCAGCAGCTTCGAGGAAGAGGCAAAACCGTACCTTCAAGAACGAAAGGTGCAGCATGCCTCGAACCCAAAACACGAGTTAGAGATTTAGCCTTCTACGACTGTGCGGGCCGCCATATTCGAGGGAGCAGGTTATCCGAGTTGGCTGCACTATTCCTGGCGCAGGGCTTTTAGCGGATCTAGCTGAACCGACCTACGCGCCGGCAGATAGCACGCGAGCATCGTCACGGCTGCGAGGAGCAGGGGTGCGCCGATGAGAAGGCGCAGATCGCCGGTGCCGCCACTAAACGCCTGGACAAAAATGTCCGTCAGCGTGGAAAGAATTTTCGCCATGGCGATAGCACCGAAGAATCCCAGAACTGTGCCGGAGAGAACCAGCGCGGCGCCTTCGCGCAGCACCAATCGCAAGACTTGCGCACGAGTTGCGCCCAGCGCCGTGCGGATGGCGATCTCCTTGCGCCTTTGCGCGACGGAATAGGCGGTGATCCCGGCGAGGCCGATGGCGGCCAGCACCAGGCCGAAGAGTCCAATGCCGCCGTAGGTTTGGACGGCGAAGCGCGTGGAGGCGCGGCTGCGATCCAGGAATTCGCTGAGGGTTTGCACGTGAAAGAGACTGAGATTGGGATCGATGAGTGCGATTTCATTGCGAATGCCGGCTAGCGCGTCTCCCGAAAGCGGCCCCGCATCGGACCGCACCATGATGGTGATGCCATCGGCGGGTGTGCGCACAAAATCACGCGGAGTCAGCGGCAGATAGGCTATGGCCTGGCGGATGCCGATTCCGTTCTGCAAATCATGGACTACGCCGACGACTTCGTAGGATTGTTGGCCGTCTCGAAGATGCTTTCCTAGGGCATTGCCATTTCCGAAAAATCCGCGAGCGGCGGTCTCATTCAATACGACGGGCAGCACTGCGGGCGGAGCGGAGGGACTCAATCCGGCGGCTTCGATCCTTTGGTCGCGATCGAGAAATTCCCGGCCCGCGAGCATCGGCTCGCTTAGCGCGGCGAAATAGCCCGGGCCCACGGTTTCCTCGATCGCGGGCTGCTGCACACGCGGAGCTTGCTCCGCATCTTCCGCAGTCAACTGCGTGGCTTCATCATCATCCCTGGCGGTAAAGGGAGGCTGAGCCGCGAAGGCGATGCTGCGGGAAGCTGCCGCGGATTTGAGCAGGGCGGGAAGCTTTTCGAAGAGAGCTTTCGCTTTTTCCGGCGAGAAGCCGTCGCGCACCGGGTCGATGGACAAGAGAACCATTGCGTGGGGATCGAATTTGGTCTGGACAGTGCTTTCCTTTCCGAAGCCGATGACCAGGAAGCCGGTGAGAAGGAGCAGCATGAGCGACGCAGCAACCTGGACCACCATCAGCAAATTGCGAAGACCGAAGCGCCGGTAACCGGGCAACTGAAGCGCCGAGCCTTCTTTGAGCGCCGGAGTCAGATCAGCTTTCGTGGCCTGGAGCGCGGGAGCCAAGCTGAATCCAACGCCGCAGAGCAGCGCGAGACTGAATGCGAAAAGGGCTGCGCTCCAATCCAGGCTGAACGTCTCGACAGGAACGCCTGTGGGCGGGCTGAACCGGGAGTGCAGTACCAGGAGAACGTATGCGATAGCGAATCCTGCGATGCCACCGAGGAGAGAGAGCAAAATGCCTTCGGCCATCATTTGCCGGATGAGGCGAAAACGGCCGGCGCCGATCGCCAGCCGAATCGCCAACTCCTTGCGGCGATTTGCGCCGCGCGCGATGAGCATGTTTGCAAGGTTGGTGCACGCGAGCGTCATGACCAGGCCGGTTAGCAAGAGAAAAAAGCCGAGTAAGACCGGCCGCAATTGGCGAGGAAGGGGAACGCGCGTGCCGGCCGGAAGTAACGTGACGCGCCTACCTTTGTCGGTACGGGCCGGCAAGGAAGGATCCTGCTCGTCGAGGCGGCGCGTGATGGCATCGATAGCGGCTTCCGCGGAATCGATCGTGACGCCTGGCGCAAGGCACATCATGGCAAGGAATTCTTTGGCGTTGCGTTGATGCAGAACGTCATTGGCAAGCTCTGGAGCAAGCGCGGCGGGGGCGGTGGTCGGAACGAAAAGCTCAGCGGGATTTCTGGATAAGGCGCCATTGAATTCCTTGGGAGTGATGCCCACGATGGTCGCGATTTGGCCATTTAGGCGAAGAATTTGGCCCAAGGCGTCGGGAGAGGAGTTGAGGTGATTGCGCCAGAAACGGTCTGTGATCACGACAACGGGCGCGTCGCCGGGTTTGTCCAGCGCGGGGCTGAGGACTCTACCGCGCTGAGGTTGCACACCGAGGACAGAAAAGTAATCGGGTGAAACCAGCTGGCCGAAGATGCGCTGCGGTTTTGCGTTTTCTGCGCCCTGGAAAGTGACATTGAAAGGAACGCCGATCTGAAATGCGGCGACGCCGGCGAAGAGACTTTTTTGTTCGCGGAATTGCTCGATGTAGTAGTAGGAGGCGGGCTTTTCGGGCATCACTAAGTTTGGCGCGTTCGCGGCAGCGGGCAGATTGCGGAACAGCAACGCCCATTTCGAGCTGTAGACGTTCGTGGTCAGGCCAATACTAAGTCCCATCGAAATGATGCCGACGAGCGCGAACCCCGGCGATTTGATTAACGCTCGCATGGCATAACGCATGTCGCCGCGCATTTCGCTGAGGTACTCGAGCGGCACGCGGACAGCGATGTCCGCGATTAGGCGGATCAGTCCGGCGGTGCCATGTCTCTTCGCAATATCTTTTATAGAGTCTTCGCCGAGCTGCAGGACATCTGTGCCATACGCCAGTTTGAATTCGTGCGGAAACGCTTGCGCAAGAAGCCGGTAAATGCGCCATGCGAAATTCATTCCGTCACCGTAGCTTGAGCTTGCTTCACGCGAATGGTGCGAACCAATTCCTGGAGGCGATCACATTCGGCGTCGAGTACGCGTTTGCCGAGGGCCGTCAAGCGATAGTAGCGACGTCGAGCGTCGTCGAGTTCAGGTGCAGGCCGTTCGTCGGACTCCTCGATCAGGTCGGCCTCGATCAGGCGCTTGATTGATCCATATAGCGTCGCTGGCCACAACCGCACCTTTCCGGTGGTGCGATTCAGAACTTCCTGCATGATCCCGTAACCGTGCTGCTCGCCGCCTGCAAGCGAAAGCATGATGTGGAACCAGTGGGTTTTGAGGGGAACGAATTTATTGGCGTCACTCTCGGCCATGCCAATACCTATATCAGATTATATCTATATGCGTCAATATAGAGGCTGTTCGATGCACTTTGATTCATTTCGAGGCGAAGAAAGTATTTTGCGACGTGAAACTCGTCAGGATCTAGTTCGCTTTATGCCGACAGGCAAGCCGAGAGGAAGACAGTGACGAGTTGGAAGATGCCTCGGGATCGAAGCCGTGAAAAACTGCGCCTGAAATCCGGCGGTCGATCCCGAGACAGAGTGGCTGGTTAGAATAGGTCGGCCAACACCCGCTATTGGGGAGTGGGACGCGTGCGAGCGTGGAACGGTTACATCAAAAATATTTGGTTGCCGCGATTCACATACCCATTACTCTAGGTGGGAGTCGAACCAGGCTAGGGTGCGTTCGACTACGTCGCGGCGATGCTTGGGACTCGAGAACATGTGGCCTTCGTGTTCGTAGACTACGAATTGGGTTTCGACGCCAAGCGTTTTTAGGGCGTGCCAGAATTCGTAGGATTGCGGGGCGGGGACTTCGCCGTCGCTATCGCCGACCAGGATGAGCGTGGGCGTTTTTACTTTTTTTATGAAATTGATCGGCGAGCTTTTGGCGTAGACATCGGGATCGTCGTAGACGGATTTACCGAAGAACGGAATCATCCACTGGTCGATGAGATTTTCGCCGTAGTAGCTTTGCCAGTTGGAGAGGCCGGCGCCGGCCATGGCGGCTTTGAAACGGTTGGTCTGTGTGACGGCCCACATGGTCATGTAGCCGCCATAGCTCCAGCCGCAGATGCCTAGGCGCTCGGGATCGATGGGTGCGACTTTGATGGCTTCGTCGACGGCGGCCATGATGTCTTTGAAATCGCCATTGCCGAAATCCTTTACGTTGGCGCGGGTGAAGGCTTCGCCTTGGCCGAAGCTGCCGCGCGGGTTTGGTTGGAGGACGAAGTAGCCGGCGCCGGCGAGTGGCGAATAGTAATCGGAGGCACCGGGCCATTCGGAGAGGACGGCGGCTCCGGGACCGCCGTGAACGCGCACAATCAGGGGATATTTTTTGCTGGGATCGAAATCGCGCGGGTAGAGAAGCCAGCCCTGGACTTCGAAGCCGCCGTTTTTCCAGTGGATGCTCTTGGCTTCGCCCCAGGCGGGCTTGATGGATTTGTTGCGTTGCGTGATTTGCGTCCAGTTGGCTGTGGGGCCGGCCCAGACTTCGGGCGGGGCGCTGAATGAGCTGCGAATCACGGCGGAATTTTTGGCGTCGCGGGAAAGAGAAAGATTGATGCCCCACGCGCCCGCGGTTAGTTGACCTGCATCGCGGAATAATTCGGTTTTAGCGCCGTCGGCGGGATTGATTGTGGCTAGGCCGGAATCTCCTTCGAGATACTCGCCGAAAATAATTCTTACGTCAGGAGTCCACGCGAGCCAGCTGGCGGAGGCTTTCATTTCTGGTGTGATGTTGGTGGCTTCGCCGCCCGTCGCAGCGATGGTGAAAATGTCGCCGCCGACACTGGGCTCGTCGCTCATAAGACCGCCGATGAAAGCGATACGCTGGCCGTCTGGGGACCACGCGGGATTGGCAATTTGCAGCGGAGGCTTGTAGATGGACTTCATCAGGCCCGTGGCGGCGTCGAGAGTGAAAAGCTCGGCGATATACCAATTGTTGTCGCCATTGCCGAGGGCGGCGGTGACGGCGAAGCGGAGGCCGTCGGGGGACCAATCGTATTCATAGATGTAGGTGTCGGCGGGAGAAATTTGGTCGAGCTTGGCGGTGGCAACATCAACGAGGGCGAGGCGCTGTTCAAAGAAAGAGTCCTTGATTTCGCCGGTTTCGGGAGTTTCGGCGACAAGGGGCCCTGCGGCGCGCGTGGCGTTTTCGGTGAAGAGGACGGCGATGGTTTTGCCGCTGGGCGACCAGCCGGGAGAGGAGAGGAAGCCTTTCACTTGCGTGAGTTTTCGCGCGGAGCCGGATGGGCCAGCAACATCCATTATATATAGTTGAAGCTGTCCGGCTTTCGCGGCGTCGGAAAGAAATGCGAGTTTCTTGCCGTCGGGCGACCAGGCGACGCTGCCTTCGGCGTGGATGGCGTCAGCGACGGCCGCGCTGATGCGCTTGGGCGGATTTTTCCCGCCGATGTCGGCGACGTAAATTACGGTGTCGCCGGTGGAGACGCCGTGTTTTGTGATGATGTCCTCGACCCAAGCGACTTTTTTGCCGTCCGGAGAAATGGCGGCTTGTTCGAAACGGTGCGTGGCGGAGAGCGTGTCGATGACGTCTTGTGCTGCGCCGGAGGCTTTGGGTTTTGCGACGGCTTTGAGGCGCGCTTCGGCGGATTGCTTGGTGCCGCTCGTTTCTTGCGAGGGAGCTTCTCGAGCGAAAACCCGGTGCGAACCGCAGAGAATAAGTACTGAAGACGCGGCGATCGCTAGCCTTGGTCGAAGATGAATCATAATTATGTCCTCTTGAGAGCTGTGATTATGTGTGGGAGTACCATAATCCGCTTGAGGATGAGCCGCAAGCTTTGGTTCGAGATTTCGAGAAGATGATTTCTGGAAGATGTGTTGTTGAGTTGCGAAGTCGCGAGTAGAATCCGCGCAGACTGACCTTGGAGGGAATGATGCTGGATCGCCGTGGATTTCTTTCGTCGCTTGCCGGTGCTGCGGGAATCGCAGGCACGCTGAGCCTTTCGCCGGCTTGGCCAAAATTGCTGGAGCAGGCGCCCGCACAACTCCCCGATAAAGTGCTCTTCGATTCGAACGAAGAAGCTTACTGGACGGAGATCCGTAAACAATTTTTGATCCCGGCGGACGAAGTGTATTTGAACAACGGGACGGTGGGTTCTTCCCCGGCGCCGGTGCTGCGCGCGATTTTCGAGGGGTACAACACCACGGAGAAGATGGACCAGAGCGATCCGGAAGACTACCCGATCTGGGGATATGGCATTTGGAATGAGTTTCGCGATCCGCTGGCGGAATTTGTGGGGTGCACGCGCGATGAACTTTCGCTGGTACGCAATTCGACGGAGGCGAACAGTTATATTTGCAATGGGCTCGATTTCAAGGCGGGCGATGAAGTGTTGATGACGGATCAAGAGCATCCGGGCGGCGAGCAAGGTTTCAATTTGCGCGCGAAGCGACATGGGATTGTGGTGAAGAAAGTGACGCTGCCGAAGCCGGTGCCGAACGCAGCGGCAGTATTGAATCTTTTTAGCGATGCGATTACCCCGCGCACGAAACTGATTTTCTTTAGCCACATTACGACGGTGACGGGCGTGGTGCTTCCGGTGAAAGAGATTTGCGCCCTGGCGCGTTCGAAAGGGATATTGAGCGCGGTAGACGGCGCTCACGTGATCGGAATGATGAAGTTGAACGTGCACGATCTGGGCTGCGATATGTATTCATCGAGCCCGCACAAATGGCTGCAGGCGACGAAAGGTACGGGGTTTTTGTATGTGCGCGAGGAAGTGCAAGATCGGTTGTGGAACACGATTGTGACGGGCGGATGGGATGATCCCAAGCTGAAGGCGGCGCGATTTCAGCAAATCGGAAGTTCGAACGTGCCGACGCTTTACGGTTTGCGCGCAGCGGTGCAGCTTGCCAATTCGATTGGGATAGAGCGGATTGAGCGGCGGCACCGGCAGTCGGCGGATTATATTTTGAAAGAGATGGTAAAGCGTGGGGCGGAGTCGTGGGCGTCACCAGACCCGGCGCTGCGCTGCGCGATTGTGTCGGTGAATGTGCCGCCGATTCTAATCAGCGAGCTGGAGGCATGGATGTGGAAAGAAAAGAAAATCCGAATTCGCGGAGGCGCGCCTTCCAAGATACGGCTTTCCACGCCATATTATTTGTTGCGGAAGGATGTGGACCGCTACTTGGCGGCATACGACGAGTACAAGCACGTGAAGAACGTGGCGTAGCTCGACTCGAGGGACCTAGGGGTACTTGGAATTATCGCATAAGTATGCGGATTGGGGCGCGGCACGGATAACCAGAGCCGCAGCTGCGAGTCCAATCGGGTATGAAATCCATTGTTCCCAGACATGTGCCACCCGTTCGAAAACATATTAAATCTCTTGCCGCGAGACACGCTCGCGGATGGCGATCCGTCTTTGTTCTTGCCTTCCTTCTTCCCCTCGTAGCCTGCACTCAGCGCAGTTCAACGCTATTGGAAAAGTCGTCCGAGATGCGCGCCGCCACAGAAGAAGCGGTGCATTTTGCCAGCGGAAAGATAACGCTCGCAGGAACACTTGTGCTTCCTGCAGGTTCCGGGCAGCATCCAGCTGTCGTTCTTTTCCATGGCTCCGGTCCGCAGGAAAGGGATATTTTCACGGCTCGTTGGTTCGCGGAGCAGGGGATCGCCGCACTGGCCTACGACAAGCGAGGAGTGGGCGAGTCCACTGGAGACTTTCGCGCAGTCCCGTTCATGGAACTTTGCGACGACGGGCTCGCCGCTATCGAATTCTTGAAATCGCAGAAAGAGATTGACGCGAAGCACATCGGCGTTTGGGGGCTCAGCCAGGGAGGATGGCTAGGACCATTGGCAGCTTCACGCTCGGCGGACGTGTCGTTCGTCATCGCCGTATCCGGTCCTGGAGTTTCTCCTGGCGAGCAAATGATTGTCTATTACGCGAATGAACTACGGTCACAAGGCGTGGAAGAAACCGATGTGCGCGAAGCCAGCGCTCTGCGCCGAGACGTTTGGAATTACCTCTCCAACAGTGCAGGCGGCGACGCGGGATACAAAAAGACGAAGGCTGAGCTGGAGCAGGCGCGCACCAAACGCTGGTATAAGCAAGTGAAAGCGCAGCAAGACGATTTATTCGGGCCGCTTCAGACGCCTGCCGAACTCGGCAAACCAGATCATCCCGGCTTCAATTGGTTTCAACACGAAATGAACTATGACCCGGTTCCGACGCTGCGAGGGGTGCGAGTGCCGGCGCTTTTCCTATTCGGAGACAAAGACCAATTGATACCAGTCGCAGATAGTGTTGCAGCGATTCGGCGAGTCCTTGCAGAAGATCAACATCACGATTTCACGATTCGAGAATTTGCGAATGATGACCATCAAATGAGGCTGACCGCGGGCGAAGCAAGCGGCGCGATCGATCCCGAGTATCTAAGAACGATGCGCGCCTGGCTGGCGCCTCGCGTGCATTAGCGCGGTTCGCCGCGGCGGGTCATCGAATATCGAAAAAACATCCGCTTGAGAGAATCATGTATCGCCGGCCAAGGCTTAGAGTTCCACCCAGGTGTATTCCCTATTGAGTAAAACTTGACGAAGTGTCCGAATTGGCCGATTCTAAAGGGGAAGAGTTAGATGGTAAAGGACGGCGCAAGCATGACTGAAAACCTCTCGAAATTGGCGGATTCCTTTGTTGAAGCGACTCCGGACGGCCTCCTGGCAAGCAAAATTCTGAAGAATGCCCCGGAAATCAAACAGGCGCTAGCGACGACGGGCGAATACGTTTTGAGAGACGAATTCGGGAACGAGTATCACATCACGTCAAACAACGGCCACGGAGCCGCAACCAAGTAGACTACCCACGGCCTCAAAGGGATGCTAGCGCTCATCGCATCGGCGGGTTTGGTTTTTTACCTGCTGGTACCCGGAATTCTTTTCAAGGGCCTGTTTTCGCTGTTCATTCCGCTGGACAAATTTCACCGCACAAGAAGCGAACAGCTCACCTTTGGCGCATTTGCCTCGCTGCTGCCGCTGGCCTTGACATTTCTCGCGGTTTTCAACGCCGGCTGGATTGGAAATCACCCATTCTTTTTTCCCGATTCTGCCGCGCAGACAACGAGCGACTATCAAACCGCCTTTTCATCTGTTTATAGCGATACCTATTTTTCGCAGCATCAACAAGAATTTTGGGGCGCGGCTTCCCGAATAGCGCACCGTCAGGCTCGCATCCTTGTATGGCTGTATTTCTTCACGGCTTCCGAGGCTTTGCTTTTTGGCTGGCTGGGCAAAAATTTCGGGCGATTCCACAAGTTCAAACCCTATGATTTCGCCGCAAACAAATTTCTTCTTCCGAATATTTCGCCGTGGTATTTCCTGCTTACGCCATTCATGTGGCCGCCAAAACCCGAAAGAAAAGTCATGGTTGATCTGCTTACGTCCGACGATCATTTGTACCGCGGTCAGGTGGTCGGGCACGAAGTGGACACAGATGGGAATCTTCGAGGAGTGCTGATCAGCGAGTCTTTGAGATTTGACCGGCGGTCCTACCTCAAGGACAAGGATTTGGACCCGTCAGTGAATCCCGATGACTATTGGAAGAAAATCCCGGGGAAAAATTTATTTGTCTTCGCGGATAAGCTCGCAACTCTAAACTTGAGTTACCTGCCGCCAGCTTCGACCATGCCGGAAATTCTGCAACAAATATTAAGCAAACTGAAAATCGACGCTCAGGTTTCCGTGGAAAGCCCGCAGCCTCCTTATCCCAAAGATTGGCCTTGAGCTAGAAGTCACAGAACTATCGCAGTTGGGTTAGAAAGAAGAAGGAGGACAGCGATGATCACCAGCCGAGTGTGGCGTGGGGAAGAAGAGGACGATGCGAGATTTGCCTGGGTGCTCGAAGTGCGGGGTTTGCCGAGTGAGTGCAGGGAGCTGCGCTGGGAGCAGTTTGTTTCAGGGGGGTTCACCATAGAATTCACAGACAGGACCTGGAAGTACTACTCAACGCAGTCGACAATGCAGCAGATCAATCCACAGGCACGCCAGTTCGGACCTTGGTCGGACGACCTACTTGACAAGATGACGCCGGGACCACGGCCCGTGACGGCCTATTTGGGGGCGACTTGTAGGGGGGGTGTTGCGCCCGCCTTCGAATTGGCAGCCGGGGACAATGAGAGGTCCGTCGGCGGATCCGCGCGGTGCGACATTTCGATTCGAGGACGCGCCGGGGTTTTCAAAAGATTTTGGGGACACGATCGGGGGCAAGACATTCCGAGGTATTCAATGGCAGACAATGTTCGTGCACAAGTTGTGGCTTGAGGGGGAGCATCAACCGATACATCAACGGCACTTCTCGCTTACGGGCAGGTGGGATCAGTTCAAAAACGACACTCGAAAGGTGCTGTAAAAGAATCAGATGTACTGCGCGAGCGTGCCCTACCCCGGGGTTTTCTTGACCCTATGCTTAGCGGTCGACTACACTAATAAATTCGATACCTGTCGCTCAGGCGGCCTGACGGTCGCTTTGTGTCTGCGGGAAGAACCGGCCCAACTATTTAAGTGTGGGGCCGCGCAACTAAAGGGGGATTGCTTTGCCAAAGCGCACATTTCAACCGCGGAAACGACGCCGCGCGAAGACGCACGGATTCCGCGCGCGCATGAAGTCAGTAGGTGGCCGCAAAGTATTGGCGGCTCGCCGCAAGAAGGGACGCCATCGCCTCACGCCGTAGTAGTGCTGTGCGCCTGGAGTTTCCGCGCGAGGCGCGGCTGGTGCGGCGGGGCGATTTCGATGCCGTCTACCGCGCTGGGAAGCGCCGATCCAGTTCCCACTTCACAGTTTTTTTTCGCGCCAATCAATTGCCGGTGAGCCGCTTCGGTTTCAGCATCAGAAAGGCGCTGGGCGGCGCGGTGGTGCGTAATCGCATGCGGCGGCGGATGCGAGAGATCGTGCGCTGCCACCGCACGGAAATACCCGCAGGGTGGGACATCGTGATTCATCCGAAGAGTGGCGTAGCGCGGGCGGAGTTTGCGGGGTTGACTGCGGACTTGTTGCGATTGATGAAGAGTGCGTGAGTTCACCGATGAGTATGAGTGTCGAAAACAGCGTGAAAGAAGAGGACAGACTGAAGTCCGTCCCACCGTGGGCGGTCGACACCATTACAAAGACTGTAGGGGCGGGGCTTGCCCCGCCCTCCGGCGCCAAACAATCGGCTGCCGTGAAAGCGGCGCTGGCTGCGGTGCGTATTTATAAGGTGTACTTGTCGGTTTTGTTTGCGGGGAGCTGCCGATTCGAACCGACTTGTTCGATGTATACGTATGGAGCGATTGAGCGGTTTGGTGTGATGCGGGGGTCGTGGATGGGGTTGAAGCGGTTGCTGCGGTGTCATCCGTTGTCGCGAAAGTTTGGTTACGATCCGGTGCCGGAGAAAACCGAAACGACGGCGGCACATGCGGGTGAAGTAGGGAAAGACGCGGTCCGATCCGGCGTTACTTCCAGAGAGGCTCATTCGTGAGCGAGCCGCAAAAGAAAAAAGAACTTTCTTCAGAAATGCGCATTTTGATCGCCTCGATACTTTCGATGGCGGTGATTTTGCTATGGGCCAAGTTTTTTGCGCCGAAGCCACCGGCGAATTTGCCGCAAGCAAACAGACCGGCGATCACGTCGCCTGCGAGCACAAATTCGGCAGCGACGTCGTCTTCCACTTCTCCTTCGACATCTGGAAGCAATTCGAACACGCCAACGCCTGCGGGCGTCGCCACAGGGCTCGCACCCTCAAACGCGGCGGCCATGCCGCCGAAGGCCGACGCCCAAGAGCGCACGATTGTCGTGGAGAACTCGCTCTATCGCGTGGAGATTTCGAACCGCGGCGGAGTGGTGAAGAGCTGGCAGCTCAAGAAGTACATGGACGATTCGAAGCCGCAGCGCGTGCTGGATGTGGTTCATCCACAGGCTGCTGAAGAAGTTCGCGGCTGGCCTTTCGCGCTAGTGCTCGACGATTCGCAACTGGAGACACAGGCAAATTCCGCGCTGTACGTGCCTGGTTTTGTTGAGCCGGGTGGCCATGCGGGAAGCGATGCGGCGAGCTACAGAGCTCTCCCGGCCAATCCGCTGCAAGCTCCGTCCGATCTGCAGTTCGTTTGGAGCGATGGTCACCTCGAGGTAACGAAGAGATTTCGCTTCGACGATTCTTATGTGGTGCGCGTAGAAACCACCGTGAAGTTCAACGGCGCGCCGCTCAAGTCCGGACTGGCATGGCTGGGAGGATTCGGGGATTTGACGGTGCAGAATCCTATCCCTGTCGAGACGGTATCGACGTTTTACAGCGAAGGCGGCAAAGTTACGGATTTGCTCCACAAGAAACTTGAAGGCCCGGAGAAATGGGGCCCGGGCGGTTGGTCGGGCAATAAGGATTTTGCGGGAATTGAGGACCGTTATTTTGCGGCAGCGTTTTTGCCTGTAAATGGAGTCGCTTCCGGTTCGCTGGAAACGCGGTACTGGAAGGTGATGCGCACTATCCAGGTCGAAGGAAAAGATACGCAAGAACCGGTGGCAGAAGTGGCGGTGGCAACGCCTTCGCAACCGCTGGCTTTACGCGTCTACGTTGGGCCGAAAGACTACGATGACTTGAAGGCGATGAAGCCGCCGCTTCAATCCCTGGTGAACTTTGGATTTCTCGAATTTATCGCCGAGCCCCTGTTCCACGGATTGAAGTGGCTGCATAAATACATTCCCAACTGGGGATGGACCATCATCGTGATGACGCTGTTCATCAACATGTTGCTCTTCCCGTTGCGAATTTCGAGTTACAAAACGACGCTGAAGATGCAGCGGGTCGCGCCTGAAATCAAAGCGATTCAAGAGCGCTATAAAAAGTACAAGATGAACGACCCGAAGAAACAGGAGATGAACAAGGAAGTGATGGCGATTTACAGCCGCGAGGGTATCAACCCCGTGGGTGGCTGCTTCCAAATGTTTCTGCAGATGCCGATCTGGTTCGGGCTAAATAGCGCGCTGCGCGGCTCGATCGAATTGCGGCACGCGCACTGGATGTGGATATCGGATCTGGCTGCGAAAGATCCTTATTACATTTTGCCGGTCGTGGTGGGCGTATCGATGTACCTCGTTTCCAAAATGACGCCGATGACCTCCGCCGATCCGCAGCAGCAACAGATGATGAAGATCATGCCGATCATGTTCGCGGGAAGCTTCATTATTTTTCCGTTTTCGAGCGGACTCGCGTTGTATATTCTCACCAGCAGTTTGGTGGGTATCGGACAGCAGTGGTATCTGAATAAGACGCATCCCGCACCCGCTGCTGCGAAACAGATCTCGCGCGGCAAGAAATAAGAAGTCCTGCAAAGGTCGCCCAAGGCTGGCGAGCAACGCTGTAGTTTCTACGGAGGCCCATGGGTCCGGACCTTATTCGCAACGGCAAGCTCGACCGGCAGGCAGCGGGCGAGACGCTGCGAAAGTTTCTGGAAGAAATTGTGCGCGTGTCGGGATTGGACCTGAAGGTGAAGGTGCAGGTGGTCGATACGCCCGCCACGGACGTTTCGGGTGGCGCAGAAGTGATTGCTGATCTTGACGGCCGGGACAAAGAAATTTTGCTGGAGCGCAACGGAGAAGTCTTAAAGGCGTTTGAGCATTTGGCGTTTCGCGCGCTCCGGCTGGAACCTACCTTTCACGAAAAAATCCACTTGGATAGCGGCGGCTATCGCGCGTTGCGATTCGAAGAACTGCGCATGACGGCGCGCGTGGCAGCCGAACGCGTGCAGAGTTCGCACCAGCCATTTCGATTGAATCCGATGTCCTCGCGTGAGCGGCGTATCGTGCATCTGGCGTTGAAAGAGATTCCCGGCGTGCGAACCGAAAGCGTGGGCATGGGAGAAGAACGCCAAGTGGTGATCCATCCCGCGAAGCCGAAGTAGTTTTACTCTGCCGAATAGTAGTGCAACAGCTGAACCGTTTTATTCCCGTTTATTCTCGCGCCCATCCTTTTGAAATGACTTGGCCGGTTTCATCCATCTTTACGCGGTACGTGAAAGACGTGGGCCGATCCCGACGGATCGACGAAAATCGCGCGTCGAAAAACTCCACAACGGCTACGCTGCCTTCCTTGTGAAAACGGGTGACCGGGAAACGCGAAAACCACAAAACCTTTTGCACTTCGGGCAAGCGCTTGGCTGCATCGATATATTGATTCGGCGGAGCGTCGGGATAATAGCGATGCTCGACGGATGCCAGATCGGGCCGTTCGCTTAGATCCACGCGGACTTCGTAGACGCCGTGCGGCGTATTGATCAGCCCATCCCAGTGCCAGAGCGATGGCGGTAGCGGGAGCGCTCCGAGAGATTCCCCCTGGAGTTGAAAGAGAGAAGCGAATTTTTCCACGCGTTCAAGAGCTGTGCGATGAGCATAGAAAGCCGCGGCGAGATAGAGAATCGCTGCGGCCAGACCTGCGCGATTCCACGTAGCGTAGCGAACGCGGAGTCCTTTGCCGCCGAGAGTGGGCAGAAGAAAAAACATTGCCAGCAACGCAAGAACAGCGACGGCAGTTTCTTCAGAAATCGGCGCGCCGACATTTTTCGCTAACGCCGCAACGGCTAGCGAAACGAGTGCAAGTACGCACCACGTAATGATGGCGCGATTCTTCAAGCCTTCGGCTTGGCGATAGACCCAGGCGAGAATTTGCGGACCCAGGAGAAGCGCGCTGAATGTGAAGTCGACGATGAAGATTAAATCCCAGGCGGGACGCGACCATTGTAGCGGCGACCAAATCATCGTGCCAAAGCTCGTGACCAAGTCGAGAAAAATGTGGCTGAGAATGCCGATGGCGTACAGGCCCGCTAAAGCTGCGAAAGAAGGCGCATCCCATTTGCGCCAGCGTGCGAACCAGCGCGTGATCGCGGCGAGAAGAAGTGCGAAAATCGGCATGCAGACCAGCGAATGCGTAAAGCTGCGATGCCACGTCAAAATCAACATCTGATTGTTCGAAAACCAGTCGCGAAGGATGTCCGAATCCGGAAAGATCGCGCCGAACATCACCGTCCAAGTAATGATGCGGGCGCGATTCATGGGCTTGGATGCGAACATGTCTTCGCCGTGGAAGACTGCTTTGCCGATCAACGCGCCCGCGATGCCGTGAGTTATTGTGTCCATTCGTTTTGTTAAGACGATACCTTTCCGTCAAACGGCAGCATTTCTCCTGATACTACAGCGAGAAAAAAACCGCAGTTTCAGAGCACTTTGATCAAAGGAGCTGTTTTCTGGATGGCGCGGCCGACACGGCGGGCGTTAACACCGTGGCGCGCAAAGATTGCCAGTGTGGAATCCGCGTAATCTGGCGCGATCGCGACGAGAAAACCGCCCGACGTTTGCGGATCAAAGAGTAGGTCCTGATATTCGGACGGGACATTAGTCTCGAATTCCGCGCACTCCCCGACGAAGGCGCGATTGTTTTTTAAGCCGGCAGAAAGATGGCCTTCGCGGGCGGCTTCCACGGCGCCGGGAAAATAAGAGAAGGATGCGTGATCGATTTCTAAGGAGACCAGTTCGAGGCCGCGAGTTGGATCGCCGAGCGCCATCTCGCGAGCGTGGCCGAGAAGGCTAAAACCGGTTACGTCGGTAACGGCGTGAATGGGTTTTGCCGCCTGCTCCTTCTCGTCGATTTCCTGGAGAGCCGCCGCAGCCGCGGCGTTCAGAGTGCTCATCGCGGAGATAGCGGCCGCGAGCGATTCCGCTGGAGCGCGGTCTTTTTTCAGCGCGGTGGTAATCACGCCGGTCCCGAGCGGCTTAGTGAAGAGCAGCACGTCTCCGGGCCTGGCACCGACGTTGCGCCAGACGCGTTGAGGATTGATGGTCCCCGTCACCGCGTAGCCGAAGAGCATGTCTTCATTTCGAATCGAGTGGCCGCCGATCACGCTGCATTTTGCCTCGTTCATTTTGGCGAGGCCACCGCGAATGATTTGTTCAAGAATTTCCGGGTCACCCTTTTCTGGAAATCCCACGATGGATAAGGACGAGATCGGCCGGCCGCCCATGGCGTAAACGTCGCTGAGCGCATTGGCTGCCGCAATCTGGCCGAAGAGAAATGGATCGTCCACGATGGGCGTGAAAAAATCGACCGTCTGAACGAGAGCGAGACCTTCGCTGATCAGATATATTCCGGCGTCATCGTTGGTGTCGAAGCCGACAAGCACATTTGGATCTGTTTGGCGCGGGAGCTTGCGTAGGACCGCATCGAGCGTCGCGGGATTCAGTTTTGCCGCGCAGCCGGCCGCTTTGGCCATGGACGTGAGTTTCACCTGTGTCGCCAAAAATTCACCTCGCTGGTTCGCAGACCATTATAACGATGCAAAGAGCATTGCGCTGGTAACACGCGCGTCTGAACGAAATAGGCTAGGAAAGAGTGCGTCGAAGAGTTGCGCCGAACTTGCGAACGTGGTCTCATCGCCGGATGCCTTGGGACTTCTGGCTCATCTTTTTTGTGCTTGGCGTATTGCTGCCCTTGCGAGGCCGGCTGCGTCTGCAAAAGTTGATGGTCATTTCGCAGGTCGGAACCCGAGAACGCCTCTCGCTGTATGCTTCGACCATCGGGTTTCAGTGGCTGGCAGTCGCAGTTGTTGCATGGCGGGCGTGGGCACGAGGTCTTAGTTTTGAGCAACTAGGTTTGGTAGTCCATGAGCCCTGGTGGATCTTGATTGGCGCAATTGTCGGCGCAGCGACTTTGGGTGGGTTCCAATGGTTCAATTTAAGGAGAATGGGGAAGTCGTCGGGGAAAGCCCGGGAATTCATGCAGGCGCTTGCCGAGCGGATTCTGCCTCAGTCCCGTGCGGAGCTGATTCCCTTCCTGGCGCTGGCGGCGACTGCCGGGCTCTGCGAGGAATTTCTGTACCGCGGATTTGCGATGGCGGCTTTGACCAAGGCGGGACTTCCGGGGTGGAGCGTGGTGCTATTGTCCTCTATTCTCTTTGGGTTGGCGCACCTTTACCAGGGGCGCGGTGGGCTGTTAAGCACACTGGTCATCGGCACAGTGTTCGGAACGGCGCGAATCGCGTACGATGGGTTGTTTCCTGTGATGCTCTGGCACTTCACTGTGGATGCGGTCGCGGGAGTGGCAGGGCCGAAGTATCTGGTTAAAGCAATACCGACGACTGCGGAAGTGGAAATCCACAGTTCCGTTGGAATTTAGTTACTCTTATGACAACACCAACCCCGGCGGTGCTATCAGCGGAGACGATTCGCCGCGCCCTTGGCGAATTTCAGATGGAAGTTAGTGACCAGCAAATCGTTTACATTCAACAATATATGGCGCTTCTGCTGACCTGGAACGAGAAGATAAATCTCACCGCGATTCGTGACCCCTTAGAGATACTATATCGTCATTTTTGCGAGTGTATGTATGCAGCCGTTGCCGTGCCTGTGGAAAACGGTCGGCTCGCCGACGTAGGTTCTGGGGCCGGATTTCCCGGCATTCCGCTCAAAATCATGCGACCGAACCTGAATATGTTTTTGGTCGAATCTAATATGAAGAAGGCCACTTTTCTCGCCGAAGTGCTTAGAAACATTGAACTTCCGGACACCCGCGTTCTCGTAAGCCGCTATGAGGAACTGGGCGAGGAGATTATGCCTCTGGATTTCGTGTGTTCTCGAGCGGTGGGAGACTTTGAACCGTTTCTGGCCTGGGCAGCCTCGGAACGTGTTGCAGCTAAACAAGTTATCCTGTGGATTGGCGGACGCGACCTGGATCAAGCGCGACGTGGGACGGACTGGGAATGGCGGGAACCCATTCCCGTGCCGCAGTCCTTACGGCGATACCTACTGGTCGGCTCACGAAAAAGCTGAAAGTGTCGGCGCAACGACTTGAAAGATAAAGACTTGCTACGTTTTTGAATTTTTCCACATCGCCATCAGCAATTTATTCCGTCTTTTAATCAGATCCCGTAGCTCAAATCGAGCGTTAGTTCTGTGAAGCGGCGCAAGGGTCCGTGAGGGTGTTCCACGTGGAACAGATCTTCCGAGGGATACGGTCGCTAATCACGAATAACCGGCCAGCTACAATTGAATGCCACGACCCAAGGAGCGTACGTTCCACGTGGAACGTTCAAGTGCGGCGGATGGATGCTAATCCTACGGACCCACCGCTTCCAACTGCGCCAATCCGTCGACATCCAAAGTGGCTTATGGGTTCCACGTGGAACAATCCTCGAGTCGCAAAGCGCGTGTCTCTTGACATTGTAAACCAGAAAGACCATCGATAGTTCCACGTGAAACATTCATCTAGTGAGATTAGCGAATTCGCGGCGGAAAAGTTGAAATGAATACGCTGGATAGTTCCATGTGGAACACCGCAACCGAACGACCAATTCCCAGCGAGGCACGACTTGTTCCACGTGGAACACAAATGTCCGCGTCAAATTGCCTTGCAAATGTTCCACGTGGAACTTTCCAGTGTAAATCCCACAGGGCCGCCGATGTTCCACGTGAAACAAGTTGCATCCGTGGCGCGATTCTGCTAACTTTCCGCGAATTGAGAGGTCTTGTTGGCGCGGATTATCGCAGTTGCAAATCAGAAGGGTGGAGTAGGAAAGACAACCACCGCGGTAAATCTGGCGGCTTGCCTCGCTGCCTCCGAACAATCAACCCTCCTAGTGGATTGCGACTCGCAAGCCAATGCTACGGCCGCGATCGGATTCCCAAAAGACCCTTCCCGCAGAACCCTCTATCAATGCTTAATCTTGAATGAGCCATTCGACAAAATTGTCCAAAAGTCGCAAGTCGACGGTCTAGATGTCGTCCCCGCCGACAAAAACCTAGCGGGTGCTGCCGTTGAGCTGGTTTTAGCTGAGAATCGCGAATATAAGCTGCAAGCTCTGCTCAATGAAATTCGCGATCGTTATAAATTCATTGTGCTGGATTGCCCGCCAGCGCTTGATCTCTTGACCTTGAATGCGCTTGTTTCTGCCAGTGCAGTGCTTGTCCCGATTCAATGTGAGTATTTAGCTTTGGAAGGCGTTTCCGAATTGCTAGATACGCTGATGAGGATCCGTCGAACCTTGAACCCTAGCTTAGAAATCGAAGGCATCCTCCTCACGATGTACGACGAGAGAACAACCCTGTCTAGACAGGTGGCCACGGATTTACGCAGTTTCTTCGGCGCGCAGGTGTTTCAGAGCGTAATTCCACGCAACGTTAGGCTTGCAGAAGCGCCAAGTTTTGGAAAACCAATCATCTTTTACGATATTCATAGCAAAGGGGCTGAGGGCTACACACAACTCGCCCAGGAGGTCATTGCCAATGACGAGAAACGCTCTGGGAAGAGGGCTAGGAGCGCTGATTCGGGAGCCTGAGCCGCAAGTCCCTGCGCCGCCGACTCCAGTTCCAGCAGTCCAGCCCCACGCCACGGGTAGCAGCGGTGCCGCCGCTGCCGCGCCCGCACGCGAAACAGTCCACGCGGGGCCTCTTCAAATTGATATCGATTTGATCGAGCCGAGTCCCTATCAACCGCGCACGAGATTCCGAGAGGAAGCGCTCGACGAATTGGCAAGATCCATTCAATCCAGTGGCATTATCCAGCCATTGGTCGTTCGTCCCATCGGCAGCCGCTTTCAATTGATAGCCGGCGAGCGCCGGTGGAGAGCCGCGCAACGGGCGGGCCTAACCAAAGTCTCGGCGATCGTACGGCAGGTCCCGGACGAGTTGGCTTTGGAAATGACGCTGGTAGAGAACATCCAGCGCGAGGATTTGAACGCTATCGAGGCTGCGCGAGCATTCGAGCGATTGATGGACGAATTCCAACTCACCCAGGAATCCGTGGCCGAGCGCACCGGCAAAGATCGCGCCACGGTTGCCAATTCAATTCGCCTGTTGAAACTCGAGCCAACGATTCAAGACTGGATTGAAGAAGGCAAGCTCACTGCCGGCCACGGGCGGGCGCTGCTGGCTGTGGCGGATTCCTCATTGAGGATGCGTTATGCGCAGCGAGCTTCACGAGGCGGTTTAACAGTACGGCAGATTGAACGGCTGGCATCCCGACGCTCACGTACAGCAAGCCCCGCGGCGCAGGTTCATGCCGACGCAAATATCAGAGCGGCGATCGATGAACTCCAGCGGCATCTCGGAACCAAAGTTCTCCTCCGGCAGAAGACGAAAATGCGTCCTGGTCAGCTCGTGCTGGAATATTACGATGACGCCCAGTTGATGGGAATTTACGATCGATTGATGAAGTAGAGCCACAGTCCTTGCGATAATCAAGCCTGTCCATTCGTTCCACCGTATCCTTTGGACAACTCAGCACGCGCCACGCGTTGACTTGTGCGCACCGGACGCTAGAGTAGGAGAGTCGCTCTAGCTTTAGGAGAAAAGTCATGGCATGGAAGTGGCCCGGTTCCTCAAAGAATGGCGTGAGCGAAGAGTGGACCGGCTTTATTGACCAGGGTGTGACCCTTGAAGGCACGCTGCAGCTCACCGGGACATTTCGCATCGACGGCAACGTACGCGGAAATATCATCTCCGAGCAGACAGTGGTTTTAGGCGAAGGCGCAAGAGTCGAAGGACAGATCGAAGGAAACCGCGTGGTGATTTCCGGCCGCTTCGATGGCGTGATTTTCGCAAAGGGACGCGTCGAGATTCAAGCAAAGGGCGTGGTTACCGGCGAAGTGCATTCGCCGTGCATGGTGATAGACCCAGGCGGAATCTTTGACGGTCGGTGCCACATGCTCGCGTCGTCAGATGCGGCGTCGGGAGTGACGATTCCCATCCGCGCGGTTGGCCAAGCATAGGAGCGGAAGAAGTCCTGTGAACCTCCAAGAGCTCTTAAGGCGGCAATACAACTCTCGGGCTGCCGATCCTCTCAATTACTAATAGATATACATTAATCTACAAGTACAGGACCGCCCGCCATTTACGCTTACTCCGCGTTGACGGCCGACAGCGAAGGGTTAGTCTCCTTCGGGTAGTTGAAGAAAAGCTGATTGCCGTCGGGATCATCGACTACCAGTAGCCGGTAGCCCCACGAACCTTCCTTGACCGCAACGCCCTTGGCCTCGAATTCCGCACGCAGCGCATCCAAAGTGGCGATCTGCTTCTCCGGCTCAGCGTTCAGCGAAATGAACATCAGCCCCTTGCCAATCTTTTCCGGCCAAGTGTCGGCCAGGATAAGCGCGCAACCCTTTCCATCGACCTGTGCAACGTGCACTCTGCCATTCTCCTCGTAGCGCCAGGGGTTAGTGAAGCCGAGACGGTCAACGTAAAAGCGGAGCGAGACCTCAACGTCGGCGACGTGTAGGAGGGGCCGCGCGAACCAGTCTGTCATACGCTACATATCCTCGAAGGAAGACAACCTTCTTCCCCCGTCTTGAATTCTACGGCTATGTTCAGCGACGCACTTGGCAGCTGTAACCTCTCAGAGCGGGACTACCTCATGCACTTTCTTCATATTTGCTTTGTTCGTTGACTCTTTCTCCGGCCGTGCTGGACAGAGGAATTCGAACCTGAATTTGCGTTCCCTGCGACGGCTTCGATTCGATGGAAAGTTGCCCTCCGACCAACCGCACCCGCTCGCGCATGCTGATTAAACCAAGACCGGATTCTCTCTTCACAGGCTCAAGGGTGAATCCTGCTCCGTTGTCCGAGACACAAAGATCAATTCCATTGGCATGACCAGACAGCTCAACCTTGGCCTCCTCGACTCCACTGTGCTTCGACACGTTCTGCAACGCTTCCTCCACGATCCGAAACAGGCAGAGTCTCACATCCTTCGGGATGTCTCCCGGAATGTTATGGTGAACAAACCGGACTTCCAGCTTGTGCCGCTGTGAGAATTCTCTGCAAAAACTCCCTATGCAAGCCGTGAGACCCAGAACGTCCAGCTTGGATGGATGAAGCTGGTGGGACAAGTCGTGGAGACTGGACGAAACTTCCATGGATACTTCCCCAAGGGCGTGCAGTTGTTGCCGTGTCTGAGACGAAAGGCCGGACGTATCCTGCTCTAATTTTGTCAATCCAATCTGCAGGAGCGCCATCATTTGACTCAAATCATCGTGTAACTCTCGGGCAATGCGTGCGCGTTCCTGCTCTTGCGCCTCAATCAACCTGCGGCTCACGCTGGAGACGGCCTCTTCTGCAAGCTTGCGGTCGGTAACATCGGCTACCATGCCGATCGTCCGCCGCAACCCGCCCTTGCTGTCGAAGAAACCATGAACACTTTCCTCCAGCCAAATCACGCTGCCGTCGGGACGTAGCATCCTATAGCTGGTTTGATAGGAAGGATGTTTAGGAGTAAGCCGAGTTGCTGTGGCAGCGTATGCCTCGCTGTCGTCAGGGTGAACTCTCGCGATAAATTGCTCACCAGTATCGCGAGATGGATCGTCCAACCAACTAAGAACATCTGAGTACCGTCCCGATCGCACTATCGTATCGCTTACCGCATCCCACTCGAACGCATACATCCTTCCTGCTTGGACCGCTAGGCGTAACCGTTCCTCGCTTTCTCGCAGCTCTTGCTCGGTCCGCTTTCGTTCAGTGATGTCCGCTATCATGCCTACTATCCGCAACACCTTGCCCTGCTCGTCAAAGTGCGCCCGGCTGCTCATTTCCGCCCAGATCACGGTATCGTCCGGACGCATCACCCGAAAGCTGGTTTCAAGGCAGGGCATGTCAGGACTAAGCTTGACAACCGCGCCCGCAAGTCTTTCTAGATCATCTGGGTGGACCCTCGACAATACTTGCTGGCCGGTCGTGGGCGTCGCATCATGCATCCTGAGAATCTGAGCGCTCTCTGCTGAACATACGATCTCATCGGTGGCAGCGTCCCACTCGTAGGCGAACATCTTTCCGGCCTGAGCCGCAAGATGAAATCGTTTTTCGCTCTCATGGAGTTCGGCTTGTGCAAGCCGGCGTTCGGTAATGTCTTGACCTGTGCCGCGGAGTTGCACCACGCGTCCCGCGGCGTCTCGCTGCGCCTCGCCACGAGCAATAACCCATTTTGAAGTGCCATTAGGACCGAGTAACTCTAGATCCAATTCGAATGGTGTCCCCGCGCTTGCTGCTTCTTCTACGGCGCCTTGCAGCCGTTTCCAACTCTCCGCGGTGTAGAGGTGCCGCTGTTTCTTGAAATTGAGAGCCGGCAGATAAGGATCGCGGCCGACGATTCGATAAAGTTGCTCAGACCACGTCGCAATGTCAGTGTTTGGATCCCATTGCCAACTGCCTACCTGTGCCAGGCGCTGGGCCTCATTCAATTCCGCTTCTCTCTTCCGTAATGCATGCTCCGCTTTCTTACGCTCTTCTACGAGGGCCGCCAGAATCATGAACGGTATCGCAGTGAAAACCAAGGTTAGCTGCAGCGAGAACAGGCTGTTAAAAAGCCCTCCCTCGATGAAGGGACCGCGGCCATGAACTGCAGCCCAAATCGATAGAAAGGCAACTACTAAGACGGAGGTGCTGAGGCCTAAGGTCCCGAAACGCAAGGCCGCCCAGAGCAGAAGCGGAACGAGAGAATAAAGCAATGCCGGCGAACTGCTGGTCTCCGACGCTGTGAAGGTGACGTAACTCAGAAGAACCAACCCCGTCATTAGCGCGAAAAATTCCAAATGGTAGGCCAGTGATTTTCGCGCCCATGCAGGTCCCTCGCTAACCCAACTCAGGATGGTCGGCGTCAGGGTGATGAAAGCCAGCGCCTCAGATAGAAAGGAAACCCTCCAGTTAGTCCAGTAGTCGCCTGGGATACCAAATGCGCTGAGAAGTGCCGCGACGTACGGTGCGAGGATCACCGCGAAAAATGCATATTTGGTGAGGTTCTCTGCACTATTGAGCCGGGGCACCCCGTCAAAGAAATGACTTACCAAGAGTGCAGCTATCAGGACTTGAACCGTATCGGCCAGAAGAAACCAAACAACCGATCCGATCGGCACGCCTGCCTGCAGGTCGTAGAGAAGAAACGCCGCAAAGGCTGCGGGGATTATGCTGGGCCAAGTCCTCCGCGGCACTAGCAGCAACACGGACACCAGCAGTGCGCAACCTGGCCAAAGCGGCCAGACCGTCTGGGGATGCAACAACAATGCCCCTGCTAGTGTTGCGGCCAGGTACAAAAGCAAAGCCACAAGGCACGCCAGGACCACTGTATGAAACGCGGAGTCTGCCCTCACTATTTTCCAGGACAGGCGACTTGGGCCGGTTTCCATGAGCTACCTCCGCAGCCGCGTGAACCGCTCGCGGCTTAAGGGAAGCGAATAAATAGCCCCTCGATGATCGGTGCTTGGTAACGACTGTGCTACATCTATACACCTGATAACTGGCAGATTTCAATGGTCTTCTTAGCTGAGAGGCTCTCCCTCCAGAGTTAATGCGGCCATTCGGCTCGAGCGCGTCGCAACCAGCTTTCTCAAATACGCGACAAATCGCGCAACCGGAAACTTGAAATCCACATGGATGGTTAGCGCGTTAATCGGCACCTGACTCGATGAAGCTAGATTCAGCTGCCTCTCCCGGCATCCGGCACATTTCCGCCTTGACTGATCCCCTTATTTCTGCAAATATCGAAATACAATATGGGCACGAACAAAAAGAACGCAGAGCAAGTCGCCAAATTCGCCGACATGTTTTCGGCTATGGGAACCGAGCCGCGCCTTAGAATTATGCAACTGCTGCTCTCGGCGCACCCGGACGGCTTAGTCGTTGGCGAAATCCAGTCCGAACTCGATATTCCGAATTCCACGCTTTCTCATCACCTCGACAAGCTGCGAAATGAAGACCTCGTTCTGGTGCAGCGCGAGAGTACGTTTCTGCGGTACTCCGCCAACACCGAGGCGTTGCAAGAAGTCTTGCGATTTCTCTACGCGGAATGTTGCACACGAAACAAAGCTGTAGAACCACGTGATGTCATTCAAATTTGCAAATGAGGTGTCCTCATGAGTGAAGCAAACATAAAAGAAGCTGTAAAAGAAAGATATGGAAGCGCGGCTCTCCGCGTGACGACCGGCGGCAGTTCATGTTGTGGTGCAAAGGCGGCATGCAACTCTGGCGCCGATCCGATAACGTCAAACCTCTACGACTCCGCGCAGTCAGACCAAATTCCAGCCGAAGCAATGCTCGCTTCGCTCGGCTGCGGGAATCCCACGGCCCTGGCGAAACTGAATCCCGGTGAAACCGTACTCGACCTGGGTTCCGGAGGCGGCATTGACGTTCTGCTATCGGCCAGGCGAGTTGGCCCGACAGGGAAAGCCTATGGCCTCGATATGACCGACGAGATGCTTGCTCTCGCCAACGAAAACAAGAAGAAATCAGGCATCGCTAATGTCGAATTCTTGAAGGGCGAAATTGAGAGCATTCCGCTGCCAGATAATTCAGTGGACGTAATCATCTCCAATTGCGTCATCAACCTATCCGCTGATAAGGATGCTGTTCTTCGCGAAGCATATCGCGTACTGAAACCCGGCGGACGATTTGCTGTCTCCGATGTCGTTACTCGCGGCGAAATGCTGCCCGAAATTCGCAAAAGTGTTTTGCTCTGGGTCGGTTGCATTGCGGGCGCTCTAGCGGAAGGCGACTATCGCAGCAAACTCGCCAGCGCAGGATTTGAACAGATTGATGTCGAACCAACTCGCATCTACCGCGTAGAAGACGCTCGCGAATTCCTCTCCGGCCAGGGTTTCGATGTTGATGTTCTTGCTCCGCAAGTGGATGGCAAGTTTCTGAGCGCGTTTATCCGCGCTGTGAAGCCAATGGATGCCAAAGCTTGCTGCGGTCCCACCTGCTGCAACTAGACGAGGGTAGAGACTTATTATGCCGCAGCACTACAATGTTCTTTTTTTGTGTACCGGAAATTCCGCCCGCTCCATTATGGCCGAAGCGATTTTGAACGGAAGACGTAATTCACACTTCACGGCTTACAGCGCAGGAAGTTTTCCCGCGGGAGTCGTCCGTCCTGAAGCGCTCAGGCAGCTAGAACTTGCCCAGCTGCCCACAAATGGAGCGCGAAGTAAAAGTTGGGAGGAATTTGCGAAGCCGGATGCCCCCCAAATGAACTTTGTTTTTACAGTATGCGACAACGCTGCGAAGGAAGTCTGTCCGATTTGGCCGGGCCAACCCATGACAGCACACTGGGGCGTTGCTGACCCGGCTGCCGTAACTGGTACGCCCGAGGAAATAGAACGGGCCTTTAGAGACGCGTTCATCACTCTGGGGCGCAGAATCAATTTATTTCTTAGCTTACCCCTGGCGAGCCTTGACTCGCTCGCTATCAAAAAAGAAGTTGATCGCATCGGGCTGCAATGAGAGCCACGCTCCTGCGCCAAGTCGTTGCAGAATTTCTTGGCACTGCTTTTCTCGTGGCTGCCGTTGTGGGTTCGGGCATCATGGGCGAGCGACTTGCTGGCGGCAATGTTGCGATTGCCCTTCTAGCGAATACGATTGCCACAGGTTCTGCTCTTGTTGCATTGATTTTGACGTTCGGGCCTATCTCAGGCGCACATTTCAATCCGGCAGTGACTGTGGCGGATGCGATAGAGAAGGGCGTCACGTGGACGGTTGCCGCCTGCTATGTCCTGGCCCAGTGTCTTGGTGCGATTGGTGGCGCAATCACAGCACACATCATGTTCCAGTTGCCCGTCATCTCGATCTCGCAACACGTTCGGAGTGGTTCCGCTCAAATATTCAGTGAGTTCGTCGCGACGTTCGGTTTGCTCAGTGTCATCTGGGGCTGCTCGCGATTGCGTTCAGACATGATTGCTTTTGCCGTCGGAGCATACATCACAGCAGCTTACTGGTTTACGTCATCCACGTCCTTTGCCAATCCTGCCGTGACGCTTGCGCGATCTCTAAGCGATACATTCGCGGGAGTCCGCCCGATGGATGCCCTTCCATTCCTAATCGCTCAATTCTTCGGAGCGATGGCTGCCACGTTTCTCTTTCGCTGGCTCGCTCCCGATCTAGCGACCGGAGCAACCAAGGTCCTCCTCGCTCACGATCAGCCTGAACCCAATGCTTGATTAGTCTGATTCCACTTCTCCGGCTACCGCGTGGACCATCAGCTGACCTTGCAACGTAGCAACGGGCCATTGGCAACGACAGAAGAAAACAAGGGTGCAGGCGACTCGCCCGCACCCTTGCTCTCAACTACTTGCTCTTACTTACAGCCGGAACAAGAGGCGCAGCAGTCAGCGGAAGTGCAGCAACCCGTCTGCGACGCCCTCGCTGACCCTGCTACTCCAAGCGCGATAACGGCCATCAGCAACATTACTTTCAACGTTTTCATAGTCTTCTCCTATAGAAGTGGAAAGAGTTGTAGTTAAGCGGACGGAGTCGTCCGCGCGAAAAAACCGCATGGGCTGCCAGGCTAATTTCTAAATGCGGAGAACGTGCACTTGCAGAAGAACATCTCGTCCCGAGTGCCAAAGAGTCGAAGGGTTCACACTCGGATTCGCAGAGATAGAGTCGAATAGGTGGAAGTTCGGCAGCAAAAGCGCCGCAATGTGAAAATCAGCAGATGCGGGTGCCACTACGTTTCGTTTTTGAATCAGCGCGGTTTCAGCTGGGCAGCACGAAATCGAATGGTGCTCGTTCCTTTCAGGGCCATTGGCCGGGTTGTGGCCATGACGGCAGCATGGTTCCTCAGCGTCACCACCACGACTAGGACACGGCGCTGCTTTGAGTCCGGAGACTTGTATTTCCGGAGGCAAAGGAAATGCAGCGGATGGCTTAGCGCAACCTAAGAGACATGCCAGAACACCTAGCCAGAACGAAAGCGCGGTCGCCGTCACAGATCGCAAGCCAAGCGAGACCATACAGCCTTCAGCTTATCAGTTTTCTTGCGAAGGAGGCTGGAATCCCGATAACCCCGGCCAACCTGAAACTGACCCGCTACAGTAACTGCCGTGAGTTGACACCATGTGATCGGGCGACTATCGTTCGAAGTGAAATTTCCGCGAGGCTTTTTGAATGAATATTTTGGTGATTGGCGGCGGCGGGCGCGAGCATGCTCTGGTGTGGAAGTTGAAGCAGAGCGCGCGCGTTGAAAAAATTTGGTGCGCGCCAGGCAACGGTGGCATTGCCGCCGACGCGGAGTGCATCGCGCTGAATGCTGGCGACGTTGCCGGTCTCGTGGCTTTGGCCGAAAAGAACGCCCCAGACCTGACGATTGTCGGTCCGGAATTGCCGCTTGTAAATGGCATCTCCGACGCCTTCACGCAGCGGAACTGGCCCATTGTGGGCCCTTCGCAGCAGGCGGCGCAGCTCGAAGGCAGCAAGATTTTTTCGAAGGAATTTCTACTTCGACACAATATCCCGACGGCGAAAATGTACGGCGCGTATGATTCGCCGCAGAAAGCGTATGCCGCGCTGGCCGGCGTTGAATGGCCGATGGTGATCAAGGCCGATGGATTGTGCGCCGGCAAGGGAGTCGTGCTGCCGCCGGACGTGGAAGCTGCCAAACAGTTCCTCGAATCCGCAATGGAAAAGAACGAACTCGGACCCGGCGGGCATCGCGTCTTGCTCGAGGAAACGCTCGGGGGCGACGAACTCTCTTTTATTATTTTGACCGATGGCGAACGCTATGCGCCGATGGTGCCGACGCGGGATCACAAGCGAGTCTTCGACGGCAACTGCGGGCCGAATACCGGCGGCATGGGCGCCTATTCTTCCGACGAGTTGTTGCCGCCGTCCCTGCGCGAAACCGTGATCTCCACGATTGTCGAACCCACGCTCCGAGGTCTGGCGAACGACGGTATTCCCTACCAGGGCTTTCTCTACATCGGCCTGATGCTGACCAAAGATGGTCCTAAGGTTCTGGAGTTCAATTGCAGGTTAGGTGACCCGGAAGCACAAGCGATTGTCGCGCGAATGGACTTCGACCTAGCTGAGATCTTGGCGGCTGTGGCGGCCAAGCGACTCGATCCCGCCAAATTGCGCTGGAAAAAGGGCGCGAGCGTCTGCGTTGTGCTGGCCTCGGGCGGCTATCCCGGAAAATTCGAGACTGGGAAGAAGATCGAAGGACTAACCGTTAAACATAATAATAGCGGTGTTGAAGTATTCCAGGCGGGAACGCGGAAAGAACACGATTCCATGGTAACCAGTGGCGGGCGCGTACTCGGCGTGACAGCCGCCGCCGATTCCTTGCGAGCAGCATTGAAGTTAGCCTATCAGGTGGTCGAAGAAATTCATTTTGATGGTATGCATTATCGCAAAGACATCGGCGCGAACGCTGGCCATGTAAGAGCTGCTGGAGAATAGGGATTTAGCTCGGACTCACGGATTCGGCTTTTTCCGCAACGACGGAGCCTCTGGCGGCCTGTTCTTGTCCTCTTTAGCCTTTTCAACGGGTTCCTCCGGCGGAACGATCCAATCAAATCCGCGCTCTGTCATCGTCCCCAGAATGAAAGTCGCCTTCTCGGCCACAAGCGGAAGAACGTCGCGCATGAATTCCGTGGCGTCCTCCGGAACTGCCTTGTTGGCTTGGCCACGGTCGATGTCCTCCGCCACTTTGGTGAGCTTCGGATCTCTGCGATAGGCCTTCTCGAGCTCCGGATCGTTTCCCTGAATGAGCTGCTGCAACGTCGGTCCCTGAATTGTGCTTGGATACCGAATTTCGACGAGAGTCTTCGGTGCGTGCTTTTCGGGTGGGTAGAGCTGAGTGTAGCGCGGGCGGAGAAGACGGGTCTGCCAATAATCGCCGCGTGTGGCGATTTCATCCTGCTGGATGCGGTATTCAATCGTCCAGATTTCAGGGCCATAGTCATTCGGCGCAAAGCCAATGAGAACTACTTCAAAAATAGCCTCGTCAGGCTTGAATTCGATTTTGTGGTGAAGCTGGGAGACGAGCGGGCGCAGGCGCTCGAGAAACGCGACACCGATAACATCAAGATCCGGCGCGACTTCGTCGGGATTGACGTCATAATGAGGGTCCTTACCCGAAAGCCGGGGGAAATCCTTGTCCAGCCTCACAGGTTTTGGATCGGCGGGGCTGCGCCATTCGGAAGCGCCCAGCAATATGCCAATGTGTGCTGGGTCAATGCTCAAAACCCGTGGAGGGATCGAGCTAGGTTCGACCGGCAGATCGATGGCTGCGAAAACGATTTTGTCGCGCGCGACGTGCACGATAACGCGGCCTCCGGCAAGATTGGCCACGATTTCGTCGGCATGCTCACGGTCCTGGGCAGGAGATATTCCAGAAGGGACAACGCACGTCAATAGGAATAGAGACAACGAAATCGGGGTCATCCATCGGCGGCTGTATATGGCAAAAAACTTCATAAATACTTCGCGCGAAAGGCTGCACTTACCTTAGGCCATGGTTCGTATCACAGCACCTAAGGCTGCTCCTCGGAAACGGCGGCTGCAGCCTCTTTCGCCCTGGCAAGTAGTGTATCGAGAGACGCACGGTCATAGTAGCCGCCATTGCGGATCACTGCCCAGACCTTTCGCGTGTTCGCAATGTTCTCAACCGGATTGGCGCTTAACACGACAAGGTCGGCAATGTGGCCCGTTTCGATCGTCCCAAGCTCCTTCTCGCGGCCAAGAAACAGCGCGGCACCGCGGGTCGCAGCCTGTAGGGCGTCCATTGGGGTAAAGCCAGCCCGAACCAACTCAGCGAGTTCGTGGTGGAAACTGTCGCCGGGGAAGACGAAGGGATCGAGCGAATCCGAACCAACCAGTATCGACACACCGGCCCGGTGCAGTTCACCGGTTAGTTTCCAGTCGTTGGACGCTTGACGGCCCAGCCACGCCGCGCGCTGCTTCATCTGAGCGTCATTGAAGGATTCGCGCCACTGCTTGGCCATTGCGGGCGGGACGAAAGCGAGCAAAGGGTCGTCGATATTCCAGTTCCCGGGATGGGCCGTGATATCCAAGGAAGCGAGAGTGGGAGTAACCCACGTAACGTTCTTCTTTAGCGTCTGAATGAGAGAGGTGGCTTTTTCCGGGCTGTAAGTGGCGTCAGCTTCGTGGGCGATCTGCTCCCAGGCAGCAGCGTCGCCATTCTTTTCGGCCAACACGAGACGCGGGCGTAGCTCTGTTTCCTTGGAGGAAAAAGAGAGAGCAAAGGCGCTGTAAAGCAGGTGCTCAATGCTATGCATGCCGGCGTCGCTGGCTTCGATGACGCCGATTTCGAAGGGCAAATGGCCGACAAAGGGTATGTTCTGCTTTTTGGACTCGTCGGCAACGGCGAAAAATGCGTCACGCGAGGGCATCGTAATAATTTTTACGAAATTGGCGCCCCGTTTTTTCAGGCCATCGACGGCGGCGCGGGCTTCTTCCGCGTTGTGAACGGGATACTGCTCTGGAGTTTTCTTGCCGCTGGCAGCAAGGAATGGTCCGGAGGCAACGATATGGGGACCGAGTAGTACGCCGGACTCAATGTCGCGTTGCCAAGCGAGGAGCGCGTCGAGATCGCCTCCCATATCGCGCACACCCGTGATGCCATTGGCCAGAAGCAGAGGGAGAAGGACTTGTTTGCTCCAGCTGGGATCGGCGTTGATGCCAGCAAGATGTACGTGCATGTCCCAAAAGCCGGGAACCAGAAATTTTCCGGTGGCGTCGATGGTGCGCGCGGTCTTGGGGACTTTGATTGTTGCGGTTGAGCCAACGGCCGTTATGCGGCCGCCATCGATGAGAACGGTTTGGTCGGCTTGCGGCGCGCGACCGGTGGCGTCGATGACCGTGACATGCGTTATGGCGAGCTGGGAAGAAGGCTCCGCCGAAGAGAAGGAAGCGACGACGAAAAATGTGAGCAGCAGGGAGAGCAGAAACTGTCTAGACCTCAAAGGAACGCTCACCTTCCGGGCAACCGGGCGTTTTTAGAAAGCTATCACAAACCGCGGCGGGTGCGAGGGGTTCTTGCAGAAGACGCCTGAGCGGGACGAAATTCGCGGAAGCGCTCGTCAGGGCCGCGCGGAGCAGGTAAAATGGAGCGTTCGAACAAGGAGTAGAAAGCACGCCATGGGATTGCGAAAAGCAAAAAGCATTAAGCACAAAGGCAAAAAGCTGATGGACATTATTGAGGCGCACGCGTTGTTCTTTCGCGGGAAAGAAGGCGGCGCGCGAGCGGACTTGGCTGGAGCGGATCTTTCGCGAGCCGACCTTCAAGGAATCAATCTTAGCGGAGCTGTTTTGCGCGGCGCTAATTTCGAAGGCTCCGACTTGCGGAAAGCCAAGCTTCCCGGCGCGGATTTGTCTGGAGCTAATCTTCGGAAAGCTGACCTTCGGAACACGGACATGACGGAATCCATTTTGCCGGGAGCGGATTTGACGGAAGCGCAGGCGAGCGGCGTGGAATTTTTTCGCTGCGATCTTTCGAACGCGATTTTTCATCGCGCCCGTTTGCGCAACGTGAATTTGAGACTCGCCAATGTGAATGGCGCAAAATTTACCGGAGCGGATATGGGCGTGGCGATTTTGCGCGAGACGGATTTGACCGGAGCCGATCTTTCCGGCGTGGACCTTACGACTACGCTCATGCCCAAAGGTTACGCTGCGGCGCAGGCCAAGCAAAAAAGCGCGTAGCTTTAACATGTAACTATCACTAGTCCGACACGTAGCTTCGACGCGCAATTTCTGTTGCTATTGGAGGTAGGTGCTGAGGAGAAGAAATGGCCGCATACGTCGTGATCACACGCGAGAAAACTCGTAACGCGGAGCGGATGGCTGAGTATAAAAAGCTGGCGCCGGCCAGCTTTCAGCAGCACCCCGTTATCTTTCGCGTCCTGCATGGGCGTCATGAAGTTCTGGAAGGCCCCGCACTCGAGGAAATCATTATTCTCGAATTCCCTACTTACGAAGACGCGAAAGCTTGGTATCACAGCCCGGAATACCAGACGGCAAGCGAGCACCGCTTCCAGGCTGGAGACTACCGCTTTATCGTCGCGGAAGGGAAAGAGTAGTGCGCCGAGGCTCGTTCTCCAAATGCGAATCTTGACGCGTAAGTTATTCGAGCTGGGATGCTCGCGTTGATGGCAAATGATGTGTGTGCGTGGTAGCCTCTGGCGGAAGCGAGAATGTTCTTCATGTAATTCGCGTGACCTGTGGCGACTCCTGCAACACAACTCGATGCCTCTGAAGTACGTGAACGCGTACTCGAGGTGATTCGCAGCCTGCTGGAAGAGCTGGGCAGCCGCGGAGCTTTGCCGATGCTCAATGGAGCGTCGCAACTGGACCGCGACCTCGGTCTGGGCAGTCTGGAGCGCGTGGAATTGCTCGCGCGGTTGGAGACGGCGTTTGGCGTGCGGCTGGCGGATAGCGTTGTAGCCGAAGCAAATACGCCTGAAGATTTGGCGAAGGCCCTCTTGGCGGCGCCGGGAGCAGAGACTCAGAACGACGAAGCGGCATCCGCTCTGCGCGCGGCAATCACAACCCAAAAACTTCATCGCGAAGCGCAAGATGCCGGCGTTTTCTCGGCGGAGACCTTGCTGGATGTGCTGCGCTATCGCGCGGCGCACGACGCCGAGCGGACTCACCTGTTGATCACCGAAGAGACGGAAGGCAAAGAGCGCAGCGTGACGCTGACGTTTGGCGAACTGTACGCGGCGGCGCAGCGTTGTGCGGCGGAGTTGGCGCGGCGTGGCGTGCCCGCAGGGGGACGTGTGGCATTGATGCTGCCGACTTCGCGCGCGTTTTTTGTTTCGTATGCGGGAATTTTGCTGGCAGGCGCAATTCCTGTGCCGATTTATCCGCCGTTCCGCGCGGATCGCATTGAGGAGTACGCATCGCGGCAGTCGGCGATTTTGAAAAATGCGGGCGTGTGTTTGCTGCTGACGTTTCGTCAAGCAGAAGCCGTGGCACGATTGTTGAAGCCTCGCGTACATTCGCTCACGGAAGTGGCGGACGCAGAAAAACTTATCGACGCTGCGGATAAAGCGCCGCCACCTTCACCGGGCGCGTTGCCGCTGCATTTGACAGGCAGCCGAGTGCGTAAGGCGAGCGACATTGCGCTGCTGCAATACACTTCCGGGTCGACCGGCGATCCCAAGGGCGTTGTTCTCACTCACGCTAATTTGCTCGCAAATATTCGCGCGATCGGCGAAGTCGTGGAATTGGGGCCCGGCGATGTGGGAGTAAGCTGGCTTCCGCTGTATCACGACATGGGTCTCATTGGGGCATGGCTTACGCTGCTGCATTTTGGAGTGCCGCTGGCAGTGATGTCGCCGCTGGCGTTTCTCACGCGTCCGGAGAAATGGCTGAAGGCGTTTCAGAAGTATGGCGGAACGATTACGGCGGCTCCGAATTTTGCGTATGAGCTGTGCGTACGAAAGATTGCCGACAAGGATATCCAAGGGCTGGATCTGAGCAAGTTGCGCGCGGCGCTAAATGGCGCGGAGCCGGTGAATCCCGATACGCTGGATCGCTTTGCGGAACGTTTTGCGCCGTATGGATTTCGGCGCGAGGCACAATTGCCGGTGTACGGCCTCGCGGAAGCGTCGCTAGCGGTGACGTTCCCGCCGCTGCATCGCGGGCCGCTGGTCGACCGTATCGAACGCGAGACATTCGCGTCGCAGGGTCGTGCTGTGCTGGCTCGAACGGACGACGCAACGGCGATCGCGTTCGTATCTTCCGGCAGGCCGATCCCGAAACATGAAGTGCGCATCGTGGATGCAAGCGGAAAAGAAGTGAGCGACAGAACCGAGGGATTTTTGTGGTTTCGCGGAGCATCAGCGACCAGCGGCTACTATCAAAATGCAGAGGCGACGGAAAAATTATTGCCGATGGGGCCTTCGGCGAGCGATGGCGAATATGCGTGGGTGAATTCAGGCGACCGCGCTTACCGTGCGGACGGGGAAATCTACGTCACGGGGCGCGTGAAAGACATCATCATCAAGGGCGGAAGGAATCTTTATCCGCATGAAGTCGAAGAGTTGGCGGCGCGCGCGGAGGGAATCCGCAAGGGCTGCATCGTGGCGTTCGGGCAAAAGGATGAAGCTTCGGGAACCGAGAAGCTGATCGTGGTGGCGGAATCGCGCGAACGTGAGGCGGCGGGGCGCGCGGCGATTGTGGCGGCGGTGACGGAGCAAGTTTCGCAAGGACTGGGCTTGCCGCCGGACAGAGTCGAGCTCATACCGCCGGGGAGCATTCCGAAAACGTCCAGCGGAAAGCTGCGCCGCGAAGAAACCAAGCAGCTTTATCTCGCAGGAAAATTGTCCGCGGGCAAGGCACCAGCGTGGGTGCAGATCGCGAGGCTGGCTGCGGCTGGCGCGACGCGCACCATAGGTGCGGCGATTTGGTCCGGCGTGCGGCGAGGCTTGGAGATTCTGTACGGTTTGTATTTTGTCGTCGTTTTTATTTTATGGATCGTTCCGACGTGGACGATCGTGAATTTCATCAGCGACTATCGCAAAGCAGGACGTTTTACATCCGCTGCGCTCAAGGTACTTTTCGCTTTGGTAGGCTGCCGGGTGCGCGTTGTCGGCAAGGAATACGTGGATGCGCCCGGGGCGAAAGTTTATGCGTCGAATCACACCAGCTATTTTGATGTGCTGACGTTGATGCTCGGTCTCGGAGTGCCGTATCACTTCATCGCCAAGGTGGAAGTCGGCGGAATGCCGTTCATCGGGACGTTTTTGCGGAAGATGGGACACACGAAATTTGATCGCAGCGATCCGCAGTCGCGGTTGCGGCAATCGGAAGAGATGGAAAAATTGCTGCGCGAGGGAGAATCCATTTTTGTTTTTCCCGAAGGAACGTTTACTGAGGAAGACGGTGTGCGACCGTTTCAACTAGGCGCGTTCAAAGCTGCCGTGGATGCCGGCGTGCCGGTTGTTCCGGTCTCGCTGGCGGGGACTCGAAGAATTTTGCGAGACGGCACATATTTGCCGCGGCTGACCAGCGTGACTATTACCGTTTCTCCGCCAATTTTTCCCCTCGTTGCGAGCGAAGCAGCAAAAGCCGAGGAAGGTTCGGCTTGGCATGAACTGATTCGCCTTCGCGATACCACGCGCGAAACAATTGCGCGCCATTCCGGCGAGCCGCTGCTCTAGCAGAGCCTGCTCTTTGGCGTTGCCGATACTGTACCCATATTTCCTTTTTGAACTCCGAGTAAGTGGTCAAATGCTCGCGCCAATGCGAGCATTCACGCGGATGGATATAGTCCCCGGAATGCCTACCCTTTGAAAAAAATCGCAAAGGGTAGGCCGCCCCCGGAAAAAGCAAAAATCAGAATCCGCTTGATCGGTTAGGGTCGGCCCCGCCCAGCATTGCACCGAAAGAAGATCACGTCGGTCGGCGGAGAACGCGGAGCCGCGTCCCGTAGGCTGCACCTTCAAGGTCCCACACGCCGTCGTGGCTTATATCCACATGTTCGCCAAGCTTGCTAGTCCATTTGCCGTCTGGAAGTTGGCGGGCCATGTGGCTTGGTTGGCCGTTTGGACCTCTATAGATTGCGACCTTCTCAAACCCCTCTTCCAAGCCCTCGTTGTCACAGAGTGAATAGCCCAATTGTTCGAAAGCCATCAGAAGAGCATCTACGCCGGGATCACGGGGTACGCCGGGTGGCCAGTAATACTGATTGAAGGGATCATCAGCTTGCCACCAATTGGATTCGTCTTCAGCCGCCCAAGCGATGCAATTGTAGTCTGGCGTGGCCTCGCTCGTTTTGTCGGCTCCCGTACCGACTAGACCAGGGAAGGCTGCCTCCACCTCAGGAGGTAGCATTTATAGGTAACCCTGCTCTTTGCCCCAGTTCAACCAAGCAACTCTGGTCGCAGCGAAGTTGCCAGCCGACTGCGGGGGAACTGGATTATGCCCCGTCAAGGCGGCGAGCGCCCAGAACCAGTGATCGGGTCTGTCCTGAAGTTCGCGCAGAATCCTGGGAATAGCAGTCGGCCCTAATCCGATAATCCTCTGGTAGCTAGGAACGAGAAATTTTTGATTCGCAAATGACATGAATTGCGTCTCGGCTTTCCACTGTTGCGCCAGTGTTTCGAACTCAACCTCGCAGACAAAATCGCGCAGTCGAACCGTCCCGGACCGGCAGGGCTGAACTCGTGCCCAGTCGTAACGACGTCGCGGAAAAACCCTGGCTGCCGGCTTAGGTTCGAGCCTCGTCTGCCTTGTCCAACAGCGAGCGTAAGCCTTGGCAGTTTCGCTAGGGTGCCTGTACCAATCCTTTTCGGCCCTGCGCGGTTGATAATCCACAAGTATCTCGGCCAAGACTTCGCTCCTATATTGATGCAATGACGTTTAGATGTCCCGCGTTTAGCGCTTCTTTCAGCGCCTTCGACTTAAGCTCTGCTCGTTTTATCACGTCCCTCAGTTCGTCGAGATCATTCTCGTCAAGAGAAACATATAGTTCCCTCACGTCCCCTGCTTCATGGTAGGCGATCTTGAGCATGTGAAAAATTACCGTCGCTTCTGGGCGCCCAACGGTATCTTCAAACACTGGGCGCGCATCCGTAAGAATTCGAGCAGTACAGAATGTGCGTTCGTGCTCATAACGTAGAACCCTCGCCTTGGCAGCCCTATTTAGGGCATCAATGCTGAGAAATTTTTTCAGCCTCGCGCTGAAGCTATCAACTGACTCCGCAGGAAGCTGAAACTCTTGGCTACTCGGTGATTGCAAAGACTCGATGACGTCAGGGATGAATTCCTCGATTGATACCTCTGCATTTATGCGTACGCCATACAACGCGGCGAGTGTGTTCAGAACTTCCTGTAGATTCTCACTTGAAAGTCCAACTAGCTTCGGTAAATCAGAAGCCGACAGATCGTCCGACTGTTCCTTCGAGACGGCTGACTTAATTGAGGCCAACAATTCATCCGCCACGCTGTCCGAAAGCTTATACAGGCGCGCCAGGCCACGTTGATGCTCACTAGGAATCCTTAGATCTGACAAAACGCGCTCCTTCTAGCGAATCTAGCATAGCTCCAAACACAACCGCCAATCAGACACGTAGTGGTTGATGTTGTCTGAGAGCAACGACCGGCGGGGTCAGGTAGGAGCGTCATAGACCCTCAGCATTGTAGGTTAGACGCCACGCATCATAACAGAGACTGCGCGGATAACAGGAATCTTTCTCTAGGCGAAGGAAAAACAAAAGCAGATGCGAGGTCGTCCTCCGCGGCCCCTATCTTTCGGGTTCCCTGATCCGTCCCACGCTCATGTTGGATGTTTAGAGCATGGCCTAGGTTGTGACAACCAGCCGGAAAGTTGGGGACAGGAACGTATGAAGACATTGTCGGGAGACCAAGGGAGACCAGGGACAGACAGGATGTTTCTTCGTCGGCAGGTGACCCAGGTCCAGATTTTTCGAACCTGGGTCCTGCTGTTTTTTCTTTCTTTCCTCAAGGCTCAATGCTCGATTTTAATTCGCACACGCGTTTCTGAGGGCCCCCAATCTTTTCGAAGGCCCGAATGTGGTCAGCCGCGTGGTAACTTTTCTTCCCCAAAATATTTCTGTTGTGTTGCAACTTGCGGCTGCGGGGACGCATCTTTATGAACAACGCAAAAGAGAAAATGCGGATCGCTGCCTTCCTGCCTTAGGCACACCGCCGGACGCGAATCCGTGCATGGAAAACGCCGGATCGCGCGGAGAATTCAAACTATGGGAGGGTTCATGAAGATGCGGATAGTGGTGTCTCTATTGGCTTTTCTTACTTTGTGCGGAAGAGCTGCGTATGCGCAGGACACCCCGAAAGTGGAT
Organism: uncultured Acidobacteriota bacterium; assembly: GCA_963784015.1. Taxonomy (GTDB): domain Bacteria; phylum Acidobacteriota; class Terriglobia; order Acidiferrales; family UBA7541; genus Acidiferrum. The sequence goes on from CAWAPX010000003.1 coordinate 50,776, forward strand.
ATTTTCGCGGGCTATTCCTACGTGCGTGAAAATCCCGACACTTCTGGGATCGATAGCTTTAGCTTGAACGGAGGGAGCGCTTCGTTCGCGTATCACATCAAGGATTGGCTGAGCGCGGTCGGAGATATCGGCGCCTATCACAATGGAAATATCCTGGGGGCTGGAGTGGACGGAACGCTCACAACGTATGTGTTTGGTCCCCGGATTTCTTACCACAGCGACAGACGAATTACTCCTTTCGCCCAAGTTCTTTTCGGCGGTGCGCATGCGGGAGAAAGTATTGCAGGAGGCACCTCTGGTTCGCAAAACGCATTCGCGATGACGATCGGCGGAGGCGTGGATTACCGAATCAACCATCGATTGTCTTTGCGGCCGCTTCAGGTCGACTACTTGATGACGCGGTTTCAGGAAGGGACAACCAGCAATCAAACGCAGAATAATTTGCGGGCGTCGACGGGAATCGTGGTTCACTTCTGAAAACTGAGTGAACAAACAAAATTTGCAGGCGGCTTGCGTGAGTGATTGCCGTCGCAAAAAAGTCGGTTGTCCGGTGCAGGCAGGGGGTCGCGCATAAGTAAAGGCAGGCGCGGCCCTGCGCACCTTCGGGGAGGGACAGCGCGGCTGACAGCTCACAGCTTAGAGCTGTCAGTTCGGAAGGTTGGATTTGTTTGAGTTGCGCGGCGTGACGAGAAAAGTGGCAGCAGAGCTGCCGCACTCCATATCAGGATTCGTGAGCGCTGATGTGTAGGCCGAAGAAAACTGAGGGCCACCTTTTTTTTGGGCGGCCCTTTTTTCTGCGGAGGCGAATGCGTGCGGCGCGGCGGCGCGTCCGGTTAGTGCTGGAGCGTGTAGATGACCGTGATGTAGGTTTCGATCTCGACGGGCTGGCCGTTGAGAACGGTTGGCCGGTAACGCCATTGGCTCACGGCGTCGGTGGCTGAGCGCACGAAGAGTGGATCGCCACTGACCACTTGCAAGGATTGGATCGTCCCGTCAGTGGCGATGACAGCGCGCAATTCCACTTGGCCTTCGCGATGAATTTGCTTCGAGAGCGCTGGATAAATGGGCTCGACGCGTTGGATCAGCATGGCTGGTTCCAGATGCGCCACGAGGAGGCGATGCGGCGTTGGCGGAGGTGGAGGCGGGGGTGGCTGATGTCTGTTGTCGTCGAGAGTGATGCACCCGACGCAAGGAGTACTTGCCCCCGGGCCAGTGGGAAATCCTAGTCCTTCAGGTTCCTCTCCAATTGGATCTGGCGCGGGCGGACGCTTTGGAATGTTCGTTGGGGCAAAGAAATGCTCTTCAATGATGTGAACGATATGCGGTCCCGGATCCCTTGGCGGTTGCGGGTGAGCCGGGCCGCTCCGGTGAAAATACGGCGGAAGCGGCATTACGCTGGCGTGGGCGATGCTCTCCGGTTTTCCGAAGAGAGGGATCAGAATGATCGCGGCAAGAATCGCAACTTGCGCGGCGACGGAAATGATCAGCGCGCGGCGGCGAATGCGGCGTTCACGTTTGCGTTGTTCGGGACTGCCTTCGACGAAACAGCCTTGCAGGGAACCGAAATCATTTTGCGGACTTGCGCTGGAACTGGGGCCGGGTTCGATAGACATCACACACCTCCACAAAAAAGTTCTGCGAGTTAGAACTGGAGATTTTTGCGACGCCGGCTTCCTGTGGGTTGCTCAACTACCGCAGGAGACCGGCGCCGCGCTCGCAGGGATGTGAGGTTGCGCGCGTCCTCAGTAATTGGACACCAGGCTGATGAACAAGTTCCCGAGCGCATCAGCAAACGCTGTCTGTTTGTTCGCAAGCGGCAGTAGCGGAGCCCATCGCGTTAACCAGGCACTTGCCAGCTCGGCTTTCCGAGGCGCGTGTTTTCTGGTAGAACCATGCGAGTCTTTAGAGGTCTGGCCGCCAGTATTGTGAGTCAACAAAGGGGTAACGAGATGAAGCGCACGGTACTGATTCCCGCAGGCCCTGCTGCTAAAAGCGGCAGGGGAACTCGCCGAATAATGTGGACGGTTTGCTTGCTAGCCCTTTCTCTTTGCTGTGCCACCGCGGCTCCCCAGCAAGATCAGGCTACTTTGTACTTCTTCAATACTAGTGGGTGGAAGGTATTCCCCGAGAAGCTGACAGTGCTGGACAACGATAAGAAAATAGCAGCGCTGAACCGCGAACAATACGTCGTGCTGTCCATAGCTCCGGGTCATCATGTCTTGCACCCAAGGGAAGAAAAACCGCCGAAAGGATTTCCGAGACATGAAGTGGGTCTAGATGCCAAGCCCGGCGTCACTTACTATGTTGCCGGAGGATTCTCTCCGAGTATGTATTCTTTCACGTGGACATTCGCGGAGATTTCCAAAGATCAGGCTGATAAGTTTCTCGCCGAAATGAAACCTCAAGCGCAAAAGTGATGGTTTGCGATGGGCCGGTCAGGATAAATCAGAAGCGGTATCGCAAATGGACGACGTGAAACGGATGCCGAAGCCACGATAGGCGACTGTATCTCGCTGATTATATAGCACTTATTTCGATGAACCGAAAACGCAGGCTGGCGCATCCCATGGTTGTGGACGTGGATCTGAAGGAGGGTTTCCCGATGGATGGGCGTAATGTCGAGACAATAGGTGTGCGCCGCACGGGTTGGGCTGCTCTGGACCGCGATCCGCAGCAGGACAAGGTTGAATTTGTGTGTCCGTACTGCGGTGCGCGGGACGAGAAAAATGCCAGACGCGAGCGGATGCTGTATCACTTCACGGACGGCTTTCTGCAGGATTTGCAGGGCGAGGTGACGCAGTGCCATTCCTGCAAGAGATCGCTGCGCGTGGTTCCGGTGGTGCTGCTGCACGACCAGGACGAAGAGCGGCGATTTGAAGCCGTCTTTTCGGACGAATTGGCGGCCGCGTCGAAAAATTGATTCGTTGAATTAAGCCGTTCGGCGATTTGAAATTCGAAATGATTTGAAAATGGAAACGGGGCGCAATTTATTGCGCCCCGTTTTTCTTTTTGGATTTACTGAAACTTAGTAGCGGTGCCAGCAGCCGAAGCGGTCATAGTAGCCGCGGGCAAACACTGGGCGCCGCTCGAAGCGGTGGTCGAAGCGTGCGTCGCGAAAGTCGCGATGGACAATGACTTCACGGCGAACGATACGCTCGGCGGCCTGTGCATTAGGCGCGCCGGCAAAAGATAGAGCGCCACCCAATACGACAGCCGCGAGAACTACTTTGCCAAACATGGACTTCAAAATATTGCTGAACATTGCGTCCTCCCGGGCGTCTCCAGGACTGCTCTCGGGTTGCGCCCTATGTGTTATCAAACACTCCGGGCGTGCATTTGTTGCGGGGCGCGAAGAGGTAGCTCATAGCTGAGAGCTAACAGCTGACAGTCAGAAGAAGATCCTCGTGCCGCTGATTGGAGGCGGCTCTTGGAAACGGTGCTTCGAGACGGTGCTTGAAACGGCTCTATTTGAGTACGATTGGGTTTTCAAAAAAAAGAGCGCAGCGACATTCCGCTGCGCTCTGAAAAGATAGTCTCCATCTCAATGAGGTGGATGATCGTGGTCGTGATCGTCCCACCGCTCGGTACGCCACGCCTTGGCATCTTCGTCCCACCAGCGATGACCGTGATCCCAGCACCACGCGCGAGCGGAATTCAGGCGTTCGCGCGCCTTTGCGGCTTGAGGACTGTCCCAGCCGTGCTTCGCGGCAGCTTCGTGTAAATCGTGATCGGCATGAGCAATGCGGTCCTGACAACCTTCCGCCCGCAATTGAGGCGTACTGCAAAGTGTCAGCGCACCGGCAAGTATTGTTCCGGCCAACAGCGATTTGCCGAGCAATGGAAATTTCCAGCGAAATTGCATTTTGTTTTTCCTCCCTCGAACTGGCCGCCAGCATACTCAACGCGAGTTGTGCACCCCATCGGGTAAAAACCGTAGCGAAGGCAGGAGGAAACTCTAGTGGAAGAAAGCGAATTCGCCGCTCAGTAAGCCTGCAAAAAGGGATCGACTTCCATGTGGTATTTCTCGAGGCCGGCGCGAATGTGGTCGAAGGCTTCGTCCACGCTGTCGGCAAACTGCAGCATCTTGTATTCGTCTTCGTTGATGGTGCCCCAGTTTACCATGGCTTTCCAGTTTAGGACTTTGTCCCAGTATTTGCGGCCATAGATGAGGATGATGTTGTGTTTGGCGAGCTTTCCGGTTTGCAGAAGCGTGAGCATTTCCCAAAGCTCGTCCATGGTGCCGAAGCCGCCGGGAAAAACGACCAGAGCTTTGGCGATTTGCGCGAACCAGAGTTTGCGCATGAAAAAATAATGGAAATTGAAGCTGAGCTCGGGGCTGATGTAGGCGTTCGCGAATTGTTCGTGGGGCAGCTCGATGGAAAGGCCGATGGACTTGCCGCCGGCTTCGCTGGCGCCTCGATTGGCGGCTTCCATGATGCCAGGGCCACCGCCGGAGCAAATAACGAAACGGCGCGGTTTAGGCCCGAGAGTCAGCGACCACGAGGTAATTTTGTGCGAGAGTTGGCGCGCCTCTTCGTAATAACGAGACATCTCGAGAAGGCTCTTGGCGTGGCGCAGCTCGCTACGGTGTCTGGTCAGCGCCACAGCAGAAAGTTTTCTGACGTTTTCTTTTTTCAGACGCGTGACGCGCGCCTGTGCCGTTTCGTGAGATTCGATGCGCGCCGAGCCGAACATGACGATAGTGTCGGCGATGCCCTCCCTCTTGAGCTGCACGAGAGGGTGGAGATACTCCGCCAGAATGCGCAGTGGGCGCGCGGGGGTACTTTCGAGAAACCGGTGATCCTCATGGGGCGCTTTTGGCGCGTGCTGGGGCTTGAGCTTGGGCTGACCTGCGGACATGGGCTGTTCTCTCCAAACGATGTGAACAATCATTGTAGGAATCGGGGAGGTTCGCGGCAACGTCTTCCGGCGAGGGTGCGTCGAATTGAGTACACTGCGGAATCGGGCCTTTTCTATCGGTGAGCGTTCGGGGAGACGGAATGAAGCAAATTACTGGACTTTGCGCGCTGCTACTCGCTGCTCTGCTTGCGGGTGCGGGCGCATTGCGGGCGCAGGCTCCCGAAGGACCCATGGCGCCCAGGCCTGGCCAGCCGGTGCAGCAAGTGCCGCCGAACGCACAAGCCAAACTGAAGGTTCAAGTGGCGCTGGTGAATATGCCGGTCACTGTGCGCAATGCGAAAGGCGACATGGTGAATGACCTGGACGCCAAGGATTTTCGCATCACCGATAATGGCGTTGAGCAGAAGATTTCGCATTTCGATCTGGGCGGAGATCCTCTTTCGCTGGTGATTTTGATTGAGACGAGCTCGCGCATTGATCCGCTTATGCCGGGGATGCGGAAAACTGGGATTCTTTTTACGCAGACGGTGATGGGGCCGGAAGGCGAGGCTGCAGTGGTGGGCTTCAATGATGCGGTAGACAAGCTGCAGGATTTTACGAGCGACGGCGACGCGATTGAGAATGTTGTGGCAAACCTGAAAACGGGGACTTCCGGCTCGAAGCTCTACGACGCTATGGCCGTGGGAGTGGACATGCTGAGCGGACGCATGCCGCAGCCGACGGCAGATAGGCCCGGACGGCGGCGCGTGATGCTAGTGATGTCCGAGACAGTGGACGCGGGGAGCGAAGCGAAGCTGGGCGAAGTGCTGCGGAAGGCGCAGCTGGCGAACGTGACGATCTACAGCGTCGGGCTTTCGACGACACGTTCGGAATTGAAAGGCAAACCGAGAGACAACCAACCGGCGCCGATCGCACCACCGGGCATTATGACGCTGCCGGCACCCCCGGGAACGGTCCAGACTCCGGCGGGCCAAGACATCGCCAGCGCCAGTGGCGTCGACTTGCTGGGGCTGGCGATTTGGGCGGTGCAGCACGCGGATAACAAGGTGAAGGATCACGCGATGGAAGTGGCGTGTGTAGCGACAGGCGGAATGCACCTTTCTACGTATAAGGACCGTACGATTGAGAAGGTGATCGATGAAATCGGGGGCGAGCTGCACTCGCAGTACACCATTAGCTATGCGCCGTCGGATTCGGACGCCATCGGGTATCACGAAATTAAAGTGGACGTGGATCGAAAGAATTTGAAGGTGCGGACGCGGCCGGGGTATTACGTGGCGCCGCCGGAAGGATAATGCGCGTCATCCGATTGCTGCTTCCGCCAGCGCTTATGAGTGCTGTACACGCCAAAACCGCCTGAGATCATCCACCCTAGCGGGGCGAGCCATCTGTACCATCGAAAGTCCCGATCCGAAGAGATCGAAAAAAAGAAGAGAATCGCGGCTGCCAGATAAAAGACGATGGTCCAGTGATATCTGCCGGAAGTGAGCGGACGATTAAGCCTTTCTACCCGTTCGCGGACGCGCTCGGAGGCGGGCTTACCGGTGGTTGCCGTGTAGAGAATATCCCAGAGGAACAAAAGCAAAGCGCCAACTGCAACCGAGCCAATTAAGGTGAGAGCGGTGAGTTTTATTTCGTTGTTCATGACTGCAGGCGGCAGCTGGAAAACTACGTAAGTCCGATAATACCACGAAGAAAAGTAGTGTCCCGTGAGAGGCGCCTTAGACGACTTGCTTCCAGTAGGTAACGTCGCGGGAGGCTAGGAGCGCGTCTTTGCGGGCGTTCCAGCGGAGGAAGTGTGGCGTGTTAGTGTGCCGCGAATGAGCTTCGCGGCTTGCCCAGACTTCATCGAGCAGAAAAGCGCTTGGGCCTTCCGCGGAGCGGTGCAGATCATAAGTCAGGCAGCCGTCTTCTTTGCGCGTGGGCCCTACCAGAGCGCGCAGCTCGGCCTCCAACAGGGTTTCCTGGCCCTCCCGCGGACGCAGTTGCACGATGAGCGTTACGGCGTCTTTGGGAAGCTTGGGCTTCGCGACCTTCTGGGATTTGCGGGGACGGGGTGGTTTTTTCTTTGTTTTGCGCTTCGCCATAGTAGGCGGGATTCTACTCCAACATGGGCGAAAAATCCCAATCCACAAAGATCATGATTTTGCGCATCAAAAGGGCGTGAAGAGTTTACGCGCGGCGCTATTTCTCAGCCAGCTTGCGGCCGGCGTTGAGGCTGTCAAAATTCAGGATGGTGTTGAGCACGAGTGAATACGTGCCTCGGGTTTCGCCGCGGTACACCGGATTGATGGAAAAAAGCACGACGTGGCCATTGCCGGTGGGCACGTCCACGACAGCGGGGTGCTGCGCGATTTCATCGCCTCCTTCGACGAGTCCTGAGATGAGTAGATCCTTGCTATCCGCGTAGCGAAAGATGACGCGAGCGCGATTCGCCGGAGGGATCACGCGGAAATTGTTGTGGAGTTGCTCGTCGGTGAGCAGAGGATTCTCCCAGATTTCGGCCTTCGGCTCCTCGGGGACTTCTGTGCCGGGCCGTCCAATCGTGAAATCCGGATCGTCCATGGTGCCGCGACCTGTGGGACGCGTGCGCGACTCTGCGCCCAAACGACGCCCGCCGCGTGCGCCAGAAACGCTGGTCAGGGAAAAAATCGGGCCGTTGTCGCAGTAAGCGGAGAGCTTTTCGTCGTAGCCGTAGGCGATAGGGCTTGCGCCGTCGACCAGGCGCGTGCCAACTACGGAGCCGACGATTTTCATTTTCTGAGCGTTGCCGACGCTGACACCATCGGCCAGACCGATGGCAAGAGCAAACCGCGAGGTGTCGGTCGCGGTCAGGAGAACGCCGCCCTTTGCCACGAAATTTTGGAGATTGGCTACGCCTTCCCAGCCGAGGCCGGGGCGCATGTCATCCGTCGAATCGTTTTTGCCGACAAGGTTCGGCGTTTCCGGTGTGTCTTTCCACGGAAGCGGATTGCCCCAGGCGGTCGAGTAGCCGTTGATGATGGCTGTCGGGCCCGAAAAAAAGCCGACCGGAGGAAAGAGGATGACGTCGTACTTGGCGTTGAGGTCGCTGGCCTTGGAAATTGTTTGCGTGCTGATGTAGTCGTAGGGGATGCCGAGATTGTCGAGCGCGATGCGCCACCAGCCTTCGGCCTGGGTGCTGAGCCAGGTGTGGACGAAGGCGATGCGCGCGGCACGGACGGCATGCGTTTTGACGCTGGGCATAGCGGAGACGGGAGTGGCCTGCAAGCCCAGATTGGAGATCGCGTCGTTGAGCTGCGCACGGGTGGCGTTGCGAATGAGGAAAGAGCCGCGGCTGAACTTTTTGCCGCCGCTTTCGAAAGGCTCCTCGGCGGCCTCGATCGAAGCATCGTGCAATTTGTAGCGCAGTGTGGCCAGGGAGGGCTCGGCGTTGTTGTTGATCGCGTAGATTGTGGCTTCGCCGCTTACGCCTGACGGGGCGCGAATTTCTTTTACTTTTTCCATGGTGACGTCTAGGACTTTCGGGTCGACGACGCGAGTGACTTGCACACCAAAGAGTTCACCGAAGGTCCAGCCGGTGTCGTCGTAGGGCGTTTTCTGGGGATCGTCGGGACTCCAATATTGGTAGTCGAGAAGCGCGTCGGCGATGCGCGAGTAAGGTTGATCCATGCGGACGATGTAGCTGCCGGCGGGAAATTCGCGAGTTGTGGGAGCGGGCGGCGTGTCTTTTGCATCCTTGGCATCTTTTTTGGGCTTCGCGGATTTCTTTGCAGGAAGCGTTACTGAGAATGCGGCGGTCGCGCGTGAGATTTCGACCGCCTGCTTCTGCAGAACTCGCAGCAGCTCGGCTTGCGAAGCCAATCGCGGATCATCCGCAGGCAAGACATACGCAGAGGGGCCTTCCGCGCCAGGTTTGGTGACGGACCGTTTTGCCTTGAGATAAAAATTCTTCAGGAAGAGGCGTTTGTTTTCGTTGAAATAGTGGAGCGAGGTGAGCAGGCCGGTCTGTTCGTAATTATTGTTGTCGCGCTGCGACCAGAGAACCTTGGGGAGCGGGGGATTTTGGCGGTACCACGTGCGCGAATATTCATCGGCGTCGAGTGTGCGGGGCAGAGTGTCCGCGCCGCCGTTGCCAAAAGTTTCATACAGGCGACTGATGCCGTTGTGCATCGCGGCGATAAACATCAGATAGCCGGGCGACCAAGTATCAAAAACTCCGTGCGTGAACACGCCGGGCATGCCGAACTTAGTCATGTCGGAAACGTTGCGCCAGCCGATCATTTCCCATTCATCGGTGAGGATCGGATCGACCCAGGCGTTGAAGGGGCCGTCGCCGGCGGTGTTGTCGTAGAGATAGGGGACGGATTCGTGGAGGTCGTGGAGCACTTGCGCTTTCTGGTCTACGTAGGTGTTGAGAACATTTTCGGTGAGCTTGAGTGTTACGCCCATGGCATCGCGATTGTTGTCGTGGGCGACGTATTTGCCCCAATAAATAAGCGGCGGATAGAAATCCTTCGGGTGGGAGAGATGCCAGTGGTAAATGTCGACCATGCGGTCGCGGCCGTCGACTTCGACGACGGGCGTAATCAGCGTGATCATGCCGTCGCGGATTTCGCGAATGTACGGGCTTTCATCTACGGCGAGGCGGTAGGCGAGTTCCATGAGAGCTGTCGGCGCGCCGGTTTCGGGTGAGTGAATTGTCCCTGTGATGTAGTAGACGGGCACGGCTTGCGCGACGATGCGGTCGGCCTCCGCGTCATCCAGTTTTATCGTACGGGGGTCTGCCAGCTTTGCCAGTTGTGCGCGGTTCGCTTCCAGATTCTTAAGGTTTTCCGGGGAAGAAACAGCCACCGCGATCATCTCGCGGCCTTCTTCCGTTTTGCCGATGGAAAAAACTTTTACGCGCGGGCTGGCCTTTTCTAGCAGGCGCATGTATTTGTACACGTCTTCCGCATAGGGCAGGATTCCGGGCGCGCCGGCGACATCGCCGAGAACGGCTTCGGGAGTCGGAACCGTTTTCGACGCGGGGAGATAGTCGACGAGCGGCGAAGTGAAAAATGGCTGCGTCGTATACTTTTTGATTTTCGCCGTGTAGGCGTCGTCGACTGGCTGCTTGGCGTCGCGAGCGGGGGCGGTTTCGCCGTCACCTAGCGCCGCGGTTCCTGCCACGGAAAGAAACAGAAACAGGGCCAGACACCGCAGGACGTGCGTGCGAATTTCTTCATTGCGAATCATTTGGTTCCCCCGAAGTTATGAAGTGGAAGGCGGATTGTAACGCTGCTACGGTGCGGCGACAAATGTTAAGCACACCGGCGAAGGTACTTCGACCGTCTGTCCGGTCGGCGTGAGGCTGCCAGTCGCGGCGTCAATGTGGAAAATGACGATGTTGTTCGACTCTTCATTCTCGGCGAGAAGGTATGCGCCTGTGGGATCGATAGCGAAATGGCGAGGCGTCTTGCCGCCGGTCAGGACCTGGCCAAGAGATCTCAGCGTTCCCTTCTTTTCGTCGATTGCGAAAACGGCGATGCTGTCGTGGCCGCGGTTTGAAGTGTAGAGAAATTTTCCGGACGGATGCACGGCGATTTCAGCGGCTTCTTTGTGACCGGAAAAATCCTTCGGAATCGCGGAGATGGTTTGCAGGGACGTAAGTGCGCCGGTCTTTGGCTGGTAGGAAAAGACTGTCACAGACGACTCTACTTCACTCAACACGTAAGCAAACTTGCCGTCAGGATGAAACGCGAGGTGGCGGGGGCCGGCGCCGGGCTTTACCTTCGCGAAGCCGGTGAGCATTGTCGTAAAAATCCCCGTACTGGAATTAAAGCCATAGACAATGACTTGATCGAGGCCCAAATCGACGGCGAGAGCGAAGCGATTGTCGGGCGATGTACCAATCCAGTGGGCATGCGGGCCTTCCTGGCGCTCCTTGTCGGGGCCGGAGCCGGAATGCTGGACGAAACCGCTGGTAGTGCCGAGACTGCCATCAGCTTGGACGGGAAACGAGGCGATGCTGCCGCTGTCGTAATTCGCAACCAGAACGAATGCGCCAGTTTTGTCGAGGGAGACGTAACAAGGTCCCGCGCCGCGCGTGGGCACCTGATTCAGAAACTTGAGCGCGCCGGTTTTCGCATCAATGGCAAACGCACTGACCGCGCCACCGGTTCCTCCGTTGAAATTGCCGATTTCATTCACGGCGTAGAGATACTTGCCGTTGGGGTGAACGGCTAGAAATGAAGGATCCACTGTTTCCGCCGCGACACCGATAGGCGTGAGTTGGCCCTTCTCTGAATCGAACCGGAAAGCGTAAATCCCTTTGCTGTTTGTTTTTGACGTGTATGTGCCGACGTAGGCGATGTACTGGCCCGCCGCGGCAGGTCTTGCCGGCGTTTGTGCCCGAGAGAGTAAGAGCAGTGGCGCAGAGAGAAGGAATAGGACTGCAAAGAACCGTCGAGTAATTTTCATAAGGGAAGAGATTCTAACACTAACTATCGAAGTTGTAGGGGCACAGCACGCTGTGCCCGTCCGAACGGCAATTACTTCTTTTCTTCTTCCTGCTCTTCCTGCAAGACAGCGGCGGCAGCGACGGAATCGTCTTCTTCGAGGCGCAACAGGCGAACGCCCTGGGTGGAGCGGCCCGCTTCGCGAATTTCGTTCGAGTGGACGCGGATCACTTTTCCGTCGTGCGTGATGATCATCACGTCGGACTCTTCCGTTACTTGCAAAGTGGCCACGACAGAGCCGTTGCGGTCGGTCGTCTTCATGTTGACAACGCCCTTGCCGCCGCGCGAAGTGATGCGGTACTCCGCCAGCGGCGTGCGCTTGCCAAAGCCCTTTTCCGCAACCGTGAGCATTAGCGTTACCAGCGAATCCTTGATCTGTTCGTTTTCGAGTTCTTCAAGATTCTGCGTGGTGATCTTGTGTTCCTTGGCGATGATTTCGAAATCGGGTTGGACGGCATCCATGCTAACTACGTAGTCGTCCTTGTCGAGGTCCATTCCGTTCACCCCGCCGGCGTTACGGCCCATGGGGCGAACGTCCGTTTCGCGGAAGAGAATCGCCTGGCCCTCATGGCTGGCGAGGAAAATCATCTGCTTGCCGTCGGTAAGTTTGGCGCCGATCAGTTCATCCTTGCCATCGAGATTGATGGCGATAATCCCCGTCGAGCGCGGATTCGAAAATTCGATCAGTGTCGATTTTTTAACCGTGCCGCTCTTTGTGGCCATAAAGACGAAGCGGCCCTCTTCCTCGAGATTTTGCGCCGCAACAAGAGCGGTCAGCTTTTCGTCTTCCTGGAATTTCACGAGACTGGAAATCGCTTTGCCTCTGGTGGCGGCTGCGGCTTCCGGCAGTTCGTACACCTTAAGCCAATACACGCGGCCTTTCGAAGTGAAGAGCAAAATGTAACTGTGCGCCGAAGCAATGAACATATGCTCGACGAAGTCTTCTTCCTTGGTGCGCGCGCCGATGCGGCCCTTGCCACCGCGCGACTGATGCCTATAGGTGTCCGCCGCCGTGCGCTTGATGTAACCGGCGTGGCTTACGGTGATCAGCATCTCCGTATCGGCGATCAGGTCTTCGAGCTTGATCTCGTCGACCTTATCGACAATCTGGGTGCGCCGGTCGTCGCCGTAAGCTTTTTGGACTTCGCGCAGCTCTGCGGTAATGACTTGCTTGAGTTTTTTCTCACTGGAGAGAATTTCCCTCAACTCCGCAATCTGCTCGCGGATGGACTTCAATTCCTTGAGGATTTCATCGACCGAGAGCTGCGTGAGGCGATGGAGTTGTAGTTCGAGGATGGCGTCCACTTGAGTGGGCGTAAGGCCATCAGAGACAGAACGTGTGATTTCGCCTTCGAGTCCAGCGACGCGATACTTCCTGCCATCCAGCTTGACGCCTTCGATTTTTCTGGACTTTCCGTTTTCCGTGATCGTGACGTCTTGCTCGGAAAAATAGTTGAGCAAGTTCTGCTTGGCATCGGCACGGCCCGAGGAACCGCGGATGATGCGGATGACGGCGTCCAAATGATCGAGAGCAACCTGGTAGCCGACGAGGATGTGCTCGCGCTCTTCAGCTTTGCGCAGTTCGAAGCGCGTGCGGCGCAGCACGACGTCGCGACGATGCTCGAGAAACAACTTGATCATCGGAATCAGGCCCAATTCACGCGGCTGGCCGGCGACGATGGACAGCAGGATCATGCCGAACGATTCCTGCATTTGCGTGAATTTGAAAAGGTTGTTGAGGATGAACTGCGATTCCTCGCCGCGCTTGATTTCAATGACGATGCGCATGCCTTCGCGCGAAGATTCGTCGCGAACGTCGGAGATGCCTTCGATCTTCTTGGTCTGCACCAGTTCGGCGATGCGCTCGATCAGCCTGGATTTGTTGACCTGGTAGGGGATTTCAGTGACCACGATGTTTTCGCGGTCTTTGCCAACTTCCTCGATGGCGGCTTTGGCGCGCATCATGAAGCTGCCGCGGCCCGTTTTGTACGCGGCTTCGATGCCCTCGCGGCCGGCGATGTACGCGCCGGTCGGAAAATCCGGACCAGGCACAATCTTCATGATTTCTTTCAGCGGCGTATCCGGCTTGTCGAGCAGAATGATCGCGGCTTCCACGATTTCGCGCAGATTGTGCGGCGGAATGTTCGTGGCCATGCCGACGGCAATGCCGCTGGCACCGTTCACCAGCAAATTCGGAATGCGTGAAGGCAGGACAAATGGCTCTTCGCGCGTCTGGTCAAAATTGGGAACGAAATCGACGGTTTCTTTTTCGAGGTCGGCGAGAATGTCTTCGCTGATTTTCGCGAGACGCGCTTCTGTGTACCGCATGGCCGCCGGAGGATCGCCGTCGACGGAACCGAAATTTCCCTGGCCGTCAATCAGCGGGTAACGCATGTTGAAGTCTTGGGCCAAGCGGACGAGCGCGGGATAGATGACGGCTTCGCCGTGCGGGTGGTAGTTGCCCGAAGTGTCGCCGCAGATCTTCGCGCATTTGCGGTAGCCGCGATTTGACGCGAGGCCGAGGTCGTTCATGGCCACGAGGATGCGGCGCTGAACGGGCTTGAGGCCGTCGCGCACGTCGGGCAGCGCGCGCGCGATGATCACGCTCATCGCGTAGTCGAGATAAGACTTCTTCATCTCGGCTTCGATGTCGACCGGAAGGAGTATCGACTTGTTTGTTTCGTCCGCCATTTATCCTCGCTGGTGCTTAATTTCTACGTTGTAGGGGCGCAGCATGCTGCGCCCCTACAGGCAATATCTATCGTTTTGCTGCGTACTCCAGCATGTAAGACTTTACTGTGTCGAACGCATCGGCTGCGTTGGTAAAGCGCCGTGGCGCAAAGTGCTCTTCAAGTTGCTTCAGAAAACTGTTGCGTTCGACATCGCTCGCAAAATCAATCGCCACGCCTCGCTCGCTGTCTGGCGTATTCGTCGGCGTCGCGCGAAATTCGCTGCAACTCAATCCACGCAACCCCGGCAACGTCGTCCAACCCAACTGATAAATCATTCCGCGGCTTTCGCTTTCGGCCGCAATACAAAAAAAGCGGCGATGCCAATGGCAAGCACGACCAACACACCGATGAGCTCAACGTTGAGAACCCTGTGCCAGCCTTCTGCAGCGGCAGGATCCCCGAGACCAAGAGCACCTCGCCACGCTCGGAATTCATTCACAAGCCGCGGCAAACGAAACGTCGCAGTGGCGATCGCTGCCAGCAGTAGGCCCCAACGGATAGCGTTTCGAATGGAACCTGCATCCGCGTTGTCCTGCGCGGCCACGGACTAAATATCCAGGTTCACGACTTCGAGCGCGTTTTCTTCGATGAACTTGCGCCGTGCTTCTACGTTTTCGCCCATCAACGTCGAGAAAATATCCTCGGCGGCGACGGCGTCTTCCAGTTTTACCTGGAGCAGAGTTCGTGTGTCCGCGTTCATTGTGGTGTCCCACAATTGCTCGGCGTTCATTTCGCCCAGGCCTTTGAATCGCGTGATCGTGAAATCCTTTTTTGCGTCCTCCACGACGTAATTGAGAACGTCGTGCACATTTTCCATGCTCGCCTTGTCGCCGTTGCGTGCCACAGTGAATGGCGGCTTGTTGTACTCCTCGATTTGCTTGGCCAATCCGCGCAGACGTTTGTAGTCCGCCGTCGAAGCCAGCGCCCAATTCACTTTTTGATTGTGCGGCAAGCCGAACTGAATTTCGTAAAGGCTGTGTTCCTCATCGAACGCCACTTTACCTTCGAGTTTGAGCTTGGCTTTGTCCACTTCCTTCAAAAGTTTGTCGAGCGCTTTCTTGTCCTCGAAATCCGTCTTTTTCTCGAGGCCGCTCTCCGCAAGCAACTCGACCAAACCCTGTTCACGCAAACGCCGGCCAAGTTTCGCTGCAGCAGCTTCGTACTCCTGCACGTTGAGGAGAAACTTCGTCAATCCCGCGCCTTCAAGCGACACGCCTTCTTTGGCCTTAACGACGTGATCTTCGGTGGCACGCTTCATCAGCTCGTGCGCGAATTCTCGTTCATCGCGGATATATTTTTCCGTTTTGCCGCGCTTCACGCGATAGAGAGGCGGCTGCGCGATATAAATGTGGCCGCGATCAATTAGTTCTTTCATGTGGCGGAAGAAAAACGTGAGCAGGAGCGTGCGGATGTGTGAACCGTCGACATCCGCGTCGGTCATCAGAATCACTTTGTGATAGCGGAGTTTCCCTGCGTCGAAGTCGTCTTTTCCAATGCCGGTGCCAAGGGCAGTGATGATGGCGCGAATTTCTTCGTGCCCCAGCATTTTGTCGTAACGCGCTTTTTCGACGTTGAGAATTTTTCCTTTAAGCGGCAGGATGGCCTGGAATTTACGGTCGCGGCCCATTTTCGCCGAGCCGCCGGCGGATTCTCCCTCGACTACAAACAGTTCGCAGCGGGAAGGATCGCGCTCTTGACAGTCCGCAAGTTTTCCGGGCAGACCGCTTGAATCCATAGCGGACTTGCGCCGCGTCAGCTCGCGGGCTTTTCGGGCGGCTTCGCGAGCACGGGCAGCATCGATGCACTTGGAAATGATGCGGCGGGCCACCGTGGAATGCTTGTCGAACCATTCGCCCAGTTTCTCATTCACGAGTTGCTCGACGTCGCCTTTGATGTCGCTGTTCAGTTTGCCCTTGGTCTGCCCTTCAAATTGTGGCTGCGGCAGACGCACAGAGACGACCGCGACGAGGCCTTCGCGAACGTCGTCGCCCGTGATCGTCACCTCATCCTTTTGTTCTTTCAACATTCCTGCCGACGAAGCGAAGTTGTTAATCGTGCGGGTCAGCGCGGAACGAAAACCAGAAAGGTGTGTGCCGCCGTCCACCGTATTGATCGTGTTCGCAAAGGCGAAAACATTTTCGCCATAAGTGTCGTTGTATTGCAGCGCGATTTCGATTTCGACGTTGCCACGCTTTCCTTCGATGTAGACCGGGGAATCGTGCAGTGTGGTTTTGCCGCGGTTCAGGTGCTTTACGAACTCGCCGATTCCACCCGTAAAGCGAAACTCGGCGGTTTTTTCCGAACGTTCATCCGTAAGCGTAATTTTCAAGCCTTTGTTCAGAAAGGCGAGCTCGCGCAAGCGTTGCGAAAGAGTGTCGAAGCTGAAAACCGTCTTATCAAAAATTGTTGGATCGGGATGAAACGTGACGCTCGTGCCGGTCTTTCGCGTTTTGCCGGTTTGTTTCAGCTTCGTGGTGGGCTTGCCTTTTTCGTAGGACTGTTCCCACACCGCGCCGTCGCGGGAGATTTCCAATTCGAGCCGATCCGAAAGCGCATTGACGACGGAAACGCCGACGCCGTGCAAACCGCCGGAAACTTTGTAGGTGTCGCTATCGAATTTTCCGCCCGCGTGCAAGACGGTGAGTACAACTTCCGCAGCGGGACGCTTTTCCGTGGCGTGCATGTCGACGGGAATGCCGCGGCCGTTATCGACCACAGTGACCGAATCATCGGCGTGCACAGTGACGTTGATTTCGTCTGCGTGGCCAGCCATGGCTTCGTCGACGGAATTGTCGACTACTTCCCACACGAGATGATGCAAGCCCATATCCCCCGTCGAGCCTATGTACATCGCCGGTCGCAGGCGTACAGCTTCCAGACCGCCGAGCACTTTGATCGATTTGGCGTCGTACTTGTGCCCGGCTTGCGGCGCTACGCCAGCATCTTCTTTGTCGCCCATGAATTCTCCCTTAGCCGAGGCTCCGAGCCGTAGAGCGCGATCCTTGCACTCTATGTGCGCAGAGATCTATATGCTTGCGGCTCAAAAAATTGCTCAAAATTTTTGTGAAGCGAGGAAAGGCGTGCTCGCGAACTGTTCCGTACGTCGCCTTACCCTTTGATTCCGGATTCATCGAGCAAATCCAGAACTCGTAGGGTTCCTGCTCCATCCCATCTCGCGCAGCGAGACGTGGCGAAGACTTCTTAACTCCAAGCTATCGGCTCCTTAGCTCCTGGCGCGAAGCTAAATTGCAAAGCCGAAATTACCTGGCCGACGTGCCGATTTGGAAGGTTACCGAACAACGAATCGACAGCCAACAAAGTGTACCCGATCTGACTCCGTTTCTCAAGGCCAGAAGAGGTCGCGAACGATCTATAAGGCATTTATTTTGTGTTATTTAGACTTGCCTTGCTCGGGTGGGCAGACTTTGCGGGCAAGTCAAGTCTGGTGTGAAATCCGATCGGTTTCTTCTCTGGAATCGGCGTTTCAAGCATGCGGCGAATCGTCTCAAAAACAGCCTGAAATCTCGCGTCGTAGCGCTTTTCCATCGCGTCGATTTTTCGGCGTAATTCCTCATGCGTTGCGAGCATTTCGCGAAGACGAACGAAGGTTCGCATGATCGCGACGTTTACGTGAACGGCCCGCGAACTTCGGAGCACGCTGGAAAGCATGGCTACACCTTGCTCCGTGAAAGCATAGGGAGCATAGCGACGGCCACCTCGCCCTCGTTTTGAGGTTCCAGACTGGAACCCCAAACTTTGTAATTCCTTGGGGGTGAGTTGAAACATGAAATCGGCAGGAAAGCGGTTGGCGTTTCGTTTGACTGCTTTGTTCAGGTTTTTTGTAGCTACTGCATACAGGCGGGCGAGATTCGGCATCCAGCATTATCCGAGTGCCGCGCACAAAAAAGATTTTCTGGCTAATGAGGGCGGTTGGAACGATGGCATTTTGCGAAGGCATTTGCGTCAAGCGCATATTTGAGGTTCCAGTTTGGAACCTCAATGCGGCGAGCCGCAGCATATATTGTTCGTTAAGTTAAATCAAGGTGTAGATAATTTATTGGTAAAAAAACTTACCAGAATGCGCACGGCTTGTTATCTATACTGAAAAGATTCAGATGCGCATAGGCATGATGATGTAGCGATAACGGTAGGATTCGTCGGCAAGCGGGCGCATCTGGCCGGCGGATTGTTCATCCTTCAGCTCGATGCTGATGGGGCCATCGGCGGCGGCGGCAAGAAAATCGAGCATATAAGAAGAATTGAATCCGATGCTGATGGCGTCGCCCTTGTAATCTTTTTCAATGTTTTCTTTGGCTTCGCCGTATTCGGGGCTCGACGCGGAAATTTCGATGCCTTCTTTCGAAACGGCCAGTTTCACGGCATGCGAGCGCTGGTCCGCGAGTTGCGACACGCGGCGGACTGCATCGCTCAGCTCAGCGCGTTCAAGGACTACTGTTTTGTTGTTGTCACGCGGGAGGACCGCTTCGTAATTTGGAAATTGTCCGGTGAGAATGCGCGAAATGAGCAGGCGGTGGCCAACTTGAAAGAACAAGTGGCTTTCGTCTTTGGCGAACTCGATAGAAGCATCGGAGCCGGCGGCGCTTGCAAGCTTCTCCACTTCGTCCATCGCCTTTTTCGGAATCAGCACTTTCACTTCGCCATTTAGCCCGGCAAGCTTCTGATCGGTTTCGGCAAGCGCCAAACGGTGGCCGTCTGTGGCCACCATAGCCAGAGTATCCGGCTTCAAGATGAGCAAGCCGCCATTCAATGTGTAGCGTGACTCTTCCATCGAAATAGCAAATTTTGTTTTGGCGATCAGGCTCTCCATGACTGGAGCGGAAATCTTTACGAGGGTATGCGGCATTGCTGGGAGCGCCGGGAAATTCTCCTTGGCCATGCCCACGAGCTTGTATTTTTTCCTATCGCTGGTGATCTCTACCCAGTGATTCTCGAGCAGCCTAATTTTAATCTCGCCTTCGGGCAGCAAGCGCACGAGCTCCAGCAGTTTTTTTGCGGGGATGGTTCCCGCGCCCTCTTTCTTGATCTTTGCTTCGCAGGACGTGCGGATGCTCAGTTCGAGATCCGTCGCAGTAATGGTCAGCTGGCTGCCCTTAGCTTCAACCAGCAAATTCGAAAGAATCGGGATCGTCGTCTTGCGCTCGACGACACCTTGCGTGGTGCTCAGTTCATTCAACAGCGCTGATTTTGTAACGCTGAATTCCATCGATTGATGTTCCTCGCGTGCGGTTCCTGGTGCGCTCATTCGGGTTCCTCGCCACTTTCCACCGCTGCCGTACTGTACTCGCTTTTGCCCAAAGTATAAAGCCCACAAGCCACGTAAAACCTGTGGAAATACATCAGAATCAGAACTCTCTTACGTGGTACCGGAAGGTGATGGCACCCGCATTTTATCCACAACCAAAACCACTATCACAAACACAAGAGCAATAAATAATTTCCAGAAACTATAAGGCTTGTTGTTGTGATGAGTGCGGTGGAATTGTGGAAAGCTTGGCAACCACTTTTATCCCAGTGGTCTAGCGTTGAGTGTTCCAAGTGGCCAACTGTGGGAAACGGTGAAACAGAAGCATTAGTCTCACCCTCAACCCAGTAAACCAAAATATCTTCCTCCGTACTCAACAGATTTTCCGCACCTTCTCCAATGTCTATTCACAACGTCTCCGCGTACAAAATTACAGGCGTCTGTGCACGAGCCGAATTACGAGTACATTGCAATTATGAGTCTGGGAGACACAGGTCTCGCAAATTTAAAGGGAAGCTATGCTTGGAAATATTAAAACAGATTGAATGAAAACGAAGCGGCTACTGCAAAGTATCCATCAAGCGCGTGATGGTGCGGTTCAGATCTTTGTCCGAACGCCGCATTTCCTCAATTTTGTTGATCGAGTGCAGGACCGTGGTGTGATGCTTGCCGCCAAATTGTCGGCCAATTTCTGGCAATGACGCCGTCGTGAGCTGCTTCACGATGTACATCGCCACCTGGCGCGGAAATGCAATGGCGCGCGTGTTGCTGCGCACCTTCAAGTCCTGCTCGCGCATATTGAAATGTTCGCTCACGCGCTTCTGAATCAGGTCGATGGTGACGCGCTTCTCCTGCGAAGCAATGATGTTGCGCAGAACTTGCTGGGCGGTTGACAGAGAAATGGTGGCTCCGGTCAAGGAAGCATACGCCATCAGCCGAGTCAGCGCGCCTTCCAACTCGCGCACGTTGGACTTGATGGCCCGCGCGATGTACTCCGCCACATCGTCCGGCAAGCCAAACCGATCGTTCTCCGCTTTCTTCTGCAGAATCGCGATCTTGGTTTCCAGATCCGGCGGCTGAATGTCGGCGATCAGGCCCCACTCAAACCGCGAGCGCAGCCGTTCCTCGATAGAATTAATCTCTTTTGGTAGGCAGTCGGAAGAAATCACAATCTGCTTCTGCTGTTCGTAGAGCGCATTGAACGTGTGAAAAAATTCTTCCTGCGTTCGTTCTTTCCCGGCGATGAACTGGATGTCATCCACCAGCAAAACGTCGACGGTGTGGAAGCGGTCGCGAAAACTGGTCATGCGGTCGAATCGAAGCGAGTTAATTACTTCTATAGTAAACTTCTCCGCGCTCACGTAACTCAGACGCATGGCGGGATTGCGCTTCTTGATGGTGTGGCCGATGGCATGCATCAAGTGCGTCTTGCCCATTCCTACTCCGCCATAGAGAAACAGCGGGTTGTACGCTTTCGAGGGCTGTTCAGCCACGGCGCGCGCCGCGGCGTGCGCAAACTCGTTGGACTTGCCGACGACAAACGAATCGAAGCTGTAGCGCAAATTCAGCTGATGATCGCTGCTCTCAAAATCGAGCTTTGCTTGTTTCACGCCGGAAGCTGCGGGCGCGGCGGGCACGGGTTCTTCCTCTGTGCAGACGTACTGCACTTTCATATTGGGCGTCCCAAGCTCATGGAATACGGCTTTGACGATCTCGCCGTAAGTCCGCGTAAGAACCTGCCGAAAGACCGTGCTGGGGATCTGTACAAACAGGTTTTCACCCTCGGCGCGATTCAGCCGGGTGGGTTGAAACCACGTGGTGTATGTGTTGATGCTGACCCGGGACTTCACACGCTCAAGAAACCGCTCCCAGGAATTCGTCGCAGTAGTCATCGCAAGAGAAAATTTATCCCGGCAATTTCCACAGATGTGAATAAGCTGTGGAAAGCAGGTCCCTTCATTATCTTTATCGTTTTCAGGCTTCGGGAAATCATGGCCGTACCGGAGCGTCTTGCTTTCCCCTGGCGCCCGGTGCGCGGCCCTTATGGAATTGCCGGCCCCTCGAACTTACTTCCATCAGACAGCGCGGGATTGTCGCCGATTGGGCCGACTGGGGCAAGCGAAAAGTGTGCGAAGGGGCTCACCGTGGTGCACACACCCTGCACAGCTTTTCCACAAGCACCATTATTGTGCAACTCTGCTCCCCAAGGCGCATTTGTATGGGAATTTTCCCGAAATTTTCGAGCACGCACACTTCTTTGCACAGCTTGCATCCAAATCGCCCTGAGGATAATTCATCTATTGTTGAGATTTTTTATCGGGCCGGTCGAATTCGTAGACGCCCAGCGGGTCGCTTCCGATGATCAGACGGTCTTGCTCGATGAGAATCGTATTTGCTTCGAGCCGCGCTCCTGCGGGCGTGTAGATCAGGTAAGTTGAGCGGCGATTTCCTTCTTTGTCAAAGTGCAGCAGTTTATTGCCGAGCGCCATCCAGACTTCTCCGCTGGTGCGTTCCACTCCAACCGCCGTGAGAATGCGTTTGAACACGGGAGCGTCTCCGCGCTTCTCCTGCCTCTCAATCTCTTTGCGAGTCGCCTGTGCCGCTGGCAACGCGTCCACTCCCGTGTACTGAATATCCTGTCCCGCGTAGCCATAGCGGTCGTATTGCCGCACGGTCGCTTCCGGCAGGTAGGGAAATGCGAAGTACAGATGGTTTGCGCCGTCCGTCACTAACATTCCGATGTTTAGAAAGCGGTTCACTTCCGGCCTATCGGAGATTGTCTCCGGATCGCCAAACTCGCGCACGTCGCGTCCATTCTTATCGAACACCATGACTAAATGTTGTTCGTGCGTAGTTGCCACGGCGACTTCCCCATCCGGAAGCGCCGCCACCGCCACCGGCCCATTAATCTTCACGACGCGCTCATTTCCCTTGGTGTCCCAGATCTTGATGGCATTTGCGCCGCGATCCGCCACGTAGACGGTTCCCTGTGCATCTACGTCCAGGTCTTCGCCATAGGTAATCGTTGCCAGCTGCAGCGCCTGGGGATTGGGACTCTTGCCTTCTTCGAAGGCTGGAACTCTCCTCAGCAGTTTCCCGGCTGGGTCGAATACGGAGGCCGATGATCCCGGCGCGCTCAACACATAATAGTTTCCATCCGCCCCGTGCTTCAGCGCCCGCAGCCCTGGCCCAATTCCCGGGAATAGCCGCTTCTTGGCCGTCAATTCATCTTCGTCCTGGCCAATCGCGTACCCGGCAAGACACGCCAACAGACACAACCCCGCAAGAATTCTCACGTTGAGCACAACCCCTTTGCACTGCCCCCATTTGTTATGAGTCTTCAGAGTATGACGGATGGATACAGGTTGCCCGTTTCAGAGGATTCGGCGTGCCGATCAGTCAATCCTAAGGGGCAGGTCGGGCGACCTCGAAGGGATCGAGTTTCCTTCGGGAATCTGGCCAACGCTGCCTCTTTGCTCGCATGATCAACCCTAGCAACTTTGGCTTAGCAGCTGCCTTGGAAAAATGTTGCTGGAGGATAACCTAATTCGACGCCCGGATATGGTTCTTCACCGATTATTACTCGGTGAGTCCGAGGCATGGCTCCGCATAACTGAGAGTCCGGGCCACCCGTCTCCACCCACCTGGGGCACTGCGCAATCCGAATTTCAACGCAAGTTCTCTGCCACTTTTGAGTCTTGAAGTTCAGTTACACGACTAAAGGAATCGAATTGGTCAGATAGGCTTCCGGTAGACTTTGTTCAATTTCGTCAGAATAATGTCGACTCGATGCCTGCAAAATTAAATCTTGACAGCACACCGGTAATGCATCTTGCGATCCCCAAGGTTGCTGAGCGCTGATCGGGCGCAAATTCCCATACAAATTGCAATCGTTTGTAGCGGTTATGCCCTTCCTTGTAAGCGGCGGCAATTGCGCTCTGTTTAGTATTTGAGTGCGGATACAAGTTTCGTATCCGCTGCCCGTAATCTTCGCCACCGATACATGCGAGGTGTACTCTAGGCGGGTGGCCCGGACTCCCTTGAATGGTACTTGCGAGCACTGCGAGAAGATACCATCTCTGGAAGTTCATAAGGAGTAGAGTAGGGCCGTGGGTGCCCCGTCCTCGGTTTTTGAGGGCGGGTCCTGGGTTTAGCTTTTTTCCTTCGAAACGAGAAATCCATGCCGGCTGGACTGAAGCGGTATTACGGCAATCACGACCTTCACTTCATCACCTTCAGTTGTTACCGCAGGCTTCCTCTCCTTTCAACTGTAGCCGCGCGAGACCTCTTCGTCCAGGAACTCGCCCGTGTCCGCGCAGAATACGGATTCAAGCTAGTCGGCTACGTGGTCATGTTGAATCACGTTCATCTTCTGATGAGCGAGCCGGTCAAGGGAACGCCCTCAACCGTGATGCAAATGCTGAAGCAAAGAGTTTCCCGAAAAATGCGGAGTTGCAGCAAGAGGCGCTCCAGCGGACAGCTGGCATTTCGCCTCAACGAAGACGGACAAGAAGGTAAGGCCTTCTGGCAAGAGCGATTCTATGACTTCAATGTCTACCGTTCGGGAAAAGTGAAAGAGAAATTGAACTACATGCACGCCAACCCGGTAATTCGGGGCTTGGTGCAGCACCCGAAGGATTGGCCATGGAGTAGCTGGAGTTTCTACTTTCAGGACGGGAAAGGACTGCTTCCGATGGATTTAGTGATCGACTAGAGAGAACCCAAACGCAAGACCCGCCCTCAAAAACCGAGGACGGGGCACCCTCCGCATAACTTAGATTCCGGGCCACCCGTCCTTGAGGCGTGATTCTCTTTTTTGTTTTTAGGCCCTCCTTGCGGTTTTCCCCGTATTGAAAATGCAGGGGTTAGTGTGTTTTTGGGTGTAAGAAGGACGCGCTGAAGCGCGCCTCTACACAGCGCGATGACGGAGGCGGCAGCAGAGCTGCCGCACTCCGTCGAAGAAGCGCTACTCAAACGCCTACAGGATATCCGATCATGAAAAACAGTAAACGCAATGGGATAGGTGTGTCTGAACCCTCCCGCGGTCGACAGTCCACAGTTAACAGTCGACAGCGAAGAGAGACTGAGGAGAGAGGAGGTCTCGTCGCGCAAAGAGAAATCGACGCGAAGTTGCTGTGGAAGCAGGTGGAGGATGTGGTGGTGCCACGGCTGCGGCTGGGGGTGATCGACCACGTGGTGTATATGCACTTGTTGCGACATAGCCACCTGGAAGGAAAGCGTAGGCTGCGTTTTTCGATTCCGTGGCTGGCGCAGAATATCAACCTTTCTACGTGCCCGACGCGCGACGCGGTTCGGCGGCTGGCTGCGTGCGGCGTTTTGCGGCTGGTGGAACGGAGCAAGCAAGGCCATGTGGCGGAGGTGCGCTTGCCCGAAGAGGTTCGCGGCGTGCGTGTGCAGGCCAGAGCGGCGGCACGGGCACGCGAGGCGGCGCGGGTTGACCGCTCGGACATCGAGCAGGTGGATTTTGTGAAGACAATTGAACTCCGCAGGACCATTCACGCGCGGGAGCGTGGGCGGTGCTTCTATTGCTTGCGGCGAATCCCCTCACGGCTGGAGTGCCTCGACCATGTCGTGCCACGGGCGCGAGTGGGGTGCAATTCGTACCGCAATCTGGTCTCGGCGTGCATGGAATGCAACGCGCAGAAAGGGGAGCGGCCCGCTGAGGAATATCTGCGCTGGTTGTTTCGCGAGCACCGGTTGGGCGCGGCGGAACTCAGAGGCCGCTTCGAGGCGCTCGAACTGCTTGCGGCCGGGAAGCTCAAGCCGACGCTTCCGAGTGGGGCGGGGCTCGGATCATTGCCTTTGTAGAGGCGCGCTTTGCTTCGGCCCTGAGCCTCGAAGGCAGCGCGTCCTTCTTTCACTTTCTCGGAGTGCGGCAGCTTTGCTGCCGCTCTTTGGGGCCCGTCGAGGGCGTTGCGATATAGGTGTCAAAAGCGGCAGCAGAGCTGCCGCACTCCAAAGTTAATCGATGCGTAGGCGCACGCGCTCGATTGAGCGCGCTCGGAGGCGGCCGGCCGCGTTGCGTGGGCCTTCGTCGTCGGTTTCGATTAGGACGCAGTTCATTTGGATGTCGCCGCTCGCCACTTCGAAGCGGGCGGGCAATCCATTGAGAAACTTTTTGATAATGCCGCCGCGGTCCATGCCGATCACGCCGCCGTGTGGGCCGCTCATGCCTACGTCCGTGATGTAGGCCGTGCCTCCGGGCAGAACGTGCTCGTCAGCGGTTGTTACGTGCGTGTGGGTTCCCACGATAGCGGTGACGCGCCCGTCGAGGTACCAGCCCATCGCTATCTTCTCGCTGGTGGTCTCCGCGTGCATATCGACGAAAACGAATGCGACATCGGGCGGCACTTTGGCCAGCTCGCTGTCGGCTTTGCGAAACGGATCGTCGATCGGCGTCATGAAAACGCGCCCTTGCAGGTTGAGCACGGCGTACTTGATGCCATTCTTGGCGGTGCCGACATAGAGCCCGCTGCCTACATTCCCATCGGGAAAGTTGGCCGGGCGCAGCAGACGCGGTTCGTGCGGCATGAACTCGGTGATTTCTTTGCGGTCCCAACTGTGGTTGCCGCCCGTCAAGACTTCAATCCCCAGGCCGAGGAGTTCCTCCGCCAGCCGCGGGGTAATCCCGAAGCCCGAAGCGGAATTCTCGCCGTTGGCGATGACCAAGTCGATCTGGCGCTGCGCAACGATATCCGCAAGGCGGTCGCGGACAATCTGCCGCCCCGGGGAACCGACGATGTCTCCGATGAAAAGTATGCGCATGCGTTTTGAAAGTCCGTTGATAGAACCTATTTCATAAATCGAACCGCAGGGGCTAAAGCCTATCTTTTCCTGGGCGTTTTTCGGCACGGCTGAAGCCGTGCCCTCCCGGAAGACCATTTCTCCCAGAAGAATATTTCTCCCAGAAGATTATTTATCGCAAAAGACTATTTATGAGATAGCTTCCACAAAAATAGAGCGGACTGCTTGGCCGTGGGGAGCTAGGCCGTGAACCTCTGAATTAGGTGGGCGCCACGAGCCAACCGTTAGGCTTTCCTGCCCCGCTCGCGCGTCTCGATTCGCTTGCATCAACTTAGCGATAAAGACCTGCCAGCGGGACAGGCCGTGCACACAGGCTGTCTATCCGCAGCACCTCAGAGATTCGTCATTGGTTCAAACAGCTTTCGCTCCCTCACCTGCTTCGAAGAACCGCTCCGGTTCATATTCTAGCAGGATGCCTGTTCAAAGAAAGGCGAAGGCGGCTGTGCCCGCCAAAGTAGTCTCAAACCCGAACGTATTTGCACCAATCGGTCGGTGGGGCAAATCCCCGCGTCCATGGAATTCGTTGGGAACAGTCTAGTCGATGAAATCGATAACGGCGCCGTCGCGGCGGTCCAGGAAGCCGACAAACTGGCCGAAGTTTGGAGCTGTCACGTTGTTGTAGACGGCGTTGAAGTTGCCGTGGTTGGTGATGTTGAGCGAATAGAACCCAAGGCGAATGTGGTGGATTTTGCCGCTCTTCGCCCCAAGAAAAGGAACCTTGAAGACGCGGTAGATTTTCAGATCCAATGAGAGATAAGTGGCAAAGCGCTGCCCGTTTGGCGTGCCGACGTAGTTCTGGAGGACGTCTACGTTCGAATAGTCGTAACCGGAATGCACGTCGAGGATGGGACTGAGTACGAACTTCTTAGGCAAAGAGAAAACACCCCAGGTGACCATTCGTTGGGGAACATCAGAAGGCAGAACACCGTAGACGTTGGGCCGGATAACTGGTTCCAGGAACGGAATCGCTACATCGGAAAGGTTGTTCAAATCGCCTTGCGAGCGGCTCCATATATAAGACGCGTTCACCTCGTTGTGTTCCTTAATGGTGAATCGCACGGTACTTTCTATTTCGCGATAATGAGAAGAACCTGTGTTGGTGAGACCGAGGAACGAGTTCTGGCCCGGCGCGCCCGTGAAGGGATTGACGAGAAATAAGTAGGTCGTATGGCTGTCGATGTAGCCGACCCGCAAGACTACGTTTCTCCGCAACTCGCGATCCCCTTCGACATTCCACGTGAAATTGCGCGGCGTTGTACCCGGCCCCTGCGGCAAAATGCCGGTGTTCAAGGGATTCACACCACCCACATAAGCGTTGGTGTAGGTTACAGGCGGAGCGATCAATTGGCCTGTGGGATCAAAAAGACTCACCACGCGAGTGGGGTTCACGTCAAAGTCGGATGCCAGCAGAGGCAGCATGCTATAGAACAAGCCTGCTCCGGCTCGAATGACTGTTTTTCCGTCGCTGCCCGGCGAGTACGCAACAGCGACGCGCGGCGCGAAAGCCGCGGACCAGCCAGAGGTCTCGCTAGACAAGCGCGCCCCCGCGTCGACCGTCCAGTGCGAGTTAAGTATCCAATGGTCCTGAACGAACTCGGCAACGGCGGTATCGGATGTGCTCTGAGCCGTCGTAGGCAGAAAGTTGATCTGCTCATCCAACGTGCCATCTTGTTCGAGGAGTTGAATTGGATTGGCCGTGTTCACGCCGGCATAGGCACGGTAGTTTAGATCCACGCCCACATG
Source organism: uncultured Acidobacteriota bacterium (assembly GCA_963784015.1). Classification (GTDB taxonomy): domain Bacteria; phylum Acidobacteriota; class Terriglobia; order Acidiferrales; family UBA7541; genus Acidiferrum. Next base: position 78,678 of record CAWAPX010000003.1, read on the forward strand.
AATCTGGTGCTTCCCCAGCCAGTGTCTATCCGCAAATTGATAACTGGGTAGCAATTGAAACTGTTTCCCTCTCCTTGACCACCGGTTGAAAAAATTCCCGCCCCAGCCCTGCGGGGTAATCAGCATGTCATCCAGGCCTTCGCCGTGAGCATTGCTGTCAAAGCGCGTGTACTGCGAAATCACACTGAAAATCGCTCCGGAATCCAGCTGGTACTTATCGGACAAATGTATGGCGACGCCCTTTTGATTCAAGTCGTTCGCTGCCGTCTCTGGAACGAGAGCATTGATGCCCACGTACCGCGTCCTAAGAGGAAAAGCATTGACTGTGAGAGTCAGGATTTGCTTGGGCGAAAGAATGTACTCGACGGTCGTAAAAGTGTTAAAACCTTGCTTCTTGGTGATGTCGTCCGGCCACGGCAGTCCGCGAACCGTGGTCTTTTTCATGTCGTACTGGAAGACTTCCGAGAAAAAGAGTTTGCCCTCGATCAGCGGTCCTCCGAAGTCAACGCCAGGTGTTGCTTGCGCGATGCCGACAATCGAGCCGTTCTTGCCAAGAATGGATGGCACGAAATTCTTTAGATAGAAATTCCATTTCTCTGACGGGGGTTTGGTCTCAATGGTCGTCAATCCGCCCGAGAAACTTCCGAGGGCCGCGTTATAGGGCGTCTTATAGACCGCGAACGATTGCACGGCATCTGTGGGCACAGCAATGGAAAAGCTTCCGGTCACCGGGTCAGCGGTCTGCGCGGAATTCACGAGGAAGAGGCTCTGATTTTCATCGGCACCCTTGAACGTAAGTTTTCCGTCCATTGTTTTAACGACTCCCGGAGTTATCGGGATCACTTCCCGGATCTTTTCTTCCGGCGTAGGCAGAGCAACCAGATCGGTGTGAGTTATGGTGGCTTCCGGGTTGGAAACGCTCTCCGTTGAGATGACCTGAGTTTGTTCTTTAACCTCGACCTTTTCCGTTACTACCTCTAGTTCCAGCTTGATGTCTTGAACTGCAGCCTGTCCTGGAGCTAAGGAAACCGTTTTAGTTACTGGCTTGAACCCTGGTTGCGTGATCGAAATCGCATAGGATCCGGGTTTCAGACTCTTAAACTCATAGCGTCCCGCGTCGTCCGTATCCGCACTTAGAGTGTTTCCGTCGGGCGGTACCGCGGTCAGCTTTACGCTGATGCCAGATAGGCCCGACCCTGCGTTTTCTTGCGCCGTGGATATGGTGCCGTGAATGGAACCGGTCTGCGTCTTCTCAGCGGAAGCGCGCGTGCCCTGTCCAAATGCCGGGAAAACCGCAATTGCCACCATTAATAGCCAAGCGAAACATCTTGCCAAGCTCTGCGTGAGCCGCTGCAATGGACTGTCAGTGGAGACGAGATTTGCTGAAAAACTGAGTATTGTCTTCCAAAATAATTTCATGGTCGGGACGATGGTAACTCTGTTGAACAGCGAGCTCTTTCTTTAGTCTGAGTCCGTCAGTCGGATTCTCGAGCGGCGCTTGCGCCTTCGTCCAGCCAGACGACAACCTCTTATTGTCAATTTGAAGTGCCGAAACAGAAAGCCCGGCGAGGGCACGGTGTGCCTCAATCTCCAACTCCACGAATCTGAATGCAATCTTAGCCTAGTCTCTTTTCCCCATTCTTGGTGTAAATTGACGCGGCCTTCGCGCAATTCGCACAAACGCTACGGCTTTTGCTTACAACTCCCCGGTTCACAGCAAGCCACACGGATATGTTCCCATAAATGAAAGCCAGAGTTCCTCTCTTCATAAAGGCCTGCCCTGGCTACCGTACAGCCGGTTTCTGAATGATCTTGCACGCGGGCACCAGACAGCACCCTCGGCTAACACGCCAATCCGCCGCAATCATTGGCCAGTGATTTGTGCGATCGATCGGACGACCACGCTCGTCGCATTTAGATGCATCGACAACAGAAAATGTCCGCCGAGGAGTCTCTTACCCGTGAGCGTCTTTGGGAGCCTTCATTTCACAAAGCCGCTCGGCGTTTGCATGCAACTGAGAGAGAAGGGTCTCCAGCTTGTCGATATCGACGTTCAGGACTCCCTCGAAGAATTGGCTGCGAACTTCCTCGAACCTTGTCTTCAGGTGTGGAACAACTCGCCGCCCCTTGCTCGTAGCCTTGATGATGAAGAGCCGGTGATCGCGGGGATCACTTTTGCGCTTAAGAAACCCGCTCGCCTCAAGCCGGTCCACGAACCTCGTGATCTTGCCCTTGTCCCGGCCCATGGCCTTGGCCAGTTTCCCGGCGGAGGTTTCTCTTTCTTCCGCGCAATGCACGAGCACGGCTGCTTCCTGCGCCGTCATTCCGAATTTGCTGAAACAGCGATCGAAGGCTGTTTGCAGTCTTATGCTGGTTCGAAAGAGCCGCGAAATGGAAAGCTCTGCCTGCCATTCCCTGACGCTCACATAGCCCCGGCCAGATTTCTCCCGAGTCGCAAGAGGATTCCCAAGGAATCCCCCGTTTTTCCCAGTCGTGGTATTTTCCGCCATTGGTTTGACCGTCGCGATTTCCTGGGTCAAGAGTGAAAGCTGCTCATTCCAATCCATTTAGAAATGGAATCCCAACTCCGCCGTCAGCGCACGTGGAGTCACGTAGTGAGTTCCGCTGAAGGTAGATAGAAAGTTATAAAGAGCCACTTTGTTGGTCACGTTGATGGCTGTCAGTCGCAAGCTCCACTTGTAACGATCACCACGGAAGAGGTTGTCTTCGCCCACCGATACGTCGAACAAATTGCGCGGCGCAATGCGCGGCGGATTGTGGTCATCGTTCTCTGTCCCGGGCGCAGGAACTGATATGTACTTGGAGCCATAACTGGATGCCGGACAGAGATTCGCGCCAAAAGTTGAACTGATAGGCGTTGTGGGTGTCGCAAACACAGTCCCGCAGAAGAGCCCCGCCTGGAACTGTTGATCGGGAGTTATTCCCGAAACGTCTATGAGATTATTGGGACCGCCGCCATCCGGTCCGTTTGCGCAAGACTCGCCTCCGAAGCACGGAACCGGACCGGCCACAAGGCCGCTATCGTAGCGCCAGTTGAAACCAACCCACGGCCCGCGCTTCCAGGGTTGATATTGCAAGTGAGTCGTCTGGTTGAACTCCTCGTCATGATCGATGCGAAATACAGAGGGTCCGCCGGGCGTAGCAGGCGTGGCGCCAATGCCGCTGATCTGCGGGGTGAAGAAACGCGCCGCCACGCTGGACATCACCACGAACGCGGTAAAGCCGTGGAAGTCCGGCACGGAAGCGCGGATTGCATAGCCGGGAATCTTCGAACTGGCCCATTCGATCGGATACGTAATTGGGGTGTTGCCCAGCACGCTGAAGTCGAATGCTTCGTGCGTGTACTTCCAGATGTATTCGGCGTCAACGACCAGGTACTTTTTGAAGGCTTGCTCAAATCCGGCATGGAACTCATTGCGGTGACCGGGGCTTAGCGGTGGGACCGTTGACGAAACGCACTGACCACCGGCTACCGAAGACTGCAGGTCGAAAATCACCGGATCGTTACAACCCGTGCTGGCAAGAATTAGGTTTTCGTTGAACGGAGTTTCCATCGTTCGGGCATAGGAAAGCCGCAGCACTGTGCTGGTGGGCTTGATGTTGTAGGCGATGCCCACGCGAGGCTCCAGTTGTTGGGCGCTGGCTATGCCACGGTAAATATCACCGCGTATTCCTAGGTTCAGGCTTAAGTTTTTTATTGTTACCACGTCCTGGACATACAGCGCCGTTTCCTTAATGTTGGTGGTCCCGTTAAAGGTGTACAGCCCGCTGGTAGTTTGTCCTACGGGGCAGCCGTCAGATGCTGGCAGAGGCGCTGTTCGAGTTAAGTCGTAGCAGCCTAGCAAGGGGATGAAGGCCGCTACCGATCCCTGCCCACTGTTGGCAACTAGCCCCGCGCCTGCTGTGCATTGCGTGGGGTCGGTCAGTGCCGGGTTGGTATCAGGACTCAGGGCCGCGAGGTTCAAACAAACCGCGTTCACCGTCGGATCGACGATTCCGAATTTGTCGTTTTCCGAAAGCGCAGTGTTCTCGAAGGTGAATCCAGCCTTCACATTGTTGATTCCCTTAACGTAGGAAAGGACGGCGCGAATCCCGGCATTCGTCAGGGTGCGATTTTGAGCAACTGTGTTCAGCTGCAGATCAGGAGACTGATCGGCGAAGGGGTTCCCGCTCGGGTAGTAGTTGTATTGATCTCGGCGTACGAAAGCGCCCAGTGTGAAGACAGTTCTTGAATTGATCAGACGGGTCCACGAGGGCGCGATATTGAAGGTTCCGATTTTGGATCGTTGGTCCTGAGGACCCACCGGCTGGCCATTTGGTCCGAGGCCTCCGCAGGAACCTGTTTGTCCGGCGGGGCAGATAGGAGTTGCAGAGAGAAAAGTCCAACCCGTTGCATTTTGCGCGTCGTACGAATTCGGTGTCTGGAACCAGGACCGGCTGTAACCGAAATTGAAATTGAGCGTGTCCGCTTGCGAAAGCTTGAAGTCGACACGATCGAAAAAATTCTCCTCATTGCCGCGGTCGTGCATTACGCCGACTTCCGGTCCATCGAGAAACCGCGCGGTGTTCAGTCCGTTGGCGGAAATGTAGTTGCCCCAATTGTCCCCGCCGTAAGCCAAATCGAATCCCGCGTTCGCCGTCCCAAAGGAACCGTAGGAAGTTGTCACCTGCCCATGAGGCGGATTCACACCCATGCCTGAACGCGTAGTCACCACAATGACCAGGCTCGTCTTGCCTCCAAACTCGGCTGGCGGCGCACCGGAAATCACTTCGAGGGATTGGATCGAATCCGAAGGAATTTGATTCGAGAACACTTTGCTTTGCTGATCCGTGATGGGCTGGCCGTCCACGGAAAACGAGTTGGAGGCATGGTCCCCGAGTCCGTGAAAAAGCCCGTTCGAATCGGCGGCTACACCGGGAGTCGATAGCGTGACCAACGAACTTACCGAAGACGAAGAGCTCTCCAGCGGTAGCTTGTCGAACAGTCCACGATCCACGTCGGTGTGAAACGTGGACTCATTCTCCACAAGATCTCCGCCGTTTGCTTCCACCGTGACGGTCGTTGTGGCGGCGCTGCCAACTTTCAGACTGATCTCCACCTTCGCGGGAACCGCGGACCGCACATCCACGTCCTCCGTATGGCTTGCGAATCCCGGCGCGCTGACGACCATGTGGTAGGTGTTAAATGGCACGTTCGTGAAACGAAAAGCCCCGTCGCCTCCAGTTGTCGTCATACGACTGTAGCCGCTGACCGAGTAGGAAATTTCCACTGTCGCGCCTGCCACCACCGCCCCCGAGGAATCCTTCACCACTCCTTCCATCGATCCCGAACTTCCCCCTTGTGCCCAGCCGGGCGCCGCCGAAAACAACAACACCAATGCCAAAATCGAGTAACTCCCCAAGTGCTTTAACATTTTTTCTCCATCCCTTTGCGGGTTATGTATTTGTGGATAGAGACCGCCTGGAAAACGGCGGTGGCGCTGCCCCAATTGATAAAGGTCAGCGCGCAGTCAGGAGATTCACTAGCAGGAGAAGAAAACTAAGCGGAAGGAGGCGCTCGAGACGCGCGGTGCAGAGAAAATGTATTGCTGGGCGTAGCTTGCTGGGGAAGCGACGTGCGGCGGGCGATTAGCTCGGGAGCGGCGACGAGGTCAAGCGCAGCCGCGGCCAGCACGGGCATGTGCAGCGACTGGCAGATGTGGCAAGCGGTTTCTGGACCACCCGTGTGATGGTGGAGAAGGCTGCCGCCTGCGGCAAAATACAGCAAAACGGCGCAAGCCAGGACTGCCAGCGCTCGGCTAGCGAATGTCCGTCCAAAGATGGTCCTACCTGGGCGCATAAAGCTCTATCCAGCCTAGCACCTTAGACGCAGGAGGCAGAGGCTTTGGTGCAAAAAGGTGCTCCTAGCCGACATCCGTTGCTTGACCCCGCAACCATTCCAGCCTAAGCTTCGTCTTAGTAGAAAGATGTTCGCTAACCCCAATAAGGCACGATTGTGCGCTTTGCTGCTCGGAATCATCTTCCTGGCGGCCCAGTTCCACTTTTGCGCCGATCTAAATTCAGGGCCTAGCGGTTCGCATCCCTGTCAACTTTGTTCCACGGCAGGTTCTGCCGTCACGACTCAAGCTCCCGATCTGGCAGTGGTTCCAGTTGTGAACCGGCTCGAAGTTTTCATCACCCTGCTCTCTCCATCTGTAGAAGTTCAGCGTTCCACCTCTCCTCGCGCGCCTCCAGCTCTGTAGTTCTCCGCATCTCTTCCATTTTGTTCGTCCCTTCATAACTGCATCGATTTGTCCCTATCGCATGGGACTCTTGAGGAGTATTAACATGAGGAAAGGAACGGCATTGGCGACGGCGCTTTTGGCCTTGCCTATTTGCCTGCCGGCTCAGCAAAATCCCACACCTGCTGCGTCCGCAGTTCCCGCACAGGCTGCCCCGCCGCGAGCGGACACCAGCCAAACCGCTCCCGCGCGCATCACTCTCGAAGAAGCGATTCGCCTCGCTTTGCAGCACAATCACGCGCTGCTCGCTGCGCAATCGACCATCCTTCAAAATCAGGCGCAGGAAATTACTGCCAATCTCCGTCCTAATCCCACCTTGTCTTTCGATACCCAATTTTTCCCGTTATTTAATCCGGGCGAATTCAACACGACCTATTTGGCGAACCAGGCGCAGTTCGATTTGGGCATCGGGTACCTCTTTGAACGCGGCGGGAAGCGCAAGCGCCGCTATCAGGCTGCGAAGGACGCGACCGCCGTAACGCGCGCTCAAGTGACGGACAACGAACGCCAGCTCACCTTCAACCTTTCTCAGCAATTCATCAACGTTTTGCTGGCGCAATCCACCCTCGATCTCGCCCAGCAGGACTTCGACAGTTTTCAGAAGACAGTGGATATTAGCGAGTCCCGTTTTAAAGCAGGCGATATGAGCGAAGGGGACCTGCTGAAAATCAAATTGCAATTGCTGCAATTCCAGTCGGATGTTTTCACAGCCAAACTTTCTAAGGTCCAGGCGCTTGCCGCTCTTCGCCAATTCCTGGGATTCGAATCCGTTCCCGATGATTTTGATGTTGAGGGATCACTCGATTACCAGCCAGTTCATGGAAACATGGACGATTTCAAAGCGCTGGCTCTTCGTACTCGTCCCGACCTGCAGGCCGCTCAATTGGGCGTAACGGCTGCCCATAGCCAGGAGTCACTGGCGGAGGCCAACGGCAAGCGCGACTTGAATGTCGCGTTTGATTACACCCACACCAATGGCCAGAACAGCGGAGCGTTCTATTTCAATATCGATCTTCCCATTTTCGATCGCAATCAGGGCGAGATCGCCCGCACCCGTTACGCCATCACCCAATTCCAGGAACTGCAAAGTGAAGCCGCCCAGCAAGTTCTCACAGACGTCGTAGACGCCTACGAAGCTTTGCACTCCAACGATCAAATTATTCAGCTTTACCGAGGTGGTTTCGTCGACCAAGCCCAGAAATCGCGTGATATCACCGAGTACGCTTACCGAAAAGGTGCAGCCAGCTTGCTCGATTTTCTAGATTCAGAGCGCACCTACCGCGCCAACCAGCTTGCGTACCGCCAGGCGCTTGCCAGCTATATGACGGCGCTCGAACAGATGCGCCAAGCCGTAGGAACGAGGAATCTGCCATGAATTTCAAAACCCAGTTTCGTGTCTTTATTGTTCCAGCCATTTTCTTGACCGCAGGCGTTCTGATTTCTTCGCTCGCCGGGTGCAGCTCAGGCGGTTCCGAGTCCAAGATGACTTCCTACTCGGCGAGCGAGTCGAAAGAAGAATCCGCTGAGCTTTTCACTGTTCCTCAAGATCAGCTGGCGCACGTACAAGTGGTGTCCGTCGAAAAAGCTCCCCTCCCGCGAGTGCTGCGACTCACCGGCGCTGTGGCCTACAATGCTTTCAAGACCACGCCGGTCTTCGCCGCCATCGGTGGACCCGTTCGTGAAATTCTCGCTACACCCGGCGAAAACGTACACGTTGGCCAGCCGCTTCTCACAGTCAATAGCCCAGATTACTCGGCGGCCCGCTCCGCATACCTGAAAGCTCACACTGCATTTATTCTCGCCGACAAGTTCTTCATCCGTGCGCAAGATCTCCTCAGTCATGGAGCCATTGCCGAGGCTGATTTTCAGAACGCTGAATCCACGCGCATGCAGGCTCAGGCGGATCTTCAGGCCAGCGAAGACGCTCTTCGTGTCCTGGGTATCACCGACCTTGCAGCACTCGAAAAAAATGCTCCAAAAACCACTTCTGAAGTTCCTGTTCTAGCGCCTGTCGGCGGAGAAATTGTCGAACGCCTCGTCGGCCCCGGTCAATTGCTCCAGGCGGGCACAACGCAAGTCTTCACCATTTCAGACATGAGCACTGTCTGGGTGCTCGTCAATGTCTACCAAGGCGACGTCGCCTATGTGCGGTCCGGAGACGGCGTAAACATCAACACTGACGCCTATCCCGACACATTTCACGGGCGCATTTCCTATATCGCTCCGGCGCTCGATCCCAACACACGCACGCTTCAGGCGCGCATCGTCACGGAAAATCCCGGCGATAAGCTCAAGAAAGACATGTATGTCACTGCAACGGTTAATGCCGGCGCTATCGCTAATGCCCTGACAGTTCCGGATGCTGCCGTGCTGCGCGACAACGAAAATCAGCCCTTTGTCTACGTCCAATCATCCACGAAACAAAACGAGTTTGCGCGTCGCTTGGTCCAGCTCGGAGACAGCAATGGCGGCCGAACGCAGATTGCAGGTGGTGTGAAGGAAGGCGAGCGCGTTGTTGGCGACGGCAGCCTGTTTCTGCAATTCAAAAATTCTTTAGAGCACTAAAGGGGAGACGCGGCAGAGAGAAATCACCATGATCCATCACATTGTCCAATTTGCCCTGCGCCAGCGCTTCCTCATAATTATCATCACGCTGTTGATCGTCATTGCGGGCGCCGAATCTTTCCGCCGCATGCCCGTCGACGCCTATCCGGATCTTTCTCCGCCCATGGTTGAGTTGATCACCCAATGGCCTGGCCATGCTGCCGAAGAGGTCGAGCGCCTGACTACTCTTCCTCTAGAGCTCGCCATGAATGGCACACCAAACCTCAAGGTGATGCGTTCGATTTCGCTCTATGGTCTCTCGGACGTCATTCTCACTTTCGAAGACAGCACCGACGCCTATTTCGCGCGCCAAGTTGTTTTCCAGCGTCTTAGTGACGCCACCCTTCCCACTGGCGTTACGCCCACGATGGCTCCGCTCTTTAGCCCCAGCGGTCTCGTGTACCGCTACGTCATTGAAAGCCCCGATCGTTCTCCGATGGAGCTTCACACCTTCGAGGCCTGGATCATTGAGCGTGCCTATCGCAGCGTTCCTGGCGTCGCTGATGATTCCGGTTTCGGCGGTCCTACGATGGAGTATCACGTCCTGCTCGACCCCGTGAAACTCTATAACTACCATTTGCCGGTCGTGCAAGTTCTCAACGCCCTCACAGCGAACAATGCCAACACCGGCGGCGGCTTCTATTCGCAGGGTGGCCAGTTTTACTATGTCCGCGGCCTCGGCCTTGTTAAAACGACGGAAGATATTGGTGAAATCGTCGTTGGGAGCGGCAACGGCGCCCCCATTCGCGTGAAAGACATCGGCCGTGTGGTTATCGGCAATGCTCCACGCCTTGGTATTTTCGGCTTTCAGGACAAAGGGAAAAACAATGATGACGCCGTCGAAGGCGTCATCCTCATGCGTCGCGGCGAGCAGACGCAAAATGTTCTCCAAGGGGTCGAGAAAAAAACGATCGAGATCAATCGCGATCTTCTTCCGCCCGACGTCAAAGTCCGCCCGTACTACGACCGAAGCGATCTCGTCAAAGTTACGACCGACACCGTCGAATGGAATCTCGTACGCGGCATGGTGCTCGTTCTCATTGTCCTCATATTTTTCCTCGTAAGCATTCGCGCCGCTGTCATTACCGCGCTCACCGTTCCTCTCGCTCTTCTCTTCGCCTTCATCTTTCTTCACGCCACCGGCGAAGCCGCCAACCTTCTCTCCATTGGAGCCATCGACTTCGGCATCATCATTGACGGCACCATCGTCATGGTGGAAAACATCTACCGCGAGCTCAGCTTGCGTCATGGCCAGGAATACAAAATCAACGACGTTATCCTTGCCGCGGCTCGCGATGTCGACCGCCCCATCTTTTACTCGGTCGCCGTCATTATCGCCGGTTACCTTCCCATTTATGCTCTCACCGGTCCCGCCGGAAGGCTTTTCCATCCCATGGCGGACACCATGGCCTTCGCTCTCGTCGGTGCACTCGTCCTCACGCTCACATTAGTTCCCGTCCTCGCCTCCTACTGGTTCAAAAATGGCGTCAAGGAAAAGCCCAATCGCCTTTTCGAGCGCGTCCGAACTGGATATGGCAAGCAGCTCGGGTGGTGCCTAGATCATCCGGTTATAACTCTAATTGTCGTCACTCTCATCTTTGGTGCGAGCCTGCTTCTCCTCCCCTTTATTGGCGGCGAATTCTTGCCGCATCTTGATGAGGGCGCTCTTTGGCTTCGCGCCACCATGCCTTACACGATTTCTTTTGAAGACTCGGCCAAATTCGCGCCGCAGGTACGTAATATTCTCTCGAAATACCCGCAAGTCACCGTCGTCGGCTCGGAGCTTGGCCGAACGGATGACGGCACCGATCCGACCGGTTTTTTCAACTGCGAATTTTATGTTGGATTGAAACCTTACGACGACGCGTCGTGGAAAAGCGGCTCCATTCATACGAAGGAAGAGCTCAGCCGCGAGTTCGATAAACAACTCGCATCTTACCCGGGCGTGATTTTCAATTTTACCCAGCCTGCAGAAGACGCCGTTGACGAAGCACTCACCGGCCTCAAGTCCTCCTTGGCCGTCAAAGTCTTCGGCTCTGATCTCAACGTTCTCGAGAAAAAGGCCGTCGAGATTCGAAACGTTCTCGCCAAAACTCCCGGTTTCAAGGAACTTACTGTCGTTCGAGAGCTCGGCCAGCCTAATCTCATCATCGACGCCGACCGCGCTAAAATCGCCCGCTACGGCATAAACGTTGCTGACGTCGAAGCCGTAGTGCAAGCCGCCATCGGCGGACAAGCGGCCACGCAGGTCATTCAAGGTGAAAAGCTTTTTGATCTTGTCGTTCGGATGGAGCCGCAATATCGGTCCAGCGCCCGCGCGATCGGCGATCTACTCGTCCCCGCACCGGCCGGCCAGCAGATTCCGCTATCTGAACTCGCGACCATCAAGGAAAACTCTGGCGCTTCCTTCATCTATCGTGAAAACAATTCCCGTTACATTGGGATTCAGTTTTCCGTGGAAGGCCGCAATCTCGAAGGAACCGTCAACGCCGGCCAAGCCGCCGTCAAAAAAGCTGTGACGCTTCCCGAAGGCTATCACCTCGATTGGGGCGGCGAATACAGTGAACTTCTTGAAGCCAAGGCGCAGTTCATGGTGATTGGCCCTCTCGCGCTTCTGCTGATTTTCATGATTCTTTTCGCTCTCTACGGGAACTTCAAATTTCCCATTACGATTGCTCTCGGCGTCATCCTGACCGAACCTGTTGGAGCGCTCATCGCGCTCAAGCTCACGCACACGCCCATCAGCGTATCGAGCATCCTTGGTTTGCTCGCCCTGCTCGGAGTTTCCGTCGAAACCGCCGTCATTCTCGTCAGCTACATCAACAAGCTTCGTCTCGAAGGCAAAAGCGTCCGCGACGCCACGCTCGAAGCCTCGCTCCTCCGCCTTCGCCCCATCATGATGACCGCGCTAGTGGCTTGCCTCGGCTTGTTGCCTGCCGCCATGTCCACCGGCGTCGGCAGTGACACGCAAAAACCCTTCGCCATTGTGGTCGTTGCAGGTCTTGTCTCTCGCCTGGTCCTGGGCTTCTTCGTGAACCCGGTTCTCTACGAAATCGTCGCCCGCGAAGGCGACGTTCTCCAGGTCTGACGTATCTACCGCGCCACACGGCGCGCAAACGTTGTTCAGAATTAGTTGTAGAAAAACCGAGAGGTATGGGCGGGACTTGTTTACATTAAACCGAAATAGGTCCCGTTAGCATTGGCGAGGAATTCTTTCAGGTATTACCTATATCATCGAGGAACTCGGATCGAAGTTAACAGCCATCGAAACCGTGCCCTCACCGCCAGGCGCAAATCGCCACTGGCGCACTGCTTTCTCCGCGGAATCAGCCAGTGCCGGATTTCCGCCAAGCACTTCAATATCCTTCACGGTCCCGTCCGCATGAATTGTGACCTTCAGCCGCACCGTCCCGCCAATGCCCCTTCTCTTCAGGATGGCCGGATACTGCGGTTCCACTCTTTTCACTACCTTGCGATCATTGTCTTGGGCTCGGACGGGTATTAAGCCAAGCAGAGCAAAAAGTAGGCAGCCGCATATTGCGGCACTGCCAGTCCTGCGGTTACGTGTATTCATCGTGCGGCCTTAATCTGCTGTCGGGGACTTGGCTCAGGGACCACCAACACCTTAGCCACTCCCTTTTGCCGCACTAATGTTGCAGGCTTGCTACCAACCCTTTGTGTTTTTTCCGGTCGAGTTCCACCGGCGCAAAGCATCCTCTCAGCCTTATTTTAAGTTATTGAAAATAATATGTTTATGCCGTGCAGACAGATCCTGTCCAAACGCCTTCGGCCAGCGGCAGCACCTTTAGCCAGCGCAGCTTTCTCAAGTCACTCCCAATGCCCCGTTTCACATTGAGATGTTAGCTGCGATTTCTCTACCGCGAATGAGAGGCTTGCTGGAACTTATCCGTGCTAATTACTTTGCTGGCGCCGGCTGGGCCGTCGGTGGCAAAATCCCGTTCAACCGTAAATAAATCGCCTGACCTGCATAATGGTCATACCAGTCGTCGCTCAAGATGATCAGCGCCCCTGCCCTCGACGTCTGCCGGTTCCCGAACAAAGTCAGCGGATCGCTCAGCTTCGAATCGTCCACCCCGGCCAGCGCGGTCGAACAGAACTCAAACGAAGCCTTCAACCCCGCCACCAGCTTGTCCTTCCCATCCGCGTCCGTCAGCTTGAACTCCGGTGCCGCCTGTCCCGAAATCTTCCCGCACAAGAAATAATTCGATTGCGCGATGTGCATCACCACGTGCCCGAACGAATTCATTTCCGCCGTCGGCTTAAATCCATATTTCTCCGCGGGCATCGAATCCGCCGCTGCCACCATATTTTTCTCATACCGCGTCAACTGGCTCTTCACCATCGTCGTCACCGGATTCGCCACCGGTCCTGTCGGCGCGGCATCCTGCCCCGCACACGCCGCTCCACACGCCAGCAGCCCCGCCATCACTACGCCAAATTTCCTCATTGTCGCCCCTCCCTCAGTTTTGTCGTGTATAAACCAAAATGTAGCGCAGGCGAGAGGCCGCGAAGCCCTGCGGCAGCTCTCTTCTCGATCTTCCCAGAAGCAGCCACAGCTTACCCCGGCTGCCGACACGCTACAAGCAGCTTCCCCGTGCCGCGTCGCCGCCTCCATAGGACTTTACGTAGCAACCGCGCACGTGGATGTGAGCAGGATCTCATTCTCGCGGCTGGCCCCATCACGAGTACCATTATTGCGGAATTCGATACGCTCCATCCAAATTTCGTTTACCCTTCCCGGCGCGTTCGCTCTCATAATAGAGGGGTTGTTTTTTGAACCGCGTCTCTCAATTGGAAGACGATTCTAAATCAGCGATCTGGCCGCGCGCGGCCGGCATTTCTCGAAAGGTTGGAATCAAGGCCGCGGGTCACGGCCTGAACGAGGAGCTTATGGCAAGAACAAACGGAAATGGTTCAACGGCGAAAAGCAAATCCCCCTCTACTAAGAAGCTTTCCCCTGAGCGGAAGATTGAGTTACGAGCCTACGAGATTTATCTCGAGCGAAACGGCGCTCCCGGCAACCCCCTCGAAGACTGGGTGCGCGCCGAACGCGAAATTCTCCAGAAGAGCCGCAAAACCACCAAGAAAACCGCCGCAGCCGCAGCCTGATCTCCACTGGCGGTTCTATTCTCTGCGACTTGTCTGTTCTAGCGTCTGATGGGAGCGTGGCTTCAGCCACGCTCCTTTCTTGCGTACGCGCACACCAGCCCGACGCAGACATTCTCTGAACACTCGGCTACAATGGCGCGGCTCCCGTCAATGCCACTCTAATTTTACTAAGGAAAATTCAGATGCCTCTTGTTTCACAAAAAACTTGCAGCGTCTCGTGTAAAGTCGTCGGCAAGTTTCTGGCCCATGCCTTGGTCTGCCTCACGTTGTTCGCCGTTGCACCTACATTTCTGATGTCAGCTCCACAAACCCCGCCGACAAAAAATTCCGCCGCGCAGCCTCGCTTCGCTATCTCTTTTGATTCGAAACTAAGCTCCACTCCGCTAGACGGCCGCGTCTACGTCGTCATCGCCACAAAAAATGAACCCGAGCCCCGCACCCAAATTCTCGAGGTAGAAGTGAACTCCCAGCAAGTTTTTGGCGCCGACATCGATGCTCTCGCCCCCGGCCAAAACGCCATCATCTCCGATGACGCTCTCGGCTACCCTACCGCCAATTTTCGCGATCTCCCTGTCGGCGATTATTGGGTACAGGGCGTCTTCAACAAATACACGACCTTCCACCGCGCCGACGGCCACACCGTAAAGCTCCCCATGGACGAAGGCGAAGGCCAGCACTGGGACACCAAGCCCGGCAATTTCTATAGCATCCCCGAAAAAATTCACATCGATCCCGCCGCCGCAAACGCCCCCGTCTTCCAAATTCATCTGACAAAAATCGTCGCCCCCATCGAGCCCGCGAAAGATACCGAATGGGTCAAGCACATCAGAATTCAAAGCCCGGCCCTCACGAAATTCTGGGGCCGTCCAATGTATCTTGGCGCCATCGTCGTCCTTCCCGAAGGCTGGTCGACCCACCCCAATGCCCACTATCCTCTTCTCCTGGACCACGGCCATTTCCCCCACGACTTCACCGGCTTCCGCACCACGCCTCCCGACCCCGGCATGACCGGCTACCAACTCGAACGCGCCCAAACTCAATACAAGTTTTACCAGGACTGGACGACCGGCAAGCTCCCCCGCATGTTGCTCCTCCTCGTTCAACATGCCAATCCCTACTACGACGATTCCTACGCCGTCGACTCCGCCAACGTCGGCCCCTATGGCGAAGCCATCAATCGCGAACTGATCCCCGCCATCGAAAAGCAATTCCGCGGCATCGGCCAGGGCTGGGCCCGCGCCGTCTATGGCGGTTCCACGGGCGGCTGGGAAACTCTAGCCACGCAAATCTTCTACCCCGACGACTTCAACGGCGCCTGGGGAGCCTGCCCCGATCCCGTCGACTTCCACGCCTACCAGACCGTCAACGTCTACGACGATCCCAACGCCTACTGGACCATCGGCCCCTTTGGCCGCATCGCCCAGTCCGAGATGCGAACTCCGCCCGGCATCATCCTGGCCACCACCGAAGGCACTAATCGCTGGGAACTAGTCCTGGGCACTCATGGCCGCTCCGGCGAACAGTGGGACATCTGGCAAGCGGTCTTCAGCCCTGCCGGCCCCGATGGCTACCCCGCCGAAATCTGGAACCAGCGAACCGGCGTCATCAATAAAGATGTCGCCGCCTACTGGCGCGAACACTACGACCTGACCGCCATCATGCAACGCGACTGGAAAACGCTCGGCCCCAAACTCCAAGGCAAACTCCACGTGATGGTCGGCACCGCCGACACCTTCTTCCTCGATGGCGCCGTACACCTAATGCAATCCGCCCTGGAATCCACGACTGCGCCTCACTCCGACGCCACCTTCGACTACGGTGTCGACCAACCCCACTGCTACACAGGCCCCCCAGGCAGCACTACCCGCGAAGGCGGCCTCACCTTCACCCAACGCGTCCTGCGAGAATCCGAGTCTCACATGCTGAAGACCGCGCCCCCAGGCGCCGACACCACGAGCTGGCGCTACTAATCCCGCGCTACTCCCTTGTAGGGGCGCGATTCATCGCGTCCTCTTTCTTTTTCTACATCCCCTAGACTCTTCCTACTTGATTGCCCGTATTGACTCCCATTCCCGCTCGCTCCATGCTCACAGCTGTCGCTCGCCGCCTCGCAGATCAATCAACCTCGGCTGCCCGACTCGCGTATCGCTGCTTACCTTTCTGAAATCAGCGGCCCTGCGCCAGCCTCAGGGAGAACCACATGAACAGCATCCAGTTCCGCGCGCTTCATTCTGCGCACTTCGCGCAACAACATCTCCTCCAACGTGCCGCTCTGAGGCTTGCCTTATTCCTGTCTATTTTCGCCTTCACCCCAATTTTCACATCTGCGCAGACCCAAGTGTTCCAACGCTGGACGGCAACTCTCAACAACTTTACAACCAGCGATGTCGTGTTCGACGAGGTCGGAAATCAGTATCCTGTTAAACCCATGGCGACGGATTCTTCGGGAAACACGTACATCACGGGTTTTGCAAATATCACCAGCGGTTCCAGCTCCCATCACGAAATGCTGACGATTAAGTTCGACGCGGACGGACATCTTCTATGGAAAGCTTGGCTAGGCGATGCGATCCATCCCTCACAAGGTGTAGCGATTGCCGTGGATGCGGCCGGTAACGCGTATGCATTGGGCTCTATGGCCACTCAAAATGGTGGTCTCGAATTCGCAACCGCCAAATACAATACGAATGGAGTCCGCCAGTGGGTCGATTATTTCTTTAGGCCCGATGATGGCCAAAACATCCGGCAAAGATCGCGGTGAGCGCCGCGGGAAACGCATATGTGGGGGGCACCTCTTCGTTCGAAGATACCACCGGTCAGGCTTCGGCAATTGCCATCAAATACGATTCCAATGGCGCGCAGGCGTGGACACAATCCGTCGACAATTTTAACGCGATTGGTTCAGTTAACATTGCCATAGACACACAGGAAAATGTCTATTGGGCGGTAACGGAAGTCGTGGTCACGGGGACGGACAACCGAAGTTATATCTACGAATATAACGCAAACGGAGTTTTGCTAAGCACCACAGCTGCCGGTGGATTTTCCAATGCCATCCAAACTGACGCCCATGGCAATTCCTACGTTGCTGGCAGTACCCCCACCATTCCGGCCGAGAATGCGCAACCCATGATGGCGGAATTTAAGGGCGCTGGTGGAGGCTGGCAGGATGTTATTGCCACGGGCGGCCCATTCGCTGGGAATTCGAGCATCGCGCCGAACTCAGACGGAAGTGTGTTCGTGTCGCCCGTTCCAGGAGGCGCTGGATTAACAAAGTTCAGTCCCACTGGCGTCCAGCTATGGACCGTCCAAAACTCTGGTCTGCTCGCGGTAAACTCCTTTGGCGACGTTTACGTTGCTGGGCAAACCGTTTCGAAGTATGACCCCAACGGTATTCTCCTCTGGCAGCAACCCTTCGAAGGACCCTCCCACCAGCCCGCAACTCCCACTGCAGTCCACACCGCGGGCGGTGGACTCATTGTCACAGGCACGACTTCCGTCAACGGCGCACCGGCTTCCCTCACGATCGACTACGTGCAGGACGCCGCCAAGCTCACGCCACTAAGCCTTACATTTCCGAGCCAAGCCGTCGGCACTCAAAGCCCCGCGCAAATCATCACTATCAAAAACACCGCCGAACAATCGCTCGTCATCCTCAACATCATCTCGGCCAGTCTCGATTTTCCCCAGACCAACAACTGCCGGGCTAGTCTCGCTCCCGGCGCCTCCTGCACCGTCTCCGTCTCCTTCGTACCCGCCTACAGCGGCGCCATCACCGGCCAGCTGGAGATGATCGACCAATGGTCCGGTAGCCCCCAATTCATACCCCTAACCGGCACAGCCATCCAGTAAACACGGCCGAAACACGCCATCGAATCTCTTGATTCCTTCGTGACGACTGAAGCCAGCCCACGGCGACGCCGCCCACCACCCATCTTCTTTTCCCCGTATAATGTGCACTCAAATCTAGGAGAGCACTCATCGATGCACTACCGCAGATTTGGCCGCACCGGATGGAACGTCAGCGAAGTTGGTTACGGCATGTGGGGCATGGCTGGCTGGACCGGTTCGGAAGATAAGGAATCACTCGCGTCGCTCCAGCGTTCCGTCGATCTCGGCTGCAATTTTTTCGATACCGCGTGGGCTTATGGCGACGGTCACAGCGAACAACTCCTCGGGAAAATTCTGCGCGCCAACCATGGCAACGCTACCGTCGGCGGACCTGACAAAAAGCTTTACGTCGCCACAAAAATTCCGCCCAAAAATCGTCGCTGGCCCAGCCGCCGCGAATTTTCTCTCGACGATTGTTACCCGCCCGGATACATCGTCGAATACGTCGAAAAAAGTCTCGCCAATATCGGTGTCGAAAGTCTTGACCTCATCCAGTTTCACACTTGGGAAGACAAGTGGCTTGATGACGAGCGCCTGTCCCGCGCGATCGAAAACCTGCGCAGCAGCGGCAAAGTTCGCGCCGTCGGCATCAGCCTCAATCGCTGGGAGCCAGCGAACGGCATTCGCGCCGTTCGCGCCGGCGTCGTCGATGCCGTGCAAGTCATCTACAATATTTTCGACCAGAATCCCGAGGATGAACTATTTCCGGCGTGCCGCGAAAAAGATGTCGCCGTCATCGCCCGCGTTCCGTTCGATGAAGGCTCGCTCACCGGGACGCTCACCCTCGAAAGCACTTGGCCTAAGAACGATTGGCGCAGCACCTATTTCGTCGCCGAAAATCTCAAGTCCAGCGTGGCCCACGCGGACGCGCTCAAGCCCCTTCTCAAAGATGGCATGACCATGCCGGAAATGGCTCTGCGCTTCATTCTCAACAACAAGGATATCGCCACAATCATTCCCGGCATGCGCAAACTCAAAAACGTCGAATCCAACATCGCCGCCGGCGAAAAAGGTCCTCTCTCTTCGTCGCTTCACGCCGAACTCCGCAAACATCGCTGGGACCGCACCCCCACCACCTGGAGCCAATAGAATCTATGGCCAGGCACTTTGAAATTACGGAACTTAAGAGTTCCATCCGGATTTCGGTGGCCGAGGAGCTGCCAGTGTGGGGAAGAATTCTTGCCGGTTTGATCGCTGCTGCCGCAGCCCTTTCCCTAAGTTGGGCCTTGCTCGGAAATTGGAGCTGGATCGCCGCGTTCTGCATCGCGGGCGTCGCTCTCGCTGCGGCGAGAGGTTCGCGCGCGGATCTGGACGTCACCAACGTTGAATTCGTGACGAGAGGAAACATCGGCCGCCGCGGCAGTAAAGCAACGCAAGTTGTATGCACCGGCAATGTTCGAGGTCTTGAGTTTCGGGATACAACGGGTCAGCGGAGTGGGCTTTACGCGCTTACGGCTCGAAGTTCGCAATGCATCCTGCCGTTCGTTGGCCATTCAGATGCGATGGACGTGATTCGGGCGATTCAAAAGAAATTTCCCGGATCGGCGGAGACTTGGCAAGTCGCGGCAGGCGTAAGCGAGCACTTTCTTACACTGGGCTTGGACAAGGGGAAATGAGTGCCAGGACCGCTATGCGGTTTGTTTGAGGGCGCGTTCGACTAGGGTGAGGCAGCGCTCGGCTTGTTCACGCATCAGGTCTTCGCGGTCGCCGCGATCTTTTTGGATGCTGTGAAGTTCGTCGGCGATGGCGAGAGCGGCCAGGACTGCAACCTTTTGCGTGTCGACCGTGGCAGTGCCCGCCGCGATGGCTTGCATTTTTTCGTCGACGTATTGCGCTAGTTTCTGGACGTAGGCTTCATCCAGTTCTCCGCGAATCGTGTACATCTGGCCGAAGATTTCGACTTTTACTGGTGTGCTCATGGAGTATCGACTAGCCGAAGATATCACATCTTGCTGGTAGTGGCGCAGCATGCTGCGCCACTACAAAATTGCGATGGCGATTCAGCCGCTGGGTGCGATGAATCGTGCCCCTACACCGGTTAGCTTGCGCGGAGCTGGGCTGCAAGGTTTTTTTCGAGTGCGGCGACGATTTTGGCAGAGAAGTCGGCGGTCTGAGCGTCGGTCAGAGTGGCTTCGCGATTTTGAAATGTTACACGTACTAGCAGCGAGTATTTTCCGGCAGGAACATTTTTGCCACGAAATAAGTCCGCCGCTTCAATCGAAGTGATCTCACTGATATTCAGTGCACCAATCGTTTTCACAACATCGGAAAACTCCGTGCCGTCGGCGAGTAGAAGAGAAAAATCGCGTTCGACGGCCGGGAAGCGCGGAAGCGGCTCGTAGCGCCGTGCTTCTTTCGTTCCGCTAATTTGCGCGTACAACGCATCGAGTTCGATTTCCGCTAAGAATATTTCCTGGCGCAATTTGAATTTTTCCGCGACGCGGCGTGCAAGCTGTCCTGCGACTCCGAGCGAAACGGAATTCGGGGTCGTGGCCGGCGCACCAATCGAAGAGAGATTTCTCGCTTCGCTCGAAATGACGGTGTTTAGGTGAACTGTTCCGCGTCGAGCGGCGTGAGTCCATGCAGCCCCGACTTCTTTCCATTCGAAACCGCCGGCTAGCGCGCCGATAGCGTCTAGATCGCCTTTCAGATCGGCGAATTCGTACACGCGCGCGTTTTCGCCTTCGATGATTCCCTTTTGACGGGCTTCGCCTGTTGCACCGATGGTCAGCACTGGGGTCTCGACGGCGGCACTTCCTTCGAGGCGATAGCTACGGCCGATTTCGAAGAGGCGTACATTTCGCTGGCCGTGGTTGAGATTCCATTCGAGAGCGGCAGCCATCGTGACCAGGCCATTCGAACGGAGGACGCTGGCTTCCTCGGAGAGGGGGTTCGCGAGACGCGCGGGGGTTACACTTTCGGAGCGGAAAAGCGCGTCGCGCTCCTCGGCCACGTGAGGAATGGTCAGGATTTCGCGATAGCCAAGACCGATGAGGCGTTCGCGGACGCGCAGCTCCGGTTCGAATTTCGCGAGACGCTGCGCGCCTTGGCGAGCGGCGGGCAGGCGCGGTGGAAATTTGCTGAGGCCATAGATGCGCGCGACTTCTTCGATCAGATCGATTTCGCGTTCCACTTCGGCGCGCCAACTCGGTTGCGTGCATTCCCATGCGGCGAGAAGCGAGCCTTCAGCGCCGCGATTTTCGCCGACTCGAACGGGCGCAAAGCCGAGCGAACCAAGAATCGCTTCGATTTCTTTGTCAGGGACGTCGGCGCCCATGACGCGGAGAAATTCGGTGCGCGTCAGCTGGATTTTTTTCGGGGCACGTTTGCCGGGATAAACATCGACGACGCCGGCGAGCAGCTCGCCCCCGGCGAGTTGCAGGATGAGTTCAGCGGCACGGCGTGAAGCTAGTTCGGCCGTTTCGGGATCGACGCCGCGGCCGAAGCGCGTGGAGGCTTCCGTGTGAAGTTTCAGGGAACGCGCCGCTTTGCGAACGGCGATGGGTTCAAACCAGGCGCACTCAATAAGAATGTTTTTCGTAGAGAAAGAGATTTCCGTGTCGGCTCCGCCCATGATGCCGGCGATGCCAACGGCGCGGGAGCCGTCGCCATCGTAAACGACCGACAACGATGAATCGAGGGTGCGCTCGAGACCGTCGAGGGTGCGAATTTTTTCACCAGCTTTGGCGCGACGGATGCCGATGCGGTGATCGCGGACTTTATCGTAGTCGTAAGTGTGAAGCGGGTGGCCGAGCTCAAGCATGACGTAATTCGAGATGTCGACAACGTTGCTGATGCTGGCGACGCCGCTGGCTTCGAGACGTTCCTTCAGCCACGCGGGCGAGGGTTGAATTTTTGCTCCGCGAATCACGCGAGCGGTGAAGCGGCCGCAAAGTTCGGGAGCTTGGATCTCGACTTTCACGGCTTCGGATGCTCTTGTTGCGCCTTCGGAGAGCTTAGGAGCGACTGGCTTTAGCGGCAGCTTATAGACAGCGCCAAGTTCGCGCGCAATTCCGTAGTGGGCGAGGCAATCGGGGCGATTCGAACCGACTTCGGCATCGATGACGGCGCCATGTGGTCCGTTTTCGACACTACCGATGTTGGTGCCGGAGAGAGCGAGTCGCGAGGCTACGTCGTTTGGCGGAGCGGTCACGTCGACGAATTCCTTCAGCCAATTGTAGATAACCTTCATTTGTCAGCTTTGCTCCGTTTGGCGAAGGCCTAGCTCCGTCAGACCGCGAAGACCCACCCTCAAACAACGAGGGTGGGGCACCCGCGCGTCCCAACAAGAACAGATTCCGCAAATGTACGGCGGGCGCACTATCGGGCGCCTTCCAGGTGGCCGAAATAGATGTGCGTGGAATATTCCATGCGGACTCGATCAGCCTGATTGTACTCAGCGAAAATTCGCTGTAGTTCTTCCGTCATTGACGCGTAATTCGGCGCGTCGGCCGCGGGGATGAAGGAACTGCTGCGCAGACGTCCGGCGATGCCATCGAAATCGAATTCCTGGAAATTCGGGACCATGCGCGAGCTGCAATGGCCCGCGCCAAAGAAATCGCGCATGTGCTGCTCGCTTGGATAGCTTTCTTTTACTGTGGCGTAGTCCGTGCCAAATTTTCGAAGCAAAGCTTCGTAGCCGCGCAGGAAAGCCGTCGTGTCGATTAAACGCTCGTTCCAAATCACGACGACCCAGCCATTCGGCTTGAGGATACGCGTAAATTCACTGCGGGCGGCGGTTTGGTCGAACCAGTGGAACGCTTGGCCAGTGGTGACAAAATCTACGCTCGCGTCATCGAGCGTGGTGGATTCCGCAGAGCCCTCGACGCTTGCAAAACCGTCATAAGAGGCAAGATATTCTTCGCCTGCCTGGCGCATTGCTTCGTTGGGCTCGACGCCGAAGACGCGGTTGCCATTTTTCAGGAAAAGTTCACTGAGGAAACCTGTGCCGGAGCCGATGTCGGCGATCACGTATCCGGACTTGAGGCCGCATTCGGCGCGGAGCACGTCTCGGGCGCCCGAGGGATAGCCTGGGCGATAGCGGACGTAATCGGCTACGCGGTTCGAGAAGCGTTGTTTCGAGTCGGTGAAGGTCATGTTTATTGCCAAGAAGCCGGACGTCGGGCTAAAGCCCGACGCCTACAAATGCTTGTCGCGCGCTCCTCACGGGAACTGGCGCAGGAAGCGCACGTCGTTTTGAAAGAAAACCTGGATGTCGTCGATCTGGTATTTCAGCATGGCGAGGCGATCGATGCCCATGCCGAAGGCGAAGCCGCTGACTTTTTTGGCGTCGTAGTTGACGAAGCCGTAGACGGCGGGATCGACCATGCCTGCGCCGAAGAGTTCGATCCAGCCAGCGCCTTTGCATTTGGAGCAGGTGCCACCGCCCGCGCTGGTGCCGCTGCCGCCGCAGAAAATGCAGGAAACGTCGAACTCGACGCTCGGCTCCGTGAACGGAAAATAGCTTGGGCGGAAACGTGTTTTCACGCCGGGGCCGAAAAATTGTTTTACGAAATATTCGATGGTGCCGGTGAAATCGCAGAAGGTGATGTCGGCATCGACGGCCAGGCCTTCGACTTGGTGGAAAATGAACGAGTGCGTGGCGTCGGGATTGTCACGGCGATAGACCTTGCCAGGGACGATTACGCGTACGGGAGGCTTGCGTTTTTCCATGGTGCGAATTTGCATCGGGGAGGTATGCGTGCGGAGAAGTAGCGGCGTCGGCGCGCCCTTCGGCAGATCGAGATAGAAAGTGTCCATGTCGTCGCGGACGGGATGAAATTCGGGGATGTTGAGCGCTTCGAAATTGTAATAAGGCGTTTCTATTTCGGGGCCTTCGACGACCGAGAAGCCGATGGAGACGAAGATGTCTTCGATTTCCTGGAAGACTTGACGGATCAGGTGATGGGAGCCGATGGGGCGCTGCACGCCGGGGAGAGAGAGATCGATGTGTTCATGCGCGAGGGCGGATTGGTCGGCGCCGGATTCGATAGTGAGGCGGCGGGATTCGATTTGCGATTCAACATGGGCGCGAAGTTCGTTGAGGCCAGCGCCGACGGCGCGTTTTAGATCGGGAGGAGCGGGTTTGAGCCAGTTATCTGTGATTTGTGCGAGGACGCCGGATTTGCGGCCTAACCAAGCGTCGCGGAAGATTTTCCAGGCGGATTCGTCGTGGATGGACGTGGATTCGGTGTCGAAGCGTGAGCGGATTTCAGCGACGAGCGGCGCAACCTGATCGGCTTGAGTGACGCCGAGAAGCGCGAGAGTCTTGCCGGTTGGGTTTTCGATGATCGGCATATTCGCGAAGTACATTACACCGTAGGGGCACGGCGTGCCGTGCCCCTACGGGAAAATGGGATCCACGCAAGAAGCTGGGCGGGGCCCTTCGAAACTCAGGGTAAACAGAGCCCCGCCCCTACAGAGATCGAAACGGCTACGACGCCTTTTTGGCTTGGGGTGGCGCGGCGGCTTTCGCGCTGGCTGCCAAGCTCGTAAAGGCAGCCGCGTCTTTCACTGCGATGTCGGCCAGGATTTTGCGGTCTAGCGAGACCCCAGCGGCTTTTAGGCCGTGAATCAACTGGCCGTAGGTCAGGCCGTTGTTGCGGGCGGCTGCGCCGATGCGCTGGATCCACAGCTTGCGATATTCGCGCTTTTTTACGCGGCGATCGCGCTTGGCGTAGCGGTCGGCTCGATTCGCTGCTTCTTGTGCGGATTGGTAGAGCTTACTTTTTGTTAGAAAGAAGCCTTTTGTGCGTTTGAGATACTTTTTACGACGAGCGCGGCGTTTTGTGCCGCGTTTTACGCGTGCCATGGGTTTTTCTCCTTAAGTTGGGAGACAAAAGCGGTGCGCTCACGCGAGAGAATACGCGTCAGGCAGCGGGTTTGTCTCTGATGGTGTTGCTGGCCGCGTTTTGTTTGCCTTGCGGCAAACATTTTTGCGGCTTATCGGCCGGCAGGCACCCGTGAAGCGCTGCCTGGCACGAAGTCGAGAATCGAAAAACGAAACTCGAAGATCGGTGAAGCGTACGGCGAAAACTTTAGCCGTAGGGAAGCATTTGTCTGACGGCGGCTACGTCTCTGGGACTGACCAGCGTCAGCTTCTTTAGTTTGCGCATGCGGCCGGGGGCTTTCGTGCCCATCAAGTGGCGTTTGCCGGAGTGCATCCGTTTGATTTTACCGTTCGCGGTGATCTTGAAACGCTTCCTAGCGCCGCGATGGGTTTTCAGTTTCAGTTTTGGTTTCGTCGAATTCCGTGGCATGACTTGAAATACTCTCCTTGACGGGCGGTACTTTCACCGCCGCTGCGATTCTTAATTTCTCGGCTTGCTGACGGACGGGCACGGCGTGCCGTGCCCCTACAAATTCAATTGCTACTGCGATTGCTGCGCGTTGGCCGTTGACTGGCCGCTGGGCTTGGCTACCGAAACGCCTTTTTTCGGCGCGAGCAGTGCGACAAGAACGTTGCCTTCCATGCGCGGCATCGTTTCGATCTGGCACTGGTCGGCAATTTCCACCAGCAAGCGATTCATCTTGGCGCGGCCTACTTCCTGGTGCGCCATTTCGCGGCCGCGATGAAAAATCATCGCGCGAACTTTATGACCGTCGCCGAGGAAGCGGATGATCTGGTTTTTTCGAACCTGATAATCGTGCTCCGCGGTAGCGGGACGAAACTTTACTTCCTTGAGCTGCGAGCCACGGCTGCTCTTGCGCTGTTCGTGCGCTTTTTTGTTGGCTTGGTAGAGATACTTGCCGTAGTCGGTGATCTTGCAAACTGGAGGATCCGCTGTGGGCGAGATTTCTACCAGATCAAGTCCGCGCTCGCGCGCCAGTTTCAGCGCTTCGAACGGCTGCATGACGCCAAGCTGGCCGCCATCTTCATCAATCACCCGGAGTTCACGCGCCCGGATCCTTTCGTTAACTCGGATACGGTCACTCTGCCGGAAGCTGCGTTCTGCGATATTCCCCCCTAATTGCTAAAAGGCGCCTTGCTGCCCGCCTCGCCGGGCTGGGCCTCGAATCGTTATAAATCCGTACCCACAGCCGAAAACGAGCCGGGGACGGGTTTCAAAGTATAGCATGCTCTGCGGGTTGCCCGGCAATACCCAAACTAAGCCTACAGCGTGAGGCTTGCTGGGTGCGCTCAGCTGGTTAGGGCAAGTTCACCTTTCGGACCGGCGATGGTTGCGCGAAGTTGTGGGTTTTCTGCTTTTGCGATTTTCACATCGAGCCCAAGGATTGCCATCGTCTTGCTTAGCTGCTCCGCTTCCGGAGTTGCGATTTCGAAGCGAACAATGCGGCAGCCAGCGGGCGCGTCGGCGGAGGGATGGACAGTGTCGGCGCTCCACTCGATGAAGAAGGGGAGCAAGCCGGCGTGATCGTCCTTGAGATTGAGAGTTTTCCATTGGAGGAGGCGGCCGTCAGGGCGTTTGCGCGAGCCAGGATTCGGGCCGTCGAAGGCGATGTCCGCATCTCGAAGTCGGGTCGCGAACGAATTGAGGTCACCTGGATGGGCGGCCCAGCCGACCAGGTGCGGCTCAATGAGTTTCGCCAAACCGTAGTGGTCTGGCGCATCGGATTGCAGCGGATCGAGCGCGATGATTTCAAGATAGTGTTTTTGGCCAAGAGAGAGAAGAGCATTTTGCGTGCCGCGTCCGGGATGGACGCCGCCTAATGCGGCGTGAACGCCAGTGTGCTTCTCTACGAACTCGATGCCTCGATCGAGATCGCTGCAGCCGAGAAGAATGTGGTCGAGCACGGCGGGAGCCTCAGCGGCTGCCCAAGAAATGGGAGGCGCGGCAAGTGCGCCACCGGCTACAGCTATAAACGTACGGCGAGAAAGCATCGGGAGCCTCACGAAAACTTCGTACGCAACGGCTACGCATAGACGGAGTGGCGCAAGAAATGGGAGGGATGCGTGGCCGGCTACAGAATAAACGTACGGCGAGAAAGCATCGGGAGCTCACGAAAATTCGTAGCAAGGCTACGATAAGGAGTGAAGGAATTGCTCAGGCCAGCGCGCGGGAAGTGACTTCCTCTTGCAGCGCGGCGACGACTTCGGCGAGCGGTTTGGGCCCGAGGTCGCCTTTGCTGCGATGGCGGACCGAGACGGTGCCGGCTTCAGCTTCTTTTGCGCCGACGATTAGCATATAGGGAATTTTTTGTAACTGTGCGTCGCGGATTTTTGCCGGGAGCTTTTCGTTTCGGTCGTCGAGATGGACGCGAATGTTGTGGCGCTTGAGAGTTTCGGTGACATGCTTGGCGTAGTCGGCGACTTTTTCGCTGACGGGGCAGATTTGTACCTGCACCGGCGCGAGCCAGAGCGGGAACGCGCCAGCGTAGTGCTCGATCAAAATGCCGAAGAAGCGTTCGACGGAGCCGAGCAGCGCGCGGTGCACCATCAGCGGTTGATGCTTGGCGCCATCTTCGGCGACGTATTCGAGACCGAAACGCGCGGGCAAATTGAAATCGAACTGCACCGTGGTGAGCTGCCACGGGCGGCCAATCGCATCGATGAGCTTGACGTCAATCTTGGGGCCGTAAAATGCGGCTTCGCCAGTGATAGTTTTATACGGAATGTTGAGCTTCTTCATGGTTTCGGCAAGCGCGGCCGTGGCGCGTTGCCAGTCTTCCGGTTTGCCGGCGTAATTTTCCGGGTGCGAAGCGTCCCAGTCGGAGAGCTCGACTTCGAATTTGTCGAAGCCGAAATTTTTCATTACGGCGAAGGCGAAGTCGATGCAGGCTTCCACTTCGCTTTCGATTTGCGAAGGCGTGCAGAAAATGTGCGCGTCATCTTGCGTGAAGCCGCGGACGCGGAGCAGGCCGTGGAGCACGCCGCTGCGTTCGTAGCGATACACGGTGCCAAGCTCGGCGAGGCGCACGGGCAGATCGCGATAGCTGTGCAAGCTTCGATTTGTAGATAAGGATGTGGCCCGGGCAGTTCATGGGCTTGAGCTGATAATCGGCCTTTTCGACTTCCACCGGGCCGAACATACTGTCTTTGTAAAAGCCCGTGTGGCCGCTGGTTTTCCAGAGATCGAGGCGCATGATGTGCGGCGTGTAGACGAGGTCGTAGCCGCGCTTGAGGAGTTCCTCGCGGAGCCAGTCCTCAACAATTTTGCGAATCAGGCCGCCCTTGGGATGCCAGAAAATGAGGCCGGGTCCGGCTTCTTCCTGAATGCTGAAGAGTTCGAGCTCCACGCCGAGCTTGCGATGATCGCGGCGCTTTGCTTCTTCGAGGCGGTTTAGATATTCGTCGAGCTCTTTTTGCGTGAAGAAAGCTGCGGCGTAAATGCGCTGGAGCTGCGGATTGCCTTCCTGCCCTTTCCAGTAGGCGCCGGCGACGCTCATAAGCTTGAACGCGGTGATGCGTTTGGTAGAGGGGATGTGCGGGCCGCGGCAGAAATCGATGAATTTTCCAGTGGTGTAAAAAGAGACCATCAGCTCGTTGGCTTTTTCTTCGACGAGTTCACACTTGAAAGTTTGATTGCTCTTTTTGTAGAGCTCGAGGGCTTCGGGTTTGGGAATGAGTTTGCGCTCGTTTGGCAAATCCTGCGCAGCGAGCTCGTGCATCTTCTTTTCAATTTTCGCGAGATCTTCCGGAGTGAACGGCTCCTCGCGCAGAAATTCGTAGAAAAAACCGGTATCGGTAGGCGGGCCAATGCCGAGTTTGACGTTGGGATAGAGCTCCATCACAGCGGCGGCGAGCAAGTGTGCCGCAGAGTGCCTGAAGACGTATAGCGCGTCGGGATCTTTTTCGGTGAGGATTTGAAGTTTGACGTTTTCTTCGAGCGGACGCCGCAAATCGATCAGCTCGCCAAGATCGGGCGCATTGGGAAGAGGAGCGCCATTTGTTGCAGTGACGCGCGCGACCAGCGCAGCGTCCGCAAGACGAGGAGAAATTTTGCGCGCAATATCCGCCGCAGTCGTGCCCTTGGGCACCTCTTGGACTTTGCCATCCGGCAATGTGATTTGCACTTGCTCCATGATTAGCTCACCTGGAAGGAGAAACTCTAAGCTTATCGGCGCGTCCCATCCGGGTCAAGGCGGTCGCGTAGAGACTCGCTAAAGCTAGAGCAATGTGACCCGAGCCAAACCTTTGAAATGCGCGTCGGAGGTGACCAACTCGGCTCCGTTTCTCTCGGCCGTTGCATAGATCAGCGCATCGGCCATCGGCAACTCGTGCTGAATGCTAATTACGGCGGCGGAAAGCGAAATCTCCTGATCTACCGGGACTACTGTGCGACGCAGGGCTTCCGAAACAAAGAGGTCGGCGACGGTTTTTGGTTGCCGCTGGAGGAGGATCTTCCGAACTTCATATAGGACGATAGCCGGAACCAGGAGGGGCCGTTCGCCTTCCAGATAGGGGGCAAAGAGCTCCGCCTTCGAGTCGGACGTGATGTATTCCAGCCAGCCCGACGAATCGACGACGACCGGATCAGGGACGCTCGGAGTGGTCACGGTAATCGTCCTTCCATTTCATTCCCTTCGCGGCGCCGCGGAGTTCTTTAATGTTACGAGGCGGGTGAAGCCGTATGGTTCCATCCAGTGCGTAGATGTTGAGCTCCTGACCGGGCTCGAGCTTGAGGCTTTCGCGGACCTTCTTGGGGATTACAACTTGGAATTTGGGTGAAACCTTAACTGTATCCATCGGCTTGCTCCCATCTCATCGTATCGATAGCATATAACGTATGTCAATATCTCTATCGATGTATGCCTGCATAAATCGGTTTGGGAAAGGACTGTCTGTAAAAGTATGAATTGGTGAGATTTACTGAGGATCTGAGGTCGGCGAAACGAGGGCGCGAAATTCGGGGGTGTCGTGCAGTTTGGCAAAGGCTGGTTCATCCGCGAGCCAGGCAGAAAAGGCTACGGGGTCTTTGCTTTTTTCCTTGGTGCGGCGAAGTGCGTCGAAGGTACCTTTACGATCGCCGTCCAGGGCGCAAGTCTCGGCAACCTGACTGAGCGCCCAAACGGAATCAGGGTCCGCGCTTGCTGCCAGTTCAAAGTAGGTGCGCGCGTGAGTGATGTCCTTGGCCTCCAGGCGCTCCTGGCCCGTCTCCATGGCTTCGACGAAAATGCCGGCCAAGGCGCGCTTGGCGACGCGGAGTTTCTGAGGATTTTTCTCGTGTTCGGCGCGATTGAGGAGTTCGGAGATTTGTAGTTCCACCTGGGTGCGAATATCCGCTCGATTGGGTGTGTCCTGTCGGAGAGCTGCCAGCCCCGAAGAAATATCCACGCTCAGTCGGGATTGCTCTTCGATGTCTTGCTGCTCCCGCTTCGCTCCGTCGCGGACTGCTTTCTCTTTTTCCATCGCGACGGACCGCTCGCGGAAGGTGGGGCCTTGGCCGAGGCCGTCAAACGCGTCGGCAGCCTGACGATACTCTTTCCAAGTGCCATAGGGATCGCCCGAGACTTCGAGAGTTTTCGCGCGCTTCTCAACTTCGATGGCTTGTGCTTTCACGAAATCCATGTCGCGTTCTTCGTGGCCATCTTTCATGGAGATCAGGCGAAACCAGGCCAAGGCCTCGTCCATAACGCCGGCTGGTGCCCATTGGTGGGGACCATCGAATCTGCGCAACAAGTGCGCGTAATGAAGCGAGCCGAGTGTCGCGTCGAGTTCGAGGACTTCACCGTAGTTGAAGTCGAGGTTGCCGACGGCCGCAAAGACAGAAAATGTTGCACCAGCTGCCGGCGGCGCAGAACGCGAAAAGCCGGCACCATTCAACAGTACCCCGGCAGCGCAATTACATCGTTGCGCGAGCGCGGATGCAAGACGAGCGCCGCCGGAAAATCCAGCGAAATAGACGCGGTTGTTATCAATGGTAAGGCGCCTATGCGTGTCTTGAAACATGGCCTGCGCGGCGTCAGCCTCCGGTTCCCAGGCGCCGTTGTGCGAATTGTTAGAGCCCGCCACGATGTAGCCGTAGCGTTCTGCGGCGTCCTTCATCAATTCGACGGGCATGCTTCCGCGCGCCCCGGGATCGAAGGCATAAACAATTGGCCAGCGTTTTTCGCGAGTGTAATGAGAGGGAAGATAGAGCGCATAGCTTTGCTCAGGCTGCGCCCCGCAGATGACTTTGGGTGTGACCACGCCAAGCTTCAACCCTACCGTCGCGGCATCGGGATGAATGCTCTCTTGCGCCAGAGCCGGAGCACAAAAAGCCAGCCATGCACCGCAGAGGAAGGTGAACTTGCTCATCGCGTTAGTATAGACGCCTCAAACTTCCACAAGAGAGTCGGCGGCGAACCTTAAATATGCCAGATGAGAAGCGAAATTTTGAAGCAACGGCTTGGTGGGAGATTCGGACCTGTTCGATATAGAATTCTTCGATGTGCCCATCCTTCGAAATGATCTTTTCTTTCCAAACTCTACCGTTCCGTTGCGCAAAAGTACGCACAGCAGCCAGGGTC
Source organism: uncultured Acidobacteriota bacterium (assembly GCA_963784015.1). Taxonomy (GTDB): domain Bacteria; phylum Acidobacteriota; class Terriglobia; order Acidiferrales; family UBA7541; genus Acidiferrum. The sequence continues at coordinate 110,015 of CAWAPX010000003.1, forward strand.
TAAAGGAACACTCACGCCAATGCGGTTAAGTTGGCTGCCGCTGATTGCGTTCTTAATCTACTTATCGGTTCCGCGGATCGCGTCTGCGCAAATGCCAATGCGGATTTTGCCAGCGGATGAGCGCTACAAAGTGGACATTCTGCTCGTCGTGGCGCATCCGGACGATGAGGGGGCTGCGACTCCCTATCTCGCGAGGGCGATGGACGAGGGTAAACACGTCGCGATAGCTTACGGCACGCGCGGAAGCAGCGGAGCCAACGAAGCGGGTCCAGAACAAGCAGCCGCGCTCGGCGACATCCGCGAAATCGAAGCACGCCGCGCGGCCGCCGTGCTGGGAATCGACAAAGTTTGGTTCTTGGGTGGGAAAGACACAGCCTCGCAGGACGTTTTGCAATCCCTCGCGAACTGGGATCACGGCATGGCACTGGAAAATCTTGTTCGGATCGTGAGGTTGACCCGGCCCGAAGTGATTTTGACATTCTTGCCGGGAACTTTCATTGGAGAGGACCACGGGGATCATCAAGCAGCAGGTGTGCTGGCGACTGAAGCGTTTGACATGGCCGGGGATCCCACAGCGTTTCCCGAACAGGTTGCGGCACCGCTGCGCCGGCTGGAACCATACCTCGAGAATCTGCGCCCGTGGCAGGCGAAGAAAATTTATTACTTTCCAGATGCGGACAAAGAAGAAATATTTCAGGACAAAGGCCCCAAATATTCCGTAAAAGAAATTTCTAAATCAGCGAAGCAGGCCTACTGGCGCATTGCTTTAGAATCTTTTCGCCGGCATGAAACACAGGCGAAGGGTTTTATCGATTCGCTCGCCAAGATGGACGAAGCGCAAATCGAAAAGATGCTTACATCGGACAGTTTCTGGAGCAGTGGAATAAGTTTTGTGCTTGGGAAGTCGCTGGTGGGTGGGAGCGTGACGGGAGATGTTTTTGAGGGGATTACTCCGGGGCCGATTTCTTTTGCACGGCCAGAGGCAACACCGGCGTCATCACAGCCCGACGTTTCCGTTGAGCTTGCCGGTCCGTGGCATTACTACGCCGATTTTCGCCGCGCACACGGTCTGACACATTTGCCTCATCCCGAGCCGCCGGAAATTGCTCAGCAAGCGGGCGGCACATTTGTGATTCCTCTTTGGCTGCGCAATCAAACGGCAGACTCGCGAGAGTTCACACTTTCGGTGAATCTTCCGCCCGGCTGGAGCTTGCAAGCTGGTCCTCAGAAATTCACAGTCGGACCGAAGCAAACGGGAGCCGCTCGCATAGAAGTGAATCTGCCCGCGCTCAGCGAGCCAGCGCCGAAAAATCCCGAGCCTCAAGAACTCAGCGTCCACGCCGAATCCAACGGCCAGCCGGTTGGAGACGTGAAGATACGAGTGGAGTTGCGTAAGAAAGCTCTGCCGGAATAAGCAGCGTCAGGGTTTTTTGGTGCGCGCAGATTCGAGCGCTTCCCAGGCGGCTTCCGGCAGCATGAGCAAGTCATTAAACTCGCCCGCGCCACGCAGCCATTGACCGCCGTCGATCACTACGCACTCGCCGTTGATATATTCCGCCATATCGCTGACGAGAAACGCTGCGAGGTTCGCCAATTCCTCGTGACGCCCGAAGCGCTTCAAGGGGTGCTTGTCCTTGGCGTGTTCTTCAAATTGTCTCGATGGCATCAGGCGCGACCAGGCGCCTTCGGTGGGAAACGGTCCCGGCGCGATGGCATTCAGACGAATGTGATATTTGGCCCATTCGACGGCAAGCGAAGTGGTCATGGCCAGCACTCCGGCTTTCGCACATGCCGAAGGCACAACGAACCCAGAGCCACTATTGGCTGCGGCATAAGTGGTCACGATGCTCAGGACATTGCCGCCGAGTTTCTGCGCGATCCAGCGCTTGGCGAAGGCTTGCGTGCAATGGAACGAGCCGTTGAGCACGATGCCTACAACGGTATTGAAAGCGTTAGGCGAAAGTTTCTCGGTGCGCGCGATAAAATTCCCCGCGGCGTTGTTGACGACCGTATCGATGCGATCAAATTGTTGCTCAGCTTTTTCGGCTGCGGCTTCGACTGCGCCGTAATCGCGCACGTCGCAGGTCGTATAGGCGGCCGAACCGCCGGCGCGGTGAATCTCCGAACACACTTCCTTAAGTGGTTCCTCGCGACGGCCCACGAGGTACATGCGGGCGCCGAGTTCGGCAAAACGCAGCGCCATGGAACGTCCCAAACCGGTTCCGCCACCCGTCAAGAAAATCGCCCGGCCTTTTAGCAGGTCTTGTTGAAACACAAGCCACCACCTTTTGAAAACGATTGCCGGCTCGGGGCCTCCGGGGATTCAATTCTAATTCATTCCTACTACAGTGCGGCGAAATTTGCATCACGCTAAGATGAACAGCCAGCGAAGTGCGGCATCTAGTTTGGCTTCATCTCTGCTGGAATGGGCCGTCCCTGGACTTTTGCGTATTCCGCGGCAAAGAGTGGACTGTCCGGAAATTCCTCGGTCAGTTCATGCAAAAGTTTCAGCGCCAAGGCATCCTGTTTTTCGCGCCGCGCTGCAAGTGCCAGAAGAACTTTCGCAAAGGGCTCGAGATAGCGGCCCTTTTCGGCTGTTTTTTGGACGAGCTCCATACCAAGCTTCTTGTCGCCGTGAATGCCGCCGAACCACAAAACCATGCGAGTGCCGCCTGAGAGGCAACCGATGATGTAGTCGGCGGAGCCAGGCGCGACCCATGCATCGTTCGCATCGGGGCGCTGCTCCAAAAGCAGCTTGGCGTGCTCGTTAGCTTCTTTCATTCTTTTAAGACCATCAATGTGCTTTTTTTCGAGAATGCTGTCGGCGTTGGATTCCATGCCGGCGGCCAGGGTCAAAGCAAAAAGCCCCGCAGCATCATTCTTATCCTTGTAGAGCCGTGCGTCGGCGAGCTTGCGGGCTTGTGCCAATTCCATATCGAAATGTTTAACCCGCTCTTGATCGGGCTTACCCTCGATGCCGCGAAGAAATTTCTTATCATCTAGAAAGAAGTCGCTGGTCAAAACGCTCTGGCGGTAGAACTCCTCAAAAAGATAGCTTGCTGCGGTGGCTACAAAACCAAACGGGTCCTGGGGATGTGCGGAGGTCCATCCAGAAAATTTTTCGCGCGCTTCGGGATACTTCTGCACGTAAAGTAACCGGAAGCCTTCTTTCAGCTCCGGTACCTCCGTGAATGCGGAATCGCTGCCATCCGTGGGTGTTTGTGCTCGGGACACGCCGGGTGCGAGCAAAACAAACACGGCGAGCGTTGGGATACAGCAGAAAGGCCGCGACACTCTCCTCAGAAAACACCGGGAATGAATCTCGGCTTGCGTGCCATGGTGGCTTGATACTCGGGATTGGCCAGAAGAACGCGCTCTTCCGTGGAAAGCCGCATCGAGAGCACGGCGACGTGCGCGAGCGATCCGAGGACGGCGGTAATCCACGCAGTATGGATCAGCGGCAGCGACAGCATCTCCGCAAAGACCGCGGCATAATTTGGATGGCGAACGTAGCGGAACGGCCCTGAGGATATGACACCGAGACTGGTCGAATCCATCACCTGGACGTTCCAATGATTTCCCAGCGTTCGGATAACCCACCATCGGACAACATTTGCCGCCAGAAAGATCGCAAACATGACTGCAGCTAAGATGGGGATAAACGGACGCCGAAGAAGTACAACTTCCAGCGCAGCACCGATCAGCACCGCCGTATGGAGCAGGACCATCCAGCGGAATCTGGGCTCATCCACCTTGGCGGCGCCTCGCGCAATCATCTCTTTCTGATGACGCCGCGAAATTTGCAGCTCTACAATCCGAAGCAGAGCTACGACCACCAGCAAGCCGAGAAACGCGATGACGCTTAGGTCCATTGCAGCAGAAGAAATTCGGCGCTGAATCCTGGGCCGAAAGCGGCCGCGAACGCATATTCACCCGATTTGAGCGGTCGCTTTTGCATCCATTCCTGCAAGATGAAGAGAATCGTGGCGCTGGAGAGATTCCCGACGTTGCTCAGAATATCCCAGGAGGGCTGTGTGTCACACTTGCAGAGTCCCAATTCCTTTTCAACATTGCCAAGCAAGCGCGCGCCACCGGGATGCAAAATCCAACCTTTTATGTCTTCTTGTTTACGGCCGTGACGTTCGAGAAATCCATCCACGAGCCCCTTAATTTTCAGGCCGATCATTTCGGGTACATCTTTCGAGAGCAAAATGTGAAAGCCCGAGTCGCGCAAATCGAAACCCATCGCGCCCAAAGAATCCGGGAACGTGTAGGTTTCCGAGACAAGAATCTTGGGGCCTTTCTGCTCTCTTCCGGTCACCACCACGGCGGCCGCTCCGTCTCCAAACAGAATCGATGAAATCAAGTTCGCTTGGGAGATATCTTTCCGTTGAAAGGTGAGCGAAGGCAACTCGACCGAGATGATCAGTACATTTCCGCCGGGATGGGCTTTCAAATAATCGGCAGCACGGCTGAGGGCCATCGCTCCTGCGGCGCATCCGAGTTCGGTGAAAGGCATGCGGCGCACATTTGGACGGAATCCCATCAGATTGATGAGGTGGGCGTCCAACGAAGGAATCATGAACCCTGTGCAAGAGACAGTGATGATGAGGTCTATTTCGTCCGGTCGCAGACCGGCTTTCTGCAAACACTCTTCGGCTGCCTGGCGGCCGAGTTTCACTGCGTGCTCGATGTACTCCTCGTTGGTCTTTGAGAGCGGGCGCGGCTCGACGGTATATTCGATAGGAAAAATCGAATAGCGTTTGTGCACCTGCGCGTTATCCGCGATAGCCAACAGCGCTTCCAGGCGCCGATCCGGTATTTCGAACACTCGTCCCAGGTAGTACTTAACTTCCTCGCGAGTCATCGTATACGGAGGCAGAGCTGTAGCCGTTGCAGCTATAGTGCAGTGCGAGTTTGAGGCCCCGTTCGAGGGTCCAATATCCACGTAATCCACCTGTCGATTCTGCGCGAAGACTCCGCCAGAGAGCACTACCAATTAGCTAAGCCATTTCGTCAAAACGGATCAGCGGCGGGCTGCACATGAGCGCTAGACTCTACAACAATCCCGTCCCGGGGAATAGGTTGAATTGAGACACCCGGTCACCCGCATGGTCCAGCGCTGTTCCTATCTAATTTATCCTGCTATCGCTACTTTGTAAAATCCTCATAGGGGTTTGGGGTATTCTTTTGCACATCATGCCTATCCGCGCGAATTCTCATAATTTGAGCCGGCGACGAGCCAGCGCTGTTTTTTGCACTCTTGGGCTCGCGATTGTTTGTCTTTTCGCGGTTAACACTCCGGCGCAGCAGCAGACAACGCCGTTGCTGGTGATGATTTCTGTGGACGGAATGCGTCCGGACTACATCACCGAAGCTGACGCGCACGGGGCGAAAGTGCCGAACCTGCGCCGCTTCTTGAAAGAGGGGACATACGCCGATGGCGTAGTGGGAGTAGTTCCGACTGTGACGTATCCGAGCCACACGACTTTGGTTACCGGAGTGTGGCCGGCGAAGCACGGGATTCTTGCAAATACTACTTTTGATCCCCTCCGGCAGAACGAAGAAGGCTGGTATTGGTACACAGAAGATATTCGCGTACCAACACTCTGGGATGTTGCCGCGGCGGCGGGGCGGACGACGGCGAGCATCCAGTGGCCGGTTACAGTTGGCGCGCACATTACCTGGAACATTCCCGAATATTGGCGCGCGAACACTCCGGACGATGCCAAATTGCTGCGCGCGCTTTCGACCCGCGGGTTGCTGGAAGAGGCTGGATCTGAGATCGGTGAATTTCGCGACGGAACCGACACCTCCGCCAAAGCGGACGAGATCCTGGGACGTTACGCCGAGTGGATTCTCGAGAAGAAGCATCCCGCGCTATTGACGCTTCATCTCAGCTCGCTCGATCACATCCAGCACCAAACCGGGCCGTTCAGTCCCGAAGACATAGCCGTTTTGGAAAGCATTGATGGCACGATCGGTAGAATCCGCGCGGCGGCGGAGAGGCTTGCTCCTGGCCATGCGTACATCGCTATTGTTTCTGACCACGGATTTGTTCGAACGGACGAACAATTGGATTTATTCCCTTTGTTTCGCGAGGCAAAACTGATTACCGTCAGCGATAAGGGGAAAATTACAGATTGGAAGGCGATACCGTGGCCCACCGGCGGGTCGGCTGCGATCGTGCTCAAAGATCCCAGCGATACCGCGACGTTGTCGCAAGTGCGCGAGCTGCTTGCTAAGGTAACGAGCGACCCGGCCAACGGGGTTGACCGCATTCTGGAAGCGGAAGAGTTGCACAAGCGAGGCGGTTATCCGACGGCTTCATTTTTTGTGGGGCTCAAGCCGGGATGGCGGACGGGAGCGGCCCTTGATGGACCCGTTCTTTCCAAACTATCAAAAGTTGGCGGCACACACGGAGCCATGCCAGACCTTCCGGATTTGCACGCTTCGTTCTTTTTGATTGGCCCGGGTGTTCCGGCAGGCAAGTCGCTGGGCACGATTGACATGCGCGACGTGGCGCCGACGCTGGCGCACGAAGTGGGATTAACTTTGTCCGGCGCGGACGGAAAAATACTCTTGCCGTAGTTGTGACGCGCAGGGCCCTTTCCCCTTGATAAGATTCCACTGCCTCAGCCCAGCGGTCTAGCGCAGGCCTACCATGCCTTTTGCGGAGTCGATTAATTTGGCAGAGTCATAGCCGACTCCATCTTTGAAGACGAGCTCCACTTTTTCAATTTCCTTGATGTTGGCCGAAGGGTCTCCCTGCAAAACGACAATATCGGCGGCTTTGCCAACCGCAAGTGTGCCGATCTTGTCCAGCTCGCCAAGAAATTGAGCACCGTTGGAAGTTGCGATGTGAATAGCTTCGACGGGAGTGAATCCCGCTTCGACGAGCAGTTCGACTTCGCGCTCGTCTCCGAACCCGGCGATCACGCCGCCGTATCCAGTCGGATCGAGACCTGCCAGCAGGAGTCCGCCTTGCTTTGAAAACTCGTGTTCGAATTCTAATTCCTTTTTGAAGATTGCTGGCGCGTCGGAAGTCGCAGCGTTATCGGATATTCGCGCGCGTCTAGTCAGATAGGCGAGCCGCGCTTCGGGCGTCATAGCGTCGAGCACACGTGAGTCGAGCGGCGCGCGCCCCGGGACGGAGGTTTCGAACACTGGCAGCGTAGAAGTGACAGCGACGTGATGCGCTATCAGGTCGTGAATCATGTCTTGCATCGGCGCACTCGCGATATCAACCGAGAGCAACGCTTTTGCAGCGGCCTGCGGGTTGGGGCAGACGCCCGGCTTTTTGTCAGGCAGGAATTCGGTGTCGACTTCTATGCCATGCTCCAGGTCGTCGATGCCTAGCGCAGCTGCTTCGCGGAAACCGATCGAGCAAAGATGGCCGGTGACTTTGATTCCGTGGGCGTGCGCGGCTTTTACGGCGGCAGCGAGTTCATCCGGTGTGATGTTCATGTAGGCTTTGAACGAAGTAGCGCCACGCGCGATCCAGAATTCCACCATTTGACGCGCATCTTCTGCGTCCTTCAACTGATGCATTTGCAATGCAAAGGCCCCTTCGCCTTCGAGATAGGGCCCGGTAACGTGAATTTTTGGACCAGCAAGTTTTCCTGCATCGATTGCTTGCTTGAGTTCAAGATCAGCGTATGGCTCGAGGCTGCCAGTCGTTCGAATCGAAGTGACGCCGCCCGCAAGGTAGAGCCGGGGAAAACTTGAAGCATGCTCGGGATAAAGCGGAAGTCCGCCCCCTGGAGCAGGGTAGAACATGTGATCGTGCATGCCGACGAGCCCCGGAATTACGGTGCGGCCGAAGAGGTCAAGCACCTTTGCGCCGTCGGGAATTTTAGTGGTGGCAGAATCGCCGAGCGCGACGATTTTTGCATCCGCCATGACTAGCGTTTGATCCGCGCGAGCGGTTGCGCCGGTGCCATCCACTACGCGCACGTGCGTCAGCGCGATGACCGGCGCGTCTTCTTTCACGAAGGCGCTCACGGCTGGCGAAAGCTTGGGTTTCGCTTGGCACCAGGCGAGAGATGGCAGGAGCAGGAGACACACGCTGCACAAAGCAATTCTTCGCATCGAACCACCTTTCGCGCTCCAGAGGTTGCCGCGCGTTGCAGTCTAATAACAGGACAACGGCAAAACAAGGGCTCCTACGAAACGTTCACGTGGGGCTGCGCTCTTCAGTTTGTGATAGATTTTTCGTCCGCAGAGGTGAGAGATGATCAAATTCTTCTTCGGAGCGATGCTCGTGTCGATGGTTCTGGCAGCCACGCCTTGTGCCGCCCAGCAGCCAATCAGCGCCTCAGCCACGGAAGGCGATTTTGTCATTCACAATTTTCAATTTCATTCTGGCGAGTCCTTGCCGGAATTGCGTTTGCACTACACGACGTTGGGCAAGCCGGTTAAAGACGCGGCAGGGCGTACGACCAACGCCGTGCTCATTCTTCACGGAACCGGCGGTACCGGGCAGCAGTTTTTCGCGCCGCAGTTTGCAGGCGTTCTTTTTGGTCCAGGCCAACTGCTCGATACGTCGCGCTACTTCATTATCCTCCCTGATGGCATCGGCCACGGTAAATCATCCAAGCCAAGTGACGGCCTGCACGCGCATTTTCCCCAATACGATTACGACGACATGGTTGCCGCACACTACCGGCTCGTCAACGAAGGGCTGGGCGTGAATCATCTGCGGCTTGTGATGGGCACTTCGATGGGATGCATGCACTCGTTCGTCTGGGGCGAAACGTATCCTGATTTTATGGATGCACTCATGCCGCTCGCGTGCGTGCCGGTACAAATCGCTGGGCGCAATCGCGTCTGGCGCAAGATGGTGATGAATGCGATACGCGAGGATCCCGAATGGAAGGGCGGCGACTACAAAGAGGAGCCAAAGCAAGCTCTGCGAACGGCGCTGGATTTTCTGTTAATCGCTGGAGCCGCGCCAATCCCCATGCAGAAAGCTTTGCCGACGCGAGATGCTGCCGATAAGTATCTCGACGACTATTTTCACGCGCGATTCGCCGCACTGGACGCGAACGATCTTCTATACCAGGTCAACGCGTCGCGCAATTACGATCCCTCCCAGCAGCTCGGCAAAATCAAGGCGCCCGTGATGTACATCAATTCCGGCGACGACTTCATCAATCCGCCTGAGCTGGGCATCGCCGACCTCGAAATCAAGAAAGTGCAGAACGCGAAATTCGTCCTAATTCCCGCCAGTGAAAATACGCACGGCCACGGCACACACACGTGGGCGGAACTTTGGAAGCAATACCTTGCGGAATTGTTAGAGAAGTCGGGCCACTAAGAGCCGCTTCAAAAGCGAATCGTCAGCGCGCTGTCTCGTGGCTGGCGCGGATTTCCTGCCAGCGGCGCGGACGCTTGTTGGCTTGCAAAACCTTTTTTCGAAGGCGAATCGATTTCGGCGTAATTTCTACGAATTCATCGTCCGCGATAAATTCAATCGCCTGTTCGAGGCTGAGCTCGCGGTGCGGAATCAGCCGGATGGCCTCATCGGCGCTGGACGAGCGCATGTTCGTCTGTTTCTTTTCCTTGGTGGCGTTCACTTCCATGTCTTGCTCGCGCGAGTTTTCGCCGATGACCATTCCTTCGTAGACTTCGACAGCGGGACCAATGAACAATTCGCCGCGTTCTTGAATATTCCAAAGCGCGAAGGCCGTTGATGGTCCGGAGCGGTCGGCAACCAGCGCACCCGTCGGCCGCAGCGCCATTTCGCCCGCATAATCCGTCCATCCGTCGAAAATCGAGTGAATCAAGGCGGTGCCGCGCGTGTCTGTCAGCAACTGACTACGCAAACCGATCAGCCCTCGCGAAGGAATCTTAAAGTCCATGCGCACACGGCCGGAGTTGTGATTGCTCATTTTGAGCATTTCGCCGCGCCGGCTGCCCAACGTCTCCAAAATAATTCCAATAAAATTTTCGGGGACGTCGATGACCAGGCGCTCGAGCGGTTCGAGCTTCTTGCCATTTTCCGTGCGCACGACAATTTCCGGTTTGCCGACCATCAGCTCGAAACCTTCGCGCCGCATAGTCTCGATCAAAATGGCCAACTGAAGTTCGCCGCGCCCTAGAACGCGAAACGATTCCGGTGTATCCGTATCTTCCACGCGAATCGAAACGTTGGTGAGCAACTCTTTCGCAAGGCGGTCCCGCAAGTCGCGCGAGGTCAGATAGCTGCCTTCTTTTCCGGAAAGAGGGCTGCTATTCACGGTAAAAATCATGGCGAGCGTGGGCTCGTCGATCAGCAGCGGCTCAAGAGGAGACGGATTCAGAAGGTCCGTGATGCTTTCGCCGATCTGGATTCCTTCCACGCCAGCGATGGCGACAAGATCGCCCGCGCCAACGGCTTGCGCTTCATCACGCTCCAATCCACGAAATGTGTAGAGCTTGGTGATCCGCGTGGAGATAAGCTTTCCATCCAGTTTGCTGATGCCGACATCTTCGCCGCGCTTCAGCGTCCCGTTAAACACGCGGCCAATAGCGATCCGCCCGAGAAAATCGCTATAGTCCAAGTTCATAACCTGAATCTGCAACACGCCATCGGGATCGCCCGGCGGAGGAGGAATACCTTTCACGATAGTTTCAAACAGCGGCAGCAAATCCTTCGAGTCGTCCCCGATTTGCCTGTGCGCAATGCCTTCGCGCGCGTTTGTGTAAACCACCGGAAAATCGAGCTGGTCTTCTGTGGCATCAAGGTCGATAAACAGGTCGTAGATTTCATCGAGCACTTCTTTTGCACGCGCATCTGTACGGTCTATCTTGTTCAGCACAATCACCGGCGGCAATTTTGCTGCGAGCGCTTTCTGCAGGACGTAGCGCGTTTGTGGAAGTGGCCCTTCGCTGGCATCGACCAGCACAACAACTCCATCAACCATGCGCAAAGCGCGCTCGACTTCACCGCCAAAATCGCTGTGGCCAGGCGTGTCTACGATGTTGATTTTCGTGTCGTGAAAAAAAAGCGCCGTATTCTTGGCGAGAATGGTAATCCCGCGCTCCCGCTCAAGGTCGTTGGAATCCATCACGCGTTCCACCAGCGCTTCGTTGGCGCGGAAAATTCCGCTCTGCCGCAACATGGCGTCGACCAGCGTCGTCTTGCCGTGATCTACGTGCGCGATAATGGCGATATTACGAATATTTTGGCTCATGATTTCTACGTCGGTCTTCGGACTACTCAGCGGCAGTCACTGCAAAGACAAAAATAGCTGCTGAAACAACCAGCAGCCCGGACGAATCTCCTCTGTTCTCAGGTGTGGTCGAGCAACCTATAGTTTAGCAGACCGGCCCCACGTGGGACAGCCAATCTTGGCTGTCGCTTTCTTAAATCACCGCACCGAGCCGAAGAGAAAATTGAAACATCTGTTTCTCCGCGCATTTCGTGTACTATCCTCAGCCAGGTTGGTCGCCTGATTCCAAGGTGGAGTTGTTGGAGGGAATTACCATGCGATTCGCGAGTTTGCTGTGGAAATGTAGACCCTTCATTTGGGTTTTCGTGATTGTGCTGCTATTTGCGCTCACCGGTCGCGCGCAAGCGCCAAATCCACCGGACTATTCGCTTCTTTTTGACAAAACCGACGTCATGATCACCGTGCGCGATGGCGTTAAGCTCCACACCGAAATCTACACGCCGAAAAATTCCACTGAGCCGCATCCGATCATCATCGAACGCACTCCCTACGGTATCGCCGACGATGAAAAGGGCAACAGTCGCAAGCTCGCGCGCTACGCCGAGATGATTCCCGACGACTACATTTTTGTTTTTCAGGACATCCGCGGCCGCTACGGCTCCGAAGGAACTTTTGTCATGCAGCACCCGATTCGTGATCCAAAAGATCCCAAGGCGATCGATGAAGGCACGGACACCTACGACACCATCGATTGGCTCGTGAAAAATGTCCCGCACAATAATGGCCGCGCGGGTCTTGTCGGTATCTCCTACGGCGGCTGGCTCACCGTCATGGGAATGCTTGAGCCGCACCCCGCACTCAAAGCCGTTTCCGAGCAAGCCTCCCCCGCCGATATGTTTCTAGGCGACGATTTTCATCACAATGGCGCGTTCCGCCTGAGCTACGGCTTTGAATACTCCACAATGATGGAGACAGGGAAAACGAATTTTGCATTTCAGTTCGATCAATTCGACACCTATGAATGGTATCTGCGCCTCGGTGCGCTCTCCAATGCTAATAAAAATTACATTCACGGCACTCTGCCCACCTGGAACGATTTCGTTGCGCATCCGAATTACGACGCCTTTTGGAAACAAGAGGCCATGCCTTACATCCTGACGAAACCAAAAGTGCCGAATCTGAATGTCGCTGGCTGGTGGGATCAGGAAGACGCTTACGGCCCGATGAAAATCTACGAAATCATGGAGAAGAATGATCCTGATCACTTGAATTATCTTGTGGCGGGCCCGTGGAACCATGGTGGCTGGGCTCGCAGCTCCGGCAAGTCCCTCGGACCCATTTCCTTTGGTAGCGACACCTCTCTCTACTTCCGCCAAAAAATTGAAGCGCCCTGGTTTGCTTACTGGCTGAAGAACAAAGGCAGCCTGCCGCTCAAGGAAGCCTTACTTTTTCAAACCGGAAGCAATAAATGGGTACAGTTTGATTCCTGGCCTCCGCATGATGCGACAACGCGCGAAATTTATTTCCGCGAAGATGGCAAGCTCTCTTTCGACGCGCCGCAAGCGGCCACTCCGCAATCATTCGATAGTTACGTTAGCGATCCTGCGCATCCCGTGCCTTACCGCCATCGCCCCATTGACATGACTTATCCGGACGATCATCCAGGCGGCTGGCCCACCTGGCTCGTCGAGGACCAGCGCTTCGTGGACAATCGCCCAGACGTACTGACCTGGCAGACGGATGAACTCAGCGAAGACATGACTGTGGCGGGCAGTGTGACCGCGAAACTTTTTGCATCCACTACCGGAAGCGACGCCGACTGGATCGTTAAACTCATCGATGTCTATCCGGAAAAATATCCCGACGACTGGAAACTTTCCGGCTACGAATTGATGGTTGCAGACGAGGTTTTCCGTGGGCGCTTCCGCAAGTCATTCGAAAAGCCGGAGCCCATCACGCCAGATGCGATAACGCCCTTCAATATTGATTTGCACACCGCGAATCATGTTTTCAAGAAGGGCCATCGCATTATGGTGCAGGTGCAAAGCACGTGGTTCCCCATCATCGACCGCAATCCGCAGAAATACGTTCCCAATATTTTTGAAGCGAAAGAGTCCGACTATCAGAAGGCGACCCAACATATCTACCGTTCGAAGGAATATCCTTCGGGAGTTGTGCTTTCGCTTGTACCTGCAACGCCGGGCAACTAGCTTTTTTCAGTAACGGATGCCATTCGTGCGAGTAGATCATTGCTCGCGGGAATGTTGCTCTGAATTTCTTGTGATATTCTCAACTTCGCACAAAAATCCGATCATCTGCATCACTTCTGGAGACTCTCCATGCGTTCCGTTCGCAAGACAGTTAGCACCCTTGTTCTATTTGCCATAGCGGGTCTTGTGTTCGTGCCGCGTTTTGGAGCTGCTCCTCAGCGCCAACGCCCCGATCTTTCGTCGCTCTTTATCAAAACAGATGTAATGATTCCCATGCGCGACGGCGTCAAGCTCCACACCGAGTTCTACACGCCGAAAAACGCTTCAACGCCGTTGCCGATTCTCATGAATCGCACTCCATACGGAATCGCCGCGGCGGACAAGGGCATCAGCAGCATGATCTACCGCTACACCGATATGATTCCGGACGGTTACATCTTTGCCTTTCAAGATATTCGCGGACGTTATGGTTCCGAGGGAAAGTTCGTAATGCTGCGGCCGCTTCACGATCCAAACGACCCTAAAGGTGTGGACGAAAGCACAGACACTTACGATACGATCGACTGGCTCGTGAAGAATGTTCCGAACAACAATGGCCGCGTTGGTCTGGACGGCATTTCCTATGACGGCTTTCTCGTAACCATGGGCATGATCAATCCGCATCCAGCGCTCAAAGCCGTCTCCGAGCAAGCTTGCATGGGCGACACCTGGCTCGGCGACGATTTCTTTCACAACGGCGCCTTTCGCCTGAGCTATGCCTTTGAATACACCGCCCTGCTGGAATCCTCGAACGAGAATTTTAGTTTTGCTTTCGACCGTTTCGACGTTTACGATTTTTACCTTCGCCTCGGCGCTCTCTCCAATGCGAACGCGAAATATTTCCACGGAAAATTGCCGACCTGGAACGAATTCGTTGCTCACGCAAGCTACGACGATTTTTGGAAGCGCCTCGCGGTTGCTTACGGCTTGAAAGAACCCACCGTCCCGGATCTCAATGTCGCCGGCTGGTGGGACCAGGAAGATTTTTACGGCCCGATGGCAACCTATGCGCGTCTGGAGAAATCCGATTCAAAGCATCTCAATTATCTCGTCGCGGGACCGTGGAATCACGGTGGATGGGGCGGCGGCCCGGGCAAATCCCTCGGCGAAATTCCTTTTGGCAGCGACACCGCAGTCTACTTTCGCCAGAAGATCGAGGTTCCCTGGTTCGAATATTGGCTCAAAGACAAAGGCGCGCTGCCGCTCAAAGAAGCGTTGCTCTTCCAAACCGGCAGCGACAACTGGGTTCAATTTGATTCCTGGCCGCCGCGCGAAGCGAAAACGCGCAACCTTTATTTCCGCGAGGGCGGGAAACTTTCCTTTGATGCTCCGCAAACCGATTCTGCTGACGCCTCTGACAGCTACGTCAGCGATCCCGCGCATCCCGTTCCGTATCGTCATCGTCCCATCGACATGACCTATCCCGAGGATCATCCCGGCAGTTGGTATACCTGGCTTGTGCAGGATCAGCGATTCGTCGACAACCGTCCTGATGTGTTGACTTGGCAAACGGAGGACCTGACGGAAGACGTCACCCTTGCCGGCCAAGTCACTGCAAAATTATTTGCTTCCACTAGCGGCAGCGATAGCGATTGGGTTGTTAAGTTGATTGACGTTTATCCGCAAAAATATCCAGACGACTGGAAACTGTCAGGTTTCGAACTGATGATTTCCGACGAAATCTTCCGGGGACGCTACCACAATTCCTTTGAGAAACCGGAGCCGCTCAAGCCGGACGAAGTGACGCCTTTCACCATCGATCTCCATACTGCGGATCACGTTTTCAAGAAAGGTCACCGCATCATGGTCCAAGTGCAGAGCAGTTGGTTCCCCCTATACGACCGCAATCCGCAGAAATTCATTCCCAACATTTTCGAAGCGAAAGACTCCGATTATCAGAAAGCCACCCAGCACATTTATCGCTCCAAGCGATTCCCCTCTAGCGTTGAAATCATGACTTTGCCAGTGGGCGCAGCTAGCGCAGGAAATTAAATATTCCAGAGAATCTTCAGACCAGGAAGTCTAATTGCAGCCAATTTGCCATCAGTGAGAGCACTTCACGATCCAAGAAAACACAGTTGCGGGTCCAGATCCAAGAAAATGCATCTAGATTCCATTAAATTGTGTTCGGATGACTGACCTGTCCCAATAGCGAACAGTTGTTCATATTCGGTCTACATTTATTAATAACTTCTAAATATATTAAAAACCGATTTTTACTGTGCACTCTGTAACCTTCAGAAAGTTATTTCCGTCTGTTCTTTGTTGCTCGAAGTTGTTATCTCGAAAAAAAGGAACTTCTTCATCGAAATTCCGTATTCTCCAGCAAACACCCAGACGCTTTGCGCGTCTAATCTATATATAGGATGGGGTGTATGACTCCGAACGTTATCTCTACATTGGATACCGGGATGGACGAACGATCAAACTTCGCGCCTCCTTCAGGCCCTCGTTTTGTGCGTTTTGGTCCCTTTCAGGTTGATCAGCAGCGGCAAGAAGTATCCAAGAATGGCTCGCGGCTCAAGCTACAGGGAAAGATGTATCAAGTCCTCGTAGCGCTTTTAGAAAAACCGCATGAGGTCGTAACGCGCGAGGAATTGCGCCAGCGTCTCTGGCCCGCCGACACGCATGTAAATTACGACGCAAACGTCAATACGACGGTAAACAAGCTTCGCCAGGTACTTGGTGATTCCACGGAAAAGCCTCTCTATATAGAAACGATTCCGCGCAAAGGATACTGTCTCGTGGTGCCGTCCGAAGTTTCCGATGTTTCCGGCGCGCCGGTCGTACTAGAGGTCGTGCCTGAGAACGCTTCTGCAGTAGCTACTCCAGTTCTCACTACGGAACCCGCAGCAGCACGCTCAGGGTTCTGGATACCTCTGAGCGTTGTCGGACTTATCCTCGCCGGAATGCTTCTCGGCGCCGGCATTACAATCACGACTCTATTGATTGGTCATTTCGCGCAAGTCACACGCTGGCCTTAGAGAGCAAAGAGAAAGTTATCTTCGCGAGATAGCGCGACTATGCCTGACCCAGCCGCGCGGTTGTCTCTGCGTTCACAAACTACTGTTTTTGCGGGGCTGCCATTTCCCCGGAATGAAACTCCGTCCACGGTCCCGCTTTCATGTCCCGCAAGTAAGGCTCTTGCCAGGCATACTCCGGATGAGCTGCCAGAAACGGCTTCGCAAGAAAATCTTCTCCGCACGGATGCCCAGCCCGCGCCACCATCTTCATCTCTTTTGTCATACTGGAATCCGTCGCTTTGGCTTGCACCGCTCCGCCGGGAAAATACGGCGTCCATCCCCACACATCCACGCCACGCGGCGACGCATCCACGTGTCCACATAATGTTCTTTCGTTCGTTTCCGGTTTCTGGTGATAACTGTCAATGTGATCGCCCAGCATTTTCTCCGCGAGATTCACGTCTATCTTGCCTTTATTCTCTTTCATCAGCGCATCCCACCGCACACGCCGCGCATTTGGCGAAGTCTCCAGATTGTTGGGTTCGAATTGTGGCGCATCCGCTTTGATCACTTTCGGATCGCGCGCCCAGTTCGAACCTGCGAACGCGCCGTCTTTCGTCCGCCACAGCTTGTAAGCTTTCAGCCCCAGCTCAAGCTGCGCGATCTCACCGGTCTTGCTGTCGCCCAGAAGCCAGTCATTCGCGTAGCCACCATTGTTGCCATCCAGCATGATCTTTGTGTACTCGTCGATCGAGCCGGCATACTGCAGAGCCTTTCGTGCGCGCACGAATTCAGCTTTGCCGTCCGGGTCCCATCCTTCAAATTGCGTGATCGTCGTCTCCGTCACCATCAAGCCGTCGCTATTGATTCCGAAGTCGTCATCGCTTGCGATCACTCCCGGGAATCCATCCATCAAAATTCGGTGACCGGTTTTCGGCGCAATGTCAAACACGATGCGCCAGCGTTCGCCATTCGCGTAATTTGTCCAGTTGTTGTGGGCCATCACGATCTTGCCGTCTTTCGTCCAGCTTCCTGTCGCCACAAACGCGCTGCAATTTCCCGGACTTTTCAAATTGGGCGCATGCGCCACGTTCTGCCGTTTGTTGTACCAGGGCACGTAGTAATCCGGCAGCTCCTCAAACGCGTTCATCGCTACAATGTCGTCCACATCCAGCTTTGAGCCGGTTCGCGCGTGCAGACCTTCCACAATTCCGTGCAACTCTTGTTGATATTCCAGGTCAATCTTTGGCCACAACATCTCGTGTGCAGCCTTCCGGAAGAAGGCCCAATCCCGCTGCGAATCATGCATCATCCCGGCACTGACTGCCGCGAAGCCATCCTCAATGTCAGGCCCCAGTAAGTAGCCGTGCTGAAATCCGATCGCTGCCGGATCGCCTTCGAGATGCACGTAGATCCAACCGCCGTCCTCGAAGCGATGCGCGCCCGCAAGTCGTGGATCATTGCCGCTAGTTGTTTGCGTCCGCCCTGACACAATCGTCGCTGACGAACCTTTGTTGCCAGCAGCTATGCTCGATCCATTGCTTGCCAGCCACCAAAGCGCGCCTCCACCCAAAAGGACAACGAGAATCGCCGCCGTTCGTCTTGTTGATTGCGTTCCCACTTTTGCTTCCATCAAGCCTCCTACTTCCCTGCGCCATCTCGGCGCGCAAAGACCATGCCCAGTGTTCGTCCCGCATTCAAATTGAACCCGTCAATTGCTTGATTTGAATCTCTCTCGAATTGAATCGTGATTCCCATCTTGCTCAAACTGAACTCATCCTGGCCTGTCGCTGCGAACCCATCTGAGGGCAAGTTCCCGGTGTGTGTAAATCCGCTACCATCCAGCATGCTCACGATCTTTAGTTTTCCGTCGACGATTCCCAGTCTGTACGTCACGCCCAACTCGTTGCTCCAATAATCACCGACATAGGCTTGAAGTTTTTTCCCAGTCAGCGCAATCTCCTTTTTGTCCGCCGCTTCGAGTTCAGCAGCTTTCTTTTCTTCCTTCGGCTTCATCATGCTGCTGAGATAAATGTCCGCAACCTGATGCGCGCGTCTCGTAGGATTTGCGTCGCCCCGGTTGCACAAGCACGCAACGGAAAAATGCTGCTCCGGAAAGCGCAAGAGTTCTGCCCGGTATCCGCCCCACGAGCCTCCATGGCTCACGGTGTGCAAGCCGCGGTAATCCGCGATGAACAATCCTTTCGCATAGTCCAGAACCTTGCCGTTGCTCAGCTTTCCCTGCTCTTGAATTTCCGCCAGAAATTCCTTTCCACCGACTTGTCCGGAATAAAAATTCTCGTCCCATTTCAGCAAATCCTCGACCGAGGTGTGCACAGCACCATCGCCAGTCTGCTCGAAGTACGAAATGTTCAGCGTGTAGCCATCCTTTCGCTCTTTTGGGTCGTAGGCCATCGCACGATTGGCGATCAACGCTGTGTGGTCGTCTCTGAATTGCGTATGTGTCATGCCCAGCGGAGTGAAAATATTCGCCGCGGCAAACTCGCGAAGCGTCTCGCCGCTCACGCGCTTTACGATGATCGACAACAAGAAAAATCCAGTATTGCTATAGAGCCAGTCGCTCCCCGGCGCAAAATTCAGAGCCTTCTGCCGCATGATGATTTGCAGCGCATCCTCGTCCGTCGTCACGCTGTCTGTATTGATGCCCGCAAGGTCCATCAGCGTCAGGTAGTCGCGCAGCCCGCTGGTGTGATTTAGCAAATGCAGAATGGTGATCTTCGGGCCGTAGTCTGGTAACTCTGGGATATATTTCCGTACGTCGTCGTTGATGGAAAGTTTTCCCTGTTTTTCCAGCAGCAGAATGCTCGCCGCCGTAAATTGCTTCGACGTCGAGCCTATATCGAAGACGCTCTGTGGCATGAGGGGGACATCTTCTTCGATATTCGCAAGGCCATACCCTCTGGCGTAAATGATCCTGCCGTTTCTGAAGACCGCAACCGCACATCCCGGCGAACCCGCTTTCGTAAAGTCCGCAAAGACCTCGTCCACAGCTGCGGAGGCTTTATCCTGTGCACGGCTCGCTCGCGGAGCGCTGCATGTTCCCACCGCCAATGCACACGCAACAATGCCGCTTCCTACTCTCCGCAAAACGTCCATGCAATCCCCCTGGTCGATTCCTGCGCGCCGAGTCTATCTTCTTCGCACCCGTGCTTCAATCCTTCGCGCGGTTCTCGTGTAAACTCGCTCTTCCGCCATGCTCACTGCCATCACGCGCGCCGTCAGCCCCGCCATCGTAAATTGCGAATTAAGTTTCATTCCACGCCAGCCAATTGATCTGGAAATCGCGGTCGCGCAGCATCTGGCCTACGAAGAGCTTCTGGAAAAACTCGGTGCCCACGTTGTTTCTCTCCCCGCCGAGCCTGATCTCCCCGATTCCATGTTCGTCGAGGATCCCGCCATCGTTCTCGACGAGCTCGCTGTTATTTTTTCGCTCGGCACCGAGTCCCGCCGCCCGGAAGCCGCCTCGCTTGCCGAAGCTATTTCCAAATTTCGCAAACTCGAGCGTGTGACCCTTCCTGGCACCCTTGAAGGCGGCGATATTCTCCACATTAGCCGCAAACTTTTTGTCGGCCTCACCAAGCGCAGCAACGCCGAAGGCATTCGCCAACTCGCAGCCATTCTCGCGCCGCACAACTACGAAGTCATCGCCGTACCCGTCACTGGCTGTCTCCATCTAAAGTCCGCCGTCACCTTTCTTGGCCGCGGTACGCTCCTTGCCAACCGCGCCTGGTTCGATCCGTTTCCCTTTTCCGGTTACGACTGGATCGACGTCGACCCCGTCGAACCACACGCCGCCAACGCCTTGGCTCTCGCCAACACGATCATCTTCCCTGCATCCTTCCCCCGAACGCGCGCTCGCATCGAATCCGCAGGTTTCCACGTCACTCCGCTCGACATCTCCGAACTCCAAAAAGCCGAATCCGGCCTCACCTGCTCGAGCTTGATCTTCAAAACTTAGTTTCTGATCTGCGAGACCTTCATTCCTACTCCGCCTACAAAAGAAAACGGCCACGCCGATTTCTCGGAGTGGCCGTTCTCTTGGGGACGTTTCTTCGGTTTACGTTCTTAGTTCGTCAGCTCCGTCACCCTGCGCGCCACAAACACCGGCTGGCTGCTGATAGGATCCTTCAGCACCACACCGATCACGCGCAACGTATTCGCCGGATTGTTCGTCAGGTCCTGCAGACTGTTCAGTCCGCCGCCAAACTTCGTGAACGGCGTCACATAGACGGTCACTGGCCCGTTGAACAGCACGCCTGCCAGCCCATTCGAATTGAACTGGAAGGTGCTGGCGCCCACATTTGTGCTACCAGACACCAGCGTGCCCGTATGTCCCTCATGCCGCAGCACCACGCGCTTCACCGTCACGGTTCCATTCGAAAATGGCCCGCCGATGCTCACGTGCTGCCCCGGAACAAGAAGTGCAGAGTTGAAGAAGATATTGCTCCACCTCGGATTTACGAACACGTTGTGCATCCAGTAGATGAAGTATTTTTCGTTGCCCGTCAGGTTGATCGTGGAGATCTGCCCCGAAGTGAATCCCGTTCCTGCCGGCAGCACATCGCGCGCGTAGAGATCAAAGTCCTGCGCCGTACCCGCCGGCGGGTCCACGTAGGTGATCAAGCCTCCCACAAAGAATTTGTCTTGCGAGAGAATCGCCACCGTATCCGCCAGGAAAGTTCCGTCGGTCTTGTCCAGCGTGCCGGAAATCGAAACGATCGAAGAACTGGTCAGGTCATTAATCGTTTCGCTGCCTTCCCATTCCGTCTGATCGTTCACGTTCACCGTGAACGCGTGCCCGTGCGGCCCTTGAATCGTGAAAGAATTCCCCGTCGGGTTGAAGGTTGTCACGCCAGCGATAAATTCATCGATATACGCGTCCGCATCGCTCGGCGTAATCGCATTCACATTGATGGTCGGATTCACGACGCCCGTAATCTGGCCGTTCATATCAAGCGCGAGCGACTTCCGGATGTCGAATTCGAAACCCAGCCCAATTACGTCGCCCGTGCTCACCACCAACGGATTGGTAAGGCTAATCGTTACCGTAGACATCGAAAGCGTCGCCGGCGGCGTGCTCGTCGAGGTCAGCGCACTGATCGTCGGCCGTGTCGGCGGATTTGTTTGCGGGTTTGTCACATTGAGGTAGTCAATTTCCGGACTCGCCAGCGTAACAATCACCGTGTCATAAGTCCCGGCCGGTATGGTGTTCAAATCCAGCAGCGTATGGAGCCCGTTCAACTTGGCGAAGTCCACCGTTTGCGGACCAGTCGTTACAGTTACAGGTGTGCTTGTTCCTTGGGCCACGCTAATCCCCGAAATCACCACCTTAAATGAAACAACGCTCGGCAAAGGCGCGTCACCGCCCGATACAAATACCGTTCCCGACTGCTGCTGGGCAACTGGCATTGTATTCATACTGCCTGACCCGCATCCCGCAGCGAAGGCGATCAGTACAAGCGCAAATAATTCACTTAACCACTTCTTTGGATTCATCGTTTTCTATCCTTTCGTGCTTGATTACCCCGGAGGCGCACCACGCGCCCACCGACCCTTGCTGCATCTAACCCGAGCAGTTGGATTAAGTCTCTTTCTGTAAATTATTGATTCTAGATAGTTTGTATGCGCTCTGGCGGTTTGCCCGTCCCCTCCATCGGTTCTGGAGCTCGCGCTAGACCTTCCGCCTTTGAATTTTCTGGGCACTTCCAGACTCTCTTTTTCAATCTTTGCTAGGCGTCCGGTTTTTCTTGTGCTACTCTTTTTTCCGGCATGAATTCCATCGCGACGAAGCGAATTACCACTACGACGTCTATGTCGATTACCTCGACTAAGGCGAAGAAGACTATTTTCGCTTCCGGCGCGTGGAGAAACAGCTAGCAAGTTAGAAAAAGTTTCCAACCCACCGCCAGAAGCGAACTTGGCGGTGGGTTTCTTCTTTTAACCCCCCCGCCAGAGACGCTCCAGCGGAAACCAGGAGCGGATGTCATGAGCCCGGAATACTTGCAGGAAGAAGTGGCGGCAAATAGCTGTCTCGTCGAACCCTTTGCGCTCGCCAGCAACAGCACTCGCGAGATCCCCGATCAACCCGTTGTCGCCTTGAAGTTCGGTGGCACCTCTTTGCTTGGGGCCCAGCGCATGTTGCACGCCGCAGGTCTCGTTCGTACAGCTGGCCAGTCCGCGAACGTCATCGTCATTGTCTCTGCGATGAAGGGCGTTACGGATCGCCTCCTCTCCGTCTCTCGCTCTCTCGCCGAAGGAAGACTTTCTCATGCGCGCAACGAAGCCGAGGGCGTCATTCATCTCCACCTCAACGTTCTCCAGGATCTTCAACTTGATGAACAGCAGCACGATAATGTTCGCTTCGGCCTGCAGCTTCTCGGCCGTGACCTTCTCCACGAAGTTCCTTTAAAAGGTCGCGTCGTCGCCAACGCCGAGCTAACCGATCGTCTCGCCTCGTTCGGCGAAAGACTCAGCACGCGTCTCTTCGCCGCTGCTCTCGAAAAATCCGGAGTCCCCGCTGTTCCGGTTTCCTCCTCCGATTTCGTTCTCACTTGCGACACATTCCTCGAGGCTAAGCCTCAGCTGGGCGAAACAAAACAGCGCGGCCGCGGAATTCTCTTGCCGCTCCTCGAAGCCGGACTTGTTCCTGTCGTCACCGGATTCATCGGTGCCACTCCCGACGGTCGCATCACGACGCTCGGCCGCAACAGCTCCGATTTTTCCGGCGCCATCATCGCTCACGTAGTGGACGCCGCGGAACTTGTAATCTGGACCGACGTGGACGGGGTTTATACTGCGAATCCGCACGTCTCCGTCGAAGCGAAACTTCTCCACGACCTGAGCTATGATGAAGCACACGCTCTAGCGGCCAGCGGTGCCAAAGTACTTCATCCTCACGTTCTGCCACTAGCCGCGGAAACGGAAATGACCATCTGGATTCGAAATACATTCAAACCGCACGCTCGAGGAACTCGCATTGGCCTGCCTCAAAATCCAAATGACCGCGTGCAGCGCGGAGGTGCCGCATGAGCGGGCATTCCTCAGATAATGGCGATAAGAGTGGCATGTCACAGCACGGTGAGCGTTCCTTGCCAGGCGGAGCCGCAAAAAAATGGCGCGCGGGCGTTCTGGGCGCAACAGGCCTCGTCGGGCAGCGCCTCGTAAAACTTCTCGCGGATCATTCGTGGTTTGAACTAACCGAAGTTGCCGCGTCCGAACGCTCCTCCGGCAAAAGTTACTCCGATGCCGTCCGCTGGCACCTCGACGGGCCTATCCCCGAGTCCGCGCGCAGCCTCGTCGTCAAGAGCCTCGATCCCAGTCTCGAATGCGATTTCGTTTTTTCCGCGCTCGACTCAAGCGTAGCGGGTGGCGCGGAGGAAGACTTCGCCCGCGCCGGATATCCCGTCGTCAGCAACTCAAAAAATCACCGCATGGATTCCGACGTTCCTTTGCTCATCCCGGAAGTCA
This sequence comes from uncultured Acidobacteriota bacterium, assembly GCA_963784015.1. Taxonomy (GTDB): domain Bacteria; phylum Acidobacteriota; class Terriglobia; order Acidiferrales; family UBA7541; genus Acidiferrum. The sequence goes on from CAWAPX010000003.1 coordinate 133,871, forward strand.
ACGTTGCGCATCTCGAAGCCATCCGCACGCAGCAAAAAAATCGCGGCTACGACACCGGCTTCATCGTCACTAATCCGAATTGCTCGACGGCTGGTCTCGTCCTAGTCTTGAAGCCACTCGCGGACGCTTTCGGCTTGGAAAAGGTTTTTGCTGTCACGCTGCAAGCCGTTTCGGGCGCGGGTTATCCCGGCGTCGCTTCCTTGGACATTCACGCCAACGTCATTCCATTCATCAGCGGCGAAGAAGAAAAAATGGAGTCCGAGCCGCAAAAGCTTCTCGGCAAATGGGACGGCTCCCGCTTCATCGACGCAGGCCTCGGCATAAGCGCCCACTGCAATCGCGTTCCGGTCCTCGAAGGCCATCTCGAATGCATCTCGGTCAGCCTGAAAAAAATTGCCTGCCTAAAAGAAGTCCGCGAAGCGCTGCGCAATTTTGAAGTCGACGCCGAACTCGCCTCGCTGCCTTCCGCGATCCGCAATCCCGTGATCGTCCTGGACGGCGACGACCGCCCGCAACCACGGCGCGATGTTCACGCCGGAAACGGCATGGCCGCCGTAGTCGGTCGCGTCCGCGAATGCCCGCTCCTCGACATCAAGCTCACTCTGCTCTCTCACAACCTAGTCCGTGGAGCTGCCGGCGCCGCTCTCTTAAACGCTGAACTCCTAGCCGCCCGTGGCTTCCTAAACCACCGCGTCCGCGAGAACGAATCTGAACTCGCCGCCAAGTAGTTCTCGGATCTGTCGTTCGGGTGCATGCTCCTTGTACGGGCGGGGCTTGCCCGGCCCGCGTTTCGTCCATCGCTGTTGCAGAATTGGCGCCGCTGCGTAGTTGCTAGACGACTTGCGTTTGAATGTTTCTTCCCGAAGCGTACCGCTTCGACAGATCCGACATTCTCTCTGCCCACCGCCCAAGCCCGTCAGCGCCTCCGAACGAAATGATTATTGCGACGACTCGCTTCGTCCCGAGCGTCACCATCGTCCGCTCCGAATCGCTAGTAGGACTCCCATGCGGCCCCACCACATCGCAAAACACCGGCAACCCTTCCAAATTTAAATCGTACTTCCCGATCCCTTTGTATGTCTCCCCTGCCCGACCGGGGCGAAACACAATCTCGCCCCGCACATGCGCCAAATCGTACAGCCCCACCGGCAACCGGCTCTCGAAGCTCACCAAATTGATCACGTCCACCACATTATTAATCCGCGGCAAACCTTTCCCCGCAATCACTCGCCGTAAGAGCGCCTCAGCCGATCCGCGATACCTCGCAGGGTCTTTCCCCAGCGCTTTGTAAGCCGCCCGCGTCGCCAAAATCGCCGCCGACTCCAGCACCGCCTTAGGTTCCGGCAGCTTCATAATTCTCTCTTCGCAACTACGCAGCTCTTGGTCCAAGCCCTCCGGGGGCGCGCCGGTTTCCACTTCCGCGGTAACGCACGCCAGCGCAACACGTGGGCACTTCGCCTTCAGCTCTGCTTCAATACTCACATTCATGATTTTCCAGCAGATGAACTTTCGAAATTTCGTTTCGGAGTATGCAAATGGGGACCATCGCAACTTAAAGAAGCAGAAGAATGGTAGGCTCGTGGGGACTCGAACCCCAGACCTCCACCGTGTCAAGGTGGCGCTCTAACCAACTGAGCTACGAGCCTATGGAGGCCTTAGTTTAACACGAGTGACGGAGTCCGTGGGCAGGCCGCACAGCGTCTCTCGGTGGCTATGGTCTCGCCTTGAGTCCGCACAGGCCGTCAATTTTTATCGCCGGCTTAGCACCTTCCATCCCAAAAAGACATCCCACCTCAACATTCCGTAGTCTAATAATTCCAGGCCCAAGCAAAACGGGTGTGGAATGCGGTTCGCTCGCCAATTTATTTCTTTTCTGGCATGCCTAGGCATTCTTGCGTCCATGGAAACTCGCGCTGCGGACTTAGCCAACTTCACCGGCTTTGTACTCGATGAAAACGGCGTCCCGGTCGCGGCCGCCCAAATAAAGCTTGAAGACGCCGCGGCTCACCTCTATCGCACAGCATCCGACGGCGCCGGCCGCTTCACCCTAAAGAATCTTCCGGCGGGCGATTACAAACTGGAAGTGCGCAAGGAAGGCTTCTTCGTCATCAGCGGCCGCGCTCTCGCCCTTCAGCCCGGGCCCAACGAACTCACTCTCACCATAAACCACGCCGAAGAAGTTCACGAGCAAGTCCAAGTCACCGCTCGCGCCAATCAAATCGATCCGCAAGATACCGCCCAGCGCGACACGCTCACCACTCGCGACATTCGAGACATTCCCGTGCCCAGCCCGCACGTCCTCGCGCAAAGCCTCGTCGCTCTCCCCGAAATCACCCAGGACAATCAGGGCAATCTGCATATCGCCGGCGCCCGCTCCGGTGAAACGCAGTACCTGCTCGATGGCTTCGAAATCGGCGATCCCGTGAACGGTCAGCTCACCTCTCGCTTCAACATCGACGCCACGCGCACCGCCGAGGTCCAATCCAGCGGCTTTGGTGCAGGCTACGCTCATGCCGGTGCAAATATTCTCAGCCTCGACACTCCCGACGGCGATGACCGCTGGCGCTTCGGCACCACCAATCCTGCCCCCGGCATCAACATCCAGGAAGGCGTCCACCTCGGCAACTGGTATCCACGCTTCAATTTCTCGGGACCCATTAAGCGCGGCCGCTTTTGGTTTTCCAATTCGATCAGCATTCAGCACACGTTCGCCGTCGTCAAAGGCCAGCCCTCCGGCGCCAACACTTGGGAGGAATGGGCAGGCGATAATCTCCTCCGTCTCCAATACAACATCACTCCGAAGCACATCCTCCACGCCGGCTTTCTCTATAACATCGCACGTGGCACCAACCTCGGCCTCGATGCTCTCGATCCTGTCTCCACCACCGTCACCGGCGACGGGCGGCGCTACTTCGCCTCTCTCAAAGATCAAGTCTGGCTCGCCGACACGCTTTTCGATTTCGGTGTCGCCGCCGATGAGAGCATCCTCGACTACATCCCGCAAGGCACGCAAAGCTACGTCCTTCTCGTCAACGGTTCCTCCGGAAACTATTTCCAACGCTTAAATCAGCGCGGCCGCCGTTTGCAAGCTGTCGCCGGAATGCCTGCCGCAACGCGCCACTGGCATGGCACCCACCAACTCGCCACCGGCCTCAACGCCGCCAGCCTCAACTATTTTCTTTCCGCTGACCGGGGCGAAATCCAGGCACTCAACGCGTTCGCGATCGACGAAACAACTTGCAACTCAGCACTCCAACCCGGCTGCTTGGTGCGTCAAACCACTTTCTCCGGTCCCGCAACTCCCTACGTTTCAAACACCCAGCTCGGCGCTTACGTCCAGGACACCTGGTCCATTTCAAAGTATTTCGTCGTACAAGCAGGCCTACGCACGGACTGGGATCGCTTCACGCAAAGCGCCATGGCCGAGCCGCGCCTTCACGCGAATATTCTTCCCTTCGGAGATGACACCTCAAAGGTTTCGCTAGGCTGGGGCATCTACAATATTCCGCTGAATCTCTCTCAAATTGCCCAAGCTTTCGATCAGCAGCAGCTCGACACGTTTTACAATTCCGCCGGTACAGTTGCTGCCCCGGGCACGGTAGTCAGCCAATTCGTATTGCCCACAACCGGCCTGCAACAACCGCGCTTCACGATGTACAGCGCCGGTTTACAACAGAAACTCTTCCACAACACCCTCTTCGGTCTCCAACTTCTCGCACGCAACGGCTCCCACGGCTTTGCCTACGTCGACCAGCAGCCCACGCAACCCGGCGGAATCTTCTTCCTCGAGGACACTCGCAAAGACCGCTACCGCTCCGCCACTGTCTCCGCGCGCCACGTATTCTCCGAGGACATGGAAGTTTATGGCGCCTACACGCGCTCCGTCGCGCACTCCAATGAAGTTCTCAATCCCGCGCTCGGCTCAATCTTCTATGTCGCGCAACAACCCGGCCCCGTCCTCTGGGACGCTCCCAACCGCCTCGTCACGTGGGGCTGGGCCCCCACGCACATCTGGGGCATCCAGCTCAGCTATTTCTTCGAGTACCGAACCGGCTACCCGTTCAGCGTGATCAATTTAGAGCAGCAACTTGTCGGCCCGCCGAACTCCTCGCGATTCCCCGCCTATGCCAGCCTCAACGTCGGCCTCGAAAAGAAATTCGCTTTCCGCGGCTATATCTGGGGAGTCCGCGTCGAAGCTGTCAACATCCTCAACCGCCAAAATCCCGACACCGTAGTCAACAATATCGACGCCCCCAATTTCGGAACCTTCGCAGGCGGCCAAGGCCTCGCCTTCACTCTTCGTGTCCGCTTCATTGGCAGAAAATAGGTCCAGAGCTGTGATATACCTCTGACGAATCGAAGATACGCAATTGCACAAAAGGAGATTCTCGATGTCCTCAGGCCACCTCTGGCGATTTTTGTGTTGTGCTTTGTTCATCTCGTTCTGTTCAGCCGTTTCTTTCGCACAGAACACCGAGGGCAAAGCTCCTCCGGTGATCGATGTTCACGTTCACGCTATGGACGGAAACTTTCCCGGCGTCGCACCCATGTGCCCCAACACTTCCAAGTTCACAGCGTCCGATCCGAAAGATAAGGAAGCACCATTCGGTTGGGTGAACGAGCCTTGCACTCCCGCGCTCTATCCGTCCGCTCCGGGCGAGTATATGAAAGATGTTCTCGCCGAGATGGAGCGGCTCAATGTCACAGCCGTGGTTTTTGGCGACCCAAAGAGTGTGCAGAAATGGAAAGACGCGGCGCCGGCCAGGATCATCCCGGGCACGGCGTTCACGGGAGGGATGGGGACGGGCCAGCACGTGGCGCTCGATGAATTGCGAAAGGATTTCACCATCGGCGGCTTCAAAGTGATGGGGGAAATCGGACTTCAATATGAGGGTATCTCGCCCAGCGATCCTTCGGTCGACGCCTACTTCGCGTTGGCCGAGGAACTGGATATTCCCGTGGCGGTTCATATGGGCACCGGCGGCTCAGGACGCGCAAACGTGGCGATGCCAAAATTCCGTGGCTCGATGGGGAACCCGCTGCTGTTCGAGGAAGTGCTCGCGCGCCACCCGAAACTGCGTCTTCAAGTGATGCACGCCGGCTATCCGATGATCGAAGAAATGCTCACGCTGCTGCAGGCGAATTCCCACGTCTACGTGGACATTGCAGGACTGATCTGGAGCTATCCCATCAAGGAAGTCAATCGCTACATCGAGCGGCTGGTCGACGCCGGATTCGAGGACCGCGTCATGTTCGGCACCGACCAATTGCTCTGGCCCAAGCTAATGGCCTATTCGATCAGCATCATTCAGAACGCTGACTACCTGACACCCCAACAGAAGCGCGACATCTTGTACAACAACGCCGCGCGATTTTTAAGATTGGATAAAGCTCAAGGCAAGTGAGCTCTTCTTGAAAAATCGTAACGTGCTTATTTCAAAGCTCGGCCAAGTGGCTACCAACTGCCGGGCAAGTCGAGTTATCAGGGTTTAGCGGCGTTCGAGCTTGGAGATTGATACCGGTTGGTCTTTTTTCTGACCGAATCTGGCGATAAACGCACGATTCGCTCAGCCGATCCGATTTGCCTTCCTGTCCGGTCCTGGACATGAATCTTCAGCCGGACGAAGCTCCCGTTGGGTGGAATTGGAAATTGGCTGACTGCTTCCAGGCCTTGTACGGCAGCAGTCTTTGCGCTCGCATAAGCCTCAGGTGTTTGGAACACGGCATCGCCGCAGCCAGCGAAAAAGGCCTGCGCGCGGTCCGTCAAGGCTTCCAGGCGATCTCCCGGATCGATCCTGTTCCCAAACGCGAGGAACTTATCTGCATACTCGACAGTCCGACGGTAATTCGTCATCGAGAAATAAGTCAGGTAATAATCTCGGTAGACCTGCGGAACTAACGTCGAATCCGGATATTTGATGGAGAAATCATCCAGCAATTTGATTTTGGCATGCGGATTCTTCTCTTCGTCTGCAACCTGAAAAGCTGTGTACTCAGTTGATGTGTAGAATGACTTCTCGCGTTGGTCCTGAGAAGCAGGCTTCGCTACCCTACACGCCATCAGGAACACAAAGCCTAGACAGCCAGTGCGAAGCCATTTTCGTTCCATCATAGTGTGCTTCCTGCATCGCAGTAAGTAAGGCCCGAACTGGCGCATGGATTAAATCTCGAGACTACACCCCAGTCGTACATATTCCAGGATACGGCCCCAAATCCTGATAGGTCGTTACTGGACAAATGCCGTACCTAAACTCCTTTTGTCTATATGGTCATAATCGACCCCCACAATCAACCGCACGCTGGGTACCCCTTGATTTTTGGGAAACCGGTTTGACGTCTCTAGACCCACTCGAAATCATCTCGGGAGTCCGGAGCAGGTGCGTTCGAGGTGGGTTGCAGCAGAAAAGCTTTCCAAAGCGATAGCAAGTAAAAGCTAAATCTACAGCCCGAACATGGAGTTGACTCCAGCTCGCGGGTCCTGCGCAGAAGGTTCTCGGCGTTCAAGCGCGGGGAGACCAGTTGGCTCGGCGGCTGGCGTTGAAGCCGCAGCGCCAGCACTGGCCGCGGCAACATTCGGCGTAGCTGCCGTTGGTTGGACAGCAACCTGTTGAAGGTAAGCGAGATCTCGAGCCTCTTCCGTGCCGGGCTGCACGGCTGGAAACGACAGATTCATTTGGTGCTCCATTGCGCTAGCAATCCGGTGCAACTGCCAGATGAGCTTTTCGAGCTCTTTCGACCGGCCAAGGTTCAAGCTGCGCTCCCACAGAAAGCGGATGGACAACACCATAAGAACGGGCAGGCCGATGGCCAGAGTGGCCAGCACGATGTTGAAAAGCAGCGACTCGATAGGTGTGAGGGTCAATGGGGCCTCCACTGCAGGACTCAGCAGGCAGAATACAGCACCGCGCCAGCGCTGACAAACGAATCGATCTTAGGCCAAGCGCTGGGAGTCCGCGACGACGCGGTCAAATCCCCCGGCGCATGGAAGCTTTCGTAACAGTATAAGTGGCTGTGCTTTCATTCCTGACCACTCCACTCGGTCTCGACCTTCGGTGGGTGCAATAAGGTCTGCATCACCACGCAATACTGTTCCGTCTTCTCCCGCAATCCACGCAGTTGTTCCGGAGTAGCCTCAGGCGCAGTAATCTCATAATGAAGATGGATGCTCTCAAATCCCACAGGCGCTTCTTTCGATATGCCGAGAGTTCCTCGAAGATCCAAGTTTCCTTTAGCGGTGACTTCAATACGTTCGGTAACTATTCCCATCGCTGCAGCCACCATCTGGCAGGTAATCTGCGCGCAAGCCGCCAGAGCTCCCAGCAAGAGGTCACCGCTGCAGGCGCCACTTCCTGCTCCTCCTACTCCCTTATGGGCCTCCGCATTGTAAACGGCCCGTCCGATATCGATCGAGCATGAAACCGGTACATCCGTCTGCGTGCCTTTCGCTATAAGCGTGATTTGCGAAGTATTCGGGTCGCTGCGGTATTGCTCTTTCAGCGGCTTCTGAACAGATCGGAGATCCATAAAAACCTCGTCCTTTTATTCTTGGCCGTTCTTACTAACTGAGGCGGCTAGGCCAACCCTTCTTGAAGCCACCCTACCTGCATGCTAGCATGCGTAGAAACCAGGTGAATGCGCATGCCGAAATTCGTCATTGAACGCGAAGTGCCGGGAGCAGGAAATCTCACAGACGCTCAATTGCGGGAAATCTCCCAAAAATCTGTAAAAGTTTTGAAGGAAATGGGTCCCGAGATTCAATGGCTCCATAGCTACGTGACAGGCGACAAAGTGTATTGCGTTTATCTCGCTCCCGACGAGGCCACCATTCATGAACACGCCAAGCGTGTAGGCCTTCCCGCCAATCGCGTCTCTGCTGTGCGCCGCCTCATCGATCCGTCAACCGCAGAATAAGCGGTGGCTGAACATTCAGGCCTCATCGCTTTTTACTCCGCGATAAGAATCAACCAGTTGAAGTGTTCGTCTGCTTACCCGAAGGGGAGGCTGCCTCCGGTAGGAGAACTTCCTCTATAGCCTTTTCCACTGGCAAAGCCCAACCTTCCAACCACGCCGTCGCGCCTGCCGTGTTGCTCAATTCCCGCCGTGCGGCATCCAGACTTGCTTCCAACTTAACTTGCTCCGCTGGAGTCAGCGGAACGCCTATATTTTGGCGCAAAGCCGCTGCCGCGCCGGCCAGCCGGAGCGCACGCTCTGCATGGGCTTGAGCAGCCTCCGAACACGCGAAACACTCCAACAGGCGGGCCATTCCCCGTTTGTGATCCAGTCCCTGGAAAATGTTTATGCTTTCACGATAGAGAGAATGCGCTCGGGGAAAGTCGCGCTGTTCCCTCGCCAAGCTTCCCAGATCAGCCAGAATGCCGGCGATGCCCCAGCGGTCACCGAGTTCTCGAAAAATTGCCAGGCTCTGTTCGTACAATGTCCGGGCGGCTGCCGTGTCGCCTTGATCGCGTGCGACATCCCCTTGATAGTTAAGCGACCAAGCCACGCCTGTCCGGTCTTCCAGTCCTCGAAAGATAGAGAGGCATTCCCCGTAAAGTGAGCTGGCCAGAGAGTAGTCGGCCTGCAATTTGACGACACTCGCCAGGTTACTGAGAGAGCGCGCGACAGCCTTCTGGTCTCCCATTTCTCTCCACTGTACGAGGCTTTCTTCGAACAGAGAGTGAGCCATCGCGACGTCGCCCTGATCGCGCGCAACAACCGCCAGCGCGTTTAGAGAAACGGCGACGCCCTGCTTGTCCGCCAACTGGCGCGCGATGTCTAAACTTTCCCGCATGAGGGAACTTCCCGCAACGTAATCTCCCTGCGCGATGGCGAGCACACCTGCCGCAAAAAGCGCTCGCTCGCGCGCCTTCGTGGGAGCCGCTGCGCCCGCAAGCTTTAGCAACTTGCCCAGGCTGTCCCTGCCTTCGGCGAGATACTCGCGCGTCTCCCAGAAGCGAAACAGCGCCGCGCCAAGACGTAGCCCCCACTCCGCGTCTCCCGTTTCTGTAAGCCACTCGAGAGCCGCCCGGATGTTGTTATGCTCCTGCGCAAAACTCTCCAGCCTTTCCGCCCCTTTCTCACCGCTCTGTTCTGTAGCGTCCTCTTCTGCCAGCACCAGACAGTAGGCGGCATGAGCCCGTTTCGTCTGTGCCTTCTCCCCGCTCGCTTCTAGTTTTTCCACGGCGTATTCGCGAATCGTTTCAAGCATCGCGAACCGCGACTCACCGTTCGCCTGCTCGGCTTGCTGCAGCAGGCTTTTGTCCACCATCGAGGCCATGCCGTCGAGCAAGTCCAAATCGAGGTCGCTTTTGGTGTCGCACACAGCTTCCGCGCTCTCCAGTGTGCATCCCCCCACGAACACCGATAATCTTCGGAAAAGCCTCTGCTCGGCGGAGCTCAGAAGGTCAAAGCTCCAATCCATAGCTGCGCGAAGCGTCTGCTGCCTCCGGGGCAAGTCCCGCGCCCCGCCCGTTAAAACCTGCAAGCGGCTTTCCAGCCGCGTCAGCAGGGAAGAAGGACTAAGAACTTTTACTCGCGCGGCTGCCAATTCAATCGCGAGAGGCAGACCATCCAATCGCGCGCAAATCTCCGTAACAGCGTTCGCATTTTCCCGGTTGAGCTCAAAATCTGGCTTGGCAGCAATCGCGCGTTGTACGAACAGAGCGACGGCCGGGCAGCTCGATAGGATCTCTACAGAAGGCGTGGACAGCAAATCTGGTAGCGCAAGCGGTGGCACCGGAAATTCATGTTCTCCGTATACATGCAGCGCTGCGCGGCTTGTCACCAGAATTTTAAGATTCGGACCCATGGTCAGCAATTCCGACACGACAGCGGATCCCCGAACCAGGTGCTCAAAATTGTCCAGCAGAAACAACATTGGTGCGCTGAATGAATCCTGCAAATTTTTCTTGAGTATCTCCAGCGGCGATTGACCTCCCGCCTCCCATATTCCCAGCGTCTGAATGATCGCGGATGCGATCATCCCCGGATCGCTCAACGGCGATAGCGGGACAAAATGAATCCCCCCTGGAAACCACTCAATCAGCCCGTTGGCCACTTCCACTGCGAGACGCGTTTTCCCGATCCCTCCTGGACCCAGTGACCGTCATCAAGCGCACATCCTGGCGCAGCAGCAGTTCTTTGGCGGCAGCTGCTTCCTTTTCTCGCCCAACAAACCCCGTCCGCGACACCGGAAGATTTGTCGGGCGAATCTCCATCTGCCTATCTGGTTTCTCCGAGAAGCGCTCTCGAATGGCGGCAAGTTCCATCGCGAGATCCCGTGTAGAGACGTAACGCTTATCCGGCTCTTTCGCCAGACATCTCTCGATGGCCCAGCACAGCGGAGCTGGGGCTTCGCGATTTTGCACACCAATCGGCCCGGCCTGTTCTCGTAAGATGGCCACCATTGTTTCCGCCGCAGTGATTCTCGGAAAGGGATGCTTTCCCGTCACCATCTCGTAGAGAATCAAGCCGAACGAGAACTGGTCTGACTTGAAATCCAGCGGTTCGCCGCCCACCTGCTCCGGCGACATGTAGCCAACTGTCCCCACGATGAGGCCCGAATCAGTCACCGATGTTGTCGTAGTACTGTGGATTCCCGGACGCTCTCCGCTTGGCGCAGTGACCTTCGCCAGCCCAAAATCGAGAATTTTGACGAACCCGTCGCCGGAAACCATCAGGTTCTCCGGTTTTAGATCCCGGTGCGTGATTCCCGCTTCATGAGCCTTTGTCAGACCGTCGGCAATCTGCGCCGCGATTTCAATCGCCTTTCGCATCGGCAGCAAACCGCTGCCGATCAGCTCGCGCAGCGTCTTCCCTTCTACCAGTTCCATCGCAATGTAATGATTGGAACCATCCTGTCCGAGTTCATAGATCGTGACGATATTGGGATGGTTGAGGGCAGAGGCCGACCGAGCTTCCTGTTCGAACCGCTGCCGCCGTTCATTGTTTTCGGAGAATGCGGCCGGCAGAAGTTTAATCGCCACGATGCGATCGAGCCGCGGGTCCCGCGCGCGATAAACCTCACCCATGCCACCAGCGCCCAGTGGAGCAATAATTTCAAAGGAACCGAGCCTGCTGCCTGGAGCGAGGGCCATAGTTGACCGCAATTATACCCTTCTAAATCTCATTCCCGTTACCTCTAGTCATCACCTCAACATGCGATCCAATACATTACGAATGAAATTAATGTACTCAGCGCACCGAATTTCCTACGCTTACCGCTAACAGCAATAGACCAACGCTAGAGGCGATGCTACAGTGGGCTTTCACAAAATCTATTTTGAATTCTAGATTCCAGGATGCGAACCAACCGGAGCGCAATAGGAAGATAGACAAATTGCTTTAACAATTCTGCTGAGCAAAACTACGCGAAGTTGCGAACTTGTCCGTCTGCCAGATCGCTGTAGGTGTTGCCTCCAGCATTGGTGTAGCGCCATAGATTTCTGGATTTTGTCCGCGAACCCTCTTGGAGAACCGCAATGATGGTCACGCCCTCCGTGCCCCGCAGACTGCGATTTCCACTTTCTCTGTGGTCCAGCGTGCTCGTTGGATTTCTTGTAATCAAAGCCGTCCTTTCGCTGGGCCTGGGCCTGGGTGAGAAGTTAGCCCCGTACGGCAGTGGCGCCTATTTCCTGCTTCTTCTTCTCGCCACCGGTTTAGCAATTCTGAACGCAGTGGAGAAAACGCTGGGGCGCCGCCCCTTTTGGGTGTTCATCTCCATTGGTTATGGACTTTGGTCCTTGGACCAATGGCTCTATATCTACTACGGAGCTATTCGGCATATCGACGTTCCGGACAATTCCATTGCTGATCCCGCACTCTTTCTGCACCTCGTGCCGCTTATGGCGGCAATAGCCATGCTGCCTCACCTGAAGCAGCCCGATCGGAAGTCTTACCGCGCGACCCTCAACTTTCTTTTCCTGCTGGTCTTCTGGGTCTTTCTTTATGCGTACTTTCTCTTTCCTTACCAATATTTGTTCCCGAACCCTGTGATTTACAACCCACGGTTTACCACACTGTATGCAGTGGAAAATGCCGTGCTGGTTCTGATTCTCTGCATGGTCATCCATCGTGCGCAAGTTCCGTGGCGCTCCATCTACTACCATTTGTTAGGAGCCTCCGCCTTGTACGCGTTAAGTTCCACGCTGGCAAACATGGCCATCGATGCAGGCAGGCCTTATAACGGAAGCCTGTATTCTTTGGCACAGAACGCTGCTGTTTGCTGGTTTCTCTGGGTGCCGTTATACGCTCGGCAATCCGGACACGCACGGATCGGTATGGAGGAGCTCGATGCCCGACGATAGCAAGTACACTTCACTCTTGGCTATGGTCGTAGTGGTTGCTGTCCCCTTAATCGGGGTGTGGGAAGTATTTCGACAGGATGAAACCCCGAGCCTGCGTACCTTTCGCCTCCTTCTCGTCCTCGCCTTTGGACTCTTTCTCGCGGTTCTGGCCCTTCTACGTGAGCAACTCACCAAAGCCAACTTGAAGAGCAAGGTCAGGAAGCTGGAAACCTTTAACAGCGATCTCGCTGAAATGCTTCGATCCATCTTGCGTCACGCGGACCCTGGTACTTTCCGGACCGCCGACGACAGCAAGTACATTTCTCTGTTGGTGATGCTCGCCGTAATCGCTATCCCCATCATCGGCGTATGGGAAATCTTTCGACAGGATGAGACCCCCAGCCTTCGCACATTTCGTCTGATTGTCATTCTCACCTTCGGCCTCTTTCTCGCGGTTCTTGCCCTCCTCGGAGAGCAACTCGCCAAGTCTGGCTTGAAGAGCGACGCCCGCAAACTGGACACTCTGAACAGCGAGCTCGTTGAAACGGTTCGTGCCATCCTGCGTCGCGCAGACCCTGTTACTTTCCAAACCACTTTCGTCAACAAGCAGGTCGAAAACATCCTCGGTTATCCCGTAAAAAGTTGGCTGCAAGATCCCTCTTTCTGGGTCGAGCACCTCCATCCCGAAGATCGTGAACGTACTTTGGTCTTTACGGCGAGAGCCATCCAGGAACACCGCAATCACGAACTCGAGTACCGCATGATTGCGGTCGATGGCCGAACCGTCTGGCTGCAGGAGATCGTCAACGTCATCGTCGAAAAGGGCTCGCCCAGTGGCATGGTCGGCGTCAGCGTGGACATCACCGCGCGCAAGCTTGCCGAAGAATCCATGGGCTTGTTCCGAAAATTGATCGACGGTTCCAACGACGCTATCGAAATCCTTGACCCAGGAAACTTGCAATTCCTCGACGTCAACGACAAAGCCTGTCTCGACCTCGGCTACACCCGCCAGGAAATGTTGTCCATGACCGCCTACGACATCAATATCACCCTCGATGACTCCGTCCGCAACCACGTGGACCAGAGGCTGCGCGAAGCAGGCTTCGTCATCATCGAGGCTCAACACCGTCGTAAGGACGGCTCCATCTTCCCCGTCGAAATGAATATTAAGTACGTCCATCTCGGCCGCGGCTATATTGTCGCCGTGGTTCGCGACATCACTCAGCGCAAAAACACGGAAGAGTCCCTCTCCAGTTTTAGCCGCAGACTGATTCAGGCGCACGAGCAGGAGCGCACCCGCGTCGCCAGAGAATTACACGACGATCTGACGCAGCGCATGGCTCTTCTCCAAATCGGTCTCGGCCAGCTTGAGCTGGAAGTTTCTAGCGTTTCACCCAGTGCTCGCGAACAACTCCGCAACATCACTGCCGTGGCCACGAAAGTTCACTCCGGCCTCGACAACATTTCGCAGCAGCTGCATCCCTCTCGGCTGGATATTCTGGGTCTCGTGCCTGCCGTCGGAGCGCTATGCAGGGAGCTCTCCGGTCAGCACCACCTGCGGATTCAGTTTGTCCATCGTGCTATCCCCCACCAGCTCCCGAAGGATGTCTCCCTCTGCCTCTTTCGAATCGCCCAGGAAGCTCTGCAAAACGTCGTCAAGCACAGCGGCGCTGCCTCGGCCACGGTCGAACTCTTAGGCCACGACAATCGCCTCGAGCTTTCCATCTCCGATTCCGGTACCGGATTCAGCCCTAGCTCCGCAAAGCTTGCCTCTGGCCTTGGCTTAGTCAGTATGCAAGAGCGTCTCCGTCTTGTCGGCGGCCACCTCTCCGTCGAATCCGACTCGTCGCACGGCACGCAAATCCGCGTCCGCGTCCCCCTCCATGCCTTCGATCCACACGTTCATCCACAGGTCGATAACTCGACCTTGTCTTAGCCTTAAATCGAAAAGAGTTTTGTGTCGGATGGGGAGCACGCTATCGCCGCTTTCAAACGAAAGCGCTCTGATCCGCGAATCAAGGCCAAATCCCGTGACTTTTTCTGCGATCACCGCCGAAATCCCTACACCGTCGTCAACAATATCGACGCCCCCAATTTCGGCGTCTTCTCCGGCGGCCAAGGCCTAGCCTTCACCCTTCGCGTACGCTTCATCGACAGAAATTAAGCGTGCTTCTGTCGCCAGCGACGCTGCTCAAGTATGCTGATGAATCCAAAAGTAAGAGCTGAGCCAGGTCTCGTCCGTGCAGACAATGAGGTGTCCCGCGGATCTCGAGTGATTTCATACACTGAGCCGCCTAGCAAATGTGCGTCCCCAAGGGTCCAAAAGAATTCATTGTTCACAATCAGGGACAGATTGTCAGCGGGTCGTAATAGTTAGCTGGTTGCGGAAACGGGGCACTTGCGGCGTTTCCAGCTTTTAGGCGGCACGGAAAGCCCTTCGCGCCAGCGACGAATGAGGCATTCTGAAACGGGCCAGGTAACCCTTCTCCGTTATTCAATAACTCACTTCTGATGTCGTCGCATTCTCTCGTGGTTAGCACACCGTTCTCGTGACAAAAGACAAGTAAGTCGAATAAACGAAGCACGGGAGAGCCACACTCATCATTTGGCCAGTCAGAGTTAGTATGGCTTTTCCGTCGTTCGACATTGCGGGCAAACCCAAGCAAACTGCCGCGGCGTGGGTATATGCCTCTCCCCTTTGTACGACCAATTCGTATCTCTGCCCGAGTGCTTGATAGTTCCCCCATGATGTTCCGGGAACTGTCGAACCAAGAAGGGACTGAAAAGCGGATTGGTCAAGTTTCGTTAGGACACCGTTCTTCAATGCTTTATCCAGCTGAGGTACAAATTTGCTCTTGTATTTCTTCATCCATCGAAGCTCTACCTCAACTTCGAGCACAATCGATGGCTGAATGTGAAACGTACTCTTCAAGGCTTGGAGTGGTCGCAGGCTGTTCGCGAAAAAGAGTTGTACCAGAGCATCCGAATCGCACAATAGTAGCGGTGGATTCGGCATGTTGCATCTAACATTCTACGTTTTCGTAGATGTCGCCGAACCTTTCAGCTAATTCTTGCTCGTCGATAATCAGGTACTCGGCAGCTTTCCCGGGACTAATTTGTCGGTTCCTGTAGGCATCCACCACGGCGTTGACATACCCGATAGGTAGACGGATGGCTTTCGGGGACAGCGTAGTGGTTCGCTTCCCGATCCAATCGGAAGCGCTCTCGCCATTCTTCTCCAAGAACTGCTCAGTGCTTAGGGCATGATCGCTTAACTTAAGAAGCTCTCCATGAATCTCCACATCGTCGAGCTGGTCTTGCCGCTCCGGTTCGATGAAGCCGTAGTCAATGGCGGCAGATATGACAAGTTTCTGTTCGACGTGTGTGTCAGCCACCAAACATGCGAGAGCGTATGCATTCAGCGTAGACCACCTAATTCCTCGAGACTGCGCCGCATGAAATAGAACTTCCTTTGGAATTAAAGTCTCCTGAGCAAATGCCTGTGCCCTCAACTCTACAGAGTCGTGCGAAATTCCGGCACCCGAAAAGTCTAGGGACGCTCCTGCCAGATGCTCAAAGATGGCGTGACCGACTTCGTGTAGGAGTATGACGTTTCGCCGAAACCAAGTCGTATGGTGAGAATTTGCAAACGCACACGGGCGCGGAGAATTTGTCGAACCAACATAAAAACAGCAACCCTCAATACGAGAGTTCGCCAATGGAGACTCAACCACGAGAACGCCGAGCGCTCTCAATAGTCCACGGAGAACATTCCCTGAACCGGTGGCACCATGGCTCAGAGAAGTCGATTGTCTGAAAATACTAGCCGCCATCTTGCCCTGTTCAGTCGGTGGTGCTTGAATATCAACCGCCGACCTAATGGACTCAAAAAGCGATTTCCACTGGACAGATTTTTGGCGAGTGACCTCCTCCAGTTCGTTCAGGAAATGGCCAATCTGCCGAATTAACACCACATATTCACGGTCAGATTCCTGCAAACCGTCGCCTCGAAACTTGTACCAAATTTGAGGCGTCAGTTCCGAGTCCTTCAGGTTCTTAGCGGCCTTTGGCGACGCCGAGAAAAGCGACTGCGGCACACTAAGTACCGCCGAGAGAAGAGGCACTATCGATTGCGGAATCTGATTTGGATTTGCGGCCCACTGCACAAACAAATCCGGGTTAAATCCAAGAAGTTCAGCGCAGCTGCGGACGTCTATTCCCGCCGAGTTAAGCACCCTTTGCAACATCTTAGTTTTCTCCCAAAGTGTTCCACTCGCGTGAACGCGCGTTACCAGCAAGCTCCGTTGATGGCAAAAACGTGCTCCATTTTGCTTGCGACAAGCTCCTATGTCCCGGAATATTACGTCGCTTACTATCGTTCCGCAAGCAAGACACACCTTTCACTTGCCTCAACCCAAGTCCTTCTAATCGTGAGCAGGTCGGATACCAGTTCAAAATCGATAAGATCAAGGCACGCTGGTCTATCGGATCGGGCTTGAGGTCGCGAAAATGGTGCACATTTTCCGCATTATACAGGCTCCACAGATGGCTTCGATAATGTGCGCGTCTTTACCACACCATCGATCATTGCAAGTGTAACGTAGCTGTGCTCAGAGCGCCATGCGTGTCTACCCACATGTGATGCAAGAATCATTTAGAAAGGTGTTTCAAGCCACTGCCTGGACCCCGGTCGGACCAATCCCCCTAATCAGCCGCCCGATGAGAAAACTCCTCGCGCCAATCGGGGTTGCCGCTTCTCGCTTCCCAATATTTGGCGCGAAACCTTCCACAAACAGCTGGCGCCATTTCTCGTGCATCTTGATGATTTTGTCATCGCTGAACGAACCGATCCGTTCGGCCCGCTCACTCATTTGCCCCCCTTAATTTGGCCCGGATCATCTTCACGTAGGCAGGCTTCGATTGTTCATCAAAATGCATGGCCCCTCGACTATATAAAATAAAAGTTCTCTGGAACACGCAGAAAAATGAAAACTTTTCTCGTTCCACATTCCAGCTATGCTTACTATTCACAATCCAGGGAGAAGAAATGTTCGGCCATCCAAGAATCTACTTCGGCGAGTTTGAGCGGCTCTCCGAGCAAATCCAGGAACCAGAGCACCTCATATCCGCGGTAGCGTCCATTCACCGCCTCACCCCGCAGCACGCCACTGACGTCTACCACGAGTGGAGCAAACACACCCAACGCCACCAACCCCTAACCGCTGCCGGCGAATAAGGTTTCCCATTTTGGTCCTTGACAAGTAGTTACTTCAGGTATATAAGCATTACTAGGTAATATTGCGATTCTTTCCGTCGCTCGCCAGCAACTTGCTGGCGTTTTTGCTTTTAGGGCGTCCGCGTCGAACCGCCACCCGGACCATTCCATCTTTTTCCACAGCGAGTAAACATGCGACGCATACGAATGCGAATAGCTCCATTGTTTTCCATCACTTACTTACAACTCTCTGCATGCCCGGGGGTAGGGCCTAACCCTAGACAATCCGCCGGGGCAGCTCTCATAGGGCCAAGCAAAGGCCTCTAACCCTTGTAAAATGATATTCTTAGCACACCCCACGCCCTAACCCCCATGTTTTGATATTCTTACAAAAAACAGGGGGGTGGGGTAGACCCAGCGGGGAGGACAGACTTTCACTCCATCCCCCACTCAATGCAGAGGCGGCCTCAACGAATCAGCCGCCAGCCCGGCAAACCAAATAAAGGACGCATTCCGTTAACAGGCCGCGTCGCAAGCCATGTCCTCCGTGACTCTGTGATCTCTGCGTTAAAATTCACATGCCACAGCTTTACCCAACTAACCACGAAGGCAGGGACGAGCCGCTTCGTGCTCAAGTTCCTCCCGGAAGTTTTACTTTCGACTTTCAACTGTCGACGGTCGACCTCCTCTGGTGGTAGGCTTCACCCCTGGAACCGTGGAGGAAAGAAAGTGAGTCTAGCCGCTCCCCCAGATCATCTTCATTCTCTCTCCGGCTTGGAGGGTCGCCGCAGCACGCGCATCGACCGCAACGTTCCCCTCGTCGTGCTCGGCCAAACCAAAACTGGCCTGTCCTTCCAGGAAAAAACATCGACGGTCAGCTTCAATCTTCATGGCTGCCGCTATCCGTCGCGCCATGAATATCCCATCGGTGCTTCCGTCGGCTTGCGCGTTCTCCAACCGGACGGTGAGACCATCTCTCCCGTTATTCGCGCTTTTGTGAAATCCGTTCACCCGCCCGCAAGTCCTCGCGAACTCTTTCAGGTCGGCGTCGAGCTGGAATCTCCCGCAAATATCTGGAATCTATCTTCGCCGCCGCCGGATTGGAATCGCTTGCTGGGAGGCAGCGCATCGCCAGCGGGCATGGCAACAGCCGTCGCTCCCGCGCTGGAACCAGCTGGGCCACCAGCCGCGCCCGCAGCGTATCCGTCTTCTTCTTCGCCCAGTGTCAGCGAAGCGAGAACGAGCCAGATAACGGAATTCCCATCACCTTCTCCTGCAGGATCCGCCGCCCAGCCAGGCAAAGAGAACACTCCGTCGAAACCGGAGCGCGTCGCTATCACCATCGATCAGCTGGTTGCCGCCATGCAAGGCAAACTACAGGCCGCCGCCGAAAAGGTCGTTCAAAATGCGCTGGCCGAACATCTCGATGAAGCCATCGATACTGCACTCGCGCGCGTGGAAGGTGTCCGTGAAAGAAATCTTCAACAGTTGGGAGAATTCTCCGAGCAGCGCCTTGAATCCCTGATGCGTTCCTCTCGCGAGGAAATTCTCGGCCATCTCGAGTCGCGCCTCGGCGAAGTCCAAAGCCGCTGGGAAGAGCAGCACAACGCTTTCCGCACCCAAGCCGAAGAAATTGCGCAGCGCCTTGAAAAACTCGCCGCCGATACGCAGCGGAATCTCGGCGAGACTCAGAAATTTGTGGAGAAAGCCACCGGGGAAATCGTGCCGCGCACGCGCGGCCGTTTGGACGAATCTCTCGGCCAAGCCACCGAACAATTTGAGGCCGCCGCTGACCGTATTTCTGATCGCCAGCTGGTTCGAGTGATGGAAGCCACGCGCATGGTCACCCGCGAAGCCGCCGCGCAACTGGATGCCCGCGTCGCCGAGTCTCGCGCGCTCCTGCACAACGCAGCCGGAAACACTCTCGAGGAATTCCGCCGTCAGGCTGAAGTTCAAGTCGACTTAGCCATCACGGAAACCACCGAGCGCGTACGGTCGGCGCTCACCGCGCTCGATGCGGAAAATCGCACCACTTGCGAGACTCGCCGCCGCACCATGATCGACGATGTCATCCGAACCACTGAACAATCCACCGAGCAATTCCGCTCGGGCATCAAAGCCTTTCTCTATTCCTGCCTGGTGGCCGCCGTCGGCGCTGTCGATGAACACGCAAAAACCACGCTCGATGGCATGGTAAAAGATCCAAGCAGCTCCCCTCGCTCCATCGGTGATATCACCGACATCAGCGATATGACAAAAATTCCGCCCGACGACGAAAAACCAAATTAACGAAGACCCGGTTGGCGAGGGAGTCCTTTGTAGGGGCACAGCACTGCTGTGCCCGTCTTTTTCAGCCAGCACTTGTCTCTTGAATATTCGAGAATGTCGGAAGCTTGAAAGGTAGCTAGTTCGCGGGCGCGCCCAACCCAAACTCGCGGTGCACAGTGATCAGCGCGGTCTTCGCAGCTTTCTCTTCGACAACAAATGAAATATTCGATTCCGAAGACCCTTGCGCGATGGCAATTAGGTTCACGTTTTCGCGGCCCAGCGCATTGAACGTTCTTCCCGCAACTCCCGGCGTCCCGCGCATGTTCTCTCCCACCACGGCCACGATGGCGATGTTCGGATCGACCGTAATGTGCTCGACCTTCTCGTGCGCCAGGTCTTGCGCAAACTCTTTCCGCAAAGCCTCGACAGTCCTCTGCGCATCCGCAGCTGACACAATGAAGCAAATATCGTTCTGCGAAGACGACTGCGAAATCAGCAGCACATTCGCACGCACTTCCGCTGTCGTCGAAAACGTTCGCCCCACAACGTCCGGCAATCCCACGATCCCCGGCCCGCCCACGCTGATCAGTGCCACATCTTGGATCGCCGTCAGCGCTTTCACGCCACCGCCGATGCTGCGGCCTTCTGGCGTTATTTTCGTGCCCGGCCGTTCCGGTGCAAAGCTGTTTCGGATCCATACCGGAATGGCCGCCTGCATCACCGGCTTCAAAGTTTTTGGATGCAAAACTTTCGCACCGAAAAAGGCCAGCTCTGCCGCTTCGCGGTACGAGATCATCGGAATCGTTCGCGCTTCCTGCACGAGCCGCGGATCAGCAGTCAACACGCCATCTACGTCCGTCCAGATAATCACTTCATCTGCATTCAGCGCCGCGCCGAGAATCGTCGCCGAATAATCAGAACCGCCGCGGCCGAGTGTCGTTAAATTCCCTTCCGTAGTGGCACCGAGGAAGCCTGTCACAATCGGGACGATTCCCTTCTCAATCATCGGACGCAAGCGCACTTCGCATTGTTCCCGTGTGCGATCCATCAAAGGTTCCGCGCCTCCGTGGAATGCGTCCGTAATAATTACTTCCGTCGCCTCCACAGCTTCGCTCTGCAAGCCGAGCTCGCGCACAGCTCCCGACACTAGTGGAGCGGACAAACGTTCTCCCAAACTTGATATCGCGTCCAAGGTCCGCGGCGTCAGCTCGCGCAGCAGCGCGGTTCCCTCAAACAGCCGGCTCCCTTCTGCGAACACCTCTTCCATCTCTTCTTTGATAGACCGGCGTGCATTCTCCTCGCGAACCAAATTCTTCAGCGCCTCTTCATGCTGCGTGCGCAGCGTCGCCAAAACCGCAGCTCCTTGCCCGGTCTCTCCGGCTCCCGCACGCTTTGCGGCTTCGATCAGCCGGTTCGTCACCCCGCTCATCGCGGAAACCACCGCTACGCAACCGCCCTCCCGAGCACCCTGCGCGATAATCTGCGCCGTTCTCGCGATGCACGCCGCATCCCCCACGGACGTGCCTCCAAATTTCATCACCTGCAGTCGCGCTTTCATTTCTTTAGGCCTTCCCCGCTTCTCTGAAATTTCACTTTTCAGTTTACCTTGAGATTCAGATGGCTTCGCTGAGAGGAATTCCATGCGTTGTCGCTGCTGGCAAGGGAGGCAGATCGCCAAACGGAGAAGACCAATGAGCCCGACTTACTTACTGCTAGTGTAGATGTTGGTGATTTGTTCGCGGATTAAGGCCGATCCCAGTCTAGGGCGTAAATTTCCTGGATGCTGGCGTCGCGAACGACTAGCGGCGAATCGTCTGGCGCGAGGCCGCTCCAGTTTCCGAAGGCTCCGCCGGCGGCTTGAAATCCCTTGAGGCTGAAGATGCGCTCGAGTTTGCCGTCGCTGACTTGCACGCGGAAGAAGCTCTCCTGGTTGTCGAGAATTCCGTCAAAATACAGATAGCGACCGTCTCGCGACCAAGTTGGATACGCAACGAAGAGATTGGCGAGCTCTGTCCATTTCTGCGTGGTGAAATCAAACAGCATAAGCTTGAGCGAATCCAGCGGAATTGCAGCCAAGTAGCGTCCATCGGGCGACCATCGCGGCGAATACAGTCCATCGGAGCCGGGCAACTTCTCCGGTGTTCGCGTCTTCAGATCCATCACGTAGACGGCCGAACCCTGATTGTTTAGAGAATTTTCTCCGAAGGCCAGAGATTTGCCGTCCGGCGACCACGTGGGGTCGGCCGAGTTGGTTGCACTTCGGTAGATCAATTCGGGAGAGCCGCCCTGCGCGGGAATCATATAAATTTGCCACGGCTCGCCGGGCGGATGGCCAAAGAAAACAATTTGCTTGCCGTCCGGAGACCAGCGAGGCAAATACGCCTGCATGGGCGGAAAAACAAGTTGAAGCTTTTGTGTTCCGTCTGCTTTGCTGCGCCACATGGTGCCGTCGGAGGCGTCGTTGTAGGCGACCCACTCTCCATCGCGAGAGAAGTCGAGCCCCATCGCCGAAATTCCTGAAAGGTAAGGCGCGAGTTGTTTTGATTTCGCATCGTAGCGCAACAATTCGCCGCGAGGCTGCCAGCCCTGCGCGAAAAGCTTTTTCCCGTCGCGGCTGGGGACAGGGATGCCTACGTTCATTGGGCCGGTCGTCAACTGGACCGGTGCTTGGGGCGTCGCGCGAAAAAAACCACCGCGTTCATTAATGGCCCAGAGGTCCATTGTCGCGTCGCGGCGTGCCTGAAAAACAAAATACTTTCCATCCGGCGTCCACTCGCCGCAGCATTCGTTGGGTGCATCGCTCCAACCGGGAAGCAGGAGATGAAGGTTGCTGCCGTCCGCGGAAGCTTGCCAGATCGCGCGGTAATTGGTTCTGGGATCGTCTACGGTAAAACGTAAAATCGATCCGTCTGGCGACCATCGTATATCGTTGACAGTTCCCCCCGCCGTCAAGAGCCGGTGCGGTTCTCCGCCGTCGCTCTTGGCAACGAAAATCTCGTTGGCTTTGCAAAAAGCGATTTGCTTGCCGTCTGGCGACCAAGCGCCGGCATGGCCTTCGAGATTTCCCACTCGACGAGGTGAATCGCCAAGGACGGGGACGCTCCAAAGCGGGCCGTCGAGGGCAGTTCCTCGCGGGGTATTCATCAAGAGCGCGGAGCCATCTGCGGAAATATCGAAAATGTTCGCGAAGCCGGTGTCCTCGAGAGAGTTGGGGACGGGAAAAGTATCGCCACCGGTCACGGCCGTCTGGGAAAGGCGCGATTGGCCTTCAATAAAGTAGAGTCGCGAGCCATCCGTGACCAAGTCCGATTTCGGACGGTTCGTGTTGGTGAGTTGGACTGTTCTCACCACGCGAGGCGGCACCGTGACCCGCGCCGGCACGTATCCAAGAATTACCGCAAGGGTGATGAGCGCGCCGCCCACAAGCGCCCAAGTTTGCCAGCGAGAAGACGGATGCCTTTCAGGAACGTCTGCCAGCGCTGCGCGCACAGCAGGGCTCGTCCCAGAGTGTCCCAAATCCAGATCGCGCCTCAACCGCTTCAAATCCGCACGAAGCTCGGCGGCCGTTTGGTAACGGAGCCCGAGATCTTTTTCGAGCGCCTTGGCCAAAATATTTTCCAATCCCGGGGGCAAATTCGAATTTAACTTCCTTGCAGGCGCGGCAGAGGAATTCAGGATGCCATCAAAAATCAGGGCAACAGCAGAGCCGCCAAAGGGAACCACGCCGGTGGCCATTTCATAGACCACAACGCCCAGCGAAAACAAATCCGTGCGCGCATCCAACTCCTGCCCCCGCGCTTGTTCGGGCGACATGTACGCAACCGTTCCCACCGAGCTGCCCGCACTCGTGATGAGCCCGTCGTCCAGCACATGCCTGTGCGTAGGCATGGATGATTCGCCCGCGGAATCCACCGCCTGTTGCCGATACGCTGCGAACTTGGCCAGCCCAAAATCCAGTATCTTCGCCGGCCCGGGATCCACGAGAAAAATATTTGCCGGCTTGATATCGCGATGGACGATGCCTTTGGCGTGCGCGGCTTCCAGTCCATCGGTAATCTGAATTCCAATCTCCAGAAGCTCCGAAATCTCGATGGATTTCCTCGCGATACGCCGCTTGAGTGTCTGGCCTTCGAGCAGCTCCATGGCGATAAACGGGCGGCCTTCAAATTCCTCGATGTCATAAATAGTGCAGATGTTCGGATGGTTCAGCGCGGACGCGGTGCGCGCCTCGCGGCGGAAGCGTTCAATGGCCTGCGGATCCTGCGAAATATCCTCCGGAAGAAATTTCAGCGCAACATTCCGGCCGAGCCGTGTGTCCACCGCTTTGTAGACGACGCCCATTCCTCCGCCGCCAAGTTTTTCAAGGACGGTGTAGTGGGAGATCGTTCGGCCGACAATGGAAGAAGTATCCGTCACTCGCAACGCAGTTTACTCCAGCCCCTCCACACGGGCAATCGCGTGACGCGCATGTTTTTTAGAGATTTCGACGTCCAGCCTTTCCTCATTCGCAGCGGAGTGCCGTCGCCGGGTCAATCAACGAGGCGCGGCGAGCGGGCAAGAGGCAGGCTAACGTGGACGCGCCAATCAAAAGAAGAGCAACGAATAGAAGCAGGAGAGGGTCACGCGAACTTCCTTCTGTCCACTGAGCGAGCAACTTTGTCAGTGACAGGCTAAGAAGAATCCCCACTGCAAGGCCGCTGCCCGCGCTGAACGCGGTCGCTGAGAAGATCAGCCACAACACGTCCGCACGCTGCGCACCAAGCGCCATGCGAATTCCGAATTCGCCTGTCCTTTGGACAACGCTATAGGACACGACGCTGTAGAGCCCGACGACCGCCAGGACGAGCGCCACGAACGCGAAAGCGCCAAGGAGCATCGATGCCAGATGCCCCTGCTGCCACTCCGGCATCTCGGCGACCAACTCTTCCAAGGTGAAGCTTTGTCCCTCTCCCTCGACTTGCTGATCGGGATCCACCGAACGCACCTGTGCACGAACAGAGCGGAATAGGGAAGCGGGACTGCCTTGGCTGTGGACTAAAATATGCGAATAGACTCCCAACCATATCGTGTAAGGCACGTAGACGGCGGGCCGCACAGGATTCGCGAGGCCATCATTTCTTGCGTCCGCGACGACTCCGATGATCTGGAACCACTGGTCGCTTCCCGGCTCCACAAGACGGAAAGGCTCGTTCTTCACTTGCGGCATGCGGATTTGCCGGCCCAGCACATCGCCATCGGGCCAATACTCCCGCGCCATAGTCTGATTGATCACCGCCAGGTGCGCCCCCCGCATCGTCTCGGACTCGTCCCAAGTTCGTCCCTTTAGCAGCGCAACATGGAGCGTGGAGAAATACTCCGGGCTAATCATACTTAGGCGAATCTGCTGCTCCTCGGCCACGCGCCTGCCCATGATTTCCACTGTCTCGTCCACTCCGTTCATCGGTGGCGTCGCTTCGGTGGAAATGGCGGCGGAAATCACTCCAGGAATCGCGGCCACGCTCTCCCGAAGGTGATGGAAGTACGCCGCTCGTTCTTCCCACTTCATATAGGTGTTGTTGTGAAGCGGTATGCCGACGACCATGGTGTTGTGCGGATCATATCCAAGCGGCGCATTGATCAGGTGGAGGAAGCCCTGAATGGCTGCTGCTGCGGTGGCTAGCAGCAACAGCGTTAGCGCGATCTGCCCGGCGATCAACAAACTATGCGTTCGTTTCGCGCGTGCTCCGCCTCGAACGGTGCGGCCGCTGGACTGCATCACGCGGCTTACGTCGGGGCGGCTAAACTGAAGCGCGGGCGAAAGCCCAAACACAAGCACCGTCAGAAGTGCTACTCCAACACTAAAGCACAGTACAGGCATATTGATTTGGACGGCCGCTTCGTAGGGATAAGACCACCGCGGGAGCCACCGCACGATCAAAATTAGACTGCCATAGGCCAGCAATATTCCGACCGCTACGCCGCTCAACGATAGGAGTAAGGATTCCGTGAGCAACTGACGGAGGATGCGACTCCGGCTCGCCCCGACAGACGCTCTCACCGCCAGCTCATGCTGACGCGCGGCGCCTCTGGCCAGCAGAAGGATCGAAACATTTGCGCAGCCGATGGCTAGCAGCAGCGTGACTCCGCCAAATAAAAGATAAAGCGTGCGTTCAAAACTCTTGCCATGCTCGTCCATCAATCGCGCAAGCTGGACGCGAAAGGTTCCCGGAAAGTTCTTCGGGGTCTCCTTTGCAAACTCCTCCAGCAATGACTGGAACTCCGCCTGCGCCGCGTCATGGCTTACGCCCTCTTTGAGCTTTATGCAAGACACAGCAACGAGATCTTGGGGGTTGTTCGTGATCTTCAACGGAAGATAGACGTCTGCAACGGTCCAGGCAAACCGCGGCGGGAGAACACCCACAATTGTGTAGTTTTTGTTGGCCATTCCCAAGGACTTGCCCAAGACATCGGAGTTTCCGCCAAAATGCCGCTGCCAGAATGAGAAGCTAAGAACGACTACCGGCTGCGGGTCTTGGCCATCCGGTGCGTCCGATGGAAGCAGTCCCCGGCCTAACAACGCTGGCACTCCGAAAAAGCTGGACGCGTTCGTCGTTAGGAAAACTGCTCTCACATCTTCGGGCAGATCGCTGCCAGTGGTCGGTAGCTCCCAGTTTTTTTGCGCCAGCAAGCTCTCGGCCGAATTCGCTTGCCGCAAGTGTTGGAGTTGTGGGCCGGTCAAGAAAAAAATTCTCGGAACTCCCGCTTTGTCCTCGGCTTGAAGGCGGACCATGCGGTCCGCGCCCGCATAGGGGTAGGGATGGATCAGAACGGCATAGATGACGCTGAATACGGCGGTGGTAGCGCCGATGCCCAATGCGAGCGAGAGGACTGCGGCGAGTGCGAAACCCGGACTCTTCTTAAGGTTGCGTGCTCCGTACCGAAGGTCTTGCCAAAGGCTGCCCATCAGCTCATCTCGCTAGCCAAGAGTAATATCATATCTACCTTTGACGGGACGAAGTGGCAAGCGTTCTGTTTGCTCTCTGGATCGCAGCGTTGAAGTTGCCAGGCGGGAAATTTAGTCGCTTGCAAACGACTATTCCACACATGTTGTGCGCCTTTGGTTGAGCCTCTGCCAAGCCGGGTGCTATTCTGATTTCTATGGCGGATCACGCTATCTCCCCGCCCGAACCATCGCCTGCAGCGCCGCTTGAACATTCACGGCGCCAACTCGAAGCTCTGCTCGAAGTGGCGGAATCGATCGCGCAACATCGGGACCTTGCAGCCCTTTTTCACGATCTTGCGGAACGCCTGCATTGTGTTGTTGATTTCGATTTCCTGACCCTCGTGCTTCACGACCCCGATCGCAACGTGATGCGGCTGCACATTTTAGAAACTCGTCTGCCCACGCCGGTTAAAACGGGCAGCGAATCGCCCGTAGAAGGCCATCCCTCGGGTTGGGTTTGGCAATCGCAGCAAACTTTTGTTGTCACCGACACGGAAGAAGATCATCGGTTCCCCGATTTTCTACAGCGCCTCCGCGAAGTCGGCGTGCGCTCTTTGGCGATGGTGCCGCTCACCACCGCGCAGCATCGGCTCGGCGCCATGGGATTTGGACGGCTCGTTCCTCAGCTCATTACGGATACGGAACTTCAATTCATGCAACGCGTGGGCAGCCAGGTCGCGGTTGCCGTCGATAACGCGCTCAATTTCCAAACTTCGCAGGCCTATCAGATTCAGCTCGCCCGCGAACGCGACCGGCTGCAGGTGCTTCTCGACGTCAACAATATCCTCGTCTCTACACGCGATCTTAACGAACTTTTCCGCGGCATCGTCACGTCTCTCGAAAAAGTAATTCATCACGACTACACCAGTCTCGCTCTTCGCGACTCCGCTTCCGGTCTCTTGAAAATTCACGCGCTCGATTTTTCCAGCCGCCCCGGCCTGTTCGATCAAGAAATCACTGTCCCTCTCGAAAGTACGCCGTCTGGAATCTGTTTTACCACCGCGCAGCCGCTTCTCGCGCGAGGCGCCGAGATCGATCGCTTCTCCAACGAAATTATCCGCGCGCTCCGGGCCGAGGGCGTGCAAACCATCTGCTGCGTTCCTCTCATCACGCAAGGCCGCACATTCGGCACTCTCAATCTCGCCAGCCGCCGCGAAGATGCTTTTCCGCACCAGGACGTGGAGCTGCTCCAGCAAGTCGCCACGCAAATCGCCATCGCGGTCGAAAACGCTTTGGCGTTCAAACAGATCGACAAGTTGAAAGACAAGCTCGCGGAAGAAAAGCTTTATCTCGAGGAAGAAATTCGCAGTGAATTCAATTTTGAGGAAATCATCGGCGACAGCCCGGCGTTGAAGCGCGCTTTAGCTCAAGTGGAACTCGTGGCTCCGGCGGGCACCGCCGTTCTTATCACGGGTGATACCGGCACGGGCAAAGAGCTCATCGCGCGCGCCATTCACAACCTTAGCCCGCGCCGCGAGCGCACGTTCGTCAAAATCAATTGCGCTGCGATTCCTAGCGGACTTCTGGAATCGGAGTTGTTTGGCCACGAACGAGGCGCTTTCACTGGAGCTCTTGCGCAGAAAATCGGCCGCTTCGAGCTTGCCGACCGCGGCACACTTTTTCTTGATGAAGTGGCGGACTTGCCACTTGAGCTGCAACCCAAACTTCTTCGCGTCCTACAGGAACAGGAATTCGAGCGGCTGGGCAGCAATCACACGCAGCGCGTCGATGTCCGCATCGTTGCCGCTACCAACGGTGATCTCGCGAAGCTGGTAGCGGAGCGCGCTTTCCGCAGCGATCTTTATTATCGGCTGAACGTTTTTCCCATTCACATTCCCGCTCTTCGCGAGCGCCCTGAAGACGTGCCACTTCTCGTCCGCTATTTCGTGCAGAAGTTCAGCCGCCGCCTCAACAAAGCCGTCTCCTACGTTCCCGCCGAGGCGATGGAAGCTCTCGCAGGCTATTCCTGGCCTGGAAATATTCGCGAGCTCGAAAATTTCATTGAGCGCGCGGTGCTGCTCTCGCCTGGCAAAGAACTGCGCGTCACTATTTCCGAATTGAAACCGGTTGCCATTGCTGCTGATGCCGGCACGGATTCTTCGTCGACCTCTACTCTCTTAAGTTCTTCTACTTCCGCTAACACGCCTATCGCTACTCTCGAAGACGCTGAACGCCAGCACATTCTCCGCGCACTGCGCCAAACCGAGTGGCGCATCGCCGGCCCTAAAGGTGCCGCCGCGCTCCTTGGCATGAAGCGCACCACTCTTCAGGCGCGTATGCGCAAGCTTGGCATCCGCCGCCCGGTCTAACGCTAAGTCGCGCAAAGTTCTTGCCGTTGCTTATCCATTATTTAATTTGGCTTTCTTCTATCCAGGGAGTACATTCCTCTTCAACCAGCCGCCTGTGAGGAGGTCCCCATGAAGCTACTTACCGGCATTTCTCTTTTTTTGTCCTTCGGGCTTCTTTCTTTTGCGCCGCCTGTTTCCGAGGCTCCAACGGGATTCGATAACAAAAGCAACGGCTTCGTTGACGACGCGACCCACACCACGGACCAAAACACGTTCGAAGAGGTTGAGCATCTATCCGACGGTCTCGGACCTTTGTACAACGCGCAATCCTGCCGCGAGTGCCACCAGAACCCCACCTCGGGCGGTTCCAGCCAGGTTTCCGAATTGCGGGTCGGTCACAAAGATGCCCATGGTGCGTTTCAAAATCCGGAAGTGCCCATCAATCATGGCGCGGAGATTATTAAAGGCCGCTCTTTGATTAACGACCGCGCGATCTGTCCCAGTGGCGCATTCCCGAGCACGGAAATTCAGGAGCATGTGCCGAACACGGAGAATATTCGTACGTTCCGCGTTTCTCTAAATGTGCTTGGGGATGGTTTTGTCGAAGCGCTTTCGGACCAAACCTTGCTCGACCTCGCTAAGAATCAATGCAAAAAGACCAATGGCAAAATTTGCGGCCAAGCGCTTTATGTTCCTATTGTGGAAGTTCCGGGTAAGACCGCTGTCGGCCGATTCGGTTGGAAAGATCAGCACGCAAGTCTTTTGTCTTTTTCAGCTGACGCATATCTCAATGAGATGGGCATCACTAATCGGCTGCAGCCCGACGAAGTCACTAACATCTGTAATACGGCCAGCGAACCTAACGATAAGACGGATGCCGACGGGCTGGCCGACATCGATCACTTTGCACGATTCATGCGTGCGTCCGAAGCGCCCGCGCGTGATGTGACGCTCTCGCAGACTCCCGAAGCCAAAAACGGCGAAACACTTTTTGATAAAGTTGGCTGCGCGACTTGCCACGTCACAACGCTTACGACGGCGGCGGCGGGCACTGCGATTAACGGCGGCAACTTCACGATTCCTGCGGCGCTCGGCGACAAGACGTTCCATCCTTACGGGGACTTCCTCATGCATGACGTCGGTACCGGCGACGGAATTGTTCAGGCCGTTCCCGAGCATTACGGCAGAAGAATTGCGGAGCATCCCGACTTAAAAAAATCAACATTTCCCAAATTCCAGAGCACTGCCAACAAGATCCGCACAGCGCCGCTGTGGGGCGTAAGGCTTCATTCGCGCCTGATGCACGACGGGGCGTCGACTACTTTTGCGGACGCCATTCGGCGCCATCGCGGCGAAGCATCGCATGTCACCGAGGAATTTGAAAAGCTGACACCCAGGGAAAAGAAGGCTTTGCTTACATTTTTACTTTCTCTTTGACCTTTTGGACTCGCCTGGCGACGCAGTTTCCTTTTACGTTGGACGGGCACGGCGTGCCGTGCCCCTACGATGCTTGCGGACCTCATTCGAATTGAAGAACGACGATCTCGGGATTCGAACCGAGGCGCAGCGGCGGTCCCCATGTTCCGGCTCCGCTGGACGTAAAAACTTGCATCTTCCCGATGCGGCTTAAGCCGTAAACAAACTGGCGATAAATCCGTCGCGCCATCCAGCTCCACGGAATGAATTGTCCAACGTGGGTGTGTCCGGAAAGTTGCAGCGAGACGCCTGCTGCTTCCGCGACTTCCGGATGATCGGGGGCGTGCGTCAACAAGATGCTCGCGCGTTGGCGATCTACTCCAACGCCCTCTAGCACAGACGCAAAATGTGCGTCGTGCGTCGCGTGCCGGTAAGGCACGCCAATAATTTGCAAGCCGTCCGCTTCGATCTTCTCGTTGCTGAGCACGCGCACGCCAGCTGCCTCGACAGCGCGCAAATATTTGCTGTCGTCGCCAAACTGTTCGTGATTGCCCGCGACAAAGTACACGCCCTGCGGCGCCGTCAACTTGCTCAATGGAGCGGCTGCTCGCTGGGCATCAATCGCCGTTCCGTCGTACAAATCGCCCGCGATGAAAATTGCATCTGGCTC
The DNA here is from genome assembly GCA_963784015.1 of uncultured Acidobacteriota bacterium. Taxonomy (GTDB): domain Bacteria; phylum Acidobacteriota; class Terriglobia; order Acidiferrales; family UBA7541; genus Acidiferrum. Next base: position 164,994 of record CAWAPX010000003.1, read on the forward strand.
TTCCTTCAGAATTTTCGCGACCATGCGCCGCAGAAAACTACCATTTCGCACATGACCCAGATGCAGGTCGCTGATCAGAGCTGCCTTGCGTCCGCGCCAGGTCTCGGGCAAGTTCGCCAGCCGAACTGTAATTCTCGTGACACGCGTCCAGCTTGCGTTGAAAACTCCGTACAATCCGGCCGCAACCGCCGCTCCAAACAACACTTCCACGAGCAGCTGGAAATTCGCATGCAATCCGGCCGCTCGCATAATTCCGAAAACAACCCACGAGGATACGGCCGCAACGAATAGAAAAGTCAGCAAACCGAGCCAGACTGCAGCCCCCCGGTAAAACAAACGCAGGGCCCCACTGGTGTAGCGAAACGCTAGGAGCGAAGCCAGAAGAAAACTTACCGACAAAGCGCCGACAATTAGTTTGAGCCACAGAGGACCGGCCGCATTGCTTTCTCCTGGTGAAAACGTCCAAGTCTCATACAGGAAAAAATGTGTTAAGAAAAGCACCGCTTGAAACACGGCGATGAACACCAGTAAACCCGCTCGGATTTTCATGATCTATTAGATTCCTTAGCCTGCTGTTCGTATACATCGCTTTGGGTCAGTAGCCCGTGATCTTCCGTCCTCAGCAAACCAACGTAGCAAAGAACGCGGTTCCCTGAAGCTCTGAGATTTCCGTGTGCGGACATCCCATCCTTCGTAAACCTTTTCAGATAAACCCCGTCTAACTTTGCGGCACATATAGAATGGGTTGGTTTTTTCTGTACTACTTCGTGAATGAACTGCCGCGAGGAGGCTCGCCATGAAAAGAGCAATTCTTTTCCTGTTTCTTGTCGCAATCAGCGCCTATCCGGCTTTCGGGCAAAATCAAAAGCTTCCGGAAGGCATCTGGGAAGGCTATGACGGCGAATGGTTGCACGTGTCGCAGCAACTCATTGCGCTGGCCGAAGCCACTCCAGCGGAGAAATTCTCCTGGCGTCCCGCGCCGGGTGTGCGGTCCACCAGCGAGGTCTACATGCACATCGCCGAAGCCAATTTCGGCTTGCTCGCCGTGACCGGGCCAAAGCTGCCGGCCGATATGAAAGAAGGAATGGAAAAAACGGTAACGGCAAAGGCTGACGTGCTCAGCTGGCTGAAACGATCCCTGGAGGCCGTGAAGCAAGCGCATCTGGCGGAAACGTCGAAGGATCTTCAACGCAAACTTCAGATCCACGGTCGAGACGCGACCGTAGACGGAATATACTTGCGTATTATCGTCCACGCTAACGAGCACATGGGGCAGCTTATCGCCTATGCTCGCATGTCGGGCGTTGTCCCACCCTGGTCAAATACGCAATAGCGTTGTGTTCGCTTGGAGGCCGAGCTTAAGCCTGGCGCTTCGGTTAGAATGCACCGCATGCCCAAGGCTGTTTTCCTCTTTGCGCTTGTACTTTTCGCCGGAACGTTGTGTGCGGGAGAGCAAACCGCTCCCAACGTAAATATTCAGGTTCACGCCGATCAACGTGACGGCCAACTTCAGCCTGTCTGGAATTATTTCGGCTACGACGAGCCCAATTACACCTACGCGCCCAATGGCAAAAAGTTGCTCGGTGAGCTCGCGGCGCTGAGTCCTGTCCCCGTCCACATTCGTGTTCACAACCTCCTGACGACCGGCGATGGTTCGGCCTCGCTCAAGTGGGGCTCCACGAATGTTTACACCGAAGACGCTCAAGGAAATGCGGTCTACAGCTGGACGATTCTTGACCGCATCTTCGACACGTACCTGGCGTTGCGAATCAAGCCGCTCGTGCAAGTCGGCTTCATGCCCGAAGCGCTCTCAACTCACCCACAGCCGTATCGCCACAACTTTCCTCAGGGCACGATTTTCACCGGCTGGGCTTATCCGCCGAAGGACTATCAGAAATGGGCAGACGTTGTGTATCACTTTGCTGCTCATCTGCGCGACCGCTACGGTGAAGCTGAAACCAAGACCTGGCTTTGGGAAATCTGGAATGAGCCGGACATCGACTATTGGAAAGGAACTGCAGAAGAATATTTCAAACTTTATGATTTTGCCGCCGCCGCGATTTTGCGAGCTCTGCCGGGTGCTTCTGTCGGAGGACCAGACACGACAGGCCCCGCCTCTCCCAAAGCAGCTGACTTTTTGCGAAAGTTTCTCGAGCACTGCGCACACGAGCGCAATTTCGCGACCGGCAAAATCGGTTCGCCTCTAGCGTTCATAAGTTTTCATCCGAAGGGAGCCACCGAATGGCGCGAGGACCACGTACAAATGGGCGTCGCGCGACAGTTGGGCTCCATCGAACAAGGATTCAAGATCGTGGCGTCTTTTCCCGAGTGGCAGAATACGCCCATAATTCTTGGAGAATCTGATCCGGAAGGCTGCGCCGCTTGTACCGCGCGGACCCATCCGCAGAATGGATATCGCAACGGCGCCCAGTTTGCCTCCTACACCGCAGAAGTCCTGAACTCGATCTACGATTTATCTCGTCGCGAACGAATCAATTTTGCCGGCGCGGTTACTTGGTCCTTCGAATTCGAAGACCAGCCGTATTTCGAAGGCTACCGCGAGCTGGCGACAAACGGCTTGGACAAGCCGGTGTTGAATGCGTTTCGCATGTTTGGCCTGCTAGGCAGCGAGCGGGTGAGGGCGGAAAGTTCAGCGGCAATTTCCACTGATGTAATTTTGCGCGACGGTGTCCGCGGCGAGCCGGACATCAACGCAATCGCCACGCGCAAGGATCATGAAGTCGAAATCCTAATCTGGAATTATCACGACGCTGATTTGTCCGTCGACCCAGCGAAGATTGATCTTTCTATTAGCGGTTTGCCCGCGAACGTCAGCAAAGCACAGCTCGAACACTTTCGAATCGATTCCGATCACAGCAACGCGTTCACGGCGTGGAAAGAAATGGGCTCGCCTCAAACACCCACGCCTCGTGAATACGAACGGCTCGAGAACGCCGGCCAATTGCAGCTTCTGAGGTCTCCCTCATTCCTTCCGATTGAGCGAGGCGCTGTAAAGTTGCAATTCACTCTGCCGAGGCAAGGGCTTTCGCTACTCCGCATCCATTGGGAATAGGATTGGGAATAGAGCAAATGCTCGCCTACCATCGCGATTGTTTTTTGAAGTTAAGGCGTGTTGGCCGCGCTCAGCGCGAGCACGGCGTAAGCCGTCGCAGCATCTTTCATGAAGCGCACGGTATCCGGACTGATGTGATGTTCCTCGTTGTTGTTTAGCGAGTAGGCCAGCCAGAAGCCTTCCGTGCGGTTCTGATTTGCCGTCAGCCACGCGAGGCCTTTTTGCAATTGAGCATTTTCGCGGGATATCCCCGCTTGTTGCAGCGCGAACGTAATCAGTCCTGTAGCGTATCCGTCGCTCTGGCCTACTTGCGGCGTTCCATCATGCCGCTTCCAGTCGCCTGCCATCGAAGTCAGGCTCCAGCCTCCATCCGGCTGCTGCTTGCTAAGCAATTCGCTTACGATCGCTTTCTGCCGCTCCGCATCAATCAAGCCGGGCACCTTCGCGGAAGCCCACAACAATACGGCACGATTGCTCAAAGTCTGCGCTGCACTTTCGCGATTCAAATATTCGCTAAGCATTTTTAAATTGTTTTGGATTTCCGGCCGCGAGCGGTAATTTTCCGGAGCTGTTCCGACAGCAATAGCCGCAAGCGATGCTCCATAAAAGCCGGAGTCGTCTGCTTCCCACGGTTCATTTTTAAACCTCAGCCAAAGCCACGCGCCCTTTTGCTCGCCGGTGGTTTGTTGTTCGGCCCACATGTTTTCAAACGCCAAGCGCGTGTCGTCACTCAAATGTCCGCTCTGCGCATCCTTGCCGTTGTTTTTGCTTGCATCATGGCTTGCCAAGATCAGCGCGTTCAAAACCGATTCCGTCCCTCGGGATTCCACGGACTTGTACGCGCCACGATCTGCATCTTTATAAAACGGCTCCACTTCCTTCCATAGCCGCACGCGCTTGGTCACGTTGTCGAGCAGTTTTTGTTCGTTCGCCGAGAGGCCCTGTTCCGCGAGCGCTTTGCGAAGCGCAGGCCGCGACATCGCATAAGGCACGGCCGTGTGACACGAAATACAAAAAGTGTCGTGATCCCGCGCCGCCCGCTGCCATCCCATCCACCAACCAGCTCGCTGGTCGAGATAAGCCGCGGCCGTCTTCTGATCCCACGAGTTCGCAACGTGCGCGTCAGGTTGGTGGGAGGAAATAGCGGTGGATTCGTAAATCTCTAGTGTTCGCGGCGGCTCCTAGTTTCCGAGTGCCAGCAAACGGCAACGATTCCCGCGATGACGCACGCCGCCAAGCTCAATTTCCGCTGTGTCGTTGTATTCATAGGGATTTTCGCCCTTGATGCACAATTTCAAAATGGCTTTCGCCGCCCACGAAGGAGTCGCGAGAAGCATGCATCCAATATGAAAAGATTATCACGAACGCAGCTTGCTGCACGCCAGTTGCTGCACCTGCTGACGCTTTCGCCTAAGGTTCACTCCTGCGAAAAATCCAAGACGGCAATCTTGTTGTCTTTGGTCAGCTGAAGCGACAAGAAAAGTGACATGTGCTCATAGTTTGCGCGGTATTGATAGCTGCGCTGTCCTCCTTCGTCGCCTCGCTTGATCAAGTCCAACGATTTTAAAGGACCGAGCTCCTTCAAATAGTCACTCATTCCTTCCATCGCTTCGGGAAAGAGCTTCGCTCGCAGTTCGGCGGTAAATCTGTCCTGATCCGTTTTTCCACTAGCGATCTCCTGCAGTAGAGTTCGCACGAGCTGGGTTGTCTGCGGTTCTTTATCCTCGATAGGCTTGATCTCCGCCGGCATCAGCGCCGGAACGTAGAGGCCTGCCACGGTGTGCGCAATCTTGCCAGGTTGCGCGTGGCCAGCGTCGAGATTTGTCAGAACCACGACCGTCAGTTTGTCGTCGACGTACCGGGAAATATTACAAGTAAATCCCTGCCAGGCGCCTCCGTGCTCAATCACCTTGTGCCCGTTGATCTCCGTGATTTCCCAGGCAAAGCCGTAGTTCGCCTTATTGGGCTTGCCATTATTGAGTTTCATTACCGTCCACATTTGTTCGAGACTCGATCGCTTCAGCAGTCTTTCTGTGTACAGCGCCGCATCCCACTTCTCCAAATCCAGGACAGTAAAATAGAGCGTGCCATCCGCCGTCGAATTAAATGTCGGGGAGACCCAGTCCTGATTTTTCAGCTCTCCTTTGACCAGTTCATAGCCTGCCGCGCGGTGTGGAATGATGTCTCTGTCGCTGATGATTCGCGTCGAGGTCATCCCCAGCGGCTGGAAGATCCGCTCCTGCAGGTAATCGCCATAGAATTTTCCCGTCACGCGATGAATTATGATTCCGAGCAAGACATAATTCGTGTTGCGGTAGCTCCAATCTTCCCCGGGCTTGAAATCCATCGGCATCGCCGCAATTTTCTTGTAGAGCTCGTCTTCCGTCATGTCCAGCCGGAGATAAAACGGACCGTCCGGCTTGGTGCGGGAGCCACTTTCGTATTCTCCAAGACCGGAGGTATGGCTCAGCAAATTTCGAATCTTGATGTCCTTCCACGTTTCAGGCGCGTCTGGAAAATATTTACGGATGGGATCATCAAGCCCGACTTTGCCTTCTTCCACCAGCATCATCACAGCGGTTGCTGCAAATTGCTTTCCCACCGATCCGGATTGAAAAATCGTATCCGCCTTCACGGGCACGTCCCATTCCAAGTTGGCTATGCCATATCCTTCTGCTTTGACGATCTTGCCGTCTCGATATACCCCCAATGCCAGCCCGGGAATCTGCTCCCGCTGCATCTCTCCACGGACATAGGCGTCCACTTTGGCGCCCTCATCGGCTGGCGAGGAGGAAATACCAGCTGCCAGCCATACGGCACAAAACAGCAGCACAATACTCTTCATCAAAAACATTCTCATTTCGCCTCCGCGCAAGCTCAAAGGAAATACAACATTTTCCCCGCATTAGCCAGTATTGGTTCTGCAAGCGGCGGAAAATCGCCGCCGTATTGATCAGCATCAGCACAAACCTTCATTCCCCTATATCGATAAACCAAAAATACGTGCACACTAGTCGCGGAGACAATCACATGCTCGCAGTTGCAGGGGTCTGGAAGAAAAAACGCGACGATTTGAAGGCTAAACGTAACTCACTATTCGAAAAATACTCAAAACATCCGGAAGAATTTCACCTTGCATTGGAAATCAAGAAGATTGACGACGAAATCGCCGATTGCACCCAACACGTGGAACACGAACGCCGCTCCGAGCGCCCCGCCTCGCCTGCGAAAAAACAACTGACGCCCCATAAGTAGAGGAATCTTTCATTGAGCGGCCCTCGACCGCGCGCGGAAAAAACTGTCCGGGCAGGCACTTGGCGCGCGACTCTCATTGTGCTCTTCTATTAAGGACGTCATGCGACTGATCCAACCAACACCTGGCGGCCCGCGGCCCGTACTTCGCTGGCTCTTTGCTATGCTGCTTCTTTTCGTTGTGCCTTCTTGGGCTTTCGCGCAACAAAATGAAGGCAACGAGCCGGTGATCCGCTTTGTCCGCAATCCCGATCCCGCGCCGGACTTTAAACTTACCGCGCTTGATGGTAAGCCCATCACCCTAGCGGCCCTGCAAGGCAAGGTTGTCTTATTGAATTTCTGGGCGACATGGTGCGGACCTTGCCGCGCTGAAATTCCCGACCTTGTCGCCCTGCAGGAGCGCTACGACGGCCGCCTCCAAATCATTGGCCTCAATGTCGACGACGAAGAAGCCGATATTCAACAGTACGTCAAAGAAACCAAGATCAATTATCCCGTCGCCATGACTTCGAATGAGGTGCGCAGGCAATTTGGCGGCATACCCGCGCTGCCGACGTCTTTCGTTTTGGACACCGAAGGCCGCGTCGTCCAGAAACATGTCGGCCTCTGGAATCCCGCCGTTTACGAAACCGAAATTCGCGCGCTGCTCGGCATGCCGATCATGGCGAAGGTTGAGACGTTCGAGGATAAGGGCGAAGTTTTTCTGGCACATGCCGATCGCGCCACCGAGCTTCCCGGCGTCGACCTTTCCAAACTCACGCCCGAGCAAAAAAAGTTGGTTCTTCACCGTTTCAATGCCGATACGTGCACGTGCGGCTGCAAATTCACTCTCGCTCAGTGCCGCATCTGGGATTCTGCGTGCGCGATCAGCAAAGCCGCCACGGAAAAGATCGTCGCAGAAGTTTCTGCGGCTCCCACCGTACCCAGCGATTCGATGCAGCCTGCTGCGCCGGCACCAGCGAAAACACCTTCCACTGCTGCGCCTCCGCAGCTACAGGAACAAAAATAATTTAGGCTGCGGAATACCCTACTAAAATGCGGGTGAATTTCGCATAACTCTGTTCTGCCCCAGTTAGCCGCTGCGGCGCTGGTCCTGTTACTCTTTTTTCCGTCGATGCCTCTACTCGCAAAATTTTTGTTTTTTCTAGCTTTGGTCCTTTCGTTCACGGGACTTCTTTCTCCTCCCGTGGCTCTCACTATCGGAATACTGTTTGGTTTGTGTTTCACGCATCCTTATGCCGCAGCCACACGAGTATCCGCAAGAATTCTTCTACAGGTCTGCGTCGTGGCACTTGGCTTCGGAATGAATCTGCACGAAGTGCTGAAAGCCGGGCGCAGTGGGTTCGCCTACACCGCGCTTGGAATTTCGTTTGCCCTTTTAGTTGGTCTCGCGCTTGGCAAGATGCTGCAAGTTCGCGGCAATTCTTCCTTTCTGATTACCGCAGGCACGGCCATTTGCGGCGGCAGCGCCATTGCCGCTGTCGGCCCGATTCTGCGGGCCGATGATGAAGAGATGGCGGTGTCGCTCGGCACAGTTTTTATTCTAAATTCCGTTGCGCTCCTGATTTTTCCGCCGATTGGCGGCGCGCTTCACCTCTCGCAATCACAATTTGGACTTTGGGCTGCTCTCGCGATTCATGACACAAGTTCCGTGGTCGGCGCCGCCGCAAAGTTTGGACAAGAAGCCCTGGTAGTGGGCACCACTGTGAAATTGGCTCGCGCTCTCTGGATCGTTCCCCTGGCGCTTGCCACAGCCGCGTTCAAGCGCCGCAAATCTGAAATAGACACCGAACCCGAAACTCGCGGCGCATCGAAGATTCCCTTTCCTTGGTTCATTTTGTTCTTTTGCCTCGCTGCGGTTCTCAACACGTACGTACCCGCGATCCAGCATGGTTCGCATGCGCTCTTCGCGGTCGGAAGGCTGGGCCTCACGGCCACGCTCTTTTTGATTGGTACTGGGATTTCGCGCGCCACAATAAAGGAAGTCGGCTGGCGGCCTTTGCTGCAAGGCGTATTGCTCTGGGCGGTGGTGGGACTCACCTCGCTTTACTTCATTCGCATCGGTTGGATCGCTCTGTAACGAACTCCCTGCGCTTCTCTCGAGTTTATTCGAGCGTTTATTTCTTCAGCAGATCCATCACGGCGGAAGTCATGGCTTTGACGCCCGTTCGAATGGCGGGATCAGGCAGCGGAGCGAATTCGCTGGAGTGCGGTCCAGGGAGGCGCGTACCTTTTTCCGTCGCATCCTTTAGCTTGACGGGATCGGCAGCGCCGAGCCAGAACATGCTGATGGGCGGCTTGGGATCTTCGAGTGCGAAAAGACTGAAGTCTTCACTGGCCATGATGGGTTCGCCTCCAAGCACGTTATCTTTGCCTAGAGCGCGTTCGAGCGAAGCGCCAACGCGGTTCGTCAGTGCGACATCGTTGATGGTGGCGGGAACGTGATCTTCCGCAACGACGACAATGGGCGCGCGTTCGGCCGGAACACCTGCGGCGGCGGCGATACCGTTGGTGATTCTTGCGATTGCCGCGAGCACTTTTTCGCGCTGCTCGGGATTCATGGTTCGAACGGTAAGCTGCAGGTGCGCTTCGTCGGGAATGATGTTGTGCTTCGTGCCAGCGTGGAATGAGCCTACCGTGACAACTGTTGGAAGCTGCGGATCCATTTCGCGGCTGACAATTGTTTGCAGCGCCACCACGATTTCCGAAGCGATGACGATGGGATCTTTTCCCGCTTGTGGCGCGGCGCCGTGGCCGCCATAACCGCGCACAGTGATGTCGACGGAATCAGCCCCGGCGAGAAGCGGGCCAGCGTGCCAGGAAACTTTGCCGGCAGGGACCGCGGAACTGTCATGGAGCGCGAGGACAAAGTCCGGCTTGGGAAATTTCGTATAGAGTCCAGCGCGAAGCATGGCTTGTGCGCCGCCCACTGTTTCTTCGGCAGGCTGACCAATCAGAACAACGGTGCCGCTCCAGCGATCCCTGAGTTGAGCGAGCATGCGCGCTGTGCCGAGAAAAACTGTCATGTGCAAGTCGTGGCCGCAGGCGTGCATCACGCCGACTTCGCCGCCGCCGGCGCGCGCCACTTTTACGTGGCTAGCGTAAGGGAGGCCGGTATTTTCAATGATTGGCAATGCGTCCATGTCCGTTCGAACGTAAACGACTGGGCCGGGGCCATTTTTCAGGACAGCGACGATCCCGTAGGCAGTCAGACCGGAATCGGCGTATTGGCCGAAATGATCGGTGACTTCGTAGCCGGATTTTCTGAGGTCCGCGGCGACCAGCGCCGAAGTTTCTTTTTCTTGCGTGGAGAGTTCGGGATTTTCGTGGAGATGTTTGTAGGTAGCCAAGAGCGAGTCGGCTTCTCTGTTGATGTGCTGGTCCAGATCGTTCTGGGCGAAGACCGGCATGGAGATGCAGAGTGCGGCGGCGAGCGAAAACACGCCGGTACGGATTGTAAAACGCATCGAATCACCTCGAAAAGGAAGCGGCATCTTAGCATTGGTTGGAGGCGAAGATAGCCAGTCATTTCGGTTCAGCGGCGTGGCGGAGTGCACAAACTGAAGTCTGTGCCACTGGCCAGTTGCTACTGAGCGAAATGCGGGATACACTCGCGCCACAAATTCTGGAGTTAATTCTTAAGAGAAATTCGAATGGAGGCAGCGCGTGAATCGCCGATCTACTTTTTTGGCCATAGCACTCGTATTAGCAGGAATTCTCAGCGTGGGCGGAGCATTTTCGCAGCCTACGCCGCAGACTGTACGCAAGGTGTTTAACGCGCCGGAGAAAGCGGTGCAGGCGCCTTTCAGCGACGGGATACTGGCCGGGAATACGTTGTATTTGGCTGGAAGAATCGGGCTGGACCCGAAAACCGGAAAGCCGCCAGCGGAAATCGAAGATGAAATCAAGCTGATGCTCGACAGCTTGAAGGGAACTCTGACGCAAGCCGGAATGACTTATGACGATCTGGTGTACGTGCAGATTGCTTGCACAGACTTGTCTCTCTTCGACAAATTCAATCCCATCTATACCAGCTACTTCAAGACCAAGGACTACCCCGCGCGGGAATTCATTGGCGCGGCAGCGCTTCTGCGTGGCGGCCATTTCGAGCTACAGGCGATCGCGGTTCGACACTGAGATTTTTCGTCCGAGTTTCACCGGAAGAGCATGGCTCGGTTCGGGAGAAGTTGCCGCCCGATCCAACGCGGCTCTGAATTGCCATTCCCCTGATGGATGCTACCAAGGGCGCCTGCTTGAACACCCTCTTTGAGGGTCGATTGATCTTTGGAAGCTGCGACTTACGAACAAATGAATGACGAGTCTCATCTAAGGATGAGGCAGCCATTGCAGGAATGCCCGAATAGTGTCACTGTATATTTGATATTTTAATGGCAATTGCCCAAATGCGGTCTAATAAGTATTCGCCCCGCCTTGCATTTTCAATTTAAGTCGTTTTGAATGAATAATTTAATTATGGACAAGAATTAACATGCAATGGAGAGGCTAATGCATCTATCTGTGTCGGTAGGGACTGGATCTATGTTGCGCATCACTACAGAAAAGAAGCGGGGCAGGACCGTTATGAGCGTCGAAGGGCGCCTAGCGGGAGCATGGGTGGGGACGCTCGAGCAGTGCTGGCGGGAACGTGTACCGGAAGAAAAATTCAGCGTGGATCTGTGCGGCGTGAGCTTCATTGACGCGGCTGGCAAGGTGCTGTTGAAAGAGATCCACGAGCAGGGCGGGAAACTCATCGCGGAGGGGTGCTTGAATCAGTCGATCGTAGAGGAAATTGAAGGGCGCGACCGGACCGGAAAGGGCGGGTGCTGGGGCCGGAAAAAAGGCTCGCACATTATTTTCTATGTCGCGTTTTTTAGCCTGGTAGTGACACCGATGGTTGCGCGCGCACAAGGAACTGGGAGACAGAATCCGCTGCCCGGCAATGCGCCGAGCGGAGTGATGCGGCTAACGCTAGATCAGTCGGTAGCCCTGGCACTGAAGCAGAATCCGACAGCGCAGATCGCAATTATAACGGCCGCGCAAAGCGTTCAAGACAAAAACGTGGTGCGCGCGGATCTGCTGCCACAGGCGAATTTGAGCGTGACGGACTCCGTTGAGCGCATCAACCTCCAGGCGTTCCTAGGCGCGAAAATACCTGGATTTCCGCAACATGCTGGTCCTTTCCAGGTTTTTTCGGCGGGTCCGACATTTAGTGCTCCAGTCTTTGATTTGACGCTGTTCCGCCGATACCAGGCGGCGCGGGAAACGGCGAACGCCAGTAAGTCAGACAGTCTTTCCACGCGTGAGCAGGTGATTTTGCTGGTCGTATCGCAATACATCGGGACACTGCGCGCCGTGGCAAACGTGCAAGCGTCGCAGTCGCGGGTCGAACTGGCGCAGGCGCTGTACGACCAGGCGGCGGACGTTCAGAAAGAAGGCGTTGGCACGGGAATCGACACGCTGCGCGCGAATGTGGAGCTGCAAAATGAGAAGCAAAGGCTGCTTGAAGCGCAAGCTGACCGCGATACTTCGCTTTTTGGACTGAGCCGGTTACTGAATCTGGACCCGCGGCAGGTGATCGAATTGGCTGATTCTCTGAGCTTCTTCGAGACCCCACAACCCGAGGTCGTGGCGAGCATTGATTCCGCGCTTGCGGAGCGCCAAGAGTGGAAGGCGCTGCAAGAGCAGCTTAAATCGGCAGGGTTCCAAAAGAAAGCTTCATCGGAATCGCGGCTGCCAAGACTGGACTTCAACGGTAATTGGGCCTACTTGGGAGGATCTTCGACCACGGGCATACCTACGTACAACTACGAAGCGGCGGTAACTGTGCCGCTGTTTACCGGCGGCAGGATTCACGCAGAAGTTGTTCGAGCGGACTTGGAAATTCAGAGGCTGCAGCAGCAGGAAGACGACTTGCGAAATCAGATCGCTCTGGAGGTCAAGACGGCTCTGCTTAATCTGGATTCGGCACGGAGCCAGGTGACCGTGGCAAATCTTGGCATGCAGCTCTCGAAAGAAGAAGTGGATCAGGCGCGCGACAGGTTCAGGGCGGGTGTGGCGAACAATATCGAAGTGATCCAGGCGCAGGATTCATTGGCGCGGGCGAACGACAATCAGATTGCGGCGCTTTACCGTTTCAATCAGGCGCGCGCGGACTATGCCCGTTCGATTGGGCAGATGGAAAAGGTTTACTCGAAGTGAGGGGACGATGAGCGTTGAGACCGAAGTGGTGCCGGAAAACACGACAAAGGAACAGCCGTTCCTTGACGTGCCGGTAGAAAAAGAAGCGCCGAAGGGTTTTGCGAATCCAAAGGTGCAACGGCTCGCGATTGTTGGTGGGGTGGTGCTGATTGTCGCGATACTCGGACTGTTTCTCTACTACCACGATCGTGAGAGCACGGACGACGCACAGATTGACGGACACATCACGCCGATCGCTTCGAAGATCTACGGCAAAGTGGCGAGCGTTTTAGTGAACGACAACCAAGCTGTGAAGGCGGGGCAATTACTGGTGAAGATCGATCCGCGCGATTACCAAGCGGCCGTGGATCAAGCCAAGGCGGCGCTGGACTTGGCTGAAGGCGAGGCGCGGTCCGCGGGGGTCGACGTGCCGAGGACGGCAGAAAACGTAGCGAGCGGGACTTCGAGCGCGGACGCGCAATTGCTGGGAGCGCAGGCGGACGTGGCGCGCGCGCAGGCTACTTACGAAGAAGCGCAAACGGCGGATTTGGCATTTGCCCAAGCGAATGTGAACAAGAGCATGGCGAACGCCGCGCTCGCGCAAGCGGATTTGGCGCGGTACAAGCCGCTGATGGAGAGAGACGAGATTTCGAAGCAACAGTACGACGCAGCAAAGGCAAACGCGGATGCGACAGCAAGCGCGTTGAAAGCCGACCAGGAAAAATTGGCGCAGGCCCAGCGGAATGTGGAAGTCGTGAAGGCGCAACTGGACGCGGCTAAAGCGCGGGTGCTGCAAATGCGGGCAGGAGTAGAAAGCGCGCTAGCGGATAGAAAACAGGTAGGCATGCGCACGGCGGACGCGCAAGCGAAAGTGGCGAAGGTAGCGCAGGCGCGCGCGTCCCTGGACGCAGCGCAGCTGAATCTGAGTTACACGGACGTGGTTGCGCCGGTGGACGGAGTGGCGACGCACAAACAAGTGGAGACGGGGCAGATCGTGCAGGCCGGGCAGGGATTGCTGGTGGTGGTGCCTCTGCAGGATGTATGGGTGACGGCGAATTTCAAAGAGACGCAGCTGAGAAACATGCGCCCGGGGCAGAAAGCCGAAGTGAGCGTCGATACGTATGGAAAGACATTCAGCGGGCATGTGGATTCAATTGCGGGAGCGACTGGCGGAGTGCTGAGTTTGCTGCCGCCGGAAAACGCGACTGGGAACTACGTGAAGGTAGTGCAGCGGATACCTGTGAAGATCGTGCTGGATCCGGTGCCGCCGGACAAGGCCGTGTTGCGGCCGGGGATGAATGTGGACGCGACAGTCATCACCAAGTAGTGCGTGGAATAAAGAAAGTACGCGAAGTGTTTGTACGTATGAATAGGTAGAGGGTTTGGGAGCCGAATAGAACGCCAGCGAACGAAATTGAACGAGCGATGCGAAACAGACTGCTAGCCAAACTGAGGATGCCGGATGGGTCGATCAACCCTTGGGTGATCGCCGTTACGGTGACGCTGGCTACGTTCATGGAAGTGCTGGACACGTCGATCGCAAACGTGGCGCTGCCCCACATTTCAGGAAATTTATCGGCCGGCGCAGACGAATCGACGTGGGTGCTGACCTCATATCTGGTTTCCAACGCGATTGTGCTGCCGCTTTCGGGATGGCTCTCCGGATTAATTGGGCGGAAGCGGTTTTACATGTCGTGCGTGGCGCTGTTTACCGTGAGTTCGTTTCTGTGCGGGCTGGCGCCGAGCCTTGGCGTGCTGGTGTTTTTTCGGATTTTGCAGGGGGCGGGCGGCGGAGGATTGCAGCCCAGCGAACAAGCAATTTTGAACGACACGTTTTCGCTGGCGAAGCGCGGGATGGCATTTGCGGTTTACGGGATTGCAGTTGTCGTGGCGCCTACGATTGGGCCGTGGCTGGGCGGATGGATTACAGACAATTTTTCGTGGAGATGGATTTTCTATATCAACGTGCCGGTGGGAATTATTTCGCTGATCCTTACTTCCTTCTTGATTTCGGATCCGCCGTACATGAAACGGGCGAGCGTCAAGAGCGGATTCCGAATCGACTATATCGGAATCGGATTGATCAGCCTGGGATTGGCCAGCATGCAGATTATTTTGGACAAAGGACAGCGCGACGACTGGCTAGCGTCCGGATTTATCCGCGTTTTCTTTGTGCTGATGCTAATCGGCATTATCGCCGGGATCGTATGGGAGTGGCGGCATAAGGATCCGGTCGTCGATTTGAAAATGCTGAAGGACCGGAATTTCGCGATCTCGACGGTAGCGATGTTTTTCCTGGGTTTTGTGCTGTATTCGAGCACGGTGCTGATTCCGCAGTTTCTGCAGGAGTTGCTGGGCTACACAGCGGAACTCGCGGGCAAGGCGCTTTCTCCGGGCGGCTTGGTGATTATGCTGATGATGCCCGTCGTCGGATTTCTGGTTTCAAAAGTAGACACGAGAATTCTGATTACGTTTGGCTGCACGGTGTCGGCGATTGCGCTGTTCTGGATGGCTGGTTGGGATTTGAGTCTCGATTACAGTCATGCGGTGCGCGCGCGAATGCTGCAGAGCTTCGGACTGGCGTTTCTATTTATTCCGATCAACGTAGCAGCGTTTGCGTACGTGCCGAAAGAAAAGACGAACATGGGGACGGGAATCATCAATCTGGCGCGAAACATCGGGGCGAGCGTAGGAATCGCGACGGTCACGACGATGCTGGAGCGGCGGACTCAATTGCATCAGACGCATTTGGTGGAGAGTGTGAACAGTTTGAATCCGGCGCTGCTTAAGATGACGAACGGAAACACGGCGCGTCTAATTTCATATGGGTCGAATGCTTCGCATGCAGCGATGCAGGCGAAGGGCATGGTCTACAACCTGGTGCAGCGCCAGTCGGTGATGCTGGCGTTCATCGACAACTTCAAGATGCTGGGCGTGGTGTTCCTGGCAGTCATCCCGGTTTTATTGCTGATGAGGAAACCGAGAGTGCCGGCCGGAGGTGTTCCGGTGCACTGAGGCACGCAAGTGTCCATGCATCCGTTCAACGAGCTTATTGCAGCGATTTTTTGCAGTGACTGATGGCAGCAAGTTTGTGCAGTAATTGGGGGGAACAATGGCAACTCAAGCGGCAGTAGCGACACAAACGGCAGTTGCACCGCAATTCAATGAAAGCAAGCTGATTCGCGCCGGACAGAGGGGCGATTCGCAGGCGGTGGAGACGCTATTCCGCCGTTACCAGCGCCCGCTGTTTCAGACGGCTTTGCGCGTCTTGGGCAACACCGAGGACGCGGAAGACGCTTTGCAAGACGGGCTGCTTTCGGCGTACCGCAACATGAAGCGGTTCGAGGGACGGTCGCAATTTTCGACTTGGCTGACCCGCATCGTGATCAACGCGGCTCTAATGAGGCGGCGTAGCGCAAAGGCGCGGCCGGCGGTTTCGCTGGACGAACCTCCGCGCGAAGACGAGCTGCCGATCTCGGAGCGATTCGCGGCCGAAGGGCCAAATCCCGAGCAAGTGTTTGCCGGAACGGAATTGCGAGAGATGATCAGCGAAAATCTCGACGAGCTTTCACCTTTGCTCCGCACAGCGTTTGTGCTGCGCGAAGTGGAAGGTTATTCGACTGGCGAAGCGGCGAAGAAACTCGGAGTGACCGAGAATACATTGAAGGCGCGCTTGTGGCGCGCGCGGCATCAACTGGCTGAACGGCTTGGTCAGCGTCTGCGCCGGATCAAGGATGACATGGCCGGCGGTATGGGCGACGCTGAGTGCAGCTACTGCTGAGAAACTAAAGCAACAACGTGAGGAAGTAATGAGGCAACAAGGCCAAGGATGGGTCGATTGCGGCTCGTCCTTGCGCGCCGGAATCTTCCAGCTATGTGTTGACGGAGAGAGGATTCCTTGAAAAGATAAAGGCGATGAAATTCGAAACCATGGCAGGGATTTTGTGCGCGCTGTGTTGTTGTCAGCGCTGCGCACAAGTGTCCTCTGGCATGGGAGGAGTAGGCAGAACGACTTAAGAGTCTAACTCCAATTCATTTGTTTCTTGACCCACCGCCGCGAGGAAAACGGCAGGTGGGTTTTTTATTTTCATCGTGACATTTTTACGGCGGCTTGAATTGGCAGATTGGCAAAACACTGGAGATAAAATGGAAAACACTAAAAGCGTTGCAGGACGGCTTTTGCTGGCGACTCTGTTCCTGGCTTTGCCTCTTTCCGCGCAGTCCAAGATAGAGGGTGCGTGGGATGCGGCGGTTGTTGTTGGCCAGGCGGAGATTCCGTTTCGGTTTGAGATCGCCACGCAGGGATCGGAGCGGAGAGGATTCTTCTTTGAAGGCGAAAGGAAGATCGGATCGACTTCGGGGAAATATGTGGATGGGAAACTTCAGCTGGAGTACGAGTTTTTGAATTCGACGCTCACGGCGACGTTCGACGGAGAGAAGTTGGATGGTTCGTATCGGTACAATCGGAAAAACGGGCGGGAATATCCGTTTCATGCGCGCCGCGCGGTTCCTGTGGCTGCGGACAGCGCAGGTTCGCCGCAGATTGCCGGCAACTGGGAAATGACGCTGGTGGGGCCTGACAACAGCACGACGAAGGATCCGAGAGCTGTCCTTTCGTGGAAGCTGTACCTGCGGCAGGTAGGTTGGAACGTGAGCGGATCGATTCTGCGAATCGATGGGGATACGGGAACGCTGACAGGCCGCTGGCAAGGCGATTCGCTGGTTTTGAGCCACTTTGCGGGCGAGCGGCCTGTGCTGCTAGAAGCCAAACTTCAGCCAGACGGAACGCTCGACATTCTGTTGAACAAGCAGAACCGATATCTGGCGGCAAGGTCGGGCGATGCGCGCGCGAAGGGAATACCGGAGCCGCCTGATCCGGCGCGATTTACGAACGTGAAGGATGGGGAGGAGCCATTCCATTTTCGTTTTCCCGATGTCGATGGAAGAATCGTTTCGGATGCAGACGCGCAATTCCGGAACAAGGTGGTGATTCTCACGATTGGCGGAACGTGGTGCCCGAACTGCAGAGACGAGGCTCCGTTTTTGGTAGGGCTTTACAAGCGATTTCATGCGCAGGGACTGGAGATTGTGGGATTGAATTTTGAGGCCAGCGGGGACTTTGTGGAGGACAAACCGCGGATCGAATCTTTTGTGCAGGAATTTTCCGTGCCTTATCCTGTTTTGTACGCAGGAGAAATTCATGACGTGAAGGATAAACTGCCGCAGATCGCGAACTTCGGAGCCTATCCCACGACGATTTTCTTGAACCGTGACGGGCGCGTGGCGACTGTGCACGCGGGGTTTGCGAGTGCTGCTACAGGAGAGGCGCATACGGCGCTCGAATATGACGTGGAGCAATTAGTGGAACGGTTGCTTAGCGAAAAAGCCAAAGAGCAAGCTTCGCGTTAGAAAAACGCGGACAACAATCGCTTCGATGGGTCCTCGTATCGCGATGTTCGGCGGCACGGCGGCTGGCGATGGCTGCGCTATTTTTATAGCCGCAAGTGAGGAGCAAGGTAGAGAACGTTAATGGGAGCCGGCGGTTTGAGCCGAGCCGCGGGGCGAGGAGGTCGGCGACGCGCTGGAAGCGTCCGGGGTGGGCGGGAGGTTTATGTTAGTGACACCCGATGGCGCCCATGTGAGTTGCCCGTTGCTATTCGCGACTCCCACGACAATTTTCGAGAACAACCGATCTTGCATGGCGGTGCGTTTTGCATAGTCGACCACATAGCTTACCGTGAATTCCAATGATCCACCGTTTACGATGAGTGCGACGGTAGGGTCCAATGGAGGATTCGCGCCTCGATAGTAGTCGCTCATCGCTTTCCAGGAGGCCTGCGCCTCAATCAGATACTCGCCAATCGCCTCTTTGGCGGCCCGCAAGAGCATCTCTCTGGCAAGCTGGCAATCGCTGGTGGTTGTAAGCAGCACTTTAATTTCGTCCCAGATAAAACGGAATCCTTGCGAATAGTTGAAGACGGGTACTTTTAAGACGATGTTGTTGGGGATGCGAACGATGCGGCCGTTATACAAGTCCTTGCTGACCCAGTTCCCCGTTTCCATCAATGTAGTTCGGAGAAGACCGATGTCGATTACATCACCTCGGGTGTCGCCAATCTGAACTCTGTCGCCCACAGTATAAAGTTTTGAAAAACCTATGGAAAAAGCGCCGGCAATGCTGGCCACCACGTCCTGCAGAGCTACTGCAACGCCGGCACCTACGAAACCGAGCGTAACGCTGATGCGGCCCAAGCGGTCCTCGAAGAGGATGGCGAGAAAAAGGATAATGACGACGTAACCAGCAAAGATAACGAATTTGCGAACTTTGTAGCGCGCATCGGCTTGGCCAAAACGTCGGGGCAACACTCGTTCCAGCACGCGGAAAGCGGCATGGATCAGAAGGATGCCAACAATGGCGGCAACGCATTTCGTGAAGAGGGAAAGCGAAACAGCATCTTTGAAGAGATCAGTCATCCGGCCACCATCGTTCCAAATCTGTGCTTGCATCCCAAAGTAAGACTACCAGACCTCTCAAGGGCTTCGAAGGAACGCGATTTCTGATTCAGTGAGGTCGCCTGATCCTTATGATGCGGTTCGTCCACCATTGTGCGCGATAATTCGCGCTGCCGAAGACTGACTCAGCATCAATTTTCTGGCTGGCCTTCAGGGCCTATCCTTTTGCAGGAGATTCAGGAGTTGGGGCGGGGGTGCGCGCCGCGGGGTAGAGACCGAGGACACGTAGGTCGCTGGTGGCTTGTCGGACTTCGGCTAGGGCGGATTCGAGTTGGGAGGAGGAGTCGGCTTCGACGTCGAGAAAGAATTGATATTCCCAGGGGCGGCCGTGGATGGGGCGGCTTTCGATTTTCTGGAGGTTGACACCGTGTTTGGCGAAAGGTTCGAGAGAGGCGAGGAGCGCGCCGGGGCGGTGAGCCAAGCGCATGGCGATGGACATTTTGTGCGCGTCGGGAGCAGGCGGTTGCTCTGAGTTGGCGGGACGGAGGAGGACGAAGCGGGTGAAGTTTTCGGCGTTGTCCTGAATGTCGGAGGCCAGGATGACGCCGGCGTAGTGTACGGCGGCGCGGCGGCCGGCGATGGCGGCGCTCGTCTTGTCACCGCGCGCCAGGGCCTCGCGGACGCTGCCGGCAGTGTCTTCGGCGGGAACGCGCTTAAGGTTCGGATGCGTCGCGAAAAAACGTTCGCATTGAGCGAGAGCCATGGGATGACTCGCGACGGAGCGAATAGAATCTAGAGTCGCTCCGGGGCAGCCGATCAGATGGTGTTCGATGGGGAGAATAGTTTCTGCGGTGATGGTTAGGGCGCTTTCGAGGAGGAGATCGTAAACGCGGACGACTGGCCCCGCGAGGGTGTTTTCTACGGGGGCGAGGAGCGCGTCGGCGAGGCCGTCGCTGATCGCGCGAAAGGCAGCGTCGAAGGTGGGGCGAGGAACTGTGATGATGGCTTCGCCGAGGAGTCGGATGGCGGCTTCTTCGCTGAATGCGCCGGGCTCGCCTTGAAAGGCGACGCGCATTTTTGATTTGTCTTCGGGTTTGCCTTTTGGGTTGTGTGCCGCAGTCATACGTTGGCCAGCCTTTGATCTGAGCGAAACTTGAGCGGCGTCACGGGTTGGGCACAGGAAATGCGCGTCCTGCCGCGTGGAACCGCGCCCTATGATGAAATGAAAACGGAGCGGCTTGCAAGCTGTGGCGTGACGCGGCTGAATTGGAAGGCAGCAGAGACGCAGAGCTGCAAATCCGAGTAGATCCATCCGAGAAACTACGCAATGAAATTGCCGATAGCCGTAAAAATCGTGGCGACGCTGGCGCTCCTGGGACTGGCGGTGTGGCTGGGAACCAGCGATCACTTTTACAAGTCGGCGCTGCTTTCACTTTTTTTTGGGGTGACGCTGGCGAGCGTGGTGTTGATTCATTTCCGGGTGCGCCCCTCTTGGCAGGACGCATTGTGCGTTTTCGGCGGGACGATTCTTTTCACGGTGATCGATTTCGGTGCATTGCATTTCAGGCCAAGCTTGGCAGGGATTGCTTCCTATCTGGGCATAAGCAGCCTATCGATACTGGGATTGCGCGCGATTTGGTCGCGCGGCGTCGAGCAAGAACAGATGGCGTTGGCATTTGTGCCTGCACTACTTTTTGTGACGTCGGATTGGGGCAGCACGATTTTGCTCGCATGGACGGAAAAGGCCAATCCGAAAGTGCTTGATCTTTATTTGTTTTCATTTGATTCAAGCTTGCGCGTGCAGATCGCATTTTTGGTAGGGCAGGCTTACGCGCTTTGGCCGTGGTTTAGGTCTACTGGGATGGTTTTTTACATAGGGCTCCCGATGGTCATCGGTCTGGTTTACGCAGGGCAGCTTCTGCGGGATCGCCCGCGCGCGGTTTCCGCGATGATCGCATTTCTCATCACCGGACCTGTGGGCGTGATTTTCTACAATCTTCTTCCTGCGGTAGGACCGATCCACATTTTTTTGAGTCAATTTCCTTGGAAGCCGATTCCCACAGAGCAAGTGACGCGGTTGTTGGTGGAACCCATTGCAGTAGCGGGCCTACGGAATTGCATGCCGTCGCTGCACATGAGTTGGGTATTGCTGGCGTGGTGGTATTCGCGAGGGCTCTCGATTTGGGAACGGGGGATCGCGATGGCGTTTTTGGTATTCACGATTTTGGCGACCATGGGAATTGGCGAGCACTATTTGATCGACCTGATTGTAGCTTTTCCGTTTGCTGTGTTCTTGCAGGGAGTGTGCGCGCTAGGATTGCGGTGGAACGACCGGGCGCGGGTGGCTGCGGTTGTATATGGATTGTTGTTGACGCTCGGATGGATCTGCGCCCTCCGTCTTGCGTTAAAAGCTTTCTGGATGTCTCCGGTTATACCGTGGGCTTGCTGCATTCTGACGGTGGCATCGGCGATTTTTTTGCAGAGAAGTTTGGAAGCGGCTACGGATGGCCGTAGGACCCCCCACAAAGTTCCCACAAGCAGTGTCCTTGTCACGGTCTCCTGAAAATAAGTAGCGAATAGGGTGTTTCATTTTGGTATCGGACTTAGCATCAGGTCAGGTCCCCATTGGCGGCGGATTCAAACGGGGGCGTCGCAGAAGCACGTTTGCGGGGTGGAAAGGCGAGGTATACTGCGCGAAGGAGACGGAAAATGAAATTGGCCAAGCCAGAGGCTGGGGAGTACGCAGCTTACTACGAGAAGTATATTGCGCTGGTTCCTGGAAATGATGTTGCCGGCGCGTTGGAAGCGCAACGTTTGCAGACGATGCAACTTTTTGCGGGACGCAGCGAGCGAGACGGGAATTTTCGCTACGCGGCGGATAAGTGGACGGTGAAGGAAGTGCTGGGGCACCTCAGCGATTCCGAGAGAATCTTCACATACCGGGCGCTGCGGATTGCCCGAGGCGACCAGACGCCCATGGAGGGATTCGAACAAGACGATTATGTGCGCAGCGGCGGATTCAACGAACGGCCGTTGGCGAGCCTGGTGGAGGAATTTGCGTACGTGCGAAGCGCGAGCCTGGCGTTGTTTCGTTCCCTATCGCCGGATGCGTGGATGCGGCGCGGTATAGCCAACAAAAATGAGGTGAGCGTGCGGGCGCTGGCGTTTATCACCGCGGGGCACGAGCTGCACCACCGGCAGATTCTCGAGGAGCGCTATTTTTCGGCTATCCCACGCGCCTAGAGCGAGTGGTTCGAGGCCGCTGGCCGTGGCGGGGTTTAAGAAGAAAATAAAGCAGGATCGACGCCAGCGTGATGCTTAACGCCGCCCCGAGGACTGCCAGGGCTTGCGCATCTAAAGGGTGTACGAAGGCGTCGCCAAGAAGGTAGGAACCCAAGCACAAGAAAAGCACCGCCAGGAAGATGACCAAACTTCCGAAGGTTCGCGCCAGCCCTCCGCGAATAACCAACGGCTTGGCGATGTGCTGCGCGCTGACGCGGACGAGAGTTTCTGCACGCATGGCTTACCCCTTGCGGGAACTCTCCCGAACGGCGACGAGATTCGGGACGCGCAGAAACTCAAGATAAGCGAAGCTCGGCGGAGCGTAGTTCTTTTTCATAGGTGCGCGGCAGACACAGCGTGGATTACTTCCCTCGATTGTGTTTTTGGATTGAACCAGGACTTCGCAGTGACACGCTGGATTCGTGCAACGCCATTGTTCCCCTGATTTCATAATCATTGTGCTCGCCCCTTCCTCGACCGCGGGCTCGCTGGGATTGCCCAGAAGACAGCTAGAGTCTGGGACAACAGCAAGTGGAGATGGACTATATAGGGCGGTAATCAAAAGTCAAGAAAAAGATTCCAATAAGACGACGATACTATATAGATAACATAACACATGTTTTTCTGCCGAAGCAAAGGGTGCGATTTGGGGCATTCCGCCGCTTTCGCCTTCTTATCGGGGGTGAGAACTTGGCGTGCTAGGTAATGTGTGGTTGCCAGAGCATGATTTCCGGGTTAGGTTGCGGGGGCCGCGAGCGGCTGCTAAAATTGCTAATTTGCCGGGTCGCCGGCAGTCTTGCTGAAGGCTACCTGCTGTTTGCCGGATAGGTATCCCACAGAATTTGTTGGCGTTTGCATCCAGGCTGATAGCAAGTGCAACCGCAGAGCAGTCCAAAGAATGCGCAACCGCGGAGAAACCGGTGGAAATGTCGAGCGTGGAATGCTCGGCTAACCAGGTCTGGGCTCTGCGGAAGGGAGATTACGAGTGGCAAAGTATGATGTAGCGATTATTGGGAGCGGTCCGGGCGGGTATGTGGCGGCGATCCGGGCGGGCGAACTGGGATTGAAGACTGTGGTGGTGGAGAAAGACCCTTTTCTTGGGGGGACGTGCTTGCACGTCGGATGTATTCCTACGAAAGTTTTGCTGCATCACGCCGACGTTTACGATCACTTCAAGAATGGCGCGGAGCTGGGGTTTGAGGTCAGCGGGCTGAAGATCAATTGGGCGAATATTCTGGCGCGCAAAGACAAGATTGTGAAGAAGCATGCCAAGGGCATCGAGTTTCTTTTCAAGAAGAACAAGGTGGAGTGGGTGCAGGGCTGGGGGCGGTACGCCGGACCCGGCCGCGTCAGCGTGGATAATAATGGGAAGAAGAGCGAGATCGAGGCCGCGAATGTTTTGCTGGTGAGCGGATCCGAGGCGCGCTCCCTGCCGGGGATTGAGCCGGACCACAAGACGATTCTGACGAACCGGTCGATTCTGGAGCTGCCGGAAATTCCGAAAACACTGATCATCGTGGGTGCGGGAGCCGTGGGAGTAGAATTCGCGTCTATTTACAACACCTTTGGGACGCAGGTGACGGTTCTGGAAGCGCTGCCTCGCGTTGTACCTGTCGAAGACGAAGATGTTTCAGTGGAATTGGAAAAAGATTTCAAGAAGAGAGGGATACAGATTTTCACGAGCAGCAAAGTGGACTCAGTGAAGAAGGACGCCAATGGCGTGACGGTTTCGTTCAAGGACAAGGACGGGAAAGCGCAGACACTGCAGGCGGAAAAATTGCTGATGGCGGTGGGCCGCAAACCGATGACGGAGAATTGCGGGCTAGAGAAGTCGAAGGCAAAGCTGGACCGCGGGTTTGTACTTACTACCGGTTCGAATTTCGAGACGGATGAGAAAGGTTTGTATGCGATCGGGGACATCGTTGCGGGCATGCCGCAGCTGGCACACGCGGCAATGATGGAAGGGATTGTCGCGGTAACGCACATCGCGGGAAAGAAGACGCAGCCGATTTTGAAGACGCGGATTCCTAACGCGACGTATTGCGAGCCGCAGATCGGATCGATCGGATTGACGGAAAAGCAGGCGCGCGAAGCAGGGTACGCCGTGAAGATTGGGAAGTTTCCGTTTGTGGGGAACAGTAAGGCGACGATTTTGGGGAATCACAACGGGTTCATCAAGGTGGTTTCGGACGAGAAGTATGGAGAGATCTTGGGAATTCATATTATCGGGCCGCTCGCGACGGAGATTTTGGCAGAGGCGGCGGCGACTTTGAACCTCGAGGGCACGGTCGACGACATGATGAATATGATTCACGCTCATCCCACGGTTTGGGAAGGGATGGGGGATGCGTTTGCTAGCGTGAGAGGTTTGCAGATTAACGTTTGAGATTTGGGGCCTTATTGGGACGGGCACGGCATGCCGTGCCCCTACGAAGAAAATGGAGCCGTGACGAAAAGCTGTCTGATTGTCGACCTCGGATTGATTGGGTACGCGGAAGCGTACGCGCTGCAAAAGCGCGTTGTGGCGGCGCGCAAGGCGGATGCGATTGGAGATGTCCTCTTGCTTTGCGAGCATACGCCTGTGATTACGCAGGGTAGGAACGGGAAGCGCGAACATCTTTTAGTGTCAGAAAATGTGTTGCGGCAGAGGAATGTGGAGTTTTACGAATCGAGCCGCGGCGGAGATGTTACGTACCACGGGCCGGGGCAGTTGGTAGGGTATCCGATTTTGCAGCTTGGGGCGTTTCGGAAAGATGTGGTTTGGTATGTGCGGATGCTGGAAGAGGTGATGATTCAAGCTTCGGGGGAGTTTGGGATTTGCGCCCGGCGCGAAGAGGGGAAGACTGGGATTTGGGTTGGGAACGAAGACAAAAACTTTACACAGAGAGCACAGAGTTCACAGAGCGGAGAAGAAAGTGCGGCGGAGAAGCTGGGTGCGATTGGGGTGCATATCAGCCGGTGGGTGACTTCGCACGGGTTTGCATATAACGTGGCGACGGATTTGCGGAATTTCGATTTGATTGTGCCTTGCGGGATTGCGGGGCGGAAGGCGACTTCGCTTGAGGAATTGCTGGAGCGAGCCGTAAGTGTGAAGGAAGTCGAGCCGAAGATCGTGCGGCATTTTGGGGAAGTATTCGGGTTGGAGATGAAAGCGGGATCGCGCGAAGAGTTATTGAAGAAGCTGGAGATTGCGGAACAGATGATCGCGGTGCCAGCCTAGGGAGTAGGAATGAAGAAGGAACTGACGCGGCAGCAGTATCTGGACTTGTACTACTACATGCGGCTGAACCGCGCCGTGGAAGACACGATGGTGAAGCTTTTCCGCCAGAACAAAATTGTCGGAGGGCTTTACTCAAGTTTGGGGCAGGAAGCGATTTCGGTCGGAACGGCGTATGCGCTGGAGAAGAAGGATTGGCTGGCGCCGATGATCCGGAATATCGGCGCACTTTTAGTGAAGGGCGTGCCGCCGCGCGACGTGTTCATGCAGCACATGGCGAAATACGATTCGCCAACCAAGGGCAAAGACGGGACGAGCCACTTCGGCGATTTGGAGAAGCTGCATATCGTTTCGCCGATTTCGATGCTGGGCGACTTGATTCCGGTAATGACCGGCGTGGCCATGGCAGGACGTTACCTCGGGCAGAAGATAGTAACGATGACATGGATCGGCGACGGCGGAAGTTCGACAGGCGTGTTCCACGAAGGATTGAATTTTGCGGCTGTGCAGAAGGCTCCGTTTGTGCTGATCCTGGAAAATAATTTGTGGGCATATTCGACGCCGGTGAAGCGCCAAGTGCCGCTGGAGAATTTGGCGGACCGCGCAAAGGCCTACGGAATTTCGAGCTACATCGTGGACGGCAATGATGTGGTCGCGGTTTACACGACGACGCGAGAAGCGGTGACGCGCGCACGGGCTGGTGAAGGGCCGATTTTGATCGAAGCCAAGAGTTTCCGGCGTTTGGGCCATGCACAACATGATCCCGCCGAGTATGTGCCCAAGGAGATGCGGGCATATTGGGAAGGACGTGACCCCATCGCGCTTTACGAAAAGTTCTTGATGGGCGAGAAATTGCTCGATGCCAAGGGTAAGAAAGAAGTCGAACAAAAGATCGACACGCTGCTGGCTGCAGAGCGCGACTTCGCGGAGAATTCGCCGATGCCGCCGCCGGAATTTGCCGCGACGGGCGTGTATTGCACGGGCGACGATTGCCACAAGATTCAGGCGAAATGGGAGCGGCCGATTGCCGAGGTGACGCCACCGAAATCGAGCGTCAAGCCGGTGTGGACCGTCGCTGGCTTCGGATCCGGCAAAAGCTCGACGGCGAATGCCGCGATTCACTTCGGAGACACCAAGAACGCGTTGGAACCAGAAATTCCGGGAAGCGAAACGGCGACGAAATCAAACGGATCGAAGTCCACGACAAAATCGCCGGCGAAAAAATCGGCCAAGACAGCGGTTACCTCCGGTGCACCGAGAAAGGTGAAGAGGTAGCCATGGCGCCCGAAAACAAAACAGAAAACGGAACACAAATCACGTTTCTCGAAGCCATCAAGCAGGCGATGTTTGAAGAGATGGAGCGCGACCCCGCGGTAGTGCTGCTCGGCGAGGACGTTGGTGTTTATGGCGGGGCGTTCAAGACCAGCGAAGGATTGCTGGAGCGGTTTGGCTGGGAACGCGTGATCGATACGCCGATCAGCGAGAGCGCGATCATCGGCGCGGCTTGCGGGATGAGCTATGCCGGGCTGCGGCCGATTGCAGAGCTGCAATTCATTGACTTCATCGTGTGCGCGTTCAACCAGATCACGAATTTCGTGGCCAAAGGCCATTATCTTTGGAATGCGCCTGCACCCATGGTGATGCGCGGTCCTTCGGGTGGCTTTGTGCATGGTGGGCCGTTTCATTCGGCGAACCCGGAAATGTATTTCGTGCATACGCCGGGCCTGAAAGTGATTTATCCTTCGACGCCTTACGATGCTAAGGGACTGCTGAAGGCAGCCATTCGCGACAACAATCCGTGTCTTTTCTTCGAGCACAAATTTCTTTACCGGCGGATCAAAGGCGAGGTTCCGGCCGAGGATTACACCGTGCCGATTGGGAAGGCCATTGTGCGCCGCGAGGGGAAGCACCTGACGATCATTTCTTACGCGGCGATGATGCATACATCGCTCGAGGCGGCGGACGCGCTGGCGAAAGAGGGCATCGAGGCGGAAGTCATCGACTTGCGGACATTGCTGCCGCTGGACGAAGAGACGATTTTGCAGTCGGTGAAGAAGACCAACAGATGTCTGGTGGTTCACGAAGACACAAAGACGGGCGGAATCGCTGGAGAAATCGCGGCGATTCTTTGCGAGAAGGCGTTCGGTGATTTGGACGGGCCGTTGATGCGCGTGACGGCGCTGGATACACCGGTGCCGTATTCACCGCCGCTCGAGGAATATTTTTTGCCGAATGCGAAGAAGGTTTTTGACGCTGCTAAGGAACTAGCGCGGTATTAGATCATTTTTGGACGGGCACGGCATGCCGTGTCCCTACGCAGAAATTGAAGCCGGACAGGAGAATGCAGATGGCCACAGACGTCGTTATGCCGCAGATGGGCGAAAGCATTTTTGAAGGGACGATTACCAAGTGGCTCAAAAAGCCAGGCGACAAGGTCGAGCGGGATGAGCCTTTGTTTGAGATTTCGACGGACAAGGTGGACGCGGAGATTCCGTCGCCTTCGGCTGGGGTGCTGAAGGAGATCAAGGTCAACGAAGGGCAGACCGTGCCGATTCAGACGGTCGTGGCGGTGATTGACGGCGCAGGTTCAGCGGCAGCAGCAGCACCGGCATCCGCTCCTGCTCCGGCTAAGGCCGCAGTGCCGGCCGCTACTACAACAGCGCCATCTCCCGCGGCGAGGCCCGCTGCTCCAGCTACTGCGGCGGCACCACCAACCCAAGCAGCCCCTCAGGCGCCGGCTGGTGCGCCGCAACGCACAGGTGAGCGCATTCACAGCTCGCCGCTGGTGCGCCGCATGGCTGCGGAGCATGGGATTGACCTGACGACGATTCCGGGAACGGGCGCGGGCGGGCGAATCAGCAAACAAGATATCGAGGCGGTGATAGCTGCTGGCGGTACACCTGCAGTGGCTCCGCCTAGTGCTCCCGCGGCAGCTCCGGCCGCAGCGCAAGCGCGGCCTGCTATGCCGCCACCATCGGCTCCGTCAGCTGCACCAGCTCCTTCGGGCGTTTCCGGCGGACAGGTGCACGTGGCGTTCGAATCGGCCGTTCCGCGCGAGAAGATGTACTTCGGCAATTACACGGTCGAGCCCATGAGCAACATGCGGCAACGCATTGCCGAGCACATGGTGGCTTCGAAGCGCGTTTCACCTCACGTTTACTCCGTGGATGAGATCGATATGACCAAGGTAGCTTCGCTGCGCGCGAAGTCCAAGGACGAGTTCGAAAAGCGCTACGAGACCAAGCTGACGTTCATGCCGTTTTTTGTGAAGGCGGCGGTCGCGGGGTTGCGAGCGTTTCCGACAATGAACGCGTCGCTCGACGGAACGAACGTGATCCTGCACAAGGAGATCAATATCGGTATCGCCGTGGCGCTCGATTGGGGGCTGATCGTGCCGGTGGTGAAAGGCGCGGACGAAAAGAACGTGCTGGGCATTCAGCGCACGTTGAATGATTTGGCGGAGCGTGCCCGTTCGAAGAAGCTGAAGCCGGACGAGGTGCAGGAAGGTACCTTCTCGATCACAAATCCGGGCGTTTTCGGCGGGCTGTTCGGCTTGCCGGTGATTAGCCAGCCAAACGTAGGCATCCTGGGCCTTGGCATGATCGAGAAGCGTCCTGTGGTGATCAACGACTCCATCGCCATCCGCTCCATGTGTTACGTGACGCTGAGCTACGATCACCGCGTGGTTGATGGCGCTGTCGCGCACCAATTCCTGCACAAGGTGAAGGACACTCTGGAGAACTGGTCGGAACCGGTTCTCTAGATTGGGCTCTGGCAGGAACAGTAGTCCAACCACCGGGCCTGTATTAGATTCGGACACCTGTCCGGATGTGGGACGTCTTTTCCCGCAACTGGTCGAACCTGTAGCCCAACCGCGGTTTCACTTGCCTCAATGTATCCAGAACAAAGGGCTTACATCTGATTAAAGGTGGAAGCCAGCCTGCGCTTTCCTTCGTGAGACTACGACCGAGATGGTTACGACGCCCCCCCGAATACTCATTGCCGACGATCAGCCCGACGTTCTGAACGCGCTGCGCTTGCTGTTGAAGGGGCAGGGCTACGAAACGGAAGGAGTGGCCTCACCTGCGGAGATGCTGCGGGCTCTGGAGGCGCGCGAGTTCGATCTACTGCTCATGGATTTGAATTATGCGCGGGATACCACCTCGGGCCGCGAAGGCCTGGATCTGCTCGGCCACCTGAAAGAGATTGCGGACGCGCCGGCGATCGTGGTGATGACCGGCTGGGCCACGGTGGGGCTGGCGGTTGAAGCCATGCAGTACGGCGTAGCCGATTTTGTGGAGAAGCCGTGGACCAACACGCGGCTGCTGGAAATTCTGCAAAAGCAAATTGGCTTGGGCCGCGAGCGACGCGCAGCTCGCCGTCGCACAGCGCAGGAAAACCAGGACCACATGGAGATCGCGCTGCAGTTTCACCAGCAGGAACGGGAAGTCGCCGAGGCGCGCTCCATCCAGCAGGGGCTTCTGCCAAAGAGTATCCCTCAGCGCCCGGGATATGAGATTTCAGGCGCGTGGCAGCCGGCGCAAAGCGTCGGCGGCGATTATTACGATGTGCTGGAGTTCGACGAGGCCACGCTGGGCTTGTGCATCGCGGATGTGGCTGGAAAAGGGCTGCCTGCCGCTCTGCTGATGTCCAACCTCCAGGCCGCGGTGCGTGGTCTTGCCTCTCCTTCCATGGCGCCGGATGGGCTGTGTGCGCGTCTTAATTCCCTGGTTTGCCACAACACCGGCAACGACCGCTTCATCACTTTTTTTTACGCGCAGCTCGACGGCCCTGGACGGCTCCTGCACTACGCCAACGCGGGGCACAACGCGCCTATCCTCTTGCACAGTGACGGATCCCATGAACGGTTGCAGGCTGGTGGCGGCGTGCTCGGCGTTTTTCCCAAACAGAAGTTTGCAACAGGGGCCGCACGCTTGGTATCCGGTGACCGCCTCATTCTCTTTACGGATGGCGTGACGGAAGCTTGCGATGCCGTAGAGGAAGAATTTGGCGAAGTGCGGCTGCTGCGTTTATTGCAGGAGCATCGCGCGGCGACCGCTTCCGCGTTGCAGGAGAAAATCCTGGCGGTCGCGGGTGAATTCAGCCAGGGGCACTGGCATGACGACGCGACGCTGCTCGTTCTAGCCGTTTCCTAGCGGAATTGTGCGCGTGCGCTGTGACGCGCTCGAAACTCTCCGTGCTTCGGCCGGCGCGGAATGAAAATCACTGAATCATCGGCTTCAGTTTTGCAACCCACACCGCGAAGTGATCGAGCGGAACCGGCTCGATGCCCACGTCGCGGAGCGTGCGATCGACGAAGCGGTTGCGATCGTTGTTTTCCTTCAGGTCGATATCCGTGATGGCGGCGAATTCTGTTTTGAGTGAGGATTTGGCGGCGATGTCTTCGAATGTGTAGGCAATCACTTTGGCGTCGGCGGGTGCGCGCAATACGGAGAGCGTCTGGATGAATCCGCGTGTGCCGTTGCGGCGGTAGCTGTAATCGATACGCATGGGATCGCCGGGGAAAGTGAATTCGGAGGCACGGACGTGTTTCTGGACGCGGTCCCATATGCGAGCCTGACGAAAAACTTGCGAGCAATAAGAGCGCATTTGCGCGCGGCTTCCTGGCGCGCCGACGCGGCTGGGCACGCGCGGCAGCGCAACGTGGTCTCCGTACAGGCGCTCAAGTTCGGCATCCAGATCATTGGCGATCACGCCCTTTTGCGGCGCGAGCTGCAGCGCGTTGGAAAGGGTGTCGTCCCATTTGTGGAGGAGCTCCTGCAGGGCGCTGCCATTGGAATCTCCGCCGTTTGAGCCGTGGCCTCTCGAGCTTCGGAAGGAATCGAAGCGGTCTTCGAGATTATCACGCAGGGCGCGCAGAAGAGATTCATCTGCTTCGGGATGCAGCCGGCGAAGACGCGCGTATTCCTCTTGCTCTTCGATGAGACGAAGGCGGCGTTCGCCCGATTGCGGGTCGTAAACCAGGACACCGATGTTCACCCACTCGTCGCGCACGAGATTCGGCGTGTAGCGCAAAATCCGGTAGGCGCAGGTTCGTTCCGGTTGCATGGATTCAACAGGGTTTTCGGTCATAAGTCACCTCAAGTTCGTCAGGCCCAGTTGGGAAAGGGCTGGCGATTGGATCTCTTAGCCTCCAGGATGAGATCCGGGACGCGCGAGCGACGCCGCAGCAGTTGCTCGGAGACCTGCAGCACGGCGTCGAAATCGTCCTCGTACCAGGCCGGTGGAATTTGCTTCGTGATTTCGTCCACGGAGCGCTCGGTCATCTGTTTTTCCAGGCGGTCAAGCCAGGGCACAAACGATTCCATGCCGGTCACGGCTTCGTACACGCGATTGCGCGCATACAGGCCTCGCAGCGGCGCGTCCGGAAAATTCCATTCTCCGGCGTTGAAACAAAAGCCCTGATCAATCATCAGCGTGCTGTACGGCGTGGCCGTTTTTTCTCCAGCTGAAGAATCCGCCGCCGCGTGCACACTGCCAGCCGGCTCCTGAAAAAAGAGCGTCTGGCGGCCGTTGGTATTGCAGGTCCATTTGTCGAAAACCAGCATGCCCGCGAAATCATGCAGGTTCGCGACCTGGCGCAATTGTTCGTCGGGCAGAAAGTCGTGCAGCGACAACCGCCGGGGATCTCCGGGGTAGCGCGAACCGAACTGCAGCCCGGGCTGGCATGGAATTCGCTGGCGCGGCATCTCCATCGCCAGATCGGGCGTCAAGCGGATCAATTCTTCGGACACCTCGACAATGGCTACTGGCGTCGTCGGCAGCCCCAGCCGCGCCGCTAACTTTGTTCCCAGCAGTTCATTGACCAGAATCCGGCGGTGTTGAGGATTATTTTGGAATTTAACGACGTAGTAGTGCCCGTCCGAGCAGCGCATCAGATGAGACTGCGCCCCGCCGCGCATCCGGCGTATCTGTTCTACCGCCCGTAACATACGGCGGTCATGCTAACGGCAGTTATATATTTCGTCAAGCTCTCTGTTCGTAAATGCGCTAGATTCCCGATTTGAGAGCGTAGTGATGTCTAAATGGGAGCGCGCTCCCGTATCTCGCGTATCAGAGTGAACTATTTTCGTTCTCAAAAGGAAAGGCTTGGACGACCGCCCAAGCCCCTTCGCGTTTCAAAAAACTCAGTGCCGCGCGCAGTCTTAGCGCTTTTTCTTCTTGGCGGCCTTCTTCGCCGTCTTCTTCGGTTTTGCTTTAGGCTTGGCTTTGGCTTTTGCTTTTGCCTTAGGTTTGGCTTTTTTGGCGGGCGCTTTGGCCTTCTTCTTTGGAGCCGCCTTCTTGGCCGGTTTAGCCGCGGGCTTGGAGGCAGCTTTGGCTGCCGGCGCCGCTGCTACAGGCTCTTCCTCAGTGATGAGGATCTCTTCTTCCTCGGTCTCCACGATTTCTTCACCGCCGGCCAACTCATCTTCTTCGTCCAGCCGTGACAGTTCGTTGTCGTCTTCGAAGTTGTCTTTCTCGAAATCCATTCCATCCTCCCGAGGGGTACTCCACAAGCCTATGGCCTGCGGGACGCTGCATCAGCTGGAGTCGCCAACTCCCCTCCGCCGCAGCGAAGTTGTTATCGTACTCCTGCAAAGTTGTCAAGCATTCTGCTGCGACGGTGCGGCAGGCGGATGTCTGAGCCAAGAAAGGCCATAGCCGCCTGCAGAACGGCGCGAGCATTCCCTAATACTCTTTGGCATTTAAGTTACTGTATATAAATGACTTACTTCTGATTAGTGGCCGCGGCCTGATTGGGAGCGGGAGCTGCCTGGGGAGTGCGCGCCTTGGAGCTTGTTTTCGACCGGCTGTGCTCCGGGGCGATTTCCGGCGCGCCGCCGACGGTGTATATGCGCAGCACCATCCCGCGGCTAACATGGTTGGTGCTCATGTGATTCCATTTACGTACGTCTTCGGTGGGCACACTAAAACGATCCGCGATTCCGCCAAGCGTGTCACCTTTGCGCACGCGATAACGCACCAACCGGCTCTTGGACTCCACCGGAGCCATCGCGGGAATAATTAATTTCTCTCCGACATCCAGCGCCGCGTGTCGATCCAGATTATTTGCGTCGGAAATTGCCGCGGGCGTTACGCGATATTTTTTCGCGATGGAAGTCAGCGTCTCGCCGGCTTCGATGCGATGCCGCCGCCAGCTCACCCATTTGTCCGCGGGGATATCCGCGATTTCGGCGGAAAATCTTTCTGCGCTGCCGACTGGCAGATGCATCTCGAAGGAAGGATCGTCCGGCGTCGCAAGGCGCAGCAGTGCGGGATTTAGATTGCGAAGAGTGTCGACATCGACGTCAATAGTTTCCGCCACCAGCCGCAGATCGATGGCGCGTCCGGGCTTCACGACATCCGTAGGCACAGGCTGTTCCGGATCCACTTGAATACCGTAGTGTGCCGCGTCCTTGGCGATCAGCGTAAGCGCCAGAATGATGGGCACATAATTTCTGGTTTCGCGGGGAAGCACGTTGCGTTTGTAGAGTTCCCAAAAATCGGCGTAGCCTGTCCGCTCGATGGCCTTCTGCACGTTTCCCGGGCCGCAGTTGTACGCGGCCATCGCCAGATACCAATCGCCGAATTGCCCGTACAGGTCGCGCAAATGCTGCGCGGCCGCGCGTGTGGCTTTTTCCGGATCCTGCCGCTCGTCGATCCACCAGGTGTGCCGCAGTCCGTATTCCATGCCGCGATAGGCTACGAACTGCCAGATGCCCCGCGCGCCAGCTCTCGAGAGCGCCAGCGGTTGGAACGCGCTTTCCGCTTGCGCCAGATAAATCAGGTCTTGCGGAACGCCCTCTTCATGCAGAACTCGCCCGATCATTTCTCGGTAGCGCCCGGAACGCCGTAGCCCCGTCTCGACAATGGCGCGCCCGCGCGGGGTCTGGAAAAAGTTCAGAAAGGAAAGTACTTCATCGTTTACCGTGAGCGGCATGTCATGCGAGATGTTCTTGGCGGCTTCTTCCGCCCGCGCTTTCAGCTTTGGATCGACGGGAAAGGTCATCTCCGCTACTTCGTCAATCGGCGCGGGTACTGCTGGCGCTTCCTGAAAACCGTCGCCCGCGCGGAAGGCCTGCAATTCGTAGCCGTAGACGGTATCCACTACTCGGTGGAACAGTTCGCTCAACTTGGGGTCGCTGTTCGGGTCGTAGCCGCTGGTCAGCATCCAGTCGATGGCATCGTCAAAATCGTGTCGCGCGGCCTCCAAATGGCCTGCTTTGTAGTTTTGCTCGCCGGAAGCGAATTTGGCTTCCACCTGCGCGATCAAGTAATCCTTGGGACTGGGAACTCGAAGCGCCATCGCCGCCAGCCATTCGGGCGAAAGTTTGGGCAGCGGAAGCTCTCCGATAGTGGCAGGAACCTGAGCACTGGCAGAATGGGCCGGGGCCAGCGCCGGGACGCGCGCTTGCACGCCGTTTTTCGCAGCATCCTCGCAGCCGCCCGCGGCCACGGCAATTCCGGCAAACAGCACAGTACCCAGCAAGGTCTGGAGCTTCGGGCGCATCTCCTTATGTTAAGTAGCTGTTACAGTCCAGGTCAACGCTTTCCGCTAGGGGAGGGGTGACCTACTCAATACATCCCCGCGGGCCAGCGATCGACCTCCAGCCTGTTCCCGCGCCCCAAGTTCGGGATAGACTCTCACGCGAGGTGTTTCACGTGAAACCCACTCCTATTATCCGTCTTCCGAAAACAGCGTGTGCCGGGTGCCTGCTTGCGGCCCTTCTGTTGGTCTTTTCCCTTGGCTCGGTTCCGCTCCACGCGCAGAACAAAAGTCTTTCCGCTAACAAGCGCGCACAGATCGAAAAAGCCGCCTCAAGCTTCATGGCCGTAAACAGCGTGCCGGGAATTTCCGTTGCAGTCGTCCAGGACGGCGAGCTGGTCTGGTCCTCCGGCTTCGGAATGGCCGATCTTGAAAATTTTGTTCCCGCGACGCCCTTCACACTTTTCCGGTTGGGTTCGATTTCCAAGCCCATCACGGCGACCGCTATTCTCCAGCTATCGGAGCGCGGAAGGCTGGACCTCGATGCCGAGGTGCAAAAGTACTGCCCAGCCTTCCCTAAGAAAGAATGGCCCATCACCACGCGCGAGCTGCTCGGCCATCTGGGAGGCATCCGGCACTACAACCCGGACGGCAAAGGCGACATCCCCGACGACAGCGCGAAGCATTTCGCCAGCATGGAAGAATCACTGCAAATCTTCGCTGGCGATCCACTGGTTGCGAAACCTGGTACGAAATTTCAGTACTCAACATATGGCTACACGTTGCTAGGCTGTGTCCTCGAGGGCGCCGCGTCCGAAAAATACGTGAACTATGTGAAGGAAAATATTTTCGAGCCCGCTGGGATGGCAGAGACGCAAGCTGACGATTTCTTTGCGATTGTTCCTCACCGCTCGCGCTGGTATCACAAGGACAAATCCAGCGTCGTGCAGAACGCTGGCGTCCTGGACTCAAGTTACAAAATCCCCGGCGGCGGTCTCATCTCGTCCGCGGACGACATGGCCCAGTTTGAAATCGCCATCCTGGCCAACAAACTCCTGAAGCCCGCCACACGCGACCTGATGTGGACTCCGCAGAAGGCGGCAGATGGTTCGCAGAACGGTTATGCCTTAGGTTGGGGCACGCAAAAGAAATATGGTCTCGCCCTTGTGGAGCATACCGGCGGCCAGCAAGGCACCAGCACTTCCATCCTTCTCGTGCCGGAGCGCCGCGCCGGGATCGTTGTGCTTGCCAACATGGACAACGTCGATTCAGCTGCGCTCTCCACGGAAATTCTGAAGATCGTGCTCGATCTCAAAGACAAACCCGAATAAACATTCGTCGTCTTCTCCTGCCTTGTCAGAGACGCAGGGAAGGTCACTCTCTGAAGGCGTCTTGACATTCCCGGCGCTTCCGAGGATATTAAACCGTATGGTTAACTATTCGATGGCGGCGCTGGATGCTACGTTTGGCGCGCTTGCCGATCCCACTCGCCGCGCCATTCTGGCCCGCCTCGCACAGGGCGAGGCCATGGTCACCGAACTCGCGGAGCCCTTTCGCGTTTCTTTGCCGGCCATTTCGAAACACGTGCGCGTCCTGGAAGCCGCGGGCCTGCTCGAACGCCAAGTCGATGGCCGCGTTCACCGTTGCAGACTGGCTGCCCAGCCGATGAAGAATGCGGCTGCCTGGATCGAGCAATACCGATCGTTCTGGGAATTGCAATTTGATGCCCTGGAGAAATATCTGGAAACGAATGGCAGTAAGGAGAAACAAATATGGCAAGCGCACAGCGAGGCCAAGCGAACTCCAACTTCACACTCCAAATCCGCAGGACGTTCGCCGCGCCGCGGGAAAAAGTCTTCGCCGCGTGGGCCGAGCGCGAACAGCTAGAGAAATGGATGTGCAGGGACGTGTCCGCGCACGTGATCACGCATCATGTGCAAGACATCCGCACTGGCGGCCGTTACCTCATGGAGATCCGCGATCCCGGCAAAGGCGAGACGTACTGGGGACAAGGCGAGTATCTCGAAGTCAAACCTCCCGAAAAGATCGTCTTCGGCTGGTCCTGGACCAAGCAAGAGCCCGATGGTTCGCGCACTAAATTAAATCCCGAAAGCCCTGAAACGCAGGTCACCGTGGAATTCTTCACGCGCGGCGACTCTACAGAAATTGTGCTGACGCATATTGGCTTCTTCACCGAGAAGGATCGCCAGGAACACGACCGTGGCTGGAACGGCTGCTTCGACGTGCTGGCGCGAACTCTCTAGTCCCAAGTCGTTCGATTCCCGTTTACACGCGCTCTTGTGCGATGGTAGTGTCCCATCGAATCGATATGTGTTCGATGGGCCCTGCGTCGGTTCGTGCCAACTGCAAATCGCTTATCGGATGGACATAGCATGAAAAATAAAACGATCCTTTTCGCTTGCGCATTTCTCTGCGCCTTGATGCCCCAGGCGCTCCATGCGCAGCAAGCACCTGCGGATGCACCCTATCTGAATCCCAAGCTATCCGTCGAGCAGCGCGCAGACGACTTAATCTCCCGCATGACGCTCGAAGAAAAAGTCGATCAGCTCGGGCATATTGCTCCCGCGATTCCCCGGCTTCGTGTTCCCGCGTACAATTGGTGGAACGAAGGACTTCACGGGGTGGCGCGTGCCGGCGTCGCCACGGTTTTTCCGCAAGCCATCGGCATGGCCGCCACGTTCGATGAACCTCTCATGCACGACGTCGCCGACACGATAAGCACGGAATTTCGCGCCAAGTATTCCGCCACCGTGCACCCGGACGGCTCGACCGATTGGTATCGCGGCCTCACCGTCTGGTCCCCAAACATCAATATCTTCCGCGATCCTCGCTGGGGACGCGGCCAGGAAACCTACGGCGAGGATCCGTTCCTCACCGCCCGTCTTGGCGTCGCGTTTATCACCGGCCTGCAAGGCACCGATCCGAACTATTTCAAAACGATCGCGACGCCGAAACATTTCGCGGTTCATAGCGGACCCGAGTCCACGCGCCACAGCGTGAATGTAGATGCCTCTCGCCACGACATGGAAGAAACCTATCTACCGGCGTTTCGCGCCGCGATCATCGAAGGCAAAGCCGAATCCATCATGTGCGCCTATAATCGGCTGAACGGCGAACCCGCCTGCGCGAATTCTGCTCTGCTCGTGGAACATCTCCGTAAGGATTGGGGCTTCCAGGGTTACGTGGTTTCCGATTGCGGCGCCGTCGCTGATGTCTACAAGGGCCACAAATTCACGCCCACTCCCGAAGCGGCTGCCGCGGCTGTCTTTAAAGCCGGCATGGATCTCATTTGTGGCGACTCGCGCAACAATATGAATGCGGATCCCCAGGGGATTCTGGGGGCCGTGCATCAGGGCCTGCTTTCCGAAGCCGATCTTGACCGCGCGTTGCGCCGCTTGTTCATCGCGCGTTTTAAGCTCGGCCTGTTCGATCCGCCTTCTTCCGTTCCCTATTCCAAACTGACGGCAGCCGACAACGACACGGAAGCGCACCGGCAACTCTCGCTTCGCATGGCCCGCGAATCGCTTGTATTGCTAAAAAATAAAAACAATTTTCTTCCCCTGAAACACCCACCCACAACGATTGCCGTTATCGGCCCCGACGCCGATAGCCTCGATGCTCTGGAAGGAAACTACAGCGGCACTCCTTCAAAGCCCGTCACCATTCTTGCGGGTATTCGCGATCGCTTTCCACAATCCAAAATCGTTTTCGTCCAAGGGACAGGCCTCGTTGGCCCGGTCACGAAATCCGTTCCTTCGGAAGCCCTTTGCACCGATGCATCTTGCAAAGAGCACGGCTTGAAAGCGGATTATTTTTCCAACATGACGCTCGAAGGCTCTCCCGTGATGACCCGCGTCGATGCGGCCGTCGATTTCAGCTGGGGTGATTCCGGCGTCTCGCCGCAACTGCTCAATAAATATTCGGTGCGCTGGACCGGCGTAATCGTGCCCACCGAATCCGGCGACTACTTGCTCGGCTTCACAGGTGAGGATGGCTTTCGCGTCTGGCTCGATGGCGCTCTCGTCGCTGAAGACTGGACTCTCCATCGCCCCGCTAACACCGAAACCAAAAAGCTCCATCTCGAAAAGGGTCATCCGTATTCGCTGAAGGTCGAATACTATCAAAACATTCGCATCTCAGAAGCTCGCCTTATCTGGAGTCTGCCCGGCGGCGAAGAGGCGCAAGCCATCGATGCAGCGCGCAACGCCGATCTTGTAATTGCCGTCATGGGTCTTTCTCCACGTATTGAAGGCGAAGAGATGAAAGTGAGCGCCGAGGGTTTTTCGAGCGGCGATCGCACTCGCATCGACTTACCCGCTCCGCAGGAACAGCTCCTCGAACGCGTCGCTTCTGTCGGCAAACCAACTGTTCTCATCTTGACGAACGGCAGCGCGCTCGCCGTCAATTGGGCCGACGCCAACGCTAATATTCCCGCGATTCTCGAAGCATGGTACCCCGGCGGACAAGGTGGAACTGCCGTGGCCGAAGCGCTCGCAGGCGATTTCAGTCCCGCTGGCCGCTTGCCCGTCACGTTCTACAAATCCGTGGACCAGCTTCCGGCCTTCGACGACTATTCGATGGCCAAGCGCACGTACCGCTATTTCGATGGCCAGCCGCTTTATCCCTTCGGTTTCGGGCTGAGTTACACATCGTTTGTTTACAGCCAGCCGAGCGTTGATCACGCAAGTATTTCCGCTACGGACGCTGTCACGATTTCCGCCGATATCAAAAATACAGGCTCTGTAGCCGGCGATGAAGTCGTGCAGCTTTATCTCGC
The DNA here is from genome assembly GCA_963784015.1 of uncultured Acidobacteriota bacterium. Taxonomy (GTDB): domain Bacteria; phylum Acidobacteriota; class Terriglobia; order Acidiferrales; family UBA7541; genus Acidiferrum. The sequence goes on from CAWAPX010000003.1 coordinate 204,733, forward strand.
ACACGTCAGCCTGGATGGTGCGCCACTGCGTTCGTTAGCCGGATTCGCGCGAGTTCATCTCGACCGCGGCGAAAAGAAAACCGTGAAGTTCGTCCTCCGCGATCGCGATTTGAGCATCGTAGACGTTTCGGGAAAGCACCGCATCCTCCCCGGCGAAGTCGAAGCATGGATCGGCGGCGGCCAGCCCATCGCAGCTTCCAGCCTCGCCAAGCCAGGAGGAGCTGGCACTCAATTCACAATCACGAGCGAAGCCACACTTCCGGATTGACCCGCCCGAAGGTTCCCTTCCAAGGCACGCGAAACAAACGTTTCGAAAATTCCACTTGCAATTTCAGGGGAAAGTGGTATCCTGTTCTTGCGTTTGTTGCTCTTGTATCGCCTTTGGATTTGTAAAGCGGTCGCAAGGTCAAACTTGCGGCCTTTTTTTACGTCTGAAAGCGGCCGTAACTCTTAAGAGGGGTTCGGATTTCGAGGCACCAAATAGCTCAATTTAGTAATGCTCGGTTGCAACCCAACCGACAGAAAAGAGTACAGCAGTGAGTAAAGAACAAGGAACAGTGAAGTGGTTCAATGCCAGCAAGGGCTTCGGTTTCATCCAGCGCCAGAGCGGTGAGGACGTTTTCGTCCATTTCTCCGCGATCGTGGCTGATGGCTACAAGTCGTTGAACGATGGCCAAGCGGTTGAATTCGAAGTGACCAAGGGCCCCAAGGGTCTGCAGGCCTCGAACGTCCAACCCCTCTAATTCCACTTCACAAAAATATGAAACGGGCGGTGCGCTTCGGCGAGCCGCCCGTTTTTGTTTTTGGTGGCACAGACTTCAGTCTGTGCTCTTCCGCTGACATGCTCTCTGGATCGTTCTGCGCGAAGCGCGTACATTGGCCGCAATGGCCTCGCCACCGGAATTCTCTGCGCCATCGCCCTCCACCATCGACCCCTCCGCACCGACTAATATTTTGTAGGGGCGCAATTCATTGCGCCCTGCTTGCCCGGGCGTATTGACGCAACCACCCTCTTCCATATCGCGATTCATCAAGACAGGTGTACTATGGCCCCGCTTCCAAAATAAAAAGGAATCCTCCATCTCGCCATGAACAAACGCACTTTCCTAAGACTCTCCTCCGCAACCATCGCCATCCCCACCGTTACGCGTCTCCTCGCTTGGGCCGCGCCCGACAAGCTCACCAACTGGGCTGGCAACCTCGAATACAGCACAGAAAATCTCTACGCCGCCAAATCGCAAGAACAAATCCGAGACTTCGTCAAAAATCATCCCCAATTCAAAGTCCTCGGCTCGCGTCACTGTTTCAACAACATAGCCGACAGCAAAGATGCCTTCCTCTCCCTCAAACCGCTCGACGAAATCATTTCTCTCGATCCCCAAGCTCGCACCGTCACCGTCGCAGCTGGCATCACCTACGGCCAGCTTGCCCCTCTCCTTGACGCCAAAGGCTTCGCGCTCCACAATCTCGCTTCGCTCCCGCACATTTCCGTGGCCGGAGCCTGCACCACCGCGACCCATGGCTCCGGCGAAAAAAACGGTAACCTAGCCACCGCTGTCTCCGCGCTGGAAATCGTCACCGCGTCCGGCGACCTTGTCAAACTCTCGCGCAAAGAAGATCCCAATTTTTTCCAGGGTGCCGTCGTCGGCCTCGGCGCGCTAGGCGTCATCACAAAAATCACGCTCGATATCCAACCCACTTACCAGATGCGCCAGTACGTCTACGAAAATCTCTCCTTCGCCGCCATGAAAGACCACTTCGACGCCATCCAGGCCAGCGCCTACAGCGTCAGCCTCTTCACCGACTGGCAAAACCACAATTTCAGCGAAGTCTGGCTCAAATCCCGCACAGAAAAAGGCCAAGCCTTCAACGCCAAGCCCGAATTTTTCGGCGCCAAGCTCGCCACCAAAAATCTCCACCCCATCGCCGCACTTTCGGCGGAAAACTGCACCGAACAAATGGGCGTTCTCGGCCCCTGGTACGAACGCCTCCCCCACTTCCGCATGGGGTTCACTCCCAGCGCCGGCAAAGAACTGCAATCCGAATATTTCGTCCCGCGCCAAAACGCCGTCGAAGCCATCCTCGCCGTCGAGCGCCTCCGCGACCAGATCACCCCGCACCTCCTCATCACCGAAATCCGCGCCATCGCCGCCGATGATCTCTGGATGAGTCCCTGCTACCAGCAACCCTGCGTCACCATCCACTTCACCTGGAAGCAAGACTGGCCCACCGTCAGCCAGCTTCTGCCGGTGATCGAAAAAGAATTAGCCCCGTTTCAAGCGCGCCCCCACTGGGGAAAACTCTTCACCATGTCTCCCCAGCAACTCCACACCCACTACAAGAAGGTGCCCGAGTTCATCGCCCTAGCCAAAAAATTCGACCCCACCGGCAAGTTCCGCAACGACTTCCTCAACACGAATATTTTCACCTAGTCGCCGAATTCATGTGGAGTGCGGCAGCTCTGCTGCCGCTTTTCCTATCGGCTTGCGCATCGCGGCAAGCGCCCCCAACTTTTCCACAAATTTCCACAACCGTAACAATCCAATCACTCCCCGCCAAACTCTTGATCCCTCTGCACTTCCCCACCCGCGTTCGAATCCGCCTTTCTCATTCGAACAGTCACTACAAATTCTTATTATCTTCTTGACAATACACTGCGATCCTGCTATCATTCTCCATGTTTCGCTCGCCAGATATCTCCCACCGCAATCGCTGTCTCCACTTCCGTCTCTTCCCTGCGGCCTCTGAACCATCTGCATTAGAACCCCTGCTTGCCTCCGCCACTCACGGGCCTTGCCTCTCCTCCTCCCGCTCCGAGAAACCCTCGATGGACGCTATCCTCTTTAGAATCACATCTTTTGCATACCCCCGCCATCTAACCCCCATAGAATCATATTCTTGTGAAAAACAGGGGGGTGGGGTCCCCAGCAGCTCATTGCCCCGCGACTTCTATACCTCGTTCATTACGCACAGTAACGTCCGTAACTCCATTATTGTCATGCATTTACTTCACGGTTCTCTGGATACCCGGGGGTGGGCTCGCTCGCCACTCCTCACTCGGCACTCGCCACTTCCCCCGGACATAGAAATCCTCATCCTTGCCGACGCTCGCGGACAAACCATCCAGCCGACGCCTCGCCCAGACACGCCTTGTCAGCCACCCCCGGCGTGCTTAAACTCCTCCCGCGCGCGGTGGCACCCGTCGCGAGCTCCCCGAGCGATGCCAGACAAAGAATGAACGAAGACAAATCCAACCAAGGTGGCGACCGCTTCCCGCCAACGCGATGGTCGGTGATTGACGCAGCGCGCAGCAGCGACGAAGCCGAGCGCGTCCGCGCGATGGACACCCTCTGCGCGGCATACTGGAAGCCCGTCTACAAGTACGTCCGCCTGCGCTGGAACCGACCCAGCCAGCGACGCTCAGGATTTAACCCAGGGATTTTTTGTGCAGCTCATCGAACGTAACCTGCTCGAAAAATTCGATCTGGCAAAGAGCCGCTTGCGGACCTATCTGCGTCTTTGCGTGGACAGTTTCGTGATGAACGAAGAAAAAGCCGCCAGGCGCCTGAAGCGCGGCGGCAACGTCTCGCACATCGCGCTCGATTTCGCCGGAGCCGAAGAAGAACTCGGCGGCGCCACAATGGATCCCGTGTCGATCCCTTCTCCCGAATCGCTCGAAGACTTTTTCGAAAAAGAATGGATACGCGGACTTTTCGAGTTGGCCGTCGAGGACTTGCGCAAACATTGTGAAGCGAATGAGCGCGAAAGAACATTTCGTCTCTTCGAGGAATACGATCTGGCAGGCGACGAAACAATTTCGTACGACAAGCTCGCCGCGGAATATGGAATTCCAATCACCGACGTAACAAACGCTCTTTCGTGGGCGCGGCGCGAATTTCGTCGTGGTGCGCTGGAACGTCTGCGAGAAATCTGCGGAAGCGAAGAAGAATTCCAACGCGAAGCCCGCGCGGTGTTTGGCTGGGAAGCAAAATGAAATCTCTATCCGACAAAGCCATCGACCGCCTTCGCGCTGGCGCCGACGAACCGGACCTCGCCGGCACGCGTTACCGCTTGCTCGAACGCATTGCGCGGGGCGGCATGGGCGTCGTCTACGCGGCCGAAGACGAAAAACTGGAACGCCGCGTCGCCCTGAAAGTGTTGGACGTGCCGGGAACAGACGGTGATTTGGCTAATCGCCTGATGCGCGAAGCACGCGTCCTTGCGCGACTCGAACATCCTGGAATCGTCCCCGTCCACGACGTCGGCACGCTAGCCGATGGCCGCGTCTTCTACACCATGAAATTTGTCGAAGGGCAGCGCCTCGATAAATTCATCGAAGGCGTCGAGTCGGTACAGGACCGCCTCCGCCTCTTCTTGCGCATCTGCGAAGCCGTAGCCTTTGCCCACGCGCGCGGCGTCCTTCACCGCGACCTCAAACCCGCCAACATCATGGTCGGCCCGTTCGGCGAAGTCCTAGTGATGGATTGGGGTCTCGCAAAAATCTTGCATGGCGAAGCGCCAACTTCCGATCGCGAAGCTGATCCCGAAGCGACCATTCTCGAAAAACCAAAGCGGCAGGACAATGCAAGCGATTCCACGAAAAGTTCTGCCATCACTGGTCACGGCACGGTGATGGGAACCCCAGGCTATATGTCTCCGGAACAAGCGCGTGGCGAGGTGGAAGTGCTGGACGCGCGCAGCGACATTTTCTCACTGGGCGCGCTGCTGCGATTTATTCTCACGCAAAAAACTCCCACCGGTTTCACGCCGCGCCTCGACCGTTCGCTCGAAGCCATTTGCGCCAAAGCCTCCGCTGAACAGCGCGAATCGCGCTATTCAGCGGTTCAGGATCTTGGCCAGGACGTCTCCCGTTACCTCGATGGCCTCGCAGTGGGAGCGCATAGCGAAAGTATTTTCGAGAAATTGGCCCGCTTCTACCGCCGCTACCGCTTCTTTATCTTGTTGATTCTGGCCTACTTGGCGATGCGCGTAATTCTTCTGCTGGTCTTGAAAAGGTAAATCTAAAGGAATTTCAGCTCTTGTTGTATAGAACGATAGAACCGGAGAGAATGCGGACCCGACGGAGGGGTTCTCGATGAGTAAAATTCTGCTGGGTATTCTGCTTGGCGCAGTTTTGGGAGTTCTAGATGGTCTAACAGCTTTGTGGACCCCGGATCCCGCAATACGGGCAGGCATCGTAGGAATCATAATCGGGTCCATGGGCAAAGGGCTGCTCGCTGGACTGCTGTGCGGCGTCTTTGCGCGCAAAGTGAAGTCCGTACCCCTCGGCCTCGGCCTTGGGCTTTTTTTAGGATTTCTCTTCGCCTTGCTCGTAGCTCTTAATGTGCACAACTACTATTTCAGAATCATTCTGCCGGGTAGCATCGTTGGCCTAATCGTGGGTTTCGCAACGCAGCGCTACGGAGCAACTCCGGCAACTACACCAGCCACGCGCTAAACAAGACCAAAACGATGTCAAAAGTTTCGCTCGTAAATTCAAGGAGGGAGAACCATGTCTCGAGTCATTCATTTTGAAATACCCGCAGCGGAGCCGGACCGCGCCGCCGCATTCTACGGAAAGGTTTTCGGTTGGAAATTCGACAAGTGGCCCGGCCCGATGGAGTACTGGATGGTTGTGACTGGCAAGGACGGCGAGCCGGGCATCAACGGCGGCATGATGAAGAAGCCTGGCGGCATCACTTCGACAACCAACACAATTGGCGTGGACTCGGTGGATGATGCCGTCGCTGCCGTTCTGAAAGCGGGCGGAAAGAACATCATGCCCAAGACGCCGATTCCGACGGTTGGCTACTTCGCGTATTGCGAAGATACGGAAGGCAATGTGTTCGGCGTGATGCAAGCCGATCCAAATGCGAAGTGAGGTCGCAGCACACGGAATCGCGTCAAGCGAAGTTGCATTGGAAGGCGCTGCGCTGAAGGAAGTTGGGCTGAAACAGACTGCGCAAGAGCAAGGAAACGCGATGAGCCTGACGAAACCAATGCTGGGACTGGCTGTGGGAGGCACGCTGGGGCTTTTGGACGGCCTCAGCGGTTTCCTGGTGCCGTCCCTCGCTCCGGTGATGACCAGCGTAATTACGTTTTCTCTGTTGAAGGGTCTGGTTTCCGGAGTTGCTATCGGGTACGTTTCGCAGCGATTTCATTCCATGTTAGTGGGAATTCTGGCGGGAATCGGAATCGCCGCGGCGCTCAGTCTTCTGGTGATCCTGCGCGCGGGGATGGCCTTGCTCTGGGACATCATGCTGCCCGGAATGTTGCTCGGCGTCGTAGTCGGATTTGCGACGCAGAAATTTGGAAAGCAATCGCAAGCCCCACCGGCAGCGCGATGAGTTTGAGCAGTTGAGTTGGTTAGTCAACAAAGGAGGAGAGAATCATGAACGGCGGAATGGGAACGAAAATCTTGGCGGCAGTTACAACGGCGGTGTTGGCCTTTGCGATCGCACCGGCGAAGGCGGGCGGAAACGGTACAGCGGCTTTCGAGCAGCTGAAATCGTTGGCCGGCCACTGGGAGACCGAGAAGTCCAATACAGACAAAGCAACGTTGGACCTCGAGGTGACTTCCGGCGGAACGGCGGTGATCGAGAGGGCGCACGTGACGGAGGCGGGCAAAACAGCGGAGATGATCACGCTCTACTACCTGGACGGCGACCAACTGAAACTAACGCACTACTGCATGGCCGGCAACCAGCCGACGATGCGCGCGACGTATGCGCCGGACACCAAAACGGTTACGTTTGAATTCGAGGGCGCGACGAACTTGAAGAGTCCGAACGACGGACACATGCATCACGCCGTGTACACTTTTATTGACAACGATCATTTCAAAACAACTTGGACGTTCCGCAAGGATCAGAAAGACGCTTTCACGGAAGACGTTACCTACGTCCGCTCGAAATAAACTTCGAGTAGCAAGAACGCGACGCCGATTCGTTGGAGAGAAAGCAAAGATCGCAAATCCGCTAAAGGGCAGGCTCACCGTGAGCCTGCCCTTTGGCGTTTTGGTTGGGGGGGTAGACAAAAATGTCTGTCCTGCATTTTTGTGCCGCATGTAAGATGGCGTGCATCGAACGTTTAGGAGAAACGCCATGGGATTTGCGGCATTCCGCGATCACAAATATCTCAGTCTTGAGACATTCAAAAAGAACGGCGACGGCGTAAAAACGCCGGTATGGTTCGCAGCCGATCCAGCCAGGGATATCGCCGGAGAGGGTGCGCTGCTTTACATGTACACCATTGGGAACACAGGAAAAGTAAAACGCATCCGCAATAACGGCAACGTGAAAATTGCCCCCTGCACGATGAAGGGCGTTCCGTTGGGCGAGTTCGTCGATGCTAAAGCCGAAATTGTGACTGGAGAAGTGGCCTCACAGGGCCTGAAACTGCTCAACAAAAAATATTTTCCTTTGAAGCAAATTCTGGGTTTCTTTGCGCTTTTCAGCCGGCGCGAAAGAATCGTCATGTCGATTCGCCCAGCGCAATAGATTCATAGCGCGCTTGCAGGCCATGGAGGAATGCGGGATACCTTTCTGTGGCGGCTACCTGAACACACAAGCTACGTAGCATGGAAACTGGTTACGAGCACAGCACGTCTCTTACTTAGAGAGCAGCGAAGACGTTGCACTAGCCGGAGGCAGCCATGCTAAACCTGACCCGAACGCGATTCTTTCAGTTAATTTGCGCCGCGCTTTTGTTCGGCGCCGCGGCAAACGCTCAAGCACCGCCGTCGCCCGCCGCATCGTTAGCGCCCGTGCCGCCAGCACTCCTGAACGCAAAGACAGTTTTCATCTCGAATGCTGGGGCCGACAGCGGACTTTTTCCGCATCCGTTCAGCGGCGATCCAGACCGCCCATACAATCAATTTTATTCCGCTATGCAGAGCTGGGGACGATACGAGATTGTTGGCGACCCCTCGCAAGCGGACATCGTAATTGAGCTACAACTGATCGCGCCTCCTGGCCCCTCCAGCGGAAACAAGGTGAATGGCGCGTCTGATCCGCTGCCCATGTTCCGGCTCGTCATCTACGATCGGAAAACGCATTACGTGCTATGGGCTCTCACGGAATCGATCACGGTGGCGTACTTACAGAAAACCCATGACAGTAATTTCGATGCGGCGCTATCGGCTCTCACCCAAGATTTGAAGCGAGTCACCGGCGCTCCTGCGTCTACAGCATCAAACCACTGACCTGGAAAAAAAGTGCGGTTCCATTTTTTCGCGTCACGCTGTTACTCGGCCGGCTTCGTAGGCTATAAGTGTGCAGCCATACTGTCATTCAAACGGGATGCCGGTTTGTTTGGAGATGGCGCGCAGGTCTTCGACGATGGGCATGATGAGTGGCACGCCGCTTTTGCGGCGTTCGCGTTCTGCGATGCGTTCGGGATCGCCGGGAATGAGTGGGCCGTTGGTGTCCGGAGCAGCTTTCGTGGCGCGGAAGGTGCGAACGTAGTCGTCGATCTGGCGCTTGAATTCGTCGGCGTCGATGAAACCGTCTATGCGCATAGCACCGAAGAAATGGCCGATGCCTTTGCCGACGCTGCGCTTTGGCATTTCCTGGCGCAGCGCGAAGGGCGGAGCAAATGGGCCCCAGTTGGCGCCGCTGAGCACACCGCAAAGCACATCCACCATGACTGCTAAGCCGTAGCCCTTGTGTCCTCCGCGTTCGCGATCGGAACCTAGAGGAAGCAGACAGCCACCGTTAACGGGATCGTCTGGGTTTGTTGTGTTGCGGCCCTGATTATCGATTCCCCAGCCGAGCGGAATCGGTTCGCCTTTGCGTCGGGCCATTTCAATTTTTCCGTAGGCGGCGGCGCAAGTGGCCATATCAATCACGATGGCGGGCTCTTCTTTTCCGGGAAAAGCGATGGCGATGGGATTGGTGCCTAGCATGCGCTCCATGCCCCACAATGGCGTGACCAAGCTGGTGGAATTGGTCATGGCCCAGCCGATGAGATCGCGCTCGAGAGCTTGCAAAACGTAGTAACCGGCGATGCCGAAATGGTTCGTGTTGCAGACGCTGACCCAGCCGGAGCCGGCTTTTTCCGCCATGCCCATGGCGATGCGATTCGAATGAGGACCGACGACGAGGCCGAGGCCGTTATCGCCATCAATGGTCGCGGTGCTCATCGTGGAACGCACGATAGTGATTTTTGGCTTGGGATTGATGTGACCTTCACTGAGCATCCCGACATAGCTATAGAGACGGGCTACGCCGTGCGAATCGATTCCGCGGAGATCGGCTGACGCGAGAACGTCGGCGGCTTGAAGGGCATCTTCTTTGGGAACGCCGAAATGAAGAAAGATGCGGATGCTGAATTCGCGCAGGGCTTCGATGGAAAAAACTTTGGCCTCGACGGCGGGCATGGTTGGCCTTTCTTTGAGCAAGTTGCTTACGTTAATGGTCTTGCGCGAACGCAATACTTACGCAGAATCTGCGATTTCAATTTTAGCTGCGCGCAAAACCTTAGGCCAGGCGTCTGTCGGCGTCAAGCGCAGCGGGCGGGACAAGCCCCGCCCCTACAAACGTAGGGGCTTGCCATATTGCAGTGCAACTTGTGGCGAGGCTTGGTTATCGCGGGACTTCCGATGTAGTCCTCTTAAGTCGTAACGCGATTCCGTTCTGGAAGGCCGGCGATGTCAGAAGTTTCTTGCCGCCTTTGTGGATAAAACCTTCCAACTGCTCGATCGTTCCTGTTTTCACATTCACCCATTCGCACGAGTATTGTCCGCGTGGCAGATCGAGGGTCAATTCGGCGGGGCCATTGCCGTCGAGGTAGATGGCGTATTGCTTGCCGGGATTTGACAGCGCGTGAGCCGTGGCGCCAGCGGCGTGATTCACCGTGTCAGTGTCTGGCCGGAGGTCGACGAGCGAGAACGACTGCAAGAAATCGCTTAAGACACGAAGTTGGTGGCGCAGCGTGGGGCTTCCGCCGCCGGGACCGTTTGGCTCAGAGTAGGAGCCGTCTTCGTGGCCGGTTGTAAAAGAGTAGTCCAGTGCGCCGAACGTGCTTCCACCGGACAACATGAAATTCCACGCTTGGCGGCGATAGGCGTCGTCCTCACGGCCAAGAAAACCAGTTTCGTCATACGAGATTGCTTTGCCGAGGCCATAGTTGAGGAGCACGGCTTCAGGATAGGCGTAATGGAAGTTCACGACGTCGACGTTCGGCAGGAGCTTGCGTACCGGCAAACGAAAATTGGAATAGTTCTGAGCGAGTAGATGACGGTTTGGAAGTGAAGACTCTTCCTGCGTAATCCACTCGACTACGCGCGCCTGCCAGGCCATGGAAAGTTCATCTGGTAGATCGACTGAATTCGGGAAGCTATCGCGTGCTGGCGGACGTAGATAAGGGTTGATGACATCCGTGAGAACGGGCCGGTCTGACCACGGTTCGTTTTGGATTTCGAAGATGACATTGTCGAAGCTATTGCCTTCGCTGACTAGCTTGCGCGCGTATTTTTCCTGGTACGCGAGGATGTTGCCGTTTTCGAGAGTGTTGAGTTTCTTCCAGTCGACGGCGTCGGTGTTGTTGATGTTGTTGGCGGAATTCAGCGCGCTCATTTGCCATTGCGCTTCGGCGTAATGCGCGGAGAAAAGGGTCACTTCCACAACGATCCCGCGCTTGGCGGCCTCCGACGAGAAAATCGCGATAGCGCGAGAAATATTCGGCGTCCCATTTTTCCAGATCGAATTTGTTTCCGCCGCCTGCATAGCCGGGAGTGTCGCTGCGTGCCCACGGAGCCAGGAATCGTCCAGGCTCAGGAGCCAGATCGTTATGCAAAATTCCGAAAGACTTCGCGGGAACTTCCACGTAGGAACCGGCGAAGAGGCGCGTATAGTTCAGGCCGTCGGCTTCCAGAGTGGCGAGATAGCGGTGATAGTCAAAGTCGCGGTTCAGGACCGCTCCGTAATGCTCGCCGCTAGTTATCAGGGCAACAGCCTTTCCGCGGAAGAGGAAGTAGTGTGGATTCTTGAGATGAAGACGGATGGGCTGTGATTTGGCAGCCTGCGGTGTGCTCGCTTGCGGGATCGCTTGGACCGTTGGAAGAAGAAGCGCGATCAGCGCCGCGGCGCGAATGAATTTGCAGAGTGCGTTGATCATTCGAATGTGCGGCGACATCTACCGCGCGGCTGGAGCGGCGAGTTGCGCTGAGTTGGCGAGGGCGCGCAAAGAGTCAGTGTAAGGAGCCCGTGCTACGCCTCGTTCGGTGAAAATGGCGGCGATGTAGCGAGATGGTGTCACGTCAAATGCGGGATGGGCGGCATGGACTCCGTCGGGGGCGATGCGGATGCCTTGCAAGTAAGTGACTTCGGCGGCGGAACGCTCCTCGATGGGGATGTGGTCACCATCGGGGATAGAGAGATCGAACGTAGAGACTGGCGCGGCGATGTAAAACGGCACCTTATTTTCTTTGGCGAGGACAGCGATCTGGTACGTGCCGATTTTGTTGGCGGTGTCGCCGTTGGCGGCGATGCGGTCGGCTCCGGTGACGATGGCACCGACTTTTCCGGTCTTCAGAAAGTGGCCGACCATGTTGTCGGTGATGAGCGTGAGAGGAATGCCGCCTTTGTGGAGTTCCCAGGCGGTCAGGCGCGCGCCCTGCAAATAAGGGCGCGTTTCTGGGACGAGGATGTGGATTTTCTTTCCTTGTTGAAAGGCGACGCGGATGACGCCGAGCGCGGTGCCGATGCCTGCGGTAGCGAGAGCTCCGGCGTTGCACTGCGTCATCACTTGGCCTTCGGCGGGCATGAATTCCGCGCCGTAGCGGCCGATGGCTTCGTCGGTGGATTTCTTTTCCAGATGAACTTGTTGCGCTTCTTCGACCATACCTTGGCGAATTTTCGCGAGGTCTGAGGTTTGCGCGGTGAGCTCGGCAAAGCGGCGCTTCATGCGCTCGATGGCCCAGAAGAGATCTACGGCTGTGGGGCGAGTTTTCGCAAGAGCGTCGCAAATCTCCGCAAATTCGGTTCGCAAGGCTTCGACTGAATTCGCTGAGGAATGAAGAACGCCTAGCGCGGCTCCCATAGCTGCGGCCACGCCGATCGCCGGCGCGCCTCGAATGACCATGTCGCGGATAGCTTTGGCGACTTCACGGTAATTGGTATAGGTATAGCTGACTTCCTCGCCAGGAAGGAGGCGTTGGTCGAGCATCACGACGCCGCGGTCGGTCCATTCAATGGGCTGGGCTACGTACATTTCGCGAGTCCTTAGCGACGGTGAACCATGAGCTGGTCTGAATTTAAGAAAAATAAGACGAGTCTGCTCAGAACGGTTGCACCAGAACGGGCACGGCATGCCGTGCCCCTACGAATATTCTAACGGAGGTGCGGGAAGAAAACGAATCGGTCAGTGCGTGGGCGTCAATTTGGTGAAGCCTTCGGTTCCGAGAATGGTGATCAAGGCAATCACGGAATTGTAGCCAAGGTGAAGCAAAAAACTGGCGAAGACAGAACCGGTTCGTGCGCGAACAAATGTAAAGACGATACCGACCGTGACGAGCACGAGAACGAGGCTCCAGGTCCAGCCGAGTTGTGCTCCGTGCATCAATCCGAAAAGAACCCCTGTGAGGATGATGCTGTTGGCAATGCCGAAAGACTTTGCAAACAGCGGGTAGAGATACCCACGAAATACGGTTTCTTCAACGAGGGGAGCCACCAAAACAGCCATGGCCATGAAGAGAATCGCCGTGTTTTTGTAGTGGAAAAGTTCTTCGATGGGCACATCTTCCGGCGGTTGTATTTTGTATGTCGCGACGAGTACTGCAAGGGAAAGACCGCAACCTGCAAAGAAGAAAATCCACGGGCTCCTCGGGCGGCCGCCGTTGGGACGCGTGATCTTTCTCCAGCCGAGGGTGCGCCAGAAGGGCAAGCCCGGGAGGACTGAGAGCGTGACGTAGAGAAACAGCAAGACCAGGCCGTACAAGAGAACCATGCTGCCAACGGCAAATACCGGTTTTGACAGGGCAAACCGCTCGAAGTCTTTTTTGTCTGAGAGATGACTCAGAGGCGCCGCGTAAAAAACCATGAAACTTATCTGAACGATGAAAAAGCTGACCACAATAAAGGAGGAAAACACGACGAGATGCAACCAGGACCAGGAGATACGCAAGTCTGCTGGAAGAGAAGCCTTGTAGGGAGGGACAGGTGCGGGAACGCTGGCAGCGAGGCTGATGGGATCGCCGGCGAGGGGAAGCTCGGCGGGAGTTGTCGGTGGTTGAGACTCACCGGGGATGGGTTCTGCGGAAGATTGCGAAGCCCGATCCCGATCCGGGGGAAGAAGAGAGTTTTCGTCGAAAAGACTCATCGTTTACGTTTGCCTTGGCGCGAAGTTTTTGGCCACCCTGCGGCCAACGCGGCGGCGACCAAAGGCAAGAGTAGCTCGTGATGGCCCGTGATGGCGTAGCCGCGCGATTCCGTTTTACGAGCTCCGCGCGCGGATAAAGTGGGACGCTTCACTACATTCTGCAGCGGGCGGTAGTGCTGGATAAAGTCAAAGTTGGCCGTTGTGATTGGCTGTAAGGGCACACCAAGATTGCGGGATACACTCACAGCTTTCAGGAAAACTTCAGGAAGAAGTACGGCTGAACCCCAATTCAAGTAGACACCGCCAGGATGCATTTGTTTCACGAGCGCGCAGAAGAGGCGGAAGTCGAGGAAGGTGGCGGCGCCGAGGCAAGGGCCGTCTGCTGCAGGATGCATGTGAGGAATGTCCGTACCGATGGCGAGATGAATGGTGACGGGGATGCGTTGTTTGTAGGCAGCGACGAGAACACTTGAGGCCGCGTGCTTCACTGGGAGGATGCCGCTGTTGAGGAACTGGCCGGCGGCTTCGCCGTAGCCGATGTGAAGACGGGCAGCGAGTTTAGAGAATTCGTTGATGTACTCGCCAGTTTCGCTGGCCATGCCGAACTGGCCGGCGCCGAGGCCAGCTTCGACGTCTTCGGAAGTATTTCCGGCGAGAGCGATTTCGAAATCATGCACGAGTGCGGCGCCGTTCATGGCAATGCTAGAGACGAAGCCGCGTTTCATCAGATCGATGAGGACCGGACCGAGGCCGACTTTGATTACGTGGCCGCCGATTCCCCAGAGAATGGGGGCGCGCTGTTTGCGGGCGCGATGGATGGCAGCAAGGAGATTACGAAAATCCTGGGCGGCAAGAATGTTTGGAAGCGAATCGAGGAATTTTGTAAGGGAAACGTTTCCGGTTGCTGGCTTGGCGAAATCGTGGACGCTGACTTTGCTTTTGCGGGAGGAGAGCGGATAGGTATGGACGGCACCAAAAGTGAGAGGCGGCGTGGAATAGATGCTCATTGAGGTTTACATACTTTAGCGCGCGATTGGCTTGATACCAAGCGCGGATGAGCCTTGCCGCGATTGGGCGCAGCCCTTCGGAGCTCCCTTCGTTCCTCAGGGCAAGCAGGGTAAACATGCTGCGCCACTACAAATGAAAAAGTTGGCGCTGTCATTTGGCAACCGGGATATTGCCGTTGGCATGGCCATTGTTGGAGATGCCAAGGACGCGGGCAAGGGCTTGGCCGGTATAAGATTTTTTTGTGCGGGCAACGAGTTCGGGCGGACCTTGCGCGACGATGCGGCCGCCGCCTTCGCCGCCTTCGGGGCCGAGGTCGATGATCCAGTCGGCTTGTTTGATGACGTCGAGATGATGCTCGATGATGAGGACAGTGTTACCGAGAGAGACAAGGCGCTGGAGGACATCGAGAAGTTTGCGTACGTCGTCGAAGTGTAAGCCTGTAGTGGGCTCGTCGAGGATGTAGAGAGTGCGGCCGGTCTGGCGCTTCGAAAGTTCACGAGCGAGCTTGATGCGCTGAGCTTCGCCGCCAGAGAGCGTGGTGGCGGACTGGCCTAGCGTGACGTAGCCGAGGCCGACTTCGACGAGCGTAGAAAGCTTTTGCTGAATTTGCGGAATGTTTTCGAGGAGTTTCAGCGCATCGGATGAGGGCAGGTTCAGGACGTCGCTGATGGTATGTCCTTTGTAACGGACTGCTAGAGTTTCCGAATTGTAGCGCTTACCGCGGCAGACTTCGCACATCACATAGACATCCGGCAAGAAATTCATTTCGATTCGACGGAGGCCGTCGCCCTGGCAGGCTTCGCAGCGGCCGCCCTTTACGTTGAAGCTGAAGCGGCCGGGACGGTAGCCGCGTTCGCGCGATTCGGGAAGCATGGCGAAGAGTTCGCGGATCGGAGCAAAAACGCCTGTGTACGTGGCAGGATTCGAACGCGGGGTGCGGCCGATGGGGGCTTGATCGATCTCGATGACTTTATCGATTTGGTCGGCGCCGAGAATCTCACGGTGCGTGCCGGGCGGCTCCATCGAACGGTAAAGTTTCTGGGCAAGTGCGCGATATAGGATGTCGTTCACGAGCGTGGATTTGCCAGACCCGGAGACGCCGGTGACGACCGTCAGCAAGCCGAGCGGAAGCGTTACATCTACATCTTTCAGATTATTTGCGCTCGCGCCGAGGATCTGGATGGCCTTGCCATTGGGGCTGCGGCGTTTTTCTGGAACGGCGATGCGCAAGGCGCCGCTGAGATAGCGGCCGGTAAGCGATTCAGAGCTGGCGGCAATTTGCTCGGGCTTGCCTTGCGCGACGAGGTAGCCGCCGGCATTGCCCGCGCCGGGGCCGAGGTCGACTACGAAATCCGCGCGGCGAATAGTGTCTTCGTCATGCTCGACGACGAGGACCGTATTGCCGAGATTACGCAACTGCTCGAGTGAGCCAAGCAGGCGGTCGTTGTCTCGCGCGTGGAGACCGATGGACGGCTCGTCGAGAACGTAGAGCACACCGCGCAGGCGCGAGCCAATTTGCGTGGCGAGCCGGATGCGCTGGGCTTCACCGCCGGAGAGTGTGGCAGCGGAACGGTCCAGGCTGAGATAGCCAAGACCGACAGCGAGTAGAAAATCTATCCGTTCGGCAACTTCCTCGAGCGGACGGCCCGCGATTTCGCGCTGGCGAGACGTAAACTGCGCGACGATCTTGTCCACTGCTGGGCGCGAAGCGGCGAGAGACAGCGCCGTAAAATCGGCGATGGAATAGCCGGCCAACTTGACCGCGAGCGATTCGGGACGGAGGCGCTTGCCGTGGCAAACATTGCAAAGCGTGGCCGACATATATTGGGTCATCCACTCGCGGTAAGAATCGGAATTAGATTCCGTGAAGTTGCGATCCAGGAATTTCAGGATGCCAGGAAAACGGAACGCCTTTTCGCCTTGAGCCTTCTTGCCGGTTGCTTCTTTTTGTTCAGGGCCGGTCCGCCCGTTCGAAGGTGGGTAGCCGTAGAGCAGTAAGTTCTGGATGCGCGGAGGAAATTTCTCGAAGGGCGTCTCCAAATCGATGTGATACGCATAGGCGGCAAGTTCGAGCGTGCGCTTGAGGATCGCCGAGCTGGAGCCGGGACCAAGACCGCCGTCGAAGAGCGGACGGGTCCAGTCCGTGATGATTCGGGCGGGGTCGAAGTCGTACTTGGAGCCGAGGCCATTGCAGGCCGGGCACGCGCCGTACGGCGAATTGAAACTGAAAGAGCGCGGCTCGAGCTGCGGAACGGAGATGCCGCAGTCCGGGCAGGCGAGCTTTTCCGAGAAGACATGCTCCTTGCCGCCAACAATGGCGACCGTGACGAGGCCTCCAGCAAGCTTGAGCGCAGTGGCAATGGACTGCTCGAGGCGCGCCGCGATTCCCGGTTTGACGAGCAGCCGGTCGACGACGACTTCAATCGTATGGTTCTTGCGCTTGTCGAGGACGGGGGGAACGTCCAACGGGAAAAGCTCACCGTTGACGCGCACGCGAACATAGCCGTCTTGCGCCAGCTTTTCGAACTCCTTGCGATAAGCGCCTTTTCGCCCGCGAACGATGGGCGCCAAAATCATAATGCGATCATCGGGCTGGCACAGCTCGCCATTTAAGATGGCCTGAACGATCTGCTCGCTGGACTGCCGGGCGATGGGCTTGCCGCATTGGGGGCAATGCGGTACGCCGACAGAAGCGTAGATCACGCGGAGATAGTCGTAGATCTCAGTGATAGTGCCCACCGTGGAACGCGGAGAGCGCGTGGTGGTCTTTTGCTCGATGGCTATCGAGGGGGAAAGCCCCTCAATCACATCTACTTCGGGGCGCTCCATCTGGTCGAGGAACTGCCGCGCGTAAGCGGAGAGCGATTCGACATAACGGCGCTGCCCCTCGGCATAGATGGTATCGAAGGCTAGGGATGATTTACCGGAGCCGGAAAGGCCGGTAATAACGGTCAGAGTGTTCCGGGGGATTTCAACGCTGATATTCTTAAGGTTGTGCTGCCGCGCTCCCCGAATAACCAGTTTGGTCAGGCCCATGAGACGAAGACGCTCCCTCCACAGGAGCTCCAGCGCACAGTGGGTACACTGAGGCCAGAATAACCTTCAACAATAGCAGGGTGAATTCAATGGGGTCAAGAATGCCCCAGAGGAGTCCAGTGGCGCGCGAGCCTGGTTTTACCGCATTTTCGCGGCGTCCGAGTGGAAACGGCTGGCATCCAAGGGCTGCCCAACAAGAGGCTAGAAACGTCCCTAGAGGGGAGCGAACGGCTTAGTTTGGGCCGTAGAGGATTTACCTGACGAGTAAAATTTCGCGGGGGGTAGAGCATTTTTACCCGGCATTGCAGCGACAAGCCGCTGAAAATAAAAGAGTTAAGATTGGCTTTGAGGATGCACTAGTAAAGGCAGTGGGGGAGGCGAACCGAGGATCCCTTTAGGGGATTGAGGGCTGGGCCGGTTCGTTTCTCCCCCCTATTTTTTTTGACATGCAGTGCCGCAGAAGTCCTCGCAGTTCTTCACTTTCTTATCACGCCACACGCACAGACCCTAACATTGAGGAAGTGTGTCAGATTGAGAACGGCATCCTTGCTGCGGAACGTCGCGGTACATGAGTTACCAGAGCCCTGGAACTCCAGAGAAGCTAGCGCACGTCCCAGGACCGTGTGGCATAGTCGCCCAGAGTTAGAGACAGCATGATGGCGAGCCAGAAAAAGCCGGCAAAGACAATCAGCTTGGTGCGTTTGGAACTGTAGTACGCATGCATGAAAAAGAGAATGACGAGAATGGCTTTACAGGTGGCGATCAGCAGGGCCACGATGACGTTCAGGCCGGCGAAATGCGCGTTGAGATCCACCTCCGCCGCCTCAACAGTCGTAAAGGTGAGAATCATCAGCACTGCGAAAATCACAAGATAGATTTTTGGCGAAACAATATGTTCGGACACGCGTACCTCTCCTGAGTGACGCTGCTAATGCCGGTCAATCAGATATAACAACGGGAACAGATAAATCCACACGATATCGACGAAGTGCCAGTACAGGCCGACGTTCTCGACCGGCGTGTTGTATTGCGGCGTGAAGCGGTCCGCCATGGATTGCTTGATCAACCAGAGGAGCAGCCCGGCCCCGATTATCATGTGCAGGGCGTGCAGGCCCGTCATGCCGAAGTAAAGTGAGAAGAAGAGCTGGGCGTTTGCATTGACGGCAGTCTCGCCGCCCATCTTTTTCGTCAATTCATCCAGTTCAACTTTTTCCTTTGCGAGGTCTTCGGGACTGATATTGCTGCAAGCTCCCGGATGGTTCGTGCAGTAATACATGTCAAAACTGAGCCCAGGGACATGGTGCTCGACAAACTTATCGTGATATTCGATTCCCTTGATGCCGAGGAAGACGCTGCCCAAGATCAAGGTGGCGATGAGGAAAAGGGTGACCAGCTTTTTCTTGCCGACCTGGGCGGACCAAACCGACATCGCCATGGTCAGGGAGCTACCGATAAGAACGACGGTGTTGATGGCGCCCCAGCTCAATTTAATGGTGCGGCTGGAAAAAGAGAAAACGTCCGCATAAGTATGGCGGTTTATGGTGTACGTGAGGAAGAGGCCGCCGAAGAACAAAATTTCAGTGGACAGAAAGATCCACATGCCCAGCGTGGCGGATTCCTTCTGCTGCTCCAGCGTTTGAAATTGCCCAGACAGTTCTCCGGTGCGATGCACTCGGTACTCCTCTTTGACTTCAGTTCGCGCCGCGCTGAATGCCGCGGCACGGGCGGGCCGTCTCCAAAGTTCAGGTCCGACGAGCCCCAAAACAAGAAACTAGACCACTAGTCGTCCCCGTGAGCCGGCGAAAGCGACGGCGCACTCGGTGCTCCAAGCCCAAGATCGGGCCGGTTCTTATAGTCGTACGGCTCCCAATCGACTTCCGGCGTCACATCAAAATTTTCAGTCAGCGGCGGAGAGGCGGTGGTCCACTCAAGACCTGTCGCAGGCCATGGATTCGGCCCGGCCACTTTGCCGTAGCGCATCGACCACGTGAGATAAATCATCGGCAAGAGATAACCCAGCGCCAAGATGGAAGCTCCGGCGGTGGACATCACGTTGAGCACCTGGAACTCCGGAGGATAGTTGTGATAGCGCCGTGGCATGCCGAGATAGCCAAGAATGAATTGTGGAAAGAAAGTCAGGTTAAAGCCGAAGAAAAGGAGTACCGCGGCGACACGCGCCAGAAACTCCGGATAAAGTTTGCCGGTGATCTTAGGCCACCAGAAATGCAAACCACCGACATAGCCCATCACCGCGCCACCAACCATGATGTAGTGGAAATGCGCGACGACGAAATAGGTGTCGTGGATGTGAATGTCGAGGCCGAGGCAGGCCAAGAACAGGCCGGTCAGCCCACCGATCAAGAACAACCCAATGAAACCGAGGGCGTAAAGCATCGGTGTGTCGTAAGAAATGGAACCTTTGTAAAGGGTGGACGTCCAGTTGAAAACTTTGACCGCGGAGGGAATGGCCACCAGGTAGCTGAGAAGCGAGAAAGCCAGCGCGGCGTAGGTGGATTCCCCGGTCAGGAACATGTGGTGTGCCCAGACGAAGAATCCGATAACGGCAATCGCGATGCTCGAGGCCGCGATGAATGTGTAGCCAAAAATAGGCTTGCGCGCGAAAGTGGGGATAATTTCGCTGATCACACCCATGGCCGGAAGAATCATGATGTACACAGCGGGGTGCGAGTAAAACCAGAACAAGTGCTGGAAAAGAATGGGATCGCCGCCAAGGGCAGGGTTGAAGAACCCGAGGTGTAACATACGCTCAAGCCCCGCGAGGAGCAGAGTGATGGCGATGACTGGTGTTCCAAGGATAAAGATAATGCTGGTGGAATATTGCGCCCAAACGAACAGCGGCAAGCGGAACCAAGTCATGCCGGGAGCGCGCATAGTGTGGATGGTGACGACGAAATTCAGACCGGTCAGGATGGAAGAAAAACCGTTGATAAAGATGCCGAGGACGGCGGGCGTTACGGCGGAATTCGAATAGACGCTACTGAGCGGCGTATAAAAAGTCCAGCCAGTATCCAGGCCGCCGGTAGCGAAGGAATAGAGGACGAAGCAGCCGCCGGTGATGTAAATGTACCAACTCAGGAGGTTGAGCTTGGGAAAGGCGACGTCTTTCGCGCCAATCATCAAGGGAATTAGAAAGTTCCCAAGAACGGCGGGAATGGAAGGAATCAGGAAAAAGAAAATCATGGCCACGCCGTGCATGGTAAAGAGCTTGTTGTAAGTCTCCGGCGTAACCAAATAACCCGCTGGTGTGAGCAGGTGAATGCGGATCATGGTGGCGAAGATCCCACCAACGAAAAAGAAGAAAGTGACGGATCCGAGATAAAGCAGCGCGATGCGCTTGTGGTCGGTGGTCAGCAGCCAGGAGCGAATGCCGTACGTGGCATTCAGATAATGCTCCTCCGGCAACTTATAGACGGGCGCTTGTAGTGGTGTCGTACTCATAGCCTATTTCTTTCCCGGTACCGTCACGCCCGCACCCGTCGCAGGTACCGGCTGCGATTGCAGCGACTTGATGTAGGCGGTCAGACTCAAAATCTGTTCTTCCGTCAGCTGTCCTTGAAACGAAGGCATCAGCGGCTGATAACCAGCGACGATCTTGGCGTTCGAAAGCAGGATAGACTCGCGGATGTAAGCTTCGTCAGCGGTGACGCTGGATCCATCCGCGAGGCGCACCGTGCCTCCATAAACGCCGTTGAGGGAAGGTGCGCGGCCCGTGCCGTTGCTCAGATGGCAGGTGCTGCACGCTTTCTCAGTAAACAGCTTTTCGCCGGCCACGACGGGATTGGCATCTTCGCCAGTAGACCCGGAAAGCCACGCGGCGTAATCGGAGGGCTCCATCACGGTGACCCATCCGCCCATAACGGCATGGTTTGTACCGCAATACTGCGAACAGAAAAATTGGTAGCGGCCTGCCTTCGTGGGACGGAACCACATAGTGTTGTAATGGCCGGGCATGACGTCCATCTTTACGCGGAAGGCCGGAACAAAAAAGTCGTGGATGACGTCTTCGCTGGCGAGCACGAGCTTGACGTCGCGGCCCACGGGAACATGAAGTTCGTTAATCTCCCGGTGGCCGTTGGGCTGCTGAATTTTCCACATCCACTGCTTGCCGATGACGTAGATGTCCAGAGTGTCCTGCGGTGCATGACGGAAATCAACGTAGACGACCGCGCCCCACCCAAACATGGCAAGGGAGAGAATCGAGGGAACCACAATCCACATAACTTCCAGGCGCATGTCGCCGTGAATCGGAACGCCGATTTCGTTCTCGCTCTTGCGGTGGTATTTAAAGAAGAAAATCACGATCGCCGCGGTGATCGCAACAGCGAAGAAAAGGGACACGAGGATCAGGAACGACATCAGCGAGTCCACGCTGGGAGCGAAGTTGGAAGCCTGATCCGGATAAAATGGCAATTGCGCCTGCACGGCTTAGTGAGCTCCTTGTAGTTTCGTTCGCGCGGCGGCGATATCGCGGCGGCGAAAGATTAACATTCCCGCGACCAGAGCCAGAATCGTCAGAACGCCGGCCAAACGGATAATCTTGAGAATGGAAGCGCTGTAGCGTGCTGACGTGGGATCGTACTGGTAACAGAAAAGCAGCGCGCGATCGACGGGTGTGCCGATTTTGCCCTCGGAAGCGTCCACCAGGCCGAGACGAACATCGCGTGAAGGATACTCGACGCCATAAAAATAACGGGAGATGCGTCCATCGGGAGTCAGCAGCATGATGCCTGCGGCATGCGCGAAGAGGTTGGACTTCTCATCGAAGGAATACCGAAAATTTGCGGCTTTGGTGATGGCGTCGACGGACTCCTTCGAGCCGGTGAGGAAGTGCCAGCCGCTGGCCGTCTCGGGGCGGCGGAAATGGGTCATGGCCAATTCTTTTTTCTGAGCGGCCATGTTCGGACTTTCGCGGGGATCAAAGCTGACGAAGACTACTTCGTAGTCCCGGCCAGGATTGAACGAAAGCATGCGCAGTGTGCCCACGACCCCTTGCTCGGTCTGATCGCAGAGCATGGGGCAGCCGTAATAGACAAGCGCAAGAAGTACAGGCTTCTGCGTAAAATATTCGCGGAGTTGGACGTTGCGGCCGGTCTCATCCCGGAAAGCGAGATCAAGCGGCAAATGCCCGTTGAGCGGCGGCTCGAAACCGACGTTTTGCAGCGCCAATGGCCTGTTCTGCGCCGCCGGGCCAGTGCTGCTGGGTACAGCTTGAGCGCTTGCTGCGCTGGCGACCAGCAGCAGCGCGAAAACTCCGAAGATGGGGCGCGTCCCGTGCATAGTCTTACTTTTTCTTCTCCGCAGCCGGCGTAGGCACAGCCGGCAAGCCCTTCGAAACGATAATTTTCATAGCTTCGTCCACCGGAATTTGCGCGATACCGGCTTGTTGGTTAATCCAGCCGTACTTATCGTTCGCGGTTTGATCCGCCTCATGTTTGTTCCGCAGATCCTGCTGTGGATCATCGGGAGAGTAAGGTACGCCTTGCAAATACGGCCCATTCGGCACGGTTGGCCCGATGCCGCGGTGAACGGGAGCCATGGGAGTGTCGGAGTCAACGGCCATATTTGTCAAAAACCGAAATATGAAAATGCTGACGATGAAGGCAGCCGCGACGGATATCGCCAGGTAGAACAGGTACGCCAAAATCGTGCGCGTGTCGATGTCCGACGACTCGAACGCGACGTCTGGGTTCGTTGGCGGATCGCCCGGCTGGCCCGTGTTGTGATGCTCAGTGCTCATGAACTTCAATCGCCTTTTCAAGATGGGGATCGCCCAGCGGCAGAAGCGGCTGGGTCTTCAAATTTCTCGCAAAGACAGCGAACCAAATTCCGGCCAAGGCCAGAATGGCGGCAAAGTCCATCAAACCAGGGATGGCTCTCGAAGTAAACTCCGGGCGCGTCAGCCAAAAAAGATCGACCAGGCGCATGAAGATGAGCCATATAGCGACTTTGACCAACAAATTGGCGTTGCGCTTGAGATCCCGCGAGAGCAGAGCAAAGAATGGCACGAAAAAATGAAAGATCAAAACGATGACAGCAACAACGCCCCATGCTCCGTAAAGCCGAGTGCGATAGAAGCTGATTTCCTCGGGTAGGTTGCCAGACCAGATGATGAGGAGCTGGGAAAAACCAAAATAGGCCCAGAGCATGACGAACGAGAGGAGGAGCTTCCCCAAGTCGTGCAGGTGGCGGCTCTGGATGATCCCTTCCATGGGCGCGGTCCGCGAGAGGAGCACGAGCACGACGATCATCAGGGACATCGAGGAGATCAACTGCCCGATGACGAAGAGGAAACCGTAGATCGTCGAAGCCCAATGAGGAGAAAGAGACATGACCCAGTCTATGGCAGCGAACGTCATAACGAAGACATAGAGAATGATGCCGGGGCCGGCCAGCATTTTCAACCGGCGGCGAAGCGCGCGATCTTCGCGATTTACATCTTGCTCTTTCGACCAACGATTGAAGATATAGACCAGCAAAAGCCAAACGGCAAAGTAAATTACCGCGCGAATGAGGAATCCGTTGGTAGTGAGATATGACTTTTGGAGGTTAGAAAGCGAGCCCTCTCCTGTCGGCGGCGCGTCGAGCCACTCTTTGTAGAGATGTTTCATGCCGAAAATGGCGATAGGAAGGAAGAAGACCGCGACGAGCGGAAGCACACGCGTGGCGGACTCAAGCGGCCTGCGAGTCATGATGCCCCAATGCCCGCCGGTAAGGTGCTGCAGCATGAGTAGACCGAGCGACCCGAGCGACAATCCGAGAACAAACATGAAAGCAATCAGATAGGACTGAAAAAACCGGTCGCCGTACTGATTGCCATACAGGAAGAAGCAGATGCCGCAGGCCACCAGGCCGACAATGCCCACCACGGATGCGCGTTGCTGCAGGCGGCCGATGCTTTCTGGCGCCATGTAGTCGTGCGCGGTCATTTCGCGGAGTCTCCTTTGGGCAATTTGTCACGCACATCTGGTGGCAGCTCGCCAGCCGGTGCGTAATGGCTGAACTGCAGCGCCCGGACATAAGCAATGATGGCCCAGCGGTCCGCAGGCGGAACTTGCGCGGAATAGCTGAGCATGGCGCCGAATCCGTTTGTGACTACATCGTACAAGTAGCCATTGGGAACCTGCCGCAGGCGCGGATCATTCGGATCAAAAAAGCTGGGCGGACGTTTCATCCCGCGCATGACAATCATGCCGTTGCCGTCGCCCTGGACGCCGTGGCAGGGCGCGCAAAAAATTTTATAGCGTTCCTGGCCGCGCTTGAGTAATTCCTGCGTCAGCGGAAGCGGGAACGCATTCGATTCCTTGGGAATGAACAAGTCTTCGTCCGCAATGGAGCCGCGCGCCACGGTATTTTCGATCAGCGGGCGCTCCGAGCGGCCATCGGCGAAAAATGGGCTAGGCGAAAGGGGCGTGTTTTTTGGCTGGTCCGCCATATCCTGGCGAATCTGGCAGCCCCCTGCCAAAACGCAGAGCATTACGGCGAAAACACCGCTGACGATTCGCGAGGTATTAGTCATCGTGCACCTCGGAAACGTGCTGCGCGGCAAGCCCTTGCAGAAAGCGCGCCGTATCCGCGAGATCAAACTTTTTGTCGCGCGCCTGGATGCAGACAAAGAAGCGGTCACTCGATGCATGCGTGAAACGAGGCGCATTGAAAATTGGATGATGAGGTTGTGGCAGCCCGTTGAGGGCCAGCATCCCGAAGACTGCCGAGATTGAGGCGAAGAGAATGGTCAGTTCAAAAGTGACGGGAATAAAGGCCGGCCAGCTATTGAGAGGTCGCCCAGCTATGTTCAGGGGATAGCTATAGACGTTCGCCCAGTATTGGAAGCCAAATCCGGTGAGACCACCGACGATACCGCCAATAAGTGTAATTAGCGGCACCGAATTGCGCCGCAATCCCATGGCTTCCGGCATGCCTTCCACCGGAAACGGAGTGTAGCACTCGTAGTAGCGGTAGCCCGCTTCGCGAATTTTCTCGGCAGCGTGAATGAGCTGCTCCGGCTTCTCAAATTCGCCAATCACGCCGTAAATGTGTGACCGGTGCGCTATCACTTGTGTTCCTCGGCCGTTTCCGTGACCAATTCGCGCATTTCGGCAATGGAAATCGCCGGCAGCACGCGAACGAACAGGAAAATCAACATGACGAACATGCCCATGGTTCCAATCAAAGTGGCGTAATCCCAAACGGTTGGAGAGTAACGGCCCCACGCAGAAGGCATGAAATCGCGCGTCAAACTAATGACGATAATTACGAATCGTTCCAGCCACATGCCTATATTTACGATGATGGACATGGCAAAGAGCACGGCCACATTGGTACGCATTTTCTGGAACCAGAGCAACTGGGGAATCAAAATGTTGCAGAGGATCAACGCGTAATAGAAATGAGAATAGGGTCCGTGCAGACGCTGGTTGACGAGAAAAACATCAAATTTGTTGCCGCTGTAGAGCGACATAAAGAATTCGAAGAAGTAGCCGTAGGCGACGATCAGGCCCGTGGCGAGCATCACCTTGGCCATGTTCTCGAGGTGGCGCATGGTAATGAAATCTTCAAGGCCGTAAGCCTTCCGCAGGGGAATCGCAATCGTCAAAACCATCGCAAAACCCGAATAGATGGCTCCGGCAACGAAGTACGGCGGAAAAATCGTCGTGTGCCAGCCCGGCACGATGGCCACCGAGAAATCGAAGCTCACTACTGTGTGAACAGAGAGCACCAGCGGCGTGGCCAAGCCGGCGAGAAGCAGGTACGCGGACTGATACCGGTGCCAATGCCGTGCAGAGCCGCGCCAACCCAACGCCAACATTCCGTAAATGATCTGCTTGGGCTTTGTAGCTGCGCGATCGCGCAGCGTGGCGAGGTCGGGGATTAAGCCTACAAACCAGAAGAGCAGAGAGACAGTGCCGTACGTTGAGACAGCGAACACATCCCAGATGAGCGGGCTGCGGAACTGCGGCCAAATTCCCATCACGCTGGGATACGGGAACATCCAGAATGCGTACCAGGGGCGACCGGTATGGATGAGCGGGAAAATGCCGGCGCAAGCCACGGCGAACAATGTCATCGCTTCCGCAAACCGGTTGATCGAAGTGCGCCACTTCTGATTCAGCAAAAAGAGAATCGCGGAAATGAGCGTTCCCGCGTGCCCAATACCGATCCACCAGACAAAGTTCACGATCGCGAAGCCCCAGCCGATGGGTATGTTGATGCCCCAAATGCCGGTGCCCTTCATGAACAGGTAGCCGATAGCGATGTTCATTACGCCGAAAAGGCTGAACGCCAGCAGAAAGCCGATGAACCAGCCGATCGAGGTCTTTCGCGTCAGAACGATCGCGCTGATCTTGTCCGTCACCGAGGCATAGGTATGCCCCGGGCCGAGGACGGGAGTAAGCCGTTGAATCTCCGGAGAATTGATTGGCGGCTGCCCGGCGCTCATGCCTTCTCCAATTCAGGATTCGGATTGCGGACCGCGGCAAGATAGGTGGTGCGCGGGCGCGTGTTCAGCTCGCCGAGAATCGCGTAGCTGCGCTCTTGCGCTTTCAATTTGGCCACGCGGCTGTTCGGGTCGTTGGCATTGCCAAAAACGATGGCCTGCGCGGGGCAAGCGGATTCGCAAGCAGTAACAATCGCGCCGTCGGCGATAGGGCGGTTCTGCTTTTCCGCATCGATGCGCGCATTGTTGATGCGCTGCACGCAATACGTGCACTTTTCCATGACGCCGCGGCTGCGTACCGTGACTTCCGGATTGCGTATGAGCTTGAGCGAAGGCGTCTCCCAGTCCTGGAAGCGGAGAAAATTAAACCGCCGCACTTTGTAGGGACAGTTGTTCGAACAATAGCGCGTCCCAACGCAGCGGTTATAGACCATGTCATTCAGGCCTTCCGCGCTATGCGTCGTGGCGCCGACCGGGCATACCTGTTCGCAGGGCGCGTTCTCGCACTGCTGACACGGGACCGGCTGGAAGAATGTCTCCGGATTATCGAGCGCGTCCCCCTGATTGGTAGAAGGATCGTTAGTAGGTGTTTCAGCCGAGTAATATCGGTCGATGCGGATCCAGTGCATCTCCCGCCCTCGCATCACCTGATCCTTGCCCACGACCGCAATATTGTTTTCCGATTGGCAAGCGACCACACAAGCATTGCAGCCGTTACAGCTATTCAAATCGATGGCCATGCCCCAGGCATAACCCGGATAGGCAAACTCTTTGTACAGCGACATTTCTTTCGGCGGCTGCTCATCGCCTTCGTGCGCGAACTTGGGATTCTTCTGGTATTCCGCGAGTGTCCCCGTGGCCAGGATCTTGCGGCCTTCCATGTTGAAATGATATTGCGTGCATGCCAGCGGGTATTCGTCGCCTGTTTTCTTGATGACATCTGTGCCCGCGGTGGCGGTCCATAACGCCGTGGACGCACGCACGACATACGCGCTGAACCCTTTGTTTGTACCGGTAAATCCAGCGTTTTTGCGGCCATAGCCCAGCGGAAGCACAACCGTGTCATCGGCTTGCCCCGGCAAAATCCATGCGGCGGCGGTAACTTTGCTGTTTGAAATCGAAATGTCGATGACGTTGGTGACAATCTGGCCGTGCTCACCGCCGCGAGCCGCGGCACGTTGCGTGAGCTGAAGTTTTTCCGCTAGCCGCGGACTTACAAGAGCCGCGTTATCCCAGGTAATTTTGGTGACCGGACGCGCGAGCTCTTGCAGCCAGCCATTATTTGCGTAGCGCCCGTCGTAAACGTTCGCATCCGGGCGGAAAATAAATTCAAGTTGACCCGCGGGAATCGCCTTCGCTGGCGGCAAACTCGCGACACTAAATTTCGGCGCAACGGATATCGGTGCGTATGCGGAGTTGGCAACCACTCCGTCATTCAAAGTCTTGCGCCAGAACTTCTCAGGATCGCCGCTGCCTGCCGCGGTCTTAAGGCGGTCGCGAACCGCATCATAAACCTTCAGCCCCGGCTTGTCCGTGAAGGCTGCCAGAACTTCAAAAGCCGAGCGCGTGTGGTAAAGCGGTGCGATAAGCGGCTGAATCACGCTGATCGTTCCATCGAAGGCTCGCGCATCGCCCCAGGTTTCCAAATAGTGCGATTCCGCGACATGCCACTTGCAATACTGGGCTGTCTCATCGAAATGAGTGCTGACCAGCACGGTCGCCTCGACCTTTTGCAGCTTCGTAGTGAAATCGAAGTCATGCGGCGCGTCGTACACGGGATTCGATCCGAAAATCAGCAGCGTATTGACCTTGCCGGCGTCCATGTCGGCGCATAGCTCGGTAAACGACTCCAGCTGATTCACGGGATTGGCTTCGACAGGCTCCGTGTAATAGACCGTCGTGCCCACATTCCCAAGCGCCGCGTTGATCGCATGCGCCAAGGCATGCACTTCCGCGGGCTGGAACTCTCCGGCAACGACCAGAGATTTTCCGCGATTCTTTTGTAGGTCGCCAGCTACGGCATCGAGCCACTTTTGAACGGCTGGCGTAAGCGCTCCGCTACCACCCAAGCCCAATTTCGCCGCTAAGGCGCGAGCGAATTGGCCAACTTCGGACACCTTCAGTGGCAAACGATGATCCGCGCTCGATCCCGTAACCGAAGGCGTCGGTTCAACGACATAGAGCCGGTTCATCGTGTCGCTGGGCCCGCTCAGCTTGCGGCGACGGTAAAACTGCTTCATGTAACCGATATGCCCCGGCCCGCTGGCCAGGAAATCCGCATCCAGCGAGAGAATAACGTCTGCCTTTTCAGGACGATACACGGTGCTGACATAGCGCCCGAAAGCGAGCTTCCCGCCCTCCCGGGCGCCGTCGCTCTCAGCCGGTTCCCACTGGTGCCACTTCGCGCCAGGGATTTGCTTCAACACGCTCTCGATTTGCGCGGCTAATGTCGGCGAAGTGACCGTCCCGGTCAGGATCCTAAAGTTTGCGCCACCGAGAATTTTTGCCTTGCCAACGAAATCACTCGCAGCCTTCAGGAAGTCCGACCAGGCCCGAATCTCGCCAAGATATGTGGCCGTCTGCGCGCGATCGGGATCGTACAAGTTCAATACGGAAGCCTGGGTAATCACGTCCGTGCCGCCGAGGCTCGAAGGATGATCCGGATTTCCCGTCACGTGCGTGGGCCGGCCCTCGTGGCTCTCAACCAGCAGGCCGACAGCATCCGCGCCGAACGGCATCGCCGTGGCATAAAACTGCGGCCTGCCTAGAATCATTCCATCGGGCTGATTCACGTAGGGAACTAGCAACTGCTCCGGCTTTCGGCAGCCGGAAATCCCTGCGAGAGCAAGCGACGCCGCGGCCAGCTTCAGGAAATTGCGCCGGTCCACCGTTTCATCCCACTCCGAAGCCTGCCGCGGAAACTCGCGATGCAAAAGGTCCTCGAAATGAGGATCGCCGGCCAGCTCTTCGAGCGTGCGCCAGTATTGCTTGCCGCTCTTCTCGCGCAGTTTCGCGCGCACCGTCGCAAGGTCCAGGGTGTGTTCGTGCACCATTAAATCCTGGGCGTGCTCGTCAGAATGATCGTCTGCGTGCACGGAAGCCTCGTGTGCGTCGTGATCGTGTTTGTGGCCGTCGATAGAGTCGTTTTCGCGCATACCGTCCATTAGCGATGACAAGTCGAACAGCTCGTTAGTTCCGCTGTCGTGCGAATCTTCCGTTCTGCAGCAAATTGTTTGCCGAGTTCCGCTTGATTGCTAGGCGCTTTCCAATTCATGTCGAAAACGTCTTCTTTCGTTGCGCGCAGAGCCTTCTCAGGATTCCGGTGGCAGTCTAAACACCATTCCATCAGCAAGGGGGAGGCTTGAAACATCAGCGGCATTTGATTGACGGAGCCGTGGCACGTGGAACAGCCGACGCCTTTGTTGACGTGAATGCTGTGATTGAAATAAACGAAGTCGGGAAGCCGCTGCACCTTCACCCACTTGATCGACTCGTTTGTCCGGTAGCTTTCGCGAATGGGTTCCAGGTACGGAGCGTCGGCAAACAGCACGGAATGGCAATTCATGCAGGTTTTTGTGGGCGGAATGCCTGCAAAGGAGGAGGTCTCAACCGAGGTATGGCAATAGCGGCAGTCCAATCCGTCATCGCCAACGTGGTGCTTGTGGCTGAACTGTACGGGTTGCTCCCGCACAACGTTTTGGTTCGTCGAATAGGGAGAACGCGCCAGCCCCAAAACGCCCGCGAGCCCCAGTCCGACCAAAAAAACAGCCGAGAACAGGCTGAATTTAGAGATGAAATTTGTGCTGCGATGAAAAATCTGGGCCATGTGAGCGTTGCACTTTTGCGAAAGCCTCTCCCGGAAGGAGCAAAAGCCTGGAGGCTCCGCAGCGTCATGGCCGGGAAGTGCGCACCCGGCTCGTAATTGACCGCATAGTTTCCGACAAAACTTTCTGGAATGCAACCTCAACGCGCAGATTTATTAAAAAAAATTCGTGAAGTTGCGTTCCCCAAACCAAACAACGCCTATCAAACAATTTGAAACCATCGCAAGGGCACCGCTCGCCGCGACTTATAGAGCAGCTTCCTCCATGTCTCTGACCCATTGAGAGGCTCGGCAGATACAATTTTTTTCGGGAAGAGCCTTTGCGGAACGCGGAGCCGTGTTATCTTAGAAAGACTCTTCGCCGTGGATTTTGCATGCGGCGGAGCCTACCCCGTCGGCTGCTGGGGCGTGGTCCAATCGGTAGGACACCTCACTGTTAATGAGGACGGTGGAGGTTCGAATCCTCCCGCCCCAGCCAAATTCTCGTAGTCCTGGTTGCTGATTTCTAGTCTCGGGCCGTTGGCAAGCCGGCTTCGGTCCATCCTCGCCACCCGCCGTCCATTGATTCCACGTTCGTGTAACCCATTTTTTGCAGATTGTCGGCCACCAGAGCGGAGCGGAAGCCACCACCGCAATAAAGCACAAGTTTGGTCCCCGTATCTGGAATCTGCTGCTCGATATCGCGCTCGATGATGCCTTTGCCCATGTGCACTGCGCCAGGGAGATGCCCTTTGGCCCATTCGTTATCTTCGCGCACATCCACCAGAATCAATTTCTCGCCAGCGTCCATGCGCCGTTTGACATCGGGAACATTCGTTTCTTTGACGCGCTGCTTGGCGTCCTGCACAAGTTTCAAAAATTGTGACGAGTGTGCCATACGATCCTCCGGAATTCCTTCAGGCGAAAAAGCGTAACACAACGGGAATAGAACAGGCAGGTTGGCACATTCGAAAGCGATTCGCCGGACCGCGTTTCATTTTACCGGCAGTATCGACTCTCAGTAGATACTTTTCTTTTCAGGACGCAGGCTTATCTCCCGCGTCTTTCTTGGAGTAAGACCGCACCAGATTAACGATGTTCCAGCGCGTGGATTCGGGCAAGCGATCGCCCTCTCCCGTCATCTTCCCCTTGCCCTTGGTAATGATGAAGAAAATTTCGCCATCCGTCTTGCCCGCGAGCGATGCCGGATTGTTCCAATCGTGCATGGTCAGCTTCATGGAGTCGACAATATCGCCTTTGCCGTTTCCCTTCGGACCGTGGCACATCGCGCAATCGTAGCCGTATATCTTGCGCGCTGCCGCCAGGCCTTCCGGCGAAGGCTTCACCGGATTCTTCTTGTCGATGGCTTCTTGGGGGATTTTATATTCATCGGTGGCGGCTTGGGGATCTTGCGGTTTATCCTGCGCCGCATTCGATTTCGCTCGCGCCATTCCAAGACTTGCAACCAGAACCGTGCCCGCAACTAACCAAGTTTTGCGCATAAGTGCCTCCTGAGAGGAAGGGCCGGCCGAGCGAGAGGCGTCGGCGTCGTTCTTTGAGTGGATTCTACGCCCGGGGAGAGGGAAAAGACAGCTTGGACACTATAAAATGTCGGGCAAAAAACGATCAGTCGAGATCACGCCAATTGGGCCCGGAACAGATCTCAACGACCAGCGGGACGGCGAGTTTGTACACGCCTTCCATTTCTTCGCGGACGAGTTTTTCCAACTTGGCTTTTTCTTTCGGAGGAGCTTCGAACAGCAGTTCATCGTGCACCTGCAAAATCATTTTCGCTTCGAATTTTTCGGCAGTCAGGCGCTCATCGATTTTGATCATCGCCAGTTTGATGAGGTCCGCCGCTGTCCCTTGTAAGGGTGAATTCAAAGCTGTTCGCTCGGCAAAACTGCGCAGCTGCGCTTGCGGAGAATTTATCTCCGGAATCGGGCGAATTCTTCCGAAGAGCGTTTTTGCCACGCCGGTCGTGCGTGTATCGACGAGAATCTTATCCAGGAATTTCTTTACTCCGCTGTAGCGCGTGAAATAGGCGTTGATAAATTGCGCGGCTTCTTTTTGCCCAATGCTCAGCTGCTGCGCCAGCCCGAACGCCGAAAGTCCGTAGATAATTCCAAAATTGATGGCCTTCGCGGCGCGCCGGTGTTCTGCATTTTGCGCCATCGGACCCACGCCGAAAACTTCTTGCGCCGTGCGCGCGTGGATATCTTCCCCATTTCGGAATGCATCGATCAAAACCGGGTCTTCCGAGAAATGCGCCATCACGCGCAGTTCAATCTGCGAATAATCTGCCGAAAGAAGAATTTTGCCTTTCTCCGCCACAAACGCCGCGCGAATCTCCCGCCCCAATTCAGTCCGAATCGGAATGTTCTGCAAATTTGGATCGCTTGAGCTAAGCCGTCCCGTGGCCGCCGTCGTCTGCGAAAAGCTCGTGTGCAGCCGCCCAGTTTCCGGATGGATCAGTTTTGGCAGGGCATCGACGTATGTCGATTTGAGCTTCGAGATTTCGCGGTACTCGATGATTTTTGCTGGCAACGCATGCTGCGCCGCCATCTCCTCCAGGATATCTGCGGCCGTCGACCGCACTTTCCCTTTTCCGCGGCGCATCGGCGGCTGCAGGTTCAGTTTGTCGAACAAGATCTCCGCAAGCTGTGCGGGCGAGTTGATGTTGAATTCACTCCCTGCGAGGTTCCAAATTTCTTTTTCGAGGCGCCGTAATTCCTTCTCCATGGACTTGGACATTTTGTCCAGTTCTTTCGGGTCCACGCGGATTCCGATGCGTTCCATGTCCGCGAGCACGGGTGCGAGCGGCAAGTCGATTTTATCGTAGACGCCGCCAAGCTCCTGCTCGTCGATCTGCGCGCGCAAAACGGGAGCGAGACGCTGCAGGTAATCGGCACGCTCCCCCGCCCCGCCGCCGAGCATCGTGTTGGACTGGCGCATCAGCACGTCAGCAAAATTGTGGTTCGCGGTCGTTGGCCGTACCAGATACGAATACAGTTGCGTCGCATCCTTCACATTCGCAGCCCGCCCGGTAAGAAGCTGAAAAAGTTTTGGATCGTGAACGATTTTCGTGCGCTTCGTATCTGCCAGTATCGGAGCAAGCGCTTTCAGCGCTTCTCCTTTCTCATCGAGCCAAACGGAACGTCCCTCGCCAGCTTTCGACGAAACCTCAATCGACGCAATTTGCGTCCCAAATCCTTCCGATTCCCGCTCGCCGAGTTCGAGATTCAGCCAAACTGCTAACGGCTGCTTCGCCGGCAACTTGGCCAGATACGCGCGAAATTCAGCAACATCAGCGAACGCCGCGTAGTCGGCTTTCACACTCGGTTCCGCGCTCGCGGGCGCGGACGACGCCAAATCTTCCGCGCTCAATTCTCTTAGCAATGAATTAAAGCCCAGCTCGCGATACAGCGTGCCGAGCGCCGCGACATCCGGCTCGCGCCGCTCCAGCGCCTTCAAATCGAGTTCCAATGGCAAATCCGTCGCAATCGTCGCCAACTGCTTCGACATCATTACTTGTTCGCGTTGCTGCTGCAGCGCCTCGCGATAGCGCTTGTTCGGCACTTCATCGGCATTGTCCAGCGCCTTCTCGACGCTCCCATATTTCTTGATCAGCTCCGCCGCGCCCTTTTCGCCGATGCCCTTCGCACCGGGAATGTTGTCGATGTTGTCGCCCAGCAGCGCCATGTAATCCACAACTCGTTCCGGCGGCACGCCCAAAATCTCTTCCACTTTCTTCGCGTCGACAATAATGTCCGCCTTCGCTCCTCCCGATCCCGTGCGCAGCGTTCGCACAT
The DNA here is from genome assembly GCA_963784015.1 of uncultured Acidobacteriota bacterium. Lineage (GTDB taxonomy): Bacteria > Acidobacteriota > Terriglobia > Acidiferrales > UBA7541 > Acidiferrum. The sequence continues at coordinate 239,165 of CAWAPX010000003.1, forward strand.
TGTTTCCGACCAGCTGCATCATGTCTTTGTCATTCGAAATCACTAGCACATCCAGATTTTTCTTCGCCGCCTGCAGTGCGATGGCGCCGATCACGTCGTCCGCCTCATATCCCTGCACTTCCAGAATCGGCAGCCGCATTGCCTCGCACAATCGCCGCACAAATGGGAGTTGTACGCGCATGTCATCTGGCATCGGCTGCCGCTGCGCTTTATATTTTTCAAACAACTTGTCGCGAAACGTTGCTCCGGGAGGATCGAACACGATGCCGATGTAGTCCGGCTGATAATCCTTGATGAGCCTTCGCAAAATATTGCCGAAGAGGAACGGGACGTTCGTCGGCACGCCACCCGGCCCGGTCAATCGCTGCGGCATAGGCGCAAAAAAAGCGCGGTAAATATGCGCCATCGCATCCACAAGAAATAGTTTTTTCGGTGCGGCAGCCATGACGGCGAGTATAGCAAACGCTTGCTGAACCAACCTCAGTTCCGTGGAAGAGGATTTTGGTCACGCAAATAAAAAGAGGCCGCAAGTTACTGCGCCCTCTTTTGAGCTTACCTTGGCCCAGTAGTCATCTCATAAATGCTTTCCAGGGGGTCGGAGCTTTAGCTCCGACATGTACGACTAGAAAAACGGGGCTTCAGCCACTGAGGAAACTTTTGTTCTACGCCTCAAGTCATTTATGAAACAGGTTCATATCTATTTGCTAGGTGCCACGGCTACTTGCTCCGGCACGACGAGCAGCAGCCTTGTTCCGCCGTCCAAATGAACATTTTTGCCACTCGAAGTGATGACTATTGTTTGGCCTGCGCCCGACGACGTTGCCATCAGTTTCAAATCGCCCAATCCATAGACGCCACGGCTTTTTGCAGTGAGTTGCGCCTCACCGTTCGGCACCATCGTTGAATCAGCGGCCCCGCCCGGATTGCTCGGGCTGGCAGTTGGCGTGTGACTGGTACCCATCGGCGATCCGGCCGCAGCAGGAGAGCCTCCACCGCTCGTCGGAGCGCCGGGTCCAGGCGCACCGCCGGAAAAATCGCTCAGCGGCGCGGCAATCGCCAGAATCGCCACATTCAACGGGATCTCTACTCCCTTCTTCGGCATCGCCTTGTCAAATTGAATCGCCAGCGTGGACCCGCTATCGCCCTTCGAACGCGCCGTCGCTTCCGTCACGTGGCCTTCCAGCTTTGCTCCTTTCGGAACGATCGTTTTGCCGGCGTACCTTATTTCCTCGGTCGTGTGCGCTTCGACCTTGTCGCCTACCTTCGCTTTCTTCGAATCCACCGAGGAATTTAGCTCGGCATTCAGCGCTGTCCCGCCAGGCAGGCTAGCCGCCGACGTTTCTGACTGGATCGGAATATTTGGTGTTCCTGGCGCCTGCGGATTTGTTTGAACTTGCGCGGCAGCTCCAGCCGCAAATATGGCCCCAATCAAGACTGCAAATCCAGGTCGTATCATTGTGCACCTCCAAATGCGAGCGGGCGGGGTAACTTCATTGGGAAACCTTCCCTAATAAGGGGACGCTTCCCAGCGGCGAAGAGTTGCATTCGCCGCGAGAGTAACACTATCTATGAATGTAATCCGGCACAGCGACGGCCAAAATACTTGATTCCATGTAGGAACGCACTTGCCGCTTGTCGAGACTTGTCTACGAAATAATCCCAAGCGGCTTAGCCACTTCCGCTAAAATATCCGCGGCTCGCAGCAGTTGTTCTCTCTTGTGCGTCGCGCTCACGATCGCGCGCAATCGCGCTTTGCCTTCTGCCACGGTCGGGAACCCCACTGCCGGCGCAAACACGCCTGCCTCAAATAGTTTTTTCGAAAATTCGAACGCCTTCGCCGCATCGCCCACGTGAATCGGAATAATCGGTGTCTCGCTCACCTTGAACTGGAACCCTCGCTTCTTCAATTCCCGCTTGAACATTTTCGTGTTCGCCCAAAGCTTTTTCACCAGCCTCTCGCCTTCGGGCGAATCCAGCAGCGTAAAAGCTGCTTGACAGGCCGCTACGGTAGCCGGCGGATGCGAAGTCGAAAAAAGAAACGGCCGTGCACGCAAGTATAGAAAATCGATCAAGTCGCGAGATCCAGCAACATACCCGCCCATCGCTCCAATCGCTTTGCTCAAAGTCCCCACTTGAATATGCACGCGCCCATGGCAATTCAAATGATCCACGGTCCCACGCCCGCCGCGCCCCAGCACACCACTCGAATGCGCATCGTCCACCATCATGATGCAGTTGTACTTCTCCGCGAGGTCGCAAAGCGCCGGCAGAGGCGCAATGTCGCCATCCATAGAAAAAACACCATCCGTAATAATCAGCTTCTTCCCCGGAAACTCGAGGTGCTCTTGCAGAATCCTTTCGCAATCCTTCACGTCCTTATGCTTGAATACCTTAATCGTCGCTTTCGAAAGCCGCGCTCCATCAATAATCGAAGCGTGATTCAACTCATCCGAAATGATCAGGTCTTCCTTGCCAAGCACCGCGGAAACGGTTCCCGCATTCGCCGTAAATCCCGACTGAAACACCACGCACGCTTCCACATTCTTAAACCGCGCGATCTGCTCCTCCAACTCCATATGAATCTTCATCGTCCCAGCGATCGTTCGAACCGCCCCCGCTCCCACTCCATACCGCTTGATCGCGTCAAGCGCAGCTTTGCGCAGCGATTTGTGCGTCGTCAGTCCCAGATAATTGTTCGAAGCAAGATTGATCACTTCCCGCCCGTCAAAAATACAAACCGGCTTCTGCTCCCCTTCGAGCACACGCAGCTTCGGCGCCACGCCCTTCGCCCGCAGTTCGTTCAATTGGTCGGAAATGTACTGCGTCGGATTCTGTTTCGTTGCCATCGTTGCGGTATCGGACATGCCTAAACTCCTGAGGTGGACTCGGCTGGTGGAACTACCATTCTGCGTCAGCTTGCGCCTCAGGGCAAACAATTCGGAAGCAAAGTTAAACTCGAAAAGATAGTTCGCTTAGCGCGGCAATCCATCGGGATACAAAAGAATTTTCCCCGCCAACCCACCCTGCAATTTCGCAAACGCATCCTCAAATTTCTCCAAAGGCGCGCGTTCACCAAACAAAGGCTCCAGATTCAGCCGTCCCGCCTTCAAAAGCGCCGTCATCTGCACCCAAGTCCCATACATCCGCCGCCCATAAATCCCCTGCACGGTTGCGCCCTTGAAAATCACGTCATTCACCAAATCCAGTGGCACGTTCTCCGTCGGTATCCCTAGCAGCGACGCTCGTCCCCCCGCTCGCAGCGCCTTAAATCCTTGCTGGATCGCGGTCGGATTCCCCGACATCTCGAGCAACGCATCCACACCCGTCCCGCCAGTCTCCGCCAAAATCCTCGCAACCGCATCCTCCGCCGCCGGATTCAAAACTACATCCGCGCCCATTTTCTTCGCCATCGCGCGCCGGTTCTCGTTTGTTTCGGTAGCAAACACCGTCGAACTTCCGCAAGCCTTCGCCACCGCGATCGACATCAACCCAATCGGCCCGCACCCCGTCACCAAAACCGTCTGCCCCGCAATCGGCCCCGCTAGCACGGTATGCACCGCATTCCCCAGGGGATCGAGGATCGCTCCGTAATGCTCAGGAATCGCCGGATCGAGCTTCCAAATATTCGACGCCGGAATTTTCACAAACTCCGCAAACGCTCCATCCTGATCGATCCCGATAATCCGCAAGTTCTGGCAAATGTGCGCTTCGCCCAACCGGCACTGGTGGCAGTGCCCGCAATTCACATGCATCTCCGCGCTAACAAAATCCCCGGCCTTTACCGCCGTAACGTCTTCCCCCACGCGCTCGACAACGCCGCAAAACTCATGCCCCAAAGTCACCGGCGGCTTGATCCGCCCCTGCGACCACCGGTCCCATCCATAAATATGCAAATCCGTCCCGCAAATCGAAGCCGTCTTCACGCGCACCAAAACATCCGCCGCCGCAATCGCCGGCACCGGCGCGCTTTCGAACGACAAACCGCGCCCCGCGTTCATCTTCCGCAAAGCCTTCATCGTCACCGCCATCTACTCAAATCCTCGCTCACGCACAATCTTCGATGCTAGCACAACGACACAGTGGCACAGGCTTCAGCCTGTGCTCTTCCATCGGCCCTTTGCACCTTCTCCACCTGGTCTTTCGCATTTCCAATTTCGAATTTCGCGTTTCGCATTTCACTCCCTACTGCGCGATCTCCTCCAAAACCAACCCATTCGTCCGCGGCCCCATCACTCCCACCACCACCGCCACCAAAATCATCGCCACTGCCAAAACCGCAAATACCGCCGGCACTCCATGCACCAAAACCGCTCCAATCAAAATCGAAGTAAACGCCGCGCTCAACCGGCTCCAGCTATAAGTAAACCCCACTCCCGTCGCCCGCAGCCGCGTAGGAAACAATTCCGCCTGATACGCATGAAACGCCGCCGAAAACCAATAATTCGCCAGTGTGAGCAACGCCCCAAATCCCACCACTGCCGCGGGCGCGATCGAGTTCCCAAATCCCAATCCAAGACCCGCCACCAACAAAGCCAAAACAACAATCGTCCACTTCCGTTCCATCCGGTCCGAAGTAAACGCCGCCAAAAGCGGCCCCAGCGGCGAAACCAGCGCGATCAAAAGCGTGTACTCCAGCGAATGCAAAAGCGAAACTCCGCGCTTCAACAAAAACGTCGGCGCCCAATTCGCAAATCCATAAAATCCAATCGTCTGCAAAGCCTGAAAAATCACCAGCATCACCGTCCGCGAAAGATAAGGCCGCCTCCACAACTCCCAAAACGACGCCCCCTCTGCTGCGGCCTCAGACTTTCCGCCAGTCGCATTTTGCTCGCCACTCGTCACTAGCCACTCGCCACTTCTTCTATCAGAAGAAAACGACTCTCTCTCCAACCCCGACATAATCGCATCCGCCTCTTCCACCCTCCCCCGGCTCTCCAGCCACCGTGGCGACTCCGGCAACCTCCGCCTAAACCACCACGACAAAAACGCCCCCGAAGCCCCAATCACCATCACCCACCGCCATCCGCTCATCAAAAAATGTGTCGGCACCAGCAAACGCGAAAGCACCGCCGCCACCGGCACCGCGCAAAATCCCGCCACCTGCGTAATCGCCACATACCGCCCTCGCGCCCGCCCCGGCACCACCTCTGTCACATACGTATCAATCACCACAATTTCCGCGCCAATCCCCACTCCCGCAAAAAACCGCAACCCAATCAACCAAGTTGCCGTAGGCGCAAACGCATCCGCAAACGTAAACACCGAATAAATCAGCAGCAGCAAAATAAACGCGCCGCGCCGCCCCATCCGGTCGCTCCCCATCCCAAACACCACGGTTCCCACAAACATTCCCAAAAATCCCGCCGCCACAAAAAATGTAAACTGCCGCAGCGTCAAAAATCCCGACTGCTGCAAAGCCGCCCCGATATAAGCCACAATAAAAATGTCGTAAAGATCGAAGAAGTTCCCCAGCGACACCAAAGCAATAAACCGCCGGTGAAATCCCCCCAGCGGTAACCGCTCAATCCTCTCCGCAATCGTCAGTTGGTTCCCTGTCAAAGTTGCTCCCTCTTTCTGTTAACTCGTCATTCCGAGCGCCAAACAAAAATTGCCATTCCGCTTGCCCTGAGGAACGAAGGGAGCGGAGCGAGGAATCCGCTTTTCGAAGTGGCACAGACTTCAGTCTGTGCCGCCTGCCAACCAGCCCTCACTGATCCTTCGGTCGATGATGGCGCCGTCTCACCCCTCGCAGCAGATACACCTCCCATGCAAGAACTACCACTCCCCGATCACGCTTGCCAACTCTCTACGTTGGCACAGGCTGAAGCCTATGCCACAAAACCCTCACTTCACTTCCGCCACCAACCCAATCTTCTCCAACGCCCGCAAATACTCCACCACCATCTCCAACGGCACCGGCCCATACTCCGCCGACACCGCATCCCGAATCTCCTGCGCATTCCTCTTCCCATCCGCAAAATTCAAAACCTCATACGCATACTCCTCGCCCCCACCCCACAATCCCTCATAACCAAACAATTTCGGCGTCGCCACTCCCACGGCCTTCGCATGATCCGCAAAATAGTCATATCCAAACACCGCCAGTGGCCCTTTCGGAGTTGTGTTTCGCTTCCACGTCAACTTGGCATCCGGTGATGTGATCGGCGCTATCTCGCTCGTCTTGCAATCGTCGGTCCCTTGAATCGGTGGCTGTTGCGGTTTGCCGAGGTATGAGGCGGCAGAGGCGTTAGCGGCATATTGGAATTGGAAATTGTGGAATATAAACGAGCATGCGTCGGCAGATTTGAGGCTCACAACCCTGGCGGCAACTTGTGCTCGCCGCACAGCCTCTCCCGAACCCCAGCTTGAAACTGTCTTCCAGTTTTGTCCGAAGCCCGCCAAAAAATACCCGCTAGCCGCCCCAATAAACGCCGCCCTCTTCAACTTCGTCGTATCGATATTTGCCGCCGTATCAAAATTCGTATGAATGTACCGGTCCGGCCAGTCATTCATATAAATCGCCGGTATCCCGAATGACGAATCCTGATACACATCGTGATCGCTCCCCATCGTGTACGCTGAGTATTCCGCCCGCAGCGGCTCCTTGCCACCCTCGGGCGCCACAAACGGATACTCCGCAACGCCCGTCGCGGCAAATTTGTACGACTCCTCATTCACAAACTCCGCAAACGCCCACGCCACGTCATGCACAAACGACGGCAAACTCATCGGCCCCCGCGTCACATGAAACACAGCCTTCGTCTCTGGCCCGCCACCCACCATGTCCATGTGAATCGCGGCTTTGATCCGCGCCGCAAACTCGGGTTTACCCTGAGCCTCGAAGGGCTTGCCATTCAACAGCGCCAAAGTCCCCTCAATCTCTGGCGGCCAAATAAACCGGATCGTCCGCGCCGGCCGCGCCAATTTCCCCTCCGCAATCAACTTCTGCAAAGTCCGCGCCACCTCCAAAATCGTCACGCACCCACTGGCGTTGTCATTCGCTCCAGGCCGCTGATGATCCAGGTGGCATGAAAACGCAATCTCCTCCTCCTTCAACCTTGGATCAGAGCCAGGAATCGTCGCCGTCACCACCTCATAATTCCCGGCATGCTGCCCCGCCTTCACCACCGCATGCAGCGTAATTTTCTCTCCACTCGCCAACCGCTCGCGCATTCCCCGCGCCGTCTTCAACGACACCATGAACGCAAATGTCTTGTGCTCCGTGAACGTCTCCAAATGCCCCCACCGAATCAAATTCTCATCCTCGCCCCACCACGCGTTCTTCTGGTTCTGCGCATAACTCACCAGCCCCGCCGCCCCAAATTTCCCCACCGCCAATTCCTGCACCGCCCCTGGTGACGCGCTCACCAAAACAATCTTTCCCTTTACGTCTTTGCCCGTATAATCGCTCTCCTTCGTCCCCTCGCCCACGTCCACCAATTCCGCCGTCACATCCGCCGACTCGCTGTCCTCCGCCAACACCACCGGCTCCGCCGCATAACTCGCAATCTTCTTCTCGCCACTAGTCACTCGCCACTCGCCACTTCTTTCTCCAGAAACACTCTTTTCCTTTTTCTCCTTTGCCTCCTCTACTTCCTTTACCTCATTTACCTCCCATAATTCCCCCACTTCCGCATCCCACCCCGGCCGCGACCTCTGCGTCCCATAAAAAATCTTCCCATCCGCCGGAAACTCCAATATCTGCACATCGCTCAACCCATACTCCCGCGCCCGTTCCGCCACCAACTCCGCCGCCGAATGAAATCCCCGCGACCCGCGCTGCCGGTGAAACGTAGCAATCACCTCCAAATTCCGCTTCGCCGCCTCCCCACTCAACTCATTCGCCAAAGCCGCCACATCCTTCTCCGGCAAAAGCGGCGGTTTCTGCGCCGACGCTGAAACTGCGCTCACTCCGCCGGCAATCGTCACGACGACGGCCATCCAAATGATTCTCTTCCTCACGATTTCCTCCAAACCTCGCGCGATGCAATTGCGTCGCATTGCGGCGTAGCGCCGGGCTTCAGCCCGGCATCTTTCTCACTCCGATCTACGCCACGCGCGCCGCGATTCTACCTTTATTTCCAACGCGGAATCGATTTTTCCCGTAGGGGCACGGCACGCCGTGCCCGCTCTTCTCTCTCCACGACTTAGCAATCCACCCTGTCCAATCCGTGCAAACAAATCTGCCAACAAGACAAACCTAATTCAAAAAGAGATAATGCTCCCAACTCGAACGGACTTTTCGCTTGGAACAAACAGGCATTGCGGCCTGAGCAGGGTTTTATTACTGACGCGAATTTTGCGATTGCACGCGACTCGTATCTTGGGTGCTAGTTTTCTGGGTACTGTTTCGTGAAGCCTTCTTTTTGGAGTCGTAAGGTTTGACCTCTTCGTCTCAGCTAGGTCCGCGCAAAGCCGAACGCCTTCTCCTCGTGCTCTTCTTGCTTTCTCTTCCCATCCTCAATCCCTGGGTTCGCGGCGACGGTGTCGGCTACTACGCCTTCGCTCGCGCTCCGCTTATCGAGCACGATCTCGATTTCATTCATGACTATCAGCAAGCCAACACGAGCTTTCGCGAAAATCGTCTCGACGAAAACGGCCAGCCCACCGCAGCATTTCGCACGCGCACTGGCCACCTCGATAATCACTTCACCGTCGGCCCCGCCATTCTTTGGGCGCCGTTTCTGCTTGTCACCCACGCCGGCGTTCTTCTCGCACGTTCCTTCGGGTCGGCGATTCCCGCCGACGGTTTTTCCACCCCGTACCGCATCGCCATGGCGCTCGCCACCGCACTCTACGGTTTTCTAGGCCTCCTCATTTCTTTTCGCATGGCCCGCAAGTACGTCGACGAAACCTGGGCTTTGCTCGCCACGCTAGCCATTTGGTGGGCCAGTTCGCTTCCCGTTTACATGTATTTCAATCCGTCCTGGTCGCATGCGCTTTCGGCTTTCGTCGTCGCGCTTTTTTTGTGGTACTGGCACGAAACGCGCGACGCGCGCTCTCTAGGTCAGTGGATTTTGCTGGGCGCGATGGCAGGGTTGATGCTCAACGTCTACTACCCCAATCTCATGCTCTTCGCCGTTCTGCCGTTCGAAGCGTTGCGTGACTACGGCGCCGCGTTTCGCAAATCGACACCCAGCACACCTGGCGTTGCGCAACTATTGGTCCGGCACGCTGCCTTCGCTGTGACCCTCATACTCTGTCTGCTGCCGACATTCATCGCGCACCACATCATTTACGGAGGCATCTTCGAAACGGGCTACGGTTCGGCCAGCAAGTGGAATTGGAGCTCGCCCAATCTCTTGTCTGTTTTGTTTTCCGCGAATCACGGATTGATCTCCTGGACCCCGATTCTGCTTTTCGCCGTGATCGGGCTCTTTGCTTTTTGGCGGAGCGTGCCGCGCGTCGGCGGGGCCTTTTTGCTTGCGGCCATTGCGTTTTATTATTTCATCGCGTCTTATCCCGATTGGGCGGGAATCTCCTCGTATGGAAACCGTTTTTTTGTTTCGCTGACCGCGCTTTTTATTCTGGGGCTCGCTGTTTTTCTGGACCGTTTCACGCGCATCTTTCGAAAGCGTAGCGCCGCCCTCGCCGCTGCATCCATTTTTCTGGCCTGCTTTGTTTTCTGGAATGTTGGACTGATGTTTCAGTGGGGTACGCACCTTATTCCAGCGCGCGGTCCGATTTCTTTTTCGGAAATGATTCAAAACCAATTTCTCGTTGTGCCACGCCAGATCTCTATGCAGTTCGAAAAATATTTGTTTGGCCGCAAAGCCATGATGCAGCAGATCGAGCAGCGCGATCTGGAACAGATGAAGAACAACCCTCCTCAACAGTGATGATTGATTTGCTAGCGTTCTCGCTGGGCGAGAATTCCAAGTAGCACAGGCACTCCTGTGTCAAGTTCCAGGACATGCTTTACACTGCGTTATCAGGACATCCTTTACACTTTATCAGCTCCCAGCGGTCCACCGCTGGAGCTGGTCGAGTTCGCGCACCAGGCTGCGGCAGTAGTACACCAGCGCTCGCCCGTCCACGCGGACTACCTGTACCCATTCGCCTGCCAGAGCCCGGCTGATTCCCCAACGCTGGCACCTTAGCTGCAACTGTCCCTGCGTCGATAGCTTGTGCACTTCCGCTCCTGCTTCGTATTCCCACGCGGGCGGTTTTGCATCGTAGCGCCGGGAACTTTTGCTCCACACCGCCGCCGGTGTTTTCATGGCCAGCGCTTCATGTGGCCGCTCGTGATTATATTCGCGACGAAATTCATCCAGCCACATTTGCCGTTCCGCGGCCGCTGGGATTCCGCGCCGCTGCATCGCCGCACTCAACGCTCCGTGAAAGCGTTCCACTTTTCCTTGTGTCTGCGGATGTCGATACCCGCTGAAGTGCAGCTGGATTTCTTGCCGCATGATCCACACCGTCAGCCACGTCCAGCCCGCCACCGTTTTCATGTTCCACCACGGCGTCCCGTGATCCATCAGCATTTCTTCTGGTACGCCGCAACTCTCGAACGCTTCGATCAGCCGCTGTTTTACTGGCTCCGCTTTCGTTGACCAGGTCCCTTCGAGCGCGATGGCGTAGCGGCTGTGATCGTCCAGCACCGACAGCGGTCCTACGGGTGCCCCCCATCCCAGCGGGCTTTTATAATCCATCTGCCACAGCTGGTTCGGCGCCCGCCGCTCGAAGCGTTCCACCGCCGTGCGAAAACGGTCCTGCTCCCGCACCAAACCGCGCCGCAATAAAATCCGATGCACGGTGATCACCGGAAGAGCAATCTCTTCCCGCGCCAGGCAACACCTGCAACTTTCGCGCTCCCCAATCCGGCCGCTGCTCTCGCAGCTCGACGACGCGATCCTCGATCTTCGCCGCAGTCTGCTTCGGACTGCTCCGCGGGCGCCGACTCTTCTCCACCACCCCCGCGATCCCGCCCGCCGTGTAGCGCCTCAGCCACTCATAGCCCGTCGGCCGCGTGATCGCAAACTCCTCGCACAGCGCCCGCATCGTCTTGTCCCCGCGCTTCGCGCTTACCACAAAGCGTACCCGCTGATCCTTTACGTCCACCGTTCCCCACGCCATCCTCGCCCTCGCCCGAGGGCGCGTTATCTCCTCATCCCTCGCTCACTTACTTCGCCGAGTGTAAAAGATGTCCTGATAACGCTCTGTAAAGGATGTCATGAGACTGAACACACTCCTGCCTGTGCGATTTTTTTGCTGTCGTCTGAATCGGCGCTGACCAAGAGTAATGTGCGCCAAGACGAACCGCCGCGGCGCGGGTATCTCTGCTAATCTAATCGAGGTTCGTTTTAGCTTTCTTGCAGTTTGCCGGACGAATTTATCGGAGTTTCGCTAGGACTCAATGGCTTCCGTCACCGCACCCGCATCGCCGCTTCCGGTGCAGAACGCCGCGCCCTCCATTGTGCGCATTGAACCGCCGCGCGGCTGGCTCGATTTGCGCTTGGGCGAAGTGTGGGCCTACCGCGAACTGCTTTATTTTTTCGTGTGGCGCGACATAAAAGTCCGCTACAAACAAACCGTCATCGGCGTCGCGTGGGTGGTGCTGCAGCCGCTGCTCACGATGGGAGTCTTCACGCTTTTTTTTGGCCGGCTAGCGAAGCTGCCTTCCGACGGACTGGCCTATCCTGTCTTCTATTTCACCGCGCTTGTCCCTTGGAATTATTTCTCCACCGCACTGCAATCCTGCACCGCAGTCGTGGTCGATAATCAGCGCGTGATCACGAAAGTTTTTTTTCCGCGCCTGGTGCTCCCCCTATCCGCGGTCGTTTCCGGACTGGTGGATTTCGCGATTGGCTTTGTCGTCCTCGGGGTAGTGCTGGCCATTTACGGCATTCGCCCTGGCCTCGCTGCGCTGTGGCTGCCGGTTTTGCTATTGCTTGCCGTGCTCACTGCGCTTGGCGTCGGCCTGTGGATGTCCGCGCTCAACGCGCTTTATCGCGACGTAAAATACGTAGTCCCATTTTTAATTCAGTTCTGGATGTTCGCGTCGCCGGTGGCCTACCCCTCTTCGCTGGTGCCTCAGCGGTGGCGGTGGCTGTATGGGCTGAACCCCATGGCGGGGGTGATTGACGGCTTCCGGTGGGCGTTGACCGGGCACGGGCAGCCGCCCGGCGCTCTGCTGCTCGCTTCGTCCGGCATGGTCATCGTCGTCGTTCTTGGCGGGCTATTTTTCTTCCAGCGCATGGAAGGGGCGATCGCGGATCGCGGTCTACATGACCCCCACCCCCTGTTTTCTTGTAAATGCGGATTCTAAAGGACTTTAAGTCCTGTATTTTGAAACTGCGCATTCTAAAGGGGTTACGGGTGTATTTCTGGAAGTGCGAATTCTAAAGGGGTTATGGACGTTTTTGAGCGTCGCAGACAAGATTGGGGAGAAGAACGGGTCTGAAGACCCGCCACTACGGGTCGAGGAAAAAAAGGCGGGTAGTAAGCCGCGGGGCTCACCGAGCGGCTGAGGAAAATCAGACTGTCCACAACCGTTAAGCACAGAGAACTGTAACACATTATTTACTTACTTGTCAAGTAAAATCGCAGAACTAAGACGGCGGCGTTGTAAAGGATTGAAAAGAAAGAGGAGAGAGTGGTGAGAGGGAGCAGCACGTGAAACTGTGCTGGGGCGGGCATGGCCAAGACGAGCACGGCCCTTCGACGCTCCCTTCGTTCGTTCCTTCGGATCTCAGGGTAAACATGCGTGCCCCCACCAGGGTGCGAGGCGCATAGCACATAATTCGGACGTACCCCTTTATCAATTCGCAATGGCCGGGACTTTCGCGTCCCTCTGGCGGGGATTTTGCTGCTTAATGGAAGCACGTACTAGGAGTCCTGGGATTGCTCTCTAAATCTAGGGACTGGAAGGATTTACCTAGCCATGCGTGGTTCTCTTTCTGGCCGGTTGCCAACATTAGGCGATTGCAATCGAATACGAGAGCTGGACGGTTTGCGTGGCGTGGCTATCGGCATGGTGGTGCTGTTTCATTTTTTCCAGAACACCATGGCGTTTCAGCCTGGGTCGGTGTTTTCGTACGTACAGGCTGGCTTACGGCTCTCTTGGACCGGCGTCGACTTGTTCTTCGTGCTGTCTGGATTCCTGATCGGCGGGATTTTGCTCGATTCGCGCGAATCGACGAACTACTACTCCGTTTTCTACAAGCGGCGCTTTTTCCGAATCGTACCCATCTATCTTGTTACCTTGGTTCTTGGTGCAGCGTTAGTGTCGTTGAAGCTAGGGCCGACCAGCGGTCCTTTGCAGTGGCTCACGACGGAGGGTGCGCCGTGGTACGCGTATTTGACGTTTACACAGAATTTTTGGATGGCGCACGCCGGGAGTGTCGGTTCCAACGGCTTGGCGATGACCTGGTCCCTCGCCGTCGAGGAACAATTCTACCTGACGGTGCCACTCTATATTCGAGCGTTAAGCCGCCGCTGGCTGGCGCGTTTCCTAGTGATCGGTATATGCAGCGCTCCCTTGCTTCGAAGCCTGCTTCTCCATTTCGGGAGCGACAGCTCGATTGGGATTTATACGATGATGCTCTGCCGGGCGGATGCGCTATTGCTCGGCGTGCTCGCGGCCGTATTGCTGCGAAATGAGCGATGGAAAGAACGGATCCGCGAGCGCCGGCTCTGCTTTCTCCATTTTGATTCCCATCTTGTTATTGGGCATGGCATTTCTGACTGTGCGAGCATGGAAACCATGACCCCGCCATCATGAAGACCGTAGGGTATACCTGGGTGGCGCTTTTCTACGTTGCGATCCTGCTGTTTGTGCTCACGCGGCCGAATAGCAGCCTGACCAAGGTTTTGCGGATGAAGTGGCTTTGCTGGCTTGGCACGCTGGCTTACGGAATATATCTGTTTCACCACGGGAATACAATATCTGTTTTTCGGACTCATCTGGGGACATGGACCGACAAATAACCGGCATGGCGCAACTTTCCTGGCGACGCTGGCGGCGGTTGCGTTGACGCTTCTGCTCGCGACGCTGTCCTGGCGTTATTTCGAGCAACCTTTGATTCGCATGGGACGCCGGTCAAACTTTGAATTTGGAGCCGCTCGAGACGCTGGAAACGCCTCCCTCTGGAGTAAGATTAGTCTATCGATGAATTCAGCGGTGATACGAGGCGAGGGGCTGGGGAAGCGGTACCCGCGCGGGCTGGCCACTTGGTCCCCGGGCTGCGGCATGCGCTGGAGCGATTCGTGAAGTCGCCGCTTTCGGCGTTCCGGAAGAAGGACGAGACGTTCTGGGCGCTGAAAGATGTTTCGCTGGAAGTGAAGGAAGGCGAAGTCCTCGGGCTGATCGGGCGGAACGGCGCGGGGAAGACCACGCTGCTGAAAATTCTTTCGCGGATTACCAAGCCGACGACGGGGTGGGCGGAGATTCGCGGGCGGGTCGGGTCGCTTGCTGGAAGTGGGCACGGGATTTCATCCGGAGCTGACGGGGCGCGAGAACGCTTTTCTTAGCGGCGCGATTCTGGGGATGGCCAAGAGCGAAATCGAGCGCAAGTTCGATGAGATCGTGGCGTTCGCGGAGCTGGAAAAGTTCATCGATACGCCGGTGAAGCATTATTCGAGCGGGATGTACGTGCGGCTGGCGTTTGCGGTGGCGGCGCATCTCGAGCCGGAAATTCTGCTTGTGGATGAAGTCCTGGCCGTCGGCGATATCCATTTTCAGAAGAAATGCCTGGGCAAAATGGGCGATGTGGCGCGGGCTGGCCGCACCGTGGTCCTCGTCAGCCATAACATGGCGGCCATCAATGCGTTGTCCTCGCGAGTGATCATGATGAAGGATGGCGGCATCGTCTTTAGTGGACCGACTTCCGAGGCTACGGCCCGGTATTACGCGGAATCGCTGGAGGTCGCCGAGAGTGGAGCAAACCTCTTGGATATGGCGAGGGAAGGAAACGGCAAGGCATTATTTTCTTCAGTTTCGATTCAGCCGCTCGGTGCGAATCGTGAACGATTGGAGGTCGCGCATCCCGGGTGCGACCTAAATATTGAGGTGGATGTCGAATGCCTTTCCAATATCGCTGACTGCTTTCTGGCGCTAATTTTCTATGACATGAACGGAGTTCGGGTTATCGATACGAACACCGCGCAAAAGGGTGTGTTCGTTACTATGAACCCTGGCCAGAAGGTGCGTGCGAACTTTCTCTTGCACGACCTTTTGTTGAGGCCTGGGAAGTATTTCGTTGGTCTTTGGATGGGAAGGGAGGCAATGGAGGTCGTGGATCATGTTGAGCAAGCAGCGACATTGGACGTCATGGAGGGCGAAGAAGCCAAAAGCCACGCCGTCACCTTTCCTGGCGTGTATCTTTGTCGGTTCGAGAGCGAAGTTACGATTCAATCGGTTGTCAAGGTGTCATTGACTTGAAAGATTCGAAATCGCTCAAGGGCTTACCAGGCAGCCGACAGTTAGCTGTGTCTAACCCAGAAACTCAAAAAGCGACAAGAGGACAGATTCAGTGCCCGCTGTGCGGTTCTATGAACACTGGCATCTCGAAGGCAATTGAGGTGGAACGTGTAATTACGTTGTGGCGCGAAATCTACCAGATTGAGATACGTCCCGAGTTTCGCGGTATCTCGCAAATGGAGCTCTGGTTCTGCGCCGATTGCGCCGTCTCCTTCTTTGCACCCGAGTGCTTGGCTGGATCGGCCCGGATGTATACGCAGCTCGCAGATCGCGGTACTTATTACCTGGCCGCAAAATGGGAATATGAAGTTGCGATAAGAGATCTGGCGGGCCAGGAAAGGATCCTGGAAATTGGCTGCGGATCCGGAGTTTTTATCGCGCTTGCAAGGCAAATAGCCGGGCTATCCATCGAAGGCTTGGAACAAAACAAAGATGCTGTAAGAGAAGCGTTACAGCGTGGAATGCGCGTTCGAGAAGCGACCGCCGAGGATGTCGCAAAACAATCACCGGCATCGTACGATGCCGTTTGTAGCTTTCAAGTGCTAGAGCATGTCCCGAGACCGGCAGAATTCTTAGATGCTTGCTGCACTCTGTTGCGTCCGGGAGGACTGCTCGTTCTGGCGGTGCCGAACCAACGGAGCTACGTACGACATATGGTCAACCCTCTCGATATGCCTCCCCATCACATGACCCGCTGGACGCGCAAAGCCCTTGAGCGCGTGCAGACTCATTTTCCGCTGAGGGTTCGGCATATTAGCTATGAACCTCTGACTGACTATCAGATCGAATGGTATGTGGACACCTATGGCAGTGCCCTTCGCACACGAAACCTCGGTTTACTCGCTCATCCTTGGATTCGCGCACAAACGATCCGGCTGTTCCGACGCTCGGGAATTGGCAGGTTCCTTAGAGGTCAGAACATCTACGCATGTTATGTACGTAGTTGAAGTTACGCAATGGGATTGCCAACTTCTGAGGCGTCTCACGAGTTCCAACTTCCGCAGAATCGCGCACGCTTAGAGATGAGAAAATATCTTTTCATTGCAGCGAATGAGTGGCCTAACTGGGGCGGGAGCGAGTTGCTATGGACGCAGGCTGCAGAAAAGATGGCTCGCCGCGGTGCTAAGGTATTTGTGAGCGTTCCGGATTTCGGGAAGCCTTTGAGTCAAGTCGAGAGACTGAGGGCGGCAGGGTGTCAAGTTTTCGCGCGGGCTAAACCGGCGCTGCCTTTGCGGCTGGCAACGAGGATTTTTCATTTTCCAGATCAGGTTCGTAAACAGGTACGCGCCATGGCGAGGGACGCAGACCTCGTTGTGATTTCGCAAGGGGCGCATACGGACGGACTGCCGTGGATGGAGGAAGTTAGCGACGTTCGTCAGAAATACGTCGTAATCGCGCAAGGGGCGCCGGAGCACGGATGGCCGGATGACGATGTGGCCGAGCGTTTGGCCCGAGCCTACGAAAACGCAAGTAGAAGCTTCTTCGTTTCCCAAGCGCTGAAGGGCCTTTGCCAGCGGCAGTTCGGCACGCCGCTTAACAACGGCCGCGTGATTCGGAATCCGTTCAACGTGGCGTATGACGCCCGGCCCCCATGGCCCGATAACGGCTCCGAGGAGCTATCGGTGGCTTGCGTTGCCAGAATCGACGTAGGAACGAAGGGACAGGATTTGCTCTTGAGGGTGCTCAGCTTACCGCATTGGCGCGAGCGCAAGGTGCGGTTGTCGCTGGTTGGAGGCGGCTTGAACGAGCGCGTGCTACGACAGTACGCGGAACAGCTAAAAGTGAAAGGAGTGGAGTTCCTTGGTCATCGAGAGGACATAGAAGAAGTCTGGAGCAAGCATCACGCAATGGTGCTTCCGTCCCGTCAGGAGGGGATGCCTCTGACGCTGGTGGAAGCGATGCTCTGCGGACGGGCATGTATTGTGACTGATGTCGGTGGGAGTCGGGAACTGGTGCGAGACGACGTGAATGGTTTCTTGGCGAAGGCTCCGACTGTTGAACTGCTGGATGAGGCGATGAACCGGGCGTGGGAAAGCCGAGGGAGACTGCGAGAGATGGGAGGCAGAGCGGCGGAGGACGTAAGAAAGTGGGTATCCGCTGATCCGGCGGAAGACTTCGTGCGGGAACTGGAAGCTCTGGTCGAGTGAGAATAAGCCACTTAAGCACGTACGATGTTTCGGGAGGAGCGGCGCGTGCGGCGTATCGGCTGCACAAAGGGCTTAACGCAGCCGGGCATGAATCGCGATTCCTCGCACTGCACAAGAGATCGACTGATCCGACCGTGCTCCAATTTGTTCCTCCGCGAGACGTCCCGACGCGACTGCGCCGGGGCTTGAAACGACGATATCTGGAACGAAGCGCCCGTGAGGTGCATGCCCGCCCCGCAGGATCTACATACTTCAGCGATGATCGAAGCCAGCACGGAGCGGATGTTCTGCGGCAACTGCCCCAGACGGATGTATTGAATCTTCATTGGATCGCTGGATTTATTGATTACCGTGATTTTTTTCGCGAGCTTCCACCGAAGTTGCCGGTCGTCTGGACCTTGCACGACATGAATGCCTTCACTGGCGGTTGCCATTATGATGAAACCTGCGGCAAATTCCGCCAGCAATGCGGTGCGTGTCCACAATTAGGTTCTTCCAATCCTAAAGATCTGTCGTCGCAGATTTGGCAACGAAAGCAGGAGGCGTTTTCTGTTCGCGGAAGGAAGAACCTTCAAATCGTGACGCCCAGCAGCTGGCTCGCCGAAGAAACAAAAAGGAGCACGCTCCTTTCGGACTGGCCTATGAGGGTAATCCCGTATGGGATCGATACGGAAAGCTTTCAGCCACGTGACCGCGGCCTTGCCAGAGGAAGACACGGGATTCCAATAGAGGCAAAAACGATTTTGTTCGTTGCGGATTCCACGTCTGAAAGACGGAAGGGCCTTAGAGTCCTTCTTGAAGCCCTCAGTGGATTGGAAAACTCTGAAGACTATTTTTTCGTGATTATTGGGCGCGGAGTCTCGAAGGAGGGATTGGGAAGCCGCTTCAAAATGATAGACTTTCTTGATGACGAGGCTGCGCTATCGTATGTCTATAGTGCAGCGGATCTTTTTGTTATCCCCTCTCTCCAGGACAATCTGCCCAATACAACGATTGAAGCACTTGCATGTGGTATTCCCACAATAGGATCAAATGTAGGTGGCATACCGGAAGTAATCCGCGATGGCCGGACCGGACTCCTCGTTCCTCCCAGCGATCCAACGGCACTCAGGCAAGCGATTGTCAGTTTGTTAGCAAAGCCTGAGCGCCGCGTTTCGATGGCAGAGCAAAGTCGCCGTCTTGCCTTGCAAGAGTATTCGCTGGATGTCCAAACGCAAAGCTACCAATCGCTATATCAGGAGCTTATAACTGCGAGCGGCATTCGGTTGTAACCGTGCCGGGCCGCAGGCTAGCCAGTGGTCACCACTGAACTCCCGGATACAAACTTGGCATGCGCATACCTCGATAGATGTCCTGTCCCAGGATTGACATATGCCAGACGGTCTGGGGCGTCGAGGTTTGAGTGACCTCGTAGATCGCGCCATTGTCACCAGAAGACAACGGTGTATTGCACTCATCGTACTCGACGTTGCCATTCTGAAGGACTTCGGCGTTGCCTCCGAAGAAGGAGTAGTCCTCGTGGTCGGGTGGACGACGAAGGTTGCGGTTTTGGCGGTTTCGTCGATGTTGAAGACAGGGACGGTGCTAAAGCACGTTGGGCTGGCCGGTGACGCCGCAGGTTCCACCGGCAACGATCAACAACGCCGCGGTCATCGCCATTATCGAAGAGAATCAGGGAGAATTTGCCGCGTGGTGTTGGTGGAGACGAACGAAGGGCCGTGCTGGGCAAAGAACCAGTCGGTGGCGTTGGTGTCTGGCGTGCCATCGGCGTTCATGAGAGCGAAGTCGGCGACGTTCTGTGCCGCGTATCGCCGGGAAGTACGGCGCCTAGCTTCCAGAGGATGTCTCCGGCGCCGGCGCCATTGTTGTAGTCAATTTTGACGAGCCAATTCTGGTGGCGGATGGAGATGATGAGGTTGCCGTCGTCCTTTGAATAGATGACGGCGTTGGTGTGAGTCCAGTCCGGATACGGGTAAGGGCGCCGGTTGATGTCAAAGTGGTTGAATTCATTCCAAGCCCAGACGGGTTGAGGCGTGTGATTGGGATTGTTGCCGCCGACGTTTTCCATGTCGCCCAGATCAATGACGACGTCCCCCGTCAGGCGTCGTACATCCCGAGAGATTTCGGTGGTAGCCGCCGAGTGACGATGAGGTGGCCGTTGGGAAGGATGGCGAAGTCGTGGTGCGTTCCAATCACGGTGACATTGCATTCGGCGCAGTCGTGGGCGGCAGCGAGCGCGGTGTTCAGTTGCGCTGCGGTCATCTGCCAGATGACGTTCGATCCGAGATCCACTTCCTGCAGCACAGAGTTCGATGCCGCCGCGGCATGTGCCGCTGGAAATTAATCAGGAAATGTCCGTTGGGCAGCAGTTTAATCGGGCTGAGGTGTAACCCGGCAGGTACCGAGGTTCCGGGGTTGTATGCCCAGATCACGTTGCCAGCTCAGGTCGGTTACCAACGACCTGGCAGCTTAGCGATGACGGCAGCGAGGTTGAGCAGATTCACGACCTCGACGCCGGGCTGAGGCGTCATGCCAGCGGTCGTTGTCGCTGTGATATTGGGAATTGTTCCTGCCGTTAGCGCGCCGGTGGTGAAGGTGAAGTCGGCGTCGTTGAAGGAGGAGCCATCGGCGAAGGCGATTAGGCCGCGCATGTGGTAGGGAGTGGACTGCTTCATGCCGGCGACGTAGAGGCTGACGGGACTGCCGAGAGTGGAATTGGGCTGGGTCCAAGTGTTGAGGCCGTAGGTGGTGTCGAGGCCAAACTGGACGCTGACGTTGGCGGGAGAGGGAGGAGTGACGGCGTACTGGGCGACCTGGACGTTGTTGGTGTTGGTGAAGGCGCCGGGAGCGACAACGTTGACGGTGGCGGAGGCGGATTTGGTGGGGTCGGTCTTGCTGGTGGCGGTGACGGTGGCGTAAAAGCTGAAAATATTGCCGGGGCCCGTGTAGTTGCCGCTGGAGTCGATGGTGCCGGCCGAGGTGAGCGGAGTTGCGCTGCCCAGGAAGGACGTGCCAGTGACGGACCAAGTGACGCCGGCGGGATCTCCGGTGGCTACGAACGGGATGGTTTGGCTGACGCCCATTGCGGAGACTGGCGGGGTTAGGGTGAGCGCGATGGGGGGATTCGCGGTGCCGGTGACGTTGATGACCTGAGGGGAGTTGGGCGCGTTGTCAGTGAGAGTGATGGTTTCCGAGCGGGGGCCGGTGGCGGTGGGGACGAAGGTCACCGAGATAGTGCACGTGCCGAGGTAGCTGACCGCGGCTGTGCAAGTATTTGTATTGGTGAAATCACCGGGGTTGGTGCCACCGGCCATGACGGAAGAGATTGTCAGAGAGCCGGTGCCGTTGTTCGTGACGGTAACCATCATGGCAGCGCTGGACACGCCCTGGTTGGTGGCTGGAAAGGTGACGGAGTTGGACGAAAGCGAAACGGAAGGCGCGGCAGGAGTTGTGGGGGGCGCGGAGTAACCGCCGCCACAACCGGCCACGAAGAGAATTAAAGGCAGTAAGGCATACGAATAGCGCGAGTATTTCCCCAACAGCAGATATTTGGACACTTGAGTTTCCCCACGAGAGAAGGAGTAGGCAGAACTGGGAGCCCCGATGATTATTAACACAGTTGAGAGGAAAAGTTCCCGGAATTTTTCTTTTTTGCTTACGTGACGCGGTAAATTTATGGGATGGTCATCCAGCAACCCGCGCGCCACTCGGGCCGATTGAGATTGAGGTCTGTTGGCATCCTTTTTGGACTTGATTTCGGAGGCGCCATGGTGGCCAACTTAGGTGTATAGTAGTGGACCCAGCCAGAACGGGAGTAGTGGGCCATGTCCATCCTCCGTAAGTCTTCCCTCTGTCCGAATTGTGCCAGCCACGCAATGTACCGGTCCAAAAGAAAAGGGCTCCTGGAGCAGATCTTACACAGCGTTCTGTTTGTAAGCCCGTACCGATGCAAAAGGTGCGATCAGCGGTATTTCCGGTTGCGCTTGCCGGTGCATCACGTCGAGAAATCGCCGCACCATCCGGCTTAGCGCTCCGAGCTACGAATAGCGGTTGCGACGGTTCTACCCAAACTGCGTCTTTTCGGCGTTGCGTCCTTTTTTTCAACACGGAGTAATCCCGCAGGAAAAGTATACTTATAAATAAATATTCTTGCATATCTTCATTGCGTATAATTACTATTCTTCTACTTTCTAGACGCGCTATTTATTTGGATAGACGGTTCCTTGCACACTTTAGCGGCGGGAAGGGCTTTCGTGGCTGTGCGCGCTTTGGGCGCGCCAGATCCGGGGAGGCGCACGAAGGTCCGGCTACCCTGAGGGATCCTCGGGAAAACGCCGGCATGGAGTCCAGCCCCATGTCCGTCATCAATGGATTGCCGCCCGTACTGCCCGCCGTGGAGGCTACCCGCCTTACCGCCGAATTCACGCTTAGGCTCACCCCCTTTGATCAACGCCACTACCGCAAGCTGACTGCGGCGCGCGCCGAGATGATTCGGCGCGTGGTGGGCAAACTGAAGCCGGCGTTAAGGCTGGAGAGAGCCGTAGATGCCGGGTGCGGCGTGGGATTTTTTTCGCAGACGCTCGAGAAGTGCGGGCTCAGCGTGTGCGGCTTCGACGGGCGCGAGGAGAATATTGCGGAGGCACGGAAGCGGTTTTCGCATTTGCCGTTTGAGACGGCGAACATCGAAGACCGCAGCATCCTGGAATTGGGGCGGTTCGACTTTGTGCTTTGCTGCGGATTAATTTATCACCTGGAAAATCCGCTGCTGGCAATGCGGAATTTGAGGGCGTTGACAGAGAAATGTTTGTTGATCGAGAGCATGTGCCTGCCAGACGAGAAGCCGTCCATGCTGCTGCGCGAGGAGCCGCGCTCCGACGACCAGAGCTTGACGGACGTTGCGTGCTACCCCAGCGAAAGCACACTCGTGAAGATGCTTTACCGAGCGGGTTTCGTAGCGGTGTATCGCGTTACGCCGCTGCCGGAGCATGACGACTTCCGCGATACGCCAGATCACACCCGCAAACGCACCGTATTGCTGGCGTCCTGCGCGCCGATCAATATCGAGGGATTTCGATTGTATCCAGAGCCGCGCGAAGCCGTGGATCCCTGGAGCAAAGCGGTGGCTGGCCGGCCGAGCGTGCCGCAGCGCATGGGACGATTTCTGGCCAGTCCGCTGAAGAGCAAGTACATCACGATGGCGCTGCGAGCGCGGCGTGTGTTTCCGAATATGACCATTCCACTGCGGCTGCCGTTTGGCGTGTGGTGGCTTGCGGAAAAGGGTGCGCTGGATCACGAGCTGATGTACAACGGGTTTGAGGAGACAGAGGTACGGTTTGTGCAGCGGCTGCTGCGACCAGGAATGACGGTGCTAGATATTGGCGCGCACCATGGGCTGTACACGTTGCTGACCGCGAAACACGTCGGGCGGAGCGGAAGAGTGATCGCATTTGAACCGTCCCCGCGAGAATGCCGAAGGCTTGCAAAACATATTCGCGTGAATCGCTGCAACAATGTGGAGGTGGAAGCCTGCGCCGTGGGAGACACATCGGGCGAGGCGGAACTTTTTATGGTGGACGGCTTCCGCGACTGGGGCAATAGCTTGCGGCCGCCCGCCGTGCCGGAGCCGACGCGTATGGTGCGCGTGCCTGTGCGAAAGCTGGACGACGTGCTCGCGGAGCGCGGCATCCAGCATGTGGACTTCATTAAGCTGGACGCGGAGGGCGGAGAGTTGGCGATCCTGGAAGGGGCCAGGAAGCTGCTGCAGACTGCGCCGCGGCCGGCGATTCTCGCGGAGGTCGAGGACATTCGAACAAGGCCATGGGGTTATCCGGCGCGCTGAAATTATGCAACTTCTCGCACGGTGGAATTATCGCTGGTTTGCATTGAGCGAGGATGGGATCACTCTATCCCGCATCACCCGACGACGAATCGTATGACTCGAATTATGTGGCGCTTCCCGACGAACGCGCCGCGGAATCCAGGCGCTGTTGGAGTAATCAATGAAGCCGGCTTCTGGCGGCTGCAAAGCCGCTCACAGTTCGCCTCCAGAGAAACGCATAATATTTGGTTCGAGCAGTGGTAGCCTAGCAGCGGGCGGCAAAAGAGTGATCTTGAAGGCGCCTCAGGGGTCTATCTTATTTCATCGCGTGGTTTCCGGCATAATCGGGTAATGATAACGCAGCCGCGCGTCACGGTTCTCATCGATGCCTACAATTACGGACGCTTCATCGAAGAAGCCATTGATAGCGTTCTGAGCCAGGATTTCCCCCCGGAACAATTTGAAATACTAGTCGTGGACGACGGTTCGACAGACGATACGGCGGAGCGCCAAAAAGTACGGCGCGCGGATTCAATACCTCTACAAACCGAATGGAGGACAGGCTTCGGCGTTTAACGTGGGATTTCACGCAGCCCAGGGAGAAATCATCGCGCTATTGGATGCAGATGATTATTGGTTGCCGGGCAAGTTGCGCAGGGTCGTGGACGAATTTGATAAGCATCCTGATGCCGGGATGGTTTATCACCAACTGCGAGAATACAACGTGCAGACGGGCGAGCGACAGGATGGTTCGTTTGTCGCGATCTCGGGGTCTGTCCCTGCGAACCGCAAGACGCTCTTGTGCTACGTGCTCTACCCCACCTCCGCGCTAGCTTCCGGCGCCAAATGATCGAACCGCTGCTTCCTTCCCTGAGGGATTAAGAGTTCAGGCGGATTCGCACCTCAGCGGCCTGGTTATCTTTCTGGCCCCCATTGTCGCCGTCCCGGTACCCCTCGCGGTTTATCGAATCCATGGCGAGAACCTCTTCCATTCACCGGGCTCTGAAATCAGAGTGGAGCGTATAGAGCGCCGAATCAAAACATTTGGAATCCTCGTGGAAGGAATGAAGAACTGGCTGACCACGCACGGCCACAACTTGAATGAACCAGGCGTAACGGAGTTTTTCGTGCAATGGTCTCTTTCGCAGGAAGCCGACGAATTCGCAATTCGACCACCTGGACGATTTCGGTTTTTCTGGCATCTTTTCAGATACAACTATTATTTTGCCCCCAGGCTTACGTGGCGGCTCATGCTTGTAAATTACGTGACGGCGTTCGGCGCGTTGGCGCTTGGGTACAAGCACGTCTATCTTATCGATGATTGGATCTCTGCCATCAGACGCATTCTGGGAAACCGTTTACAATAATTCCTACGCCCATCGGTTGATTGAGCCAGCCACACTATTGCTTTTCTTTCCCAGTTCGTGTATATACCTTACAGTAATTAAATTGAATGAATGCTTCGCGCGCAGATACATGGATTGGCAAGAAGGCTGACCCAGCAATGACTGAGAACGATAAGCCGACGAGTATTCAAAGAATGACGCGCGGAAGGGCGGCCGACCGAGAGGGGCTCGATTTCAAACAGTCTAATTGTGTTGCGCACAATACCTATCGGAATTGGCAGCCTTCGCTCGATTGTAGAAGCGTCAAAACACAGCCAAACTCGCTGCAAAAGGGGCGCGTCACCTGGTTTTCTCGACTAATGGCCCTGCTTTCTTGATTGAATTTTTGAAGTAGTGAGCTGCGCTTCTCGCCGAGACAACGATTCAAGTTTGCTGAACGATTGAGGCACCAAAATGCGATGATCACGTTTTTCACTACCGCTAAGCCATTTGTAGGTCATAGCGAGGTCATCCAGCGAAACGCGCTGAAAAGCTGGACGCTCATGCATCCAGTCGCTGAGGTAATCCTTTTCGGCGACGACGGGGGCGCGATCGCCGTAGAAGACCTGGGTATTCGCCACGAGCCTCACACCGAGAAAAAGAGGTTCGGCACGAATCGCATGGACTATATGTTTGCGCGGGCACAAGCCATCGCGCGCCATGACGTGCTTTGCTACTCCAATTGCGACATTATTTTTATGCATGATTTTCGTGCGGCAGTGGCTCGAACGCTTAAAGTCGCTGACAAGCAATTTGTTATGGTCGGCCGCCGCTGGGACACGGAAATAACCATGCCTTGCGAATTCAACCATCCAGATTGGCAAAGACACCTCCGCGATCTTGCTCTGCAAACCAGCAAGCAGCGCACACCTGACTGGATCGACTATTTCCTTTTTTCGCGAGGTTTTTTCGAGAATTTGCCGCCACTCGTTGTTGGCCGCGTTTTTTGGGACAACTGGACGGTCTGGAAGGCGCTGCAAATGAAAAAGCCGGTGGTCGATGCGTCGAACTCATCGCCGTCCACCAAAATCATGATTATCGCCATCATCCTCAGGGCAAGCACGGTGTATGGTACGGGGAGGAAGCTGGAGCCAACATCTGGCTTACGGCGGATGGAATCATCTCCGCACTATCGCCGATTCGAGTGAAGTGCTGCATGCCGACGGACTAAAGCCAAATACGGACGCGTCACTGGGCCGCCGTAAAGCGCTACGTGAGGCAAGCAGGCCGCGTCGTTCTTTACAACATTGCAAGCCCATCTGGTTTTTCTTCCTCGGCATTACAAGGCCTATCCGCAACGCGTTAGGGCTTCGCTCTGCGGCTCTTCCGCGCACGCGCGGGAAAGTGTAACGGCTTCCAGGAATGCGTGCATGAGCGCCCCTCTGGTAACCGTCCTCATCGATACGTTCAATTACGGGCAGTATATTGAGGAAGCCGTGGAAAGTGTTCTGGCGCAAGAATTTCCACGCGAGCAGCGTGAAATTCTGGTTGTCGATGACGGTTCGACGGACGATACGAGCGAGCGGTTGCAAAAATACGGCGATACAATTCGCCATCTTCGAAAATCAAACGGCGGACAAGCTTCCGCGTTTAATTTCGGTTTTGCGGAAGCGCGCGGTGAAATTATCGCCACGCTGGATGCGGACGATTTGTGGATGCCACAAAAACTTCGGCGCGTGTGCGAGACTTTTGTGAAAAACCCCGAAGCTGGCATGGTCTACCATCGGTCGCATATGTGGCGCGGTGGACAAGAAGTTCAAGTGGACAGCCATTTTTCCGAAGTTTCGGGCCACATCCCAGAGAACCGAGTTTCCCTGCTGAGCTATCCAATGGTGGCGACCTCATGTCTGGCTTTTCGACGAAGCACGCTGAACAGATTGTTGCCGATACCGGAAGCTCTTCGGTCACAGGCGGACGCGTATCTCACCGCTCTCGTTATCTTTGTCGCTCCGGTCGTCGCTCTTCCCGAATTTCTTGCAAAGTATCGCATTCATGGCGCAAATCTATTTCACATTAGCGAGGACAAGCCGGCAGTGAAGCGCATCGAACACCGCATGGCTATGCGTGCGGCCCTGGCTGGGGAAATCCGTGTGTGGCTTGAGCGCAACGGGAACGATCTGGGTTCACCAAACCTGCAGGCGTACATGAAGCAATGGACGAAAGCTCAGGAAGTAGACGGCTTCGCGCTCGAAAAACCGAGTCGCTGGAAGTATTTCCGTCACCTCCTTGAATATCCTCGCGTCTACGGCCAGATCATGTCTACCAAACATCGTGTCTACAGCTACGTTCGTGCTTTGGGCGCATTGCTACTGGGATACGATCGCTTGCATTTACTTGACGATTTTCGAGAAGAGTACAAGGGCATCCTGAGCAAGCCAGCCCAAAAATCTGTTTTTTCCGAAGACAAAAAGAAAGCGGCTGCAAAGAACTAAAGGAAGAGCATTTGTTCATATTTTCTGTAATGGCTTATAGAATGAGAAAGCGTTCCCGGAAGTTATTTGTATAGTGTTGCATGTAGGGGCGCAGGAAAATAAGAGGCCACCGACCGCAAATGAAACGCGCACTCATCACGGGAATCACGGGGCAGGACGGTTCGTATCTCGCGGAACTGCTGCTATCCAAAGGTTACGAAGTTCATGGAATCATCCGTCGGGCGAGCACATTCAATACGAAGCGCATCGACCACATTTATCAGGATCCAAACGAGGCAAGCACGCGGCTCTTTCTGCATCATGGCGATCTTTCGAGCACGGAGTGGGTTTTGAATCTGGTTTATAGCTTTGCGCCTGATGAGCTTTACCACCTCGCGGCACAAAGCCATGTGCGCGTGAGTTTTGACATGCCGGAATATACAGGCGACATCACCGGACTGGGCACGATGCGGTTACTGGAAGCGATCCGCAGGGCTGGGTGTAAGACGAGGTTTTATCAGGCATCGAGTTCGGAAATGTTCGGCTCGGCCAAACCGCCGCAGAGCGAATCAACACTCTTTGAGCCGCGAAGCCCGTATGCGGTCGCAAAACTGTACGCGTATTGGATGACGCGGATCTATCGCGAGGGATATCAGCTCTTTGCAAGCAACGGAATCTTGTTCAATCACGAGAGCCCGCGTCGCGGCGAGACGTTCGTGACGCGAAAAATTACGCGCGCTGTGGCGGACATTGTTGCGGGCAAGCAGGACACTCTGTTCCTTGGAAATCTCGATGCGCGGCGCGACTGGGGCTACGCGCCCGAATATGTGGAAGCCATCTGGAAGATGCTGCAGCAGGATACGGCGGAGGATATCGTCATAGGCACGGGCGAAGCGCATTCGGTGCGTGAGTTTGTGGAGGAGGCTTTTGGCTACGCGGGGCTGGACTGGCGCAAGCATGTACAAATGTCAGAACGATATAAGCGCCCATTGGAAGTGGATTGCCTGATTGCGGATACGCGCAAAGCGCGCGAGAAACTCGGCTGGGAAGCGCGGATTGGTTTCAGTGAGCTGGTAGCGATCATGGTGGATGCGGATATGGAAGCGGCAGGTCTCTCACCGCTGGGGCGCGGGAAAGCGATTCTGGAAAAGAAATTCAGCCACTGGAATCATTGGCACAATTCGGTGACGAGGGTGATGGAAGCTGTGGAAGGGCAAGCTTCGCAAAATTGAGGAGCAGGGAATGGGTTTTTGGGAGAAACGGCGGGTAGTGCTGAGCGGAGGAAACGGATTTCTCGGCTCGTTTGTCGTGGACAAACTGCGCGCGGCAGGTTGCCAGGAGATCAGCACTCCGCACAGCCGGGAATACGATTTGCGTGAAAAATCCGAAGCATTGCGGCTCTATAAGGATTTGCGGCCGGATATTTTTATCCATCTTGCGGCAGTGGTTGGGGGCATCGGCGCGAACCGAGACGAATCCCGGGAGATTTTTTTACGACAACGCAGTGATGGGGATTAACGCGATCGAAGCGGGGCGTATCGCGGGAGTCGAGAAATTCGTTTGCGCGGGGACGATTTGTTCGTACCCGAAGTTCACACCTGTGCCGTTTCGCGAAGAAAATTTTTGGGATGGCTACCCGGAAGAGACGAACGCGCCGTACGGGCTGGCGAAGAAAATGCTGCTGGTGCAGTTACAGGCCTACCGGCAGCAATATGGGTTTGCGGGCATTTATCTTACTCCGGTCAATTTGTACGGGCCGCGCGATAATTTCGATCTGGAAAGCTCACACGTGATCCCAGCACTGATCCGGAAATGCTGGGAAGCGAAGCAGGCCAAGGCGAAGGAAATCACTGCGTGGGGAACGGGCAGCGCAACGCGGGAATTTTTGTATGTCGAGGACGCCGCGGAAGCCATCGTTGTTGCAGCTGAGAAGTATGAGAAACCAGATTTTGTAAACTTGGGTTCGGGCGAAGAGATCAGCGTGCGGGATCTGCTGGAGCTTATCGGCTCGCTGACGGGATACGAAGGAACCGTGCGCTGGGATGCGACAAAGCCCGACGGACAACCGCGTAGGTGTCTGGATACTTCACGGGCGCTAGCGGAATTTGGTTGGCGAGCGAAAACGCCGCTTCGCGACGGCTTGCGGAAAACGATTGCGTGGTATGAAGAAGAAGTGAGCAGCAAACCTCGCGCAAGCGTGGTGTGATGCTTGAAAGACCCCCTTCCGATGAATCGCGATTCTTGACCGAAAGCCAGAAAACATTTTGTCCGAGTAGCCGCCCTAAAGAAAAGGCCGAGTTGGCTAAGATGTCGTAGACTTAGCGGGGGACATCCGCGCGCTGGCGCGAGCTTGTTTAGAAGAGTTTCGAGCGGCCAGACGACAATTGCTAGCAGATGACAAAACCTTTTGTCAGCGTACTCATTGATACGTACAACCACGAACGCTTTATTGAGGAAGCGATTGTGAGTGTACTAGGGCAGGATTTTCCTGCTGCGGAGCGAGAAATTATTGTGATTGATGATGGCTCGACGGACCGCACGCCGGAGATCGTACGCAAGTTTGAGCCTCACGTGAGGCTGTTACAAAAAGCGAACGGCGGGCAGGCATCGGCCTTTAATGCCGGGATACCGGAGTGCGGCGGTGAAGTTGTAGCCTTTCTGGACGGCGACGACTGGTGGGTGCCCCAGAAGCTTAGCCACGTGATTCCGGTGTTTGCGAAAGACCCGAGGATCGGAATGGTGGGGCACGGAACCATCATGATGCTTTCGGACGGCAAACAGTTTACGGAAGTGCTTCGCGAAGGACCTCGGTTCTCGCTCCAGACTGTGGATGGCGGGCGAATGTTCCGGTGGCGAAAGAATTTTTTGGGAACGCGTTCCACGATTCGCACCAGCATTTTGAAGAAAGTGTTGCCGGTGCCCGAGACGATTCGAATCGAGGCGGACGAGTTCGTATTCACGATGGCGGCGGCACTCGGCGAAGTGGAGATTTTGCCGGAAGCGCTTTTTTTCTACCGGTTGCACAGCGGCAATTTGTATTCACAGCACGGGTTTAACGTAAACAATGTGAGAAGAAAGCAGCAGAGTATCGCGGAGCTCGCCCGAAACCTGGAGTTACGGCTGAGGGATCTGGGAACAAGCGAGGCGGTCGTGCAGACGATTGTGCACGCCATCCAGGTCGAAGCCGATCAGCTGCGCTTGTCAACCGATGGTGGGATGCCCTGGGAGACGGTGAGAACGGAGCTGGACATGTATCACCAGCTTCATGGCGACGCTCCGTGGTCTCATCGAGCGTTCAAATATGCGACCTTGCTGCCGGCGTATTTCGTGTCGCCGCGATTCTACTATCGAGTGCGACGAAGTCTAGCGGAGAGCGATTGGTACGTGAAGGCAAGAAAAGTTGTGTTTCCCGTGCCGCAGCCGGGGCACGTCAGGCGATCTTTGAGAGCAGGCTCATGAGCGGTGGTTGTGATGCAAGAATGAAAGATTCCGCGCGACGCAAAGTGAACCGCGCTGGCCTTGATGAGGTTACGACGTGAGTTTGCGGACAGAGTACGACGTTTGGCATGATCGAATCTTTGAAGCGGACCCTGGACATGATGATTCGAGCAGTCCGTGGCATCAACTGGTGCGAGAGTATATCGGGGTCGTTACGGGACTGAGCATCTTAGAAGTTGCGTGCGGCCGGGGCGGCTTCTCAAATGAACTGGCGCGGGCCGGGGCCAGAGTCATCGGATGTGATTTTTCCTTTGTGGCAATTCGAGTTGCCCACGCGAAGCTTCGCGCGATGAATGTACCCTTGCGTGCCAAATTCATTCAAGGCGACGCGCAAGATTTGCCGTTTGCCGAGAATTCGTTTGACCTGGTGATTTCCTGCGAGACGATTGAACATCTCCCGAACGCGTCGAAAGCTTTGCGTGAGATGTTTCGTGTTAGCCGGCCGGGAGGCAAGCTTTTCCTGACGACACCGAATTACTCAAATTTCATGGGGCTATACGAGGTCTATTCGTGGCTTCGTCATCCAAAGCGAAAGGACGACCAGCCGTTTGATCGCCGCCAATGGTTCCCGCAGATCCGCAACTCTGTTCGCGAGGCAGGCTGGTCGATTCTTCGCACGGACGGAACGGTCCATCAATTTCCGATTATTCCGGGCCGCAATCCCAGACGATGGAAAGGTGTGGAGTCAAATCGTTCTATTCGCAGGTTACTTAGTCCTCTGGCGTTTACCTATTTCGTGATGGCGCAGAAAAGGGATGTTCGTTGAACATCTTAATTGCCATTGGAGTGTCGCGGCAGAAGGAGGCGGGAGCAGCGGGGGTGGTGTTAAATCACGCGACCGAACTCAAAAGGCGCGGACATGCGGTGGATTGTTGGTTTTTGGAGGATGTGCTGGAGCGTCCGACAAAACCGAAACGGCTGGAGGCGCTGCTGTTCGCCCGAGAGCTTTCCAGGCGAATCCGGCGGGAGCCGGGAAAATATGATGTAGTGAACCTGCATGCACCTTGGGGATGCTTGTATGGAGTTTGGCGGCGAAGGTTTGGAAAGGCAGGCGCACCTCCCTACGTGATGACGATGCAGGGCAGCGAGGAGCGCTATGTTCAGGCAATGCGGCTTGAGGAGCGTAAAGGACGCGCGTGGAATTTCAGATGGAAGAATAGGTTGTGGCATCGCGTTTACCATCAGACGATGTACGACTATTCCATCAAAACCGCGGACTATGGGGCGGTAGCTAATCGGGAAGCATGGATTTGTTCGGAGCTGAAATACAAACGCGAGCCCGGCCGGATTTGGTATGTGCCGAATGGGGTGGAAGAACGTTTTTTCATTGAGCGAGAATTTCCAGAAAAAAAAGAGTGTAATTTGCTTTTTGTGGGAACGTGGCTCGATCGTAAGGGCGTGTATTATCTTGCGGATGCATTTGGCTTGGTGGCGAAGACGAATTCTAGAATACGACTCACCATAGCTGGGTGTGCAGCGCCGACGGAGCAGGTGATGGAAATATTCGCGGGGGAAGCGCGCGAGCGGGTCAGTGTGATTCCATTTGTAAAGCGAGAGGACATTCCTGCGGTTTACGCGGGGCATGACGTTTTTGTTTTTCCATCGCTCGTGGAAGGGATGCCACTCACTTTGCTTGAAGCAATGGCTACAGGGCTGCCGGTGGTGACGACAAATACGTGCGGCATGGCGGACGTAGTTGAGAATGATGTAAACGGTTTGCTCGTTGCAGCCGCGAACGCGGAGAAGCTGGCGGAAGGAATCGAGCGGCTTTGCCACTCAGCCGGTTTGCGAAAACGGCTCGGGCTGGCCGCTCAGGAAACCATGCGGCGCTACACTTGGGAGCGAGTCACGAAACAGATGGAGAATGTATTTGATCTCGCTGCGCGAAACGGCCGGGCCTAGTGGACATTTAAACGATTCGAGTTGTTTGAACTAATCTGGGGATAAGTTTGAAATACGCGGTGGTCAGCTTGCCTGGTGAAACGGGTGCGGCGGCGAATAGCGGGCTGAAGGATGGTTCGTGGCTGCGACATTCCGCCTGCGCGTTTCTGGGGCTGCGGCCGGCGATGGCTCAGCACACCGCGGCGGAGCACGCTGCTTTTAGAAAATGGGCTGACGGCTGCAGGTGTGTGGTTGAGATTGGGGTCGCAGAAGGAGTCTCGGCACTGGCGCTTCGCGAAGGAATGGCGGAGGACGGGACGCTCTATTTGATCGATCCATTTCACCTGAGCCGCATTCCGGCGTTCAATTTCATAAAACGCGTGGCGCAGCGCACCGTTAGCGGAAGTTCGCGAGGAAACGTTGTGTGGATCGAGAAATTCAGCCAGGAGGCGGCGCGGGCGTGGAAAGAGTCCATCGACCTAATTTTGATTGATGGGGATCATGCGGATGCGGCTGTAGAGCAGGATTGGCTAGACTGGAGCAGGTTTGTTAGACCCGGCGGCCTTGTAATCTTCCACGACGCAAGAGTTTTCGAGGGCGGCTGGACTTCGTCGGATTACGGACCGGTTAGATTTGTTGACCGGGTGTTTCGAACCGGCGGGGCACCGGAGTGGACGATCGCGGAAGAGATTCATTCGCTTTTTGTCGTCCGACGTAACAAGTAAGCCTGCACCGGAAAATAGAGGCGATTCACGAATTGAATGATCACACTTGGGATTAATTATTCGCAGATGCATGATTCGTCGGCGTGCTTGGTGCGCGACGGAGAGCTTGTGTTTGCAGTGGCGGAAGAGCGGATCAGCCGGGCGAAGCACGATGCGCGGTTTCCGGAGAATGCCATTCGGGCGTGTTTGGAATTTGGACGAGTTAAGGCGGAGCAGTTGGACGAGGTATGTTTTGGGTGGCAACCGGCAGGCGCGGCGTTTCGGCACGATCTGAAGTGTTACGCTTCGGGGAAAATGCCTGCGACGTATATGAATGGGCTGAACTCGACGCTGCATTTCATGAGCATGTGGCACCAGGAGAGCGGTGCGAAGCGGTTTGCGCAGATTTTTGGCCAGACTAAAGCGCGGATGAGATTTGTGGCTCACCATTTGGCGCATGCCTTGAGCGCGTATTCGTTTTCGGGATTCGAGGATGCAGCGGTCGTTGTGATGGATGGTCGGGGAGCGTGGGAGGCGACTTCGATCTGGCATGGGAGGGACGGGCGGCTGGAGCACGTTTTGACGATCCCTTTTCCGGATTCAGTTGGATATTTCTACAGTGAGTTTACCGAGTATCTCGGTTTTCAGCGCAACAGCGATGAGTGGAAAGTGATGGGCCTAGCACCATACGGCAAGGCCGGGGTCGATTTGCGCGCGTTTATTGAACCGCAAGCGCGGCCTTACAAGGTGGCTGCGAGGAAACTGGTTGCGAATGGAGCGGCTCCATTTTCGGAAATGGTGCGGCTGTTCGGGCCGCGGCGGACTCCAGAGAGCGAAATCGACGAACGGCACAAAGACGTTGCTTATGCGGTGCAGGATATGTGCGAGATCGCCATGATGAGCGTCGTCAAGATGGCGATCGAGAAGACGAAGAGTAGCAATGTTTGTCTGGCGGGCGGGGTGGCTCTCAATTCCAAGGCGAACGGGAAGATTGTGGCATCTGGGCTGGTGGATAAATTCTTTGTCCAGCCGGCGGCTTCGGATGATGGTGTCGCGCTTGGTGCGGCGCTGGCACCATATATGGACGGAGGCGGGCGTTTGCCAATGAAGCCGATGCGGCACGCTTATTTGGGGCCGGAGTTTGACGACGAGGCCATCGAGAGCGCGCTGAAGACCTACAAATTGAAGTATGCACGGCTGAACGATGTGGCTGCGACAGCGGCTGAGCTTCTTTCGAACGGGAAGATTCTCGGATGGTTTCAAGGGCGCATGGAATTTGGGCCTCGCGCGCTGGGCAGCCGTTCGATTTTGGCCGACCCACGCGACCCCGAGATGAACGCGAAGGTCAACAACGCCGTGAAATTTCGCGAATGGTGGCGGCCGTTTGCGCCTTCAATGAAGAAGGAAGCGGCGGCGGAATTTCTGGAAAGCGCGAGCGACTCTCCGTTCATGATCCTGACGGCGCAGGTGCGGCCGGAGAAGCGAGCAATGATTCCTTCGGTGACTCACGTCGACGGTAGCGCGCGGCCGCAAACAGTTGAGAAAGAGATCAATCCTCTTTACTGGCGTTTGATCGACGAGTTTGGGAAGCGCACGGGCGTGCCGGTGATCATGAACACATCATTCAATTTGCGCGGCGAAGCGATTGTGCACACGCCGACGGATGCCATTCGTACTTTTTTCAGCTCGGGGATGGATGCGCTAGTGATTGGCAGCTTCCTTGTGGAGAAATGAAGTGAGCTCTTCGCAAGGCTGGCTGGCTCAATTTTTGCTGCGATACGCTTCGCCGCTAGCGGGGCTGAGGAGTGTGCCTGTGCTAGGCCAGTGCGTTAGCTGGGCGGGAGAGAAACTGGTGCCGCGCGATTCGCTCGCGTGGGTACAGGTACAAAACGGACCGGCGAAGGGCTTGTGGCTGCATTTGAATCCGAGGACGGGAAAGACCTATTTCGAAGGGAGCGGCGAACCAGAAGTGCAGCAGGTTTTGGAGCAACATTTGCGAGCTGGGATGACTTTTTATGACATCGGGGCCAACATCGGTCTTTTTTCTTTGCTTGCGGCGCGGCTCGTGGGGAAAGAAGGGCGTGTGGTGTCGTTCGAAGCTGATCCGGAAATTGCCGCGCGATTGCGCGAGCACGTCGAGCGAAATGCCTTTGGATCGATCACGGTTGAGCACAAGGCCGTCTGGTCGGAACCGCGAACGGTTTTTTTCGCGCGAACCGACCCAGCGACATCACCCGATCGAGGGCTTGGGCACGTCGTTTCCGCCAGCGCACGCGACACCATTCAGGTGAGTGCAGTTTCGCTTGATGATTACACTCTGTCACAGCCGTCGCCGGACTTTCTCAAGTGCGACGTGGAAGGCGCGGAAGTGGAAGTGTTTCGCGGAGCAGAGCGTTTGCTGAAAGAAAAGCGCCCAGGAATTATTTGCGAAATGCACAGCGAAGAAAATCACCAAATCCTGCTCGAAGAGTTTTCACGACTAGGCTATGCGTGTAAACCTTGCGGGACGAACCACATCCTGGCACTCCCCCAATGACACAAAAATGCATCGCGCTGCTCGGACGGCGGGATGCCCCGACAGATGCGATCGAAGAATATTGCCAATACCTGGGCGCGGCATTGCGCGTGCACGATATTGAGCTGGAGCTTGCCCGTGTTTCGTGGCCCGAAGACGGCTGGCCTGAGGCGATGCGTGAGCTCGAGCGTCAAGCGCACGCGTGGCGCGCGTGCTGGGTCCTCGTGCAATACACGGCGCTGTCGTGGTCCGAGCGCGGTTTTCCGCTGCGATTTCTGAGAGTGCTGCGAATTCTGCGGCAAGCCGGAGCGCGCGTTGGGATGGTCTATCACGACGTCCTGGCCTACCAGGGCAACCGCACTATAGATAAGCTGCGTCGTCGTGCACAAAATCACGCCATGAGCGAAGCGCTGCGCTCTTCCGATCTCGGTATTTTGACTGTGCCGATCAGCAAAATTCCCTGGATTGGAAAAAAACATACGCGCGCGATTTTTATTCCCGTGGGCGCGAATCTGCCGGATCCAGAAAACGCCTGGAATATTCACCCTGATAGGGCGAATCGGCTTCCGGCGATTGCTGTTTTTGGGATCACCGGTGGAGAAGGCGGTATCTGGGAAATCGCAAGCATTTCCGAGGCGTTACAAATTGTGGCGGAGGGCTTGGGAAAGCTGCGGCTCGCCGTAATGGGACGCCATTCGGACACGGCGGAAAAGGCGCTGCGCAACTTGATGGACAAACAACCGATTGAGGTTTCTGCTCTGGGAATTTTACCGGGCGCGGAGATTGTACGGCAGCTGGCGTCGTGCGACGTGATGCTTTTTGTGCGAGGAGGCATTTCTTCGCGGCGCGGCAGTGCCATTGCCGGAATCGCTTGCGGCCTCCCTATTGTTGCCCTCGACGGTCCGGAAACGGCGTCGCCGATAACCGAAGCAGGAGTGGCGTTCGCTGATCCGAAGCGCCAGAGGGGATTAGGAGAAGCGCTGCTCAAAGTGCTTTCCGATCCGGAGTATCGCGCTTTGCTTGCCGAACGCAGTCGCCGCGCGCAGGAGAATTATTTTTCCTGGAAAGCGATCGCCGCGCGCTATGCGGAGGCATTGCGTTCGGCTGATGGAACAGTGATCTAGGGCTTCGAATGAGTTGCAGACGGATCAACTTTTAGCGCGACAGCGCGTCGATTAGAGTTTCTTTCTTTTTTTCCGCGAGCGCGGCCAGGGGATCGAGTGAGGACGCATAGCCTGCGACCGCTGCTGCGGCAAGAAATGCAAATACCTCCGCGGGAAGCCACTTGTCGCCAGTCCAGCGGCTCATAAAAAGAATAGGCATGCTGATGCCGCCCAAAAGAATCTGCGTGCCAAACGAAACCAACACAGCCATGCCAGATTGGCGCTGTCCCCGCATCTGGCCGAAATTCAGTTTGCGCGGGAATGACAGCGAAGACCAGTTGGCGATGGTCAATTGCCCTGCGACGTTGAATACGATCGCTGCCAGCGTGGCTAATAGAACGGGCAGCGAAGGAAGCCCCACCAGGTAGGAAAAGGCGACTATGGAAAGCGTCAATTCGAAAGCCAGCATTCCGATTTGCAGGAGATTTTTTCCAAGAAAGACTTCGCGGAAACTTAGCGGCGCGGTGAAAAACGTTTGGATACCTTTGCCGTCGTAAGCAAAGCTGTTGTACGCGGGGGCCATCAGAATTAACAAAAGATAAGCCATCATGCCCGGGAAAAAAAACTCAGTCGAAATCGGATGCTTCATGGCTGTAGGATGCCTGCCCGCGAACTGCGTAGTGAAGAGCAGAACAAAAACGGGAGGCATGATCAGCAGAAAAAAGGCGAAGCTATTGCGTGTAAGGTAGCGGAACTCCTTGCGAAGGACGGCAGCAACTTGCGGCGTGAGCAAGCGAAGCGCGTCGGTCTGTTCGGCCGTGCGGGAAGCAGGACGAGCGACGGCGCGAGCGGGGGCCGCTGATTCGCTCAGTTCTTCGCCTCGGTATTGCGTGGCAAAGCGCAGCCAGAGAAATACACTGAAAAGCAGCACGTAAGCTGAAATACCCGCGGCGCAGACAAGCGTGTCTGAGAAATGATTTTGTGCGGCGCCAGCAATGGCGCGTCCTGCGAGCGACGGAGGAAAAACGGAGAGATAGGGAATTACTTGCCGGACCCAGGGCTGCGCGGTACGACCATATCTTTGCATCAGCGGATTGATGAACTGAACGGAGATGGCAAAGAGGATGAACAATGCGAAAAACATTTCCCGAGCGCGGCGGCGCGCCAGGATGCGTTCGAGCCAGGAACCAATCATGCGTTCGAGTGTGATGTTCATCAGCAGGAAGAGGGCACAGATGAGCAGCATGGCGGGCAGCACGACCGGGTTTGCCACGGTCGCGCCGATGATCATGGCCGTCAGCCAGCAGACAGAGGCGAGCGCTGCAAAGTCCGCGAGTCCATAGGCAAGGCCGATGACGTAAAATGCCCGCAGGCTAAGCGGAAATCGCAGCAAAGTGCGAAATTCAAAACCAACACCGAAGCCCGCCGTGAAAATGGGAAAGAGCTGCCAGAAAAGAAAAATTCCCCAGAAGAGCAATGCAATCCAGCCTTCGCGTCCACGCGACATAAACGCATATGCGCCAAAGTAAAAAGCGACGCAGAGACCGATCACGAACAGTCCGGCGAAGATGCCGGCAAAAATCATTCCTATCAAATCCCACTGATTATGTTTCTTGCGAAGATTGTTTCCCAGAATCCGCCAACGCAGCCCCGCGACGAGCCGGATTTGTTCCCAAACCCCTGGGAGTTGAGCTACATCAGCCAAGATAGTTCCTCGAGTTGTGGACGCTGGGCGCCGTCCTGGCCGACGATGGAGAGGAAAATCTGCTCGAGCGTCGTCTTGCTTCCTTCTTCGCCGGCGATCCCTGCGCGCAACTCTTCGAGCGAACCCTGAGCAACGAGCCGGCCTTTGTGAATGATGGCCACGTGGCTGCACAGACGCTCGACAATTTCGAGAACATGCGAAGTCAGAAAGATCGTGACGCCGCGTTCGGTCATGCGGCCCAGAAGAGCCTTGAGCGCACCTGCGGCAAGAGCATCCACGCCTTCGAACGGCTCATCGAGAAAAAGAATGCGCGGACCGTGAATCACAGCCGCGGCCAGCGCGAGTTTCTTCTGCATGCCGTGAGAATAGTCAGCGATCAAAGATTTTGGCCGGTCGGAGAGCTGCATGAAATCGAGCAACTCCTCGGAGCGGCGCTGCGTCGTGGGACGGTCGAGGCCATACATGCGGCCGACAAATTGAAGATATTCGGCGCCCGTCAATCGTTCGAAAAGGCCCATCCCTTCGGGAACGACGCCGATTTGCCGCTTCACCTCGACGGGATGCGTCGCGAAGTCTATCCCGAGCAGTTCCGCTCGCCCGGAACTAGGCGCCAGCAAGCCTGTGAGCATCTTGATAGTCGTGGACTTGCCTGCGCCGTTCGGGCCGAGAAACCCGAAGAATTGTCCGGCGGCAACGGTGAGATCGACACCGTCGACCGCCGTCAAATTGCCAAAGCGCCGAGTAAGTTTCTGCGTCACGATGGCTGCGTCGGTCATCGCTTCTCCCACTTGCTGAATGTAGCTCGAAACAAGACTCTAACATGAGCCCGGAAAGCGTCGAGCTGCTCGAGCGAAAGTGTTCGCCTGCCGACGAGAAGTAAAGTCACGAGGACTTCAGCGGATTTGAGGTAGAAGCGGTGAGGAGCGATTCTTTTGTGGGCAAAGCCGCGAGGACAGCAGGCAACTCCACGCGAAACACGGCGCCGCCTTCTTGCCCGTTGTAGCAGAGAATCCTGCCGCTGTGCTCCTGAATGATGCCGAAGCAGATGCTGAGACCCAGGCCGGTGCCTTTTCCCACAGGCTTCGTCGTATAGAAAGGATCAAAAACGCGGTGAGGCTCCTTGATACCCGGCCCGGTATCCATGAAGAGCACAACGACATAAGCGCGATCGCGGATGGTCTTGATGGTAAGAACGCCGCCTTGCACTGCTTCCATCGCGTCGACCGCATTGCTGATCATATTAAAGAAGACCTGCATCAGTTGGTTTCCATCGCCGCGAACGCCGGGGAGAACCGATTCAAGCTGGAGCTCAATGCGCACCGTCCCCGTACGCAAATCCAAGGTGCGAAGCTGTACGGCATTGGTCACGACCGTATTGATGTCCAGAAGCGTGCGCTCCGTGGGCACTTGCCTGGCAAAGCTGAGCAGATTCCCGACAAGTGTTTTCGTGCGCCGAGCCTGGTCGCGAATTTTCGAGGCCGTTAGGCGCGCTTTTTCGGGAAGGGTTGAGTCGTCCGCCAATAAGTCCGAGAAGCCGAGAATGGCCGTCAGCGGATTATTAATTTCATGAGCTGCGCCGGCGGCCAATTGTCCCAGCGAGACGAGTTTCTCTGATTGGACGATTTGCGCCTGGAGTCTCTGCAGATTCTCGATGGAACGTTCGGATTGAGAGAGCAGGCGCGTGCGGTCGGCGTCGGCCAGATAGGTCCTCAGGAAGACAAGCAGAGCCAAGGGAATGGAGGCGAGAAGAACAGTCAGTAGGCGAAAATCGCGTACTGCGGGATTTTCGTGCGCAAATCGCAGCGTGAAGATGGCAAACAGCGGCAAAGACATTACCGCCGCCATGGCCAGACGCGCTGGTACAACACTCTCTCCGCGGAAGCCCTCCGACTCCGATTCGAAATCGTGTTCCGATGGCGCGTCAAGAGCAACGCGCTTTTGGTAAGCAATGAAGCCCGCGAGGGCAAACCAAAGAAAAGAAGAAACCATCGGAAGATCGTACAAGCTGCCTGTGTAGTAGCGATTGACCTCGAGAGCGATGTTGATGGTGAGGGAGGAGAGCATGTACATCGCGGAGGCGCCGAAGAGATTGGCATAAACCACTCGCCATGCTCCTGACGAGCGCAACCAGAGGTAGCCGAAGCCACCAACAATGATCATGTTCTCGATATTGTGAAGCAGGACGTAGTTGTAGTTGTATTCCGCAAGGGAAGGGACCGCGTACATCCACGGCAGCACGATGAAAATATAAAGAAAGATCCACCAGCTAAGGAGCAATGCAAAGTCCAGATAGCCGAAGCGAAGGCGCAGCTCGCCGCGTTTGAGGTGGGGGCGCAGCGTCAACGCCGCCATCATGGGAATACCGCGGAGAAAGAATACGATGTCAACCGGATCGTTATCGGGCATGTCCCGGTGCAGGTAGAGTTCGTAATACGTCCACTGGAATTGCCCGATCATCCAGAGCGTGCAACCCATGGCGAGCAACATCCAGAAGAGATTTCTGCGCCAATGCGGAGTTCCCGCATTCAGGAGAAGGCCCGCGTTAGCGAGGAGCGGCACAATGCACTGAGTCAAATCCCCGAAAGCAGTAAGAGCGTGGCTTCCCCTAGGCAGAACTAACGAGACGCTCGCATAGACAACGAGGAACAACAACCAGACACTCGCCATGCGGATAATAGCTTTGGATGAAGACATAAGATTAAGAGAATCTATTTTAGAGGGGAGAGGCTGCAAGGGCAGTGCCGCATTCGACGCGCACTACGTAAGTATAAACGAACCCGGTTGCCGTCTTCGATGGCCGGCTTGCGGGAAAATATAAATCTGGCGGAGGAGGAGGGATTCGAACCCCCGAGACCCTTTCAGGCCTAACGGTTTTCAAGACCGCCGCATTCAACCACTCTGCCACTCCTCCGCATTGATTCTATTGCACTTGTGGAAACCAGCGTTGCACATTCTTCACTTGTTTTTTCACTTTCCTGGCACGAACGAAACAAACCGATGACACCTTAGAAAGGAAAAGCTGAGTTGATTTTAGTTTCATCTCACTCCGTTCGCAAGCGTTTGAGTCTACTGGTTTTGGTGCTGACCATGCCGATTTAACTACCCACCGCCCGAAAGCCTCCGGCACGGGAAGGGCAATCGCGATCACATTGTGTTCCTCGACCTGTACCTAATATATAGGAGGAAGCGAGAAAGGTTACAGCTTCAGTATCTACGCTGATCTGTGTTCTTCGTTCCGACAAAAATCCCGTAAAACGGAGAGCAGCGGATTTCAGCGGGTCACAATTCCGCTGCTCCCGCGGTCACCTGCCGCGTCGCAGCAGTTCTCATATATCTATCTTTTTGCGTTTTTTCGGGGATTTCCAAGACTAGCGTGACAGTATCGTGATATCCGACGCTTCGGAAAAAAACCAAACGGTTGGACTCGCTGCCCCTTGCAGCTTTCTTGGCGGCGGTTTGCTAATTCACCCTGACCTGTTCGTACGGACCAATTTTCATTTGTTTTATTAGCGTTACGGGCTCCTCAGTTGTACCGGCATACCCCCGTTTGCAGTCTAAAGTTCAGCAAGTATTCAGCAAAAAACCGCGACTTTTCCTCACCCTGATGGGCGCCGCCAGCACTAACCCCGCGTAGCCAACCATTTCGTAAATTCGCCCCACATTCAATCAACACAAGAGCGTTTGTCGGTATTAACCCAACGGGGAGCTGATAACTTCCCGTTAGCCGCGATCCGGGCGCAATCCCGAGAGGCGCCGCTACTCGTCTGCGAAGGGAGTTGCTATGGCGAGTCGCCGAGCATACGTCTAGTGGCACGCGCGTCGGTGGCATCCTGTTTATGGCTGAAGAGACTTGGCAATCCAGTCGGCGAGGTCCGGCTCATCAACGATTGTCCAAGAGTGCGGATTGCGTGTCCCCAGCGGCCTAAACCCCTTGCCCGTTGTCGTGATTAGGTCGGCCTTTGTGTTTCCGAGCGCTCGTAGTTGCAAGATTAACGCCGCTTGATCAACTGCGTTCATGGTGTAGTAGTCGCGCCCAATATTCTCAACCATCCAGACAACATCCGGCTCGGTATAGAGTCGAATACGCACGTTCTTGAGCAAGCGGGCATTCGCGCCGTCCTGTTCTGAGGCTAGGAATGGTGACCGTCCGCGATAGGCCTGGCGGAGCTGATCGGGCGAACCGCCCATAGCCGAACGCAATGCATCCAGGATCGCTTGCGATTCTGCCAGGCTCGATTTCGGATTGCCGCGCCGCAGGTTCAATTTCTCTCTATGCCACCAGCTTTCAAAATCCAGAGGCGCATCCACAGAGAAAATGGCAACGGGCCTGGAACGGGCATCGCAGTGGCCGGAAGTGCAGTATTCGGAGTACCGGACCGCACCTGTACCTCCGGCAGAAATGCCTCCTACCACCAAGCTCCCGATGGGAATGCGCAGCTCCTGAATCACTTCTCCAATCAATCCCTTGAGCGTCTCGAGGTCATCGTCCATAAGGTAGCCGCTGGCGCTGACTACCATCGTGGCTACATTCTTCTTTGCGAGCAGCCCCGGCAACGCAGCAGATGAAAACTCGTTTGCGTCCGAGCCGTAGTATGGGAGCATCACGACGAGGCCGCGAGCAGGATCGGCGGGCTTATAGAGGCGATAGCAGTTGTTCGCGGTCTTGAACTGCGGACGACACGCAATTCCATCATTCTGGCCGGCAACGACCGCGCTGCTCAGCGTCAAGACTAGAAAATTAACTGTTAGACAACGCAAGGTGATGTTCATGTTTCCTCCACTCGTCAATCCGAGCGCTTGAAAAGGTTTGTTCAAATAGCCACTCTCTACCGTATGAGGCGCGATGTACGGAGAAATGCCTAGAGAGCCATGAGCGATGAGTACGGATAGTCGGCAATCCGGAAGTTGGAAGGTTCGCGCGTTAACTTCCCGTTGGCCCGTCACTCCGGAATAATCGCCGGAAATATCCACATGTCTCATACGTTTTGCGGGGTTGTTCCAAGGAATGACTGTCATCTACTTGCACGGCAGACTATTCGCATCTTAACGCCACCATTGGGTCGACGCGCATGGCGCGGCGCGCGGGAATATAGCAAGCAGCGAGAGAAATGAGCAGGAATGCCGCAGCGACGGCGGCAAACGTGAGAGGATCGGTGGCGCTGACGGAAAAAAGCAAGCCAGTCATCAGCCGGGTTACGGAGAGCGCCGCAACAAAACCCAGGCCGATACCGATAAGCGTGAGTTTTCCGCCGTGGCTGAGAATGAGCTGCAGGACCTGCCGCGGTTGCGCGCCGAGGGCCATGCGGAGGCCAATTTCGTGCGAGCGCTGCGTAACTGTGAACGCCATCACACCGTATATTCCGACGGCCGCCAAGAGTAAGGCGAGCGCCGCGAACCCACTGAGCAGCAACACGGAGAAGCGACGCGGTGCAACGTTGTCGTCGGTGATGCTCGAAAGCTCGCGGACCTGCGAGAGCGGGACGTCTGGGTCGAGCGACTTCATTTCTGCACGAATCGTCGCGGCGAGGCTCCCGGGATCAACGGATGAGCGAACTACAAGACTGCCCCCGTAGACAGGGTCTTGGGTATAGGGAATGTACGTTTCGACCAGGGAGGGCCGGTCCACGCCGTAGTTTTTAACGTGTGCCACGACACCGACGACGCTCATCCAAATTGGCTTCTTCGGATCATTGTTTTCTGCCCGAACAGCCATGCGTTTGCCAAGAGGGTCTTCATCCGGCCAAG
This sequence comes from uncultured Acidobacteriota bacterium, assembly GCA_963784015.1. Taxonomy (GTDB): domain Bacteria; phylum Acidobacteriota; class Terriglobia; order Acidiferrales; family UBA7541; genus Acidiferrum. The sequence continues at coordinate 283,501 of CAWAPX010000003.1, forward strand.
CCGTTTGGGCCAAGGTTGTATCGATAATGCAAACCTGCGCGGCGGTATCGAGATCCTGGGGCGTGAAGTATCGACCGCGAATCAATCGCACGCGCGTCGCCTGAAGTGAATCGGGCGTGATTCGCGTGATGTCGGTCGATACACTCTGACCAGACTTCGGCAGCGGCCGCCCTTCAATTATGAATCCAGCTTGCCAACCGCCGAGCAGCGGAGTTTCGAGGCCGGCAGCCTGCACTCCGGGAGTTCGCGAAATTTCGTCGACGAGCTGCCGGACAAATTGGCGCCGTTTCGACGGCTCTTTGTATTGACTGTCCGGAAGCGAAAATACTGCCGTGAGCACAAGTGCTGGGTCAAAGCCGGGATCCGCCTGCAGAAGGCGATAGAGACTCTTGATCATCAAGCCCGCCCCGACAAGAAGAACCATTGAAATGGCTATTTCGGACACGATGAGCGCGGAGCGGACGCGCTTGCGCCCCCCGCCCACAGAACCGCTGCGGCCACCCTCTTTGATGGATTCGTTTACGTCGGTGCGAGTCAACTGCCATGCCGGGAACATTCCGAAAAGAATCCCAGTAAGAAGAGAGATCCCGAGAGTATAGGCGAGAACCCAGCGATCGACTGAGACATCTTCAATACGCGGCACACTGGCCGGAGCGCTGCTCACAATGACGCTCGTAACCCAGTGCGCGATGATTAGACCTGCGGCGCCGCCCGCGATTGCAACGAGGATGTTTTCGGTAAGAAGCTGGCGCATGAGACGAAGACGCCCAGCGCCGAGCGCGATTCGAACTGCAATTTCACGTTGACGGCTGGCAGCCCGCGCCAACAGGAGATTCGCGACGTTGGCGCAAGAAATTAACAGGACAAAGCCGACCGCAGCGAGCAGAACGATCAATCCCGGCCGTACATCCCCGACGACGGAGCTGAGAAGCGAATCGACAGATACAGCAATGTCAGTATTTGTCTGTGGATATTGTTTCGCTAGGCGTGCGGCAATGCCTTGCATCTGAGTGCGGGCCTGGACGAGAGCTAATCCCGGCCGCAAGCGAGCATAAGCGTAGATACCCGGATGCGAGTCACGGCTCGCAGGGCCACCGAACTCGTCTTCGTGGCGCCCGAGCGAGCTGAAGAGCGACGTGGCCCGCCACGACGCATGGAAACGGCTCGTGGGTACAACGCCGATGATTGTATAGCTCTCGCCATCGAGGGTAAGGCGCTGTCCGATGACGTTGGTGTCGCGGCCAAACTTTCGCGACCAGAATGAGTCGCTCAAAAGTACGACGGGGACTGCTCCGACTTTGTCGTCGTCGGGCGTCAACCCACGACCGAAAATCGGCTGCACGCCTAAAGTGGGGAACAGGTCCGAGGTTACCTCACGCGTCTGGAGGTTTTCCGGCTCGCCGCGACCGGTCATAACGACATTAGCGAGCCGGTAGGCGCCTATACTGTCGAATACGGTGTTCATCGCGCGCCAGTCTTCGAAATCCGGAAGGGAGATACTGATGTCCCTTACCTCGCGGAGGCGTTGTTCAATGAGGAAAACAAGGCGGTCGGGCTGCGAATAAGGCAAAGGACGCAGGAGGACCGCGTCAACGATGGAGAAAATCGCGGTGTTTGCGCCAATGCCGAGAGCAAGCGTGAGTATGGCGATACTGGCGAAGCTGGGATTCTTGCGGAGCATGCGCAGGCCGTAGCGCACGTCCTGCACGAGGTTCTCGAACCATTCCCAGCCCCACGCCATGTGACTCTTCTCCCTGAGCGTAGTTACGTTGCCAAACCGACGCCGGGCGGCGGCCCGAGCAGAGTCTGCGGTCATGCCCGACTCGAGCTGTTCCTGCTGTCGCAACTCCAAATGCAGCTGCATCTCTTCTTCGAGGTCCGCATCGAATTGGCGCCGATGCACGAGCATCCGGAGTCGTCTTGCGACTTCGCGCAGCCAGTTCATGACAAAACTCCTTTCAGACCGCTTCAATCACACGCGTGATGGCGCCAATGACGCGTACGAACTGCGACATCTCGACGGCAAATGTTTGCGGCCTGCTGCAGTCAGCTGGTAGTAACGAGCGCGGCGGTTGCCAGCCGTCGTGCCCCACTTAGCGATCACCCATCCCTTGATGAGCATCCGCTGCAAAGCCGGGTACAACGAGCCTTCTTCGACTTGGAGAACGTCATCCGATATCCGCTGAATGGAATTGGCGATCTCATATCCATGCATCTCGCCGGAGCGCGCCAAAGTTTTCAAGATCAGGAGATAAAGTGTTCCAGGAGGAATCTCGTCTCGGTGCAAAGGATCACCCATGACATAATTAGACTATGCGAGTGTCGGATGGTTAGCAGCCGCTGTCAAGGGATCAAGTGCCTCGGCTCCCGTCACTTCAAAAGGCGTTCGGAAGCGAAAGGTGAGATTCTGGGTGGGTTGTCGGTGATTCGGAAGTAATCCAGTTGGGCATCGTGCGGATACGTCTGGGAAGTCGGCTTGTGGGAAGTGATCTGTTGTTCCCGTGTTACCGGCTAACCGGAAGTCATTCAGGCCAGAAGTTCGGTTCTAGGAAATGACAATGATCACGTCATTTGGTGCGGGGGCGCCGGTTTTCCAATTCACCCTGACCCGTTCGCACAGGCCGATTTTCATTTTTTTTGCGCGTTACATTCTCCTCAGTTGCACTGAAATACACCCATTTGCAGTCTAAAGTTCAGCAAGAGTTCAGCAACAAGCACTTCAAGCCTTCCCGCACTCTGACTGGGCGGTATGCCAGCAACTATTTCCGGATTTCCGACATGGACAAGATAGCGCTGCGCCTAAATCAGCGGGCCCGAAATACTCTAGGTTTTCTGACTCCTGCGAGTAAACTTCGCGCAAATGCTGCGCCGACCGGTTGAGCTGGCAGCATTAATCTGGGCTCAAGCGAGCTGCATCGTGATCGGTTTCACGCTCAGGCGTCCCAAAAGCAGTCACGAACAGGGACGTGGTCTGTCGGTGAGCGCGGCTATCTGACTAGTAGCAAACGAGTTCCACGATGAAACAACGGTGCGAGACTTGCTCGCGTCTTTCCAGACCTTGCAGGAGGTCTGCCGGTGCTCAAGCAGAATGTGTTATACGCGGTTCGCTCATTTCGTAAGCATCTAGGTCTCACCGGCGTCATTGTTCTGACGCTGGCACTGGGCGTCGGCGCAAATACCGCCATTTTCTCGGTGGTCTACTCCGCCCTGCTTCGTCCACTTCCGTATCGCAACGCGCAGGAACTGTTCTTTCTCGGTGAGTCGCGCGACCAGGCCCCAGCTATCAACATAGCGCAGTGCTCATACCCAGACTTCCTGGACTGGAAGCATTCCGCCAAAAGCTTTGCGGCCCTTGCGGGTTACAGCGGGGACGCATTCATTCTGGATACCGGTGAGGAGCCCCGGCTCAGCGCAGGCGGCGCAAGCAACACCGAATTTTTTTGCCACTCTTGGCGTGAAGCCTGCGTTAGGCCGCGATTTTCTGGATCGAGAAGACCAGCCGGATGGACCGCACGTTGCAATTCTCAGCCACGCATTCTGGCGTAGCGAATTCGGCGCTAACCCCAACATCGTCGGCACCACGATTCGCTTGGACAGCAAGCCGGTCACGATCGTCGGCGTGCTTCCCAGCGATTTTGAATTTGCACCCGCTAATTCCGCCCCGCTTTGGGTACCGTTGCATCCGGCAGGCGATTTGGGATCGCGACGAAGCCTACGCTGGTTCAGCGTCATCGGGCGCCTGGGGCCCGACGTTCCGTCCAAGCGAGCATTTGCGGAAATGCAAGGTATCAACGCGCAGCTCATGCAAGCCCATCCAACCGAAAATGCCGCGATGGTTTTCTTGATGGCGGATTTACGCAAACGCATCGTCGGACAAGTTCGCCCTCTGCTGCTGGTGTTACTGGGCGCTGTCAGCCTTGTTTTGCTGATCGCCTGCGCGAACGTCGCCAATCTTCTGCTGACGCGATCGATCAGCCGTCGCAAGGAATTTGCCATCAGGTCGAGCTTGGGCGCCACACGTAGCGATTTGGTGTGGCTACTGCTTACCGAGAGTTTATTGCTGTCGTCGCTGGGCGCAGTTGCCGGCGCCATTGCAGCGCAATGGGGAGTCAACGTTCTTATCGCAGCCATACCTGAATCCATGCTGCAGGCCGCGCCGTATCTGCGCACTGCCGGTGCGGATTTCCCAGTTTTAGCATTCCTCTGCGGTGTCACCATTGCAACGGGCCTACTTTTCGGACTGGCCCCGGCTTTGGCGGCTTCAAAAGCCTCCATGAACGAAGGTCTAAAGGATGAGTCAAGGGGCGGCACCAGTTCAGCCCATGCGCGGTTGCGCAATTCGCTGGCAATTGCCGAAATTGCCGTCAGCCTGGTCCTGCTTGTCGG
>CAWAPX010000004.1:0-3330 GCA_963784015.1 uncultured Acidobacteriota bacterium
AGCCCGGCCTCGCAGTGAAAAACATCGCCGCTTCAAATTTCGGCAACTTTTTCGAGAGGCAAGGCTCGACGTTCCAGATTATGGCCGTGGGAGATCCAGCAGCACCACTTCCGAGTGCTCCTGCACTCGTTCGAGAACAATGTCGCGGCCGTCTGGCGAAATATCGAAGTCGCGAACGTCGAAATCGGGAGCGAGATTAGTCAACTGCCGCTCCGTGCCCGTCTCCAGGTCGATCAGCCAGAGATTCTTATGTTGAATCTCTCCTCGCAACAACACCAGCGCCCTTCCTCCAGGCAGGAATGCCAAGCGTCGAGCGCCCCGAGTCAGCGTAAGGTCGGGCAAGGGATGCGGTACGGCCGAAGCCGTGACAGCTTTCACCGAAAATGTAGTGCCGATGTCGGGTCCCGAATAAACAACGAAGCCGCCGTCAGGTGACCACGCAGGGTCGACCGAATAATCCTGCACAAAAACTCCGGGCGGGCCGCCGTCGACCGGCACTCGGTAGAGATGTGGGATGCCATGGTCGGCCGCCGCCGTGGTGATCGATTGGCCGTCCGGCGTCCACGCGGGTGCGCCCTGCAAGTCGAGCGAATCGGCAACAATCCGCGCGTTCGTCCCGTCAGCTTGCATCACGTACAAGCTCGTCTGCCCGTGCTGCCGGACCGAGAACGCGATGTATTTGCCATCGGAAGAAATTGTCGGGCCGCCTAAGACTCGCGCTCCCTGACCACTCCACAACTCCATGTCCGTTCCGTTCGCCAGCTTCCAGATACTCTCGCTCGTGCCGGTCGTGGAAACATACAGAAGATAATTTGGACCCAATCGCGGGGAAGACCCTGTGCTGGTCGTCAGGGAAATTCGAGCCGCCGCCGGCACCTCGACGGGTGAATCAGCGATCCGCAAGCGCCACAACGTTGTCTTCGGACTTGCGAGTGTGGCAACGAGACGGCGACCGTCCGCGCTGGCCGCTAGCGACGTGTACCGGTCAACGCCGAAGGTCAACCGGTGGGGAATGCGACGCTCGACGTCCACGCTGTAGAGCCACGGCCCCAAACCATCGCTATCGTTCGCGAGGTAAAGCATCGTTCGTCGATCAAATACGATCGGATAACTCACGCGCCCCGCTTGCGAAGTGATCCGTTCGGGAGTTCCACCAGCCGGTGTGATTCGCCAGATGTCTAGTTTGTCCGGGAGCGAACCCTGCACGAAGTAGATAAATGCCGCATCGGGTGCCCACAGCGGAAAATGACTATGGAGCCCGTTAGGCGCAGTGAAAATGGGGCGGCCTTCCGATCGCCGGCTGTCGTTTGAAACGAAGAGAGGATCTCCAGGTCCTGGTGTGTGGTACGCAAGTCGGGAGCCATCATGCGACCAGTCGAATTCGGCCACGCCTTCCAGGTAAGGCTTCGGCGATCCACCCAGCGTAGGCACTGCCCAGATGCCGATTTCGCCGCCGTTCGAGGTGCTTGGTCTGCGAACCCAAAACGTAACGAAAGTTCCATCAGGCGAGAATCCCAGCGTGCGGATCGAGGGGTTGACGAGTTCCGGCGCGCTCCCGTGAGTCAAGTTGTGGAACTGTCCAGAGCCCACTTGTGTAACCCAGACGTCCATCTGTCCATCCCGGTCCGATAAAAACGCCACGAACTGACCGTCGCGTGACACCGCAGCAGCTTCTTGCACTCCATCAAAGTCCGTGACCGTCTGGAATCGCGCGTTAGAGATGGGATTTCGCCAAAAGTATTCCGTCCGCCATAACCACAGGCTCACGCCAATCACTAATACAACTCCCGCTATTGCAAGCGGCAGGATGAACTTCCATTTCGTTAGAGAGGTCACTAACTCCGCGCGTGGAGGCAGTACCGGGGGATTGGATGAAGGTACATCGTTCTCCGGCGTTGTCTGAAGATTCCTGCTGCGCACCCATGCATCCAACTCTGCCCGGGAAGCGTAAACCGACCCCATCCTGTCATGCACGTGCCGGTGAACGGGCATCTTCTCCCGCTTTTCCCACCGTTGGACCGTCGTCACGTCGCGGTTGAGGTATCCAGCAATTTCCTTCCACGAATCCAGCCGGTCTTCAGTTGGACTCACAGAAGGCGGCGTGCCAGAGGATGGTTCACCCATCGCGCTCTCCTGTTAGGTTCGCGGCTGTCACGAGCCCGGGGAGCCGAATTGTACCCCCGTCTGACCGGCCCGGCCACGGCAAAGCACGGCATTCGACGGCAAGTAGAGAAATGGGTCGCAAATCAGCCCATTGCCGTTTGACGATGCCCTTCGAGCCGTTCGATTGTGTATGCGCGACTCAAGCGTGAAATCGCCGAAGCGCAGTTCTTGAGCTGTAACTCTCCCGCTCGCGCCCTGACGTTTCCAACGGCCCGAGGAGCTTCAAGAAATAAAGACACAAATCTCAAATTTGGAGGCTTCTCATGAAAAACAAGGCTTTTCCGTGGGCAGTACGAACCTTCGTAATCGGGGTGCTGGCAGTTACTGCCAGCGCTCAGTCCCAAGCTCCCACGCCCGATCATTTCAGCGGCATCCTCAATGACTATACCGCCGCGACAGGCATTGGTGGACCCTGGGAAATGCATGCTACTTGGTCGCTAAAGCTAAAAAGAGACGGTAAAGCAGATTTCTCAGTCGTTATGACCATGGAGCATCCCGACTATTGGGTTCTGGCAAACCCCACTCCCCCGGTTACGCCCCCTGCCCCCACCCTTAGCCCTACGGTTGACAATCCAGGCTTACGCAATCCTCATACTCACCATCTCACTATGACGGATGCCACCGTCAGCTATGATCCGACGGACCTCGCCCTCTGCCCCAGTGACAGCCCCGCGACCACACCCCGTTTCGTGCTCACAGGCGAAGCCGACATTACCGGCAACGGGACCGCAGCCCCATTTCAGAAACCACCCACCGGGGTTATCACCCTATCCCCGCTTCAGGTCTGTATCACCGGAGGCACGGAGGTCACCTATTCAAACATGACCATGACGTTCCAAACCGGTGCCCCCGCGATTAAGCATTTCGGAAGCTTCCCCATCCACGGCGTCGTTCGCTTGCCCCACAAGCCGGATGATCATGACCATGAACATGATGGAGAAAGACGCTAAGATAGCGCTTGGGTGGAAGTCGCGCGGCCCGCCGCCGATTTCCACCTGCCTAGCTAAAACAACACATAACATAACCGGTCATTATCCGCGCCCCTAATCAGAGCCTGGGCGAACTTCACATAGGCCTGCCGTCGGTGGTCCACCCTCCCGATGGTTTGGAGACGGAGGGACGGGAGATACGTTATTCCTCGGTCACGTCGAAACTTTTTTGGAACAT
>CAWAPX010000005.1:0-33017 GCA_963784015.1 uncultured Acidobacteriota bacterium
AGTCGCACCAAAACACCCCATTTGCAGTCTATTGTTCAGCAACTGTTCAGCAGAATTTCGTGTTTACCTGTGAGATCTCTCCCTATTTTGTGAAGCTCTCGCCGAACATGGGCAGCCCGCGCTCTTGCCGGATTGATTCAATTTGCCACCAAAAACTCCGTCCTCGCGCTGCGCTTTGCCGCAGACGCCGAGTTGTCCTGACAGCAAGCCGTACACCTACGCAATGACTAAGCGAGCAGCTAGGCGGCAGCATCGCGAAATCCACATTTCTCTTAAAATTCTGAAAAGTTCAATTCGCGGAGTTCCAAGTCGGCCCTGATTCAATCCTTCACGTGACGGGCCACATGCCTGCATTCATCGACTCGCAATTCACACTTTCAAGTCTTGATTGGCACGAGCGAGGGCGCGGGTTTACCGGCAAGCACCGCATCAATGTTGTCGAGAGCGTGTATCCCCATTGCGGTGCGCGTTTCGATCGTGGCGCTGCCTATGTGGGGCAAGAGGAATGTGTTTTTCAGATCAAGATATCCCGGATGCAGTTTTGGTTCGCCTTCAAATACATCCAGGCCAGCCGCTGCGATCTGGCCACTTTTTAGCGCAGCGATTAAATCTTCGTCCACAACCAGTCCACCGCGGGCCGTGTTCACGATGATTGAACCCTTTGGTAAAAGGTTGATTGTTTCGGCGTTCAGGAAGTGATGGGTCTCAGGTGTCTCGGGAGCATGCAAACTTAGGAACTGACTTTCATGAAGTAAATCTCGTGAACGTTCGTGAAATACGGCGTCGCCAACCACTTCCACGGGCAATCGTGAGGAATTGGAATAGTGGATCTTCATTCCAAAGCCCCGCGCCCGTTTTGCTACGGCTTGCCCCACGCGTCCCATTCCAAAAACCCCTAAGACTTTTCCTCCCACCTGCCAGCCCAGCATGACGTTAGGACTCGTCGGCATCCACGCTCCAGTGCGGAGGATTTCTTGCGCCTCATAGGCCCGCCTTGAAGCCCCGAGCATTAGTAACATTGCGATGTCAGCCGTAGCCTCGCTGTTGATGCCGGGAGTATAGGCTATCGCGATTTTTCTGCGGGCAGCAGATGCCAAATCGATGTGTTCAAATCCCACGGAGAAAGTCGCAATCACTTTTACCGAAGGCGAGACGCTTTTGAAAAACTCCGAGTCGAGTCTGTCAGCGGGGGTGATGAAAAGGGCGTCCGCTCCATCCGATGCTGAAAGCAGAGCTTCGCGACTGAATGGAGCTTCGTTTGGATTACGTCGAGGGGAGTAAGTGTGGTCAATTCGCTCCTCCACTTCTTTAACGTGATGAGTGGTCACGACGAGAATCGGATTGCTCACAGTGCGTTCTCCCCTTCCGTCTTTTTAGTCTAGTGTGGTCGGTCAGTCTCGGTTGAGGTTCGCCAATGATATACCAACGATCTTCCGGCCTTGGATCCGCTTCGCGACGCTGGGGCCAAAGCTCGATTCTGTCGGTCCTGCAGATTCTGCTCTTGAGTGCAGTATGCGTACCGTCCCTTCGAAAACGATCTGCACCTTGATTTCTTCAGACTTTGAACGAGGCCGCACTGTTTTTGCGACATGTTGCTCGGTCAGGAACTCTTTCAGCGTGCGATCCATCAGCATGCCTGCGCACTCCTGATTGTCGCTGCGTCGAAAGGCAGGCACATAGCTACCAAGGCGATAGTAAATAAAAACAGAATCATTCTTTCCTTCTGACTCGTAGTATTGCTTCAGCTTGTTGCGAAGCCTCCGCGCCTCACTGCGAACAATGGAGTCAAGGCTCGGATGGTAAGGGGGTTTTCGTTCGTATACTTCTGTGCCGATCACGTACTCCTTCAGGGTCGACGCATTCCCTGCCAAGGTTGTTTCAACCGTATAGCGGAGAAATCGTCCTAGCCGATCTGATTGAACGAAGACGGAGCTCGCTAGGATGCGCGAGAGTTCTTCGCGAATCGCTTCCTGGCTAATCTGCGAGGTGTTCCCCTCAGCATGAGAAGGCTTTTCCGGGAAAATTCTGCTTTGACTGGCCATAGATTCACCTTCGACCTCTCTGGATTCCATTAGGCAACGCTTCTTGCTGCAACAACGAAGAAGGACCCTTCCCGTTGCAAGCGTAGTACGGCGGGACTGAGACTCGCCGAAACGCAGACTCTCATTGGATCGGTCGGCTTATTTTCCCGATTCAATAGAGGGTCGAGGGCGGATTCTGAAGGGGGCGCTTTGGGAAGTCCTTCGGAAAACTCTGAAAAAAGATGAAAAACTATGAATAGCCTTATAAGCTAGCCAATTCCTATGGCCAACTTCTACCGTTTCAGTCAGTTTGTGATGAATCCATCCAGGCGCACGTTGTTTCGTGAGGATTCACAGGTTTCTCTGACTCCTAAGGCTTTCGACGTTCTTCTCTATCTCGCTGAGAACCCCAACCGTCTGGTCACCAAAGAAGAATTGCTGGAAGCCGTGTGGGGCGACACCTTTGTGGAAGAGGGAAATCTGACCCAATACATCTCCCATCTGCGCAAGGCGCTGGGAGACAACTCGGAAGACGGCCGGCTGATCGTGACCATCGCTCGAAAGGGATATCAGTTCACAGGGCGTGTCACTGTTGCCGGCGAAATGGAAGATATTGCAAATCCTGCCACTCTCCCGACTGCTGCGACTGAAACTTTACAAACAGATGCGCACTCCGCGGATTTCTCAACCAGAGAACAGGTTGCCGAGCCACTGCCAGCTCGTCCCGGCTCGCGCAAGTTGTCCGTAGTAGCCGGGGTAATCGTCCTTGCTGCTGTGGGGTGCTGGTTGTTCTGGAGCTTCCGCCACCGCGTGAGGCTCTCCGCTTCGGATACCATTGTTTTCGCAGACGTCACAAATGGGAGCAGTGATCCCGTGTTCGACGACGCATTAAACACCGCTTTGCGTCATGAAATGGGGCAAACGCCGTATCTGAACATTCTGGGCACGGACAAAGTCTCCGGCACGTTGGGGCAACTTAGTCTCCCACCGACTACAAAGCTGACGCCTGATGTAGCACTGCAAATCTGCGGCAAAACCAGCAGCAAGGTGGTCATCAACCAATCGATCGCCGACTCAGGCAATCGCTACCGTTTGCAAATGAAGGCGGTCGACTGCGGTTCGGGGACAATCTTGGCTGCAGAGCAAACGGAAATCGGCAGTCGGAATGAAGTCATACACGAATTCGGGATAACAGCGGCACGCCTTCGCGCGAAGCTAGGAGAGCCCGCGGATTCACTGACTCGTTTCAATCAACCGCTGGAAAAGGCGCTCAGTAGTTCGCTCGAGGCTTTGCAAGCCGACGCTCAAGGTAACAGACTCTACCTCGCTGGCGACGCTGAGGGAGCGCTCAAACTCTATCAGCGAGCTTTAGAACTTGACCCCAACTTTGCGATTACCTACCAAGCGATTGGCTCGGCTCAGGGAACTCTCGGCCGCCACGATCTGATGACAGCTGCCTTTGCGCGCGCCTACGAATTGCGTGACCGAATGACGGAAAAGAACCGGCTCAATATCGAGCTTATCTACTACAGCAATGTAACCGGGGAACTCGACAAAGCCTATTCCATTTCACGCCGGGCGTTGGAACTGTATCCCCGCGATGTCTTTTTTCATCGAAATCTGGCCAACACACTGATTCAGCTCGGCCAACTCGATAGTGCGGCTGCCGCCGAAGATGAGATGGCGCGGCTGGGGCCAAGTCCAATCCATTTTGCCTTCGCAGCCCAAGCCAACATCATCGCTAGTAGGTTCAAAGAGGCGAGCTCCTGGCTAACTCAAGCCGAGGCCCTCAAATATGACAATCTCGAACTGAGGATCCAAAGACTGCGACTGGCATTTATGGAAGGTGATCGGAGCACTTTCGACCGGATCTACCATGACGAAGAGCGTGGCCCTAACCGAATCGCGTTCATGCGCGAGCGATCAAGATTTGAGGGCCAGGAGGGGCATTTTGATTCCTCAGATCGCCTACAAGTGCAGGCGTCGAAGCTGTCATCAGACCCGGAAGATATTTCTACGGGCCTAGTTTTTTCGGCCCTCCAGAGTGCAGAGGCGGGCAGGGTCATCCAAGCGAGCAAGATCCAGGACCAGGCGCTTCGGAGCAAATTGGAGCGAAACAGGAAAATGGTTTTGGCACTTTCGCTCGCCCGCTCGGGGAGAACCGAGGAAGCCAACCAACTCGCAGACGAGGTCACCAAGGAAGCGCCTTTGGACACTATCGTTCAGAGATATCTGGTTCCCACAGTTCGTGCCGCGATCAGGTTGCAACAGCACGATCCCGTCGCCGCCATTGATCTGCTCCGCGGCACCGTCCCCTACGACATCGCGGACACTCATTCGTTCGATTATCTATACCCAGCCTATATCCGTGGCCTGGCCTACATGGAGTCGGGTGATGGCCGATCAGCGGCGGGAGAGTTCCAGAAGCTGCTCGATAATCCAGGCTTGTGCCTGGAGTCTATCGCTGGCCCAATGGCCCAGCTACAGCTTGGACGCGCCCAGATAATGATGGGCAATGAAGCCGCAGCGCGGAAGTCCTACGAGATTTTTTTGGATTTGTGGAAGACCGCCGATCCTGACGTTCCCGTCTACCAGCAAGCCAAAGCCGAGTACGCCAAGCTCCGAAGATGAATGGCACAAGGACGATTACGCTTTGATCGAAACGAAGCAACTCCCCGGCTGAACAACTCGAGCGGCTACTCGACAGTATGTGCGCCTATTGAGGAAAATTAACCTGTCCACTTTGGAGAGGTAGGCGCACGTACGATCAACTTGTTGGAATTGGACGACATCAAGTCCCCGGAGTAAGCCTGAAGCGATTCTTATTGATTCTAAGCGACCGAATTTTCGATTCCAGAGTAGATCGCGGTATACCCAGCTTCACAGCAGCGCCCGCGGGCCCTGACACACGGCCCCCGGTATCTTTCAGTGCAGCCTCAATCATCTCCTTCTCTTGCACGAGAAGTTTTCGAGGAAGTTCAACTTGCTGTTTTGTCTCTGGAGATACCGGCTGCGGTAGCCAATTGTCCTCGATCGAGAAAGTTTCTGTATCGCAAAGGATCATCGAACGCTCGATGACGTTCTGCAATTCGCGGATGTTTCCCGGCCAGGGATAAGTCTGTAGCAATTCCAGCGTCTTCTTGCTGACACGTTTTACCTTCTTGCCAGCTTTTCGCGCGTAGCGATCGACAAAATATTCCACTAGCAACGGAATGTCAGTTCTTCTATCCCGAAGAGAAGGAATCGCTATGGGAAATACATGCAGCCGATAGTACAAATCACTTCGGAACGATCCGGCGCCGATCGCGGCCTGCAAGTCGCGATTGGTGGCCGCAATCACTCTTACGTCAGCGCGGATCCGGCGATTGCCGCCAACACGCTCGAACTCATGCTCTTGCAGGACACGAAGCAGAGCCACTTGAGTTTCGGCAGTCAATTCTCCTACTTCGTCGAGGAAGATCGTTCCCCCATTCGCAAGTTCAAACCGTCCCAGACGCTGTTGAGTAGCGCCCGTGAAGGCACCCTTTTCATGGCCAAACAACTCCGAAGCAATAAGGTCACGAGGAATTGCGGCGCAGTTCACGCCGACGAATGCACCAGAAGCGCGGTCTGAACGTCGATGGATTGCTCGCGCAACCAGTTCTTTCCCAGTTCCTGTTTCACCGGTAACGAGAACAGTGGAATCACTCCGTGCGACTTTAGAAATAAGCGAGAGGACATTTTTTAATGCGGGAGATGTGCCCACGATCTCTTCAAACATCGAAGCTTTGTCGATTTCTTCACGCAGAGATACGTTTTCCTGACGGAGTCTCTCTTCTGTCTGCTTGCGCTCTTCGATATCCGTGCCGGCTATATACCACCGAGTAGTTTGTCCCTTGTCGTCGCGTATTGGACTGTAGTGAACGAAAAACCAGCGATAACTTCCATCACGTTTGCGCAATCGCAGCTCGAATTCTTCGGCGCTGCCATTTGCTAAAGACTGGTCTACGGACGTCCTGATCCGTTCCCAATCGTCAGGATGAACATCAGAGGCAAAACTCTTCTGCTGCCATTCGCCGAGACCGACGCCGAGGTAGTTGAGAGTCGTACGATTTGCATAGAGTCTTTCACGCTTCGGCCCGAATACCACAATAAGCTGGGGCGTGAGATCAAGAATCTGTCGGAGTTCTGCTTCCTGTTCGCGACTATTAGCCTCGGCTTGGCGCCGTTCACTCACGTCGGTCACAGCTCCGACAAATTCGATGGTGCCCGATAAATCGCGAAGGGCGTGAGCTCGCACTTGGATGTGCTTAATTATCCCGCGCGGCATAACCAAGCGATGTTCGTGTTCGAAGTCTCTTTCGTTCTTAGATGCGTCCTCGATAAATTGGCTCGCAACTGCACGGTCCTCTGGATGCGCACGTTGTAATATCATTTCTATAGTCGGTTTCACGGAGGGGTCGTACTCGAAAATCCGGTACGTTTCATCGGACCAGACAATCTCGCCCGTTTCAGGTTTCCAGCCAAAGCTCCCCGTTTGACTGAGCCTTTGCGCTTCCGCCAGATACGCTTCACGCCGACGAAGCTCCTGCGTCAGAAGCTCATGTTCCGTGACGTCCAGCGCGCTCCCTACGTACTGCTTTAAGCTTTGGTTCTCGCCAAGCGCAGCACCGACGCAGCGAATATACCGGATCTTCCCATCGGCACGCACGATGCGCTTCGTAGCATCAAACGGCAAACTGTCCGCCAAAATGCCCTTGATCAGGCCTGCCATGGGCTCGCGATCCTGTGGGTGGATACGAGTTAGGTATTCTTGAACGCTGGGCGGTTTGCTGGCCGGGTCAAGTCCGTGCATCCGAAACAATTCGGGAGACCAATAGTAGAAGCCATCCTCATTGAAGGCCCAGCTTCCCGTATGGGCGAGACGCTGACCTTCGGCAAGATAGTACTCGCTCCGTTGCAATTCCTCTGCGTTTAAGCGGAGTTGCGCTTCCGCCGCCTTGCGCTCGTCGAAATCCAGACTGGATCCGTACCACTTGACGATGTTGCCGTTTACATCGCGAAGTGGCACTTTCCGGTGGAACATCCACCGATATTCCCCATTCGCCCGAAGGACGCGAGTTTCGTGCTCGAAGGTTTCTCCCGTCGCGAGACAAGCTCGCCACTTGGTCAAGATCCCTTCGAGATCCTCAGGGTGAATGAATGTTGTCCAATTCCACCCGGTCACTTTATCCAGAGTGACTCCCAAATACTCCAGCCAGGGTTTATTGAAATAATCGAGATGACCGTCGGGTCTAGCGGTGTGTATCAGAGCAGGAATCGAATCGACAAGCACTTCAATATCTAACGAGTCGAATGTCGATCTCTGAGAAGGCATGCTGCGAATCATACACCTAGAGGCGTGAAATCCACTGTATGCGGGACATTATCTCACCAGCAGACATCCGGACATTTATCCCAGAATTCCCAACTTAGCGCAAACCTTCTGACCGTATTTGTGGGTTCAAACGGCCGTGCGAATGCTATTCCGCTTCGCGGACTTCGAACCGGACCGCACGTCCGTCAATACATATGAGGTGGAACCAGGATGTGATACCCGCAGTGTTCCTTCGAAAATGATCCGGACATCAAGCTCGTTAGTAGCAGCAGGAAAGTTGAGGCCGTGGGCGACCAAGCTCTCAACAATCATATCGTCCAATGTTCGGCTAGTTTCTGTACGATTGCAATTCTTACGCTGTAATCGAAATACCGGCGCGTAGCCTCCGGTACGGTAATAAATGAAGACCGGATCGTCCTTACCGGCGGATTCATAGTATTGCTTTAGCTTATTTCGGAGTCTACGCGCTTCACTCCGAACGATGGAATCCGCACTCGGGTGATAGGGCGGCTTGCGGTCATAGACCTCGGTCCCGATCACATATTCCTTTAGTATCTCGGCTTGGCCAGCCAAAGTCGTCTCGACGGTGAAGCGAAGAAAACGGCTCAGCCGATGCGAGTGTACAAAGATTGGGCTATCGAGCATCCGTATGAGCTGTTCACGAATCGCAGAATCGGAAACATCATTGGTCGCGTTCGGTTTGGCCACAACTAAGTTCACGCTCACGAGATACCTCCGACCCGCCGCACGTTGCCCGGAATACGGTCACCGCTTGACTGACATCGTCGCTTCCTTCAACTGCTCCATCCACTGGCGAATGTAACTGGGGCAACCTCGAAGGGAAATATTGTTGGCTTCACATCGCACGAGAAATTCGACCACGCCCTCGTTAACCAAGGTAACGTCTTTCAAATCCAAAACAACTGAGCCCATCGTGGCTTCCTGAGTCATCTGTTGCTGGATCTCCACCAAGTCATTGACTTCAATTCGACCGCTTAGGGAGAGGGTGACCTCCCCGTTCCGGGCCTTCCGAATTCTGAACATGCACACTCCCACGAACTTTCGACCGCGACGCCTGAAGGCAATAGGCCGGGTAACCAACTTCAGCCCGACCACTGATTTGCTCCATTCCACATCTCGTAGTGCTTCATTTGGTTATAACGCAACCCTGTAGCCAATCCCGACCGTTGGCAGTATTGAATTTAGCGTTCCGGTTTTTGACGAAATGGCGAAGGTTCGCCATTTGGCGAACTTTAGAAATTTTTCGAATGGCAGCCGTCGCGGTCGCTGCTAAAGAAGTGAGCCCGACTTAACTTTCGGGCCGAATTACGCTCTCCGCGCCCACGGTCCTTACACCGAGTAGGCGGATCGTCAACGCGGCGGCCGGAACCAGGTACAGGATGGTAATGCACGTCCACATCAGCGCCCCCGCGCATTGCTGATCGGAAAGTGCGGTACAGCCGGGGAAATGCCGTCGCGGCAGATAAACGGAATATACGACGCGGTCGCAGAACACGAGAAAGCCGGAAAGGATGTCGCAGGGCAACGTCGCGAGAAAGAGATACAGAACCAACGACCACGTCTTCGATTCGTGCCTATTGTCCGACGAAACGAGAGGCGACCAGAAAAGAAACCCGGCTGCTAAAAAGGAACTATGCTCCACAACATGCCAGAATTCAAAATGAAGAGCGGCGGTAAAGAAAAACGGAACATGCCAGAAAATCAAGACGCCGATCGAAACGACCCAGCAAAATAGTGGGCGCCCCCATAGGCCGGAGACGAAATGCGCAAGTTGGGTGCGAGAAATCGGTCCGAACACCGAGCGCACGAAACGCACCCGCAGCCCGAGTAGCAGAGGCATTTTGGGTCTGCTCCACAAAATCAGAAACGGCGCGACACTCATTAACAACAGGTGCTGCACCATGTGGGCCGTCAGCAGTTCGTCGTCGAGGGTTGCCAAGGTCGAACTCGTCGCTAGCCAGATGAGTAACAACCCGCACGGAAAGCAGATGCTTCGCCATGGACGAATGGAACCACCGGGATGGACGCGGAGCTTTCGCCATCCGCGAAAATACACAATTGAAATTCCCAAGCTTAGCGAGGCCAATAGTGCGGATAAACCACTCATGGATGCGTGGGAGGAAGTGAATCTCCAACCGGTCGCGATTGGCTGCCGGCCAAATCGCGTGAAGCATCGCGGGCTGCGGGTTGGTCAGCGGGATGAAGAGTCGAAAGGAATGACACCAACGCAGTAGTTTCCGCCGGGCTTAGGCTCTTACCATACGCCGGCATGTTTCCTCCTCCCTGAATCACCTGCCGGACCAGTTGATCCGGGGTGAGACGCGTTGCCACCCGATCGAGCGCAGGGCCTCTTTGTCCTCCCGCCTCCCCCAGCGAGTGACAGTTGCGGCACTGCTTTTCTTGGAAAACGAGCGCGCCCGTTCGCTCCAGCGCCGTGCGACCGTGCAAGAACTCTTTGGGAATCGGATCGCCGCTCCAGGCATTCATGTGCGGGCTCCAGGGCGTGAATCCCGAGAGATGCGTCAGGGTTCCGAGCGCTACTGCGGTCAGCAAGACGGTGAGCACTGCAATTGGCCTCCGACGCCAACTCTTTTCTCCTTCCCCTGAAATAAAAGGCAGCAGAACCAGCGCCAGGATTACAAGCACGGGGCCAATTAACAAAGCCGGTGTTTCAAGCGAAGGCGGCAAAAGCGAGAGCAACGCATATAGCCACAAAAAGAAATAGTCCGGCCGCGGAGCCGTTTGGATGATTGTCGGGTCGGGTCTGCCCGTGGGACCGAACGGACCGAAGTAGCAAGCGCAAGCCGCGACTGCAGCCAATACGAAAGCCGCGAAGAAAATGTCTTTCCAAATCGCGTACGGAAAAAAAGGTGCGCCGTCTTTCTTTGTCAACTCGTGGTATTCAGCTTCGTAAGTCGATTTGCGAACCAACCTGCCCGGCATCGGCCATTCATTGATTCCAAGTTTCAGCACCATCAGCAGGTGCAAACCGACAAAAGCGACGAGCATCACTGGGATTATGAAAACGTGCAACGCAAAAAACCGCGACAGGGTCGCTCCCGCAATGATCGGACCGCCCAGCATAATCTTTACAGCTGCAGGGCCGATCACGCGGAACGTGGCTCGCAATCGACGCTCCGATGCCCAGTCCCCAATAGGCGTCCTGATCGAATCGCAAAACCTGCCCGCTGAACGCCATGCCGAGCGTCATCAGCAACAAAAACACACCGACAATCCAAGTCAGTTCGCGTGGGAATTTGTAGGCCCCGAAAAGAAAAACCTGCACCATGTGGATCAGCACGATGGCGACCATGAAATTCGATCCCCAGCCATGCAATGCCCGGATGAACCATCCGAAAGTGACATCGTGATTCAGCGATTGCAGACTGCTCCATGCCTCCGCCCCCGAAGGAACATAGACCATCGCCAAAAGAATTCCGGTAACAATCTGGAGCATAAACACAGTCAGTGCGGCGCTTCCAAAAACGTAAAACCAACTCGCCGTGTTTTTGGAATTGGATGCCCTACGGCCTCGCGAACTGGCGCTGCCAACTGCAGACGCTTGTCGAACCACTGCCCGATATGGCCGATCAGGCGCATGGGGGCTTCTTTCTGGAGCGTGGCGCTCGCTCCCGGCGTGGGCAGTTCGCCCGCTTGAATGAATGAGTTGCCGTTTTCAATTTGAACGGATATTCAAACAGCCCTCGTTCCGGCGGACCCGAAGCGCGGGAGCCGTCCTGTAATATGCGCCGCCGTGGCAGGGGCACATAAACAGACCCGACTGGGGAAACCACCTGACCGGGCATCCAAGATGCGCGCAATTCACGGCAAAGACTTGAAACTTTTGTCCGTCGATTGCCGCACCCAGCAAGCTATGTCCGCTGTCTCTCCGTCTGTCGGCATCACGTTCGGGATTTTTGAACGTAGCCAGCCGCGTTTCTCCTTCCGGAAAGTCGCTGATTTGTCCAAGAGGCACCCAAGAGAGATAGGTCGACGAACGCGATCGAACGATTGAGGAAAGGACATAGCCCACAATCGGAACACCCAACGCCGAGCGATCACTGCCGTTAAAAAAAATACCAACCTTCATAAACAGACTTCGACGGGACAGCGTATTTTCATCGGACATTCGAAGACTCCCTTGTATGTCGCATTCAAGTGCGTCGCGTTTTGCGGCCGCTGCCTAGACAAACCACGCCACAATGTCCGTGACTTCTTGGTCAGACATCGCGCGACCAGGAACGTTTCCCGCCAGTCCGGCGCGTCAAGGTCTGGCCTTCCCAGGATGACGATCGTGCGCAATCCCTGATCGCTCGTCAGTGAAAGAAAAGCCGGTTCGACGATGGAACTTGCTTTGGGTCCTCCCCGGCCGCCTGTGCCATGGCAGGATTCACAGAACACCTTGTAATCGGCCGCTCCTCGATCAGCGTCTCCTCCGAGCGTGCTTGCATACGCGGGCGCTTTGAGGCCCTCAAGCAGTTCGCGGTTTGATCCAACGCGCTCGCATACCGGAGGCAATCACATCGATTTGCTTATCCGTCAGCATTCCACCTGCACTTTGTGCAAACGCCGGCATCGGAGTGCCTCGGACGCCTTGAGCGATTGTTTTGCGGAGCACTTCCGGGTTCACCAACGTGATGTATGTCGGATTCGCGATTGGGAATGCTGCTCCCCCATCGCCACCTTTGCCGTGGCAGCCTGAACAGTTCTGTTCGAACAGCGTCGGAAAATCCAAGACCTGATCAGGTGCAAGGACCTGCGTATCCGGGCGCGGTTTGCCAGGAGAGGTTCCGCATGCACAGAGTTGCGTGACCACAAGCAGCAAAAAGAGCCGGCGCATCATCGAGAATCGTCTCCCTGTTTGCGCGATGCCATGATTCCCGGCGCTTCGACTCCCGCGCGGATTGCAAACGGCACATTTTCGTGGGTTGGTACTCTCGACTGACGGATGACTACGAGGCCCGCGGTCACGCCGAAGGCCACCTGCGAGGCAACAAACCAAATCCAGTCGATATGCTTACTCAGCAGAGGATTTACGAGATCCATCACGGCCCACAAAAGGCCTGACCAAAGCAACGGAGCAATCAGCCCGCCCAGAAGAATCGGACGCCGAGGAAGCATCGGAAGCATCGCGCCGTACACCAACCCTACCAACGCGGAGCCAAATAAGTGAAGCAACGTCGCGATGAAAAAACTGTTCGCGTGGAAGAAGTTTAATTGCCCAGCAGAAAGAGACTGCGATTGCGAATAGAGCACCGCGGCGAGTAGGTTGATGGGATACCAGATACTTCCGGCGTGTAGCAAGCCGAAGATGCATGCGACTATCGCCATGGCGGTGCTGCCCACCATGCCGCCCCGCAATCCGGCTGAGATGGGATAAGTTTCGAGCGGAAGCCACGCCCGCCGCTGTGCCTCGGCTAGGGGGAACCGTTCGACCATCGGTCGCGACGTTTCAACAGCATCGTCTTCTTGTTCAGCTTCGACAGAAATCTCGTGCTCTTGAGGAAACACTTCCCGCAACCACCCCGCCGATGCACAAAACGCCAGGACGCCTCCAAGAATTGAAATCGAAGCGTTCGTCAACAATCCTGCAAACATCAGCGTGAATCCAAACGCCAAGACGATCGGCCACGCGGTTGATGCCGGAGCTTTCAACTCGTGCTCTCCAATTTGATTTGCTTGATTCGCATTCATCGCGATTCGATTTCCCTCAACGGCCAATGACGTAAACAACTGTGAACACGACGACCCAAACCGCGTCAACGAAATGCCAATACATCGCCAGCACGTCCAGCTTGGGCGTGTGCTCATGCCGAACCTGCCCAAACAGTGCGAGCAGCAGCGTGAGTCCGAGCATCAGCAACCCCGCGCAAACGTGAAAGCCGTGAAGCCCAACGAGCGAGTAGTAGGTGGTGCCAAAGAGATTCGTCGAAATCTTCAATCCGCGCTCGTAGATGAGGGTGTGCCACTCACGAGCGGTCCCGAATAGAAAGAGTCCACCCAGCAGGACGGTGAAGAACCAGAAGACAAGAAAACGCGGAACGTTCCCTCGAGAAAAGGACTTCACCGCAAGATGGATGGTTAGCGAACTGCTGAGCAAACAAACGGAATAGAAAAGTGGTGGTTCCAGAACATCCTTGGGCGTTGGTCCCGAAAGACTCTTGCCGACATAGAACAGATACGCGACGACGAAAATCGTGAAGATCGCGGATTCTGCGGCGATGAGACAAGCCATACCGACCTTGCCCCGGTACGGCATTGCCCATGCCGTGTTTGGCGTGGCGATCGCAGAACTCATCGTTTCGTCCTCTTATTCATAGCGACTGTCCGGATCGTCCGGGTGCTTGCGATCCCACAAAGGACGCCGACTGGCGACCGTCGGAACCGCTAAGAAGTTGTAAGACGACGGAGGAGAACTAATACTCCACTCAAGCGTCCATGCGTCCCATGGATCGCTACCGGCGAGAGAACCACGGAAATAGGAAATGACTAGATTCATAACGAAGACAAGGATTGCTACAGCTTGAATGAAAGCGCCGATGGATGAGATGAGGTTCCATATTTCCCAGCCACGCCCTGCTTCATACGTATAAATGCGGCGCGGCATGCCAAGAATTCCAGGGATGTGCATCACGTCAAACGTCAAATGAAAACCGATGACGAACAACCAGAAGTGAATCTTGCCCAGCGTCTCGTTCAGCATTCTGCCCGTCATCTTTGGATACCAGTAGTAGAAGGCTGCGAAAATGGCGAAGAGAATTCCCCCCACGATCACGTAATGGAAATGCGCCACCACAAAATAGGACCCGCCCAATTGCCAATCGAGGGGCGCCGTTCCGAGCATGATTCCCGTCAGACCCGCAATCAGAAATTGGAACAAGAAGCCCACGCAAAAAAGCATCGGCGTGTCGAAGCGCAGTTTTCCGCCCCACATGGTGCCAATCCAGTTGAAAATCTTGATGCCCGTCGGCACACCGACCGCCATCGTAGTCAGGGCGAAAAAGCTGTTCGCGTACGAGTTCATCCCGATCGTGAACATGTGATGCGCCCAAACGCTTACGCTCACAAACCCGATACAAATCGTCGCGCCAACCATCACGGGATAGCCGAAGATGGGTTTTCGCGAAAACACAGGAATAATTTCAGAAAGAAATCCGAAGCACGGAATAATCAGAATGTAGACCTCCGGGTGACCGAAGATCCAGAAGAAATGCATCCAAATCGTGGCCGAACCTCCCGCCTGAGTGTCGAAAAAATGGCCGCCAGCATAGCGGTCAATCAACAACATGATCTGCGCGGCGGAAAGCGGCGTAATTGCGAGCAGAACCATTCCGCTCATAACGAAATTGAGCCACACGAACAGCGGCATGCGGCTCAATTTCATGCCGGGACAGCGCATGCACAGAATCGTGGCGAACAGATTGATGGCAGTGCCTATGCTGCCGAAGCCCGACACCAGCAATGAGATCGTCCAATAGTCGGAACTATTTCCGGGCGAAAAGGCACGCGACGCAAGCGGCGCATACGCCCACCACCCCACGTCTGGCGCATTTCCGGCTCCGTAAAGTCCGCTTCCCCCCAAAAAACTGAAGTACAAGAGAGCGCCGCCAAAAGCCGTCAGCCAAAAACTGAATGCGTTGAGCCGCGGAAATGCCATGTCCCGCGCACCGATCATCAACGGCACAAGATAATTCGCGAAGCCAAACAATATCGGCATCGCCACGAAGAAGATCATCGTTGTGCCGTGCATTGTGAACATGCGATTGAAAACTTGCGGCGAAACGAAATCGTTGTGAGGGCGAAGAAGCTGAATGCGAATTACCGCAGCCTCGAGACCACCAATCACGAGGAAGAACAGCGCCAGCACGATGTACAGAATTCCCAGTCGTTTGTGGTCAACCGTGATCACCCACTCGTGGAGCGACTGCATCCAAGGACGACTTCTTTCAGTAGTAACGGGTACAGCTATCGCTTCCGATGACATCTCTCTGCTTCTCCCCGCCTATTCGAGTGTCCTCAAATAACGCACAAGTGCATCAAGGTCCGAGTCACTCAGTTTCATCGCCGGCATCAGGGAACCAGGCTTGATGGCGTCCGGATTCTGGATCCACATGCGCAAATTCTCCGCTGTGTTCGCAGACGCGCCCGACGCAATCGTGCTCCGGCTCATCAGATGGGTCAGGTCCGGACCAAACCGCCCATTTGCACTCGTCCCTGCAACCGCGTGACAGTTCACGCAAGCGTTGCTTTCGAACACGTGCTGTCCCGTCAGCTCCACACTTGCGGGAGTGACGGGCTTTTGTTGTCGACGAATCCATTCGTCGAATTCGGTTTGCGTCTCGACCGTCACGCGCAGCAGCATTTTTGCGTGCTGTGTCCCGCAGTACTGGGCGCATTGTCCGAGGTAAATTCCGGTGGATCTCGGGTCCATCCACATTTCGTTTGTGCGATTGGGAATGAGGTCGGTCTTGCCTGCCAGCTGTGGTATCCAGAAACTGTGATCGGTATCAGCGGACAGCAATTTCAAAAACGTGGGTGTTGGTTGAGATGGATCACTGACTGGAATATGGAGTTCGTTCGCCGTGACCACTCCATACTTCGGGTAACG
Source organism: uncultured Acidobacteriota bacterium (assembly GCA_963784015.1). GTDB lineage: Bacteria > Acidobacteriota > Terriglobia > Acidiferrales > UBA7541 > Acidiferrum. The sequence continues at coordinate 16,007 of CAWAPX010000005.1, forward strand.
GAATTCCCACCAAAACTGGTGGCCAATCGCAGTGACCTCTACCGCCGACTCAGGTCGTCGCGCATCCTGGATGCCGTGGATCACGCGAGCCGTCGCCAGAAACAAGATGACGACGATCAACACCGGAATCACCGTCCATGCGAGTTCGATCTGCGTGCTTCCGTAAACTTGCGCGGGCTCGCGCTCCGGATCCTGGCTGCGTCGGCCAAACCGAACGAGAACGTACACCAACAATCCGAAGACCACCACAAAAACGGCCAGATTGATGGCGGTGACGAGAAAAGACAGGTGATAGATGGTCTCCGCGGGCGTAGATTCCGGTTTCAGAACACTGGGTACCGGATGCTGTGTTTGTTCAGCGGCCAAACAAAGGCGAGCGGCGCACGCGACCCCGAAGCAAAAGATCAACAGAACAAAGAGGAACCGGTAAAGTCGCTCGACGCCCGAATTGTGTGGTCGTTTTTTCATCACAAAATCCGCTCAGGGAGTCATGCCTTCGGCTTCGAGCATTTCGTCTTCGGCTTCGAGGAAATCAAGCTGCGATTGAAGTAGCGCGGTTTTTGCGTAGAGTTCTTGGGCGGCGGCCCCGTTCACTTGGGACGGGAGGGCTGCGCCCTCCTGTAGCTGCTGGACCGCGACGCGATGTACTTCGGTTCGCAGCGTCAGAAGTTCTTCGGAAACTTTCAACATCTCCCGAGTGCGTTCGCGTTTGTTGTAAACCGTTTGGATTCGCAGTTCGACTTCATCTTTCATTCGGGCGAGATTCTCTTCCGCCTGAGCGAGCTGGGATTTTCGTTCGCCGATCTCGGCGTTTCGTTTTCCGCCATCGAACATCTCGTATCCAAAATGCATGCCGAACGTTCCGAAGTTTCGCGCAAGAAAAGGCACATTGTTCTGCGTAGCTGTATCGAGCAAATACATCGAGGCTGGGCAGGTATTGCCGCTTTGCCACGCGCACCGCCGGCCGATGCCTTTTCGATTTCCGCTCGCGCTTCGCGAATCTCTGGATGCGATTCCAGCGCGACGCGCAGGCATTCTTCGCGTTCACAACTGTCTCGAATTTTCTCGACCGACTCGTCCAGAACAAGGTGAGTCGTAAGTGGCAGCCCGATGGCGTCGTTGAGTTGCGTCATCGAGTCGGAGAGTTGCAATTCGGTTGTCAGTAATTCCTGCCGTGCTCCGAGAGCGCCGGCGCGTGCCTCAATCGATTCCTGTTCGAGCGTTGCGCCGAGTTTTACCTGCTCATTCGTTCTTTCCGTAGATCTTCGTTGGCCAGGATCTTGGCCTGCGCCGCAGCGCGTTGAGTCTGCAAAATCAGGACCTTGTAGTAGAGCTGGTGCACTTGTAAGCGCGATTTGGTTTTTCGTTGTCTTCGGCCTTATTCCGCATCGCCTTGATCTCTGAGGCCGCGACGTCGTTCGCCGAGCGAACCTTCCACAATTCGAGAAGAGGCTGGCTGAGTTGCGTTCCGCTCGTGACGAACGAGAGTCCACCCTGGTTCAGCACGGCCGTCTGTTCGGGAATTGGTGTTCCCGCAGCAGTTCCGAGTTTCCCTTGCGGTATCGCGATGAATTGGGTGTCCGTTACGTTACCGGTCATGGTGTCGTTGCGGAGATTCGGAAAGTAGGAGCTTCGCGCCGCGTCTTTGGCATGTTGCGATTCCTCGACTCGATAACCGCGAGACGAACATAGTGGTTGTGCTCCAATGCCAATTGAACGGCCTCGTCCAATGTGATGGACCTTCTCCGAAGGTTTCTGCTCCTGAGCCAACACGGACGCTGCGAACAAGACCAAACAGATCCACAGCATTGCGGTTCGCCGCTTCATGGTTGCGACGCTCCAGGCTCTCGGGAACCGAATGCGAGTTCTCCGTAATCGAGAAGAGCCTTCCGAAGTAAGGCGGTCAGCAACAGCGCGATCACACACGCCCAACAAATGAGGTGAAATCCGTCGATGAAAGTCAGCGTGTAAGCCTGTAGGCGCACGCGGGCGCCCACAACGCCGAACGCTCTGCCAGCCGCTGATGAGAGACCGGCAGACCTCCCATAGAGACCAGCTGTCAGTTGGCGAACCGAGGCGTCCGTAATCCATTCGCCACTCTGAACGTGAAGTCCCAGCAAATTGGAGTGCACGCGTTCCCGAATGGCGATGAAATGCGTCATCACGGCTACGCCAATCTGGCCCCCGAACAAACGCACCACGTGAAAAAAAGCGGAGAAAGTCAGAGCCGCTTGTGGTTTAGACAGGCCACCGGAGAAGATGGCCTGCAAGACGATGTCAGCGACAAGGCCTATGAAGGCGAACGATTGCCCGACCCCCATCAATAATTCGGAACGGTAGTAATCCGCTGCGGACCACGCGCTGGTGTATTGCGCGTTGAGGATGGCTGCTCCGGCGATGCACAAAAAACCAGCCGTCATCAGCCATCGCGGATCCAAGCCCCGTAGCAGCAACAGCGCCGCAATAAATGCCAGAACGATAAGTGGCGCGGCGGACCAGACCACCGCTGGTCCTATCTGGTCCGCTTCGAATCCGTGGATCGAAAGCGATTGCGGCACGAGGATGATGGTGGACAGCAGGCAGAACCGAAAGAGAATCAGGGCAAAGCCGAGAATGATCGTGTTCCATCGCTTAAGAAACGGCAGATCTACAAGGGGGTTCGGGCTGCGCAAACGCCGAAGTATCGATATTCCCAGAAAGAAAAGGCCGCAGAAAAATAGTGCGTTGAACAATCCGGATCGCCACCAGTCGAGGCGCTGGCCTTGATCGAGAGCGGCAAACAACAAGGCAAACCCGGCACTCCCGTAGAGAAATCCGGCGAAGCTCGGAGCCGGACCGCGTTTTTGAGCAGGCGGACTCGGAGGAATTCCGCTTATAGATGCAAAACAACATAATGGGTGTAAGGAGCGCCATGCTCCAAAACATCCATCGAAATGAAAGATGATCGCGAAACCACCCGTACATGGTTGGCGCTACGTTTACCGCTCCATCCACAAAAGTTGCGTATAGAGCCAGGGTAAAGGGAAGAAATCGGAGAGGAATATTGCGCAGTGAGAAGGACAGAGTCAGCGGGTAAAACGTACCCGAGGTTAGCCCAGCCAAGGCCAATCCTACGAGTAGCAGATTATAAGTGTGAGCAAACGGAAGGAGACAATTCACCAGCGTGAATCCGCTGGCCGCAATGATCAAGACTCGACGTGCGCCTAGCAGCCCGCCCAGATACACCGTGAACGGGCCGATGAACATCAATGCGATGTTAAACGCGCTTCCGATCCATGCTCCGTCGTCATAGCCAATTCCCAAACTGCCTTTTAAGTCGGCCGTGCCGAGACTTAAGAGTCTGCCAGCAAGAGTCACGATTCCTGCGCCCATAACCACGCCAATGATTCCCAGCACTGGGCTGTTTGACAGTTCTCCCGGCAGAGCTGCAGAAATCGCCTTGGCGATTTGCCATTTCGTCGGTGCTCTTAGGGTTGCGTTGGTCGTCGCCATCTTCTGCTCCGGTCACTGCTTGGTTCGAACTTCAGCGACGACTGATAAACCGGGTCGAAGCTCCGCCGCATGACTTGTATCGTCAAACGCGATTTTCACTGGCACTCGCTGAACTACTTTTGTGAAGTTGCCGGTGGCATTGTCCGGGGGAAGCAACGCGAACTGCGATCCGCTCGCCGGCGCAATTTCAACGACATGGCCTTTCCAAACGCGGTCCGGATACACATCGACGTGGATCTCGCGCGGAATCTCCGACTTTCATGTGCGTAAGTTGTGTCTCGCGGTAGTTGGCTTGAACCCATCGTGTATTCGCGACGAATGTAAGGATCTGCGCTCCTGGAGAGAGCAACTGACCGGCACGGACTTGGCGTTCACCGACGATTCCGTCTCCCGGCGCATGGATTTGTGCGTAGCCTAGGTTCACATTTGCTACCGTGAGCGCGGCCTGTTTGGCGTGAAGGTCTGCGACGAGTTGCTGCTCTTGCGATTCAAGGACCGCTTTCGTGCGGCGTTCTGACTCAACCGAAATCTCGTTGCTTCGTAGGGACGTCTTCGCCTGTTCCAGATCGGCTTGACGGGTTGCGAATTGAGCGGTGAAGACGCTCTTCGTCCGCAACAGCCGCTTCGACGCGCTGCTTTGTCGTCGACTGCGTAGTTAGTAGGGCTTCCTGCCGCGAACGTTCAGCGCGAGTCCGCGTCACATCAGCTTGAACAGCTGCGATTCCGGCCTCGGCGGCTGTAATTTGTGATTTTGAAAGATCGATCCCCGACAATGCTTTTTGAATTCTCGTCTCTTGCAATTCGCGCTGCCTGCGATTGTTTTCGATCGCCGCTTTGGCGGCTTCAATTGCTGCGGAGGCCTGAGCGACTTGCGCCTTGTAATCTTCGTCTTCCAGCTCCACGAGAAGATCGCCTGCTCGAACTGCTTGATAATCACCGACCTTTACGGTTCGAACGATTCCGGGCACTTTCGTGCTTAGAGGTGTGAGATCCCCTCGTACGTAAGCGTCATCCGTGGCCTGCTCGACTCTTCCCCCCTCCCACGCATTCCAGTTTCGGGTGACAGTAATGACGAGAGCTGCCGCAAGAAGAAGGATAACGATGGGAGTGAAGTAACGGAGCCATGGCCAACGATCACTCTGCCCCGCACGAGGCTGCTCATGATGTTCGGCGGAAGAAGCAGCAGAGCCTTGCGTCGCTTCGCTGGCGGCCAAGTTGTTCTCCTCCGTGCTACCGCACGTGACTCGACTAACGATTCGCAGCCGAAGACTGTCATTTGCTCCGGCACTTGTGAACGTGAGGAACAGCTAGCTCACAGTGATTATTCGATGGCCTCGAAGGAACGTTAGAGTTGGGGAGTTGGCGCAAGAGCCGAGGGGCTGTCTGCTTGTGAAATCGACCTGGCTACGAATCTTCGCCAAATAACGCGAAGGGCCGCTATCACTGGAATCGAAAGATAGATTCCCACGATTCCACCTACCGCTCCCCCAACCATCATAGTGAAGATTGCGAGCAGCGGATGTAACTCAAACTCGTGGCCCATGACTCTAGGCGCGATTCCGTAGTCCATGAGCATCCTCCAAAGAATAAGGAGTAGGAGCATCCAGATCCAATGGGCATGAGTCATAAAACCGACTGTGAGAATGGTGCAAGCCGCGAGAATCCAGCCGGCAACGGGAATGGATTCGAGCACTCCAGCCACGACACCGAGCATGATTGCATTCGGAAAGCCCAACAGGAGCATGTCTACCGAGGTATAAATCATCGAAAGCAGACCTAGGATTACTTTTGCTCTGATGTAGTGCTGCAGCGTCGCGTCCAATTCCGCAACCAAGGATTTGATCGCTTCGTGGTTGCCCGGTGCCGAAATAAGCCGAATCACTTGCTCCGCCAGTTTTTCTCCATCACTTAGAAAGAAGAGTGCGAGGATCGGGATGACGACAAGACCGCCGAGCGCCACGGACAGGAACTGCTCGGCCTTCTTGCGAAAACCGTCAATCTCCGATTTGTGCTGCTCAAAAAAAGATTTCGCTCGAACGGTTTGCGTTTCGCTCCACCCGAAATTATTGGCGAGATCGCTCACAATCTCTCCGGAAGACACCCGCTCGATAAGGGCTTGTACGTTTCCGATGACGCGGGTCGGATGCCGATGAAGATCTGTAACGAAAGCGTGTATGAGAAAGACCGCAAGAATCAGAAACGTAAGATACGCCTCCGCGACGTGTGGTCCTCTCAGATTCTTGAAGAAGAGGGAATGCCGCTGAAGAAAGCGCACAACGGGATTGATTAAGTTAGCGAGCAGAATGGCAAATGCAAATAGAATCAGAACTGCTCTCGCAATGTACAAAATGCAGATAAACGCAACGAACACAAGGATCGTGAACAGTATCTTCGCAGTGCGGCAATCAACCAGCTCTACCGGTCTTGTCGACGGCGTTTCCATCAATTCTGTGTGTGTACTTCCAGCGAGACTTTCATCGCGGCCAGAGCTCGCTGCAACGAAGACCGGGTTTTGTCGACGGCAACTTTTCGTACGATGCTTCCTTTCAGTCCCATCAACCCGGCCTGTTGCGACCCTTTAAACGTAATCAGAAACATCCCGTGCTTCTTCTCTGCGGCATCGCGAACGCGAACCGTCAGATCCAGCGCCGTGTGAAAATAATGGCTCGCGTATAATTGTTTGATCGCAACGGCGTCTTCCGGCCCGCTCGCGTCCGAGTCTCTATAAATGACGGCCTGCAGGAGACGAATCGTTGGCTTCAGCCCGAAATTGACCTTTTCCCAATAAAAGTGGGATTCGACGTGCCCGCTTTTTGCCTTCGGATAATTCAGTAGGTAGTTCTGAAGTTCAGGTAGATAGACAGGAAACGCTTTCGACCGGCTTACGAGCGACTGAAACGCCTGCGCTACCGCGGCGGGATGGTTCTTGTCCCGGTAAACCCCCAGTTCCGCGTTTCCTCCTCCTTGATATTTCCTCAGAGCCTCCAGCATCACCGTCTTCGCGATCCCATTCGCCTGGTCTCGTGCATCAGAAGCCGACCAATTCACTTTTGTCCGAAAATCCTCCATCGCATCGGTTGGCAGTTGTATCTCGCACTTGCCCTCGCGGCATTTCTGCAAATCCTTGAAGTCGTCTTCCTCGAGACTAAGTCCGTCCAGGTCCGAGAGCTGTGGAGGATCGCTGAATTTATGAATCGCCAGATAGTTCGGCAGCTTTTTTAGCGCGTCGATGTCCGACGCAAGCTTTAGGTATTCTTCAGGTGTAGACCGGACATACACCGCGCCGAAGACAAATACCTCGTCTGCCGTCGGAGAATCCAGTATCTTTGCGACCGATTGTCCACTACGGATAGCCTTAATCTGATCGCCACTCAATCCGACGTATGTCTCGAAAAATTCTCGCAGTTCGTCTTGCTGTTAACCCGTCGCTTGAATCGCCGGAACCCGGCCAGCATCGGACGACGCTCCGCTCTGCAGCAACCCAACCATCAACAACAGCAGGAAGCCTGTTCTCAGACGTTTCATAGCACCCGCTCAGAAGCCGTTCGGTACGCTCCTCGAAACTTTCCGCCGCTTGCCGCACCGCATTGCGAATTTCCGCGCCCGTAAACGGTTCGACGATCACGTCGTATCCGCCTGATTCGAGTACTCCAGACCAAAGCTGAAAGGTAGCTTCGCGAGCGTACACGAGTATCGCGGGACGTTTGTGGAGCACTCCAAGCATCCCCCACAATTTCCACCACGCGATGTCAGTGAGCGTCGCCGGAAGAATCGCAACCTGAAAAACGTCGTCTTCCTTGATTCCTTCTTGAGTTTGCCCGGAAGGGTCGGCGAAAACGAGTTCTGCGTTCAGCGGTTGCAACTGACGGGTAATCTCTCGCCGCTGTTCGGCGGGAATCACCAGCAGGATTCGCAAGTTGGCGCTGGGGGTCACCACGATTTCCGTCCGGAACTGCAGTCGGGACGTTTGCATCCTTCAGCAAGATTCGTAATGTGAGGAACAGCTAGCTCACAGTGACGAAACTCCCTGGGCCTGATGGCCCCGTCCCGATTCCCAAAGCTCGCGCGCACGTTCGGGAAAAACAACTCTCCCCTACGCACGCCGCCTCTCTTACCCTCGGACTTCTGCGCAACGCGCTTTCAGACCCGCCGTGCTACTCACAGTGAGCTAGCTGTTCCTCACGTTTTCAGGTTGCGCGGCAAGTGCGAGCCTTCACGTCGTGCGCCTAGGACCAGCTTTGGTTTCTCGGCGACCACTGCGACCCACTCTGTCGCCAACGTGCTCGCTTTCCGTCGAGTGCTAAGGAGCCTCTCAATCATGAAAACAGGCGAAGTCCTCGTTGAAATGTTGCTCGGTGCCGGCGTAAGCCGTGTCTATGGCGTAACCGGAGATTCACTCAATGCGTTCACAGATAGCATTCGTACCAGCGAAGGCATCGAATGGGTCCACGTCCGTCACGAAGAAGTCGGTGCGTTTGCGGCTGGCGCTGAAGCTCATCTAACTGACCAGTTGGCCGTATGTGCCGGTAGTTGTGGTCCCGGGAACCTGCATCTCATCAACGGGTTGTTCGACTGTTATCGCAGTCGTGTTCCTGTACTCGCGATTGCTGCGCAAATTCCCAGCATCGAACTCGGCAACAACTATTTCCAAGAAACTCATCCAGAGATCATCTACAAAGAATGCAGCGATTACTGCGCGCTGGTCTCTGATCCGGATCAACTTCCTCGCGTTCTCGCGACCGCAATCCGCACCGCAATCGTCAAACGAACGGTTGCAGTGGTTGTCATTCCAGGAACGGTCATGGCGAGTCAGTGCTCGCAAAAACCTTTGGCCATCGCCGTTGAGGACGACACGTATTCGGTTACTCCTAACCACGATCAGCTAAAACGAACCGCCGATGCCCTGAATGATGCAAAGAAAATCACAATTCTCGGGGGTGCGGGTTGCAAGGGAGCGCACCACGAGTTGGTCGCCATCGCTGAAAAACTCAAAGCCCCGATTGTGTTCGCATTTCGAGGAAAGGAATTTATCGAGTATGACAATCCCTATGACGTTGGCATGACGGGGCTTCTCGGCTTTTCATCCGGGTATCACGCCATCATGAATTCCGATGTTCTCCTGATGCTCGGTACGGATTTCCCGTATCGCCAGTTCTACCCTGAGAACGCCACAGTGATCCAAGTCGATATTCGCGGCGAGCAGATTGGCCGCCGAACCCATGTAGAGATTGGACTAATTGGCGACGTGAAGAGCACGATTCAAGCTCTTCTTCCACTGCTTACCGACAAGGCGAATCGCAGCCACCTGGATAAAGCTCTCGAACACTACGCCAAAACGAGAAAAGATCTCGACGCGCTCGCAACGGGAAAAGAAGGCACCACGCCTGTTCGTCCCGAGTTCCTCGCCGCTACCATTAGCGAAGTTGCCGCCGAGGATGCCGTGTTTACCTGCGACGTGGGAACGCCCGTCATTTGGATGGCGCGCTATCTCAAAGTGAACGGCAAACGCCGAATCTTGGGATCCTTCAATCATGGTTCGATGGCGAATGCGATGCCACAAGCAATCGGTGCCCAAGCGGCATATCCCGGCCGCCAAATAATCAGCTTCTCGGGTGACGGAGGCATCGCCATGCTCCTCGGCGATCTTCTCACCCTGAATCAGATGGAACTTCCCGTGAAAGTAGTCGTCTTCAACAATGGAGCGTTGGGCTTCGTCGAAGTAGAAATGAAGAGCAGCGGTTACGTAACTTTCAGCACCGATCTAAAAAATCCGAGCTTTGCGAAAGTCGCGGAAGCGATGGGAATGTTCGGCGTCCGCGTCGAACGTCCGGAGCAACTCCGGCCCGCTTTGCAGGCCGCTTTTTCGCACAAGGGGCCCGCTCTCATTGAGGTCCTCACGCACCGGCTTGAACTTTCTATGCCTCCCACCATCACTTTTGAAGAAGCCAAAGGGTTCAGTCTCTATATGCTCCGCACCGTAATGAACGGTCGCGGCGATGAATTGATTGATTTGGCGAAAACCAATCTCTTTCACTAGGAACTAGAGACGTGCCTTCTGCCGTGAGGTTTTCCAGAACAGCTGGCCGGATGGAACACAGTCCATTCGCTGCCGATGACCAATGCTGCCGAGTCAGGCTGCCTCAGACACGAATTAGACCGGAGACCTCACTATATATATAGGATACGAGAGACGTGGGTTGCCCCGCCGATCACTGAGGGCCGACGGCGTGCATAATCTGCCCCATCTCCATTGCATTGCTTGAGGGTATTTCTTGAAGAGAGATCGCAAGTTGATCGGTCGCCACGGCACTTAGGGATTGAAACATCGGCCACAACTGCTTTAGAAGGTTGGTCTTTTCCTCGGCCGTGTGGCCGCTGCGTAAGATACAACTCAGAGAAGCCGCTGGGCCCTCCTTGCCGGCGGTAAATCCCGATCCCTTAGGGTAGGAAAGAAAAATCACGTGAACGAAGCTACTTGGAACCTTCATCACCGCGGCATGAATTCGCGTTATTTCATCGGCGATTCTTGCTTTCGTTTCGCCCGGTAGGGCTTCCTGCGTGATCGCAGTGTATAGTGGCATTCACTTCACCTCAATATTCAGCACTGCATATCGCGAACGTATTGTTCCGTGACGCTATCTGAGATCCTTCAGTGTCTTGAGATCGTCGACGATATAAGCTAGAGACGCTCGTATTCCTTGGCCACACCGAACTGGCGCCAAATCCGAGAGTTCTTCCTCACCCCTGCAGACGGGAAGGGCAAGAGACCCTTCTCCCATCCAGGCTTGTTCGACTTTCACGTCGTGCGGCACATTTTCGACAAGTTCATGAACGGCTGGTTTGTCCCATTTCCCGGCAGCGAGACGCGGAGTGTGCAAGAGATTGACGATCGGCGGCTGCTTCAAAACAGACAAGTCCTTCACCGGTTCTTTCAGCGTGACAAGTCCTTCGGCCAGCCGATGCCCGCTCGCTGTAAGGGAGCCGGCAAACTTCGACCCTGGCGCGAGCGCCGGACCAGCTTTTCCCGTGGCGGCATAATATCGAGTTTGGAAAACCTGCCCGATACGTTTCGGATAGCCCTGGCTCCAGCCGCGACCTATCGCTGCATCATTGTCGACGAAGATGTAGGGACAATACGCAACCGGCTTGCCCTCAAACAGTGCATCTACAAGGATGAAGAACTCACGATACTGGTAGCGCGCCGGATCAAGATATTCCTCATTGCTTGCGCTGAACTGCCAATCATAAAAGAGCGCAGTGGCGCGGCCATTGCCAGCACGATCAAAATCGAGGCCCGGCGGCAATACCGCCGCTACTGCCGCAGCGTCAGCCCAAAATTCAATACTCAGAAAATCGGCGGAGTAATGCCAGGGAGGGAGCGGATTCAGAGTCGATTTACCTTTCGGCGTTAAGGGATAGTGGAAACCTTTAAGCATTGAGGTCACCCTTTCAAATTGGAACGTTCGGTTCAAGCTCTCTGGCGCGCATGGCCGTGAGTGTGCACTCCGAACCGCACTCACAAATTCACACTACAGACGCATACCGGGAAGGTGAGGAACAGCTAGCTCACAGTAGTTACAAACGATGTGTCGTCGCAGGACTGTCGGTGACCAACGCAGACGCTGACTGATTTTGCTGAAGTTCTCTCTCAAGCGGCAAACCGCAGCCCCGGCATTATTTTATCGGGGAGAGCTTCGATAAATAATCCATCTCCAACTCGCCTTCATAAGTTTCTGCGCCGACCTTCAATACTTCCATCACACGCGCTTGCGTCACATCGCTGGCGACACTCAAATCGGATTCATGCGCTTCCACCAGAAGTCCTTCTGCCAGGGAACTAAATGCTCCCCCATCCACGGCCGCCTTCGCGTGCGCGATGGCATGCGCAGGAAATGAAGCGACACGGTGAGCCAGTTTTTCTACAAAAGGTGTGAGCTCGTCCGCTGGCAACGCTCGATTGATATATCCATAACGTTCCGCCAGCTCCGCCGAGAGATCATTGCAAGCCAGTAGCACTTCCAACGCGCGCGCGCGCCCGATGAGCCGTGGCAGTCGTTGCGTTGCACCGCCACCGGGAACGAGTCCAATCGCCACCTCTGGCTGCCCAAAAATCGCTTTGCCAACGGCAGCAAAACACATGTCCATAGCCAGCGCGATTTCGCTCCCTCCGCCGCGAGCGCGTCCTTCAACTTTGGCGATGGTCACCTTGGGCATGTTCTTGAATCGCTCGCCGATCATCTGCGTTAGGCGAAAGCTGCGCGTGTTGGAGACCACTTTGGAAGCGGCTGCAACCCTGCCCAAACCAGAGTGGGCTATGAAAAAATCAGGAAGCGCACTCTGCAGCACCACCACGCGAACGCTCTCATCGGCTTCGAGTTCCCTGCCGAGTTTGTCGAATTCCTGCGAAAGAACTTCGTCAAGAAGATTTATCGGTGGGTGATTGATGCTGACGAATGCGACGCCAGAATCGAACTCTAACCGGAAACATTTGTAATCAGAATATCCCATCGGCGTGGCTCCATTTCGCTAACGCGCTTTTCAGTCGTCCTGCACGGTGTTGGTCAGAAGCCCTAGCCTCTCGATCTCCACTTCGAAGACATCGCCGGGCTTCATGAAGACAGGCGGCTTGCGCGCAGCTCCGACTCCACCAGGAGTGCCCGTGATAATCACATCACCCCGCTCGAGACTTATTCCGACGCTGATCAATTCAATCAGCGCTTCCACGCTGAAGATGAGTTGGTCTGTTCGTGCATCCTGCATCACGCGGCCATTCAAACGGCCTTGGATGCGCAATCCTCGAGCGCCCGGCGGAACGGCATCGGGCGTCACCAGCCAAGGGCCGAACGATCCTGTGCTATCGAAGTTCTTGCCCATGGTCCATTGCGGTGTACGGAGTTGAAAATCACGTATGGTCGCATCATTAAACATGGAGTAGCCGGCCACGTGTTCAAGAGCCTGATTCTGAGAGATACGACGTCCCGGCTTACCGATTACCACAGCCAGCTCGGCTTCATAATCAAGTGCGGTTGATTCACGGGGCCGCCGTATCGGATCTTGATGAGCGATCAGACTCGTCGCGAAGCGAGCAAAGATTTCTGGATATTCGGGCTTCTTCAGCCCGCTTTCCGCCAAGTGATCATCGTAGTTGAGACCGACACACAGGATTTTCGGCGGTGCCGGCACCGGCGGGAGCAGCTTCACAGCGTTCAAGTCGATCGCTGGTGATTGCGCGAGGCCTGTGCCGATGCGCAACAAATCTGTACCTTGTGCGATGAGTTCGGGAAGAGTGCCAGGAAATTTTCTGTCTCGTTGCGTGAGCCCATGCCAGCCTGAGCCTTCATCCGCGGCAATTCCAAGAGCGCCATTTCTTTCAAAATGAATGATGCGCATGTGAGTGATCCCTTAAACCGCTTTCGGACGGCTCAGTTCCTCAAGCAGAAAAATAAACGACTCATACGGCCGCCCAGTCGCGTGTCGAAGTCCCATCTCACAAGTTCGGTTTGCCGAAAGGTAGGCGTCGAAGGGCCGATCAATCAGCACCAATTGAACTTCCCTCGTCGCTGAAAGCACCAACTCGGGATGCAATAGCCCTCGATCGCCGGCGGTGCCGCAACAAGTCGTACCGATCGGGACTTCCACCTCGTCAGCGAGACGGCCCGCAATCTGTTTGAGCTCGCCAACCAGCCCTAGGTCCGTTATCGAGCACGTCGGATGCACTGCAACTCGCCGCAACTTGCGCGAGACCGTCAGCTTCGGCAAAAGGTCCTTACACCAGGCTATCGAGTCGATGAGCTTGAGGCTCTCGTACTGCTCTTTTCGTTTTCCTTCTAGCTGGGTTGCAACATCTTCTTTGAGACCCAGAGTGCACGAGGCGGCGTCGACAACGATCGGAAGGGTCCCTCCATCGCTCCATCGCCAGAGCGCATCGGCAACCGCTTGGGCCATGTACTTGTGCCCCTGCCGATAGCCTTTCGATCTCCACGGCGTCGAGCAGCAGAGGCCAGCGACGTCCCGCGGAATCCACAGCGGCTTACCAGCGCGTCTAGACAAAGAAACCAGCGTTTCCGCTATTGAAGGAGCCGCTGGCCGCGCCGGATCGCGGCCAAACATACGGTTGATGCATGCGCAGAAGTAGACTGCCGCAGCGCCATTCTTTTCCGTTTTGGGCAGGCTGGAAGCAGCGCGCGGCATTGGCCCAGGCACCGCGGGCATGAGGTCCGGACTGACAATACTTCGAGCGACTGCGGTAAGAGCCGTAAGCGGCTTCACTCCAAACAGTGAGGAAAATGCATGCGCTCCCGACAGGCTCATGCGCGCCAGGGGTTCTATAGCTTTCCAGTGCTTCGCGAGGCTCAGCGCCACCCACTCCGCGCTCGGACTATTTTCGCGCGCTCTGAATTCTTTGATCAAAGTACCCGTGTTAATTCCAATCGGGCACGGAATGGAGCACGTTCCGTCGCCCGCGCAGGTCTCGATCCCGTCGTACTGATACTCCTTTTGGAGTTGTGCAAGCATGGCGGAGTCGGACTTTTGGCGCGTCATCTCTCGCCGCAAAGCGATTCGTTGGCGCGGTGTCATGGTGACATTGCGGCTCGGACACACAGGTTCGCAGAACCCACACTCGATGCATTGTGAGGAACCGGTAATCCCTTCGATTTGCGGGAAGGATTTAAGATTCTCCAGGTGAAGGTTGGGATTGCGCGTCAGAATTACGTCCGGTGCCAGAATCCCGTGAGGATCGGCGAGCTGTTTTATGCGCCACATCATCGCAGTGGCCTTCTCACCCCACTCGGATGCGAGGAACGGTGCCATGTTTCGACCAGTTCCGTGCTCGGCCTTCAGGGAGCCGTCATATTTTTTGACGACGAGATCCACGAGCTCTGTCATAAACGCTGAGTATCGGGACAATCCATCTGCGCCGGTGAGATCCGCGACGAGAGTGAAATGCAAGTTTCCGTGAGCCGCGTGTCCCGCGACACCAGGAATGAATCCATGTTTTGCAAGCAACTCCTGCAGGTCGCGCGCACCCTGTGCCAGACGCTCAGGCGGAAAGCAGACATCCTCCGTGATGAGAGTCGAGCCTTCCGGGCGATTCTTGCCAACCAACCCCAGAAGTCCCTCTCGGACGTGCCATGCGAGTTCGATGGCTTCGGCAACGCTCGTGAACTCGACAGGCTTGATCAGCCTGGCGGAACTCACGAGATTGAGGACTTTCTGTTCCGTTGCTTCGAGCGAGTCCGCGTCCTTGGCGCCAAACTCGACTAGCAGCGCGGCTGCTTTGGGGTCGAGGGTTTTCCAATAGGAGGGCGTGTCCGCAAAAGCCTGAGCAGCCACGGTGAGCGCCGGAGCGATCATCAGCTCGACAGCTGAGGCACCGAGGCCAACGAGGTCAGGAACAAGAGCAATCGCTTCATCAATCGTGGGCACTGGAATCCATGCCACACTAGTCACGCGTGGTGCCGGAATCGTTTCGAGTACCGCTTCCGCGATGAACGCGAGTGTGCCCTCTGAGCCGACGAGTAGCCGTCGAAAAATCTCGAGCGGCGTTTCACCGTCGAGAAGTGCGCAAAGTCGCAATCCGTGCGTATTCCTGATCGCATACTTCCGGCGCGTACGATCTACCAACGCCTGATCTGACAGAAGTTCTCGTCGCAGCTGGAGTAATCCTTCCGCAAGCTGCGGCTCAGCCAACGCAAACTCTTTTTCTGCATCAGGTCTTGACGTGTCAATTACCGCACCGGATGACGTTACGAACGTGAGCGCGGAAACGGTGTGGTAGGCGTCTTTCTGCACGGTGCATCGCATGCCACCGGCGTTGTTCGCAATCACGCCTCCGATCGTACAAGCATGCGAGCTCGCGGGATCCGGTCCCACACGGCGACCGTACGGCTCTAACATTGAGTTGATATGGCCGAGGATCATTCCGGGGCGCGCGCGCACGCGTTGCCCATCATTCTCCACGTTCCCGCCATTCCAGTGACGACGCACATCAATCAGAATGTCGTCGGATTGCGATTGACCGTTGAGACTTGTACCCGCTGCCCGAAACGTCGCGTGCCGCCCGGTCTCACGGCAATAGCGAAAGAGTTTGATGATGTCATCGGTCGTTCGCGGCAACACGACGACTTGCGGTATGAGCCGATACGGACTCGCATCGGAGGCGTACCGCACCAGATCGACTGCTCTGTGGAGAACGTTCTCTTTCCCCAGCAAGGCAGTGAGATCGGACTTTAATCTGGCGGAAGTCCCATCGACCAGAGACGCTGGGACTGCATCGCTCATTGGAGGCGCGTCGAATCGTCCTATGCGCGCAGGATTCGCGGAAAGAAGCTTTCTGGTCATAGCGGCGTCTTCCTATTCGGTCGGTGCGTTAATTGCTTCAAAAGATGAAACTTGTGGTTAAAGCCTATTTGTAACTGAACGATTGTGTTTGCGATCTCGATCCAGTCTTCAGGAATGAAATACGAGAAATGCCGCTGCACCACCGTATGCAAATTCTCACGTCGCTACTTTTGAAGGGAATGTGAGGAACTGCTAGCTCACGGTAAGCAAGATCAAGGTGTCTTTCCTGCCGAGTTAGTGGTCAGAAGCAAAAGGGCGGGCAGCAGATGGAGAGGCTCCCTGTCAAACATGCTCCGTCGGTGAACTACAGTGAGCTAGCAGTTCCTCACCTTTGCACAACCGGCAAGACGAGCCAACATTGATAGACGCGACATCCTGCTCCTCCGGCGTCGCGCGCGCACAAGACTGCCTCGGTTGCTGCCACAGGGTAGATCGAGAGACGGTGAACACATGAGTCGAAATCGACTTGCAGCGCAAATTCTCGCGAGGGTCCGGACTGGCAAATTGACTGAGGTCGTTCTGTGTTTGGGTGTGTTTTGCACTTTCCCTTCGGTAAGCCATGCTCAAGTTCCGGTCTATGAAGTCACTCCCGTAGAAAGCACCATCAAATTTGGTGTCGACTCTCCGGTTCCCATCAAAGGAACGTTTGACAAGTGGACGGCAAGCATGAAATTTTCCTCTTCGGATGTGAGGAGCGGTGTTTTGGAGATTGAGATTCAAGCCGACAGTGTGAATACAGGCAGCGGTCTAAAAAACAACAAATTAAAAGGCAAAGACTTCTTTAACGCGACAGATTCTCCCACCATCACGTTTAAATCGAAGAAAGTCGTTCAGACCGGTCCAAACACATTTGATCTCGAAGGAGACTTCAAGATTCGGGGAGTTACGAAAACCGAAAAACTTGCCCTTACCGATAACGGCAAAGGATCAAACTCCGGAAGCATCGAAGGTACGATGGCCTTCGATCGCAAAGACTACGGGATGAACAAGAATATACCCTTCGTGAAGATCGCCAACCGTGTCGAAGTGAACGTGTCTCTGAAATGGAAGCGGACCAGCGGACCTGCTCCAGTTTTCCAAGAGTAAGCCGGTTCGATCATACAGAGCCCTGGCGCCGTATTAGTTCTTCGCCATGGCAGGCTTTTTCCCGCTGGAGCGGTTTTCCAAACCGCCGCTG
>CAWAPX010000006.1:0-22850 GCA_963784015.1 uncultured Acidobacteriota bacterium
CAGTACCGATTCGATGCTTCTACACGGGCCTTGGAAAACATTGTAACTAGAAGCTGAGCCGGAATACGGATGCTGTGTCCGACGTAAGTTTTCGAATCCAAACAGCAGGACTTAGGACTGTTCTTTTTGCATCTCCCCTCGGGCCGTTGTTCCCAATGGTCCGCTGTAAATTCACCAATCATGGTCATCCTTGACCGACGCGTGCGTTGCTCAAGGTCAAGGACGATTTCGCAGGATCAGTCGATCCGCTAAAGAACTCTCCGCATGCAGGTTCTTGAAGCCGGAAAGAATATCGCGGTCATTGTGGACGGTAAAATTCACATCTGTTCGGCAAACACCTGCTCTGGTGGGTGTTTGCCGTATTTCGAGAATCGCCCATGACTACTGCTTTTGAATTGAATTTATTAGAACGATTTTTCTGGGACGGCTTTGCCGGTGTTGTACACTGCCGCTTGAAGCTCTTTGCAAAGGCTCTTGCCCCGTTCGCGTCCATTTATCCGTTCCGGTGTAACTCGACTATTTGCTTCGCAGTCAGCGTGATTCCCATTACTTCGAAAGTAGAACCACTCTCGCCAAGTGACGTGAGATCGTGGGCTGGAAATGGCCAAACACAAGACCTTCACGGTAGCCACGAATGTGAAAGTCTATTTCTGTGATCCGCACAGCCCATGGCAGCGAGGAACAAACGAAAACACGAACTGCGTGCTGCGACAATACCTTCTTAAGAGAACTGATCTGTCCGGCTATGCTCAATCCGACCTGGACAGGATAGGCTGCATCTAAATCAGCGCCCCCGAAATACTCTAGGTTTTCTGACTCCTGCGAGTAAACTTCGAGCAAGTGTTGCACCGACCAGTTGAGCTCGCACGACGAATTAGGAGTTAGCTGAAAACAAAGCAATAGCACAGGTTCAACGCCAACTGCTGCAGCCTTGTGTATTCAGCCTTAGCTCTATTCGTATCGCAAGGCGACGATTGGATTGATGCGCGTGGCGCGGCGCGCAGGGATGGTGCAAGCTGCGATGGTAATTAGAAAGATAAAGGCAGCGACGGACGCAAACGTCATCGCATCGCCCGGAGAAATTCCGAAAAGCAGCGTGCGCATCAGGCGCGTAAGCAACAAACCGGTCACAATTCCGATGCCTACGCCTGCACCCGCCATCTGGACGCCTTCGCGGAGCACCAAATGCAGAACGTCGGCGCGTTGCGCGCCCATCGCTACGCGAATACCGATTTCGCGGGTACGCTGCAAGACCGAGTAGGAAATGACGCCGTAGATACCGATCATCGCGAGAACCAGTGCAAGTCCCGCGAAGCTGCCAATGAGTAAGGACGGGTATCTGCGAAGAAAAACCGAAGGCGACTGCGCCGCGATCTGCTCCAGCGTACGTGGCTGGACCAGCGGAAGCCGGGTATCCATGTCGTGCAGCACGTTATGCGCTGTGGCGGTGAAAGACAGTGGCTCACCTGCTGTGCGTACTAGATAGCTCAGATAAGTATCGCCTGCTTGCTCGACGGGTTCGTAAACGACCGAGGGAGGCGGCGCATCGAGATCGATTAACGCAACGTCGCCAACGACACCAACGACTTGGCGGAACGGCTGCATCTGATTAAAAGTGAAGCGAATTCGTTTGCCGATGGGGCTTTCGTTGGGAAAGTAACGCTTCGCGAAGGCGCGGTTGACGATCACTGTCTCGGGCGCCTCCGGTTTGATATCGTCCGAAGAAAAGAATCGCCCGTCGATCAGCGGAATTTTCATGGTCGAGAAGTATTCTCGGCTTACGTCGGAGATGCTGCACTCGTCTTCCTTGCCTGTAGCCGTGGGTCGGCCTTCCACGATGAAGCGAATGGTCCCGCCGTTTCCGCTTACCGGCACGATCGTCGTTGAGGCGACGCTGACAACGCCCGGAGAATTCCGCAGCTTGTCGCTGAATTCACGCATGAAGCGGTCGGCGCCGTCGTTGCGGAATGGATACGTGGTTTCGCTGGGATAAGTCGCGTCCGGCAAATTGACGTCAAAGGTCAGCACATTGTTGGCATCGAATCCCGGATTTTGATGCAGCAGCGCACGCAAACTCTGCAACAGCAGTCCGCCACCGACAAGCAGGACCAGGCTGACGGCAATTTCGGCAATTGCCAGCGAATTGCGCAACCGCGCATGGGCTGAACTGGTGCCGCCCCTTGACTCATCCTTTAGACCTTCGTTCATGGAGGCTTTTGAAGCCGCCAAAGCCGGGGCCAGTCCGAAAAGTAGGCCCGTTGCAATGGTGACACCGCAGAGAAATGCTAAAACTGGGAAATCCGCACCGGCAGTGCGCAGATACGGCGCGGCCTGCAGCATGGATTCAGGTATGGCTGCGATAAGAACGTTGACTCCCCATTGCGCTGCAATGGCGCCGGAACTGCGCCCAGCGACGACAGCAATAAACTCTCGGTAAGCAGTAGCCACACCAAATCGCTACGTGTGGCGCCCAAGCTCGACCTGATGGCAAATTCCTTGCGACGGCTGATCGATCGCGTCAGCAGAAGATTGGCGACGTTCGCGCAGGCGATCAGCAAAACAAGGCTGACAGCGCCCAGTAACACCAGCAGCAGAGGGCGAACTTGTCCGACGATGCGTTCGCGAAAATCCGCCATCAAGAAAACCATCGCGGCATTTTCGGTTGGATGGGCTTGCATGAGCTGCGCGTTGATACCTTGCATTTCCGCAAATGCTCGCTTGGACGAAATGTCGGGCCCCAGGCGCCCGATGACGCTGAACCAGCGTAGGCTTCGTCGCGATCCCAAATCGCCTGCCGGATGCAACGGTACCCAAAGCGGGGCGGAATTAGCGGGTGCAAATTCAAAATCGCTGGGAAGCACGCCGATGATCGTGACCGGCTTGCTGTCCAAGCGAATCGTGGTGCCGACGATGTTGGGGTTAGCGCCGAATTCGCTGCGCCAGAATGCGTGGCTGAGAATTGCAACGTGCGGTCCATCCGGCTGGTCTTCTCGATCCAGAAAATCGCGGCCTAACGCAGGCTTCACGCCAAGAGTGGCAAAAAAATTCGGTGTTGCTTGCGCCGCCTGCGTGAGCCGGGCTCCTCACGGTGTCCAGAATGAATGCGTCCCCGCTGTAACCCGCAAGGGCCGCAAAGCTTTTGGCGGAATGCTTCCAGTCCAGGAAGTCTGGGTATGAGCACTGCGCTATGTCGATAGCGGGGCCTGGTTGCGCGACTCACCGAGAAAGAACAGTTCCTGCGCGTTGCGATACGGAAGTGGACGAAGCAGGGCGGAGTAGACCACCGAGAAAATGGCGGTATTTGCGCCGACGCCCAGTGCCAGCGTCAGAACAATGACGCCGGTGAGACCTAGATGCTTACGAAACGAGCGAACCGCGTATAACACATTCTGCTTGAGCACCGGCAGACCTCCTGCAAGGTCTGGAAAGACGCGAGCAAGTCTCGCACCGTTGTTTCATCGTGGAACTCGTTTGCTACTAGTCAGATAGCCGCGCTCACCGACAGACCACGGCCCCGTTTGTGACCGCTTTTGGGACGCCTGAGCGTGAAACCGATCACGATGCAGCTCGCTTGAGCCCAGATTAATGCTGCCAGCTCAACCGGTCGGCGCAGCATTTACGCGAAGTTTACTCGCAGGAGTCAGAAAACCTAGAGTATTTCGGGGGCGCTGATTTAGGCGCAGCGCTATCTTGTCCATGTCGGAAATCCGGAAATAGTTGCTGGTACCGCCCCGTCAGAGTGCGGGAAGGCTTGAAGTGCTTGTTGCTGAACTCTTGCTGAACTTTAGACTGCAAATGGGTGTATTTCAGTGCAACTGAGGAGAATGTAACGCGCAAAAAAAATGAAAATCGGCCTGTGCGAACGGGTCAGGGTGAATTGGAAAACCGGCGCCCCCGCACCAAATGACGTGATCATTGTCATTTCCTAGAACCGAACTTCTGGCCGGACTGACTTCCGGTTAGCCGGTAACACGGGAACAACAGATCACTTCCCACAAGCCGACTTCCCGAGACGTATCCGCACGATGCCCAACTGGATTACTTCCGAATCACCGACAACCCACCCAGAATCTCACCTTTCGCTTCCGAACGCCTTTTGAAGTGACGGGAGCCGAGGCACTTGATCCCTTGACAGCGGCTGCTAACCATCCGACACTCGCATAGTCTAACTATGTCATGGGTGATCCTTTGCACCGAGACGAGATTCCTCCTGGAACACTTTATCTCCTGATCTTGAAAACTTTGGCGCGCTCCGGCGAGATGCATGGATATGAGATCGCCAATTCCATTCAGCGGATATCGGATGACGTTCTCCAAGTCGAAGAAGGCTCGTTGTACCCGGCTTTGCAGCGGATGCTCATCAAGGGATGGGTGATCGCTAAGTGGGGCACGACGGCTGGCAACCGCCGCGCTCGTTACTACCAGCTGACTGCAGCAGGCCGCAAACAATTGGCCGTCGAGACGTCGCAGTTCGTACGCATCATTGGCGCCATCACGCGTGTGATTGAAGCGGTCTGAAAGGAGTTTTGTCATGAACTGGCTGCGCGAAGTCGCGAGACGACTCCGGATGCTCGTGCATCGGCGCCAATTCGATGCGGACCTCGAAGAAGAGATGCAGCTGCATTTGGAGTTGCGACAGCAGGAACAGCTCGAGTCGGGCATGACCGCAGACTCTGCTCGGGCCGCCGCCCGGCGTCGGTTTGGCAACGTAACTACGCTCAGGGAGAAGAGTCACATGGCGTGGGGCTGGGAATGGTTCGAGAACCTCGTGCAGGACGTGCGCTACGGCCTGCGCATGCTCCGCAAGAATCCCAGCTTCGCCAGTATCGCCATACTCACGCTTGCTCTCGGCATTGGCGCAAACACCGCGATTTTCTCCATCGTTGACGCGGTCCTCCTGCGTCCTTTGCCTTATTCGCAGCCCGACCGCCTTGTTTTCCTCATTGAACAACGCCTCCGCGAGGTAAGGGACATCAGTATCTCCCTTCCGGATTTCGAAGACTGGCGCGCGATGAACACCGTATTCGACAGTATAGGCGCCTACCGGCTCGCTAATGTCGTTATGACCGGTCGCGGCGAGCCGGAAAACCTCCAGACGCGTGAGGTAACCTCGGACCTGTTCCCCACTTTAGGCGTGCAGCCGATTTTCGGTCGTGGGTTGACGCCCGACGACGACAAAGTCGGAGCAGTCCCCGTCGTACTTTTGAGCGACTCATTCTGGTCGCGAAAGTTTGGCCGCGACACCAACGTCATCGGACAGCGCCTTACCCTCGATGGCGAGAGCTATACAATCATCGGCGTTGTACCCACGAGCCGTTTCCATGCGTCGTGGCGTGCCACGTCGCTCTTCAGCTCGCTCGGGCGCCACGAAGACGAGTTCGGTGGCCCTGCGAGCCGTGACTCGCATCCGGGTATCTACGCTTATGCTCGCTTGCGGCCGGGATTAGCTCTCGTCCAAGCCCGCACTCAGATGCAAGGCATTGCCGCACGCCTGGCGAAACAATATCCACAGACCAATACTGACATTGCTGTATCTGTCGATTCGCTTCTCAGCTCCGTCGTCGGGGATGTACGGCCGGGATTGATCGTTCTGCTCGCTGCGGTCGGCTTTGTCCTGTTAATTTCTTGCGCCAACGTCGCGAATCTCTTGTTGGCGCGCGCTGCCAGCCGTCAACGTGAAATTGCAGTTCGAATCGCGCTCGGCGCTGGGCGTCTTCGTCTCATGCGCCAGCTTCTTACCGAAAACATCCTCGTTGCAATCGGGGGCGGCGCCGCAGGTCTAATCATCGCGCACTGGGTTACGAGCGTCGTTGTGAGCAGCGCTCCGGCCAGTGTGCCGCGTATTGAAGATGTCTCAGTCGATCGCTGGGTTATCGCCTATACTCTCGGGATCTCTCTTCTTACAGGGATTCTTTTCGGAATGTTCCCGGCATGGCAATTGACTCACACCGACGTAAACGAATCCATCAAAGAGGGTGGCCGCAGCGGTTCTGTGGGCGGGGGGCGCAAGCGCGTCCGCTCCGCGCTCATCGTGTCCGAAATAGCCATTTCAATGGTTCTTCTTGTCGGGGCGGGCTTGATGATCAAGAGTCTCTATCGCCTTCTGCAGGCGGATCCCGGCTTTGACCCAGCACTTGTGCTCACGGCAGTATTTTCGCTTCCGGACAATCGATACAAAGAGCCGTCGAAACGGCGCCAATTTGTCCGGCAGCTCGTCGACGAGATTTCGCGAACTCCCGGAGTGCAGGCTGCCGGCCTCAAACTCCGCTGCTCGGCGGTTGGCAAGCTGGATTCATAGTTGAAGGGCGGCCGCTGCCGAAGCCTGGTCAGAGTGTATCGACCGACATCACGCGAATCACGCCCGATTCACTTCAGGCGACGCGCGTGCGATTGATTCGCGGTCGATACTTCACGCCCCAGGATCTCGATACCGCCGCGCAGGTTTGCATTATCGATACAACCTTGGCCCAAACGGCTTGGCCGGATGAAGACCCTCTTGGCAAACGCATGGCTGTTCGGGCAGAAAACAATGATCCGAAGAAGCCAATTTGGATGAGCGTCGTCGGTGTCGTGGCACACGTTAAAAACTACGGCGTGGACCGGCCCTCCCTGGTCGAAACGTACATTCCCTATACCCAAGACCCTGTCTACGGGGGCAGTCTTGTAGTTCGCTCATCCGTTGATCCCGGGAGCCTCGCCGCGACGATTCGTGCAGAAATGAAGTCGCTCGACCCAGACGTCCCGCTCTCGCAGGTCCGCGAGCTTTCGAGCATCACCGAAGACAACGTTGCACCACGTCGCTTCTCCGTGTTGCTGCTCAGTGGGTTCGCGGCGCTCGCCTTGCTCTTGGCGGCCGTCGGAATCTACGGTGTGATGGCGTTCACAGTTACGCAGCGCTCGCACGAAATTGGCCTCCGCATGGCCCTCGGCGCGCAACCGTGGCAGGTCCTGCAGCTCATTCTCAGCCACGGCGGAAAACTCACGCTCATCGGTATCGCCCTGGGTTTTGTTGCGGCGCTCTCCCTAACCCGGCTGATGACTGGCTTGCTTTTTTCCGTCAGCGCCACCGATCCTCTCACGTTTGCCGCCGTCGCTGCGGCATTCCTGCTCATTTCTCTCGCTGCTTGCTATATTCCCGCGCGCCGCGCCATGCGCGTCGACCCAATGGTGGCGTTAAGATGCGAATAGTCTGCCGTGCAAGTAGATGACAGTCATTCCTTGGAACAACCCCGCAAAACGTATGAGACATGTGGATATTTCCGGCGATTATTCCGGAGTGACGGGCCAACGGGAAGTTAACGCGCGAACCTTCCAACTTCCGGATTGCCGACTATCCGTACTCATCGCTCATGGCTCTCTAGGCATTTCTCCGTACATCGCGCCTCATACGGTAGAGAGTGGCTATTGAACAAACCTTTTCAAGCGCTCGGATTGACGAGTGGAGGAAACATGAACATCACCTTGCGTTGTCTAACAGTTAATTTTCTAGTCTTGACGCTGAGCAGCGCGGTCGTTGCCGGCCAGAATGATGGAATTGCGTGTCGTCCGCAGTTCAAGACCGCGAACAACTGCTATCGCCTCTATAAGCCCGCCGATCCTGCTCGCGGCCTCGTCGTGATGCTCCCATACTACGGCTCGGACGCAAACGAGTTTTCATCTGCTGCGTTGCCGGGGCTGCTCGCAAAGAAGAATGTAGCCACGATGGTAGTCAGCGCCAGCGGCTACCTTATGGACGATGACCTCGAGACGCTCAAGGGATTGATTGGAGAAGTGATTCAGGAGCTGCGCATTCCCATCGGGAGCTTGGTGGTAGGAGGCATTTCTGCCGGAGGTACAGGTGCGGTCCGGTACTCCGAATACTGCACTTCCGGCCACTGCGATGCCCGTTCCAGGCCCGTTGCCATTTTCTCTGTGGATGCGCCTCTGGATTTTGAAAGCTGGTGGCATAGAGAGAAATTGAACCTGCGGCGCGGCAATCCGAAATCGAGCCTGGCAGAATCGCAAGCGATCCTGGATGCATTGCGTTCGGCTATGGGCGGTTCGCCCGATCAGCTCCGCCAGGCCTATCGCGGACGGTCACCATTCCTAGCCTCAGAACAGGACGGCGCGAATGCCCGCTTGCTCAAGAACGTGCGTATTCGACTCTATACCGAGCCGGATGTTGTCTGGATGGTTGAGAATATTGGGCGCGACTACTACACCATGAACGCAGTTGATCAAGCGGCGTTAATCTTGCAACTACGAGCGCTCGGAAACACAAAGGCCGACCTAATCACGACAACGGGCAAGGGGTTTAGGCCGCTGGGGACACGCAATCCGCACTCTTGGACAATCGTTGATGAGCCGGACCTCGCCGACTGGATTGCCAAGTCTCTTCAGCCATAAACAGGATGCCACCGACGCGCGTGCCACTAGACGTATGCTCGGCGACTCGCCATAGCAACTCCCTTCGCAGACGAGTAGCGGCGCCTCTCGGGATTGCGCCCGGATCGCGGCTAACGGGAAGTTATCAGCTCCCGTTGGGTTAATACCGACAAACGCTCTTGTGTTGATTGAATGTGGGGCGAATTTACGAAATGGTTGGCTACGCGGGGTTAGTGCTGGCGGCGCCCATCAGGGTGAGGAAAAGTCGCGGTTTTTTGCTGAATACTTGCTGAACTTTAGACTGCAAACGGGGGTATGCCGGTGCAACTGAGGAGCCCGTAACGCTAATAAAACAAATGAAAATTGGTCCGTACGAACAGGTCAGGGGGAATTAGCAAACCGCCGCAACTGAGATGAGCTTAGGTGACCCTACAACACCTCAGAGCACCTCAGATTGAGTCGTGCAACTCAAATTCGGCGATTTGGAAAACCGCCGAGCGTTTAGAACTACTGGTAAGCATGCGGTTGCAAGCCGGAAGTGAAGTGCGCGGTCTTACTCGGCTCTATCTGGATTGAGTTGTTCCCCTATCGTTGCCTGATTTTCCTGATGGGCAGGACAGTGGCTGGCCGGAGAAGCCGGCCGATCGCTTCATTTATCGGACTCAATTAAGTATGCTGACTTGGGTCTTTCGAAAGAAATGTTGAGCCAGGCCACCCGGCCCGAACATCCAACACCAAAGTCTATGCCAGCACCCGAAATATCGGAAGGTCGCAATGGCAACGCAAATCCTCAGCCGTCCGGTTCCGCAGTTGCGCTGTCTACTGAGTCGGTATTGGACGCTCTTAATTTGATTTTCGCAGGTGCGCCACTAACTGAAATCCTAAAAAGCATCGTGGGTTTGATTGAAGGCCACAGTGAAGGGATGATTTGCTCGATCTTCCTGGTCGAAAAAGATGGCGTGCACCTGCGATATGCTGCCGCGCCGAATCTGCCCGAATCATATCGAATTGCGACAGATGGAGCGACAATCGGGCCCAACAGCGGACCGTGCAGTTTGGCATCTTACCGTCGAGAGGCCGTGTTCGTCGCCGACTTCCAATCAGATTCGAAATGTGCAAATTTCAGGGACAAGCCCCTAAGTGTGGGACTACTCGCAGGTTGGTCGAGTCCGATTATCTCGCACGGCGGAGAGGTACTGGGTACCTTCGGCATGTATTTTTGTGAAGTCCGTACGCCGAGGAGAGAGAAGTCGGCTGATCGAATATGCGAGCCGCGTTGCCGGAATCGCCATTGAGCGCGACCAATCACAGTCGAGTTTGCAGACGGCATTCGAGGAGATTAGGAAGTCGGAAAGAGAACTGCGGCAGATGGTCGACGCGATCCCGCAAGCCATCGCGGTGCTGACGCCGGACGGGGCTCCTCTCTACGCGAATGAACATGTGCTTACATACACAGGGATCAGCCTGGAAGAAGCGCAAAAGGCCAGCTTTCTGGGAGTTCATCCGGACGACCTGGAAAGATCGCAGACAATGACGTGACCGGCTTGAATTAGTCCAGCGGGAGTGAGAGAAAATCACTCTAAAGGAGAGCTGGACATGCCGATGAAGAAACACAAGCCGGAGCAAATCGTGGCGCTGCTGCGGCAGATTGAAGTGGAAATAGCGAACGGGAAGAGCACACCACAAGCCTGTAAGGAAGCAGAGATCACCGTTCAGACGTACTACCGCTGGAGGAAAGAGTTCGGCGGCCTGAAGCTGGATCAAGCAAAACGGTTGAAAGAACTGGAGCGAGAGAACGCGAAGTTGAAGCGTTTAGTCGCAGAGTTGTCTCTGGAGAAGCAGATCCTGAAGGATGTGGCCTCGGGAAACTTCTGAGCCCTGAGCGGCGGCGTTGTGCGGTGGAGCATGCGCTCGAAAAGTACGAAGTGAGCGAGCGCCATGCCTGCCGGCTGCTAGGGCAGTGGCGAAGGACACAACGCTATGCCGCGATCCAGAGGATCGACGAAGAGGCGCTGACCGAAGCGATCATTGCCCTGGCCAGTGAATACGGTCGCTACGGATACCGACGAATTACGGCGCTGTTGCAACGTGATGGCTGGCAGGTAGGCAAAGATCGCGTACAGCGCATCTGGCGTCGCGAGGGGTTGAAGGTGCCGCAGAAACAGAAGCCGCGCAGGCGGTTATGGCTGAACGACGGGTCGTGCGTGCGACTGCGGCCGGAGCGTGCGAATCACGTCTGGAGCTACGACTTCGTGAGCGCGATGACGCATGACGGAAGAACACTGCGGATGCTGACGCTAATCGATGAATACACGAGGGAGAGTCTGGCCATCCGTGTAGCGAGAAGGCTCGGGAGGTATGAAGTGATTGAAGCTCTGGCAGATGTGATGCTGTTCCGGGGAATCCCGGAAAACATTCGTTCAGACAACGGCCCGGAGTTCGTGGCGAAGGAACTGAGACAGTGGCTGGCGAAGGTAGGGACAGGGACGCTGTACATCGAACCGGGAAGTCCTTGGGAGAACGGCTATTGCGAAAGCTTCAACGGGAAGCTGCGTGATGAATGCTTGAACGGAGAGATTTTTTACTCACTGAAGGAGGCGCAGATCGTGATCGAAAACTGGCGCGTGGAATACAACACGAAACGCCCACACTCTGCACTCGGCTACAGGCCGCCTGCCCCCGCGGCCTGTAGCCCTTGGAGGGTAAATCCAACCTCACAGCCCATGGCTGTGATATAAAAATCCTCTCACTTCTTTTGGACTAACAAATCAGGCCGGTCACGATCTTCACGAGCTTGTAGAATTCTTCCAGCCACTGTTCCAATGTGAGATCGGACACACGCTCCACTCTAATTGAATTTGTAATCCAATTGACAGCTTCGCCGCCGCCAAAATAGAAGAAGGCGTTACCCTGTCGCAGCGACTCATCCCGTCCACGTTCGCGCAACTTGTCGTTTATCATCTTTCGAGTTACGCGGTTTGTTTGGCGGGTGACTTTCATTCACACTCTGCTTCTGATTTCGTGTCAGAAGAATTCTAGGTGGGTTTCTGTCTGTCGTGGTGGGTGAGCAAAGGCAAGCTTTTTGTCTTGTCCCGGAGTTGTTCAATCCGCTCGTGAAGAATAGCTTTCAATTCCTGCGCTAGCTGCAATGACTTCTCGTCGTCTTGGCAAACCTCGAGTTGGCGCGACAGTTCACGGATCCTCGATTCAAAGGGCACAATCGCACGAGTCTAGTAGTAGGCCGTAGAGCAACAAATACAGCATTTCCTGTAGATGTTTTAGAACTAGCTAACCTCACAGATTTTGACTAGAATTCCGGCAAAAATCCAGGTCGCGAGGGCAAGATGGGAGGCGCTATGGCAAACCAAGATTCTGGCCGCGTTCACATGCGAATAGAATGCCCTCAGTGTCACGAGAAAATGCTCCTCCAAATCGCACTGACACCAGATACAGCTAACAATGAGGTTGAATGTCCTAACTGTCATCACATTATGATTCCTCTCGTGCCCGGACCAATTGTCGGCGGACCATTTTCAGTTGATTCCTGATTAGATGTCCAAAAAGGACAGCTTTTCTGCTCGTTTATCAACCGGAAGCTCGCGGTTGCTGAGGATTGAAGCGAAAAGAATTTCTGGCTCTTAACCGTTTATCTTTCCATACCTCAGTTCGTTTTGCTCATAGCTAAACTTGCGTTTGCAGTTGGGATATAGGATAGATATCAGCAACCGGATAACACATTTTAAAGTGAGCATGTGTCCGGTACCGTACACACGTTGCGACGGAGGAGTTGTATACATTGAATTAGGGAATTGAATCTGATGGAAATCAAGGCAAGTCGTCGAGCCGAGATCCGCGTTCTGGTCGTGGAAGATTTCCGACCATTTCGGCAGTTCGTTTCCTCTGGAAACGATCCGCGATTTAGAGATTGTTGGCGAGGCGTCAGACGGCTACGAAGCAATTCAGAAAGCTGTGGAGTTGAAACCGGATTTGGTATTGATGGATATCGGGCTTCCATCCATAAATGGAATCGAAGCTGCTCGACAAATTCGCGAGTTTGTCCCGGAAGCTAAAATAATCTTCTTGAGTCAGGAATCTTCGGATGACGTAGTGCAAGAGGCTCTTAGCCTGGGGCAAGCGGCTAGGTTGTGAAAGTTAATGCCGGAACCGCCCTGCTTCCTGCAATAAAAGCCGTTGTCTCTGGCAGGCAGTTCGTAAACGCTGGATAGCAAACTTCATCTCCGCCGTCCAGTCGCAGAGACCGTCACCCCGCTTCCGCCACCGTCGCTCGGTGAGTTTTCGGTGAACCAGCTATAAGTGACGCTAGTTGGGCCCCCGGAACCGTAAATTGTGAAAGACCACAATGCGAACAGATCAAAATTTTCGGAAAAATTACAACGCCTGGTTTATCTAGATTCTTGAGACCGCGGTGATGGACTATCATCTCAGCGGAAAATTGCATCTGACCACCCGCCATACATGTCGGACAAGACATAATCCCTTCCTCCGTTCCGATAGCTATCTTGCGTTAACAGAGATATAACCCTTCGATGGGTACAGCAGAAGCTGCTATAGAATGCTGCTCGACAAGTTATGTGCGGATTACGGAGTAAAGAATTGAAAGTTCGGAAGGAACCAACGCCGCAATTTCGAACTGGGTCAGACATGAGAAAACTGACTCTGCCGCAGGACTCTCGGACTGTATATCGGCGATTCTTAGATATTTGCTGGGGTCTGGGAGAACGAGTAAGTCTGCTGCATTTGCTCTGTGGATTAAGAAGTCGTTTGTAGTGTCTTCATTCAAAGATACAAGCTCTGGAACTTGAACAAGAACTATCACACACATCAATAAGACGATTGCGCCTGTAGCGACAATCTTTCCGATATCTGTTTGTTTGCTTGCCATACCATTGTCTGAAAATTTATACACCTGCTTGAGATGGGAAACAATAGAGGTTCGCAGCTTTACTTTACCCGGCTCCGGCTGGTCCCGGTCAACCCTCTGCCGCCATCGTCAGCCCTTTACTTGGCGGAGTAGTGGCAAGCAGTGATAGTTCAGTTCTGGGAACGCTAAACCGCACAATGCCACAATCCATGCAGGTTACAAGCTTCGGGAACACCCAGACGCCGGGATTGTCTATATTTGTTAGACCGTCGACATGGATGACCATCTCCGAAGCAAATTCCTTTTCATTACTCGAACCGCACAATAAACAAGGCATGTTCCCGCTCCTAAAGCCCTATGGCTTCTGCTGGGTCACAACCTCTACTTATCCTTGTGCGGATTGTAAACAAGGGAAGAACTTTTGTCTGTTCAATATTGCACACCTCAGGAACTTAGGGGAATTCGCCCCGCGACGGTCGATATTTTGATGTCATTCAGGAATCTTGACGGAAGAGCAGGTACCTCAGTTTGATCAAGCACCTGCTTCCGCGGGTGTCTCGCCACCAGTGGTTCGAGCGAATTAAGCCGACCTTCGCATACCAAAAACTGGCTATGTCCTGGTTGACGCCGTTACCGTAGAAGTGAAATCGATCAACAGACTGAAACATATACGAATTCACAGTGGAGAATTTAGCTTGCGGGGACGGCGGCGGTTGCTTCCAACCCGTCGTACACGTCGTCAGCGCGGCGCAATGCTTCTTGCACGTTTTCGCAGATGTTCTCGGGGCCGATGAGGTTCGCAAATTCGGCTTGTTGGATGAGCTGTGAAGGTTGTTCGCGGGCGCCGCAAAGAATCAACGTGCGCTTGGTTGCATGCAGTTGTTTGGCGACTTCTTCCAATGCGAACAGTCCGGTGGCGTCGAGCGCCGTCATATTGCGAAGCCGCAGAATGACAACGGGCGGCAATCGGTGCAGGTTTTCGGTTACCACTGAAAGCTTATCGGCTGCGCCGAACAAAAATGGCCCGTGAATACGGAAGATGGTGGCGTAATACGGAATATCTTTATCTTGCAGGATATGCACGCGCCCATCTTCCACATAGTCACTGGTGACCTGCGAGACTGTAGTCGTGCCAGCCACGCGCTTGATAAATAACAGGGCAGCGAGAATCATTCCTGCTTCCACTGCCACGGTTAAGTCGGCAAACACGGTGAGCGCAAACGTCACGAGCCACACGCTGATATCAGTCTTCGTGAGTCTGAGCAACTGCGGGATTTCACGCCACTCGCCCATGTTGTAGGAAACAACCATCAAGATACCGGCAAGCACGGCCATCGGCACAAAGCGGACCAACGGCGAGGCGAACAGCACAATGCACAGCAACGTGAACGAATGGATGATGCCCGCCATCGGTGTCTGAGCTCCCGCCCGAATGCTGGTTGCGGTCCGCGCGATGGCACCGGTTGCAGGGAGCCCGCCAAACAATGGCGACACAATATTCGCAACGCCCTGGCCGAACAACTCCACGTTGGGATTGTGGCGGTCATTGCTCATGCGGTCCGACACCACGGCTGACATGAGAGACTCGATCGCGCCCAACATCGCTACCGTTACGGCTGGGCCGAGCAATCCGTGAATAAGATCAGCGCGAAATTTTGGGATCGCGAAATGAGGCAGGCCGCTTGGTATGCCGCCAAAGCGTGTTCCGATCGTTTCGACCGGCAGTTTGAAGAGGACGACAGCGGCGGTACCTAGCACCAACGCAACAATCGGTCCCGGAATGCGATTCGAAACTACCCGACATCCAACCATGATGGCTACCGTGCCGGCCGCTAGTATGGTCGCCTCGTAGCTGAAGGTATGGAAATGGCTTGTCAGGGCCTCGATGCGCAGCCAGAAAATCCCTGGGACTTTTTCGAGTTGCAGTCCGAAAAAATCTCTTACTTGCGTACTGGCAATCAGAATCGCGATGCCGTTGGTGAAACCAACCACAATGGGGCGAGGAATGAACTTCACCGCCGAACCCATGCCGGTTATGCCCATAACGACAAGCATGACGCCTGCCATTACTGTGCACATGAACAAGCCGTCCACACCGTGGACCGCGACGATTCCTGCAATCACCACGACGAACGCGCCGGTCGGGCCGGCTATCTGAGTTTTAGAGCCGCCCAGCAGAGAAACCACAAAAGCCGTGACGATAGCACAGTAAATACCGGCTTGCGGCGTGAGGCCGGACGCGATGGCGAACGCCATGGCCAGCGGCAGCGCAACTAAGCCGACGGTTATCCCAGCAAGGAGGTCGAGCAGGAATTTGTCGAAGTTGTAGTTAGGCAGAGAGAGCACGGACTTCGGAAGCCAACGTTGATCGCGAAAATCAAACGACATTTCTTCATTATGCCTATGGAACGGAATCCACGGACAGAAACCTGCGTTCAGCAACATCCAAAGAGATACACGCGCGTACCAGCCCAAGTGGCGCTGCGATTAAATCAGCGTCCAAGAAAAACCTTAGGATTTCAAACCCCCGCCAGTAAACTTCAACAGAGTGTTGCGTCGACCGGTTGAGCTGGCAGCCGTTACCGTACATGTGGGTATTAGGCCAGAGTGACAAGCACTGTCGACTATGTTGCGATTTCCAACGTAAACCGAAGGTTTTTGCCTTGTTTCGGGTCGATCTTCACACGAACGCGAAGTGGGTCGAATCCATTCGTTCTGAGTCGCAGAAAGTAGACATCGCGGCCCTTCACGGGAGCGAGGGTGAATCTACCCTTCGCGTCGGTCTTTGTCGAGCGCAGCGATCGTTTCCAATCCGAACTAAATTCTTCAACCAAAACGCCCGGCATACGAGTACCTGTGATGTCGGTCACCACAGCAACGAGCGAGGTGGCCAATTGAACTTTTTCAATCTCAATAATCTGGCACTGAGCATGTAGGTGGATGGGCACTAAGAAAATCGAACTAACACAGAGCCAAAGAAGGCGATTGAACACTTGTCGAGAACCCTCTGTGGGCGATTTATACCACGGTTGACGCTCAACTCCTGGTAAAACGCCGTAACCGGTAAAGTGGTTCCCGGTACCGACAAACCCCCGTCACACGAACAGACGTATCAAAACAAATGATTTTGAAATGAACTCTGAAAGGTGGAAAGCCCGTTTGCTTTTCACGGCGACCTGGTTCGCGCTGCGGAGTTGCAGATCGTTCGGGGCAAGCGGGGCAGCGCGTTTCTCTTTGTAGCTAATTCGCGAGCGCTTCGCGATTTTCCTTGGCCCAATCACTGTCTGGCGGCACTGCCTTCATGGGGGGCCCGCCAGCGGTACCGCAGGCGCAGGGTCCCTTAGTCTTGGCCTCGGTCATGCAAGAACAGGACTTTGTTTTCAGACAAGCACAGACGTAAACAACTTTCTCCTTTGTCGGTTTCGCGCTCGCAGGCGCGCTCTGAGAGGACCCGCTGCTCAGGATGGATGCGAGCGATACAACGGCAATCACTACGATAGTCGGTATCATTCTGGATCGAGTTTTCTCTGTCATGAATCCTTCTTGCCGTGGCGAGGTCGGATTCAGACTCACTGGAATCGCTGACCGAGATCCGCCCACGACTTAACCCTCTAAGCGGAACGATACGATTAAAAAATAATTGCGTGCAATATCCACTTCGCACGATTTACATATAGCCAGCCACTCACAGCCATGGACGAGAGCAGGATATGCTGCTATTCCCGCGTTGGGCCGAACTCGTCCCCCTTAAGCCATCGGCACCATCACTATGTTCTAGGTCACCCAGTGATGCAGAGAACGGAGTTATTGAAGGAAGTCTTCGGGGAATCACACTAATTAGCAGCACTCCCAGGAACTCGATGCCCGACCGGTGAGCTGGCAGTCGTTACCTGAGAAGTGAATTTGTCCAAAATCCACATGAGCCGTAACCCAACTAACCTGCCAAGTGACTCATGCCCGGTTTTTCGAGGGCCGTGCTACTTCCTCAAATCTCGCGACTTAGTCTTTTTGTGCAAAACATAGAGAACCAAGCTACTGGGTAATTATTCGTGACGAAGAGCGTCCAACGGAGACACGCGAGTGGCGCGTAACGCGGGAATGTACATGGCCGCCAACGAAACGGCGATCAGTCCGACCGAAACCGCGCCGAAGATAAGGGGGTCCGTTGCGCTGACTTCATATAGCAAGCTTTTCAGCAGGCGCGTCAATCCCCATGCGCCCGCAATCCCTGCGATCAGCCCAACGGCCACGGGGACCAATCCCTGTCGCAAGACCAATGCAAGAACGTCAATGGAACGCGCGCCAAGAGCGATGCGAATTCCAAATTCGCGCCGCTGCTGATCAACCAAATATGCCAGCACACCGTAAATCCCGATGGCGGCGAGGAGAGCTGCGAGCGCAGAGAATACAGTCATCAACTGGATCGAGAATCGTTGTCGGGCGAGCGAATCGGCCAGTATCTGGTCCATGGTAAGCAGGTCTACCGGCAGATTGGAATCGAGTGCAGCCACTTCGTGGCGGATCGCAGAGGCCAGTGCGAGCGGATCACGTGCGGTCTTCGTCACGATTGTCAACAACCCGAAAGGAACCTGCGGGCCGAAATAGTAGATGCGCGGCTCGGGGGGAGCAGACAGGCTACGAGATTTCGTGGCGGCGACTACGCCGACGACTGTGAATGTGCTTCCGGCTAAGGGGACAGTGATCTGCATGCCGAGCGGGTCGGCGTTCGGGAACAATTTCTCAGCAGTGATCTCATCGATGACCACTGCGCCGGGCGATCCCTGCTCGTCGGAAGCGGCAATATCGCGGCCGCGCAAGAGAGGGATTCCGAGAGTACCAAAGAATCCGGGCGAAGCACGCGTTTGCCAGATGATCTGCTGCGGCTCATTTGGATTTCGTGGATGGCCTGCGATCTCTACTCCGCCACTTCCCGGGCCGCCATTGTAAGGAAGGAAATCGACCGTTGCGGCGGAGCGCACACCCGGAATCGAGCGTACGCGTTCGAGCACCAATCTCGCGAAGGCGGCTCTTTGCGAGGGTTCGCGGTATTGCGCCACCGGCAGTGATACGAACGCGGTCAGCACCCCTTCGGATTGGAATCCGGGACTGGTGTGTTCCAAGCGAACGAAGCTTCTCACTAAGAGACCGGCCCCAATCAAAAGCACCAGAGAGGCGCAAACTTCGAAGGCGACCATCGACTCGCGCAACAGCTTGCGTCCTGCTGTCGATCCGCGAGAGCCTTCTTTGAGGGCTTCCGTAAGATCGATTCGCGAAGTTTCAAGAGCGGGCGCGATGCCGAATAGCATGCTCGCGGCGATCGAGACGAAAAGCGAAAAGCCCATTACCCAGGCGTTGATGGAGGGACGGCTTCCGTGAATCAAATCGGCAGGGCCGAACTGCGCGTAAAGACGAAGTCCATACAGCGCTAGAAGCGTTCGCGCTGTGCCGGCGATGGAGGCAAGCAGCAGACTTTCGGTTAGCAGCTGCCGGATCACGCGAAGGCGCGAAGCGCCCAAGGCCGAACGGATGCCGATTTCCCTGCGGCGCTTCATCGCACGGGCAAGCAGAAGGTTGGAAACGTTGGCGCAAGCGATTAGCATCAACGCTCCCACCGCCGTAAGCAGCACCAGCAATGGCGTCTTCAAATCGCCTGCCTGCTTTTCCGCGAGTGGCTCCAGGTCGAGAGAAAATCCGCGATCCATAGAAGCCTGATTGGGATAATGTTCGACAATGAAAGCGGCGATGCGGCGAAATTCATCACGCGCTTCCTGGATGGTCCCTCCGGTTTTGAGACGCCCAATCACGTCGATATTGTGCGGACTGCGCGTGCCGGGCGCGGTTTCGGTCGGGGCGAAGGCAAGCGGCATCCAGATATTGGCGGCAACGCGATAATCGAGAACTGGCCGGATTACACCAGCGACACGATAGCTTTCGAGATTGATCTGAATGCTCTTCCCGACAATGGATGGATCGCGGCCGTAGCGGCGCGTCCATAATCCTTCTGAGAGCATGACGACATGATCTCTGCCGGGCTGATCGTCATCGGAAGTAAACAGGCCGCCGACTATCGGGACGACGCCGAGCATCGGAAACGCGCTAGCAGTGACCCGCAAAGCCGGGACGTCTTCGGGTTGCCCGTCGCCCGTCAGGGTCGCAACCGCGCCTGTTATCGCTGCGACCTGGCCGAAACAAGTGGCTTGGCGCCGGAATTCCGCGTAATCCGGGGCAGTCGGCGCAATGCCGTGCAATGCGTAGCGAGGGAGAGTCTCCTGCACGATGACGAGCCGGTCGGGATCTGGATAGGGCAGCGGATGTAGCAGCACCGCGTCAATCGCAGAAAAAATTGCGGTGTTCGCACCGATCGCTAGTGCGAGCGTAAGGATCGCGACGACGCTGAAGCCGGGGCTTTTCAGAAGCTGACGGAATGCGAACTGAAGATCGTGCAACATTGTCTACCTACGCGGGACTTGAGAAACCTTAGGGCCTTTATGCTTCCTTCGAGAACGTTTTCTATTCTAATCGAAATCCTCTCTAACTTCGGGTAAACGAAGTAACCATCCAAGTGAAGTAATACTTCACATCTCCGGTAACGCGACTAGTCCCGCATCGAAAAGCCGGCGTGGGCCAGTTTGCGAAAACAAGACGCCAGTCGTCGTGCGGACATTCCGCAAGCCTAGCCGGGGCTGCCTGCCTGCGCTTTCCGAGCGATGAGGAGAAAGCCTTTGCTGCGGGCATCGGATTGGAGTTTGTCCAAGTGTGCCCGGGCGGCGGCTAGTTTGCCGGACTCGATTTCGGCTTGTGCTAATAGAAGACGGGCTTCAAGGTCGAAGGCCGCGTAGCCATCGCGCCTGGCTTGATCGTGGAGGGCGCTCAGATTGCGTTCTGCCTCAGCCGCTTTGCCGGAACGGGTGTCGACTTCAGCTTCCGCAAAACCAGCAGTCATGAGGATCATGCGGTCGGCGCCTTGATGTGCGAGAGTGACAGCTCGATCGGCAGCGGCGCGGGCGTCGGTTAATTTTCCCTGGGCAAGGAGAGAGCGGGCAAGCACGGAATTGGCGATGGAAGAGGAGCTGGGAGATTTGTGCTGCTCGAAAATAGAGAGCGCCTTTCGCGCGAACGATTCAGCATCGCCGGGCTTGCCTTGTTCGACGGCAATGATGGCGAGCTGGACGTCGCTCTCGGCGGAGTGAACCACTTCCTTTGTTTGTTCGCGAAGAGTCATGGATTCTTGCGTCGATGCGAGGGCATCACCGAGCTGGTCCTGAGCGGTCTGGACCTCGGCGAGGCCAACGAGAGAGTAGGCGAGCCCGGTCTTGCGGGAGGTAGCTTTCTCGATGGCGATGGACTGCGAATACGTAACTTTTGCGGCGGCCAGTTCGCCTTGCTGATAAAGGACTTCTCCCAAATTGACGAGCGTTATGGATTCGCCGTGCTTGTCGCCAATTTCACGGAAATTTCCAAGGGCTTCCTCTTTCAACTTTCTCGCAGCGGACAATTGGCCGGCACTTAGCTCAACGTTGCTCAAATTATCGAGGTCGGCAGCGACGCCACGTTTGTCGTGTAGCGAGCGCTGAATTTGAAGAGCTTCTTCCAGATGGAATCTGGCTTGGCCCAGGTCGCCCATTTCCTGAAAAAGTTCTCCGAGATGGTTGGAGCACGAGGCGATGTCCCATTGCGCCCCGGAACGACGGAACTCGGCAAGAGCAGCTTCGAGTGATTTTCGGGACTCGATCAAGTCTCCCTTGTTTCTTTGGAACATGCCGATGCCGTTGGCAGCGACGGCAGCTTCATAAGTGTCACCAGCAGCGGCATAGAGATCACGAGCTTGGGATTGGTCGTCGATGGCTTTATCGAATTCACCGAGATTCGACCAAGCCCAGGATTCGGCTGTGAGAGAACTGGCCAGGAGGAGACCGCTTCCCAGCGTCTTGGCACGGGCAATGGCTGCAGCGGCTGCCTTTTGACTGCGCTTCATGTCACCGAGGCGCTCTGCGGCGTGGAATTCGACGAGGTCAATGCGAGGATCGGAGCCCGTCGGGGCCGGGAGCTTTCGCAGAGCAGCGACGGTATCGAGAGCATCGCTGGCATGATTCGCGAGATATTGTGCGTGGGCGAAACGCAGGCCGTAGTCGAGATTGTCGGGCAAGAAATTGTGGAGAGTGCGATAAACCTCGACGGCTCCGTCACGGTCATGAGTGAGCTCACGAAAGCGGCCTTCGATGGAAAGCTTATCCTCACGTGAGAGATTGGAGGAGAGCTCGAGAGCTTTCTTGGCTTCCGTTTGGGCGTTGAGATCGTAGCCGAGATGGGACAAGGTGTCGGCAAGCGCCGAGTGAGAAAGAGCGTGATTGGGATCTGCCGCGATGGCGTTTTCGAAGAGCTGCCGGGCCGCGAGCGCGTCGAATCCTTGAAGTTTCGCTAGCCCTTCGGCGTAGAGCCGTTCGGCTTCGGAATTAGCGGGGAAGGATGCGCGTACTTCGCGCGTGGCGGCGGCAGACAGAGAGCCGATGCCGAGAGTGTGACGCAAATTGTCTCCGCCGGCGGAGATGAGTTGGGGAAGGTCGGACTCGGTTCCGTCCTCGGTAATCGCCGCGATGGTTTCTCCGGTGCGAGTGTCCTGGACTTGCAGAACGATTCTGAGTTTGGTGCTTGAACCATCGGGAAGTGCGAGATAGGAGCCGGATGTAACCATATCGGTGCCGAGATGATTGTGAATCTTGCCTAGCGTTTCCTGGCCATAGGTGTCCGTGGGGGCAAGAGACAGATCCAGTTTCATGCGGGCGATGTTTTCGCTGGGAATGACGCGGATTTGCTGGCCGGAGGCGAGTTCGGCGCCCAACATTTCCGCCATGGCCGTGGACATCCACTCATCGTCTGGCTTGCGTGAGAGGTTTTTGAAGCCAAGCACGGCGATCGAGGGACGGGGTTTGATAGCCGCGGAAGCGGCACCGCTCGCGGAATGACGAAAAACCCCCACGCGCGCGACGACCATAACTATCCCCAGAAGCAGGACCACGGCGGCGGCGAGGGAAAGCCAAGTCCATGTTAGCGCTCGAGGTGTGGGAAGAGTGGGCGCAGGTTCAGTCAGGACTGGATGCCGGGTAGCCTCGAGTTCAACGGCGGCAGCGACAGGGATGGGCTGGCCGTTTGGTGCGCCGTGCTCAACGGGGAAGATAAAGCGATAGCCAAGCTTGGGAAGGGTTTCAATAAACCGCGCATCTGTCGCCGAGTCATTCA
This sequence comes from uncultured Acidobacteriota bacterium, assembly GCA_963784015.1. Taxonomy (GTDB): domain Bacteria; phylum Acidobacteriota; class Terriglobia; order Acidiferrales; family UBA7541; genus Acidiferrum. The sequence goes on from CAWAPX010000006.1 coordinate 22,484, forward strand.
GAACGCCTCGGAGTTCCTTGATGGCGGTGTTCAGACTGTGTTCGAAGTCCACAAATGTATCCGAGGGCCAGAGCTGCTGACGAAGCTGTTCGCGAGTAACAACATCGCCGGGTCGGTCGAGCAAAAGGGATAGGACCTGGAACGGTTGAGGACGGAGTTTGACCTTAGTCCCGAATTTATAGAGTTCTCGGGAACTAAGACGCAGTTCATACGGACCAAATCGAGTAGCTCGCAAGGCCGTGTCCCTCGAATACCGCGAGTATTACATAGTGCGCTCAATATAAACCTCGTGTAGGCGCGCAGCAAGAAAAGATCTTCTGTGAAATGAGAGAGTTAGGCCTTCACCTTTTTTTAATTAGATTTCGAG
>CAWAPX010000007.1:0-31589 GCA_963784015.1 uncultured Acidobacteriota bacterium
CGGCGGCGGTTTGGAAACCCGCCGCATCGGTCTGTGAACATCAAATCGAGCCCGTAGGCAATCTCTGGAAGTTTATATTCTCGCTGAGGCACAGCGCGTCTGCCTGCCAAGCAGGCGTTCACGGTCGGAGCGCTTCGCATCATTTTGGATTTCTGGGGAAGAACAACTCGCACCGGATCAAATTCTAGGTCTTTGATATTGTGGCTTAGACGAGAGTCAAACTTGATACGGCCACGCTTCATGGGATGCGATGGCAAGGTCATCAATACATCGAATCACTGCGTGGTATGAACGGACCGGTTTACTTGTTTGTGGTTCCAATGAGGTCCATCAGTCCGTCCGCAAAAGTGCCGCGCCAGCTCAAATAATCGTGTCCGCCGACAAACTGCTGATAGTGGACTTCGTATCCTTTGGCTAGCAACACATCTCGCATGTTCCGGCTAGTCTCTAGGATTCCGCCACCGGTCCCATTCGAGTCGAATTCAAATGACCCTGCGTCTATGTAGAATTTGAGGGGCAACTTTGAACTCGCAATCAACTGCTTGGCCATCCATCCCGTTTCGGTGATGACTCCGTCCGGTATGGCCCCGGAATGATCGGGAGCCCACCAGAACGACCCCGATTGACACAGAACGTTTGTGAAAACTTCAGGATGCTTGTAGCCGGCGTAGGCCGCTGCGAGCCCTCCGAGGCTGGACCCAGCGACAACGGTTTTTCCTGGATCGTTTGTGATGTTGTAGTGAGCGCGGATCCAAGGGATTAGCTCTTTCGCGAGAAAATCGGCAAACTTCGGATTCGGCGACAATTCCTCGTTGCGCGTCGCTTGCGAAGGATTGGCGATCAGCACGGCGACTGCCGCCGGGATCTTCTTTGCCGCGACCAGATTGTCGAGGATGATAGGCGCCGGAATTTTGGACAGATAGGCGCTTTCGTCAAAAATGACTACCAGGTCATAGGGGGCCGCGTTCGCCTTGTATCCTGCGGGAAGATAAATCGACAGATCATGTTCATTCTTCAGAAGCTCACTGTGGATCTTCTGCTTCTCGATTGTTCCCGCCGCAACGTTGGGGTTCTTGACGATCCAGGGCTGCGATACGGCGCTTGTAATTTCTGCCATGGATTGACAGTCGTATCGGGTCGCATTAGGCGCGCATCCCCATCGCTGGGGGTTCAGCGGATCGACTTGAGTCGTCGCAAATCGCTCCGGCTGGAAACCGTTGAACACCAGCGGATCATTCTGCGACAGACCATAGGTAAACCGAGCCCCTGTCGGAAGGCGGACAGTCAAGTACCACACATCTGTGAGAGGTATCTGGTGAAAAACATAGTCCAACGGGTAGCGCCCGCCTACCTTAAAAGAGCCGATCGGGAATACATTGCGGGTTTCCGATGTTCCGCGCCATAGAAAGGTAATCAGTTGATGTTGGGGATCTTTTTCGATGGACTCTACGAGTGGTGTGCCTTCCGCTGTCACTTGCTTCCAGAAGGCGTTTATATCCGCCTTGCCGGAAGCAACCTGTTTTCGCAGCGCATCGATCCGCGGGCTGGGGTTTGGATCTTGCCACAGCTTCGGCTTCAGGCGTTCGTCGAGGGACAACACCTGGTCGAGAGTCAGCGTATAACCCACGGGCTGAGTCTCGGATGTCGTGACGTCGATCCGATACGTTCCCGGAATGTCTGCGATAAAGACACAAAGACGCTCTGCGTCTCCCGCCGGGCCAGGATAGTGCCGCACAGGAGAGCCATCCGGCGCAAGGATCGTAAGGTCTGTTCTGCCGTGCTGGTCGAGGGAGCAGTCAACGTAGTCCCCCGCCTTGAGTTCGATGGCATAAGATTGCACAGCGCCAGAGGCAACTTGACGTTTCACAGGTTCACCGATCTTGAGTGATTCCTGCGCCGTTGCGGTCGTTGCGACGAAAAGAACAACCGCTAAAATGATTCTCATGACTAACCTCCGCTGGCCACCAAAGTCGCCGTCGAGCCGTCACTGTGTGAGATACGCGAAAAGGAGCAGTAAGATCACCTTGTGACTGCCGTAAAACCACAGATTGTTCTTGCAAACATATGCCCGAATGATTCGATAGAACTGCACTTAAAGCACCCCTCCGGGCTCGCCATACAGAAATGTGAGGGCAGCCGGTATCCGACGAGACCAGTAGACAGCGCTAGGGGTGGCGCCCGGTTCGATGACTGCGCATAGGGCGCCCAAGAGACTCCGAATTCCAAGCCGAACATACATACATTCCCTCGCATTACAATTCGAATGCCGGAATCGCGAAACACGAAACATACAGCAAAACACCGATTTTGAACCTACCGCGGTCGGGCGACAGCGACAATCAGGGCGAAATATGCGAGCACCAAAAAGCCTCCGCCGACGAACTTCCACCACTTCTTATTATCCGTCCTCTGCTTTAAGAGTGCGGCCGCGCAAGCAACGATGAGAATGAAATGTCCGATTCCGCCGATAGGCACCATCATTGTTTCAATGTGCTGGACCTGATCTGTACGCAGAAAAGACCAAAACATGACAGCTCCCGCCTGCATGAGGTGAGGCCCGAAGATCTCCAGGCAGTTCCAGGCAACCGCGATTGTGAAGCCCGCGCCAAGTGCATAGGCATTGTTACGGCGAGCGAGAATCACAACCACAATGTAGATAAATGCCTGGAGGAGATGAAGAAGCCGAAGCTGTGTAACAGCCAGCGCCGATACTGCCAAGGCCACAAGGAAGAGCCCGGCTCCAATCGGAATCCACACGCGCGTCGACATAGAATCATGCACGAGAAGATTCCTCTCCTTTGAGTACGGCAGAGTGGCGTGTTTGGTTCCATAAGCCTGGAGCAAAGCGCTGTGCCTCTCTCAAGAGAACCTGAATATTTCACGCGAACTGAATCACGGGACATCTCGAATCTTCAAGTCGCCGACAATTTGCGACGAATCGTGCATTTGGTGCGCCGGTACGGTAGCTAGCAACCTTGTACTCACCCGACCCGAGATGGTATCGGAATTTTGGTTGAACCATCGAACAGGGCTAATGCAGGAGTTCATCTAGACGTGAGCGATAGGTTCGGCTCACGCGCAACGTCTTACCGTCGCGCAGCGTGAGAACTGCATCTCGATTTGCCGATGGATCTATCCGCACAATGTGTTCCACCTGGACGATCGTCGAGCGGTGAATCCGTACGAACTGTGTCGGGTCGAGACGAGCCTCCAGGGAGGTGAGAGATTCGCGGAGTAAGTGGGTTCTACCGCCAACATGCAATCCAGCGTAGTCACCCAACCCCTCAATCCAATCCACATCTCCGACCTGCACGAAGGTAAGGTTGTTACCAAGGCGAATTGGAAAACGTTTGATTACACTCCGCTTGTCCTTTTCGCTTGGGTACGTTAGAAGCCCGTAAAGTCGCTCGAAATTGGCCTCCTGCCGGTGAAGAGATAACATCCGCCTGGCCCGGTCGATACAAGCTGCAAATCGTTCGTCGTCAATTGGCTTTAGGAGATAGTCGAGCGCTTCAACATTAAAAGCATCCAAAGCGTACTCCTCATGCGCTGTAAGAAACACAATGCATCGGGCTTGCTCTTTAGGTAACTCTCTCAGGAGATCCAATCCGGAAATACCGGGCATTTCAACGTCTACAAAAATCAGGTCAGGCGAGACCTGCGGAATCTTCGCGCGCGCCTCCTCGCCGGTACTGCACTCCCCAACGACAAGCATGTCGGAATACCTACTTAAGCGTGTAATGACGCCAACTCTAGCTAGTGGCTCATCATCGACGACCAGGACGCGAATGTTCATTGTCCGGCTCCTTCAGAAACTATAGATGACGCCGTGGTCAACGGAAATTGAATCGAGACCAAGAACCGATTGTTCTGCGCAGTGGTGACGGAAACGCTTCCTTGTTCTCCGTAGAGTTTTTCCAGTCGCGTCTTGGTATTCGCCAGGCCAAGCCCGTTTCTTTCGTCACCAGATTGAAGCAGCACTTCCGTATGGTCATTTTCGATATCAATTCGAAGCCGTCCTTCGCTTGCCGAAGCCCTGATTGCGACCTCTCCACCATTCGGACAACGAGCGATGCCGTGACGGATTGCGTTCTCTACAATCGGCTGCAAGAGAAACCTGGGAACCTGTGCTTCATACGCTTCTGCGCTAACGCTCAGCGAGACAGCAAGACGGGGTCCAAAACGGACCTTTTCGATGGAAAGGTATTCCTCTGCGACGGCCAGCTCTTCTCGTAAGGTCACAAGATGAACTTCTGGGAAACTGAGAGTTGTTCGCAGTAAACCGGCGAGCTTTGCGATCATCTCCGTGGCCCGTTCAGACTGTTTGCTTACGACGAGCGACGAGATAGCATTCAGGGTGTTAAACAGGAAGTGAGGCTGCAATTGATAATGGAGCGCCTGAAGTTGAGCTTCACGCGCTGTTGCTTCTGATGTCAGTAGTCTGCTTCTCTGTTCCTGGACAGTAACGTAGTGCTTGATCCCGAAATAGAGCGAGCTCCAAGCGATCAGCACGATCGTAGGTTCGAAGGCTTGGGCGACAACGATGCTCCAGTTGAGGGGTAGCTGGATGCCAGCAAGGTGGAGCGCGGTGAGAGCCGATAGAACGGTGCATGTAACACCCAAAATATACGAGAATCCCACTGAAACAGAGAGAGCAGAGGTTAACCTAGTAGACCTGCGCCAGAGAATGTGACAACAAACGTATAAAACGAAACTCGCCAAGAACATCGTACAGACCAATGTGGCCCGGTAATACACTTGGTCGCGCATGTGACGAAATGGAATGTAGGATACCAACGTTGCCAGTGCGTACAGCAACCATCCCCCGATCTGGAGTGGCCAGAACGAAGGTGCGCGGCGCTGGAAAGCGATCTGAGACACACCCCTATTCTATCGATCAAGCACTGTTTCTAGCACCGTTTGGGCGTATCCAATGCACGGCTCACCGCAGAATCGCGGCTAGTCGCCATCTTACCCTTTCGGCTATTTGATTCGAGCTTAAGCTCACAGTTGAGCTTGCCGTCGATTACGCGATACGTATTTATCTGCCAGCCGTCCGATCACTTTCGCAACAAATATTCAGTGGAGTTAACTCATGAGAATTGCTTGGATGATAGTCCTTTCCTCGCAACGACCGCACTGGCGCAGCAATCAATCAAGATCAATGAACCCGTTAGAGGTCAGCTCTTGTCTGGCTCTGTGCAGTCTTATCCGATCGAACTCAAGGCAGGGGACTTCGTCGCCGGCTTGCTCGATCAGCACGGCAGAACTGACCTTATAGAGGTGCGCCCAATGAAATCAATTTCATCCCTGTCTCCGAATTGGACCTAGAAATAGGTCGATGGTTAAGCACGCGCTCACGTCATCGGTACACCCTTCGCCTCTCTAGAGCTGCCTGGGTCACGGCTCCATTCTATTGATTCTGCTTTCCCACAGGCACCGACTGGGCGTACGAAATGCACGGCTCACAGCAAAGTTAGCCGTGACAACCTCATGAGCCTTTTCGTCCGCGTTCCCAAAGCTTAGGTTTGCTGTGGAACTTCTCGTTCCTTCACGAAAAGCCTGATTCACGGGCCGGAAAAAGGCTATTTGATGATCGATAAATCTTCACGCCGGTCCTGGGACGCCCACAGTGCCGCTATGGCGATTGGTGTAGGTGGTCTAATTGCCGGGACAGTGGACATTGCACAAGCCCTTATTTTATTCGGAAAGAATGTCCCATTAGCGATTGCTGCTGGTCTTCTGGGACCGCGAGCCTTTGGTGGAGGCATAGCCACCTTCATTCTTGGCCTATTCCTTCACTTCTTCATTGCCCTCTCAGTAGCGACGATTTATTTTGCAGCGAGCCGCAAGCTGAGATTCTTGACCCAGCATGCTCTGGTCTGCGGTTTGTTCTTCGGAGCGGCGGTAGATCTTGTCATGCTCCTGATTGTTCTGCCGCTATCAGCGCTTCATGCGATGGGACCGTACACATATCATGACTTGGTTCAAGGGCTGGTCGTTCATATGGTAGTGATCGGCCTGCCCATTTCTTTCAGTGTTCGCAGGTTCGGACAATAGCCTGTGATCAACGCAAGTTTTCGTCGAAGAGACTCGCTAAATTCAGCCCTCGAGCTTAGTCCGCGCGAGGCTCCAAGCGTCACTCGCAGCTCTTACCTCTCGCCGGTATTCAACGTTGCCCTGGACATATACTGCGCCGAAGTATACTCTAGCGCGGTATGTTCAATCGTGAGCTCAAAAAAGGCAGCGCGGAATTCCTCGTTCTCTCCCTGATCGAAGCGCGACCGCGCCATGGCTATGAAATTGGCAAGCTGATCGAGGCGCGCTCCAAAGGGCGTATCCAATTTCGCATCGGCTCGCTCTATCCCATCCTCGTCCGTCTAGAAGAGCGAGATCTCATCGCTGGCCGCTGGGTGGAAAAAGCTGGAGAGCGCCGACGCCGGTTCTATCGCTTGACGCCAATCGGCCGCAAATATCTCGCGGCCCAGCGTGGCGTCTGGGATGAGTTTGTTCTGACGGTTAAGCACGTCGTGAGACCAGACCATGCCTGACTGGACGCAATACATCCGCCAAAATCTTCAGCTGTCCCACTTGAGGGTCGAGCGTGAGGCTGAAGTCATGGAAGACCTGGCCCAGCAACTAGAAGATGCCTATACCGACGCGTTGCATCGCGGATTGAGTCCATCGCAGGCCGAAGCCGCCGCCAAAAAACACATAACCGATTGGCCCGCACTTGCGAAGCAGATCGAAAGTTCACGGGGCGGAAGGGAGTCTGCGATGAGCGCCTTACAGAATCGCGCGGCCGATCGCGATATTGCCCAGCGTGGTGAGTTTTCGTTCTTCACTGAATTGATGCAGGACATCCGCTATGGGCTGCGCATGCTTCGCAAATCCCCCGGCTTCACGGTCGTCGCCGTCCTCACCCTCGCTCTCGGCATCGGCGCCAACACCGCCATCTTCTCGATGGTCAACAGCGTGCTATTGCACCCGCTGGCTTTTCGCCAGCCGCAGCAGCTTTACCCTGATTCGCGAAGTCATCCCGCAACTTACAAAGTTCTATCCAACATTTCCAGCAAATTTTCCGGATTTCGCCATTTGGCAGAGGGAAACACATTCCTTCGAGGAGATTGCGCTGGCGGGAGAGCGAGATTTCAATCTAACGGGCCTCGGGTCGGCGGAAGTCGTCGATGGCGGCAAGACTTCCGCGAATTTATTTGATGTATTGGGCGTACACCCTGCGTTGGGCCGCACATTCCTTCCCGAAGAAGATCGGCCCGGCAACGATCAAGTTGTCATCCTTACCGATTCTTTTTGGCGCAGCCATTTTCATGCTGACCCGTCAGCGCTGAGGCGGACCATAGCGCTCGACGGCTCGCCCTACCGCATCGTCGGCGTTCTGCCCGCGTCATTTCATTTTCCGAGCGGCGAGCAATTGGGTCCATTAATGGCCTTCGATCCGCATTTGGCGTTCTTCAAGCCGCTAGGGTTGGATGCGAAGAAAATGAACCTGCTGGGAGGATTCGATTACGTAGCGATTGGACGTCTGAAATTGGGCGTGACGCCGAGCGAGGCCTCGGCGGAGTTGAATGTAATTCAAGCGCAAATCGCGAAAGACGCAAAACAGAACGTGGACTTGCAGGCGCAGCTTCTGCCAATGGAAGCGCAGGTTGTCGGTTCGGCGCGGCGCGGGCTGATCCTGCTGCTGGCCGCTGTGGGTGCCGTGCTTTTGATCGCCTGCGTAAACCTCGCGAATCTGCTGCTTGCGCGAATGCCGGGACGAAAGCGCGAAGCAGCGATACGCTTAGCGCTTGGTGCGTCGCGCGGGCGGCTAATGCGCCAATTGTTGACGGAAAGCCTGCTGCTGGGAATTCTCGGCGGAACGCTCGGGATCGGTCTGGCGAGTTTTGGGGTCCAATGGCTCGTCGCCACCGCGCCACAGACGATCCCACGCCTCAGCGAAGTCAGGCTCGACGGGCGCGCGCTCTTGTTTGCGTCAATCCTTTCGATCCTGACCGCCGCATTCTTCGGAATTTTGCCGGCAAGGCGCGCCACCCGCTCCGAGCCACAGGAGGCGCTGAAGTCGAGCGGAGCAGCTACAACCGAAAACCGGCAGACGCGGCGTCTTCGCGAGGGTCTGATCGCCCTCGAAGTCGGGATGAGCACCGTCTTGCTGATTCTCGCCGGACTTCTCACATCAAGCCTCGTTCATCTACTTCGCGTGAATGCGGGTTTCAACGTCGAGCATATCCTCGTGGCCGATATTGAACTGCCTCCGCAGAGTTATTCCCGGGAGGGAACGACGCTAAACTTTTACGACAAGGCGCTCGCCGGAATGCGCGCGATTCCGGGTGTGGTTTCGGCGGCGTGGGTCAGCCGCTTGCCGCTCGAGGGCCAGATGCAGGTATCGGATGTGGCATTGCCCGGCATGGATCAAAAATCCGCTCCTCTGGCCAATTACCGCACGGTCAGTCCCGATTATTTTGCAACGATGCACATTCCTCTCATTGAAGGCCGCGATTTCAGGGACGCCGACCGCGGCCGATTCGTCGTCATCGTCTCGAAAGACCTAGCCATGCGATTTTGGCCCGGGCAAAGCGCGGTCGGGAAACAGGTGCTAATGGATTGGAGCCATCAGCATCTGGCACAGGTGATCGGGGTCGCGGGCGACATTCGCACTGTGGGATTGGATACGGCGCCGCTGCTCATGGTGTATTGCGTTCCCGGGCCGAATGACGACCCGAATGCGCCGCACGCCGCATCGATCGTGCTTTGGACGGCGATGGATCCGGCTGGCGCTGAGACGACGGCGCGAAACGTAATCCAAAACATCGACGCGGATGTGCCCGTCACGGCGCTGCGCCCGATGACGGATGTTGTATCTCAATCCGTCGACACGCGACGGTTCCAAATGTCGCTCGCCCTGGGATTTGCTTGCGGCGCGTTGCTCTTGGCTTCGCTGGGAATTTTCGGTGTGGTCGCGTATTCGGTCGAACAGAGGCGGCACGAGTTGGGAATCCGTGCGGCGCTCGGCGCACAGTTTTCCGATTTGAGCGGAATGGTGTTGCGAAAGGGGATGACTCCCGTGCTGGCGGGGCTCGCGGCTGGAATTATCGCCGCGCTGTTCTGTGGCCGGCTGATCGCAGGATTCCTTTTCGGCGTGAGCGCGCTTGACGTGCCCACGGTTGCATGCGTCGCGAGTGTGGTCATCGTTATTGCGCTGCTCGCGTGTTACATCCCGGCGCGGCGGGCGATGAAGGTCGATCCCATGGTCGCTCTAAGATATGAATAGAACAACCTCCAAGGGATCAGGGAAGGCCAAAACAACTTAGGGACTGCGTATTTAAAAGGAGTCGGGGTCAAACAGGACGATTTCGAGGCGGCAACTTGGTATCAAAAAGCCGCCGAGCAGGGTTTGGCGGACGCACAGTTCAACCTAGGCCATATGTATCACCAAAAGCAAGACTACAAGGAAGCGAGTCGATTATACGAAATGTCAGTAGAACAGGGAAACAAAGACGCAATGGCGGACCTAGGTTGGATGTGCGAGCACGGAGAGGGCGCAAACAAAAACCTTATAAAAGCGACCGCATTGTACTTCCTTGCTTCGGAAAGGGGGGACGAGGGTGCACGAGTGCGAATGAACAACTTATTACGCACTATGAGTTCATCGGATGCCCAGGAAGTCAGGCAGTGGATTGATAAGTGGAAGGCAGAGCGCAAAAATATTTGAATTTATATGCCTTCTATGAGAAGTGTCTAGTGTTGCAGAAAATTTGGAGATAAATCACACAGATACGCCAAGCTAGTGAGGCGCACGTCCAGTCGTCGTTATCAAAATACTGATGAGCTTCTTGCGGGTTGCGGTCGCCAGATGGCCATGAAAGTACGCTGCTATCCGGTCCCCTTCCGACCTTTTGAGTAGCCTAACGAGTAAAGGCGAAGCTTCTTGCAACGGCATACTTCGGAAGACCTTCTCCACTTCTCGGGCGCGTCCTCCGTATCCCGCAACGTCATCGCTTCGGTAGCGCGGCTCAAGGAGAGTCATCAAGTAATAATCGGTGACCGGAACACGAGGCTCATTTTGCGTGATCCGGATTGGCACTGGCACGTCTTCTACTACCTTGAGGTTAAGTGGAAGTACTCCCCGCTTCAAATCATAGTAGTCTCGAATTGGGTTGAAGTCCGCCGGGGCATGCGCAATGATCGGCGCTATCGTGGGGTGTTGTTTGCAGAACTTCTCGACAAGACGGTAATTGTCGTCTTCTAGAAGGAATGCCCACGGATCAGCCTCTTGTTCGTTCATTCCTGGCTTTAGCCGCAACCTATGGCTTTTCCGAAAGGAAGCAAATGACCGCCCTTTTTCCGAACTATATATGTTCGTTACGAGGACTGCAAAGTATTCTTCCTCATTATCGTAATCGGGCATCTTAGGGATTGGAGTTTGCTTAAAATCACCACCTAAGTACCTGGCGGCGTGAACTAACTCATGAAAAACAATCTCGTCTGGTTGAAAGCCCGCGTAGTTTCGTTGAATCGACCGCACTTGAGCAACGCTAATTTCTTTGCCATTATAAAACATCTTGGCCGTAGTAATCGTTGCGTCCTGGGGATGAAACACAACAATACCCAGTGTCTTGTTATTTTTACCTAATGCTGGATCAAATTCAGCGTTATATTCTCCCAAGAGTTTTCCGGGATAATCGTCGGTAATTAGCACGGTTCCATGAGTTTGAATTTTGGCGGCGATGGCCCGTCCGGTTTGGGTGGCTAGCAATCCACGGACGATTGCGGCGACGTCCGAATCATAATCTGTGGAAGTTCCCGACACTCTAATCGCCCCCTGGTCTAAGATTTCTGCCATCTCGAACTCTCCTTTTCGTCGGAAATCCACTGTTTGGTTCGCTGATCTCCTCAGCGCTTCATCACGCTGCGTACCTTGATGCATTCTCTCGGAGAGCACAATGCACTGGCTGTGAACTGGGAAGCACCTTTGGGTGAACTGGTATGTGGGCTGAATAAAAGAGTTAAGCGGGGCGCGGAGGGAATCGTTTCACGGCACCGTAGCTCTAATCATGTCAGTCGAACACCAGGATTGCTCTTCGCGTGTCGCGCTCTAAGAGCTGAGCAAACTAAAGCGTTGAGACCTGCGTGGACTGAAACAGAATCCGAATACCAAATCAAGGTGGGCGAAACTAGCCAGGTAAGGCAAACAGGTAATGCCATTTCTCGAACACGGTAGATATATCGCAGTCGTGATGGATGGAAAAGTTCATCTGTATAAATAGGTTTCTCGGGGAGGACCAGGTGCCTGTGTCCAGACAAGCACCTGATCTCCGTGGGTGATTCAGAGGCCACGATCAGGCTAACCATACAGACGGCGCACGGTAATCGGGTCTTTGCTGTAGCTAGGTACTTCTTGAATTAAACGGGGATTGCGTCCGTTGTCGTTTCTCGGCTACGGCTGTTGAAGCATCGTTACTTTCATCACATGGATTTGACCCTTGTCCTTATATACGTGAGCGCTGAGTTCGACGTGATGTCCCATATGAGCTCTCAAAGTCTCGGGATTGACGACATCCCAAGTTTTTCCGCCGTCGTCCGCGATAAACACGATCTTATCGCCATCCGCCTTGACGATGCCTTTGATATTCATCAACTCGGGCTTTTGATCTTGGGTCGTATCCTGAGATTTTCCGCTCATGAGGACCGGAAATCCGAGAGTCGCAACCGAAAGTGCCAATACTGCTGCGGATAGTTTCTTCATGTCGCCTCCTAATTGTTCGGAAGGTCAACTACGTGGTGAGCTTGAGCAACCGAGAATCTGATAGCCATCGGGTAAGTGCTGTATTCACGACTTATCAAAAGTATCGGCAAGCACTCGCACAGTTCTCTTCTCTTTGGGAAATCGTGGACTCGACCTAACTACTTCCGCTTATGAAGCTTCTTATCGAGCTTCAACAACTTGTCAAATTCTTCTAACCATTGTTCCAGCGTAAGGTCGGACATTCGCTGCACTCTCACCGAGTTTGTGAGCCAGTTTACTGCCTCATCGCCGCCAAAATAGAAATACCCGTCACCCGGTCGCAGCGACTCATCCCGTCCACGTTCGCGCAACTTGTCGTTTATCATCTTTCGAGTTACGCGGTTTGTTTGGCGGGTGGTTTTCATTCACACTCTGCTTCTGATTCGCGTCTGGAGAATTCTAGGTGAGTTTCTGTCTGTCGTGGTGGGTGAGCAATGGCAAGCTTTTTGTCTTGTCCCGAAGTTGTTCAATCCGCTCGTGAAGAATAGCCTGCAATTCCTGCGCTAGCTGCAATGACTTCTCGTCGTCTTGGCAAACCTCAAGTTGGCGCGACAGTTCACGGATTCTCGCTTCAAACGGCACAATCGCACGAGTCTAGTAGTAGGTCGTAGAGCAACAAATACAGCATTTCCTGTAGATGTTTTGGAACTGGCTAACCTCGCAGATTTTGACTAGAATTCCTGTAAAAATCCAGGTCGTGGGAGACGCTATGTCAAACCATGATCATGATTCTGGCCGCGTTCACATGCGAATAGAATGCCCTGAGTGTCACAAGAAAATACTGCTCCAAGTCGCATTGACACCGGATACAGCTAACAATGAGGTGGAATGTCCTAACTGTCATCACATTATGATTCCTCTAGTGCCAGGACCAATTGTCGGCGGACCATTTTCTGTGGATGCCTGAGATCATGACCCGACAGCCCCCCACGAGACAAGCCGTTCTTGATTTTCAAGGTTCCTTCAGCTAGGTTTGGTCTTATCCCAAGCTTAGCCACATCCGTTAGCTCTGAGCGTGTCATTCATGGATAAAACAGACCGCAATGCGCAAGACAGCGGGCCTCAGGACGTGGGCGAGCGAAATTCTGGCAATTCGGTCGGACCAGAAAACTTAAAATTCCTTAATAGCGACTACGCGGAAAGCGTGACCACGGCTTCGTCCAACCTTCTAAATCTAGGCAGCCAAGCCTATGTGACTGAGCTTTTTCCTATTGCTGCCTATGCCGTCCGAGCGCCCGATGGTGTAATTGCATGGTTCAACTCACGAGCGACTGAACTGTGGGGGCGTCTGCCCGTGGTCGGTGACACTGACGAACGCTTTTGCGGAGCATTCAAACTGTACCGTTCCGATGGCACGCACATGGCCCATTGCGATACGCCTGTAGCGCTTGCTTTAAAGAGGGGGATCTCCGTACACGAAGAGGAAGTCGTCATTGAAAGGCCGGATGGGAGCCGCGTAATCGTTTCGGTGCACATTGATCCCATTCGCGACAAGCACGGGGCGATTGTTGGTGCGGTAAATTGTTTTCAAGATATCAATGAACGAAAGCAGGCTAATCGAGCGACCGGCTTGCTGGCTGCAATCGTAGGTTCCTCGGACGACGCCATCATCAGCAAGAACCTGGATGGTGTGATCACCAGTTGGAATAAAAGTGCGGAGCGGTTGTTTGGCTATACGGCTGAGGAAGCTATCGGCCAGCGCATTATGCTCATAGTCCCCCCTGATCGCCTGCACGAGGAAGGAATGATTCTTGAGCGGCTCCGACGAGGTGAGCGAATTGATCATTTCGAGACTGTCCGAGTACGCAAGGACGGCAGGACCCTTGATATTTCTCTTACAATTTCGCCGATCAGGGATGCCGCAGGCCGTGTCGTTGGCGCGTCCAAAGTGGCGAGGGATGTGACCGAACGTAAACGAGTGGAGCGAGCGACAGCAGAACAAGCTCGGTTGCTCGACTTAAGTTTTGACGCGATTTTTGTTCGCGACTCTGCAGACCGGATCACCTATTGGAATAATGGCGCGAGGCAATTGTACGGCTACACTTCCGAAGAGGCACTCGGATGCGTCTCCCATGAGCTATTGCGCACAGAGTTCCCCGACTCACTCTACCGCATTTCCGAACGGCTTAATCGCGACAGGCGCTGGACCGGCGAGCTCATTCACAAACGCAAAGATGGCTCGCAAATCGTAGTTGCCAGTCGTTGGGCGCTCGATCAAGGTGATCAAGGGACTGCGAACACTCTTCTCGAAACGAATAGCGACATAACGCAACAGAAAGAGAGCGAAAAATCGCTGCGTGAGAGCGAGGAACGTTTCCGCGCCATTGTTGAGACCACACCCGAATGCGTGAAACTCGTAGCCGCCGATGGCACATTGCTCCACATGAATTCACCTGGGCTGGCCATGGTTGGCGCTGATTGCCTTGAGAGGGTCGTTGGCAAGAGCATTTATGATCTGATCGCCCCGGAACACCGGGACAAATTTCGAGCTTTCAACGAGAAGGTCTGTCGCGGCGAGAAAGGAACTCTGGAGTTCGATATTGTGGGGCTGGAGGGCAAGCGCAGACACATGGAGACACATGGCGCGCCGCTTCGAGACCAAGGTGGGACCCTCGTCCAACTTGCGGTGACGCGAGACATTACCGGGCGTCACGAGGCCGAAAGGGTCCGCAGGGAGGCCGAGCTCTCGGCACGTCTTCTGCAAGTTCAGGACGAGGAAAGAAGGCGCATCGCCCGCGAATTGCACGACGGCGTAGGGCAACTCCTGGCTGCTATGAGAATGAGCGCGTCCAGGGTAATCCGCGAGATATCGAATCTTAGCCCAGATGCAGCACAAGCCGCAGAAGAGAACTTTAGTCTGATTGATCAGGTCTCAAAGGACATTCGTACCATGTCCTATCTTCTTCATCCACCATTGCTCGATGAACTCGGACTGTCTTCCGTTCTTAGATGGTACATCGACGGATTTGCTGAACGCAGCAAGATCGCTGCAAGCATCGAACTTCCGGCCGATTTCCCAAGACTGCCGCGAGAGCATGAGTTGTGTCTGTTCCGGATTGCGCAGGAATGCCTGACGAATATCCATCGGCATTCAGGAAGTTCGACCGCTCTGGTCAGGCTATGGTACACGCCTAGTGAGATTAAAATGGAAGTCAGCGACGCGGGCCGAGGGTTCAATCAGGAAATTCAGTCGAAGATTGCCTCCGGTGAGAGCGCCGGAGTCGGTTTGCGCGGAATGCAGGAAAGAGTGAAACAAATCGGCGGTACTCTGGGAATTAGCTCCAACGGGAAGGGTGCATCAGTCCTCGTCGTGCTGCCGCTCTCCGAGGAAGCCGTGTCATCAGACGGAAGCGAGACGCACAATCCCGAAGACAAATATGAGGGAAGCCGCAAGGAGAACAAACCCCTTTCCGGGCGTGGCCATGCCGTCTGATTGTCAAGATCTGAAAATTCGGCCATCAGCTGAAGTGGTGCGGGTGAAATGCGTCCGAAGCATTCTATTCCGGGATTGTCGGCTATGCGGAGCTTAGCCCGAAACTGCGCTCTAGGAAACAATCGACGCAAACCGACGCGGCACTTGGGCGATTAACGCGGTGGTCTCAGCCGTTACCGTCGAAGTGAAAGCGGCCCCGTAAACCTCTATCCCACCCTACTTGACCAAATATTTTTCAACTAGGCTGGCACAATCCATGGTTGAAAGAGGCAAACTGGAATATGGCGAGTTCCATGTGGTATTCAACCAGACTAGTTTGAGGGAAGCCTATGGCTTGTAAATCGTGTAGTTCGGAGAACCAGCGAAAAGTTAGGTCGGAGATGATTGTCCATTTTTCAGGGCTAAAAAACCTAGAGCAGCCTCCCATCTTGGTATCCCCAGCTCTTTTGGTTTGCATTGATTGCGGGTTTACAGAACTAGACCTTCCAAAAACCACGTTGTGTCAGCTTGCAAAAGGGTTCCCAGACGGGACCAAATCATCCCCGACATATCTCTCTTTCTTACGGTCCTCGGCTGCCACTAAGCACCCAGTGTGTTAATCTGATTTTTCTTTCCCGTGCTTTATCTGAGTGTAGGCATCATTTGGCCAACGGAGCCCGACCGACTTTGAGTTGGCTCGCTAAACGGTCAAGGAATTCTGTGCTCACCGAACAAACGTATACGAAGTAAAGGTGCGGGAGTAGGGTAAGGCTTTATTTTTCTCGCCGCTGAATCAGAGACGGATCAAAATGGCCCGCGAACGATAGGCCCTGGGACAACCGCAACAAAGGTTTTGCGACAGGCGATACACTCAACCAAACTATTCCGAATGCTTGAATCCAGTTTGGCTTCTACAAGCATCTTCTCCCCGCAGCGTGGGCATTCAATTTGCACACTCACAGAGGAAAACTTCTTTTTGGGGCCTGTGCCAGACATGGGACCTACGATGGCCGGGACTGTGGTATATCAGCCGGGAACGTAAATAGATATGAGATAGCGTAGACAGATCAATTGTCTTGGGCGGTTGCGGCTTGCCTTCCAATCATCGTAATGGAATAATCCCGCATGGTCATCGGCGACAGACTCCGCGAACTTCGTGAAGAAAAGAAACTAAGTCAGGGCCACATTGAAAAGCGTACCGGGCTTCTGCGGTGCTACATCTCTCGCGTTGAGAATGGGCATACTGTTCCCTCTGTTGGGACGCTAGAAAAGATGGCGCTTGCCCTGGAAGTTCCGTTGTACAAGCTCTTCTACGACGGGGACACCCCAGTGAAAGCGCCTGCCGTGTTCAAACACGAATCTTCTGATGACGGGTTGTGGGGCAGTTCAGGTAAGGGCGCGAAGTATCTGAATCAACTTCGCCGTCTGTTAGCAAACGCTACCGAGGACGACCGTAGACTTATTTTGTACACGCTACAGAAGATGGCGCGTTAGTAGCAAGATTCCGCTCCGGCTCGTGCCTAGAATTTTTAGTCTTTCGGTGACATGACCGCCAACGCGGCTAGAGCGTCCTTGATGGCCGCACGTTCCTCAAGGTCTGTGGGCCCCATAATACGAAGCCTAGCTTCCAGCGCCTCTCGTAATTCTGCGACTTTACTCGCGAAATCTGGGCCGTTCTTGTTAAGAATTATGTCTTGAAGTTGACTCTTCCACTCGATGGATTTGTCACTCATGGAACCTCGATCTGGAGAAAGAAGGCGAGGAGTTAAGTATAACAGCTCAGCCTCCATTTCTCGACCGTCAGGCCCGACCACTGCCGTGCCTTGCTTGCTGCTTCGGTTTCGCAGCTAACTAGGCGATGAGTCACTTAATTTGATACGCTCCCGGCGTGCCCCTTCGGGATAAAAGTATCTTGATGCTCGATTTACAGGGTCGCATTGGCTTTGCGAGTTTAGCGGCCTGCGAATTAGTCGGTACAACACCCGCAGACATTGCAGGAGTTTCGTGTTTCGACTTCGTATTCCCGGAAGATGTTGAGCACGCAAGGACGATATTTGAGTCAAACAAAGTGCCACACGCTGAACCATTTCGTTTCAAACTACGACGCAAGGACGGGTCGGCGGTTTGGGCCGACGTTCAAGCCGATGCGCTACGGCCTGCGAACGGTCAGGTGTACGGGATAGTTGCGACTGTGACTCCTGTCAAAGTTTGACGAACGTTAGCTCTTCGCCTTCAACTCACCCGACCGAACGAATCGAGGCGTGCACGCAGAATCTGATCAAAAGCCTTTTCCATAACATCGGAGTAGTCATAGTCGGCTTTGCGTTTGCCTTTCTTGGACGGAAAATCGACTCTCTACTCGGCATCGCTGAATTTCATTCTGTCTTTACAGTTATCGCGGGCTGTTTGTCTGTGGGCGTGGGCTTCGTGCTTCGTGTGTGGGCGACGTTCCTTTTCTACGAACGCCAGATGAAAGTGATTAAGCTCGCCCCGCAGAAAAAGCTTATTACTTCGGGTCCTTACCGGTTCTCAAGAAATCCGCTCTATCTCGGTGGGAATTTGTTCATTTTCCTGGGGGCGGTGTTATTTCTCGGCTCACCGTCTGGAATCGTCCTTACTGCCATCAATCTTGTCGCTGTGGATTTTATGATCCGGCGAGGAGAACGACAACTTGCGCGGGACTTCGGCGAAGAGTGGCTGGCCTACAGGAACAAGGTGCGCCGATGGCTCTGAACGTAATAGACCGAATGTTTCTTAGGTAAGCCGAGCTTTTGAGTGATAAGTTCGCCCCCCGCAGATAAGTGGTTTTCGCCTACAGAGTAAACCCATAACGCCGCCTCGCAGCAAGCACCAAGGACAAGCGGCAGTGACACCTTTAGGCGAACGGGTCGAGTAATGGTACGGCACTTGTCCGGTAAGGCGGGTGGTCTCAATAGGTCGACGCAACACCAAGCTCAAAGCCTAACTGCTGGAGTCTTGAAGCTAAAATCGCTTACAAGTGTTGAGTCAAACGGAACACTGCCCTGGCTAGGTTTTGATTGGGTACAGCCCGACAGATCGGTTCTCTCGGGGAAGGGCTGTTGGATCAGGCAATTAGAGAGTGTTGCGTCGACCGGTTGAGCTGGCAGCTGTAACTGGAGAGGTGAAATCGGCCCTGATTCTCAATGTCCGGTAAGACGGGTGGTCTCAATAGGTCGATGCAACACCGCCTGATAGAAATCTCCTTCCGAGGTGGTGTCTATGACGCAAGGGAAATATGTGGAGCTTTCCGTGGTGCAGCAGGCTGACGTGTGGCTCCCCTGTCGCTGGCTCGTGAAACATTCGCTTGACTTCGAGTTGGTGCCGTCGTCCAATATGTTGCGACGCCATATATGGAGATCGTAACTCCAAAAACGGAATGGAAAAGAGGCAGCGCCGAACTCCTCATTCTTTCGCTCGTCGAAACGCGCCCGCGCCACGGCTACGAAATCAGCAAACTCATCGAGCAACGTTCCGGCGGCACGATTCGTTTCCACGTCGCCTCGCTTTACCCGATGCTTTACCGCCTCGAACAACGCGGCTGGCTGGATGGCCGCTGGGTTGAAAAAAGCGGACAGCGCCGCCGCCGTTATTATCGTGTGACTCGGCAGGGTCGCAGAGTCCTCGCTTCCCAGTTACGCGGCTGGCGCGAATTTGTCGCTGGAATCAATCGCATCACGGAGGCAGAAAATGCCTGATTGGAAGCCGGAAATTCTCCGCCGCCTTGCCCCGCTGAAACTATCGCCTGTGTACGAAGCGGAGATTGCCGACGAACTCGCGCAGCACCTCGAAGACCGCCACCAGGAATTGCTAGGGAGCGGACTTACGGAAGACACCGCGTACCGCACTACACTCGATGAACTCAAAGGCGAAGATTTTCTTGCCCGCGGCCTCAAGCGCGTTGAAATAGACTTCTACCGCGAACCGATTGCGGCGGGAAAGAAAAGCGGCAATTTGTTTGGCGGCGTTGTCCAGGATGTTCGCTATGCGTTGAGGATGCTCCGCAAATCTCCAGGCTTCACCGTCGTCGCCGTCCTCACCCTCGCCCTCGGCATCGGCGCCAATACCGCGATTTTTAGCATCGTGGACGCTGCCCTCCTTCGTCCCTTGCCATTCAAAGACCCATCGAAGCTCGTCGCGTTGAATGAAACCTTTATTTCATTGGGGTACCCTGCGGTACCTGCTTCCGTTCCCGACATAGCCGTAATTGAGCGTACGCAGAAGTCCTTCACCTCGCTCGGAGCTTTCCGGAATCAGGATTTTGATCTCTCGGGCGGTGGCGAGCCCGAACGCATGACCGCGGCGCGAGTCTCCGCTTCGGTTTTTCCAATGCTCGGGATCCAGCCGCTCCTCGGCCGCATGTATACTGAGCAAGAGGACAAGCCAGGCACGAATGTTGCTCTTCTGAGCTACGGTCTTTGGCAGCGCCGCTATGCTGGTCGCACGAACGTCCTTGGCCAAATCATAGACCTGGACCGGATTCCCTACACCGTCATCGGCGTCATGCCGAAGAATTTCCAATTCCCGCTGCCGGGCCCGAAATACAACAACGAGCCCGCTGAAGTTTGGATTCCGATGGCCTTCACGCCCGAAGAATTGCAAGCTTGGGGCGACCAATACAACTACGGTGT
Source organism: uncultured Acidobacteriota bacterium (assembly GCA_963784015.1). Classification (GTDB taxonomy): domain Bacteria; phylum Acidobacteriota; class Terriglobia; order Acidiferrales; family UBA7541; genus Acidiferrum. Next base: position 19,865 of record CAWAPX010000007.1, read on the forward strand.
CCTCGCGCGGCTGAAGTCTGGCGTCACGTTCAACCAGGCACAGGCCGATGCTGCCCTCGTCACAGCAGAAATCAAGCGAGTGTATCCCCCCGCACTGGTAAAAATGCTTGGCGCTGCGCCAGAAATCGGATTAACTCCTTTGCACCAAGCAGTCGCTGGGCCAGTCCAAACTCTCCTGCTCGTTCTAATGGCCGCGGTCGGTCTCGTCCTGCTGATCGCCTGCGCCAATGTCGCAACGCTTCTTCTTTCACGTGCCGCATCACGCTCCAAAGAAATCGCCATTCGCACCGCCCTCGGCGCTTCCCGCATGCGCCTCATTCGCCAGATGCTCACCGAAGGCCTCGCGCTTGCACTCGCAGGAGGTGTGCTCGGAGTCTTGATCGCGTTCTGGGGCACAAGCGGCCTGCTTTCACTCGTTCCTTCGAGCCTTGCTCTTCCTCACTCCGCCTCGCTTGGCGGCTGGGTACTCGCATTCGTCGCTACAGTGTCCTGCCTGACCGCTGTGGTGTTCGGCATTGCTCCTGCGTTGCAAGTCTCCTCCGTTCACCTGCAAGGCTCGCTGCAAGAGAGCGGTCGCAGTGGAACTCCGAGTCGGGCGCGTCATCGCTTGCAGGGATTTTTTATCGCCGCAGAATTCGCTCTGGCCGTGATTTTGCTGATCGGAGCAGGCCTCTTGATCCGTAGCTTTTCGAAGCTTCTTGAAACCAGCCCCGGCTTCCGTCCCGATCATGTGTTGACGATGAGCGTTCCTCTGCCTTTCGAGGGTTATTCCAAAGCCGCGCAAGTCCGCGAGTTTTATCAACAATCTATTGAGCGCATAGCGAGTCTTCCGGGAGTAAGGTCCGTTGCAGGTTCCAATGATCTTCCTCTTGAAAGCTTCGAGAACGAGGCCCTTCAGGTCGAAGGCCGTTCGGGCAGCACGCCTGTCATGACCGTCACCTGGTCGCTCGGCGATTATTTTTCGACCATGGGCATTCCTCTGCTAAGGGGTCGCCTTTTCACCCCGGAAGATCGCATCGGTTCGCAGCCCGTCGCCGTTATCAGCGAGGCAATAGCGAAGTTATTGTGGCCCGGCGAGGACGCTCTCGGCAAACGCCTCGGGCACCCTTTCCCCAATATGATGCAAACTGTCGTTGGCATTGTGGGCGACGTGAACGACGGCCCGCTGGGTTCCAACCCTGGCCCGCACTTCTATCTTCCGTATCTTCAATTGCCGGACGACTACATCGTGTACGGCAACCTTATCATCCCGATGAATCTTGTCGTGCGCACCTCAACTGAACCCGCCTCGTTGGCCTCCGCCGTTGTCGCCCAGATTCACTCTCTCGACCCGCAACTCGCCGTCGCGAATATCCGCACAATGGACCAGGAAATGACTTCCTCCGTCGCTGCGCCGAGGTTCAACACTTTTGTCCTCAGCCTGTTTGCATTTCTCGCGCTCTTTCTTGCCGCCATTGGAATCTACGGCGTGCTGGCCTACGCGGTCGCGCAGCGATCGCACGAAATCGGAATTCGGATGGCATTGGGCGCGCAACAGCGCGATGTTATGCGGCTCATTCTGGCCCAGGGGGCGCGTCTAGCACTCGTCGGAATAGCCATTGGAACTCTCGCAGCGTTTGGCTTAACGCGTCTGATGTCCAGCTTGCTCTATGGCATTAGCGCCAGTGACCCGCTCACATTTGCAGCCGTCGCGGTTGTGCTTCTCGCTGTTGCACTCGCCGCCTGCTATGTCCCAGCCCGTCGCGCAATGCGCGTCGATCCCATTGTGGCTCTGCGGCATGAATAATTCTCTCCGCCCTCTCGGTGCCTGCACCCCGATCTGGTGAGCTATCCGACGCAGAACATGACCGAGGTCCTGGTAAGTCGTGCCGGTTCAGATGGTCGATGCAACACTTGTTTGCAGTTTACTCGCAGGAGTTTCAAAGCCTAAAGTTTTTCTCGGACGTTGATTCAAGCGCAGCGAGACCTGGTCGAGCTGCGCTTGAGACAAGGGGGACAGGTCGGTTCCTCGCGGGAAATACTGGCGGAGCAGCAGATTGGTATTTTCGTTCGTGCCACGCTGCCAGGGGCTTTGTGGGTCGCAGAAGTACACCTGCACCTTCGTGGCTACCGTAAACTCCTTGTGCTTGGCCATCTCTAACCCGCGATCCCAGGTCAGCGAGCGTCGCAAGGTCGCCGGAAGTTTACGAACATGTTTGCTCAACGCCGCCACCACCACTGCCGTATTTTTGCTCGGCACCTTGATCAGCATGAGAAAGCGGGAATGCCGCTCCACTAGCGTCGCGACGTAGCTGTTCTTTCCACCAGCGAGCAAATCGCCTTCCCAATGACCAGGAATCGCTCGGTCTTCCGCCTCTGCGGGACGTTCACGGATCGAGATGGCATCGACGATCTGCCCGCGTGACTGTCCATGCTCGCTGGAATGACGCGAGCGGCGCATGCGCCGCTTCGACCGCAGGTGGTCCATCAGCTCTTTTTTCAGCACTCCGCGCGCTTGAATGAACAAGCTGCGGTAAATCGTCTCGTGAGACACGCGCATATTCTCGTCGTCAGGATAGTGGGTCTTCAGCCATCCGGAAATCTGTTCCGGCGACCAGTCCAGAATCATTTTACTCGCAACGATGTTCCGTAACTTGGGGTTCCCGGCAAGAAGGCACTGCTTCGGGCGCAAGGCCGAGACCCAAGCTTGGCCATCCGCGTCATGGGCGCGATAGGCAGAGCGATCACCATGGTGAGCCACCTCCCGGCTCACGGTCGAGGCGGCGCGATTTAGGAGTCGAGCGATCTCACGAAGCGACGAACCACAGGCGACTCCTCGTGAGATGTCCTCGCGCTCCGCTAGCGTGAGCGCCAGCCGCGAGCGGCGACGAGCGGCGGGAGCTATGCCGCCATGCGGCAACAATAGCTTGCCAATGGTGGGATGTGGCCGGCCATTAGCGCGCCCAATCTCATGCAGGGACTGCCCAGCCTTCCAGCGACGCCAAATATCGAGCTTCTCCGCGAGAGTAAGTCTCGTTCGTTTCCGTTGCATCATAAACACCACCTTTGAATACATCAGTTCTTAGATGGTGTTGCATCGATCTATCGAATGCACCGCCGTTACCGTACATGTGGGTATTAGGCCAGAGTGACGAGCACTGTCGACTATGTTGCGATTTCCAGCGTAAACCGAAGGTTTTTGCCTTGTTTCGGGTCGATCTTCACACGAACGCGAAGTGGGTCGAATCCATTCGTTCTGAGTCGCAGAAAGTAGACATCGCGGCCCTTCACGGGAGCGAGGGTGAATCTACCCTTCGCGTCGGTCTTTGTCGAGCGCAGCGATCGTTTCCAATCCGAACTAAATTCTTCAACCAAAACGCCCGGCATACGAGTACCTGTGATGTCGGTCACCACAGCAACGAGCGAGGTGGCCAATTGAACTTTTTCAATCTCAATAATCTGGCACTGAGCATGTAGGTGGATGGGCACTAAGAAAATCGAACTAACACAGAGCCAAAGAAGGCGATTGAACACTTGTCGAGAACCCTCTGTGGGCGATTTATACCACGGTTGACGCTCAACTCCTGGTAAAACGCCGTAACCGGTAAAGTGGTTCCCGGTACCGACAAACCCCCGTCACACGAACAGACGTATCAAAACAAATGATTTTGAAATGAACTCTGAAAGGTGGAAAGCCCGTTTGCTTTTCACGGCGACCTGGTTCGCGCTGCGGAGTTGCAGATCGTTCGGGGCAAGCGGGGCAGCGCGTTTCTCTTTGTAGCTAATTCGCGAGCGCTTCGCGATTCTCCTTGGCCCAATCACTGTCTGGCGGCACTGCCTTCATGGGGGGCCCGCCAGCGGTACCGCAGGCGCAGGGTCCCTTAGTCTTGGCCTCGGTCATGCAAGAACAGGACTTTGTTTTCAGACAAGCACAGACGTAAACAACTTTCTCCTTTGTCGGTTTCGCGCTCGCAGGCGCGCTCTGAGAGGACCCGCTGCTCAGGATGGATGCAAGCGATACAACGGCAATCACTACGATAGTCGGTATCATTCTGGATCGAATTTTCTCTGTCATGAATCCTTCTTGGCGTGGCGACATCGGATTCAGACTCACTGGAATCGCTGACCGAGATCCGCCCACGACTTAACCCTCTAAGCGGAACGATACGATTAAAAAATAATTGCGTGCAATATCCACTTCGCACGATTTACATATAGCCAGCCACTCACAGCCATGGACGAGAGCAGGATATGCTGCTATTCCCGCGTTGGGCCGAACTCGTCCCCCTTAAGCCATCGGCACCATCACTATGTTCTAGGTCACCCAGTGATGCAGAGAACGGAGTTATTGAAGGAAGTCTTCGGGGAATCACACTAATTAGCAGCACTCCCAGGAACTCGATGCCCGACCGGTGAGCTGGCAGTCGTTACCTGAGAAGTGAATTTGTCCAAAATCCACATGAGCCGTAACCCAACTAACCTGCCAAGTGACTCGTGCCCGGTTTTTCGAGGGCCGTGCTACTTCCTCAAATCTCGCGACTTAGTCTTTTTGTGCAAAACATAGAGAACCAAGCTACTGGGTAATTATTCGTGACGAAGAGCGTCTAACGGAGACACGCGAGTGGCGCGTAACGCGGGAATGTACATGGCCGCCAACGAAACGGCGATCAGTCCGACCGAAACCGCGCCGAAGATAAGGGGGTCCGTTGCGCTGACTTCATATAGCAAGCTTTTCAGCAGGCGCGTCAATCCCCATGCGCCCGCAATCCCTGCGATCAGCCCAACGGCCACGGGGACCAATCCCTGTCGCAAGACCAATGCAAGAACGTCAATGGAACGCGCGCCAAGAGCGATGCGAATTCCAAATTCGCGCCGCTGCTGATCAACCAAATATGCCAGCACACCGTAAATCCCGATGGCGGCGAGGAGAGCTGCGAGCGCAGAGAATACAGTCATCAACTGGATCGAGAATCGTTGTCGGGCGAGCGAATCGGCCAGTATCTGGTCCATGGTAAGCAGGTCTACCGGCAGATTGGAATCGAGTGCAGCCACTTCGTGGCGGATCGCAGAGGCCAGTGCGAGCGGATCACGTGCGGTCTTCGTCACGATTGTCAACAACCCGAAAGGAACCTGCGGGCCGAAATAGTAGATGCGCGGCTCGGGGGGAGCAGACAGGCTACGAGATTTCGTGGCGGCGACTACGCCGACGACTGTGAATGTGCTTCCGGCTAAGGGGACAGTGATCTGCATGCCGAGCGGGTCGGCGTTCGGGAACAATTTCTCAGCAGTGATCTCATCGATGACCACTGCGCCGGGCGATCCCTGCTCGTCGGAAGCGGCAATATCGCGGCCGCGCAAGAGAGGGATTCCGAGAGTACCAAAGAATCCGGGCGAAGCACGCGTTTGCCAGATGATCTGCTGCGGCTCATTTGGATTTCGCGGATGGCCTGCGATCTCTACTCCGCCACTTCCCGGGCCGCCATTGTAAGGAAGGAAATCGACCGTTGCGGCGGAGCGCACACCCGGAATCGAGCGTACGCGTTCGAGCACCAATCTCGCGAAGGCGGCTCTTTGCGAGGGTTCGCGGTATTGCGCCACCGGCAGTGATACGAACGCGGTCAGCACCCCTTCGGATTGGAATCCGGGACTGGTGTGTTCCAAGCGAACGAAGCTTCTCACTAAGAGACCGGCCCCAATCAAAAGCACCAGAGAGGCGCAAACTTCGAAGGCGACCATCGACTCGCGCAACAGCTTGCGTCCTGCTGTCGATCCGCGAGAGCCTTCTTTGAGGGCTTCCGTAAGATCGATTCGCGAAGTTTCAAGAGCGGGCGCGATGCCGAATAGCATGCTCGCGGCGATCGAGACGAAAAGCGAAAAGCCCATTACCCAGGCGTTGATGGAGGGACGGCTTCCGTGAATCAAATCGGCAGGGCCGAACTGCGCGTAAAGACGAAGTCCATACAGCGCTAGGAGCGTTCCCGCTGTGCCGGCGATGGAGGCAAGCAGCAGACTTTCGGTTAGCAGCTGCCGGATCACGCGAAGGCGCGAAGCGCCCAAGGCCGAACGGATGCCGATTTCCCTGCGGCGCTTCATCGCACGGGCAAGCAGAAGGTTGGAAACGTTGGCGCAAGCGATTAGCATCAACGCTCCCACCGCCGTAAGCAGCACCAGCAATGGCGTCTTCAAATCGCCTGCCTGCTTTTCCGCGAGTGGCTCCAGGTCGAGAGAAAATCCGCGATCCATAGAAGCCTGATTGGGATAATGTTCGACAATGAAAGCGGCGATGCGGCGAAATTCATGGCGCGCTTCCTGGATGGTCCCTCCGGTTTTGAGACGCCCAATCACGTCGATATTGTGCGGACTGCGCGTGCCGGGCGCGGTTTCTGTCGGGGCGAAGGCAAGCGGCATCCAGATATTGGCGGCAACGCGATAATCGAGAACTGGCCGGATTACACCAGCGACACGATAGCTTTCGAGATTGATCTGAATGCTCTTCCCGACAATGGATGGATCGCGGCCGTAGCGGCGCGTCCATAATCCTTCTGAGAGCATGACGACATGATCTCTGCCGGGCTGATCGTCATCGGAAGTAAACAGGCCGCCGACTATCGGGACGACGCCGAGCATCGGAAACGCGCTAGCAGTGACCCGCAAAGCCGGGACGTCTTCGGGTTGCCCGTCGCCCGTCAGGGTCGCAACCGCGCCTGTTATCGCTGCGACCTGGCCGAAACAAGTGGCTTGGCGCCGGAATTCCGCGTAATCCGGGGCAGTCGGCGCAATGCCGTGCAATGCGTAGCGAGGGAGAGTCTCCTGCACGATGACGAGCCGGTCGGGATCTGGATAGGGCAGCGGATGTAGCAGCACCGCGTCAATCGCAGAAAAAATTGCGGTGTTCGCACCGATCGCTAGTGCGAGCGTAAGGATCGCGACGACGCTGAAGCCGGGGCTTTTCAGAAGCTGACGGAATGCGAACTGAAGATCGTGCAACATGGTTTACCTACGCGGGACATGAGAAACCTTAGGGCCTTTATGCTTCCTTCGAGAACGTTTTCTATTCTAATCGAAATCCTCTCTAACTTCGGGTAAACGCCGTAACCATCCAAGTGAAGTATTACTTCACATCTCCGGTAACGCGACTAGTCCCGCATCGAAAAGCCGGCGTGGGCCAGTTTGCGAAAACAAGACGTCAGTCGTCGTGCGGACATTCCGCAAGCCTAGCCGGGGCTGCCTGCCTGCGCTTTCCGAGCGATGAGGAGAAAGCCTTTGTTGCGGGCATCGGATTGGAGTTTGTCCAAGTGTGCCCGGGCGGCGGCTAGTTTGCCGGACTCGATTTCGGCTTGTGCTAACAGAAGACGGGCTTCAAGGTCGAAGGCCGCGTAGCCATCGCGCCTGGCTTGATCGTGGAGGGCGCTCAGATTGCGTTCTGCCTCAGCCGCTTTGCCGGAACGGGTGTCGACTTCAGCTTCCGCAAAACCAGCAGTCATGAGGATCATGCGGTCGGCGCCTTGATGTGCGAGAGTGACAGCTCGATCGGCAGCGGCGCGGGCGTCGGTTAATTTTCCCTGGGCAAGGAGAGAGCGGGCAAGCACGGAATTGGCGATGGAAGAGGAGCTGGGAGATTTGTGCTGCTCGAAAATAGAGAGCGCCTTTCGCGCGAACGATTCAGCATCGCCGGGCTTGCCTTGTTCGACGGCAATGATGGCGAGCTGGACGTCGCTCTCGGCGGAGTGAACCACTTCCTTTGTTTGTTCGCGAAGAGTCATGGATTCTTGCGTCGATGCGAGGGCATCACCGAGCTGGTCCTGAGCGGTCTGGACCTCGGCGAGGCCAACGAGAGAGTAGGCGAGCCCGGTCTTGCGGGAGGTAGCTTTCTCGATGGCGATGGACTGCGAATACGTAACTTTTGCGGCGGCCAGTTCGCCTTGCTGATAAAGGACTTCTCCCAAATTGACGAGCGTTATGGATTCGCCGTGCTTGTCGCCAATTTCACGGAAATTTCCAAGGGCTTCCTCTTTCAACTTTCTCGCAGCGGACAATTGGCCGGCACTTAGCTCAACGTTGCTCAAATTATCGAGGTCGGCAGCGACGCCACGTTTGTCGTGTAGCGAGCGCTGAATTTGAAGAGCTTCTTCCAGATGGAATCTGGCTTGGCCCAGGTCGCCCATTTCCTGAAAAAGTTCTCCGAGATGGTTGGAGCACGAGGCGATGTCCCATTGCGCCCCGGAACGACGGAACTCGGCAAGAGCAGCTTCGAGTGATTTTCGGGACTCGATCAAGTCTCCCTTGTTTCTTTGGAACATGCCGATGCCGTTGGCAGCGACGGCAGCTTCATAAGTGTCACCAGCAGCGGCATAGAGATCACGAGCTTGGGATTGGTCGTCGATGGCTTTATCGAATTCACCGAGATTCGACCAAGCCCAGGATTCGGCTGTGAGAGAACTGGCCAGGAGGAGACCGCTTCCCAGCGTCTTGGCACGGGCAATGGCTGCAGCGGCTGCCTTTTGACTGCGCTTCATGTCACCGAGGCGCTCTGCGGCGTGGAATTCGACGAGGTCAATGCGAGGATCGGAGCCCGTCGGGGCCGGGAGCTTTCGCAGAGCAGCGACGGTATCGAGAGCATCGCTGGCATGATTCGCGAGATATTGTGCGTGGGCGAAACGCAGGCCGTAGTCGAGATTGTCGGGCAAGAAATTGTGGAGAGTGCGATAAACCTCGACGGCTCCGTCACGGTCATGAGTGAGCTCACGAAAGCGGCCTTCGATGGAAAGCTTATCCTCACGTGAGAGATTGGAGGAGAGCTCGAGAGCTTTCTTGGCTTCCGTTTGGGCGTTGAGATCGTAGCCGAGATGGGACAAGGTGTCGGCAAGCGCCGAGTGAGAAAGAGCGTGATTGGGATCTGCCGCGATGGCGTTTTCGAAGAGCTGCCGGGCCGCGAGCGCGTCGAATCCTTGAAGTTTCGCTAGCCCTTCGGCGTAGAGCCGTTCGGCTTCGGAATTAGCGGGGAAGGATGCGCGTACTTCGCGCGTGGCGGCGGCAGACAGAGAGCCGATGCCGAGAGTGTGACGCAAATTGTCTCCGCCGGCGGAGATGAGTTGGGGAAGGTCGGACTCGGTTCCGTCCTCGGTAATCGCCGCGATGGTTTCTCCGGTGCGAGTGTCCTGGACTTGCAGAACGATTCTGAGTTTGGTGCTTGAACCATCGGGAAGTGCGAGATAGGAGCCGGATGTAACCATATCGGTGCCGAGATGATTGTGAATCTTGCCTAGCGTTTCCTTGCCATAGGTGTCCGTGGGGGCAAGAGACAGATCCAGTTTCATGCGGGCGATGTTTTCGCTGGGAATGACGCGGATTTGCTGGCCGGAGGCGAGTTCGGCGCCCAACATTTCCGCCATGGCCGTGGACATCCACTCATCGTCTGGCTTGCGTGAGAGGTTTTTGAAGCCAAGCACGGCGATCGAGGGACGGGGTTTGATAGCAGCGGAAGCGGCACCGCTCGCGGAATGACGAAAAACCCCCACGCGCGCGACGACCATAACTATCCCCAGAAGCAGGACCACGGCGGCGGCGAGGGAAAGCCAAGTCCATGTTAGCGCTCGAGGTGTGGGAAGAGTGGGCGCAGGTTCAGTCAGGACTGGATGCCGGGTAGCTTCGAGTTCAACGGCGGCAGCCACAGGGATGGGCTGGCCGTTTGGTGCGCCGTGCTCAACGGGGAAGATAAAGCGATAGCCAAGCTTGGGAAGGGTTTCAATAAAGCGCGCATCTGTCGCCGAGTCATTCAGAACGCCTCGGAGTTCCTTGATGGCGGTGTTCAGACTGTGTTCGAAGTCCACAAATGTATCCGAGGGCCAGAGCTGCTGACGAAGCTGTTCGCGAGTAACAACATCGCCGGGTCCGTCGAGCAAAAGGGATAGGACCTGGAACGGTTGAGGACGGAGTTTGACCTTAGTCCCGAATTTATAGAGTTCTCGGGAACTAAGACGCAGTTCATACGGACCAAATCGAGTAGCTCGCAAGGCCGTGTCCCTCGAATACCGCGAGTATTACATAGTGCGCCCAATATAAACCTCGTGTCAGGCGCGCAGCAAGAAAAGATCTTCTGTGAAATGAGAGAGTTAGGCCTTCACCTTTTTTTAATTAGATTTCGAGACAGCCTGCATTGGCAGGCAAGCCGAAGTGTGCGAGGAATTGTTCATTGTGCAGTTGGTTTAGAAGTTCGGTATCGAAAACGAAAGGGACCATGGCGATGAATATTTACAAACTCTGGGTACCTAAGACTCTACAGGTAGGGTGCATCGGTCTCGCAGCGATGCTGCTGAGCTGGACGCCGTCCTGCAAAGCGCAGGAAGTCAACCCAGCGCTCTTCACGGATAAGGGCGTCGAAGATGCTTACCCGATAAGGAAGCCGCTGCCGAAGAAAGCTGTCAAAGTCCCGGAGGCGATCCATGTGAGTCCCGCTATTTCTAATGAGGCAACGGCCAGAAAGCGGACCCGCCGGGCCGCTCGTAAGCAGAGTGTTGTGTCTGCGCCAACGGTCTGAAAAACCGTTCTTTCGAGGACCCGTCAGGGTGATCGCTGAGGGGTACAGAGATGTTTCTTCGATTCTGTTGCTGTCTGGGCTGCTGATATCTCGACATGAGTTTTTGGTGGAAAAAACCCGGGAGGAACGAATATGCAAATTCAAGAAAGTAGGAGCATAGGGCTGTGGGTGAGAATCCATGCCAGGAAACTGATGATTGTGGCAGGGATGTTGTGCCTAGCTACCGCCGCCTCAGCCGTGATGGTAATTCCCAATCTATTTCCGTTCCTCGATCCCACCGGGATCGTCTCCACCTACAACACTGCTGGGCCGATCGTTGAAAGCACGCCCTTTTTCCAAAGCCTGGGGACCAATGGGAGAAGCTGTGCGACGTGCCATATCGCCGGCAATGGGATGGGGTTGAGCACACAAAATATCCAACAGCGTTTTGTGATGACAGGGGGGCACGATCCACTGTTTGCGGCGTTTGATGGCGCCAACTGTCCGAACACGAGTTCGAATGATCCAGAGACTCATAGTTTGCTGCTGAAGAACGGATTGATTCGTATTCCGATACAACTGCCGGCAACGACGCAGTTCAAGATACGAGCAGTCGTAGACCCGTACGGTTGTGCGATAGTGACTGATCCTGTCTTGGGATTGCAAACAGTATCGGTTTATAGGCGGCCTTTGCCAACGACGAATCTGACATTCTTGAGCACAATCATGTTTGATGGCCGAGAAACCATCGCGCCGCTCAACAATACGCAAACGTTTAAGGCGAATCTAATTGCTGACTTGATGCACCAAGCCATTGACGCGACGACTGGCCATGCGCAAGCGACCATGCCACCGACGATTGAGCAGCAGACTGCGATTGTCAGTTTCGAGATGGGCTTGTTCAGCGCACAACTGGCGGACGGTCGCGCGGGATCGCTTACAGACTACGGAGCGCACGGTGGGGCGAAGAATCTCTCTGGCGCCGGCTACTATCCTGGGATCAATGACACTTTGGGCGCGGATCCTACGGGTGCCAAGTTCAATCCGACTGGGATGACACTATTTTCGTCGTGGGAAAACGTGGAAGTTAATAATGAAAGAGACCGGGCGACTATACAGGCTCGTCGAGATATCGCGGCAGGAGAAACGCTTTTCAATTCGCGTGCACTCACGATCGCAAACGTCCGCGGACTGAATGACAATCCGGCGCTGGCGGCTGCGCTGGGAACT
>CAWAPX010000008.1:0-3071 GCA_963784015.1 uncultured Acidobacteriota bacterium
AGCACGGGCACTCCTGCCTGTGCGATTTTTTTGCTGTCGTCTGAATCGGCGCTGACCAAGAGTAATGTGCGCCAAGACGAACCGCCGCGGCGCGGGTATCTCTGCTAATCTAATCGAGGTTCGTTTTAGCTTTCTTGCAGTTTGCCGGACGAATTTATCGGAGTTTCGCTAGGACTCAATGGCTTCCGTCACCGCACCCGCATCGCCGCTTCCGGTGCAGAACGCCGCGCCCTCCATTGTGCGCATTGAACCGCCGCGCGGCTGGCTCGATTTGCGCTTGGGCGAAGTGTGGGCCTACCGCGAACTGCTTTATTTTTTCGTGTGGCGCGACATAAAAGTCCGCTACAAACAAACCGTCATCGGCGTCGCGTGGGTGGTGCTGCAGCCGCTGCTCACGATGGGAGTCTTCACGCTTTTTTTTGGCCGGCTAGCGAAGCTGCCTTCCGACGGACTGGCCTATCCTGTCTTCTATTTCACCGCGCTTGTCCCTTGGAATTATTTCTCCACCGCACTGCAATCCTGCACCGCAGTCGTGGTCGATAATCAGCGCGTGATCACGAAAGTTTTTTTTCCGCGCCTGGTGCTCCCCCTATCCGCGGTCGTTTCCGGACTGGTGGATTTCGCGATTGGCTTTGTCGTCCTCGGGGTAGTGCTGGCCATTTACGGCATTCGCCCTGGCCTCGCTGCGCTGTGGCTGCCGGTTTTGCTATTGCTTGCCGTGCTCACTGCGCTTGGCGTCGGCCTGTGGATGTCCGCGCTCAACGCGCTTTATCGCGACGTAAAATACGTAGTCCCATTTTTAATTCAGTTCTGGATGTTCGCGTCGCCGGTGGCCTACCCCTCTTCGCTGGTGCCTCAGCGGTGGCGGTGGCTGTATGGGCTGAACCCCATGGCGGGGGTGATTGACGGCTTCCGGTGGGCGTTGACCGGGCACGGGCAGCCGCCCGGCGCTCTGCTGCTCGCTTCGTCCGGCATGGTCATCGTCGTCGTTCTTGGCGGGCTATTTTTCTTCCAGCGCATGGAAGGGGCGATCGCGGATCGCGTCTGACGAGGGATTCCTTACAACATCGCCGGAACCTGCAGTCTTGGCAAAGGCGCCTCGGGACAGTAATCCTTGATCGGATTTCTGGTTAACAATAAGACCCGCCACCCCCTGTTTTCTTGTAAATGCGGATTCTAAAGGACTTTAAGTCCTGTATTTTGAAACTGCGCATTCTAAAGGGGTTACGGGTGTATTTCTGGAAGTGCGAATTCTAAAGGGGTTATGGACGTTTTTGAGCGTCGCAGACAAGATTGGGGAGAAGAACGGGTCTGAAGACCCGCCACTACGGGTCGAGGAAAAAAAGGCGGGTAGTAAGCCGCGGGGCTCACCGAGCGGCTGAGGAAAATCAGACTGTCCACAACCGTTAAGCACAGAGAACTGTAACACATTATTTACTTACTTGTCAAGTAAAATCGCAGAACTAAGACGGCGGCGTTGTAAAGGATTGAAAAGAAAGAGGAGAGAGTGGTGAGAGGGAGCAGCACGTGAAACTGTGCTGGGGCGGGCATGGCCAAGACGAGCACGGCCCTTCGACGCTCCCTTCGTTCGTTCCTTCGGATCTCAGGGTAAACATGCGTGCCCCTACCAGGGCGCGAGGCGCATAGCACATAATTCGGACGTACCCCTTTATCAATTCGCAATGGCCGGGACTTTCGCGTCCCTCTGGCGGGGATTTTGCTGCTTAATGGAAGCACGTACTAGGAGTCCTGGGATTGCTCTCTAAATCTAGGGACTGGAAGGATTTACCTAGACATGCGTAGTTCCCTTTCTGGCGGGTTGCCAACATTAGGCGATTGCAATCGAATACGCGAGCTGGACGGTTTGCGTGGCGTGGCCATCGCCATGGTCGTTATATATCATTTGTTCCAGTCCACCCTGGAGGTTCCTCCGGGTTCGGCACTGGCTTATCTGCAGGCGGCGGCGCGGCTCTCCTGGACCGGCGTAGACTTGTTCTTCGTGCTGTCTGGATTCCTGATTGGCGGGATATTGCTCGATTCCCGGGCTTCGACGAATTACTACTCCGTTTTCTATAAGCGGCGCTTTTTCCGGATCATTCCCCTCTATCTGGTTACGCTCCTAGTCGCTCCCGTGCTGCTAACTTTCGGGCTGGGCCCGGCCGGCAACCATGCCATGTCGCTCACGCAGGACGCGGCGCCATGGTATGGGTACCTGACGTTCACGCAGAATTTTTGGATGACCCACCTTGGGACTCTAGGCGCTAACGGTTTAGGGATGACCTGGTCGCTTGCCGTTGAGGAACAGTTTTACCTGACGCTGCCGCTCTACATCAGGGCACTCAGCGGCCGCTGGCTGGTGCGCGCCCTCGCGATCGGCATTTGCGGCGCACCATTGCTGCGAACCGTACTTCTACAATTTCACAGCGCCGACTGGGTAGGGATTTATACGATGATGCTCTGCCGGGCGGATGCACTATTGCTGGGCGTGCTCGCGGCAGTATTGCTGCGAAATGACCGGTGGAGAGAACGGCTCCGCGGCGCGGGCTTGGCTTTCTACGTTTTGATTCCCATCTTGTTGCTGGGCATGGCATTTCTGACCGTGCGAGCAGGGAGCATGACCACGACATTAATGAAGAGCGTTGGTTTTACCTGGGTGGCGCTTTTCTACGTGACGATTCTGCTGTTTGTGCTCACGCGGCCGAATAGCAGCCTGACCAAGGCTCTGCGGATGAAGTGGCTTTGCCGGCTTGGCACGCTGGCTTATGGAATCTATCTGTTTCACCAGCTAATACAAAATCTGCTTTTCGCGATCATCTGGGGACATGGCATACAAATAACCGGTGGCGCAACTTTCATGGCGGCGCTGGCGGCGGTTGCATTGACGCTTCTTCTCGCGACGGTGTCCTGGCGTTACTTCGAACAACCTTTGATTCGCATGGGACGCCGGTCAAAGTTTGAATTTGGATCCGCTCGGGCGTTGGAAACGCCTCCCTCTGGAGTAAGATTAGTCTATCGATGAATTCAGCTGTGATACGAGGCGAGGGGCTGGGGAAGCGGTACCCGCGCGAGTT
>CAWAPX010000009.1:0-5950 GCA_963784015.1 uncultured Acidobacteriota bacterium
GGCGGATCGGCTATGAGAATTAACGGCCTTCTTGCCCGCGTTCTGAAACGGCGGCCAGCATCCCTCCCTCGCCCGCTCCTCCCCTTGAAGAGGTCTTGGCGCCCTTGGCAGAGCCGTTCCGCGGCGCGCTCCTCTCGATGTATCGCGCGAAATCTATGGTTGGGAGCGACGGCGCTCACTATCCAATCGATTCCGTCACGAGAACCTTGCCTTCGCAAGGCATGTGGTTTTACGACCAGTGCCGTTCCCTGAGGCCCGTTGCGACCCTAGAGGTGGGCTTTGCTTATGGCTTCAGCGCGCTCTTCTTTTTGGCTGCAATTGCTGCAAACAAGTCCGGCAACCATACGGCGGTCGATCCCTTTCAGCGATCCGATTGGCACGGGATAGGTCTTGCGAATGTACGAGCGGTCAACGGGGGGGCTTTATTTCGATTTATCGAGGAACGCTCCGATCGGGCGGCCACCGATCTGGTCCGCGAAAAGGCAAGTTTCGACATCGTGTTCATCGATGGCAATCACCGTCTTGATGATGCGCTGGTGGATTTTTATCTTTACGCACCCCTGTGTAAGGCCGGTGGGCATATCGTTTTCGATGATATGTGGATGAGCAGCATCCAAACTGTGGCTTCTTTCGTACGCTCGAATCGTCCCGATTTTGCGGAGATGCCCACGCAACACCCTAATATTAGTGTCTTCCGGCGTATTGGCGACGACTCTCGTCGATGGGATCACTTTCAGCCGTTTATGGTTGCGGGCAACGGACAGGCCAGGCGATGAGTGGAGCGGCGATTCACGGCGAGGGGCTTGGGGAAGCGGTACCGGCGCGGGTTGACGGTGGACGCGGGGCTGCGGCATGCGCTGGAGCGGTTCGTGAAGTCGCCGGTGTCGGCGTCGGCGCGAGAAGCAGGAGACATTCTGGGCGCTGAAGGATGTTTCGCTGGAAGTGAAGGAAGGCGAAGTACTTGGGTTGATCGGGCGGAACGGCGCGGGGAAGACGACGCTGCTGAAGATACTGTCGCGGATTACCAAGCCGACGACGGGCCGGGCGGAGATTCGCGGACGCGTCGGGTGCTGCTGGAGGTCGGAACGGGATTTCATCCGGAGCTGACCGGGCGGGAGAACACGTTTTCTGAGCGGGGCGATTCTGGGGATGACGAAGAGCGAGATCGACGCGCAAGTTCGACGAGATCGTGGCGTTCGCGGAGATGGAGAAGTTTATCGACACGCCGGTGAAACATTATTCGAGCGGGATGTATGTGCGGCTGGCGTTTGCGGTGGCGGCGCATCTGGAGCCGGAGATTTTGCTGGTGGATGAAGTGCTGGCGGTCGGCGACATCAATTTTCAGAAGAAATGTCTTGGGGAAGATGGGCGACGTGGCGCGCGCGGGGCGGACGGTGGTGCTGGTGTCGCATCAGATGAACCAGATGCGGCGGCTGTGCCATCGGGTGGTGTGGGTCGACGAAGGCTCCATTCGCCAAAACGGAAACGCACAAGAAGTTCTGGCGGCATACGAGTCGGCGATGTTTTCGACAGGACCGCGGCAAAGGCTTGCAGCGCGGCGCAGGGGCGAGCGCGCAGTTCGTGCGCTGGGAGATTGCCGAATCGGAAGAGGGCCGGCAGAACATCCTGTCCACGCTCGATCCCATCACCGTAAACTTTTTCGTGGAGATCGCCGAGCCGGTCACTAGCGGCGACCACGGAATCGCTCTTTACAATGCCCAGCGCCAACTGATGTGGGCAAGCGCGGCGAGAAACCTGTCGCTCGAGCCGGGAGTGCATGTGTTCTCGCATTCCTTTCCGTCGCTTCCGCTGCGCCCGGGCGCCTATCAATGGCAAACCAGCCTGTGGGACAACGGGAATATGCTGGACACATGGGATTGCATACCGGAAATGACAATTGCGACGGAAGTTCACCAGCACTACATGGACGAGTGGAACGGTATACTGAATCTTCCGTCTCGATTTGCTCTAGGGACACCGGAGGAACCCGTCGTTGGCCTCGACCCGCATCTTTGACCAGCAGCATTACGATCTTCTGAACAGTTCCCGGGGAGAGGTGGTTTCCCGGTTGCTCGCGGAGATTAAGATGCCGTTTGGCTTGCGGACGGCAGTGGATGTGGGCTGCGGCCTGGGGCACTTTTCCGGACTGTTGCAATCGATTGGGTTCGAAATTACGGGCGTGGATGGTCGTCAGCAGAATGTTGAGGAAGCGCAGCGCCGAAATCCAAACATCCGCTTCTTGAGATTTGACGCAGAGGATCCGAGTTTGCTGTCGCTCGGAAGATTCGATCTTGTTTTCTGCTTCGGCCTTCTCTACCACCTTGAGAACCCACTTCTCGCGATTCGCCATCTGCGCGCCATGACCGAGAAGGTGCTGCTCGTCGAAGGCGTCATTTTTCCGGGCGATGAGCCCACGATGGGCCTGGTGGACGAAGGGCCTTCCAGGACCAGGCCTCAATCACATTGCGTTTTATCCACGGAAGCGTGTTTACAAAAGATGCTTACTGTGCCGGATTTCGATTCGTTTACCGCTTTACCGCGCCGCCTGAGCACCCTGGCTATCACCGCAACGGACGCATTCCGAAGATTCGCACCATGCTTGCCGCTTCTCACGAGCTGATAACGTCGTCACAACTGGAGGTGGTGCCGCAGCCTTCCACGCCCATCCAGCCCTGGGACGCGGAAAATGTCGCAGCGAACACAAGTTCGGCCGAAGCGCTGCGCGGATTCAGCCAGAAGCGTCTCTCGGAAAAGCTAAAAATCTTGAGTTTTTTAGTTCGCCGCAAAGCATCGCCGCAACGCGGGGCAGGCAGCTGATGTTTGAACGACAGCTCATCCCGGTCTATCTGCCTTCGGGGGTCTTTCAACGGCTGAGAGCCCTGAAGCGGTTCTTCATCAGGCCGAAGGCTCTCCCTGAGCCAGAGGGTATGATCAATCTTTCCGGCGACCGCGAGATTGAATGGTCTTATATCGCGTCTCGATTGCCGACTGGAAGCGGCTCCGTGCTTGATTTTGGCGCCGGGCATGGAAACATGAGCGTGCACGCGATCCAAAAAGGCTATCAGGTTCTCGCGCTGGACCTTGAGGACAATCCCTTCCATTGGTCACACCCCAGCTTGAAGAGAGTCCGAGGCGATCTGCTCAAACTCGATATCCCCGAGAAATCTTTCGATTACATCTTGAATTGTTCAACCGTCGAGCATGTAGGCTTGACCGGACGTTACGGTGTCTCGGTGGAAGAAACGAACGGCGATCTAGAAGCCATGCGCAAGCTTCGCAATCTTCTAAAACCTACTGGCAAAATGCTCATGACCATTCCGTGCGGTCAGGATGCCGTTGTTGTTCCCTGGCACAGAGTCTACGGCAAGAAAAGGCTGCCCGAGCTTATAGACGGCTATCAGATTGCGGAGCAGTGTTATTGGGTGAAGCAGTCGGATAATCATTGGCACCCCGCGGACCGGGAATCCGCCCTTTCCTATGTTCCCACAAGCGATGCGATGAGGCCCACGTACTGCACTTACGCTCTTGCATGTCTCGTTTTGAGCGTCGCAGGAAATTGAACAGGTCGTGATGCTGACGCTTTTCACCACAGCGAAACCCTTCAGGGGCCATAGCGCCATCATCCAACGCAACGCGCTAAAAAGCTGGACGCTACTGGATCCGGACATAGAGATCATTTTGTTTGGTGACGAAGAGGGAGCTGCCGAAATCGCGACCGAATTAGGCATCCGTCATGAACCCCACGTCGAGCGGTTTGAGGGTAAGCTGCCGTACGTGAATTATTTGTTTAGTCGTGCGCAGGAGATTGCTCGTCACGATTACCTTTGCTATGCCAACTGCGACATGCTCTTCATGCAGGATTTTTTTCAAGCATTCGAGAAAGCCGCCCAATGGCAGAGGCGCTTTCTTCTCGTGTCCCAAAGGTGGGATGCAGATATAACTGATTTAATCGATTTCACGCGTCCAGATTGGAATGAACGAACCCAGGATAGCGCTCGTGTGACTGGTCTGAAGCAGGATCTCTCGCTTTGTGGACTATTTCGTCTTCTCCAAGGGTCTCTATCGCCACATTCCGCCTCTTGTCGTCGGCATAAGCTACTGGGATTGGTGGGCCGTTTGGAACGCCCTTTCGCAGAACGTGCCCGTCGTGGACTGTACGGCATACGTAACAGCCGTCCACCAAAACCACGGCTATGCACCACATCCAGACGGTAAAGGAGGAACCCACCTCGGTCCACTCGCAATGCAAAATTATCAATTGGCGGGGGGACCTGAGCACTTCCGCTGGACGGAAGATGCCACGCATCGCCTCACGCGGGGAGGGCCATATATCCAGAAAATTTATGCCGTGGCGATATCGAACCGGCTAAGGATCTCCGGCTGCAAGTACAGCGAATTTTGACTTACAAGATTCGATGCCGCTCTGGCATTTTCTACTTAATCTCACTCGGCCCTTGAGAAACGCTCTAGGTCTCAGGTCCGAAGCTGTCGCGTCGAACCCGCGAGAAGTCGTGACAGAGATAGAAGACGTGGCGGCTGCTCCCATTCTTACGGTATTAATCGACACGTTCAATTATGGGCGTTTCATTGAAAAGGCTATCGAGAGTGTCCTCTCGCAGGACTTTCCCGAGGAACAGTTCGAAATAATCGTCGTGGACGACGGATCCACGGACCAGACCGCGCAACGCGTTGAGAAATACGGCTCTCGAATCCAATATTTTCTGAAGCCGAACGGGGGCCAAGCCTCAGCGCTAAACTTCGGTATTGAAAAAGCTCGGGGCGAGATCGTTGCGCTTCTGGATGCCGATGATTTCTGGCTTCCGGGGAAACTAAAACGGATCGCGGACGAATTTGGAAAGCGTCCCGAAGCGGGCATGGTATATCACCGCCTCCTTGAGCTCAACTCAGAGACCAGTGAGCAGAAGGAAGGAGAGTTTCGCGCCCTCTCAGGCTTTCTGCCGGATAAGCCGGGCGAATTGTTCTGGTATGTACCCTATCCAACGTCCTGTCTGGCGTTTCGGCGGAAATTCCTTCAACAACTGCTTCCGATTCCGGAAGCCCTGCGCGTGCAGGCCGATGGCTATCTCGGCGTGTGCATCGTATTTCTTGCGCCGATTCTGGCTATCCCAGAATGTCTAGCGGTTTACAGGATCCACGGTCAAAACCTCTATTACGATGAGGAGGCCGCAATTTCACCAGCGCGAAGGAGGCAACGGATCCGAGCCGCCAAATTCTCATCGATGGAGTTCAGTCGTGGCTCTCCGCCAACGGCTACGATCTGTCTCGTCCGGAGACCCGAACGTTTCTCACGCGCTGGCGCCTGTATCAAGACAGCGAGCGATTCATTCTAAGCCCGCCGGGCCGCTTCCAGTTTTTCTCGCATCTGATCCGCTACAACCGTTGCTATAGGTGCCAGATGTCTCGACGGCTGCGCTTCATTAACAATGTGAACGCTTTTGGTGCCCTTATCACGGGTTTCAAACACTTTCATTTGCTTGACGAATGGCGCGTCAAAAGTACGCGCTCGCGTCAACAGGTCCAAAAATAATGCAGACTCACCATTGCACGCCGGGATAAAGGCTAGGCATGCGAAAGCCGCGATAGTTTACTTGCCCGGTGATCTGCATTTTCCAGACTGTCTGAGGGGTCGAAGTGTGCGTGGTTTCATAGATTGCCGCATTGTTCGCTGGTAGGGGCGAAGAGGCGGCTTCATCGAACTCAACGTCTCCGTTCTGGAGGATCTCTGCGTTGCCTCCGAAGAAGGAGTAGTCCGGGGTGGTCTGGTTGGATACGAGCGTTGCGGTGAAGGCTGTCTCGTCGAGGTTGAGGACGGGAATGGTGCTAAAGCAATTGGGCTGACTCGTGGCGCCGCAGGTTCCACCAACGACGTCGACAACCCCGCGGTCGTCCCCGTTGTCGAAGAGAATCAGGCCGAACTGGCCGCTCGTGT
>CAWAPX010000010.1:0-3463 GCA_963784015.1 uncultured Acidobacteriota bacterium
GCTGCGGTTTCGGCGATTTCATCGCGCGTGTTGCTGAGGAGAAGGGCATCCCATTCGAGGGCTGCGAACAGAATCCCAGCGCGGTGCGAATCGCACTTGCTAACGGCGTCTCTGTCCGTCTTGAGAATTTGGAGGATTTAGCGAACATTAGGCGTTCAGCTTATGACGCCGTCTGTTCATTTCAGGTTCTGGAACACGTGACCCGACCAGGAAATTTCGTAGCTGCATCATGCAGCCTGCTGCGCCCAGGTGGTAGATTGATGTTGGGACTGCCGAACGCCGCGAGTTTCCTGCGCCATCAGCACAACATTCTGGACATGCCACCACACCATATGACCCGCTGGACCGGCGAGGTGCTCTCACACATACAAGAACGGTTTCCTTTGAAACTTATGCGCATAGCCTACGAGCCGCTTGCAGACTACCATGTGGAAGGATATGTGGACGCTTACATGGGATTGTTCGCCAGCCGCGGATTGCGCATCCTCAATGCTCCGTCGATTCGTTCGCGGTTCGTTAGCTTGATTCGCAAAACCAGGCTGCACAAATTTATTCGGGGGCAGTCAATCTATGCCTGTTACGTCCGCACGTAAGCCGACGAGATGAAGTATCTCAATCTTGGCTGCGGAGAACGATTTCACAGCGGATGGGTGAACCTTGACCTGCATCCTACAAACCCATCCGTTCAGAGGTGGGATTTGCAAGACGACCTGCCGTTTCGGGATGGCTCTTTCGACGTCGTCTATCATTCCCATGTGCTCGAGCATTTCTCGAAAGCCGAGGGGTTAAGGTTTCTCAAACAGTGCTACCGCGTACTGCGTCCAAACGGGATTATTCGCGTAGCGGTTCCAGATCTTGAACAGATCGTCCGGCTTTACCTGGAGGCGCTAGATAAATCCGTTGCGGGCGATCCGATTTGGCAAACTCGATATGAATGGATTCTCCTAGAGCTTTACGATCAGGTCGTTAGGGAATCTTCAGGTGGAGAAATGCTCGCGTATGTGCGCCGCAATCCAATTCCTGAGCGGGATTTCGTAGCGTCCCGCATCGGTGGCGAGTTTCGCCGAATGACGGCTCCTGCCTCGGAATGCACAGCACGGAAGCCCGTCAAAGTCCCTTCCAAGCTGCGCAATCTGGTTTCACGGAAAACAGCCCGCCTGGCTCTCGGACAGCAAGGCATACGCGCCCATGATCTCGGGGCCTTTCGCATCACGGGCGAGGTCCATCGCTGGATGTACGACCGGTACTCGCTGTCCCGTGCGCTCGAACAGGCTGGTTTTCGATCCCCACACAAAGTTGAGGCGAATGCAAGCGCCGTTGCTGGCTGGACCGAATTTCAACTTGATACGGAGCCCGACGGCAGCGTCTACAAACCGGACTCACTCTTCATGGAAGCAACGCAGGCGTGAGGATCACCCACCTCAGTACTTACGATCTCGCAGGCGGTGCCGCTCGGGCGGCCTATCGGCTGCATAAAGGTCTGTGTTCTCTTGGTCAGGAGTCGCGGCTGCTTGCGCTGTACAAATCGTCGTCCGACCCCACGGTTCTGCAGTTTACGCCTCCTCGCGACGTTCCGACCCGCCTTCGCCGGGGGTTGAAACGGCGGCAATTGGAACGGAGAGGGAGCGAAATACAGGCTCGACGCGCGGGCTCTACTTACTTCAGTGATGATAGAAACCAGCACGGCGCGGACGTACTGCGCCAATTGCCACAGACAGATGTTTTGAATCTTCACTGGATCGCTGGATTTCTTGACTACCGCGATTTTTTTCGCCAGCTTCCGCCAAGCCTGCCAGTGGTCTGGACTTTGCACGACATGAATGCCTTCACTGGTGGCTGCCACTACGATGAAAATTGCGGGAAATTCCGTCTGCAATGTGGCGGGTGTCCACAGCTGGATTCTTCCGAGCCTCAAGACCTGTCAAGGCAGATTTGGTTGCGAAAACACGAAGCGTTTTCTTTCCCCGTGGCGCAACAACTTCAACTAGTTACGCCTAGCCGCTGGCTCGCGGAAGAGGCGAAAAAGAGCGCACTTTTCTCTAAACGAGTGGTGAGCGTTATTCCTAACGGTATAAACATCGAAAATTTTCAACCCCGCGACCGTCGCCTTGCGAGAGAGATGCACGGGATTCCTTCAAAGGCGAAAACGATTCTATTCGTCGCAGACTCAGCCGGCGAAAAACGCAAAGGACTGAAAATCCTAGTGGAAGCGCTTAAAGAGCTGGAAAATCCTGAACAGTATTTTTTTGCGATCATTGGGGGCGGGCTATCTGGTCAGGAGTTTGGGGGCCGATTCAAGGCACTTGGATTCTTTGAGGATGAAGCGGCTCTGTCATTTGTCTACAGCGCGGCTGATGTTTTTGTCATTCCATCTTTGCAGGACAATCTGCCGAATACGGCGGTTGAGGCTCTCGCCTGCGGACTTCCGACTATCGGGTCCAATGTCGGAGGTATCCCGGAAGTGGTCCGCAATGGCGAGACCGGGCTCGTTTTTCCTCCTGGCGATTCACGGTCCCTAAGGGAAGGTATGGCGGCTTTGCTTGCGGAACCAGAGCGGCGTGAGTCCATGGCCAAAGTGAGCCGCCGAATTGCATTGGAAGAATACTCATTGCAGCTACAAGCTCAGCGGTATGAAGCTTTATACCAGAAGCTTCTGGACGTGGCGCCTCCATCGAAGCGTTGAGTTATACTGCACGCTCAGCGAATGAAACGCCTCCTTCATTTTTTTCTTGCGAAACTCGGATATCGAATTGTCCGGATCGATGACGGTCCGAGGCCGAGCGAAGGGCTCGATCCTTTTTTTGCATTGGTGAAGGGATTAGGATTTGAGCCGAAATACATTCTCGATATTGGGGCAAATCGCGGGACGTGGACGCGGGAAGCACTTAGATTTTTCCCGGACGCTCACTACACGCTCGTCGAGCCGCAAGATTATTTGAAGGCGCATATCAAAGACCTAGTTGAGGGCGGAAGCAAAATTCAATGGATCAACGCCGGCGCGAGCGACCATTCCGGCACGATGACCTTCACAATTTCACACCGCGACGACAGCAGTACCTTTGCGCTGACCGAAGAACAGGCGCGCGCTGAGGGCCTGCAGCAGAGGGCCATCGGCGTGATGACGCTTAATGAAATCGCGGCGGCCGCCGGGCACCTGCCGGACATGGTAAAAATCGACGCCGAAGGTCTGGACCTAAGGGTTCTGGCCGGTGCTTCCGATCTCCTTGGGAAGACCGAC
Source organism: uncultured Acidobacteriota bacterium (assembly GCA_963784015.1). GTDB lineage: Bacteria > Acidobacteriota > Terriglobia > Acidiferrales > UBA7541 > Acidiferrum. The sequence goes on from CAWAPX010000010.1 coordinate 3,239, forward strand.
GTCTTTTTGGTGGAAGCAGTGGTCTGCGCCTGCGACCGCGACTACGAAAACACGGCAGCGGAAGTCGTCAAGTTCATGGCCAGCGCGGGATACCGCCTAGTAGACATCACCGATCTCAATCGCAGTCCGAAACACAATGTGCTGTGGCTGTGCGAGCTGGCGTTTCTAAGAAACGCCAGCTCGCTTTTCGGCATCGCTGCAAGCTATGCGTAACCCATATTCTTA
>CAWAPX010000011.1:0-5610 GCA_963784015.1 uncultured Acidobacteriota bacterium
TTCGCGGTGGCGGCACATCTCAGCCGGAAATTCTACTTGTGGATGAAGTCCTCGCTGTCGGGGATATCAATTTTCAGAAGAAATGCCTTGGCAAAGTGGGTGACGTTGCGCGGGCGGGGCGTACCGTCGTTCTTGTTTCCCATCAGCTCAATCACATCGCTGTCTTTGCCACCGGGTTGCTTGGGTGGATGGCGGCACTGTAGCGATGGATGGCGCCACCCACGAAGTCGTTTCTGCCTATGAATCCGCAATGGCTCGCGGCGAGCGTTCATCTTCGACGGGGGGCAACGGACAGCGACCAGATCCGGCCCCTGCAAGTAAAGCTCGTTTCGTTCGTTGGGAAATTGCAGGGTCAACCGGTGAGGAAGCTCATATTCTGAAGACCTTTGACGCAGTCACGTTCAGCTTTACCGTTGATATTCGCCAAGCTGTCCAGGCGGGCCACTATGGGATAGCATTGCGTAATCATGAACAACAAGTGATTTGGGCGTGGGAGACACAACCTCTACCCCTGGGCGTGGGCGAACGGCAACTCTGCCATACGTTCCCGATGCTTCCACTTCGTCCTGGGCTTTACACATGGCTTGTAGCGTTGTATGAGCGAGGTGAGTTTATTGACGAATGGGACTGTCTGCCAGAGATGATCGTAGCGACTGAAATTCTCCAGCATCCTCAAGACAAATGGTCTGGAATATTGAATATTCCCGTGGGCTTTGAAGTGAACGAAAGGTAATAACTACCATACTTCGACAAAAGGGTGCTCAGGTGACGGTGACCAAGCCGATTGAGGTATGCACCTGCTGTGGCTCAAAAGATTTTTTCGCTAAAAAGATGCTGTGGTCTGCCCTCCTGGAGGAGTGGGGACTTTCGGACGATGAGCATCAATATATTGACCGTCAGCAGGGGCTACAATGCACAGTTTGCGGCTCGAACTTGAGGACTATGGCGCTGGCGCTCGCGATCTGTCGTTGCTTCGGACATACTGGTACGTTCGTGGAGTTTGTTAAACAATTTAAAGCTCGTCGCCTGAGGGTTCTTGAACTGAATGAGGCAGGTGGACTAACGCAGTTCCTGTCCAAACTTCCGAAGCACCACCTCGCGCTGTTCCCCGAGGTCGACATGAGGCATCTGCCTTATATGGACTGCTCTTATGATTTGGTAGTCCACTCAGATACCTTGGAACACGTACCGCAACCGGTGACTGCTTTAGCCGAGTGTTACCGCGTTCTGGCGCCGGGTGGCTTTTGCGTGTTCACCATCCCCATGATTATTGATCGTATGACGCGCAGCCGCGAAGTCTTCCGCCCAGCTATCACGGAGACGCGAACCAGCATTCAGCCGACTTTATGGTCCAAACGGAATACGGCGCGGACGCGTGGAAGTATCTTATTCTCGCGGGATTTCAGGAATGCAGAGTAATCGCGGCTGAATTTCCGTCAGCGTTGGCCTTCATTGGCGCACGCTAGCGCGTGCGGAGACATGGATAATATAAATCCATTAGTGCTCGCTCCTACAGACGAGCGCATGATTCCCGAGAGCGCAGGAATGGGGACGTTCTGGGAGCACGTTTACCGCTATGCTTTTGCCTGCCGTTATGTATCGGGAAAGCGCGTTCTAGATATCGCCTGTGGGGAAGGCTACGGCTCGGCGGCGCTTCGGAAGGCTGGTGCGGCTAACGTTATTGGGGTCGATGTCTCTGAATCCGCGTGCACACATGCTCGCAAGAAGTACGGGCTGGATGCCAGACAAGGAAGTGCCGAACAGATTCCACTTCCAGACACCTCTGTTGACGTGGTGGTTTCGTTTGAAACCATTGAGCATATCTCCGATCCCGGTGCGTTTCTTCACGAGTGCGTTCGCGTTTTGACGCCTGGAGGCATACTCGTTATTTCCACACCCAACAAAAAAGTTTATTCGGGCCGGCTGGGCTCGCGAAATCAATATCACTGCTCGGAGATGACCAGAGAGCAGTTTGCCTCGGTCCTACGCGCGCACTTTCACGATGCCCATTTCTACACCCAACGTCCCGATTCTGCGGCCTGGTGGAGTCCGCGGACGCTGGTGCGCGACAGCACTCCGTGGAGGCACATACGCGGGTTTCAGCGACTACGCCGAGCCATTCAAAGGTGGATTTCCCTCGAAGCCGTTAGTGAACCAACGGAAGAGCAACGAGCATCCGCCGTGGATATCATCTTGGCGGTGGCGCAAAGCCGTCGTCGTTTCCTGAACCAGTATGTTGTGCGACCGGAACAGAGATGGCATCGGGAGGAATCCGTGTACATCATTGCCACTGCAGTCCGCTAGGTCGATTGAAAACAATGTCCAGCGCCCCGAGACCGAGAGTTAGCATAATCATTCCGAACTATAATCACGCGCGGTTTTTACGGCGAAGGATAGAGAGCGTACTCAGGCAGACGTACCAAGATTTTGAACTAATCCTTCTGGATGACTGCTCAACGGACGAAAGCAGGTCTATTCTCGCGGAGCATTGCGACAGCCCGCGGGTAAGAATCGAAGTTAACGATAAAAACTCAGGAAGTACTTTCAAACAATGGAATAAAGGCCTACGGCTGGCACGGGGAGAGTACGTCTGGATTGCCGAATCTGATGACTTCGCTGATGAGCGGTTACTCAAACAGCTGGTAACAGTTCTGGAAGAGAATCCCGCGACTACGTTTGCCTATTGCCGATCACATCGGGTATATGAGAGCGGCCAACAAGATGGCTTCGCCGATTTCTACTTGCCTAAAGAAAGCCGCAGCCAATGGACAGCGGATTTTTGCGTTGACGGGCATAAGCTATGCGAGGAGCATCTCGTTCATGCGAATGCAGTACCAAATGCTAGTGCTGTAGTTTTTCGAAGGATCATCTTTGAACGTGTCGGGGGAGCAGACGAAAACTTCCGACTGTGCGGTGACTGGAAGCTATGGGCGGCAATGGCCCTTGAAGGGAACGTGACCTATTTAAGTGAGGCACTAAATTATTTTCGATGTCACGCGTCGAGTGTCTCAAATACCACAAGTGCGGCGCAGTACGTAGCGGAAAGCCTGGAGGTTGTGCGTTGGATATTAGACCGAGTGCCTGTGCCCGAAACCACATTGGAAACCATTCGAGGGAATGCATCGTCCGGTTGGGTTGGAGCGGTGATGAGCCTTCACGTTCCGCTTGGCATGAAACGAAGGGTACTGCGAGATGCGAAAGCGATTGACCCGCGCGCACTGAGAAGGACCTGGGGACCCGCACTGACAATCATGCGGCTAAAATTCCTGAAACATTGGAAGGAAGCTAGTTCTTTGCTGTGCGCTTGAGAGTGCCGCGCTTCGTGTATGCGGCTCAAGCACAAAAGCAAGTATGTTTAATTCATCAACCTGGTTGCTGCAGTGAAAATCACCCACCTCAGTACGTATGATCTCGCAGGCGGCGCCGCACGGGCGGCCTATCGGCTGCATAAAGGGCTGTGTTCGGCTGGCCAGGATTCGCGGCTGCTTGCGCTTTATAAGTCGTCGTCCGACCCCACTGTTCTGCAGTTTGCGCCTCCGCGTGACATTCCGAGTCGTCTGCGCCGGGGATTGAAACGGCGACAACTGGAACGGAGCGAGAGCGTAATACAGGCTCGCCCCGCGGGCTCTACTTACTTCAGCGATGATCGAAACCAGCACGGCGCGAATGTGCTGCGCCAATTGCCACAGACGGATGTTTTGAATCTTCACTGGATCGCTGGATTTCTTGATTACCGTGATTTTTTTCGCCATCTTCCGCCTAGTTTGCCCGTAGTCTGGACTTTACACGACATGAATGCCTTCACGGGCGGTTGCCACTACGATGAAGGCTGCGGGAAATTTCTTCAGCAATGCGGCGCGTGTCCACAGTTGGATTCATCCGAGGCGGAAGACCTGTCAAAGCAAATTTGGCTGCGAAAGCGCGAAGCGTATTCTTTCCCCGGAGCGCAGAGACTTCAACTTGTAACGCCGAGCCGCTGGCTTGCCGAAGAGGCAAAAAAGAGCGCACTCTTATCCGAGCACCAAATCGAAGTAATCCCCTATGGGATCGATACGGAGAGCTTTCAGCCGCGTGAACGCCGCCTTGCCAGGGAAATGCACGGGATTCCGTCAAAAGCAAAAACGATTCTATTCGTCGCCGACTCAGCAGCCGAAAGACGCAAGGGCCTGAAAGTGCTAGTTGAAGCTCTTAACGGGCTGGAAGATCCGGAACAATATTTTTTCGCGGTTATTGGGCGTGGAATTTCGGGGCAGGAGCTTGGGGGCCGATTCAAGATGATGGGATTCTTTGAGGACGAAGCGGCTCTGTCGTTTGTTTATAGTGCGGCGGATGTTTTTGTCATCCCATCTTTGCAGGACAACCTACCGAATACTACGATCGAAGCCCTTGCATGCGGAATTCCCACTATCGGGTCTAATGTCGGGGGCATCCCAGAAGTGGTTCGCGATGGTCGGACAGGGTTTGTTTTTCCGGCTGGCGATTCGCGATCCCTCAAGGAAGCTATTGCCGCTTTGCTTGGGGAGCCGGAGCGACGCGAGGGCATGGCCAAGGAGTGCCGGCGAATTGCATTGGAAGAATACTCGCTGGAGTTGCAAGCTCAGCGATATGAAGCTTTATATCAGGAGCTACTAGAGGTAGCGCCGCCATCGAAATGTTGAGTTATACTGCCCGGTCCGCGAATGAAAAGCCTTATCCATTTTGTTCTTGCTAAGCTCGGATACCGAATTGTGAAGATTCAGGACGGGCCGAGGGCGAGCGATGGGCTCAATCCTTTTTTTGCCTTGCTAAAGCGATTGGGATTTGCGCCGAAACACATTCTCGACATTGGAGCAAATCGCGGGATGTGGACGCGGGAAGCACTGAAATATTTCCCGGACGCACGCTACACGCTCGTGGAACCGCAAGATTATTTGAAGACGCATATCCAAGACTTAATCGAGGGCGGGAGCAAGATTCGATGGATCAACGCTGGCGCGAGCGATCGTTCCGGCACGATGACCTTTACGATCGCCTCGAGCGATGGAAGCAGCACGTTTACGCTAACGGAAGATCAGGCGCGTGATGCTGGCCTACAGCAGAAGGCCATCAGCGTGATGACGTTGAATGAAATAGCGGCGGAGGGCGGAGATTTGCCGGACATGGTGAAAATCGACGCCGAAGGTCTGGACCTGAGGGTTTTGGCCGGGGCTTCCGATCTCCTCGGGAAGACCGACGTCTTTTTGGTGGAGGCAGTCGTTTGCGCCTGCGACCGCGACTACGAAAACACGGCAGCGGAGATCGTCAAGTACATGGCCAACACGGGATACCGCCTCGTAGACATCACCGATCTCAATCGCAGCCCGAAACACAACGTGCTGTGGCTGTGCGAGCTGGCGTTTCTAAGAAACGCCAGCTCACTTTTCGAGACGGCGACGAGCTACGAGTGAGGCCCCCAGCGAAGAGCCAGAGAAAAGCAGATTCCTCGTAGAGAGCCCCTCGGAATGACAGGCTAAGCCAAAATCACCACTGCACGCCCGGGTACAGACTTTGTATGCGCATACCTCGGTAGACATCCTGTCCCAGAACTGACATCTGCCAGACAATCTGGGGTGTAGAGGTTTGGGTGATTTC
>CAWAPX010000012.1:0-4375 GCA_963784015.1 uncultured Acidobacteriota bacterium
TTTGCGGTGGCGGCGCATCTGGAGCCAGAAATTCTGCTTGTCGATGAAGTCCTGGCCGTCGGCGATATCGGGTTTCAGAAGAAATGCATGGGCAAAATGGGCGATGTAAAGCGGGCTGGCGCGCACCGTGGTCCTCGTCAGCCATAACATGGCGGCCATCGATGCGTTGTCCTCGCGAGTGATCATGATGAAGGATGGCGGCATCGTCTTGAGTGGACCGACTTCCAGGGCTACGGCCCGGTATTACGCGGAATCGCTGGAGGTCGCCGAGAGTGGAGCAAACCTCTTGGATATGGCGAGGGAAGGAACGGCAAGGCATTATTTTACTTAGTTTGGATTCAGCCGCTCGGTGCGAATCGTGAACAATTGGAGGTCGCGCATCCCGGGTGCGAATTAAATATTGAGGTGGATGTCAATGCCTTTCCAATATCGCTGACTGCTTTCTGGCGCTAATTTTCTATGACATGAACGGAGTTCGGGTTATCGATACGAACACCGCGCAAAAGGGTGTGTTAAGGAGTATGAACCCTGGCCAGAAGGTGCGTGCGAACTTTCTTCTTGCACGACCTTTTGTTGAGGCCTGGGAAGTATTTCGTTGGTCTTTGGATGGGAAGGGAGGCAATGGAGGTCGTGGATCATGTTGAGCAAGCAGCGACATTGGACGTCATGGAGGGCGAAGAAGCCAGAAAGCCACGCCGTCACCTTTCCTGGCGTGTATCTTTGTCGGTTCGAGAGCGAAGTTACGATTCAATCGGTTGTCAAGGTGTCATTAATCAACTGAAAGATTCGAAATCACTCAAGGGCTTACCAGGCAGCCGACAGTTAGCTGTGTCTAACCCAGAAACTCAAAAAGCGACAAGAGGACAGATTCAGTGCCCGCTGTGCGGTTCTATGAACGCTGGCATCTCGAAGGCAATTGAGGTGGAACGTGTAATTACGTTGTGGCGCGAAATCTACCGATGAAATCCATTGCCCGAGTTTCGCGGTATCTCGCAAATGGAGCTCTGGTTCTGCGCCGATTGCGCCGTCTCCTTTCTTTCCTCCAGTGCTTGGCTGGATCGGCCCGGATGTATACGCAGCTCGCAGTCCGCGGTATTTATTACCTGGCCGCAAAATGGGAATATGAAGTTGCGATAAGAGATCTGGGCGGGCCAGGAAAGGATCCTGGAAATTGGCTGCGGATCCGGAGTTTTTATCGCGCTTGCAAGGCAAATAGCCGGGCTATCCATCGAAGGCTTGAAAAACAACAGAAGTGCTGTAAGAGAAGCGTTACAGCGTGGAATGCGCGTTCGAGAAGCGACCGCCGAGGATGTCGCAAAACAATCACCGGCATCGTCCGATGCCGTTTGTAGCTTTCAAGTGCTAGAGCATGTCCGTGACCCGGGCGGAATTTCTCGATGCTTGCTGCACTCTGTAACATCCCGGGAGGACTGATTGGTCTGGCGGTGCCGAACCAACGGAGCTACGTACGACATATGGTCAACCCTCTCGATATGCCTCCCCATCACATGACCCGCTGGACGCGCAAAGCCCTTGAGCGCGTGCAGACTCATTTTGCGCTAAGGTCTGGCATATTCACTATGAACCTCTGACTGACTATCAGATCAAATCGGTGTGTGGAACCTATGGCAGTGCCCTTCGCACACGAAACCTCGGTTTACTCGCTCATCCTTGGATTCGCGCACAAACGATCCGGCTGTTCCGACGCTGGGAATTGGCAGGTTCCTTGAGGGTGAGAACGTCTACGGCATGTTATCTGCGTCATTGAAGTTACGCAATGGGATTGCCAACTTCTTGAGGCGTCTCACGAGTTCCAACTTCCGCAGAATCGCGCACGCTTCAAGATGAGAAAATATCTTTTCATTGCAGCGAATGAGTGGCCTAACTCCCCAGGAGCGAGTTGCTATGGACGCAGGCTGCCAGAAAGTTGGCTCGCCGCGGTGCTAAGGTATTTGTGGAGCGTTCCGGATTTCGGGAAGCCTTTGAGTGGAGTAGAAGACTGAGGGCGGCGGGTGTTAAAGTTTCACGCAGGCTAAACCGGCGCTGCCTTTGCGGCTGGCAACGAGGATTTTAGTTTTCAGATCAGGTTCGTAAACAGGTACACGCCATGGCGAGGGACGCAGACCTCGTTGTGATTTCACAAGGGGCGCATACGGACGGATTCCCGTGGATGGAGGAAGTTAGCGACGTTGGTCAGAAATACGTCGTAATCGCGCAAGGGGCGCCGGAGCACGGATGGCCGGATGACGATGTGGCCGAGCGTTTGGCCCGAGCCTACAAAACGCAAGTAGAAGCTTCTTGGTTTCCCAAGCGCTGAAGGGCCTTTGCCAGCGGCAGTTCGGCACGCCGCTTAACAACGGCCGCGTGATTCGGAATCCGTTGCCGAACGTGCGCTGTAACGCCGGCCCCCTGGCCCGATACGGCTCCCGAGGAGCTATCGGTGGCTTGCGTTGCCAGAATCGACGTAGGAACGAAGGGACGGGGGTTGCTTGAGGGTGCTCAGCTTACCGCATTGGCGCGAGCGCAAGGTGCGGTTGTCGCTGGTTGGAGGCGGCTTGAACGAGCGCGTGCTACGACAGTACGCGGAACAGCTTAAAAGTGAAAGGAGTGGAGTTCCTTGGTCATGAGAGGACATGAAGAAGTCTGAGGAGCAAGCATCACGCAATGGTGCTTCCGTCCCGTCAGGAGGGGGATGCCTCTGACGCTGGTGGAAGCGATGCTCTGCGGACGGGCATGTATTGTGACTGATGTCGGTGGGAGTCGGGAACTGGTGCGAGACGACGTGAATGGTTTCTTGGCGAAGGCTCCGACTGCTGAACTGCTGGATGAGGCGATGAACCGGGCGTGGGAGAGCCGAGGGAGACTGCGAGAGATGGGAGGCAGAGCGGCGGAGGACGTAAGAAAGTGGGTATCCGCTGATCCGGCGGAAGACTTGGTGCGGGAACTGGAAGCTCTGGTCGAGTGAGAATAAGCCACTTAAGCACGTACGATGTTTCGGGAGGAGCGGCGCGTGCGGCGTATCGGCTGCACAAAGGGCTTAACGCAGCCGGGCATGAATCGCGATTCCTCGCACTGCACAAGAGATCGACTGATCCGACCGTGCTCCAATTTGTTCCTCCGCGAGACGTCCCGACGCGACTGCGCCGGGGCTTGAAACGACGATATCTGGAACGAAGCGCCCGTGAGGTGCATGCCCGCCCCGCAGGATCTACATACTTCAGCGATGATCGAAGCCAGCACGGAGCGGATGTTCTGCGGCAACTGCCCCAGACGGATGTATTGAATCTTCATTGGATCGCTGGATTTATTGATTACCGTGATTTTTTTCGCGAGCTTCCACCGAAGTTGCCGGTCGTCTGGACCTTGCACGACATGAATGCCTTCACTGGCGGTTGCCATTATGATGAAACCTGCGGCAAATTCCGCCAGCAATGCGGTGCGTGTCCACAATTAGGTTCTTCCAATCCTAAAGATCTGTCGTCGCAGATTTGGCAACGAAAGCAGGAGGCGTTTTCTGTTCGCGGAAGGAAGAACCTTCAAATCGTGACGCCCAGCAGCTGGCTCGCCGAAGAAACAAAAAGGAGCACGCTCCTTTCGGACTGGCCTATGAGGGTAATCCCGTATGGGATCGATACGGAAAGCTTTCAGCCACGTGACCGCGGCCTTGCCAGAGGAAGACACGGGATTCCAATAGAGGCAAAAACGATTTTGTTCGTTGCGGATTCCACGTCTGAAAGACGGAAGGGCCTTAGAGTCCTTCTTGAAGCCCTCAGTGGATTGGAAAACTCTGAAGACTATTTTTTCGTGATTATTGGGCGCGGAGTCTCGAAGGAGGGATTGGGAAGCCGCTTCAAAATGATAGACTTTCTTGATGACGAGGCTGCGCTATCGTATGTCTATAGTGCAGCGGATCTTTTTGTTATCCCCTCTCTCCAGGACAATCTGCCCAATACAACGATTGAAGCACTTGCATGTGGTATTCCCACAATAGGATCAAATGTAGGTGGCATACCGGAAGTAATCCGCGATGGCCGGACCGGACTCCTCGTTCCTCCCAGCGATCCAACGGCACTCAGGCAAGCGATTGTCAGTTTGTTAGCAAAGCCTGAGCGCCGCGTTTCGATGGCAGAGCAAAGTCGCCGTCTTGCCTTGCAAGAGTATTCGCTGGATGTCCAAACGCAAAGCTACCAATCGCTATATCAGGAGCTTATAACTGCGAGCGGCATTCGGTTGTAACCGTGCCGGGCCGCAGGCTAGCCAGTGGTCACCACTGAACTCCCGGATACAAACTTGGCATGCGCATACCTCGATAGATGTCCTGTCCCAGGATTGACATATGCCAGACGGTCTGGGGCGTCGAGGTTTGAGTGACCTC
>CAWAPX010000013.1:0-2541014 GCA_963784015.1 uncultured Acidobacteriota bacterium
TTCCCTCTCCGTCGCACGCACCTCGCCGCCACTTCCGTTTACGAATAACCCCTCCGTCACGGATTTGGCCGTTTTTCCAAACTACTCGACGAATCCACCTGTCCTTTTGCCAGGTCCTATAGCTGCTGGCACAAATCCCAGCGCCATTGGGATCGATCAAACTCTTGGAGTGGCCGCCGTCGTCGAGACCGGCTCAAATGCCGTCCAGTTCTACACCATCGGCTCCGGCACCCTCACTCCCCTCGGTGGTCCTGTCCCTGTTGGCAATGTTCCAACCAATCTGTCCGTGAACGCCACCAACCACACTGTCGCGGTCATCAACTATCAGGATCAGAGCATAACGGTTCTGCCGATTCCGGGCGCTCCCGTTGCTCCGGGCACCCCGTTCACTCTCGATATTTCCGGCGCGCTGCAAGGCCAGGTTACTCCCGCGCCTCTGCCTTATTCGATCGGTGTCGATCCCAGCACAAACATGGGAGTCGTGGCTTATTCCTCGACCTCCGCTTCGTCCGCAGCCAATCTCGGGTTCCTCGTGAACTTGAATACCGGAACCAATCCCTACGGATGTTTGACTTCAGGTGCCACGGCTCCTTGCCTCTTTGCTCAGGTCACTCTAAACACGGGGGCCTACCCGCAAGTCGCTATGGCCCCTGAGGGTCATATTGCTTATGTATCGCCTGGAGGCTCGGGCGCTCTGCAAGGCGTGGACGTCACTAAGAAATCCACCTCCGCTTATATTTCTACCCTTACGCTCGCCGCTGGAATTGTCACCGTCACAACGACAGCATCTAATGGTCTGGTTCCTGGTAATTCCGGTACTGTTCTCATCACCGGTGTGCCGCCTCCCGGATCGGCGAGTTCGGCAAATCCAACCACGGCAAACTTCAACGGCGTCTACAACGTCGCTGCCGTCAGTGACACTGCTTTCACTTTCGTCATCAATTCAACTTCCAGCGGCACTGTGACGGTCCCGGCTCTTCCCAGCCCTGCCACAGGGACCGCAGCGCAGGTTTTTTATAGCAGTCCGAATTTGATTTTTGGCGGCTTGTCCCAGACCGCACAAGGCATCTCCATCAATCCAATCACCAACACTGCCGCGATGGCCGATGCCAACGCTACGGGTACAAATGGGCCGCAAATCAATCTGATCAATGATTTGGATCAGACCATCAGCTCCATATCCTTCTTTGCTACCTGCACGTTTTATACGACCACGCTCGCTTGCGCCAATGCGCCGGAGCTGCTTGGTACTGCGGATATAGCTTGGCAGCCCTACTCGGACTCCATTGTTTCCTATAATCCCAAATTGAATCAGGTTTCCGTTTCCGATCCTGTCTCCCAAAGGCGCTACGCTTTTGTTTGCAACGTCACGCCTAATTCTTGCTTGGTCAACCCGCAAAATGCGCAGGATCAATCGACGTTCAATAGCCAAACCACCTTGCCAGGAACTGGCACCGCCACGATTACCGTGGCGAATGGCACAAACAACACTCTTACGCTGTTTGGGGGCATCGCCGTCGATCCGCCCACCAACCAGGCCTTCGTCGTTATGTCCGGCAGCAGTCAGATCTATATTGTCAATCTTGGGCCAGTACCTGGGAACACTTTAAAAGCCGCGCAGATTTCGAACATCTTGGTACCCAACCCCAATCCAGGATTGGGCGTCATCGGCGGAATTCCCAACGCCAGCGTGCCGCAGGGAACTCTGACGTCAACCAAGGACCTGGCGGGCGTACAAGTCTTCGGCTCGGGCTTCGATTCTGGTTCTGCAGTCCGTTTGGACGGCACGGCCATTCCCTCGAGTGACGTTCAATTTGTCAGCAGCAGAGAGCTCATCGTCACCATTCCGGCGGCGAATCTATCGTTCCCCCACAAATATGCTCTCGACATGGTTAACAGCAGCGGCGTGCAATCCAACCCCACGGATTTTTTCGTGATCCAAGCCGTCGATATGTCCCAAGTCTGTACCAGTTCGGGCGGGACGATGCCGAGTTCTGTGGCCATCGCCGACCAGCTTGCGAATGGGCCTTTTTCCCCCATTGCTGTGGTTACCAACAGCGGCTGCAACAACATCTCCGTCCTTGATATTAATCCAGCGGACGTAGCCGGGGGATCGGGTCCTAACCCAGGCAAGTTCGGCACGATTCTCAATTCCATCGCTGTCGGCGCGACTCCTCAAGGTGTAGCTGTCAGCCAGCCCATTGGTTTAGCAGTGGTCGCCAACAATACTGCCGGCACAGTTTCTTTCGTCAATCTACTCACCAACTCTCTCGCTGTACCTGATGTCTCCACCGGAACGAGTCCAACTGGAGTGGCCATCAACGATGCCACTTCTGCGGCTATCGTCACCAACACGGGATCAAACACTGTTACGGAAATTGACATGACCCCGCTCTTTGGAGCCACTCCGGCGACCACTCTCACCCCCGTGAGCATCGGCGGTTTCCAACTGCCGACGGCCGTGGCCATCGATCCAGACCGCGGTACGAATAACCAAGGCTTGGCCGTGGTCACGTCCCTGCAGCTTCTCAACGCCTCAGCACCCGTAGGGGCGCTGCTAGCCGTGGACATCGGATTGGCCGTTCCCTCTCTTAGCAGCACGGCTGCGACCGGCAGCGTAACTGCACCGACGACCGGTATCGTTTTTGATCCCACCGCGGCGAGCGGAACCGCTAACTTCGGGCTGTTCTATGCAAGTTCCAGCGGCGGTAACGTAATCTCTTCGTTTAACCCGGATAACGCCAGCGTCGTCCCCGTAAACGTGGGCATCAACCCCACGGCTCTGGCTATTAACCCAGAGACCGGCGCGATCTTGACCACAAACGTCGCAGGCCAGACCACCTCGCTCGTCGATACCAGTGCGAGCCCATTGAAAACGATTGGTACGATTGGACTTCCGGGCTCGCCGCAATTTGGCGTTGCCATCGACCAATTTACGAATCTTGCCGTCATCGTGGATCAGGCCAATAGCAGGGTGTTCATCTACCCGATGCCGAATTAAGGCGGTCGCGTGCCACGGATAGTCGGAGAGAAAGGAATTGGGCGGAAGTCAAAGGACGTGCTTTAAACATTGATGCTTTCTGATTGCAGCGCAACGAGCGGCTCGCTATACTTTTGGGTTTGTGTAGTGCCCGCGTATCGGCGCGGCAAGGCGGAATAGGTTTAAGCCAATCAAAGGTTGGCTCCGGTTGGTTTCGATTCATCGGGATCATCCAAAAACAAGGAGAATAAAGTGAATTTGAGAATTGCTTTGAAATGCGCTGCTCTGTCCGCAGCTTGCCTCATTGGCACGGCAGCAGCCTCGGCTCAAGCCGCCCCAGCGGCTGGCGCCGCTTCAGTACCCAAGTCCGTAGGCATCATCAATCTTCGCGGTGCGATCGGAAGCACGGCCGAGGGCAAGCAAGCCTCCGCAGAATTGCAGTCGCAGTTTGCTCCGCGCTCCGCTGAAATCGACAACCAGACCAAGGCGATCACTGATTTGCAGCAGCGCCTTCAGTCCGGCCAGGGAAAGCTGAGCCAGGAAGAAGAGGCGCGCCTCACCGCAGAGGGACAACGCCGCACGCAGAAACTCGATCGCCTCCGAACCGAGTTTCAAGATGACGCCAGCGCCGCGCAACAAGACGTCTTGGAGCGCATCGGGCGCAAAATGGTTGACGTTTTGGATCGCTACGCGCGCGAGAACGGCTTCAGCGTGATTCTGGATACTTCCGGCCAGAACTCGCCGATCCTCTATGCGTCGAACCAGGTCGACGTAACGCAGGATATCATTCGCTTGTATGACCAGGCATATCCTGTGAAAAACGCTCCGGGCGCCGCTCCTGCAACCGCAAAGCCGGCGACACCCAAACCATCCACTCCGCCGCCAAGCACGAAGCCGCCTCAGAAGTAATTTGCTGATAGGCAGCGTCCGACAATTTGTCTTCTCAAAACGCCCTCGACAAGTCGGGGGCGTTTTCTTTTGTTCCAATAAGGCGAGCTGTGTTATTTCGCGGCAGTCTCGTTCAAAGTGCAGGTTGAACTGGAGGGAACTCCAAGTCTGTTGCTATTCACCACTCTCTGCTGACTATTCACTCGCCTCAACTTCTTCGTTCAACTTCGCACTACGCGATTATTATTGATCGAGAGCTTCTTTCGGTTTCGCTATGGTATTTCCGGTATCCACCGAAAATAACATGTAGTTTCTCAGCGTGTGCGTGTGGTGGTAGCGCTTTCCGCGCAGCTCCATATACATCTCTGCGTTCCACGGAAGCCATAGCGTTGTTGCGCCGTGGTCAAACTTCACGGGGCCATAGTCAATCAGCAGATGATCGCGTGTAAGTTCTAGATCTTTCACGGGCTCGCGAAGATCCGTTTCTATATGCAGCACGTCGTAGCTGCTGGCGGCAATCCACACGCGGCCCTTCAAGGGGATGGAGTACGTGCCGCGGGAATTTTGCCACATGCGGATGCGCGACGGCACACCCTGCTTTTGCTCGAAGCGCAGCCGCCAAACGGCTTTTCCGCGCCACGTGCCCAGGCCTTCGCACTTATAAACAAGATCGCCTTCGTAGTTGGGATCGAACACGCTTAGAGCGAGAGCGGCAAGCCCCTGGGTCGCGAGCGAAGTTGGAAAAGAATTAAGATTTTCTCCGCCATCGCGTTTCTCTTCCAGAAAAGACATGCCCGGCCTGGGGTGTTGCACGAAAATGAGGTAGTTGAAGTCCTTCTCGCGCACTGGTCCTGGAATTCCGTGAGCGTCCACTTCTTGATGCTCGATGTGCTCGGTGGCCAAAAACTTCTCAAAGTTTCCGAGCTGCCGCATCATTTTGGCCTGCGTCCTCTGCACCAAATCGTTTTCCGAGCATGGGACATCCTGAACGGCTGGATATTCCTTGCTGTCAATATCCGCTGGCGCCCAGGGGCGCACGGCTACCGGAGGTAGGACTGGCGGGGGCGCAGGCTCAAGCGTTGGTTGAGTTGGTTGAAGTGCGGAAACCGCAGTGACCACCGGCTTGCCGAGCGCGGCAAGCTGCGTTTTTGCTTCAGGCACGACGGGATCGTTCGGAAAACTCCGAATCACTGTCTCGAATGCCCGCTTCGCTTCCTCGTCTTTTTTCTCCTGGAGCAGAATTTGGCCCAGGAGCATCCATGCCGGCGCCGCATGATCCTTTCCGAGTTCCGCTGCACGCGTCGCGTGAGGAAGCGCTTTTTCATAATTCTTCTGCTGAAAATAGGCATTGGCCAGCAACCAGTGGGTACGCCAGTCCGCGCCATTTACCTGGTAGGCCTTCTCGAGGGTCTCTGCGGCCGCTGCGGGGTCGCCGGTCCTAAGCTGAAGTTCCCCGAGCGACAACAGGGAACGCTCATGTGAAGGATTCAGAGAGAGCGCGGCCTGAAATTTTGCGCGAGCGGGATCGAAATGTTCCTGCGTATATTCCAGCATGCCGAGCAAATACTGGATGTCCGGATTGCCCGGCGCCATTTTCGCAGCCTTCTCGAATTGAGCGCGAGCCGCGTCATACTGATGGCGGCGCATCTTGTCGAGGCCCTTATCAATTTCCGCCTGGAGGCGCGGCGTCATGACAGAACCGCTCGGCGCAGCGTTTGCTAAAGGATTCTCGTTTTCGTTGTGCAGATAAATATAGACACGACAGCTGCCGCCCGCAAAAACGGAAACGTGCTCAGTCGCCGTCTTGTAACCGAGGGCCGATACTTCAACTTCGTACTCTCCCGCGATAATTTGCGGGAACGTGGCCGTGGAGTTGTCTTGCGTGGCCGCGGTTAGATGCATGCCGCCTCCGGAAGAAAGTTTGACGAAGGCATTGCCAGCGAGCGGCATGCCGCTTGGCTCGCGCACGCTGACTTGGACATCTACCGGTGTGACCATGGGAAGGCCTGGAGTCGGGGACCGTTGCCCTGCAGATGGTGCCGGCGATCCACCTGATGGCCGCTGCGCGCGAAGGGTTGGAACAAGTAGAAACAGGGCGCAGAACGCCAAAAGACATGGGAAAGACTTTGCGAGCGGAATGCGCTGAGGAGACATGCGAGCCTTGCTTGACCACCAAAAGCAGTAGAAACAGTAGCGGAGAGCGTCGCGAGTGGTCAAGTAAATCGTGACGCTGAGGGCACCGGGGCAGTCGGTTGGCGCGGACTGGGCCTTAAAGCATGAGAAACGGTCGTCAGAATCACTTGGAATTCGATATAGTAGGCGAATCAGAACCAGAAAGAGCACAAGCGCAAGGAGGACTTTATGCCGCCAACAAAATCGCGAATGGAACGGATGCCGCGTCCCCCGATTTTTGCAACGCCCGCCGAGGAGCGCCGCCACCGGAAAGAAAGGCTCGCGGGAGCTTTCCGGCTGTTTTCGAAGTGCGGATTCGATGAAGGCGTAGCGGGACACATCACGGCGCGCGATCCGGAAAAGCTGGATCATTTCTGGGTGAATCCTTTTGGAATGCATTTCAGCCAGATTCGCGCGTCGGATCTTTTGCTCGTAAATGATCAGGGTGAAGTCGTGGAAGGCGAGCGCGAAGTGAACGGTGCGGCGTTTGCGATTCACTCGCGCATTCACAAGGCGCGCCCTGACGTGATTGCGGCCGCACATGCGCATTCGCTGAATGGCAAGACGTGGTCTTCGCTCGGGAGGCTGCTCGATCCGCTGACGCAGGATGCGTGCGCGTTTTATGAAGATCATGTGGTGTTCAGCGATTACAGCGGAGTTGTCTACGAGACGGACGAAGGCGACCGCATCGCCAAGACACTGGGCGACAAGAAGGCTGCGATTCTGAGCAATCATGGCCTGCTGACCGTCGGGCATACCGTGGACGAGGCGGCATGGTGGTTCATCACCATGGACCGGTCGTGCCAGGCGCAACTGCTGGCGGAAGCCGCTGGAGAGCCGCGCAAGATTCCTCACGAGACCGCCAAGCTGACGCACTCGCAGGTTGGCATTCCGCTGGCGGGCTGGTTCCAGTTCCAGCCGATGTGGGACCGGATAACGCGCGAGCAGCCAGACTTGTTTGAGTGAGATAAGAGTCGAAAGCAAAGTAAGGAAGTGATGAGGTAAGGACGACTGCGAGCGAAGTACCCCCACCCCCGTGGTGTACGCGAGTTGTGAAGTAAACCCATGAAGAGATTGAAGTTGCGGGGATTCCTGCGTGTTGCGCAAAGATATGAGGTCCCTCGCCGCCGACTTGGGGTAAGGGGGACCCCCTCCCCCTGTTTTTTGCAAGAATATGATTCGATTGGGTTTAAGGGGTGGGGGTCTGCGAAAGATGTGATTCTATGGGAGTTAGAGGTAAGACGGCGGTTGAATTGAGAATTGGTATTGATGATCGGGATGGACACCCACCCCCAGGTGTTTTTTGTAAGAGTGGCAAACATAGGACTTATGCTTGACGCGGCGTCAAGAGCGTCAACATTCGGAGAGCTAAACGCAGAGACACAGAGTACACAGAGATCAGAGGAAGAAGGAACGGGGATGGATTTGGCGGGCAGGGCCGGGCGTACCCATCGAGTTCTCTCACGGTGAAGGCGAAACCCTTCGAGAATCCCTTCATCTCTCAGGGCAGGCAGGCTAAACATAGACAATGGTAGCAGGAGTAGTTACCGATTGTCAATAGTTTTCGTGATTACTGAATTGGCATTCGAACGACACTTGCGGAAGTGGAAGGAATTTAAGGAGTTGAGAGAAGGATAACTAATTTGATATGGCCGTGGAAATACGTGGAAAAGTCAAAGACCCCACGTATAAAAGCGATACGTGGGGCAAGTAACCCATGAGGAGATTGAACTTGCGGGCATTCCTGCGTGTACACAGGAGCCGGAGAAGGTGTGATGTAACGAGGTAACGAAGTAAGGTAATAGAGACGGAAGGAAGAAAAAGCAGATTCCTCGCTGCGCTCGGAATGACAGTAGCTTGGGGGTGACGAGTTGCAAAACTTCGGACCTGGAACGGGACACCCCTCCCCCGGTTTTTTGTAAACATTGCTGATAAAGGACTTAAAGTGGAGCGGAATCAACAGTTGTGGAAGTGTTGATTCTGAACGGGTTCGTAGAGAGCGGTTTTTACGAAGTGGTAACCTGGGAGGGGCTGAAGATTTTGCGGGAAATTTAGGGACCGCGCGGCGGAGGCGCATGACTTGCCGGGATGACGGACAGAATCCGTGTCCCAATCAACACAACAAGCATAACATATTGGTACTGGTTGTCAAGCGTAAACTTTAAGCTGTTTGTTTAGTGCGGTTTGACTGGAGAGGGTCGGTGAGTAGGGAGTGGTGGGTAGTGAGTAGCGGGAAAAAGCAGGCCTTTCCGACAAGGTAGGAGCTTTCGGTTGCTTCGATCAGGGTGTAGTTTTAAGGGCGAAGAGCGAGTGCGGCGAGTAGATAGTAAAGAGTGGAGAGTGGCGGGTTTTTGCCGTAGAATTGCGGAAGAGTAGAGCAATGGCCAATCCCTCCATTACGATTCCGCTGGACCCGCAGACGGCGC
The DNA here is from genome assembly GCA_963784015.1 of uncultured Acidobacteriota bacterium. Lineage (GTDB taxonomy): Bacteria > Acidobacteriota > Terriglobia > Acidiferrales > UBA7541 > Acidiferrum. The sequence continues at coordinate 8,467 of CAWAPX010000013.1, forward strand.
GAGCTTATGACTCTGCAGGACCAGAGCAGAAGCGGAAGATTCAGGCGCTGCTTAGTCTTTGGCTTCGAGAGTTGGCCGCGGGAGAATACCCGTCGCTACAGAAAGTGCTTGAAGACGCGGGCCGCAAAGCGAAAGACCGCGGGCTGACACTGGAAGTTCTGGATTCTCTCCTCAAGGGCGCGTAGTTGCGCTGCGTCTTCGATACAAACGTTTTGGTTAGTGCGTTGCTCCTTCCCGACTCGAAACCTCGCCAGGCGCTCGAACAGGCACTCCTAAAAGGGAGAGTCCTGCTTTCCTTTGCGACGCTCGCCGAACTCTATGAAGTTCTCGGCAGGAAGAAATTCCTTCGATACATAGACGAGGAAGATATTCGGAGTTTTCTGGCGGCTTTGACGCGTGAGGCGGAATGGGTCGAGGTTAATGTGCGAATTGGGGTTTGCCGTGATCCAAAGGATGACAAGTTCCTCGAACTTGCGGTGAGCGGGAACGCGACGCACATTGTTACTGGCGACGCTGACCTGATTGCGTTGAATCCTTTCCGGGGGATCGAGATTCTGCCACCGCATCGATTCTTATGATTGCGACTCTCCAGCATGAAGGAGAAAGACCCACCTTTTCAAAAAACCAAACCCGAAAAGGTGGGGCACCCCGGAAAAAAGACAAGGTCAAAACCGTCGTCCTTCGCTAAGGCTGTCCCACCCGCCCGACGCCGTCATCCAATCAGCCGGCCGAAATGAATTTCCTAATGGGATCAAGAAACGCATTCCGGTGACTGCTTGGCAATGTATCAAGTGCGCGCAGCAAATATTGAGCGGCGCCCTTCAGGGCGACCTTCACCTCCTGCGGTAATTGTGGCATTAGCGTCTGATTCTCATACGATATTGAAAGCAAGCCGGAGGGCAGAATATTGATTGAGATTGCCTGCCGCTCCTCGGAAACTTCGACGTTAATGTGATTCGTTTGCCGACTTCGATTGTAACCAGAGATCAAAGCGGCCAACCAAGAATCCAAGTAGGTCGTCCGTATAGCAATGGTCGAGGCGCCGTCCGAGATCGTTAAGTCGCCGAGCGGATCAATTGCGTCAAGTCCCGTTTCCTCCTCGAAGGCAATCTTGATGGTTAGCATTTTATTCATCAATTAAGGGATAGGCGGTCCGGGCGGCTGGCCCGGATTCGGGAAATTGGTGTTTGTGGGCATTAGGATCGCGGAGAGAATATCACTGCGGCATTTCTCGGGAAAGTATAGAGACGCAGGGGCCACCCTACATGTTTTCTACAGTTTGAGCAGAAGGCGAGGGACTATCTCAAGGCCACCCGTCTACGGCGCTAGCCTTCCAGTACGCGCTGGACCCCTTGCGGGCTGCGAGCAATAACCGTTAGATAGGCTTGCGTTGGCTGATCGGGTGTCGCGCGGCCCTGTTCCCAATCGCGTAGCGTGCCGAGGGGAATGTGAAACCGCTTGGCGAATTCTTGCTGAGTCAAACCCAGTGCGCGGCGGATGATTTGTGCTCGCGGCGTCCGCTTCATTCGCTTTACTTCGGCGCTGTTCAAAGGCTGCGCATCGGGGTCAGCAAGCGCGGCGCGCTCGATTGCACGTCGCGTCATGGGACGAAGCTCTCTATGGGTTTTCCTGGAGATAGGTTTCCTGCTCATGTTTCGTCGCCCTCCGGGCGGATATGATTCTGATAAGGTCCTGCCGTTCGGTATAGGCCACGTAGAGAATGTGGGCGGCAACCATGCCTATAATCACAAAACGTTCCTCTCCGTAGTCATGCCGGTTGTCAAGAAACTCGACGGCAAACGGGTCTCTAAATACTTCTTTAGCCATTTCAAAACTGACTCCGTGACGGTCGAAGTTGTCCTTTGCCTTGTACTTGTTCCAATCGAATTTCAAAGTCATAGAGTACGGGATTCCAGTAGTTAGGTCAAGCGCTCAGATCCTATCTTCTTTTAGGCAGCCAGGCATATAAGCTGCCAAGGCGTCTGTCCTCGATTTCCCAAGTCAAGATCCTTGCGATGGCGCTAAGGCTGTCCACTTGTTAGCGCTAGCGGGTGTAGAATGTGGCTTTGCAGTCTTTAGAGGAGAATTGTCATCTAAGGATTGAAGGGATTTGGAACCGAGGGTAGTGATATGAAGAAAACCATTTTGTTTCGAGTAGGTATTGTCCTGGTGGCGGTGATTGCGCTCAGTTGGTTGCCGCAGTCGGCGCTCGCCCAACGTGGCGGAGGCCATGGTGGTGGCGGTGGAGGAGGATTCCACGGCGGCGGCGGTGGCGGCGGATTTCATGGCGGCGGGGCTGCGTTTCACGGAGGTGGAGGTTTCAGCGGCGGAGTCCACTCTGGGTTTGTCGGCGGACGCGCATACGGCGGCTATCATGGCGGCTACTACGGAGGGCGGGGCTACTACGGCGGATATCACGGCGGTTACGGATGGGGAGGCCGAGGTTACGGCTGGGGTAGGGGTTATTGGGGCGGCGGATACGGTTACGGCTGGGGCGGATGGGGAGTCGGCTTCGGCTGGCCGTATTGGGGATGGGGATATGGATATCCCTATGGCTATTACTACAGCCCCGGGTATTACGGGTCTGGACCTTATTATTCTTACCCGCCCTACGGTCCTTCGGGGGATCCCTCGGGCTCTCCGGATCAAAGCAACGGGAACGGCAATCCTCAATCGACAGATCCCAACGCACGGCCACAGCCTAACCAGAACGGACCCGCAAGATACGGGACCCCACCGGCACAGGGAGACATACTCAGTACGGACTACAGAAGCACTGCCGCGCCGCGTGCGCGAATTCTCTCCTCTGACAGGGTGAGCGCGACACCAGCCAGTTACCAAGCTGCGGCTTCGAGCCCGGCACATTACGCCACTGGGCGGGCGACCACGGAGCGGGGCACTGTGGAAAAGGCTGGCGCGCCGCTTCGACCTGAAATGCAGAAAGCGTTGCAAAGATTGAGCGAGATGCCGCCGTTTGCTCGCGAGCGCGAAATCGAAACTGGGCGCTACAGCCAGTTTTCCTCCGCGGAGAAGCAGATCTTGAGAAATGGCGAGTAAGAGATAATAAAGAGAAGGGGTAGCGCTGAGGTGCTGAGTTAGTCCAGCCCATCTTATAAATCAGAGCTTCGGAAATACCAATTCTTCAGGGGCTGAAGCCCCCTTTCCGAGGCATTTTTCGGCCCGGCTGAAGCCGGGCCCTCCCCAAAAACGTTTATGAGATAGCTTGAAGAGGCGCTGAGTTAGTACGACCCATCTTATAAATCAGAGCCTTGGAAATACTGCAATTCTTCAGGGGCTGAAGCCCCCCTTTCCGAGGCGTTTTCGGCCCGGCTGAAGCCGGGCCTCCCAAAAAGCATTCGTGACATAGCTTGCAGGGGTGTGCTGAGTTGGCAGAGATCTGCGGAAGAGAAGAGTGGCGGGCCCCAGGCATTGTGGGCTCGCGGGGTAGAAGTAATAGATTAGCGAGGAGTTGAGCGGCTAGAGGAATCGTTGGCTCTAGCAGCGGTTCTGGGCCGTATCTTGCTTTTACCTTGCTGGCGGAATATACTCTGTTTTCGCTCTGAAGCGGGTCGCACGGATAGGTGGGCGCAAGCCCACTTTTTTGTTGGGCCGGTTGGAGGGCAGTGGACACCGGCATTACTCGGGGAGTCTTCGTTTGGATTTGGAAAAAATTCGGGATGCCGCCGAGCGAGTGGCGCGGTCGGAAGGGCTAGAAATATTTGATGTTGAGTGGAAGGTAGGGAAGCAGCGCTTCTTGCGGGTGACGATTGATCGGGCTCCGAAAGCGGGAGCGGCGATGAGCGACTCGGCAGGACAAATTTTGGCACCTTCGGAGGCGCGCGAAGGTGGGCAGCAGGGAGTGAGCCACGCGGATTGCCAGCGGGTGAGCCAGCAGTTGAGCGTGATATTGGATGTGGAAGAGCTGATTCCGGGGGCCGCGGGGTACACCCTGGAAGTGAGTTCGCCGGGAATGGACCGGGCGCTGCGGAACGCGGCAGAGTACGAAAGATTTCGCGGGCGAATGGCGAAAATTTCTACGACCGAGCCGGTGGAGAATGAGAAGTATTTTGAGGGGCGGTTGGCGGGATTTGTGGATGGCAAGGTGCGGTTGGAGTTGAAGGGGAAAGCAGCGCGGACCGTGGAGTTGCCGCTCGAGAAGATTCGGAAAGCGAATTTGATGGTGGAGTTTTAGAAGAGAGTGAGTAGTAGGCAGGGAGTAGTGAGTAGAAAAGACGAAGAGAAAAGATAACGCAGAGACGCAGAGGACGCTGAGTAAGCGCAGAGAAGGAACAAAGAAAAGAAGAGATTTAGGGACGGACGAGTTTAAAAGAGAAGAAGTTTTAGGGATTTTAGGAACGGGAAGACGATCGGGATCGAACATGGCGAATCTGCTCTATCAACAAATTGAGATGTTGAGCCGCGAGAAGCACATCGAGGCGACCGTGGTCGTGTCTGCGATTGAAGACGCGATGGTGGTGGCGGCTCGGAAGTATTACAAGACGGAAGAGGATTTGCGCGCCAAGTTTAATCCGGAAACCGGGCAAGTGGACGTGTTCTCGGTGCATGTGGTCGTGGAAGAAGTGACCGACCCGAAGAAGGAAGTGAGCCTGGCGGAAGCGAAGAAAAAGAATCCGTCGGCGGAAATTGGGACCGAGGTTATCGCTGCGAAACCTACCGACGTGCTGGGGCGCATCGCGGCGCAGACGGCGAAGCAAGTGATTCTGCAGAAGGTGCGCGAGGCCGAGCGCGATACGATTTACAACGAGTACCACACGCGCGTGGGCGAGCTGGTGACGGTGATTGTGAAGCGCGCTGAAGGCCCGGATCTGATTGTGGACATGGGGCGTACGGAAGCGCGTTTGCCGAAGCGCGAACAGTCAAAGCTCGAGACTTACAATATTGGCGAGCGCTTGCGCGTGGTAATCAAGATGGTTGACCGTGCGGCGAAGGGGCCACAGGTGATTGTGTCGCGCGCGGATGCGAGTTTAGTGCAGAGATTGTTTGAGATGGAAGTGCCGGAAATTTACGACGGGACGGTGCAGATTCGTTTTGCGGCGCGCGAGGCGGGAGAGCGGACGAAGGTTGCTGTGGCTAGCCGCGACAAAGATGTTGATCCCGTGGGCGCGTGCGTGGGCATGAAGGGAATGCGCGTGCAATCGATCATTCGCGAATTGCGCGGCGAGAAGATCGACATTATTCCTTACAGCGAAGAGACGGTGGCGTTTGCGCAGAAGGCGCTGAGCCCGGCCAAAGTTACTCGCGTACAGATCACCGACCCGGAAAACCGGAAGCTCGAAGTGATTGTCGAGGATTCGCAGCTTTCATTGGCAATTGGCAAGAAGGGGCAGAACGTCCGGCTGGCGAGTAAGTTGATTGGCTGGGACATCGACATCAAGAGCGAGGAAGAAAAGCGGCAAGAGATCGAAGAGCAGATGACGGCTTTGACGGCTCCGGCGACGCCTTTGACGGCGCTGGCAGGCGTTGGGCCGAAGACGATTGAAAAAATTGAGGCCGCTGGGATTACCAATCTAGAGAAGCTCGCAGGGATGACGCCGGAGCAGTTGATGGAGATACCGGGAATCGGCGAGAAGATGGTCGACAAGATTTATCAGGCGGTGAACCGCTTCTACGAAGGCGGAGCAGATGCCGCTGCGGCCGCACCGGCTGGGGAAAATACGGACGATATGGTAGTGGAAGGCGAAGAGACGGCTGCGGAAGGTGAAGCGGCGGCTGAGAGTACGGAAGCGGGTTCTGAAAACGCAGAGGGTGCGGCGGCGGAAGAAACTCCAGAGGGAAATTCGCAGGAAACCGCGGCGGAAAGCGAAACGGCAGCCACGACTGAAGGTGAAGAATCGCCAGCAGCTGAACATTCCGAGGACAAGGCCAAGGAAGAGGAAGAGCCGAAGCCTTAAGTAAGAGACAGTACCGGCCGAGTTAGGGCCGACTGAGTTTTTTGACCGTGGAACGGTCCATAAGCAGCATGAGCGAAGCAAACCAAGTACGAATCAACGAACTGGCCCGCGAACTCGAGGTCAAGGCCAAGGCGATCATCGATCTTTTGCCTGGGTATGGCGTCACGGAAAAAAAGACGCATTCGAGTTCGATCCCTGAGGATGTCGCGGAGAAAGTTCGCAAGAACCTTTTGGGACAGGCTGAGGCTGAGGCTAAGGCGGAAGCTGATGCCAAGGCGGAAGCCGTTGCGAAGGAAGCTGCAGCCAGGGCTGCGCGGATGCGGCCGGCGGCTCCCGCCGTTCCTGTGGCAGCGACGCCTAGTTTGGTTGCGAAACCTGCTGCTCCTGCGGCAGCGCCAGTTGCGCCGCCAATTGTCCCCGTTGCGAAACCTGTTGCTCCCGCCGCTGCGGCTCCAACAGCTCCGGCAGCAAGTGCGCCAGTAGTAGCTGCGCCTGTGGCTGCTCCCAAGCCGCCGGTAACCGCGGTTCCAGCCGCATCGCCAGCGGTGGCTCCTCCGGTTGCAAAACCGGTTGCCCCCGCAGGGGCGCCTGCGACGAGACCTCCAGCGGCTACGCCGATTCGTCCGCCGTCACCAGCGGGCCATCCGACGTCGTCTGCTCCTGGTGCGCCGCGGCCCGCAGCACCTTCTGGACCTCGGCCTGGGGCTCCAGGTGGGGCTCAACCTTCTTCTATTCGTCCAGCGGCTGCGGCACCTGGCGCGCCGGGTGCGCGTCCGACCGTGCCTTCTCGTCCGTTGCCCACGGGCAACCGAGGACCGGTGCCTGGAACGACGCCCGGAAGCGGTCAACGCTCAGGCGGAGGACCACGTCCCGGCCAGCCGATGCGCCCAATGCAGCCGGGTGGACAGGGAAGACAGTACACTCCACGGTCAGGTGGACCGGGTGGAACCGGGAGTTCGCCGGCGAATCGACCTTTTGAGCAACGGCGCGGAGCGATGCCCACTGGCACTCGCCCGGGTCCGCGTGCGCCAGGACGCCCTGGCATGCTGCCGGCGTTGCCGCCGGACAAAGTGCCGCCAAAGGCGGAGCCCGGCAAGCCGCTCTATACGCGCAAACCTCCCCAGAGGCAGCGCCCTGTCATGGACAAGCGGGAGCAGGAGGGTGAGCGCAAGCTGCACCCGACTCGCCAGCGTCCAGGAGCAGGGGATCGCCGGTCTGCTGCGGCAGTTATTGCGCCGCCGGAGCCGCGCGCTCCGCGGGAAGTAACGATTACGGAAGGCATCACCATCCGGGAACTCGCGGAAAAGCTCGATGTGCGCGCTAAGGATCTTTTGAAAACGCTGCTCGATCGTGGCGTGTTCGCCAGCATTAACCAGGCGCTCGATGTGCCGACGGCGACTACACTTGCGGAAACGTTCAGCGGAGTCGTAAGCGTCGTCTCGCTTGAAGAAGAGATGGTGCTGGAAGTTGCGAAGGAAGAGACCAAGGAAAGTCTGAAGCCGCGGCCGCCGGTTGTCACGGTGATGGGCCACGTGGATCACGGCAAGACGAGTTTGCTCGATGCGATTCGCGAGGCCGATGTCGCGGGCGGCGAAGCCGGCGGGATTACGCAGCATATCGGCGCGTACAAAGTGATGGTGAACGATCGCAGCGTGGTATTTGTGGACACGCCGGGCCATGAAGCGTTCACGCGGATGCGCGCGCGCGGCGCGAAGGTGACGGACATAGTGGTCCTCGTGGTGGCGGCCGATGACGGCGTCATGCCGCAAACGAAAGAAGCGATCGATCACGCGAAGGCCGCGAAGGTTCCCATTATCGTTGCCATCAACAAGATCGACAAGCCGGAAGCACAAGTAGAGCGTGTGAAGCGCCAGCTTTCCGACGCGAATTTGGTTCCCTCGGAGTGGGGCGGCGACACGGAATTTGTGGAAGTCTCCGCGAAGCAGAAGAAGGGCATTGACAGGCTACTGGAAACGATTTTGCTGGTGGCCGATTTGCGCGAGTTGAAGGCCAACCCGGATGCACCTGCGAGCGGCACTGTGCTGGAATCTCGCGTGGACAAGGGACGCGGCCCTGTAGCAACGGTCCTCGTGCAGAACGGAACGCTCAACTCCGGCGACTTCTTTATCTGCGGCGCGGTATTCGGGAAAGTGCGCGCGATGTTTGACGATCGCGGACGGACCATCAAGGATGCGCCGCCATCGACGCCGGTGGAAGTGCTGGGTTTGCAGGGCGTGCCCGACGCTGGCGACCATTTTCAAGTGACCGAGGAAGCTAAGGCGCGACACATCGTCGAATATCGCCAAGGCAAGCAGCGCGATGCACAAATGGCTCGCTCCAGCGGATCGCGCATCACGCTCGACCAGTTGCACGAACAGCTGAAGGCTGGCGACGTGAAGGAACTGGGCATCGTTATCAAGGCGGACGTGCAGGGTTCGGTGGAAGTGCTGAGCGAAATGCTGCCGAAGCTCTCGACCGACCAGGTGAAGCTGAAGATTATCGGGTCGGGTGTGGGCGCGGTGACGGAAAACGACGTTTTGCTGGCGTCTGCTTCCGGGGCAATTGTTATTGCGTTCGGCATCCGGCCGGACCGCAAGGCAATGGAGCTCGCCCAGCAGGAACATGTGGACATCCGCTCGCACACGATCATCTACGAAGTGTCCGACGAGCTTAAGAAAGCCATGGAAGGCCTGCTTGAGCCAGTCATCCAGGAAACATATCTCGGGCGTGCGGAAGTTCGGAACACGTTCAAGGTCAAAGGTTCGGGCACCGTTGCAGGATGTTACGTGGTGGACGGCGTGCTTAAGCGCGACGCACAGATCCGTGTTGTGCGCGATGGTGCAGTGATCTACACGTCGAAACTAAGTTCGTTGAAGCGCTTCAAGGACGATGCGAGCGAGGTGCGAACTGGATTTGAATGCGGCGCTGGCATTGCAAACTTCAACGACGTGAAAGTCGGCGACATTTTGGAATGCTTCAGCGTTCAGAAGCTGAGCGCGGCGGAAGCAGCCGGTCAGACCGTTGGAACCGCTGGCCGCAGGTAAACGCTAATAGTCCCCCGGAGCGCTCATGCCGGTTGGCCTGCTCACCCTTGAGCTGCACATCCCAGACGCGCAATCGCTAAAGGACAAGCGGCAAGTGCTTCGTAGCTTGAAGGATAAGCTGCGAAGGCAGTTTAATGTTGCGGTGGCGGAGTTGGACCATCACGACACGTGGCAGCGATCAGTGGTCGGCGTAGTCACACTTTCTAACGAAGAGAAGCATCTCAATGAAGTGCTGCAAAAAGTCCTGGATGAAGCAGACCGCATCCTAGGGTCGTTTTTGATCAACCAGGCAATCGAAATCATTTAGGAATTTTCGCGGGGACGGAAATGAGTCCAGCCAATCACCGTCACGAACGGGTGGGCGAGGAAATCGCTCACGAAATCAACGCCATGCTAGCGGGCGAGCTAAAAGATCCGCGGCTCGAAGGCATGGTAGTGGTCAGCGAAGTGCGTGTGCAGCCAGACATGAAACACGCGCGCGTCTTTATCAACATTCAGGGATCCGCAAAAGAGCAGAAGGACGCGATCAAGGCGCTGGAGCATGCTTCGGGATTTATCCGGCGCGAGTTGATCGAGCGCTTGCAGCTTCGCCGGATGCCTGAGCTTCATTTCGCGTTGGATCATTCGCAGGAGTACACGGAGCGAATCGATCAGCTGTTGAAAGAAATGAAGAAGGACAAGCCGGCGGCGTCTTAAATACATTCTCTTTTCAACTGGTAACAGCTCACCGACCAATCACCCTATGCCACGCCAGCCACAGCCTGCGCCATTTGACGGCGCGCTCGTCATCGATAAGCCTCGGGGAAAAACTTCCCATGATGTCGTCGACGCGGTGCGTCATCTCGCGGGATTTCGGCAGATTGGACACCTTGGGACGCTGGATCCGCTGGCGACGGGGGTTCTGGTATTGCTGCTTGGACGAGCGACGAGGCTAGTGCAGTTTTACAACGGGCGCAGGAAACGCTACTCGGCGGGCTTCCGGTTTGGTTTTGCGACGGATACGTACGACTCGGACGGCGAAGCACAAGGGGCGGACGCCGCGCCGGCGCTGGACGCGGCAGTTCTGGAAAAGCTCGCGGCAGAGTGCGTGGGCCGGTTCGAACAGATGCCTCCCGCTTTTTCCGCAAAAAAAGTCAAAGGGGTGCCGGCGTACGAGCTGGCGCGCAAGAAGCAGCCGGTTGAACTGAAGGCGGTCGAGGTCGAGCTCTTCGAGTACAAGCTGACCGGAATCGAAGGCAATGTCGCGCGCTTCGTCATTGAATGTTCTTCGGGCACGTACATTCGCTCGCTAGCGCACGATATGGGACAGAAGCTGGGCTGCGGTGCGCACCTTTCGGAGATTACGCGGACGGCGGTCGGCGAATTTTCACTGGAGCAGGCGATCAAGCTGGAAGAGCTGGCGGAAGCGTCGCGCGCGGGAAAATTTGCCGACTGCATGATCCGGCTGGAAGGTTTGCTGCCGAATTTTCCGCGCGTAAACGTGTTGCCTGTGATCGAGAAGCGCGTGCGGCATGGAACGAAATTCAACGTGCAGGTCTCACAAATTCAGCCCGGTAGGGTGGAGTTGCCGCCTGGCGCGACCGTACAGCTCGATGCGGGAGAATTGAAGCCACCGCGTTTGCGTGTGTTCAGCCAACAAGACAAGCTTGTCGCCATTGCTGAAGCGCTGGTGCCGCGCACTTATCAACCCATCGTCGTTTTCGAGCCATTGCCATAAATGAACAGGTAGGCTGCGAAGTCATGCTTGCCGCGTACGTGCGCGGTTTTGGCTAAGGCTGCCTCTGGGGAGGCACCTGGGCAGGCTCACGTGCAGAGCCGCGGCTCACACTCGTATCGCGACCGACATAGATTGAGCGGGAGATGCGGTCGCGAAGGCGCAGTTTGTGCGGCGTGATCATGATCAGCATCTCGGTATCCTGCGCTGTATTGTTTCTCTGGCCGAAGAAATATCCGACTCCGCCAGGGAGATTCGCAAAGCCAGGGAGGCCCGTGAGCGTGCGAGTCTCCTCATTGTCGAGCAGGCCGCTGATGATTGTGGGCATTTCTTCCTTGATGCGCACAGTTTGCGAAATAGTCCGGTTGGTAATGATCGGGATGCCGTTGATGCTGGAGCCGGCGAGCGCGCGAATCTCGAACTCCAATTGCAGGGTGACGTCGTCATTCGGATGAAGGGTTGGAGTGGCCTTGACCTTAACCCCGATATCTTCATATTCCGCGCCTGGATACGGCGTCTGTGCGATGGACCCCGACAAATTTGAAAACAAGCTCGCTGGGCTGAGGACTACAGTCACCTGACCCGCAACGCCGGAGGGATTGTCGGTAATCGCCACATCAGGCAAGGTGGCGCCGCTCAGGCTGGCAGCCAGAATGGCCGTGGGCGTCGTTCCTGCGGGAAGTTCAAAGGCCGACGCGAACAAGCCTTGGCCAAGGCCAAGGAATACCGACACGCTGTCCGTTTGTGGGTCGGTCACGACAATGTCTGGAACACCGTCCCCATTCAAATCGGCAAGGGCCACGGATGTGGGCGCCTGCCCCGTTGCGAGCGGCGAGTTTGGCGCTGAAGTAAACGTGCCATCACCGTTGCCCAGTACAACGCTGACTGTGTTGTCGACCTGGTTCACGATCGCCAGGTCGGGGTGGGAATCGAGGTTCAAGTCAGTCGAGGCAATGGCGACCGGAGATTGACCCACGGTAAACGGTGAGCCCGTTGCGAGGGAAAACGAGCCACTCCCATTGCCAAGAAGAATCGCGACATCGTTTGTCGTTTGATTGGCGATCGCCAAATCCAAATTTCCATCCGAATTGAAGTCGGCCGAAGTCATAGCAATGGGGCCCGTCGCCGTGGTGGGCAGAGCAAAAGGCGAACCCGTGGCTTGCTTGAAGGTCCCATCGTTATTGCCAAGAAAGAGAGAAAAAGTGTTGTCCTTGAAATTCGTCACCACGAAATCTTGAATGCCATCGGCATTGAAATCGCCGAGGACGATCGAGCTAGGCTGCTGGCCAACGGTGATGGGCGAACCGGTGGCCTCCTTGAAGGTATCGTCCCCGTTGCTAAGCAGGACTTGCACGGTGTTGGCGACCGGATCAGTGACAACGAGATCATGAAAACCGCTGGTCGTGAGAACCGCGGAAGCAATGGAAGGGGCGATAACGGGTGCGGTTGTCCTGGCCGCGCCGAGCGAGATGGGTGGGCTGACTACGAGAAAAACTCCCAATCCCTGATTTTGGAGAATCGTGACGGTGTTGTCGATTTCGTTGACGACGGCGATGTCTTGCACACCCAGATTACGGAAGTCGGATGAGGTAATGGCAACGGGCCCGATGCCGACGTTGTATGAAACGCTGGGCAAAATGCTACCGGTGGTTGCACCAACGGACGTGGCGGGGGTGGACGCGCCGAGACTTCCGGAAAGCAGGGAAAGAGTGACCGGGTACCGATCTCCGACAAAGAAAGAGGCAGGTTTGCCATCCTGCGCGCGGAGTAATACTTGGGTTCCGCTGTGCACGAGTGTCAACGCGTCAGAAAACTGCGCTGCGAACGTCGGCATTGTCAGGAGAAACGTGGTATTGCCGCCTCCTACTCGAGCCACCGGAGGGATGAGCGAAGTTAGGGAAGATCCGGCGCTGGCTGCGGTTCCCCCGTTTCCGAAAATGCTCGCCAGAAGCGTGACCAGCGTGCCGATATCTTTCGCGGCCTCCAACTGAGAAATTATGCCGGTAGAGAGCGAAATCAGCTCTAACGAAGCAGGCGGGAGAATACCCAGAGTGCGAGCCTTATTTCGATCGACTTCGAGGATCTCTATGTCCAACAGCACTTCGCCGCGCGCTTTCTCGGCCTGATGAATGAGTTCGCCCGCAAGCGCTAACCTCTCCGGAGTGTCGCGAATGGTAATGGCGCGAGCTTGCGCATCGAGTTCGACGCGGGTCGACCCGGTCATCTCCTTTAGAACGCGGGACAGTTCGGTCATATCTTCGGTCGAGACGGAGTCGGGCAAGACAAATGTTTGCTTGGCCTGCACTGCATATTGGCGACGTTTCTCCGCGGTGTCCTGAGCTACGAACAAGAGATTGGAAGTCAGCGCGCGGAAGAATGTGCCAGTCTGAATGCCGAGGATCTTCATAGCGGTGGCGAAATCTACGTCGAGCGCGTGTAGCCGGACGGTTCGCGCTGACAGGTCCGGATCGAAAGTGACTTTTATCCCGAATAGCTGCCCCACCTGTTCATAGACGGACTTAGTGTCGCCGCGCAGATCCAGATCTAATTTGACAGCGCGGGGCTTAAGCTCCGGCAAGCCCTCAATTTTCTCATTTGGGGTGAGCGGCTCATCCTTCATCGCCTTCATCTGGATCAATCGCTCGGCGACGATGGTGTCATTCGGATCAATAAGCAGAGCCTTCGCTAATTCCTCCGTGCCCACGTCGGCGTGGCCGGCCAGGGCGTCGCGCTCGGCGGCTTCGACGTGGGCGCGAATGAGCTTTGAGCGCAGCGACGCGATGCGCTCGAGGAGGGAGGCGTCCTGCGGCGCGTAACGCACGGCTTGCTGGTAGTAGTTCAGTGCCTCATCAAAATGGCCGTCGGCGAGGGCCTTGTCGCCAAGTTCTGAGATTTTCTTAGCGATCTTTGGATTGGGATGTGGAGCCATATCGAGCTGCGCTTCATTGGGAACGGTCTGCGGCGGGGAGGATTGGCTTTGCGGGGGAAACGATTGTGCCTGAGCGAAAGATGGCGCTCCAGAAAGAAGGATAGCCAGAAGGAGAGAAAGGGCTTGGCGGCTGTAGGCGGAAATCATGATTAAATTTATTGAGCTACCCATTCTACCTTGTCTATAGTAGAGAAATCGGACTAGATTGGTCCGGTTGACGTAAATTCATACAAAGCGTAGACTTAATTTGTAGTTGCAAATGAATAACAACTGGGGATTCTTTGCTTCCTGCTTTTCTCATCGCTCTCCGTGAAGGTGTCGAGGCCTCTCTCGTCGTCGGCATAATTCTCGTTTATCTCGCGCGCACGGGGCGCTCGCAACTGGCTCGTTTTGTTTGGTATGGCGTCGCTGCCGCCGCCGCGCTGAGCTTGGCCGTGGCGATTGTATTGGAGCGCTGGCGTATCAGCGAAGACGGGTTCGAGGGGGTTATGTACCTCGTCGCCGCAGTGTTCGTTATTACGATGATCGTATGGATGAATCGCGTTGCGCGCCACCTAAAAAAAGAAATCGAGCAGAAGATTGAGAGTTACGTAGGGCGGGCTGGATCGGCGGCCGGTTGGGGCATTTTCTTTTTTGTGTTTCTGATGGTTTTGCGCGAGGGGGCGGAACTCGCGATTATTTTGCGGGCGGTGGAGTTGTCGAGCGAGGGGCTGCAGACCTGGATTGGTACAGCGTTGGGGATTGGAGCAGCTGTAGCGGTGGGAGTGTTCTTTTTCAACGGGACGCTGAGGGTTCCATTGCAGCGATTTTTTAGTGTTACCAGCGTCATCTTGATCATGGTGGCGTTTCAGCTCGCGCTGACCGGATTGCATGAGCTGAGCGAGGCACAGTGGATACCATCCAGCAAAGCGGAGATGGCGATGATCGGGCCGGTCGTGCGGAATGAACTGTTCTTCTTTGTGCTGATCTTTGGCGCTGCTGCGCTGTTGGTTTTGCGCGAGTGGCAATCCGCGTCGCATGCGCGAGCCGCGAAAGAGACGGCCGGTGAAGCGGAGAAACGGCTGGTCGAGGCGCAGAATCGGCGTCAGCGGCGATGGATGATCGCGGCTGCGACGGGATGCCTCTCGGTGATTCTCCTGCTGACCGGAGACTTTGTGTATACACGTGTGAATGCCGCGCCGCCTTCGGCACGGGCGATCGCTGCGGTGGGTAACGAGGTGCGTATTCCTGTGAGTGAAGTGCAAGACGGCAAGATGCACTTGTTCACGATCAGCGCCGGTGGACAAGCGTTGCGCTTCATGATTATTAAAAAGCCGAACGGTTATGGGACGGCACTGGATGCTTGCCGCATCTGCGGGGCGGAGGGTTATCGCCAGGATGGGCAGAATGTTGTTTGCCGGCACTGTGGGTCGGCGATTTATGTGCCGACTGTCGGCGAGGCGGGCGGCTGCAATCCGATTGGTGTGCCGTCGCACGTGGATGGGGCGGATCTGGTGATGGATGTTTCTTCGCTCGTACAAGCGACTAAGGAGATTCCGCAGTAGGGGCATTTATATTTGCCCGAGCGCGTGGTCTTAGAGATTTCGCGCGTGGCACGATGAATCGTGCCCCTACAGATTTTATGTTTTTGCGACTCGTTGCCGATTCGTTTACGCGCCGTCCGCGCCGCAAGGTGCTGACTGCGGCGGCGTTGTCGCTCGGCATGGCTGTGGTAACGGCGGCGTTGAGCGTTTCGCTCGATGTGGGCGACCGGCTGGCGACCGAATTCCGCAGCCTTGGCGCGAACTTGTTAGTTACACCGCAAGCCGATTCGCTGCCGCTCGAGATCGGCGGCGTGGACTATCGGCCAGTTAATGCTGGCGCGTATCTTCCTGAAGCGGACCTCCCGAAAATCAAAACGGTTTTCTGGCACAACAACATTATCGCCTTTGCACCCATGCTCGAACTCCAGGCGGAAGCCTTGCCGTTGGCATCGCGGAATTGGATCGACAATGTCTCACTGATTGGGACTTGGGCCGACCACACGGTCCCGCTTCCCGACGGCGGGAGGTTTCAAACCGGAATTGCTAAAACGAGCCCTTGGTGGCAAGTCGACGGTCGATGGTTTTCCGAGGATGCTAAAGAATGTGTCGTGGGTGCCACGTTCGCGCAGAAGAGCAACATCAAGATCGGCGACTCGGTTTCCCTAGCCATTGGTGCTGTCGCCAGAGTCCCCGCTCCAGTGAAAGTTACGGGGATTCTCTCTTCGGGCGGCCCGGAAGATGATTCTATTTTGGTTCCGCTCTCCATCGCACAGTCGCTCGCAGGCAGAGTTGGTGAATACCGCAAGCTCTACGTCAGTGCGCTGACGAAGCCTGAAGATGATTTTGCGCGACGGGATCCTAAGACGATGAAAGCGGACGAATTCGAGCGCTGGTCGTGCAGTCCGTATGTTTCTTCGATCGCGTATTCGATTAAAGAAGTTCTGTCGGGGACGGATGTGCGGGTGATTCGGCGAGTCGCCGAGGGTGAGGGCACGATTCTCACGCGAGTTCGCGCGTTGCTGTGGATGGTCACCCTTGCTGCGTTGCTGGCGGCGGCGCTGGCCGTGGGTGCTTCTTCGGCCGCTTCTGTGATCGAGCGGCGCACGGAAATTGGTTTGATGAAGGCTTTGGGAGCAGGTTCGGGCACGGTTGGGTTTCTCCTGGCCGCGGAGCAGCTTTTGCTTGCGTTTGTTGGTGGAGGCATCGGGTATTCGCTCGGAATTATTCTGGCGCGGCTTGTTGGACAAAAGATATTCGGCGTTGCTCCTGAACCGTCGCTGCTGGTTCTGGTTGCGGTTCTTGCGCTCGCCGCTGGCGTCACGCTTCTGGGCAGCGCCATTCCTCTGCGACGCGCTTCACGCTACGAGCCAGCGCCTATCTTGCGAGGCGAATGATGAGTGCACCTGGCACTGGCAATCGAGCCATGTTTTGGCGCATCGTTCGACGTTTGCTCGGTGCAAATCGCGGGCGCCTATTTGTCATCCTGCTCGCTCTCGGTGCGGGCGCTGCTGTGACCGCCGCGCTCCTCAATCTTCAAGTGGACGCCAAGCGTCGCATCAATACTGAATTCCGCGCCCTTGGTCCCAACGTCCTCGTAACTCCTCCTGAACCCGCGCAAACTTCCACTAGAAGTAACACGCTGCCGGCGACGATCATTGAACGCATTCCGCTTGAATACGCAGGCGGACACGTTGTTGTCAGTCCGTTTCTATATTTCACGGGCGCCGTTTATCTAAAAAAGGCGAACACGGTATCTCATTTTCCGGTTGTGATTGTTGGCACCGACCTGACTCAACTTAAGCAATTCGGTTCCGGTTGGCAATGGAAGGAAACCGTGCAACTCGTCAGCTCAGGCCATCCCTGCGTCGTAGGAGCAAAGGTTTCCGATCGAATACCATCCAAAGAGCTGGAGTATATCGCGCCAGGTCCAACCCCTCTTAGTAGCGGAACGCCCGGTGTCACTCTGTTCCCGTGTACGGACATCACTCAGTTTTCCAGCGGAGGACCCGAAGACAACCAGCTATTCTTGTCCCTTTGGGACGCGCAGAAGCATTCAGACTTGCCGGACAAAATCAGTCTCGTTCAATTGAGTGTGCCGGGCACACCGAAACAAGTGGATGCCTACATCGCAGAGTTGCGGCAGAAAATACCGGAGGCGCAAGTTCGTCCCATCCGGCAATTCACCGACGCGGAAGCGAGAATTTATGACCGCATCAGCGGTTTGCTGACGGCCACGGTAGTTATCGTACTGCTGCTTACAGGCCTCTGTGTCATGGCGGCGATGACGAATGTGGCGATGGAGCGGAAGAACGACGTTGGGTTGATGAAAGCCATTGGCGGCGCGACGCGGCGTGTTTTGCGGCTTTTTGTGATGGAGGCGGCGCTGCTTGGTTTTGCGGGAGGCGTGATTGGCGCCGCAGTGGGGATTTTTCTTTCGATTTGGTTGGGCAAGCAGGTGTTTGGCGTGGCAGCGCAGCCGCGGCTGATTGTGTATCCTGTAGCTGTGGCACTCACCACTATTGTCGCGATTCTCAGCGCGTATCCGCTCCGGCGCCTCGCGAGCGTTCGGCCTACTTCGGTTTTTCGAGGTGAAGCGTGAGCGCGCCTGTTCAGATTCTGCCGGAAGTAAAAGCGCCGGCTGCGGCGCCGCAAGTCGCCATTGAAAACCTTGTCAAGAAGTACGGGGTGCTGCGCGCTATCGATGATCTTAGCTTCAACGTGGGAGCCGCCGAATGGGTGGCGCTGATGGGGCCGTCCGGCTCGGGCAAGACCACGCTCATCAATATTCTTGGCGGACTCGATAAGCTCAATTCCGGCCGCGTTGTCGTGGACGGCGTCGACCTCTCGAAGCTCAGCGAGAACGAGATGGTTCGCTACCGCGCCGAAAAAGTTGGCTTTGTTTTCCAACAATTCCATCTCGTGCCGTATTTGAACGCAGTCGAGAACGTCATGCTCGCCCAATATTTTCACAGTGTGACGGATGAGAAGCAGGCGGAAGAAGCTTTGCGCCGCGTCGGCATGGGCGAGCGCATGACGCACCTGCCGGCGCAACTCTCCGGCGGCGAGCAGCAACGCGTGGCGATTGCTCGGGCGCTGATCAATCAACCGAAAATTATCTTGGCCGACGAGCCCACCGGTAACCTGGATGAAGCCAACGAAGAAATCGTTCTGAGGATTTTTCGCGAACTGCACCATGCAGGCCATACGATTTTGATGGTCACGCACGACCCGGACATCGCGCGGCAAGCAGACCGCCGCATCGAACTCGCACACGGGCGTCTTCACTTTGACACCGCGCAGCATGGCCCAGGCCATCCGTTGGCTTGTCCGCTCGCGGACACCGCCGATTGCTGCACTCCAGCTTCACCCGACGACGAGATTCGCTTCGATCACCTTCTTGAGCAAATCTGGATTTGCTGCGAAGAAGGCAAGTCGGCGAACATTAAGACGCTGCTGCAAACATCCGGACCCGCTGGCGAACTTCCTGTTCTTCCCGACGGGTCGGCGGCAAGAACCTTGAGCCGGATGAGCGAGCGGCACCTGGTCGAAATGCAAGACGGCGAGGCGCAGCTCACGCCGGTGGGCAGCCAACGCGCGCGGGGCGTCGTGCGCCGACATCGGCTGGCGGAACGCCTCTTCAAAGATACTTTCGCCGTCGACGACACCGAGGCTCACACGCAAGCATGCAGGTTCGAGCACATCATCAGCCCGGAGCTGGATCAGCGCATCTGCACGTTTCTCGGCCATCCCAAGACGTGCCCGCACGGCAATCCCATTCCCCCAGGCGATTGCTGCAATGGAAAACCGAAAAGCTGACGCCGTCTTTTCGGGCCGAGCCATGATCATCACGATTCAGCAGCGCGAATTCTCCTGGAGATCGGAATACGAAATCGAAACGCCGTCGTGCATCTATTTCGCACAAAAGAAGTACTTATCGTTTCTTGGGCAGATCAAGCTTATTGCGCCGCATGAGCGGCTTGTCGCGATCATTACGCGCTATTTCTCATTGTTCCGCGCCAAATATGATTTTGAGCTGACGGACGGCCCGGTCTACGGTTTTAGGTGCGAAAAGGCTTGGAGAGGTGTGTACGTTTGCGAAAATGGCGAGGAAACCTTTCATTTGTACCAGCACAAAGGGTTGAATTTCTCCATTTTTCAAAACGATGTTCAGATCGCGGCATTCGCGAAGAACAAGGTCAAGATGGGGGCCGGCGATTGTTACGAGATTCGCATGAACGACGACGCGAATCTCATTGTCATAATCTGCATGACCCTCGCCATCGATTCTTCGGAGTTCGATGACTATTCGTCCACAATGACCTACGACTTGGGGAGCATCGGTCCGGAGGCGCGGCCGTTCGACAATTCCTGGGAGCCAAGCTGATTCACTGATGCCCATTCCACTCGATCCACGAAGGAAACCGTCCACGGTGAAGGTTCACGTAAAGACTGGCGCCGGGGTTGATATCACGTGGGCCGACGGCCACGCCAGCCACTACGACTTCGCCTATTTGCGCGAGGAGTGCCCCTGCGCCACGTGCAATGACGAACGCGGCAAAAAAGAGGCGTTCGCCACAGCGGCGCCAGCCTCCAACGCATTTTCGCCGCTGCCGATGTTTAAGCCCAAGGCTAGCGCACAAGCGGCCACGGTCGTCGGCAATTACGCCCTTCAGATCAGCTTTACGGATGGCCATGCCACCGGCATCTATAGCTACGAGCATCTCCGCGCCATTTGCCCCTGCGTTGAATGTGCAAAGGCGTTGCGCACTTCTACCTCCTAAATCGTTTCAGCGTTAACAAAAAGGGGCGTTCGGCTAGACTTCGCGCTGGAAAAGTGCGAGCATTTTAGTCCGCTGATCGAGATCACCCGTACATGAGCAGCTCATCCAAAATCCCTGCTGCCGCAGGCAGCCGAGGGAACGGCGTTCCGCGCGTCATTGTCGCGACTACCGCTCTCCTTACATTTATTTCCTTCTGGCGAGCAGCCGCGATTGTTTTGAACGATCTGGCGTCTTCGGCCTATTACGCAGGCGGCGAAGCGGAAGGCTACATCGGCAAAACCGCGCCTTGGTTCATTTTGGCCATCATGTTGTTCTCGTACGCGGTACGCGCGGTGTACGTCGAAAGCTGCAGTATGTTCGTGCGCGGCGGTGTGTATCGCGCGGTGAAGCAGTCGCTCGGCGGAACACTCGCAAAATTCAGTGTTTCCGCGCTGATGTTTGATTACATTCTGACGGGCCCGATAAGCGGCGTTGCAGCCGGACAATATCTGGCCGGGCT
The DNA here is from genome assembly GCA_963784015.1 of uncultured Acidobacteriota bacterium. GTDB lineage: Bacteria > Acidobacteriota > Terriglobia > Acidiferrales > UBA7541 > Acidiferrum. The sequence goes on from CAWAPX010000013.1 coordinate 28,869, forward strand.
AATCAGCGAACTGCTGCAGTATTCGCACTTGGGGAATGCGCTCACGCCGAACGAGGTGAGCTTCATCGCGGCGAGTTTTGCGATTCTTGTCACCGTTTATTTCTGGTGGGAGAACACAAAGGGCATCCCGGAGTCCAGCGACAAAGCCCTGATCATCATGAAGCTGGTAACGGTGATGGTGGTGCTCCTGATCGGATGGTGTATCTACACCGCGATTTTGAGGCATTCGCCGCTGCCACCGTGGCCGCATCCGCGCAATCTGCGTTTAAACGCCAGCGCGCTCGGCTGGCTTGCGGGTAGTCCGCTGCCGCACATGTTCGGAATTATCGCGATCTTCATCGCGTTGGGCCACTCAGTGTTGGCGATGAGCGGAGAGGAATCGCTGGCGCAGGTTTATCGCGAAATCGAAAGCCCCAAACTGCCGAATTTGAAAAAGGCAGGCATGGTCATTTTTATTTACAGTCTGGTTTTCACGTCGCTGGTTTCTTTCTTTGCGGTGATGATCATTCCCGACGGCGTCCGGCAGAACTACCTGGAAAATCTTATCGGTGGCTTGGCGATGAGCTTGCACGGTCCGCTCATCGCACGATTGATATTTCATGCTTTTGTGGTCGTAGTGGGCACGCTGATCCTGGCTGGAGCGGTTAATACGGCGATTGTCGGTTCGAACGGTGTGTTAAACCGCGTTTCTGAAGATGGTGTGCTCAGCGCGTGGTTCAGGCAGCCGCATCCGCGGTTCGGCACGAGCTACCGCATCATTAATATCGTCGTCCTGCTGCAAATCATTACGATTTTCATCAGCCGCGGCGATGTCACTTTCCTTGCGAACCTCTACGCTTTCGGCGTCATCTGGAGCTTCACGATGAACGGCCTGGCCGTGCTTGTTCTTCGCTACACTCGGCCAGGGGTGCGCGAGTTCCAGGTCCCTTTCAATTTTTATATTCGCGGCGTGCAAATTCCCGTCGGGCTTAGCTTGATCACGCTGACGCTATTTATCATCGCCGTCGTCAATCTTTTTACCAAGCCCGTAGCCACGATGGCAGGCGGCACCTTCTCAGTTTTGCTCTTTATCGTTTTCAGCATCTCCGAGCGCCGCGCTCATAAAGGTGGCGCCGCTCACATGGAGATGGACCAGTTCAACCTTGAACTGGAATCCGAGCTGACACCTGAGGCCGTTGGCGCGCGTGCAGGCAACATTCTGGTGCCGGTGAGCAATCACTTTAATCTCTATCACCTGGGTAACGTGCTCGATCGCATCAAGCCCGGTCGCCGCGATGTGGTCGTCTTACACGTTCGCTTGCTGCGACGCTCGGCTTCCGGCGAAAACGAATTGGACGCCGATCAGCTCTTCGGGAGCATCGAGCAGCATCTGTTTTCGCAGGCTCTTTCCATGGCAGAAAAACGTGGCAAATCCATTCGGCTTGCGGTGGTTGCGTCTAACGATCTGTGGGAAGGTATCCTGCGGGCGGGCGCTTCGCTACAGTCCAGCACGATTGTGATTGGCCGCTCGGCAAAGGACAACACCGAAGAGCAAGCCCGGCAGATCGGCGATGCATGGGAAAAACTTGGCGACATCAAACCGCAATTCAATCTTGAAATTCATTTGCCTAACGGGGACAAGATCTACAAGGTGCTCGGGCCGCATGCTCCGAACCTAACTGCTAACGAAGTCAACCTTTTGCATAGTTTGTGGCTGCGCTTCAGCGATGTGCTGGCGCCTCAAGAGCTGCATCATCACGATGTCGTGCACTTCGCTCTCGAGGAAGTGAAAAAAGAGATTGAAGAAGGCGAGGAAGGCGCAGTCGTCAAGCGGCTGCGGGATCATCTCGAAGGAAACCAATCGAAGAAACCGCCGTCCTCTTGAAGAGGGCAGTGGCCCGCGCGCATTTTTTTCAAACGGGGGGCTATTCTTAAGCTAGCTGCGTCGTGCAGTGGCCGCAGCGCTTCGCCTGAATTGGAATGCTCATGGCGCACTGCGGACAATCTTTCGTCGTGGGTGCTGCCGGAGCGGGAGGCTTGGTGGTCCAACGATTCACCATACGGACGAGAAGAAACACGGCGAAGGCGACGATCAGGAAGTTGATGATGGTGTTCAAAAACGAACCGTAGCTGAGTGCTACTCCCGCCTTCTTCGCGGCCTCAATCGTATCGTAGTGCTGCCCGTTCAGGCTGATGAACTGATTTGAGAAATCGACGTGTCCCAACAAACGCCCTAACGGCGGCATCATGACGTCTTCGACGAAGGATGCCACAATCTTTCCAAAGGCCGCCCCAATGATGATGCCGACAGCCATGTCCAGCACGTTGCCGCGCATGGCAAATTCTTTAAATTCCTTTAACATGTGCGTCTCCTTTTTTCCTATGGCGTGGGCCAAACGATCGCCTCTGCGCGGTTGCAGAAGCAGAGAGGGTCGTCCGTTGTGCGGATTATAGCCGAAGCAAAGAGAAAATCAGGTCGGGAAAGCGTCTGACGAAGATTAGCGCGGACGGAAGACGAGAGCAGCACCGATGATTCCGCGCAAGCTCATCAATACACCGGCGGTGGCCAGGAGAGGGCCCACCCACAAGAACGGGACTCGCGAAATCGCCAGCATTACTACGCCGAGGAGAATCAACGAAAGTCCGCGAGTCCAATTCTCCCAGCGTGCCCACGATTTGTTCGAGCCAAAGAGGGCACGCAATCCCCAAAGAATCAGCGCACCGCTGAGAATGAGCCAAGACGGTTTTTGACGCTCGACAAGTATTCGGCCTGTGAGCGCGAGCCATACGACAAGTACGCCCAGCAGCAGGAAAATCACTTCGATCGTTAGCCGCAGAACGCGCTGAGGTGTCAGCATCGTCATTCGGCGTGATTAGGGGATGCGCTCAATGCGTACTTTCTGCAGCACGACGGGAGTCTTTGGCCGGTCATTCGAATCGCGCGGCAAATTGGAGATTTTGTTCGCCACGTCTTGGCCCTCGATCACTTCGCCAAAGATGGAGTGTTTGTTGTCGAGCCATGGTGTTGCAGCCACGGTGAGAAAAAATTGGCTGCCGTTCGTGCCCGGCCCGGCGTTGGCCATGGAAAGCTTACCGGCTTTGGAATGATTCAAGGATGGATGAAATTCGTCGGGGAATTTGTACCCAGGGCCGCCGCGGCCGGTTCCTTGTGGGCAGCCGCCCTGGATCATGAACTGCGGAATCACGCGATGAAATACCAGTCCGTCGTAAAAGTTTTTCTTTAGTTTCTTGCCGGTGCTTTCGTCGGTAAATTCCTTTGTACCTTCAGCCAGCCCGACGAAATTCGCCACGGTGTTCGGCGCTTCCTTCTCTAGCAGCTTCACTACAATGTTTCCCTGCGACGTCTCGAAAATCGCGTATATCCCTGATGGTCGGCTCATGCGTTCTCCTCGTGTACTAATTCATCCTACACGAGCCGCCGCAACCCGCGCCAGTCGCGCGCCTCACCAGCCCTTTTGTTTGCGCAATTCGGTGATGTGCGCGGTGTGGTGTTTGCCGTGCCATTCATAGAGAAAGAGCAGCCAGTCGACGTTGCGTTCGCCATTTTCCGGGTGCACAAGAACGCGCGCGAAATGTTCAGCCTTCAACGATCGCCACAGCCGGTCCCAGCGCGCATGCGCGGAATCGAGAAGCAGTTGCGAACTTTCAATGGGCGCCGCTTTTGAATCCGCCAGTTCGGCCCACGCCGCTTCGTTGTATGGCTTGATTGTCGGCTTGTCCTCTGTAAGAGCGAGTTTCAACCTGACAATCGCGTTTACATGACTGTCCGGAACGTGGTGGACGACTTGGCGCACCGTCCATCCGCCCTCGCGATACGGCGTGTCTAACTGCGAATCATTCAGGCCCTTCACCGCAGCGCGCATTTTGGCGGGCGTTGAGGCGATCTCGTCGATGGCCTCTTGCCGTCTTACGGGCGTCACTTGTGCGGGCATCGCGAATTTTCCTATGGGATAACGCGGATCCATCTGATTCTCCCTTCGGGCAACGTGGCTTTACCACTCGACGATGGCTTTGACTATAGACGTGGCATTCACAGAGGGTCAATGCGGCCACCCAAAAATTCCTCTCCAATTTGGACGCTTGGCGCGTCGGTTCGCAACTGCGGGGATGCTACAATAGCGAGCCTTGAGTTCTAATACACACATGAATCGAACGGGCATCCTGCCGAATCTAATCGTACGGAGATAATAAGAATGCACAACGTCGTGATTATCGGCAGTGGCTGCGCCGGCCTCACCGCTGCGATATATGCCGCACGCGCCAATTTGAAGCCCTTGGTGATTGATGGTCACGAGCAGGGCGGCCAGCTGGCACTCACCACGCATGTCGAGAACTATCCCGGCTTTCCCGACGGTATCATGGGGCCAGAGCTTATCGAAAATATGCGCAAACAAGCGCAGAGATTCGGCGCTGAGTTCAAAGCAGGAGCGGTAAACGAAGTCGACCTCACAAAGCGGCCGTTCAAGATCACGGCTGGCAAAGAAAACTACGAAGCACAGGCGCTCATCGTTGCCGCTGGCGCCACCGCGCGCTTGCTGGGCCTGCCGGGCGAAAAGGAACTCATCGGCCGCGGCCTTTCGACCTGTGCGACCTGCGACGGGTATTTCTTCCGCGAAAAGGCCATCGGCGTTGTTGGCGGTGGCGACTCCGCGATGGAAGAAGCCAATTTCCTCACCCGCTACGCCAGTAAGGTCTACCTAGTCCACCGGCGCAACGAATTTCGCGCCTCTAAAATTATGATCGACCGCGCCAGGGCAAATCCGAAAGTCGAATTTGTCACTCCTTTTGTCGTCGAAGAGATTCTCTCTCCAAAGGGGCACGTCGAAGGTGCTCGCCTTCGCAATTTGCAGACGAAAGAAGCTCGCGAAATCACCGTTGATGGCATATTTGTCGCCATCGGCCACGATCCCAACTCCACCGTGTTCAAGGGCAAGCTGGAGATGGACAGCAATGGCTACCTCGTCGCTAAACATGGCACCCTGACCGGTATACCTGGGGTATTCATTGCGGGTGACGTGCAGGATCATCGCTACCGTCAGGCAGTCACTGCCGCAGGCTCCGGCTGCATGGCCGCCCTCGATGCGGAAAAGTTCCTGGAAGGGCACACGGACTAGTTCCCGCGGATTTACACGGGCATAATCATATTGCATGCTCCGCGCGACGCTTCTTAAACTCTCCGAGAGTCCCCGCTTCGCCAAATGGGTTACCTCCAACGGCACCACACGCCGTATGGCGCGCCGCTTCGTCGCCGGCGAAACGCTCGACGAAGCCATTGAAGCGGCCCGCGCTTGCAACAATGCTGGGATGCTCGTCAGCCTGGATTATCTCGGCGAGAACTGCGCCACCACCTCCGATGCACAACGCGCGCGCGATGCCTATCTGGAAGTCTTCGAGCGCATCCACAAGGAAAATCTCCACGCCAATGTGTCCTGCAAGTTGACTCAGCTCGGTCTGGACCTCAATGCAGATTTCTGCCAGGGCTTAGTTGTGTCCATTGTTGAGTTAGCCGCGCGGTATGACAATTTTCTTCGCGTCGATATGGAAGGATCGGCTTACACGCAACGTACGCTCGACGTAGTAAAGAATGTGCGCTCGCGCAATCCCGCCATTGGAACAGTCATCCAAGCTTACCTTTATCGAAGCGAGACAGACGTTCAGGCTTTGCTTTCCTGTGGCTGCCGCATGCGGCTCTGCAAGGGCGCCTATAAGGAGCTGCCGGATGTCGCCTATCCCCGCAAAAGCGACACAGACTTTAACTACATCCGCTTGATGAAGATTCTCTTGCCCAGTGGTTTTTACCACGGGATTGCCACACACGATCCCCGCATGATTGCGGAAACTATTCGCTGGGCCGCTGCTCAGCAAATTTCCAAGGATGATTTTGAGTTTCAGATGCTCTACGGTGTGCGGACTGATTTGCAACGCATGCTTGTGAAAGACGGTTTTCGTCTGCGCGTTTACATTCCCTATGGCAACGACTGGTTCCCGTACTTCATGCGGCGGCTTGCGGAGCGGCCCGCCAACCTTGCTTTTTTTGTGCGCAGTTTCTTGCGGTCTTAGTCTCTTGCGATCTTACTGTTTGCGGCAAACCGTGACGCCATCGCGCAGCGGGATTAGCACGGGATAAAGATCTTTCGACGCATATACCAGCCGGTTGAATTCTTGCACGCCGAGCGTCGCCTTATCGTCCGCAGCCGCAGGACGCGCTGCCTTGCCCGACCACAGGGTATTGTCCGTGATGAACAACCCACCACGCTTGAGTTTCGGCAGCGCCGCCCGTAATGCGTCGGGGTACTGATGCTTGTCTACGTCGTTGAAGATCAGGTCAAACTTTCCAGAAGTTTTCTTGAGCAGTTCGAGCGCGTCGCCCACCTGAACGTTTATTCGCTTCGCCACGCCCGCGCGCCGAAAATACTCTTCTGCACGTTTGGCGTTCGCCGGATCTCCGTCGGTGTAGAAGACCTTTCCTTTTGGTCCAGCTGCCCGAGCCAACCAAATTGTCGAATAGCCGATAGCCGAGCCCATTTCGAAAATGCGTTTTGCTCCGGAAACTTGTGCGAATAGCGCGAGCAAGCGCGCCACCGCCGGCCCAATGATCGGCACGCGATGCTCCGCGGCATAGCGTTCCATCTCGCTGATGACGACATCTCGCTCCGGCAGTAGTTCGTAAAGGTATTGCTCAACGTCGTCCTGTATATATCCACTACGTAAGTTCTCGGGGCGAATCACAGGCTTTCTCCAGGTTTGAGCCCATGAATCTCCAGCCCCGCGATGTCTTGGGATTCTTGCCTCAGGGCTCCCACTGTGCCAGTTAAAACCGGGAACGTCGCGTAGTGCATGGGAATGACGTGCTTCACACCAAGCAGCCGTATGGCATAAGCGGCTTCACGCGGGCCCATCGTAAAGAGGTCGCCAATCGGGAGCATCGCCAAATCTGGCTTATATAGCTCTCCAATGAGTTTCATGTCTCCAAACAAGGCCGTATCTCCCGCGTGATAAATCGTGAAACCTCCGGGCATGCGAATGACAAGCCCAGCCGGTTCACCTGCGTAATGCCGCACGCCATTTTCATCCCAGGAATTCGAATGAAACGCATGGGTCATCGTCACTTCAAATTCGCCGACTTTTTGCGAGCCGCCTTTGCCCATCGGGCAAATCTCTTTTTCAAATCCTTTGTTCGCAATCAACAGGCACGTCTCGAAGATGGCCACAATTTTCGGCTTATGCTGCGTTGCCAACGCCAAAAGATCGCCCGAGTGGTCGGTGTGTGCATGGGAAAGAAAAATTACGTCCAACCGCGGCACGGTTTTCAACGCCTCAGGGCACATCGGATTGGTCATGACCCACGGATCAATGATCGCCACCTGCCCCGACGGCGTCGTTAGCGAAAACGTGCTGTGACCAAAATATGTGATTCGATTGCCCTTCGTATCGAGCATCCCTTGCTCCCCCTGTATCTCCTCTGATTTTGAAAAGAATTGCTACTTTCCCGGCGACCCCGCACTCCCACCGTCGGCCAGCAGCGCGCGAATTGCCTCTTCGTATTGCTCCCGGCTCTTCTCGCCAATAAAGTGGGTTACTTGGCGGCCATCCTTCGCATAAAAGACGGATATAGGCATCGAGCCAGTCCACCCAGGAAACACAGATTGCCTGAACGCAGCTTCAGCCCCCGCGGTCTTGCGGTAATTGGGGAAAATGGGTTTATACCGCGCCAGAAACCGCCGCATCAAAATCAAATCGCCGTCGTCATCCATGCTAACCCCGACGACCTGCAGCCCCTTCGGTGCGTACTGCTTCGCCAGTTCGTTCAGCATCGGATACTCGTCCCGGCAGGGTTCGCACCAGGTTGCCCAGAAGTTCACCAACAGCGGTTTCCCATGGTATTTCTCCAAAACCTTCTGAAATCCTTGGGCATCGATCATCGGAGGATCGCTCGGGGCTTTGGCTTGCGGCGCCGCCAGTGTGGTCCCAGCGGCCAACAACAACAGTGCGGCAACAACAGTATGAATTCTCATTGTTGTACCTTCTCTCACCATTCTAGCTACATGCGCGGAAGTTGAGAATCCTCTCGTCGCACAGTACAATCAATCCAGTCGTTTGTTGGCCCCGGCAGGGGCGTGATATAAGAAAATTCCGCCGGACGCTTCCATTCGCTGGAACCGCTCTCGGCCCGTTGTCCGAACAAAGGAGATTTGAATGGCTTACGTAATTGCTGAGCCCTGCATCGGCACAAAAGACACCGCCTGCGTTGACGTCTGTCCCGTCGATTGCATTCACCCACGCAAGGATGAACCGGAGCACGAAAAGGTTACGCAGCTCTATATCAATCCCGTGGAATGCATCGATTGCGGCGCCTGCGTCCCGGTTTGCCCGGTCACCGCGATTTTTGCTTTGGAAGACCTGCCGGAGAAGTGGAATAGCTACACGCCAGTTAACGCGGAGTTCTACACCGCGAAATAACATTCCTCATTGTTCTTAAAGGGGTTCAAACCTTCGTTGCGGCACGCTTCGGCGTGCCGTTTTTTTCAGCTTTAGAGTCGCGCCGTTTCCGCACGCCGGGCTCCGCCGCTCAGCGTCCGTTTGCGCACTTCCTCGAAGCTAGTCGCAAACAATATCTTTTCCACCGCCCCCTGCACATCTTTCCATATCTGCTTCAACCCGCAGCTTTCTCCTTCCACGCAGACCCCGCCCATAGCTTCATTGTGCACGCAGCTGGATTCCGCAAAGGCTCCATCGACGACTCGCAACACTGCCCCCACGGAAATCTCTGCAGGCGACCGCGCCAGCGTATAGCCTCCGCGCACGCCTCGCCGGCTCTCCAAAATGCCTCCGCGCTTCAATTCCAGCAGGATCTGTTCGAGATACTTCAGCGGAATATGGTGCCTCTGCGCGATTTCGTGGATGGTCACCACATCGGGATACTGCAGGCTCAGGTGTAGTACCGCTTGAGTCGCGTATTCGCCTTTTGCTGTCACTCGCATCGTGTACTCTTTACCTGAGTTAGCCTTTCACACGCGAGAAGGGGTGTCAATCTCCCTCCACCTGTGCCTTTATGCCTACCTCCATGCGTCTAAGCAAAGTGCGCCTATTGCGCATTTTTATCATCCTTTGAATCTGAATTCTCGCGCCGCACGGTATGATGTTTGAGAGCAAAATTGTCCCCATGCCGGAACGCTTCCATCTCGTCTTGCTGATACACGCACACCAGCCCGTGGGCAATTTCGGCCACGTTCTCGAAAAGGCCTACCAAGATTCCTATCTGCCATTCGTCGAGCTCTTGGAGAAACATCCGGGCGTACACATGGGCCTGCACTATTCCGGCCCGTTGCTCACCTGGATCGAAGAACATCGTCCCGAATATTTCGCCCGTCTGAAGGCTCTTGTCAGCGCGGGGCAAGTCGAACTAGTCGGCGGCGGCTTCTACGAACCCATCCTTGTCTCCATTCCGCCCGATGACCAGCGCGAACAGATCACCCGCCTTGCCACCTACCTGGAGAAACATTTCGGCCGCCGCCCGACTGGAGCCTGGATCGCCGAGCGTGTTTGGGAGCCGCAACTTCCTTCCGCGTTATCCGCAGCCGCCGTTAACTACACCCTGGTTGACGATATCCATTTTCTCGCCGCGGGATTTGAGCCCGAGGAACTGTTTGGCGCTTACATCGCGGAAGACCGGGGTCAGAGCGTCTGGCTCTTCCCCGGCCAAAAAGCGCTCCGCTATTTCATCCCTTTCGGCAAAGTCGAGGACGTAATCACCTATCTGCGCAATGCTGCGGCTGTGCATCCCGGGGGAATGGCGTCGATGGGCGATGACATGGAAAAATTCGGCGTTTGGCCCGGCACCAGCGCCCACTGCTACAAAGATGGCTGGCTTGAAGATTTCTTCGCCGCTCTCGAGAAAAACTCCTCGTGGCTGCGCGTTTCGACTCCCGGCGAATACCTTGCCGATCACTCGCCTCTAGGCCGCGCCGATCTTCCCACTGCCTCCTATAGCGAAATGATGGAGTGGGTGCTGCCCACGCGTGTTCGTCAGCGGTTCAACGCCGTCCAGAAAGAGTTTAGCGCTCGCCCCGAGGTGCTCTCGTTCCTTCGCGGTGGTTCCTGGCGCGGTTTCTTCCGCAAGTACGCCGAATCGAACCTGCTCCACAAGAAAATGCTGCGCGTCTCCGCGCGCATCGCTGCGGTTCCCATTCGCCACTCCAGTTCGAAAGCTTCCGATGAGTTGATTCTGGCGCGCGACTTGCTCTTGCGCGCGCAATGCAACGATGCCTACTGGCACGGCATCTTCGGGGGTCTGTATGCACCGCATCTCCGCACCGAACTCTGGCGCAGTCTAATTCGCGCCGAAGCCATCGCCGACCGTCAAACCGCCGCGACACTCATACCTCACGTCGAATTGCTGGATTACGATGCTGACGGCGCACACGAGCATCTCTTCACAGCGTCCGAGTATCAAGCCTTGCTCAAACCCACGGACGGCGGAACCCTCGCCGCGTTTGATTTTCGCCCCGCGAACGCAACTCTCATCAATTCCATGCAGCGCCGGCCGGAGGCTTACCACGCACGTCTTCGCGAAGCTGCGAAAACCGCCGTCCCGGGCGCTGTCTCCTCTATTCACGAACAAACTCTCGTCAAAGAGACCGGCCTAGAACGCTTTCTCCGCTACGATCGCTGGCCACGCCACGCATTTCGCACGATGCTTTTTGATCCGGAGCGCACGCAGGCCCAATACGAGACCCTGGAATTGCAGGAAGATCCTGGATTTGCTGGCGGCGCCTTTCACGTTAACTCCTCTTCCCCCAACGATGCGCAGTTGATTCGGGAAGACGAGCTGAGGGCCGGTGCGAAAGGTGAGTCCACAGCACCGAGGCTTTCTTTGGCGAAACGTTTTTCCTTCGGTCCCGCCCCGAATGGCTGCGAAGTCGGCTGCGAGATCGGGTTGAAGCTGAAGAACTCTCTCGCAAAGCCCATGGCCGTCGGGATCGAATCGATTATCAATCTACTTGCGCCCGACGCGTCGGATCGTTTTTTTGAAACGCCGAACGGTCCCCAAAATCTCCTCTTTAGTGGCGTTTTGCCGGGTCCGTTACTTCGCATGGAGGACGGCTGGCAGCGAGTACGCATCACTCTGCATGCGCCTGGCGCAAAAGAATTCTGGGTCGCTCCGATTGAAACGGTGTCTGAATCCGAAGAAGGCTTCGAACGCGTCTACCAGGGCTCTCAGATCCTTGCCATCTGGCATCCGCCCCTGGTGGCCCAGGAGCCGTGGTTTGCGCGTCTCGTCTGGCGCATTGAATCTTTTTAATTTCCGTTCAACAAAGAGGGAACTGTTTTGCGTCCTTTACGCCCGTATCACTCGGCGATCAACAAATTTTGCGAGAAGGGCCATTCTTCATCCACCCACTGGCCTTCGCATCGAAAACCCGTCCGTGCCGCCATCTCCGCCGCTTCGCCGATTCTGTATTTGTGCGAGCTCTCCGTCCAAATCGTCTCATCTTCATCCAGCGAAATGCGGAGTCCCGCTGCTGGAATCTCCACGCGCTGCCGGCATGTCGACCGCAAGTGCATCTCCATACGCCGCTCGATCGCGTTCCACCGCGCCTCGTGCCGGAAATTCGCCAAATCGAAATCTCCTCGCAGCTCGCGGTTAATTCTCGCCAGCAAGTTCATGTTGAATGCTGCCGTCACTCCGGCTGGATCGTCATACGCCAGCATTTGAACTTCGACGCTCTTTTCCAGGTCCGTGCCTAAGAGCAACGCGTCGCCTTCTCGCAATATGTGGCGCACACTCAGCAAGAAATCCTCGCCCGCATCGCGATCGAAATTCCCGATCGTGCTACCGAGAAACAGTACCAACAAATGATCGCCATCAGCGCGCCCGCGGGCAACTGCACGCAGACCTTCCAGATACGGCTGTTCATGGCCAACGATGCTCACCAAATCAATCTGTCCCAGTTCCTTCTCGCATGCCGCCAGAGCGGAGGGTGAAATCTCAATGGGGAAGTAGTACGTTTTCTGCCGGCGTGAGAGTGCTTCCAGTATCCAACGCGTTTTTTTTCCGCTTCCACTCCCGAGCTCCGCGACGTGCACTGGCGACGGTAACAGCCCAACAATCTCTCGTGCGTGCTTCTCCAGCAGCCGTGCATCCGCGCGTGTCAGGCCGTACTCTGGCAGCACGCAAATCGCCTCAAACAGAGCCGAGCCCACTTCGTCATACAAGTATTTTGATGGCAATTCGCGCTGTCCGCTTTTCGTCAGGCCTTCGCGCACATCCGCGGCGAACTCGGACACATGTCTCAACAACGGAAGGGTTTGCGTCGTCTGCATGTCAGCTCCCAGGGACCCAGGATTGTCGGTGCTAGTCTTCCACGCAACGGAATGTCGCGTAGACGTACGGATAATGCGGTTGAAACCAATTCCGGAAGGATCGCCGCAACATGCAAGCCGCAGTTCGCGGCGACCCTCCCTTCATCACGTAGTGTTTGCCATCGAAGAAATTCGCGGAATAGCCGGGGTAAAAGGGCATGGCCACAAATCCAGGGAACGGCGCGAATTTCGTCCGCGTCCACTCCCAGCCGTTACCCGCCAAATCATGAACTCCAAACGCGCTTGCCCCGTCCGGGTGCGAGCCCGCTGGCGCAGGATCCCACTGCTTAAAATCAAAATTCCCATGTCGTGCGCTGGGTGCGTCTTCTCCCCACGGATACGCTCGCTCACTCCGGCCCTCGCGCGTTCCGTAAGCCGCTCGATGAAATTGTTCTTCGCTCGGTAGTGCGCGCCCAAGCCACTTCGCGTATGCCGTAGCTTCCGCGTGGCTTACGTAAACGGGCCAGTCCAGCGGCAAGCGGACCTCACCGAACATCGCGCGGTACATCCAAAGATTTCCATCCTGCTTCCAAAACGCGGGATGTTTGACCCCTTCGTTTTCCTTCCAGGCCCACGCCTCTTCACTCCACAGCGCAGGGTTCTCATACCCGCCAGCTTGAATAAACCGCAGAAAATCCTGATTCGTAACGTTGCCGCTCTCGATCGCAAACTCCGGCACATCGGCCGTAAGCGATTCCAGCTCATTGTCCCAGCCGAATTCAGCGCCAGTAGCGAATTTCAACCCCAGCGTCGCTCGCCCCGCGGGTATTTCTACGAGCCTGGACTTCATCCGCTCAGCCCCAAAGCTCGGCCCAATAGTTCCGCGGATCTTTCTATCGGTCGGCAGCCGGTGCAACATATACGCCAGCGTCTCCGCATGCATCAACCTGTGCTCAATGGCCACTTCTAGCATGGCAATCAACTGGGGATGTCCCTCGGCCGGTCGTGCCAACGCACGTTCGATGGCCGAGTCCAATTCATTCCGCAATCGACGGTTGTAGTGTTCCACTTCTTCGCGTTTGGGCCAATCGCTCGGCCCGTCGCTCGGCAATCCGCCCCCTACGGGGTCGATGCCGAATGCAAAAAGGTTATCAAACGTACGTTGCACCGAAGTTAACCCGAACGCTCGTTGCGCGAGAAGGTTCCAATCAAAAGCTTCGACGTGTCCCAAGTAAAAAATGATTCGGTGCCGCTCTGGAATGGGCCTGTCGTAAATGGCCTCATTTCGCACAATCCCGAACAGGTCATCGGTTTGCGCGCGCGCGTCCAACAGGCGGGTGTGAAGGTTGTGCCGAATGCGGACAGATGTAGCGGTGGCTGCCATGGCTTCTTCCCCCCTTAGCTTGGATGCGGTTAGCGCAAGAAGGATGCGCCGAAATTCGGCGTCCGGGAGGCTGAGTGGGGTACGATGTTCCTCCTGTGGCCTGGGGCTGTCAACCGAAATGAATGCGAAACCCGAAGCACCGTCGGACATAGCCATCGAATTCCGCGGCGTGGACTACTGCATAAACGATATTCCTAGCCGCGCCATCGTCTCAAATGTGTCACTAACCGTTCTGCGGGGCGAAACCCTGGTCCTTCTCGGCCGCAGCGGCAGCGGCAAAACCACTCTCTTAAGGCTCATTAATCGCATGCTCGTCCCCACGCAAGGACAAGTTTTTGTCAAAGGCCGCGCCACCACTGACAGCGATCCCATCCGCCTCCGCCGCGGCATCGGCTATGTCATTCAGGAGGCAGGTCTCTTTCCGCATTTCACCATCGCGGAAAACGTCGCCCTCGTCCCATCTCTGGAAAAATGGGACCCCACGAGGATCGCTGCTCGCGTAGACGAATTACTTCAACTAGTTGGTCTCAATCCTGCTGAATTTTCCGCTCGGCATCCGCGCGAACTGTCTGGCGGCCAGCGTCAGCGCGTGGGCGTCGCCCGCGCCCTGGCCGCCGACCCTCCTATCCTGCTCATGGATGAGCCCTTCGGCGCTCTCGATCCCGTCACGCGCGCTGAGCTTCAGCGCGAATTCGGCGCACTGGCTCGCCGCCTCAATAAGACTATCGTCTTCGTCACGCACGATATTCGCGAAGCACTTCTTCTTGGCCATCGCATCGCACTTCTTCAAGCGGGACGCCTGGCCGCTCTCGGGACTCCTCAAGATTTTCTCCGCCTCGACCATCCCGAGGCCCATGCCTTCTGCGCCTGCCTCGAGCCATCCGAGAGAGCACACAAATGAATCCCTGGACCTTTTTCCTAACTCATCGCTCCGAAATCTTCAGCGCCACGCTGGATCATGTCACTCTCGTCCTCGTTGCCATGGCTTTCGCTATCGCCATCGCGGTACCGCTCGGCATGCTCATTGTCCAGCATCGGCATCTCCGCTCGATCGCGTTAGGCATCGCCAGCGTTTTTCAAACTATTCCCAGCCTCGCGCTTTTCGGCTTCTTAATACCAATTCCCTTCATCGGAGGCATCGGTCGCCGCACCGCCATCGTTGCCCTCATCCTTTATGCGCTTCTTCCTATTCTCCGCAACACATATGTTGGCCTCAATGGCGTCGACCCCACCATCCTCGAAGCCGCCGAAGCAATGGGCATGACCAACACACAAATTCTCCTGCGCGTCCGCTTTCCGCTCGCTCTCAGTATCATCCTCGCGGGCATACGCACTGCCACGGTCATTACCATCGGGGTAGCCACAATCGCCGCCGCCATCGGCGCCGGCGGCCTCGGTACGTTCATCTTCCGCGGCGTCGCTATGGTCAGCGACTCCGTCATCCTTGCCGGCGCCATCCCCGCTGCCCTCCTGGCCATCTTCGCTGACCTCCTCCTCGGCCAACTCGAACGCCGCCTAAAAGTCGTCTGATCTCTCCCTCACTCTCTTTTTTCCTCTTCTCTGTGCTCTCTGCGACCTCTGTGTTAAATTCCAAATTCCAATGGAACTCACTACCTAACATGCGCCGCATCGCGATCTGTCTCGTCAGTCTCTTGTGTTTCGCTGCCGCTTGCAGCAAGCCTGCCCCCCACCTAACGATCGGCTCAAAATTTTTCACCGAGCAAGTTATCCTCGCCGAACTCCTCGCCCAACACATCGAAGCCCGCACCCATATCCACGTCGAGCGCAAAACCAATCTCGGCGGCACTCTTCTAGTTCATAAGGCGCTGCTCGCAGGCGATCTTGATCTCTACGTTGAATATACCGGCACCGCCCTCACCGCCGTTCTGAACGAATCCCCAGGAACAGACAACTCGACTGCCATCTACAATCGCGTGAAACAAGAATACGCCCAGCGTTTCAATCTCGAACTCACCGAATCGCTCGGCTTCGAAAACACCTTCGCCATGGTTATCCGCGGTGACGACGCCAACAACCTCCATCTCCATACCATGTCCGATCTCACCCCAATCGCTCCCAAGTGGCACGCCGGTGTCGGCTATGAATTTCTCGAACGCCCCGACGGCTTTCGCGGTTGGAGCGGCCGCTACAATCTCCACTTCGCTGCCCAGCCCAACGTCATGGATCTCGGCCTCCTCTATCGCGCTCTTCTCGATCATCAAGTCGATATCGTCGCTGGCAATTCTACTGATGGCTTAATCGACTCGCTTCACCTCGTTGCTCTCGAGGACGATCTCCACTATTTTCCGCCATACGACGCCGTTCCCATCGTTCGCCATGACGCGCTAGAAAAATTTCCTCAGCTCCGCGCCGCACTAGCCGATCTTTCCGGCAAGGTCTCCGCCGCCGAGATGCGCCACCTCAATGCCGAAGTGGACGCTGACCAGCGCGATGTCGCCGCTGTCGTCCGCGCATTCCGCGCCGCAAAAAATTTGTAAGCCGTAACCTTTTGCCCACCACAAAGCGTCTAAAGATTAGTTTTGCTTTACCTCGGTTCAAGGGTCCAAAGGTTCAAGTTTCACATAAGCAACTTTCGCGGCGCCGTCGGGTTTTATTTGTTGTAAGCACTACCGGCCCGCTCGGCACGAGGTTGCATAACTCCCGGTTCAAATAGGTAGGAAATACAAATCCACCTCGGAGGTTCAAATGAAATCATTTCTAGGAGTTCTTGCACTGTTCTTGATCTGTTCCATTCCAATTCTCGCGCAAGAAAAGCACCCGCCGGCTCCGCCGCCTTCTCACCCCCCGGCCCATGGTCCGGCCCCTGCCAAGCCCGAGGCTCATCCCGCTGCCACCCCCAATTATGTCGACAAAGCCGGTCATCCTAACGCTCCTCACGTCCACTCCAACGGCAAATGGGTTGGCCATGACACGGGCAAGAATGATCCGCACTACCACGTCGATCATCCCTGGGCCCACGGCCACTTCACCGCAGGCTTCGGCCCCAAGCACGTCTGGCGTATTGAAGGCGGCAATCGCGAACGCTTCTGGTTCGGCGGCTTCGCCTTCAGCATCTTTCCCGCCGACTACGGCTTCTGCGACGACTGGAATTGGGGGACCGACCAAGTCGTTGTATATGAAGACCCTGACCACGACGGCCTCTACCTAGCCTATAACGTCCGCCTAGGCACCTACTGCCACGTCGAATTCCTCGGCCCCGTATAGTCCGATTCAAGCGTCGACCTCTCACCGCCGATCGCAACTCAACTCCACAGAGGGGCACGATTCATCGTGCCCCTCTTCTTTTAGCTAGCCAGACATGCTCGGGATTTTCGTCGTGAAATACGAATTCCGCTTCCAGCACGATTCGCTCTGACAATCCACCATCCGGCCCAACAAACTTCAAATTTGTATACAAGTGAACAGACATGTGTTCTTGCAAGGCCTATGATGACGCTGCATTAAAAGGACTGTAGTGTTGGTCAGTTTACTCCCTTCAGCTTGAACACCCCGATCCCCCAAAAGAGCTGAGGACATCGAACAACACATCGTTCGCATTGCTCGCCCCGCTCGTAGTCCGGCCATTCGTTGAACGGAACCGGTTCAGCGAGTTCTCCGCACTGGGAAGAGCAAGCGGAAATTCTTGGGCTCGGCGTGGAAGTGTCTCGCAACGCAGACAGAAAGGTAAAAAAGCTATGCCTCTCATTCAAGTTTTCATAGCCCTGATCGTGGTGGGCGTCCTCCTGTGGTTGGTGAATCGTTTCATCCCCATGGCAGGCAGTATCAAATCAATCTTGAACGCAGTCGTGGTCATTTGCGTCGTTCTCTGGCTCCTCAATGTATTTGGACTGTTTCATTCCCTTTCGAATATCCGCGTTGGATAGCGAGCGCGCAAATTTAGGGGGAAGGGAAAGATCGCGGGCCCGGCTGGCCATCAACGGTTTTGGATACTAGGCGCACCATTTCCTAAGAGTGACGAGCGCATAAGTAATCGCAATGGAGGTATCACATGAAACCAATCGGAGTAATGAGTACAGCAGCTCTGTTTTTACTTTTAGGAATCGCCGCACCCGCAAATGGGCGTCAAGAAAAACCCGAAGAAAAGGCTCCGCCTCCGAAGCAGCAGGAGGCTAAGCCGGCTCCGAAACAGCAACAACAAGCCAAAACACCCAAGCAGGAGCCGCAGGCTAAGCCTGAAAAGCAACAGCAGCAGGCTAAAGCACCCAAGCAGGAACCGGCCAAGCCTGAGAAACAGCAACAAGCCAAAGCCGCCCCTAAGCAGGAACAACACGCTGCACCGGAAAAACAGCAGCAAACCAAAGAGCAACAACAGCAAAAGACCAACTCCGCAAAGACACAGCCGACACACTCGCAGCCGGCGCACCAGCAGCAAGCCAGCTATTCGCACGCCCCACAGCGCACTCAGCAGGCTATGGCAACACAACGCGCGCAGCCGGCGCTCCGTCTGAGCGCCAGAGGCAGCGGCCGAATCCCAGATGACCGCTTCCGCGCTAATTTTGGAAGCGGGCATAACTTCCACATGGGCAACCCAGTTCTGGTCGGCGGATATTCTCGCTTCCAATACGGCGGCTTTTGGTTTGGATTTGTTCAACCTTGGCCAGTCGGCTGGTATTACACGGACGATGTCTACATCGATTACGTCGATGGTGGCTATTACATGTTCAACCCATATTATCCCGGCGCTCGTTTCTCACTCAGCGTCGTGATCTAAGGCAAGGAACTGACTGTGAATCGAGTATCGCTCGCCCCGGCGCGGAAATTTGCATAGAGATAAGAACGCAGCCGTGGCGGGGAATTTAGAGCCGTTGGATGTATTCGCTTACGAAGGAGCAGACAATGCTTGGAACAATCTTGATCATCTTTTTAATTTTGGCGCTCTTTGGCGCACTCCCGCGATGGTCGCATAGCAGAGAGTGGGGTTACGCCCCGACCGGAGGCCTGGGGCTCATTCTCGTCATCGTCGTAATTCTCGTGCTCCTCGGACGCATTTAAATTTTGTCACTCCTGTCACGCCGGAGGTGATTGATGGATGAATCCAGGCGACACGCAATCCAGTTTCTCGAGAAAGAAATCAAAACCTACTTGGCGCTCTCCTTGTTCTTGTCCAAGAGAGGGATCAAGACGGACCTGCTTTTGGGAACGAAAAAGGTCCTGATCAGTCCTTCTTTCTACAAAGACAGAATGAAAGAAGCCAAGAAACTTGTCCGTGAACTAAGAAGGCCGTGATTTGGACTTTTACTATCTATATGAGCTTCTCGTTTCCCTGGCTTTCTTCAGCATGGCTTTCCTCTTGCTCGCCCTGATCGCTCTGGGAGCGATTCTTCTTTGGTGGGCAAGCGAGAAAATAGCAAACGGGACAGGGCCTGCGTCGCGAAGGGTAATCGCATTCTCACGCCGTTTCATCGCTAGCTACCCAAGATCTTGAGCAGTCGAGGGCCCAATCATCCGAATAAGAATCTTCCCCTGTCGTCGCGCCTGTCTGCCCCGAATCTTTCCGCCGGCGCCTGAAACACCGCCTCCATTGCTCTCCAGGTTTCGCCGATACCGCAAATAAACGAGGAAAGTGTGTCCTTGTGCACAGACTTTAGCTGCTTCGCACACTACTCTTATTACTCCAGAATCAAATCAATTCGTAAATCTTGGGAGGAAATGTACATGAAGTTCGTAAAGGCAATTTTCGCAGTGTTTGCACTCACACTGCTCGGCGCCACGCTAGCTCCTGGCGCTCGTGCTGATGAGTGGAACAAAAAAACCGTTTTAACATTTAGTCAGCCAGTAGAAATCCCCGGGCAGATTCTGCCTGCTGGAACTTACACGTTCGTCTTGCTCGATTCGCCAGCCGACCGCCACATCGTTCAAATCTTCAATGCGGATGGCTCGCATCTCATCGCCACCGTTTTGGCAATCAACGACTACCGCCTTAAACCAACGGGCGATACCGTCGTCAAGTTCGCAGAGCGCTCGGGCGACAACCCGGAAGCCCTGAAGGCGTGGTTTTATCCCGGCGATAATTTCGGCCAGGAATTTGTTTATCCGAAGCAACGAGCCGTCGAACTGGCTGTGATCGTAAAGGAACCAGTTCCAGCACTCGCGGCCGACACGGATATCAAAGTAGTCCCGATCGTCGCGGAAACTCCGGAACAGAAGGAAGTGCCCGTAGCCGAAGTGATTATGGTCGCTCCTGCAGCCACGGAAGCCGTAACCCCTGCTCCAGTCGTTCAGGAAACTACTCCAGCGCCTGTCGCAGAGACTCAGCAACTGCCACAGACCGCCAGCCAGCTTCCTCTTATCGTGCTGCTGGGCCTGGGTTCACTCGGCGCAGCGCTTGCTCTCAAGCGCTTCTCGAGCTAAGGCTCATACAGATACATAATGAAACTCCAGTGTGCCGCGGGCTTGATTCATCATCTTCAACCCGCGGTGCAAGGAGATTTGCCAGTGATATCGACCACTCGACAGCGCAATCCCGCCCTGCTCTCTTGCTGCTACCCACTTGCTGCTGTTCTGCTCTTGTGTAGCTTGCCGGTGACGGGCCGTTCGCAATCGCCTCCTTCCGACTCTGCAGCCTCCGCCACAATTTCGGTGAATTCAGCGCTTGTTGCGCTCCCTGTACGCGTGACGGACACAAAGGGAAATGTCGTCTCGGGATTGACTCTCCAAGATTTCAGCGTCTTCGAGGATGGCCGTCCGCAAAAGCTCACTCTCTTCCAGCAAGAAGACGCTCCCGTAACCGTCGGTTTGGTCGTCGACCACAGCCGCAGCATGGGTCCGAAGCTCGCAGGAGTGATCGCAGCCGTTTCCTCCTTCGCTCATTCGAGCAATCCTCAAGATGAAATGTTCGTCGTCGATTTCAACGATGACGTGTGGCTCCAAATCCTCGGCGGAAAGCCGTTCACCCACAGTGCAGACGATCTCGAAAAAGAGATCTCCGCCGTCTCCGCCCGTGGACGAACCGCCCTCTATGACGCGGTATCCGAGGGGCTCAATCATCTGCGTTTCGGTCATTGCGAGAAAAAGGCTTTAATTATCGTGAGCGATGGCGGAGACAATGCCAGCCATGTTAAGTTTTCGCACATTCTCGATCTTGCCCAACGCTCGCAAGTCCTGATTTATTCCATCATCTTGGAGGGCGACGGCCAGGAAGAAAATCCCGGCGCACTTCGCAAACTCAGTAAGAGCACCAGCGGGCTCTCCTACTCTCCCAGCTCCAAGGAAACCATTGCAAGTATCTCGGCTCTCATCGCCCGCGATCTCCGCGATCAGTACACGCTCGGCTTTGCGCCGGAAAAATCAGCCAACGACGCTTCCTTCCGGAAAATCCTGGTAAAAGTATCCGCTCCCGGTCGTGGCAACCTTCGCGTCCGCTATCGCCCTGGCTATTTTGCCGTGGACGCAAGCCATTTTTCCGCTCAATCCGGCAAGGGTGCGCCATGAAGTCGGCTAGCCGCGCAGCTCGCCCCTTGCGACTAAGTGCCTACATCTCCCGCATAGGATCTTACTTCTTTATGGCTGTCGGCCTTGTCGCCCTGGGCTATGCCGGATATGTCGTCGTCGATGCTCACGCTTTTCAGACCCACGAACAATCCAAATTCGAAGACGCCAGCATCAAAGAACCGCCTGCTCCCCTCGTGGAAGGCGGCGTAGTTGGCGAGATTCAGGTCCCGCGTCTTCAGCTGAAAGCCATCGTCGTTCAGGGCGATTCTCACACTATTTTGCGGCGCGCCGTCGGCCACATACCCGAAACGGCTTTGCCCGGAACCCCAGGCAATGTTGTTCTCGCTGGCCACCGAGACACTTTTTTCCGCCCGCTCCGCAATATTCGAGTAGGCGACGCCATCACTCTCAAAACATCCGATGGTGCTTTTCAGTACCTTGTGGAATCCACAGAAGTCGTCCCGGCCAGCGCCGTCGAAGTCCTGAAAGCAACAAGCGGCCGCACCTTGACGCTCATAACGTGCTACCCGTTTGACTTCATTGGCCCAGCTCCGAACCGCTACGTCGTCCGTGCCCGCGAAATTGTATCTTCATCCATCCAACCGCCCTCACCACGCTGAACGATTTCCTAATATTTGCGGCCCAATAACCAGATTCCCTCCCCCTGCTACCTTTCGCCCCCAATCAGTCAAAATCCCAATATGGAACGAAATACAGATGTGTGCACAACTGGACAGACGCCATTTCTCAACTCGTCTAACATTCTTTATTGCAGGGCAGCCTGAGCACTGTTTCGCGGATCCCCCCATTCGCTTCCGCCTGATGGTTTCGGCTGATAACTGTCTTTTCGAAAAAGGCAAAACGGGATCAGTAGTTCTGGGCGTTTCGGTAGTTAGATTCATTCTTTTGCGTCTTGCGGATAGCAACTTCCTTCTCGCTCGTTGGGTTCTTCGACATTTTTTGGGCTTGGGTCGTCCTGAAACCTCTACTCAGGGTCATTCAGGGCCGAAGGATAGCTTTCTGACTTGTAAGTCGAAAATATGAAACCAATCTCCATCGCTGGAATTGTATTGGTAGTGTTGGGTGCGCTGGCTCTCGCGTATCAGGGCTTTGATTACACCCGTCGCGACCATGTTTTGGATGTGGGGCCAATGCATGTCACGGCAGAAACACAAAAAAGAGTTCCTATCTCGCCGATTCTTGGCGGGCTCGCGCTCGTCGGCGGAATTGCTTTGCTGGTCGTTGGGAGCAAGAAAAGTTCTTAGTTCGAATCTGCAGAATGCCCGCCTGAGAGTCGGGTAACGCATCACCCTCTCGCAAACGGAATTGTGTTGAAGGTTCTTCAACCACGGATTTTGTAGAAGTAAAAATTAGAAGAGATGTTTTGACCATCGGAGGTCAGTGATGAAGAAATTTTTGGTTACAGCAGCATGTCTTACGCTCGTAGCAGGTGCAGTGTACGCCGAGAAACTCAACAAGGAGCAAAGACGCCTTGAAGAATGCGGCGTTGTCATGTCAGAAGTTCTCCACGTGCCAGATGACATTCCTCAGGATCTTTTGAACAAGGCCGAGTGCGTCATCGTAATTCCGTCCGTCAAGAAATTGGCGTTCGGAGTCGGCGCTGAGTACGGACGCGGCGCCATGGTTTGCCGCACCGGCGAGCACTTCCGCGGAGCATGGGGAGCCCCGGCGATGTACGCTCTCGAAGGCGCCAGCATTGGCTTTCAGATTGGCGGAGAAGGAACAGACTTGATTCTGTTGGTCATGAATGCCCGCGGTATGGACTCCATCCTCAGCAGCAAAGTGAAGTTGGGCGGTGATGCTTCCGTTGCCGCAGGACCAAAGGGGCGCACCGCCTCCGCGGATACCGACGCTTGGATGCGCGCTGAGATCCTCAGCTATTCACGCGCACAGGGAATTTTTGCTGGAGTTTCTCTCGAAGGTTCCACGATTCGCCCAGACGATGACGCCAGTGCCGACGTTTATGGCCGCCCCATGAAGGCTAGTGAAATCGTTCGTGGCGAACATACTGGCGTTCCGGAAACAGGCCGTCATCTCGTTGGTGTTCTGGAGAAGCATTCACCAGTCAACGATTCCAAACGCGGTTCTAACTAATAGTTGGAAGTGACCAATTCGCCGGGATTTTTCCTAATCCCGGCGAATTTTTTATTTTCCAACGTTTATTGTCCAGAAATATATTTCGGCGAGTATCCCCGCGGATCACTGCACTCAACTTTCCGCGAGGCCATCTGTAAAAGGCCGGAGCACCGCGATCATTCCTTGCAACAATTCTGCCCTCAGGCAAATTGAAGTAAACGGCCGGCTGCGATCCCAGACCTCCCGACAAACAGTTCTCGCAGCTGCCGCTACTCACTACTCTCTATTCACTATCACTATTTATGCCGCCGGTCATTCGCATGTTCCGCGTGCCCGTTGGCATCCAGCCAAGTCAGCAGCGAACGAATGCTGCCATGCGCCAAAGCAATACTTGAATCCGCTGCGCCGTAATAGAGGTTGATCGTATCCCCGTCCGCCGCCACCGTGTACCCGCAGGGGAAAACAACATCTTGCACATCTCCGTGCCGTTCATACTCTGCCTCGGGCGCAAACATCCAGGAATCCCCGCGAATCAGACATTTCTCCGGCTGTTCAAGATCGAAGAGCGCCAGCCCCAGCCGGTAGATCGAGCTCGAAGGCGTCCTTCGCACTCCGTGATAAATCATCAGCCAGCCTCTCGGCGTTTCAATCGGCGGCGGCGACATACCAATCTTGTTCGCATCCCACCAGGCGCCCCGGCGGGCTTCCAGCATGAGCTTGTGATTTCCCCAGTAACGCATGTCGGGTGAGTAAGAAATCCACACGTGAGCTCCGAGTGGAGTCATCGGCCGGTGGATCAATGCCCAAAACCCATTGATTCTTCGCGGAAGCAACGCTGCATCTTTGTCGTCCGGTGACATAACCACGCCAAGCCTCTCGAAGCTCTTGAAGTCGCTCGTTAATGCGAGCGAAACACCAGGACCGCCACGGGAATACGACGTGTAAGCCACGGCGTATTTTTTAAGTTCCGGGACAAAGGTAATTCGCGGATCTTCAATGCCCCATATTTCCTCGGGGTAGCGCTCCGCGTCGGGCACAAGTGTTGGTTCGTTGTCGATCTGCCAGTCATCCACGCCGTTCACCGAACGGGCCGCGCACAGGTGTGATAGCCCGCGGCGATCCTCCACACGGCAAAGCAGCAACGTGGAACCATCCGGCAAAAGCGTTGCGCCGGCGTTGAACACGCTGTTGATCGAATATGGCCAATCCTTTCCCGTCAAAATCGGGTTGCCGGGATGCCGCTCAAAGAGCGTTTCGTATTGGTTCATCTTGGGCTTCGTGGGGATTGTGATTACATTCATGGAAGAGCACTCCCGCAATTTCGATTCATTTCTAAAACCATTGCACCTTGCTACAGATCTATTTTCCCGTACCGTCGTTTTCTTCTACGTGACGCATTTCCAGCAGTGCCATCAGGAACGACAGCGTAGACTCCGCTCCCTGATTTTCGTTGGCCCGGTCCGGATGCAGACCGTCCCTGCAACCGCCTGTCGCGGGATCATAGAGCGCGATTTGAAGATCGTTGTCTCCCAGGAACCAATTGAACGCGGACCAGGCTTCTTTGCGCCAGCGGCCCTTTCCGGTCGCCTGATAGGCTTGCAGGCACGCCGACACGGCCGCGCACGCCTCCACCGGTTGTTGGTCGAAGCGGGCCTTCTCGGTTGTCTTGGAATAAAAACCCTGCGAACCAATGGGCACGAAGTGGCCCTTTACCTCGCATCGCTGCAGCGCCACCAGCCAGTCCAACGCTTCGAGTCCCGCCGACATCATTTCTTCATTTCCAGCGCGTGCTCCCGCTCGCAGCAAAGCCTGCGGCAATCGCGCATTCGAGTAGGCAAGACTATTTTCAAACCACTTCCAATCTTCAGTTCGGTGTGCACGATAGGAACTCAGCAGCCGGTTGGCTAGCGCGTCCGAAGCACCTAGCGCCGCGCGATCCCCTGGGAACGAGTCGAGATACTCCTGCACTCCCAGCAACGCAAAAGCGCAAGCACGCGGGCTCTTAAATTCGACAGCTGTGGGCACGGCCAGTTCAAACATGCGGCCAGCCGCTCCGCGCAATCCCGCGTTCTTGGATCGCCCTAGAACGGTTCCCAAACCCCAAAGGGCTCTTCCATGACTATCTTCCGAGTGTTCCGTTTCATGCCATTGGCCTTCGTACGTCAGCGAATTTCGAAAGCGCTTAATCGCGGGATCAAACGCATGCCACAGGAAAGCCAGATAACGGGAAGCCAGATCCGCCGAGTTTGCCGGCGCGTGAACTCCAATCTCTTCCAATAGTGTGGTCACGATCAATGCGCGGGCATTGTCATCGGTCGAATAGCCTTCCGGATAGTTCGGCACCACGAAAACTGCGTGCTCCACCATTCCCGTGTGGTCCGTCATTCGATAAAGATGATCCAGCCTGATGGCCGGAAGCCGGTCGAGATTCTTTTCCGTGTTGCGCGCCGAAAACGTAGCGCGCGGATTTCGCAGCCGCTCGTTGTAAATCCGTTCAAAGCTTTTCATATACTTCTGCGCCACGCGGCTCCAGACCATGTCTCGCCCGTACAAATAAGCCCGTTTCCGCATGGCGTGCCTGGCCGTCGCGTTGTCCAGAAGCTCAACCGTTTTTGCCGCAATCGCTTCCGGGTCATCAAACGGAACAAGCGCGCCGCGCTCCTCATCCAGAAGCTCGACGGCGTGCAGGTAGGGCGTCGAAATAATTGCTTTTCCCGCGCTCAACGCATACGCCAGCGTCCCGGAAACGACCTGCGCCTTATGCTTGTAAGGTGTGATATAAATATCCGCCGCGCCGATCAATTCAACCATCTCCTCCGGACTCACAAATCGATTGCGAAAGATTACATTCGCTTCCACGCCCAGCTCTTTCGCCAAATTCTGCAAGTACTGCCGGTATTTATCGCCTTCCCGCCGCAATATGTGCGGGTGTGTCACTCCAGAAACCATGTAAACCACATTACTGTGCCGCGCCAGAATTTCTGGCAGTGCTTTAATTACGTTTTCAATCCCTTTATTCGGCGAGAGCAGCCCAAACGTCAGCAAAACCTCTTTTCCTTCCGTTCCGAATCCGTCCTTGTAAAAGCTCGGATCCGTGAACGGCAAATCCGGGATGCCATGTGGGATCAAATCAATTTTATCGGGCGGAACGTGAAACACTTCCTGCAGTATCTCCGCGGACTGTTGGCTCATTACAATCAAGCGATCCGAGAGCGTCGCAATCTCTTCCATCACCCGGCGTTGGTCCGGGTTTGGCTCGCGAAGTACCGTGTGCAATGTCGTCGCGAACGGCATCCGCAGGCGCCGCAGAAGCTCCAGAATGTGCGCGCCAGCCGGCCCCCCAAAGATTCCGTACTCGTGCTGAAGGCAGACCAGATCGACGTTGCTGAAGTTCAGAAAGTCCGCAGCCTGCCGGTAGGAGGCCAGATTGTCTTCAGACAACTCGAATCGCACTCTCGCGGGATACGCATAGCCCTCTTCCGTATCGTTAACCGGAAGCGCCAGCAGTTCCGTCGTTCCATATTCCGCATGCAACGCATCGCACAGATCCGTTGTAAATGTCGCGATTCCGCATCGTCGCGGAAGATAGTTCCCGACGACCGCAATCCTGTTGGGAAGCACGGATCGCGGCGGGATAGGCGTCAATGAGACAGTCCGCTCTTCCAATACGAGAGACGGCAACTCAATGACTGCTTCGGTTTCTGTGAGGGGTAATACTTTTGGCAAAGACATTCGATTTCCAGTGAATCCGTGATCCGCGGAAGAATCGCCGCGTGACAGCCCAAGAAATGCGCAACTTAGAGGCGCTTCGAACGCCGCATTGTTCTATCAAATACTGAATTGCGTTCCGCTTGTCGGAGAGGCGCGTGTCGCCTTACTCGTGCAAGACTACTGTCAGCAAGGACTTGTTGACCTTGATCTTCCCGTTGTATTCGATGAAGCCCAGTTTTCTGAATTTGTTCATGAAGAAATTCACGCGTGAACGCGTCGTTCCAACCATGCTCGCTAGCGTCTCTTGCGAAACCTTCGGCAATGTACGCACCGGCTGGTCTTGCTTCCCATATCGCGCCAAAAGCAACAACGTCCGCGCCAGCCGTTTCTCGCTTGAATTAAACAGCTGATCGACCAGGTCCTCTTCCACCCGGATGTTATGCGCCAGCATGTATCGGATGAAATGGTCCGAAAACTCCTGCTCCGCGTGCAGTACGCGCAGCAATTCGGCTTTTTCGATCACCAGAATCGTCGATGGAGTAATCGCCGTCGCCGTTCCCATCCGGATCGTCTGTCCCGCCATGCAGCCTTCGCCAAAAAAATCCGTCGGGCCAAACATCGCCACCACCGCTTCTTTCCCCGACCCATTCACCACCGATAGCTTCACTCCGCCTTTCTGCACGTACATCACGCTATCCGCGGCGTCCCCCTGCGTGTAGATCGATTCTCGCCTGTGGTATTCGGCAATTTTTCTCGCCACTCCGGCTGTATCGAGAAACCCTTGCGGGTTGAAAACGCCGGCCTTTCCATTTTTCTTCGGTTTTTGTGATTTCATAGTCGGGCCAAAAACACCCCCTCGATATGCTCGAGAGGGTCGTTTCGCGACCCCTCTCACCCTACCAAGAACACCTCTTCTTGACTGTATAAAAGGGGACAGCGCTGGCCAGCGCTAGTCTCTAGCATCACGACGTTGTACGGCGAGCAGGAGCGAAATTGGCCGGTACCCAGGGGCGGGACGGGTAGTTTCCCTCCCCTCGCCGTTCTTCTCATCGCCGCCCTCGAAGGCGCGGTCCTTTCTAATTTTGGTCAGCCATCCGATTCTGCTCACCTCAAGGATTAGAAAGCTCTAAGAAGGGATTTCGGAACCATTGGAAGGTTGCGCCTGCGCAGAGTCCTCCACCGAGCCACAGGCCCCAGCAGATTCCATTTCTCAGCTTCCAGGGTAGGGGCACGGCACGCCGTGCCCGTCCTGGGTTGAACCCTCAACTCTCAATTGTCGATCGAAGGTCCCTACTGGGTCGGAACTTCGACTAGCTTTGACTCCACCGCCCCGGCAACATACAATCCCGCGGGATTCAGGGGATGCAGGACAATCCAACTCAACAGGTGGGGGACAACACAATGAAAAAGTGTTTCTGGATTTTTGCCGCGATGTTTTTCTTGTGCTCGGGACAGGCGACGCGCTTAGCCGCGCAAGCGCCCGAAGGCGCCGCACGCGCGCCAGAAGCCAAGGCGCCGGACAAGTGCGACGCCGCGGCCACGAAAGAAGAATCTTCCGTAACCGATCACACCATAAAAATCGGCAACCAGGTCATTCCTTACAAAGCGACCGCCAGCACTACTCTTCTCAAGAACGACAAAGGCGAACCAACCGGCCTTCTGTATTCTGCGGCCTACACGCGAAGCGATGTAAAAGATCTCACCACGCGCCCCGTCTCTTTCCTGTACAACGGTGGCCCAGGCTCGGCCACTATGTGGCTGCACATGGGCGCCTTCGGCCCGCGCCGCGCCTGGACTGTTGACGGCAGCTTCACCGCGCCTGCTCCCTACAAACTCGTCGATAACGGTGAAAGCCTGCTCGACAAAACCGATCTTGTCTTTATCGACGCCATGGGCACTGGCTACAGCCACGCCGTCTGCAAAGCCACGGAAAAAGATTTCTACGGAGTCGACGAAGACGTCGAAGCCTTCGCACAATTCATCGTCACCTATCTCAGC
Source organism: uncultured Acidobacteriota bacterium (assembly GCA_963784015.1). Classification (GTDB taxonomy): domain Bacteria; phylum Acidobacteriota; class Terriglobia; order Acidiferrales; family UBA7541; genus Acidiferrum. Next base: position 57,814 of record CAWAPX010000013.1, read on the forward strand.
CGCAACGATCGCTGGAACTCCCCCAAATTCCTGATCGGAGAAAGTTACGGCACCTTCCGCTCCGCCGCTCTCGGAAATTATTTGCAGCAGCACGACAGCGTCCATCTCAACGGCATCGTTCTCATCTCTTCCGTGCTCGACCTTTCGACCATCACCTTTCCCACCGGCGATGATCGTTCCTACATCTACTATCTTCCGAGCTACGCCGCCGTCGCCTGGTATCACAAGGTCTTGAAGGATCGCCCTGCCGATTTGCCGGCCTTCATCGAAGAAGCCCGCAAGTACGCGCAAGGCGACTACGCCGCAGCGCTTTTCAAAGGCGCCGAACTTTCCGCCGCTGAAAAAGCCGCCGTCGCAAAAAAACTTTCCTATTTCACCGGACTTAACGAGGAATACCTCAGCAAAGCCGATCTCCGCGTAAATCTCTCTCAATTCATGGCCGAACTCCAACGCAGCCGCGGCCTCACCACGGGCCGCATTGACGCCCGCTTCAGCGGTTACACGTTCGATCTGCTCGAAGAAAACGCCCAGGGCGATCCGGAAGGGCCTGCCGTTGGCGGTGCGTACACCGCGCTTGTCAATTCCTACAATCACGACGAACTCAAGTTCGGCAAAGACAAGATCTACCACAACACCAGCGGCGGAGGTGGCGGCTGGAATTTCACGCGTAGCTCTCGCGGCCGCGGAGGGTTTTTCCCCAGCGGTCCGAACGTCGAGGGCGATCTCGCGCAAGCCATGGTCACCAACCCCAAGCTGCTCGTGCAGGTGGAAAACGGCTACTACGACATGGCCACTCCGTTCTTCGCCACCGAATTCACCATGGAGCACCTCGGCCTGCCCGCCGACCTCCAGAAAAACGTCAAACTCGATTATTACAACGCCGGCCACATGATGTACCTCCACGACGAGGATCGTGTCAGCCTCCACGACCACATCGCCACCTTCATCGACAAGGCCACGAAACCGTAGGGACGGGCTTCAGCCCGTCCTCTTGGATGCAATGAGGAAAGGAGACAGCGTCCAGTGACTGAGAGACAAAAAAATCGAGCCATCGAAATTCATGATTCCGTGCTCGAAGCTTTGTCCCTCGACAACGGGCACGCTGTCTTGCATTTTTCCCATCTCTACATTCATGAGTCGGAAGGCAGAGTTGGCATTGATCCTGGTAGCGGCTGGACTCAGGAAGGCAATCTGACGATCAACAGTGCTGTGGTTGAAGGCTCATTCTCGGAGTGGCCCGCCGATCTGCACAAAGGTCAAATCTCCGTGGACGGCACTGTCTACGAGAACGAAATTCCTATTTCTCTCAATGTTGTGGGCAAGATCGAACTGCGATTGCAGTCCTGGAGCAATGTCATTTCAATCATCGGAAAAGGCGCAAAGCTGGAGCTAGTCGGAGAGGCGACGTATTTGGAAGAATTCCCGGGTGCCAGCTAGCGCCCCTTTTTCGCGGCGGCGCTGACAAGAGCCTGATTCTTCTGCTCGGTATAGGCGGCGAACTCTTCGTACGGACCTTTGAAGTCCTCGATCTTGCCGTCGTGGAAATGCCAGATGCGCGTCGCAACTTCATCGATCACATCGTGGTCGTGAGTCACAAGCAGCACGGTTCCATCGTAGCGCTGCAAAGCAATGTTCAGCGCGTTGATGGATTCCAAGTCGAGGTGGTTGGTCGGCTCATCGAGCACCAGAAAGTTCGGCTTCTGCAGCATCAAGCGGCAGAAAATCAGCCGCGCCGATTCGCCGCCGGAAAGAGCTCGAGTCGGTTTCAGTGCATCTTCGCCGCTGAAAAGCATCTGGCCCATCAGCCCGCGCAATTCCTGTTGATTGGCGCTCGGATCGAACTGCCAGAGCCAGTCGATGGCCGTCATGCCTTTGGTGATCGATTCGCCGTGGTCCTGCGCGAAGTAGCCGACGGCCACTTCGTGGCCCCACTTGGTTTCGCCGCCATCGATTTTGAACTGGCGATCTTCGTCCTCGACGAAGCCGGGAGCGTTGAGAACCAGCGATTTTAGCAGCGTGGTTTTCCCGGTTCCGTTGCGGCCCATTAATGCAATTTTTTCGCCGCGAACCACCGAGGCCGAAAAGCGCGGAATCACTTTCAGGTCGTCGTAGGACTTTTCGACGCTGCGGATTTCCAGCGGATGCTTCCCGGAGTTCCGCTTCATGTCGAACTTGATGTACGGGCGCTGGATGTTCGAGCGCGCCAGTTCGGTAGTTTGCAGTCGCTCGACTTCTTTTTTGCGCGAGGTGGCTTGCGCGGAACGCGTGCCGGCGGAGAAGCGCGCAATGAAATCGTTGAGTTGGGCGATTTTCTTTTCGCGGTTGGCGTTTTCGGATTCGATGCGCGCGCGAACCTGCGTTTTTGCTACCACCATGTCGTCGTACCCGCCGACATACATGATGATCGTTTCGTAGTCGATGTCCGCGGTATGCGTGCAAACGCTATTGAGAAAATGGCGATCGTGCGAAATCACGATGAGCACGCCTTCGTACTCGGTCAAATAGCGTTGCAGCCAGTGTACGGAATCGAGGTCGAGGTTGTTGGTCGGCTCGTCGAGCAGCAGGGCAGTGGGGGTGCCGAAAAGCGCTTGCGCGAGCAGCACGCGAACTTTTTGGCCGCCTTGGAGCTCGCCCATTTTGCGTTCGTGCAACGAACTTTCGATGCCAAGGCCGTCGAGCAGCGTGGCAGCGTCGGCTTCGGCGGTGTAGCCGCCCTCTTCGCCGACAACGCCTTCGAGTTCGCCGAGGCGCATGCCGTCGGCGTCGGTTAGCTCTTCGTGGGGCTTGGCGTAGAGCGCGTCGCGCTCTTCGAGCGCTTTCCATAGCGAGGCGTTGCCCATGATGACGGTATCGATCACGCGAAATTGATCGAACGCAAACTGATCCTGACGCAGGACGCCCATTTTCTTCGGGCGCGTGATCGAGCCTTTTGTCGGCTCGAGTTCGCCGGTCAGGATTTTCATGAATGTGGATTTGCCGGCGCCATTAGGGCCGGTGACGGCGTAACGGCGCCCGGCCATGAAGGTGCAGGTGACGTCTTCAAAGAGGACCCGGGGTCCGAACCGCATGGAGATGTTATTGACTGTGAGCATAACCCTCCCATTGTAGCGTGAAATTGTTACGCGCGCTTGTCACAGTTTGTAGTAGCCAGTAGATTGTTTGCGGACGAAAGAGATGATGAATGCGACGTGAAAAAGTGATGCAACTAGGATGAGGGGGACATTGCAGAAGGCAGCGACATCGCTTGCACTTATCGTGATTGTGGCGCTGGGTGTGCGTTTGGGATTCGCCTGGAACGAGGCGCGGAAGATTGCGCCGGGGGTATTGGGGAATGTGCCGTTTCAGCAGGAAACGGGGAATATTGCGTATGCGCTCGCGCAGGGCAAGGGTTTCAGCGATGTGTTTCGAACGGAGACGGGGCCGACGGCTTGGCTGGCGCCGGTTTATCCGTTGATTGTTGCGGCGACGTTCAAGTCGCTTGGAGTTTTTACGGCGCGGGCTTTTTTTGTTTGCGTTGCGCTGAACATTCTTTTTTCGGCGGCGGCGTGTGTGCCGATTTTCTTTGCCGGAAAGAGGGTCGGCGGATTGGGAGTGGCGGCCGGAGCGGCGTGGCTCTGGGCTCTTTTTCCGAGTGGCGTGATGATGCCGTTCGAGTGGATTTGGGATACGTCGCTGTCAGCGCTTCTCGCGGCTTTGATTTTGTGGGCGACTTTGGAGCTAGCAGAGTCGGAGAAATGGCTAGATTGGGTTGTGTACGGAGTTTTGTGGGGATTGGCGCTGATGACGAATCCGGCGCTGGGCTTGCTGCTGCCATTCTTGCTGGGGTGGGCGGCGTTTCGCGGACGCGGGGAAAGCGGAATGCGTTGGAAGCGCGCGGCGCTGGCGGTTGGTGTAGCCATTCTGTGCTGCTTGCCGTGGACCGTGCGTAATTACGTCGCGTTTCATCGGTTCATTCCAGTGCGCTCGAATTTGCCGTTTGAATTGTGGCTAGGGAACAACGACATTTTTGATGAGCACGCGCGGGGCGGGAGGAGGTCGATCACGCGAACGGAAGAGGCTCGGAGATATGCGCAGCTTGGCGAGACGGGATATATGGCGGAGAAGTGGGAGTTGGCGACTTCTTTTATGAGGGCGCATCCAGAGCTGGAGATGGACTTGGTGGGGAGAAAGTTTGTGGATTTTTGGATGGGGACGGAAGCGCCGGTCAAGAATTTTCGGGAGACGGATTCTTGGTTGATACGTGGGGTTTTGCTTACCAGCTTTTTGACCGCGGTTGGCGCATTGTTCGGCACTGTCGTGTTATGGATAGGAAAGAAAAAGACAACGCAGAGACGCAGAGTGCTCAGAGGTGACGCAGAGACGAAAGAGAGCAACAACGGAGCGGAGGGATTGGCAAGAGTCCCTGTCTTCCCGCTGGCGGTCTTTCCCGTCATTTTTCCCTGTTTGTATTATTTGACGCATGCGGATCTGCGGTATCGGCACCCGATTGATCCTGTTGTCTTATTATTGGCAGCAATTTTCTTCGCGGAATTCGTTGGTTTTGCGGGCGAGAGGTTCCGGAGGACAGGCTGAAAGCCTGTCCCACTCGGGTTGCTCGTGTCGGAGACGCTTGATAAAGTGACCGTTCGGTTGGAAGCGGTGAGTTGAAGATTCCATTGGAGAAGCACATGGCGATTTCGCAAGAGTTGCTGGAAATCTTGGTATGTCCGATTTGCAAGACGCCGGTGACGCTTACGCCGGACGGCCTGGGGTTGAAGTGTGAGACGTGCAGACGAGTGTATCCGGTGCGCGATGACATTCCGGTGATGCTGCCGGAAGAGGCAAAGGTTGAAGAGGCGAAGTGAGTAGTGGGTAGTGAATAGTGAGTAGTGGCTAGCAGGAAGTTGATGGCCAATCCGAAATCACAATCATTCAACGATCCAGAACTCTAATCAGGACGAGAAAGCCACGGGCGCGCATGCCGACGAACATTTCTGAATCCATTCCACGATTGAAGAGGTTGATTCCCAAGCTGCGCGGGAAGCGCATCGGCGTGCTAGGGGATTTGATGCTGGATAGATATTTGTGGGGGACGGCGACTCGGCTCTCTCCGGAGGCGGCGGTACCGGTGGTGGATTTTGTTTCGCAGAGCGAGTGTTTGGGTGGGGCGGGGAATGTGGCGGCGAATTTGGAGGCGTTGGGAGCGCTCGTCGAGATGTTTGGGGCGATTGGGACGGACGAGGCCGGGCGGGCTTTGCAGAAATGTTTGCGTGCGGAGGGGATTGTTGAAAAGGGAGTGGTTCCTGATACCAAGCGAGTGACCACCGTTAAGACTCGGATAATTGCGCGGCACCAGCAAGTGGTGCGCGTGGATCAGGAACGGCGGGAGGCGCTACGGCCCGAGACGGAGAAGAAACTTTTGGGAGTGCTGTTCAACGCTCTGAAGAGTTTGGATGCGCTGGTGCTTTCGGATTACGACAAAGGATTGATCACAGATGATTTTGCGGACCGTGTTTTGAGCGCCGCGCATCAGTTGAAGGTGCCAGTTTTTGTGAAACCGAAGACTTCGCGTTTGTATGCGTATCGTGGGGCACGGGCGATTGTGTGCAATGCGAAGGAAGCGGGATTTTTTGTGACGCGATCGCTCGGGGATGAAAAATCTGTGGAAGAGGCAGGGCGGGCGTTGCTGGCGCACTTTGGGTGCGGCGCGGTCGTGATTACGCGCGGGGAAAAAGGCATGAGCGTGATCGAAGAATCTTCGCCGCGGTATTTGCAGATTCCGGCGACTAGTTTTGAGGTGACTTACGCGCGGGTGGGGCAGAGCGGCGTGGAGCGCGGGGCCACGGGGCGGCAGGTGTTTGATGTGACCGGAGCGGGGGATACGGTTTTGAGTGTGCTTTCGCTGGCGGTGGCGGCGGGGGCGTCGCTGGCGGATGCGGCGGTTTTGGCGAATACGGCGGCGGGAGTGGTGGTGGGGAAGTTGGGGACGGCGAGTGTTAGTCCGCAGGAATTGGAGCATGCGTTGGAGGACATTCGGCGGTGAACGTCAAACCGGATGACGGTGCTTTTGTGGCACAGGCAATCCTGCCTGTGCGGTTTTTTTGGAGCCACTTGAGATGAGGCGCACAGCCAAGATTGGCTGTGCCACTAGCAAGCGAAGAATGAATTCTATGGCGGGAAGCTGAAGGATTTGTCTTTGGTGTCGACCCAGACGTTGACTACTTTTGTTTTTTGGCTTTTTTCGGGGTCGTTGTTGGCGATGGGCATGGGCGAGAAGGGGCTGATGGCTACGCGGACTTCGACGCTGGTGGTTGAGCCGTTTGGCGATTTGGCTTTAAGGATGCTGTAGCTTTTTACGGGGCCGTAGTAGCCGGTGGGGCCCCAGTCGGCGACGAAGTCCTGGAATTTGTAGCTGGAGCCGGGCGCGGGTTTCCATAGCTTGTAAGCAGTGTCCATATCGCCGGCGACGACGGTGTTGAAGAATTGCTCCGTGGCTTTTTTCTCAGGATAAAAACGAAGCCAGAACCAGACGGCGATGATGGCGATGATAAAAGCCGCCGTCATCGTAAAAATCATGGCCCGAGATTTTTTGTGTACGTCCGGGGGCGGTTCGAGAAGTGACATTCAGTGGTCTCCTGCCCTGCGAGGCAGATTGAACGTATGTTGAGCGTATCTAAATTAACCTTTTCTGGGCGCGATGGCTAGGTTTGGATGAAAGTGAGTAGTGGGTAGTGAATAGTGAGTAGAAAAACGGATCGCTGTGGTGATTTGTGGTTCGTGGCCGGTAATCAGTTGTTTCACCAAGTGTTAAGCGATGTGCCATCGCTGGCGTCTTTTCCTGAATTTGAGCGGACATCGTAGATGCCGTGGGCCGTCCCTTTTGAGTTCAACGAGATGTCACGGATTTGCGCCGCCCAGTCTCCTTTGAGCGTGATTGGGTCGATCGGAAGCTCTCGCAAATATCCTGCTACTACCAGATCCTGCAGCGACTGAGGTGGCCGCTGCTCATCCAATGTGTAGTCGTCGATTGCTTCGCGCATCATCTGAAGATCGTGCTTCAAAGTTGATTCACATAGCTTTCTGGGCGTAAGGCTGCACACGTTTCCAGAAACCAGATGGAAACAGATAAGGCTAAGGGCAGCAAGTAGGCCGAGGTTCATGACTTGCGAGGATGGTCGCTTCATCTGAATATCCTTTACAACTCGCATGGTAATTATATGCCGAACCAAAGGAAGCCTTGCATTGAACTCCTGCGGTTAGCCTTCGAGGGCGCCGGCGGAGCCTTCGGGTAATTCGATGGCGTATTTGGTGCGAGCTTTTTCGGCGTGTTGTTCTAGGGCTAGTTCGATGAGTTTGTCGATGAGTTGGGGGAAGGGGATGCCGCTGGCTTCCCAGAGTTTGGGGTACATGCTGATGGAAGTGAAGCCGGGGATGGTGTTCACTTCGTTGAGATAGATTTTTCCGCCTTCTTTTCCGAGGAAAAAATCGACGCGGGCCATGCCGCTTAGTTCGAGGGCGCGAAACGCCAGGACGGCGAGGTGTTGGAATTTCTTGACCTGGGCGGGTTTCAGATCCGCGGGAATGAGGAGCTTTGTGCCTTCTTCGAGATACTTGGCGGCGTAATCGTAGAACTCGCGGTGGGGGACGATTTCGCCGGGGATGCTGGCTTGCGGATCGTGATTGCCGAGAACGGAGACTTCGATCTCGCGGGCGTTGACGGCGCGCTCGACGAGAATTTTCATGGCGAACTCGGAGGCGAGATTCAGCGCAGGAGTTAAGTTCCTGGCGCGAATGGACTTTGGTCATGCCGACACTGGAGCCGAGTGCGGCCGGCTTCACGAACAACGGATACGGGAATTCCTTTTCGATTTGATGGATGACGATGTTTTCGTTGCGTTCCCAATCGTGGCGATGGATGCAGAGCCAGGGAACGACGGGAATTTTTGCAGACTGCAGCAACTTTTTCGCGACGTCTTTGTCCATGGCGACCGCGGAGCCGAGGACGCCTGCGCCAACAAACGGAAGGCCGGCGAGGTCGAGAAGGCCTTGGATGGTGCCGTCTTCGCCGAAGGTGCCATGCATGACGGGGAAGACGACGTCGATGCGCTGGCCGCCGCCACTGCCGTCGAGGCGGACTAAGGCGGCGTCGGTGGGATCGGCGCTCATGGTGACGCGCTGGCCGGTGCGTAGAACTTCCGGGAGCATTTTTTGCGCCCCGCCGCCGATGAGCCAATGGCCCTCTTTGGTGATACCGATAGGCACGACTTCATATTTGTCGGGGTCGAGGCCGCGAATGACTGAGGCTGCAGAGGCCAAGGAGACTTCGTGTTCGCCAGAGCGGCCGCCGAAGAGGACGCCAATGCGTAGTCGTTTTTTGTCGGGGGTCATGGGAATCGTCGGTTTATGGGCTTGGGCGCCAGTCCCTAGTTATAGGGGAAAGAAGGGGAGTTGTCGCGGGGGAAGTGGCGGGTGCGTGCTGGAGTAGCAACGGAGATTTGGCGAAAGTTCAGATCGAAGAAATCTTTAGGACTGACGGAACCTTCTGAGGCTTTCATCGTCTACAGAAGTGCAGGATTGTCGCGGGAGGTCCGTTGTGTCTCAAACTGGGAATGGTGGGACGCCGTTTTTGGAGAATTTCCGGCGGGATGTGCGTTACGCAATGCGTACGCTTTGGCGGGATAAGGGGTTCGCGGCGTTCGCGATATTGATTGTAGGACTTGGGGTTGGGGCAAGCTGCACGGTCTTTAGCGTGGTGAACACGCTCGTTCTTCGGCCGTTGCCGTTTCGCGATCCGGGCCGTCTAGTGTGGATCGCGAATCACCAGGACGAGACGAACGATATGTCCGGGAAAACCTCGCAGTCCGACTACCTGCTCGATATGCGCGCGCGGAACCAGTCATACGAGGATCTCGCCGCTTACTTTGCGTTCTATGGCCTCGGCGACGCGAAGATGATTGGCGACGGGCAACCAGAGAGATTGACGAGCGTTCCGGTGACGCAGAATTTTTTTCCTCTGCTGGGCGTGCAGCCGCAGGTGGGCAGGCAGTTCAGCGCGGAAGAATGCAAACAGAACGGGCCGCGCGTCACGATGTTGACCGATGGGTTGTGGAGGAGAAAATTCGCGGCGGATCCCAGCATCGTAGGGCGAGCCTTGTCGTTTGATGGCGGACCCGTAACGGTAGTGGGTGTGTTGCCGGCGACGTTTGATTTTTCGACGGTGTTTACCCCGGGAAGCCGCGTGGATATGTTCGAGCCCCTGCCGCTGTCGCCGGAGATGAACCGCGAGGGGAATACGGTAGCGATTATTGGGCGTCTGAAGCCTGGCGTGAGCGTGGAACAGGCGCGGGCCGAAACGACCGTACTCGGGAAGCTGTTGCAGCAGGAACACAAAGACAGAAACGACTTTGAGCCGAAAGTTTCTGGGTTGGCGCAGCACGTGAGTGGGCAACTGCGGCCGACGCTACTGGTGCTGGCTTGCGCCGTAGGTGTGGTGATGTTGATTGTGTGCGCGAACCTTTCGAATCTCTTGCTGGCGCGGGGAGCAGGGCGCAAAAAAGAAATTGCGATTCGTACGGCAATGGGAGCGGGGCGCGGGCGGTTGATCGGGCAGATGCTGACGGAGAGTTTGGTGCTGTCGTGCTGCGGGGCGGCCGTGGGATTGCTGCTGGCGTTTGTGGGGACGCGGGCGCTGGCGCATCTGACTTCAGTAAGCATTCCACTGCTGAGCGATGTGCGGATTGATGGCAGCGTACTGGGATTTACGCTGGTCGCCGCGCTTGCTACCGGATTGTTGTTTGGATTGGTACCAGCGCTGCAAGTGCAGGATTTGAAGTTGCATGACACGCTGAAGGATTCGAATCGTGGGTCGAGCCAGGGACGCGGGCATGCGTGGATTCGAGGCGCGCTGGTGGTGTCGGAAATCGGGCTAGCGTGCGTGCTGCTCGTGGGCGCTGGGCTTTTGATACGGAGCTTTTTGCGCGTGCTGGATGTGAATATGGGATTCCGGCCGGAGCGCGCGGCGGCTCTACGAATTGATCCGAACTCCTCGTACAAAACGCAGGAGTCGCAGAATGCGTATTACACCGAGGCTTTGCATCGCGTAATGGATATCCCAGGAGTCGAGGGCGCGGGACTTTCGGATTCGCTGCCGCTGGGTCACAACCGCAGCTGGGGCGTTGCGGCGAAAGGCGTGCAGTACACGCCGCAGAATTATCCGAATGGGTTTCCGAGGATCATCAGCGACGGATATTTTCATGCGATGGGGATTCCTTTGAAGGCGGGGCGCGATTTTACGGAGCGAGATACCAAGGGCGCTTTGAACGTGATTATTATCAACGAGACGCTGGCAAAGAATTTATTCCCCGGGGAGGATCCGATCGGAAAAATCGTGCGGGCGGATAATCCCGAACGGACGGTAGTAGGCGTCGTGGGCGATGTGCATCACATGGCGCTCGAGGAAGGGGCAGGTAACGAGTTTTACATTCCGATGAGGCAGACGCAGGATTACGGGACCGTGGATCTGGTGGTGCGAACGTCGATGCCGACGACGGAGCTTGCTTCGAGGCTACGAGAAGCGCTGCGGCCCATCGAGCCGGATTTGCCGACGGCGAACATGCGAACGCTGCAAACGATGGTGGATCGTGCGGTGTCGCCGCGGCGATTTGTGGTCTGGCTGCTTGGCGGATTCGCGGGATTTGCGCTGGTGCTGGCTTCGCTGGGGATTTATGCGGTGATTTCTTACTCAGTGAGCCAGCGAACGCAGGAGATTGGGATTCGTATGGCGCTGGGCGCATCGGCAGAGGCGCTGCAGAGAAGTATTTTGTTGCAGACGCTGGGACTGGCGGCGATTGGCATGGTTGTCGGCGTCGTGGCTTCGTGGGTGCTGGCGCGAACGTTGAGCGGACTTTTGTTTGGAGTGACGTCGAGCGATCCGGTGACGTTTGCTGGGATGCTAGTGATTCTCACCGCTGTTGCGGCACTGGCGGGATATTTGCCGGCGCGAAGGGCTTCGCGGATCGATCCAATGGAGGCCTTGCGAATTAGCTAGAAGAACTGCTTGGTCGCAGGCCCTCTCACCTCGATTTAGGGCCCCGCGAAACACACGCCCTTGACGCATGATATTGCATGCAATATCATTGTTGAGTGGTACTGGCTTACGTGCTCGACACAAGCGTTATGGTCGCAGCCTTGAGGAGCAGCCGAGGAGCATCACGCCAGCTTTTGCTAGGTGCATTGACCCACCGTTTCGAACTGCTTCTCTCGGTTCCGCTGCTGCTGGAATATGAAGCTGTGCTTACGAGAGCGGACCAGTTAACTGCTTTCGGCATCGGGCGGCGGGACGTCGAACGCGCTTTGGACGACATCACGTCGGTGGCTAGACCGGTGCGGCTCTCTTACCGCTGGCGGCCGCAGTTGTCCGATGCCAAAGACGACATGGTGCTGGAAACCGCGGTAAATGGAAACGCCGATGCCGTGGTTACTTTCGACCAAGCAGATTTCGCACCGTTAAGCGAACGGTTCGATTGCAGGGTGATGCTTCCAAGGGAAGCACTGAGGGAGTTGAGAGGAAAAACAAGATGAGGCGAAGCAATTTTGCTTTGCGGCTTCAGCCGTCGCTGATGGAAGAAGTTAGGAAGGTGGCGGAGGCCGAAGGAGTGGCGTTGAATCAACTCATCAATGTCGCGGTGGCAGAGAAGGTTTCGGCCTTGAGAACGGAAGAGTATTTTCGGGCGAGGTCGCTGCGAGCGAATCGTGCGGAGACGATGCGGATTCTTGCGCGCGCTGGACAAGACAACGAACCTATCGACGGCGACGAGCTGCCGGAAGACGTGAGTGACGTAGCGCGTGCGACGAAAAGAAAACAGTCGCCGGCCAATGGGAAGAGCCGCCTTCGAGGAAAATCGCGAGCGAAAAAAGTTCGCACCTAGATAACGTAGTACCACACAACTACAAGATTTTTTTGCCGAGGGCGGAGAGGACTAGCTCTACGCCGAGGAGCGCAGTGCGGTTGTGTTCGTCGATGATGGGATTTATTTCGACGACTTCGAGGGAGACCATGGCTTCAGAGTCGGCGATCATTTCCATGGCGAGGTGCGCTTCGCGGTAGGTGACGCCGCCGCGGACGGGGGTGCCGACACCGGGCGCGTCGCTGGGGTCGACGAAGTCCATGTCGAGGCTGACGGCGATGCCAGCGGTGTCATCCATCGCGTATTTCAAAGCGTCGGCCATGACTTCACGCATGCCGCGCTCGTCGATGTCGCGCATGGTGAAGACGTGGATGCCGGATTTTTTCGCGATTTTACGTTCCTGAGCGTCGAGGTCGCGCGCGCCAACGATGACAATGTTGCCGGGTTCGGCTTTGGGCTTGAAACCCATGAGATCAACCAACTCGCTGGGACCGTAGCCCATGATGCTGGCGAGCGGCATGCCATGGACGTTGCCGGATGGAGAGGATTCGGGCGTGTTCATGTCGCCGTGGGCGTCGAGCCAGAGGTAGCCGATTTCTTTTTTGTCTTTGCGATAGTGAGAAGCGACGCCAGCAGCGACGCCAGCGGCTATGGAGTGGTCACCGCCGAGAACAAGCGGGAGAAAACCTTCGCCTAGAGATTTTTCGACGGTGGTGGCGAGATCCCTACAAGTTTCAGCGATTTCTTGGAGATACTTGGCGCGTTTTTCGCCGACTTGCATCTCTTCTGGCTGCTTCACTTCGAGGTTGCCGATGTCTTCGACGTTCACACCGATCTGCTTGATGCGTGCCTGAAGGCCGGCGCCCCGAAGCGCCGAAGGGCCCATGTCCACGCCGCGGCGGCTTTGGCCCAGGTCCATGGGAACGCCGATGATTCTGACTTTTTGCGCCATGTAAGTCTCGTGTTCCGTGATCCGTGGCTCGTGTCCCGGGAAGAGACGAAAAGTCACACCACTCGCAAACATGCGCGAGGCACAGGTCACTCGAACAGCAAATACAAACAACGTGCGAGAGGCGCCATCGCGGCGCCCAGCTACCCCGCACTAAGGGTACACGCGGTAAAGCATGCGGGGGAAGGGGATGACCTCCCGAATGTGTTCGGTTCCACAAATCCAGGCGACGGTGCGCTCCAGGCCGAGGCCAAAGCCGGAGTGCGGCACGCTGCCGTAGCGTCGCAGGTCGAGGTACCACTGAAAGGACTCTTCCGGCAGGTTGTGTTCGCGCAGGCGCTTCAACAGTAGGTCGTAATCATGAATGCGCTGGCTGCCGCCGATAATTTCGCCGTAGCCTTCGGGCGCGATCATGTCGAAGGCGAGGGCCAGTTCGGGCCGCTCGGCATCGGGCTGCATGTAGAAAGGCTTTGATGGCGGTCGGATAGTGGTGAATGAGCACGGGGCGATCGAAGGAGCTGGAGATGATAGTTTCTTCGTCGCCACCGAAATCGTCGCCGAATTTCGCGGGGTTGCCGCCTTTGTTTAAAACCGCGACAGCGTCTTCGTAGCTGATGCGCGGGAACGGTGGCTTGATGTTTTCGAGCTTGGCGACGTCGCGCTTGAGCGTTTCCAGTTCGCGAGATTTGTTTTTTACGACCCCTTGCACGATCGCGCTGACGAGGCCTTCGGCCAGCTCCATAACTTCGTCGAACTCGACGTACGCGGCTTCGGGCTCGAGCATCCAAAATTCGGTGAGGTGACGTCGCGTCTTCGATTTTTCAGCACGAAACGTGGGACCGAACGTATACACCTTGCCGAGAGCCATGGCGATAGCTTCGGCATAGAGTTGGCCGCTTTGCGTCAGATAAGCTTTTTGATCGTCAATGTAATTCACTTCGAACAGAGTGGAGGTACCTTCGCATGCGGCGGGCGTGAACATCGGCGCGTCGGCGATGGTATAGCCCTGGCCGTCCATAAATTCGCGCGCGGCGCGGATGGCTTCAGCGCGAATGCGAAGAATGGCGGCTTGGCGTGGCGTGCGAATCCAGAGGTGGCGCTGATCGAGCAGAAAATCCACGCCGTGTTCTTTGAGCTGGATCGGAAAAGGCGTGGCATCGGGCACCTTTTGGACGATCTGAATCTTGCTGACCCCCATTTCGAAGCCGCCTGGGGCACGCTGTTCGGCACGGATTTTGCCCGTGACGATCACGCTCGATTCCTGCGTCAAGCCCTTAAGCGCTTCAAACGCTTCGGGACTTTCCTTGAGAGCGCAGACACCCTGAATGATGCCGGTGCCGTCGCGAAAAATGGGGAACATCAATTTGCCGGATTCGCGCAGGTTGTAGAGCCAGCCGCGAATCGTGACTTCCTGCCCGTCGTACTTGCCAGCCTGCTCGATAGTGATGATAGTCATAGTCCGTTATTTCAGTGGATGTTCAAAAAGGTAGTTTATCAGCGGCGAAGACATTGGGCCAATCCGGCGGCCCGCAATAATTTCAGCGATTGGCCATGGTGCGGATAGTGCCGAGGCCGAGGAGGCGCTGGTCCGCAGTGACAAGGGTGAGGTCGAGCACTTGCGCCGTGGCGGCTATAAAGCGATCAGCGGGATCAGCGTGGAGAGCCAGGTATTGCGACGCGACCACGATTTCGTTCGTAAGTGGAGCGTGACGCTGGATGCCGGCTAGGGCTTGTGGTAGCCAATCGCCGAGATCTAGGGGCAAACGAATGCGCCCCTTGCGACACAATGTCAAAACTTCCCAAGTGCTAATAGGCGATAGCCACAGCTCGTTCGCTGGGTCCGCCAATTCCTTGGCCGTCCTATCGGCCAGACGCTCAGGGCTCTCGACGAGCCAAAGCCAGATATGCGTGTCCAGCAGGAACTTCAATCGCGAAGTACCTCCCACTCGTCTTCATCGGTTGCTGGCGAAATGATGTCACCCAGTATCTCGATCGAACCTCTCAAGGAACCCATCCAAGCTGCACGGTCCATAGCGGGCGATTTGGCAGGAATTACCTCGGCGATAGGCTTGCCGTGCCGAGTGATGCGCACAGGTGATTTGGTCTTTTCGACCTGGTCGAGAATGGAGAGACACTTAGCTTTGAACACGGAAATGGCAATCTCTTGCATTTGCTTCACCTGACCATATTATAGACCATAGTCAGAATAATGGTCAAGATAAGACGCGTGCCGGACCTAACTCCACTCCCGTTCGAAGCGGTCGAGAGATGCACTGGCTGCTACTAGCTGTTCGGCAGCGGAAGGAGCATCGTGGCCGGTCTTCTCCTTTAGCTCCAGAGTGAACGGGAGTTCCGCTTCGGGCGCGGACTTGAGAACTTTGACTGCGGATTCCCAATCGATCGTGCCGTCATACGGTGGCAAATGCTCGTCTTTCTCGCCGTGGTTGTCGTGGATATGTGCGGAGACTGCCAGTTCGCGTAGAGGAGCGAAACCTTTTTCGATGCGCTCGGCTTCCGGACCGTCGGCCAAGTGTGCGTGGCCGATGTCGAAGTTAAAGCGCAAGCCGGTCAAACGCGTTTCGTCCACGAATGCTCGCAAATAGGAGGGATCGCCCATTTCGCTCGTCGTGTTCTCAACGGCGATGGTCACGCCGCGATGATGCGCATGCAAAACCAGATGCTCCAACGAACTGAAGGCCGCATCGCGCTTGCGCGGGTCTGCGGTCTCGCGCGCCCCGCCCATGTGTAGAATCAGCCTGGAAAAGGGCAAGTCTTCCGCAACGTCAATCACGCGTTTCAACTCGTCCATGGCTTCGATGCGGCGAACGCGTTCCACTTCGGTGATAGAGAGCGGTGTGCCGCCTTCGCGGGTTGCACTCAAGTCGCGGCTCGTGGGAGCGTGCAGGGAAGCGAGCGTTAACCCATGTTGCGAGAGTGCGCTGGCTATGGCCTGAATTTCCTGCTTGGTGGTGTAATCGAAGTGGCCGCGGGTGCCGAAAATCTCGACGGCCTCGAACTCGGCCTCCGCAATTTGGCCTAGAAGCTCCGCGGTCAATTTTCGCGACACGAACATATAAGTGGATAGGATTCTTCGCATAGTCCGTTCACACCGCTCTTAGATGAAAAGCCTGGCGCCGACCCCGGACAATGCCGGAACAACTGCCGGGCAGTCCGTACAAAAACCCTTCAATAGCCGACGGCAGCGCCGTTGTCACGTGGATCCGCCGCGCCGAGGCGCTCACCCGTTTTCGGATCGATGCCTATGGCATTTACCAAACCAATGTGCCCACGACGCCGCGTTTGGTAGCCTTGTGCGTTCAGTGCAGACTCCAGGCTTGCGGGGAAGTCTTTTTCCATCAGGATCACGTCCGGCATCCACTGGTGATGGAAGCGGGGCGCGTTAATGGCCGCCTGCGCGTCCATCCCCAGACGCATCCAGTTTAAAACGCTGAGCAGCGTGGCAGAAATAATCGTGGGGCCGCCGGGCGAACCAGTTACGAAGCTCAATTTGCCGTCACGAACAAGAATCGTCGGCGTCATAGAACTGAGCGGGCGATGTCCCGGAGCAATCGCATTGGCTTCGGATTGAATTAGTCCGAAAAGGGCATTGGGGACGCCGGGCTGCGTAGTGAAGTCGTCCATCTCATCGTTTAGAAGAAAACCGGCGGTGGAGGTTACGCCCGAGCCGTAGCTGTTGTTGAGCGTATACGTGCTGGCAACGGCGTTGCCTGCTGCATCGACCACCGAAAAGTGGGTTGTGTGCGGTCCATCATTAAGGCTGATTGTTTTTGGAGCAGAATCATTCTCAGCGGAGACTCCACAGACGTGCGGCGTGCCTGCCTTTACTTCTTTACTCGAAGTAGCATGTTGCGGGTCGATGGTTGCCACCAGTTCCTTGGCGTAGCAATCGCTGGTGAGGCCTTCGACCGGCACTTTGGAGAAATCGGGATCGGCGAGGTACGCGGCGCGGTCTGCAAAAACTCGCCGCATTGTTTCCACTACCATGTGCACGCTTTGCGCATCGTCCCAGCCCTTTAGCGGGACACCCTGCAACATGTTCATCGCTTCGATGATGGCCACGCCGCCCGAACTCGGCGGAGGTGAGGTGATCACATCCCATTTATGGCCGTCGAGCTTGTAGTTAGCCTGCAGCGCTTGACGCACTTTCGGCTGGTACTGCGCAAGATCCTCGAGAGTGATGAGACCGCCCATGCGCTTCATGTCGTCGACAATCATCTGAGCGGTTTCGCCACGATAAAACTCGGCCGCACCATTTTTTGCGATGCGCTTCAGCGTGGCGGCAAGCTCGGGCTGCTTAAACGTATCGCCAGCATGAAACATTTTTCCGTCACTCAAGAAAATACGGCGGCTTACGGTGAACTGTTGCAACACGGGGCGTTCACCGTCCAATTGCCGTGCAAGTTTTTCGCTGACAGGGAAACCGTCCTCCGCGAGATGAATCGCGGGCGCCATAACGTCGGCAAGTTTCAGCTTGCCGTAGGTTTTTAGCGCTAGTTCGAGGCCAGCGACGGTGCCAGGAACTGCGACGGCTTTATAGCCGATGACGGAAAGCTCTTTGTCGAGCGTATTGTCGGGCTTGATGTACATGTCGCGCGTGGCTTTGGCGGGGGCGACTTCGCGGTAGTCAAAAAAAGTGGTTCTTCCATCCGCAAGACGCACGAGCATGAAACCGCCGCCGCCGATGTTTCCTGCTGCGGGTTCTACCACGGCCAGCGCGAACGCTACCGCCACGGCGCCGTCTATGGCATTTCCGCCACGCTTCAGAATTTCGACACCCGCCTGGGAGCCTAATTCCTCATCGGAGGCGACCATGCCGTGCTCGGCTCGGACAGCTTGCAGCGGCCAAGTTCCCGCCGCTTGCGTATGGTCGCGATATTCCGCAGCCGCCTGTCCACGCGACAGAGGAGCCAAAAGTGTGAGCATGACAGCCACCGTGCAAGAGACATGCACATGTATTTTCATCGAGGACACCATCGCAAGGAAAAGACACTAAGTGATTAAGAGGAAGGCGTCAAGAAGGGTGCACGAGAGGTGCCGCCTCACAAAACACGCTCTTTAGAACGCTCTTTGTGATTTAATCCTCCCGGACGAAATCGAAAGGACCGGAAATATCCAAATGAAAAACGCGCATTCCTTTTGCCCGCGATTCGCGGTGTTGTTTCTCGTGTTTGCATCCTGCCTGCACGCCCAGAGCGGCCCGCCCGCGGACCTTGATGCGTATGTTGCTCGAGACATGAAGACGTTCGATGTGCCTGGAATTGCGATTGCGATCGTGAAGGATGGCAAGGTCGTGCTCGCCAAGGGGTACGGCGTTCGAAAGCTGGGAGACGCTACACCGGTCGACGAGAACACGCTGTTTGGGATTGGCTCGAACACGAAGGCGTTCACCTCCGCGGCGTTGGCATCGCTGGTGGACGCGGGGAAAATTTCCTGGGACGACAAAGTGTACGAGCGACTGAAGGGTTTCGAGATGTATGACCCTTACGTTTCGCACGAGATGACCATTCGCGATCTGCTGACGCACCGCAGCGGCATGGGGCTTGGTGAAGGCGACCTGCTTTTTTGGCCGCATACGACCTATACGCGCGACGACATTATTTATCGACTGCGATTCATGAAGCCGGCTTCGAGCTTCCGCAGCCACTATGCCTACGACAATTTGATGTACATCGCGGCGGGGCAAATCATTCCGGCGGTCACGGGAAAGCCTTGGGAGGACTACATTCGCGAGAAGATTCTTCTGCCGTTGGGAATGACGACCACCAACTTGAGCGTAACCGCGTTCAAGCCCGGAGATAACTATGCGTGGCCACACTCAAAGGTAGATGGGAAGCTGCAAGTCGTACCGTTTATGGACTTAGACAACGCTGCGCCGGCGGGGGCGATCAACTCCTCAGTGGCGGAAATGTCAAAGTGGCTCTTGCTTCAACTCAACCATGGAAAATTTCCGGGGAGTGAGGAGCGGCTCTTTAGCGAGGCGCAGTCTCGCGAAATGTGGACAGGTCAGACGCTTCTCCCGATCGGAGGTGCAGAGTCGCCTTTGGCGGCGCTGCGTCCGAAGTTTGCCGCTTACGCGCTAGGCTGGGGAGTGCAGGATTATCACGGGCGCAAACTCGTGGGACATTCGGGAGGCGTCTCTGGGTTTGTGACGCGCGTAATGCTCGTACCCGAAGAGAACCTTGGCATCTTGGTTTTCACCAACGCGGAAAGCGGCGCAGCTTTCGAGTCCATCCTCTTTCATATTCTGGACGCGTACTTTGGTGTGCCACCGACGGACTGGACGGCGGTGATGAAGGCCGCGACGGACAAGGGAGAAAAAGAAGCGCAGGAGATGCTCGCGACGAGCAGCAAAGGCCGCGCAGCGAACTCGAAGCCGTCCCTCCCCCTCGAAAAGTTCGCGGGAATCTACAGCGACGCATGGTACGGTCCGATCACGATCAAGCAGGAAGGTTCAGGTCTCGTCTTCAGCATGGATCACACACCGAACGCTGTCGCCGACCTGCAACACTGGCAGTTCGACACCTTTAAGGCTCATTGGCGCGACCGAACCATCGAGGACGCGTTTGTGACCTTCACGCTGAATCCGGACGGCAGCATAGACCACTTCACAATGGCCGCAGTTTCACCACTTGCGGATTTCAGTTTTGATTATCAGGATCTGTGGTTCACGCCGGTGCGGCAACAGGCGCACTGACATTGTATTTAACTATATGGTTAAATAAACGGGCCTGATTACAGGGTTGGTTGCACGGAAAGCTTGCGGAATTCCACTAACTCGCAACTCTTCGGAGAGGGTTCCGAAATCGCCTAAGTCTTTTGTTTTTCTATTGTTCGCTGAGGAATTCGACATCCGGCGGGCCGGGGAGCAAACCAGCCGCAGTTCCACGTTCGATCAAGGTTTTGACTGCTTGTTTGCCACGTTCGCCGTAGCCGAGGGTCCAGCGGTTAACATACATGCCGACAAACTTGTCGGCAATTTCGGTCTCCATATCGCGGGCAAACTGCATGGCATAGTTCAGAGCTTCTTCGCGGTGTTCGAGGCCGTATTCGACGCTATCTTTGATAGTTTTAGCAATTTGTAAGCCCAGGGCAGGACCCAGCGCCCGGCGCACCGCGTTCCCGCCAAGTGGCAATGGAAGCCCGGTCTGTTCGTGCCACCAGACTCCTAAGTCGATGACACGATGCATGCCGAGTTGCGGGAAGAGTAGTTGCCCTTCGTGAATCAGCAGGCCGGCTTCGACGACATCGTTCTTCACGGCGTCCAGGATCTTGTCGAAGGCCATGACAACCGGTTCAAAGCCTGGTTCAAATAATTTGAGTGTGAGGTAAGCAGTCGTCTTGAGGCCAGGTACGCCGATGCGCTTTCCAGCTAAATCCTCTCTTCTCATTGGCTTAGAAGAAACCACGATAGGTCCGTAATTTTCCCCGAAGCTGGCGCCGCAGTCGAGCAGCACATACTTATCGCGCAGGCTCGGGTAGGCGGCAAAGCTCACGGCGGTCACATCGTAAGTTTCCGTGAGGGCCGCTTCGTTTAGCGTCTGAATGTCGGAAAGGACGTGAGTGTATTTGTAGCCGGGCGTCAAAAGTTTATGGGTCGCCAGCGCATAAAACATGAAGGCATCGTCGGAATCGGGGGAATGAGCGAGTTTGATCTCGACGGTCTCTTTTTCGGTCTTCGAGGCAGTTTGTGTACCGGACATGGGCTTATCCAGTTCCTTCTGACGGCCAAGCTCCGAGGGAGCTGGTTATCGAATAGCCCGAGCCGTCCGTTCGGTTTCTCCGGAGAGACTCTTCCCCCTCGGGAAAGCTCTATTGAGGAACGGTAAGGAGAGAACGTTTGCGACGCTGGGACTTGCGTGGCGCTTGGCCAGGCTAATTTCCGCAACGCAAAGCCTAGCACAACCGAAGTTCCTCGACAATCGATACCGCCGATAAAAACGTGTGGCCTGGCACGGACAAGGGCTTCTCAATACTATCTTGGCTTACAATCCACGAACAGGAGGTAACGCAATGGCCGAGAAGACCCTATCACGACTAGCAGTTACTCGAAGGCAGATGATGAGAGCCAGCGGATTCGCGGCAATTCCGGTTCTGGCTCCGTCCGTGTTGAACGCGCTTGTTGAGCAAGAGCCAATGACTGCAAACGGAGGAAGCGAACCGTACCCAATTCCATGGCTAGACAAGAACGGCAGCCATAATCAACCTGCGGGCGCCAACTTGGAACCTTCCCACATTTATCACTTCAAGGGGCGCGTCGCCAGGTGCAGCACCTTTGCCGGTATGGGCACCGATAACAAGGGAAATCGAGTCGCGTTCGGCAGTCCGACCACCGATTATGGCGTCATGATGGGGGACTATTGGGCCGCGCGAACAAAACAGAACGGGACGTTTACGCATATATGACTCACGCTCTTCGGGGGACAGGCTGTTCCCGCCAACCAGATACACGATTTCCACCCGCCTATTGCGCCGTCGGGACTGTACTGGGTCGTCCCTGTTCCTGAGAGTGGTTTGAGTATCAGCGCCGACGGGAACACCTTTACGCTGGAAATGCAAAACGTTGCGGTAGTCGACCAGCCGCGCTGGCCTGCATTGGACTCAGTAGCCACCCCCGCGCGCATGAGCTTCAAAATGGTCTGGAAATCGACAGGGGAACCGGCGAAGTACGAAGACGCCGGCAAACATTTCCGTTTTACGGGGACGCGGGCGACGTGCCAGATGGAGGCGCAAGTGGAGGTGCCGTCTATCGGGTTTTCGTGGAAATCGGATCCGCTGAACACGTCGAAGTGCGACTTCGCGATTATTGGTGAAGAGTCTAACGGACGTTATTACGACACACCTTAGACTTTCACGTGGCATCGGCTTAAAGAGAAATTCTCTGGAGTGCGAAACCGGCGGCTAAGGTATCGCGCTGAATCGAGCATGTCTGCCGAGGAACTCGGCAGAGTTACTCGTGACGCAAGGCGACGACAGGATCGACTCGAGTGGCGCGGCGAGTGGGTAAAAAGGCGGCCAAGCCAGATACGAGAATCAGGACAATTGGAACGGCGATGTAAGTTGCCGGGTCATTGGGCGAAATTTGGTAAAGCTGGGTTTTGAGCAGCCGCGCCAGGGCGAACGCCACGACGATGCCGAAGAAGAGGCCAGCGAGGGCGAGGGTCATGCCTTCGCGCAGAATCATGGCCCGAACGCGAGAGACTGAGGCTCCGAGGGCCATGCGAATGCCGATCTCGTGCGTGCTCAGAGAGACGGAGTAGGAAATCGTCGCATAAAGGCCGACGGCTGCCAGCAGGAGAGCGAGGGCGGCGAAGGCGGTGAAGAGGACGGTGAGGAAACGATCCTGCCAGGAGACACGGGCGATGATTTGCTCGAGGCTAAAGACGCGGCTTACGACGATATCGGGATCGAGCGCGACGATGCGAGATCGCAGGGCTTGGTGGAGCTGGAGAGCGTCGCCGCTGGTGCGAATGAGGAGGACATTGGGAGTGATATCGGAGCTGTAGGGGAGATACACGCTTGGGCGATCTTCGCCTTTGTAGGCCCCGTGCTTGGCATCGGCGACTACGCCGACTACGGTGTGCCAGGGTTCGTTATTCTTGGGTGGGCCGAAGCGGAGGCGTTTGCCAAGGGGACTTTCGTTGGGCCAATTCTTTTTGGCGAAAGCTTTGCTGACGATGACAATGTGGGGCGTGTCGAAATCGGATTCGGCGAAGTCGCGGCCCTGGAGCACGGGGATCGCGAGCGTGTGGAAATAGTTGGGCGTGACAACGATGTGGTTGATGAAGGTCATGTCCTTGAGGTCGACGGGATGATTTTCGATGGAGAAGATGCGGCCCCAGCCGTCGTTGAGCGGAATACCAGAACTGAAGGACGTGGAGATGACACCGGGAAGCGAGGAGACTTCCTGGGTGAGGCGGGCGATCAGGGCGCGGGCGGGCGGGCCGTCGTGATAACGGCTTTCGGGCCAGTCGAGACTCGTGCTTAGAACATTTTCGGGATGGAAACCGAGGTCTTGCGTGCGGAGCGTGAGGAAGCTGCGGATCATGAGGCCGGCACCGGCGAGCAAGATGACGGAAAGAGCGACTTCGCCGATGACAAGACCGTGGCGCATGAATTTGCTGCGCGCCCCAGAAGTGCTGCCACGGCCGCCTTCTTTGAGAGAGTCCGTCAGGTCGGCATGAAATGAGCCAAAGGCGGGAATGATGCCGAAGCCAAGAGTGGTGAGCAAAGAGACAGCAACCGCAAAACCCAGAACCCGAGAGTCGGGGGAGAAATTCATCCAGAGCGGGAGATTAACGGGGATGAGAGAAAGCAGAGCTGGAATTCCCGAATAGGCGAGCAACACGCCAAGCGCGCCGCCTGCTAGGCCAAGAAGGAGGCTTTCGGTGATGAGCTGGCGAAGAAGCCTGCGGCGCGTGGCACCGAGCGCGGTGCGGACAGCGATTTCGCGGACACGCGCGGACGCTTTTATCAGAAGAAGATTACAGACGTTGGCGCAAGCGATGAGGAGAAGCAAACTGACCGCTACCAATAGTGTGATCACGGCCTTGCGATAGGAACCCGCCACAAAATCGCGAATGGGAATTGCGTGCGCTTGCCAATTGTTGTTGACCGCGGGGTTTTCGCGGTGAATCTGTTCGAGAATCGATTCGAGTTCGCCGGTGGCTTGTTCTACGGAAACGCCGGGCTTGAGGCGGGCGATGGCGTGGAGGAAGTAGTCGGTGCGAGCTGCTTTCGCGGCGTCCATCTGGAGCGGGATCCAAAATTCGGCGCGGTCCGGGAAGTGGAAACCGTCCGGCATGACGCCAATGATGGTCGAGCGCGCATCATCGATTTGGATGGTCCTGCCGAGGATACGAGGATCGCGCCCGTAGCGGCGCTGCCAAAGCTCTTCGCTAATAACGACAACCTTCGGCCCATTGGGGACGTCGTCCTCGCGAGAAATCGTTCGGCCTAGAAGGGGATCGAGACGCAGCACTCGGAAAACTCCGTCGCTAACGTTTGCCCCCGGGACGCGCTCCGCAGTGCCTTCCCCGCGAATCGGCCACTGTCCGGACGCGTAAACACCGATATCATCGAGCAGGCGGGTGCGCGCGCGGATGTCGAAGTAATTGGGGA
Organism: uncultured Acidobacteriota bacterium; assembly: GCA_963784015.1. Taxonomy (GTDB): domain Bacteria; phylum Acidobacteriota; class Terriglobia; order Acidiferrales; family UBA7541; genus Acidiferrum. The sequence goes on from CAWAPX010000013.1 coordinate 81,787, forward strand.
AGGAAATTTGCGTGGTCTCGTTCGGATCCTTTGGGCTGGATTCCGTGACGGCAATAATGCGCTCCGGTTGAGGGTAGGGAAGTGGCCGCAAAAGGAGACCATTCGCAAGACTAAAGACGAGTGTCGTCGAGCCGATGCCCAGAGCGAGAATCAGGATCGCGGCAGCTGTGACGGAGAGATCTTTGCGCAGAATACGAAATGCATAGCGAAGATCATGATTGATCATGTGGTAGTGCTCCCTTGGCGCTTGATAGAAAATTCCGAAGATGGCATGAAACCAGACGAAGAGGGAACCTAAGAAGGAATGCTCCTCGCGCCAGCGGTCGAGAAAGGCGAGGCAGAGTTCACGGCGGTATTCGTCGCGAAATTCAGCCGGGTAGAGCCAGAGGAACGGTTGATAAAGGCGTAAGACGCCGATGCCGGATTTTGCCGCGCGGGACATGGGCTAGGCGCGTTTGCGAACCAGGCCGGAGGCGCGGGCATCAGAAAGGAGCTTTTCGAGGTGACGAGCTTCTTCCATGGCGGCGCGGCGGCCGGTTTTGGTGAGGCGGTAGTAGCGTCGGCGTTCGTCGTCGTGCTCAGGATCGGGGCGCTCTTCGAGTTCTTCGATGAAGTTTTGTTCGAGTAGGCGTTTGATGGCGCTGTAGAGCGTGCTGGGGCTGAGACGGATTTCGCCAGCCGTGCGTTCGGCGACTTCCTGCATGATGGAATAGCCGTGGCGGTCACGATCGGCGAGGGCTACGAGAATGTGAAAAGTGTCCCGGGAAAGAAGAAAGGGTCGCATGCGCCGACTATATCAGGTTTCGCTATAGCCAACAAAGGAGTATTTGTGGCATGCCTTCGGTCAGGCTCGTAGGAATCCAATGAACTGGGGCAATCTCGAAGTATCGTCAAACCCCGTTCATGCATCGAATTAGTTCTTTCATGAAAAGGAAGCTGGCGGTTCCAAGCTAGGATAATTAAGGCCATCACTTCGCGTGCTTGGGCCATCTGTCGAAAAGAATTACAAATCTGCCCCGGAAAGATAATGTTCGTGGAAGCCCCGAAGTTCACCCAACAGGAGATGGCCGGATTAATTGCCGAAACGGTCTCATGGATGCACCAGCAGCGCGACAAATACCGTCCCGTCTGCAATGCACTTTCGGAAGGCGTCAAAGTAAAACTTCGACCGTTTTTTCCTGCAGAAATCCTGGATAACCTGCGATTAAAAGATCTTTCCAAGACGGGCGAAACGATCCCATACCCGCCTTTTTACGAGCGTGTTCGCGCGGGCGGCGCGCGAGTCGTGCCGGATGCCGCGCACATGACGGCGATTCCGTTCATCGATGTCGCGCTCTTCAATCGGCAGCCGACGCTGCGAACGGTCTTCCATACACTGATTCACGTTACGCAATTTTCAATCGTTGGCTTGGAGAAGGTGATGGCAGGTTACTTCCAGGCATTGAACGACTCTGGCCTCTGGATGGTCGTGCCTTACGAGGAACAAGCTTACAAACTGGATGCTCGCTACACCAAAGATCCTGACGATGTATTTTCGGTGGAAGCGGAAGTCCGGGAATGGCTGCACAACGGAAAGTTTTAGGCTCGCACGAAATAAATCCAAGCTCAATTTGCTTATAACCGTGGCCGGAGGCGTTACAGCGCGGAGACCATACGGGCGATGGCATCGTCAAACGTGGATTTATTGTCGAGATAGGGCTGCCAGAAGCGGACGAGAATTTGAAAATAGGCGTTCCACCCGCGCTCGTAGAGGCCTTCGCGGATGGCGTAGGGCGTGTAAGTCTCGCGGGGAGCGGGACGCGCGCCGTTAAGATTGGGACTAACGATGTCTGGTTGTTCTTTGTTGGCCGTCACCAATAGGGGTCTGATCACTTCGCCGGTCGTATAAAAGATGAGCGCATGCCACAGGTCTCGGGGAATGGCTTTATCGCGCTGGTGGCACTCGCGAATGATTGCTGATTCTACCGGCTCCGCGATTCCGTGCGATGCCTCGTGGAAGAGCACTTCGAATGCCGCGTCGTTCTGGTTACGCGGATCAGTGCTAGAGATGGTGACTCGGAGCGGGTCGAGGGTGGTGTACGCTCCCGAAGAATTGGCGTAGACGCACACGTCCACGCGAATTTTCACCTTTGGCCATTTGGCCTGATAGATGTCCGCGAGGCGCTCGGAAATTCCAACACCTTGTTCTTCGATGAGGGGCGCGACACGAGCAACCCAACGGCGGTTGGCGCGGTCCTGGTCGGCCCAAAGATGCGCGCGATAGACAGCTGCGGCAGCTTCCAGCACGTGGGTTATCTTGGGGGGCAGTCCGGCGTCGCATGTTTTCTTTCGCGCGCCAGAGAGTTCGTCGCAGTCCTCAAAATCTCCGAGCTGGTTTTTTAGCAGGATCAGGTCGTTGTTGAAGAGCAAATCTTTGTTCGCGTAATTTGCCACGTAATAGTCGACCGAATTGTCCCACGCGAGGCGCTCAGCGGGAGTCAACGGCGTGCCGCCGTCTTTCATGGTTTTCAGCTTTAAGACGGGGATTCCATTGCTCTTTTGAGCGGCCGCGGGCGGAGTTTCGCGCAGCTTGGCCTCGTAGTAGAGCGTGTGGTGCAGATTGATCCAGAATCCGCTGTGAAATTCAAAAACCGGAAGCGGCCCGTATGCGGAGCTGGATTGTTGCGCCATCGACGCCAGCGGAGTCAGAAGCGCAAGACTCAGAAGCAGGCAGAGATTTCGGATGAATGCTGGGCGCATGTGGAATCGCACGATAGTAGCGCCAACTCCTTCGCCGCACAAATCCGGGGTTCTTTCTTTTCCCTATTTCGCAATAGCCGATGTAATATGCCCGCTCAATTTGCCGGCGGTTGCTGACGGGAGAAACGGATGACGAAATTGTGTGCAGCGGGTTGTATTACGGCGATTTTGCTTGTGCCATGCGGACTGTTTGCGCAGCAGTCGCCGCAACTTCCGGCCCTGAAGCAGGAAGCCGTGGCGGAAGTGGACAAACTCCAGACACTAACGCAGCAAATGGTGGACGAGGTTTTCAGCTTTAGCGAATTAGGGTTCCAGGAATACGAGACCTCGCGCTACGTTACCGGCATTCTTGAGAAAAACGGATTTCACGTGGAGCACGGCGTGGCGGGCGTTCCCACGGCGTGGGTAGCCACGTATGGGAGCGGGAAACCGGTCATCGCGTTTATCACGGACATCGACTGCATCCCTCGTGCTTCGCAGAAGCCGGGAGTGGCCTATCACGATCCGATCGTTGAAGGCGCGCCGGGGCATGGAGAAGGGCATAACTCAGGGATGGCCGTCAACGTTACAGCGGTTTTAGTTTTGAAAAAGTTGATGGACGAGCATCACATCGCGGGGACCGTCAAGCTTGTTCCGGGCGTCGCCGAAGAATTGCTTGGCACAAAGGCATTTTATGTTCGCGCGGGATTGTTCAAGGATGTGGATATAGTTTTGGGCGCGCACGTGGAGTCGGAATTTTCGACGTCGTATGGTACGGGGAACGGCGAGTGGAGCGGGCTTGTGTCCGTGCAGTATTTTTTTCACGGCAAAGCGGCGCACGCCGCGGCGGCGCCGTGGGAAGGGCGTAGCGCATTAGATGCTGTCGAGCTAATGGATACGGGCTGGGATTTTCGCCGGGAACATCTGCGCCCGGCACAGCGTTCTCATCGCGTCATCATCAATGGCGGGGATCAACCCAATGTCGTTCCATCGGAGGCCGCTGTTTGGTATTACTTCCGCGAGTTGGACTACCCACACATCAAGGATCTCTACGATTTGGGAAATACGATTGCGGATTCGGCGGCGAAAATGACGGGCACGACCGTCGATCACAAGCTGGTGGGTTCGGCATGGCCGCCGTACTTAAACAAGGTGATCGCGGAGACGCAGCAGAAAAATATCGAAGCCGTCGGCATGCCGAAATGGAGCGACGCGGATCAGACGCTGGCGAAGGCTCTTCAAAAAGATATCGGCGCGAAGGTGGAAGGGCTCAAGGAGAAAGTCGACCCGCTCGAGGAGCCGGTGAAGAAGCCCACGGGCGGAGGCTCCGACGATATCGGCGATATCTCCTGGAACGTGCCGATGGTGTATTTGATGTATCCGGCAAACATTCCCAATCTGCCGGGTCATAGCTGGGCGAATGGTGTGGCTATGGCTACGCCCATTGCTCACAAAGGATCGACAGCGGGAGCCAAAGTGCAAGCCATGACTGCTCTCGACTTTTTTCTTCAGCCGCAGCTTGTGCGGCAAGCGTGGGATTATTTTAAGAATGTTCAAACAAAGGACATTCATTACGAGACGTTTCTCAGTCCCGACGACAAGCCAGCTATCGAGATGAACAAAGAAAAAATGGAGAAGTTCGCTCCGCAATTGAAAAAATATTATTACGATCCCACGCGGTATAAGACTTATCTCGAACAGCTCGGGATTCAATATCCAACGGTCAAGACTAATCCGTAGCGTCTAAACAGGGATGCAGCTGGTATCCGCTCTAGGGCAATTTTGGGTCCGATGAGGACCCCACTGCGCCTTGATGGTCCGCGGCGCGCAGTCCTCCACTGGAATCGCGAAAAAAGGAGCGGTGGCCCGTACGACCATAGGTGAATGGCGTTGCGGCGAGCTCAAACTTCCCCGGCGCACCCAAACCGCTGGCGCCGACAATGACGTAGCGGAACGAATAGCCATTTTTCATACCCGCAGCTAGATCGGATTCCATAAGTCCGGCGGCATCTCCGTTCGCAGGACCATGCAGCGGAGGCCCGAGACTTGAGAGAGAGTTGGGCAGCCGTGCGTATTTGAGACGAAATGCTTCGACGGCTTCGGCGATGTCCTTGAGAGATTCAATGGCCGTTAGCTCATTTTTGTCGGCTTCCGCGGAGTCCCATTCCAATTCCAAGGAAGGCAGATCGAGAAGAACTACGCCGAGCGAAAGGATCTTCCACTCGCCGTTTTCGCGCACCAGGCCCATGGTGACCTGGATGGCGCTGGCGTCGGTGGTATCCGTCGCATCGCGCAAGTTCACAGGCATAAACGCAACATTGTCACGAGTGTCGGCGCCGCCGATCTGAATTTCCGCAGCGCCCGCGGGAGTGTCACATCGCACGATGGGGCGGCCGGAGGGATTGCTCGTTGCGGAAGGCTTGCCCGGCTCGTTGAGCAGCACGAATCGCTTCATAAACGCTACGCGCGCTGCCGGCGCCATGCGTGTAAACGATTCTTTGTTGCGTGCGGTGAGGTAACGCTCAAAGTCGTTTTGGCTCTGCGAACAGGCGGCCATCAGGACATCGCGCAGTGCGGCCAGCGGTCCGTTCGCCGCGGCGGTTGGTGTTGCGGGAGCAGCGGGAGCTGAAGTCGACTCTTGTGTGAGAGCTGCATTCGCCAGAAGCAGAAAGAATGCAGTCCCAACCATCGCCTTCGCGATTGGAATATTTTTTCTTGAATTCACATCAGTCCTTTGCGGCACTTAGGATCGCCGCCAGATTTTGGGTGAAGGCGGATCGGGGCATCACTTCGTCGCAGCCTGCCGCTTGTGCTTGCGCGGCCAAATCGCGCTGCACGTGAGAGAGAAAGCCAATAACCCGCAGATCTTTTTGGGTGGCGCGCAAACGCTCGACGACCGCGAGCGGCTGGCTGCGCGCGTTCAAATCCACGATCACCAGTTTTGGCTTGGGTTCCAGCAGTTCGAGGAGCGCGTCACCATTCGTGGCCACTTTTAACTCCAGCCCGAGATGTTTCGCCGTCTCCGCGACCTTCATTTGAAAAAACAGATCGTCCATCAGTGCCACGATTCTTTCCATGCCAGGGACTCCTCAGCGCCTGTTACTCATTATGCGCCACTTCAACTTTTCGGCGGCTTTTCGAGTAAGATGCTCTCATCGCTTGGGAGGTCCCCCCATGCAGCAAGGTGTAGCCCGAATCACCGAGCCGGCGGTCACCGGATCGATCCAGCCTGCTCTGTTGCTCCTTGAAAAGACGCCGTTTCTGCTCGAAACGATGCTTCGTGATTTGCCGGAAGATCTGCTGCGCTGGAAGCCGGCGCCAGAGCGCTGGTCGATCGCGGAAGTGATTGGGCACCTTGCGGATATTGAACTGGTCTATGCCGACCGGACGCGCCGCATTGTTACGGAAGACACGCCGAGGCTGCAAAAGTACGATCCCACGCAGACCGTGGTGATTGGTGATTACGTGCGCGGCTCAGCTACCGAAAACCTCGCATTTTTCACGAGAACGCGGCGATCAACCGTAATTCTCTTGAGAAGCATCCCGGCCGATTCCGGCGAACGCGAGGCGACGCACTCTGAACTCGGCGATATCACCCTCCATCAGATGCTCAGCGAATGGGCCTCGCACGACCTGGGGCATCTCCGGCAGATCGCGGAGCTTTACCGAGCGCGGGCGTTTCACCCCTATGCCGGTCCGTTTCAAAAATACTCTAATCCGAAGCCGTGAAGGACCATCCGGAAGATGCGCGGCTAGCCACCGCAGGTCCGCGCGAGGTGACTCTCTACACGCGGCCCGGTTGCCATCTTTGCGAGGACGCTAAATCGGCCATTGCGCCACTACTGCGCGAATTCGACGCCTCGCTCTATGAAGTAAATATCGACAAAGATGCGGTTCTCGAAGAGCGTTACGGCTGGGATATTCCTGTGATTTTTATCGGCGCGCGCAAAGCTGCCAAGCATCGCGTTGATGTGGAACAATTCCGGCGTCAGCTCGAGCAACCAAAATGAAGAAAAGACCTGCGTGGCTCTATTTCATGTTTGGTCTCGCGGCGATAGTGATAATTTTCCCATTTTACGCACGCATTTGGCTCAACCATGAGCAGGCTAAACTTACGGATAAGCAAGCGAAAGAGATTCTGGACCGTGAATTGCCGATTGGCACAGATAAGTCGCAAGTGAAGCGGTTCTTGGACGCAAACGCGTGGGATTATTCGGATGTAGGCTCAATTATCCAGGCGATTGTCCGTGATTCGTCACGCAACTGGCTGATCCGGACGAATATCCGAGCTCGATTTTACTTTGACACGCAGGGGAAATTAATTTCTTACGACCTGCAGGATTTGCAAACCGGACCTTGATATGGTGGAACCCGGTTTCTAGTGACTGCCGCCTGGCTCATGCGCTCCAACGGTTTTGTCTGGCACGTCGCCGACGCGGCCTTTGACGCGGTCGTAGACGCTGATCTGGCTCACCGAGCCGAGCGCTTCGTTGTAAAAAGTGGGAACACCTAGCGCGGTAAGCAGCTCTTCGTTGAACCTTCGCAGGTTTTCGAGATGCGACGCGAGCGCCGGCAGCTTCAATCCGTCGTCAGTCAGCAAGAATTTTTGATAGCCTGCATCCCAAAGCCGAGTGAATCGGCCTTTCAGCATAATTGTCGGCACAACCGTCATTTGATAAAGATCGTCCGTGCCTTTTCGAAACTCCGCGCCGCTGCCGTATTTTTCCACGCGCACCACGCCTCGCGTGCTGCCGACGGCAAAGCCGAGCGCCGCCAGACTTTCGATTTGCTTGCCTGTGAACCGCTGTTCGACATTCCACATAGGGCTCTTAGCCTAGTAAATGATGGGAGTTCTGTAAAGCGGACGTGGTTAAGAATTTTTGGAAAGCTCGCAGAATGGATTCTCGCTGACTGTTCTCAGGTCGCCGAGACGCTCTTCACGTTTTGGCGGAAGACCAGGAGCGTTCCCAGGTGCGCCACAACGAAACGTCGCCCAGGCCCAGCTGATTCCACCACAAATCCAGCGCCTTCTGGTCGAGGCGCAGAATGCCATCGCGTGTGACTCCCGAAGGAGGTGGGAGAAGTGTCGCCAGCCTGTCGTAGACGAGGCCGCGCTCCGGTTCTTCAACGCGAGCGAGTAGATGCCAGACTGTGAGCGCATCACGTTGACGAGCTTCGGCGAGTATTTTGGTGAGCTCGGCGCTCCGTTCTTCCGAAGTGCTTGCAGCAAAATCAAATTTGGTCAAGGTTTCGCGAAACGAAGCGGTAGCGTCATCAAAATATGGCGTGCCTGGTCCAACTTTCGGCCGCGTCGCGCAAACTGCGCCAGCGGGGATGAACGCCTCACGTCCGTCCAGCTTAAAGCCCACCCAACCGAGTTTTGTCCGCAAAAGCCCAGCGCCGGAATCGTCCACTTGCAGCGTGTAGGAACAGCCCAAGTCCACCGCGATGGCCGAAGGCGTATCGACCGTGAACTCACCGGGCAACGCCCAGATGTACGCGTGAATCGTGCCGCGGTCGAGCGCCAGCCGATTGTGTCCGTTGCCGCCAGCGACTAAACGCAAACGCGTGTTTGGCTCTACATTCACCGTTCCGATATCGGAGATGGAAATATTGGCCTTCGAATGGCTGTCTGTGACCAGCGTTTGGCCCACACCAAGCTTGGCGCTTCCGGCATTTTTCCCGAAGGCAGTGGATTCGACTTGCGGCGCCCCCGCGACACTCTCGACGTCCCATCCTGGTCCGGAAGCGCCATTCGGCTTCTGACTCCATCGCAGAATTCCGAGCGCGGCGATAAACAGAATTGTTGCGGCCGCTGCTGCGAGTCCGAAGGACCAATGAGATGGCGAAAATCGTTCCCAAAACAGGGATTGGCGCGCAGCTGCGACCGCAGGAAATTCCAGCGCCTGACCTTGATGGCGGAATTTGGTCAGTGTGTTTTCCAATCTTTGAATATCCGGGTCCGGTTCGCCAGAACCGTCCCAGAGGTAATCGTTATTCATGGCTGATTCCTCTTGTTTAAAAAAGTCTTTGTCTGCGCCGTTGAATTTCTACCACCGATGGATTCCGGCTGAATCCCACCGTTCAACGATGCCTGGCTTAATTTCTCTCTAAGTTGCTGCATGCCTCGGTACAAATTTACGCGAACGGAGCCGGGAGTCAGACCGGTGCGTGCCGCGATCTCGGGTCCGGTCATACCCTCCACCAAACGAAGGATCATTGTCTCTCGATAGGCGTCTGGCAAGTTGCGAACGAACGTAAGGATCGCTGCTGCTTCCGCGTCCGGCGCAGCATTCGTCGCCGGCAATTCCGCTTCATCTTCCGGCAGGCTTTCCGTTACGGCGGCAACTGCTCGCGTCTGACGGTAGTAGTCGTTGGCACGGTTGCGGGTGATGGTCGCTAGCCACGGTCCGAATCGGGCGACATCGCGCAGGTCGCAAAGGCGGGGAAGCGCGCGCAGAAAAACATCCTGAACAAGATCGTCCACGTCGTTGGCGGGCACTCTCGCCAGAAGGATACCGTGCACCATGCGTGCGTATCGCGCGTATAACCCGCCAAAGGCAGCGCGGTCGCCTTCGCGTGCAGCCAGCACCAACGAAGAATCACCCGTAGGTTCGGGGGCGGGCGCGGTGGTCACCGCTCGACAGTCCCTGATTGTGTGGCGCGAGTCAACTGCGGTTCCAGCGAGCGATATGCCTGCTCCCGATGTCATGCCGGTCTGAAAGACGCAGCATTCTAAAGAAGTGTTAACAACGAATCCCGCCGGGAGGCTTCGTCTCCTGCGCCGCTCACAAACTATTCTCTACTCCTTGTAGGGTGATTGCCTCTAACTGCCGCTAAACTCAGGCTATACCATGAAACTGGCGTGCCGCATCTAATTCGGAGTAAACTGGTCGCATATTTTGAGATTACCAGGCGATTTCAGAGCATGGCCACGATTAAGCCCATCACCGCCGCATTAGACGCGCCCTCCGCCCACTCAGAGAGGCTTCAAGGCCTGACAGGACAATCCGTACTTGAGCTCATAGGCAACACGCCGCTCTTGCGCTTTTCGCGAGTTGGTAGGGAATTCCCTAATGTGGAGTTCTACGCCAAGGCGGAGTGGTGCAATCCCGGAGGATCCGTCAAGGATCGGCCAGCGTTGAGCATGATTCAAGGGGGTCTGGCCAGCGGGGCGTTGCGCCTTGGCAAGACCATCATTGATGCCACCAGCGGCAACACAGGAATTGCCTATGCCATGATTGGCGCGGCGCTCGGCTATCCCGTGAAGTTATGTCTGCCGGATAGCGCCTCTCACGAGCGCAAACGCATCCTCAGTGCTCTGGGCGCCGAGCTGGTCATTACTTCTGGCGACGAGGGCACGGACGGCGCAATTCGGCGCGTTCACGAGATCGTCGCGTCGGAACCGGAAAAGTATTTCTATCCGGACCAGTACAGCAATCCGGCAAACTGGCAGGCGCACTATCGCACCACAGCGAAAGAAATTTGGGAGCAGACCGGTGGGAGCATCACGCATTTTGTCGCAGCGCTGGGCACAAGTGGAACATTTGTCGGTGCATCCAGACGCTTGAAGGAGCTCAATTCGTCGATCCGCTGCATAAGTCTTCAGCCGGATGCAGCGTTTCACGGTCTGGAAGGCTGGAAACACATGCAGACCGCGCTGCGCCCTGCGATTTATGACGACACCCTCGCGGATGCAAATCTCGAAGTCGCCACCGAAGAGGCCTATCACCTCGTCAAGCGTATTGCACGGGAAGAGGGTCTGCTGGTCAGTCCCAGCGCCGCGGCCGCGCTGCTCGGCTGCTTCCAGGTCGCCAAAGGTCTTGCAAGGGACGAGCGCGCCGTCATTGTCACCGTTTTTGCCGATTCCGCGTCAAAGTACCTGACCGAACGTTTTTGGGATGAAGAGTAATTTCACAATGAGCGAAGCCCTCGAACTCGGAATCAGCGCTGAGCTTGCCGAAAAGATTCGCGAGCACGGCGTCGAAACGTATCCGTACGAATGTTGCGGAGCGCTGCTTGGAACGGATTACGACGGGCTCGCAAACGACCCGAATCAGGAGTCTCGAAAGGTTTCTCGTGAGGTTCTTTCTCTTTTCCCCCTCGTGAATCGTCGCGATGATTCGCCGCGAAATCGTTTTGCAGTTACGGCGGACGACGTGCGCGAAGCCGAAAAAGCCGCGAGCGCCCAAGGTCTTGAGGTCATTGGCTGGTATCATTCGCATCCCGATCATCCGGCGAAGCCCAGCGACTTCGACCGCGATCACGCCTGGCCCTGGTACAGCTACATCATCGTCAGCGTGCATACTGGCGTGCCGCAGGATATGACTTCCTGGCGTTTGAAAGATGATCGCTCCGGATATTTGGAAGAAAAGATTTCGCCGATGAAAGCAAGCGCCGCAAACTAGCACGCGTCCAAGAGAACGGGAGAATTCCAGATGTCTGTCAAAGTGATGATACCGACGCCGCTGCGAGTTTACGCAGGTAAGCGCGATTCCGCCGAGGTGAGCGCCGCGACCGTGGGAGAAGCGCTCAACGGTCTCACCAGCCAATTCGTCGAGTTGCGCAAGCATCTCTACACTGAAGACGGGAAGCTGCGCGCGTTTGTGAATGTTTATCTCAACGACGAAGACATCCGCTATCTCGCGAAAGAAAACACGCCCACGAAGGATGGGGACACCATCAGCATCATTCCATCCATCGCCGGCGGTTTTTCTGAAAACGCTAATTGACTTTTAATTGACAGGGAGCTTTTGCAATGGCCACGACAACACAGCCGCAAACCGGAGCGAAGCCGGCCACCAGCCTTTCTAACGAGGAAATTCTTCGCTACAGCCGCCACCTGATCATGCCTGAAGTGGGCATGGAGGGTCAGCTCAAACTCAAGAACGCGAAAGTCCTGCTGATCGGTACTGGAGGACTTGGCGCGCCGCTGGGGCTGTATCTTGCTGCCGCGGGCGTCGGGCGGCTGGGACTTGTCGACTTCGACGTCGTGGATTTTACGAATCTTCAGCGTCAAGTCACCTTTGGCACGAGCGATGTAGGCAAATTTAAGAGCGAAGCAGCCCGCGAAAGGCTGTCCAACCTCAACCCCAACATTCAAATCGAGGCCTTCGAGACAAAACTCACCAGTGATAACGCGCTCGAGCTATTCAAGGATTTCGACATTATCGTCGATGGCACTGACAATTTCCCGACGCGTTATCTCGTCAACGACGCCTGCATTTTACTCGGCAAGCCGAATGTGTACGGCTCTATCTTTCGCTTTGAGGGACAGGCCACGGTGTTTGGCATGCCGGAAGGCCCTTGCTACCGCTGCTTGTATCCGGAGCCGCCTCCGCCGGGGCTCGTGCCGTCTTGCGCCGAAGGCGGCGTGCTGGGTGTCTTGCCAGGAATCGTCGGCTCCATCCAAGCGATGGAAACGATTAAGTTGATTTTGGGCGCCGGCGATAGCCTCGTGGGGCGGTTGCTACTCTTCGATGCGCTCGGCATGAAATTTCGCGAACTCAAGCTGCGCAAGAACCCGAGCTGCCCGATGTGCGGCGAGCATCGCAGCATCAACAAACTCATCGACTACTACGAATTCTGCGGCGTGCGTGGCGAAGAAGCTCCCCCGTCCGACGTACAAGTTCCGGAGATTACGCCGCGCGAGTTAAAATCGCGGCTCGATCGCGGAGATGACCTTTTCATTCTGGACGTACGCGAGCCCCACGAATTTCAAATTTGCAATTTGAAGGGCCACTTGATTCCGCTCGGCGAATTGCCACGCCGCGTTCACGAACTGGATTCCTCGCAGGAAATCGTCGCGCACTGCCGCAGCGGAAAGCGCTCGGCCGAAGCCGTGGATTTCCTGCGCAAAGCCGGTTTCCGCAAAATCCTTAATCTCAAAGGCGGCATACTCGCCTGGTCGGATGAAGTCGATCCGTCCGTGCCCAAGTACTGAACGAAAAATGTCGCGCTCGCGCCAAGTTCCCGTGTCTGTCCGCAACGACCACTATACGTGTTGTTGTCAGATGAAGGCGGGACCGAGCGCGGAATAGTCACACTCCATTCCGTTCTTTCGCCGCCAAACCCCAACGTTTGGCGGTTTTTGTTTTTTGGCAGTCTTTAGTTCAAATCGAAAAGGAGAAATCGATGGGAATCTACGAAGATAATTTGGCAGCAAATCGGGAATATGTTGAGCAGTTCAACTTGGGTCATCTACCGATGCCTCCATCCAAGAAACTTGCAGTAGTCGCGTGCATGGATGCTCGGCTCACCGTCGAGAAGGTCCTCGGATTAAGTACCGGTGAGGCGCACATCATCCGTAACGCAGGAGGGCTTGTGACGGACGACGCATTGCGCTCACTCATCATCTCTTCGCATCTATTGGGCACTCGAACTTACTACGTGATCCACCACACGGATTGCGGCATGCTGACGTTCACCGACGAACAGCTCCGCGAAAAGTTGAAGTCGGAAACCGGGCACGACGCGTCGCACCTTCATTTTCATTCGTTTTCCGACGTGGAACAAAGTGTGCGAGCCCAGTTGGAGAAAATTCGCAATCATCCGTTTCTTATTCCGGGAACCGACATCCACGGTTTTGTCTACGACGTTCGGTCTGGAAAGCTGCAGGAAGTGAAGGAGCAAGAGGCGCGAGCGGCATCCTTGAGTTCCCATTGAACTCTGCGTAATCTAGAGAGCGTGTTCGGCGATGAACGAAAATCCCGAACGCGCTCTCACCTTCTCCGGAGGCCCGAATGGCAGCTAGCAAGATCACTATTAACAGTAACGGATCGATTCGCGTGGAAGGGGACTTCGAAATTGTCGATCCCGAAGGCCGCGCTTTCGGCCTGGCCGGGCGAACTGCGATCGGCCTCTGCCGCTGCGGCCATTCAGCAAATAAGCCGTTCTGCGATGGTTCGCATAAGGCCGTCGGCTTTAATGATCCCGTCGTTGCCCGCGAACTAGCCCCTCCCAAGCCAAAGCTCTAACCGACAAAAGGAAGTAGCGAGGCATTTTGACGGATGAGACTGTCTCACACTGAGACGTTCCACGTATTCACGCTGATACTGTCCCAATTGTCGGTAACTCTAACGGAACAAAGATGATAGTTTCCTTAGGCTCTCTTTTCTCAGTCCTTCCATGTGTCTCGCTGGTACACTCCCCGTCTGGTCTTCTCGTAGAGCTCCTGTAACTAACCAAAAATCAATTACTTACAGGCTGAGATTTTCCCTTCAGAAAGGGCACAAACTTGCATTCCTACGGTGTTGTAGTTGTTTCTTCGGCATTTGGGGGTTTTCGTGGGTGGTTGGGGCCAAATCGTCGGGTTTCTTCGGAAGGAGCGTTCTCGCCTTCTGATCGCTTCCACCGTGGGGCTGGCCTTCCTGTTTTTTGGCGCCATCTTCTACTTGCGGCAAGCTGTTATCTCCGGCTCCCCTGAGACTTACCTCTATCTTGAAGTCGCAGGCACACTTGTCAGCTTCTGCTACGCGGCCAACGCGCTGGTCAGGTTCCGCGGCACGCACGACCGCACCGCGCTCATTCTGGCTTTTGGCTTTGTACTTTCAGGGATCATTGAGACCGTCGGCTATTTCGGCCTGAACGATGTTCTCCAGGCTGGCCCTGCTGCTTTGACCAGAATTCCAATGGGCTGGATGGTTGGCCGTACAATTCTCGCCGTTTTCTTGCTCTCCGCCATCGCCGTGGAACGCTACATTCCGAACGCCCGGCAGCCCAGCAAAGAAACCGCAGGCGCTTTGCTGGTGGTCGCCATCGCTACCTATCTTACAAGCGCAGCTTTTCTCGCCGCGCCTTCCGCACCCTTGGCTCACGCAGCCAGCCTCGTTTCGCGCCCCTGGGATTTGCTGCCAGGCGCGTTGTTCTTGTTTGCCGCTATTTGTTTTGGACAGCGTCTCCAGAGCAGCAAGAACAATAAGACCGCCGCGAGCCTGTACGACTATTCGCTCTTTGTCGTAGCGTCTCTCAACGTGGTTTGCCACGTCTCCGCGGCTTTTTCTCGCCACCTCTTTGATGGCCCGTTCTTCCTAGCAGAGATAAGCAAGACCGCCAGTTATGTCGTCATGCTTTCCGGAGCGCTGCTCGATCAGGCGCGCCTTTTTGACCAGGTTCGCTCGATGGCTGTCAGCGACTCGCTCACTGGCCTCGCCAACTATCGCCGTCTCATCAGCGTTCTAGAAGCGGAACTCGATCGTTCGCGCCGCACGCAGCGTCCTTTCAGCGTTGTGCTTCTGGATATGGATGGTCTCAAAAGCATCAACGATCACTACGGCCATCTCACCGGAAGTCGCGCCATCGTTCGCCTTTCTAAGATTCTTCGCAGCCATTCTCGCGCCATCGATACCGCGGCGCGTTATGGCGGCGATGAATTCGCTCTGGTGCTTCCTGAAGCCGGTCCGGACATCGCCGGACGCGTCGTTTCCCGCATTCGCGAACGCCTCTCCGCCGAAGCCGAGCCGCCCGCACTTTCTGTCAGCGCTGGGGTTGCAGCCTTTCCGGAGGACGGCGACACGCCGGAAAAGCTCCTGGGCGCCGCCGACCGTGCGCTCTATGGCATGAAGCATCGCAGCAACAGCAACGTAAAAAATCTCACGCGGATTGCCGCGTGCCTATGAGGATGAATGCCAGTCAAATCCAACAGGCAGGCTTTCCTCTTCAACCGCGTCGAACGGCGAATCCCGATGGAGATCCCCGTCCTGCTCGACGGCCATCGCCGGATGCCCGGCACGGAATCGACTTTTACGGAAAATGTGAGTGCGCGTGGCGCACGGGTGGTGAGCACCCGCCGCTGGGAACATGGCGAACGGCTGACGTTCGTATCGCGCACCGGAGAGTTTCGCTCCTCGGCCCGAGTAGCGTACTGCGAACCATTGCAAGGCGACGGCTTTGCGATTGGCGTGGAGTTTCTCGAGCCAAAAGGGCGATGGGTTGTTTAATCCCCAAGATAGCTTGACGTAGATCGGCAAGCGGATAGGAGGGAATACCTGGAACAAGAGAAGTCAGAAAACTTGCGCAAAATTAAAATCATTTGAAGCGCTGTGCGGATCGAGAAGGAGCCGCCCGGCGCTTCATCTTTTTCGGCTAGACTTTTGTGACTGGCGACATTGGTAGCGTTCTGTGCGCATGGCAGATCGTGCGACGAACATGATTAAGACTTTCTTTTGCTTTCCACGACTTCCTGGTAAACGCGCATCATCCCATCAACCATACGCTCAGAGGAAAAATTCGCTTCGACTCGTTTGCGGCCTTCTGTTCCGAGGCTCGCCGCAAAAACCCGGCTATTAAGAATTCTCTTTGTCGCTGTGCAAATTTCCGGTACGTCCGGTCCGGAAACCAGCAGGCCACTTTTTTCATCCTCAATGATTTCGCCGAGCGCGCCTTTATTGAATGCGATGGAAGGAATTTCGTACGCCATGGCGGCCAGCAACGAATTATTCAGCGCTTCGAAAAAGGACGGGAGCAAGAAAATGTCCACAGCCGCGTAAACATTTTCCACATCCTTCACAAAACCAGGGAATAAAACAGCTTCCGCAACACCGAGCTTTTGCGCCAGCGATTCCAGTTTCGCGCGGCACGGTCCATCGCCGGCCAGTAACAGCTTTGCTTCTGGAAATTCCTTGCGAAGTTCGGCGAGCGAGCGGATCAGCCACTCCTGCCCCTTGTCGGGCAACAAGACGCCCACGCAACCAAGCAATGGGGCATCACCAGGAATTCCCAAGCGCGATCGTGCAGCGCTTCGTTGCGCCTCCGTGAAGAGCGGCGGAATCTCAGCGCCTTCGTAGACGACTGTTATTTTCTCTCGCGGCGCTCCCGAGCTTGCCGCCTGTTCCGCCACCCACTTCGAATTTGCAATGATTCGCGCCGCGGCTTCGTAGCGCGCACGCGATGCGCGGCTCTTCCCGATGGGATATCCCACGCGGCGTGAAATCAAGAAGGGAATACGCTTGTGCGCACCAGCCAGCCACACAGCTGAAACGGCGTGCGCTTCATTGGCGTGCACGAGATCAAATCCGCCGCTTCGAACTAATTCGCGAACCTTCCGCGCCGCAGGCACACGAAACAATCCACGCGAAACAAAATGAACGAGAACGCCGTTCTCCTGCGCTCGCTCTCCGAGCGCAGACCCGTGCGCAGCCACAAGTTCTGCCTCATGTCCGCGGCCCCGCAGTCCCTTCAAAATGATAAGAGCTTGATTTTGTCCGCCGCGCCAGGCTGTCTCGAGATCAACGAGCAGCGCCTTCACTGCTTCTCCCCCGCTGCGCCTGTCTGCTCTTGCTCGATCAATTTGCCCAGCTTCGCGTATTTCAGCCGCACCGACCGCGCCGCCATTTGCGAAATCAGCGCGCCGCGGTAGCCATCCAAAAACCCACCGCGCAAAAAATAATTCTGAAACCAGCTCCACGGTGTCGCCAGCCACAGCGCGCCTCTCCAGTTTCGTTTCCCTGCCTCGAACATCTGCCTCGCGGCTAGCGCCGTGTATCGCTCGACATTCGCTTCGTGTTCCGCGAACGATCGCACCGTGTAATGCAACAAGTCCCCGTGAAGACGCCCCGGTTTGCCCTCGAACCTCAGCGCCTCGTGGATGATCCCGGAAAACTGTGCTTTATCCCGCCGGTACAGTCGCCGCTGAAAATCCGGATACCAGCCCGAATGTTTAACCCAGGCTCCGAGATACCACGTCTTTCGCGCCATCTCATATACGCCGGATTTAGGCTCGTGCTTCTTCCAATCCAGCAGGGAAGTCTGCAGCACGCTACTCAACTCCTCATCCGCGTCCATCGAGAGAACCCATTCGTTTTGCGCGCGCGAGGCGGCAAAATTCTTCTGTTCTGAATAATTTGTCCAGGTACGCTCAAAAAAGATCGCGCCATGTTCGCGAGCAATCGCCGGAGTCCTGTCCATGCTCCCGGAGTCGACCACGATAATCTCGTCGGCGATCCCCTTGAGCGACGCCAGAGCGCGCGGCAAATTATGTTCTTCGTTGAGTGTGATCAGGCAGGCGGAGAGGCGATTCATCGTGTGCGTCGGGCGTGGAACGCTGTCGCTCGTATCTTACACTCTGGATGCATTGAGTTCAGGCTGCAATTTGCAAAAATTACAGGGCAGGGAAGAGGAGGTTATTTTTTCTGCAAACTGACGCGAATCCGGCTCTCGCCGATGCGAAACTCCGAGCCGTCTTGCAGCATCGCGGCTCGCACGCGCTCTTCGTCGTAAAACGTGCCGTTGGTGGAATCTAGATCTTTCAGGTTGATAAATTTGTCGCGCACCTCCAGTAGGCAATGGTGCCGCGAAATCTCAGGGTCATTCAGCGGGATGTCCGAGCCTTTTCGTCCGATCACAACGCGCGATTTCTCCAATCTAAAAAACTGGCCGTTTGCGGGCCCCGATGTGACCGCAAGGACAAATACACCATCCGAGGGAAGCTTCATCCCATCGTCTTCAGGGGGCAGATGTAAATTCGAAGTGGAAGCGTCGGCGCGCGCAAACGAGGGCAGCGGGCTGATCACCACGGTCTGGTCGGGGCGCAGCTTGAGCTCCACAACCGTGGTCTTCCCGCATTTCGAGCACTTGAACTGCACTTTCGGATGGAGCGTGGAGTTGGCATCCTTAAGCTTGTGCTCAGTCCCGCAATGAACACACTTGGCCTGCATGCCTCTAATTTAACACTCACGGCTTGGCGGAGTTGCGGTCTCTTCCCCCGCATGTTGCAAGGGTAATTTGCGGCACAGTTGAACATAAATCGCAGCGCGTCGGGGCCGTTTGTCCGCCTCTTGTGCTACGATTAAAGATTCCAATCCAAGCAGGAGAGCGTTTGTGCCGGAACATATTTCGCGTAAGGAATTGAAGCAGGACAAGATCCACGATGCCATCGAGCACGGCGCTGAAGCCGTCTTTTCGCACACGACTGTTCTCGCCGCCGCCATCCTGGCCATCGTGGTCGTCGCCGTCGGTTATTTCGGCTGGCGCTTTTATATCGACCGCCAGACTGTTCAGGCGACCGCGGCCCTCGACATCGCCACGAAGGCCTACTCCGCGCGCATCGGTGCCGTACCCGATCCCAACGATCCAAGCGAGCCGTTCTATCCTACCGAGGCCGCTCGCTCCGAAGACGCCGTCCAAAAGTTTTCCGCCGTCGCCGAAAAATATCCAAGCACAAATCCCGGCAGACTTGCCGCCTATTACGCCGCCCTTTGCTATGAAGACCTCGAACGCAACAATCAAGCTCTCGAGCAATTGAAAAAGATTAGCACCGGCAAAGACAAAGAGCTCGCAGCCATGGCGCAGTATCAAACAGGGGTGATCTACGAGCGCACCGGAAGAACCGCCGAAGCTGTCAAGGTTTTCCGCGACCTGTCGGACCATTCCTCTGTCTTTGTGCCGCGCCCGCTCGTTCTCCTCGAGCTTGCCCAGACTTTGCGCCAGAGCGATCCCAAGCAAGCCGCCAGCGTGTACGCACAGCTTAAGCTGGAGTTTCCGAACACGCCCATCTCGGAGCAAGCGGATCGCGCCTTGGAAACGCTCCTGCCACAGTCCTGATCCTTGGCAACTGTGCGCTACAACTTTGGGCAGCCGTTCAAATCTTCGTGAAAGTTTAGAGAATCGTAAGCAAGCAAACGGGCAGTAATGTCTCTGCCCCTTGCCGGAGCCACTCATCGAAACATTTTCCACATGCGCACCATGGGCGATGCGCGTGGAACTCTCACGCGGACGCCGCTACCCTGAGCTTCCTCATTCCTACCGTACCGAGTACGCGCGGGATCGCGATCGCATCATCCACTCGCGCGCTTTCCGCCGCCTCGAAGCCAAAACGCAGGTCTTCACCATCCGTTACTCCGATCATTTTCGTAATCGGCTCACGCACACTCTGGAAGTTTCACAGATCGCACGCACAGTGGGCGCCGCTCTCGGCCTGAACACGGAGCTCGCCGAGACTCTCGCTCTCGTTCACGACATCGGCCATCCGCCCTTCGGCCATGCTGGCGAAAAGAAGCTCGACGATCTCATGTGCGCTCGCGGCTCGCGCTTCAACCACAATCTCCAGGCGTTGCGCATCGTCGAGCAATTCGAAAGCCCCTATCTCGATTTTCCCGGACTTGAATCTCACCTTCGAAGTCCGCGAAGGCATCATCAAACACTCTCACGATTACACCGCTGCGCAATTTCCTTATCTTGCCGAGTATCTTCTCGATCTTCGCACGCCCCTCGAAGGCCAGCTGATCGACTGGGTCGACGAAATAGCCTACAACACCGCGGACCTTGACGACGCGCGCGAAGCAGAACTCCTCGATCTCGATGTATTGCGAAACGAAGTTCCAATTTTCTTCGATGCGTACGCTCAAATAGACGCAGCTTATCCCTCTGGACGAGACAAGCTTAAATTCAATGCAGCGCTTCGCCTCGTTCTTGATCAACTGGCCACAGATCTCATCGATGCCACGCAGCAACGCGTGCTCGCTTCCGGAGCCGTAACCGTGGACGACATTCGCCGTGCTCCGCGCAGGCTCGCCGGTTTCAGCGATGCTCTTGCCGAACGCAACGCGGAACTGAAACGCTTTCTCTTCAAGCACATTTACAACCACCCTGCCATCACCGAAGACCGAGATCGCTCCATCCACTGTCTCGAACAGCTTTTCTTGTACTACCTCGATTCGCCGGGCTCCATGCCCCCCTCGCATGAAGAGTCAGCCCAGACCGAAGCCCGCCACGTCGTCGTATGCGATTACATCGCCGGAATGACCGACCAATTTCTGCTTCGCAAGCACCAGGAACACTTCGGCCCAGCTGCCGCGTCTCCCGAGGGGCAAGCCTCTGAATCCTTTTAATCCCGGAGCCATCCCGACACCACACCATGGAACGCACACACTTTGAAACGCTCGTCGCAATGTATGACAACGCCCCGATCAACAAATGGTTTCGGCCGCAGCTCCGCATCCCTGAAGAAGGCCACGCGGAGATTGAAATGCCCGTCCGTGAGGAATTTTATCATGCCGCTCGCGCAATTCACGGAGCCGTATATTTCAAAGCATTGGACGACGCCACATTTTTTGCCGTCCAGTCTCTCGTCAAAGATTTGTTTGTCGTAACTTCCTCTTTCCAGCTTTATTTCCTGCGGCCGGTCTCCGAAGGCCATCTCCTCGCTCGCGGACAGGTCGTCAGCCGTTCGAAGCGTCTCTATATCGCTGAAGGCATTCTCTTCGACAGTCGCGGCAAAGAAGTCGCGCGTGGAAGTGGAACGTTCATGCCCAGTTCCATCCAACTCGGCCCCGAGTTGGGCTATCGCTAAACGCCACGCGTTACCGCGCCTCGAAACACGCGTATTGTCGTAAACCAATCTCTTCCACCGGTTGTGGTAGCCTTAGCGGTCTTCTGGCTGCAAAAAGGCAAAACGCATGTCGTTTGGCTCGAACACGTTTCCCGTGCTCCGGTGGGCTAGCTTGTTGTGGATGGTAGTGTGGTTTCCCGCGTATTTTCGTTACTGGGGATGGGCCAATCTGCTGCACTTGTGCGACGTCGCGGTGATCCTGAGTTTTATCGGCATCTGGTGGGCGAATCCTCTGCTGCTTTCAAGCCAGGCGGTCAGTTCGCTGGCGCCCGGGCTCTTTTGGATCCTTGACGTTGGCTGGCGGCTCGCGACAGGACGTTTTCTCATCGGTGGAACAGATTACATGTGGGACGCTCGTTATCCGCTCTGGGTCCGCCTGCTCTCATCCTTTCACGTTGGGCTGCCGCTAGTCCTGATTTGGACGCTGCGTCGAGTTGGCTACGACCGGCGCGCCCTCGCACTGCAAGCCACAATCGCCGCGGTTCTTCTCATTGTTTCTCGCTTCTTGTCCGCCGACATCAACATGAACTACGCCTACCGCGATCCCGTCTTCAACCGCACTTGGGGACCGGCCCCCGTTCATCTCGCGGCCGCGTTCATCATCATCGCCGGAGCGGTTTACTGGCCTACGCACCTTCTGCTGCGCTGGTTCTTTCAAGCGCCCGCCGCGGCCAAATGAAGACGAAGCACCGTTTGCCAGCGGCCTCGCAAATAGTCAGTTTAGTTTTTGTGGAAGAAATTCTCGGTGTCTTAGACTAGGCGCGCAGCAAGCGCGTTCGTTCTCGCGGATGCCCTTGCGCCGGATCGTGAGTTGCCCACCACGCGCGCCAGGCGTTAGCGTCGTTTCCGAGTGGCGCGCCCGTAATCACGCGCAGCGTACCATACACCAGCTCCCGCGTCGTCGTGGTCAGCGAATCGTCGTCGGCAAAATTCAGCAGATGCGGTATCGCCGCTAGCCGCTCTTCTCGAGTGAGCATGCCAGATTGCCCGAGACTGTTAGCCGCTTGTTCGCGCACTCGCGGTGATTGGTCGTGTGCCAGAATATCCAGGAGCGGGTCGACCGCGGCGTCGTTCCCCAGCATCGCCAACCCTTCGACAGCCCAATAACGCGTGTGCTCGTTCGGGTCATGCGTGTAGTTCAGCAAACTGTCCAACACTTTCTCGGGTTCGACGCCACGATTGCCCAGTGAACCAAGCCTCCACAAAGCCATCCCTCGGGTTGTAGGATCCCGCTGCAACTGCCGGATCAATCGCGCAACGCTTTCCGGGGATTTACTCAAATCGTTTGCCGCAAGATCCACGTCAATCGCTGCTGTGCGCACGCGCAGATCGTGCGAATTCAGCGCTGCCAGCACAAGGTCAAAAAGCTGGTCGGTATTCTTTATACGGCCCCGCCAGCCATCCACATTTTCGCGCAGCAGATCCAGAGCGGCCGCGTCGTCATGCATCGCGCGTTCCAGCAAACGCTCCGCTTGCTGCTGCGCAGGAAGCCGTTTCAATTCCGCATCCAACTTATTTTCCTCCGGCGTTGGCATCCGAACCGGAGAGACGGCGTGAAAAGATCTTCGTGCCGGAGTTCCGTTTTCCCACTTGGGAGCTGGCAGAGTCGTGCGGGCGGTTTCAAATCCGGCGGCAAGCGAAACGCCGCCAAGAGCCGCGAGCAATACTGCGTTTCGGATCCTGCGGCGCAGCCGACGAGTCGTCGCTGGCGCGCCAGACTCGTTTTCTAAACCATTACCCTTTTGCTGCTCGTTCATTCGCCGTGGCTCCGCCAAGCGTGAGCGCACTAAGCGCATCGCCTGTTACATGCGAAATTACGAGTTGAGCTTGTAGGTGGGTATGGTACGGCAGGACAGATTGCTGTAAATACGCGCTAACCTCCTTGCTTTCAGCTAGTTCAGGGAGTTACTCATAGGCGAACGGCGGGGAAGCAGAGTCCCAAGGTACAGGTGTTTTTCTGTCTCTCGGAGAGCGCGCTTGACGCCTCTGCACGCCGGTGTTCTATCAACTCTCAAATCCTCGTAACAGTTTCGGACCGGCTTCTAAGGAGCCGTCTGCGCAGGAATAACCTTTGTATCCTTCTGTGTGAACTCAAACCTCAACCGCCATTCGCTTGCCACACTCTTTCCATCCACTTCTGGCGGCGTGAAGGCCCACTTTCTCGCGGCCTGCAAAGCCAGATCCGCGAAAAACGAACTGGGCCCTGCAGAATCCAGCTCTGCTCCCGATACGCTGCCCGCCGAATCAACGTGTACCTTTACACTTACGCGTACCTTCCCCTGGATGGTTCCACGCGCCTTCGGCGATACATCCGGCAAAACCTGATCGAGAACTTCGCCCCGCCCCGAACCAGCTCACACCTGAGGCTCGATTTCGCAACTTCCTCAGAGGCTGGCGCTTTTGCCGGCGAAGCTGCGGAAGTAGCAAGCTCTTTATCGCTGGTCGGCTTCAAAGCGTCTCGCGCGAGTGGTGGAGGGGTGGCTTGCTGCATCTGCTGCGCATGGGCGGTTGTGGGATTCGCTGTCTGTGAAATCGCTTGCTCAGGGTCCGGTTTCATCTTTGGTTTCGATGAATCTGCCGAGCTCGGCTGGCTTTGAAACGGCACATCCTGGCCACTGCGCTTCTCCGAGACCACAATCGGCGCGGTCTGAGAGTCCGTGCGATGTGTGAGCAGCCGAGGCACGGTAAGAATCGCAACAAAGGCCAGTGCTCCCACAATAAGCGGAACAAGAAACCATGACCTCGTGCCCGATACTTTGCGGCCAGCAGGCCGTTGCAGACTAGTCTCCACTTGCGGCGGGACTCCGGGAGAAACCTGGAGCGGGGGAAGATATTGCGGGGCCCCCACAGGGGCCTGATGCTGGCCTGCTAAGGTTGCCGTGCTCAAACTCGAACTCGCCCCGCCCACAGATCCCGCAACAGACGCAGCTGCCACCGCCACGCGTGCGTTCAACCGTGCCGCGATGTCAGCAACGCTCACGCGTCGCTGCGGCTCCATCCGCAAACATTGGCGCGCGATTTCCAGATAAGGAGCTGGAAGATTTGCAGGCACAACCGGATCGCGATTTGTCTCCGGCTGCCACTCCGGCAAATGCTGGGTCAGAACCTCCACCAACGTCATGCCCAGTGACCAGACGTCCGCTGCTGGCGTCAGCATTCCGCTGGTAGCTTCGGGAGGATCGTAAGCATCCACCCTTCTTGATCCGCCCTGCGATTCTCCAACCCGCGAAATCGCGTCGCTCGAGAGTTTCAGATGGTCTCCGGTAGCCAGTATATTTGCAGGCTTCAAATCGCCATGTACAAATCCCTTGCCGTGCAAGTATTCCAACGCATCGAGTACCGGGCAGAGCATGTCGCGCGTTTCTTCCGGCGTAAGCGCGCGCTGAGGAAGAATGCCCGCGAGGTCTTCTTCGGCGTACTCCATCACCAAATAGAGGAGATCATTGCCATCGATTCTGCAACGTCCTCCGCGAAACAATCGCAGCAAATTGGGATGGGAGAGTTGCGCGGCAATTTCCCAGCTTGAGATCTGCGAATCCGCCGTTGCCGAATCCTCAGGGAAAAGTTTGATGGCAGCTTTTTGCTGCCCACCTTCGCTGTATTCAGTTAAGAACACTGCGCTGTGATCGGATCCGCCAAGATATTGCCGCAAGGGAAAAATCCCTTCGACAATCTGGCCTTCCCATTGTTTCGAGGCCTCGGTCATATTGCACCCCCGCCTGACCGCGGAATTATTTCGAGTCTAGGCAGTAATTTAGGTAATGCACCCGGGAAAGGTATCTGGCTGGATGCCTCCATACTACCAATACTGCCTGCCCTTTCAACTGCCCCTCAGACCAGTAGTTTTTTTCGATTCCAATCAGATACTCTTGCCTCGATCACAGGATTCGATTCCCGCGTAGGGGAGACCAGCCGTGTTCTGCGACCGCTGTGGACTAAACTTCCTGCCCAAACAATCCGTATGCACCCGGTGTCGGCGCGTTCCGACTCGCTACTGGTTTCAGCTGATGAGCCTGGTCACGCTGCTGGTGGCCGTGGCGGCTAATGGGCTCGTAGCCATCCTCTTGCTCCCGCATTTTGCCACAGGAGCCCATTCGCGCTTCGTCTTTCGCGCGTGGTGGTGGTTCGATCAAAATGTTGCTCTCTACGGATGGGTGCTGTTCGCTATTGCCTTGCTGGCATGGGATTATTTCGTTTGGAAAGAGGCTCGTCCAAAAATCAAAGGCTGGTTCACGCGCAAGTTGCTGACTCTTTCTCTCGCTGCCGGCGTAGCTCCCATGATTCCCTGGTGGATTCCTGCAGGCCAACCCCCTGGGCAATTTCTTTCGATGATTGGCAGGTATCCCGGTTTGCCAGCCATTCTTGCCTGGGCTGTCGTTCTGGTCGTTTCAGTCCTGCTCTGTATTGATGCGGAGTCACGCGACTATCTGCTCGGCCACGGAAGAATTCTCAGCGTCGTTAGCACGGGTATGCTTCTGCTAGTGCTGAGCATGACGGTCGTTGGCTGGTCGCTGACTTACTGAGATCTCCGCAGGATACTGAGCAGCCCCTTCCACAAAATCTGTAGGGGCGGGGCTTGCCCCGCCCGGGCAAGTTAGAGCAACTATTTCTCAAACTCTGCCCGAGCACCCTACTTCGCGCGCGCCATAGCCAAGAACAAAGTCATATATCGCTTAAGTTTCTGCGTAATCAAGAAATTCTCTTTAACGTGCTGATGCCCGTTCTCGCCAAGCTTCACCGCGATTTCCGGATGCGACAACAAAAACCGAATCTGATACGCCGTGCCCTCCACCGAATGCGCCAAAAGTCCCGTATGTTTGTGGATGATCTGCACCGGAATGCCGCCGACCGCGGAAGCCACCACCGGTTTCTTCTTCCACAGCGCCTCGGAAACCGTCAGCCCAAATCCCTCGCGAAGGCTCTTCTGAATCACGATCGTCGAAGCCCGCTGCAGTGCATTCACCTCCAGCGGAGCCCAGGCCGGCAGTTCGATGATATGAATATCCGCCTCGCCGTTAGCTTCGTTCTGCACTTCCTTTAGAACGACAGCTCCTT
This sequence comes from uncultured Acidobacteriota bacterium, assembly GCA_963784015.1. GTDB lineage: Bacteria > Acidobacteriota > Terriglobia > Acidiferrales > UBA7541 > Acidiferrum. Next base: position 107,885 of record CAWAPX010000013.1, read on the forward strand.
CCGGGTCGTCTGAAGCGCTGCCTCCGGCAAGCACTAGTTGGCAATCGAAATATCGCTTAACGATGCGATACGCGCGAATCACGCCGACAGGGTCCTTAAGTCGGTCAAATCGCGAGATCTGCGTCAGAATTGGTCTTTGCGGATCGATCTGATATTGTGCCAGCGTCCGCGACACAAACCCGCTCTCCAACTCACGATTCTTCTCCGAAAGAGGATCGATCGCCGGGTAAAAAAGATACTGCGGGATATCAAGCGAGCGCGAAAACTCTGGCGAAGAAAACATCGCGGCATCATAGCGCGCCACGAATTTGTTCAAAAAATCCCAAACTTGGCGATTAGGATGAGATAGATCAATATGGCAGCGCCAGGCCCAATGATTTGCCCTGTCTTTGCGTCCCTCAATCAGCGCAGCGGGCTGCGGATCATGGATGACCATGAATTCAGCGTCGAGCGGAAGCCGAGCCCGGTTACGCTCGTTGCACGCGAGAAAAATTTCGAAATCCTTGGGCTCCGCGTGATATGGGGCGCCATGCAGCGCGTTGTGAAACGATTTCGTCACGCCGTAAAAGTCGTCTCCACCGGTCATGACGTCCCACCGCATATTCAGCTCGAGTTCCTCCGCAAGCGGCAAGAGGCGATTCAGAATCTCGGCAACGCCTCCACCCACGGCGGTCGAGTTGATCATCTCTATGCTGCGTCCTCGCAAAGGCTGTGCGAGCACGCGCAGTTCATCGATCTCGCCCTGGCCTAGAAGGGCTGCATAGTCATCCAACGGAATCCGGCTGGCGATCGCAACTTCGCTCATCCTTTTCTCCCTTCGCGGTCGATCAGCCGAAGCACTTTGGCGCGGGCGCTGTCGAGTGTGTTCGTATAAATGTCGATATGATTCACGCTGTCCGCCAGCGTTCCCAGGCCGAGTCCGTCCGCAAGCCAGTGCGAGAAGTCATTGGTCTGCAGTTGCAGGCGCAGCCGCGACGATAGGAAGTGGAAGTAGAAAGATGCATGGCTCAGATGCGCGATGCCGTTGCGAAATTCTTCCAATGTTCGCGCGGTGAGGCCGAACGGCAGAGTAACCTCCAGGCCTTCGCAAAAGTAAAAGCGCTCCAGCGCCGTTTGCTCCGCCAGTGTCGGATTGGCGGTGCAATATTCGCTAACCACGCGGCACAAATCGCTGCGCAGCGCGGCGATAGACAGATAATCCCGGACGTCGAGCGCCGCTAGCTGCTCCGCCAGGTCTTCGCGGTTAGCGTCCGCATGCGCCCATTGCGCGAAGTCATTCGAAAAACCTTCCGTCAGAAAGTGATGGCTGTTCAAAGTCTGAAAGGTGTGATGAAAGATCGAAGCATCGCTGCATTGATTCAGTCCCGTGAGGAGTTCACTCAGCGTGCCCGCGGACTGATTTCCAATGCGCGTTAAATACGAGACGGTGAAAAACTCGAACGGTGTTTCCGCTGTCTTCATGTGTTGACTCTCCTCTTCCGCGGAGGATGTGGCAGCGCGCTGTTTGTCTATTGAAGGATTTGGACGAGTTCGAGACGGTATGGTCATAGTATTTGCTGCACCTCTATACGTTCCGGAGTATCGATGCGGATCTCCGTAAGATCTGAAAGAAGATGAGCTGCCCAACGGTAAACGTTATGCTCGCGAACGTTTATTCGCATCCTGTGCATTCGCCTCGTTTGCTCTTCCTCCGGCATCTCCAGCGCCCGGTGAATCGCTTCCGCCACTTGCTGTACATCGTAAGGATTCACAAGCAGTGCGTCTGGCAGTTCATGAGCCGCCCCGGCGAACGTACTCAGCATCAGAACCCCTCGCTCATCCGCGCGCGCCGCAACGAATTCTTTCGCCACCAGATTCATCCCGTCGTGCAGCGAACTCACCAGGCAGACGGAGGCTGCTCGGTAGTACCGAGCGATTTCCTCATGCGAGTGATGTTTCTTGAGCAACACGATCGGCTTCCATCGTCCTGCTTGAAACCGCGCATTAATCCGGTCAGCCTCGGCGCTCACTTCATCCAGGAAGTGTTTGTATCGGGCAATCTCCGTCCTGCTGGGCGCTCCAATCTGCACAAACGTGAAGCGATGCTGGTAGGCAGGATAAAGATCAAGAAAGTGTTCGATTCCCCTGAATCGTTCGATGATTCCCTTGGTGTAGTCGATGCGATCCACTCCCACGCCCAGCAAGCTGCCGTCGACCCCCAGCTCGCCGCACAGAGCCGCCCGCTCTTCTCCCGCATTTCGAACTTCATTGACGGCGTGCCCATTTTCCGGAAACGCCACGCTGATCGGATACGGTCTCACCCGCGTGACGTGCCCTTGCCGATTCACAGCAAAGCGGTCCCATTCCGTCAGCGCTTCGACCGCGCGATCCACCGTTTCCAAAAAATTGTTGCAATGCGATTGAATGTGAAACCCGATCAGATCGGCACCGAGCAGGCCGTCGACCAGTTCCCTCTGCCATGGACAAATGCCGAATACTTCCGGATTCGGCCACGGTATGTGCCAAAAAATCGCCACTCGCGCATCCGGACGCGCTTCCTTGATCATCCGTGGCAGCAGCGCAAGGTGATAATCCTGCGCCAGCAGTATCGGCGACTCCGTCCCTTCCATCTCTTGCAGCACAGCTTCCGCAAAGCGCCGGTTCACCCGCTGGTAATGCGTCCAATCTTCCGGACGAAACACCGGCCTCGTATGCGCAATATGGCAAAGTGGCCAAAGCCCTTCGTTCGCAAATCCTTGGTAATACCCTTTTTCTTCTTCATTGCTGAGCCACACGCGGCGCAGCGTATAACTCGGCCGCTCTGGTGGCACGCGCTGATGGTCATAAGAGTCGGAAACTTCTCGATCCGCGCTACCCGATCCGTGCGCGATCCAGGTTCCATCACATGCCACCAGCACTGGTTCAATCGCCGTCACAACGCCGCTTGCCGGGACGATAACCTCAATGGAATTATTTTTTTCGCTGTAAACGTTTAGGTATGGCTCGCGGTTGGAAACCACGAACAATGGCTTATCCTGCAATTTGTTCCGCAAACTTACCCGCAGCCGTTCCGCAGTCCATAGAGACACGTTTGAATCGCGCAACCGCGCTTCTTCTTCTGCCGACGCTCGCGCCGCGTTCAAGTCGTGCGCCAGATGCGTCACCTCCTGATGGAGTTGATCAAAGATCTCTCCCTGAGGCGTCATCGGCGGAGCGTGCGTTTGTCCTGTTCGCAAAGTTCGAAGCCATTTCGCCGTTAACGCCAGCGGCGCGGTAAACGTCCAGCGCACCAGCACAAACGCCAGCAAGCTGATTAGAATCGTTTGGATCGCCGCATTAACGAACGCGTCCCTAAGCGTGTGCTGCACCTGAGTATCGATGTAACTTGTGTCATGAAATAAGACGAGGGTGCCGGCGGCCTGCCCATCTCGATGCAATGGCAAAGCAAAGACGTGCATTGGGCCCAAGTACTTTTGATCATCGGCTGCGGAGCTATCCTTCGTTAGAAACTCACCCTGGCCCGCATCTTTTTGCGCGGCGCGCGTCGCGACAGAAGGACGCGTTTGAAATTCCGTGGGAAGGCCCGTGGTGACCGCTAACACCCCGCCCTGGGCGTCGTAAACTGCGACACCTTTTAAATGTTCTCGCTGCCCGAATCGCGCCACGAGCCGTTGAAGGTTTTTATTAGGCCCGTTACCCAGAAGAGGTTCCACAGTTTCTTGAAGGCTATCACCCAGAATTTCCGCTCGCCGCGAGAGATCGTTTCGGAGGCTGCGCCTCTCCGTGCGGACTTGATATGCGGCGAACAATAGCGACACTACGGCCACGCTGACGATTAAGGGCAGGACAATCTTCAGAGTCGTGCGCATCAGGACCCTCGGCTATCCTTAATTAACCAGATTGCGCCTGAGCTTAGCCGGGCGATATACAGGATTGCACTAAGCTGCAAAAGGAAAAGGCAGTATGTCAGTAGGGGCTGACGCCAGAGGCCGGCGTCACCACGACGTGAACGGCAATGTTTTTCCCGCTGTCAGAGCGGTATTCCACCAGCGCTTGTGCGCCGATAGTCAGTTTACCTTCCACTTTCGTTTTGTCATCCACCAGGAATTCCACGGATTGCGCCTTCTGATTGTCCTTTTTGGTGCTTATCGTAAACACAGCATCACCTACCGAAGCGATCTGTCCGGATACCGATTGATTCTCCGGCGCGCGTCCCGCACCTAATCCCGCATCCTTCGCGGGCAACGGCTGGGCAAATACCGCTAGAGTGAAGCAGGCCATAAAGAGAGTGGCCAACGTTAAAACGGTTCGGAATCTCATGCGGTCTCCTCCAATACAATATCGGCCGGGACTTCCTGAAGGGCACGAATTGAGCCAAAGTTGAGTGAATTTTTTCCATCCAGTAAGTGACGCTATGTCAGTAGGATATGTCTCGGGATCAGCTCCAACTAAATATCTCGTCCTGGTACTAGTCCTGTGCAATTCTTGCTCGCCACTAGCCTCACTCGCTTATTTTCCTCCTCAGCGCGGTCTGAGGAATTGGCAGTCTAGTTGGGTCACGAGCAATCGTCGCTGCCGTTTAATCCGAAGCCAGAGTCTCAGCCACCGGTACTAGAGCCACCCCTTGCCAATCTTGCAGCAAAAGCACCCGAAAGCAGCCCTGTTCCTTGACTTGCCGCTCGCGCGACGGAATAATGATAAAGCATGAGTGTGATCGACGGAGGCATTCAAGACTTGTTCCTCGATGTAAAAGATCTCGCGGTTCGTAAGCTGCGCATCCGGAAGAGCTATGCTCCGGGCAGCATCGATTACCATTCATCTGAGATCAAGCAAGTCGCCCCGCTCGAGGTCACCGCCACGGCAGAGCTTCTCGAAGGCCAGATTCGCATCGAAGGCCAGCTCGAAACAAAGATTGAAATGGTCTGCGCGCGCTGTCTAGAACCGGTCATCGAAGACGTAAATCGCACATTCGATCTGTTCTACGCGCCGCTACCCAAAGACGCCAAGCCGAAAGAAGACAGGCTATTGGACGACGACACCGAGATTGGCTTTTTTGAGGGAGATGGACTCTTCCTGGCGGATGTGCTCCGAGAACAGGTACTATTAGCTCTGCCCCTTAAAGTCATCTGCCAAAGTGACTGCCGGGGTTTATGCCCGAATTGCGGTGCTAATTTGAACCACGAAGAGTGCCGCTGTGAGACCCACGCGACGGACCCGAGGCTGGCTCCTCTCGCGCGCCTGAAGCAGGACTGGCTGAAAAAACAATAGTTTACAGGGCCGAAAGCCCATAGAATCCGCCCACTGCGGCGGGAACGAGGAGTATTGCTATGCCTAACCCAAAAAGACGGCATTCGAAACGACGGACGAGCACCAGACGAGCACATGACTTCCTGGAGAAGCCGGCGCTCGGCCAATGCCCGAACTGCCATGAAACAAAGCAGCCGCATCAGGCTTGTCCCCACTGCGGCTTCTATAAAGGCCGCGCCGTGCAAGACAAGTCGGCCTGAAGCCGCCTTTTCCTGCCAGGTCTCATCCAAAAACTGGCGGCCAGATAAAGCGTTCAGATAAATCCGATGATCACCATCGCTGTTGACGCCATGGGTGGAGACAACGCTCCCCGCCCCGAGGTTGAAGGCAGTGTACTGGCTGCCCGCGAACTGGGCGTGCGCGTGATGCTCGTCGGGCAACCGAATATTGTGCGAGCGGAGCTGGCTAAGCATGCCGCGCCAAACTTGCCGATTGAAATTGTCCCGGCAAGTGAAGTGATCACTATGGAAGATCACCCGGCTCAGGCTTTTCGCCGGAAGAAAGATAGTTCGGTTCACGTTGCCGCGCGCCTGGTACGTGAAGCCAAAGCCGATGGTTTTGTCAGCGCTGGAAATACCGGCGCCGTCATGACCGTTGCAAGGTTTTTGCTTGGCGCGCTGGAATCAGTCGACCGCGTCGCACTGGCAGCGCCTTTTCCGAATGCCAAGGGCGGCGTTTCCGTGCTGCTAGACGTCGGCGCCAACGTGGATTCCAAGCCGGAGCATTTGGTCCAATTTGCGGTGATGGGCGAAATCTATTATCGCGCGACTTTTGGCAACCGCCGTCCCCGCGTCGGCCTCTTATCCGTCGGCGAGGAAGAAATAAAGGGCAATGAACTCACGCGCGAGGTTTATACGCGTCTGAAAAAGAGCGCGGTTCATTTTGTCGGCAATGTTGAAGGCGGAGATCTTTTCTCCGGAAACGTGGACGTAATCGTGAGCGATGGTTTCGTCGGAAATATCGCGCTCAAAATCTGCGAAGGACTCGCCGTACAGATTTTTGGCTTGCTGAAAAAGTCCATCCAAAGCTCGCTCGCTTCACAAGTTGGATTTCTTTTTTCACGCGGTGCTCTGAAGGGTTTGAAGAAGACGATCGATTACACCGAGTACGGCGGGGCGCCTCTGTTGGGTGTGCGCGGCGTTTGCGTCATCGGCCACGGCCGTTCAAACGCCAAAGCCGTGAAAAACGCTATCCGCGTGGCCGCGGGTCTGTCCCGCGCTCGCATCAACGAAAAAATCGAACAGGAGCTCTCAGCCGCGAGCGTTCTCGTATGACGCCTCAGGAGAGGAATTGACGATGGGCAAAGTAGCATTCGTATTTCCAGGCCAAGCCTCGCAGTATCCCGGCATGGGCAAAGAGCTGGCGGAAAAATATCCGGCAGCCCGCGCCGTCTTCGAAGAGGCCGATAGCGCCCTCAATTTCTCCATCTCCAAAATCTGCTTTGAAGGCACCGAAGACGAGCTCAAGCTCACCGCCAACACGCAACCGGCCATTCTCACCTGCTCCGTCGCCGTCTATCGCATCCTCGCCGAAAAAGGCCTCACTCCCGATTTCGTAGCAGGCCACAGCCTCGGCGAATACTCCGCCCTGGTAGCCGCAGGCTCCCTGAAATTCGGCGACGCCGTCAAGCTAGTTCGCAAGCGCGGCACCTACATGCAGGAAGCCGTCCCCGCGGGCGTTGGCGCGATGGCCGCCATAATGGGACTCTCGCCCGCAGTAGTAGCCGACGCCTGTAAGCGCGCCTCAAACGGCGAAATTTGCTCCGCCGCAAACTTAAACTCGCCCGAGCAAACGGTCATCTCCGGCCACGCCGCGGCCGTCAAGCGCGCCGTAGAAATTGCCTCGCAACTCGGCGCAAAGCGCGCGGTAATCCTGGCTGTCTCCGCTCCGTTTCATTCAGCGCTAATGGCGCCCGCGCAAGAGCGCCTGGCGCAGGATCTAAAAAGCGTAGCGTTCTCGAATTTATCCGTCCCGCTAGTAACCAACGTTGATGCCGACACCATCTCCACCGGCGACGAAGCTCGCGAAGCCCTAATCCGCCAAGTCACCATGCCCGTCCGCTGGGAAGAATCCGTCCGCCTCCTTATCGACGAAGGCGTAAACACTTTCGTGGAAGTAGGCCCAGGCCGCGTCCTCTCCGGCCTCCTCCGCCAAATCGAGCGCTCCGCCGCCACTCTCAACGTAGAAGACGAAAAAAGTTTAGCCGCCACAGTAGAAAAAATCGCCGGCGCCCGTTCCGACGCCGCGTAGCGACGGGCTTCAGCCCGTCACAGTTGCACGAGTTTGCAGGTTGTATCCGTTCAGCCGAGCCGTAACCCAACGGAGGGTGCCCCACCCTCGTTTTTTGAGGGTGGGTCTCGGGGTTAAAGGGTCTCAGGGTTAAATCTCTAACTCAGTAAAAAGTAATCACAGGAAAAAAGATGTTCAACCTAAAAGACAAAGTAGCCCTAGTAACCGGCGCAAGCCAAGGCATAGGCCGCGAAACCGCGCTAGCCCTAGCCCAAGCCGGCGCAAAAGTAGCGGTAGCAGCCCGCAACGAAGAAAAACTCACCACGCTGGTAACCGACATCCTAGCCGCCGGCGGCGACGCCATCGCCATAAAAATGGACGTAGCCGACCCCGACCAAATCAAATCCGGCTTCAAGCAAACCCTCGAAAAATTCGCCCGCCTCGATATCTTGGTCAACAACGCCGCCATCACCCGCGACGGCCTGGCTCTCCGCATGAAACTGGAAGACTGGGACGCCGTAATTCGCACCAACCTCACCGGCGCCCACCTCTGCATCCAGCAAGCCCTCTCCACAATGATGCGAGCCCGCGCAGGCCGCATCATCAACATCGCCAGCGTAGTCGCGCAAATGGGCAACGCAGGCCAAGCCAACTACGTCGCCGCCAAAGCCGGCCTCGTCGGCCTAACCAAAGCCATCGCCATCGAAATCGCCTCGCGCAATATCACCGTCAACGCCGTCGCCCCCGGCTTCATCGCCACACCCATGACCGACGTCCTCTCCGACAAAGTAAAAGACGAACTAAAGCTTCGCATTCCTCTAGGACGCATGGGCACAGCCCGTGACGTAGCCAGCGCCATCGTTTTCTTGGCGAGTGACGAAGCCGCGTACATCACCGGCCACGTCCTCGACGTCAACGGCGGTTTGTATTTGGCTTGAAGCATGAGACTGGCAAGAACACTTGCGGTGCTGAGTTTTTTGTCAGTCCCTTGTTGTGCAGCCTTCACCCAACGAAGCTCCAAGATCATTGAGCAACATCCTGTTTGGATTCAGGAAGGAATTTCTTGGGATCGCATAGAAGGAGAGACCGATCCAGACCGAACCTATGCAGGGGCCAGACTCCTGTACTTTGGCCCGGATGGAAAATTTGGAGTGTTCCAAGGCGTTGTGATCAAAACCCGAAAGAGTATGGCGCTGAGTGAAGGAGACGGGGAGATGGTCTTCGGCGGAGAATGGAATCTCGTCAACGGCGCGGCCCTTGTGAGTTATCGCTTGGTTTCCTGGTACAAAATAATGTTGCGAGAGGGTCAGAAGCCGCCCGTGGTTCCGGGCGAAGTGCTGCACGGTAAGGTTCAATTGGTGAAGTCTGACGTACAGTCGGAACCAGGTTGGCACATCGAGTTCGAAGGGAAGAAGTACGTACCGGAATCAGGCCTCAAGGCCTCGGTTTTGAGATCGCATTTGGAGATTCATGAACTGCACCCTTTAGACGGGCAGCAGTAGTCGCATGCCTGATATCGCGTGCCACCAAAGTTGACCTTGCGCAGTGGGTTGCCTAGAATGAGCAGGTTGCCTGATAGAGGGAATTCAAGTCCGTAGGGCGGCATTTGGGCCCATGAAATGTTAGTGTACGTCGTTGCACAATAAGCGATAGCAAATCGCGGAGGACACCGGAATGGCCAGTGTGGAAGAACGCGTAAAACAAATTATCGTCGAGCAGCTCGGCGTCGATGAAGCCGAAGTGACGCCGACAGCGTCCTTCGTGGACGACCTCGGTGCGGATTCTCTCGACCAGGTCGAGCTAGTCATGGCGTTTGAGGAAGCCTTCGGTATTGAAGTTCCCGACGAAGACGCCGAAAAGATGACCACGGTGAAGGACGCCGTCGAGTACATCGACAAGCACGCCAAGGGAAAGTAAGCCACGAAATTATCGCCTCAACAGGGAGCATCACAGTCTTGACTCACCGGGTAGTCGTCACGGGTGTTGGATTGGTCTGCGCGCTGGGCATCGGCACCGAGGAATCCTGGAAGAACCTCGTCGCCGGCCAAAGCGGCGTTGGCCACGTTACGCAGTTCGATACCACCGGCTTTGATTGCAAGATCGCTGGCGAAATAAAAAACTTCGATCCTTTCCTGTGGATCGAAAAAAAAGAACTGAAAAAAATGGGCCGCTTCATCCAGGTTGCCCTGGCCGGAGCGGACTTCGCCATAAGATCCGCCAATTGGAAGCCCGAGGATTCTGACCTCAACGAAGTTGGCGTCTACGTTTCTTCCGGCATCGGCGGTTTCGATATCATCGAACGCGAGCACTTGAAATTAGTTCAGGGTGGACCCGGCAAGATCTCTCCCTTTTTCATTCCTTCAGCTATCGTCAATCTCGCTTCCGGCCACATTTCCATTCGTTATGGAGCCAAGGGCCCCAATTCCGCCACCGCCACCGCCTGCTCTGCTTCCGCGCACGCCATCGGCGATTCCTTCAAAATCATTGAGCGTGGCGCGGCAGACATGATGATCTGCGGCGGCACCGAAGCCACTGTCACACCGATGGGCATTGGCGGCTTTGCCGCCATGAAAGCTCTGTCCACCCGCAACGACGATCCCGCTCACGCCAGCCGCCCGTTCGACTCCGGCCGTGATGGCTTCGTTGTCGGCGAAGGCGCGGGAATTTTGATTCTCGAATCGCTCGAGCACGCGCAAAAACGCAATGCGCCTATCCTCGCGGAAATTGTTGGCTACGGCATGGCCGGCGACGCCTATCACATCACGCAACCCGCCTCCGACGGCGATGGTGCCTACCGCGTAATGAGAGCAGCCATCAAAGACGCCAAGCTCGTGCCCGAAGACATCGGCTACGTAAACGCGCACGGCACTTCCACCCCGCTCGGTGACTTGATCGAAACGCGCGCCCTCAAGAGGGTCTTTGGCGAAAATGCGAAAAATGTCCCTGTCAGCTCGACAAAATCCATGACCGGCCATCTCCTAGGCGGCGCGGGCGGCCTGGAAGCAGGCATCAGTGTCCTCGCGCTGCGCGATCAAATTCTGCCGCCCACCATCAACCTGGAAACCCCAGATCCCGAATGTGATTTAGATTACGTCCCAAACGTAGCCCGCAAAGCGTCGGTAGAATACGCGCTCTCAAACTCCTTCGGCTTTGGCGGCACCAACGCCGCCCTAATTTTCAAACGCTGGTCCGGGAAGTAGGTAGCACAGACTTCAGTCTGTGAGCAGTTGTAGTGGCCGGTCCTTAGACCGGCGTTTTTTTCGGCGGGTGCCCCACCCTCGGTTTTTGAGGGTGGGTCTTCGGCGGTCGAATCCAACGTAGCGGCGGCCTTCAGGCCGCCACTGGCTTTGCCCAGCTCGATCCAGTCGAAACCGTTAGCAGCTAACAATCGTAAGTTGGTATAATGATTCCACGAAAATCAAGCGCGAACTCCCGGGTGCCCCACCCTCGTCTTGTGAGGGTGGGTCTTCGTAAAATTTCGAGCAAGGACTAAACCAGTGAACATTATCGTCTGCATCAAACAAGTCCCCGCCAAAGACGCTCCACTCTCCATCGCCGGAAACTGGATCAAAGAATCCGACATCGGCTTCGAAATGAACGAACCCGACAGCTACGCCCTCGAAGAAGCCCTCCGCCTAAAAGAGAAACACGGTGGGGAAGTGATCGCCCTCTCCATGGGTCCTGAGCGCGTAAAACAAACCATCAAAGAAGCTCTAGCCAAAGGAGCCGACCGCGGCATCCACATCTCCGACGACAATTTCGCCCAACTCGATCCGCTAGGCTCAGCGAAATCCTTAGCCGCCGCCATCACAAAAGAAAAAGCCGATCTAGTCCTAACGGGTCTTCAGAGCGACGACCACGGCTTCGGCCAAACCGGCGTTCTCCTCGCCGCCCTCCTCGATCGTCCCCACGCCACGCTCATCATGGCCATCGAAGTCGCCGGCGAAAAAATGAAGCTCAAGCGCGAACTAGAAGCCGGCTGGTTCCAGCACATCGAGTGCCCGCTCCCCGCCGTCCTCTCCATCCAGTCCGGCATTAACAAAGTCCGCTACGCCACGCTAAAGGGCATCATGGCCGCCAAGAAAAAAGAGATCGTCACCATCACTCGCGAATCTCTCGGCATCCAGCACGACCCGACACAAAAAATTGAAAAAATCTACGTCCCCACAAAAACCAAAAAAACCGAATTTCTAACCGGCACAGCAAAAGAAGTAGCCACCAAGCTAGTAGAAAAACTGAAATTCGAAGCGCGAGTAATCTAAGTAGCGCCGGCATCCTGCCGGCAGCTTTTGAATTTGAACTTTGAGGCGATAAATGAAAATCCTAGTCATCACCGAACTCCGCCAAGGCAAGTGGAACAACGCCAGCTTCGAAACGCTAGCCGCGGCGCAGCAAATCGCCGCGGACACAAGCAGCACGATCAGTGCTGCAGTCATCGGCAAAGGCGTCGCCACCTTCGCCGACGAACTAGCCACAAAAAACGTAGCGGAAGTTCTCACCGTGGAACACGATCTCCTCGAAGCCTACACGCCGGACGGTTTCTGCATCGCCCTAAAGCAAGTCATCGACTCCGCCAAGCCCGACCTAGTCCTTTTCCCACACACCTACCAAGTCCGCGACTTCGCTCCCAAACTAGCCGCCAGCCTCGGCAAAGGCATGATCGGCGACTGCATCGGCTACCGCCACGAATCCGGCAAACTCATTTTCGTCCGCCAAATGTTCCAGGGCAAAACCGCCGCCGACGTCACCTTCCAAGGCGCCGCCCCGTGGTTCGCCTCCTTCCAATCCGGAGCCTTCCGCGCCGATCTCCTAGTCCGCGCATCCCTCCGGCAAAGCTCCCATCAACGCCTTCGCCGTCACGCTAACCCCCGATCAAATTCGCACCAAGCCTCTCGACCTCTTCAAAGAAGCCAAATCCGCCGTCGATCTCACGCAAGCGCCCATCATCGTCTCCATCGGCCGCGGTATCAAAGCCCCCGAAAATATTCCCCAGGCCGAAGCTCTCGCCAAAGCCCTCGGCGGAGAAATCGCCGCCTCTCGCCCCATCTGCGACGAAGGCTGGCTCCCCATGGAGCGCCAAATCGGCAGCTCCGGCCAAACCGTCGCCCCCAAGCTCTACCTCGCTCTCGGCATCAGCGGCGCCATCCAGCACGTTGTCGGCATGAAAGGCGCGCGCACCATCGTCGCCATCAACAAAGACGCCAACGCCCCCATCTTCGAAATCGCCGACTACGGCGCCGTAGCCGACATCTTCGAAATCATGCCCGCCCTAACCGAAGCCCTCGAAAAATCCAAATCCTCCTAACCGCGAAGCTCTAAGTATACTGCTGCGTTATTTATAACTAAGAGCTATACTTCCAGGGAGGGCCTGACTTCAGTCGGGCCATTAAGTAGTTGGAGCACCGAGGGCTTTAGCCCCTGAGGTTCTCATGTCAAAACCTCCCCGCGACCGCGCCCCTTCCACCTCCGACACCTACTTTGTTACGGCGAACGCGTTCGCCGGCCAAGCCATCTTCCAATCAGAACGCGTGGCCAATCTCTTAATAGAGACCTTGTTCGACTACCGCAACCAGGGGAAATACCTCCTGCACGAATTCGTAATCATGCCGAATCACCTCCACATTCTCTTCACTACCGGAACGGGCGTAACTCTCGAACGCGCTGTCCAATTTATAAAAGGAGGCTTTTCGCATCGCGCCGGCAAGCGCCTGGAGATGCAAGGAGAAATCTGGCAACGTGGTTATGTCGACCACCGGATCCGCGACGTAAACGATTTTACATAGCACAAACAGTACATCCGTCAAAACCCCGTTAGCGCCAACTTAGTCGAAAGCCCAGAAATATACCCTTTCAGTTCTGCATTTCCATCCTTCAACGTAGATGACCCACCCCAGCGGCTGAAGCCTGTTTCATAGCATCCAACTTTCGGCACGACTGAAGCCGCGCCCTCCCGTACATCGCCGCGCTAAAATTGGTCAACAGCCGTTCAACGCGAACAACTCGAAGCCGGCGCATCGGCGGTCTTGAGCAGTGTCAAAATATACCAGCACTACAGCTGCGCCGCGGTTAGGGAGGGCCCGACTTCAGTCGGGCCATTAAGTACTGCAAGCAAGAGGGGCTTTAGCCCCTGAGGTTCCCTTGTCAAATCCTCATCGAGATAGCAACTCGATTTCGGAGATAATCCTGAAATGACGGATCGACAGAAATCCGACACCCCAGAACGATCGGACCTCACAACGATAAAGGCGAGCCACAATGAAAACCGACCTCCTGCGATTCAACGGCGCCGCCGAGCGCGATCCCGCAATCGACGCCTGGCTGAAACAACACACAGGCGAACTAGGAGCCATCGCGAAAAAATGGTTTGAGGTAATGCGAAGGTGCGGCGACGAAGTCCGCGAACTTCTCCACGACGGCTGCCCGACCGCCTGCCTGGGAGACGCCCCCTTCGCCTACGTAAATGTCTTCACCGCGCACGTAAACGTGGGCTTCTTCCACGGCGCAGCCCTGCCCGATCCCGCCCACCTGCTGCAAGGCCCCGGCAAGCACATGCGCCACGTCAAACTGAAACCGGGTACGCCCACAAACGCCGCAGCCCTAAACAGCCTAATCGAAGCGGCCTACGCGGATATAAAGGCCCGCGTCGAAAACGGCTAGCCACCGAAAGCCAAGTACGCCTCAGCCGAGCGCGCTCCTCTTCCCGCCTAATGGTTTCCTACCATGGCCGCCCCTCACCAGCGGTGCTATTTTCCCGCCAAGTTGGGCCAACTTAATCTAGCAACAACCAGTTTCGCGCTCCCTTTTCCGTCCTGCGCGGCGCTTGGCGCTTCAAGCCGCGCCGCCACGTTCCGATACCGAACTGTCATTGAAGTGTACTTATGACATAGCAGCGGCGCGTTTAGGGAGGGCCCGACTTCAGTCGGGCCATTAAGTGCTTCAGCATTCAGGGCTTTAGCCCCTGAGGTCCCCATGCCAAATCCTCCCCGCGATCGCGCGCCCTCCACCTCCAACACCTACTTCGTCGCGGCGAACGCCTTCGCTGGCTAAGTCATCTTCCAATCAGAACGCATGGCCAAGCTTCTATTAGAAACCTCGCTCGACTGCCGCAGCCAAAGGAAATACCTTCTCCACGAATTCATGATCATGCCGAATCACCTCCACATTCTTTTCACTACGGAAGCCGGCGTAACGCTCGGATGCGCTGTTCAATTTGTAAAAGGAGCTTTTTCGCGTCGCGCCGGCAAGCGCCTGGAGATGGACGCCTCGAAGGGTGAAGCGCTCCAAATGCGGTTTGATTCATGCTCCCTTAGCTTTTGGAATGAAACCCGGCACACCGGTATTCACCACTGGATTCAACCTCTGTCTGGTCTGGATTCGATTAATCTCGTCAAGCGCGTCTGCAGGAAGGGGCGAGATGTCGAAATTCTCTCGCGCGCGCGCCGCACTCCTGGGCGTGGTAAGCAAAGCCGTGCCGCGCTGCACCGCCCAAGCCAGCAATACCTGCGCCGCCGTCTTTCCCACTCGCGCCGCGATCCCCGCAATAACTGGATCTTCAAGCAGCCCCGGCTTCATCCCGTGACCCAATGGCGCAAAAGCCAAAAGCACCACGCCCTTCTCCTTGCAGAATTCCAATAGCTCCCATTCCGGCAGATACGGATGCGATTCCACTTGCACCACGGCTGGCTTGATTCTCGCCGCTTCGTAAATGGACTTCACTTCGTCCAAACCGATGTCCGAAAGTCCGATGGCCCGGCATTTGCCGCCGTCCACGAGATTCTCCATCGCCCGCCAGGTATCCAGCAAAGTCACCCCGCGGTCGTAAACGACATTGCCGTCTTGATCCCGGGGATCCTGTTCATCCCCGGGCTGAAACGCAAAGGGAGTGTGAATGAGATAGAGATCCAGATAGTCGAGCCCGAGTCTTTCCGAGACTCGCCTCGAAAGCCGGCTCAACGCGCTCCGGCCGGTGATTGGTGTTCCACACCTTCGTGGTAACAAAAATGTCCCCACGCGCAATCCCCCCAGCGGCAAGCCCTGCCTTCAACGCCTTGCCCACCTCGCGCTCATTCCCATATCGTTCCGCGCAATCGAAGTGTCGAAATCCCGCGTCCAGCGCGTCTCTAGTCGCGGTGATCGTCAAGGCTGGATCGGGAATCAACGTGCCAAAGCCAAGTGCCGGCATACGGCCGGCTCCGTGGCTAAGTGGAATTCTCGTCATCCGCAGATCAGAAGATTCAATCATGGCTACACATCCAATCTATTTCGCTCCGGTATCACCACAGACTCAAAACTTGGATGCCGCGTGCTGCACACTGGGCGCTAACTCTTTATCAGCAGAACGCTGAGCATAGGCATCGTTGTTGTGTATCGTGCAATCTGCGCCGAGGTTTTATTCCGGGGGTTAGAGGTTCCGATGGCGATTTCGTAAAGTAAGGTGCCTTGTAGTTCGGGCCGGAATCCGGTCAAACCGATTCCGGCCCTTTACTTATTTTCTTGGACAGCTCCTATCGGGGAGCGCGAACGCGAGGCATTCTCACTGAAGGTAAAATGGGGTCGCCGTTAGGGATCCTCGGTATCCGTAACTTGCCGTTGCGAACAACGCCGATTACCTTTCCTTTTTGGTTCGGCGCATTGCTGACAAGAACGGATTCGACTCCTTCGTAGGCCTCTCGATTCTTCCTGGCGGTGCTCTTACGCACTCTTGACATATAACCTCCTTTCTTAGACTGCATTTTCCGGACGCTGTAAAGACAAAAATCAGGGGAAAAAGGCGGAAGAGAGTTAAAGCAGGTTACAGCAAATCCGTGTCTGAAACACTTTACCACGCTTGTCAAGGTGGCCTGGCTGCTTCACTACCACGGGCATTGGGTTTTCAGGCGATTGAAATGGTCCCCGAATCCTCGAAGGTCAAATTCCGCGACCGTAGGCCCGCCATTGAGAGGACTGTACTCGAAGTGGAGAATCTGAGCAGCGCCAATGCGGTCTAGAAATTCCAACGCGTACTGATGGTGCATGTTAGAACCGTCGACGGTTATTTTAGGTACAAAAATGGCATGATGGTCGGTGGAAGTTTCCCAAGATATTCTTTGGGCCTGCTCTTGGTCGAAACGATAGCGCCCCACCGTGTACCAACCTAGGTCCGTAAATTCCGAGTCTTGGCTCAAAAGCGTCTGAGAATCCATGTACACGCGCAAGCTGCCAGTAGAACAAGCTATAACAAGCTTGGGCCTAACCGAAACGCTGCCCTCCGCCGCCAAACTCAACACGTAGGTCACGGTATCGTCCATCGCAGAACGGCTTTGTGATTCTTTCCATTTGTCTGCTGGAGATTCGGGCTTTGCTGTTTCTGTCGCTCGGGAGCATGAAATAAGGCAGATGCTGAAAATGGCCACGGTAAGAAGGGCTGGATATGCTCGCAAGGCAGTCACTCCACAAGTTGCGTTAATCTAACACATCCGCCCTGTCCTTTTCCTTTTGGTATAGACTGTCCAAGAAAACGTGCGTTTCGCGCTTATTATCGTGCTTTTATTCGGGCCTGCCAAGACGCAGGATGACGCCCGTAGAAATGCCGTGGAGCAGATGCGGCATATTGCAACTGCAATGAAATCCTGCCCCGAAGAGGTTGAATCGCAAATTGAAGTTGCCACCATATACTTCGGCCCTCCAACAAACCTGGAATGGGATGTTGCGGATGGTAAGACGGCACGAGCCCCATTTCAGGGCGTAGCAAAGTTCGGCATGCCCGAGCGATTTGAAGAAACGGAAAAGTCCAAAAACTCAAAAAAGCTGCACCAACGGTACGTGATGCTCCTATCTGCCAATGAATCTTATGGCCACGACTACTACTACAAGTATGAATCTGACTTGGGTAACGGCGCGCCAGAGTTAATCAAAATGCTCTTCGTGAACAGCAAGACAAATGAAACCAAGCCCTTATCTGGGAAGATAGCGGAAAATACCTGCCTGTCCAAAGCAACGCGGATGTCAACTTCAGAGAAATGATTTTTCGGTAGGTGTGCTGCCCTCTCAGTCAGAGGCGAACCCCATTTCGGCCCTTGAGGCAGTGGTCACAGTTGCAGTATTTCAGGTTTGCCGGGTCATCACGCTCAACTATGTCATGCAGGGAAGGGTCTTGCTCGAAGTGCCCGCACTTCTCACACCTATAGGTATCAAAACCGAGGTGCATCATTCCCCCACAGGCCGGGCACATCTCAAGCTTGTGGGCTTTCTTGTGGGCACTCCAGTCCACCATACTGGCAAGTATATTCGCTTGGCTCGCGGCCTGAAAAATTTCCGAAACACGGGCCCTTCTCCGATGCTCAGTCGGCTCTTTTTACCTAACCACACGGCGTTGTGGCTTCAGCTTACACTGCCCCTTTCGCTTGCCCCGCGGCCGCACGTAGTGGAACCGGATCAAATAAATATTCTCGCCTCGACCATGTTTCGCCACCTTGAGCAGGTCCAGAACGCCAAGGAATCCAGACTCGCGCGCCAGCTCAGGCGTAATATCCGGAAACCCGATCGGTTCAATCGAATCGACTTCAATCTCGCCTTCCTCCATCCGGTATCGCGCCCCCACTCGCACGCGCGGACTCATCCAGATCCGCACACTGCAAGTGATCTCCCCGCGCCGTATCCCCTCCCGAAGCCGTTTAGTGAACACCATAAACTGAGTTTACGTCCAACGCCGCCGCCCGCCTAGATTGCAAAACGATGGTCCACCGGCAAACGTCCCTTGACAGATAGTTACTTTTGATATATAGTTGTTCCTGTGTATCACTGCGGTTTGGTCCAGGTAGCGCCAGCTTCCAGCTGGCGTTTTTGCTTTCTGGAGCGCCCCAAGTGCCAAGCCGAGTATTGTGCAGTCGCCAGAAGAGCCGCTAGTGCCCGCGCCGTTGGTTCTCCGACTGTCTAGCCGTCACCTGCGAGCTGTCAGCTCGGCAGCGCAATGACCCGGCACACAACGACAGGCCGCCACCATCGACGTAAGTTCTTTAGCTGCAACGCTTACAAAAAATGGGGGGACCCTGAGTGTCACCCAGGCCCACGCCCGTGCTCTCGGTTCTCCGACCCTCAACTTTCGGCTCTGAGCTTGTCCGCTCGGCAGCCTAAGGGGTCCGGCACCACCATGAACAGGCCGTCGCCTACGACCTAAGTTCTTTAGCTGCAACGCTTACAAAAAAGGGGGAGGGGCCGCGGCCAAAACACGAACCAGGCACGCCCTGTCGAATTCCAGAAGCCCCGCTGAAAACCCGAGAGCTTTGTTAAGATGACTCACGCCATGACTGTCGAACGCGAACAACTCGAAGCCGATGTCCTGATCGTCGGCGCAGGCCCCGCCGGTCTCTCCTGCGCCCTCCATCTCGCCAATCTCATCAAAAAGCACAACGACTCCGGTGCCAAGCCGCCGCTCTCCGCCGAAAATATCTACGTCCTCGAAAAAGGCCGCGAAATCGGCGCTCACCAACTCTCCGGCGCCATCATGAATCCCAAAGCCCTCGCCGAACTCGTTCCCGACTTCGAAAAATCTGCCCCCCTCGACACTCCCGTCACCGACTCCGCTGCTCTCCTCTTCACCAAGAATTCCTCGTTCCGTTTTCCCATCACGCCGCCCCCATTCCAAAATAAAGGCAACTACGTAATCTCTCTCAACAAGCTGACAAAATGGCTAGGCGGCCTGGTCGAAGCTGCCGGCGTCAACGTCTTCAAAGAATTCGGCGGCGCTCAACTCATCTACGAAGGTGAAGGCATCGCCGGCGTCATCACCGAAGACAAAGGCCTCGACAAGAACGGCAAACCCAAAGACAACTACACTCCCGGCTACGAACTCCGCGCCAAAGTCACAGTCCTCGCCGAAGGCCCCCGCGGCTCGCTCACAAAAAATCTCGTCGCCACAAAAAAGCTCGACAACATCAACCCGCAAATCTACAGTCTTGGCATCAAGGAACTGTGGGACGTCCAGCCCGGCAAAATCGCTCCCGGCTACGTCGCCCACACGCTAGGCTGGCCCGTCGCGACCGATATGTACGGCGGCGGCTGGATTTACGGCCTCTCGAACAATCGCGTCTCCATCGGCCTCGTCATCGGCCTCGAATACGCCAATCCGCAATTCGATCCCCACGCTGCATTTCAAACCTGGAAAACGCATCCCTTCGTCAAAAATATTCTCGAAGGCGGCAAGCTAATCCGCTATGGCGCAAAATCCCTCCCCGCCGGCGGGTGGTATTCCATGCCACGCAATTATGTCGACGGCGCACTCATCATTGGCGACTCCGGCAGCTTCCTCGACTCGCAACGCCTCAAAGGCATTCACATGGCGATGAAAAGCGGCATGCTCGCCGCCGAAACAATTTTCGAAGCCCTCAAAACCGGCGACGCCACCGCAAAAACACTCAGCGCCTTCCCCCAAAAAGTCGATCAAAGCTACATAAAAAAAGAGCTCCGCGCCGTTCGCAATTTTCATCAGTCCTTCAAATACGGCCTCTACGGCGGGCTCTTCCTCGGCGCTCTTCAACAAATCTCCGGCGGCCGCGGCCTGATCGATCCAATGCACGTCCACGCCGGCTACGAAGACTACAAAAAAATCAACGGCCGCCCCGCCCCCGAACGCTTCAAAGGCGACGGCAAACTCACCTTCGATCGCCTCACCGACGTCTACCACTCCGGCACGCGCCACGAAGAAGATCAACCCTGCCATCTCCACGTCGCGGACACAAATATCTGCTCCACAAAATGTGTAGTTGAATACGGCAACCCTTGCCAGTATTTTTGTCCTGCTGCTGTCTATGAAATGGCGAAAGACCCAAGCGGTACTCTAAAACTAAAAATCAACGCAGCCAACTGCGTCCACTGCAAAACCTGCGACATCGCCGATCCCTACCAAATTATCGATTGGGTCGTCCCCGAAGGCGGCGGCGGCCCCAACTACGAAGGCATGTAAATTATTTTGCCTGCCGGAACCGCGCCCGCCGAATCCTTTGTAGGGGCGCAGCTTCATCCTGAGCGCAAGCGAAGGAATGCTGCGCCCCAGCTTGCACAGGCGCAGGATTTCCGACCATCGTCACTGATTGCAATTTCTCCATGTTTGACGAACAACCCAATTCACACGCCTCGCGTCCACAATTTCCGGAAGAACGATCGCACACGATCGACAACCGAGCCTTGCGTCGCTGGTGCCGCTGAATTTGCCGGAGCGCTCGCGGCCGACGGTTGCGGCGGTGTCGCGACCGCCGTTGCCACTGGCTCCTCTTCCACCCGTCCCTGAAACACCAATGATGGCCGCACTCGCACCCGCCGCACAATTACCATCAATCTCGGATCGGGCTCTGCCTGCACTTTCGCCTTCGCATCAAACGTCAGCGGCGGCATAATCACGGTGTAAATCGGTTCTTCTTTCTTCTCAGGCTTCTCATCAGATGCCGCCGCGTCGCTCGTATTCGGAGCGGCTTCGCGGTTTCCGGTTTCACCTGCGCGTGCTGCTGCTGTAGTTCCCGGCGCCGGAATTGTCCTGGACTTCGCGATCTGCAAATCGCATCTACACTGGCCCGTGCCATTGCGCATTGTGTCGATTTGCGCGTTCGCCAGCATCACGTCCACGCCCTGCGGCACGATCACGCTCCGCCCGCTCAGCTGCTGCTCCAAACGCAGGGCGCCACGAAAGGTGTGAATGCACATCATCCCCGGACTCTCGAAGCCCACGAGAATCTCTCGCGGCTCTTCGCCAATCGCCAACGTCTGTGCTTGAATTTCCGCCGTATACACCGTCAGCGCCGGTTCGCGTTCCACCAGCGCGTGTATCGAACCGCTCTCCAGCGCCACCGTCAGTGCTCCTGCGGATTTCAGCACAGAAAAATGCGCCGGCCCGCAAATGGAAATCTGGCCGCCTTCCACCAGGCTAATCCGTGCTTGCCCGGACTTCACTCGAACGTCGCTACCGCTTCGCAGAATTGTTTTCGTCTGTCCGCCGACCACCTCCACACTCATCGGCCCAGTCACGGCAATGTCTTCACCTTCGATCAATCCCACAGAATCGCCAGCCGGCTGGTCTGGAGTCGCTACAGCCGCAGTTTTCGCTCCAATAGAAGTCTTGGCCGCCGCCGCAACAAAAAATCCCGCGCACAGCACCACGCACACCGAGGCCAAAAGCGGCGCCCGCCGCAACGATCCACGCAAATAAACTCCAAGCAGCACTCTTAATTGGTCTCCAACGAGCTGGGCAAGAAACTCTCGCCTATACTACTAACTCTCGCAGAATACGGCGACGAAGCGATTTGGAGTGCGGCAGCCCAGCTGCCGCTTTTCCCAATGACCAGCACGACTCCATATTTGGCTAGCCCCGATAGTCGCCTATACTGCATGCTACGCTGCCCACTCGGCAGGTGCATCCATAAACCATGACAAGCCCCGACGCACCCGGTGCCGCATTACCCGATCCCACTCACGATCCCGCCAAAAAAATCTCTGCCGATGCAATCGGCGCTCACTACGACACTCGTCTCCCCGATCTCCCCTGGTCGCGCCGAATCCAAATCCCAATCATCGCCGCGGCCGTCTACAGTGTGATTCGCATTCTCGGCCCCACGTTGCGTTACGAGGTTCTTGGCTGGCAAAACGCCGAACGCGTTCACGCGAACGGCAAGCGCTGCATCTGGGCATTCTGGCACCGCATCATCATCCCGATTGTCTGGTGGCATCGCAATCACGGCGTCGTGGTAATGAACACTACGGCCTTCGACGGTCAGTGGACTCGCAAAGTGATCGAATGGCTAGGCTTCGGCACAGCGCAAGGAAGTTCTTCACGTGGCGGCCTTCGCGGACTCGCAGTGATGGCGCGCCGCTTAGAGGAAGGCGTCGATTGCGCCTTCACCATCGATGGCCCGCGCGGTCCGCGTTACATCGCCAAGCCCGGCCCCGTCATGCTCGCCAGAAAAACTTGCTGCCCGGTCCTCGTGTTCCACATCGGCGTAAGCCGCGGCAAAACTTTCGAAAAAACCTGGGACCACTTCCTCCTACCCGCTCCGTTTGCTCGGGCCGTAATCCTCTTCGCCCCGCCTATTTATGTTCCACCCGATGCCAACGCCGAACTCCTCGAAGCCAAACACGCCGAAATGCAACGCGAACTAGAGCGCGTCCGCGATATCGCCGAATCCTGGTTTTCTCTTAGCGAAGCAGACCGTCAAAAATACCGCGCCGAATTCTCGCGCTGAAATAATTACTGGGGGATCCTGTAGGGGCGGGGCTCGTTTACCCTGAGCTTCGAAGGGCCCCGCCTAAGCACACTAACTTCGCTAGCTGACGTTTTTTTTGCTGCTCTACAACTTTTCAATTCCCATTCCCAACGCGCTCACCCAATTTCACCGGCACATCCAGCTTCTTACCGCCTCGATACACCGTGACGCTCACTGTGTCTCCAGGCCGCTTGCGGTTCAAAACCAAATTCATGTCCGACTGACTGCCAATTTTCTGCCCGTCAATCGCCACAATCACGTCGCCGCCAATCATGATGCGCTGCATCCCCGCCTGTGCTGCACGGTCTCCGCCATGCAGCCCCGCTGTTGCCGCAGGCCCGCCTTTCGTCACTTCTTCGATCAGCAATCCCTCTTGGACCGGAAGATCAAGCGCCTCCGAGAGCCATCCGCCCACCGACAAAGTTTGCGCGCCAAGAAAAGCCTGCCGGACGCGCCCTTCTGTCATCAAATCGTGCGCAATCCTTTTCGCCGTGTTCACCGGAATCGCGAATCCAATTCCCGCCGTTGTACCGCTCGGCGTATAAATCGCCGAATTGATGCCAATCACTTCTCCATGCGAATTAATCAGTGGCCCGCCGGAATTTCCCCGATTGATCGCCGCATCCGTCTGAATCGCCTCGTCGATCAACGTCGTTTGGCTCGTCTGCACCGTGCGACCCAGTGCGCTAACCACTCCAGTCGTCAGCGTGCTCTGAAATCCGAACGGGTTGCCGATCGCCAGAACTTTTTGGCCTACTTGCAGTTTTGAAGAATCGCCCAGCGGCAGCGCCACCAGCGTCTTGCCTTTCGGCTCGATTTTCAGCAGCGCCACGTCGTTCCGCTGGTCCGCTCCAATAAACTTCGCCACATAGCGCGTCTGGTCGCCCAGCACCACTTCAATCGACTGCGCTTCCTGCACCACGTGAAAGTTCGTCAAAATATATCCGCGCGGATCAATCACAAATCCAGACCCCGCACCTTCCACTGGCACAGGATCCATAAAAAAATCGTATTCCGTCGCCTTGGTCAAAACGTTGGCCACCGCCGCCGATGCCTGCCGGTAAACGCGCACATTAATCGACTCATCGTCGGTCAGCGCCGCATCCCGCGCAGAAACTTGCGTAAGCTGCGCACCAGGCTCCGGCGTCCCTGCTACCGCTTCTAATGGCAAAGCCTCCACTTTCCTCGGCTGCCGCTGCCCCCATCGCCCTCCAGCCCAATACGCCCCAGCAATAATCACTACTGCTGCAATCGCCAACCGCACCGCACCTGACGCTTTTCCCGCACTCATATTCGCAATCCTTCCTCGACCCGCCTAATTCCAAGATACCACACGAATTTCCCGTAGGGGCACGGCACGTTTACCCGAGCTTCAAGTGCCCGCTCTTCATTCTTCTCATTACTTAGACGCTCCCATTCGTTCCACGCTTCAACTTCGCCGCCAACTCTTCGACCTGTCTCCGCGTCTCCTCAAGCGACCCCGAACAATCAATCTTCTCCGTGGCAAACTTCAACTTCTCCTCCGCAGGCATCTGCGCCGCAATCCGCCGCCGCGCCTCCGCTTCGCTCAACCCGCGCGCCAACAACCTCTCCATCTGCTGTTCTGGTTGGCACCACGCCACCACCAACCCGTCCAAATTCTTCTGATATCCCGCCTCCACCAACAGAGCCGCCTCTATAAACGCCGCATCGGCTACGCCATTTTTCTCCCATTCCCCAAACTGCCCTACCATCTCCTCTTCCACTCGCGGATGCACAATCGCGTTCAATCTCTCCAACTTCCCACGATCCGCAAAAACAATCGCGCCAAGTTTCCCGCGATCAATCCGCCCATCCACGCTCACAATGCCGGCGCCAAACTCGCGCACAATCTCGTCGTAAGCCCGCGTCCCCGGTTCGATCACTTCATGCCCCAAGCGATCCGCATCAATCACGCGAAATCCCAGCTCGCGCAGTATTCCCGCTACGACGCTTTTCCCGCTGGCAATCCCTCCGGTAATTCCGAGGCGCCTCATCCGGTGCTTTTACCGCACACCCGAGCCAGCCGACGGCCCGCCCGCCGAAATCGTGCGCGGTATCGCTTTCGCGCGACGCATCCGGGCCGCCTTCACTGTATTGCTCATCAACATTGTTATCGTCATCGGCCCCACGCCTCCTGGCACGGGCGTCAACGCCCCCGCCACATTCACGGCATCCGGATGCACATCTCCTACCAAGGCATTCCCCTTGGCGCGAAACTTTTCCATGCGGGCAGGGAAGTTCCTAAACAATCTTTCGGCCTCAGCCGCATCCGTCACACGATTCGTCCCCACATCAATCACCGCCGCGCCAGGCTTGATCCAATCCGCCTGCACAAATCCTGCCTTGCCCATCGCCGCCACCACAATATCCGCGCCGCGCACCACGTCGGCGAGATTCTTCGTCTTCGAATGGCAAATCGTCACAGTCGCGTTTGCGTGCATAAGCAACAGCGCCATCGGCTTGCCCACAATATCGCTTCGCCCAAGCACTACCGCGTTCGCCCCTTCAATCGCAATCTCATTCCGCCGCAAAATCTCCATGCATCCCGCCGGCGTACAAGCCACCAATCCCGGCCGCCCACTAACCAACCTCCCCAAATTCACCGGGTGAAACCCATCCACATCCTTCGCTGGATCCACTGCCTCCAAAACTCTTTTCGTATCCACGTGCGTTGGCAATGGCAGCTGTATCAAAATCCCATCCGTATCATTGTCGCGATTCAAATCCTCCACAATCGCCAGCATCTCCGCCGTAGTCGCGCTACTCGGCGGTGTAATCAACCCGCTCCCCATCCCCAACTGCTCGCAAGCCGCAATCTTGCTCTTCACATAAAGCTGCGACGCCGGATCGCTCCCCACCAGCACCGCCGCCAACCCCGGCCGTATCCCCGCCGACGAAAGTATCGCCACCTCATCCTTCAACTCCCCAAACATCGCATCCCGTATCTTCGCCCCATCCAATATTTTCGCCGTCATTCCATCCTCACCCTTTTCTCTCGCAATCTCTTTTGTAGACGCCGGGCTGTAGCCCGGCTCTTCTAGAATTCTGCAGCGCCATATCTGTCGCCGCACGCTACTCTCTGTTTCAAACGTAACAAATTGTCCCCCACATCGCCCCCCGCTGTCACGCCGGCCCAAGCCTGCGTGATGGATCAGCTTCCAGATCTCGTTAACCGGGAAGTTCGCGATTCCTGACGGCATGCATGGGCCGAGGCCCTGATGGTACCCTTTGTCTGGGAGTGCGGCGAATGCGAACAGGTGGAAGTGACTTCATAGATGCGCCAGCGATGTCGAATGAGGGTTCCCCAGCTGATTGGCTTAATTTGCCACCAGCTGCAACGGCTGTATCACTCTGGAATAGCTTGCACGACGCTCAGGTTGTTTCTATCCGCTCAAATCTCCTAGACCGCACTATGGATTTGTTCTGCGAAATCGAACACCTGAGCAAGTTCCACAAACTTGATGAGGGATTCCAATTTATTCTTCATCTCGAGAGTGTGCAGTCTGCGCGAGTGCTTCGCTACGCTGTGTGGCCGGGCGAGTGTTCGATTCTAGAAGGACTCTCGGTTGAAGAACAAAGGAAGGTAGTTGCGGAATATCAAGCCAAATGGCGCGAGGAAAGTGCGTCTTGGAACGAGTTCGAGTCTCGAATCACACGGGAGGATGAACAAGTATTCGACATCTCTGATGCGGCTCTCGCAACGTCGCCTGGGGGCGCATTTGCCCTCAAACTTTGTGGGCACCTCAACTACGCTACATATCACGAAGCCTACCTTCGCTTCGAGACTCTGAAAATTTCAGGAGGCGATGGAAGTCAATTTGAACTCGAAGAATTTCAACAACTGGGTGAGAAATACTGGGAAGCATTTAGTAGTCGGGACAGGTCCGCCAAGTAACCGTTCCTGTAGACACTGTTCTCGTTTTGCTTTAGGCTAAATGCCGATTAGTTGAGTCTCCGGAAACTGGTCGGCAACCCAAGTATATCCGCGTTATCTTTTTCTTCTGTTCCGTTCCTCGCCGTATAATCTCCCCATGTCCGCCCCCGCGCCAACCCCGAAGCCCTCGCCCCATCTCCGCATCCACTCCATCAATATCTACGTCCGCGACCAGGACCGCAGCCTCCGCTTCTACGTCGACCTACTCGGCTTTCACCTAGCCTTCGACGCCAAACTTCAATCCGGTGAACGCCTCGTCGCCGTAGCCCCTCCCGACGGCCAAGCTGTTCTCACCCTCATCGTCCCCAAGCCCGACTCTCTCGACTTCAAGCTCATCGGCCGATCCACGCGCTTAACCCTGATCACCGAAGACGTCCTAGCCAAATATCAGGAGTGGTCCAGACGCGGCGTCCGTTTCCAACACACCCCTCGCCTCCGCCGCATCAGGTTCGACCCCGAAACCCGCCAAGTCCGCAACTTCGCCGAGTCTCCGCTCCTCGGCGAAGAGACTCCCATCTGGGGCAGCGTTTCCACGCGCTTCCGCGATCCCGACGGCAACACTTTCTCCCTAGTCAGCTTCGACGAAATCACTCACGCCCTCGAAGCCCAGCGCCGCGCCACCGCCGCCAAACTCGAACTCGAGCGTCGCGCCATCCAGGAACTCGAAATCGCGAACGAAGTCCAATGCCGTTTTTTTCCGCAAGTCCGGCCGCCGATTCAAGCGCTCGACTATTCCGGTCACTGTTATCCCGCGCGCGCCGTAGGCGGCGATTATTATGACTTTCCTCGAGCTCGGCCCCGATCGCTTCGGCCTCGTCATCGGCGACGTTTCCGGCAAAGGCATCGCCGCTGCCCTTCTCATGGCCAACCTGCAGGCCAATCTGCGCAGCCAGTGCTCCATCGCGCACGATTGCCTGGAAAATATTCTTCGCGTCGTCAACCAGTTTTTCTCGCAAAACACGCCCGACGGCTCCTTCGCCACGCTCTTCTTCGCCGACTACCATGTTCCCACCGGCCGCCTCCGCTACATTAACTGCGGCCATCCGCCCGCACTCGTTCTGCGCCGCGACGATTCCATCGACCGGCTCGAGCCCACCGCCACCGTCCTCGGCATTTTCAAAAAGTGGGATTGCGAACTAGGCGAACGCACCATCCATCCCGGCGACACCCTCGTCCTCTACACCGACGGCATCACCGAATCCTTCAACGACGCCCGCGACGAATACGGCGAAGCTCGCCTCATCGAATCCCTCCTCCGCCACCGCGCCCAACCCAGCCAATCCCTCCTCCAAAATATCGTCGCCGACGTCCGCCAATTCTCCCCCCACGAACAACACGACGACATAACGCTAATCATCGCCAAATCCTCCCCTTCCCCTGTATAGTGATTCACTTTCTGTTTAGCGCGCGAATCAAGCGCCGGAAATTCTTGCCGGCAGTTCTATGCAAGTCTTAAGGGAGTTGTGATGAAACGTTTCTGGTTATACTCGGTCCTTGTTTTGCTCGGAGCATGCTTCAACGCCGCGTCGGCGCAGGAGGCGAACCTGATACTCGTTAACGGAAAAGTGTGGACCGAAAATCCGGCGCAGCCCATCGCTCAGGCGGTGGCGCTCGATGGCTCGAGAATTCTCGCCGTAGGCGATAACGCCGCTATCCGAAAACTCGCCGGGCCTGACACCCGCGTCATCGATCTCGGCGGACGCCTTCTCCTCCCTGGCTTCAACGATGCTCACGTGCATTTCCTCATCGGCGGCGGCTCGCTCATCACCGTGCATCTCGGCACCGCCAACAGCCAGGCCGAGTTCAAGGAGCGCATCGCCCAATTCGCAAAAACTCTGCCCTCGGGCGCGTGGCTTCGCAACGGCCTTTGGGATCATCAACGTTGGAATCCTGCGGTTCTGCCGACTCACCAATTGATCGACGATGTCTCCGGCGATCATCCTGCATTTCTGTGGCGGCTTGATGGACACATGGCCCTCGTGAATGCCCAGGCCATGAAGCTCGCAGGCATCGACCGCAACACCAAGGACGTCCCCGGCGGCGAAATCATGCGCGACAAGGACGGCAACCCCACCGGCATTCTCAAGGACGCCGCCAACGCTCTCGTCACGCGCGTCATGCCCCCGCTCTCTCCTGCGGAGATGGACCAGGCTATGGAAGCGGCTATGCGCGAAGCCGCCGCTCACGGCGTAACCAGCGTGCAGAATATGGCCGACACTTCGGAAGACCGCGGCCAGCCCGGAAATTTTCGAGAGTTTCAGAAAATGGAGAGCGCCGGCAAGTTGACGGTCCGCATCTACGAGTCTCTTCCCATTCGCGATTGGAAGACGCTGGCCGATGCCGGGATCGTCGCGCCGTTTGGCAATCCTTATCTGCGCATCGGCAACCTGAAAGCATTCTCTGATGGCGCGCTCGGTTCGGAAACGGCCTGGATGGATGAGCCTTTCACGAACAATCCCGCAAAGAGCGGCCTCGCCAGTCCTGATCTACTCGACGTTGAACATTTTTATGAGTCCATGCGCCTGGCCGACAAGGCCGGACTCCAGCTTACGATTCACGCCATCGGCGATCGCGCCAATCGCACTATTCTTGATCTCTATGCGCGCCTCGAAAAAGACAATGGCCCTGCCGATCGCCGCCCTCGCATCGAGCACGCGCAGCATCTTCATCCTGCGGACTATGCGCGCTTCGCAAAGCTTGGCGTCATCGTTTCCATGCAGCCTTACCACGCCATTGACGACGGCCGATGGGCTGAAAAAGTGATTGGCCCGGAGCGCATCAAGTCGAGCTACGCGTGGAAGTCCGTGCTGGATGCAGGTGCAACGCTCGCGTTCGGTTCCGATTGGCCCGTCGCGCCACTGGATCCATTAACGGGAATCTCTGCGGCCGCTTTGCGCCGCACGCTCGACGGCAAAAATCCAAACGGCTGGACGCCTGAGCAGCGCATCAGCGTTGCGCAAGCCGTCCATGCTTACACGATGGGATCGGCGTTCGCCGAACATCAGGAAAAAGTTCAAAGGCTCGATCGAACCAGGCAAGCTCGCGGACTTGGTCGTCCTCTCCGACGACATTTTCACCATCGCACCCGAATCCATCGAGAAAACCAAAGTCGACATCACCATCTTCGACGGCAAAGTCATCTACCAGCGATAAAAACGTATCGATCCTCCGCCACCACGCCCAACGCAGCCGGTCCCCCCTCCAAAATATCGTCGCCGACCTCCGCCAATTCTCTCCCCACGAACAACACGACGCCAAATCCTCCCCCGCGTCTTGATACCGGGTCAGTTTCCGGTTACGGCGTTTACCAGGACCTTTGCCGCTTTCTTCCTGTTTGTGCATGACTTGAGGCACTAGTCTCATTCGATCTGGTGGGTTACCCTGTCACTGTATGTCAGCAACTAGTACGTCTTGGGAACGGACCCCGTTCAAAGAGTGCGTTCCGATTCCATATCACGCTGCTTTCGATGCGGAGCAGTTTGTCCGACTGAAGGCTGGTCTGATTCCTCAAACGATGGAGGACAAGTGGTTCGTCTACTATGAGGAGCCAGAACTGTTTTTTCACCGTAGCTGGACAGGTCAACCAGTCTACTGGCTCACGCTAATCACCCTGCCTGATGGTGGTGCCACGGTGAGCGAGGCCCGGTGGTCGAAAGAGCTCGCGGTTGCCTCTAAAGACGGCCCCGATTATCAGGTACAACTCTAGGATTTTTTGGTCGCCAATCTCCTGCTCGGACAGTCAAAATCCTTCCCTTTGCCTTCGGGCTTGCGGGAGCCGATGCCTGGTGTTTTCCAGCATCACGCGTCTGACACTGGTTTTCCAGAATCGCAGCCCAAGTCAAAAAAGTCCTGGTGGCACTTCTGGTAGTTCTTAAAGTTCCGTCTTTGGCCCCGCCGGTCCCACTTGTCCGGTTACGGCTGCCAGCTCAACCGGTCGACGCAACACTCTGTTGAAGTTTACTGGCGGGGGTTTGAAATCCTAAGGTTTTTCTTGGACGCTGATTTAATCGCAGCGCCACTTGGTCCAGCTCCTCTTGGGTGTAACCCGACAGGTCGGTTCTCCTAGGGAAGTATTGTCGTAATAGCCCATTCGTGTTTTCGTTCGAGCCGCGCTGCCAGGGGCTTTGCGGATCACAGAAATAAACTTTCACATCCGTGGCCATGGTGAAGGTCTTGTGCTTGGCCATCTCCAGTCCGCGATCCCAGGTCAATGAGCGGCGCAGCGCCGCTGGGAGTTTACGCGCATGCCTGGTCAGTGCCGCGACCACCACCGCCGTGTCTTTGCTGGGCACTTTGAGCAGCGTTGTAAAACGCGAATGCCGCTCCACTAAAGTCACGATGTGACTGTTCTTTGAGCCACTCAGCAAATCGCCTTCCCAATGACCGGGAATGGCGCGGTCCTCGATTTCTGCGGGCCTTTCCCGGATGGAAATGGCTTCTGCGATTTGACCGCGCGAGTCTTTGAAGATGTGAGCGTGCTGCGAGCGGCGTATGCGGCGCTTCGACCGCAGGTGGGCAACCAGCTCTTTTTTCAGCACTCCCCGCGCTTGAATGAACAGGCTACGGTAAATCGTCTCGTGAGACACGCGCATACTCTCGTCGCTGGAATACTCGGTCGTCAGCCACCCGGAAATCTGTTCCGGCGACCAGTCCAACAGCAGTTTACTCGCAACGATCTCTCGCAGTTGCTCCCGCATCCCAAGCAGGCACTGTTTTGGACGCAAGGCCGAGTCCCAGGCTTGCTGATCCGCTTCATTGGCGCGATATTCAGGACGGCCACCATGCCGGGCCACTTCCCGACTCACCGTCGACGCAGCGCGGTCCAGAAGCCGCGCGATCTTGCGAAGCGATGCACCGGAAGCCAGCCCTCGCGAGATGTCTTCTCGCTCAACGACTGTGAGTACGCGCCGTGAGCGCCGACGGACTGCCGGAACAATCCCACCGTGACGCGCCACCAGACAGCGAATAGACGAATGCTCTTTGCCGAGGGCGCGCCCGATCTCATGCAGCGACTGTCCCGCCTTCCAGCGGCACCATAGCTCGCTCTTCTGCACCGTAGAAAGCCCAAACCGTTGACCTTTCCTCATGCAACACCACCTTTAGAAAGCAGACTTATATCAAATGGTGTTGCATCGACCTATTGAGACCACCGCGTTTATCAAGCACTGAGAACTGAGTTCCGTCGCTTTGGGCTCGGGCCCGAGTTTCGTTGCGATGGGTCAGGTCGCGTCATTCAACTGGTGGCTAGGATTTTGTTCGCCGAAAGCGAGAAACGGCCCGAAACGAACCAACCAGCGTGAAAATCATACCAATGACTACACCTGTGAAGACGGGAACGATGAATGCAATGGTCCAGCTGTGCACGTTAAAAACGCTGACGTAAAATAGAGCTTGCAGCCCAATTGGAGTAATAACGCTAACGAGCGTCAAGCCGACGCCTATCAAAATGGCGGCTTTGTTAGAGAGCCGCATCAAGAATCCTATGCTGCCGATGATGGTAAGAAGTACGGCAACTAAGAGAACTGGCCCAAGCAACTTATCAAGGAATAGCATCTGCGCGTAGGAAATGTGAAAACGAGAATAATCTTGCGTCACAAAGCACATCAGCAACCCACAGACCGAGGTTGCTAGACCAATACTGAAGATGACGCGCGAGACCCTGAACACTATCCGCCCTCAAATTGTATTGTTGCATCGAATCGGTTCGGCGGAGCAGTTAGGTCACCGGAAGATTTCCTTCGAAATGATGACTTTCGACTCGACGGCCCACTAGCCGACTTGCCAACTCCTGGTAAGCATTGACTGCGTCTTCGACGCGTCACTGGTGCCAGAAACTTGGCGAGATCGGTTTGTTGATTTGACAGGAGTTATGAGCCAAGTTCCTGGTTAGTCGTCTTACCGGACATATGGTTTTAGATCGATTTTAACTTTTCCGATTACGGCTTACCGGAAACTGAGCCACTCCTCAATTTCTTCAAAATCCCAAGGTGCCAGTTCGAATTGGCACCTCTCATCTCCAACAAAACAAAGTAATTATCAGTTATCACTTGACAATAAGTACCATTCTGTTATAATGGTTGGATACTGCGCGGGAGGACCACGTAGGAGGAGGCTCTCCTTTGCCCGCGTCACGCCGTCTCACGCTCCGCCCGCAACTCGCAGTTCTTCCTTTTCCTCTCTGCGCCCTCGGCGAACTCTGCGTTAAAATCCCGGTTCACCAGCGCCTCAATCGCACTAGAAACACCTCGGCACGCCCAGCTAACTCCCATCGATTGATATTCTTAGCACACCCCCACCACCTAACTCCCATAGAATCATATTCTTCCAAAAATAGGGGGAGGGGGTGGGAAAGCCGCAAGTACCCGCGTTTCCAGGGGAAAAGCTGTCCCATTTTTACTTCGTTACATCATTACTTCACTACTTTGCTTCTCTTGAAAGGAAATCACCATGCTCGCAAAACCCCTAGTCGCCAACCAATGCAATCACATCAACGCCCGCGGCCGCCGTTGCCGCATGCTCGTTGCGTCCGATGAAGAATCCTATTGCGTGCACCATTCCGCGCAATCTTCCGTATCGCAGCCCGATGACGAATCCCTCGCCGCCGAACTTCTCAATTCCACCGGCGATCTCGCCACAGTCGGTGACGTCAACGCCTTCCTTGGCAACGTCGTCAAACTGCGTGCCCGCAGGCTCATCGACCGCAAGGACGCCGTCGCTTTCGGCTACCTTTCTCAGTTGCTGCTCTGCACTCTCCACGGAATGGAGAAGCTGTCGGACGAAGCGCGCGACGCGCAAGCTCTGGATGAGGTCAACGAAGACATACGTAAAATGCGGGCCAGTTTCCTCGCGCGCCACGCTGCTGTGGAAGCCGCGAAAGCTGTTAAGAAATCTCAGAACAATCCGCCCACGCGATCAACAGACTCTTCCGTTCCCGCATCTAAACCCGCGCCGTCCAGCACTCCAGCTTCAACCGAGTCTGCCACTCCTCAACCCCCGCGCGACTACTTCAGCATTTGCACCTGACCGGCGGACCGCCCTGCCCGTCTACCGGACGTCTCGCATCTGGGACATACTATCAAGGACGATTCCATGGCCAAGGAAAACAATATGTCGCTATTCGGAGAATTAGGAACACGTAAAGAGCTGGAAAACAAGGCCAAAGCCGAAGGGCGTTTGCCGCCGGGGCAGTCGCTCACGCTGAAGTGGCCGGTGCTGCATTACGGCAGCGTTCCGCATTTCAATCCAGCGAGATGGGACTTCCAGATTTCGGGCGAAGTCGAAGAAGCCAAGCGCCTGACGTGGAACGATTTTCGTGCGCTCCCGCAAACGGAAACTATGTCGGACTTCCACTGCGTTACGCGCTGGAGCCGCCTGGACAATCGATGGAAAGGCGTCCTCTTCACCGACGTGATGAAGCTGATCAAGTCGAAGTCCAGCGCACACTATGCTTCCATTCTCGCGGAGGAGGGTTACACGGCGAACGTGCCGCTCGAAGATTTGCTGAAGCCGAATGTTCTCTTCGCGTTCGAGCACGACGGCGAACCGCTTACTGGCGAACATGGCGGCCCACTGCGGTTAATCGTTCCCCATCTCTACGCTTGGAAAAGCGTTAAATGGGTTCGCGGCTTCCAGCTTCTCGACTACGATCGCCTCGGCTTCTGGGAACGCAACGGCTATCACGCCTACGGCGACCCATGGAAAGAGCAGCGCTACTCAGGCAGTTGACGTTACTTTTGTATGGGCCCTTTCGTAAGGTAGGGATGAGAGGACTTGGGACATGGCGGCCGGCATTCGCACCAGTGAATTGCGCAAGGTTTACAATACGGCCCCGCCGCTCGCGGCCGGTTCGGGCGGGCCTCTTTCGTTTGCTGCAAAGCGCAGCAAGGGAAAACAGCCCAAACCGGAAATTGTCGCGCTGAACGGAATCTCGCTCGATATTCGCTCGGGAGAAATTTTCTGCCTGCTCGGGCCGAACGGGGCAGGCAAATCAACAACCGTCGGCATCCTGACTACTCGCGTCAAGCCAACCGCTGGCCAAGCCTGGATCGGTGAGCACGATGTATGGAAGGAACAATCCGCCGTTAAACGGCTAATTGGGGTTGTAGCCCAGCGCCCTAATCTCGATTTTGCTTTGACGGCGCGGGAAATTCTCACCTTTCACGGCGCCTATTTCGGACTCAGCTCGCACGAACGCAATAGTCGCGCCGCGTCTCTCCTTGAGCGCTTCAAGCTCACCGACCGCGCCGATCAAATTGTGCGCGGATTTTCCGGCGGAATGATGCAGCGGCTTTCCATCGCGCGCGCCATGATGCACGACCCGCAAGTGCTCTTTCTGGATGAGCCCAGCGCGGGCCTCGATCCGCAGACGCGTTTGCTCCTCTGGGAAATCATTCGCGAATACAACCAAAGCGGCAAAACCGTTCTGCTGACCACGCACAACATGGAAGAAGCAGACGCACTGTGCCAGCGACTCGCTATCGTGGATCACGGCCGCATCATTGCGCTGGGCACGCCGCAGGAGCTGAAATCTTCCGTTCCCGGCGGCTATCTGGTGCGCGTGCGCTTTGGCCAGCATTCGCCGGATTTGCTCGAGCGTCTGAAAACACTGTCTGGGGTGCGCGAAGTGCGCTCCACGGAAAACAACGGAGCGGACCTTTACGCCGATCGCGGCGGCTCGCTCGTTTCGGACATCGCGAATCTCGCAGTGGCTGCAAACGCGGAACTGTGCGACGTGCACATTTCCGAGCCTAGCCTCGAGAACTTATTTTTGCACCATACTGGCAGGAGCTTGCGCGAATGAACTACAAGGCTTTCATGGCGATGCTTGCGCGCGACGCGCGAGTGGCGCGCCGCAGCATCGTCGCGCTGCTATTCCAAACATTTCTGCAGCCGCTGATGTTCGTTTTTATTTTTGGACGCGTGATGGTTGGCAGCGGTTATATGCCCCCGGAATACAAGAGCCTTTTGCTTCCGGGCATCATGGCGCTGTGCATGGTGGGCACGGGAATTTGGGCGGTCGCCATGCCGCTTATCGGCGAGTTTCAATTCACACGCGAAATCGAAGACCGTCTGCTTGCTCCCATGGACATTTCCTGGGTCGCGATTGAAAAGGTCGTTGCAGGGACTCTGCAAGCCCTTGCTGCCGGAATTATGGTGATTCCCGCCGCGTGGCTGCTGCTCAGGCCGGGTGTAGACTTGAGTCTGCACCGGCCCATTCTCTTTGCCATCGTGGCGCTGCTCGTGGCGCTCTTTTCTGCCTGCGGCGGGCTGGCGCTTGGCTGCAGCGTCGAGCAAACGCACATCGGACTAATGTTTTCTCTTGTGGTAGCGCCGATGATTTTTTTCGGCTGCACGTATTATCCGTGGAGTGCACTCGCAAAGTTTCCAATCATGCAGAAAGTCGTGCTCGTCAATCCGCTGGTATATGCCAGCGAAGGTTTGCGGGCAACGCTTGTGCCGCAATTTCCGCATTTGCCTTTGCTTGCGGTGTTTATTGGTTTGTTCGGGTTTAACGCATTGCTGCTCATCGTGGGGCTAAGGCAGTTTCATAAGAAAGCCGTCAGCTAGTGGGATTTTATAGTGTGGACTGGAAGAAACAAAGGCTCTCTGATTTAGACGCCTGGGCGAGATGGGACGCGATGAATCGCGCCCCTACAGGGGACATAGTTAGCGGACGTAGTTAGCGCCAGCGGAAAAGTTTTAAGGCTAGGACGAAGCAAATGAGGAGCCAGGAGGCCAGGACGGCGAGCTGCGGCATTAATTGAACGAGATTCGCTCCCTGGAGCATGTTGGCGCGCAACGCGTCAATGGCCGCGGTCAATGGCAGGGCTCTGATGATGGGTTGTACGACATCGGGGAATCGTTGAGCGGAAAAAAACACGCCGGAAGCAATCCACATCGGCAGCATAACGGCATTCATCAATCCTGAAGCCGCTTCGATAGTCTTGGCACGCGATGCAAGCAGTAATCCCATCGCACTGAACGTCAGCGAGCCTAGAAGACACACGACTGCCAGACTGAGCAGCGAGCCCCGCACCGGCACGTGAAAAATCAACGCGCCGAACCCCAGCACGATTCCCACTTCCGCCACGAGCATCAAGATGCGCGAGAGAACGTAAGAAAGCAGGAAGTACTGCTTCGGCATGGGAGTTGCAATCAATCGCTTCAATAGTTTCTTTCGACGCGCATCAACAACTGTAAATCCCATGCCCCAAATTGCGCTGCCCATCAGGTTCATTCCGAGCAATCCGGGAATGAGGAAATCAATGTAGCGCGAGCCGGGTTCGCGCATTAACACATCACTCGATGAAACGGGATCGACGCGGCCGGCGGCTTGCTGCACGGCGCGATCCGCTAGCATGCGTGCTGTACGTCCTTCTGGATTCGTATCGTCATAGCGATAGACAATCGTGCCATTCGCGCCTGCCACTGCAAGCAACGCGACTTTGCCGGTGCGCAACGCTTCTTCGGCGGAGGGCAGGTCGAGTTGCTGTACAGCGAGAAGCTTTTCCTTTTGCAGGGGCTGCGTAATTTCGGGCGTGACCGTTGCGATCTTCAGTACTTCCGCGGGACGATTGCGGAAGGCAATGCCGAGGCCGCCCGCGAGAAGAATGGGAAACGCGAAAATCCAGAAGAGCGCTTCGGGTTCGCGGAGCGTTTCGAGGAAGCGCACGATCGTTAATTGAACGAGCGGATGCTCGGCGAAGGTCTTGCCACGAGGAGCTTTGCGCTCCGCCGCGCGCACTTGAAGATCGGGAATAGCCGTAGTTTCACTCATTGGATCTCGCTTTGCTCACTCATCGCGGAGGTGGCGTCCTGTCAGGGAGACGAACACATCCTCCAGTGTCGCGGAATGCGTGCTCAGCTCGGTGAGCGGAATATTTTGGCGGGTTAATTCCGCGAGCAACGCGGGCACAGCGAGATGCAGTTCGGTGACTTGCATCTCGACGGTGCCATTTTCGGAGCGAACTTCGCGGACGCCTTCGATCTGGCGCAACGCGGGAAGATCCAGAACATTTGATTTCGCTCCGGCGGAAAATGCAACCATGTGTTCCGCGCAGGTGGAGGCGATCAATTCGCGAGGGCTGCCGAGAGCGATTTGTTTGCCGTTGTCCATGATGGCGACGCGCTCGCAGAGGCGTTCGGCTTCGTCCATATAATGCGTGGTGAGAAGGATGGTGCGGCCCGAGGATTTGAATTGCTCGATCAAATCCCAAAGCTGGCGGCGGGCTTGCGGATCGAGGCCGGTGGTGGGCTCATCTAGAAAAAGAAAATCGGGATCGCCGACGAGCGCGCATGCCAGCGCGAGGCGTTGTTTTTGGCCACCGGAAAGATTGCCGACGCGAGAATTCTTTTTTTCTTCGAGCTGGACGAGCGCAATGGCTTCGGTGGCGCCTGGGCCTTGATCGAAAAAGCTGCGGAAGAGGCGAAGCGTC
Source organism: uncultured Acidobacteriota bacterium (assembly GCA_963784015.1). Classification (GTDB taxonomy): domain Bacteria; phylum Acidobacteriota; class Terriglobia; order Acidiferrales; family UBA7541; genus Acidiferrum. The sequence goes on from CAWAPX010000013.1 coordinate 146,017, forward strand.
TCGAAGACGGTTAGTTTTTCCGATAGCTGCGTGTCTTGCAGCTGAATGCCTAGGCGTTGACGAAGCTGATCCGCGTCGGTTTTCCAATGCATGCCGAGCAATTCGACTTCGCCGGAATCCGGAGGGGTGAGGCCTTCGCAGATTTCTACCGTCGTTGTTTTGCCGGCGCCGTTGGGGCCGAGGAGGCCGAAGCATTCTCCGGCGCGGACTTCGAGGTCGAGGCCGTTGACGGCGACGACGTCTTGATAAGCCTTGCGGAGACCAGTGACGCGAAGGGCTGGTGTGGATCCGACCGCGGACATGGCTCCAGTATCGCGTCTGGGAAGTGGAGATGCAACTTGTGGGGCGCGGTCTGTGGTCCGCGGGATTCGTGTGGTGGGTGGCGTCTCATTTTGCGGCACGGCACCATGACTACAGCAAATCTGGAGCGAGAGCCTGGATTCCGCCTTTTTCGCTGGCGCGGTGGCGCCGTTGCAAGAGCGGCAGCAGAGCTGCCGCACTCCACATGCAAAGCTTCACGTGATGGACGGCATGGTGTTAATCTCGCTGCGGTTCGGGGGAGGACAGATACGTGATGAAAAATTCGTTTGGCCGGATGGGTTTGGCGATTTTGGTGGCTGGCGCGGTTTCGATTGGCGCTGTGAGGGCGCAGCAAGGGACACCGCTGACCCAGGAGCAGAAAGATCAGCGGGTGCAGACGGAGAAAGAGCTGGAGTCGGTGGCCATTATCGAACGGAAGGTGATGATACCGATGCGGGACGGGGTGCGTCTGGCGACGGATATTTACCGGCCGAAGAATGCGACGGGGCCAGTGCCGATTATTTGGGTGCGCACGCCGTACAATTTTAATTTTTGGGATGTGCGGAATGGATTGCCGGCGGACATGCGGACGGCGCTGACAGCTGTGAAGCGCGGGTATGCGTACGTGGTGCAAAACGAACGCGGGCATTTTTTCTCGGAAGGGAATTACGAGATTCTGGGTGCACCGACCACGGATGGAACCGACATGCTGGATTGGCTCAAGTCGCAGTCCTGGACGAACGGCAAAGTAGGCACGACGGGATGCTCTTCAACAGCGGAATATCAGATGGCGATCGCCGCGATGGGGCATCCGGCGTATGCGGCGATGAATATTCAGAGTTTTGGCGCGGGCGTGGGGCGAGTGGGGCCGTATTACGAGCAGGGGAATTGGTATCGCGGCGGCGCGGTACAGATGCTTTTTATTGCGTGGCTGGCTGGCGAGCAGAATCAGATAAGGCCGATGTTCCCGGCGAATACTTCGCAGCAGGATTTGATTCGCGCGTCGAGATTGTTTGACCTGGCACAACAGCCACCGCCGGTGGACTGGTCAAAGGCGCTGTGGCATTTACCGGAGCAGGATATTTTGAAGGCGGTGGATGCGCCAAACGGAATTTATGCGGACGCGATGCCGGTGCCTACGGGCGGGCGGATGATTCAACGCGCGCCGAATGATCCTGCCTGGTACAAAGGCGGGCTTTATCACGACGACATGCCGCTGAATTTGCCGGGGCTTTGGTTCATGACGTGGTATGACGTTTCGATGGGGCCCAATCTAGAGCTCTACAATCATGTGCGGAAAACGGCGACGGGCGGAGTTGGCGATGAGCAGTGGGTGATCATCGCGCCAGTGGGGCACTGCGCTTATACGCGTGCGACGGAAGATACGGTGGTTGGCGAGCGAAGCATGGGCGATGCGCGGTTCGACTATCAGGAGATAACGTACAGCTTTTTCGACCGTTTTTTGAAGGGCGAGAAGAGCGCGAAGATTGATGCGATGCCGAAGGTGACGTACTTCACGATGGGGATGAACAAGTGGCAGACATCGGAAACTTGGCCGCCTGCTGGCGCGCAGACGATGACGATGTATTTGTCGAGCGCAGGACGGGCGAATTCCTTGACGGGGGATGGGACGCTGGTTACCGCAGCGCCTGCTGCGGATAAGCCGGATTCGTTTACGTACGATCCGATGAATCCGGTGCCTTCGTACGGCGGGAACGTGTGTTGCACGGGAACGGCTGTGCAAGCGGGGGCGTTCGATCAGCGGAAGATGGAGGCACGGAACGATATTTTGGTGTACACGTCGGAGCCGTTTAAGGAAGGAACGGAATTGAGCGGGCCGATTACGCCGACGCTTTATGTTTCGTCGGATGCGAAGGACACGGACTTTACGGTGAAAGTGGTCGACGTGTATCCGGATGGGCGCGCTTACAACCTGGACGAGTCGATCCAGAGGCTCAGGTATCGCGATGGGTACGATAAGCCGCTGGTGTGGATGGAGGCGGGGAAGGTGTACAAGGTGACGCTGCAGCCGTTGAACACCAGCAATTATTTCGAAGCGGGGCATTCGCTGCGAATTGAGATTTCTAGCAGCAATTTTCCGCGGTTCGACCGGAACTTGAATACTGGCGGGAATAATTACGATGAGGAAAAGGGAGTGGTGGCGCATAACTCGGTGCATCACTCGAAGCAGTATCCGTCGCAGGTAGTGGTGACGGTGGTGAAGAAGTGATGGGCGTGAACTGAAGGCTTCAAAAACGAATGCTTATTGAGACTCGACCAAAATAGGGTTGTGCGAGGCGTTGAAAAAAGCGGCAGCAGAGCTGCCGCAGTCCAAATCACAACTTCGCAATACTATACAGACTCAGTAGGGACCCACCCTCACAAAACGTGGGTGGGGTACCCGCTGGGAATGTAAGTTGACGCTTTGTTCTCATTATGAGAACCTGGGAATGGTATGCGCATCATAAAGCGCGGCGCTTTGGTGCAATTCTGGGAGAGGCATCCGGACGCGAAGGCAAGCCTTGAATCCTGGTACGGGGTAGTGCGAGGAGTAGCTTGGCAGACACCTGTGGAGATGAAACAGATTTATCACAATGCTGACCTGGTGGGGCGCAGGACTGTTTTCAACATCGCCGGGAACAAATACCGGTTGATTGCCAGGGTGAACTACCAAACCCAACGGGTGTTTGTTCTGCACATTTTGACGCACGCGGAATATGACAGAGGGGGTTGGAAATAATGGGCACTACGACGATTGATCTTGACGAGAAGACCTATGGACAGCTTTTGCGTCGTACGCTTCCGCATGTCATCCGGACGGAAGAGGAGCACGAACGGTTGGCGAACGAGTTGCTGCGCCTCGACGAGCGCGAAAATCCCAGCGTGGAAGAGCGCGAACTTGCAGAGTTGCTGACCGTCCTGATTGACGAATACGAAGAGCGGCGCTATCCCATTAGGAAGGCCGAGCCGCGGCAGACACTCCGGCACTTGATGGAAGCTCGGGGTTTGACGCAGAAAGATTTGTGGAAAGTGTTTGGATCGAAGGGAATTACGTCAGAGGTGTTTCATGGCAAGCGTGCCGTTAGCAAGGCACACGCCAAGAGGCTAGCGACTTTTTTTCACGTCGGCGCAGATTTGTTCATATAGAAAAATGGACCGAGTACAAACGCCGTATCTCGCTGAGCCTTAAGGAAGTGCTGGATGGCAAAGAAGAGCGCGGGTTTGTTGTTGTACCGCAAGGTTGGCGATTCGGTGGAAGTGTTTTTGGTGCATCCGGGCGGGCCTTTTTGGGCGAAGAAGGACGATGGAGCGTGGTCGATTCCTAAAGGCGAGTTGACCGAGGGAGAAGAGGCGTTAGAGGCCGCCAAGCGGGAGTTCCAAGAGGAGACAGGGTTTGCGGTGAAGGGTAGGTTTGAAGCGCTAGAGCCTGTGAAGCAGGCCGGCGGGAAAATAGTTTACGCGTGGGCTATTGAGGGCGATATCGATTCGTCCGCTATACGCAGCAACAATTTCTCGATGGAGTGGCCGCCAGGGTCGAAGAAAATTCGGGAGTTCCCGGAAGTGGACCGGGGCGGCTGGTTTGAACTGGCTATGGCTCGACAGAAGATTCTTGCGGGTCAAAGCCCCCTACTGGAAGAACTGCTCAGGATATTGAATAAGGGCTGACGTTTGAACTTTTCGCACGTCTTTTACGTATTGAAAAAATAGGGGCTGGTGTGGCTTGAGCTGATTGTTGAGCCTCGCCAAACTCGAGGTCGTGGGAGTCGCTGAGGAAAGGCGGCAGCAGGGCTGCCGCACTCCAAAGGCCAGCGTTTTTTGCAGCGAAGGGATGGCGAGTCATGGATGCATTTTTGCTTGACCTGAAATATGCGGTGCGGTCTTTGTGGCGCGCGAAGGGATTTGCGGCGACGGTACTGCTTACGTTCGCGATTTGCATTGCGGCGAATACGGCGCTATTTGCCATCGTGAATTCCGTGGTCTTGCGGCCATTACCCTTGCCAGAGGCAAATTCGATCCTGCTGATGTCGAACGAATATCCCAAAGCAGGGGTGGTCGGACTCAACGGCAGCAGCTCAGGAGATTATTTCGACAGGCTAAAGGAGATCACGGCATTCGAGAGCCAAGCTGAGTTTCGTCAGCGCGATCAAACCGTGGAGGTGAACGAATTGCCGCAGCGGGTACACGCGATGGCGGTGACGCCATCGTGGTTCACGCTTTTGCGGGTGACGCCGGCGCTGGGGCGGCCTTTCCTTGAAGAAGAAGGAGAAGTTGGGCGCGAGCAGGAAGTGATCCTGAGCCATGGATTGTGGGAACAGCTCTATGCGGGGGACACGTCGGCGATTGGCCGAGATCTGCGGGTCAGCGGGCAGCCGTTCAAGATTGTCGGCGTGATGCCTGCGAATTTTGATTTTATCGATCCAGAGGTCCGGTTGTGGATGCCGATTGCGTTCACAGCGGAAGAGAAGACGCAGCACCACAGCAACAATTGGACTTACATCGGAAGATTGAAACCGGGCGCCACACTGGAACAGGCGCAAGCGCAGGTGGATGCGTTGAACAATGAAAATCTGGAGCGATTTCCGCAATTCAAAGAAATTCTGATCAATGCGGGATTCCATACGGTGGTTAAACCGTTGCAGGACATTCTGACGGAGGGAGTGAAAAAGACGCTTTACTTGCTGTGGGGCGGCGCAATACTCGTGTTGCTTATCGGCGGATTGAACATCGCGAATCTGGCGTTGACGCGGCTATCGTTGCGGCGGAAGGAAATGGCGACGCGGATTGCATTGGGCGCGGGACGGTTGCAGTTGATGCGGCAGTTGATTCTGGAGAACGTGGGACTGGCCTTGTTGGGCGGAGTGGGCGGAATTGTTCTCGGAGCGGGATTGTTGCGGACGCTCAGTGTAGTCGGACTAGAACACATGCCGCGTGCGGGCGAAGTTCATATGGATGCAACGGTCATTTTGGTTTCACTGGGGCTGTCCGTCGCTGCGGGATTATTTGTGGGGCTGTTCCCGTTGGTGAGCGCATCGAAGATTGGGATCAACGATGCGCTACATGAAGATAGCCGCACAGGAACGACAGGAAAAAAGACAAGAAGCGTGCGTCAACTTTTGGTAGCGGCGCAAATTGGATTTGCGTTCGCGCTGTTGATGGGCGCGGCGTTGTTTCTGACGAGTTTTAGGCGGCTGTTGCAGGTGGACCCGGGATTCAGGCCGGAAGGGGTGGTGACGGCATCGGTGAGCTTGCCGCGATCGAAATACGCAAAACCCGAAGACTGGCGGGGATTTCTGAACCGCGCGCTACCCGCGGTTCGAGCGATCCCCGGAGTGACAAAGGCGGGAGCAACAGACGTGATTCCGCTGAGCGGCAACCACAACGACGAGGTGATATTGGCCGAGGGCTATCAGATGAAGCCGGGCGAGTCCATCATTTCTCCTTTTCGAATGGACATATCGCCGGGATACTTTGAAGCTATGGGCATTTCAATGATAAAGGGACGGAGCTTCGACGAGCGCGATAACGGAACTGCTCCTCTCGTTGTGATCGTGGACGAACAACTTGCGCAGCACTTTTGGCCGAACAGCGATCCCGTAGGGCGGCGGATGTATTTGCCCGGAAATCCGCAAGATATTTTGAAGGTCGACGAGCACACGACCTGGCTGACGGTAATCGGAGTAGTGCGCAATTTGCGATACGAGCATCTGGAAGATAAGGGGGGAAGCGCCGGTGCATACTATCGCCCCATTGAGCAAGAGCCGGACAATACGTTTTCATTTGCTCTAAAGGCGGCGGGGAATACCGATTCGGCCGTGAGAGCGTTGCGAGCGGAGATATTTCGTTTCGATCCGGACCTGGCGGTGTTCGATGTGCATTCGATGTCGGAGCGGATCGACCTGTCGCTGGCTGCGCGCAAGACGTCGATGCTGCTGGCAAATGCGTTTGGCGGCGTGGCGTTGTTTCTGGCGATGCTGGGGATTTATGGAGTGCTGGCGTATCTGGTGGCGCAACGAACGAGGGAGATCGGGATTCGGGTGGCGCTGGGCAGCTCGCGCGGGAGCATTCTGAAGATGGTTCTGCGTGAGGGGTTGGAGCTTGTTGTTGTTGGATTAGTTTTGGGAATTATAGCGGCGGTTTCGATGCAGAGGGCCGTGGCCAGCGAAATATATGGCGTGCGGGCGCTTGATCCACTCGTGCTGGTGAGCGTTATGGCTGTGCTTGCGATTGTGGCGCTGGCGGCGTGTGCCGTGCCGGCGCGGCGGGCCATGCGGGTGGATCCGATCATTGCTTTGAGAAGCGAATAGCCATCGGCCGTTTGATGTTTATTTATTGGTGGCTCCCGAACTCGCGGAATTTTGGGGGAGTTCGCTGAGGACTTTGCCGGCGGCGTCGAGGAATTGCAGTTTTGGAGTGCCGTCTGGCGCTACGCGCAGGACTAGGCGGTCGTGGCCTTCCGCGTCTTTTAGCTGGAGTATAGAGCCGCCGTCGCGGGCGCGACCGAGGATGACTCGCGGGTGATCGCCGGGGTGAGTTTCCAGAAACTTTTTGAGTTCGGCTTCGCGCTGATTTTCGGGGAGTTTTGAGATGCGTGTTAGGGCTTCAAGCGCGTCCGTGATGGGATAGTCGCCGCGGTCGTCCATGCGGAGAAGCGAGTATTTCTTGTTGCCGTCGCGGCCTGCGTCGATTGTGAAAATCTGATCCTGCATGTACTGGTCGAAACTTAGGTGTCCGTCGCTGCCGGTGACGTGGCCTGCCGCGTCTTTAGAGATGCCGTAGCTGAGGCCGCCGTCTTCGGTTCCTTCCTCATCGAAGAAAAGTAATCCAGCGGATCTTCTCCCATTGGGATGAGGATATTCCTTGTTCTTGATGTAGATGCCGGGCGAGTTGGCGGTGTTGGTAAGGACCAGGCGGATCGTTCCGTCGGGTTCGACGACATTGATGCGGTGAACGGTGATTTCGTCGAAGGATTGTTTGGGATCAACCCGTGCGAAGCCGCAGAGAACGGCGACTAGAAAAACAAGCGTGAGAAGGCCTGAGTATGCGGCTAGAAAACGCTGGCTTGCGAGGAAGTGGATCACGGGAGCCTCTTTTCGAACGCATGGATGAGTTTGACGACGTGCGATGCAGGGATGATAGATGAATTTTTCAGAATGTGGGAGAGAAGAGGTGCGGGGAAATCTTCGAGTGCGATGGGGGTTTGGGAAAGAAAGAGGGCACGGCGTGCCGTGCCCCTACGATTGATACATAGACAAAAAAGGGCGGGGCAAGCCCCGCCCCTACAAGGGCAAGAGAGGATTAGTAGATGTCGTATTGCTCCCAGTGGAGGGTGGCGTCGGATTGGATGATTATGTGTTTGTGTGCGGTTTGCTCTAGCTCGTCCATTAGCATGGATTCGCGGGTTTTGAGAGCTTTCGCGATTTCGGGATGAACACGGAGCGTTAGATTCGGGCCTTCGTGTTCGGCGGTGGCCATTTTGCGGGCCTCGGATTGAATTTCGTAACAGAGCGTGGGAATGGACTTGACCATTCCGGAGCCGGTGCAATAGGGACATGGCTGGCAGAGCACGCGCTCGAGCGCTTGCTTGGTGCGTTTGCGCGTGATGCAGACCAGGCCGAATTCGTTGAAGGACAGAGCTTTTGATGGAGCTTTGTCTTGTTCGAGGGCCATCTGCAGGGCGCTTAGAACCTTTTCGCGGTTGCGGCGCTCTTCCATGTCAATAAAGTCGACGACGATGATGCCGCCGAGGTCGCGAAGGCGGATTTGCCGGACGATTTCTTTGACGGCTTCGAGGTTGGTTTTGACGATGGTGTCCTCGAGGCGCGTGGAGCCTTTGCCGACGAATTTGCCGGTGTTGACGTCGATGGCGACGAGAGCTTCGGTGTGGTTGATGACGATGTAGCCGCCGGATTTGAGCCAAACTTTGGCGCGCAGGGCTTTGTCGAGCTCGTGCTGGATGCCGAACTCTTCGAAGATCGGGGTTTCCTTGGTGTAGAGTTTGACCTTGTTGACTAGCTTCGGTTGGAAGCGGCTGACGAACTCGACGATCTTGCCGTATTCCTCTTCGTTGTCAATCCAGATGCCAGTGAAATCGTCGGAGACGTAATCGCGGAGAATGCGTTCGACTAGATTGAGATCGCGATGGAGCAATGCTGGAGATTTGCGCTGCTCGCTGCGTTCTTTGATTTCGTTCCAGCTCTTGCCGAGGAACTCGATGTCGGAGCGGATTTCGTCGTCGGTGGCGCCGCCAGCAGCGGTTCGAACGATGAAGCCGCCAGGATAGATATTGCCGGCTTCGCTGACGAGACGACGGAGGCGCGAACGGTTTTCAGCGGAGATGATTTTGCGTGAAACGCCGGTGTGATGAACCGTCGGCATGTAGACCAGGAAGCGGCCCGGCAGAGCGACATGGCTGGTGATGCGCGCGCCCTTTTTGCCGAGAGGCTCCTTGGCGATCTGGACGACGACGTCCTGACCGGCTTTCAGCATTTCGCTGATAAGCTGCGGACGACGCGGCGGGCCGGAATGACGGTGACCACGATCGTGACGCGGGCCACCTGGGCCGCTAGGACGGCGTTCGAATCGCGGACCGGAAGGACGGCTGCCGCGATCTGGACCACGGTCTGAGCCGCCGCGATCTGGACGGCCGCCACGGCTGTCTGGGCGACCGCCGCGACCGCGATCACGTCCGCCGTGTCCGCCCCGCTGCGGGCGCTGGAAACGGGCGCGAGGATTGCCGCCGCCGATACGGGCAGAGTCGCGCGGGAAATCTTCGCGAGGAGCAGAGGCGCCGCCGACACGCGGGGCGCGCGTCTCACCGGGAAGCAAGATGACATCTTCTTCGATGATGGCTGGACCCGCAGTAACTTCGCCTGCGTGGGCTTCGATCACTTCCGCTTCGGCGTGTTCATGTTCGGAGTGCTCGTGCTCAGCATGTTCATGTTCGTGCTCGACATGTTCGTGTTCCGTGTGTTCAGCATGTTCGACATGGTCGGGATGACCCAAAGCAGCAGCATGTTCGGCGCTTTCGTGAGCGGCGTTAGCCTCGAATTCGGCGCGATCCGCGGCGCGGTGCTCTTCGACTTCTTCAGTTTCAGCTTCGGAGAGCTCGGTTTCCGCAGCAGCTTGGTCTTCGGCCGCGTCCAGGTGCGCTTCTTCCTGGCGTTCTTCTTCCTCGGCTTCTTCCTCAGAGAGTTCGGCTGCGCTAGCGGCGTGAATTTCCTCGGCTTCGTCTTCTTCGAATTCGGCGCCACCGGCGAGAGCATCCACCTTGGCGTGATCGGAAGTTTCTTCGTGTTTTGCCTCGGCTAGTTCGAAGGCGAGAGATGCGGCTTGCTGTTCGTTCAATTCGCCTTCGCTACGCGCGGTCGAGGAGTCTGAACTTGAGGCTACCGACGACTCGATCGGAGAAGCTTGATGACGCGATGGATTTGCGCCGTGAGCTGAAAGGGAAGCGTCGTCAGCAACGCCGATATTTTCGTCGGCGGAGACGGGCGCAGCTTCGGATTCGGAGCCAGCGTCGGCTAGGAGCCAGCGGGGAAGTCCGCCGGAGAAACGGCGGGGAACATTGCTGCCACCCGGTCCTGCAGCTGGCGCGGGTGCATTCAGGTTGCTGGAAGAGCGAGGTGCTGCGTCTTCGAAATCTGGTTGCGGCTCGTGAGTTTCCGGCTCGGCAACTGGAGGCGGAGGAGCAGCAGCGGGCTTTCCACGGTATTTGGCAAGCGACTCGCCGGGAAGCAGAATGGGTTCTTCCGCGACAGCGCCTGATGCGGAGGAACCGGGAGCTTCAGGCGGGCGATGATCAAAACCACGCTGCGCCGGACCGCGCGGTTCGAAACCACGCGGCGCACCGCCACGATTTTCCGAACCTCTCTGGCCGCGGTTGTCCTGCCCACGGTTGTCGTAACCACGAGAATCGTTCCCGCGAGACTCGCCGCCTTGCGGCGAAGCATATTTGGAAGGAGGGAGATTGCGACCGCCGGGACCCTGAGGGCGCCCGCCGCCGCCGCTGCGCTGGCGTCCGCCACGGCGGCCCCAACGTCCGCCACGACCACGGTCGCCGCCGCGATCGCCACCACGGTCACTGCCACGATCTCCGCCACGGCCAAAATTCTGGCCGCCACCACCGGAAGAGCGCGGCGCGTAGCTCTGAGTGGGATTGTAGTGGGGTGAAAAATTTTGAGGGGCGGAGGCGTTCGAATCAGGCTGGCGCTCTTCCGTGTGATGAGCATCGTCGTGCACTTCGGCAGCATGGGCGCCGAGAGTTTCGTCGGCACCAGCTTGGTCTTCTACAACGCCGGGGTGCTCATCGTGAGAGAGAGAATCGTGATGCGAATCCTCGTGGTGCGATGATTCGTGGGAGGCTTCTTCGCCGTGAGCTTCGTGTGCATGATCTTCTTCATGCTCGTGCGAGGAAGCGGCGTGGCCCAGCGTTTCACCGGGAAGTAGTTCGACAACATTGGAAGGCGCGGGCGAAAACGCCGGCGCCGCCGCGGGAGCGTCGGTGTGCGCGTGGCCGTGATCATAGTCTTCGAGATTTTCGAAAACGTCGCTGACGTAAAGGAAAGCATCGCCATCGAGGCCGATGTCAACGAAAGCGGACTGCATGCCGGGGAGGACGCGGGTGACTCTGCCTTTGTAGATACTGCCAACGAGGGCGAACTCTTTTTCGCGCTCGATGTAAATTTCGACTAACTGACCTTCTTCGAGAATCGCGACCCGCCGTTCGTGGGAGGCCGCGGAGATAACCAATTCTTTTGACATGAAAACTCCTGACTGTTAGTGACGCCGGCTGTGCCGGAAGTCACGTTTCTGTACGGCCGCAAAGGGCCGACAGGACGCATCGCCGCGAGCTTTTGCCCGTCGGGGGTCCAGTAAATCGGGGCCGGCCCGGTTTGCACCGGGACACACGCTGGCCACACTAATATCGAGATGGCTTTACGTTCGAAGCCGGAGGGAAAATTCCTCTTGCTTACGAGGCTGGTCCGTTGCCGGAGAGTTTCCAGGCTAACGGCGGACGATGCTGTCCTCACTCTAAGATCCTTGTTCCTATGGTCCCAAGAAAGCGGGGGCCACCATTACCGATCCGGCGGGATTTGCGCGAGCAAAACCCTGCACGGGACTGGCGGCGGGTTCAGTTAACGAAGCGGCGAAGCCGAACATTCATAACCAGACCAATCGCCAGAAAAACAAACAACGTAGCGGAACCTCCGTAGCTCATGAGAGGAAGCGGGATTCCGGTCACGGGCATAGCACCGATGACCATCGCTACGTTTACTAAAACGTGAAAACCAAGCGCTGCTGCGACGCCCATTACGAGAAACATTCCGGCGCGGTCTTTCGCGCGCTGGGCATTCTGTACTAAGCGTAACAGAAGAGCCATGTACAGCCCAAGGGCAAGTAGCACGCCTTTGAAGCCCTGCTCCTCCGCCCAAGCCGACATGATGAAGTCGGAATAACGGACGGGGATGTAGCCGAGCTGGTTTTGCGTACCGTTGCCAAACCCTTTGCCCCAGAAACCGCCGGAGCCGACAGCAATCTTCGATTGCAAGACTTGATAGCCGGAGCCTTTGGCGTCCTCTTCTGGGTGCATGAAAGATGTAACTCGTTCTTTTTGATACGGCTTCAAGACGCGCCATGCAACGGGGAGCATCAAGAGCCCGATGAGCGCAATTGCCGCGGCGTGTTTCCATTGCAATCCCGCGAGAAATGCGCCTACAACCAACAAGGGCACCAGTACAAGCGCCGTGCCCAAATCGGGTTGCTTGAGAATGAGACCTAGCGGCAACCCAATGATGAGCCCTGCTTTGATCAAATCCTGGAGAGAGAGCTCATCCGTGCGCACCTCCGCAAAGAAGCGCGCCATCACGATGATTATAATCAATTTGACCAATTCCGACACCTGAAGAAATTCACCGAGGACAGGGATCCAGCGTTTGGCGCCGAAACGGGTGTGACCGAAGGCCAAGACAGCGATGAGCGCGGCGATGCCGATGAGATAGAGAACAGGGGCCTGATCAAGGATGAGATGGTAGTCGAGGCGAGAGAGAGCGAACATCAAGATAAAACCGATGAGGAGCCAGCGAAGTTGCTTGTTTTGCATGCCGGCGAGCGAGCTGCCGTGGGTGGCGGAATAGATCTCGATGACACCGAGAGCGCAGATGGCCGCGAGAATGGCCAGTAGCCACCAGTCGTAATCGCGAGTGCCGGGTGCGTCGTTCATGTTAAAAAAGTTGACCCTTCGCTATGCTCTGGGCAAGCAGTCGACAGCTAACAGCTAACAGACTAGGACCGCATGTTCGCCTGTTGCCCAATTTGATTTTTGCCGACTGACTTTTCACTCCCAAGTATTCGAAAACCGAAACTCGAAATTCGAAAAGCATTTCCACGATCCTAAACTACTTCTTACTTCAGGCCACGAATTCATGACAGCGCAAACTCAATTTTAGCGTTGCGGCTCGGCGCTTGCGGCGTGAGCGGGCACTGCGGCGGATGCGGCCGCGGACTTCACAATGGGCTGCGTCTGAATGGCTGCCGCGACTGCCGCCGTGCCATGACTCAAATCATACTGTTTGTCGCCGGCGGTTAGCTGGCCTTGTGACTTCTTTGTCTTCTTATCGTAATAGGCTTTGACGATGTCCCTGACGACCGGACCGGCGGCCTCGCCGCCATGCTGGCCGCTTTCCTGAACCAGCACGGCAACGCAAATTTCCGGATTGCGCTTGGGCGCGTAGCCGACGAACCACGCGTTGTCGGCAAACTGCGAACCTTTTTTGATGAGATTCATTTTGTCGTAGCCGATGACTTGAGCGGTGCCGGACTTGCCGCTGAGCTCGATGCCAGCGAGTCTGAGCTTGCCACCGGTGCCGCCCGGTTCGTTCACGACGCCGTACATGGCGTCTGTCACTTTCTCGATCGTGGAATCGGATATGGGGAATCGTTCTTCGCCCACATTCTGCGCATCTTTCAACATGTGCGGCTGTTTGAAATCGCCACCCGAAGCGATTCCGCCAATCAAGCGGGCCAGCTGTAGCGGAGTTGTAGTGACCGCACCTTGGCCGGTGGCTACAGAAATCACTTCACCCGCATACCACTTGCGATGAAAAGTCCGCTCGACCCATTCCTGAGAAGGCATGAGGCCTGGCTCTTCGGAAGGAAGATCGATACCGGTTTTGTGGCCTATTCCAAGTTTGCTGGCGTAATAGGAAAGCCTGTCGATTCCCAGGCGCATACCCACGTTGTAAAAAAAGACGTCACACGATTTCAGAATCGCTTCGTGCAAGCCCAGCACTCCATGCGATTTAGGTCCGGATTTCGCGTAGAAAACATAGCAATGATACTGCCGTCCGAAGAACGTGCCGTAGCCGGGGCAGAAGGTTGTGAAGCCTTCTTCCGGAACGTGGTCCTCGAGCATGGCCGTGGCTGTGACAATTTTGAAAACGGAGCCGGGCGCGAGTTGCGCTTGAATCGCGCGGTTCATTAGAGGATGCAGAGGGTCGTCGTTAAGAGCTTTCCATTCATCCGCGGAAATGCGAACTGCAAAATCATTTGGATCCGGCGTGGGGCGGCTGACCATCGCGAGCACTTCGCCCGTGCGCGGGTCCAGAGCAATCACGGCTCCAGGGCGTACGCCGAGGGATTGTTCGGCGACCTGTTGCAAGTCGTAGTCGATGGTGAGCTGAATCTGCTTGCCGGGAATGGGTTCCTGCTGAGCAATGTGGCCGAGCTCTTTCACTTCTTTGCCGACGCTGTTGACGACGACGCGGCGCATGCCGTCCGTACCGGTTAGGATGTCGTTGTACTGGCGCTCGAGGCCGGTTTTTCCGGCGAGGTCGCCTGGGCGGAGGCGGCCGTTGCTGGCTTCGATTTGCTGTTCGCTGACTTCGCCGACGTACCCGCTGGCGTGGGACATGAAGCCGCCTGGCAGATAGCGGCGGCGCTGTATCATCAACATTTCAAGAAGGGGAATATCGGAACGATGCGATTCGATGAAAGCGACGTCCGCGCTGGTGGCTTCGGGCTTGATGACGATGGGCTGAAACTTTGGAAGATTCTTGGTGCTTTCGAGCTGATCTTTTAGATCGCCGATCTCAATGCCGAGCCCATCGGCTATAGCGGGAAGATTTTTGTCTATGAGAGCGGGATCGTCGCGGAGAAGAAGGATGCTGAAAGACGGATAGTTATCGACCAGAACGCGGCCATCACGATCGAGCATGCGGCCCCGGGGAGCGATGATGGGGATGGAGCGAACGCGATTGCGCTCAGCCATTTGGCCGTACTTATCGGAGTCGACGACCTGCAGTTTCCAGAAGCCGAGCAGCAACAGCCCGACCATGCCCACGATGACGTAGGAAGCGATGGCCAGTCTGGCCTGTGGCAGACGATTGTCGTTGCGAAACCAGTACGACACGAAAACCCCGCGCGCGAGAATCTTTTTTGCTGCGCTCGTCAAACGGACGGCACTGTCATCAGGGCGATTCGTCGCCCGTCCCGCGAGAAGCCGGGACATGCTCGCGTCACGAAAAAAGTTACAGCGTGGGTTTCGAAATTTCCGTCGAAAACTTTCTTCGAAAAAAGAATTCGAAAAATTCCCTCAGGGATCCCGAATCACTGCCGGACTATTGCTGCAGCAGTGCTGCAAACGGCAGCAAAGTCATTTTCAAACGTAGCACTTGGACAAGAGAGCCGCAAGCCGTCCTGAAGGACAGTTGCTAGGTCAATACCCCTAGAAATAGGAGTGAGGGCGGGTCACGCGCGGGAGGCCAGGCGAGCGCTACGGCCAGGAGTACGGCTCGTTCCGGACGCAATGCCACTGGGGCAATCGCGTTTTGTGCAGCCACCCTTGCATGCGTTCAAACTCCGAAACTTTTCGATACTCCGTCGCGGGTGAGCAAGATTGAGCTCTCAGTCATAACGCAGCGCGACCATGGGATCGACGCGCGTGGCGCGTCGCGCGGGGATGTAGCAGGCCGCGAAGGCCGCGATCGCGAGCAAAATGGCGACGGCCGCGAAGGTTGCGGGATCCGTTGGCGTCACCTCGAAAAGGAGACTGGCCATCAGGCGGGTCAAGGCGAGCGCAACGATAATCCCAATGGCGATGCCGAGGAGAGTGAGTCTCGCGCCATCTTTCAGGACAAGGCGGAGGACATCGCGGCGCTGCGCGCCAATCGCGAGGCGCACGCCAATTTCGTGAGTGCGCTGGCTGACCGAATAGGCCATCAGACCATAAATTCCGACGGCGGCAAGAATCAGCGCAAGGGCCGCGAAAAGTGCGAGAAGCAGCATGTTGAAACGCTGCTGGGCTAGGGAGACGGCCATCAAATCTTCCATCGAGAGGATATCGGTTATTGGAATCTGGCTATCAACGCTCCAGATTTGTTTCTTCGTTTCCTCCACGAGGCCAGCGACTGGTCCTGTGGTACGGAGGACAAGAGTCATCCAGCGCCGCCAAGCCTGCTCGGATTGGGGAAAAGGAGTGTACACGGCGGGATCGGCCGGCGCTTCGAGGCTGGAATCTTTTACGTCGGCAGCGACACCCACAATAGTCATCCACCGCGGAGGGTCAGGAGCTCTTGCCCAGTCGATGCGAACGCCGATGGGGTTCCTGTGCGGCAAGCGCTCTTTGACGAATTCCTTGTTTACGATAGCTACGAGAGGTTGGCCCTCGCGATCCATGGGCGTAAACTCGCGACCCGCGCGGATGGGGATTTGCATAACGCGGAAATAGTCTCCCATCACAGAGTTGGTCTGTGCGCGAGGTTCGGCACCGACAGCGACCGGCGGGCCTCCATCCACTACAACTCTAGGGTCCACGTAATTCGGAGAGAGGGGAAGATCCATTACCATGGCGGCTTCCACGCGCGGTAGCGCGTTGATCCGTTCGAGCGCCTGAACACGAAACTGCGTTTGACTGGGAATCTTCGCGTAGCGCGCCTCAGGCAACTGGAGATGCATGGTCATCACGTGCTGCGGATTGAATCCGGGACTCACGGAGCGCAACCGTGAGAAACCTTTGATCAACAATCCCGCTCCGACGAGTAGCACGAGAGCAATTGCGAATTCAGCGGTGACCAGCAATTTTCGCAGCAAATTGCCGAATTGCCCGGACGTTGATCCCCGCGCTCCATCCTTAAGCGATTCTGCAAAATTTAGGTTGGTGACGGACCAGGCAGGAGCGATGCCGAAAACAACGCCAGTGAGAAGGGAGATGCCGAACACGAAAAACAGAACGTGCGCATCCAGATGGATGCTATTGAAACGGTCGAGAGCGGCCGGCTTCAGTGACAGAAGAAGGCTTATGCCCAGTCTGGCGAGCAGAAGGCCGGCGCCCCCACCGACGATTGCCAGAAGTACGCTCTCCGTCAGCGCCTGGCGAATCAGTCGAGACTTGCCGGCGCCGAGCGCCGTGCGGATGACTAGCTCCTGCCGGCGTGCTATCGCGCGCGCCATGAGCAGACCAGCAAAATTGGCACAAGCAATCAGGAGCACAAATCCCACGGCCCCAAAGAGAACCAGGAGCGCAGGGCGAACGCTACCCGTCACGGATTCCTGCAAAGGTAGAAGTACTGTCCGTCTGTCTGTTTCCGAGTCGGGATAAAGCTCGGTGAGGCGATGATCCATCGCGGACATTTCCGCTTGCGCTTGGGCGAGAGTCACTCCGGCGTTCAGGCGCCAGTAGGCATGCATGAAATGCAAGTCCCGCTCGGCAGCATCATCCGGATAAGCCGTCCAAAGCGAAACGAAAACGTCAGCATGCTCCCGTGGTGGCACAAAGTTGGCAGGCATCACGCCAATTACGGTGTAGTCGTTTCCGCTGAGAGCGATCGTCTTGCCGAGGACCTGAGGGTCGCTGCTCAGAAAGTTTTGCCAGAAAGGATAGCTCAGCACGACAAAGCGCGGACCTCCCTTCACATCTTCTTCTGGAGAAATGATTCGTCCGAGCATCGGAGGAACACCGAGCGTTTCCAGGAATCCTGCATTTACGCGGCCTGCGCGAACCTGCATAGGCTCCGTCCCGCTGGTGTAGTCCATATTATTGATATTGATTCCACCGCCTTGCGAAAACGAGCGTGTCTCTCGCTGGATATCGGCCAGGTTTGGCGGTGAATCGTTCGGTCCCATGGCAACGATTCGTTCGGGATCATTGTAGGGGAGAGGATTGAGCAGGACGCCGTTGATCACGCTGAAGATGGCTGTATTTGCACCAATGCCGAGAGCGAGCGTCAGAACCGCAACCAATGTGAAGCCGGGATTCTTGCGGAGCATGCGGAGGGCAAAGCGAGTGTCCTGAAAAATTTCTTCGAGAAAGGCAAAGGTCCACATTTCGCGGGTCCTCTCTTTGAGACTGGTGGTGTTGCCAAACTTACGGTGAGCGGCGTAGCTGGATTCGTCCGGAGCGATTCCTTCGAGGCGGTTTTTTTCTTCGCGCATGGCGAGATGGAACGCGACTTCGTCTTCCAGGTCGCGATCCAGAGCTTCGCGACGGAAAATTGCATTCAGGCGTAAACGGGCTTTGTGCAGCCATCCTTGCATTTGTTCAGGCTCCGAAACTTTTCAGGCGCGCACTGGTGATCCGCCAAATGAGGCGTTTAGTCATAACGGAGCGTCACCATGGGATCGACACGCGTCGCGCGGCGCGCTGGGATATAGCAGGCCACAAGTCCGACGAGCGCCAATAGAACGGCCACGGCTGCGAAGGTTGGCGGGTCCGTCGGCTGCACTTCGAAAAGAAGAGTGGCCATCAGTCGCGTAAGTGCGAGGGCCGTGGCGACTCCGATGGCGATGCCGAGAAAGGCGAGTTTTGCGCCATCGGCTAGCACGAGATGGAGAATGTCGCGGGGCCGCGCGCCAATGGCCATACGTAAGCCAATCTCGTGCGTGCGCTGGCTCACCGAATACGCCATCAAGCCGTAGATGCCGACGGCGGCGAGAGTGAGAGCGAGCGCGGCAAAGAGCCCGAGGAGCAACATATTGAAACGCTCTTGCGCGAGCGAAACGGCCATCAGGCTTTCCATGGAGAGAATGTCGCTGACGGGAATTTGCCGATCGAGGCTCCAGACTTGCTTTTTTACTTCTTCGACCAATCCCGTTGGCGAGCCGGGAGTGCGGATCGCAAGCGACATCCAGCGGCGCCAAGCTTCGTCGGACTGCGGGAAGGGGGCGTAGACTGCGGGATCGGTGGGCAAACCAAGGCCTGAGTGCTTCACGTCGTTCACGACGCCGACGATGGTCATCCAGTTGTGCGCTAATTTGGCACGGCCCCAATCGATGCGCGCGCCGAGCGGACTTTCGTGCGGGAAGAATTGTTCGACAAATTTTTGGTTGACGACAGCGACTAAGGGCTGCCCTTCGCGATCTGCGTCCGTGAAGCCCCGGCCGGCGCGAATCGCGATTTGCATCACTTGGAAGTAATCGCCCATGACGGAGAGAGTTTGCACGTGGGGCTCCGCGCCAACGAGGACTGGCGGCCGACCGTCGATAACGATGCTGTGAGTCAGATAATTTCCGCCGAAGGGAATGTCCGTGACCATCGCGGCTTCCACGCCGGGGAGGGAATTGAGGCGCGCGAGCAGTTCACGGCGGAACTGCGTTTGCGGCGGGATATCGACGTACCGCGTGGCGGGAAGCTGGAGATGCACGGAAATAACATTTCGCGGATTGAAGCCGGGATTCACGGCGCTGAGACGTGAGAATCCTTTGAGGAGCAGGCCGGCACCGACGAGGAGCACCAACGCGAGAGCAAATTCGGCGATGACGAGGAGCTTTCGCAGAAGATGACTTGATGGGCTGGCTGTCACGCGGCCTCCGCCGTCTTTCAGCGCCTCGCCGAAGTCGGCACTTGCGGCGGACCAGGCAGGCGCGATGCCAAAGACGATGCCCGTCAGCACAGAAACGCCAAAGACAAAAATGAGAACGCGGGCGTCGACTTGAATGCCGCTGAATCGTTCGAGGGCGGCAGGCTTCAGGGACAGGAGAAGTCGCGTGCCCCATTCGGCGAGAACGAGGCCCGCGCCGCCTCCCAGGATGGCAAGGAGCGCGCTCTCGACGAGTGCCTGGCGAATCAAGCGCAGCTTTCCCGCGCCGAGCGCCGCGCGAATCGTGAGTTCCGGACGGCGCGCCGTGATGCGCGCCACCAGCAGGCTCGCGAAATTCGCGCAAGCAATCAGCAGGACGAAACCGACAGCTCCGAACAGAACGAGCAAGGAGGTACGAACGTCGCCGACGACAAATGCCTGCAGCGGCACAAGCTGTGTCTGACGTTTCCGCTCGGTGTCGGGATATTGCTCGGCGAGATGGCGGTCGATGGCGAGAACATCGGCTTGGGCCTGTGCCAGCGTCACGCCCGGTTTTAGACGCCAGTAGGAATCCATAAAGTGGACACCGCGAAATGCCGCCGCTTCGGGATAGGCGACCTGCAGCGAGACGAAGACTTCGGCATGATCGCGCGGGAGAGCAAAATTCGTAGGCAGCACGCCGACGACGATGTAATCGTTTCCGCTGAGCGTCACCGTTCTTCCGACGGCTTGCCGATCGCTATTCAGAAAGTTTTTCCAGAACGCAAAGCTCACGACGACAACGCGTGGGCCGCCTTTCACATCTTCTTCAGGAGTGATGAGCCGGCCTAGCGTGGGCGGAATTCCGAGCGTTTCGAGAAAGCCGGCGTCGACATAACCCGCTTGAATCTGCACGGGTTCGGCTCCGTTGGTGTAGTCCATGTCTTCGGTGTTGATGGCGCCGCCTTGCGCGAAGGAGCGCGTCAGTCGCTGGATATCGATGACATTTAATAGTGAATCCGTATGGCGGGCGGCGACGAGTTGCTGCGGGTCCTTGTAGGGCAGGGGATTGAGGAGAACCCCGTTGACGACGCTGAAGATAGCGGTGTTCGCGCCGATGCCGAGCGCGAGCGTCAGTACCGCTACTGCTGTGAAACCGGGATTCTTGTGGAGCATGCGCAGGGCAAGGCGGACATCCTGTAAGAGTCCGTCGAGCGAGACAAACGTCCAGATTTCGCGATTGCGTTCTTGGATGGCCGTGGTATTGCCGAATTTACGGCGTGCGGCGTAGCGGGATTCTCCGGGGTCGATTCCAGCGAGGCGGTTTTTCTCTTCGCGCATGGCTAGATGAAATGCGACTTCATCTTTAAAGTCGCGGTCGAGCTGCGGTCGATTCCAAACGGCTTTGACGCGAAGCCAGGTTTTGTTTATCCACTCCGAAAACATGGTCTCCTCCTGCGCGTTCTAAGCGGTTTGGAGTATTCGCGCGACTGCGCCGGACATGCGGCGCCAGAATTCGGTTTCTTGCGCTAACTGCTTTCGTCCTGCTGCAGTCAGAGAATAAAATTTTGCGCGGCGATTGTTGTCCGAGGTGCCCCATTCGGAGGCGAGCAGGCCGCGGAGTTCGAGGCGATGAAGCGCGGGATAGAGCGCGCCCTCTTCTACCTTGAGGATGTCCTCGGACGTTTGATGAATCCATTCGGCGACGCCGTACCCGTGCATGGCGCCGCGGGCTAAAGCTTTCAGAATCAGCAGGTCCAGCGTTCCCTGGAGGAGATCGCCAGGGCTTTCTCGCTTATCTTTCATATAGGGTATAGGGCATGGAAGATCCCTTTCCTTTATCCATAAGACGTTTAGGGGAAGAAAATGTTTCATGGAGTTTGTTGGTTGGACAAGAATATTTCTTAGCCGGGTGTGGTTGAAGATTGGAACGGTTTTGTTTCGCAGGCTTGCTCGTCAGCTTCGGCGCGCGTTATCGTATTTAGACTGATCACATGCAAAGCGAACCCTCCTCACCCCTGCGTTTGGCCCTGGTTGGGATGTCTGGCGCTGGAAAAACCTTCTGGACAAAGAAGTTAGCCGCCGAAGATTGGACCGCTATTTGTTGCGATGACCGCATCGAAGAGAAGCTGGCTTCGCGGCTGGCGGCGGGCGGGTATTCGGGGATCAACGGCGTAGCGGCGTGGATGGGCTGGCCGAACAATCCGAAGTATACGGAACGCGAGGCGCAGTACCTCGAGGAAGAAATCCACACGCTGGGGGAAGTGCTGACGTCGTTGGAGCGGGAGTCTGAAAAATCGCTGGTGTTGGACACCACGGGCAGCGTGATCTACACGGGTAATAATTTGTTGCTGCGCTTGCGCCGGCGGATGACCGTGGTGTACCTGGCTGCGTCGGCGGAGGAGCAGCAGCTCTTGATCGAGCGATACTTGAGCGATCCAAAGCCGGTGCTTTGGCGCGGAGCATTCCAGCCCAGGCGTGGGGAATCGGCACGAGAGACCGTGGCGCGGTGTTATCCCACGCTGATTTCCGCGCGGCGGCAGAGCTATGAAGCTTTGGCGCATTGCACGCTCCAGGTGGCGGAGCTGCGGGATCCTGCGTTCGACGCGACGGCTTTTCTGGCGAAAATTCGCGCCCAAGCTCGAGCGCGGGCGATGAGATACCGGAGCACGGGACGCAAAGCGCCGCTGACTTCTTTGCGCGGCGCCGTGCTTCGAGGGCTGGCGCCAGACGGCGGCTTGTATTTGCCGGTGGAACTTGCTCGACGTTCCCCGCAGGAATTGGAAGAGTTTCGCAAGTTGCCGTTCACGGAAGTTTGTTTTCGCGTAGTGAAGCCTTTCGCCATGCCGGATGTGCCGGAAGAGGTGCTGTGGCAAATCGTTGCAGAAGCCATCAATTTTCCAGTGAAGCTGGTGTCGCTCTCTCCCGGCCTGCACATTCTGGAACTCTTTCACGGTCCTACGCTGGCGTTCAAGGATTTCGGCGCGCGATTTATGGCGCGGTTGATGGGGTATTTCGTTCGCGGCGAAACGCGGCCGCTGACCGTACTGGTGGCGACTTCCGGCGATACGGGCAGTGCCGTTGCGCACGGATTTCTCGGCGTACCGGGAATTCGCGTGGTGATTCTTTATCCTTCAAAGCGCATCAGCGAGGCGCAGGAGAAGCAGTTCACCACGCTGGGCGAAAATATTACCGCGCTCGAAGTAGCTGGCAGCTTTGATGATTGCCAGAGGCTGGTGAAGCAGGCGTTTTCTGATGTGGAGCTGAACAAGCGCGCGTTTCTGACGTCCGCGAACTCGATCAACATTGGGCGGCTTCTGCCGCAAATGTTTTATCACGTGGCCGCGTACCGGCAGTTGCCGGTTGCGTCGGTGCCGCTTATTGTGTCGGTGCCCAGCGGAAATTTTGGCAATTTGACGGCGGGGCTTTTCGCCAAGCGCATCGGCTTGCCGGTGGCGATGTACGTGGCTTCGACGAATGCGAACAATGTTGTGCCGGAGTATTTGCGATCCGGAGAGTTTCATCCGCACGCTGCGACCCAGACACTTTCGAACGCCATGGACGTCGGCAACCCGAATAATTTTCCGCGCTTGCTGGATTTGTGCCGCGGCCGCATTGAATATGTACGCCGCGAAATCTGGGGCCACGCCGCTACGGACGAAGAGACGCTGCAGGAGATGAAGTCGCTCCACGAACGCTTTGGCTATATCGCCGATCCGCACACCGCTGTCGGCGTCCTTGGCTGGGAAGCCTACAAGCGCGAGCACTCTGAGTCCGCGCAGGGTTTGGTGCTTGCCACCGCGCATCCTGCAAAATTCGCTGACGTCGTGAAGCGCGCCATTGGCACGGCGCCACCGCTGCCGGATCGCCTCGCCGCCTACTTGAAGCGCGAGAAATTGTCACTCCCCATGTCCAGCGCTTACGATGACTTCAAACAATTTCTTCTAGTGCCATAGAAAAGTTTACAAGATATAGGGCGTGAGCCTACCTTCGCTCTTTCGGGCGCAACGAGTTGTTACCATACCTTTTCGAGGTTGTTCAGTCCTTGAAGATATTCTTCCTTCTCGATTCTGCTATCGACGCCGAACTCTTCGAGAACAGTCATCATCTGTCCCACGGGAAGTCCGGCAAGTTCCGAGGCTCTGCCAAGAGAAGCTTCACCGTTGCGATATTTCTCCACAGCCAGTAAGACTCGCCCACGCGTGACCATGTCGCGTACGGTTTTGGACAGGTCACTGCGCTCCTGTTTTGTAAATTCGCTCAAGAATCTATAGTTATCGGGGTCCATGCGGATACTCATCGTCTTAGTCATCTGCCTGCCTCCAATTTTTTTCTCACATCCTCGACGATAGAATTTTTATAACGGCCGTAGATCGTGAGCAACGCTAGCTTGAGAAGTGCGTCGCTGAGAGTGATCAGATCCTTCTCGCGGCATCTGACCAGAATGCCTGCGGCTGTCGTGAAGGGAATGCCGAGCAGTTTGCAGGCATTTATCCCGCTCTTGTCATCGATCGCCACAAGTTGCGCTTTCTCCGCGAGGGCAAGTGCGATAGCGTCCGCTTCGCCTTTTCCTAAGCTAAAGTCGGCTTGTAATTTAGCCGCAAATTTCTTGTTCTTCACTATGATGGATTGAATCCGCGAATCTCCGATGGCCTTCTGAATCATGTGAGCATCCAGCGTCTTCTTGACTGCACAGCATTCCTTTTCAACTTCCTTCGGGATGGCGACGTCCATGGGGATGCCCGCTAGGAATGTGTCCATAAGTTCAACCCTTGCGAGCAATATCAGGGTAGACGCGTCAAAAATCAGCATATGACAAAGTATTACAAGCGTAGTGTAACACAATATAAGCAAAGTTGGCCGTGACCTTGCTACAGGAAGTAAACGGTTAAGAGGGTTTGCGTAGCCGGTCGAGGAGCATGAAGAGGAAGACGGCGACGACGGCGTTGACCAGAGCGGCGATGCCGAGATGCACGGTGAACCACGGCTCAGGTTGAGAAAGAAGCAGACGCCGCGTCAGCGCGATGATTCCCTGGTGAACGCCAAAAAAAGCGATGGTCAGGGCGAAGCGTGCGGCGGGATGTTCCGTATCGAGGCGTGCTCCGATCGAGGAAGCGAGATAACCGATCACGGTTTTTGCAATGCCGTAGAGACCGAGAGGAACGGTCGGCCCGCTGAGGCTGTCCTGCAAAACGCCGATCACCATGCCCAGAAGCAATCCGGTGGAGGGATTTCGACGGCTCAAACCGAAATAGATGACGATGAGCAGCGGGAGATCGAGGATCGAAGCCTTCGGAAAATAGATGGGCAGAAAAGCCTGGAGTACGAGCGCAAAAGCGGTGGCTAAAATGATCGCGCCTGCCCGGAACTTGTGCACTTCAATGTGCAGTTCGCTGCCGCGAATGTCGTAAGTATCGTTCATGGTTTCTCAGGTGAAGGCGGATTGGTTGCCGCAGCGGAAGGAGCGGCCGGAGATGTTGCAGAGCCGGGCGCCGCAGGCTCTTCCTTCAACTCGAGCGGCTTCATCGTCAGCAGTACGAAGACTTCTTCGAGACGTTCGAGGCTTGCCGCGGGCTTTACGCGAAGCTGTTTGAATGGACTACCTGCTTTGATTTCGGCGATAGTTCCCACAGGCAAGTCACGCGGGAAGATGCGATCCATGCCGCTGGTGACGACGCGCTCACCGGAATTTACGTTGTCATCGTTGGGGATGTATTTCATAACCATGAGCGGCTCGCCAGTGCCGCCAACGGGACCTTGAAGGCGCGATTCGACAAGCATGGCGCCGACGCCGCTATCTTTGTCCGTGAGCAACAAAACCTGTGCGGTGTCTTTGTAAGACTCGATGACCTTGCCAACGACGCCATCGGGTGTGATGACGCCCATGTTTTTGCGGATTCCGTCCCGTTCGCCACGGTCGAGGTAGATAGTTTGGCTGGCAGAGTCCGCGCTACCGCCGATCACTCGCGCACTGATCATGGGCACGTCCACATTCGTCTGGCGAAATTTCAGGAGGGCGGCAAGGCGATCGGCTTCGCCGGCTTTGCTTTGGAGCTGTGTGATTTCCAGTTTCAGGGCGCCGTTTTCACGCCTCAAATCTTCGTTTTCGCGCGAGGTGTGTTGCAGCGCGAAATAATGATTCCAGGTGTCGCGAATGTGGCTGACGCCATGAGCGCCAGCACGTTCGAACGGCGAGACCGCGCCTACCGTCCACACGCGGATCAGGCGGCCCTGCGAGTCGCGCTTGATTTGCACAGCCAGCAGCAATATCTGCAGGAGCACAACTCCGCCAAGCAGGAAAATCGATCTATGACGAGAGGGAATGCCAACCATGGAGTCCAGTGGCACAGGTTTTAGCCCGTGCGGCTTAAAATTTGCGCAATCGTCAAATCCGAAAAATCGTCAGTCGATGCAAACCTGCCGCAGCAACTTGAAATCGCTCAACATTTTGCCTGTTCCCAGCACCACGGATGCCAGCGGGTCGTCGGCAATGGAAACCGGCAGACCGGTTTCTTCGCGGATGCGCTTGTCGAGATTTTTCAGCAGCGCGCCACCGCCGGTCAGTACAATGCCGCGATCGCTGATGTCAGCGGAAAGTTCCGGTGGAGTGCGTTCGAGGGCGACGCGTACTGCGTTCAGAATCGTTGCAACGCATTCGCTCAAGGCTTCGCGAATTTCGCTGTCGTCGATGGTGACAGTGCGGGGAACGCCCTCGATCAAGTTGCGGCCCTTCACTTCCATGGTCAGCGGTTTTTCCAGCGGATACGCCGAGCCGATTTCCATCTTGATCTGTTCGGCGGTGCGTTCGCCAACGAGCAGGTTATATTTGCGTTTCAAATATTGCATGACGGCTTCGTCCATCTCGTTGCCCGCGACACGAACCGAACGCGAGTACACGATGCCGCTCATAGAGATGACTGCAATGTCCGTGGTCCCGCCGCCGATGTCGACGACCATGTTTCCGGAAGGCTCTTCGATGGGCAGACCGGCTCCGATAGCGGCAGCCATGGCTTGTTCCACGAGATAGACTTCGCTGGCGCGTGCACGATAGGCAGAGTCCTGCACGGCGCGTTTTTCCACCGGCGTAATTTCGCTTGGAACGCCGATGACGATGCGCGGATGCACCAGCACCCGGCGGTTGTGCGCCTTCTGAATAAAATACGTCAGCATTTTTTCGGTGACTTTGAAGTCGGCGATGACGCCGTCCTTCATCGGCTTGATGGCCACGACGTTGCCCGGCGTGCGGCCAAGCATTTCCTTCGCTTCGCGGCCGACGGCCACGACTTCTCCGCTGGATTTATTGATAGCCACGATCGAAGGCTCGTTCACCACGATGCCTTTGCCGGCCGAGAACACGAGCGTGTTCGCCGTCCCAAGATCAATGGCGAGGTCGGAAGAAAACAAACTAAAGATCGACCTCAGATTGTAACCGTTCTTATTCATCCCCCCGCTCCCCGCGAAGAAAACTTCTCCGCCGTCCAGCCGACAACGAGCTGCTTAACTTTCTCACGGTCCATTTGAACCGCCGCGCGGCCAACTAGACCATTGTCTCTGGACTTGGCGACGAGCGCAAAGTTGCGCCACCGTTTTTTTTCACTTGTTGCCTAAAACGATCCACGTTCGAAGCTTTTACTTCGGCACAACGATCGTCACTTTTTGCTGATTCGTGCCGCCACGGCGGTTTTCTCCGATGATGACGATCGTATGCTGGCCGGGCTCAAGCGGCTCGGTAAAGTGCCGGAACGTCCCGTCTGCCGCAATAATCGGCACGGGCTGGCCGTTTACGATAAGAGCGGCTCCCGGCTCCGTCCTCCCGATGATTTCCACAACCCGGCCATGAATCTGCGTGCCAGTTATCTCCAACGCCATGTCCTGCGTTTTTCCCTGCGCGACAAGTGTAAACCGGAAAGTTTCGCTAACCTCGCTGGTTTCCTTCTTGGCGTTCGTGGCGGTGACGGCCCAGAAATAATCGCCTCCGTCGAGACCGGTGATGTCAGCGCTGGTTCCTGTGACTCCAGTAGCCTCTTTCACGGTTCTGGTAAACATCGCCGTCGTGCTGATCTTGAGTGAGTAGGAAACCGCTTGCGAAACCGGCTTCCATTCAAAATGGATCGACGCCGTTTTCGGATTCTCGACAATCAGCGGCTCGAAATTGCGCGGCGAACTCAAGTCTGGCGGCGCCAGCACGTCGGACTTCGTGATGGGTCCGCTCGTCGAGTAACTCGCTTTCTGATACGCTCCGATCTCCACCTTCTCTTGACCCCGCTGCACTTCCGCGCTTCCGCTGGAGACCACGACCTCGTTTTCCTTGGTCGCCGGGTCGGATTTGACCTCCGCGCTGCTGTTCGAACCCAATTGCGCCTTCGAGTTGTCTTCCATGCTGACAGCAGCCTTGGAATCCGGCGAAGAATAATTTGGCGTCTTCAGGTCGACTTGCCCGATGTTGATGCGCACCGCCGAACTGGAAGGCTGCTCATGGCCCATCGAATTTTCTTCCACCGTAATAAATGTTCCGGACTTCACGGTGTATGTCGTGCCGTCGGCGAAGGTGATGCGGGCCGCGCCTTCTGAAGAAGTCTGGATTTGATCGCCTTTGTCCAGAGTGGTGTGGAAATCTGCGTCCACCCATTGCACGGAATTGACTTTCTTGACCTGTACTTTTCCGTCGAGGTTGACGAATTTCGCCTGCGTCTGTGAAATGGTTGTGGCTTCGCTGTCGCCGTTGCCTATCGATTTGTTCAGTTTGTCATACGCGGCCGTATACAAATTCGGATTGATGAGGTAAATCGCAGCGAAAACAATCGCCGCAAGCAGAATCACGTAAACAGCCACGGTCTTGTATGTGACCGTATGCCAATACACCTCCACCCGTTTTATCTTCGGGTGGTTCGGGTCGTGTGGTGTCTGTGTGCTCACGGGTTTTCGCGCAACTCTGCCGCCAATCTTGCAATCTAGCACAGTAATTAGAACGCAGAAGACCGCTGCAGCTTGCGGTAGTTAAACAGCAAATAGCAGTTGCGCATACTAGGCGTTCGGACAGGTGGTTTTGCCCGAAAGGACAGTGCCGTGTTTCCGCTCACATTCGTCGATTGTTCGCTATTTCTTTGGAGGATATGTAGCGCGCGCTTAGGCGGACCTGGCGCGCAGGAACGCCAGCGTCAGCGGCCAAGCCAAAAGAGCCGCCGCAGGGCTATAGCTGGGGCGCGCGTCACAAAAGAATCCATGGTCCGCGTTGGAAATCTCCACGTTGACGAAGTTTTTTCCGGCGGCTCGCAGCGCATCGCTCACCGCGCGGATCTGCTCCGGAGGAATGTGCTTGTCGCGCCCGCCCCAGAAGAACAGGAGCGGAGCTTGCAAGCCGGTCGCGCGGCCGAGCAAGCCGGGATTTGTCGCGTTTGGCGCAATTCCACCGCCGTAGTACGAAATGGAAGCGGCGAGAGGCAAGGTGATGGCCGCGAGAAATGCCGCGCGTCCGCCCATGCAATAGCCAATCGCAGAGATCGGCAGGTCACCACCGATATAGCCGCGAAGCCAGTCAAACGCAGCGCGCAGGTCGGCCGCCATCGAGGCATCGTTCAGGGCCTTCATGTGCGGCACCGCGCTGGGAAAATCGTCGTAGCGTATTTCGACACCCGCGCCGGTGCGATGAAAAAGCTCTGGCGCCACGGCGACGAAGCCTTCGCGCGCAAATCGCCCGGCGATGTCGCGAATGTGCGCGTTCACGCCGAACGCTTCCTGGAAAACGAGCAACCCGGGGTTCGCGCCCTTTTCCTTGGGCCGCGCAACCCACGCCCGCATGGTCGTGCTGTCGTTGACGCTCAGTTGTACATACTCGCTGGTGATTTCCATTTTGGTCCCTCTTGTCCTTCTGAGCTGCGTCAAAGCCGAATTCAATGCCGAATAAAATATGTATGCTTGTCAAGATTCGCTGCAACGGCTACATCAAAAAATCCCACCATCATCTCATCATACGTTTGCTCGCCCCAGCGCACCGCGGCCTCAGGGTCGGGGTTGTGCGGATTGCTGCGCGAATTATCGTACCAGGCGATGGCCTGTAGTTCCGTGCCCGCCTTTAAGAAGCGCGGTTCCGCCAGCTTGTAGCTCATCTGCCAGTGGAAATGATAATGGACGTCGAGCAGTGGCTCTATTTCCTGGTCCGGCCCCGCCCCTGAAACCTTCTCTCTATGAATGATGTTGTACTCGAAGCGTTTTCCGCGCAAATGCATGTGCGGGAAGAGACTGAGCAGCGTCGCATCGTTCGGCAAAGTGCCGCGTGCTTCCACGCGGTAATCCGGCACGCCGGGAGGAATCACGAAGTGGTCGTTCGTCAGTTGCAGCGTAAGGACACGTTGAGTTGGTGCGTGCTTTGCGAAAATTAACCCCAAGCAGGTCCGGTCGCTGGCCGGGTGTCCGTTGGTCGTATAGTGCATTTGAAAAACGAGATCGGATCCGGCGGGAATAAATTTTGCCATGCTGTCCGGCCAATTGTCCGGGGAGCTGCCCGGCGCGTAAACGAGAAGCACGTCGCTGTCCGTCCAATGCGCGCCGCGCCGATCGTCGGGATTGGTTAGCGTGGAAGCAGTGAATGGAACACCAATCGGTGCATGGCGCATCCACTCGGAATCCGGCGGCCGAACGTAAACAACTGCGTGGTGAACGTTGGCGCGAAGCGATGGCAGCACTTCCACGGCTTGCACCCAGCGATCCTCTTTGAACCCTGTGGGCACAATTTCATAGGTGTATTCGACGTCGCCATTCGCTGGCAGCGGGACACCCTTTGACATTTTCAAGACCAAATCGGGTTGCGGGATGCTCCAGCTCTCTGCCCAATGAACAGGTGGAGGTGCGTCATGCGCATCGCCGGCAAGCGCTCCGGTATTTACCCAAGCGCCAAGCACAGCGATTTGGTCCGCCGAGAGCGACGGATCATTCGAGAAATGGCCGATATGAGGATCGGCAAACCATGGCGGCATGGACTTGCTCTGCGCCGCTGCCGCAATCGCGGCCGCATAGGGGTGTGTCTGTTCATACGTTTCAAATCGCATGGGCGCGATGCCCTCCGCGCGATGGCACGTCTGGCAACGCTGCTGCAAAATAGGCAGTACGTCGCGGTAAAAAGTTGGCGAATCCGTGGCAGAGCGCGGTTGTCCCGCGTTTCGCGCCGAAACCAGAGATGTTCCCTGATTCAGCGAGCCCAGCAAAACCAAGAGAAGCACTGGCACAGACAGCGCTATCTGTTTTCGTACCGCATTGAGCGTGATCATCTCTAGCGTTTGATGATACCCGCATCATCGCGGTTTCCCATCAACGCGTCGCTTCATTTCGAAGATTCATGAAACCGTGCGTGAAAAAACTCTGGCGGTGGCGAGTAGTCCAGGCGGGTTTTGTCTATAATCCTCCCGAATGATTCGCAATGCTGGTCGATCTCCACAGATAGCCTTCGAGGCCGAGGAAGGATTCTGATGAATCTCAATTTGCACGGCGCTGAAAACGGCAAGTGGAGCCGAATTCTATATAAGTGCTTTGCGTTGGCGATTTCCTGCGGCCTAGGTGGCCAATTTGTTTCGGCGCAGCAGGAAGCCCCGAAGATGCCGATGCAGCCTATATATGAAGATGGAGCGGAGGCTCGCTGGTTGCAGAAGAAAGTGCTGGACTCGCGCGTGCTCGATTCCATGGAGGATGCATCGACATGGTCGTTTACCGGAGATGGGGACATGGCGCTCGTGGATTCACCGGTGAAAGACGGCGTGCACTCTCTGCGAATTCGGTCGAAACAAAATTTGGGATTGGTCGGCGGCGCGGGCGAGTGGGAGGATTTAG
The DNA here is from genome assembly GCA_963784015.1 of uncultured Acidobacteriota bacterium. GTDB lineage: Bacteria > Acidobacteriota > Terriglobia > Acidiferrales > UBA7541 > Acidiferrum. The sequence goes on from CAWAPX010000013.1 coordinate 176,907, forward strand.
TCGCCAGCCGTAAATTTCCTTCCGAGGATTGGAGCCGCTACAACCGCATTTCCATCTGGGCGTATCCCGATGTGATCGGCGCGCCGGCAATTTCGGCTTCTCTCACTCTGCATAATGAGGGAGCACATCGACTTCCGGATCGATATAACGAGGGGCGGCATGAGTCCATCATCCTGAGGAACCACGAATGGAATCATGTGGTATGGGAAATTGCACCTCTCGACCGGGATAAGGTTACGCAACTCGATTTTGCTTACAGCCTTCCCAAGATGCTTCCGGATTTGGGCGATCAGACCATCCTATATATCGATCAGCTCGAATTGCAGACGGTAGAAGCTGATCACGTCGAGGGTTGGGATGTTGCAGCGGGAAAAATCGCCTTCAGTCACGCCGGGTATACGGCGGGCGCGACGAAGACAGCGATTGCAAGCAACCTCGATGCGCATGAGTTTTCAGTGATCGAGCAACGGACCGGCAAATCTGTTCTCACCAAGGCCGTGCAACAACAGACGACGCTGTTAGGCAAATACGCGGTCCTGGATTTCTCCGAGATTCAGACGCCGGGTGAGTATGTTCTTCGCGTTGGAGCTACGACTACCCGTCCATTTCAGATTGGTCCAGATGCATGGCGCGAAAGTATTTGGAAAGCCATCAATTTTATGTACAGCGAGCGGTGTGGAACGGTGATTCCTGGGATCCATGGAATCTGCCACATGGACGATTACAGCATCCACGGCGATAAACGCATCATCATCAACGGCGGCTATCACGATGCGGGGGATCTTACGGCGACGGGCAACACTCCAGGAATGTCTTACGCCCTGTTTTCCTTCGCAGATCGCCTTCAGCAGCAGGGAGAAGATCCCGCGCTGCGCGCGCGCTTGATGGAAGAAGCGACGTGGGGGCTGCGCTGGGTACTCAAGACCAGCTTTGGCGATGGCTATCGCGCCAAAGGCCAATTGATCAGCTATTGGACGAACGGCATTATCGGCGACGCCGACGATCGCAGCGGCCAGGCTGTGAACGAACCCGAGTGGAACTTTCGCGTGGCGGCTGTCGAAGCGCTTGCTGCTCGTGTGTTGAAAGAAAGCAATCCCGAGCTTGCCATTCGCAGCCTTCGTACGGCAGAGCAGGACTGGAACTATGCCGTCGAGGGATTGAAGACGGCCGCTCCGCTGCCCGAGGTCTATGGAGCGCAGGACGAGCTGGAGCGCATTTCGTTCGGCGCGATTGCTTCCGTGGACTTATATCGTGCCACGGGCGAACAGCGCTACGCGGATGAGGCGTTCAAGCTCGGCGATCTCATACTTGCGTCGCAGGAGCAAACGCTGCAGCCGTGGAGCATTCCTTTGACTGGTTACTTCTACACCAGTCCGAAGCGGGAGAATCTATTCCATCGCTTCCATATCGGGCAAGAGGAACAGCCAGTGATAGCGCTGGCTCATCTGTGTGAGACCTTTCCAAGTCACGAGAATTGGATGAAGTGGTACGCGGCGATCGTTTTGCACTCCAAGTATTATCAGCAGGTCGCCGCCAAGATTGATCAGCCCTACGATGTGTTGCCTGCCGCAATCTACAAAGAAAGCGAAGCCCGATTATTGACGCAATCGAAGGACTGGACTCCGTTGCGCGCGGCCGACAGCGCCGCTTACGTCGAGGAAGTCCATCGCGGCCTGCCACTGGGGGGAGAATATTATCTGCGGAGATTTCCCGTCTGGTTCGACTTCCGAGGGAACTCCAGCGTCTTGCTATCGCAGACAAAAGCTCTTTCGGCGGCAGGACAACTGCGCGGAGATCTGGAAGCGGAAGATATTGCGCAGCAACAGGCAGAGTGGCTCCTGGGGCGCAATCCATTTTCGGCCAGCATCATGTATGGGGAGGGCTATGACTGGACGCCGCTGTATAGCGTGCGCTCCGGACAGATGGTCGGCGCGCTTCCCGTAGGAATCGAAACAAAGGAATACAACGACGCGCCCTATTGGCCAACGCAGATTTGCTGGACGTATAAAGAGGTCTGGACGCAACCGGTCGGCGAATGGATCTGGCTTATGCAGGATCTGCACGGCGAGGCGGTTGTTGAGGGAGATGCCGATGTCTCTTCGCGCGAGCCCATCGAGTTCCGCGATCAGAGGACTGGGCGCGTGACCCAGGTCTCCTCGGATGCGGCGAGCGGAAAATTTCGCGCGCAATTACCACAAGGAGCGTACAGCGTGCGGCAGGGCACGACCCACTCTACGCTCACCGCGCTTTCCGGCGGCGTTTATCATGTCGAATTACGCGCCAGCCGCGCCTTTGATTTCAAAGTCTCGGTGGAAGCGACCCATGGCAACGAACTCACACTGCATATCCATGCAGAAGGCGAGGGCACTCATAAATTTGAGGTGAAAACCCACAACCTCAATCTTCATGAGCAAAGCACTCGGACGATTGAGCTGAGTGCCGGGCACGACGCCGAACTGGTGAGTCATGCCGATATTCTTGCGTCTGGAACGCCATGGGTCATCGTCGTGATCCCAGACGGCTCCCTCAGCGCGCATCGCGAAGTTACCGGCGTCAATGGCATTCAAAAATGACCTGCCATGTCGGAAAATGGAATCTAGGAAGTGACGATCTTCTCGCCACTTCCTAGTCCGAACTGACTCAGCCCAGCGTAGTTCCTCTGAGAGCCAAGCCCCACGCCACTGAAGTAAATTGATTTCCCGTCCTGATCCGCTCTTCGCCGAAGCGTGTTACAAAGATTTTTTTAACCGCTGGCACGAATGACGATCCCCCAGTCAGAAACACGGCATCCACATCTCTCGGCTGAACGCCACTCGCTTTAAGCAAGGAGTCCAGACAGGACTCAATCTGTTTCAATTCGTCCGAGATCCAGTGTTCAAATGAAGAGCGCTTTACGCGGGCCGCAAGATCCACTGCTCCATCCGAGTAATGAAACGTCGCCGCCACGTTGTTCGACAATTCGTACTTCACGGCCTGAACAGACTGGTGCAACTGATATCCAAGATCCTCTTTTATGAGATGGATCAACGCCGAGATCTTCTGAGGCTCAACAGCATCCGTCTTGATCCGCGTCAGCAAGTCCATCACGTCCTTCGCCCTCAGAAAGGAAAGATGATGCCAGCGTTCCAACTTGCCATAAATCCAAGCGGGTATCGGGAGGAGCCTCTTCATCGAATGCATGTCGGTTCCCGCACCGAGTGCGGGAGACACAAGATGTCGAATGAGCTTCGCATCAAACGAATCGCCCGCCACGCCCACGCCCGCGTTGCCCAGTAGGTCAGCGGCGATTCTACCTCTGCGACGAACACCTGGACCTACCCTTACCAATGAAAAATCGCTCGTGCCGCCTCCGAAATCTCCAATCAGAATGAGTTCATCGTGGTCTAGCGTTGACTCGTAGTAGTGCGCCGCCGCTACCGGCTCAAATTCGAACTGGACGGACTCATATCCAGCAGTCTTGAATGCCGCGCTAAGACGACCTTCCGCATAGCGATCCTCTTCCTCCGTCTCAGCCCCCACAAATCGTACCGGCCGGCCAACGACCGCTTTCAAAATGGGGGTGCCAAACTGGGCAGAGGCTTTTTCACGCAGGTCTCTCAAGATGCGCGCGATCAGGTCTTCGAGTGTGTATCTCCGGCCAAAAACTTCCGTGCTCTGAAGGTTGCGATTGCTCAGAAAAGACTTCAGCGATTGAATCAGCCGGCCTTTGTGATCAGCAGAGAGATAGCGCTCAATACCCGCAGGCCCGCTCCACGATTTGAGAGCGTTGATGCCCCGCTCTTTCACTTGCTCGAGATAAAGAAGCGACCGATAGGCGGCGGTCAGTTCGCCCATGTAGGGGAACTGAGCAAGGGCAATCTCGCCATTGTCGTTAGCGCAAGCAATCGAACTATTCGTCGTACCAAAGTCGATACCAATCGCGGCGGGCATTCTCATTGAGTTTAAGGGGCGCGCTTTTCGCCAGCAACTGACTACAATGCCTGGTCCTCAGAAGTCGCGCAGGAAGAAGTCCCGCTGCGAGAAGTACGAGGTCAGCTGGCGTTTGGCAATAGCTGAGAACGAAGGCTCGTCGGAAACGCAGGCACCACGCCGCCACGATTCCATTTGAGGCGCGAGGCCTCTATCTCCTATAATGATGTGTTTGCTTAGGACCGGGAGATTCAGCAGATGGCTGGCAGCTCAGATAACACGCAAAAGCTTTTTTCGCGCATCTTTCTTGGAGTAGTGGTGCTGGCTTTGTCGGGCGGCATGCTGCTCTATTTGGTGCCGAGCGGTCCAGGCGACACGACCACTTCCACGGATGCAGTGGCCAAAGTCGGCGATCAGACCATCACGGTTGCCGAAATTCGCCAGCAGCTCAACCAGATCAAGCAGACCAATCAAGTGCCGCCGATGCTTGAGCCTTACTATGCGAAGCGCATCCTCCAGCAACTCATGCTTCAGAAGGAAATGGACTACGAGGCAGGCAGGCTCGGCATAAAGGTTTCCAACGATGAGATTGCAGACCGCATCAAGTTAATCTTGCCGGCTGCCTTCAACGGAGACTCGCCGATTGCCCCTGATCAGTATGCTGCCCTCGTCCAATCGCGGACCCAGATGACTGTGGCGACCTTCGAAGACACAGTGCGGCAGGGCATGCTGCAGGAAAAGTTCCAGAAGCTGGTGACCGACGGGATCAGCGCGGGTCCGGCGGAACTGCAGGAAGAATTCGTCTACCGCAATCAGAAGGTGAAACTGGACTACGCGTATATCAAGCCGGAAGACTTGGTGGCAAAGATCAACGTGGATGATGCCGAGGTCAAAGCCGCCTACGAAAAGAACAAAGCAAAGTTTCAGGTCCCGGAAAAGCGCGTGGTGCGCTACGCCATAGTCGATGTGAACCAGATTCGCCAGAGCATGCAAGTCTCCGACGATCAGTTGAAGGCGCAATACAAGGCGAACATCCAGGATTACCAGGTGCCCAACCGGGTGCACGTCGAGCACATCCTGCTGATGACCGTCGGCAAGCCGGACGCTGAAGTCGAAGAGATCAGGAAGAAAGCACAGGGCATTCTGGACCAGGCCAAAAAGGGCGCCAATTTCGAAGATCTCGCCAAAAAATATTCCGAGGACGGCGGTACTCCCGGGAATCCCGGTTCAAGAGACAAGGGCGGAGACTTGGGATGGATTGTCCAGGGACAGACGGTGCCAGAATTCGAAAAGGCAGCGTTTTCGCTCCCGAAGGGCAGCATTTCAGACTTAATCAAGACGCAGTACGGCTTTCACATCATCAAGATCATCGATAAGGAAGCCGCCCACACCAAGCCCTTTGAAGAGGTAAAGGATTCTATCCGCACTCCGCTGTTGCTTTCCGAGGCCGATAAGCAAGCTGGCAATATTGCCGAACAGCTCTCGCAAGCCATCCGGCAGTCCAACAAGGTTTCCATCGACGATCTGGCCAAGCAGTATCACCTCACCGTGGGGGAGACGCGCCCGGTCGCCGCAACTGATCCCTTGGTCGAATTGGGGAACTCGCCGCAGGTCAAGGTTAGCGATTCCATCTTTCGCTTGCGCCAGGGCGAGCTGAGCCTGCCGGTGCAAACGGATCGCGGCTACATCGTTCTTTCCATTAAACAGGTCCTTCCCGCGCACCAAGGGTCACTAGAAGAGGTAAGAGATAGCGTGGTTGCCGAACTGAAGCAGGAAAAAGCTTCCGCCGAAGCCCGCACCAAGGCAGATGATTTGGCCAAGCGTGTGAAGGCAGGAGAAAAGTTCGACGCCGCAGCCAAGGCACTGGGCCTGGAAGCCAAAACCAGCGAAGAATTTGCTCGTTCCGGCACCATTCCCAACGTCGCCAGCGGAAAACAGCTTTCCGCCGCGTTTCAATTAAAGGCTGGCAGCCTTGGGCAGCCGCTCAACCTCGGCGCGAACTGGCTTGTCTATGAAGTCGTAGACAAACAAGAGCCTAACCCCGCAGATTTTGAGAAGCAAAAGAAAGAAATCACCGACGCTGTACTGCAAAATAAGCGCTCGATCGCGTTTGAGGCCTTCCAAACGGCCCTGGAAGACCGCTTGAAAAAAGAGGGCAAATTGCAATTGATGCCTGACAAGCTAAAGGGATTCGGTAGCGTAGGCTAGTCTAAGTAGCTGATAATAAATAGTTTAGAAATAGATGAAGCGAGCTTGTCTTTCTCCCCACACCTCGGTAGCCTATGGGTGTCTCCAAAGTAGCCGATTTCAGCCTACCTTTCCGCTCTGATTTGAGGTAGCAAGCAGCCCGGAAGCCGGCCAAAATCGGTACATGTTCAGCCATGGCCCCCAGCGCCTAGACCTCAGGATCCTATGAATACGAAGAAGACGCCCTCCCGCGCATCCGCCGTCCGCAATGACTATCGCTGCAGCATGGAAAGAAATCAGGCTGGCAAGTATTGCGTTCGAATCCAGGTTTTTTACCCCCGCCATGCTTGGAATCTAGGGGTGTTTTTCCTTGCGTCGTCGTTTGACCGCGCCATGAAGAAGCTCGAAGAGTCTTTGGACTTCCTGCAGCGTCATGAGGAGAAGCTATGGTTCTGGGGCGTGGACCGCGCCGAAGATATGGGTTTTTCCGCTGAGTTCCTTCGTGAGGCAGGAATGAAGCTGGATCTTCGCACTGAGTTCCCCCGAAGAGCTACCAATCTTTCATTAACTCCGGAACGCGAAGTCCCGGCGTTTGTGCTGGGGCCGGTCCGCCGTGGGCTGGCCGAATCGGTGGATGTAGCACGCAGCATAGCCGTCGGCGATTGATTCTGGAGACTTTGTCGCGCTTAGGTCTGGAATCAGTGGTCAACCCGTTGGTATCAAATCCCGCTGTCCATTTGGCCAGCTAATCTGGCCCTCTTCCATATTGACTTCACCTGTTTTCTTCGCCATCATGCCCGAATTCCAGCTGACCTGCGTTGCAGTGAGCGCACATTTCGGTGAGAAGCATAACGATGAAACGCGATGCGAAAAAGCTGGCTCTTGCGCTGCTCGTGGGGGCCGCGTTTTTCGTTAGCACCGTTGGCTTGATCGCGCAATCCGCGCAATCCAGTACTTCGGACAAAGCACAGTCGCCTGCGGCTACCTTGAATGTGGCCTCGGCCGCAAAGCCAACTCCTGCCGCTACTACCGCTCCTTCTACAACTTCGAGTGCTCCAGCGCAGACCTCTGCGACGACAAAGCCGCAGGCGCCTCCGGCGAACGCCGCTGGTGTAGTGTGGATCAATACGGATACCGGCGTTTATCACAAGCAGGGAACGCGCTGGTATGGAAAGACCAAGCACGGCAAATACATGCTGGAATCTGATGCAATAAAAGCGGGGTACAAACCGGCGAAGTGAGAGCATCACCCTAACGCAACACAGAAAGAAGAGCGTTTCGGTTTTGTTGGTACAAAAAGGAGAAAGCGAAATGACAAAACGACCGGGCAGGATGATTTTGGCGGCGCTGATTTTAATCCTTGGAGTGAGTGGCGCTTATCCACATGCACAGCCTGGAAGCGCGCAACCCAATACCGCCGCGCCTCAAACAGCGCCCAAAGCGGGCGATTTGCTGGACATCAATACGGCGACGAAAGAACAGCTGAAAACATTGCCGGGGATCGGCGACGCGTATTCGCAGAAGATCATCGACGGGCGGCCGTACAAGATGAAGACTGATCTGCTGAATAAGAAGATCGTTCCGGCGGCGACGTACGACAAGATCAAAGCGCTGATCATCGCAAAGCAGCCCAAGTAAAAGGCCAAACGACGGTTCTCGGCGTCGCGAAGCCTTCTTGAATTTCCAGAGGCTATTACAAATCAGCTTGGTTTTTCAAAAGCCCGGCAGCTTGCGCTGCTGGGCTTTTTGCTTAGCGTGTTATTTCTCGCGGAGGATGACTTCGCCTTGGCCGACGAGTTGGTCGTTGAGCCAAACACGATACTTGTAGGTGGCGCCCTTAAGACCGACCCGAGGAGGCCCGCTCAGTAGTCGCATGCCTGCTGGAGCCTGGAAAATGTTGGAAGAAAACGGGCAGCGGTTGACGTCGAATTCCACGCGAAGGTTGCCGGCATCGGAGATCCAGGAGATTTGATCACCGGGGTCGAGTACAACGATTTGTGGTACGAGTCCAACGAGTACGGGACGCTCTGCCATTTTTTCTCTGCTCCCTACAGGATCTCCGGATAGGAGTGGATGCGCGAAATCGCGAAATTCTCTTGCAAACGGACGATAGCACATCTTGGAGAAGAGTTCTTCTCGCGGAATGATTCTTACTCGTTGGCAACGCATCATCCAGTTTGTGTGCAATTTTGAACATATCATCTACCTGTCCTTCAGTACGCCTTGACCGGAGCATAGCGCGGCCCCAGACTGAACGTGGTGAGCCATGCTGCCATCCCTTTTGCATCCGGCAGAGTTTCCCGCTCGCAAGGAAAGTTGTAAAAGCGTCCGCCGGACGCGAAGGAAGCCCCCCAATGGCCTCACGCGCTTTGTCCATACCTTTGCCAAATGGTTCCCGCATCTCCCTTATTTTGGCCTTCCCCTTTGTAGTGATTCACATCCTGGCGCTTGGAGTATTTTTTGTGCATTTTCGCTGGTCGTATCTTGCAGCTTGCCTGGCGCTGGTCGCGGTGCGGATGTTTTTCGTTACTGCCGGCTATCACCGATATTTTGCGCACCGCTCGTATAAGACCAGCCGTGTATTTCAGTTCGTCATGGCTTTCTTGGCGATGACCTCCGCGCAGAAAGGAGTGCTGTGGTGGGCAGGGCATCATCGGCACCATCATCGGCACTCGGATCAGGATTTGGATATGCACTCGCCGACGCTCTTCGGATTTCTTTGGGCCCACGTGGGCTGGTTTATTACCGACAAATATGATGTTACGCCGCTCGAATACATCGGCGACTTTGCGAAATATCCGGAATTGCGCTGGCTGAACAAGTATCACTTGGTGCCGCCAATTGTTCTGGCAGCGGTTATTGTTTTGATCGGTGGGTGGCCGCTGTTTGTTTGGGGCTTCTGCCTGAGCACGGTGCTGCTATGGCACGACACGTCTACCATCAATTCCCTGTCGCACCTCTTCGGAACGCGGCGCTACGAGACAACCGACACCAGCCGCAACAACTGGCTGCTCGCAGTACTGACCCTCGGAGAAGGCTGGCACAACAACCATCATCACTTCATGGCTTCTGCGCGCCAGGGATTTTACTGGTGGGAGATTGATATTACGTATTACATGCTGAAAATGCTTTCCTGGTGCGGGCTCGTCTGGGATTTGCGTAAAGTGCCCCCGCATTTGCTGGCGGAACACACGCTTGCTGCGTAGCTTCCTCTAAAGAAACGTTCTGAAACGTTTGTTGCTGCCCATTGGGCAATTCTCTGCATCGCAGTAATGTATGCCTGCCGATTAGAATTCACTATTTGGACTCCCGGCGTCGCGTACTCCAGCAAGGCGCACAGTTCGATGTGGAGCGGCTGTCAGAACTTCAATTCTGGCAATGGAAAGCTTACGCTTGACGGGGGTACAAGACTTGAATAGATTGTGCGCAGTTTGCTGCAACAAATGTTGCAAAAGCGCGATAGATGTCGTTCTGAGTTTGAGCGACTGAGGTGCATTGGTGATTTGGACTATTGGGGGAGGATTTCCATGTTTCTAAGAAAAGTACTGCGTTTCCGTGTCTTAGCCGGGAGCTTGCTCGTGCTGGTTGGCTTGTCGATTTTCTCGCCCTCCACGAGGGCGCAATCTTTTTCGGTGGAGCAAATACTGAGTGCGCCGTTTCCGTCGCAGCTCACTGCCTCACCGACCGGGTCGCGCATCGCGTGGGTGTTTAGCAAAAAAGGTGCGCAGAATGTGTGGACCGCGGAGGGCCCGGCGTTCGCGCCGCGCCAGGTGACGCACTACGAGGGAGACACGGGGCAGCCGCTGGCGTCCTTGAGACTCACTCCAGATGGAAAAACGATTGTTTACGCGAAGGGAACCGAGACCAACGGGGAAGGCCTCTCGGCGAACCCAACGGCCGAACCAAAGCAACCGCTGCAGCAGGTCTGGTCCGCGGACATCGAAAACGGCACGCCGCGCTTGCTGGGGACCATGGGATGTCCCCAGGAAGGATGCGAAGATATCGAAATTTCTCCTGACGGAAAGTGGGCGGTATGGGCCGCGAAGCACGAGTTGTGGATCGCTCCGGTGTCTGGGGCGGAAACAGCGAAGCAGCTTACAGAGTTGCGCGGTGATGTGGAATCTCCGCAATGGTCGCCGGACGGCAAGCATCTCGCTTTTACCGTTAGCCGCAAGGACCATGCTTTTGTTGTGATTTCGGATGTTGCGGCAGGGAAATTGGAGGCGATTCATTATGTGGCGCCTTCCGCCGACCGTGATTTTGCGCCGAGATGGTCACTGGACGGAAATTCGATCGCATATTTGAAAATTGGCGGAATTGAAGGCAAGCGTCCCTTGATTCCAGAGCGAGCGCAGCCTTGGAGTTTGTGGGTCGGAGATTCCAAGACGTATGCGGCGCAGGCCATTTGGAAGAGCGGACAAGGGCCGCGCGACTCGCTGCCGCTTTTTGCGGTGGAGTCTCTGCATTTCGCGGCAGGGAATCGAGTAGTTTTCGATTCTGAAGCGGATGGATGGAATCATCTGTACTCGATCGCTGCAACGGGCGGCGCGGCTGCGTTGCTCACTCCCGGTGAATTTGATGTGGAAGATGTTGCGCTTAGCAGCGACAAGAGAACCGTGCTTTTTTCCTCGAATCAGGACGACATCGACCGGCGCCACTTGTGGCGAGTCGACGTGGCTGGAGGCACTCCTCAGGCGCTGCTGACAAAAGGCGAAACCATCGATTGGAGTCCCGTGGAAACGGGCGACGGCAAAAATATTTTCTGCCTTGGCTCGACAGCGGTCACGCCGGCGCTGGTGTATCGCGTTGTACCCCCGGGGCGCGAGCTGATCACGAAGGATGCTCTGCCTGCGGATTTTCCGAGCGCACAACTTGTCGTGCCGCAGCAAGTGATTTTCAAGAGCGAAGACGGATTCACGATCCACGGACAGCTGTTTGTTCCGAAAGGGCGCAGCAAGCCGGGGCCGGCGTTGATCTTTACGCATGGCGGTCCGGTGCGGCAGATGGTTCTTGGGTTTCACTACATGGACTACTACCACAGTGCCTATGCCGAGAATCAGTATTTGGCGAGCCTCGGATTCGTGGTTTTGTCGGTCAACTACCGGTTGGGCGTCATGTACGGCCACGATTTCCGCGTTCCTCCGCATAGCGTTTGGCGCGGCGCGTCGGAATATAACGATGTGCTGGCGGGTGCGCACTACCTGCAGAAGTTGCCGATCGTCGATGCGCACCGCATTGGACTTTGGGGCGGATCGTACGGCGGATTTCTGACGGCGATGGGGCTGGCGCGGAATTCCGATATTTTTGCGGCGGGCGTCGATTACCACGGCGTTCATGATTGGTCGCTCTTCCTGCCCTCTTGGGAAGAGGATGCGACTTCCGCGCCGGATTTGAAGGAAGCGAGGCAACTCGCGTGGGAGTCTTCGCCAAATGCGTCCGTGGACAAATGGAAATCGCCGGTGCTGCTGATTCAGGGCGACGACGATCGAAACGTGCCGGAGAGCCAGACGGTGGACCTGGTGCAACGATTGCGGGAACGCAATGTGCCGGTTGAAGTGATTTACATTCCTGACGAAATTCACGACTTCCTGCTTTGGAAGACGTTCGTATCGAACTACAAGGCGACGGCTCAGTTTTTCCAGAAGTATCTCGGGGCGCAGTAGGGTCGGAGTGCCGGGAAGTGAATAATGAGCCCCCACCCCGGGGTGTCCGCAAGTTATGAAGTAAACGCATGAGGAGATTGGAGTTGCGCGGATTCCTGCGTGTTGCGCACAGATATGAAGTCCCTCGCCGCCGACTTGGGGTAAGGGGGACCCCCTCCCCCAGTTTTTTGCAAGAATATGATTCGATTGGGGTTAAGGGGTGGGGGTATGCGAAAGATGTGATTCTATGGGAGTTAGAGATAAAACGGCGGTTGAACTGAGAAATGGGATTAACGATCGGGACTGACACCCACCCCCGGGTGCTTTTTGTAAGCGTTGCAGATAAAGGACTTATGCTTGACTCGGCGTCACGAGCGTCAACATTCGGAGAGCTAAACGCAGAGACACAGAGTGCACAGAGGTGAGAGGAAGAAGGAATGTGGACGGATTTTGCGGGGAGGGCCGGACGGGGCTGAAGCTGGATTTTAACGCCCCGATCCGGTCGGTGCAAACTCCGTGAGCGGAGAGCCGTTCTCGTTCGCTCGCTTCGGGACTCAGCGTAAACAGGGCAAGCAGCGTGAACAGGGTAAACCCTTCGTTCCTCAGGGTAAAGGGGAAGAGAGATCTGTGGAGAACTGGCGACGACCATAGTGGATGGTAGCAGGAATAGTTACCGATTGTCAATAGTTTTCTTGATTACTGAGTTGGTATTCGAACGAGAGTGGCGGAAGTTGAAGGATTCTAAGGAGTTGGGCGGGGGCTAACTAATTTGATAAGGCTGTGGAAAGACGTGGAAAAGTCAAAAGCCCCACACGTAAAACCGACGTGTGGGCCACCCGCCTGCGCGGCGGTCTGATGTGTCATCTACGCGGAAGAGGCTTCGCCCAGACATCGGAAACTTGGTGAAGCACTATTCGGCCATCGTATTCATGTTTCTTGCCATAGCCGTCCTCGTTGTTCTGACCCACCCTGATCCGTTTGTGATCGCGCCAAACAAATAGCGGATCGAAGCGGCCTTCGTAGGTTGCATCGATGTGGATTGGTCCTGGGTAGTGCAGCGCTTCCGACAGCTTTTTGTAAGATTCATCTTGAACAAGCTGGAAGCCAGGTGCGGGCGTTACCTGGTCTGGAAATACCACGATGATACGCATGTACGCGGGGCAGGTCTCTGCATGCGAATCGTGAAGCGTGTCTTCGATGTGTAGCTCACCGACAGAACCCCCTCGCACCTTGATCATCTTGCCTGCATATTGTTCGGGGTGCTGATACAGGTCGCAAAGAGTCGCCTCAACCGGATTTGCGGCGTCCTGACTCCAACAAACTCCACAGCTGGTCAGGAGAAGAAGGCAACAAGACGTCGCTCGCATCATCGCTCTCATTGCGGGTTCTCCTGCTTCTGATCCGATTGCTTAGGTGGATGGATCGCATTTTGAATGGCGCTTTCTCGATTTTGTTCCATCGTGTGCTGATCGACAGCGCGCCAGCTCTCATTCCACAACTGGAACGGTCGGTCAGTATTGTGCAGGCCCTCGTAGGTGCCCGATTCAGTAAAATACGCCGCATGTTCCCCGTGCATGCCCACGAAACCCAGGATGCTCGGCCCGCCGCCCGCGTGCGTGCCCTCGTGCGTCGTTACGCCTGCGTCAAGAGCCTCGGACTCTGATTGATTCAGGTTATAACCATTCTTGACGGCGTCGACGGCATCGTAGTTGATCGTAATGTTGTTACCCACCGTCCTGCCCAAGTTCGGTTGACCATCAGTTTTTCCAGCATCACCGAAGTTGATGTTGATATTGCCCTTACCCTCCTCGCCCAATTTGTTCAGCGTTTTCTGGAGAGATTTCGCCTCTTTCGAGTTTGGATCGAGACCTTTTAGAGCTTCCTGTGCCTTCGCGATGGAATCTCTGAACCTCTGCTGCTCGGCCTTGCACTGGTCAGCAGTGCCTGAGCAGTTGCCCCATTTGTAGAGTCCCGTGGGATCGGTGTACCGCAAGGGATTATTTTCGACGTAAGCGTATCGGTTCCACGTCTGCGGGCTCCATGGCTGGCCGGAGTTCAACAGTGGATCGGGTGTCATGAAGCGGCCCAGGCTGGAACCGAAGTAGCGTTTGCCGAAGTTATCCAAGCCGGATTCGGCATCGCGTTCTTTGCCGGTGAATTGGTAGCGGTCGTCGCCGGTATCGGTGTCGAGGATAACGCCGCCGTAGGGATAGTAGTCGAGTTTGTAGCCGGTGGCGGAGCCGCCGAGGTAGCGGACGCTGCCGAGAAGATCAGTCATGTAGAAACCGACCTCGTTGGTGATCAGTTGGCGACCGACGCGCTGCCCGTCGAAGAAATAGTACCAGCGCTGAAGATTTCCGGTGAGGTCTGATTCCTCAAGGGCAGCGCTGTTGGATGAGCCGATCCATAGGATTATTCGGCGTCAGTCCAAACGCGTCGGCTAGAGTTATTGGGTTATCATTCGAATATCTATATAAATTAATTCCACCTTCCAGCTCAATGCGGTCCTCGCTGATGAATCTGCCAACAGAGGGATCGTAGTATCTGGCGCGGTAATACGATGAGTCGCGTCTCCGGCGTGGGAGTTGCAATAGGTTCCATCTGGGAGTGCTATTGCGCTGACGACAGACAAGGGCTAGCATATCGTTATGGCCAAGGCTAAAGAATTTGATTTCGAAAAGCCCACTCCTGTCATTGATGACGAGGACGAAGCAACCCTCGCCGCCATCGATGATGGCATCCGCGATGCCAAAGCTGGACGCACCGTTGAACTAGAGCAAGTCCGCAAGCTCATGCCAAAGTGGATTACCGCCTCCTCATCACGCAAAGAGCGCTGAACGATCTCGCCGAAATAATCGGCCACATCGCCGAAGACGACGCCGAGGCTGCTTCCCGTTTCGGCAATTCTTTGCTGGACCACATCGAACTGCTCGTGCGGTTTCCCCGTATGGGCGGCGTAATCCGCAAAAGATCGCGGGTCCGGAAACTCTCGCACAGCCCCATTCTGGTGTATTACCAACTGCGCGAAGACAGACATGTCGTGGAAATTCTCCACTTGAGGCATGCCTCGCGCAAATCACCGAAGTTCTGATCTCCTAACCAAAACCGCGATTGGCTCATGAGTGTTGAGGCGTTGCGAACAGGAGGCGACAATTCCACACGACGAATTCGTCTCTTTGATGAGGTCGTCGTAGTAGTAGGCAAAGACGGTGGTGCCACGGTACGGGGATTTGTGAAACTTTCTTTCGGACATGTCATATCTGAAGCTGTCACTGCACGGCGTGCTCGTACGAGATGGAGACATCTTTCCAAGTCTTTTGCTGCTCGAATATATCGGCCGAACCATTGTGTTGTCCCCAGCAATCGCCACATTGTATCAGTAGGGTCTTCGTCCCCGACCAATTCACTCTCACTTCATGATTCCAGTTTGCTGCAAATACCATTCCACTCTCGAGTTTTCTACTAATGGGCCGCGGTCGAGGCTCCTTGTCCGCTGGTAGGATATTGACGTGCGTGTAGTCCTCGGCACCAAAACCGCAGTGACGCTGGAAGACGAAAGCCACGTACTTGCCGTCGGGAGACGCAACCTTCATTTTTTGCTGCTCATCACAAAAGGGATTTGAAGAGAGCCACCAGTACACTCCTCCAGCTATGAGGCAACCACTAAGTACGGCAGTCGCCGCTGCAAAATACAAAATTCTCTTTTGCGCCTTCGATATCATCAGTTCGAACATTTGTCGCAGTGAAGCGTTTTTCTCCACTGCTCGATATCGTGATATTTATAGCCATTTAGAATTTCGTTGTACTTTTCCTGCGTATTTCCGAACGGTGGGAAGAGGAACGGTATCCCGCTACCATTACCCGTTCCGTACAACGAGTGATAAGCGCTCCCCACGGTGGCACATGTATAAGCATCGAACCCCATTTCGGCGCACGCATATCCATAGTTGAAGTTGCCAGCAGCATCGTAGTTGGGATTTCCGTGCTTGTAGTTCCAAGGTCCAGTGTTCCTGACCAATTGGAACAAATTATATGCGTTTATGAAGGGGTCAGCCGTTTTCATGTTCTGCAAGACCTTTTGAGTTTCGGTCGGGCTCTCAAAGGGAGGGTATTGGGGCACGTTTGGGGGTTTTAGGTGTTTGCAGATGTAATCTGTCAACGGGTTGAAACCGGTGGGATCTGTCAGGTTGTTTGGATTATTCAAGCTGTACTCGTAGGAATTTATGCCTGCATTAAATCCAATCGGATCTTCATTAGTGAACCTACCCGCCATTGGGTCGTAGTATCTGGCGCGGTAGTACGATGCCTGTGGATATTCTGGTGCCATTTCCTCCGCCAAGTCGGTGGGCCATGAAGTTAGCGAAGCCTCCGTCCAGGCGATTTGCTGGTCGCTGGAAATCATGCCTTAAATTCTACATTTTGGATGACCAAGTCGTGTAGTAGTCTTGGGCGCAATGTGCCTAGTCAGCCCATTCTATTTAAGGCTGACTACGGATTTTGCGACGTGTCTGTTTCGACGGGTTCTGGGGCGTTGCTCTGAATGCCTCTAGTCTGGTCGCTTTCTGTGACCAATCGCGCCGCCGGGTGAGTAGTTGTATGGACTTGTTTCAGCGTGCGGATTGAAACATGCGTATAAATTTGCGTGGTGTCGAGCCTGACATGACCGAGCATAGCTTGGATGTAGCGAATGTCCGCGCCTCCTTCGAGCATCAGCGTCGCCATGGTATGGCGGAAGATGTGGCATGCCCCGGCCTTGCCGATCGCGGCAGATTTCACGTATTGCCGGGCAAGCCAGCTTAGGTGGTTCGGCGTAAATGGAGCGCCATTCGAAGTGAGAAATATGACGCCATTGTCTGGTTGCCTAACGATTTCAGGCCTAAGGGTATTGAGGTACATGTCCAGCCAGGCCAGAGCCCGTTCTCCGATTGGCACCACGCGGTCTCTCTTGCCTTTTCCTTCTCGCAAGGGAGGAATCTGGGGTACGTGTTTCTACGTATAGCGTATTGGCTTGATTGGGAGGAGAATAGCTGCCCACGGCATTTTTGTTGGGTGGACCATGAAGTTGCTTGCAACCAGCTCGGCGGCGATCTTGCTCTTCACTGGAATTTCTCTGGCTGGAGCGGCTATGCGGCCTGGGCAGCAGAAGAACAATACGCCGATGTCCTTCACGGGAGAGGTGATGGACAACGAGTGCGGCACGGAGAAGTCGCACGACGCGATGATGAAGAAGGAAGGATTTAAGAACGCGAAAGAGTGCACTTTGGGATGTGTTAGCGCGGGTGGCACGTTTGTTCTTTACGCGGTAAGTAACAAGACCACGTATCTGCTGGACGATCAGGAAAAGCCTAAAGAGTTTGCGGGTCTAAAAGTGACGATTATAGGCACTTATGACGCCGAGACAAAAACGATTCACGTCCAGAGCATTCAGTCCGTTCCCTGAGTTTGCAACCTCACAGATCCAGCTCCTTTGCCAATGTAAAATACGGGCCCGCAACGGTTGCCACTTAGTTGCCCCGTGCCAGGTTGCAGTGCTAGAACACTGGTACTTCGGGGCTATTCTCTTCTTTCAGTCCATAACAATACTGTATAAGTGGGAGTGCCAGAGAGTGGGGCGGTGTGTCTCTGGCGGCTAGACCACGTCAAAAACAAGGGCTAACTTGAGACTTCGTACCAAATTCATGCTGTCGCTAGCCGTGGTGATTGCTGGCCTGACCTGGGCCACACTGTTAGTTGTACGACGTACCGCCGAGGAAAGAGTCCAGCGGGAAATCCAGGAAGAATCGCAAAACACCATGATCACGTTTCAGGTGCTTCAGCGCGAGCATCTGGTCGCATTGATGCGTAAGGCGGACCTGTTGTCTTCGCTGGTAACGATGAGGAACGGTGACCCAGGAGCGATTGAAGACGTAGGAAGAGATCCATGGCAGTCGAATGAGGCTGATCTGCTAGTGCTCTCCGATGCGACCGGCAAAATTGTGGCTTTGCATACCACGATGGACGAATTTCCAATGGCCACGGCGCAGGACCTTCTCAGCCGCTCTCTGAACACCAACAGCACCACGGGGTGGTGGTATAGCGGGACGCGTCTTTATCAGGTGGTGTTGAAGCCTTACTACAACGGTGAGGCGACGAAGAGCAATCTGCTGGGAACCGTGATTGTGGGGCGCGGGATCGACCCTGCGGCCACTGAACTTCGGCGGATTTCCTCAAGCCACGTGGCGTTTCGTTATGGCAATGAGATTGTGGCAAGCACACTGCCGCTGTTTAAGCAGCAGGTATTCGCGGCGCAACTAGGCCGAGGGCCTTGGAAAGAGCAAGTCACGCTAGACGGCGAGCGGTTCTTGGCGAGCACCGTGGAACTAACAAGCGGCGCAAAGCCCGTGAGTATCATCGTTCTGAAATCTTACAACGAGGCCTTAGCTTACCTGGAGAAACAAAACCAGTTGCTTGGCGGGTTGGGGATATTGGCGGTACTGGCGGGTGGCGTGCTTGTTTTTGTGATTTCGGATCGATTCACACTGCCGCTGGCGCATTTGGTGCAAGGCGTTCAGGCGCTGGAAAAGGGAGATTTCTCGTATCCCGTGCAGGCCGAGGGTTCCGATGAAGTTGCGCACGTATCGCGAGCGTTTGACCGCATGCGGAAGACGTTGAAAAACGACGAGACGCAGAAGAAGCAACTGGAAGAACAGTTGCGACAAGCGCAAAAGATGGAAGCGGTAGGACGGCTGGCTGGCGGAGTGGCGCACGACTTTAACAACTTGCTTACGATCATCAAGGGGCACGGCGATTTAATGCTGGAAAAGCTGCAACCTAGCGATCCCTTGCAACGCAATGCGACCCAGATTGAAAAGGCAGCCAACCGCGCGGCGTCGCTGACACGGCAATTGCTGGCATTCAGCCGAATGCAAGTGCTGGAGCCGAAAGTTCTGGATTTGAATGTGCTCGTGGCAGAGATGTGCAGCCTGTTGAAGAGGCTGGTACGGGAAGACATTTCGTTTACGTTCAAGGCGGGAGAGTCGCTGGGACGCGTGAAAGCAGATCCGGGCCAGATCGAACAGGTGATCATGAATTTGACGGTGAATGCCTGCGACGCGATGCCGACGGGCGGGAAACTGGTTGTAGAGACGCGGAATATCTCCGTGGATGAAGCGATGGCCAAATCTCGGTCGCCGTTGCTACCGGGTGACTACATCCGACTCACGGTCGAAGATAGTGGACAGGGAATGGACGCGGAGACGAAGGAAAGAATTTTTGAGCCGTTTTTTACGACTAAAGAATTGGGCAAAGGAACAGGATTGGGGTTGGCGACGGTGTACGGCGTGGTGAAGCAGAGCGGCGGGTGTATTTGGGTAGAGTCGGAGCTTGGGAAGGGCACGCGATTTGAGGTGTATTTGCCGGTGGTGCAAGAGGCGGTGGAAGCTGCGTCGCCAGAGAGCACGCCGAAGATCGGCGCACACCACTCCGGGGCGGTGCTGATTGTCGAAGATGAAGAGGCGGTACGAGAATTGGCGGCGGAATTTATGAAGTCGGCGGGGTACAAAGTGCTGACCGCAAGTGATGGCAAGGAAGCGCTGGAAGTGGTGAAAAGTTCCGGGCCGATTCGCGTGCTGGTCACGGATATTGTTATGCCCAATATGCGGGGGCCGGAACTTGCCAAAGTCTTGAAAGCGAGCCGCAAGGATCTGAAAATCATTTACATGTCCGGGTACTTGGAATTCAACAAAGGTGATGAAGAGTTCCTGGAGGGGAGCTACTTTTTGCAGAAGCCTTTTTCGAGGAATACTCTGGTCAGCAAAGTGGACGAGGCTTTGAAGCATAAACGTGTGGCAGGCGGGCAAGTCCAACAGATGGTTTGATTCCATCGGCGAATTCTCGGGCAACCGAAAAAAGTTGTTTCTACTCGGGTGCGAGCACAATCTTCGGGTGAAACGCTCTACGCTTAGTCTTCGGCATCCGCATGCTTTCGAGAATCGTGAGCGCTTCTCGCGGATTTAATTCAATTCACATACTGAAAGTAGTCATACACAGAGCGGGCGATTGTGCCTTCGCGCTGCTTCAGGTCAATTTCGGGAACGTCTTCGCTGCCGCGCAGTCCGAAAATGGTGAGGACGATGTGCTGGTTGCCTTCATAGATGATGGCGGCATCGTTGCGGGTGTAGCCGATTTCCCCGGTTTTGTGGGCGACGACAGTGCCGGCGGGGAGGTAGCGCGGGATGCTGTCGTTGTATTGCTGGAGCTTAAGAATTTCGAGCATGTCATGGCAGGATTTTTCGCTGGCGGCTTCGTTATGGAAGATTTTGATGAGGAGCTGAGCGATACCGCGCGGGGAGGCGTGATCGCGCGGGTCGTCCAAAAAGAGCTTGTCGCTTTTTTCCATTTGATCGCGAGTAAACGACTCAAAAAACGAAGGATCTGAAAGCATCTGCGCCGTGGTGAGTTTGCGGACGGCAGGGTCGCCGTAAGCCAGCCAGTCCGTGATGATTTCGGAAGTCGGACGATCGACACGAACATCCTTAATGGCGAGGGTGGTCAACATAGCGTTGACATTTTTCGGCCCGACTATGCCAAGGAGTTTGTCGGTGGCTGTGTTGTCGCTCACGACGATCATCATTGTTAGCAGGTCGTGAAGGGTCGGCTTCAAGCCGGGAGTCATGTACATGAATAATCCACTGCCAAGGCGGCGGTCGGCTTCGGTGAGATCGATACGATCGGTCAGATTGAGGTGGCCTGCATCCACTTCGCGAAAAACCTGCACCATGATGGCAATTTTGTAGACGCTCGCCATGGGGAATTTGTCATCGGATTTGTAAGAGATTTCGGCGCCGGTCTCGATGTTGCGGGCGTAGACACCGATGGTTCCAGGGAAGCTTAGGGCGAGTTCGGCGACGTGCGATTGGAGACGATCAAGGCCTTTAGGCTTTTCGTTTTGGGCTTTCGATGACGTGATCGCGATGAATAGAGCGATGAGTGTGGCTACTGTGCATCGGCCGGAGATGGAGATGCGCATGCGGAGGGCCTCTTTCGCAGAGCAGACGCTAGTCCGCTAAATCCTGAAACATTTGTTTCAGGCGGTGGAATTTAGCGGATAGAGAGGCAGGATGTCAACAGCTGCACCCAGTCCAGAGCGAGAGTGGTCGAATGGGTTTCGTGTTTTAATCGCGACGGGAGCGCCGGTTTGGGAGAAATCAACTCGCGAGCGAGGACCTTAATGCGGGCTGGCCCAGGAAGCGTTGCTGCGCTCTATTAATTCCTCCGCCAGCGCACTCAACGCATTGCCGTGTCCAAGGGATAGCTTGGAGACGGTTGTTGGGAATCGTTGTTTCACAGGTGACGCAGACTCCGTATTCGTTTTGAGCGATGCGTTCCAGTGCTTGCTCGATTTCGGAAATGTTACGAATTTCGCGGTCCATTGTGATGATCGCAAGCTCGCGATTGCCATTACGGGATGCCTGCATGGCTTCGTCATCGACATCATCTTCTATGATCATTTCCTTGCGCAGCAGATCTAAATGACTTTTCAATTCCGCTAATCTTGAACGAAGCTGGTCTTCGAGAGCCTTCGTTTGTTTTAGCTGTTTACTGTTCTTGGTGGTAGGCATCGCTTCTTCTCCCAGGTTAGGCGCTTTGGCTGCGGGCTTTTGCAAACTTGATTTTCCGGTAACCAGATATGCGTCGAATGCTTAAGAAGTTTCACTCCGCTCATTTTGTTGAGCCATACCCGAAGTTACCTACTATGCGGAGCACAATGCTGGAGACAGAACTCTCGAGGATTCGGTTCGGGCGTTGGAGGGAAAGCTGAGGACTGGCGGCCAGGCATTTTCCCGTCCGCAGCATTTGTAATTCGTTTTTAGGACGTCATACGTTTGTCACTCAATCCAGCAAGCGGTTTCTTGTGGAACGCTCTAGGGCTGAATCATTGCCCGCGCGAATAGGATGATAGTCACAGAGCGCGTTTCTACAGTAATCGCCCTATAGCGTAAGCAAGACTTCTGGAGGATTATTTCGAACTTGCAGTACCTTTAGTACGGAAAAAATACCATGTTGGCGCTAATTGAAAGTTTCAAGAGTACCAAAACAGTTGTGGCAGGAAGCCCTGACAACGGAATGGAGCGCATCGTATGAGCGTGAAAACCAAAGAGTTGGAAAGTCCGGCCGAAAAAGCAACCATCACACTCCCCGCTACCGTCGAAAAGATCATCCGTTCCCTCGATCCGGAGGAACCCGACAAGGCGCAGATTGCCGTAGAAGGGGCCGAAGAGTTATATCGCGAGATCCGCATCGAAAATACGCTGCAAGACGAAGCGGGTAACGAAGTCTGTCTAAAAAAAGGCGCCGAAATAGAAGTCACGATCGCCGCCGATTCGGAAGCAATAACACCAAAGAAACAGTCTGATTCGGAAGAGCCAGGTTCGTCTTCACAAGCAGACGGTAAGAAAAAAAGCAGATAATCGGCTTATTTCCTCTGCTTATGCGCCGGCTACAGAAATCAGGGTATTGCCGATGCTAGAGCTGCGGGTAGGCTTGATTCGGGTGTCAGGCCAATGGCGAAATGGGTCTTGAAGTGTAAGGGCTGCGACCAGCTGTTCACGCATTCTGAAATAGGAAACACACTGGCGGACTATTTTCTCCCCGAGAAACCTAAGTTGCCGCCAGAAGGTCTGGAGATGGAGTGCCCGCATTGCAAAACTAAGGCTGCCTATCAACCAACCGAACTCAGATACAACGAGAGTTAAAAATGCCAGCAGAGAGAAGTGAGCCACGTGCTTTCCACGAGACCAAGTGCGTCTGCTAGCGAACAATGGCAGGCTATCTGGTTTGCCGACAAGTTGTGTGCGTTTCTTCAGGGTTCGGGAGGTGGAGGTACGGGCTGAGGATCCGGCGAGGCGATGCCAAGGGCATCGTTGATGACTTTCAGAAGGACGGGCACATCAACCGGCTTGTGAATGTAGGCAATTGCGCCAGCCTTCAAAGCGGCATCTCGATTACCGATTGGCGTGCGTGAGCTAAGAACGATGACGGGGATGGTGCCCGTGTTGATCAGCATAGAGAGTCGCTGCAAGACGACGAAGCCGTCGCCGGCAGGGATACCAAGATCGAGGACGATGAGATCAGGCTGCTCTTTGCGGGCGGTGCTGATGGCCGTCAATCCATCGCGCGCAGCGACGACTTCAAAACCAGCAGACTTAAGGCGGCGGGCAAGAGCAGTGAGTTGAACAACCTCATCCTCAACGATTAAAATTTTCTTTCCTGCCATTGCAACGCGTAGCCTCTGCCTTCACTGAGATAACGAGTGTTGCCTGCCCCGGAAGCAGAACTGTGTTCCGTTCCGTCCTGAGTATGCGTTTGTCAGGCGAAGATTACCAGACAGATAGCAGAGCTGAGGAAGGAGAGAGAGCAGGAGAGTAACGGTGCCAGAGTGGAACGTGGGGTTGGAGAGGCGCGGCGAATACCAATACGGGAAGAGGCATTGTACAATCCGGCGCGGCGGAGTCTTCGAAGTGGATCAGACGGGAGAGGATGACGGATGAAAATGGGGCGGTGGGTGACGGGAATTGGAAGTGTAATTTTGTTTTTGACAGGGATTGGGCATGGCACGCGAATTGGACAATTGCAGACGATGATTGCGGAGAGCGGAATGAAGGCGCCGCTGGACGCGATCTTGAAAGGATGCTGGCTGGTTTTTTCCGGCGAGATGGTGGCGTTAGCCGTGATCGCAGTAGTTGCCAGCAGGCTGGAGAGGGGCGGGAGCATTGTACTGATATGCGCGGCGACGATGATTGCGAACGCCGCGCTGCTTCTGCACTTCGTGGGGCTATTCTTTGGCGTCTACATATCCGCGGTCGTGGCACTGTTTTTTCTGGCGGGTGGCTTGATGCAAACGAAACAGGCGGCGTGAGATTGGCGCAGCTGACGGCAGCTCCGGCCAATTTGTCGGTTGCGGTGGTGGTGGCGTTGGGCGAAAATTGAGGTTCCTGCTGAGCTAGCGAGAATCCCCAGAAGAAGGAAGGCAAGGCAGTATCTGCCTTCCATTGTAAGAAGAAGGACAAAGACAATGACGCAACAGATAGGCGAACTCAATCCACCCTACCGATTAATGCTAACGCCGGGGCCGTCGTCGGTGGACCCACGGGTGTACCGCGCGCTGGCGACTCCGCTGGTAGGGCATCTTGATCCATGGTTTAAGACGTGCATGGACGAGACGCAGATTTTGTTGCGACAGATTTTTCAGACCGAGAATCGGCTGACGATGCCGCTGTCGGCGTCGGGGTCTGGCGGGATTGAAGCTTCGGTGCTCAACGCGCTCGAAGAGGGCGACGAGGCGATAGTAGCGGTGAATGGAGTTTTCTCCGAGCGGATGTTCGAGATTGCGTCGCGTGCGACCTCGAAGGTGATTAAGGTGGAGGCACCGTACGGGTTGCCGGTGGACGCGGAGGATGTGCGGCGAGCGGGTAAGGGCAAGAAGATCAAGATGATCGGATTTGCGCAGGGCGAGACTTCTTCGGGAGTTTTGACGAAGATTGATGCGTACCGAAAAGTGGCGGATGAATTCGGAGCGCTGTTGGTAGTGGACACCGTGGCTTCGCTTGCAGCCGTGCCCCTGAACGTGGATCGAGAGCGGATCGATATTTGCTTTAGCGGGTCGCAGAAAGCGATTAGCGCGCCGCCGGGGATGTCGCCGATTACGGTGAGTCCTGCGGCAGAGGAAGTTTTTCGGAAGCGGAAGACGAAGGTGCAGAGCTGGTACTTTGATTTGACGACGGCGATGAATTATTGGGGCAAGGAACGGCTGTATCACCACACGCCCCCGATATCCTTGATATATGGGTTGAGAGAAGCGATGCGGATTGTTGTTGAAGAAGGCTTGGAGAATCGCTGGGAGCGGCATCGCGTGAATCAGCTGGCATTGATCGCCGGTATTGAGGCAATGGGGATGGGGCTACTCGTGAAGAATCCGGTAGACCGGTTGCCGACGGTTACGGCGGTGATGATTCCGAACGGGATTGACGATGTGAAGGTGCGGAATCAACTGCTGGAAGAGTTCAATGTCGAGATTGCGGGCGGATTTGGACCAGTGAAGGGGAAAATCTGGAGAGTGGGATTGATGGGTTATTGCAGCCAGAAGCCATTCGTGTTGCTGTTTTTGTCGGCGCTGGAGAAAGTGTTGCAGGATCAGGGCTATCGAGCGCCGGCGGGGGCTGGAGTGGCAGCGGCGATACATAATTACTCGCATGCGGAGGCAGCGTCGGCAGTGAGTCGATAAGAAGTAATGGCATAAAGATTTAACGTCGTAAAGACGTAATGACGAACCGAGGAAGAGGGGAATTGTGACGACACGGCCGGTACTTGCGAATGCTGGGACGATGAGCCAGTTTGTCGGGACATTTGAAGTGACTTCCAAATTGAGCGGCAAGGTGTATCAGTGCCGGTTTTCGCATATGTGGAATGGAGTGGCGACGCGGCACAGCGATACGATCGATACGAAGTTTTTTGTGGAGGGCGGGGCGTACGTGGTGGGGTTGGCGCACACTGCATTTGTGAAATTTCGCGATAAGACGGGGCGTGATTTGACGGACCGGGAAGCGAGTTTTGTGGCAGCGGAGTATTTGCGGGAACGGTTGGAAGAAGAAGATGAGCGGCCTTTGTATGATGTTCCAGAGGCGGATGTTTTGAGATTGATCGAGCAGATTGGAATTAAGTAGTTGGTTGTTTAGATTGGTTTGCGACCGGCAAACGGTTCGAAGTCCTCTTGGGCCAGCGCGGGCGGGGCAAGCCCCGCCCCTACAAGATTCGTTGAGGCGATTAGTCGCCGGGTTCGACGTGGAATGCGGCTAGGCGCGGATGATGCAGGCCATCGCGGCGGACGAAATAGATCACTAGAAACATCAAGAGTGAGCCACAAACCATAACGGCGACAGCTACTTGCAAGCCAAGTTGAAGGTCGCTGGCGTCGGAGATTTTCCCCACAAGTTGCGGTCCTAGAGCTCCCAAAAGTTGAGTGACGAACATGTAGACGCCGATGGCTGTGGCGTGGGCGCGTTGCGGCGTCAAATCACATAAGACCGCGGTGACTGGGCCGTGATACCACGACATAAAGAAACCGCCAATGAAGAGAGCGACGAGGAAAACCCATTTTTCGTCGGATTGGATAGCGAGGAGAACAAAAGGTGCAGCGAATAAGAACGCGGCGGCGATGACGAGAATGCGTCCGTAAGGATATTTTTTCTGGATGCGGTCGGCGAGGTAGCCACCTGTGAGAACGCCGAGCAAAAGAGAAAGAAGGGCAACGACGGCTAGAGAGAGAGCCGCCTCGCGAAGGCTAAATTCCTTGTAGTTGACCGCAAAGTCGGTACCCCAGGTAAGTAGGGAGACGCTAGCGAAGGTGATCATCGTGCCGGCGACAATCATCGCGAGATAAGCTGGGACGCTGAGCAGACTGGATAATGGAACGACTTCCGAGCGTGGCCTGCGAGGAGGCTCGGGCAATTTGAGAACAAGAAGCCCGGGTATGAAGCAAACCAGACCGACGATAATAAAGGTAAATTTCCAGCCGTGTATCTCACCCATGATGCCGCCAAAGGCGAGGCCGGCGGCTCCGCCAAGGAGCATGCCGGAGGCGAAAATGGACTGAGACATAGCGCGGCGCTGATAGGGGAAAGAGTCCGAAATCATGGACTGCGCGGCGGGAGCGTAGGCGGCTTCGCCAACGCCAATCAGCGCGCGAGCGACGAGCAAAAGCATAAAAGAGGAGGCGAAGCCGCAGGCGATGGTGGCGAGGCTCCAGACGGCGACTCCGGCAGCAATGATTTGGGTGCGGCTCATGCGATCCGCAAGGAGGCCGCAGGGAATACTGGCGACAGCAAGGACTACGAGAAGCCAGGTTTGCAGGGACCCTAGCTGAGCGTCGGATAAGTTCATTTGCTGACGGAGAAGAGGGAGGAGCGGGACAACGACCTGGCGATCGGCGAAGTTGACAAAGTTGATCAAAGCAAGTACAGCAAGTAGACGAATTTGGTAGGAAGATAGCGGAGTGGGATTCGACGCCATAGTTGATTTGCTCAATTGTCCGAGAGCGACCTGGTTCGTAAGAGTCTGAGAGATTATATACCGCGCATGAAAACCGTCACTCCTTCGAACACTACAACAAGTGGACAGTTAACGACCGTACTTTCTTACGGAGCGATTCTACTTTTAGGATACTTCGTCTTCCTGATCGTGGAGCCGTTTCTGGTGCCGCTGGCATGGTCGGCGGTGCTGGCGATTTTCTTTTACCCACTGCACGAAAAAGTTTTGCGGAAAATGAAGCCGACCTTCGCGGCCATGACGAGCACGCTGGGGGTAACATTGCTGCTGATTGTCCCGTCAATCGTGGTGCTGGTGCTTACGGCGCGGCAAGCGTTGGTGGCCACGGCGCAGATACAGAGCCAAATGGCCGTGCATGGGCAAGGCCCAAACGAAGGGCTTGTGATGCACGCCGAGGAATGGATTCGTATGCGGATGCCCGAATCGTTACAGGGCATCGATTTGTCGGATCCGGTGCAACAAGCCGCGGAAAGAACCGCGTCGTTTCTTGGAGGGAGATTTACGGGGCTGCTGAAGAATTTGGTCACTTTCTTCGTGGATCTGTTCATTATGATTTTTGCTTTGTTCTTCATGTTCCGCGATGGCGAAGACATCGTGCGTGGAGCGAAACATCTGCTGCCGTTTGATCAAGATATACAGACGGACATGCTGGAGGAATCGAAGGAGCTGATTTTTGCGAGTGTGGCAGTGGGTTTGCTGGTTGCCGCGATTCAGGCAATGCTGGGGGGCGTGTCGTTTGCTCTCGTGGGGATTTCGGCGCCGCTCTTCTGGGGGGTGCTGATCGGATTCTTTTCACTCGTGCCGGTGGTTGGTTCGGCACTGCTTTGGATTCCGGCTGCGCTTTGGTTGGGAATCAGCGGCCACTGGGGAAGGGCATTGTTGGTGGTGGGGATTTGCGGTGGCGTGTCCACGATTGCTGACAACATCGTGAGGCCGATGTTATTACGAAACCGGACGCGGCTCAACGAATTGCTTCTATTTATTGGCGTGCTGGGGGGCTTGGAGGCGTTTGGGCTACTGGGGCTGGTCGCGGGACCGACAATCGTGGCCGCAGCGATGGGCGTGTTCCGCGTATATATGGCCCATCGCGATGAATTGGCGGCCAAAGGCGCATAAGAATGCGCAGCTGGTTGCAGAAGCATTGAGATTTGTGCGCAAACAACTGGCAAATATACCAACGGCGGAGCAAGACTTTCACCTTGGGAAACGCTGACGGGGAAACTACAGTCGGCGCGGCATGGGTGTGCTAGAGTACCCGGCTCGGATGACTTCCAAGGACCTAAAACCGGCTGCGACCGCTGCAGAGCTGGCGCCTACGAAATTGCGCTGGCGGTGCGAGCTTCCGCGCATACCGTTTGAAACTACCGCGCAGGCGGAATTGCGCGAGGGTTTCATTGGACAAGAGCGTGCATTGCGGGCACTGAAGATGGGAGTGGAATTGTCTGCGCCTGGTTACAACGTATTTGTCTGCGGATTGGCGGGAACGAGCAGGGGCGGCACCATCGCCAAGATGATCGAGGACTTGCACCCGCGAACAAAACCTTCCCTAGATCGATGCTACGTCAACAATTTCAAGATTACGGACAGGCCGAGACTGCTTTCATTGCCTCGCGGACAAGCGAACGCGTTCAAAAAGGATATGCAGGCGGGGATTGATTTTCTGCGGCGGCGGATTCCGCAGGTGTTCGAGGGCGAGCCTTTTCAGCGACAAAAGGGAAGGATTGTTGAGCGGTTTACTGTGCGTGAAAAAGAGTTGATGGACGATTTTACGCGGCGAATTGCGCGAGAGCAATTTGCGCTGGGGCACATGCAAGTGGGAGCGGTGGCGTTACCGGAGATTTTTCCGGTGCTCGATGGACAGATGGTGCCCATCGAGGATATTTCGAAGATGGTGCATGAAGGGAAGCTTGAGTCGACGGTGGCGGAGGATATTGAGAGAAAGTACGAACAGTTTCGACAAGAGTTCACCGTTGTTTACCGGAAGACTTTAACGCTATCGAGGGAATTGGCGAGCGAGCTGAGCTATTTGGAGCAAGAGGCGGCGTCGGTATTGGTCGATGGAGTGATTGAAGAATTGAAGGAAAAATATCCAGGGACGAACGTCGCGGAGTATCTCGAAGAAGTGCGGCATCACTTGTTGGACAATCTCGATCCTTTTAAAGAGCGGGAAGGCGAAGGCGAGTCAGAAGGCGATGCGCCCGATGGGTTGCCGAAGATGCCGGGATCGGGCGGGCCGGAGCGCGATCCGTTCCGCGTGTATGGCGTCAACGTGATTTTGGCGCATGGCGACGATGAGGAATCCCCGGTCATTTTCGAGACCACGCCAACATACGCCAATTTGTTTGGGACGATTCAGCGAGCTTATGACACGCGCGGTGGATGGACGAGCGACTTCATGGATTTGCGCGGCGGTTCGCTGCTGCGGGCGGATGGCGGATTTTTGATCATGTACTCGCTGGAAGCGCTCTCAGAGGTTGGAGTTTGGCGGGCGCTGAAGAGGACTTTGAATCACAACCGGCTGGAAATTCAGCCGCTGGAGATGTTCTATCCATTCGGCGGAAGCGCGCTGAAACCGGAAGCGGTGGAGATAAACGTCAAGGTGCTTTTGATCGGCGACCGGCAGCTGTACGAGATGTTGTATGAGTATGAAGAAGATTTTCAGAAGATTTTCAAAGTGCGCGTGGAATTTGACGAAGAGATGCCGATGAGCGACGGCGTCATTGCCGAATATGCGGGGAGGTTGCGCACGCTGTCCGAGAAAGAGGGTCTTTATCCATTCGATCGTGGGGCGTTTGCGGCGATGCTCGAGTATGGTGTTCGCAAAGCGGGGCGGCGGAACAAAGTAACAGCGCGGTTTGTCGATATTGCGGATTTGGCGCGCGAGGCGCATTACGCTGCCGCGGCTGCCGGCGAGAGAGTTGTGCGCGCTGCGCACGTTAGGGATGCGCTGGCTTCGAAGATGGAGAGGCATAACCTGATTGAAACGCGCATCCGCGAAATGATCGAAGAGGGCACGCTGCTTGTCGATGTAGCTGGAGAGCGCGTGGGGCAGGTGAATGGGCTGAGCGTGCTGGAAATCGGCGGGTATTCGTTTGGGAAGCCGGTGCGCATTACGGCATCCGCAGCCCTGGGCAAGGCCGGGATTATCAACATCGAACGCGAAGCAAATTTGAGCGGGCGGTTTCACGATAAAGGCGTACACATCATCTCCGGGTATTTGCGAAGCCTGTTTGCGCAGGACAAACCCCTATCGCTGGCGGCCAGCATTTGCTTTGAGCAATCGTATTCGGGAGTGGATGGCGACAGCGCAAGCTCGACGGAAATTTATGCCTTAGCTTCGGCGCTTTCCGGAATTCCTCTGCGGCAGGATATTGCAGTGACGGGTTCGATGAATCAGCAGGGAGACATTCAGGCCATCGGTGGGATCAACGAAAAGATCGAGGGGTTTTTCGATGTATGCCGGATTAAAGGGCTGACGGGGACGCAAGGCATTATCATGCCGGAGTCGAACGTCGAGGACTTGATGTTGCGTGAAGACGTGATGGACGCGGTGGCGGCGGGGAAGTTTCACATTTGGCCGGTGCGCAGGATAGAGCAAGGGATTGAGATTTTGACGAAGTCGGCGGCTGGACGGCGAAATGAGGATGGGACGTTTGAGGCGGGAACGGTTTTTGGCGTGATGAATGAGAAGTTGATAGAGATGGCAAAGACGCTGAAACAGTTCGAATAGCATTTCTTCCGAGATTCCAAAACACGCAAAATTCAGCTTTACAGAAATTGATAGGGCGGAGGTCTGTCAAGAGAGCAAAAGGCGGACAGACAAGAGTGTCTGTCCTACTCCGGGGGCGGAGCTATGTAGGCTTGGCGATGATCGATGCGATAGGGAGAGGTAGTTGATGGATCGGAAGCGGTGCTCGGAGCGTTCACGGGGATGGTGCCGGTGACGCGAACGTCGATCAAATGTAGCTTTGCGTCGCGCGCGGGCGGAACGAAGCCTAGGTTGTATTCGTGGCGAACGAGCTGTGCGATCTGGGTGAAAACGGCAGTAAAATCCTTGTTGGTTTCAGGGAAGTAGGCGCGGCCTCCATTGGCTTTTGCAATGGCTTTCAATTCTTCGTCGGCCTGGGCAAAGCCTTCAGCGGCTATCTGCGCCTTGTCCGAAGGAGCCGCGCCCTTTTTCGAATGTTTTTTATCCGGCGGTTGTGTGACGCGCAGTTCGCCGCCAAGAGAGATAGCCAGCACGCGGACGTCGGTAGATTCGAGGCGGGCAAGAAGGTTCTGCCCGGCGCCGGAAGGAGAAGTATCGAACCCCGTCGAAAGCAAAACCAGAGATTTCTTTCCCGGAACGTGGGCGAGCCAATCGAGAGCGTTGGAGAGGCTGGAGGCGAGATTTAGCTGGCCGAATCCAAGATTGAAACGTAACTGGTCCAGTGCAGCCGCGGCGGTACGTTTGTCTGGAGTGTATTCCAGTATGAGTTCTGGACCTTCGTTGTAGCGGGCGATGGCGACGCGGTCGCCGGGCGAGAGACCATCGAGGAGGGCATGGATCGCTTGAAGATGGCCCCCTTCAATGAGATACACGGCTGGACCAGCTTCGATGAGGAGCAGAATCTGGGCGGGTTCGTCCACGGTGAGGAAATCCGTGATGGGTTGCTCGACTCCGTTGTCGAACAGGTGGAAGTCCTCGCGATGAAGACCGCTGACGAACTGGCCATGAGTGTCCGTGACGATGACTCCGACATTTACGCGGTCCACGCTGATGCGAATATTCGGAGTCGATTGGGCTGGCTGTTGCGGAAGACAGGATGGAGCAGGCAGTAGAGTGCAAAGGGTAAAGAAAATTGCGCGGCATCGAGAAGAAAGAAACATAGCCCGATTTGGCATCGTAGAATGGCGGCGAGAAAGACAGAAGCCCTGTCCCGCGCAAAGTTTCCAGAACGCGGAACAGGGCTTGCGATTTCTACCTAGCCTAAGCCGACGCTTGCGCTAGGAGGGCTTTGTCGGAGCCGCGGCCGGCGCTGCCGCTGGCGCTGCAGCAGGAGCGGCGCTCGCACCTTGTTCCTTGGGTGTAGAAAGATAACCAGTAGCTTGGTTCTTGCCGACGTCGAAAACCACGATTTCGTAAGGAGACATTCTAGAGGCGCCTTTGACGTAAAACTGTATAGGTTCGCCGGCGGTCTTGTCCTTCTTTTCGATGGTGCGGTCGTCCACCAAAACGGTCAAGGTGTACTTGGATTTCTTGGGATCGGTCTTGCTAAGAGTAAGCTGCGTCGGCCCGACCTTTTGGCCGTTCTTAGATTTTGTGAGCGTGAATTCATAGTAGTTGCGGTCGCCGCGGCGCTTCAATTCTTCCAGGTCGTCGTGGTTGCGAGCGATGAGACCGCTCATGACGCCTTCGTCGCCGGTGACACGCTCCAGTTTGCCCTTGGTGACTTCAAGATCACTTTTCGTTGCTTCCAAATCCTTTTTCGCTCCGCCAACTTCGGTGGCCACGGCGCCAATTTGTTCCTGGCTTTCCTTCTTAACCTGAGACAGTTGGGCGGTGAGCTTCTGATCCGCTTCCACCTGTTCCTTGCGGATGGATTCCGCGCGGCTCTTGGCCTGCGCCAGCTCCGCAACGGTCATGCCCATTTTTTGTTCGGTAACTTCGATATGCCCCTTCAAATCGGCGAGACGCGCATTGGCTTGCTCGAGCTGGGCGGTCAGGACTTTGTCCTGGTCCTGCTCTTTGGCGAGGCTTTGCTCAAGCCGGGTGATCCCGGAATAGCCGACATATCCAAGCGCGGCTATAACAACAGCAAGAACGACGAAGAGCGCCGCGATCCAGCGCGGTGTTCCCGTGGATTCGTAACGATACGACTCTTCCGGACTCGGCACATTTGGAGAAATACTCATTCCCCCTCCTCAGTCATGGCTCCAGCCTGGGTTCTGGATGCCTGTAAAATTATCTACCGCAACTCGCGCCGTGTCTACGGCACTGTCAGCGGGACTTGCCTCGCTGTGTTCGCGCTTTCCCATGGGCCTTTCGGCTTGGGGAGCGTTCTGGCCAGCGAGCAAATATCGAAGTGGTCAAACCACCGCGGGGCGTAAATTCGCCGCGCACCACACACCACTCCGGACGAATTGCATCGACAATATCATGAAGAATCTTGTTCACGGCATTTTCATAGAAGATGCCGAGATCGCGATAGGCGAGAAGGTACATCTTGAGAGCCTTGAGCTCGATGCAGCTCTTACGAGGCATATATTGAATGGTGATAGTGCCATAGTCGGGCATTCCGGTTTTTGGACAAACGGACGTATATTCCGGAAAGCGCGTCGTAATGACGTAGCCGGGGTATTGATTGGGCCAAGCGTCGAGCTTGGGTAATTTTGTTTCTATGCCCGCGCGAGCGTGATCTTCAGTGTAATCGGCCATGACGGTTCCTATTGTACGTTGTTAGGTGACTTTGAGGCGACAGCCTCTTGCCGAAACAGGGCACTTCTTCTATCCTCTTGCGAAGAGGACCTGCCAGAATTTTTCGATGAACTGTCCATCGTGTCAACGCGGGGCGTGCCGGCGGTCGAGGCGGCGGTCCCTTTCCGAATATTTGTTCAGCGCAGTGGGTGTAATTCCATGGCGTTGTACGGCTTGTGAAACGCGCTTTCACGCGCGAGCAATACCTCTGCGGCACTTTCTTTATACGCGATGCGGCAATTGCGGCAACCTGGAACTGCAGCGAATCGCCGCAGAGAAAGTTCTTGGAATTACATCCGTGGTGTGGCGTTGGCTGGGACTGCCTGCCGCGCGATGCGTGCCGTGCCGGCACAATTTTTTCTCAATACGACCGATGCTACCCGCGGAGCAGGTAAGCACGATAGCAACGCAGGACGGCGCGGCAAAATACTAATTTAGTACCCCAACCAGTCCTACCTTCAGAGTACTCACCAAGACATAGCAGTACCGCATGCCCCGTACTCTTTGCAGCCTGCCCTGAAAGCACAAACCCCTCTAGGATTCTCGAGCACGGGAGGGGGGACCATGGAAACGAGCATCCGCGTTCTGGTGGCCAACCGTCCCCGGCTATTGCGGGAGCTGGTGCTGTCGACCCTATCAGAGCAAGAGGGAATCAGCATCGTAGGAGAAGTGGAGAACGAGCTGGACGTCCCCTCGCAGGTGGCGCAGACGAAACCTGATTTTCTGCTGATAGCGCTGGATGAATCGAAGCGGCGCCCGCCGCTGTGCGACCAGCTTTTGAAAAAGTTTCCGGGGCTTCGGATTATCGCGGTGGCGCCCAACACGAACATTGGAATTTTCTACTGGGCATCGATGGAGATTCATTCGACAACGATGGAAACGAGCGAAGAAGCGCTTCTGGAAGTGATGCGGGGCAAAACGACGAGAGCGGGGAGAGAAGTATCTTGATGAGAACGAGTTCGTTCAGCATGTGGAGAGGGTGTTCGAGCAAGTGCCGAAGGCTAATCCGTTTCCTCTTTGGATTGAGCATTTGCCTTGTGGGCCTTAGTAACGCTTTCGCCCAAGAACCCGCTCTTGGTAGCGAACCGGGAAGGAATCGAGAAACCGGTAAGCAAACCTTGCAACAACCGGCGGGTCGCGGCATGCGAGCTTCTCCAGAATTGGCCGCGGACAATCTTGACCACGTGGCCGCCACAGCTGAGGAGATCCTGGAATTTTTGAAAAGGGATGCCGGGTTGATGGTGGAGTTTAAGCGGCTTTTGGCGCGAGACGCAGCTGCGGCCGGGCAACTACTGGATGAGACCGATCTGACGGACGCAGCGGTCATTGAGCGACTGAACGAAGACTTGCGAGCGCGGGTGCTCGCGACGCGACTATTACAAAGATACGGTTATCTGCTGCCAAAGGTTAATCCGGATTCCGAACTTGCCGCCGAGCGTAGCCTTGTATTGCAAGACCGCGCGTTTGCCATCGCGCACGCAGTGGAGACCAACGCTGAGCCGCGCAAGTTTCCTCCTATGACCCAGACTGCGGCGTGCGGTCCCGAGTTTTCGTACGACTGCGATTTTCTTGCGCGGGAATCGAGCCGTACCTCTTCTCCGCTGGAGATGGAGGAACAGCCAATTCGTCCCGCGGAGCAGCCGAATCCGTATGAAAGCTACCCAACGGCACCATCGCGGACGGACACGCCGCAGGCGCCGCGAGAACTTCGCGCTGATTTATCCGCTTCCGAAACAGGCGAGACGCTGCTCACCTCCGCCCCGCAAGGAATCTTCGACGCCTCGAACAGTTCCACGAATCCACGCACAAGAGGAGGATCGCGGGAGAGTGAGGGCTCAATCTCGAGCACTGCTGTCGAGTTCGCTCCATCAACGCGAGCATCGTTTTCCGAGGCAGAAAATTATTCGGGTACACGCACGAGCCGCAACAATGGAGAGCATATGGTTTCCAACGCGGCAACTTCCGAGTTTGCAGAGGCGACACTCGAGCCCGTTCGAATGGTGCACCGGCCAAACCCTTATGCGGATGCACCTTCATTGTATGACCTATATGTTCAGGCTTCCGCTCCAATCCAACATTCAGAGCGCTTTGGGTTAGACGTTTTTAAGCACGACCGAGCAAACACTGGCGCGTTGCCGATGGATCTACCGGCCGGACCGGATTATGTGGTCGGACCAGGAGATGGTCTCTCAATCGATTTGTGGGGTGGAGTTTCGCAAAGACTGTTTCGAACGGTAGACCGCGAAGGACGGCTGCTCCTGCCGGAGGCCGGACCGTTGCTGGTATCCGGAAAATCGCTCGGAGAAGTGCAGGAATCAGTGCAGCGTGTGATGCGAACGCAATTTCGCGACGTTTCCGTAGACGTCTCTCTGCTTCGGCTTCGAAGCGTGCGCGTTTATGTAGTTGGAGAGGTCGCTGCACCGGGGGCATACGACGTGAGTTCTCTTTCGACGCCGCTGAATGCACTTTTTGCGGCCGGTGGAGTGACAACGCGCGGGTCGTTGCGAGGTATCGAGCATTATCGCGGGAAGGTTCTGCTCGAACAAGTTGATGCCTACGATCTCTTGTTGCATGGCATTCGGGGAGATTTGAAGCGTCTTGAGAACGGCGATTCGCTGCGCGTGCCACCGCTCGGGCCAACCGTCACAGTCGAAGGAATGGTGCGGCGGCCGGCGGTTTACGAACTTCACGGCGAAAAGAATTTGAATGAGCTGCTGGAACTTGCGGGAGGCATCCTGCCTGCTGCTGCGCTGCGGCACATCGAAGTGCAGCGCATGGAAGCACATCAGACGCGGACGATGTTGAGCCTGGATGCGGGAGAAACGAGCGACAAAGATTCTTTGCGAGCGGCATTTGAAAAGTTCGGTGTTCAAGACGGCGACGAAATTCATATTTTCCCCATTGCCCCGTACAACACCGCAAGTGTTTATCTCGAGGGGCACGTACTGCGCCCGGGGAAGTATTCGTTTCACGACGGGATGAAAGTGACGGATCTGGTGTCTTCCTACAAAGAGCTCTTGCCGGAGCCCGCGGAGCGGTACGCGGAGATTGTTCGCATTACCCAGCCGGATAATCGGCCAGTCGTGGAAAGCTTCAACCTCGCAACGGCGCTCGATAATCCAGAAAACGCGCCAAAGCTTGAGGCGCTTGACACAGTGCGCATTTTCGGACGGTACGATCTCGAAGCTGCGCCAGAAATCGCGGTCATGGGAGAAGTCCGCGCTGCCGGGCATTACCGCGTTTCCGGGCAAGAGCACGTGCGCGACGCCGTCTACCAGGCAGGCGGCATTACGCCGGATAGCTGGCTGGAATCGGCACAGCTTTTCCGCGCCCTGCCGGATGGAACAACAAAAGTGTTCAGTATTTCGCTTCGCGAAGCACTGGCAGGTGACCCTCTGAACAACATATTGATGGAACCGCGAGACAGAATACTTGTCCACCGTCAACCCGAGAAAGTAAATCCACCGAGCGTCTACGTACGAGGAGAAGTCGCCCGGCCGGGACGCTATCCGTTGGCTTCGGATATGCGAGTGTCGGACTTGGTCCGTTCCGCTGGCGGTTTTTTGCGAAGCGCGAATCCGGAAAGCGCCGATTTGGTGCATTACGCGGTTTTGGAAGGCGCTGCGGCGCGGCCGTCTGGAGAGCAAACAGTAGATTTGACGAGCGCGCTGGTCGGCGACGCGAACGCGAACGTTTTGTTGAACGACGGCGACGTGCTGACGGTGCCTCAACAGACGCGCTGGAAAGATATGGGAGCGACGGTAACGCTGCATGGCGAAGTGTTGAAGCCGGGTGTTTACGGAATCGAGCCCGGTGAACGATTGAGTTCGCTCCTTCGCCGAGCGGGTGGGATGTTGCCATCTGCCTACCCCCCAGCTGCAGTGTTTGAGCGCATTGAAGTGCGCAAGATGCAAGAACAAAGCAGGCAGGCGCTGATCCAGAGATTAGAGCAGGAATCGACGGTGGTGAAGACAGCTGTGACCACCAGCGGTTCGGAGGAAGCGGCGCTGCAGCAGGCCGCCGTGCAACAGCGCCAGCGCGTAATAGATGGGCTGCGGCGAGCGCCAGTTAGCGGACGGCTGGTCGTACACATCCGGATAAGCCAGAAAGATTTTCCTGGGTCTCCGGACGACATCGAGTTGCGCGCCGGAGATACTCTCGAAATTCCCAAACAGCCTGGGTTCGTTTTGATTGTCGGCCAGGTTTACAACTCGAACGCTATCACCTACACGCCTGGAAAAAACACGGCTTGGTATTTGTCTCGTGCCGGCGGAGCAACAGGACTTGCCAACAAGAAAGCGATTTTCATTATTCGCGCAAGCGGTTCGGTGACCAGCGGCAATAGCGGGATGTGGTCCGGAGGAGTGGAGTCTTCGATTATTGGCCCCGGGGACACGATTATGGTTCCGGAACGCGCGACGGTGGGTAGCAACGTTTGGAAAAATCTGGTGGCCATTGCGCAGATCGCTCAAGCCGGAGCACTGGCTGCCGCCGTGGCGATTCAGTGAAGCCGCGGCGCGGCAATAAGATGCGCTCCTTGAGGAAAAAAGGAAGGGGCACCGCAAAAGCGTGAGCATGTTGACAACACCGTTGGAAAACGAAGCAGCCGGGGACGGAACGCGCAATTCGCGCCAGCGGCTTGTGGCACGGCTTCGTCTGTTTTGGGAAGCGCGCAAGCTGCTATTCGCAGCGTTTGTACTCGGCGCAATGGTGAGCCTGGGTCTCGCGTTCCTGATTCCATCGCGATATGAAGCGACGACGCAGCTGATGCCCCCGGATGGCCAGTCGAGTTCGGGGATGGCCATGCTGTCGGCGTTGGCGGGACGTACTGGAGGGCTCGGAGGAGCAGCTGGTGATTTGTTGGGAGTAAAAAACTCCGGCGCGCTGTTCGTTGGGATTCTGGAAAGCCGCACGGTGCAAGACCGCCTGATCGATCAATTCGAGCTGCGACGCGCATATCACGCGGGAAAAATGGAAGACGCGCGCGCGGCGCTTGCCGCGCATACCCGCATTGTGGAGGACCACAAAAGCGGAATTATCGCTGTGACAGTGACGGATCACGATCCGCGGCTCGCCGCTGGGATGGGGCAAGCGTATGTCGACGAACTCGACCGGCTCGTCGAGCAGGTAAGCACGTCTTCGGCACGGCGCGAACGAGTTTTCCTTGAAGAGAGACTTCGCGCAGTGAAGCAGGATCTCGACAGCGCAGCGCAGAAGTTCAGCATCTTTGCGAGCAAGAACACGGCCATCGATATTCCGGCGCAAAGCAAAGCCATGGTGGAAGCTGCAGCAACGCTGGAAGGACAGTTGATCGCTGCAGAAGCTGAGCTTCACGGTCTGGAAGCGATGTATACCGACCAGAACGTACGGGTGCGCGCTCTTAAGGCGCGGGTGACGGAGTTGCGTACCCAGCTCGGAAAAATGGGGGGAGAGAGCGGAACGTCGGCGGCACCGTCTTCAGAAACGGATGCTTCGTTGTATCCGGCTATCCGCCAGCTTCCGCTACTTGGCGTGACGTACGCCGATCTGTACCGCCAGACAAAAATTCAGGAAACCGTCTACGAGCTGCTAACGCAGCAGTATGAACTGGCTAAAGTGCAGGAAGTCAAAGAAGTACCTAGCGTCAAAGTGCTGGACGCAGCGGTAGTGCCGACGAAGAAATCGTTTCCACCGCGAGGACTTTTGACAGTGGCTGGCGCCACGTCTTCATTCCTGGCGATGTGCGCCTGGATTTTCGTCCGGCAGGCTTGGCACGAAATCGATCCGCAGGATCCTGGAAAACAATTTGCTTCGGAAATTGTAGGAACGCTTCGCGCCGACACTCTGCGAGCAGTTCCGGCGGCGGCAGCGTTTTTGCAAATGCTGGCGCGAGCGCGGAATCGCGCGAACTTTACAAGAAACTCGCAACGCGCCCTGGACGAAGAAAAATCTTCCGACGGGCCTGATCTGGGAAGCACTGCAAGAAACAGCCTCGGATAAAAGAGACATGAACGGAACAGCTACGCGCCGGACTCGAGCACCATACGTGACGAATGCGGAGCCTGCGCACGAACGTGCGCCGGAGATGTGGTTGCCTGGCACGAAATATCTTTCGAGACCCGCTAAGTCCGCTCGCAACCAATACGGGCTCGTACGCCAGGCTGCGTATGTGGCGATTGATTTTGCATTGGTTTGTGCGGGTGGAGCGATTGCTTTCTGGCTGCGGTTTGATTTGGCGAACCCTTTTTCTCGAATCGATCATTCGCCGGCAAACCTCTTGCAGCAGGTATTGTCCGCCAGCTACCCAGGCTTTTTGCTTCTCTACGCCGGGCTCGTGGTAGTGGCTTGCATGAGCCAGGATTTGTATCGCACAGGACGGGAACGCAGCGCTTGGGAAGAAAGCGCGAGCGTTGTAAGAGCAGTCGGGCTCGCTACGGCACTCCTGGTGCTATTTATTTTCACTTCTGGGAATAAAGACATTTCGAGACTTGTGGTGGTTTGCTCCGGGGCATGGAATGCCGGTGCACTCGCAGGCTGGCGATGCGCGAAGCGGCGTTACGTACTGCGTAGGGCTGAGCGCGGCGAGGGCGTTTCGCGGGTGCTCATTGTGGGGGCAGGAAAACTGGGGAGAGCGCTGGCGGCGTGGCTCGAGGAGAACAGACAACTGGGTTACCAAGTCTGCGGGTTTTTGGATCCGCATCCAAACGGAGATGCACGCGTATTGGGATCGGTACTCGATTTGCGGAAAGTCGCTTTGGGCCAATTTGCAGATCAGTTGTTTGTGACGCTTCCCGCGGACCGTGAAATGGTCAAAGAGATTTTTCTCGAGGCGCGGCGTCTGCGTTTGAGCTTGAACGTCGTGCCCGATCTCTACGACGGATTGGGTTGGCGCGCTCCGGTGGAAACCATCGGAGGGTTCCCGGTGATCGAGCTGCATGGCGAGCCGATTCCGGCATTCGGGCTAGCGGTGAAGCGCGGCCTCGATTTGCTTGGGGCTGCGGGGGCCCTTTTACTGACGGCTCCAATGCTGGCGTTCGCTGCCATCTGGATTCGCTGCGATTCGCACGGCCCGGTTTTTTATCCGGCTATGCGTGTAGGGAAAAAAGGAAAAAAATTCCGCTGCTTCAAGTTGAGAACGATGGTCGAAGAAGCGGAAGCACAGAAGGACACGCTTCGCGAGATAAACGAGCGTAATGGTCCGATTTTCAAGTTGGAGAACGATCCCCGTGTTACCCGCTGTGGAAGGTGGCTGAGAAAATTTAGTGTGGATGAACTTCCACAGCTCTTGAATGTACTGCGCGGGGAGATGAGTCTGGTGGGGCCGCGCCCACACCCGGTGGACGACTTCGAGCGCTATACCATCGAACATCTGCGCCGCCTTGATGTGAAACCCGGGGTCACGGGGCTGTGGCAAGTAACTGCGCGGCGCGATCCTTCTTTCGACACCAACATGGTTCTGGACCTCGAGTACATCGAAAACTGGACCTTGCGCCTGGACCTGAACATTCTCTTGCGAACGTTTTCAGCAGTGCTCACGGGAGAAGGCCAGTGAGCTTGCCGAGGACGGAAAGATCGGCACCGGGGATAGGTTCAAATTTTTCTCAATGGGGCCGAATGCAGAAATTGATAGGTGGGCATCCCCTACTTGCGACGCTTTACCCGTTGGCAAAAGATTCCATGATTTATCTAGCAGGGGCAGTCCTTTTGGGTTTGGGCAATCTCGTCCTGGTTCCGATGTACACGCGTTTTCTTACGTCTTCGGACTTTGGCGCCTACGCGCTGATCGAGATTTCGCTGCTCATTACCGTAACCATGACGCAGATGGGCTTGGGTACGACGTACCTGCGGTGGTACGCGGAGACGGAAGTCTCCCGGCGCGGAGAGATTCTTGCATCAAGTGTAACCGCAGGATTGGTGGCAGCTGTGATTGGAGGGACGATTCTCGCGGTGGTGATGAATGGACCTCTGGGTAGGGAATGGATCGGCGGGAATAGGCGAACGGCATGGATATTTATTCCACTGGTCTTATTCCGAAACGCACAAGGCATCTTCTTCAGCAGCCTGCAAGCAGCTCAACGGCCAGTGGCGTACGTTTTGTCGGCAACTACGCGTTTGATGGTTTTGGTGGCAGCCGGCTATTGGTTCGTAGCGTTGCATGGCGAAGGCGTGCGAGGCGTGCTGCGCTGCTGGATGGTTGGCGACGGAGCGTGCGTGCTCATTCTTCTCATATTTTGCGTGCCGCGGATGCAACTCCGTGTGCGCAAGGAGTTGCTCGGTCCCATGCTGCGCTACGGGTTCCCGCTCGTTTGGAGCGCGTTAATGGCTTTGTTGCTGGATGCTTCCGGCCGGTATTTCCTGGCGCGGTTTCAAAGCCTTGCAGAAGTGGGCCGTTACACGGTGGGAATCAAAATCACGAACATTCTTTCGATGGGTTTTCTGCAGCCATTTGGAAGCGCGTGGGCAGGGGCTGCGTTTCCTATTGCGCACCGACCGAACGCCGCAATTACCTACACAAAGATTATTGGGTACGCATTGCTGGTGGCTTCTCTTCTTGCCGCGATGACCATTCTATTTGGGCCATTTCTGATTCGCGTTTTTGCGGGTCCAGTTTACGCGGGAGTTCAAAAGTTACTGCCATGGTTGTTGTTGCCAGTGGTGTTTCGTTTGCTGGAGTACTGGAGCAGTCTGCCGATCTATCTCAAGTACAAAACGAAGTGGCTCGGCCCACTAACCACAGCGGCTACAACGCTCTGCATTGTCCTGAATTATTTACTTGTGCCGCGGCTTGGCGCGCTAGGTGCAGCCATCGCTTGGTCCACAGCTTTGGCGGCA
This sequence comes from uncultured Acidobacteriota bacterium, assembly GCA_963784015.1. Classification (GTDB taxonomy): domain Bacteria; phylum Acidobacteriota; class Terriglobia; order Acidiferrales; family UBA7541; genus Acidiferrum. The sequence goes on from CAWAPX010000013.1 coordinate 218,994, forward strand.
AGCATTTGTCTGATGACTGCATTCGGCAGGCGGTATTACCCACTTCCATTCGACCTGCGGACCTGTGGCTTTGCCGCCGGGATGTGGGCGCTGGCCGTGGCAGGCAGCCGACTAACGGCATTGCTCGACACGCACGCGGGGCTCGAAGTCTCCATCGGACTTGTAGCTCTGCTCCTTTCGGCGTGTAGTTTCTATTTTCTATGGGATGTTCGTGCCTCGAAACCGCTTTTCAAAAGGAACGCCTATGCGGCTGATTGAACTGCCTGTGTTTGTCGGCGCTCCGCTCGAAAAGTGGCGAAGAATGTTTGCTTTCTTAACCCCGCTAGGAGTGCTGCGAACAATTCGAAAACGAATATCAGGAAGATTATTTCTGTGGTACCGGGATGGCCTGGCGCTGGCATTCAAGGCGCGCAATTTCGTGACGAGAAACGCAGCGATTCGAGTAAGCGCGAGCGATGTCAAGTTTCAAATTGTCCCGGAAGGCACCATAGCGTTTCATATCTGGTCGGGTATGCGTTTCGAACGCGCCGAACTGGAATTCATTCTACGAGTACTTCAGGAGGGAATGACCTTTTTCGATATCGGCGCCAATATTGGATTGTTCAGCTTGGCCGCGGGAGAAAAACTCTTAGGCCAGCTTTCTGCTGTTTATGCGTTCGAGCCTTGCCCATCGACTTTCGCGATCCTGGAAAAAAATCTTTTGAAAAATGAACTCGCAATGGTGCGCGCTGTCCGTGTGGCCTTAAGCGACCAAAACGGCCAAGCCAAGCTGTATGTCAATGCAGAGCTGAAGGATGCTCTGAACTCACTCCAAGACCCCAGCCATAGTGATTCCGAAGTTGTGGGACGTGAAGTGGTGCAGACGATCACTCTGGATGACTTTGTGGCGCGAGAAAACATTGCGAACGTTGACGTGATGAAAGTGGATGTAGAAGGAGCGGAATTGCTGGTGTTCCGCGGCGGCCGAAAACTGCTCAAGCGACCTGACGCTCCACTCATTCTCTATGAAGGCTATAGCTGGTGCACGGCGGGATTTCACTACCATCCGGTTGAACTGATGTGGCAGCTGGAAGAACTCGGGTATGAACTCTTTATTTTGGAGCCAGAGTCAAAGGCCGTCCGTCGGCGAAAAACGGGCGAGAGCTATGACGCGATGATGGTGGCCGTCAAGAAAACACACCCGCGGTACACCGAAATATTTTTGGGCGTGGAGAAAGCATGAAGGTCGCGATCGTCAAGCAGGTGCTGGACACCTTTGGCCCGTGGTCTAGCATTCGTTGGGAAGATACGTCACCAGAAGCATTATTTCGGATTTGGCCCAGCCGGGTATTGCACTGGGAGATGACTCTAGTCTTCGAAGCGGACTGGTACATCATTCCGCAACAAGTCAACACAGACTATACCTATGATTCGGTGCTGAAGCGGAGCGGTAGTGCGGACATTGTGCGGAAGTACACGCAAAAGGTCATCGCACCTGGCGACATTCCTTACGATTCGTACGATCTGGTGATCACTAACGATCCGATTCTGGACTTCCCCAGCAGTTCTCACACGCTGTTTGCATATTTTGTTGTCGAACATTGGGATCGACGGTATCGCTCCTCTCTTCGTCGCCCGATGAGGAACGCTGATTTGTTCCTCGCGCACATGATGGACGCTCCGGAGTTGCTTGGCAGTTTGCCCCAGGCCATTTCCTTTCCGTATATCCGAGACCCGAAATCGATTCGTGCGCTGTTCTCGGCTACCGAACGCAAAGAAGCTGTTTGGGCGGATTGGCGGACGCTCTCCATCTTGAGCGCGGCGGCCAATGGGAACAGCGTAGAGACGATCAAGGCAGCCGCCCAGCGTCTTGAAGAAGCATTGCAATTGCCCGTGGCGTTCCGTTCCTTTTCCATGGGTCTATATCACGGAGAGGATCCGCCGCGCTGGGGCGATGCTGCGGAGTTTTTACGCGAACTCGGCCGGCAAAAGTACTACTTGTGCCTGGGGAGGGGAAGCGGCGCGGGCCAAGGCCTGGCAGACGCAGCCTCTCTCGGATGTATTTGCTTTGGAGAACAAGACAAACCTTATCACCGGCTGCTTTGCCACCCCCTAGCTTTGTGCGGCGATCTTCAAGAACTGCCGAAGCGCGTGAGACGCGTGCAAGCTTCGCGGGATTTGCAGGAAGAAATTCGCATTTGGCAGGAGAAAAAGCTGCAACGTCATTTCGTCGAGGAGCCTCTGGCTCTTCTGGGCGCAGCGCTCGAGCGTAAGCGAAAAAAAGCGGCAAGCCTGGCAGGGGCAGCGGCAAGTAACAGAAAAGTGCAGGCCGAAAAAAAACTCGGGGGAGTCAAACCGTTTACACGAACGGCTCCCTGATGCAGGAGTGTCTTTGATGCGGATTCTGGCTTTGAATTTTACCGAGAAGGGAGTTGGCACATATCTTCGCGCGTTTTATTTTTGTCGTGAACTGGCACGCGCGCAGCACAAAGTTACGCTGGCGACGGTATCTCGCACTTCGCGTTTTCGCCCTGCGATTTCCTATAAGCGTGACTGGGTCGGCGAATTCAGCGAGCCGCGTGGCGCGGGACCATGGATACGGTTGATGGAGGGGCCGGCATGGGGCAATCGTTTCTTGCCCGGTACAGGATGGGGTCTGCTGGACATCTGGGGCCGGACGCGCGAACTGGAAACCAGCCACTACGACGCTGTCTTCGGATTTGAATATCAGCCCAATGTTTCCTGGCCGGTGTATTTCACACAGCGGCGAAAACAGTATGCGTTTTATTCGGACTGGTGCGACTGGTTCGGCGGCAGCTCGAACTGGTTCCGCGGCTGGAAGATTGCTCACCGCATCGATTCCTACCTGGAAGAGAGGATTCGCTTCCGCGCGGCGGGTGTGAGCGTGACGTCCAAAGTGCTTCAAGGCCGCGCACTCGCAATCGGCATCCCCAAGGAAAGATTGGCGCACATCCCTAATGGCGCGCCAACGGAGTACATCGTACCGCTGAGCAAGAGAGCGGCACGCAAGCGGTTCGGCCTGCCGGAGGATGCGCCGATAGTCGTTGCGGTTAGCAACGGAGACATGTGCCGCGAGATGCGGATTTTTGGTGAAGTACTCCGGCAAGCGCCTAAATCTATTTTCTTGTTGGTTGGAAACGTTGCGCGCCCGGCATGGGAATTGGCGGAGCAACTGGCGATCGATCACCGCATCAGCCGGATGGGTTGGGTAAGCGATGAAGATTATCCCTGGGTTTTGGGATGCGCGGATGTTTGCATCTGCCCTTTGGAAGACAGCCTGAACGACCGCGCGCGATGGCCTACAAAGATTTTGGATTTTTTGACGGCAGGCCGAGCCACAGTGACAAATCCCGTTGGAGAGGTGGAGACGCTCTTTCGCAAAAGCGATGTAGGCATACTGGCGGGTTATTTGGATGAAGAGTTTGCCGGAGAGATCGTGGCGTTATTCCACGCACCGGAGCGGCGCCGCTTCCTGGGCGAAATCGCACGCAAAGTCATGGTCCAAGAGTGGGATTGGCGTGTCCGCGGCGCGCAAATCGCCGGAATGATGGTGGCCTGAATCATGTTACTGGCGACTCCGGTTGTCATTATCGCATTTGGCGCAGCTCTGTTTTGGGTTGCAGCCAGCCCCTCTCGTCTTATCTACCTCTTGCCTCTGCTTTTGAGTTTTGAATATCGCCTTCGCTTTAGCAGTTTCAGCGTCGATCTCTCGGAGCTGTCTTTTTTTGTCGTGCTGCTCGTTTGTTTGGCGCGCGCGTGGGCGGGGAAACGGATTGGAGGATCGGAGAAAATTTATCCAGAGCGAACTCTGATTCTGTTGCTGGCTATTCTGGCTTTTCCAGCAATCTTTTTTGAATACAACACGGCGCACGCCGCTAGTGTCTATCGAGACCTAATGCTGCCGTTCCTTTTTCTTTCGGTTTTCTTGCAGGCAGGTGTCGATAAGAAACAAATTCACACGCTCATCACACTGGGATGTGTCTTCGCCGTGGCCAATGCCGTTCTCGGAATTGCGCAATACACCACTGGAAATTATCTCTGGTTTGCAGGGCCTGACGAAGCGGAATGGCAGGCTTACAAGACCGGTTTCGCCAAGCTCTCCGGCTTCGGCGATTTCCTCGGCGTGCAAAACACTTTGCCAACGGGGCTCTACACTGGCGCAAACATGTTTGCGTGTTTTCTCTCTGTGCCGCTTTGTCTCCTGACCACACTAACTTTCTTCGGAAGCCTTCCCAAGCGCCAACGCTTAGTTTGCTTCCTGGGATGCCTGGTCATATTTGTTTGCTTGCTGTTCACGATGTTCCGTTCTGGTTTGCTTGTTTTTGCCGCGTCGATGATGACGGTCTATCTCTTTCTGAGTCGACGTCGGGGCGTTTTGCGTGTTGTGACGGTAGTCATGCTGGCCAGTGCGATCGCAATCCTGTTTTTGACACAGGGATTATTTGACTGGGACCAGTTTGGGACCTTCGAAGGGCGCCAGGAAATGATTTCAGATGCGTTTACTCTGATTAAGGCGCACCCCGAGCTCTTATTGACTGGCGGATACACCGATCTCTATCACTTGCAATCCAGAGAGACGCAAGAGATCCACAATCTCGGTTTGTATTCGATTGTTCAATTCGGCCTTCCCGCCACCGTGGTGTTTTTTGCGTTCTTCATAAGACTTTTTCGCAGGGCTTTCCGCGCCGCCAGACAAGTAACAGGACTTGAACGGAGCGTCCTGGTGGCCATTGCCGCATCCATTGGCGCAAACGTTTTTCTCTATGGCTCGACGACCATGTTGATCGACTCCGTGCAGACAACGATATGGCTGCTCTTCTGGGCTGGGATCGTCCACTATCTCATCGCTTACACGTCAACCAAAACCAGTGAGCCTTCTCGTGCTTCCGTTATACGGCCCGCGATGCTTCCACAGCAGGTCAATCTCTCATGAACTTAGGCCGTCAGATTCGTAGGTATCTTCGTGTCTACCCGCAGTGGGGATTTGCTCCTCCGCGCGTGCAGATAACGCGTCCTGTGGAGAGATTTGGCTCAGAGTACGCCGGCTACTGTCTGGACCGCTCGATGATTGGCTGCGACGCGGTTGTCTATTCTCTAGGAATTGGCGATGAGATTTCCTTCGATTTGTCTCTTATCGAGCGTTTCGGTGTGGAGGTTGACGCGTTCGATCCGGCTGCCAAGGTTAAAAAATGGCTCGCTACCCAATCTTTGCCCCAGCAATTCCATTTTCATGAGACGGGAATCGCCGGCCACGACGGCGAGGAAACGTTTTATCTTCCGCGAACAAACTGGATTTCCCACTCCGTGATTCAAGCGCGCCAGTATGGGCCCGCGTCTCTGCGTTTCCCAGTCATTCGGCTTTCCACGGCGATGCAGCTTCAGGGACACACAAGGATCGACGTCCTCAAGATGGATATCGAAGGCGCCGAATACGCAGTCATTGAAGAAATCGTGCGAGAAAAGATACAGATCGCGCAGCTTCTCGTGGAGTTTCATCACCGGCTGTCTTCCATAGGAACGGACAAAACCAAGAAGGCCCTCGCGCAACTTGAAAGTTACGGAATGAGGATTTCCTATGTCTGCCCGCGAAAGGAAGTTTTCACATTCGTGCAAGCTGATTGATTTCTGGAAGAACCGGGCCAGAAGAAGCTCTGCTAGAAAGCGGACGAGTCGATGAAGAGAGTCTTGATTATCGAAGCTCAAATCAAGCGATACCGCGAACCGTTTTACGAGTGTTTGAAAAATGCGCTTTCCAGGGAAGACGTGCAACTCAAAGTCGTCTATAGCGCTCCGTCTCCGGCGGAGGTGCGGAAGAACGACAATTGCGATTTGCCGCAAGAGTATGGGGTGAAAATCAAAGGATATTGGTTCGGAAAAGGGCGGTTTCTCTTTCAGCCCGCTCTCCGCGAAGTCGCTTTAGCCGACCTCGTCGTCATTGATCAAGCCAACCGATTTATCCTCAATCACTTCCTTATCCCACTTTCGTTTTTCAAATTGAAGAGAACGGCGTTCTGGGGCTTGGGCGAAAATCGGCAAGCAGACCGGTCTTGTTTTTCCGAATGGTACAAAGAGCGAACACTGAATTGTGTTGACTGGTGGTTTGCGTACACGGCAGGCACCGCCCGCTATTTGCAGGAGCATGGCGTATCTCCCGCCAAAATCACCGCCGTGCAAAATTCTGTCGATACCCGAGCGATTCAAATGTGCGTGAAGAATGTGAGCTCGAACACTAGAACAGCACTTCGCGCCGTACTGGGCATCGACCCATCGGCTCCTGTGGGAATTTTCGTGGGCATGCTGCACAAGGTGAAGTCCATTCCGTTTCTGATTCAAGCCGGCGTGGAAATTCGGCGGAGGATTCCAGATTTTCAGCTAATTGTCGTTGGCGGTGGCCCGGACGAAGAGGAGATTAGGCGCACCGCTGCGCATCTTTCCTGGATTCATTTTGTAGGACCAGAATTCGGCGAACGGAAATCGCAACTTCTGGCGATTGCTGACGTTTTTTTACTTCCAGGAAGGGTGGGTCTTGCAGTCCTCGATGGATTTGCCGCCGCTCTGCCCCTTGTCGTAACCAAGCGATTTATCCACGGACCGGAGATGGAGTACTTCGTGGACGGACAAAATGGGGTGATGACCTCTCCTGACCCGAAAGTTTATGCAGAGGCTGTAGCTCATCTGCTATCGAATCCGAAGGAGCTGGAACGACTTCGCAAAGGGGCGACGAACTCTGCCGAGAAATATTCGATGGAAATAATGGTCCAGAATTTTAAGAGGGGAATCGTGCAGTGCTTGGCGAAGCCGAGATGGCAGACAGGTCTTTTTAAGTGGCGCAGGGAGCAAAGTGCGCCGTAACGCCTGAGGCGGTCAGGAGTCCTTTGGTCTGGGAGAAGAATTCATGAGCAATATGAATCGAACATTCGTGATGACGACGAGCTGGGACGACGGACATCCTCTCGACTTGCGAGTGGCGGAGTTGCTCGCGAAAAGTGGCCTCACTGGGACGTTTTATGTCCCACGCTCCAGCCAAAAACCGGTGATGAACCGTTCGCAGATTCGCGAACTGAGCAACTCTTTCGAGATTGGTGCACACACTTTGGAGCACGTCATGATTGACCGGCTCTCCGACCGCGAGGCCCGCATCCAGCTTTCAGGTTCTCGCCAGTGGATAGAGGAACTAACCGGGAAAAGTTGCCGGGTCTTTTGTTTTCCGGGCGGAAAGTTTCGGAATCACCAGCTCCAGCTTGTGCGCCAGGCTGGGTATCAAGTCGCCAGAACCGTCGAGCTTCTCTCGACAGCAATCCCGCGGTGCATTAATGGTCTGTGCGTTATTCCCACGACCATTCAGGTCTTCCCACATGGTCCCTATGACTATGCCAAGAATACTCTGAAAAGATTTTCTGCCCCGGTGAGGCTCTGGTGCGGGAGGCTATTGCTCTCCAGGGATTGGCTGACGCTTGCGAAGGATATGTTTCTTCAAACCATGGCGAGTGGAGGTGTATTTCATCTCTGGGGCCATTCCTGGGAAATCGAGGAGCAAGGCCAGTGGGAAAATCTCGAAAGTTTCTTGATGACTGTGTGCCAGTGGCGAGGAGAGTTAAAAGGCGCCACCAATTCGGATCTCTGCGCGTATGCCGTTTAGTCTGGATGAAATCTCGCTGCTTCTTTGCTGGCCGGATGACCGGTCGGCGTTGGCTGCGTGCCCAACCCTATCCGGCGTTTGAGACTTTTTCCTGACAATTTTGGGAGAGTGACAAGCGATGTGGACTGATTACAACGCCGCTTATCGAGACGCCCTTAATGACGGGACGTTTCTTGCGTGGCGGGAGGCCGGTGCCAGGCAAAAAGCCATCAATATTGTCGAGGTATGCCGGAAAATCCACGTTTCCTCTGCGCTCGAGATTGGATGCGGCACGGGATCTGTTCTGCGGGCACTCGGCAGTTTGCAATTTGCGAACCGCTATGTCGCCACGGATATTTCCGTCGCCGCGGTCGAATTCGCCAAACAGTCCTGCGGCCCGCTGATGAGCGAAGCTTATGTAGGGTCGGCGGATTCGCTGCCTTTCCCGGACAAATCGTTTTCCGTTGCCATCCTCAGTCACGTCATCGAGCACCTCGAAAATCCAGTTTGCGCGGTGCGAGACGCCGCGCGAGTTGCAGAGTACGTGGTGATCGAAGTCCCAACTGAAAGAGTCCTCAGCAATATGATTCGGACGCGGATTCTGGGTAAGCCATTCATCTCTGTCGCTGAGGCGGGCCACGTCCAATTCTGGAGCTCCCGTTCAATCACAAGTTTTCTTGAAAAGGATTGCGGTCAGGAGATTTTATCGCGGCGCAGGGACTTGTTGAGCCGCGAGGTTGAGTTCCACGGAAGAAAAAGCGCGGGTAAAGCTAAGCCCCTGATCAAAGAAGCTCTCAAGGGCTTCATACCAGGTTGGATATATGCCCGTCTTCTGACGACGCATGCAACGTTTCTTTGCCGCGAGCGCACCCGCGATGAGAAAAAACGTGGCGTCGTGCCGAGCTCATTACGGAAAAAAACTCAGTGAAAATTCTCATCGCGCACAACTCCTATCAACGCCCGGGCGGCGAAGACGCCGTTTGCGAGTCTGAAATGAGACTTCTGCGCGAAGCAGGGCATGAAGTCATCGAGTATATGCGGCACAACGACGAAATTCATGAATACGGTCTTATAGAGAAGGCAAGTCTCAGTTGGCGGACCTCATGGTCGGATCGCACCAACCGCGAATTGCGAAAGATCCTCGCCAGTGAGTCACCCGACATCGCCCACTTTCACAACACGTTTCCACTAATCTCTCCATCGGCTTTCTATGCATGCGGCGCGGCAAATGTCCCCGTAGTGCAGACACTCCACAATTACCGGCTTCTTTGCCCCAGTGGAAACCTCTCTCGAGAAGGCCGCATTTGTGAGGAATGCATTTCTCATTCCGTGTTTCGCTCTGTTGTGCACGGTTGCTATCACAACTCGAGGCTTGCGAGCGTCGCAGTGGCAGGCATGTTAACGGTTCACGGACTTTTGAATACTTGGGCCGAGCAAGTCGACCTGTTTCTCGTATGCACAGAATTTGCGCGCAGAAAATTTGTCGACGCGGGGTTCGACCAGGAGCATATCCGCATCAAACCAAATTTCATCGCCCCCGATCCTGGCCCCAGTTCTCGCAGGGGAGCCACCGCCCTCTATGTTGGCAGGCTGTCGCAGGAGAAAGGTCCGCGACTACTTCCCGTGGCATGGTCGAAATTGAATGAAGCAATCCCACTAGAAATAGTAGGAGAAGGGCCGTTGGTTACTCCGCTCAAAATCGATTGCGCGTTTCTCGGCCTTCGAAGCGTGCAATTTACCGGATGGCTTGACGCCCGAGCGACTGTGAAACGCCTACACGCGGCAAGATTTCTAGTCGTTCCCAGCCTCTGCTACGAAGGTTTTCCGATGGTGATAGCCGAAGCGTATGCGTGTGGCGTCCCAGTCATCGCAGCCGGGCTCGGTGGTCTGGCCGAGATTGTCCGCGATGGAAGCACGGGACTGCACTTTGCGCCGGGCAATGCAGACGACCTCGCAGCGAAGGTCGAATGGGCTTGGAGACATCCGCAAGAAATGGAAGCGATGGGTCGGTCCGCCCGCATGGAATTCGAAGCTAAATACAATGCCAGCGCAGCCCTCGTTGGCCTCGAGCGCGCCTACGAATCCGTACTTACAAGTCGTAACAAAACTGTCGGAGTCAGAAGGGCATTCGTTCAGGGTGAGGCCCACGCATTCATGGAAGGTCAAAAAGGGGCCGGCTAGATGGAAGCAATTCGAAAGTTGCTCGCTCCTTTGCACCACAAATTTCGCTTGGAGAAGTGCGATCTTATTTTTCCCTATAGCCTCGTCGTCTACCCATCTTTGGAATCATCGAGCTAATGGAGCCTTCGGCGCACTCACTGGTGCACTGTACCTCCTCTTTTGAAGTTCTGGGTGTCCGCGTGGACGCGGTACAAATTCCGGATGTGGTGTCGCGGATGCAAGAATGGATCAGGCAAAGGGACTCCTGCCGCTACATCGCCGTTACGGACATGCACAGCTTGATGCAGGCGCAGCACGCCGCGAGCTTCAAGAAGATTCTGGAGAAGGCGGACCTTGTGGTCCCCGATGGATTTCCCCTCGTATGGCTCGGGCGCAGAAAGGGATTTCCGCTGAGGCGGCGCGTATATGGTCCGGAATTAATGGTTCGCTTCTGCGAACAAACAGCCCCTGAAGGCTATCGCCATTTCTTTTATGGAGGAGCGCCGGGAGTCGCGGAAGACCTTGCCGCCCGTCTGGCGGCTCGATTCCCCGGCTTGCGGGTTGCCGGCGCATTCTGCCCCCCATTTTGGCCGTTGACGCAGCAAGAGGACGAAGCCGTAAGTTCCATGCTCAATCGCTCTCGCGCGGATATTGTGTGGGTGGGTCTCGGAGCCCCAAGGCAAGAGCGCTGGATGTTCGAGCATCGGGGCCGCCTTGCGGCTCGGGTACTTGTTGGCGTTGGCGCTGCATTCGATTTTCACACCGGAAGAATTGCACAGGCTCCTCCCTGGATGCGTGAGCACGGCTTGGAATGGTTCTATCGTTTGTCGCGCGAGCCCAGCCGGCTCTGGCGCCGCTACCTTATTTACGGAACGGAATTTACGGCCCTCGTGTTACTCGAATTCCTGGGACTCAAAAAGTTTTCTTAGTTTGTTTAGCCAAGCCATTTCGAAAGCAGGGAGTATGAAGACCATTGCTTGCTCAAGCCAGTAGAGCATGCGAAAATAGCACCGCTGGCTGCTTTGCACGAAAGCTTGCTGTTCGCATACACAGTTCTGCGGCGCTATCGTCTAGGGGTCTAGGACACCGCCCTCTCACGGCGGTAACACGGGTTCGAATCCCGTTAGCGCTACCAGCTCCAGCGTTATCTTGCATGGTTGTTTTGAAGTCTCATGAGCTGGCAGCTCCCTTGCGCGCAGTAAGGCGCCCCGGCTTTCACTCACACCACTTCTGTCCACGCGCATATACCTTCAATGGAACTATTGCTGGCAGTGCGGATACTCAGACTCTTCGGGCTTCGCCCTGCGACTCCAAACCATAGGTAGAAAACGGCTTATTGTCTCGTATTACACGTTAGCCACCCCGTACTATGAGGGTACTAGTACGGAACACTGTCCTTCCCAAAACGTGACAAGCCTCGTTCCATTTCGGACACTAGAACCATGTCAAGACCTCTTTCAGAGCTTCCAGGGTCTGAGTATTTAACTCCTTCGTTAAATACGACACCGGTCCGCCACACACGGAACACGGCAATCGTCTCCCGCGATGTTGCTGGAGAAACGATAGTGGTACCCATTTGCCGGGGTGTGGGGGATCTCGATTCCGTTTACACCTTCAATCCGGTCGGTCGAAGCTTGTGGCGCCTGCTCGAAAACAGTCATTCCGTTGAGGAATTGACGAATTGGGTTGCCACGCATTACGAAGTGGATGCGAAACAGGCAATGTTAGACGTTCAGAGCTATCTGGCTGAACTCCAGGAAATTGGCCTGATTCGTACGGTTTAGTAGTCCCCTCCTTCTCGGTTTGCCTTTACATGGGCACGACGCTTGAAGTGTGGGTTATTCGCATTTCTAGTGAGTACTGAGAGTACTAGATTCAAAACGGGAAAGAGATATTCGGATATGCAAGCGGCAGGCTATAGCGAGTTAACAAGTTTGGTCCACGACCGGTTCCTCGGGAAGCGCGCGCCGCTCGAGGTGTCTATCGAGGTCACGCGCCGCTGTCCCCTCGATTGCCTCCATTGCTACAACAACCTGCCGATGAGCGACCACGTAGCCCGCGCCGCCGAGCTCACATTTGAAGAGCACTGCCGACTCCTGGATGAACTCGTCGAAGCAGGCTGCTTATGGCTGCTCTATACGGGCGGCGAAATTTTCGCGCGCAAGGATTTTCTTGAGATTTATACCGAGGCCAAGAAGCGCGGCTTTCTGATCACTCTATTCACCAATGGCACGATGATCAACGAACGCATCGCCGACTACCTCGCCGAATACCGCCCCTTCGCTATCGAGATCACGCTCTATGGCGCGACGCGCGAGACTTACGAAGCGCTGACTCAAATTCCCGGCTCCTATGACCGCTGCATGAAAGGCATTGGCCTGCTTCTGGAGCGAGGGCTGCCTCTGAAGCTCAAGACGGTTCCAACCACCATCAACCAGCATGAGACTTTCGAGATGAAGCGGCTGGCCGAGGAAGAGTTCGGTGTCGAGTTCAAGTTTGATTCTCTAATCAATCCGCGAATTGATTGCTCGCAGAGCCCTCTTGCTGTGCGCATCTCGCCGGAGAAAGTGGTCGAGCTGGATTTCTCCGAACCGAAACGCAAGGAAGACTACCGGCGCATGGCCGAAGAGGAACTGTCCATGCCGTTGTCGGTGGAGCATACAGAAAGGCAGAAATACACCTGCGGCGGCGGTGTGGCAGGCTGCGCCATCGATCCCAACGGAACGATGAGCATCTGCGTGATTTCGCATCAGCAAGGCTACAACATCCGGGAAGGCAGTTTCCGGGAAGGCTGGGAAGGCCCGCTGCGCAAAATTCGCAATCAGCCGCGCACGCGTCCGACGATCTGCGACCGATGCCAGATTCAGTCGCTCTGCAGCATGTGCCCGGCAAACGGCGAACTCGAAAGTGGCGATCAGGAGTCTCCCGTCGATTTCCTATGCCAGGTCGCTCACCTTCGCGCGTACGCCCTGGGCTACAGCGTACCCGAGCATGGAGACTGCAAGTGCTGCGAAGCCGGAGAACACCACGGGGACTTGTTGGCATCTGCTGAGCGCTTGAAGAATTTTAAACCCGATGCAGGAGTTAGGTCGGGAGGCAGGACCGCTTCTCCTGTCTTGAATGTTTTGCAGCCCACATCCGGAAATAACGGCGCAGCATGCGGTTCATGCCGGACGCACCGATGAAGAAAGACGTGTGATCGTGAACGAAGAGAACGACAAGAAGCTGCTGGGGCAGAGCACGGACGGGACTTACGAGCCTCCCAAGGTTATTCGCGTAAGTCTGCGCCCCGAAGAGGCCGTTCTCGGCCACTGCAAAGTAACCGGCGCTATGGGCCCGGTGGCGAGTTCCTCCTGCCGGTCTTTCGTCTCTTGCAGGACATTGGGATCGTGAGAGGCCGAAGACTCGAAATGCTGCCATCTCAAAAAGAGTTTTCGCCTGCGAAGGATTTCAACGGACTCGAGTTCCCAAGCGCCTCCCAGCTTGCATATCGCATCGGTGGAATCACATTCGGTTTGCACGCCGAAGGCGAACTGCTGCTGACACCCGAGAGGGAACTTCGCGCATTTGCTGTCGAGCCTGGTACTTCCGAAGTGAACCTGCAAGTTGCGTGGGCCGACTCTCTCCGAGTGCCAGATTCCACTCTCTTGTTTCATTCGGGTGGTTTGTGGTCGCTGTTTGCCGAGCCGACCGGATACCGCTTCAGCTTTCTATCGCCGCTTTTGGGGATGACTCCTTATAAAGAAGCTTGGCTGGATCCGGAGTTTCGCTCCGGGCGCGTGTTGTTGTCCCGCCGCTACTTTGACACCGATCGCCCTGTTTATCCGCTTGAGTACCCGCTCGACGAGCTGCTCATGATTCACCGCCTTTCGCGCGGCGAAGGCGTGGAAATGCACGCTGTCGGGATTTCCGACGAAAATGGCCGCGGCCACCTCTTCCTCGGACATTCCGGCGCCGGGAAAAGCACGACCGCCCGCCTGTGGATCGATCGCCCCGGTGTGCGCATCCTGAGCGACGACCGCATCATTTTGCGTGCCCAAGACAATCGAATTTGGATGTACGGCACGCCCTGGCACGGGGATGCAGGTATCGCCTCGCCTGATTCCGCTCCGCTTTCCGGAATTTATCTCCTTGCGCACGGCACCAGCAACGAGAAGTTCCCCATACCGGCGGGCCAAGCGGCGGCCGAACTCTTTACACGCAGTTTTGTGACGCACCATTCCGCGGAGGGTATTCAGTTCACGCTTGATTTCCTTGATCGCGTTGCCCGCGAAGTGCCTTGTTCCACTTTTCAGTTTGTCCCCGATGAATCCGCCGTAGAGGCCATCTGCCGTGCGTGAACGTAAGTCCATCGTAAAGCGGAATTCCGCGCAGTTCGCCGCTATCTGCGATGAGCTTCTTCATCGTGGCGCAAAAATTCGCTTCCGCGCGAACGGCCTGAGTATGCGCCCCAACATTCTTAATGAAGATGCGGTCACCATCGTTTCGACGAAGCAGGAAGAATTGCGTCGCGGCGATGTGGCCTTGACTTGTGGCAAAGACGGCTTCCGCGTGCACCGCGTCGCCGTCGCCGATAGAACTACTGGCAGCATTGTGACGCGCGCAGACGCCGGCCAGGAAGATGACCCAGCCACGAATCGCGTCCTCGGAAGAGTTACGGCCGTGGAGCGCAATGGCCAAATCTACTCATTCGCTTCGGCAACCCAGCGCTACGTCCACGCCTGCCGAAGCTTCGCGTATCGACTCACCCAAGCTGCGGCACTCCGCGCCACGAGGTTCGCCTCGGCCTCCGCACTTTTCGGTTTTGCAATTCTCTTGGCAACTCTTCTGAGCGCGTCACCCGCCGCTGGTCAAGCTCTGAACATAACAGATACGGCAGCGCCCACAACGGTGGCGCCGGGCGGGACCATCACCTACATGCAGGTCCTGACCAATACAAGCTTCGCCAACAGCGTCACACATCCGCTGACAGTCACCCAGAACCTCCCAGCAAACACCGCCTTCGTTTCTGCAGCGAGTACGGCAGGTACGGACACGTGGTCGTGTGTTAACACGGCGGGCGTAATTACCTGCACGGACAACAGCGCCGGCACCTATGCGGCAAGAGCCACAACCACGTTTACGATCGTCGTCACTGTGAATGCCGCAACGGCGAATGGCACTACGATCACGGACACTGTCAACGCCAAAGGAGCCAACACCACGACGGCTACGGCGACCGCGACTGTAACCGTCCAGACTCCAAATCTTTCTGTGACAGACTCTGCTTCACCCAATCCGGTAGGTCTTGCTTCCAACATCACCTACACACAAACGGTCACGAACAATAACGCCACAGTCGCAGCCGTAGGCGCGACGCTTACTCAGACCACCCCGGCCAACACGACCTTTCAGTCCGTCACGCCGCCCACTGGATGGACTTGCGGTACGCAGCCGGCTGTTGGTGGCACTGGTTCGATTGTGTGCACAGCCACCGGAACCTTTGCTGGCGGAGCATCCGCGATCTTTGCAGTCGTGGTCAATACCAATACGACTGTCACCTCCGGCACGGTTATCACCAATACTGTCACTGTGAGTGAAACGGGTACCGATCCCACGCCCGGGAACAACACGGCCACCGCGACCACTACCATTCAGATTCCCGATCTTTCCGTCACAGAGACGGTGGCGCCCAATCCCGTGGGAATTACATCCCCTATCACCTATACGGAAACAGTTACGAATAACGGAACGACTGCGGCTGCGGGCGCGACACTTACTCAAACCACCCCGGCCAACACAACGTTTCAGTCCGTTACGCCCCCAGCTGGATGGACATGCGGCACGCAACCCGCTATTGGCGCTACTGGCTCGATTGTGTGCACGGCTACTGGCACGTTTGCGGGCGGTGCTTCCGCAATCATCCCAGTTGTGGTCAATGTCAATTCCACGGCCACGTCCGGGACAAACATCACCAATTCCGTCACTGTGAGCGAAACGGGGACCGATCCGACTCCTGGCAATAACACTGCTACAGGCACCACCACCGTCCAGATTCCAGATCTTTCTGTAACCGAGACGGTGGCACCCAATCCCGTCGCGCCTGGCACGCCCATCACCTACACGGAAACCGCGAAGAATAACGGCACAACTGCGGCTGCCGGAGCAACTCTGACGCAGACCACGCCGACGAACACGAACTTTCAGTCCGTCACGCCGCCGGCCGGATGGACATGCGGAACGCAACCCGCAGTGGGTGGCACTGGTTCGATCGTGTGCACTGCAACTGGCACGTTTGCAAGTGCGGCAACCGCCGCTTTCGCGGTAGTTGTGAACGTCAATGCCGCCGTTGCAACAGCGACCGTCATCACCAATTCGGTCACCGTCAGCGAAACGGGGACCGATCCGACCCCCGGCAATAACACGGCTACAGGCACGACCACTGTCCAGACTCCCGATCTTTCCGTAACCGAAACGGTGTCACCCAATCCCGTCGCGCCCGGCGCATCCATCACCTACACGGAAACAGTGAAGAATAACAGCACGGCAGCGGCCGCCGGAGCAACTCTGACGCAGACCACCCCGGCGAACACAACGTTTCAGTCCGTCACACCGCCAGCCGGTTGGACTTGCGGCACGCAGCCCGCTGTAGGTGGCACTGGTTCGATCGTATGCACCGCAACTGGCACATTTGCGGGCGGCACATCCGCGATCTTCACAGTAGTGGTCAACGTAAATGGTGCAGTCGCAGCCGGCACCACCATCACGAATTCCGTATCCGTCAGCGAAACGGGAACGGATCCTACTCCCGGCAATAACACCGCAACGATCAGCACAATTGTGCAAGACGCCGATCTTTCCGTTACTGAGACGGCCTCGCCCAACCCAGTGGCGACCGGCGCGAACATCACTTACACCGAGACGGTCACAAACAATACGGCGACAGTCGCGGCCTTCGGGGCGACGCTTACACAAACCACCCCGGCCCACACGCTCTTCCAGTCCGTCACACCACCTGCCGGATGGACCTGCGGAACACAGCCGGCGGTGGGTGGGACTGGTTCAATCGTGTGCACAGCCACCGGAACTTTTGCGGGTTCAACTTCTGTAAATTTTTCAGTCGTCGTTCAGGTTAGCCCGGAAGCCGTAGTTGGCTCGACGATCACGAACTCGGTCACTGTAAGTGAGACCGGCACCGATCCAAATCTAGCCAACAATACGGCCACGGCTTCCGTCCAGGTGCAAGGCGCTGATCTCTCGATGACGCAAGTGGCTTCGGCTACTGCCATCGCTCCTAGCGGCACTATCACTTACACGGAAACCGTAACCAACAGCGGACCGAACGCGGCCACCGGCGCCGTGCTTTACCAGCAGACTCCTCCCAACACGACCTTTGCGTCCATGGCTCCTCCAACGGGATGGACTTGCACGCAACCGGCGGTCAATGGCACGGGAACGGTGCTTTGCTCCGCAAGCGCCGCCATGAATGCCAACACGACAACGGGAACATTTACATTCGTTGTCAACGTCAGCGCTGGCGCCGCTGCGGGCACATCTATCGTCAATTCCGCCGACGTCACTTCGCAGACGACGGATCCTGTGTCTTCGAACAATGCCACGACGACTTCCGTTCTCGTCGAACTTACCGGACAAGCTGACCTCGCTCTCTCCATGACGGCGTCACCGACACCCGTTTTTATTTCATCCAATTTGACTTACACCATTCAGGTTCAGGACCTCGGTCTGTCCAATACAGCGGATGGGACTTTGACGGACACTATTCCGACCGGGACGACGTTTGTGTCGTCCGCCACTACGCAGGGTTCTTGTTCCGGGACGGCCACGGTAACGTGCGCTCTTGGCGCGATCACGAGAGGAACAACGATCACCGTCGCGATTACCGTAACTGCGCCCGCCAGCCCCACGACTCTCACGAACATCAGCAGTGTGACCTCGTCAACCACGGACCCTGTTTCAACCAACAACAGCGCCACGGTCTTGACGGTCGTCCAGCCGCTCGTCTGCGCTTCGCCTGGCCGCGACGGTTTAGGAGGCACGCTCACCGGCATCGTCAACGCTTACTATCCTCCTGCAAACACAGGAGCATCGGCTGCTGGTTCCACTTCGATCGTGCTCGGCGCAGCTGCAGCAGGCGGCGCGCAAACCAATATTTCCGTTGGCGACCTTCTCCTGTTCATTCAGGCGCAGGATGCCGCTATCAACTCAACAAATACCGGCGCCTATGGCGACGGCTTCCCCGGTGACCCCGCGTCCGGCTGGACCGCCCTCAACAACTCCGGAAATTTTGAATTTGTGACCGCAACCAGCGCGGTGACGGTGACCGGAGGCACCCTGAGCTTTCAAGGCACGGGAGCCAACGGCGGGCTTTTGAATACGTACACGAGCGCTGCTTACATCGCAGGGACCCAAGGGCAAAGGACGTATCAGGTCGTTCGCGTCCCACAATACTCGTCCGCGATTTTGAGTTCTGGACTTACGGCGATGATTTGGAATGGCGCGACGGGCGGCGTTCTGGCGATAGATGTCTCATCACAGCTCACTCTCGGGGGGACGGTAGCGGTTGACGCACTTGGCTTCCGAGGTGGCGGCGGGCGAATTCTAGGCGGCGGCACGGGCGCTGCCACGGACTACATCACGCTCGCGACGGATGCGACGAACGGTTCCAAAGGTGAGGGCATTGCCGGTACTCCCCGCTATGTCGTGAGCGGAGCAATCACCAGCTTGGCGCAGACCCCGACCGATACCACCGTCGAAGGCTTACCGAACGGCAGCTATTCGCGTGGCGCTCCCGGCAACGCAGGTGGCGGAGCCACGGACGCGGATCCAACAGCTAACGATCAGAATAGCGGCGGCGGCGGCGGTGGAAACGGCGGCGGCGGTGGCACCGGAGGGTTCGGCTGGAATAGCGCCGGTATCGTTGGAGGTTTTGGAGGAGCGGCATTCCCCGTATCGACGAGCGCGCTCGCCATGGGCGGAGGTGCTGGTGCGGGTACGACGAACAACGGTTCCTACTGGACTCCCAGCACGGATACCGGCAACAACAATTGCGGAGCGAACTGCACCGGAATTTACAGCAGCGGCGGAGCGGGCGGCGGCATCGTCATTATTCACGCCGGATCCGTCACTGGCACGGGAACTATCACTTCAAACGGACAAACGGCTCTCTCGACAGAAAACGATGGCGGCGGTGGAGGCGGAGCCGGTGGCACGATTCTGGTGTTTGCTACCACTGGCGGCCTTGGCGGGCTCACGGCTAATGCGATTGGCGGTACGGGAGGAACCACGTGGCCCGAGGAGGCGCCGAGCACTTTTCCTGGTAACCGTCACGGTCCAGGCGCAGGCGGCGGCGGTGGCGTCATCTTATCTACGGCTACGCTCGCCAGCACGAGCGTCCTTGGTGGGAGTCCCGGTGTCACGACACTTGCGAACGACGCATACGGCGCAACTCCCGGACAGCCTGGTGCGGTTCTCTCTGGTCTCTCGATCACGCAGACACCGGGCACGCAGTCTGGATCTTATTGCGCAGGCGCGGACCTTGCCGTCACGAATTCTGGGACGCCGAACCCAGTTCTCGCTGGCCCAGGTCCAGGCAATATCATTACCTACACCCAGTCTGTGACCAACAACGGCCCGTTCGACGCACTGAACGCGGTTTTCAGCGAAACGATCCCGGCAAACGCGACTTTTCAGTCTCTGAGTTTTCCAGGTGGCTCAGGCTGGAGTTGTGTTACACCCGCAGTCGGCAGCGCAGGAACGATTTCGTGCACCAACCCTGATGTTGCGAACGCTGCTTCCACCACATTTACCGTCGGCGTCGCTGTAAGCACGGGCGTTGCCGTGGGAACGGTAATCACAGACGTCGATAATGTCACCGCGGGAAACAGCGACCCGAATCTCACGAACAATTCCGCGACGGTCCAAACCACTGTCGGCTCGTCCACCACTGCGGATCTTTCGATCACCAACACGGCTGCTCCCAACCCCGTGATTGCGGGAAACAACATAACTTATACGGTTGTGGTCAAGAACAATGGCGCGGCCACCGCGAGCACCGTTGCTTTCAGCGAGGCGATTCCCGCCAATACGACATTTGTTTCCGCGACGCCGACTCCTGCGACGGGCTGGACCTGCTCTGTTGTTACCGGCACGCTCACTTGCTCGAACGCCACGCTTGCTTCTGGCGCTTCAACAAGCTTCGCCGTGGTTCTGCAGGTGATCTCGGGCACTGCCTCTGGAACGGTAATCACAGACACTGCGAATGTCGCGTCAACTACGACGGACCCGAATCCGAACAACAACGCGGCGACAGCCACGGTCGTCGTGGCCACGGCCGGGCAAGCCGATCTGAGCGTGACCAGCGCCGCAACTCCCAATCCCGTGACGGACGGCAATAACATCACCTACACCCAAACCGTAATCAACAACGGTCCCGCCGCTTCCGGCACGGCCACATTCACAGATGTGATTCCGACGGGCACGACCTTCGTTTCATTTACAGTCCCCACTGGGTGGAGCTGTGGCACTCTTCCCACCGTTGGCAGTTCTGGCGGCACGATCACCTGCACCATCAGTTCGCTAGCCATCAACACGCCAGTCAGTTTCCCGCTCGTCGTCAAAGCGAGTCTCGGTGGCACGCCTGGCAATACAATCTCGAACACCGCCAGCATCAATGTTCCATGCTCGTCCGTGAGCGATCCGAATTGTGGCAATAATTCCGCCACGACGAGTGTGGTCGTAGCTTCGCCGACGCAAGCCGATGTCGCGATCATGAAAACGGCGAACCCAGATCCCGTCGATCAGGGAACGAACTTACAGTACACGCTGCAGGTCACAAACAACGGCCCCGCCGCTGCCCAGGGCGTCACTGTCAGCGATCCGATCCCCGCCGAAGTCTCCTATGTCTCCTCTTCTACGACGCAGGGCACATGCGCCTACACAGCTTCCACAACCACGGTTAGCTGCTCCATCGGATCCGTCAGCGTTGGAGGACTCGTCCTCATCACCATTAATGCCAGCGCCAACACATTTAACTCTTCGACCCTTTCCACGAACACCGCAACGGTTTCGGCAACCACGGGAGATCCGAATCTCACCAACAATACTTCATCGGTTAGTTCCACGATTGCGGCGCCGACTGCCGTCCAGTTAGCTTCCTTCCGTGCTTTGCCGCGCCAGGGCGGCGGCATTCTTCTTGAATGGAAAACTCGCGAGGAAATTCGCAATCTCGGTTTCAACGTTTACCGCTTGGATGGCTCGGGCCGCTTGCGGCTGAATCCTTCGATCATCGCGGGCTCGGCGTTGCTAATTCGTGGCGGAAGGCCACAACATGCCGCCAAAACGTATCAGTTGTTTGACCCCAGCGGCACAGCTCAATCGACCTACGAGCTGGAAGATGTTGACCTGAATGGCACGCGCATGACGCACGGTCCTGTTTCCGTAGATGTGACGGCAACTCCTCGGGCGGGTGCAGTCTCCCAGCCGCTTCTTTTGACCCAACTGAATCGCGCAACCACTCAGCCCGCTTTTGTCCCACGTCGCGGGCTGCCTGTGCCATCGCCCGTGATTCTAACTCTCGCGCCAGGCCAAGTGCCCATATCGCTCGACGGGGACGCAGCCGTAAAAATATCTGTCCAAAGCGAAGGCTGGTATCAGGTTTCGAAATCACAGCTCGTCGCCGCCGGCTTTGATCCTAGCTCTGACGCTCGCACCCTCCAGCTCTATGCCGAAGGCATCGAGCAACCCATGTTGATCTTGGGCAGCCAAGCAGGTCCGCTCGGTCCCAGCGACAGCATCGAATTCTACGGAACAGGCATCGACACACCATTCTCCGATACGCGCGTCTATTGGCTCATTCGCGGCTCGCGACCGGGCATGCGCATTAATTCCATTGCTGCGGCGAACGCCGGGCTTTCCGAGCAGCAAAGCTTCCCCTTCACGGTTGTGCTGCAGCAGCGCACCACGTATTTTGCGACGCTGCTCAACGGCGAAAATAACGACAACTTCTTCGGCGCTGCTGTCACTTCCGAGCCGGTGGACCAACAACTCACCGTCGCTCACGCTGATCCCAATTCCAGCATGCAGATTTCCGTCGACATAACGCTGCAAGGCGCCACCGACCAACAAGGACACAGTGTCTCGGTGTTCTTCAACGGCGCATCCATTGGCGAAATGGATTTCGCGAATCTTGCCAACGTCACCAACACTTTTTCCATCGACCGCAGTTTGCTGCAGGACGGCATCAATACGGTCACGCTGACCGCCCTGCAAGGCGACAATGACGTGAGCGCCGTGCAATCCATCGCGCTTCACTATCCGCACACCTACGAAGCCGATGCGAATTGGCTCAAAGCTACGGCCCCAGCGGGCAGTACGCTTCACATCGCTGGCTTCACTAACCAGCAGATCCAGGTGTTTGACATCACCAATCCTCTCGCCATTTTCCAGCTTTCCGGCTCTGTTAGTCAGGAAAGCGCGAGCTACGGTGTCACGCTCGGCTTGCCGCCAGCGGCTGGACTCGAACGCACGCTTCTCATCTTCTCAGCCGATCAGATTTCGCCGCCGTCGGGGCTGGCCTTCCATAAGCCCGCCGCCCTCGCTTCGCGCAGCTTTGGCAGCGAGATGGTGATTATCACGCATCCTGATTTTCAGTCCGCGCTCGCCCCGCTTGTCAGCTTGCACGAATCCAACGGCCTGAGCGTTCAGGTTGTGACCATTGACGAAGTCTTCGACGCCTTCAACTTTGGCGAGCGCAGTCCCTTCGCCATCCGAAGTTTCCTGCAAAATGCCCAGTCGCAGTGGACTCTCAAGCCGCAATATTTGTTGCTCGTCGGCGATGCTTCCCTAGACCCGCGCAATTATCTCGGCATGGGCGATTTCGACTTTGTGCCCACACGCATCATCGAAACGGCCGCGTTCAAGACTGCTTCTGACGATTGGTTCAGTGACTTCAAGCAAAATGGATTTGAGACCATCGCTACAGGCCGCATTCCCAGCGCGCACCGCGTCCGACGCGGCTTTGGTTGTCTCTAAGATTGTGAATTACGAGAAGGGACTTGCCGGCGGCGCGTCTGGCAACCAGCAGGCTCTCTTGGTTGCCGATCAAAACATCGGCTCGGATTTCACGACTGCCACGAAGTTTGCCGCGACGGATCTTCCTTCCTCGCTCCAGCCCACGGAAATTTTTGCGGATGGGATGGATCCCACCGTCGCCGCGCAGCAGATATTGACGGCACTTAACAGCGGCCCGCTTCTAGTCAACTATTCGGGCCACGGCTCCGTCGAACAATGGTCGTTCGCTGATTTTCTAGATGATACTTCGGGAGCCACGCTTACAAACGGCGATCAACTGTCCGTCTATCTGCTTATGGATTGTCTGAACGGCTTCTTCCAGGACGTTTACTCCACCAGCTTGGCGGAAACCCTGCTCCTCGCACCGAACGGCGGCGCCGTGGCCGTCTGGGCTTCCTCTGGATTTACGAATCAGCCGCCCCAGGCGTCCATGAACCAGGCGCTGCTTCAGATTCTCAAGACCAACCCGTCGTCGTCGATCGGCTCTGCGATCGTTCAAGCGAAGACAGGCGTGACCGACACTGATGTCCGCCGCACATGGATCTTCTTCGGCGACCCGGCAATGCTGCTGCAACTTACAGGATCGAATTCCATGGGCCACCACCCGCGCGTGAACCCACCCGTTGTATTGAACCCTTAATCGTATTTCTGGTTGCAGCCGGTCAAACCGCTCACGCAAAAAACTATCTAAATAAAATCGGTGCAAAAAATCAAAGCCGCTCACTGCCCCGTAATCGGCAATCCTGTGAAGCGAATTCCCGCGCTGTGCACCTTGTAGCGAATGTTTATCCCCACCAGAAGCGCTGTGAGCGACTCCACAATCCGCGCATTTTCAAGTTTTCCGCCGTTCAGCGCGCGAGCTCCGGGAATTTTCGTGGCCAGTTCTGACGCGATCTTTTTGGCATTCTCATCATCGCTGCATACCAGAATGTCGCAGTCGACATCCTCATCTTTAGCGAGCAACTCCGCCCCTAGGTTCTGAAACGCTGCCGCCAAGCTGACTCCCGCAGGCAGCAGCTCCTTGGTTTGTTCGGCCGCCGATCCTTGCCATACGCCGATCATGCGTGTAGCCGCGCCGCCCACCGTCGCTGCTAGCGGCACCGTCGTATCGATCACCACCGTCCCGGGCTTCCACACGCTCTTCAACTGTTTCAAAAGCGCTGCACAACCGGAAAATGGAACCGTCAGCACCACCACATCGCATTGTGACGCGACAGTCACGTTGTCGGTTCCTTCAATTTTCGCCGAGCCCCCGATACGCGTACGCAGTTGCGCCGCCGTCTCCTCCGCGCGCTTCGCGTCCCGTGAACCGATCACGATTTCTTCGCCAGAGCGCGCCCACCGGTACGCCAGTCCCGATCCTTCCGGCCCGGTCCCGCCCAAAATTCCAATTTTTCTACTCATCCCTAGTGATCTCCGCCCAATGTGATTTTCCCTATGAATTTCGGTGATTCGTTTGCGACCGGCTTGCCGCGACTCGTTTTGAAAAAAGCTTATCCTTGCGCAGGGTTAGCGCCTTGCATAGGTAGCCCACGACATATTCTCTGCGTGTAATCTCCTTTAGGTCTTTATTCTTGACGAGATCAAGGATTCCTTTATTCAGCGCTTTCCAAAGCTCTGTCTCTTCAAACTCTTCGTACGGATGCGAGAGTTTGGATTTATGCTTAGGTTCCATTACATTCTCCTAGGGCGCTATGTCGCCCGCTACTCGCACGCCTAAGCCCAGCGAGAGCAAACGATATCACGCAACGCAACGGTCCTACGATGGAAACTACAGGTCGGTCAGAACTCTCGCAGTCGCTACCCGGGCAGCGCAGGGACGCCCACCAGGGAATCCGCGCCCTACTTTTGCCTATCAAAGATCTGCGAAATGCTAAGCAGCGATTGGCCGCAGTCCTGACGCGTGAAGAACGCTTCAGTCTCGCGCAGGCCATGCTGCAGGACACGATTCTTGCCGTGTCCCGTGTGCAGCGCGCGGAAAAAATATTTGTCATCACGAACTACGAGCCCGCAATGGAAGCCGCCGCAAAATATGGTTGGGAAATCTTGCGCGAGGAGCACCAAGTCTCGGAAAGCACCTCGGTGGATTTTGCCTCGCATCTTTGTGTCGAGCGCGGAGTCACTGCGCTTCTTCGCCTGCCTCTGGATCTTCCCCTTATCCAGCCGCGTGACATCGACGAACTCCTGGCCATCGAGTGCTCCGCTCCGGCAACAATCATCGTACCCTCTCGCGACGGCACCGGCACCAATGCGATTCTTCGCACGCCGCCGGCGCTTTTCCCATCGCATTTCGGGCCTAACAGTTTCCCCAAACATTGCGGCGAGGCAGAGCGAACCGGCGCAAAACTCATTGTGCGGCGAAACGAGCGGCTGGAGATGGACGTTGACGACGAATCCGACTTGCGCGTGCTTCTGCGCCACGATTTAACGCATACTTCGACAGGAAAGTGGCTGGAAGAAAGCGGCGTCGCCGCGCGTTTCAAGAATCGCGCAGCTGCAGTCTGAATACTGGGCCAATAATTTAAGCGGGTTTTTCGAAATTCAGCCAGTCCGGCGCCACTTTATTGCTCCGCTACCGCATTCCCATCGCGCCCCACACCCAGCGCATCAGCCACTCGATTGATGTAGTTGAACCACGACGCAATCAGCGTAATCTGCAAAATCCCGCGGTCGTCGAAACCCACCGCCCGCAGCTTCGCGTGATCCTCCGGCCAAACTTTCGTCGCATCCTTCGTCAGCTTCACCACGTAGTCCAGCATGGTGCGGTCCTGTTCGCTGATCGGCGCAGTCCGGTAATCCTTCTTCAGCGCTTCCACCATCTCTTGATCCAACGTCACCCTACGCAGAAACTCTGCGTGTGATTCGATTCAATAGTGGCACCGGTTCGTCACCGAAACCATTGTCGCGATCATTTCATGCTGATGCCGTTTCAACGGCAATTCCGGAGACATCAAAGCCCCAAACGTGCTGAACGCATGAAAAAGCACATCCGGAAACAGCGAGTGCGAGCCCACAATACTCTGCTCAACTCCAGCAAAAACCGTGGGCACCGGCATCGCATATTCCGCAGGATAAAACTTTCGCTCTTCTTCAATTGCCTTCTTGACGCTGTCGTCCTCTTCCATCCGAATTGTCTTGATCCAAGTCATTTGGGTAGCTCCAAAAAAATATCGCGACAAACCACTCCGCGGGCAGCGCTCATTCTCGCAAACTCACCACCGTAAATAAAGGCGGCCGGATGCTGTGCTGGCATCCGGCCGCGGGTGCTTTGGGGTGCCTCCACGTCGCCTAATCTCGGTAAGGTGGGAAGCAGTTGCTTGTTGTCCCTTTTATAGCGAGCGTCCGACGAACTAGCAATAATGCAAAACGATTAGAACGCTACTTATTTTACAACTCCTTTAGTTTCAATGATTTCATGGGTTATGCCCGCTGCCAAGCCCTTGTACTCTTCATTTCTCCCGCTGGGCCACTCAATCGTCACCCGCTCAATCTTTTCGCTTTTTCCAACTCCGAACGTCACCGGCAGCTCCGATTGAGATAAATAGCTCGATCCTCCATGCACCATTCTCCATTGGTTCTGTCCGCCATTTCCCTCGGGGAAGATGCGCACCACGGCTCCAATTGCGTCGCGATTCGATTTTGTTCCTGTAAGCTGAAACCGGATACTGCGATTTCCGCTAGTCTGATCGTTTCGGTACAAATACGCCGGTCCGTTATTCGTCGTCATCAGCAAATCCAGATCGCCATCGCGATCGAAATCGCCATACGCAAGACCGCGACCCACGATCGGAGTGTCAAAACCGCCGCCGATCTCCCGCGCAACATCGCGAAATTTTCCAGCCCCCTGATTCAAAAAAAGCTGCGGCGCTTGCGCATAGCCCACATTGCCCCGGATATTCCGGACCGTCTCGTCGATATGCCCGTTGGCCACCGCCAGATCGAGCCACCCGTCCAGGTTTGCATCGAGAAAAGCGCATCCAAATCCCAGAGTGCTTCGCGTGGCGGCCCCCAGCCCGGAAGCCACGGCAATATCATCATAAGTTCGCGCGCCCGCAGACCCACCGACCGTAGAGTGGTAAAGCCCGATCATTTCGTTATCGAAGTTCGTGATCGCGACGCCAGCTTTGCCGGAGTTTTCAAAATCTCCCGTGTCGACTCCCATGCCAGCCCGGGCTTTTCCTTCCGTACTGAAAGCAATCCCTGCTTCTACCCCCACATCCTTGAACTTTCCATTTCGCAGATTTTTGTAAAGCTTGTTGGGCTGCGTGTCGTTCGCCACCAATAAATCCGGCCAGCCGTCTTGGTCATAGTCAAACATGGCCACGCCCAGAGATTTCGAGCTGCTGTCAAAGATTCCGCTCGAAGCGGTCACGTCCTCAAACGTTCCGTCCCCTCGATTGTGAAAGAGCCAACAGGTGTCCCCGCGGTACGCCTCCGGCGTGCAGTACGATTTGTGCGTACCGTCCAAGCTGCAAAAAACATCATGCTCAGGCGACCAGCGAACATAATTGCAAACAAAAAGATCCAATAGCCCATCGCGATCGTAATCGAACCACAGCGCCGATGTGCTGAGCCCTTGCCGCCCCAGCAATCCGCTCGTTTTGGTGACGTCGACAAACGTTCCTTTGCCGGTGTTGCGAAAAAGCCGGCTCTGTCCGACACAACTGATGAATATGTCAGGAAAACCGTCGTTGTTGTAATCGCCCGCAGCTACTCCCATTCCATACAGCTCAATATCGAGTCCCGCCGCTTTCGTCACATCGCTAAATGTCCCGTTGCGGTTGTTACGGTAAAGCTTCAGCGTCGACCGTTGCCGCGTGTGGCCCGGCCAGTCCATCCCGTTGACCAACAAAATGTCTTGCCAGCCATCGCGGTCGTAGTCGAGGAAGGCGCAACCCGATCCGAGCGTCTCCGGTAACAGCTTTCCGCCGTACGCACCGCTGTTGTGCTGAAACTGAAGCCCGGCCGCCGCGGTTACATTTGTAAGATGAAACCCAGGATCACTGCGCGTCTGCGCAAATATCCGTGCCGGAGAAATCGCTGCACCAATCCCCGCCGCGCACGCGTTCATTAAAAAATCGCGCCGCCTCAAGGCAGATTCACCAGACCATTTCGGATTGCGTAAACGACTAGCTCCGCCGTCTTGTGAATACCAAGCGCATCCATGATGTTCGCGCGATGCACCGACACCGTATTTGCGCTCAGGTTCAACTCTTCTGCAATTTCCTTGTTCGATTTTCCCGCCACGATGCGCTGCAGCACTTCGAGCTCACGCGGCGTCAAGCCGCCCTCGCGCTCGCCCTTCAGCGCAGCCGGACGTGCCACTTGAGGATCGAGAACCTTCTCGCCTTTTGCTACTCGCTTGATGGCGTTTGCAAGATCGAGGTCCATCGCGTTCTTCAAAATGTATCCGCGCGCTCCCGCGTCCAGGGCTTGCCGCACCAGCGTGTCTTCCGAATGCATGCTTAGCATCAATATCGCTGTTTCCGGCCGCGCTGCGAGAATTTTCCGTGTCGCTTCCAAACCATTCATCCCAGGCAGAGCGCAGTCCATCACAATCACCGCCGGCCGTTCTTTCGCCGCCAAGCGCACAGCCTCCTCCCCTGTGCTCGCTTCGCCTGCGACTTCGATCTCCGGATCATCTTCCAGAATCCGCCGGAATCCGTGACGTACCAGCGCGTGATCGTCCACCAACAAAACTCTCAGCTTAGCTCCCATGGGTCTCGACTTTCTGGCGCTCGATTCGCAAACGAACCAGCGTGCCCCCGCTTGCAGGCTGCAGAAGTTCCAGCGTACCTCCGATTATCTCCGCTCGTTCGCGCATCGCTACCAATCCAATCCCCCGCCCGTTTTTCTCCGCAGCGATTCCTTTTCCATGATCTTCCACTTCCAGTTCCAACTCATTGGACAAAAACTTCAGCCGTACCCACGCTTCCTTCGCCCCCGAATGCCTGCCCACATTATTCAGCGCTTCTTGCAGCACGCGATAAACGTGCACGCTGGCGCCTCCGTCGAGCGGAAACGTTGTCCCCGATTTTTCATAGTGCAACGCAAGCCCCGTCTGCCGCTCTACCGTCGGAATATACCAATCCAACGTGCTAACCAGCCCAGCTTCCTCCAGAAGCACCGGATGCAGCGCCTGCGAGAGGCTGCGAATATTATCCAGCGTAGTCTGCGCGATCTCCCGCACCTCTTGTACTTCTTCTCGTACTTTCGAGCCAGGCGGTAACTGGTTTCCGGCGCGGCCCAGCAAAGCTCCAATCGCAGTCAAAACCTGCCCGAACTCGTCATGCAGTTCGCGCGAAATATGCCGCAATGTGGATTCCTGCGTTGAAATTAGTTTTTGCGCCAGCTCACTGCGCTGTTCGGAAAGCGCCGCCAGCCTTGCAAAAATAAGCCGATTCGTGCGAATCAAGTACAAGCTCGTTAGCACGATCGCGATCAGCGTAGCGCCCAAAAATAAATAGAGCTGCCGTTGTACGCCGTCGTAAATCTGCGCAATGCGTCCCGCCGCGCGTTCCTCACCTTCGTTGTTTTGCACCAGCAATCGGGAAACGGCTGTGCTCAGCGATTCCTGCCGAGCCTGCAGTGTCTGCCGAATTTGCTCACGCGCTTCTTGTTCTTTTCCCGTTGCCGCCAGCGCAAACATTCGATGCACTGCGTCCCAGAATTGGGCGACGGACTGCGTGAGATAATTTCTCTGCTCCTCCGTGCGATTCGTACCCGCCAACTGTTCTTCCAGATGCAGCGCCGCATCCAGGTCTTCGCGCATCCGCTCGAACTGTGCCGACCATGCCGTAAGCGGATACGGCTCGCTTGCGTCCAGCATGTCACGCATCGCCAGCCCTACCGAATTCAAATCGTTCTGTACGCGCAAAAGCTGCAGGGAATCTCTTCGGTTCCGGTCGACCATTTCGCTCTGCAATTTTCGCAATCCGGAAAGTTGCACGGTGATGTAAAACGAATATGCCACAACGGCGGCAAGCGTAATGATCAGACCGAGGAGAAGCCCGGTTGTCGGCGAGCGCTGCGCTGGCGTTTGCACAAAGAGAGAATACCTCAGGCAGCTGCTTGGCGCCGCACGAGGAGCAGCAGAAACACCATGGCTACGGCGGAGAAAAGCGGCACAAGCAACCCGACGCGCAAACCACCTGCATGCGCGGAAACGAGGCCCACGAACCATGGAGCGACAGCCGACCCAATCGATGACATGGAAAACATAAGCCCGCCGAGACGCACCGCTCTTGCTCCGTACCAGCGCGAAAGCCATGTAACGTAAATAGGAAAGACGGCCGCGCAGCCTAAACCTGCAATAGCTGCGCTGGCGAAAGCGATTTGTTGAGTAGCGGCGAGCACGAAAACCGTGTTCGCGATGATAACCATCGTCAGCGCTGCAATCACCAGGCGATATTCGCGTACGCGCGCAAGAATAAAGGGCGCGAACGCCCGGCCGGACAAAAGTCCGCCATAGAAAAACATCGGCGCCAGTGTGGAGATGCCTTCCCCGCCTCCGGGAAGCCGCTTTGCGTACGCAGCGGCCCAGCTTCCGAGGCTGACTTCCACTCCCACATACAAGAAAAACAACGCCGCGAGCGTGAGCGTTGTCGCCAGGCCTGGGCTAATCACCGGCGCAGCTGCCGGCGAATCATGCGCCGCGTGCCTTGCGTCGGGGAATCTCGCGAAGAGAAATGAAAATGCCAATAAGCCGCCGACTCCCGCGAAGAAGTAAAGAAATGTGGGGAGAAATCCGTTTTTCAGCGCGAGTAAAACCAATGGAGAACAGGAAACGGCTCCGGCTCCCCACGCGAAATTAACCAGACTCACGAGCGAAGCGCTACGCGGGCCACCGATTTCTGCCACAGCGAGATTCGTAGGCGGCACCACCAGTCCGTAGCCAATTCCCAAAGCCCCCAGAGCGAGCTGAACGAGGGTCATCGAAGAAGTGTTGACCGAGGCAAGGCCCGCGCCGATCATCAGATAACCAAGAACGAGAGAAGTTCGCGCGCCCAGGTAATGCGTAATCAGGCTGGACAACCAAACTCCCGCAAGCGAGCCGGAAAACTCAACGGCCAACAAAAGACCAGCCTGCGAATCGTTGAGAGACCAGCGCGCTATAAACTGCGGCATCAGCGGGCCTGTGAGTGTGATCTCGAGACCGGTCAGGACGAACCCAGCGAAGAGAAGCACCAGCAGGTAACGCTGGCGAGCTGCTGCGTTGATGGCGATGGCTTGCGTGGTCACTGGTTATCAACCATTTTGCAGGACTGCAGCGCCGCGAGCAACTCGGTGTTTTTCCGCGGCGTTTTCGCGCCGTGCAAAATGTAATCTGCCCAATTCAAAATTTGATATTTCCAATTGCGGGCTTGTTTTCTTTCGCTTTCAAAGACTAGTCGCTCGCTTTAGCGATGCGATAGTATGAAGCGCCTTTTGCGTGCTTCCGTAATCGCTGCATGGGCGCTTTTCTGATCCATTCTTGGATGCCTTCATGATTGAAGTAGGACTCATCGGATTTGGACTTGCCGGGCGCGCCTTTCATGCGCAGGTGATTCGCGCGGTGCCCGGATTGCGGCTCGCCGCGATTTTGCAACGCAGCGGCAATGAAGCTGCTGAGCAGCATCCCGATGTTCGCATCGTCCGCACCCTCGACGAGCTTCTCGCCATCAAAGAAATTCGCCTCGTCGTCATAGCTACGCCAAACGATTCTCACTTTTCGCTCGCTCAGCAATGCCTTGCAGCTGGTCGCGATGTCCTCGTCGACAAGCCTTTCACAACAACTCTCGATGAAGCGATCGAGCTTGTCGAGTTTGCAAAGAAACAGGGCCGCATTCTCACTGTCTATCAGAACCGCCGTTACGACGGAGACTTTCAGGCCATTGTGCAACTCGTGGCGAGCGGTGCGCTGGGGCGCATCGTTCGCTTCGAGTCGAACTACGACCGGTTTCGCCCACAGCTCAAACCGAATGCATGGCGCGAACGCTCAGGGCCAGGCACTGGCATTTTTTTTGACATTGCGCCGCACCTTATTGACCATGCACTCCTGCTTTTCGGCATGCCAGAAGCGCTGACGGCCGACATTCGTATAGAGCGCGAGGGCGCCGTCGTGGATGATGCATTTGACCTCGCTTTTCACTATCCGCACGGCCTGCGCGCGGATTTGCGTTCCTCCATCTTGGCCGCCGCAACGCGCCCGCGTTTTATTCTTCACGGAACGCAAGGCGCGTTCGTCAAACTAACCGTCGATCCGCAAGAAAGCAATTTGCGGCGCGGTTACGTTCCCACGGACACGGCGTGGGGTGCGGAGCCGGAAGAAAATTGGGGCCTGCTGACTCTTTCCGAGAACGGCGCGCTTACGCAACGCCGGGTACCCTCGGTGAATTGCGACTATCGCGACTTCTATGCCAATTTGCGCGACGCCATTCTCGGCAAAGCCAAGTTGGCCGTGAGCACGGATTGGGCGCTCGACGTGATGCGCTTGCTGGAACTGGCGCGCCAAAGTAGCAACGAGCGCCGAACCGTTATCGTTCCTGCCACAAATTGAGCGCCCCGCTTCAGCACTTCTCGCAGGATGCTTGCTGCGACAACAAGATTTGTGCGGATATCCATTTTTCAAAGGTAACCGGCGGCTCTCGCGTATAATCGAATTTCGTCCGAGAGGGAGGAAGCAGCGGTGGCATCCGTCATTGAACTGGCACCCTCGATTCTGTCTGCAAACTTTGCCCAATTGGGCGCCGACGCGAAAGCTGCGCTCGCGGGCGGCGGCACGGTTTTGCATCTCGACGTGATGGATGGGCACTTCGTGCCGAACATCACTATCGGGCCGCCCGTTGTTGCTTCGCTTCGCAAAACCATTCCGGATGCAACATTTGATTGCCACTTGATGATCGAAAATCCGGATGAGTTTATTCCCGCATTTGCGGAAGCCGGTGCGAACTGGATTTCCGTTCATCAGGAAGCTTGCGTTCATCTGGACCGGACGTTGCATCTGATTGAGTCGCATGGGTGCAAATCGGGCGTGGTTATTAATCCGGCGACTCCAGTGCACATGCTCGACGAAGTGCTGGATTTTGTGCACCACGTTTTGGTCATGTCCGTAAATCCGGGGTTTGGCGCCCAGCATTTCATTCTCAATTCGCTCAAGAAGGTCGAATCGCTCGCGCGCATCCGCGACTCACGAGGCCTGGAATTTCGCATCGAGATCGATGGCGGCGTCGCGCTCGATACAGTCGGCAATATCGTTCGCGCCGGGGCGGAAATTCTCGTAGCTGGCAATGCCGTGTTTGCCAAGGGCGATATTCGAGAGAATGCCCGCAAATTGTTGGAGACGGCGCGGGCAGCCGTGACAGCCAAAGGGCGGAAGCGGCGGCTCGTTCGCGTTTGACGGTTCGTGTCAGCAGAGCTGGCTGGCGTAGACAAAGCGAGCCTTTCCTGCCGCCTGCGTTTTCTGTTCACGGGACTCTACTGTTCCTCGTAATTCCACGTTAGACCGCCATCGACCACGAAGGTCGTTCCCGTCACATAGCTGGACTCGTCTGAAGCCAGGAATGCGGCGATGGACGCCACGTCTTCTGGTTTTCCTAGCCGGCGCAGCGGAATATTTTCCAATAAACTCTTCAGTTTTACTGGATCGTTGAGCAAATTTTTGTTGATGGGCGTTTCGATCGCGCCGGGAGCGATGTTGTTGATGGTGATGTTGAGAGGAGCAAGCTCGATCGAAAGATTACGCGTGATCATTTTCAAGCCGCCCTTACTGGCGCAATAGGAAGTAAAGTGGGGGAAGGGAAGGTCTTCGTGGACGGAGCTGATATTGATGATTTTTCCCGGGCGCTTCGCCTGCATCAGGTAGCGAACCGCCGCTTGGGTCATGAAGAACAAACCCTTGAGATTTACGTCAAGGACGAAGTCATAATCGGCTTCGGTGACGTCCCAAAAATCGGCGCGCTTTTCGACTCCAGCGTTGTTAACCAAAATGTCCAGCTCGCCAAGCTGCGAGACGGTTTCGGCAATGAAGCGCTGGCCGTCGGCGAGCTTCGAGACGTCAGCTTGAATGGCAACTGCCCGGCCGCCGCTGGCCCGCAGGCTCTCTGCAACACGCTCCGATCCCGCTGTGTCCGAGCGGTAGCAGATCGCCACGGCTGCGCCTTCCTGGATGAACCGCTGTGCGATTCCCAGGCCGATGCCTTGATTTCCGCCAGTAATGGCGGCTACTTTACCTTCCAAGCGTTTTGACAAGAGTCACTCCTTTCATCCCCAAGACGGCAATTCCAAAACGGAACGCCGATGAGAGTAACACTTGGATGTTGCAGGCCTATTCTTGGGGCTGTGGAAAAGAGTGGGATAGGGGCCCCCACCACCGTTTTTCTGAAACTGCGGATTCTAAAGGGTTTTAAGTCCTTTGTCTTGAAACTGCGTATTCTAAAGGAGTTACGGGCACATTTTCGTAACTGCCGATTCTGCGGGACTTAGGGGCTATGACAGAGTTTTTCCGTGACGTTGAGGAAAAGGGCGGAATTGGGATTTTAACGCAGAGCGCACAGAGTTCACGGAGAAGAAGAGGAGTGGATTGATCGTTCTGGCGACCGACATCCATGAACCGGGCACGACGTGTCAGCCCCTACAGGATTTGCTGCGGTTTCTAGGTTGAAGAGCGGATTAGTTTGGGCGGAAGTAGGCTTCGACTACCAGGTTTAACGCGGATTCGAGGCTTAGGCCGGCGGTGATAAGCGGCTTGACCCAAAGACTGTGGAAGCGTTCGGGGTGGTTTTCGGACTCGGTGAATAGGTGATCCAGCGCTTCGAGCTGCCAGCGGCGCTCAAGGTCTTCGCGCGTGAGGCGCTCGCGGAATTCTTCGACTCTAGTCATGGACTCTTTCTTGCTCGTTTCGTTGCTCATCGTCTGAAACCTTCCATTATTTGATTCTCTAAGCTGTTTTCAGGGTACGCCGTCGTTCCTTGTTTGTTTCCAGGCATGAACTAAGCCAAAGGGTGGTATGTGGTGGGAATTCAGTTATTTCTGCCTCGGCCGCCACTTCCGGTCCGGTGACGGCCATTTCTGGCCGTCACCGGCGGCGGAAGCGAGGTGCTTGATTTATGAGCGAAAGCTAACTAAGCAGCGATGAAGAGTGTTCTGCCTTCGCGATTTACGAGGAGCAAGGGTTCTTTGCCGCTCTGGCTGATCGCTTTCTGGAACTCAGAAACGTTGCTCACAGCTTGGTGGTTGACTTCCTGGATGACGTCGCCCTTCTGGAGGCCAGAGTCGGCCATTTTGCTGGCGGGGTCGATGTCAGTGACAACGACGCCCTTGGTAGTCGAAGGAAGGTTCAGCTCCTGCGTGATGTGGGAGTTCAGGTTGCTGACTTCCACGCCGTCCAGCGCCTTGCTGCCGCCTTCTTGGTCGTCATTTGAATCGGTTTTGGCGGATTCTGTCGGCATTTCGGCCAGCTTTACGTTCGCGTCGCGCTCTGTGCCGTTGCGGAGCGTCTTGAGCTTGAGCTCAGTGCCTGGTTGCATCATCGAGATGCTCATGCGGAGCTGGTTGCTGTCGGTGACGGCCTTGCCGTTGATCTCGAGAATGATGTCGCCTGTCTTTATGCCCGCTTCAGATGCCGGGCTGTTGGGGGTGACGTCGCCAACGACGATTCCTTGCGAGTCCTTCTCGCCGAAGGCTTTGGCCATGGCTGGAGTTACGTCCTGCGGATAGATGCCGAGATAAGCGCGGGTAACGTGGCCGTTCTTCAGGACCTGGTCCATAACCTGGCGAGCTAGATTCGCCGGGATGGCGAAGCCGATACCCTGGCTGCCTCCGGAGCCGTGCGAGATGATCGCAGTGTTGATGCCGACGAGTTCGCCGCGGTCATTGATGAGCGCGCCGCCGGAATTGCCTGGATTGATTGGGGCGTCGGTTTGGAGGAAGTCCTCGTAGGCTTCGATGCCGAGACCGCCGCGGCCTGTGGCGCTGATGATACCCTTGGTGACGGTTTGACCCACCCCGAAAGGATTGCCAATAGCCAGGGCGACGTCGCCAACCTGGACTTTGGAGGAATCGCCGATAGTAATCGGCGAGAAATTTTTGCCATCAATTTTCAAGATCGCGACATCGGTTTTTGGATCGGCGCCGACGATGCGTGCCTGGAACTCGCGCTTGTCGGAGAGCGTGACGCGAACGTCCGTGGCGCCATCGATGACGTGGTTGTTCGTGAGGATATAGCCCTCGGGGCTGACGATTACGCCTGAGCCGAGCGCTTTCTCGCGGGAATCTTTGGGAGCCCGGCCTCCCCCGTCGCCGTCCTGTCCAAAGAACTGACGGAACATTGGATCCATAGGCATTTCTTCCGCGGATTCTCGGCGGTTATGGACGACTTTTGAGGAAGAAACGTTGACGACGGATGGCAAGATTTCTTTTACGAGGGGAGCGTAGCTAGTCTTGCTCGGCCCTTCGTTGGCGTCAGCCAGCTTTAAGGTGGCAGGGGGATTGGATGATAGTGCTTTTTCCGTAGCGTGGCCCAGGCCCAAGCCTGCCACACCCAGTGCAAAGCCAAGGCCGAGAACGGCCGGTCTAGACTTGAGCAGAGATTTCGCTGAATTCATTTTTCTCTCCTGTTTCGAATCCCAATCGCTGCAACCGACACGTGGCTGGTTGCTGCTGTTTTGGTTGCCCTTATTCAGACGCTACGGAGGAGGGCCATGATTCTCCCTGGCAGCCGGGATATTGAGGACTGTGATTGGGTAGGGGAAAACGAGGTTTGACAGCGCAAGAAGAGAATAGATAGCCCGTATCTAATACTCCTGATTGTACTTAGGAGATGATTCCTCTGCGTACAGCGAAAAGAATCAGCTCTGGGATGCCCCGCAAATTGAGTTTTTCCATGATGTTCGAGCGATGAGTTTCGACGGTGTACACGCTGAGATTCAGGAGGTTGGCGACATCTTTATTGGATTTGCCTTCGGCAACGAGCTGGAGGATTTCGCGTTCGCGCGCAGTGAGCAGGTCGTAGGCGTCTTCGGCGCCGCTGCGTTTGAGCTTGCGGACGTAGTCGTCGAGCAGGACCTTGCTGACCGCCGGACTAAAGAATGATTTGCCATCGGCGACCGCATGGACCGCTTTGATGAGGTCGGACTCGGCGGAGTCTTTTAGTAAATAGCCTTTTGCGCCGGCTTTCAGTGCGCGCAACACGTAGCTCTCGTCCGAATGCATGCTGAGCATGACGGCGGAAATTTGCGGATTGGCCTGAGTAATTTGAAGGGCGGCTTCGATGCCGTTGAGATTGGGCATGCCGATGTCCATCACGATTACTTCGGGCTTTAGAGATTTTGCGAGAGAGACAGCTTCACGGCCGTCATTGGCTTCGCCGACCACCGTGAGATCGGGTTGTTGTTCGACGAGCAAACGCAGACCGCTGCGCATGAGCTTGTGATCGTCGGCAAGGAGGATGCGAATTTTTCTCATGGCAGCTCAGGGTACGTTCATCGCTGAATCATGAACGGGTTGCGGTGAGTCTGCGTGATGGAGCGGCAGTTCCGCTTTGACGGTAGCCCCTTTTCCGGGAGCGGATTCGATCGTGAAGGTGCCACCTAGGCGTCGAACACGCTCTTCCATACCAAGGATTCCCATGCCACGCTGGCGTTCAGGATTGAAGCCGTGGCCATCATCGGTAACTTCTATCGTTATTTTGTCCGAGGCTTGCGCGACAGTAACCTTCGCGTTTTTTGCCGAGGCGTGCGTGGCGGCGTTGTTGAGGGCTTCCTGGACGAGGCGGTAAACAGTGACTTTCGTCTCGTCGCCCAAATCCTCGGAGACATTCTCCGAGTGAACTTCTACTTCCATATCGCTGCGCCGCGAAATTTCGCGGGCTTGCCATTCGAGAGCGGGGATGAGGCCGAGATCGTCGAGCATGGGCGGGCGGAGAAGCAGAGCGATATCGCGGATGGATTTGACGGCAGTTTCGGCGACGGATTTTATGTGCGTGATTTGGGCTTGCGTGATGGAGTCATCGGGCGCAACCAGCTTCGACAGTTGGCCGACTTCGACCAGGAGCGCGCCGAGGGATTGCCCGACTTCGTCGTGAAGTTCTCGGGAGATGGAGCGGCGCTCTTCTTCCTGGGCTTCCACGAGGCGGGCGGACAATCCTTCGAGCTCCAGGCGGCTGCGGGCGAGCGCTTGATAACGCTGGCGAGCTTGACGCTCGAGGCGGAGGATGTACCAGCCGCAAATCAGCGACATGAGGATTCCCGCGATTAGTCCGAGGGCGACGAGCCAGATGAGGCGCGATTCCAGTGTTTGAAAGCGCGCGGCGACGGCAAGATTCTCGAGGGCAAGTTTGCGTTCATTCAGCGAGGAAACTTGCGACGAAAGTTCAAAGATGCGCGTGCGCCACGGAATGAGCTGCTGGCCGATGAACTGATAGGCGCGTTGCCGGCGCAGATCGGAGCGCCAAGCCAGAGCGGTGGCGCAGGAACTTTCTTCTTCTTGAAGCTGCTGCTGCATCGCTGCGAGGAGCACTTGCTCGTCGGGATCACGGTCGGTCGGAAAACTGAGCAGGGCCACGCGGACGGCCGCCATTTTATTTGCGACGTCATTTGCTTCGGGACCGGGCGTTTGAAGTTGATCCTGAAGCAAGAAGCGCTCGATTTGATCGTCATAGACACGGACCGAAACGACGATGGTGCCGAGGGCGCGATTGTGAGCGGTAAAACGCTTGCTGAGTTCTTGGGAGGCACGGTCGAGATATCGAAGGGACAAGAGAGCGTCGAGGCCGGCACCGATGAGAAGAGCGAGCAGCCAGGTGAAAGAGATTAGAAGGAGGCGGCGTATTTTTTTCGAGTGTTTACGTGACTGCGCGTCGACGGCGGTGGCCGACGGAGGGAGAACGTTTTGAACGGGTGGCGCGCTCACTCCCTAAGAATAGAACAAATTCGAGAGGCTGGCGATTTTGAGCGGCAAAGACAGGGAGGGGCAAGCCCCTCCCCTACAGGTCTTGGTTTAGGCCACCGTAACGTCGGGGCTGAGGTAGACGTCCTGGATGGTATTGAGGAGTTGGACGCCTTCGCTCATGGGGCGTTGGAAGGCTTTGCGACCGGAAATTAGGCCGGTGCCGCCGGCACGTTTATTGATGACGGCGGTGGTGACGGCATCCTCGAAGTCGTTGGCACCCGAGGCGCCGCCGCTGTTGATGAGCCCGGCGCGGCCCATGAAGCAGTTGGCGACCTGATAGCGGCAGAGGTCGATGGGATGATCGCTGGCCAAGTCGGTATAGATACGCTTGTCGAATTTTCCGTAACTGGAGTCGCCCATATTTAGGGCCATGTAGCCGCCGTTATTCTCGGCCATTTTTTGCTTGATGATGTCGGCCTGGATGGTGACGCCCAGATGATTTGCCTGGCCGGTCAGGTCGGCGGAGAGGTGATAGTCCTTATCTTTCTTGAAGGCATTGTTGCGGAGGTAGCACCACAGGATCGTAGCCATGCCAAGCTCGTGGGCTTCGGCGAAGGCGCGGCTTACCTCGACGATCTGCCGGTCGGCTTGGTCGGAACCGAAATAAATGGTTGCGCCGACGGCGGCCGCGCCCATGTTCCAGGCTTCCTGTACAGTGCCAAAAAAAATCTGATCGAATTTGTTAGGAAAGGTAAGCAACTCGTTGTGGTTGAGCTTCACGATGAAGGGAATCTTGTGGGC
This sequence comes from uncultured Acidobacteriota bacterium, assembly GCA_963784015.1. Classification (GTDB taxonomy): domain Bacteria; phylum Acidobacteriota; class Terriglobia; order Acidiferrales; family UBA7541; genus Acidiferrum. The sequence continues at coordinate 258,508 of CAWAPX010000013.1, forward strand.
ATATTTGTGCGTGACCGCGCCAAGAACTCCGAAGGTAGAGGCGACGGCGTTGCATTGGCCTTCGATGGCGAGCTTGACGATGTTCTCCGCGTCGAAATAGTCCGGATTCTTGGCGAAACTGGCCCCGGCAGAGTGCTCGATACCCTGATCAACGGGAAGAATCGAGACGTAGCCGGTATGAGCGAGGCGCCCGTGGCCAAAGATGCGCTGAAGATTTGTAAGCACTCGGACATTTCGGTTCGATGCGGCGTAGATGCGGTCGACAAAATCGGGACCGGGAAGATGTAGCCGGTCTTTCGAGATTTTCGGCGTCTTGTATCCGAGAAAATATTCGGCCTTTGCGCCGAGGAGCGTTTCAATGTTTCCTGTGCTAGTCGTGGTTGCCATGTGGCTCTCCTAAGTTATTCGCGAATTGCTCGCGTGAGCATGCTGCCGGCGGCTGAATCCACCAGCCAAAGCAAACTGCCGTTCAGCGGTTGAATCAACTGAGCCGGCAACTGGTCCGGCTCGTAAAATCGTTCGAGGACTGCAGTCAGTGCCGGGGCTTTGTCCGCGCCAGTCACCATGAAGATGACATTGGCGGCATTGTTGACGGCCGGGGCGGTGAATGTGATGCGGTCCATCAAGACTTTGCCTACCCAATTATGCACCGCAATGCGGCGATTTTCGCGCAACGCTTTTGTTCCCGGAAAAATCGAGAGCGTGTGTCCTTCGCTGCCCATGCCGAGCAGCACCAAGTCAAAACGCGGGAATTGACCAATGCTCAACTTGAAATACGTTCGAATGGCCTGGTCGTACTCTTTCGCGGCATCTTCCGCTTCCGGGAGTTCGCCTTTAATGCGGGTGACTTGCTCCGGTTTCAGAGGCGACTTCGAGAACATTGTTTCCTTGGCCATGCAAAAATTGCTTTGCGGATCGTCAGGCCCAACGTGACGCTCATCGCCGAAAAACACGTGCATTTTATCCCAGGGCACCTGCGCACGGAGAGCCGGATCCTCCACGAGCAGCCTGTAGAGAATTTTAGGCGTGGAACCGCCCGCCAGCGCCACATGGAAAGAACCCTTTTCCTTAACTGCGGCTGCCGCAATCTCCACAAATTTGCGCGCGCAGCGCTCCGCGATGGCCGCGCCGTCTGGCAACACTCGAACTTCGGTGGTGGAGTTGTCTGCGGCCATAAGGTTCTCGCTCTACTTCGTCATCGTTCCAGGGCCCTTTAGATTTTCCGTAGCGGTCGCTGAACTCTTCGCGTCTTCCTCTTCTTCGCCGATCCTGCGCCACGCGCGGCCGTCACGTTGCATAAGGTCGTCGGCTTCCTTTGGTCCCCAAGAGCCCGAAGCATAATTCGGGAAACCACGAGCAGGGAGTGCTTTCCAGACGTCAATGATCGGCTCGATGGCAGCCCAGCCTGCTTCGACCATGTCCGCGCGCTGGAAGAGTGTGGCATCGCCCATCATGCAGTCATAAAGAAGGCGTTCATAGCCGGTGCTATGCGACTTGCCAAAATCACGCGCGTAATCGAAGTCCATGTTCACCAGGCCGAGCTTCATGACAGAGCCTGGAACTTTAGCTGCAAAACGCCAGGAAATGCCTTCGTCGGGCTGGATGTGAATCACCATGCGGTTGGTGCGTGGGTCCTTGATCGGAGTCTTTCGAAACAGCATGAAAGGCGTCCGGCGAAATTGGATCGCGATTTCGGTTACGCGCTTGGCGAGACGCTTTCCAGTGCGGAGATAAAAGGGCACATCTCCCCAACGCCAATTGTCGATTTTGAGCTTCAAGGCCACAAACGTTTCTGTATTTGAAGTTGGCGAGACGTTAGGCTCGTTGCGATAAGCGGGAACTTTTTGGCCCTCTTCCGTGCCTTCGCCGTATTGGCCGCGAACGGTATTGTGCAAAACGTCCTCGGGTGTGAGGGGCTGCAAGGCGTGCAAGATTTCGGCTTGTTTGTCGCGGACGGCATCCGCTTCAAAAGAAATGGGCGGTTCCATGGCCGTGAGCGTGAGGAGTTGGAAAAGATGGTTCGGGACCATGTCCTTGAGGGCGCCGGCAGTTTCGTAAAAGGCGCCGCGATGTTCAACCCCCACGGATTCGGCGGCGGTGATTTGCACGTGATCGATGTAGGTACGATTCCAAAGCGGTTCGATCATGCTGTTGGCGAAACGAAATACCATCAGGTTCTGGACGGTTTCCTTGCCGAGGTAATGGTCGATACGGAATATCTGTTTTTCGGTGAGGATTTGCTTTAGTTCTTTGTTCAATTGCTGCGCGGAAGGAAGGTCGTGGCCGAATGGTTTTTCCACGATGACGCGCGTCCACTTGCCGTTTTCTTCTTTGGTGAGGCCAATTTCGCCGAGCTTTTGAACGATGAGCGAGAAAAATTCAAAGGAGACGGCGAGGTAGTGGAAAAGATTGCCCTGTGTGCCATGGTTTTTATCGGCTTCGGCGATCTGGCCTTTGAGGCGCTGGTACGCCTCGGGATCTTTAAAATCGCCCTGAACGTAGTAAATGCGTTCCAGAAACCATTGCCACAACTTTGGATCGACGGGGTGATCTTCGAATTTGTTGATTTCTTCGTTGAGAAGCGCCCGGAAAGAATCGGTGTTCATCTGGTCGAAGGCGAATCCGACAATGGCGAACTGCTCAGAAAGAAGACCTTCCTGCTTCAGGTTGATGAGCGCGGGGATGAGCTTGCGCTTGGTCAGGTCGCCGCTCGCCCCGAAAATCACCATTACGCAGGGAGAGCCAACAGGAGCGGAGTCGGGTTGCGTAGCATTCATTTGGTTGATCCTGTCTCGACCGGCCAGATCGCCGGAGAAAAAAGAAATTGTTTAGTGTCCGGATTTTTTCTCGATGTGGCCGCCGAACTGAAACCGCATGGCGGAGAGAACCTTGGAGGCGAAATCACTTTCGCCGCGCGAAGTGAAGCGCTCAAAGAGAGACGCCGTGAGGACGGGCGCAGGAGCAGTGGATTCGATCGCTGCGAGAATGGTCCAGCGGCCTTCGCCAGAATCCGAGACGCGGCCTGAGAAGCGCTCAAGCGTCGGCTGTTCCAAAAGAGAAATGGCGGTGAGATCAAGCAGCCAAGAGGCCACCACACTGCCACGGCGCCAGACTTCGGTGATGTCCGCAAGATTGAAGTCATATTGATAGTGTTCGGGATTGCGAAGAGGAGTAGTTTCCGCGTCGTCCTCGCGCTGAGTCTTTCCCGCGTTGGCGTGCTTCAGGATATTCAAGCCTTCGGCGTACGCGGCCATCAACCCGTATTCAATTCCGTTATGGACCATCTTGACGAAATGACCAGCTCCCGATGGGCCGCAATGCAGATAACCCTCTTCAGATGTTCCACCAGCCTTCTCGCGGCCGGGCGTGCGATCGATATTTCCACGGCCCGGCGCGAGCGTTCTAAAAATGGGGTCGAGGTGCTTCACGATATCGTTTTCACCGCCAATCATTTGGCAGTAGCCGCGATCAAGGCCCCAGACGCCGCCACTGGTGCCGACGTCGCAATAGTGAATGCCTTGTCCGGATAGTTCGCGCGCGCGGCGAATGTCGTCGATGTAGTAGGAGTTTCCGCCGTCGATGACGATGTCACCGACTTCAAGCTTACTCGTGAGTTCGTGAAGCGTGGCATCAACAACTGCTGCCGGAACCATCAGCCAGATGGCGCGAGGCTTTTCGAGTTTCTTGACGAAATCTTCGAGCGAGTTCGATCCCGTGGCACCCTCTCCAGCGAGTTGCTTCACGGAGTCCGCGCTCCGGTCGTATACCACGCAAGTGTGGCCGTTCTTTTGCAGCCGGCGGACCATGTTGGCGCCCATTCTTCCCAGACCGATCATGCCGAGTTGCATCGCAATTGCTCCTGTGCGGTAGTTTTGTAAGTCTTCGCCGAATTCTATCGATATTTATTTTATGCGAGCGCTTGATGAATCGCGTCTGTCAGCGTCGCCAGCCCCGTTGCAACGTCTTTACCCAGATGGACACGTAGTGCGCGCCGGCCGCGTTCTGCGAGCACGGCAAAATCACCCCGCGCCTGCGCTGATTTCACTACGCCAAACGTATATTTCTGTCCCGGAACGAGAATATCCACTGCGTCGTCGCAAGTAATCTGCAGGAAAACGCCGGAATTAGGTCCGCCTTTGTACGCTTGTCCTGTGGAGTGCAGGAAACGCGGCCCAAATCCAAGGACGGTAGCGACTTTTTTGTTGTCGCGCACGGCGAGGCGAATTGTCTGCAGCGCCTCTTCGTGAGCTTCGTTCATGGTGATGTAACCGAGGACGGCAAAATAATCGCCGGATCCGATGCGCGCGAGATGCTTCTTCAAAAAGCCCGCGAGCGTGCCGCCACCCTTCAGCTCCGCAGCGTTTTTCAGGTCGGCGTAGAGCTTCGCGCCATCGCCCGTGAAGAAGGGAGACTCGGGCGGGAGCTTGCCAGTGGATTCGTATTCGGTCGTCAGCTTGCGCGTTTCTATTTTGCTGGCTTCCACGTCGGGTTGATTGAAGGCATTGATGCCGATGAGAGATCCGGCGACCGCCGTAGCAATTTCCCAGCGGAAGAACTCCTGGCCGAGTGTGTAAATGTCAGGCAACACGATGCGGACGACAGGGTGCCCGGCCTTTGCGAGGGCATCGACAGCGGCGGCTTGTTCCTTGTCTGGATCCGATTCGAGACGCAGATAGGCAAAAACGCGATCGTTGCCGTAGAGATCAGGCTTGGCGAGGAGTTCGCGATCCACAGGAATGATGCCCTTGCCGGATTTTCCGGTGGACTCGGCAAGCAACTGCTCGAGCCAAGCGCCAAGATCGTAAATTCCCGGCGAAGTAATGATCGTCATCTTGTCGCGGCCCTGATCCGCGGCGAGGCCGAGAATCGTTCCAAGGATAACGCCGGGGTTCGTGACGGCATCCGAATCTGCGCCGCACGCTTCCACCATTTTTTGCGTGTTCTTCAGAAACTTCGAGACATCTATGCCCATAACGGACGCGGGCACCATGCCAAAATTGGAAAGCGCCGAGTATCGTCCCCCGATGCTTGGGACGCCCATGAAAATCTTGCGAAATTTATCTCTCTCGGCGACGCGCTGCATCTTTGAGCCGGGATCGGTGATGGCAATGAAGCGGTTTCCGACCTCTTTTTCGCCGACCTTAGCTTTCACGCGTTCAAAAAAATATTGTTTGTAAATGTTGGGTTCGAGAGTGCTGCCGGACTTACTGGAAACGATGCAGACGGTGCTGTTGAGGTCTACGCTCTCTTCGAGAGCCTTAATCTGCGCGGGATCCGTGGAATCCAGCACATGAAGATCCGGATAGCCCGAGGCCTTGCCGAAGGTCATACGAAGAACTTCGGGACAAAGGCTGGAGCCGCCCATGCCGAGAAGCAAAGCGTATTTGAAGCCCGCCTCTTTGATATCGGCGGCAATTCCTTTCAGCTTGTCAATGTCTTCGATCTGCTGCTCGGTAATATCCAGCCAACCGAGCCACTTATCCTCGTCCGTGCCGGTCCAAAGCGCGGCATCTCTCTGCCAAAGCCGCTTCACTTTGCCACTCTTCTTCCAATTTTGAAGCGAAGCGTTCACATCACTTTCGAATTTGTCGGGGAGTGTGTAGGTCAGGCGATTCAAGCTCACGCACTCACCCCTGCGCTTTTTCCCGTTGCGTCCAGAAGCTGTTTAAACGCATCCGCGAACAGTTTGACGCCGTCCAGAAGAAGCTTGTCCGTCGCTTCTTTCATGGAGAGGCCGGCTTTGGCGAGACTGTCCATGGTGGTGCGCGCTGCGTTTAGGTCTTCCGTCAAGCTGTTGCGGAGTTTGCCATGATCGCGAAAGGCATCGAAAGTTGCTGGAGGGATGGTGTCCACGGTATCGGCGCCAATCAGTTCTTCCACATAGATTACGTCACGGTACTTGGGGTTTTTCGTGCTGGTGCTGGCCCAGAGCAGGCGCTGCGTTTGCGCACCTTTGGCGGCGAGGGCGTTCCAGCGTGAGCCACCGAAAAGTTCCTGATATTTCTTGTAGGTCAGCTTGGCGTTGGCGATGGCGATTTTCCCATGGATGCTTTCAAGCAGCGCCTTTTGCGCCGGGTCAGTGGCGGCTTTCAGCTTTTCTTCGATCTTTCCATCGATCAGAGAATCGATGCGGCTTACGAAAAAGCTGGCGACGCTGGCAATCTGGCTGATGTCCTGCCCTTTGGCAGCGCGAGCTTCGAGTGCGGCAAGAAAAGCCTCGGCTACTTGCTCGTAGGCAGACTGCGCGAAGAGCAGCGTGATGTTGATGTTGAGGCCGTCCTCGAGAAGCTGGCGAATAGCTGGAATGCCTTCAGGCGTGGCTGGAACCTTGATCATAACATTGGGGCGATCAACGGACTTCCAAAGGCGCCGAGCTTCGTCGATAGTGCCCTGGGTATTGTTGGCGAGGTACGGAGAGACTTCGAGGCTGACGTAGCCGTCGCGGCGTTTAGAATCCGCGTAGACAGTTTTGAAGATGTCGCAGGCGTCCTGGACGTCTCGAATGGCGATTTTTTCAAACAGACCTTTGGCGTCGAGTCTTTTTGCATCCGGCGAATTCAGAATGTCCGAGTAAACGTCACTGCCGGTGATGGCCTTCTCAAAAATCGCGGGATTGGAGGTCATGCCGCGGAGTCCGTCGTTATCGATGTATTTCTTCAGGCCGCCGCTGGTGAGCAGGTCTCTGCGGATGTAATCCATCCAGGGGGATTGACCGAAAGCCAGCAGCGCTTTGAGGGGGTTGGCGCCTTGAGCGGAGCCGACATTGGGGACTGTAGTTGTTGTCGTCATGATGATTCTCCTCTAGCTTTGAGAACTAGCTGAACCTCTATTGTACTCCCTGAGGCTGCAGCCGTGCCGGTCACATGCACATTGGCCAGGGTTGGCTAATGCCTGCCGGGGCTTAGGAACCGGTGCAGTATTTCGTTTCCAGGGCTTTCACTTTGCCTAGTCGCCGCACATGCCGCTCTTCATTGGTAAATTTCGCACCCATAAATGTCCGCACCAAATCCTGAGCGAGTGCGATGCCGACGACGCGCGATCCGAGCACAAGCACATTCATATTGTCGTGCTCGACGCCTTGATGCGCGGAATAAGTGTCATGGCATATTCCCGCGCGAATGCCGGGAAGCTTGTTGGCCGCGACGCTGGCGCCGACGCCGCTGCCGCAGATGAGGACGCCACGCTCGGCTTTGCCATCGAGAACGGCGCGGTCCACGGCTTCGGCGAAATCGGGATAGTCGCTCGGGTTTTCATTAAAAGCGCCGATGTCCAGGACTTCGTTGCCCATCGAGCGCAGTAGGTCGCCCATGGCGTTTTTGAGTTGAAAGCCGGCGTGATCCGATCCGATTACAACTTTCATGCAGGGCTCACTTTCCCATCACTTCTTTGGCTGCAGCGAGAACATTTTCGATCTCAAACCCGAATTTCTTGAGCAAATCCTTCAGCGGAGCGGATGCTCCGAACGAGCGCATGCCGATGATTTTGCCTTTGGGTCCAACGTAGCGATCCCATCCAAAAACAGATTCCATTTCTACGGAAACGCGCGCGGTTACACTTGCCGGCAAAACACTTTCTTTGTAAGCGGCGTCCTGCTTTTCGAACAGCTCCCAGCTAGGCATGCTGACGACGCGCGCTTTTACGCCTTCGGCGGTCAACTTTTCATACGCCGCAGCGCAGAGGCCGACCTCGCTTCCGCTGCCGAGCAGAATGACGTCCGGCTTGCCGCCAGCCGCATCGGCGAGAACATAAGCGCCCTTCGCGACGCCCGACGCGGGAGCATATTTTGTGCGATCGAACGTGGGGATAGGCTGGCGCGTGAAGACGAGCGTTGACGGGCCGTGCATGTGCTGGAGAGCGACCTTGTAGGCTTCAACGACTTCGTTCGCATCGCCAGGGCGGAAGACAAGCATGTTCGGCATAGCGCGGTACGCGGCAACCTGTTCGACGGGCTGGTGCGTCGGGCCATCCTCGCCGACGCCGATGGAGTCGTGCGTGAAAATATAAAGCGCTGGAATTTCCATCAGAGCGCCGAGCCGCATGCTTGGCCGCATGTAGTCGCTGAAATTGAAAAACGTGGCGCTGAATGCGCGAAGCTTGGACAGCGTCATGCCGTTGACGATAGCGCCCATGGCGTGTTCGCGCACGCCGAAGTGGACGTTGCGTCCGTGATACGCGTCGGGAAAGAAATCACCGGCGCCTTCAAAGGTGAGATTTGTTTTGTTGGATTTGGCCAGGTCCGCAGAGCCGCCGATGAGCCAGGGAATGTTCGCGGCCAACGCATTTAGAGTTTTTCCAGAACTCTCTCGTGTCGCCATCCCTTTGGGATCGGCGGGGAAGGACGGGAGGTTTTTGTCCCAACCATCGGGTAGTTGGCCGCTTTGCATGCGGCTCAGCTGATCGGCGAGTTGCGGGAATTGTTTTTTGTAGTCCGCAAATTTCGCGTTCCAGGCGCTATGGGCTTCCGCGCCGCGCTTGCCTACGCCGTTCTTGAATTGATCGTAGACGCCGTCAGGAACCAAAAATTTTGAGTCTTCGGGCCAGCCATAGTTTTTCTTTACCAATTTCACTTCGGCTTCGCCGAGCGGTTCGCCGTGCGCTTCGTAAGTATCTTGTTTGTGAGGAGAGCCGTAGCCGATGTGGCTATCGACCACAATCAAAGTAGGACGGCCAACGGTGTGCTGGAACACTTCGTAGGCGCGCCCCAGAGCATCTAGATCGTTCGCATCCGCAATGTGCGTAACGCTCCAGCCATAGCCCAAGAAACGTGTCATAACGTCTTCGCTGAAAGACCAATCCGCGGGACCATCAAGCGTGACGTGATTGTTGTCGTAAATCCAGCAAAGGTTCGAGAGCTTCAAATGGCCGGCAAGCGAAGCCGCCTCGCTCGCCACGCCTTCCATGAGGTCACCATCTCCGCAAATCGCGTAGACTTTGAAGTCAAAAATGTCGAAGCCCGGCTTGTTGAAATATGCTCCGAGCCACTTGCTAGCGATCGCCATTCCGACGCTATTGCCCGCGCCCTGTCCAAGCGGGCCAGTTGTGGTCTCGACCCCGGTGGTAATGTGGGATTCAGGGTGGCCCGGCGTTTTGCTGCCTAGTTGACGGAAGCGTTTGATTTCGTCCATCGAAACAGCGAGCGAGTCTAGAATCTTGCCGTCTTTGGTAGCTTCTTTCACCCCCGCGAGATGGAGCGTGGCGTAAAGGAGCATGGAAGCATGGCCCGCGGAAAGAACGAAGCGGTCGCGATTTGGCCATGTGGGATCGGCGGGGTCATACCGCAAGTGCCGTTGCCACAGTTCATACGCCACGGGCGCCAAACCCATCGGCGCGCCCGGGTGGCCGGAATTTGCCTGTTGCACGGCGTCAATCGCCAGCGTGCGTATGGTATTGATGCTCAACAGGTCGAGATTCGGCTGACTCACTTTGGCTCCTATGGCGGGGAGGGAAGGCTCCCGCGGACCACTCGTTAGGTTTTGATGCACCGCATTACATAACGGATGACGTGATTTTACGACAGATTGAAGGCATGCGTTCGCTCGAGCCGAATGCTCATTCGAGTGATGCTACGCGCCTGCGCTTCGTCCTCCTCAGAGGCGGGCTACCTGCCAGGGGAGAGGAAGAAAAATTACCTCGCCCCCCAACGCTTGTCAATCAAGTTACAAAGCGTTCACAAGGAGCGACATATCACCTTCAGCGATCGCCAGAGAAGCTTTCCAAGCGGCCTAAGCGTTGAGCGCAGACTCCATACATGCTATTTTTTGTACCTGCCCTGCCCGGGTGGCGGAATGGCAGACGCTGAGGACTTAAAATCCTCCGGGGTTTTACCTCATGGGGGTTCGAGTCCCCCCCCGGGCACCAGTGTTTTATTCTTCCGCTGGCGAGTCAGCATTAGCCGTTCACGGGATGTAAACGCCGTTTTTCAAGCATTAATCCCCACATTTCTCCATTTATCTGCCGAGACATCCGGCAATGTCCGTTGAATCCATTGTGTGGTTGGAGTCAGCAGTTGGGTTCACTAGAAACTCTTAGCAAATACTTCTATACGGGAATGTCGGTATGGACTCTATTTTCCCCCCATCCAGAATTTACGATGTGTCTAGGTACAGCTCCTAAACATCGATTCCTCGGTCGGCAGAAGGCGGAAAGCATGGAGCGACGTGAATTCCTAGGTGGCTTAGCCGCCGTTTCATTGGCAGCTAGCGGAGGCAACAAAGTCATGCAATCGACAACCAAACAATCGGATGTTCGAGGGGAAATGCCTTACCGCGTGCTGGGCGCTACAGGAGAAAAAGTTTCTTGCATCGGCCTCGGAGGATTCCACCTCGGACAATCACGGCTCGAAGAACCCGACGCCATTAAACTATTTCAATCGGCAATCGATCGCGGAATAAATTTTTCGGACAACTCCTGGGACTACAACCAGGGAGAAAGCGAGCGCCGCGTTGGAAAAGCGCTAAAGGGCTATCGCGACAAAGTATTTGTGATGACCAAGTTCGACGGCCGCACTAAGGACTCAGCTCTGAAGCAGCTCGATCAGTCGCTCCAGCGCCTCGATATCGACCATCTCGATCTCTGGCAGTTCCATGAAAATATCCGCCTCGAAGATCCCGATCGCTTTTTCGCTGATGGCGGCGCCGCTGAAGCCATGCTCGAAGCCAAACAAAAAGGTAAAGTCCGCTACTTTGGTTTCACCGGCCACAAGGACCCTAGCGTCCATCTTCGAATGCTAGAGCTTGCTGACAAGCACAAGTTCAAATTCGACACTGCGCAGATGCCTATCAACGTCATGGACGCGCATTTTCGCAGTTTTGGAAAAGAAGTCGTGCCCGTCCTCATGCAGAAGCAAATCGCTTTGCTTGGCATGAAGTCCATGGGCAGCGGCAACATTCTGAAGAGCAAAACCGCCACCCCGATCGAGTGTCTGCACTACGCGCTAAGTCAGCCGACGTCCGTCGTGATCACCGGAATCGACAGCAAGCAAGTCCTCGACCAGGCCTTTGAAGCCGCCCGCACATTTGCAAACGTCAGCAAGAGTGACATTGCGGCCATACTCGATAAAACCGCAACAGCCGCCGCCGATGGCAAATTTGAACCTTTCAAGACCACGCCAATATTTGATTCGACAGCGGCTCATCCAGAGTGGTTGGGATACAACCCTCAAACCTCTTAACAGTTCAATTTATTCACGAGTCGCCATTTGCTTCGCAAGCTGTGCTCCGAAGTTTGGCTATCGCATCGAGAGTAGGGCATCAGGCGGAAAATTCTGCCTCGTCGTAGTCTTTCTCGCCGCGCAGTACGTCATCGTCGCTCGCGACCCAGCCTTGGTTCGAAGTTAACGTGAAGGAAACGGGGGCGTCCTTGCTCGGATTGGAGAGAATATGAAACTTCGCGCCGTTAAACGCTGTCTGGCCGGGGAGGAAACCGCTGATTAGGTCGGTGCCGTCAACCGTTACTTGAAAATCCGCGATAAGCGCGGGCCCGCCAACGGGAACGCTGAGGTCATAAGTGACCTTCACGCTGGCATGGTCCTTTTCAAACTTAATGTCATAGCTGATGGCGACATCGTCGATCGGCATTCCCATTTCCTCCTGCAGCCGCTGGAGCGCGATGTTATATCAGCCATAGTATAGCCATCCAGGAATCATGAGCCGAAGGCAAAGTCCTCTCGAGTCCCATTTTGGGAGCCCCTTCTCTTTCCCCAACGAGCTACCGCCATAACGCCCAGCCCTCGTGCTTTTCGCCTTGACACACCGTGCCCCTTCGCTAAACTTTAGGCAGGTATTTTTCCGAGTTCTCATCGCGGCAGATGTTCTGCCGCGTTTTTGTTTATGGCAGGGTAGCTCGGGTGCACTTGTTGGTGCGGGCCTCTCCCCACATGAATGAGTCATTCCGAGCCGAATTATGCTTACTTGTAAACCATTTATAATCAACACTTACGGGCCGCCCCGTAACGTATTGATTCTAAGCAGCTTGAGAAGCTGTTAAGTCGTTTAGAATCATAGTTTACAGAAAAACGGGGTGGGGTTGGCGAAGACAGGTCTCTACATTTTGTTCTCTTTCAGGCAGAACCTAGCCAGCCACGATTCAACACAGTCTTCGCAGGAACTTACTTCTCTTGCCGCGCTCTTCTTCTACACTTCCTGTGACTCAGCGGATTCGTCCTGACTTTACCAGCTTGATGTCCGTGTCCTTGAAAGTGCGATCAGAGACGCGCGGTGGGAGGTTCGTGTGGCGAGTGGTGAAAACTTCGATTTGATCGTGATCGGGTGCGGCCCGGCTGGAGAAAAAGCCGGTGCGCAGGCCGCCTATTTCGGCAAACGAGTCGCCGTCATCGAGCGCGCCGAGCACATGGGGGGAAGTTGCATCAACACCGGAACGGTCCCCAGCAAAACTCTCCGTGAATCCGCGCTCTATTTTTCCGGACTCAAGCAGCGCGGGCTTTATGGCATCGATTACTCGCTCAAAGAAAATTTAACCGTCCACGATTTCATGCGCCATGAACGCGAAGTCGTCGAAATGGAGCGCCGGCGCATCCTCAGAAATCTTGAATTGCATCACATCGAGCTTGTTCGCGGCCAGGCAGCGTTTGAGGACGCGCACACCGTCGCGGTGACTGGCACAAACGGAACGCGCCGTCTTCGCGGCGAGGTCATTCTGATCTCCACCGGCTCGAAGCCCCATCGCCCTTCGGAGATCGCGTTCGACGACGTCCATACCTTTGACTCGGACACGTTTCTGCAAATGGACCGTATTCCGAAGAGCCTCGCCGTTATCGGCGGCGGGGTGATCGGCTGCGAATACGCGTCCATCTTCATAGCGCTGGGAGTCGAAGTCACTCTCGTCGATGGCCGCGATCGCCTGCTTCCGTTTCTCGACGGAGAAATATCCGATCGTCTCCGCGACCGCCTGACGGCGCTCGGCATGCGTTTCTTGTTTAACGAGCGTCCGGTAAAAGTAGAGAATTCCTCCGCTGGCGTTCGCCTTTCGATGAAAAGCGGCAAGACGCTCCAGACCGACGCCGCGCTCTTTGCTGCAGGTCGCCGCGCCGCTGTGGATGGGCTTGCCCTGGAAAAGGCCGATCTTGCCATCAACGATCGTGGCTACATTCCCGTTGACGAAAACTATCGCACCTCTACTCCAAGTATTTATGCCGCGGGGGACGTGATTGGATTTCCCGCGCTCGCTTCCACTTCGATGGAGCAAGGTCGCGTTGCCGTTTGCCATGCATTCGGCTTCAAGTACAAACAGCGCGTCGCGTCCATGTTACCGATGGGGATTTACACCATTCCGGAAATTTCTGCCGCTGGTGAGACCGAAGAATCCTGCAAGGAAAAGAAGATCGACTATTGCGTAGGGCGCGCCCTCTATGAAAACAACGCGCGAGGCCACATTATTGGTGACACCGCCGGAATGCTCAAGCTCATCTTCGCCCGCGCGGACCGCAAGCTTCTTGGCGTTAGCCTGATTGGCGAAAGCGCTACTGAACTCATCCACGTTGGCCTCATGGCTCTCGACAACAACCAGTCCATCGACGAATTCATCCAGCAGGTTTTCAACTATCCGACGCTCAGCGAAACTTATAAATATGCGGCGTACGACGGCCTCGGCAACCTTGCCGGCCACAAACTTCGCGAAGGCTAGCCGCTGCGCGCATCTTCTGGCATGCTCAAGGTCGTGAGCAAAATAAAGCCAGGACTCTCATTCCTGTCGATTTTTTCTATCGCTGCCGCGCTGATCCTGTTTTCTTGCCAAGCTAGCGTCCAGCCCGGTTCGCAGGAACAACAAGCACCGAGCGCCTATCTTGGCTTCGATCTCAATATTTTTCCGGGCAAGGATGCACTTCCGGTTTTGCGAAAAACATTCTCCTTCAGCAGCTACTGGCTTAGTCCGCCTCCTGGAGAGAAAACAAACAACTGGCTCGGTCAGCGCGAACTCCTGCGTGCGCAAGGATTCGGTTTCTTGCTTCTATATCGCGGCCCTCTGAGCCGCGAACTCAAGAATGAAGCGGCAGCGGCGCAGAAGGGAACTCTCGATGCGCGGAATGCGGTTTCTGTCGCAAAGAGCGAAGGCTTTCCCGTGCAAGCTATCGTTTTTCTCGATATTGAAGAAGGAGGCCGCCTGCCCCCGGCGTATCATGCTTATTTGCACGCTTGGGCTGGCGGGCTCGCAGAAGCCGGTTATCGCGCTGGAGCGTACTGCTCCGGAATGCCCGTGAAAGAAGAACCGGGTGCCACAATCACTACTGCGGACGACATACGGGCGCATGCTCCCTCGGCGGATTTCGTTTATTTCATTTTCAACGATGCTTGCCCTCCTTCGCCCGGTTGCACCTATCCGCAGAATCCGCCGTCGCCAGCGACAGGCGGCATTTCTTACGCGTCGGTCTGGCAATACGCGCAGACACCGCGCCGCAAGGAATTTACTGCACACTGCCCACCGGGCTATCACACGGACGGCAACTGCTATGCTCCTAACGACACGGCGCACGCCTGGTTTCTCGACGTTGATACCGCTAACTCCCCCGATCCTTCTAACGCAGCTGGTCCGAGCAGGTAGAGTTGCAGATTTAAGATTCGGAATTGTTGTGAAGAATTAGTCGGTTGGATTTCTCGGAAATTTGAAATACGGAAGCCGCACGCCGTTGATCAAAATCTGATCTGCGCGGATATTTGTCGGCGCTTCAAATCCTTGTGTCCCGCCATTTGTGACGTAATCGTCTTCATCCACGCCGTCGCCGCTCACACCCAGTCCGCCCACGAGCACGCCGTTGCGATACAAACCAGCGCTTCCTGGGAAGAAAACAATTCCGCTTTTGTTGACGTTCGCCGGTCCCGCCTGCATTCCCTGCGTGCAGGGATTTGCAACGTCCTGCAAATACAGATTGAAAAATGGTCCGGCGGGCGAACCGTCAATCCCCGGCGGGAAAAAAGGCTGCGCTCCAAAGCCGATCGTGCGGTTTGTGACGGCCGTGCCCATAGGCACCTGATTTAAATCCGCCGCCGTCCTCGCGGAGCTGTTCAAGTACACCATGTTCCGTGCTTTGCTGGCTGCGACGTCAATGCTGAAGACCGTCGCATCCTGCATCCGCCGCAAGCCGATCATCGTGCCATCGAGGTCGGCAACCGCAATGACCATCCTCGCTCGCGAGCCAATCGGCAAGCGGATCGCGGCACGCGTCGTATTCGCGGTAGCTTCTGCATTGCTCAAGATGGTTTGGACGTCCGTGGCGCTCAATCCGCCGAGCGGTCCTGCAGCGGGTGTGATTAGATCGCCGTCCGGCGGCTGCCCCGCGCTATTCGCCGGCGCAACAAAATACGATCCGGTGCCCACGACCGGTCCGGCAGAGACGCTCGACGGCAGCGAGGTCTGCGTTACGAATGGAAGCGCGACACCTCCAATGAAAACAACTCCGGGAGCTGCCGGTGTCGGTCCAAAGGAGTCTGACGGCCCAGCGCGCTGCGTCGTCGAGCCGACGAACGCCGCATGCTCCGCCACGTTGAGATCGCTCGAAGATGTAACGACACCAATCCCTCCCACAACAACATTCTGATAAAAAATCGGTACGCCCCCGGGATTCACAGCCAGAGGATTGGAGTCCATCACGTCGGCTTTCCCGGTTAGCACTCCAGGTCCAAATCCTCCGTTAAGCGCGAGGGCTGGAGGAATCTGGCTCTGAAAGGCCACGGTGTTCACAAGCGTGCACCCACGATTTGTATTCTCGATCCCGTACAAATCAGCGGGGGGCGCGTTCGTTACGCCAGGCGGAAAATGAATCCCGCTGATGAATCGCACCGTGCGCGAGGAAAGCGGCGCTTGATCGTTGCTGAAAAACGCTCCAGTACGCGCCAGGGCCACGGCCACATCATTCGCGTCGACCGACTGTCCGAAATTTCCTACCGCCGAAGCTGGCGCGTTTTGCGTGCGAAACACGCCGAGCACAAATCCAGCCCGGTCCACCACCGCCACAACCATATCGACATTCACGGAATTCACAGCCGCTTGCACGATGTTCTGCACGTCGGCGACTTGCAGCGGTTGCACCGCCGCAACCGCTGGCGGGGGCGTTGGAGTGCTGCTCCCGCCACCACAGCCCAATAACAACAGCGCTAGAACCCCGGCTATCCCTAGTGCCAGCAAAATGCCCAGCGCCAGCGTTTTTTGACGCTTTTCCAGGGCGCGCCGTGCCGCGACCGGCCTCCGAATCGAGTGTTCCTTTTGCATGAAGGGTATCTTCTTTAGTAACACGCCTCCTCTTGCCCCTCAATCGTTCGCAAACTGCGCAGTTCCTATCGGTGAATGCGCGCGACGCGTAAGAATTGTTATCGCTTGTGTTCCTCTTTCGCGGAAATGGGTTGCCCGCCACGGGCCGATATTGTTAGCTAGAATGCGATCCCTTTTCCTTGCGCAAATTCTCCCAGGCCGAAGGCATGCTCGCTCTTTCTTCGCGAAGCTCTCGACGCGTCACTGGCTCGGCTCGCGCCGCGTCTTTGGTTGTCGCTCGCCTTCTTTGGGCTTGGGAAATGCTTCCGGCGCGCGACAATCTACACCTGCCCAATCGTCCGCGGCAGGTGGGCAGGCCTCGGTCCAGAAATCCACCGAGGCGGTTCCCGTGCAGCGCATTCCACGCCAGCAAGCGCTGACGACCGCCGCCGTCGACGGCGTTCTGCGCGAAATCGTTTCGACGAACGAAATGCGGCCTGTGGCCGCAGCTCAACTCACGCTTCGCAATTTGCAGACTGGTCAGATCGCGCGGTCTGCCTCTTCAGCCGAAGGAGTCTTCCGAGTCCTTCTTCTTTCCGCCTGGGCACTTCGAATTTCGCGTCGAAGCCGAGGGATACGCCCCTTTCGTGATTGCTGATCTTGCGCTCAATGCCAACGAAGTCACCACGCTGGAAATTTCGCTGGTCGGTACCAGCAGCGCCGAGTTTCGTTCACGCCTTCCTCGTTTACCTGAGCTTGGTCCCGCCGTCGCGTCTGGTTCATCTCCCACACTCGGCAGTTATCGCGAGCTTCGCCATCGCCTCGATTCCGATCCCAATTACATCGCGGAACTTGCGCCCGAATATCTACCTCCCGTCGCAGATATTTACAACGTCGTCCCCAATCGCTGGGCACTCAATCAACCGGACTATCGCCGCTACCCGCAGAAAGGCGAGTATCCCTACACGCAGCCACACTGGTATGACCCTTTCAATCGCAATCGTTTCAAAGGCGATGAGCCTATCTGGCCGGAAGTTCTTGGTCAGCAGATTTTCTTGAATTTCACCGCGTCATCAGAAACATTTTTCGATGGCCGGCGCGTTCCTTCGCCGAGCGGTGTGAGCGCAGCCGAGCCCGGCAGCTCCGGCTTTTTTGGACGCGGCGAGCAGGCTTTTTTTGACCAGACTTTGCGGTTCAGTTTCGATCTTTTCCACGGTGACGCGTCCTTTAAGCCAGTCGATTGGCGCATTCGCATCACGCCGGAACTTAGTCTCAATAATCTCGACGTTCGCGAGCTTGGCATTGTTAGTCCTAACGTGCTCGCTGGCACCGACCGCTTCGACGACCACTTGGGCCTGCAGGAAGCCTTCGTCGAAGTGAAACTCCACGATCTCAGTAACAATTACGATTTTATTTCCATGCGTGCGGGCATTCAGCAATTCAATGCCGACTTTCGTGGGTTCCTCTTCGTTGACGAGCAACCGGGCCTGCGCATCTTCGGCAATTGGCACAGCGATCGCATCGAGTACAACGCCACGTACTTTCAGATGCTCGAGAAAAATACCAACAGCGGCCTCAATACTTTTAACCGTCGGCACCAGCAAGTTGTGCTGGGTAACGTCTATCTCCAGGATTTTTTCTTTCCGGGTTACACCGCGGAATTTGTCGGCGCCTGGAACAAGGATGACCCGAGCATCCATTACGACGACAACGGCTTTCTCGTGCGCCCCGCGCCTATCGGCAACGTCATCAATCAAGGCCCAGGAGGCGGTCCGCTTGCGCACGGCATTCGTGTCGGCTATTTCGGCTGGCTTGGCAGCGGCCATATTCGCCGCATCAATCTGACGCACGCGTTTTATCAAGCCGTTGGCGAAGACACGTTCAATCCCATCGCAGGTCGTGCCGTAACCGTGAACGCGCAAATGGCTGCCGTCGAGCTTTCCTACGACCGCGATTGGATCCGTTATCGCGTTTCCACGTTCTACACTTCTGGTGATGCCAATCCGCGAGACGGCCGCGCACGCGGCTTTGATTCCATCGACGATCTCCCCAATTTTGCAGGTGGCATCTTCAGTTTCTGGAATCGCGAAGACATCCGGCTGCTAGGCTCCGGCGTTCAGTTGACCACTGATGGCAGCCTGATTCCGTCGATGCGTTCCAGCAAAGAAGAGGGTCAAGCCAATTTCGTGAATCCTGGAATTTTTCTGGTGAATGCCGGCGCGGATTTTGACATCACTCCCAAGCTCAAGGGGTTTGCAAATTTCAACTACTTGCGCTTTGAGCGCACCGAGCCGCTCGAATACGTTTTGTTCGAATCGCCCATCCGCCACAGCATCGGCGAAGACTTCGGCATCGGTGTAACGTACCGTCCGCCGCTCACCGAAAACATTATTCTCACAGGTGGCGCATCCGTCTTGCAGCCCGGCGATGGGTTCAAAGATATCTACACGAGCCGCACTCTCTTCTCGCTTTTCGGCTCCGTGAAGTTTACTTTCTGAGGAAACGCATTTGATGAGCTTGCCGCACAAATTCAAAACGCCGTCTCTGCGCAACCTCTGCGTCCTCTGCGCCTCTGCGTTATCTTTTCTCCTGGTTTTTTATTCCGTTTCCGTTTCAAAGGTCCATGCGAAACAAGACGTTCCGCCAGTTCATGGCCAGGCCCAAGCAGAAGCCGATCGCAAATCGTCAGGCTGCATTACCTGCCATACTTCGACCGATGAGCCAACGATGCATCCTACAAAAACCGTATTTCTAGGGTGCACCGATTGCCACGGCGGCAATTCTTCTATCTCTGTCGCCTCAAGCACAGCGCCAAACTCTATCGAGTACAACGCCGCCAAAGAAAAAGCCCACGTCCAGCCCCGTGATCCAAGTTTCAAAGACCGTTCCGCGCTGCCCGAACGCACGTACACAAAATGGCTGAAAGAATCTCCCGAATTCATCAAATTCGCGAACCCCGGCGATCTGCGAGTCGCCCCAGAAACATGCGGCGCCGCCGGGTGCCACGCGAAAGAAGTCCGCGCCTCCTCGACCAGCATGATGACGCACACCGGATTGCTGTGGGGTGCCGCCCTCTACAACAATGGCGGCTATCCCACTAAAAACACCCATTTCGGCGAAAGCTATGACACTGACGGCAAGCCTCAATCCATCAAGACTTTTCCTCCTCCCACTCCTGAAGAAACACGCACCAAAGGCGTGCTGCCAGAGCTAGACCCGCTTTACCGCTGGGAAATTTCTCAGCCAGGAAACGTCCTTCGCGTGTTCGAACGCGGCGGCGAGAAAAAATCCGAATTAGGCAATCCCAATCGCGAAGAAGATCCCGGTAAGCCAGACGCCAAACTGAGTGACCGCGGTTTCGGCACGGAGCTTCGTACCGATCCCGTATTTCTAGGCTTGCAGAAAACGCGTCTCGTCGATCCTGTGATGTCGCTGCCTGGCACCAACGATCATCCCGGCGACTATCGCGCCAGCGGCTGCACCGCCTGCCACGTCGTTTACGCAAACGACCGCGATCCAGCCCACTCGGCAACCTATGCACAATTCGGCCACTCCGGTTTCAGCGCTTCTTCGGACCCGACTATTCCGAGGAATGAGCCCGGTCATCCTATCAAGCATGTCTTCACGCGCTCTATTCCTTCGAGCCAGTGTATGGTCTGCCACATCCACCCCGGTACAAACATGCTCACCACATATTTCGGTCTCACTTGGTGGGACAATGAAATCGACGGCGACAAAATGTATCCGCCGCAGCAGCGCAATCCCACCGAAGAGCAACGCTATCAATCCTATCTGCGCAATCCAGAAGCCGCCGCCGCCCGCGGCCTCTGGAGCGATGAAAAATTTCTCGAAAATCTCGGCAGCCCGGAATTCAACGCGAAGTTGAAAACTACGCAATTCGCCGATTTCCACGGCCACGGCTGGGTCTTCAGGTCTGTCTTCAATCACGACCGGAAAGGGAACTGGCTCGACAAAGACGGCAAACAGATTTCTTTCGATGATCCTGACCGCTTCGGGAAAGCCGTCCACCTCGCTGACATCCATCTGGAAAAGGGCATGCAGTGCAACGACTGCCATTTTGCCCAGGACAATCACGGCAACGGCAAAATTTACGGTGAGCCGCGCGCCGCCGTTGAAATCGACTGCATCGATTGCCATGGCACGATTCGCAACAAAGCCACGCTTATTACTTCCGGGCCCGCCGCTCCCGAAGGCGGCCGTCATCTCGACACATTGCGCACTGCTTGGGGCCTTCGCCGCTTCGAATGGCGCCCCGATGGCGCGGTAATTCAGCGCTCCATGTCTGAACAAAATAAGGAGTGGGAAATTGTTCAGACCGCCGATTCCGTCACGCCCGGCAACGTGCACTTCAGCATGAAATCCTTTCGCGCGAAGTTAATGACCACAGACGGCACCGTCGCGCAGCAAATGCCGCAAGACGACGAACATCTTGCCCACGCCAACTCTTCGATGACTTGCTACTCCTGCCACACGTCCTGGACTCCCACCTGCTTCGGTTGCCATCTGCAAATGACCGCCAATGCGCGGAAGCCCATGCTCCACAACGAAGGGCTCACCACGCGCAACTACACCAGCTACAATTTCCAAGTCCTTCGCGACGACATCTATATGCTCGGCGTCGACGGCACCGTCACCGGTCATCGCATCGCCCCCGCGCGCTCGTCCTGCGCCATCCTCGTCAGTTCGCAAAACGCGAACCGCGACTGGCTCTACTACACGCAACAAACCATCTCCGCACCCGGTTTTTCCGGCCAAGCGTTCAGCACGTTTGTTCCGCACACGGTTCGCGCCAAAGAAACCAAGCAGTGCAGCGATTGCCACGTCTCTGCCAACAACGACAACAACGCGTGGATGGCTCAGCTCCTTCTCCAAGGCACAAATTTCATGAATTTCATGGGTCGCTACGTTTACGTCGCCACCGGCAGGAAAGGTTTTGAAGCCGTAGCCGTCGCCGAACACGACGAGCCCGAAGCCATCTACGGTAGCGACCTACAGCGCATTGCCTATCCGGACAATTACAAAAAGTTCATTGACCATCGCCGCGAACTTTCGACCGCCGCGAGCCACGAAGGCAACGTCCTCGATATTCAAGCCCGAGGCGAATACGCATATGCGGCTACCGGCTCCGGCGGCCTTCGTGTCTTCGACATCGCCAACATCGACAACAAGGACTTCTCCGAGCGCATGATCACTGCTCCGGTTTCTCCCATCGGCCAGCGTTTCTTCGTTCCCACAAAGGACGCCCTCGCCATCGCTTCACCGACCACGCTCGGTGTCGACCCGCTCCGCCAGCAACTCCCCGAAAACGAAGAGCAGCCCATCCATCTCCTCTACGGTTTTCTCTACGTTGCTGACAGAGAAGAAGGTCTCGTCGTCATCGGCAATCCCGATCTCAAATCGAAAAGTCCTGGCGTTGGGACGCTTCTCGATGGTAATCCCGCGAATAATTTTCTCAAGCGCGCATTGGCGTTCAATCCCAACGGCGTTCTTACGGGTGCGCACCGCATCGCCATCGCGGGCACTTACGCCTACATCCTCACCGACAAAACTCTGGTAGTCGTGGATCTCGATAATCCTCTCGCTCCGCGCATCACCGCCACTATTGGCGCTCCGGACTTGGACAATCCGCGCGGAATCGCCGTTCAGTTCCGCTACGCCTTCGTTGTGGACAGCTACGGACTGAAGACGCTGGACGTGACCGACCTCGCACATCCAAAAATGACGGAGAAGGGCCGCGCCGCTTTGGACGATGCCCGAAACATTTATGTAGCCCGCACATATGCCTACGTTGCCGCCGGGAAAAACGGAGTAGGAATTTTTGATGTCGAGAACCCAGAAGCCCCGCGCCTGGACCAAGTCTTCAATGCCAATCAACAGATGCACGAAGTAAATGACATCAAGATCGGGATGGTCGCAGGCAGCGTCTTTGCATTTGTCGCTGACGGCTACAACGGCCTTCGTGTCCTGCAGATCATTTCCCCTTGGGACGATCCTGCGCACTTTTCCGGTTTCAGCCCGCGCCCCACTCCAAAACTTATCGCCACAGCCCGCACGCGCGGCCCAGCCCTCGCCATATCGAAAGGCATCGACCGCGATCGCGCCGTCGACGAATCCGGCAACCAACTCGCCGTTTTCGGTCGCCGCGGCGCACGCCCCCTCAATCGCGCCGAAATGCAGCGCCTCTATAAGCACCCCGCGAACGGCGCGTTCTACTCCGTCGCTGACGAACCTGAAGAATCGCCACACTCAGCCGCGACTTCATCGTCAATTTCCTTTTTTGCCCGCGCTCGAAGCTGGTTCAATTCTCTTTACTGAGGTTAAAATCATGAATCGCCGCAAATTTCTCGACGCAACCCTGAAAACAATTTCCGCCGCCTCTTGCGCTCCTTTTTTCACGGGCGCACTTCACGCGGCCGCACCGCTCCAAGCATCCCCGCCGTCGCGCAACTCAAACTCGCCGCGACCGCAACTCGCCATTACCATGGACGATCCTCGTCTGAAACTCGAATCCAATCTTCGATGGCAAGACGCCAACCCCCGCATCCTGAAGGCCCTCGACAGCCGCAACATCAAAGCCGCTCTCTTCGTCTGCGGCATGCGCGTCGACGAATACGACGGCTCCAAACTACTCTCCGCCTGGGACCAAGCCGGCCACCAAATCTGCAATCATTCCTATTCCCATCTCAACTATTGCGGTCCCACTCCGTACGCCGACTTCGCTGTCGATTTCCTGAAGAACGAAAAAATTATCGCTCCCTATCACAACAAGACTCTTCTCTTCCGGTACCCGTTCCTAAAAGAAGGTGACACCGCCGACAAGCGTGACCGCTTTCGCACTCTTCTGAAAGAGAGTGGCTATCGCGTCGGTCATGTCACCATCGACGCCTCCGATTGGTACGTCAACCAACGCATGGCCGATCGACTGATCAAGGATCCTAAATTCAACATCAAGCCGTATCGCGACTACCTGATCGCGCATCTCCTCGACCGCGCCGCTTTCTACCGCCAGCTTGCCATTGACGTAGTCGGCCGAGACATCCGTCACACGTTGCTCATCCACTACAACACGCTCAATGCCCTTGTCCTGCCCGAGGTAATGGCCGCTTTCGAGACCGCCGGTTGGCAATGGATCGATGCCTCCCTCGCTTTTCAAGACGACGTCTTCCGCCTTCAGCCCAAAACTCTCCCCGCGGGCGAAAGCCTGGTTTGGGCGCTGGCCGCCGAGACCGGCCGCTTCAAAGACCGCCTCCGCTATCCTGGCGAAGACGACGTTTACGAGGAGCCCAAGATGAAAGCCCTCGGCCTCTAGACCCCGACGCCCTAATGTTACAGAGCACTTTTTTCACTTTTCTTTCGCTGGCGGTATCTCCTTCTAGACACGGCTTTTGCTACCTTTTGACTCTCGAAAAGGCACCCATCTCCTTTCCTTTGTATCTTTTAACCTTAGGGCACATCTAATCAAGCTATAATGGTTTGTTCACGCTTTTAACGCATAGCACCCATCAAAATAATTCGTGGGGCACCTCGGGTGAACAACGCTATGGTTGTATGTGTAGGGGGGTACTGGCACTGCACTCAGGACGGTCAACCTCGCCGAGGGCGAGCAAATGCCTCGCTTTGAGCGAGGACACGAAAAGTGAAGCAAGAGGGAGTACTAGAACATGGTTAAGCAGTATTTACTGGCGAGCGATTTTGACCAGACTTTGAGCTTTAACGACTCGGGAGTCGCTCTCTCCGAGCTCATCGGCTTTCATGGGTTCCACGACAAGGTCAGGGGCCTTGCCGAGATGAACCTCGTCCAACAGGGCGCCGAACTCAGCTATCTGATTTTACACGACCCCGACTTCCGTCGCGTTCGACGCGACCACCTCGTGGAAACCGGCAAGCGCATTCGCCTGAAGCACAACGTGGCCCTTCTTGCACGCGCGTTGGCCAATCTTGCCGAAGGCTACAAATTCCATTTCAACGTGATCTCCGCGGCGCCGCAGGAAATCATTCAGTCCGCGCTCGAAGGAATCGTGCCGCCGCAAAATATTTTCGGCACGCGCTTCCGCTATAACGAGTCTACGGGAGAAGTCGATTCCATCATTCGGGCTTCCGCCGGCTGGGGAAAAATCACTGTTCTCGAAGAGCGCCGCGCCGAACTCAGCATCAGCCATGACCACATCATCTACATGGGTGACGGCAGCTCCGATATTCCCGTAATGATGCATGTGAATCAACACGACGGACTGACGATCGCCGTCTCCGAAGCCAAGTTCATTACGCGCGTCGCAAAGCGCACTGTGCTCAGCGACAACGCCATGAGCGTTCTTGTCCCGGTGCTTGAAAAAGTCCTGGGGTGGGATTCCGCCCACATCCGTAAGCTATTCACTTCTTACGGGCTGAATCTGCTGGAATGGGACAAAGTGCGCACTGATATGCTCACCATTCAGGACTCCGCAGAGCCAGTTGCAGCTTCTTCCGCTCACGCGAATTAATTCTTCCTGGAAATGAAAAGGGCGGTTGTCTTTTGAAAAGACAGCCGCCTTTTTTTTGAAGAAATCCCTGAGTTTACTGCGGGCCGAATTTGAATTCGATCACCTCGGTCGTTTCCTTCGGACCGGGCTCGAATTCACTTTGCATCGCTGCTCTTTCTGCTTCCGGGGCAAGCACGGGATGGCCGCCGACGATGTGCGTTCTCTTCACCTTGCCATCGGTGCCGATGGTTACCTCGACTTTGACGACGCCAGCAAGATTTAGCTTTCTGGCGAGATCTGGGTACTGAGGTTTTCCCAGTGACTTGACTTTGCGCTTTGATCCTGTGATCTCTGCGTCTTGAGCTCGAAGAGAAACTGTCCCCAAGCTTGCTGCGGCAACTATTGCGAGCAGACACAGCGCGAGTATTCCCTTAGCTCTTTTCACCATTATGTCCTTGAAGCCGGAAGGTCCGGCGAAATTAACGCCCGGCTAGTGATTGCATTTGCCTCGCCAGACTTTGGGGAAATCCGCGACGCTTCGCACTTTGTTAGAAATCGCTTAGATTCATAAGTTTATGGTGTGAGACAGGAATAGGAGGTGCCGTTCGAGGCAGCATTCGGCCACGCGAACATCTCATGTTTAATCGGTTTAGTACGTTCTGTCTCGTTTTGAGACAGGGCCCTTTGACGACTTTGTTTCACTGACACTTGGATTATTCAACGTTTGTTTCAGCCCTGTGAATTGCCTATTTCTCCAGAATCGTGTTCGCGTTTTGCGCATTCCTCCTCGTCGGTTACAATTCCTCCGCGGAGGGTTCATGTCCAAGAAACTGATTCTCATGATCGCGGGCGATTACGCTGAAGTCCTCGAAGTGATGATTCCTTTCCACGCGCTTCAAATGGTCGGCCACACGATTCACGTGGTCTGCCCGGGAAAGAAAGCTGGCGAATTTATCCCCACTTCGGTCCACGATTTCGAAGGCGATCAGACCTACACCGAAAAGCGCGGCCACAATTTCCAGCTCAACGCCACCTTCGATGAGGTCAAACCCGAAACGTATGACGCGCTCATGATCCCAGGCGGGCGCGCGCCGGAGTACCTCCGCCTCAATCCCCGCGTCATCGAAATCGTCCATCACTTTGCCAAGACCAATAAGCCTCTTGCGGCAATCTGCCATGGACCGCAGGTTCTTGCCGTCGCTGGTGTGCTCAATGGCAAAAAGTGCAACGCCTATCCAGCCACAGGCCCCGAGGTAACCCTCGGCGGTGGCACCTTCGTCAGCCTCCCTATGACCGATGCGCTCGTCGACGGCAACCTGATCACAGCACCCGGTTGGCCCGCCCTCGGCGCCTATCTCAGCAAACTGCTCACCGCCCTCGGCACGCAAATTCAGCCTTAATCTGATGGCCAGCCGGCGTCGCTTGGTCGCGCCGACGCACATTTCTAGTTCAATCCACCCTTTCTAAATTTCTGCCGCGCGTGGATAATTGTTGGTTCACTATTCCTGGAGAGGGCTCAGCATCATGGCAAACATCAACACCAAAAAAGGCGTTATAGGCATTCTCACTGGCGGGGGCGATGTCCCCGGTCTCAATCCCGCTATCCGCGGCGTTACTATCCGCGCGCTTCATGAGGGCTATCAAGTTATTGGCTTCCGACACGGTTGGGCCGGCCTCGTCGATATGGTCCGCGAAAAGGACTATGACAATTCCGACAATTTTCTGGTGCTCACGCAAGAAGTCGTCGAACGCGCCGCGCGCACTGGCGGCACTTTTCTCCATTCCTCGCGCACAAATCCCGGCCGCGTCAGCAAGTCCAACGTGCCAGCCCATCTGAAAGACAATTTCACCGCGGAGAAAAACGATCTCACTCCCGAAGTCCTCAAGAATCTCGCCTGGCTGGGAATTGACACGCTTATTCCGATCGGCGGCGACGACACGCTGAGCTATGGCGTCCGACTGCACAAAGAAGGGTTCAAGGTCATCGCCATTCCCAAGACCATGGACAACGATGTCCCCGGTACCGACTACTGCATCGGCTTCAGCACTTGCGTCACCCGCACATTGCAGCTCGTCAATGATCTGCGCACTTCAGCGGGATCTCACGAGCGCTTTATGGTCATCGAAGTCTTCGGCCGATACGCTGGTTACACCGCCATGCTTCCCACCATGGCCGGCGCCGCCAACCGTTGTGTTATTCCCGAGTACAAATTCGATATAGAGCGCCTAACGGAACTACTCGTGCATGACCGCAACAAAAATCCCAGCCGTTACTCAACCGTTCTGGTTTCCGAAGGCGCGATGTTTGATGGCGGTGAAATGATTTTTGAAGGGGAGACCGCCGATGCCTATGGACACAAAAAACTTGGCGGTATCGGAGATATCGTCTCGGAGAAAGTAAAGGAACTCTCCAAGAAATTTAACAAAGGCAAAACGATCGAGGTGGTCAACCAGAAGCTCGGCTATCTAGCGCGTTGCGGCGACCCCGATGTTGTGGACTCTATCGTCCCCATGGCTTACGGCAATATCGCCCTTGAGTTGCTCTTAAAGGGAATCCACGGTCGGCTCGTCGTTCTCCATAACGGCAGCTACGGCAACATCCCCATCGAAACGATCACTTCCACCAAAAAGGTGGTAGACATAAAGGAACACTACAATACCGAACGTCTCCGACCTCAATTCTCCAGTTTTGAAGCCAAGCCCTTGTTCCTAATGGGTAGCTAAATTGCGTTTTCACTACGATTCGCTTGCCAAAGGCTACGCTCCAAATCTTGCCCGTAAGTAAAGGAGTGTCGGTCCGAGAAGTTTTCGATCGTCTGGAAAACTACGCTCTTTTTGCCATGCGAATCACTGGAAGCGTCAACCCACCTTTCAGCGGAACTTCGATATTTTCCACGGTAGCGTAACCCTTCACCCCAAATAGCTTCGCTCCCGTCAACGTCGCGCCCATTTCATAGCTCGCAAAACCCGCGGCACTGGCTGCAATTTCGCAAGCCTCAAGAATCTTGCTTCCGATCCCTTGCCGCGCCCACGCCGGATGAATAAAGAACGCCCTGATTTTCGCTGCGTCATGCTTGGGATCTAGCTGCGCGTCCTCTCGTCCCGTCCAGTGATCGCTGCCATAAAGCGTCTTGCGCTTGCTCCAGCCGCCACACCCAGCGATCGTCCAGCTTGCTCCGGCATTCTTCGCGCCGTTGGTTTTCTCAGGTATGGAATGCTCATCTTCGACTCTGGCTTCCGCAACAAAGTAAGTCCCATCTTCGATCAATTGACTGTCCACGCCAAACACGGTTTCCAGCGCACCCTCGATCTGTGCTGGCGTGTAGTCTTGTGCCTGCAACCCTCGCACTGACGCCTCAATCAACTTCCGAAGCGCCGGGATCTCGGTGGCAACTGCCTTCCTAATTCGAATTTTCGTACTGTTCATCCATTTC
The DNA here is from genome assembly GCA_963784015.1 of uncultured Acidobacteriota bacterium. GTDB lineage: Bacteria > Acidobacteriota > Terriglobia > Acidiferrales > UBA7541 > Acidiferrum. Next base: position 286,622 of record CAWAPX010000013.1, read on the forward strand.
ATCTCAATCTATCTGGAGAAAACCATCTTCTTTCGCGCCATTGCCACTTCTTCCACTACTCCCGATTCACTACCCACTACTCACTTCTTGCTATCCTTTCGCTTTCCCCTTCAACATCTTCGCAACTTTTTCAATTTCCTCCGTCTTCTTGTACATCTGCACGGAGAAAACTTCCGTAGTCACCGTCTTGTCGACTTCTTCCTTCAGTTCGCCTGCTAATTGACATAGTCGATTGACTCCTGCACGAAACTCTTTCTCATTTTGCTGCAGCGCCACTCTCTTCGCGTTCTTAGGGTCCGATTTGTCCGCTTGTGCCTCCGCCGGATTTTGCGTCTCCGCTGCCGCCGGCGGTGTTGGGAAAGGATTATTCTTTCGCTGCAATCCAAATACGATTCCATCCGCCGTTACAGAGCAACTCGCTGCCGCAACCAGCGCCATTAAAAAACTCCGCCTCGTTTCCCGCATGGCAACCTCCTAACAGGCCCTCTTGCGCTCGCATCTATTCTGTCACTTGTTCCCTGAGAGTATTCAAGCTATTCGTAATCCGACCCGCCTCGATATTTAGAAGCGTACTGTTCCCCACGCAGTCGATTTGCCAGTTATACGTCCGTAGGGGGGCATACTGCGATCCTATTGGGGCCGCGCAAATTGTCAGGAATTGAAGCGCGACCAGACCCGCAACGAATCACCGCCCGCCCGTTCGCAACGACGGCAAAGTGAACGTGGGCATCCCTTCTTTTTGCTTCGACCAATCGTGATACGTGTGGCATTCGAAGCAGCGCGATTCCGCGTGTTCCGGTCCCGGCGCATGACAAGTCTTGCAGGTCGCAATCCCCGGCAAAAGAACGTCGCTCGTCTCGGTGCTGCTCAGTGCCTTCTCGTGACAACTCGCGCATGCAAATCCCCGGTGCTCATCATGATCGAATCTCGCATGCGGCATCCACTTCACTGTTGTTCGCGCCGGTTCGACGATCGGCAAATTATTCTGTCCTGCTCCAACCGCGAGCGCATGACACTGCTTGCAGGTCTTCCGCCACAAAAGTTCCTCAGCATCGTTTATCCGCACGCCAACCCACTCATTCGGCGTGTAAACTCGCACAGCCGCCTGTGCCGGCTTCCCGGACAAATCGCGCCCAGGATCACGCACCTCTCGCAACTCTCCAGGATGCGCCGCAATATACTCGCTGAATTTTTTCACCAGGAACGCGTGCACTACCTCTGGCTTATCGTGCGGCACGCCTTCACTAAATCGTTTGTCAAACGCCAGCGAATGGCATCCCGCGCACGCGTTCGCGAATTTTACTGGCGCCATCAGTTCGCGCCCATTCTCGTGCCTCGGACGCGCGAGCGTGCCGCTCTTCGGCGGAAGAACTTCGTCCTCTTCTGAGTAACTAACGTTGGCTGAAGCGTAGCTTGCGTCGGCGTACTTCCATTCCGCTGAAGCCGTGCCCGTCTTGTGACAGTCTCCGCATTCCATCTGGACATTGGGACCGTTAGGCCCGCGCCGGATCGGTTTCATGTGAATCGCATGATTCACCCGAATCGTCTCGGGATCGCGCACGACCATTCCATTCAAGGGGCGCAACGCCGAAAATTCCGGGTGCCCATCCTCAAGATTTTCAATATGCGCTGCGTAATGTGCAACCCCGCTGTTTGTCTTCAAATCGCCGTGGCACTCCGCGCAAGCCTCATTCTTTGCCGCAACAAGATTCACCCGCCCACGGTGTTCGGTATGGCACGCCGCGCAACCGACCGATTTAGTTGCGGCCGCATGATGAAGTGGCCCATCGTGGCAAGACAAACAAGCTGCATCGCTGGCTCCCGCGGAAAACATTCCCGCCGTCTGCATGTGGCACGCCGCACAATCCGCCTCCAACACCGCGTGGGCCTCGCTCATCCGCCCACTTGAATACACCCGCGAGTCCCGCGCAAATCCGTGCCACCCAATCCAAGCGAGCGCAATCGCAGGCACGCCAACGCTTAGCCAAAACTTCGCGCGCTTCAACCCAGTCGGCCTCTTGAAATAATTCAGGTCGATCCGCTGCGCCAGCTTCTTGGTTGTTCGTGTTCTAGCCAAGTGTGTTAACCAACGCCCGCATAAACTCGCGATCGATTACATATTCTTCGTAGTCGCGCAGCATGCTGCGCCATTACAACGAAGCTCGCTCCGAATAAGGAAAGATTTATCTGCATCCCCGAGCTCAATATCGCAGCGCCATCACCGCGTGCACGGCACCCAACAAAATCAGGGCCAGCGAAATCGGTATATGCACCAGCAGCCACCCATGCAACAAATGATGCAACCGTTCCTGGCGCACCAATTGCCGCGCCTCATCGCAAATATCTTCTAAATCCTGCAGCGTTGTTTGTGCTGCTGGCGGCATTAGTGTTTGTAATCCCGAAAACGTTCCATGGGCCTTGTCCGCATTCCCAAGCCGTGTTCCGCGCAACTTTGGCTGTTCAAGAAACGGCCGCATCTCGCTCAGATAGAATTTCCGCAGGGGCGCGCGCTCTTCTTCGGTAAGCACAATAGTCTCCGCGACAGCCGCCACCGCTGGGCCGCTGCTCGTCGTAGCCATCACCCTCGCCGCGCTGAATCCTCCAGCGAGCTGTACTTCCTCTTTAGCCGATTTGCCGAAGCCCAACGGCCCGCAAATCGTCTCGACGCCACGGTCCGCCTCTTCCCGCAGCAGTTTCCGAACATTTCCAATCTCGTCGTAAATCGTTTCCAGCTTCACGTCAGTCGTCATCACCCGCGGCAGGTAATGTTGCAGTGCCGCCCCGAACACTCCGCTCGCAACCGTAATAATCAGCAGCCACATCAGCACGCTCGTCAGCGTCCCGCCGAAATGAAATCCTCCATGAAATAAAATCACCGGCAAACTAAGCAACCCCAGCCACAAGTGCCCACGCATCCAAGCTTGCGCACGCCCAATCCGCCAGGTCGGCACCCGCTTCCGCGCCCCCAGAAGCGCTGTGAAAATCATGAATCCAAATCCAATCACGCCAAAAGTCAAACCCACAACGCTGCCGCCTCGAGGTCCACTCGGCTCGCTCGTCGCATCCACCACATACGCGCTCGCAAACACAGCAAACCCAATCAGCGATCCGAACGCCCAACTTCTCTGTGTCTTGTCAATTCGCAATAAAAAGTCCTCGCGCTTTCACTTCGTCGTTCCGCCGCCAAGCATCTCGGAAAAAAATGTCCTGGGGTCCACGCGATGCGCCGCATCGTGAGGACAAGCGTAAACGCAGCTTGGCTCCTTCAAATGCGTGCACAAATCGCACGAGGTCGCCTTCTGCTTCACCACCGCTTTCTTCCGCCCCGGTCGTTCCAGGTCTTCGACCATCACATCGAAAGGATGCAAATTAATATTTCCGTAGGGGCAATTCCGCGCGCACAACCCGCATCCAATGCACCAATCCTCAATAATCACCTCGAGCGAATTGCGGCGCCGAATCGCCCCCACTGGGCATCCCACCATGCACAGCGGGTCACGGCATTGTCGGCAAGAAGTCGCCACCAAATACTGTTCGAAACGCAAACCCTCTCGCACCAGCCGGGTTACGCCGTCATGCGCGTCCGCGCACGCGTTCACGCAGGCGTCGCAGCGCGTGCAGTTGTTCAAATCGAGAATCAGCAAACTTTGTGCTTCCATCAAGCCTTGCGACAGAAACTGATCGATGGGTACGCTCTTCACCGTCTGCATCCGTTGCTGATTCTGCGCTCCGCGCTCTGCTGCCACTGCCTCCAGTCCCTGCCGCACGCTCGGGAAGCGTTCTACCATGTCACGAAAGTCGTCTCCTGAAATGCGTACCACTTCCACGTGGTCCAGCGCCGTGCAAGTCGCGGTGCGCACGCCGCCGCCGAGCAACCCAATTTCCCCGAAATAATCCCCGCGCGAGAGATACGCGAGCACCAGTTCTCCGCCCGGGTACGTTTCCGAGATCTTTACGAACCCGATGCGCACCAGATAGAAACTCCCCGCCGCGTCGCCTTGCCGCGCGATCACCTGCCCAGGCGCAAATCGCTGCAGCTCCACACTTCCCTTCAAGTGCTCGATAAAATCTGGCGAAAGGCCCGCAAACATCGGCACGCCTCGCAGATGATTTTCCAGCGCCCTCTTGCGATAGTTCTGGTCAATCTGCGCGCGGAATGATTTATTTTTCATCATGATGTCGAGAACGTTCCGAAGCATCTCGAACGCCACGACATCCGTCTCCGCAATCACCGTCGCCGACCGCGGATAGAAATTCATGCACGTCATTTCACCGAATAAATCGCCGGGACCGAGTTCTGCCACCGGATTCCCATACGCGAGGTCGACGGACGCATCGATGGGAATCGTTCTGTCGCGAGTCTCCTCCGCGCGGACATCCGTGTCCCGCGCCGCGAGAGTGCTGGTGAGTTTTTTAAAAAGACCCTTCGCCCCGCCCTGCGTTTTTACGTGTGCGATTGGTGACGAAAGCGAAACACGAGCTTTGCCTTCGAGAAGGTAGAACGCCGTCGACCCAAATTCGCCCTCTCGACAAATAATGTCGCCTGGACGAAATCTGCGTTTGACGATCGCCCCGCGATTTAGCTCCAGAAACGTCCCCGAAACACCCTTAAACACAGGCAATTGCAAAAGCTCTTCCGCTTCGAATCCCTGCGCGTCCGACCCCGCTGAAATCGAAGTTCCCACAACTGTCTTGTTTGTTAGCGCACCCGTCGGGCACGAAACCATGCATTCCCCGCACGAAATGCACGTCGAATCGCCCATCGGCGAGTTCAAGTCGAAAGCAATGCCAGCCGAATAGCCTTTCCCCATGCGCCCCAGCACAAAATTATTCCTGATTTCGTCGCAACCGCGGATGCACCGGTCGCACAAAATGCAGGCATCGTGATCCACGGCAATTGCCAGCGAGGAATCATCAATCCCACGCGAAACAGTCCGTTTCGCGAATCGGGGCTGCGTGATCCCCGCTGCCTTTGCCCAAGTTTCCAGTTCGCAATCCCCCGATTTTTCCTGCCGCGCGCACGGAGAAGGATGATCTGCCATCAAGAGTTCCAGCAAAGTCTTTCGCGCGTTAAAAACCTTCTCGGAATTCGTAACCACCTTCATGCCCGGTTCGACAGGCCGTACACACGACGCCGTAAGCACCCGCGCCCCGGTATCCACCACACAAAGCCGGCAAACCCCCACCGGCGTTTCATTCTGCAAATGGCAAAGCGTAGGAATCGACGTCCCATTCATCCGCGCGGCATCAAACACACTCGTCCCCGCGGCCACGCGCACAGGTCGCCCGTCGATCGTAATCTCCACAAGTTCCGGCAATCGCGTAATCGTGCTCACGATTTCTTTCTTTTCCCTCTCCTCCGTGTCCTCTGCGAACTCTGTGTTAAAAATCACCTTTCACTTCAAGTACCACTTTTCGCTTTGAGGGATGCGGGTGCCCGACCCTCGTTTTGTGAGGGTGGGGTTTTTCTCCCCACTAGACTAATATCTAGGCTCAGGGCCGAATCCCCACTCGCTGCGCTTCTCCCGCCCGCGCCGCCGCTGTAAAACAAATCCCGCTAGGACACTGACCCCTCAAAACGTGCGCATCAATTTCTTCCCTAAAATGCTTTAACACCGACAACACCGGCGCTGGAACAATCTGCCCAAGCCCGCAAATCGAAGTCAGACTCATCGCTTGGCAAAGCTCATCGACCAACGCCAAGTCCGCCCGGTACTGGCTTTCCAACAACCCGCCGTGCGTCCACCGCACCAACAAATCCGTCAACTTCTGCGAACCTACCCGGCAAGGCACGCACTTTCCGCACGATTCATTCCGGTAAAATCGCACCGCGTTCAAAGCCATATCCAGCATGCAAGTTGTATCGTCGCAAACCACGATCGCGCCTGAGCCCAGCATCGATCCCGCATCTGCAAGTGACTTGAAATCAAGCCGCACGTCCACCATCGAAGCAGGCAAATACCCGGAAGACGGGCCGGAAGGCGCAAACGCCTTCAACTGCCGCCCGCCCCGAATTCCTCCTGCGTAATTAAAAAGCACTTCGCGCATCGGTGTTCCCATAGCCACTTCGAAAATCCCAGGTTTCGCCGCATGCCCGCTCACGCCTACAAATTTCAATCCACGCGAACCGCCCAGACCTTGCGTCTTGTACCACTCCACACCACGCGCCAAAATCTGCGGCACATTCGCAAATGTCTCGACGTTATTGAGCACGGTCGGCTTTTGCCATAGGCCTGCCTGTACGGGGAATGGCGGTTTGTTTCGCGGCTCCGCACGCTTGCCTTCGATAGCCTCAATCAACGCGGTCTCTTCGCCGCAAATGTAACCTCCCGGACTGACGAAAATCTCTAGATCAAAGGTCAGCTCGCTCTTCAAGATATTTTTTCCAAGCAATGCTTCGTGATAGCAACGCCGCAATTCCTCTCCAAGAATTTCTTCTTGAAGGTGATACTCGTGCCGGATGTAAAGAATTCCCTTTTTTGCTCCGGTAACCAACCCGGCAACAATCATGCCCTCAATCACCAGATGCGGCAGGTGCGTCATGATGAAGCGGTCCTTAATTGTCCCCGGCTCGCTCTCGTCTGCATTGCAAATGACATACTTCTCCGCACCTGACTCCTTGCGTACCAAACCCCATTTCATGCTCGTCGGAAATCCCGCTCCGCCCATCCCGCGCAATTCTGAGGCTTTCAGTTCCGCCAGCACACCGTCCCAATCTTTTGTTGCAGTCAGTTTCCGAAGAACACCGTATTTTGGACCATCGCCGTACGGATCGGACGCGCACTGCACTCGGGCGTGTTCTGGATGCACGTCGGGAAGCTCTTTGCCAAGAATCGCGCTTCGCGCCATCGCTTCCGCCGACGCTGGCGTTACACTCGTATAAATCTCATCGTTGATCGAAACCGCCGGCGCCTGATCGCACCGCCCCAGGCAAGATACATCGCGTATCAGCACATCGGCGGGGCTGCTCTTCGCGAAGCGCTGCTCCAATTCTGCGCGCAATTGGCAAGCTCCATTCAAGTGGCAACTCATGTCCGCGCAAACTCTCACATCCGCTTTGGGCGGCGGCACAAGCTGAAAATGCGGATAAAAGCTGGCGACGCTATGAATCTGATAAAGAGGAGTGTGCGAGCGCTGGGAAAATGCTTCGAGTTCCGCCTTGGGCAAGAAGCCGTAGCGAAGCTGAATAGCTCGCAGGTCGTCGAAGATCACGGCGCGGCATCTCGCATCGAAAGGCGCCGGTCAGGTCGTGTCACCCGGCGTGGAGTGAAGTACGGATTCTCCTGCATACTACTGGTGCCCCACACCGGTGTAAATAGAAGCCCCGTTGCCTTTTCGCGCCACGCTGCGAAAAAGACAACGCGCCAGGCGCGCCTTCCAAACGATAATTGAGCGAACGAATCGTCCGTCATCGCGAATGCAAATCGTCCCCCAATCCAATTGGCTGCGAGCCACGCTGTGCGCTGCGCTCTTCCTTGCGCTGACTTTTGCCGTTCGAATGGCAGCAGCGAGAAACGACTCTGCCGAACCAACAAACTCCGTTTCCGCCGATGGAGCCTTCAAACCCGTGGAAACAACTGCAACGCCTGCCGCCAAGCCTGCAGATTCGAACGGCGAGCCCGTAAAATACATTGGCCCCGGTTCCTGCGCCGCCACAAGCTGCCACGGCAGCGTAAAACCCGTTGCTGGCAGTCGCATTCTGCAAAACGAATATTCGACTTGGATCGTCAAAGACAAACACAGCCAAGCGTATCAAGCGCTAACCGGGGAGATCGGTGAACGGATCGCCCGCATTCTGAAACTCAATTCAAAAGCCGAAGAATCGCCGAAGTGCCTTGCGTGCCATGCCTTGTACACAACGCCTGAGCGGCGCGGCCGCCCATTCGAACTATCCGATGGCGTTTCCTGCGAAAATTGCCATGGTCCAGCGTCAGGGTGGTTAGGGCCACACACAACGCGTGACTGGCCCCACGAAAAATCCGTCGCGCTAGGGATGCGCGATACGCGCGACGTGATTCATCGCACAGAAAAATGTCTCGAGTGCCATCTAGGCACAAAAGAAAAATTTGTCGATCACGAAATGATCGCCGCCGGCCATCCTGATCTTTTCTTCGAGCTGGATTCGTTTTCCGCGGTAATGCCACGGCACTGGAAATCGCCGCGTGAATCTATACCCGGAAAACCTGTCGAAGATGCCGCGTGGGCTGGCGTGCGCGATTGGAGCGCGGGACAAGCTGTTCAACTGCGAGCCGAAATGGAGCGTTTGACCTGGCGTGCGAAGGGCGAGCGCTTCGACAAAAAAGATGTGTGGCCAGAGTACTCTGAGCTTTCCTGCTTTGCGTGCCACCACGCTCTTGTTCCTGCAAAAGATAGCTGGCGGCAGGAGCATGGATTCGCAGGGCGGCGTCCCGGCGATCCGGCGTGGAACGGTTCCCGCTATGCGGTGTTCCGCTTGCTCGCGAAACAGATCGATGCTTCTAGTGCGGAGCAACTAGATCGCCAACTCGCCGAAATTGCAACCGAAATGTCCAAGCTGAATCCTGATCGCAATGTTGTCGCGGCGTCAGCTTCGGCCGCTGCGCCGATTGCCCAGCGTTTTGCCGATCGTCTCGCGGCGATGCAATATGATCGAGCTGTCGTCCTACGCGTCTTGCAGCTCATTTCGGATGACGCGGAAACTATTTCGCTCGCCGATGAGCGCGCCGCCGAACAAGCCGCGATGGCTATGGATTCGCTATACATCGCATACAGTAAAGACGCGAAGCCTAGCAATGCGGACGAAGTCCGGGCCGCCATCAATGAGCTTTTTCGCCAACTCGAAAATCCTTCCTCGTACGACGCCGACCAATTCGCTGCTGCGCTACGGCGAATCCGTCCAATGCTGCGATAATCAGACCAGGCAAACCATCGTTTCCGGCAGGAACTTATGAATAGGTTTGAGAGCTGGTTTTGCGCTTCGTCTATCTGGCGGAGCCTGACGCGAAAGCAACTGCTTCCCTGGCTTTTGTCCGGCTCGGAGTTGGGGAACCATGTTCTTGAAATTGGCGCGGGGCCGGGAGCGGCGACGGAAGAGTTGCGAAAACTCGCCGGGCGCGTGACAAGCATCGAGTACAGTCACGCATTCGCGCGGAGCCTCGCTCAGCGAAGCCAAACGACAAACGGGGCCGTATTGCAGGGTGATGTATCGACATTGCCTTTTCCAGAAAAAACATTTTCAGCAGCGATTGCCGTATTGGTTCTGCACCATTTGAAATCACAAGAATTGCAAGATCGCGCTTTCGCCGAAATCTTTCGCGTGTTGCGTCCAGGCGGCGTGTTTCTTGCCGTTGAAATTCAAGATGGATGGCTGCAGCGCTTCGTCCACATCCGAAGCACGTTTGTGCCAGTGGCGCCTTCATCCGTGCACGAGCGGCTTGCATCAGCCGGATTTTCGAGTGTGTCCATCGCTTTTCTGCGCGGCGTGTACCGCTTACGAGCGCTGCGTCCTTAAGATTCCGCCAACACTGCGTGCGTGACGCGTTGACGCGGCTGGGTGCGGCCTTTAGCATGAATTTATGAGCTCTGCGGCGAAGCTCAAGTTTCCTCCCGGTCCTTCCAGCGGGCTCAAGCGTTGGTCGCTGGGCCCTCTGAATAACGGTGATCCACTTGGTTATTTCACGGGTCTCACGCGCGAGTACGGCGATTTTGTCAGCCTTCGCGTGCTGAATTTCCGCATCCTTCTGCTCAATCATCCGGACCACATTGAAGATGTTCTGGTAAATCATCCGCGAAAATTCATAAGAGGCCGCGTGCTGTTGGCCAACAAACGTGTTTTTGGGCGCGGCTTGCTGACGAGCGACGGAGATTTCTGGCTGCGCCAGCGGCGCCTGACGCAGCCCGCGTTTCATCGCGCGCGCATCGCCGGTTACGCCTCGACGATGGTGGAATACACCGAGCGGCTGCTGCACGAATGGCAGGACGGGGAAGAGCGCGACATCCATGCGGAGATGATGCGGCTCACGCTGCAAATCGTCGGCAAAACGCTCTTTGACGCCGATGTCGACCGAGACGCGCAGGATATCGGCAAATCGATGGAGCTCCTGCTCGAGCTTAGCGCGAATTTCCGACGCACCATTTTTATTCCGCACTGGGTGCCCACGCCGACGAATTTTCGGCTGGAGCGCGCGATTCGGCAAATCGAAAGAGTACTCTACAGAATGATTGCCGAGAAACGGGCCTCGGGCCGCGACTCGGGCGACCTGCTCTCCATGCTGCTGGCCGCGCAGGACGAAGACGGCTCGCGCATGACGGATCAACAGCTTCGCGATGAAGCCATTACGCTTTTCCTGGCTGGCCACGAGACCACGGCGAACACGCTCTCGTGGACCTGGTGGTTGCTTGCTCAGAATCCCGCAGTGGAAGCGAAACTCCACGCTGAGTTGAGAACGGTGCTCGCGGGGCGCGCGCCTTCGCTCGACGATTTGCCAAAGCTCGTTTATACGAATCACATCATCACCGAGTCGATGCGGCTCTATCCTCCCGCTTGGGGAACGGCTCGGACCGCTATTGAGGACCACGAAATTGCAGGGTACGCGATACCCAAAGGCTCGGGTGTCTCGTTTGCGCAGTGGTCCGTGCATCGCGACGCGCGATGGTATGACGCGCCGGATGAGTTTCGTCCCGAGCGATGGGAGGGCGATCTGTTGAAACGGAATCCAAAATTTGCCTACTTTCCGTTTGGAGGAGGACCGCGCCAGTGCATCGGTAACACGTTTGCCCTGATGGAAACCGCGCTGACACTCGCCACGATTGCGCAGCAGTACCGCTTCCGGCTTGTCCCCGGGTATCCGGTGGTACCGCTCGCGTCGATCACGCTGCGGCCCAGGTATGGGATTAGCGTCGTTATGGAGTCGCGTACGGCGAAGAGCCGAGCCGCGACTTAAGCAACTGGCAAGATGAGTCGTCACAGATTAGGACGATGGTCTAATCGACAGTGTGAATAGCGGATCTGTAACTTTAGATCGCATATTGAATCCCGTCGCTGGGCTTGCGGATACTTGAAACCTGGCGCAAAGTAGAAGCATGAACACATACACCGTAAAGATCCGCTATGAAGACCGCAGCAAGGGAACGGAAGGAACGACCGTCAAAGTAGATGCAACCACAATTGCAGGTGCAATCGCGAAGTCTGCAAGAGAATTCGTTAAGGGCCTAGACCGCAAGCAGCGATTTGACGCCAACAAGGGTCTGCAAGTGGAAGCTGTCCGAGTCACAACGGATAAGACGGATACGCCGGAAAGCACACCAAGTTCGGCGACTGACGAATAAACTTGGCGCTGTACTTCATTTTTCAAGAGTTACTCGACGCAACTTTCGCTGGAATAGGCCTGCATAATGGACCAAGAACGCCGTGGTTTGAGATTTGCCTTCACCGCGAGTGCCGAGATCGCTCTCGGAAAGTCGCCCAATATTCTTGTCCCCGCACGCGTGACAGAGCTAAGCTTGCGCGGCTGTTTCCTGGAAACTTCTGCTTCGTTTGAGATTCAATCGCCTGTTTTGGTGAAGATTAACTACGGCGGAGAATATTTCGAGGCAGAGGCATCCGTCCTGTATGTCAGGCCCTCGGGCCTCGGACTTGTGTTTGGCGAAGTGAAGCCAGAGTCTCGATCGGTGTTGCAGAAGTGGGTTCTCAGCACGATGGATAGTCAGGGCGTGGCGCCCGCCGGTGAGTAGTGAATAGTGGGTAGTGAATAGAAAGAAGCAAAAGTTGGGTGTTCCCCCCCGTTTGAAGGTTGAAAATAATTCTTGAACAAGTAGCAGAGAACCTCCCGTTTGTCCCCTTGAGTCATCTCCATTGGCTCCTCCGAGTTTTTTCCGTACCCGCTTAGGGAAAACTCGACGAGTTGTGGCAGCTACTTTCGGGTCAGCCGAAACTCGATCATCAGTCGCTCCTCGCCTTGCTCATTGATCAGGAAATGACGATGGAGGAGGACGCGGCCGTCTTCCTCAAGGTGCGCGCGTGCGACGGTCTTGCGCCCAGGATGCTCGGTATCGAGGGGCGTGGTCCACAGCACGATGTTCTTGCCGTCGAAGCTGCCGTCGCTCTGGCGAATGGACATGGTGGTCTGGTGCGAGTCGTACCACACGGTAGTGAAGCGATTCGTTTTGGAATCAAAACCAGAGATTCCGGTGCCAGTGGTCTTCGTTCCGTCATCATTGATGAAGGTGAAATCGGACTGCAGAAACTTGCCGTCCTGGATCATGTACTGCTTACACGTGCCTTTGGTCACACGCGGCTTCCCTTCCATGGGGAAGAAGGTCTTGACGACGTCCCAGTCGCCGGCAAATTGCGCGAGCAGTTTCTGACCGGCGCCCGGCCCATTCGGTGGCTCATATTGATTGTGGGTTTGCTGCGCGAAGACAGCAGTGGCAATAAACAGAGTTGCGATAATCCATTTTTTCGTGGTACGCATGGCACGCGATGATATGCGAAAATCGCAAGCGTTGCACGGTTTTTGCGATAGCGAGCCGATCCTCCCAATAAGTCAGTTCAGGAATCCTAGCGAGCGTATTAACGCGCGCATCCGCTGGAGGTAGACGTGAACGAAACCCAACGCATCGCTGATTCTTATCGCGCCGCGACGATCAAAGGCGCTTGGTACGGACCTACGGTCGCCGAGCTGTTAGCTGGAATTTCGCCGGAGCTTGCGACGAAGGCACCAGTCCCCGAGGCACATTCCATTGCGGCACTTCTTCAGCATTTGCTGCTTTGGAATGAAAGAATTCGAAACACTTCCGACAGTAATCCGATGCCCCGTTGGGAAGCTGAAAAGGAATGGGCCGAGCCGCCGATCCCCTGGAACGAACTTGTTAGCCGCTGGAACCAGAGCCGCGATCTGCTCGAAGAAAAGATGCGGAATTTTCCGGCTGCGGATTTGGCGAAACAGGTGGCGGGGCGCAGCTATCCCTACGAAACGATGTTCCATGGAATTGTGCAACATGCGATTTATCATTCCGGGCAAATCGCCATGGTCTTAAGCATGCTGCGATCGCAATCCACGTAGCGCCGTCTCAATGCCATCCCCCACTCCGGCTGAAACCGTCGCCTGCCCCATTCCTTTTTAAATATACCTTGACACGTATATGCGCGTAAGCGTATATAAAGAATATGGAATCAGTATTCGAAATCATTGCGGAACCGAATCGACGCGCGATCTTGAGCCTTCTGGTCTCGTCGCAACAGTCCGTGGGAGAGATCGAGCGCCGGCTCGGTATGCCGCAGCCGACCGTGTCAAAGCACCTGCGCGTGCTGCGCGACGCCGGTTTCGTGGAGTCCACTGTGGACGCACAACGCCGTCTCTACCAGCTCAAACCTGAACCATTTCAGGAGGTGGATGCCTGGCTGGCTCAGTTCCGCCGGTTCTGGTCCGCTCACGTGGATGCTCTCGAGCGTCACCTCGACCGCATGGATCCCGTAACACCAACGAAGGCAACACCCACGAAAAAGAAAGAAACGAGAAATCGCCGCGGCGCAAACCGCGGAAATAACAAAGGAGAAAAGAAATGAAAATCAAACTGACTAGCGTGTATGTGGACGACCAGGCCAAGGCCTTGCGTTTCTATACGGAGGTGCTGGGCTTTGCGAAGAAGTCCGATTTCAGTAACGGCCCGTATCGCTGGCTGACGGTTGCCTCGCCCGAGGAGCCGAACGGCACTGAACTGCAGCTGGCGCTGAACAACAACCCCGCGGGCCAGGCGTATCAGCAAGCGATCTTTCAGCAAGGCCAGCCGGCGGCCAACTTCTTCACCGACGATATCAAGAGCGACTGCGATCGGATTAAAGCCCGCGGCGCCGAGTTTACGATGCCGCCCACGGACACGTACGGCTCGACGATTGCCATGCTGAAGGACACCTGCGGAAACGTCATTCAGATCACTCAACTTAAGCGGGGGTAGCAGCGCCCCACCAATCGAACCGTAGGGCACGGCACGTTTACCCTGAGCCTCGAAGGGCCCTGCCCGTCGGAAAACCGAGTAGTGCAAGCAGAGCCGAGCAGGAGAAAAATATGACCAATCTCGAACAATATACACCGGCTCCGGCCTACGGAGCCCAGATTCAAAAGGACGGAGAGAAATGGACGCTCATTCTCGTCCGAGAGCTGCGCCACTCGCCAGAGAAAGTCTGGCAGGCGCTTACCGATCCAGCGCATCTGCGCGAGTGGGCGCCCTTCGATGCCGATGGGAACCTCGGCACGGCTGGCGCCACGGTGAAGCTCACCACCGTCGCGTCGCCGAAGCTGCACGTTTCCGAAGCAAGAGTAACGCGAGCCGACGCTCCCCATGCGCTTGAGTACAACTGGGGCGACCACAACATGCGTTGGGAACTCGAAGCCTCCGGCGGCGGCACGCGCCTGACGCTGTGGACCAACATCGGTCGCCCCTTCATCGCTATGGGTGCTGCCGGGTGGCACATCTGTTTCGATGTACTGGATCGCCTTCTCAGCGGAACTCCCATCGGCCGCATGGTTGGCGGCAATGCGGTGAAGTTCGGCGGCTGGCAGCGATTGCACGCCGAGTACGCCAAGCAGTTCGGTATCGAAGCGCCCAACTGGCCACGGTAGGACAGACACTCTTGTCTGTCCGGTTTTCTTTTGCGGATCGCAAAACAAAACCGCAAAAAGGGATGAGAAACAGGCAGGAATGCCAGTACGACTCAAGAGTAGTGAATTTCGGCGCCGTCTTCGGAGGTCGCCAAATCTAACCTGCGCAGCGGATCTAATGTTCTGCTTCCACGCAGGAATTACTTCAGTAAGGAGAAATGCAATGAACTACGCAAATCAACATCCATCGCTCGCAACGAAAGCCTTCAATGTTCTGTTGTGGACCTTGCAAATCCTGTGGGGAGTCTTCTTCAGCTTCACCGGCTTCGGCAAAATCCTCGCTTACGACCCGGCCGTGTGGAACCACATGCTCCATCAGGTGGCCTGGTTTTCAGCGGTGCCGCAAAGCCTGTTTGTCTTCATCGGAGTCTGTGAGTTTTTGGGAGGCATCGGCCTGATCCTTCCGGCGATGACCGGAGTCAAGCCGAAGCTCACGCCGTATGCGGCCATCGGCCTGACGCTGGTCATGATCCTCGCAGCTATATTTCACATCGTGCGCGGCGAGTCCCACTTTTTCTTGCCCGTGAATCTAGTGCTGGGAGGAGTCACCGCCTTCATCGCGTACGGCCGGTTGACAGCCATGCCTATCGCGGCGCGGTCGACCACCACTCTCCGCATGGTTACAGGTGTGGCGATTCTGGCGGCTCTGGCTCTCGCCGGTTATGTTCCAGTCTGGTACCAGATGACGCACACTCACTGACCGACAGCCCGTAGGGGCACGGCATGCCGTGCCCGTCTTTACTGTGAATCGAAACCCCGAAGTAGTTATTTCAGAAAGATAGGAAAATAAATCATGAAAGAAGCCACTAAACGTTCGATTTTTCGCTGGATTCACATTATCTTTGGTATTCCCATAATCGGTTACATTTATGATTCGCCGGCCGATACCCCAAACTACGCTTGGTCTATTCGGTATGTTCTTTTGCCCGTATTGCTGATCTCGGGATTGTGGATGTGGAAAGGACACGTTGTTCGACGGCTTATTTCGAGGAAATCGTCCAATCAACTACCGCATCAAAACAGGACAAGAATCGAGGCATAAAACTCCAATGAATCCATCGGAACGCATTGATGTGCTGATCGAATCACTCACAGACTGGCGCGGCAAAACGCTCGCCACCGTCCGCAAAACAATCCTCGAGGCCGACCCCGAAATCATCGAGGAATGGAAGTGGATGGGAAGCCCAGTGTGGTCTCGCGATGGAATGATCGCAGTCGGCAACGCCCACAAAGATAAAGTGAAGCTAACTTTTTCCAACGGCGCGAGCCTCCCGGATCCCGAAAAACTCTTCAACGCAGGCCTCGGAGGCAACAAATGGCGAGCCATAGATCTTTTCGAAGGCGACAAGATCAACGCGCGCGCCCTAAAAAATCTCGTCCGCGCCGCCATTGAATACAATCAAAGCAAATTGAAGAAGAAAACCTCTGCGGGTACTCGAGCGAAAATAAATAAAAGTAAAAAGCGATGAAACTGAAAGTTCTTATCCCTAACTCTCTTTGCAGGCGCTGTACTTGATAGCAATAGATGACCGCGTTCCACTAATGCTTAGCGTGGACAACATGTACGCCAAGGTGTCCGGGCGCGAGTCCTTGAACGGCCCCGCCGAACCTGGACGTGATCTCCTGGAAACTGATGTCTTCGATGGTGCAAAATCCGTGCGAGCGAAGAATCGCTGCCATGCCAGCCGGCTCGAAACGGCTGAGCGAACGTTCCCCCAATTTCTTAAGCTGTTCGGTCCGCTCCTTTTCTAATTGCCTTAGCTCTTCGGAGAATCCCTCAGGAGGTTCCATGTAGTCGAACACCACCTCCGAGTTCTGGATGGACGAGATGTAGTCCAGAGTGCGGCCGATAGCGTCCTGCGTCAGATAGGTCACGACCCCGAGCCAAGTGAAAAACGCGGGCGAGTTCTGCTGAAAGCCTGCGGCGACGAGCTTCTCTCCCACATCGTCCCGCTCGAAATCGACTGGCACGAAAATAAGCCATGGCGGAAGTGCGATTTGAGCTTCAGCCAAGCGCTGGCGCTTCCACGTCTGCGTCGCGGGGTGGTCCACCTCATAGATACGGATCTGTCGTGCGCCATGGGGATTCCGGAGAGCGAAAGTGTCGAGTCCGGCGCCAAGGATGACGATCTGCCGAATCCCTCCTTCGACAGCTTTTGACAAAGCATCTTCCGCAATCCGGCTTCGCGCGGCCGTGAACAGACGTCCGACGCTGGCCAAGGGGTGTGCGCTCGCAAATTGAAGCACGTCCTTTTCCTCTTCACGCAGAATCTTCATGGCAAATGGGTCATGGAGGATTACGCCATGATCGAGCAGCTGATGAGCAGCTCGTTGCCGGGCGATCATTAGGGCTGTGCGGCTGGGTTCATCAGGCTTCATGTTCGAGGTTTCCGTTCTCATCAATAATAGGTGATTGCAACAGAGCTGATCGCACGAGTTGTCGTGTGGCCGTCCCGCGGTCCAGGTGCATCGCGTCAGGATCAGGCTACAAATTCGAGGAAGGCCGCGGGTTTCTTCTTGGCAATGGTGAGGAGGCGGAGCGCAGCGCTCTGCGGCCGGCGCATACCTTGTTACCAGCTTATGACGCATACTTAGCCATAATCAACAGACGGAGTCGATAAAGGAGCAACAAACGGCATGCCATCTATATCCTCAAATCAAACAGTCCCCACCATTCTCCTCATCGCGGCTTCACGCGGTTTAGGCTTCGCTATGGCAGAAGAGTTCTTGAAAAAAGGTTGGAACGTAGTTGGCACAGTACGGGCGGGATCGGGCCGAACGAAGTTGCACGACCTTGCGGACGAGTTCAAGGGACGGCTGGAAGTGGAGACGCTAGACATCTGCGAACAGGCTCAGGTGACAGCATTGCGGGAGCGTCTGTCAGGCAGAATGTTTGAGATGCTTTTCGTAAATGCCGGCACTACAAACAACGAGAAGGAAACGGTCGGAGAAGTAACGACCGACGAGTTCGTACGTGTAATGGTCACAAATGCATTGTGTCCTATGCGGGTGGTTGAGTCGCTTCAGGATCTTGTTTCCGTAAACGGCTTGATCGGTGTGATGTCATCGGGTCAAGGAAGCGTTGCGAACAACGTCACGGGGATGCGTGAAGTGTACCGCGGTAGCAAGGCCGCCTTGAACCAGTTCATGCGGAGCTATGCAGCCCGCCACTCTGGGACGTCGCGCGCGATGGTGTTGATTGCTCCTGGGTGGGTCCGTACGGAGTTGGGAGGACCAGACGCTCGCCTAAGTATCGAGGAAAGTGTTCCGAACTTAGTGAACGTTCTGCTCAAGAAGCAAGGGAATGCCGGGCTGGAATACCTCGATTATCTTGGCCAGACTGTTCCGTGGTAACGCCTACAGCGCTCTTCTCGCTGGAAATCGGGGGACAGAAGGGGTTGCTGGAACATTTCGTCACCACACCGTCTCACGAAACTCTAAAATTTCCGCCAACCGCCTCAATCCATTCCACTTCCGTGTCTCACGTTCGAATGATATACACTCAATAATAGTTATTGACAGTAACGAGAATCCATGCTATATTTTCTCGTGTTGTCCTTGCCCCACCTCTTTCCGTCCGTCGCTGTCTCCATCGCTCCCCATTACAAAACTCCGCGCCCGATAATATCTCCCGCAACCCCTTTAGAATTAGCAGTTCCAATGCCCCCCGCAAGTGCTCATTCTAAGGCGGATACAGACACCCGCTTTCCTTTAGAATCTGCATTTACAAAAAAACAGGGGGGAGGGGGCGGTTATCGTTAACCAGCGAAACTCGGCGGCAAACGCGGGACGTCACCAAATTCGAGTTGAGAGGCCCGCGTGAGGATCGTTCGTAAGTGTCACCCGGGGTATTCTGTTGGCCTGCTTTTCGGGAGGGTGTCATGAAGATTGTCCCCGTCATCAAATCCAGCGACTTGCAACGATCATTACGCTTCTACACCGAAGTTCTCGACTTCGAGCGCAAATGGCCGGGATATGAAGACCGCGAGTCGGCCAACGGAGTCATTGACCTGGTTCGGGACGGGGCGGAACTGCAGCTATCGCGTCATTCAGGAGACGGCGTGTTCGGCTCGGTTAACCGTGTGTTTGTGGACGACGTTGATGAGCGTTACGTCACCTTTCGCGCTCGGGGTCTAAATACGACTCAGCGTCCAGAGTCTCCAATTCACACTGCTCCAGTTGATCAGACGTGGGGACTACGCGAGTTTGCAGTGACTGATCCAGACGGCAACACTCTTTGTTTTTGTATGCCCACAAGATAGCTTACGCTGAGCGCGGCTAATTTAGCCGCAGGTCGAAGACCGGGCGAGCCAGTAGCAAACTGTAGAGGAAACCATGTCTCAGGAATACATTGAGATTCGCGGCGCGCGCGAGAACAATCTCAAGAACGTCTCGCTGCGCATCCCCAAGCGCAAGATCACGATCTTCACGGGGGTCTCGGGCTCCGGCAAATCGTCGATCGTCTTCGATACCGTCGCCACCGAGGCACAACGCCAGATGAACGAAAATTTCAGCATGTTCATCCGCACTTTTCTGCCGCGCTACTCGCAGCCGGACGCCGATGCCATTGAGAACCTGAGCATGCCGATTGTCGTGGACCAAAAACGGCTCGGCGGCGGCTCCCATTCGACAATGGGCACAATTACCGACATCTATCCGGTGCTGCGCCGCTTGTATTCGCAGATCGGCAAACCGCATGTGGGACACACGAACGTCTTTTCCTTCAATGACCCCAAGGGCATGTGCCCGAACTGCAATGGCCTCGGCCGCAAAGTAGGCGTGGACCTGGACCTCTTCCTCGATAAATCCAAAACACTGAACGAAGGCGCAATCCTGTTCCACGAATATGCCGTCGACAGCTGGTACTGGAATTTCCTCGGCCAGTCGAAACTCTACGACATGGACAAGAAGCTTTCGAAGTTCAGCGACAAGGAAATGGAGCTGCTCCTCTACGCAAAACCCTACAAAGTGAAAACAAAGGTAGGCGGCAAGACCATCAATATATCGTGCGAAGGCATCATCAGCAGATTCACCGCCAAGTACATCACCCGCGACGTGAAGACCATGTCGGAACGCACACAAAAGCTTGTGGCGCCTTGGATCACGATGGGGCCGTGCACTGTGTGCAAGGGCGCGCGGTTAAGTCAAGAAGTGCTGAAGTGCAAGATCGACGGATACAACATTGCGGAGCTGGCTTCGATGGAAGTGAGCCAGTTAATTGGCGTGATCAAGTCGATTAAGGAACCGAAAGCCACATCCATTTTAAAAACGTTGATCCAACGCCTGCAGTATCTCGTCGATATCGGCCTCGAATATCTCACCTTAAATCGCGAAACGGACACGCTCTCCGGCGGCGAATCGCAGCGCGTGAAGATCGTTAAACACCTGAGCAGCAGCCTCGTGGACGTGATGTATGTGTTCGACGAGCCCAGCGTCGGTCTTCACCCGCGTGATGTGCATCGTTTGAACGAACTTCTACAACAGCTGCGTGATCGAGGGAATACGGTTCTCGTCGTGGAGCATGATCCTGATGTCATTAAAGTGGCCGACCATGTCGTGGACGTGGGGCCGCATGCGGGAACTCAAGGCGGCCAGATCATGTACGAAGGTCCGTTCAAGAACCTGTTGAGCGCGGACACACTGACCGGAAAATATCTCAAACAGTCAGTCTCCATCAAAAGCGATTTCCGTTCCCCCGGTGGAAAACTGCCGATCAAAAATGCAAAAGCGAACAACTTGCAGAACGTTAGCGTGGACATCCCGAAGGGCGTACTCACGGTGATCACAGGTGTGGCAGGTTCGGGGAAGAGTTCGTTAATTCATCAAACCTTTTTGCGTCAACACGCGGACTGCATTGTGATCGACCAATCCCCCGTGGGCATTTCGAGCCGCTCCAATCCCGGCACGTATACCGGCATTATGGACGAGGTGCGCAAGGCTTTCGCGGCCGCGAATAAGGTGAGCCCCTCTCTCTTCAGCTTCAATTCGGAAGGCGCCTGCGAGAACTGCCAGGGACTGGGCGTGATCTATACGGAGATCCCCGCGATGGGCGAGGTCAAGTCTCCCTGTGAGATTTGCGAGGGCAAACGATTTAAAGAGGAAGTCCTGGAACACAAGCTCAACGGAAAATCGATCAACGATGTGCTGGAAATGACGGTGCGGCAGGCGCTCGAATACTTCAAGATCGACAAGATCACGAGCAAACTACAAGCCATGAGCGACGTGGGCCTCGATTACCTGACACTGGGTCAGCCGCTGAGCACGCTCTCCGGTGGCGAATGCCAGCGCATTAAGCTCGCGAGCGAACTGCACAAACAAGGCAGCATCTATGTGCTGGATGAGCCCACAACCGGTTTACACTTGTCGGATCTCAGTCACCTGCTGGAGATCATGAACAGACTCGTGGATGCGGGCAACACGGTTATCGTGATCGAGCACAACACGAGAGTGATCAAAAATGCAGACTGGGTCATCGATATGGGTCCCGAAGGCGGCACGAAAGGCGGAAAGGTCATGTTCGAAGGCACGCCCAAGCAGCTGCTCACGGCAAAAAATTCTCTGACCAGTGAGTACATACGGAATTAGCGCGTCCCATCGGTGATATTTTTCAAAATGCAGAGTTCGCAGAGAAGAATGAGATAGGCGCGGACGGCGCATTGGCGGCGCTGCGTTACTCTTGTCGCAGGGCGACTAGGGGGTCGATTTTGGTGGCGCGGCGGGCTGGGATGTAGCAGGCGGCCAGGGCTGCGGCTAAGAGGACGACGGTTACACCGGTTAGGGCCCGGACGTCGAGGGTGCCTACGTTGTAGAGGAAGCTTTTCAGGGTTTTGCCGACGAGGTAGACGCCGGGGAAACCGATGGCCATGCCGATCAAGGCGGCCCACATGCCTTCGCCTACCACTAATCTAAGGACTTGAGAGCTGCCAGCGCCGAGGGCTATGCGAATGCCCAATTCGTGATTTCGCTGAGCAACCGAGAAGGTCATAACGCCATAAATCCCGATCGCGGCGAGGGCGAGCGCGAGTACGGCGAAGGTGCCGAAGACGAGCACCGTGAAGCGGTCGGTGACGAGGGATTCGCTGATGACCTGGTCCATGGTGCGGACGTGAGTCATAGGGAAATCGGGATTCACGGAACGGACGGCAGCGGCGATGGCGGACGTGACGGAAGAGGGATTTCCGTTCGTGCGGACACCAATGGTGGTGAAGGGCCAGGGGCTCTGGTCAAAGGGGAAGTCAATTTCAGCGGTGCCGGTGGTAGTGGGGTGGCTTTCATACTGCACATCGTGGAAGACACCGACGATTTGCCATTCGACAGGGGCGCCGAAGGGGGGATTCTTGTCGGGGACAAGCTCGACGATTTTAACGCGCTGGGTGAGTGGGTCGAGTCCGGGTAGATATTGGCGGGCGAAGCTCTCGCTGACCATGGCGACGCGCGGGGCCCCGGCAAGATCGCGGGCGTCGAGATAGCGGCCGCGGGTGAGGCGTATGCCGTAGGTTTCGTAATAGCCCGGCGTGACCGTGTTGATCATCGCCTGCGGTTCTTTGTTGGGGTTGTTGTCGGTGTCATCGGAGGGCTGGCCGGCGATGGTGAAATGGAGGCGGCCCGCGCCGTTCGTGGGAAGGCCGGGGGCTATGGCGATTTTCATGACGCCGGGAACGGCGGCGATGCGCTCTTCGAGTTGCCGGTAGATCGAGCGAATCTGCGCGGCGCTGGAGGTGCGTTCGTGCTGGATGGGGACGCTGAAGGTGAGGACGTGGTCGCGCCGAATGCCGAGGTCGACCTGCGTGACATTCCAGAAACTGCGGAGGATGAGGCCGGCGCCGGCGACTAGTATTAAGGCTAGGGCGAACTCGGCGACGACGAGAACGCGGCGAAGGCGATTATGGCTGGCGCCCGCGGAAGTGGATCTGCCGCCTTCTTTGAGCATGTCGCTGATGTTTTGGCGGGCGGCATGCCACGCGGGGAAGCAGCCGAAGAGCACGCCGCTGATGAGTGTGGCGCCGAGGGTGAAGAGCAGGACCTGGATATTGAGGTGCGGATCGGCTTCGTAGGGGATGCCGAGCTGGTTTCTGGGCATGAGGCTCATGACGCCACGGAGCAGAGCGACCGAGAGTAGGGTGCCCAAGAGGCCGCCCATCAAGGCCAAGGAAAGGCTTTCGATCAGGAATTGGCGGAAGATGCGAGCGCGGGTGGCGCCTTGCGAGGCGCGAACGGCGATTTCTTTTTGTCGGGCGGTTCCCCAGGCGAGAAGCAGGTTCGCGATATTGACGCAGGCGATTAGAAGGACGAAGCCGACGGCGCCCATCATGAGCCAGAGGCCGAGGCGGGTTTGCTTGGGAAGAAAGTCGTCTTTGAGAGGCTCGACGGTCACCGTGAGATCGGCATTTGTTTTAGGGTAGGTTTGCGCGAGTTGTTTGGCGATGACGGCCATCTCAGAGTTGGCGGCTTCGAGAGTGACGCCGCTCTTGAGCTTGCCCATCACCAGGAGAAAATGATTTTCGCGCTTGATCTCGTCGGGTTTGAAGGAAAGCGGGACGTTCATGGAAGAATCGCCAACGTCAGAGGGGCTGGGAGCGGCAACGCCGAGAACGGTATAGAGTTCGCCGCTCATGCGGAGCTTTCTGCCGACAACGCTGGGATCGCTGCCGAAATGGTCGCGCCAAAATTTGTTGTTGAGGATGACCACGTGTTCGTTGCCGGGGAGGGTGTCGTCGGCAACGAAATGGCGGCCGAGAGTGACCTTGGGGCTGAAGAGGAGGTCGAACCAGCCGGGAGCTACGCGGCTGGCCTGGACTTGTTCGGTCCAATCGGGGGTGGAGATGGTAAAGCCTTCGCCGGTCCAGCCGTTGAGGGAGTCGAAGACGGTCGCTTGCTTTTGCCAGTCGAGGAGGTCGCTGGGGGACGTGCCGTTGCGTTCGCCGGCTTTGTCGTGGGACCAAACCATGACGATGCGGTCGCTATCGACATAGGGGAGCGGGGCGAGGAGGACGGAATAGAGGAGGCTGAAGATGGCGGTGGTCGCGCCGATGCCCAAGGCAAGGGCGAGCAGGGACACGGAGGTAAAGCCCGGGCTCTTCCAGAGTAACCGCAAGCCGTAGCGTATATCTCGCCAAAGTTCGGTCATAGCCGCACCCCTCCCACGCACCTGATCCTGTTTATACTCCCGAACTGCTGGAAAAGTTCCGTCGTTTTTGCGGACACGGATTTAGACGAGCGGGAGGGGAAGAGGTTGCCCCAGAACCCTTTGAAGAAATCACAACGGCAAGCCGAGCCCTGCCCAGATGAAGAACAAGATCGGATTTATCTTGGTGCGCCAACGAGTGCCGGTTGGGGACGGCAGAACAAAAGACTAGGAGGCTGCGCCCAATGGGTCGCGTCAATCCCGGCATTTGTATCCAGCCTAGTTTTTGCTTAGACGACTAGGCGAATTGGAGACGTTTGAGTTTGATGTGGGTGGTGCGAAGGTGTGCCAAGTCGTAGTGGGCTTGCTGGGTGAGCCAGGATTCGGCGCTACCGCCGAAGACTTTGGAGAGGCGAACGGCCATTTCTGGAGAGATACCGCGCTTACCGTTGACGAGTTCGGAGAGAGTAGTGCGAGTGACACCGAGGGCTTCCGCGGCTTGGGTGATGGTCAAGCCCAAAGGCTCGATGCACTGGCGCAGCACAAAGCCGCCAGGGTGGGGTGGATTCTTCATCGGCATGGATCGTTCTCCTTCAATTGCAATCCTTCCACATTATTCACTTCCAGAAGGATGCTTAGTGGTAGTCGACATAGTCGACATCGAGCGCATCGCCTTCGGCAAAGCGGAAGATCACTCGTCAGTTAGCCCGTACGGTGACCGCCCAAAATCCCCTCAACTCACCCTTCAGGGGATGGAGCCGGAAACCGGGCAGGTCCATGTCCGCCACGATATTTGAAGCGTCGAGACGCACGAGAATATCGCGCAATCTCTCGGCGTGCTGACTCACCACACCGCGATGATCGTCGTCTTCGTAAAGGCGTTTGAGGCCTTTGTGGCGGATCGACCAGATCACATCCCAGCGTAATGCGTTACGTAACGCGTGTCAAAGCCCATGCCGGCCTGAAGGCCGGCGCTACGGGCTATTCTTTGAATTTTTTGCTGGGGGTGGCTTGTTTTTGGTTTTGGAGTTCGAGGATGTCGGCACGGGTATCGGATGAGCCGAGGAGCCAGTGGGCGAAGAAATCGCCGCGGGCCATGTCGACGTAGCTGACGATGGGCATGTAGGGATGGCGCATGCCGGGGTAGACCTGGAGTTCGAAGCGTTTGTCAGCTTTGATGAGGGCATTGGCCAGATGCATCGTGTTGACCATACTTACGTTTTCGTCCATGTCGCCGGTGGTGAGCATGAGGTGGCCTTTTAGATTTCTTGCGAGGTCGGAGTTTTTATCGATTTCGTAGATGAATTTTTCGGTGCCGTCTTTTTGCATTTCTTCGCGGACGCCGTGGTATTTCTCGCTCCAGTCGCGGTTGTAGACGTTGTTGTCATGATTGCCGGATTCGGACCAGCCGGCTTTGTAGAACTCCGGATATTGCATGAGAGCTGCGGCGGTCATGAAGCCGCCGCCGGAATGGCCCCACATGCCGACGCGGGAGAGATCGATATAGGGATGCATGGCGGCGAGTCGTTCAGCGGCAACTTTTTTGTCGGCGAGGCCGTAATCGCGGAGATTGCCGTAGCCGTAGCTGTCATACCATTTGTCGCGCTGAGGGCTTCCGCCGCGCGCGCCGACTTCAATGACGATGAAACCAAGCTGAGAGAGCGGGACATTGGGACTCTTGGGAGAAAAGGTTTTGTTCACTTGTTCGACTTGCGGGCCGGGATAGACAAACTCGATCAGCGGATATTTGCGAGAGGGATCAAAATCAAACGGCTTGTAGATTATGCCGTATAGATCGGTGATGCCATCTTCGGCTTTGACTTTGAAGACCTCGGGGAATTTGAAACCGGCTTCGAGGAGTTGAGAGATGTCGGTTGTTTCGAGATCGACGAGTTGGGCGCCCTGTGCATCGACGAGCGTGGACTTTGGGGCCGTGTCCACCCGGGAATAGGTGTCAGCGAAAAATTTGCCGTCGTCGGAGGCACTGACAGCGTGAGAAAAATTGCCGGGAGTAAGCGATTGGAGGCCCGCGCCGTCCAGGCCGACGCGATAGAGATGCGTGTAGTAGGGATCTTCGCCGCGGTCGCGGCCGTTAGCGGTGAAATAGAGGGTGCGGGATTTTTCATCGAGAGAAATGATTTGATCAGTGACGTATTCGCCGGACGTGATTTGGTTTTCAAGTTTCCCTGCGGCGTCGAAGAGATAAAAGTGTCCCCAGCCATCGCGCTCAGACCACCAGATGAGTTCCTGGCCGTTGCCGGTGAGACGTAGAGGCTTGACGCTGAGCCAGACGTTGGAACGCTCTTGGATGAGAGGCTTTGATGCACCAGTTGAAGTATCAGCAACGCAGACGTCGACTTTTCGAAAATCGCGGTTGGTGCTGATGAAGTAGAGCTTGTCAGAAGTGTCGGAGATCCAGCGCGGACTGACGCGCGTAACAGGCATTTGCCCACCCTCCTGCGTGCCTTCCTGCTCCTGGCGCTGTTCTTCGCGATCGCGCTCGAGTTGAGGCGCGTCAGCGATCCGGAGTTGCTGTTCGGGGAAGTTTTTAGCTTGCACGACGACGAGTTGTTTCGAAGCGACATCGAGAATTTCGAGCTGCGAGCCGGGCATGACGTCTTCGCCGGGAAGCTGGTAGGGATAGGCTTCGAGAATCGGACGGGGACTCGCGAGCGAGTGAATAACCCAGAAGTCGGGAACTTTGCGATTGTCGTCACGGACGACGGCAAACTTTTTTGAATCCTTTGACCAGTGGATAGTGATGGCGGGAGCGCGGATGCCGGCTTTGTTGGTGTCGCCTTTATCTTCTTTTTTGAGTTCGTCTTCCTGTTCGGGCAGGATGCGGCGGGCGTAGCCGAATCTTTCGACGCCATCGGTGGTGAGTTGGGTCTCAACAATAGTGGTGTCACCGGCTTTTTTGAGAGCCTTGGCGTAATTGTCGGCGTCCATCATGAAAAGATTCTGGCCGCGGGCGAAGACGACTGTTTTTTCGTCAGGGGATACAGCAGCCCACATTGGTCTTTTGCGCATGGGCTCGACGTTATCGAGGCGCGTGATTTTGGCGCTGGCGAGATCGTATTCGAAGATTAGAATGCGAGTCTCTTCGCGAGGCTCGGGTGGCTGGCCAGAACTCAGCCCACGCTGACCCTGCTGGCCGCTTTGTTTGTCTTCGTTCTGTTTCACTTCACTTTCGTTGCCTTGCTGGCTGCCATCGTCCTGAGCTTTTTTCTCGGGCTCATTGGGAACGACACCGTCTTTGCGGATTTCCACTTCGAAGCGCATGTGGGTGTCTTTGTCGACGAGCCTCAGGCGCTTGATGGGGAGATGCTGCGCGTCATAAGGAAAATTGGTGAGAGTGGAAAGCGTGGCGGCGACTTTGGCGTTGTCCCAAAGAAGCGTCTTCGATTTCTTGAGGGGATCGACAACGTAATATTTCGTGCCGTCGGTTGTGCGGTAGCTGTACCAGAATTTATCGGAGAGCGTAAACCAGTGGGGCGTGACGGAGAGATCGAAAACGAGTTGATTTACGCTGGCGGGGAGGAAACGAGCTTCGAGGGCGTAGTTGGGAGTTGTGACCGGCACCGGGGATGTGGGCGTGCCGGAATCGGAGGACGCCGCGGTAAGCGCTGCGTTTTCCGAACGGCCAGGTGTTTGCGCGCCGAGACTCACTACAAAGATCGCTGAAGAAATGAGCAGCGCCGGTGAGCCCCATCGAGCCCAACCCGGATACCTGGACGACAAAGATTTCCTAGCAGTCGCCGATTTCATGGCTGCTCTTCCTCCAATTTGTTTGGTGATTCGTGCTCAGACTATCTACCCCACGGGCTGCGCATTATAAACCAAA
Source organism: uncultured Acidobacteriota bacterium (assembly GCA_963784015.1). Lineage (GTDB taxonomy): Bacteria > Acidobacteriota > Terriglobia > Acidiferrales > UBA7541 > Acidiferrum. The sequence goes on from CAWAPX010000013.1 coordinate 314,229, forward strand.
TGCGAGAGACATTCTAAATTGGGACTACTGAAAGGACGTGAGGGAGCGGAAAGGCGTTTCGGCGAATTCAGAACGAGCGCGGACAGGCCAATACTGATGCATGGAACATACGGCTACTCTTGGTTGTTTTAGATATTGGGCTGGGACTATTTGAATCTAGCTGAGGGCGTGTTTAAGACGCTTGCTGGTCTTTGCTAGCTGGCGCTTGAGGGCGTCGACTTGTTTTGTGATGTCTTGAAGTTCCTTCTTAGCAAGCGTTCCGGCCCGGACGACTTGATGAGCTTTGCGGTCCGCTTTGCCTAACGCGCCGCCGATTTTCGCTGCAACTTGATTGAGCTTGCTCTTCTTTGCCATTCGCGACTCCTTGAGTGCAGAACTTTGGTCCACAACCATCGTATACCTTAGATGGATTTTTAAGTTAATAAGATACGGTGAAGAATCGACGCGCGAGAATTGTGAGGCAAATCTCACTACGCGGCAGCGAGCGGGAACGATCTACTTACTGGCGGCACCAACGGCGAGCGGGCCGAGCTCAGAGCGGGTCTGCATGACGCGGAGAATAGAATCGCGCGAGACCATGCCTATGATATGTGCGGCACCATCGTCGGAGCCGGAGACGATAGGCATTTGGTTGATGTCGGCAGTAAGAAGGCGTTCGAGGAGGCCGAGAAGCGGTTCGTCGGGAGTAGCCCACAGGATACGATCGCGGGGAATCATTACCGCCTGCACGGAGTTGTGAGCCCATTCGTCGCGCGGCACGGAATTGAGTGTGTGTACGTTCATCATCCCGACGAGGCGATCGTCGGTGATGACGAGGTGGCAGCGGCGGCCGGTGCGCAGGACTTCGGCGCCGTAATCTTCGAGGGAGATGGCCCGGCCAACGGTGGGCACTTCGTTGCTCATGACGTCGGCGGCCCGCAGGCCCGTAAGGTTTTCGCGAATAGCCGCTTGCGCGACGCTTTCCTGCGCGGCGTTCAAAAGAAAGAATCCGATGAAAACGCTCCAAAGGCCCATCGCGAGGATACCCTTGAAAACGCCGAAGCCGCCGAGAAGGATCATCGCGTAGGCAATCAAGCGGCCGCTGGCCCCGGCGACGCGCGTGGCCTTGGAGAAATTCTTGGTTGCGCCCCAAATGATGGCCCGAAAAATTCTGCCGCCATCGAGCGGAAAGCCCGGGAGAAGATTAAAGACGGCCAACATTGCGTTGGTCTTCCATAGCCAATCCGAAAGTGCTGTCACGGTGGGGCTGGACGGAAAGAACAGATACATGCCGAAGAAAACTCCAGCCAGAAAGCCGCTAGCCAGTGGTCCGGCGATGGCGATGTTGAATTCCTGGATGGCTTTGGAAGGGTCGCGCTCGATGCTCGCAACGCCGCCGAAGATAAAAAGTGTGATTGAGAGAACACGAATTTTGTAGTGCTGCGCGACCACGCTATGGGCAAGCTCATGGAAAAGGAGCGAAGCGAAGAAGAGGACGCTGGTGAAAACAGCTACGCTCCATTGCTGAGCGGGGGACCAACCGGGATTCTGCTGCTCGAACTGTAACCCTAGAAAATAGGTGATGGCCGCAAAAATAATCACCCAGGTCGAATGAAGAAAGATGGGTATCCCAAGGATTTTGCCTATACGCATTCCTGGGCGTTGCGGCATTCGTCTGGACTGTGGGAGCGGATCGCCGAGCGACTGAAGAGCAACTGGGCGTTCGCGTCCATCTTCCTTTCGGGTTTTAGTCCGGTGCGCTGCCCGGACGTTTTCCTGACACTACTACAATAGCTCCGATTGGGCGCGCGGCCAAACTCGGGCGCGATGTCCGCGTCTCTCTGGCCACGGCGTGGTTCGTGCCACACAGAAGTACTTTCCCGCTTAAATCCTAAGTCTCTTGTTTTCAATACATCCGGCCTGGCGCCCAGCGTGCCATTCCCATTGTCGCAGGACATTGCAGGACTGGGAGGCACTCCATGATCGCCACGCTGCACTTCGCAACACTCGTTCTTACAACGCTTTTTGCCGCGGCTGCCGCCGTTGCGTTTAACGCCCTGCTATTGCGAGCGATGTTTGTTTTGATGCGGCCTGCGACCGCCCGGCGCGTGAATTCGCCGACGCAGCTCTCAACTGGGACGACGCAGCTGACGCGTGCGTACGCTTCGCATCGCTGAGTGTGTGAATGAACTGCCGGGAGGGGCAAGCCCCTCCCCTACAGATCGATAGGTCGGGAGAAGTTGGAGCGCTTTCGGAAAGAGTGGTAGCGAGGACAGAGCCTGAGATTCAGCGGGCAGGATTCCCGGCCCAACGTGAGCGGCGGAGCGGACGGTCACCCTCCGCCGCAGCGCCCGGGAGTAAGAGGGAAGGAGCAACACCATGCTGGCTTTGAAGTATTTGCTGATGATTCTCGGGGTCGGGTTGTTTGGCAGTGCTGGGTCTTTAGTGGTCTACGACATATTTATCTCGGAGCAGCTTCGGCGGCTGTTGGCGCGCAATAAGACAAGTGAGGTGGGCGCAGGGACGCTCACGAGTACGACGGTGACGCCACAGCGCCCTTTCGGACCGATCCGCTGGAAGCTGGCGCAGCGGCTGGCGATTGCGGGCGTGTTGCCCGTCCTGCTGGCGCTGAGCATCGCGGTGATTCCGGACGGGTCCGCAGGCGTACGCGTCAGCCAGATTTCGGGCGCGCGGCCCGGCACATTGTATCCGGGAGTGCACTTCGTCACGCCGCTCGTCGATAGCGTCGCGTTGTATGACACGCGGGAGCAGGTGTACTCGACGGTGGCGAGCGCATCAGCAAAATCGGAAAACGAAGTGTTGGTTGTGCAGGCGCGCGAAGGGTTGAACATCGGCTTGGCCGTTTCGGTGCGGTACCGGTTAGATCCTCGGCGGCTGGATACGATTCATGCAAATCTGCCGCAGCCGGTGGGGGAAGAGGTAGTAGCGCCGGTGGTGTCGACGATTTACCGGCAGCTTGCGCCGAACTACATCACGCAGGAAATTTTCGCGACGAAGAGAGAAGAGTTACGTTCGAAGGCCGCGGCGGCGATTACGACGCGGCTGGAGAGCGACGGAATACTCGTGCGCGAAGTGCTGCTGCGCGATTTGCAGCTTCCGGCGGAATACGCGAAGGGGCTTGAAGGGCTGCTTCTGAAAGAACAGGAGAACGAGCGGCTGGGAACCGAGCAAGACATTAAGTTGAAAGAAGTGCGCATCGCGGAATTGGAAGCGGAGGCGCAGAAGGCGCGCGACGTGAAGCAGGCCGAGGGCCAAGCAGCGGTGCGCGTGCTGCAGGCGAAGGCGGAAGCTGACGCGATGCAGTACACCTTACCGCTCAAGCAGAAACAGATCGAGCAGACGAAGCTTGAGGCGGAGGCGCGTAAGGAGTCGACGCTGCAAAATGCGGAGGCCGCGGCGCAGGCGAAGATCATCGACAGTAAGGCAGAAGTCGAGCGGCAGAGGAATTTGTCCGAAGCGGAAGCTAACCGGATTCGCGTGACTGCGGCGGCTGATTCTGAGCGTATGAAATTCGAAGCGAGCGTGTTGAAGCAGAATCCGATGCTGATTCAGAAAATTATTGCGGAGCGGCTCTCGGACAAGCTGCAGATCATGATGGTGCCGATGGACGGAAAGAACTTTTTTGCGAATGACGTGATGCACTCGGCATTCTCGGGAATCACAAATGGCAATAATAACGCCGCATCGGACGACGCGGATTCGGATGGTACGGCGCCGACTCCGACTGTTAGCGCGCAGAAGCGTTCGCCTAAGAAGCCGTGACTTGACGCTTAGAGATTCCGCTTTGTAGAAATTGCACAGACTGAAGTCTGTGCTACCGGTTCCGCTAGCCAATACCCCTGCGGGTGGCTCGGGACGCGTTGCTGGAAAGGAGGAAAGATCATGAGCATGCAGGCAAGCACCGCCGCGCTTCGCCGAATTCGCCGGAGATTATTCCTTCGCCAGCAATGCGGACTGAGCCACTCGGCTAGCGGTTGAATTATTTTCATTTAAAAACGAGAACGGCCGGCTTTTTGCCGGCCATTCTCGTTTGCATCGCGTGAATACACGACGATCCAAGAATGCAATTGGGTTTTTAGTTTGAGCCCGGGAATTTTGGGCGTGTGGGAAGACCCTTGTAATCTTTCAGTGCTTCGTTGGCCAGGGCGATGGCTTTCTCGAGTTGCGGGTCGTGTCCTTCGACGACTAGATCAGGGCGCTGCGGCACAACAAAGTCGGGATCCACGCCGTGATTTTCGACGGCCCATGAGCCGCCGTTTTCCCAGGAATAGAATCCTGCGCTTGGGGCGGTGATGAAACCGCCGTCGCGCAAAGGTGCGCCGCGATTGATACCGACCAGGCCGCCCCAGGTTCGCGTGCCAACGATGGGGCCGATCTTTTCGAAGCGGAAGAGCCAGGGGAAAAGATCGCCGCCGGAGCCCGAAAGTTCGTTGACGATCATGACCTTTGGCCCGTAGATCGCTACGGGAGGATAGGGAATGTCCTTGCCATCGCGGCTCGAGACAACGGCCAGCAGCGAGCGTTTAAGCTTCTCGGTGTAGAAATCGGGAATTTGGCCGCCGGCGTTGAAGCGTTCATCGACGATCATGCCGTCCTTGTCCAGCTGCCCGGTGAGTTCTTTGTCGAAGGCAATAATTCCGGGAATGGTGGTGTCCGGTACGTGCATGTAACCGACGCGGCCGCCAGTGGCTTCCGCAACTTTGCGGCGGTTGGATTCTACCCAATCGACATAGCGAAGGACGGTTTCATTACCGATCGGTTTTACGGTGATGTCCCACGCGCCGTCGGCGCTGGGCTTAGTGTTGATTTTCAACGTGACGAGTTTTCCAGCGAGATCCTGGAAATAGGAATAGACGTCCTGAGTCGCGCGGGCCTCCTGGCCGTTTACGGAGATTAGATAGTCGCCAGTCTTTACCTTGAGGCCGGGCTCCGTTAACGGCGAGCGCGCATCATCGTTCCAATTTTCACCCGGATAGATTTTCGCGATGCGGTAGAAGCCTCCGTCCGGCTCGAAATCGGCACCGAGCATGCCAACGCTGACATGCGGCTTCTTCGGCTGATCGCCTCCTCCAACGTATGTGTGCGAAGTATTTAGCTCAGCGATGAGCTCGCCGATCAGATAATTGAGATCGCTGCGATGGGCCACCCAAGGGAGGAGCGCTTCGTAACGCGCGCCGATTTTGTTCCAGTCATGGCCGGTCATGTTGGGATCCCAATAAAAATCCCGCTCGGTGCGCCAGGCTTCGTGATAGATCTGGCGCCATTCCTGACGAGGATCGATCTTTACTTGGAGCCCGCTTAGGTCGAGTTTGCCCGCGCCGACTTTGGCTTGCCCCGGAACGGCGTCGGTGATGCCGAGGAGCGGGCCAACTTTGTATAGAACCTTTGTGCCTTCTTTATTGAGGTCGTAACTTTCGATCCCCTCGAGAAGGACTTTGTCTTCGCGCTTGGTGACGTCATAGACGTGAAGCACGTTCTTCGGGCCTTGATCCGGAATGCCAGATTGGCGAGCTTCCTGCGGTGTGTTGATATAGAAAAATTTGTCTTTGCGAGCCGCAAGGCTGCTGAGAATTCCGGCCTCAATCGGTACGGGGACTACGCGATTGGCAATTCCATCGAGGTCGATTTGGATGGGCTTGACTGGTTCGGCTTTCTTATCTTCTTTTTGTTCATCGGATTTTTGATCGCCTGGTTTGGCGGCGTCAGCTTTCTTGTCATCCTTCTTCTTATCTTTTTCAGAGTCCGCGACTTTCTCTTCGTCGCTTTGCGGCTTGAAGGGTGAGGGTTCGTCGGCCTTGAGAGTCACGGCGAATACGCCATCGGTCGAATAGTAGTTATAGCGCTGGTCAAGCTGGCCGATGCTCGGATAGAAATACCGCGTGGATGTGAAATAGAGGTACTTGCCGTTTTCGTCGAAAACAGGATTGTTGTCGTTATAGAAGCCTGAGGAGACTTCCGTGATTTTCTTGGTCGCGAGCGAGTAAAGAAAAACGTCATTGGCGCCGCGACGATGGGTCCTCGAATAGGCGAGCCAGAGGCTGTCGGGAGACCAGGAGGCATCCGCGATGAGGCCGTAGTCGGAAGTATCGACAAGCACCGGTTTCTTGTCGTCGATGCTCACGTACCAGAGTTGATTTGATTTGTCCCAGTAGGCCAGCTTTTTGCTATCGGGAGACCATGTCACGGCGTAACGATAGATCTTGCCGTCGGAAGTGATGCGCGTTTCCTCGCCGCCCATTTGTGGGCGCGTGTAGATTTCGTATTCGCCGGATTTGTCGGAGAGATAAGCGATCCACTTGCCATCGGGCGACCACGCAGGGCTGAGCTCGTGAATGCTCGAATGTTCCGTCGTCAGTATACGAACGCTGCCGTGCTCTGCGGGAACGGTGAAGATGTTGCCGCGAGCTTCCACGACCGCACGCGCGCCGGACGGCGAAATTGCGGCGCTGCCAATGTCTTGAGCAACACTTTTAAATTCCGGACGGGCTTCAACGTCTTCAGCGCGAACCGTGATGGAAAGATTGCGCGATTTGCCGCTGTCGAGATTGTATTCGTAAAGCACGCCACCGTTTTCGTAGACGATGGCGTCAGGGCCGAGACTGGGCCACTTAACATCGAACTCCTGGTAGTCGGTTAGCTTCTTGGTCTGCTTGGAGGTGAGGTCGTAGCTGTAAAGATTCATGATGCCGTCGCGGTCGCTGATAAAATAAATGGAGTTCCCGTGCCACATGGGGAACATCTCCATGCCAGCGGACTTCGGCAGCTCTTCGTAAGTATTTTTTTTCAGGTCGTAAATGGCGATCGGGAGGCTCCAGCCGCCGCGATAGCGCTTCCAGGTGCGGAATTCCTGTGAAGTTTCTAGATAGGCGATCTTTGTGCCGTCGGGTGAGAACGAAGTAAGGTCGCCGCGAGGGATGGGCAATGGGTGCGGTGTACCGCCTTGCGGCGAGACTAGAAAGAGGCGCGTGTTGCGGCCCAAAGAAGTGCTAAAGCGGTCGGAGCGGAAGAGGATGTTTTTGCCATCGGGCGTCCAGCCGAGAACGATATCGTTCGAAGGATGAAAAGTGAGTCGCTTTGGCTCGCCTCCTTCCGCGGGAATGACGTAGACATCCGGATTGCCGTCGTACTCGCCGGTGAAAGCGATCCACTTGCCGTCGGGCGAAAACTTTGGATAGAGCTCGTCGCCGGGGTGTGAAGTCAGCCGCCGGGCGGCGCCGCCTTCGCGGAAGGCGATCCACAGGTCGCCGGCGTAGGCAAAAACAACCTTATCTTTCGAGATGTCCGCGAATCGGAGGAGGCGAGTAGGTCCCGCGGGCACTTGATCCGCACCGCCGGAAGACTGCGCCTGGGCAGGCAGCGTGGACCCGACCGTTAGGCAGGCCATCGCGGCAACAGCCAGCCGCAGAAATGCGTTAAGACGAGAGACGATCCGATTCATTCTTGTCATCCTTGAGGACAGAGATTTCCCAATGTACCCGACTACCTAGATGGACGTGCGCGGCGGCGAATTGTTTCGCTCGCCTGCCTGCATTTTTCGCAAATTTCGGCCAGATCGGCGATAGATTTTCAAAACGATACAGCACAGGAGGTCTGTGGCGCTCGGAACCTGGTCCGCAGCCGTGATATCATCATCCGGCAAGCCTGTGTACGCCAAGCAAAATTTATTTCTGCCGCTTTCGCGCGGCCACGTTATTCTCCGTCAACTCCTCCGATTTGTTCTTTTCTTTGTTTTTCTTTTTGTTCCCAGAGTCGCCAACGCCGATACTTTGGAGGAATCCGCGCATCTGTTAGCGCGAAAAGTTTGGGCCTCTGTGCATGGATCTTCAGTGACGCTGAAATTTCGGAATCTTTCCTCGCTTCGAAGTACAGAATTTGCAAGTGTATCGGCGGCGTTCCAGGAAGAGTTGCAGAGGCGAGGAGTGAAGATTTTGCCGGCGGACGCGGCAGTCAGTTTAGTGGTAAGCGTAACGCAGAATCCCACGCAATATATTGGCGTTGTTCAAATTCAACGCAAAGAAACTATAGAGACCGTCATGGACACAATCGGGCTGGTGAACGGCCCAAGTGCTCCCGAACCGGCGTTTAGCCTCGTGCTGCATAAAGAACTTCTTTTTTCGTCGGATAGCCCGATTCTCGATGTGGTGCTAGACGCCGATGCAAAGCATGCTTACGCGCTCGGAGTTCAAGAGATCGGTTCGTACGAGTGGAGAGGCGCGGAATGGGTGCCGACTGGAGCCGAGCATCTGCCTGTTCATGGGTCGCCAGAGCGCGCCGAACAAGGTTTGTATTCCGGCGTATTGACCGACGCCGCGGCGGCGTACTTGCCCGGGGAAGTTTGCCGGATTTCTTTCTTGGATGGAAAAGGATGGAACTGCGAGAGGACAACCGAGCATATTCCTGTGAGGACGGTGTCTCCTGCTGCGCTCGCAGGAAAAAGAGTCGGAGCGTGGATTTCCGCGGCACAATTTGAGACCGAGGGAAAAATGAAGATTGTCGTGACGGGACAGGATGGATTGGCGCGCTTGTATGAGGAAGGCGCCGAGCCCGTCGCTATCTTCCCGAATTGGGGCAGTGAGATTGCTAGCGTGTACAGCGGATGCGGAAGTGGTTGGCAGGTGTTGGTGACCGGCAACGGAGACTGGGTCACGTCAGATGCGATTCAGGCCATTGATCTCAAAGACCGCCGCGCACAGTCCGTTTCTGCCGCCATGGAATTTGCTGGACCGATTGTTACCTTGCACACACCTGCGACGAGAACCGCCGATAATGCGGCAGCAAACGCAAGAGCCGTCGCGGTTGCCCGGAATCTTCAGACAGGTCGGTATGAGGCCTATCAACTTTCGATTTCTTGTTCTAGGTAGCGTTTTACTTGCGAGCGCCGCCATCGCTCCAGCGGCGGAGAAGCCACGCTATGGCGGGACGCTGCGCGTTGAACTATCCGCCGCCAGCGTGTCGCTCGATCCGCGGGCATGGCGAGTGGGATCGCTCGATTCAGCCGCGAACGAAAAGTTGGCGGCGCTGGTGTTCGAACGGCTGGTGGCGCTCGACAATTACGGACGGTTTCAGCCCGTGCTGGCCGCGGAGTGGTCTCACGATGCTTCCAGCAAACGCTGGCAGTTTACGATTCGACAGGGAATTAAGTTTTCCGACGGGGCGGCATTGACTGCCACAGACGCTGTGGCCGCGCTCCAGCCGTTGCTTCCTGCCACGGAGCAAATTTCCGCGTCTGGCAATATCGTTGTGATTCAGTCGACGACGCCAGTTCCTGATCTTCTCGAGGAGCTCGCTTCCGGCCGCTACTTTATTTATCGCGTCTTGCCGAACGGCGCGCTTGCCGGCACTGGATCCTTTGTTTTGAAAGAAGCGACAGTAAGCGGCGCTGCTTCGCGGGCCGCGAGTTCACATCTCTATTTTCGCGCAAACGAGGAGGCGTGGTCCGGCCGTCCGTTTGTCGATGGCATCGATGTCACGCTTGGAGTACCGCCCCTGCGAGCTATGTTCGATTTGCAACTGGGCAAAACAGACTTGATCGAACTCGCACCCGATCTGGTGCCCCGCGCAAAACAATCCAACCTCCGCGTGTGGACATCGGAGCCAGTCACGCTTTACGGTCTGCGATTTGACGACGCTCAAGCCGCCGCATCCGATGTTCGCCTACGCGAGGCGCTTTCCCTCTCGCTCGACCGCGGCACCATGGCCAGCGTGTTGCTGCAAAAGCAAGCTGAACCTGCAGCAGCCCTTTTGCCGCAGTGGCTCTCGGGATATGCTTTCCTCTTCAACGTGGACACCAACCTGGAACGCGCGAAGGAATTGCGCCGAGGGCTTCCCACAAATGAAGCCGCGGGCGCGGACCCGCTGCGCTTGCGCGTCGATCCCGCTGGCGATCTGGCCAAACTTATTGGAGAGCGCGTCGCCGTGAACGCGCGACAAGCTGCGATTTCCGTGCAAGTCGTCGTCAGGTCAGTCTCGCGTACAACCCCGGCAACGCCAGCGACGTCCGAACCTCCTTCCGGTGTGCATCTTTTCGCGTGGCACTATTCGTCACTTTCTCCGCGTGCCGAGCTCGATTCCCTGTTTGCGGCATATAATCTGAACGAGCCATCTGAGGTGAATGCCACGAGCACGGATCACGAGCAACTTTACTCGCGCGAGCGCAAGGTTTTGGAAGATCGGCGCGTATTGCCGCTTATCGTACAAGCGGAATCCGTGGGACTTGGTTCAGCTGTGCGCGACTGGATGCCCGCTCGCTGGGGCGAATGGCATCTTGCCGACGTTTGGCTGCAGATTCCTGAGCCTGCCGCGGCGGACTCTTCGAATATAGGAAGTACTGCGGCACCATCTTCCCCGCAACCGCGGGCCGCTGCCCCCGGAGCAAAGCCATGAGCTTTCGCACAAAATTATTTCTCATTTTTTTGGTTACCGTGCTCGCGTCGGTTTCGCTGGTGGCCTACGGCGTGACGCACTATACGCAGGCCGCGTTTGAAGAGTCGGATGCTCAGCGCAGCGAAGCGCTCGTCGCACAGTTCAACAAAGAATACGCGCAGCGGGGCGATGAGATAGCCCGGCAAGTGAAAAACATCACCGACGCCGAAATCACCTTAAAAGTAGCGATCGATCTGGCAGGGGCCAGACCCGACCAATCTCTTTACGTCCACGACGCCGCCGGAGCGGCGCAGGATCATGGCCTGGACTTTGTGGAATTTGTAAATTGGGACGGTACGTTGATCTCTTCCGCGCAATATCCGGCACGCGTCGGTTATAAAAACGATTGGGTCATAGCGAACAAGAACTGGAATGATTCGGCGCCCTTTCTGCGAAAAGAAGAATTGCCCGACGGAGTAGCACTTTCGCTGACTGTTGTCCGCGTACTTTCCGGGGGAAACGACAAGAACATGTACGTCATCGGCGGACGGAAACTCGACCAGAATTTTCTCTCCTCCCTGGTTCCTCCTGCGGGGACGCGCGTACTTCTGTATCGCAATCTGGAACCGGGCTTCGTGGCTTCGGCGCTCACCGACGTAAATGGCTCGTTCGAACAGGCCGACCGACTGCAACCGCTGATCGAGCAGATTCAGAAGCAGCCAAAGCGGACCGTGCAGAACATCGACTGGACAGCGAACGCCGAGGATGCCGAATCCTTTCATGCGATTCCGCTGATGGGGCGCAATAACGAATTGCTGGCCGTGCTGTTGCTCGGAAGTTCGCGTAGAGAACTCGTCTTATTGAAGCGCCACATCTTGCAGATCGCGGCGGTGGTTGCTGGCGCGGCGCTCCTGATTGGTTTGCTTATTAGTTTGTGGGTATCGGCAAGAATCACGCGGCCGCTCGAAGAACTGGCGGAAGGTGCGCGTGAAGTTGCCTCCGGCCGGTGGGACACTGTCATCGATTTGCGCGGCAAAGATGAAATTGGACAGCTTGCTTCTGCGTTCAACGAGATGACGCAGACGCTGGCGGCGCAGCGCGATCAGCTTGTGCAGACCGAACGCGTGGCGGCTTGGCGCGAATTGGCGCGGCGACTGGCGCACGAACTGCGCAACCCGCTCTTCCCGCTACAAATTACCGTCGAAAATCTGCAGAAAGCGCGGCAGTTGGACGCGAAGCAATTTCTGGAAGTGTTCAACGAATCCACTGCGACATTGAAAGCGGAACTCGCGAATCTGAATACGATTGTTGGCCGTTTCAGCGATTTCTCGAAAATGCCTGCGCCTCACTTCGCCCGCGTCAACGTGAATGAAGCTTTGCGCAATGCCGTGCGCTTGTTCGAACCGCAATTCAACGCCGTGGGCAAGCCGCCGGTGATTCCAGAATATTTTCTCACCGAGCCGTTGCCGGAAATCGACGCGGACGCCGAGCTGCTGCATCGCGCCTTTCAGAATCTTGTGCTCAACGCGCTGGACGCCATGCCCGCGGGCGGCACGCTCACACTGCGCACTACGGAGCAGGAAGGCAACGTTCGAATCGAAGTGTCTGACACGGGAAAAGGCCTCACGCCGGAAGAATGCTCGCGGCTATTCACTCCTTATTACACGACGAAGGTGCAGGGAACTGGCCTGGGCCTCGCGATCATTCAGTCGGTGGTCAGCGATCATCACGGAACTATTTCTGTTTCGAGCGATGAAGGGCGCGGAACGACATTCCGCATCGAGCTGCCGCAGCGCCAGTCCGTGCTTCCGGCACCGCCAGTAGAAGAAACAGATAGCGCCGAGAAGCCGCCGCCTCAGAGCTTGACCGCGGCCGCCTCCGACTGACGCGTGGAGCTCTTGCCACAAAGGACACCATTTGGCACGCAAAGCTCACCTGCTGCTCGTCGATGACGATCCCAATACACTAGCTTCGCTGTCGCGTGCATTCCGGCTCGCCGGGCATGAAGCCACCGTTTGCGACAACGCGCCTCGCGCTTTGGAACTTTTGCGCACTGAATCCTTCGACCTGATTCTTTCCGACGTGGTCATGCCTGGAAAAAGCGGCATCGAATTGCTTGAGGACCTGAAACGCGCTGGGATTAAGACCCCGATTGTTCTCATCTCGGGGCAAGCGAACGTCGAGATGGCGGTCAAAGCCACGAAGCTGGGTGCACTCGATTTCTTGGAGAAGCCGCTCTCGACGGACAAGCTGCTGGTTACGGTGGAAAACGCGTTGCGTCTTTCGCGCCTCGAAGACGAAAACCGCGAACTGCGTCACCGGCTCGGGAAGCACGAGCTGGTTGGATCGGGACCGGCGATGAAGAAGCTGCTCGCTCAGATCGATCGCGTAGCTCCCAGCGAAACGCGTGTTTGCATTCTTGGCGAAACTGGAACCGGCAAAGAATTGGTCGCGCGGGCGATTCATGAGAAGTCGCAGCGCCATGAAAATGCATTTATCACCCTGAATTGTGCCGCGGTTCCTGCGGAACTGATTGAATCAGAACTCTTCGGCCACGAAAAGGGAGCATTCACCGGCGCGGCGGCAAAGCATGTTGGCAAGTTTGAACAAGCCGAAGGGGGTACGCTCTTTCTCGACGAGATTGGCGACATGCCCGTCTCCATGCAAGCAAAACTGCTGCGCGTCCTTGAAGAAGGCGAAGTCGAACGCGTCGGCGGCGATAAGCCGATTCGCGTGAATGTTCGTGTTCTGGTGGCCACGCACCGAAACCTTGAGGACTTAGTGAAGCAGAACGCTTTCCGACGGGATCTTTTTCACAGAATTTATGTTTTTCCACTGGTGCTGCCGCCGCTGCGCGAGAGGCCCGAAGATTTTGCCGTACTTGTTCCGCACTTTGCGCGGCAAGTCGCTGCGCAGAACGGTTGGAAAGAGAAACTCTTTGCGGCGGACGCAATCGCGGAGCTGCGTCGTTATTCATGGCCTGGAAATGTGCGCGAGCTGCGTAACGTTGTCGAGCGGCTGGTGCTGCTTTCCACAGAAGATTCTGTGACGGCTGATGATGTGCGGCTTGCCCTTCCGGGAGAAGACGCTGGATCAAGTACCGCTGGATTTGTCATCGGAATGGCAGCGACAGGAACACTCGCTGAGCGAACGGAAGCCTTCGAGAAGGAAGTGCTGCTCGGAGAGATTAAGAAACACAATTTTCATATGACAAACGTGGCGCGTGCGCTTGGGCTGGAGCGCAGCCACCTTTATAAAAAGTGTCAGCAAATCGGAATCGATCTGCAATCGCTCCGCAAGCCCGACTGACCCTCTAAACGCGCATCACTTCGTAGCACTTTCTCGCAAACAACGCGTTGGACGATGCTCATTCTTTGTTGGCGCAGCATTCCTTCGCTCGCGCTCAGGATAAAGCTGCGCGACTACAAGGCCAAGCTACGGGGCCCCACTTATCTACGTAAAGTACTGAAAACAGGCGTAATATAGTCCTTGACATAAAATAGCGAAAAGTAATAGTGTATTTGCAGATTGCAATAAGTGGGTTCTGGCAATGACTCTCGGTAACAAACTCCGTTCTCTCCGATCCGTGGAAGGTTCCTTGCGTGGCTTGGGCCGTCCGATGACGCAACAGGAACTGGCGAAGGCCATGAAGCGCGAAGTGGGCCGCGGCCTAAGTCAGGCATATCTCTCGCAAATCGAGAGCGGCACACGACCGCACCTTACGCACGGGACGCGCACGCTGCTCGCGCGTTTCTTCCGGGTCTATCCAGGTTTTCTGGTGGACGATCCGGAAGGCTACACGCCGGAGCTACAGTCCGCGCTGCGGGCCGTCGACGCCAAGATCGACTCCTGGCTCTACGCCGGTGCGGAACAGTTCGCTGCCGATCCTGAGCTTCGCCGCGGTCTGTTGGTGATCGCTGAAAACGAGGATTCGCGCCGCGCTCTTTTGCTGCTCGCGGAAATTCTTCGCACGCCGGGTTTGGCGGATCGTCTCGGGGAAGTTTTGCATGCGGGCAAGCAGCAGGGCAGTGGACATCCACCGCCTACGAGTTCACTGAACAACTGACCCGTAGGGGTCGCGTCTCGAATTCCAGTCTGCGCGGCGGGGTGCTGCGTTTCGAGGTGTCTTATGACGTGGTCTGACTTCTATCTTCTCTGCTTCCTGGTGGGCTTCTCGCTGAGCGTGCTTTCTTTTCTGGCCGGCGCGGTCCACATCCATCTTCCGTTTCGGCTGCACCTGCCCTTTCACGTGGCGCACCACGGCGGAGGTGCGGGCGGAGGCGCGAAAGCTTCTGCGCACATTTCCTGGCTCAACATGTCCACACTCTTGGCTTTTCTCGCCTGGTTTGGTGGAACCGGCTACATCCTGTCGACGCGTTCGCACCTGGTGGCCCTCGCATCGCTTGGATTTGCAACGCTTGCCGGACTAGTGGCGGGATGGCTTGTTTTCCGATTCATGCTGAAACTGATGCGTGGCGGCGACTCGGAACTTTTGGATGCTGACTATCGCATTGAAGGATCCGTCGGCTCGATCAGTGTGCCCATTCGCGAACGCGGCACGGGCGAAGTGATCTTTTCGCTTGGAGGCGTGCGCCGCGGAGCGGGCGCGCGCAGCGATGACGGGAAAGCCATTGAGAAAGGCGCTGAAGTGGTCATCGAGCGCTACGAAAAGGGAATTGCCTATGTGCGCCGTTGGGAAGAGTTCACGCGCTGACGCGTGCGCGCGACAAGGTAAGACAAAAAGTTTCTCGGACTGTCGCACTACACAAACAGTTCGGACGAGTGGAAAAGGGAGGTTTTTATGTTCGGGTTGCCACTGATCCCAGTTGTAGCCGGGCTAGCCATTATCGCGGTTCTTTTTGGTATGGCGCTCCTGGCCAGAATGTTCAGAAAAGCTGGACCGCACGAAGCATTGATAATTTACGGCCTTCGCGGGACTCGTATCGTCAAAGGCGGCGGCACCATCATTTTTCCGATGATCGAGCAATGCCGCGAACTCTCGCTGGAGTTGATGTCGTTTGACGTCGCTCCTCAGCAAAGCCTTTACACCAAGCAAGGCGTCGCCGTCACCATCGAAGCGGTTGCCCAAATCAAAGTGAAGTCCGACCCGGAGTCCATCCGGACAGCAGCGGAACAATTCCTGACCAAGCGGCCCGAACAGCGTGAAGGCTTAATCCGATTGGTAATGGAGGGCCACCTGCGCGGAATCATTGGGCAACTCACGGTGGAGCAAATCGTGAAGGAACCGGAAATGGTTGCCGATCGCATGCGATCCACCTGCGCCGATGACATGAACAAAATGGGGCTCGAAGTCGTGAGCTTCACCCTGAAAGAAGTACGCGACAAGAATGAGTACATCACCAACATGGGCCGGCCGGATATCGCGCGTATCAAGCGCGACGCGGAAGTAGCCGCTGCCGAAGCCGACCGCGATATCGCCATTAAGCGCGCAGAAGCAACGCGAGCCTCCGCCGTTGCGAAGGCACAAGCCGATCAGGAACGCGTCGCCGCCGAAACCGCTTCTCTTGCAAAGCAAGCCGAAGCAGAACGCGATCTCGACATAAAAAAAGCCAGCTATCTGGAAATGACCAAGAAAGCCCAGGCCACCGCCGATAAAGCCTACGAAATCGAGACGAACGTGATGCAGCAGCAAGTCATCACCGAAGCGGTCCGTGTACAACAGGTGGAGCGCGAGGCTCAAGTGAAGGTGCAGGAAGCGGAAATCGCGCGCCGCGAACGCGAACTCATCGCAACCGTCCTAAAGGGAGCGGAGATCGAGCGCCAGCGTATCGAAACGCTCGCCAACGCCGAACGCCAGCGCTTGATGAGCGAAGCCGAAGGCCGCGCCTCTGCCATTCGTGCGCAGGGCGAAGCCGAAGCCGAGATCATCTTCAAGAAAGGCGAAGCGGAAGCCAAAGCCATGAACGTGAAGGCGGAAGCTTTCCAGGAATACAACCAAGCCGCCGTAGTAGACAAACTCATCACCAGTTTGCCGGAGATTGTGCGTGCCCTTTCCGAGCCGCTCGGCAAAGTGGACAAAGTCACCATCGTCTCCACGGGCAATGGCGACGCAGCCGGGGCTTACAAGCTGACCGGTGACATCACGAAGATTGCCGCGCAAGTGCCGGCGCTCTTCGAAGCGCTCTCCGGCATGCAAATGTCGGACTTGCTTGGCAAGGTACGGATGATCGGCGATAAGGCACCGAAGCCAGAGAAACCAGCAGCACCAGCGCCTAAGGCGTAACGTTCGCTTCCGTCCGTGGTGGGTTCGAACGAACTCACCGCGGACGCTAAATGGAGGTTGGGGGACCGCCATGTCGTGGAAAGATGAACTCCTGATGTTGTGGATCTTTTGCGCTGTAGTGATTACTTTCGCCGCCCGGCATCTCTTTCAAGGCGCGGTTTATTTAGTGGAGCGATTGGCGGCATTCAGTCTCGTTCACATACCCGGCCTATTGCATGTAGTGGTTGGGTTTCTCCGCTAGCGGGCGCTTGCTTTAGCACGCTGCGGCGTAGCATTGCACTTCGAGTTTCGCGATTCGAGTTTTGTATTTCGAATTCTTAGGCAGTTTGAAAGGAGAAATGTCATGGGACTTTTAGAAAGAGTGAGCACGTTAATCCGGGCCAATCTGAACGATATGATCGATCGTGCGGAAGACCCGGAGAAAATGATCAAGCAAGTGATGATGGACATGGAGAATCAGTACCTCCAGGTCAAAACGCAGGTGGCGGTCTCCATCGCCGACCAACACATGCTCGAAAAAAAGCTTCGTGAAAACGAAGATTCGGGGAAGGACTGGATGCGCAAAGCGGAAATTGCCGTCGACAAGGCGCAAGACGATCTGGCGCGCGCGGCGCTGGACCGTTTCCACACGTCGCAGCGGCTGGCACTGAGCTACCGCGAACAAGTGGATGACCAGAAAGCGCAAGTCGATGCGCTGAAGAGCGCTCTGCAAAAGCTCGAGCAGAAGCTCGACGAAGCGAAGTCCAAGCGCGATTTGCTGCTGGCGCGCCATCGCCGCAGCGTGGCCCTCGGCAAAGCAGCACGCGCAGGAACCGCACTGGGCGACAATTCAAAGAGCGCCACGTTTGATCGGTTGAAAGACCGCGTGCACCATACCGAAGCCGTAGCAACCGCGGAGGTCGAGCTGATATCCGACGACATGGGAGAGAAGCTCGTGCGTCTCGATCGAGATAACGAGGTCGAGCGCCTGTTAAACGACTTGAAATCGCGCCGCGGCTTGCCAGGCTGAAAAGTTCTAGTGCGGGACCAGGAAAGTCAATGCGAGGAAGACCACATTGATTCCAGCCGAAATGAGGAAGGCCTGCATGCGCTCGATGCCATCGACTTCTTCGAACACGAGCATCAGGACTGCGGTCCAGGCGATTCCAGCGGCATAGATGCCGACGATCGGAATCAGAATCAGTACGTTTACAAACCAGCCCAGAAATAAAGGGCGCGCCACGCCGGCAAGAGTGCCAGTCGCGCCTAAAAAGACTTTTGCAATGGCGTGGCAAAGGGCAATCTGGATGACGGCGATTATGCCCATGTAAGCCCAGACGAATACGAGCCCCAGCAGCAAACCAAAGAAGATCGTCTCGAAGTTTTTTCCCTCGCGCGTCAACATGCCGGGCAGCGCGGTCACTAGAAAAATGATCGCGGCACTCACGGCGCTAAGAGCGGCCCCATAAACAAGCGCGTTGGGGTCTCGCGAAGCCCGGCGGACGGCCATATCATCCCAGCGGACAATGTGGAAAGCCATGCGGATGTAGTAGAAGGGCGCGAATTCCGAGGGAGGCGGCGCCACCTCTTCCAGCGTTATGCCCGGCGACAGTCCCGAGCACTCGTGGGCAACGCCGTAGTCAATCCCGCAGACTTTGCAACGCAAGGGGCGCCTCCGGGCAGAATTGGTTGCAGACCTTATTATGCCTGCCGCGTCTATTCATTAAGGAAACATCTGCTCCAACAGGTTCGTATAGGTGATGTGTCTCCTAAAGTGCGAGAATGTTGCCAATGAATCCCTGGCTGATTGCCGCTCCGACTACTTTGGCAGCAGCGGCTGCGGGAATCGCCGCATACGGAGCCGTCTATCCTCGCTCGCAGCTCTTTGGCGCCACCGTTAGCCGCACAGATTCGCCACGCAAGCTGGCTCTCACGTTTGACGACGGTCCAAATCCCGCGATTACGCCGAAGCTGCTCGATCTGCTGGATCGCTTCAATGCGCGCGCGACTTTTTTTGTCATCGGAAAGCATGCCCGCGAGTGCCCGGACCTGCTTAAGGAGACTGCAGCTCGCGGTCATGTCATTGGCAATCACACGGACGCGCACCCCAATCTTTTCTGGCTCAAGCCGGATCAGATCACGGTCGAGCTACGCTGTTGCAATTATTCCATCGTCGCGGCCACGGGCGCTCCCCCGCGCTGGTTCCGCCCGCCGTTTGGCTTTCGTAACCCTTGGGTGGTTCCCATGGCCCGTGAATTGCACCAACGTGTTGTTATGTGGACGATGATTCCCGGCGACTGGATGGCCACCTCTTCCGAATGGCTCATCCCCCGTATGGAGCCAATTGCAGAGCGTGCGCAGCGCAATCTGCGGCCGTCGGGCGCCGCAGAGGGCACCTCAAATGGCGCGGCCACTGGAGATATTCTCTGCCTGCATGATGGAGGGCATCGGCAACTGAACGCCGATCGCTTGCCGACTCTCGCGGCTCTTGAACATTGGCTGCCACGTTGGCGTGACCTCGGCCTGGAATTTGTTACAATCGATGAAGCGGTGAGTGCACCCGCTACTTAGCCATGGACGAACGCGCGTTTTACACGGAAAAAGAAGAAACCAGGAAGATTAAGCTCGTCTGCCCCAGCTGCCGCGGCGAGTTTGAATTTCCCGTGCGCTGGAAGGTTTCGCGAAAGAAAAGGGAATTGCCGCGCGGCGCCGGCGAAGAAGACCGCAGAAAGTTCGCCAAGGCCACTTCTTTCATGGTGCGGCTCGATGACCTTGTGGCGTGTTTCAAGTGCCGCAAACGCTTTGAGCTCACGGGGCAATCCACTGTGCTGATCAACGATAATCTCGGCGACCCCAACGCCGATCCCGAGAATTTCGGCAATCGCTGATTTTTTGCGAATACTGGCATCCAGTCTCGATCTTCTAAATCTCCGGATACAATTCAAAAAACGCGGCCACGGATTCGTGGAACGTCGCTTCGATCTCTTCTTTGCTCCCTGAAATCAAATGCATGGAAATGCGTGCCGTCCGGCCATTTTTCAGAACAACTGTAGCGTCTTTCACCTCACCGAGTTCTTCCTCAGGCAGCAATCGCATTCCATAGATCAGCGCCAACTTCGCCATATCCGTCTTCCTCTTTCTTTGTGGCATCTCGAGACGCCCTGAGGCTACTCAGTTTCACTCCGCTCCGTCAACCACAACGAGCTGACTGCCATTGGGCAGCCGAGGCGAACCGGCAAATTCGGCTCTTGCGGCAGGCAGGCTAGCGATATACTCAGACATCTAGTACCCGCCTTGGAGCATCGCACGATGCAGGATGGAGGGATGTAATGAGAGAGATTCGACGCCGAGGGTTTACTCTGTATCTCCCGTTTGCGGCCGGACTGATCGCGCTTCCGCAACTTGGATTTGCTCAACAGGCCGATGGACCTCAGACTTCCGCGCCACCTCCAGTGACGACGACCCAGCCAGCTGCCAAGCAAACTCCCGCTTCCTCGGAATTCATCAAGATTCCTGCGGGGACGCATGTGGCTGTCGTTCTTGAAAACGGTATCTCCACCGGCAGCGCGAAGGCCGGCGATTCCGTTTACTTCCATACTTCTTTTCCAATTACCCAGAACAATCACATCATCATCCCCGTCGGTTCTTATCTTCGCGGCGAGCTGATCGAATCCAAGCGGCCGGGCAAGGTCAAAGGACGCGGCGAATTTCGCATGCGCTTGGACACGCTGATTTTTCCGAATGGCTACACCGTCGATTTGAATGCGACGCCGCGAAGCGCGGACACCGGCGGAAAAGAGACTATGGATTCCGAAGGGAAAATCACGAGCGCCGGCGGCAAGGGGCAAGATGTAAAAACCGTCGCCGAAACGACAGCGACGGGCGCGGGGATTGGCGCCATCGCCGACGGGCCCAAAGGCCTCGGCATCGGCTCGGGCATTGGAGCTGCCGCAGGACTCGGCGCCGTGCTTTTGACTCGCGGTCCGGAGGCGCAGCTTCCACGCGGCTCGGCACTCGATGTTGTGTTGGAACATGAGCTGACTTTGGATAAGAATCAGATTCAATATGTTGACACCGGGCGAGCCATGCCCATCACACCGCCTCCCGCTTCGCAGCATTAATCTGCGCCGTTCAGCGGAAATTCAAAAGCATATTGAACATCTCTGCGGTCAGCAGTTTGATTTTCCTCACGCGTGAAGGACAATCTATTTTCAAGAATACTAAGCGCGCGCGCCTTGAGGTATAGCAGACTGAAAGCGCATCGGGCTGAAGCGGTCCCAATCCACACTCACACGTTGTTGCGTCACCCATTCGCTCACAAGACGCGCGGTGATGGGGGTCAATAGAATTCCGCCGCGAAAATGTCCCAGTAGCAATAAGCAGACCATCAATGTCGGTAGGCCCCAGGATGGGCAGATGATCCGGCGAGTCCGGCCGCAAGCCCGCCCAAGTTTCTTCGACACGCGCATTTGCGAGGCCGGGCGATAGCTCAATTGCTCCTGCGAGAATTGTGTTCGAGACCGCCCGCGGTCAAACCTTTTTCGAAGCCGGTATACTCCACTGTCGCTCCGGCAAGAATCCTTCCATCATTTCGCGGAACAAGATAAATATTTTCCGACCATAGAACTCTTTCGATATTCAACTCATTTGCGCGCAAGGCGATCATTTGGCCTTTTGCGGGCCGCACCGGCGCGTAAGCGGCTATTCCTTCGATGTTTGCGGAAAAGCATCCAGCCGCGATGACGGTCCACTGCGCTTCAATCTTTTCGTTTTTCAGATGTAAACCAAGGCATCGTTCGCCTTCGCGCCAAATTGCTTCCGCGCCACTCGCGGGAAAAAACTGTACGCCGCTTCGCCGGCCCGCTTCCAGCACAGCTTGCGTCAGACCTCGATTGTCGACAGATGCCTCGTCTGGGCGCAGCACGCCTGCTTCGAGGTCTTCGCTAAGCGAGGGTTCCAGTTCGCGAGCATCCTCTGCACGTAGTGGCTCCGCCTTCAGCCCCAGCCCGTGATGCAGCGCAATCACTGTACTGAGCTCTTCACGCGCGTCCTGCGAAAATAGCACCTGAAGCGTTCCTCTGGGGCGGTAACCCGCGTTTTGGCCGGAGATTTCTTCCACCATACGCACGAATTCCGGATAGAGCGCCATGCTCGCCTTGCCTAACGGCACCAGCGAAACCATGGCCGCACTTTCCGGCGCAGGCGAGAGAATCCCAGCGCCAGCCCACGATGCTTCCTGCCCTGGTTCTTGGCGATCGAACAACCCGACGCGCATCCCAGCTCGGGCAAGCTCGAGCGCAATAGATCCACCAATTAATCCACCGCCCGCAACAGCCACATCAAACTTCTTCATGGGGCCATCTTAACGCATCTGTGTGCGAGGTTCATGCCGGGGCTAGGCTGAGGCTTCTGCCCTACTTACTTAATGACGGCCCGACTGTACAGCACTGCGCATCAGGCAGCGAGTGGCAATTCGATTCGAAACGTCGTTCCTTTGCCAACTTCCGTCGTAAAGTCGATCGAACCATTGAGAAGCTGCACGATTCGAAATGTGCTAGCCAGCCCTATGCCGCTTCCTCCCGGACGTGTGGTAAAAAAGAGCTGGAAAATTTTCTGCCGATGCTCGGGTGGAATGCCTTTCCCTGTGTCGCCGACGCTAATTTCCGCCATTTCTCCGCGACGGCTCAGCACCAGCCGCAATTGCCCGCCGCCGGGCATCGATTCTCCGGCATTGAGTACCAAATTGAGTACGGCCTGCTTCAACAAATCGCGATCGACATAAACTTCCGGCACATCGATCGGCAAAAGCTGCGCTACTTGAATGTTGGCCTTCTGCATCTGCGGTTGCGCAATTTCAAGGACCTCTCCCAGCAATTGCGCAAGCTGAGTGGGTTCGAGCCTCACGTCCATCGGCCGCGTGAAATCGAGGAACCGTTTTACGACGGCATCCAGCCGATCGATCTCTTTGTCGAGTACTTGCACGGCTTGCTTGGCGCTGCTGTCGGAATCCTCCGGCAAGGATTCCTTCAAATTCTCGAGCCATAGTCGCATCGAGTTAAGAGGGTTCTTTACTTCGTGCGCGACTCCTGCCGTGATTCGCCCCAGCGCGGCCAGCCGTTCGCTCACCTGCAGCTGCGTGTTGATGCTCTCGATGGAATCGAGATCCCGGAGCGTCAGCAGCGCGCCCATCCGTTCGCCATCCTCTTGAATCCCTTGCACGGTCACGCTGACACGCTTTTCTCCTTCTGTCGTCTTCAACTCTATTTCTGCAGCCACCTCCCTCAGTTCATCGCCTTCGAGGTGCAGTGCATCGCGCAGTGGATGCCCAATCGGAAATATTTCGGTCACACGCCTGCCGAGGAATTGCCCCGCGGGCGCGCCGAGGAATTTCTCCGCGGCCGGGCTGACCATGACGGCCCGAGCGTCTCGCGTAAAAAGTAGCAAGCCGTCTTCAAGCCCGGCCATAACGGAGTTCATGTTTTCGCGCATAGTGCTGAAAATCTCATGCACTCCGCGCAACTGCTGGCCGACTTGCGTAATTTTCCGGCTGACTTGGCCGAGTTCGTCGCTGCTGCCGACAAAGGCGACGAAGCCCTTCGCCTCCGGCATGGGCGCGTCGTACTGACCTGCGGAGATGCGATCCAATTGTGCGGAAATTCTTGCCAAAGGCGCCAATGCCGCGCGGCTGACCACCGCGGCGAGGACTGTTGAGATCACCAAAGCGAGCAGCACAATCGTGCCGAGTCTCTGCACAATCGGTAGGATTTCCTTGTCGAGCAAGAGTCCCGACGAAACGGCGACGCGCACTTCTCCAAAGGGCTGTTCGCCATTGTTGAACGGAAAATCGTATTCGTAAATGCCCGACCTTCCCCAAAGAACCTTCACCTGGTGCAAGAAGCCACGACGCGTGAGCTGTGTAAGCGGAGGGCGTGGCAGGGCGAATTTCCCTACTGACGATTTATCTGTCGACGCGAGTATCTTCCCGTCCAGTTCGGTGATCGAAACTTCATGAATTCCCGACGATGTGCTAGCTGCCTGCAACTGCGTCTGGAAACCCTGGCTTGCACCAAGAGCGTAGGACACATAATCGCGAATGTCTTCGGGAGCGTTGGATTCCGGCAGCCATCCTTGGGCCTTGGCGTCGCGCAGGGCGCCCTTGATTTGCTCAAGAGTTGCCTTGGCGATTTCATCGGTTCGTTTTTCGGCTTGATCGAGAACCTGCTGCAAGAGCTGCGCAAAATACACGCCCGAAACGGCTACCACCACCAGCAGCACGAGTCCTGTCATGACCAGCGTGAGTTTTGTTCGCAGCCGCAGCTGCATGGCGGGTTCCTACTCTGCCTCGGCGCGTTCTCCGCCGTATTCTTTCAGCTTATTGTGGAGCGTCTTGAGGCTGATGGCTAGCAATTCAGCGGCGCGGGTTTTATTGTTGCCCGTGGCATTCAGCGTTTGCAGAATCAGTTCGCGCTCCATCGCATCCACCGTCGTCCCCACCGGGAATTTGATCGACGATAAATCGCTGGGACTTTTCGCCGATGTTTTGCCAAATTCTCCTGGAAGCGATGACCGCGTGATCAGTTCTTTATCGCTCATGATCGCGGCGCGCTCGAGGACGTTTCGCAGCTCGCGAATGTTCCCCGGCCAGGTGTGGCTCATGAAAATATCTAGCACTTCGGCGCCGATGCCGCGCACGTGCTTCCCGTGCTTGGCATTGACGTCGCGCAGAATGTGTTCCACCAGCAATGGAATATCGTCCTTGTGTTCGCGCAACGGCGGCAGATTGATGTGGAAGACATTCAGCCGGAAGTAGAGGTCCTGCCGCAACTCCCCGCTCGACACTGCTTTCTCCGGATCTTTATTCGTTGCCGCGAGAACTCGCACATCCACAGGCGTCTCGCTCTTGCTTCCCAGCCGCCGCACTTTGCGGTCTTCCAGCACTCGTAGGAGTTTCGCTTGTGTCGGCGCGGGCATTTCACCGATCTCGTCCAACAGCAGCGTGCCAGCATCCGCGAGTTCAAAGCACCCGATGCGCCGCTCGGCCGCGCCGGTGAACGCCCCTCGCTCGTGGCCGAAAATTTCGCTTTCCATCAACGATTCGGGAATTGCAGAGCAGTTGATCGGCACAAATGGCCCGTTCGCTCGAGGCGAAAGCTTATGGATCGTCCGCGCGACGATCTCTTTTCCAGAACCCGTTTCTCCGGTGATGAGCACGGACGCCGAACTTGGCGCAGCCATCTCCACAATGCGCATCACTTCCTGCATTGGCTTCGACGCGCCGACCAGCTCGCCCAGTCGCCCCGCTTCGCGCAATTGGCGTTGCAGCACAACAAGCTGTCGCGCATCGCGAGCTTTGCTCAGAGCCCGGTCGAGCAAAGCTCGTAACACCGGTCCCTTCAGCGGTTTTTCGATGTACCAGAACGCTCCGGACTCGATGGCCGCCACAGCACGCTCTTCGCTTCCTTTTCCTGTGATGATTACGGCGGGTACGTCCAGCAACTCCGGTCCGAGCTGTTTAAGCAAATCCAGCCCGTTCATTCCGGGTAACTCGACGTCTGCGATCAATGTATCCGGCTGATAGCTTCCGAATTTCGCGAGCGCCTCTTCCGCGGTCGCCACTCCAAGCACATCAAAGCCCCAGCGTTGGAGCAGCTGTTCGTAGCCTTTGCGCGCATTGTCTTCATCCTCGACAATCAGCACGCGGTCTTTGCGCTCGAGCGGCTCCATCGCCCGCACCACACTTCTCGACTCATCCCCCATGCAGTCACGCCTCTCCCATGCGGAAAGTCTTATGTTCGCTGTTTCTGGTGCAGGCTGGACACTTCGACTGTAACAAGCTCACGCCACGCTTGCCAAGCATACCTTGTTCTCTGGCGGGAGCTGTGGCGCTTCAAATCCTCAGACAAGATTGCAAAACGAAAAACGCAGATCCGGCGCAGCCTCCGCGCTGCGCCGGATCATCCCCGGCGTCGACAAATCCATAAATTCGTTCCGCTTCAAATTTCAGCCTTGTTCTTCGTTCGCTCCGCTTTTAAATGTTAATCAAGGGCGTCGCCTGACCTACTCTTTCAGCAAATAAAGTGCCCGCTCCAGTTCCAATTCAAGTTTCACGCCTTTCTGCAAATCCAACTCCCGACCTCGCCCTGACTCCACCAGATATGCCGTTATCGCTCCCAGCGCTGCGCCCTCCGCGGCTTCCTTTTTGTCCTTGTCTTTGACGCCTTTCACGGCGCCCAACGCCGCACCCGCGGCCGCCGCTTGCGCCGCGTCTTCCTGCGTGCTGCTTCGGCCCTCGATCAGCCCTTCCTGACCGGGCTTGTTCTTTACACTGTGTTCGCCCGGAACGCTTACAACTTCCGCGACGATCGGCAAGCGCCCGAACTTCGTATGAATTTCATCAAAGGTCAGCCAAATTCGCGCGCGCCCCGTCGTGCCCGCCGATTCGACATGACTCACGTGTCCCTCGATTTCCGCGCCGGATGGCAAGTAAATCCCGCCGCCCGCTTCCAACGGTTCCAGCGTTTTCACTTTGAATTTTGCTCGCTCCGCCGTGCTCTTCGTGCCCAGATTATCTTCCAGCGAAACCAGAAACTTCGTCCCCGGTGCGACGCCGTAAGTCTCCAGCGGCAACCCGTGCCGCTTGCCATCGGCAGCTTTACCCGTCTGGTCATCAGGGGCACCGATCTTGTCCGCAGAAACAATCGGCCTTTCCTCTGATGGTTGAGGAGCCTGATCCTGTGAAGTCACCTGTGCGGCGCACGTCCTACCGGAGCAGAGAACCACAATCAGAATCCCCATCCCCATTAAAGATCGCCCCGAATTTCTTGCCTGCATGATTGCCTCCAAGACTTGCTCTTGGCCAATTCAACATGCAGGTCTAGCGCCATTGCCATTTTTTCAGCGTGTGAGTAAGTGGCTGCAAAGGCAGCCGGTTGAAGGTGATGCGCAGCAAACTCTGTGGAAAGGTCGGCCGCCTGTCAGGAAGATGCGCCACCACACTGCACGGTAGCGCCGACAGTGCCACGATAAGATCAGCGCGTCAGTAGCGTCCAATTGGAACTCTATTTTGAAAGGAATCGACGAATCCGCCGCAAAACTTGCGAGTACATGGCAGGCGTCACTCGCCCGGTCTGAGTATTTTGCTGGCTTGGGTGATACACCCCGAAGAGCCGCGCGCCTCGGCTGGGCAGTTCGGCTTCAGCGCCATGCGCGAAGCGAAACGCCGATCGTGATGTGATCAGGCCGCGTTGCTTTAAAATTTCGAGGTAGGCATCCCAGGCGATTTTCCCGAGCGCAAGTACCGCGCGGGGCTGCAGAATTTCCATCTCGCGCACCAAGTAGCCTCGGCAATTTACGATTTCCGATGGAAGCGGCTTGTTTGCGGGAGGCGCGCAGCGAATCGTCGCCGCGATGTAAGCATTCTTCAACTGAAGACCATCGTCGCGTTGTACCGATGTGGGCTGATTGGCAAAACCGGTTTTGTGGAGCGCTGCATAAAGAAAATCGCCGGACCGGTCTCCTGTGAAAACGCGCCCCGTTCGATTGGCACCGTGGGCGGCAGGCGCAAGACCCAAAATCAGCAACGTCGCATCCGGATCGCCGAATCCGGGCACGGGCCTGCCCCAATACGTCCAATCGCGAAACGCCCGACGCTTCTCGCGTGCTACTTTTTCCCGATATTCAACCAGCCGCGGGCATTTCCGGCACTCAACGATCTCATTGTTCAGAATATCGAGCAGGGCATTTTTCTCAGCCATAGTCGGAAGAAAATGTTCAGGAGTGCGGCCGAGCCATCATGCTGTTCAGTTCGGCATAAGGAACGGTGACCTGCTGCAGTGATTCATAAGAGCCATGCGCCAGCCAATCTTTCGCCACGCGTTGAAAGGCCCCCATCGCCGCACGCATCGCTGATGATCCCGCGCTCACACGCGCCACACCTATTTTTTGAAGCTCGTCAAGCGAAGGGCAGCCTTGCGAAGCCAAAATGTTCAGAGGCGCGCCCAGCGTTTTTACGAGTCTTGCGATAGTTTCGCCATCGCACAGACCCGGCACGAACAGACAATCCGCTCCCGCGTCACGATACGCGTGCAGCCGCTCAAGCGTCCGCTCAAACCGAGTGGCCTCCGGACCAATCGGCATCAAATAAATATCCGTTCGCGCGTTGATCACCAGCGGCACGCCCAAGGCGGCTGAAGTCTCGCGAATCGCGCGAATTTTCTTCGCCTGCAGCCCCAACTCCACATGCGAGCTCTCATCGTCTCCCGTGACGTCCTCGAAGTTGAGTCCTACTGCGCCCGCAGCAATCATCGCTCTCGTGAAGTCAGCAATTTCTTCGGGTGTTTTTCCGTATCCGGACTCCAAGTCGGCAGTGACCGGAACGCGCACCGCCCGCGTAATTCTTGCCACAGCGTCCAACATTTCGCTGCGGGAAATGCGCTGCCCGTCAGGATATCCGAGCGAAAACGCCATGGCAGCACTGCTAGTGGCAATCGCCGGATGGCCTACTTCCTCCAGAATCCGCGCGCTAACCACATCCCACGCATTTGGCAAAGCCAGAATACGCGGCCCATGATGCAGCTTCCTGAGTTTCTCCGCCTTTGCAGCTTGCGTTTTAATATCCATGGTAGTTCTCCCTCGCATGATTCGCCGAACCCGGATTCATCTAACTTTCAAGGCTTCGGCCAGCACCACTGCTTGGTTGTGCTCCTCATCCTTCGCTCCATAGAGCAAGGTTAACGTTCCGTGCTCCTTCGCCATTTTCTTCAGTTCCGAAACCAATTCTTTCTTTTTCCAGAGTTCACTCCGGTATTTCTTCTGAAACTCACTCCACTTCTCGGGCTTATGTCCGAACCATTTCCGCAACGCGTCACTCGGAGCCACGTCCTTCATCCAGACATCCAGCCGCGCCGCCTCTTTTTTCATTCCTCGAGGCCACAATCGATCCACCAGCACACGCCATCCATCTTCTTTCGCCGGTTTTTCGTAAACGCGCTTGATCTTAATCATCGTCGCTCCCCACGTTTTCCGCGTTGCAGCCATCTACCTCTTCACAAGCGCCAAGCGCGCTCCCAGCATCATAAGCAGCCCGCCCGTCACAGCTTCGATACCCCTCCGGACATTGCTGCGCGTCAGCGTTGCGTTTAATCTGAGCAAGGCACTGCTGTAGATCACCAGCCACACAACGCTCATCGCCACATGCAGGCACGCCAGCAAAAGCGAAACGCGCAAGACCGGATCGCCAGGCGCGATAAATTGCGGCAGAAAAGTCAGGTAAAATAAAGCGACTTTTGGATTCAAGAGATTCGTGAACAGGCCTTCCAAATAGCTTGCCCGCCATTTCAAGGGTTTCACCCAAAACTGTGGCGCTTCCTCCAAGCTGACGGAAGATGGCTCTTTCCATGCTCGCAGCAGCGCTCGCATTCCGAGATAAAATAGATACGCAGCGCCAGCCCACTTCACCACTTCAAACGCCCGCGCCGATTCCGCCAAAATTGCGGAAAGCCCCAAAGCCGACGCTGTCGCATGCACGAAAAGCCCAGAACAAATCCCGGCAATCGTAGCGGAGGATCCTTTCTTTCCTCGCGTAAAAATATTCTTCGCCAAGAGCGCCATGTCTGTGCCCGGCGTTACCGTCAACACAGCCGCTATTCCTGCAAATGCCAGATACCGCGAGTCCATTCTCACCCCCAAGGTTCTGCTTCACAGACTCCGCGTCACTGCAAAAGTGCCAGCACCTCATCGTGAATCTTTCCGTTCGTGCTCACCATATTTCCGCTGTAGATCGAGCGTTTTCCGTTAACGTCCGTCGCCCGGCCTCCCGCCTCTTCCACAATAAGCGCCAACGGAGCTAAGTCCCACGCCTTCGAATGCAAATCCAGCGCCGCTTCTATCGAGCCTTCCGCCACCAGCATGTGCTGCCAAAATCCTCCAAGCGAGCGCCCATGTCGTGCGGCATCCAGAAGCCTCCGCATTTTTTCAATTTTCTCTCGATTCTTGTTCGGGCCAGTCCCGCCCGTGAACGCCATTCCGGCATTCAATCGCTCCACCTTTGAAACATGGATTCTTTTTCCATTACGATAGGAACCTTCGCCGCGATATGCCCACCAGCGCACGCCCAGCGCCGGCGCGCTCGCCATGCCCGCAACAATTTCGCCATCGCGCTCGATTCCCAAGAGCGTCCCAAATGTCGAGATACCCCGCGAAAACTCCTCAGTTCCATCTATGGGATCAATAATCAATCGAGCACGCCCTGTTGTGGCTGGTCCCTTGGCGTTTTCGCCGCCCATTTCTTCGCCCAAAACATCCATAGCCAAACCGCTCGCGGCCACTTTGGCCCGTGCCATCTCTTCCACACCGCGGTCCGCTTGCGTCACCGCCGAACCGTCGTCTTTCTTGTCGATGCGGATTTCGTCGTTCCTGAAATACCGGATCGCGATCGCGTCAGCTTCCCTGGCAAGCTCTTCCAGCAATACTCCATATTCTTCTCGGTATCCCATTCCCTCTCCCGGAATTCAGCAGCTTCAATTCAGACAATGTCTCGCTCAATCTCGATTTCTGACTCTTGACTCTAAACTGTCGACTTCTTTCGCTCTCCAATTGACACTACTACCTTCCACCTCTAGCATACAAAGCAATGGCCATAAGCGCCCAAGCTGATAGTGGGACCGTCCTCGACCGCATCCTGCAAGCGCGCCGTCTTGAGGTTGACCACCGCAAACGTGTTCTACCGGAGACAGCTCTTCGCTATGGCGTCAACGCTGCTACACCTCTGCGCGATTTTCCTTCTGCGCTCATGCGCGACTCCCTGAACATTATCGCAGAGCTGAAGCCCGCTTCTCCCTCGAAAGGAATTCTCCGCGATCCTTTCCATCCCGTCGAGTTAGCCCAGTCTTTGGAAGCGGCTGGCGCTGCCGTCCTATCCGTCCTTACCGAAGGAGAATTCTTTCGCGGCTCCCTGAAGAATCTGCGCGACGCGCGCAATGCCGTGAAACTTCCCGTCTTTCGCAAGGATTTCATTTTCGATACCTGGCAGGTCTGGGAAACGCGCGCCAATGACGCGGACAGTTTCTTGCTGATTGTCGCTGCTCTCAGTGACGAACTTCTTCGCGATCTCATCGCTCTCGGCCGTCAGTTGAAAATGGAGCCCCTCGTGGAAGTTCACACCGCCGCGGAGCTCGACCGCGCGCTCGCTGCAGAGGCCCGCATTATCGGCGTGAATAATCGCGATCTAAAGACTCTCGACCTTCGCGTCGAGACCTCCTTCGAACTGATCGAGCGCATTCCAGATAGCTGCATCGCCGTCAGCGAATCCGGCCTTCGCAGTCATGACGATCTCGTCAGACTCCGAAGCGCCGGCTTCGACGCTTTTCTCATCGGCGAAAGTCTGATGCTCTCGCCCGATCCTGCAGCCGCTCTTGCAACTTTTCTGGGCCGTTCGGCGCTGCCGGTTTAAACAAGCCATGATCCTCGTCAAGATTTGCGGCATCACCAATTGGCCGGACGCGAAAGCCGCCTGCGATGCTGGCGCCGATATGCTTGGCTTCAATTTCTACGAGAAAAGCCTGCGCCGCGTTTCCACGGTCGAAGCCGCCACCATGCGTGGCAAGCTTCCTTCCGGTGTGCAAGCCGTTGGGCTTTTCGTGAACGCCAAGCCGTCGGAAATCAATTCGCTCCACGCATTTGTGCGCTTCAATGCCGCACAGCTTCACGGCGACGAGACTCCCTCGATCGTTTCCGAAGTGACGCGCACCGTTCCTGTGATCAAAGCCTTCCGCGTGGCCGCCGATTTCCCGCTCTCCACACTCGATAAATATCACGATGCTTTTGCGTTCCTGCTGGATGGCTCTCGCACGGGCCAATTTGGCGGCACAGGCGCCAGCGCCGATTGGAATGTCGCCCGGCGTGCTGTTGCAGCTCACCGTATCATGTTGGCAGGTGGTCTCACTCCTGAGAACGTCGGCGCGGCGATTCGCAGCGTGCGCCCATATGCAGTCGACGTTGCGAGCGGTGTCGAATCCAAGCCCGGCAAAAAGGATCACGTCCGGCTGAAGGAATTTATTGATGAAGTCCGCCGCACCGAAGCGCAATTGAACACGCCTCAAACAGGGCAACACGCTCCATGAGTTCGACTATTCAATCTGCCACATTCGCTCCCGGACGTTTTGGCCCCTACGGCGGACGCTACGTTCCCGAAACGCTGATGGTCCCGCTGTTCGAACTTGAGCGTGCGTATGAGGCCGCAAAGGCCGACCCGAAGTTTCAAGCAGAATTCGCCGATCTCCTGAAAAATTTCGCAGGCCGCCCCACGCCGCTGCAGTTTGCTTCGCGCTTAACTTCGCATCTCGGCGGCCCGCGCATCTACATCAAGCGCGAGGACCTGCTCCATACCGGCGCGCACAAAATCAATAACGCTATCGGTCAGGGCTTGCTCGCCGTGAAAATGGGCAAGCCTCGCATCATCGCGGAAACCGGTGCGGGCCAGCACGGCGTCGCCTCCGCCACCGTCGCCGCGCATCTCGGCCTCGAATGCGTCGTCTACATGGGTACGGAAGACATGGCGCGACAGGCGTTAAATGTTTCGCGTATGCGTATGCTGGGCGCACAAGTCGTCGGCGTCGATTCCGGCAGTCGCACCTTGAAAGATGCCATCAACGAAGCCATGCGCGACTGGGTCACCAATGTCCGGAACACGCACTATCTTCTCGGCTCCGTTCTCGGCGCGCATCCATATCCGACAATGGTCCGCGATTTTCAATCCGTCATCGGCCGCGAAGCCCGCGAACAAATTCTCGCTGCCGAAAAGCGTCTGCCCACGCATCTTTTCGCATGTGTCGGCGGCGGTTCGAACGCCATCGGGCTCTTCCATCAATTTCTGCGCGATCCTTCCGTAAAAATGGTTGGCATTGAAGCTGGCGGCCGAGGTGGGCAACTCGGCGAACACGCCGCCCGTCTCGCCGCGCATCAAGGCTTCACCGGCGCGCGCCCCGGCGTCTTGCAAGGCACGTACACCTACATTCTGCAAACCGAAGACGGCCAGATTGCCACCACGCATTCCATCTCCGCAGGCCTCGATTATCCCGCCATCGGACCCGAGCACGCATGGCTAGCCGACGAAGGCCGCGCCGAATACGCTGCCGTCTCCGACACCGCCGCGCTTGAAGCAGCGCGTCTCCTCTCGCGCACCGAAGGCATCATCCCCGCGCTCGAGTCCGCCCACGCCATCGCGGGCCTGATCGAGCGTGTTCCGCGACTCTCTTCTGACGACCTAGTCATCCTCAACATCTCCGGCCGCGGCGACAAAGACATGGACACCTATTCCCGCCTCCTCGGCACGAAATGAGCGCGATGACCACTCTTCGTAGGGGCACGGCACGCCGTGCTCGCTCTTACCTGCGCGTATCCCACTGGCTGCGCTCCCGACTTTCCCGTTATTTCTGCTAATCTTTCTGCGATTCCCAATGACCGCCGCGCCGCCCAACTCGACCCGCATCTCCAAACGCTTCGCCTCGCTCCGCGAATCCGGCGAACTCGGCGTAGTCGCTTACATCACTGCCGGCGATCCCACGCTGGACGCCACGCACAAATTTGTCCTCGCCCTCGCCGAGGCTGGCGCCGACGTCATCGAACTCGGCATCCCCTTCAGCGATCCTCTCGCCGACGGCCCCACGATTCAGCGCGCATCCGAACGCGCCCTCAAAGACCATACGACGCTCGCTCAAGTCATAGATCTAGTCCGCGAAATCCGCAAATCCAGCGAAGTGCCCATAGTCCTCTTCGGCTATTACAATCCAGTCCTGCAAATGGGCCTGGAAAAATTCGCAAGCGCTGCCGCAAACGCCGGCGCCGACGGCGTGCTCATCACCGATCTCACTCCTGAAGAATCGGATGACTACCGCCGCATTCTCGCCGCGCATCATCTCGATACGATCTTCCTCGGCGCTCCCACGTCCACCGACGATCGCCTCGCCAAAATCGCCGCCGTCTCCTCCGGCTTTCTCTATCTAATCTCCCGCACCGGCGTAACCGGCGCGAAAGACGCCCTCCCCGACGACCTCCCGGCTCTTTTGCGCCGAGCCCGCAAAGTCACGCAACTTCCCATAGCCGTCGGCTTCGGCATCTCACTCCCAGGCCACGTCTCCGTTCTCGGCGGTCTAGCCGACGCCGCGGTAGTCGGCTCAGCGCTAGTCTCCGAAATCGAAAACGCCACCGCCAAAAATCCCACCGCCGCCA
Organism: uncultured Acidobacteriota bacterium; assembly: GCA_963784015.1. GTDB lineage: Bacteria > Acidobacteriota > Terriglobia > Acidiferrales > UBA7541 > Acidiferrum. The sequence goes on from CAWAPX010000013.1 coordinate 348,040, forward strand.
ACATCGACGCAGCGGCCACGGCACTCGCCGCTCGCATCCGTTCGCTTAAAGAAGCCGCCCGCCACGGCCTCTCCCGCCGCGAGGTGGCCCCATGAACCTCTCAGACTGGCGCCGCCGCATCGACGAAATTGACAAAAAGCTCGTCGAACTCTTGAACGAACGCTCGCACTGCGCCCTGGAAATCGGCAAACTAAAACAAGCGGCCAACATCCCGCTCTATCAACCAGACCGCGAAAACGAAGTCCTGGCGAACGCCGAACGTACCAACCCCGGCCCGCTGACAGACGCCGCGATCCGCCGCCTCTTCGAACGTATCATCGACGAAGCCCGCGCCGCCGAACGCAAAGCCATGCACTCCGACGCCAAGCAAAACAAAGGCGGGAATGAATGATTAATTTGCCCAGTCTTATAAGGAACGCAGTTCGTAGCGCCGGGCTTCAGCCCGGCATCTTAGCCATGCAGAATCAGCCGCAATCGAAAGGGAATCAGGACTAACCATGGTCATCGTAATGCAAGAAGGCGCCAGCGACGCGCAAATCCAGCACGTCATCGATCGCCTGGTCGCTTCAGGCTTCAACGTTCATCGCTCGACGGGTGAATCGCATACGGTTCTCGGCGCCGTCGGCGTCCATCGCGATTTCGATCACCGCGATTTCGAACTCCTCGAAGGCGTGCGCGAAGTCATGCGCATCACGCAGCCTTTCAAGCTGGCCAGCCGACAATTCAAGCCTGAAGGCACAATCGTCGATCTTGGCCGAGGCGTAAAAATTGGCGGCAATGAAGTGGTCGTTGCCGCCGGTCCATGCTCCGTCGAATCCCGCGAACAAATTCTTTCCATCGCGGAAAGTGTCGCCAAAGCCGGAGCAAAAATCCTCCGCGCCGGCGCGTTCAAGCCGCGCACTTCGCCCTACGCTTTCCAAGGCATGGGCGAAGCCGGCCTCAAACTCATGCGCGAAGCCGCCGACAAATTCGGCCTCTTCACCATCAGCGAGGTCATGGACGCTTCGCAAATCCAGATGATGCTCGGCTACGTCGACATTTTTCAGGTTGGCGCGCGAAATATGCAGAACTACTTTCTCCTACGCGCCCTCGGCGAAGTCCGCAAACCCGTCCTCCTCAAGCGCGGCATGTCCGCCACCATGGAAGAGCTCCTCATGAGCGCCGAATACATTCTCGCGGGCGGCAACTACAACGTAGTCCTCTGCGAACGCGGCATTCGCACCTTCGAAACCTACACGCGCAACACGCTCGATATCGCCGCCATCCCCGTCATCAAAAAACTTTCGCATCTGCCGATGCTTGCCGATCCCTCCCACGGCACCGGCCGCCGCGACAAAGTTCCACCAATGGCCCGCGCCGCGGTCGCCGCCGGCGCCGATGGCCTGCTCATCGAAGTCCACAACGATCCCGACCACGCCCTCTCCGACGGCGCGCAGTCCCTCCACCCTGAAGATTTCACCAAACTCATGGCCGAGCTCCGCATCATCGCCCCAGCCATCGGCCGCCGCATGGCCTGATTCATGTCACCCACGTCAAATCCCCAATTGTCATTCGCAGCGAAGCGAGGAATCCGCTTTTCAACCTCTGCGCCGACTCTGCGCGCTCTGCGTCTCTGCGTTATCTTTTCTCTTTCCTCGCTCTTTCTTTTGCCTTTCAATTTTCGACCGTCGACTGTCAGCTTCCGATGACTTCACACGCCATCAATCGCGTTACTATCCTCGGCACCGGCTTAATCGGCGGCTCTTTCGCACTAGCCCTGCGAAAATACACCACCGACATCCACATCACAGGCTGGGATCGCCCCGAAGTCAGCAGCCAAGCACAGTCCAGTGGAGTCATTGACGTCTCTTTTTCCGGCGAACTAGGCCCCGCTCTGGAAAACGCCGATCTCGTTTACATCGCGCTACCCATCGGCACCACTCTCGACCTCCTGCCTGAAATCGCGCGTTTGGCCGCGCCCAACGCTCTCATCACAGACGCATGCAGCACCAAGCTTCGCATCATCGAATCAGCCGTCGATCATTTCGCCGACGATGCCACGCAACTTTTTCTCGGCGGACATCCCATGGCTGGCAGGGAACTCTCCGGCATCGCCCACGCCGACGCCGACCTCTTCCGCAACAACACCTACGCGCTCATCGGCGCGTCCGCTGAGCAACACGACCCGCGCATCTCCGCCTTCGTAAAAATCCTGGAAAAAATCGGCGCCCGCCCCCTCTGGCTCGGCGCCCAGCAACACGACTACGCCGTAGGCCTAGCCTCGCATCTCCCCCAACTTGCCGCCGTAGCCCTAGGCTCTTTCCTCTACGATCATCTCGACGAAAACGGCCTGCCCATCACGCTAGCCGGCCCCGGTCTGCGCGACTCTCTCCGCCTGGCCGGCAGCCCCTATTCCACATGGCGCGACATCGTCCTAACCAACAAAGAAGTCCTCTCCGCCGCCCTCGATCTCTTCGCCCGCCGCCTCGACGATCTCCGCGAACGCCTAGCCTCCCGCGACCTCGAAGCCGATTTCGACGCCGCCAACGAACTCTACAAACTCCTCCGCTCCTTGTAGGGGCACGGCATGCCGTGCCCGTCTTTCTTTTGCCGGGCCAGCATCGCTCTCTCGAATCTTCCGCGCGCGCTCCCTACCAAGCCCCCTCCTTCCTCCCCACCCACCAAACAATTCCAACTCCGAGAGTCTGCTGTTCCTTGCTTAGCGTGCCCGTCTTATCCGTAAAAAAAGACGGCTGATTCGAAAAATCCCGCCGCCACTCATAACGCATTAAAAATCCATCCGAAAGTTTGTAATCGAAGCTCACGGTAGTTTCCTTCAAAGCTTGCGTGATCCCGCTGAACAGCCCGCCGCGATCCGACATATACTCCGCCCTTCCCGCCACAGCAAACTTTGGCGAGAATTGATACTTCGCATAGCCCGCTCCGCCGATGACGTGCGAAGGCGCCGACGACTGTCCCAGCGCCGTATTCGTATTCTCCCACTCGCGTTCGATCACATAGTCGCCTTCCAGCGCAAACGTCAGCTTCGGCTTGGCCTGCCAGGTCACATAGCTATCAAAAATGTCCAGTTTTCCATTCGGCGCTGGCGTAATCGCCTGAAATGTCAGTCCCGGCTGCACGGGTATTGGTCCGCTCGACGACACCACAACGCGGTCGGGATGCTCCTGCCCCAAGTAGTAGTTCACATTCCAGGTAATGTTTTTATTCGGCGTCGCTGTGAACCCGAACAGTTCATCCTTATATCCGTTAGTGGCTTCCGCCTGGTTCGTACCATTCACCAGCCAATAGTTCAACGTCAGCTTATCGTTGACTTTGTAAGCGGCGCGCACACCCATGTGATAGAACGGCAGATAATCGAACCAGTACGATCGCGAATAATTCATCTGATCTTTCGTGTAGTTTCCTTCGATTCCGATCGAGCTTCCAAATTTGCCGACATCCACGGTCAGCCCATTGCCGATCGGCACCACGTACGTTCCATAAGCCTGATAAATGTTTTGATAGATCGGAGGCCTTGGTTCGTTCGCGGGATTTCCCTGCAAGGTGTCGGTGGCTTGCCCGTATTGCAAGTCCAGGCGCAGTCCAAACGGCCGTCCCGCGTCCACATCCGGAGCGCGCTCGAACACCAAATCCGCCTGATTTAAACTAATATTGTTGCTGAGTACGTCGTACGCCCTCAGCGCGTTCACGCGCCCCACGGGGTCGTTGAAGTTGTACTCATAATATTCGTCCACCGCGAAATTCAGCGTAGCGCCATGCAGGTAGTCCAGAATTCCCCGATCCGCGGCGTTTATCTTTTCCTTAGGTGCTTCGAGAGCTGCGCTCTGAGCAGGCGCTACAGCCAGTGAAGGGGTTGTTGTTCCCACACTGGCAGCGCCCCCAGCTGTGAGTGAAGTCGTCGCTGGATATACGTTAGCCGATGGCACAGAGCCAACAACAAACGCGGTTCTCTCAACTCTTTCGGTCGAAGCAGTCCGCTGTTGTTTTAGCTCACTCTCCAATTCCGTCACGCGCGTCAGCAGGTTCTGCACGACCTCGCGCAATTGTTTCACTTCCTCCGCCGATGCTGGCGCCGTACTGTTCGCCTGCGCTCGGCCCACTGGGCACCACGCCAGCAGTGCAAGACACGCCCCTGCCGCATAACGCACTAGAGATGGTCGAGTCGGAATTTTAAATTTAGCGTTCTTGCGGTTCACGGTGTCGCGGATCTGCTCTTGACCGTTGTCCAAGGCATGCATGCACATGAGGAGGCTTCTTTCCCGGTTGGCAAAAGCCAACTCCAACCGCGTTGTTGTCCCCGGGTTTTAGCATGAATCGCCTTAGTTTTTCGTTAAAGTCGGGCCCCTCTTGCAAACTCCCAATCCTCCAAACGCAAAACAAACAAGTCACCAACGCACCCCAATTCGCTTTAGGGGCGGGGCTTGTTTACTCTGAGTCTCGAAGGGCCCCGCCCGCTCCTCACTCCACGAAATATCAAAAACTCCCAGTAACTTATCCCCGCCGTTTCGCGTAGACATGTTCGTGAAGCATCAGAAGGCCATGCTCACCGCCAGATGGAGCGCAGTCATGTCCGAACTTCAAAGCACTCACCCAGCCCCTTTGACACATTCCATCGCTGCGCAGTCTGCAACAAGTCCGCTTCCCTGGTGGCTGCAAACGATCGTGCTCTTAGGTGCTCTCTTCATGGCCGTAGGCGCGCTCATAGCTCTGCTAACTCCCGCGATGCTCGTCTCTCCCCACGACGAGATCAACGCCGCCGTTCACATCTATGCGGGCTACCTCTTCTCGCGCAACGCGGCGCTAGCCATTTTGCTTGTAATTTCAACGATCGTTCGTGCTCGGGGAATCCTAAACATTCTGGTTTTGCTGACAGCCTCCATTCAATTGCTGGATGCTGGCGTCGATTGCATGGAAGGCCGATGGGTCATAGTGCCTGGAGTCGTTGTCTTTGGTCTGCTGTTCTTGTTTGCGTCCGCACGCCTCGCTGGTCATCCATTCTGGCGGAAGGAAGCCTGGAGCCAAGCGCAATAGACAGCCGTACAGCCAGCGTCTGCCCACACCACTGCGGACGCTCTCTCTTCGGATCAATTTTTATTTTCTATTTCAGATCAGTCTTCGCGGTAAGTGGCAGCTCCTGCGACGATCCGCCCACCATAAACGTGTAGCCACCGGGCACCAATTTCCACCCATCCGCAGCCTCATCGTAGATCGACAAATATTTCGCATCCACGCTCACGCTAACTTCCTTGCTCTCGCCCGCTTTCAACCACACCTTGCTCCAACCCACCAATCGCTTCGGTGGTTCGTCCGTGCCAGCAGGCAGTGCTGCATACACTTCCGCGATCTCCGCTCCATCGCGCTTTCCGGTGTTTTTCACAGTGAAGCTCACGACCGACTCTTTTCCCGGCGTAACTTTCAACCCAGAATAAGCAAACGTTGTGTACGACAATCCATGCCCGAACGCAAAGAGCACCGGTTTTTTCTCCGCGTCATACCACTTGTAGCCAACCTTCAATCCCTCGTCATAGTGCATCGTAAACGTTGGCTTGGGCTCGCCCGTCTTCATCACCGCTGCTTCACCCGTCTGTCCCGGCCCAGGCTGCGTCAGCTGTGGATGCGGCAAATCCGCCTCGCTCTTCGGAAACGTCATCGGCAGTTTCGCGCTCGGATTCACGTCGCCGCTCAAAATGTTCACGATGGCTTCGGCGCCTCTGCTTCCCGCATACCACGCTTCCAACACTGCGCCCACTTTATCTACCCACGGCATCGTCACCGCGGTTCCCGTCTCCAGCACCACGACAGTTCTCGGATTCGCAGCCGCCACGGCTTCGATAATTTCGTCCTGTTTCACGGGCAGCGACAGATTCGGCAAATCCATTCCTTCGCTTTCCCACTGGTACGCGAACACAATCGCAACATCCGAACTCTTCGCCAGCGTAGCCGCACTCGCCGGATCCGCGCCCGAATCAAACTGCACTTTCGCTCCCGGGAATTTGGCCTGCAGCACCTTTATGGGCGAAGGCGGGAACCACACTTGCGCCTGCCATCCTGCTGGCGGCCTTCCCGGCGCGTCCACCTGCGCCGACCCGCCGCCCGACATCATCCCCTCATTCGCATGAGGCCCAATGACTGCGATCGAGCGCACCGCTGCCGCATTGAGCGGCAACAGTCCTTTATTCTTCAGCAGTACAGCGCTCTGTTCCTCAACCTTTTGCGCAGCCGCTAAGTTGCCATCGATATCCGGCACGCCCTTCTGCATCGGAAAATCCACAATCCCACTCGCAAACTCGGATCGCAGCACGCGCCTCACGTGCTCATCGAGCTCGGCCATCGAAACCTTGCCCGCCTCCACCGCCGCCTTCAGCTTCGCCCCAAAGAACTCATCGAGCGGCTCCTCGTTATCCAAGCCCGCTGCGGACGCCTTTACGGTGCTGTGCGTTCCGCCCCAATCCGAAACCACGAACCCCTTGAATCCCCACTCTTTCTTCAAAACATCCGTTAGCAAATATTTATTCTCGCAAGCGAAAACTCCGTTCACCGCGTTGTACGAGCACATCACCGCTCCAGGATCGGCGATCCCCACGCCAATCTCAAACGCCAGCAAATCGCTCTCCCGCATCGCGCGCTTGCTGATGATCGAGTCCACTTCATTCCGCCCGGCTTCCTGATCGTTCACCGCGTAGTGCTTGATGTCGCCAATCACATGCTGCGCTTGCTCGCACTTCATCAAATGTCCCACCAGCGTTCCCGCAAGGACCGGATCTTCGCCCAAATATTCAAACGTTCTGCCGTTCCTCGGCTCGCGTGTGATGTTCACTCCGCCGCCCAGCGTCATGTTATATCCCTGAGCGCGCAGATCCTTCCCGATTACTGTCCCGAACGCGCACGCCGCCTCAGGGTCCCAACTTGCCGCTGCGCCCAGATTGGACGGCATCGCCGTCGAATATCTCCCATTATCTGCGCTGTTCCTCACGCCGTAGGCCGCATCGCTCATCTGAATAAAAGGAATCCCCAGCCGCGGCACGCCCAGCACAAATCCCGCGCCGCCGTTTCCAAGCTCGGGCTCGGGGTGCTGGACTTCCCGCGGCCAGCCGGGCATCCCCATCCCATGCAACAAATCAATTTTTTCGTCCAGCGTCAATTCCTTCAGCACCATGGCCGCCCGCTCGTCGGGCGAAAGGCTGGCGTTCATCCACGGATGGTTCCGATCTTCCTTTACGGGCTGCCCGGGCATTCGGTGCTGGGCATAAAGAGTTGTAGCTAACCCCAAAATCGCCACCACGCACGCAGCAAGCACACCAAATCCAATCGTTGCGCGAGCTCTGCTCCGCAAACGGCCCAACTCATTCATTTTCATCAGGACCATCCCTCGACCATGAATTAAATGCCACTATAATATCGATATTTCTGATTAAAGCCACAACCAAAGCGCTCTTCCTGTTGGGGCACAGCACGAACAATTTGACTTCACCTACCCTTGCGACCAGTTGACGCGACCTTGCACCTTGCTACAATTGTCTCAAGCAGTTTTCCGAGATTGGAGTGCGGCAGCTCTGCTGCCCCCTTTTTCATTTTAGAGCCAACGCTAAGGCCTTTCGGATCGGCACTTGCGCTTGTATCCGCTAAGGTTGATTTTGATTCGCTTACGAAGCCTAAGTCCTTCAGAATCCGCACTTCCAAGAATATTTCCGTAACCCCTTTAGAATGCGCATTTTCAAAACAAAGCACTTAAAACCCTTTAGAATGTGCAGTTACGAAAAAACAGGGGGAGGGGGTTTTATTGTTAACCGGCGCACCCCTGGCCCCGGAGTAGCTCTTCCTATTTCGAGCCCGTTACTTCCTTGCGCCCATGTCTCCATCTTGAAGTAAACTCCCAACTTCGCCTAGGAGCTCTCTTGGACAACTGCATCGCCAGTGGCACAGGCTTCAGCCTGTGCGGTTTTCCAAGACGCTAATGGACCTTTCCCATGGATAAACGGATCTCCAGCGCCGACGCCGCCATCGCCAACCTCACTGATGGTGCCACGATCCTCATGGGAGGCTTCGGCCTCTGCGGCATCCCCGAAAACCTCATCGCTGCCGTCCGCCGCAAAGGCACCAAGAATCTCACCATCGTCAGCAACAATGCCGGCATCGACGACTTCGGCATCGGCGTCCTCCTGCAAAATCGCCAAGTCAAAAAAATGGTTTCCACTTACGTTGGCGAAAATAAACTCTTCGAGCAATTGGTCTTGAGCGGCGAGCTGCAAGTCGAGCTGAATCCGCAAGGCACCCTGGCCGAACGCCTCCGCGCCGGCGGCGCCGGCATCCCCGCGTTCTACACACCCACGGGTTACGGCACCATGGTCGCAGAAGGCAAAGAAACCCGCGATTTCGACGGCCGGCAATTCGTCCTCGAGCGCGCCATCCGCGGTAACTTCGCCTTCGTCAAAGCCTGGAAAGGCGACCGCTGGGGCAATCTCATCTACCGCAAGACCGCGCGCAACTTCAATCCCATGATGGCCACCGCGGCCGATCACGTCATCGCTGAAGTCGAAGAGCTTGTCGATCTGGGCCAGCTCCCGCCGGACCAAATCCACACGCCTGGGATTTTCATAAACGCCATCTTGCAAGGCCCGGCCTACGAAAAGCGCATCGAGCGCCGCACCACGCGCAAGCTCTGAATTGTAGGGGAGGGGCTTGCCCCTCCCGCTTTTGGTTTTGACTGTAGGCTATCGACTGTGAGCTTTTATGCCTCTGACTGACGAACAAAAACGCGAACGCATCGCCCGCCGCATCGCCCTAGAGTTGCGCGACGGCTACTACGTCAATCTCGGCATCGGCATGCCCACAGCCATCGCGAATTACGTCCCGCAAGGCATGGACGTCATTCTTCAATCGGAGAACGGAATGCTGGGCGTCGGCCCGTATCCGTTGGATTCCGAAGTGGATCCTGATCTCATCAATGCGGGCAAAGAAACCGTCACCGAACTTCCGGGTACATCGTATTTTTCCTCCGCCGATTCTTTCGCCATGATTCGCGGTGGCCACGTCGATCTAACTGTGCTCGGCGCGCTCCAAGTGGATGAAAAGGGAACTCTCGCCAATTGGGCCATTCCCGGCAAAATGCTCAAAGGCATGGGCGGTGCAATGGATCTGGTCGCCGGAGCCAAGCGCGTCTTCATCGCCATGGAGCACGCCACCCGCGACAACAAGCCGAAAATCGTGAAAAAATGCACGCTCCCGCTCACCGGCGTCGAAGTCGTCGATCATATCGTCACCGAACTTGCCTTCATCGACGTCACTCCCGAAGGCCTGATCCTCCGCGAGCTTGCCCCGGACGCCACAATCGAGCAAGTCCAATCTCTAACCGAGCCTAAATTGTGGATTCCTGTAGCCGGTCCCAAGACAATGCCGATCTGATAAGAAGGACAGATGCGTCTCCCTTCCCTCTGCGCTCTCCGCGAACTCTGTGTAAACGTCTTTCCTATGAAGAAGAACTACTGAGGTGTCGCGCCGTGCTGAACGAATAATGAAGCGCGGAAAAAATACTGAAAAAAGTCACGCCATAAATAAGCAAATGAATGATCTTCGCCAGGTGAAAATCCGGATACGCCGCGGAAAAAACGATGGTGAACACCAGAATGATTTGAAAAGCCGTGGTCAGCTTGCCGAAAATGCTAGGCGGAAACGGTCGATACCCAGAGATAAGCAAAATCACCACGGCTACGACAAGAATCAATATATCGCGGCTGAAAACGATGATCGTCAGCCACCACGCGATCTGCTTCTTGAACGCCAAAATAATAAACGAAGACGAAAGAAGCAGCTTATCGGCGATGGGATCGAGATAAGCCCCAAGAGACGATCGCTGATTCAGGCTCCGCGCCAGCAAGCCGTCGATTCCGTCCGAAAGCCCAGCAACGACAAGCACCAGCAAAGCCCATTTATACCGCTCATAGGAAATAAGAATGAGGAAGAACGGCAGGAAGCCGAGCCGTAACAACGTGATTTGATTGGGAACCGTCCATATGCGGCCTTTCATTGCAATTCAGGATAGCGCAGTTCAGGCAGCCGATGCGATGCGAAATGCGTAGCGCAAATTATGCCGCGCGAAATGTAGCTGAAGAATTTTGTTACGCGAATTGCGAGAGGTATTCGGTTAGCGAACGGCCGATCTTGCGCGCGAAAAGTTCATTCATCGAAGGGATGGACCCGCTCGGTTCATCCAGAGACACGCGTTCGACGCGGTTCATAGGAAAGAAAATCGTCGGAAAACCTATCCGTTCGCCGTCGGGCTCGTTGATCTGGCGGATAAAATGATCAAACGAATTCAGATCGATGCCGCGCAGCGTCACGCCGGAAGGATTGATATCCAACAGCTCGCCCCAAACTTTCTCTTTGGGCGTGTGTAAACTCACGACAACGATGGAATGTGGATCCACAGGTTGAGCTTTGTACTGCGAGTAGAGTAACCCACTTTTTCCTGCTAAGGGAGACGATTGTGTTGACTCTCCCGGCAAAGGGTCACGATAGTGTTTAATCATCAGCGCGAAACTCGCAATAACAATCAACCCCGCGAGCCAACCTAGCGCAAAAGCTCTCCGACGTTCATTTGGGCTATGCGGCTCACGGTCGGCAAAGAGTTTTCCCAACACGAACCCGGCAAGCAATCCCGCTCCATGCGCATAGTTGTCGATGCCCATGCCCATGAACCCGATGACAAACAGAATCACGACGGAACTGATCAATCTCGATCGCAGGTCGCGCATATATGTGCCGCCGCGCTTCGTAGTGACAGCCAGCATCACGCCCACTAGCCCGAGTATCGCGCCACTCGCCCCCAATGAAAAGTTGCCGAAATATGCGCTCACCAGGAAGCCGAAAGCGCCAGTGAACACATAGATAAAAAGATATCGCGCAGAGCCGTATAGTTCCTCAATCGCAGGCCCGAGCTGCATTAACGCCATCATATTGAAGCCGATATGCAGCAGGCCGCCGTGTAAAAACATCGCGGTGACGACCCTCCACCATTCGTTCATGTAGAAAATCGAGAACGGGAAGCTCGCCCCGAGACGGTATTGCGTTGGGCCGCTCAACCCCCACAGAATGCTCAGCCCGCCACCGCCTCCCGTAGCGGCCAGCGCCATCCAGCTGACACCCAGCATTACGACGTTGGCGACTAAAAGCACCGTCGTAACCGGCGCTTCATGCTCGCCGAAGATTCCCGAAAACTTCTTGCTAAAGGCCGCAAGAGAAAAGCGCAGGCTCGTGCCGCATACATGGCACCGCGTGGCGCTGATGCCGACGAGGGCTCCGCACGCAGGGCAAATCTGCGGGCGCGGCTGATTGTTTCCGTCCCCGCCAAAAAGTCCGCGAAAGCTGCTTTTCCAGCGCTCCAATCGCCGCTGCCACTCATACGAAAGCGCCAATTCTCCTCCTTGCGAGCCACGCACCGCGTTCCTATAATACAGAATTCGCAGCTTTTTACCGTGAACGAGGAGCCGTGAGCGCCACCATGGACAAATTCGAGGAATTCGGCCGCCGCATCGACGAGGAGCTCACAAAGCTCCGCCAATACATCGACAAGGAAGTAGCGCCGGAAACAGAAAAGCGCACAGCCACGTTTCTGCGCGAAGTGTCGGAAAAATTCACCCAATTCGCCACCAAGCTCGAGTCGCGCACCGCGGCCCGTGCCGAGCGGGATGCGCAGAAGCCGCCATCGCAATCATGATGCGAGTCAACTTGTGAACTGTTCGCGTGCCACGCGCCGCCGCCCCACTTTTTTCTTTCCGCTGAACTTTCTGCAGAACCTCGCTTGCGCCTTCCTGTTTCTCGTTCTTGCCGGATGCGGTTCGCGCCGCGTGAGCGCTCCATCGCCACCGTCGACCGCATCGCCCGACACCATCGAATCCACCAAACGCGCCACCGATGCGCAGCCAGTGCCAGCACCTGCGACGCCTCCCGCCGCGCCTTCGCCCAAGCGCGCCAAGCCCGCCCAAACGCCCGCGCCAGCGGGCTACATAGAAGAAGGCAACGCTTCCTGGTACGGTGTGCCCTTCAATGGGCGGCGCGCCTCGAACGGCGAGATCTATGACATGTATAAATTGACGGCGGCGCATCGAACGCTGCCGTTTGAAACTATGGTCCGTGTGACGAATCTCAACAATGGCAAATCCACAACCGTGCGCATCACGGATCGCGGGCCGTTTGTCGATAATCGCATCATCGACCTTTCGCTCGCTGCGGCTCGCGAAATTGATTCCGTCGGCCCCGGAGTCGTGCATGTGCGCGTGGAAGTTCTCACGCAGGGCATCGATCCCACGGGTGGATTTTTCACGGTGCAGATCGGTGCGTTCAAAGATCAAGGCAACGCGCAGCGGTTACGCGACCGCTTAAATCTTTCGTACTCGCCGATTTTCATTCAACAGTACGATTCGCCTGACGGCACCTTCTACCGCGTGCGCGTCGGCAAAGTTTCCGGTGAAGATGCCGCGCGACAGTTCGGCGAAAAGCTTCGCACCCGCGATGGTGTTACACCGATCGTCGTCCGTCTCGACGAACAACCGTAGGGGCACGGCACGCCGTGCCCGTTCCCTTTTTCATTTTTTCTTTAAGGCATTGGCCCTCGCCGATCCTTTTCTCAAGGCGCGATTGCGGCTATGCTCTTTCCCGAACAATCTTGAGGGAGCGACTCATGCCAGCTGACTGCCTGTTCTGCAAAATCGCTGCAAAACAAATTCCTTCGAAGATCGTCTATGAAGATCCGGATATTTTCGCGTTCGAGGACATCAGCCCCCAGGCGCCCACGCACATCCTGCTTGTCCCGCGGAAACATTTCGTTTCACTCGATGATGCGACGCATGAAGATCAAGCGGTCATCGGCAAGCTGCATCTGGTCGCCGCGCAACTCGCGCGCGAGCGCAATCTTCTAGACGGCTATCGCACCATCTTCAACAACGGCATCGGCGCGGGCCAATCCGTCTTTCATCTCCACTTGCACTTGCTAGGCGGCCGCCAATTCCGTTGGCCGCCAGGGTAGCGCTAGTCAGACAAGCTCGATGAAATCGCGCTCGCGGCTCTTTTCCGGAAGTAGCGACGAGATAGCTCTATCCATTGTCGCGAACTTTCCTTTTTTATGGACGGCAAGCCCCAAGAGATACGCGTCTGTTACTTGCTGATGGCCGCTCAAGCGTGAAGTAAGCGGTTCAAGTGCTTGGACAAAACTGAGATCATCCGGCCAGAATTTGTGCCTGGGATGTCCGAGGTAGGCTTGCAGAAGAGTCACGGCATCCGAAGTGGCGAGCGCATGTGGCGAGAAAGAAGGATTCGAGAGTATGCGCACGAAAGCAGTCTGTGTGAGAGGGCAGGTCGCCCAAGCCTCGTTGGCATTGCTCCCAAGCCATTCCTTGACCTTTTCATGGGCGCTATGGGTAGGCCAAGCCATTGCAATAAGAACATTGACGTCCAGCAAGAAAACGGCTTTCACTATAGCTCGTCCTGGAGCTTTTTGACGTCCTCGCTGCTTACCGTCGGGGAGCCTGGCGGCAACTCGACAACGTGAAAGCCGTTTACGATGCGGGTTCGCAGAGGCGCATGCAGACCCCGGCGCACCAAGTCTGATACGGCTTTGCCGATGGCGACATCCCGGCTCTTGGCGTATGCTTTCACTTCTTGAAGCACATCATCATCCAGAGAAAGGGTGGTTCTCATGCAGCAATGATGTCATAGTGAGTGGATGATGTCAAATACGGACATCGCGCATCAATTTATTATGTTGATGACGTGGTCAAACCAAGTCGAGCGCATACGATGCACAAGCCCCGGAGCAGCGGAGCACAGACTGAAGTCTGTGCCACTAAACCCTCATTCATAGTGCAGAGCTGTCAGGGGATCGACGCGCGTGGCGCGGCGGGCTGGTAGGAAGCAGGCGCCTAAGCCTACTGCGACGACGAAGGCGGCCACTGCCGTGAACGTCCAGGGATCCGTGGCGGAGACACCCCAGATTTGGCTCGCCAGAAATCGCGTGAGGCCGTAGCTGGCGAAGAGGCCCAGGACAATTCCTGTTGCAAGCAGGCGCGCACCCTTTGTGAGAATCATCTGTAAGATGCTGCTTTGCTGAGCGCCGAGGGCCATACGGATGCCGATCTCGTGAGTCTGGAGCGAGACAGTGTAGGCCATCACGCTGAAGACGCCGACGATGACTAGCAGCAGGCTGATGCTGGCGAGCGGCGTCGCGATCAACAGGCCAAACTCCGGCGTGGCGTAGGTAAACCTTTGCAGGAAATCTTCGAGTGGACTGGACAGCCCAATGATTTCGTCACGGTCCACCGCCCAGACTTGCTCCTGGACGGCGTGTGCCAAAGAAGCCGGTTCCACGGTTGTCTTCAACAGAAAAAGGAAGCCGCCACGCACCGTATAGGGAAGAAAGATCATGGGCATTGTAGGCCGCTGAGGGCCGGCGCTGATAACGTCTTTGACGACGCCAACGATTTGAAATTCAGCATCTTGCGTTATTTCAGACGCACCCTTGAAAGCTTTCACCTGGAGCTGTTGCCCGATCGGATTCGCATCCCCAAAGTAGTCGTGCGCCAATCGCTGGCTGATCACTCCGACGTGTTGCGCGGTTCGTACTTCTTGTTCGGTGAGCCAGCGGCCCTGGACCATGCGCAGCTCGAGTGTTGGAACGAGGTTTTCGTCGCAAGCAAAAAGACCAACTTCTTCCGTATGAGTCACCCCCAGCACACTCACTTTGTACCCTCTTGACGGGCTATAACCGGGCATCGCGTCCTCGATCGCGACATGGGTCACACCCGGCAAGGATTTCAAACGTTCAGCGATATCGCGGAGCAAGGCCAGCCCCTGCGGCGAAGCGAATTTTTGGTGAGGGGTAGCGGAAATCTTGTTATGGCTCAGGGGAGGTGCGAAAACGACGAACAAGACGTTCTTGGGATTGAAGCCCAGGTCGACGTGGGTGAGAAGAAAAAAGCTGCGCATCATCAGGCCTGTGCCAACCAAGAGCACAATGGCGAGAGCGACTTCAGCGACGACCAGTGCGGCGCGAAGCTTTCCGTGGCGCACGCCGTTTACGCCTTTGCCCGTACCTGCGAGTTGCGGTTGTATGTCCGTGCGCGCCACACGAAGAGCAGGCGCCAAACCACAAATCAGCGTTGTCAGGACAGTAAGGGCTAGAGCAAAGAATAGAACCGGCGCGTTCAGCCCAAGTGTTGTTTCAGCGCCGAGATGCCCGCCCCCGTAGATGTCTCCCGAGCGTGGAATAATTGCCGGGACGAATTTCATGCCGAACCACGCGAAGAGGCAACCCACAATGCAAGCGGCCATGGCCAGCACGGAACTCTCCGCCAAGAGTTGGCGAACCAGCCGCCCGCGCGTCGCGCCGAGAGCAGAGCGTACTGCCATCTCTTTTTCTCGCACGGTCGCGCGAGCGAGAAGAAGATTCGCAACGTTGCTACACGCGATCAAAAGCAGCATCGCGACCGCCGCCAGCAAATCGTAGAGCAGATGCTTCATGTCGGAATGGAATGTAGTGGCACCCCCTTGGGGCCCCAAGAGGGAGTCCCTTGCCGACTGGATTCGCGCCGCGAAATGTTTTGGAAAATCGTCTGGATGAAGAAGCGCGAGGCGTTTGACGATCAGATCTAAGTCCGCGGAAGCGGCCTCTAGAGTTAAGCCGGGCTTCATGCGGGCCAGCACGGAAGCTTTTGATTCTTCATCGGCGCGCGGCGTATCAAGAGAGCGGGTGACCGGGATCCAGATTTCGGCTTGCAAACCATAAGCTTGGAAGCGCTGCGGCATCACGCCTACCAGCGTCCGCGGCTCCCCATCGATGGTAAGTATCTTGCCGAGAATTCTTGAATCTTCGTGGAAAACACCTTTCCAGGTTTTGTAACTCATCACAAAAACGGGAGGCGCTCCGGGCTTGCCATCTTCAAGAGCGATTCCGCGCCCAAGTAGCGGGGGCACGCCATAAAAATCAAAAGCGTCGGAAGTTACACGAGTACCGTTGAACTGATACATCTGAGATCCGTCGTTGGCGAGCACAAATGCGCCCGGCATATACCCAACGATATTTTCGAAGACCTGATTCTGCTCACGAATGACATCGAGATCGGTCAAAGGGAAAGTTAAAGGTTGCAGATTGCTATCCGCCCGACCTGTGTTTCCGGTGTCCTGAATCACCGGAACAACCAACCGGCTCGCGTCTTTTGCGGCAAATGCATTAAAAAACAAATTGTAGAAAATGCTGAAGACCACCGTGGAGGCGCCGATGCCGAGAGCAAGCGCGAAAATGGCAATCATGGCGAAGCGGCGGTCTTTGCGAAGATTGCGGATGGCGTAGCGCAAATCCTGAAACAAAGATTCGAGAAAATTGCCGCGGCGAGATTCGCGGGTTTGTTGTTTGATGGATTCGAGACCACCGAAATCTAGGTTGGCGCGGCGGCGGGCTTCTTCGGGGGACATGCCTGCTGCGGTGTAATCGGAGATTTGGCGTTCGAGATGGTCGCGGAGTTCGGCGTCGAGTTGTTTTTCGGATTGGGTTTTGCGGAAAAAGCGAGTTAGCCAGTGCACGGGTCACACTCCGATTTTGGCGCGCGAAGAATTAGCTGCGATTTTTTGCGCATGCCTGGTGAGCAGATTGGCGGAGAACGATTGATACGCCTGGGCGAGATTAGCGTCGAAGACGGGCACGGCGTGCCGCGCCCCTACGAAGAACACACCGAGCGTAGAAGCTCGATCACTCATAGCGGAGGGCGACCATAGGATCAACGCGCATGGCGCGACGGGCTGGGATGTAGCATGCGAGCAGGGCGACCACGAGAACCAGCGCGGCAGCGCCCAAAAACGTAGGTGGGTCCGTAGCTTTCACGCCGTAGAGTTGGCTGGCAACTAAGCGCGTAAGCGCGACTGCCCCTACTGCGCCAATGACGACGCCGAGTACAACCGGCAGTAAGGCTTGACCAATCACTAGGCGTAGGACATCGCGCGGAGCCGCTCCTAGCGCCATGCGAATGCCGATTTCCTGCACGCGCTTCGCCACCGAATAGGAAACGACGCTATAAACTCCCACCAGCGCCAGCGCGAATCCGATTCCCGCAAATACAGTAAGCAGAACACTGCGCAGTCGTTCGTCTCCAAGCGACTCGGAAATGTTGCGCGACATGGTCATCAGGTGAGTGACGGGCTGATCCGGATAGGCCGCCCAAATTTGGCGAGAAATAGTTGTGCCCAGCGCGTCGGGATCGGTTTGCGTGCGCACCAGAAGATGGAGCGAGCCGGTTGTTCCTCCTTGAAGCGCCGAGAGAAAATACGTGGGCGATGGTTCATCGCGCAGCGTGACTTCACGCGCATCAGCAGCCACGCCGATCACTTCGCTCCAGGTCGGCTTGTCTTTGTCGTCGGATGAAGCGCTGAGGCGCCTGCCGACAACGTCGAGGGTGCCCCAATATTCCCGAGCCATCGCTGCATTCACGACGACCTTTGAATCGGTGTCTCCGTTGTCGCGATCCGAAAATTCCCGGCCACGTAACATCGAGATTCCCATTACGCGAAAATAGTCCGGATAAACATAGCGCGCGTTCGCGTTGCGGCTCTCCTTCGAGGAGGTTGGAATGGCGCCGTCCACGATCAGGCCGCCTTGCTGCATCATCATGCCTTTCAGGACGCCATGGTCTGAGGTGGTGACTTCGGCGACGCCGGGAATGGCGCGAACCTTCTCGACAACTTCGCGAAGATGGTTGGATTGTTGTTTAACGTAGTCTTTCCCTTTCTCAGACGGCACGCCCGCAGGTTGAGGAAGGTCAAAAGAAAGGAGATGGTCCGTGCGGAAGCCGGGGTTCTGATGCAACAGCCGGGAAAGTGTGAGGGTCATCAAAACGGAACCAACAACCAGAACGAAGGCTAGAGCGACCTCCAGAGTGACTAGGGCATTACCCAACCGCGATTGCCGGCCGGAGCGTGCCGCCCCTAGATTCGACCCCGTACCTTCTTTGAGCGCCTCGTTGGGATCCATCCTCGAAGCGCGGCGCGCGGGCACAATGCCGAACAGAACACCCGCGATGAGCGAAGTAAGCACGGAGAACCACAGCAAAGTCGAGTCCACCGATATTTCGCTGAGTCTCGGTGTATCTGGCGGAGCGATGGCGCGGAAGAGCTCCACACCTTGCGCGGCAAGCACAATTCCGAGCACGCCACCAATCAGCGCCAGCAGGCAGCTTTCCACCAATCCCTGGCGCAGCAATCGCCCGCGTGAGGCTCCCAGAGC
Organism: uncultured Acidobacteriota bacterium; assembly: GCA_963784015.1. Classification (GTDB taxonomy): domain Bacteria; phylum Acidobacteriota; class Terriglobia; order Acidiferrales; family UBA7541; genus Acidiferrum. The sequence goes on from CAWAPX010000013.1 coordinate 366,302, forward strand.
CGCGCGCAGTGCCATCTCCCGCTGGCGCCCCGAGCCGCGAGCCAGCAACAGACTCGCGAGATTTGCGCACGCAATTAGCAGTACGAATGTCGCCGCGGCAAGAAGCATGAGGAAAGCATCACGGGACTCGGAAACGCTGCTGGAAAGTAGTGGCTCTGACGAGAACCGATACGCCCCGACTTCAGGATGATCCTTCATGAACTGCTGGGCGATGGAATCGAGCTGGGCGTTCAACTTCTCTGGCTTTTCACCGACGCGCAGTTTGCCGATGGTTTGCAGCATGAAATACTTTGCGTTCTGCCGGTCGGCAGCCGAGGCGAAAAACGGAATCCATGCCTGTTCTGAAGAAGGGAACGTGAACCTTGGCGCGGCGACGCCAACGATCGTGTAGGGCTGCTTGTCGAGGACCAGCGTCTTTCCGAGCGCCTTCGGATCGGCGCCGAAACGTGTGCGCCACAGTGAATCGCTGATCACCACGACGAAGTTCTGCCCGGCTTTAACGTCGTCCGGTATGAGTAGCCGGCCGATTTGCGACGTAACGCCGAGTTCTTCGAAGAAACCATCCGTCACGGAAGCTACCGAGAGCAACGTCGGCTCGCCCGAGCCCGTCAGCGTTTTGTCGGTCTCGCTGTATGCGGAGGTCAGTTCCAGTGAGGACGCTTGCGCGCGGATTTGGTCCAGGTTGAGCCAGGAGATGCCCAGCGAAAAAGTAGGGAACATCGCCGTGTGCGCAGAAATTTGAACGATGCGCGAGGAATCCTTGTAGGGAAGAGGGCGCAACATGACGGCGTTGACGATGCTGAAGATGGCGGTGTTAGCGCCTATGCCAAGAGCCAGCGTGACGGCCGCGGCAATCGTGAAGCCGGGATTTTTGCGGAGCATGCGAAGGGCGTAACGCAAATCCTGGAACAGAGTTTCGAGCAGATTGCCGCGTCGCGCTTCGCGCGTTTCTTGTTTGATGGATTCTATCCCGCCGAAATTAAGTTGGGCGCGGCGACGAGCCTCTTCGGGGGCTATACCTGCGGCGGTATAGTCGGAGATTTGGCGCTCGACGTGAAAACGCAGCTCGGAGTCGAGTTGTTTTTCCGATTGTTCCTTGCGGAAAAGACGGCTCAGCCAGTGCATGGAAAGGCCTCCTATTCGGCGGTTCGCAGGATAAGAGCTACAGCATCGGAGAGCCGCTCCCAATGGACGAGTTCGGTTTCCAATTGTCTGCGGCCTTTTTTGGTCAACGTATAAAATTTTGCGTCGCGCCCGGTTTCTGAGTCGCGCCAGTCGGCGGTGAGCCAGCCACGGTCTTCGAGACGGTGCAGGGCGGGATAGAGCGAGCCCTGAGGGACTTGAAAGAAATCCTTGGAGATTTGCTGGATGCGCTGAGAGATGGCGTAACCGTGAATGGGACCGAGCGCAACGATTTTGAGGATCAGCATGTCGAGAGTTCCCTTGAGGAACTCCGGTTTTTCTTGGGTCATGTGAACACCTAGAAGTCCTACACTTAAGCCTAGAAGTTCTACCTATATTGAAAAAGAGGAAAACTGTCAAGAGGCGGGACTGGAAGGAAACCAAACCGCGAGCGGCCGGCGCTTTTCATCCATTGTCGTGAAGATCGGTAATTCTGTGCGCAGGTCCTACCTTGATTCTGCGATCAATTCAATTTCGACGCAGGCGCCAAGCGGGATTTGTGCAACGCCGAACGCGCTTCTCGCATGCCGTCCCAGTTCTCCGAACACTTCAATAAAAAGTTCGGAAACGCCATTGGCTACGAGATGCTGCTCCGTGAAAGTCGGCGCGCTATTCACCAGAACCATCAGCTTGACGATACGCACGATCATGTTCAGGTCGCCCGTCGCCTCGTGAAGCGTACCCATCAACTGGATGGCAATGTCTCTTGCGGCTTCTTTTCCCTCGGCGGTAGTGAGGTCCTCGCCGAGCTTTCCTGTCAACGGCTTGCCTTCCTTCTTGGCAATATTTCCCGACACAAAAATCAAATTCCCCGTGCGCACAAACGGCAAGAACGCCGCTGCCGACGGCGGCACCGGCGACAGAACGATTCCAAGAGCTTTCAGTTTGTCGTAGACGGACATTTCACTCTCCCGCAAATGTACTTGAATAGGATTTAGTTAGATAAAGATTCGCTACGCGAGGGTGTTGCTTGCTCTCTCGATTTGGCGCCAGCCCCGCTAGCAAAATCAACAGCGGCCGTGTTTCCTCCGCAGACAAGGATCCCGACACGCTCGCCAGGCTGCGGTTTGTACCGGCCGGAGAGGAGCGCTGCGAAAGCGGCAGCGCCACCGGGTTCCGCGACGATACGCAGAACTTTCCAGAGTGCCTGCTGGGCCTGCTGAATCGCGTCGTCCGGCACGAGGATTGCGCTGCTCACAAACTTTTGAGCGATCGGGAACATTAGTTCGCCGACACGCTTGGGAGCGAGCGAATCCGCGGCGATTCCGCCAGCCGGACTGTCAACGGGATGTCCGGCTTGCAGTGCGTTGTACAGAGTGGGTGCGGCTTCCGGTTCCACGCCGATAATTTTTATACGATTTGCGTACCAGGAAGCGACGCCGCCGATGAGTCCGCCACCGCCGACAGCGACGAGAAGAGAATCCAGATCGGGAGCCTGGTGCTCAAACTCCAGCCCAACCGAACCTTGGCCCAGCAGCGTCTCGGGCTGATCGTAGGCGTGTAAAGCGAGTGCGCCTGATTTCGCGGCCCAACTTTCGCTCGCGGCAAGCGCATCGGCATAGCGCTCGCCTGTGACCACAAGTTCCGCGCCGTAGCCGCGAATGCGGGCGATTTTTTCCGGAGATGCGACTGTAGGGACAAAAATCTTTGCAGGTACGCCCAGTTTCATCGCGGCAAACGCTACAGCCGCTCCGTGGTTGCCCCCGGAGGCTGCGACCACACCAGCTTGCGGAATTTTTCGCAGCACCAAGTTAGCGAAAGCGCCGCGCGCTTTGAAAGAGCCGGAATGCTGAAGCAATTCAAGCTTGAAAATAAGCGGAATGGAATCAAGGCCGAAATCGCGGCCATCTGCCTCGATGACAGGTGTCCGACGAATGTGTGGCCGGATGATTTTTTCCGTTGCGCTGATTTGGTCGCGATCGATTTGCATATCGGACATTGTGGGCATAGAAGGGTGATTCGCAGAGAATACGGAGAACGTCAGGGCGCGACGACATCTTTCAGCTTGGGTTTAACTTGGACCGCAGCCAAGCTCGATGCATCCCAACCGCCGCCGAGCGCTTTAACCAGTAGAACGCTGGTCACCAGCCGCTGGCCCTGAATCACGGCGGCTTCTTGCTCGTTGTTCAGTAAATTCTGTTGCGCGGTGACGACATCCAGATAGCTGACCAGCCCGCCTTTGTAGCGATCCTCAGAAAGATCGAGAGTGCGGCGAGCGGCATCCACGGCGAGCTGTTGGGTTTGGCGCGCCTGTTCGAGAACGGTGAGCCCGGTTACGTCGTCTTGCACTTCCTGGAACGCAGTCAGCACGGACTGTCGGTAATTTGCGATGGTGACGTCATAGCCCGATTTTGCAAAGTCCACCTGAGCGCGACGGGCTCCGCCAGTGAAAATACTTTCGGCTACGTTTGCACCCAACGCCCAAAAGGTGCTGGAAACGTTGGCGAGCTTGGCGATGTCGGCCGCTTGCCAGCCGCCATTTACGAACAAATTTAGAGAGGGGTAGTACGCAGCTTTCGCGACACCGATCTGCGCGTTGGCCGCCGCCATTTGTCGCTCGGCTTGGGCGATGTCCGGGCGCCTTTCGAGCAAGTCCGAAGGAAGGCCCAGGTCAATCGGCGGCGGCTCGGCTTTTAGTTCTCTGACCGGAATGTGAAAGTCCGGCGCAGGTTTGCCGACGAGCACGGCAATCGCATCTTCAAATTGCTTTCGCTGCTGCAACAAAAGCGTGGCTTGCGTGCGCGTGGTCTGCAGTAGTGTTTCTTCCTGCGCGACGTCCAGCCCGGAAGCAACGCCGCCTTTGTGTCGCGAATCCACGAGCTCCAAGCCTCGACGCAGCGCGTCCACGGTGCGGTTCAGAATCCCCAGCTCGGAATCGAGCTGCCGAAGGCTGAAGTAATCGCCCGCCAGTTCCGCGGTGATGACCAGCCGGACATTGCTAAGGTTTGCCGCGCTGGCTTGATACGACGCTTCCGCAGATTCGATTGTCCTGCGCCGCTGGCCGAACAAATCGACCTCGTAGTTCACAGTAAAGGGCAACGTAAAGGAATTTTGCGTAACGGGCTGAAGCGGTGGAATGCCGCCGCTTGGCGGCCGGTTGCCGGACAGCCGTTGGCGGTAAGCGTTTGGTCCGGTGCCAAAGGTCGGGAAAAGCGTTGCGACCTGAATCGCAGCAGCGGCGCGCGCCTGATCGTAATTTCCAATCGCCGCCTGCAGCGTCTGATTTGCCGCGAGGGAATCCTTTTCCAATCCGTTCAGCTCATCGTCGTGAAAAACGTCCCACCATTCGCCTTTCGGGACGGCGTCCTTGGGATCGCTCGCTCGCCACGGTTCCGTAACGTCCCACTTCGGCGTCGTGGGCGCGGAGGCGCGCACGTAATTAGGCCCAACCGTGCATCCGGCGAGGAAAAAAACGCCAGCGGCCGCACACAGAAAGGTAGGGAAGATTTTATCTTGGCGCATTGCCATTACCGCTTGGCTCCGGGCGTTGCGTTTGCACCCGGGGCTTTGGTTGGAGGTGTCTGCGCCGGCGCTATAGTTGGTGGCACTTGCGCAACTTGTTTGACGCGCACTTCTTGGCCATCGTCGAGCGAGTCCGCGGGATTCAGTACGATCCAGTCGGTAGGCTCCAGGCCTTGCAAAACTTCAAGCGTTGTTCCGTAGTCGCGTCCGATAGTCAGTTGGCGCAGGTGCGCTTTTTTATTTTCATCTATGACCACCGCGCGCAAGCCTTCCGCGCGGAAGAGCAGGGCATTCACCGGCACTTGCACACGCGAGGCCGCGACTTTCACCTGCAAGTGGACTTGAGCGTAGCCACCAGGAAAGAGCTGAGCAGTCTTATTCGGCACATCGACTTCCGTCAAAAGTGTTTTTGAATTGGGGTCGATAGCTTCCGCAGTGCGAACCACTTTTCCTTCAAAGCGCTGTCCGGGAAATTGCGCCAATTCGAGAAAAGCTCCCAGTCCGTTGCGGACTGCCGAGGAGTACATTTCCGGCACACTCACGTACACGCGAATGGGATCGGTCTGCGCCAGTGTAAAAAGCTCCTGCTGAGCGCCGCCATTGCCAGCATTGATCAGCGTTCCAGTATCTATATTGCGCCGCGTGATGACGCCGCTGAACGGGGCGTAGACATGTTTAAAGGATTCCAACTCCTCGAGGCGCCGCACATTCGCGGCAAAAGACTGGACAGTCGCCGCTTTGGCCGCGTAGTCACCGACGGCGTTATCAACTTCCTGTTTGGACACTCCGTCTGTCTTAATCAATTCCTGATATCGGGTGGAAGTAATCTTGGAAAGATTTGCATTGGCTTGGGCCGTGTTCAAATCGGCGCGCGCCTGCAAAAGCTGTTGATCGACTTCGGGCGTGTCAATATCCGCCAGTAGCTCGCCTTTCGGCACGCGCGTTCCGATATCGTGATACCACTTCTGTAGGTAGCCGCTGGTGCGGGCATAAATAGGAGATTCCACATAAGCTTGCATCGTGCCAGGTAGCACCAGGTCTTCCTGCGCGACCTCCGAAGTAGGATGAGTAACCGCTACGGTAGGAATGGCCAGCGCTTCCGTGCTCTCCGCCAAAGCATGATATTGCGCTCGCCGCTGGAACAAGGTGAATGCGCCAAAGATCACCAGAATGATTACGCCGAGAATTAGATACGTAAAGAGCCGCGTGCCTTTCTCGTGCTGATGCCCTCCGCGTTCGGGTTCCATCTGTGATCCGCCTTCTCTCATTGTCCTGTACTCCGCTCTTTCCGCTCGCTCTTTTTGACTAGGCTACCGCAGGGGATGGCGATTGGCTACGCTGCTTTCTGCGCTCGCGCCGGCCATGAATCAACGAGAAGACGCAGGGAACAAAAAATAAAGTCGCGAAGGTAGCGAAGATAAGTCCGCCAATGACGGCACGGCCCAGCGGCGCGTTTTGTTCGCCACCCTCTCCGAGACCGATGGCCATCGGTACCATGCCGATGATCATGGCGAGTGCGGTCATGAGCACGGGGCGGATGCGTACAAAGCCGGCTTGCAGCGCGGCTTCGCGCGCGGACTTTCCTTCGCTTAATTGCTCGCGCGCGAAGGAAACCATCAGAATGCTGTTCGCAGTGGCCACGCCCATGCACATGATCGCGCCGGTAAGCGACGGCACGCTGAGCGTCGTGTGCGTCAGCAGCAAAATCCAGCAGATGCCCGCGAGAGCGCCCGGCAACGCAGTAATGATGATGAAAGGATCCAGCCAGGATTGGAAGTTCACGACAATCAAGAGGTACGCGAGCATAATGGCGCCGATCAATCCGAACCCAAGGCCACGGAACGAAGATCGCATCGTTTGCACTTGCCCGCGAACTTCGATATGACTACCTCGTGGCAACTCATTTTTCACTTCGGCCACACGCTTTAGGACTTCATCGGAAACCCCACCAAGATCACGGCCATCGACTGCGGCGTATACATTGATCATGGGCTGTACGTTGTAATGGGAAATCTCCGCCTGCCGCGCGGTAGAAGTGATGTCGACCAGATTGCCGATAATTTGGGGCGGAGTGCCAGGCAGAGTGCCGGTGATCGGTGTGTTGGCCAGCGCCTGATAGGTATCCACGCGATATTGCGGTGATTGCACCGCGACGCTGTAACTCACACCGTTCTTGGGATCCAGCCAGAACGCCGGCGCTGTCTGAAAGCTGGAGCTGAGAGTAACCAGAAGATTGTTCGCAACGTCCCTGGCCTGCAATCCAACCGATTGCGCACGCGTGCGATCCACGTCCATGTGGATCGTAGGCTCATCCAGTGCCTGCTGCACGTGAACATCGACAGCTCCGGGGATATGCCGAATCTCTTTCGCGAGCTTTTCCGCCACGATGTAGTTGCCGCGCTGATTATTTCCCGTCACTGCGATATCGATCGGAGCGGGCGTTCCGAAATTCAAGATTTGCGTCACGATGTCCGCAGGCTGAAAGAAAAACTGCACGCCCGGAAACCGTTGCGGGAGTTTTGCACGCAGATCATTGATGTAGGCGCTGGTCGGTTTGCCGCGTTCTTCTTTTAATTGCACCAGAATCTCGGCGTCGGAAGTGCCAAAGGTCCCGGAGTTGCTATAGCTGAGATTGATGCCGCTGTAGGGGACGCCGATATTGTCGAGAATAGTTTGCAGTTCGTTCGCAGGAATCGTTTCGCGAATGGTGGCGTCAACCTGATCGGCCAGGCGGGCGGTTTCTTCGATGCGCAGCCCAGTACGTGCCCGGAAATGCAAACGAATCTGTCCGGCGTCGACCTTTGGAAAGAAGTCTCTTCCGAGGATAGCAACGAGACCGACCGAGAGAATGCAAAATATCAGAAAACAGCCGCCGAACAATTTCGGCCAGTCCAAAGCGGAAGCCAGCCCGTGACGGTAACCCTCCCGAAATCTCTCGAAGCCATGCTCGAATTTCTGCTGGTAGCGGCGGAAGAAACCCTGCTTTTCGCCAACATGCTCTTCAGGTTTGTATTCGTCCGCGCTGCTCAATAGGTACATGGCCATGGTGGGGACAATGGTTCTGGACCACCCGTAGGAAGCTAGCATGGCAAAGCTGACCGCTTCGGCGAGCGGCACGAAAAGGAATTTCGCGACTCCCGAAAGGAAAAACATGGGAAGAAAGACGATGCAAATACAAAGCGTGGAAACGAACGCTGGCACGGCAATTTGCTGAGCGCCATCGAGAATCGCCTGAACCGTTTCTTTACCCATGGCCAGGTTGCGATTGATGTTCTCGATTTCCACGGTGGCGTCATCCACCAGGATGCCAACGGCCAGCGCCAGGCCGCCGAGAGTCATGATGTTGATGGTTTCCCCGAGAGCGCTAAGCATGAGAATGCTGACCAGAATCGAGAGCGGAATGGAAACGGCAATGATGAGCGTGCTCTTCCAGTTTCCAAGAAAGATCAGGATCATTACGGCCGTTAGACAAGCGGCGATAAGCGCTTCGCGCAAGACTCCCTGGATCGACGCGCGTACAAAGACGGATTGGTCGAAGAACGTCGAGACACGCAGACCTTCCGGCAAAGACGAGGCGTAGTTCGCCAATACCTGCTTCACGCGGTCGACAATATCGAGCGTCGAGGCGCCACCCGTCTTATAAGTGCTCATCAGAACGCCGCGTTGTCCGTTTACGCGGACGACATTGGTTTGCGGGCTGAATCCGTCTCGAACGTGAGCGACGTCTTTCATGTAAATGGTCGCACCGTTTACGGTCTTGATCGGAAGATCGTTGAGACCTTCCATGGTGAGCGGACTGCCGTTCATCTCGACGAGATACTCCAGCGAGCCAAGTTTCACAGTTCCCGTGGGCAAAATCAGATTCTGCGCGTTGACCGCGTTAACGATATCCACCGCGGAAAGCCCTTTGGATTGTAAGGACGCGGAATCGATATCCACCGAAACCAGGCGCTGTTTTCCGCCGTAAGGAAAGGGAAGCGCCGCGCCCTGCACCGTCGCAAGCTGCGTGCGGATGAAATTGTTTCCAAAATCAAAGAGTTGTTGCTCGCTTAAGCTGTCGCTAGTCAATCCGATTTGAATGACGGGAACGGTCGACGCGGAAAAAATGGCTACCAGAGGAGGGGTGGTGCCAGGCGGAAGGCTCTTCAGAATGGTTTGGACGATGGCAGTAGTTTGGGCCAGTGCAACCTGCACGTTGGCAGTCGGCTGGAAGTAGATCTTTACGACCGAAATACCATTCAGAGACTGCGATTCGATGTGCTCGACGTCGTTCACCAGCGTCGTGACGGCGCGCTCCGAGTTGCTGGTGATGCGCTGCTCCATCTCCTGGGGTTCGAGTCCCGTATAGTTCCAGACCAAACTGATCACTGGGATGTTGATCTCCGGGAAGATGTCTGTGGGCGTGCGCAAGAGCACCACAGGCGTCAGCAGAATGATGACGAGCGCGAGCACCACGAAGGTGTAAGGTCTCGCGAGCGCTAATCGGACTATCCACATAGAGTTTCGAAGGTCCTCTAAAGGGCTATTCGCCCGAACACACAAATTGGAACGGTTCTTCCGTCGGAGTACTCACTTCTTAGATTCCTGAACTCAATTGTTTGGGTACGCCCCTGCGACCAGATACGATATATCGTCTGCTCAAATAGTAAGCACGCAAATCATTTCTAATCCGAACATCCTAGGACCCACCAACGCCTAATTAGCGCGCATAAGATACAGCGGCGTACCGCTACCAACCCTTTACATATCAGGCTGTTAGCCAGTGGGTGCGCCTACGAGCCTCTAATCTTACCTCGTTTTGGATGCCCCCGATTTCAATCGTGGCACATGCGAGCTCTCAGCCAATTTGGACGGTAATTTCCTCCTTTTCCAAACTTTCCGAATGCCCGCGTCTTTCGGGTATAGTCCTTCGTCATTAAGAAAGAACTGCCGCGGTGCTGCGTCTAACCAATCGCGAGAATTCTTCTTTGAAGTGCCGGAAAAGGAGCCTACCCAGTGCTTTCCATTCGTAACCTCGCCAAAACCTATTCGGGAGGCGTTCGCGCGCTGCGCGGCGTCTCGCTCGAGATCTCTCCCGGGATGTTCGGCTTGCTGGGGCCAAACGGCGCCGGCAAATCCACATTGATGAAGATCCTCGCGACGCTTCTCGACCCCGACACGGGGACGGCAACTCTTGACGGTCTCGACCTCATCGCTAACAAGGATGCCACGCGTCGGCTCCTTGGCTATCTGCCGCAGGAGTTTGGCGTGTACCCGAAGATGTCCGCGATAGACATGCTGAATCATCTTGCGGTGATGAAGGGGATAACCAAAGGCGGCGAACGGAAAGAAATTGTCGAAGGATTGCTTCAGCAGACGAATCTTTGGGATGTGCGGAAAAAAGCGCTCGGCGGATATTCAGGCGGAATGAAACAACGCTTCGGAATCGCGCAAGCGCTACTAGCGAATCCGAAGCTGATTATTGTGGACGAACCGACGGCCGGTCTTGATCCAGCTGAACGCAACCGGTTCCTTAATTTGCTGAGTTCCATCGGGCGCAACGTGGTCGTGATTCTCTCGACGCACATTGTTGAAGACGTGCGCGAGCTCTGCTCCAAGATGGCAATCATCAGCAGCGGGGAATTACTCCTAGAGGGCGCGCCTGACCAGGCTCTCGAAGCGGTAAAAGGGCGTGTGTGGAGCAAGGTGGTTCCGACAGACGCGGAACGCGAGGCCATTGAGAAATCTTACCCACTCATCTCGATGCATCGTGTGGGTGGGTTGAACGAAGTACGCGTGTATTCGGAATCGCCGCTGAGCGATGGGTTCATCCCCGTCGAGGCGGATTTGGAAGACGTATATTTCCGACAGTTGTCGCAGCATCGTCCGAATTGAAAGGGAGAACACGACATGTTCATGGACTTCTTTCTATTCGAACTGAAGCTGCGGTTTAAGAGCGCCTCTACCTACATATATTTCTTGCTAGCCGCTTTTCTTCCTTTTTTCTCGATTGCCGCCGAAGGATTTGGACCCGCTGGCAGCGGGAAGGTTCTGTTGAATAGCCCTTACGCGGTACTCCTCATCACGACACAGGTATTGGCGTTCGGCTCGATTCTGATCGCGGCAATTTTTGGCCCCGCGATTCTGCGCGATTTCAACGGAGATACCTACCAGCTGATTTTCACCAAGCCGATCTCGAAATTTGCTTATCTTGGAGGGCGATGGGCGGGGTCGATGGTCACCGCCATTTTTGCTTTTTCAGGAATCATCTTCGGCATAGCGCTTGGCACTCTTATGCCGTGGGCAGACAAACTGCGAATCGCCCCAAACGATTTTGGAATGTATTTCCGGATATATGCTTCGTCCGGGATCGTGCAGATTTTTTTCCTTGGCAGCCTCTTCTTTTGTGTCGCCGCTCTCACGCGAAATATCGTTGTGGTTTATCTGCAGGGCGTTGCGCTCTTCGCGTTTTACCTGATCGAGCTGGTTGTGATAGTCACGTCAAATAAATTGGAGCGCGCCTGGGCCTCTATCGCCGACCCGTTTGGACTCATCATGGTTCAAAGCCTGACGCGTTATTGGACGGTGGTGGAAAGAAACGCGCTCGTGCTGCACTGGACGGGCGCGTTCCTCTATAACCGTTTAGTTTGGCTAGGCGTAGGTGCTCTGGCTTTGATTCTTGTATATGCTCTGTTCCCCATGTCCGCCGAAGTATTGGGTTCGCGACGATCCACGAAAAAAGCGCAAGAGGCGAGGGCGGGCGAAGAGGATGAGAAAAAGTCCCCTCGGCGCGCAGCCGGCACACTTCCTCAAGTGACGCAGATTTTTGGCTTCTCGACAACTTTGAAGCAGTTGTTTTCCATGACGCGCATGCGCTTTTTCAATATCGTTCGCGAAGTGCCGTTCTGGGCCATCACGTTGATCATGCTCGTATTCGTTCTGGTTAGCGGCCATTTCGCGGGGAATAACAATGGCGTGGAAGTCTGGCCCGTAACATTTTTGATGGTGTTTGTGGTTTCCGGACAGTCTGGATTGTTCCTCTACATCATCGGCGCTTTATATGCGGGCGAAGTGATCTGGCGCGAACGAGACGTGCGCTTCGAGCAGATTCACGACTCGTTGCCACTGCGGGACTGGACTGATTTCGTCAGCAAGTTTCTGGCGCTGGCGATGGTGGAGACTGTTTTAGCCTCGGTAGTGCTCGTGTGCGGCGTGTTTTCACAAGCCGTGAGCGGATATTTTCGTTTTGAACTGGTCCACTACGCCAAAGAAATCTACCTCATTTATTTGCCACAGCTTCTCATGGTGATTCTGCTCGCGTTATTTCTGCAGACCGTTCTGGGAAACAAGTTTGTGGCGCATGCGTTGGTGGTCGGATTCTTTATTTTAATTCCGATACTTTATTCGTGGGGAATCGAGAACCGTTTGTACATGTATGGCGAGATTACGCCATACACATATTCGGACATGAACGGATACGGGCATTTTGTAAAGGCGCTGTTCTGGATCACTGCTTACTGGCTCTGTGTCGGCGGATTACTGGGCGTATTTGCGATTGCCTTTGCGCGGCGCGGAACCGAGCAATCGTTTGGCGCGCGCTGGAAAATGGCGCGCTCGCGCATACCGCGTTTGATCCCGGCTGTTGCTGCGTTTCTGGTGTTGGCTGGAGCTTGCGGGGCGGTGTTCTTCTACAACACGCACGTGCTGAATGAATTCCGCACCGCGAAGCAGAACCGGACCCGCGCGGCGGAGTACGAAAAGCGTTACAAGAAGTACGAGCGGCTGCCGCAACCGAAAATAACGGCAGTAGATCTCGCCGTGAACATTTTTCCGGAACGGCGTTCATTCGAGGGAACGGGCTCCTACCTGCTTGTCAATCGCACGGACAAGCCGATCGATGAAGTGCACATCACAGACAGCCGGAATTCGGTCCAAGAAGTGAGCTTCGACCGTGCGTCAAAGCAAACGCTCGACGACGAACAACATTTCTACTCGATCTATAAGCTGGACAAGCCGCTCGAGCCGAACGAATCGATGAAGATGAATTTTCACGTAGGGTACACTTCGCGCGGGTTCAAAGACGGGGGCGAGCGTGCGGAACTCGCCTACAACGGCACTTTTTTCGACCGGGATTATTTCCCGTTCATCGGCTACAACTCTGGAACTGAAATTGACGATCCGGTGCGCAGACGGGAAGAGAAACTCGGTCCTCTTGAGGAGATGGCCCCGCCGGGCGATCCGTACTACTCCAATATCAACCTCTTTATGTCGGACTCGGAATGGGTGACGTTCCACGCAGTCGTCAGCACCTCGCCCGACCAGATTGCGATTGCCCCAGGCTACCTGACGCGAGAATGGACGGAAAACGGCCGCCGCTACTTCGATTACAGCATGGGGGACACACGTATAAACAATTTCTTCTCGTTTCTTTCCGGCCGCTTCAGCGTGAGGAGCGATCAGTGGAAAAACGTGAAGCTCGAAATTTATTATCAGCCAGGCCACGAATTCAATCTGGACAAGATGATGGACGCCTCCAAAACTGGCCTGGACTATTACGAGAAGAACTTTGGTCCTTATCAGTTCAACCAGTTCCGCATTCTTGAATTTCCACGTTACAGACAATTCGCGCAGTCTTTCCCCAATACTGTTCCGTTTTCTGAGGATATCGGATTTATCGAGCGTTTGAAGAAGCCCGACGACATCGATCGGCTTTATTTCGTGACGGCGCACGAACTTGCGCACCAGTGGTGGGGCCATCAGCTGCTCGGGAGCCAGACGCAAGGCTCGAACATGATGGCCGAATCGCTGGCGGAATACTCCGCCATGAAGGTCATGGAGAAAAAGTACGGCGAAGACATGACACGAAAGTTCCTGCGCTACGAACTTGACGGGTATTTGAGAGGCCGCGCTGGAGAGACGAGACACGAGCCGCCGCTCGTTCTAGTGCAGCGCGAACCGTACGTTTGGTACCAAAAAGGATCGATGGTGATGTTCGCGCTGGCCGATTATATCGGTGAAGACAAAGTTAATCTTGCGCTGCACAACTTTCTAGAGAAAAACAAATATGCTGCCGGACCGTTTCCCGATACGCGTGGATTCGTTGCTGCACTGCGCGAGCAGACTCCGCCGGAACTGCAGTATGTGATCACGGACATGTTTGAGTCCATCGTTCTCTATGAGAACAAGGCTGTATCCGCGTCGTACGTGGAAACACCGGATAAGAAATTTAGAGTGACGCTGAAGACGAGTACACAAAAGAAAAAGTCCGACGGCTCCGGAAACGAAACACCGATGCCTATTCACGATTTGATTGACGTCGGCGTATTCAGCGGAACGAAAGACCATTTGAAGCGGCTGGACCTGCACAAAGAGTGGGTCTCACAGGAAAACAGCACGTTTGAATTTGTGGTGGATGAGAAGCCGACGTTCGCGGGAATTGATCCTTACAATAAACTGATCGACCGCGATCCCGCGGATAATTTGGTGGAAGTCGAGAAGCCGTAGCGCTTTTCGGATGGCGTGCGCGTAGCTCAGCCGCTATTTGTGGGTCATGATAAAAACGCCGTCCCAATTTACCGATGGCTCGTCAAATAGATATTCCTGGCAGCGTTTCCAGTAAACGCGCGATGGGCCGTCGTCGGGCCATCTGTCGAGGAATTCCTGGAAGGCGCGTTGAGCGGCATCCCACTTTCGATTGCGGAAAAGTTCTCGCGCGCGAGCAAAGCGTTCTACTTGTAAGCGCACTTCTTCCGCGCGGCCCTCCGCGACCAAATCCGTCTGCCGCCCCATCAACTGGTAGATTGTGACGGGTTGCAGCTTCCCTTTGACACGAATCAAGTCCAGCTCCCTAAACACGAATCCATCGTCTTTGGCGCCTTCGTAGGTGGTCTCGTTCACGATGATGTGCGTGCCGTAGTCTTTGTTCAGACCTTCAAGCCGCGAAGAGAGATTTACAGAATCGCCGAGCGCCGTGTAGCCGCGGCGCAACGATGAGCCCATCCTGCCGACGCTGGCTACTCCGGTGTTCAGGCCGATACCGATTTCGAGGCGGGGCTTGCCTTCGGCTTCCCAGACTTTTTGCAACTCGCGAACGCGCTTCATCATTTCCAGCGCGGCGTTGCAGGCTTTGACTGCGTGTCCGGGTTCTTCGAAAGGCGCGCCCCAGAAAGCCATCACGGCGTCACCGATGTATTTGTCGAGCGTCCCGTTGTTCTTGAAGACGATACTCGTCATATCCGAAAGATATTGATTGAGAAAAAGAGCAAGTTCCTGCGCGTCGAGCTTTTCCGAAATGGTAGTGAAGCCGCGAATGTCGCTGAACATCACAGTGACATCGGTTTTCTTGGGGTCAACAAGGCTGGGATCGATAAGGAGGCGGCGGATCACCTCGGGGCTGAGGTAGTTGCCGAATTCTGCGCGCACCTTACGCTTTTCTTTTTCCTCGAAAACAACACGATAAAGCGACACCAGCACCACATTCCCTACGAGAGTCATCGCAGGCACAATGAAATTCAGCCACCATCCGCGGCGAAAAGCGCCATAATCCACGGCGACAAGAGGGATCAGCAAGGCGGCTCCGAGCCACATCCACCGCGGCTGCACGAGAGCCATCCAGATGCCGAGAGGAATGCCGAAAGTGAATATGAGGAGCGCATCAATCAGGGCGGAACGCGCATCGCGCTTCAAGAATCGATCGTGCAAAATGTTGTCGATAATGTTGGCATGGATTTCTACACCCGGATAATTCGTTCCCCCAAAAGGAGTGGCGCGCAGATCGCCGATGCCCGTGGCAGTAGCTCCGACTAGCACGAGCCTTCCTTGAAATGTTCCAGGAGGATATTTTTTTTCCAAAACATCCGCGATCGAATAGTGATGAAACGTCCCCCAAGGCCCTTGGTAGTTGATCAACATCTGCCCAAGTTCGTCGGTGCGGAGCGACAACTTATTTCCGAAATCGATTCGTACAAGTCCGGCCTGGTTGTAATAGAGGTTCGTATCTAGCGCCTCTTTTCCCATGAATGCGCGAGCTGCCATCACGTCCATTGAGGGATAGAGGTCCCACTCCGCAGGATTTTCCGAGCGTCCGTAAGGCAAGAGGAGCGTTGTACGGCGCACAACGCCGTCGGTGTCAGGCGGTTCGTTGAAAAAACCGGTCCAGGAACTGTCTCCGTTTAGTCCTGCAGTCAGAGTGTCAAGATTGGCCTCGGCGCCTTTGGGCACGAGACCCGCGCCATCAAAAATCTCCATGAGGTGCAGTTTGTCTTCCTTGGCGAATTGGACGCGCAGAGGGTGCGCCGGCGGATAGGCAAAAAATGCGATTTGATCTGCATAAGTTTGTAGTGTTTTGTCTGAGACACCTTCGAGGTCGGCTCGCGTGAATAGAAAATAATTTCCAAGAATGACAGGACCGAATCGCCTGATGGCTTTTGCAAACTGAGCATCAGCATCATATTTCTCCGCGAGACTACGAACTTCGGCAGTCAGCTTCGGATCGACGGCTTCTCCGGCTTGCTCGCGCATTTCGAGTTCCCCCGCCAAGGCGCGCACCGGAGCGCTGCTTTGATCGGGCTTGCTGAAGGTGATATCAAAGGCCGCAACTTGGGCGCCGTCTTCACGGAGCACGTCCAGCATCTTCGCAAAATAGGCGCGCGAAAACGGCCAGCGGCCGAGCACTTCTTGCGCTTTCTGATCGATATCTACAATTACGATCCGTGAATCGGGTGAAGTGAGGCCCTGTGGTCTGTAACGAAAGCGAGTATCGAGAGTATCGAGTTCCAACCGCTCGAAGAGCTCCGAAATGGGAGTTCTTTTTTCTTGAAGGAAAACGAAGTAGTAGACAGAGAGAGAAGCAATCGTAATGCACAAACTTAGGACAAACGAAACACGGTGCCGCCACCACGATTGCAGCAGCTCATAGAGGCCGAACCCGCCCCGCCTCTGCCACCATGCATCTGACGGAGCTGCCATTTCGGTTCGCGCGCTACTCGCGGAAGACGAAGTTCATACGCACGCCGCAGATCTCGATGAGGTCACCGTCGTTCAGGCGCACTGGTCCTGTGATGGGCGTCCCATTCACCGTAGGCATTTTGTCGCCAGGGCCGATGTAATATCCATCATCGCGCTGATTAATCTGAGCTGCCATGGCGGGTTTAAACCAGCCTTTGACTTTTACCGTGGCCATCGCCGATTTGCCGATAACCGTCAGCTTATTCGTGAGCATGTATTCTTTTTGATCGGTTCGCCCGCCAATCACAATCAGGGTGGGAACCTTCAGCCGTCCGGCTGCAAACTGTACGCGCTCGCCAGTGGCTGCCGCTTGCTGAAGCATGTCACGACGCGCTTTGGTGTCCAGAACCATGGTCTCGTTAATGCGCGGAGCGCTGGCCTTGCGCCCGGTATCCCATGGCACAGGAGCATCGCCTGAAGCATCAACCTTAATGTGATGTTTGCCGATCCAGATGGAGTCACCGTCGTGCAGCGTGGCGCGCTCGACGCGTAGGTCATTCACAAAAGTTCCGTTAAGGCTATCGAGATCTTCCACGACGAGCCGCCCGCCCTCAAAATACACGCGCGCGTGATAGTTCGAGACCGCCAGATTGTCGACCGGCAAGTCATTGTCAGGCGACCGCCCAATGCTCACGGCCCGGCTTCCCACCGGTACTTCCTTGACCGTCTTTTCTTCAAACATCAGGCTGAGCTTCGCCATCTCACATTCCTCCTACGGCGCCGTTTCCGGCCGCCCTTTTTCGCGACCCACCGAACAGCCAAGAAAACCATCCTCGCGATTCCGCCCCGATCCGAACGACAATAACGGTGATGTTGTCCACGCCCCCGCGCTCATTGGCTAAGGCGATCAGCTTTTCCGCGGCCCTCGTCGGATCCGTCTCCGCCTGCAAGGTGCCCGCAATTTCGGGCTCGGTGACCATGCGCGTCAAACCATCGCAGCAGAGCATCAAAATATCCCGCGCAAATACGATGTGCTCGTCGGTGTCCACTTCCACGTCTGGCAAAGCTCCCAGCGCGCGTAGAAGAACGCTCTGCATTTCGCTTTCTTCCGCTTCGGCGGCAGTCAAAATGCCCCGTCGAACCTGCTCCGCCACCAGTGAGTGATCGCTGGTAAGCTGCTGCAAGTTGCCGCTTCTCAACAAATAAGCCCGCGAATCTCCTACATGGGCGATGCTTAATTTCGAGCCATCGATCCAGGCGGTGGTAACGGTTGCCCCCATCCCATGCTGTTCGGGATGCGCTTCGGCCGCGTCATAAATATTTTTGTTCGCCAGGTGCACGGCGCTCGTGAGCCGTTTGGTCTTTTCGCTCCACGTTGGCTCCGCATTGCCAAGCATCGTGGCCGCAAAATCGGTCTGCGCATCCATGCAATGCTTGACGATGGTTTCCACGGCTAGTGCGCTCGCCACTTCCCCGTGCGCCTCGCCGCCCATGCCGTCCGCCAGCACAAAGAGATTCAGCGATTCGACAATGCGGAAACAGTCCTCGTTATTCGTGCGCACCCGCCCCAAATCGGTGACGCCGCCGCTTACGATCCGCACAAATTCTCCCGTTGCTGCTTGCTCTCTGAACCCGTGCCCACACCCGTACCCGGCAACCCTGTTCTCACGCTAGCAGACCCTTTCTGGCGGCGAAAGGCTGTGACGCTTACTGATTACTTGGTACTTCGCGCCCTTGCCGCCCCGGCACTCCCCGAGGGTACAACCAAACTGGGCGGTTTGTGCCCTGTTTCTACACGATAGCAACCCAATGCCTGCTTGGCTTGCGCGCTTCCGTGATAATCTGGCTCTCACCCAGAAACTCAGCAAATAATGGCAGTTTAGCGTCCCTCACCATGGCCAAAGCTAAAAAAACGCCGCGTAAGCGAGCGGTGGCTCCGCGGCGGAATGGACTATCTGCCGCTCAAGCGGGGCGCGAACTCGAGGAACTGAACCGCGTTGGCATTGCGCTATCCGAGACGCGCGACGTAGAGCGCCTGCTTACCCTTATCCTTCTGAAAGCTCGGGAGATCACTGGCGCCGACGCCGGCTCTCTTTATTTGATGGAGCAAGCTTGCGGCGAGACGAACGTTTCTTCCTCAGACACAAGGAACGGCCCGGGAAAGACGCGGCAGCTGCGCTTTCGGCTGACACAAAACGACAGTGTGCAGTTTCCTTACACTGAACATACGCTGCCGGTCACGGAATCTTCGATGGCTGGCTATTGCGCGCTCCATGGCGAAGTCATCGAGCTTGCTGACGCCTACCGCATCCCCAAATCGCGGCCATTCCAGTTCAATTCTTCTTTCGACGAGCAAGCCGGATACCGCACGCGCTCTTTGATCACTCTGCCTATGAAAAACGGCAAGGGCGAAGTGCTCGGCGTGCTTCAGTTGATCAACTGCAAGCGCAATCCGAAAGCACGGCTGACCGATGCGAATGCCGTTCGCCGTCATGTACATCCCTTTCCCGAGCGCGCCGTGCGTCTTGGGCTCTCTCTTGCATCGCAAGCTGCCGTGGCTTTCGAAAACTCGCAACTCTACCGCGACATTGAGAATCTTTTTGACGGTTTTGTGAATGCCTCGGTGAAAGCCATCGAGCAGCGCGATCCCACCACCTCCGGCCATTCTCAGCGCGTCTGTCAAATGACCATGGCGCTCGCCGAAGCCGTGGACCGCGAGCCGCAGGGGCCGTACGCGGATTTGCGTTTTTCGCGCGAACAGATGAAAGAGCTACGCTATGCCACGTTGCTCCATGATTTCGGCAAAGTCGGCGTCCGCGAAGAAGTTCTCGTAAAAGCGAAAAAGCTTTATCCGCTTCAGTTTTCCAGGCTGCTGGATCGGTTTGATTACATCCGGCGAGACATCGAAGCGCGCATCGCCGAACAAAAGGTCGAGCTCCTGCTGGGACATTTTCGTAAAGAGGCCGAAGCCCGCGCGCGCCTAAAGCTGCTCGACGACGAAGCCGGCCGTCTTTTCGCTGAGTTGGATCGATATGCGGAATTCATCGCGCGCGTGAACGAGCCGACGATCCTTCCTTCGAGCGAATTCGAGTTGCTCGCGGAAATTTCTCAAAAAACCTACCGTGACCCGCGCGGCGCCGAACGCCCGTATCTCACCTCGGAGGAAGTTAGGTACCTCTCGATACCGCGCGGCAGCCTCGATGGTACCGAACGCCTGCAAATCGAATCGCACGTGACGCACAGTTTTAATTTTCTTGCGCAGATTCCTTGGACACCCGAATACCGCGCCATCCCTGATATTGCGCGTGCCCATCATGAAAAACTCAACGGCAAAGGCTATCCGAACAACCTCAAAGCCGCCGAGATTCCCGTGCAAGCTAAGATGATGACCATCTGCGACATTTTCGACGCGCTTTCCGCATCTGATCGTCCCTACAAGAGAGCCGTTCCGACCGATCGCGCGCTCGAGATCCTCAAGCTGTGCGTCCGCGACGAGGAGATTGATCCCGAGTTGTTCCGTCTTTTTCTCGATGCCCAGATTTATCGGCTCGTTTCAAAGCCCGCGCAGTAGTCGTCTACTTGAAGTGCGGCAGCCCTGCTGCCACTTTTCTTGGTGACACGCGCAACCATCTATTGGGCGAGGTTCAATAGGATTATTGTGACGATTACTCATTAGCTTGTCCGGTCGTCTTAGGTTCCTCCAAATTCTATTGGCTCTCTTAAAATAACTGCGGGGCACGACATGTGGATCTTGCTTCTTGGGCCGTTGCTTTCGCTGCTCCCCGAGCGCTGGCGCAGAGCGCTGCCGTTCTACCAATCCGTGCACTGGCGTTCGGCCGCCGTCCTCAGCGGTCTGGCGGAATCCGTTATCGCCCTTGGCGGCCTTATGTATTGGTATTCGTACTCCGTGACGACCTGGGTTTCCCGCGGCCTCGATAACACGCTCAGTAAGAGTGCACCAACCGGAATCACCGACCATGAAATTGGGTTTGCCGCGCTCTTGATTTGGGCCACTCACCCGTTGACCTGGCTTATTGCCTTTTTCGGTATCGAGGGTACGGCGCGCGCGTGCGCTGCACTTACGGATACCGTTCTAGGTGTCTTCCCACTTTATCTGCTGGACAAAATTTACTCGAAGATTTTTCGTCGCGCAGCGCCTGAACCCCCGGGTACCGTAAAGTTTTCGCAGGGCCACGTCTGTTCCTACGTAGGCAGCATGAAGGAAAAAGTTTTGACGGCCACCTTTTCGCAAGTTCCTGATGAGCTCTGTGTTGCAAAAAATGCCGAGGAAGAATTTCTTGAAATCCGCGCCTGCCGCCCGAAATTGGATTGGACTCCGCCGCGAGTGGTTCGCTATGAAGACCGTTATTATCGGTTGGAAGAGTGCGCTCGAAGTTGCGCGCCGCGTCCGTTTGTCTACAAATTGAGGCGATTGGCGGCGGGCGTTCCCGGCCGCGCTGTGCTCATCTATTCTCCAGACGAAGCACCTGTTACTGTGAGCCACTGAGAAGACTCTCTGCTGTCCGCCTTTCGCCGCTCTTTATAACGTTCTCTGGCTTCCTCAGCGCAAGGCCTCTCGACTACAATCACTCCATGCTTCTGCGCCATCCGCCGCATCTGTTCGTTCTGCGAAGCTTTTCCTTCGCGTTGGCATTCCTGATGCTTTTTTTCTCGGCGTCCGCACAAAAGTCTCCGCCCTCGGCGGCCGGTCGCATTTTGCTGCTGCCGCGAACCATCATCTCGGGAGAGAGGGCAACTCTCGCCGTTCTTGACGTCAACGGCCGGCTGACTCCCCGCGCCCCAGTTGTGTTTTCCAACGGCGACCGTTTGCTCACGGACGCGACAGGGCGCGCGCTGTTCGTCGCTCCTCTGAATCCCGGCGTTATTCGCGGCTCCATCGCTGGCCGCGAAGGGCACATTCCCGTAACGATTTTGTCGCCCGATGAAACCGCCGCCACTGCTATCCAGGTCACGTCAGTGCCCAAAATCGCGTCACTTGCCGACCGATTCGAAATTGCAGGCCGCGGCTTTTGCGGAGAAGCCGACGCGAACCAGATCACCGTCTCGGGTGATCCGGCCTTTGTGCTGGCGTCTTCACCGACTTCGCTGGTTGTGCTGCCGCCGCCAGATTTGCAGCCCGGCCGTGCCTCCGTCGACATTTCCTGCGCGAAACGGAATGGGCCGCCTATTGAAATTGTCTTCGTGGCGCTCACGCTGGAAGCGGATTCTTCGCCACTCGCGCCCGGCGTGCATCGCCAGCTCACCGTACGCGTGCGAGGCACAACCACGAAAGTTAGCCTGGAAGCCATAAATTTAGCGCCAGACATAGCTGAACTTACGGGCGGCACTCCGCTAAAGGCTTCGAGTTCGGGAGGCGCGGAAAACGTCGCGCATTTCGAGGTAGTAGGCCGCAAACGCGGCAGCTTCTTGATTTCGATCCGCTTGCTAAGTTCCGCGCCGCAACCACACTAATCCGTGCGGTTAGGCACCATCCGCCACCAACATCCCCTAGGGGCACGGCACGCCGTGCCCGTCTAGTTTTCTTGAGGAACTATGCGCCGGTCTTCGCGCCAGTCGCCGCCGGAAGCGCAAGCGTGCCCTGGCCGTTCTCAAGAGAGGCATCCGCCGCGCTCGTCCCAACCAAAGAATCCAACGTGTTCTGCGTTTTTTCCAGCCGCTTGTCCGCTTCCCCGTAACTCTGCTGCGCGTTCTTCAAGTGCGTCCCCAGTTTTTCAAAAACGTCGGTGAAGGTCGCCATGTTCTTCTGAATTCCCGAGAGCCCCGCCGAAATTCGCTTGGCATTTTCTTCGATTTGCATTCCGCGCAAACCCAAGTGAATCACGCAGAGATGCGCGTACAAGGTATTCGGCGACACGGCGATAATATTTTTGCCGCGGCAGTAGGAGTCCAACGCCTCGCCCTTGCTGTCCAGCGTCATCAGCATTTCGTAATAAACGGTTTCCGAGGGCACGAACATTAGCGCCAGGTCCAAGGTGCCTTCGTTTGGCACAATATATTTCTTCGCGATGGAGTCCGCGTGGCCCTTCACGGCTGTCGCAAACGCCCGCTTCGCCTCTTCTCCCTCCGCGCTGATCCTTCGAAACGCATCGAGAGGAAACTTCGAGTCCACCGCCACAAGTTTCTTATCGCGCAAAAAAATCACCGCGTCCGCAGCCTCGCCGCTCGAGAACCTGTACTGAACGGCATATTGCGAAGCGGGCAGGGAATCCTCCAGCAAACGCCCCAGCGTCACTTCGCCCAGCAACCCGCGCGTCTTTGCCCCGCCCAGAATTCCCTCAAGCGACTTTGTCGCGGAAGAAATGCCCCGTCCCAGCTCCTGGAATTCCCCGAGCTGTTTCTGAATATTGCCAATTTGCTCCCGAGTGTTCTTCAGCTCGTTGGCGATCGCTGTTTGTCCCTGCGTGGCAATCTGCGCGGAGTTCAAAACTCCGTCCTGCAGCGTTTTCGTCACGTTCTCAAGCCGCTGCGCAACACTTTGGCCAATCGTGGCCATCTGCCCCGTACTCTGCGCCTGCGCAGTTCCAATCGTCTGCAAATCCCGCCGCAGCTCGTTCAACTGGCCTTCCAGCGCCGCGCTTTTCTTCTGTTCCTGCGAGGTCTGCAAGACCAGCCAAAGCACCAACGCAGCCACCACAATCACTACCCCGATGAGCACTACGTTCATTCTTTCTCCAGTCCATCTTCGGGAAACGGTCTCTCTACTCTACTCGCACTCTCGCGGTTCTGAAAACTCACTACGCCCTTGTAGGGGTGCAATACAGTGCGCCCCAGCTTGCGCCGGCGCTAGAACTCTGGTGGCGAGAGTGACGGGAGTTTCGTTGATGGTTACTCATTCAAAGCTGAATTATGGAAAGGCCAGGAATTCTCTGGAAGTCACGGAGGTTCAGCGTCGCTACTTCGTAGCCGAGATGCAGCGCCGTCGCACCAATCAACAAATCCTCAAATGCAAACTGGATGCCCATCGCTTCCTGTTGGCCTTCTATGCGCCCTGCGAGCCGCGCGATGTCAATCGTTACCGGGTGCACTGGAACGTCGCTCGACAGTCGCTCGATGAATTCCAGTCGCCGATGCTGTTGCACTTGGGTTTTGGTGCGATAGGCTCCGTGCACTAGCTCAGCGATGGTCACGACCGACAGACCAATTTCGATCTCGCCCTGGGCCGCCTTCACTTGTTCTAGGATTTCCCGGACAGTATGGCCTCTGCGTTCGGCAGCTATGATCACGCTTGAGTCGAGGACTATTCCCACGCTGGCGGGTTCCACGGTTTGCGTTGGCCGAGAATTTCTTCAACGTCTTCTGCGAACTCTGCGTCCAGGATCGGGGCTTTCCCGGTTTCTTCTTCGTGTGCTTTTGCGAGCGCAATGCACTCCGAGATGCTGCGCCGCACCGGCTGGGCGGCGTGAAGGACAGCTACGGCCCGCTCCCCACTTTTAATGACGACCTCCGTGCCCGCCCGGACACGCGCCATCAGCGCAGCAAAGTCGCTCGCCGCCTCCGCCTCTGAGATGTGGATCACATCTTTAGCCATATGCCGATTATACACCCATCATCCGAGCCATTCTCGACCCTCAAGCCGGAAACCCGCTTGTTTCAATTTGCTCTTCGCCGCTAGTTCCTGTGATTTCTTACGAACAAGCTTGGCTTCACGGTGGAATTCATCTACGGCGATCCGCCATTCTACGGGCAGGTCATCCGTGACAATGCACGACTCGCGTTGAGGCTGGTCTTCGAACCTGTGTTCGCTGGCGATGTTCGGAAGCGCGAAGATCTGCTGTCCGCTTCCATCACGGTTGGCACCACGAACGAAATCGAACGACTGTTTCTGAGTTATCAGGCTGCAGGAGTTTCCTTCCATCAAGAACTTAAGAAGGAACCGTGGGGTGCCAAAACCTTTATAGTCTCGGATCCAGATGAAAATCTCATCCTCTTTGCTGGCCCGGCAGCCGACTGAACTTGTGATTTATAAATGAGGAACTGCAGGCTTAAATCTGCAAGTGGCGCTGCACCAGCTTGCGCAGCTTTTCGCGGTCTTCGTCTTTCATGTGCACGAACTCAACGCCGCCGCCGTCCGGACCAAGATTCCGCACAACAGCGGTAAAGTGAATTTTGCGAAGCCCCGAGCGAACTTCCAACTTGATGGAATCTCCCACGCTGAGTTTCTTCGGCGATTCCAGATAGGCTCCGCCGAGGCTGATGGTTTTCACGCGCGCGAGGCCTGCCTGTGAACCGTCAATCTGCGCTCGCAGCGGCGATTCCAGTGGCACGCGTGCGTATCTTCGGGGAATCACATAGCTGACATTGGTCTGCGGGGCTGATTCAAATGCGGCGCGCGCTCTCGTCGAAGACGGCCGGTTTTCAATCATCGCCAGCGCATCTTCCGCCGCCGCGCGCAATCCCGAAGGTTCGGCGAAGGCAAGTCCTTCGCGCCCTTCCGCCAGCATGCGCAGCAATTCCGCCGCTTCGCCCGCGCGCATGCGGCCGATCGCTTCGATCGCCTTGATGCGCACAAACAGATCCCGCAAGACTTCATGCTCACCCGCGGCAATCTCCATCAACTGCGGCACGGCAGTGGTTTCCTGCGCCAAACCAATTTGATCGATCATCATCGGAACGACCAGCGGATGTGCATCCGCCAAAATCGCCGAGAAAACGAACGCCGCGCTATGCGATGAAACGGCATTGGCGGGCCGCGAAAGTTCACTCACTGCCAGATCCTGCAGATTCCATTCCCAGCTCGCCAGCGCGCGCGCCAAGCCGCGCAGCAAGCGCTCCGGATCAGTCGCTGCTAGCAGCTTAATCGCTGCACTGACGCGCTGTCTCCGTGCTTCGTACAATCGCGTTTCGAGAAGGTTCAGCGCCGGAACGCCGATCGTTCGCAACAACCGCGCCATCGCCGGCACCATTTCTGGGCCGCGCGGCTCCGTCAAGAGTAGCGTTAGACGATCGAGCAGTCTCTCCGGGTCGCGCTGCAAAAGCCGCGGCAAAACCGGATCGAGCGGCCGGTTAGCAAGCGACGCATCCACCAAAAGCAGCCAGCGGTCTTGCGCCACAAGCCGGTGAGCCAGCGCAGACATGTGATCGTGTTCTTTGTCTTTTGGCACGCGCTCCAGGCCGATTAAAATGTTTTCGAAGCCCGCGTAATCCGCGCGAATCACAGCGACACGGCCCAGCGTCTCCAGGAAAGCCGCAAGCAGCGCTGCGGTCTCCGGGATGGTTTCCTTCTCTAGTGCTTTCATCGTTCCGCGGCTCAAATCTTCCGGCAATTGATTGGGCCAAAGCGACTCGATGATCGGCGTCATTTCATTCAATCCGGCAGCCACCGCGCGCCGTGCCGATACATTCTCATTTTCCACGCGCCGCGAGTAGTTCAACAAAATGTTTCGCGCCTCGCGCCTTGGAGCGTCCGCTCCTGCTTCGGCCAAGAGCCCGAGCGTTCGCTTCAGCGCCACAACCGGCACGCACCAAACTTCCGCGCCTCGCAGTACCGAGGATTTTTCCCTGGGCGGAAGTTCCAGCCAGAATTTTTCGACGATTTGTTCTCTGTGTGTGTCGCTGGCCCACGTGGTCGCTAGCAATGTCAGGTGTTGCGAAGAGTGCGGCCCCGTATATCCGCCCGAAGAGACCAGCACATCGCTCAGTTTATGAAACGTCTGGCGCACGTTGGCCGGTGCAAGCGTCCCTGCGGAAAATTCCGCTCCGAGGAACTCGAGAATCAAACTCACGGAAAGACGAAGCAGGTATGGCTGCGGTCTTTCGCCCTCGCGCGGAGCATACTGCGAAATCGAACTGAGCAGCATGCGCACCGTCTCGCGGCTCGCATCTTCCATCGCTCCATGAATGGCCCGCGCTGCTTCTTCCGGCGCAAGCCCGCGTGCCGCCTCGAGCGGCGGAGTTAGCCGCCCAATCAAACGCAACGCGCCTATAAGGTCGTCGGTCTCCGGCGGCAAAATGGGAGTCTCATTCACCTCGCGCGGCGAGTTTCCGCCGTAGGCTACTAGCGCGCCCATCAGGCTGGCCAGTACCGTGTCCACTTTGCGTTCCGTTTGCGTGTTAATGGAAATCCCTTCCACGCGATTCTCCAAGAATCGTGCGGCCCACCAAGCGCTTCCGCCGCGCTTTATAGAGTCCTCCGATCTTAACAATGATGCTTTGAAGAGTTGCGCGAGCGTGTCCAGTTCGCCTACATGAAATTGTCTCGCGAATGCGAGTGATTGAATTCCAGCGCGCTGCAAATCCTGGGCCAGGGACTGCATTTCGCCCCGAACATCCGGCAAGTGCGCATCGCTGAGTTTTGGCGCGACCAGTCCGCTTCGCTCGATGTGGATTTCAATGCCGTTCAGGGCGCCGGCGAGATCGTGCAATGTCTCGTACGAGGCGTCCAGACTTTGCAACCGGCGAGGATGGTTCCTGTCGTAGAGACGTTCTGAACGGAATAGCAGATGAAGGCATCGCAGAGAGTGCATGAGGCCCGCTGTGCGCGCGTCCGGAGTTGGCGCGCTTACAGGCGATGCGCCTGGAGGCTGCCGCGATCCGCTCCGCGCTTGCGTCTCGGCGTGCGGGTGCAATTCAGCGTCATAGCGCTGCTCCTCCACCGGCACGATTGCTCGAAGTACCAAGGCTTTCCCCACTTGCTTCCGCCGCTCGTATTTAACCGACCGGTTAAATACGGACCCCTGCCTTGTACCACCCAGAAGAAAATGCTGGAGGGCAGGGTAAACCCTTACCTATAAAGCAAGCACGCTGCTGGCCTGCCAATTCTGGATCTAAAAGGTTTGTTTTGAATGGTTTGATTTCAGGGTCCTGGAACCAGCTCGGTACGATGGTTACAAAAAGTTACGTTCTTAGTAGGGTGAAATCTGGCTTTGAATGCATTCTGTAGTCGTCAATTCACCCCAAAAGCTCGGGCTCAGGGACGGTACCTCTACTTCGGCTGAAGCGTTACGTTCGTGATGTCGACAGTGCCGCCCTCGCTGGCCTGAATGGTTCTCCTGACCTGCAGGTAGCCGGGGAGGCGGAGGGTCACGGTGTGCAGGCCAGCAGGAACTTGCACCCGGGCTGGCGTTGATTGGCCAGTCGTTTGTCCATCTACAAGGATCTCTGCGCCCTTGGGACTCGTTTCCACCTGGGCCCAAGCCACTTTGACTGTGGATTTTTCCTTAAGTGTCACGTCAAGCTGGGTCTGAATATTGTCCTTTACCTGCACGTTGCCGGCATACGCATCGTAGCCCGGCATCCGCAGCACCAGATTGTAGGAACCCGGCGCAAGAGGCAACGTTACCGGCGTTTGCCCCGATTGCTTTGCTCCGTTAATAAAGACATCTGCGCCTCCCGGCTTGCTGGACAGGAGCAAGCCTTTGGCCAGCGATTCCAGCGCCACTTTCTGGTCTACAACGCTTCCCGCTTTCACTTGAAGCGCGGTCTGCATCGGCTGGTAGCCATCTTTTTGCACTGCCAGGCTGTACTGTGCGGGCGCTAACTCATTGAAGCTACACGGCGTCTGACACTGATTCACCACGCGTCCCGCGGGACCACGCAGGACTGCCGTGGCTCCAATCAGATCCGTGACCACGTGGATCGCGCCGCGGCCTCCCGTCGGAACCGGATGGCCTCCGTCCGCGTCATGTCCGTTGTCCGCGACCGGCGCGTCTTCATACTCGATATGGTCCACAACGCGCACGCTCGCGGGCGCGTCGCGCAAGAACTTTAGCAGCGCCCCATGTTCTGAGGGACGCAGCTTTCCCGCCAGAACCAGCGTGTTTCCAATGGCTTGCACCTTGGCTCGACCGGTCAAACCCTTTTCCGTGATGGCTTCTTCAATGCGCCCTTTATATTCGGCTGCTTGTGCGCTCACAACCGGTTCGGTCTTCTTCGGTGTGGGCTTCTCTATAGGAGCTTCGACCGGTTTCTTTTCCGGTGCGGCCACATCGGGGCTTGCCGCAGCCGGTGGTTCACTTTCAGCGGGAATCGCCGGAGTGGTGTTTGCCACTGCATCTGTCGGCGCAGTTGCTGCGGCGGAATCTTTGTCGGCGCGTTTCTGCGCGGCGTTAATTTGCCGGGCATCTTCAATCACAGGCCGCAGTTTTTGCACTCCATAGGCGATCACGCCAATCAGGACCAGCGCGATGAAAATGGTCCCAATGACGCTGTTTTTCTTTGGTTCTTCGACCAGAGTAATCGGTTGTATCGGCCCGGTACGGCGCACGACCGGCGTTTGATTGGGGCTGGACGCTCGCGCATTCAGAGAGCGTGTTGTTGCCACCGTCATAGGATCTTCCTGCATGGAAGCTCCGGCCGCCTTGCGCTCCCACTCCCGTTCCAGCGAGTGGGAGCGTGGCGTTCGGCGCACTCATACCAGCCATACCGCCCGCTACCATCGTCTTATCGGGACTTCCGCCTGGGGCGATACTGCGGTAATTCCGCAAATCCTCGAGCATTTCCCTGCAGCTCTGGTAACGCGTTTCCGGTTCCTTCGACAGCGCCTTCATCACTACCGCGCTGATCCCGGGATGGATCGATGGATCAATTTGCCGCGGCGGGACTGGCTCTTCGTTCACGATCTTGTAGATGACCGTCGTGATGTTCTGCCCGGGAAACGGTTTTTCTCCCGTCACCATTTCATACAGCAACACGCCCAGGGAGAAAATATCGCTCCGTCCGTCGACTGCCCGGCCCTTCACCTGTTCCGGCGACATATAGCTTGGCGTACCCATAACGTGCGCGGTCTGCTGCATGGTGCCGAACTGCAAGATTTTCGCGGTGCCGAAGTCGGTGACTTTCACCGTGTCATCAGCCGTCAGCATGATATTTGCCGGCTTGATGTCGCGGTGTACGACGTTCCGCTCGTGCGCAAACTGCAGCGCGCTGCACGTCTGCTCCATGATGCGCAGCACGCGAGGCAGCGCAAACGCCATGCCGCCATCGAGATGCGCCTGCAAACTCTTGCCTTCCACCAACTCCATCGTGATGTAATACAGGCCGTCTTCTTCGCCTGCGTCAAACACCACGACAATGTTGGGATGGGTCAGCAAACCAGCCGCGCGCGCTTCGGTCTGAAATCGGGTTAGCAGCTCAGGGCGCGACAATCCCGTGCCTTCTTCGCTCAATTTGATGGTTTTTACCGCGACGGTACGGCCAATCACAGGGTCCGTCGCCTTATAGACCACACCCATGGCGCCTCGGCCGAGCTCGCCGATAATCTCGTAACGTCCTGCTTTTAAACCTGTTGTCATCGCCTTATTTAACTATCCGCCCACGCAACTTGCTCAACGCCAACTGCGACAGATTCGCCCGCATCGCTGACTAGCCGATTCCCAAATATCTAGGTTGGCGGTCCATCAAGGACACGTTTGCTGACACCCGGGCGCCCTATCATGCACAGTACCCACTAAATTTTCAGTTGGTCAACGCTACCAGGGTACTAGTGTTTCGCACTCGACACGTGCTCTACTCAGGCTGAAACGGTACTTATTCGTGCGCTCATCTGCGAGCCGGCACTTTGGGAAGACTGTATGTATATGGCAGACAAGCGGTTACGGCCGCGGCAGCCCTTCGCCAGGCGACATGCTTCGCTCCGGAGTCGGCACGTTGGTTTCGCGGATGGGCCGGTCCACCTCCCCGGGTCGTGCTGGAGCTTCGAGCCCGTCCGTCAACAAGTAACCCTGCAGAGCCAGGCCGTTAGTCCACACACCCTCGAGGGCGGCGATGTATTCGATTTGCAGTTCGTAAAGTTTGCGTTTGGCGTCCAATACGCGGGGGTAAGATGCCAGCATCAGACCGTACTTATCCACTAACAAACCGTAAGCTTTTTTTGCATGAGGCAGAATTTCGTCGCGATACTCCATGGCCATTAACTTGGCATTCGCATACTGATCTACCACAGAGGCTGCGCGTTCTCGCAGTGTAAGCGCCACGCGGATCTTTTCTTGCTCCGCGCGATCCATATCCGCGAGAGATGCGACGATGTTGCCCTGATTGCGATTGAAAATGGGAAGCTCCACGCTGGCCTCCGCCAGTCCTTCCCAACCTTTAGCCCAGGGCACGCTTCCCAATGTTTCGTGGTTATATTCCACCCCTGCGCGAACCACTATGTCCGGAATTGGTTCGCTCTGCGCACGTGCCAAGGCAGCTCGCGCGCGTCCTGTTGCTGTTTCCGCAATCTGCACGGCGGGACTCTGTTTCGCGATGCTTTCCACAGCTTCTTCTTCGTTCAGTTCCGGCCAGCCTCTCTCGAGATCGCCTGTGACCGTTGCGAGCGGCAAGGCTGGCTGTCCTATCACCGCTGCCAGCGAACGCCACTCCTCGCGCAGAGTATTTTCCTGCATCCGCGCCGCCATGCGCATGCGTTGCGCATCGACCTCCGCTTCCAGCACTTCAGATTCATCCGCCTGGCCGGTGTTCATCAATTCTCTTTGCGTCTGCGCTCCGTCTTCTGCAATTTTTGCCAAATCGCGCCGTGCCTCGAGCCATTCTTGCGCTGCCAGCACGCGCAAGAACGCCATCTTTACTGCGGTTGTGACGCGCGTTTGTTGTTCTTGCGCTTCAATCTCTGCCAGCTTGGACTCCGCGCCAAGCACCTCTCGGCTCTTGCCGAGTTTTCCGGCGGTCACGATTGTTTGCTGGACAAAAAATCCCTGCTTGCCCCCGCCGACCGAGCCGCCTCGTATTTCATCCCCGATATAGCCGACGGAAGGATTCGGATACATGCCCACCTGTTGCTGGCGTGCTTTCGACGCGCGAATCTCGGCCACCGCTTGACGCAACGTTGGATTCGTTTCGCTGGCCATTTTTTCTACTTGGTCTAGCGTGAAAAGCTGCCCGGCTGCATTCTCTTGCGCGCGTCCCATCCGCGGGTATTCCGCTTTAACAAGAGGCACATCGCCGTGATGGTGTTGCATTTGTTGATTCATCGGCATGGGTGGGGTTTTTTCCTGTGCCCGGGCTGCAATTACCAGCGTGGTTGAGCAGATCATGGCTGCGGCGATAGTCAAAGTTAGTGATAGAGATAACGGGGATTTCAACGCAGAGTTCGAAGAGACCGCAGAGAAGAGAAACTGGAGCATGAATGAAAGAGTTTTCTTATGAGCCATGGGAGTGCTCCTTTTGTTCTGCGGTGCCGGCACTTTTTATTCGCTGCATCATCTCGTCGTACTCTTTATCCGGCAGCACGCGCACTAGAGTCATCATGCCCATCATTCCGGCGCTCCAATTCCTGGGCAGGCCGTGCGTCTCGGGTTTGTCGACGGCGTCATCCATCCCCATTTCCATGAAGGCATCTTGCGGAAACCCTGGAACGCTGTTTGCATTTTCGGCGATCGGAGAATGATGCACGTGTTCGAACGGAACGCTTTTCGCCAGAGTTTCCATCTGCGCCAGTGCTTTGGCATCGGTCGTGTTAGCCGTCTCGATGGCGCGGTCCTTCAGAAGATCCATCATGCTGTTCATCATGTGGTGGGGCAGATGGCAGTGCACCATCCACGCGCCGGGGTATTTCGCATCGAATTCGACTACGCGCGCTTGGGCCACGCCCACCAGCACTGTGTTCATGGGATACCAGGTCGATTCCGGCGCGCGTCCACCTTCCGTTCCCGTCATTACAAATTGATTTCCATGCAAATGAATCGGGTGGTGGTCCATCCCCATATTGATGATGCGCAATCTCACGCGGCTCCCCAGCCGAACGATCATCGGAGTGATCGCCGGCGCTGAAGCTCCATTGAACGTCAGCCAGTTAAATTCCATCGCGGCCGTATTTGGAACGCTGTTGTTCGGCAAGACGGCCCACTCCTGCAAGATCATTCCGAAATCATGATCCGCGCGAGGCTTGTAGCTCCTTTCCGGATGGGACACAAAAAATCCAATCATCCCCATCATTTCCTGCATGGCGCCATGCGAGTGATAGAAGAACGTTCCCTCCTGATGCACGGTAAATTCGTAGACATATTTTTCTCCGGGCGCGATCGGCTTCTGGCTGATCCACGGGACGCCATCTTGTTCGATGGGAACTTCCAATCCATGCCAGTGAATCGAAGTCGATTCCGGCAATTTATTTTCGAAGACCACACGCACGCGGTCGCCCTGTTGCACTTGAATTGTCGGCCCTGGGCAACTGCCGTTGTAACCCCATGCGTCTATGGTCTTGAACGGCGCGATTTTTCGCTTCACCGGTTCAGCCACCAGCTTGAACACTTTCACGCCGCCATCCATTTCATGCGGCAAGTCCGAGAGGTCAGGCGTGACCATTGGCGAGAACGGGTCTGGCCCTGTAGGCGCGACCTCTTTCTTTTTGGGCTTGCCGTATGGGCTGTGATGGCGCCCTTGTTCGATAGCCCGCGCCGCTTGCGGGTCGCTAACTTGTGTATCCCCACGCAGGGCCTTCGCCAATCCAAAAAATCCAGCGCCGAAAAACGCCGCGTCCTGAAAAAATCTTCTCCGCGTGCCGCTCATTCTTGCCTCCTGATTGCTGTTCGTACCAATTACGATTTGGATTGGTGCTCACTTCCCAAGCGAATCTGCCCTTCATCGAGCATGGGCAGGACTCGCAATCTGACGCGAGCCGTTGTTCTCAACGCGCCACGATTGCGCGTAGCTCACCTTCAAGAGGAATGAACTTGGTTTGCTGGATAGATATGGGGGAGAAAATCAGATACGAAGAATTGTGATTAAGAGAAGGGAATCCGCCGACTTCGATGGAACTCGATGCACATCCCAATGCTCTGGATCTACATACAGACTGCCAGGGCCCTGCTCGGGCGAGCGACTGATCAACGATTGATCGGGATTATTCCGCGCTCCTTGCGAGAGCAGCGTTTGATCGTCAGCTTTGGACAGCACAGCAGAAAAATCGGGAGAACTGCAAATCTTGCTCGGCGCGATGAGTCGTTCGCTACCGTCAGCTCCCATGTTTGCCATCTCGTGGCATTGACCTTGCGCTGTATTTGAAGAACAAATGTTGGCCGCACAGAGGGGCGCGCAAGTGGGCGCCACAATTAAGGCCAGCAGTGCCAAGAGAGCAATCGCGACAGCGCTCGTGCGGCCGACTCGAATTGGGATCGCTTGCTTCATTCTCGCCCGCTCAATGAGAGGCATCCTTATGCTCGCCAAAAAGCCAACGACGTACACCCTTTGGAACTCTTGAAAATCGGCCGAGCCCAGCCGCCGAAGCTACAGAGGATGCAGCCCAAAGCAACCTATAGGCGACCAAACCTAACACAAGAAGCACCGTAAGCGACGTGGCTATTAGGGATGACTTATCCATAGCGCACCTCGCGGATAGTGTACCACTGCCGGGGTGGCGCGTTAACGATACGGCTCTTACTTTGCGGGGCTTCGCCCACGAATATTTAGAGTGATCAGAATGTAAGGCAAAATCTGGTGGGGCTGGCGAGGTTCGAACTCGCGACAACCGGTTTAGGAAACCGATGCTCTATCCATCTGAGCTACAGCCCCGCTTCTCGACATTATATTACGATCTGCGCCACTCGCTTCAAATCCCTTGGATGCGCCGTCGCTGTTAATCGTTAATCAAGTCCGCCCGGACGCGTCGGGGGATTGGAGTCGGGCCCCAAACCCGGAACTACTTTATTGAGCCGCAGGCTCTTGAAAATGCTCGGCCAATATTCCTTAAGCAGGTTGTTCGCGGCACCGAATCCGATGCGAATGCCGTAACGCTGAAATGTTTTCGACGCAGTTCGTTCGTTGTCCGGAAGATAAGTGTTCGCCAGGCTCTCCGCCAAAAGAGGTCCCAAAATCCCGGGCAAGTTAAATCTCTCTACGCCTGCATCCGTTCGAATCACAACGACCCGGCGCAACGCGTGGCCGACTCGCACCTTCCACCCGCCGTTCAGTCTCACAAAAAATCGCGGATCTTCATGCAGCGCCGCGGGCAAAACGAACGTGCCAAAAAATTGGCTCGAAGCTCCTGTCGCCCAGAAAGCTCCGAATCTTTTTCCAAAGCCTTCGCCACCCTGCCCGTAGCCCGAAAGAGTGCCTCGTGCTTCACTGATTCCTGCCGCGGCCGCCGAACTCAGGATCTGCGGCGCAGCGACTGTCTTGCTCACAAAAAGTTCGAATTTCTCCATCGGGGAAAGTGGTCCCGAAGAAGTCGCCAGGTCTGGATAAAAGTAGGATTTTCGTGCAATCAATCCGAGAGGAAGTCGATAGAGGATTTTTCTGCTGGTTCTGATCTGCTGCGTCTGGATTTTGTTGTGCCTTCGGAGCATCCGGAAGATTGGATTTGTCGGGGTTTTCCTGCGCTTTCGCCACGCAGCTTGCGAAGAGAATGGCCGCGCCTCGCCAGGATTAGCTGGGTCCTCAGCTTCATACGCCGCATTTTAGCACGCGCCCTTTCGGGCTTGTCCCTACCGTTTTTCCGGTACTTTTCCCCGCGAGCCATGGCATTACTACTTCGACGCGCAGTTGGCAGCACTCCGCTTCCGTACTCATCGCCGTTTACGGCTCTCCACTGCACCAAAGATACGGCATCTTGTTACTGATTGGTCTTCGGTTCAGAGGCTGTTTCTTCCTGCTTTTCGTCAGCCTTCTGCCAGCTTGGATTGATCTCGTATTCCTTCATGGATTTCGCGAGTGCTTCGGTCTTCTTGCCGAGATCTTTCTGATAAACTTCCCCGGTTTCGTTCACGACAAATGTCATGACGCCTGACGAGCCGTATTCTGCCGGGTACGCCACGAAAGCGAAGCCACCGGTCACTTTACCGTCTGCGATGTAGCTTTTCGCGCCACCTGGAGAATCTTTGCCTTGACGAGTCAGGATGTGAAAAAAGTAGCCGCGAAATGGAGCCTGAGCGCCTTCCCGGCTCTTGCTATCGCTATCGATCACGGCCGACGCCAGCAATGGTCCGATGGGACTCTGGGGTTCGCCTGACCCAGCTTTCCAATAGAGGCCGTTGTGCTG
This sequence comes from uncultured Acidobacteriota bacterium, assembly GCA_963784015.1. Taxonomy (GTDB): domain Bacteria; phylum Acidobacteriota; class Terriglobia; order Acidiferrales; family UBA7541; genus Acidiferrum. The sequence goes on from CAWAPX010000013.1 coordinate 401,802, forward strand.
ACCTTCGTCGCTGTATATTTTCAGCGTGTACTGGTCATGCTGCGCGGAATAATATTCCTTCTCCGCCGCCGCTAATTCCTCGCAAACACGAATGGTCGACATTTCATTTTCGCCAATTCGCCGAAAAAGAATTTCTTTCTTGCCCGCGTCGGTGTCGAAGTACCAGATACTACCTTTCCTGACGAGCGGTATAGGCGTGGGCCAATTTTCGGCGCCGATATAGAGGGTCGTGGTGGAGTTCGGTTCGTCAACAAGACGGTGCATTTCTTCATATCGACGAACGAAATTTACGCGAGTTTCAGCGTCTTCCTTTTCGTCTCCCGACGAGACGATTTGCTTTCCGTCGCGTCCGAAGATCTCGATCAGCGCTTTTTCGTCGTTGCTCTGCAATGCCTTGACCAGGGCATGGCTGGCAGCTTCCGCCGAGGGGAATGTTCTCTGCCCTTGCTGCTGCGCTGCGGCACGTGAGGTAAAGCAGGCCGTTAAAAGGATGGTAACCGCTGCTAACCTTGAAAAGCCGACCCAGAGAAATTTGTCTAAATTCAGCTGCTTCCGCGACATATTATTTTTCTCCATTTATAAATTTTTGCTATCTACGAGGAACTCGTGGAGAGTTCGATTACCGAGGCCTGCCTCCGCCGCCGCCGCGAGGCGCACCGCCGCCATGGGACCCTCCGAAGCTGGAGCTGCCGCGCGACGAATAGCTTCTTGCCTGGCCACCACGGTCGTAACCGCTGAACGCGCCTGATTTCGTGCCGCCCTGCGCGCGGGGTTGAGCGTAGCCGCGAGCCGCCCGATTATCTCCATTGAACGGTCTGGTCGTCGCGCCTGGGCGATTGTAGACACCGCCGTGGTAGCCTCCTCCTCGGTAGTAACTGTTCCGGTTGTAGAAAGTGGCGCTCCGGGAGTAGTAGCGGTTGTGGTTGTAGATGGCGTAGTGGTTGTGCCAATTAAATCCCCAATTGTTCCAGCCCCATCCGAAACCGCCGTAGAAGCCTATTCCAAAGCCGATTCCGAATGAGAGGTAAGGACCGCCATACCAGATTCCGGGATAGGGATACCAGTAAGGCCACGGCCCGATGGGAGCGCCGTAGACCACCCACGGATTGTAGGCCGGGACGTAAACGATATTGGGGTCCGCAGGCTGAATAACGACCGTCGAGCCATCTGTTGAGACGGTTTGCTGAGGCGTGGTCTTAAGATTGCCCGCCTGCTGGGCTCGCTGGCGCATCACCTGTACGGCATCCATTACATCCTGTTGCTGATTGTAATAGGCGTCGCCTAGAGAGGACGTCCAGCTGAGGTTCTTGTCCATATTTCCAAGGACCGACGGAAATGCGGCAAGTGCTTTTACGCTTGGATCCCAGGGCTGCTGGTCGACAGCTTGGCCCAGTGCGTCGCCTTTTAGATTAGGATTTGCTTGGACCCATCTGTCGGCCTCGACGACCTGCTCGGGAAACGTAGACGCCGCCAAAATCTGAGCCACCAGCGAATCCGGATAAAGCGCAATCGGCGCTACCAACCTTTGTAGCTGATCGGGAGTCTGAGGCGCAGGCTGCGGCCTCTGTGCGTCTGGTTGTATTTGGTCTTGACTCTGTACCGGTGGCGGCGCGGCGTCTTGGTGGGCACCCAGGTTCTCGATCCCGGTCGCGAACAACATACCAACCGACAAACCCGAAGCCAAAATGCATTTTGATAAGCGAGGGCTGAACAGCCTCGCGGCACCTCTGATAATGTTCATTTCTTGAACCTCCTCTCCGGCTCTATTGCTTTAAGTCTGTTACAAGGTTAGATGAGCGAACCAAGGCCAAGGATAGCTAGAAAATTCTTTCCTTCATTCCGACCGGGGTATCCCAATTTGGTAATTCGGGCTGTTCGGTAACGTGCGGGTGGGTGTGGGCCAAGCATCATTGCCGCGAGTAGCCTAACAAGAGGCTCCAGGACAGGCTGTACAAAAGGGAACGCAGCGGGACGGCGCGGCGCCGAAAATATGTCTAAGTGCTTTGTTTCCTGCCATGTCATCCGCCTCCGCGCCGTGCTACCATCCTGTACCGCTCCCTATCCGTCACCAGCCCTGCTCCACTGGAGACTGTCATGAATCGCAACCTTCGCATCATTGCTATCGTGGTTGTCGTTTTGCTCCTTCTTGTGGTTATCGTTCCGTTTCTGATTCCCGTGGACAAATTCCGTCCCACTATTGAAGAGAAAGCTTCGCAAGCGCTTGGCCGACAGGTTCAGGTTGGCGACCTAAGCTTTTCGCTGCTCAGAGGATCGCTGTCGGCAGAAAATCTTTCCGTCGGAGACGATCCCAAATTTGGCACGTCGCCGTTTCTGACCGCTAAATCGCTCAAAGTCGGCGTCGAAATAATGCCGCTCATCTTCAGCAAAACCCTCAATGTCACTGGTATCACGATCGAGAATCCGGAGGTCAATCTTCTTCGCAATCCTGCGGGCCAGTGGAACTATTCCACCCTCGGCGGAGCCTCCGCCAAGTCGGCTCAGAAGCCAGCAGCATCGTCTTCCGGCGCGCCTGCCGATTTCTCTGTCCAAAAATTCGCGCTCAATGACGGGCGCATCACCGTAGGATCTACGACCAGCCAAAAGCGAAGCACCTACGATCACGTGGACATTGTCGCTTCCAACTTTTCCGTGACTTCCAAATTTCCCGTCACAGTTACCGCTGATCTTCCTTCTGGCGGGAAATTCAAGCTCGATGGAACCGCGGGACCGATCGACCAGACGGATGCTTCGCTCACCCCCATCGAGGCCAAGCTCGAAGTAGATTCGCTGGATCTCGGTTCCACCGGTTTCGTCGATGCGAGATCTGGTCTTGGGGGCATACTCGATCTCACCGCGAATCTCTCCTCGCAAAATGGCGAAGCGGAGACCAAGGGCAACATAAAAATTTCCAAAGCACTTTTCATCGCGGGTGGATCTCCCGCAGGCGTTCCAGTCACGGTCGATTTCAATACCAAATACGATCTACAGAAAAGTGCCGGCGTGCTTAACCCCTCGACGGTCAAGATTGGCAATGCAGCCGCGCAGCTCAGCGGTACCTATAAGACGGCCGGGGACGATACTGTCGTCAACATCAAGGTAGACGCGAAAAACATGCCAGCGAAAGATCTGGAGTCATTTCTCCCCGCGCTTGGTATCAATCTTCCGAAAGGGAGCTTCGCTACAGTCTGGCAACCTTAACGCGAATCTGAACCTTGCTGGCCCCGTGGGGAAATTGGTTACAACGGGCGACGTCGGCCTCTTCAACGGAGTTTTGGCGGGCTTCGATCTTGGCTCAAAGATGAGCGGAGTTGGCTCTCTCGCGGGCATCAAGAGCGGCAGAGACCTGCAAATTGAAAAGATGACCAGCAACCTTCGCATGGCGCCCGACGGTTTGAAGGCGGACAACTTCGTCGCCGTTCTGCCTAATGTCGGAAATCTTTCCGGCGCGGGCACAATCGACTCCAAGAATAATCTCGATTTCAAAATGGCCGCCACGCTCAATGGTGCGCTCGGTGACGTTGCCAGCCCCGTATCCAGCGCGGGCGGAATGCTTGGCAAAGTAACAGGAGGCGGCGGTGGCAGCGGCTGCAAAGGTGGCACAACCGTGCCTTTCCAAATCCAAGGCACGACCGCCGATCCTAAGTTTCTCCCCGATGTCGGCGGACTCGCGGCAGGCATGATGAAGTCGCAGCTTGGTTGCGCCGGAGGTCTCGGTGCCAGCGGCGCAAAAGAGGCGAGCGCAGCTCCCGCAGGCGCCGCAAAAAGTCTCGGTGGTCTTTTCAAGAAGAAACCGCCCCAGTAGGTGGTCAGGCAGGCGATTCCTTTCTTCTGTTACTGGTTCTGTTATTGGTGATGACGGCCTAAAAGCTATTCGTGGCGAAGCGCCACCATGGGATCGACGCGCATTGCGCGGCGCGCAGGTATGAGAGTGGCGGACGTGGCCATTCCAAGCAATAGAAGCGAGGCCGCAGTCAAAGTGAACAAATCTGCGGGGCCGACCCCAAACAGTTGGCTTGCTATCAGCGGTCGAATCAATAAGAAGCTGAACAATCCGAGCGTGACACCCAGCAACGCCATTCGCAAGCCCTGGGTGAGCATCAATCTCAATATATCTGTGTGCTGTGCACCAAGGGCCATGCGAAGGCCGATCTCGGGTGCGCGTTCTGTAACAAGGTAAGCGACCACTCCATATAGACCAATTAGCGCGAGCATAAAGGCAAGTAGTGCAAAGAGGGTGAGAAGAGCAGCAGCGAACCGGCGCCGCTCGAGAGACGCCGCAACCAAGTCTTTCACTGTCTCTACATCATAGATGGGCACATCCCCGTTGATCGCGCGTACTTGGTCGCCTACAGCGCCAGCGAGTGGCGTGGGATCGGAGGCGGTTCTAACGGCAAGAGTCGTTCCTCCGTAGCCTGGGAAGTAGATCGTTCCGTCAGGCGCGGTTGCCAGGTCTTGGTCGTGGACGCTGCCAACGACGCCAACAATTGTGGCCCACTGGCCGTCATTGCCGATTTCCGCACCAATCGGGTCATCAGTGGGCCAGAAACGTTTCGCTAGCGCTTCGTCAATGATTCTGACTGCACCCGTAGCCTGCCAATTCCCATAGTGCAAGTCTTCAGAGTTAAAGAAACGACCTTTGACCAGCGGGATTCTCATAGTCACAAAATAACTGCTGGTCACATACGTAACATTTGCATGTGGTTCGGGCTCGCTTGATTGCGCCTGTCTGTTGCGGATTTCAAACGTTGTATTGTAACCGTCGGAAGAAAACGGAATGCCGGTCGCAATCGACGCGTTGATCACACCGGGAACTGCCGAGATACGATCAAGCAGCGCGTTCGAGAACGCAGGGAACTGCTTTGGATTACTTTGAATAGCGCTTGGCAGCGAGACCCTCATTGTCAGCAAATTGGCTGGATCAAAGCCTGGCTCGACGTCCAGAATCTTTGCGAAGCTCCGCAGCAACAGGCCGGATCCTGCCAGGAGTACGAGAGCGAGTGCAATTTCGGATGTCACGAGGACGGCGCGTAATCTTAGTCCGCCTCGACTGCTACCAGGGCCACGCCCACCTCCTTTGAGCGTCCTCGCAAGATCCGTGCGCGCCGACAGAGCTGAAGGGATAAGGCCAAATAGCATTGCGGCAATGAAGGACACGGCGGTCGTGAAAGAGAGAACGCTTGAATCAAGGCGAATCGCGTCGAGGTGCGGCAGGTCTGCAGGAGCCATGCGCGTCAGTCCGGCGAGGAACGCGTACGCCAGTAAAAGGCCGGAAGCCCCTCCAGCGAAGGATAGCAACAGACTCTCGGTTAAGAGTTGAGTCACGAGCCGCCTGCGGCTTGCTCCAAGTGCAGCGCGAACAGCGATCTCTCGGGATCGACCGAGGTTTCTTGCCAAAAGAAGATTAGCGATGTTGGAGCACGCAACTAACAGCACCAAGCCGACTGCTCCCCAGAGAATGTAGAGAGCCCCGCGGACATCGCCGACCTGTTCGTCCACGATGGGCCGGACCTCAACGCCGAATGTGAAGTCTTTTCCGTCGAAGCGATTGGTAACGGCCTTCATAGCTGCCTGTGCCTGCTGAAGGCTCACGTCTCGCCGCAAACGAGCGACCATCGTATAGTCCACGTACCATCGATGTCCCTCGGTGAGAGATTCAGGAGAAAACGCAGCGGGAATCCAGGCCTCCGCGTGTGGATACAGGGTTTCAACGTTTTCTGGCAGAATCCCAACGATTTCGTAATTCTCACCATCGAGTTTGATAGTTTCACCGACGATGCTCCGATTGCCGCCGAAGAGCCTGCGCCACAGTCCTTGGCTCAAGAGTGCAACATGCGCGCTCCCACGAGCCTCCTCATTGCTTGTGAACATGCGGCCGAGAATTGGGTCAATTCCCAGCGTGGTGAATAACCCCGAAGTAGCCTCCATCACCTGGAGTCTTACAGCCTGCTCTCGTCCAGTCAGATTGAGATTTATCGGCTTCAACGCTCCTGACGATTCGAACAGATCCGTTCTCCGGCTGAATTCAAGAAATTGCAGCGGAGATACTTTCGTGCGCGGCAAATTCCAGCTAGGAAACTGATCGTACAGTACGACAACCCGGTTAGGCTCTCGGATCGGTAGAGGATGGAACAGCACTGCGTTCACAACGCTATAAATGGCGGTATTCGCGCCGATGCCGAGGGCGAGAGTTAGGATGGCGACACAAGTGAAGCCGGGGTTTTTGCGGAGCGTCCGGAGAGCGTAGTGAATGTCGGCGAAGAAATGTTCAACAGAAGACCAGCGCCAGACGTCGCGGCTGTCGCTCTCGATCAAGGTCGCATTGCCAAATTCGCGCCGAGCAGCGGCAGTGGCTTCTTTTGTGGGCATGCCGGTTGCGACGAGCTCTTCGATTTTCTCAGCGAGATGCTGGTGCATCTCGTCGGAGAGATCACTGTAGAGGCGGCGACGTAAGAAGATTTGTTTGAGCCAATTCACGATTTTCTCCGCGCCAAGACACTTGTAAGCAGCCCGAGCAATCGTCCAGAGCCGTTATTCATAACGCAGCGCAACCATTGGATCGACGCGCATGGCACGGCGGGCTGGTATGTAACACGCCAGAACGGCAACGCACGTCAATACAAGCGACACAGTGATGAATGTTGCAGGGTCGTTCGTACTGACTCCGTAGAGAAGTTGCGAGAAGCTCGAGAGCAGGCGGGTGAGAATCAGAGCTACGATTGCGCCGATTCCGAGTCCGACAAGAGCGATCCGAAGACCGTGTCCAACTATCATGCGAAAAATATTTTGCTTTTCAGCGCCAAGCGCCATACGGATTCCAATTTCGTGCACGCGCTGGGAGACCGAATAGGAAACCACGCCATAGATTCCTACGGACGCCAGTAGTAGCGCTAGACCTGCAAACGTTGCTAACAGGACCATGGGGAAGCGCTGTGACGACATCGACTCCGATACGATTTGCTGCATCGTGTGGATGTCATAGACCGTTTCGTCGCTGCTCGCCCCGTAAACCGCCGATTTAATCGCTGGGATCACCGTTGCGGCATCGAGCGGAGTGCGAACGATAATCTTCCAGTCGGGATAGTTCAGCGGCACCCACTTGTCCGGGTCCTGATAAAGCGAAAAGTAGCTTTGCGCCCGGGTGTACGTGCCGGTTTCGCCCAATCCCCAATGGCTGACGTGGCCCACCACTCCGACAATCGGGCAGGGGCCTACAGGAGTGCTGTATCCGAAAGTAATTGTTTGGCCCACGGGATCTTTGCCAGGGAAATACTGCTGGGCAAAAACGCTGTCAATGACAGTGACGCATGGTGATTTGGTGGTGTCTTCGGGAGTAAAAAAACGGCCTCGGAGCAGCGGTATCTCCATCGTGTGGAGATAGTCCGGGCCAGTGCCGAAGACAAGTGTGCGCGGCGCGTTCTGAACCGAATCGGGTTTTTGGGAGTTAATCCAGAAGGGCGCTTCGTCATCATCGGGAGTCAAAGGAATGAGCATGGTAAAGTCCGCCGCTTGGATACCGGGAATTGTTCGAACGCGCGCGAGCAACTGCTGAAAGCCAATTCGTATGTCGGCGCCTGTGCTGGTGGCGGAAGGCGAGAGCCCCACTTTGAAAGTAATGAGGTGTTGTGTGTCGAAGCCGGGATTGGTTTCCCATAAGTGGCGGATCGTGCGGAGCAGCAGGCCGGCGCCTACCAATAACACCAGCGTCAGAGCCATCTGGACTATCAACAGACTGCTCTGGGCGCGATAATGTGCGCTTGTGGAACCTCGGCCTCCTTCCTTTAGCGAGGCTTGCACATCAGCCTTTGAACTTTTTAGAGCGGGCGCGAGCCCAAAGAGAATTCCAACCGCGATCGAGACGCCAAATGTGAAGGACAGCACCGAAGCATTCACGCCGATGTTTTCGCTGCGCGGCAAGTTTCCAGCCATCACCGCGAGCAAGGGTCTGACTCCCCATATGGCCATGAGGACGCCCAGAGCGCCGCCGGCGAGCGAAAGAAGTATGCTTTCTGTCAGCAACTGCCGCACAACGCGCGAGCGACTCGCTCCGAGTGCCGCGCGGATCGCAAACTCTTCCGAGCGCGCCGCGGAACGCGCCATCCAGAGATTGGCGACGTTCGCACAAGTGATCAGCAAAACCAGGCCGACAGCTCCCAACAGCAACAGAAGTGTTCCGCGCACATCTCCAACGATCATTTGCTTAAGGGGCTCGATGGCTATTCCCAAGCCTCGATCCGCATCGGGATAGAGTTGATCCAGATGATCCTGGATGGCGCTCATCTCCGCTTGAGCCTGCGAGATGCTTACGCCCGGTTTCAGGCGAGCGATGGACACCATAGCGTCATGGCTTCCACGAGCTTCGAGGAGCAGTGGGTTGTGCTGCCCGAGCGGCAGATACACGTCCGAGTCACCGATGAAGCGAAACTCTGCCGGAAGGATACCCACAACCGTATAGGCAATTCCGCCCAAGGCTACAGACTTGCCGAGCGCTTGAGGGTTGCCACCGAAGCGGCTTCTCCATAGACGATTGCTGATGATGACGACAGGCGCTCCGCCGCGCTGGTCCTCCTGCGGAGAGAAATCGCGGCCGAAAGATGGCTCTACGCCAAGCGTTCCGAGGAAGCCCGAGGAGACTTCGTCCCCGGTAAGGTGCTCGGGTGTCCCCGGGCCTGTCACGTCAAACCCCTGCTGGAGCCTGACCACAGCCATTTGCTGGAACGAGCGGGCACTGCACTGCCAGTCCAAGAAGTTGGGATACGAAATGGCGTCTTGTGGAAAGCGCAGGTTGCTTTCCAACACCATAACGAGTCGATCGGGGTCGGAATAGTGCAGCGGGGCCAACACAACTCCTCGCACCACGCTGAACATCGCTGTGTTCGCACCAATACCGAGAGCGAGCGTGAGAATGATGACGGTCGTGAAAGCCGGAGATTTGCGCAACATCCGGAAGGCAAAGCGAACGTCAAGTAGAAGGTTTTCGACGGAGAGCCAAGGCCAAACTTGGCGGCTGTCGTCTTCGATCAGAGTAATGTTGCCGAAAGCACGGCGGGAGGCGGTGACAGCTTCCTGTCGGGGCATGCCGCTGGCGACGAGTTCTTCGATTTTTTCTTCTAGGTGTTCGCGAATCTCGGCGGAGAGATCACTATAGAGACGGCGACGTGAGAAGAGTTGTTTGAGCCATTTCATGACTCACTCCGTGCTAAGACGCGTTGAACAGCTTCGAGCTTTCGCAAATGTGGTCGCAGTCACTCATACCTCAGAGCAACCATGGGATCGACACGAGAAGCTCGACGGGCCGGCAAGAAGCTGGCAATCAGCGCGATGATTAACAGCAAAGCGCTTGCGCCGACGAATGTGAGCGGATCGTCCGGTTGCAGCCCAAAGAGGACAGAGGCTGCGCTGCGAACGGCGACGAGGGCGAGCGCGACGCCAATGCCGAGGCCAAGCGCGAGAACCACCAATGTTTGCCGCAGGATGATGCCGACAACTTCCGCTCGGCTTGCGCCGAGCGCCATACGAATGCCGATTTCGTTTCGGCGCATTGCGACGATGTAGGAAATGACTCCGTAGAGTCCAATCACCGCCAGGAGCACACCGAGGAAGCCAAAGAAACCCGACAGCGTCGCCATCAAGCGCTCCTCGACCAGGCCCCCGCGAATTTCTTTTTGAAAATCGGCAAAACTGGTGACGACGTCGGGGTGTTTTTCGGCAATGACGCGTTTCGCGGCTGCGGCCACCGCCGCGGGTGCAAGATCTGAACGAATCATGATGCTAGTCCATGGACCCTGATTCGGCATTTGCGCAGCAGGCGCAAAGGTCATGGGCGGGATCTGGCCGCGCAGGTCGTTGTATTTCGTGTCGGGGATGACGCCGACAATTTCGTAAACGGTGGCGGGATAATCCGGCTCTGGGCTGGTGCGCAGAGTCTGCCCGATTGCGTTGCCGCTGTTTAAATAACGGCGAACAAACGTCTCATTCACTAGCGCCACTCGCGGAGATGAAGCTGTATCTTCCTGCGTAAGGTTGCGGCCCTGGATGATCGGAATGCCCATGGTTTCGAAATACTCTGGACTCACCCACGTAAATTTGGAATTTCCATCCTGCGATCCAATGTGAATGCCATGCTCCCAGCTGGCTCCGAGCAACGGTGTATTCGTGGTCGTCGCGGCATTCAAAACTCCCGGAACGGAGCGCACTTCCTCCAGCAATTCGCGTTGATAGTCTGCCCAACCCTCCTTAGGCACATTCGATTGCCAGAATCCCAGGAACCCGTCGGTGATGCCGCTCTCGCGCATTCCTGGATCGAAGGTCATCAGGTTGCGGAAGCTGCGCACAAAGAGAAGCGCCCCAACTAGCAGGACCAGTGAAACCGAGACCTGTCCCACGACCAGAAGCCGCTGCAAAGAGAATCGCTCGCGGCCCCCCGTTGTTCCACGCCCACCTGCCTTCATCGCGGAAATGGGCTCCGTGCGCGTGGCGCGCAGCGCAGGCGCAATTCCGAAAATCACGCACGTAAACGCTGCTATGCCAGCGGTGAAAAGAAGTACACGCCAGTCCGTCACCATCTGGAGAGTGACACCCGCTCCGTCTGTCGAAAATGACCACACGAGCAGCCGACTCAGAGATTGTGCCAAGGCGACCCCCAGGACTGCGCCGGTCGCGGCGAGCAGAAAACTTTCCGTGAACAATTGCCGTATCAGACGGCCGCGAGAAGCCCCCAGTGCGAGCCGTAGCGCCATTTCACGTTGGCGCACACTCGCGCGCGCGAGCATCAAGTTGGCAAGGTTTGTGCACGCGATGAGCAGCACGAGTCCTGCGATACCCAAGAGCAAAAAAAGCGAACGGTCATAATCGCGCAATGCGCTGACGCCTGTAGACGCAGGGTAAGCGGCGAGCCGGAAGTGTTTGTACGTTTCGGTCCAATGTGTGTCGCGGCCTGGCGGAATCGTCGCTTCGAAAGCGCCTGGGCTCAGCGCGTCCATCTCCGCCGACGCGCTGTGCGTGGTCGCGCCGGGCTTTAGACGGCCCATCACCGATACCTCGAAGATGTCCCGCCTTAACTCGTCCTTCCCCTGACAAAATGGAACCGCAATGTCGAAGCCTTCACCTACCACCATTCCAAAGAATCCCGGCGGCGTCACGCCGACGATCTCCACGAGTTCGTTGTCCACTACTAGCTTGATGGGAGGAGAGAGTTCACGGCCGCCCAGTTCGCTCTGCCAATAGGGATAACTGACCACGGCGCGCGTCATGGGACACGCGCCCTCGTCTTCAGGCATCAACAGGCGCCCCCGGAAGGGCCGGACTCCCAATACGCGGAAGAAATCGCCGGTCACGCGAAGCTCGTGGAAGTGGCGCATCTCACTTCCTCGGCCCACGTACCTTAGGTTCACGCTCCAAGCAAAAACGCCGGAAAAGGACTGCTGGTGATCCCGGATTTCCTGCCACAAAGGCCGCGTCAATTCTCCATATTGCTGATTGAGGCCCATGCCTTGATGTCCGGGGGCTGCGATTCGCACTTCGGCGAGTTCCTGAGGATCCTGTACGGGCAGACTGCGCAAGCGTATCGCGTCGAGTAACATGAAAATCGCGGCGTTTGCTCCGATTCCAAGAGCGAGGGTGAGAAACGCAGTCGTCGTGAAGCCGGGGCTTTTGCGGAGCGTGCGGAGTGCGAAGCGAATATCGGCGAAAAAGCTTTCAGTCGACGGCCAGCGCCAGACGTCGCGGCTATCATTTTCGATCAGGGTGGCATTGCCAAATTGGCGGCGGGCGGCCGCGGTGGCTTCTTTTCTTGGTATGCCCGTGGCGACGAGTTCCTCGATCTTTTCTTCGAGGTGTTGGTGCATCTCGTCGGAGAGATCGTTGTAGAGGCTGCGGCGCGAGAAGAGTTGTTTTAGCCAGTTCATGATTTACGCGTTGCAAGGTAGCGTTCAGGCTTCGAACATTTGCTCGCAGTTGTTATTCGTAGCGCAGCGCCACCATCGGATCTACCTTCATGGCGCGGCGTGCTGGGATGTAGCAAGCCACGAGCGCGATTAACACCAAGAGGGTTGCGACGGCGGCAAACGTCAGCGGATCGTGAGCTGTTACCCCAAACAGCAGGCTCGTCATCAAGCGCGCCAATACGAGGGCGGCAGCCACACCGATACACACGCCTACAAGCGCCAACTTTGCGCCCTGCCTTAGAACCATTCCCACAACGTCCCCGCTCTGCGCGCCAAGCGCCAAACGAATTCCAATTTCGCGCTTGCGTTGCGACACGGTGTAGGAGATCACGCCGTAGATGCCGATGATGCCCAGCGCCAATGCCATCGCGCCCGCGATTCCCAGCATTACGAGTGTGAAAGACGTCCGTGCCATGGACTTCCCGTAGACATCTTCCATCGTCCGCACCGACGCGAGCGGCAAATTGGAATTCACTGACCACACCGCCTGCCGCACTTCATTCAAAAAACTCTGCGTGCCGGCGCGATCGCTGCGAATCACGAACGTCACTTCTCGAATCGGCTGCGCCGGCCCGCGCCCATAAATATTCTCGACCATGGGCGGCCAGTACACGATTTCCGTGGCCTTCTCTTGCACGCCCTTTTCATGCACATCCTGGATCACGCCGATCACCTCGCGCCACGGCAGACCCGGATCTTCCGTCAATCGTTTGCCAATTGCATTTGCGGGCGTGCCCCACTCTTCTCGTGCCAAATTCTCAGAGACCATCACCATTGGCCTGAGTCCATACACGTCATCCCAAGTCAGCTCGCGCCCGGCAACGAGTCGCGTGCCGGCCGCGGCAAAGAAACTAGGCGAAACGTGTTTGTAAAAATGCAGCGGCGGAATCACGCCCTCGGGATAGGTCTTGCCTTCAATAAAAATGGTGTCCCAGCCGGAGTCGAAACCCTCCATCGGCATCTCGCTTGCGAACCCCGCCGACTTTACCCCTGGAATCGCGGATAGCTTGTCGAGGATTTGGCTCTGCGTTCTGGTCACGCGCTCCGCCTCATGCACCACCAAGTCTGGAATAGAAATCCTCATCACCTGCAGATGTTGCGCATCCGTAAAGCCCGGATCAATCGCTCGCAGCGCCTGGAACGTGCGAATCATCAGTCCCGCGCTTACCAGCAAAACGAGCGCCATGGCCACTTGTCCAACCACCAGCAAATTCCGCGCTCGGTGCCGCTCGCGGCTTACGCTGATCGTCCGTCCCGCGCTCCGTAGTTCCAACGAAGCTCGCGGCCCGGCATATTTGAGCGCCGGAACCAATCCAAACAGCAGCCCCGACAACACCGAAATCAGAAATGCAAATCCCAGCGTCCGAGCATCCATGGAAATTTCGCTCAAGCGCGGCAAGTTCGCCGGCCCAATCGCCGCAAGGAAACGCACGCCCGCGTAAGCCAGACCTATGCCAACGATGCCGCCGAGTAATCCCAGCATCACGCTTTCCACCAATAGTCCGCTGATGATGCGCTGCCGGCCGGCGCCAAGCGCCGCGCGCACCGCGAGTTCTTGTTGCCGCGACTCGACCCTTACGAGCAGGAGATTCGTCACGTTGGCGCAGGCGATCAGCATCACCAAGCCAATCGTTCCCATCACTACCCAAAGCCCCTCGCTCACATTTCCCACGACTTCCTGCTTCAACGGCCGAATCATCGGTGTGATTTTCCACGTTTCGTAAATATGCGGATTCGATCCCGGCCCGTTCGAAAACGAATCCATCCAGATCGGCAGCGTCCGCGTCAAATCGGTGTTTGCTTGAGCAATCGTTACTCCTGGTTTCAATCGCGCGATGCCGTGAAACCCGAATCCTGCCAAAATCAATTTCCCGCGATCGAATTGAAACGGCCTGATTAAATCGAAGTCCGTATCGACAAAGCGAAACCCTTGCGGCATCACGCCAATAATCTCCAGTGGCCGCGAATCTACTTGAATATTTCGCCCAATCGCCGAGCGGTCCCCGCCAAATCGCCGCTGCCAAAACCCATAGCTCAGCATCGCTCTTGGCGGCCCGTTCGGTACCTGATCCGCTGCGGAGAGCCATCTGCCAACTTCCGGCACGACATCCAACGCTTGCAACATTCCGTCGCTTATGTCCACCACGCGCACTTGTTCTGGTTCGGCCAGTCCCGTTACGCTCGCCGTTCCGGTGTCCCACACTCCTAGCGACTGAAATGTTCGATTGTTTTCCGCATACGCGAAATACATAGACGGCGAAAGCAGCAAGCCGTTTTCGAAATCGGCCAATCCCGCTGCTCCAGGAGCAATCTGGTGCAGCGACACCAGTTCTTCCGAATTGGGATAATGCAGCGGCTTCAGCAGCACGCTGTTCACAACACTAAAGACGGCAGCGTTCGCGCCAATTCCAATCGCGATCGTCAATAGGCCAACCGCAGTGAAGACGGGATTGCGCCGTAGCATGCGCAGACCGTAGCGCACGTCGGCGAAAAAGTTCTCGATCGACAGCCACCGCCAGACGTCGCGGCTATTCTCTTCCGTTAGGCTGAGATTCCCGAATTGGCGGCGAGCGGCGGGGACGGCGTCTTTCTTGGACATGCCGTTGGCGACGAGTTCCCCGATCTTCTCTTCGAGGTGCTGCTGCATCTCGTCGGAAAGATCCTTATAGGCGCGGCGACGAGTGAAGAGTTGCTTCAGCCAGTTCATGATTCACCCGGCGCTAAGACACGTGTGATCCCTTCGAGCATTTTTTCAAAGCGCGAGACCTCGTGCTGCAGGTGCTTCGCTCCGGCTGGCGTCAATTTATAAATCCTCACGCGGCGATTTGTGGCGGAGATGCCCCATTCGGCTTTGACCAACTCCTCTTTCAGTAGACGCTGGAGAGCCGGATAGAGGGAACCCTCTTCGATTTGAAGGAGATCGTCTGAGGTCCTCTTGATGTGCTGAACAAGGGCATAACCGTGCAGCGGCTGTCGCTTGAGAGTTCGAAGAATCATCATCTCCAGCGCGCCGGGAAAGAGGTCGCGTTGTTCAGATTTTTTCACAGTCTTCTCCGGCCGATAGATGGAGGCTAAGTGCAACAAGGCCTAGAGCAAAATAGTGTACTTGAGCTATGTCGTCAAGAGATTTCTGGGGATAGGTGGAGCTAGGAAAGGGAAACTAGGCAGTTGTTGATGAGCTACTCATAACGCAAAGCGACCATCGGGTCCACGCGCATCGCGCGTCGAGCAGGAATCCAGCACGCGAGCAGCGTGATGAAAGAAAGCAGCGCCGCAACGGATAGATAAGTAAGCGGATCGCTCGGGCTCACGCCGACCAGCATGTGGGTCATCGCACGCGTCAGTGTCCAGGCCCCGCCCAGACCGAAGAGCAATCCCGCTGCGACCAGTCGCGCGCCTTGCCTGAGAAGCAACGCGAGAACCTGGCGTGGGCTGGCTCCGAGCGCCATTCGAACACCGAGCTCCTGTGTACGCTGCGTTGCGGCGTAGGAAACGACGCCATAGACGCCGACGACTGCCAGAAGCAGGCCCAACAAACCCATGGCCGCCGCAAGCGAGGCTCCGAGGCGATAAATAAAATATCCCAATGTACCGCCCAGCGATTCCTTCATCGTCTGGATTTCTTCGATGGGGTCATTTGCATCGAGCGCCTGTATTTCGCGTTGGACGATGGGCGCAAACGATTCCAAAGGCATCGAGGAACGAATCTGCAAAGTACGTTGAATAGTGAAGTGCTGCGTGAGTGGGACGTAGAAGTAGGGTTGCGGATCTTCGGCGAGGACACGGTACTTGCCGTCGCGCGCGACGCCGACGATCTCGACGAAGGGTCCGGCATCGCTGGTCAAACTAAAGCGTTTGCCGATGGGGTTTTCCCCGGGCCAAAAATGTCTGGCCATCGTTTCGTTGACGATCGCGACGCGCGGCGACGCCTCGCTGTCGGCTTCCGTGAACGCGCGGCCGAGGAGAACGCGAATGCGGAGCGTTTCGAAATAGGGACCATCGACACAATTGAACATCACTTCGGGCGCCTTTTGGCCGGGCGGCACGGGCCGCCCCTCGACATAAACGGATTGTTTGCCGAGTGCATATGCGATTGGCACCGAAGCGGCCAGACTTGCGGATTGCACGCCCGGAACCGCACGGATCGTCGTTTCGAGCGAGCGATAAAATTCCTTGGTTTGCGTTTCGCTGAAATTATTGACGGAAGGATCTAGGCGGACGTTCAAAAGCTGATTGGGATCGAAGCCTATGTCCATATGCTCGACGGCGCGCAGGCTGCGGACAAAAAGTCCTGCGACGATCAGCAACATCAGGGATCCGGCGACTTGCGCGGCCATAAGGTCGCTGCGAACCTTGTGGCGAGCCTTGCCGCCGCCGTCCGTACGGCCGCCTTGATGCAGCACCGTATTGACATCGGTGCGAGTGGCGCGGAGAGCAGGCGACAAGCCTGCGGCAATCGCGGTGAAGACTACGACTGCCAGCGCGTATACAAAGACTCTCCAATCAAAACCGAAACCCAGCCGGACAGGAATGTTTGCAAGATGGGTCGAGCTGGCCAAATGGCTCAGGCTCGCGCCAAGCGCTACTCCAGCAATTCCGCCGAGCAGGGCAGTTAGCATCGTTTCCGTCAGCATTTGCCGGACGAGGCGGTAGCGTGCGCCGCCGAGAGCCGCGCGAATGGCCATCTCGCGCTGCCGCACGGACGCACGCGCCATGAGAATGTTCGCGATGTTCGTACAGGCGAGCAACAGAACGAGCGCGCCAAGAATCAGAAACAATCCGGAAAACACGATGAACGCATTGTTGGCATAGGGAATGGGGCGCGAGAGCCGCTCGTCCATCACGCGCACGCTCAAATCTTTGTCGGTCACAGGGTACTGTGCGGCGAGCCGCTGCGAGATTACGTCGAATCTGCTCTGGGCCTGAGCGAGTGTGATGCCCGGTTTCAGTCGGCCAAGAACCAGCATCAAGTGAATGTCGCGGCTATTCCAAAAATTGCTGGCCGAAGATTGGTCGAACGCCGTGCTGAGCGGGGCGTACGCGTCCATCTCGAAAACGGTGAACTGCCCGTGGAACTCTTTCTCCATGACGCCCACAATAGTTGCCGGCTTGCCGTCCAAGCGCACTTGCTTGCCAATTACCTGCGGGTCGCCGCCGAATCTTCTTTGCCAGAAGCTGTAGCTGAGGACGAGGATGGCGGGTTCGCCAGGATGCTCACCTTCGCCAGGAAGTACGAGTCGGCCGAGCACGGGCTTCATGCCGAGCGCGGAAAAATAGTTGCTGCTGACGCCGCCAATGGTGAGCGTATCGCTATGGCCTTCGGCGGTGAAGTTCACGCGCCACCCTGTGGCCGAACCGAAGACTTCACAAACGGGTGTCGCTTGCTCCCGGAATTCCACGAATTGCGGATAGGAAAAGCCGAGCGCTCCGAGAGAAGAGTCACCGGACTTAATCACGAGCGCTGCGATTTGTTCGGCAGCGTGCACCGGCAGACGCTGAAGTAAAAGGCCATTCACCAAGCCGAAGATCGCAGTGTTGGCTCCTACACCCAGAGCGAGAGTCACAACGACGATGGTTGTGACTCCGAGATTCTTGCGTAGCATGCGGGTCGCGAAACGGAGATCCTGAAGAAACGTTTCGATCATCGGCAGCCCCTTTCGATCTCGATACGCTTCCTTGGTCTGCTCGATGCCGCCGAGTTTGATCAGCGCCTGGCGTCGCGCTTCCTCTGCGTTCATCCCAGCCCGCAAGTTGTCGTCGATGTGCAACTCGAGATGGCCCTCCATTTCGGCGGCAAGTTCGCGATCAGTGGCTTCTTTGCGAAAGAGACCGGCGATGCGGAGGAACCATGCGCGAATACGTCTCACAACGGCGCTCCTTGATAGAAGCCCGAAAAAGCAGGTTCCTCGCTGCGCTCGGAATGACACGGATCGTAGATTTGTTCAGGAGATTGCTGCATTCCGCGTTCGCGAGGCATGCTTCGTCTCCTCGAAATCACTCGTAACGTAGTTCATTCATAGCGAAGCGCGACGATTGGATCGACGGATGCTGCACGCCTTGCAGGGATCACACTGGCGATGAGCGCGACGAGCGTCACACCTAACAACGCGCCGAGATACGAAATCGAATCGCCGGGCATTACGCCAAAGAGCATCGAGCGCATGAGCTGCGCACTTGCTATGGCCAGCGGGACGCCAACGGCGATGCCGGCGACGCTGATCAGCAAACTTTCGCGCAACACCATGCAAAGAACTTCAGAGCGCTGCGCCCCCAGTGCCATGCGCACGCCAATTTCCGAAGTCCGGCGGCTGACGCGATAGGCAAGCGTGCCGTACAGGCCTGTGGCCACGAGCAGCGCCGCGATTAAGCCGAAAAACATCGAAAGCCGCGCAAACAGTCGTGGTTGCGAGAAAGATTCGTCGAATTGCGCGCGCTGGGTCATGGGCTTTTGCATAGGAAGGTTGGGATCGAGATCATGGAGGACAGCGCGGACACTCGGAATCAGCGCTTCAGGATCGCCGGTGGTGTGAAGCTCGACCTGCATATCGGAGATGGCGCTGCGCTGCGAAAAAGGGAAGTACAACATTGGCCGTGGTTTTTCATCGACTCTGGTGTACTTGCTGTCCGCAGCGACGCCCACGATCGTGAACCTGTCCTCCGGCTTCACGCCGCCGGCCGTGTGGCCGAGCACGTCACCCTTGGGGAAAAAGCGTTTCATGAAAGTTTCATTAACGATAACCACTTTCGGCGCCTTGCGGCTATCGGAGTCCAGGATGTCCCGGCCTTGCAGAATTGGAACTCCCAGGGTGCGAAGATAGTCTGGCCCGACATCATTCGCGCGCATGCCGATCTCGGAAAAGTTGCCGGTGGGCTCGACGCCATCAATGGCAAAAACTCCGTTGTTGCTCCAGCCGGAACCGAGGCGGTTGTCCATCAGAGTTGCGGACTCGACACCGGGAACGGCGCGCAGTCGGTCGAGCATGTTCTGGTAGAAGCGTGCTTTCTCGTCGTCCGAGTGTGTTGCGAGTGGGCTTGTGCCGAAGACGAGCAATCCATCGGTGCGCAGCCCGAGGGGCAGCGTCTCGTAATTTCGAAGCGAGCGGACCAAGAGTCCTGCGCCGACCAGCAAGATTAGGCAGAGCGCCATTTGCACAGCGACGACAAACTTGCCTGCCCAAGAGTTTTTCTTTGTGCGTTGGGCGGCGGCGTTGGAGCTTTTGACTACGGTGCCGGACTCAACGCTGACCGCGCTTCGCAGCGGCGCGATGCCGAAGACCACGGCGCATGCCACGGAAATCGCCAGAGTAAAGAGCAGTACGTTGGCATCGAGCGAAAAGGGAACTTCCAAGTTCGACCAGATGGCGAGAGCTTGGCTAGCGGAAATGGCGAACATCCAGCCCAAAGCTGCGCCCGCGGACACAAGCATGAGACTCTCCGCGAGGAGTTGACGCAACAGTCGCCCAGGCCCGGCCCCCAACGCAACGCGCACGGAAAATTCCCGCTGGCGTGCGGAATTGCGAGCGACGAGGAGCATGGCCACATTGGCGCACGCAATCACAAGAACCAGCCCCACCATGGCCATCAAAATCTTGATGGGCTGGTCATATTGTTCTCGTAGACCTTGAATTCCTTTTGCTGGAGCAAGTGCGAGAACGGGTTTTGGACTCTTGGGATCAGGCGTGCCAAGTCCGATCAAAGCGGCGTGCTGGAATGCTGGATCCAAAGTCGCAAGAGCTTGGGGTGCGGCCACATGCGGCGCAAGACGGCCAATCAATCGCAGGCACCACCAAGTCGGAGTGCCGTAGAGTGTGCTGTTCGATGCGGGATTGCCCCAGGCATTCAGTTCGGGCCTGTTCTGAAGCGGGATCCAGAAGTCAGTCGAGGAGCCCGGCTCCACGCCATAAAAGCCTTGTGCGGCCACGCCAATGATAGTGAACGGCAATCCCTTCACGTAAATAGTTTGGCCGAGGATGGATGGGTTGCGCGCGAAGCGTCCTGTCCAATACGAGTAGCTGACCACGGCAAGGGGAGCATGCGCGGATTCATCTTCGGGCGTGAAACCACGCCCGCGCGCAAAGTTGACGCCAAGGCCCGAGAAAAAATTTCCGCTGACCATATCCGCTTCCGCTTCTTCGGGAATCTCACCGATACGTATCGGCGCTTTGCCAATGGCGAGCGGTACGTACGCCATTAGATCTGAAAAAGCGGCGTGTTCCTTACGAAGCTGTTCGAAAACTGGATCGGAGAAGGAAGTGTCGCCATCGCCGGTGTTGCTTGCGCCGGAAGGCTGCTCGTTCGGAAGACGCAAGAACATCAATTCCTCGGGATGGGGCAGGGGAAGATTGCGAAGAAGAACACTGTTCATCACGCTGAAGACGGCAGTGTTCCCGCCGATGCCGAGTGCAAGCGTCAAGACGGCGACAAGTGTGAAGCCGGGGTTTTTACGCAACAAACGGAAAGCGTAACGGCAGTCCTGCAAAGTAGTTTCGAGGATGGGCAGACCTCGGCGTTCACGATAGTTTTCTTTCGTCTGTTCAACGCCGCCAAGCTTCATCATTGCCTCCCGGCTTGCTTGTGCCGGCGACATGCCAGCGCGCAAGTTGTCTTCGATGTGCAGTAGAAGATGGCTCTCCAACTCGGCGGCAAGCTCGCGCTCGCGCGGATCTTTGCCGAAGAGTCCGCCAAACCGGACGAACAAAGCGCGTAGCCATCTCATCGCGCCACTCTTTCTTTAATGTCTAAAGCAAGCAACATAAATCTCATCCTTCAGCCCGCGGATAATTGCTCCTATTCATATCGCAAAGCCACCATCGGATCGACGCGCGCGGCGCGGCGCGCGGGAATGTAGCAAGCCAGCAGCGCAACGGCGCCAATCAGAACCGGAACAACGAGGAAGAGCCATCCTCCCAAAACATGAAAATCGTAAAACGTGGCCTCAAACAGACGCGGCAGGAAGAACGCGACGAGCATGCCGATCGCGCCGCCTATCGCGGCGAGCTTTAATCCATCGAGAAGAACCATGCGCAGAATGCTTTTCTTTTCCGCGCCCAGAGCTACGCGAATGCCAATTTCCTGACCGCGTTGCCCAACGGTGAAAGCGACAAGGCCGTAAATTCCGATTCCCGCCAGGACTAGTGCGAGCGCTGCAAAGATCGTCATCAGTTTGCTGAAGATGAAGTCGGGCGCGACCTCATTCGCCAGAAGATCGGGCATGCTGATGACGCTGCCAATAGGCTGATCTCTGTCGATAGACCAAACCGCTTCGCGCAAGCCCGGCGCAAGCGAATTTGGTCCGCTTGCCGCGCGTACCACGACAGACATTTCGGTTGCAGGATGTTGCGAAAAGGGTTCGTAAATTTCCGGATCGTCGGTGAGATTGAGCGGCCAGCTTTTGACATCATGAACGATTCCGACGATCTGCCGCCATTGCGCTGCGGAGCCGTCGCTGGTGTCGATGCGAATCTGTTTTCCGAGCGCGTCCCCCTTGGGGAAGAAGCGCTCGACGAATTTTTCGGTTACAACCGCGACGGGTTGTGAGTTTGCGCGATCGGCATCGGTAAAAACGCGCCCGGCGATTACGGAAGCCCGAATGGTCTCGAAGTAATTGGGACTCACGACGTAGTATCGTGCGCGCGAGCGATCGGAAGGAGAGAGATTCTCCTGACCTTTCAGGGCAAAAGTCATGAAACTGGCGCCAGCGGCGGGTAAGCTGGAAGTGACGGCCGCTGAAGTTGCGCCGGGCGTGGATTCGAGACGCGCAGCGAGTTCACGATAGAAGTCGATTTGTTTCTCCGGTTCCTTGTAGCGCGATGCAGGCAGAGTAATCTGCGCGGTGAGCAGGTGCTGAGGCTGGAAGCCTAGACTTCGGTGAAGCCCTTCGAGAAATCCCTTAATGAGAATGCCTGCTCCCGTTAGCAAAATGACGGCCATCGCGACTTCGGCGGCCACCAGGACACCACGGCCGCGGCTCTTCTTTTTTCCAGAGGAAACTGTGGTGCTGTCGTTTTTCAGAGTGGGGAACACTTCCACTGCCCAAGCTCGCAAGGCAGGCGCAAGTCCAAAGAGAAGGGCGGAGAGTACTGGCAATAGCCGAAGTGTAAGAAAGAACGCGCCAGTCGATTTGCATGTCGAGCATTTTGATGGCTTCGTTGAACGAAAATGCTTGATGAAGAAGCCGCGTACCACCTAGCGCAAGCCCCAAGCCCGCTATGGATCCAAGTGCGGCGATGAGCAACGCTTCGGTCATCAACTGCCGCACGATTCGCACTCTTCCAGCGCCGATGGCAATGCGCACGGCCATTTCCTTGCCGCGGCTTGTCGCGCGCGCGAGCAGAAGGCCGGCGATGTTGGCGCACGCAATCAAGAGAACGAATCCGACCGCCGCGAGAAGAATGACAAAGGCGGCGTTGGCATTGAAGTCGTGGATGATGTACTGCTGAAGAGTCAGGACGTGCGTGTCCCAGCCTGTTTCCGTCTCTGGAAATGACTGAACGGTGAGAGAGCCAAGAGTTTTCATATTGGCTTGCGCTAGCTCAAGGGTTACGCCCGGCTTGCTGCGCGCGAAAAGATATAGCGTTCGAGTCTGCCTGGCTGCCGCACCCTGTTGAGATTCGTCGAGGACCAGCGGGAGCCAGACCTGCGACCGGAAGGACAAAAGTTGAAATCGCTGCGGCAGCACTCCGATCACCGTGTGTTCTTCCCCGTTGACGCGAATGGTCTTGCCAACAATATTGGGATCGGAACCAAACTTTTGTACCCAAAAACCGTAGTCCAGCAGAACGACCCGATCATGGCCCGGCTGATCTTCGCCGGTTGCGAAGGAGCGGCCGAGTTCAGTAGCGACACCGATCACGGAAAAATAGTTCGCGGTCGCTCGGTTCGCGGTTATACGCTCCGGCTCGTCTTTTCCCGTAAGGCTGACGCTGGTGTAAGGCTCAAGTGCCGCAAGGTCCGAGAACACTCGGTTCTCGCGTTTCCATGTGAAGTAGTTCGGCGTGGAGATCGGATTGAGGCTCGTGCCCCAGCCATGTGCCGCGGAGGTTCCGTAAATGACCATCACACGGTCGGGATCGTAAACGGGCGGCCGTTTGTAGAGCACCGCGCTGACAAAACTGAAGATCGTGGCGTTTGCCGCGATGCCTAGCGCTAGGGTAAGCACGGCCACGAGAGTAAATCCCGGGTTCTTGCGAAGCATGCGCGCGCCGAAGCGCAAGTCCTGCAAAAAAACTTCAAGCAGCGGTAACCCGCGCCGTTCGCGGTAGTTCTCTTTGGTTTGTTCCACGCCCCCAAGTTTCATCAAGGCCTCTCTTCTGGCTTCGGCTTGCGACATGCCGGAACGCAAGTTGTCTTCGATGTGCAGTTGGAGGTGGCTCTCCATCTCGGCCGATAAATCCTGCTCGCGGCGCCGTTTGCTGAATAGCCCACCCAATCTAGAAAACCACGCTCGCAGCCGCCTCATGAAATTCCTCCGCAATACCAATACCACCTACGACTGCTCCTCGCCCGGTGTCAGGAAGCGCGCAAGAATCGCGGTTGTTTGCTCCCACTCGCGCTCTTCCTTGCTCAATTGCTTCCGGCCCGCGCGCGTGAGCTTGTAATACTTCGCTTTGCGATTGTTGTCCGAGACGCCCCACTCCGAGCTGATGTACCCTTCCTGCTCGAGTTTCAACAATGCGGGATACAGGGTCCCGTAATTCACGGCCAGCAGATCACCGCTGGTCTGTTCAATGCGCCGCGCGATGCCATACCCGTGCAGCGCGCCCATCGCCTGCAGCGTCTTCAGCACCATCAACGCCAAAGTGCCCTGCCATACGTCCTTCTTGTCGCTCGCCTTATCGCCCATCGTTCTCCCTATTCTTTAGGGGCTCCCGAGGCTACTCGCGGCTCCTATGGGATGCCCATACCGAACATGCCATAGGCCCTATGGGAAGGCAATAGAAGAAACGAGGCTGACCGGCCATTTGTTTCCTGTTTTTTCAGGTTTTTTTAGCCTCTCTGGAGTTTTGCCGCCCCAATATCTCTTGGCTCCATAAAATCCCGACCCTCCTTGACTCTTCCGTAACTTCTGACTAGCCTCTTGCGTCTACTGAACATACTGTCGGGGGATCGTGTTCTAAGCGTGTCCCAAAAAGGAGCTTGTATGTGTTCTGTCCTTGCGCGCCGGTGCGTCCTTGCACTCGCGTTTGCCTTCACTCTCCTCGCGTTTCTCGCCGCCGCGCCTCAATTGCGCGCGCAGGGCGGTGAGCCGCAATACTTCGCCATTCGTGGCGCCAAAATCGTTTCGGTGTCCGGGCCGCCTGTGGAGAACGCCACCATCGTGATGGCCCGCGGCGTCATCACTGCAATTGGCAAGGACGTGGCCATTCCTCCGGACGCATGGATTATCGAGGGCAAGGGCCTCACGGTTTATCCCGGGCTTTTTGATTCGTTTACGGACGTGGGCTTGCCCGCCGCGGCTCCCGCTCCAGGCACTGAAGGTGGAGGCGGAGGCCGACGTGGAGCTCCAACAGGTGAAATTTCTCGGGGGCCAGAAGACCGTCCTTCGACCACTCCGTGGCGCAGCGCAGCCGATGAAGTCAGCCTGAGCGACAAGCGCATCGAAAGCTGGCGCAATGGCGGCTTCACCACGGTCGTCTCCGCCCCCAAGGGCGGAATGTTCCCTGGGCAGGCTGCAGTTCTCGATCTCGCAGGTGACCGCGCCAGCGAAATGGTAGTCAAGACGCCGGTAGCGTTTCCCGTTTCCTTGCAACCCGGCGGTGGATTCGGAAATTTTCCTGGCTCGCTGATGGGCGCTCTCGCGTATGTCCACCAGGTGTGGATTGACACGGATTGGAGCACTGCAGCTCTGGCTATCTACGAAAAAAATCCCCGAGGCGTCGCGCGTCCACGCTACGACCGTACGGAAGCTGTACTTGGCGAGGCAATGGAGGACCACACGCTGGTGCTGATTCCCGCGAACAATTCGATCCAGCTCCGGCGCGCTCTTGAACTGGCCGATCGTTGGAATGTCGCCGGCGTTATTTACGGCGGACAAATGGCCTATGAAGTCGCCGGTGAAATCGGAGCGAATAAAAGAAAACTTCCGGTCCTCGTCAATCTGAAATGGCCGGAAGCCGACAAAGACGCGGACCCCGACGACAAGCCCTCGCTCCGCACGTTGCGTTTCCGCGATAAGGCGCCTTCTTCCCCCGCCGCGCTCGCCAAAGCCGGCGTTACGTTTGCGTTTTACTCCGGCGGAATCACGGCTCCCAAAGACATCATCAAGGCGGCGAAGAAATCCATCGACGCAGGGCTGGCGCCCGATGCTGCGCTGCGTGCGCTGACGCTGACGCCCGCGGAGATCTTCGGAGTGGCCGATAGGACCGGATCCATTGAGACCGGCAAGATTGCAAATCTTGTTGTGACCGATGGCAATCTTTTTGACGAGAAGACGAAGATCAAATTTGTTTTTGTCGATGGCAAAAGATTCGAGACGCACGAACCGGAAAAGCCAAAAGATCCACCCAAAGGAACCATGGCGGGGAAGTGGAAACTCGCGTACACGACGCCCGAGGGACCAGAAGAATCGACTCTTAATCTGGATATGGCCAGCGATGGCACTCTTTCAGGAACGACCACCGGCAAGCGCGGTACGACCAGCATTATCAGCGGCTACCTGAGCGGCGACAAATTCAGCTTCACCATCAACATTCCCATCGAAGGAAATCCAGCTGATGTCGTTTTCTCGGGCACCTTGGACGGCAACACCGTGAAAGGCACCATCGACGTTATGGGTTACTCGATCGAGTTCACGGGCACCAAGCCTACGGCGCAAGCCGAAGCGACTGCCGCTCCCGGCATTTCCAGCCGGTCAAGCAATGATTCATCTGTCGCCGGGGGTGCACTGTGAGGATTCCATCGATGCTCGTTAATAATCGTTCGCGAATCGCCATAGCTTGCGCACTCAGTTTCTTGGCGCTTCCTCTTCTCACCCAGGCAGCCACTCCGCCCGACGCGCCGCCGGTGATTCTGATCCAGAACGCTACCATCCTAACGGTTTCCCACGGAATCATCGAACACGGCTCCATCCTTATTAAGGATGGCAAAATCGCGGAAGTAGGGCCCTCCGTCAAAGCGCCCAAAGATGCTCAGGTGATCGATGCGGCAGGCCAGTACGTTATGCCCGGCATCATCGATTGCCACTCGCACATTGCCGTCGACGGCAGCGTGAACGAAGGCAGCGTTTCCGTTTCGTCGATCGTAAATATCGCGGACGTCCTCAATCCCGACGACGTCGATATCTATCGCGACCTTGCCGGAGGCGTAACCGTTGCCAATGTTCTTCACGGCTCCGCAAACTCTATCGGCGGCCAGACCGTGGTCATCAAGCTTCGCTGGGGGCTGCCCGCCTCGAAGCTCCCGTTCGAGGGCGCGGTTCCTGGCATCAAGTTCGCGCTCGGTGAGAATCCCAAGCGCTCCAACTTCAGCATCCCGGGCTCAACCCCGCGTTATCCCACTACACGCATGGGCGTCGAAGAGACCATCAGAACCGCATTTGTCGAGGCGCGTGACTACAAGAAAGCCTGGGAGGATTACGACAAGCGCGTGGCCGCCGGCGATAAAAGCGCAATTCCGCCGCGCCGCGATCTTCGCCTCGATCCTCTCGTCGAAGTTCTCGAAGGAAAGCGCTACGTTCACGCGCATTGCTACCGCGAAGACGAAATTCTCATGCTGCTTCGCGTTGCCAAGGAATTTGGCTTCAAGATTCGCACGCTCCAACACGTGCTTGAAGGCTACAAGGTAGCCGATGAAATTGCGGCCGCAGGGACTGGTGCTTCCACGTTTTCCGATTGGTGGGCCTATAAAGTAGAAGCCTACGATGCGATCCCCTACAACGCGGCGATCATGACGCGCCGCGGCGTACTCGTCTCGATCAACTCCGACGACGCCGAAGAAGCCACGCACCTCAATCAGGAAGCCGCGAAAACCATAAAGTATGGCGGACTCTCGCACGACGAAGCGCTCAAGCTGGTCACCATCAACCCTGCGATCCAACTGGGCATCGACAAGCGAGTCGGCTCGATCGACGTCGGCAAAGACGCCGACCTGGTCATCTACAATCATGATCCGCTAAGCGCCTACGCCGTCGTCCAGCAAACGCTGATCGATGGCCGCGTGTACTTTGATCGCAAGCGCGATATCGCCGACCGCCCGGCTCTCGAAAAAGAAAAGAAAGCGCTAATGGAAAAGGAAAAGAAGGCCGGAGAGAAAAAGCCGGACGCAACCATTGAAATTGGCAAAAAGTCCGGCGCCAAACCTGACGAAAAGAAGACGGAAGACAAGCCTAAGCCCCCGCAAACGGACGCCGTTTCCGGAGGTGCTCTGTGAAGAGCATCGGAATGATTCTGCGCTTCATAACAGTGGCTACAGCGGCTTGCGTTGTTTCTCTGGGTTCTTCCGCGCAATCCCAACCGCCATCTGTTGTCGCGCTAACACATGCAAAAATCTTCACACTGGCCGGCGCGCCCATTGAGAATGGCACGCTCGTCATTCGTGACGGCAAAATCGCCGCTGTCGGCGCTAACGTGGAAGTTCCCGCTGGCGCGCAAGTCATCGACGCCAAAGGCTTGCAGATTTATCCCGGCCTCTTCGATCCCATCACGCAGATGGGTATGAGCGAAATTTCCGCCGTAAACGCCACGGTCGATACCACCGAGACCGGCGCCTACAACCCGGACGTCGTTGCGGCGACGGCGGTCTTCCCTTCGAGCGAACACATTCCTGTGACACGCGCCTCGGGAATTACCGAAGTCCTCGCCGTCCCGGACAGCGGCGGCTTTGACACGCGCGGATCAAGCGGTGTCATTGGCGGGCAAGCCTCCGCGATTAGTCTCGCCGGATGGACGATCAACGAAATGCTGATCAAGCGAAGCGTCGCCATGGTCATAAGCTGGCCCGATATTGAGACGCGCTCCTTCGACTTCACTACCTTCTCGATAAAAAACAAGCCATTCACCGAAGCCAAAGAGGACTACGACAAGCAGATCATTCAGCTGACGGAATATCTCGATCGCGCCCGCCACTACGCACAAGCCATGGGCCACGGCGGCCCTGCAGAATATCAGCGCGACTTGAAACTCGAAGCGATGGCTCCGGTCATCCGCGGCCAGTTGCCGGTGCTGGTCTTTGCCGATCGCGCGCGCGATATTCGCAATGCCATCGAATTTTGCGACAAGCAAAAATTAAAGATGATTCTCGCGGGCGGCGCGGAAGCCTACAAAGCGAAGGATCTTCTACGTTCGAAGGGCATCCCCGTGATCTTGCGGCCTACTCTAACTCTCCCGACGGATGAAGACGATGCGTACGATCGTCTCCTTTCCCAACCTGCGGAACTCGCCGCTGCCGGCGTGAAGTTCGCCCTCGGCAGCTTTGACAATTCCTTCGCACGTCGTCTCGGCCAGCAAGCCGCGAACGCCGTTGCCTACGGTCTTCCCTACGATGAAGCCCTAAAAGCCGTCACGATATACCCAGCCGAAATTTTTGGCGTGGCCGATCAAGTCGGCACACTCGAAACCGGAAAACTCGCCAACATCATCGTGACCAACGGCGATCCGCTGGAGATCACAACCGACGTGAAGTTCCTCTTCATCAAAGGTCAGCAGACCTCGATGGATAACCGGCACCAGCGCCTCTACGAAAAATATCTAAACCGGCCCAAATCCAGCGCGCCATAAAACGTCCAAGCCAATTCGTCCAAAGCGTCTGTAGTGAGGGGCTTGTTTACCCTGTAAGGGCCCCTCCCTTGTTTGTCCTCACAAATCAACGCAACTCTCACCTCCCACGCCTACAAGCTTCTCCGCCTCACTATTCTCGTGGTAACTCTTCCCCAAAGCTCGCGTCTGAAAACTAAGATATAGTCATGCGCCAGGAGAAACCATGTCGACACTGCTCCAAGACATTCGCTTCGCCTTCCGGCTCCTCGCAAAAAGCCCCGGCTTCACGACGATCGCTGTTCTCACGCTCGCGCTCGGCATCGGCGCGAACACCGCCATCTTCAGTGTCGTAAACGGCGTGCTCCTCCGCCCGCTCCCTTTTCGCGACCCATCCCGCCTCGTTCTGATCGCCGAAAAAAGCCCTTTCCCCGTGGTCAGCACCTCCTACGAAAACTTCAGCGACTGGCGCGACCAATCCAACTCTTTTGAACGCATGCAAGCCGTCCGTTCCGGCGCCATCACTCTCACGGGCGCCGGCGAACCCGAGCGCCTGAACGTCCAGATGACCACCGCCGGTCTTTTCTCCATGCTCGGCATCAACGCCCTGATCGGCCGCACGTTCCTCCCCGAAGAGGATCGTGCCGGCGGCACACCGGTAGTTCTTCTCAGTTATGGCCTTTGGCAGCGGCGCTTCGGCGGCTCCACGGAAATTCTCGGCAAGCCCATCAATCTCGACACGCGCCCCTATACTGTCGTCGGCGTTCTTCCCGCGGGTTTTCAGGTGTTCCAGTCCGCCGACATTTTTCTTCCTTTCGCTCCATGGGCTGCCACGCTGCCGCAAGATCGCAACTGGCATCCGGGTATTCTCGCTCTCGCTCGTCTGAAACCCGGCGTCTCCAAAGAGCAAGCCAACACCGAAATGATCGGGGTTACCAAACGCCTCGAGCAGCAATATCCTCTTTACAACACCGGTACTAGCGCCAACGTCGTTGGCCTCCAGGATCAAATCGTTCAGAACTCGCGCCCCGCCCTTCTGCTCTTGCTCGGTGCTGTTAGTTTTGTTTTGCTCATCGCTTGCGTCAACGTAGCGAATCTCTTACTCGCGCGCTCAGCCTCGCGCGGCAGGGAAGTCGCCATCCGCACAGCCCTGGGCGCAGGCCGCGGCCGCGTCATTCGCCAGCTCTTGACCGAAAGCATCATGCTCTCGCTGGCGGGAGGTGTGCTTGGCATATTCATCGCCTGGGCTTCGATCGGCCCTCTTCTGAAAATTGCCTCCGGTAGTGTCCCGCAGGGCGCTCCCATCGGCCTCGATCCCGGCGTGCTCGTCTTCACCGCTGCAGTCGCGCTGCTTACTGGCTTGCTCTTCGGCATTGTCCCAGCTCTCCGCACCGCCAAGCTGGATTTGCGCGAAGCTCTCAACGAAGGTTCGCGCGGTTCGACCTCCGGTCCTGGCCAGCATCGCCTTCGCGGCGCGCTGGTCGCCATGGAAATCGCGTTGGCCCTCTTGCTTCTGGTCGGCTCCGGCTTGCTCTTACGCAGTTTTTCCCGTCTCCAGGAAGTCCCTCCAGGGTTTCAGCCCGATCATCTTTTCGTCGCCGATATTCCTCTTTCGCTCACGGCCTACGCCAAGCCCGAAGACCGTTACCAATTCTTTGATCGTCTGGTCGAACGCGCCAGAACGCTTCCGGGCGTTCGCTCCGCAGCCGCCGCCTCGTTTCTTCCCGTAAGCGGCGGAGGCAGCATCATCCACTTCAATATCACCGGCCATCCGCCTAAATCTCCCAAAGAGTTCATCGCCGCGGGTTATCGCACCATCACGCCTAACTATCTCGAAACGCTCGGCGTACCGCTTCTGCAAGGGCGACTCTTCACGCCTGCCGACAACGAACACTCGCCTGCAGTCGTCGTCATCAACAAGACAATGGTCACCACTTTTTTCCCCAACGAAAATCCGATCGGCAAGCGCCTCCAACTCGGAGCAACCGCCGAGCAAGATGTGCCAACAATGGAAATCGTCGGCGTCGTTGGCGACGTTCTCCCCGGCCTCGGCATCGATCCGCAATCGGAAATGTACTTGCCCTACCGCCAGGCGGATTTGGTCCTCCCGGTCTTTCAGCTTTCCGTCGTGATGCGCACTTCAGGCGATCCCACGCTGCAAACCGCCGCGCTACGCAGCGCGCTCGCGCAGATTGATCCCAATCAACCGCTCGTAAAAGTGCGCACCATGGAGCAAAACATGGCCACCACGGTAGCTCAACCACGTTTCCGCGCATGGCTCATCGGAATCTTCGCCATGTTAGCGCTGGTGCTTTCTGGCGTTGGAGTCTATGGCGTGATGTCCTACACCGTGACGCAGCGCACCAGCGAAATTGGCGTCCGCGTCACGATGGGCGCCCAGCCGGGCGACGTATTTCGCATCATTGTCGGCGAAGCGTTCCGTCTAGCACTGCTCGGCGTAGGAATTGGTCTCCTGGCCGCACTAGCGCTGACGCGCCTCCTGCGAAGTTTCCTTTTCGGCATCAGCGCCTACGATCCTCTCACCTTCATCGGCGTCTCCGTTCTCTTGACAGTTGTCGCGATCGCCGCGTCCTATTTCCCCGCCCGTCGCGCCACCCAAGTCGATCCCCTAGTAGCCCTGCGCTACGAGTAGCCCCATGGAGTGCGGCAGCTCTGCTGCCGCTTTTGCGCACCCGACACGTGCAGTGGCGCAGCATGTTTACCCTGAGCTTCGAAGGGCTGCGCCACCATGTAAATTTTCGCCCGCGGTCGTAATTTTCCGCATCCAACCACGTCTACAAGTAAGAGAGGTCCCTATGCGCGGCCCGACAAAATCCATCCTGCTGGCGCTCTCGCTCGCCTGCCCGCTTCTTTACGCGCAAGCTCAGGATCCCTCCAAGATCGTCTCCGACTACATCAAAGCCGCCGGCGGCAGCAAAGCCCTCTCCAAGATCCAGACCGAAACCCTTGAAGGTGCCTTCAGCAATCCCGCTGACGGTAAGCCCTCCACCTATACCTTCAGCCTCAAACTCCCCAACCGCTACTACTCCGAATTCGTCCTCGGCGATAAACCTCTTATCGAAGCCTACAACGGTAAATCCGCCTGGCACCAATCCCCGAGCGGCGAACTCTCCACTCTTCTCGGCCAGCAAGGCCAGCAACTCGAAGCCGCATCGCTCTACTACAACTCCCGCCTCCTCGATCTCAAAAAACACAAGCTCGCCATCGCCTTCATCGGCCACGCCCAGGTCCGCGGCAAAGACGCTCTCCAACTTGAACTCACCACCACATCCAACATCCGCCGCGAACTTTTCTTCGATCCGCAATCCCATCTCCTCGTCAAAGAATCCGCTCCCGTCGCCGGCTTCGAACAGGAAATTTTCTACGGCGATTACCGTACCGTCCACGGCGTCAAGCTTCCCTACAAAATCGAGCTCCATCGCGGCCCTGACACCTACTCCATTAACATCACCCGCGCTTCTATCAACGAAACCGTCGGCGAACGCACTTTCGACTTCCCCATAAAATCCCAAGTCAAGCTCCCCGACCTCAAAGCCCTTTTCAAGGAAATCGACGAAAATCAGAAAGCCGCTGACAAAATCCGCGAGAATTACGCCGGCACACGCGTCGAAGAAGAAACCGATTTTGAAAAAGATGGCAAAGTGAAAAAGACCGAAGTGAACGAATACACCTTCTTTTATCTAAATGGCGATGAAGTCTCGACTCTCGTCAAGAAAGACAACAAGCCACTCAGCGACGAAGAACAAAAGAAAGAAAACGAAAAAACCCAGAAAGAAATCGCCGAAATCCAAAAACGCGAAGCCAAAAAAGAGACCAAGGACGAAAAAGCAAAAGAAGAAGGAAAGAAAGATAAGGACGACGATGACGTCGGCATCGAAACCTTCCTCCGCGCCGCCCAGTTCGTCAACCCGCGCCGTGAGCGCTTTCGCGGACAGGACGTTCTCGTCTTCGACTTCGAGCCCAATCCCGAATTCCATCCTCACAATATGGTGGAAAGAATCGTCCACGAACTCGCCGGCGTTATCTGGATCGACGAGCAGGCTCACGAAGTCGCTCGCCTCGAAGCCTATTTCGTCGGCGACTTCCGCGTCGCCGGCGGCCTTCTCGCCAATCTCCAAAAAGGCACCAGCTTCGTCTTCGAGCAGTCCTATTTCAACAACGAAGTCTGGCTCCCCACCTACGAAGAAGCCCACGTTGGCGTCCGCGTCCTTCTAATGAAAGGCTTCAACGTCAACGCCGTAACCCGTTACTCCGACTACAAGCGCTTCAATGTCGAAACTCTCTCCACCATTTCGAAACCCAAAAATGCCGGAGAGCCTGTCTCTGATAAGCCAGATAAATAACTGGCCGCCGCAAAACTCCATGCCCACAAGGCCAGTTGGCACCGCCGCAGCGCAAGACTATAATTCCAACCGGTAGTTCTCCGTCATTTGGAGTGCGGCAGCTCTGCTGCCGCTTTTTGATTTTTGCCATCTGGATTCGTCGATCCAAAAAACTCGCCGGCCTCCGTGTCGGCGTTCCAGTAGCCGATCCACTCCCCAAACTGAGCGGTTATGGTTAACCCCCAAGCCACTTAGAATCAACACTTGCAAAGACGTCCCCAAGCTAATGATTATAAACGCTTTGCAGGAAAGCTAAGTCCTTTAGAATCCGCGTTTACAAAAAAGGGGGAGGCCAGAGCTTTACCTTCACATGGAGGTCACCTAGAGTCGCCGCCGATACATCCGTCCACAGGATGCACGCGCTCTTAATGTTAGGATGTCTCCGAATTCGAGGGATATTCATGCGCCACACTTTCGCTACCGCCCTATTCTTGACCGCAGCACTCGCGATTTTCTCTGCCTCCACAGCTTCGGCGCAGCAATCGCCCCAATCAGCAACACCGTCCGCGGCGCCACTCCGCGTCGGCATCGCCGGGCTCGTTCACGGACACGTCGGCGGCTTTCTCCAGCAGAACCAGCATCGCACTGACATCCAGATCGTCGGCATCGCCGAAGCAGACGCCAAACTCGCTGCGTTCTACGAATCAAAGTTCTCGTTACCGCACAACATCTTCTTTGCCAGCGTCGACGAGATGATCGAGAAGACTAAGCCGCAAGCGGTGCTCGCCTACACAAATACATTCGATCATCGCAGCGTAGTCGAAGCCTGCGCCCGCCATGGCGTCCCCGTAATGATGGAAAAGCCTCTAGCCGTAAGCCTCGAAGAGGCTCTCGCCATGCAAGCCGCCGCGCAGCGCGGAAAAATTCAAGTGCTGGTAAATTATGAAACCACCTGGTACCGCAGCAATCGGGCCGCTTACGATCTCGTCCATGAAAATGCTATCGGCGACATACGAAAAGTTGTCGTCCACGACGGACATTCCGGTCCGAAAGAAATAAACGTCGAGCCCTGGTTCCTCAACTGGCTCACCGATCCGAAACTCAACGGCGCAGGCGCCCTCTTCGATTTCGGCTGCTATGGCGCCGATCTAATGACCTGGCTCATGGACAATCACAGGCCCGACACAGTCACCGCTGTCACGCAGCGCATTAAGCCGGACATTTATTCACGAGTGGACGACGAGGCCACAATTGTTCTGACCTATCCGAAAGCTCAGGCGATTCTGCAAGCTTCCTGGAACTGGCCCTTCGATCGCAAGGACATGGAAGTCTACGGCCAGACGGGCTACGCCGTCACCGTCAAGCGTGACGCCGTCCGCGTCCGCCTGGCAAAGCAAGACGAGAAGCTTATAGATGCCAAGCCGCTCGACTCTCAAGAAAGCGATTCCGTGAATTATTTAAGAGCAGTAGTTCTGGATGGAATGCAACCGCGAGGACTCTCTTCGCTCGAAACAAACATAATTGTCACGGAGATTTTAGACGCTGCGCGCCAATCCGCCGTCACAGGCAAGACGATCCACTTGGCGGATAAGCAATGAACGGGCGATCTGGAGTGCGGCAGCTCTGCTGCCGCTTTTCTCACCAACCCGCCCGACTTAATATTTGGGGCAGCGCAATAATACGCGCCAGTGCAGGATGCGAGCACTATTTTGCGTGCACAGGACTATCCAGCACATCGCGCACTTTTTGCACAAGCGCCCCAGGCGTAAATGGTTTTTGCAAGAAAGACAACCCCGCCTCCAGCACACCGCCCTGAGCTAAAACATTGTCAGTATACCCAGACATATAAAGCACGCGCGTTCCAGGATGACGCGCGGTAATCCGCTGAGCCAGTTCACGCCCGCTCGTCCCCGGCATAATAATGTCCGTCAACAAGAGATGAATTTTCACGCCGCGCTTTTCGGCCAACTGCTCCGCTTCCTTCGTACTCTTCGCGGCCACCACCGAATATCCCTTGGCGGAAAGAATTCTGCTGGCAAGTTCGCGCACAGCTTCTTCATCTTCGACCAGTAAAATCGTCTCGCTGCCCTTGCCCGCTGCGGGAAGTTGCACGACTTCCGGCTTGGCTTCCACTTGCGCTGCAGCGCGTGGCAGATACACCTTGAACGTGCTCCCTTTGCCCGGTTCGCTGTATACCCAGATATATCCGCCGCTCTGCTTCACGATGCCGTAAACGGTGGAAAGCCCAAGCCCCGTTCCCTGGCCACTCCCCTTTGTCGTATAGAACGGCTCGAAGATATGCGCCACGGTCTCGGGACTCATGCCAATCCCGCTATCGGAGACCGCCAGCATCACGTAAGAGCCGGGTTTCACGGAAACGTGATCGCGCGCGTAGGTCGAATCTAACTCCACGTTGACCGTTTCGACCGTCAATCGCCCGCCCTTCGGCATCGCGTCTCGTGCATTCACCACCAGATTCATGATCACTTGCTCGACTTGAGCCGGATCAGCCTTTACATGTCCCACGTTTGCGCCGCACCGCGTCACCATCTCGATGTGTTCACCCATCAAGCGGCCCAGCAGTTTATCCAGGCCCAGCACAATGGCGTTCAGATCGATAATCTTTGGCTGCAGCACTTGTCTTCGGCTGAAAGCGAGCAATTGCCGGATCAGCGTCGAAGCGCGTTCCGCCGCATTTTCAATCTGCTGAATGTCCGCGCGCAGATCCGGCTGCATTGCGGTGCGTTGCTCTGCCAGCTCCGCATATCCTTTTATGATCGTCAAAAGATTGTTGAAGTCGTGCGCGATGCCGCCCGCAAGGCGCCCCACCGCTTCCATCCTTCGCGATTGCTGCAATTGATTCTCCAGCAGCTTCCGCTCTGTGATGTCGACGATGATCCCTTCCATTACCGGATGGCTGTAGCTTCCCGAAACCACTACCGCCGTGTCGCTTACCCAGATGACCGTGCCGTCCTTACGAACGATCCGGTACTCAGCCTGAAAACGCTCACCGCGCAGGCTTGCATCTTCGGCCGCTTGAATCACGCCGTGATCTTCCTGCGGGATGTGACGGGTCCAATCGCGAGAGTTAGCCAGCCATTCATCCTGTGAATAGCCCGTTATTGCTTCGACCTGCGGGCTGATGTAGTGCCATTGGCCGTGAATGCCGAGTTCCGCGATATAGCTGATCGCCGCGACCTGTTCCACCAGGGTGCGGTACTTATTTTCAGCCTCGACTCGCGCCTTCTCGGCTTCCTTTCGCGCGCTAATATCGTGGCCGATGCATGCGGTAACGCCGTTGGCGAGGGAAGTGATCGCCATCTCCACAGGAATAATGGTTCCATCCCGTCGCCGCAGGTTGATTTGCCCGGACCACTTACCTTCCGGCCCAAGAGATTTCCGAACCTGCTGCTCAAACTGTGCGATGTCGCGCGGATCGTAAATTTGCCGCCACGTGAGGCCCAGCATGGTCTCCGGACTTTCGTGCCCCATCATCCGCGCGAACGCTGTATTGACGTAAATGTGCTTTCCGTCCTCTGCCAGAATCGAGATTCCATCCGCTGCAGCATCCATGGCCAGCGCCTGCCGCCGCACCGTCTCCGCTGTTCTTGCTTCCCGGTATCCGCTGAAGCCAATCCGCGCGGCGAAACACAGAATGGAGACGCCAAGAAGCGAAAACCGAAGAACACGCCACTCGGAAGGGAATTGCGCCACCTGCACCAGAACAATCAGCGGCGCCAGCACGAATATTGCGTTAGTTAGCAGCACGCCGCTAAAGGAACTTCGCCGCGGCTGGCGCGCGGTCTGCGCGGCTGGCGAAGGTTGCCATCGCGCGGCCCAGATTGCGCCCCAAATAAACGGCAGCGTCCAGCAGAGATCAAGCAGAGTGCCGGTTTGTGTCCTTTGAATGGACTGATGATAATCAGCGAAGGCCGAGCTCGCCATGAAAACGAAGAAAAAGAGAGCAAAACCCGCATATAAATTGCGAATGGGAAGCGTGCGCGCCCTGGCAATCTGAAAACAGGCAAGCGCGAGAATGGTGATCTCTTCACCAAACTCCATCCAAAGCCCGCGCGATATGCCGCCCTGTTGGTGGAGCTGAGGCGACGGCACATAATACAGGCCAAGAAATATAAAAAAGAAGACGATCGCGATTTGCGTGAAATCCAAAAGAAACTCGGGTTCAAATCGGTCGGAATCCTTCTCTTGATCAAGGAACATCACCGTCGCAAAGAAAATCCCCTCCACGCTGAAGAGGAATTGCACCACGGAATCCGGTGCCGGCTTCGTATGAAGAACAAGCTCGTGGTACATCCAGCCTAGGTTTGCGACACCCCAGGCTGCCATTC
The DNA here is from genome assembly GCA_963784015.1 of uncultured Acidobacteriota bacterium. Lineage (GTDB taxonomy): Bacteria > Acidobacteriota > Terriglobia > Acidiferrales > UBA7541 > Acidiferrum. The sequence goes on from CAWAPX010000013.1 coordinate 439,124, forward strand.
CGCATCCCACCAATGTCCAAAACGGGCGAGCCATTCCGCGCGCGCGCCGCGACGCTCCAAAACACATCACCGCTGCCAGAGCACTGGCTGAAACTTCGACCAGATTCGCGATTAAAGTGCCTGCGGGAGACACCCCGAGAATCAACACTTGCGCAAGTTGGGCACCGACAAGGGTGGCTGCAAGAATGAGGAGCTTTCGGGGCATTCCTGCTCGTTCTCTTTCAGTTTTATAGATGGATGATGCTAAGGGCCCAGTTTAACCGAATTGGTAGACGGCTACCGCCCCGATTCCGGGTAAGTGTCTTGGCATGCACGGGGCTAACGGGCCTCATACGTTCCCCACTAACCGCGTCTGCATAGAGGATATTCCGCATTCTTCTGGGGATTTTCCACGTTTGGCGTCGCTGTATTTTGAATCGTTTGAATGCAAAGCAATAATTTCGTCCCTCATCAAGCATGCAGCCAAGAACCATCCCCAAGCATCAAACTGGTATGCCCACTGCTCAACCAAATCCAAGTATTACGCCGCGCGAGATCATGAGCGCTTGGGGAAAAATCCTTGGCGGCAAAGCGCCGATGCTTTCCATTGAGATCACGCGCGAATGCCCTCTCAGTTGTCCTGGTTGCTACGCGTACGGCGATACGCACCTTGGCGATGGCAAACTCCTTACCGAGCTGAACGACTTTCGCGGCGATGCGCTCGTCAATGGCGTTCTGGACTTGGTCCGGAAAAACCGGCCCATGCACGTGTCCTTGGTGGGCGGAGAGCCGATGGTCCGCCATCGGGAGTTGAGCGCCATCTTGCCAGCGCTAAGCGCGATGAATATCTTTTCGCTGGTCGTCACCAGCGGTGTAATCCCAATCCCGATGGAATGGATGGATCTGCCGCGCGTTCGCGTCACCATTTCTGTCGACGGTTTGCCAGAACATCATGACATCCGACGGAAGCCTGCGACGTATGAGCGCATCCTAAAAAATATTGATGGCCGTAAAGTGAACATCCATTGGGTGATCACTCGTCCTATGCTCGAGCGCCCAGGCTATTTGGAAGACTACGTCTCGTTTTGGAATGCCCGTCCTGAAGTCGATCGCATTTGGGTGAGCCTGTATACGCCTCAGATCGGTGAGGAAAGCGCAGAAAAGCTGACGGTGGAAAACCGGCAAGAGATAGCTCGCGCATTGCCTCCTTTGGCGCGGAAATACCCCAAGTTCTTAATGAACGATGGCATTGCGCGAGCATTCCTCCGTCCTCCCGAAGAACCCAGCCGACTGTCTTTTTGCAAAAATGTCCGCAAACTATTCCGCGGATTTGGAGACGCGCGTCGAGCCTTGCGTTTTCGGTGGTACTCCCAACTGCGCGGAATGCGGATGTGCGGCGAGCAGTGGCCTGCACTGGATTCGCACCGTCAAAGTTGCGGGCCCGCTCCGCGTCGGACATTTTGTGGGCAGTTCTGTTGGTGTCGGTTCCTTCGTCAACCGTTTGCGACGTCGCGAAAAGGGGCCTTCCCGCTGGGACTCTAACGGCCCCCGCACTGGCAAAAAGCCCGAACTCGTACAGATTGCGACCTAGCAATCTAACCTAGTCCGTCTTTGTCCCGATGGAAGTCTGCAGCGCTTTCGCTACTTCACCTGCGATATCGTCCTGGACCATCAAGATGTCGTCGAACGGCCGATCGTAGGATTCCGACCAGATAACGAAGCCATTGTTGGCACGAATCAACCGTGCGTCGACCCGCAGCCTCGTGCCTGACTTGCGCACGCTTCCATCGAGAACATAAGCGACACCAAGTGCCTTCGCGATGTCGGCTACGGTCATTTGCGGAGTCCCATGGGAACGCGGCCATAGCTTGCCCTTGAAATAGAATGATGACGTAGCACTCGGCACCCGAAGGCCGGGGATTTTGCTGAGTTTGTCGATCAGCTCCTCGGTCATACCGTCAGCGAAGGGCTCTTCGTTCATTGCGTCGGTCAGGTCGAGAAATGGCAGCACAGCGATGGATTTCTCTGCCTGCGCAGCAAGAGCTTCGGCTGTGCCATTGGTGGACGAGGCTAAGCTATTGTTCTTCGCGAACTTGCCATAGACGACGAGAGCGACGACGAGCAAGAGGCAAAGTGCTATGCCGGCGGCCAGCGTCAAGCCAGTCTGAGGGCGCGATGCGGATTTCTTCGGCTCATCGGGCGAATTGGTCGTCGAAGCTGGTTGTTCACGGACGGACGTTTGCAAGGCGAGAGTCTGTATATTGGTTTCGGCGCTGGTTTGCGTGACGGGCTGATCCGTCCAGGGACTGACCTTCGCCACCATTCGATAGCCTAGCCGCGGCACGGTCTCGATGTATGTGGGCTGCTTTGGGTTGTCGCCGAGCACGCGTCTGAGCGATGCTACCGCCTGATAGACGGAGTCCGGAGCGACGGTGACGTCTGACCAGACTTTGTCAAGCAGATCATCAATGCTGACAACCTCCCCGGCATGGTCGGCGAGGCACATCAGCAGTCGCATGGTCCGCACCTCTACCCGAGCCGACTCACCATTTCGTGAAATCTGGCCGGAGTTCGGATTGACGCACCAATCTCCGATGCGAAGCGTTGTCGTAGATGGGTGTTCCATGCGGGATAGGTTATTGCGCTGAGTCTCTGAATAGAAAAGCTGCGCCCGCCAAGTATACCAACACTGCCTGAAAAGGCCGACAGCGCTCTCGCTCGTCTGCGTTTAGCACCCCTATCCCATCCAAGCTGTCCTTAATCGGGCGCGATTTCAGAAGTATTCAGCGGATTTCAGAAAACGCTCAGGACTTCCATGGTTTCAGCAGCGTATTGTGATGGCCGAACCCAGCGCGGCAATCAAATCACGGGTAAACGAGGGGAAATCGAATGACCGAAGATTCTGCACGCGTAGCAGCGGGGAAAAGAAACGCACTAATGGCAATCGCCGTGGGCGGCGGGATTGCCGGGACATTGGATCTTTTGCAGGCTTGCATCCTGTTTGGGTGGGACATTCCACTTGTGATTGCCGGCGGGCTGCTAGGGCGGCAGGCTTTTCAGGGAGGCGCCGGCACCTACATTCTTGGGGTGTTCCTACACTTCTTTATTGCTTGCTCAGCAGCGGCTGTATATTACGGGGCAAGCCGCAAGTTAGCTTTTATGACGGAACACCCACTGGTGTGCGGTTTGTTCTTTGGCGGCGCGGTACAAGAAGTGATGAATCTTGTCGTTTTGCCCCTCTCCGCGCTTCATTCCAGGGGCCCTTATAAACTTCACGACCTGATTCTAGGGCTGGTTGTGCACATGGCCGTGATCGGGCTGCCCATTTCCTTCAGCGTTCGGCGGTTCGCAAAATAGACTGGTATCGCCAGATCATTTGGATGGGATAAGCGTGCTGTGGCTAGCCACGCAGAGCCAGGCATCGTTACGTTTAATCCAGGTGTCTGTGAAACGCGAACGGATCGTGTAGGGCTTGCCCTTGTTGGTTCCTGTCTCACGATAAATACCGGTGGCTATGGCGGCGTCACCGTACAACTGAACGCTCAGGCCTTCGTCGTAAAGATGATCCGCTTTTTGCTGTGGAGCAGCGACCCACTTCATGTATTCAGATTTGTTCATGAACGAGCCATCGTAATCGGTATAAACGAGCGTATCGGCGAGAAGGGAAGAGACTTCTTTGACCTCCTGCTTGGCCTCGGCTTGATTCCAGGCGCGCTCGAGTTGCTTGATTCGAATTTCGTCCACACTCAGAGTTTTTTCCTGGGCGAATGGTGCGCTGGAAAAGAGCACTGCGGCAAGCGTAACGAGTGCGAGTCGTTTCATGACTTGACCCTTTTTACTGACGGAAGTTGGATTAATTTGGCAAAACCACATTGAGCTTGATCAACGTTAGCAAGAATACGCGGGCCGCAAATGGCGAGATTGGGGGTCTGTACACAAAGAAGCAGGACAGATCTCTGAAATCTTTCCGATAGAAGACAAAAGTGCCTGCGCAAACGCAAGCTATTTGGCGCTTTTACTCACTTTTCAATGATGCCGAGCGCAGCCACGCCGGATTCTTAGCGGTTTTCGAATGGATAGCGATCTTGCGATTGTACAGCGGCAGCGACGTGCCTGCGGAGCGCAATCGTATCGACCGGAGCGCGCTTGGCGAAGCGCTTCAACACCGCCATCTGCGTGGTGAGCATGTCTCCCTCATGAACTGCCGCGATGGCGCGCTTCGCTTCGTGTTCGACACGTTCCGCCGCGTCCGAGATCAGCACCCGCGCCGCGTCAATCATGGTTTGCGTCGCCGCTTCGCCTTTCGCTGCGGCCGCCTTTTGCGCGCGAAGCAGCGCGGACTCCATCGCGTAGACTTCCATCACGACATTTGAAAGCGCGCCGATCAATTCCTGCTCTTCAGCGAGCTTTTCACGGAATTTCTGGACCGCGCCGCCAGCGGCCTGCAGAAACATCTTTTTCGCGTTCGCAACAACGCGAGCTTCATCCGCTAGCACGCCTTCCGGCGCTTCTTCGAATGAAGGACCCGCGAGAATTTCATCCGCCAACTTCATCGCCGCGGGAATCAGCGCAAGCTGGCCGCCCATGGCTCGCTTCATCAGCATGCTGATAATCAGCATGCGATTGATTTCATTGGTGCCTTCAAAGATTCTGTTGATGCGTGAATCGCGATACGCGCGACACACCGGGTAGTCCTCGTGAAAGCCGTAGCCCCCGAAAATTTGCACACCTTCGTCGACGACAAAGTCCAGCATCTCGCTTCCATAGACTTTCGCGATAGAGCTTTCGATCGCGTACTCCTCCAGGACCTTCATAGTGTTCTGGATTTTGTCTCCCGAGCCCGATGCCGCCACCATCGCAGCTTCGATGTTCCCAGCCGAGCGAAAAACCATGGACTCCACGCCGTAAATCTGAATGGCCATTTCCGCCAGCTTTTCCTTCATCAAGCCGAAATCGCCGATGGATTTGCCAAAAGCCTTTCTCTCTTTCGCATATTTGGAAGAATCTTGCAGCACGCGCTTTGAGCCGCCAACAGCGGATGCCCCAAGGGTAAAGCGGCCGGCGTTCAAAATGTTGAACGCCACGATGTGGCCGCGGCCGATTTCGTGCAGGACATTCTCTTTGGGCACCTTGCAATTCTCGAGGAAGATGGGCGTCGTCGAACTGCCGTGAATGCCCATTTTGTGCTCTTCGTTGCCGGGCTTGAATCCAGGAAAAGTTCGTTCCACGATGAAGGCAGTGAATTTTTCTCCATTGATTTTCGCGAATACGATGTAAATATCGGCGAATCCGCCGTTGGTAATCCACATTTTCTGGCCATTTAAAATGTAGTGCGTGCCTTCGGCATTCAGTTCTGCGCGAGTGAGAGAGTTCTGCGAGTCAGATCCAGCCTGCGGCTCGGAAAGACAGTAGGCGCCGATCCATTCGCCGGTGGCCAGCTTGGGTAGATACTTTTTCTTTTGGTCTTCGTTTCCGAAATACACGATAGGAAGGCTTCCGATGCCCGAATGCGCGCCATGGGTAACAGCGAATCCGCCATAAATAGAAAGCTTTTCGGTGAGCACGGTCGTAGCGATTTTGTCGAGGCCGGCCCCTCCATATTCCTCCGGAATTCCGCCGCCTAGCAGGCCAACTTCTCCAGCTTTTTTGACCAGTTCCGGCATAAGCCCAGGCTTCTTGTTCTCCAGGTCTTTCACGAGGGGAAGCACTTCCTTGACGACAAATTCCTCCGCAGTCTGGCCGATTAACTTCTGGTCGTCGGTGAGGTCCGCAGGTGTAAAGACGTCCTGAGGAAGGGGTGTCTCGAGGAGAAAACTGCCGCCCTTAGCGGCTGGTTTGCTGATCGTTGCGGTGGCCATCATGGTCTCCTTGTCGCCCTGCTTGCACTCGCCTGCCGGCAAGGTATCTGGAAAACACGCCCTTACGGGGGCGTTTCAAACACCCACTGGATAATGCTTGAAATCCTGCTGAACAACTCATTTTACTCCTCCGAATAGGGGCAGGTAAACAGCGTTAAAGCGGCGAATTTAGGTACCGGTAAGATCCCCGAGGAGTCCTTGCGAGCGTTCGCTATATAGACCTAAAAACAGGTCTTGACAAAATAGCTGGTCCATTGAAAACTACCTCTGCGCCCTGTTTGGAGACCTGCTTAGAATCATGCGTATCACCCGCAGCGGCAGTTGGAAGATCCCCAGCACGCATCCGCAGAATTCTGAAGCCTCGTCTGGGTTGGAACTCGACTTTGTTCGCGAACCTTCCCAGGCCGCCATACTCCTTCATCATCCGCTCCGGCTGAAGATTCTCGCGGCTCTGCTTGAGCCAGATTCCGCAACCGGCGTCGCACGGCGCATGAAGCTTCCCAGGCAGACGGTGAACTACCATGTTCGCGAACTCGCCCGTGCACGATTCTTGGCTCGCGCTGGCCGCCGACGCCGTCGTCATCTTTTCGAGCAATGCTATGTAGCGACTGCTCGTGGCTATGTCTTGTCGCCGGAATTGCTCGGCAAACTCGCTGCCGACCCCGCTCAAGTCGCGGACACATTTTCGGCGAAGTATTTGCTTAGGGCTGGCTTCGAAGCTGCAGTTGGAGCTGGCGCGTTCCGCGGAGCTTGCCGCAACGGCGGGGAAGCGGCTTGCCACTCTCTCGATCAATACGGAATTACGGTTCATTTCGCCAGACCAGCGTGCCGCTTTCACTGCAGAACTTGAGCGTGCGGTTGTAGAAGTGGCCGGTCGGCATAGTTCGCCCTTTACCAAGTCAGATGGCTCGCCTGCGGAGGGTCGGCCGTTCCGCCTGGTCGTCGGCTGCTATCCGATTCCGCCTTCGACGGGCCTGGAATCTCCGCCGCCGGCCACCGACACAAAGGGGAGCGCGTCATGACTGATAAGCCAGCGAGCAAGCCGGTCGAGCACGAGTTGATCGAGCATATTGGCCGGATCATCCGCGCCGAGGTCCGCACAAAAGCCACACCCCAACAAGCCTATGACGCATGGGCCGACCCGGAAAAAATCGCTCACTGGTTTGTCGACCGCGCCGAAGGCAAAGCTGAGCCCGGCGCGACGATCACCTGGATCTTCGAAAAATTCAATTACCGGATTCCTTATGAAGTGTTGATCGCGCAGCCCGCGGAGAAATTCGCGATCCGCTGGAATCCTCCTCCAGGAATGAATCCGGGAATCCTCGAAGTCACCATCTCCAAAGAAGGCGGAGAAACTGTCATCCGGCTAGTGAATTCAGGTTTCCGCGAGGGCTCGGAATGGAATGAGGAGTTTGAAGGAACCGATTCCGGCTGGCGCATGGCTTTGGCCCTGCTGAAACATTATCTTGAAAATTATTTCGGAACTTCCCGCAGATCGTTTCTGGTCGTGAGGCCGGCTGAGTTTTCGTTCGAGGAGGTTGTCCCTTTTCATCGCACCTCAGCCGGCCTGAAAAAATGGCTAACGAAGAGCGGCGAATATGGCGAAGTGGGAGAAAGCTTCGGGCTGGAACTTCAAGAAGGCGGCAAGGCCAGCGGCCGAGTTCTCGCCAAGACAAAGCGCGAGACTACGCTTGGTTGGGACGAAATTCACGGCGTATTGGAATTGAAGGCATTTTCGATGGGACCGCAAAAAATGCTATGTGTGCGCGGCTGCGGCTGGGGATTAAGTGCAGAAAAGGCCAAGGAACTCGAAGTTCAGATGGAGCGAGCCGTCGAGAGACTTGCGAGCGCGTTGGCTCAAGGCAAAGCCAGCGCCTGAAGGAAATTCAGGAGCAGTGAGTCGAGACCACGTCTCAAATCGCGCTTTATATTTTATAGGCGCTCTAAAATTCCTGCGGCTCCCATGCCGCCGCCGATGCACATGGTCACCATGCCGTACCGCGCATTGCGCCGCTGCAATTCGCGCAGAATGGTCGCCGTAAGTTTGGCGCCCGTGCACCCCAGCGGATGGCCAAGCGCGATGGCGCCTCCATTTGGATTGACCCGAGTGGGATCAAGCTCCGCTTGCTGGATCACGGCTAGCGATTGCGCCGCAAAGGCTTCGTTCAATTCGAATACAGCGATGTCATTTAGCGTCAGCCCCGCCAGCTTCAACACTTTTGGAATTGCCGCCACCGGCCCAATCCCAAACTCCTCTGGCAAAACGCCGGCCGTGGCATACGCAACAAAACGCGCCAGCGGTTTAAGGCCCAGCGCTTTCGCGCGTTCTTCGCTCATCACCACTGCCGCCGCAGCTCCGTCGCTCATCTGCGAACTATTCCCCGCAGTCACCGTTCCTTTCACGTGAAACGCCGGCTTTAACTTCGCGAGCGCCTCAAGCGAAGTGTCCGCGCGAGGTCCTTCGTCAGTTTCAAATGTAAAAGTTTGCGTCGCTGCTTTTGCCGCAGCCTTTCCCTTTGCACTTCCCGAAGCACTCCCATTGCCGTTCGGCACAGCGGTGATCTTCACTTCCAGCGGAAACGTCTCGTCCTTGAAATGCCCCGCAGCAATCGCTGACAGCGCCTTCTTGTGCGAATCAACAGAAAACTGGTCCGCCTGCTCGCGCGTGATCCCGAATTTCCGCGCGATATTCTCCGTCCCGAGCCCCATATTCAGGTACGCATCCGGATTGTGATCCACTAGCCAAGGATTCGGCGAAACCTTATTGCCACCCATCGGCACCATGGTCATCGATTCCGTTCCACCCGCCACAATCACCTGCGCTGATCCCGCACGAATCCGGTCCGCGGCAATGGCAATTGCCTGCAATCCCGAAGAACAGAAGCGATTTATAGTCATGGCCGAAGTTTCGGTTGGCAGCCCCGCGCGCAGTGCGGCGATCCGCGCCACGTTCATCCCCTGTTCTCCTTCAGGCATAGCGCAGCCAAGAATAACGTCGTCAATTTCCTTCGCGTCCAGTCCCGGCACGCGCGCCAGCGCTTCCTTAATGGCAAGCGCCGCCAAATCGTCAGGACGCGTCGCCCGCAAAGATCCTTTAAATGCTTTTCCTACAGGTGTGCGAACTGAAGAAACGATCACAGCTTCAGGCATAGCCAACTCCTTAGCGAACGGCCGAATAGCACCGCAATCGTTATTGTTGGCCGTGGTCTGAGAAAAAGCAAACTGGAGAAGTGTCCTGTTTACCTCTGTCCTCTACTTTAGAACGGCGGGTATTTCTGGCGCTCAGCTGCGAACGGCGAGGAATTTGATGGCGGGGATTACAATAACTCGCCGCGAAAATATCTTGTCGATCAGAGATGTGACTACAGCGGGTGTGCAATTGTGAACAGACGATTAAATGCTTCTCGTCGCATCCTAATCGAATGAAAATTAGAGAAATGACGCCCAAACAATTGTCTTCTGTCCCTTGTCCTACATGCGGCGTGCCTGCAGGAAGGCGCTGCATACTTGCTTCGGGCGGCATGCGCTCTTCCCCTCACGTAGACCGGCGCCTTTGCGCGGCTGACGCCGTGAAACAGAAAAAGCTCAAAGGTCCGCGGTTCGAGCCGTTCACGCAGACTGCTGCTGCGCTGGCAACTTAACCCGTGTCAGCCAAAAATTATTGATGCTCCTCACAATGCTCTCAAAGGCGTCCAACTGCACAGGCTTGGTGAGGTAGCAATTGGCCTGAAGTTGATAGCTCTTCGCAATGTCCAGTTCAGCGTCAGAAGTGGTCAGAACAACAGTAGGAATAGTTTTCAAGTCCGCATCCGCTTTGATGCGAGCCAGAACCTCGCGGCCATCCATTTTAGGGAGATTTAGGTCCAGCAGAATGAGATCAGGACGCGGCGCAAGGGCTTTTGATCCATCGCGTTTGAGCATGGCCACAGCTTCCTCGCCGTCGTTAGCCACGAGCAAATGAATGGAACGATTGGTAGCAAGCAGAACTTCCCGCGTCAGCCGGACATCACCGGGATTATCTTCGACCAAGAGAACTTTTATTGGCATACCTCTCCTTTGAGTGCGCTTATAGTGCCTGGCGGTCGACGGGAGAGGATCGTCGCCTGCCATCGAAACGATTTCGGAAGCGCTTTGATTGTGACGCGCTGTCTAACAAAGTCAACCATCATGAACGAAGCTCTCGCGCTCTAGTTAATCAACTGAGCGTGGCGCGCAGCGACCTTCCTCCTATTCGGATTTATCTAGACGGTCGATTTGTAGTTGCTCTGGAGCAACGACCTCGCGCCGCCCCCGATATTAGTGTTGAAAGCTGATTCTCGAATACCTTTCGGATTTGAGTCGGTTTGTGCGTGATGCAATAGCTGCCTAGGGCTTCAGTGGCTTATCGAAATTTGTTTTCCTCTGTAAGGCCCCCGGGACAATTTTAAGGAGCGGAGCGTAATGATTGGAATCGTGAAATGGTTTAACAATTCGAAGGGATATGGTTTCCTTGGGAGGGAGGATGGTCCGGACGTTTTCGTCCATTACTCTGCAATTCTAGGCGATGGATATCGGAGCCTGACAGAAGGAGATTCCGTCGAATTTGAAATCGTGCAGGGACCAAAGGGTCTTCAAGCGGCAAACGTAAAAAAGCACGACTGAGTGTCTATTTCCGTGGGTTTGCTCACCGCGGGCTATCGGCAAGCCGCGTCAAACAAGCAGCGCATGCACTCCTGCCTGCGCTCTGCGCCTTAGTCATCTGAGCTAAGCAGCAGCATATCCGCATCACTTCCTTATCGCAGAACCCTTCCGCGGAATAGAAATCTTCCCTGGTGGCGTAATCTTGTTTACCTGCGAAAAATTTCGCTGATTCAAAGCCAAGCCTATCCTCCCGCGCGAATCGATATAAAGCAGTGGTTCTCCCACCGGCACATCCATAAATGTCTTTTCATACGGCACGGTGAACGGCTTCTTATCCAGCTGCACCACGATCTTGTCTCCAGGCAGGTACCCCAACTTCTTGAATTCCTCTCCTGGAATGTTGCTGATAAGCGATCCAAAAGGATCGTCCAGTCCAATAATGTCGCCCTCGATGCCCTTGTCCGACGTGCTGGAGATTTTCTGGGTGAGTTGTACCAGTTGCGGAACCACCGGCCCAGCCATCGCAAAGTCCCACCCTTCCGCCAGATGCGCTGCCGCCGGTGAAAATATGTCACGTCCATGAAACGTCGAAGAAACTTGCGGCTGCAGCATCCAACCCGTGTTCGTAATCTCGCGCGCAGAGTCCAATCCATCCCGTTCGATCACCGGCGTGATCACTCCATTGTCGGGAAGCACAAAATACTGCCCCTTTTTCGATTTTACGATCACGGCCTTGCGCGAAGTCCCCACTCCCGGATCTACCACTACAAGAAAAACAGTACCTGAAGGGTAGTAAGGGGTCACGCCCGCCAGCCATCGCGCCGCCTCGTCGATCTGGAACGGCGTCACTTGGTGTGTGATGTCCATCAACCGCGCATCCGGAGCAATCCCAACAATCACGGCCTTGCATACCGCAACGGCATCATTGGCCGTCCCGAAGTCGGTCATAAACACAATTGTCGGCCGCGCCGCTGCCACGGCTTGTCTCGCTCCCGCCGTCTCTGCGGGCGTCTTGCCGCATGCCCCGCAAAAAACAGTCATAGCCAAAACTAAAACCGCGAAAAATCGAACGCGTGGAGCCATCGAGTCTCCCAAGTCGAATGAATTTTTATAAATTTCGTGAGAGCCTTTTCGGCACCTCATTATCGGAAATCAGTACGTAAGCACTGGACGTGCCAACCTGCATGGCCGCGTCAAGGCCATAGCAATTCGTCCGTCCCCCAAATGCGACGCAGTATATAGGATGCCTGAAATTAATGTCTCCCGCTTCGCCTGCGAGACTGAGCTCCTTTCCGCCTGATAATCTCATTGGGTTTCTCCCGCGCCTCCTTTACAATATCGACGCTTCGTAAGAGAAGTTACGCAAGACCAAGCAGCCTCCCGCGCCCAGTGAAGGCCCAGCCGCATTGCGTACGTGAATTAAACCGTGAACTCAACAATGAGGAGAACGACCGTGCTTCGAAGCTTAATTGTCGGTGTGTTGTTGTCTCTATGCGTCACCGCTGCGCTAGCCGATCAAGTAACATTGAAAAATGGCGACCGGCTGAGCGGATCGATCGTCAAGTCCGACGAGAAAACTCTTCTGATCAAGTCTGAGTTCGCAGGTGACGTTACGCTCCAGTGGGACGCCGTTACTTCTATCGTTTCCGCAGAAGCGCTCCACCTCGCTCTTAAGGATGGCCAGACCATTGTCGGCGTTGTCACCACCAGCGATGGCAAATTCGAAGTGGCCACTAAAGATGCCGGCTCTGTCACCGCTTCCAAGGATATCGTTGTCGGCGTCCGTAACGATGCCGAGCAAAAAGCTTACGATGATCAAATCGACCGCCTGCGCCATCCGCACCTCACCGATTTCTGGAGCGGGCTCTTGGACACTGGCCTCAGCCTTACCAGGGGCAATTCGGAGTCGCTGACTTATACGCTCAATGGCAAAGCCGCACGTGTCACGGACCGCGACAAGATCTCTGTCTATTCCACCGCGATTTTCAGCGATAGCACTGTCAACGGCATCAACTCCACGACCGCCCATGCCATTCGAGGCGGAATCCGCGGCGACCTAAACGTCAGCGATCACCTCTTCGTCTTCGGGTTTACCGATTTTGAGTACGACCAATTTCAGGACCTGGACCTACGAAATGTCCTAGGCGGTGGCTTGGGCTATCACGTCATCAATAACAAGACCACAGTATTCGATGTTTTTGGCGGAGGAACGTACAACCAGACGTTCTATGGAGCCCTCGCGGCTACCGCAACCGAGCCTGCCATGCCCGCCGTTACACAAAAGACCGGGGAAATCGTTGCTGGCGAAACATTTAATTCTAAACTCAACAGCCGCACCTCAGTCACAGAACAGTTCAGCATCTACCCGAACATCACGGACACCGGCAACTACCGCTTCCAATTCGACATCACGATCGCAACCAAGTTGAAAAACTGGCTCAGCTGGCAAGTCACCTATAGCGATCGCTATAACAGCGATCCTCTCCCCGGATTCAAGACCAATGACCTCCTTCTTTCCTCCGGGGTCCGCTTGACATTTGGCAAGCCTGTGTTCTAAATGGCTCACGTACTTACCCCTCCGGTCCGCATCTAAGCAAAGGAGGCACTACATGATCTATTGGCTCATCGTTGGTCTCATCGCTGGCTGGCTCGCCGGGCTCGTCATGAAGGGTGGTGGCTACGGCATTATCGTGGATATTCTTCTGGGCATTGTCGGCGGCTGGCTTGGCGGCTGGCTTTTCGGTCGTTTGGGAATTTGGCCGGCCGGCGGAATGCTCGGCTCGATCATCGTCGCCTTTATTGGCGCTGTCATCCTTGTCGGGATTACCCGCATCCTGAAAAGAGCCTAACGCCTCCTTTCTCGACGCAATCGGACGCAATCCAAGAGAATCAAATCGTGCTGTCGGAGGTTAGCCCTCTGTCGGCGCGATTTTCCTTTCAGGGCCGCTCCTGGAGGGTACTCAAAGGTCGTTCCTGGCCTAATCCTGCCTCTCATTGGCCCTAATCTTTGATACAGAATGGCCTCATCCTTCACAACTTAGCGAGCAAATCGGCACCTGTACTCCTGTACGGAGGGACAGTTGGCTGATGTCGAGTACAGGGAAAAACAGGCGAAAACTCGGGCGAAAGATTAGCCGCACCTAATGCGCTGATTCTAGAGGGCTTAACATGTTCCAGAGTGGGTCATAAGAGTACTGAACCGATGGTTTGCACCCCAAATTGTACCTTCTGTACTATCGCCATCAGGCCCCACTTGCTGTCAAATAGGTCAGGTGCAAGTGACTGGACCAAAAGACAGGGCCCACGCATCTAAAGGCCAGGCCAAGACAAGAGCAGCGAGAAGCTAGGGGGAAGTAAATGTTCGGACAAGCGGCGATCGACAACAAAGGAACCATGAAGACCAAAGACAGCAACCGCAAATGGATGTGGTGGTTCTTAGCGGTGGTAATCGCGCTGCAGCTGTACTTTGTGCGCGAACTCGTAGCCGCCTTTGCGCTGTTTGCGCTGGGATTCGCAGCCATAGCCTTTGTAGTGATGAGCCTGTACATGCTTCAGAAGGCTTGGGAGACCGGCGTTCAGCGCGTTGCCGACAGCCAGAACCCAGTTATTGATATGGCGCGGCGTGGTGTTAACGCCGTGGAAGATCTGGCGCGCCGACCGTTGCGCCGTCCGGGTTCGGCCGCGGCGCGCTAAGCCGCCAACGAGTTTGCAGTTTTTTGCCAGAGCAAGCACACACAGAGAGCCGCCCATCCTGCCTCCTTCAGGATGAACAAGCCCTTTGTGGAGACTAAAAGAAGCAAGAGGCCAGCCGTCCTGAGAGAGCGGCTGGCCTTCTTCTTTTCCTTCAGCTTTTACACACTGTTTTTTAACTAGTGTATTTTCAGTGGATTACTTCATTTCCTCATAACCTCACGCGTGCGCTTCTGCCAGCTATACAAAAAGCGCTTGACAGTATTTCCGGGCCGTTGTATTTAACATGTTGGTTAAATACAAAATGTCAGCAGATCAACTCACTTCCACTTTCGCCGCCCTAGCTGATCCCACTCGCCGCGCCATCCTTGCACACCTGATGTCCGGCGAGGCGTCCGTCACGGAGCTTGCCGAGCCTTTTGAAATGAGTATGCCTGCCATCTCGAGGCACCTCAAAGTGCTTGAAACCGCGGGGCTTATCTCCCGCGGTCGCGCCGCGCAGTGGCGCCCCTGCCGCATCCAAGCAGCTCCTCTCAAACAGGTCGCCGATTGGGTTGAGGAATACCGTATGGCTTGGGAGCAGCGTCTCGACCGCCTGCACGACTACCTAGCCGAGGTACAAGCCAAGGAGAAGAAACGTGGCCGAAACAAAAAGTAGCACCGCCGCTGGCCCTGCCAAGCAAGAGCTAGTCCTCACTCGCATTCTTGGCGCCCCGCGGAGCTTGGTTTTTAAAACATGGACTGATGTCAAACATGTGGCACGGTGGTGGGGGCCACGCGGCTTCACCAGCCCTGTATGCGAATGGGAAGCGCGCCCCGGCGGTCTCATCCGCATCGATATGCGCGGGCCTAACGGCACCATTTATCCGATGAAAGGCGTGTTCCACGAAATCGTCGAGCCCGAGCGGCTCGTATTCACCAGCACCGCGCTTGAAGACGAGCATGGTAAACCTTTGTTCGAAATCCTCAGTACCATCACCTTTGAAGACTTCAACGGCATTACGAAACTCACGTTGCACGCTCGTCTCGTCACGAAGGATTTCGTGCTAACTCCACAAGTCGCCGCTGCACTGGCTGGCATGGAGCAAGGTTGGAGCGAGAGCCTCTACCGGCTCGGCGATGAACTCGACAATTCTCTCAAGGCCACAACGGCAGACCGCGAAATCGTCATCTCGCGCGTCTTCGATGCGCCTCGCGAAGTTGTCTGGGATGCGTGGACCGATCCAAGACAAGTTGTGCAGTGGTGGGGACCGCGAGGCTTCACCACGACGATCCATGAAATGGACGTGAGGCCCGGCGGCGTGTGGCGACACACCATGCACGGTCCGGATGGCGCCAACTATCCCAATAAAAGTGTTTTTCTCGAGGTAGTAAAACCCGAACGCATTGTCTTCTCACATGGCGGAGGAAAAGAGGGAGGTCCAGGCGCGAATTTCCATTCGACATGGACATTTGAAGTAGAAGGGGACCAGACGAAAGTCACCATTCGCATGGTGTTCGATTCAACTCAGGCCCGCGATCTGGTGATTAAAGAATTCGGAGCGATCGAAGGTGGCAAACAAACTCTGCGGCGACTCGGAGAATACTTGCGGGATCTTACGGCTAGAGGATAACAAGGAAGATTGGCAGACTGCTTTTCCGATGAGTAATAAGAGCTTGACATATTCCTATGCTGGAATGTATTGTGGCGGTCATGGCACGAGCTGCTACGACTTCTGATGCTTTCAATGCTGTTGCCGAGCCGCGGCGGAGAGAGATACTCAACTATCTGGCGCTGCAAGAGCGGCCGGTGGGAGAGATTGTAGATGCTTTGGAGATGGAGCAGCCTTCCGTTTCAAAGCATCTGCGCGTCTTAAAGGATGTTGGCCTGGTGCATGTGCGCCGCGAAGGGCGTCAGATGTTTTACCGGACGAATGCCGAGGCAATCCGACCTCTGCATGAATGGGCTGGTACGTTTGAGCGATATTGGAAGCATCAGTTGATGCGGGTGAAGGAGCGGGCCGAGGAGAAGAGCGGGCGGTGAAAGAGGATTGAGGTAGCAAGGAAAGCCTGTCAGCAATGGATTCGTACGAAATTCGAAGCGAGAGTGGAAACAGAAGTTGCAACGAAGCGTCGTAGTCAGGAAGAGGAGGACAAAATGCAAATAAATCCATATCTAATGTTCAACGGCCAATGCGAGGAAGCGTTCAAATTTTACGAAAAGTGTCTCGGCGGCAAAATTGAAGGAATTTTCACGTTTGGAGATTCTCCCATGGCACATACCGTGCCAGCTGAATGGGGAAGCAAAGTCATGCACGCGCGCATGAATATTGACGGCATGATCTTGATGGGTTCCGACGCCCCTCCTGGGCGTTATCGAGGGGCGCCGCACGGTTTTTCCGTCTCGCTGTCAATGAAAGACCCCGCCGAAACAGAACGTATCTTTCATGAGTTGGTGCAGGGCGGTACTGTGGAGATGCCCATTCAGAAAACTTTCTGGTCGGCTCGGTTTGGCATGCTCGTGGATCAGTTCGGGATTCCGTGGATGCTCAACTGCGAGCAGGCTGCTGAAGCGACGGCGTAGCGTTTTGTGCGAGGGGCGTCGTTCTCTGGTCATACTGGTGATAGAAGACTCGCGGCAAGTGGTCATTGTGAGAAACCACTTTCCGCGTCACACTCGCCCATAAGCGGACAAGCGGGAACTCGGGAACTGAGGACTGGTCGCTAATTCTGGGGTTTGAACCGAGATGGGGCACGACCCTTCGCAGCTCAGGGTAAATATGCAGTGCCCCTACGGGGCGCGGTGGGCCAAGATTATAGCGGAGGGAATTCGTGGAGGGAGCTGCACTGATTTCGAAGAAGATGATTTGGGTCGGGCGTATTGTCAGTGCGATACCCGTATTGCTTATGCTGTTTAGCGCGGGGATGAAATTTGCAAAGCCAGCGCCGGTCGTAGAGGGAATGGTGCGGTTCGGGTATCCCGAGAGCCAACTTTTCCTTCTGGGGGTGCTCGAATCGCTCTCTTGCGTTGTGTATCTGATTCCGCGGACGGCTGTTCTGGGCGCGATTCTGATGACGGGCTATCTCGGAGGTGCGACAGCTTCAAACGTTCGCATCGGTGATCCGTCGTACATAATGACGGTCTTTTTGGGAGTTTGTGTTTGGGGCGGTCTTTTCTTCCGCGATGAACGCGTGCGCGCGTTGATTCCGTTCCGCCGGTAAGCGACGCAGAGGGCGGGGCAAGCCCCGCCCCTACGTGCAGGACATAAATTTTGTTTGTGTATGGACTAAGTAAGGAGAAGCACCGTGAATTTCACACTCGCGCCGTTCCTTCAAGACATGAAAATTGCGCTGCGCTCGCTCTATCGGGCCAAGGGCCTCGCTATCACCGTGGTGCTGACGCTGGCGCTGGGCATCGGCGCAAACGCCGCCATCTTCACGCTGGTGCGCGGCGTGCTGCTTCGCCCGCTAGTCAACGCCGACGAGGAGCGCCTCATCTACATTCGCCAAAGCGCACTCGGCATCGGCAACGCGAACGCCAACTTCTCCGTTCCGGAACTAAAGGACATCGAGTCCGGCGCTCGCACCATCAGTGAGTTCGGCGATTTCTCGACGATTAGTTTTACCATGGTTGGCCTGGGCGATCCGCGCGAGGTTCAAGCCGGCGTTGTCGACGGCAAGTATTTTGAAGTGATGGGGCTCCATCCCGTTCTCGGCCGTCTCATCGGCCCGCAGGACGATGGTCCTAAAGCTGACGGCGTCGTCGTTCTAACCTACCGTTTCTGGTCTACTGCGTTTCATAGAGATCCAAGCGTCCTCGGCAAAACCGTCCGCCTCGGCAGCGGTCCCATGGGGACCCGAAGCGGGACCATCATCGGCGTGCTCGAGCCTTCCATCCCTTATCCTTCCGATACCGAGATCATCGCCAATATCGTGACCAGCCCACACCATCTCTCCGCGACCATGGTGGAAGGCCGCGTTCATCGCATGACCGAACTTTTTGGACGGCTCGCACCTGGAGCAACTCTTGAGCAAGCGCGCGCTGAACTCCGGACCTCGTATGCCGCGATGGTTGCGCAGCATCCGGAAGCTTACTCAAAACAAGCCGATTTCCAGATCAGCTCAACTCGTCTGCGTGATCAGATTACCTCCGGCGCGCGCACGGTTCTCCTTGTGTTGCTCGCAGCGTCTGGACTTGTGTTTATCATTGCCGTTTCTAACGTCGCCAATCTTATCCTGGCGCGTTCCGTTCGCCGCGAGGGCGAGCTCGCCATCCGCGCCGCTTTGGGCGCCAGCCACGCAACACTTCGCCGTACGCTTCTCGCGGAGAGCCTTCTGCTCTGCGGTGCAGGTGCGCTGCTCGGAGTCCTTATTGCGCGCCCCATGGTCGCTATTCTCGCGCGCTACGCGTCGCGCTTCTCCATCCGCGCACTTGATCTGACGGTGGACTCCAGCATGCTGTGGGTCGGCGCCGGTCTTGCTATCATCGCGGCGGTTCTTCTTGCGTTCGTGCCGCGTCTGCCCTCTGCCAACTCTTCCCAAGGATTCGGTCTAGCGACGGGCAGCGTGCGGATCACCGGCGGCACCAATCGCCGTCTACGTCTTTTCGCCATGACGCAAATTGCTGCTTCGTTTCTGCTTCTCGCGGGCGCGAGCATGCTGCTGAAAACTCTGCTCGACATGCAGAACGCTCGCACTATTGTCGACACACCCCGAGTGCTGGCCATTAACCTTCCTGTGGACTCTTACGGGAAGAGTCCCGACCAGATCGACCGCTTCTACGAGGAAACGGTACGCCGCGTCAGCCAGTTGCCCGGCGTCGATGGCGTCGCCGTTGGCGACTCCGTTCCCTGGCGGGACACGATTTTCGATTTCGCATTGCAATTCTCAGCCGACGGCCACACCAAAGGCCCCGGCGAGGAAGATCCTCGTGCCCAGATGCGCAGCGTAACGCCTGGATTTTTCTCGACGGTTGGCCTGCCTCTTGTCGCGGGACGCGATTTCAATGACCTGGATCGCAAGGACAAGGAGCCCGTAGTCGTCATCAGTCAAAGCCTCGCACAGAAGATGTTCCCTGGCCGCGATCCCCTGAACCGGCATATTTGGTGGACGGATCCCGTCCTCGCGTTTATCGGGATGGACTCGAAACCGCGCCGTATCATTGGAGTGGTCGCCGATTTGGACAGTATCCATGTGATCCCGCAGCCGACCCTCACGGTCTACAACGCCATGGAACAGCAAGGCCTTTTCGCTGGACGCCTTTTCGTCCATACACATTCCAATCCTTACGGACTGGTTACGCCCATCACGCAGCTAATTCGCACTATGTCCGCAGATCAGCCTATCGAGAAGGCTGCGACGCTTGAGGATATTCGCGCCGAAGTGCTTACTCCGGACCGTCTCAACTCGGTCGTCTTCGGAGGGTTTGCGCTGGTCGCGCTGGCAATTGCCATCGTTGGAGTAGCAGGCGTACTGGCGTTTTCTGTTAGCGCGCGAACTCGCGAATTCGGCATTCGCCTAGCCATCGGCTCACAGCCGAGCAGTCTGCTGGCAGGAGTCATCCGCGAAGGGGCGATCATGGCTGCCGCGGGAATCCTTGCAGGCGCGGTTGGCGGGTATATCCTTGCGCGCCTGGCGGGCAGCTATCTGCTCGACATGAAAATGCCCAGCCCGCTGCCCGTGGTAATATCGGCGATCATTCTTCTCGTCGCCGCCATCTTAGCTTCCGCGCTTCCAGCTGCACGTGCTGCCCGCGTCGACGTTATCCAGGCGCTCCGCTCGGAATAGCTCGCTGTTTAAAAAGCGAGTGTCGCTTGCAAGTACCCACTACGCGGGAGGGGCAAGCCCCTCCCCTACAACCCATTCCGGCCATCTGCAGAAGATTGCGCGTTTTCCTGCGCGTGAGTTCTCGCTCGCGCTTGTGCTAATCTTTGCGCCCATAAGAAGCAAAAAACGGAAAAGCACCACGCGAGGAGAATGGCATGACCCGGCGAACCACATGGATTGCGCTCATTGGCGTTGCTATAACGCTTGGACTTTCGCTCTGCACCGCAGCACCGGCACAAGAAAAAGACAAAGCCACTGCGAAGAAAATTGCTATTCGCGCCGGTCGTTTGATTGACGGAAAGAGCGACACGCCGATCCTCAACGCTCTAATCGTCATCGAAGGTGACAAAATTGTTTCCGTTTCCGCCGGAGGAACTCCACCAACCGGCGCCGAAGTCATCGATCTCTCAAAAGCGACAGTGCTGCCGGGTTTCGCGGACGTGCACACCCACGTTCTTCTCAATGGCGACATCACGGCCGCAGATTATGACGAGCAAATCCTGAAGCAATCCACTCCCTATCGCGCCATTCTTGCCGCCCGCAATGCACGAATTGCTCTCGACAACGGATTCACGTCTATCCGCGACGTCGAAACGGAAGGGGCAATGTACGCCGACGTGGATGTAAAGACGGCGATTGCTCGAGGCGAAGTCCCAGGCCCACGCATGCAGGTTGCAACTCGCGCCATGGCTCCAACCGGGATGTATCCATTACTCGGCTACTCGTGGGAATTGAAAGTCCCAGTCGGAGTGCAGACAGTGGATGGAGTGGAAGGCGCGCGGAAAGCTGTGCGCGAGCAGGTGATGTATGGCGCGGATTGGATCAAGTATTACTCTGACCGGCGCTACCACTTTGAGGACGATGGCGTGCTGCACAGCATGGTGAATTTCACCGACGAGGAAGCAAAGGCAATTGTGGAGGAAACGCACCGGCTCGGGAAGAAAGTTGCCGCGCACTGTATTGGGTCCGATGGAATTGCGGCTGCGTTGCGTGCTGGTGTGGACACCATTGAACATGGCGATGGTTTCACCGACGCGCTGCTCGATGAGGCGGCCAAGAAAGGCGTGTATTGGGTTCCGACGATAACCGTTGGCGCGTACGTTGCGCCGGGCCGTGGCGGCAACTGGGTGAAAATGGTGGACCTTGAAAAAACCGCGTTCCAGAAAGCGCTGAAGAAAAACGTGAAGATTGCGCTGGGAACGGATGCAGGCGGTTTCGACTGGAAGCAACTCAATGAAGCCGAAGAGTTTGTGTATTACGCGAACTACGGCATGACCCCGATGCAGGCGATACGCGCCGGCACGGTGATTCCCGCGGAACTTCTAGGTTGGAGCGACAAAGTCGGAACGGTTGAAGCAGGGAAGTGGGCGGACATTGTGGCGGTCGGCGGCGATCCGTTGAAAGACATCACAGAATTGAAGCGGGTGAAATTTGTGATGAAAGCTGGAACTGTCTATAAAAATGAGGTGCACTAGCAGGGGTCGAGACGCAAGATAGGACAAGCCCGATGCTTACCCCGTGCGAGGTGCGAAGTCTAACAGTTGGAGATTCGGTGTGCAGGGGCACGTGAAATGCAAAACCTATGGCAGGACCTGAAATTTGCTTTGCGGATGCTGAGGAAGAATCCAGGATTTACGGCCGTCGCGATTCTTACGCTGGCGCTGGGGATTGGAGCGAACACGGCGATTTTCAGCGTAATCAATACCGTGTTGTTGCAGCCGCTCCCTTTCAAAGAGCCTGGACGCATTATCAATCTCGTGCAATACGATCTCAAAACCAAGGCCAGCGGCGCTTTGATGTCCTACACGAAATACATGCAAATCCAGGAACAAAGCAAGACGCTTGAGAGTATGGCGGGTTTCTATCCGCTCACACTCAGTTTGGTTACCGAGCGGGAGCCGGAGGCCGTGAACGGAGCTCGCGCCTCCATCGATTTTTTTCGCGTATTGGGAATTTCTCCAGCTCGCGGGCGGGCTTTCTTGCCCGAGGAAGAACAGGATGGAGGCCCAGATGTCGCGGTAATTTCGGACGGATTCTGGCACAGCCATTTCGCGGGGGATCCCGCGGCGATGGGTAAAACATTGGTGCTTGATGGAAAAAGCGTCACCATCGTCGGAATACTGCCCGCGAGTTTTCGCTTCCCACTGCAATACCCGGAGCCGGATGTTTGGCTGCCCCGGCCTTCCGAAACAGTTCTGCTGACTCCCGCTCAGGTTCGCGGAGGCGCGAGTTACTTCAATATGATCGCACGACTGCGGCCGGGTGAAACTCTGCAGCGTGCAAGTGCGGAACTCGACGCCATTAACGCGAGCTACAAACAGCAGTTTGGCAGCAATGCGGACGCGACGAGATTCGGAATTCTTGCGCAGACTCTCGAAGAGAGCCTTGTGGGCGGTCTGCGGCCATCGCTGTTGGTGCTGCTGGCGGCTGTCGGGTTCGTTCTTTTGATTGCCTGCGCCAATGTTGCCAATCTTCTTCTGGCGCGCGCTACCGCACGCGAACGGGAAATTGCCGTGCGAAAGGCGCTTGGTGCTTCGGGTGGGCGGCTGGTGCGGCAGTTGTTGAGCGAAAGCATTCTGCTTTCTGTATGCGGAGGAGCACTTGGCGTCTTTCTTGCTGCCGCGCTGATGCCCGCACTGCGCTCGATCAGCCCGGGTGCTGTGCCGCGGCTCGGCGAAGCGAAAATCGACGGCGTGGTGATGATTTTTTCGCTGCTTCTCTGCGTAATTACGGGAATTGCTTTCGGGCTGGTTCCCGCTCTACAAATATCGAAGAAAGATCTTCATGAAATTCTCAAGGAGGGCGGCCGCGGTTCTTCAGAGAGTGGCAGCCGCGGACGTTTCCGCGCTTTGCTTGTCGTGGCGGAGATTGGGATCGCGCTTGTGCTCATGACTGGCGCGGGTCTCTTGATACAGAGCTTTGCGCGATTGATGCAGGTGAATCCTGGATTCTCACCGAAAAATCTGACGGCGTTTCCTTTGACGCTTCCACCAAGCAGGTACTCCAAGCCCGAGCTTCAGGCGCAGTTCTACCGGCAACTTCTGGAGCACGTGAAGTCCATGCCCGAAGTGCAAGCGGCGGGGATCACGAGTTATCTGCCGCTTGGTGGTGGCGCGCGATATGTTTTTGTTTGCCCAGAAGGTCTCGTTTGTCAGGGAGTTGGAAAAGATCCGACGAGTGCGGTGCGGCAAGTTAGCGCCGGGTATTTCGAAGTCATTCGAACACCGCTTCTGAGTGGAAGAACCATCGACGAAAAGGATATCGCCGGCGGATCGCCTGTCGCGGTTATCAACGAGGCGGCGGCAAAGCATTTTTTCCCCGGGCAAAATGCGATTGGGAAACACATCGCCAATTCTCGCGACATGGTGCAACGGGAAATTGTTGGTGTCGCGGCTGATGTGAAATTCAATACTCTCAACGCTGCGGATGTGGAAGAGATGTATCTGCCGATGGCGCAGGTCCCCTGGCCGAATACGACGCTCCTTGTGAGATCGGCGGCCAACTCGCAATCTCTCGTTCGCGCGGTGCGCTCGAAGATTGCGGAGGTCGACCCAAGTCTTTCTGTCTCGGGAATTTCCAGCATGGAAGAAGTCGTGGATGCTTCCGTGGCCCAGCCGAAATTGACAATGCAATTTGTCGGAGTCTTTGCTGGTTTCGCTCTGCTGCTTGCGGCCATAGGGATTTATGGACTGATCGCTTATACCGTGAGTGCGCGTAATCAAGAGATGGGGATTCGTGTGGCGCTTGGCGCGCGGCCCCCCGACATTTTGCGGCTCGTGGTGGGGCAGGGAATGAGGCTGACAGGGATCGGCGTTGTTGTCGGAGTGGTGGTTTCGCTCGCGCTTACGCGGTTGCTGACGAGCCTGCTCTTTGGAGTACACGCGACTGATCCACTCGTATTCGGCACGGCCGCGATCATTTTGGCAGGAGCGGCTTTTGTGGCCTGCTATATTCCGGCACGGCGCGCCACTCGTGTCGACCCTATCATTGTCCTACGATACGAATAGCCGTCCTCATCAAAATAAGCAGCGCCAGAATCGCTACGATTGCGCGGGCCGGTCAGCCGGCCGCATGCGTAGCGTCAAAACCAGAACAATGGCGATGAGCAAGCTAAAGATGACGTAGAGAAATCCCAGCGTGAAGGAGTGCGTGCGGTCGAGAAAATAACCGATCACGGAAGGAGTGACGAAGCTTCCGAGATTCCCGATCGAATTGATAAGTCCGATGGACGCTGCCGCCGCCGATTCGCCGAGAAAAACAGAAGGAATAGGCCAGAAGGAAGGAAGAAAAGAGTTGGCGGCGGATGCGACGACAATGCAGACGAACGCAATCCAGAAATGCGAGCCGGCGAGGATGAGGAGAGAAAACGCTACGACTCCCAGCATGAGGGGAATGGCGGTGTGCCAGCGGCGCTCGTTGGTGCGGTCGGAATGCCATCCGTTGAAGATCATGGCGAGAAGCACCACGACGTAAGGAATAATCGAGAGCATGGTTATGGAGAGATTGGACATGTTGGAGGAGCGCTTGAGAAAAGTCGGAAGCCAGATCGTCAGGGAGTAGATGCTGCTGACGGCGAAAAAATAGATCAGCGTTAACTGAATAACCGTCGGTTGCAGGAGAGCTTCCCAGATTTTGTAAGAGCGAGCAGTCTTTTTCGCGAGCGCTTCCTGTTCCAGTTCGGCGGTTATCCGATCGCGTTCCTCCGGCGCGAGCCAGCGCGCTTCGCGTGGCCAGTCGGTGAGATAAAAAATTGTAATAACGCCAAATACGATCGCAGGAATCCCTTCGACGATAAAAAGCCAGCGCCAGCCCTGCAAACCGAACCAGTGGACGCCGAGCAGCCAGCCTCCGAGCGGCGAACCAACTATGTTCGCGACAGGAATCGCAATCATAAACATCGCACACGCTTTAGCGCGGTCTTCAGAGCGGAACCAGTGCGTGAGGTAAACGAGAATGCCGGGGAAAAAGCCGGCTTCGGCGACGCCCAGCAGGATGCGAACAATGTAGAAATGCATCGGTGTTCGAATGAACGCCATCAGGATGGTGATAAGTCCCCAGGTGACCATGATGCGCGCGAACCACTTGCGGGCGCTCCATCGCTCGACGATAAGGCAGCCCGGAATTTCGAAGAGCAAGTAACCGACAAAGAAAATTCCCGAGCCGAAGCCAAAGACCCGGTTGCTGAAGCTCAGGTCGTGCATCATCTCAAGCGCGGCGTAACTGACGTTGACACGGTCCAGAAACGCAATCACGAAAAGAGTGAAGAGGAATGGCAAGAGGCGCCGTGAAATGCGGCGGCGCGCGGTTAGACCAGCAGAAGTTGTGGAAATGGACAAATCCATCCCGCTTGGGCTTCTAACATAACGAAGCGCGGATTGCACGCGAACGAAGAACCTGGTCGCAGGGCGCCCTCTGTCAGAGACGTGCTCTCTTGCCAAATGTCCCGCGGGATGGAAGTTTTACTAGCTCAGGCAGAGTGCTTCATTCTTCGCGCAGAGCGGCAAGAGGATCCACGCGGGTAGCGCGCTTTGCCGGAATGTAGCATGCGAAAAGCGCGACGCCAGCAAGAATAGCTGATACCAAAACGAAAGTAGTTGGATCGGTTGGTGCAACCCCGAAAAGCATGGAACGGAAGAATCGCGTCATCATCGCAGCCCCGACGAGACCTGAAGCCAGTCCAATGACAACGATCCGCATGCCTTCTCCTAACGCCATGCGCAAAATGTCCAGCCTCTGAGCGCCGAGAGCGATGCGAATTCCGACTTCGTGTGTGCGCTGGCTGAAGGAATACGACATCACGCCGTAGATTCCGACGGCGGCGAGCAGCAGCGCTACCAAGGCGAAAACGCCCAGAAGCTCGAGAGCAAAGCGCCGGTCAGCCACCGATCTTGCAATGATTTGATCCATGGAGCTGATGCTGTGGACTGGAACATTGGGAGTGACGCTTTCCACCACCCGGCGCACTTCCTCCCCGAGATGTTCCACATCGCTTCTGCTCCGAAGAAAAACCACCGCGTTGACTGGCGCGAACTGCCCCAAGGCGACATAAATATGCGGGACGCTTGGAGCCTCAAAACCGTCCGACTTGATATCGCCAACCACTCCCACAATCGTGACTCCCTGCAGGCCTCGGCCAAATCCAAACTTAAGCTGCTGACCGAGCGGATCCTTGTCCTGCCAGTACTGCCGCGCGAGCGTCTGGTCGATTACGGCAACAGGTTGTGTGTGGTATGTGTCGGAGCTGGCGAAATTGCGTCCAGCAATCAAAGGAACTTCCATCGTGGGAAAGTATTGCGTATCGACCACAGCGATGTCCGCAATCGGGCCGCGCTCCGAGTCCGCTGCACGCCCTTGGATTGAAAATGGAGAGTAATTCCTGCCTGAGTTCATGGGTAAGGTGTCGTTCCCTGAAATCGATGCTTGCTCTACGCCCGGAAGCGCAGACACGCGGCGAAAGATATCAAGAAGAAAGTCTGCGCGCTTCTCCTCGATGCTATAAGGATCATTTGCTGGATTGTTTGATATTGGAATCCAGATTTGTACCGTGGTCAGATGGCTGGGATTGAATCCGGCATGCACCTCGAGCACTCGCCAGAAACTTCGAAGTAGAAGTCCCGCGCCCGCCAGCAAAATAATCGAGAGCGCTACCTCCGAAACGACAAGAACGCGCGAAAGCCGGGTATGGCGTCTGCCGGCGCTGGACCCGCGGCCACCTTCCCTGAGATTTTCAATCTGATTAGGATTCGCTGCCTGCAGGGCTGGAGCCAGCCCGAAGAGCACGCCCGTGAGAATCGAAACCACGAAAGCGAAAGAAAGCACCCCGGCGCTGACGTCCACCTCGTTGAGACGTGGAATATCCGCGGGCGCGAGACTTACGATCGCATTTTTCAATAAGAGAACGGTAAGCAGAGCAATTACACCGGAAATGGCTGACAAGAGCGTGCTCTCGGTCAAGAGTTGGCGCGCCAGGCGTGCGCTACTCGCACCCATGGTCAATCGAATAGCAATCTCGCGACGCCGTCCGGAAGAACGCGCCAGAAGAAGGTTGGCAATATTCACACAAGCGATGAGCAGCACAAATCCCACCGCTCCGAACAAGATGAACAATTCCGTCCGCTGCGGCCCGACCAGGTCTTCCTTTACCGGAACAAGCCGTACTGCCCACGCCGAAGCGGCGGGATATTCGGTGGGATACGCGCGGCTGAGTTGCGATATATAGCCATCGAGCTGCGCTTGTGCCTGCGCGACAGTCATGCCAGGTTTCAGGCGCGCAATAGCCCCCGGAAGCATTCTCTGCGCCCGTACAGCGGGAACCGGAAACGGAAGGGCGTTGAAGCCCGCGGCGATCCAGACTTCCACATCCGTATCCAGCGTGGGGCCCGGATGACGAAATCCCGGGGGCATCACGCCCACAATCGTGTACGGATCATTGTCGAGGCGCATTTTGCGCCCGATGATGTTCGGGTCCGAACCGTAATTGCGGCGCCAAAAACCGTCGCTGATAACAACCGTCTCCATGAATCCCGGAACGGCATCCTGCTGCGTGTAGACGCGGCCAAGTTGCGGCTTCGCTCCCAGTAGGGTGAAGTAGTCAGCACTCGTAAGAAGACTTTCAGCGCGGACGGTTCGCTCTCCGTCGGCGACCGCTGAATTACTTGGCGCCACTGCCGAGATGTCCTGAAAGACGCCCGAGCGATCTTGCAAATCCCAAAGTTCCGGAGCGGACATTCCTACATCTTGTTCGTTCGTGCCGCGCAGGTCGTCGAAGACGCGCACCAGTTGCTCGGAATGCGGGAAGGGTAGCGGCCGCAGCAGAACGGCGTACACCACGCTGAAGGTCGCCACGTTGGCGCCAATCCCCAAGGCAAGAGTCAGCACCGTAACAATCGAAAACCCCGGACTCTTGACCAACATTCGAAGTGCATAGCGGACGTCCTGAGCGAGTGAGAACACGGAAATCTCCCCTGGCGCCCGGCCGGTTGTGCAGCAGGCGCGATTGTCCCTTGGCTATATGGACGAGGTGGCCGCACCATCGTTAGCAGGAGGAATGCTTTAGAGAGCGTCTGGCTGGGACCGGTTGACTAATCCGAGTGGCTGCGCTCGGAGAACCGCTTAAGTTGTCGCGCAAAGGGATCCAATTGCGGATCCCTGGCTTTGCGGACTATACGAAACTTGCGGGCTTCGCTGTTTGGTTACGCTGACGGATGTTTCAGGATCTCCGCCAAAGCATGCAACCGCTTCGAGTCAGCCGGAGTTTTCGCAGCTGAGGCGCTCTTTTCCAGCGACGGTGCCATGCTCTTCAATTTACCCAGCTTGTTTTTGTCCATCGCCGCTCGCAGAGCTGCGATCTGGTCCGCCGGCAGAGCCTGCGACCGCTCCAGTTGATCCACATAGGCCTTCGCCACGACCAGCTTCGCAGGCCACTCGATCTTCTGCTGGTTCTGCACATTCAGCTCGGCTACGTGAACCGTCTTCGCCGCGTCGATTTCGTTCTGTGTCAGAAACTTGCTCGCGGTCAGTTCAAAGACGTCCAGTCCGCGGGCAATCTCCGAACCGTAAATGTAGCCGTTGTACCAATAGGCTGACCAATCGCCGCCCAGCACCAGCATGTTCGGATCAATCGGGCCGCGGTCGAAGTAGGCAATTTCGAAAGGATGTGCGATGTCGGTGAAGTCAACTATGGAGATGCCGCCCTGGTACCAAGCCTGTACTTCGATATCGCGGCCGGGAACCGGAACCAGCGAGCCGTTGTGTGCCACACAGTTCTCCGTGTCGCCTTGCGCGGCCGGCAACTTGTAATAGCTCGCGAACGACAGCTTGTCATCCTTCAGTTGAAAGAGCGCATCCGCGCCCCACTTGTTTGGATCGTTCGGACGGCACCGCGCGCCCAGCCCGCCGCCCCACTCGTCGGTAAATACAACTTTCGTTCCATCGTTCGAAAACGAAGCAGAATGCCAGTAGGAGTAGTTAGGATCGTTCACCGCATCCACACGCTTCGGATGAACAGGGTCCTTGATATCGAGCAGAATTCCATTTCCAGAGCACGCGCCCGCCGCTAATCCGATTGCCGAGTACACCGTGATGTCATGGCACTGATTGGTGTCTTCCGGCTTTTCCTCTTTACCGTTTTTGCCATGAGTGCCGCCGTTGTTCAACCCGTTCATTGCGCCTGTCCGAGCATCAATAAACACTCGAGGACTGGATACCACTTTTGCATCCTGGGGCGCAGCCACCGGAACCTTGATCACTTCGATGCGAAACAATGCGGTGTTTGGGTCCTTCTCCGGCGTTTCACCCGAGCATCCCGCCAGTTCTTCCGGCTGACGCACGAACGATGTGCCCGACACGTAGATATAAACGTTGTTCTTGTCGTTCGGATCTTCGACCAGAGTATGCGTATGCGATCCGCGGCAGGTCTGTACCGCCGCTACCTGCTTAGGATTCTTGATGTCTGAAATGTCGAAGATTCTCACGCCGCGGAAGCGGTCCTTTTGCGCTGCCGGCAAGCGACGCTTTTTTTCTTCTCCTGGTGCCGGCGTAGGTGGCGGGGGCTCAGGCGGAAATCCCTGGGCGCCGCAATCCAATCGTCCATTCGGCATCTCTACGGACATGAACAGCAGGTTCTTGTAAACCGACACATCGCCCTGTCCGCCCGGGCAAACTAGTGACGTCAGCAACGCAGCGTTGGCCGGCTTGGAGATGTCGAAGATATTTATGCCATAAAAATTCCCCTGGAACAGGTAGTTGCCCTTGAACGCAAAGTCCGAGTTCCCGAAAGCCAGCTGCGCGATTACCAACTGCAGCGGCTTCGGCATTTTCGCAGTGCCGCTTACACCGAGTTGGGACAGCGTCTTCTGCACTTTCGGATTATCGGGGTCGGAGGATCCAAGTTGAAACGCGTCAGGCTTTTTGAGCAGCAGGAGGTGCTTGATGCCCATCGACGCTTCGCCCGCGTCATACATTCCCGGTGCCAGCTTGTAGCGCGGATCGTTCGTATCCGATCCAGTCATTCCCGGCGGTAGCGACGGCGCCGGTTGCGGAGCAAATGGGTTCTTGTCTTCGTCATCTTCCGCGGCTGGCGGCGGCTTTGGAGGCTCCTGCGCGTGCAACCGGCTCACACCGAAGCACACAAATATCGCGGCCACCGCCGCACGAAAAGCACCACTGGGCACTCGAATCATCGTTTCTCCTCTGAAGGTTCTTTCTCCAACATAGTCTGCATAATCTTAATCTCGGCGCGTTGCGTATTGTCCGCATCCGTTGCGAAGTTGAACAGATCGGCATCCTGCCCCGCGCCTGCGGTGTCGAACAAATCCTTCACCATTGTCAGCGCGCCATTATGGTGCTGAATCATCCCCATTAAAAATAAGTGATCGAACTCGGCGCCCTTCGCTTTATGCAGCGCTTCCATCTGTTCCGGCGTAAGCATACCGGGCATAAGAGCCATTGGATGACCTGACTTGTCCATGTCAGGCATTCCGGGCATTGCCATGGAAACCGGTTCTCCCCGAGCGATCAACCAACGCTGCATAAACTTTATTTCATCCGACTGCGAGCTACTGATTCTCGCTCCCAGCGATCGGAGGTCCTTGTTTTCCGTATGCGACGAAATCAGCGCCGTCATCTCCACCGCCTGCGAATGATGCATGATCATTCCCTGCATGAACTCCACGTCCGCCTGCGAGCGCTTGGGCAGCGTGCCCCTCGTTGACGACGGCAAAGTTTTACTCGGCTTGCCCGGCGCCCCCGGCTGCACTACCACCGGGGCCGCGGAGTCTGTTTGCTGCGCCCAAGCATTGAAGCAGAAGAAAGCTGTGCAAGCGCTGGCGGCGATCATCATGCCAGACAGCATCTCGCGCCGATGCCGTTCGATCCGCGTTGATCGTGGAATAAGTGCCAATCCGATGCTCGGATATAGATACGACTTAAAACCAAGACGGACGGAGTAGGCGTGACTTCAACTTCCGCGCTTTCTCGGGCCCCGCGTTCCATTCAGGCGCGACAGGCGGCCGAAAAGCTACGCCATGATCACGCCGAGGCCGCAGCATAGACTAAAAGTATGGGAGATAGCAACGCGTAGCGAGGACAGCTAGTGCTGTCAATTGAACTGGCACCATGACCAAAGAAAGATGACGCCAGCTAGAACAGACACACTTTCTAATTAGTGGATAATTGGCCGGATCAATCCTTGGTTTGCGCGCCAGGCATTACGTTTTTCAGAGGCTGCGTGCGCTTGGGCTCGAGTTCGGGGTGGGGAAGCGGTTTGCGTGGCAGCATTTGGTCGCGCATGGCGGCGTTGTAGACGAAAGTGGCTTCGACTAGCGCGGCCTGGGCGAGATCTTCGGGTTGCAGGCGTTCGTAGGTGTCCATGTTTGTATGATGCGTGCGCGAGGAATAGTCGAGCGGGTCCTGGATGAATTGGAAGCCGGGGAGGCCGACGGCGTCGAAAGCTTCGTGGTCGGTGCCACCAGTGTTGCGCATCGTCAGAGTGGTGACGCCGAGATCCTTCAGCGGCGCAATCCATTGCTCGAAGATCGAAGCGATGGCAGCGTTTCCTTGGAGATAGACACCACGAATTTTTCCACCGCCGTTGTCCACATTGAAGTAGGCAGAGAGTTTTTGATGGTCGGGCTTGAGTTGGATCGGGCCGGAAGCATCGCGGTCAAATTCGGTGATATTCATTTGTTCGGGATCGGTGGAGCGGGGAACAAACCCGAAATGCTGCTTGACGTAATTGAAGGAGCCGAACTCACCTTCTTCTTCGCCGGTCCAGAGACCGACGCGGATCGTGCGGCGGGGCTTGATTTGCAGGGTATTGAGAATACGCATGACTTCCATGGCCACCAGCGTGCCCGCTCCATTGTCGGTGGCACCGGTGGCTGAAGCCCAGGAATCGAGATGTCCGCCGAGCATGACGACTTCGTCTTTGAGTTTGGGGTCGCTGCCCGGAATTTCCGCGATGGTGTCGAAGCCGTGTTCGTGATCGCCGGTAAATTTCGTGTCAATGTTGAGCTCGATGTTCACCGGGACACTGGCTTTCAGGAGGCGATATACGCGGCCATAATTTTCAATGGCGGTGACCGCGACGGGAATGGCGTCGGCGTGTTCCCGCTGAAAGATGAGAAAGCCGAAACCAGCGTCGGTGTCGTCGAAAATGGTCCCGCCGGAACCGCCGCCGTTACGGCCGTCGCGGCTAGGAGTGATGGCCGCGATAGCGTTTTCCGCCGCGAGGAAACGGCCGATTTTCTCGCGGAAAGCCTGACCTTTGAGAAAATCCGCGAAAGAGAAGCCGTTGCCGAGGCGCGTGGGGTAGGAGGCGATGCGTTGGAGGTCGGCGTCTTCGTCCCGGACGAAAAAGGGCTTGTCGACGGGCTTGACCTCGCGCATTTCGCCTAGGAAGATAATTTTCCCGGCGAGCTTTCCCTTGTATTTGTCGAAGTCCGCTTCGGTCTTTATATCCACCCAAACCGCTGGAGCAGTGACGGGGCCTTTCGTGGCGGGTGACCACGGCGCAGCTTGCGCGATGAACACAGCTGTGTCCGGCGACGTCATTCGAACCCAGGTATTTAGCTGCTGCCAGCCCATGCCGAACTCGCCCCAATCTTCTAGATGCGCGTTGGTACAACCCATGGCGGCGAACTGATCACGTGTCCACTCGTTGGCGTGCTTCAAATTCGGCGAGCCTGTCAGGCGTGGGCCGATGCCATCCGTAAGGCCAGAGGCGTACTCCATGATGTGCGAGTGCGTGAGAGCTTCTTCGCGAATGTTCTGGTACATCGCGAGATCGAGAGATTCTTTTTCGGGCTGAGGCATTTCGTAGGAAGGCCGTGGAGAATCTTTGGGAGTGGTTTCTTTTTTATCTTTGTCGGCGGCGAACATGGAAAATGCGAGGCCTGCAAATAACATCGCGGCTGGAGCAAAGATTTTTGGTGAGCGCATGAGATTCCTTTTTTGAGAATGAATTGGAGGAGCATAACAAAGGGGGCGGAGAATTACCAAGAATCGGCAGGGCGGCAATGCGTTAGTTTGCGGGTCCTATCTGAAAGCACGCCCTGCGTGCCCTCAATTCGCCGGGACCCGCCGGATAAGATGGAATGAAGCATGATTCTTGGGATACGATTGGGCCACTTTGCCCTTGGCTGAAAGGCGGGAGCCAGCATGGAAACGTTTCTTCAAGACTTGCGCTACGGGATTCGGATGCTGGCCAAGTCGCCGGGATTCACGGCGATTGCGATATTGACGCTGGCCCTGGGCATCGGCGCGAACACGGCTCTATTTTCCGTGGTCAACGGCGTGCTCCTCAATCCGTTGGCGTATCCACAATCCGGCCAACTCGTGGCGATCTATGGAAAGACTACCGGGTTTGCTAACGCCCCCATTAACTACCTGAATTTCCTGGATTGGCAGCGAGATACGCGATCGTTTTCGACCATGGCCATGTACCGCAACCAGGATTACAACTTCATCGGCACAGGCGAAGCGGAACGGTTGACCGGGTACATGATTTCGGCGGATTTTTTTTCCACATTGGGCCAGGTGCCCATCCTTGGCCGCACGTTTCATTCTGAAGACGATCGTGTAGGCGCCGCACCCGTCGTGATTCTGGGTGGCGGATTCTGGAAACGCAGATTCGGCTCTTCGTTGGAAATCGTCGGAAAGCAGATTGCTTTGAATGGAACGTCCTACACTATTGTGGGCGTGATTCCGGCAAGCTTCACTTTTTATGGTCACGACCGCGATGTCTACACTCCCATCGGCCAGTGGAATGATACTTCGTTTCGCGACCGCCGCGTCGACTTGAGCTCGCGCGGGATTGGCCGTCTAAAGCCAGGCGTAACGCTCTCGCAGGCGACAGCCGATATGGATGGCATTGCACAAAATCTCGCGTTGGCGTACCCGGAGGCCGATAAGAACGTTGGCATCACTCTCATTTCCATGAAGGAAGACATCGTCGGCAAGGTCCAGCCATTTCTGATCGTGCTTCTCGCGGCGGTCGGTTTCTTGTTGCTGATTGCTTGCGTCAATGTTGCCAATCTTCTCCTGGCGCGGTCGATGGGCCGGTCGCGAGAGTTTGCGATTCGCGCAGCGATGGGAGCTAGCCAGGCGCGCGTCATTCGGCAGCTTCTCAGCGAAAGCATTCTGCTCGCGGGGTTGGGCGGGGCGCTAGGACTCTTGCTCGCCGTTTGGGGGACCAAGGCAGTACTCGGCACTTTGCCAGGCGCTTTGCCGCGCGCCAGCGAGGTCTCGCTGGACTCGCGCGTGCTGTTCTTTACGTTGGCCCTGTCGCTGTTTGCTGGAATTATTTTTGGACTCGCTCCCGCGCTGAAAAGTTCGCGCGTGAATCTGGAAGAGATACTCAAAGAGAGCGGACGCGGTTCTAGCGGGGCTCGCCACCGGTTGCAAGGAGCTTTTGTCGCTGTTGAAGTAGCCATGGCTTTAGTTTTACTAGTAGGCGCGGGATTGATGGTTCGCAGCCTCGCGGCGCTTTGGCGCGTCGATCCCGGGTTCAATCCCAGCCACGCAATCACTTTTACTCTATCTTTGCCGGCCGGCCCTGCAACCAACTCCGCTGAAACGCGCGCGCGTCTGCGCCACTTCGACGACAAAATGCAAAGCATCCCCGGCGTCCAAGCCGTTTCCGTCACGCTCGGCTCCCGTCCAATGATCCATAACTCTTCGGAGCCCTTTTGGATCGAGGGCCAGCCAAAGCCTGCCAACCTTCCAGAGATGCATCAGGCAATGTTTTATCTTGCCGAAAGCGGCTTCCAGCAAGCCATGGGTGTGACCCTGCAGCGCGGGCGATTCATCACCCCGCAAGATGACGAGCACGCGCCGGTGGTCATTGTTATCGACGATGTTTTCGCGCGGACCTATTTCCCTAACGAAAACCCCATCGGCAAGCACGTCAATCTCGCCGGCTTCGGCGTACAAGCCGAAATCGTGGGCGTGGTCGGCCACGTAAAGCAGTGGGGGCTGGACGCCGATTCGAAATCGGCGATCGAGGCGCAGTTCGATTATCCGTTCATGCAACTTCCCGAGAAGCTTATGGCGCTCGCGGCGAATGCGGTAGCCGTTGTACTGCGCACTGAAGGCGATCCCACCACCGTGATGGCCTCCGTTCGACGCGCCGTCGCGGAAATTGATCCTCGCGAAGTGGTCTACAACGTCCAAACGATGAATGAAGTGGTCTCCAATTCATTCGCCGCGCGGAGACTTTCCATGATGCTTCTCGGCGTTTTCGCAGTGCTCGCGCTGGTGCTAGCGTGCGTCGGAATCTACGGAGTGATTTCGTATCTGGTCGGCCAGCGGACTCACGAAATCGGGGTGCGCATGGCCTTGGGCGCGCAACAGAACGATGTGCTGCGGCTAATAATTGGGCACGGTGCAAGAATGGCGCTCGTTGGTGTCGCGGTTGGCATTGTTGCCGCGATGGGACTCACGCGTCTCATGGCCAACCAGCTCTTCGGCGTCAGTCCGCATGACCCAATTACCTTCGTTGGTGTGGCCGTGCTGTTGATTATTGTCGCGGTCGCAGCGTGTTACATTCCCGCGCGGCGAGCGATGCGCGTCGATCCCATCATTGCGCTGCGGTGCGAGTAGTGCGTCGCGCAGACGACGCACGACTCTTCCTTAAAAGAACCTGCAAAATCATGAGGTCTTCATAAATTTCCTGGTAAATAGTTCCTGAGAAGGAGCTGCAAAACTGTTTGCCGACTACGTTTCGTTAACTATGTGCTGGCAGGCTTACCATTGCCGGAGGCTTCCGCGGCGGGGTAGAGGCGGTCAAATTCCGGCTCATCACGGAGCATGGCGAGATCCGGGTCTCTGCGCACCCAAGTGGAATCCTTGAAACCTGCTTCCCAAGCCATGCGCAATGTGTCGAGCGCTTCGGCTTTCCTCTTCAAGAGAGCGTAAGTACAGGCGGCGTTGTACAAAATGGAAGCTTCGTTGGCGCGCAAGGTAATCGCAAGGTGCAATTCCTTAAGCGAATCCTCCACGCGGTCGAGTTCAGCATAATCGGCGGAGAGCAAGATGCGGGCACGCGCGTCTTCGGGGACCTGCTTCAAGTGGTTTTCGAGCGCTACGATGCGACGCAGCAATAGGTTGCGATACTCGTCTTTCTTTCCCAGCGCACCCAGCGCATTCGCGATCGGGACGTAGACGTTGTAATCTTCGCCGCTCACTTCGAGAGCTTGGTCCATCACGTCCACAACTTCCTGGTAACGCCCAGCCGAAAAGAGCGCGCGGCACAGAAGGTAGTACGCGCCTTCGCAATCCTTCTTGCGCTCGATAGCTTTTAAGACCATGCGGACGGATTCATCGTGCAGAGCCGTGGCATAAAGAACCCACGCCTGGCTTACTTGTACTTCCGGCAAATCCCACCGGAGCGCCACGGCTTTCCCAGATGCGTTCCGAGCGCGCTCCACCCAAATGGCTTCACGGCTGTAATTGCAGTAGAACATCGCACAAGCATTGGCGCAGGCGGCGTAGGCCAGAGCGAAGCTGGGATCCATGGCCACGGCGTTCTCAAACATTTGCAATGCGAATTCGAGGTCCTGCCTGGTTTGTCGCCGCGCGTATCGCTTGCCGCGCAGATAGAGATCGTAAGCTTGAAGATTTTCGGTGGGCTTGATCGCCAGTGCTTCGAGCTCCTGCGGGGAGAGAGTTACGCGCAGAGCTTCTGCAATCTTGCGCGCAATTTCGTCCTGCACTTCGAAGACGTCTTTCATTTCCCGGTCGTAACGCTCCGACCACATAGGAAAATCGGTGGCTGTATCCACCAATTGAGTCGTAATGCGCAAACGGTTTCCGGCGCGGCGCAAACTTCCCGTCAAAACGTACGCTGCCTTGAGCTGCTGTCCGATTTGGCCCGGAGTCACTTGTTTGTCGCGAAATGCCAGAACTGTCGGCCGTGAATAAGTGTTGAGTCCCCGAATCTTGGAGAGTTCCGTGATGATGTCCTCGGTGATGCCGTCGCGCAGATATTCGTCTTCTTTTACGCCGCTGAGATTTTCGAAGTAGAGCACTGCGACGGACTTCAAGGCCATCTTCGCGGCGCCCGACTTGGAATCGCTCAGCTCCGCGGCGCGTTTGCTTCCAGAATCCAGATCTCTTTTCAAGCGGTTCAGATCGGTCTTGAGTTCCGCTGCCGATTGGCAACGCATGGTGCGATCTTTTTCCAGTAACTTCGACAAAATGCGTCCAAACTCTCCCGGCACCGCCGAGTTCAGCTCAATCACCGGCACAGGATCGCGATTTAAAATCGCGTCAAACACCAGAGCTGACGTATCTCCCTTGAAAGGAAGCACTCCGCTCGCAAGTTGATACAAAACCGTCCCGAGCGAAAACAAATCTGTTCGGGCGTCCACCAACTGCCCTCGCGCCTGCTCCGGCGACATGTAAGAAATCGTGCCCACGGTTGCGCCAGGCGAGGTAAGTTCTCCTTCCACCATAGTGTCCAACTTGGACGGTGACGAACCGGCAGGCAAAAGTTCTGTCCCCTCGATTTTCGCGAGCCCAAAGTCCAACACTTTCACTTGCCCGCGATCCGTCACAAAAAGATTCGCTGGCTTGATGTCGCGGTGAACGATCCCTTTGGCGTGCGCGGATTCCAGCGCATCGGCAATCTGAATAGCCATTGGCAGCAATTTTTCGATAGAGCTGGGCTGGCGGTTCATCAATTGGCCGAGCGTTTGCCCTTCGAGGAGTTCCATCACGAGAAAATGCTGCCGGTCGTGCTGTTCGATGGCGTGGATGGTGCAGATGTTGGGGTGGTTCAGGGCCGAAGCGGCGCGTGCCTCGCGCTGAAATCGCTCGATAAGTTGGGTGTCTTTCGCCATCTCGACGGGCAGGAATTTCAGCGCCACGCGCCGTCCCAGTCGAGTGTCTTCCGCCTCGTACACCACACCCATCCCACCGCTTCCTATCTCTCGTGCAACTTTGTAATGGGAGAAAATTTGGCCGACCAGCGAAGGAGTTTCCGACATTAGGTTCTCATATTATTCGAGGGCTTTCGCTCGGTCAAGCAAACCGCCGTCCGCGTTGACTTGCCTCATGGCGCACCCTAAGATGCATGCCAAAGGACGGGGTTTCCCACGATGATTGGCCAAACGCTCGGCCACTATCTCATCGTTGAAGAAATCGGAGCTGGCGGCATGGGTGTGGTCTATCGCGCCCATGACGAGCAGCTCGACCGTGACGTTGCGCTGAAGGTACTTCCCGCTGGCCTGCTCGCCGATGAGGCTGCCCGGAAGCGCTTCCGCAATGAGGCGCTGGCTCTCGCCAAGTTAAACCATCCAAACATAGAAACGGTTCATGAGTTCGGAAGCGAACGAGATCTCGATTTTCTCGTGATGGAATTGATTCACGGCATTCCGCTCAGCAAAAAACTTTCAGAAGGGCCGCTCGATGAAGTTCTGACACGAAAACTGGGCGCCCAACTCGCGGAAGCGATGGCCGCGGCTCATTCCCAGGGGGTGATCCATCGTGACCTGAAACCCGACAACATCTACATCACAACGGAGGGACGGCTGAAAATCCTCGATTTCGGTTTGGCAAAGCTCTTTCGTCCTGAAACCGAAATCGACCAGACGCAAAGTATCGATGATACACACTCGATCTCCGGAACTCTGCCTTACATGTCACCTGAACAGCTACGCGCGGAGGCCGTCGACGCCCGCACGGACATCTACGGCGCCGGCGCTGTGCTTTACGAGATGGCTACATCGCAACGCCCATTTCCAGAGAACCAGCCGACGCGGCTAATCGATGCCATCCTCCATAGTTCTCCGCAGCGCTTGAGCGCATACAAGTCTCGGAGTTCGGCTTCGCTCGAAACGATCATTTTCAAGGCGCTCGAAAAAGAACCCTCGCGGCGCTTTCAATCTGCGCGCGAACTTCTAGCCGCTTTGGAATCGGGCGTGGTTCTCCCAGCACCTGCGCCCAGATTCAAGTGGTCCACGGTTGGGATAGTTGCCACTGGCGTGATTCTGATTCTCGGAGTAGTTCTCGGGCTCAATCTGGGAAAATCGCGCGACCGCATTCTCAATCGAATAATTCCTGGGAGACCGCTTGCCCATTCGTCCGCCTCGACGGTACCGGTCCGACGATCTGTCGCGGTATTTGGTTTCAAGAACGCTGCCGGCCGAGCGGATTCGGCATGGCTCTCCATAGGTTTATCGGAAATGCTCACCACGGAACTTGGAACCGGCGGACAGATTCGCACCGTGGCGGAAGAGAATGTCGTACGGGCGAAAATGGATCTTTCGCTCACGGACGCCGATAGTCTAGCCAAAGACACGCTGACCCGCGTTCGCAACCATCTGGACGCCGATTACGTGGTCCTCGGCTCGTTCGTGGACCTGGGTAAAGAAGGCGGCGGACAGATTCGCGTGGATTTGCGTCTCCAAAATGCTCGCACTGGTGAAACCATCGGAGTCGTCTCCGAAACAGGCACAGAGGATGAACTCTTTGGCCTGGTTTCACGGGCTGGCTGCGACCTGAGAAGGGAACTAGGAATCGACAATATTTCCGAAGCCGAAGCTGGCAGCCTGCGCGCGGCCATTGCTTCCAATCCGGAAGCTTCTCGTTTTTACGCCGAAGGACTTGCAAAACTGCGCGTATTTGACGCATTGGCTGCGCGCGACCTTCTGCAGAAAGCCGTTGTTGCCGATCCCAACTATGCGTTGGCCCATTCCGCGCTCTCTGCTGCTTGGTCAGCGCTCGGTTATGACGCCAAAGCGGCCGAAGAAGCCAAGAAAGCTTTCGACTTGTCGGGCAATCTTCCGCGTGAAGATCATCTCTCTATAGAAGGTCGCTACTACGAAGCGATTAAGAACTGGCCAAAAGCAGTCGACGTCTATCACACACTCTGGAACTTCGCTCCCGACAATCTCGATTACGGATTGCGTCTCGCCCAAGCGCAGTCTTCCGGAAGCCTGAACAAAGACGCCATGGCAACCGTGGAATCACTCCATAGCTTGCCTGCGCCTGCTTCCGATGATCCTCGCATTGATCTTGCCGAAGTTGTTGCCGCTCATGGACAGTCTGATTTCAAGCGCGAGCTCTCGGCTGCGGTTCGTGCCACGGAAAAAGCTCAGAAACTTGGAGCGCGCCTCCTCCTCGCCCGCGCTCAGCTCGCTCAAGCTCGTGCCTACTACTATCTCGGGGACCTCCCACAGCTTCAAAAGGCCGCCGAAACATCACGGCAAATTTTTGCCGAAGCGGGAGACCTCAGCGGAGAAGCCGGTGCGCTGCACAATCTGGGCACGGGGGTTTATGATCACGGCGATCTTGCCAGCGCACAAAAATTACAGGATGAATCCCTCGAAATCTGCCGCAAGATCGGCAATCAACGTTGCGTCAGCGACGCGCTCAATAGCATCGGCATCGCCCTCAAGGATCAAATGGATTTCACAGGCGCACGGCAAGCCTACGAACAGTCCGTCGCCATACGCCGGGAAACTGGCGATCGAATCGGTGAAGCGGTAGGTCTGAATAATATTGCCGTCGTGCTCTACCAGCAGGGCAAATTTGCAGAGGCCAGGAAATTTTATGAACAATCCTTGGGCATCACCCAGGAGATCGGCGAAAAGCGCGGCATCGCCCGCGCTCTCACCAATTTGGCGATCGTTGATCACGAGCAAGGTAAATTGGTGGAGTCCCGCAAATTGCAGGAACAATCCATCGCGATCCGCCGTGAGATTGGCGACAAATCCGGCGTCGCCCTCGGCCTCAACAATCTCGCCGCGATGCTCCTCGATCTAGGAGATCTGCCGGCCGTCCAAAAAGCTCTCGACGAACAAATGCCGATCTTCCAACAAGCAGGTAATCAGCGCGCTGTGGCCTATGCCACCTTTGTGCAGGGTGAATTTTTCAAAACGCAGGGAAATCTCCAGCAGGCCCGCAAGGCTCACGAGGAGGCGCTCGCCATTCGCAATAAAATTGGAGAAAAGGTTACAGTCGGCGATA
Source organism: uncultured Acidobacteriota bacterium (assembly GCA_963784015.1). Taxonomy (GTDB): domain Bacteria; phylum Acidobacteriota; class Terriglobia; order Acidiferrales; family UBA7541; genus Acidiferrum. Next base: position 480,046 of record CAWAPX010000013.1, read on the forward strand.
GCCTTTTGGCCATTGCCGCGCTCTCGATCGAAGAAGGCCACCCAGCCGATGCGGAGCAACCGGCACGGCAAAGCATTCGACAGGCAATTACAGAAAAAGCTCCCGGAAATGAGCTCAACGCAAGGAACCTCCTCGCCCGTTCTCTACTTGCCCAGGGAAAACCAGTCGAGGCTGAAAAGGAAATTCATATTGCGGAGCTGGCAGCCACAACCACGGAAAACCGTTTGCTCGCGATAGACACGCTCATAACCGCCGCACGCGTTCACGCGGCCAATGGTCAGGTAGCAGAAGCGTCGCGAAGCTTGGCTAATGTGCTCGCCGAAGCCACTCGGCTAAGCTGTGGCCGTTGCCAGTTCGATGCTCGCTTGGCGCTCGCCGAAATCGAGATGAAACAGGGAAAAAAAGCAGCGGCCCGAGAGCATTTTGCCAGTCTCGAAAAGGATGCCAGCGCAAAGGGTTTTTTGCTCGTCGCCCACGAAGCTCAGGCAGCAGCCAGCAAGTAACGCGAGTTCTCTGTTGGAAGAAACGAGCGCGGTTTGCGCCGAATAAAACGTCGAGACACGGCCAGGGGCAAACTTCTTGAGCAGCCACGAGCTCATTCACACCTCGTGTTACCATCACGCCACAAATTTTAGATTCGAGGTTTCTCTCGTGCGCTATTTTGTGATGCTCCTCGCTGCGGTTGTTGGCATATCTACGAGTTTGTCTGCGCAGTGGCCGCCGGCGCCTGGCCATGTGACGTTGAACATTTGGCCGCATGCAGCGCCAGGGGCTCAGCCCAATCCCGCGCCGGAAGTTGACACGACGACCGCCAAGGAAAATCTCATCGCCGGCAAGCCGCTCGTTCGTCTCGGCAATGTTTCCACGCCGACGCTGACTCTCTATACGCCGTCTGGCAAAAACACCGGCGCGGCGGTCGTGGTTTTTCCTGGCGGCTCCTATCGCATTCTGGCGATCGACCTGGAAGGCACGGAAGTGTGCGACTGGCTCAATTCGGTGGGCATCACGTGCGTCTTGCTCAAGTACCGCGTGCCCGACTCCGGACCGTATCCCAAATCCGAGGCCGCTTTGCAAGACGCGCAGCGCGCCCTTGGCGTGGTGCGATCTCACGCCGCCGAGTGGCACATCGACCCGAACCGCATCGGCGTGCTTGGATTTTCTGCGGGAGCTCACCTCGCGGCTGCGCTCAGTACTCATTTCGAAAAACGGCTGTACGATGCCGTTGATGCGGCTGACCAAGTGAGTTGCCGCCCTGATTTTGCAGTGATCGTTTATCCAGGTTATCTGGCAATCGCGGAGCAGAACTTCGCGCCCAACTCAGACATTCATCCGACAGGGCAGACGCCGCCCTCGTTCATCGTGCAGGCGGAGGATGATCCGGTACACGTCGAAAACTCGACCGTGTATTTTCTCGCCTTGAAGAACGCCAAGGTTGCGGCCGAATTGCATTTGTATGCGCAGGGCGGCCACGGATATGGGCTTCGGCGAACCGAACTGCCTGTTACAGCGTGGCCGCAGTTAGTGGAAACTTGGCTGCGTACCATCCAAGTCTTGCCGCCTACCTCGCGTTGAATGGAAGTGAGCGCACGGAGCGTTTCGGCCCCTACAGAGGGCGCGCCGAATTTGTTGTTTAATGAAAAATCCAGGCTAAGGCGTCACAACTACCTGTGACGAGTTCGACGACGATCCCTGGTACGTAGCGTCGCCGCTGTAAACAACCTGGATAGAAACGTTGCCATCCGGCAAATCCTTTGTTGCGAAGTTCGCCACACCGCCGGATAGAGCCACAAAATTGAGGGGGACCCCGTTGGCTAGGAATACCACGCTGCCTGTCGGAGGAGCGCTACCAGAATTGCCAATAACCGAAACAGTGAAAGTCGCCCAAAGTCCCGCGCGCGTAGTTGAATTCACGCAGTTAAGACTCGTGATGGTATTTATCAAGGGTCCTAGAACCGTGAGATTATTTACGGAAGAGGCCGACAATCCCTGCGAAGAGTTGCCATTGTAGACGGCCTGCAGAGCCGTATTGCCAGTCGGCAAATTAGAAGTGGTCAGACTAGCTAGGCCTGTGCCGTCCAGGTTTCCCGTTCCCAACAGGACGCCACCAGACAAGAAGGAAACCGTACCGCTTGGTGTATTTGTGCCTGTTACTTTCGCCATAAGCGTTGTGGGGGAACCGTTGCGTAGCAGCCCGGCTGGGATACTCAGCGTTGTAGAAGTCTGCGCTTTTCCATTAAAGACCGAATCAAGATAGGCAACCCGCAGATTGAGCCAGTTGGTCAGGTAAGCGACTTCGGCGTTGTAGCTGCCTGCGGTTTCCGGGTTCGGCCAGACTTTGATGCCTTGCATGGGCCACCTGGCGAAGTTATTCATTTGGGACTGCTGAAGAGCCGCAGCTTCCATGTTGATCGATGTAATCCATTGGTCGAAGATTCCATTGTTTTTGAGGGCGTTCCACTGGGCGGTGAGATCCGCTTTGAACCCTGGATCTTGAAACCAACGGGCATACCAAGGAGCCTCGACCTGCATCCAGGGAACTGTGGCATTGAAGATTGGACAGTAATTGACGTTACCGGAACTAACATCAAAGTCCCAAATGGGGCCCATGTAGAGCAAGGGATTCTTCTTGTCTTTGTAAAGGTAATCGCTGCTGAAGAAAGCACCGCCGTCGGCGTTTCCCATCACCTCATTGACGATGTAGAAGTTCACGGCGGAAGCTTCATCGAAGTAGGCGCGCCAGCCCTGCTTGGGATCCATGAAGTTGCTTGAAAAAAGAGCGGTCTCCGCAGTATTCACGTAATTGGTGATGTAGGAAGTTTGCTGTGGAATTTGAGGATCTGGAGTGAAGTCAGGGTCAACCAGACCGATGAATACGTTCTCAGGGGTCACGAAATTATAGGCTTCGTCTTGGCGTTGATCGATTTCCATCAGGTAACCGCCTGTGACTGCGGTAGGCGACGTATCCGTTTCTGCCAGTTCGTTGATGTTGACGCGGTGGCTATCTACTTTTACTTCTTCGATCAGTTGGTAGTTCCCTTCATATTCCCCATTGAGGTAGAGCTCTACAAAGAGCGAATGAGGGGCCCACGGCATCAAGACATTCGTGCCGCTGGGAGAAGGCGAGTTTGCAGGTGAGTTCAGATACCCGTTGCCAATAGGGATAGAGTTGGCTAACGCGGAAGCGGCCCAATCGCGCAGGAAAGTTTTGTCGTCGTAATTCGCGAGCAGGATAAAGCTCTTGCTTTTGTCGCATGTTTTTTTGCCAGAGCTGGTGACATAGGGACAAGTCAGCCCCATCGTGTTGAGCAAGTCAACGCTGGTGTTCAATTTGACGTGATAGGGCTTTTTCGGCATAACAGCGGTGGTCTCGCCATGCAAATGGAAAGTGCCGGTATTGTCGCTATCGCTTGCATTCGGCAAATAGGATGTTTGGCTGTTCGCTGAAGTAATGGTGATTGTGCCGGGAACGTCGGTCGTTTTGTCAGCAATGGGAACGCCATTCGTATTAATGGTGACGATCGGCAAATTGATATTGCCTGGAGAGGGCGAATAAGAGGCGTTGCTCAAAGAAACGGTTAAGGTCATCGTCGAACTGATCAGGGCGGAGCCAGCCGCTCCGACAACGGTTACGACCTTCATGTCACTATTTGCGTCAGCTGGGTTTGCAGCGGGAAAGGCTTCCTGGTCGGCAGAAAGCGACGCGCTCAATTGAAGCGTACCAGAACTGTCGGCAGGGAGCGTGAGCGAAGTGACCGTGATACCAGAAGGCAAACCCGTTAGCGTGACAACGAAAGGACCAGCAAAAGTGCCTTTTCCTATGGTGACTGTTATGTGAACGTTTTGATCCCCCGGATGAATCGTGAGGGGCTGGGGCCCCGCAGTTATATTTGGTAACGGCAAGAGAGCGCCCCCTCCGCAGCCGCCCGCGCCATATACAACCGCAAAAATAGCCCCGATTACAAAATAGTGAGAGACGGGGCGAAGAACACGTTTCATCCAGACACCTCGAGAGAGAGGATTTCTATTTTTGCGCAAGATGCGCCGATCTCTTTAGATTTTTCTGGAGCGTAGCCCAAATCGATGCTGCGTCCACCCTCAGAACGTCGGAAGAGTATACCCGTGACGGGCCGAGAACTGTAGAGAAGCTGTTTGGATTTAAAGGGAGTTTTATCTAAATGCGGCAATCAGAGAGACCCAAGAAAAGTCGTGTGAGATTACTGCAGGGTGCGCGCACTGATTTCAAGGAGACAACATTAGAAAAACGCGGCACCGCCATCCACGTTGATGGATTGGCCGGTGATGGCGCTAGATTGCGCGGAGCAGAGGAAGAGCGCCGCGCGGGCGACTTCGTCCGCGGTTTGCCCGCGTCCTTGCAGAATCGTGCTCAGGAAACCGGCGAGTTGTTCTTTGGGGCTCACGCCTAACTTTGCGGCAAGGGTGTTGCCTAGTTCCTTCGACATGCGAGTTTCGGTAACTGGCCCTGGGCAGATGGCATTAACGCGCACACCTTTGCGGGCGGCTTCGGCGGCGGTGATGCGTGTCAGGCCGAGCATGCCCGCTTTCGCGGCGGCGTAAGCCGATCCCCAGGGAAACGCGGCTTTGGCCGAAAGGCTCGATATATTAAGGATGACGCCGGAGTTACGCGCATACATTTCCGGGAGGACGAGTTTGCTCAGCAGGAACGCTGCGCGCAAGTGGACGGCAATGACGTTATCAAACTCCGCGAGAGGATAGTCTTCGACGGGAACAACAGGCCCGTAGTGGCCGGCGTTGTTCACGAGAATGTTGATCTTTCCCAATTTTGCGCGCGCCTCCGCGACGATGCGCGTGCAGTCCGCTTCGTGCGCAAGATCGGCGAGCGAATAGTGCGCACTCCCGCCGTTTCCAGAAATCTCTTTCACGGCGGCTGTTAACTCCGCTTCCGTGCGCGCCGTCAGGAATACCGAAGCACCTTCGGCAGCAAACAGTCGAGCCATAGCGCGACCGATGCCGCGGCCCGAGCCGGTGATCAAAGCAACTTGGTCTTTGAGGAGCATAGGCGAAAGAGCATAGAGGCAGCGCGCGACGGAGGCAAGATGCTGAGTCTCGGGAAAGAGCGCAATAGAATTAGTCCAAAAGGTCAGGTGGTACCGGAGGTGCAGAGAGGAGCAACATAAAGCTCTGGCCCAGAACTGTACTTTTGTTCAGGTGTAATTTCCCTCGGTGCTGATTAAGCTGCATGTAAGAGAGTGTGTATGCATCGCTGCGGCATCCCGGCGCGGGTCGGTCCGCTTTTCCCCGAAGCTGTGGCCAACCCAACCAGGCCGCTCGAATTGACATGAGGGTACGCCAGTGCGCCGACCAACTTTCATATTGCTGGCAAGTGCGATAGTTGCTGCGCTCGCGTTTGCAGGGTGCGCGGGCGTGATCTCATCCAACAACTCAAACAACGGAAACAAGCCTGCAGTGCCGACGATCGCGTCACAGCCAGCAAGCCAAATTGTCACGGCCGGGCAAACGGCGACGTTCAGCGTAACAGCCTCTGGCACAGCGCCGTTGAGTTATCAATGGCTGAAGAACAGCGCGAATATTGGCGGGGCAACGGCAGCGAGTTACACCACACCTCCGACCATCGCGGGTGACAATGGGGCAAAATTCGATGTGGTCGTGAGCAACTCGGTGGGAAGTATAACTAGCGCGATGGCAAGGTTGACGGTGAACGCAGCAGCGGTGGCGCCAACAATCACGACCCAGCCGGTGAATCAGAGCGTGACAGTCGGACAAACGGCGGCATTTAGCGTGACCGCGACCGGAACAGCGCCCCTCACTTATCAATGGCAGAAAAACGACACGAACATTTCTGGCGCGACGGCAGCGAGCTACACCACTCCCGTGACAGTAACGACCGACAACGGGGCTAAATTCGACGTAGTCGTGAGCAACTCCGCAGGCAGCAAGGCGAGTACGATGGCCACGTTAACCGTTAACGCGGCAGCGGTGGGACCGACGATCACAACGCAACCCGTGAATCAGAGCGTGACCGTAGGACAAACGGCGACGTTTAGTGTAACCGCGACGGGAACAGCGCCCCTAAGTTATCAGTGGCAGAAAAACAGCACGAACATTTCTGGCGCGACGGCAGGGAGCTACACCACTCCCGTGACAGTAACGACCGACAACGGGGCTAAATTCGATGTAGTCGTGAGCAACTCCGCAGGCAGCAAGGCGAGTTCGATGGCCACTCTTACGGTGGATGTCGCAGCGGTAGCACCGACGATCACCATGCAGCCAGCGAATCAGACAGTGAACGCAGGACAAACGGCGACGTTTAGTGTAACCGCGACGGGAACAGCGCCCCTAAGTTATCAGTGGCAGAAAAACAGCACGAACATCAACGGCGCGACCGCGGCGAGTTACACCACGCCAGCGACGACAACGACCGACAATGGTGCGAAGTTCGATGTGGTCGTCAGCAATGCCGTGGGTAGCCAGACGAGTTCGATGGTGACGCTGACTGTGAATGCGGTCAGCGCATCCACAATAAATGTCGTGACCTATCACTACGACAACTTCCGCACCGGCCAGAACCTGAACGAGACAATTCTTACGCCTGCCAACGTGACCTCGGCGACCTTCGGCAAACTTGGCGCATTCACCGTCGATGGAAGAGTGGACGCGCAGCCGCTATATCTTTCAGCGGTGGCCATCCCTAGCATGGGAACAAAAAACGTCTTGTACGTGGCAACGGAGCACGGCAGCGTCTACGCGTTTGACGCGGACTCCGTCAATGGCAACAGGGGCACATTTCTGTGGAAGACTTCCGTACTTGGAAGCGGCGAAACGTCGAGCGACGACCGCGGCTGCGGGCAAGTCTCGCCAGAAATTGGCGTGACGGCTACACCCGTTATCGACCGCGCGCGCGGAACGCATGGCGCGATCTATGTCGTGGCCATGTCCAAAGACGCCAATGGAAATTATTTTCAACGACTTCACGCGCTGGATCTGACCACCGGCGCGGAACTATTCGGCGGGCCAACGACTGTGCAAGCGACTTATCCTGGCACTGGCGACAACAGCACGGGCGGAAAAGTAGTCTTCGACGCCAAACAATATAAAGAACGGCCGGGCCTGCTCGAAATCGGCACCACCATCTACACGACGTGGTCTTCCCATTGCGACGACCGCCCCTACACTTCCTGGGTGATGTCCTATGACGCGAACGCGCTGACGCAAACAAGCGTGCTCAATCTCGTGCCCAATGGAAGCGAAGGCGGTATCTGGATGGCCGGAGCCGCTCCCGCCGCGGATGCCTCCGGAAATATCTTTTTCATGGTAGGGAACGGCGATTTCGATACGACGCTGAACGCGAGCGGCTTCCCATCGCAAGGGGATTGCGGTCAATGCTACGTAAAACTGGCTTCCAGCGCCCCGATCACGCTTCTTGATTACTTCACGCCCTCGAATACAGTTTCGGAATCAAACGCCGACACAGACTTCGGCTCCGGCGGACCGCTGCTCTTGCCCGACCTGGTCGACGCAAATGGAAATACGCGCCATCTAGCGGTAGGCTCCGGCAAAGACGCGATCATCTATGTCGTGGACCGCGACAACATGGGAAAGTTCAACAGCACGTCCGACAATATCTATCAACAGATTAACGGGCAGATTGGCGGCGTGTGGTCCAAGCCCAGCTACTTTAATAATACGGTTTACTATGGCGCGGTGGGCGACCACCTGAAGGCTTTCCCGATCACCAGTGCGAAACTTTCGACAACGCCCGCCACCCAAAGCTCCGCCAGCTTTGCCTATCCAGGAACAACGCCCAGCATTTCGGCGAACGGCACATCGAACGCGATTGTCTGGGCCGTAGAGAACGGTTCCACCGGAGTGCTGCACGCGTTCAACGCTGCGAATTTGACAAGCGAACTCTACAACTCGAATCAAGCAGCCAATAATCGCGATCAATTCAGCGACAACAAGTACGTCACGCCAATGGTGGCAAACGGCAAAGTCTACGTAGGCACGCCGAATAGCGTCGTAGTTTTCGGGCTCCTACCGTAGGAATCCTCGGGGTTTGGAGTGCGGCAGCTCTGCTGCCGCCGCTTTTCGCGACGACTCGCACCATTCCATATTCCGCGAAGCCTAATCGAAAAAACGATCGCTCACTGGCCCGCGGCGAGTTTCCACAGCACAGCACCCACCAGCGAATTTACATCGCTCTGCTTGAACGTAGTGAGGCCGGCCCCCACGGGTTTGTTCCCAATCGCGCGAAACGCGACCTTATGCGTCGACGCTTGCAGAAAGTCGAAAACCATTGTCCCTGAGCGGAATTTGATGTTCTGGTAGCCATACGCTGGCGGACCCCAGCCCCAGGATTGCACGCAACCATAAGGGCCGCACACGACTCCCGGATATCCGCCGCCATAGCCCACGGGCACGGAAGCGCTCTGGTCCTTCACGGCGATGTGGTAATCGACAAGAAACGCAGCTGCGTTCGGGTCGTTCACTTCCTTGAAACCTTTTTCCTTTAGTTGCTTGGTGATCGCTACGCGAATCTGTCCGCGAAGAATCTCAGTGGACGCTTCGCTTTGGGGCACAGGACGGGCACCGTGATTGGGCTCGTCTCGCGAGATGACAGGCCGCGATTCGTGGGGGCCAGTGGACTGCGCCTCTACCGGGCGCCATGCCCAGGTCGCATGCTTAGGAATGGGAACTTCGGGATTACGCTCGGTGGTGACGTACTCATTGCAGCCAACAACGACAATTAAAGCTAGAAGAGCAATCGCGGTCAAAAGCCGCATAGTTGCGCTAAAGGGACGACGTGAAAACCGCATCTGACCAGCCTCCAAAGGCATAATTATCCTCTGCCTTGTTGAACCCTGCACTTATTGGATAGTTGCGGTGGGAAAATTGGTTGTGCCAGCGCGCGCCTTCCGTGCCAAATACATAATTCATTAGGCCCCCGGAACTCCCCAATCCTTTGGCGGAAACGTGACCGGCCAAAATTTCGGCGCGGGGAGATCAAACTCGAAAGCCACGGCGAAATAGTCCGCGGTCGGTTGGTCGACGCGCACCACGCGACAGCTCTGCTCGATGCCGGATTGCGGGTTCACCAGAATGAATGGCTGGCCTACCAGGAGCTCCGCCTTCAGTCTCATCAATCCGCCGTGCGCATTCACCACCAGGGTGTGCGTATTTTCCTCGACATGGACGCTGTCGGGCGTCTCAGCCAGAACCTTGACAGGTATCTGCAGCATCACGCGTTCGCTGCGGCGCCGATTGGCGGCATCGGAAGGTGGCACGAATTTCTCCGTTAAGCGGCGGTGTTCGCTGCAAGTCTTTGGGAGGCATCCAAACTATGCCAATCGCGGTTTCCAAAGACACCTGTACTGCGGCAGCGTGGCCGGGCCGGCACACTGGGCACAAACGAATCACCTGGCGTGCCCTACCTACTAGTTTAACTTAGGCGCACGCGCATGCCCGCACGCGGAATCACTCTGCCATCCAATGGTAAACCTCAACGCCGTGAGCAACGACGCGGTCCAGAACTTGTAGGGGCATTATGTTACCCTGTGCCTCTGCTTTGGTGGGTGGAGGGTGGAGGGAGCCGGAGGGCGACCGGAGCCTGCAACTTCGCGCGGCATCACCAGCGGCGCGTATTCCTGCTGACCGATTAATTTCCCGCACGTACATGTGCCGGTAGCTCACCAGCAGCAGATTTTCGATCTTCTCGACGCGCACCCACGGCGGCAGCGCTTGCAGACGACAGCGTTTGCTTCAGGTAACATCCCGCACATTCAGCTGCGCAGCAACTCCCGCTGGGATATTCCCACTCCGGCGGCGCGTGTATCCTGCACACTCGCGCGATATCGTTCGCTGGCCGCGCATCCCCAGCGCTTCATGGGGTCGCCGCTCGTTGTACACCTGACGAATTCCTCCAACGCTCGGCCACCCGCCAACTGTTTCGGTTTTCCGCGATGACGAATGGCTTCGTCCAGCGTGCGATGAATCGCTCCACTTTTCCCTGTGTCTGCGGATGAGCCTCGTGCGTAGTGCAACCGAATCCCTTGCTCGATCAAACGCACCGACAGCCACGTCAGTCCGTACCCGTTTGTGGTGCTCCACCACACCGTCCCGTGATCCATCAGCATCGCTTCCGGCACACCGTAACGCTCAACGTGCGCACCAAACATGGATACACCTGCTCGGCATTGAACGCCGCCAGCCCGTACAAACCCACCGCGTAGCGGCTGTGATCGTCGAGAATCGACAGCGGATAACATGTCCATCGCTGTTGCGATACTCGCTTGCCGTCCATCTGCCACAACTGGTTCGGCGCAGCCCGCTCGAATCGTTCTAGGGCGGGCGCATGCGAGTCTTTCTTCTCCACCAGCCCACGTCGTTTCAAAATTCGATTGAGGTCGTGACCGTTAGCGGTTGGCTCTCTTCTCGCAGTAGCACCGCGATCTTCTCGCTCCCCAGCCAACTCTTGCCGTAGTTCCACCACTCGTCCTGTTCGACAACTCCGTCTCTTCCGGACTATGCCCCGGCCTGCGGCTGCGTTCCACCACCGCCGTGAGCTGCCCGCCTGCGGAATCCGCCTCCAGCGATACCCCGTCGGCGCGAGACCAAACTCGCGACACAGCGGCCACCTCGCTACCGCTCGCACTACGAATCGTACACGCTGTCGCCACATCCGTCCTCCCCAAGCACGCCAAGCCACCACAGCCCAGAACTCTACCCAATCAGGTGTAACGAGAGAACAAAAGAAAGAGGAAAAACAGCTTTATCCTGAGCGGAAGCGAAGGAATGCTGTGCCCCAGCTTGCGCCGGGCGTTAAGGAAGCAGCATAGTTTGCAAACGTGATTTCACAGCAGGCCATTCCGAGTCCAAAATACTGAAATAAACAGTGTGCCGGATGCGCCCGCTCGCGGTAATCATGTGATTGCGGAAGGTGCCTTCCTCACGCGCCCCAATGCGCAATATCGCGGCGCGAGAGCGTTCGTTGAGCGAATCAGTCTTTAGCTCGACGCGCATGCACCCGAGCGTTTCAAACGCATGTCGCAACAAAAGATATTTTGCCTCGGTGTTTACAGCCGAACGCTGCCACGGCGGCGCCACCCACGTCCATCCAATCTCGACGCGGTGATGAGTGCGATCGATGTTGCCGTAGCGCGTGCTGCCGATCGCTTGCCCGCTCGCTTTTTCAACCAGCGCGAAGGGTAACGAGACGCCGCGCGTTTGTTCATCGAGTGCCGTGGCGATGTAAGCGGACATTTCTTCCGGTGTACGCACAGGAGTGGGAATCCAGCGCCACAAATTCTCATCAAGGCCGACGACCGCGAGATCGGCTTGATGCGACTGTGACAGCGGTTCCAACCGTACATGACGCCCTTCGAGGGTCACCGGCGCGACAATCATTTCTGTGCTCATTTTGCAGAAGATGCGGCCTGCATTTTACAGTGGCGAGCGCTGCCTCTGGGAGCACCAATTTGGCAACCCGCCCCGCCAAACGCCAGTAAACTAAGGGATTGAGCCATGCGAGTAAACCAAAACGACCGAGCCCGCGTCTTATTCTTCTGACACATACGGGAACTTTCTGCCCTGCAAGGATGAAAGACCAGTAGTGGCACGGCACGCCGTGCCCGTCTTGCCCGCACATGCCAAGCATGTTGCAAGATACGACAAGCAACGACCCGAGCAGAGACCAATCGAACTCCTCTTCGGGAGGCACCTGAATAAACCGCCCTTTCAGAGGCCAAGCTAGGAAAAGCATGACGAACTCTCGACCAGATTGCCCGACTTATCGTTCAACACCCTGTTTCAAAGCGGGTTCTAGAAGAAAGCTGTGGTTCGTTCGTTTCGGCGTGACTTTAGCAGCCCTAGTTTTCCTTGCTCTTGCCGCCCGGGATTTTCGTGCGCAGCAACCGCCCCCATCGCCCGCTCAACAACAGCCTCAGCAGCCCCCACAGCAACCTGCCCAATCGCAACCACAATTGAAGCGGCCACAAGAAGGCCAGCCAACGATCGCAGTCGAAGTCAAAACCGTCAGCGTGCTCGCGACGGTTCGCGACAAGCATGGAAAGATCATCTCGAATCTAACCAAAGACGATTTTCAGCTGGATGAAGACGGGCGTCCCCAAACCATCAACTATTTCGCGCACGAAAGCGACTTGCCGCTGCGGCTCGGCTTGTTGGTGGATACCAGCCTCAGCCAGCGCCGCGTCCTCGATCAGGAGCGCAGCGCAAGCTACAGCTTCCTCGATAAACTTCTTCGCCAGGACAAAGATTTGGCCTTCGTGATTCACTTCGACCGGGAAGTGGAACTCTTGCAGGACTTCACTCCGTCGCGTCCCCAGTTGCAGGCGGCGCTACAAAAGCTTTCGACGCCTCAATACGACAGCGGAAGCAGCAACGGCGGGGCAGGCGGTGGAAATGGCGGCGGAGGTGGCGGAGGTCGCAGCCGAGGTTCACACGGCGGCGGAACGCTGCTCTACGACGCGATTTTCCTGGGATCCGACGAATTGATGAGCAAGCAGCAAGGCCGCAAGGCGCTGATCGTTCTTTCGGATGGTGTGGACCACGGCAGCAGGGAAACCATGGCCGAGGCCATCGCCACCGCGCAGCGCTCGGACACGATCATCTACTCCATCTTGTTTGCCGACGAGGAGGATAACTACAGCCGCCCCGGCGGGTTCGGGATGGGCGGTCACGGAGGGGGAATGGGCGGCGGCCGCGGCGGTGGGCGCTATCCTCCGCAAGAGCAACGCCCCGACGGTAAGAAAATCCTCGAGCAAATTTCCAAAGAAACCGGTGGCCGCATGTTCAAAGTCACTAAAAAAGAAACCGTCGACGCCATCTACGCCGAGATCGAAGAAGATCTCCGCAACCAGTACAGCCTCGCCTACACCCCCGACAAAGGCAACACTGTCGGCTACCACAAAATCCATATAGTCGTCGGCAAACAGAAAGACCTAGTCGTCCAAGCTCGCGACGGCTACTACTTCGGCCAATAACAAGCCAGCAAACTCTTCCGGTCTAGACACGTCGTCTTAACGGCCCAAATTCTAACGGTATTTCCTTCCTGCCCGTTCCCTCCGGCGTTCGGGTTACATAGCCAACTTCCCCCGTTAGTTACCAGAAGAACGCATATAGATATTGGTTCTTTGTATTTTAGTTAGTTGAAGTCCAGTATTGATCAAGTTTGCAATTCTGGATATGAAAATCAGCCGTAGAGTGCCCTCCAGATTCGAGCCATTTCAAGTACCGGACTAATCAGAATGCGCTTTCGGATTCTACTTGGATTCATGATTCTCACCTTTGGCCTTGTTCCTGGGCGCTTTGGAAACGCGCTCAAGACAAGGCGGCGACGGAGCGCGAAGCCCGATTCTCAAAACCATTCAGCGACTCTCTTTTGGCTTTCCAACAGAAGCGATACATCGACGCAGAAGCAATTCTAACCGGCCTCTTGCAACAGACGGAACATGACTCGCCAGTCTCTCTGCATTTGGCCAGCGTTCTGCATGGCCTCGGTGCCGTGACATTTCTGCAGCACAGAGATGCGGAGGCGGAAGGCTATTACAAGAGAGCTGTTGAACTCCGAAAAAAACTGCTCCAGCCAGATGATCCAGAGTTAATTTCCTCGCTCACTGGATTGACGAACGCCCTGAGCGAGGAAGGACATGACGTGGAGGCCGACCGGTACAATCGAGAGATTCTCTCGGTCTACCGTCAGCATGCGGAAGTCTACCGTGGTCAATACGCGATGTATCTATTCAACGTCGGCAGTTTCGCGTCTAAGCAACGCCGGCTCGGGGAAGCTCAGAATGTGCTCGCGGACTCAGTAGCTAATTTGAAAAGTACGAGGGCGCGGCAAGCTTGCACTTAGCCTTGGCTTCGACGAGCCTGGCTGAGGTTTATGAAGATGAGGACAAGTATCCAGAATCGGAAGCGCTCTTCAGGAAGGCGGTCACAATTCAGGAAGCCCATTGAGTCCTGATACGCGGGCTTAGTTCGCACATTGATGGATTGCGATGTCCTTTTCAAGGAAGGAAATTCCTCTGATGCGGAATTTCTCCGACGATCCCGGACGACTTACGAGAGAGCCGTTCCAACATAAAGCTCCAGTGAAGCTGTGTTGCTCGATCGACGAGCCAGTTCCGTGCAGACGAGGTAAGTACAAAGAAGCCGAAGCATGTACAAACAGGCCGTGAACGCCGATGAGAGAGATACGGCCCGGACCACCGAAAGTTGCAGACGATCTGGACATGTTGGCCCGCTTGTATCGCGATGCGGAAGGCTTCCCTATTGAGGAGGCCGGACCTCTTTTCAAGAGAATCCTTGGTATCCGCCAGCAGAACTTTGGGCGAAACAGTCCCGAAGCCGCTTTGACCGTGAGCGACAAAATGTTTTATTTTTATGGAAAGAGTACGAGAGTTGCGAATCTTTCGCGGCGCTCGCACTGCCCATACAAGAAAGTGCCCTTGGGCGCGAAAATCTGGAAGTTTCCACGACATTGAACCGCTTGGGCATCTGCCAGCGTGACCTAAACAAATCGATCAAGCCGGAGTGTCACTCTGTTGCGCTCTGGCTAGCCGAAAGAATTCCTTCAGCCTGATCATCCTTGGGTTGCAATCAGTGTTCAGAACCTAGCCTCAGTCTATCGTGCGCAGGGCCAAGTCGAAAAAGCCACCCTGCTTCTCGCAAATTCCCAGGCAACTAGCCCCAAAACCAAATCGAACAGATAGGGCCGCTATTTTAGGGCCGATCAAGTCCCTGGTTAAGCGCGAACGGAAACTGCCTCCTCCTCGATATGGAAACCCGGTGCGGGCCAGCCACGCCGTAAGGTATGATAGAGTCTTCGGAAATTACTCACTTAGGATAACGATGCAGACTGCGACAAATGGGAAGGTTTTGCTGAGGGTACGGCCGCGAGGTTTCTGCGCGGGCGTGGTGCGGGCGGTGGATATCGTCGAGCTGGCGCTGGAAGCGTACGGCGCGCCGGTTTACGTCCATCACGAAATTGTCCATAACACCTACGTAGTAGAGCAGTTGCGCCGCCGCGGAGCGATTTTTGTGGAGTCCATCGAGGACGTGCCGCACGGTGCCGTGCTGGTCTTCAGCGCTCACGGCGTGCCTCCGACAGTCCGTCAGGAAGCCAAGGACCGCGCGCTAAAAGTGATCGACGCGACCTGCCCGCTGGTCACCAAGGTGCATTTGGAAGCGCTGAAATTCGCGCGCGAAAAGCGCACCATCATTTTGATTGGCCACAAGGACCATCAGGAAATTGTCGGCACTTCGGGCGAAGCGCCCGATCGCACCATCGTGGTGGATTCGATAGCGGCGGTCGATGCGCTGGATGTGGCCGAGCCAGACAAGCTCTCATTCCTCACCCAAACCACGCTAAGCCTCTACGACACGCAAGAAATCGTCGCCCGGCTGCGACAAAAGTACCCATTGATCAAAGGCCCCGCGAGTGATGACATTTGCTACGCGACGCAGAACCGCCAGGAAGCCGTCGAACAAGTAGCCAAAGACGTCGATTTTCTCTTGGTGGTGGGCTCGCCGAACAGCTCGAATTCAAACCGCCTGGTGGAAGTAGCTAAGCGCAGCGGCGTGAAAGCTCAGCTCATCGATTCCGCCAAAGACATCGACGTGAACTGGCTCGAAGGTGTAAAACGCGTGGGCTTGACCGCTGGCGCGTCTGCTCCCGAAGTGCTCGTCGAACAAGTGAGCGAGCGTCTGGCGGAGTTTGGGTACACGGATCAGCGCGACCTCGATTTGATTCGCGAGGACGTGCGCTTCACGCTGCCTCCGGAGCTGGCGACGATTGCGCCGGCCCCGCGTCGTTAAAAAGAGGCCCTGGGATTTTGCTGTATCTTTATGTGGCGCAGTAGAAACACAGGGGCGGGCCTTAGTCCCGCGAACTTTGCAGTAGACCCAGCGCGGTAGGCGGGGACACACAAAACAGGGAGCTTAACCTTGGCGGTCAAAATCGTCCGTCAGCCGAAGAAGATTGCCTTGATAGGCGCGCCGTCGAGCGCGGCTGCGTTTTTGCCTGGCAGCGAAAAGGCGCCCGCAGCTTTGCGCGCGGCCGGACTGGTCGAGCGCTTGCAAAGCGCTGGCTTCGAAGTGATCGATCACGGTGACTGCGCACCGAGACTTTTTGCGGACGACGACGAACACAAACGCGCCCGCAATCTGAAAGAAATTGTCGCGGGTCTGAATGACCTCAAAACACGCGCCGAAGTTGCCGTGAAAAGTGGAGCGCTCGTTCTCGTGCTTGGCGGCGATTGCGCACAAGTCATCGGACTTTTGACCGGCGTGCGCCGTTACTACAAGCACGTCAACTTATTGTGGTTCGATCGCGACGCCGATTTGAACACGCCTGCCTCAACGCCTTCCGGACGAATCGATGGGATGGTTGTAGCGCACGTGATTGGGCGCGGCGCTCCGGAATTGGTGCGCTTTTTCGGCGAGTCTGCTCTCGTGCGCGAGCCGGACGTAACGCTCTTCGGCCTCGAACGTCTCGATCCTCCCGAGCAGGAATTTCTAAGCAAATCGCCAATGCGCCATATCGACGCAGCGGACGTTCAATCCAAGGGCGGAAGCGCCGCGGCCCGCGACGGGCTCGCGTACGTACACGCCGACGCGCATGAATTTGTTCTCCATCTCGATACGGACGTGATCGCGGTAGGCGAATTTCCTGCTGTGAACGTGCCCGGCAGCGGCGGCCTAAACTTGGCGGACGTGCACGCGGCCCTCAGCGAATTTGCGAAACACAAAAATCTTCTTGGGCTGGTCGTGGCCCAATACAACCCCGACAAAGATCCCGACGGCAGCGGCGCAAAAAAGCTCGTCGATTTACTGGTGGAAGCGCTCTCCGCGCGGCTCGAACCTGCGGCGGCTCCCGCTGCGGAAACGCCTGAAGTTTCTTCCTCAGAAACCTCCGCCTAATCTGCACGATTTGTCATGAAGCTCGGGCGCAGCGATGCTGTGCCCCTACGAAGGATTGGCTGCGTTCGCGGCAGCTTCGGCGCGTTTACGGTGGTAGCGGGAAAGACCCAACCAATTTAGATTAAGGCCGCAATTGAAAACGAAGTGCTCGGCTTCGGTAGCAGAGAGGCGTTGTTTGATTTCCTCGGTCGCTGCCAAGACGAATTTTTCCAGCGCGTCATTTTGATCCGGCGTGGAACGCAAGATTTCCGCTGCGAGTGCAGCCCAGCGCTGCAAATTTTTTCGGTATTCCGCGATGTGCGCCACAGGATCGTTCGAGTACCCGAAGTGCGTGAGAAACAGCCGCGAGGGATGGCGCGCGGCGATTGCGTCCAGCGAAGCGTTCCAGATTTCAAGATCGATATCCGGCGGCGGCGCCAGCGGAACCACGTAGGGTTCGCCTTCGATGTGGAACCCGGTCGTGTCGCCAACAAACGCAGTTCCATCCGACGAATCAAAATATGAAACATGATGCGAAGCGTGCCCTGGCGTATGAACCACTTCAAGGTTGCGGCTTCCGAGGGAGAGCGTCTCCCCGCCTTTCAGCATGCGCAAATTTCCAAACGGGACAGGGAGCGTCTCTCCAAATTGATGCTGCAATTCGCCAGGCCAAAGCCGCTCTGCGCTGGCGAGCAGCTTCGTCGGATCAGCCATGTGCAGCAGACCAGCTTTGTGAACATAAACCTCAAGGTTAGGATTCTCGTGGATGAGCGCGCCCGTCGCCCCCGCATGATCCAGATGAATATGCGTAAGCAAAATCGCGTTCAAATCCGAAACGCCAATGCCGCGCGAATCCAAATGTTGCCGAAGCGTAGACAGAGTCGAAGCCGGCCCCGGATCAATAATCGCGCGATGCCCGTCCGATTCGAGAAGCACCGCCGCAATCGATCGCGGCCGCCCCATCCAGTTCGTATCCAGAATCGTCGTCGCAAGCATGAAGCCAGTAGTGTAACGCGAGTCGGCACGCGAGGCGCGCCCCACGAATTTACTTCACGCCTCGATTGATATCCGGAATATTTACATACATGATCGTTATCTCACCGGCGTGAACTCGTTGAAAGTTAATCTCACTCGCTTCGAGGGACCCGTTGATGCACGAGATCGTTAGTTTGCGCGGTTCGCTCCAGCAAACACTCAAGCAATCGCTGGAGGCGTTAAAGACCGCATGTTGTCTGTAAAATGCATTTCGCACTTCTCTGGGAGAAAAAACGTGGTCTCCAATAAGCACGAAAAACTCGTTGCTGCGTAGCGCCTGATGGTCAGAACACTCAGCTAACATGGCAACCAGACCAGACTTTGACCAGTCCGTTTGCTTAACGTCGAATAATCCGTGATCAAAATAGCCGCGGGATAATGCGAAGGTAGCCACCACCATGGCAAGGCCCAGCGTGCCAGCAACACTCACTCCGGCCTTCTTCAGCCCATTCATGACGCCCTGCTGCCCTCATTGGCTGGTTGCCAGGCCCGGCCCGCAGCCTTATTGCAGGGTTACAGTCACATTCGCCGAGTGAAATAGTGTACTTGTCTGCCCATTGATCTGCATGATGGTGGATCCCGTAATCCCTTCACTCACTCCGGCGGATGTCGAGCCGTTATTGTTCGCATCTCCTAGGTATTGCGCTGTGATCGAGTAGACCCCTGGGGAGGTGAGCATTGTATTGAGTGTTGCCACGCCTTGGATCACGTTTGACTGCCCAAACCAACTCCCGTTCGCATAGAAAGCAACTAAGCCCGTTGGACTCCCTTGTCCCGAGACGTTTGCGGTCCAAATCAGAGTGCTAGCCTGCGTGGCGGTCGCCATGTTCGTTGAGACAGTAGTTGTCGTAGCGAAAGGTCCTACTGGCCCACCGCCTCCGCCTCCTCCTCCGACGATACTGCTCCCGCCTCCACAGCCGATCGCCACGCATATCGCGCACGCGTTGCCGAGCGCGACTGCGGTGCGCAAATGTTTCTTCTTTGCGGGCCAGACGAGCAGCAGCACCGCGGCCAGCCCGCTCGTGATGCCGATCCTCAAGAAAGGGTCGGCACCCGTGGGCAGAATTCCCCATCCAGCGCGCTTCTGCCGGATCGTGTTCGGGCGCACTGCATTGCCTGAAGAACTCAGGGACAAAGACAGCGTGGAACTCCCGGTTATGCCACCGGCAAGGTTTACCGTCGACGGCTGGAACGAACACATGTACCCAACCGGCAGATTTCCGCTGCAAGATAGCGCCACTGGACTGGACATATTCGTCGCGGGGACCACGCTGATCTGGAGGGTCCCGGGCTGTCCAAGTGGAATCGTGAAGGGCGCGTTGGGAAAATTGAGACTGAAATCAGGGACGTTTACGTTGATGAGCATTGGCAGTGACCCTGGTTCAAAGTTGATGTCGCCAGAATATGTGGCTTGAACACCCTGCGTAGCCAAAGGGATAAACGTGGTCGAGGACGTGAGCACTTGATTCCCGTTTGCTTCGGTGCTGTAAGTCGTGGTGAACGGCCCAGGAATTTGCGTTATGTTCGCGGCAAATTGAATTTGTCCTGTCATCGTCGGGATCGAAGCGCCACCGGGGCCGACCGCCTGTGCCGTCACCGTGACGCTGCTGCCGTAGTTCACTGTGGTCGAGCTCGCTTGGATCGTTATTGTCGTGGGCCACACGACATCCATGGTTTGGCTGGTGGACTGTGTCAGATAGTTGGCATCCCCGCTATATGTCGCGATCAGGTTGTGATTTCCGCTTGTGGAAATCGTCGCTTGCGCGGAAGCGCTGAGGCTTGGCGGGACGGAGTTCCGACCGCTGGTGCCAGTTACTTGAACCGGACCGCCTATCAGCGTCGCGCCATCATATATTGAGAGCGTGCCGGTCGGAGCGGCCGCTGTGGAATAGTTCGAGAGGTACGGTACTCCGAAGACGCTAAAAGTGCAGGATCTTCCCACGATCGGGCACACAGAATCAGTCAGGTTTAACTGGGTTCCCGTAGGCGTCACCGTGAAAGAGTCCGAAGCCGAAGTACTTCCTTGGTAGCCGTTGTCTCCAGAATACTGCGCGGCCAGCGAATACGTCCCCCCTGTCAGCGTAGGCGCGATATCGCGCGTGTATCCTTCGGTGTTCAACGCGAATATTCCCCCATCGATCGGTGAACCGTTAGCCGTTAGTGAAACTGTTCCTGTCGGGCAGGTCAGAAGGTTCTCGCTGAGGCAGGTCGGGCTGGGCGGCCCTGTGGGATTGGCCACTCCGTTTTTGTCTGTGACGTACATGCGGATGACGTAAGGAGTTCCGTACACTATAGAATTCGTGTTACCGACAACCAGGTTCCCGCTGGAATCGAATGTGGGGATGATTATGAAAGACCTGCTGCTCTCCTGTCCTACTGTGACCTGCACAGGCGTCGAATCGCTCGGCGCATTTGTGCCGTCGCCTGCGTAATGCGCGGACACGCTGTACGTGCCGCCGGGTAAGCTCTGTGTTTTTGCGCCGGTGATCGCGCCACTGGCGAGTGTGAAGTGATCAAGCCCTTGCGTTGTTCCACCCGCGAGGGTTGCGATCAGCGATGCGTCTCCTGCCGGAACTCCTGACCCGGTATTCGGTTTCACGGTAATTCCAACGCTCACATTTTCGCTGGTGCCATGGATGATTCCGGTGGTCGGCGAAAGTGTCAGGGTTGTGGTTGTGGGAATGGTCGAGACGCTGGCCCAACTCGTCGCCAGGTTGTTCACATTGAGCGTCCCGAGCCCCG
The DNA here is from genome assembly GCA_963784015.1 of uncultured Acidobacteriota bacterium. GTDB lineage: Bacteria > Acidobacteriota > Terriglobia > Acidiferrales > UBA7541 > Acidiferrum. The sequence goes on from CAWAPX010000013.1 coordinate 500,737, forward strand.
TGGTCATGTCGTAGCCCGCCGTTGCGGTCCACGCCTCCGTCGTCGTTTGGCTTGGCTCCACGAGCACGCCATTGTTAGCAGGAAGGGCGGAGCTGCAGTTCAGCGTGCCTCCCTTGCACGGCACGCTATTTGTTCCGACGCCGGGCAGACCACTCGGCAAAAAGGAATTGCCTTTCGAAACATCGTTAAAAATACAGCCAGAGGCCTCTGTTTTTCCGGAAGTACAACTCGCGCCTGCTTTGTTCGCCAACGCATAAAGAACAAAGTTCGCGTTCCCCTGGCGATTGGTGCCTCCATGGCCAGCCTCGTACTGGTTCACGAGTGCCATAATTCCCGCAAAGGAAGGGGTCGATGCCGACGTGCCGCCCACGATGCCGAAATCGAGAGACCCTCCGGATATGTTATTCAGATCGCATTCCCTCAATCCGGAAATCGTTTGGTCGCTCTGGCAGTACACATAGCCCGTTCCGTTAAATCCCGGACTTGCAAAGAGGGAGATATCCGGCTGATCCCGGTGGCTGTCGTTCGGCATTCCCGCGACGCCGATTTGCCATTTGGGTTTTGCATAGATGCTGCTTGGGCCGCCGCTGCCCGCGACGATGTTCACCGACCCTTGCGGAGCGGTTGAACCACAGCCCGTTAATCCAACTTGTGCACAGTTCTGATTCCAAGGAATCTCGGGGATATAGCTTATCGCCGATGTTCCGGTGGCATCATTTGAGCTATTCCAATACGTCGTCCAGGCGTTGACCTCGTCAAAATCCGTTCCGCCTACGGAAACATTAAAGGGTGTCGACGCCAATCCACTTACAGCGAGCCCCAATGTCGCTACCGACTCCGAATTGAAATCATCACATCCTGCTGATCCGCCATCGCCCGCTGACAGAATCACTGTGATCCCCTGTGCTGCCGCTTGCTCCCACAGTTTGTTGTAAAAGGCATTTCCGGCGGTTCCCAAGCTCTGTTCGCACTGTCCGTAGCTCTCGCTCATAGCCCCGGCCAGATTTTGCTCCACGATATAAAGCGCCGAGAGATCGATCCCTGCCGACGTAGGCGTCGAAGCGGACACGACAAATTTCACGGTTGCTCCCGGCGCCACGGCACCGGACCATTCCACGTCTAGATCGGCCTCTCCCTCTTCGTCCGTGGATGTAATTCCTGGATCTTCTCCATTTAGAATTACATTCGTCGCGTCGAAATTTGCCGGCAAACCGAACATTTGCCGAAACTGTTGCACGTCTTGAATGTTGATGTTGGTCTCGCCAACGACGGCAATGGTTTGTCCCGTCCCGTCGTTTCCGGCGACGATGAGAGGCTTGGAGTTGTAAATTGTTGCGAAGTCTCCTGGTGCCATCCCATAGAATGTAGTTCCAGTGAAGGGATCGGGAAACGTAAAGAGCGGTTGCAGCCCCGGTTTGCCGATGGTGCGTCGAAACTGCCCCAGGATTCGAGCGTAGGACTTCCGTGGAAAATTATTCAGCGAGACTGGCCCCGCAACCACTGGCGCGAGCGCCGCGGGAATTTGCGGGTCGCTGGCGTTGGCCATATGGGCCTCGCCATTTACGAGGTACTTGTGAATCGCGGTGTGAAATGCGCTGCACACCTGCGCGGCGTTTCCGGAAAACTCGATCACGGTCCGGCCGGCGGTCACATTAGTGATCTGAAAGCCATGGGACTGCAGCCAGCTTGTCACGGTTTGGATGTCGGCATCCGCCGGTCCAAATTGCTGGCCAAACTGTGCTGGTGTTAGCCATGCATGGTAATTCGCGGAGGATTTATTCTGCTGGTCATCGAGCAGCTTCTGCAGCGCAGCCTCTTGATCCGCACCGCGTTGTAAAAGAAGCAGCATGCGATGCAAAGGCTGGCTGTCGCTTACTGCTCCCTGGTCAAATTCCGCGCGCGCCAGGGGGTGCACGTTGCCTTTCAGCACTGCGAGATTGTTTTCATCGACTGCCTGCGTGATAGGGGCAGGGGCGCTTAACGTCTGCGCTTTCGCAGGCGAGCACAGCAAAAACAAAATAAATGTTGAGAAAAAAAGGCTGGAAAGAAACTTTGCATTTTTGATTTTCATGGTCCGCCCCTGCAGCAGCTGAGATTTCCCATCCGAGCTTCTGTAGGACGCCTCCGGACCCGGGACAAGAGCCCAGCAAGCTGGCGTTGTGCCTCATAACGGAGTTGTCCCAAGTCTTAGGAACTCAGTCGGAGGCAAATCCACCACAGAAAGTGGCGACATCCTAGCACAAGAGGCGGTAACCCACTAGGTACTTGGCGCAGACAAGAACTCCGGTGGATATCAGTCGCAAATCAGTCCTTTTTAGATTTCGAGGTATATACATGCAAGAGTCACTTCGCAGTGAAGCGTATTGGCAGTGGGCCGTCGAAAATATTTTTGACCGCCCGGTTGTTGCAAGGAAATGCTTGCAGATAAAGGGAATTCTGGAATACGCTTACAGCGCCGCATCTTGTGACTTCCTGAATTTTCTCCCGGCGTTTGGACTAAGTGGGGGAAGGTATCGGCGGTGAGGCGGCGAACGGCAATTCATTTTGCCGCAGTTGGTCCAAGCGAAATTATGGCAGTGCCACACAAGGTGTTGCCGCGGGAACGACAAAGACTTGGGTTCCGTAATAGATAACTGAGGGAGACGAATCATGCGTAATTGGTGTGTCGCAATAGCGTTTAGCGCTCTATTGGCTTTGCCTTTGTGCGCCCAGCAGAATGGCGACGGTGCGAGCGCCGCCGCAGCGGCGGCAGAGAAGAGTCCCGCCAAAACAGGTGCGGGAGACATTGCGCCTGCTCCGCGAAATCTTTTCGCGCTTCCCGAGGCTCCACGCCCGAAACCTCTTCCGTCCGATGCCAAATCGAGTGGCGACACGCCCCCAGGTCAACTTCTGCCGCGTTACGAAGTCGCGGGCATGTTTAATTACGTGAGTTTCAACCCGGGTGGCGGCTTCCAGTCCTTCAACAATTTCGGCGGATCGGGGTCCTTCACCTGGAATCCTGTGCGATGGCTGGGGCTCACTGAAGAGCTTGGTGGATTGAGCTACAACCGCAACGTCAACGGCGTGAATCTGCACGGAGGAATCACGACAATCATGGTTGGTCCCCGTGTGAACTTCCGCAAATTTGATTACTTCGTGCCCTTCATGGAAGTGCTGGTCGGTGCAGGCCATGCCGGTCCGGAGATGACCGGCAACAACAGCCAAACCGCCTTTACCATGGTGGCCGGCGGCGGCGTGGACATCGCCCTAACAAGGAACATCGCCTGGCGCTTTGCGGAAATCGACTACCTTTCGACCGCTTTCAATGGAAACTCTCTAGCCGCGGGCGGCAGAGAGAATAGTTTGCGGTTGGGAACCGGTATCGTTCTGCGCTTTGGTTTGCCCCACGAAGCGCCTCCAGCGCCCGTGAATCACCCGCCGGTGGCCGCGTGCTCCGCGAGTCCCGCGTCCGTGTTCGCCGGCTCCAGCGACACCGTTGCGGTCCATGTGAACGCCAGCGATCCGGACAACGATCCGCTCACCTACAGCTATACGGCTACCGGCGGCGCGGTCGATGGCTCTGGTCCCGACGCACGCTGGAATCCGGGTAGCGCCACGCCCGGCAACTATACGGTTACCGCGCAGGTCAACGACGGCAAGGGCGGTACGGCTTCTTGCGCAACAGACATAAAAGTCGAAGAACGGCCGAATCGTCCGCCGACGGCTTCCTTGTCGGTGGAACGCAGTCCGATCCTTCCTGGCGAGCACACCGGGATCACTTGCACAGGCACTGACCCTGACGGCGACCCGCTGACCTACAGCTACACGGCTTCCGGCGGCCAGGTTAACGGCACTGGCGCGAACGCGACGTTTGACGCCACCGGGTTGCAGCCCGGAACGTACACCGTGAAGTGCACTGTGAATGACGGACGTGGCGGCACCGCCGATGCATCCGGCACCGTTGAGGTGAAGGAAGCTCCGCAAGTTCATCAGCTGGAAATGAAGCTGGCCCTGCACAGCATCTACTTCCCAACGGCGCAGCCAACGGTTGCGAAACCCAATGGAGGTTTGATGGCCAGCCAGGCAGTCACTCTCGACACGCTGGCTGCCGACTTCACGCAATATCTGACCTACAGGCCGAACGCCCACTTGATCCTGGGCGGCCATGCTGATGTTCGCGGAGGCAAGGAGTACAACCAACTTCTCTCCGAACGCCGCGTGGAAAAAACCAAGAGCTACCTGGTCGAAAAAGGTATTCCCGCCGATCACATCGATACCAAAGCTTACGGCGAAGAACAAAACCTGAGCGACGCCGAGGTCAAGCAGCTGCTTGAAGAGGATCCGGACCTGACTCCTGCGGAAAAAGACAAGTTCATGAAGAACCTGTCGACCGTCCGCTTGGCCAACAACCGGCGCGTGGACGTCACCCTGAGCACCACTGGCGAACAGTCCGTTCGGCGCTTCCCCTTCAACGCGAAGGATTCGTTGACCTTGCTCAGCAGGGGCGGCGGCACGGCTACAGGCACGGCGAAGGCGCCTGCAAAGAAGCCGGCACCTAAGCCGTAAATTGCGGGGACTCGTGCCAAACCACCTGTGGCTGAATGGTTTGGTTGATCGCGGCAACTTGACGCGCCGCGTTTAGCGATTCACAAACGTTTTACAACAATGGGCTCTCTCGGAAGTCCTCCGAGAGAGTCCATTTTTCTTTTAATACTGCAGCGGAACCTCCGTGTGGAATTTCTGCCCAGCCTCAGCAAACTTCGCGCTTCTATTCCCGAAATGGAAGTCGCCGTCGGTCTGAATTGGCAACTACCTGAAAAATAAAAGCTTACGAGGTCAGAGAAGCCCCTGGCGGGGGAAATTGTCGAAAGCGTAATTCCCGAATGCGAACTCCTTAATAAATGCTAGAATAGCTAACTTGTTGAATTATGAATGTATCGTACTCTTTTCCGCAATTGGTACTGAGTGTGCAACTGAAATTCTCGCAAAAAGATTTCCGTGAGGTGAACGCCTATGAATGAAGAAGCTAGAGTACAGCGCGTCGCCATCCCCATCAGTGTGCTCGTTGTGGAAGACGAAGAGAATACGCGTAACCTCTGCGCGGACGTCGCGGAATCCTGCGGAATGACAGCTGCGGTGGCCAGTTCGGTGGAAGAAGCGCTGCGGCACCTCGAGACTCATGCGGTCGATATCATTGTCACTGACTTGATCTTGCCTCCGTCGAGTGGCCTCGATCTTCTGAAACAGGTTCACGAAATGTACCCCCAAGTCGCTGTCCTGGTGCTGACGCAATACGGAACCATCGATTCCGCCGTTGCCGCCACGCGGATGGGCGCCGTTGATTACGTCACCAAGCCATTTCACATTGAAGATCTCCGCGCGCGCCTCGAGCGTGTGGCCCGCGATATGGATCTGGACCGCGAGAACCGCCTCCTACGCGAGCAACTGCGCTCCAAGCCCGGCTTCGGCGGCATGATCGGCGTTTCCGCAAAGATGCAGCGCGTATATAAGATGATTGAAAAAGTCAGCCAGCACGAATATCCAGTTCTGATTCTCGGCGAGAGCGGCACGGGCAAAGAGCTGGTGGCCAAAAGTATTCATTACTCCGGAATCCGCAAGGAGCGCCCGTTTGCACCGGTAGACTGTTCTTCGCTGGTACCCACACTCATCGAGTCGGAGCTCTTCGGCTACGTGAAGGGCGCATTCACGGGAGCGATGCAATCCAAACAGGGCTTGCTCGAAGCGGCCCAAGGCGGAACGCTCTTCCTCGATGAAATTGGCGACATGCCGGTGGACCTGCAAGCCAAGCTCTTGCGCGCTTTGCAGGAACGCGAAGTAAAACCTGTCGGCTCAACGGAACGCAGGCATATCAATATCCGCATCATCGCGGCCACCAACCGCGACCTGGAATCCGCCATCCGCACCGGCGGCTTCCGCCAGGATCTTTACTTCCGCCTGAACGTTGTACAGATCAAGCTCCCGCCCTTGCGCGAGCGCAAGAGCGACATCCAGCTGATGGTTATCTCTTTTCTTGAAAAATTCTCCGATCCGCACGGCCCTCCGCGAACCATTTCCGATGACGCCATGCGCCGGCTGATCGCCTATGACTGGCCCGGCAACGTCCGCGAACTGGAGAACGCCATCGAACGCGCCGTTGCCATGGGTTCCGGCCCTATCCTTCATGTAGGAGACCTGCCCTCGAACCTGCACTATCCGAGTAGCGAACGCGTGCCCGACAAAGACGAGCTGCTGCCCATGGAAGAGCTGGAACGCCGTGCCATTCTCCGTACGCTGCGCGAAACAGGCGGAGACAAGCTGGCCGCCGCGCGCATGCTTGGCATTGGAAAAACCACGCTCTACCGCAAGCTCAAGCAGTATCAAATGGAGCAAGCCCAGGTATAACAGCGCGCACCAGAAAGAGGTCCGAGCCATAAGGAACCGCGCTCTGGCCTGCAGTTTTCCTCCTCGGAGTTCATCGAGAAAAAAGCACGTTTCGTCTTTGCGTAGATCTTCGTGTACACACTTGATGGACGCCCTCTCAGTGGCCTGCCTTCCGAGTCTCGCTCGCACGAAGAAACTCACCGGCAACTGTGTTCCCAGGTCCATTCTGGGAACGAGAACAGCGCTAGTATCGGCGTGGAACTCTGAGCTTCGTCTCGCTACTCTCCATCTCCGCGCAAATTGCTGATTACAAAAACAATACGCAACCTCTCAGTTGGGCCTTTCCCTGCATGTAGCTCACTCGGAAGCGACAGGCCCTTGGCGGCATGTCGACCCTGCCTTCCAAACGGGAACAGATTCGAGGCGAAAAAAGATGTGGGCCTGGCGCAAAAAACATGAAGAAGAACGCTCCTGGCGGGGCGCGGCGCGCGCCGGACTTGCAGGTGCGCCGCGCGAAGAGCTAATGCGCGAAGCAATCCACTCTCTCGCCGAGGACGGGCGCGCCGACCGTATCGGCGTGTGGCTGGAGCAGGATTCGCCATCCAATGAGGATGGGCACACAGCGGCTTGTCTGCGCGGGATGATTTGGGAGTCAGAGGGCGAGGACACGCCGGAGGAATGGGAGAAATTGTCGCTCGAGGCTCCTCTGCCGCAGGAGTTGCTCGCTGCAGGCAAGAGCGTCGAGCAGGAACTTGACGTTGCTCAGGACCGGCCTCCGAATCAACCGATGATCGGGCCTCTTGTAGGTTTGCGCCATGCGCTGTGGACTCCGATTGAGGGAAGAGGCCATCTCCGCGGTGTCTTGCTTACCGGAACGCGAAGAAGGCAAACGTCCATGCCTCGCGATTTGGCGCAATCGGTTGCCGCGGAGCTCGCGCTGGCGCTTGAATTCGAGATGGAACAACGTCTCGCGCGGGAACGCCAGGCAGATGTTCGGCTCAGCAAGCAGATTCTTGCCGCTCTCGCCAGCAACTCCTCCGCCGATGCTGTTCTGTCGCAGCTTGTCGCAAGTTGCACCGAAGAGTCCGCGGACGGCTCCGGAGCGGGCGCCTCCTTCGCCGTAATCGGACACCAGCCTGCGAAAACATCGATTCCTGCGGCAGACGCGAAGATCGAGTTTTCCTGGGAAAGCGGAGATCCGGCCTGGACCCGCGCAGTCGACCGCGAACCACTCGCAAGTTTGTGGCTGGCGGCCCTCGTAGCCGGAAAAGTGCAGGGGGCGGAGCCTCCTGCGTCCTGGTCCAAAGCAGGATTGGCGCGGTTGGTGGCGATTCCAATTCTGTCGGCTGCTGAGACGCTGGGCGTACTGGTCGCCGGCATTTCGCAGAAAGCCGCTTCACTTGGCACCCTGGAGCGCCTCGAACTTCGCGCTTCGTTAGCTGTCTCCGCGCTCGAACGACGCGCAGCGGCGCGCGGAACAAACGCGGCGGACCGCGCGCCGCCACGCGCTGCTGGAATTTAGCCCCGAGCCCACGGTCCTCCTCGACGCCCAGGGCAACATCTCCAGCTTGAATCGCAGCGCGCGGCTTTTGCTTGAGGAAACCCGCGGCGCGCGAACACCGGAATCTCTACGAGAGCGTGGCGAGCAAGGAACTCCCAAAGATACTGGCTGGGCGCTTGGCGGCCGTTTCGCAAACCTGTTCTGTGCGCGGGAAGAGCAGCGGATCGAAGAGTGGTCTGGCCGAGCGCTAGCGGGGGAGCGAGATAAGGCCATCGAAGTTCAGGAAGTTTGCGAAGCAGAGCTGGTGAATGGCGTCCGCGTGCGGCTGCACGCTCCGGTATTTGCGGGGGAGGACCTTACCGCCGTGGTCTTTGCGCCGGCGGCGGACGACGAAGCTGCGCAGCAGCGCAGCCGCTCCGAGGCGGAGCTGCACAATGTGCTCGAGTGGGTCGAAGAAGGCATTCTGCTTTTCGGCGCGAACCACAGCATACGCGCCATGAACACACGCTTCGCGCAAATTGCAGGGCTTTCCCCGGACGAGGCGGCCGCCTGCAGCACGCTGGATGGTCTCATCGGCCACCTTGCGGAGCGCGCCGCGGAGCCGGAAAACTTTGCAAAGCGCTGGCGCGAACTGGCGCGCGGCGCCGAAGGCGGCAGCCGCGAGGAGTTGCAGCTTGCGCGTCCCGTGCCTCGCGTCCTAGAGCGTTCCGTGCGTCCGGTTCTGGACCAGTCGGGCCGCCGCCTTGGCCGCGTCGAGATTTACCGCGACCTCACCGCTCAGCGCGTTTTCCAGGCCAAACTCCTGCAAACGGAAAAACTTGCCGCGCTTGGACAGATGGTCACCGGAATAGCGCATGAATTAAGCAACCCACTCACCAGCATACTGGGCTACTCGCAGCGGCTTCTCGTGCGAAAAGACCTCGCCGGCCGAACCGAAGAAGCTCGCCAGATCTATGAAGAAGCCGAACGCGCCGGCACCATTCTTCGCCAGCTCTTGCTAAGCGCCAGGGAAGCCCGGCCCGAGCGCAAACGCGTCGCACTCAATCAAGTGATTCTCCGGGCCATGGAACTGCAACGCTTCGGGTCGGCTTCGGAAAAAATTCGCATCGAGCTGGATCTCGATCCCACACTTCCTTTCGTCACCGGAGACGCAGGCCAATTGCAGCAAGTGTTGATGAATTTGATTGGAAACGCGCGCCAAGCCATCGTGCAGGCGGGAAGAGCGGGAGTCATCCGGTTGCGGACGGCGCGGAATGGAGACCGCCGCACGGTTCTCCAGGTTATCGACGACGGTCCAGGCATTCCTCAAGCGATTCTGGCGCGCATCTTCGATCCTTTCTTCACCACCAAGCCTGCGGGCGTCGGCACGGGTCTGGGTCTCGCGATTGTGCTCAGCGTGGTACGCGAACATGGCGGCCAGGTAAGCGTGTCGAGTCCGCCGGACGGTGGCTCCATCTTCACGGTCGAACTTCCGGTGGAAGCCGAGTCGGCCGTTGAACCCGGCAGACGCTTCCTCGAAGAAGGTGAGCAGACGCTCCCGAGCTCCCAGGAAGCTACCGCGCGCAGGAATCGTCCGCAGGCGCTGCCGCGTGCTCAGGCGCAGCCTCCGTCGCGGTCAAATCACCGCGGGACCCGCGTGCTAGTTGTGGAAGACGAGCCCACGGTGGCGCGCCTGATTGCGGATGTGCTCGAGGACGAGGGATTGCATGTCGATGTTTTGCTGGACGGGCGCGAAGCCCTCGAACGCGCCGGACGCGAGCCCTTTGACCTGGTGATTTGCGACATGAAAATGCCCGGGCTGGACGGCCAGAATTTTTATCAGTCGCTGGCGCGCGCGCGGAATCCGCTTCAAGAGAGATTCTTGTTCGTGACTGGCGACGTGATTGCCCAGCAAACTCAGGAATTTTTGGAGCGAAACCGGGTGCCTCACGTGGCCAAACCTTTCCGCGTCGAGGAGCTGACAGCGAAAGTATTCAGTCTTCTGGATGGCCAGCTCGCGCGCGGAGGACGCCTTGCGGCCGCCAAGAAAGCTCATTAAGCCATTAAGGAATGATGAACAAAGGTAAGGTGACATGACGCCCCGGGAATACACGATTCTTTTGGTTAGCGATGACGCAGCTCTGCGCGCCACCGCACGTCACGAACTTGAAACCATCGATGAGCGCCGGCACGTCGCTTCAGTGAGCACGGTGGACGCCGCCCGCCGCATCGTCGAGGACGCCGCGCCTGCCGTAATTTTGCTCGCGGAAGCGGCCGTCACGCTCGATGCTGGCGATTTGCACCAACGCGCCGAACGTTTGGATGTGGCTGTCTCTTCGCTGGCCACGTACGCGCCGGTCGTAGTGATTGGCGACGCCGAACACCAGACCGAACTCTCCGGCTTGGTGGCCGCGGGCTCCGCGGACTATGTGGTGCGCACGGGGGGATGCCTGACCGTAGCTCTCGGGCTCGTCGAGCGGCGGCTGCGCCAGGCCCAGAGCGAAGCCCAAACGCTCAACGCTGGCGGAGAACATCCTGAAACAGGGGGAAGAGATGTGTTCACAAACATGGATCGCGAGGATTTCGGTGAAGTATTGCGCCACGAACTGAATAATCCGCTCACCGGCATCTTGGGAAATGCGGAACTGCTTCTTTCCGAAATTCGGCGCAAGACAGACGGCCGGTTGCCGCAAGGTGCGCCTCAGCGCCTCGAAACCATTGCGGCGCTGGCGGTTCGTCTGCGCGAGTCGGTGCGCCGGCTCAGCACGGAATGGGAATCGCGTCAGAATCCCCTCCATTCTCCTTAGCGCGCAGGAATAGCAATCCTCTACCAGGCAGTTCAACCTCTGGAAAATTGTGCACTTAGGAAGACGGGACGAGATAGTGCTCGAAGAAAAGTTGCGTTTCGAGCGCCAGCTGACGGCGCACAGCGGGCTCTCGGAACATATGGTCGGAATCGAGGCGGACAAATTTCACGTCAGCGCCCGCTTCCTTGAGTTTGTCGTAGAGCGCCTGGGATTGAGCGATCGAGACCTGCTCGTCGTGCGTCCCATGAATAATGAGGAAGGGCGCGTTGGATTTCGATACGTGATCGATTGGTGAGGCATCGCGCCAGATTTCCGGGTGAGCCGAGTAGCTGGCGCCAAAAAAACTCGAGAAGAACTTATCCTCGTCGCTGTCCTTGGGGAAACCGGTGAATTCCGTTGGGCCGCTGCTGTCCACCACAGCCTGGACTTTGCTGGAATACTTTGCCAGCGCGGGGTCTGAATTGTCGCGCGTATCGATCATTCCGAGTAGCGCGGCGAGTTGCGCGCCCGCGGAGTGCCCATAGGCGCCGATGTGATCGGGAGCGACATTGTATTTGGAGGCGTTGGCACGGAGCCAGCGAACGGAGCGCTGCACGTCGTCGAGCTGCGCGGGCCAGCGATTCTCGCCATCATGAAAGAGACGGTAGTCCACGGGGACGGCGACAAACCCGGAACGCGCCAGAAACTGGGCGAGCGTGCGCATGGTGGATTTGTCGAAGCTGGCCCAGCCACCACCGTGAATCAAAATGACGGCGGGGCGCGGATGATCGGTGTTGCCCGCAGGCTCGAAAATATCGAGGAGAAGCGTTTCGCTACCGGCGGTCCCGTAGCTGACGTTATCGTGGACGGGCCCGGCGGAAGATTGGGCCGGTGTAGCTGACGCGGAGGGAACCGCAGGCGCTGGATTGGCTTGCTGGGCGCCGGACGGGAGGCTCGCCGTCGCGAGTGCGAGAAAGATCAAAGCGACGATTGCTTGGGCGAAGATGAGCTTTCGCATGAAGGAATTATCGCACAAATGAATCGGCCATTCCGGATTGCGGTGCGACCCAATCTGTGAATTTTCATTTCCCCTGCGGCCGAGAACCTTCTCTTTTCAACCCACGGCACTCCTGCTAGGCTTACCTTCATCGCGGCGGCTGTTTTCGCGCCCTGTACGCCATGAGTGAATCGCCCGCTCGTCAGAAAGTGAACGAACTCTTCCCTGAACTGCTCGATGGTCTTCGATTGCTGGAAGGCCGCTTCCCCGCAAATGAGATCGCCAATCGTGTGGTGCGCGCTGCGATGGGTCAGCCCGGCGTTGTAGGTGCGAGACTTTGGCGCGCGGACCGCGGCGAAGCGGAAGTTTGGGCGGAAGCGGGCACCCTTCCTGCGTCGGCCGCGGCAGGCATGAAGCCTGGATTGCCCAGCGACACCAGTAAAGATCCAACGATTTGGGCGGGCGCGCTGGGGAGCGACGATTTCCGCGTGCGCGTACTCGAGGTTCGCGGGGCGGGTCCTCTCGAGGACCGCGTACGCAGCCAGATGGATTTGCTCGCGCGCTTTTCCGCCGTGGTGCTGGCGCTTGCGGAACGCCGCGGCGCGATGAAAGAACTCTCCAGCATTATTGAAGCTACTAAGAAGCTGAATTCCACGCTCGATCTCGGCGAACTCATCCACATTATTTTGCAGATCGCCTCGCGCCAGACCGGAGCCGAGCGCGGGACGGTTTTTCTCGTTGACCAGCAGCGCAACGAAATATGGTCCCTCGTGGGCATCGGGCTGGAGCAGCAGGTGATTCGTTTGCCTGCGGAGCGCGGCATCGCCGGATGGGTGGCGCGCGAAGGCTCCGCAGTGCGGCTGGAAAATGCGTACGACGATCCGCGCTTCGAACCGGATATCGACCGCAAACTTGGATTCAAGACGAAGCAGCTGATGTGTCTGCCCATTCGGAATGAAGCCGGCGCGATCATCGGCGTATTGCAATTGCTGAATAAGACGGAAGGTTTCACCGACGAGGATGAAGCTTTTCTGGATGCGCTCTCGGTGCACGTGGCGCTGGCTCTCGAAAAAGCTCAGTTGCATCGCGAACGTCTCGAAAAAGAAAAAATGGAGCGCGACCTGGCGCTGGCGCGGGAAATTCAAGCGGGGCTTTTGCCGGAGGCGCCGCCGGCGTTTCCCGGGATTGAAATTGCGGTGTCGCATCGCGCTTCGCAAATGGTCGGCGGGGACTATTACGATTTTCTTCCGGTGCAGGTGGATGGGAAGGAAGCGCTGCTGCTGGTTGTGGCGGACGTCGAGGGGAAAGGCGCGGCTTCCGCCTTGGTGATGGCTAATGTGCAGGCGACTTTGCATGCGCTGGCGGATCACGTAGAGACGCTGGAAAAATTGCCGGCGACGATCAATCACAAACTTTTGATGGGCGCGCGGTCGTCGTCGACAACAGGCGGGCGCATGACGAAATATTTGAGCATGTTCCTCGCGCTGGTGGAGAGCGGCGGGCGAAACCTGACTTATGTGAACGCTGGGCATGTGCCGCCGGCGGTGATTCGCGCGGATGGACGCGTGGAGTGGCTCGAAGCCGGAGGAATGATCGTCGGACTGCTGCCTGACGTTCAGTTCGAGAGCGGCACCGTTGCGCTTGCGCCGGGAGACCTCATGGTGGCGTGCACGGACGGCATTACGGAAGCGATGGATTCCGTCGGGAATGAATTCAGCCGGCAGCGGATGGCGGAACTCGTCGTCGGAGTCCGCGAGCGCGGTCCCGAAGAAATCATGCGCGCGGTGCTTGCCGAAGTGGAGACGCATTCGCGCAACGGGATGTACGAAGACGATCGCATTCTGATGGTGATGAAAGCCTGCTGATCTTTCTGTTTCTTCTCTTCTCTGTGTCCTCTGCGAACTCTGGGTCCTCTGTGTAATTCCTTTTCTTTCTTTTTCCTATGATCCGGTAGACGAATAGCGCCGCAGGCCGATGCTCCACGCCGTTGCCGCGAGCGCGAACGTCGCCGCGGCAACCAACGGGATCAAAAACGCGTAAATGCGGAATTCAGGGCGGCCGAGTAGGCGCGACGCAGGATAAAACGTCGCGAATCCAAAAGGAATAATCCAGCTCAGCAGGAATTGGATGTAGCTGGAATAGATCGAGAGCGGGTAACGGCCGAACGCCAGTAGATTCCAGAAGGGCGGATGGATGCCGATGCGATCCTCAAACCAGAAAGAAAAGGTAGAGAGGAACAGGAAGACGGAAAGATAGATGACGCCGCCGCAGAGAGCGAAGAGAGTAAGCAAAAGAATGTCGAGCACGCTCCAATGGTATTGAAGACGGCGCGCAGCCCAGATCACGACGATCAGGCCAACGACCACTTCTTGCAAAGATTCGATGCGGAAGGCGTCGAAGACAACTTGAAACAGCGAAGAAAGGGGGCGGAGAAGGACGCGATCGAATTTTCCTTCCATGATGTAAGTGGCGCCGAACTCGTAAAGATTGAGCGAAAAAACGTTGAACAGGCCGAAAGGGATGAGCGAGAAGCCGTAGAGGAAGATGACCTCTTCCATACGCCAGTTGGCGAGAGTTGGGACCTTCTTAAATAGAACGTAGACAAATCCCAGAGAGAAAATCGTAGCGGCCATAGAAGTGGCGGCGGAAATGAAAAAGTCGCCGCGATAGCTGACGCGCACTTTCGCATATTGCGCGAAGTAAGAGCCGAGCAGCGCGGCGTGACGTTTGAAGTTGAGGAGCTTCTCTTTCACTTGTATGCACCGTGACAACAGGGCGCAGCATGCTGCGCCACTACAAAGAGACAAATACCTCAGCCTCCGTGGATGGTGATTTTGCGGGTGGCACGAATCCACCAGAGATGGCCTAGGAAAAGCAACGCCGCGACCCAGAAATATTCGATGGTGAGGAGGCGAAGAGTTTGGGCGAGAGAAAGGCGGCCGAGATAAATTTGCAGTGGCGTGTAGGCGATGTGCTCGAAGGGAAGCCATGAGGAAATGACTTGTAGCGGGCGCGGAAAGAAATTCAGCGGAATGAGCAGTCCGCTGAGCAGTTCGATGAGCCAGAACTTCGCGCGAATCAGCGCGAGGATGGACGTCAGGGGGATAGCGCAAGTACCAATAATGAAATTGAGCGCGCCCATGATGAAAAAGCTGCCGATGGCGGCGACGATGAACAAAGCGAAATTCAGTTTCGAGGCTGGCGGTAGCACAGGAAAAAGCAGAGTAACGATGATCGCTGTTGGCGCGGTGAGAAGAATGAGGCGAAACGCGGATTCGCCCATGGCTCGCGCGAGCCACATGCCCTGAACGGAGACAGGCTTGATGAAATCCATCGCGATTTTTCCGTCGATCACTTCGTAGGCCATTTCCTGATCGATGGTGTTCCAGTAGAACGAGCGCAGAATCCAGCCTGCGCTGACGTAAGTGAGAATCTGCGGCAGCGAAAAGCCGGCGATGGGGCCCGTCGCGTTCGCGAAAACCGCTCGCCAAATGAAAAAGTAGACCGTTACGTTGATGAGATAGGTGATGATTCCCGTGTAGTAGCGCAGGCGGAACGCGAGAATGTTGACGAAGCCGATGCGAACGAATTCGCGATAAATCTTCAGGCTCGCGAGCGGCGAAGGCTTGCGAATTGGAAGCGGAAGTGTTTGCGTTGCAGCCATATCGATTTTTCTTACCTGCGGGCTATCGGATCACTGGTGAACCGTTCTTTTCCTCCGGTTGACACAAACTCATTTCGGCCTCGCCGGAATAGATGCGCTTGATGATTTCTTCGATGGGTTCGTCTTCGATGACGAAGTCGCGAACTTCGACGGCCGCGAGGATCTGGCGAATCAGATCGCTTGAGGAGACGCGCGCGCGGTCGAAGCGCAGGCGGCACGTCATTTCATCGAGGCGCTCGAGATGCAGCGTGGCGGCGCCGTCATCCCCATTGGGTGCGAGTGCGGGGAGATTTTGCTCGAAGGCCGCGAGGCGCGCGGTTTGATCGCCATCGCGGAGAATGAATTTGATTTGTTTGGTGCGGAGGAATTGTTCTTTGAGGCGAGAAAGGGGGCCGTCGTAGAGGACCGTGCCGCGGTCGATAATCATGATGCGGCGACAGAGTTCTTCGATGTCGTCGAGATCGTGAGTGGTGAGAAGGACCGTGGTTTTGTAGCGCTGGTTGATAGCGCGGAGGAATTGGCGAATGTGATCTTTGGCGACGACGTCGAGGCCGATGGTGGGCTCGTCGAGAAAAAGGATTGGCGGATTGTGGAGGAGCGCGGCGGCTAGGTCGCAGCGCATGCGCTGGCCTAGAGAGAGTTTGCGCACGGGAACGTCGAGGAGTTCGGTGAGGCCGAGGACTTGGTTGAAGAGTTCCATGCGCTCGTCGTAGTCGCGTTGCGACACGTCGTAGATGCGGCGCAGTAGTTTGAAAGATTCGATGGCAGCGATGTCCCACCAGAGTTGCGTGCGCTGGCCGAAGACGACACCGATGGTTTTCACGTAAGCGGCGCGCTGCTTCCAAGGGACGAAACCGTTCGACAGCATTTCGCCGGACGTGGGCACCAAGATGCCGGTGAGCATCTTGATCGTTGTGGATTTGCCGGCGCCGTTGGGGCCGATATATCCAACCATTTCGCCGCGGCCGATTTCGAAGTTTATGTTTTCGACGGCTTTGACCGTTTGATATTCGCGATGAAACAGATTTTGCAGGCCGCCGAGAATGCCTTCGCGCCTCTTGAAACTGCGGTAGTGCTTGGAGAGCGCGTGGACCGAGATGAGGGGGGCGTCCGGCATGAATTAATAATTTTAGCACGCGGGGGAGAAAAGACCGGCGCTGGGGCTTGTTAGTGCAGGTGACTCACTTTGATGCTAGAGACTTTTCGCTACTGCAACTGTGTTACTTAAATTTCCATAAAAGGCGACAGGCTGAAAGCCTGTCCCACTTCCAAAAACCTGCACAGCCAAGATTGGCTGTGCCACGAAGCAAAATCCACACAGACAAGAGTGTCTGTGCTACCTGGCTATTGGACGGGCTTGGCTTGCGCAACGTTAGCGAAGAAGTCGAGGACGCGGCGTTGGAATTCGGCGGGCTGGAAGCCAAGGGCAGCGGTGTGGAAGGCGCCGGGGACTTCCCAGAATTGTTTCGGGCCGATGGCTGCGGCGTAAATGCGTTGTGTGTGGCGGCAGGGAAGGGCTTCGTCTTTTTCATCGCAGATGAGGAGGACTGGGAAGGCGCGCGTCGCGACGGCTTTTTCGGGAGAGACTTCGGCGACAGGAAGGCCGGTTAGTTTTTCTCCGTGATAAAGGAGCATCCAGCTGAAGGGGGCGAAGAGCGTTTTGCCTAGCAGCGGGGAGCGGCGTAAGCCGGCGTAATCATAAGTGGCCTCGCGCAAGTTGGCGAAAGAGGCTTCGGCAACGACTCCTTCGATGCGGGGATCGGCCGCGGCGGATTGCAGCGCGATGCCCGCGCCCATGGATTCTCCAAGGGCGAAGATGTGGTGCATCGCGGAACAAAAGCATGTAATTACGCTTTGGCGTTCGTGGGCAACTAGCGCGTCGATGATGGATTTGGTGTCGTTACGTTCGAGCCAGCCGTAGGTGGCGAGTTGGCCTTCGCTGGTGCCGTGGGCGCGGGCGTCCATCATGACGACGCTGTAGCCGGCGCGGAGCAGGAATTCGGATTGGCCGATGACGCCGACGCGGTTGTCGGCGACGCCGTGGAAGAGGAGGACCCAGTTGGCGTTGGGATGGTCGGGGCGGACGATCCAACCGCGAAGCGTTACGCCGTCGGGGGCGCGAACGTTGAAGTCTTCACGGTGTCCACCGCTGTGGGCGAAGGAGGCGTCGGCTTCGCGGATAAGGTCGGGGGTTAGCTCGCGGCGTATGGGATGGAGGAAGCCGGGGGCGACTAGCCAGCCTGCGACGCCTGCCAGGATCGGTGGCAAGAGGAGTAGGATCAGCAGGATACGGACTAGGCGGCGGCGTAACGTCATCGACATAGTCTTACTTAATATACGAGGAAACGAATGGGCGTGTTCGGGGGCTGTAGGAAATTTGTGTCACCCATGCTATGCCACCCCCCTCCCCTGTTTTGGTAAGAATATCAAAACAAAGGGATTTATATGGTGGGGGTCTGCTAAGAATATTATTCTAATGGGTTTATGGCTGAAAAATACCGCACAGGCTGAAGCCTGTGCCACCTAAAACAAAAACGGCAGCCTGTGGCTGCCGTTCCCGGGAATTTCCCCTAGCTGTAACAATACGCCTCTCGGTCGTTTGATTCAAGGGACAAATTGGCCTGTGTTCGCGATTTTGCCAGGGTCTGGCGCAATGAATTGCGCCCCTACAAAGGGGGTGGCTTGGTTACTTGCTGGAGAGGGCGAATTGGTTGCCGTCGGGGTCGCGGAAGACGCTGCTGGAGCCCCATTCTTCCTTTTTGGGTTCTTTGGTGAATTGGACGCCTTTGGATTTTAAGATTTTGGCGGTGGCGAAGAGGTCGTCGCACCAGAAGGCGATGGACTGGAATTGGCCGATGCGGTCTTCGTGGCCTTCGGGGGTGAAGAGGGCTAGGCCGGTCGGCGAGCCAGGAATGGAGAGCTCGATCCAGCGCTGCTTCTCGGTGTAAGGCTGGTCGGTGACGACTTTGAAGCCGAGGGCTTCGGTGAAGAATTTTAATGAGACATCCTGATTGCTCACGGGGATGCTGATGAACTTGATGCCGCGAATCATGCAAGCCTCCTTTTGAAACTTTCGAGAAGATAACTTGGGGAGATTGGGGATTGCAATCAGGCAGGCGTTGCTATAGGAATGGTTGGTATAGCTATGATTTCCCTGGACGATTACGTTTTCGATGTGTTGCTGCGGGATCTGGTGGGGCATGACCGGAGGCCGGTGTGTTTTTTGGTGTATGTATGGCTGGCGGCGGAGTCGGGGCGTCGGGATAAAGCGGTGGAGATTAGTTACCGGGAGTTGGCGGAGAGTATTGGGGTGTCGAAGAGTTCGGTGCAGGGGGCGGTGGCGTGGTTGGTGCGGAGGAAATTGGTGGCGGTTAGTAAGACGAGCGTGACGGCTACGCCATCTTATTCGGTTTTGAGTCCGTGGAGGAAAGGCGGGAGCCAAGAGAAGGTGAAATGTGCTAAGGAACGGGCGTTCGGATGAAATTGTTCAGAGCTCGGGACGAAGAAAAGCGGCAGCAGAGCTGCCGCACTCCACAAGGCGGACACGGCGTGCCGTGCCCCTACGAGCGGATGAAGGTACGAGAAACGAGAGAATGACTAGGAGCGGAAGAGGACGGATTCGCGTTGGAAGGTTTTGACGGCGATGAAGATGGCGGCGGCGGCGTAGACGCAGGTGGAGGCGAAGATTATGGCGATGGAGCCCCAGTGATAGGTGCCGGTGATGATTTCTTTGCAGATTAGGCTGGTGTTTAGGATGGGGATTAGGGCGAGTTTGGGGTTGAGTTCGACGCCGGGGAGGACGCTGGCTACGGCGGGAATGACGACGATGAACGTCATGGGGGTGAGATAGCTTTGGGCTTCTTTGTAGGTTTTGGCGAAGAGGGCGACGGTCATAAGGACAGCGGAAAAGAGGACGGACAGCGGGAGCGCCATCAGGAAGACGGCGACGACCGAGGTGAGGCCGAGATTCATGTGGATACCGGCGCCGGACGTGTTCGCGGAATTTGCGAGGGCGTGGCCCATGTAGGCAAAGGAAAGGCCCATGGAGGTGACGGAAAGGATGGCGGTGGTGAGAGAGGCGGAAAAGACGAGGAGAAATTTTCCAAGGACGAGGTCGAGCCGGGAGACAGGGCTGGAGAGAATGGTCTCCATGGTGCCGCGCTCTTTTTCGCCAGCGGTGAGATCGATCGCAGGGTAGATGGCGCCGGTCATGGAGAGGATGATGACCATATAGCCGATCATGCTGCCGATGCTGGCGCCGCCGACTTTTTCGGGCGGAGCGACGTTGTGCTGTTTGGTGTCGAAGGGAGCGATGAGGGAATCGGGGAGATTTTTCGCTTCGAGGCGCTTCTTGACGAGGTCGTCGCGATAGGTCTTTAGAGATTTTTCTACGTGCTCAGCGCCGAATTCCGATTTAAGTTCGCCTTCATAGTAATGAATTTGGATGGTTTGGGGAGTGCCTTTGTCGAGAGAAGCCTGGAAACCTTCGGGGATTTCGACAGCGGCGCGAATTTGCTTTTCGGAGATTTGATCTTTCCAGTTGTCCGCGTAAGGAACGACTTCAATTTCCTTGTTGGCCTTTAAAGCGTCGACGACGGCGGGTGAATCCTCGCCGTGGATGATCATGATTTTGGGGACTTCTTTTTTTGCGCTACCAATCAAGACAGTCGAGAGCGAAATCATCCCGGAGATGAGGATGGGGAAAGCGAGCAGGGGGACGAGGACGGTGGAAATGAGCGTGCGGCGGTCCCGCAGCCATTCTCTGAGTTCTTTGCGATAGACGACGCCTACGGCGTGAAGACTCATGACGATTAGGCCTCCGCGTTGGCGAGCGGGCCAACGACCTTGACGATGATTTCTTCGAGATTGTGTTCGTTGTGTTTTGCGCGGAGCTCGGAGAGGGTGCCTTCTTCGAGGAGTTTGCCGCCGTGGATGATGCCAATGTGGTCGCAGAGGCGTTCGACTTCACTCATGATGTGGGTCGAAAAGATGACGGTTTTGCCGCGGTCGCGGCAGTCGGCGATGAAGCCGATGATGGTGCGAGCGGTCATGACGTCGAGGCCGGTGGTGGGCTCGTCGAAGATCATTACCGGCGGATCATGGACGAGAGTGCGGGCGATGGAGGTTTTTTGTTTCATGCCGGTGGAGAGTTTGTCGCAGCGGCGATCGCGGAAGTTGTTCATGTCGAGGCGAGCGAAGATTTCGTCGATGCGTTTTTTGAGCGTGGGCTCGTCGAGGCCGTTTAGGCGGCCGAAGTATTCGACCATTTCCTGGGCGGTAAGGCGGGGGTAGAGGGCGGTGGCGGTGGAGAGGAAGCCGACGTTGGCGCGGACTTTTTCGGGGTGTTCGACGACGTCGAAGCCGTTGATGATGGCGGTGCCGTCGGTGGGTTCGAGGATGGTGGCGAGCATGCGGAGGGTGGTGGTTTTGCCGGCACCGTTGGCGCCGAGCAGGCCGTAGATCTTGCCGGGTTGGCAGGTGAAGCTGACGTTATCGACGGCGCGGATTTCACCGCGCTTCTTGTCCTGGAAGCGCTTGGACAAGCTACGAGCATCAATCATGGATGGACCCCTCGCTTGCAGCAGTCAGAAGACAGGGCAATAAGGCTACTGAGTCTACTACGGATGACGGAAAGGAAAGATTTCGTTTGGGGCGTGCACGTGGGCAGGAGCGGGCACGGCATGCCGTGCCCCTACGGGGCAATCGGAAAGGGCGGAGTTAGGCGCAGCCCTTCGAGTCTCAGGATAAACATGCTGCGCCACCACGAGGGAAAGGGAAGCCAGCAGCCGAGGGGCATCAGGAAGGGGCGCGCATCCTAGGCGGTGCGCGGCGCATCTGTATTGTATTGGAGATGAGACACTTATTAGGAAGCTGGTGGAGAAAGCGGCGCGGCTATTGCTAGAATGAAACGCTTCGGGGTCCGTCGGAAATAGGGCAGACGTAGGGAAGCAAGCCACGGAAAAGTTTGAGCAAAACATTGGGGCTCTCGGGTTTGTGTGTCTTGCGGCGCGGGCGACGCGGGATTGTATGGAATAGGAGCGCATGGAACGAAGGCTGCGAAACCGGATCGTGATCTCGCTGCTGCTGGCGGTGGTGGCGGCGATTTTCCTTGTGTGGCTCTCGGGAAGAAAGCCGGCGGCAAAAATATCGGCGGTGACGCCTACGCGAGAGAATCTGGTGTCATCGATCAGCAGCAATGGAAAAGTGGAGCCGATTTCTCCGTATGTGATGAGGGCGCAGTTGAACACGTTTGTGAAAAAGATTTATGTGACCGAAGGGCAAACGGTGAAGAAGGGGCAGCTTTTGCTGGAGTTGAACGTGAAGGAGGCGGCGGCGCAACTATCGGACACGCGGTCGAAGTTATTGCGAGCGCAAGACGATTTGCGAGCTGCCAAAGCCGGGGGAAAAGCCGACGAAGCGGCAAAAGTGGCGGGCGATTTGGCGAAGGCAGAAGGGGAACGCGATCGTTTACAGCGGAATCACGATTCGCTGGTGCGATTGGCGGCGGGACAAGCGGCGACAAAAGAGGATATTGCGGCGAACGATCAGGCACTGGCGAATGCGAAAGCGGAAGTGACGCGTTTGCTGGCCGTTAAGCAGGAGTTCGATCAGCAAGCGCGGCTGGCAGCGGAACGCGGGGAGTTGCAGGTACAGCAAACGCTGAGCGAAATGGCGGCGCTTGAAGACAAAGTTAACAACGGGAGCATTTCAGCGCCGGCGGACGGGACGCTGTATTCCTTGCCGGTGAGGGCGGGCGATTTCGTGAAGCTGGGAGATTTGCTGGCGGAGATGGCGGATTTGCACAAAGTGCGTGTGCGAGCGTTTATCGACGAACCGGATTTGGGCGGGCTTGAAGCGGACGAGCCGGTGGTTATCACATGGGATGCATTACCCAACCGGAGCTGGGCGGGGACGACGGAGATCATCCCGAAGCAGGTAGTGCCGCACGGGACGCGAAGCGTGGGCGAATTGTTGTGCGCCGTGAGTAACGACAAGATCGAGCTGCTGCCGAACATCAACGTGAATGTGCGCATCAATTTGAAAGCGCGCGCGAATGTGCTGGCGGTGCCCCGAGGCGCGGTGGCGACCGAAGGCGGGCGGCGGTACGTGTATGTGGTGAAGAAAAACGAATTGGGCGTCGGTAAGTCGAAGCTGGAGAAGCGGGAGATTAAAGTGGGGATCGCGGACGCGACCAGCTACGAGGTGACGAGCGGATTGCAGGAAGGGGAAATGGTCGCGCTGCCGGGAGATACGGATCTGCATGACGGCATGGCCGTTCAAGTTGTGAACACGAATGTGGTGTAGTCCGGGTCTGGCGATACGCAGACATGCAAAATGGCAGGTGCTGCAGTCCGTGTGGCTAGCCGGGCTGGTTGGATCGATGAGCATTTTTGCCGCGGTTAAGCAGAGCGATATGTTGGAAGCGGGGCGGCGAGCTTACGAGAGCAGCGACTATTCGAAGGCGGTCGTGGAATTTCAGACGGCGGCAGCGAAAGAAGCGCAGAACGGCGAAATACAGCTGATGCTGACCAAGTCCTATTTAGAGCTCCAGGAACGCGACGCGGCCATCAACAGCGCGGAACGAGCGGTGGCGATCGATCCAAAGAGTTCTGTGTATCACGAATGGCTGGGCCGAGCGTACGGTGAGAAAGCTGACCACTCGGCGATGTTCGCAGCGCTAGGGCTTGCGAGGAAGACGCATCGGGAGTTTGAAGTTGCCGTGGAGCTCGACGAGAAAAATTTCTCGGCGAGGCAAGCGCTGATTGAATTTGATTGCGCCGCTCCGGCGGTGGTGGGCGGCGGCGAGGAGAAAGCCAAGCCGGAAATCGAGAAACTGAAGGCTATGGACGCGTCGGAATGGCATTACTCGGTGGGGAATTGCCGGCGGCAGAAAAAAGACTTCACGATGGCGGATGCGGCTTTCCAGCTGGCGCTGGAAAGCCATCCAAAGAGAGCGGACCTGCTTTTCGACATTGGCGATTATGCGATGAGACACGGCCAGGCCGATCGATTGATTGAAGTAGGCGAAGTAGGGGCGCAAACGGCTCCTGCCGACCCGCGCGGAATGTTTTATCGAGCGGTGGGATTGATCCTTAAGAACGAGAAACCAGAAGAGGCCGAGCGACTTCTGCGGGAATATCTGCAGAAAGCGCCGAAGCGATCGTCCTATCCGCGCTATGCGACTGCGCACGAATGGCTGGGGCGTCTCTATGAGGACAAAGGCGACAAGAAATCGGCAGAGAAAGAATATCAGGTGGCGGTCCAGCTGGATCCGAAAGACAAGAACGTGCGCGAATCGCTCAGGCGAGTCGAGAAGAATTGAAGAAGAGCGGGTAGAACTTGTCTCATAAATATAGCAAGCGACGCAGCAAGGAGTTTCCTCAAGGGCTAAAGCCCTATTTTGCCGGGTTTCTATGTCGGAGCTAAAGCTCCGACCCCTAGGAAGGCATTTATGAGACAGCTTCTGGTAACTCTTCGTGCGGTTTTTGGGACGCAGGTCGATTGGGCGAATTCGGGCGACTGAGACTTTTGCGAATAGGGCCGGGCGAGTAATCCTTCATGATGGATTTGAAAGAAACGCTGTCGGTATCGATCGACGCTTTGCGGGCGAATAAGCTGCGGGCGATGCTTACCTCGCTGGGGGTGATTATTGGAAGCGCATCAATCGTGCTGGTGGTGACGGTGGCGCTGACGAGCAAGAAATTTGTCATATCGAAAATTGAAGCGGTGGGCTCAAACGTTGTATGGGCGGAACTGATCAGAAGTTCGGAGAAGGCCCAGCCGCTGAGCTACGAACTGACGGTGGACGATATGGAGGCGGCGAAAAACGCGATTCCGGAAATCGTACAAGTGGCCGGAACGACCGACGTCCAAATGACCGTGGTGGCTCAGGGAACGGTGAGGCCGGTTACGCTGATCGGGGTGACTTCGGGATATCGGGAGATTCGGAGGCTCGTCGTCTTTCGCGGGCGTTATCTCGATGCATTGGACATGGAATCCAGAAGCAAAACGTGCGTGATCACGCCGCAACTCGCGAAAAGGCTTTTCGGGCAGGACAATCCAGTTGGCCGCGATCTGCACGTCGGAGAGCTGATCTTCACGATCATCGGGGTCTTCAACGAACGCGTGGAAACCTTCGGGCTTTCCGACATTCAATCGGAAACGGTGCTGATACCATTCGGACTGATCAAATACTATACGGGGATGAATACGCTGAAGGTGCTGGAT
This sequence comes from uncultured Acidobacteriota bacterium, assembly GCA_963784015.1. GTDB lineage: Bacteria > Acidobacteriota > Terriglobia > Acidiferrales > UBA7541 > Acidiferrum. The sequence continues at coordinate 525,252 of CAWAPX010000013.1, forward strand.
GCGCAAGCGGCGACACCCGAGGACGTACCGAGCGTGCAGCGGAGATTAGCGGAGTTGCTCGCGAGCCGGCATCCGAGCGGCGCGGAGTATCACGTGCAGACGCTGGCAGCAATTTTGACAGCCGCGAAGGAAATTTCGCTGGCGCTGACGATTGTGCTCATCGTGATTGCGTTCATCGCGCTGCTGATCAGCGGAATCGGGATTATGAACATTATGCTGGTGACGGTGACGGAACGCACTCGGGAGATCGGGATCCGGAAAGCTATTGGAGCGGCGCGCAGGGAGATTATGTATCAATTTTTGACGGAAGCCATTTTGATTAGCGGGGGCGGGGCGGTGCTGGGGATATTGATTGGATTGCTGATACCGGCAGTGGCTCAAATGTTTCTTCCGGGGAATCTGCGCGTGCCGGTGTCGCCGTTGAGCGTGGTGCTGGCGTTTGTGGTGTCGTGCTCGACGGGATTATTTTTTGGATATTTGCCAGCGAATCAGGCGGCGAAGCTGCAGCCGATTGAATCGCTGCGATATGAGTGATTGGAAACATCTTTTTTGCGCGGCCGCTAAGTTGCGATTGTTGGGACTGCGCGGGCGGGGCTCTTACAGAGTAAACAAGCCCCTCCCTACAATTTGCAGATGTGGTGAGCGGCGGGGACGAAGGAGTCGAGTATGCTGAAGATTATTGCTGCTAAGAGAGGCGCGGAGTTCGCGTTGCTAACGGGGGCTTTGGTTTTTTGCGCGAGGGCGAATGCGCAAACAGCGGCCGTGTTTCAGGCGCCGGCCGGGCAGGCAGCGGGGCAACCTGCGGCAATAGCTGTGGGGGCACAGCAAGGCGGTCCCGTCGCATTGACGCTCAAAAGCGCGATTGAGATGGCTCTGAGAAACAGCAAGGACATTCAAATCGCGAAATTGCAGGCCAGCCTTGCGCAGCACACAACACAGGTCAGTAGGGCACCGTTCTTGCCGAATGTGTATGCCGGGTCAGGCGCCGGTTATACGTATGGAATCCCGGAGACGCCGGGCGGGCGCGCGCCGTCGCTCTTCAACGTCACGTACACAGAAGAGGTTTTTAACGAGCCACTGAAGGGGCAGGCAAAAGAGCTGGAAGAACAGGCACGGTCGCAGAGGATTGTCCTGGAGGATGTGAAGAACAGTGTGATCGTCCGGACGGCAATGGCTTATCTGGAGCTGGGCAAAGTGAGGCATTCGCTGGAGCTGCTGCGCGCTGAACAGGAAAGCGCGGATAAGATTTTACAGGTCACGCAGGAACGGCAGGGAGAAGGGTACGAACTGCCGGTGGAAGTGACGAAGGCGCAACTCACGAAAGCGCAGGTGACGCAACGGGTTCTGCAGCTCGAGGGTCGGGAGGACGAGCTGGAGGTTTTCCTGCAGGGACAACTTGGGCTAGGGCAAGAGCAGGCGATTGAAGTTACACCGGAAGAATTACCAGGAGAGGCGGAGCAGGAAGGTGCAAATCTGGTGGCCATTGCGATGCAGAATAACGTGGGGCTTTTGCTGGCGGAATCCGACGTTAGAGCGAAAGAGTTTCGTTTGAAAGGCGAGAAGCGGGGGAATTTGCCGACTGTACAGGCGGTCAGCACATACAGTTTGCTGGCGGCCTTCAATAATTACAGCGAGTTTTACAAGAAATTCCAGAGAAATAATTTTAACGCCGGTGTGCAAGTGCAGGTGCCGATATTCAGTGCGAAGACGAAAGAGGACATTGGACTGGCGCAGATCAACTTGGAGGCGTCGCAGGCGAGTCTGGCGAGTAAGAAGACCCAAGTGAGCGCCGAAGTGCGGCAGAAGACGCGGCATTTGCGAGAACGGGATGCGGCGAAGGAAGTGGCGCGGCTGGAACTGCAACTGGCGCAACAAAATATCGGAGTACTGCAGACCCAGTACACCGAGGGGAAAGTGAATCTGCGGGAAGTGGAGAGGGCGCGACTCGATGAAAACGAAAAGTGGATGGCTTTTCTGGACGCGAATTTTCAGCGGCAGCAGGCGCAGCTTGATTTGCTGAGGACGGCGGGGCAGTTGGATAAAGTGTGGCAGTGAAAAAGCGAGTAGCAGGTAGTGAATAGAATTTGCCTCATGCTCGGATCAAGGCGGGTAGCACGGAGTTTCCTCAGGGCTAAAGCCCCTCCATTAGAAGGACCTTTTCGGCGCGGCTGAAGCCGCCTCCTCCCCGAAGGCATTTGTGAGGCGCCTTCTATGAGTAATGAGAAGCGATTTATGACTGGTGATTTGTGCAACTGGAACAGAAGAGCTTAGAGGCGTTTCTAGAGGCGGTAAAGAAGCTGGACGCGGGCTTTGCTGGGTTGCCTACGTTTGAATCGAAGGTGGCAGGCGCAGCGGGGATCGCTGATGCGCTGGCGGCTACGGCTGAGCGGCTTCAGGACAATTATCCTTACTTTCACCCGCTTTACGCGGGACAGATGTTGAAGCCGCCGCACCCTGTGGCGCGTCTGGCCTATGCGCTGGCCATGTGGATCAATCCCAACAACCATGCACTGGATGGAGGCCGAGCGACCTCCGCGATGGAGAAAGAAGCAGTTGCGCAAATCGCGGGGATGTTTGGCTGGAAAGAGTTTCTTGGCCATTTGTGCGGCGGCGGCACGATGGCGAACCTCGAAGCTCTGTGGGTAGCCTCGCAAACACATCCGGGTAAGAAGATTCTGGCGAGCGAACAGGCGCACTATACGCACAAACGGATCAGTGCGGTGCTGCAACTGGAATGCGAGAGCGTTGCCTGCGATGCGCGCGGGCGAATGGACATGAATGCCCTCGCAAAAAAAGTGGCGCGCGGTGACGTGGGCACAGTCGTCGCAACGATGGGTACTACGGCAACCGGGTCCGTCGACACGCTAACGGAGATTCTTGCGATGCGCGCGAAGTACGATTTTCGAGTTCACGCGGATGCAGCATATGGTGGCTATTTTGGGCTGGCTGGAAATTTAGAGGAAGAGGCTTCACAAAACTTTGCCAGAATTGGCGAAACGGACTCGATCGTGATTGACCCGCACAAGCATGGATTGCAGCCATACGGGTGTGGCTGCGTTTTGTTTCGCGATCCTTCCGCGGGACGTTTTTACAAGCACGATTCTCCATACACTTATTTCAGTTCTGCGGAATTGCATTTGGGAGAGATCAGCCTGGAGTGTTCGCGGCCGGGCGCGGCGGCGGCGGCTCTGTGGACGACGCAAAAGCTATTGCCGCTTGTGAGGGGCGGGGAGTTCGCTCGTGGGCTTGAACGAGGAAGAGCCGCAGCGCTGGCTTTTTACGAGAGGCTTGAGAAAGACGAACGGTTCGCGACGGCATTTGCACCGGAACTGGACATAGTGATTTTCGCTCCGCGAGCAAAAAGTGTGAGTGAAGCATCCGCACTTTCGCGGCGTATTTTCGAAGTAGCCGCGGCGCGGAATTTGCATCTTGCAGTGGCGGAGTTGCCCACGGTTTTTTGGGCGGCAAACCTGGGATTGATGGTGCGCGACCGGGAAACTGTGACCTGTCTGCGCTCCGTGCTGATGAAGCCAGAACACCTCGACTGGATCCCCCGGATATGGGAGGAGCTTTCGGCGGCAACGTCGGAAGTTCTCGCCGCAGAAAACGCATCACGGTCCGCTTAATATGTCCGAGGGTCAGGTGTGTGTCGCAAGCAGAGTGTTGATGCGGCTGAGAAGCGTTGTTTTGCTGAAAGGCCGGGGAAGCATCGAAGAGACAGCTTCGGCAGGGTCAGGGATTTCCAAAACCGCTAGAGGATTGGCGGAGCTGTAGAGGACGCTCATCGCTGGCGAGCGCTTACGCAAACAAAAGGCCAGGTCTGGTCCGGGCATTCCTTCAGGATGCATATTGGTGATGAGCAGATTGATGGGGCCAGCGCAGGATTCAGCCAGTTCGAGCGCCTGGCCGGCGTTTGCCGCGGGCAGGACGAGGAAATCAGCTTCTTCCAGAATCTGTTGAATGGTCTCGCGAAGAGATTCCAGGTCTTCGACAACGAGAATGACAGGATGAATCGTGGATTGAGACTTCATTCCGCGCACCCAAACCTCGACTATCCTGAAATGACCTACGGATGACCGTTGAGATTGGGCCAAGTATATTACGGAACGGTAAATAATAAAACAGGTTTATATCAACTAGAATGAAGCAGAGCACAGGCGGCATGCCTGGTCTGGAAGCGAGATCTTTGGCGGATTGGCGAAATGAGGGAACCTGACAATTTAGCTGCGAATGGAAGCAGCCAGTAATCCCCGCAGAAACACCAGCCAAGAGGAGAACCACCTACTGCTGTAGTTAGCATTTCGGCGCAGAAAAGGGGCAGAGAGCAGAAACAATTGAGCGTATGCAACCAAGTCAGGTAAACTGTTATCTACGTATAAGGGCTTCTCTGGGCGAGCCGCAGGCGCGGCTCCAGTAGATTACGCCGTTAGGGCTCAAAACGAGCAAGATTTGAAGTCTAGAAGCTGAATTTGAAAGACTGAGGGTGAAGAATGCCGGATGTAATGAAGACTTTGCTGTTGAACCCGCCGAGTTTTGAGAATTTCGATGGCGGAGCGAGCTCGCGGTGGCCCGCGACGCGCGAGATTGAGTCGTATTGGTATCCTGTTTGGCTGACGTATCCCGCTGGAATGATTCCGGGAAGCCGTTTGCTGGATGCTTCGCCACATAAGGTGAATTGGAAGCAGACAGTTGAAATTTGTAAGGATTATGAGTTTTTGGTTTTGTTCACCTCAACGGTCGGGTTTGGCAGCGACGTCAAGCTCATTCGCAAGATCAAGGAAGAAAACCCCAGCCTAAAGATCGCGTTTGTTGGCCCGCACGGGCACATCAAGCCCACTGAAACGCTGATGGCGAGCGAAGACATCGAATTTGTGACTCACGGCGAGTTTGACCACTCTGTTGTGGAATACGCGCACGGCAAGCCCCTTGAGCAGATCATGGGCGTCAGCTATCGCAAGGAAGGCAAAGTGGTTCACACCGCGCCTCGTCCGCAGCTGCACACCGAGGAGCTGGATGCTCTGCCGTTTGCGACCGATATCTATAAGCGCGATTTGCAAATTGAGCGCTACAACGTGCCGTTTCTTCTGCATCCTTACGTATCGTTCTATACGACGCGCGGTTGCCCGGCGCTGTGCACATTCTGCATGTGGCCACAGACGATTTCGGGCCATGCCTGGCGGACGCGGTCGACGGATAATGTGGCCCGGGAAGTAAAACAGGCCTTAGAGTATTTCCCGCAGATGAAGGAAATTTTCTTCGACGACGACACGTTCAATATCCGAAAAGACCGAGCGATCGAGCTGAGCCAAAAATTCAAGCCGCTGAAATTCCAGTGGTCTTGCACGGCGCGGTGCCATAGCAAATATGAAGAGCTGAAGGCCATGGCGGATGGGGGAGCGCGCCTGTTCATCGTGGGATTCGAATCCGGCGATCCGCAGATTCTGAAGAATATCAAAAAGGGCGCGACCGTGGAGATGGCGCGCGAGTTCATGAAGAACTGCAAAAAGGTGGGGATCAAGGTTCACGGCGATTTCATTATTGGGTTGCCAGGCGAGACCAAGGAATCCATCAACAAGACCATCGATTTTGCCAAGGAACTGGATTGCGAGACGATTCAGGTTTCACTTGCGCATGCCATGCCAGGGACCGAGCTGTATGATTCGATGGCGAAGGAAGGCTTCCTGAAGGTGGAAGCGTTGGCCGATTCCGGCGGACACCAGTTGCCGCACATCGAGTATCCGCACCTTTCGAAGGCGGAAATGATGGGCGGCGTGAACCGTTTTTATGACGAGTACTACTTCCGGCCGCGAGTGGTATGGCGGATCGTGCGCGAAGCATTGTGGGATTCGAATGAACGCAAGCGTCTCTATCATGAAGCAACGAGCTTTATGAAGCTGCGCTCCGAACGATGGAAGTGGGTACGGCAGGGCGGCGACGCTCAGAAGACCATGATTACCGTGCCGGAAACGCCGTCGGCTTCCGGAAACGACTAAAGCATAAACAAAATGGCAACTGAGGGCAGACTACGGATCAAGACCCTGGTCATGGTGTGCGCAATGGTGGTGTGCGCCAACGCCGGCGATCTGATGCTGAAACGCGGCATGCTGCAGATTGGTGCGGTACAACTATCTGAGTCTGGGCTTGCCCACGCATTCCGGATGACCGTGAGCAGCGGCACATTGTGGGTCGGCATCATTTTTCTGTGCGGATTCATGCTGAGTTACATGACGGTATTGAGCTGGGCGGACTACAGCTACGTCATGCCCGCGGGAGCGTTTGGGTACGCCTTGCTCACGTTTTTTGCAGTGATATTTCTGCACGAAGCGGTTTCGCCGCGGCGATGGGTAGGGGTGGTTCTGATTTGCGTGGGAGTGCTGCTCGTTGGGCAAACGAAGCCGCGCACGACGGTAGTGGCCAGAGAGGCGCTGGCATGACGCACGTCGCCCTATTTCTTTCTTTCCTGATATTTGGCAGCACGGGCGGAGAGATTGCCATCACTCGCGGCATGAAGGCCACTGGGGAGCCAGGGAGGCTGCGGCCGAAAGAGATGCTGCAATTTCTCGGCAGGGCGTTGTGCAACGGCTGGTTTTGGGCGGGGGTGCCGCTGATGGCGCTTTCGTTTTACGCGCTGCTTTTGCTGCTCTCCTGGGAGCCGATCAGCTTCGTGATACCCGCGTCGGCTCTAAGCTACGTGGTTGGAACTTTTGGAGCGAAATACCTTTTGGGCGAACAGATAAGCGCTGCGCGCTGGGCCGGCGTTGTGCTGGTGTGCGCGGGAGTTGCGCTGGTTGCACTCGGATAGTCGATGTATCCTGCCAGAGCGCGGCTCCGCGAGTTGGGCCGCTGGGGAAGTGGTGGCTGGAACGCCGGCTGATTCTGCCGGCTGGCGAAAGGTGCTCGAATTTGTGCGGTATAGCCGGGTTTACACATAAAAATTGGGCGCCCGAAGCTGAGCGCATCGAGCAGGCCACCGCTACGCTGGCTCATCGCGGGCCTGATCAGCGGGGAGTGTTCCGTTCGAGCATTCTCTCCATGGGCGCGACGCGCCTGAAAATTATTGATTTGCAGGGCGGGGACCAGCCCATCGTTAGTGACGATGGCGACACTGCGATTGTCTTCAACGGGGAAATCTACAATCATCTCGAGTTGCGCGGCGAACTCGAGAAACTGGGACACCGGTTTCACTCACATTCCGATACAGAGACAGTGCTGCATGCATTTGTGGAATGGGACACGGAGTGTTTTTCGCGATTGCGCGGCATGTTCGCGATTGCGCTTTGGACCAAATCGTCGAGGCGGCTCGTTCTGGCTCGCGACCGCATGGGCATCAAGCCGCTCTACATCGCGCGGCATGGGGATGACCTGTTCTTCGGCTCGGAACTTAAGACGATTTTTATTCATCCGGAATTCGAGCGGCGCTTGAGCCTTGACGGACTCGATTGCTATCTCTCGCTAAATTATGTTCCTTGCCCTTGGACGCTTGTGGAGGGTATCGAAAAGCTGCCGCCGGGACAGTGGCTCGAATGGCTTGATGGGAAAGTGCGTGTCGAGACTTATTGGAGTTTGCCCGCCGGCCCGATTCGCGAGTGTTCACTGGGAGCGGCGTGCGAGGAATTGGATTCGCTTCTGCAGCAATCTGTCCGCGAGCATTTGCTATCGGACGTTCCTCTTGGGCTTTGGCTAAGCGGAGGCATCGATTCATCGACGGTGCTTCACTATGCCGCAACGGCCTCATCGCGGCCCATAAAGACCCTCTCCGTTTCTTTTCTGGGAAGAAGTTTTGATGAGACGGCGTACATCCGGAGCGCTGCGAAGAAGTACGGCACAGATCATCAGGAATTCGATCTGAATCCTGGGACTGATCTCCGCGGAGCGATTGAGGAGTTTGCTTATTATTCGGATGAGCCCAGTTCGGATGCGGGAGCTTTACCAGTGTGGTTTCTCTCAAAGATGAGCAGGACGGAAGTGACCGTCGCTCTGAGCGGGGAAGGGGCGGATGAACTCTTTGGCGGCTATCTGACGTATCGAGCGAACCAGCTTGCGCGGCCGATGCGCTGGTTGCCGAAGTGGTCGTTGCGCGCGGGACTGGGACTCGCTGGGCTTTGGCCAGTGTCTGACGACAAGATCAGCCGGGAATATATGGCGAAACGCTTTCTGGCGGGAAGTCTCATGCCTGCAGAGCGAGCTCACGTTTATTGGAACGGAACCTTTTCGGGCGCCGAGGCACGTTCTCTTTCAGGGATTCCACTGCCTAATTCTCTTGATAACATTCTTGGCGAGTTACGCAATTCTCCCGCGGCCAAGGATGGAGTGTCACCTTATCTTTGGTTTGACCAGAAATACTTTCTGCCCGACGATATTTTAAATAAAGTCGATCGCATGAGTATGGCGCACTCGCTGGAAGTGCGGCCGCCATTTTTGGATCATCGCATCGTGGAATTTGCGGCCACCCTTCCGCCTGCGCTCAAGATTCAAGGGTCGCGCCAGAAAATCGTGCTCAAGCAATTGATGAAGGACAAGCTTCCGGAGATTATTTTGAAGCGCAAGAAAGTTGGTTTCGACATTCCGGCGCACGAGTGGATGCGTGGGCCACTTCGAGAGCTTTTGCTGGATACAATGCGACAGGGGCTTGCGGAGCATAAATCACTTTTTCGGGAGGGCGCGATCCAGGAGCTAGTGCGGCTGCACTTGGAGCGCCGCATTAATGTCGGTTACCACTTGTGGGGTCTACTGCTTCTGTTCCTATGGATGAAAAAATGGAGAATTCAGGCGGCGTCTTCTCCGGCGTCAGCTTCCTGGATACAGGAAAAAACAGGTATATCGACTTAGGGGTCCTCTTGTCGGGACTGATAGGCTGACTCTATTCGCCAGCAGCAGAGGGAAGAGCATTCTGACGAATATTGCCTGTAAAATAGAACAGTTTGCTGCATCTAAGGGCATTGACAATTCGGGACGATTTTTCGAACGACAAGGGGACGTATTTCAGACCGATTCACGTATACTATAGTTGGTATCACTCGTTGGAGTTTGCGGCTGGGCGCTCTCAGCTCACCTACTCATTCAGTCCAGTTTGGCGCAAGAAAGACGCGCCGCTCCACGAGTTCACGGACCCAGGGGAATTTCGCTAAGGAGGAACGATGAAGATTGCTGTGCTTGGGGGAGATGGCTATTGTGGATGGGCAACCGCTTTGTATTTGTCGAAGCAAGGGCATTCCGTCGCCATCGTTGATAATTTTGTACGACGGCTATGGGACCACGAACTTAATGCACAAACACTGACCCCCATTCGCCCGCTCTCCGACCGCTTACGCGTGTGGCAGGCGGTTAGCGGCAAGACCATCGAATCCTTCTACGGCGACGTTTGCGACTACGAATTTCTGGCCTCGACGCTGCGCGCGTTCGAACCTGACGCGGTGGTGCACTTTGCCGAGCAGCGTTCAGCGCCATATTCAATGATCGACCGGAGCCATGCGGTCTTCACGCAGGTCAACAACGTTGTCGGAACGCTGAATCTGCTGTTCGCGCTTCGCGAGTACCGCCCGGACTGCCACTTGGTCAAACTTGGCACCATGGGCGAATACGGCACGCCGAACATCGACATTGAAGAGGGCTACATCACCATCGAGCACAACGGGCGAAAAGACGTGCTGCCATTTCCGAAGCAGCCCGGCTCCTTCTATCACCTCTCGAAAGTGCACGACAGCCACAATATTATGTTCAGCTGCAAAATCTGGGGACTGCGCGCTACTGACTTGAACCAGGGCGTGGTCTACGGCACGACGACCGAAGAAACCGCCATGGATGAGGCCCTCATCAACCGTTTTGACTATGACGATGTGTTTGGCACGGTACTGAATCGTTTCTGTATTCAGGCCGCAATCGGGCAACCACTGACAGTTTATGGCAAGGGCGGACAGACGAGAGGTTTTCTGGATATTCGCGACACGGTGCGATGCATCGAAATTGCGTGCGAGAATCCGGCGGCTCGCGGAGAATGCCGCGTGTATAACCAGTTTACAGAACAGTTTTCGGTGGGTGAACTGGCGAAGATGACCGTGGCTGCAGGCAAGAAGCTTGGCCTAAACGTCGAGGTCGATCACCTGCAAGACCCGCGCGTTGAAGCCGAGGAACATTATTACAACGCGAAACACTCAAAGTTGGTCGACCTGGGATTGAAGCCGCATTTGCTTTCCGATTCCTTGCTGGACTCACTGATGAACATTGCCATCAAGTATCGCGACCGGGCGGATGCATCTTTGATGCTGCCGCAGGTGAACTGGCGCGAGCCGCGCAATGACCGGCGCCTGCAGATGAGCAAGACCGCGAGGAACTCTTTGGGAGCATCTCGAGTCCAAACGGCAAGCGAGCCCGCAGAAAAGACCAATAAGCATTCTCGCGGATAGGATTTTCGCCGCGAGCAATTCCATAGCTAAATGAGCAGGCTCTCAGCGGAGAGCCTGCGTGTCATTCGCGACGCGCATCGCAAAATCCAGATCAAAAGGGAAGTCTGCTCCTTCGAGCGAAGCTTCTACTTTGGCTATGAAGCGCTGAATGATGAGCTCTTTGTTTGCTAGAAGATCGATAAATGCCACGCGGGTGTTCCGTTTCTCCAACCAAACAGAGCGTTCATCCGGTTGCTCGTAACCACAACGAATTTCTTGCGAGGCGGAATGCGGAGCTGCGTACGCCCTTATGGCGAGCAGGTGCGAGCCAAGATTCTCCACCGCGGACATCCCCGTATGATCGGGCCTGCTTAAGAAAAAGCGGCCTCCAAAGCGAAGTCCCGTTCCCGAGTGAAAATCCCTGCGCCAGCGTTCCACTTCTTCGAGAAGGCAATATTCAAAATGAACGGCGATGAGGCGGTGCAGCGATTTGGCCCTGGCGGCGAGTGATGAGGTGAGGCGTTGCGAACCTTGCCACGGTTTTTCCGCAATGACATGCAGACCCGCGTCTAACGCGGCATCGATCATCAACGGAACATGCGGACCGGGGAGCACGCAGAGCCACACGATCTGCGCATCGCTTGCGCGCATCGCTTCCGCAAGACGTGAACGATAAGCGGAATCGGTCTCTCCGGAAGCGCGGCGCGGCTCTGGGATGCTGGCGACGCGGCGGTTTTCGGCAGCGAGGATGCTTTGCATGCGTCCTGCCCAGCGTCCCCGGCCAAGAATTACGTAAGAGGGCCCATCAGGCATGACGTTTTCCCGCAACCATTTCACAAACGAGACGAGCGGCTTTCACTGCGCTGACGACTTTGCCAGAAAAGATGTGAATTTCTCCCGGCGCGCCTTCGAGAACATAGAGTGTTCTGCGGTCATGCTCCGGATTGTCTTCCACTACGCGAATCGTGAATCGCGAGCCGATATAAACGGCATCCCTCGTAGAGGGAACGCTGAGGCAACAATCCGCGCGCATGGCTTCAAATCTGGTGAAGGCCGCCGGCTCAAACTCAGGCTTGTTCAATATCCCAGCATAAGGCTCTGGAATCGGTTCAGAGGCGTTGGTAGTCGTCCAATGATTGGTATTTTTGGCTGAGCCGAAGAGAGAACGCGAAGAACTGCCATAAGGATCGAAGGCCGAGAACGGTCCATCCACGACGACCAGTGCGATGCCGCGCAGCTCAGATGGAAGTTCGACCAACATTTTTTCCGCTACTTGATATTTTGCGGCTTTGAATAATTCCCGGCTTGGGCCTAGCCCGTAAGTAGCCCACACCACGAAGTCGTAGTCGGTCCGCATTTCTGGCGCGAATTCGCGCTGTTGCAGACGGATGCCCTGTACCTCCAAGCGGGCTTCGACGAGGACTCGGAGCACATCCGGATCATATATGTTTTCTTCGACCTCGTAGCACTTGTCGATGAAATCGAAATTCATCCAGCGTGGCCGGCATTCCCGAAGCGGCAATCCATGTTTGCTCATCACGCTCTCGTACAGATCCGGCGAAGTGAGCGAATCCTTTATGGGAATTGCATAGTAATGCCGGCTACTGCTGACAATGGCGCTCGCGAATGTTCGCGTAAATTCGGCACGCGCTTCGGCTATTTCGATGATTGTTTCCGAGCTGCGAGGATAATGATAGCCGGCATGAACGCGGTATTGGTTGATCGACGAACCCGCACGAAGCACACCGAGCGGATCGAAGAGATGGACTTGGTGGCCCTCTTCAGCCAGCCGAATGGCTATTGTCGAGCCATAAATCCCAGCTCCTGCTACCGCGATCTTCGCCCCCATGGTCCTCTTCTGTCTTTTTTTTCGCGCGAGAGACCGCTTCAACAAAGAATCGGAACATAGGTCCCGACGCGAGATCCCTCGTTTGTTTACTTTTGAGGGGCGGGAGGAGTTACAGGAACGAGCGTTCCCTGACGGATGCGATACTCGATGTCCCGCCAGCGGATGCTCCTGCGCCCGAAACTGAGCAACCAGATCAGCAACGCCCACGCGTCCCACACCGGGATGAGCGCCATCTTTATCCAGATGCCCCTTTGCTTCATGCCCCAAATGCCGATCAGCCAAGTCATCGCAATACGCACTACCAAGTAGCCGCCGAGATACAACAGAGCTACACGCACCGTCGGATGAATCACGACGGCCGCGACTGCCCACGCCAGCCCTTGCGTAAAAATCAGGCCAAGGTGTCCCCAAGGGCGCATGTGGCGCATCACTGTCATCCAGCGCAGCCGTTTGAAGAAAAATTCGCTTAAAGAACGAAAGTCGGCCACGGTTTCCACAGCGTACGGCAAGAGTTCCACCTCAAAACCTTGTTCCGCAACCAGACGTCCGACAAGCAAATCATCCGCGGGGCGATTCTGAATCGCCGTGTAGCCGCCGAAACCGGCAAGATGCTTTCGTGTGGTGACAATAGTTTGCCCAAACGCGAACTTGACTCCATCCAGTTGCCGCGCTACCAGAATGCCGGGATAAAAATCGCAGATCATGCCAATGGATTGGAGCTTTTGGAGAAACGTATGCTCTTGCGTTGAAACGTAAAGGCAAGTAACCGCACCAACTTTCGGATCTCGCAGCGGCGCGACCACGGAACGGAGGTAGTCCGGCCGCACACGAACGTCGCTATCATTGATGACCAACACTTCGTTCTGCGCTTCGCTCACCATGCGGGCCAGCTTCACGACTTTATCGTTTGGTGCGGTGTGACCTGAGACGTGGATAACGCGAATGCGCCGTTGCGGAAAATCGAGCTTTAGCTTTTCAATGACTTCTAAGACGGCTTCGTCGCCGTCGCCGATGCCAAAAAGCAGCTCATAATCCGGATAATCCTGATTACAGTAGCTAGCGAAGTTTTCGTAAGCCTCGGCATCCAGGCCGCGGATCGGCTTGAGATTGCTTACAGGAGGGGTGTAATCCAAAGGCCGGCTCGATTTCTTAGTATGACGGAAAAACTGCCAGGAACTGTAAAGCGCCAGGAAATAGTAGATAAAAGGAATAGCTGCGATGCCAAGAAAAATATAGGTGAGATTACCGGCCGTCATTGCGGCACCCGCGACGGGATGGTAAGGCGGTATTTCTCAGCAATCCTGAAACGACACGTTCGCCGGTGTTTGCGTTGTCGATGCGAGGTTCATGGAGCGGAAGGCCAGATGTCCGGTTCAAGGCGGCAATCATTCTTTGTTCAGCAGCTGGTCCTTTCAGAATATTCGCGGAGTCTAGTGCGAGCCCCGAAAGAATAGCAAATTGCCGTGAATTTCACTTTCCCAAAAGACATTCATGTAGTTTATCTGACAGCCTGGTTCTAAACAATTTGAGGCTCTTTGACCGCGGCCCAATTCGACTCCGGTATCGACCAGCGGTCGTTGGGATGCTAACGAAAACCATGTAATAATCATTCGGGCGAATTTCTGAATGGATTTGAACTTCTCACCAATGGCGGCTTTTGTTCAATGCTTGCAATCGGTTTTGTCGCTGAATTGTGGCGCCGCGTTTCCCATGCAGGGCCAAGGGCCGTTTAGACTTACCCCAGGCGCTCTTCCCGCATGACCTCGTCGCCGAGCCTACACCTTAAAACGTATTGCATGCTTCTGATTATGGTTGTTTTCGCGCCTCTCGGAAACGTGATGCTTGGTAAGGGAATGAAAAGCGTTGGCTCAGCAGTCTCCTGGGCGCCTTCGGAACTCCCTCACATTATATCGCTGGTTCTCAAGTCCGGGTTCATTTGGCTCGGTGTCGCTTCTCTGCTTACGTTTTTCGTCGCGTACATGCTAATTCTCTCTTGGGCTGATTTCAGTTACGTGCAGCCTGCTTCCTCGATCGCGCTTCTCGTTGTGGCTCTTCTGGGTTACTTCTATCTGGGCGAGAGGATTTCGCCGCTTCACTGGGCGGGCATCGTCGTCATTTGCCTCGGCGTTTTCGTTGTTGGGAATACTCCTCCACGAACTACCGAGGTGCGCTGATCATGCGTGAGGCTCTGCTGTTATTTTTCGTTGTTGTCAGCGGAACGGGCGGAGAGATTTGCGTCACGCGCGCCATGAAACGCGTTGGTGAAGTGACGGATTTTCGTCCACTGGCTGTCGTCCGCGTCATTCTGCGCGCCTTGAAAGTTCCTTGGATGTGGATCGGCGTCGGGATGATGACCCTGGCTTTCTTTTCGTTACTGGCCGTGCTTTCCATTGAAAACGTTAGCTTCGTCGTGCCCGTGACAGCGTTGAACTATGCGGCTGGGGCGCTCGGCGGAAAATTCTTTCTCGGGGAACGTGTGACGCCACGCCGCTGGGCTGGGGTGCTGATCGTTTGCATTGGAGTCACACTGGTCTGGCTTGGCAAACGTTGAGCGTGGGGATGCACCCGCGTGCGCGATTCTCGCCGTACTCCATCTGACTCAGCCAAATGGCAAGAAACACCCGGGCCTGCCAGTTTGTGGCAAGCTAGTAGAGAAGCGTTCGAGGAACCTATCCAGTAATCCTTAGCGAGCATGAAGAGAATCTCAGCGTGACGAATTTTCATTCAGGATGGCGCGACGCGGTGCTGCTGCTGGCGGCCGCACCGCTTGCGTATTACGTCGCGGCTACCTTAGCCGCTTGGCGTTTCTTCCGCGGCGAGCGCAAGAATCGGCTGAGGCACTACACGCCTCCAGTTAGTTTGCTGAAGACCGTCCGTGGCGTGGACTTCGCTAGTTACGAAAATTACGCGAGCTTCTGTCTCCAGGGCTATCCTGACTACGAAATTCTCTTTGCTGTGAATGACGCGTTGGACCCCGCGGTTCCGCTCATTCATCGCTTGATCGCCGCGTTTCCGGAGCGCCAGATTCGCTTGCTCATCGGCGCGGAAAATCTTGGCGCCAATCGCAAAGTCAATAAACTCGCCCGTCTCTCTCACGAAGCGCTGCACGAAATACTTGTTCTCACCGACGGCGACGTTCGCGTTGGGCCGAATTACTTGCGCGAAGTCGTCGCCCCCTTCGTGGATCAAAGCATTGGTGCGGTCACCTCTTTCTACCGTGGGATCGCCGAGAGAAATCTTGGAGCCGAACTCGAGGCCGTCGGCGCATCCAGCGATTTTTTCGCCGGAGTACTAATGGCTGAATGGACCGAAGGCATGAATTTTGCTCTGGGTGCTTCGATCGTCACCACCAAGCGCTGGCTGTCCAAAATCGGGGGCTTTGAGTCCATTGCGGGAATGCTCGCTGACGATTACGAACTAGGCATGCGCATCGCTCAAGCTGGTGGGCGCGTTCTTCTTTCTAGCGAACCGGTTTGGACCATGTATCCGGCGCAAACGGCCAAAACCTTCTGGAACCATCAGCTTCGATGGGCACGCACCGTGCGCCTTTGCCGCCCGCTCTCTTACTTCGGGTTGATCTTCACGCTTGGCCTGCCTTGGGCGCTCTTGGCGGCGCTTGTGGCTCCGGCTAAGTGGATTGCCGCCGCCTATCTGCTTGCCTACCTTGTGCTGCGGCACGTCATGGCTTGGACCGTCGGAGTCTGGGGAGTCGGCGACGACGTGCTCCGCCACAAACTTTGGCTTGTCCCGTTGCGCGATGCCCTCTATTCGGCCGTCTGGCTCGCAAGCTTTGCTTCCAACCGCATCACGTGGGGCGGCCAGGAATTCACCATGCATAAGGGCCAAATGGTGCCAGTTGTATCTTCTGGAGCGGCGGATTCGACGCCAGCGACCTCCGCTCGCGGTTGACGCCCCAGCGAATCCCGATTAAATTAGATGAGAAGAATCGTGGCTGCCCGGTCATCGGGAGCCTGCTACGATTTCTTTTTTTCCTCCCAACGGCTGGGAGATCGTCCAATTGGTAGGACTCCAGACTCTGAATCTGGCTATCCTGGTTCGAGTCCAGGTCTCCCAGCCAAACTTTTTTGCTCCGGTGACATACAAATTCCCCGCATGAGGCGGCCATGATCGTGGTTATTATGGGCACGACGGGCTCCGGCAAGACCACTATTGGCACATTACTCGCGAAGCGCCAGGGATGGGAATTCGTGGACGCCGATGATTTTCATCCCCCGGCGAATGTCGAAAAAATGAAGCACGGCATTCCGTTGACCGACGCGGATCGTGAGCCTTGGCTGAAGGCGCTTCACGACAGGATCGTCGAGTGGGATGCGGAGGCGCGCAACGTGGTGTTGGCTTGCTCGGCGCTGAAAAAAAGCTATCGCGATGAGTTGCGCGCCAGTCCTAATGTGAAGTTCGTATATTTGAAAGGTAGCTACGGACTGTTCTCGCAGCGAGTACTTGCTCGGAAGGGGCATTTTGCCAAGCAAGATTTGCTCGCCAGCCAGTTTGCCACTCTCGAAGAGCCAACTGACGCGATTACCGTGGATGCAGCGCCGTCTCCGGAACAGATCGTAGTAGAAGTGCGCAGGCAGCTAGGTTTGTTTCAATCCTAAGAATTGTTTTCGATGCCATTCAATTCTTAATCGAGAGTAAACGCCACATACATGAGCTTCTGGTCGCGCTGAATTTGCAGCACGACTGCGGCGTCCGGCGGCAGAGCTTTCAGCGCATTGCGCAAGCGATCCAGCGTGGTCATCGGCTCGCCGTTCAACGTGCGGATGACGTCGCCGGCAGTTAGTGGGATTTCAGCTGTGGCTCCTGCCGCTCGCGCCGCCACGATGATTCCGAATGGGTCGCGGAGGTCAGGAGCCAGATCCGCAATTTTCCTGTCGATTTCTATGGCGAGGATTCCGAGTGCCGGAACCAGATTTTTTTCCGGGTCAGCTAGCGCGGTGATTTGATCCATGTCCTTAGGCGGCTCCATCAGGGCCACGTCGAAACCCAACCTTAAATTCCCGCGCAGGACGTCAAGGTGCACTTTGTCGCCGCTCTCTCGGGACAGCAGATGAAAAGCTACGTACGGCACGGTGCTCGCCGGTTTGCCGTCGATGGCCAGCAAAACGTCTCCAATATGCAATCCTGCAGCTTCGGAGGGACCGCCCGGCAGAACATCCGAGATCACAACTCCGAACTTCCGTGGAAGCTTCAAACCATCCGCCAGCGGCGGCGTTATCGTCTGAACGCTGATCCCAATTTCCGGGCGATGAAGATGACCGAATTTGCGCAACTGCTGGTAAGCGATGTTCACAACGCTGCATGGAATGGCAAACCCGAGCCCTTCGTTTCCGCCAGACTGCGAAAGTATAAAGGTGTCCACGCCGACGACGTCGCCGTCGACATTGACCAGCGGGCCGCCCGAATTGCCGGGGTTGATAGCCGCATCCGTTTGGATATAAACCATCGTCGCGTCGGGGTCAGTTTGCCGGGCCACCGCGGAAATGATTCCACGAGTCACGGTATTGGTCAGACCTTCAGGGCTCCCGAAGGCAAACACTGATTCGCCCTGTTGAAGATTGCGGTAGCTTGCAAGCTTAAGGGCGCGCAAACCTGTGACATCCACTTTGAGCAAAGCGAGATCGATTTCGCTAGTGACGCCGATGATTTGCGCCGGGACGAGATTCGTCTTAGAAGAAGGCCCCGCATCCGCAGAATCGTCTGAGTTGGCGCTCGATAGCACCACCTGCACGCGTTGCGCTCCCTTCACCACGTGCGCGTTTGTAATGATGTATCCGCTCGGATCGATGATGAAGCCCGAACCGATCGCCCTCTGGCGCCCTATGACTATGCCCGTGTTGCCGCGTTCGCTTTCCTCGACCTGGCCATACCCTGATACCAGTATCTGCACCACGCTCGGGGACACTTTGCGGATCAGTGCGCCCACGGATTGATCTGTTTTGCGCAGCTCTTCCGTCGAACGCCCTTGCGCTTGGGCGCGCGCAGGCGAAAAGGAAACGGTGACCAATGTGGCGATCGCGAATGGAATTTTGAATAACCTTCGATGTGTCTCCCTCCGAACTCGCGCTTGATTACTGAACATGTGTTCGTTCTCCTAGAATATTCTCTTAATAAACGGACGCTCTCGCATAGTTTTAGGGTACATCGGATTGAACGAGTCTGCGTTTTCGCGAGCCTATAGAAGTCTTTTTGCGCAAAAATGTTTTCCATTCCGGCAGCGCGCCGCCATATTTCTGCAAATTCTTTGCGGTCTTATATTTAGCCGAAGCATCCAATCATCCGGGGATTGCTGCTTTTCTTGCGGGCTTGTCGGAACGGGCACGCATCCCGCGCCGGTCACCTCCCCGATTCGCAAAAAATGCGACCATAAATCATAATTTGAGCGCGCCCATTGAGGGGCTCCAAACCATGGCCAGACTCCAGTCCACGGAAGACCAGCGGCTCGAGGAAGACCGAACACGCAAAAAATACTGGAAGCGATGGGGACCGTATCTCTCCGAGCGCCAGTGGGGCACGGTACGCGAGGACTATAGCCCGGGCGGCACGGCGTGGGAATATTTCCCGCACGATCATGCTCGGTCGCGCGCCTACCGCTGGGGCGAAGACGGTATCGGCGGCATCTCCGATCGCCACCAGATGATCTGCTTCGGCCTCGCGATGTGGAATGGCCGCGATCCCATCCTCAAAGAAAGACTATTTGGACTTACGGGAAACCAGGGAAATCACGGCGAAGACGTGAAGGAATATTACTTTTACCAGGACTCGACACCAACGCATAGCTATATGCGAATGCTCTATAAGTATCCGCAGTCGGAATTTCCCTACACGCGCCTCGTGGAAGAGAATGGCAGACGGAACCGCGAGCAACCCGAGTTCGAGCTTCTCGACACAGGCGTTTTTGCCGAGGATCGTTATTTCGATATCTTCATCGAATACGCCAAGGCTGACGTCGAAGACATCCTGATTAAGATTACAGCCGTAAATCGCGGACCCGAAGCAGCCACACTGCACCTTCTCCCTTCGTTGTGGTTCCGCAACACTTGGTCGTGGGGCCGGGATTTGCGCCGGCCCAGCGTGCAACGAGCTACAAGCATTCCTGACAGCGTGAATGCCGAGATTGAACACTGGAAGTACGGCAAACGCTGGCTCCTCTGCGGCGGTCAGCCCGAGCTGCTCTTCACCGAAAACGAAACTGACTTCGCGAAGCTTTTCAACGGGAAGAACCGTTCGCCCTATGTGAAGGATGCTTTCCACGAGTACTTGATTCGTGGAAACAAATCCGGTGTGAACCCAAAGCAGACAGGGACGAAAATGGCCGCGTACTATCCGTTGCAGCTTGGACCTGGCCAAAGTGAAACACTAAAGCTGCGTCTTACCGACATGGAACCGCTCGCAACGATGGAACGAAGTTTGAGTGTCGTTGGCACCATCACCTCGCCAGGTCACGACGACCGTCCCGAAGGCGTACCCGCCGCGAATGATTTTGGCGCAGGCTTCGATGGCGTGTTTACTCTCCGCCAAAAGGAAGCCGACGAATTCTACGCGTCGCGCGTCACCTCGGAATTATCCGACGATGCAAAAAGCGTAATGCGCCAAGCCTTCGGCGGTTTGCTCTGGTCCAAGCAGTTCTATCACTACGACGTGCGTAACTGGCTGGATGGTGACCCGGCGGGCCCGCCTCCCCCTCCAGAGCGTTTGAAAGGCCGCAATAAAGACTGGACGCAGCTCTACAATGATGACGTCATGTCCATGCCGGACAAATGGGAATATCCCTGGTATGCGGCGTGGGACTTGGGATTCCACTGCATCGCGCTTGCCCTTGTGGATCCCGATTATGCGAAGGAGCAGCTCATCCTTCTTCTTCGCGAGTGGTACATGCACCCGAACGGCCAGTTACCTGCCTACGAATGGGCTTTTGGCGATGTGAATCCCCCGGTTCACGCCTGGGCTGCCTGGCGCGTTTACAAAATCGAGCGGCGGGTGCGCGGTGTTGCCGATCGCGCTTTCCTCGAAAAGGTATTTCACAAGCTTCTGCTTAACTTCACCTGGTGGGTCAATCGGAAAGATCCCGACGGCATGAACATCTTCCAGGGCGGATTTCTCGGTCTCGACAATATTGGAGTTTTCGATCGCTCCGCGCCTCTCCCCACCGGCGGCCATCTCGAACAATCCGACGGCACCAGTTGGATGGGCATGTATTGCCTCAACATGCTGGCCATAGCGCTCGAATTGGCGAAGGAAGATCCTGCCTACGAAGACGTCGCGAGCAAATTCTTCGAGCACTTCGTGAACATTGCCCATGCGATGAACGACATGGGTACGGATGGCATCTCTCTCTGGGATGACGAAGACGGTTTTTACTACGATGTACTCCGTCTCCCAAATGGCGAAGATCATTTCTTGAAGATTCGCTCGATGGTCGGGCTGATTCCGCTTTTTGCTGTGGAGACTCTCGAGCCGGAAATCGTCGACCGCTTGCCCGGATTTAAGCGCCGCATGCAATGGTTTATTGACAATCACCCGGATGTGCCGGAACACATCGAAATGACGCAACGTTCGGCACGCGGTGTTCGCCGACTGCTTTCGCTAGCCAATCGCAAACAACTTAAGCGCATGCTCAGCCGCATGCTGGACGAAACGGAGTTCTTGTCGCCCTACGGCGTCCGTTCGCTCTCCCGCTATCACCTCGATCATCCTTACGAGGTCCAGGTGAATGATCATGTCAACCGCGTCGATTACGAGCCAGCCGAATCTACGAGTGGCATTTTTGGCGGCAACTCCAACTGGCGTGGCCCTATCTGGTTTCCCTTGAACTATCTTCTTGTCGAATCCTTGCAGAAGTATCACCACTATTACGGCGAGGACTTCAAAGTCGAATCCCCAGCTCGCAGTGGCAACGAATCGGATCTCTGGGAAGTGGCCGCCGAGATTTCCCGCCGTCTCGTTCATATCTTCGTTCGGGGCAAGGACGGCCGGCGCCCTGTCGCGGGCGGCACAGAGGTTTTCCAGAGCGATCCGCATTGGAAGGACCTGATCCTCTTTTATGAATATTTCCATGCGGATAATGGCGCCGGTCTGGGCGCGAGTCACCAGACCGGCTGGTCCGCTCTCGTCGCCAAATTGATCGAACAGAGCGGAGAGTAATGTGCGCGGGGTTGTCTTTCGCGCTGCGTCCGCGGAGGACGAGAAGGCGTTGCTCCGCATGATGCGTAAGCTCGCAGAACAAGAGCCGGGTGCTTATTTTTTCGATGAACCGATTGTCCGCGAGGTGCTGCGGAAGTTTCTGGTGAGTCCTGATTTGGGCCAGGCGTGGATTTTCTATGACGAAGAAACTCCGGTCGGCTACATTGTTCTGACGTTCGGCTATAGCTTCGAATATCACGGACGGGATTCTTTCATCGATGAGTTGTACATCGAGCCGCAATACCGGCGGCAGGGAATTGGCAAGCGCGCCATGCAGTTTGTCGAGGAGCGCGCTCGCGAGTTGGGTGTGAACGCCATCCATCTCGAAGTCGATCAAGGCAACGAGCCTGCGGCGGAGCTCTATCGCCGGGCGGGCTACGACGATCACTCTCGTTTCCTGATGACCAAGTGGCTCAAACCTGGCAAGCACTGAGCGGCGGACCTTGGCAAAGACAATGCCGAAAAAAAGTAGGGCAGTAACGCCTCAACAACTCGGACCGCAATCCGGACCTCCCTCTCAAGTTCAATTTGGGCGAGAAATCTGCGGCAGTCTCCCCGCAGCTGAATCGCGCGAGTGGCTCGTCACCAACGGCATCGGAGGATTCGCCTCTGGAACTATCGCCACAGGCACGACGCGCCGCTACCATGGGCTTCTTATCGCTGCCCTTCAGCCGCCGGGCGGGCGGACTCAGCTCGTCGCGGCGCTCGACGAAACCGTTCGCTACGGCGGCACTGCGTACGCGCTCGCAACGCACCGCTGGGGAAGTGGCGCAGTCGACCCACAGGGCTTTCTCTACCTCGAAAGTTTTCGTCTCGAAGGTGCCACTCCCGTTTGGACCTACGCCCTGGCCGATGCATTGCTTGAAAAGCGCATTTGGATGGTTCAGGGCGAAAACACGACGTTTATTCACTACGCTCTCGCGCGAGCCAGCAGTCCTCTCGAAATCGATCTAAAAGCCCTTGTGAACTACCGCGACTTTCATTCAGTGACCCACGCGGGGGACTGGCACATGAAAATTGCTCCGGTGGGTAATGGCGTGATGGTTCTGCCCTTCGATGGTGCGACGCCGTTCTATCTAAAAAGCGTTCAAGCTTCCTGCGAGTCGCAACACGAGTGGTTTCGCGATTGTTACTTGCCCAGAGAAACGGAACGCGGCCTGGACGATCACGAGGACTATCTCTTTGCGGCACTCTTTCATGCCAAGTTGAACCACGGCGAAAGTCTCACTATTGTCGCGACCACGGATGGCAATACTTCGCTCGACGGTGGAGCCGCTCGTGCTCTACGGGTCGATCACGAATCCGCTTTGCTAAAAGCCTGGCAATCACAAAACGAAAAATCCACGAATGCTCCCGGATGGCTGCGGCAACTCGTCCTCGCCGCGGATCAATTCATCGTCAAGCGTACTCTTCCCGAGGAACCAGACGGCCGCAGCGTGATCGCGGGCTATCACTGGTTCGGCGATTGGGGACGCGACACGATGATCGCTCTGCCAGGGCTGGCGCTCGTCACAGGTCGGGCCGATGTCGCGAAGCAAATTCTGCTGGCCTTTGCTAGTTTCGTTGACGGCGGCATGCTGCCCAACAATTTTCCGGATGCAGGCGGCAAGCCTGAATACAACACTGTCGATGCCGCCCTCTGGTACTTCGAAGCGGTGCGCCAATATTTTGCCGCCACGCAGGACACCACGACTCTGGAAAAGTTGTATCCGGTTCTCGCCGGGATGATTGACGCTCACGTTGCCGGTACGCGCTACAACATTCACGTCGATTCCACCGACGGTCTTCTTTATGCCGGTGGTCCAGGCGTTCAGCTCACTTGGATGGATGCCAAAATTGGCGATTGGGTCGTCACGCCGCGTACGGGCAAGCCTGTCGAAATAAACGCATTATGGATCAACGCACTGGAAACGATCGCTCAGTTCGCGCGCTTGCTGAATAAACCCGCAGACGCGTATGCACGTCTCTCCGCCCAAACCAAAAGCAATTTCCAGAAATTTTGGAACGCGGAACGAAACTGCTGCTTCGACGTAATCGACGCTCCGGGCTCCGCGAAAAGCAGCGGAAAGGATGCTTCTCTTCGCCCTAATCAAATTCTCGCCGTTTCGTTACCCGTCAGCCCGCTTAGCAAAGACCAGCAAAAATCGGTAGTCGATATCTGCGCGCAGCGGTTGGTTACGTGCTATGGACTTCGCAGCCTCGCAATGGGTGAGCCGGGTTATCAGGGTCACTATGGCGGCGATCAACGCGCGCGTGATGCCGCGTATCATCAAGGAACTGTCTGGGGCTGGTTGTTGGGTCCTTACACGCTTGCGCATTTCCGTGTATATGCTGATCGCGCTGCAGCGCTTCGTTATCTCGAACCACTAGGATCCAACATTGGCGCGTGCGGCCTCGGTACTCTAGCCGAAATTTTCGAGGGCGATCCGCCGCACGCGCCTCGGGGCTGCATCGCTCAAGCCTGGACTGTGGGAGAAATCCTTCGCGCTTGGACCGAAATCGTCAAAGCCAGGTGAGTTATTTCTTGTGGGCCTTCGCTGCGGATTCGTACAACTCGATAAGCACTTTGCCGCCACCTGGAACTGGCATAAGGAAAAAATTAACGCGCGTTCCGTCTGCTCCCGGCCGAGCCTCCGGATAGACCGCCGAAACTCCAAATTTCTCCTTCAAAATCTCCGTCGCCCGGTCCACATTGGAGCACCGAAATTCCACTTGCTGGACGCCTTCTCCAAATTTTCCCAGGTAACGTGCAATCGCTCCATCACCGCCAGGCGCCCTCGACGTCAAAATGTCCAAAGAAACTCCATTCGCAAAGTGCAGCTCAAACTCTTCCGCATCCTGATCAGATGGCACATCCGCTAGGCGTGAGACGCAATGAGCCGCGCGAATCTTCGAAAAGGTCTCCCGTTGTACCGCCAATCCCACCGTTGCCTCGGGTTTCGAGCCGAGCAGTAATCCTGAAAGTTCCGCGTCGCTCCGCCAAGACTCTGCCGCGTGTTTCGCTGCTGCTCGCCCGGCTGCAAAAATCTCAGCCGCGGCAGACTCGCGTGCGGAGGCCTCTGCGGCGCAGAGCCCGGCGATTGCTGTATTGAGGGGACTAGACATAGGGGTCTCGAAGATTGTAGCGTGAGTACCCGGCCAGAATCGGGCGCCGTTCGAACCTGGCGCGAAAGTTGCAACGATTCCCCCGTTCAAATCATCTGAGGGATATGCCGAAACCAGTTCTATTCACGGTCGATGACGACCCGGAGGTATTGCGAGCCATCGAGCGCGACCTCCGCAGCCAATATTCCGACCGTTACCGCGTCATGCGCGCCAGCTCCGGCAGCGCCGCCCTTTCCACCCTTCGCGAGCTTAAAGCCCGCAATAATCCGGTAGCACTGCTCCTCGCTGACCAGCGCATGCCTCAAATGAACGGCGTTGGCTTCCTCTCCGAAGCTATGGAAATCCACCCCCAGGCCAAGCGCGCTCTGCTCACTGCCTACGCAGACACTACCGCCGCGATCGACGCTATCAACGAAGCTCGCATCCATTATTACCTGATGAAACCCTGGGACCCGCCGGAGGAAAAGCTCTATCCCGCGATCGACGAATTGCTTACGGATTGGAACTCTACATTCCGCCCGCTCTACGAAGGAATCCGCGTCTTGGGCACACGTTGGTCGAACCGATCTTACGAGCTGCGTGATTTTCTGGCGCGCAATCAGGTTCCCTACCAATGGATCGATGTCGAGCTAGCCCAAACCGATCCCGAAGTGCGCACCCTAATCGCCTCCCTCGGCCCGGAAGCAGAAACGCTCCCACTCGTTTTATTCCCCGATGGCACCAGATTAGCCGAGCCGCCTCTCCCGACGGTTGCAGACAAAGTTGGCCTTCGCACACATGCTCTTACAAATTTCTACGATCTTGCCATCGTCGGTGGCGGACCAGCAGGGCTCGCCGCGGCGGTTTATGGCGCCTCCGAGGGCCTCCGCACGGTTATGATTGAGCGCGAGGCGCCCGGCGGCCAAGCTGGCCTCAGCTCTCGCATCGAAAACTATCTGGGCTTTCCAGCAGGACTATCCGGTGCCGACTTGGCCTTTCGCGCCGTGGCCCAAGCCCGCCGTTTTGGAGTCGAAATTCTCTCACCGCAGGATGTCGTAAGCCTTCGCATCGACGGTCCCTATCGTTTCATCAAGCTAGCCGATGGCGCCGAGATCTCCTGCAACGCTCTGCTGCTAGCCATGGGCGTTCAGTGGCGCACGCTTGATGTCCCCGGCATCGAACGCCTCCAGGGAGCCGGCGTCTACTATGGCGGCGGAACCTCGGAAGCCATTGCGTGTCGCGGCGAAACCGTCTACATCATCGGCGGTGCGAATTCAGCCGGTCAGGCCGCCATGCATTTTTCCAAATATGCGGAAAAAGTTGTCATGCTCGTCCGCGGCACCTCGCTTGCTAGCACCATGTCTCACTACCTCATCCAGCAAGTCGAAAAAGTCTCTAACATCGAAATTTGGGCCCAGACCAGCGTCGTCGAAGTTCAGGGTGAAACGCGCCTCACCGGTATTACTGTTCAATGCGAACCCAGCGGCACACGAAAGCAGCTTCCGGCTTCAAGCCTCTTCATTTTTATTGGCGCGCAGCCTCGCACGCAGTGGCTCGGTGATCTCATCGAGCGCGACGAGCGCGGTTTTATTCTTTCCGGACCAGATCTTCTCCACGATGGCAAGCGGCCCGCTTCCTGGACCCTTGACCGCGACCCTGGCTTGCTCGAAACCAACGTCCCAGGCATTTTTGTCGTCGGCGATGTACGCCACGGCTCCGTAAAACGCGTGGCCTCCGGCGTCGGCGAAGGTGCTGTTGTCGTCCAATTCATGCATCAATATCTGGCCAAGGTACAATGAGCCTGCCAATCAGGAGAGCAGGACTCGCATGACCGAAAACGCCGGGCCATTGTCGGCCGAGGAACTCGTCGCAAAGTTGCGCAATATAAGTGTCTTCGCGGACCTGCCGCAACAAGAACTCCTTTGGTTTGTTTCCGTATCCGAAGAACGCCGCTCTGCTCCCGGCGAAATCATCATGCGCGAAGGCGACCCGCCCGTGTATATGTTGGTGATGCTCGAAGGCGAGATGCGCGCCCGGGCCGAGCATGGAAGTGCCGACGGCCCCGTGTTTACCATCACGACCGGCGATGTTACCGGCATGCTTCCTTTCTCTCGGCTGAAAGTGATCTCGGTAACTGGCCGCGCCGTTATTCCCTCGCATTACCTCGGTTTTCCGGTCGGCCAATTCACGGAACTTTACCGGAGAATGCCGGAGCTTACGGTCCGTCTCGTCGGCTTGCTCGCGGACCGAGTTCGCAACGTCACCCGCACGGAGCAACAGCACGAAAAGCTGGCCGCGCTCGGCAAACTTTCCGCCGGCCTCGCTCACGAACTCAATAATCCTTCTGCTGCCGCGCGCCGTTCTGCGGCTGCCCTGCGCGATTGCCTGGTTCGTCTGCGCGAGGCAGCTCGCAACACGGACATTGGCCCCGAAGACTGCGGCCTCTTGGCTGAACGCGAAGAGGAAATTCGCACCACGTTGAAACCCGCTCAGTTTAAGGACGAATTTGCCCGCGTCGAGCGCGAAGAGGCTATTCAGGCGTGGCTCGAAGCACACAATGTAGAGGACGCCTGGAAGCTATCGCCATCGTTGGCGGACGCTGGCTTGACCGATGCGCATCTCGCATCCTTCGCCGCAGCCGCTGGCGCATCTGTCGGTCCCGAACTCACCCGCTTTGCCACCCTCCTCGAAATGGAACGCATCGCTGATGAGCTCGAACACAGCTCCGCGCGCATTTCTGATCTCATTAAGGCCATCAAGGAATATTCCTACATGGACCAGGGGCCCATGCAGGAAGTCGATATCGAGCGCGGCCTCGAAACCACTCTTACGATCATGAATCACAAGCTTAAGCGCGGCATCACCGTCGTTCGCGATTACGCTGCCAATCTACCCAAAGTCATGGCGAGCGGAAGCGAATTAAATCAGGTCTGGACCAATATCATCGACAATGCCGCCGATGCCATGAAGGAAAGCGGCAAGCTCACCATTCACACTGCCCGCGAAAACGATTTTGTGCTCGTCGAAATTGCCGACAACGGCTCGGGCATTCCGCAGGAAGCTCTCTCGCGCATCTTTGATCCCTTCTTTACCACCAAGGGGGTTGGCCAAGGTACAGGCCTCGGTCTTGATGTCGTTAATCGCATCATCAAGAACGTCGGCGGTCAGATCAGTGTCACCTCCGTTCCCGGCGACACGCGCTTTCAAGTTCGCATTCCAATCCAATCTGGGAAGTAATCGTTTCAGGAGAGAAACATGGCCGATGTCTGCACCCACATTCAGGACATTCATCCTGCAAAACCGAAATCAAAAGGCTGCGAAGAATGCATCAAAATGGGCGATACATGGGTGCACTTGCGCCTCTGCTTAACGTGCGGCCATGTTGGCTGCTGCGATTCCTCAAAAAATAAGCACGCCACCAAGCATTTCCACTCAACCAAACACCCCGTGATCCGTTCGTTCGAACCCGGCGAAGACTGGATGTGGTGCTACGTCGATGAAGTGATGTTTGAAGAGGACTAGCTCGCAGCTGCAGAATACGGCATTTCTCTAGAAGTTAGGCCGGAAACGCATCTCCCGGAACCAGCGGTGGTATGGGCGGCGTCATTGGATGTACCGTCGGACTTACCGGGAAAATCTTTCTGCCGAGCGGCCCGTAACGTGGCGCGAAAAATTCCAAGGTGTACGATTGGAAAAACACCAGTCCTGGAGCGTACATGAACCCGACAACGTAAAGAATTCCCGAGATCACCAGCAATCCCGCTCCCGCCAGGAGTAGCTCCGTCGAAATATTCCACGTCATCCCTAATCCGCTGCCGATGAGGTATCCGATCAGTCCCAATAGCGCCAGAGGAATCAGCAGCACCAAAATTACAATCAAATTGAGGATCGTGAAAACAATCGCACCCCCCATTGCCAGCACAATCTTCATCAACACATACACAGCGTAGGCTAGTTTTTCCGCGCCCATCATCACCAGGAGTTTTTCCCAGCCATCCATCGCCCCTACATCTTCAAACGCCATCACAGGCACCAGAAAATCCCGCCCCAGCATCTCAATGATCGCGAGCACAGCCGCCAGCGCAATCACCACCAGCCCCAGCAAAATTCCCCCGCCGATCAATACGCCGAGGTTCTGGTCCGGATGCGCAAACCATCCCGCGCGATATGCCAGCAAGATAGGAATTCCTGCCACTACCCCCACCAAAACGAGCGCTGCTAATGCGAACCCGATGACCCACAAAAAGTACCGACGTCCGGCCGCTCTCCACCGCCGCCAGCCTTCACGCAACCTGCACTGGCCGGTGACCACTGCATCCAAAAGAATAAACCGGTAAACGCAGTCACTATAAATCCACAGCAGCATCAGGCCCAGCGCCAACACCGTGCCTATCACGATCCACCCTACATAAGGTCGGATCTGCTCCCACCCCGGAAGGCTAATTAGATGCGTCGCCCCAGCCCAGTAATTCCCAAGCTGATTGTCACCGCCTTGACCCCTGTGCGTGTTGAGATTTGGGAGGCTTCCTCCGCCGCTGCTCCCTCCTCCAGCTTCTCCCGTAATCAAAGCCACCACCGCCAGACGTGCCCACAACCCAAAGCGAAACGGCTGGAACAGCAACTTCTTTGTCCGAGCAAAAGCTGGCGAGATGGCCTCCACCGCCGAGGCGCGGATCGTCACATGCCACCTACGTTGTAAGCCGCCCTACTTTTGCGCTCACGCGGTTCCCATATGGCGATTAGAATCAACGCCGCGGCCTTCAAAAGCGGATGAAACCCGCAACGCGAATGCACAGGACCGTTTCGTGGCGGCAGCATAAGGTCCACACACCTTGTGACCGCATTGGAACAGTCGACTCCCTCGTGCATCTGCATTGTGTGATAGCGCGAAACGTTCTCCGCGTGATATTCGCGTAGAATTTCGACCACCGAATCGATTCGAGTCAATTCGCCACCTGCGCATGTTTTGTATTACACGCCCTCCTAGTTTGCAACACCACTTGTGGATTGGGAAATCCGATCATGCGAGACGATCAACGACGAATAATTTCTCCTCCAGCTTCGGCTAGCGGACTCGGAGCGCCAAACACTACCTTTTTCTCGGCATTTCCAGTTTCTCGGCATTCTCCTGCGCGGTCATTACCCGCACAATTTCCGTCTCAATCGACTTGGAACTTACAGGTTTGGCGATATAACCATCCATTCCCGCTTGCCGGCATCTCTCTCTGTCCTCTTCGAACGCATTCGCGGTCATCGCTACAATGGCCACATGTCTTCCCGATTTCTTCTCGCCGGCGCGAATCTTCTCCGTGGCTTCCAACCCGTCCATGATCGGCATCTGCATGTCCATCGCCACCAAATCGAAATCCTCTTCAGCCATGAGCTGCAGCGCAATTTGCCCGTTACCCGCAATCGTCACTGTATGCCCCATTTTCTCCAGCAGCCGCGAAGTCAATCGCTGATTCACTATATTGTCTTCCGCAAGCAATATGCGTAGCCCCACGCGGACTTTCCGGGTGGGCATCTCGGCCTCGACCAACCGCGCGTCCTTCACTTCTCCGAAGCATTCTTGCAACGCCTCATGCATCGTGGAGCGGCGAAACGGTTTGAGGATCGTTCGATTCACGTCCGCCTGCTCGCATCTTTTCCTCTCCGCTGCGTCCAGTGGCCGCGAATGAACCAGAATTGCAGGAATATCAGGCGCCGACGTAGTTCGCAGAGCCGCGAGCAGCGCGAGTCCTCCCGGGTTGGGCATGTCCTTGTCAATCATGATGGCCGAGAACACTTCGCCCGTGGCCTGTGCTCTCGTCAGCAAAACCAGCGCATCTTTCGCGCTCGCCGCTTCCACGGCTTTCATATTCCACCGCGGCAGAAGGCGCTCCAGCAGCTCCCGGTTTACGGGATTGTGACCAACCACAAGGACGCGTCGTACCTTAGGTTGTGTCTTCGACTGCCTCGTTTCGTCCGCCGGCAATCTAAGCTTCTCGTTCTCCTTCTCCGTCTCCGAGAACACTTTCATGGTGAAATGGAACTCGCTTCCGCGACCTTCTTCGCTCTCCACCCAGATGCGGCCACCCATCAAGTTCACCAGCCGTTCGCAGATCGAAAGTCCCAGTCCAGTGCCTCCGTACCGCCGCGAAGTGGACATATCCGCCTGCGCGAACGCTTCAAAAATCTTTTTTCGTTTTTCCTCTGCGATTCCTATGCCCGTATCCGAGACGGTGAATTCCAGCATTAATCCGCCCTCGGTGGCCCCGGCGTGCCTACCATAAATCGCCACTTGTCCTTGATTCGTGAATTTCAGAGCGTTCCCCACTAAATTGATGAACACTTGCCGCAACCGAGTTGAGTCGCCCCGAACTACTTCTGGAATGTCTCGGCCCACATTCCATACCAGTTCGATGCCCTTCTGCCGTGCTCTCAGGGCCAAAGGCTCCAGCGCCTCCTCGATGCAGTCTTCTACCGACATATCCGCGATCTCTAGATCCAGCTTGCCCGCCTCGATCTTCGAAAGGTCCAGAATGTCGTTCAGCAGCGTCAGCAGCGATTCTCCAGAGCTCTTTACCATGCTTAAATAATCGCGCTGCTCCGCGTCCAGGTTCGTTTCGAGCGCCAGCGTCGTCATCCCCAGTATCCCGTTCATCGGCGTTCGAATCTCGTGGCTCATGTTGGCCAGAAAATCGCTCTTCGCTCGGTTTGCCGCTTCGGCATCTTCTTTCGCTTGCTGCAGCGCTTGTTGCACCTTTTTCCGCTCCGTAATATCTATGAACGTGACCACTGCTCCGAGACTGGCGCCATTCTCCACCAAGGGGTGGCTCCAGATCTCGGCCTCGAAACTGCTCCCGTCGGCGCGCCACAACAACTCCTCCTCCACGTGGATTTTTTTGCCCGCCGTGAGTTCCACCAGTTGCGAGCACTCCTCTCGCGGATACGGCGTTCCGTCCCGCCGCGTATGGTGCATCACGTCGTGTATGTTTCGCCCCAGCAACTCCTGTTGCGACTTGTAGCCCAACAGCCGAAGCAACGCATGGTTGCAGAATGTCCATTCTCCTCTGTTGTTCACTCCATAGATCGCTTCGCCAGTAGATTCGAGCAACAGCCGCATCCGTGCTTCTTCTTCCGACAATTTCTGTTCGCTCTCGTCCCGTTCACTGATTAGCGCTCCCAGCACCAATCCTGCGAGCGATAGAATCAGCATCAGAAATTGCAGCAGCGTGAGTTCGTTATAGCTTCGCTGATACAATCGCAGCGCTAGGATAATTCCAGTATCCAGCGCCAGTATTGCCGCCGTCGCGCCTCGTAATCCCCGCCGTACTGCCACCAGGATCAGCGGCAGAAAAAGCAGGTAAAACATTTCGTTCCCACTAGAGAACCTTCCGCTCAGCGCAGCCCACAAGACGGCCACAATCCCCGCCGCAAACAGCCCCGATTCAATGGCGCGCCCGAAGCCCTGCAATTCGTGCCTGCCCACTTTGTGCGCTGCTTCTCCCGGTTTCCCCCTTCTTTCCGAGTAGCCCATGTACCGCCGTAGCCCCGGCACGACATAAATCAAGGAAAACGGGACGATCGATCCGATCGCCACCGCATCTCCGACCCACCAATTCATCGTCGCCAGCAAGTATCCATTCGCGGGTATTAGATTGTCCGCCTCCAGGAACCTCGTTCCCACGAGCGCGACTACGCAAGCCGCACACGTTGCGACCAGCAGCAGCCAGATCACATCTCTCATCGTTCGCAGGCGCCAATCTATTTTCACAACTCGCCGCAATACCACCGACGCTGCCGTGTACACCGAGATGAACTCTACGTTGCCGATGAGGAAGGAATACGAACGTACCGGCAGGTGATAATTCACAATCGATGCGATGCTCTCTGCCAGCAGAATCACAGGCGCGTAACGCCACCCGAGCCCAATCAGCGCCGCCAGCGCGAGGCCCGTTGGCGGATACCATGCGCTGATCTCGTTCCAAATCTGAAACGAAACCGTCGTTCGGTCTACAAGTACGTACACCACCACAAAGCACACCGCGACCAATACCTGCCGTGCCTTCCATCGCGCGCCAAAAGTCAATTATTCCCTCGACCGGCTGGGTATCGCTGCCTTCGCCACCGCGGCCTTCGCGCCATCATTCGTTGCCGCACTCGTACGGTGCCCCGCCGTCCAGCCCCTCATGTTCCAAAATGAAAATGCGGCCTAAAAAAGCTCCGCAAACTCTTCCTACGAACCCGAATTGACGCGCTGCACAATTCGAGCTAATCCGCGTCGTATCAGTATGATTGCCGTACCTTGCAGCTTCCATTTCCCGCCTTTGCACGCACACACCCCTGTGCTTTCCTAGCGCTCCGATGGCCAAATCGCCAGGTTCGTCGTGCAGATAAACTTTAGAAAACTCTAATGAGATTGAGAATCGCGCTCTTGAGGGAACAACTCTTATTGTCGCATGACATTCGCTGCAAGCTGCACTACTTGCTTTGAATCCGCGAAACAAACATCTCCAAAAACTTTTCAGCTTGCACGTCGATGCAAACCTTGGCGTTCGGCGCGACCTTATCCAGGCCCTCAATTACGTAACGGTCCCCATCCGGGAAGTGGCGCAAGACGTTCCGTTCGATCTCGTTCCGGCGGTTCGCCACCGTTTCCCCGCGCGTAAATTCGCCTCGCGTTTCGACGTCGACATGCATCGCCGGTGCCGTCACGAGCGCAGAGTCGATTGCCACCCCTACAGCCAGCGGATCGTACATCGGCGTCCCGGTGTCCCCGAAATTCTCCGACAGCTCCACAAGAAATTTCGTCACTCCGTAAATAAAGTCGTTCACGGGACCGTGCGTTCGCCCAAGCTGCTCAAGCTGTTTGCGGCCAAATAGAGTCTTATCTCCGACATCGAGCCCCACCATCGTCAGCGGCCAGCCCGCTTGAAAAACAATTTGTGCCGCTTCTGGGTCATTATAAATATTGGCTTCGGCGGACGCATTCACATTGCCGCCCTTTAGCGACCCGCCCATCAGAATCACTTCTTTCACCAGTGGCACAATGCTTGGATCTTTCTCAATCGCCAGCGCAATGTTCGTCAGGGGACCAACAGGCACGAGCGTAATTTCGTGTGGATAGGCGTGCACTAATTCAATGATGAGGTCGGGCCCAAACCGCGCGTCCGCTTTACACTTGCTTGCGGGAAGCTCAATATTGGCCAGCCCGTTTTTGCCGTGCCAAAACTCCGCGGTGATCAATTTCTGAAATAAGGGATGTTGCGCTCCGCCCGCCACAGGAATGTCGCATCGGTTCGCCAGCGAAACCATGCGCAGCGCGTTTTCGAGTCCCTGCTTTGCCGTGACGTTTCCCGGCACAACGGTTATACCCCGCACATCCAGCTCCGGCGAATTCAGCGCCAGCATCAGGGCCATGGCGTCATCAGTTCCCGGATCGGTATCGAAAATAATTTTCTTTCCGCTCGCAGCGCGCGACGCCGGAGAGCAGACAGGCCCCAGCACAACAACCCCGCAACAAAGAATCCGCGCGAACCAACTCATCCCATTGGCCATATTATTCATCTCCGCTTAACTTGTAGGGGCGGGGCTTGCCCCGCCCGCTCTTAACTCATGCACCCAGGCTGCCATTGCAGGACGGCCGCGCCCCGTCTCAATAAGCTCAGTCTCCCGAGGCTCCGAGTTCATTGTTTTGATTTTGGCTTAACCAACAAAGAAGCCGCTAGAGCCACCAACAAAATCCCCGCCACCACCGCAAGCGAAATCTCCACCGAAATATGCACCCACGGCTCAACAATCATCTTCGCCCCAATAAACGCCAGCACAAACGACAGCCCCGCCGTCAGATAACGCAACTTCCCCAGCACGCCGGCCAAAAGAAAATACATCGACCGCAAACCCAAAATCGCGAACACATTGGACGTATACACGATAAACGGATCCCTCGTGATTCCAAAAATCGCGGGAATCGAATCCACAGCCATGGTGATATCCGTGATCTCCACAATCAAAAGCACAACGAACAAAGGTGTGGCGAA
The DNA here is from genome assembly GCA_963784015.1 of uncultured Acidobacteriota bacterium. GTDB lineage: Bacteria > Acidobacteriota > Terriglobia > Acidiferrales > UBA7541 > Acidiferrum. The sequence goes on from CAWAPX010000013.1 coordinate 559,790, forward strand.
GAGCTTACCGTCTTTCCGCACAAAGAACTTGCTCCCCGTATACTCCTTCGTGACTCGCAGGTGCCGCCTTGCAAACCGCGAAATCCGGTTCTCCTCGGGATGCATCTCCGCTTTCTTCGCGGACAGCATGTGCAATCCCGCAAATACCAGAAACGCGCCGAACACATAAAGCACCCAGCTGAACCGCTCGATCAGCCCTGCTCCCGCCGCGATCATCACTCCGCGCATTACCAGCGCCCCGAGAATCCCCCATTCCAGAACCCGGTGTTGGATCTTTTCATCTACAGCAAACGCGCGGAAAATCACCAAAAACAAAAAAAGGTTATCCACGCTCAGGGCTTTTTCGATCACATACCCGGTAAAGAACTCCAGCCCCCGCTGCTCGCCGGAAAAATACATCACGCCAAGCCCGAACCCGAGGGACAGCCCCACCCAGACGAGAGTCCAGGTGATCGCTTCCCGAGTTTCCATTTTGTGGGGACGGCGGTGGAAGACACCAAGATCTAATGCAATCGCGGCGAGTACGAAGAGATTAAAGGTCAGCCAAAGGAAAGGTGTGCCCATGGCTGCTGTGGCCTAAGCGCCCTACGGTGCCGAAGGTCCCGACGCTGCCAGCGTGTCCGTGGCGTTTAGATTGGTGAGTTCGAGGCGGAAAGCTTGACCCGCTTGAACCGTAATCGGCACATCCCAGCGCACATGCGCGTCGCCTGCGCTTGCATCGAGGTTCAGCGTGCTAATCCAGTAATGACCTGGCGCCAACTCTCGCAGAAAGGCGTGCCCGTCCAGGTCCGTTTCCACTTCAGCCGCCAGATACTTTGTTTGCGCCACTTCCGGAGCCATCTTTTGCACGTGTTTTTTCTGATTGCTCAGGATCAGTGTCCACTTTGTTTGGGGATTTACCGCGTTCAGTTCCAGCTCCACGCCGGAAACTGTCGCCGGATTCGCAATGATAAATTTCTTCAGCGCCGTGTAATACGTCTGCAAGTCTTTTTCGTACTTCTCGGGATGCGTCTCTTTGTCGGCGTCCTTGTACTTCGGCTTTGGAATATCTTTGGTTACGCCGCCGCTGTTGGCGTGCTGGTAAGCCAGCAAAAATTCCGGCGTATGAATGATGTCGTCGGGCTTAAGCAATTTATCCAGATCGGGAGCCGTCAGGTCGAGCGTCTCGTGGTCTTTCAGCCAGGCCTTCAATTCCTTTGACACTTTCAATCCGTCTATGAATTCATTGCGCGGGGGAATGACGTCTGTATCCTCGACTTCCTTGGCGATGTCCGCGTAGCTCTTCGTCAGAATGTACAATGTGATTTGGCGCACCGGTTCCGGTCGCGCTGCCGTCGGTGATACGCGCGCCGTTATATCCAGACTTGCCGCCGAGTTTTGTGCCCGCGCTGCGTGCGCGAAGCACACCCATCCAGCGAGGATAGCCAAGGAAATGCCTGTTGCTCTTCTCATGCCGAAATCCTACCAGATTGTCCAGGGCCCAGACACAAGAACCCTAGCATGTGTTGCTTGAGTCACCTGCGAATAAGCCTAAAGTCAGAACAAGCGAAATACGGCTTCGACCGTGACCCAGGCGGCCACAGCATGCTTCGCACCGTCGCGAGCTGGAACAAATTTCCAGCCGCGCACGGTCTCTATTGCGCGCTCGTCCAGGCCAAAACCGATGCCTTTCACGATGCGAATATTCTGCGCCCTGCCATCCGCGCCAACGAGAACCGCCAGCGTCACAGCGCCCTGCACTTTGCCGTGCCGCGCCTCGTCTGTATACGTCGGATACGGACAGTAGGCGCATCCAGGGGGAATGAATCCTGGCCCATACGGCCCCTTCCCGGTGCCATCGCCACTCGGCCCGATCCCGCCGTCACCAATCGTGTCGCCATCTTTCGACCCGATGCCGTGTCCCTTCCCAGGACCCCCAGAGTTAGTGTCTTCTGCCATCCAGGGCAATCCCATTTTGTCGCTGGGCGTAACGACTGGTGCTGCATTTGGATCAAAAATTGTCGGGGGCTCGGGCAAGAGGTGATCCCGGTTTTGCGGAAGCGTAGGTTTCACAAGAACAATCAACGAATGTGGCGGAGGGTTTCCGTGCGTCGCGGGAACCGGGTTTTGGTCGTCTCCACTGCCTCTGCCACCCGAGGGATGCGCGCTCGTGAGGCTACCGATGAGTGGCTGGGAAAGCGTGTACGGTCCCAACCGAGCTCTCTCACCAGAGAAAGGCGATTTAGGCACTCCCTTAGTACTTGCAAGGAGAAACACAATCGCAGCGAAAACGGCCGCATGCGTAATCAGAGAAGCGCCTTGCGCGCGCGCCGGTCGCAGCGATTTATCCAACTTCAAAAGATGAATCGGAGCGCCGTTTGCCGAAGAAGGTTTGAAATGCGAAGGAATAAGAAGCTGGCCCAGGTTTTCTCGAACACGATGGAGCCAGGATTCGGTCGCAGAATCGTTGCCGGAAAAGGGATGCAGAGCTGGATCGTGCATGCGCAGGCCCCCGTCTCCGCCTCACGGTTCGGCCCAACTACATCTGAAGGCGGGCACCAGTCGATTAGTCAGAAGTCTCGAAACAAACGTTGGTTGCCTGTGCGGCAAATTTTGAGGAGTTGAAGAAAACCGAAATGGAAAAGCGAGCGTTTAGAAGAAAAAGGAAGAACTAATACAGCCGGAACGTCACTTCAATCGGCACTTGTACTGCCACAATCTTGCCGTTCGGTCCCGCCGCCGGCCGGAACTTCCAGGTACGCACGGACTCGACCGCTTTTTCCCCGAGGCCCATTCCGGGATCCTTGAGAATCGAAATGTTAACAGCGCGGCCGTCAGGCGTAATGGTCACTTGCAAGACCACGGTTCCCATGTACTTTGCTTTGCGCGCGTCATCCGAATAGAGCGGTGGTGGGCAATAAATGCATTCCGGGATGCCTACTCCGTTGACGCCGGCGCGAAACGCTCCGCCGCCTGTGCCCCCGCCTTCGCCGGGACCGAGACCGCCGCCCGTGCCACTGCCAATTCCCGTGCCATTCCCATGTCCGAGAGATTCGCTTACGCCGTTCGCCAGCGGATCGCCAAAGGTCGCCGCATTAATATTCGGCACTTTGAGGTCCGGTGGTCCGAGCAGCGCCGGGTCCATCGCCAGCTTGGGATCCGGATTCTGAGGCTTCACTTGAGGCGGAGTGAACTGTGTCCACTGGAATTTTGGAAGCTTGCCTTTGTTAACGGGAGCCAGGGTATGGTCATTGGCACCGCCGCCGCCTCCCGCTTTCTTCGCGCCCGCTGGGAGCTTTGCCATGTACGGCGAAAGATCAATCGCGGTTACATCGACAGCTTTATTTTTTGCCTCGGTCTTGGTCCCGAAATGCCAGAACAAAGGAATCAGAATGACCAGAGCGAAGACGCTGCCGTGAATTGCAAATGAAATGATTTGCGTCCAACCGAAGTTTTCGTCCTTCGTCCAGATGTCCTTCACCTTTACGGGCTTGCTGGTGAAGTTCGCAGGCGGAAGCTTTGCAGGGAAGAATGCCTCTTTGATGCGAGATCCAAAACCGCCGAAATTGGTTCCCCAGGAGACTGCAAGCCGGCTGTTCACGGGGCCCTTCGGTACTGGACGCGAACTGAAAAAATCCTTGAAATTATCCATGATGCCCGCGCCGAATACTGTCTTTACAAAAGGCGCTCCGGGCCGATCCGTGACGTTCACGGGCCGCTCAGTTAGAAATTGTTTGAGGTTAGACCAAAAATTATCAGGAATAAGCAGATCGGGTGCGCCGAACTTGGGCACCGCTGCGGCTGGTACTGGAACCGCCTCTTGATCACGGGAGGCAGACACTCCAGACTTTATTGCTTCAGGCGGAACGAGATTGACGATAAGGTCCGGCACCATCTTCCCCCTGGTTTAGACGCAGCTGGGCTCCGTAGGGTGTCCTGAATCGGTATGATTCGCGAGAGCCGGGAAAGGTTGCGCGACCCCAGCCGCTGACACCGACTGCCAATCATTGTAACATACGGAATTACAATGCTTTCCGATGTTTCTGGCTGAATACCTGGACCAGAGCAAGGAAAATGAGCTGGGCGTTAAAGTTACTACGGGCAGAGGACGGCACTCGAATCGAGCAAGCGAAACTGCAGGCACTCACATAAATGGCCGAACCTCTGGAACTCAAGAAAACACTGAATCTGCCCAAGACCGATTTCCCTATGAAGGCTGGGCTTCCTCAAAATGAGCCGAAACAGCTTGTGGCTTGGCAGGAATTAAAACTTTACGAGCGGATTCTGGAAGCGCGTAAGGGCCAGCCATTGTTTGTTTTGCACGATGGTCCTCCTTATCCCACAGGAACAATTCATCTGGGTACGGGACTCAACAAGATTCTGAAAGACGTGATCGTCAAATCCAAAAGCATGGCCGGACATTACGCGCCATACGTCCCCGGCTGGGATTGCCACGGATTGCCTATCGAGACGCAGGTGGAAAAAGAGCTAGGCGGAAAAGGGAAAGTTTCGCCGGCAGAGTTTCGCACGCTTTGCCGCGAGTTTGCCACGCGCTACGTGGAACAGCATAAACGGGACTTTCAGCGATTGGGAGTTTTCGGCCAGTGGGACGCTCCTTATCTGACCATGAACCACGATTACGAGGCCATCGTCGCTGGCGCGCTGCTCGACTTCATGGAGAAAGGTTACGCCTATCGTGGGCGAAAACCAGTTTATTGGTGCATTTACGATACGACCGCACTGGCTGAGGCCGAGGTCGAGTATGAGGATTACACCAGCCTCTCCGTTTGGGCAAAATTTGGCGTGCTAGGCGACGGGAAAAGCCAGCTTGCCCAGATGAGCGATGTCGGTGCAGTCATTTGGACGACAACTCCGTGGACTCTTCCCCACAATCGGGCTTTGGCATTCCATCCGGATTACGAATACGTAGTCGTGGAAACGGAGAGAGGCGCGCTCCTTCTTGCCGCGGATCGCGTAGCCGCGCTACAGGCAGAGTGCGGAATCAAAGAAGTGCGCGTGCGTTCGACCGCCAAGGGGCGGGACTTTGAGGGCGTGAAATTCCAGCACCCCTTTTTGCCGATGCAGGTTCCCGGGATCTTGGCGGATTACGTGTCACTTGATCAGGGCAGCGGCATTGTGCACACCGCGCCAGGCCATGGTTCGGATGATTTTCTTTCGGGACAAAAATATGGTCTCGAAATTTACGCGCCCATCGACGACAAAGGCATCTACCTCGAAGGGTTGCCGGAATACAAAAACAAGAATGTGTTTGAGGCGAATCCCATCATCGTGAAACTGCTCCAGGATCGCGGGGCGCTTCTCGGGAGTCATAGCTACACGCACAGCTATCCCCACTGCTGGCGTTGTCACAATCCGGTAATCTTCCGCGCCACGGAGCAGTGGTTCATCAAGATGGATCAGTCGGCACACGGGAAAGAAAAAACGCTGCGAGCACAGGCGCTCGAAGAAGTTCACGGCGTGAAATGGATTCCGGCCTGGGGAGAAGAGCGCATCTACGAAATGATCCAGAAGCGGCCGGACTGGTGCATATCGAGGCAGCGATTCTGGGGCGTTCCGATTATTGTTTTTTATTGCGAGGCCTGCGGTACGCGCCTCGAAGATTTTGCGGCCCTGCGCAACGTGGTCAAGTGGTTCGAAAAGGGAGGCGCAGACGCCTGGTACAAGCACACCGCGGAGGAATTGTTGCCTCCTGGAACAAAATGTTCATGCGGGATAGGTGCCTGGCGCAAAGAAAATGACATTCTCGACGTGTGGTTTGACGCCGGGTCTTCCAATCTTGCGGTCTTGAAAGGGGATGAGTGGCCAGCCGATGTTTATCTCGAAGGCCCCGACCAGTATCGCGGTTGGTTTCAGAGTTCGCTTCTGATCGCAACAGGCTTGCGCGAGGCCGCGCCTTACCGAAGCGTTGTTACGCATGGCTGGACGCTCGATGAACACGGGCGTCCCATGTCCAAGTCGCTCGGAAACGTCGTTTTGCCGAGCGATATTTGCGAAAAATGGGGGGCAGATCTGCTGCGGCTGTGGGTCGCTTCGCAGGAGTATCAAGCCGATGTGAAAATGAGCGAGCGCGTGATGACGCAGCTCAGCGAGGCCTACCGCAAGATTCGCAACACCTTTCGATTCGCACTTGGAAATTTGTTCGATTTCGAACCCGGTCAAGACGCTCTACCAAATGAGCAACTTGAAGAAATCGACCAGTGGATGCTGGAGCGCACGGCCGAACTGGTCAGAAAATGCCGCGAGTGGTACGCCGCGTATGATTTTCACCGCGTCTATCATGCGATTCATGATTACTGCGTGGTGGATCTAAGCGCATTTTATTTCGACGTTCTGAAAGACCGGCTGTACACAAAAGCCGCAAAAAACGGTTCCCGCCGCTCGGCGCAAACATCGATTTGGAAAATCTCCAGCGCTCTGGTGCGGCTTGCAGCTCCCATATTGGTTTTTACTACGGAAGAAATTTGGAAGCATTTGCCGAGAACTTCCGGCGACGCGGCGAGCGTGCACATGGCGCAGTTTCCGGAGGTGCGGGATTTCCAAACTGGACTCGCGCCTTCGGTTGCAGCGGATTGGGAGTTGCTCGCCAAAATTCGCGTCGAAGCGCTAAAAGCGCTCGAAGCAGCGCGCAACGCGAAGCGAATCAATTCCAGTCTCGAGGCCAAGGTGAATTTTGAGCTATTCACCTCGAACGCGGAATTGCAACTGCTGTCCACGTTGCGAAAATATGCAAGCTGGCTTCCGGGTTTGCTGATAGTTTCGCAGGTAGGAGTTCCCGCGGATTCGGCGGGACAGATTCGCACGCGCGGCCTCCACGGGGATTCTTTCCGCTCTGAAGTTTTTCCGGGCTTGGCGTTGCGCGTAATAGCCGCGGCGGGCGCAAAGTGTGAACGCTGCTGGAACTACTCGACGCATGTGGGCGAGAATACGCGCTATCCCGGCATCTGCGAACGCTGCAGCGAAGCGCTAGCGGAAATCGAAGGATTGGAGCTTGCCCGTTCATGAAATTGCCCGCGCGGTTGCGGTGGCTATGGCTCACCCTCGGAATTGTTCTGGCCGATCGCGCCACCAAGGCCTGGTTTGAAACCCAAACGGACCTCGGCTGGCGCCACGAAGTGGTGCGGCACTTTATTTATCTCGTGCACAGCAGCAATCCGGGGATCGCCTTTAGCCTCTTTGCGGATTCGCATTCCCCCTGGCTGCGCATTTTGCTGACCGGTGGTTCTCTTGTCGTGATCTGTGCGCTAGCGTGGTTGCTGGTCGCTGGGCAAGGCGGGGCCATGGCGTCCGCGGGGCTTGCGCTTTTGCTTGGAGGGGCCACCGGAAACGTCACGGATCGCATTCTTCACGGCGCGGTGACCGATTTTTTTGAGGTGTGGATTGGCACGTACCGCTGGCCCGCCTTCAACGTGGCGGATTCCGCGATTACCATCGGCGCCATTCTTTTGATTCTCGATCTAATTTTCAGTTCCAAAGAGACTAACTCCTCGGCAACAAAGAGCCGTTCGTCCGCGCATTCCCTTTGAGCCCTCCAGCGCGCGAGAGGGTTTGATTCTCGGCTGCGGCATGCTGCTAGAATCTCTCCGTGTCTTCGCCCATCACCCACCAGCTCGTAGTTGAAAAGAGCGACTCCGGGGAGCGTCTGGATCGTTACTTGGCGGCGCAACTCCAAGAATTGAGCCGCACGAGGATTCAAGAATTAATTGAGGCCGGGCTGGTGCTCGTCGACGGCAAGCCGTCGAAGGGTGCGCATCGCTTGCGAGCGGGCGAGAAAATCACAGTGGATGCACAGGCGCGACCGCCGATGCGGGCGGAAGCCGAAGACATTCCTCTCGACATTCTCTATGAAGACGACGACGTGATCGTGGTCAACAAAGCAGCAGGCATGACGGTCCACGCGGGGGCAGGGAATCCGCGCGGAACTCTTGTGAATGCGTTGCTCGGGCGTGGCCAGATGCTTTCCCAGGGCGGGGACGCGTTGCGGCCGGGGATTGTGCATCGCCTCGATAAAGAAACTTCTGGAGTCATCCTCGTAGCGAAAAACGATTTCACGCACGCAAAAATCGCCGAGACGTTCCGAAAGCGTCTGGTGAAAAAGACCTACCTTGCGCTGGTCGAGGGAATGTTGAACGAGAAGCAAGGCCGCATTGAGTTTGCGATTGGGCGCGATTTGCACCGGCGCACTCGAATGGCTGCTTTCAAGCAAAAACCGGGCAGCGCCCCTCAGGAGACCTTACAGCTTAGTGGCGCAAGGGAAGCTCGCACGGATTGGCGGACACTGGCCGAAGTCGATGGGACAACCCTGGTGGAAGTGAAGTTGCACACCGGCCGGACACATCAGATTCGCGTTCATTTTTCAGCGATCGGGCATCCTGTAGTCGGCGACACCCTCTACGGAGCGGCTCCCCAAATTTGTATAGACACTGAAAACACGCGTCGTGCGTCTAAGAACCGGGAGACGATTGCAATGCCGGCGCTAGGGCGGAACTTCTTGCACGCGGCTCGGCTCGGCTTCACGCAACCGCGAACCGGCGCTTGGCTCGAAGTCCGGGCACCGCTACCGCGAGAATTGCGGGAATTTGTCAACAAGCTCTCGGAGGCTGCTGGAGAGGATTCGAGCAGAATTGACGCTGCGCTCGCTACCTACCTATAATCAACTGACATGTCCAGGGCACTGATTTCCTTATTAATCGTAGCTGTTTTGCTGACTGCCGCGGTCAGCGACCGCGCGCAGCAGGCGCCGGAAAAGCCTGCGGCTCCAGCACAATCCTCGCCACCTCCTCAGGCCGCCGCGCCAACGGCGCCGCAGCAGAATCCGCCCCACATCATTCAGGTCGTCAACCTGGTAGACGTGCTCTTCACCGTGCTCAACCGGCGCAACAAATTGGTCCCCGATCTCCAAAAAGAAGACTTCCAGGTCTTTGACGAAAAATTTCCGCAGGACATTCGTTACTTCAGCAAGCAGACGGACTTGCCGCTGCGCATCGGGATGCTCGTGGATACCTCTAACAGCATCCGCGACCGCATCAAGTTCGAGCAGGACGCCTCCATTAATTTTCTGTTCAGCGTAATTCGGCGCGGAAGAGATGAAGCGTTTGTTATGACGTTTGATGACGAGCCCCAAGTGGTGCAAGCGTTCACCGGCGATCCGGGGTTGCTGCGCGATCAGATTATGCAGACGCGTGCGGGCGGCGGCACGGCGATTTATGATGCGATTTACCAGGCTTGCCAGAACGAACTCAGCCATCCCCCGCGTCCGCCAGGGGATCAGCCGGATATCGTGCGGCGCGTGATGATTCTGATCAGCGACGGCGACGACAATCTTTCGACACACACCCGCGGCGAGGCCATCGAAATGGCGCAGCGCACCAGCGTAGTGATTTATACCATCAGCACCAGTACGCAGTGGATTCAGCTATCGCAGACGGATCCCGACAAGCTGGCCAACCGGAAGACTCACCTGACGGAAGGCGACAAGATTTTGCAGGACCTTGCGGATGAAACCGGGGGACGGGCCTTTTTTCCGTATCACGTAGATGACTTGGATCAGTCCTTTCAGGACATTGGCGACGAATTGCGCAATCAGTATTCGATTGCCTACATGCCAACGAACTACGTGCTGGATGGTCGATACCACAAGATTCGCATCGAAGTGCCCGACCACAAAGGCTATCAAGTACGCGCCCGGCGCGGTTATTTTGCCCGTGCGAATCGCGACGGCGCGGCACCGGCAAGCCCTTCCGGTCCCGGGCCCGCGACTCCCTGAGTTTCACAAATCCTCAATTTCCATCACGCAGCCTCCTCGCATGAACCTTTCCTCGGAATGAACTAAATGAGAGGAATCCCTTGTAGGGGCGAAGCATTGCTGCGCCCCATTTGCAGGGAAAGCTCATCGGCCGATACGGCGCGCTGTTTTAGTGGGAAGTGTCGCGGAGGAGCACGGCGTCGGATTCGTTGTGGCCACGTTGCATCGCGATTTTCGTGCCGTCCTTGGAGAAGAGAAACTTTTCGATTCGCTCCGAAGTGAAATGAGTGAGTTGGCGCGGGGCAGAGCCATCAAGCGGCTGCGTCCAGAGGTTGCTGACGCCTTTTTCGCGAACCGCAAAAACAACGGACTTACCGTCGGGAGCAAACGCAAACGGCCAGGAAGCGCGCGGATCAATATCATGGAAGGCGACTTTTTTGTCCTCGAGAGAAAAAATGTTTAGGACAAGCCTATGGTCCAGCTCACGAACTTCCAGGCTGGCCACGCTCTTGCCGTCGGGGGAGATTTCCGCAGCACCCTGAGCCGTGGCCAGGATCGTTTCCGGAGAACCGCCATCGATGGAAACACGCTTGAGGGCTTGGCTGTCGGCGTAATCGATGTAATACACCCATTTGCCGTCTGGGGAGCAAAGAGGATCTGCTTCCGCAGAGCCAAACGTTAGCTGCTTGAAATCCGTTCCCGAGGTGCTCATCCTCCAAAGATTGAAAGCGACCTTGCCGGCTCGGCCCTCGGAACGAATCACAAAATAGCGCCCTCCGCCGCAGGAGATAACCTGATCGGACACGTGAGCGGCGTCTGAGTAAATCAAGGTCTCGCCGCCCTCGGGCTTGACGACGCGAATATCGGGAATCTGCGCAAATACGATGCGGCCGTCGCTGGTCCAATCCCAATTCCAAACCGAACTGCTGGACGACAATGTGATGGGATGAACATCATCGGGCTGCGCAAAATTGGCCACTTCAAGCTCGTACTTGGACTGCGACTGGTTCGCCACAATGGAATGACCATCGGACGAGATTGTGGGGTAAAGATAAGAGTTGGTGTCCGTGGTCAACCGCCGGTAATCGCCGCCCGGATAGCTGACGATACCCAGCTGAGCGTTTAACACGCCGCCCTCGCCGAGACCTGAAACGAGCAGCCCAGAACCGTCAGGCATCCACACAGGATTGATAAAGACCTCTTTGCTCGAAAGCGCCTTGATCTGTTGTTTGCCGGTAGCCACATCCACGGTGAGGACCGCAGCGGTGATGCCTTGGCCCATTTGGGTTTCGGTTATGGCGATAGTCTTGCCGTCGGGGGACCAAGCCGGGCTGTAATTTCCCTCGCTTCCCGCCAAAGGAACGTCCTTGAAAAGAGTGCGGTCGGGGGAACCGTCGCTGTGCGCAACGATCAATTCGTAAGTAGGAGAGTCGTGATCTTCGCGCAAGAAAGCGAAGCGACTGCTGTCGGGAGAAAACGTCACGCGGCTATCAACATCCTTGATCAGCAATCGAGGCGTGCCCCCGAGAATCGGCGCGGAATAGAGCGAAGCGAGCGTGTGTTCCGCTTCGTCCCGCCGGACGCAGTAGATGTTGTTGTTGTCGGGTGAAAAAGTTAGGCCGGCGTATCGAGTGGGAGCGGGCGCCAAAAGCTGCGTGTTGCTGCCGGTCGCGATGTGCCGCAGCCACAGGGATTGCAATCCGTTTTCATCGCGGACATGGAGCAGATATTTTCCGTCAGGAGAAATGGCGGCGAGTACCACGTGGCCGTTGTTTGTTAGGTTTTCGATGGTGAAAGTGTCGAACGGTACGTGACGCGAGCGAACCACGATGGAGTAGATACCGAACGCGGCGGCGGCGACTACAACAAGAAGGCCGAGAATCCCGAGGCCGGTGCCGATCTTGTGTTTTCTGGCGGCGTCGACGATCGCCGAGCTGCCCGAGGGCGTCACTTTCTGTGTAGACGATGGCGGCTCGGAAATTGTCGAGACCCGCGCAGCCGAGCGCTGCGTGCTTGCAGGGCGGCTGCCGGAATCGATTTCACGCTGAAGCCGCTTGAGGTCCGCGCGCATTTCGGCGGCGACCTGGTACCGCAGGTCGCGGTCTTTTTCGAGAGCTTTGTTGAGAATGCGCTCGAACTCAGGAGGAACATCGGGATTGACGGTTACCGGTGCGACGGGTGCGCTGTGCAGAATGTTGTCGAAGACCACCGCGCTCGTGGAGCCAGGGAAGGCTTGTTTGCCTGTCAACATCTGGTAAAGAACGGCGCCGAGCGAAAAGAGATCGCTGCGGGCGTCAATTTCTTCACCGCGCGCTTGCTCGGGCGACATGTAATGGATAGTCCCAACGGCCATACCAGGACTGGTTAGAAGAGTGTCGGCGGGAGCGTCGAGAGTATGGCCAGCGAGATCGTCCGAGCTGCGCGGGAGAAGCTTCGCGAGTCCAAAATCGAGGATTTTGATGCTGCCGGATTCCGTGACGAAAATATTTGCAGGCTTGATGTCGCGATGGACGATGCCCTTTTTGTGCGCGGTATCGAGGGCATCGGCCAATTGGATACCGATTTCGACAGTACGCGTGATGGGCAATAGCCCTTCGGCGAGAAGTTTGTCGAGCGACTCGCCAACCAGAAGCTCCATAGCGATGAAGGTGCGGCCGCCGTGCTCTTCGATCGCATGGATGGTGCAAATGCCGGAATGGTTCAAGGCTGAGGCAGACCGCGCTTCGCGCAGAAAGCGTTCGAGAGTCTGGCTGTCCCGCTGATTTTCTTCGGGTATAAATTTCAAGGCGACGCGGCGTCCGAGCTTGGTGTCTTCCGCTTCGTAGACGACACCCATGCCGCCGGACCCGAGTTTTCGGAGAATCCTGTAGTGGGCGAAGGTTTCGTTAATCATGATGGAAGTGCAAGAGGGATGTTAAACGGTCAGCGAAATTCGGTCAATGCGCACTGAGAATGCGGTGGCGTATCAGTTTCCTAAATGCGACGTCCACGATAAATCTTTGTCACCACGCTAACAGCTCTCCCGTCGGAAGTGTTCCTTCCTGCGCATCTGACGGGCTTTCACTCCGCAACCGCTGCGCTCTCCCCGGGTTCGTCAGGCTGTGTCCACATGCGGATCATGGTCGGCGCCGCAAGCACCAGCGCCGCTAGCCAAGTAACCACCACCGCGGTCACCGCCAATGCACTCCGCGTCGCCTCAAACGGGCCGAACAAGCACACGCTCCAATACCCCACGACAAACACTAGCAGCGCGGGCCCCAGCAACCGGTAGGCGGCCCCCTGGGCCCGCAGCCGCTGCTCGGCCTCGCGCTCGTCCACCTTCACCCGGCCGAAGAGTCCATCCCGCACCGCCCGCTGAAAGATCTCTCCGCGCTGCGTCTCTTTCAGCGCGTCGAACTCCGCGCCATGCTCCATCACGGCCCGGTCCTCCAGCGAGACCTGTGCGAAGCCGATCCGGAGCGCGCGAACCGCCAGCCCCATCACCATCGTCAACAGCGCAGCGCTCATCAGTCCAGCCCAGGGATCGAGACGCACCACCCGCAGGCTCACCGCAATCTCAAACGCCAGCACTGGCAACCACGACAACGTCAACAGTCGCCGCATCCGCCGTTTTGCGGGCTGCGACCTCTTCAGGACCTTCGCCCACTCCTCCGGTCCCAGTTTCTCCGACCTTGCCGGCACAAACCAGAAGCCGATCTTCTTCCAGAACCAACTCCGCTTTTCGTTTACCGCCATCTTAGGTCTCCCTCTTGCGCGCTTCGTACACCTGCTCGCTTAATGCTCTAAACGGCCGAGGCGAGAAGACAGCCTCTACCGGCAATCCAAAGTGTTCGGCAATTTTAAAGGCCAACTCCAACGACGGGGTGTAGTCCCCTCGCTCCAGAAACCCGATGGTTTGTGGATTCACACCCACGGACAATGCCAGCGTCGCCCGAGACAATTTTCTTTCCGCGCGAAGCACTGCGATGCGGTTATGAAGCGACATAATGCTTTTATACATCGCTTCGTTGTGTATAAGCAATAGAAAGATTTTTTGGACTGGCGAGGAGTGAAGCTGTCGCGGCACGTGGTGATTAATGCGGTTGAAGGGGGGCTGGAATTGTTACGTCAGGCGTTCCTTGATCCGATTTGGCCAGTATCTCGGAAACGGGACACATTTGACCGGCAGAACTCCCGAGAATCTCTTATAGCTTGAAAACTTCGATGAACACTTCCACGTAGCGCGGCGTGCTTGTTGCATTCAGAACACTTTCCGCGCTGACCGCGATTCCTTTTTCCTTGTAGATCTTTTTGATTTCGCTTTTGACTAAGTCCAATTTGGTTTGGTTGTAAGGCTGTTCGACGAGCGGAAGGAGTCCCTTTTGCGTCAGGCGTTGCGTTATTTCATCCGGCGAGATCCTTTTGAACGAGCCGTTATAGTGCAGCGCAAATCTGCGAACCATCAGGCCCGTGTTGCTGCTCTTGCTTGACTGTTGGGAATCGGTGTCCTGGGCGGTCGCTAGCAAAGGGCACGATAGGGTTAAGCAGGCCACGGCTGAAAGGAGAAGAAGCGGCTTAGAGGAGACCATCGTGCACCACCCATCAACATCGAGCGAAATCGTACTCTGACGCACCAACCCGCGCAAGCATCTTCCGTGCTCAAGTATCGCGCGTATCGGGAAGCTAGTTCTCAAAATCGCGCAACAACTGCATTTCATGGGTTCTTCAAATTCGCGTTAAAAGCTGTATCCGAGTGACAACGCCACCGTTGGATCGGCTTGGCCTAAGTTAAATATCTGCGTTGCGAAGGTTATTTTCTTGCGCGTGAATTGCACCATTAGACCGCGCTGGATATCAAGCGGCGTCTGGTAGGCTCGCGTCCGTTGCACGACGTAGCCAAACGCAAACCATGGTTTTGGCGAGTAGGTTAGTTGGGTCCACGTGTAGAAAAAATTGCCGGCCTTTGCGTCGGTGTCGAAGATATATTCGTTTGCGCTGTACAGTTGAAGCTTCTTGTAGGTCACCGTAAGTTCCAGCCCTGGCGCTACTCCATTCACGTTTCCAAACACTCCGCCGATCATGGGAGTGGCCTCCAGTACCAATTTCTTCCCCACGCTCAGGTCATAGCCGACCCATAGCGATCCTGTGTGCTGGGCCTCGTAGTTGTACCGCGCTTCTACGTGAAGTGTGTCGTGATCCCCGGTGAATGTCGGAGAAAAATATGATTGCCCTCCTGGCACCAAATACCCGCTTACGTTCACATTGAAGTCCCATGGATTTGCAGGGGCAGGTGTATTTGCGGGCGGGACGCTTGCACTCGTTTGCGCCCAAAGGCGGCTACTGAACATGACTACAAGGACCAGCATGCCAGCGCGTACAAGGCGGGGCATCCTTCGCCGCTGTTTTGGCGCAAATCGCCTCTCGGAACGCTCATATTCCTCGAATTGCGAAAACCTTGCGTACGTCTTTTCCGCATTTTCAGTCCGCCCGTCAGTCATAGGAGCCCGAAGTTTGCACGTCTGCGGCACCAGTCGCCTACCGGCAAAAAAGACAGTCCGCGGGAACCCCTGGAGCAGTGCGTGAAAAACGCGGTGGCTCTGGAGAACAATGCTGGGTATATGACCGTCTGTACTCGGTTAACCATATCTGCCTACCCCCTTGTTTTCTCGTAAACACGGATTCTAAAAGGGTTAAGGTTATTTGTTTTGATGCGTTTGCGTAAGTGTTGATTCTAAATAGCTTAGCATTGCACCGAGACTGGGCAGGTTGCGAGGCCTCTGGAGGTTGACAGTTTTCGGGATCAACGGCTTGTCGACCGGCATGTTGTGAGCGGCCTTCTGCTTTGGGAGAACAGCACAGGCTGAAGCCTGTGCCACTAAAGGCAAAACGCCAGCAGGATGCTGGCGCTGCTACGGCAGTTCACAGTATTACCTAGAGAGCACTATACGCAAGCGACCACTTCTTGTCAAGAGTTGAACGTCTCCAAGAGGGCTTAGTTCTTGGGGGCGTAGTAGCCCTTGCGGGCCAGGACTTTCAGGTCTTTGCCGGTGACGTCCACTTTGATCTTGCGGAATTTGCCGTCGCGCGCAGAGTTCGTTGGATAGTAGCCGAGCGTGTACTGGCTGCGGAGCTCTTCCGAAATCTGGTCGAAAGCCTCCTGAAGATGTTTCTCATTGTTGACGACGATCATGCGGCCGCCAGTTTCATCTGTAATTTTCTTAGCGATGCTAGCGTTAGCGCCGTAATGCGGATCGTAGACCAGAAGAATATGAACGACAGTGTCGGTACGCTGCGCGGCTTCGATAGCTTCTTCCACGCGGACTTTGCTTCCGTTGTCTTCGGCGTCTGTGAGGACGACGACGGCTTTGCGACCGGCCTCCGAGGAAAGCTTTTCGTTACACGCGAGATAGAGGGCGTCATAGAAATTTGTGCCTTTGGAACCAGATTGCGGAATCGTTCCAGGAGTGATGGGGCCACCTCCACCACCGGTGTTGATTTGTGCCTTGCGAATGGCGCGATTGAGCTCGGAGCGGTTGTCGGTAAAATCGGCCAGAAGGTCCACGTCCAGGTCGAAGGACATAATCATGGCTTCGTCCCCTTTGCGCATGACGCGGTTCAAGAAGCTGCTGGCTCCGTCCTGGATGGCGCCGAGCATGTATTGTTCGCTGCCGGAGGTGTCCATGAGCAACCCCAGCGTGATGGGCAGCGTCACTTCTCTAGAGAAGAAGGCGATCTTCTGATCCTGGCCATCTTCGGCGATTTTGAAGTCATCCTGTTTGAGGTCGGTGACGATGCGCTTGTTCTTGTCGCGCACGGTGACGAAGAGATTGACCAGGTTCACGTTGGCTTTGATGACAGGCCCTTGAGTCTCCGGCTCCTGAGGCAGCGCAGGCATGGCGATGGCGGCGGCAAGCAGGGGCGTCACACACAGCGCTGCGAATTTCTTGAGAGAAGGCATGTATACTTTCCTTGACGAGAGATGCCCGGACGGAAATTGCCCGCTGGGGTTCTTCGCCAACTTAAGATGCTTGCAAGTGGTGCGATGGATGCGTCTCCGGGAGACCGGGCGGCGATCCGAGCACTGACTACGAGAGGAAGTTTGGCCTGAGAGATATGAAAAGTCTACGAAAAATCGCAGGTATAACGGGCGTTCTATTCTTCGCGGCGCCTGCCTTGTGGCTTGGAATTATGGCGACCGCGCATCAGCAAGCAGCTCCAGCCGCCCAGGCCCAGGAGCCTTCCCCACCACCGCCGGACAACCCCAGATTGAGCGAAGCGCGGGCAAAGATTACGGTAAATGCCAACTTGGTAGTGTTGCCAGTGACCGTGAAAGACCACGACGGCCGGCTCGTGCCCGATCTTGGCAAAGACGAATTTCGCGTTTTTGACGACAACGTAGAACAAAGAATCGATGTCTTTACTACGGAGGCTTTCCCGCTTTCGATGGTCATTCTGATCGACAACGATTTGAAAAAGGGGTACGCCCAGGAAGTACAAGATAGCCTCGACGCCATTATCGGCGGTATGAGCGATCTGGATGAAGCGTTTGTTTGCCGCTTTGACCAGTTTTTTCACCCTGGCAAAGGTTTCACCAGCAATCAGGACCAACTGCTCGTCGAACTCCGGCGGACCAAACTGGACAGCCAGACTGCAGTGATGCCTCCCGGTGGGCCGTTCAATGGGCCGAGCGTCAATGGCCACGCTCCGGACGGATCGCCAGGTGTTGCCGGTTCCACGCGAGAGATTCTTAGGGAGCCTACGAAGGCCCTCGATGATGCC
Source organism: uncultured Acidobacteriota bacterium (assembly GCA_963784015.1). Lineage (GTDB taxonomy): Bacteria > Acidobacteriota > Terriglobia > Acidiferrales > UBA7541 > Acidiferrum. The sequence continues at coordinate 577,290 of CAWAPX010000013.1, forward strand.
GTGTTTGGGGCCGCACAGCTCTTGAAGGATCGGCCGAGGAACCGTCGGAAAATCATATTTATCATCAGCGATGGGGTCAACGGAGGGAAGAAGTACAACACCAATACGTTCGACAACACCGTAAAAGAGGTGCTGGCCCACAGCATCTCAGTGTTTGGGGTTGGAGTGGGAAGCGCATTCTTGGACCGCCGAGTTGAGCGGCTCTCCGAATACGCGCACAGCACGGGCGGCGACGTCTATTACGCGGCGAAGAAGGAATCGCTGCAGGATCTGTACTCGAGGGTGACCGAGGAGGCACGCAACCAGTACACATTGGCGTACTTCCCGCGAGACGTAAAAAGCGCGCAGGATTACCACACCGTCGAAGTTCGTGTGAAGCGCGAAGGCCTGACGGTTCTTACTCGCGACAAGTATTACACTGGCGGTATCACCCAATAAAACGAAGCCTTGGGCTCTCTGCTGGAATTTTCTTGATAGTCGCGCTTAGCACTCGCATACATAGCGAGTGCGGCATGGCGGGCAGCGCCTGTCATAACCCGAAGAGTGCGAATGACTGCAGAGGATAGGGACCGCAGGTGAAAGGAGCATCTCAATGAAGAAAAAAGGAAAGAAAGACGAAGCCAAGGGCCCGAAAAAAGGGAAGTAGGTCGTTTTCGAGAGGATTCTGTTCGTTTGGGCGCTACCCGCTTAGGTGGCGCCCTTTTTTTTGAGAGAGAGGATCGCAGGTACTTGCGGCCGCTCTTCCCGGCTACGATCTATGTGCGATCGGTGGAGAGTTGTTTAGAAAGTTGCCAAGGCGCGTCTTTCCAGTTCGCGTTCGCGAAGATAGAGAAATAGAGGAAGGCCAAGAGAAACTCCCACGAGCAAGACCGAAGCGACGGGAAGCCAAAGACTGTTCATTTTGAGGCGACGGCCTTCGTTGCGGATAAAGGCGATAAGAGCAGCTGCGGAAACCAGGACGTCCAGGCCGAAGAATGCGCTGACGCGGTTTGCGAAAAGTTGGCGGACGAAGAGACGCATGTCGAGGCCATGCTCCATGACCCAGGGGACAAACAGAGAATAGGGAAGAACAAATCCAAGAATGACCAGCACCAGGTAGAGAAACTTGCGGTTCATGTGGGCACCTCTTGTTGAGGATTCAGGAGAATCGATGTGCTTCCGAAGCTCCGGCTAACTGGGCCCGCCTAATTGCTGAGAGACTCTTCATGCGCTGGACAAATCGGTTTGTAAGCGCAGCTGCGACAAATAAAGCCGGGGCGTGGCGGGAATTCGCCGGCGCGAATGTCTGCGGCGGCTTCCTGCACGATTTTTTGCGCTTCGTCGAGTTGCTTGGCGTCACGTGTGGTGACCTGGACCTGATTGTTTTGGAGATAGTGGAAGATCAAGCGGACGGGATTCCATTCGAAGATTTCTTTTGCGGCAAGAGCGTACAGGCTGAGCTGCAGATCTTTCTTGGCGTCCGCGTCTTTTTTTGGCTTTCCTGTCTTGTAGTCGATGATTTCCACGTCTTTGCGCCCGAGAGAATTGACCTGATCCATGCGGCCGATGATGGTGATGTTGTTTTCCAGCGGAAGCTCGAAGGACTTTTCTTGTTCGATGGTTTGCGGCAAAGCTTCGAGCGTCGACGCGTGAAAAGTGCGTAACTGTTCGAGGCCGTCTTTCTTGTATCCGGATTCCTGATAGTCATCTTCAAAGCCCGCCGAGGTCCATTCGGTTTCGAAAATTCTCGCCACTTCCTCGAAAGGAAGCTTCACGCCTTTGCGAAGGTGGTCAATGAATCGTTTGATTGTAGTGTGCATCACGCTGCCGAAGCTGAGGACGGCTTTGGGGCCTTCCTTGAGAGACCACCCGCGGCTGAAGAGGAATTGCTGTGGGCAACTGCGATAGCCGCTGACTGCCGAAGGGCTCAGAGTGAGCGGTTCGGGTGTGGGAGGATGGAATTCGAGTGCCCAGTCGGCGATGCGAGAGAAAATTTTCGGTGGTTCAACGGATGCAGGAAAAAGCTGAGAATCCGCGGCGCCTGGAGATTCTTTTTTGACCGCAGTAGGAAGTTCGGGCAATTTGGGCCTTAGCTGACGGACATCGCGGCGCTTGGTGGCAGGGTCCATCAAGAGGTCTTCGATGAAGACGGGAATCTTGCCTTTTTTCTCCGTGAGCGTAGTGAGCGTGAGGCGATTTTCCGCTCGCGTTAGAGCGACGTAGAAAAGGCGGCGTTCCTCTTGAATGTGAAATTGCTCGGCGGGCTCGCCTTCTTTCATCAGGGCTGCGGGAAATTCGAACACGCGGTGCCGTTCCGTGGTTGGAAACTTTTTGTTGTTGATGCGAAGAAGGAAGACCTGAGGGAATTCCAGGCCCTTTGCGCCGTGAACGGTCATCAGCTGAACGGCATCGCCCGGAAAGTCCTCTTCGAGGCTGATCGTGCCGCCGGCTTGTGAGTAGTAGCCGAGATATTCGACGAATTCGGCGAGGCCGCGCGTTTCGCTTTTGGGTTCCCATTCATTGACGAATTCCGTGAGGCGCGTGACATATTTACGGTCTTGCGCGGTGGCGCGTTGCGGGACTTCCAGCCATTCGAGAAGATCGGCGAGAATTTCTCGCGCGCTTCGCCGCCGCAGAGTTTTGCGTTGTTCCGTAAGAAAATCGACGAGCCGCCCCAGAGCGGCGTGCGAGGAATCGAATGCGAGTTGCCCTTGAGGAGCTTGCAGCATGTCGTAGAGCGCTTTTTTCCCTTTGCGGGCGCGTTCGGCGAAACGGACCAGGTCTGTGGGTTCAAGCGACCACGCGGGAGCGGCAATGACGCGTGCGCAGGAAATGTCGTCGAATGGAGTGGCAATCAGCCGCAAGTAGGCGAGCACGTCTTTGACGAGCGGATGATCGAGGATGGAAAGCTTGCTGATGACAAAAGGGATTTTGTGCCGGGAAAGCTCTTCGACAAGCTCGTCGCGGTGAGCGTGCTGCCGGTAGAGTACAGCGAAATCGCGCCATTTGCGTCCGGTCGCATGGAGGCGCTGTAGTTCGCTTACGAGCCAACGGGACTCGTCTTGTTCGGTTTCCAGCTCGACGACGCGGATTTTTTCGCTTTCCTCTTTATTGGCGCTCAGAACTTTTTTAGGGAAGTCGGCGCTCACCGTGTTTTGCGCGATGACTTGCGTGGCCACGCGAAGAATATTCGGCGTGGAGCGGTAATTTTCCACGAGCGAGACGCGGAATGGAGTCGAGTCAGCCCCTTCGCGCCAGCCGGCGAAACGCTCCAGAAAAAGTTTAAAGCTGCCGAAAGAGGCGCCGCGGAAGCGATAGATAGCTTGGTCGTTGTCGCCTACTGCGACGATGTTTTTTCTTTCACCGGCGAGGAGTTCAAGCAGGCGAAGTTGCGCGATATTGGTGTCTTGAAATTCGTCGACGAGGATGTATCGATATTTTTCTCGGAGCGTGCGCCGAACTTCGGCGTTGGTTTCGAGAAGTTCGACGGCTCCGGTGATGAGCGAGCCGAAGGAGACGCGCTTTTTTTCCCGCAGCAGATCTTCGCTGGCGCGGTAAGCACGCGCGATTTCCTGTTGAAGGGCGACCGCTTCGTCGCGCTCCTTAAAAGTGTCGTCGTCGAGTGCGGCGCGTTCGGTTTCCAGTTGCGCGGCAAGACCGTCGGCGTAGCGCTGATAATCTTCGCAGGAAACAAGTTCGTCCTGGCAGCGCGAGAAAAATTCCACGAAGTCGTTTAGGAATTGGCCCGGATCGGCGAGGCGGCGGTACTTGTCGAGTTTTAGCCGCTCCAAATTACGGCGCAGCAGAATCCAATGATCGACTTTGTCGAGCATCAGCCGCTCAGGTGCGGCTTCCTTCAGCAGGCTTTCGCAGAACGCGTGAAAAGTCGCCAGCGTTACATCTTTCCCGCGATCGCCAGTCGCCCGCACGACGCGAGCCTTCATCTCACCCGCAGCCTTATTCGTAAACGTCAGTCCAAGAATATTTTCGCCCGAAAGGGAATCGTCAGATTGCAGCAAGTGGCGAATACGCTCAGTGATGACGCGCGTTTTGCCCGTGCCCGCGCCGGCAATGACGAGCAGCGGCCCTTGGCCATGAGTGATGGCGCGCCGCTGCGCATCATTCAGTTTCAGCCCGCTTTCTGCAGGAGGTTCAAGATCGAACAGTGTTGCCATAACTCAAGAAGGGTAGCGGAAATTCCGGCGAAGAGGAAACGCAGTTCAGAACTCAGTCTAGCGATTTCAGGATATCATCGCGGCTCACACCTTTGTGTGCGGCAACTACCCGAAGAATGCTGCTCAGCGTACCGATATTAAATGTCTTGTGGTCGGGAACAGCAATGCGTTGATGCGTTGGTGTTTCTGTCGCCAGCGCGATGTGACTCCCCACTTGATGCGTTTGGCGATAATCCCACTGCCGGCATAGACATGCCACAAGCCGCCGGCCGCTCAAGTCTCGCGGTACCTTCATTCCATGGCAAGAACTTCATTTCTTACTAGGTGAAGTCGGATGTATTGGGGCTTTGGCCCATCATAAAAATAGGCTTCTGTGGCCTCTTTGACATTTGCCCGCAACTCTTCCCAAGTGGCACCCTGCGTGAAGATATTTTCAGTCAGGCACTCAGCGGAATAGCCGCCTTCGGGTTGTTCCGTGACTTCGAAAACCAACTCGCTGATGTGTGGTCCACTCATTCTGTATCCTTTGAGAAAGGCTATCACAACACATAGTCGGCAACGATTAATTTAATTCGGCTGCATCAGTGCGCGCTCGCGATCTTAAAGATGCGTTCATTTGTGTTTTGAAGCAAAAAAAGCAGAGCGCGCTGAGACCTCACCCGCGGCAGTTTTAGCGTTGATCTCCGCTGATTTGCCTCGGGGGACGCTAAGCGATTCCCACTTGCCGGTCTTGGTGAAAGTGAGATGCTTGGCGAGAAACAGGATCTGTCCAACGTGATGCGCGTAGTGGGCGACCTGTCGATTGATGGCTTGCATGACGGAGTGCGGCTCGGTGCGAATCGTCACGGTTCGCGTGAGGTCAGCCTCGGTTAAAGGTTCGAGCGCATCGAAAACATATTTCCAGCCCCGTTCCCACTGCTCAATCAATTCGGCACGGGTCGTGGGCGGAGTTTCGAACTCCGTGTCCCGATTACGGTCTGGTTTCTCGCCATCGGTAGTCAGAAAATCGAGCCAGCGCGAACGCATATTGCCAGACAAGTGTTTCACGATGATGGCGATGGAATTGGACTCTGGGTCGAGCGCGATAAAAAGCGCTTCGTCCGGACATTGCGCCATCGCGCGATCGCCCAGCTTCTTGTAGTAGTGAAACAGACCGATGGAATCTTGCAAATACGATGTGCTGAGCTGGTGCGGCATAGGGAGATTTTGTTCCGAGGGAAGCGATTGTCAACGATATTTCACAAGGAATTGGTTGGAGCTGGGAAATCGAATGACTACAATTCAGACGACTAGGAGGACAAAAGAAAGCGTTGACATTTCGCCTTTTGTTCGCCTATTATTCTGACGCCGAATTTGGATTCCGCACTGGAGGCTGACATGACTATTGGACAATCGATGTTGCCTGAATTTGATCAGGAGATGGCGAGCACTCGCAAAGTTCTGGAGCGCGTTCGCGATGACAAGTGGGGCTGGAAGCCGCATGAGAAGTCCGGCACCGTTGGCTGGCTCGCTTCGCATGTTGGCACCGTCCCGGGGTGGATCACCATGACCATCAATACGGACGAACTGGATTACGCGCCGGTCGACGGGCCTGGCTACACGCCGCCGAAGATCACGAACCGCAAAGAGCTTCTTGCCGCGTTTGACAAAGAGAGCGCCGAAGCGCGAGCGGCCCTCGCCGGGATAAGTGATGCCGACATGATGAAGGGCTGGAAGCTTCTAGCGGGTGGCAAGGAGATTTTCACTTTGCCAAAGATCGCCTGTATTCGCAGCATGTGCATGAATCACATGATTCATCACCGGGCGCAGCTCACGGTCTATTTCCGTTTGGTCGGCGTGCCCGTTCCGGGTCTGTACGGCCCAAGCGCCGACGAGGGCATGCCGGATTCGGCAGCAGCCGCGAACTCATAGTGCGCAGTGAAAATGCGGACTGGTAGCGCCGGCATCCCTGCCGGCTCTTCGGCTCTGCGTTTTTCCGGCTCTGCGGCTCCCAGCGAACAGCGCCAGCAAGGATGCTGGCGCTGCGCAAACTTGGCGGAGCCCCCTTCCGTTTGCCTGCGCGACGGCCTCGGTTGCAACGCTGTATAATGGTGGGCGTTGCTCGTCCGGAGGTTTGTCACGCACATGGATACTCCCGTAATTCTCTCCGCTGTTCGCACGCCTATCGGAAAATTTCAAGGCGGACTGGCTGGATTTTCGGCGGTCGAGCTCGGCGGCAAAATAGTCGCTGAGGCGATCCGGCGCGCCTATGTGGATGCCAATGAAGTTGACGAAGCCATCTTGGGCAATGTGGTGCAGGCAGGGCTCGGACAGAATCCTGCGCGACAGGCCGCGCTGAAGGGTGGTTGCGCTCCTCGTGTTGCGGCGATGACGATTAATAAAGTTTGTGGGTCCGGTTTGAAAGCGGTTGCGCTCGCAGCGCAAGCTGTTCAGCTTGGTGAATCAGAAATGGTCGTGGCGGGCGGCATGGAATCGATGTCCAACTGCCCATATCTGCTTGCCGCAAGCGCGAACCGGTTACCGGCTTGGCGATGGCAAGCTCGTTGACTCGATGATTCACGATGGTTTGTGGGATGCGTACGAAGATTTTCACATGGGCATGACTGGCGAACTGGTCGCGGAGAAATATGGCATCACGCGCGAAGAGCAAGATAAGTTTTCGGTCGAGAGTCACCAGAAAGCGATTCGTGCGCGAAAGTCTTGTTTTTTTGAGGGGCAGATTTTGCCGATCGAAGTGCCACAGAAAAAAGGCGAGCCGATCATCATCAAGTACGACGAATCGCCGCGCGAAGATACTTCGATGGAAGCGCTGGCGAAGTTAAAGCCTGCGTTCAAAAAAGATGGGACGGTCACTGCGGGAAACGCTCCCGGCACGAATGATGGCGCAGCTGCACTGATTGTCACCAGCGAACGCAACGCAGCGCGGCTCGGAAAGCAGCCCTTCGCGCGGATCGTTGCGCAAGCGGTCAGCGGCGTCGAACCCAAAGTGGGTGATGATGGCGCCTGTCGAAGCCGTCGAAAAGCTGCTCACCAAAACCGGCTGGGACCGCGACAAGGACGTAGATCTCGTTGAATTAAACGAAGCGTTCGCAGTCGCCGCAATCGCCGTGACGCGCCAGCTGCGGCTCAATCCAGAAAAGGTAAATGTAAATGGCGGCGCGGTAGCGTTAGGCCATCCAATCGGAGCGAGCGGCGCGCGTATACTCGTCACGCTTCTTTACGAATTGCAACGCCGCAACCTGAAGCGCGGCATCGCCGCCCTCTGCCTCGGCGGCGGCAACGCAGTCGCCCTCGCTGTTGAGCGCTACTAGCTCTTCCCCTTCACCTCGTTGCCGCAGTGATCCGAATTGATACGGCTAAAGCCGCAGAGGGCTTTGCCCTTCGTTACATGTTTGGCGTGACATTTTCCGTGGCGTTCTGCGGTAATGACGCGGCTCCCAATTCCTGCGCGCAATAGGGGCAGAACTTGTCGGTCTCCACGACTTCGCGTTTGCAGTTGGGGCAGCTGGGATGGAGGTTGCATTTGCAGTTGGGGCAGAAGTTGAAGCGGGCGCCGACGGCTTTTCCGCATTGCGGGCAATCGTACGGCAAGGGCTCGCGCATCAGGAAATAAATGAGGAAGCCGACGAAGGTCCAGGCCGGGAGCAGGACGATAACGAGCAGTGTCCACAGAGTGGAGTTCATGCCGCGGCGTTTGGCGTCGCGATTCACGTAGCCGATCAGGAAAATAAAGACCGACATAAAGAGAGAAACTCCCGTTACGATCCCCGCGATGGCCAGGTACGCAAGCGTGGGGTCATCATGAAGCTCCGGCGGAACAATCTCACCGTAGTGCACGAAGTTCCAGTGGTTGACCACATACGCGATGATCTGCGCCACGAAGAACAGTGCCACGACGGTCCAGATGAGACCCTTCGGCACGATGCGGAATTCCTGCCAGAAGCGAAGCTTTTCCTTTTTTCGGCGGAGACGAATGAGACGCATTCTCTCGTTCAAAGGACCGCTTACTTTTTGTTGATAGTCCGACATACGTATTTCCTCTCTAAGACTCTATAAACTCTGACTTTCCAAAACATCTAAGACTTTGAAGCGGCGATCTCACTTACCTTGCTTGATCGCGTTCATGCGCTTGCCTTAGGTTTTCCAGCAATACGACGGCGGCGGCGACCAGTGCGGGGATCGTCCACCAAAGACCAAATCCCATCTCCCAAATGAGCCTCGGAAGGCCCATGTGTTGGCCGATCCATTCGAAGGCGCGCCAGACGTAAGGTGCGGTAGCGATGCCGAGCGCCCAGGACATGGCGCACATGATCCAGAGCAGGCGCCGCTTGGGTTCGCGCTCGCGCATTTCCTGAGCGCGCAGTTGCACGCGGAACCGGGTGCGTTCTGCAAGCCCTCGTGGAAGCGGAACGGGAATGGCGCGCAAGACGCGGAGCGCATCATTTGTTTGTTGCGCTACTTGGGCGCAGCTTTGGCACTCGCGGAGATGCGCGGCGAGCCAGTCGCGTTCGGACTGAGAGATGCCTTCGATGCGCTCTTGCGCGATCAGCTTCTCGGCGCGGGCGTGGAGACTTTCGTTCATGCCGCGCCTCCTTGCATCGCGCCGCGGAGCGCTTCGAGTCCGCGATAGAGGCGCGACTTGACGGTGGAGAGCGGGGCGGCGAGAACGCCCGCGATTTCTTCGAGGCCGAGATCTTCTTGAAAACGGAGCACGAGAACCTCGCGATAGACCGTTGGAATACGATCCAGCGACGCGTGGACGCCGGTTTTTTCTTCCGCGGTTAAAACAAGATTCAGCGGCGACGGATTCAGCGCGGCGAACTCCATTGGTGCGCCTTCCTCTGGGTCGGTGAGAGCGTCGAGGCTTTGCATTTTTTTCGCGCGCTGCCAGTCGATCACCATGTTGCGCGCGATGCGGAAAAGCCAGGCCTCGAATTTGTACTTGCCGTCGTACTGGTGGCCGCGTTCGAGGACACGGATCCATGTTTCCTGAAAAAAGTCTTCAGCGCGTTCGCGGCTCGAAGTCAGATAGAGCAGATAGCGGAAGAGCCGGTACTGATACTGCTCGATCAGTTGATCGAGGAGATCGGGGTCGCGGCGCTTTAGCCCTTGGGCGAGGGCTTTGTTGTCGTCGGCCATCTGGGTGGAGAAGAGAAGAATCGACCTCAGTGGTGCCGGGGTCAGAGTTGTGAATGTCGCGCTCATTCTACAGGGTATACGAGAGGGCGAGGCAAAAAGACGCACGGGCAAAGCCCTAGCCAAGTCGCTGGAATCTCAGCGGTTACTCGTTGTGGCTAGGGCTATCGGCGATTCTATGTCGAAGCTTTTCTCGAATGAAGTTGCGATGACTACTTCGAACCTTTTTGGAGGTATTTGCAAACGTCTTTGACCGCGCTCGTTTCCTTTACTGGAGTGGTTCCGAAAACGATCTTGCCGCCCTGGGAGAGCGTGTAGTGCGCCTTCGGTCTTGGCGGTCGTGGTCCATGTGGTCCTTCCGATCCGCCGGGGCCTTCAAAATCTCCTTCGTGGGCTTCCAAAACGTAGTCCGCCTTCGATTCATCTGAAACAATCGAAACATTCGCACATCCTGCTTTCGGGAAGCTCTCCAATAGGAATGCGGCTGGCGTCGTCGATGCTGGACTGAGAGCGATGTTGACCGGCTTATCCTGCGCAAGAATCGGGGATGTGAAAAGAAAAATGGACAGAATAGCCGTCCGACGAGTTTTGATCAGATACCGCCTCCGAACTTCGCCGCTGAGTATAGCATCGAAGTCTCTACCCGATTGGATAGACGCCCGCCGCGCTAAACGCCAATTGTCTCCAAGTCTTTGCATTGTTTTTTTGTCGGCATGGTAGGTGCGCCTTCGTCTTTGTGAGGGAGCTTCTAGAAAGTAGCGAGTCACGGGGAAGGAGAAGCAGACCCCTCGCTTTGCTCGGGATGACAGGTTCTTAAGGCATTTGGTTGGGTGCTGGCATTGGAAGTGGAAAAGATGCCGGGCTAAAGCCCGGCGCTACGTCCGGCATTACGTCCGGCATTACGCTCGCTTCGCGCGTTGTGGTTATTGTTGGAATGCAGCCAAGGAAATGGAGTCGGCCATGGCTTTGTAGCCGGCGGGGGAGGGGTGGAGATGGTCGCCGCAGTCGTATGCGGGGAGGAGTTGGTCGGGGTGAGCGGGGTCGCGGACGGCGGCGTCGAAATCGATTACGGCGTCAAAATGGCCGGAGGAGCGAATCCATTGATTGACGGCTCGGCGGTCGGCTTCGCTTACCGGGCTTGGATGGTAATACTCTGAGCCGACGTAAGGCGTTATCGTTGCGCCGAGGACGCGAATGTTGTGGGCGTGGGCGCGTTCGATGATTTGGCGATAGGCGGCGAGAACGCGTTCGACTAGCGCGGCGTGATCGGCTGGCGGGACTTCGGCGGTTCTTGCCAAGCCGCCTAGATCGTTCACACCTTCAAAAACAATAAGCCAGCGGACGGCTGACGGTGCGAGGACGTCGCGATCGAAACGCGACAGGGCATTGGGGCCGAGTCCGTCAACGAGCAAGTTGTTTCCGCCAATGCCTTGATTGGAGACGCCGACGTTTCGGGTTCGCGGTGAGGCTTGGAGTCTGGCAGCGAGGACATCGGTCCAGCGGTCGTTGCCGTTGGTTGTGGTTCCGTGTCCGTCGGTGATGGAGTCACCTAGGACGACTACCGTGCCCGCTTTCGGTGGGGCCTGTACATCGATTTCTGAAATCTGGAACCAGTGATCTACGTGCTTCGGCTCGATCAGAGTTGCCGCACCTGTAGCGTCGCCGTGTACGTAATAGCTGGTCGCCCGCGATCCTGGATGACTGGTTTCGCGCGACGGAGGAACGTCGAGATGAAACGTTACGGCGATGTCGGAGAGCGGGACGACTTTCAGATTGACGGGATCGGAGACGAATTCCGCGCCCGGCGGAACAAGTACGTCGCGTTTGCCAGCGAAGGTCAGCGGCTGGTCGCTTGACGGATCGATCGCCGGTGTGGATGTCGAGAGTGGGTGTGCTATGTGGACCGAGGTAAAGCGGAGCGCTTCCGTTCCGAACGCGTTTGACACGTGAACACGCAATGCGGAGCCACCGATCGAGAGGTGAAAGATTTGACGCACCGTCGCATCGCGCAGGTCCTCGAGCGGCAATTCATTCTGCGGTTCCGGAATCTGCTGAGAAGCGCCCCATGTGGCGACCCAGATTTGTCGAGGAAGCGAAGCAGCCGTAGGTGGATGGGAGAGCAGGAAGCCGGAACAAATGAAGAATCCAAACGCGGCGAAGAAAATAAATTTGCGCTTCATAGTGAAAGGTTTAGCATGGACAGCCGACGTTGATAATTCTTTGAAAACGCCGCGATTCTATCACCAGGAGTGTTCCCGTGCGCTTCTCGCGTAAAACTTCCGTGGTTTGTATCTGCCTGATCGCTGCCGTGGGCGTTTCATCGCGCGCGTCTGCGCAGACTCCTGCGTCGCCGCCACCTGTCACTTTCACTGCCGATCAGGATCATCAGAACATGATGGATCAGTTGGGAATCAAGGCGCTGCGGCCGGGCTACAGCGGAAATGAGAAGGCGCCGAATCATGCCAATTATGATGAGGCGACGGCAAATCCATATCCGAATATTCCCGATCCCCTTGTATTGAATAACGGGCAGAAGGTGACTACGGCTGAGACTTGGTGGAAAGTGCGGCGGCCTGAGTTGATTGAAATGTTTTCGAAGTACGTTTATGGCCGAGTACCGCAAAATGTGCCGAAGGTGTCGTGGACCGTCAAAACCGTGGATCACGAGATGGTTGGCTTCACGCCGGTGATCGCGAAGGATTTGATTGGAGAGGTGGACAACTCGGCGTATCCGGCGATTAGCGCGAAAATTCACATGATTCTGGTGACGCCGGCGAATGCCAAGGGACCGGTGCCCGTGCTGATGATGTTTGGGCGCGCGGCCTTTCCGAATCCGAATGAGCCGCGCGGCGAGGAGATGGAGCGCGTCAACAACGCGTGGAAGGCGTTGTTGGTGCAGCAGGATCCTTCGCTTCAGGAAGTGTTCGCGAAGCATCCGGCTTGGGACCCGGTGAAGGAGACGCCGTTTACTTTTCCTCAATTGAATGAGGATGGCGATTTGCCGAATACCTGGCAATTGGTTGCCGCGGGGTGGGGATTCGTGTTGTTGGACCCCGCGAGCGTGCAGGCCGACGATGGCGCGGGAATTACTCGGGGGATCATTGGGTTGGTGAACAAAGGGCAGCCGCGGAAACCTGAAGATTGGGGCGCGCTGCGAGCGTGGGCGTGGGGAGCGGGGCGGGGACTGGACTATTTGGAGACGGACACGGCGGTCGACGCAAAACACGTCGGCATCGAAGGAGTGTCGCGTTACGGCAAGGCGGCGCTGGTCACGATGGCGTTTGACCAACGATTCGCCGTGGTGTTGGTGGGATCGTCGGGGAAAGGAGGGGCAACGCTGTGGCGGCGTAACTGGGGAGAGGCGGTAGAGAATATCACCGGCGGCGAATACTACTGGATGGCGGGAAATTTCATGAAGTACGGCGCGTCGGAGGCGACATTTGGGAGCATGAACCCGGGCGATATTCCTGTGGATTCGAATGAGTTGATTGCACTGTGCGCGCCGAGGCTGACGTTTATCAGCTACGGGATTCCGGAAAAGGGCGATGCCAAATGGCTGGATCAGCGGGGAAGTTTCATGGCGACGGTGGATGCGAGCCGCGTGTTTACGCTGCTGGGCGCAAAAGGGCTGTCGGTTGAGGGGGATTATCACAGCGCGAAAATGCCGCCTGTGAACCAGGGATTGCTCGATGGGCAGCTTGCCTGGCGGCAGCACGATGGCGGTCACACTGACGCCCCGAACATGAAGTGGTTCATCGAGTGGGTGAATAAGTTTATCGGGCACTCGCCGTCGTGAAGATGGCTCGGGAATTGGATCGTAGTCGTGGGAAACGTCGTTGACGGGGTGCAGTAGACTCGCCCGCCGAACCCTATGATTTGCCCTGTTTGCAAAGCCGAGTATCGAAAAGGGTTTTCGCGGTGCGCGGATTGCGACGTGGAACTCGTAGAAGAGTCGCCAGCCGGGGCTTTGGTCGCTCCTGAACCGGTCACTCCGGGAGATCCTAGTGAGGACCCATTTTGTTCGTTTTGGGAGGGCGATGACCCTCGCTTGCACTTGGAGATTTGCCAGCTTCTGGACCAGGAAGGGATTGCTCACAAGACGGTACGCAGGGAAGAGCGGCTTTTCTCGTTCAGCAGCAAGCAGGCTTTTCAGATCGGGGTGCCTTATTCGCAGTTCGAGAGGGCTGAAGCGGTGGTGCAGAAGGCTTACGGCTCCGCGGACGATGAAGCGGTACCTGAAGCTACCGACGAAGAGCCGTCTCCGCTCGCGCTGCCCGAATCAACCGGTCCAAATTTGATTGGCGAGTTTTCAGGCGGCGGAGATTGGTACCCGGAGGATGCCAGCGTTGAGGTTTGGTCGGGAGAGTACTTGCATCCCGGCGAGATTGTTGCGATGTCGCTCAGAGAAAATTTAATACGGCATCGGTTTGATCGCGGTGACGGAAAGAATGCGATCTATGTTTTGCCGGGGGATGAAGAGCGCGCGAGGGAGATTGTGCGAGAAGTGGTGGAGGCTGTTCCGCCGGAGTGAATGTGGTGGTGGGGTGCTTTGCCAGAGTGATTGGATGTATCCTTAGCATCGCATTTCGACTTCCCGTCGTTCGGCATGAAGAGGGCGGGCACATCGAGGCTTAGGGTAAACAAGCCCCGCCTCTACAGAGTGGTTATCGTTGGGAGGAACTCATGGCTGCAGGGCTTGGACCGGAAGGATCACTCATCATGTTGTGGGCGGGGGAAGATGCGGCGCTGCACTCCACGCTGATTGAGGAACTGCAATCCGCGGGCATTCCATTTATTGACAGGCCGACCGGGGATAATCAGATTCCTCCTTCGGCGGATATCCTGCCTATTGATTGGAAAACGCAATTCGGGTTCGAAGTGGCTGTGCCTTCATCTAGTCGATCTGCGGCGGAAAAGATTCTCGAAAGGCTTTTGGACCAGGAGCCCGCGGATATGGAGATTGCCGCGAATGACTCTGTACAGCCTGGAGTGGCGGACGTGAAACCGGCCCACTTGAGTGCTGCTACTTGTGCGGTTTGGTCTGGCGCAGATGAGGCACGCGCGGGGTTTTTGGTCGAGGCGCTGAAGGAAAACGAAATTCCTGCTCGGGCCGAGACGCGGGGGAGCGAAGCGACTGTGTACGTTCCGCCGGAAGAGGAAATGCTGGCGCGGGAGATTATTCGGGAAATTGTTGAAGGCGCGCCGCCGGTGTGACCTGATTTTTTTGAGTTTTCTTCCTTCCCCTTTATTTCCTCGGGGACATTTACCGAGCTTTGCCAATGTCGAGCCGTGCGAGGGGCTAAGTAAAGCGGCAGCTGAGCTGCCGCACTCCAGGGTGCGTGCGGGACTTAATAGTTCACGAGAATGCGGAGGCTTTGACCTTGCCTGTTGATGCAATAAAGACGGTGGCGGTGTTGGGCGCGGGGACGATGGGGAATGGGATTGCGCATGTGTTTGCGCGGGCGGGTTACCGCGTGATTTTGCGGGATGTGGAGCAGCGATTTTTGGAGCGTGGGATCGAGACGATTGGGAAGAATCTGGATCGGGAGATTAAGAAGGGGAAGTTGGCGGAGGGGGAGAAGGGGCGGTGCTGGGGCGGGTGGTGTGCGTGACGGAGATGGGCGCGATTGGGGCGGCGGATTTTGTGGTGGAAGCGGTGCCGGAGAAGTTGGAGATCAAGAGGGCGGTGTTGACGGAGGCGGATGGGATTTTGCGACCAGAGGTGATTTTGGCTAGCAATACGTCTTCGATTGCGATGACGACTTTGGCGGCGATGACGAAGAGGGCGGACCGGTTTGTGGGGATGCATTTTATGAATCCGGTGCCGGTGATGGTGCTGGTGGAGGTGATTCGGGCGCTGCAGACTAGCGATGCGACGTTTTCGGCGACGATGGAGTTGGCGAAGAAGCTGGGGAAAACGCCGGTAGCGGTGAACGATGCGCCGGGGTTTGTGTCGAACCGGGTGCTGATGCCGTTGATTAATGAGGCGGTTTATTGCGTGATGGAAGGAGTGGCGACTCCCGAAGCGGTGGACGCAGTGATGAAGCTGGGGATGAATCATCCGATGGGGCCGCTGGAGTTGGCGGACTTTATTGGGTTGGATGTGTGCGTGGATATTATGCATGTTTTGCATGAGGGGCTGGGGGATCCGAAGTATCGGGCTTGTCCGTTGTTGAAGAAATATGTGGCGGCGGGGTGGTTGGGGAGGAAGTCGGGGCGGGGGTTTTATAGGTATACGGCTTAGATTGCTGCGAGGATTCGTTTGTGATGCATGCGTTCGTGGGAAAAGCGGCAGCAGAGCTGCCGCAGTCCGGAGGCGAAGATAAGGCGAAAAATAATGTTTGCTTTTCTTTCGCCTTGGTGGTAATTTGCCTTTCGCGGTTTTCAACAGGTGCTTGATGTATTCGGCTGCGGGCCTGGCGATAAGTTGTCCGGAACATGCTAGGCTCGAAAGCGAGTTCATCGAGGCGCGCGATCGGATGCGGGGGCTAATGCGGCTCCGCAAGCTGGAGGCGGCCGAAGAGCGGCAACTGGCAGTTCGAGTGGCGATGGCCATCGCCCGCTTGAAGGAGCATGTCGCGGAGCACGGTTGCGAACGCCGGGGCTAGTCCCGTCTGGCCCTGAGTTGAAGAAGTCATGGCGGAAAGATAATTAGAGTGTTACTATTAGGCTTCCGCTATGTTTTGGGCCACGATTTAAGGCAAGGCTAGGACGGGCACGGCGTGCCGTGCCCCTACGAAATTCCTAATTTTCTCTACCGAGGTGTGAAATGACAGAAGAAAAAGAAAAATTGCTGGCAGCGGCGATATCGCAGATTGAAAAGGATCATGGCAAAGGCGCGATTATGCGTTTGGGCAGCAGGGACGTGTTGGTACCTGTGAGCGTGATTCCCAGCGGATGTTTGTCGATCGATGCGGCGCTGGGCGTCGGCGGCTTTCCGCGCGGGCGCGTGATTGAGATTTACGGGCCGGAATCGGGCGGTAAGACGACGATGACGTTGCACGTGATTGCGGAGGCGCAGAAGTTGGGCGGGCAGGCGGCGTTTATCGACGCGGAGCATGCGCTTGATCCGGTCTATGCGCGCAAGCTGGGCGTGGACGTGGACAATTTGTTGGTGTCGCAGCCAGATAACGGCGAGCAGGCTTTGGAGATTGCGGAAACGTTGATTCGCTCTGGTGGCGTGGACATCGTAGTCGTGGACTCGGTTGCGGCACTTGTGCCGAAGGCCGAGCTCGAAGGCGACATGGGCGACCCGCAAATGGGTTTGCAGGCGCGTTTGATGTCACAAGCGCTGCGTAAGCTCACCGCGATTGTGTCGAAGTCGAAGACCTGCCTGATTTTCATCAACCAGATTCGCGAAAAGATCGGCGTGATGTTCGGCAACCCCGAAACGACCACCGGCGGGCGCGCGCTGAAATTCTACGCGTCGATGCGCATTGATATCCGGCGTATTCAGGCTATTAAGGAAGGCGACGTGGTGGTGGGCTCGCGCACGCGCGCCAAAGTAGTGAAGAATAAGGTCGCAGCGCCTTTCCGCGAAGCGGAGTTTGACATCGTCTACGGCGAAGGCATTTCGCGCGAAGGCGATCTGATCGATCTCGGCGTGGACAAGGGGATTGTCGAGAAGAGCGGCACGTGGCTCAGCTACGGCGGTGAGCGCATGGGCCAAGGTCGCGAAAACGCTCGCACCTTCCTCAAGGAAAATAGGGACATCCGCGATAAGCTGGAAAACGCTCTGCGCAAGAAGCTCGAAATCGCCATTCCGGGGGGTACCAACGCCGCTGCTGCGCCAGGGCCCAACGGCCACGCAGCTGCTCCGGCCCACGGCGATAAGCCGCCCATGAAGGCCGCCGCAGCTACGGCCACATCGAGTGCAGCCGACGCGAATAAGGCCCGTCCCACGCGCTAACAGAGGCACGTAATTCGGCTCGAATTGCGCTGCTCAATCGTGGGGCACGATAAAATCGTGCCCCTACATTTTTTATTGAGGCGAATTGTGGGGATTGAAGCCTTGTCGGGCATTGTCTATGCTGCTTTTTGCCCTGGGACAAGGTATTCGCTGCGAGCCGTGTGCTAAGATTTTTGCGTGATGCAACACAACGACGTCATCCGCGAATCGTTCACAACCCAGGCCCAGGCTTTTGCCGCTAATCCATGGGTCACGGACGAGGAGCGCATTCGGCGCCTGGTAGCCGCAGCCCGGCTCAAAGGCGATGAGCGTGTGTTGGATATCGCGACAGGGCCCGGCTACATCGCAGAAGCCTTTGCTGGTGTCGCGCGAGAAGTCGTCGGCGTTGACTTGACGGAAGCCATGCTGGCGATCGGTAAGCAGCGCACCCAAGAGCGCGGCGTAACCAATGTTTCTTTTCGCGCGGCCGATGCGCAAAGCCTCCCCTTCGAGAACGGTGTATTTGATGTGGTTGTGTGCCGGCTCGCGCTGCACCATCTTCTGACTCCACTGCAAGTCCTGCGAGAAATGTCGCGTGTTTGCCGCACAGGCGGCAAGGTCGTGGTGGAGGACATTTACGCCAGCGAACACCCGGAGCGCGCCGCGTATCAAGATCGCTGGGAAATTCTGCGCGATCCTTCGCATGTCCGCACGCTAGCTCTCAGCGAACTGCTTCAACTTTTTCGCAATGCTGGGCTAGAAACGGACATAGTGACTACGGCCGATGATTTAACTCCCGAAGTTGAGCGCTGGCTGGCGACGACGAAGGCGCCGCCGGAGCGCGCAACCGAAGTTCGCCGGCTTCTGGAAGAAGATCGCCTGCACGACTTAAGCGGTACGCGTCCGTTTCAAGATGCGACAGGACGACTTTTCTTCCATGCCCGCACGGCGATCCTTGCCGGACGCAAGGTCAGCTAAATTCATGCTCCTGTCCCGAGGGTCAGTCATTGATAACAAAGCACATACGAACGTACTGGTGCGCCTGAGCTATTGCGTACTATCCCTCCATGCGCCTAAACTGTGTCTCAACGTGAGAGATGATGTTTCTCTACGGAACAGGATGGGCACTACGGCGGGCTCTTAAGTCGCATCAAATGAGCAGGCTTTTGATTTGGCGATTTGGGTGCAATATCAGTAGGTGTTCGGGCGGCACGGTGCTCCTCTGATCTGATGATTTAGAAAATGGTCGATGAATGCAGGTTGACCGCAAGTACAGGATGAGGTAAGTATTCGCCCCTAGGCATTTTCGGGGGTAGTCGCGGACCAAAGGCGGTTTAGTGAAGAAAGCGGCAAAATCAATTCTCGCAATTTTGGTCACGGTTCTCTTTGCCGTGCCAGTCCCCGCTGCGCCAGGTGGAGCAACATCCACAGCAGCCTCGCGCAAATACGCCTCGCGCTATCGCGGCGTTCCTACCTTTGCCGATTCCACCAGTGCTGACGTTACAACTTTCGATGACCCGATCGTTCGCGCAGCGGTCGTCGAAGCTCTGGGGCGGTATAACGGATCTGTGGTCGCTGTCGATCCAAACACTGGGCGCATCCTGACTGTCGTAAATCAAAAGATTGCTTTTGGTGACGGCTATATCCCGTGCTCGACAATCAAGCCGACCATCGCTCTCGCTGCGCTCGAAGAAAATGTCATTACGCGCGACACCATGCTGAAGGTTAGCTACCGCAAGTACATGAATTTGACGGATGCGATGGCGCACTCAAACAATGTGTTCTTTGAACAGCTGGGTCTGCGCATGGGGTTTGATACGGTTTCGAAGTACGCGCGCCTCCTGGGTCTCGGCGAGCTCGCTGGCTATAACTTGCCGGAAGAGCATCCGGGCGCATTCCCTAGCGCGCCGCCCGCGCTTGGTGGTGTTGCACGTATGTCCAGTTATGGCGAGGGAATTCAGATCACCCCGTTGCAACTTGCCGCCCTGGCTGCGGCATTTGCGAATGGCGGCACGCTCTACTATCTGCAATATCCACGTACGACGGAAGACGTGCAAAATTTCGCGCCGCGCATTAAGCGCGACTTGAATATTGGTTCGATTCTCCCTGAAATTCGCGAAGGCATGCTTGCTGCGGTTCTTTATGGCACGGGCAAGTCCAGCTTCGACCATGGCGGAGACGAAACGCCGCTTGGTAAGACGGGAACCTGCGATGATCACACCACGCCGTCGCACATCGGGTGGTTTGTGACGTACGCGGATGAAGCGCATCCGAAAATCGCACTGGCCGTTCTGCTTCGCGGAAATACGCGCACCGTTAAGGGACCCATGGCTGCTGTCGTTGCGGGACGCATCTATCGCAAGCTGCGCGAGCAGAATTATTTCGCCGAGTCCACGGCTCGCTCCACACCTGCTAACGCACTTGTCTCCGGCAAGTAAACTACAAACATTATTTGCTGATCATGAGCGGTAGGTGGCACGGAACGTTTCGAGGCACTTTTTTGCGGTGTCTAGTTCTGAAAATCTGCTACCTTCCTGTTCGATGAGGTAGTACTCCACTCCTCCAACGCTTTCCGCTGCCTCGAAAATGGCTTTCCATTTCGCAATGCCTTCACCGAACAAAACCGTATAACCTTTTCCGGCTTCCGGCGACCATTCTTTGAGGTGAAGCGAACGAATGCGGCCAGGATTCGCGCGAATCCACGCCACGGGGTCGGAGCCAGCCTCGATGCACGTGCCAACATCGAGCTGCAACATGACCGAGGGCTTGGTATTCTTCGCGATGATTTCGATGGGGCGAATGCCGTCGATGGGAGTGAATTCGGTTTGGTGGTTGTGGTAGCCAGCCTTCAATCCTGATGGCTCCAATTTTTCCGCGGCAGAGTTCAGTGAGTCCGCGACATTTTTCCAGCCGTCCAGCCCTGCCTTTTCGTGCGAACTGGCGATGACCACATACTTGCAGCCCAGAATCAGGTTCCTGTCGCGCGTTTGCGAAATCTTTTCCGGACCCAGATACGAACTGTCATTGTGAGTGGAGTAGCAGCGAATGCCGAGGTCATCGAGGAGCCTTCGCACATCCTTCGTTTGGCTCTCGGTCCAGTCAAAGTAGGGAGCGTAAAACTCAACGCATTGATAGCCCATTTTGGCGACAGCGCTCACCGTGCCTGTAAGATCGTCTTTTAGCGCGTTCCGTACCGAGTAGAGTTCCAGGCCCACGGGAATTGGCGTCGCTCCCTGGGCGCGAAGAGCCCACGGCAGCATTGCCGACATCACTAGAAAAGAGCGGCGGGATAAGGCGTTTGGAGTCATGGCTGCATCCTACTTGAGAAATGGCTTAATTTCATCAAGAGGTTGGGCGAACTATCGAGCGTCGGTGAGTGTGGAGTTGTGCTGGTCGTTTGGGAAAAGCGGCAGCAGAGCTGCCGCACTCCAAATCGCCGAGTTAGGCGATTGGGCGCAGCGGGTTGGATTCGCGTTTGACTGTAATTGCGGTTTGATACAAAAGTGTTCGTGGTAAGCTGCAGGGCGTTGCACGTGAAAGTACTTCTTTCAACGGCATGACAACGCCGCAAGGTTCGCGAGTGGAAGGGGAAAGAGTGAATCGTCGCTTCGTGATTGTGCTGGTTATTGTGCTGTGCTTCGGTGCAGGAGCGCTCACTTATGTTTTTCGAATGCGGTTGGCCGCCTTGGCTGAATTTGAGCACCAAGTGAAACTTGGCCAGGAAGAAGCTGCTTCGATACGTGCGCAACTCATTTTGCCGACGGAAAAGCGAGTCCTCGCTCGCGACAATTTTACTTCCGCACTTGAGAAATTTGGCCTAAGCCACGAGGATGCGGCGAATGCGTCCTCTGCGGCGCAGCATGCATTTAACCTGCGACAGGTACGCGCCGGGAATACGATTACCGTGGGGCGGTCTGTCGAGGGCGACTTACGCGAGATCGATTACAAGATTGATCCAGATCGTATGTTGAAAATTGTGCCTGCGGATGCCGGCTTTACCGCTGAAGTAAAAGAAATTCCTTCCAAGATAGAGGTCACGGCCGTTTCCGGGCAGCTCGATGATTCTCTTTTCAACGCCATTGAGAAGGCCGGTGAATCCCCGGAAATCGCGATGCGCCTCGCGCAAATCTTCGGGTACGACCTGGATTTCTACACCGATCCGCGCAAGGGCGATACGTTCCGCGTATTGCTCGAGAAAAAGAAGTACGCCAACGGCAAGACGGCGGGGTATGGAAAGATTTTTGCCGCCGAGTACGACAATGGTGGGAAAAAATACCAGGCACTGCTTTTCCATGACGAATTCGGCCATTCGGCCTATTACAATTCCGATGGCAAATCGTTGCAGAAGGCGTTCTTGCGCTCGCCGCTGAAATTTTCGGCTCCGGTCACTTCGCATTTCAGCGCTGCGCGTTACCACCCGATTCTGAAAACCGTTCGCCCGCACATGGGGACGGATTATGGTGCGCCCACTGGCACTCCAGTGCAGACGATCGGGAGCGGCCGAGTTTTGTTTGCGGGACTAAAGGGCGGCGAAGGAAACATGGTTCACATCGCTCACTCGAACGGCTACGAAACCATGTATCTGCATTTGTCGCGCATGTATGTGCGTGTAGGCGAGCATGTCGAAATTGGCAAGACCATCGGCCTGGTTGGCAGCACCGGCCTGGCCACGGGACCGCATCTCGATTTTCGTATTCTGCAAAAGGGACAATACAAGAACTTCGAAAAGCTTGGCTTGCCGCCTTCCGATCCCGTCGGAAAAAAGGATCTTCCAGAGTTTGCCGACGTTCGCGAGAGGTGGCTGCCGCTTCTGAAGAACCCGGGGCTGTTGCAGGCGGGCATCCCCAGCGCCGCTGGGCATTAGAAAACTCTCCGCCCAGATTTTCTACGCGCCGTCTTCAATAAATGACGGGAAGTTTCGAGTAATCCGCAGTAGCTTCGCTTGTGACGCGGAGCACCAAGAGGGTGCGATCATCGTGGGGGCTGGTGCCTGGCCCGCTGTGATCGTCAGTCGCTGCGATTATTTTTTCCGAGAGCTCATTGGCCGAAACTTCAGGGCCTGCACTCGCCAAAAGCGCATGCAGGCGCTTCGAGCCGAACTCTTCTTCGCGAGCGTTTTCCGATTCCAGAATCCCGTCTGAGGCAAATAAAACGATATCGCCGGCTTGAAGATCGATCGTTGTCTCGTCGTATTCGCTGTCGGGAAAGAGACCCAAGGGAACGCCTTCCACTCGAATTTCTCGCGTGCTTCCGTCGCGAATCAGCAACGGATAAGGCCCGCCGGCATTGGAGAGCGTCAGTTTGTGTGCCGCTGCGTCATAGACGGCGAAGAGCATAGCGATGAACCGCGAATCGAGCCTCGCTCCGTACATCCGGCGATTAAGCATTTGCAGCATGCTGGCAGGGTTGCACGTGCTGCTCACCACAAGCTCCCGCAGCGTCCCAATTGCGAGCGATCCGTAGAGCGCTGCAGCTGTGCCTTTGCCGGAGACATCTCCAAGAGCCATGGCCAGTTTGCCCTGGCCATAGGGCAGAAAATCGTAGAAGTCGCCGCCCAACTCTCGCGCGGGAACATAGGCGGCGGCAAGATCAAGACCAGGAATGCCGCGGGCGCCGTGAGGAAGCAGTTGGCGCTGAATTTCGCGGGCGGTGTTGAGGTCATCCTGCAGGCGAGCCTGATTCTCGCGCGCCTCTTCATAGAGCCGTGCGTTTTCTAGCGCGACGGCAATGTAGGAGCCGAGCGTCGCCAGCATGCGCTCGTGCTGTTCGGTGAAGGCGTTCTTCTCTGTAGTTTCCAGATCGAGCACGCCAATTAGCCGGTCCTGCAGAAGTAGCGGAATCACCAGCTCGGAGCCGGTATCCAAGCCGAGCTCGCAGGTGACGTGGCGGGGATCATTCTCGACGTCATTAACGCGTACGCTGCGGCGCTCGGCGGCGGCTGTGCCAGTGATGCCTTCGTTGAGCGCCATGCGGAGGCGCACGGGACGCGGATCTTCATAGCGAAAGGTGAAGACGCTCTCGAGAAGCTGGGATGCGTCGTTCCAGAGCAACACGCTAAAAGCATGGTAGTCGACGAGACGCTTGACGCGCTGGGCGACGCGGAAGAGCAGTTGTTCGCGATCGAGGATGGACGTGAGTTCGCGGCTTACCTCGTACAGAAGCGACAGCGTCTTGGCTTGCTCCGGATAAGCGGTCAGAAGGCTCGGCGGAACGGGGTCCACGTCGCCCAGAATGCCGTAGGCTCCGAGTTGAGAGATGTCTTCCATTTTTAAATGAGCCGCGTCAGCTGGTTTATTAGATGTAGCACAAACGAATCGGTTTCAAACGCGAATATTGTTTTCAGCGGTTGGGCAAGTTCTCTTGCTGATCTTCGGGAGCGGATTCGCTTGACGGAGCGGTACACCCTACTTAGGCTATTGCTGACGGAGGATTGGAGCTGGTATGAATCCTTCTCAGGGGCAGGCGCCAGCTACGCGTCCGTGCGCCTACTGCGGAAAGCCTGTGCCCTCCCGGATGAATCGCTGTCCCTACTGCCGCGAGGAGGTCTCCGAGGTACGGTTGTCCGCCCGCGCTGGCAGGGATGGCCGCCGTGAGGTTCGTCGCGGCCTGATCTACATGCTGCTTGGCGCGGTGATTCATTATTTCGCCGGCGGCTACAGTGCGCTGACGCTCCCTTATCCCCTCAATCCTATAGTGACCGTTTACTTGTCGCCTGTCGTTTTTCTCGGTGGATTAGGGATGTGTCTCTATGGGATTTATTTGCGGATGCGCTCCTGACGGGACCAAATTTCCGATCGCTGCATGGAAGGCACAAGTCCAAAGGACTTCCGCAGTACTCTCGGTGGTTAACGAAACTTCAGCAAAATCCAATAAATTGAAAGCTTGAACAGTTCCATTAGGTCTTTTTTCGTGGTTGCAAAGCCCGAGCTCTCCTCTGGCTGCGGATAATCTTGGTGTTGCGCCACGGGTTTCGGTAAGGGCAGCTCCGATAGAGCGGGAGGCGCGGCGAGAAAGGCCAACTTCAAGTTGGGATCTAGCAAGGACCGGCAACACATGCGGATCCGTCGCAAATGGGTTCCACTGCTTACGATGAGAAGTGCGCGGATTTCCTGGGCGCTTGCTGAGCCAACGGGCGAGCGCTTCGATCTCCGTCAAAGTGCCGAATCGCCCTGGGAGGACATGCTGCGTTTCCACTTCTTGTCCCTCAAAGAAGACGAAATAGTGGCGCTGCGGAGGAGGCAACTCTTGCGCCGGTTTCAAAAGATCAAGCGGAACCGGCAATGCCATCTTTGAGAACCGGCGAATTTCGAAGCGGCCTACGCTGAACATTATCCTCGGTGCGAGTCCCTGACGGAACAATTCCAAGGCGTAGTCCTTGCGATACACCCTCCCCGCGAGCACGAAAATAAGATCAGCATCTCGCAGAGCATCAGTGGGCGAGAGCCATGCGCGCAAACGCGGGAAGAGCAGCATGGATTGGATGGCGGTAGACAAGGCCTCTTCACAGTAACCTAATTGTTAAGATCCGCGATGGATAGGGTCGTGTGCGTTTCAGAGAAGAGCAGCAGCTGGGCTGCCGCACTCCAAGCGCCGCCTCGCGACATTGCCCGGGACTCAGTCGCTCGGAAACTGACTGCAGAAGCTGCCGATGGAGAACCCCCGCTCCCGCGGTGGCCCTGTCCGAAAGGACAACGTGACCGATTGGGGGAGTACTCGCCCTCCAATCCCTCGCTACCGACCGATCCGCGTGGCCTACTGATGGACGGGACCTGTCCGGGTCTCGCAAGTTCGGCCTGAGAGAGCGATCGGAGGGCAAATGAAAAAGCTAGTTTTGGTTGTTGCCATGGCGATGATAAGCGTTTCCTTTGGCGCGGGCAGAACCGCCGCGCAAGGGCCGCAGGGAGCGGGTGCTGGATCAGCATCCTCGAGCAGTTCGAGTGGCAGCACGCATTCGCTGAATCCCATCAAGTGGGTGAAAAAAGATCCGAAGTCGGCCAGCGATACGCTCGATGCAAAAGACGAACAAGATAAGAAGCTGACAGCTAATTTGCAGGCTCAAGGGGTTCTACCGGCGAACACGGACGCCAAGAACGCTTGCGAAAACTTCAAGGCACTTGATGAGTGCGTGGCTGCGCTACATGCCAGCAAAAATGTGGGACTGGATTTCAGCTGCCTGAAGTCCAATCTGACAGGAGTCCAAACGGGTGCGGATATGTCTTCGTGCAAGGGACCTGCCGGCGACAAAGCAATTACCTTGAGCAAAGCGATCCACGCAATGAAGCCGGACGCTGATGCCAAAACAGAGACGAAGACCGCCGAGAAGCAAGCTAAAGACGATTTGAAAGCCGCGGGGGCATAAACCGGCAGCTTGCTAAGACGACTAGAAGTCCAGAGTGAGAGCACAAGAGTTGGAAAAGGGCGGGTTAGCCGGAAGTTGCGGCGCCCGCCTTTTCGCTTTGTAAGAGGAAACTATTTTGCAGCTACTGGCTGGCAGCAGCACTTTTTGGCTTGGCTAGCTCTTCCTGGACGTGCGGCGGAAGAGATTGCATTCGTTTGATGTACGCGGCCATCGTCCACATCTCTCTGTCCGTATTCCACTTGCCGTTGGCAAACATGCCAGTTCTGCGGATGCCGTGTTTGATGACCCAAAAGATTTGTGCTTCGGTATATTCGGTGCCCACCATGGGCAATTGGGGAACGGGTGGAAACAGCACGTCGCCGCCATCATTCTTGGCTTTTCCTGGAACGCCATGGCAGCCGGCGCACCCATCGATATAGAGCTTCCCACCTGCGATGAGATTTTCGTCAGTGGGAGGAAATGGGTTTGGTATTTCCGGCGCTTCACGGCGGACCGAGGCACGGACGGCTGAAGACATCAAAACGCTCTCCAACCTGGAGGGGGGCAAATCGCCGCGCACTTCAGCCAGACCCATGCGCAGATAGGCAAAGCTGCCGATCGCGATAATTGCGATTGTGGCGAGGACTCCGAGAAGAAAATGCTTCACGATCGTCTCCCCCCGAAGGATTGAAACTCATCTGGATAGACGCACCAACACCCTGAAACGCTTCATGCGCGCCCGCTATTTTAGATTGTTAAACGCAATCGCCTCGTTATGGTTAGGTTCAAACCGAAGCTGCTTTGGCCTTATCGGCGCGAACTAGAGGGACGTCGACCAGGTGTTCAGCCAGGAACCACACTTGAAGTTCGTTTGTACGGATCACGTTAGACACAAGCAAATCGTTAGTCCCGTCATCTCCCGCATCGCTAGCTTGCTTGGCCATCGTGCGAGCTTCTTTCAGGATGAGTTCGTGCGCTTCGAGAAGCCGTGATATCTGTACTGGCGCTTCCTCCCGGCCACGCGGCGGCCGCGGAATCAGAGTTGTCTCGGCAATATCTGGCGCCATGGCCAGACTAACACCGCCTAGGACCTGAATGCGCTCGGCGATCTCATCCACGAGCTCGTCCTGTTCGCCATGATGTTTGTCAAACAGCAAATGCAGTTGGTAAAACGTGGCGCCGGAAACCTGCCAATGATGTTTTTTGTACATATCGCGAAGCGTAATGGTGTCTGCGAGAAGCTGGTTGAGGTTCTCGGTACTGCCAGCGCAAACTTTCTCGTCGAGAGCGATTGGCAGTTTGGCAATTTTTCCGTAAGGCTGGATTTCGGGGGCGTGCTGGTGTTGAATCGGCCGAGCGTGCCGCGTGCCTTCTTCGAGCTGGCTGTAGGAAGCTTCGCGCTTATTATTTTTGGGGCTCATGAATATTTCTCCTAGCAAGGAATCTGGGGGTGACGAGACCCAATCATATGTTTATTGGGCTGTAAGTGTGATGCGGGAGGCCGAGGCTTGGATGCAGAAATTCACGCGCGTGCTGGAGCTTTGCAAGCGGACGAAGTCAAAATGCGAGACTTGCCCGACCAGTGGCATGTGCGTTTATTTCCAGGAGGGGTGGGCCAAGGCATTGTGAGCAGTCGAGCTTGAGGATCGTTGGTTGCCAACGCGAGGCGCAATGAATTGCGCCCCTAGAAGACTCGGATGAGCTAGCTGGCCGTTAATTGAGGAACTATTTCACTTCCCAGGTGTCGCCTGCGCGAAGGAGCTTGGTTAGATCGCCTGGACCGCGTTTCGCGATAACGTCTTTGATCTGCTGGTTGATGACGTCTTCATAGCGCGGAAGATCGTCCCAGTCGCGAAGCACGCCGATGGGCGTCGGAAAGCCTGGACGCTGCTCCATGTGAGAAAGCATGAACGCGTAAAAAGGTCGCGGATGATGCGCGTCGTGGATCACCATATCCGATTCGGTGATGCCATTGCCAAGTTGCACGACTTCAATGTCTCCATCCGGCTTGTGGCGAATGCCTTTGTCGCGGTTCTTGCCGAAAACAAGAGGTTTGCCGTGCTCGAGCTGGATGATGTTTTCACTGCGCGCGTCGCGCTCGGTTAGGTTGAACCACGCGCCATCGTTAAAAATGTTGCAGTTCTGGAGTATTTCGACGAACGCAGAGCCCTTATGCGCGGCAGCATGTTTCAGAGTTTCTTTGAGGTGTTGTTGAAAGACGTCGACGGAGCGAGCCACAAAAGTCGCCTCAGCGCCAATAGCAAGCGAAATGGGATTGAAGGGCCGGTCAAGCGAACCGAACGGCGTCGACTTCGCTTTCTTGCCGATCTCCGACGTAGGCGAATACTGGCCCTTCGTTAGCCCGTAGATGCGATTGTTGAAGAGCAAAACTTTCAGGCCAACATTGCGGCGCAACATGTGAATGGTGTGATTGCCGCCAATGGAAAGCGCATCGCCATCGCCGGTCGCGACCCAAACTTCGAGGTCCGGGCGAATCGCCTTGATACCAGTCGCAACCGCGGGCGCACGGCCGTGAATGGTATGAAAGCCGAACGTATTCATGTAATACGGAAAACGGCTGGAGCAGCCGATACCGGAGACCACAACAAAATTCTCACGCTTGATGCCGAGGTCGGGAAAAACAGATTGAACGGCGGAAAGAATCGCGTAGTCGCCGCAACCGGGGCACCAGCGAACTTCCTGGTCGGTCTGGAAATCTTTCTTGGTGAGAGGCGTGATAGGCGGAAGGGTAGCGGTGCTCATCAGGAGTTCTCCCCAAGAATTTCTTCGATCTTTTGCTCAATCTCGGCTTGCTTGAACGGGCGACCTTGAATTTTGTTGAGGCCAATGGCATCGACTAGATACTTGGCGCGGAGCACCCAAAGAAGCTGGCCCATGTTCAGCTCCGGCACAAGAACCGTTTTGTAGCGCTGCAGAACTTCGCCGAGATTCGCGGGCAGCGGGTTGAGATAGCGCAGGTGAATGTGTCCGATCTTGCGGCCTTGCTCGCGCTGCGCTTTCAACGCAGCAGTGATCGCGCCGTGCGTCGAGCCCCATGCAACAATCAGCAGATCACCCTCGGCGTCGCCTGCGGGAATCGCATCCGGAATCTCCTGCACGATGCCCGCGACTTTTGCCGCGCGGATGCGCACCATGTTTTCGTGGTTCAGCGGCTCGTAATTAATGTTGCCGGTAACGTCTTGCTTCTCGAGTCCGCCGACGCGGTGCTCGAGCCCAGGCGTGCCAGGAACAGCCCACGGACGCGCGAGCGTTTGCGGATCGCGCTTATAAGGCAGATAGCCGTTCGGCCCGTTGGCTTCCGTTGCAAACTTCACAGGGAATGCCGGAATGTCGTCGACATTCGGAATTTTCCACGGCTCGGCGCCATTTGCTAGATAGCCGTCGGAAAGAATGATGACGGGAATCATGTATTTCACAGCGATGCGACTGGCTTCGACTGCGGCCCAGAAACAATCGCTCGGCGTCGCTGCCGCGATAATCGGAATTGGCGCTTCAGAGTTGCGGCCAAAGAGTGCCTGCAAGAGATCAGCTTGCTCGGTCTTAGTCGGCAACCCAGTCGAAGGTCCGCCACGCTGAATGTCGCAAATGACCAGCGGAATTTCCACGGCCACCGCAAGACCCAGCGCTTCCGTCTTCAGCGCCATGCCGGGGCCGGAAGTGGTTGTGATAGCCAGCGCGCCAGCGTAAGCCGCGCCAATCGCGCTCGTAATCGCCGCAATTTCGTCTTCCGCCTGAAACGTCATCACGCCGAAATCTTTGTATTGAGAAAGCTCGTGAAGAATGTCCGACGCCGGCGTGATGGGATAGCTGCCTTGGAAGAGCGGCAAACCGGACTTTTGCGACGCGGTAACGAAGCCAAGTGCCAAGGCCTGGTTTCCGCTCAAATTGCGGTAAAAGCCAGGGGCAAGCTGCGCCGGCGGAATCTCATAACTTATCTGGAATGCTTCCGTCGCCTCGCAGTACGAATAACCTGCCTTCATCGCGAGCTTGTTGGCCTCAACGAGCAGCGGCTTGTTCTTGAATTTCGCGTCAATCCAGCGAACCGTCGGCTCCATCGAGCGGTTGTAGAGCCAGTAGCACATGCCGAGCGCAAAAAAATTCTTGCACCGGCTGATAGACTTCGCATCGATGCCCAGGTGTTCGAGAGCCACTTTTGTAAGGCGCTCCAGCTCCACCGAAAAAAGCCGGTACTTGTCGAGCGAATGATCCTCGAGCGGATTCGTTTTCGACTGCGCCTTGCGCAAATCATTTTCGGTAAACGCATCGGAATTTACGATGAGAATCCCATTCGCTTTGAGGTCCGCGATATTCATCTTCAGCGCCGCCGGATTCATGGCGATCAGGACATCGACGCTGTCGCCAGGCGTATAAACGTCGCTCGAAGAAAAATGCAGCTGGTAGCCGCTCACTCCCGGCAGCGTCCCTGCAGGAGCGCGAATCTCCGCGGGGAAGTCTGGAAAGGTGGCGATATCGTTGCCGTAGAGCGCCACGGTATTGGTGAACTGGCTTCCGGTAATCTGCATGCCGTCACCGGAGTCACCGGCAAAGCGGATGACCGCGCGATCAATGACTTCGCGTTTATGTTTTACCGGCGGCGTTTCAATCAAAGTTGACATAGTGACCAAGGCTCCGCTGTGTCTAAACTCCCAAACGAATTTCCCAAGGGAGTGAGGCTTAATTTGTTAGATGGGCGTCGCGATAAGCAGGTTGGATGCTCTATCCGGCCCCCGGACCCGACAGCAAGAGAATACCACACCGGCCCGCGTGAGGAAGTCCAAGTGGCCGCCGCGCAAGAATGTGTCGTTTCGGAAAAGACGAGCGGATCTTGCAGGGAGTTTGCGGCCGGCAATGCAACTTCACGCTCTGGCGAGCGAAGCCGCTTCGCGAAAGCGCGGGCGATAGAACAGCACCGTGACGGGGGGAAGGGAACCTTTACTGGCAAGCGTGTTCGTAAGCAGACCACCATGGCAATCGTTCCCGAAAAACTGTCTATCGATTCTGTGTAAATCATTTCCAGAAGTGATGTCCTAGAGAAGCAAATGTAACGCGAAGGCAACTTGTGCTTGACGTTCGCTTTCTTTTCGCCTAAAGTAGAGACGCTTCACCAGTGTGTGTGGAGGCGATCGATGGCCCTGACGAAACGGCAAAAAGAAGTCCTGGATTACCTGGTTTCTTTTGACAACAAGCATGGCTACGCCCCCAGCTTTGAAGAGATCGGCAAGGGCCTCAAGCTGACTTCACTTGCCACGGTTCACAAGCACATCACCACACTTGAGAAAAAGGGATTTATCCGGCGCGGCTACAACCAGAGCCGCTCGATCGAAATCCTTCAGTTGCCGAAGCCTGTCAAAGAACAGATCAGCGACAGAAAGATTCAAGAATTGCCTCTCGTAGGCCGTATCGCCGCAGGCCGGCCGCTCGAAGCTGTGGAAGATCGCGAAACGATCTCGCTCGGCGATTTTGCCCGCGGCGGCAATTCCTTCGTACTTCAGGTAAAAGGCAGTTCCATGATTGAAGACCACATCATGGATGGCGATTACGTAGTCTGCGAACAAACGCAAGTCGCCAACGCGGGGGATATCGTCGTTGCTCTCATCGGCGGCGAGGAAGCTACACTCAAGCGTTTCTACCGCGAAGGAGCGGGGAAGATCAGGCTCCAGCCTGCGAACTCAGAAATGGCGCCGATCATGGTGGCCGCAAACGACCTCAAGATTCAGGGCCGCGTCATCGGCGTCCTCAGAAAGTACTGAATCTCGGGTTTCTAGCCACGCTTTTCCCAGCTGAAGCTCGTCTTTCATCTGGAACCTATTGTCCGATTGTCCCAAACTGCTCTTCCGCTCCTGAAATTCCTTCGGCCCGACTACAATGATGTTCCCACCAGCCCAGATTCAAGCAGCCATAGGAATTTCCAGCTACTATGTATATTCCTTGTAGCCACTTGTAAGCGTGCGGCGTCAAAGGTACGAGGCGGGACCTGCTTCGATTGCCGCCGTGAAGGAAACCAGCCAACTTGGCGAAAAAAAGCCCAAACGTACTGATTGTCCACCCTGACGAGGTTGTCCGCCTGCAACTCCAGGAGGCGCTGCGAGCCGCAGGCTATGAAGTTTCTTCCGCGGCTTCGCAAGAAGAAGGATTCCGCGCCGTCCAAAGCGGGACCGTCGATGTGTTTCTGCTCTCCGCGGACCTGGCCGACGTTCTCTGTTGCAGTTCTCTCGCGGAAATCAAAGGCTTGGGATCGACCGCCAACACCCGCGTGATTCTCTTCGCAAGCGGAGGCGGCGCCGTGCGCGCGAGGGCTTTAGACCTGGGCGCCGACGATGTCATGTCGCCTCCCTTGGAACCCGCCGAACTGCTTGCCCGGGTGCGCGTGCAATTGCGCGACAAGCATGCCCTCGAAGAATTGCAGTTCAAATCCCGCATCGCGGAAGAAGGCCAGGAGATCGCGCACAACGCCTTTCAAGCCATTGCCGTGACGGAAAAAATGACGCGTGATGCTTTCTCGCTTGGACGCGCTCTAAAAATTGGCGTTGCCGCTCTCCTGGCAGTCGCCGCGGTCATATCCATTGTTTTTCTGCTATTCACGCGGCGTGCCGATAAGGAAACCAAGCGCGCCTATTCCGAGATCGCGCAACTCGAGCACGGCGTTCGCACGGAAGAAGCTCTGGTCGCGGAAGCCGCCAAAGCCCGCGAAGAGTTGCAGAAATCGGATATCACCGAGCAAAAACAGCAGCTCCAAAAGCAGACCGACGATCTTCGCCAGAAACTTTCCGGCGCGGACGCCAGCGAAGTTTCCGGCCTGCGCAAACAGTTAGACGAGACCACGAGCCGGCTTAAGAAAGTAGAAACGCAATCTGACGCCGCCGAGGGCGTTATTCGAGCCAACGCTCCCAGCGTCTGTTTACTCCACGTCTCGGTTTCTTTTCTCGACCAGGCCTCTCATCGCCCGCTGCGTTACGGCGCGATCAATCCTGACGGCCAGCCGCTCAAAGACAGCGACGGTAATGTGGTCTACAGCCTCGATGGCCGCGCCCCGGAAGTTCGCGAAGATTTCTTCGGCACGGGCTTTATTGTCGGCCAAAACGAAATCCTCACTAACCATCACGTCGCCCAGCCTTGGTGGAAGAATGAAGAAATGAGTGCTGCTTTACAGCAAGGCCTGCAGCCGGCCATCGCTGAAATGACCGCTTATTTCCCCGAGGCCGCAGCCGGTATTCCCCTTAACATCTCGCAGATTTCGGACGAAGCTGATCTCGCCGTTCTTCGCGGCGATATTTCCGCATTGAAACGTCCCGTTCTAAAAATCGACGGTCGCAAAGAGGCTGCCGTCAGTGGCCAGCTCCTCATTTCGCTCGGCTATGCAACGGGAATAAGCGCCATCCTGGCGCGCGCCGGCGAAGATACTGTAAAAGACATCGTCAGGTTGAGCGGCGGCGACCCGAAAAAAATTGTGGACGAACTTGAGCAGCGCAAACTGATCCGTCCTTTGGTGACGCAGGGACACATCGGAGACGTCCTGCCGGATAAAATTGTCTACGACGCACAGACTACTTCTGGCGGCTCCGGTGGACCGCTCATAAATCGGGACGGCCAGGTGATTGGTGTAACTTTTGCGGTTGTCCGCGGGTTCGGCGGCTCCAACTTTGGCGTTCCCATCCGCTATGCGCAACCTCTGCTCAAGCCGTAAACCTTGGTACCTTCGCATCTTGAAGCGACAAATTGAATGGGGGCCTTTGTTGTCTTGTATCAAGAGCCAAACGCTTTGCGGCTTGCGGGCAGTTTTCGTTGGCATCCTCGTTTTCACGCTCATCTGGCCAACTTCATCCAGGGCCTACGCGGTTCTTGCCCACGAAGCGATCATCGATGCCGTTTGGGAGACGCACATCAAGCCGCTCCTGCTGGCTCGTTTTCCTGGTTCCACCGAAGAGCAGTTGAGCGAGGCGCAAGCCTATGCCTACGGCGGCTCGATCATCCAAGACATGGGTTATTACCCTTACGGAAGCCATTTCTTCAGCGACCTTACCCACTACGTGCGAAGCGGCGATTTTGTGCAAGCTCTACTTCGTGACGCTAACGACCTCGACGAGTACTCATTCGCTGTCGGGGCGCTGGCCCATTATGCTGCCGACAATAATGGCCATCGCCTGGCTACAAATCGGGCTGTGCCCCTCCTCTATCCCAAACTTCAGAAAAAGTACGGTGATACTGTTTGGTACGAGCAAGATCCGCTCGCTCACACTAAAACGGAGTTCGGCTTCGACGTCCTTGAGGTGGCACACGAGAGCTACGCGCCCGATGGCTATCATGACCTGATCGGTTTCGAGGTGTCACAAGACCTGCTGGACCACGCGTTCGAGGAGACCTACGGACTGCAGTTAAAGAATGTTCTCCAGGACGAGGACAAGGCGCTCAACTCTTACCGTCGTGCCGTCAGCAAGACCATTCCTATGGCCACGAAAGTCGCATGGAGCCTCAGGAAAGACGAAATCAAGGCTGATTTGCCGGGTATCACGAAGAGAAAGTTTCGCTACAATCTTTCGAAATCAAATTACGAGCGGGAGTGGGGCAAGAATTATCAGAAGCCCACATTTGGTGAAAAATTTCTGGCTTTCCTCTACAAACTGCTTCCCAAGTTCGGCCCGCTCAAAGTTCTCCAGTTCAAGACTCCGACACCTGAGGCCCAGCATATGTTCCGTGAAAGCTTCAACGCAACTCTGGACAAATATCGCCAGTTGCTCGCAGATGTGGGAAGCGGCCAGCTCGATCTGCCAAACGACAATTTCGATGTCGGCGAGGCCACCGGTCCCGGCAAGTATGCAATGAATGACGACGCACACGCCAAACTGTTGAACAAGCTAGCCGATCGAAAGTTTGCCGGCGTTTCGCCCGAGCTGCGCGACGAGCTCCTGCACTTTTATTCTGAGCCAGACGCGCCCTACTCCACAAAGCGAGATGCCAAAGCTTGGGCCACTGTTCAATCGGAACTGATTCAGCTGAAAGATGCCGTACCTCCAGTGGCTGCAGCCAGCAGTTCAAGCGAGAACTGACGTTAGCGACATGGGCTGGCCAGCGACCAATGGTAGGCCTTCGGCGTGTCCCGCGGCTTGCATTCAAATGGTGTGTTCTTCGAATTGAAAAAAGTGTTCCAGTCGTCACGCGTCCGCGTGAAACAATCTAAAGTTTCGCGTAACCTACTTGTCGGCCCGGGGATGAAGAAGAACAAACCCATTCGAAAACTGCTCGCTGCCAATCGCAGTGAAATCGCCATACGGATTTTCCGCGCCGCGAACGAACTCGGCCTGCGCACCGTCGGCATCTATTCGCAAGAGGATCGCCTCGCTCTGCACCGATTCAAGGCCGACGAGGCATATCAAGTCGGTGCGGGCAAGGGCCCGGTAGTGGCGTACCTCGATATCGCCGGTATCGTCGCATTGGCCAAGGAGAAGGGCGTTGACGCCATCCACCCTGGCTACGGCTTCCTCTCCGAAAATCCCGCGTTCGCGCGTGCCTGCGAAAAAGCCGGCATCGTATTCATTGGCCCGACGCCGGAATTGCTTGAACTCCTTGGAGACAAGACAGCCGCAAGACGTCTAGCGGATTCGGCTGGAGTGCCGGTTCTTCCGGGAACGGAAGAATCGATCAGCTCCCCGTTGGAAGCGCGTAAATTCGCAGCCTCGATCGGTTACCCGGTCATTGTGAAAGCTGCAATGGGCGGCGGCGGCCGTGGGATGCGCGTCGTACGCAGCGAGGCGGAACTGGAGCAGCGTCTTGAGGAAGCTCAGGGCGAAGCGAAGTCGGCCTTCGGCGACGCCAGCGTCTTTCTGGAAAAATATTTGCCTCGCGCGCGCCATCTTGAAGTCCAGATTCTCGCCGACAATCATGGAAATCTGCTGCACCTTTACGAACGCGATTGCTCCGTGCAACGGCGTCACCAGAAAGTCGTCGAAGTAGCTCCTGCCGCGAATCTGCCGTCATCCGTACGGGTGGAATTGTGCGATGCCGCGGTTCGTCTGGCGCGAAAGGCCAACTACCGAAATGCAGGGACCGTCGAGTTTCTCTACGACGTAGATGCTCAAAAATGGTATTTCATTGAAGTGAATCCACGCATTCAAGTCGAGCATACCGTCACCGAAATGGTCACGGGCATCGACCTGGTGCGTTCGCAAATTCTCGTCGCGCAAGGCCACAAGTTGCACGATGAGCCGCTCGCGTTGCCAGAGCAGGCAAACGTGCCACTCTATGGGGCCGCGCTGCAGTGCCGCGTCACCACCGAAGATCCGGAAAAGAATTTCGCGCCCGATTACGGCAAACTTACTACTTACAGATCGCCAGCGGGATTTGGAATCCGTCTCGATGGCGGCACGGCGTACGCGGGGGCAGTCCTCGCGGCTTACTACGATTCTCTTCTCGTAAAAGTGACAGCGTGGGGAACGAAACTTCCCGAAGCTTGCCAGCGCATGGACCGTGCTCTCCGTGAGTTCCGCATTCGCGGCGTGAAGACCAACATTCCCTTTCTCGAAAACGTCGTCAATCATCCGCGTTTCCGCGCCGGTGAGGTCACGACTTCTTTTCTCGATGAATCGCCTGAGTTATTTCGCTTGCAAAGCCGCGGTGACCGCGCCACAAAACTGCTCTCCTATCTCGGCGATGTGATTCTTAACGGCAATCCCGAAGTAAAAGGCAAGCCCATTCCCAAAGCGTTGGAGAAGGCGATTCTGCCGAGCGTCCCGGGCATCGATCCTCCGCCAGGAACACGCCAACTCCTGAAAAAGCTTGGTCCAAAGAAATTTGCAGCCTGGGCCAGAAAAGAAAAGCGCCTCCTGATCACGGACACGACCTTCCGCGACGCCCACCAATCGTTGATGGCCACGCGCGTTCGCACACACGATTTGCTGGCCACTGCCAATGCCGTCGCGCAACGCCTCCCGAATCTCTTCAGTGTGGAAATGTGGGGCGGCGCAACCTTCGACACCGCCATGCGCTTTCTTCACGAAGACCCCTGGCAGCGCCTCCGCGATCTGCGCCAGCGAATTCCTAACATCTGCTTTCAAATGCTTCTCCGTGGCGCAAATGCTGTCGGCTACACCTCGTACCCGGACAATGTGATCGTGGAATTTGTTCGCGAGTCCTACGCCCAAGGCATCGACATTTTCCGCATCTTCGATTCCCTGAACTCCATTGAAAATATGCGCGTGTCCATCGATGCCGTCCTCGAAACCGGAGGCGTCTGTGAACCCGCCATCTGCTATACGGGCGACATCTTCGATAAATCTCGCCCAAAATATTCGCTGAAATATTATGTATCCATGGCCAAGCAACTCGAAAAGCTCGGCGCTCATTTTCTCGGGATCAAGGATATGGCCGGTCTTTGCAAACCTTACGCGGCGTACGAATTGGTGAAAACTCTCCGCGAAGAAATCTCTATCCCTGTGCACTTTCACACACATGACACTAGCGGCGTCAATTCCGCCTCCGTGCTGAAAGCCGCGGATGCGGGCGCCGATGTTGCCGACGCGGCCATCGCCGCCATGAGCGGCGGTACAAGCCAGCCCAATCTCAATTCCATCGTTGAGGCGCTACGCCACACTCCGCGCAACACTGAACTTGACATCGTAGCGCTGAACGAATGCTCCGATTATTGGGAAACTGTCCGCACCTACTATCTGCCTTTCGATTCCGGCCCTAAGGCTGGCTCCGCCCGTCTCTATCAACACGAAATACCCGGCGGCCAATATACGAATCTCCGCGAACAAGCGGCTGCGATGGGAATGGGCCACCGCTGGCGCGAAGTAGAAAAAACGTATGCCGAGGTCAACCAACTCTTCGGCGACATCGTGAAAGTCACGCCGTCCAGCAAAGTCGTTGGCGACATGACGCTCTTTTTAATGGCCAATGAACTGCAACCGAACGATCTGCTAGAGCTCGACGAGAAGCACGACCTTTCTCTACCGAATTCCGTCGTAGAAATGTTCTCAGGAGTTCTGGGCGTTCCACCCGGCGGATGGCCTCGCAAATTGCAAAAAATAATCCTCCGCGGAGCTGCTCCGCTCAAAGGACGCCCCGGCGCAAGCCTCGAGGCCGTGGACCTCACCGAAGCGTCCATTACTCTCCAGAAAAAATTAGGTCATGCGGTGCGGCCTGACGACCTTTTGAGTTATCTTCTCTATCCCGATGTATTCACGAAGTACGACAAGTTCCGTCAGTCTTATGCGGATGTCAGCGTTCTCCCGACGCCCGCGTTTTATTACGGCCTGGCTTCCGGCGAAGAGATCACTATTGAAATCGAGCCAGGAAAAACGCTCATCCTTAAATTCCTAACGGCGAGCGATCCGCATCCCGATGGCACGCGCACGTTGTTCTTCGAATTAAACGGCCAGCCGCGGGAAGTAAACGTGCGCGACCTCGCATTGCGTGTCGTCGAACGCGCCCATCCGAAAGCAGACCCCGCCGATGCAGGCCAGGTAGCGGCTCCAACAGCCGGAGTAATCAGCGGAATCGCCGTGCAAGCAAATCATCCAGTCGAACGCGGAGCGAAACTTTTGACCCTTGAAGCCATGAAAATGCAATCGAACATCTATGCTCCCATATCCGGCCGCATCACAAAACTTCTCGTCACACCAGGGCAGCACGTGGAAGCCAAGGATCTGCTGGTGACCATCGCCCCGTGAGCGGCCCCAATCTCCGCAAGCACGAAGGTTTCCGTTCG
Source organism: uncultured Acidobacteriota bacterium (assembly GCA_963784015.1). Taxonomy (GTDB): domain Bacteria; phylum Acidobacteriota; class Terriglobia; order Acidiferrales; family UBA7541; genus Acidiferrum. Next base: position 615,530 of record CAWAPX010000013.1, read on the forward strand.
CGCTTTCTCAGAAACCAGCGCGACCTCATCATCTATCTCCCGCCCGGCTACGATGATCAGCCGGGCCGCCACTTTCCCGTCCTCTATCTTCAGGATGGCCAAAATCTTTTTGATGGCGCAACCTCTTTCATTCCCGGCATGGATTGGCACGTCGGCCAAACCGCCGACCAATCCATCTGCTCCGGCGCCGTCGAACCGCTCATCATCGTAGGGATGTACAACACGAAAGCCCGCATTCGCGAGTACACGCCCACGCATGTCCCCAAACTCGGCGGCGGCCGCGCGGATCGTTACGCCAAATTCCTGATCGAAGAAGTAAAGCCTTTCGTCGAACGGGAGTACCGCACTATCTCCGGCCCCGAAAAAACCGGTATTGGAGGCTCTTCGCTCGGCGGCCTCGTTTCTCTCTATCTCGGCCTCAAGCTCCCGCAATTTTTTGGAAAGATTGCCGCTCTTTCGCCTTCCGTTTGGTGGAACCAGCGGGTTATGCATCGCTTTGCGGAGACGGCCAATGTGAATCCGCGCCCCAGCATCTGGCTGGATATCGGCACTCGCGAAGGTCCTCGTATCGTCCAGGATGTCGAACAATTTCGCGACGTCCTTTTGCAAAAGGGCTGGCAACTCGGCCGCGACCTCCACTATCAGCGCGTTGAAGGTGCCGAGCACAACGAAGCGGCCTGGGCCCAGCGCGTCGGCCCATTTCTTCAATTTTTGTATCCCGTCCGCTAGACCGACGTATAATCCGCACCTGTCGCGCGGCGGATGGTTGGCGTTCCCGGACCCGTCGCTCCGAATTCAGAGGTCATCGATGCCAGAGAGCCGTCCTCTCACCATCCTCTGTGTCAGCTCTTACGAAAAGGGTCAGGAATTTCTGCGCACCTGCAAAGCGATCGGCTGCCGCGTTCTTCTGCTAACGGTCGAAAAACTTCGCGACGCGGATTGGCCGCGCGAGTCCATTGACGAAATGTTCTTCATGCCGGAAGAACTTCCGACACAACAGCTCATCAATGCCGTGAGCTTCGCTGCTAGATCGCAGCCCATCGACCGCATCGTGGCCCTCGACGAATTCGACATGGAAAATGTGTCGGCCCTTCGCGAACATCTGCGCATTCCCGGCATGGGCCTGACTACTGTCCGTTATTTCCGCGACAAACTCGCCATGCGTGCCCGCGCAAGAGAAACAGGCATCGCCGTCCCGGACTTCGTTCCCGTTCTCAATTACGACGCCTTGCGCGAGTTCATGGCCCGCGTCCCCGCCCCTTGGCTGCTCAAGCCGCGCTCGCAAGCGTCCGGCATCGGCATGAAAAAGATTCACGAGCCCGCCCAGCTCTGGCCCTGGCTCGAACAGCTCGGCGATGCGCAATCTACTTACCTGCTCGAGCAATTCATTCCAGGCAGCGTCTACCACGTCGACAGCGTGGCCTCGGAGCGCGAAGTCGTCTTCGCGGAAGTTCACGCGTACGGCGCGCCTCCGCTCGAAACCTCGCATCAAGGTGGCGTTTTCACCACGCGCACTCTTCCGCGCGATTCCGCCGACGTAAAAACTCTGCTCGAAATGAATCGCAAAGTCCTCGATGAACTGGGCTTCCTCCGAGGTGTCACCCACGCCGAGTTTCTGAAAGCAAACTCCGACGGAAAGTTTTATTTCCTGGAGGTTGCCGCTCGCGTCGGCGGCGCCTACATTTCCGATGTCATTGAAGCTGCCACTGGAATTAATCTTTGGCGCGAATGGGCGCGTCTCGAAGTAGGGGCAGGGAAACAGCCTTATCAATTGCCGCCCACGAGCCACGATTATGCCGGTGTCCTCGTTTCCCTTGCTCGCCAGGAGCGCCCCGACACTTCCGCCTACAACGATCCCGAAATCGTCTATCGCATCACCAAATACCATCACGCTGGTTTCGTCCTCAAATCGGCCAAGCCCGGACGTGTGCAGGAACTCTTGGACTCTTATTCAAAAAGATTTCAAGCTGACTTTTTGGCCATGCAACCAGTCCCGGAGAGGGCAAGCTCCTAGCCTCTCTCCATCCGTACGACCAAAACTTTACCCATCCTTAACCGCGAAGAGCCGTCGAACATACTGTCCTAAAGTCTAGTTACTTTCACGAACGGCCATTGAAGACTGCATTTGCCGTCCGCCATACTGAGGAATACAGTTTGCAATACCCCAAGCGACTTTCTGCGCGGGGTGGTGCTATCCCTTTGGGAGGGACCGATGTGGGGTAATAAGAAACCGGACACGCCACAAAGCGCGCAACCGGAGCAGAAAAATTTTCCATCGAATCAGCCGCCGAAGTCCGCTCCGGCGACTTGGGAGGATAAACCCGCAATGAGTACAGATGCCATGCGTCCATTGGGTGCAACCGCGGACCGCGCTACCGCGCGGCTCGGGGCCAGCCTGCACGTGAAAGGCGAGATCTCCGGCAACGAGGATCTGCTGATCGACGGCTCGGTCGAAGGACTGATCCAGCTTGATGAGCGGAAGCTGACCGTCGGAACTACCGCAAAGGTCACCGCCGATATCATCGCCCGCGAGGTGGTGGTGTACGGCACAGTGAAGGGAAACCTTCGCGCTAAGGACCGTATCGAAATCAAGAAGGATGGCTCCGTCAACGGCGATCTCACGACCGCCCGCATCATGATCGAAGACGGTGCCTACTTCAAAGGCTCTATCGAGATCGATAAGAGCTCTGAGAAGGATTCGTCACAGAGCGCTTTTGCAAAGAGCTCGAACGCTCCCGTCGGCGCTCCAGCAACGAAGACCATTTAATTTACATTTCACTATTTTAGTTTTCCTCGGGGCGGCGTGGACATTCAGTCCTCGCCGCCCTTTGATTTTTTCCGCTCTTTCTTCCTCGCTCCTATAATATTTCTCAACTTGACAATTAACGCTATTGGATTTAATTTGTTCCCCGTAATCCTCTCAACTCCGCGCGTCCCGGCTCTTGCCGCTTTCTCTCCACGGTAAGTCTCCTTCAGCCTGGAACCCGCAGGGAACGTGGGGCCTCTCAATGACACTGCCCAGACGATGCGCCCCGGATTTGTTATTTGGTCTTTATTTACTCGCATCCTTCGGCTGCGGCGGCGGTTCTTCCAGCGTTCAGACGCTGCCTCCTCCGCCGCCTCCGCCTGCGCAACCTGATTTCTCCATCGGGTTTTCCGCGAATTCTCTAAACCTTCAGCAAGGTGCCACGAGCTCCGCGATAACGTTGTCCGTGAACCCGCTCAACGGCTTCACAGGTTCCGTCCAGGTCACTCTCAGCGGTTTGCCTGCCGGCGTCATCTCAAATCCCTTTAGTCCATTCAGTGTCGCCGCCGGTTCGAGCATCCCTGTGCTTTTGTCCGCTGCGCCAAATACCGCAACGGGAAACTCGGCGATTGTCGCCACGGGCACCAGCGGGGCTCTCTCGCATGCCGCAAATCTCGCGCTCACGATTCAAGGCGGAGTTGTCGCCAATCTCCCGCGAACCACCTACGCCAGAACGGATTCGACTCCTGCGATGGACGACCCTGCTGGCGAGCCTCATCACCGGCACATCGCGTACGATCCGGCTCATCAACTCGTTTTCGCGGCCAACCGCGCGATGAATCGCGTCGAAGTTTTCTCGTCGACCACCGCCTCCCGCGCCGCCCAAGTCAGCGTTCCCGGCGCAAGCAGCGCTGATCTTTCGGCGGACGGCACCACCGTTTGGATTGGCACTGTAACCGAACAGGTGGCCGCGATCGATACATCATCGTTGCAAGTCAAAGCTCGTTACGAAATAGCCGGTCTGCAACCTCTTCCCAATACATTGTTCGATCGCCCCGAAGGATTGCTCGCACTCTCCAATGGCAATTTAATGATGCGCCTCCGTCAATCCCAAACGGGAGAAGCACTACTCGCTCTTTGGAACCCTTCCTCGAATACGCTGACGAACCTAACCTCCTCCGCGCCGCAGGTTTTTCAAAATGGCCTTGGAGCCATGGCGCGAACCGGCGACCAAACCAAAATTGTGGTCGCCGCAAGTGATGCCAGCGGTGAACTCGCCATCTTCGATGCAAACGGAAACGTTCTCGCCGGACCGCACGGCCTAGGCACTGGCACAATTTCTCTCGTCGCCGCAAATCCCGATGGCTCGCGCTACGCGGCTGTTTTCGTTTCGAACGGAAGCACGCAAGTGCTGCTTTTGGATGGCTCTCTAAATCCAGAGGGCTCTTACACAACATCGGTTGTGAACGGCATGGTTTTTTCTCGCGACGGCCAATATTTGTACGTTAGCGAAAACGCTGCCGCCCCGCCCGTTATCACTGCCTTGGATGGCCACAGTCTCGCCTTTATCGGACAAGTACCCGATCTGTGGCTTGCTGGGAGGCGCACGGAAATCGAAGATGTGGACTCCACAAATCTTCTTTTTGGAGTCGCCAATCGAGGCGTCGCTTTTCTAGATGCTGCAAGTTCTGGCTCTCTTCCGTCTACTGCTCCTGTCTTCGCTGCTCCTCCGGCCGCGCAGCCTTCCGAAGGCGCCAACGCTGGTGGAAACGCCACGATTCTTGCCGGACAAAACTTTGAATCTACTGCTCAAGTGCTTTTCAGCAGCCAGTTCGTCAGCAACGCCACTGTCGCCAGCGGCACGCAGATCGACGCAACCTCTCCCGCAAACGCCGCAAACGGTCCCGTGAATATCACGGCCTATTTCCCCAGCGGATGGATAGCACTCGCTCCCGACTCGTTCAGTTACGGTCCGCAAGTTCTACTAATTCTGCCCAACGCAGGAGCTCCGACCGGCGGCGATACCATTCAAATATACGGTTATGGTTTCGGTACCGATCCAACCAAAGTCATCGTCACAATTGGTGGTTCCGTTGCTACCGTGCAACAAACTGAAAATGTCACATCGATTGCGTCGGCTCTCGGACTCGACGCGACCTATCCATTTTCCGTGGAGTGCATCACTCTGCAAACACCCCCCGGAACAGCTGGCAAAGCCGATATCGTCATCACCTCACCCGCCGGATCAACCACCATTTCGAAATCATTTCAATATTTGCAAAGCGAGAATTTCTACGCGAAACCAGCTTTCGACAAATTCATTATTTACGATCAGTCTCGCCAGTGGCTCTATCTCAGCAACATTGATCATGTCGACGTTTTCGATCTTGTCGCCGCTGCTTTTCACGGGACTGGAATCGAACCGCCCGGCGGTCCTCCTCCCACGGCCGAACTCCGTGGCCTGGCTCTCACTCCCGACGGTACCCAACTCGTTGTCGCCGATTTCGCCGCGCAAAACATCTACCTTCTCGATCCAGATAACGACGCGGGTACGAGTGTCCCGGTCGGCGGCGTTGCTGGCTTCGCAAACTCAGGTCCCGCGCGCGTGGCCCCCACAAGCACGCAAAACATTTTTGTCGGACTAAGCGCGGAGTCCGCCTCCTCCGGCTCCTGCACTTCTTGCCTCGGACAGCTGAATCTCAGCGCCAGTCCCCCGACCATTCAACCCGCCGCGCAGTCCGAAATCACCAGTCTCACTGGCGCCCCCCTCGTGCAATCGAACGGCAATGGCGATCAGGTGTTCGTCGCATTCGCAAACGCACCTGGTGGTCCGCTCGCCCTCTGGAATTCAGCCTCGCCAAATCAATTTTCAACCTTCACCGCAAATGATTCCGCCACAGATCTCGCTGCCTCATCAGATGGAACCATGCTTGCTCTCCAGGCGAACGGCACTACCGAAATTCGCGGGATTGATCTATCTCTCGCCGCAGTCCCCGCCATTCCCGAGCTCGCTCAAATCCCCGGCCGCAATCAAGTGCCCGGAATGACTTTCCACCCCAGCGGCGCCCTCATCTACCAACCGTTTCTCACGGGCCCCGCGGGAAACGCTGGCGTGAAAGGCGGCGTGGACATCCTCGATGCGCACAGCGGCCAACTCCGCTTGCGCATTCTCTTGCCGCAACAATTCATGACGGACGTTGACGCGTTTCACGGCAGCTTTCTTTCTACCGATGAAAACGGCCAGCGCCTCTTCGCCATCACCTCCACCGACGGCACTGCGCAAAACGCAGGCGTCACCATCGTCACGCTTGCAAGCGTCCCCCTTGGAATTGGCACTCTGACTCCGGCGAGTGGCCCCGCTGCCGGCGGGACAACTCTGACCGTCCGTGGCAGCGGCTTTCAAACCGGAACAACCGTGACCGTTGGCGGAAAGTCAGCCGCAGTCACTTTCACGGATATGAACACACTAAATTTAGTGACTCCTGCCCTCAACACAGGCGCGCAGCGCGTGACTATCACAAACCCCGACGGGGAAAACGTCTCACTAGACGCCGCCTACACCGCCAACTAATAAACTTCCCGCACTTGTAGGGGCACGATACATCGTGCTCTCTTTCTTTTTCCCCTTTGTTCTTCTCCTACCCCTATTTCTTCTGCCGCTAACCTCTCGATTCTCCTCCTAACCAAACCCTCTCGCTCTTCATCTCATGCAATGTAGAATTCCACTTGCAGAAAAAGCGCGCGCCGCAGCGCTCAATCTAAACGCGAGGTCACGAAACATGGAAACGCGCAAACTCGGCAATTCCGATCTGCAAATCACGCCGGTCGGCTACGGCGCCTGGGCCATCGGGGGAAGCGGTTGGGACTTCGCCTGGGGACACCAGGAAGATGCCGACTCCATCGCCGCCATCCATCGCTCCCTCGAACTCGGCGTGAATTGGATCGACACCGCCGCCGTCTACGGCATCGGCCACTCCGAAGAAATGGTTGCGCAAGCACTAAAGGATTGGCTCGGCCCGCGGCCTTACGTTTTCACAAAATGTGTTCTCCGCTGGGACGACCAAGGCCACGTCACGCAGAACCATACCGCTGCATCCATCCGCCGCGAATGCGAAGACAGCCTGCGCCGCCTTCAAATCGAAGTAATCGACCTCTACCAAATGCACTGGCCGCCTTCCGACAACGGCCCCGGTCTCGAAGAAGCCTGGCAAACCATGGTCGCCCTGCAAAAAGAAGGCAAAGTTCGCTGGATCGGCGTCTCAAACTTCAACGTGGAACAAATAAAGCGCGCCGAAAAAATTGCCCCAGTCACGTCCTTGCAACCGCCCTATTCTCTGATTCGCCGCGCAGTCGATAAAGAAATCCTGCCCTATTGCAAACAGCAGGGCATCGGTGCGATCGCCTACGCTCCCATGGCTTCCGGACTACTCACCGGCGCAATGACGCGCGAACGCGCTGCTGCCCTCCTCCCGGACGATTTCCGCAGCAAGAGTCCCGAGTTTCGCGAACCGCGCCTCTCCAAAAACATTGACCTCGTCGAGCGTCTCCGTAAAGTCGGCTCACTCCACGGTCGCAACCCCGGCGAAGTGGCCATCGCGTGGGTCCTCAGCAATCCCGCTGTCACTGGAGCGATCGTCGGAGCCCGCAACGCCAAGCAAGCCGAAGGCGTAATGCGCGCCGGCGATCTAAAACTTTCAGCGGAAGAAATTACCGAGATTGAAGGGGCCGCCGCAGCCGCAGTGGCTCGCTGAAGTAGTTCATGCTCCGTAGGGGCGAGGCTGGCCCCGCCTGCTCGATCGACGTATTTCCGCGAATCACGCGCGCGCGAAATCGGGACGCCAAGTTTTAATCATTTGCTTGATCGCTTTTCGATCGTTCAACTTTTCCTCCAGCACCTTCCGCGCAAGCTCCGGCAATTCCGAATTGCTCGCGAACCGCAGCGCCACAAGCTGGTCAGTCGTAAATTCCCCGATGCGCGGGTGCAAGTCCGCCGGTAGTATGCGTTCGAACCGCAGCCGTTCCTCGAGACGAATCACGCGGTCCTGCACTTTCAAGGCCATCCCGCGTGCTATCCCGATTCCCATAAATAGTGCCACCGCGACAACCACGGAAAGCACTCCGCTCACTGAGAACCACGTTTTCACGCACCAATAAATCTGAAATCCGATGTTGATCAGCAACACAGGCAAAACAAAAAAATGAAACGGTGGTAGCCATTTCGCATGACTTTGAAAACTCTGTTCAGCCATCTCTATCCTCCCGCTGCGTGCCGATTCTAACAGAAGCGCCCGGGCGGCAGATTATTGATCAGCGCGCCGCGCAATCGTTGTCCAGCCTTACCGCACCCTTGCTACAAAGGTCCATCTTTGTTTCTTTGCTCGAACCGTTTTCATGTTCCCCGCATCCAAGCCTAAGGTAAGCTAAATTTCATCGCGCAACTGTCGCGATCGAGCACGAGGAGCAGGCAACATGGCAAAAGCCGTCTGGGGTGGCAAAGTCATCGCGGAAAGCAACGATACCGTCGTCGTCGAGGGCAATCAATATTTCCCTCCCGATTCCGTCACGAAAACTTTCCTGAAATCCAGCGCGCACACCTCCATCTGCCCTTGGAAAGGCACGGCCCACTACTATCACGTCGAAGTCGATGGCATGAAAAACGAAAACGCCGCTTGGTATTATCCCGAACCAAGCCCAGCCGCGAAGGAAATCAAAGGCCGAATCGCGTTCTGGAAAGGTGTAAGCGTCGAAGCGGACAAAATCTAAATACCCATTACCTCCCCCCACTCTTTATTCACCACTCCTGTCACTGAATCTTTGGCCTTTATCCAGTGGCTCTCCATCAAGCTGGAGTATCTCTTTATGAACAGTGCTGCCCACCGCTCTATTGCCACAACGGTGTCTATTACGTTTGGATAAGAATGTGAACTCTAAGCTTGATCACTTTTCTTGCACACCAAAGAAGTGGCCATCGCGGCTGTTTTGTCTCCTCGCGTGCCTCATCGCGCCTGCAGTTTGCAGAGCGCAGGGTGTCGGCCAGGTCCAGTGCACCCGTGCCGGCGATTTCGTCTATCTATACAGTTCCATGACCACGCTTGATATTCGCGCCACTCTGCAATGCGGCCAGCAAGTCGAGGTCACCGGCCGCTACGATCAATATTTCGGCGTTCGCACCGCTGACGGCCAAACAGGTTACATCCCCATCGATTTCTTGCTTTTGCTAAAGACCGCTCCGGGAGCGAAACCAGTCTTAGCTCCCACCAAGGACACACCAAGAGAGAAAATGGCGTATGACTCTCCCGCCAAAAAGACGGACGCTCCGGCTGGCGTTCCCGCTTCGACCCAATTTCTTATTTTGCTCGATAGCACTCCCGTTCATATGAAACTTGGCAAAGCCCTCTCTTCCGCTGACGCCCAGGTCGGCGATGAAGTGGGTCTTGAAGTCTCGGAAGATGTAGTGGTGGATGGTTTTCTCGTAATTGCCAAAGGCGCAAACGCCGTCGGCGTCGTCAACGAGGCCGAACCCAAAAAAGCCTTGGGCCGCGGCGGCAAACTCGGCGTGCTCGTCAGGAGCGTCCACCTCGCCAACAATCAAGAGGCCGTCTTACGCTCCGGCGGCGAAGCCAAAGGCTCAAGTTCCACAGCGGGTATGGTCATTCCCGTGATGCACGGAAAAGACGTTACCTTTCCAAAAGGCGCCGACATCACCGCGTACGTCAACGGCGACACACGCCTGAAACGCGAAAATTTCCAACCCGCCCCACAAGTTCCTGACGCCCCGCCCACAGGCACAGTTACCAATCTCCCCCATGCGTAGGTAGGATCCACGCTGAGCTCGTAGGGGCACGATACATCGTGCCCTCTTTCTTTTTCTTCTTCTCCCGCTTTTTGTAGGGGCGGGGCTTGCCCCGCCCGGATTGGTGTCAGGCGCGGGAATCAAAAACTGAATTTCTCTAGAGAATCGCTCTCAACTACCAAAAAGATTCGGCTGAAGCCTGCTGTAACCATGCTCGTGCGCCCACAGCGTCAAAGGAATCGCCCCAAGATCGTCCACTACCGGCACCGCGTGTCCATCCTTCGTAAGATCAATCGTTCGAACAAAAAACTTGCAAGTCTCGCAAGCCTCCACGCGAATATGCGGAAACTGCTCCGCCACATAAACAGGAAGCTTCTTCTCTTCTTCCTCTCCGCAAGTGGGGCAAAGAATCCGCCGAAACTCCCATTCATATCCGCAAAAAGAACACACCATGGAGCGCTTCCCGCCGTCGCCCTCGACACGCAATACTCCAAACAGCGCTCTTCCGCCACACAAAGGGCACACTCGCGGCGTCGCCAACACGGGTGGTACCGCAGTCCGTCCCGCAACATAGGCAGCGTAGGGCTGCAAAAATGCGCGAGGGAAAAACTGCGCAAAGGCCCCAATCTCCTGGTCGAAGAGCCCACCGAGTTCCCAATAGGCCGTGAGCAGGGAGATCCACGCATCGGACGGCATTGCCGCAATCTCTCTCGCCGCCGCCGCGAGCGCGTTCGGAGCGTTTTGTTCCACGAGCGAAAGGAAATTACGAAAGTGCGGAAGTAGCAGCGTAAGGTCCAAGCCTTCACGCAAGGATCCAAATTGCTGAAGCGCCGGCTGTTGTTTTCCGGCGTCAGAAATTTGTCCCAGAAAGGTCTTTTGAAAGCTCGCGATTCGCTTGTAAAACGAAAGCAGTTCGCTCGCGGAGGATTTGTCAGCGATGAGTTTTTCGGCGCGCCGGATTCTCGCGTCGTACTCGTTGCCCACGGCTTGTTGGGACGTCATTTTTTCGGAGAAGCAGGCTGCCCTGTAATCTCTTCATACCAGGCTGGGTGATAGCGTTTGACGAAGTGCATGGTAACGTCGCCATGAACCATGGAGTCCAGTGCGCCGCGTTCGGCGAAAACTCCCATGTACACGTGAATCAGAAAAAGCCCGATCGTCAACAGCGCTGATGACGCGTGCACCAAAACCGCGATGTACCGCAAATAACGCAAGCTCCACGGAATATACTCCGTGAACCACAGCACGAATCCGCTGAGCAACAGCAGCACCATGCAAACCACAAAACCCCAGAAGAGCGATTTCTGTCCTGCGTTATAGCGGCCCGCGGGAGGCATGTTTTCGTCTTCATTCTGAACGTAGTAATTGACGGATTTGAACCAACGTTTATCGTTCTCGTCCACATGCATGTGCGCTGCCCACATGGCATACATCACTACCACGCAAACAGCGAAAACCAACCCAACCCACGGGTGTAGCATGCGCGAAATCTGCCCGCCGCCGAAAACCGCCGCAAGCCAGAAGAGCCACGGCGACCAGAACGCCAAGCCGGTAAAAAGCAAATAGAGGTAGGATCCCGCGGCAACCCAATGCGTGATCCGTTCCTTGAAGTTGTAGCGCAACACGTGCCCGGGCGGCACAGCTTGTTCGGTTTCGCTCACGGTTCCGCTCCTTCATGCGGTTCCTTGATCGTCTCTTCACGTTCCTTCGGTCCAAACCGCAGGTAGTGCACCACGAGTCCGACGATCCCGCCGATCATCGCCGCATTTCCCAGCCACTTCAGCGGACCCTTCCAAAGCTTCACGGACCACGGAATGCTCGGATTCGACGGCAGTCCGCCGTAAAGCTCAGGCTTGGTCGCGTCATGTAACACATAAATGACGCTCGTCCCTCGTTGATCGGGGCGGCCGTCGCGCATGCCCACGCCTGGTGGATCGTACACCCCCGCATTCGGGAAATTGTAGTCAGTGCGTAGTTGCTTCGCGCGTTTCTCCGCGGTATCCAGCATGTCCTCTTTGCTTCCAAAGTGCAGACAGCCCGTGGGGCAAGACTTAATGCACGCTGGCTCAAGGCTTTCTTGCACTCGATCCGCGCAAAGCGTGCATTTAAACACGCGATTCGTCTTCGGATTCATCTTTGGAATGTCGAACGGGCAACCGGTTATGCAGTAACCGCACCCGATGCAATTTGCCTGTTGAAAATCGACAATCCCGTTTGTGTATTGCACGATCGCGCCATCGGCGGGGCAGGCTGCCAGGCAACCCGGGTCCGCGCAATGCATGCACTGGTTCTTGCGCATCAGCCACATCAGCGAGCCATCTTCTTTCTCATGCTCGTTGAAGAGAATCAAATTCCAATAATTCCAGCGCGTCTCCGGCATCGTCTGATACGTGTTGTCGAACACCGTTTCGCCGAACGGCAAATCGTTCCACTCCATGCACGCCACTTCGCAAGCCTTGCAGCCGATGCACGTAGTGGTATCAATTAGTTTGCAGACGGTGAATTCGCGCTGAGCGTCCTGCCCCGGAACGCTCCCCGCGTGTCCCGAAATCTTCTGAACGCGTAATGTGGCTTGGCTCATGCGCGTCCCTAGACCTTCTCCACTTTCACGAGGAAACCCTTGAATTCCGGCGTGTGTGCGTTCGGGTCCACCGCTGTATGCGAAAGCGCGTTCACCAAAGTTTTCGCAGTCTTGCCCTCATCCTCGGCTATGCCGCGGTATCCCCAATGCAAGGGAATACCTATTTGGTAGGTTTTTTTGCCGTCGATCATCATCGATTTAATGCGCTTGGTCACCATAGCCTTCGCTATGTAGTCGCCTCGCGCGCTGGAAACTTTCACGTGTTCTCCGCCGCGAATCCCCATCTCATCCGCCATTTCAGCAGCCATTTCAATAAATGGCTCGGGCACGAGCTGCACGTTCATCGGATTATTCTTGGTCCAATAGTGATAGTGCTCCGTCAAGCGGAACGTGGTGCACACCACGTTGAATCCTTCCTTGACTGTCCCAAATTTGTCGTCAGCATCCTTGAATTTCGTAACCACCGGATTATGCGTGCGCTCCGCATGAAACAGGTTGTCGATGGGGCTCTCGATCGGCTCGTAAAACTCGGGGAAAGGCCCGTCCGCAAAAGCCGCCAGTGGTGCGAAAATCCGCCCCACACCTTCCGGATTCATGATGAACGGCCCCATGTGATCCTTGGGTTTGGAATCCACCTTGAAATCCGGAACGTCATTACCGACCCACTTCTGCGCGCCTTCGTTCCACCAGACTTGCTTCCGTGTCGGATCCCATGGCTTGCCGTCCACGTCGCACGAAGCCCTGTTATAAAGCACTCGCCGATTCGCCGGCCACGACCATCCCCAACCTGGATGCACGCCCATGTTGGATGGATCAGATGGATCGCGCCGCGCCGTCTGATTGCCCGCTTCCGTAAACGACCCCGAATAAATCCAGTTTCCACAAGCGGTCGTTCCGTCGTCCTTCAACCAGGCAAAGCCGGGAAGCTGCTGGCCAGCCTTAATCTGAACTTTGGTAGCCGGGTCTTCCAGATCGGCCAGCGCCTTGCCATTAAGCTCCTTCAATACTTCGCTCAATGCCGGGCTCTGAGGCGTCGTGTAGTTCCAGGTCAGATTCAGGATCGGATCGGGGAATTTACCGCCTTCTTTTTTATAGAGCTCCCGAACTTTCAGGAAGATCTGCGCGACGATCGCCTGATCCAGCCGGCAATCTCCCGGCGTAGGAACCGCGGCGTTTTTCCATAGCAGCCAGCGCGCAGAATTTGTAAACGATCCATCTTTCTCCGCAAAGCCCGCGCACGGCAGCCGGTACACCGTCGTCTGAATCTGCTTCACGTCGCCTTGCGCGATCACCCGAGGCGACTTCCAGAACTCACTGGTCTCGTCCGGATAAATTTCCCCAACCACAAGCCAATCCGCTTTCTTCAACGCGTCGATATTCTTATTCGAGTCCGGCCCGATGGCCACGCCGTTCATGCCAAAAGCCAGCATGCCTTTGACGATGCCGTTGTACATGTTGTTCCACAAGTTCGTCCACGAATAATCCCTGTCTACTTTCGGTAGATAATCGAACGCCCAATCGTTCTGCTTCGTGGCCGCATCTCCGTAGAGCGACTTCATCAGGCTCACAGTGAACTTTGAAGTGTTGCTGTAATAGTTCCACGAATCCCACGGCGCCGGTTTGGAAGCCGTAGGCGTCGCTCGCTTCATCCAGGCATCGAAAGAAGCATCGCCTGGCGTTGGCACTTTCAAATACCCGGGCAAACTGTCGAACAATCCAGCCATGTCCGTGGCGCCCTGAATGTTCGAATGTCCGCGAAGCGCGTTGACGCCTCCGCCGGCGCGGCCCACATTTCCGAGCAGCAGTTGCAGCATCGCCGCCGTTCGAATGATTTGCGTGCCGAAACTGTGATGCGTCCATCCCACGGCATAAATAATCGTTCCGGCCTTCTTCATGTCGCCGTCTTTACGAATCGACGTAAAAAGCTCAGCCGCTTTTAAGAATTGTTCCTTGGGAATTCCGGTGATGCGCTCGATGATTTCCGGCGTGTACCGCGAGTAGTGTTTCTTCAAAAGCTGGAACACGCAGTTCGGATTCTGCAGCGTCAGGTCGTACTCCACGCTTCCAGGTAACCCTGCAGGCGTCCCCGCTGCGGCCGCGTTGTGCGCTCCGCCACCCGCCGCGTCATAATTCCATGTCGATTTGTCGTAACTGAACTTGGTTGCGTCAAACCCGGAGAATACGCCGTCTGTATCCGCAGGCAGCTTGAAGTCGCTTTTAATGACAAACGCCGCGTTCGTATAATTAACGAGATATTCTTTCGCGATCCGGTTGTTTTCGATCGCGTAGTTGATCATGCCGCCTAGAAAGGCTATATCCGTTCCCGCGCGAATCTGACAAAACATGTCTGCAACGGAAGAGGTGCGCGTGAATCGCGGGTCGACGGAAATCATCTTCGCGCTGCGCGTGCGCTTCGCTTCAATGGCCCATTTAAATCCGCAGGGATGATTCTCAGCTGGATTCCCGCCCATGATGAGCATCATGTCGGTGTTCTTCATATCCACCCAGCCATTCGTCATTGCGCCCCGTCCAAACGTTGGTCCCAAACTTGAGACCGTGGGGCCGTGTCAAACCCTGGCCTGATTTTCTAAATGCACGACCCCCAGGGCGCGCATCGCTTTCACCACCAGAAAATTGAACTCATTCGTGTCCGTGCAACCGCCGATCCATGAGATCGCTTCCGTCCGGTTAACGGTGATTCCTTTGGCGTCCTTCTCAATGAAGCTGTCGTCGCGCGTCTTCTTGATCCGGGCGGCAATTTCGTTTAGCGCGTCATCCCACGAAATATCTTCCCATTGCGTACCGCCCGGCCGCCGCACTTGCGGTTTCAGAAGCCTGCGATCATTGAGGATGTCTTGTTCGAGCGACGCACCCTTAGGGCACAACGTTCCGCGGTTCGTCGGGTGGTCCGGATCGCCTTCAACGTGAACTACTTGCGCCGTCACGTTCTTTGCCTTGTCTCCAATGGTGTAGATAATCGTCCCGCAACCCACCGCGCAGTAAGGACACGTCGACCGCGTTTCACTGGCGCGTGCGATTTTAAGGACTCGGAGTTGCGCGTAGGCGGGCTGCAGGTCGAAACCGAAAACGGCGGCGGCCGCCCCGCCTATCGTAGTGAACTTCAGAAAGTCTCTGCGGGTAGGCTGCATCGTATCCCCTGAAATAGAGACAAACAGACTGCACACAGCGCTCCTAGATACTTCCGAATCGCTGCGAAGTCAAGCATTGGACGAAAGAGCGCGATAGAAAGATACACAAAATCGTCTATCTTGCGGAGAGAGCGTTCCGAAGATCTTAGGTGCCGGCCGAGGCCGAGCTCCTCAGACTTCAACCAAACCTGTCGCAAATATATCATTCAATGACAGTTAGAGAATGCTTTGGGCTTGCATGACGAGTACCTATTCTGCCAAGTTAGGCGGAAACCGATTGGGCGGCGGGCGCGGCGTCCGTATCCGTCGTGGCGCGAGCGCCAGCGGCGCGGTATCGAACAATAAGCAGCGTGAGGTCGTCTGCCTGGCTTGCTCCGCGCGCGAAGTTCTCCACGGCCTCGAGAACGCATTTCTGAAGTTGATCGAGCGGACACTCGGTCTGCCCAGTAAGGACCTCGCGGAGTCGTGGAACGCCGAAAAGCTCTTCGTCGGGATCCATAGCTTCGGTCACGCCATCGCTGAAAAGGACAATCGTGTCGCCAGGTTCAAGTTTCAAGCGAGCCGTTGTGTACTCTGCTTCCGGAACCAGCCCGACCGGATAAGAACCCTCGCTAAAAGGCTCTTCAGCCACGCCATGCCGAATCAGAAAAGGAGAAGGATGGCCGGCGTTGATGAATTCCAGGTGTCCGTCGTCATCCAGAATTCCAAAGAACATGGTGGCGTAGCGGCCCACTTCGGCGTGATCGCAGAGAAACCGATTCACGTGGTTAAACACGCGCGCCGGATCGGTGCCCAGAGTCATGGCGGAAAGCGCGCCCTGAAGCATTGTGGTCAGGAGAGCTGCGCCGAGTCCTTTACCCGAAACGTCGGCAATCAGGAACGCCGTGCGATTGTTGTCCAGCGGGAAGACGTCGAAGTAGTCTCCTCCGACCGATAGACACGGATAGTTGACGCCCGCAACGGCAAGGTGCGGGTGATCGGGAAAATTCCGCGGCAGCAGCGCCTGCTGTATGTCGCGCGCGATGTTGATTTGCTCTTCCATGCGCTGCCGCTCGCGTTCGCGTACGACCAGGCGGGCATTGTCCAGAATGCTTGCGGCGTCAGCAGCCAGCGCGTCCAGAATCTGCCGGTCGAGTTTTGAGAAAGCGGCAGGGCGCCGCGAATCGAGATAAAGGACGCCGAGCGAATGCCCATATGCAGGAGTCGAACTTGAATCCGGAGAGCTGGCACGGTGCACGGCAAACAGAGGAATCACGACGACGGCGCGAAGCCGCTGAGCGATGATGCTCTGCGCGGATTGCAGATCCATTTCCGCGCGTTCGATGTCTTCGGTGACAACTGGGGAATGCTGGCGCAAGGCGAGCTGAATGGCCGTTTGGCTCGGCGTAATACTTTCCGGCGGAAGGCGCAGCCCGCCAGTACGCCGGGCAAGGCGCACTTTCAACGCTCCTGTAGCATCCGCCTCGAGAAGCATCCCGCGGTCCGCATCCGTCACGGAAACGGCATGATCCAGCATCGTTCCAAGCACGGAATCAAGCGGAAGCTGCGAGTGGAGAAGCGTTGTAGCTTCGAGCAGCAGATTGAGCTTGCGAAGGCCGCCGCCCACTGGCTCCGAACTGGTAATGTGCTCGATGCGTGTGAGCAGATTCGGAAGCGACTCCTCGCCGCTCGACGTGCCGGATCGAAAAACAATCTCGTAGGAATCTTCAAGACCGAAACTGATCGAGTCGCCGTCATTCAGCAGCCGGCTTTCCACTTTCTCGCCGTTGATGAAAAGTCCCCGGCGCTGCCCGCGATCTTCGATGTACAAGCGCCCCGCTTCGATAACGAGAGCCGCGCAATTCCGCGAAATGCGCCGGTCGGAGAGTTGAAGATGGTTGCCCGTTTCCGCGCCGCGCCCGATCAAAAATGGTGTCTGCGTCACGCGGACGTACCGCCGCGCGCCGTCTGGTGAGACGACTTCAAGGACTGCACCGCCCATCGAAATAGATGCTGTGTCCGGCATTGGGAT
This sequence comes from uncultured Acidobacteriota bacterium, assembly GCA_963784015.1. Taxonomy (GTDB): domain Bacteria; phylum Acidobacteriota; class Terriglobia; order Acidiferrales; family UBA7541; genus Acidiferrum. The sequence continues at coordinate 632,810 of CAWAPX010000013.1, forward strand.
GCTCGCGACGGAATTGTAGCACGCACCCGCCAAAAAGCCCCTCGCGCCGTCAAGGCGACGGCACCGTAGGTTCCGTCGCGCCATTTTTCCTGCGACGGTGATAGTTTCCAATTTCGTAATCTAGTTGCCAGAACAAAAATGAGCCAGCCACAACCACAATTCAATGCCATTCCGAACGTAGCGAGGAATCCGCTTTTTCTTCTCTGCGCGCCTCTGCGTACTCTGTGCCTCTGCGTTATCCTTTTCTTTCTCTCTTTCTTTCTTTCTCTTCTCCCTCACGCAAATCTATTCGTGCCGCAGCGCCTCCAAAGGATCAAGCCTAGAAGCGCGCAGCGCCGGAATATAACTCGCCGCCAGCGCGATCACCGCGAGGATGACCGTGGCCATCAAAAACGTCGCCGCGTCGTGCGGCTTCAACCCAAAGAGCAGGGAACTCGCCGCACGCGAAGCCGCCAACGCAAGCCCGATTCCCAACCCCAAGCCAACCGCCAGCAACAACAAAGATTCTCGCAGCACCAGCGCAATAATCGACCGTCGATCCGCTCCCAGCGACATCCGAATTCCAATCTCATTCCGCCGTCTCGCCACCATATAGGAAATCACTCCGTACAATCCAATCACTGCGAGCAAAACCGCGAGTATCCCAAAAAATCCCGAAAGCCGCGCCATCAACCGGTCTCGCAGCAATCCTTCTTCAATCATTCGACGAAGCACATCGAAACTTACATCCATATCCGGATTTGCCCCGTTTGCCACACTCTTCACCGACGAAATCAGCGCGGAAACAGGCGCATTCGACCGAATCAAGATCAGCGCGTCCGCGTCCGGCCGATCGAGTTGCGCCAATGGCGTGTACAAAATATATTGGGCCGTCTCGCGCAGGTCCGCGTACTTCGTATCTTTAACCAACCCCACGATTTCGTACGGCCCTGAAATTTTGCTCATTCGCCGAACCCGCAGCATTGTCCCAACCGGGTTCTTATCCTTTATGAATTTTTTCGCGAACGATTCGTTCACGATTGCCACCAATGGCGCGCCCCCCACGTCATGCTCGTCGAAATCACGCCCCGCAATCATCGGCGTGCGCAACGTCTCAAAAAAACCCGGGCTTACCCGGTTGAACACCGCGGAAGAGATCTTTCCCTCTGGGATTCCCGAAACTCCTGGAAGAATGTCGTGAGCTTCTCCGTCCCCGCTCAGCGGCACGATTTTCGATATTGCTGCGGACTCCACACCGGGAATTGCCCGCACGCGATCGAGCAACTCCTTCGCAAAAGGAATGCGCCGCTCCGTGGGAAGGTTCAGACTCGTGAAATCGATGTCCGTGACAAGGATGCCGTCGCGCTGAAACCCCGTGTCCACCGAAGCCAGTTTGCCCAGACTTCGCGCAAACAGCAGGGCGCCGACCAGCAGCGTCAGCGAAAGCGCTATCTGCGATACCACAAGAATGCGCCGCAATCCGAACCGCGAGCGTCCTTCCGTTGTCCCTCTTCCGCTCTCTTTCAGTACCAACCCGGGCGACACATTCGTGGCCCTCATCGCCGGTGCCAGTCCGAAAAGAACGCAAGTAGCCACGGCCAGCCCAATCGTGAATCCCAGCACGCGCCAGTCGGTTCCCAAATCCACAAACAAGGGATTGTTCTCCGTGCTTAAAGATGCCACTAACACTTGGCTCAAGCTGCGTGCCAGCAATGCGCCGAGAAATGCGCCAATCCCCGCGAGTAGCAGGCTCTCCGCTAGCAATTGCCGGATCAGCCGCCACCGGCTGGCCCCGATGGCCATACGCATTCCCATCTCTTTTTCCCGAGCGCTCGCGCGGGCCAGCAGCAGGTTCGCCAGGTTTGCCGACGCAATCACCAGCACCAGCGCCCCAAGACCCAGCAGCAGCCACAGCGGATTCTCATAGTCCTCGCGAAGGTCGGAAACGCCCGTGCCCGCCGGGAATGCCCCCAAACGATATGCCAGGAAGCGTTTCGCCTGTTCTGGATTGAACTCCGGTGGCAATGTCGCTTCAAACAGGCCCGGAGATATCGCCTTCATCTGCGCCGACGCCCGCTCCACGCTCCACCCGGGCTTCAGCCGTCCCATCGCTGCCAGCCACCAGCCATCCGGCCTCGGTAGCATCGCATCTTCGCTTCCCTCCACGATCGGCTCGGCGCAGAGAGGCGCCGCAATATCGAAATAGCGCCCCATCTCCACGCCATAAAATCCCGGCGGTGCGACGCCAAGGATTGGAAACGGATGCCGGTCGATGCTAACCGTCCGTCCTACCACCGACCGGTCTCCGCCATATTCGTGTTGCCAGAAAGAATGGCTGATCACCACACCAGAAGAAGCGCAGCCAGGATGATCGTCGGCCTCGGTGAGCAGCCGGCCAACCGCGGGCACAACGCCGAGCGTCTCAAAAAATTCTCCGCTCACCCAGAGTGCCTGCACGTCATGAACTTGCCCGGAAGGTGAAATGTTGAATTCCGTCGGGCTGAACGCAAAAACGTTAGAAAACCCTTGTTGCTGGGCCCGGATTTGTTCCCACATCGCATAGGTAAGCTCGGAGTAGCGCCCCCTGGAACTTCCGCTGGTTCCCTGGCGCTGATCGATTCGCACGCTCGCCAATTCCTGCGGATTCTTCACTGGCAGCGTCCGCAGCCGCACCGCGTCGAGCAATTGAAAAATCGCCGTGTTCGCCCCAATCCCCAGTGCGAGAGAAAGAATCGCCGCCCCCGCAAACACCGGATTGAACCGCAACAACCGCGCCCCAAATCGCAAATCGCTCCAAAGCGTTTCAATATGCGTCTCCCAACTAGCCGAGCGCACGTCCTCCTTCACTACCTCCACCCCACCCATCTCCATCCGCGCCGCCCGTTGAGCCTCTTCGCGGGTCATCCCGCCACGCATTTTCTCGACAGTCGACATTTCCAGAAAATCGCGCAGCTCATCATCAAGCTCCCGCTCCACTCGCCGCTTTCCCAACAGCCCACGCACCCCGCCCCAAAAGTTTTTCCACATCGCTCCCCCGTAGGGGCACGGTACGCCGTGCCCGCTCTTCATACCGCCCCAATATCCTCGTAGGTGCGCAGCACGATGCGCCCCAGCGTTTCCAAGCTCTAAAAAACCAAGCCCATTTCCAGCATCAAAAAAATGTCATTACGATTGCCCCGAGCCTCGAAGGGACCGGAGCGAGGATTCTGCCTTTTCTTCCCTCTGTATCTCCGCGAGCAACCAACCTAGGAAGCCGTCTGCAAAATCCTCGCAATCGCCGCGACCTGCCGCTCCCACTCTTTCGTTTCGCTTTTCAGTTTTTGCCGCCCAGATTTTGTCAGCGAATAATATTTCGCGCGCCGGTTGTTCTCGGAGGTTTTCCATTCGCACTCCAGAAGCCCTGCGCGTTCGAGCCGTCGGAACGCCGGAAAAAGTGACCCGGGATTCACCTCAAACACGCCATGGCTCAACTGCTGAATCCTCTGCGAAATGCCCCACCCATGCAGCGGCTCCAGCGCCAGCGTTTTCAGAATGAGCATGTCAAGCGTGCCTTGCACAAGCGTCGCGGAAGTATCTGTCATCGTTTGTCCTGGGAAGCCATGCTGAGCCTGGCAGTCTTTCAGTTTCTCCTCTAGAGAGTCGAGGGAAGTATTACGCCGCTTCTCTCGATTGTCAAGAGAAGCCAGAGGGGGGATACTTCAGTGGGATAGACTTCAGTCTGTCTCCTCAAGAAAACTGGTCTATGAAGCTGGCCTATTGGAAAAATGTCATTCCGAGCGAAGCGAGGAATCTGCTTTTTTCTCTGCGAGGCTCCGCGTACTCTGCGCCTCTGCGTTATCTTTAGTTCTTCTTTGCTTCTTTATTCCCGTACTTCTTTACTTCGTCAGTGAGAAGCCGTGGCCAACCGGCGCGTGACGTAGTCGGAGACGTAGGCGTCAAAGAGATCGTTAAGCTGGTGAGTAACGGGCCCTGGGGCAGTAGCGATTTTGTGCCCATTGATTTCCCCAACACCAATGAGATTTCGATTCGTGGAAGTGATGAACACTTCGTCAGCGGAATAAAGATCTTCCGGCCGAAGAGATTGCTCGATCACCGCAACTCCCGCTTCGGGTGCGATCTCGAAAAGAATCCCACGTGTCACGCCTTCAAGACAGCCAGAATTCAAAGGTGGCGTGAGAACTTTTCCATTTTTCACTGCGAAAATATTTGCCGCCGTGCATTCCGCAATTTCTCCGCGCTCGTTGAGAAGAACAACTTCATCGAATCCTTCTTTTTGTGCTTCGGCGACAGACCAAACATTCTGCAACCACGAAGTAGTCTTTACGCCGGCCAGAGGCGAAGCGGCGTGGCGTCCCTGCTCGCGAAGAGCGAGCCGAACCGGTTCGCGATATTGCGGAAGCGGTGCCGTGTAAATAATCAAATCGACTTCGGGATTTTTTTCGTCGCTCTGCCAAAATCCAACCTGGTTATAGATCAGATAAATGCGCGCGGCGCCTTCCGACACTTGATTGGCGCGAATCACTTCGTGCAGATTGAGGCGAACCTTGGCCGAAGTGTAAGGCATCGGAAGGTGAATGATCGCCGCATCTTTTTCCAGGCGCCGCCAGTGGCGTTCATAGGCGAAAGCTTCGCCGTGGAAAATGCGCAGGGTAGTAAAAAGTCCCCAGCCGCAAACTAGTCCCGCTTGCCCCGGCGAAAGCCTAACCTTTTCAATGGGTAGCAGGCTTTCGTTGTGAAAGACTTTGCTGTGGATCACGCGCGCTCCTCGATCTCAACCGGCTGGGTTATAGCAGCCAGTAAACAAATATTGTAGCCGAATTGGAATACGGAGCCTACGGGCCTCGGGGCGGGCTCGTAAATATGAGACAACAAAACACTTACTATTGGGCTAGAGCGGGCGACGTTCATGGCGGTCTGTTTCGAGTTATGGCCTTACTGCAGAACCTTGAGCGCGGGGAGAGGAGGGAACCGCTGGCGAAGAGGAGCAATCGCGCGGCAAGATCAGATTCTGGCCCTCGTAAATGCGATTGGGGTCGCTAATGGACGCATTGGCGGCGGCTAGGCAGGTCCAGGCGGATGAGCGGCCCAAGTTGGACTTTGCCAGCGTCCAGAGGGTGTCTCCCTTGCGGACTTCGATCGTGGAGGCGGCGCTATTCGAGGCAATGCCTGTTGATGCCGGGATTGCAGAGACAATAGGCAGATTGAGCTGGGCACCAGCGCGGATCTGGCTGGGGTTGACGACGCTCGGATTGATGGCCAGGAGTTCGGTATAGCGATTGCCGCGGCCGAGGGTCTTTTGCGCCAGCTTCCAAAGGGAATCGCCGGGCTGCACGGTGATGACATTTTGTATGGAAATCGTGGGGGGGTGAAGAACGGATTGCGGTTGGAGCGGGCGAACCGTTGAGCCGGGGGCGACGGGTTGTGCCGGATTGGACGGGGCGGCCGGTTGTACGGGCTTGGAAGGAGGAGTGGGCGGCTGCATCGGTTGAATGAGGATACTCGGAAACGCGAGTCCAGAAGAAATTTTTGGCTGCGCTGGAGTCATGAGCCGACCACGAGCGCGAAGAGTTGGGCGAACAACTTTACTAAAATCTGGATGAGCCGTTAGAGGAACGACGGGGACGACATCCTCGCGAACTTTCGGCTGAACGTCGCCGCTGACTTTCGGACGAGCCGTTGGACGAATATTTTCACGGCCGGATGCGTGGGCATCCGTGTGAACTTCGGGACGGACGGTTTCACGAACGTTCGGAGATTTTTCAGAGCGGCGAATTTCTGGACGAACAATTTCCATCCGGGGAACTTCGGGACGAACGGGAACAGCGGAGAATGGATCGCGGCGAAAAACATTTGATGGCATTTTGGGCGATGAGGTGTTCGGACGGAGAACCGGTTGAGCCGGAGGATGGATCGCGGGACGCTCCGGCAAAATCGGAGAGGCGAGTGCGGGAGTGGAGAACGGAAGATGGAACGGTTCCGTTTGTTTTGGTTTCAGCGCTTGCAATTCTTTTTGCTTGCGAAGCTGACGCGCGACTTCGCCGAGAGAAGTTCCGGGAGCGAGAGAAGTTCCTGGAGTCTGTGAATTTGCGTCGAGAGCCGCCGGCAGGTTTTGCGGAGCGCCGGGCGCGCAATTGTTTTTCTGGGCGCATTCATTTTTCTTCGCTTCGATTTGCGCGCGGTCTTCCGGAGTCAGAATGTTCGGGTGCTTGAGATCTTCTTCGGTGTAAACGTGCTTGGCGCTTTTTTGTTGTTCCTGTTTGCGAGCGCGTTCTTGACGAGCGGCTTCCGCGACGCTTTGATCTTGCTGGTCTTGCGCGCGCGAAACGGTGGCGCCGAAAATCGCAAAACTGAAAAATAGTATGGCGGGAGCGGTGAACCGATTGGAGCGCGAGATTTTCCCTGCGCCTGGGCGGCGCGGCTGACGAGGCAGTGGGCCGTTTGAGTAAGTCAGCTGCATGGCAAACCGACTACGGGGGGACTCCGCGTAAGAAGAATTGTAACGGAGCCTGGGCCCTAGGGAAAATATTTTCTTGTTGGGTGTTCCTGGGCGTAAACCCCAGGGAAAGCGGGATTTTAGAGGGGAAAAGAGAACTATTTAACGTACTATCTGTGCTCTTCGTTCGGGGGAGAGAGGCGGGGGGTATAAACATGAAAAAAGAGACGGAAGGCAGATTCGGCAAAGCGACGGTGGGCGGAGCGAAATCCGGGGATGTTAGTCGACCCAATGGCGCGGGCGGGACGCCTGGGCGGCGGACATTTTTGCAGGCTAGTTTGCTTGGGGGAGTAGCGGCTGCGGCTGGTCCGGTTTTGCAGCCAGTGTTTGCAGCGGCGCGCGGGAGCGAGGTGGCCGCGGACGTCCCGGCGTTTGAGTTGGACGAAATTACGATTGGCGAATTGCAGGACGGAATGAAGTCTGGAAAATACACGGCGCATTCGATCGCCGAGAAATACCTGGCGCGGATTGCTGCGATCGACAAGAGCGGGCCGAGCGTCAACAGCGTGATTGAAATAAATCCGGATGCGCTGGAAATTGCGGAGGCTTTGGACAAAGAGCGAAAAGAAAAAGGGCCGCGCGGGCCGCTGCACGGAATTCCTGTCCTGATCAAAGACAACATCGCAACGGCCGACCGAATGCAGACGACGGCGGGATCTTTGGCGCTGGTGGGATCGAAGCCGCCGCGCGACGCGTTCATCGTTCAGAAATTGCGCGAAGCGGGCGCCGTCATTTTTGGGAAAACAAATTTGAGCGAGTGGGCGAACATCCGGTCAAATCACTCGATAAGCGGATGGAGCGGGCGCGGAGGGCAGACGAAAAATCCGTATGCGCTGGACAGGAATCCTTGCGGATCGAGCTCTGGAACGGGTGCGGGAATCTCCTCGAACTTCGCGGCGATTGGAATCGGGACGGAGACGGATGGATCGATCGTCTGCCCCTCGTCGGCGAATGGGTTGGTGGGGATCAAGCCGACGGTTGGGCTGGTGAGCCGAAGCAGGATTATTCCGATTTCGCATACGCAGGATACGGCTGGACCGATGTGCCGCACGGTACGCGATGCGGCGATTTTGCTGGGAGCGATTGCCGGCGGAGATGTGGACGACAAGGCGACAGTGGCCAGCGATGGAAAATTCTTCAAGGACTATACGCAGTTCTTGAACGCCGACGGATTGAAAGGCGCGCGGATCGGTGTGCTGCGAAAAGCGTTTGGGTTCAATCCAGCGGTGGACAAGTTGATGGAGAATGCCCTCGAAGCGATGAAGAAGCAAGGGGCGACGTTGGTGGATCCAGTGGAGTTCGAGACGTCTGGCAAGTTCGGTGAAACCGAATTTCTCGGGTTCATGTACGAACTGAAAGCCGATTTGAATGCGTACCTGGCGTGGCTCGGACCAAATACGCCGGTGAAAACCTTGAAGGAGATCATCGAGTTCAACGACAAAAATGCGGCGAAAGAGATGCCGTATTTTGGCCAGGAGAATTTTCTGGCGGCGGAGGCTAAGGGGCCGCTGACGACCAGAGAGTACGTCGAAGCGATTGCGAAGAATCATGAGCTGGCCGGCAAAGAGGGGATCGACAAGACGATGGACAAGCACAAACTCGATGCGATTGTTGCTCCGACGGGCGGCCCGGCTTGGCTGACGGACATCGTGAACGGAGACTCGTTTGGCGGAGGAAGCTCGGAGTTTGCGGCGGTGGCGGGTTATCCGAATATCAATGTGACGGCGGGATTTGATTTCGGTTTGCCGGTGGGGATTTCGTTTTTTGGGCGGGCATGGAGCGAGCCGGTTCTGATCAAGCTGGCGTACAGCTTTGAGCAGGCGACGAAATTCAGGAAGGCACCACGATTTTTGGCGCACGTGGAGGCGTAGGAAAACAAGTTGACTGTCCCGACCGAGTCGGGGGCTTCGATCAACAGTTGAAAGTCGAAAGCGGAGCAAAAAACCCGAACGCGTGGAGCGGACGCTGAGCAAAGAATGGTTCGCGCGCACGTTGGAGCGAGGCGGACGAAGTGGGCGAACCCGGCGAGGGAGACGATGCAGACGGGCACGGCGTGCCGTGCCCCTACCCTCGGATATTGGGAGTATGAGGTGCACCCCATGCGTGATGGAAAAAAGCAAGTAGGGGAAAAAGCAGATCCCTCGCTTTGCTCCCTTCGTCTTCCCTTAGGGCAGGCGCGATGACAACTTGGGACTATATGAGGAACTGGCGAGTGGCTGGTGACGATTGGCGAGCGGGTAGTAACTTATGACTGGAGGGGACGGGGATGACGCGAGACGAGGCTTGGAAGTTGGCTGAACATTGGGTGGGGGCTTGGAACGCTCATGATCTGGAGTTGATTTTGACGCACTATGAGGAGGACGTGGAGTTGACTTCGCCGGTGGCCGCGCAGCTTTTGGGGACAGCGGATGGCAAGGTGGTTGGGAAGGCAAACTTGAGGGCTTACTTTCAGCGAGGGCTTGCGGCTTACCCCGAACTCTACTTCAAGCTTGAGAACGTGTTCTGGGGCCTAAACAGTGTGGTGCTCTGTTACCTCAATCAAAAGGGGACACGCACGGGAGAATTCATGGAACTGTCAGCGACTGGAAAAGTGGCACGAGTTGTGGCGAACTACAGCGCATAGCGCGCGGGAAAACGTCGGGGCTGCCCACCGAAAAATGCTGTTGTGGATTAGTAAGGGAAAAAAAGTAAGAAAAGGAAAGACCCACCCTTGCGAAAACCAAACCCGCAAGGATGGGGCACCCTCCGCGTTATTTTGATTTGCAAGCGGTGTAAATTCTCTCGTTCGATCGAGGGGATCGCAGACTGGGAACGAGATCGTGCGGTCTACCCGCCTGCTACTACCGGGCCATCTTTTGGAGCGTATATAAGATAAGCTTGCGGTCGTCCTCGCTGGCCTTGCCCAACAGTCGGCGAAGTTTATTCAGGAATTTTGCATCCTTCCCTGAACTACCCCATACGAGGTCGTCGGAAGACTTGCGCTTTATTAGAGTGGGGAGCTTTGGAGGCTCTTCACCATCGTAAAAGAGTTGATACACGGGCACTTCCAATGCGCGAGCAAATTTTTCCAGTGTCTCGACAGCCGGGACAGTGTGGCCGTTCTCAACACGGGAAACGTAGCAGCGCAGAAGTCCAGTGCGCTTCTCTATGTCGCCTTGGCTGAATTTCTTTTGTTCACGAAGCTCTTTGAGTCTATCGCCTATGACCATGCCGGAATTATTCCATTAAGACGATTGGAAGGCAAGCGAAGTCGGGCATCCACAGGTCAGGATGATTGGCGAATCCTGACCATCAATTTGGCGAGGCGTGGCCTGTCTTGTTCGCTCACTGCTGTAAACTTCAGTGCCAGCCCGCGACCGGGCTCCACTCGCCTTACTATCCCGTCCGCTCTGATTTGTCCTTCTTCGACGAGAAATTCCAGCTTCACTGTGGAACCCAAGCCTTTTGATGCTTGTGTCTCAATAAACAAACCGCCCAAACTCATATTCCCAACCCGCGAAATGTCTTCAATCCCAGCACAGCGCCAATCGACCCAGACATTTGCGGGTGTCTCGACTCGCGAGGTAAATCTTCTTGATGGAGTCGCAGGGCTTCTCAATGTGTAACCCAGCCTGCGGTCTTTCAGAGGGCGGGAAATAGACGTGGGCAGGACTCTGAGGGGGGAATTAAATTTTAAGCTGAATGAGCAAGAATTGCGAACGAAAACGATTGGGCGTGCTGCTCCGCAGAAAACGCTGTAAATGGGTGACTTGCGCCGCCTTGCGTGAATCGGCGAATCCTAATAGTTTCTGCAAAAACGCCGTGGTATATTCCGTGGAGTCTGGCCTGGCGATTTCCCTGAACCTGTAGTAGCTGACTTGGGGGGGAACGGTCGGGAGTTGGCATTGCCCAAAGTTCCGTCTTCGCAACCGATCCACAGTCCCCGGTGCGACCCCCGTCTACCGGAGGCGGCTCTAAATTTCCGGATGGTGAACAATCCGCGTTTGACACCTGCGAAATATCTGGGCGCGATCAATGTCACGGCGTGGTTGTATCGAGACAAAGAAGGCCTTGAGAAGATTCAGGTAAACCCGAATACTACAATCGCTGAATTGCTGAGACAGTTCGGTCCCGCGGAAACTCCCGACGCAGAAGTGGGCATTCATTCGGAAGGCAGAGCCGGCGAATGGTTCCGGACGAGGCCCGCCTTCCGGGTTCTGCAGATATTCTCGGAACGAATCCCGTGCCCCATGATGTGCGCTCCCCTGCTCCGACACTACTTTTCCGGCGTGCCCTGGTATTACTACTACGATCGAAGATCCTGGTTTGGACCAGGGGGCAAGCTCTTGAGGACGGCAGCTGAGGTTCTGAAGACGGCCTATGAACTGTAGCGAAACTTCTCGATAGTCTCAGTACGGTTTACGGCATTCTGCTAGTCACTCGGAACGAACTGCGTGCCATTGACCTAGTCCATGTTCGTCGCGGTATGTCCCACTGATGGTCCTGCCTTGGACTGTGCCTTCGACGCGAGGGCCGTCGACCCTGCCTCGAAAAGTCAGTACGGTGTGAGTCTTCGTGTGGAAGAGGATGTGTTGCTGATTGATCGTTCCTTGTAGTTCTCCCTGCTGGCCCGGACCTTTGTAATGACCGGTAATAACGCCGCCCTCTTGAATGATTTGCATGACTTGCGTGCGGTCTCTGCCATCAGGTCCCTTCGAGTGAATTGTCCAATTGCCTGCGACATTTGCTGGCGGCTCCTGTGCGATCGTCATATTGCCGGCAGCGAGCAACAGAAAAGTGAAGCAAAGTAGAATCAACTTGGCGCTGAAGTTTTTCATGGTGGCCTCTATTGACGACACTCTCTCCGCGACCTGCTGGATTATAGAAGACAACTCTAGGTCAGCGAGCGCCGCGTCAGTCTATATCAGTAACTTTTGTCGGTAAATATCTGGCCATCCTTCATCACGAAGGTGACTTTACCTGGCGCGCCTAGCTGATCGATGTGCGTGAGGGGATCAATCTTCATGGCGATTACGTCGGCGAATTTGCCGGGTGCGATGGAGCCGAGGGTGTCGCCGCGGCCGAGAGCGATGGCGGCGTTTAATGTGGCGGCACGGAGGACCTGGTCGGGCGGGACGCCAGCAGCGGCTAGCAGGGCGAATTCTTCGTGGCTGCGCTCGGGGCCGAAGATGCCGAGGTCCGTGCCGAAGATGATGGGTACTCCCGCGCGATAGGCTTTGCCAACGCCTGCGACGCCGTCTGCGTAGCGGTAGTCGACGAGTTTGCCGGCGAGCAGAGTGGGAGTGTAGGCGGTGCCGTGTTGTTTCATTTGGGCGATGGAGGCGTCGTCGAGCGGACCGTGCTCGATGGTGTCGGCGCCGTCGGAGATGACCATGTGTAGGAAAGCGGGGCTGCCTACTACGTGGACGGCGACTTTTCGGTTGAGCTTGTGGGCGGTGTCGATGATGGCTTTTATTTCGGCTTCGGACTCAATCATTTCAACATTAGGGTCGAGAGCGGGCGTGCCGGCTTGGCGGAGTTTGATGACGTCGGCGCCGCGGTTGATTTCTTCGCGGACGACTTTGGTGCACTCGGTTACGCCGGAGCAATTGCCGCGGTTGGTGACGAATTGTTCGAGGTCGCGGCGGACACCCCATTTGGAGGCGTCGTAGTCGCCGCCGTCGATGGCGATTTGCGGTTCGCAGGCGAAGATGCGAGGACCGGCGACGTAGCCTTTGTTGATGGCGTCGCGAAGATCGTAGACGGTGCTGGAAGGATCGCCGAGATTTCGGATGGTGGTGAAGCCGTTGAGGAGGAGAGTTTTTACGCGGGGAAGCATATCCAGAACAATCTGGGCGGGGCGGCCCATATAGGCGTGGATGAAGACGGGCTCGATGGGTTGGGTGAGATCAAGGACGCCGGTGATGTGGGTGTGCATGTCGATTAGGCCGGGCATGACCCAGGAGTCTTTTAGGTCGATGACGGTGTCGCCGGGGAGGAAGCCGTCTTTGATGGCGGTGATTTTGCCGTTCTCGATAATGATGGATTGATTTGTGGTGGCGGGCTTGCCGGGTTCGGCGATGAGATGGCCGGCGTGGATGACGATTGTTTTTGCTGGAGCGGGAGGGGCGGGAGTCTGCGCAGATGGAAGGGCGACCGCGGTGACGAGCATGACTGCCAGCGTCGATAGAATTTTCATTGGGGCTCCTGAAAAGTGTTGCAGTATATATGGCTGAGTTTTCTTGCGCCTAGATATTCTTGCTGGCGCTTTATTTTTTTATTTTTCGTTTATTTTTCCTGGATGGAGCCGAACGAGAGTCGCCCCAACAAAAGCACACAGCCAGGAGTGGCTGTGCTACCTTGGGGAATCGCGTTGACAGGATGCTGGCTGTACTCTAAGATTAGCGTTTGTCTCTATAGGGAAAGGTGTGGCTGAGAGCGATGAGGACGTACGTAGCTAAGGGAGAAGAAGCGGAGGCGCTGAAAGTGGGCGCGAACTGGTTTGTGATTGATGCGACGAACCAGGTGTTGGGGCGTCTGGCGACGAAGGTGGCGCGGATGCTGATGGGCAAGGACAAGCCTAGTTTTACGCCGTACCTGGATTCAGGGGATCACGTAGTGGTGATCAATGCGGACAAGGTTCGCATGACCGGGAACAAGGTCGAGCAGAAGATTTATTACTCGCATAGCGGGTATCCGGGCGGGTTGAAGGCTGTGCCAGCGAAGCGGCTGCGCGGGACGAAGCCGGAATGGATGATTCGCGAGGCTGTCCTTGGAATGTTGCCCAAGAACAAGCTGCGGGCCCGGCGAGCGAAGAAATTGCGGGTTTACCGGGATGCGGCTGGTTTGGCGCGGCATGCTGGGCAGAAGCCGCAGGCGGTTGCGTCGTAGGATTGGGACGGAAGACAGACTGAAAGTCTGTCCCACCGTGGCTGTAACGAGGAGCACAGACTAAAGTCTGTGCCACCTTGAACAGTAGGAAAGAGCACAGACTGAAGTCTGTGCCACTGGATTCTGCACGTTGCTGTTCCTTGAAAAGTGTGGCCGCGTAGTGGTCACCTCTAAGTGGTGCCTTAGGCAGGGAGCAAAACCGTCGTGGAGTTGAGTGGTTCCGGGTGTCTGGAACCAGGTTATTTTAGGAGGAACGTTGAGTTCTACTGGTACGCCCATGGCGGGCACACAAACATGGTTTCTTGGAACGGGCCGGCGCAAAGAGTCGGTAGCTCGAGTGTTCTTGCGCGCTGGTAGCGGCAAGTTCACGGTGAACGGGCGCGAAGTGGAGAGCTATTTCCCGAATCATGCGTGGAAGCATGATGCGATTGAGCCGCTGAAGTTTACGAGTTTGGCTGACCAGGTGGACGTCAAGGTAACCGCGCATGGCGGCGGCGTTGGCGGGCAGGCTGGAGCAGTGCGAATGGGATTGGCGCGAGCGATCTCGAAGTACAACCCGGAGCTGCGGCCGGCTTTGCGGAAGAACGGATTTTTGACGCGCGATTCCCGTATGAAGGAACGCAAGAAGTACGGGCAGAAGGGCGCGCGGAAACGCTTCCAGTTTACGAAGCGGTAGAGTTTTGGGCCCCGGCTGCGCCGGGGTTGCAACGAGCTCCGGAGGGTTTGCGCGAGTAAACCTTTCGAGATCACGGCCGGCAAGGAGCCGGCAATAGGTTGTTCTGTGGTTTGTTTTCGGCGCTAACGGAACCGGTCTAAAGACCGGCCCCTACAGCGGCAAAAACGGCCACCGCAAACAGCTATCCTAATAGGAGGAAACTTGGCAGTAGAAATTACGATGAAAGAGTTGTTGGAGGCTGGAGTTCACTTCGGCCACCAGACGCGACGTTGGAATCCGAAGATGAAGGAATATATTTTCGGAGAGCGCAACGGGATTCACATTATTGACCTGCAGAAGACCCTCAAGATGTTCCGCGAGGCTAGCCGGTTTGTTAGCGATCTTTCCGCGCAAGGCAAGGCAGTCCTATTCGTGGGAACCAAGCGGCAGGCGCAGGAAGCTGTCGCCGAGGAGTCGAAGCGCTGCGGTGCGTTCTTCGTGAACCATCGCTGGCTTGGCGGAACCCTGACGAACTGGGCGACGCTGCAGAAATCGATCAAGCGGTTGAAGCTGCTGAAGGCCATGACGGAAGACGGCCGGATCAATGAACTTTCAAAGAAGGAAAAGGCGCGGCTGGGCCGCGAGATGAAGCACTTGAACCAGAACCTCGAAGGCATCGAGAACATGTCGCAGCTTCCGGACGCGATGTTCGTGATCGATTCGAATGCGGAAGAGATCGCGGTGAAGGAAGCACGGCGCATGGGCGTGCCGGTGGTTTCTGTCGTGGATACGAATTGCGATCCGGACGTGGTGGACTGGATTATTCCAGGCAACGACGATGCTTTGCGCGCGATCCGGCTTTTCACGACGAAAATTGCGGATTCCGTGCTCGAAGGGCATACCGCTTATCAGCAATCGCAGGTGGCCGAGCAGAAGTCAGCGGAAGATCAGGCGATTGTCGATGGCGTGGAGTATGTGGATACCAGCGCTTACGAACAATACGAGAAGCAGGAAGGCGACTTCGTGGAGGGTGCGGTAGTCGAAGTTCCTCCGGATGCGCCTGTTGAACCCGCCGAGGCAACCGAAGCAACGGTTCCGCCAGACGCGGAATCACGTTAGACAAATTGCGCGGGTAAGAAATCCAAGAGGCCCGCGCCGAGCGACTCGGTGCGGGCCGTTTTGTAAGTGAAAGCACTAAATAAGAAATTGCCAATCAGCGAAGAGAAAAAGGATGAGCACACAACAGCCAGCTATGCAGATTCCAGCACATCTTGTGAAAGAGTTGCGCGAACGGACCGGCGCGGGATTCAGCGATTGCCGCGCGGCGCTCGTGGAAGCAGGCGGAATCATCGATAAGGCCATCGAGATTTTGCGGAAAAAGGGCCAGGCAGCCGCGGCCAAGAAAGCGCAGCGCGAAGCGAGCGAAGGACTCGTGGGGAGCTATATCCACGCGGGCGGAAAGATCGGCGTGCTCGTGGAAATCAACTGCGAGTCCGACTTCGTGGCGCGCACGGAAGCTTTCCAACAGCTTTGCCATGACATCGCGATGCACATTGCGGCGCTCGATCCGCGGTATGTGCGGCGCGAAGAAGTGACACCGGAGATGCTGGCGACGGAGCGCGATATTTACCGCGCGCAGGCGCTGGCGACCGGTAAGCCGGAAAACGTGGTCGACAAGATTACAACCGGGAAGATGGAGAAGTTTTACGAAGAGAACTGCTTGTACGAACAGCACTACATCAAGGACGAGAGCGTGACGATCGGCGAGATGATTACAGCGGCGATCGCAAAGCTCGGAGAGAATATTTCCATTCGGCGGTTCGTGCGCTTCAAGGTCGGCGAGATTGGCGGGCCGGGGGGAGCAGGACCGGAGACGGCACCAGTTCCGGCGCCTGTCAGCGCGTAACACAAAACTTCAGGACTGTATTCCAGGGCGTTCCGGTCGACCGGGGCGCTCTTTTTTATTTGCGCGGTTCATCCATCGCCCGAATTATTTCGTCGCTCGCGTTCGCCGGTGGGGATTGGAACTATTTCTTCGCGCTATCCGAGACAGTAGTGGTTCCCAGTGGGAGACCGAGGGTACCGGCGTTCCCGGAGTTCAGATCGTAGATCCCGGTGCGTAGGTAGATGTCGCCGGGCGGGACGTCAATTTCGAGATGCACGGGAAGGCCTTTAGCCTGGAGGGTGGGGAAGTCTTGGGGTGGAAGAGCAAGCCGGCTCGTGCGCTTGGAGATGTTGATGATTTTTCCGGTGCGATCGTAGGCAACGAGGATCACTTCGAGGCGTCCGTGTTTCACGCCATCGGGAGCGGAATCGAGTGCGAAGTTTTGCAGGGAGACTGCGAGGTCCACGCCGAATCGCGTGAAAGGCCCTTGCAATTCGGTGTTGAGGCCGGCGCGGCGTGCGTCCGAGGCGGGCTGCGGCTGAAGCGGGTTAGCCTGAATTTCGTAGGTGATTTGATCGAAGTTGGGCATGCCGAAACCGACAAGTGGAATGAGCGGGTCCTCGGCGCCCGATTCTACGGATTGGCGCGTCTCGGGTTTATCAGCGTAGTAGCCGCGGCGGTAGGAAAGCTTGTAGTCGTGGTTGGAAAGTTTCACTTCGATGCGGCGGTACCTGCCGTCGGTTTTGCTGTTGGTCGGAGCGTAGGCCAAGGCGTAATAGTGCGAGCCTTCGTCGATGGCTTTAGCCATGGCCACGTCGAGGGCGTTGGTGTTGTAGAAGGCGCGGCCCCCGGTTTCCTGGGCGATGGTTTCGGCGGCGATTTGGCTGGTGCTTTGGTTGTAGAGCATGCTTTCGCGAGTATTGCCGAGCATGTCGCTGACTTCGAATGTGGGATCACCTGCGAGGCCGTGTGCCGAAACTGGATAGATGGAGATTTGCGCTGAAGTGAGCATGTCCGATGTTTGCCGGACGCGTTGCTGATGTTGTGGGGCGTGGGATTTCTCATTGGGAATGAAGCTGATGGGAAAAGAATCCGCAAACCAGACGACGTTTTTGCGCGCAGGAATGCCGGAAAGATAGCGCGCGAGGTGCTGAAAGGCTTGCAGGGTGAGCTCGGTGCGCTCGCTGGCCCGTGCGACGACTTCTTCGCCTAGGTACTGTTGCACGGCGCCCACGGCGGCGGGCGCGGCTTGCATCATGATCATGGTTTCGAGGCCCTTGAGCTCGGCGGCGGTGCGTGAGGGAGTCTGGTTGAGCCACGACGATTCGGGGACGACACCGGATTTGTCTTGCAAGGAAGCCGAAAGACCGGAGAAATCCGTAGTGAAGCCGCGAGCGAGGCGGAGCTGCTGGGTGTTGAGCGTGAAGATGGCGAGGCGCGTGCCGGGCGAAACCGTTTTCAGATATTTAACAGCCTGGTTGCACACGTCCTCCTGGGACCAGGGTTGCGTGTTCAGCAGATCGATCAACAGGACGTTGACGGAATCGCTGGGTTTGACGGCTTGCACGTTGGTGTAGACGTTTGGCGGCAGAGCAGGAAGGTCGGCGGGCGGAGCGATGTGGCGAGAGTGTTCGTCGAAAGCGGAGAGGGATTGCGGTTTGCCGTCTTCCTCGATGTTGAAATCTTCCCGGCGGAGGTTTGGGATGGTCTCGCCTTTGTGATTGGTCACGACGACATCTAGGAGAACTACACGCGTTTCTACTTTTATCTTGGGTATGGTGGCGGAAGCGCTGGGAGCGGGAGCTTGAGCGTGGAGCGGAGCGATGACAAACGCGGCCGCGAGAGGCCAGAGTAGATAGCAGATTCGCCGACTGGTCATGGTGTGCTCATTGTGCGGGTTCGCTCGCGGATGGCCACTTATGAAACGCCTGAACGCTGGTTTGCGTTTCCCCTTACTCAGATGGAACGGCTTCTTTTGTTCCTATGAGCACGTTCCGATTGGGAGCGGGGCAGCCCTAGTGTAGCGCTTTAAAAGCGGCAGCAGAGCTGCCGCACTCCATAATGTGCGGGGGCGGGGATAGTTTGTTACAATTCCGAGGATTTTATTGGGCGCTGACCGGGGGGCCATGGCCGCACAGAGGAAGACAGCAAAGAAAATCGTGAAGAGAACGCCGCGACATGCGCAGCTGGCTTACCGGCGCATATTGCTGAAACTTTCAGGGGAGTCGCTGCAGGGTCCGCAGGGATTTGGAATTCACGGCGAGACGATTCAGGCGATTGCGCAGGAGTTGAAAGAAGTGCACGCGCTGGGGATCGAGATCGCGATTATGGTCGGCGGCGGAAATATTTTTCGCGGTGCGCGGCAGAAGGGATTTGAGATTGACCGCGCAACCGGCGATTACATGGGAATGCTGGCCACCGTCATCAACGCGTTGGCATTGCAGGACGCCCTGGAAAAATTGGGCGTGTTTACGCGGGTTTTGAGCGCGATCGAGATGAATCAGGTTTCCGAGCCGTTTATCCGGCGGCGCGCGATGCGGCATCTCGAGAAGCAGCGCGTCGTGATTTTCGCCGCGGGGACGGGGAACCCTTACTTTTCGACGGATACGGCGGCGGCATTGCGCGCGATGGAGATCAAGGCCGATGTGATTTTGAAGGCAACGCGCGTGGATGGAATTTTTGATGCCGACCCGGAGAAAGTGTCGGGGGCGAAATTTTTTGCGGCGATTACCTATCGCGACGTGTTGAACCAGAATTTGAAGGTGATGGATGCAACGGCGATTTCGCTATGCATGGATAACGGGATGCCTATCGTGGTTTTCAACATGAATCAGCATGGAAACATCAAGCGCGTGGTGATGGGCGAACGCGTGGGTTCCAAGGTGACTCCGGCGTAGATTCGAAGTTTCGAGAAATTCGAAATTAGAAACTCGAAATTGGAAACGAAGAACGACTTGCTTTGAAAGACCGAATGCGACTGAGGAAGATATGACGACGATTGCTACGACCAAAGACGCGATGGCAGCGGCAAGAACGCGGATGGAGAAGGCGGTTGACGATTTTCGCAAGGAGCTGGCCACGATTCGCACTGGGCGTGCGAATGCGTCGCTGTTGGACAATGTTCGCGTGGACTATTACGGAACGCCGACGCCCGTTAACCAACTGGGCTCGATGACCGTGCCCGATCCGAGCATGATTGTGATTGCACCGTGGGACCAGAGCGCGGTGGCATTGATCGACAAGGCGATTCGCGCGGCGGAATTGGGCTTGAATCCGACGAATGACGGGAAAGTGGTGCGCGTCCCGATCCCCATGTTGACGGAAGACCGGCGCAAAGATTTGGTGAAGCAACTGCACAAGGTGCTGGAGAATCACCGCACGGCAGTGCGGAATATCCGGCGGGATTTGAAGGAAGCGATTGAGAAGCTTGAGAAGGATAAGAAGATCAGCGAGGACGACAAGAAGCGGTCACTGGATGAGTTGGAAAAGCTTTCGCACGCGGAGACGAAGAAGATTGAGGATTTGAGCGCGGCGAAGGAAAAAGAAGTGATGCAGATTAAATAGCTGACAGCTGACAGCTCACAGCAAAGAATGCTCCGGGTCGTTCCTGCCTTTTAGCTTAATTCAGCGTTGGATTTCGATTAGCAGTACCCACGCGCCAAAAATGCCGGCGGCGAACGAAAGCAGTGTTCCGGGGACGACCCAGTAGACTGCGGTCGGATGGCCTGCGGCAAGCAAGACACCTGCGATCACAAATGGAAGCGGCGGTAGCTGGTTGGTGAGAATTCGCGCTGTGCTTTTGGCGCGGGGATGCGCGTCTTTCCAGGTGCGGATCAGAGCGATTGTTTGGATGGCCCATATCATGATGCCAGCACCGCCGATTTCCACGGCATAGACACGTGTCGATTGGGCTGGAACGAGTGCGAAGGTCGAGACGACCAGGACGGACAGGATCGCGAGGAGCGCTTCGACGGCGCGCGAAGGCAAATGTCGATACTCAAGAATGCGCGTGAGGTTGATAGAAATGGCGACAAAGAGGAGACCAGCAAGCGCGGCGGACGCGCCGGCTTCGGCAACGAAGAAGTCGTGCCAGCCTTGCATGGCGTCGGCGGTGATCATGGCGTTTGCGGCTTTGCCGTGGCTGGCTCGGCGCGCTCGAGCGTAAAGGCCTGGGATTCGTCATTTTGAACTGTGCGCAGGAACGCGTTGTAGTCGGCGGCCTGGTCGGCGGGAATTTCCCTCAAGATAAAATTGAGATGGCGGGAAGCGGTGACGGTCGCGTCCTTCGCGGAATATTGCGAGGTGTAGGTGGCGAAATCGCGCGCGACGGAAGTGCCCGCGGGGACTTGAGCGACGGTACCATCCGGCAAATGCAGCGTTGCGGTCACTTCGACATCAAGCGGCGTGCCCAGATCGATCGGCTTAGGTGCCGAACCGGCCGCTGGCTTTGCCGGCGGATCAGGAATCCCGAGCAGAGGAAGAAGCGCGGGAATGCGAAGCGGCTTCTTTGACCAGTCCACGAATTTCGGCTGTGTGATTTCGTACTCGACGGCGAACGGATCGTGTGTTGCATAAGGGTCCGAAGTAGTCACGTTTGTGATTTGCCCGCGAAAGCCGTCGGACATCGCCAAAAGTTGCGCAACATTTTTCCAATCTTCCTTTGGAGTTTGGTGGAACGCCACACGCAACAGCAATTCGTTGTCGCCGCGTACCACGTACTTTGCTTTCGTGACGAGCTTGCCTTCAGCGCTTAGTCTTGCATCGATCGTGACCCTTTGGGTCGAGGGGAATGGAAGCACGGCGTTCAGTTGCCGCCATACATGAGGAGTTGAATTCATGACGGCGAATGCGCGATTTAGAACAAACGCGCATTTGCCGGAATTTGCCGGTATCACGCCAAAAGGTGCGACTTCGAGGCTTGGATCCAGCCATAAATCGGTCTTGCCATCGTTTACCGAAATCAGCAGATGCTTGAAAACGGAAGGCCGAGGCAGACCTTTTTCGTCACAGTAGCCGGTGAGAGCGGCATGGGCATCAAATTTCAGTGCGGACGCCAACGCAGAAAACAAAACGAACTTGTCCTCTGGAGTAGCGTAGCCGGAAGCCAAGACATCTTTTGCTGGCCTGACGGCAAACCCCATTGCGCCGAGCGGGAGATCGATGGTTCTGATTTTCTGCGATACGAAATCGTATAAGGCTTGGAGCTTTGCTCGGTTGGTTTGAGCTTCTTTCGTCAATTCAAGCGCTTTGGCTGTGACCTCGGGTTCTACGCGGGAGTTTGCGCGAAAGTTCTTGCGTTGATTCTTCGGTGGAACTGGCAGATTCTATTGGCTTCGCGCCGGGTGTCAGTTTTTCGTCAAGCCGCATGGAAAGAGGCTCCCACGCTTCGGTTGAGACCGAAACATCTGGTGCGGATTGCTCGTTGTCTGCGCTCAGATTTTCGGATTTTGTCGGCAAATCCTTCGCGGCAATCCTCCAGTGGTAGATGGCGCCGCTAGCATCGCCTTCCCCGGATTTATCGATCGATGTCGCGGGCGTTGCGGGATTAATTCGTATGCCGGGATTGCGTGAGGCGGGCAGGTCGAGCTCGAAGATTTCTTGCAAAACGACGCCAGTCCGGTCGAAAGAGTGATCGAGCCAGAAATCCGGTGCGAGCGGATGATGCGAGACAGTGGTGATAACGCGGTATTCGAGAGTGTCGCCAGGTTCGAGACCGAGGATGCGGACGGATTTGACGCGGACGTCTTGGTAGGCGGGGGCGTTAACAACGGCGGGATTGGGAGTGTCGGTGATGGCGCTGGGGAGGACGTCGGCGGTGCCGCCACTGGGGTGTGTGATGCGAACTAGCGGGATCTCGATTTGTTCGAAGGCGCGGTTGAATTCGAAATTGAGGCGAGCGAATTGGCGCGCGCCGAGTTCGTCGTTGATCTTTACGCGGGCGTGGATTTCTTTGCGGCTGGAGCCGTCGGTTTCGAAGCGGATGCGAGTTTCAAGAAGCTCAATTTCTGCGGGAACTTTGGGCGCGGATTTTGCAGCGGATTTGTCCTGGTTCTTCTCCTGGTTTTTCCCCTGGATTTTCTCGGGATTTTTTTCAGCAGGTTTTTGTGCCGGGCTTTGCGCGGCTTGCGGTCTGGCAACAGACGCGCCGAAAAAGAAGATGGCTGCCGCAAGATACAGCCCGGAGAGAAAACAACGAGTGGCTTTCACAATGGCCTCGAAGGAAGTTTAGGGCGAGAGTGGAAGTCGCGTAAAGCGGCGGCTTTTGTGGCGTTGCGCGCCATACACGAGTGCGAAGTGATGTTTGCCTGCGATCGCTCCGAACGTAACAGACCCGGGAGAAGAGAAGAAAAGAGGGCACGGCCCTTTGAAACTCAGCGTAAACGTGCCGTGCCCCTACCGGAAACGGATTTGAGGGTGGTGCGTCTGATGGCATGGTAGAGTTTTGTGCGGCGAATCGCGTGGGGCAAGAGGAGAACTAGGAATGACAAAGATTTTCGCGAGGATTGCGCTTCTGGCGCTGGTGGTGGCGCTTGGCGCGAGTGCTCAGAACAGGTCGGTGGCAAAAGGGCCTAATGAGGACGGAACGAAACCTGCGCTCATAAAAATTGCTGGCGAGGGAATGCTGGACTCCCATGCGTATCAGTATTTGACGGAATTGAGCGACGACGTGGGCGCGCGCGTGACAGGGTCGCCGCAAGCGCAGAAAGCGGTCGAATGGGGCCTGGCAAAGATGAAGGCCATCGGACTCGAGAATGTTCACGCGGAAAAATGGCAATTGTGGCGTGGGTGGACGCGAGGGACGGCAGAGGCGGAGATGTTGTCGCCGATCCGCAGGCCGCTGCACGTGGACGCGATGGGCTGGACGGGTTCGACGCCAGCGGGAGGCGCGGAAGGCGACGTAGTTGCAGTGAACCTCTTCGACCTCGACGGCGAAATGAAAAACATGTCGCGCCTTACCGGCAAGATCCCGCTGATCGTAATGCGGGGAGAGCCGAATAAGAGTTTCATCCAACTATTCGCGCAACTTGGCGATTTTCTGAGAGCCGCTGGAAAAGTGGGAGTCATTGCAGTGATCGGCGGGCAAGGTGGCGGGAAGTCTGCAGGGATGAACCTTACTCACACCGGAATTCTTGGGTTCGACGCGGACTTCGCGGTTCCCGTGGTTTCGATGACAGCCGAAGATCAGGGCCAGTTGGAGCGCTATCTCTCGCGCGGGTTGGTACCGCGCGTGCACTTCAACGTGCAAAATACGTTTACCAACGGGCCGGTTGAGAGCGCGAACGTTGTCGGTGAAATTCGCGGGCGCGAAAATCCGGAGCAAGTGGTAGTGGTTGGAGGGCACCTGGATTCGTGGGATCTTTCCGAGGGATCAACCGACAATGGAATGGGCTCAAGCTGCACTCTTGGAGCGGCCGACGCGATTGTGCGCAGCGGAATGAAACCGCGGAGGACGATTCGATTCGTCTTGTTCACAGGAGAAGAGCAAGGGATCGATGGCTCGTTCGCTTATGTGAAGCAGCACCAGGCAGAGTTGGCGAATCATTTGGGCAGTTTGATTCTGGATAACGGGCAAGGGCCCGTGAGGTCTTTTCAATTGGGCGGCCGCGACGACTTGGTGGAAGCCTTCAAACAATTCGCTGCAGCGATCTCGTATATCCGCGAAGTGAAAGTGGACGACAAAGTGGAGGATGGCACGGACACACTGCCGTTTTCGATGGCGGGGTTGCCGGGCATCAACATGGATCAGGATTCGCCGGACTATCAATATACGCATCACTCGGCGGCAGATGCGCTGGAAGCTGTAAAACCAGATGTCCTGGCGCAGGACGTGACGCTAATGGCGCTTGCAGCTTACTGGATTGCAGACCGCCCTGAGCGATTTGCTTCGCCATGGTCCCCAGAAAAGACGGCTAGGATGCTGATCGCCCAACATGAAGATGCCATGCTAAAGGCCTTTGGCTTGTGGCCCAAGGCTTTCTCGGACATAGAAAAAAGGGACGTCAACACAAACTAAAGTTATCTTTATCAATGGCTTGCGGTAATTCTAGAAGGTCTTTTGCTGGAATAAGGCTGCTTCAGGGCAGGCTAATAATTGCCACTGTTTGAGCTGTGATTCGCCTCTGTTACAATAGAAATTCGCGGAAGTCGGCAAGCGATTGATTTCCACAGGGATATCTCGCGGGCTCATGAAAGAAATTTGACAGAGCACGTTGTTTACCTTATACTCTACGTTTTGTCGGGGGTGTTTCTACCCTGACGAGGGCGACCGCTAAGTTGTTGCAGCGGTTGAGTGGGTTGGAAGGGAATTATCTTCGGTTCCGGAACAAAGTAAGACGGAATGGAATCGAAGAGCGGCCGGAATGGGACGCCTGTCCCGCAAAGCCGAGTAAGCCTCTCCGAAATGAAGCCGGAAGCGTAGTTCTGCCTTCTGGAGTGCGTACGGAGTTTCTTGCTGGTTGTATCTCCGGATTCGCAGTAGACCTTTCAGCACAGATGTGTGCTCTCGCGCATTTTTGTTTGCGCGCCTTGCGAGAGCCACGAATGTTTTGCGCGTACTTGGTGACCGTGGTGTGGTCACACATAGTCGACCGCTTCGCGGTCGTGCATAAAGTTGACCGCTGTGCGGTCATAGATAAAGAGGACGACTGTGCCGACGTTTTCACAACTAGTTCGAATGGGACGTGAGAAGGTTCTGGTAAAGACGAAGTCGCCTGCGCTGGCTGGCTGCCCGGAAAAGCGCGGTGTGTGCATTCGCGTGTACACGCAAACACCGAAGAAACCGAACTCGGCTTTGCGCAAGGTGGCGCGCGTGCGGCTAACGAATTCCGTGGAAGTCACGACGTACATCCCTGGTATCGGCCACAACTTGCAGGAGCACTCGATCGTGCTGGTGCGCGGCGGCCGCGTGAAGGATCTGCCGGGAGTGCGGTATCACATCGTGCGCGGGACATTGGACGCGGCGGGCGTCGAGAATCGCAAGCAGGGACGTTCGAAGTATGGGGCCAAGCGGCCTAAGGCTGCGGCTGCGAAGTAAGAAATAAACGAAGCAATGAAGTAAAGAAATAACGAAAAAGAAATAGAGAGATTCAGGAGCGATAAAGAGCAATGCCACGCAAAGGACTCGTTTTCCGGCGTTCACAAGCGACCGACCCGGTCTATGCCAGCGACATCGTGGAGAAGTTTATCTGCTCGATGATGTGGGAAGGCAAGAAGTCGACGGCGCAGCGCGTGTTTTACGGCGCGATGGATCAGGTTGCAAAGAAGACGAACGACGACGCCTTGAAGATTTTCAAGAAGGCCATCGAGAACGTGAAGCCTACGTTGGAAGTCAAGACACGTCGCGTAGGCGGCGCGAACTATCAGGTTCCGGTGGAAGTGAATCCGTTCCGGCGGCAATCGCTTGCGATTCGCTGGCTGTTGCAGTATTCGCGCGAGCGGGCGGGCAAGACGATGATCGACAAGCTCGCCGATGAGTTGATTGACGCAGCGAATGCGCGCGGCGGCGCCATCAAGAAGAAGGAAGACGTTCACCGCATGGCGGAAGCGAACAAGGCGTTCGCGCACTATCGCTGGTAATTGGAATGGACGGCGGTAGATGTAGTGGCCGGTCTTTAGACCGGTAGTAGAAAAGAGTCAAAAGAAGCACTAATGGCAACGGAAACCAAAGGGGCGACGCAAGAGATCATGGGACGAGTTTTCAAACTCGAAGATACGCGGAACATCGGGATCATGGCGCACATCGACGCGGGTAAAACCACGTCGACCGAGCGCATCCTGTTCTATACCGGTGTGACCTACAAGATCGGTTCCGTGGATGAAGGCACCGCCACCATGGATTGGATGGAGCAGGAGCGCGAGCGCGGTATTACGATCACCAGCGCCGCGACGACCGCTTCGTGGGACCGCTTTGGCAAAAAATACCGCGTCAACATTATCGATACGCCAGGCCACGTAGACTTCACGGTCGAAGTGGAGCGCTCGTTGCGTGTTTTGGACGGCGCCGTCTGCGTGTTCGATTCCGTCGCCGGCGTGCAGCCGCAGTCCGAAACTGTATGGCGTCAAGCCGACAAGTATCGCGTGCCGCGCATTTGTTTCGTCAACAAGATGGACCGCATGGGCGCGGATTTTGACCACGTCATTCGAACCATTCGCCAACGCCTCGGCGCCCACCCCGTTCCCCTCCAGTTTCCTCTCGGTCGCGAAGATAATTTCATCGGCATCATCGATTTCCTCGAAGAAAAAGTAATTGTTTGGCTCGAAGAGACGCTCGGCGCGAAATTCGAAATTTTTGAAGTCGAAAAACTTTGGGATAAGGCCTTCGTTGATTCGCGGCCGGACGTTGCCGCCGCTCTCAAAGGCTCCGCGATTGACAAGAAGTTCTACGATGAGCACCGCGGCAAGATGGTGGATTACATCGCGGAACACGACGACGAAGTGATCGACAAATATTTGACCGAAGGCACGCTGTCGCTCGAAGAAATGCGCCGGTCGATCCGGAAGTCGACGCTCGGTTTGAAGATTGTTCCGGTGCTGGCTGGTTCGGCGTTCAAGAACAAGGGCATTCAGCCGCTGCTCGACGCGGTGATTGATTATTTGCCGTCGCCTGTCGATGTTCCTCCGGTGGAAGGCACGGATCCAGACACCGATGAAGTGGCATTGCGGCGTGCCTCGGACGATCAGCCGTTTGCCGCGCTGGCCTTCAAGATTATGTCCGATCCGTTCGTCGGCCATGTCACCTACATTCGCGTGTACTCGGGCGTTTTGAAATCCGGCAGCTACGTTCTGAATTCCGGCAAAGGTTCGCGCGAGCGCATCAGCCGTTTGCTCCAGATGCACGCGAACAAGCGCGAAGAGATCGACGAAATCTATGCTGGCGATATTTGCGCCTGCGTCGGGCTGAAGAGCGTAAACACTGGCGACACGCTGTGCGATGAAGCGAAGCCTATCATTCTGGAAAATATTGATTTTCCGGCTCCCGTGATTTCGGTGGCTATCGAGCCGAAAACAAAAGCGGATCAGGACAAGCTTGGCGTGGCATTGCAGCGCCTGGCGCAGGAAGATCCGACGTTCCGTGTTTCCACGGAACCAGACACCGGGCAAACGCTTATCTCCGGTATGGGCGAGTTGCACCTCGAAATCATTGTCGACCGCATGTTGCGTGAATACGCCGTGCAAGCTAACGTCGGCCGTCCTCAGGTGGCTTATCGCGAGACGATTCGCAAGAAAGCAATCGCGGAAGGCAAGTACATCAAGCAGACCGGCGGTAAGGGACAGTACGGCCATTGCAAAATCGAATTGCACCCGATTCCGAGTTCGAGCCATGAAAGCATGAAGGAGATGTCCACGGACGACATCGACGCTCTGGCCAAAGAAGTGACCGGAAGCAGCAATCCTGGTAAGTGGAAATTCGACAAAGAGCACCGCTTTCTCTTCATCGACAAAATTATCGGCGGATCGATTCCGCGCGAATTCATCGCGCCGGTCGAAGCTGGTATTCGGGAAGCGCTGGACAACGGTATTTTGGCTGGTTTTCCGACTGTTGATGTTGCAGTCGTGCTTATCGATGGCAGCTATCACGACGTGGACTCCAACGAAATGGCGTTCAAAATCGCGGGCTCCATGGCCTACAAAGAAGCCTGCGCCAGGGCCAAAGCGGTTTTGCTCGAGCCGATCATGAAAGTGGAAGTGGTTGTTCCCGAAGAATATATGGCACCGGTGTTCGGCGATTTGAATGCGCGCCGGTCGGCGATTCAAGGCACGGAAAATCGTGCGGGCGTCAACGTGATTCGCGTGGAAGTGCCGCTGGCGCAGATGTTCGGTTATGCCACGGATTTGCGCAGCCGCACGCAGGGCCGCGCAACGTTCACGATGCATTTTTCGCATTATGCGGAACTTCCCGCGGCTCTGGCCGAGGAAGTGATCAAGAAGCAACGGGGCGAGAAGTAAGTCAAGTTTTGAATTAGTCGGTTTACGAATTCGACTGAGGAGCAGAAGGCAATGGCCAAGGAGAAATTCGAGCGCAGCAAGCCGCACTGCAACATTGGGACGATTGGTCACATTGACCATGGCAAGACGACCCTGACGGCGGCGATTACGAAGGTGCTGTCGAAGCACAACCCGAAAGTGCAATTCCGCGCGTTTGATTCGATTGACAACGCGCCGGAAGAGCGCGAGCGCGGTATTACGATTGCCGTTTCGCACGTGGAGTACGAAACGCCGAACCGGCATTACGCGCACATGGATTGCCCGGGTCATGCGGACTACATCAAGAACATGATCACCGGCGCGGCGCAGATGGATGGCGCGATTCTGGTGGTTGCGGCGACGGACGGACCGATGCCGCAAACGCGCGAGCACATTTTGCTCGCTCGGCAGGTCGGCGTTCCGGCGATTGTCGTGTTTTTGAACAAGTGCGACATGGTGGAAGACGCGGAATTGCTCGAACTCGTGGAATTGGAAGTACGCGAGTTGCTGAAGAGCTATCAATTCCCTGGCGACACGATTGCGGTCGTGAAGGGTTCGGCGCTGCAAGCGTTGAATGGCGACGCGAAGTGGGAAAAGTCGATCGACGAATTGATGGAAGCGGTGGACAAGAACGTGCCGCAGCCGGTGCGCGAAATTGACAAGCCGTTCGCGATGCCGATTGAAGATATTTTCTCGATCTCTGGCCGCGGAACAGTGGTCACGGGCCGAGTCGAGCGCGGCAAGGTAAAGGTTGGCGAAGAAATCGAGATCGTGGGATTCCGTCCAACGCAGAAGAAGATTGTGACGGGTGTCGAAATGTTCCGCAAGCTGCTCGATGAAGGGCTAGCTGGCGACAACGTTGGCTTGCTGTTGCGCGGCACGGAAAAAGACGATGTGGAGCGCGGGCAAGTGGTTTGCAAGCCGGGCTCGATCACGCCGCACACGAAGTTCAAAGCGGAAGCGTACGTGTTGACGAAGGAAGAAGGCGGGCGGCACACACCGTTTTTCACGGGGTATAGGCCGCAATTCTACTTCCGGACAACGGACGTCACAGGCGATGTGAAGCTGCCGACAGGCGTCGAGATGGTGATGCCTGGAGACAACGTGAGCTGCGAAGTGACGCTGATCACGCCAGTAGCACTTGAAAAGGGATTGCGGTTCGCAATTCGCGAAGGCGGCCACACAGTCGGCGCCGGCGCCGTAACGGAAATCATCGAGTAATGGGGAATCACCCTTCGGCCCGGACGGAACCGGGCCTCTGGGCAAGAGAGAGGGTTGTGGATTAATTAAATGAGACAAGGCGACAAAATTCGAATTCGTTTGAAAGCGTACGACCACCGCATTCTGGACCAGTCCACGAAGGAAATTGTGGATACGGCAAAGCGCACGGGCGCGGATGTTGCAGGCCCGATTCCTCTGCCCACCACGATCAATCGCTGGACGGTTTTGCGGTCGCCGCACGTCGACAAGAAATCGCGCGAGCAGTTTGAAATGCGCACGCACAAGCGTTTGATTGACATTCTCGAGCCGACACCGGATACGGTCGACGCTCTGATGAAACTTGATCTTCCGCCAGGCGTTGATGTGGAAATCAAAGCATTCGGTCACGCAGCAGCAAAGTAAAGCATTTGTAGTGGCCGGGCTTTAGCCCGGCATCTTGAGCAAGACGCAGCCAATACCAGAAGCGAAGGCAAGCTGCGAAAGAGAGAGACGAAGCGATGGCGGTCAACGGAATTATCGGAATCAAGCTGGGGATGACGCAGATCTTCCAGACAGACGGAACGCTGGTCGGATGCACCGTCCTGCAAGCGGGCCCGTGCGTGGTAGTGCAACGCCGGACAAAACAAGTCGATGGCTACGAAGCCGCGCAACTCGGCCTGGTGGAATTCGTCAAGCCGCAGCGCGTGAATAAAGCCATGACCGGGCATTTCAAGAAAGCCGGCGTAGCGCCGATGAAGGTTCTCCAGGAAGTGCGCATTGAAGAGTCGCAAGACGAAACAAAAGTCGGCGACCGCGTCCTGGTAGAAAATTTCGCGGCGGGCGAGCTGGTGGATGTCAGCGGCGTCAGCAAGGGCAAGGGCTTTGCGGGCGGCGTGAAGCGCTGGCACTACGCAGGCGGCGATGCGACGCACGGTTCGATGTTTCACCGCGCGCCGGGCGGTATCGGCGGCAGTTCGTTTCCTTCACGTGTTTGGAAGAACCAGCACTTTCCGGGTCACATGGGCAACGCGCAAGTGACCGCAAAGAATTTGAAAGTCGTGAAAGTGGATACGGACGAAAACCTGCTGCTCGTGAAGGGATCCGTGCCGGGGCCAAGCGGAACGTACATTTTTATCAGCAAGACGCGCAAAAAGAAGAAGGCGCAGTAAGAATTTATCGAGTTTCGAGAAGGAAAAGAAATTATGCCGGTCGTGGACGTAGTCAATTTGAGTGGCAAGAAAGTGGGCGAAGTGGAGCTCGCCGACGCGGTTTTTGGCGCGAAGGTGAATCCGCACTTGCTGCACGAAGCGACGCGCTGGTATCAGCGCGAGATTCGCTCGGGCACCCACAAGACCAAGGACAAGAGCGAAGTGAGCGGCGCGGGCCGCAAGCTGTGGCGGCAAAAGGGCACTGGCCGCGCGCGCGTTGGCTCGATTCGATCGCCTTTGTGGCGCCACGGCGGAACGGTTCACGGACCGAAGCCGCGCGATTACAGCTATGCGTTGCCAAAGAAGATGTTGCTCGGCGCGTTGCGTTCGGCGCTGTCCGCGAAACTGTCGGAGCAAAGGCTGACTGTCGTGGATGCGCTGGATCTCGAAACGCACAAGACCAAGGGTTTGCGCGAAACGCTCGGGAAGCTGAACGGCCACAAATCGGCTTTGTTCGTTTCGCATGGCGAAAACCGCAACTTGGAACTCGCCAGCCGGAATCTCGAAGGCGTGAAGGTTGCTGCACCGCACGTTCTGCATGTTTATGACGTGCTGAAACATGACCTGGTCATTCTCTCGAAGGATTCTGTCGTGCGGCTGAGCCACACGCTCGATCCGGAGAAGCGGCCCGTAGTTGTTCCTGACGTGGAGACGATTTCGCCAGCAGCAGCTCCGGCGAAGAAAGCATCCGCGCCAAAAGCAAAAGCGGCAGCGAAAAAAGCCAAGCCGGCTGCCAAGAAAGCTGCAAAAAAGCCGGCCAAGAAAAAGGGGAAGGGATAAATCATGTCTGCCCCGCACTATCAGATTATTCGCAGGCCAATCATCACCGAAAAAGGCCTCGGCGTGAAGGAAACGCAGCACACGGTGGTATTTGAAGTTTCCGCGAACGCCACCAAGACGCAGATCAAGGAAGCGGTTCAGCAGATTTTCAAGGTGAAGGTAGCCGCGGTGCGCACGGCGAATTATGTAGGCAAAATGCGCCGCCGCGGACAGAACGAAGGCTACCGGCGCGATTGGAAAAAAGCGTACGTGAAGCTCGCAAAAGACGAAAAGATGATCGAGTACGCGGAGAACCTGTAGCACGCAAAGAGCAGATTGGGCCACGGCGAGCGAAACGAGATTAAGTAAGAGGTAAGAGGCAGCGATGGGACTGAAGAGCTTTAATCCATATACGGCTTCGCGGCGGTTTATCACCGTCGTGGACAAAAGCCACATCACCAAGCAAGAGCCGGAAAAGGCTTTGCTCGAACCGAAGAAGCGTTCGGGCGGGCGAAACAACCACGGCGAAATCGTGGTCTGGCATCGCGGCGGCGGCCACAAGAAGCAGTATCGCAAAGTGGATTTTCGCCGCGACAAACTCGGCATTCCGGCGAAAGTGGCGGCCATTGAGTACGACCCGAACCGCAGCGCGAACCTCGCGCTCTTGCACTACGCCGATGGCGACAAACGCTACATCTTGCACCCAGTGGGGCTCGAGGTTGGCGCGACGGTTTCGACCGGCGAAGGCGCGGACATTCTTCCGGGCAATGCGCTGCAGATCAAGCACATTCCTCCCGGCACGATGGTCCACAACCTGGAGCTGAATCCTGGCCGCGGCGGACAAGTGGTTCGCTCGGCAGGCGGCTCGGCGCAGCTTTTGAGCAAGGAAGGCGACATTGCTCTTGTGAAGCTGCCGTCCGGCGAAGTTCGCAAGTTTTCGCTGGATTGCATGGCGACAGTCGGCCAGGTCGGCAACCTTGACCATGAAAACGAAACCTTTGGCAAGGCCGGCCGCACACGCTGGCGTGGTATCAAGCCAACGGTTCGCGGCGTGGCCATGAACCCTGTGGATCACCCGCACGGCGGCGGTGAAGGCAAAGTGAAGGGCAATCACCCGCAAACGCCGTGGGCTTTCCCGACGCTGGGCAAAAAGACGCGCAACAACAAGCGTACGGACCGCAACATCGTTGAGAGAAGGAAGTAACGGACGGATTCGAGCAAGCGTGACGCAGCAAGCGCTGGAAGCTGGGCGGTGATGGCAGAGCGGCCCAGTGAGAGCAAACGCGATGAGAGCAACACGAACGGCAAGGGCAAGAACAGCAGGACGGCGGGGATCGATACGGCGAGCGGCAGCAAAACGTTCGGCGCGGCCCGCTAAGGCAGCAACAAAACGCGCAGCGGCGAAGAACACGAAGCCGGTGCGGCCAACAGGGAAAGTCGTGGTACCGCCGCCGGAGCCGGTGCTGTACAAGCTGTGCAAGCCGGGCTGGGCGGTGATTGTGGAGCGGATTCCGAACGCGCAAGGCACGCGGTTTGTGTGCCCGTTTTGCCCGAAGTCGCATCGCGTTCCGGGACCGGTAAGAGGATTCAAGAAGATGCGGCGCGCGCCATGGGGCCGCCTGCGCCGAGTGGAGGAATAGGGAATCGATGGCACGCTCACTGAAAAAAGGCCCGTTTGTAGATGGCCACCTGCGTGAAAAGGTCGAGGGACTGAACACGCGGAACGAAAAGAAAGTAGTAAAGACCTGGTCGCGGCGCTCGACGATTGTGCCGGAAATGATCGGGCACACGATTGCCGTGCACAACGGGAAAAAATTCATCCCTGTTTACGTGACGGAACAGATGATTGGGCACAAGCTGGGCGAGTTTTCGCCGACGCGCACGTTCAAAGGTCACGCCGTTAAGGCAGCGCTCGAGCGCGCTGCTGGCGCGGCTCCGGCGGGCGGTGCAGCACCGGGTGCGGGAGGCGGCGCAGCTCCGGCGCCGAAGGCATAAGTTATGGCTGACACACATACGCAAGCAGCTGGCACGATTGAAGCGCACGCGCTTGCAAGGCACGTGCGGATGTCGCCGCAAAAGGCGCGTCTCGTGATGGATATGATTCGCGGGGCGAAAGCGCAAGACGCTTTGCAGACGCTTCGCTACACGCCGAAGCGCGCAGGAAAGCATATCGAGAAAGTGTTGCGCAGCGCGATCGCCAACGCCGAGCGTAAGGCCGAAGATTCCGGTTCGCCGCTCGATGTGGATCAACTGTTTGTTTCGACGTGCTACGTGAACGAAGGCGCGCGTTGGAAGCGGATTCGTCCCGCGCCGATGGGCAGGGCGTTTCGTTATCAGAAGCGTACGGCGCATCTGTGGGTCGGCGTTGCCGAGCACCACGTCGCCGCTGCCGAACGCGTGGCGTCCAACTTGGCGGAAGCCGAAGCGCAGAAGGGCGCGCGCGGAACCATCCGCCGCGTACGTAAGGCTTTAACCGGCAAGCGTGCGCCGTCGAAAAAGGGGAAGAAGTAATGGGACAGAAGACACACCCTTACGGGTTTCGCCTGGGCTACAACAAGCCGTGGAAATCGCGGTGGTATGCCGATCGCGACTACGCCGATCTTCTTCACGAAGACGTGAAGCTGCGCCGCGAGCTGAAAGATAAACTCAAGAGCGCGGGCATCAGTTCCATCGAGATCGAACGCGCCGCCAACAAGCTTGTTGTGCGCATCTTCACGGCGCGTCCGGGAATCATCATCGGCCG
Source organism: uncultured Acidobacteriota bacterium (assembly GCA_963784015.1). Lineage (GTDB taxonomy): Bacteria > Acidobacteriota > Terriglobia > Acidiferrales > UBA7541 > Acidiferrum. The sequence goes on from CAWAPX010000013.1 coordinate 666,566, forward strand.
CAAAGGCGCGGAAATCGACAAGCTCAAGCAAGAAGTGCAAAAGCGTACCAAGCGGGAAGTGCACATCGATATTCAGGAAGTGCACCGTCCCGAGCTGGATGCGCAACTGGTGGCTGAATCAATCGCGTTGCAGCTCGAAAAGCGTGTGGCGTTTCGCCGCGCGATGCGCAAAGCCGTGGACTCCGCTCTGCGTTTTGGCTGCAAAGGCATCAAGGTACGCGTCGCCGGTCGTTTGAACGGCGCGGAAATCGCCCGCAAAGAGTGGTATTTGCAGGGGCGTCTCCCGTTGCAGACATTGCGCGCGGATATCGACTACGGCACCGCCGAAGCGCACACGACTTACGGATTGATTGGCGTGAAGTGCTGGGTTTATCAAGGCGAAAACGTGCCAAAGCGCGCTTCGAAGATTCAGAAGGAACGTGACGCCGTCGCAGCGGCATAAAAGTAAAAGTATTCCAACTGGCTGTTTAACGGCCGACGAGATTAGGGAAGCGAGAACATAGCGATGTTGATGCCGAAGAAGGTGAAGTACAGAAAGCAGATGCGCGGCCGGCGCAATGGCAAAGCCTGGCGCGGCGGCGATCTGGCTTTCGGCGACTACGGACTAAAGGCCATGGAAGCGGCCTGGATCACCGACCGCCAAATCGAAGCTTCGCGTGTAGCTATCACGCGATTCATCAAGCGCGGCGGCAAACTCTGGATTCGTATTTTTCCGGACAAGCCTTTCACCAAGAAGCCCGCGGAAACGCGCATGGGCAAAGGCAAAGGCGCTCCGGAAAAGTGGGTGGCAGTCGTGAAGCCGGGACGCATCATGTTCGAAATGTCCGGCGTAGATGAAGCGACAGCCAAGGAAGCCATGGGTTTGGCGGCGCACAAGCTGCCGATTCCCACGAAGTTTATTACTCGCGCGGGGAGCTTGTAATTATGCCGAGACGCATTGAAAAAATTCGCGAAGCTGGCGTCAATGAATTGGAAGCACAGCAAAAAGAGCTCACGGAGCAAATTTTCCGACTGAAGTTTCAACTCTCGACCGGCCAGGCGGAAGCGCTGAAGCGTCTGCGTGAATCGAAAAAAGACTTGGCGCGTGTGAAAACGCTTCTCCGCGCACAAGAAATATCGGCTTCGAAGTCGCAAGCAGCAGGGAAGGCGTAATGACAACCGAAACACCAGCGGCAGCAGAAGTGAAGAGTGAAGATCGCGGCGAGCGCACCATACTCACCGGCAAAGTCACCAGCGCGAAGATGGAAAAGACCATCGTGGTCGAAGTCACGCGCCTGGTGCAGCACCCCAAGTATCACCGCGTGGTGCGCATCTCGAAGAAATTTTACGCGCACGATGAACAGCGTGCGGCAAAACAAGGCGACACGGTGAGGATTGTGGCTTCGCGGCCGCTTTCCCGCCTGAAGCGCTGGCGGCTGAAGGAAGTGCTGACGCGGAACGCGTCAGCCCAGTAAGCGGACAGGGGAGCAGAAAAATGATTCAGATGCGAACCTGGCTGACGGTAGCCGACAATTCCGGCGCGCGGAAGCTGATGTGCATTATGCCTGTGGGTGGCGACGCTGGACTGCAAGCGGGTCTGGGCGACGTAATCACCGCGTCGGTAAAAGAAGCGACACCGGAAAGCCAGGTAAAGAAGGGCACGGTCGTCAAGGCCGTGATTGTGCGAATGAGGAAAGAGCGGCGTCGCAAGGATGGCACGTACATCCGGTTTGACGACAATGCCGCGGTTTTGATCAACGATGCGGGCGAACCCGTGGGAACGCGCGTGTTTGGCCCGGTAGCAAGAGAGCTGCGCGACAAAAAATTCTCCAAGATTGTCTCGCTGGCTCCGGAGGTTTGGTAAGCAATGACACTGCGACATGAAAGAGCCGAGCGGCACACGATCAGCATCCGCAAAGGCGACCAGGTAAAAATCATCGCCGGCCGCGATTCGGGCAAGACGGGACGAGTGCTCTCGATCAACGCCAAGAAAAATACCGTGGTGGTCGAGCACGCTTCGATCATCAAGCGCCACACACGGCCGAACCCGGGGAAAAACATCAAGGGCGGCATCGTCGAAAAAGAAGGCCCGGTCAACGTTTCGAATGTGATGATCGTTTGCCCGAGCTGCGGCAAGCATACCCGCACCGGCCACAACATCTTGCCGGACGGAACGAAAGTGCGCGCCTGCAAGCGTTGCGGCACAACCATCGATAAGTAGAAGCTCGATAAGCAAAGGACAAGGCAGAGAAGAGAAATGAAGACGCGACTACACGAAAAATACAGCAGCGAAACGGTGCCGGCGCTGATGAAGCGCTTTGGCTGGGAAAACAAGCTGGCCGTTCCGAAACTGCAGAAGATCACGGTAAATATCGGCCTTGGCGAAGCGAGCCAGAACGCCAAGCTGCTGGATACCGCTGCGGTGGAGCTAGGCCAGATCACGGGACAAAAAGCGATCATTACGCGCGCCAAGAAGTCGATCGCCAATTTCAAAATCCGCAAAGGGATGCCGATTGGCTGCGCCGTGACTCTGCGCGGGGAGAAAATGTACGAATTTCTTGACCGGCTGTGCAACGTGGTTCTGCCGCGCGTCCGCGATTTCCGCGGGCTGCCTTCAAATGCGTTCGACGGCCGCGGCAACTACACCATGGGTCTACGCGACCAACTGGTGTTTCCAGAAATTGATTACACCCGCGTGGACAAGATTAAAGGAATGAATGTCACGCTGACCACCACCGCAAAGAACGACGAGGAAGGCCGCGAGCTTCTAAAAGGTCTCGGAGTTCCTCTGCGCGTTCCTGGAGGAGCGCAATAAATGGCACGCCTTGCAAAAATCGCAAAGACGCACAAGAAACCGAAGTTCAAGGTACGCGTTCGCAACCGCTGCCGCGTTTGTGGCCGCGCTCGCGGATATATCCGCAAGTTCCAGATGTGCCGCATCTGTTTTCGCGGTATGGCGCTCAAGGGAGAAATTCCCGGCGTCGTGAAAGCGAGTTGGTAGGAGAGCTATGCAAACGGATCCCATTGCCGATTTTCTGACGCGCATTCGCAACGCCGCAGCCGCCAAGCACCAGCGTGTGGACGTGCCGGCGTCGAAACTCAAAGCGGAAATCGCCCGCATTTTGAAGGAAGAAGGCTACATCTCGACCTTCAAGATGGTGGACGAAAACAAAACACGCAAAATGCTGCGCGTTTTCCTGAAGTACACGCCAGATCGCCGCAGCGTGATCACCGGCGTGAAGCGGATTTCGCGCCCCGGCTCGCGCCGTTATCTCGGCGTAACCGATATTCGCCCTGTCGTTGGCGGCCTGGGCATCAACATTTTGACGACGCCAAAGGGCTTGATGAGCGGCCGTTCTGCTCGCAAAGCAAAAGTAGGCGGCGAAATTCTGTGCGAAGTCTGGTAAACGGTTTTGTAGGGGCACGGCACGCCGTGCCCGTCTTTTCGAGTTTTGGTTTTAAATGTTTTTGAGCTTTCGGAGCTAAGGACGAACAGATGTCACGTATCGGACGCAAACCAATTCCAGTTCCTGCAGGCGTGAAAATCGCGCTGCAAAACGGGCAAGTCGACGTGCAAGGGCCAAAAGGCAAGCTGACGGTTCCGCTGCCGCATGGCATCACGTTTGAACAAAAAGACGGCGTGCTCACAGCGCTTCGCGACACCGAAGATCACCGCGCGCTTCACGGTCTGGCCCGTGCACTGGTCGCCAACGCCGTTCACGGCGTAACGCTGGGCTTCAAGAAAGATTTGGACATCGTTGGCGTCGGCTACCGCGCCGAGCTCAAAGGCAAGATCGTCGCCTTCGCGCTCGGCAAGTCGCACCCCATCGAGTTCCCGGTTCCGGAAGGAATTCAGGTCACGGTGGAGAAGCAGACGCACATCGTTGTCAGTGGTGCGGACAAAGGCAAAGTCGGGCAAGTCGCTGCCGATATGCGCGCGCTGCGTCCACCAGATCCGTACAAGCAGAAGGGCGTACGCATCACCGGTGAGCGTCTCAAGAAAAAGGCCGGCAAAGCTGGAGCAAAGGCCGGCGGCACCGCCTAGTTTTTTGTGGGCCGCAAGGCCCAAAAGAATTTGTAGGGGCACAGCATGCTGTGCCCGTCTGGGAAACTTGGCAACATTCGGGTTTCAGGAGAAGAAACAGTGGCATCGGCAAGAGTTCGCAAGCTATCGAAAAATCTTCACCGCCTTCGCGTTCACGAACGCGTTCGCCAGCGCGTCGAAGGCACCACCGAACGCCCGCGTCTTTGCGTGTATCGTTCGCTGGGACACATTTACGCGCAGGTGATCGACGACCGCACCGGAAAGACTCTGGTCTCGGCCAGCTCCGTGGACGGTGAAACGAAAAAGAATTTAAAGGGTGGCGGAAATATCGCGGCAGCCAAAGTGATCGGCAAGACGATTGCCGAACGCGCCAAAGCTGTTGGAGTGGGAAAAGTAGTGTTCGACCGCGGCGGGTACAAGTATCACGGCCGCGTCAAGGCGCTCGCCGATGCGGCGCGGGAAGCGGGGTTACAGTTCTAAGCCTATGTCGAAGCAAATTTTGCGAGACAGTTTAGCGGTACGCAGGCTCTTGGAGGTGAATCCGTCCGACTTGAAAGACGACGTGATCGCCATCAACCGCGTTACCAAAGTCGTAAAAGGCGGCAAGAATCTTAGCTTCTCGGCGCTGGTAGTCGTTGGCGATAGCCACGGCCATGCCGGTTTCGGCATGGGAAAAGCGCGTGAAGTTCCCATGGCCATCAAGAAGGCCATCGAGCAAGCGAAGAAGAATTTGATCAAGCTGAACCTGAAAGGCTCGACGATTCCGCATCAGGTGCTCGGACGCTACGGCTCGGCGCAAGTGCTGCTGAAGCCCGCTCCGGACGGCACGGGCGTGATCGCCGGCGGCCCGGTTCGCAAAGTGATGCAAGTGGCGGGCATCAGCAACGTCCTGACGAAGTCGCTCGGCACTTCTAACCCGCACAACGTAGTGAAGGCGACGTTTGCCGCGCTGCTCGGCCTGAAAGATGCCGCGCAAGTGGCGGAAACGCGCTCCAAGACTCTGGACGAAATCAGCGGCCGGTATCAAAAAGTGGCCGCAGGTGAGAATAGCTAATGGCCAGCAAGAAGAAATCGAGCGAAGAAAGAATCGGCAAAGGCAAAGGCGGCAAGGTCAAGGTGAAGTGGGTTGTCAGCTTCATCAGCTGCACCGATGACATGCGCCAGTGCATTCGCGGTCTTGGACTGCGCAGAATGCATCAGGTCGTCGAGCGCGAAGACACGCCGGCGGTTCGCGGCATGATTCACAAGGTGCGGCATCTCGTGGAAGTGGTGGAGTAAAGCGATGGCAAAGAAAGTTTCACGCGGCCGCAAAACCGCCAAGAAGGCTGGGCACCCGAAATCGGTCGTCAGCCTGTCAACTTTGAAGCCGCCCAAGGGCTCGCGGCACCGCAAGGTGCGCGTCGGGCGTGGCATCGGCTCGAAACTGGGCAAAACGTCCGGCTCCGGCAACAAGGGCCAGAAATCCCGCCGGGGCTATTCGCGCCGTCGCGGATTTGAGGGCGGCCAGATGCCACTGCACCGCCGCATGCCGAAGCGCGGGTTTCATAATCCGTTCGGCGTAACGTATTCGGTCGTGAACCTGGAAGAATTGAACGTTTTTCCGGAAAACGAAACCGTCACACCCGATTTGCTCCGCGCGCATGGCTTTGTGCGCCGAGCAACGGATCCCATCAAGGTTTTGGGCGACGGCGAACTGAAGACCAAGCTCGCGATTCACGCGCATGCCTTCAGCGCTTCAGCCAAGGACAAGATCACCAAGGCAGGCGGCACGTTTGAGGTAGTAGCGTAAAATTGCAGTGGAGAGTTTTTGTGTGGCGAGTTTTGCAGCGGGGAATCGCAGGGTAAACGTATGAATCGATTCGTCGAAGCTCTGAAGAACATGTTCCGCATCCCGGATTTGCGGAACCGCGTGCTGTTCACGCTGGCTCTGCTGGCCGTGTACCGCATCGGTGCGCACATTCCGACGCCGGGCATCAACGCGGACGTGCTCGCCGAAATGTTCAAGCAGGCGCAGGGCTCGGTTCTGGGAATCTTCGACCTTTTCAGCGGCGGCAGTTTCCGCAAGCTCACGATTTTTGCGTTGGGCATCATGCCGTACATTACGGCATCCATCATCTTGCAGTTGATGCAGGTGGTTTTTCCGTACCTCGAGCGGTTGCAAAAAGAGGGTGAACTTGGACGCCGCAAGATCACGCAATACACGCGTTATCTGACCATCGTGCTGAGCCTAATCCAGTCGTTCACTATCGCCACTACACTGCAGGCGACGAATTTGAGCGGCCAGTCGCTCGTGTATCACCCGGGCTTTGGTTTCACGATGATGACCATCCTGACGCTCACGACGGGCTCGGCGTTCATCATGTGGCTCGGCGAACAGATTAGCGAGCGCGGCATCGGCAACGGCATGTCGCTGATTATTTTTGTCGGCATTGTGGTTGGCTTGCCGCGCGCCGTGGATGACCTGGTCACCAAGGCGAGAACAGCCGCTTGGGGGCCGTTCACTGGGCTGGCGCTTATCTTCCTCGTTGCTTTGATGATCGCCGTAGTGGCCTTTATCGTGTTTGTGGAAGGCGGGCAGCGCCGCATTCCGGTGCAGTACGCCAAGCGCGTGATTGGCCGCCGCGTAATGGGCGGGCAATCTTCGTACTTGCCGCTGCGCGTCAATTCCGGCGGCGTGATTCCGCCGATTTTCGCGAGCTCGTTGCTGGCGTTTCCCGCGACGGCTGCGCTGATGCTGGGCACGCGGTGGGCGTTTCTGAACACCATCAAGGAACGGCTGGCTTGGGGCGAGCCGCTGTACACCGTCGTGTACATCACCATGATTTTGTTGTTCTCGTTCTTCTACGTGGGGATCGTTTTCAATCCCACGGAGCTTGCGGACAACATGCGCAAGAACGGCGGATTTATTCCGGGTATCCGGCCGGGGCGCAACACGTCCGAACATGTCAGCAAGATTCTGAAGCGGCTAACGTTTATCGGCGCGGTTTATCTTGCGATTGTTTGTTTGCTGCCGGAATGGATGATCGCGGGTATTCACCTGGACCATCTCGGATGGGGAATCGGTTTGTGGTTTGACCATCACTTCCCGGTGTGGTTCTTGAAGGGTTTAGGCGTCCAGTTTTATTTCGGTGGCACGTCGCTTTTGATTGTCGTCGGCGTGGCGATGGACACCGTGCAGCAGCTGGAAGCGCAGCTCGTGATGCGCAACTACGAAGGATTTGCTCGAAAGGGCCGGTTGCGCGGCCGGCGGTAATACATGGCGACGAGCCCAGTGGTGCCGGAAAACCGGCCCCAGGAAGAGCTCAATCGCGCTGTGATTTTACTCGGGCCTCCGGGCGCGGGGAAAGGCACGCAGGCGAAAAAGCTTGCGGGGAAGTATTCGGTGCCGCACCTTTCGACCGGCGATATGCTCCGGGAACACGTAACCCAGGGCACACCGCTTGGAGAACGAGCCAAGCCGATTATGGAGCGCGGCGAGCTTGTGCCGGATTCGCTGGTGCTCAAGATCGTGGCTGCGCGCATCGAGCAGCCGGATTGTTCGCACGGTTTTGTGTTCGACGGATTTCCGCGGACCGTCGCTCAGGCGCAGTACCTGGGCGAGTTGTTGAAGCAGCATGGATTTCGGCGGCCGTTCGTGATTCATCTGATCGTCGATACGGCTCTGATTCTCCGGCGCATCACCGGCCGGCGCATGTGCAAGACGGGCGGCGAGATTTATAATCTTTACGAGCGCCCGCCAAAGACAGAAGGGCGCTGCGACAACGATGGCGGGGAATTGCTGCAGCGGCCGGACGACAGGGAAGAAATTGTAGCGCCGAGGCTGCAGGCGTATCACAAGCAGACCGAGCCGCTGGTGGCGTACTACCGAAGGCTGGGCTTGCTTCACGATGTGGACGCCTCAAAGAGCGTGGAAGAAGTGGAACAGCAGGTTTGGCGGACTTTGCACCACGCACGCGGCAAGCTTTAGTTAGCCCGGGAAGGGCGTTAGTAGAAACGAACGATGGCGATTCAACTGCGCAGTGCCGAAGAGCTGGAAAAGATGTACCGCGCGGGGCTCATCGTGCACGAGATTTTGACGGAGCTCCGGGAGATGGTGCGGCCCGGGCTGACGACGATGGACCTCGAGAAGTTTGCCGAGGAAAAAATCGCCGGCAAGCCGGGCAAAGCGGCGTTCAAGGGATACCGCGATTATCCCTGCTCGCTGTGCACTTCGGTGAACAGCGAGATCGTTCACGGAATTCCATCGCCGAAGCGGAAGCTGCGCGAGGGCGATATCGTCTCGATCGACTTCGGGATGAAAGTGGACGGATATTTTGCGGATTCAGCGGTCACGGTGCCGGTTGGGCAGATTCGGCCGGAAGTGAAGAAGTTGCTGGATGTGACCCGCGAATCGCTGGATCGCGCGATTGACAAGATGCGCGCTGGCAACCGGCTCGGCGATGTGGGGCACGCGGTGCAGAGCTGGGTCGAGCAACACGGGTATTCGGTGGTGCGGGAATTTGTCGGGCATGGCATCGGCACCAAGATGCACGACGAACCCAACCTGCCGAATTACGGCGAAGAAGGACGCGGCACGCGGTTGCAAGAAGGCATGGTCATCGCCGTCGAGCCGATGGTCAACGCAGGCCGGCCGGAAGTTCGCATGCGGGATGAATGGGTAGCCGAAACAGCAGATGGCAGCCCGTCAGCGCACTTCGAGCACACCGTTGCAGTTACGGCGAATGGGCCTTGGATTTTGACGCGGCCGAAAGAAATAACGGGCCCGTCCTGGTAAGAGTCTTTGTAGGGGCACGGCACGCCGTGCCCGCTGTCAGCAAGTGCAAGACAGCGACTGGGTTTTAACCCGACGCTGGCAACGCAGGAGAATATGGCGAGACCGATTCGCGAGAAGAAAGAAAAGGACTCTGGCAATCCCAAAGAGGACGCCATAGAAGTAATGGCCACGGTGATTGAACCGCTGCCAAACGCGATGTTTCGCGTGGAACTCGAAAACAAGCATCAAGTGCTGGCGCACGTTTCCGGCAAGATGCGCAAAAATTTTATCCGTATTCTCGCGGGAGACAAAGTAGCGGTTGAACTCTCTCCCTATGACTTAACGCGAGGCCGGATAGTCTACCGCTACAAGTAGCAGGGTTTGTCGGATGTTGTAGCGGCGGTCTTTAGACCGCCAGTTGTTGGGTCTTGCGACTTTAGTAGGGGCCATCTCATCTAATGCCCCTGGTTTGAGGGCACGCCTTATCAGGCGGGCCGCTGGCCGCCAAGAGCGGCTGGAATGAGGAAAAGGCAATGAAAGTAAGGGCATCGGTAAAAAAGATTTGTGACAAATGCAAGGTGATCCACCGGCGTGGCGTGGTGCGGGTAATCTGCACCAATCCGAAGCACAAGCAGCGCCAGGGTTAAGGAGACAGAATGGCACGCATCGCAGGTGTAGACCTTCCGCCGCAGAAGCGCCTTTGGGTCGGACTAACTTCGATCTATGGCATCGGGCAGGAACGCGCACGAAAGCTCGCCGCCAAAGCCGGCGTCGATCACACGAAGAAGATCCGCGACTTGACGGAAGACGAAGTGAATCATCTTCGTCAGGAAATTGAAAAAGAAGGCCGCGTGGAAGGCGATCTCCGCAAAGAGATCCAGATGAATATCCGCCGGCTGATTGAAATTCAGGCTTATCGCGGAATCCGCCATCGGCGCAATTTGCCTGTACGCGGACAGCGTACGCACACGAACGCACGCACCCGGAAGGGTCCGCGTCGTGGCGCAGTGGCGGCAAAGAAGAAGGTCACAGGCAAGAAGGGCTAACAAGATGTAGGGGCACGGCACGCCGTGCCCGTCCGAAACATGGTTTTAGATTTCGCGACAAACTGAAACGGAGTGAACAGTGGCAAAAGAACAAAAAGGTGCGGTGCCGGACGCAACAGCAGCACCAGGGAAACCGGCGGCGGCAACAAAGCGCAAGAAAGAATTCAAGAAGAAGCGCGAACGGCGCGTCGTACCGCACGGCATCGTTTACGTGGCAGCGACGTTCAACAACACGCAGATCACCATCTCGGATACGGATGGCCGCGTGATGTGCTGGTCTTCAGCGGGCGCGATCGGCTTCAAGGGTTCGCGCAAGGGCACGCCGTACGCCGCGCAGCAAGCTTCGCTGGCTGCCGCCGGCGTGGCGCGCGACCAGTACGGTATGAAGAGCGTGGAAGTTCGCGTGAAGGGGCCAGGCTCGGGACGCGAGTCCGCCGTACGCGCGCTGGCCGCAGCGGGCCTGCATATTTTGCTGATCCGAGACGTAACGCCGATTCCGCACAACGGTTGCCGTCCTCCGAAAAGGCGCCGCGTTTGATTTTGTAGCACAGGCTCGCCCTGAGTTTCGAAGGGTCCTCTTGCCTGTGCGCTTTTGAGTTCGCTTCGGCGATTGCTTCGTGATTCCTCATTCTGAAATCACGAGGCTCGTTGAAGCTAGGTACGATGGACCGGGAAGAAGGGTAGCCAACCTGTAAACCGGTCGTCACCTGAATTAAAGGAGAGAAAAGTTGGCAAGACACCGAGATGCAGTCTGCCGCCTGTGCCGCCGGGAAGGGCAGAAATTATTTTTGAAAGGGCTGCGGTGCTTTACCGAGAAGTGCGCGATTGAGAAGCGCAACTTCGTTCCGGGACAGCACGGACAGTCGCGGCGCCCCAAGGTCGCGGGTTATGGCCTACAGTTGCGCGAGAAGCAGAAGGTCAAGCGTACCTATGGGTTGCTCGAAAGGCAGTTCCGCACATACTTCGAGAAAGCTGTGCGAGCCAAGGGTCCGACGGGCGAAAACTTGATCATTACGCTCGAGCGGCGGCTGGACAACGTGGTGTGGCGCGCAGGATTGGCGTCGTCCCGTTCGCAGGCGCGGCAGCTCGTACTCCATGGGCACGTTCGCATCAATGGGAAGAAGGTCAACATCCCTTCTTATCTCGTAACCGTAGGCGAAGAAGTGGCCATCAAGGAAAAGATGCACCAGAACGCAATGGTGCTCGAAGCACGCAATGTGGCGCAGAGCCAGAGTGCAGTACCGTGGCTCGAGCAGGACCGTGAGCAGTTCAAGGCGAAGGTTGTGGCGTTGCCGAAGCGCGAAGACGTGCAGACGCCGCCAATCAACGAGCAGCTCATCGTCGAACTGTACTCGAAGTAAGCCGTTTGTTTTCGCCCTGTAGGGGAGGGGCTTGCCCCTCCCGGCAAGCCGGAGTAGAGTCCGGCGTTCTAAGCGGTGAACGAGCCGCACGCGTCCGGCGGACCCGGACAGGCAGTTTGGTTTTAGGTGGCCGATCGTTCGGCTGCCAGAAGGAAGGAACACGATGTGGAAGGGTTTTCAAAAGCCGAAGCGTCTAGCATCCGAACTCGAATCTTTGACAGAGAAGTACGGGCGGTTTTCCGCGCAGCCGTTTGAGCGCGGGTGGGGTACGACTGTTGGAAACGGCCTGCGCCGCGCGCTGTTGAGCTCGATTGAGGGCGCTGCAATCACCGCCGTGAAAATCGAAGGAGTCCTGCACGAATTTTCTTCGATCCCCGGCGTGGTGGAAGATGCAACCGACATCATCCTGAACTTGAAGCAAGTGCCGATCAAGTTGAACACCGATCTGCCCAAGACGATTTTCTTTAACGTCGAGCATCCGGGGCCGGTGACGTCGGCGCAAATCGAGGAAGACGCGGACTTCGCGGTGCTCGATAAGAGCGTGTATATCGCGACGGTCAGCGAAGGCGGCAAGCTGCAAATCGAGATGCGCGTCAAGAATGGCCGCGGCTATGTAGCTGCCGACCGCAACTATGACGAAGACCTGCCCATCGGCTACATTCCGGTGGACTCGGTTCACTCGCCGGTGCGCAAGGTCAACTACGCCGTCGAAGCGGCCCGTCTCGGCCAGATGACGGACTACGAAAAGCTAATGATCGAAGTCTGGACCAATGGCGCGATCACGCCGCAAGACTCCATCGGATTGGCCGCGAAACTGGTGAAGGACCACATGAGCATCTTCATCAACTTTGAAGAGCCGACCGAAATGGCGGAATTGCCGCAGGAAATCGCCAACGATCCGCGCCTTGAGCATTTGGACCGTTCGGTCGAAGAGCTGGAACTTTCCGTGCGTTCCTATAACTGCTTGAAGAACGCGAACATTCAGACCATCCGGGAACTCGTGCAGAAGAGCGAGAACGAAATGCTGAAGACCAAGAACTTTGGCAGAAAGTCGCTCAACGAGATCAAGGATATACTGACGAAGATGGGCCTCAGCCTGGGAATGAAGTTCGACGAGCACGGCCGCATTATCTGGCCGCCGCTGCCGAGCCAGACGGCACCGCCGCCCAGCGAAGAAAACCTCGGACTGTAAAGAGAGTTGAAGGTTGGAAGTAGAAGGACCACGGCTCTTCTACTTCCGGTTTCTTGCTGTTAGCTGTCGGCTGTGAGCTGTCAGCTTTCAATCAGACTTCAGAAGCTAAAGGGATAGACGATGCGGCATCGCAATTCTGGATCAAAACTTGGACGCAACCCGTCGCACCGTCGTGCGACGTTGCGGAACCTGGTCACCAACTTGTTCGAGCACGGGCGGATTACCACGACATTGACGCGCGCGAAAGCGACGCGGCCCGTGGCGGAGAAGATGATTACGCTGGGCAAGCGCGACACGCTGCAATCGCGGCGCCAGGCGGCGGCGTACATCATGACGCCTGCCGTCACGCAGAAGCTGTTCAGCGAAATCGCGCCGAAATTTGCCGACCGCGCCGGCGGCTATACACGAATCATCCACGCTGGTATCCGTGTCGGTGACGGAGCCAAGGTGGCGATTCTTGAGATGGTTGGCTACGAACTGAAAAAGAAAGACAAGAAGGAAAAGCCCAAGAAGGAAGAAACCGTCGAAGCCAAGAGCTAGGCGCGTTTTCTTACGTTCACGGCTTTCCGTTATTTCAGTTTTCCACAATGCCCGCTGCGGTCAAGCCGCGGCGGGCGTTTCATTTTTCGGCGCCGTCTGCTGGACGGCACCCCTCCCCGTTTTTCCGCAACTGCTCATTCTGAAGGGTTTTAAGTCCAATGTTTTGAAACTGCTCATTCCAAAGAGTTTACAGGCATGTTTCAGTAAGTGCTGATTCTGAAGAGCATCGATGCGATGTTCTATCGACAACCAATTTGCCTGGTTCCTCGCAGCGACTTAGCGCCGTGACTGCTAGCGCTTCGGGATGGACGCAGTGATTCGTTGGCGCAGATGGTTATTGTGCATGTGAGCACACCCCCTTCCCGAGTGAATTGATTTGCCGATAATCCAGACCGTATCCTGAGGACGCCTAGTAGTACTGAACCCCATTCGCCCATGGAATGCGAGATTAGTCAGGCCCAGCGCACGACGCTTGGTAGTACGGCAGGGCAGTGCGAACGGGATTCGAAAAGCCCGGCGCCATAGTTGGCAGGGAACGCGAGGAGAATAAAACGGTTATGAGAGCCGCCCAAAAGACTTTATTTTTTGCAAATCTAGCGGTGATATTGCTGCTTGTTGGCGCTTGCGCCGGACTCCCTGCAGGATCGGGAGGAACCCCCGGCGGCCCTACGGGCGGTCCCTATACGATCGGCGGAACGGTTAGTGGGCTTGCGGGCAGCGGGCTCGTTTTGCTGGATAACGCCAAAGATACTCTTCCAGTCAACGCGAATGGCGCTTTTACGTTCGGGACCACCGTTGCTAGCGGCGGCACGTACGCGGTTACAGTTCAAACGCAGCCCAGCAACCCGGCGCAGAATTGCGCGGTGACTGCCGGCTCCGGTACGGCCACCGCTAACGTCACCGGAATCACTATCGCCTGCACCACAAATCCCGTCACGGCCACCATCGGTGGCACGGTTTCCGGCCTCGCCCCTAACTCGAGCGTAATTTTGCAGAATAACGGCGGCGACAGCCTGACGATTACGGCGAATGGAGCCTTTACTTTCAAGACAGCCGTGACCGGCGCGGATGTGTACCTCGTCACGGTTCTTACGCAGCCGACGAGCCCGAACCAGATCTGCACGGTGACGGGTGGAAGCGGAACGGCCAGCGCCAACGTCACGAGTGTCGCTGTGAACTGCGTATTGAGTTACACCATCGGTGGCACTGTCACTGGCGTTGTCGGCACCGGCTTAATCCTCGAAGACAGCGCCGGAACCATTGTCGAAAAGCTCCCGATTAGCGCAGCGAATGGGAATCAGGCATTCACATTCACGCAACTCGTCCCAACCGGGACGATGTATACCGTAACGATTTTCGCACAGCCAACTGGACCTACCCAGACTTGCGTGGTCGCCACTGGCACAGGCACCGGAACTGCTACTTCCAACGTCACCACGGTCTCGATCACCTGCCCGGCGGTTACGTTTAGCGTCGGCGGTACAGTCGTTGGTCTTGCGGGCACCGGCACCGCAAATGGCCCGCTTACGGACAATAGCTTCGCCTTGGAGAACAACCTGGGTAACACCCTAAACGTATCCGCCAACGGACCATTTACTTTTGCCACGCCAGTGGCCCTCAACGACCAGTATCAAGTTTCTGTATTCACGCCTCCCAGCACCCAGTTCCAGGGATGCACGACTTGGGATTACAAGGGTGTGGTGACGGCAAGTGTCACGAACATCGTGATCGATTGCGCTCATGACGATTGGACCTGGATCGACGGCACGAAGACATCTGGAACGGTCGCCTCGCCTCTATACGGGTCAGTGGCAACATCGTTGCCCACTACGCTTCCGAATCCCTATACCAACACTCCTGGCGGGCGATACGGCGCTGCCGGTTGGAGCGATGCCCATGGAAATCTTTGGATGTTTGGCGGGGAAGGGTGGGAATTGTCGGGAAGCACGACGCCCTCCACGCTGGATGCGCCAATGAACGATCTTTGGGTATGTCCCGTGGCTGTCTCCGTGGTTGTCGATCAGTGCCAATGGCAGTTGGTCGGAGCGTATGATACGGCGGTTGTCACACCCGTACCGCCCAGCACGGCCGCCACAGTTGGCGCGCAGATGGTGGCCAACGCCCAGAACGAAAACCAGATTGGCATATATAGCAATGTGGGAACGATTGTTCCCTTTCCTACACCAGTTCCTGGCGGACGCTACGGTGCGGCAACTTGGACCGATGCGGCTGGAAATCTTTGGATGTTTGGGGGCAATGGAAATTCTGACAGCTCCAGAGGACTCCTCAACGATCTATGGGAGTTCAATGCCAGTTCTTACAACCCGAATTCCTATAATAACTTGACCGGCGCACCTTACACTTCCACTCCGGGAGTATGGACTTGGAAGGGCGGATCTAGCTCAACCAACCAAGCGGGGGCTTACACGGGGGGCACGTTGGTCCCCGGCGCTCGGGTAAACGCCGTTTCTTGGAAGGACGGTTCCGGAAACTTCTGGCTGTTCGGCGGATACGGCTTTGACGGAAGCTCGAACGAAGGATTCCTGAGCGACCTCTGGGAGTACACCGGTGGCAACTGGGTCTTCGTGTCGGGCAACAAGACTTTCAACGTGAATGGGATCTATGGCGCGCAGGGAACCGCCGCAACCACCAATTTGCCCGGTGGACGGCAGGAAGCCGTTGGCTGGGCCGATGCCAGTGGAAACCTCTGGCTCTTTGGTGGAGAAGGACTGGATTCCACCGGCACGCCAAACGGGATCCTTAATGATCTCTGGGTCTACAAAATCAGCACCAACGAGTGGACTTGGGTAGCGGGCTCCAAAACCGCAAACCAGACTGGGGATTACGGAACCCAGCCGTTCGTCGGTCCGCCAACAACTATAGGCGCGGCTGGCACAGTAGGTTTGGCGACCGGCGCTACCGGAACTCTCCCGGGATCGCGTTGGGGTGCCGCCGGCTGGGTGGATCAGGGCGGAAATTTCTGGCTCTTTGGCGGATGGGGCCTGAATTCGACCGCAACAAATGGCAACGGCGCTCTCAACGATATGTGGGTCTACTCTCCAAACTCCACACCTACTCAACCTGGGACGTGGACCTGGATTAAAGGATCGAACACAGGCAGCCAGAATGGCAGTTACGGCGCTTTGACCCGTCCCTACGATACCTACTACATCTGGACACCCGGCGGCCGCAGCAACGCGACGCCCTTTATCGACAGCCTTGGCGAGCTCTGGCTCTTCGGCGGTGAGGGTTACGATTCCACGAGTACAACGGGGAACGGCTACCTCAACGATATGTGGAGATACTTGCCTTACAAGAATTAATTTGCGGAATTGAGGAGTGATAGAAGCGACAGATAAATGATCGGTGAATAGTGATAGGCGTGTCGTAAGCCAGTAGGCTCAACGCGTCGCCCACTCTTCGCAGTCCAACTTTCCTTCCCGCCCGCCGCGGCCAAGCCTCGGCGGGCTTTTCTTTTTTCGGCTGAGTGTGCGGCCTTACCTGAGTTGGCGGACCTCACGTCATCGCGGGGCGATGGTCATTAGGCCGATACTCGCCGAGAAGATCGGCGAGTATCCACGCTGTCCCGGCAATCGCGAAGGTCTCGGCGGTTTCGCTCCAATTTGTATGACTGTGAGGATCCGAAAGAAGCAGCGGTATCCAGACGAATAGCCCAAAGATCACCAGCATCATTGTCAGCAGGCGAGCCGTGAGAAGCGCCATTCGATTCGTAAGAAGAGCCACGGCCGCCAGTGCGAAGAAAACAGTCGTCGCCACCGCCCAAAACATCTGGCTTGGCGGAAGCCACTTCGGAACAAGAGTGGCCGTAGGCTGAAGGTAAAACGCCTGTTCGAGCGTAAAGGAAGCTGTACAGATGCCCACAAGAATGGAGCCGATCCGATTTTGCATTTCCGGTGACCATGCCGATGACAAGTGCGCATAAACGATCACCGCTCCGGCAAAGAGAGAGAACTGCTCGAAGAAGTTGCCCCAGCTATTGTAAACGCGCGGCGCGGCGAGGATTCCTGGCACGCACTGTAGGGCGAAGACAAGATAAACCGCAGCAAGGACAGCCGCGCCGATTTTCGCGGCGACGCCGCGGAACTGAATCGCAGCACCGCCGAAGAGCAGGGCAATGGCGGCGGCGTATACAAGGTAACGCGGTTGATGCCAGCCGTTGTAATCGTGCCAAGCCAGTATGATGAGGCCAAAGGCCATAGCCGCCACTCCATACACGTGACGGCCGAGGTTTAAACTAAGCGCAGATACGGTCATTTGTTTTCAATCCCGTTCACGCAGGTGTCTCACGATGTGGAAGGGCCGATCGCTGGTAACATTCATTTGAACAACCGGCGGATCGTAATAGGATGCAGCGAGCTTTATATAACGGGATCGATAGATCAAGCGTAAAGTGCCACAACGATGGAATTCGATAGAGCGGGGATTGTTCGAATGGACCGCTTTCCCGACGGGAGAGCCGGGCAGCCTTACACGGGGATGGGGTTACGCTTGGCGAATTGGCGCTGGTGCCAGTAGGGGTAGACTGGTTGGGTGGCGCTGGCGGCGTCGAGTTTGGCGATTTGTTCTTTGGTGAGATTCCAGCCGGCGGAGCCGAGATTTTGGCGGAGTTGTTCTTCGTTGCGCGCGCCCATGATGACGTTGGCTACGGTGGGGCGCTGGAGGAGCCAGTTAAGCGCGATTTGCGGAACCGTCTTGCCCGTTTCTTTCGCGACTTCCTCGACGGCATCCACGACTTTGTAGAGATATTCGTTTTCGACTTGCGGGCCGAGTTCAGCGGTTTTGTGCAGGCGCGAAACTTCGGGAATGGGGCGATTGCGGCCGATTTTCCCGGTGAGGCGTCCCCAGCCAAGCGGGCTCCAGATTAGGGCGCTGACTTTTTGATCGAGCGCGAGAGGCATCAGTTCCCATTCATATTCGCGGCCGATCAAAGAATAGTAGACCTGATGACCGACGTAACGTGACCAGCCGTAGCGCTCGGAAATGGACAGCGACTTCATGAGATGCCAGCCCGAAAAATTGGAGCAGGCGATGTAGCGGACTTTGCCGGATTTGACGAGGGTATCGAGAGTCGAGAGAGTTTCTTCGACGGGAGTGAGGGCGTCGAAGCCGTGCATGTGGTAGATGTCGATGTGTTCGACGTTCATGCGGCGGAGACTGTCCTCGCAGGATTGAATGAGGTGATAGCGTGAGGAGCCCGCGTCGTTGGGTCCATCCCCCATTGCGAAAGTGGCTTTCGTGGAGATGAGAACGCGGTTGCGTTTGCCGGCGATGGCTTTGCCGAGGATTTCTTCCGAGAGGCCGCGCGAATAAACGTCGGCAGTGTCGAAGAGATTGACGCCTGCTTCAAGGCAAATGTCGACGAGGCGCGTGGCTTCGGCAACGTCACTGGCGCCCCACGCTTTGAAGAATTCACTGCCGCCGCCGAACGTCCCGGCGCCGAAACTGAGAACGGGAACTTGCAGGCCAGAGTGGCCGAGTTGTCTGAATTCCATGGCGTGTTGGATGCGCAGCGAAATGCGAAGGGTACAGTCGTGAGAGTGGATGAGATCAGTTCAAGATGCCGCGGAATTGGATTCTGTGGCAGGTACTTCCACGGCAGGGAGTTTTGCGCGGCGCAATCGGAACCAGAGCCATAGGGCGGCGAAGGCGAAGAAGGCGCCGATGGAGTCGAGAAGGGAATCATAGGGTGAAGCGGTGCGGCTGATCACGAAGGCTTGGTGGATTTCGTCCATGATGGAATAGCCTGCGGCTACGGAGAGAGCGGCGATGCCCCACGTCCAGCGCCAGCCTTTGCGATCGCCGCGCACACCTCGGTAGATCAAGATGCAAAAAATAAAATATTCGGTGAAGTGCGCGCTCTTGCGAATGATGTGGTGAATGAAGTGGAATTGGTCTTCGGAGAGATGAGGAAAGAGCCATTTCACGAAGAACGATAGAACCGTCGCGGTGTGCTCGGAGGAGAAGGAATCCGTCGAGAGCGTGAAGATAACGCCCGCCCAGGCGATGGCGGGCCACCATGCGCGGAGCCAAGCAGGAACCAACAATTTGTGCAGGCGGGGCTGCATTTCCGGTAATTGCGGCGCGGGGCGAGGATTGCGCCAGGGTTGCGGGTCAGACAAGATTAGGCTCCAGTTACCTTTTTCAGTTTAGCTTATCGACTGCTAACTTCCCGAGAGGAGTTTGTCGCGGGCAAGAATGGTCAACTGCCGGAACAGCGGGAGCAGAGCTCCCGCACTCCATGTTTATTCCATGCGATAGTTCGGGGCTTCGCGGGTGATGATCACGTCGTGTACGTGGCTTTCGCGGAGGCCTGCGGCGGTGATGCGGACGAAGCGGGCTTTTTCGGTGAGTTCACGCAACGTGGGAGCGCCGACGTAGCCCATGCCGCTTTTGAGGCCGCCGACAAGCTGATCAGTCAGCGCACCTAGAGAGCCTTTGTACGGGACGCGGCCTTCGACGCCCTCTGGCACCGACTTGCCGCGCTCTTCCATGTCTTGAACGGTGGCGTAACGGTCGGAACCGGCGTCCATGGCACCCATGGAACCCATGCCGCGATAGGACTTGAATGTACGGCCCTGATAGAGAATCGTTTCGCCGGGAGCTTCTTCCGTGCCCGCGAAGAGGCTGCCAATCATTACGCAGGAAGCGCCAGCGGCGATGGCTTTGGTGATGTCGCCGGAATATTTTATTCCGCCGTCGGCGATGATGGGAATGCCGGTGCCTTGCGCGGCGCGTGCGGATTCCATGATGGCGGTGATCTGGGGAACGCCAGCGCCTGTGACGACGCGCGTGGTGCAAATCGAGCCGGGGCCGATGCCGACTTTCAGTCCATCGATGCCGAGCGCGATGAGATCCTTCGCGGCTTCGTAGGTGGCGACGTTGCCGGCGATGATTTGTACTTCGGGAAGTCGATTGCGAATGGCTTTAATGGCGTCCATCACGCGCGTAGTGTGGCCGTGCGCGGTGTCGATGGCGAGGACGTCGGCTTTGGCTTTGGACATTTCGACGGCGCGCTCGAGGTAATCGCCTGTCGCGCCGACAGCAGCGCCAACGCGCAGGCGGCCTTGTTCATCTTTTGCAGCGCGCGGATATTCGCGTTTTTTCTGGATGTCTTTTACGGTGATGAGCCCTTTGAGATTGAAGTCTTGATCGACCACCAGAAGTTTTTCAATGCGGTGCTTCTGCAGGATGCGCTCGGCTTCTTCGAGCGTGGTGCCAACGGCTACGGTGACGAGATTTTCCTTGGTCATCACGGAGCCGACGAGCTGGGAATGATTTTTTTCAAAGCGAAGGTCGCGGTTGGTGAGAATTCCGGTGAGGCGGGAGCCGCGTGTCACGGGAAGTCCGGAGATGTGGTACTTGTTCATGATCTCGAGGGCCTGGCGGAGGGTGATGTCCGGAGAAATCGTGACGGGGTCGACGATCATGCCGCTTTCTGAGCGTTTTACGCGGTCAACTTCTTCGCCTTGGCGGTCGATGGGCATGTTGCGGTGCACGAGGCCGATGCCGCCCTGGCGCGCGATCGCGATGGCCAGACGCGATTCTGTTACGGTGTCCATGGCCGCGGAGGCCAAGGGAATATCTAGCGATAATTTGCGGGTGAAGCAGGTGCGTGTGTCGACTTCGGCCGGCAGCACAGAAGATTTGCCGGGCAGCAGAAGCACGTCGTCGAAAGTAAGACCCTCAGGAATTGGACCTTCAATCATTACAACCTCGGTTCTGAAGATTAGCGCCCTAAAACAGCGCAGCCCAGCGCGCGGTCGCTGGGCGGTAAGTTGAATGCATCAGATTGCAAAAATCAATCACTGTGAAACTTCTATTCTAGGGGGCAACGCGATTGTGGTCAAGTTGGCCATCTTTGTGGGGGCGAGAAATTGAGCTGTGCCTCCCTGGGCTTAACGGCGGGAAGTTTCGGCATCTTCGAGGTCGAGGGAAGCTACTAGCGATTCGTCGTCAGTGGGGATGGGCTCATTATGCTTTTTGAGGCTTTCAATGTAACCAGAGATAGCATTCGGGCGGCAGGAACCGCTACAACAAGGATTCCCGTGAGGATTACGGTCGGCGGCTTGCCTGAGGTGTAGCGCTGCTCTACAGTGAATTCATGGTTGAGGAGATAGAAAAGTTTGAGCCGCATGCACTGTTGAAGAACGGTCATACGATGACGATTGCGTCGGCATTTGTTCGGCGACGGTTTCATCTGCCTCCCCCGGAAGACCGGTTATTTCAGGTGGATCCGGAATCCCGAATTCTGGGGCGTTGCCATTGGCAGCCGGGGAAGCGGCGCGACGCGCCGGTGATTGCGATTGTGCACGGGCTTGAGGGATCGAGCGAATCGAATTACGTTTGGGGCATCGCGGAAAAGGCGTTCCGGCTGGGATTTCACGCGGTGCGATTGAATCAAAGGAATTGCGGCGGCACGGAAGCGCTTACGCCTACGTTATACAACTCCGGAATGAGCGGCGATTACAAAGCGGTGCTCGAGGAACTAGCCAACGTGGATGGATTTGAGCAGATTTTCTTCGTTGGATACTCGATGGGTGGGAATCTGGTGACGAAGATGGCAGGCGAGTTTGGAGACTTTGCGCCGAAAGCGCTGCGCGGTGTGTGCGTGGTTTGCCCGGCGATGGATCTCGGAGCGTGCGCTGATGCCCTCGAGCGGCGCGACAATTTTTTCTACCAGCGACACTTCGTAAAAGGGCTGATGGCACGTTACGCGCGCAAAGCCAAGTTATTCCCTCAGCGCTACCCTTTGAATGGAATCGGGCCGGTGCGATCCGTGCGAGAGTTCGACGACAAGATTACCGCGCCGCAATTCGGCTATCGAGACGCGCAGGACTATTACGATGCAGTAGGGGCGAAGAAGGTCATTGCGCAGGTGCGCGTGCCGATGCTGATGATTACGGCGCAGGACGACCCTTTTGTTCCGTACGAATTGTTTCTGCGCGCAAATCCAGGGCAGAACCCGGCGATCAAGTTTCTTGCGCCAGTGCACGGCGGACACTGCGGCTTCATTTCGAATCACGCCGGAGCGGAACGATTCTGGGCGGAGCAAAGAATCGTCGAATTTTGTGACGCGCTTCGCCACGGCTGAAATCAGCCCATCGGTTTTTCGAGCGATACCTGGAAGTTTGGTGTCAAGAGTTGCGCGGGACCGTCAGCCATGATGACCATGTCGTCTTCGCAACGAATCCCAAACTCGCCGACAACGTAAATGCCTGGCTCATTGGAAAAAGTCATACCAGGCTCGAGATTCGTCGTGCTGCCTTTGACGAGATAAGGATGCTCGTGCCCGTCGAGGCCGATGCCGTGGCCGAGCCGATGCGTGAAGAATTTGTATCCAGGTCCGTAACCGCCGTTGACGATGACCGCGCGCGCCGCGTCATCGACAGTGCCGGAGAGACGTCCGGCACGCGCTGCGTCCAATGCAGCATCCTGGGCCTTTCGCGTGAGCTCGTAAGCTTTAGCAATTTTCTCCGAAGGTTTACCAAGGATTCCCATCCGCGTGACGTCCGAGGCGTAACCATCGACGGCGCAGCCGCCGTCAATCAATATGACATCGCCCTCTTTAAGTTTTTGCGGTTGCTTGGTGCCGTGGGGAAGAGCGGCCGAAGCCCCAAGAAGTACGAGCGCGCCGCCGCGCAGTCCCATCTTAGAAAAACCTGCTTCTACAAGATGAGCGATATCCTCCTGCGACATTCCTTCTCGAATAGCGGCAAAAACAGTTTTGTAGACGTCGAATGTAGCCTCGCAAGCGAGGCGCATCAATTCGAGTTCATGTGGAGTTTTTCGCGCGCGGCAGGCAATCGTGACAGGATCGGCAGACACATACTCGAATCCCGGCGCAGCTGCGCGCAAGTGATCGGAATACGTGAAGTAAACGGTTTCTTCGACGCCGAGCCGCCCGGTTCGAACGCCTTGATCGGCCAAAGCGGCCGCGGCGAGCTTCGTGGGGCTTTCATCTTCCTGCCACACGCGGATCTCGATCGGGAAACGCAGCTGTTCGCGTAAGCGGCCTTCTTCGAAGCCGGGGCAAACAAGAACAGGTTTTCCCACGCGAGGCAGCACGAGGCCGACGAGGCGCTCACTCAAGCCCCAGTGAATTCCCGTGAAGTAGTAGAGCGAAGTTCCAGGTGCAAAAAAGAGCGCGTCAAAACCAGGTTTCAGCTCAGACATCAACTGCTGCGCGCGGGTCAAGCGGGCACGAAATTCATCCGGCGTGATGGGTTTGAGGCGGTCGCCAAAAGGCTTCAAATTCGAAAAGTCCGCTTTAGGAGCGTCCTGAGATGTTTCCGCGGACACCTTCGCATCAGGCAAAAGCGCAAGAGAAGAAGCCGCGGCAGCACTTTGCAGGAAGCGTCTGCGGGTGGTTCCGAAATAGTTAGGCATCGATGTTTTCTCCATGGTGGAGAAGACGTTTAACTGGCGGAGGCCTTGCTTGTCAAGCGCGATAAAGAAATAAGACCAGCGAGGAGAAATAAGGAAGAAGAAATCCGGAGCAAATTCCGGTTCACTACTCCATTCGAACGGCCTGAATCGCTTTTCCCTGAACTTTAAGTTCAATGCCGAGCGGCGGACGCAGATCCGAGCCTTGCGCGATAGCGCCGCGCACCCAGACGTTGCCGGGCAGATTTGTCATTTTCGTGGGATCGTAAAGCGTGCGGTTGCACGGGTTGCCAACCATGGGATGCTTCGCCGCGTTGAAGTCATATTCGCTCTTCAATTTGGCGAGGTCCGTGATGTACTCGAGCTGGCAATTCCCGTACGGAGCATTCATTGAGAATGCCCAGTAACCGTTCGCTTGCGAAGCAGAGCTTCCAGGCAAACGAATGAGAAGACCTGGAACATTTTCGCCCGTCAACCCATTGCGGATGAAAAACTGTTTGGAGGACCAAGTCTGGGACATCTCTGCAATGGTGGCGATGCCAGGATCCTGCTGCGTGGCATGCGGAAGTGCCGCGTTCGGATCAGGAGCGGGAGAGGGAACTTCAATTTGCGGAGGAGGTTCGGCCGGAGGAGCTTCCACATGCCGCGGGCGCAGAAGCCATCGCCCACCAAGAAAAACAACCAGCAAAACGGTGAGAAGTACACCGACCATCCGCACCGTAGGATTGTTCAAGGGGCTGCGGTTCGAGCTCGGTGCTGCAATGCCCGGAATCTGCGGCATTTCAGCCTTGTAGCGGTCAGGTGGGGACTGGTCCGACATAGAATTTGTAATGCTCTTAATTTTTGCCGAAAGTGCACCCTGCACCAGGGCGCTTTCGGTGGCAGCAGGGCTAAAGATGCATTGCCCGGTTATTGTAGAGCCATACACAATACCAAGCAACACAGGGTAGTCCGGAAATGGGTCGTGACGCAACCGTACCACCTGTGCAGAGCGTCCAAGTTCGTGCCCTTCTTGACAACAGTGTGTTATTGAGAAGGTTACAATAAATGTCGAGAGACTTGTCTGTAGCTCGCGAGGTCTCTAGTCTAGTAGGAAGCATGGGGGAGAACCGGCTTCCTCGCCGAATAGTATGAGTCCCGAATCACGCGGGGGCGCGCGGGCTTTCGTCCGCAGCCTGAACATCTTACTCAAGTTCGCACGCCTCTATGAATTTGGCCACGTGCGGACCGCGGCGCAGTTTGAAACTGCGTGGAAAGAGCTCCGAAGTGCGCTCGATGAGAGCGTCGGAAGCGGTTTATTGCTGGGAGCCTCGGGGAATCAGATTTTGCTCGACGGTGTGCCACTCGGCGCATCCGCTGGAGAAAAAAGTTTTGCGCAGCTTCTGACAGGCTCCGGTATTGCCAGCATTCACTTCTCTCCCAATTTGACGCAACCACAATTTGCCCGCTTCGTACGCGGTTTTCCAAGCGGAAACGCCAAACCGTCCTCTCTCGCCGAACAATTGAAATCCGCGCTCGCGGGCGAAACGAGTATCAAGGTCAACGAGATTCGCTACGTCGCGGAGGATTCTTCCGTGGCGGGGATCAAGATGGCCGCGCAACTTACTGCGAAGGCTCTCGGCGCTCAGGGCGACAAGTTCAAAGATTTCTTTGAAGACCCCAATAAACTCCTCCAGATGATTCTTGCCGCGGAAAGTTCGCGCACCGGCGGCGGTGGTGGCGGAGGAGGGGGAACGGGCCCGGGTTTCGGTCCCGGTGGTGGTGGCTCTAGCGGGGTGCCTGGTGGCGGCGGCACGGGCGCAGGCGGTTTTGGCACTGGCGGTGGCGGCGGGGCCGGAACACCTGGCCAAGGTGGCAGCCTCTGGGAAGGCAGCGGAGGCGGCTCGGGAAGCTCCGGCGGAGGTCTAGGCACGGGTAACGCTACGGGCGCAGGGCCAGGAAGTGGCCCAGGCAGTGGTCCGGGCGCAGGCCCAGGTTCTGGTGGTGGCTCTGGTGTTGGTGGTAGCGGGGGCCCGGGCAGCGGCGGCTCGGGTTCAGGTGGTTCTGGGTTTGGTGGAGGAGTTGGCGGCAGCGGCGGCGGTGGAACTGGGATTGGCGGAGGTAGCGGAGGCTCGGGTTCGGGCGGTGGCTCTGGTGGCGGAGGAGCCGGTGGTGGCGGAGGAGAAGCAGCACCCGGCAAGTGGCTGACTGCATCAGCATTGCTTCGCGGCAGTACTCTAGGCGGTAGTGGCCCCGTGACCGGCGGCGCTGGCGGTGGACCTGGCACAGGCGGCGGCGCTGGCTTTAGCGTGGCGGAAGAAGACGTCCGCGCGATGCTTGGGCTCTTCGCTCAGCTCGGGAAGTCCCGCAAGGATCCCGAAGCGAAAATGGATGTTCCGACTTTTCAGTCGCGCTTGAGCGCGATGCCAGTGCGCGCGCAATTCACATTGCAGCAGGCGCTGGCTGGGTTGGCGGCGCAGGCACCCTCTGAAAAAGCCGACAAGCCGATGTTGCTGAAGCTCGCGGAGCACGTGGCGATTCGCTTTGCGCTGGACAGCTACGAGCGCGGCGAGCTGCGTGTGAACGCCGTAAAGCAGCTGCTGGACCGCATGAACTCGGAGATCGAGGCGCTGCGCAAAATTCTCGGTTCGCAAGAAGAAATGATGGCCCAGGCCGGGCTTTCGGTGCAGACGTATACAGAGCTGCTCGATCAAGAGTTCTGGGAACAGGTCCCCGAAGAAAATAAAAAAGAAGTGCTCACGTCGGACGAAGCGTGGTGCGTTCCGCCGCGAAACGTAAGAGCTTTCCTGGAAGACATGCTGCGCCGCGGTGAATTGAAAACCGTAAACGAAATTTTGATGAAGTACGCGGCGTGTATCGCGCTGGAAGCGCCCGAAGCGCGGCGCACCACGGCGATTGGGCTTTCCGATTTGGCTGAGCTGTATGGCAGCGGCGACGGCAGCGCATTGATGGAGTCGATCCGGCGCCTGGGAAATCAGCTGGCCGTCGAACGGGAGCCGGAGCTGCAGACACTGATCAGTGCGGCCTTCGTGCGCATGAGCCAGGAAGCCGCTTCAAAGCGCTGCTATCCCGCGATGCAGCAAGCGCTCTCTTCGCTCGATAGCATCGAGCAGCAGCGACCCGGATCAACGCAAAGTCTTCGTCCCCGCATCGGCGCTGAGGAACGCTTGCCGGAATTCATCGAAGAAGCCTTGCGCGGCGGTCATATCGCCGATGGCATGACCGAAATCCTGGGCTTGATGCCCAAGGCGACGCTGCACTACGTTACCAACCGCTTCGGCCATTGTGGGTTCCGCGAAGATTGCGAAGTGCTAAGCCAAATTGTGCGAGGCCTGGGCGAAGATTCCACCCAACGCCTCCTGGAAATCCTGCAAACGGCGCCCGCCAATGAAGCTGCCGAGACGATCGGCTTGCTGAGCCATTTCGCTCCGGATGCGGTCGATAAAATTCTTCCTGTCCGCCTGAGTCAATGGCCGCGCTCTTCGCATGACCGCGCGGTGCGCCAACTTTCTTCTGCTCCGCCCGAACAGCGCGCCAGACTTCTTGTCTCGCTCTACGATTCGCTCGACGCGTTAATCCGGCCTCTGGCGATCGACGAAATGGGCATGAGCGGCCAGCACGAATGCATTCCCAAGCTTGTGGAGCTGGCGCAGAACGATCACACACCTCCATTCCACAGGCTAAAAGCTCTCGAAGCGCTTGGGCGTTTGCGCGCCTCGGCTGCCAGCCCCACGCTGCAGCATATTCTGGAAGCGCGGCAGGTGTGGCGTTGGGTATACCCCGCAGAATTGCGAATCGCGGCAGTTCAGTCGTTAATGCGTATCGATCCCACCATGGCGCTGGAAAAACTCAACTCCAGCGGACTCGAGCGCAAGGATTTGACCCTCGAACCCACCGATCCCGAGCCCAACTCTTCGGCGATGCGTCAACGGCGCTACGCCCGGCTGAAACTTTCGAAAAATCTGATCGCCGTCTCCACCAACTTGCGCGAAAATTTTCGTCTGTCGATTCCGGAACTCAACCTGGGCGGCGGAATCGGCGCAGGTCAACGCCATCTGGCCCCGGGTTCTCTTTTGTCACTCAAGCTTTCTCACGGCGTACGAAACATCAAAGCGCAAGCCATCGTGCGCGGCGCGCGCCCGCAAGCCATGGCGTTCGAATTTGTGGACATGGACATGGAAGATCGCTCGAGGCTGCGCAAGGTGTTGATGGAGCTGGGCGGTCTGCCGCAAGTTTCGGCCGTAACCAATCGCAGCAAGCGTCGCGGCCGCGTAGCGCTCAACAAATAGTCAGCATAGTCAGTGCAAAGATTTGACGGCGTGCGATAGCGCGCAACCCCTCTCCTTCTCACCTGTACTCGCGCGGACTCATCCCGTCCGGGCGAGCAGGCACCGCACCCGTCCTCATGGCGGCTTGACATCAGCGACACATAGGACCTCTGTACCATTGCCGCTGACGAGCCATAACCCTACGGTACTAGACAGGAAGTCCTATTCAGGGGCGGGCATAGCGGCGAATGATAGCGGATACCAAGTCGACTTCAGGACGGGCCTTCGTAAGAAGCCTAAACATACTCCTGAAGTTTGCCCGTTTGTACGGTTTCGAGCACAGCCGTACCATCGAACAGCTGGACATCGCCTGGCGCGAGCTGCATGCCGCCATCCCCATGGGCACAGATGCAGGCTTGATGCTGGGCGCGACTGGTTCTCAGCTGCTCCTTGACGGCGTTCCTCTCGAAGGCGCTCCCGCGGAGAAACAATTCGCTCAGCTGCTTTCCGCCGCAGGACTCGCCAGCATTCAGTTTTTCCCCTCCGTGACCCAGGAAGAAATCTGCAGTTTCGCCCGGGCGTTTCCAACGGGCAAAGCGAAGCCCACAGAACTCGCCATCCAGCTGAAAGCCGCGCTCGCTGGCGCCAAAGGCATACGGCTAAATGAGATCTGCTTTGTCGCCACGGACTCGCGCCTGAAAGACGCCAGCGTAGCCGCGCAACTCGCTGCGGCTTCCCTCGGCGGCGACCAGGACGAATTCAGAAAATGGCTCAATGATCCGCAGAAATTGCTGGAATTGATTGCCGCGGCGCAAGGCTCGAGGGGGGGCGGAACGCCTGGCTCAGGCACAGGACCGGGCGGCTCAGGTTCCGGATCAGGTGGTGGCTACTACTCTGGTGCAGGCGACGGCAGCGGAGGAATATCCGGAAACGCTGATGGAGTGGGTGGTTCAAGCGCCGGAGGATCAGGCGTTGGGAACTCAGGAATTGGGGGCCCAGGTGTAGACGGTCCTGGCGCTGGAGGCTCAGGTATCGGAGGTTCAGGCGTCGGAGGCTCAGGTGTTGCAGGCTCGGGTGTTGCAGGAACGGGTGTCGGTGGAGGCGGTGGTCTCCCAGGTGGACCATACGCGAGCGGGAGCGGCGGAACGGGAGTCGCCGGCCAGATTCAAGGTGTCACTGGAGCTCTTCTTGGTGCAGGGCCGGGAGGCGCAGGCAACGGCGGTGGCAGCGGCTCTGGCGGCGGGCCGTGGCACGGAACCGGCAAGAGCGCTGGGCCAAGCGAAGACGAAATTTATGGAATTTTAGGTGCGCTGACCAGCTTCGGCAACGTCGGAGCAGGCCAGGGCGGCGCAGCGGCGGCTGGAGAATTCCAGCAGCAGATGAATCAATTGCCGGGCACCGCGCAAGACACTTTAAAGCGCGCGATTGCCGGTCTCGCCGCGCAAGCGCCAGAGGGCCAGCCGGATGAATCCGTCCTCGTAAAACTAGCCGAACATCTCGCGATTCGCTTTGCGCTCGAACGTTTTGAAAGCGGTGAAGTCAAAGTCAACGCCGTGCGGCAGATGCTCGACCGCATGAATGCGGAGATCGAAAATCTCCGCAAAATCCTGGGTGCGCATGAAGACAAGATGACCGACGCGGGAATCATGGTCGAGTCCCACCGCGAAATTCTCGACCGGCAATTTTGGGCAGCCGTCCCAGAAAGCGGCAAGCAAGCAGTCTTGCTTTCGACCGACGCGTGGTGCATCCCGCCGAAAAACGTGCAGTCCTACGTGGCTCATCTAATCGAGACCGGAGACGTCGCGCAAGCCATCAGCATCCTGCAGAACTACGCATCGTGCGCCGACAGCGAAGAAATTGATGCGCGCAAAAAAACCGCGATGGGCTTGTCTGAAATGGCCGAGCTGTACGCGAAGGCCGATCCCAAGCTCCTCGGCGAAGCGCTGCGCCATCTCGGCTTGCGTCTAAGCGTCGAGCAAGACACCGATTTGCAGACGCTGGTGAGCGCAGCATTCGTGAGGCTCAGTCAGGAAGCCGCGACCAGCCGGTGCTTCTCCGTGATGGAGCAGGCGCTCGATTTGATTTCCGGCGTCGAAGCGCAACGACCCGGCATTGGCCGAAGCTTGCGCCCGAAGATGGGCATCGAAGAACGCGTTCCGGAATTTGTCGACGAGGCTCTCCGAGCCCGGCAAGCTGCCGCAGGCATGACCAACGTTTTAAAAATGCTGCCGCAAACGGCGATGGAACAGCTTTCCATGCGCTTCAATCGCTGCAGTCTGCGGGAAGATGCCGAGCACATCTCGAACCTGGCCTCCGATCTAGGCGAAGAAGGACTGCAATACCTACGGAGCACCGTAAGAGGCGGGCCCATCAACGAAGCCGTGGAGATGGCCGGGCTTTTGAGCAAGCTCGATCCTGAAGCAGTTGAAGTGTTCTTGCCGTCGCGAATGAAAGATTTTCCAAGAACATCGCAGGACCGCATCGTGCGACAGATATCCGCGAGCGGCGCTCCTGGACGTTGCCGGATTCTTCTCGAACTGCTCGATCATGTCGATCCGCTGATCATGCCCCTGGTGATTGACGAAATTGGCGTGACCTCGGACCGCGAAGCGCTGGGCCGTTTACTTACAATCGTGGATGGCGACATGCCCACGGGCGGCGGGCCCTATCTTCAAGTGAAAGCCATAGAAGCGCTCGGCCGCATTCACGCACCGGAATCCACGATCACGCTCAAGCGCGTCGTCGAGGCAAAGAAAATGTTTGGGTGGGTCCATCCCCAAGAGCTTCGCATCGCCGCGTTCCAAGCACTCATGGGACTTGACCCTGAGTGGGCACGCGATTTCGTGGCGAAAAGTGGAATCGACAGGGAAGACCTGGCCCTGGCGCCGCTCGAAGTCATGCCCAACTCAAAATTTGTCCGCCAGCGCCGCCATACGCGCGTGCGCCTACACAAACCAGTGACCGCCGTAAGCACGAACCTCAAGGAAAATTGCCGCCTCGAAATTAAGACGGCCAGCCTCTCAGGCGGGTTTGCCAGCATCAGCCGGCATCTCCCTCCGGGTACGCACGTGCAGCTCAAGCTGCAGCTCGGGCTTCGCAACGTGCTTGCCACGGCACTGATGCGGGATTATCGCGCCCAGGACATGGCTTTTGAGATCGTCGATATGAGTCTCGAAGAGCGCAGCAAATACCGCCGCTTGCTCGCCGATAACCATTCGCAACAACCGCCCTCGGGCACTTCCGGCAAGAACTCGAAGAGCCAAACCGCACCCGCACCCGCGGAGACCTTGGTACCTTCCTAGGGTGTACTCCCGCCGTGTCGCCGTTCTTGGCGCTGACGCATCCAAACAGATAGAATAGAATGTTTGTACTGGTTGCGGCGGAGCTGCCAGTGCGTTCAAATACGCGGATCACCATTAGGAGACGGCGAACCCTTCATGGATGTTGCCAAGGCAGTAGACACAGTTGTCGCTCGATTTATCGGCACCAAGCACGAGCGTGATATCAAAAAGTTGCAGCCGCACGTTGTTGCTATCAATGCGCGCGAAGCTGAAGTACGCGCGCTCAGCGACGACGATCTAAAACTTCGCTTCGCCGCACTCAAGGCTGAAGTTCACGAGCAGCTCAAGGATGCCGATCCCAGCGAGCCCACCTACAAAGAACTCTTAAGGAAAGTGCTCGACCCTATGATCGTTCCTGCCTTCGCGTTGGTTCGCGAGGCAGGCCGCCGTTTTTTAAACATGCGCCATTTCGATGTGCAGTTGATTGGCGGCATGGTTCTGCACGACGGCAAAATCGCTGAAATGAAAACCGGCGAAGGCAAAACGCTCGTTGCCACGTTGCCCGCCGCGCTGAATGCGCTGGCCGGGCGCGGCGTGCACGTCGTCACCGTGAACGACTACCTGGCGCGTCGCGACGCGGAGTGGATGAGTCCGCTCTACCGGGGCCTGGGCCTTTCCGTCGGCGTGATCGTTCACGACCTCGACGACGAGCAGCGCAAAGCGGCCTATGGCGCTGACCTCACCTACGGCACAAACAACGAATTCGGTTTCGACTACCTGCGCGACAACATGAAGTATGACCTGGCGCAATGCGTCCAGCGCGGGCACCAGTTTGCCATCGTCGACGAAGTGGACTCCATCCTCATCGACGAAGCCCGCACCCCGCTGATCATTTCCGGGCCGTCCGAAGAATCCACGGACAAATACGCCAAGATCGACAAAATAATCCCGAAGCTCATCCAGGACATTGACTACACGCTCGACGAAAAGCACCGCACCGCGACGCTGACCGAAGAGGGATTCAGCAAGTGCGAACGCCTGCTCAACCTCAGCAACATGTCCGATCCCGCCAACATCGAAATCATGCATCACGTGTACCAGGCGTTGCGCGCCCACGCCCTGTACAAAATCGATGTCGACTATGTGAATAAAGACGGCGAGATCGTCATCGTCGACGAATTTACGGGTCGTCAGATGCCCGGCCGCCGCTGGTCAGATGGATTACATCAGGCCGTCGAAGCCAAGGAAGGCGTCAAGATCGAGCGCGAAAACCAGACCCTCGCGACTATCACCTTCCAGAATTATTTCCGCATGTACAAAAAGCTCTCCGGCATGACCGGCACGGCGGAAACGGAAGCCGCGGAGTTCGGCAAAATTTATAATCTCGATGTCGTAGTCATTCCCACGAACCGCACGCTGATCCGAGAAGAACATCGCGACGTCGTCTACCGCACCGAAAAGGAAAAGTTCGAAGCCGTAGTAAATGGCATCCTGCAAGAAGACAATTCGTTTGCCAATGGTATCCGCCACTATAGCGAGCGCGGACAGCCTGTGCTCGTCGGAACGATCTCTATCGAAAAGTCTGAGGCCATCGCCGAAATTTTGAAGAAGGCAGGCGTCCCGCATCAAGTGCTCAACGCCAAGCAGCACGAGCGCGAATCGGGTATCGTCGCGCAGGCTGGACGCAAAGGCGCCGTCACCGTGGCCACCAACATGGCCGGCCGTGGCACGGACATTCTTCTCGGCGGCAATCCCGAACAGATGACGCGCGATTATTTCCTGAAAAATAAATTGGCCATCCCGTACGCCGCTGCGCCCGCCGTCATTCCCGCCGAAGCAGGCAAGGACGCGCTTCCCGCCGTCACCATGGTTCTTTTTCAGCACGAAGGGAAAATTTTCCAGGTACCCGCGGATCAATGGAAACCTGTCTACGATGAGTTTGCGCAGCAGTGCAAAGCGGAGCACGACGAAGTCGTAGCACTCGGCGGCCTGCACATTCTCGGCACGGAACGCCACGAAGCCCGCCGCATCGATAATCAGTTGCGCGGACGCGCCGGCCGCCAGGGCGACCCCGGTTCTTCGCGCTTTTTTCTTTCGCTCGAAGACGATCTCATGCGCATCTTCGGTGGGGAGCGCATGCAGGCCTTGATGTTCCGTCTCGGCATGACGGAAGGCGTCCCCATTGAATCCGGCTTGATCTCGCGGCGCATTGAAAACGCGCAAAAATCAGTCGAAGCGCAAAACTTCGACGCCCGCAAACACCTGCTCGAATACGACGATGTGATGAACAAGCAGCGCGAAACGATTTACGCCATTCGCCGTTCCGCGCTCGAAGGAAAAGACCAGCGCGATTACGTTCTCGGAGTTGCGGAAGATGTTGCGCGTGAACAGGTCGACACGTTCTGCCCGCGCGAGCAGCATCCTGACCAGTGGAATACCACACAGTTCCTCGCGGAAGTGAACGCCCAGTTTGGCGTCGATGCCAAAGCCGCAGGCGCCGATCCCGCTACGCTCAGCCATGACGAACTTGCCGATGCCACCGTGAAGGCCGTCACCACGCGCTACGAGGAAAAAGAAAAACAGTTCAGCGCGGACTTAATGCGCTGGCTCGAACGCCGCATCATCCTCGACGTCGTCGACTCGCAGTGGAAAGATCATCTTCTCTCGCTCGATCACTTGAAGGAAGGCATTGGTCTCCGCGGCTACGGCCAAAAAGATCCACTCGTCGAGTTCAAAAAAGAAGCCTTCGTCTTGTTCGAAGACATGATGGCGCGCATCGATAACGAAACCATCCGCTACCTCTTCCACATCCAAGTCCAGCAAAACGAGCAACCTCCGCAGGGTGGACCAGGCGCTCCGAACCAGCCTCCGCCAACGCCGCCAATCCGTCAGCGTGCCGGAGCTGCCGTCGCCAGCGCCGCAGCCCGCGCCAGCGAGCCGCCTCCGCAGCGCCTCCCCGCCTTCGCGCGCGAAATGGAGCGCAAGCAAGAACGCCAGCAAAAAGATCTGCAATATCAAACCGGCCCTGCGCAAGCCGAAGCCCCCAAGCCCGTCCGCGCTGGCGCAAAAGTGGGCCGCAACGACCCCTGCCCCTGCGGCTCCGGCAAAAAATACAAAAAATGCCACGGCACCAACGCATGACAGCGTCAAGTCTCTTCTCTGCGCTCTCTGTGACCTCTGCGTTAAATAACACACTCAGCCAAACGCAGATCTATCCTTTTGCCCTCACAAATGTAGAGCGGCGCTGCATTTCGAATTTCGCATTTCGAATTTCGCTTTTCGCTCCTCGCCTCACCGCGGAGAAAGCCTAACCCATGCCCCCAGCACCCATGCCGCAACCCGAACGCCACCCCATCCCCGGCGTAAAGAATCTAGTCGCCGTAGCCAGCGGCAAAGGCGGCGTCGGCAAAACGACAGTAGCCGTCAACCTCGCCCTCGCTCTCGTAAATCTCGGCCACAAAGTCGGCCTAATGGACGCCGACGTCTACGGCCCCAACGTTCCCATCATGCTAGGCACGCTCCAAGAGCCGCAAGCCACCGCCGAAAAACGCATCATTCCAGTCCAAGTCGCCGGCATGAAAATGATCTCCATGGGCCTGCTCAACCCCGGCGACAAACCGATGGTCTGGCGCGGTCCCATGCTCCACAGCGTCATCACGCAATTCCTGCGCAGCGTTGAGTGGGGCGAGCTCGATTACCTCATCATCGATCTGCCTCCCGGCACGGGCGACGTCCAACTCACGCTCATCCAAACGGTAGCTGTCACCGGTGCCGTCGTTGTAACCACTCCCTCCACCGTCGCACTCGCCGACGTCCGCAAAGCCATCGAAATGTTTCGTCAAGTCAACGTCGAAGTCCTGGGCGTCGTAGAAAACATGAGCACCTTCCGCTGCCCGCACTGCGATAAGCCCATCGACATCTTCGGCCACGGCGAAGGCGCCAAAACCGCCATCGCTTACGGTGTTCCCATCCTCGGCGAAATCGAAATCGACCCCCGCATCCGCATCGGCGGCGACACCGGCAAACCCGTCGCAGGCCTAGGCCAATCCGCCCCCGGCACGCAAAGCCTCTACGCCCTAGCCCGCGCCGTCACCGCCCGGCTAGCCGAAGTCAGCGCCACCTCCGCCGGCCCGGCCGTCACCATTGATTAAGCTCGTACTCGTATAAGATACATTTCCACTTCGCTCCACCAACGGACACAGACGTGTGCCGGTCACTCCTGGCCCTCCATCCTTAAAGCGCCAGTTCACCTTCTGCTCATGCGCAGTCCATCCTCCGACTATTGAAACGTTGCAGAAATGGACTCACTATCCCCACTGCAGGAGGTCAACATGGGCGAAAACGTAACTTACTTTGGGGAACTGGCGGATCGTTACGACGCCTTGGTGAAATATGACGAAAAGCTTCTCGATAATTATGTCGAAGAGAGCGGCTACAGTCTCGGTTCCATGGTCTTGGCCTCCTCTGCCATCGCGTTCATGAAGTTCGCCGAGACCTTCACGGATATGGGCCGCTTGGGAAACGGTATCCTCATCGAGGGAGGCGTAAAAGGAGTCGCCAAAGACGCTTTACGCGCCGTCAATATATTTGGCTCCGTCGGAGCCGTAGCAGGCCGCGCCAGCACACTCTTCAAGGTGGTTCAAGCATCCAATGCGAACACCTGCGCTCTCGTCGCCCAAACCAACGCCTTACGCTTAAGTGGTAATCGGTTCCTCATTACCCTCGAGGAGTTGGCCAAAGACGCAAACATCAGCATCCCCAAAGTCGCGGCGGTCGGCCGTGGCGCCGGTGACTACCAAAGCATGCTTGCAGCGATGCGCCAAATGGGAATCGGAGCGAGAGAGCTAACTCCCGCATCCTCGACCTTTGAGGGTCTGGTCCAATCCCTGCGCGCTGCCGGCAAAGGCGTGGTTACTTTCAGTGTTCGATTCGGAGCAAATGGCGCCCAGGGACACCGGCTCTACGCCACCATCGGCCGCGCCGGGGAACTCATCATTCGTGACCCTGCTATTTCGCGCGTCCTCGGAAGCGTCGCGGAACTCCGTAGCGCTTTTCCGCAAGCGGCCTTGAGTTCATCGGAGATCATTTTCGTTCCCGACGCCTTGCTGGTTGTCGCGTCGCACGCGTCCCAGGCCGCTACCGAAGTCTCTATGTTCCTGAAGTCCTTGGCGATGCAGGTTATGCCAGTCGTCCACGTGCAAGCACAAGATTCCGAAACCGCTTTGCAAGTCTTGCACGTGCGAGAGGCGATTCGGCTTACACCGCCGGCGTCGCCTAAGGTGCATATCGTTCGCTCCGGCGATTGGCTCTCCAAGATGGCCCGAACCTACTACGGCAATATGTATAAGTGGCCTGTGATTTACGAAGCTAACCGTAAGGTGATCGGGCGCAACCCCAACTTACTTCGCCCAGGCCAGAAGCTCATCATTCCGGACCTGCCGAGAACCACGTCCATCCGTGTGCATTGACCGTTCTTTGATTGAGGTCGCCCAGCTCCCGTTCCAGAAACTTCTTGAACGGGCATTTCCGCTTGGCTATACTCCACGCGAGGTAGGATTCTAGTAGTGCGGGACCTCTAACTTGGATCCTTGTAAGAGAGGGTTTCGTATAACGGCGGGTCTTTAGACCCGCTTTCAAGGCAAACGACGCCAGTGCGGCAACCCGGTTGCCGCATTTTTTGTTTGCGGATTCTGTCCGTCGGCCTGTAGTGCCGGGTCTTTAGACCCGTTCTTTCGCTCGAATGGCGGCCCGAGTCCGCGTTTTCCTGGTGACCGTGCCAGTGGGCTTAAGTCGTTTGGATGCAACGGTTACAAAAAACAGGGGAGGGGTGGTAGTTATGGTTAACCAAAATTCCGACGCAAACCCCGCGCGCGGCTCGTTAGACCTGGGCCGCCAGCCCGACATCCGTCCCTATCGCGGCAAGCACCCGCAAATCGCCGTCTCCGCCTACATTGACCCCGCCGCGGTCATCATCGGCGACGTAGTCATCGGCGAAGACTCCAGCGTCTGGCCCTGCACGGTCATTCGCGGCGACGTCCACCACATCCGCATCGGCGCCCGCACCAACATTCAGGACGGTTGCGTCCTCCACGTCATGCGCGACGAACACCCGCTCGTCCTCGGCGACGACGTCACCATCGGCCACTCCGTCACGCTCCACGGCTGCACCATCGAGTCTCGCTGCTTGGTCGGCATGGGCGCCATCATCCTGAACGGCGTCCACATCGGCGCCGGCAGCATCGTAGCCGCCGGCACGCTCCTCCTGGAAGGAGCCAAAATCCCCGCCGGCAGCCTGGTAGTGGGCCACCCGGGCAAGGTGAAGCGCGCACTAACTGGCATAGACCAAGCGAGCATCGACGCCTACGCCGCCCGCTACGTCGAGTACAAGAATATTTACAAAGCAGAAGTGGCGAGTGGCGAGTGATGAGTGGCGAGAATATCCACGAGAGCGCCAAAGCCAAGCACTATAAGGAATTGTTGGTCTGGCAGCGTTCAATGTCTCTAGCCAAGCTCGCGCATCAATTGGTGGATCGCTTTCCCGCTGATGAGAAATTCGGACTAACGGCGATGATTCGCAGGAGCGCTGTCTTAATTCCCACAAGTATCGCCAAAGGGCAAGCCAGACACGAAACGCGCGACTTTCTGGTGCAGTTGTCGTATGCCGATGGCTATCTGGCCGAACTCGAAACGCAATTGCTGCTAAGCGTCGATCTGGGCTTCTGCAAGGAATCGGATGTTGAAGCTCTGTTGAAGGAAATCGACGAACTGCAACGCATGCTAAACGCAATCACGAGAAAGCTTGGGTCTAACTCGCCACTCACCACTAGCCACTCGCCACTTCTTCCCAAAGAAAAAAAGGACTCTCTCTAGATTCAAGCCATGGCAAACAAATCCAAATTCCAAGCCATCCGCGGCACGCGCGACCTGCTGCCTCCAGACACCGCCCTCTGGAACCGCGTCGAACAAACCGCCCACGAAGTTTTCGCCACATACGGCTACGGCGAAATCCGCCCGCCCATCTTCGAGCCGACCGAGCTGTTCGCCCGCGCCGTTGGCGGCGAAACCGACATCGTTTCCAAGGAAATGTATACATTTCGGACGTGATCACGACCTTGCGAAGTTGATGGGTCGGACAATCTATTGCGGAATTCCTGAGCTTCAGAATAGCGACGAGCTCTGCTTACATTGACTTTTCCAGAAGAGTACAAATGACTGAGCTTTAGCTCGACGCCGGAAAACGAACACTTGAAGCATTTGCAAAGGAATCTGCTCTTCGATGACTGTTGCTCGGCGAGCATTCCGAGCGCTTCTGACGAAACAGAGATCGAGCTGATGGTGTCTCGAATCAAACTGATGCTGACTAGCAGACCGATGACGCTTATCTTGGACAAGTCTAATCCAGGATTCAATCGCTAATTCGATTGGTGAGTTCGTTCGCTTCGCCCGGAAGCGACCGCCTCCGTTTGCCGCGCGTACATCGAACACAACATGCAGCAGCTGCCGCAGCCGGTGAAGCTGTACTACATGGGGCCGATGTTTCGGCGCGAGCGGCCGCAGAAGGGGCGTTATCGTCAGTTCTATCAGATTGGCGCGGAAATTCTTGGCGGGCCGGATGCTCCCGCCATCGATGCGGAACTCATCGAAATGTTGATGACGTTCTTCGACAAGTGCGGTCTCCAAGGCACCGAACTCAGCATCAACTCCATCGGCCACGCAGCCGATAACTGCCGACGCGGCTATGTCGCGAAGCTCAGAGCCGAGCTCGAGAAAGTGAAAGACAAACTCGGCGCGGATTCCCAGCGTCGGATCGAAACAAATCCGCTGCGCGTTCTCGACTCGAAACTTGAACACGAGCAGCCCATCATCGCCACGCTGCCGCACATCGCCGATCACCTTTGCGACGAGTGCAAAGCGCACTACGCCGCCGTGAAACGCGATCTCGATCTCCGCGGCGTCGCCTATCGCGAAAACTGGCGGCTCGTCCGCGGCCTCGACTACTACATGCGCACCACGTTTGAAATCACCGCGCGAGGGCTCGGATCGCAAAACGCTGTCTGTGGCGGTGGTCGCTATGACGGCCTCGTCGAACTCCTCGGCGGCCCGCCCACCAAAGGCATTGGCTTCGCCATCGGCGAAGACCGCCTGATCTTGTCGCTGCAAGAAGGCGGCAAAGCCCCCGCGGCGCAAGGTCCCGACGTTTTCATCGCCTGGATGGGCCAAAATGCCTACAGCACGGCGATCCGCGCAGCCAAAATTCTGCGCAACGCAGGCTTCCGCGTCGAGTTGCCCGCCACCGAACTGAAATTCGGTAAAGCGCTCGAACGTGCCAGCAAGCTCGGCTCGCGCTTCGCGCTCATTCTCGGTGACAACGAAGTCGCCGATGGCCAGTGGACCCTGAAAACCCTAGCGGATGGCTCGCAGCAGAAACTCTCCGAACAAGCTCTGCTAGAATATCTCCAGAAGTTGTAGGTGCCGGGCTTCAGCCAGGCAATTGTGGCACAGGCTTCAGCCTGTGCTAGCCACATGATCTTGGTATTCTTGAGCCTGTGGGCTTTGGAAAGAATTCGTGTTGCTGAAACATACTGAAAAGAGTCAGAGCACAGACTGAAGTCTGTGCCACCGGAGAAGACCTTGTTGGATTTTCTAGGCAATCTGCAACGCACACACTACTGCGGCGCGCTGCGCGCCTCCGACGAAGGCCGCGACGCCATCGTCATGGGCTGGGTTTCCGGCCGCCGCGACCTTGGCAACCTGCTCTTCCTCGACATTCGCGATCGCACTGGTATTGTCCAGGTGGTCTTCAACAAGGAATCGCAGCCCGCCGCGCACGCCAAGGCCGAGCAGGCACGCAGCGAATTTGTGGTCGCGGTCGAAGGCAAAGTCATCAAGCGGCAAAAAGCGAATCCCGAGCTCGCTACCGGCGAAGTCGAGCTAATCGCCACGAAGCTGCACATTTTAAACAACGCCAAAACGCCGCCGTTTCCCATCGAAGACGAAATCAACGCCGCCGAAGAAACGCGCCTGCGCTACCGCTATCTCGACCTGCGCCGCCCCAAGCCGCATCGCAACCTCGCGCTGCGCCACAAAATCGTTCTCGAAATTCGCAAGGCCATGGACGAAATGGGCTTCCTCGAAATCGAAACGCCCATGCTCACGCGCTCGACGCCCGAAGGCGCGCGCGACTATCTCGTTCCCAGCCGCGTGCATCACGGCCAGTTCTACGCGCTGCCGCAGTCGCCGCAAATCTTCAAGCAAATCCTGATGATTGGCGGGCTCGACCGCTACTTCCAGATCGTGAAATGTTTTCGCGACGAAGATTTGCGCGCCGACCGCCAGCCCGAATTCACGCAGCTCGACGTCGAGATGTCTTTCCCGCGCCAGGAAGACATTTTTCAACGTCATCGAAACGGTGATGGTGCGCGCATGCGCCGTCGCCGGCATAAAAACGCAAGGCCCGTTTCCGCACATGCTCTACAAGGACGCGATTCGCAAGTACGGCAGCGACAAGCCCGACTTGCGCTTTGGCATGGAGCTGCACGAAGTCACGGACTGCTTTCCGGAAGAAGCGAAAACCAAGCTGGGGATCGAAGGCAGCGTGTTCGCGCTCGCGGCTCCTGGCGCAGCCAGCTATTCGCGCAAACAGCTCGACGAGCTGACCGAGAAAGCCAAGTCCAACGGCGCGCGCGGCGCGTATTTCGTGAAGCTCGCGCGCCGAAGGCACGACCTCGACCGTAGAAAAACTCATCGGCGCGGAGAACGTTAAGAAACTTGCCGATGCGTGCGGCGCAAAAACCGGCGATCTTGTCGTCGCCGTCAGCGCGAAACAGCAAATCAAAGGCACGCACGCCGCCGCGCTCGTCGCCGGGCAAGTGCGCTTGCAACTCGGCGAAGCGCTCGGCCTGATCGACCGCACGCAATGGAAATTTCTCTGGATCACCGGCTTCCCGCTCTTTGAATGGAGTGAGAACGACAAAACCTGGGTCAGCGCGCAGCATCCCTTCACCGGCATCGTCGACGAAGATCTGGAAAAGCTCGAATCCGCTCCGTGGGAAGTGCGCTCCAAGGGCTACGACCTCGTCCTCAACGGCAACGAGCTCGGCTCTGGCAGCATTCGTATTCACCGCCAGGACATTCAGGAGCGCCTCTTCCGCGCGCTCGGTCTTTCGGACGAACAACTCCGCCGCCGCTTCGGCTTCTTTCTCGACGCGCTGACCTATGGCACGCCGCCCCACGGCGGCATCGCCCTCGGCATCGACCGCATAACCATGCTCCTAGCCGGCGAAAAATCCCTGCGCGAAGTCATCGCCTTCGCCAAAACCACCGCCGCGGTTGATCTCATGGCCGAGTCTCCGTCGGACGTTGACACGGCTCAGCTCGACCAGCTCGGCATTGCGATAAAACCGGAATGAGCCGGACTAGTGTGCTTCCTGTGGAGTGGACAAAAAGGTTGCAATATTGAGAGCAGTTTGGGGGTCGGAGCTTCAGCTCCGACATTAAGCGGAAGTGAAATGGGGCTTTAGCCCTGAGGAATTGTCTTTATGGGCCGACTAACACATCGAACGTCGCCGGGATGGACTTACTTCGTGACGACGAAGGCTTGGCAGAATGCGTCAGTGTTCCATGTCCAAGAAACGGCCGAAATAGTGGTAAGCAAAATCCTGGAGTATCGGGACCGAGGTAGTTATTTACTGCATGAATTTG
The DNA here is from genome assembly GCA_963784015.1 of uncultured Acidobacteriota bacterium. Lineage (GTDB taxonomy): Bacteria > Acidobacteriota > Terriglobia > Acidiferrales > UBA7541 > Acidiferrum. The sequence continues at coordinate 708,136 of CAWAPX010000013.1, forward strand.
TACTGATGCCCGACCACTTGCACTTGATCCTCACTCCAACAGTGTCCGTGAGTTTGGAAAAAGCCATTCAGCTGATTAAAGGCGGCAGTTCTCACGAGATTCACAGAGTTCGCGGGAACAAGATGCCGATTTGGCAGTCCGGGTTCCATGAGTCTAGGGTGATGGATGTCGGACCTGAAGGTCCGACCCCCTCAAGGCGTCGCGCATGAGTCGAATTCGGATACTGCCGGAAGCTGTCGCAAACAAAATCGCTGCGGGCGAAGTTGTCGAACGTCCTGCTTCGGTAGTGAAAGAGCTGTTGGAAAATGCGTTGGACGCTGGCGCGAAGACCATCCGCATTGAAACCGAAGTCGGCGGCAAGCGCATGATTCGCGTGATCGATGACGGCCACGGGATGATTCACGACGACGCACTGTTGGCTTTCGAGCGCCACGCCACGAGCAAACTGAAATCCGCTGACGATTTGCTTTCTATTTCGACGCTGGGTTTTCGCGGCGAAGCGTTGCCAACGATTGCCGCGGTCTCGCGGTTGCTCCTCGAAACGCGCGACGAATCGGAAGCCGAGGGCACGCGGCTGGAATTTGCCGGCGGAAAACTCATAAACGTGAAGCCTGCGGGCTTGCCCGCGGGAACGACGATCAGCGTCGCCGATCTCTTTTACTGCGTTCCCGCGCGCAAGAAATTTCTCAAGTCGGACTCGACGGAACTCGGCCACATCGCTTCCCTCGTCACGCACTACGCGTTGGCCAACCCGGATAAGCAGTTCGTGTTGACCACGCCAACGCAGGAAATCATCAACGCGCCTCCCGCCGATAAACTCGCCGACCGCATTTACCAACTCTTTGGCCACCAAGCGATGGAAGAGCTGGTTGAAATTCCGCCGACGTCGGCAGCGTTTCGCGCGGCTATCACTGAGCCGGAACTCGAATCAGAACGAAGAAAGCGCAACGCTCACCGTTCGAGGTTTCACTTCGCGCCCCGACGTGCAGCGTCCGAACCGCAACGGCATCTACATTTTCGTGAATCGCCGCCTGGTGCGCGATCGCCTGATTCTTCACGCGATTCACGAAGCTTATCGCAACATTCTCCCGCCAACCGTTTTTCCCGCCACGCTGCTGTTCCTCGAAATGCCTTACGACGAGGTCGACGTCAATGTGCATCCGGCAAAGATTGAGGTGCGTTTCCGCCGCTCGCAATTTGTCCACGATTTTGCGCGAGACTCGATCCGTCAAGCGCTCATGAGCGTCCGGCCTGTTCCGAGCTTTGCCGCCGCAGCCGCAAGCGCCTCATCGCAAGGTCTGTCGGCGTCCCATGCAAACGCGCTCGACAGTGGCTCTGCTGCTGCCGCAGCCACGGGCGTGCCGCGCGCGATCATTCCGACGATGGAAGAAATCGGTGTAGGGTCAGGCGTAGGCTCCGATGGTGGTTTCGATTTAACCTCCGACGCGCTTCGGCCTGTCGAGCAGCGCTTTGTGTTTCCGGCCGGTCTTGAGTCTCCCATTGAGTCCGGCATGGCTTCCGCCGCGGCTGCAGCCGCTCAGGCGCTTACAACCTCGAACTGGGCGGGAAATCTTGCAGCGCCAAACGCGAGCGTGCCGGCGACACTTCCTCGGCCCGATCAAATCGCTGATTTAAAGCCGCTCGGCCAAGTGAGTTCGAGCTTTATTGTTGCGGTGAATGGCGAAGGTTTGTGGCTTGTGGATCAGCACGTTGCGCACGAGCGTGTGCTTTTCGAGCAGCACCTTGAAGCACGGCGCGCGGGAAAAGTGGAAGCGCAGCGCATGCTGATGCCGATGGTCATCGAGCTTTCTCCTCGGCAAATTGTGATTTACGAGAGGATTGCGGAAGAGTTGAACGCCAATGGCTTCGAGGTGGAGCCGATGGGGCCACGCAACGTAGCGATTCAGGCGGTGCCTGCTGGTGTGGACGCGCCAGACGCTGAGAAACTGTTGACGGAAATTCTTGACGGTATCGAGCGAGAGAATGCGGCGATCTCCATTGATACGTTACAAGCGAAAATCGCGGCGTCCACCGCGTGTCATGCGGCAATCAAAATAAATATGCCGCTCGATCAAACGAAAATGGAATGGTTGCTCGGCGCGCTGGCAAAAACGGATTGTCCGATGAGTTGTCCGCACGGGCGGCCGGTGGTACTGCGGTATTCGGTGAAAGAGATTGAGAAGGCGTTTCATAGGATTTGAGGGTGGAACAGGGAATTGTTCGATCTGGTTTAGAGCTCGGTAGCAGGAGAAGGTGGTTTTTAACACAGAGTTCACAGAGGGCACGGAGAACAGCAAGGATAACGCAAAGGCGCAGAGCTAACAGAGATTTGCAGAGGAGAGAAGAAGGATGAGCGAAGGGCAGAAGACAGCGGTGATTTTTGGGTTGGCGAACAAGCGAAGCATTGCTTGGGCGATTGCGCAGAAGCTTTCAGGGGCTGGCTGGCGATTGGGCATTGCGTATATGAACGAGCGGCTCGGGCTGGAGGCAAAGGATCTGATCGCAGAGTTGCCGGGCGCGGATGGGTTCATGTGCGACCTCACGCAGGATGATCAAGTGGCGCGCGTGTTCGAAGAGATCAAGGAGAAATACGGAGTGATTCACGGATTGGTGCATAGCGTGGGATTCGCGCCGCCCGATGAATTAAAAAAGCCTTTCCTTGAAACTACTCGTGAGGGATTTCGGATAGCGCACGACATCAGCGTGTACTCACTGATCGCGGTGGCGCGTGGCGCGGCTCCGCTCATGACTACCGGCGGGGGGATCGTCACGCTCACCTACTACGGATCCGAAAAAGTTGTGCCAAATTATAACGTGATGGGCGTGGCGAAGGCAGCGCTCGAAGCAACCGTACGCTATTTGGCATACGATCTAGGGCCAAAAGCCATTCGAGTCAACGCCATTTCCGCGGGGCCCATCAAGACACTTGCCGCGCGTGGCATCGCGAATTTTAGCGACATGCTAAAGACCCAGGTTGAGCGGGCGCCGCTGAAGCGCACTGTGGATCCCGGAGAAGTGGGATCGACAGCAGCGTTCTTGCTCTCCGATGCTGGCTCGGGAATTACCGGCGAAACCATTTACGTCGATTGCGGCTATAACATTATGGGGTTTTGAGTGGCACAGGCACTCCTGCCTGTGCGGTTTTAGTCCAACTAGGAAAATGCGCACAGCCAAGAGTGGCTGTGCTACCTAAATGCCAAAACTCACGATTGCCATTGACGGACCGGCGGGTTCGGGGAAGAGCAGCCTCGCGAAGCGCGTCGCGCAGATTCTCGGATATTTGTATCTCGACAGCGGTGCGATGTATCGCGCGCTGGCGCTTAAGGCGCTACGAAGTGGAATCGCGATGGACAACTTTCTCTCTCTCGATGAACTTGCGCGTGCCACGCATATCGAGCTCATACCTCCAACTTCGGAGCAGGAAGCCGCTGGTTCGAAAAACTGTGTTTTTCTAGATGGCGAGGATGTGACGCAGGCGATCCGGACCGCCGAAGTGGCGCAATCGGCATCGCGGCTCGCGACGATCGCTGGAGTGCGTGAGATTCTCGTCGCCGAGCAACAACGCGCGGGCGCCGGCGGAGGCGTAGTGATGGAAGGGCGCGACATCGGCACGGTTGTTTTTCCGCGCGCCGAGCTGAAGGTTTTTCTGGAGGCTTCGCCGGAAGTGCGCGCCGAGCGGCGCTGGAAGGAACATCAGGAAAAGGGAGACAGATTTACGCTTCCTGAGGTGTTGGAAGAAGTTCGCGAGCGCGATCGACGCGACCGCGAACGAAAGGTTTCGCCGTTGGTGCGCGCGTCCGACGCGGTGTTGGTGGACAACACAGCGATGGATGTTGAAGAAACCGCGCGGCTTGTTGTAATGCTCGCGCGCGAACGCGAAAAGGAATTGTCAAAAGCCGCAGGCAGGGAAGCACGATCAAGCTTTCGTTGAAACTTAGTGCAGAAATTCTTTCGTTTACCTTCTTCGAACTTCTTCTAGAGCAGTCTCGCGAAATAGCGCGCCGCCCGCTCACATTGAGAGAACTTTTCGACTTGGCACAAAACTCCGTACCCCGGTGTCTATTGCACAGTAGCAATTGGATCGATGCGAGGGACGCATGGGCGAATGGAACATGCTGGAGCTGTGGCGTTCTATGGGAACGCTGTGTCACGGTGTGGTGATTGTGCTAGCGATTATGTTTGTGCGATCTGTGGGAGTAAGTGCAAGCCGCGCTCTGCGCTATCGCTTGGCGCGCGAGCAATCGAAGGCATACATTTTCGAGACGGTAAATTCCTTTCGTGAAGGGAAGCTGGATCAGGCGATTGTGGCGGCGGAAGGAAACAAAAGAAGCCATATCGCAAATATTGTCGCCGCGGGCTTGTTGGATTTTCAGGCGGCACCGGAAGGAATGCCCGAACAGCAAGTGATTGAAGGGGTGCAGCGGAGTCTCGAACGGTCGAGCGCAGAGACCACGGAGGAAATGAAGCGTGGGTTGAGCGGACTGGCGACGATCGCCGCGACAGCGCCGTTTGTGGGGTTGTTCGGCACAGTGATTGGAATATTGAACGCGTTTCGTAGCATTGATGTGATGCATGCGACGGCAATCAAAGTGATCGCGGGATCGATTTCAGAAGCGCTGCTGACGACGGCGATTGGATTGTCGGTCGCGGTGCCTGCGGTGTGGTGCTACAACTTGCTGACCAGCCAGATGGATGCTTTTGGCGTTGAGATGCAAAACTGCGCGCTGGAGTTGGTGACGTATCTACGCGCGCGTCAGGTCGGTTTGCACAAAGATATGCGAGCGCCGGTTATTTCTGGGTGAAAAGCAGCTTGGCTTGGCGAAACTCGCAAAGAAGTTGGCCGAGGCATGTTTCAGGTGCCGCACGGGAATGCGCGGCGAAACGCTAAGTACTTTAAAATTAGCAAAATACTCGAAAACTGAGCCAAAAATGCAGTTTTCTTTAAAATAGAGCTTGACAGAATTTCGATGTGCGGTTACTTTCGGATTAACTCAGTTGTTCGCTGCTGCAATTTAGTGCAGGTCCTCACTGAGCGTGGAAAGCAAATATGAGACACGAAGACAAAAGCCAAGTCGGAACCGCACCAAGGCGATCGAGTCTCGTGGATTGCTTATTCACGCGACTCTAAACCAATTCCTTTCATTGGCCGCTTAAGTCGTTTCGATCCAACACCATTCGTCGCGAAAGTGTTTTTACTTTGCGGTGAAACTGTAGCCAAGAACTGGATATTTCTTGCTGCAGGGCCGGCGTTATTCATTTTAACGGAAGAGTTTCTTTGCAGAGTGATGTTCCTGGGATGGTGAAGTTCACGGATACTTCAGTGGAAAAGGCCGAAAGGCTCGGGTTCAAATCCCGACAGGCTGTGAATGCTGATTCCTCCCGGGATTGTTAAACGCGCTGAGTGACGAATGGATTTGAGCCTTCAGCGTGACGCTCGTGGTGTGTCGCCGCGGAAGTAGAAACACTATGTAACAAGGAGGGGAAGAAAAAGGTCAGAGAGTTTGCAGAGTGGTGAAGGCGCGAGTTACTTCGTACAACGGTTGCGGGTTCGAATCCCGCCAGTGGTGCAAACTGCTGTAGCTCAAATGGCAGAGCAAAGCACTCAGGCCGATGGTTCCCTCTGCAAGGATTCCGGTGTGGTGAAGGTACGCGTTACTTCGGTAGAGCGCCCCGGTGATGAATCGGGGAGGTCGCGAGTTCGATGCTCGCTTGCTTCGGGGAGAAGGAACCGGTCTAAAGACCGGCCACTACAACTCGGGGCGATAGCTCAGGAAACAAACACAACGCGGGCCGACGGTTCCCACCGGAAGAGAAAAGAGCATAGCCGCTTCGAAGCTCATCGCGAGCAAGAGTGGCTGTGCTACTGGGAAGCTGGGATGGTGAAGAGCAGGGATACTTCTCGCCAAGAGCGGGGATGAGACCTCGCAGCCCTGAGCGATTATTCCTCCCGGCGAAGGTTGATGGACCGGGCGGGGCAAGCCCCGCCCCTACAAGATGGCGATCGGATTTGTCCGGCGCGAACCGCAGGTCATTTGGCGGTTCGCGCCGGGGCGGTGAGCACAGACTGAAGTCTGTGCCACTGCGGAAAAAGTTGGACGTGGCGTAGGACAGGGTTACTTCGCCTGACGTGCTGGAGGTGTGGGTTTGAATCCCACTTGGTCCATTCAGAAAGCTGGCGGCCTAAAGGCCGCCGCTACGTGGGCTGGTAGCTTAATTGACAGAGCGCCTGATGTCCCTGGCCGGATGTTCCCGTCCAGCAGTTTTTGAGAGAGAGGAGGTGCCGTGATGGAAGACATGATGTCGTTGGAAGGGCCGGTGTTGAAGGTCAATGGACAGTTGGTTTTATTCATCCCTCTTAGCGCGGGTGGCGAGGAGTTGATCGAGCTTTCTCGCGGCATCTCGGAAGTTGAGGGTGAATTTCTCAGGATCAACATTCCTGTTTGGCTCGCAGCGATCTTGCGGATTGAAGAAGGGGATTTGGTGTGCGTGCGCAAGGCCGGCGGGATGTTTCGCATTGGTCTGCAGGAGCCGCGGCAGGTGCATTGAGAACCGGCGTGACGTGCGGGCTATTGGGGCAGTTTAGGCCGGGTGGCGAGCACAGACTGAAGTCTGTGCCACTGACAAGGCTGAATGTGCTGGCGACTGAGAGAAAAGCAGATTCCTCGCCACGCTCGGAATGACAGTTGGGAGCAAAGGAAGACGATCGCAGAGTGTGGCGGCGACGGGTTGCGGATGAAAATTCGCGGAAAGGAGGAGAAATAGCGATGGTGAAAATGAATGTGTGGAAGCGGATGTTTCCGGTGAGGACGCACGAAGGGGCGGTGGCGCAGCGCGTCGATGTGAAACGCGAGCTGCGTCGGACCGTGCTGACGTGTTTGCTTTGGGAAGATGCGTTCTACGAGAAGGGGAGCGACATTGCGAAGCGGATCGCGGAGCTTGTGGCGAAGAGCAAGCCAGAGGATGTGGCAACTCTGGCGCGCGAGGCCCGCGACAAGATGCAGCTTCGGTATGCACCGCTCTTTGTGACGCGCGAACTGGCGCGACGCAAAGGCGCGGGCCCGCTCGTGGCGGAAACGCTCGAGCACGTGATCCAGCGAGCGGACGAACTCGGCGAGTTCGTGGCGCTTTACTGGAAGGAGATGAAGCAGCCGCTGTCAGCGGGAGTAAAGCGCGGGCTGGCGCACGCGTTTACGAAGTTCGACGCCTACCAGCTTGCAAAGTACAACCGCGACTCGATCGTGATGCTGCGCGACGTGCTGTTTCTCTGCCACGCGAAGCCGAAGGATGCCGAGCAGGAAGCTGTTTGGAAGAAGCTCGTTGAGAACACGCTCGAGCCTCCCGACACTTGGGAGGTTGCCTTGTCCGCAGGGAAGGACAAGCGCGAGAACTTCGAACGGCTCCTGCGCGACGGAAAGCTGGGCGGCCTGGCCGTCCTGCGAAACCTGCGCCTGATGCTTGCATCGGGCGTGGATCCTAAGCTCATTCGCGAGCGGCTTGAGAAGGGAGTGGCGCGTGCGCTGCCGTTTCGTTTCGTGACGGCGGCTCGCTACGCCCCGAAGCTCGAGGACGCCATCGAGAACGCTATGCTTAAAGGCATCGCTGGACTCGAAAAGCTGCCGGGATCGACGGGACTCGTCGTGGACGTGTCCGGGTCGATGGACGGCACGCTTTCCGGGAAGAGCGAGACCACGCGCATGGACGCTGCGGCTGGACTTGCCATTGTGCTTCGCGAGAAGGCCGAGGAGTTTTCGATCGCGACCTTTTCCGATGCGTGCGTGGAGCTGCCTCCCCGGCGCGGTTTCGCGCTGCGGGATGCGATCACCGCGTCGCAGGCGCACTCGGGGACGTACCTCAAGCGTGCACTGACGTTGCTCCACGAGAAGCCGGAGTGGCGTGAGCTCGATCGGGTGATTGTAATTACCGACGAGCAGACGCACGACGGAATCCTGCCGGCGTGGACGCCGCGCGCGTACGTGGTGAACGTGGCTCCGTACAAGCACGGCGTAAGCTACGGCAACGGATGGACTCACGTTGACGGATGGTCAGAGCGGATCGTGGACTACATAGTGGCGGCAGAGTCGGAAGCCACCGCTTAACGTAGACTGCGAAAACAAGAGACAAAAACCTCAGGCCAAAAGGCCTGAGCTACAAAGAGAAGGCGCAGCTGGGAAACTGGCTGCGCCTTTTTTGTACGCCGTTTGTTGATTAAGAAACATGCAGAGGAAAAGCGGCAGCAGAGCTGCCGCACTCCATGAGTTCGTTTACGTGGGTGCCGACATCGAGCCGAGGAATTCCGCGTTGGACTTGGACTTTGTGAGGCGGCTGAGCAAAAGCTCCATCGCTTCGACGGTCGAGAGCGGGCTCAAGACTTTGCGCAGTACCCAAACGCGGGCGAGTTCGTCCGGCGGGAGGAGCAGTTCGTCCTTACGCGTACCGGAGCGCTGGATGTCGATCGCAGGGAAAACGCGCTTATCGGCAAGCCGGCGATCAAGATAGATTTCCATGTTGCCGGTGCCTTTGAACTCTTCGAAGATGACGTCGTCCATGCGGCTGCCGGTGTCGATCAGCGCGGTGGCGATGATGGTGAGCGAGCCGCCTTCTTCGACGTTGCGTGCGGCGGCGAAGAAACGGCGCGGTCGCTGCAGAGCGTTGGCGTCAATACCACCGGATAGGACTTTGCCGGAAGGGGGCGTGACGGCGTTGTAAGCGCGGGCGAGACGCGTGACGGAATCGAGCAGCACGACGACATCGCGCTTGTGTTCGACCAGGCGCTTGGCTTTTTCCAAAACCATTTCCGCGACTTGAATGTGGCGTTGCGGCGGTTCGTCGAAAGTCGAGCTGATGACTTCGCCCTTCACCGTGCGCTGCATGTCGGTGACTTCTTCCGGGCGCTCGTCGATGAGGAGCACGATAAGTGCGACTTCGGGATGATTCAGAGTGATGGAGTTGGCCATGGACTGCAGGATCATGGTTTTGCCGGTACGCGGCGGAGCGTTGACCAGACCACGCTGGCCTTTGCCGACGGGGCAGAGAAGATCGAGCACACGGCCCGTCATGTTCTCTTTAGTCGTTTCCATCTTGAGGCGGCCCTGCGGATAGAGCGGCGTCAGGTTATCGAAGAAGATTTTGTTGCGTGCGACTTCCGGATCTTCGAAATTGACGGCTTCGACCTTGATCAACGCGAAGTAACGCTCGCCATCTTTTGGCGGGCGGACCTGGCCGGAGACGGTGTCTCCGGTGCGAAGATCGAATTTGCGAATTTGCGACGGCGAAACGTAAATGTCGTCTGGGCCGGGGAGATAGTTGTATTCCGGCGCGCGGAGAAAACCGAATCCGTCGGGGAGACATTCGAGGACGCCTTCGGAAAAGATCAAACCATTTTTCTCCGTTTGAGCGCGGAGAATCTGGAAAATCAATTCCTGTTTGCGCATGCCGCTGGCGCCAGGAATATTCAATTCCTTGGCGATTTTGGCGAGGTCAGTGATGTTTTTTTCTTTTAACTCGGCGAGGCTAATGCTCATCTGATTGCTTCCTTCAACGCTTGTTTCTTTCATATGTCCTTAACTTTGATTGTGTAAATTGACCTTCTTTTTTGCGTGGCCGCGGTGCGGTCAACAAATTCCCGGATTTTTAGTGAGGTGGCGCACCGCACTGGCAGACGAACAAAAACATGCCAGGATGGGCAAACCAGACTTTCTGAAACCGGCGGCAGCGCGGAGCCACGACATGCAGGGAAAAGCTCGCAGGGCGGACCCAAAACCACGCTGCTTAGTTGGTCAAACTCTTGTCTTTCTCGGCGCTGGCGACGAATGGTTCCGCGACGGGCGCAACCTCGGGATGTGCGAGCGGCACGATCAGCCGTTCGAGCGCAAGCTGCAGCACTTCATCCATGGTTTCTACAAAATGAACCTTGAGACAGGAGAGGATCTCCTGCGGGATGTCAGCCAGGTCCTTCTCATTGTCCTTCGGAAGCACTACTGTGTGCAAGCCCATTCGGTGGGCGGCCAGGAGCTTTTCTTTGACGCCACCGATGGGCAGAACTTTGCCGCGCAAGGTGATTTCGCCGGTCATGGTGATGTCGCGGCGCACGGGGATTTTGGTCAGCGCACTGACGATTGAGGTGCAGATGGTGATTCCAGCAGAAGGACCGTCCTTGGGGATGGCGCCTTCGGGCACGTGCACGTGGATGTCGACATTGCGATAGAAATCTCTCGCCAAGCCGAGTTGCGCGGAACGCGAGCGAACGTAGCTCATGGCTGCTTGCGCGGATTCTTGCATCACGTCGCCAAGTTTTCCGGTTAGGGTGAGGCGGCCTTTACCTTCCATCAGGGTTGCTTCGGTGGCGAGGACGCAGCCGCCGACTTCTGTCCAGGCAAGGCCGGTGGTCAAGCCGATTTCGTTGTGCTTTTCGAGCCAGTATTCGCGGTACTTGAGGATGCCGAGGAAATCATTCGCGTTGGCCGGGGTGATTTCGGCGCTGACGCTTGCCCCTTCGGTGACGACTTTGCGCGCCATTTTGCGGGCGATGTTCTGAATTTCGCGCTCGAGGCTGCGGACACCGGCTTCATGCGTATAGTGCCGGATGACATGCAGCAGGCCTTCGTCCGTGAACTTGAGATTATTTTCGTTGAGGCCGGTGGCTTCGCGCGCACGCTTGACGAGGAAGCGCTTGGCGATTTCCAACTTTTCCTGTTCGGTGTAACCCGGGAGCCGCAGAATTTCCATGCGGTCCTGCAACGGCTGAGGAATGGTGTGCAGCACGTTGGCTGTGCAGACGAACATCACTTTCGAAAGGTCATATTCGACGTCGAGATAGTGGTCCGTGAAGCCGTGATTCAATTCGGGGTCCAGCACTTCCATGAGTGCCGCGGACGGGTCGCCGCGGAAGTCGGTGGACATTTTATCGACTTCGTCGAGGACGAAAATTGGATTGACCGTGCCGGCCTTCTTCATCATTTGGATGATCTGGCCGGGCAGCGCGCCTATGTAGGTACGGCGATGACCGCGAATTTCAGCTTCATCGCGCACGCCGCCGAGAGACACGCGGACAAACTTGCGGCCAGTAGCGTGGCCGATAGACATGGCGAGCGAGGTCTTGCCGACGCCTGGAGGGCCAACGAAGCAGAGAATCGAGCCTTTGGGATTCTTCACTAATTGGCGGACAGCGAGAAATTCCAGGATACGCTCTTTGATTTTTTCGAGGCCGTAGTGCTCTTCGTTGAGGATCTTTTCCGCGGCCAGGATATCGCGAATTTCCTTGGACTTCTTTTTCCAGGGTACAGCAAGGAGCCAGTCGAGATAGTTGCGGCTGACGGTCGATTCCGCCGACATAGGCGGCATCAATTCCAATCGCTTCAGCTCCTGGATGGCCTTCTCGTGGACTTCTTTGCTCATCCCAGCGGCGTCGATCTTCTTTTTGAGTTCGTCGATCTCGCTCTTTTCGCCGCGGCCAAGTTCCTTTTGGATGGCCTTGAGTTTTTCGTTGAGGTAGTACTCTTTTTGCGCGCGCTCCATCTGGCGTTTTACGCGGGTGTTGATGTTGCGGTCGACGTTCAGCTTTTCGAGTTCGATTTCGAGGATGTCGCCGATACGGTTCAGCCGTTCTATGGGATCAACTGTCTCGAGAAGGTCCTGCTTTTCGTCAACGGGCAGCTGTAGGTTTGCCGCAATCGTGTCGGAAAGCCGGGCCGGGTCATCGCCTCGCGCCGCCGCTATCATCGTGTCGTAATTGAGGCTTTGCGAGAGCTTGATGAACTGTTCGTAGAGACCGGTAATCTTTTGTACGGTCTGATCGACAGCGGGAGACGGCTCGACGCGCGCATTCAACAGGCGGACGGTTGCGCGGAAGAAGCCCTCTTCCGAAGTGATTGAAAGTGCGCGAGCACGTTCGACGCCCTCGACCAGAACTTTGATATTTCCATCGGGGAGCTTAACGCTTTGGACGATATTCGCGAGCGTGCCAACAGCGTAGATTTCTTCCGGCTTGGGGTCATCGACCGAGGCGTCGTGCTGCGTAGACAGAAATATCTTCTTGTCGCCTGCCAGCGCCTCTTCAAGAGCGCGCACGCTGGCTTCACGGCCGACGATGAACGGAGTCATCTGTTGCGGAAAGATGACCATGTCGCGCACCGGCATCATAGGCACGCGTTTCAAATCTTGTTTTTCTCGATTGAACATTGGGGCCCCTGAAAATCGTTCGAAATCCCAAAAACGGCCTAACCGGCCTTTTCGAGCAAACTCCAGTTAATTTCCCGGCTGCGGACCATTTCCGCGGTAACGACAAAGTCGCGCACCTTGCGCTGCATCGGGAGGTGATACATCAATTCGAGCATGAGGTCTTCGAGAATCATACGCAAGCCGCGCGCGCCAACTTTGCGCTGCATAGCGAGCTCGGCCACGGTATCGAGCGCATCATCCGTGAAACGCAGACGAACGTTCTCGAATTCGAACAGGCGCTGGTATTGCTTGAGCAGCGCGTTTTTCGGTTCCGTCAGAATACGCACGAGGACGTTTTTGTCCAAATCGTTCATGACGCCGGCGACTGGCAGGCGGCCGACGAATTCCGGAATCAAGCCGTAGCGAATCAGATCGCCGGGCTGCACTTGCTCGAGCAATTCCGTGTTGCGGCGGCTCGGCGTCGATGGCGCGGCGTCGGTATGAAATCCGAGCGAATGGCGGCCAGCGCGCTTCTCGATAATTTTTTCCAGCCCAACGAAAGCGCCTCCGCAGACGAACAAAATGTTCGTGGTGTCAACAGGAGTAAATTCCTGGTGCGGATGCTTGCGTCCGCCCTGGGGCGGCACGTTCGCGATCGTGCCTTCAAGAATTTTCAGCAGCGCTTGCTGCACGCCTTCGCCGCTCACGTCGCGCGTGATCGAAGGGTTTTCGTCCTTCTTGGCAATTTTGTCGATCTCATCGATATAGATGATGCCTTGCTGAGCCTTTTGAACATCTCCATCGGCGGCTTGCAGCAGTTTCAAAATAATGTTCTCGACGTCTTCGCCGACGTAACCGGCTTCGGTTAGCGTTGTGGCGTCCACGATAGCGAACGGAACATCCAGCATGCGAGAGAGCGTTTGCGCCAAGAGCGTCTTGCCGGTGCCCGTAGGCCCAATCAAAAGTATGTTGGACTTGCTCAGCTCGACGTCGCCCGGCTGCTTGTTCAAGAAAATGCGCTTGTAATGATTGTAGACGGCGACTGCGAGCTTCTTCTTCGTGCGGTCCTGCCCAATGACGTAGCCATCGAGAAATTGCTTGATCTCCGGCGGACGCGGCAGCCTGCGCGCGGGCGCAGCGGCTTGTTCGCGCTTTTCATCTTCAAGAATGGTCTGGCAAACGCCGACGCATTCGTTGCAGATGTAAGCGCGCGGATAGTCCGAGGGAGAGCTAATCAACTTTTCGACCTGTTCCTGAGTCTTATGGCAAAAGGAACAACGCAGCGGCTCGTCTGGATTGAATTTTTTCACTGGTATGAGGGCCTCGTCTCCGCTGGGCTTCGACGGAGTCTCTGATCCTTATTCTAGGCCGATTTATCCCTGGAGCAAAAGAGAAACTCGAAAGGCTACTGACTTTTAAGCACTAGCTCAAACCGCACACCGCCCCCGCGGCATGCCACCGTTAGCGATGCTTGTAAATAATTTCGTCGATCATGCCATATTCCTTGGCTTGCTCGGGATTCATGATGAAATCCCGCTCGACGTCCTTCTCGATTTTTTCAACGGGCTGGCCGCTGTGCTGCGAAAGCAACTGATTGATGACCATGCGCATGCGCAGAATTTCTTTTGCGTGGAGGTCGATGTCGGTGGCTTGGCCGCCGAGGCCGGACATCCACGGCTGGTGAATCAGGATGCGCGCGTGAGGCAATGCGAAGCGCTTTTTTGGTGAACCGCCGGCTAGGAGAACGGCTGCGATCGAAGCGGCCTGGCCGACGCAAGTCGTAACCACATCCGGCTTCACAAATTGCATGGTGTCATAGATTGCAAAGCCCGCGGTGATCGAACCGCCCGGCGAATTGATATAGAGCTGAATGTCTTTTTCCGGGTCTTCGGCTTGCAGGAAGAGCATCTGCGCAGTGGCCAGATTGGCGACGTGATCGTCAATCGGCGTGCCGATAAAGATGATGTGTTCCTTGAGCAGCCGGGAATAAATGTCGTAGGCGCGCTCGCCCCGGCTGGTCTGTTCGACTACCATCGGGACAAGCGTTGTGCCGCGATACTCTGGTTCTTCGAAATTTTTCATGGAGATGGTTGAACCGCCGGAAAGTTTCACTTTGAATCTGCCGCTGCGGCGCTTGCTGCTGCAACGGTTTTGACCTGAGCGTTCTGTGCGAGCCAGTCGAGAGTTTTGTCACTTCTCAACTTAGCTTTTATCCTATCGAGCGCACCCTGCTTTGTCAAACGAGCGCGCGCAACCTCCGCGGATTCGCCACTATGGCTGGCCATGTGCTCCAGCTCGTGATCGACTTCTTCCTCGGTCACGTCGATGTTTTCCGCGGAGGCGATGCGATCGATGATGAGTTCCGCTTTCACATCTTCGGTGGCGCGTTCTTGCTGGCGCTTCCGCAGCGTTACCCAGTCGACGTTTACAGCGCGGGGATCAACGCCTTGAGCCGCTAGCGAGCGCACCACACGTTCCAATCGCACATCCATTTGATGCTCGATCAGCGATTCCGGTACAGGAAATTCGTGCAACTTTACGAGCTCGGCAATGACTTTCTCTCTTTGCAATTCCTTTTGGCGATGATCGCGCTGGTGTTCCAGGCTTTCCGAGACCTTCTTTTTCAGTTCATCCAGCGTGGCCGCGTCGCTTACATCTTTCGCAAATTCATCATTCAGCTCAGGGAGCTTTTTGTTCTTGATGCCCAGAACATCGACAGCATAGTTGTACGTCTTCCCCGCGAGCTTTTGGTCGGGATAGTCGGCGGGATACGCGACCTCGAAGTTCTTGTGATCGCCGATATTCGCGCCGCGCAGGTTCTCGTTGAAGGGCTCCATGGTCTCTTCGGCGCCGATGTGGCAGAGGACGCTATCCGCTTGCAGCGGTTCGCCGCCGCCCGCAGGAGTTCCCATCAACTTCAATTGGACGTAGTCGCCGTTTTCGACGGGCCGCCCTTCGATGGGCGCAAATGCCGCCGCTCTCTCGCGCATTTCTTCGAGAGCTTTTGCGACGTCCGCTTCGGAGATATCCATCACCGGCATTTCGATGCCGAGGCCCTTGTAGTTCCCGAGCTCGAATTCCGGGAGGACTTCGAAGACCGCGCGGAACTTCAGCGGATGGCCTTCGGCAAAGTCCAGCTTTTCGACTTGCGGCTGCGAAACCGGGGTCAACTTTTGTTCAGAGACGGCCTTTTCGACGCGTTCCGGGACGAGCGCTTGCAGGACTTCGCCCTTAATATCCTCGGCGAATCGCTTGCGAATGAGCGATACAGGCGCTTTGCCTGGCCGGAATCCCGGCACACGCGCGACCCGGGCAAATTCCTTGGCTACGCTCTCAATCTTTTTCGTTACTTCTTCCGCGGGGATCTCAAGGTCTAGCTCGCGGCGGCAAGTTGCTTCAGCCATGGAACAATCCTCTCCTAGATAGATGATGCGGTAACGATCGAGTCTTCGTGAAAATACTATCTGATCTCTGCAGCATGCACCCTAGCGTTTTGCGGAAAGCCCTGGCTTATTGGCCGCTTTACAGCCGGACATGAACTCAGAGGAGACCTGACAGGTAAGAACTTAGCCTGCAACGCAAAGTACGAGTATAAGCGACGATTCGGAGAGGGTCAATTGAGGCAGGGCGTAGAGAGATACGAAGCAAATGGCACGAATGCAAGAATACCGTGGCAGATAGAAGTAAACTGAGAGTCGAACACGGCCTGAAGGGAAGTCCGATGAGTTCTTATTTTATGTCGCTAGTGGTGGCCGCAGCTATTCTTTCGAGTTTGTATCAAGCGGCGCAGAATGCAACCGCAGGCCTCGCGGGTACATCTTGGCAGCTCGTGAAGTTCCAGAGCAGCAGTGATAAAACGTTGGTGCCTGACGACAAGGCGAAGTACACAATCGACTTCGGCGCGGACGGCAAGGTGAATCTGCGTATCGACTGTAACCGCGGGGGTGGAACGTGGGAATCTTCGGGATCGAACCAGGTGGAGTTCGGGGCGCTCGCGCTCACGCGCGCAATGTGCCCACCTGGACCACTCAACGATCGCATTCCTAAGGATTGGCAGGGCGTACGGTCGTACACGATTAAAAATGGCCACCTTTTTCTATCGCTGATTGGCAGCGGTACCTACGAATTCGAGCCGAGCGTTGCATCCGCTTCTCCTTCTCCTCCTCTTTCTCGGCCGAAGTCTCCCATTGAGTCACGCGGTCCGTTCGAGTTCGCGTGTGCGCAAGATGGAGGCGGCAGCGTCACCGTGAAGGCGACGTTTTACCAGACCACGCCGGGGTTGGTGCTTGTCGCACGCGGCGGCGAGACGCGTCCGGCATTCCAGGTATTGTCCGCGGACGGCGGGAAATACGAAGGGCGCGACATTATGTTCTGGGATGTTCACGGCGGCGCGCTGATGAATTGGGACGGCGTCGAGTTCAAGTGCACCCGCCGCTGAGCATTCTATGAACGAATTCTTCGGACGAGCAAAATCTTCGTATTGGCTCAGCCAGAATTGTCAATCTGCGGCGGCGGGGCGGCTCAGTGCCGAAGTGAAATCGGCGTGGAGCAAGCGGTGGAAGAGGTGCTCTCCGGCTTCGCGGCGTACGGAGAGGCGTCCGGCAACGTAGGCTCGGGAGCTGAGGCCGCGTTGGACGGCGTCGCAGATGGCCATATCTTCGTCTTGGACTTGCTCGCTGACGGCGATGCTTTCTCTGTGGCGGGTTTCAGCGGCGGCGCTGATGTCGGCGAAGTAGTAGTCGAAGACTACCGCGCAGCGATTCACGCCGAGAGGCAGCACCAGGTTTGTGTCCATCACGCCTTCGTAGGCGTTGATCATGAAGTTGGGATACTGCCAAAGATAAAACGCGCGGCCTTGCCTGGTTGCGGCAACACCTGCTTCCGAAGAAGAATCCGACGAGAGTGGGCTCGATTGCAAGCAAGCACGCTCAAAGTTTTCGATGGTGTATTTGGTGTATTCGATGACGCTGCTCAATCCCTTATGAGCATGTGGGACGTGGTAGCCGCCGTCGAGATAGTTGTCGACATAGACCTTCCAGTTGCAATTGAGCGTGTAGATGCGGCGGTCGAAGAAGTGCAGTTTTTTGGCGAGCTCGAGCGGCGCCACAAGTTCCGGCACTATTCCCAAAAAATCGCGCAGCGGGGCTGCACGGCCGTCCAGGTTTACAAAAACAAAATTCTCCCAGGTATCTACGCGCACTGGCACCAGGCCATTTTTTGCGCGGTCGAAATTGCAGACGCCGTCAAACTCAACCATGCCTTTTAGCGCGCCATCGATGCCGTAAGTCCACCCGTGATAGGGGCAGCGAAACTGTTTTGCGCAGCCCTGCGCTTCAGTGACGACGGCGGCGGCGTGGTGTCGGCAGACGTTGTAAAAAGCGCGTAACTGGCCATCGTCTCCGCGTGCGACGACAAGAGGTTCGCCCGCCAACTCCGCGGTGAAAAATTGTCCATTTTCGCGCACTTGATCCGTGCGGCCCACGACTTGCCACGTTGCGCTGAAAACGCTGGCGCGTTCGAGTTCCGCGATGCGGTCATCGAAATACCACGGCGCGGGGATCGTCCAGGCCTCTTCCAGCGGATCGTACGGGTTATAGAGGTTCACTACGTCGCGGATGCTGGGCTTCATGCGCCTGCTCCTTGTTGAGCTTCGCCAAATATAGAGTCGTGCGAGTTGCTGAGAAAAGCGGCAGCAGAGCTGCCGCACTCCAAATCGCTGCTTCGCAATATTATGCGGGACTCAGTGATAGGGCAATCGTCGGAGAAACGGTACGATCGCCAAAACACTTGATAACGCGAAACGCCTAAAGGTGGAAGCGAAAAAAGAAAGTTAGCTGCTTCGGACGCGGGCTTCGACGAGAAACTGCTCGCGCTCACATTCGTTCAGTAAACCAGCTTCAGCGAAAACTGAATTTGGCGTGACGATCCTGAGGTGTGGCTGATGACGCCGAAGCCGCTGCCAAGCACAGTGTTCGAAGGCAAGCCGAAATTTACGATATTAAATATATTGAAAAATTCCGCGCGAAATTCGAGTATTCCCAGTTCGCGGCCGCCCCTTTTTCCAAACGGTGTGTCTTTAATCAGGGCCATGTCGAAATTGTGAAAGCCGGGACCGCGGAAAGTGTCGCGGCCCAGCGTGCCAAAGACTCCCTGATTCGGACCAGTTCCGCCGGCGACGTTGATGGGGATAAAAAAGAACGAGCTGTTGTTTGCGCCACGCCCAAAATAATCTTCGCGAATAGGGCGGCTCGTGGATACATCCGGCATTGCGACCAAATCCGGTCGATCCGCCCCGCCGGCCCCTACTCCAGTTTGTTGGATCCCGGAATAAACGGTAAATGGCGGTCCAGTCGTCAGCGTTGTGATGTTTAGAAACTGCCAGCCTTTTGTGAGACGAGTTCCCAAAGGTTGAAGAAAACTGATGCGATCAAACGGCAGCGACTGAAACAAGCTGATTGTAAAAACATGGGTCTCGTCGAAGGTGGACGGCCCTCTCTCGGCACTCGGATCCAGGGGATTTTGCGGCTGCGTTTGCAAAGTGACGCCGGGCATTCCCGAAATTCCGCCGGGCACAGCGCTGGTATTGTCGAGGGACTTTGAATAGGTGTAGCTGGCCTGGAAACTTAATCCAATTCGAGAATAATTCTCCGTCGCGCTTGTCTGCAATGAATTGTAAGAGGAATGAGCGGTAGGATTCATGATCGACTCCGGCCCAAAACCGCCAATCGCGTGCCCCTGAGCGTTGAACTGCGTGAAAGGTGCAAACGCCGGGGAAGCGCCGCCGTAGCCGTTGGGTGATTCCGCGCTGGCAAGATCGACTCCCACAGTTCCCACATACGCGGCGGTAACTTTCACGCTTCCGAAGTCGTGATCGATTCCGGCCGTAAATGTCCCGATGTATCCATTCCGAAAATGCCGGCTGATCACGCCGAGGGAAAATAATTGCACTTCATGGCCAGGAGTAGTTGCCGCAAGGTCGTCTTGGAATCTCTGAAGATCGATAGGTATGTTCGCGGGAAGATTCGCACTTCCCGAGGCGAAGAGTGGCTGCCCGGCGGTCGTGTAGACAGGAGGAAGAATTTCTGGAACGAAGGTATTTTGAAATGGTACTGGAACATCAGGCAACGCGGTGACCAGCGGCTGGAAGACGAGCGGAAAATTTCCAGTGACATAGTTCTCCAGCCACAGATTCGGGAGAATCGTGGTGATCGCCCCGCCGGCATGCAGAGTAGTGTGCTTGCTCAGCGCGTAGTCCAGCGAAACGCGAGGTCCCCAGCCATTTAAATCGAGTGGATAGACCGGCTGGGGGTTGTAAGTGAAATCCTGCGAGGCACCTAGGGCGTAAAAGGAAGTGGGATTGCCGTTCGCGTCAACGGGGAAGGCGACGGATGTCCGATGCTTTGCCTCTTGGATGCGGCTATCCAGTTCATACCGCAAACCGTAATTCACGCTTAACCGGGAGTTCACTTTCCACGCATCTTGAAAATAGAAGTTGTAGGCCTCGCGCCGGACGCCGGCTTCGTCAAATTTATTTCCAACTGGCGTCACACTTGCAGCCGCGGTGATCGAGTAAGAGAAAGGCGTGGCCGTCAGCAATCCCGTAAGCGAATCGGGCAAAAGTTGGCCGGGCTGGATGTCGTGCTGACCGCTCGCGGAAGGAATCAGCACCGGCGAATAAGCGGGACCTCCTCCAAACACGTAAATGCCGTTGGGATTGGTGCCAAAAATGGTGGAGTCGCGGTTAAAGCGCAGCTCGACTCCCCATTTGAAGCTGTGGGATCCATGGGTGTACGTCATGTCCTCTTTGAATTGATAAAGGTTGCTGTAGGAGCCGAAAATGGAGCCGTCCGCGGAATTGTAGTTCTCGTAGAGACCATCCGCGAAGCTGATCGCGGGCTGCACGTGATTGGTGGTTGGGAAAAAAGGCGTGCTGCGGATATAACCGATGGAAGTTACGAAAGCCAGCCGCGGAGAGATTGTTCGGGTATACCTGATGGCTGCGCTTCGCTGATGGTCAAAAAAGTTGACGCCGAAGCTGGGATCGATGGCTGTCTGATCGGGATTTGTCGTTGGGCCGGTGACTTGGTTCAAGCTGAACCGGCCGAACAGCATAGCTTTGTCGGAAATCTGATGATCGATTCGCACGGAAAATTGATTCGTATCCGTCGCTACCTTGGAAGAGGTCGCGTACGTGCGAGCTCCGTAAGGCCCAGAGGGCTCATTGGGCAATGGATAGCCTGCCAGGACAGACGCGATTTCCGGATTAATAGGAACGATCAAGGTATCGCCAGGAAAAGTGGTGGTATCAATTCCTTGTCTCTCCGCCGCTGTGGGGACGGGAAATACCTGCGTCGTTCCAAGCACTTGCCGGAAGCCTTGATACTCGACGAAATAAAAAGTTTTGCCGCGGCCGTCATAAATCTTTGGAAGAACCAAGGGCCCGCCATTGGTTACTCCAAATTCGTTGCGAACAAATGGCGGGATCCGCCCGGGATCCACAGCGGTGGCGTGATCGAAAAAATTTCGCGCGTCGAATGCGGCGTTGCGCACAAATTCAAAAGCGCTGCCGTGGACGTCATTCGTGCCCGACTTCGTAATGACATTGTTGAAGCCGGCGGCTCCGTGGCCGATCTCCGCGGGCATTACTCCGGAACTGGATTGCACTTCTTGAATGGCGTCGACATTAAAGTTGGAAAATGTGGCTCCCCCGAGTTCCGGGTCCGTTGTATCGGCGCCATCCATGGCAAAGACCGAGGCCGAGCCGCGCTGGCCATTCACGGCAAACTGTTGCGTGAAATTCGCGGCGCCGTTGGTGTCCGTCATGGTGCCCGCTGCAAGAAGCAACAGTTTGCTGAAGTCGCGCTCGTTCAGAGGCAAGCTCGATACTTCTCCGCTGGAGAGATGCTCTCCTCCGCTTGCCTGAGTAGTTGGTGCTTCCCGGTTGGTCAACACGACGACCGTCCCGTCTTGCGGAGAAAGTTCAAGCACTGGGAAGAGAGCTTTTCCAGCTTCAACGATCAGCGGATTCGCGGCGGTATAGGTCTTATCCGCCAAGTCCACGGAGAGTTCGTAGCTGCCCGCGGCGATTTCCTGGAACGAAAACTCGCCATTTGCCGAAGTCAGAGACGCATAACTGCGATCACCCAATTTTGCTTGCAATTTTATGCTTGCGTTTGCGACGGGCTTTCCGCTCTTGTCACGAAGCACTCCCGTCCAGAGAGGTGCCGGAGAAGGACTGCCCGTAGGAACCATCAAGAGGAAAACGACTAGGCCTATCACCAAATGTCTAAACAACCGCGCCCCACGAAAAATGAAGGCAAGCCCTTTGTTGATTTTGTCTTCGTAAGACAGCTCCGAGGCCTTCTTTGCCGGTCCGAGAAAGTCCATATCCTATTTGTGGGCCGACGATCTCTCGTCCCCGTCCCTGCTTTCAGCAAGAAGCGCGCTTGTCAGCAAGGTAAGGCAACCCCATACACCGAGTTCCCACCAAAACTGTCTTCGTTTCACTAATTCCGAATTCAGCGCATCGCCCATTGCCTCGCTGGCGTCTTCCGCTTTCGTAACATACTCGTCGTTGGTGCGCTGAACCTCTTCCAAAGCTTTCAGGTCCTGGGGAGCAGCACGCAAATCTCGCTTCGGGAGACTAGCGAGACGGGCATTAGCCTCTTTCTGGGCATTGAGGGCCCGCTGAACCTTCACTTCGGTCATTGCGTTGGCCGCCGACCATTGCAAGGCGGTTCCTACGAGTACTGCCGTCAGCGCAATCCAGCAGGCGAGTACGGTGTAGGCCAGAAATCTATGCAAGTACACGCTTCGCCCCTTCGTCCCGCGCCAAGTTCACGCGGAATGAAATGAATCATTGAGCTTACGGATGAGACACGCGAATTTACAAGAACCAATCCAAACTCTGGTGCGGAAGAAAGGATTTGAACCTTCACGGCCTTTCGGCCACAAGATCCTAAGTCTTGCGCGTCTGCCAGTTCCGCCACTCCCGCAGTGGTTCTCATGATGATACCGGGAATTGGCCTCGTCCCGCCACATCCACGATGGGGCTGGATTGTCTTCTGTCACAGGAGCATAATAGGCCAGTAATTAGTGTCCGGTTTGGCCACCCCCGCGGCCGAAAACTGGCGCCGCGACCCAATAGGCGCCATCGCGAGGCCCCGCTGCGAAAGAGGGCAGCGCCATGATCATTCAAGAGCAGGGCGATCAGCTCATTCTGATCCGGCAGACGGATCATGCCATGTTGTCGGGCTTTTTTGCGCGCGCGTTGGGCAACAAGGTCTTCACCCGGCCTGAGCCCTTTGAATCCTTTTGTTTAGCCGCTGCCGAGCATGACAATGGCTGGAACGAATGGGAGCTCCTGCCTCAAATCGATTCCAGAACCTTCACGCCTTACAACTTCATGTCTATCCCGACCGAGGAGCATGTCGCGCTCTATCAACGCGGCATTGAGCGCGTCGTCAGAGTCGACCGTTACGCTGGATTGCTGGTCAGCATGCACTGCGCCGGGCTCTATGACCGAACCCGCGCGACGATGCCGGGCTTCTCTGCGAAGTACGTTAAGTCCAATGAATCGCACATCGTTACTGATTTCCTGCAACGGCTGAGACTCCAGCAATTGCGGCTCAAAGTTGATCTACGCGCGGACCCGCTGATGAAGTACTACTCGGAAGACCATGCGCTGCAAGCGAATCTTCAGCGCCTCGAAGCGCTTGATCGTCTCTCGCTCTATTTTTGTCTCGTGCCGTTGGATGGTTATACGATCGATACGGTTCCCGTAAACGGCAATGGAAGTGAAGCGGATTGGGACCTTCAGCCAGCGGGGAATAATTTCGTCACACTAAAACCTTACCCGTTCTTGAAAGATCCGTTGGATATCAGCATTCTTGCGCGGCGCGTTCCCAAGCGGCCCTACGCGGACGAACATGAATTCCAGAAGATTCTGGCACAGGCTCCCTATTTTGCGATGAACTTCACTCTTAGCGCGGACGGAGCACGCACTAACTCACGCTCCGCCGTCGCCTAGCCGATTCCCCTAGTTCGTCCACATAAATTAATCCAAGATTTGCCCGCGCGTTTCCGGCAAAGCTAGTGCAAGCAGCGCCGCCATCAAGAACGCGCCCGCTTGCAGAAAAAAGGCTGGGCCGATGCCATAGCGGAGGGCCAGCGCTCCCACGGCAAAGGGCGCCACGGCCGAGAGTCCCCGGCCGATGTTGTAACTCAATCCCATGGCCGCCGCGCGGATTTCGCCGGGGAAAAGTTCGCTCGCGATCGCTGCGTAGCCTGAGAAATAGCCTGTGCCGAAGAATGCTACTAGCGGCCCGAGGGCTAGCAGCCAAAATGAACTTTTGGACATTCCGTAAATTGGCACCAGTGCTGCCGCGATGATCAGATAGAGGAAGTAAGGCTTGCGCCGTCCAAATGCATCCGAAAAAAATCCGAAAAGGGCATAGCCGAGCCACTTTCCAAAGCAAAGCACTAGAAAAAATGCCGTAGTCTTGACGAGGCTGAGTCCCCGGCCTCCTTTCTCGGGAGGCAACGACAGATACGCCGGAATCCACGTGAACAATCCCCAGTAGCCGAACATGCTGCAAGCGTTCATCGTGGTGGCCAGGATTCCGTTGCGCAGCACGCCTTTTTCCAGAAGCCTGCGCAGGGATACCTTTTCTTTGCGCGCCGCGCGCTGTTTCCACAACTCAGGTTCTGGGACTCTACGCTGAATCCAGAAAACGAGAAACGCAGGCAACACGCCGACAAAGAACACTGGTCGCCAGCCAAAGTGTGGCAAGACCAGCGCCACAATGAGCGCGGCAATCGCTTCTCCGATCGCATACGCCGACTGCATGAATCCCAGCGCTTTCCCGCGATGCTCGGCGCGCCAGGTCTCCGCGATCAGCGCCGCGCCCGTTGTCCATTCGCCGCCCATGCCGAGACCGAGCACGAATCGGAAAGTTGCGAGCTGCGGAATCGTGTGCGAGAAGCCGCAGGCCGCGCTGGCAAGCGCGTACACGAGAATCGAGGCCATTAACGCGCGGATGCGTCCGATGCGGTCCGCGAGAACCCCGAAGAGAAGGCCGCCTATGGCTGAAGCAACCAGCGTCAGCGAATTCAGCAGCCCCGCCGTTCGCGTATCCATCGCGAATTCGCGAATTAAAAACGTTAGGACGAGGGAGTAGAGCATCACGTCCATGGCGTCGAGCATCCAGCCGAGCCCGCCGGCAATCAGCGAACTTCGCTCCGGTGGAGTGGCGTGGCGAAGCCAGTCGAAAGTAAACACTCGGCTAGAGTTGTCTGGCGCGGCCGCCTGCGTGAGATTTGGAATAGACCGGCGCGGTTCTGGCGGGTTTGTCACGCCGGGATTGTACCCAAAAGCACTCCGCGGCGCGTCAAGAACTGAGGAAGCACAATCCATCCATAGTTTCTGGCGCAGATTACGACACAGGATGTACTATTCTGCTCCGCGCATTACTATCTGCCATAGTATTGGTGCAACATTTGTTTCTCTGAGGGAGAAGAAGATGAGTGGTCTGAAACGATTGACGAATATTTCTTTGATTCTGGTGGCGATGCTTCTGCTTGGACTCGCCTGCACGACGCTGAGCGCGCAAACTCTCGACGAAAACACGCTGAACGGAATGAAGTGGCGGCAGGTCGGTCCATTTCGAGGCGGACGTGCCCTCGCCGTAACTGGAGTCGCGGGTGACTCGCAGACTTATTACTTCGGCGCGGTTGCCGGCGGCGTTTGGAAGACAAGCAATGGCGGCATGACGTGGACGCCGATGACGGATAAGACCGGCATCATGTCGGTTGGCGCGATCGCCGTGGCTCCGTCCGATCCGAATGTGATTTACGTTGGCACTGGCGAATCCTGCTGGCGGGGAGATATCTCGTACGGCGATGGCATGTATAAATCCATCGACGCGGGGAAAACCTGGAAGCACATCGGGTTGGAAGACACGCGCCACATATCGCGGGTCATCGTTCACCCCGCGAATCCTGACATACTTTTTGTCGCCGCGATGGGCCATGCGTATGGCCCCAACGAAACGCGCGGGGTGTTTCGCTCAGCGGATGGCGGCAAGACTTGGCAAAAAGTTCTCTTCAAGGACAACAAAACCGGAGCCATCGATCTCACATTCGACCCGTCAAATCCGCACATCTTGTTCGCCGCGCTCTACGAAGCGCAGCGCTATCCCTGGACCGCCGTGAGCGGTGGCCCGGGCAGCGGTCTCTATAAGTCCATCGACGACGGAGCCACTTGGAAGCGTCTTGAAGGCCACGGCCTTCCTTCCGGAGTCCTCGGCCGCATCGGCGTGGCCGTTTCCGGCGCCGACGGCAATCGCGTGTACGCCATAATCGAAGCGGAAAAAGGCGGCATCTATCGCAGCGACGACGCGGGCGATTCCTGGCAACTCCTTACCGGTGATCACCGGTACACGCAGCGCGCCTGGTATTTCCATCATATTTTCGCTGACCCGAAAAATGTGGACACGGTCTATGTGCTGAACACCGCCGTCTATCGCTCGACCGATGGCGGCCACAGCTTTGGTTTTGTTCGCTCTCCTCACGGAGATAATCACGGACTTTGGATCGATCCCACGCATCCGGAATGGTTGATCAACGCCAACGACGGTGGCGCCACCGTCTCCCACGACAACGGCAAGACCTGGACCACACAGTTGAATCAGCCAACCGCGCAGTTCTATCACGTAGCCACCGACAATTTTTTCCCTTATCGCATCTACGGCGCCCAACAGGACAACTCCACGGTGGCGATCGCCAGCCGCAGCGATGACGGCACAATTGACCGAACAGATTGGTACGAAGTCGGCGGCGGCGAGGCTGGCTTTGTGGTTCCCGATCCCGCAAATCCTGACGTCGTGTATGCAGGTTCCTACGACGGCCTCATCACGCGCTTCGACAAAAAAACTCATCAAGTGCAGGACGTTTCTTCCTGGCCGCTCAATCCGATGGGCGCGGGCGATGCCGATTTGAAGCATCGTTTCCAGTGGACCGCTCCGATTGCAAGCTCGCCGAACGATCCCAAGGTTATTTATCACGGCGGCGAAGAAGTGTTTAAGACTACCGACAACGGAATGACTTGGACGGCGATCAGCGGTGACTTGACACGCAACGACAAGACGAAGGAGCAATCCTCCGGCGGCCCGCTGACGCAAGACAATACGAGCGTCGAGTATTACGGCACGATCTTCGCGATCGCCGAGTCGCCGGTCGAGAAAGGACTCATCTGGGCCGGCAGCGACGACGGGCTCGTACACGTCACGCGCGACGGCGGCAAAAACTGGGCCGACGTCACTTCGAAAGAATTCGGCGAGTGGAGCCTCGTTAGCATCATCGAGCCTTCGCCGCACGCCGGAGGCACCGCCTACGTCGCCATCGATCGACACAAACTTGACGACTTCCGCCCATACATTTTCAAGACAGCCGACTACGGCAAGACCTGGACAAAAATCACAACCGGCATTCCCGACAACAGTTACGCGCATGCCGTCCGCGAAGACCCCAAGCGTAAAGGCCTGCTCTACGCCGGGACGGAAAACGGCGTCTACATTTCTTTCGACGACGGAGCGCACTGGCAATCTTTGAAACTCAATCTGCCCAGAACACCCATTCACGACCTCACAATTAAAGATGATGATCTGATTGTGGCCACGCACGGCCGCGCCTTCTGGTCGCTTGATAACATCGCTTCTCTTCGCCAGATGACTGCGGCGCCCACGACGGACGAAGCCCATCTTTACCAGCCCGCTTCCGTTGTCCGCTTCCGCGGTCCAGGCTTTACTTTGCCAGCCGGCGTTCCCGTCGGCTCAAATCCACCAGCAGGCGCGGTAATCGATTACTGGCTGAAAACTGCGCCCAAGGACCAAATCACTCTCGAAATTTTCGACGCGAGCGGCAAGCTGGTTCGCAAATATTCGAGCAAAAAATCCGCCGTTGGTGCTTCTCCCGATGAAGAGGAATTCGGCGTCAGCAGGCCGGGGCAGGAGCTTCCTGTCGAAGTCGGTTTGAACCGCTTCGTTTGGGATTTGCAATATGATGCGCCTACCACCGTTCCCGGCGCGGTCGGCTGGGGCGGCCGCCCCGAAGGCCCGCTTGTAGCTCCGGGCACTTACCAAATCAAATTCACTGTTGGTGGAAAAACTTCCACCGCGAGCATCGAACTCACCAAAGACCCACGCGTCTCAGCATCGCAAGCCGATCTTGAAAAACAACAAGAGTTCGCGTTGCGCATAAGCGGCAGGGTGAGCGCGGGGAACGAAGCTGTGAATCAAATTCGCAGCGTGCGAAGCCAGCTTGACGCTCTGAAAAAGCGTCTGTCGGCGGACCCTAGCGCGAAACCAATCCTCGAATCCATCGATGCCCTCAACAAAAAGATGGACGCCGTCGAAGAAAAGATCATTCAGCCGAAATCTAAGAGCGGCGAGGACCCGCTGAATTTTCCGATTCAAGTAGCCAACCAGCTCGCAGATCTGCAGGAGACCGTAGAAAGCGCGGACAGTGCGCCAACTGCCGCATCCTTCACCGTGTTTGACGAGCTCAACTCGCGCCTCGAAGCGCAATTGGCTGCCTGGCATGAAATTCAATCCAAGGATCTCGCCGCGCTCAACGCCGCCATCCAAAAGGCCAATATTCCCGCGATAGCCCCTGCGGCGGAGAAGCCTGAAAAAGGGGAGAAGTAAGGGCGGACAGAGACGCATTTAGTGATCGAGGAGGAAGTCGCTTTGGTGACTTTCTCTTCGGCATCAATTGTCTAGTTCACACTGCATTCACAAATTCCATTGCTCTAGAAACCAGCTTTTGCTACTCTCCGCGCACAGTTGAACCACCTAGGAGGTGTGTTCATGGCGTTTTGCAAAGCGTGTGGTCAGGATGCAGGCGATGCAGGTTTCTGTCCGAAGTGTGGGGCGCCGCAGGGCGCTTCGCAGAGCGTGGCGGTCACTCCGCCCGCTGCGGAATCCCCTACTGCAGGAATGGACGAAAACGTCGCCGGCCTGCTTTCCTATCTTGTTGGATGGGTTACCGGCCTTATCTTCTTGCTCATCGACAAGCGTCCGTTCGTTAAATTTCACGCGGCCCAGTCGATTGCATTCAACATTTGTATTTTCCCTTTTTGGATCGCGCTGTGGATCATCGAGATGGTTTTGGCTCATATCCCCATCATCGGATTTCTCGGGTTAATTATGTTTCCGATTTTTGGGCTGGCAATCTTCGCGATCTGGATTTTCCTCATGTACAAGGCGTACTCGCATGAAAAGTTCAAGTTGCCCATCATCGGCAATATTGTCGAAGGGATGGTCAACAAGTAGGATCACTGTCTGGTTCTTGCATTTGGAGAGCCGTCCGGTCTTGCCGGGCGGCTCTTTTTTTGATGTTTCTCATCCACGCTTTCCGCTTGACTTCTTTTTCGTGTCCCGCCAACCTAAAAGGCTTTGTTTCTATTGCGTAAGGTAGAAAAAAACTGAAAGGCGCCATCCCTAATACATGACCCGCGTCCGGCTGTGCTTCCACGATCGTTGCTTTGATGGCACCGCCTCTGCTGCTCTGTTCTATCGTTTTTACAAGGAAACGTTTGATCCCACCGCGGAGTTTGGCTTCACTGGCATGACCCATCGCGCGCAGCAGCCGTGGACTCCCGGTCTCTTCGATGGCGACGAAAACGTCATCGTTGATTTCAAGTACTCGAACTCACCCAAAGTTACCTGGTGGTTCGACCATCATCAGAGCGCGTTTCTCACGCCCGCGGATGCCGAACAATTCCGCAGTCATCCTGGCCCGCACATGTTTTACGAGCCGGAATATAAATCCTGCACAAAACTCATCGCGACGGTAGCTAAAGAAAAATTCGGCTTTGACACCAAGTCGCTCGAGGAATTGATTCACTGGGGCGACATCATCGATGGTGCGCAATATCCCACGCCAGAGTCTGCCGTCGAGCTCACCAAACCCGCCACGCAACTCGGTCTGGTCATCGAAGCAGCTCCCGAGGATGGTTTGCCCGCGCGCATTATTCCGGAGCTCGCCTATCGCTCGCTTGCCGAAATGGTGAAGCTGCCCCTCGTTGCCAAACACCTGGGGCCTTTGCTCGAACGCCACCGCAAATCGATCGAAATCCTTCGCCAGCGCGCCGAATCTATTGACGGCGTGATTTTCTTTGACGTCAGTGACCTCGACCTCGAAGGCTACAACAAATTCATCCCGTATCTTCTACACCCCGAGGCTGTCTATTCGGTGAGCGTGAGCTCTTCGCCTGTCCGCGCCAAAGTTTCGCTCGGCACTAATCCCTGGAATCAGGCCACTGCCGACAAAAATCTCGCTTCCCTCGCCGAAAAATTCGGCGGCGGGGGGCACCCGCGCGTCTCCGCCATCTCCTTCGACCCTGCCGACCTCCCGCGCGCCCGTCAGGTCGCTCGCGACTTGGCCGCCGAGCTTCGCGCCAAGTAAATTGGTATTCCCTTCAGTCCAGGCTTCCCCGCGCCGCTGCGTGGTGAGCTTCTTGTTCTTATAATGCGGGGGCCTAGATGAGCTAACTGGAGCTCAACAGGTCTGGCATTCCTGATATTCGGTTTTCGTAATACCATGGTCTTGTTATGGCCTTTAGCCACGTAGTCGCCCCCGGCCGAAGCAGCTTCTCTCCCTCATCACACTCTCGCTATCTTTCGTCTGAATCGAGGTGCATCCGTGTCTTACTACTCTCGACGTGAATTCCTGAAAACCGGCCTCGCTGCCGGAAGCCTTGCCGTCGCTGGAAATCTTGCGTTGGGCGCGGCGCGGCAGACCGCGACGGATTGGGTAACACTGGGAAAATCCGGAGTGAAGGTAACGCGCCTCGCGTTTGGCACAGGTAGCTTCAGCGGCCAGGTACAGCGCGACTTGGGACAAGACGGGTTTACAAGGCTGGTGCGCTACGCATACGATCACGGCATTCGTTTCTTCGAGACAGCTGAGTCTTACAGCGACATGCACAGAATGCTCGGCGTGGCCTTACAGGGCATTCCACGCGATAGCTATCGCATCATGTCGAAGGTCACCACGCGGCAAGGCGTAAATCCGCAGGAGAAATTCGACGAGCTGCGCAAACTTGCGAATACCGAATACTTCGACATCATGCTGTTGCACTGGCAACACACCGCGACGTGGCCTGCAGACTCGACCAAATGGGAGGACGGAATTCTGGAGGCGCAGTCGAGAAAGGCTATCGTAAGTCACGGCGCGTCGGTTCACGGTCTTCCGGCGCTGCGGCAAGTCCCTGAAAACAAATGGCTAGACGTGGCGATGATTCGGATGAATCACAAGGGCGTGCGCATGGACGCCGAGGATTACAACACCGACGGATTGGGAAACGTACCTGAGGTTGTCACGCACGTCCAGCAGTCTCGCAAAGCGGGAATGGGTGTCATCAGCATGAAACTCGTGGGCGAGGGCACGTTCAACCGCGAAGACCGCAAGGCGGCCATGAGATTCGCCTTCCGGAACGCCGGCGTCGATTGCGTTACAGTCGGCTACAAAAACACTGCGGAGATTGACGAGGCCATCGAGAATCTAAATCTAGCTCTCACCTAGCGCGCCGGGGTCGCGTCGCGGCCACTCAACTCCGCGCCTAGTAAATACTGGTTGCGCCATAGAATGACACGAAAGAAGAAAACTACGAGTGTGAATATCCAAATGTCCAATCCGCCTACTCCGCTATAGAATTTGTGTTTTGCCGCGCCAAGACATATGTGCCAAGAAAAAACCGAGATAGAACTGCAAGAGATTTTCGAGCGCGTAGGCTGCCCCGGCCGTGGCCGACGATTCGATCCCAGCATTCTTCCTCCTGAACGCGGACTGCGCACCCTGTTGGAGCGGCACAAGAGGAGTGCTGAGGTATGGCTCCAAGATATCCGGACGCATCATGCGCCAACAATGGGGTCCGTACACTTCGACTACGTTGAAAATACGCTGGTAAATGCTTTTGCTTTTGAGTCTGACAATCATGATTTTGTCGGGGTTTACGTGGGGACAATTGTAACCATCTATAGTTTCTTCAGTGCCCTCCTCGCGAATCCAAACCTTCTATTATCCATAGGGAACCCATTGGAGGAGGAAGAATGGAAAACAGACACCTTTGACCCGAAACAGCTGTTCAGACAGCCGAAGTCCATAGAACGTCGCTCATTCGCTCATCTGATAGCTACAATTGCAATCGACTTCCTATTTGCGCATGAGGTAGGGCACCTCATGAATGGCCATGTCAAGCTTCTAAGATCAAGGAAAGGAATACCCCTGCTGGCCGAATGTGATTTGGCAGAAAATACTCACGAGGAGAATCTTACACTTCAGACCTTGGAGATGGACGCAGATTCTTTTGCAATGGGGCAAGGGTTAGCGACGGCGTTTGGAAGAGCACGAAATCCTGACAGTGTTCTCCCTCTAGATTGGCGCCAGTGGTATAGCACATCGACACTGGCACTCTTCGGTTGGACGCTGGCGATTTACGGGTTTTTCAGACTGTTTTTTAAGGGATCGATCAATCTTGATAATCTCGATAGCACAAATCACCCTCCGCCAAATGTTAGATTGAGTATGGTCCTTACTAGAACGGTAGAGTTTCTAAAGAAAAAGGACCTCGGAGAACTCATTCCGCAGCTAAAACCAATTGTCAGTGAAGTTATGCGAACTGTGGAGACTGGACAGGCATTAATAACGTCTACCCCGCTCAATCTTAGCGGCATGCAACAGACGCTTGATCCTCGGGCCAATAGTCATTTGGGGAGACTTCTTGACCACTGGAAAGTATTGCGTCCGGAACTGGTTTTATTGAATCGGGGGGGCGTCTACATGACTAGACTTCCCCCATCCGATCTAGGCTCTCGCCCCTACTCACCTATGGTCCCAAAGCAAACTGGGAGTCGCGTAACCGGAAATGACCCCACTGTTCATTGCACCCCGTAGTGCCCGTTCGACAAAATTGCGTGTCCCGTGTAAAATTCTTTGATCCTCTGCGCGCCGCTAGCTCAATTGGTAGAGCAATGGACTCTTAATCCATAGGTTGTAGGTTCGATTCCTACGCGGCGCACCATTTTTCTGAGTTTCTTCTAAGCGAGCAAGCGACATCTGATGCCTGCGGCGCGGATCGCACGGCAGGCGGCCGATGTTCATGGTAGTCCTCAACAGCCACAACCACACTTGCAACCTCGGCTCGCGCTGGATTCTTGTCTAACTCCGCGTCATAATTGCAACGAATGTTTCTCTCAGAAAATGATCCGGGCTGCGAAACGTTGTGGTAACTTCAGGCGTCCAAAAGGGAAGAAGGCGATGACGGTCATAGTGTGTTCTGAGAGTGGTCAGGAACGCCCATCAAGCGAACACGCACGGACAGGCCTCTAAGTAATCTTATGAAAACGTTTGAATGTTTGGCAGGGGTTACCGCCTTTGCCGCAATTCTCGCGGGCGGCTGCTCAAAGTCTGTTTCCAGTAGCATGCTCGGCGACGCCACTCATCCCACGCCGGTTCACCTTTACACCGTCGCGGAGGAAACCACAAAGCGCCGCGTGCAGGCGTCTGGCTCGCTTTTCGCCTTGGAAGAGAGCATCTTAAGTGCGCAGGTCGAAGGGCGCGTCTCGCAAGTTCTAGCTGATGTCGGCGACACCGTAAAAGAAGGCCAGCCGCTCATTTTGATCGATCCGCAAGAGCTTCAATTTGAAGTCGACCGCCAGCGCGGCCTTGTCACCCAGGTGCGCGCCCAGCTTGGCATTGGTCCGAATGACCCGCCACCGGCGGATCCCAAAAAACTTGCTTCCGTCGAACGTGCCGCAGCCGATCTCTTCGACGCCGAGCGAAAATACGGCCGCGCCCAGGAAATGTTCCAAGGCAAACTAATTTCGCAACAACAGTTGGACGAAGCCGCCAGCCGCTTTCAAAGCACACAAGCCGGCTACACCGTAGCTCTGCAAGAAGTCGACCGCCTGAAGGCCCTGCTGGTTTCCAGCGAAGCCAGTGAAAACCTCGCTGAGAAAAAGCTGAGGGACGCCACGATCCGCGCGCCTTTTCCCGGTTCGATCAAAACGCGCGACGTTCACCCCGGCGAATATCTTCGCGTGCAAGGACCGGTAATGGTTCTCGTGAGAACCGACACTCTTCGCGCGCGCCTTGCGGTCCCCGAGCGCTGGGCCGGTTCCGTGAAAGACGGCGCCACCGTGGATTTGCAAGTCGAGGCCTTTCCAGGCGAAACGTTCCAAGGCCGCGTCTCGCGCATCAATCCCTCGGTCGCCCAAGATTCGCGCACGTTTGAAGCCGAGGCCTTGCTCGCCAACGCAGACGGTCGCCTAAAGCCTGGCTTTTTCGTGCAAGCTTCCATTCCCAGCGAAAAAGAAGAAAAAACCATCTTCCTTCCTGAAGGCGCGGTAAATTACCGTTACGGTGTCTACAAAGTTTTCCTTCTGAACGGCAATCACGTTTCCGAGCACCAAATTCGTCCCGCTGGCCAAACCGAAGACCAGCGCGGCAAGCGCTTTGAAGTAGCTGAAGGGCTGAAGCCGGGCGACCGCGTCGCCGTTGCCATTACCGGAGATTTGCACGACGGGGCTACCGTTCAGGAACAGCCCGAAGGGAACATGCCGGCGCTGAAGTAGCAGCCGGAAGCGCACGCAAACGCCGATGAAGCTAGCCGAAACATGCGTAAAGTATCCCGTCTTCACCGTGATGCTTATCGCTTTTCTTGTGACGCTGGGCGCGTTTTCTTATCGCGGCCTCGCCGTAGATCTCTTTCCCAAAGCCGATCCCGCCACAGTCAACGTGGACGTCCAGTTGCCCGGCGCGACGCCCGAAGAAGTCGTCACCGGTGTCGTTCTTCCTCTCGAAGACGCCATCTCCAGCGTCAGCGGCATCGATGAAATCACCGTTTACTCCAGCGAAGGCTACGCCGACATCACCTGCACCTTCGTCCTCGAACGCGATATCGACGGCGCCGCCCAGGATATTCGCGAAAAAGTAGCCGCCGCCGTTTATAGATTGCCGCGCGAAACTCTGCCTCCCGTCATCACCAAACAAGATCCGCAGTCCGACCCCATTCTCACCTTGCTCGTCAGCGGCCCCATCAGCCGCCGTGAACTGACCGAAATCGCCGACAAGCAAGTCCGCCGCGCTATCCAAACCGTCGACGGAGTCGGCAGCGTCGAGCTCAACGGCGGCCAAGCTCGACAAATCCGCGTCTTACTCGACGCGCAAAAACTCACCGCCCACAATTTCACCGTGCTCGACGTGCGCGACGCTCTCCAGCGCGAAAACATCGAAGCTCCCGGCGGCCGCATGATCACCGGCCCGCAAGAACTTGGCCTTCGCACTCTCGGCCGCGTCACCTCCGCCGATCAATTCGGCGAAATCGTCATCGGCACACGCGGGGGCGCGCAAGTCCGCGTCCGCGACGTCGCTCAAGTCGAAGACGGCGCGCAAGAGCTGCGCACCTGGTCGGCCCTGTTTCGCAAGGGAGTTCCCGGGGAGGATGTCGTCAGCATCGAAGTTCTTCGTCAGTCCGGCACCAACACCGTGCAAGTCGCCGACAACGTCAAAGCCAAGCTCGATGAACTACGCGCGCAACTTCCTCCCGGCGTACAACTTCTCGTCATTCACGACATTTCCGACTT
This sequence comes from uncultured Acidobacteriota bacterium, assembly GCA_963784015.1. Taxonomy (GTDB): domain Bacteria; phylum Acidobacteriota; class Terriglobia; order Acidiferrales; family UBA7541; genus Acidiferrum. Next base: position 742,938 of record CAWAPX010000013.1, read on the forward strand.
CATCAAAGCTTCCGTTCACTCGCTCCTCGAGCACCTGATCCTCGGCAGCATTCTTGCCAGCGCCATCGTTTTTCTATTCATGCGCAACTGGCGCGCGGTGCTCATCGCTGCCGTCGCCATCCCCGCCAGTATCATCGCCACCTTCACGCTCATGCGCGGCATGGATTTTTCCCTCAACAACATGACCCTTCTCGCGCTCACCCTCGCCGTCGGCATCGTCATCGACGACGCCATCATCGTCCTCGAAAACATCGTTCGCTTCATGGAAGAAAAAGGCGAAGACCGCAAAAACGCCGCCATTAAAGCCACGCAAGAAATTGGCCTCGCAGTTATGGCCACCACGCTTTCCCTCGTCATCATTTTCCTGCCGATAGCTTTCATGAACGGCTACGCGCGCAAGTACGTAAATTCCTTCGGCTGGACCATGGCCATGGCCATTCTCGTCTCTCTTCTCGTGGCCTTCACGCTAACGCCGATGATGTCTTCGCGCATCCTTCGCATTAGCGAAAAAGAAAAAAAGGCCCACGCCGCCGGAATCCTGCACTGGATCGAGCAATCCTACATAAAGCTCTTGCAATGGTCGCTAGCTCATCGTTGGGTCATCGTTATCATTTGCGTAGTGACTTTTCTCTCCACCTTTGGCCTCTACCATCTAGTAGGCCGCGATTGGATTCCTTCCGACGATCAATCCGAGCTGATTAGTTCTTTCACCCTTCCCGAAGGCACGGCACTTTCCATCACCACCCAGCGCGCGGCGGATATAGCGCAACGCGTCGTCGCGCTTCCCGAAGTTGCTTTCGTCCAATCCCTGACGCACGGCCCCACGAATCACGCGCACCTGTTCATCGGCCTCGTCCCACGCAGCGAAAGAAAACGCACTCACGAGCAACTCGCCACAGAGGTCCGCGGAATTCTGGCGAGCTATCGCAACATGGTTTCAAACGTCAGGCTTCCTTCCGTCTTTGGCGGCGAAACCTACTTTCCCATCGGCGCGGTCATCCGCGGCCCCGAACTAAATCAACTCGCCGACCTCAGCAAACAAGTCGCCGATCTGATGCGCAAATATCCCGAGCTTGTCGACGTCAATCCCAGCCTCAACCTCAACACGCCTGAGCTCCAGGTCAAAGTCGATCGCCAACGCGCTGCCGACATCGGCGTCCGCATGAGCGACGTAAGCGACGCCGTCCGCCTCTTCTATTCCGGCGAAGACGAGATCACGCGCTTCAAAGAAGGCTCCGAGCAATATCCGGTCATCATGCAACTCCTTGAGCGGCAGCGCGACAATCCCGACGTTCTCGCACAAATGATGGTGCCCTCAACCAAGCTCGGCCAAGTCCGCTTAGAGAATGTTGCCACCATCGTCCGCGGCGCAGGCCCCGCCACGCTCTGGCGATACAACCGCGAATTCGAAGTCACCGTCTACGCCAACGTCGCCAGCGGCTATCCGCTCGATCTTGCCGCCGCCCACACCGTGGATTCCATCAAGCAAATCGGTCTCCCCGCAGGCTATTCCTACCGCTTCACCGGTCAGGTAAAAGTCCTCGAAGAAACCACTTGGAATCTTTTGCTCGCTATGCTGCTCGCCTCCATTTTCATGTACATGGTCTTGGCCGCGCAGTTCGAAAGTTTTTCGCATCCCTTCATCATCATGCTCACGCTCCCGCTCAGCATCCCCTTTGCGCTGCTCTCCCTATGGATCACAGGCCGCGCCCTCAGCCTCTGGAGCGCCCTCGGCATGTTCTTGTTGCTGGGAATTGTAAAGAAAAATGGAATCCTGCAGGTCGACTACACCAACCGCCTTCGTGCCAGCGGTATGCCCGCCCGCGAAGCCATCCTCGAAGCCAATCGCGTCCGCCTCCGCCCCATCCTCATGACCACGCTCTCCATCATCGCCGGCCTAATCCCGGTAGCCATCGGCATAGGCGCTGGCTCCGAACAACGCGCCTCCATCGCCGTAACCATCATCGGCGGCCAAACACTCTGCCTGCTCTTGACTCTCCTCGTTGTCCCGGTGGCGTATTCCTATCTCGCCGAGTTCGAAACCGTGCCCTGGGCCACCGCCGCCCGCCGCCTCTTCACCCGAACCCGCAGCTCGGTCAGCGATTCCTCCGCAGACTAACCCTCCCTAATAAAGAAAACGTGTAGGGGAAGGGCTTGTTTACCCTGAGTAGCGAAGGGCCCCTCCCGCGTGCCTAAACTAACGCCACCTCGCGCTCGAAGTTCGGCTTCTTCTCCGCGCAAAGCGTTAACCCCACTCCGCAAGCTACGGCGATTCGCTCTAACATCGGCAGGGAGTGTCCTGTGTACTCCGCATCTTCAAGCCGCGCAATCACGGATTGCGTGGTCCGGGCCTTTTTCGCCAGCTCCGTTTGAGTCAGCCCCGCATCCTCGCGCATCTCGCGCACCAGCAGCGCCAAATCAATCTGGTGCAATGTGCGCGCAAATGTCTTCCGATACGTAGCGCTCTTCCGCGACCTCCTTTCGACAATTTCACCGTGACGATCTTTCTTCATGTTCCCCACTCCTTGGCCAGCGCATCTCTTTCTCTCTGAGAAACCGGATATCGGTTGCGGTATTTCAACCAAAGCTTTCTGAGTCGTTCCGCCCTTACGATCTCTGCCGGCGGTGTTTGCTCCGTCTTCTTTTGAAAGCCCGATGTAATCACCACTAATCTTCCGGGCTGATAGAAGAACAAGACTCGAAAAATTCGATCGAACTGTTTCACCCTCAACTCAAAGAGGTCACCTGTAAGCTTTTTAACGAACTTACCTTCCATACGATTGCCGTAAATGCGCAAACGCTCGACGAACGCATCAATACGCGCGGAGGCCTTATCATCAAGTGAGTCCACAAATTCCCGCGCTGGAGCTCTTCCACTCGGCAATTCCACATATTCAATCGTGAAACCGTTACTCACCCGGTCGCTCCCGATCTGTTCCCATTATAGCAATATTGCGATATTTCGACAAGAAGTGTTCCGCGCCGCACCATGGGATTGAGTCACGGCGCCAGTTGTTGCTTTGCCGCGTATTTCCGAGGGAACGTCAAATCAATTAACGCCCGGCCAACTCCTAGCGGTCCCGCAACTTCCGCCACCCGCATTCGAATACACGCGCCGCGTTCGAATGAGTACTATAAACTATAATAAATGTGTTGACAATAAGCCAACACTCCTGCTACCATATCCCGTGCTTCGCTCGCCATCCAACTCGACAAACTTCCAGGCATCTGCAGGCTGGCTTCGTTTCCCACTCCTCGACCTCCTCTCCGTGAACTCTGCGCCCTCTGTGTTGAAATCCAACGTTCACCCCAACTCGGCTGTTCCATCCAGAGCGAAACAGCCTAACCTCTTTAGAATGCGCAGTTCCGCAAAATCCGCCAATAACTCTTTTAGAATGCGGCAGTTTCAAAACACAGCACTTAAAGTCCTTTAGAATGTGCAGTTCCGAAAAAACGGGGTGGGGGGACCTTCTCTCAACTTGCGCCAACCCTGCCATCGCAGGCACAATTCGCCTGCTCGATCCGATCATTCTTTCCAGTCAGGAAGGCGCGCGATGCGACGAATAGTCTCGGCTCTCATCTTGTCATTCAGTTTTTGCATTTCACTACGCGCACAAACGAAAGCCCCCGTGCAGCCGCCCGACTACGGTCAATGGGAATCGCTCGCTGTGCCGCGCGAATTCGGCGGCCTCTCGCCCGACGGCAAGTGGATCGCTTACGGCATCAATCGTTCCAATCGCGAAAACGAGCTGCGCATCACCAACATTGCCGACGGGACCACCAAGACCGCTGCGTTCGGCTCGCAGCCGGTTTTTTCTTCGGACTCGCGATGGGTCGCTTACGCCATCGGCTACTCCGAGGTGCAGGAAGAAAAAATGAAGAAAGACAAGAAGCCCGTGCAAAGAAAGCTCGGCCTTCTGAATCTTTCAACCGGCGAACAGATCGTCATCGATGGCATCGAGTCCTTCGCTTTCAGTCCCACCGGAACGTACCTGGCCATGAGAAAGTACGCGCCAGAGAAAAAAGAGGCGCCTGATGCCGCCGCAACTGCGGAGAGTGAAGACACGCCAGGCGCGACGCTGATTCTTCGTCAACTCTCCTCCGGCCATGACACTTCCTTCGGCAACGTTTCTGAATTCGCCTGGCAGGATCTTCCCTGGCGCGGCACGCTTCTTGCGATGACCATCAACTCCGAAGACAAAACCGGTAACGGCTTGCAGCTTTTCAATTCGGAAAACGCGTCCGTCCGGGTTCTCGACTCTTCAAACTCAATTTACAGTCGTCTAGCTTGGCGCAAAGACGGCGATGACCTTGCCGTTCTCCGCTCCAAATCCGATGAACATCGCGAAGGACCGACGCAAGTCGCACTGGCTTGGACACATCTAGGCGAAAGCTCCGAAGCCAGCCATGCGTACGACCCCACCGGCGACACGAAGTTTCCCGCAGGCATGCGCACGGTTGCGTTTCAAAAACCGTCGTGGTCCGAGGATGGTGAAACGGTCTTCTTCGGCATCGCCAAATGGGAAGAAAAGATTCCCGAGCCTAAGAAATCCGCGAGCACCACGGATGGCGAAAGCGCCAAGACGAACTCCGCGGCGAAGGACAAAGACAAGGCCAACGAACCAGAAGAACAAGCTACGGTGGACATCTGGAATGCGCGCGACACGGAAGTGATGCCCAAGCAGAAGCTCAACGCCAAGAACGATCGCCAGAAAAACATGCTGTGCGCCTGGCATTTGCAGAACGGTCAGTTTGTGCAGCTTGGCAAAGACATCGACGAAGAAGTTATGCCATTCAAGAATCAGCAAATCGCATTCGCCGCGAACTGGTCCGCTTACGCCATGGAGCGCAGCATCGGCAGGCCTGCCGCGGATATCTACTTCGTGGATCTCGCCACAGGGAATCGCACAAAAATTCAGGATCGCCTGAATGACGACTACTATCTCCAAGCAAGTCCCGCCGGCCGCTACCTGCTCTATTTTCACGAGAACAACTACTGGACCGTGAACACGGCAACACGCGCCGTCGTCAATATCACGAAGACCGTCCCCACGGCATTCGCGGACCTCGAAGCCGATTACACCATCAAGCAGAAGCCCGCGTTCGGCTTCGCGGGATGGACGAAGGACGACGCCAGCGTCATCCTCTACGACAAATTCGATCTGTGGCAGGTTTCCCCCGACGGGGCGCACGCCACAAAACTCACCGATGGCGCGGCCGACCAAGTCCGCCACCGCTATGTAAAACTAAATCCCCGCGACGAGTTCATCGACATCGACAAGCCGATGTACCTCAGCATGTTCGGCATCTGGACGAAAAAATCGGGCTACGCGCGGCTGAATCCTGGCGCGTCCGGCTCACTCAAAGAAGAGCACCTCATCTGGCTGGATAAAAGTGTCGGCCAGCTTGGAAAAGCTAAAGACGCAGAGGTCTTCGAGTACGTCGTGCAAACTTTCACGGAATCGCCCAACGCTTTTGTTGGCGGTCCTAGTCTCAAAGATCCCAAACAAGTCACCAAAACGAATCCATTCCAAAGCAATTATGCGTGGGGCAAAGAAGAGCTGATCGACTACAAAAACAGTCACGGCGAGCATCTCCAAGGAGCGCTCTACTATCCCGCAGGCTACGACCCTAGCAAAAGGTATCCCATGGTCGTCTACATGTACGAAAAATTGTCTGACGGCCTTCATCAATACAGCGCGCCTTCCGAGCGCAATTACTACAACGTCGGCGCCGTCACCAGCCACGGTTATTTCATGCTCCAACCTGACATTGTTTTTCGCCCCCGCGAACCGGGCGTGTCGGTGGTCGATTGCGTCACCTCGGCCGTCAAGCGCGTCATTCAAATGAACATCATCGATCCCAAGAAAGTCGGGGTCATGGGCCATTCCTGGGGCGGCTTTGACTCTGTTTATCTCGCCACGCACACGACGGATTTCTTCGCCGCCGCCGTCGCGGGGGCTCCCATCACCGATCTCGTCAGCAACTATGGAAATCATCACTGGAGCTCCGGCATAGCCGAAACCGATCACATCGAAACCGGCCAGCAGCGCATGGAAGTCCCACTCTACGAAGACCTGCAAGCCTACATCCGCAACTCCGCCGTCTTCGGCGTGCAAAATATGACCACACCTCTGTTGATTGAAGTGGGCGACAGCGACGGCACCGTCTTTTTCCACCAGGGCGTTGAGCTGTACAACATAGCGCGCCGCGCAAAAAAGAACGTAGTCCTTCTCGAATATGCCGGAGAAGATCACGGTCTGCGCAAGAAACCGAACCAGATCGACTACCAGCGCCGCATCTTTGCGTGGTTTGGCCACTATCTGAAAGATGAGCCTGCCGCTCCGTGGATTACGAACGGCGAAAGCTATCTAGACCGCGAAAGGGAACTGAAGCAACTGAAGGCTGGTGAAGGCAAGGATTGAGAGCTTGGCGCGAGAAGTGGGCGTGTGGCTGAACGCTTGCTGGTCAGCAGGGGTATGACGGTGTCGCAAGAACTCTAGAAATGGCGAGCTGCCAAGCGAGTAAGAACTGGGTCGTGCTCCTCTAAAATGGAATCCGCGAATCCCCGCGAGGGAGTACGCAAAAGAAGGAAAAGTTCGCCGGCCCACAAAAGGATGTCCAGCAAGCGCCCGCGTTGCAGATTGCTGATGTCATCGCAATGCAGCGCCACATCGAGAGCCCGCCGCGAGCATTCTTCGATGAACGCGCGCAGCGAAGCGAGATCGAGATTCACACGCCCCGTTTTCTGGGCGCGCGGATCGATACGTTGCAAATTTTCGTAGCAGAGTTCGATGAAGTGGTTCAGGCAAAATTCCTGCTGAGCCATGGATGTAACTGCGGTCCCCTCACAAAAATCCACTGCACAGATCTTGTCTTCAAACATCTTTGACATGGCCCCCAACTCAAAACTCTTCACTCCCATACCGCCCGCAACTATCGTCTCTATACAAGCCCCCATAGAGTTAGACGTTGCGAGGGCACTCAGCCGTTGCCGTGGCGTTTACAAAACGATGGCGTAAACGTTACTGTCAGTTTTACTCATGCCACGCACAGGGCGGCTTCCTCATTCAGCTCAGATTGCATTGCCCCCTCGGAGCAGGCCCCTTCAAATTCCCGAGGGGTTTGCGCTGCGGCGGGCGCATAGGCGGCCAGGGTTTGGACACGCAGGCATCGATCCAGATAGGGAGCCAGCAAAGCGCGAACCCAGCGCACGTTTTCGGCGCAGCGCTGCATACGGTCTTCTCCGCTCCAGAGTGTGACAACCGTTACGAGGCGTGCTTCGTGGTTTGCGATCATTACGAAACTTCCGGCGAAACCGGCGACTTCTCCGAGCGCTCCATCGATCGCCGCGGGCAAAGCGGCGTGGATCTTGTGTGCTTCATCGGGCTTGGCAACGAACTCAATGCTGAGCGCCGTGATACGAGAACTGGTGTAGCACATACCAAGTGTCCGCGCATTAGTACTCAGACCGTTCGAATCAAATTTTCGCGATGCGGGAGTGGAAATACTGTGGGTTTCCAACAAACGTGACACGGAGCCTCCAGTTTCAATGGTCCTCCCCTTTAGGGGGGAGGCGCATCCTCGTGGGTCCAGGTCCGACTCGGATGCGCCCTGGTGGGACACGCGGGGGACAGGGGAACCGTCCCTTCGCCGCAGGACGCCCAAACATTCAATGGGTTCCTACAACCGAGTAGTGCAATAGAAATGAATTTCGTTTCACAGTTTCGCGCCAAAATGGGAACCATTGCTCCGGGTGGATGGCGCGGCTATACTCGTCGGCAATAAAACTGAGGCGTACGTGGAACTCTTCGCATTCACCAGGGAATACGTGGAGCGCCTCCGCGAGGGAGATCCCTCGACGGAGCTGCATTTCGTGACGTATTTTGATCAACTCCTGCGGATCAAACTGCGGGCGAGAATGCTCGCCTCGGAAACCGTCGAAGACCTTCGCCAAGAGACATATATAAGAGTGTTGGTTACGCTGCGTAAGGATGGTATTCGGCAGCCGGAGCGCTTCGGTGCGTTCGTTAATTCCACTTGTAACTATGTTTTGCACGAGTTCTACCGGGCTTCTTCGCGAACCAGCCCCTGGGATGACTCGTACCTGGAAGTGCCTGACCACGCCGTGAACGTAGAAGGCATGTTGGTCACGAAGCAGATGAAGGACCGGGTTCGGCAGGTCATCGAGGAACTACCCAAGAAAGACCGCGAACTGCTTAGAGCTTTCTTTCTGGAAGAAAAGGATAAGGATGAGGTCTGCAGGCAGTTTGGGGTAGACCGGGATTATTTGCGGGTATTGCTCCACCGAGCCAAGGATAAGTTCAAGGTTTTGTATGAGAAAGACAGGGACGGTCACCCTGGAAAGCGGTCTGATGATGAGGAAACATGAAACGAACTGGTTCCCACCTGCACTACTCATCGGTGGATGACAAACAATGAATATCATGGATCATAATGAAGCCGTGCGGCTGCAGGCGGCTGAGAAGTACCTGCTTGGAGAGCTTCCGAAGGAACAACACGCTGCGTTTGAAGAGCATTTCTTTGATTGCCCCGCGTGCGCTGAAGAGATGAAGGCTACTGCGGCATTCATGGAAGGTGCGCGACAAGTGTCTCGCGAAAAAGTTCCGGAAGCTGTTGAAGTAAAAGGCCTTGTTCCTGCTTCCCCAACGACTCGAGGCTGGTTCGCATGGTTGCGGCCCGCGTTCGCGGTTCCTGTATTTGCCGCGCTTCTGTTGTTCATTGGCTATCAGAATGGGGTCACGATTCCTAACCTGAAGCAGGCTTCGCCAGGCGTGGTCATTGGGGAAGGCGCTAAGTCTTTTTCCCTCCTGTCCGCGGATTCGCGGGGTGAGGGAACCTCAGCTCCGAAGATCGCCGTGGGCGCTCGTGAGGATTTTCGGCTTGAAGTAGACATGCCTGGCAATTCTTCCACCGGCTATAGCTGCCAAATTCAGGATGAATCGGGCAAGGTTCTGGCCTCCTTCACTGTGTCATCTGAAGAGGCAAAGAACACGGTTACCCGCATCATTCGGGGAGGGTCCCTGAAGCCGGGCCGATACACCATCGCGATTTTCAAGGGCCAGACGCCTGCTCAGACGGACAATCAAAGCGCCGCTGCTCAGAAATCGTTTGTTGTTGAATTTGTTCCATAAATGAATGATTATTGGGCCCCGACCTAAGACTGCTCTCACGAGGTGTCCCCATGCCCCCGACCGCGAAAGACGTCCCTTACCACTTTCATGCAGGAGGCCACGCTTTCAGCGCGCACTTTGTCCGTCCCGTGGACGTACCGATTGCAGCGCAAGCGTCTGTATCGCTGCCGCCGATCGGCGGGTTTGCGCACTCGCGCGTCGAGGACTTTGCTGTTTCGCGACTAGCATCTTTCAAAGTTGGTGAAACACACGTCGCGGGAAGCTGGGAAGAGCCCACCATCGTCACAACCAGCGCGACGTCCATTCTTGAAGGCCTCTGCGTTCTGGATTTTCTTACCGTCGACAAAATCGTTTGCCGTCTTTCCGCGCGGTACGAGGATGATGGCAAGTACCCGGAGTCGCACATCATGGCGCTTGGCAGCCATTTCGAAAACCTGCGGCTCGGCGGCTTCGAAGTCAAAGTGACGCTCCGTCATGATCTACTTGTCGAGTCACAGAACTTTGCCCAATTGACGAAGAGGCTCAAGAGCGATAAACATGCCGTGGTCAGGAACGGAGTAGCTTTTTGCTCGCTCGTCGAAAAAATCGAAGTCGACCCCGGTTTGGCGACGCTGCCGGGTTTCGAGCTGAAAGGCAACCGGCTCGTCATTCCTCATTTTGGCAAAATTGCTTTAGCAGAGATCGTGGCCACACCGGGATCCATAGTGCTGACCATGCTCCGGTTCAAACTGGGCTCGCCCGACGGCGGTGGTGGCAGCGGCGGCTCAAGCCATACCAACGGACAGCCGCCCAACCCGTGAGATTTGCCGGGCGGCTCGGTATTTTTGCCGCCTGCTTGGCTGTGTGGGGCTGTGCGCCCCGCGCCAGCCCGCAAGCTGCCTACGATCAAATCACTAAACAGATCGCTCATGGCGATTACAATACGGCTCTTTCGCAAGTCAACCTCGCTTCCGCGAAGTTCGCGGCGGATAGCCCACAATGGGACTGGAGCTTTCGCATCCAGAAAGCTCAAATTCTGATTGCACGGTCTGAAGCAAAAGAGGCGCTGGACATACTGAATGGCCCTCTGCCTTCTTCTCTCGACTCTACCGAACTGCCTGCGCTAAAGGCATTGTTTGAAGGCAGTGCCCACATGAATCTCCAGCAGCTCGATAAATCGCAGGCTGAACTGTCCAAAGCGGAGCATCTCGCCACGGCTTCGCACCCGCGGCTTCTAAGTCAGGTGGCGAATACGCAGGCAACCCTGAGCGCCTATCGCGGCAACTACTTCGAAGCCGAGCGCGGGTACGAGCAGGGGCTGAAACTCGCGGGCGAGTACGGGCGAGAGGATCAGAAGGTCGTAGCGCAGGTCGGCTTAGCTTGGGTGGCCACCCATCAGGGGCATTTCGATCAAGGTGCAGAGCGAGGCCAGACCGCCCTCCAACTTGCTCGCTCCCTCGGCATGCAGAATCACGTGGCCACCACCTTGGGGAACCTGGGCTGGAATTACTCGGAGCTGGGCGATTTTGACACTGCCCTCGAGTTCTTCAAGCAGAGTGCACAGGAATCGGCCAGAAGTGGCATGTCGGGGCGTTCTGCGTATTGGTTTACAGGCATGGCCAACGCGTACATCGTTCTCCACCAATATGCCTTGGCGGAAGACCTGGCCCGCAGCACGCTGCAACGTGCCCGCGAGTTGAAAAACACGGAGGTCACGGTCACCTGTCTAAACACCCTCGCCGACATCATGCTTCACACTTATCGCGATGCCGAGGCGGAAAAATTCAACCAGGAAGCGCTCGAGATCGTGGAGGCTGGTCAAAATAAGTTTAGCGCTCTAGATACCTTGGCCATGGCTGGGAGAATTTATACAACCAGAAACGATTTTGCGTCCGCAGAGCAGATGTACGAGCGCGTCCTTTCCGATCCAAGCGCAGGGCCGGTGCTTCGTTGGGTTTGCTATGCCGGACTCGCCCGCACCAAAGACGATCAAGGGAAATATACCGAAGCCGATAGATTATTCTTGCAGGCCATCAGCACGATCGAAGAGGCGCGGCAGTCGGTGGACCACGACGAACTGCGCCTCAGTTTTCTTACGAGCGGAATCGCGATCTACGGCCAGTACATCGATTTCCTGATGCGCCGCAGCAGGCCCGGAGACGCCCTCAATGAAGCGGAGTTGAGCCGCGCCCGCACACTCGGAGAGGGCCTCAATTCCTCTTCCAAATTGGCGAAGACCCCGACGCTCCGCGTTCCGCCTCAGCAGCTCGCGCAGCGCCTCAAGGCCACCCTCTTGTTTTATTGGCTGGGTGAAAAGCAGTCGTATCTCTGGGTCATCACCCCTAAGCAGACTGCTTACTTCATTCTGCCTGCTGCCGGGCAGATCGAGCCGATCGTGAAATCCTACGATGAGGCACTCCTTAAAATAAGCGATCCCCTGGGCCCCGCCAATCCTGATGGGCAGAAGCTGTATTCGATACTCATCGAGCCCGCGAAGAAGCTCATCCCCGCCAACTCTCACGTAATTCTGCTTCCCGACGGAACCCTATACGGCCTGAACTTTGAAACCCTAATTGTCGCCGACCCCAAACCTCATTATTGGATTGAGGACGAAACGCTATCGACCGGAAGTTCTCTCACACTTCTCGCGTCGTCTGGAGCGCGTGCGGCGCCAAAAGAAAAAACTCTCTTTCTTGTGGGCGACACGATTTCACCGAACGAAAATTTCCCCAAGCTGGTGCAGGCCGCCGAAGAGATGAAGGACGTCGAAAAGCATTTTGCGGAGTCCCGGACGAAAGTGCTCTCCGGAATAGGCGCGACGCCCGCTGCCTACCTCAGCAGCGATTCGAAACAATATAGCTATCTCCACTTCGTCACGCACGGCACCGCGAGCCGCACGCGCCCGCTCGAATCCGCCGTCATTCTGAGCAAGGATAAAGACGAAGATTCCTACAAGCTGTACGCGCGAGACATCGTCACGCGCCACCTTTCGGCCGAACTTGTGACCATTTCCGCGTGCAATGGGTCGGGGACGCGAGCATTCTCAGGAGAAGGGCTTGTGGGTCTGTCTTGGGCCTTCTTGCGCGCTGGAGCTCACAATGTCATTGGAGCTCTCTGGGAAGTGAGCGACACATCCACACCTCAGCTTATGGACGGGCTATATGACGGGCTGAGCCACGGGCAAGACCCCGCCTCTGCGCTGCGTGCGGCAAAGCTCTCGCTCCTGCATTCCGATAGCGTCTTTAGAAAGCCCTACTACTGGGCGCCGTTTCAGCTTTACTCGGGTTCGTGACTTCCCAACACCGCAAGTCCTCCTCGTTCGGAAGTGAATCGCTTGTTAGCTGAAGATTGAGAGTGCGTGAAACGATTTAACCCTATGGGGCACTACTTAGGGTTCGGCAATTCTTTTGCAAGGGGTGTCTCGGTGAATCTAGATCATTGCAATCTTCCTACAGAAGAACAAAATTCAGTTGCAGTTGTGCAAAACCTGAATGGCGGTCAGGTCGGTCCGAGAATTGAACGCTGCGAATTTGAGCAGTTGCTCCAGCGCGCGATGGAAATACTGAATGCGCGCGATCTCAAGGCTAGACTAGAGACGATTTGATCGAGTTCGGGCCGTTTGATCTAGGCAGAACGGACGGCGACCGGCGCGTTAGTTCAATCGCTGCTCACCGTCCGTTTTTTATTTCCAGGCGAGTACTTCTACGTTAAAGACCTATTGAGCCGCGCACAAGATGGGGAAGTGCGAGGTGCTGAGAAAAGCGGCAGCAGAGCTGCCGCACTCCAAATCATAAGAGCGCGAGTTTCTTGTCTCAAGATGACAGATTTTGAGATGGCAGAACTCAAGACTTCAGGGCTTGAAGCAGGCTTTGACCGTTGGGGGTGCCGAGGCCTGTGCAAGCGTCCCAGCCCGTACCGGCTTTGTAGTCGCCGTTGTTCCCTTGCGTGATGTCGCGGAACGCGGCGCTTGCCGGTTCGGCGTAGAGCAGGGGATTAATGAAGCCGACGGGCTTGCCGAGGCCTTGATTGATGCGAGCGATTAGGCCGGCCCAGAGAGGCGCGACGGCGCTGGTGCCGCCGACTGGAGGAATGCCCTGCGAAGGATCGGGGAAACTCGTGCCATCGCAAAGGATGCGATAACCGGACGCGGGAGCGGCGTCGCCGGAGACATCTGGTACTCCGCGCATCACAGGACCTGCGGGATCAGTGGCCGGAGGCACTCCGGCATTTTGCTGATAGCTGGGCAGCGCGAAGACTCGGCTCACTCCGCCGCCGGTGCCATCATTTTTTCCATCGTCCCAGACGACTTCCTTCGTGATAGCTGTGCTGGAAGCGGTCAATTGCGTGCCTCCGCACCCGAGAACGAAGGGATCTGAAGCGGGGAAGTCCACGTGCGCTTTGCCGTCCCAGTTGGGATCGTTGGAGGCGAAGTCAGCGGAGCCGCTGTCGCCGGCTGCGACGCAGACGGTTATGCCAAGGCTTGCTGCGGATTGCAGAAGCTGATCGAACTCGTTTTGGAACTGCGTGGTGGCAGTGTCTTCGGGACCGCCCCAGCTGATCGAGACGATATCGGGCTTGTTGACGGTGTCGCTGATGATGGCGTTCATCACGCCGAGGAAACTTTGGTCGCTAGCATCCGGGGCGAAGTAAACGACGATTTTTGCGCCGGGCGCGATCGAGCCACTGACTTCGATATCCAGCATGACTTCGACATCGGGATTATTGGGATCGAGCGCGTTTGTGCCGGGACTATTTTTCCCGCCATTGGTATAGGTGGCCGCGGTAACGCTTGGCGGCTTGGCGATGCCGAGATTCTGGAAGTAGGTCGTCAATTCCGCTGGATGGAAACCGCCGCCGAGCTCGAGGATGGCGATGGTCTGGCCAGTTCCATCAAGATTTGTTGGAAAATTATAGAGGGAAGCAAGCTGCAGCGGAGTGAATCCGGCGGGGATCGAAGCTGAGGCTGTTACCCTGTCGGCGGCAGCGCTAACTCCAGCTGCGCGAACTGTGCCGCGGCTGATGCGGTAGTGTGGCTTAGCGAAAGGGCGATCGTCGAGGCCTATGACGCTGGTCACGATCCCTTGCAAATTTTCTGGTATGTGAATGTCGCCTTCTCTGCCGCGATAAGCAACGTCGCTGGACTTGTACATCTTGAGGTCGACGCCGAAGGCTTTACTGTAGGCGGCAGCCGTGCCGGAAAGCGTGACGGTGCGCTGGCTGGCGTTTGTGTCCGTAACTCGCAAGCCGTTTTCTGTGGCGAAGGCTTCGACTTTCGCAATGTCGGCTGGATCGGCTCCGTGTTTTTCGGCGTGCTCTTCGCGCGTCATGTAGGTGCGGTCGGCGGGTTTCAGTCTGCTTTGGGCTTCAATCGAGGGAAGCTCGTTTCGCCGGCGCACGGTGACTGTGACGCGAAATTCCGCGCTGGGTGCTTCTCCGACGATTTCTGCATTGGGCAGACGATGTTTTGTGCTGCCGGCGAGGCGAGTTCTCTTTTGTCCTGAGTTCATGATTGGAAGCTCCTTCCTTATCTTCGATGCCTCCGCGTGTTTCAAAGTGATTTTCTTATTTGAGAATACCGCGCGCGGTCAAACTTTGACCAGAACAGCGAGAAGATTCTGCAGTACTGAAATTAGTGCGCCGGGGCGATGAAACGTTTCGTAGGTTCGGAGGCACCACCTGCAGGGAAGCAGACAAGTCTCAGAAGCGAGCTAGGGTCGCGGCTTTTTTGGAAGGGGCGGCGTCAGGTCTCCGCCGATGACATCGCGCGCACTTCCTCTTCGGAATAGCCGAACCCTCGCAGAATTTCGCGCGTGTGCTCACCGAGCGACGGCGGCGGCAACCGGTAACTGACTGGCGTCTCGGAAAACTTGATGGGGTTTCCGATGCTGCGTGCCACGCCCAGCGCAGGATGCTCGAATTGTACGATCATGTTTCGCGCTAGCGTTTGCGCATCGTTCACAGCTTCTTCAACGGTGTTGATCGGCGCCGCGGGAATTTCCGCGGCGGATAACTGCTCGAGCCATGCGCCTGCGGCTTGGCCATCAAACAGCTTTTGCAAGAGCGGAATCAGTCTGGCGCGATTCTTAGTCCGAAGAGCGTTTGTCCTAAAGCTTTCATCCTGCCCGATGCCGTTCTCAATTTCCATCAAGCGCACAAACTTTTTCCAGAGCGCCTCGGTTCCTATGCCTACAACGAAGGAGCGGCCATCCGCGCCGCGAAAAACTTCATAGGGCACAATATTGGGGTGGGCGTTACCCCAGCGCTTTGGTGAAGCATTCGCGTTCAAGTAGCTGCTCCCGACGTTCGCCAGCCAGGTCAGCTGCGAATCGAGCAGCGCCATGTCCAAGAATTGGCCGCGGCCCGTTTTCTCGCGCGCGTAGAGGGCCGCCAAAATTCCCATGGCCGAGTACATGCCGCAAGTCATGTCAGCAATGGCGATCGGATAGCGCATCGGGCCGCCGTCAGGCTCGCCAGTAAAGCTCATCACGCCAGCCTCCGCTTGCGCGAGGATGTCATAGCCTGGGCGCCCTGCTTTAGGTCCGGTGAAACCGTATCCTGTGATGCTGCAATAAATGAGGCGGGGATGACGGCTAGAGAGAGTTTTCGCGTCGAGCCCGCGTTTCTGCAGCGACGCGAGCGAAGGTTGATTGCAAATGAAAATATCTGCCGCGGCGATCAGTTTCCGCAGCGCTTCCAAACCTTGTGGATGATCGTAATTCAACGCGACGGAGCGTTTGTTGCGGTTTGTCCCAAGAAAGTACGCTGACTCGCTTCCCACAAATGGCGGTCCCCAGCCGCGGGATTGGTCGCCCACTCCAGGGCGCTCGATTTTGAGGACGTCCGCGCCAAAATCCCCAAGCAGCATAGCGCAGTAGGGACCGGCAAGCGCCTCGCTTAGTTCGACGACGCGCACATCATCCAAAATGTTTTTCGCGGACACGCCGCGTGATTATAGCCGACATGGAGCCATTCTCGTTTCGGAACCGCGAATTCTCAGTCCGCCGCTTGAGACGCTAGTTTCTCTGCGCCATGCATCAAAATTTTGAATTGATTGCAAAATCAAAATATCCAGGAAATGTTTTCCACTGAAACTCTTTTCAAACCTTACTTTTGTCTTGACACTTCTCTCGACCGGACGCTAGCCTACGCGCACAGGTGTGAGTGGGGAATGTCTGGAGATTGTTAACATTTATTCACATTCACGATTTCACGGTGAAATTGTTTCCGCAGTCTGTGCCATGACCCTGCATTGGATTTCTTCTTCGTTCGAGTGTTCTGGTCCTGTACAGTATTTGCAACGCATAGCCGCCGAAACTTTTTTCGGCCCCACGCGAGACAGCAAATTGTGAGCTGGGGCTGCGCAATCGTCGTAAACAGGGGTTGTCGAAAGGGGTGTTACGCATGAGGTTCAGAATACTTTTTCTGTCGTTGGTCTGTACGATCGCGCTTTCCGTTTCTCCGGCAATCTACGGACAAGCCGCTGGAAGTTTTTCGGGCACAGTAACGGATAAATCAGGCTCGGCTGTTGCCGGGGCCACAGTGACTGCCACCTCACAAGGTACTGGCGTCTCACGGCAGGCCAAAACGGATGAAACCGGACACTACCTTATTCCATTGCTGCCGGCGTCAGTCTTCACCGTGCGAGTCGAGTTTCAGGGTTTTCAATCCGTCGAGAACAAGGATGTGCGCCTGCAAGTCGAAGAAGCTCGCGAATTGAACTTTGCGCTCGCTCCGTCCACGGTATCCTCGACGGTGGAAGTATCCGCTTCCGCCGTAACGGTAGAAACTGCCAATCCTTCGCTCGGGCAAGTCATCAACGCTCAACAGGTCACGCAGCTTCCTCTGAACGGACGCGACTTCGTCCAACTCGCCACTCTCACTCCTGGCGCAACGGCGGAGACGAACCCCAATAGCTTTTTCACGGCCGCGGCAAGCAGTGAGGTGGCCGCACGCGGCTCTTTCTCGCTGTCTGTCGGCGGTTCGCGACCCAACAGCACCGATTGGATCCTGGATGGCGTAGACAACAACGAATTGACTGCCGGCGGTATCGGGACTTTTTCCTCGATCGATGACATTCAGGAATTTAAAGTTTTGACCTACAACTACTCCGCCCAATACGGAACCCGCGCAGGTCCGACCGTGCTGGTCAGCACAAAATCCGGATCCAACGCCTTCCACGGCTCCTTGTTCGAGTTCTTTCGCAACACCTCGCTCGACGCCAAGAGCTTCTTCGCCACCACGCCAGAAAAGTTCAATCTGAACCAATTCGGCGGTTCTATCGGCGGTCCTATTCGCAAGAATAAAACTTTCTTCTTCCTCGATGGCGAGCAAAAGGATCAGCTTCATGGCATCGCTTTTACTGGGTTAGTGCCGAGCGCTGCGATGCACACGAGCGCGGCGCAGCCCTACGCGGATTTCAGCAACGACCTCTTCGGAAATCCGGTTTCCGCCACTTCCATCACCAACCCATATACGGGCGGTACCCCTTTTCAATGCAATGCTGGCACTGGCCTGCCAACCGCCGTCAATCCCGACGGCAGCCAGTTTCCCGGCGTCAACTGCGCCAAAATACCAGCCGCTTTGATTAACCCCCTCGGCGCGGCCCTGGTGAATTTGTATCCCTTGCCAAACGCCAACAATCCCGCCCAGGGGTTCAATTTCGTGAGCGAGCCGGTACGCAGCCTTTATGAAACGAAGTTTGACATTCGCGTGGATGACAACCTGACTGCCAACGACACTATCTTCGGCCGTTTTAGCTACGACGATGCCGACTCCTTCGTTCCTGGCGGCTTTACCGGCGGTTTTGCCGAGGCTAGCGCCTTCGGCAGCAACCAGGGCATCGTCAATCACGCCCGCAACGTGGCCCTCAGCGAAACCCACGTTTTTTCACCTACTACGGTGAACACGTTCAGTTTTGGTTACAACCGCATATTCGACTACATCACTTCTCAGGGCACGGGCAGTTGCAGTTCTGCGAACCTCGCCGGCATTGGCATCCCCGGCGCCAACCTGGGTTGCACGGGCGCGCCCGGGAGCGCGACGTGTACCCCGGGAGCCTATAGCTGCGGTTTGGTTTCGGTGTTGTTCAACGGCGGATTGTGGTCCCTCGGCGATCGCGGCTACAGTCCATTTCAGGGTGGAACCAATATCTTTACGTTCGCTGATTCCCTCGACTTGATTCGCGGGAAGCACGAGTTCAAAGTCGGAATTGACGTCCGCGCCAATCAAATGAACGTCGGCGCCGAAGCTTTCCAGGATGGTTTCTGGATTCCCCTCGGCGCATTCTCCGGTAATGCCGAAGCTGATCTAAGCTTGGGCTATGTGAGCATCTCCGAACACGATCAGACTTTCAACGGCCCGGTCACCGGCCGCCGCTGGAAAATCATCCGTCCCTACGTTCAAGACGATTGGAGAATCACAAAAGACCTCACCCTCAATCTGGGACTTGCGTGGGATTTGAGCACGCCCATCACCGAGGCCGCCGGGCGCATGGCCGATTTCCTTCCGCCTACCATCGCTACCGGCGCATTTGCCACGACAGGTCAGCTTCTCGTCGCCAATCAGAATGGTATCGGCGGTTCAGCTGGCGTCAACATGGATTGGCAGGCTCTTGAGCCGCGCATCGGTGCTGCCTATAAACTCCTTGGGAGCGACAAGACCGTCCTCCGGGGCGGCTTCTCCATCTACCACGATTCCGCCTGGAGCCAAGGCGCGCAGGGTCTCTGGCAGAACCCTCCCTTTTTCGCCGAGGGCGACATCTTCCAATTCGGGGGATGCCCGGTTTCTACGCCATCCGGTAATACCCCGGCTTGCGGCCCGGGCGGCAACGTCGTGAGTATCTCTAATGGATTTCCAATCTTTAACACTCCGCCGACTTTGTCCACCTTTAGCGGGACCTATTTCTTCCAACCACGGGACTTCCGGCAGGGACAGGTGCTGCAGTACAACGTCAACATTGAGCGCCAGTTGCCCGGCAACATCGTGCTCACCGCTGGCTATGCCGGTTCGCGTGGCGACCACATCCTGGTCGCCGGTAACGCCATGGACACCAATGGTCCTGCGGCATGTGTTGCCGGAGGAACTTACACCCTAGGTTGCGGCCCCGGCGGCGCTCCTTTCATATCGCCATACACTCCACCAACCGGCAACGCCATTCTGGAATTCGGAGACCTCGGCAAAACGACTTATAACTCCTTCCAAGCGAAAGCCGAGACCAAGAGTGCTCGTTACGGCGTTTATGCGCTGATTGCCTACACGTACTCGCATACTTACGACAATGGGCTTAGCGACGGCCTCGGTTCATTGCTCAGCGCGCCGTACTTCCCGCTGCCGAATTGGCAGAAACTGGATTGGGCCCCGTCTCAGCTCGATCTTCACAACAACTTTACTGCCAGCGTCATCTATGATTTGCCGTTTGGCAGAGGCAAGAAATTTGGCTCCGACTGGGGCAACGTGACGAATTCGCTGCTGGGCGGATGGCAGGTAACGGTTATCGAAAAGATCACTTCCGGCTTTGCCTTCCCCCTGATTGACAGCAACAATACCTCAGGCGTCTCCTTCAACACGGGCGGCAACGGCAACGCTTTTATGCGCCCGGACCAGGTTGCCGGTTGCAATCCCTACGCCAACCAGACCAAGACCCAGTACATTAACCCAGCTTGCTTTGCGCAGCCCGCAGCGGGTCAACTCGGCAACGCCAGCCGTGTTCCCGTTTACGGTCCGGATTTCGTGAATACCGATTTCTCCGTGATCAAACAATTCGCGCTGCCTTGGGAAAATATGGGTCTGAACTTCCGGGCGGAATTCTTCAACCTTTTCAACCACGCTCAGTTCGGCATGCCGATCAACGACTTCGCCGCAGTAAGCGGTTTTGGCGCGGTCAATTCGACGGTCAACAACCCGCGACTCGTGCAGTTTGGTCTGAAACTTACTTTCTAAACCGCGCCGTTTAACCGGCGTTCCATATTTGGATTCGCTGGCCCACCGTACCTTCGGTGGGCCAGTAGTTTTTGGGGTTCAGCTTAATAGAAAACGATCTCTTTCATCGGATAATGGCGCCGATTGCGGGTCCAGAGCTGGGCTTTATGGAGCGAAGCTGTCGCCGCTATTAAGGCGTCTCCCAATTCGACGTGGTGGCTCTTCGTGTACTGTCTTAAGTAATCTCCCGCGCGCTCGCCGATCTCAAGGTCGATGGCGACGCATGTGACAGCCGCGAACAAAGCTCTGAGTGTCCTCTGCTCATGCGGTCGCGCACCATGCCACAGCTCGGCGACAGTCACAGGTGAGCACAAAGGAGCGGTGTCACTGCGGCTAAGCTCGTCCCATCGCGTCAGGATGCTGTTATCGCGGCCCCGCGAAACCTCGATCAAAATATCCGAATCAATCAGGACGGACTTCAAGATGCGATTCTCCGGAGACGCTTCCCCTTCCGGAGTCGGCGTACGTATTGCTCGGAATCAGGCAAGTCTTCCCGGTCCTTCCAGATGCCGACAAGGGCTTGCATGGCCTCCCTACGGTCTGCAGCCGAGCGACCGTACTTCTCTCGGACCGCCTGGCGCACGAGCTCCGAAATAGACGTTTTTCGTTGCCGCGCCCGAATGTGCAGGGCCTTCCAAGTGTCCTCGTTCAGGTACAGTTGTGTCCGCTTCATGATGTATAGTATACATCATGCGAATCGATTCATCCGTGATTTTGAACCTTGGGTCGTGTAGAATTCACACTTACAAAAAAAGGAATAGGGGACTTAATTGTTAACTAGAACCGTCGCGCAGGCCGTTCTCCGTTGCTCGCTCTTCATTTTCATTCTCATCGGCTTGATTGTTTCCCCGGCTTTAGCCCAGGTCAAACACAAGGTAATCATTGATCAGGATGCCGCCGGTCCCGGCGGCACGGACATGCAGGCTATTCTCGCGCTCGTTAATTCGCCGGAGACCGATGTCCTGGGGATTACCGTTCTTACCGGCGACGCCTGGCGCGACGAAGAAGTGCAACATACACTGCGCTTGCTCGAAATCATCGGCCGCGCCGACATTCCTGTAATTCCCGGCGCCGTTTTTCCACTTGTGAGTTCCAAGGAATACATCGCTAAGTGGGAGACGTTCTACGGCAAGATCATTTATCAGGGCGCTTGGAATTTTGCCGGCCGCCACCCCGTTCATGGCCCCTACGAAGTTCCTCCCATGCCAGAGGGCACTCCTGCCACTAAGCCCTCAACGGAAGACGCCGCACATTTCATGATTCGCATGGTTCATCAATACCCTCACGAAATCACCATATATGCGGCCGGACCGATGACCGACCTGGCCCTGGCCATTGCGCTGGATCCTCACTTCTCTGAGTTTGCGAAGGAGCTGATCGTTATGGGCGGAAGCATGAATCCCCAGACTGACGATCCCGAATTCAGCCTCAGCCCGCAGCGCGAATTCAATTTTTGGATGGATCCAGAAGCCTCTCACGCGGTGCTACATGCCCATTGGCCTCGGGTCGTCCTCACCCCGGTAGACATTTCCGTCAAGACGCGCATGGAGAAGAGTCTGATCGAACAGGTCGCCAAGAGTTCCACTCCTGCCGCGCAGTATGTAGCGAAATATGCGGAAGCGAATTATCTCTGGGATGAACTCGCCGCTGTCGCGTGGCTCGATCCAAGCTTCATCACCAAGTGGCAAAAGCTCTATGTTGACGTGGAAGTCGATCATGGCGCGTCCTATGGAAACACGCTGGCCTGGGCCCCCGGCCTCCAACCCGGAATGGGCGAGGTCCTCGTCGAAGTCCAGAAGGACCTCGACAAGGAAAAGTTTTATAAGGAATACGTTGAATTGCTTACTCGCCCGACGCCCCAGGCCCATCCAGCGCCTGCCAAAGACAAATGATGTGATGAAAAGTGAGACAGGCATTCCTGCCTGTCCTCCCGCGGCGTTTTGCACAAAGATTCGTAATCGTGCTGAAAAGCACATGGCAACCAATCTTTTCTACTTGCTTGATTGAGCGCGGCGTTTCCCCGACAATTAAAGGTCAGTCGGTGCCCATTTTTCCCCGTAGGGCTGAAGTCTCGGCGCCCGGCGGAGAAGCGAGAGAGATGTCCACGCAAGCGAATTCAGTTAAACGCTTTGTCGCTTATTTTTCCATGGAGATTGCGCTCGAGAACGCCATGCCGAGCTATAGCGGCGGTTTGGGCGTGCTGGCCGGAGACACCATCCGCGCCGCCGCCGATCTTCGGCTACCAATGGTGGCCGTGTCTCTTCTCTACCGCAGGGGATTCTTTTCTCAACATCTCTCTGAAGATGGCACCCAAACGGAAGAGCCCGTGGTGTGGAACGTCGAAGACTTTCTCAAAGAAGAAGCGGCGCGCGTAACCGTGCCCTTGGAAAACCGGCGCGTCGAACTGCGCTGCTGGCGCTATGACGTTAAAGGCGTACGCGGCTTTGTAGTGCCTGTTTATTTTCTCGACGCCGATCTTCCCTCCAATGCGGAATGGGACCGCAACCTTACCGGTGGACTTTATGGCGGCGATTCTTATTACCGGTTGTGCCAGGAAGTTTTGTTGGGAGTCGGCGGCGTGCGCATACTGCGCGCGCTTGGGTACGAAGATCTTACGCGCTATCACATGAACGAGGGGCATGCCGCGCTTCTCTCGCTGGAACTACTTGGCGAGGAAGCGGTGGAAGCTGGGCGCACAGCCATCAATGGCGAAGACATCGAAAAAGTCCGAGCCAAGTGCGTTTTCACGACGCACACGCCGGTGCCTGCAGGGCACGACCGTTTCCCAATTGAATACCTCACTCGCGTTTTTCCGCAGCAAAGCAAGTTTTTCGATCTGAAGGACGCTGCCGTCGCCGAGCTTGTGAAGCGCTCCCTGCAAACCGAGCAAAACTTCCCGGATTTGCAGGAAGCGGCGGCTCGCGGCGCTCATTTGAACATGACGTACCTGGCGCTGAGCCTCAGCAAATACGTCAATGGCGTGGCGAAACAGCACGGCGTCACGTCGCGCCAGATGTTCCCGGAAGTTCCGATCGAGGCCATCACGAACGGCGTGCACGCGGGGACATGGACATCGCCTCCGTTTCAGCAACTTTTCGATCGCCAGATCGCGCAGTGGCGCGAGGACAATTACAGTCTTCGCAGCGCGCTCGGGCTCCCACCGGAAGAGGTTTGGTCGGCGCATCTCATCGCCAAGCACGAACTTTTGGAAGCCGTGCGCGAAAAAACTGGCCTCAGCTTGGATGAAGAGGTTTTCACGATTGGATTTGCGCGGCGCGCCACAGGGTACAAACGCGCGGACTTGATTCTTTCTGACCTGGATCGCTTGCGCCAGATCGCCAAGAACGCGGGACATTTTCAGATCATCTATGCGGGCAAAGCGCATCCCAACGACGGCGGAGGCAAGGACATTATCCGGCGCATCTTCCAGGCGAAGAAGGCGCTGCGCAAAGCTGTACCTGTCGTTTTTCTCGACGAGTACAATCTCGATCTCGGCGGCAAAATTACCTCCGGTGTCGACCTTTGGCTTAACACGCCGCAATTTCCCCTCGAAGCTTCCGGCACGAGCGGCATGAAATCGGCTCTCAACGGTGTGCCCAGTCTGAGCATTCTCGACGGCTGGTGGGTGGAAGGTCACATCGAAGGCGTCACGGGATGGTCGATTGGCGAGCCGCGCCGCACCATGGACCCGACGGATATTGCCACTGACAACAGCAAAGAAGCGGAAGCGCTCTACTCGAAACTGGAAAACATCATTCTGCCGATGTTTTACAAAGAGCCGCGGCTGTACATCCAGATCATGCAGCACGCCATCGCCATCAATGGCTCGTTCTTCAACACACAGCGCATGGTGCAGCAGTACATCACCGACGCGTACCTGAGATAAGCGGTTTTACCTGCTGAAATAACTTGCCCGTCGAGGAAACTAGAACGAAATTGAAACGCAGGATTTATTGTGGGTCGGCAGGTTTAGGGAGCTGTTTATCGCCACGCAGCTCTTTTGCCATATCCAAAATGTTACGTTTCGCAAAGTAATCGAAGAAGTTCCAGTTGCCGTACTTCTGCTTTAGGCCTGGCATTATGGCGTTAATGAGCGCGTCGCCCATAAGGCCATCTTTCACCGGCTGAGTCATCATGGCGCGCAGGTCGTTGAGGTAGCCAGCGAACTCCTGAACGTCCGCAGCGTTCCCGACATCTCCATGACCGGGAATGAACGTGGCTTTAGGGGCTTCAGTGGCCAGCTTCGCATCGGTCGCTGCCCATTTGTCTGTCGTGCCGTCGATAAGATTTGGCAGGGTCTTATTCCAGAAGAGATCGCCGCAGAAAACCACTTGAGCATCAGGAATGGTGACGACGGAATCGCCGCCAGTGTGGCCCGGGTAATAGCGCACCACAACTCGCCGTGTACCCAAGTAAAACTCGATTTCGGAATCGTAGACGACTTGCGGCGCAACATATTCCTCAATCATCTTTTTTTGATCCGGCTTGATGTCTTTGCCGTAGAATTTCAGGTTTTCTGTGTGAATCCAGGTACGAACATTTCTGTGGCCCACGATCACCGCGCCCGCCTGTGCAAAGACGCCGTTGCCTGCCACATGATCCAGGTGATAGTGAGTGTTGACCACAAATTTGACCGGAAGTTTCGTGAGCTTCTGAATTTCGGCGAGCAATTGCCTAGCGGCAGCTTCATCCTGGAACGTATCGATCACCACGACTCCGTCGTCGCCGATCACGAATCCAGCATTCGAGCCCGCGGCGCTCTTGGGTTTATCGATAGCCGCGTAAACGTTATTTCCCAAAGGTTTTAAGGTGAAGAGCAGGGAATCGGCGGACTCCGCGGCGCTTTGCGCGTGGGCCGTGCCTGAAAAGAGAAGCAGAAGCAGGGATACCCAGATTGTTTTTCGCATGGGTGGCTATCCTATCCCAACTTGGACTTGACGCAAGCGGCTAATTCCGCCTGCGAATGGATTCCACTCTTGGAATCGAAGCTCTCGCAGAATTCCGCTCCGTGATCTCCGTGACCTCTGTGTTAAGTAAACCTGTCACCCCACCGCGCATTAACGATCGATTCAGCGAAGTCGGTTTTTGTAAACGGCCATGCCGACGGCAGCATCCATGCCAATCTTTTCGAGGGAACTAATTTCACGGCGGGTCCTAATTCCGCCTGCGGCGATGATGGAATGGGTAGTGGCGGCGCGGAGTTTGCGGAACCAATCGAGATTTGCTCCAGTCATGGTGCCTTCGCGGTCTACGTCGGTGCAGAGAAAAGCGGCGCAGAAGGGTTCGAGTTGGGATATTACGTTTTCGGGGCGCAGGGCGAGTTTGCGCCGCCAGCCGTTGATCGTGACGCGGCCTTTGGCGGTGTCCAGAGCGATGACGATTCGAACGGGTTCTACCTTTCTTGTAAGTTGGCGAAGAAAGTGCGCATTGATCTTGCCATCGCGAAAGGCGGCACTGCCGATGATGATCTGGTCGGCGCCCCATTCGATGACTTCCTGTGCGCGAGCTGTTGTTCGTATGCCGCCGCCGACGCGAACTTTCAATTTATAGCGCTTGCGGGCGCGGAAGCAGAGTTCGCGAGCCAGCGTGTTGTTATCTCCGGTGCCGATGGCTGCGTCGAGGTCGATAAGATGCAGCCATCCATAAGATTTGAATTTTTCGAGTAGGCCGAAAACGTCAGCGACGGCTAGTTCGCGTTTGCGCCCGTGCACCAGTTGAACTGCTTGGCCGCCTTGCAGGTCGATACAGGGAATCAGCACGGCAGCCGGACCTCAATATTGCGGGCGGACAGAAATTGCTTGAGCTCGCGGATGGATTGCACACTGTCGTGGAAGATGGACGCGGCGAGTGCGGCGTCGGCGGCACCCTCCGAAAAAATCTGCGCGAAATGTTCAGGGAGTTTCGCCCCGCCGGAAGCGATAACTGGAACGGATACTGCTCGCGAAATCGCGGCTGTGAGAGGCGTGTCGAAACCGAGTTGCGTGCCGTCGCGATCGACGGAAGTGAGAAGGATTTCGCCGGCACCGAGCTTGACGCCTTGTTGAGCCCACGCCAGAGCGTCGCGATTTGCAGAATCGCGGCCGCCGCGGACCATGACGTCCCAGTGATCGCCGACGCGTTTCGCGTCAATCGCAAGCACCACGGCTTGCGCGCCAAATTCCCGAGAAAGTTCAGAGATGACTTCGGGGCGAGCGACCGCCGCGGTGTTAACGGTCACTTTGTCGGCCCCTGCGCGGATCACTGAGCGTGCGTCGTCCAGCGATCGAATCCCGCCGCCTGCTGTGAGCGGAATGGCAAGTTCGGCAGCGACTCTGCGAATCGTTTCGAGAAAAGTAGGACGGCGGTCACGAGAAGCAGCGATGTCGAGTACGACGAGTTCGTCGGCGCCTTCCGCGTTGTAACGTGTGGCGAGTGCAACCGGGTCGCCCGCATCACGCAGGCCAACGAAATTAACGCCCTTGACGACGCGCGCGCCGTCTGTATCGAGGCAGGGAATGATGCGGTGAGCAAGGCTCATGAGAGATCTCGCGTGCCCTGGAAAAAGCGGATTCCTCGCTGCGCTCGGAATGACGATTGTTCGGGCATTGTCAGTGACTCCCGCAGAGCGCTAAAAAGTTTTGCAGAAGGCGCGCGCCAGCGTCTGCGCTTTTCTCTGGATGGAATTGCACAGCTAAGACATTTTTCTTTTCGACCACCGCGGCAAAATCCGTGCCGTGATTGCAGAGAGCGACCGATTCGCCGTTCGCGTCGGTTGCGGCGAAGGAGTGGGCGAAATAAAAATAGGCGTCGGCAGAGATTTCCTCGAGTAGACGCGAAGGGCGGATGAGCTTGAGCTGGTTCCATCCCATGTGGGGAAGTTTGACAGTGGCCGGAAGAGAACGAACAGAACCAGAAAAGAGTCCTAAGCCGCCAAGTTCAGGAGCTTCTTCGCTAGTTTCGTAGAGGGCTTGGAGACCCAGGCAGACACCTAGAAAAGGAATGCCACGTTGAATGGCATCGAGTAGAGGCGCACGAAGAGAGCGCTCGTCTAGCGCGCGAATTAACGAGGCATAGTGGCCGACGCCGGGGAGAAGGAGCGCTTCGGCTTTTGCAATGCACCCGGGCGACGAGGATCGCTGGCTCACCGCGCCTAGACGCTGCAAGGCGCGCTCAACGCTGGTGACATTGCCCGCACCGTAATCAATGAGCGTGACCTTCACAGGAGGCCTTTCGTGCTGGGAAGAACGTGGCGAAGGCGTTTATCTTGTGAAACCGCAAAGCGCAGCGCGCGCGCGAAGGCCTTAAAGATAGCTTCGACTTGGTGATGCGATGAGCGTCCGTAAAGCGCGCGCAGGTGAACATTGGCACGAGCAGCTTGCGCGAAACCTTGAAAAAAATCTTCAGTTAGCTCGGTTTGAAAATCGCCGACACGTTTTGCCGAGATTTTTGCGTTGACCACGCAATAAGGCCGTCCGCCAAGGTCGACGGCCGCAGCCGCGAGGGTCTCGTCCATAGGCATCAGAAAATATCCCGCGCGGAGAATGCCGCGTTTTGAGCCAAGGGCTTTCAACAGGGCTTCGCCGAGCGCGATACCAACGTCCTCGACGGTGTGGTGTTGATCGACGTCTAGATCGCCCTTGGCGGTAATTTCCAAATCGAAGGCGCCATGGCGCGACACGAGATCGAGCATGTGGTCGAAAAAACGAATCCCTGTCGTGATACTCGACTTTCCTCGGCCATCGAGATTTAGCTTCAGGCGAATGTCGGTTTCGTTCGTCTTGCGATGGATGGTTGCGGTTCGCGGCATGTGCTTACCTGTAGCGCTTGATCAGTTTCAGCAAGCGTTCCATTTCTTTTTGTGTGCCGATGCTGACGCGAACGATGCCGGGGCCAATATCTTTCGCGCGATCCCTCAACATGACACCCTGTTTTAGCAGTTCCGCGCACATTTTAGATCCGCCGGGACCGAAATCAGCCAGAAGAAAATTGCCCGCGCTCGGGTAGGTCTTTACGTTCAATCGTTGGAGTTCCTTTTCAAACCACCCGCGCGTACGCAGTATGTTTTTGACGTAGAACTTCATCGTTCTGGTATCACCCACAGCCGCTTCCGCAGCAGCCAGCGCGGCTACGTTGACGGGGAAGGGAGCTGTGGCGCGGCGGAGAACAGCGAGCGATTCCGCGCAAGCAATGACGGCTCCAAGGCGAAGTCCCGCAAGTCCTGCGGCTTTCGAAAAAGTTCGCGCCACGAAAAGCTGCGGATATTGATTGATCCACGGAATCACTGTCAGCCCGGAAAACTCGGCGTAAGCTTCATCGACAACAACGGCTGTGTGAGTGGCGGCCTTGAGAATCGTTTCGATCGTATCTTTTTGCAGCAGCGTCCCCGTGGGATTGTTGGGATTGCAAACGAATAAAGCTCGTGGCCGCAAAGCGAGCGCCTGCAGCACTCCATCGAGAGGGAATTCCATCGCGGGCCCATAGCGCTCGACTTCAATTTTCGCCCCCGCCACTTCTCCCCAATAGCGATACATCGGAAACGTTGGCTCGCAGATGACGACGCTGGTACCGGCATCGACAAACGCGTCAAAGAAAAGTCGCAGAGCATCATCGCCGCCGTTGGTTAGGAGAAGCTCCTCAGGTGATACTTGAAAGTGACGCGCAAGGCGGCGAGTGCCACGCTCGTACTCTGGATACATCGAAAGAAGCTTCGGCGTGAGTTTCGCTAAAGCTCGCCGCACAGCTGGCGAGCAGCCTGCGGTATTTTCGTTGAAGTCGAGGCGCAGCTTATCTGCGCGGCCCTCGCCTGGAGGTTCGTAGGTGCGGCGATCAAGAATGGCTTGTCGAACGGGGAGTTGCGGTTTCATTTGCGAACCTTCATCGCCGAACCTCGACGGCGTTGGCGTGCGCGAGCAATCCTTCGGCCCGCGCTAATCTTACCGCGTCATCTGCAAGCCGCTGGAAGCCTTCACGCTTAATCGTTTGCACGGTGATGCACTTCACGAAATCTGCCGCGGAGAGCCCGCCGCGCATCCGCGCCCAACCGCCGGTCGGCAGAACGTGATTGCTGCCACTGATGTAGTCGCCGAGCGGCTGCGCGCCCCATGGGCCAAGGAAGATCGTGCCTGCGGCGCGGATTTTGTTGAACAGCGCGTTGGAATTGTCCGGAAGGCTCAGGTGTTCCGGCGCGAAGCGGTTCGAGAAAATGCAAGCGGCCTCGAGAGACGGCGCAAGCAAGATGGCTCCCGTATCGCGCATCGAAAAATGAGCAGGATTGTTGGACGCAAGTTTCGCCAATTGTGATTGCACTTCTTTTAGGACGGCGTTCG
The DNA here is from genome assembly GCA_963784015.1 of uncultured Acidobacteriota bacterium. Classification (GTDB taxonomy): domain Bacteria; phylum Acidobacteriota; class Terriglobia; order Acidiferrales; family UBA7541; genus Acidiferrum. The sequence continues at coordinate 772,354 of CAWAPX010000013.1, forward strand.
CGAGTTTACGGGACGGAGTTACAAGAAAACTCCCCGCGTCAGGTGCATGCTCTGCCTGCGCGAGAAGGTCCGCGGCGATCCACTTCGGATTCCCTTTTGCCGCGAGCACAATGGCTTCAGTCGGACCTGCCGGAAGATCAATCGCGCAATCGCTGCTGACCAGCTGCTTTGCGGCCGTGACGTAGCGGTTGCCAGGGCCGAAGATCTTATCTACCCGCGAAACAGTTTTTGTGCCGTAGGTGAGCGCGGCGATCGCTTGCGCGCCGCCGATGCGGGCGATATGCGTTATGCCCAGCAATCTTGCAGCGGCGAGCAGTTCTGCGTTGGGTTTTGGACAAACGACAGTGATGCGATTCACTCCGGCGACGCGCGCAGGGACGACGGTCATCAGCAGCGTGGAGACGAGAGCAAAACGGCCGCCGGGAATATAGCAGCCGACCGCTTCGATAGGCCGAACCAGCTGAGAGATCGTAACTCCGGCCTCTACCTTAAGAGACCACGCCCGCGGCAGTTGTTTTTCCGCGACGCGGCGAATGTTGTTTTCTGCGTGGCGCACAGCACGCAGAAAATCCGGGCTGACCCGGTAGCTAGCCGCTTTGATTTCCCGTCGTGAGACCCAGACGCCGCTTCGGCGGAGATTAATTCCATCCAGTTTCCTTACCCACGCTGCGAGCCCTGCATCTCCGCGTTTGCGGACGTCGGCAATAATTTCGGCGGCGATGCGCTCGGCTTCGCGATCACGCTCGTGGCGCGAATGGAGGAGACTCTTTTCGACGGCGGCAGTGAGTTTTAGGATGCGCATCAGAGCACAATCTTGTTCAAAGGATATTCGACTATGCCCTGAGCCTTGGCCGCTTTCAGTTTCGGCAATATCTGCCGCACCACCGCTTCTTCAACAATGGTGTTGATGGCGACCCAATCCGGATCGCTAAGAGCGGAAATCGTGGGTTTCTTAAGAGCGGGCAGCACTCCAAGCACAGCGGCGAGATCATCGCGGTGAACATTAAGCAGCAAGCCCACTTTGCTCGCCGCGGCGATCGCCCCTTGCAACATGAGTATTAGGTTTTCGGCTTTCTCGCGCTTCCACGGTTCGGCGGCCGCAGCGCGATTCATGATGAACACTGTAGCGGATTCCAGCACCGTGTCGACGATGCGAAGACGATTCGCTCGCAAAGAAGACCCCGTTTCGGTGACTTCGACAATCGCATCGGCAAGCTGAGGAACTTTGACTTCCGTTGCGCCCCAGGAAAATTCCACGCGAGCTTTCACGCCGTGGCGCGCGAGATATTTTTCTGTAATCTGCACGACTTCAGTGGCGATCGTTTTTCCTTCGAGGTCGCGGACATCGCGCATCGCCGAATCTTCCGGTACGGCGAGCACCCATCGAACGCGCGCCAGCCGTTGCTTCGCATAAACGAGTTCCGAGAGCTCATCGACAGCTGCCCCTGTCTCGACCACCCAATCGTGGCCAGTGATTCCCGCATCGAGCGCCCCTGTTTCGACATAGCGCGCCATTTCCTGCGCGCGCACCATTAAGCACTCAATTTCGGGATCATCAATGGTCGGCACGTAACTGCGCGAGCTGAGTGTAATCTTCCAGCCGGCCCGAGCAAAAAGGTCGAGCGTCGCGTCCTGCAAGCTGCCTTTTGGAATTCCGAGCTTCAGACAGCTCATGCTTTTTTCTCCTCCCGCTCGCCGTAGACAGTCTCTGGCGCAAACGTTCGTGCTTCGGTGATGTTCGCCGCACCATCCGTTTCCAATCTGCGGAAAAAGCAGCTGCGATACCCTTCGTGGCACACGCCCGGGCCGATGGCTTCCACTCGCACGAGCAGGGCATCGGCGTCGCAATCGACACGCAACTCACGCACTCTCAGAACATGCCCGCTCGATTCACCTTTCTTCCAAAGTTTATTGCGCGAGCGGCTGAAAAACACCACTTCGCCGGATCGCTGAGTCTCCGTCAACGAGACGGAGTTCATGAACCCGAGCATGAGCACTTCACCGGATTGGTGATCCTGAATAATGGCGGGAACAAGCCCGCCAGCTTTCTCGAAATCAATCTTCACGGATTCCACTTGCGTCCCTCCCGTAAATCAGCGCCCTAAAAACAAAAAACCCGCCGGGGCTTGCTGCGCCAGCGGGTCGATGGGTGCTTTGTGATGCGAAACTCTATGCACACCTCATCGGGCGCGGCGTATGGCCGTGATGATGATGGTGGCGATGCGCCCGAGAGTTCATACTAAGAAATTAAAGAAAATCGTGTTCAGTGTCAACAACGGCTTTTTTGCGCGATAGTATCGTTATTGTTTCTCAATGCGTGAGGCCCGATGAATCGTCTGCCCCGTGCGGTGTATCCAATACCCAGTGGCGAAAAGGCAGAAGGCGAAGAGGCCAGACACCAAAATCGAGGAGGAGTAGGAAACAGCCATGGACGAGAAAATCCGCAAAGAGGAAGCCGCTTGGAAGAAGCAACTCACGTCGAATCAATATTATGTCACCCGGCAAAAGGGTACGGAACCGCCCTTTACCGGAGAATATGCGGACACCGAGACGCCTGGCGTGTACAAGTGCGTATGCTGCGGGCAGCCGTTGTTTCAATCCGACACCAAATACCACTCAGGCTCTGGCTGGCCGAGCTTCTACGCGCCGGCGAATGAGGCGGCCGTCGAGACGGAAACGGACGCCAGCCACGGCATGGCCCGAACCGAGGTAAAGTGCAGCCGCTGCGACGCGCACCTGGGGCATGTCTTCGAGGATGGCCCAAATCCAACGGGGTTGCGCTACTGTATCAACTCTGCTTCCCTTGATTTGGACGCAAAGAAAGACGCAAAGAAAAAAGACTAAAAAGCGCCCCGGCTGGGCCGGAGCGCCTCTCAGATTTTTACGCTCTCAAGAGATAATCGAAAATTACGCGGCAGGACAAGTGCAGGCCACTAGCTCTGCTACAGGATCGCTTTCGCGGTCCCAAACGCCAAGAAGCATTATTTTCGTTCCCGTAGGATATTTAAAAACATAATAAACGCTTGAACGCCCTTCGATTTCAAAGAACCCGGGTCGCCGCGGATCTGGCCGCGAAGGAGCACCGGAATGAAGCAGCATGCGCAATTCAGCGATCTGCTCCTGCGGATGATTTCGCAGGTCTTCCACGAGGGGCGGTTGTTTCGTAATTGTCATAATCATGTTCATTCTCCGCCACATTCAGCTTATCGTTACCCTCTCCAGTTAAGACGAAAAAAGCCGGGGAAAGTTTCATGGGAGGCAACTTCTTTTAAAGAATCTTTCGGCGCACCCGAGGCGGTAATTGGAGGAAATCGCCAATTTGCCTACATTTTTGCGAGAAAAGGGGTACTGCAGGGTGGTCCAAATTGGCTCCCAGGCCAGCTCTACGTTCAACTTCACCCTCTATTTTGATGCGCGAAACGAACAAGCGATACCTTGAACGATACCTTGAAATCGGCCGAGTCCCCGGATACCTCAATTGCCTAAATTTGCTGTAATAAATGCAGCGTTACTATCTATAGCGGTACTTGCGCGAGTGGCGCTTCCCTGCGATAGTTAACGCAGTGACCTACCAACCTAAACAGGGATGGCCTCTGTGACCAAAACTCCAACAAAAAAACCCCCAAAAAAAGAGAAGACAAATTTCGGCAAAGACAAGCGTCGCAAACATCACCATTTTCTGGTGACCGTTTTTTACGCTGACGGCGAAAAGTTTGGCCGCGTCTACACCGATAAAGATAAAGCCGATCGCTTCGCCGACCGGCAAAAGCGTTCGCCGGTGGTAAAGTCCGCTCGCGTTACGATGGTATCCTAAAGCCCCAGTTCGGTATTGAGTTCAGTATGAAGTGGATCGGCACGCGAAACGGAAGCCACCCAAGGCTTGTCGCTGTCGCGCCGTCATGTTATAAAAAGAACTGTCGTTGAGCGGCCTTAGTATAGTGGTAGTACGGAACCTTGCCAAGGTTCAGGTGTCGGTTCGATTCCGATAGGCCGCTCCATAATTTCAACTACTTACAGCGACTCCATCTTCAGCGCGGGACCATAAAGGACCAATTGCTGTTTCTGCCGCTGGATGAATCAATCCAACCAACTTCAGATGTGCTGCACGTTTAGCCGGGGTCAGAGCCTGCGCGTACACGTCCAGCGTCAATCTGCTGCTTGCGTGCCGCATCAGTTCCTGGACCGTCTTTACGTCCTCACCGCCACCCTTCAAGAGCGTTGCGAACGTTCTGCGGAAGGAATGCCATCCCAGAGCCTTGGTTATGCCTACGCGCTTCGCAGCGGGATGCACGTAGCACTTTAGCGGCGTCTCTGGCCAGTACGGTTGTTTGCCGTCCATATCCGGGCTAGCAAACACCCAGTCACCCATCTGCCGGTACGGTGCCTGTCTGCTCCAATCCTGCAGAGCATCGAGCAGTGCGCCATCCATAGGCACGGGCCTCTGGGAAGCCTCTGTCTTCATGTCGCCGACATGCTGATGAACTACCGCTCTGCTGAGCCGGATTTCACCAGCGGCGAAGTCAACGTCTGACCACTTCAACCCCAGCGCTTCAGATACCCTTAACCCCGTGGCGGCTGTCAGAAAGACCAACGCACGCGCCGGGTTCTCAAGCTCTGCCAGCAACTTCTTCAGTTCATCCAGCTCCAGAATGTCGGGCAACTTCTCACGCTTCGCACTCTGGCGCACGAGCGTTATAGGATTCGTCGCAATCCACTCGTGGCGGCCGCCATGGGCAAAGATGACGTGCATGGTGTTTCTGACCTTCGCCTTTGTCGCGTTCGCAAGTGGCAGTCTGTGAAGCCAGCCTTCCACTGCCACTGTGCGCACGTCTGAAAGCCTGTGTTCTCCCCACTCGGGAAGAACCCAAGTCTTCAGCGACGTCTGGAATGTTCGTTGTGTTGAGAACGCCTTGCTTGGCAATTCGTTCTCTTCGTAGTGCTTGACCAATTGCCTTAAGGTCACGGGCACTGCGGGATTGACCGCGTTGATCGTGGAGCGAAATGTTTCAACGGCACGTTTCGCCGCTGTCTTGGTTGGGAACTGTTCGATGGTACCCACAACCATCTTCCGGTAGACCCTTCCTTCCGTTGCGTTCTCGCGCGCACCGAATTGGGTTGGACGGGACTTCATCTTTGTTAGACGGCCTTCGCAAGAACGTCTCCTTTAGCTTTTCCATTGTTGTGGTTGTTTGCGTGTTGGTCTGCCCAGCGTCTGAAGTCGTCGTCCTTGCGGAAGAGCAACTTTAGGGCTTCGGTAATCACATAAGACGGCGAAGCATCGATGTACTCAGCGTAGAGCTCTAGCTGAGTCTTTACCGATTCTTTTACACGCGCTTGGATAGTGACTGCTTTGGGCTGTTTTGGTGGTGACTTCAATATAGACAACGGGCTTCTCCTTTCGTTTTCATACAAAGTGTCAGACTGTTTGTCTGACAAATTCTCGGGTTTGTGTATACAAGCGCGCAAAACGCGGCCCCGAAGTTCCTGAAAGGCGGGAGCGACCACACGGCAACCGTGACGCACCGTGCGTCAAAGGGTGGGGTCGCTCCCGCCTCAACCGCGGTCTGGGCCACGCACAATTTCGTTCTTCGGGACGATTCATCTGATTGATTTCCTTAATGCTGTGCTCGATCGAGAGTGAAGTAGCAGGTGAGGTTGCGGTGAAGTAGGGGGGTGAAGCCCGCTTCACCGGAACTTGAGGATTTGACGGCCAGGAGCGAGGCCGCTTCGCCCTTGGCGAACAAACATGCGCACCGGAATGCAGCAACGGGCGGGAGCGACCCGGACAAAACTTTTGGGCGGATTGACTGCCAAAAAGTGGGGTCGCTCCCGCCCAATCTGGTGTTTTTTTCTGTGTCACTCTTCTCATTCTCGTGTCGTTTATTTCCTCGCTTTCCCGGCACTTACGCACATTCCAGCGTGAAGAAGGTGGTAAAGACGAAGTTGCAGTGGGTAATTCCTGCCTTCTGCACCTGCTTCGCCTAAATTCTCGCCGCGCGCGCACCGCACGAAGTTTCTTGTTGGGCTGGAGCGACCCGCGATTCACTTTGGCCACGCAATCGTGTGCAAAAGTGGGGTCGCTCCAGCCCAACACGGTGTTTTGCCCGCGTCCAAATTGATCGTCGCCCCATGCGCAAGTTCTTGTTCCTTGGGTACTTGCTCGATCGCCATGGTGACCGCGCGGGTGACGGGTATGGTGATCTTTGTATTTCATGCACACTTCACCTTCCCCGCTGCAAGTAGCGATCAAGGCTCCTTGAAATAGTCATGCCCCACATCAGTAAGAGGCCTCGGAAATGAAAAAGCGCAATAACAATTTTAGCCGCCTAACCTACAAGAAACCGTAGCGAGCCGCTTCATCGCAAAAGCTCCAACGGCGTCCTCTACTTGCTAGGGAACATCCAGTCGGAAAAAAGTAAGAAAAAACTTTAATCCCTCAAGGATCCCGGGTTGCCAGGGAAATCCTGGCCACAGCCCCCTACTTATTAAAGGAACATCGAGAAGGGAAAAAGTAAGAAAAAATCTTAATTCCCCGGAAAAGTCCGAGCTGGCAGAGCATTCCCGATGACAGCCCTCTACTTATTTAAGGAACATCCAGAAGTCGAAAAAGGAGAAAAAATCTTTGGTACTAGTACATTTTTCTTGAAAGCGCCTGGAGGAATGTGCCTACAGAGGGGAGTAGAGAACAGAAGACTAAATCCATTAGATCGCATCGTTCCGAGTCTTGAGAACTCGTCGAACGAAGTGCATTGATAACCGTTCCAACGCCAGGGACCGACGGACTTCCACGTCTTCGTGAACGGACATCCTTTCTGGACGGTGCGGACCGGTAGAGCGAGAAAGTTTCGGATGTCTTCCATCACCGCCTTGAATTCAGCCTTCTCGATGTAGGACTTGTTCTTCGCGCAAAACGCGATCCATTGCCTTTTCTTGTTTACGTCGTCACAAAACTCGGATGACTGTTGGTCCAATGTTGGCCGTGGCGACCACGCAACCCGTCGACCAGTAGGAGGAGGATGCGCCTCCATCCTAAATGCACTTTCTGACGCGCTTGGCGATGAGATTTTTCGGCGCGCGCCCGTGAACGCGGACACGATTCTAACTTCGCTGGAAGCAGGACGGCCCATGCAGCATCCCCTGATGGCGCACATTTAGAAGCGCGCATCAGCGGAAACGCGAAAGGAGAGCGTATGGCTATAATCCGAGACGTGATGCCGGCCTTCGATTTGCTTCAGCCGAGCTCGATTGTCGATGCGCAAAAATTGCTCCGGCAGCAAGGAAGCGACGGCTGGGTGCCCGCCGGAGGCATGGATAGCTTTGACTGGCTTAAGGACCGCATCAAAAAACCCAAGGTGGTGGTCGATCTAAGCGGAATCGCCGAGCTTCAGGGAATTCGCAGCACGGCGGACGGCATCGAGATCGGCGCGATGACCACGCTTACGGAAGTAGTCGAGCATGCCCTCGTCAAAGAGAAGTACAAGTTGCTGGCAGACAGCGCAGAATTAGTCGCCTCGCCGCAAATCCGAAACCAGGGCACTATTGGCGGAAATGTTACGCAGGACGCTCGCTGTTGGTATTACCGCGCCGGCTGGCCTTGCTATCGCGCGGGTGGAAACATCTGCTATGCCGACACTCCGGAAGGCCGCAACCGCGAGCACGCGATTCTGCATGCGGAACGATGCGTGGCCGTGAATCCCTCGGACACTGCCCCTGCGCTTATCGCGGTCGACGCCAAATTTGTGATTCGTACACTGAAAGGTGAGCGTGTGATTGATGCCGAAGACTACTTCGTTGGCCCTGAAATTGACATCACGAGCTTGCATGTCTTGAAACCCGGAGAGCTTCTAACGGCTATTCGCATTCCCTCCGCTTGGGCCGGCGCGCAGTTCTATTTCGAGAAAGTGCGGGATCGAAACGTGTGGGACTTCCCCCTGCTGAACGTGGCGTCGGCAATGGTCGTGTCGAATGGCGGCATTGAGCGAATCCGCATAGCGGTAAACGGCGCGGCAGCGCGGCCTCTCCGCCTGAAGGCCGTCGAAGATGCCGTTCGCGGCAAACCGTCAAATGCAGCGATCGGTGAGATGGCTGGGAAACTGGCTGTGCAAGGTGCGGTTGCGCTGCAATTCAACGCTTACAAAATCCCTCTGATGAGAAATCTGGTGAAGCGCGCAATCGGTGGGGTAGAGGAGGCTGTGTGGACTTCCTAGAGTGGGCGAAAAGCCCGTGGGGGCAAAACGTTCCCATCCATATCGCTTGGTTCTTGATATGGGTAGCAGTCATCTCAGGATTTCTCTTCTTCATCGTGCACGCCACCTATCTGCGATATTTCGCCAAACCCAAGGAGTTTGCGAGCAGCGGTTCACCGCTGATTGCAGCGCGCATCCCCGAGCATGTACCCAGGCATTCGCTGACCGCTCGGTTGTTTCGCTGGATTATGGCCGCCAGCATGTTCACGCTGCTATTTACCGCCTTCCTCCCGAAGGTAGGCTTCCGGTTCGACTGGGTTACCTATCACTGGATCGCGGGCTCGGTTCTTACTGTCTCCATACTCTTTCATATCCTCCACGCCTCCTTCTTCATGGACTTCTGGTCGATCTGGCCGGACAAAATTGACGTGCGCGACGCAGGTAGGAGAATTCTCCGTTTTATGGGGAAGGCTGCGCCACCACCGGACAAATTCGCAAAGTATCCTCTCGAGAACAAGCTCTACCACGGCGCCATCATTGCCCCGGGACTCTCGGCAATCGTGACCGGTGTGTTCATGATGTTTCGCCTGCGCACGATTTTCTTTCCCCGCAATCCGTATCTGTTCGGTGATATGACCTGGGGCATGATGTACGTGCTGCATGGGTTGGCGGGAGTTGGACTAATTGCGTTGATTATGGTGCATGTCTATTTTGGTCTTCGGTCGGAAAAGCGCGCGATCACGAAATCCATGATCTTTGGCTGGATGAGCCGTGACTTCTATCTGAAGGAACATGATCCCCAGCGCTGGCCCGTCGAGTCTCCCACTTCATCGCCGGCATCCGAGGGAGAAGCCCCAGAGGGGCTAAGAGATGCTGGCTGAAATCGCCGAACGCTGCGACACGATCGAAGAATGTTACGAGTTCATGCTGGCTTATGCGGCGCAAGGGCTTCCCAGCGATAAAGGAAGCCGGTCCGGCGGCCAAATTCGCGAATATCTGGGCCGCGCAGTGAAAGCTATCTCTGGCCTGGCTGACAGCTGCGCGACCGCATTGAAACAAGGACGCCTCGATCCGGCGGAAAAATATCGCGCATTCTTCGCGGTGCTCGAACGCGACGCGAGCGATTCGCTCGCCGCCATTGAGCTTGTCCTGGCGCAACCCGCCAATCGGCTCTCCGTTGATCGACAACCTGAACGCTTCCATTCACTTGCGTGCGCTTCTCACCGATCTGTTTCTTCTGACCGAGATCGCAAAGATTCAACGCACGCCGGCGAAGCCCATAGCGTCGAGCGGTTAGAGTTTCATTTTTCGCGGCGTATGTTTTAATCCGCTAAAGCCACGACTCACCACAACAGCTTCAATCCAAATTGCACCTGGCGCGAGCTTGTTGCAGTGGACGTGATTACGCCTGCTGTCGGCGAAGGATCGCCAGTGGCGGCCGCGTACGCCACGGGGTTCGGCGTATTGAAGTTCACTTGGTTGAACAAGTTGAAGATCTCCGCGCGGAATTGCAAGCCAAGACGTTCCGTGAGCGAGAATCTCCGCGACAGGGAGAGGTCCGTTTCGTAGAGATTCGGCCCCTGCAGCGTGTTTCGTCCGGCGTTGCCGTATGTGCCGGGCAACGGCTGAAGGAAAGCGTTCGGATTGAAATATTGATTGGGCCCGCCTTCTATGATCGATCCCGTAAAATTCGGATTGATGGAAGGGCGCACGGGGTTGCGCGTGTCGCCGTCGTTGGACGGGTTATAGGAAAGCTGGGGCGTAAACGGCAGCCCCGAAAGCAGCGTCTGAATCGCGCTGACCTGCCAGTCCTCAGTGAACCTTCGGAACCATGGATTATCTCCGGCAGCGGCAGAGCGGCCGAATGGCAAATTGTAGGTTAGGTTGATGACTCCGGCGTTCCTCACGTCGAACGAGGCGCGTCCGTAGTCCGCCTTCGGGTCCAGCGGATTCGCGACGAAGGCTGGAGAATTTGTCGCCACGCTCGTGTTCATGTTGTCGCCGTCATCGAGCGATTTGGAAAAAGTGTAGACGCCGCGGAACTGCAGACCTTTACTTAGACGCCGATTCACGTCGACCTGCAATCCGTTGTACGAACTGATCCCTTGGGAGAACCAGTGGGTCGTGTTCCAAACCGCGTTATTTTCGAGCGCCGCGCCGCTCGGGTAGTAGAGGGTACCGCTCGGATATCCCGCCGGGCATGGTGCGGCAGGGCAGATCGTAGGCGTGGGCAGATTTGCATCCACGGAAAGCAGTTCGTGATAAGCGTGGGAGCCGATGTAACCGACGCTGAACGTTGTGCTGGGCGTCAGCTGGTGCTCGATTTTCAGCGACCAGCTGTTGACGGTCGGCGTGCGCAAATCTGGTTGCACGCCACTAGGGATGACCTTTGATCCGGCGTACGTGGCGTCTGGTGCGATCTGAGAGAACGCAATGCTCTTCACGGCGTAAACCGTGTTGAACGGTCCGTTCTGATCCAGCCGATAACTCAAATTGTCCAGCAAGGCGTAGTACACGCCGAATCCGGCGCGCACGACAGTTTTCTTGGAAGAGAATGGGGCCCATGCGAGCGCGGCGCGAGGGGCGGGCAGGAACTTCGCGTTGTTGGCTGTGAAGACGGAGCCGCCCACGGTTGGATCGGTCGCGATGATGCCATTCTGATCGAATAGATAGTTCGAGGCACGACCGTTCGCTTCATTCCAGCCATTCGTGAATTCCGCGCGAAACCCAAGACGCACTTCGAGCGAAGACGTCACACGAATCGCATCCTCGGCGTAGGCTGCGCCTTCCAGTGTTCGCCAACCTAGAGGTGTGAACGAAGGCGCGTAGGTGTAGGTGCTTACTTTTCCTTGTAGGAAGCTCTGCAGGTTTGTAAACGAAGCCTGGCCATACTGATCCTGAATCAGAGTGTCGTTCGCTTGAATGCGTTGGAGCCAACCGCCGAAGCTGAGCAAGTGCTTTCCGTGGGTGATGGTCAACTGATCGTCACCGGTGAACAGATTGCGAACGGCCGTGAGGTTGCTTCCGGCGTTGGTGCCGCCGTTAGTGATTTGCGACGCGCCGTTCAAGGTTGTTCCACCGCCAACGACGACCGCTCCGACCGGTTGGCTGTCATGAATCCAGCCGGACAGATCGGTGGTCGTGTTGCTATCGAAGAAAAAGGCGCCCCGCGAAAAGCCAAACGTGGCGCGATTTACCACGGTCGGGGAAAAGACATGCGTTTCGCTAAGACTGACCACCTGCTCGCGCAGATTCACGTTCGTATACGTAAAAGGATTGCTCGTCGGCGAAACGGCAGCGCTGTCATCGATGGTATATATCGCCGCGAGATTGTCGCGTGGGCTGACGACCTGATCTATGCGCACCGTCCCGAAATCTTCACGAATGTGCTGCAGCGGATTGCTGAACGCTTCGGCAATGCCACTTGGAGCGCCTGAAGACGTGAGGATTTCCGCCCCGTTCGCCACCGGCCAGAGAGCCAGCAGAGGCTGAATGCTCGCTACCGCGCTCGCCCGGGAAGTGTTGTCCGGCACCAGCGTCAAATCGCTGAGGCCGAGCGACTGCCGGTATCCTTCGTAATTGCCGAAGATGAAGGTTTTGTCTCTTACGATTGGGCCGCCAGCCGAACTCCCAAACACATTGCGTTCGAAATGAGGAATTTCACCATGATCGAAAAAATTTCTCGCATCAAAGATGCTGTTGCGCAGAAATTCGTAGACAGACCCGTGAAACGCGTTCGTGCCGTTGGCGGTGACGATGTTGATCTGTGCGCCCGGGCGTTTGCCATATTCCGCGCCATAGGTGTCGGTGACGACCGCAAATTCCCGGACCGCGTCAACGCCCAGCAATTGGCCGCTTGCGCCTCCCGGCGTGTTGTTGATCTCGGAAGCGCTTGTGTATTCCACTCCATTCAGCAGAAAAAGATTCTCCTGTGGCCTGCGCCCGGAGACGGCAAACATATTTCCGACCACGGAATTTGAGGTGCCTATCCCGCCGGACCGCTGCGATGTGTAATTGACGATGCCTGGATTCAGCGTTAGCAATTGATCGAAGCTTCGTCCGTTTAGCGGCAGGTCCTTCACTTCGCGCTCGCCAACCAGGCCGGAAGAATCCTCGGTCGAAATTTGGAGCGGCCGTGGAAAATGCCGGAACTTCGATAGTCTGGTGCACGTCTCCAACTTGCAACTTCAGATCGACTTCCTCGCGCTCCGCTACGGTTAGTCTGATCGCTCCCCGCCGGTCCGTCTGAAAGCCAGTTTTGGCAGCGGTAATTTCGTATTGTCCAACCGGCAAGGCCGCTGCGTTGAACAGACCTGCGTCGTCCGTTATCAATCTGCGCTCCGTATCGGTTTCCAGGTTCTTGATCACGATCGTGGCGCCGGAGACCGACGCATCGGTCTGATCCGTGACCTTGCCCCATAAAGAGGAATCCCCTTGAGCAAAAGCTGAAAGAGCAAGCAATAGGGAAGCGAGTGAGCCGAAGACACCTCGCGCCTTGTATTTTTTGGGTGAAGAGACTGCGAGATGTAGAGAAATCATTTCCAAGCTCCATTTCGTTTTTTGATTTATGTGCGCAAGGCGCATGTGATGCGAAATCCGGACTACAGTTCGAGTTGTGGGTTTTACTGCTCGAAACAAAAGAGAGGTTCAGCGACAACAACAACAGGCAATGAGGAGACGAAGAGGAATAGCGGAGAATGGACCTAAAAAAATCCCAGCCGAGGAGAAGGAAATCACGGGTGCACCGTACGATTCAATCGCGTGTTCAATTTCGTTTCGACGGCGCCGGACTTTGGGGTGATTGAGTGCACTCCCGACCAAACCAATTGCAAACCGGCTAGCAAACCGACGGCCGCCACGACTGTCTTCAATTTCTGCGCAGGTACTTTTCGGGCAAGCAAGCAACCGGTCACCACTCCCGGCAATCCTCCAGCCAGCAATTGCAGCAGCGTCGCAGTGCTGATCGATCCAAATGTCCAGTGCGCCAAACTGCCAATTACCGCCAACACCAGACCGAACAAGATGTCCGTGCCCACCACTTGCGCTGGCGCCATTTCCGAGTAATTCAGGAGCAGCATGGTGCCGAGAGCTCCTGCGCCAGCGGACGAGAATCCGGATTCAACACCGATCGGAAACGCGAGCCACGGCAGCCAACGCGAATTGTTCGAAGCAAAATGAGGATTGCGAATGCGAGGAACGAAAGTGATGCTGGATGAGAACGCCAGCAACAGGCCCAAAATAATCACGACTACGGAGTTGCTCGCGGGTTTTGCGAGGACGCGCAGCACAAAGATACCCAGGACAAGGCCCGGCACGGCTCCAATCACCAGCAAGCGGAAATAGCGCGAGTGCACATGACGGCTCCCCAGATAAAACGGAGCCGCGACAAGCCGCAGCACGCCGGCGAAAACAAAAGCCGTCCCCACGGCCTCGCCCGCGGGCAGACCGACGATCAGAAGCAACGCGGGCACAGTGAAGCTCCCGCCACCGATTCCGGTTAGCCCGACGGTCAACGCGATCGCAAATCCCAGGAGAAAATTCATCTGTCTGTTTTCTCCGAAAAGGTATGGATCCCGCATTCGAGTTTCTTGCCGCCCCAGCGGCCGGAACGCGCGTCCGCGCCAGAGGCGGGAATCGCGGTGCACGGCTCACAGCCGATGCTCAGGTAGCCACGGTCGTACTGCGGGAGGTACGCGAGTTGATGCTTACCGGTGAATTCCCATACCTGCGCCCACGTCCAATCCGCGAGCAGGCTGATTTTCAGGAGTGTTTTGCCGCTCGGGAGTTTGTGGTGCTCGATCTTCTTGAGATTCCGTCTGGTAGGCGATTGCTCGCGCCGCAGTCCCGTAAACCACAGCTCGAACGGCTCCAGCGACTCCATAAGCGGCTCTACTTTTCGAAGTTGGCAGCACTTCGCAGGGTCGAATTGGTGCAAAATCCCAAATTCTCCTTCCTGTTGCTGCACCGTCGTTTGCGGCGCCACGTTCACCAGATTCAGCTTCCAATCTCTGGCGACCTCGTCGCGAAACCAGTAGGTATCGGTGAAGTGATATCCAGTTTCAAGAAACAACACGGGGATGTTTGGAAGGCGTTGCCGCAAGAGCGCAAGGACGATCATGTCTTCCGCTTGAAAACTGCAGGTAAGGCAAGCCGGGGCCGTCGGGAATTCCTCCAGAATCGCGTGAAGCAAATCCTCAGCATTCATGGTCTCCGACCCTTCGATGAGTTGTGCGTCAGGCATTTGAGGACTCCTTTTCTGACTGGTCTAACGGGCCGCCGATTCGCAGTTTTTCCGCGTGAGACAAGATCTGCAAGGTGATCTCTTCGAGATTCTTGCGATCCGAATCCGGGCCCGGATCAAACAGAGAACCCCCTGCGACGCGCTTGAGCGCATCGACGAGTTCCAGCGAGGGCGTGTCGATAACCAGAAGAACCAACAATCCTGCGGACCAAATGGAGGCGAGAAGAGATGGCAAGTACGCTAAAGGAATGTGATCGCCGTCGATTGTGATCGTTGCAAATTCGTTTTCGAACAGGGCCCGTTCCGCGGTATCGGCGAGGGGCGCGCGATTCGGCAGTAGAAAGATTCCAGGGCGGTGTCCATGCCGTGCCGCTTTTTCCGCCGCCGACACAGGTTGACAGTTAGAAACCGGCGGAGGGGTTAAATCTTGGCGAATCATGCCCGCGCCGACGGTTGCATTCGAAAGTGGATCCAGCAGGATGAAGCTGCCCGTGGCGCGATTCAGTAAATATGGATCGAAGAAGAGCGGTGTGGTCGTTTCCACATGGACCAACGCAATCCCGTTCATGGATAAGTCGCTCGCAGGTTCCTGCGCGAGCGTGTTGATGTCGATGCGATGGCGGATGGCCGTTACGCGCGCTTTCACCTGGCGCGTGGTGTGCTTCAGCAAGTATCCAAAGTCCTTGCGCAGCGGCTGTTCGTGGAGCCAAACAATCGAAGCGCTGAATCGATTGGAAATTGCCGGCGGCTGCGAGGGCGAAACCAGCATGTCGCCACGGCTGAGATCGATCTCCTCGTCGAGTTTCAACGTAATCGACTGCGGCGCCGCCGCTTCATCCAATTTGCCGTCAAACGTGACGATCGATTGCACGCGCGTGGCTTGCTTCGAGGGCAATGCCACCACCGGATCTCCCGGATGAATCGTTCCTGCGGCGATCTGTCCCGCGAAGCCGCGGAACGTGGAATCTGGGCGGATAACCGATTGGATCGGAAAACGGAAAGCAGTCAAAGCCGAAGCCGCTCGCACCGGAACGGTTTCCAGATGTTCCAGCAGAGTCGGCCCGGAATACCAATCCGTTTTCGCGCTGCGATCGACAATGTTGTCGCCTTCCAGAGCACTCACGGGTACGCACTGAACGAACGAAAAATTCAGCGGCGCCACGAGCGAAAGAAAATTTTCTTGCAACCGGAGGAATGTCGCTTCCGAATAGCCGACAAGATCCATCTTATTTACAGCCACCAGGATGTTTGGGATCCCCAGCAACGATGCGATATAGGTATGCCGCCTCGTTTGCGGCAACACGCCCTTGCTGCCGTCCAGCAAAATCACCGCGAGGGAGGCGGTCGAAGCGCCCGTCGCCATATTGCGGGTGTACTGCTCGTGGCCGGGCGTGTCCGCGATGATGAATTTGCGGCGCGCCGTCGCGAAATACCTGTAGGCAACATCGATTGTGATGCCTTGCTCACGTTCCACACGCAGGCCATCGGTCAGCAGCGAGAAATCGATCGGGCCACTCGATCGATTCACGCGGCTCTTTTTAACTGAGGCAAGCTGGTCCTCGTACACACCTTTTGCGTCGTACAAGAGCCTGCCAATCAGCGTGGATTTTCCATCGTCGACGCTTCCCGCCGTTGTAAATCGCAACAGTTCTTTTCCGAGGTCGGCCTCAAGGAATTGCTCGAAGGATTCGTGAATAACCGGAACGGAGGCCATCAGAAATAGCCCTCACGTTTCTTCAGCTCCATCGAACCTTCTTCATCGTGATCGATGGCCCGGTTCTCCCGTTCCGACCTGCGGAACGAAACCATTTCTTCAATAATTTTCGGCAGGGTATCGGCCTCAGACCGAATTGCGCCAGTGCAAGGGACGCAGCCGAGCGAGCGCATCCTGCAATTCACAATCTGTGAGGTCTCACCCGGCTGAATTTCGTCTCTGGAATGGATGAGCACCAAGGAACCGCCGCGGATTACGGCCTCGCGCAGCTTCGCAAAATACAGCGGCACAATAGGAATGTTTTCCACGTGGATGTACAGCCAGATGTCGAGTTCGGTCCAGTTCGAGAGCGGAAAGACACGGATGCTTTCGTTCTTGTCGATGCGCGAGTTGAAGAGATTCCATAATTCCGGGCGCTGATTCTTTGGATCCCATTGCCCGTGGGCGTCTCGGAAAGAGTAAATCCGCTCTTTCGCGCGCGATTTTTCTTCGTCGCGTCGTGCACCGCCGAAAGCTGCGTTAAAACCGCCTTCCTCCAATGCGTCCAACAGAGATGTTGTCTTTAGCAGGCCGCAGCACTTCTGCGTACCGAGTGCAAACGGATTTGCGCCGCGTGCGATCGCCTCTTCATTGCGATGCACGATCAAATCCGCGCCGATCGACTTGATGTACGAATCGCGAAACGCGATCATTTCGGGAAACTTGTAGCTGGTGTCGACGTGCAAGAGCGGGAAAGGGATCCTGCCGGGGAAGAACGCTTTTTGCGCCAACCTCAGCATGACCGACGAGTCTTTGCCGATCGAATAGAGCATGATGGGATTCGAGAACTCTGCCGCGGCCTCTCGCAGGATGTGGATGCTCTCTGCTTCCAGCGTCCGCAAATGACTGAGCCCACGCCGTGCACCTCCCGAGGCGTCTCCGCTTACATTCGCGCCGTTCGAAGGCGTCTCGATCATCTCTTGGGTGCTGCGCTGCATCGTTTCCCTTCCCGTTCTCGCGTGAAGAAGAAAAATTCGGACCAAAAAACAAAAATCCCACCTACCAGGCTCACTGGCGGTGGGTTTGATACGACTCTTCTAGATTAAAGTCCTAGACCAGGATCCCCCCGACGCCAGTGCGCACCTGTGGACAACACGTACAACACGCGCGACATGCGCCTGTGCAAAGCTGGCATTGGTTGGAGGTAATTGACATCTTCAAGACTCTACGATGGAAGCTCTCGAACTGCAAGTCATTATCGCGACGAAAGTCCTCACTTCCGGCCTGGAAGGAGTCTCTACGCAAAGCCTATCTTCGCCTAAGATCAGAACGGAAGTTATAGGCGCACTTCCATTGCTGTCCGACTAAGGGTTCTTGCTTCGTCGTGATGGTAGATATATAGAGAGAAACCGTGGCTCCGCGAGAGTTTGTGCTAACGGGCTTGTCTCCGCTGGGCCTCATTAGCACCTCGGTCGGGATTCGCAGGATCCAATGTTTGGCAGGATTGTCTAAGAAGGCCGACACAACAGAGCATCAAAAAAAATACTTTTCTCGGCGCGATTTTTAATTCCTAGGTACAAAACCGTATTGACAAAAGTGATCGAACTTTTTCACTGCTTTCTTAACGTTCGGAATTTTCGAAGGTAGAAATTAAGAACACGAAGTTGCTGCAAGTACGAATGCCCGGACGTCAGCTTAAAAAAAAATCAAAATTTAGGCCACTTTTGCCGCGAAAACACGGGCGACTACCTTGGGATATGGCACAAAACGAACGCGATTCCATCTGATTTCTTTCCCAAAATGGGTTTGGGGTAAAACACGAGCGAAACAGGTAAGCCCAAAATGGGACTGAATGTTTTTTTCGATTCCAGGACGCAATTCTTTGCGTGAACAGTTTTTAATTAGTTGAAGTAGTCTTCCCGAAGTGGGAATCCTCGTAGAGGCCATAGCGAGGTCCAGGTCAGCTTAGATTTCGGTCACAGCCCGCCGAAAAAAGCTCTCCCCAAGATGTGGTTTACGGGACGAGTCCCCAGTAGTTGTTGGAAAAAGCTAGGAGCAAGAGGATGAGTACTGCAAAACGTACTGTGGGTTGGGTTGTATTCGCACTTCTGGTTTCTGTAACGGCTAACGCGCAGGAAGTCCAGCAGGCGCGAATTGCGGCGGATACGGCGCCTGATACGGCCCCGGATTCGGCGCATGTTGTGGCTAAGGACGACGTAACGCACCCCGTACCCGCTGAAAGGAATCCGCGGTATCGGATTCACCGAAGCGATGTGCTTTTGATCTCGTTTGCGCTCTCACCTGAGTACAACCAGAGGGTCACCGTACAGCCGGATGGGTTCATCACGCTGCAAAGCGCCGGCAGCATAAGTATATTGGGTTTGACCGTGCCGCAGACGGTGGATGCGATCAAGAAAGCATACGGGAAAACGCTGCACGAACCGATTGTAGATGTGGATTTAGCCGATTTTCAAAAGGCCTATTTTGTTGTGACTGGGCAAGTGACGAAGCCTGGCCAGTATGACCTGCGCTACGACCTTACAGTGACCGAGGCGATAGCGCTCGCGGGGGGATTCATGCCCACTGCGAAGACGCACGTTTATCTGTATCACCGCTCGGGGGCGGTTTGGGTAGAGGCTAAGGAGCTGAACCTGTCCGATTTTCTGCACGGGAAGAACGTGGGGGAAGATGTCGGCGTGCGATCTGGCGACATGATTTTTGTGCCTGAAAAGACGATCACGAAGGTGCGGAAATACGTTCCGTACGGAATTGGCGTGGGTATACCGACCTATTTTTAGCTTTTCGCTAGGAGCGGCAGCAAGGAAAGAATGCGAGAGAGAAACGATGAATAAGCCAGGTCAGAGTATGAAACCAGACGAAGGCAAGCAATTCCGGACCTTGAGAGATTTGCTGACGCCGCTCTTTCGGCACAAGCGAATCATCGCTGTAACTTTCGTAGGAGTGTTTGCTTGCGCCGTCTTCCTCGCGTGGTTTGTGGCTTCGCGTTATTACGTGGCTCAGATGCAAGTGGTTGTGGATCAGGGCAGAACGGATCCGGCGATTACGTCGGGTCAAAACGCGGCAATGGCGAACAGCAAAGCAGTTACGCCGGACGAAATAAGCTCCGAGATTGCACTTTTGAAGGGCCAGGACATGTTGCGCACGGTGGCGGAGGGGTGCGGGCTGGCTGACAAATGGTCTATGTCGGAATGGTTCCTGCCGAAAGACGCCGCCCGGATTAAGGCTGCGCGTATTCAAAAGGCGGCTCTCGCATTGGAAAAGGGAGTGAAGGCGGAAGCGGAAAAAGCGTCAGACGTAATTACCGTGAAATACGGGGCGATTGGGGATGCGGAAACGCCGGCGTGCGTGTTGCAAAGCCTCGGCAAACTTTATCTCGAGAAACATCTCCAGCTCAGGCGTCCGGTGGGGTCAACGAACTTCTTTGCAGAACAAACTGAAAAATATCGTCAGGAGCTGGCAAACGTCGAGGGGCGTCTGACGAATTTCAGCCGGGAGGAAGGTGTTGCAGCTCCCGATGTCCTGCGCACGGATATGGCGCAGCAAATAACGACATCCATGGCTGCATTACACCTAGCGCAAGAACAAATCGCAGCTGATGAAGAGCGAATCAAGGCGGTAGATATGCAGCTGCAGAAAACACCTGAAAGAATCACGACGCAGCAGACTTCGAATGCCGCGAATTTGCTGCTGCAGCAATTGGAAGCCTCTCTTCTGACTGCGGAATTGAAGCGGACGCAACTGCTTGTGAAGTACGACCCGTCATTCCCGTTAGTAATCGAGGCCGATGAAGAGATTGCGAAGACACAAGCGGCCATAAAAGATGCGAAGGAATTGAATTATGCGAACCACACCACGGATCGCGACCCCACGTATGAACTGCTGCGGCAAGATGTTACGAAGACGAAACTCGACCTAGCCTCTCAAAGAGCGAATGCCACTGCGATTGCCACCAGCATTCAGACGATGCGTTCGCAGATGATCGATCTGGACGGAAAAGCCGTGAAACAAACGGCGCTCGTGCGTGAAGCCAAAGCGGACGAGGCGACTTACCTCCTTTATCTGAGTAAGCGTGAGCAAGAGCGGACCTCAGATGCGTTGGACCAGCGAAGAATTGCGGATGTGGAGATTGCCGTTCCAGCAGTGGTGCCGGCGTTACCGGCGTTCAATCCTCTGCTGGTTGCGTTCGCCGGGCTGATTCTTGCGGCGCTTAGCGCGGTGGCTGCGGGGTTTGCGGCGGAATGGCTTGACCCATCGTTCCGCACGCCGTTAGAAGTGGCCGATGTTCTGAAAATGCCGGTGCTCGCATACGTGCCAAGGCAGGCGGCCTGAAAAGTGTATCTGGACTATTACAAACTCGATGAGCAACCGTTTGGCGTCACGCCGAACCCGCGCTATCTGTACTTGAGTTCGACGCATAGAGAAGCGATTGCTAGCGTGTGGCATGGTGTGATGGAGAATCGCGGATTTACGGCGATGATCGCGCATCCGGGAATGGGCAAGACCACGTTGTTGTTCCAATTATTGCAAAAGGCTCCGTCAACACTGAAGACGGTCTTTTTGTTTCAGACGCAGTGCAGTCCGCGCGATCTGCTTCGAAATGTGCTGGCGGACCTCGGCGTTTCGAGCGACGGCCAGGATTTGGCGCGCATGCAGGCACAACTTAATGAGGTGTTGCTGCAGGAGTCTGCGGCTGGGCGCAGAGTTGTTGTGGTCGTCGATGAAGCACAAAACCTGGACGAGGCGGCGCTGGAAGTATTGCGAGTTCTTTCCAATTTCGAGACGAGCGATGAAAAATTGATGCACGTGGTGTTGGCCGGCCAACCCGAACTCGCCAAGAAACTCGCATCGCCGAATATGGTGCAGCTCCGTCAACGAGTCTCCATCGTGGTGCGATTGGCGCCCTTCAAAGCTAGCGAAACGCGCGAGTATATCGAGCACCGGTTGAGAATTTCAGGATATAGCGCTCCACGACCCCTTTTTTCAGATCGTGCCTGCGATCTGATTGCCGTTCATTCGCAAGGCATCCCGCGGAACATCAACAATATTTGCTTTAACGCGATGGCGTTGGCGTGCGCTTTGCAGAAAAAGGTGATTGGTCCGGAGATCGTTCGCGAGGTGCTGGCGGATTTGGATCTGGACGCCCTAACAAGGCAACCGTATTGTCCCGAGGGCACGGTGCGGCCGATCGACCGGCCCACGCTTAATCCACGCAGAATAGCGATTGGCTGGCTCCGCGGTGCATTGATTCGGACTGGTTTGGTAGTCGCTGCCAGCACGCTATGTTTAAGCATTTTGTCGGCGGCGTGCAATGTTGGCGAGCCCGGTGGTTTGGTCGGCGTTGTGAATGCGCCGGTTGTTGTGACGGCGTCGAATAGTCCAGATTTGAGTGAAAATCCCAAAACGCCTGAAGTCTCGTCACCTGATGCAAAACTTAAGGGCGGGACGCAATTTTCATCCAGTCCTCTAGCGACGGGAGAGGGCGACTCATTGCTGCTGGTTCAGATTGGGCCGAGGGAAACGCTCTATGGAATCTGTATTCGATATTTCGGCAGATATGACGGGAAGTTGCTTCAAGAAATGAAAGCTTTGAACCCGGGTCTTGGTGATCCCAAGCGAATTCGAGCAGGCCGGACAGTGCGCTTACCCGCGCAGCAAGTAATCACCGTCGCGGAACAAAGAGATTCATCAGCCACAAAGTTGGAGGGGAAAACGAAATGAGCAGAAATTTTGAACTTCTGCAGCGCACAGCGGCTAGCAGCAACGGTTTGCCTGCGAGCGAGATTCAAGGGTTATTGGCCATGGAACCGCAGGCGGCCGAAAAAGAGAAAAGCCGCGTACGAACCACTCTTGGTCTCGACGAAATCGCACGGGAAGAAGTTTCGAAGTTGGTGCAGACCGTATTTCATCCACAAGAAGGGCCGCGGCGCTCCGTGCTTTTCGCGGCGATTAATTCCGGAAGCGGCTGCACCTGGATTTGCTCTCAGATCGCCGCGGTACTGGCCGCCACTGTATCGGAACCGGTTTGCATTGTGGATGCTAATTTCAGGACGCCTTCGCGTCGTGGGTTGCTTGGGGCAACCAATCATTGCGGACTCTCCGATGCATTGCGAACTCACCGCCCGGTGCGCGAGTTTGTGAAGCAGCTCGAACCTCAGAATCTTTGGCTGCTGCCTTGCGGTTCGGGACCAGAGGCATCGGTCAGCCTGCTGACTTCCGACAAAATGAGCGGGCTTGTTACCGAACTGCGCAAGGAGTTTGGCTATGTGTTGATGGATCTGCCTCCGCTAAGTACTTACGCCGACGGAATTAGCCTTAGTCATCTGGCAGACGGATTGGTGTTGGTTCTGGAAGCAAACGTTACGCGACGTGAAGTGGCGCTGCAAGTGGCCGATCGCCTCCGCGGCATGAAAATCAAAGTTTTGGGTGCGGTTCTGAATAAGCGAACGTTCCCGATTCCGGAGTTTGTGTATCACCGGATTTAGATTTTAGGGAAGCTTACCCACGCTGCTGTGGGGCTTCCTAGAGTTTCCAGCCGTATATAAGCAATTGTGAGTGAGAATGGCGGAGCCCTGTCTGATGGCATCGGTACAACAAATCACGACGAGAGCAGCGTTTGAACCCGTTGCGGTATCGCCACAAGAGCCAATGTGGTACGCCGTGCAAACTTTGCCGCGGCACGAGAAAAAGGTTGCAGGTGAGCTTCGGCGGAAGGGAATTGAATCCTTTCTACCGCTCTTTCCGGAGAAGCACCAGTGGAGCGACCGCGAGAGAGTGGTCGACGTGCCTTTGTTCCCGCAATATGTTTTCGTGCGTATCACGGTCGAACCAACCACACGCATCGCGGTGTTGCGAACATCCGGCGTGAATTCCTTTGTGGGTGCAAGAGGGCTGGGAGTCACGATTCCGGAGAGCGAAATCGCGGCCGTGCAATCGGTGATTGAACACCGGCTATGCCCAAGTCCTTGCTCCTTCGTTGAGGTCGGAAAGCGTGTCCGGATTCGAGGCGGCAGTCTCGATGGAGTACAGGGAATCCTTCTCGGGCTTAAGGGAGACGAAACATTGGTGATCTCCGTTGAGCTCATCCAAAGATCTCTGACGATATCGGTCAAAGGGTTTAGGGTCGAGCCAATCTGAAAGCTTTCATGCCACATCCTGATTGCGGTCAGAATAGATTTTACAAGACTTAAATATTCACAACTACTACGCGACACACTCCAAATAAATAAGGCGAGCCAACTACGCACCAGGCTTGCACATCAATTACACCGTGAACGTAACCAACCGCCACATTTTGCTGACCTGTCTAAAGGTACTTGACCTCGCCTTGCTGATCCTGTCCTACGGATTGGCGACGGTTCTGGTCTTACGGGGGAGCCACGGAGTTTCGTTCTCTGAGTTCATGTCCATGCGAATCAAGCTATCGAATTGCTTGATTTTCGCCGCGGCACTCTTGACCTGGCACATCATCTTCGTGCTTTGCGGTTTTTACAGGTCCAAGAGAGTATCCACTCGCAAAGAAGAAATGATGGCTGAGTGGAAGGGAACCACTCTAGCAACGATTTGTTTGTTGCTCGTTACGGTTTGCTTCTCGATACGCATGGTCACTCCGACCTTTCTGATGCTTTTCTGGGGAATCAGTTCGATCGCGATAGTCCTGGGCCGTTTTCTTCTTCGAAGCTTCCTTGGCCAAATTCGCATCAAAGGGCGGAACTTACGCTACGTGTTGATTTTGGGAACAAACCGGCGCGCACTGGAATTTGCGCGTCGTATTGAAACTACCCCGGAATGGGGTTATCGCAATCTGGGATTCGTCGACTCGGAGTGGGCCGGCACGTGCGAATTCGAAAAGACCAGTTTTCGGATTGTGTGCGATCGCGCGGGATTGCCAAAATTTCTGCGGAACAACGTAGTAGATGAAGTGGCCATATACCTTCCGTTGCGTTCGTTCTATGAAGAAGCTTCTCAGATAGCGGCGCTGTGCGAGCAGCACGGAATTATTGTGCGGTTTGACTCGGATGTTTTTGGATTGAGAGCAGAGCGGGCATGGACGGAGGAGGTGGACCGGCCACAAGCGATCGCGACGCGCAGCGGTATGCAAGATGGCTGGCCAATGGTGGTGAAGCGAGTATTGGACATTGCTGGTTCTCTCGTGCTGCTTTCACTTCTGCTGCCCTTGTTGGTTGTCGTCGCAATACTGATCAAGATTACGTCGGAGGGCCCGGTTTGGTTTCGTCAAGAACGGGTTGGTCTCAACAAGCGGCGCTTCCTGATTTATAAGTTTCGGACCATGGTGCCGGAAGCGGAGAAGATCATGGCGGGGTTGGAGAAATTGAATGAAGCGTCCGGTCCGGTATTCAAGATCAAGAAAGATCCCCGAATTACGCCGATCGGAAAATGGCTGCGCCGAGCCAGCATCGATGAACTGCCGCAGTTGCTAAACGTTTTAAAAGGCGACATGAGCCTGGTTGGACCGCGGCCTCTCCCCGTTCGAGATTACGAGGGATTCGACGAAGACTGGCAGCGGCGCCGGTTCTCCACACGGCCCGGGATCACCTGCCTCTGGCAGGTGCAGGGCCGGAGTTCGATCGGCTTCGATCAGTGGATGAAGCTGGACATGCAGTATCTGGATGAGTGGTCTCTCTGGCTCGATCTGAAAATTCTGGCAAGAACGATTCCGGCTGTATTGAAGGGCTCTGGCGCAACGTGAGCGAGATGTACGGACGAATTCTGAATGTTTTCGCAAAGACAGCTAAATCTAAAATCTAAAACACTAGGGGACTTATGCGTATAGCGGTCATAGGTTCGGGTTATGTAGGGCTCGTTTCAGCAGCTTGTTTTGCGGAGTTAGGGCATGAAGTCTGCTGCGTAGACAATAACGAAAGCAAAGTGGCCATGCTTCAGCGCGGTGAAGTTCCGATTCATGAGCGCCACCTCCCCGAATTGCTGGAGCGACATCGCGGTGGACGGCTCAAGTTCTCGACTTCGGTGACAGACGCGGTCGAAAAAGCCGAGGCCGTTTTCATAACAGTGGGAACGCCGCCATCCGTTACCGGCGAAGCAGATTTATCTTTCGTCGAAGCGGTAGCGATTGAAATTGCTTCGGCAATATGCGATCGCAAAGTGATCGTGGAGAAAAGCACGGTACCTGTGCGCACTTGCGAATGGTTGCGAAAGTCTCTCTTGCTGAATGGGGCGCAGCCTGGATCATTTTCGGTCGTTTCGAATCCAGAGTTCTTGAGAGAGGGAACGGCGGTAAGCGATTTTCTGTATCCCGATCGCATCGTGGTAGGGGCAGATGACGAATTCAGCGCCGCTGTTCTGGAAAAAATCTACGAGCCACTCACAACGGGGAACTACTATTCCCAAAAAGAGATTATACCGGCGCCTCAGAACGCATCACCGAAGGCGCGACTGATCGTCACCAACGCGAAGAGCGCGGAGCTTATTAAACACGCGTCAAACGCGTTTTTGGCGATGAAGATTTCCTTCGTAAATGCTCTAGCAAACGTCGCAGAGTCCGTAGGTGCCGATATTACAGAGGTGTGCGCGGGCGTGGGTTCAGATTCACGCATTGGCCCCCGATTTCTGAACGCGGGTATCGGCTACGGAGGCTCGTGCTTTCCGAAAGATGTGCAAGCATTCCAAGCGGTTGCCAACAATTGCGGTTGTGATTTCGGAATATTGACCGAGGTGATGCGAGTAAATACGGAGCAACGTCGGATGTTCCTCAAGAAGGTTAGAAACGCGCTATGGACACTGCGCGGAAAGAAGCTGGCCATTTTGGGGTTGGCATTTAAAGCAGACACGGACGACGTACGGGAATCGCCTGCAATCGAAATTATTGACGCGTTACGAAGAGAGGGCGTCCAGGTTCGTGCGTACGACCCTGCTGCCATTGCAAAGTCCAAGGAATTGCTCGGCGAAAAAGGGATCGAGTACGCCAAAGATGCCTATGATGCGATCGCTGGATCTGATGCGCTTTTGATTCTTACTGAGTGGAAAGAATTTTCTTCGCTTGATCTGAACCGCGTGCGCTCGTTACTGAAATATCCAATCGTAATCGACGGAAGGAACTTGTACGAACCGCGTGAGATGGCCGAAGCTGGGCTGATTTATCACAGCGTGGGCCGCGCGGTGGGGGTCCCGAAAGAAATTCCCACGGCAACGGGTGAAATGGACTCGCGCATTGCTCCTCAAGCCACGGATTGCGCAGGCGCAGCCCATGCCGCCTCGGCGGCGTAATTCAAGCACGGCCAACAAGACATAACTCAATCCACGCAATGAAAGTCCTAATAGTTCACAACAGTTACCAGCAGGCAGGCGGAGAAGACGTCGTCGCCGCCCATGAAGCCCGGCTGCTCGGAAGTCAGGGCCACACGGTTATCTCGTACGACCGCAGCAACCACGAACTGAAGAAACTTTCGGCATCTAAGCGATTGCTACTCCTGAAAGACATAATTTACTCCGAGGATAGCAAACGAGAAATTCAAATCATTCTTCGCCGAGACAAACCTGATGTTGTCCATGTCCACAACACATTCATGATGATTTCGCCTTCCGTATATGAAGCTTGCCAAGAGGCCGGAATTCCCGTATTGCAGACACTTCACAACTACCGGCTCCTCTGTCCGGGGTGGACGCTTTCGCGGGACGGAAGAGTTTGTGAGGATTGCATTGACGGCGGGTTGTGGCACGGAGTGTGGCACGGTTGTTACCGCAACTCCCGGGTGATGTCGGCAGCGGTGGCGGCAATGTTGCAGTTTCACCGAATGTCTGGCACTTGGGAAAACTCCGTGGACGGATATGTTGCGTTGAGCGAATTTGCCAAACGAAAGTTCATCGCTGGCGGGCTGCCACTGAACAAAATTCATGTGAAGCCCAACTTTGTCGAGGCCGATCCTGGAGAAAAGACAGAAGCTGGAAGGTTCGCGCTGTTCGTGGGTCGGCTCTCGCCGGAAAAAGGAATACAGACACTCATCTCAGCCTGGGCGAACATGAAAAAAGGCTATCCGCTTGTTGTTGTCGGCGATGGCCCCCTGCGTGAATCCCTCGAAACAGAAGTCAGATCGCAAAAGAATTCATCAGTCACTTTTATGGGTTGGCTGCCGCGAACGGAAACACTGGCGATGATGAAACAGGCGGCGTTCCTGCTGACGCCGAGCCTCTGGTACGAAGGCCCGTTGACGATTGCGGAAGCTTTTGCCTGCGGCACGCCTGTTCTTTGCTCAAGGCTTGGGGTTATGCAGGAGATTGTGGAGGACCAGCGGACCGGCCTTCATTTTAATCCCGGAGACATCGAAGATCTGACCACCAAAGTCAATTGGATATTGGATCGCCCTGAAAAACTGGCGGAAATGGGGAAGGCAGCGCGTAGGGAATACGAAAGCCGATATACCGCCGAAAAGAACTACCACCTGCTTATGAGTATCTATGAACAAACAATTAGCGATTACACGAGAAACGGACGGACATGCTCAGCTCCGCCTGCTTCTTTGCTGCAACACACCTGAGCAACTATTTGACAAGAGTTGCAGATCCAGAGCCGCATGCATTCGGCCCTTCAAGATTAACCAAGCAAACCAAATCATTTCTCAAGGGAGATCACTTCAATGAGCGTTGCAATAATCACAGGGTCCGCGGGTCTCGTCGGTTCAGAGGCAGTTGCCTATTTTGCGGCGCGCGGCCTGGACGTAGTGGGAATCGACAATGATATGCGCGCCGAATTTTTCGGGAAGGAAGCCTCCACGAGATGGGTCCGCGACCGTCTTCGGGCTGATGTCATGCACTATCGTCATCACGAGGCCGACATTCGCGACACACAGGCCATTGAAGGCATTTTTGCGCGCTACGGAAATGACATTTCCCTCGTCATTCATGCTGCCGCCCAGCCCTCGCATGATTGGGCGGCAAGCAATCCCACGATGGACTTCACTGTCAATGCGAACGGGACATCCGTAATGCTCGAAGCGACGCGGCGTTTTGCGCCGGAGGCAGTTTTTATTTTCATGTCAACGAACAAGGTCTACGGCGACCGTCCGAACGAGCTTCCGCTTCTCGAGATGGAGACGCGCTGGGAACCAGAGGCAAGTCACTCGTATGCGGCGCTGGGTGTTCCAGAAACAATGTCAATCGACGGAACGATGCACAGCTTGTTCGGAGTATCGAAGGTTGCAGCCGACGTTCTTGTCCAGGAGTATGGCCGTTACTTCGGCATGAAAACGGTGTGTTTCCGCGGCGGCTGTTTGACGGGACCGAATCACTCTGGCACGCAGCTCCACGGTTTTCTTGCGTACCTTATGAAATGTGCCGTCACCGAAACGCCTTACACCATCTTTGGTTACAAGAAAAAGCAGGTGCGCGACAACATTCACAGCAGCGACTTGATTCGCGCATTCGACGAGTTTTACAAGCAACCGCGTTCAGGCGAGGTGTACAACATGGGCGGCGGGCGCCAGAGCAATTGCTCCATGCTCGAGGCAATTTCTTTGTGCGAAGAGATCACGGGCAAGACCTTTCTCTCGAAGTACGTGGACGAGAACCGTCGCGGAGACCACATCTGGTGGATCAGCGATGTTTCAAAGTTCCAAAAACATTATCCGGACTGGCGGCTCGAATACGACGTCCCGCAGATTCTGCGCGAAATCTATGAACTGAACATTGATCGATGGAGAGGCGAATGCTCAACAGCGGCAAAAGAAATATCCTTGGCGTCCTGATAAACGCAGTGGATTACGAAAGTGCGGTTGACACCATCATCCGCGCTGCAAAGGAAAAGCGCGCCGCGGCCGTTTCTGCGCTCGCGGTACACGGACTCATGATTGGCGCAATGGATAGAGAACAGCGGTTTCGCCTCAATCAGTTCGAGCTTTTAGTCCCGGATGGCCAGCCCGTGCGATGGGTGCTTAATGCGCTATATGGAGCAGGCCTCCCGGATCGCGTCTACGGACCAAATCTTACACTTAAGGTTTGTGCTCGCGCGGCTGAGGAGCGGCTTTCCGTTTACTTCTACGGGGCTACACCCGAGATTTTGACGGCATTGCGTCCCGCGCTAGAAAAGAGATTTCCTGGTCTGATTGTGGCGGGCGCGGAGCCTTCTAAATTCCGCTGTCTGTCGCCGACGGAAAAGGTGGAACTCGCGGACCGAATTCGGAGTTCGGGAGCAGCACTGCTGTTTGTTGGACTAGGGTGTCCACGGCAGGAAATCTTCGCGTATGAGTTTCGTGAACATCTCGCGCTACCGATCCTCGCTGTTGGCGCAGCGTTTCCATTTCTTGCCGGAATACTTCCGCAAGCTCCCGTTTGGATGCAGAACGCCGGTCTCGAATGGCTTTATCGGTTGCTAAGTGAACCGCGGCGATTGTGGAGGCGGTATCTGTTTTTGAATCCAGCGTATGTCCTCCTTGTAATTGCGCAGGCATTGCGCCTCTCGCGATTTCCAACCGAAGGGCAGGCGCCAAGTCGCGAATTTCTCTACGGTTAAGAATTGACGAGGCAGGCTCGCTCGACGTCCTCTTAAAAATCATGTACATAGTTTCAATTTCATTCCAATTCCATTCGAATGCCTAACACGCCTTTAAAGACAGCGCTCGCTCGAAATACTGCCTGGATGATTGGGGGCCAAGGGCTACGCCTGGTTATTCAGGCCGTTTATTTTATTGAGATCGCGCGATCACTCGGCGTGCGCAATTACGGCGCCTTCATTGGTGTCGTTGCCCTCGTCGGTATCGTTTACCCGTTCGCATCACTGGGCAGCGGCAATCTGCTTATAAAGAATGTATCTCGAGAGAAAAGTCTGTTCTCTGCATACTGGGGCAGGGCACTTGTCTTCACGGCAATAGGCGGCACACCACTCCTGATTGCTGTGTCTCTCGTGGCGCGTTTTATGCTGCCTCCAGAAATTCCAAGACTCCTGATTGTCCTAGTGGCAGCGGCGGACATCTATGGATTGAACATCATTACTGTCTCCGCCCAGGCATTTCAGGCTTTCGAACGCCTTGGCTGGACGGCGGCGATCAACGCAATGATGACCGGCGGTCGCCTCGTCGGCGCGCTTATTTTAATCGCGGTTCAACCGCATCCTTCCGCACTCCAATGGAGTTACCTTTACTTTGGAGCAACGGCTGCCGTTGCACTCGTCACATCGATTCTTGTATGCGTGAAGCTCGGACTGCCAAAACTATCCTGGCCGCAAGCGCGCGGAGAGGTGCGTGAAGGCTTCTATTTTGCGGCCAGCCAAACCGCTCAGACTGTTTACAACGACATCGACAAAACAATGCTTGCGCGTCTCAGTACGCTGGAAGCCACCGGCATTTACGGCGCGGCCTACCGGATCATCGATGTCAGTTTCGTCCCCGTCTCTGCGTTGCTTTGGTCCTCATATCCAAGTTTCTTTCGCGAAGGAGCCAGGGGAATTGCATCGAGCCTCGCGTACGCCCGACCGCTTTTGTTGCGCGCACTTGCCTACGCGGCAGTAGTTTGCGGCGGCTTGCTTCTGGGAGCTGGAATCGTTCCGCACATTCTGGGTGAACAATATCGGTCGACTGCGGAGGCCCTGCGCTGGCTCTCAGTGCTCCCCTTACTCAAAGTTGTGCATTATTTTCTCTCAGACACTCTTACAGGAGCAGGACATCAATCGGTTCGCACATCGCTTCAGGCCAGTGTTGCCGTGTTTAACGTCCTTCTGAATTTGTGGATCATTCCTGCATATTCCTGGCGAGGCGCGGCTTGGTCGAGTATCGCGTCCGATGCGGCGCTCGTTCTTGGCGTCAGCGTCGCCGTTTGGGTTTTGAACCGGCGATTCCAGTTAGCTGCGGCAAGTACGATTACCGCGGCGCAATGCGGGTGGGTTACGAGCGGACGCAATGCAACCTAATTTGCCCGTGATCTTCGCGAATGGTTGGTTTAACGATTTGTCAGGTTGCCCCATTCCTGCCAGAGATTGCCAATGAACTCGCGCAGCGCAATCGAAAAATCGGTCTTTGCAATCATGGCTCTCATTCTATCGGGTGCGGTGTGGAGAGTGATCTCGGGCGGAAACGATGGGGGCATTGATGGTGATCAGCGTACCCAAGTGCTTCTAGCCGTAATGTATGCGGTCGTTATCGTTCTGGCAGTCATCCAGTTCCGCAAAACAATCCAAAGTTTTTCTCGCAATCCATCTTTGTTAGGTTTGCTCTTGCTTGCGTGTGCCTCGCCCTTATGGGCGGAGGCTTCTGATCTGGTTTCGCGGCGTGCGCTCGCACTGGTTGGAACAACCTTGTTCGGCGTTGCCCTTGCGACGCGGTTCTCGTTAGAAGAACAACTCAAAATATTGCGCTGGGCACTCCGGATTGGGGCGCTAGCAACCGTGATGCTGGGAATCGGTTCGCCCAGTCGCGCGCTATCTGCCGTTGGCGGTGGCGGAGGAATCCGCGGTGTGTTTCCCCACAAGAATATTCTAGGCGGAGCCATGGCTCTTGCCTTTCTAGTGGAATGGTATTTGAGAGAGCAAGGAATACGCGAAAAGATTGTGCGCATAGCTTCTCTCACAGCCTACGCTGTCTTGCTTGTGGCTTCTGATTCGCTGACGTCGATCGTTACTCTCGTCGCAGCATTGGCTGCTACGTGGGCGTTTCGCGTGCTTTACGCCCGTCTCCAGATCCCGCTTGCCGCTCTTGCTATTTTTGTGCTCGCAGTCGTGGGATCCGTCTCTCTTGTCGGCATCGAAGCAGGAGATGTAATGGGCTTGATGGGGCGGTCGTCTGACATGACGGGACGAACGGAGTTATGGAGCGCCGTAGGCCAAACGATTTTGCAGCGCCCATTGCTCGGGTTCGGGTTTTCGGGCTTTTGGAAGGGAGCTTCGTCGAGCTCAACGCTGATCGAAAACCAAATTCGATGGACTCCGACCTATTCTCACAACGGTTACCTGGAAATCGCGCTGAGCCTAGGGATTCTAGGGCTGCTGTTCGTGGCATGGATGCTTGCAAGCGGCCTGAAGCGCGCTTGGCGTCAGGCAAAAGAAGGTGAGTCTTATTTAGACTCATGGCCCCTCGCACTCTTTCTCTTCGTAGCCATTCACAATGTGGCCGAATGCACCATTGCCTGGCAAAACTGTCTGGAATGGGGCGTCTGCGTGGCCACCATAATCGGCTCCGACCCGAGAGTGCGCATGGCTTTTGAGGAACGGGAAGTGGCTGAAGGTTTTGTTCACGAAGCTGAACCGGAGTGCGCGTGAAAAGCGTGGAGTTCTTATCCTCGTTATCGGATTTGAAAGCAAAAGTCGGAAAATCTGACGTGCGTGTAGCCATCTGCATCGGTACATTCCGACGACGTGAACTCTTGCGAGAAGCGTTAGCCGGCCTTGCCCGATTGACGTTTCGTAAGGTAGCTACTCCCGAAATCGAAATCATCGTTGTGGACAACGATTCGTCGGGAAGCGCAAAAGAAATTTGCCGGACGGCGACACTTCCGTATCTGATCCGGTACATTGCTGAATCCAAGCGCGGGATTGTACATGTTCGAAATCGGGCCTTGGCGGAAGCTGGCGCTGCGAATTTTATCGTGTTTCTCGATGATGATGAAGTTCCCAGCGAGGCATGGTTGGACGAGTTGCTTGCCACGCAGGCGAGATTCGGCGCGGATGTTGTTTCCGGGCCCGTGCTTCCGAGTTATGCGCCCGGCATAGCGGAGTGGGTCAAGCGAGGAGGTTTTTTTGTCCGGCCGAATCGTGAAACGGGAAGCCCTCTGGAATTCTGTTCGACAAACAATGTATTGATGCGTAACGAAGTACTTGGCCGCGTTCCCCGATTCGACGATCGATTCCAACTTACTGGCGGCGAAGACACACAGTTCTTTCTGCGTGTGCAGCGCGTTGGTTGCAAGATTATTTGGTCACAAGAAGCAATCGTGCATGAGTCTGTGCCGAAGGAGCGAGCGACTTTCGGATGGATTTTGCGTCGAGGATACCAGAGCGGAAATAGCTGGGCGTTGTCCGAGATGTCGCTTGACGCAGCGTTGCGAATTCGTGCGTTACGCTTTGTCAAAGGCTGTACGCATTTGTTGGTTGGGTTGACGAGCGCTTTAGTGTGCTTGTGTTTCGGAAAAGCTGCATTCACGAGAGCTCTGCGCAAAGCATGCCTGGGAGCGGGCATGCTCACTGGTTTAGTCGGCAGCAAATTCCTGGCTTATCAGTCTGCCGCTGGTATTCGAATTGATGAGGCCCCAGAATTTATCGAACCGACTTCCGCATGACGTTCATCCGGCCCCGCACTAAGTTCAATCAGACTCTTATGCTCACACTCCTACGATTATCCCGCGCTTCCTCACTTCTTTTTGGTTTGTGCGTGACGTGGTCGTTATACGTGGATCCAACATCGATCTCTGCTTCTTCGTCAACGCCAGTTCCGCCAAGCTATTTTGGCCTGCACATCCACCACATTGGCGCTGCAACACCTTGGCCCGATGTTCATTTCGCAGAGTGGCGTTTATGGGATGCCTACGTCGCGTGGCCCAACCTTGAACCGCACCAAGGCCAGTGGAAGTTCGAGATTTTGGATCGCTATGTCACAACTGCGGAACAGCACGGCGTAAACATCCTCCTTCCGCTGGGGCTTTCGCCGACTTGGGCGTCCGCGCGTCCGAATGAGCCATCGACATATCATCCTGGAAACGCAGCTGAGCCCAGAAACATCGAGGATTGGCACGACTATGTAAGGACGGTGGCAACGCGGTACAAGGGACGCATTCACAACTATGAAATTTGGAACGAGCCGAATCTGAAAGGGTTCTGGACCGGAGACGTCAAAGAAATGGTGCTTCTCACGCGCGATGCCGCGAAAATCATTCGAGAGATTGATCCTCGCGCGATTGTTGTTTCACCCTCGGCAACGGCCGCAGCCGGAGAAAAGTGGCTTTCTGAATTTCTAGTCGGGGGCGGCGGACAATATGTGGATGTCATCGGCTACCACTTCTATGTCATGCCCCAGCCGCCGGAAGACATTCTGCTTTTGATACGCAAAGTCAAACAAACCATGCAGGAGAATGGCGTCGGCGAGAAACCTCTCTGGAATACCGAGATAGGTTGGGCCTTTCCTAAACCATTTCCCTCCGAAGAACTCGGCGCCGCCTATCTGGCTCGGACATATCTGCTGGATTGGTCAGCTGGTGTGCAAAGGCTCTATTGGTATTCGTGGGACAACCACACTTGGGTCACTATCCAAACGACCGAGAAGGACAATAAAACATTGACGCCTGCCGGCCACGCGTATGAAGCCATTTATACGTGGATGATTGGCGCCCGCCTTGAAGAGTGCGCTCAAGGAGGGAATCAAACGTGGACTTGCAAGCTGAATCGGAACGACTCATCCGAGTGGATCGTCTGGAATCCTGGCCGTTCTGAAACATTCATTCCGCCCGAGCAATGGCATGCCAAGTTCGTCGTTTCCTTGCAAGGTGTTTCACAAGCGCTCACAAAGTCAGGCTTCGAAGCTGGACCCAGTCCGGCGCTTGTTACTTCTGCCGCGCAATAGGTTTGCGAAGCACGCCTCGGCAATGCTGCTTAGCTGAAACCGTCTTTTGCTGACGAGTCTTAAAAATCCAGGGGATAAACATGGAACGTACCTCTCAGCGTCAAAAACTCGCCCTTCTGATCAACATAATTTCACCCGCGAGAATTGCATTGTATTCCGGGCTCGCTTCGCGTTTCGAATTGCTGTTGCTCCATGGCGGCAATGAATCGAATCGGGACACGTGGCAGGGAATGGAGCAGTTGTTACCGAACGCGAAGGTTATCAGAGCCTGGGGCTGGCAAATTCGCCTGAAGAGAAAAGTAAATGGAACTGCATTCGACAGTCGATACCTCCATTTCACTCCTGGTTATATTTGGCATCTGTTGAGATTTCGCCCCGATGTAATGGTCGCCAACGAAATGGGTTTGCGAACCCTCATTGCTCTGGCCTACGGAACGATTGCACGTAAACCTGTTTGGGTGTGGTGGGGCGGCACACTCCACACAGAACGTGGCGTCGGGCGTGTTAAACGTCTGGTACGGCGGATCATCTCGCGGTGGGCGAAACATTGGATAAGTTATGGCAATTCGTCGACGGAATATCTGTTGAGTCTTGGAATAAGTCGCGACAACGTGCTCGAAATTCAGAACGCAGTCGACGAGCGTCGATTCGCGCCTACTTCTGAAGCCGTTGCGCAAGCTCATCCGCGGCCCGTTCTGTTGCACGTGGGGCAGTTTACCGCTCGGAAAGGCATCGAACTTTTGTTGCGCGCGGCCGCTGTGCAACAGAAGGAAGGCCGTTCTTTCTCGCTCATGTTGGTCGGAGGCGGGCCGGATAAAAGTGCAACTGAACAACTTGCGAAAGAACTGGGTCTGAAGAATGTCTACTTCTTGCCTCCGCAAGCTCCGGAGCAGATGCCCGCAGTCTATAAGATGGCCGACGTTTTGATATTCCCAACCCTGGAAGATGTTTGGGGGCTTGTGGCAAACGAGGCCATGCTTTCCGGCCTCCCCGTTCTATGTTCGAAATATGCAGGCTGCGCGGAGGAACTCTTCGACCCGGAAAATATTTTCGACCCCGAAGATCCAAAAGAGTTCTTCCAAAAACTCAGTAATGCAATTGAGGGCGCACTCCCGGTGCCCGTTCTCTCGCGGTTGCGTTCAACACCGCGCCTTGTCGCTGACCTCGCTCAAAGACTTAACCATTCCGCGGGCAGCCCAACTGAGACCGCCGCAGATGCCGGCGAACAATTGAGTGTTTAACTCCTGTGAATTTGGCTTGGAGCAGTGAGACAGAGAAATGACCGCTAATACAACCGACAAACCGGCCGTAAAATATCGTCCCGATATCGATGGCCTGCGAGCGGTTGCGGTTCTTTTGGTGCTCGCGTATCACGTCGGTATCTACAGACTGCGCGGAGGGTTTGTCGGCGTCGATGTCTTCTTCGTGATTTCGGGATACCTCATCAGCTCTATTATTCTGTCGGACCTCGACTCCTCCCGCTTCTCGATAGTTTCTTTTTATGAAAGACGCGTTCGGCGCATTTTCCCCGCTCTCTTCGTGATGTTGTTCGTCACCGCGGTGCTCGCTTACAAGTTCTTCCTGCCGTCGGAGTTTGTAGATTTCGGCAAATCCCTCCTCGCATCGACATTCTCCTTTTCAAATCTATACTTTCTTCATCAGTCCGGTTATTTCGATGCCCCCGCGGCGATGAAGCCGCTCCTGCACACTTGGTCTCTTGCCGTCGAGGAACAGTTCTACGTATTTCTTCCGCTTTTCCTGCTAGGCACTCGCAAGTTTTTCCCCAGTAAGCAACGGCTCATCATTATTTTTGTTGCGATCCTTTCCTTTTCTGTAAGCGCCGTCGGTGCGTTTCGCAACCACGACGCCACTTTTTATCTTGCGCACACAAGAGCATGGGAATTGCTGCTCGGGACGCTGTTGGCAATGGACTGTTTTCCGGCTATCACTGGCACGCTTTGGAGAAATGTCGTCTCGTTGTGCGGAGCCACATTCATCCTTTTGGCAGGTCTCTTGTTTAACTCGGCGACGCCTTTTCCAGGTGCTGCGGCACTCTTACCTTGCGTCGGCGCCGCACTAATTATCGCTGCTGGAAAGTCGGGAAAGACGGTTGTCGGGCAAGTCCTATCGTCTCGCCCAGTCGTTTTTGTAGGGATGATTTCGTATTCCCTTTACCTTTGGCATTGGCCATTGATCGTGTTCCAGGGGGCAGACGGGCTTCTGATACAGGGACTATCTCCAAAGCTGACGAAACTCGTGGTCATAGCCGCTTCGTTTGTCTTGGGCACCCTCTCCTGGAGATTTGTTGAGCAACCGTTTCGCGCGCGCCGTTTCGGCATCTCGCGCGCAAACATCTTCCGGCTTGCTTCAGCCGCCGCCATCGTGCTTTTAATTGTGGGGATTGGCATTTTGGCTACGAATGGATTTCCTTCCCGCTATCCAGAGGATGCTGTCAAGGTCGCTTCCTTTCTGGAAAATACCGACGCTAAGACGGATGTTCAATATCGCGTAGGCGCTTGTTTTCTCACGTCGAAAGACACCTTTAAAGATTTCAAACCATCCGTTTGTCTTCAGGAAAGCAGCCGAATGCGCAACGACCTTTTGATTGGCGACAGCCATGCTGCGCAGCTCTGGTTCGGTCTTTCTTCGGTATTTACAGATGTCAATCTCATGCAGGCGACCGCCTCCGGGTGTAAACCCACGCTGGATCAAAGCCGCAGTGTCGAGCCCAAGTGCAGTCAGCTGATGGAATACATCTTCTCGGACTATCTGAAAACACATCACGTCGATACGCTAATCATCGCAGCTCGTTGGGATAGCGGCGATCTCACGCCCCTGCAGCACACGCTCGCTTGGGCGCACAGTCAAGGAATGGAGGTCGTATTATTTGGCCCGATTGTTCAGTACGACTCCGCATTGCCGCGATTGCTGGCAATGTCGATAAGGTCGAACGACGCGACAATTCCTGCGCTTCACCGGGTTGCATTCTATGAACGCCTCGACGCCGATATGTCTAAGCTCGCGCAAACAGATCCCGGAGTCCGATATATTTCCTACTTCAAGATGCTTTGCCGCCAGAGTGATTGCCTCGAATACGCCGGTGCAGGTGTCCCGCTCCAATCTGACTACGGACATCTGACGAGTGTCGGCTCGGTCCTGGTCGCGACGAAGATTCGCGACACAGGTGGTCTCAACTAGACAAAGCCCAGGTTCTGTCCTCGCCGCGCAGTTCTCTCTCCCCGTGAATTCCACTCATCTCTCTTTCTGCTTCCTTTAAGTCTAACCTCACCAGTACATCTGGTTTGGCTCTCGCCGCGCAATCTATCTCCCCCCTATCTGACTCAGAAATCAAATGAGAGTTTCAGGCATTCAGTTCGAGTTATCTTTGAGCGAAAAGCAGACTTTCCGATTTGTCGGAAATGTTAGTAATTAGAGGTGATGGATGGAATTGTTGGAGTCGAGTGTCATGCGCCCAATAGAGGCGGGCTGCCCAAGTTCCACAGTCCCCTGAACGGAAACAATCACGGGCTGGCGGACCAACAATATAGGATCTGAATAGAAATCCTGAACCCGTTCGCGGTTCAACAATAAAGGGTGCCAACCCGCCTCCCGCGTGGGACCAACTGTAGGACCATTAAGTGTTTCTGACCGCTCTAAATGCTACTTAGTGCTCTTGAAAGTGCCTCGTAAGTTGTTGACGCTCCGTTCCTTGCAGACTTGCCAAGGTTCAGGTGTCGGTTCATTCCGATAGGCCGCTCCATACTCTTCTTGGTTTGCCCACTCTCTTTCCTCCTACTTACAGAAGATTGTCCTTCCGCGTCCTTCTTCTATCGTCCGCCATGTTCGAATAAGTCTTCAAAAACATCGACGACGTTCTCCGCAAGGAAGCCGGCTGCACCACCGAGCTGGATTACACCGAGCAAACCTCCTGGCTCCTCTTCCTCAAGTATCTCGAAGCGCTCGAGCAGGAGCGCGCCATGGAAGCCGAACTCCAGCGCAAAAAGTACACGTTCCTCCTCGACAAGCCCTATCGCTGGGAGACCTGGGCCGCGCCCAAGGCCCCCGGCAGCTCCAATGGCCACGGCAAGGTCGACCACAACAAAGCTCTCTCCGGTGACGATCTCCGCGACTTCGTCAACCTCAAGCTCTTTCCCTACCTCACCGGCTTCAAGCAGCGCGCCTCTGGCCCCAACACGATCGAATATAAGATCGGCGAAATCTTCGGCGAAATCAAAAACAGAATCCAAAGCGGCTACAACCTCCGCGAAATCATCGACCAAATCGACGAGCTTCGCTTCCGCTCCCAAACTGAAAAGCACGAGCTCTCCCACCTCTACGAAGCCAAAATCAAAAACATGGGCAACGCCGGTCGCAACGGCGGCGAATACTACACGCCGAGGCCCCTCATTCGCGCCATCATCCAGGTCGTAAAGCCGCGCATCGGCGAACGTATCTATGACGGCGCTTGCGGCTCCGCCGGCTTCCTCTGCGAATCCTTCGAATACCTAAAAGCCCCCGGGAACGCCAATCTCCCGATTGGCGCCACAAAGCCCAAATCAAACAACGCCAATCAAGAGATTGGCGCTCCCAGGCTCTCCACCAAGGACGTGAAAACCCTCCAGGAACGCACCTTCTTCGGCAAAGAAAAGAAGTCCCTAGCCTACGTCATCGCCATCATGAACATGATCCTCCACGGCATCGAAGCGCCCAACATCCTCCACACCAACACCCTCACCGAAAACATCAACGACATTCAGGAAAAAGACCGCTACGAAGTCGTCCTCGCCAATCCGCCTTTCGGCGGCAGCGAACGCAAGGAAATTCAGCAGAACTTCAACATCAAGACCGGCGAAACCGCCTTCCTCTTCCTGCAACATTTCATCAAAATCCTCAAAGCCGGTGGGCGCGGTGGCATCGTTATCAAAAACACCTTTCTCTCTAACACCGACAATGCTTCCGTCAGCCTTCGCAAGCTGCTCCTCGAAAGCTGCAATCTCCACACCATACTCGATTGCCCCGGCGGCACGTTTCAAGGTGCAGGCGTTAAGACCGTCGTCCTCTTTTTCGAAAAAGGCGCACCCACGCGCAAAATCTGGTATTACCAGCTCGATCCCGGCCGCAACCTCGGCAAAACCAATCCTCTCAACGACGACGACCTCACCGAGTTCGTCAAACTGCAAAAGACCTTCGCCAACTCCCCCAAATCTTGGACCATCGACGCCAAAACCATCGACCAAACTACCTTCGACCTCTCAGTGAAGAATCCCAACGGCGCCGAACCCGTAGCCCACCGCACGCCGCAAGCAATCATCGACGAAATCGCCGCCCTGGACGCCGAAAGCGCCGAAGTCCTGCAAACCGTTAAGAGGTTGCTGTGAAAGCGGACTGGCAGACAAAGAAGCTGGGCGACGTCGCGACTTTACAGAGGGGCTTCGACCTACCGACTCAACATAGAGTTTCGGGGGATTTTCCCTTGGTCAGTTCTAGTGGAATCATCGATACGCATGAAACGGGTCCCGTTCGAGGTCCCGGTGTTGTGACCGGTCGAAGCGGTAGCATCGGAAACGTATTTTTCGTCGAAGAAAACTTTTGGCCTCTCAACACAGTGCTATACGTTAAGGATTTTCACGGAAATAACCCTCGCTTCGTTTTTCACTTGTTAAGGCACTTTGACTTACAACGCTTCTCAACCGGCACTGGCGTACCGACGTTAAACCGCAACTTTGTCCATGACGAGATTGTAAGCGTTCCTTCGGTTCCCGAACAGAAGCGCATCGTGGGTATCCTCGACCAATCGTTTGAAGGTATCGCCGCCGCCAAAGCCAACGCCGAAAAAAACCTCCAAAACGCCCGCGCACTCTTCGATTCCCAGCTGTCTAGCCTCTTTGCGGAGGCATGGACATCGTGTGAACTTGTCCCACTTTCAGAACTGGCGACTGACATCACCGACGGCGACCACGTACCTCCGCCAAAGTCAGCAACCGGCGTACCCTTCATCACTATTGGGAATATTCAAAAAGAGACCCGGGCAGTCGATTTCACAGACACGTTCATGGTGCCTCAGAAGTATTTCGACGAGCTAAAGCCGAATCGGAAGCCCAAGCGCGGGGATGTCCTGTATACCGTTACTGGCTCTTTCGGTATTCCGGTTATTGTGCGAGACGATTTGAAATTCTGCTTCCAGCGGCACATTGGATTGATTCGCCCGAAGCATGAAACACAAAGTGCATGGCTGTACTACCTATTGCTGTCACCACAAGTGCTCAGACAAGCAAAAGAAGGCGCGACAGGTACGGCCCAGAAGACGGTGTCACTGAAAGTGCTTAGGAGTTTCATCGTCCCAAGAGTGCCGCCCGCCCAACAACTCCCCGCCATCCGGACCCTCGATGCGCTTTCCGTTGAAACCCAGCGCCTCGAATCCATCTACCAACGAAAGCTCGCCGCGCTGGAATCCTTAAAAAAATCCCTGCTCCACCAGGCATTCAGTGGCCAACTCTAAACACACCCCCGCCGGGAACGCCAATCTCCTGATTGGCGCTGTAAAAGACGCAGTCCACGAAACTGGCCGTGTGACGGACTCCATCTTTGAGACCCGAGGAAAGAAAGACGCCATTCGGGAGAATGGCGCTCCCAGGTGGCATAGCCGCGGATACCTGCCTCATTTTGAATGCGCTGATGTTACCCAGCATGTGACCTTTCATCTCGCTGATGCCCTTCCGCAAACCGTCCTCCTCCGCTTGCAATCCGAACTAAAGTCTCTTCCCACCGAGAAGCGCGACATCGAACACCGCAAGCGAATAGACGCTTGGATCGATGCAGGCCACGGCTCATGCGTTCTCCGCAAGCCGGCCATCGCCAACATGGTGCAGGAATCCTTGCTCACTTTTGATTCCCAGCGCTACCACCTCCTCGCATGGGTCGTTATGCCGAATCACGTCCATGCCCTTTTCGAGCCAATGAATGGATGGACTGTCGCCAAGATCGTCGCTTCGTGGAAAAAGTTCACCGCCCGCAAAATTTGCGATCACCAGCGCGCTCTCGGTGAAGCGCCCAGCGATCCAATCTGGCACCGCGAATATTGGGACCGCTTCATCCGCGACCAAACGCATCTCATACAAGCGATCGACTACATCCACAAGAATCCGGTGAAGGCAGGCTTAGCCTCCACCCCCGAAAGTTGGCCCTGGAGCAGCGCATTTCCCGGGAACGCCAATCTCCCGATTGGCGCCGTGAATTCCCCTACAAACCCCGCCATTCACGAGAATGGCGCTCCCAGCAAAAACCCATGAACGAAGCCGAAACCAGAGCCGAGCACATTGATCCCGCCCTGCAGGCCGCAGGCTGGGGCGTCGTCGAACATAGCCGCATCCGCCGCGAATATCCGATCACGCCCGGACGCCTAGAAGGGTTCGGCCACCACGGAAAATGTCTCACTGCCGACTACGTACTCTACTATCGCAATACCAAGCTTGCCGTAATCGAAGCGAAGGCTTGGGACGAATCCCTAACCGAAGGCGTTGCCCAAGCGAAAAATTACGCAGATAAGCTCGCTGTTCGGTTCACCTACGCGACAAATGGCCGCGGACTGTATGGCGTGGACATGGCCACCGGCAAGGAAGGCGTCGTCGATCGTTACCCCACACCCGAGGAACTCTGGAACATCACGTTCGCCAAAGCCGATGCCTGGCGCGATCGATTTGCCGCTGTTCCCTTCGAAGACAAAGGTGGCTTCTACCAGGGCCGCTATTATCAGGACATCGCTATCGACCGTGTCCTCGAAGCTATCGCCGCCGGAAAAGATCGCATCCTGCTGACCCTCGCCACCGGCACCGGCAAAACCTTCATCGCCTTTCAAATCGCGTGGAAGCTTTTCTATAGCCGCTGGAACCTCTCCCGCGAGCCATCGCGTCGTCCACGCATCCTGTTCCTGGCCGACCGCAACATCCTCGCCGATCAGGCCTACAACGCTTTCTCACCCTTTCCCGAAGATGCGCTCCAGCGCATCGAGCCCGACGAGATTCGCAAAAAAGGTCGTGTCCCCAAAAACGCTAGCCTCTTCTTCACCATCTTTCAAACTTTCATGAGCGGCCCCGGGAACGCCAATCTCCCGATTGGCGTCGTGAATTCCACCACAAGACCCGCCGTTCAGGAGAATGGCGCTCCCAGCAAACCCTCGCCCTACTTCGGCGAATATCCTCCCGACTTCTTTGATTTCATCGTTATCGACGAATGCCATCGTGGCGGAGCCAACGACGAAAGCAACTGGCGAGACATCCTCAAGCACTTTTCGCCGGCCGTGCAATTGGGCCTGACGGCCACTCCCAAGCGCGATGAGAACGTGGATACGTATCGCTATTTCGGCGAGCCGGTTTTCATCTACTCACTTAAGGAAGGCATCAACGACGGCTTCCTTACGCCCTTCAAGGTCAAGCAAATCTCCACCACTCTCGATGAGTACGTCTACACGCCGGACGACAAACTCATCGAAGGC
Source organism: uncultured Acidobacteriota bacterium (assembly GCA_963784015.1). Taxonomy (GTDB): domain Bacteria; phylum Acidobacteriota; class Terriglobia; order Acidiferrales; family UBA7541; genus Acidiferrum. Next base: position 815,495 of record CAWAPX010000013.1, read on the forward strand.
GATATCGAAGTCGGCAGGCGCTACACCGAATCCGACTTCAACAAAATTATCGAGATCAAGGAACGCGAAGCCCACCGCGTCAAAATCTTCATGGATCAGATCGACCAGAGCGAGAAAACGCTCGTCTTCTGCTCTACGCAAGACCACGCCCTCGCCGTGCGCGACCTAATCAATCAGACGAAAGCCGGCCGCGACCCAAACTATTGCGCCCGCGTCACCGCCAACGACGGCCTCATCGGCGAACAGTTCCTCCGCGACTTCCAGGACAACGAAAAAACCATCCCCACTATTCTCACCACCTCGCAAAAACTTTCCACCGGCGTTGACGCTCGCAATATCCGCAATATCGTCCTTATGCGTCCCATTAATTCCATGATCGAGTTCAAGCAAATCATCGGCCGTGGCACCCGCCTCTACGAAGGCAAAGACTACTTCACCATCTACGATTTCGTGAAAGCCCATGAACACTTCAACGACCCCGAATGGGACGGCGAACCCATCGCACCCGAACCCGCCGAGCCAAAGGAGCCGCGTGGCCCTCGCGAGCCGCGCGTTCCGCCCGAGCCCGGCCCTGACCCGGTTCCCCCTCGCCCCAAAATCAAAGTAAAACTCGCCGACGGCAAAGCTCGAACCATCCAGCACATGATGACCACAAGTTTCTGGCACCCGGACGGCACGCCTATGTCCGCACAGCAATTCATGGAATTGCTTTTCGGCAGGCTGCCCGAATTTTTCAAGAATGAAGCCGAACTTCGCGCCCTGTGGAGCGCGCCCGACACTCGCGCTAAGCTCTTACAAGGACTATCCGAAAAAGGCTTTGGCGCCGACCAACTGGCCGAAATGCAGCGCATCATCAACGCCGAGAAAAGCGACCTCTTCGACGTCCTGGCATACGTTGCCTACGCCCTGCCCACATTAACGCGAGAGGAACGAGCAACCCGGGCCAAAGTGCGTATCCGCGCCCAGTTTAGCGACAAGCAGCAGACATTCCTGTACTTCGTGCTGGCCCACTATGTCCAGGAAGGCGTTCAGGAATTGGATGGCGACAAGCTAACACCCCTCCTCCGCCTCAAGTACAACGATTCTTTGGCCGATGCCATTGCCGACCTCGGTGAGCCCGAAGCAATAGGCACAGTCTTCTCCGGCTTCCAGAAGTTCCTCTATCAGCAGCCCCCCGCCCAGTAAATCGCCCGAAGCGCCGCCGACCTGAAGCGCTAGTTCGCGCAACGTAGCGCCAGCGGTAGAAGAAGTGGAAGCCGGCGAAGATTACAACCAGGCCGCCCGATTCGAAAACCCCTGCTAACCCACGCTAAACAAATAACTTAATAATTAACACTTGACAACCAGTACGAATCAGGTATAATATAATCGTGATGTTTTAGCGGCGGAGGAGAAAGGAAGCATGCCTTGCCTCCGCAACCCCTCTGCCTCGCCATTCTCCCTGTTAATCCAAAGGCTTCTTCACCCTTCCCTTGCCCCCGTCTCTCTTTCCCGAGCGCGCGGCACCTACCCCTCGTTCTCCCGAAGGGGAGCCGAAAGGCCACTATCCCCTTTAGAATCATATTCTTTGCAGACACCCATCACCTAACCCCCATGGAATCATATTCTTACAAAAATAGGGGGAGGGGGTGGGGCCACTCTCTCCCACTCAATGCCTTTCTCTCCGATCAAAGATTGGTATCCCGAGCATCGGGAGTGAGGGACCTCTCCGCTCGCCCGACGAGGAAATCTGTCCTGACGAGCGAAGCGAGGAAGGACCTTTCCCCAAATCCGACGAAGGATTTCTGTCCCGAACGGCGGACGGAAGCCGTGAGGTTCTTTTGGGCCGGTTTTGTCAACTACAGTGCCTCCAGATACGGTCGCATGACGTTGGCGACCCGGCAGACTTTGGCGGCGGAAGCGACCTCGTGGGGAGACTGCGTTGTGAAATTGTGAAACCGGAGCGCGGAGAGCAGGCAGACGATTCTCTTGGGGATTTGGTAAGCCGCCTCAACGAGGGAGGTGTTCTCGGTGCAAACTAATTCTTGGATTGTTTCGCTGAAGAACCATTCAGCGCTGCACGGACGGTCCCGCAGTTGCCGGAATTCATGTCATAGATGCCAGCCCGCAGATAGATTTCACCCGGAGGCGCGTCTATTTCCTCGTGAATTTGCATTCCCACCTGCTGGGTCGCTTCATACACCTTGGAATCCATTGTCAGGTTGCTATGCTTCCTGACGATGTTCAGGATGTTGCCGCCCGGACCGAATGCGATGATCATGATTTCAATACGGCCATGACGCGTGCCGTTTGCGTCCAAGCCCATCGCGATGTCGGGCAAAGCCACGGCGAAGTTGACATCGTACCGGATAAACGGCGCCTTCAATTTCGTGTTATTTCCCGCACGCGGGGCATTCGCGGGAGGCTGCGGATTCTTCGGCACTACCTGCAGCTTGAATAGGATTTGGTCGAAATCCGGCATGTCTAAACCGATAAGTGGTACGAAAGGATCGTCGGCGCCGTCTTCGGAGGTAAATTCGTGGCTGGGTTGGTCAGCGAAGTAGCCGCGGCGATAGGAAAGTGTGTAGTTATTGTCGGCGAGGCTGACCTGAATGCGGCGGAACTTGCCGTCATTCTTGTCGTTGGCAGGTGAATAGGCCAGCGTGTAATAGTGCGAGCCGTTGCTCACAGCGTGTTTGACGGCGTCGCTCAGCGCGTTCGTGCTGTAAAAAGCGCGGCCGCCGGTCTCCTGGGCAATGGTTTCCATGGCGATTTGATTAGCGCTGAGGCGAGCCTCGAGCTCCCGGCGCGAACCGGGCAGTTTGCTGGCGTCGAAGGTGGGGTCTCCGAGAACTCCAAGCGCAGACACAGGATAGATGGCAACCTTTGCCGCGGTGAGCATGTCCGAGGTTTTCTGAATGTGATCCTGATTCTTGGGAACTCTGCCGCCAGTGTCCGGAAAGAAGCTGACCGGGAAGTTGTCTGAGAACCAGATAAGATTTTTGCGGGCAGGAATGGGAGAAAGATAGCGGGCGATTTGCTGGAAGGCTTGTAGCGTCAGCTCACTGCGCGCGTTGGCGCGCTCGGCGGATTCCTCGCGCTGGAAAGCCCCCACGGCATCAATGGCCGAGGGCGCAGCCTGACTCTTACGCATTTGCCGGAGAATTTCCGCGTCGCTGTATTGGTTAGCGTCAGTCTGCAGATCTCGAGAGACCTCGGGCGCTACGCCGAATTTCTTGTCCTCCAGCGTGGCCGAGATGCCGGAAAAATCGGTCGTAAACCCGCGGACAATGCGGAGGTGAGAACTGAGCGCGAAAACGGCAAGGCGCGTGCCAGGCGGAACTTCGCCTAGATATTTGATGACCTGCTGCCGCACGAACGCCTGATTTTGCGGTTGCGTGTTGAGAAGGTCAAGCAGCAGAACGTTGACGGAATCGGCCCCACGGGCGGTAGGAAAATTGGTGAAGACGTTAGGCGGCATCGGCGGCAACTTGATTTCGTTGGGAACAGCACCCTTGTGTTCCTCGAAAGAAGTGACAACCTGCGGGCCGCCGTCCTCGGAGAGGTGAAAGTCATCCTCGCGGAGGCCGGGAACGGATTGTCCTTGTTTGTCTGTAACAACCACGTCCACCACAACGATGCGACTTTCGACTTTGATGGAAGGGCCTTGAGTCGGCGCGGCAACGGGCGGTCCTTGCTCGCTGTATTGAGGGAGACAGAGTCCTGCGAGAAGAAGGAGGGAGGCCGCTGAGAGTAGCGAGTGAGTCACTGTAAATCCACAGAAAGTCTCTCACAGAGAACCTGGACAGTACACAGACCGCAAGCGGTAAAACGCCGCGAGGAGGTAGCGAGTCGGATCTTGTACATAGCAACAGTACATGGCGCGTTCTTTTGGACCGCTCGACGACAGATGTCGCGCGCATCGGACGGAAAGGCATTTGTTCGTGATTGACGTTATTGGCAGCTCGTCTGAAAGCAGAGTGTTTGGCCAAAAAACGGGAGCACATGATTTTGAAAACGGTCCGCCACCTTGCTTGTGTGAGTGCCAGAATACACTTCGAAACTATTCGGGATTCCATACTTATCTAGAACTTCGTGGAGCTTTGCGGTATCGGCTCGCAGACCGTCCTGGTCACCGACATCGATGGAGATCGCACGATACCGCCGGAGACTTCCGATGTACTGATCAACGAAAGCGAGTGGAGCATTTGCAGTCCATTTTGCAAGAACGTCGAGCTGTGGCGCTCCATCCTTCGTGGGCAGGTCGAGATAAAGCGGAGGATTCTTCGGGTCGGGCGACCAAGCGGCGGCTGAGGCCAGCGTGGCGCGCGCAAAAAACGGCAAGCTTTCCGAGTCCGCTGGTGTTTTCACAGCCTCAAGGCTCTTCGCGATTTCCGGGTTAATGGAACCGGCAGGCCGGGGAGACAAGCAACACGGACTCATGATGTACAAACTCCCGAACACGTCGGAATGCTTCATGCCAATGCGAGTAGCGCCGTAACCTCCCATTGAGTGGCCGACGAGTCCCCGGCTTTGGCGCTCAGGAATCGTACGGTAATGCGCATCAATGTATGCGACCAGGTCTCGAGCGATAAACAGTTCGAAATCACCAGTGGTCACGGAACTCGAATACATCGAGCCGTTGTGCAACGTCTTCGAATCGGGCAGGACAACGATCATTTCTTTCGCTCCTAGAGCGAAGGCGCCTTCGATAGTCTCGGGGACGTGGATTTCGTGGCTCCATTGCTCAGCGCCGATGAAAAAACCGTGCATGGCGTAAACGACTGGATAGCGTCGAGACTTATCTTGCGCGTAGCTGGGAGGAAGGAACACAAACACGTCGCGATCAACCGCATCTCCTTCTAAATTGCCTTCCAGGGCCGTTCCGTGAATTTTGATATGCTCGACCGTCACTGGCTTTGCACCGGCAACCGCCGGAGGCACTTCTGTTTGCACTTGCGCGGCGAGATGAGGAGCTAGTCCAGCCGCGATCGCAAGTAAAATTCCTCCGAACCATTTCGCGCTTGTCATGGTGCCCCTTTCTTGAAACAGCATCGGTCCGAGAGTGCCATCTAGTTTTACTGCTCGACTGCAACCACCGTTACTGATTTGGGAGCCAATTTGAGGGTCAGCTTGCCGTCTTGCGCTTTTGCGGAAAACGGCTTCGGAACAACCGAATTGGGCGCGTCGAAGGTATTTACGCTGTCGACCTTGGATGCAGACAGCGTTTCTCCTGCCGCGGATTTGGCATTTACACTGGCCAGAGTAAGTTCGATTTCAGCGGACTGATTCGGATCAACGTTAGTTATTGCGAGCCATAATTTTCCGGCCTTATCCTTCGCCGCTATGGCATCCACACGCGGCAACGTGACATCGCCGTGCGTGTACGTGCCAGCGTCGAATGAGACGGGCACAAAGGTAGCGTCCTGGAACGGTACGTACATTTTGTATACGTAGTATGTGGGTGTGAGAACCATTTTCTCTTTGTCGGTCAGGATCATGGCCTGGAGCACGTTGATCATCTGCGCGATATTGGCCATGCGAACGCGGTCGGCATGCCGCGCAAAAATGTTGAGATTCAGTGCCGCAAGCACTGCATCGCGCAAACTATTTTGCTGTGCCAGGAAGCCGGGATTACTGCCGGGTAGCGGCGCGTACCAGCCACCCCACTCATCCACAACAAGCGCCACCTTTTTTTCAGGATCATATTTGTCCATGATTGCCGAGTGCTTCTCAACAAGATCGTTCATCTCTAGCGTGGACTTTAGAATCTGCGCGTACTCGGTCTCTCCGAAACCCACCGACGCATAGGAAGGCGGCCATTTCACAACGGTGTAGGAGTGCATCGAAAGCCCATTCATGTCCCAACTCCAGGTGTGGTTCTGATACGCCTTCATGATGGCGTCGGTCCACTCAGTCCACCGGGATTCGCCGCCCCCAGGGCCCACAGCGATCTTGAGCATCTGCTGCTTGTCCTGCTGAGATGGATTGAAGTTGCGGACGAAGCGGCTGTAAATCTTGAGCTGGCTCAAATAATAATCAGGCGTCATGTTGCCGCCACAGTCCCAGCTTTCGTTGCCGATGCCAAGAAACGCAACCTTATAAGGAGCAGGATGCCCGTTGGCGGCGCGTTCCTTGGCGAGCGTTGTCGGCTGAGCGGTAGTTAAATATTCCAGCCATTCCGCTGCTTCCTGTGGAGTACCAGAGCCGACGTTGACGGAGAGGTAGGCCTCCGCTCCAATCTGGTCGAGGAAGTCCATGAATTCGTTCGTTCCGAACGTGTTCGGTTCGATAACGCCGCCCCAGTTGGGATTCAGTGTTACGGTTCGCTGAGGACCGATGCCTTTGCGCCAGTGGTATTCGTCAGCGAAGCATCCGCCCGGCCAGCGCACGTCGGGCACCTTCAGCGCTTTAAGGGCAGCGACAACGTCATTACGAATCCCGCGTGTGTTTGGAATCTTAGAATCCGGGCCTACCCAGATGCCTTCGTAAACACCGTGGCCGAGGTGCTCGGCGAATTGGCCGAAGAGGTTGCGGTCAATCTTGGGGCCGGGCTTGGAAACGTCAATGGACAATGCGACTTTCTGTGCAGCCGCCACCGGTGCAGCCATAGCCACAGCGAGGAGAGTCACGCTGGCAAGAAATGAGCGCACGAGCGGAGATCCCGCCTGAAGCGCAAACAGGAATGTCCGACGGAACTGAGATTGGCGCAGGATTCGGTACTGAAGTGCCCGGAGATATCTGAAAGCAAGTTTTTGGGCCATTTATTGTTCTCTCTGAGGTTCGGCTAGGTTGCACCGGATTGATATCCAACAGTTTTTGCAATTATCTTTCAGAGTTCAGTTTATGAAACGCATAGTATACATTCAGCGTGGCGACGGACAATCTATAACGCTTTCTTGAGATGAGCCGGACGCAAACGAGTCGCTGCACGTCCGAAGGCCGGGAGACGCCACGGTTGGAATTGCAATCGGTCTTGCGCTCAAGTAATGTTCGAACCTCACGCAGATACTTCAGCAAGCGCGCGAGTACGCCCATGCGTACAGATCGGGGCTACATCCTGCAAAGGAAAGAAAAAGGAGACAAAATGAGACGCCTCGGCATTTTGCTGTTCCTATTTGCGGGTTTCTGTTACGCGCAGGAGACTGGGAGTTTTCACCCTTCGGAGACAAATGTTTGGGGATCGGAATATCCCCGCATTGACAGCACAGGAAGAGTGCAGATCCGTATCAAAGCTCCCGACGCCACAAAAGTCAAAGTGAATTTCTGGAGCGGACCGAAAGTCGACATGGTCAAACAGCCCGACGGATTTTGGATCGTCACTACCGACCCACTGGTGCCCGGTTTCCACTACTACAACTTGAACATCGATGGCGTCGACGTTAGCGATCCCGCAACGCATGCCTTCTTCGGAGGAGGTCGGCCTGCTAGTGCCGTCGAGGTGCCCGAGCCGGGTTCCACCTATTATTCGGCACAGGACGTGCCACACGGCGAGGTTCGTGAGGTTTGGTACAACTCCAAGGTCACCGGCACCTGGCGGCACGCGCTGGTGTATCTGCCTCCAAAGTACGATACGCAGAATGGCGCACGCTATCCCGTGCTTTACCTGCAACATGGCGCCGGCGAGGACGAGACCGGTTGGGTCAGGCAGGGGCACGCGAATTTTATACTCGACAACTTGATTGCCGCAGGCAGTTGCAAGCCGATGATCGTCGTCATGGCCTATGGCTACGCCAGGCGCGCGGGTCAGCCCGCTCCTGATCTGACGGGCAAACCCTTTGGTTCACCCGAAATGCTAAAGGCGATGCAGGACATGGCCGCCGCGTTTGAAGATGATGTGACCCAAGCTCTGATCCCATATATCGATTCCAGCTTTAGGACACTTTCGGATCGCGATCATCGCGCTATGGCGGGGCTCTCCATGGGTGGGATGCAGACTTTCCAGATCACGCTTGATCATCTGGATCTCTTCTCCTACATCGGAGGATTCAGCGGAGCCGGCGGTATGCTGGTGCTTGGAGACCGCAAGCTCGATCCCAAAACCGATTACAACGGCGTATTTGCGGACCCCGGCGCCTTTACCAAAAAAGTGCATTTGCTCTGGGTCGGCGTTGGCACAGCCGAACCCGAGCGTATGCGCGCGGGCCTGCAGAGACTGCACACTTCGCTGCTCGACGCGAACATCCAGCACATCTTCTACGAATCGCCCGGAACCGACCACGAGTGGCAAACCTGGCGACGCGATCTCAAGGACTTTGCACCGAGGCTCTTTCAGCAAACCAGCCAATGAACAATCCAATCGATCATGGCGGTTTGGCAATGAAAGAGCGTCCATTCGAGAGGCTTATTCCGAAGATGGAGCGAGAATCCGTCGCGCTTCAGAAAATTCAAGTTCACTTGAATTGAAAGGATTGCTACATGTTTCCAGCCGGTGTGGTGCAGTTGCGCTCAATACCAAAACTCGCGACGGTATTAGCGCTGGTGTTATGTGCGCACAGCAACTCCTACGGACAGAGCTCAACGGCGGCAACGTCTTCGGAGACGCCGGAAAGGATCGATGAGGTCTGGCAGAAGGCAAGCAGCAAATATGACGCGCAGCGGGCGGAGCTACTGAAAGACGTTGAAAACGCGGATCGCGAGGGGCGCTATCGCGCGGACTGGGAATCGCTGAAGAACTACGAAGCGCCGGAGTGGTACAAGGATGCCAAGTTCGGGATTTTCATTCACTGGGGAGCGTATTCGGTTCCTGCTTTCGGCAGCGAATGGTATCCGCGAATGATGTATGTCGAGGGATCCCCAGAATACCGGCATCACATCGAGACTTACGGTAAGCAGGACAAATTTGGCTATAAAGACCTAATCCCGATGTTCAAGGCGGAGCATTTCGATCCGACGGCCTGGGCGGAGTTATTCAAAAAAGCTGGCGCGAAATACGTGGTGCCCGTGGCCGAGCATCACGACGGATTCGCGATGTACGACAGCGGGCTGAGCGATTGGACGGTGGCCAAAATGGGACCGCATCGCGATACTACCGGAGAATTGGCGAAGGCGGTGCGGGCCGCCGGGTTGCATTTTGGCGTGTCGTCGCACCGGGTGGAACATAATTTCTTCCTTGGGCCGGGCCGCACAATTAGTTCGGATGTGAACGACCCGCAATATGCGATGCTGTACGGCCCTGCCCATAACTGGCTTATGAACCCGGGGGGCACACCTCTCAATAATGATTTCACTTATGTTTCCTCCGCGTGGGCCAACGATTGGCTGGCGCGGTCTGCGGAACTGGTCGAGAAATACCATCCCGATATCGTGTATTTCGATTGGTGGATCGGTCAGGCGGCGATCCGGGCGAATCTCGCGCGGTTCGCTGCGTTCTATTACAACAGCTCTCTGAAATATGGCGACCACGTTGGCGTGATTAATTACAAAGACTACGCGATGCAAGAGCATTCCGGCGTGCTCGATTTGGAGCGTGGCCAGTTGGGAGACATTCGCCCGCTTTACTGGCAGACGGACACGTCGGTCAGCAACAAATCGTGGGGCTACATTGAGAACGACACGTTCAAGTCGCCGCAGTTCGTAGTGGATCAGCTGATCGACATCGTGAGTAAGAATGGGAATTTGCTCATGAACATTGGGCCGCGTTCCGATGGCACGATTCCCGAACAGGTGCAGCAGGTTCTGCTGGATGTGGGGGCCTGGCTCAATGTCAACGGGGAAGCGATCTATGGCACGCGGCCGTGGCGGACGTACGGCGAAGGGCCGACCAAAGTGACCGGCGGGTCATTTCACGACACCGATACGGCCAACTACACTGCGGAAGATTTTCGCTTCACAACCAAGGGTGACACGCTTTATGTGATCGGCCTTGCGTGGCCGGCAAATGGTCAGGCCGTCGTCCGCTCGCTGGCCGCAACGGTGGGAAGTGACCCAGTGGCGTCGTTGGCTTTGCTGGGCGGCGACCCAAGTTTGCGGTTCGAGCAGAAGGCGGATGGTTTGCACGTGTATTTACCCGGTTCGTCCCCGGCAAAGTATGCTTACGCGCTTCGCGTGAAGTTTCAGCATGCAGGGCGTTAAACGAATAAGAAAAGATTCTCCTGGCGAACGCCGGCGGAGAGGGAGCATTTTTTTCGACTTCGGGTCGAGTGACATCGAAAGGCTGGGTGCCGTGAAGAAAGCTTTACGGAGCACAAATATCGAGGCCCATGCGAACATGCGAAAACTGAACAGCAAGACTCTGACCGCAATTGCTGTTTTCTTCGTGGCGAGTTGCGCCTACGCGCAGAATTCCGATTCGCCTGCCTATCTCAATCCTTCTCTGCCAGCGGAACAACGCGCCGCGGACCTGGTGCACCGCATGACGGTGGAAGAAAAGGTCAGCCAATTGACCAACCAATCGCGGGCCATCGAGCGCTTGCGCATACCTGCCTACAATTGGTGGAGTGAAGCGCTGCACGGCGTAGCCTCCAGCGGTACCACGGAGTTTCCGGAGCCGGTCGGTTTGGCGTCCACGTTTGACACCGACGCCATCCACCGCATGGCTATCGCCATCAGCATCGAAGCACGCATCAAGCGCGCACAGTTTGAGCGCGCCGGCCACAGCCGCGCCCAGGAAGGTCTGGACTTCTGGGCGCCGAACATCAATATATTTCGAGATCCTCGGTGGGGACGCGGCCAGGAGACGTACGGTGAGGATCCGTTTCTGAGCGCGCGCCTGGGAGTGGCGTTTGTCACCGGAATGCAAGGCGACGATCCGAAATACTATCGCGTAATTTCGACGCCGAAACATTACGCAGTGCACAGCGGGCCGGAGCCTACGCGACACACCGCCGACGTAAAAGTGAGTAAGCACGACGAGCTAGACACCTACCTGCCCGCGTTTCGCGCCACGATTACCGAGGGAAAAGCAGGCTCGATCATGTGCGCCTACAACAGCGTCAACGGGCAGCCGGCGTGCGCCAGCGAGTTTCTGTTGCGGGATCAGTTGCGCGGCAAATGGAACTTTCAGGGCTATGTGGTCTCGGACTGCGCCGCCATCGTCAACATCTTTCGCGATCACCACTTCACCGCGACGCAGCCCGAAGCCTCAGCCCTAGCCGTTCAGCGCGGCATGGATAATGAATGCCTGAATTACTCGGACATCAAGGATGATAGTGACTATCGGCCCTACCTCGACGCTTACAAGCAAGGCTTCTTGAAAGAGTCCGAAATCGATACAGCCCTGATCCGCCTTTACACAGCGCGTATGAAGTTGGGCATGTTCGATCCTCCGGAAATGGTTCCGTACACAAAGATCGAAGAAAAGGAACTCGACAGTACCCCGCATCGCGAACTGGCTCGTGAGCTCGCCAACGAGTCGATGGTGCTGCTCAAGAACGATGGCACTCTGCCGCTAAAGAAGACGGGCATCAAGATCGCAGTGGTGAGTCCACTCGCCGATCAGACTAGATATCTGCTGGGCAATTACAATGGCAGGCCCACGCACACCGTTTCCGTGCTGGACGGAATCAAGGCGGAATTTCCCGATGCGCAAGTTACCTTTGTGCCGGGAACGCAGTTCCTGCGTTATGAAGGTGATGTTGTACCCGCATCCTTCTTGACGACCTTGGAAGGCCGCCCAGGACTGACTGCGGAATTCTCCATGGGAGAAATGTGGGGGCCGCAGCGAACGGTCCTCGCGGAACAAAAGGTGAATAGCCTCGATTTGAAGGCGGAGGACATCCCCAAGGAAGCCTCAGGCCAATATCCGTTACGAATTGAGTGGACCGGCTTCCTCACGCCGACGGAAACGGGAGACTATATCGTCGGCGTGCGTCTGCAAGGCGGGTACGCGCGAATCGAGGTAGATGGCAGACCGTTGGCCCACGGCTGGGTCGGTGGCGATGAGGCGCCCCAGGTGCGGGGCGGGCACGTTCATCTGGAGCAGGGGAAGAAGGTCTACATCAAGATAAGTTACGGGCAGGGCAGCGCCGGGCCCGTAAAGGCACAGTTGATCTGGTCCAAATATGATCCGCGGCCGAGTCCTGAGGCCGTGCAGGCCGCCAAGAACGCCGATGTCGTCGTTGCGGTTCTGGGTATCACCAGTGACTTGGAAGGCGAAGAGATGCCCGTGAGCGAGGAAGGTTTCAAAGGCGGTGATCGCACCAGCATCGATCTTCCCCAGTCGGAAGAGCAACTGCTCGAAGCGGTGGCGGCGGTTGGCAAACCCGTGGTGCTGGTGTTGAGCAACGGCAGCGCGCTCGGCGTGAACTGGGCGAATCAGCACGTGAACGCGATTCTCGAATCTTGGTACCCGGGCGAAGAGGGCGGCACCGCCATCGCACAGACACTCTCCGGGACGAATGATCCGGCAGGCCGGCTCCCGGTCACCTTCTACACAGGCGTCGAACAGTTACCGCCATTCGAAGACTACGCCATGAAGGGGCGCACCTACCGCTACTTCGAAGGAAAGCCGCTCTACCCCTTTGGCTATGGCCTGAGCTATACCACTTTTTCCTATCGTGAGCTTCGTCTTCCGAAAAAGACAATCAACGCGGGCGATCCTGTCATCGCAGAGGTCACCGTTGCCAACACCGGCAAGCGCGAGGGCGACGAGGTCGTTCAATTGTATCTCACCTTCCCGAACGTGCCGGGCGCGCCGCTGCGTGCTCTGCGCGGAATCAAGCGCGTGCACCTAAAATCTGGCGAGTCGAAGAGTGTGCGCTTTGAACTGAAGGATCGCGATCTGAGCATGGTCACTGAAACTGGCGAACCGATCATCGCGGAAGGCAAGTATTCGCTGTCGATCGGGGGCGGCCAACCGAATACGAGCGCTCCCACTTTGCTGGGAACGTTTCTGGTCAAGGGAACGAGAACTTTGCCGGAGTAGGAACAGGAGGTACGGCAGCGTGCGTTCGAAACCTGAGAATCTCACTTACACGAAGCAACTCATCCTACTCGCCACGCTTCTGTTCTCCGCGCCTGCTTTTCCACAAACTCAGCCGGTGAGCGCCACCATCGACGCTTCCAAGACTGGCCCTCCTATTTCGAAATACGTCTATGGGCAATTCCTCGAGCACGGCGGCGACATCGTCAATGAAGGCGTTTGGGCCGAGATGTTAGCGGACCGCAAGTTCTACCATGCGGTCTCCTCGAAAGCGCCGGAAGAACCCCCCGCTCCCGCATGGCGTCGGCGGGGTCCCTCGCGCCATTGGACGCCCATCGGCGCAGATGAGTTCGTGACCATGGACAGCGACAAGCCCTACAGCGGCGACCACTCGCCGTTGATCAAACTCGACAAAATAGAGCCGCATGGATTCGTGCAGTCCGGCCTAGCGGTCCGCAATGGGAAAGCGTACACAGGCAGGATCGTTCTGGCCGGTAACCCGACGGCGTTAGTGCAAGTAACGCTCCGCTGGGGCAAAGAACCGGGCGACCGGCAAACAATCAATATTCCTGCGATCGGCTCGACTTACCGTAAATTTCCGCTCCACTTCGTTGCCAAAGGCGATAGCGACGACGCGCGGCTCGAAATCGCCGGCACTGGCGCAGGCGCGTTTCACGTTGGAGCTGTTTCTCTGATGCCCGCAGACAATATTGAAGGTTTCCGCAAGGAAGTGATCGAAGCGTTGAAGCAACTCCATTCCGGAGTTTATCGTTTCCCCGGCGGCAACTTCGTCTCCGCGCACGAATGGCGCGATGCCGTAGGGGATATCGACATGCGTCCCCCGATCCATGATCCGGTATGGCATGCCGTACAGCCAAACGACGTAGGAACAGATGAGTTTCTAACGCTTTGTCGTTTGCTCGAAGTGGACCCCTACATCACCGTTAATGCCGGTTTCGGTGACGCTTGGTCGGCAAAAGAATTGGTGGAATACACCAATGGCGCAGTGACAACACCGATGGGCAAATGGCGCGCCGCTAACGGCCATCCCGAGCCGTACAACGTCAAGTTCTGGGGTATTGGGAACGAACCATGGGGCGATTATCAGATGGGCTCCATGGCCATTGAGCAATTTGAACTGAAGCACGACATGTTCGCCAAGGCCATGCGCAAGGTGGATCCCTCCATCAAACTAATTGCCGGCGGGGCCATGCCCGACGTCATGACCGGAGCGAACCAGTCCAAACGCATCGGCGGCAAGTTCGTTCCGGATTATCTCTCTTCGGCAGACTGGAGCGGGCACATGCTCGCCCACTGCCTCGACAACATTGATATGCTCAGCGAGCATTTCTACTCTTCCAGCAACATGCACACCGACTTGAAGTTGGAGAAGAAAGTCGATATCGGCCCGCAGCCGCTCATCGAATGGGAGCGCGCGCCCGCCACCCAGGTTCGCGTCAAATACGAGCACTATCAGGAATACCTAAAGCTGATTCCCGCGCTCAAAGCCAAGCCCGTGCCGATCGCCATTGACGAGTGGGCTTATATGGATCGCGAATCGCCTTTCGGCTCCTACAAAACGGCTCCGGCTTATGCCTGGGCGTTTCACGAGATGTTCCGCCATTCCGATCTTTTCCAGATGGGCGCGTTTACGTTTGCCACCGCGATGATCAACGAAGACCGCACCCGCGCCGTACTCAGCGCCACAGGAGTTCTGTTCAAGATGTATCACGACCACTTCGGCACCATTCCTGTCGAAGTCTCGGGTGATTCCCCTCAGCCCAAGCCGATTTACCCGGCGGGCGGAGACCAGCCCACGGTCAATCCCGGCAGCGATACCTATCCTCTGGATGTGAGCGCAGCCCTCAGCGGCGATCGCAAAGCACTCACATTTGCCGTGTTGAATCCTTCGGACGCCGAGCAGAGTCTGAAGCTCGCGATTAACGGCGCGAGGCTCGCCAGCAGGGGGCATCTGTGGAGAATGGCGCCGACCAAAGTGACCGCCGTGAACATCGTTGGCCAAAAGCCCGAAGTGGAAGTGCAGGAGCAGGGACTGACCTCCGTGCCGGATACGGTATCCCTTCCGCCCTTCAGCATCAGCATCTATTCCTTTCCGGTGCAGTAGTCGTTTATCAGTAGGATCTTTGACCTAGTAAACCGCCTGCCACGTATGCATTTTTGTCACTTGGGGACAAGAAGAACGCGATTCCCCAAGGTCTGCACCTGGCTCCTAAAGGCTACGATGGCCAGAGGCGTTCTGAGCGATTTCGCGATTACAGTGGTTGCCATCAACGCAACTCAACCCTTACACGGGATCAAGGCCGGTTGCCGTCCGAATACGCTAACGAGTGAAGTCCGTGTTCCGCCGCTCCCTTTAGGGATTTTTCTTTTGTGGCGGCTTTTTTTCTACGCTCTTGGTGCTAATGAGCGCCAAGAAGTCTTTGGCGTTGAACGGGTACCTGCGAACGGACTGTTGTCCTGTGGTGCTCAAGGTGATGTCTACGCGGCGATTGTTGGCCAGAACAAGCACCTGGAGATTGCGCGTCATCTTTTGACGTTCTTCGGGACTCAGGTCTGGATTCTCGGCCATCTGTTCCTTGATTTGATCGGCAGTGAGTTGGTCCTCTTCGCCAAGTGCTTTTAGCTCAAAATGGTCGACGGGGACGCCGTGTTCCACCAGGAAACTCCTGGCGCGTTCCACACGGCGTTCGGTGAGTTTTTTGTTGTATTCGGCGGTGCCGCGTGGGTCGGCATGACCGCTGAGGATCAAGTGGGCGTCCGGCATGTACTTCAGATAGTTAGCGAAGTCGGCAGCGAGAGCTGTCAAGATTTCCGCCTGGCTATCGAGCAGGCCGCCTTCGGGATGCTCTGCAGTGGGACGAGCAGTCTGGAAATAAATGCTATGGAGGGCCAGTCTGGTCTCCAACTGCTTGATCTCAGGAGCCGGAGCAGGTGGAGGAGGTGGAGCTTGGACGTCCACCAAAGCGTTGGACGAGGCAGAGAGCGCCGGATTGCGGTCATCATTGACATTGCAGGTGACGGTGATGTGGCCTGGTTGAACGCCTTGTGTATTCAGGGTGGCGGCGGGGCCAGTGCCGGCGATATTACCGGAGCTTGCGGAGTAGCTGTAAATCAGCCTGCGGCCATCCGGGCTGCTGGCGGAGGATGTGATAGTTGAGGTCCCGCCCATGGATACGCTCGAGGGATCTGCCGAGCATGAAATTACCGGCGGATGTGGAACTTTGACGGTGAACCTGGCGCTGCAGGACGCAGAACCGTGCTTGTCACCCTCATTCAAGTTGGCTGTGACTACATAGTCGCTGGGCTGCAATCCGGTCGTGTCAATCTGCGCGGAAGCATCGCTCGAAGTAACTTTTACCCCTGTGCCACTCCAACTGTAGGTGACAGTACGCTTGGGATTGAAATTAGAGCCAATGGCCGTCGCGGTCACAGACTCGCCTTCGAAGACTTCGGTCGGCTGTAGCGAGCATGCGGCGGTTGGGGGCACTGGAGGATTTCCGCCGCCACGGTAGACGATACCCGAGGAAAGGCGGACGTTATTGCGAGTACCAGATTTTCCCGAGTCAGAAGAGGGATCCGTGAAGCGGGTGATAAAGTATTCGGCTTGGAAGATACGGAAGGCGAAATGGCGGGATAGGTTGAGGTCTAAACCTCCTCCCGCGGCAAAAGCAAAGGAACTCGCGGAGACGAGGGGGGTGCAAGCAGGAGAACCTGTACAATTATTGATCGTCACCTGCCGGGCGTCCGCGACTCCGATTAGGGTTTGAGCAAAGAGTGTGAAGTGGGGCCGCCTATAGGAAAAACGCGGACCTCCCATGTATGTGAAAGCCCGCCCGTCAGCGCCCACGTCGCGAGATGGGCCTCCCGGTTGATTAAATGTGAGTGTGTTGGCGTGGTAGCCAGCGAAGTCGCCAACAAGACCCACGTAGCGACTGAAGTTGAAAGCGACATTCGCGTCGCCGCCCTGAAGATCAACGATTCGGTTTGACAAGCTCATTGGCGTAGCCAACAGATTCGAATAACCCAGGAAGAGTTCAAACTTGGGCGTATCGCTACCCACTCCCCCTGATGGCGGCGCGGGCTTTGGCGCGGGAGCAGCCGGTGCGGCTTCGCCTGCGGCGGCAGATGCCACGCTGGATTTGACGGCCCCATCCTTATCCGTGGTGGTCGCTGGCTTCGTTGTGGTTCCTGGCTTTGGTGTGTCGTCTGCCTGGATTGAAAACACCAGCAGAGAAGCAACCGCAAGGGTGGCAAACATACGCGCTACAAATTTCATCGTCAGCTCCTGACTTTTGCTTCGTGATGCGCCTGCCTCAATCCCGGCATGGATCTGTCAACTTCGCTGTGTTCGTCCCGAATAACCTGCTGCCTCATGGCACGTTGATGACGGTGTTCACCATGGTCACGGGTCCGACCAGCACCGCTGCTCTTCCATTCAGAACAGTGAACGGCGGCGCATTGTTGCCAGCAGTCGAGAACGTAATTCCTGACATGGCGATGATAGTTCCGACCATGGTGCCGCCGCCTGCCCCGTTAATCGTCGCGGCGCTGCCAACCTGCCAGAACACGTTTTGGGCCTGAGCGCCGTTGATGAGAGTCACGCTGCGAGGGGCTCCCGCCGCACCAACTGTGAGGGAGGTGGCCATCTGGAAGACCCAGACAGCGTTCGCGTTGCCTTGTGCGTCCAGCGTGAGATCACTTCCCGTCAACAAGAAGGAACCGCCTGGAGCTGTGTAGACGCCTGGAGCGAGAGTTAGGCCCCCAAGATTGGCGCCTGGATTCGCGCCTGGCGGTAACGCAACCATGGCGTTATAGGCAGACAGCGCGTCAGCCGCAGCCTGCGTTGCGATCGCGAAGGTGGCAGCCGTTCCTTCATTCGGACACATGACAGTAGGAGGCGGGGCCGCGGTGTATATCTCTCCATCAACTACGCCGATATTGAGGGGAGTTTCCGTATAGCTGCAAGGAGGCGGGCTCCCTGGCAAAGTCGTATCGTGGAAGCCGGTCACGGCGGTGGAAACCGCCGTAGTGGCTATGTTTCCGTTATTGATTTCAGTATTGATGCCCTGGTTGGTCATTCCAGCGGTCCCCCCAAACGCCCCGAAGGTAGAGAGGGATCCGAGGTTGATTGGCTGAAGCCCCGCTGCGACGCCAGTTGTAAAGGTCCAGGGATTCGGAACGGGGCCAGCCGCCAGCGCGTTGCCAAACGTGTCTTTTGCGCCGGTGGTGACGGTGGCGGTGTATTCGGTGCTGGGCGCGAGTTGGCTGCTAGGCGTAAATGTGGCGATGTCGGTCGCTGGAGCGTAGCTAACCGTTCCGGTGACGAGAGTCGCGCCGGGCGGCGCTGTGAGAGTAAAGGTCGCCGTGGTGAGGGTTGTGGGATCCATTGCCTCGCTAAATGTGGCGTTGACGGTCGCGTTGAGTTGGACGTTCGTGGCAACATTCGCGGGATTGGTGAGAGTGATCGTCGGCGCTGTTGTGCTGGCCGCCGTCCCGGTCGTAAAGGTCCAGGGATTGGGGACGGCGCCAGCCCCGAGGGCATTGCCTGCCAAGTCTTGCGCGCCATTGGTGATGGTAGCCGTATATGTGGTGCTGGGTGCGAGATTTGCTGTTGGGATGAATAGTGCGGTGTTGCTTCCCGCAGCGTAGGTGACCGAGCCCGCTACGGCTGTCGCGCCTGGGCCGGTTACGGTGAAGGTCGTGCCGCTAATCGTCGAAGCATTCATCGCCGTGCTGAATATCGCGGAGACTTTTTGGTTGATGGGCACCGCCGTCGCGCCATTCACCGGGTTTGTAAAAATGATCGTCGGGAGGCTCCCTTGCGTCGTTGTGCCCGTCGTAAATCTCCACACATAGTTCGCCGCCAGTGGACTCCCTAATGCACTCAGAGCTCCAGTGGTGATCGTGGCTGTGTAGAGTGTGCTAGCGGTGAGATTGGCTGTTGGAGTGAAGATAGCGGTGTTGCTAGCCGCGACGTATGTGACCAAGCCCGCTACAGCCGTCGTTCCGGGCCCGGTTACCGTAAACGTTGCCATTGTGAGGGTTGTCGAATTCATGGACTCGCTGAAAGTGGCGGAAATCTTCTGATTCAGCGGTACGCCGCTCGCGCCGTTCGCCGGGATCGTAGAGGTCACTTTCGGTATGGTGCCGGTGGTAAACGTCCAAACGACATTGGCTGCCAGTGAACTACCCGTTACATCTGTCGCGCCGATTGTAATGGTGCCGGTATATACGGTGCTGGGGAGCAGATTGGCTGCAGGAAGAAACGTTGCAGTTGTGCCGGAGTAGGTGACTGTGCCCAAGATCGCAGCCCCGCCAGGTCCTGCCAAAGTAAAGGTCATCGAATTGATCGTCGTGGGATTCATCGCGATGCTGAAGTTAGCAGTGACTATCTGGGTGACCGGCACGCCCGTAGCGAGATTCGCGGGGTTTGTGGAAGTTACGGTGGGGATTACGAGTGCTGTTTGTTCTCGACCGCACCCGGCCATTGCGAAGGCCAGCAAGAACGCCGGAATCCAAATTTTGCCCACATGCAATATGCGCATTAGTTTCTCCTCTTCACCCAGTTACAAAACGTTCAAGACTACTGGCAGCGGCCAAGCGATATAAGAAACTCAAGCTTTCACTGACTGTTTAAGAAAATTCCAATTTACAAGTGGCCCAGAGATACCGGTCCTGATTTTGGCGTCTGTACTATTTCGGAACAGTATCGACGTCTCCCAGCTAGTGGACTGTCCTCTTTTGCACAGTTCAGGAAGAATTCTGCCTCGGGAGGAGGGAAAGAGCGCCTTAGCTCATTGGTGGCCTTCCGTTTGCGGTGCTATTCCTTGCAAACGGTGGGTGGTCCAGGGAAAAGTCGACCCGGAATAACACAGAGGACGATTGAAAGCCGCCGTCTGGGGGTCAAGATGCCGCACGTTGATGGAAAAAATACAGCGGCTGACCCGATTTTGTCGCCACCAATTCTGCCTCTACGTTGAACACACTTTGAATAGCATCTTGCGTAAGCACAGCATCGCGAGGACCCTCCGCCACCAATTTGCCGGATTGCAGCAAGACGAGACGCGTGACGAAACGCGTAACCGAATTAAAGTCGTGAGTTGCGACGATCACGGTCTTTCCCTTTTGCGTCAGTCCTCGGCACAACTCGAGGATGTCGAGTGCATGTTGAATATCGAGATTGGCCGTCGGTTCATCCAATAAGATAAATTCCGGTTCGGCAACGAGGCTCCGTGCGATCAACACCCGCTGACGTTCTCCACCCGACAAGGTATTCACGGCCCGGCCCAACAAATTTGTGACATCGCATTCGGTTGCTGCCAGGCGCACCGCAGCGCGGTCAGCTTCCGACTGAGGCGTGAAGCGCCCGCGATGCGCGTAACGACCCATGGCGAGAATCTCCGCCACCGTGAACGAGAAATCGATTTGCACTTCCTGAGGAACAAATGAAATGTGGCGCGCGATCTCTTTGCGCGGCCGAGCTCCAATTGCCGTGCCATCCAGAAAAACGTCTCCCGAATCCGCCTTCCAGATTCCGGAGAACAATCGCAGGAGGGTACTTTTGCCGCTGCCGTTTGGTCCGATGAGCGCAGTCATTTCGCCGGGACCGATTTCGAGGGATAAGGGTCCAAGAATCGTGCGTCCACCGCGTCGCACGAGCGCGTCGTGAGCTTTGAGCACACTCATGGATTCACGGCTCCGCGATACTGGCGCAATAACAGATAAATGAAGAGCGGGCCGCCAAACAGAGCCGTCACTATTCCCAGGCGGATTTCTGTTGGCGGGTGGATCGTTCGAGCGATCAAGTCACAGGCCACAAGAAAAGCGCCACCTGTTAATACACTCGCGGGAAGGAGCCCGCCGTTGGACGGCCCAAGAATTAGGCGGACGGCATGCGGGACGACGAGTCCCACGAAACCCACCATTCCGGATACGGCTACCGCGGCTCCCGTCAGGATCGCGGCAGTAAGCGTCAGCATGCGCTTGGAAGACTCCACTTCTACGCCGAAGGACGCTGCGGTTTCTTCTCCAAGTTGCAGCAAGTCCAGATCGCGAGTTTGAATGAGCGAGGCGACGAGGCCGAGCAAGACAAACGGCGCGCAGAGCCAAACGTGTGTCCAAGTACGTGCGTCGAGTCCTCCCATCATCCACAAAACGATTTCCTGCTCGATTTGCCAATTCACGATATTGAGGGACAGAAGCAAATTCGAAATAGCGAAGAGTAGCGCGGTCACAGCGACCCCGGAGAGAAGCAGAGTGGTGACGGGAGTTACGCCGCCGCGTGTGGACATGACATAGACCAGAACCAGCGCCAGAAGGGAACCGAGCATAGCCAGAAGTGGGAGCGACAGAACAGACGTGGCACTCCAGCCCGCGACAAAGGCCGTCACGCCACCGAGGACGGCACCGCCGCCCGCACCCACGAGACTCGGTTCGGCCAGGGGATTGCGAAACAGCGCCTGCATGATGACACCCGCTGACGCGAGTCCCGCGCCAACAAAAAAAGCAACCAACACACGCGGAATGCGGATAAACCAGACGATGACTTGATCGGCTTGCGTAACGTGAATGGAGCCGGTCCACGCGTGAGGCAAGAGTTTGAATTCAACCACTCGAAGAATCGTGGACCACGCAACGGGCGTACTGCCGATTCCTACCGCGGCCAGCAGACAGAGGAAAAGAATCGGCAAAAGGAACGCGTAGAACAATGAACTCCGGAGTCGGGAGTGCGTAGGCCGATTTAGTTCGAGAGGATTGGAAGTAGCGGCGTTCACGGTTTCACTTCCGCAGACTCGGGTGGAGGACCATAGACTGCCGAAGCGACGGCCTGAACGAAAATGGAAGTAAACGGAGACATCGGCAGAAAAACGCGGTTCTCGATAACTACGATGTGGCCATTCTTTGCAGCCTGCGTGAGAGCGATCGCTGGATCGGCCATCAGCGTGGCCAACATTTGTTTAGTTTGGCCGGTGCCGGCGCCGGCAATGATCCATTCGGGATCCCATCGAATAATCTGTTCGAAGTTCACGGAGTCGTAGCCGACGAGCCCGTTTTCCGTGCCGACGTTGATTCCGCCAAGCCGGGTCACGATGTCCTGAAACAAAGTTTCTTTCCCATAACTGTAGTGGCCGCCCAAACCAAGGATGCGGGGCCTCGGTGCATTTGCCGGGCGAAGCGCCGCGGCCTTTTCAATCGCGTCATGAAATCGCACGGCTTCTCTTTCCGCGGATTCGTCCTGGCCGGTGATGTATCCAACGAGCCGAATGTTCCGCTCAACTTGATCGAGAGTCGTAAACATGGATTGCATGCGATAGACAGGAACGCCGGAACTGCGCGCTAGGCTGGTGTAGTCGGCGCGGCCATTACTCGAAACGATCATGAGATCGGGGTCGAGCGCGAGCACACGTTCGGGGTCCGTAGCAACGGCCGGATGAAACCGTTCGACTTGCGCCGTTACGTTGCTGATGTCTTTGACATACGCACTTTCACTCACGGCCAAAACATCCTGCGGCGGGACGACGGTGTAGACATATTCATCGATCGACCAGTATTGCGAAATGATGCGGTGGGTGGGACGCGCGATCGTGATCGTGACTTCGTCGCTGTCGGTGGCTTTTCTTGGAAAGTCGCGGCTTCCCACACGGATGCGAGGATCTCCGTCGCCTTTGGGTGCGAGCGGCAATTGCAGCCCACCGGGGGGAGACGCAAATTCGTGCACCGCAGCCGCAGTGGTCGCGACCAGCACGAGAAGCAGGAGCGACGGTCCGAAGGTGAGCAAGCGCTGGCGCACAGTGTCGTCGATATCTACTCTTCTTCGCTGGCGACTCCGGTATGTCCGGTGTCACTGCGCTTGGTTGAAATGCCCATGAAGCCCACCTTTTCTGGGTGGCGGACTCAGCCAGCGGAAACGAATGGAGAAACCGAAGCGGCGAGAAAATGAAAGAGGATTCGCTTGCTCCCTGTTCTCCGCAGGTAAGTCGGACACCGTTCTCGGCAGGTTTCCTGGCTCGGAGGCCGCAGTGATTCTGCGAACCGTTTCACCTTCCCCAACATGATGTTGAGTGGTACTGCGAAACGGCGTTCCTCGTTACAGTGGCGGGACCGCGCTGGATTCGCACCAGCTTCCCTTTAAAGCCCGATTGGGCACCGGAGAACACTAGAGAGTTAACACAGCGGATAGCTGGCGTCAAACACGGACGAGAGACAGGAGAACGGCGATGACCGCCGAAAGCACGCCGGTAGCGCCGACGAGTATCGAGGCTCGCGGAACGTCCGAAGAGTCTCCCGCCGGCGGGTCCGTCGATTCTCCGAGCCAGACGTCTGTAACGACCACGCCCTTGGCCCAGATGGGACCGAGAAGTTTTCGCTGTATGCCTCCGGCTGTCGCCGCTTCACTCCATCCGGAATTCGGGCCGGGAAGTACTGCGTGCTGCTGCCAGCCCACCCGGAAAGCTTTTGACGCGGAACAGCGCGGAGTCACAAGTGCGACAAATGCGAGCAGCAACCACGTGAGCCGCGCTGGGATGAAGTTCATGACGTCATCGAGACGTGCTCCACACCAACCGAATTTCAGATAGCGCGGGGTCTTGTACCCAACCATCGAATCCATGGTGCTTGCCACCTTGAATAGCACTAACCCCGGCAGACCGAGCAGTACATACCAAGCGAGCGGACTCACAAATCCATCCGTAAGATTTTCGCTTAGGCTTTCAATTGCCGCGCGACGACAGGCGGCGATGTCCATACGGTCGGTATCGCGACCGACCAGCCGCGAGATGGCGATGCGGGCACCGTCGAGATCGTCGCGTCGTGCCGCGGATTCGACAGCCCACGCATGACGTAACAGGTCATGGAGTGCGAGACAGGAGTACGCCAAGAAAAGATGAAAAAGAGATGCGGCGATATGGTTCGTCTTTTGCAGTGCGAACAGAATCGTTCCGCTACCACCGACCCACAAAGCGCTCAAGAGAAAGAAAAGAAGGATTCCGCCGCCATAGCCTTCCGCACCCATTTTTCGAAGGAGCGACTCAAACCAGCTGAGTGTCCGGCCCATCAATCGAATCGGATGCAGGGGATAGACCGGATCGCCGAGGATCAAATCGAGCGCCACGGCTGCGGCAAGCAACAGGCCGTTAGGACGAAGTAAGGCTACGAACTCCACTTGGAGGACCAGCCCAGTGCTACGGCGGAGCGCACGATGCGCATCGGTTCTTGGGGATCGGCTTCTGCGAGCTTTAAGTAGAAATTATTCCAGTGGTCGGGTTTCGCTGCGAGACTCGCAGCGAGGGTGGCCGCCTGCTGTCTTAGAATATCGCAGGCAGAACTGGGAGGAAGTGTCCCAAACCGGATGCGGTCGAGGACGGCGGCGATCGCAAAGGCGACAGCCGCAACTTTCGGTTCGTAGATTACCGAATTTAGATTTTTCTTGAGAAGTTCAAGTTCGCGTTCC
Organism: uncultured Acidobacteriota bacterium; assembly: GCA_963784015.1. Classification (GTDB taxonomy): domain Bacteria; phylum Acidobacteriota; class Terriglobia; order Acidiferrales; family UBA7541; genus Acidiferrum. The sequence goes on from CAWAPX010000013.1 coordinate 839,806, forward strand.
GTGAGAAGTTCCGCAAGACTTGCAACGAAGTTGGCCTCTTCGAGTCCGTAACGCTTCAGGGCGTGAAATATAGAACGAGTCGTACTTGGCTCTAGCCCGTTCTGCCAGCGCAACGCCTCGAGCGTCGCCTCCTTCACGGAGGCGCCAATCAGCTCCCCAAGTTTAACGTGCGGGCTGGTACTCGTCAGCGGTTGGCCCATGCTGAGCGGCGCCGCCAGGCAATATTGATCGGTGCCCGTCCCGGTCGCCAAATTCTTCGAATACAAACTGCTTACTGCCAAAGCCGCGAGGGCCGCGCTCTTCGCTTCGGTCATCGTCACGACGGCTCGCGCGACCGCTCCCGTCGTCAACGAGTGATTGACGAGAAGCTGTGTATTGATGGTTCCGCCGACCGGCTGAACTTTTTCCCATCCCTTTTCGGTTTCGCGCCACGATGCCGGGTCGCCCGCACAGGTAGCGTTGCCCTGAACGCCGGCCGTTACAATCGCTGTGACCTGCAACGACTCGTCGCGACGCTGCACCACGGCCGCGTAGTTCATATTCGCGGCAGTGCCCATCATCGCTACTTCGGACGGATTGAGACCAATTTCCTTGCAAGCGGAATCATGATATCCCTCAAGACCCATTCCGGTGATAACGGTGTGGCGTTCACGGTGATCCGCGCCTTCGCAGCTTTGGTGATTGACTAGATACTTCAAATTCTCGGTTTGTCCGCCATTGCGGACGGAAGTGCTGAGGACGAGATGCGGCATAAGAAGTTCGGTGACGAGAAAACGCCCGGATCTTACCAGACGAAATTCCGGTGTGACCAGCAACTCTTCGAGACTTGACGCGGTCGGCATGCGCTCTCTCGCTTTATGGTATTAGTAAATCGATCTCCGGCGCCCGGCTCTACTTGCGCAGCAGGGGTGAGTCGCTAGGTGCTCTTCAGTTCCAAACTGGGTCTACCCGTAAATTTCGTCCACTTCGGTTTCTGAACCCCCTAACGTTTTGACCAGTCTACTGATGCTGTGCGCGACGCCAAAGGACTCTTCGATGGAGGTTTCGTCGAGCAATCCTAGGCCGCACGTTGCGGTGATCATGGCGCGCTGCGCGAATGTCCTCGGGTCGCCAGCCAGCGATGCCGCTTTCAGCCAACGAATAAAAATGCTCGCAGCATCGGCCGCGTTTACGCCAGGCCGCGTAGGCACCAGACCGTATGCAACCGTCCCTCCCTGTTGTACGAAGTCGAGCGCATGCCAGTCGGTGAAAAACAAATCGAGCCCTTCATCGGCATCGAAGGAAAGGATATCCGGCTTCACCCGGCACATTCGTTCAAAGGGCCGCGCCGCACAGCAATGCAACCCGGCATACGCTCCGCGAGTTCGCGCATTTTCGAGCGTGGCAGCCAGAGCGTCAATTCGCTGCTCTTCAGAAACTGAACTCGCAGAATCTTCGAGGCACAAAGCCGGTTCGTCTACGAAGAGCACGACGGGCAGGCCAGATACATTCAGGCGCTCAATCTGCCAGGCAAGCATCTGCGAGACATGGAAGGCAATGGCGGCAAAGAGAGCGGGATCGGAGAGAAAAGGCCGGCCCTGATGAAACAGATAGGCGGAAAGTGTGATGGGGCCTTCGATTTGTCCTTTCACGGCCACCGCTGATTTGAAAAGACCGGAGGCCAGCGCGCTTTCGAACGAGCCAAAGCCTGCCGCGTTTTCTTTCGTGAGTGCTCCGTTGCTGCCGTGAAGCGCTTCAAGGGCCGAGTCGATTTTTCCTGATTTGACCTGGTAGCCGTAGCCTTCCTTGCGCGGCTCAATGAGACCTGCGAGACAACCGAGTCCTTGCCCGATGGCACTCTCCGATTGCGAGAGTTGCGGTAATTGGGGCCAGAAGGGAACTTCAGGCGAGAATTGCGCGACCGCCTGGATTGCGGAAGAGACGGAGGTGAGGGGCAGGCTGCCGATTCCAGTGACGGCGCCGGCCGAGACGAACGGCTTTCTAAGGGTGTGACACCGCTTTGCTACGGATTGCACTATTCCTTCTCCATGAGCGCTTGCCGTCTCCAGAGCATCGCTTCAATAGTATCTCTAGAATCTGGGCCATTCGCTAGACGGTCATTTCGCTAGACGGTCATTTGCATTGCGAAGACGCTATAATGAAAAGGTGGGGATTGTTGCGAATACCATGACGAAGCGCCCCTTACATCCTTTGGAACAGATTCTCGAAAAGCGCATCGCGATAATCGATGGGGCTATGGGTACGACCATCCGCACCTATGGAATGAAGGAAGCGGACATTCGGGGCGAGCGCTTCAAGGATTCCACGAAAGATCTTCTAAACAATGGGGATCTTTTTACCCTGACTCAACCGAAGATGATTGGCGATATCCACCGCCGGTTCTTGGCAGCCGGCGCGGACATCATCGAAACGAATACCTTCGGCGCGACGAGCATTACGCAGAGCGAGTTCTTTGTGGACGATCCGCGCGAGAAGGGTGGGCGAAAGGATCCCGACTTCTACGAAAAGATCATTCACAATCCGTTTCTTCGCAACCTGGCCTGGGAGATCAACGAGCAATCCGCGCGGCAGTGCCGGGAATGGGCCGACCGGATTGGGAATGAAACTGGGCGTCAACGTTTCGTGGCTGGAGCGATTGGTCCGCTGACGGTTTCGCTTTCGAATTCGCCCGATGCCGACGACGCTGGGTTTCGTGTGGTCACTTTCGATCAGGTCAAAACTGCCTATGCCGAGCAAGTGCGTGCTCTCATCGCCGGAGGAGTTGACTTGCTGCTCGTGGAGACAATTTTTGATTCGCTCAATGCTAAGGCGGCGCTCGTGGCGATTCGCGAAGTCTTTGATCAGGATGGCAAAGAACTACCGGTGATGATCTCCGCAGCGGTTGGGCGCGGCGGAGAAACGCTCATTTCTGCGCAAACGACCGAAGCGTTTTGGAATGCTGTGAAGCACGTAAAGCCACTGTCCGTGGGCCTCAACTGTTCGCTCGGACCGGACCTGATGTATCCGTTCCTGAGCGAGCTTTCGGAAAAGGCGGACGTGGCAATCTCGTGTTACCCCAATGCTGGATTGCCGAATCCGCTCTCCGAAACTGGCTTCGACCTCGGGCCGCACGACATGGCCCGTTTTCTGGGAAGCTTCGCGAAAGACGGACTAATCAATATCGCCGGCGGTTGCTGCGGAAACACGCCCGAGCACATCGCGGCCATTGCGACAGCTCTCGAAGGCCAGCCGCCACGGAAGTGGGGCGCGGCGCGATACGAAAGAGAGTCTGCGGCGTGAGCGTGACTGAAACAAACATCGTGTTTGGGACTCCGGAGACCAAGCCACTTCGTCTCTCCGGATCGCAGCCCTTCACGCAACAGCCTGGCGTTTACATCATGATCGGCGAACGGACAAATGTCGCCGGTTCGCCCAAGTTCGCGAAGTTGGTGAAAGAGGGCAAGTTCGAAGAAGCCGTCAGTGTTGCCCGCCAGCAAGTCGAGAACGGCGCGAACGTCATCGACATTTGCATGGACGAAGGCATGATCGACGGCGTGGCGGCCATGACCCGTTTCCTTCAGTTGCTGGCGAGCGAACCCGAGGTCGCCAAGGTGCCGTTTATGGTGGACTCCTCGAAATGGGAGGTCATCCAGGCGGGACTCAAATGCCTGCAGGGTAAGGGAATCGTCAATTCGATTTCGCTGAAAGAAGGCGAAGAGAAGTTTCGCCAAAACGCCGCAACCGTTTTGAAATACGGAGCGGCCGTAGTGGTGATGGCCTTCGACGAAAAAGGCCAAGCTGCGACGTACGACGAAAAGATCCGTATTTGCGAGCGCGCCTACCGGATTCTCGTAGACGAAGTTGGCTTTCCACCGGAAGACATCATCTTCGACCCGAACATCCTCACGGTCGCTACCGGAATGGAGGAGCACAACAATTACGCCGTGGACTACATCAACGCCACGCGTTGGATCAAGGCCAATCTGCCCCATGCGAAAGTAAGCGGTGGCGTATCGAATATTTCCTTCAGCTTTCGAGGAAACAACAAAGTTCGCGAAGCTATGCACTCTGCGTTTCTGTATCACGCCATTGCGGCGGGTATGGACATGGGCATCGTGAATGCCGGGATGCTCGAGGTCTACGAGGAGATCGATCCCGAGTTGAAAGAGCTAGTTGAGGACGTGCTGCTGAACCGCCGTCCCGACGCGACTGAGCGGCTAGTGGATTTCGGCGAAAAGCTGAAGAACGTTGGCAAGGTCGCAAGCGAAAAGAAGGCCGAAGAATGGCGTAATGGCACTGTTGAAGAGCGTCTTTCTCACGCCCTCGTAAAAGGCATAGACGCCTTCATCGAGTTTGATGCGGAGGAAGCTCGCGTGAAGTTAGGACGGCCTTTGCTGGTCATTGAAGGCCCGTTAATGGCCGGCATGAGTGTGGTCGGTGATTTATTCGGCGCAGGGAAAATGTTTCTGCCACAGGTTGTGAAGTCGGCGCGTGTGATGAAAAAAGCTGTCGCGCACCTGACGCCATTCATGGAAGCTGAGAAAGCGGCGATGACCGCGGCGGGGCAGACCGTAAAGGCGCAGGGGAAAATTGTCCTCGCGACCGTTAAAGGCGACGTGCACGACATCGGGAAAAATATTGTTGGCGTCGTCCTGGCCTGCAACAACTACGAAGTGATCGACATGGGGGTCATGGTCCCGTGCGAAAAAATTCTTGAACGCGCCAAAGCAGAAAACGCGGACATGATTGGACTTAGCGGGCTGATCACGCCGTCTCTCGACGAGATGGTGCACGTGGCACGCGAGATGGAGCGTCAGGGTTTCAAGTTGCCGTTGCTTATTGGCGGCGCGACCACGAGCCGCGCGCACACAGCTGTCAAAATTGCGCCGCAGTACAGCGAACCCGTGGTGCATGTGCTCGACGCAAGTCGGGCTGTACCGGTGACGACCAGCCTCCTGAGTGACGAAGGGAAAGCGGAGTTCGTCGCACAGCATCGTGCCGACTATGAGGCACTTCGCAAGGTTCACGCGGCGCCGCGCCAACAGGTGGTTCCGCTTGAGACGGCTCGCAAAAGGCGGACTCTCATCGAATGGCGAGTCGAAGACTTGGCGGTGCCTGCGTTTACCGGTGTGCGTGTCTTGGACGACTTTCCTTTGGCGACGTTGCGCGAGTTCATCGACTGGACGCCGTTTTTCCACACTTGGGGACTGAAAGGCGTTTACCCGCGCATTCTCGAAGAGGGAGATCGCGGTGCGCAAGCCCGCCAGGTATTCGCTGAAGGCAACGCGCTGCTGGATCTGATGGTCGAGAAAAAGTCGATCACAGCGCGCGGTGTATATGGCTTATTTCCCGCGAATGCTGTGGGAGACGACGTCGAACTCTATACCGACTGCAAACGCGAAAACGTTCTCGATCGATTCCATTTTCTGCGTCAGCAAGCGAACCGGGAAGGCAGCGAACCGTGTCGGTCGCTCTCCGACTTTATTGCACCGAAAGAAACTGGTCTGGCGGATTACATCGGTGCCTTCGCAGTGACCAGTGGAATTGGCCTCAAAGAATTGTGCGACCGGTTCCGAGCCGAAAATGACGACTACAACGCCATCATGGCCGAGGCTATCGCCGACCGTCTAGCCGAAGCGTTCGCCGAGTGCCTGCACAAACGGGTACGGGACGAATGGGGTTACGGACTCGATGAGGGCCTGAGTAACGCGGACTTGATCCAAGAAAAGTATCGCGGCATTCGGCCCGCGGCGGGCTATCCGGCGTGTCCAGATCACACCGAGAAAGGCCCGTTGTGGCAGTTGCTTGATGTTCAGAAGAATACAGGGATGCTGATTACTGAATCGTTTGCGATGTGGCCTGGGTCCAGCGTGAGCGGGCTCTACTTCGCTCACCCTGAATCACGATATTTTAGTCTCGGAAAAATCGGCCGCGATCAGGTCGACGACTACCACAAGCGCAAGGGAATGAGCGTTGCCGAAGTCGAGCGATGGCTCGGGCCAAACCTAAACTACGATCCTAGCTAGAGGGATCGCTTCGCGTCTCGCAAATCAAATTTGAACTTCTATTTGACCGTCTGTCCCTAATTCGAGGACTTGACGGAATTCTGCAGGGTACCGTATAACTCCAAGGACTTGGTGTTGTATGGGAATCCGGTGCAAAACCGGAGCGGCCCCGCCACTGTAAGCGTGGAGGAGCGAAGCGAGTACGCCACTGGTGCAGAGATGCATTGGGAAGGCAGCTTCGATCCAACGAAACGCGAGCCAGGAGACCGACCGAGTTCACATCGATTCGAATCGACCTCGAAGGGAGTGTCGATGACGACTCTGACAAAGTTCCAACCAGAAGTTCGTTTTGAGGGTTAGCGGTTTGTTGTTTGTGTTTTATTCGATGACAAACACATCGCCCGTTTTTCTTTTTAATTCGATGTGAATGGCGTAAGCCGTTGAGCGTTTCCAAATTGCCAAAGGCATTGGCACGTTCAGACGGGTGTCGAAGACTTCATAGAAGAGAGGCTGCGAAGAAGAACCGCATCATTCGGTAGATAGCACGAAAAAGTAGTTCGCTGGCGAGATGTTCGGGAAGCCCGGTGAAAAGCCGGCACTGCCCTGCAACTGTAAGCGACCGTTTTAGACTGCAATCAGCCACTGCCCGTTACGGGTGGGAAGGCGCAGTCGCCAAGCAGTAGGTCGCGAGTCAGGAGACCGGTCCCGCCAAGCCCATAGTCCGCTCTTTCTAGGGCGAAGGAGGACTCGTATGTTTGTCTTTTTGCTCCACCGCTTTCGTTTGGTGACGATAGTTTGGATTGCTGTAGCGGCACTGGTTGCTCTCCCTCTAAGCGCACAATCGCCCCTCTCCTTACATGGGCAAATCATCGATCCACTAGGGAAACCAGTTCCCGACGCGACCATTGTGTTGCTGCAGGGAGACAAAGAGATTGTGCAAGGGAAGTCCGATGCAGCAGGTACGTTTATGCTGACAGTCCCCACAGCAGGTCGTTATATTCCTCGAGTTGATGCCACTGGGTTCGCAACGCAAACATTGCCGCCCGTATCGATCGAAGGTTCGAACCAAGAAGAACTCGTGGTGTCATTGCGCATCGGTCCCTTGCCACAACAAATCGTTGTTTCGGCGACAGGAACAGCAATGCCAGAGCCACAGGTGGGTGCCTCGATCACCGTAATTGATGATGAAGAAATCAAAGCCTTAAACAGGCTTGATGTCTCGGAAAATCTCCAGCAGGTGCCTGGCGCGCAAGTGGTTCAAACCGGACAGCGCGGGAGTGCAACTTCGTTGTTCATCCGAGGTGGCGAGTCAGACTTCAACAAAATCCTGATCGATGGCATTCCAATAAACGACATCGGCGGATCCTTTGATTTTGCACAATTGGCGAATAACGGCATCGAAAACGAGGAAGTTTTGCGCGGAGCCAATAGCGTACTTTACGGAAGCGATGCCCTAAGCGGAGTGGTCAATATTACTTCTACCCGTGGTACTACCCCTCTGCCGGAGGTGCAATATTCCGTGGATGGGGGAAATTTTAGCACCGGAGATCAAGAGGCGTCGCTAAGCGGACTCTTCCGCAATTTTGATTATTTCTCCGAGTTCTCTCACTCCAATACCCAAGGAAGTCTCCCCAACGATTATTTTCAGAATAATACGGTGAGTGCGAACGTTGGATGGGAAGTCGATCCAACGCTTTCATTCCGAGCGACCTTTCGACATATTGCCACCGGCCTCGGCTCACCGAGCGCGCTGTCGTTCTATGGAATTCCGGACAATTCCTGGCAAACGAATCGAAACACTTACGGTGGAATTTCAATGCAGGATCAAACAACGAAGAAGTGGCACAACTCGGTGCAGTTTGCGTACGCCCAGTTCGCTACTGACTTCGTCAACCCGTCGCCGACCGGCGAACCGTTTGAGGGGAATTACCTCGGCGATGTCGTTACCATTAAGGGAGCAAATGGATACAGCGTGACGGGCCAAGCCATTCTGGATTTTGGGCCGCCACCTCCGTATCCGCAGAGCTTCCCCGACTATGAAGCTCGGCGATCTGTATATGCCCAATCGGATTTCCAGTTCTTTAAGGATTGGGTTGGCGTCTTTGGATTTCGTTACGAACACGAAAACGGTGATGGCTTCACGAGAAATAATTACAGTACATTTCTGGAAGGTCACGGGAGTATCGCGCACCGCTTCTTCACCACGTTCGGAGTCGGACTCGAACACAACTCCTTTTTCGGATTTGCGGCAACGCCGCGCGTCTCCATGGCGTATTACCTGAGGCGACCGGCCAATGCCGGATTTCTCGGAGAGACCAAACTGAAATTTAATTTTGGCACTGGAATCAAAGAGGCCAGCACTTTACAGCAGAGTGGCGCACTCATTAATCTCCTGACACCCGAACAAATCGCACAGTTTGACGTAGGACCAATTGGCCCCGAACGAAGCCGAACTTATGATTTCGGCCTTGAACAGAGATTATTTAGCGGGCGAGCTATCTTGGGTGCCACTTTTTACTACAACAACTTTTATAATCTGATCTCATTTCTAGATCCTGCTGCGCTGATCTCCATAGGCGTTCCCCCGGACCTTGTCAACAGTTCCGGTATATTTGGTGCGTATGTAAATGCAACTTCGGAGCGCACCAAAGGAGCGGAAGTCGAATACAAGATGGATCTCGGGCATGGGTTTCTAGTCCAAGGTGAGTACACGTATCTCGATGGGGTCATCACCAAGGCTTTTGGAGAGCCGGTATTTAACCCCGAATTCCCAACGATTCCTATCGGAGCGTTCTCTCCCCTGGTAGGGGCCCGGCCATTTAATCGAGCACCAAATTCGGGAAGTCTCGCTTTGTTTTACAGCCACAAAAAATTCAATGCATCCTTGAACGGATATCTGGTGGGCCGCCGAGACGGCAGCACCTTTCTTGAAGATGGTAATTTCGGAAATACGATGCTGCTCCCCAACCGAAATTTGGCCAGTGCTTATCAGGTGTTCGGCCTCAGTGCGAGCTATGCCGTAACCAATTATCTGAAGGTATATACGGTCGTTGGAAACTTGTTCAGCCAACACTATGAAGCCGTATTTGGATACCCCTCCTTGCCATTTACCATTCGCGGCGGGGTCACATTCACAATAGGAGGGGAACACGGCTGGTGGAAGTAGCGAAATACACTTTGGCTAAGGGAGAATTGGCCACCGGCTCCCAAACCCATCGCGTGTGGCTGTTGCCTGTGGGCACGACCGCCGCTACCCCTTTTCCCGGAAAACATAGCGAACAGGGAGAGCCAGTCGAGAGGACAGGTATCGAAAGCGTGGACGAGCCCAGGCGAAGCACTACGAAACGCTGTTCGGTGGGGAAACCGGCGAGACCCTGCTTGTCGGCTAACGATAGGCAGCAGCGAGGTAGTCACCCAGCGTGCGGATCTCTCCTGTGCAGGTTCAGGTGTTGCTTCGATTCCGGCAGGTCGCTCTATTAAATCAATGACTTACGAGCTTGGGTTTCCCCGCGTCCCAACCTATAGCTCGCACTCGGGACCTTGTCTATGCACCCGGCCGCCGTCGTCGCCAGATTTTAACAAACTGGATGGCACAATTCGGTGGGCAGCAAGGCACACTCGGACATAGCGAGCCTCGGGCTCGTATTCAATCTTGGCCTCTCGTGGGGTGAAGCTTATGGTATGCAAATCCTGCCGTTCGGGGAACCAGCGAAAATTTAATTCGGAGATCAACGTCCATCTTTCCGGACTCAAGAATCTCGACAAGCCTCCGGTCTTTGTTTTTCCGAGGCTCTCGGTCTGCTTGGACTGCGGTTTTGCGGAATTTGCCATTCCGGAAACCGAGTTGTGCCTACTTGGAAAAGACGCCAACACAGGGGGTACGGCAACATCTCCTGTACAAGGGTGGAGTTCAGGCCTATCGGAATTCGCCGCTGGATTGCCTTTCAAGGGTGTCGAACTCGAAACCAACGAAGGTGCTGCTGATAAACCGCTTGCCATCAAGAACGGTTTCTACCGCAACTAGCAATTCTGTCGCACCATCGGATTTGACTAGGTACCCCTGCCCACCCGCGCTTAAGGCAGCGGTTGCAATGTCTGAATCGCGATTTTCGCTCACGAACAGGATTTTCGAGTCTGGGGCGATTTTGCGGATGGATTCAGCGGCTTCAATTCCATTCAACTTTGGGAGACTAATGTCCAGCAAGATCAAGTCTGGCTGGAGTTCCTCGGCTTTTTGGACAGCTTCTAGCCCATCCGATGCCTCGCTGACGATCTGCCAGTCAGGGTTCTCTCCCAGCAATGCGGCGACAAATCTACGCCACGGTTTGAAGTCATCTACCAGGATGATCCTGACAGTACCTTTCATCTTGTTCTTCTCACAACAGTTAAGCTAGAGCCCTTCAAAAACCGCGGAATTATACCCGTTCCGATTTTAGGAGGCGATATCTTTTGTTTCGTGCTCTACTGAATCTTGACCTTTGCTAGCTTCCTGTAAAGCAGCAGTTCTTACAGTTGCCTTTTGAGACATTTCCTAATATAAGTTAGCCTCCCTAGTAAGTCCTGCCATCCCGGAGATGGCGCCACAGGCATGGTTCGTTGACCAAATCTGAGCTCCCGTCCGCCAGCTCCCCCTTCACGCGCTCTGTTCAGGCTCCAACTTTCGATAAGTTGAAGGGGCTGGACGATGCCCAGCTAATGGCTCACTTACAAGCTGGCTGCAACGACGCTCTGGCTATCCTGTTCGATAGATACCACCGCCTTATCCTTAGTATTGCCCTGAAAATAGTTCGCGATCCGGGAGAAGCGGAGGACGTCATGCAAAACGTTTTCCTGGAAATTTTCCGGTCGGTGGCACAATTTGACCCCGCCAAAGGCACTACTAAAGTGTGGATTCTCCAGTACGCATATCATCGCGCTATCAACCGCAAGCAACACCTGCATGCGCGGAAATTCTACGACCAGACCAATCTGGACGAGGTCGAAACTCACTTGCCTGAAACGCCCACCCCACTAGGCAAGTTCACACACAATGAGTTGACCCATCTTCTGAAGCAGGGGCTGGCCACGCTGAACGGCCCTCAAAAGCAAGTGGTTGAACTGGCTAGCTATAACGGGCTCTCGATGAAGGAGATCGCCGACAAGATGGGCGACTCTCTATCGAATGTACGGCACCACTATTATCGGGGGCTTGAGAAGCTGCGTTCCTTTGTGGGACGCACACCGGAGAAGGGGAAGACAGCTGGCGGCCATGACTGATCATTCCCATTTCGAAGAGCTAGCCGTCCTGAAAGCAGGCGGATTCCTGTCGGATGAGGAGCTCGTGGAGCTGCGCGGACACGTCAAGGATTGTGTGGAGTGCCAAAAAGCCGAGGAGGAATTCAGCGGACTCGTTTCCTCAGGCATGCCGCTTACTGTGAGCCCGATTCGTGAGTTCATTGATATCGCAAAGACGCGGCCCGATAGCGGACTCCGCGGGCGATTCCTTCAACGTGCCAGGCTCGAAGGTGTCGCGTTTTCCCCCAGCGTCGATGGATCCATCAGGCATCCTGGGAGGCGCTTTGGCCTCTTCGTTCCAGCCGCGGCCGCACTGGTCACCGCGATTGTCGCGGCAGTCTTCTTTGGAGCTTACTGGCATCCCGCCTCCCGGGAATCGGCACAAGGGCAGCAGGTTGAACAGCTTAAGCAGCAGAACTCCGCGCTCGCTGCAAGCCTTTCCAAGCTAAACGACTCGCTCACGGCGAGCCAGCGCGAAATCCAGAATCTGCGTACCGAATTGGGCAACGCAACCAGCACGGTCGAGAATCTTCGCCGCAACAGTGATCAAGCACGAGGAGACGCCGAAAGGTCTTCCAGCCAGAACGCACAATTGCTCGACGAAGCTCGCAACCAGGAGAAACTGCTGGCAGACGCAAAAGACGAGGCTGCTCACGTGAATCAACTGCGCCTCAACGACGAAGCCTCGCTTGTGGAGGAAGAAGTTCGTATCGCGCAACTCTCTGATAAGTTGCGAGTTGCGAGCGCCACGCTCGATATGGAGCGCCAACTCGTGGCTGCCGGTAAGGATGTCCGTGAGCTGATGGCGTCCCGCCAGTTGCACGTCATCGACGTCCGCGACACGGACCCAAATGGTAACACCAACAGGGCTTTTGGCCGCGTTTTCCTTACTGAAGGCAAGTCTATTACCTTCTATGCGTTCGATTTGAATGAAGAGGGGGCTTTAGACGCAAAGCGCGGTTTCCAGGTCTGGGCCGTCCCCGAAGCCCGAAAGAACACATCGCGCAGCTTGGGCTTTTTGCGGGTAGATGCCAAGGCACATGGGCGGTGGGTAATGAAAGTGGATGACCCCGAGCTCGTTGGAAAGATCAATTCCGTATTTGTCACGGTTGAGCCTGCAGCTGGCGGCAAGCAACCCAGCGGTCAAAAGATGCTCTATGCCTACTTGGGGGAGGCCAACCACCGGTAACGACCCGAAACGCACACTAACCGGAAGATCCCCCGCGGTACCTCTCTCCTCCCGCGCTGCCCCCTGTCAAATTGTCTAGTTGCGTCAACACATCCGTAGAAATACCCTACCCAGCACATTGAAAACGTAGCGGAACTAGTTGCCAGGTGCGAGCACTAGGGAGAATGTTTGATGAAGTCTCCTGTACTCGTTGTGATTCTACTTCTGTCCGCAGTGGCGGCCATCGCGCAGACAGAAAGCGCCCGCATCTCTGGCAGGGTGACCGACTTGACCGGCGCCGTCATCGTGGGCGCACAATGCAAGATCACCAATATCGAGACTGGCGTCTCGAACACCGTCACCAGCAATGAGGACGGAATCTACGTCCTGCCCGACCTGCATCCTGCCATCTACAGGCTAAGCATTCAGAAGGAAGGCTTTCGTACGGTCATCCAACCCAGCCTGCAGCTGTATGTCCAGGATGCGGTCAGCGAAAATTTCACCCTCGCGCTCGGTCCCGCGTCGGAAACCGTGACTGTTCTGGGCGACTCTTTCGGATTGCAAACCGATTCAGCGGCAGTTAGCACGGTGGTGGACCAGCAGTTGGTGGCCAACATGCCACTGAACGGCCGTAGCTTCCAGCCGCTGATGGCGCTGACGCCGGGCATAGTCTTCACCTCGCAAAATCTCGGGCAAGGCCAGTTCAGCGCGAATGGCCAGCGCAGCGACGCGAACTACTTCATGATCGATGGAGTGAGTGCCAATTTTGGCGTAAACATCAGTGGCCTCGGTCAGACTCTGGGGGCCGCGATACCAGGTTTCACCGCCCAAGGCGGCACGAATGGACTGGTTTCCGTAGATGCCATGCAGGAGTTCCGCATCGAGACCTCGTCATACCCGCCTGAATTTGGACACACTCCAGGAGCCCAAATCTCCATCGTCACTAAATCCGGCGGTAACCAGTTCCACGGAACAGCGTTTGACTACCTGCGGAACGACATTTTCGACGCCCGAAACTATTTTGACGCTCCGCCGCTTCCCAAACCCGCGGAACGCCAGAATGACTTTGGCGGTACGATTGGCGGCCCCATCCGCAAAGACAAAACTTTCTTCTTCTTTTCGTACGAAGGGCTGCGGCTGCGGCTCCCGCAGACGGCCACGGGCGAATTCTTTACGGCGTCGGCTCGGGCTGCGGTCGCGCCCGTCTATCAGCCGATTGTCGATGCCCTGCCGCTTCCGCCTCCGAACGCACCTCTCATCGACCCCACGTGCAATAACATCACAAATCCGTGCCTCGCGAACCTCACCGTGGCTTATTCCAATCCTTCCTCGCTGAACGCCACCAGTATCCGCATCGACCAGAACTTCAGCAAAAAAATCACGCTATTCGCGCGCTATGTTCACGCGCCCTCTTATGGCACCTATCGGCGCATGGAGGAATTGGGGTACGAAAACGCGAATGCGAACACGCTTACCGCCGGGGTAACTATCTTGCTTGCCCCCACCATGGTGAACGACTTCCGCGCAAACTGGAGCCGCTACACCGGCGCCTTCATAACCGACCTTACAGACTTTTATGGCGGCGTGGCGCCGCCTACTTCCGTGTTGTTCCCGGCCTCATCCGTTTATCGCCCAGACAAAGGCCAGGCTCTTGTTTATCTTGGGTCCATCGGCGACGGCAACATGGATGTCCGGGCGGGTACCGAATATTCCAATGTGCAACGGCAACTCAACTTTGTGGACACATTCTCCTGGGTCGTTGGCGTACATCAATTTAAGTTCGGCATCGATTATCGTCGTCTAAACCCGACCTCGCTGGAAGGTACCGATTACAGTTTTTTCCCTTCTGGGTACGCGGAGCTGGTGGCAGGCACGTCGGACACAGTCCTTCTGTCTTCGTACCGGCCTTTTTCGGTGATCGTGAACAACTTCTCTCTGTTTGCGCAGGACACCTGGGGGGTCACAAATCGCCTGACGCTGACCTATGGGTTGCGCTGGGAGATCAACACGCCGCCGGTTTCTGATACATCAGACGAACCCCTTTATGTGCTGCAGGGAATTTTTAACGCGGACCGGCTGGCGGAGGTGCCAGGACCTCTTTGGCACACCAGGTATAACAATTTCGCTCCGCGAATTGGAGCTGCGTACCAGATCACGCCCAAAACCGTGGTGCGCGGAGGATTTGGCGTCTTCTATGATTTAGGTTACGGGAACGTCGGCTACGCAGCCTTTGGGTTTCCATACCAGATCAACCAATTCATTTCTGCATCACCACCGGTGCCTTTCGATCCGAGCAACCCAGCTTTGCAGCCGCCGCCATTCTCAACGGTCATCAACAGCGGGGCTTTTTTAAGCGCTGTCGATCCAAACCTGCAACTACCCTACACCTTGGAGTGGAATGCGGCCATTGAACAGCAATTGGGAGCGAAACAAACATTGACGGCAACCTATGTCGGGTCGGACGGTAGACGGCTGTTGCGGCAGGACGCCATTACGCCGCCAGCTTTCAATGGAGGGCCGATTCAGGTAACGCGGAACGCCGGGTACTCGCACTATGATGCATTGCAGGTCCAGTTCCAGCGACGAATTTCGCACGGGCTGCAAGCCTTGGCGTCTTATACGCTGGCGAAATCTAGCGATGTGGGCTCCGCTGATGCGGCTGGTCTGGAGGCAACAAGCGTAAGCGACGTCGTATTGCCACCGCTGTCGCCGTCGGATTTTGACATTCGCAACAGCTTCGCGGGCGCCATCTCATACGAGGTACCAACGCCATCCTGGGGTCGCACGGCCAGAGCCATCCTGGGAGGCTGGGCGGTGGACGGAATCGTGCGCGCGAGTTCGGCGCCGCCGATCAACGTAACGGTCGGGGGGCTCTCGCCCCAGTCCGAATATAATTTCGTTCAGCCCAACATCGTGCCCGGTCAACCCTACTGGATCGCTGATCCCACGCAACCGGATGGCAAAGCGTTGAATCCGGCAGCCTTTGCAGCACCACCCGTTGGGCAAAACGGAGACTTCCCAAGAAATGGGCTGCGCAGCCCGTACTCGATCGATCAGACCGATCTAGCCCTGCGCCGTCAGTTCAGCATTTCCGAACGAGTGAAGCTCGATGTGCGCGCGGAATACTTCAACGTGTTCAACCATCCGATGTTCGGGCTCCCCGGAGCGGGGTGCAACCCAGACGGCTTCTGGGGGTATCAGGGCGGATCTGCACAATCAAGTTTTGGCAAGGTATGCCCCGGCTCAACGGCGAATCTCGACGGGTCAGGCACCATTACCGGTCAGAACCCACTGTACGCGGTTGGCGGTCCACGGTCGGCACAGTTCACGCTTAAACTGCATTTCTGAGCACGCCGTGAGCTACCGCATGCGAGCCGCAAAACCTCATAAAAACCGTTTGCTAGCCTCATCCTTCCGGCTAGTCTCTTGATTCACCCTACCGATAAGAATATGCTACCCAACAATTTGCGCTCGAAGCGGAACTAGTTACAGGGTGCGAGCACTGGGGAGAGCCCCCGATGAAGTCTCCTGTACTCGCTGTGTTTCTTTTTCTGGCTGCTATTGCGGCCCGTGCACTCAAAGAAAATTTCCGGGTTTCCGGCAGGGTGATGGTCTGCCTCAAGAGCATCATCGGCGTGGCGGCGTTGTTGCTGCTAACGGCCTTCGGTGCCCACGGCCAGAGTGCGTCTTACGCGACGATTACAGGCTACGCCCAAGATTTGAACGGCGCGTCGGTGCCCGGAGCGACGGTAACGGCGACCAACGTCGAAACCGGAATGACAATGCTGACGCAAACGACCTCGGAGGGCATCTACCGTTTTGACAACCTACCTCCGGGAATCTATGACCTCTCCATCGAAGCCCGCTCGTTTGCCACATCTCAAGCGAAGAGTGTGAAATTGCAGGTTGGAGAAGACCTCGATATCAACTTTAACCTGAGGCTTGCGGGGCAAACCCAGACGGTGATCGTCACTACGGAGCTACCGCTCGTCGAGAGAACAAAAACGGATGTGTCGACGGTGATCGGCGACAAGGATGTGGCAAATCTTCCGACGACGACGTCCTATCAAGCAGTCGGTGGCGTGTCGAACGCTTTCGAAGGTTTGGCAGTGTCGGCCCCGGGAGTGCGGTACGACTACTCTAGCGATTCCTCTGATCTCGTTGGTCCAGGCAGCTTCAATGACCGCGGCATCCAGGTGAATGTGGACGGCGGAAATATCTGGGATGAGGCGCAGATCCTCGTCGCGCGCGACGCTCTCGGCGCATCGGTGGAAGAGGTAAAGGAATTTGAGGTTCTGACGAACAACTACAACGCGGAATACGGCCAGGCCGGAAACATCATTCTGAACGTCGTGACCAAATCCGGAACGAACGGCTTTCACGGCGACCTCCATGCGTATTTCCGCGGGCGCAACTTTGGAGCGTCGACTTTCTTCTACAACCTGAGCGATCCGACAAGCCGCGCCCCCTTCTTCAAGCATGAGTATGGATTCACGGCGGGTGGACCGTTTGTGAAAAACCGGTTGTTCTGGTTCACGAGCCTCGAGGATACCGCGCAGGGCGCTCCAGTAACCACTTTGCCGTTTGGAACCAGCGTCACCATCAATCAACCCGTCAGCGAATTGCTGTGGTCCGCGAAAGTGGATGCCATTCTTACCGGCAAAGAGCTCCTGACAGCGCGTTACAACGTGCAGCGCGATACATCGTCCAACGTGCTGATAAATACGCCGCCGGGGAGCACCGACCCAACCGGCTTAGTCAACTCGACCATTCACGACTCTGGCTTAAACATCGGCCTGATCTCTACGTTGACACCTCACATCGTCAACGAGGCACGGTTTTTCTGGCATCGCTTCCTCCTGTCGACCGTGCCAGTGAGCACCTTACCTGGGGAGGTGTTGTCTAACGCTTATGTCGGTGCAGACTACTGCTGCCCGCAGGGCGATTTCCAGAACCGTTTCCAGTACATCGACAATCTGTCTTGGACGCGTGGTACCCATGCCTTCAAGTTCGGCGTGAACATTAGCCACTTCCCGATCGATGCCTTGCTTCAACAATTTCACTACGGCGAATACTCCAACTTTGCGCCAGGCCCTTGCACTAACTCGCTGTTCCCTCAAGCCGACGGCCAGTGCCCATCTCAATTCACGATCGGCCTAGGACCGGGCGCTGTAAACACGAACGATAATATCTATGGATTCTACGCCCAAGATAGCTGGCAATTCCGGCGCAACATTACCGTGAACTATGGTTTGCGCTACGACAAAGAAGCTGGTGCATTCACAGGTGGAACTCTCCCCGAGCCGCACGTGCCGGGAGGCTGCTTGCAATCCAATGGTCTGATTCCGGTCTGCGGCTCAGACAACAACAATTGGCAACCGCGTCTGGGCATCGCCTGGAGCCCGATCTTTGAGCATGGATTCATGCACTGGCTCTTCGGAGATCCCGGCAAATCCGTGATTCGTGCCGCTGGCGCCAGAATTACGCAAATGGTCGATCTCAATGTGATGGTCAATTCGCTAATTTTCAACGGCGATACGCTTTTTACGCAGAACATCACTCCGGGTTCGATTGGGAATGACGGAGTTACTACGGGTCGGCAAGTCCTCAACGCTTATCCAAACGAACCGAGCGCTGCTCTCTTAGACCTTTTCAAGCCGATCGACTTCTACGGCCGAGTGCGTCCTATATCGCCAACGCTCAAAAACCCGCAAATGACCATGGCTTCGTTGGTATACCAGCGCCAGCTGGGATCCTCTTTCACCTATAGCATCGGTTACCAAGGCGTGTTTGCCCACGGCTTGTTCGGCGAAACGGATACCAACTTCCCGACGCCGATCCCCGACCCGGCCCATCCAGGTTATTTCTACATGCCGGGCGTTCCCAATCCAGCTTTTGGCCCTATCCGGACGGTCTCCAGCGATCGCGAGTCGGGGTACAACGCACTTGTAATCACGGCAGTGAAGCGGATGGCGCACCACTTCCAGTTCCAGGCCAACTACACGTGGTCACATACTCTGGACAACGGAGAGGACTTCTTCGGTCTTTCTGAACCTGGGAATCCACTCGCCCCACTTCATCTGGACAATGCTTCCGCCCTGAATGATATTCGGAACCTGGTCAACTTCAACTTCGTGGCTGACACAAACGACCTGTTACACACCCGGGTTGTCAGCACGATCCTGAACAACTGGACATTCGGCGTGCTGGGCACTCTGCAATCCGGGCGACCGTATCCCGTTTCCACAGGTGATGCGTCCTTCGCAGGGCTAAATTTTACGGACCTCGGCAGCGAAACTATGCAGAGACCGAACATCTGTACAGCGGGATCGGCCGTGACAGGTTGTGCGCATGCGCCTTTAGGCGCATTGGTGGCTACGAATATTGGCTCGATAGCGGGCACGAACCTGGAAGTTGGTCCCGCTGGCGTCACTGCCTGCACTGCGGCAGGACTGGCGAATTGCGCCGCATTGCAGACCACATTCGCGGCGCCTGCCGGAGCTAGCACGTCTGGTCCCGTGGACAGCTTCACAGGTACGCCTGTGGACTTTCAGTACATCAACGGCAATCTCGTCCGCAATGCGGGCCAAAGCCTGCCTCTATACTGGTTCGACTTGTCACTTACGAGGACGTTCAAAATTCCCAAATGGGAATCCGCGAGCCTGGAGTTGAAGATGGATGTCTTCAACGTGTTCAACCACCCGCTATTCATTTTCAATAATTCCTTCGACGCGCTGAACCTCTTGCCCCTGCCAAGGCTGACTCTAAACGGCGCGCCAAATCCTAACTTCAACTGCACGGCCAGTTGCCTCAACCCGTTCACGGGCTTATACCTTGGGGCCAATGGACAGGCTTTGACGCTGGCCAACTTTCAGAGAGCCACGTTTGACGCGGCCAAAAACTTCAGCGGACTCGGCGGGCCCGCCGGAGTTGTCACGCCGCGCATCATCCAACTTGGGATTCGCTTCCGTTGGTAAGAGTAGTAAGAATGGTAAGAGTGGTAAGAGAAAGATCGCCATTTTTTCCGGGCTAGCTATGGTTTGAAAATCACGGGAGGTCCGCTGACTCGCTTCGCCTGAAGGGCGATAGTTACCTCGACGCGATCGGCGATCCTGATGAATGGAATCCCACTGTCCATCCCGTAGTCCCTGCGGTCGAAGGCCATTGTCCCTTTAATATCGCCTGAAGCTTTCCCCTCCGGGTCAACCGTTAGCGTCAGCGTATCGGCTTTGGTCACTCCGCGTATTGTAAAGTTGCCCTGCACCGCGTATGTGTTGGGACCTGTCCGCACAATCTTCGTCGATTTAAACGTAATCAGCGGATCCTGTTTGACGTCAAAAAAATCTCTGCTCTTTAACTTGTCATCCTTGATGCCGCTTCCGGTATTCACACTGGCAGCTTGAATCTTGATGTCCAGGACGCCTGTCGAAGCATCAGGCGACGTAAACGTAAGAGTGGCGTCCCACTTGTCGAATCTGCCCTCTAGAGTAACCGACGCTTTCACGGAGAACTTAATCGTGCTTTCTTCTGGAGTAATCGCGAAAACAGGCGCTTGCGCCTGGGCTAACGACGGCAGCAGGGCTGATGCTAAGAGGCTGATGACAGATAGTCGCATGGACTTCCTTTCCGAACACGATAAGGACAACAGCACTGCTTTTCCTGATCCTCCCACTGGCGTTCCCCGGTCGCCATTGTCAAAAATACGCGCGATCGGTCCGAAAGCGTCATCGGCCGACTCGATCATATTAAGGTGAATCGCACTCGAACGTAGCGCCGGTCTTTAGACCGGCACTTCTGCAACCACAAAAAAAAGCAACAAACGCGCCGTATCGCCGGCGTAGACAGAGTGGGGAATCGACGATTTGCGCGCTATCATCTAGGACATTATGACTGCTCAAAAAACCATGATCAGTGAATACGCTTGGGATCCGAGCTATACGGTGTCCAACCTCGACGACGTGATGACTCCTGCCCTCGTCGTGTATCCAGAATATATTGCGTCCAACATTGAGCGCACCCTGGCGCTGCTAGGCGGCGATGGCGATCGCTGGCGCGCGCACATCAAGACGGCGAAGCTGGGCTATACGTTGCTGATGCTGGTGGAGCGCGGCGTTCGCAATTTTAAATGCGCGACGACTCTGGAGCTTTTGGTGGCGTGCCAGTCCGGCGCAGCGGATGTACTGGTGGCATATCCAGTGATCGGCGCGAATGCACGGCGCGTGCGGGAGATAGCGGAGCAGTTTCCCCAGGTGCGCATCTCCGTTTTGGCCGAGAACCCCGAACAGTTGCAACAATGGCGCGGCAGCCGGTTGGGAATTTTCATCGATATAAATCCCGGCATGAACCGGACTGGCATCGACGAGGGACACGGTGCCGAGGTTTTCGATCTGGCGAAGGCGATTGGGGCCAGCGGCCTCGAGTTTCGCGGCGTTCATTATTACGATGGGCAGCATCGGGAGCCGGACATGCGGGAGCGCACGATTGCCGCACATCACGGCTACGCTCGCTTGATCGAAATCGTGAGCGAGATCGAGCGCATTGGAATTCGCGTGCCGGAAGTAATTACGGCGGGAACGCCCACGCTGCCCAGTTCGCTTTCCTTCGAGGGCTTTCGCAATGCAGGGTTTGTTCACCGCGTATCGCCAGGCACCGTGGTTTATTGCGATGCGTCGAGCCTGGCGCAGCTTCCGGCAGAGTACGGCTATCGGCCGGCGGTGCTGGTTTTGACGCGCGTGGTGAGCCATCCCCGCGTTGGCATTGTCACCTGCGATGGTGGGCACAAGTCCGTCTCGGCAGACTCCGGCGTGCCTACCTGCGTTGTAATGGGACACTCCGAGCTAACGCCACTTTCTCCTAGTGAGGAGCATTTGCCTCTGCAAGTCCTGGAGGGAGCATCCAGTCCCGCGGTTGGCGAAGCGCTCTATCTCTTGCCCCGGCACGTTTGTACTACGGTCAACAACTTCAATGATGCGTTGTTGGTGCGAAAGGGCGAGATCGAGTCCGTTGAGAAGGTGACAGCCCGCGGGAGAGAAATGCCGCTGGTTCGTTCACGGGACAAAGCAATTTCGGAGGTGGGGACCTATCCAACGAGTTGACCTAATTGGCAAAGCGTCTCGTCAACGGTCGGGCTAGCCTCTGAAGTCCACGAGTGACGGCGAGAGGGATAGTGAGCGGTTCGTCCGCCGTGTTTATGCCTGCGATCCTAAATATCTGAAAGAATCGGGTCGCATTGCCGCCTGCGGGCACCTGATATCGCCCGTTCACGTGTAAGGTGTCGCCGCCCCATCCGTATCGCAGACAATAAGCCAGCGAATCAGATCCCAAGTGGATGTCGGCTTGCTTCGGTTGCCCCGGCAAGAGCCGGAGGCCATTGCAAGACAAAACCGCAGTTTGATCTTTGTCTGTGAGGTACGCCGTTGTCGACGGCATTATGCGAAGCAAAAAACCGTTGTTTCTTTGTTTGAGTTTCGCGCTGAATTGCGTAGCAGCTTCCAAAAGTTTAGCGTCGGATACGCGCTCAGCACTATCCTTAGGCTCGCCATTGAGCACACGATCGTAGTCTGCCTCATACGCTGCCAGGGCCACATCCGAGTCGTGAGGTTTCCCCACTTCCCACACATCACCCGGATATAGCACCACGGGCTTAACGTTCAATTCCTTGGCGCAATAGCGGAATATCGAGGAGATGCGATTGACTGCTTTATTTATATAAAAATTCTCTTCATGCGAGAACCACACGAAGCTCGCAAACGGGATCACCCACCTAGGTTTGAACATTTCGACCTGTTTGCGCATTTCCTTTCGTTTATCTTCGGCCGCTTTCTGGTGCCTTTCGCTTTCATCTCGATTGCCGATCCAGTTGGCATAGGAAAACTGAGTGAGCAGTACTTCGATCGGCCCCATAAGGTCGCTGATGTTTCTAAGCTCACGAGACGTGTCATAGACGCAATCATTCATGTTTAAAATCTTGGTTCCCTCTGCATCGATTCCCAGCCACGAATCGATCTGGCCGTTTAGCCCGCAAATCAGGCGAACGCCGTCAACATCTATCCACTCCTCAGGATTCATCTCACGTATAGCAAAGCCCATCGCTGCGCAGACCTTGATCACACGCTTGTCTTTGGTGCGGTGAAACAGAACAGTGATGCGGCGGCGAAATTCCTCCGGAATACTGCGCAGGTTCGAAGGCGAAAAGTGATCGGGATGCTCATGGCTAAACCAGATATGCGTCACGTCGGCGAAATCGCCGTAGGCGAATTTCGTGGGGCTTACCAGGCGCCAGCCGTCATTGAAGGCTGTCCCTTCGAGCCAAGGGTCACAGATCAGCTTTACTTTTCCAGTTTCCAGAACAAATGAGGCGTGGTTCACCCAGCGTATTAACATGCACACTCCAACTGATACAGCGATTAGCAACGCGATTGAAACACTCCCTGTTAAAGTTGTGAATACCGTCTTCCCGGTATATAGACGCGTCGCGAATCTGCGACTCTCTCGGTTCGAGTTTCTTGTTGAATAATATAGGCCTACCGGGACAATGAGGAAGAGATGGATTCGCCACGCGCTCGCTACAGGTAGATAGCGCGTTAGTTGCACACCGGGACATACAGCGTACACGGTATAGCCACACTAGGGGCTAAGGGTAATCATGTTGGTTCCGCCATGGCGACTCTAACTGGGATTACCGAAAACGGCTCACAACCATCTTCCAGGAGGGACCTGCTATATCGTTTTTTCCCAAAGAAGATCAACTTCCTCGATGCTGTCAACGTGAACGTGGACTTCATCAAGATTCGGACTTTATTCCAAGCTTCCACTCCAAGTTTCGCGAATCGATCGGACATGCACCGTTACGTCTCGAAGAGCATCGTGGAGGGCGGGTCCCATGACTTCCTGGAGTTTGGGGTCTGGAAAGGCGAATCCATCCAGTTGTGGACCGAGCTGAACAAGAACCCGGAAACGCGATTCTTTGGTTTCGATACGTTTACCGGTTTACCGGAAGACTGGACGGCAGCAACACCCGCCGGGACATTTTCCACCAATGGTAATGCTCCCCCAATTACAGATTCACGAGTGCAATTCATAAAAGGAGTCTTTCAGGAGACCGTAGCCGGCTTTCTAGAAAAGGTGAAGTTGCAGAAGAAATTGATAGTGCATGTGGATTGCGACCTGTACTCGTCGACGCTGTTCGTGCTGGCCACCCTGAACAACTACCTGAAACCGGGATCGATCATCATCTTCGATGATTTTTATTCGCTACTGCACGAGTTCAAGGCTTTTGTCGATTACAACCGCTCTTTTGGCAGACCCTGGAAGCCACTTGCGCACGTCCGGAACTGCGTACAAACAGCCATACAAGTAGAAGCATAGGACAAGAGCAGAGCGGTTACTTGGCCGACGGGGATGGGCGGCACGCAATCTTCCTCACCGACTGATCTGGCGAACAAGAACCCTCGCATTGTGTGATCGCTGATTGCACGTGAGGAAGTTTCAAAAGCGCAGACCCTTCGCAGCTCTTGCGTCCACTAAGGCCTCGAATCTTCCATAAAAGCTCGGAAAGTTAGCGGCACGAATCTTTTCTTGACATAACGGAGGATGCAGGACAGAATTTCGCCTCAGTTGGTCAGTGCGTGGTTAGTCCCCCGCCGCGTCCCTCTGAAGTCTGGCCTACTAAGTCTGTTCGGATACCCCGCAGCGGCGCCTATTCTTTCTGGGCTCTAACTATGCTTCGAGATACTACTGCCTCTAGGAGTCTTACGATGAGATTGTCCGTACGCGCTTTTTGTGCCGTCCTCGGATTGGCCTGTGCTGCAGCTTTTCTGACGGCGCCTCCCGCGGCTGCACAAGTAGCTGGGCAGAACGTCAACATGGTTTCGGGAACGAAATGGCCCACGGGCGATCCATTTTTGCAGCGGCAGAACGAGCCGTCGATGGCGGTATCGACGCGCAATCCCATGCACATTCTGGCTGGCGCAAACGACTATCGGTCGGTGGATTTGGAGCAAGTGCTGAGCGGCGGAGGAGAAACAGGAGACGCTTGGCTGGGCTTGTTTAAGTCGTTCGATGGCGGGTTTACGTGGCAGAGCAATCTTTTGCCCGGTTGCCCGTATGCCGTGTCGCAATGCACGGATAGCGGGGCATTGAGCGGGCGGTTTCAGGCGGCAGCTGATCCGGTCGTGCGTGCGGGCACGAACGGCATGTTTTTTTATGCGGGGCTGGCATTTGACCGGGCCACGAGCGCGACTTCGGCAAGCACGGTGAGCTCGATTTTTGTGGCGCGTTACAACGATTTGAACAACAACGAACAAATCGATCCCATCACCTATATTGATACGCACATCGTGGCGTCTGGAAATAGCACGCAGTTTTTGGACAAGCCGTCGATGGCGGTGGACATTCCGCGGGCCGGCGCAGCGACTTGTTCGTTCACGGCAAATGAGCCTGGCCTGGGAGCGAACGGCGGATCGCTTTCCGTGCACCAATCTTTCGCAGCGGGAAATATTTATCTGGCCTACACGGATTTTCTCGCGGCGACAAAAGCCAATTCCACGCCAACGCACTTGATGATCACGCATTCGACGGATTGCGGCGTGACTTGGAGCACGCCGATTCAAATCAACTCGGGAACGACGACGAGCCAGGGGAGCGCAATCGCTGTTAACCCGCTCACCGGCGCGGTTTATGTCGCGTGGCGACAGTTTGCTTCGACTGGGTTTTCCGACGCGATCATGGTTGCGCAGTCGACGAACGCGGGGAAATCATTCAGCGCTCCGGTGCAGATTTCGAAATTTACGCCGTTTGATCAGGGAACCACAGGCACGTCGTTCCGCACCAATGCGTATCCTGCGCTGACGACGGACATGTTTGGATTTGTGTATGTGGCGTTTTCGGCCCGCGGAGTGAGTTCTAGCGGGGATGCGCGCGTGGTTGCAGCGGGCTCGCTGGACGGCACGCACTGGACACCTGCCATCATGGTGGATAACCCGTCGCAGAACGCGCAGACCAATCCTTCGGGGCGCGGGCATCAGATCATGCCGGCGATGACTTTTGCGAATGGCCGGCTCACGCTGCTTTATTACGATCTCCGGCTGGATCACTACGCCGATTTCTACACGCCAAACCCCGCGAGCCTCGGAAATTACACAGCAATGCTGGAAGCACAGGGCGAACTGGCTTCGGGTGCGACACCTGCTGAGAAGAACCAGGTGTTCACACCTTTTATCGATGATGCGGGACTAACGCTGCGGCGCCATACGCTGGATCTGCGCGTTCTCGAATTGGGGATCTTTCCGACCATAACGCTGGGCCCATCAGTGCTGGTGTCGCAGTACGAGTTTGGCTGTTGCGTCAACCCGGAAACGGAAGACATTGAGCAGTTCAAGTTCAACGTTCCGAACTTGCCGCTTTTCGATTCGGGGCAAGAAGCTTTTCTTGGCGACTACATCGACATCGTGCCAACGCCGGCGTTCGTTCCAAGTGGGAGTTCGTGGGCGTACAACTTCATGCCCAGCGTCAATCCTCTTTTCCATGCGACGTGGACGGACAATCGCGACGTTGTGCCTCCACCACCCGGCGGAAGTTGGGAAAATTATACGGCGCCAGTTGTTGCCGGTGCGATCAGCGTAGAGAACGGCAATCCTCTTCCGGCCTGCGTGCCCGGAGAGGAAGGCATGCGCAATCAAAACATTTATACGTCACAGATTACTGGCGGGCTGGTAGTAGGAGCGCCAGGGAACGCGAAGCCGCTTGGCAACACCACGTTTAACGGGAAGTCCGTGCCGTTCCAGCGCGCGTTTCCGGTGGAAGCGCAGAACTCAACGGCGGCCCCGCTCAATGTGCGTTTCACAATTGCGAGCCAGCCTACGGGAGGCACCGCATCCTTTTTGCAGTTCTCGAAGTTGACAACTCTGGACGTCACCATACCGCCGTACTCGTCAGTGTCGCGCAGCGTGTTCGCAACTTCCACGAACGCTGAGGCTACCATCACGGTAAACGTAGCTCAGATCACAGCCATCGGTGGATCCGTAGTAAGCAACGGCCTCACGTCGACGGCCGTCCTCAATCCCGACATTACGAATCCCAACATCACCAACCCGAACATCACCAATCCGAACATCACCAACCCCAACATTACGAACGCCGAAGTCACGAATCCGAACATTACGAACCCCAACATCACCAACCCGAACATCACGAATCCGAACATCACGAACCCCAACATTACGAACACTTCGTTTCTGAATCCGAACATCACGAATCCGAACATTACGAATTTGAACGTGACGAATGTCAGCGCGACGAATCCGAACATCACGAACCCTAATATAACGAACCCTAACATTACTAATCCTAACATAACGAACCCCAACATCACGAATCCGAACATTACGAACCCGGACATTACGAATGGTTCGATTCAAGACGTGACGTATCCGATTACGAACAATGGAAATACCACGGCGTCGTACACCGTCAAGACCGCGGTAAATGGGACGGTGCCGAGCGGAATCGTATTGCAGATGCTCATCAATAAGCTGTATCAGACGCCTGTTGCTGTGAACTGCGTGCTCGGGGTGCAGACGCATTGGATCACGGTTGCCAACATCACGAACCCGATGCTTTTCACGGCTTCGAATCCGAATATCACCAATCCCGACATCACGAATGCGACACCCAACGAGGCATCGGTCACGCTGGCTCCGGGGGAAACGGCCTACATCACCCTGCGCGTGGTAAACCCAAGTCCAGCGACAATTTCATTCAATCCGCTTGCCGTGATCAGCCCTGTTACCGTGCCACAGGCCGTCAACACAACGACAGTCCTCGCAAATCCTGGAAATCCGAACCTCACTGCGCCTCCCGTTTATTCGCCTGTAAGCATCGTTACGACTTCACTCCCGGCCACGGACCGACTCGATCCGGGCTATTCGATTCAACTTCAGGCCATTGGTGGAAAGCCAGGAACATACACTTGGTCCGCGGCTCCCGCCGCGTTGCCCCCAGGGATTACTCTGAGCTCATCGGGGCTGGTTTCCGGCCAAGCGACTACGCCGGGGAGCTATCCGTTCACAGTTCAAGTAGCAGACAGCGCCGTGCCGGCAGACACCACGACGCAGAACTACACGTTAAACGTGAGCGTGACGCCGCTGACAGAACAGTTTGTGTTGACGCCGCCGGATGGAGTTGTGGGCCAGCCTTATACTTCAACGCCATTGGCAGTCAACGGCGGAACGACGCCGTACGTCTGGACGGCTACTGGTCTTCCAGCCGGATTGGCGATCAATCCGACCAGCGGGACAATCAGCGGTACGCCAACGGTTGCAAACCCCGGAGGATCAACCGTAACGATCAAAGCGACGGATGCGGCGACGCCAGCCGAGTCTGTTCCGTATTCTCCGACAATTCGTATCGGCTCGGTGATTGCGATAACACCGCTGACACTGCCGGCGGGCGCGATTGGAGTGCCGTACTCAGTTCAGCTCAACGCGAGCGGCGGCATCGGCGGCTTAGGATTTGGTCCGCCATCTCCTGCGCAGGGTGTGTTGCTATCCAGCAGCGGTTTGCTGACGATCGCGAATCCGCAAGCGTCCAGCATAACGTTCAGTATCAGCGTCCACGACGGGTCGCAGCCAGTCTTCCAGACCGTGAGCGCGAACTACACAATCCTGTTCACGGGAACGGTCGGCGGCAATGTGACGTTTACGACGCAGCCCGCGAACAGCGTGGGCGGACAAGTTATCGGCGGAAGTCCCATTGTGGTTCACGTCGCTGACAATACGGACGCGCCGATCGCTGGTGCGACGGTGAACCTGGCGTTCAACGGAACGCCACCCTGCGCCTCAGCGACACTTAGCGGCACGCTCACTACGCAGACAGACGCCAATGGAAACGCTACATTCACGACTCTCAACGTCGATCATGGGCAGAATGGCTATGCCTTGAAGGCCTCGGTTTCGGGTTTGTCGGCGGTGTCCAATCCGTTCAACGTAACCGGCTTCTGCGAAACCGGAAACATGATCACAGCGCGTCGCAATCACATGGTGATTGCGCTGCCTAACGGAAAAATACTTTTAACTGGTGGAGCAGGGAACGCAGATGGTACCGGCTCACTGGCTAGCGCCGAGCTGTACGATCCGGTGGCGCACACCTTTAGCAGCACGGTCAACACGATGAGCACGTCGCGCGTCGATCACACAGTGACGCTACTGCTCAATGGAGAAGTGCTCGTGACGGGCGGTTATTCGGACACGACAAATGCCCAGCCGAGCGCCGATATATATTTCGTGGCGAACAATGTGTTTAACCCGGTTACGGCGCAGATGACGACACCACGCGCGGAGCACGCAGCAACGCTGCTGGCGAACGGGACGGTGTTGATTACAGGCGGAAACGACAACAGCGGGAACACATTGGCGAGCGCGGAAATTTTCGATCCCACGGCCAATACGTTCACGGCAACCGCGCAGCCTATGAACAGCGTTCGTCAGGCCCATCACGCGGACCTGCTGCCGAATGGGAAGGTGCTGATCAGCGGCGGATTAGATGGAAACAACAATGCGCTGGCATCGGCGGAAATTTATGATCCGGTGGCGGGCACCTTTACGCCGACCGGCAACATGACTACCGCTCGCGGGAATCATTCGTCCGCTCTGTTGTATACCGGACAAGTTCTCGTTGCAGGAGGGCTCACCGGACCGGGAAGCGGACTGGTGCTGACTCCAACGGCAGAGCTTTACAATCCTGCTACCGGAACATTTACTCCGACCGTGAACATGAGCGTCGCTCGCGGACACTACGCGGGGATCCTGCTGGGTGACGGCACAGACTTCATCTCAGGTGGAGCGACGCTACCTGCCGGGATAAACGCGGACATCTACAACCCCGCAACACAGACGTTTAGCGTAAGCGGGAATTTCACGGCGGTGCAGGCGGGGATGCGCGAAGCGGTAGCGCCGGATGGCACGGTGCTGCTGGCCAGCGGTGTCAACAATGCCGTTCCGGCCGTCACGGTGCCCAATTCGGAGCTGTTTTATCCAGCGCCGTTGCCGGCTGGGATCGTGATGACGACTCCCACCACTTTGCCAGTGGGTGTGCTGAACGTGCCGTACACACAGGTCTTCCTCGAACACGGAGGCGTGGGTCAAGTCACGTGGGTGGGAGACACGTTGCCTCCCGGCCTTAACCTGACTTCCAATGGAATTTTGACGGGAACTCCGACGCAATCTGGAACATTCAATGTTTCCGTCACAGCGATCGACACCAGTGCGTCCCCGCAATCGACCACGGTACAGTTCACGCTTCAAGTGAACGCCGCGCTTGCGATCACGACGGCGACACTGCCGAATGGGACTGAGGGCACCCCATACTCGGCGACGATTGGCACTTCCGGCGGGACGCCACCTATTTCGTTCTCGATCACTCAGGCGAACTTCCCTCCGGGTCTGACCATTACTCAGCCTCCGGTCACTTCCACTACGGATACGCTGGCCGGGACGCCAACTCTGGCTGGGAACTATACTTTCTCTGAATCCGTGGCCGATAGTGGGAGTCCGACGGAGACGGCTACGCAGAATTACACCGTGACCGTGCTTCCGCAGCCGCCCACGAACTTGACCGGGTCGCCTCAAACAACATCCATCATCACGCTTACTTGGACCGCCAGCCCCGCGCAGGATGTCGCCGGTTACCGCATTCACTACGGAACGTCCTCGGGTGTTTATACGACGACTGTCTCCGCCGGCAACGTCAACCAATTCGTCGTCACCGGACTGAGTGAGGATACGACTTATTTCTTCGTGGTGGATACCATCAGCACTTCGGGGCTTGAAAGTATCTTCTCGAATGAGGTCGCTGTCACAACACAACCATCGCCATGATGAGCAAGGGACATTCGTAAAGCAGTCTCTTTCACCGCACGGCTAGTGCGAAGCAAGACGGCGCTGGCCGTCCGCGACGAGCGGATCACCAGCGCCTTTTTCTTTGATGGCGAGGAATGTTTTGTAGGATTCGGCGGCGCCGGGGCTGTTGAGGCCCTCGCGGGCGCGGCCTTGGTAGTAATAAACAGCGGGCAGGACGTGATAACTTGGGACATCGTCGAGAAATACCGAAGTGGCTTCGCCGCGGCGCGTCAGGCAAATATCGAACTCGGAGGAGGCCTCTGTGAAAGCACCCGCATCGAGGTAAGCGCGCCCCATATCGAAATGACCAAGCCAGGTATCGGCAAGCTTTTGCGCTTCCTGGAAAGAATTTAGAGCATCGCGAGCGTTTCCTTTTTTGAGTTGCGCTTCGCCTGCGATCAGTTTGGCGTAAGCCTGTGGCTCGGCTTCGAGGCGCTGCGAAAGTGGCGCGACGATTTGGAGAGCCTTTGCATCTTGTCCCGCGGCAAGGTAAACCTGCGCCGCACGATAAAGTACTCCCTGGTCCTTGCTGTTCGACGAAGCCTTGTCCGCGGAGGAAATGGCTTCCTTCGTTTTCCCAAGCGTCGTTTGTATAAGAGCGAGCGTTGCTGTGCGGTCGGCAGCGGACTCCGCATCCTTTGCCGCAAGATCGGCCGCAACGGCTTTTTCGAGGATGCCTGACGCTTCGGCGAGCTTGCCTTCGTATTGTGCCAGGTCCGCGAGTCCCGTTGCCGCGATGGAAGCGCCGTACGGGCTCACCGCCTGGAGGCTTTGGTAACTCTCCGCGGCTGCCGTAGTATGTCCGAGCCCCAAATTCGCCAGGGCGGCAGTGCGCAGGGCCTGATCGAATTTCGGATTCTCTTTCAGAATCGATTGCGCTTCCTTCAAGGCAGTATCAAAGTCCCCGGCATACAGAGCGTACATGGAATAATTCACTTGCTGCAGGACGCTCTGGGGAGTGATTGCGAGCGCGCGTTTTTGTTCTTCGAGAGCCCTGTTCATATCCCTGCTGTAGAAATAAGCCAGTGCCAGGTTTGCGTGCCCAGCGGTGTCGGCGGGATATTGGCTCACCAGCGCCGTCAATTCTTCCATGGCCTTAGGCTGGTTGCGCATGAAGAGGTAATAACCGCTGCGGGTGCGGAACTTCTCGCGGTCGGTCATGCGGTCGATGTGCGACATCGCCAATCCGTAATATTTTTCGGCATCCTGGCGTTTTCCGAGATTCGCGTAGATGGCGGCCATGCCGGCGTAGGCGCGCCCGAGGTTGGGATCCAGTTCCGCCGCTTGGGCGTAAGCCTTCAGAGCATCGTCCCACTTGGCGGCCTGTTGAAAATCCTGGCCCACGGCATAGGCATGCGCAGCCTCGAGCGAACCTGCGCTGAAGGTCTCGGCAGCAGAGAGTTGCGCAGATTCGGGCGTCGTGTCTCCAAGCCCCTTGCGGATGCTCTCGGCGAGTTTCCCCGCCGCTGCGAGGACGTCTTGTTTGTTCGATGCGCTTCTCTGATCCGAGAGAATGGTTTTGCCGGACGCGGGATCCAGAGTGGTTACGTAGACCTTGTATCCGCTTCCGTCTTGCGTGATCGATCCTGTCACCACGGCGTTGACGCCTTCGCGCACGGCAACAAGTTGCGCCAAGCCTGCGTCCAAGTGTGTCGCTGTAGGCTGGAGGCGCGCGGCGTCCTTCTTTGCCTGGCCACGATTGAAAGAGGAGATGAACGGAGCGCCCTCCAGGGCAATGCCCAGCATGGGTTCGAGGGTGCCGTCGAACACTGAATCCCCGGTCTTGTTGTCGAAATCGGCGATCAGCAGGCTCACTGGTGCATGAGGAGCACTCGGGTGCGGAGTTATTCTCGAACGGAAGAATAATATGCCCGCAATCACAACGACTCCCAGTCCAGCGGCTGCCCATTTTGCATAAGCTGGCAAGGCCCCGCCCGAAAGGGTAACGACGCGCGTTCCGGCACCAGGCCCTTGCCACAATTCGATCTGACGCAACAATTCTCCCGCGCTGGCATACCGCTTTTGCGGATCGATTTCCAGGCACTTCCGAACCATTTCGCTTAGCGGTTTTGGAATAGATTTGTCGAGCTCGTCGAGGGGCCTGGCAGGCTCGTTTGTGCGCTTCCAGAGCTTGCCCATGGTGGTGTCCGCGTCGAAGGGCACCTGGCCGCTTAACATTTCGTAGAAAATAATTCCAATACTGAAGAGGTCCGAGCGCGCATCTAGCGTCTGGCCTTTCGCCTGCTCGGGGGACATGTAGTCTGGTGTGCCGATCAAGGCGCCAGTCTGGGTCATGCCCGCGCCAAGCATCGAGCGCGCAATGCCGAAGTCCATTACGTAAGCGCGGCCGGTCTTGTCCAGCATGATGTTTTGCGGCTTCAGGTCGCGATGGATCACACCTTCGTTGTGCGCCGCTTCGAGCGCCCGGCATACCTGTGCCAGGATGTTGGCCGCTTCGGCAGGAGCGAGTTTTTTCTTTTGTCGAAGGACCGCCTGCAGATTCTCGCCTTCGATGTACTCCATGGTGATGAACTTGATCCCATCGGCCTGGCCCAAATCAAAAATGCGGATCACGTTTTTATGCGTGATTTGCCGCGCGAGGATCAGTTCCTGCTTGAAGCGCCTGAGTATTTCGGGATTGGCGGCCATGTCGGCGCGAATCACTTTGATGGCAACCTGGCGTTCTAGCTCTTTGTCGTTGGCCTGGTAAACGGCGCCCATTCCGCCTTGGCCCAGCAAGCGCACGATTTCATAGCGGCTGCCAATGGAGGTGCCTGGAGTGAGTTGGACAAGAGCGGCGGAGGAAACTATGCCGTCGGCAGCAGGCACAGACCAGCCCTGGCCAGCTGTGGCCAGCGTCTGGTCACTGAGGGGCAGCGGCGTCGTGCACTTTTCGCACTGGACCGAAGTTGCCGGATTTTCGTAACTGCACTCTGGGCAGACCATGCTTGTCGCAGCCAGGCTGCGCGAACGCTTTTATTATGTAGCCTTTGCGGGGGAATTCAAACAGGCAAAGGATTTTTGTGTTCCGAAAGTCCCCTCTAAACGCTGAGAAGCGGCTCATCTGCCAAGTCACGTGGAGGGTATCGCGCTCCGACCAAAAGTCATGATGGAACGATTTGCCCTAAGAAATATTATTGGTGACCAATGCCCATGAGCCGCTCCCGACTCTCGCGAAGATTTCCTCAGGCTCGCCAATTCCGCGTGGTATGCTCACCACATTCCCGTTAGAATCAGCGCGGCCTATTGTTGCCTTCATGAAGAAAATCATCGTAGCCGTAGGCAGCACCCGCAAGCCCAAGCTCAGAGCTGTGCTGAAAGCTCTGGACGCTTTTGCGCCAAAGCTCGTGCCGGATGGGGACTTCGAGGTGGTCGGCGTAGAAGTGGAGAGCGGTGTAAGCCCCACTCCCTCGTCGTGCGAAGAACTGATGCGAGGAGCGCGCCAGCGCGTGGAAGCGCTGGTACGGCTGGCCCGCGAGTCCAGCAAACCTTGGCGCTTCTTCGTGGGATTGGAAGGCGGTCTTGAGGTTTTGCAGGATGATAGAACGCGCCGCGTCTTCCTGGAAAGTTGGGCGTACGTGAGCGACGGCGCGCGAGGCTTCTATGGGCGTTCCGGCGGCATCGAACTACCTGAGGAACTCGCCCATGAAGTGCTAGAGCGTGGATTTGATCTGTCGGAAGCCATCGATCGATTTGCAGGTGAGGTCGGCATTCGTGACGGGCAGGGCGCATGGGGCGTGCTCTCGCGTGATTTGATTCAGCGAGACGAATCTTTTCGCGTGGCGGTGATCACAGCTTTCGCGCCATTCTATAATGCCAGGATGTATGGACGGGCTGCTCGCAGCGCGGGTTAGAATCCGCACGAGGATAGTCGGAGGAGACGAGAGTGGACATTGTTAAGGGCAATATGGGCTGGATCGAAGTTGTGGTCGGCCCGATGTTTTCGGGCAAGAGCGAGGAGTTGATTCGCCGTTTGCGCCGCGCAGAGATCGCCCGGCAGCGCGTGCAGATCTTCAAGCCCGCGATCGACGAGCGCTACGCGGCGAACGAAATCGTTTCTCACTCGGGCCTGGGAATCTCTTCGGACAATGTAACCAAAGCCTCCGAAATCATGGAGAAGCTTTCTCCGCGCACCGAAGTGATCGGCATTGACGAGGCACAATTTTTGGGCGAAGAGATCGTAGATGTTTGCACCAAACTGGCTAATCTCGGAAAGCGCGTGATCGTCGCCGGACTCGACACCGATTATCGAGGGCGGCCGTTCGAACCGATGCCACGGCTCCTCGCCATCGCGGAAGAGATTACCAAGCTGCTGGCCATTTGCATGCGCTGCGGCAATCCGGCGGTGCACACGCAACGCCTCGTCGAAAGCGAAGAGTTGATCGTGGTGGGGGCCGGCGGAATGTATGAAGCGCGCTGCCGCCGCTGCTTCGAACCGAATCCCGCGTTGGCGCAGGAGAAGAAAGACGCGGGCCCGCAACTCATGATTCGCAATCGCACGGCCTCTGCTGGCAGTGCAGGGAAATAATGCCCCTCGTACGAATCGTGCAAGTTTGTCTTTTCTGAAGTTCATCTCTGCTTGAGCTTGCGGGTTGATTCCTGCAAACTGTGTCGACGGACGACACGCCAAATCCTCACAGTGGACTCTCATGATCATCGAATCCAAGGCCCCGACCCGCGTTGATTTTGCCGGAAGCACGCTCGACATCTGGCCGCTCTACTTGTTTCATCCCGGTTCAGTCACTTTGAATGCCGCCATTTCGCGGTATGCCTCCTGCGTGATTCATACGCATGCTCCGTGGGATGAACGCATCAAGCTCGTTTCGCGCGATATCAAGCGAGAGGAAAGCTTTGCGTCGTTTGCCGCGCTGGTGAAAAACAAGCGTTACAAACTTCCGCTGCTCGCGGAGATCGTGAAATTCTTTCAGCCGCAGGGTGGCTTCACGCTAACGACGGATTCGGAAGCTCCCAACGGCGCGGGCATAGGTGGGTCAAGCGCCATGGCTGTGGCCATATGTGCGGCGCTCGATCGTTACACCGGGGCAGGGAAGAGCAAGGTCGATTGGATTCATATCAGCCGGGACGCCGAAGCGATCGTCATCAATGTTCCCACAGGGACTCAGGATCATTACCCGCCGGCGTTTGGCGGCGCCGCGGCGATTGAGTTGCCGCCGGGGGGCGAGCATCGGGTCGAGCTGCGCGTCAATCTTGACGAACTCGAACGCCGCATTGTGGTCTGCTACACAGGGAAGCCGCGCCAGCATGGGATCAACAATTGGGAAGTGTTTAAGGCGCAGATTGGCGGCAAACGCGCTGTCCAGAACAGCCTTGAGCGGATTTCCGAGGTTGCCCAGAAGATGCGGTTTGCCTTGGAAAAGCCGGACTGGCATGAGGCCGGACGACTTATGCGGGAGGAATGGTCGTTTCGCAAAAGGAATCTGCCGACGATTTCCACCGAGACGATAGACCGGGTTATTGACGGCGCGCGGCGCAACGGCGCTTTGGCTGGCAAGGTTTGTGGCGCGGGTGGAGGCGGCTGCGTTGTCATGCTTATAGAGCCGGATGCTCGGTCGCGTGTGGAGGCAGCTATCGTCGAAGCTGGCGGGGAAGTTCTGCCCGTGACTATCGACCGGCAAGGTGTGCAGGTGATATCCCGCTAGGCTGTACGTGCTTGCCTTACGCCGGTAGGCCCATCATCAAGGTGTCGGTGGGACGGTTGCCAGACGCCCTCGGCATTCAAGCTGAGCAACTGAGACTCAGGGTCGGGAGTGGCTGTTTCTGTCGTTCCCCGCATCATAGGATCTTGGGGGTAATTTCGTAATAGAATAGGTATGCTGTCCCGGGGCGGCTGACCTAATAAGTCATGGCGACACGACTCATTCTCACTTTGACCTTCTTCTTACTGGCCGACGCGGATGTTCCGCGCGTCAACAGTCTTCGTCCGCCCTCGCAGCCGAGTGTTGTTTTTCCATCAGGGGAAGAGATTTCCCTCTTTCCGGACACCGCCTTGGACGCGCAAGGCGATTCGCAAACGC
The DNA here is from genome assembly GCA_963784015.1 of uncultured Acidobacteriota bacterium. GTDB lineage: Bacteria > Acidobacteriota > Terriglobia > Acidiferrales > UBA7541 > Acidiferrum. The sequence continues at coordinate 876,161 of CAWAPX010000013.1, forward strand.
CCGCCAAACCGAAGAGCGCGACGCTACAGGAGTCTTCGAAACTGGAACTAATTCGCTATGTTTCCGGCGAGTTCGCCAAGGCCATCAAATCACTGCCCGCAGGAAAAGAGGGCTTGATTGTTTACGTCGGAAAGCCACTCCAGCCGGAGTTTCTTGAACGTGCGCTTGCCACGCATGGCGCTGCCGTCAACAGCGGCGATAGGGTTCAGATCACCAAGCTTGATTTTCAAAACCACGAAATCATCGTGGATTTGAACGGCGGCGGACGCGGCAAAAAGCGACTGCGCGACCGGATCCACATTGAAATGGCCGGTGTTCCGACAGGTCAGGTGACGGAGCAGGAAGAAAAGGGCCCTCCGGGGCTGCAGCCGGGACAAGGCAGCACAATTTATCTGGATTTCAACAAACCTGTCCCTGACTTGAGCCCGAATGACCTGAAACAGCTGCTTTCTCCGTTTATGGATTTCTCACGGCAGCGCTCCGCGTCCGTCGTGTGGGTGGACACGCTGCCGCCGGAGATGAAAAAAGCCATCCAGGAACGCCGGCCGATTGTCGGCATGGACCGCGAACAGGTAGTAGCGGCCATTGGCAAGCCGGACCATAAAATTCGCGAGCGGGACAACGACGGAAACGACATCGAAGACTGGATCTACGGCCAGCCACCGTCGAAGACCGTTTTCGTCCGCTTCAACGGCGAGCGTGTAACCAATATCAAGCAATACCCGCAATAGATTTCAGTTCCGCCGCTACGGGGGAGTCGTGACAATGCAGGCGGAAATTGACTCTCCCGCTTCGCGTTGACATTTCTCCACGCAGCCCATAGCATTTTAGGTTCGACTTTGCGGTTGTTTCTCCTTGGAGAGCCTGCCGCAGTTTCATAATCCCATCGGAGGAAGTAATGCCTATTAAGGTCGGCATCAACGGCTTCGGCCGCATCGGACGCAACATCATGCGCACCGCGCTCGATGATAAAGACATCCAGTTCGTCGCCGTCAACGACGTCACTGACGCCAAGACCCTCGCGCACCTGCTCAAGTACGATTCGATTCTCGGCAATCTCCCACACACTGTCACTCACACCGCCGACTCGATCTCCGTCGAAGGCAAGTCTTTCAAGGTTTTCAAGGTAAAGGATCCTGGCGAAATCGATTGGGCCAGCGTTGGAGCCGACATCGTGGTCGAATCCACCGGCCTCTTTACCAATGGCGCGGATGCAAAGAAGCATCTCCGGGGCACAGTTAAAAAAGTCATTATTTCGGCCCCCGCTGAAGGCCCCGATGCTACGCTCGTTCTGGGCGTCAACGATAAGACTTACGATCCCGCGAAGCATCACGTAGTTTCCAATGCTTCTTGCACTACGAATTGCCTCGCCCCAGTCGCCAAAGTCCTCCAAGACACTTTCGGCATTCACAGCGGCACGATGACGACCATCCACTCTTATACGAACGACCAGAAGCTTCTGGATTTGCCGCACAAGGACCTACGCCGCGCTCGTGCCGCTGCCATCAATATGATTCCCAGTTCGACGGGCGCAGCAAAAGCGTTGCATCTCGCCATTCCCGAGTTGAAGGGCAAACTCGACGGGTACGCCATGCGCGTTCCTACGCCGAACGTCAGCGTTGTCGATCTCACTGTTTTTGTGGAAAAGCCAGCTACAGTTGAGTCCGTCAATGCGGCTCTTAAGGCTGCGGCTAACGGCCCAATGAAGGGCGTGCTCGCATACACGGAAGAAGAGCTCGTTTCTGCCGATTTCAAAGGCAATCCCAACTCTTCCATCGTCGATTCCGGATACACCAAAGTCGTCGGCGATCGCTGCGTGAAGGTTCTGGCTTGGTACGACAACGAGTGGGGCTATTCCTGCCGCTGCCGCGATCTAATCAAATTCATGGCAGCGAAGTTTTAGTTCTCGGCCTCGCGGGGCAGGGCTTGCCCTGCCCTTTAATGTTTCTAATCACAACCAACGAATCATGAGTCACGAATCCATGAATAAACTTACCATTCACGATCTCGAACTCCGCGGGAAGCGCGTTTTCATCCGTGTTGACTTCAACGTTCCGCTCAAGGACGCGGTCGTCACCGACGACACGCGCATCCGCGAGACCATCCCAACGCTGCGTCTCGCCATTGAAAAGGGCGCCCGGCTGATCCTTGCTTCGCATCTCGGACGTCCCAAGGGTGGTCCGGAATCGAAGTTTTCGCTTTTCCCTGTCGCGAAAAAACTTGAAGCGCTGATCGGCAAGCCCGTTCGCTTTGCTTCGGATTGTGTGGGTCCGGTCCCCGAATCCAAGAGCAAGACGTTAGCAGATGGTGAAATCCTGCTTCTCGAAAACGTCCGCTTCCACCCTGAGGAAGAAAAGAACGACGAAACCTTTTCGAAGCAGCTTGCCTCGCTCTGCGATGGAGTGTTTATTTGCGACGCTTTTGGCTCTGCACATCGAGCCCACGCTTCGGTCGTGGGCATCACGCGCTTCGTAGAGCAGTCCGCGGCCGGTCTGCTTATGGAAAAAGAGCTTAACTATCTTGGCAAAGCGCTCACCAATCCGAATCGTCCTTTTGTGGCAATTCTCGGGGGAGCAAAAGTCAGCGACAAGATTGAAGTGGTCGAAAATCTGATGAAGGTTGCCGACGCTACGCTCATCGGCGGGGGCATGGCCTACACGTTTTTCAAGGCACAAGGCTTGCCCATCGGAAAATCGCTCGTCGAAGACGACAAGCTCGATCTCGCGCGGAAACTTCTCGCCGACGCCAAGCAGAACAATCGCAAACTGCTACTTCCCGTGGACCACGTCATCGCGCCTGAATTTAAAGCCAACGCGCCTGCAACCACTGTAGATATCGCCTCCACCCCCGCGGATCAGATGGGGCTCGATATCGGACCAAAAACCGCTGCTGCTTTCGCTTCGGAAATCTCGCGAGCCAAGACGATCGTTTGGAACGGCCCCATGGGCGTATTCGAAATGCCCGCTTTTGCGAACGGCACGCTCGAGATCGCTAGGGCCGTCGCTGCAGCTACCAGCTCCGGCGCAATTTCCATCGTCGGTGGGGGCGACTCCGTCGCTGCCGTTCATCAGTCCGGCGTCGCGGAGAGAATTTCTCACATCTCGACTGGAGGCGGCGCTTCACTCGAGTTTCTGGCGGGCGCCAAACTGCCGGGCGTCGAAGCGCTAACCGATAAGCCCACGGAAAAAGTTGCCGTCGTAAGCGCTCCTGCCACGCGCCGCCGTGTCGTCGCCGGAAACTGGAAAATGTTCAAGACGCAAATGGAAACCGAGGTATTTTTCTCGGCGTTCTCCATGCTCGTGGATGGCATCACGCAATGCGATATTGTGATCGCCCCGCCGTTTACTGCTATCCATTCCGCCGTCGAAGCCGCTCGCGGCTCGCAAATCGCCATCGCCGCCCAAAACGTTTTTTGGGAAAAAGAAGGCGCCTTCACCGGCGAAATTTCCCCGCAAATGCTGGTCGAAGCCGGCTGTCGCTACGTGATTATCGGCCATTCGGAGCGGCGCCAATTCTTCGGCGAAACCGACGAAACAGTAGCCAAAAAAACAAAAACTGCCCTGGCCGCCGGCCTTATCCCGATTGTTTGCCTCGGAGAGAAGCTGGAGCATCGGGAAGTAGGTGCCACCGAGCACATCTGCAAAGCCCAGTTTCTGGGCGGTCCAGGTTCGTTGACCGCCGATGCATTCTCCCGTATTCTGATAGCGTACGAACCGGTGTGGGCTATCGGTACGGGCAAAACGGCCACTCCGGAAATGGCGGCAGAAGCTCACCGGTTCATCCGTCAGTGCGCTGCGGAGAAGTATTCCGCCGCTCACGCCTCTGCGTTGCGGATTCTCTATGGCGGCAGCGTCAAGCCTGACAATATTCAGGGATTGATGGCGGAACAAGAAATAGACGGCGTGCTCGTGGGCGGAGCGAGCCTCGAAGCGAAATCATTCGCAAGCATCGTAAGAGATTGCGCGGGGAGATAGAAATGCCAGGTTGGATGAAGTGGACCATCGCTATCCTGATTGGTTTAGCGATCATCGTAGTCGGTTTTCGCTGGGCGGGCGCTTTGCTCACCACCTTCTTCGTGATGAATTGCCTCGTCTTGATCATCGTTGTTCTTTTGCAGAGTGGCAAAGCCGCTGACCTTGCTGGCGCCTTCGGCGGAGCGGGCAGCCAAACTGCCTTTGGCCCGCGCGGAGCGGCTACGATTCTTTCGCAGGCCACCACGTGGTGCGCTGTGATGTTCATGATTTGCGCACTGGCCTTGATGATTCGCACGGACAGAGGGGTCGAGCAGGGCGGTTCAGTGTTGCATCAAACATCCAAGTCCGCCCCTAAGAAGACGCCTGCGACGATTCCGGTCACGCCTGCACCCGTGCCCCAGTCTTCCGCGCCGGCTCCGCAGAGCAATGCCCCTGCGTCGAGCACGACGCCTGCTCCGGCCCCGACGCAACCTAAGAAGCCTTAAGCCGCGACCACCTATTTCGTCAGGCTAACTAGCTATCACTACCTAGCCGGGCTTGCAGGCTTTCTCAGTGGCAGTTAAACTGTCTTTGTCAACGACGTGCGGTCGTGGCGGAACTGGCAGACGCACCAGCTTGAGGGGCTGGCGGTAGCAATACCGTGGTGGTTCGAATCCACTCGGCCGCACCAAATTTTCCTTAAACAATTTGCAGCTTTCCATTTTGCCCAGGCGCTCGAAATGAAGATGGGGCACAAGGAGAAGTTCGCGCAGCCGCGCGGCTTTTTTCTGGTTTTTCTGGCTCGAATCTACTTCTGCTTATCCCGCAAACTCTGTTCGTACTTATCAAAAAAATCTAAGCCAGCTTTGTTAACTCCAGATCGAACACCGATCTGGTCACCCAATTCCAATAATTGATCTGCTCTCGGATTGTACGCGGGCCATTTAACCAGGCGGTTGCTATTAGGATCGCCGCCGGCGGCGAAGTTTACCCAATAATTCATCATCGCGTCGCTCAATTTCTTGTCTGCGTCTTCCCATGGAAACGGCCAGACGAAATTCCCGAAAACATAGGCAAGTTCAGCGGCGTGAAAAGTACCGAGGCGCTTGCTTTGAGGACCAGGCGGCACACGGCTGAAATAGTAAAGGTATGCCGCATGATGTCCTGCCTTCGTTTCCATTCGCGCCCATGTGCGCATCTCCCATCCAAACTGCTGGTCGCGAAACGCCGCGTAGAAAGACTTGACGGCCTCTTCATCCGAGTTGGCGGGATAAATTTTCAGGAATTCGTCCGCGAGGCTTCCGAATCGCGCATGAGCGCCGGCGATAAACTGTTCCGCTTTTACGTAAGCTCCTTGCGGCGCCAGCGCCGTACCTTCATCCGCGTTATTCCCGACGAGCAGCGGTACATCATTCTGTTTCCCTCGCGCAAAAATCGTGTAGACGTCCTGCGGCAAGACGTAGCCGTCGACGATGGCGCGGACAGGTTGCTCGTCGCTCGCTTTCAAAAGTTCTTCTGCGGTCTTGCCGCGCAGCGTTTTCACGACATCCTGAGTGATTCCCATCGAACTGGCCAGACTCGCTCCACTCTTTTCTGCCTCGGCCAAGCCCTTCATCAGAGCAAACGAGCCTCCGCTTTCGCCAATGGCCCGCTGAAACAATCCTTTTGCAACCGGGCTCGCCATCAATACGTTTACCGCCCATGATCCAGCCGACTCGCCGAAGATAGTCACTCGCTTGGGATCGCCACCAAAGGCGGCGATATTTTTCTTCACCCATTCCAGCGCCGCTATTTGGTCGAGCAGCGCGTAGTTTCCCGAGGCACGGTGTTCGGACTCTGCTGTCAGCTCGGGATGTGCGAAGAATCCGAACACGCCAAGCCGATAGTTGATCGTGACCACGACCGCGCCTTTGCGCGCAAGAATCTCGCCGTCGTAAGCGCTGGTAGAACCAGAGCCGCGAGTGAAAGCGCCTCCGTGAATCCACACCATGACAGGTAGATGCTCCTCCGCGGATTTGGCGGGCGTCCAAATATTTAAATAGAGGCAATCCTCATTCAGAGATGGAAGTGCACTCTGGTAGAGCTTCGCTACTTCTGGATATGGGGTCTGCCAGCACGCGGCAGAGAATTCCTTCGCATCGCGGGTTCCTTTCCATTGCGCCGGCCGTTGCGGACCCTTCCATCGGAGTTCGCCTACGGGCGCGGCTGCAAACGGCACTCCACGAAACACGCGTACATCGGCACGATTGCCGCGCGTTCCCGAAAGCAAGCCCTGCTCAACCTTGACCGTGTCCGCGGCCGTATCTGTGTTCGCTGCAACTGGAAGCGGCACAATCATGTGGTAAGTAGCCGCCGCGAAAAGGAGTGCAATAGACAGACGTTGCATAAATCTAGCGAGCCCCCTTCAAAGGATTTTTATAGAAAGCCAGACGTCATTCCGAACATCTTCTAATGTCTATTGCCGGTTAATTTGCTTGGCCTCAAAGTGAGCAATGAAACTACAACTCTTGTCTCCTCTATTGCAGTTGCTTATGAAACGTCTGTGGATCGCCCGCGCCCACGCGTTCTCCTGACAGTGCAACGCCAAAATCCGAGGGATCCATCTTCATGCTTGCTGCGATGTTCCCTTGCAACACGAATAACACGCGGCTCCGCGGTTTCGAGCGCATCGCGAAGCTGCCATCTTCTTGTTTGAGCAGCCGCTCGGGACCTTCTCCCAGCGCTTGAATCATCAAGCGCCCATCTTCATCGAAGACACGGAACGTCCTGCGATACTGCGCAAAGGAGTCGTGCAATCCCGGCGTCAGCTTGTCCAACTTCAAGACATATGTTCCCGCAAGCAGCCTTCGTTCTTCCGCCGAAACGGTTTTGTCCTCCAAAGTCTTTTCAGGCTTAGTCGCCGTTGGGGCCGGAAGTTGCTGTAAACCAAGGACTGCCCTTGCCAGTGCTCGCGTGATTGCGTAGGCGTTTTGGCCTTCCGTATTCGTCAGCACTACAATCGTTAGTCCATCCTCGGGAAAATCGTAGAGGCTGCCGCTGTAGCCGAACAAAGATCCGTGTTGGCCAATCCTCCGGTGATCCTCTTCGTGATTGAGAATCATGGCGAATCCATATTGAGCTTTCGGATCCTGCGGACTCATGTGCGCAGCGGCGCCTTCCGCAGTTGTCATCATTGCGAACGTTTTTGGCTCGACGAGTTTTTTCTCACCAATGGATTTCCAAAGCTGGTAGATGTCTCCGACCGTGCTGCAAAACCTTAAATCAGCGTTATAAGCCATGTCATTCTCGTTTGCCTGGACATACCCCTTCTCGAATTTTCGGTACGCATGCGAAAGACCATGCGTCAGCGAGAAATCGTCGCAATACGTCGTGGACTTCACACCGGCGGGCGTGAAAATATTCTGCTGAACGTAATCCGCAAAACTTTGTCCGCTCACCCGCTCGACGATCGTCACAAGTAGTTGAAATCCGGAAATCGACCAATCCCATTTCGTCCCAGGCTCATTCACCCAATTCTTACCTGCATAGAGGGCCATCACTTCGTCCAACGCTTTCGGCAGCCGGCTGGTGGCTTCAATCGGATCGCCGAGATAGTGATAGTCCACAATCCCCGAAGTGTGATTCAAAAGTTGCCGGATCGTCACGAGATGCCCTTGCAGCGGGAATTCCGGCACATACTTCGAAATGTCATCGTCGATCGACAGCTTACCGCGCTCCATCAATTGCATGACCGCTATCCCTGTGAAAGGGAGCATCGGCCCAACCACGTGATAAACGGTTTCATCCTTAGTGGGCGCCTCCAGCCCGAGGTCGGCAAATCCATAGCCCTTATCCAAAAGAATCTTGTCGCCGCGCGCGACCAGCACGGACGCCCCCACGACGCCCTCCTGCGCCATCATTCGCTGCACAAGGCTATCCAAATCGATAGATGAAGACTGTCCTAGGCAAGTCGTTGTTCCAAAAAATAAAAAAATACAAATGACTGCCAAGTATCGAATACGCATCTAGAATCCCCTTGTCCAAATCGCGCGCGGAGCGTACCACGCCCGCTTGCCGCGCACAAAGCTAACTCAATGATCGTGCGCGATTTCATCGGTACCTCGTAGAATTCCGACGCATGACAACAACGAACAGGATCAACGGAGGAGTGGTATTATCCCGGCACTATGAAAACGAACTTACGCGTTATCACCCTTTTGTGGGCCATCTTTACCTGCGTTCTTGTCTCTCCGGCATTTGCCCAGTCGGCACCATCCGCTTCGAAGCATCTGACAGTCCTTCACGCCGCACGGCTCCTCGACATCGAGTCTGGAAAAATAATCACTCCGGGCGAAATCCTCGTTCAAGACGATCGCATCGTCGAGGTTGGCTCCTCAGTGAAACATCCACAAGGTGCCGAACTCATTGACCTCGGCGACACGACTCTGCTCCCCGGCCTGATTGACGTTCATGTCCACCTTTTCCTGCATCCCGGCGCTGAAGATCTCCAGACCGTTGAAGAATCTGTCCCGCAACGCACGATCATCGCGCTACTCGCCGCTCGCGATGATTTGATGGCGGGTTTCACCGCCGAGCGCGATATGGGGACCGAAGGCGCTGGCTCGGCTGACACTGCAGTCCGCAATGCCATCAATCATGGCGCAATCCCTGGGCCGCGCCTGCGCATCAGCGGCAACGCCATCGACATTCTGGGCGGTCACGAAGACGCTAACCGCTACAATCCCGAGCAGCACGTTCTCTCCAACGCCACTTATGCGAACGATGCCGCTGAACTGGTCACAGTTATCCGCCAGCAATTCAAAGAAGGCGCCGACTTCATAAAAATTTACGAAACGGGCCCTGACTCTTACCGCGACGGCCATCTGTCAACGCCCTTCCAATACACAGAAGCGGAGCTCCGCGCAGCTGTCGAAGAAGCTGCGCGCACAGGTAAGCGCGTGGCCGTCCACGCCACCGGCGAGCCAGGCACACTTTATGCCGCGCGCGCCGGCGTCGCCTCTGTTGATCACGCCGATCAGCTCAGCGACGAAACCATGCGAATCATGCGCGAGAAACAAATCTTCGCCGTACCTACATTCACCATCTCGGAATACTTTGCCGATCATGCGGCTTCTCCCGCCCAGGCCGATCGAGATCACCGCGCGCTCGATCTTCACGCCCAGGAATTTCGCAAACAACTTGCTGCCGGGGTTCCCATGGCCGTGGGCTCTGACGTCGGTCCTTTTCCCCACGGCACCCAGGCCCGTGAATTTAATCTCATGGTCAAGTACGGTATGACCCCTTTGGCCGCTCTCCAGGCGGGTCTCCTCAATGGGGCCAAACTTCTCGGCTGGCCGGATCAAATCGGCGCCCTCAAACCCGGCTATCTTGCTGACATCATTGCTGTGCCCGGCGATCCGCTCACCGATATCAGCGTCCTGCAAAAAGTCACGTTCGTAATGAAGGGAGGGACTATCTATCGCCACGATCACTAAAAATAAGTACGCAAGATGTTTTGTTGGGACGAGAGTTGCCCCTCCTGCGCTAGACGCGCTATTTGTCGGACACAATGCTATTGATTTCTGCGAAAGCCTCGAGACATTGCTTTCTACGTTAAGCGCCTGTATCTTTATTTTTGTACGGTCAACGAAATGATTCTTTCGCGCTTCAGCCTCTGAGCCCTTGCAATGTCCGCCGCCACCTCACAAGCTTTTCCGCAGGGGCAGGCCGCAGGAATGAGCCAGCTTATTGACGTGGATGCCGTGAGTGCTCCCACTCTCGTCCCCTCGGCGGATCCCATGGCGCGCGGTTGTTGGCTTTGCTCCCAACTTGAAGGCGGCAATATCCTCTTTTTCCCGCGCCCGCCATTTCTCATTCCTCCCGACGATCGCGAATTTCTACTCGGCCGGACGCAAACGAGTTCCGCACTTCACAAAAATGTAGCTTATCGACCTGCCGAAGACCGCATCACTGGCCTAGCCAAGTCCGAAGAACCCGAAGCCGCCCGCCTGCGTCTTATCCTAAAGAATTACTCGCAGCACGCAGCGCAGTTCCTTGGCGAACTCCTTCCGTCTTACGCTGGGAAATGGAAACTCGATTTCGCCAGCTTCCGTCCTCTTGAAGAACGTGGCCGCCCCGCTCGGCTCCACGCGCGAAACGATTTGCCTCACTTCGATTCGTTTCCAACGCGGCCCACAAACGGCGACCGCATCCTGCGTTTCTTCACCAACCTCAACCCCAGCCAAAATCGTGTCTGGACCACCTCGCAAACGTTCGAAGCTATCGGTCCGCATTTTGCTAAGACCATCGGCCTGCCCCACCCGCACAGCACCAATCCTCTCGCACGAGGCATGCGCAGCCTCGCCGGGGCTTTGCGCTTGCCCGGCGCTCACCGTCCTCCTTACGACAATTTCATGCACCGCTGCCACAATGCCATGAAGGAAGATGCCAACTTCCGCGAAACCTGCCCCAAAAAACGTTGGGAATTTCCTCCAGGTTCAAGCTGGATTGTATTTACCGATTGCGTCAGCCACGCGGTCCTCGAAGGGCAGTACGCCCTTGAGCAGACCTTCCTCATCTCGCGTCAGGCTATGGTCGAGCCGGAGCGAGCTCCGATCGCAATCCTCGAACGAATTGCCGGCTACCCGCTCTCCGACTGACGGCGCTTACGTCTCACGCCAATTACGGAACTGCAACGACGTTAGGTTATAAGGCTCGCGCCTACTCCAAAACAATTCCAAAACGGTACAGTCCCCAGTACCTTATCGTTTGCGCGTTGTCGGCACGAATACCCTTGCAATTAAACAAGCCCTCCATGCGAATCAGCGTAGACTGAAATTGCCATGGAGAAACTGAAAGCATTTCAAGACGTAGCTCGCATCAATGGTTTCGTTGACGTCGAAGAAACCGACGACGGAACTGTGTTGTGGTTGAAAAAGCCCACGGCGAATGCGGAAGACCGCATGTGCGTTGACAGCCTCACCAACAGTGTCACCGTGTTCTGGGCCACGATGCCCTGGAAAATAAACTCTAAAACTTTTCGCGCCGTTTCCGCGCTTCAGGAATGGTTTGTCCTGACGTCTCGTCAGGCCACTTCCATGACCAACCGCGACGCCCTCTTGCGTCTCGCCGCCGATAAAAATGATGCGCCTGCGATGGCTGCCTTGTGTGAGAACAATGCCGAACTTCTCCGCGCCTCGGTTGCCCGTTTCTTCGAGTCCGGCGCGGTCTCGGAGAAAGCCCGAACTGTCGTCATGCAGCGCGTCGCCGAGCACGCTCGCTCCTATCACACTGATCAAGAGCCTGACCAGTGGCTCGCCAAATCTCTCAACTCCGAATGTGACCGCCTCCGCAACGAAGCCATCCAAGCAAAGGCCAGCAAGGCCTAAGCCCCTAGACCCTATTCACACAAAGTACAAAGTAAATCTGGGCTACGCGAACAGTCGCTAGTCGAGGCCGTTTCTGAGCCGCTTCCAGCCTCAAGCTCGCAGGCGTATAGTTGCTCCTTAAATGGTCACGTATGACAGCAGCGGCAGTGCGGCTCCGGAAGCGCCCTCTCCAAGTTTCCTCGCTCGCACCCTCTTCAACACCGGCCACAAGGTTATCGGTCTGCGTTACCTCTGGCTCGCCCTGGGCAGTGTGTTCCTCGGGATGCTTCTCTCGTTGCTGATGCGCATTCACCTTGTCTGGCCCGGCGTGCAAATTCCGTTTCTCTCCGGATTTGGTGGCACGGCGGAGCGCTACACCGCGCTCACCATGTTTCACGGTTCCCTAATGGTTTTCCTGGTGCTCACCACCGCGCCACAAGCCGGATTCGGTAACTATTTCCTGCCTCTGCAAATTGGCGCGCGGGAAATGGCGTTTCCTGTGATGAATCTTTTTTCGTTTTGGGCTAGCGTCGCCTCGCTCGCTGGCATGACCGCAGCGTTTTTCGTTCATCCCGACACCGGCCTCACGCTTTGGACCGCCAGTGTCGCCGTCTTTTGTCTCGCTGCTGTGCTCACCGCGCTCAATTTTACGGTCACCGCGCTTGAACTTCGCACGAAGGGCATGACCTTACCTCGGATGCCTCTTACGGTCTGGGCCTGGTTGATAAACGCTATCCTCAGCTTGTTGATTTTCAGCATTCTGCTGGCTGCTTGCGCCTTTCTCCTCTCGGACCGTCTCCTCGGCTCGCAATTTTTCTCGCCTCTGGCCTTTCTTTCTCGCCAGCCGACGCTTCTCGCGCAATCCACTCTGCTTTCGCTTTGGCAGCGCCTTTTTTGGTTCTTCGCGCAGGCCGAAGTTTATGTCGCCATGCTCCCGTGTTTCGGGATCGTCTCGCATCTGCTCGCCACTTTTTCGCGCAAGCCCGTGTGGGCGGAGCGTGCCGCGGTCCTCGCACTCTGCGGTGTTGGTCTCTTCGGCTTTTGCGTTTGGGGCCAGCACATGTTTTCAAGTGGCCTCAATCCATGGTCTCCACTGGTTTTTTCTCTGTTGGCATCCTCACTCGGCTTGCCCGCTTGCGTTCTCCTGTTTAGCTGGTTCGGCACTCTTTGGAACGCCAAGATCCAGCTCAATACCGCGATGCTCTTCGCTCTTGGGTTCGTTTCTCTCTTCCTATCGGGCGGCGTTTCCGGGCTTTTTCTTGCGCGCAACGATCTCGCTGCGGCTTCCATCAGCGACGAATTTGTGACCGGCCACTTTCATCTAGTGATGGGTGTCGCGGCCACATTCGCGATTCTAGGCGCCCTGTTTTTTTGGTTTCCAAAAATGTTCGCGCGCCGTCTCAACGAAATTCTCGGTAAATTTCACTTCTGGCTTACTTTTGCCGGAGTCTATTGTGTGTTCATGCCGATGCACTGGCTCGGTCTGATGGCCCATTCGCGCACACCCAGCGGTGAGTTCGCTGTGAGCGTACCGCCAGGCTCCTCACTTCGCACGTTCGTCACTGTTGCCACGATTCTCACCGTCGCAGCTCAAGCTCTCTTTATTCTAAATTTTGTTTGGAGCTTGTGGCGCGGTGAAAAAACCGAAGAGTCCAATCCGTGGCGCGCCACGACCCTCGAATGGAGTATCCCGTCACCTCCGCCGGTCGACAATTTTGGCGCTTGCGAGCCATTGGTCTATCGAGGTGCGTACGAATTCAGCGGAGCCAGGCTCGCCAATAGACTTCGTGGCACAGAACTCCGCCTCCACGCCTGCGGAACGTGCATCACATTTGAGACAGGCAGCTGAAGCAAGCACAAAGGAAAGTTAAAAAAGTTTTATGCCAGGATCAACCATCGTCGAAGACATCGAACTGATCATCGAAGACATCGGTGGAGGTGGAGGTAAAAATCCGCCCCCGGGTGGAGATGACGGAGACGAAGGCGGGAGGCGTCGCCGGCCTTCATTGCCTTCTTCGAGGCGCTATGCAATGGCGATTGCGATCGGCATCGTTTCTATCGTCATGTTTTTTATGGCAATGGCGAGCGCTTTTATTTATCTCCGCGCCAGCAGCAATACGTGGGTATCGCTCCATCTCCCATGGATCATTTGGGCTAACACGGGGATTTTGCTGCTGAGTAGCGGAGCGATGGAGTTGGCCCGCCGACGGTTGGCGTTCGCGGAGGTCCGCAAATTCCGCGAACTATGGGTCGCGGCCACCGCTCTTGGGATTCTTTTTCTCGTAGGGCAACTCGTCGCTTGGCGTCAATTAGTTCTCGCCGGTTTTTACGTATCCACCAATCAGGCGAGTAGCTTTTTCTATATTTTTACAGGGCTGCACGGCTTGCATCTTCTTGGCGGAATATTTGCGCTGCTCTACGTGTCTTTCCGGAAATTTGAAAAAGCAAAAGTGTCGCGATCGGTCGCCGCTGAAGTTGTTTCTTACTACTGGCATTTCATGACCGGCCTATGGATTTTTCTGCTCGCTCTACTCTACTTGGGCAAATGAAATGCAGTGTGGAACCAGGAAAGAAATTGGCGCAGATCAATGTGTGACAAATTCAGACACTGCGTTCGCAACGCGCGTAATTTGTTCGGAGCGCAGCTCCGGAAACATCGGTAAAGACAGGGCTTCTTGCGCGGCATGCTCAGCGTGTGGAAAATCACCTGGCTTGTGGCCTAGCGAAGCGTAGAGCGGCTGCAGATGCAGAGGCATAGGATAATAAACCGCGCTCCCGATTTTTCGCTCGTTCAGAGATTGCTGCGCAGCGTCTCGTCGCTCCACGCGAATCGTATATTGGTGAAATACATGCTCATATCCCTCGGGTGTGAGTGGCGGCGCGACACCCGGGATACCAAGTAAAAGTTTTGTGTAGGCCTCAGCATGCGCTTGTCTTGCGCGTTGCCATGCGGGTAAGTGGCGGAGCTTTACTCGCAAAATCGCGGCTTGGATTTCATCTAGGCGGCTGTTCCAGCCAGGTTCGCTGCTGACATATTTAGCGGATTGGCCATGATTTCGCAGTGATTTCAATCTCTCGGCCATTTCTTGCGAGTTGGTAACGACCATCCCCGCGTCGCCGTACGCGCCAAGATTTTTTGTGGGATAGAAACTCAGGCACGCCGCATCGCCCATGGAGCCGGTGTGGCGGCCTTTGTATGCCGCGCCGATCGATTGCGCGTTATCTTCGATTACACGCAGATTGTGCGCTCGCGCAAAAGCCAAAATCGGATCCATATCGCACGAAAGTCCGTAAAGATGCACCGCAATAATCGCGCGCGTCCGTGGCGTAACGCGGCGCGCGAGATCGGAAGGATCGAGGTTGTAGGTGTCTGGGCGAATGTCGGCAAAGACTGGCTTGGCGCCAAGTGCGCTGATGGCGCTGCCAGTGGCGACAAACGTGAACGGTGGAATCAGCACTTCGTCGCCGGACTGAACACCGCAGGCGCGCAGCGCAAGGATTAGTGCATCAGTTCCGGATGCGAGGCCAACGCCATGCGCTACACCGCACAGTTGCGCAATTTCCTGTTCGAATGCGGCGCCTTCGCGGCCGAGAATGAATTGTTGCGACGTGAGAACGCGCTCAACGGCTGTACGAATCTCCGCGCCGATGGCCGCGTATTGAGCGGCAAGATCAAAATGCGGTACGGGCTCGGGCAGGGAAGCTGTTTGCAGATGCGCGCTCATCGTTCCATTTCGTGTGATAGTTTCGTGCAAAAGTTACATGCAAATAAGAGTTACAGGCGAATCGACTCTGGAATAACCTGCCGAGTATACGCCATCGCTCCGGCACAAACGCCAATCGCCTCCTATATAATGATGCGCCAAACCAAATGTTTGCGAAACGGACAAATTGGAATCTCGAGACGAATCGCTTAAGCGCAGCCCTCGCCGCGCATCGCGCGGCAGGGAAGCCGTTGATCGATTTGACGGGTTCGAATCCAACGGAATGCGGATTTCGCTACGACGAGCAGGCGATATTAAGCGCATTGCGTAATCCTGCGGCGTTGAAATATGAGCCGAATCCGAGAGGATTAGATGTGGCACGCAGTGCCGTCGTGCAGTATTACGCCGAGCGCGCCGCGATCGTTTCGAATGACGATATATTTTTGACGACAAGCACGAGTGAAGCCTATTCGTACGTATTCCGAACACTATGCGATCCAGGCGATGAGTTGTTGATTCCGGCGCCAAGCTACCCTCTGTTCGAATTCCTCGCCGATATCCAGGATGTGCGCTTGGTGCGCTATCAGTTGGTCTACGACCACGGATGGCAGATTGATTTTCACGCGTTGGAGCAGGCAATTACGACGCGAACACGCGGAGTAATCGTGGTGCATCCGAATAATCCAACCGGTCATTTCACGAAGCCGGCAGAGATGCGCAAGTTGAACGAGATTTGCGCGACGCGCGGGATCGCGATCATTGCCGATGAGGTGTTTCTTGATTTCGCGCTGAAGCAAAAACCGATTGCCACGTTTGCCGCGAACTCCGAAGCGCTGGCATTTACTATGAGCGGGTTGTCGAAGATATGCGGCCTGCCCCAGATGAAAGCTGCATGGCTGGCTATAAGCGGTCCGGAAGCTTTGAAAGTGGACGCGCTCGCTCGCCTGGAAGTGATTGCGGACACCTATCTTTCGATGAGTGCTCCGATTCAGTGGGCGATGCCAGCATTGTTAGGCCAGCGACACGCTTTCCAAAAGCAGGTGCTGGATCGCGTTAGCAAGAACCTATCCGAGCTTGACGGACAATTGGCGAGGCAAAAGTCCTGCAGCCGCCTAGAAGTGGAGGGCGGGTGGAATGCCGTGATTCGCGTGCCTGCCACCCGCTCAGACGAAGACCTCGCGCTCGAATTATTAGCCACGCAGGGCGTTTATATCCATCCAGGCCACTTCTACGACTTCCCGTCAGAAGGACACCTCGTTTTGAGTCTGATCACCCCGAGCCAAACATTCCAAGAAGGACTGAGGTCGCTTCTCGTTCATTGTTGAACGATGAATTACCTCGGGCGCTTACGCCTCAGAGCCAGCTACCCGTTGGTGGTCGAAAGGTGGATTTTCAGGGACTGGCCGAACCTCAAAAAGTCGAATCCTTGATGGATCTGTTGCGGCGAGTATTCACATTCCTGAAGAATGGGATCGAATAATACAGATAATTGGATAAACTACTTATAAATCTGAATCAAGTACCAGTACCTCTAATGGGAACAAAGGACTTAGCGGTCTTTAGCCGAGCTAAATCCGAGCTTAAGAGTGGGCCGCGTATTGCAAACTAGCCACAGGAAGTCTAAATGGCGGTCTTGATATCTGAAATACAGTCTGATCAATATACAGGGAAGCTTAATGGGGGGCGATTGATATGAAATCTGCTACTTGGCGGGGTATTGGTTTGGCATTTACCCTGTCTCTTACTTTGACATTTGGAGTGGTGGTTACGACTTTGATGGCGCCTGCAGCTGTTGCTCAGTCGAGCGATGGAACGATCGTCGGCACAGTAACTGATACTAGCGGCGCGGTAGTTCCTAAAGCAAAGGTAACCGCTTCGAGCAAGGAGCTCGGTATAGAGCGGAGCACAGTCACCGACACCGCAGGCGGATATAGAATTGAAAATCTCCTGCCAGGCACTTACACGGTCTCCATTGAGGCTACTGGGTTTTCACATTTTGAATTGGCTGGGATTCACGTTAAGGGCTCCTTTGAAGTTTCCGCGAATGCCTCGCTGCAAATCGGCGGTATATCGAGCACGATCACGGTGGAAGCAACAAGCGCGCAGGAGTTGCAGACTGAGTCTGGCTCGCTAGGCGCAGAGATCTCCCAACAAGAGGTCCACGATTTGCCCATTCAAAGCGGAAACCCGATCTCGCTCGTATTGACCCAAGCTGGAGTTCAGGACGGCAACGGTATGTCGTTCAGCAACGGGGTAGGATTCTCGGTGAACGGAACGCGGCCCCGCGCAAATAATTTCCTCATCGACGGCCAGGATAACAACGATAACTCGATCAACGGGCAAGCTTTCCAAACGACGAATCTTGGAGCGATCCAAGAGGTCACGATTTTGACGAATGCCTACAGCGCAGAATACGGCCGAGGCGGAGGTTCCGTAACGAACGAAATCATGAAGGGCGGAACAAACGTTTACCATGGAGAGGCATGGGAGCAAAATCGGAATAGCGCCTTTGCCGCGATCTCTCCGCAAGCCGCCTTGGGAGGTATCACCAAGAATCCTCAAGATAATGAAAACGTCTTTGGATTTAATTTTGGCGGCCCCGTGAAGAAGAACAAGCTCTTTTTCTTTGGAACCGCACAATGGGATCGCGATTATTCGGCAGCGGCAGCAGATGCAGCGCCTATCACAATTCCCACGGCCGCTGGCATTGCTACTTTGAATTCGTTGCTTCCGAACCCCAATGTTCAGCTGCTGCTGAGCTCCTTGGGAGGCCTCGTTGCACCGGTTTCAAATGGCACCCCGATTGCCCTTGGTCCTAATGCCGCTGGCATCGATCGGGGATCTGTGGATGTTGGAGATTTCGTCCGTAGTCAGGGCGACGTGGTTTCTCTAACCCGCGAGTGGGAAGTCCGAGTGGATTACAATCCAACAGACGTAGACAGCTTGCGAGCAAGCTACAGGCGAAGTGACTCATCGCTCACGCCAGATTTCTTTAATTTCCCCACCAATCTGCCGCCGTATGATACGCAGCAGGGTGGTCCCGCGCAGGCGTTCACCACGGTGTGGAATCATACTTTTAACGTGAATACGATGAACCAATTGCGATTCTCCTACTCAAATATCGACTTCAGCTTTTCTCCCACGGCGGCTTCTTTGGCAAGTCCTCTGGCTAATACTCCAGGGATTTCCATCGCCAACTCCGGGTTGCCTGGCCTCGGTATTCCAACGGGAATTCCGCAGTTCCGTGGTCACAAGTCTTACCAGATCCAGGATGCGCTTACCTACACCGTGGGCCGCCACCAATTTACCTTTGGCGGAGACATCGATTGGCTGCAGGTCGATGATGGTATTCCGTTCAACTCCCGCGGAACGATTTCTTATCAGGCTAGTCCGGCAAGCGCCACCAGTCCAGCGTTCACAAGTCTTGGTAATTTCGTAGACGACTTCTCAGGATCCTCGGGAGCTGTTTCCATTAATTTTGGAAATCCCGAAGTGCAACCCTTTGTTGGGATCTATGCCCCGTATGTTCAGGATACGTGGCACGTGAAGCCGAACTTCACAGTAAACCTCGGCCTTCGCTACGAGTACTGGGGCACGGTTGGCAACATTGTTCCATTCCCGTCGATTAACACTCAGGCTTTCACGTTCGGGGTTGCAGGAGCAGTTTTCCCCAACTTCCTGGCTACGAAGCAGCAAGGCGACAAGAACAACTTTGCACCACGTGTGGGTTTTGCCTGGACGCCGAAGTTCTGGCAGCGATTCCTCGGACAAGACAAGACCGTGATACGCGCCGGAGCGGGCATGTTCTATGACGGTATCTTCACCAACATCTTGGACAACACGGGCAGCACAGTTCCTAACGTTAACGGGGGCACACTAACTGCCACTTCAGCGAACTCAGGCACTCGAGGTTTGGCGGATGCCTCAGGCCTGCTCACCGGTTTGTCGCCAGTAGCAGACCCACAGGCAACTATGGATACCATGGCCAGCCACATTCTGAATCCCTTAACGTTCCAGTGGAACTTGGATATTCAACGGCAACTGCCAGGCGGATTTATTTTGACAACTGCCTACGTAGGCACGCGTGGAGAACATCTATTTACCAACCAGGACTACAATTACATCGACGGCAATACCGGCCTGCGCCTGAATCCTAATCTTGGCGAAGTCCTAGTGCGCGACAATGCGGGGGACTCAAACTATAACTCCGGACAGGTCACACTTGATCGTAAGTTCTCCCACGGGCTACTGTTCCGAGGGGCTTACACTTACTCCAAGTTGATCGATGATACCTCGGAAGTATTTACCTCGACGGGCCTTAGTTCGTTCTCTCAGAACCTATTGAATCAGAAGCAAGATTATGGCCTGTCGGCCTACGACCGGCGTCATCGGTTCGTGATGACATATATCTGGGATCTGCCATATCCCCACGGTGGGGACAATATGGGCATGAAGATTTTGAGCCAGGTAATCAGGAATTGGCAGTGGGCTGGTACAGCTACATTCCAGACGGGTGCACCTGAAACGATCTCCGACGGATTCGATGTGAATGGAGACGGCCACACCCAGGACCGTCCGAACCTCGGCAGCATGAGTGCACCTTTCTCGTCCATCGGAATCGATGGAACGCAGCTGGGTCTCTCGGCGACACCGGGGACATTCTTTGGCCCAATCCAGGACTGCCTAAACGGACTGTCAACGTGCGTAGCGCAGCCAGCATCCAGCTTCCGTTACATATTCCAAGCGAGCGGCTTCGGAAATGTGGGACGCAATACGTTCGTCGGTCCCGGACAGATGTACTACGACACTTCCGTACAGCGCTCCTTCAAATTCCTGGAGCGCCAGTCGCTTACTTTACGCGTTGAGTTTTTCAATGCCTTTAACCACCCCAATCTGTTTACGGATGGCGGGGTCAACAGCTATGACCTGTTAAGCCCAAATTTTGGCAACATAGCTTCTACAATTGACGGAAACCGATCCATCAAGTTCTGGCTGAAGTACGCTTTCTAAGGCCAGCTGTCAACGAATTGATGAGTTAAGAGAACGGGAGCCACAGTGCGTGGCTCCCGTTCTCTATTTCCGGTGATACTCTACTTCAAACTTGTGCCTTTTAGGGTGTGGATGGTTGCGTCGAGGGCCTTTTGAACGCCTGACTTGGGGCTGCAAGGCACAGTCTGAAAGACTGCGCCTTGCGAGGAAATTCTCAATCTCGCGATTCAGCCATTCCGCACATTTGACAGAAAAGAAACCCCTACAGGTTCTTCAAGTGGGCTAGCCGGAACGGTGAGCCTAAGTGCTCGCGTAGATCGAGCCAGTGCTCTTCGGGAATGGTGGAGAAGACCTCGACGACCTTCGGATCAAACTGGCTGCCGGAACAGCGGCGAATTTCTTCACGGGCGTGTCCCATGGGGAGCGCGCGGCGGTAGGGCCGGTCGCTGATCATTGCATCGAGCGAATCAGCAATCGTGAAAATGCGGGCTCCAAGCGGAATCTGGTCACCTTTCAGTCCGCGCGGATAACCGGTGCCGTCGTAGAACTCCTGATGAGCGAGGACGATTTCCGCAGCCTCCTGGAGGAAAGGAATTCGAGTCAGCATGTCGTAGCCGATCTGGCAATGCGTGCGCATGATCTTTTTCTCGTCGTCGGTGAGAGGACCGGGCTTGCGCAGAATGCCATCGGGAATGGCCATTTTGCCGATGTCGTGGAGGAAAGCGGCGCGGGCTAGAACGGCCAGGTAATGATTCGGGACAGGCATGGCCTTGGCGATAGAAATGGTGAAGGCCGTGACGCGCTGACAATGACCTTCTGTTTCGGCATCTTTTAAGTCGAGAGCGCTGCCAAGGGCTTCGAGGGTGTCGTCGTACGATCGTTCGAGTTTGTCCAGCGTATGCGTGAGTTCCGCGGTCCGCGCTTCGACCTGCTGCTCGAGCTGAATCTGGTAGCTGCGGTTTTCCGCGACGAGGCGGCGATGCTGAAGAGCGCGTCCAACGCCCAAAAAGAGTTGGTCCTTCTCGAAGGGCTTAAGGATGTAATCGTAAGCACCGCGGCGGATAGCTTCTAGAGCGGTAGAAATGTCATGGATAGCTGTGACCATGATCACAGGAATTTCGGGGTCGTACTCTCGAAGCCAATCGAGCAACTTGATCCCGTCCATCTCGGGCATAATCATGTCGCTCAAGACGAGATCCGGTTTGGATTTTTTGACTTGTTCCTGGGCAGCGCGACCATTGCTTACGGCCGCGCAGCGATAGCCTTTCGATTCGAGCATGGTGGAAACGACTTCTCGAATCGCCTCTTCATCGTCCACGACCAGTATCTGTTCTAGCTCCACGAGTGTTTGCCCCCGTTGCCATTATACGGGACGGCACAGCGGGATTGCGGTGGCCTTGCCCATTAAGAAAATAGCATGTTAGCGTCAAAGGAACCTTCAGAGAGGGCTCTGTGACGTCCCTCGCGAGAGAAGCAGGGGCTTCGTCTCGCGACGAGGACGATTCAGACCGGGAGGCAGCGCATCGTGTTGGTGAACCAGGGCCTGCTCGGCATCGCTTTCTTCGAAGCGACAGCGTTCATTATTCTGCTGGTCCTCTTTTTTATTTTCCAGCGCGATCATATCAATAGGTATTTCCGGTTGTGGGTTACTGGGTGGCTTGTGTTCACCCTGGCCTCGCTCTGCGAAGTAGCAATGCTGAGCCGCAACTTGCCGCAATTTTGGATGTGGGTGGTGATGGGAAGAGTGGCGGCGATGCTGCTCTTCGCCGCCGCTGCGGTGCAATTTACGACCGGAGCGGGGAAGCGAAGCTGGCCAATCCTGCCGCTTGCGGGCGTGGTTCTATTCGGCGTTTATTATTTTCAACGCGCCGTCACGCCAGACTATGCCAACGTGGCGTGGGGAACCGCGCTGCTGGCAAGCGGCGTATGCCTGTGGGCCGGGATGGTGCTCTGGCGGTCTCCGTTATTGAAGCGCGGGCACGGAGTGCGATTGCTGGAGGGCATTTTCTTACTGACCGGCATCCACGGATTGGACCGTCCTCTTTGGCCGCAGCATCCCTATTACTTGTTGCGAGTGGCGTTTGACCATCTGTTAGGCGTGGCGCTGGGAATCGCCATGGTGGTCGTTGTGCTGGAGGGTGCGCGTTCGCGAACCGTCGAGCTGAACGAGAAACTGCGACGTCTTACGCTGCTGACGACTGCCAGCACGCAAACGCTTTCCGTCCAGGATGTCTTGGATCGCGTTCTTGCGCATCTGGTAGAGAGCTTGGGAGCGACGCACGGACTTGTACGCCTGCTGGAGGGCGAAGGAGACAAGGCCCAGCTTGTGGTGCACGCTTCGGTCGGCTTTCAGAAGGATTACCTGGAAAAGTACGGAAAATTGTCAGCCAAGACGCCGTGGACGCAGAGAGTGTTGCACAAAGAGTGCGAATTCTTCCGCATGGAAGATGAACCGGATCCGGCTGTGCGCCAGAGAATGGCTGAGGGCGGCATCGGGAATAGCATCACCATGGCGCTACCGGGAAAAGACGGACCGCTCGGAATCATCGCCATCGGTTCGACGCGAGACGAGCAGTTTCAGGCAGACGAAATCTCGTACTTGCTGAATATCAGCAACCTGTTGGGATTGACGCTCCAAAATGTCCGGCTGTTCGAGCAAGTCGCAACCGTACAGCAGCAATGGGCGTACACGTTTGATTCAATTGGGGACCCAATCCTTGTACACGACCGGCAGGGAAGGATTCTCCGATGTAACTTGCGTTTGGGGCATCTTCTGGGCAGAGATTCGCAAGCGCTTGTTGGCCGTGGGGTGACAGACCTGCTTGCGCGAAAGAATCGGTCTTATGAAGTGTGCCCGTATTGCGAGGGTGTCGCAGGCGAAGGAGATGACACGGATCCTTGGCTGCAAGGTTATTTTCTTGCGTCGAATTCAACGTTCACCGACCCGGCGGGAAATTTACTGGGCACGGTGCACGTCTTGAAGGACATCACGGAGAGAAAGCGCGCGGAAGAAAAGTATCGCACGCTCGTGTCCAGCGTGCAGGAAGGCGTTTTTATTTCGACGCCACAGGGACGATTCCTCGATTTTAATGATGCGATGATGCGCATGACAGGATTTGAGACTCGCGAGGAATTGTTGGGAGCTGATATTCCCGGCACGATGTATGTAAACTCCGCGGACCGCGAGCGGCTGAAGAAACTGCTCCAGGAACACGGGACGGTGGCGGACTTCGAATTCGAAATGAGGCGCAAAGACGGCGAGATCCGTACAGTGCTGGAGTCCTCCATTTCAGTCAAGGACGCCGCGGGCAATGTCACTGCCTATCAGGGTTTTCTTCTGGACATCACCGAACGAAAACGCGCAGAGCAAGAAATACGGCGGCGCAACCGGGAGCTGCTGGTTTTGAACTCCATCGGCCAAACGCTCATGGAGTCGATGGACTTGAGCGATTCGCTGCATCGAACACTGCGGCAGATGGCGGAACTTTTCAGCTTGGATGCATGCGCGCTGTACCTGTTTGACGAAGAAGGTACGAAGATCCGTCGCGTGGCCGCAGTGGGACACCGTTCCGAGTACGCCAGGAATTTCCCCGCGGTCACCCTGAAGCCCGAGCTGCTTCAGCACATCAAGGCCGTGCACGCGACGTTTCTATCCGTACAGGGGCTCCCGCTGCCTGCAATTTTTCGTGAAGCTCAGAGGAAAGAAGAGCTGCTGTCCGCCTACATTGTTGTTCTCTGGTCGAAAGACCGCGTTATCGGGGGCTTGACGGTTGGCAGCCGCACGCCGAAGGAGTTTTCACCTGCCGACGTCAACCTGCTGATTGCTGTCGGCAGCCAGCTTTCCAGCGCCATTGAACGCACCACGCTTTACGAAGAGGCGCGCCAGGCGTACGACAATTTGCGCCGCACGCAGGAACAACTCTTGCACAGCGAGAAGATGGCCGCCGTCGGGCAGCTGATTTCTGGCGTGGCGCACGAATTGAACAACCCTCTCACGGCCATCCTCGGGTATAGCCAGTTACTTACTTCGAGCGGACAGATGGGGCCGCAAGGAATCGAATACTCCGAAAAACTATATAAACAAGCGCAGCGGACGCATCGCATCGTGCAGAATCTTTTGAGCTTTGCGCGGCAGCACAAACCGGAACGAGTACCTGTGCAGCTGAATCTGATTCTGGAAGAGACTCTTGCTCTGCGCGACTACGACCTACGCATGAATCACATTCGTGTGCATCTGGAACTTTCTCCAGAACTTCCTTATACATCTGCGGATCCCCACCAATTGCAGCAGGTGTTCCTGAACATGGTTAACAACGCCGTGGACGCGATGCTGGAACACTCCAACGAAGGAGATCTCTGGGTCCGGACGGGAGCCAATGGAGACAAGCTCTTCATCGAATTTACTGACAGTGGCCCTGGTGTGAAGGATGCGTCGAGGGTCTTTGACCCGTTTTACACGACGAAGCCGGTTGGTAAGGGAACCGGACTCGGTCTCAGCATCTGTTACGGAATCATCACGGAACACGGTGGATCGATCCGGGTTAGCAATGTTCCTCCTCGAGGGGCGTCCTTTACGATTGAGGTGCCCTATCAGCCGATTCGGCCGGTGAAGGCCCCCGAAGCAGGCCAGACGATCGAGCAGGTAAAAGAAGGCCGCATCCTATTAATAGATCAGGACGATTCGGTCTTGGAAACTGTTAAAGCCATTTTGCTCGAGCGAGAGCACGAAGTGGAGACGGCAAAGACGGCCGCGGATGCGATGGCCCTCCTCGAGAATCGCCAGTTCGATTTAATTGTCGCGGATCTTGATCTTTCCGGCACTGCGGGACGCAACATACTTCATGACTGGGTTATGGCTCGCAAGCCAGGTATGGCGAAACGATGTCTATGGATGCGGGGAGTCGCTCCGCTCGGGCGTCCTCCAGACGTCACGCCACAGAACGGAAATTACATTCTACAGAAACCATTCAAAGCGGCCGACTTGCTAGCGGCTGTGGATGGCGTGTTAGGGAGTATCGAGACCGTGCCCGTCGTCCAGCGATGACGCCAGCTTGGCTGCCAGCGCCGCACGCTCTCCGAGGTTGTTCATTGCCGACTCCAACCGGATCGAGAGCCTGCTAACCGCATCGCTCAAAGATCCAAGCTCGGGAAGGGGAGCGAACCCTAGTACGAACTTGATGCGGATCAATTCATAGTGCAAGGAAAAAGTCAGCCCCAGGCGGAGCCGTGCGAATTCCTCCGCGGCGCCGACTTGCGGCGACATTGAGGCAATCACTCGCGCCAACCGCCATAACCTCAGGAAGTCGCCCCGGAGGCAAGACAGATAGTCCAGAGCAATTTTTCGGCGCTCCTTGCGCATCCTGCGTACGAGTTGAGATGTGCCTCGCGAGGAAAGAAAGACTAAGTCTTCCGCAGACAGAGCTTGGCGCACCTGCGGAAAATAATTAACGTGGCGCTGTCCCAATTCCTCGGCGGAGTCGAGACCCTTATCGGGGCTCGTGCGCTTTCGAGGGTCCCGCAGGACCCACCCAAGAAGAAGCAGAATGAGAAGTGCGAGACCAATCAGCAGTGAAAGAGCGGGATTCACTGTTCACGCTCCTCCAGTTTCCAAAGCCGGAGGAGCTTTTCATTCAGCCGGCGCAAGTCTTCATTAATCTCCGGGGATAGCCGCTGATAATCGGCATCCGAAGAAGAGGCTGGTTTACGATCGTCTACGGGCAAGGCCTTCCGGAGCGCGACCGCCCAAACAACTAGGGTGACTATAAAGCAAGACATGGTCAAAAGTTGCCATGCCGCCGCGTGGACGAAAAAATCTTCTTTGAAGTAGGCTTGAAGCAGCGTATTGACGATGATCTCGCTGCAGGAATAAAAACAAAATCCGCCAAGTAACATTTTGTAGACGGACGGAACGGGAATCGAGTAGTAACGAATAAGGAGCAGGCAGGCGATCAGAGCAGTCGCAAAAGTGAGATGATAGCCGCGATCGAGTTCGAACCATCGAGCCACTGCCCAATGGCCGCGAGCTGCCAGGACGACGAGAAGGACGACGATTCCTGAGGTGACTGTCAAGGCGCGCCATCCGAGCCCCCAAATGCCTTGGTACGGTCTAAGCGTAATCTCAAGAATTTCGATTGTGGCCAGAGCCTGGGCGACAAGAGTTATGCACTCTGACGTCCATGCGAGGGTTCCGGGGGTGGCAAGATGATTCCAAGAATGCCTATAAACAAATACGAGGAAACCAGCCTGGCAAATATTTAGCGCAACGTAGAAGGTAAAATATGGCAGCTTCCTGAAATTCCCCTTCAGGAAGAGAAGGGCCAGCACGAATAGTTGTGTCAGAACGCTAAAGGCCCACAACCATAGCACGGCGTGAGTAAAGCCACCCATAAGCGTCGAATCCTAGCATGTCTTTACTGGCCGGTAAACAATCAAGTCATCTTTATTGGGTATTGATTGAAAGTTGGAAATATGGCAACACTAAAGCGTCGTTGCGCCTCGGACGACGCAATTTATTCATGAGACGATGGCCTCTTAGCTGCGATCAAATGTTAGGCAGAGAACGGGTAGATAGAGGTCGTGTAGATAGCACGGCACTGCTTGTGTGCGAGGCTGGACGAGCGCAGCTCGTATTAGAAGCTTCTTAGAAATGAAGCTCCGCAATTCGCCTTTTTGCGACAAGGGCGAGTTGCGGAGCTATCGGGCTTCTCTGCGTCTCTGACATCCGTCGCGAGAAAGTTTAAAGTGAAGAGACCAGGCCTCAGCGGCTACGAGGCCAACCCAGGCGGCGTAGGAGTTGGAAGCGGTGAACCGCTTACGGCGATAAGGCTCAACCCAGGCGGCGTAGGAGTCGGAAGAGGTGAACCACTCGCGGCGATGAGGCTCAAGCCGGGGGGCGTGGGCGTTGGGAGGGGTGAGCCACTTGAGGCAATGAGGCTCAACCCAGGCGGAGTAGGGGTCGGGAGCGGTGAGCCACTCAGAATAGCAGCAGAGACCCTAGCCTGGCTGTTACTGAACAACTTGTTGACCGAGCTATTAACAGGGAGTACGATCGAGATCGCAAAGACAAGCAATGACAGGCGTATTGAGATATTTGTTTTCAAGGTTGAAAACCTCCTGGCTGCAACCTTGAAGAAGAATCGGAAGAGTTGAGGATGATGGTTTAAAACGTTCCGTCTGCGGAACGCGGCACTACATGAAAACGATTACGCAACTCCAGCAAAACCGGCGCATCATTCAGGATTTCACGCTGACTACTCTGGCGGGAATTCCAGGGGAATTCGGCAGGCTTACCTATATGGCCTCGTTGCGCGATCTCTCCAGCGGAAAATACGAGCACGCCGGGCTCGCGGCCTTGTATCCGGACGAAGCGGTGCAACAATCACTGGAATTGTGCCATGAGCAAATCTTCGAACGGGTTCTCGAAACTCCGCTGGTTAGGCAGGAAGCAGACTTAAAGGAATGTCTGGAGCGAATGCCGGGCGAGTTAAGCTCGACGTTGGCTCATTGGCGGAGGCTGGAGGCCTACCGCGTTTTGATTCCGGAGCGCGCTCCCGGCTATCTCAAGGAGCTTTTCTGTTCGAATCTCCGCGTACTGCTGGAGCTTCTTCAGAAAGAATGCTCCAAGGTTCATTCAGCCTCGTAACGACTCCCACCACGCGGCCGACCACTTCGGCTTCTTCCGGAAGGTGCCAAACCTCCGGCACACAGCGAGATAGAGGGTGGGGCTGCATGAGCAGGCGTGAGCCGTCCTGCTGAAACCATCCACATCGATAACCGCCGCGCAACTCCACAAAATACATGGGACGGTCGTATTCATTGGCCCAATCGTCGTCCTGGATACGGCTAACGGTCACGTCCACAAGCACGACGCTACCGGGACGGAGGAGCGGAACCATGCGCCTGTCCGAGAGACCGATGTATCCATAACGGTGGCGGGCATTGCCATTAGTAAGCACGCCCTCCAGACTCCCCCATTTCTCGACCATTCGGGAAAGCAGTTCCGTTCGCTTCGGATCGAATGCAGGATCAAACCTCAGAGGAGTCTTGAGCGAGACCGGAGGAGCGGCAAGATGCGTATGCGGGGCATGAAAGGCGCCTCCATCAGGAAAACAATCTTCAATAGGAACGTCATACCATCGAAATATTTCGAGCGGATTCAAGTGGTAGACCGCGGCAAGCGTATAAAGTTTGTGCAGGCCCGGGACGACCCCCCGATTCTCAATATCCGCCAGGCGGCTAATATGAAGAATCAGCTCAGGACGGCCGCGGCGCGCTGCTAATTCAAAACTGGCACGTTCGACATCACGATAGGTTAATCCAAGCCGTTCGCGCGATTGCCGCAGACGAAGTCCGGGGAGCATATTTTCCTCGGGAAAAGAACGCTAGGAGACAGGTTGCAGAGTATAACAGAATTACCATTCTGTTAAGGATTCAGAACGCGCGCCTGTGAATTTCTTTTAAAGATTTTTTCATCCGAACCAGCAAAAATCATGCGGCATGATTTTTGCGAGCGTTGCTGCGGGGCTATCTTCCTTCTTCTTAGATGCTTGCGCTGAGTAGGCGGCCTTTGCGAAACATCCAGCAGCTGAATTACCGGCCGGCCTCGCCGGATAAGGGAAAGAGCATTTCCTCCGAGGTGTCCAGAGTTTCGCAGGCCGCGGCTGTCGCCAACGCTTATCTGTTATTCTGCAAAGACTATGCTCCCATCGATCAAGAGAATCATTCCACGTCTTTATGCGCTTATGGTAATTGGTCTGTGCTTCGCCGGTGGGAGCACGTTTCGCGCGCAGCAAGCGACGACGGCTCCCCCTGCGGTTGCTCAGCCGAAAGTGAACACCTCGGAGTTTGCGGCGACGGCGGATGAAGTGTTGCAACAAGTGAGCGAGATCACCGGGCTTAAACAGCTCACGCCCGTAAAGAAAACTTTGCGATCGCGAGATGAGATACGCGCCTATGTCTTGCGGGAGATGGATGAAGAGAAAAACCCGGCGGAGCGTTATGCAGAGGCACGAAGCGCCGAAGCCTTTGGACTCATCCCTAAGGGATTTGCTTTGGATGATTTTATGGTTGATCTGCTCACCGAACAGATCGCGGGTCTTTACGATCCAAAAGCGCGCGAATTCTATATTGCAGATTGGATTCCGATAGACGACCAGCGCA
The DNA here is from genome assembly GCA_963784015.1 of uncultured Acidobacteriota bacterium. GTDB lineage: Bacteria > Acidobacteriota > Terriglobia > Acidiferrales > UBA7541 > Acidiferrum. Next base: position 905,312 of record CAWAPX010000013.1, read on the forward strand.
TGGTCATGGCCCACGAGTTGACCCACGCGCTGCAAGACCAGCACTTTCAGATTGAGGCGTGGGCGAAAGCGGCGCAGCCCAACGACGACGCTGAACTGGCGCGCGAATCCGTGCTGGAAGGCAGCGCCATGGCCGCCATGATCGATTACCTTCTGAAAGGCACGGGGCGTTCGGTAGAGGATTTGCCCGCGATTGATCCTTCCCTGTTTACCGGCGATATGTCCAAATCGCCCAAGCTGCAGGAAGCGCCCCAGTTTCTGAAAGACTCCATGATCTTTCCCTATTTTGGAGGATTGACGTTTTCCACGGCGATCTTAAAGCCTTCCGGGTGGAATGGGTTGTCGGCTGTGTTCGCCAAACCGCCCGTTTCCACACAGCAAATCATGCATCCCGACATTTACAAGTCGGGGAAAATTCCCACTGCGGTCACCATTCCTTCTTTCCAAAAGCTGGTTGGCGTGGATTGGACCAAGATCGATGAGAACGTCATGGGCGAGTTTGGCTGGATGGAAATACTGAAACAGTTTCTGGGCGAGAAGATAGCTAAGCCTCTTGCAGCGGCGTGGGATGGGGACCGCTACGCACTTTACGAACAGAAGCAAACCAAGCGGCTGATTTTGATTGCGCGTCTGCACCTGGACAGTGATGAACACACCGCCAAGTTTTTTGGCCTGTACTCCGGGGCGCTAGAAAAAAAGTATGGTGCACGCCAGAACGAATCACGCCTGCCGAATTTCCTTTCTTTTGATACAACAGACGGCGGAGTCTTCTTGCGCTGCGTGGGAACGGACTGCATCAGCGTGGAAGGCACGAGCCGGACTGTATTTGACGGCATCAATGAGATGGTTGGCTGGTCCGCCGCGCCCGCGGCGTCCAAGGCGATTGGCGCTGCTCGCTGAACCCTACGTCGCTGAGGACTTTAAGAGAGACAAGCCGGGCGCTGCATGATCCACAGATTTGCTTTTTGTCTTACCTTCCAGACGGTTGATTCGAACTAACAATTTTTCAGCAAGGCGCGTTGCGCGGGCTGCGGCGTAAGGATCCCTCATATTTGCGCGCAGGCCCTGGAGTTTGGCCAATCCGAGGCGTGCAAATTCCGTTGCGCGGACAGTATCCTTGGCGCGCCGCTCGTAATGTATGGCCAGTTGTTCACAAGCCAGTACACCATCCTGCGGATCGGCGGCGAGTCCAAGCCAGAGTTTGGTTGCGGCTGTGTGGTCGCCCCGGCGTTTGGCGAGCAGCGCGAGATCACGGTGAGCGCGCGGACGGAATTCGGCGGGAAGGCCCAGATCGAGCGCCTGCGAACAAGCGACGTGGGCGCGATCCGAATCGCCGCGGCGTTCCAAGAATCGCGAGAGTCCGAAGAGATCGAGGCTGTCCACCCCATCGCGCTCCCCTTTTTGAGAAGTGAGAAGTGTATTGATCTTGCCGAAGAGCGCTGCGAGGCCGCGCAGATCCATCTGATTGTGACGCAAGACCCCTATAAGTGGATCCGCAGAGCCCCCGCGAAGATAGTCGAAGTAATACTGCGGGATAAGGGACGAGGCGATGTCTTCTTCGCGATGCCAGCCGAGGCGAGGAGCATCAAGGACGTGGCGCTCCAAATCGACCAGCCGAACAGAGCCGAGGCGAAGCTTCCAGAGAGCGCGCGCGGGATGTAAAAGATCAAGATGCGCCGCCAGTCGTGGTGTCGAAATCGTGCGCGTCATGGTGAAGCGGCTATCCAGAAGCGGCCAGTCGAACGTCTTCCCATTGAAGGTGACAAGAACGGGACGCTCCGCGACGCGGGCGGCAAGCTCGTGAAGGAGAGAATACTCTTCGGTAAAATCCCGCATGAAGAGTTGTTCGACCTGAAGTGCGCCGGCGTCCCACCAGGCCAGACCAATAAGAAATGCGTAGGTTCCCGTGCCGCCAGCCAGTCCGGTCGTCTCCGTGTCGAGAAAGAGCCACTTGGAGGGATCCGCCAGCGCGTCGCGTGTGCGGCGAGAGATCTCTGCGTCACGCGTACGGGAAAGAAGTTCGAGGGCGAGATCCGAAGGCTCAGAAAACTCAGGAGTGGAGAACCAGTTGCGCAAGACAAGGTGTTCGCCAAAATGATTTCGAGCCACACCAGCGCCGATGAGCCGAGCAATGGCATCTTCCTGATCCGGTTCGCGCAAAGTTGGTGGGCGAGACGAAGCAGGTCGCGAGGGCTTGAGCGCGGCGAGGTGAGAGAATTTGTCAGCGGAAGCAGCCATCTAGCCACACAACCTGTCAAGAATGGCCAGCGCGGCTTCTTTGGCCCGTGGGGCAAGGTCGCCTGCGGGACCAACGCAGGAAGGGCAACCTTCATCGCACACGCAGGCGGAGATCAGTTCGCGCGTTTTGTGGATGAGAAGTTCGTGCGCCCGATAGAGCGGCTCGGAGAAGCCTATGCCTCCGGGATACGCGTCATACAGATAAAGATTGGGCTCGAAGAATTCTTTTAATTTAGATGACGATGCGTCTCTAAGCCGCGAGGGCGCGAAATCGTCGCTCGCGCCCTCGCCCTGAAGGGGCGGGGCTTGCTCCGCCCTCTCGGAGGAGAGGCCAACTTCAGGCGCAGGCGGGCGTTCGCCAATCGCTGTGCCAAGATCCCGCCCGTCGCACATAAGTAGCAATGTCGCAACTGACGCCAGCGCATGCAGCAGCCCGAACATTCCACTCTGCCGTTCGCTCACGCTATAAGGAAGAGATTCGAGCAACGGCCTTTCCAGTGTTATCCAGTACGACGTCGTGTGCATTTCGTTTTCAGGGAGCTCGAGCTTGCCGTCGCCGATGTTTTCGTTAGTAAAAAATTTTATTTTCTTGAAGCCGACCACTTGCGAGCGGACGAGAACGTCGCCGTGCGAATGCGAATTCGCAGAAGCTGCGCTCGTCTGCGTTTCCTCGAGCATGCGTACCTGCGTGTAGCGGACGGCGTCGGTGTAGTAGTCGACGTCCACCTGTTTGACGTAAGCCTTTCGCTCTTTGAAATCGAGATGTTCGACGTGATACTGCCGTCCTCCGTGAAGGTAGATTGCTTTTTCATGAAGAAAGACGAGCGCGCTTGGAAAATCCACTTCTCCGATGACATTAGCCGCGCCAGTGACATCAATAATTATGAAATTGTCGCTGCTGATCGAACGGAGACTGATCGTATCGGCTGGATACGCTTCGTGCGTCCAGTGATAGTGATCTCCAGCCAGATGCAGATAGCCGGCTTCGGCCAGGCGTGCGCAGAGGTCCGGAACGTCGACTTCGCCGAATCGTTCTCCGGGCGCGATGGGCAATTCGAACGCCGCGCACTTCAAATGATTGATCAGGATTTCGAGATTGTCCGGCTGGATGAAGGCATGCTCCGGCGTGTTTCCAAAAAAGTAGTCCGGATGCCGGACGATGTATTGATCCAGCGGCGAAGAAGAAGCCACCATCACGGCGCAGGAGCTTCCGTTGCGGCGTCCAGCGCGTCCTGCACGCTGCCAGGTTCCGGCGATCGATCCTGGGTAGCCCGCCATCACAACGGTGTCGAGCGAGCCGACGTCGATCCCCAGCTCCAGCGCGCTCGTCGATACCACGCCGCGAATTCGGCCATCGCGCAAACCGCGTTCGATTTCACGTCGCTCGTTCGGCAAATAGCCGCCCCGGTAACCGCGAATCGTATCCTGCTTGCCTGGCAGCCGAGGATTTGCCTGCTGGAAATAGGTCAGCAGAATCTCTGTCTGCAGCCGCGAATTTGCGAAAACCATCGTTTGCAGGTCGTGCTTCAAGAACTCCTGCGCGACTCGTGAAGTTTCGTTGATATAGCTGCGGCGAATTCCGAGTGCTCGATTCACCACCGGCGGATTGTAAAAGACGAAAGTCTTTTCGCCAGCCGGCGCACCGTTGGCGTCGAGCACATCCACTTCTTTTTCGAGCAGCCGAGTAGCAAGTTCACCAGGATTCGCAATTGTCGCCGAGCAACAAATGAACTGTGGATCGCTCCCATAAAAATTCGCAATGCGTCGCAGCCGCCGCAGCACATTGCAAAGATGGCTGCCAAAAACCCCGCGGTACGTATGAAGCTCGTCGATCACGATGTATCGAAGGTTCTCGAATAGCCGTGTCCAGCGTGTGTGATGCGGCAGAATGCCTGTGTGTAGCATGTCCGGATTCGTGAGCACCACATGACCCTTTTCGCGGATGGCCCTGCGCGCGTCGGCGGGCGTGTCGCCGTCATACGTGAAAACTCCGAAGCGGTTATCGAGACGCTGGTTAAGGTCGTACAGTTCCGCTAGCTGATCTTGTGCTAAAGCCTTGGTAGGAAAAAGATACAGCGCGCGAGTGTCCGAATTTTCAAGAATGGAATTCAAGATTGGCAAGTTGTAGCAAAGAGTTTTTCCGGAGGCGGTTGGAGTAACCACGACCACGTTTTTACCGGCATGGACAGCTTCTGCGGCGATGGCCTGATGCGTATACAGCTGACGAATGCCTTTGGCTGCGTACGCAACGGCAAGATCCGCGTGAACCCAAGCGGGATACTCGGCCCATTGCGCCTCGCGCGCGGGGAAATAGCGTATCGCTGTAAGCACTTCTCCACTGACGTCGCGAGCCGCCAATGAGTCGAGCACTTCACGCACGCGAGTTAGCGACGAGCCAACCGGTGGTTCGAGCGACCCAAAAGCCGCAGCCCGCACGGCAAGGGAATGGGACATCGTGAAAGCCTCCTGAAATTCGCCTTTTGTTCGCCAAGGCTAGCATGCGGTCGCAGCCGCCGCAACAGAGAAGTGTGTGTGGTTCCTATAGGTGAAGACACTCCGAAGGATAAGCTCGCACGGTACGTCGACCCGAAGCCTCGCGCATTGCTTGCTAGAATGAAATCCAGGGCTCGCGCCGCGTGCTGCGGTGAGATACGCCGCCCTGGGTCCAAAAGGCCGCAACGGACTAGCAAGGAGAATCGTGGCCGAGCTTACCGTACTTTACGATGGAGCCTGCAACCTATGCCGCGCCGGCGTGGCCCGCGTACGGCGCATGGATCCTCGCGACCATATCGAACTGCTGGATCTCCACGATGTGAGTGTGCCCGCTCGCTTTCCTCAGGTAAATCTCGACGAAGCTATGCGCCTCATGCAAGCCGTTGATCCACGCGGGCGTGTTTACTCGGGTATAGACGCCTGGGCGCGCATTGGGCTGTCACTGCCCGGCTGGAAGCTAATCGCCTGGCTACTGCTCGTGCCCGGGATTCACTTTGTCGCACAACATTTCTACGTATGGGTGGCACGAAATCGCTATCGATGGAATCGCGAGCTTTGCGAGGATGGCACCTGCGCTTTGCACGTCGAGCAGCGCTCCACCCCGCAAAAGAACGCCATCAATAAACGCTGAACCAGTTTGTCCGCGTCGCCACCCCGGTATAATGTCCCGCGTCTATGGAATGGACTCCATCGTCCGTCATTCGCTGGCTCTTCGATTCGCGAAACGGCCTCTCGGACCGTTTTCTGTCCCGCTGGATTTTCCTGCGCGCCCTAGGCGCCATCTATTTCTCCGCATTTTTCTCACTCGTTTTTCAAATTCGCGGTCTCATCGGTCCCCAAGGCATACTTCCCGCCAGCGAATATCTGAAAAGCATAGCGGAGCAAGTTGGCCACGCCCGATATTGGTATGTGCCAAGCGTTTTGTGGTTTTCAGACGGATCACGCATGCTTCTGGGGCTTTGCTGGGTGGGCATGGCAGCCGCCGTCCTGCTCGTTTTCAATATTTGGCCGCGCCCAATGCTCGCCATCTGTTTTGTTTGTTTTCTTTCCTTCGTTAGCGCCGCGGCAGAGTTCTCGGGTTATCAGTCCGACGGAATGCTGCTCGAAGCCGGTTTCCTCTCGCTCTTTCTCGCGCCAGGCGGGTTTCGTCCCGGGTTTGGAGAGCAACGGCCCCCCATGCGATCCGCTATCTACCTGCTTCTTTGGGAATGGTTCCGCATCTACTTCGAATCCGGCGTCGGAAAAGTTGCGGGCGGTGATCCCGAGTGGCGGAACTTCACGGCACTGGACGAGTATTACCAAAATGGACCTCTGCCAACCTGGATCGGCTGGTACGCCCAACATTTGCCCCACTGGTTTCACGCCGCAACCGCATTCTTCACGCTCGGGCTCGAACTTGTCTTGATTTGGGCAGCGTTTCTGCCACGGCCATTTCGCGTCGCGCTCTTCTTCATCGTCACGCCTTGGCAGATCGGCATCATTCTTACGGCCAATTACACTTTTCTGAACTACTTGGTTCTCATCCTGGCGTTTTTTCTGCTCGACGACCGCTTCCTAAGGCAATTTTTCCCTGCTAAATGGACTCAGTCATTGTTCAAGCGCTCAATCGCAATTCCCACTGAGCCTACTCCGCTTGCTGCCGACCAACTCTCGGTTTTGGCACCGCCGTTGGCTCCGTTGGCAGACGAAGCTCCGCCGAGGAAAGACGCTCCTCGCGATTTATGGCAGACTGTTCGCTCTTTGATTGCTCCGCTGCGAATAGCCGTAACGGCAGTGTTGCTAACGTGGATCTTCTACGCCACTACCGCACAAATGGTTTGGATGATCACTCCCGCGCCGCTCCCAACCTCCCCGGTAACCCTGCTCGAGCCTTTTCGAATCGCTAATCGCTATGGACTTTTCGAAAGGATGACCCGCGGCCGCTATGAAATTGAATTCCAAGGCTCCAACGACGGGCAAACCTGGACCGCCTATCCTTTCCGCCATAAACCTCAGGAACTGGACAAACCGCCTCGCATCTACGCCCCCTATCAACCTCGATTTGATTGGAACTTGTGGTTCGCGTCGCTCGGCGAGTGGCGCGACAATCCGCTCGTCTTCCGCACAGAGTGGCGTCTTCTTTCGAACGAGCCCGATGTGCTCGCGCTATTTGCCGCGAATCCTTTTCCTAACACACCGCCTCGCCAAGTGCGCGCCGTCCTCTGGCAATACTGGTTTACATCGATGGCAGAAAAGCGAGTGCACGGCTTGTGGTGGCGCCGCGAATTGCTTGGACTTTACGCTCCCGCCATTCAGTTGGACCCCGGCGGCAAGGTAGGCGTGATGCAGTGGCCGGAACAGCTGCCTCCTCACGAATAATCCGCACGCATTCCCGGTTCGCTTGAGCGAATTCGTTACCGCCGCAGCCGAAGAATGAGTATCGCGCCCGCAAAAAACAGAACAGTAGAAGTAGCGAAAGCCGCTTGAACAGAAACAGCGCTCCAAAGGAATCCCACAAGAATGCTCGAAAGGAAATCACCGGCAGCATTCACCGCAGCGAGTGTCCCGAACGCCATGCCGTGCTGCTCTTTAGGCACAAGCTCCGCTGCGACAGAATCTTCTAGAGCATCTTCCGTACCAACATAGAGGCCAGCCAAAACGAAAATCACACCGAGCAGCCACAGCGAATGCGTCCCAGTACAAAGCAGGATTGCCGTGATTCCGGCCAATGCGTATCCACCAGCGAGCACGAGCTTGCGTTGTGGAATATGATCGCTCAGCCAGCCGCTGGCATAAGCGGACCCCGCGGAAAACACGTTGTGGACTGTGTAGAGTAGGACGGCGATGCTTGCCGCGCGCGCCAGCCCATACTCAGGTGCCAGCATGCGCGAAGCATAGAGAATAAGCAGCGAGTGCGAAAAATCGCCCGCGCCAAACACGCCGACTCCCAAAAGAAATCGCCGGAAAGGAGCCGGCAAATCGCGTATACCCATCAAGAACGATCGCTTCGGTTTCGAAGCAATCGGACGCTCCCGTACCAGCAACCAGAAAGAAGCCACGGCAATCAGGCCAGGCGCAAGCGTCCACAGAAAAACCTTTTGATAGTTGTGCCCGGTCTTTTCCAGCAGCCATAGCGCGGTCAGCGGCCCAGCGATCGCTCCCACCGTGTCCATCAGTCGCTCAAGCCCGAAAGCGCGCCCATACGCATTCGGCGAAACATCCGCAGCAAGCAGCGCCTTCTTAGCCGGTGAACGCACGCCGCGGCCGAGCCATGCCGCCGTCCGTCCAAGTAGCACTTGATATGCATGCGTAGCAAAAGCAAACGAGGCCGTCGAAAGCGCCGTGACGGCGTAACCGAAAATGGCGAGCGGCTTGCGATTTTTCAACTGATCGGTGAAATAACCGGCGGCAAGTTTGGTAAAGCTGGATAGTCCATCGGCCAAGCCCTCGATCAAACCGAGCCAAGCAGGTCCCGCTCCGATTGCGGCAAGAAAAGCTGGCAGAACCGCCGTTGCAGTCTCGTGGCTCCAGTCGCTAAATAGACTAGTAAGGCCCACACCGAGGACCGTGCGGTTCAGCCAGGATTTGTTTTGTGAGTCTTCCGCCATGAAAAAGAGAGTTTACAGTTGAGTGTTCTCAATGCAGAGAAAATTGTGTTGCGGCTGGAAGAAAAATCTCACGATATTCCAGCAGGGCAAACCAGTCGATAAAGTCTGCTTATTTCTTGGCGGCTCGATACAGAATCACACGTACTTTTTCCAGCGTAATTAATCCGCCTTCCACCATCTCATCCAGTCGCGGAAGTATTGCCTCGATGCGCTCCGTCGATTCGATCACTTCGACAATAATCGGCAGATCCTGCGACATGCGCAGCAGTTTGTCCGTGTGATATATGCTTGAACCGCCATACCCCGCCACGCCTCGCAGAACAGTTGCGCCGGAAAAGCCCTCTTTGCGAAGGAGTTCAACGATGGCGTCGTGCAACGGTTTGCTGTGCCATTTATCCGATTCCCCAATGTGAATGCGCATCAACGTGCGCTCACCTTCGAATTTTTCGTGTGTCATCGCGGCTCCTAGAACCGGTTCGCCAGTCGAATCCCTGCTACGGACAAGAACAACCCCGCAATCACGCTTGCGGCGACGTAAGTCGTCGCGCGCAACCATTCTCCCGCTTCGAACATCTTCGCAGTCTCCCAGCCAAAGCTCGAAAACGTCGTGTAGCCGCCAAAAAAACCGATCGCGATAGCCATACGCCAGTCGGGCGAGATCACCATGCGGTTCAGGGTGAATTGCCCGATCAACCCAAGAAAAAAACAACCTGTGAGATTCACAACTAGCGTGCCGTGCGGAAACGTGCTTCCAGCCCGTGTCTGTACGAAACCCTGCAGCCCATAACGAGCCAGCGTCCCGACGGCTCCAAAAATCGCAATCAATAGTATGCGCAATGGTTCTCCGATCCGGCGGCAATCGCGCCCCGCAACAAAAAAACTCCTGGAGCCCAGTGGCTGCCAGGAGTCATCAGAGCCAGCGCTCTGCGCCAGCCCGGTTTAGGCGAACTCCATCGCCTTCGATATTTCCGTCACTAAAAAGTTTACTTCCGCTGCTCCTCTGAGGCAACACGACAATTTCCCAAACGTGCCCACATTCCGTAAGGGCACGGCACGCCGTGCCCGTCCTAATACCTACTGCCTGTTAGCAGGCGCCACGCTCTTCCCTTGAAAAACCACCGCCCGCACCTTTTCCAGCGCATGAATATCGTTCAAAGGATCGCCTTCGACCGCCACAAGATCCCCTTCCTTCCCAGTTTCAATCGTTCCCAACTGTTCGAGCCCCAGCAAAGCCGCACTCGTTTTGGTTCCCGAAACCAGCGCCTGCTGCGGCGTCATCCCATATTTCACTTCCGAAATCATCTCGTCGCGCACCGTTCCGGTCCCTGGTCCATACGAATGATCCGATCCAGCCGCGATCGTCACGCCTGATTTCAGCGCAAGCTGAAAGCTAGGAAAATGAGTCTTCGCCAGCGCATTCACCTTTGTAATGACATACTCCGGAAAATGCATTTTCACCCCGTTCGCCACACTTTCCTCGACGACGAAAACGGTCGGAACAAACACAACCCCGTGGTTCTTCATAAAGTCCGCCGACGCCTGATCCATCTCCGACCCATGCTCGATCGAGTCCACTCCGGCTTCTAGAGAAGCGCGAATGCTCCGAATGTTCTCCGCGTGCGACCCTACCTTTACGTGCGCCATGTGCGCCTGCTCGACAATCACTTTCAATTCTTCCGGCGAGAGCTGTTCGGACGTCGGCGAATCCAGCGGCGAAAGCACTCCGCCCGAAGCCATAACCTTAATCACCCTCGCTCCATACTTGAGCTGCAAATGCACAGCTTTCTCCGCGTCGGCAGTCGAATTAATGAATCCGTGCAATGGGGTGTAAAAATCGTCCATCGGCAAATACGGTGGCTGTGCGTTGAAATCGCCGTGTCCGCCTGGAATCGAAATCGCGTGAGCGGCTGGCACCAGGTGCGGTCCGGGAATCGTGCCATCCTCAATCGCATCCTTGAGAGCAACATCAATAAATCCCTGCGTGGCCATAACGCGCGCTCCAACAACGCCGGAAGAAAGCGCATAGCTCATCGCCTTGCTCCCTCGCAGCGCCGCCAGTGGCTCCGAAACGGACTGCCCGAATGCTCCAGACCAAATGTGTATATGTGCATCCACAAATCCCGGCAGCACGGTGAAACTCGACAGATCAATTTGTTCCGCTCCCGCCGGCACCGCGATGTCCTTGCCAACGGCACTCACCTTCCCATCAGTGATCACCACGACTGCCGGCGAGATTGCTGGTTTTTCCGCGTCGAAGATCAACTTCCCGCAGCGAACATAGACCACTTTTGGTGGCGGAGCTGCAAACGCCGCAAGCGAACCAAGCGAACACACCATCGCAGCCAACAAGCTTTTCCGCATCAAACTCTCCTTTTAGCTCTTCCGGCTGGTAACGTTTGCCGCCGCCGCTGATTACACCGCGCGCCAGACTAATTCGCGGAGGGCCCAAAGTCAATTCAGCTTGTTAGGTTTCAAGGAAAATCGCGAGAGGCAGTTAGCAATTCTCGCCCGCTTCTCTCGCTGCCTGCAGTCAGCTAGAAATGAAAATGGTATCGAATCTGCGCATAGATTTGACGAGGATCGTTCCAATGCGTTCCGCCAAAAGTGAAACTGTTGTCCAGCAGCAGTCGTCGATTGGTCACATTTGTGCCGCTCACGGAGAGAGAGAACCGTTCGCCAAAATCCTTACTGAGCGTCAGGTCAAAGGTAGTATGGCCTTGCAGATGCGATGGAGGTGGATCGCCGTTGGCGAAACCAGAGCCATAGTAAACATCGGTCGAAGCATAACTACGCCAGGGCAGATTCACGAGCCCGCCAACATGCAAGGTATTGAGCTGATCGTGGTCGAGCGGGCTGAAACCATCGCCGAAGGAAAAGTCGGTGAGCCCTCCATTGATGTCGCCGAACCCAAGAGCCACCTGGTTCGAATAGGTCACATAAACCTCGGCGCGATTCCAGATGTGCGGTGAGCGCAACGTCAACTCCCATCCACTAATTCGCGCCCCCTGGATGGTGATGGGAAAGAAAATATCCGAGTTATTGAAATTGTTGTGGTCGAAATAGTTCCTGGCGCGAGTCAAGAAGTTGTCCGCATCAATGGTCCAGCCCTTGATAGGTATGGTGACGCCGTATTGATGCTCTTCGTCGCGCTCGCCGTGTAGCGGAATGAATCCAAGTTGCTGCACGTCAGTGATAAATTCGAGTAATGGTCCGGAAATAGTGGTGAGAGGCGGAGCCTGGTAAAGATCGCCGTAGAATGCCCGAAAAACCCAGTTTATTTTGGGGACGCGCGCCGAAACGCTAAATCGCGGATCGGTGGCATTCTCCACGACTCCTCCGGAGAAATGTGTTTGTCGCACTCCCGCGCTCAACGTCAGCCAGGATGTCGCGCGGAATTGCTCTTCGGCGTAAGCCGCAATTAAGCTCCCCGTGGAGTTCACCGGAGTGGGCTCTAGCGGCGGTTTGCTTCCGTCGTTGTAAACGAGGGCGAATAGCTCATCATTCTGTTCGCCGAAGCCGAGTAGCCCTCCCCGGAAATTACTTCGGTCTTTGATCCACGCTAGCGTTGCCTGTCCACCCTCGTAATAAGACGCGCGATCTTGGGTTGCCGATGACGGAATGTCGTCGGGGCTGCTCTCATAATTGGCACGGTTGTAGTGGTAGAAGGGAGAGACCGTCAGCAACAAACCCGGGCTGAAAGTATGCACCCACGAAAACGTGGCAATCGTATCGGTCTCCTGGTTGGCGTCCTTCAGAAACTGCGGTGGCGTAGTCACCGGAAGACTGGGATCATTTGGATCAAAGGGCACTTGGTAGTAGTCTCGCCGGATTTGTCCCACGAAACGTAACTGATCCTTCGAGTCCAGGTTGTAAATCACCGAACCGAATCCGCCGTAGCCGTTAGCAGCATCGTGGATCACAGCCGCGGTTGGTGTCTGCAATCCCAGGTCGGTACGATTGCCGTTTGCGCTCACATAGTAGGCGAGTTTGTTGGTGTGGCTGCCGAAATTAATCTGATCGTCGGTTTGGTAGAAATTTCCCGCGCTAAGAACCAATTCGCCTTCGTTGTTGCGTTCAAATCCAGTGCGCGGCGCGACGTTAAACACGCCGTATGTGCGGTCACCGTAGTCTGCCGTGTAGCTGCCGCGTTGCGCTTCCAGCGTGTCTATGTCCTTGGGATCGATTTGCGGGCCAAGATTGCTTGCGATATTTGTGTTGGGAATTGGTACGCCATCAATCAACCAGCTGACTTGATGGCCGCCGCGTACATGGAGTTGATCGTGCGTCACGTACGAACCCGGCACGTAGTCCGTGATCATCGCCTGACTGTTAGTCTTCGAAGCTCCCGGCGTCTGCTGAATTTCGGCTCGGTCAACAAGAGTTGTCGGCGTTGCCGATTCGGTTTGCCCGGGAGCGGCTTCGGCCGAAACCGTAACAGATTGGTTCTGCGTGGCGATGTGCAGTTCGAAATGCAGAATGGGTGCCGCCCCGGAAAGTACGGTTACGCGTTGTTCTTGCCCGGCAAAAGATGAGTCCGTCACCGTGACCGTATACTCTCCCAGCGGCACGGCATCAAAATGAAATTCTCCATTCACATCGGTCTGCGCTTTTTGCGTGTAATCGGATGACTTAGCCTTTAGCACGATCTCGCTCCCGGAAACGGGCCGGTGCTGCGGATCGTGCACAATCCCTCGCACGGTGCCAAACACCGTGGCAAAGGCCGCAGCCCCAAGCAGCAGAAATGCTGCAAACGTCTGCAAAATTCTCTGCATAGACTTTCTCTCCTCGTGGAATGGTTCTGTCGCGGCTACGAAGCCGCGGTGCGGGTGAATAAGCGTGCGTGGAGAGCAAGCAGTCCCTTATAGGACTGAAGCGACAAATCGAGGAGGAGGAGAGAGAGGTTTGACGAAACGCGAGATTTCCAAAGTGTTTGCCACCAGGATGGGACGAATGACTCTACTAACTCCTGGCACAAAATTCGCCGCAGGCAAAACGAATGCCCCTGGTATCAGCGCCGGACGCGCCGGGTCTTTGCAACAAGACATCGAGCACGAGGTCATTCCGCTCATGTCGTGACCGCAATCCATAGGAGCCGTGTCTTGCGCGGGCGCCGGCTGCGATTTGTGGTGATGATGCTCCGGGATGTTACAAAAGCCACCCACGCAACAGTCCACGCCATACGCCACCAGCGCCGCACCAGCCATCGGCGCGTACAAAAGCCCAACCGCCAGCATACAAATCCATGCTGCGGCCGAGCGAACGCGATCTTGTCTTTTTCTACTCACGAAGACCGGATACCACACTCCGATGCTACACAATGATACCCCACTTAGACGCCTCGTCCAGCCCTCAGGTAGCCGAGAATTGGGATCGGGCTTTATAGCAACGGCGACATGCCCCTTCCCATATTTACGTTCGAACTTCACTGCCTCTCCCGTCTTGACTTGCCAGCGCCTGCGTCGCAGACTAATTTTATGGCCCATACGTATCTCCTATTCGATTTCGGCACAGACGAAGAGAAAGCCCAGCTGGCGCGCCAGAAGCTCGAACGGTGGAAGCAGGCGTTCCGCCTGGACAAAAAATTGCAATACAAGCTCGAACGCGCCGAAGACGAGGCGAACGACGAGCCGGAGCACGCCCAAGAGGCCGCGGGGACGCCGAAAGCCGAAAAATCAAAGGCGAAGACCAAAGCAAAACACAAGTCCAAGGAAACGGAAGCCTCCGAAGAGGCCTCTCCAGCGAATGGCAAAGTCAATTTGCTCGTTAGGCTCTATTTTTCAGGCCACGAGAAGCTCACCGAACAGCGCTGGCTCGATCGTATTCCATCCGAGGAGCCATTCAAGGAAGCTTCCCCCCGGGTCATACGCCATGGCGAAGACCAATTTGACGAAGTCGACAAGCAGTTTGATTCTCTGGGATAGCCACCCCAGTTTCGCTTGGTAGCGCCAGAGTTCAGGTATAATAGAGTTCCGCAGAGACAAAATCCCGCTTCCCGACGAGGGCAGATCGAATGGCGTTACAAACGCGCGTCAAACTTGCCAAGCTTGACGCTCCCAAGTTGCACGGCCTCGACCGCGACACCCTCATCCGCATTTATCGCACCATGTATCTTTCCCGCAGGCTGGACGACCGCGAAATCCAGCTCAAGCGCCAAAACAAGATTTTCTTTCAAATCTCCGGCGCTGGCCACGAAGCGGTCACTGCCGCAATGGGGCTTCTTCTTCGTCCCGGCACCGATTGGCTCTATTCCTACTATCGCGACCGCGCCCTCTGCTTGATGCTCGGCGTCACGCCTCTCGATATGCTCCTGCAAGCGGTCGGCTCCAAGGACGATCCCAGCTCCGGCGGCCGCCAGATGCCCTCGCATTGGGGCCTGCCCCACCTAAATATCGTCAACAAGTCCTCCTGCACTGGCACGCAGTTTGTGCAAGCGGTGGGCGCTGCCGAAGCCACGCTTTATTACGGGAATCATCCGAAGGCTCTGGCACAAGCAAAGAAAGCGCCGCTCGGGCAGCACGTTCGCCATGAGCCCGACGAAATCGTCTATGTCTCCGCTGGTGATGGCGCCACCAGCGAAGGCGAATTCTGGGAGTCGCTGAACGCTGCCTGCGCCAAAAAGCTTCCTCTGCTCTATCTGATTGAAGACAACGGCTACGCTATTTCGGTCCCCGTCGAGGTCCAGACCGCTGGTGGCAGCATCTCGAAACTCGCGCGCGGTTTCCCTGGCTTGCACATCGCGGAATGCGATGGCACCGATCCTCTCGAAAGCTACGCAATCTGCAAAACCGCCGTTCAATACTGCCGCGAGCGGCGCGGACCTGCTCTTGTTCACGCCCACGTAACGCGTCCCTATTCCCATTCTCTCTCCGACGACGAAAAACTTTACAAGACGCCGGAAGAGCGCGAAGACGAAGCGCACCGCGATCCCATTTCAAAGTTTTCGCTGTTCCTCGTCCGCGAAGGCATCCTCGACCAAAAAGAGATCGTAGCGCTCGAAGCTGAAGTCGACCAGGAAGTCCGCAATGCCGCCGACGAGGCGCTCGCTGCCGAAGAACCGACAATCGATTCGATTCGCGTAAATATCTATTCACCCGATATCGACCCAGCGTCCTCCGCGTTTGAGGCACAGCCGCAACTCCATGGCGCTCCAAAAACCATGGTCGAAATGGTCGCCGCCACGCTCTCCGACGAAATGGCTCGCGACGAACGCATCACCGTCTTCGGCGAAGACGTCGCCGACGCCAGCCGCGAAGAAACATTGAAGCAGGTGAAAGGGAAGGGCGGCGTCTTCAAAGCCACTTCAGGCTTGCAGCGAAAATACGGAAACGATCGTGTTTTCAACGCCCCACTTGCGGAAGCAGCCATCGTCGGTCGGGCGATCGGCATGGCTACGCGCGGGCTCAAGCCCATTGCAGAAATTCAATTCTTTGACTACATCTGGCCCGCGATGATGCAAATCCGCGACGAGTTGTGTGTCATGCGCTGGCGCTCCAATGGCGTGTTCAAGTGCCCCGCTATCCTGCGCGTGCCAATTGGCGGCTATCTCACGGGCGGTGCCATCTATCACAGCCAGAGCGGCGAATCGATCTTCACCCACTGCCCCGGTCTGCGGGTAGTCATGCCGTCAACAGCCCTCGACGTCGCCGGGCTACTCCGCACCGCGATCCGCTCCGACGATCCGGTCATGTTTCTCGAGCACAAACACCTCTATCGCCAGCCCTACAATCGCTCCGAATATCCCGGTCCCGATTACACTGTGCCTTTCGGCAAGGCCCGCATCGTCACAGAAGGCAGTCAGGTAAGCATCATCACCTATGGCGCGCTCGTTCATCGCGCCGAAGTAGCCGCCGCCCAACTGCTTCGAGAAGGCGTCTCCGTCGAAATCATCGACCTGCGTTCGCTCTCGCCCTACGACTGGGAAGCCATCGCCAAAACGGTCCGCAAAACGCATCGCGTCATCGTGGCCTACGAAGATATGCTGAGCTGGGGCTACGGCGCCGAAATCGCCGCCCGCATCGCCGACGAACTCTTCGAAGAACTCGACGCCCCCGTAAAGCGCGTCGCTGCCATGGACACTTTCTGCGCCTACCAGCCGAAACTGGAAGACGTGATCCTCCCGCAAACAAGCCACATCACAGACGCCGTCCACCAAATCCTCGAATACTAAGTGGCACAGGCTTCAGCCTGCACTCTTGTGTTCTAATCTTGCGCAACGGGCCCAAGCCTGCACTCTCCCGTTCCATTCTTGCGCCAGCTGACTCCAGCCTTCTGAGTCCAATATCCCGGAAACTTTTTTGTCCTTTTGAGCGTATTCTATTATAGGTGAGCCCAGAAACACCGCCATTTAGGGGGGTACTACAATGACTTGCCCAAGTTGCAGCAAAAACATCGCCATCGGTTCGAACTATTGTTACAACTGCGGCGCGAAACAACCCGAGTCCGGCGCCCCAGGTCTTTCTCCCGTCACGGGTGCTCCGAAGCGCCTCATGCGCTCAAGCACCGACAAAAAAGTCGCCGGTGTTTGCGCCGGCCTCGCCGATTACTTCGACATGGACCCAACCATCATCCGAGTGATCTGGCTACTGTTGATCATCTGTGCAGGCACGGGCCTTCTCGCATACCTGATCCTCTGGATCGTTCTACCGATCGCCCCCGGCGGAATCGTGGCCACTTCAACCACCGTCACAACCACCTAACCAAGTTCCGTCTCCAAAAAACTTGTAGGGGCGGGGCTTGTTTACCCTGCTTGCCCTGAGGAACGAAGGGAGTCGCGAAGGGCCCCGCCCGTGGAGACCCTCAATCGCAGTTTGCCAATCGTGCCTCTGCGCACTCTGTGTTAAAAAAATCTTCGCCAATGCAACACCACAAAAGGCGAAGCACTACTTATTCTGCTTTGGATTCCGTGCCGCCCGCGGTTTCCCTCCGCCACTCTCCAACAAGGGATAATCTACCGAAGCCATCCCAGCACCCAGCGTCGCCAGCGCAAAGCACCCCGTAGCAAGCACCAACGGATACGCATATTCATTCACCGCGAGATAGCTATGCGGCGTATACACCTTCCACATCAGCAACACCGTCTCGATCGCCAGCAACAACGCCGCGCCCCGCGTGAACAATCCCAGCAACAGCAACCCCCCGCCAAAAAGCTCCAGCACTCCCGAAACGTAAACAAAATATCCCGGTATCCCGTGTTGCGCGAAAAGCGCATGAGATGCGCTCGTTCGATGCGCTAGCATCGGGTAACCATGCGACATAAAAATGATGCCAAAGGCCGCGCGCATCAGCAGCAACCCCAGCGGTTGCAGGGCATTGAGAGATTTCATCGAGTTCCTTCGAAATGAAATTGCAAAGATAATTTAAACGCGGCCGCATTTTAACAGAAAAACAAATCAAGCACGGCCAAGTCCGGCTGCCGCCCAGAAATCAGGTACAATCTTTAGCGAAGAATAAGTGGTCGCCCAAACCTGATGCCCAGAAATCGTAGAATTGTCAAACTCGACGCCGCGCCGCGTGTCGCGGCTGTCCTTCGGGATGCGGGATGAAGCGCAAGCTCCTCATCGCTGTCCCGTTGCTCCTAATTGTTGCGGTAGTGGCTTGGTTCTTCCGCCCAAAACATGAAACCCTTGGCGAGGCCTATGTTGGCGAACGCACGGCCACTCTTTGGAGCAGCGTCGCGCAAGTCCGCGAGCCTCTGAATACACTCCATTACGGGGACCGTGTTGACGTGGTCGCTCGCCGCAATGACAGCATCAAGGTCCGCACCGCCGCCGGTGAATTAGGTTGGGTCGAAGGACGCTATTTGATGGATCCAGCGCTCTGGCAGCGCAGCACAATATTACTCAAGCAGGTTCTACCGATGCCCGTGCAAGCTCGCGGCCGCACCAAAGTCGCCACGAATCTTCGCGTCGAGCCGGGACGCACGCAGGCGCGCCTCTATCAATTCGCCCGCGGCGTACCGGTCGAGATTGTCGGCCGAGCTGTAGCCGATTGGGCCCAGGTCACCGACGAAAAAGAACCCGCGAATGAGCCGCAGGACGCCAAAAAAGAAGATTGGTTCCTGATCCGCGGACTGGCCACACGTCCTCCCGGCGATTCCACTTCACGCGCCGCGGAAACAACAACGACCGCGCCTGGCGACCAAACTCTGCCCATCGCAGGCTGGGTGATCGCTCGCTTCATCGAGCTCGACCTGCCCGAAGCTGTGCGTGACGGCGCGTCTTCCGCAAACATCCGTCCGGTAGCCTGGTTCGAGCTGAACCGTATCAGCGATCCCGCTGGCGACAGAGCGCAATATCTCGTCGCGGCGGCCCGCGGGTCCGAAGGCCAGCCCTGCGATTTCACCACGCTTCGCGTTTACACCTGGAACTTGAAGAAAGAGCGCTACGAGACAGCTTTCATAGAAAACGACCTGTGCGGTCAGCTGCCCGTCCTTATTGGCAAAGGCCCGAAAGGCGAACCCGAATTTCGCTTCCACCAGATGGACGGCAACAAAGAAGAACGCGTCTATCGACTGATACAAACGGTCGTCCGCCGCGTTCGCGAACCGGGAGAAACCTCGAAAAAAACTGGCCGCTCCGGCTCCAGCAAGTCCCCTGTAAAGTAACTAATTTCGAAGAGCATGCTCATATCGGTTGCACAAACGAGATTGTGCAACCTTGCGAAAGGAAAAACGAAGAATGGCGCTGCATATCAGCGAGTCCGAAGTGCGAGCCGTGCTCACCATGCCCATGGCTATCGAGGCTGTCGAAGATATTTCGCGCAAACAGGCGAATGGAGAAGTCGTCGTGCACCCTCGCCGCCGATTTGAATTGCCGGGCGGAGGTTTTTTCCACTACATGGCTGCCGCGGATTTCACCGCGGGCTTTGTGGCGATGAAACAGTACACCTACGTTCAAGGCAAAATCCGATTCATTGTGCCGCTCTACGAGATGCGGACTGGCGACCTCGTGGCGATGATTGAGGCGGACTACATGGGCCAGTTGCGCACCGGCGCCGCTTCCGGCGTGGCCACAAAATACCTCTCGCGGCAAAATAGCCGCATCGCCGCGATCATCGGCACGGGAGGTCAAGCTCGTACTCAGCTGGAAGCGATTGCCGCGGTGCGAAAACTTGAATCGGCGAGAGTCTACGGTCGCAATGCCGAAAGGCGCGAACGGTTTTCCGTCGAGATGAGCGAGTGGCTGGGTTTTCCGGTAGAAAACACCACATCTTCAAGCGAAGCTCTACGCGGCGCAGACATCTTGTGCACCGCAACCACTTCAGCCAGTCCAGTCGTGAGCGGCGCCGATTTCGCTCCCGGCGTGCACATAAACGCCATCGGCGCGAATCATGCGCACAAGCGCGAGCTGGACGATGAAGCCGTGGCCAGCGCCGATGTCATCGTCGTCGATTCCATCGAGCAATCGCGCCAGGAAGCCGGCGATCTCATTCTGGCCTTTCGCGGGGACGAGGTGTGTTGGACCGGTGTAAAGAAGTTGTCGGATATCGTCGCCAAGAAATCGCCAGGAAGGACGAGCGACACGGAAGTGACGCTTTTCAAATCCAATGGAATCGCTTCTTGGGATTTGGCCGTCGCCATGAAGGTCTATGCACTGGCGAAAGAAAAAGGATTGGGAAGGGAATTGCCTTTCTGGGCCGCTGGCGCGTCCAGCCAAACGAGCTAACTACTCCGCTAGTGCGTTGCTTCCTTGAATTTTCGTCGTAGCGCTTCGTGAAGCCGGTTGCGCACTTCACCCGGCAGCTCGATGGGTTCAGAATCGCAGAAAAGACTTACTGTTTTCTTTGTTTGATCGACGACCAGCTGGCATTCTCCGCAGCCTTTAAGATGGCCTTCAATGTCTTGCTTCGATGCCGCATCGAGTTCACCATCGATGAAATTCGAGAGCTCTTGAATGAC
Source organism: uncultured Acidobacteriota bacterium (assembly GCA_963784015.1). GTDB lineage: Bacteria > Acidobacteriota > Terriglobia > Acidiferrales > UBA7541 > Acidiferrum. The sequence continues at coordinate 925,525 of CAWAPX010000013.1, forward strand.
GTCTTGGCAGTTCAATTTGTCGCACCTTGCTTGAAATAACGATCCAATTTCTGTCTGAGCTTCAGCCTTGCGCGCAGCAGCCGTGATTTCACGGCTGGCACGGAAATTCCCACCGCGTCCGCCGTTTCTTCGGTCGAGAGTTCTTCAATGTCGCGCAACACAAAGACCGTCCGATACTCTGGCTCGAGCTCGTCAATCACATTCGACAAAATCTCGTGCATCTCGGTCTGCGCAAAGCGCTGTTCGGGACCCGGTCCCCAGTCCTGCAACTCGCGCGGCATCAGGTCTTCGTCGCCCTCAATGGGCTCATCCAGGGAGAATTGATTTGGCCTGCGCTTGCGCAGCCGCATCAAAGCTTCATTCGCGGCAATACGAACCAGCCACGTATAGAACCTTGAATCGCCCTGAAATGTTTTCAAATGGGAATAGGATTTGAGGAAGGCATCTTGCATGGCATCTTCCGCATCTTCGCGATTACGCGTGATGTTCATCGTCAGCCGGAAAATCTTGCGTTCGTAACGGCTCACTAATTCTTCAAACGCCGACGCGTCGCCCGACTTGGCAGCCGCCACCAGCAGATGCTCGTCTTCGCGAGCAACCGCCGAGGCCAGCCGATGTGGATTTGGTGCGCTCAAAAGATTTTGCAGGCTGAAGATCAGCCCTGCTCCAAATGTCTCCGTCTTTAAGTTAGCACAAAGCACGAAATCGCACGCCTCATTCCCTTACTTGGATGAGGCAGGATATGTCCAGGATTCAGGATTCTGTGCTATTTCGTCTCTGCCGGCGTGTTGTCGTATGAGCGACACTTCTTGACAGTTAAAGCGGGGCTGTCTAGAGTTTTAGTAGAGCAATCGCCAAACGCACGATGGGCTACCAAGACCGCCTTCTTTTTCCCCGATTCTTCGTTTCTCAGCGGCCAGGAATTTCTCTATATTCTCCTGTTTCCTTGCGTTGCCCGCCGCTTTGGACTTCCCAAACGGACCTTTCTTTTCGCCCTCGAAACGCCCGGATCGATTGCCAACAAGAGACCTTGACCATTGGGACCGCCTCAGCCGAATCTCTGGCCCACGGAAGAGAAAATAGGCAACACTAGGAACATGCGAACACTCCCCGACCATCTGCGAAAAGGTATGAAGCTGGTCATCGTCGGCTGCAATCCGACCGAATCTTCCGTGCGTGTGGGCCATTATTACGCCGGCCGCACCAATCAGTTCTGGCCCATCTTGTATGAAAGCGGCGTCGTGCCAGAACCGTTTGATTATCACGACGACAAGCGCGTGATCGAATTTGGCATCGGCCTAACGGACTTAGTTAAGCGGCCCACCAAGACCCAGGAAGAGTTGACGCGAGGAGATTTCGCCGAAGGCCGTATCGTGCTTTCGCAAAAGCTCGAAGAGTTCTCGCCGCACGTCGTGGCCTTCAACGGGAAAATAGTTTACGAACAGTTTTCCCAGCGCAAGTGCAAGTTTGGTCTTCAGAAAGAACCTCTTTACGGGGCTCGTGTCTACGTGCTCCCATCTACCAGTAGCCCGAATGCTCAAGGCAAGAGCGAGAAACTGCAGCATTTCCGCAAGCTCGCACAACTCGTGGCCCGCATCGAGAAAGAACGCGTCGCGAAACCAGTTTAGTACGGGGAGTTTTTTATGAGCAATGCATCGCAAGCGGCGCCCGCCGGTCCGGTCATCCTCGAAGACAAGCACGACGGGATTGCGACTTTGCTGCTCAACCGTCCCGATAAATTGAATGCGCTTAATAGCGATCTTTCCACCGCCCTAAACCAAGCCCTCACGCGGATTGCAGAGGACGATACCATTCACGTCGTGGTTCTCAGCGGCGCGGGCCGAGCCTTCTGTGCGGGCGGCGATCTCGGCGCCATCGGCAAGGGACGCGAGCGCAACGATACTACGGAGCTTGGACCGATTTTGCGTTCGGGCATGCAAGCCGTTCTGAAAATGCGCCTGATGCCGCAGCCCGTAATCGCGGCCGTGAACGGCGCCGCAGCGGGCGCCGGTATGAACATCGCGCTCGCGGCGGACATTCGCATCGCCGCTGACACAGCTACGTTTGGACAGAATTTTTCGCGGGTAGGACTTTTTCCCGACTATGGAGGAACTTATTTGCTTCCGCAGCTTGTTGGACCGTCGGTGGCTGCCGAAATGTTTTACACCGGCGACATGATCGATGCGCAAACCGCGCTGCGGCTGGGAATCGTGAGTCGCGTCGTACCGGCTACGTTCAATTGGAATCGGAAGTGAAGACTTTGGCGCAGAAAATCGCACAAGGCCCTCCGATGGCCATCCGCGCCGTGAAGAAGGTTCTATTCGGAAGCCACGAGAAAGAATTAATGAAGGCCCTCGATCACGAAGTCGAGCTGCAAATGAAATGCTTTCATTCGGAAGACTGCAGCGAGGGAATCCGCGCCTTCTTCGAAAAACGCCATCCGAAATTTCAAGGCAAATAGCGCTTCGATCCGCATATTACTGGAGAAGCGCGCATCTCTAGAGCAAGGTTTAAAAAAATCCCGCATAATATTGCGAGTAAGCCATTTGGAGTGCGGCAGCTCTGCTGCCGCTTTTCCGAATCAGCTAGCACGACTCTATATTTGGCGAGGCCCAAGAAATGGATGACTTGCAAATCACGGCGAAAGAAGTCAGTGAGCGCATCGCACGCGGCGACAAGTTGCTGCTCGTCGATGTCCGTGAGCCGTGGGAATACGATTTGTGCCGGATTCCCGGAGCAAAACTGATTCCGCTCGGTACGATTCCCGCTAACTTGAATACTCTGCTGGACGTCGACGACGAGGTGATTTGCTACTGCCACCACGGGATGCGCAGCCTCGACGCCGCCGTCTGGCTTCGGCAACAAGGCGTCGATGGCGCAAGATCGATGGCAGGCGGCATCGAACGCTGGTCGGCGGAAATCGATCCAAGTGTTCCGCGATACTAAGGCCCACAGACTGAAGTCTGTGCCACCAGCGCTTGAAAAGGACTCTTTCATGACGAAAACGAAAATCAAATTCCTGCAGAAGCCGACTTGCACAACCTGCCGGAAAGCCAAGGATTATCTCGAAAAACTAGGCGCAGAGCTTGAGCTGCGCAGCCTCGATGCGGAGCCGCTTAGTGAAGCCGAGCTCGACAAACTTATTGGCGATCGCGACTACAAGCTCTTTCTGAGCCAGCGAAACGAGCTCTACCGCACGAAAAATATGAAGGAGCATCCGCCATCGAGAGCGGAGGCCATCAAATACATGGCCAAAGTGCCTAACCTTATCCGTCGTCCAGTAGTGATTCGCGGCGACAAAATCGTCCTCGGCTACGACGAGGAAGCTTTCAAGAAACTGGTGAAGTAGAACACGACGGTAGAGGTTGAGTTTTGATCATCGCGGATTTCAGGTCACCGATGATTAGCAAGTAAGAACTGAGAACGGCCATGAACAAAGCACTCTCCGAAAAAATCGTGATTCAGCAGGGCGACCTGACAGACATGGATACGGATGCCATCGTCAACGCCGCCAACAATGATCTGCAACTGGGCGCGGGAGTTGCCGGAGCGATCCGGCGCAAAGGCGGTGAAGAAATCCAGCGCGAATGCGACGACATCGGAAGCATTCCCGTCGGCTATGCCGCCATCACCGGCGGCGGAAAGCTCGCAGCACGCCACGTCATCCACGCAGCTAGCATGCAGCTTGGCGGTCAGACAACCGCAGCCCATCTGCGCACCTCAGTCAGCCACTCTCTGCGCATTGCGGCAGAGCGCGGCCTGAAGACCGTCGCTTTTCCCGCTGTCGGGACTGGAATCGCTGGGTTCCCTCTCGACGAATGCGCCACGATCATGCTGCAAGAAGCCGCCCAGCACCTGAAAGGCGAGACCTCGCTCGAGAAAATCTATTTTGTGTTATTCGACGACCATGCCTGCGAGATCTTCAAGCGCGCCCTGAATCGTCTCCAGTCGGTACCACCGCCCTAACCGAAGTGGAGGAATTACGGATCTGCTGGCATCTGCTGGACCATCTGTTCATCGAATGTCTGCCCCCCATTTTTCTCTAACCGTTGCGTCTAAAGGACTTAGCCTTTCCTTCGCCCTGGCCGGTGTTGTGGAAACACAGCCATTCTAATGGTTTCGTCCCGATACGCCTGCCCCCCAGTTTTATGCAAACGTTGCGTCTAAAGGACTTATCTAGACAGTGGCGCTCGGAAAGATCTTGGGTTGCGCCACGCTCTCGGTAGCCCGCTACTGGCTGGGCTTTTTCAGGACCGGGCGGTCACTGGGCGGAGGCGGAGCAGGTGGTGCGGACGCCGGGGTTGTTCCGGTTGCCGGATTTGCTGCGGAAATGCCGCCTTCGGTGTAGGCCTTCTTGAGGTACCGCTCGGCTTCCAGCTGTGCACCGCCGGTATCGTCATTCGTTTGTTTGGCTTTGCTGTATTCGTTGACGGCGCGCTCGCGCTGACCCAGCAGATCGAAAATCTTGCCTAGATAGATGTGGCTCCAGACTTCCGTCCACTTTTCCGACGGCTCCGGAACGGCTTGGAGCGACTCACGAAACGAGTTGGCAGCAGCCTGATAATTCTTTTGGTAAAAGAACGCTTCGCCCATCCGGAAATTGGCTAACGGGCGGCCTGGCTGGATCGAAAGCGCCCTTTGATATTGCTGGATAGCGTCGTAGTAGCGGCCCTGTTCGGCAAGCTCCTCACCCCGGGCGATAGCCGCGCGAGCGCGCAGCGAAACGCTGCCCTTGAGGACCAGATTGTTCGGGTCGACCTTGATGCCACCCGGTTTGGGGCGGCCAAAGGTTTCAACAACAAACGGAGAGTCCGTGCCCAGGACATCCACCCAGCTCGTTTCCGGATTGCCCTCAGTATCGACCCGCAGCTCAACGGGCATGCTAAACGTATCGATCTGCTGCTTGATCTTGCCCACGATGCGGAAGCCCTTAGGCGTGCGGTAAACCACGAACTCGGTCGTGAAATCAGGAACGCCCGTAGAATTCAGCCATTGCACGAAAAAGCCGCGAAGATTCGGCGCGACCTGGCCAGGCTTGGCTGCTGCCTGAACGTCCTTGTCGGCCAGATTGACGAGGTCGTCGATGCGCGCGGTCTTGCCCGCATACTGAGTGGCAAAATCATGAAGCATGGTTTTGAAGGCGACATCTCCCATCAACCCGCGAAGCATGTGGAAAATCATCGCGCCCTTATTCAGCACAACCGAACGGTAGTCACTCGAATAGGGATAGAGCCTTCCCGCTTGAGCAATCGGGGCGGCTTCGTCGTACATGAGAGCGCCCACCGCAAACTCGTCGACGGTGCGCAGGCCGGCTTCCCGGCCGGCCGTTTGTTCGGCGTACAGCTCTTCGCAGTAGCGGGCGAGGCCGTCGGTCACCCAAACGTCGCCGGGACTGGCCGGCAGCACCGAGTTGCCAAACCACTGCGACGCCACCATATGCGCGATGCTGCGCTCGGCGATTTTCGGCTCCCAGATACGGTGGCTGATCAGGATGACGCCGGGGGCGGCGAAGTCTCGCAGCGTGCCATCGGGTAATTGAATTACCGTAAACGCCGGCTCTGGCAAGCCGCCAAAAAGGTCCGAAAAAATCGTCACAGCGCGAGCGACATCGTCCGCAAAGCCCTGTGCGTTGGCCGAGTCTGCACGCGGAGCGTAGACCGCTACGTCTATTCCCTCTGATTGCTTTGGATTCAGTTGCAGATTTCCGGCTACGAAGGTGCCGTGTGGCCCAGGGGTCTTGCATTCAAAGGTGTAGAGGAGGCGTCCGCCTTCGCCGCCGTTCTTGCTCGCCAGTGGCGTTGGGGAAGAGCTCTTTCCAGAGCCGGCGACGGCAAAACTATCGGGAACGTTGAGCCGAAACGTCGCGGTGTAGCGGTTGGAAGGATAGTTCGTCAGCGGAAACCACCTGGCGGGAAGAAGCAAATAAGCGTCTTCATGGCCGATGACAGCTGCGCGTACTCCGGGAACCGGGCTGTTCTCTTCATTGGCCAGCAAACCCGCGTACGTGAACGTCAGCGTGACGTGACCGCCCGTAGCCACAGGCGTCGGCAGGGTGACGAGGACGTAAAGCGGATTCATCGAATCGCGGCCAAAGCCTACGGATTTTCCGTCGGCTGTTTTTACATCGCTGACGATCAGATTGGGATGCAACTCGACGCGGATACTGGAGGAAACGTCGGTAGCTCGGAAGTCAATTTTTGCGATGGCGCTGATGGATTGGTGCGAGGAGTCAAGGGTCGCCGAAATATCGTAGTGGTCAGCTAGAAAGCCGAGACCGCGCGGCGCTTGGGCCCGAAGCGGAGAAGCCGCGAAGGCGAGCGCAACGGCGAATAGAGCAGCGAACTCAACACAAATTCTTCGCGGAAGGGGCATCAAACTACCTTTCAATGGCCTGGCAAAATGGGCAGCTTTCGCTTGGAAGCAGACCGACACCATTCTGCCTATATAGGATAGCAGAGACCGGCCTAAGCGTTGCCAGCGACCGTCGAGAGAAGGGCAGCAATCGCGTCGGCGGCTCGATCGACCGCTCCAGGAGGACCGAGGCGCTTGCGCACCTCCGCAAGGCCGGCGCGGAGTTCCTCGCGGGCGCGCTCATCGTTGAGCAGGCGCAAGACCTCTGCGGCAACTCTTGCCGGGGTGAAGTCCTTTTGAATCAACTCGGGAACGACTCGGCGCTCAGCGATCAGGTTCACCATACTGAAGTAAGACGTGCGGACCAGGGGCTTGGCGAGCAGAGCAGTGAGCGGCGTCACGCGATAGACGACGACCATGGGGACGTCGAGAAGCGCAGCTTCGACTGTGGCCGTGCCGCTCGAGACTATGGCGGCATCCGCAGCAGCCAGTGCGTTGTACGTCTGATTTTCGACGACGCGAACGTTCAGCCCAGAGTTCCAGCCCGTTTGCAGATCGCTGAGGCTGCTGTGCGCGGCCGCAGCGATGACAAATTGGGCCGGACGTTGCTGCTGGATGAGCTGGCAAGCCTCACGGATCACAGGCATGTGTTGTGCCAGCTCGGCGTGCCTGCTTCCAGGCAGGATCGCGACAATCGGTTGCCCCGGATCGAGATTGTGCTGGAGGCAGAATTCTTTGCGGGTTTGCGTGGCTTGCACCGCGCCGACGAGCGGATGGCCGATGAATTTTGTGGGTACCCCTGCGCCGCCGAAGAACGCTTCTTCAAATGGAAAGATACACAACGCTTGCGCGAAGCGGCGCCGCACAATTCGAACTCGCCACGGTCGCCACGCCCAAAACTGCGGACAGATGTAGTAAATGTTGCGGACTCCGTGCGGACGGAGTTTGCGCGCGAGCCGTAAATGAAAGCCGGGAAAATCAGTAAGAATCGCAAACGGCGGCTTGCGGCGTTCGGCCTCGGAGACTAAACGGCGCATGGCGCGAACTAACGATGGAAGATGGCTGAGAATTTCCGTGATACCGACGACCGAGACTTCGGAGTAGTCGGTGATGACGTCGACGCCAGCGGCGCGCATTTGCGGGCCGCCCATGCCGAAGAGTGCGACGTCCAGACGTTTTTGGAGCGCCGTCGCAAGCCGAGCGGCGTACATATCCCCCGAAGCTTCGCCTGCGGAAATTAGTAGCGGAATCGGTGGCATGCGGGGTCGGTGCGATGCTTAGTCCGTTGCGGGCTGAGGAGTGGGGAGAGGTCCGCGAGGCGAGTCTGCGATTTGGCCAGCGGAGTCGCGCGAATCTTCGGGCAGGCCGAGTTCCTGTTCCTTGTACTGGAGCTGATAGAGGCGGTAGTAGATGCCCCGCAGCGCGAGAAGTTCCTGATGAGCGCCCTGCTCGCGAAGACGGCCCTTGTGGAAGACGAGAATGCGCGAAGCGTATTGAATCGTGCTCAGACGATGCGCGATGACGAGCGAAGTGCGTCCAGAAAGTAGGCGGTCGAGCGCTTCGCGAATTTGCAGCTCGGTTTTCGTGTCGACGCTCGAAGTTGCTTCATCGAGGATAAGAAAGCGAGGGTTATGCGCGAGAGCGCGCGCGAAGCAGATCAGTTGGCGCTGGCCTACGGAGAGCGTGGAGCCGCGTTCATTGACGCTCGTGTCGACACCCTCTGGCAACGAGCGGATAAAATCGCCAAGCCCAATTTCGTCGACGGCGTTCTCGACAGTGGCGCGATCGATGCCAGGCGACCCGAGGCGTACGTTGGATTCAATCGTTCCGGAGAAGAGGAAGGAATCCTGCAGGACGATGCCAAATAGCCTACGCAGATTCTGGATATTGAGAGTTCGAATGTCGATACCATCTAGCAGAATCTGGCCGCGCTGCACATCGTAAAAACGGAGGAGCAGGGAAATGAGCGTGGTCTTGCCCGCCCCCGTATGGCCGACGATCGCGAGAGTCTGGCCCGGTTCGACGCGAAAAGACACATCGCGAAGAACCCAGTCTTCATCGGTCGGTTCGGTCACATCGCGGTAGCTGAACCACACGTTACGAAATTCGATTTCGCCGCGGGGAGAATCTAGGCGCACGCACTGCGCGGCGGAATCAATGGTAATGGGCTCGTCCAGCAGTTTGAAGATGCGTTCCGAAGCGGCCATCGCGGATTGTAGGATGTTGAATTTTTCGCTGAGATCCTGAATGGGACGGAAAAATCGGGTGGCGTACATCGTGAAGGCAGTTAGTACGCCAAGGCTGATGCCGCTGGATAGCACGCGGTTGCCGCCCGACCAATAGATCAAAGTGATTGTGGCAATGCTGAGAAATTCGACAGCGGGATAGAAAAGCGCGAATGCAAGAATGGCGTCGCGCCAGGCCAGCATATTGTCGCGGTTGCGATTTGCGAATTCTACACGGGCTTTGCGCTCGCGGTTAAAATCTGCACCACGCCCATGCCGGAAATGTATTCTTGCAGAAAAGCATTGATGCGCGCGATGGCGGTGCGGATGCGGCGGTTGGCGTCGCGCACGAACTTGCGGAAGAAATAAGTGACCACAAAAATGAACGGCAGAACGGCGAAGGCGTCGAATGCTAGGCGACTGTCTATGTAAATAGCAGAGCGGCCAGAACGGCGAGGAGAAAGAAATCGTTGATCATCGTGACGACGCCGGCAGCGAAACAGATCGTTCAAGGCGTCAACGTCGGTGGTGACGCGCGTCACGAGGCGGCCGACCGGATTGCGATCGAAGTAGCTCATCGGCATGCGCTGGATATACGCGAAAATTTCGCGGCGCATGTCGTACATAGTTTGCTGACCGACACGTTGCATGATGCGAATCTGCGCATACTGCGCTAGGAAATCGGAGATCAGTACGATGAGAAAGACGAGGCTGATCCACTCGATGCCGCGCCACGCCTGCGCCTCCGGGATGAGATGTTTCAGCGTGGGAGTAAAGTAACCGTCGATGGCCTTCCAGAAGAGCCAGGGAGGCGCGAGTTCGAGCGGAGTCACAACAGCGACAAGCGTCAATGCCAGGACTACGCGCCACTTGTATGGGCGCAGATACTGCATCAAACGGCGCATCAGCCGTGCGTCGTAAGCTTTACCGAGTTTCTCTTCTTCGTGAATATTGCTCATGCCCGTTCGAGTTCTTCTTCCAGCAATTGCTTTTGATAGAGGTCGGCGTAATAGCCGCCGCGCGCGAGAAGTTCGTCGTGCGTGCCGCGCTCAGTGATGCGGCCATCGCGCAGGACGACAATTTGATCCGCGTCGCGGACCGTCGAAGTTCGGTGTGCGATCAGAATCGTGGTGCGGTCGCGCATAATGCCCCGCAGGCCGCTCAGAATGCGCTCTTCGGTTTGCGTATCAACGCTCGAAAGCGAGTCGTCGAGGATCAGGATGCGCGGATCTCTCACAATCGCGCGGGCCAAGGCCGTGCGCTGCTTCTGTCCGCCGGATAGAGTGATACCTCGCTCGCCGACCATGGTGTCGTACTTCGCCGGGAATTCCTGCACGTCGCTATCGAGGCTCGCCACTTCGGCGGCTGCACGTGCGCGCTCGAGATCAAAATTGGGCAGGCCGAACGCAATATTTTCGCCGACGGTTTCGCTGAAGAGGTAGGTATCTTGCGGGACGTAACCGATAGCGCGGCGCAGCGTGTCGAGTGGCCACTCGCGAATCGAGCGCCCATCAATGAGAACCGCTCCATCGGGAGCTTCCCAGAGGCGCGCAACGAGCGCAGCAAGAGTGGTTTTGCCGCTGCCGGTGGGGCCAACAATCGCGAGCGTCGATCCCGCCGGAATTCGCAGGTTGATGTCGTGCAGAACTCCGTCCGTCGTGGGGCGCTTGCCATTTCCGGCAGCGTTCGCGCTTCCACCGGCCATGGTCGTCGGATACGCGAACGTGAGGTTGCGAAATTCGATTTCGCCTTCGACCTTTTGTTCGGCGGGTATGGTCGCCGCACGGTCGTCGATCTGCGGCTTGGCCGCGAGAATGTAATTGAGACGGCCCATGGACGCTGCGCCACGCTGAAAAATATTCGTAACCCAGCCAAGCGCAATCATCGGCCAGACCAGGATGCCGAGATAGCTGTAGAACGCGATAAGTGCGCCGAGCGAAATTCGTCCCCGCAGAACGAGATGCCCGCCCTGCCACAAGACAATCAAAAACGTTATGCCGATAAGAGCCTGGAGCGACGGCATGAACATGCTCCAGGTGCGGATCAACTTAACGTTCCGCGAAACATACTCGCGGTTGGGCTCGTCAAAGCCGCGAATCTCGGCTTCTTCCTGTGCATAGGCGCGAACGACGCGCACTCCGGCAAGATTTTCCTGCACCTTCGCGGACAGCGTTGCGAGCGAAGCTTGAATTTTTTCGTACAGCTCGTGAATCACTTTGCCGAAATGTTGCACGACTACGGCGACGATCGGTACCGGAAGCAGAACCCAAAGCGTGAGTGACCCGGAGAGCTGCGACATGACGATGATCGCCAGCGCCATGCCCACAATCGTTTGTCCGCTGTACATGATCCCAGGACCGAGAACCATGCGCACAGCGTTAAGGTCATTGGTGGCGCGAGACATCAACTCGCCGGTGCGGTTGCGCACATAAAATTCCGGCTCCATGAGCAACAAGCGATTCAGCAGATCGCCGCGGATATCAAACTCAATGTCGCGCGAGACGCCGATGAGCACCCAGCGCGTCACAAAAGAGAGCACCGCGCGCAGCGAAACGAGCGCGATAAGCAGAAGGCAATAGATGCCTAACGCGTGGCGGCTGTGCGGCGAGTAAAAAGGAATCATCCGGCTCAACCAGGAATCGGCCAACAGTTGGCCTTGCGCACTTCTTTCGAAGGGGCGGCTGCTTCCCGCGAGAATGTCGGTGAGGACGCCAGTGGCCAGCGGGATCACGTTTTGCGCCACGCTCGACACAACCAGCGCAAACATTCCCAGCGCAGTCGCGCCCCGATATCGCCCGAGGTACGGAACGAAACCGACGAGATTTTTCCACGAAGAGGTTTTCGGCGGCTTTTTCGCCGCAGAAGTTGCGCCAATCGTGGCTGCGGCCGCGCTCATCGCAGCACCGACCTCGCTGTATCCAGTGATGCCTTTTCCATCAGGAAATGCTCGTAGGTCATGTCCAGCGACTGGTAACGTTGTGTCTTAGGATTCCACGCGATGCCGATGGGCAATACGTGGTTATCGACTCCGGTCTTGACCGGCGTGAAATACAATTGAATCCCTTTGACGGGGTCCTGGTCCCACTGAACCTTCCAGCCGGCGACGGCACTCAAAGGCGTCAGCGCGAGATAGCCCTTGGCATTTTTCAGATATTCGTCGCAGCGCAGAAGTTCGGACCATTTCCCGTCGGTTTCTTCGGCAAGAACGGCGCGCGTCACGATGATTCCGGGGATATTATTTTTTGGCGTCTTGGGGATGACATTCGCTGCAAGAAACTGTTGCTTGCCGGTTTTCGCTAGATCTCCAAACACGAGGACTTGCGTCTCTTTTCCAAGCAAATTTTGCGCAGCGGCTTGCATGTCTTCCGGGACCGTAGGTGCCGCTGGTTTCGCCGGCTCTTCTGCCCCGGGTTTTGGCGCGGGATCATCGCCGCAGCCGGTCAGCAGCCCGGTTACTAGCAAGGGTGCAAGTGTGAGAGAACTTGCCACTATTCCCACAAGAAAGCCCCGGCTACCGATCGCCCCAAAGCGAGAGCGACCCGCCGCTTGCTTCGTAAGGAAAGACGTATGGGAACAGGGAGCGGTAGCCGAACAATCAGAGTTAGTTTCGGCAGAGTTAGCTTTGGATTCGTCCATCAGTGACTTGCCGCCGTCAGCGTGATTCCCGCTATACGCTCGGCGTGCCATCCTTTTCCGGCGTGTTCAGCAGCTTCCTTTGGTGTGGAACGCTCTGCGCCTGCGAGCCAGACCTGCAATCTTACGATTCTAACTGTTGCCAGCCGTTCGTGGAAGCGCCCGTCAGAACCGCGTTCCTTGCGGCTTACGGTCCCCAGTTGCAGCTAGTGTTGCCCCAGAATCGCATCCAGTCTCGCTTCGAAGTTTTGCTCGCCTTCCGACCACAGCTCGCTGCGCTCCACAGGCAGCGCCTGCTCAATCGCCTCGACCCAACTGAATAACTGTTGGATGTTTGCACGGGTCTTTGCGTGATATTCCTTCAAATTGGCAGGGACAGACATCCATTGGCGAAATGTGTGTTCCAGCGGATGGTCGGAGGAGTCGAATGGATTCGAGGCCGCACCGGGGGCGAGCAGGCCGCCATGTCCGGTGAAGAAATGTTCGAAACCGAGATCGGCGGTGAAGTTTCCCTCGGATGCGGCGATGCCCCCGTCATATTCGGGGCCGTGGCACGTCAGCATGAGCGGCTCTGGCTTGTGCATCCACTTCAAAGCTTCTACGTCAAAAGTCCAGATATCCCATTTTGCGTTGACGATGTATGCGCTATCCGGGTGAAGGTGCTGAATCGCCAGTGCTGCAACCTCAGGCGCGCCGTAGCCGAGGTCCTTCAGATCCCACTCGGCTAGTGAAAGCTCTGTCGCATCGATGGGCTGCACGATGAGTTCCTTGAACGCGTTTTCTGTAGCGGAAAGCGGCGCGGTCGTGAGAAATCTCGCGAACTGGGCAATCAAAGTTGTTTCGGAGAAGTCGCGCGTCCAAACGCGCAGATACGCTCGGTTAGCCATAGTTGGTCAAGATCCATAATTATACGGCTGTTGAAGACGAGAGGCGAATCGGATACACGCCTTGGTCGGAGTGTCGGTTCAACTATTGCGTTTATGAGTGAAGGCGCAGGCCCATTAAAATTCTTCAGTGGAGATATTCGCCCTGCCAAATGGCCCCGCCTTCATCGCTGAAAGCGGCATAACCCGATTTCTTGTCTGTCGTGTCTTGCAATCTCATGTCATATCCTTGGCCGTCGGCGCGCACATTGAACCGCAAACTGAATCCCGTCAGGATTTCTGGCGTGTCGCCGAAGCGTAAGCCGACGTCCTCAGGGTAAAACGTTGCGAGCCACCGATTGAGATGCTCTGGCTGATGTGCCAGCAAAGTCTCCCATGACGAATAAGAACCATACTTAGAAAGTTCCCCTACTTCTAACGTGTTAATTTCCCTTACCAGCCCCATCAGCAGCGCGCGGTGGCGAGCTTCCTCGTCAGATTTTTCAGCGCTGCTGGACGGATCTTGTGCGAACTGCGGCGTCGCAAGTCCCAGGAACAACACAAGCAAGAAAGTGTTCAAGATCAAGGAATGTTTTTTCACGGGGGCCCTCCTTTACTCGTTGGCAGGCAGGAGACGCTTTTAGCTTACGCGTTTATCAGTGGGCGGTCTATCTAGGTTGCCATTTGATTAGCACGCTTATCGATCCGGCGGCCGATCAGTGCAGGCGCTGCTAAGTTCGGGAACTGACCTGGTTAGGATCCGCTGCCACTGCCGCCAGCGGTTTGCGAGCGGGACATTTGCGGATCAGAACCCGGCGGCCCGGGAGCCGTCAAGCCGGCGGCAATTTGCTGCAATCGCTCTCGCAACGTCTCGCCGACACCAGCAAAAACCTGCGCGCAAGTCTCGCGCAGCGTCTCCGCGGCTTTGGCAGCAATGGTGTTGACTGCTTCGCGCGATTGGTGGTCCAGACTCGCTACGGTGGCGAGCATCCACTGATTCGAAACGTTTTCAAGCCGGTCGCGATGCTGCTCGGCGGCTTGATTGCTCATCTGCGAGTAAATGTTCCGCATTTCCACCGCGTGCGCATCAACGGTCGACTTCCAGGAATCGAGCAACGGCGAAATACCGGCTTTCACTCTGACATTTGCATCGGCAACGCCGCGTTCCATCGCGCCGCTCATGCTGCTCTGGAACTGACGCAAAAATGCTTCCTGTTCTGCGGTGACTTTTTGCACCAACTCCGCCCGTGCCGCGTCAAGTTGCGTACGCGTTTCGCCGAGGGATCGCAGCGTTTCCTGGCTAAAACCATCGAGCTCTTGCCGCGCTTGGCGCTGGATTTCATCCGTGAAGGCTGCCGTGGTGGTTTCCGCGGCTTCGGCAAACAGCGCGCGTGCCTGTTCGAACGCGTCGTGCACGACCTCTTCCATCTGCGTCTGCGTATGGCCGATAAAGCTGCGGCTCGAATGATCCAACTCGCTGGCAAACACGCCGGAAACTTCGCCGGCCTTTTCGCGAAACTGATTCTCCGCCTGCTCGACGGTTTTTTCCGTGAGGCTTTGAATCTGCGTTTGCGCTTTTTTCTCGTACCATTCGGCGGATTTCATCAGGTCGTCCACCGTCTGATGCTTCAGGTCGGCGGCCCGGGATTCGATCTCCGCCAAGTTGCGTGCGGCAACTGTCTGCGCGGATTCCTGCAGAATTTCATCCACGCCGCCCAGGTTTTCGCGAAAGCGCGCGAGAGAATCCGCGAACGCTTCATCTGCCTCGGCGCGAATGCGGTCCTGCTGCAAAGTAAGAGCGGCGTCGAGAAGCGAGCGCCCACCTGCGAGCCGGTGAATCGCCTCATCCGTCTTCGAGATGTGCGGTTGCACCATGGAGTCAATCTGCTGGTCGAACCGCGAAATCGCCATTCGGCAATGTTCTTCAAACGTGGTGCGGATTCGCGCGTTGAGTTCTTCGAGTAGCGTTTCCGACTGCCGATGCAATTCATTGCGGTGCAGGCTGAGCACGTCGTCCACTTGAGATTCAAAGCCCTCCAGCGCTTGCCTCTGCGCAGTCTCGGTACGAGTGGAAAAGTGTTCCAAGCGCTCGCTGGATTCTGCCGCGCGTCCCAAAGCGCCTTCCAGCCACTGGGATTGCTCCTGCAGGGAGTTCCGCAACGCGGACAATCGCTGTTCGGTCTCGCTTGCGGCCTTGCTCATCGATTCGAGAGCCGCCGACGTCTGCTGCTCGGATTGCTCCCGCAACGCGCAGTGCAAATCCGCCACCCGCCGCTCCGCTTCCGTGGCCACACCATTTATGGATTCGCGGACTGCCGCGCTTTGCCGTTCCGATTCCTGCTGAAAAGAAGCACGCAATTCCGCGACGCGTTGCTCTGTCTCGGCCGCGGTCTTGGCGATAGATTCGCGGGCACTTATCGTGTGACGATCCGCCTCTCCCCGCAGTTGGGATATACCGGCCCGGATATTTTCGTCGAGACCAGAAGTTGCTTTCTCCTGCGCGGCGGCCAGTGTGCTTTCGAGCGTCGAACGCCAGCGCGCCTGCGACGCTTCGACTTCGCTAGTAAGCTGGCCCCGCCAGTTGGAATGAGCCGTGGAAAGTGCAGCGGTAACCTGCTGTTCGATCTCGTTCGCAGCCGCCCTCATGGCTTCGCGGTGCGCGTTTGCGGCCACTTCCCGCTGCCGCGCCACATCGTCGACCTCGCGGATCGACTCCGCAGCACGATTGGCGATTTGAGTCTCAGCTTGCTCTGTATGAGCGCGCAGCTCGGCAGCCGATTCCTCCGCCTGTTGGCAAAGCGTTCGTAGCGTTTCCGCGGCGCTCGCGAGATGTTGCGTTTGTTCGGTGCGCTCGGCTGTGCCGCGATCTGAAATCTGTTGTGTCAACGCCCGCGTGAGTTCTTCGAGTTGCGGCGCGATCCAGCGAGGTAGCTCTCGTTGCAGCGCTTCCGCGGCCGCTGTCTGCGCCGTGCGCGAACGCGTGTCGGACTCTTCCTGAATTTTCGCGACCGCAGCGGAAACTTGCTGCGCCAGCTGTTCCCGGGCCGCAGAAAGTTTATGTTCCCACTCTTCCATCGACACACGCCGCTCGGCGGCAACGGCTTGCGCCGCCACTTCGCGCGCGGTGGCCTGAATTTGTTGTTTCGCGTCGGCCATCAGCCGCGCCATGTGCCGCGCCAGTTGCAGTGAGGCATCGGTAGCGCTTGCCGGAGCAGGGAAGATGCGCAGATTGTCTTGCGCAACCGTTGCGGGAAGTTCCGGCTCCGTAAGCGGTAAGTGGATTTCCGCGGTTTCTGAACCTCTTAAGGAGACATCCTGTGTGCTCGCGTGGGCACTCGCAATGCGTACCGCTTCCGAAGGCGCAAACCAATCCGGCGGCGGGAACGCAATTCCCCAGGTGTTGCCGGGAACTTCCAATTCGAGCGCCACCTGAAAAAGTTGTCGCACCGTGCGCGGCCTCTGAATCCATGCCACGCGCCCGCGTACCGCTCTGGGAGGCTGCCCGGTTTCCGGATGCGGCACTTCGAGCGTCACCCACATGTTTTTCAAAACGTAGTGCTTCGATTGGTAGCGGCAGCCATGGCAATTAATGATGAGCGTCGAGGTCCGCTCCGTGAACGGGCGGCCGAGCGCGTCCACGCCCGTCACCGCGAGCGGAACCGCTTGCATGATTCGCGTGCTGCGCCGCTTCCGCAATTCCTCGTTCTGATGTGCGACCGATTCAGACATCATTTCCGCCGTTTCATCGGCAAGATTGCCGCTCTGCTCGTCCATGGACACCGTCGCCGCTCCTAGAGTTTGGGCCGAACTCCCAGATCGCTTACGACTGCTTGCTTGCTCTTCCTTGCGCAGTAACTTCCTAAATACCGTGCGAAGTAACGCGCGGAGTGACTTCCGAGGCTCCCTCTGAGGAGGATGTACGGTGTGTTCCAGCGAGGAACTCCCATGCTTCCTTTGCGACCCAGATTGGTCCTACCAGCAAATAAATCAGTCCTTGAAAAAACGCTGGGTGGTTTCCCTCGATCTTATGTCCAAGAAAAAGAAAAATCCAGCCGCCTGCAAAAAAACTCGCTCCCCAAATCCACTTTATAAAATCAGCAGTACAATCCCCACGAAAATCATAGGGATGCCTATCCCGTGAAGAAACTTATTCCATCCGGAAGAATGCTCGTGATCGTATTGCGTCATATAGTGCGCCAAGAGTGGCATAGCGCACCTCCTTGCGGTGGGGGACAACTCCGCGGGAATGAGACTCTATACCCAAAATGGGACTTTGACTAGAGGTGGCCATACGTACTAGAACGCCAGATATTGGTGCTCGTGGAAGTCTTCAGACGCAGTCAACTTACAATTCCTCGTCAGTTTTCGACTTTTAACTTTTAACTTTGAACCTCTGTGGCGGAGGCAGAACTGGCAGAGTTCTAGAGGTCTCGGCGCCCTTCGAGGGCCTTGAGCATGGTGACTTCGTCGGCATACTCTAAATCTGCGCCAACCGGAATTCCCACGCCGATGCGCGTAACTCGCACGCCCAATGGCTTCAGTAGTTTAGAGAGATAGACAGCCGTCGCCTCGCCTTCCGCCGTCGGGTTCGTGCAGATGATGATTTCCTCGACCGACCCGCCCTTCAGGCGCTCGATGAGAGGCTTAATCCTTAGCTGCTCCGGCCCGCGCCCGGACAGCGGCGACAGCGATCCTCCAAGTACGTGATACATCCCGCTATAAGTGCGGGTTTTCTCGATCGCCATGATGTTGTGAGCTTCTTCTACAACGCAGATGATTTTCTTATCGCGATTCGCGCCCGTGCAGAAGTGGCACGGATCATTCTCCGTAATGTTGCTGCACACCGAGCACTCGCGGATTTTTTCTTTAGCGTCGCGAATGGCGTCCGCCAGCCCCATCGCGTCTTCTGGCGCCGCCCGCAAAATAAAGAACGCCAGCCGCTGGGCGGTTTTCTGGCCAATCCCAGGCAGGTGCTTCAATTCATCGATAAGTCGTTCAACAGGAGCAGCAAAATCAGGCATGCAAGATGTGTAGCACAGCCGCGCATCTCCGCGCAAACCACCCCAGAACCGGTAGTGGGTCAGTTTCCGGCGAGCGCGTTAATCAGACTTGTGGTTCCCCGCGCCCAAACGCTGTTACGGCTTGCTCGCCGCTGGTGCCGACTGGCCCTGCTGCTTTTGTTTCTGCTGCTGTTTCACAGCTTCATCCACAGCCTTCTTAAATTCTTTCACCGCCGGCACGTCCGGCGACTTCAGCCCATCCTTGGCCGCATACCGCCATCCCGGCGCCCTCGTCAACGGCTCCTCAGCCCGTCCCTGATACACCGAAAACAAGTCCTCGGTCGGCCCAATCTCTCCGCCCATTCCTCGCCCAGGCGCGAGCGGCCCGCCATTTTCCGCGGCGTCCGGCGACTGTCCCTGCTGTGCGCCGATGCGTATCGTGTCGTTCGTGCCCTGCACAATCACCGGCCGGTCATTCGGCGGCTCTCCGCCCGTCGGAGTCATCGCCTGCTTGTCGCCCTTTCGCACCACAATCACCAGGTCCGCAACGCTCATCGCCATCGCCAGCTTCAGTCGGCCCCAAGTCATCAACGCCTTCTCCACATCCTCTCGAGCCGTTTTGTTCCCGCCCGGATCATTCACCGGAATCGCCTCATCCGGATCAATCATCACAAACACCGTCTGCGCCTGCAGCACATACGCGGGTAACGTACTCTTCTTCTCCTTGGCCGCCGAGAAATTGCTGGCAACAATACAAACCGCCAGAGCCAGAATTGCCATCATCGCGAAAGGGCGAACAGATTTTTCCATGGCAACCTCCTACCCCGAAGGACTCCAGGGCTGATCGTAGGACGCCAACGGCGATCCAGCGGTTTCCCGGCAGGGTGTTACGACCTATTGAGAAACTGCCGAGGTGAACTAGGACCCGGCGTTGAACTTCCTTTAAGCGCCTGGTTTGTCGCCTATTCGGAAACTGGCCCGCTACCCACAATCCGCCTGACTAGAGCGCCTTTGTAGAACCGCTCGCACCTTCCCGGCACCTGCAATCAGCCAAACCAGACGCTTCCTAGGCCATTCCCGTAGCTCACTTAAAATAAATCACTTAGCAGCGCTATCGTTACTACCTATGCGTGGCCCGGGAACAAACTGCAAGATTCCAGCCCACCGTCGTTCTACCATTATAAGTAATCGAGTGGTGCATTCGAAGGAACCCATGGCCCCCTTCTACCTCTTATTCGGTTTCTATGGGCTGCTGCTGCTCGCCACGCCTTTCTTGGCGATTTGGCTCTTTTTTAGGAATGCCAACCTCAAGAAGCAACTGACCGAACTCGTCGAAGAAAACGCCAAACAACACACAAAATTGCAGCGTGCCATCGGCGAACTGCAGGCCAAGGTTGCGGCCACAGTTTCGCCCGCATCGCCAGCCGTCGAGAAACCAGCCGCGCCCGAGGTAAGCCACCCGAGTGTCATTCCTGTTCCGCGATCTTATCCACATATACAGATTCCCTTGCCGGTCGCGGTCCCTCCTCGCGTCGAAGTCCACCCTCCAATTAAGCCACAAACCGCGCCCCCGATTCCGGTCATAGAGAAAAAGCCTGAAGCTGCGCCAGAGCAGACACCGCAAGTTGTGGCGCCATTTGTGCCCGTTCCGCTGGTAACTTCACCGCTCGAACCGAAACCAGCCGAGCCCAAGCCGCTCGACGTGCCCCCGCCACCTGTGGCACATCCAACTCCGCCCGCAGCGCCACCAAAAATATCGCCGCCCATCGGCGTTCCGCACACGCCTTTAATACCTGCGCCGCAGCCGACAGCAATTCCTCCTGCCGCAACCGCACGAATCTCGTCGCCGCCAACCTTTTCTCCTCTGCGCACTCCCGCGCCGAGGCCGACGATGAAAGATCGCATGAGAGCGATCTCGGCTCTCGAAGACGCACTGGGAACCAACTGGTTTGCAAAGCTCGGCGGCATCATGGTCGTCATCGGCGTAACGACGATTGGACTGATCAAGCTGCAATCCTTTGGAGCCGCGGGAAAAGCAATCGTTTCCTATCTCGTGGCGTCCTTGCTTTTGGCAGGCGGCATTTTCCTGGAGAAGCGTGAACGCTATCAACTTCTCGGCCGCGTCGGAATCGGGTGTGGCTGGGCGCTGCTTTTCGGCAGCACTTACGGAATCCACAATTTCCCCGCGATGCGCGTCCTCGACTCTCTCGTCGTGGACTGCATCCTCATGCTCATTGTGGCGCTAGCCATGGCCGCGCATACGCTGCGCTACAAATCCCAGTTCGTCACCGGCCTCTCCTTTCTTCTCGGTTACACGACCGTTGCTCTGAGTTTCAGCGAAATTACGTCGGGATCATCCGCAGGCGCCAACGAAAGCACCGTCTACGGATTGCTCGCAGGTGTGATGCTGGCGATCGGCCTTGTCACCATCGTCTTAAAAATGGGATGGTTCGAACTGGAAGTCTTCGGCATCCTCTCCAGCTATCTCAATCATCTCTACTGGCTCTACAAAATCCTTGGCCCCAACGGCGCACACGGCCGCGCCTTCCCCGAATATCACGCCAGCATCGCTATGCTGTTTTTCTACTGGTTGACCTTCCGCATTTCCTACATCCTGCGCGGCGTCAAAACCGACTTCCAGGAGCACGTTTCCACCGTCGCCGCCCTCCTCAACACTCTTCTTCTACTGGGCGTAATGAAGTTCCAGTCCGTTCAGCCGCATCTTGCTTATCTGGCCTTATTCGCAATCGGCGCGCTCGAATTTATCTTCGCTCAGCTTCCCATCACTCGCCGCCGCCGCCGCGCCTTCATCATCCTCAGCCTGCTCGGCGCCGCGCTAATGATCGTTGCCGTTCCATCCCACTTCTCCGGCAACGACGTCGCCTACCTCTGGCTGGTCGGCGCCGAAGTTTTTCTTTTCGCCGGAATCATCTTCGAAGAAGTCGTCTTCCTCCGCGTCGGTCTCCTAACCGGCCTGCTTGTCGGCATCGATCTCCTTGTTTACAACTTCCGCCCGCTGGTCGCGTTCCGTGCCAAAACCGAGGACCTCGCCTCCGGGCCCGGCATTCTTTTCGCGGTTTGTGGCGTCGCTCTCTATCTCAACTCCTTATACATCGCCACGCGATGGAAAGAATCCTTCCGCGCCGCTCTCGATCGTCGCTTGCTGGATCTTCATTCCTATCTCGCAGCCTTCGCCACCGCCACCGCTGCCTGGGCTCTCTTCTCCAAGGACTGGACCGCCGTCGCCTTCGCCGTCCTCATGCTCGTTCTAGCGGCACTCGGACGTCGCCTCGAGTCGCGTCACCTGCAAATTCAATACGCCCTTCTCGGCGTGCTCACTCTCTATCGCACGTTAGTCTTCAATCTTCACATCGAGGCTCCGCTACATACGCACGTCACCACGCGCCTCATTACGTTACCCATCCTTGGCGCCATCTTCTATCTCACTGCCAAGCTCGCCACTCTGAGTGACGACCAAGAACAGCGCATCTTCCGTGCCCTCTTTTCCTTCGCCGGTGCTTCCATGTTCGGGTTTCTCATTTGGAGCGAGGCGCCCCCCATTTGGATGGCCGCGCTTTTTCTGTCCGCTGGAATTCTCCTCGCGTTTGCCGCTCGCCGCTGGGACCTTCTCCATCTCAGCATTCAGGAGCATCTTTTCGCCATCGCCGCAGTTCTGCGAACACTCGACTACAACTGTCACCTGGCCGGCTATTACGGCCCATTCAGCATCCGCTTGATTACTGTTTCGCTCGTCGCTGCTAGCCTCTACGCCATTTCGCGCCGGGCAACCAATGAAAGCGCATCGCACGGCCTCATCGCCGCGTATCTCCACACAACCGCAGCAACATTCCTGCTCGCTCTCTTGATGTGGTACGAATTGTCCTCCGGTTGGCTCGCCGCTTTCTGGGCGCTTTTCGCTTTCACGCTTGCCGCCGTCGATCGCCGCTTCAAGCTCGACGATCTGCGCTGGCAAGCTCACGCTCTCGCTGTGCTTACTCTGCTCCGCGCCGTCGGCATCAACATGTACGTCGAAGAAACGTTGCACGGTGTCAGCGTTCGTCTCCTCTCGCTCTCTATAGTCGCGGTAGTTTTCTACGCTATGTCCGGCCTCGTCCGCATGCCCGAGGAGTGGCGCGCCCGTGACTTTCACCACATCTATTCCTGGTCCGCATCGCTGATCGTTTCGCTACTTCTCTGGCATGAACTGCGGCCTCTCAGCATCGCCGTTGGCCTCGCTGCATTTGCCCTCGTACTTTTGGAATACGGACTCCTCCGCAAAATCGCGCAATTCCGCTATCAGTCCTACGTCGCCTTCACCGCTGCCTTCGTCCGCATTTTCTTTGCGAACCTTGCCGCTGGCGATCCTGGCGTCCTTTTGAGCGACCGCATGATCACCGTCGTCCCGCTCATCCTGATTTTCTTTTTCGTCTACGCGCAGCTCTCCGCGCAGGAAGAAAACACTGCGGGTGATCACCGCTTCCGTTTTGATTCGTTTCTCGCCTATCTAGGAACGGCCACGCTTGCCGCACTCTTCTATTTCCAGTTTCCGCCGGAATGGGTCGTAGTTCCCTACGCAACGGTAACGCTGGCTCTCTTCGCCGTTGCTTGGGCGCTCGATCGCCCCATTTTTCTCCATCAGGGAATTCTTCTCACGCTCGGAACTTTCGCGCGCGGAATGGCCCACAACCTTTTCGGTGGAGGTTATTTCAATCAGGGAACCTGGCAAGGTCGCTATATCGTTGTGGGAAGCGCTTCGGCCATTTTGTTCGCGACCCTCTACTTTGCGTTTGCCTTGCGCGGCCGATACGCGCCATCCCTCAACGCGAGCCGCTGGAAAAAAATCACCTCCGCGCTGGTTGCCCGGCCCGAGCAACTCCAGTTTTTTGTTCCGGTGATTTTAATTGCCACGATGTTTGCGCTGAAAATGCAAGCCGAATGGGTCACGGCCTCCTGGGGTCTCGAAGGACTGTGCATCGTTTTGCTTTCCTACGTGGTTAAGGAACACAGCTACCGTCTCGCCGGTTACGCACTGTTGCTGCTCTGCGTCGCTAAAATAGCCGCCATGGACTTTTGGCGTCAGACATTGTTTGAGAGGGGGCTCACGGTTGCAATCGTGGGCTGCGTTCTCGTGGCTGTTGCGCTGCTCCACACGCGTCTCAGAGAGACTTTCGAGCATCAGCGATGAAGCGTGCCGTCGTCTTCATGATTTTCTTCGCCATCCTGGGAGTCGCGCTCGCTGGCCTTTATTGGAGTCAACGTCGCGCCAAATCTCCGCCCGTCTCCCCTAACGCCATCCTGAATCTGGCTGCGGACACGCAGCGCGATCTTACTCGAATCCCTATGCATTTCACGCGCTTGAGTGATGAACAGGAAATCGCAATCGGCCATGAATTATCCGCCAAATACTCGGGCCAAATCGCGAAGCTCACTCCCGAAGAAGAAGCCCTGCAAAAATATGTCAGCCGTGTCGGTGGGACTGTTACAGTTCACGCGCACCGCCACCTCGACTACAACTTTCATTTAATTCCCGATCACAATATGATCAACGCATTCTCGTTGCCCGGCGGTCCCGTCTACATCGGCGAAGGCATGCTCGATCAAATGGAAACAGAAGACGAACTGGCCATCATTCTCGCGCACGAAGTTGAACACATCGATCACTATCACTGCATCGAGCGCGTCCAAATCGAAGCCAAGTTGAAAAATGTTAATCTCGACATTGTGGGCCAGCTACTACAAGTCCCTCTGGAATTTTGGCAAGCGGGCTATCACAAAGACGAAGAGTTCGAAGCCGATCGCGAGGGCGTCCGCTTAGCCGTCGAGTCCGGCTATTCCCCATACGGAGCGGTCAGCATCTTCACGCGGCTAGCGAAACTCTGCAACGAATACGTCATCGACGCACAAAGCCCCGAACAAGAACTCTCCGAGCTAGCGATTCAAAGTCTCACGGGATATTTTCGCTCGCACCCGCTCCCCTCTGAGCGTCTAGACCAAATCAACCGCCTTATCGCCGAAGAACACTGGGAGAATCGCAAAACGCAAAAACCTTTCCACGTCGAATATGAAGTCCACAACGGCCAATACGTAAAATAAAAACCTAGCGCACTCACTCTGTAGGGGCGGGGCTTGTTTATCCTGAGCCTCGAAGGGCCCGCCCTCGGGCTCGCAAGACGAATCATGCTGGCTGCAAATAAAAAGGACACAAGAGTCGAAGAATTTGAAGGCAGGAAAAACTCTGAGGATTGAGCCGAAGACCTAAACTTAAAACAAGCCGGGGATTTTCATTCCTGAGATTCCGGGGATGGTGCCGGCTAGATTTTTCATCTGGCTGGCGAGTTCTTCATCGACGCGGCGTGAGGCTTCGTTGACTGCGGCCCGCACCAGGTCTTGCAACATTTCCTGATCTTTGCTGTTGAAAACTTCAGGCTCGATCCGCAGGTCCACGATTTGCTTTTGGCCGTTCATTTTTACGGTGACCATGCCGCCGCCGGCCGAAGCTTCGACAGCTACGCCATTCACTTGTTGCTGCAAGTCTTCCTGAACCTGCCGCAACCTCGAGAGCATCTGCTGGATCGCATTGACTTCCATCAGGACTCCTCTTGGCGCCATTTTACTTCGGAGATTTTTCCCCCGAAGCGTTGCAGCATCGACCGCACCATCGGATCTCGCTCGAACTGTTCGCGCAACTCTTGCGTGCCGGAAATTCCGCGCGGCGCGTTTGCTGCAACTGCTTCTACTTTAGCACACACTCTTACTGGACGGCCCAGCACTTTGCTCGAAGAGGCACGGACCTTTTCAAGTGAGTCGCGTCCTTCCATCATTTCGGCGAACGCGCGCTTGTCCGCCGAAAAATAAATTCTCAGTTCCGCGCCTTCCAATTCCCAGCGGGTGCCTTGGTTCACGATCTCGCCAAGAAATTTCTGCTGCGCCTGAATCGCGGTTTTGATTTCCGCAACCTGCTCCTGCGTGATTCCTTCTGCGCGCGCCGCGCTTGGCGTTGCGACAACTTCTTCGGATTCTGATTCAGATTCCGAAGCAAGTGCAACGGTTGCAGGAGGCGCGGCTGGCTGCGCGGTCTTGATCTCTTCTCGTGCCGGCGTTGGCACTGGAGCGGCTTTTATTTCCGCGCGTGCAGGTGCCGCTGCCGCCGCTGTTGGAGAAAAACTCGGCGCGGAAATTCGCGGCGGAGGAGTGAACGTTGTTTGCGGAGCAGGAGCAGAAGAAAAACTCCGTGGGGCTGGCGCAGCCTGCGGTGCCGCCACGGCCGGTGCTGCGCTGGCGCTTGAGCGCATGCCGCCTGCACTTGCAACACCTGCGGGTGCGCTGCTGCGGAGCTCCGCCATCAATTCTTCCATCGGTGCGAGCCGTTGCGCGTTGATCAGACGCAGGAGGCCCATCTCCAGATGCACGCGAGCATCTGGCTTGCGCCGCAAATCGTCATCCGTCTGCAAAAGAATCTGGAAGAATCGCGTGAGATCTTCTTCGCTGAATTGCGCAGCGGCATTTGCCAGGGCGGGACGCTGATCCGCGGTAGCCGCAATCAAATCCGAATCCGCGCCGCTCACTCGAGCGATCAGCAAGTTGCGCATGTGCCGGATGGCTTCACGGCAGAAATGTTGAAGATTGCGGCCTTCCTTCTGAAACGTGTGCACCAGCCCGAGCGCGCGGTCCGCCGAACCTTCCGCGATGGCCGCGACAAGTTCATTGAGCGAATCTTCGGGCACCACTCCAAGCAATTCGCGAACTTCTTTGTCCGCAATGACGTCGCCGCAATAGGCCCGCGCCTGTTCCAGCAAAGAAAGCGCGTCACGCAAGCTGCCTTCCGCCATTCGCGCAATCACGGCCAGCGCGCCCGGCTCGATCTTTAGATTCTCTTTTGCGGCAATTTCTTCCAGTCGTCCAGTAATTTCCGCGAAAGTCAGCGCCCGAAAATGAAAATGCTGCGAACGCGAACGAATCGTATCGGCGAGATTTTCTGGCTCGGTCGTCGCCATCACGAAAATCACGCGGTCCGGCGGCTCTTCCAGAGTTTTGAGCAGAGCATTGGATGCTTCGCTGGTGAGCATGTGCGCTTCATCGAGCAGCACAACCTTGCTTCGCGAGGCCGCCGGCGCGTAGCGAACCATCTCGCGCAGTTCGCGGATTTGATCGATGCCGCGATTCGAGGCCGCGTCAATTTCGATCACATCCAGCGAGGTTCCGGCGGCAATCTCTTTGCAGGAATCACACTCGCCGCAAGGCTCGGCCGTTGGTCCTTGCGCGCAATTCATGGCCTTCGCAAGGATGCGGGCCGCGGTGGTTTTTCCCACGCCGCGCGCGCCAGAAAAAATATACGCATGCGCCACGCGATCGTTCTTGATCGCGTTTGCCAGCGTCGAAGTTACGTGGGATTGTCCGACAAGATCACTGAAGGTTTGCGGGCGCCACTTCCGGGCTATGACCTGGTAGCTCATTTCGCGTCAGTCGACTTCGCACTCCTGCTCTGCTTGTTAAGCCACAAAACGAAAAACACAATCCCAACGCAACTCAAACTAAACAGAGTCAGAACCACAGCAGCCAAAATCATCGTTGCACCATCAAAGCAGCTCTTCGCAGTTCACCTTCAACTTTCCGCTGTCCAAGGTGAACTTTTTTCCGGCGCGAGGAACTTCGGGTGATCTGCGGCACCCGAGGCAATCCCGATACCGTTGCTCCCTTCCGGGCCTGGCGGGGTTCGCGGGACCTCGTTGCACAGAGCCCGAAGTTCCACGCTCCGGCAGCCGCGCTCATCGCGCCGCTGCGAAGAAAAGTTTAGCACATTCAGTCAGCGTAAAAATGCTGTGCCAGTTCCTCGCTAGGAATACAGCGAAGCGCCTGTCTGTAAATTCCCAGCAAAGTTCCTCGATCCAATTCGCGGTGGTTCGGAATGGTTAGCGTTTGCCGCGTACCATCGGAACTCACTCTTCGGAGTTTAATGTGGCTACCACGTTGTGAGGCAACTCCGAATCCAAATGACGCAAGAATCTTAACCACATCCGCGCCCGAAAGAACTTTAGGCTTCGGCATGTACTTGCGGTTCGGGCTCGAGTTCGTAGCTCGCTAGGATTGAAGCATTAGGTGCGAGCCCGAAGTCGGCAGGATTCTCACCTTCCAGTTGGAGCGCGATCGCTTCCTTCACGTTCTTCATCAGTTCGTCGAGTGTCGCGCCCTGTGTCACCACAGGAAGGTCGAAGCACTCTGCGACGTAGTACTTATCGCCGCGGAAAATCCGTACTTGGATGATTCGTTTCATTCTTTCCATCATATTCGCGCTGCGGTCTGCGGAGCAACAAACATCTCGCGACGTTCTAGATCGAGATTTGAGTCGTGCTCCGTGTTTTTTTTCAGGTCTCCTTTATGTCGCTAGTTCTTGGGATAGTTGGGATCGGCTTTTACTTCTAGGATTTGTTTGGTGTGGCGTTCGCTGTGTGCGGCGATGAGCAGGATGAATTCATAGGCGTCCATCTTTCCGCCCGTGGGACCGTCGACGGCGTGGTCGCGGAGACCGGGCGTGGTCTTCAGGAATTCTTCGGTTTTATCGCGGCTTTCCACGAAATGCTTGACGGAGGCTTCGGGTGACCCGTAGCGGTTGGTGGGAACGATCGGCTCGGGGGCTTGCGCTTTTTTCGAGCGATCGGGAACCTTGGCGAGGATGGCGTCGTCGGTTGCTTGCACGTCACGGCCAGGAACGGCGGGCGCGAGCATCACTTTTTCAATGACCAATCCTCGAATGTAGTCTTCCGCGGCGGCGATGTGCTCCATGCACTGCGCGATGGACCAGCGATCCGGTCCAGCTTTGAAATTCCACTGCGCATCGGACAGTCCTTTGGTGGCGTCGAGAACGCCTTGCTTCGTTTTCTCGAGATATTGCAGAGTTTTTTCTTTTTCGGTTGCGGTTACTTCCTGCGCGCGAAGGGATGTGGCTGCCGAACAAGCCAGAATAGCAATCGCAGCTCCTGCCATCAGTTTCTTGAACATGATTTGCTCGCTTTCGTTTTGTGATTGGTGAGGGAGACGGAAAACCTTGGGACTGCACTGTGAGTCCGCCCAGCCG
Source organism: uncultured Acidobacteriota bacterium (assembly GCA_963784015.1). Taxonomy (GTDB): domain Bacteria; phylum Acidobacteriota; class Terriglobia; order Acidiferrales; family UBA7541; genus Acidiferrum. The sequence continues at coordinate 953,669 of CAWAPX010000013.1, forward strand.
GCTGGGGGTGGCGGAATTGCTCGGGGTGAGACCCTCCGTGTGAGAAGCAATGTAGCAGCGAGTCGATGGCGGGTGCAACGGGTAGTGGAGAGAGCCGGGAGGTTGACAGTCGAAAGTGAGAGCGAGAGGGAAGAGGAAAAGGATAACGCAGAGACGCAGAGTTCGCGGAGACGCGCGGAGAGGTAAGCGAAGCTTGGAAGAATACCCCCCCCCCCCCCAATTTGTAAGAATATGAATCTAAAAGGTTTACTGAATTATGCATTTGTAAGCCATTGAAAATGCATCGGTTGTTTGCTCTCTGTTTGCTCTGTTTCTGCTCTCTGAGAGAGCTAGTGTTGGGCGCGGGGAGTGGCGGAGGAATTGAAGGGTGGCGGGACTGGTGGGTTCGGGAGGCAACTGCGTACTTCCTGTCTCCTCCGCGATTGAATTCAGGGCAACTATATCATATTCGTACTAGTTGTCAAGTATAATCTTGCGACTGATTTCTATGCTGAGGATGGTGAGAAGATTGAGGAAAGTGGGAGAAAGGGCAAAGAGAGGAGTGACAAGGACCCACCCTTTCCAATACCAAATCGGTGGCAACATTTAACAACGATTCAAATGGGGCGATGGCGCGAAGTCGTCGTCGTGCAGGTCCCCGCAATGTAGGGATGAACTATCAATCCCCACCACCCTACCAAATACCGCATGACGGCATTGGAAACCCCAAGGCCCACGCTCGAAAAACGACAATGGGGCACCCTCCGCGTCTCTATATTTTTTCTAAAATTGTTGAAGCGATGTCCTCTCTTTGCGGCTCGCGTCAACAAATTAGAGACTCAGCTTGTTCAGTCCCGCGACCCGCCGGAATAGAGTGGAAAGGTCAAAAGCCCCACACTTAGAAGCGACATGTGGAGCACCCTACCCATAAACATCTGGGCAACTACCCTGTAATGCTTTTGGTACGCACAGCGTGTCATTTGTTACAGTAGGCTACATTGAACGCGGCCGATAGCCTGCGCAAATATGGCGCTATCGTGCTGGTCTTTTTCAGGGAGGGATTTCTTGCGACTAACTGTTTTCTGCTTATTAGCGTTAGCTGTGTTTCCTTCATTGAGCCGAGCGCAAGCTCCTGTTTTTGAAATTACGCCGGTGGAGAGCACGATCAGGTTCGACGTAAAGGCTTCGGTAGATATCGCCGGCAAATTCGATAAGTGGGATGCGACCTTGAAGTTTGCCTCGCCTGACGAAACGACGGCTGTTTTAGAGATCACTATTCAGGCCGCGAGCGTGGATACCGGAAGCGGCGTGAAGAACGGAAAGCTGAAGGGCAAGGACTTCTTCGACGTCGAGCAGAATCCAGTGATCACGTTCAAGTCGACAAAAATTGTGCGGACCGGTCACGAAACCTATGAAGTGGATGGAAACTTTACGATCCGCGGAGTCTCCAACCCCGAGAAGCTGACGCTAACGGTCTCCGGCAGGGGAACGGGTTCAGGCGAGATAAAAGGGAAAATGGTCTTCAACCGCAAGGACTACGGAATGAACAAGGGCATTCCGTTCATCAAGATCGCCGACCATGTCGAAGTGAATTTCCACCTCAAAGGGAAGCGAGTCAGCGGGCCTCCGCTGAACTCGAAGTAATGGCCAGGCCGTTCTGTTAATCAGGTTGTTGAACCGGTGACAGATGGGACGATTCCGCCGGTCCATTAGGGAGCGGAACGTACGGCGTCAAGGGTTCTGGCTTCAAGGGTTTTGTAATCGGTGTAGCCCTGGGATCCGCCCCCATAGAAGGTGGAACGATCAAATGCGTTGAGCGGGGCATTTTGTTGGATACGTGCGACAAGATCTGGATTGGCGATGAAGAGGCGGCCGAAGGCGATGGCATCGGCGTGATTATTCTCGACAGCTTGCGCGGCGCCAGCCGGTGTATAAGCAGCGGCTGAGATGAAGGGGCCGTCGAAGTGCGGACGAAAGAGTTCTGCGTTGTTCAACGCGTTCGGATGGAGTTCGTCGGTCAGGCCAATTTCCGAGCCTCTGCCTTCAATGACGTGCAAATACGCGATGCGGCGGCTACTTAGCTCCGTGATGATGAAGGCGAATAATTCGAGAGGATGGCTGTCGTAAATTCCGCCGTACTGTCCAAACGGCGAGAGGCGTACGCCTAGCCTGTCCTTGCCTATGGCCGTGCTGACTTCTTCGACGATTTCAAACAGGAAGCGAGCGCGGTTTTCTTGCGAGCCGCCGTAAACATCCGTGCGCTGGTTCGTTCCATCCTCGAGGAATTGCTCGATCAAGTGGCTATTGGCAGCTTGCAGTTCGACGCCATCGAACCCGGCGTCCATCGCGTTCAGCGCGGCCTGATGAAACGCGCGGACAAGAACCGGGATCTCGGAGGTCTCGAGGGCACGCGGGATTTCGGAAGTCACCTGTTGAAAGGTGCTGGTTAGAGCGGGAATGGAAGGTGGAACGCTTGAGGGCGCTACGGGCAGGGCTCCATCGGGCATCAGCGAAGAATGAGAATTGCGGCCGTTGTGTCCGATCTGCAAGATGATGCGGCCGCCGCGTGCGTGGACAGCCTCGGTGACTGCTCGCCATCCGGCGATTTGTTCTTGGGTATAAATTCCTGGAGCGCTGGGATAGCCGTGGGCCTGAGGAGTGATCGCGGTTCCTTCGGCAATGATGAGGCCAGCCGAGGCACGCTGCGCGTAATATTCAACGTTCAATGCGGTGGGCGCATGGCCTTCTCCGGCGCGCATTCGCGTGAGCGGGGCCATGACAATTCGATTTGGGAGGCGAATAGCTCCAAGCTGCAGAGGAGTGAAAAGAGATTCGAAGGGCATTGTTGGCCTTTTCTTCAGAGAAGCGTGTACGAAAAATGCGCCGGGAAGGAACGAGTTCAAAAGAAAAAAAGAAAGATCCCACCCTCAAAAAACGAAGGTGGGGCACCCCCTGTCACGCGCAGAGTTCATGCCGAGCGTGCGACGGCTGGCGTGTGAGCATCGTTGACGAGAGTGATTTCGCCCATGTCGATGGCGACTAGTAGAGGTTCTTTTACGAGTTGGTAGTCGCCTTCATAGGCGTAGACGCGGCGCTTGGTGGGGATGAGGATGCCGTCCACGTTGCGATAGTCGGAGGCGTAATTGAGGCCGGTGGCACCGCCGAGGATGTCGACGGTGTAGTCGTGGCGGCGGAGCAGGCCGTCGGGGCCGAAGCAGGAGATTTGTTGTTTGGTATGGCTTTTGACGGTGCCGGGAAAAGTAACTTTGAGGCGGCGCCAGGTTTCGCCTTCGACTTGAATGGACGGGATTTCCTCGGTGGTGAAACCGTCTTGCGTGTAAAGGAACGGGGTGTTGAGGTAGGTCCAGAGGGCTTCGCCGACGAAATAGGCAACATGGATTTCGTCCCACGGAGTTTCTCTTTGCTGGCCTTCGAAGGATTTTTCGGGGTTATCGCGTGACTCAATCAGGATTCCGTTTTCGGTCTCGATCACGATACGGCTTGGAGTGAAAACGGCGCGCTTGTTTTGGCCGGGGAAGTCGACGGTGAGGTGTTCGTTGCGCGTATCGGCAGTCAATACAACGTTCCTTAGAAAGTCTCCTTTGCCTTTGACAAACCAGATGGCGCCCGTGATCGAGGCCCCTACCTTAATCGACTTTACTTTGTTCCAGCGCTCGAAACCGCCGTGGGCTTTTACCGCGAGATTCAATAATTCGGTCATTTTTGAAGTTTTCTGTTTCTTGATGCCAAAAAACTATCTGCGGGTGCAACAGTCATTGGTCTGACTCCTTCGTTTTCTCCCTTGGCGCGGGACGTAGCTGGAAGATAGCCGTGCTTTCGGCCGCAGAAAAAAAACCGGAGATGGCCTTGAATGTGAACGAAGGCCACCCCCGTTTTATGACAAAATCGAGAAAATTACTGTCTGTTAAGGGACACTCGTCGGGCGCTATGCGGATGCGGCGTTGGCACCTTTTAGGAAAGCTAGAAGGTCGGCGTTGATGGTGTCGGCTTCGGTTGTGGGCATGCCGTGGGGGAAATTCTTGTAGGTTTTTAGTATGGCGCCTTTGACAAGCTTGGCGCTGAGCGGGCCGGCGGCTACGTAGGGGACGATCTGGTCGTCTTCGCTGTGCATTACGAGCATCGGAACCGTGATCTTCTTCAGGTCCTCGGTGAAGTCCGTCTGCGAGAAGGCCACGATGCCGTCATAGTGCGCTTTGACGCCGCCCATCATGCCCTGCCTCCACCAATTTTGGATGATGCCTTGGGACGGTTTCGCTCCCGGCCGGTTGTAGCCGTAAAAAGGTCCGATCGGCAGGTCCATGTAGAATTGCGCACGGTTGGCGGCAAGTGTTTTCTGGAAGCCGTCGAACACTTCTTTCGGCATACCAGCGGGATTGGCGGGCGTTTTCAGCATGAGTGGTGGCACGGCGCTAATGAGCACCGCTTTAGCGACGCGATTTTGACTTTGGCCGTGGCGCGCGACGTAACGTGTCACTTCGCCGCCGCCCGTCGAATGGCCAACGTGGATGGCATTCTTCAGGTCGAGATGCTCGGTAAGCGCCGCAAGGTCAGCGGCGTAGTGATCCATGTCGTGTCCCGTCTCGACTTGGCTGGAGCGGCCGTGGCCGCGGCGGTCATGGGCGATGACGCGATAGCCGTGATTTAGAAAGAACATCATCTGGTTGTCCCAGTCGTCGGCGGAGAGGGGCCAGCCGTGAGAGAAAACAATGGGTTGGCCTGTGCCCCAGTCCTTGTAGAAAATTGTGACTCCGTCTTTTGTGGTGATGGTTGGCATTGTGATTCTCCTTTTGCGAGTTTTTCGGTGTTGCTGGTGATTCGAGGAATTCGGTGGCCTGGGTGCCTCTCGAACGGCCGTACTTACTGTTGTTGGATGTTAGCCGGAGGAATTCGGGTGTGCTTTTTTTGTGGGGGATTGAGCGTCGCCGAATAGGGAGCCGTACGAGTCGTTGAGAAAAGCGGCAGCAGAGCTGCCGCACTCCATATTTGGTATGCTTGGGCGGGCCCTCATTTCCTACGAAGGAGATCCCAAAATGAAAATATGGGTAGGTGTTGCGGTTGTGCTGGTTGTGCTGGTTGTGCCGGCGTGCAGTTATGCGCAGGCAAAGTCTTGTGAAGAATTGAAGACCGAAATCGCGGCGAAGCTGGACGCAAAGGGCGTCAAGGGGTATTCGCTAGACATCGTGGCGAAGGACACGGACGCTGGCGACGGAAAAGTAGTGGGTACTTGCGAAGCAGGAGCGAAGAAGATCGTGTACAAGAAGGGTGCGGCTGCTGCGGAAGCTCCGGATAAAACACCTAGCGGGCTCTGAGGCACGGGGCGATGAATCAGCCAGTTGCCCTGTGCTCTTTTGTTCTTACTTTACTGTTCGTGGAATATTTCGCGCGGCGTGAATAATGCGAATGACGCGCAGCGGTTTTTTCTCGGGGTCGTAGACAATCCAATAATTGCGATAGGGTTGCACGAGCCAGAAGCGCAACGGTAAGTCGGTCAGATCCTCTCGAAAACGTCCAGCGAGGGGAGAATCTGCCACCAGGGCGCAGGCATCATAGATAGCTGCTTCGACGCGATTCGCCGCCTCGATATCATCGCCGGCGATGTAGATCCAGATTTCGAAAAGATCTTCGACAGCGTGTGGTGTAAGTTGGTAACTGCTCATGCTTGGCGGTTTTCAGCTCGCCAAGAACGTTTCCTCTCGTCCAGAGTTGAGCGAACCTGGTCGGAATCGATCAATTCATCGCGTTGCGCGGCCGCGTAGCCTTGTTCAATCTTGGCCCGAATCTCACTACCATGCTCTGCCAGCCAAGCTTCCTGATCATGCAGCAAGGAAATGGCGCGTTCGACGAATTCGTCGACGGATTGGTAGGGCCCTCGTTGAACGTCCTGTTTGACCATTTCTTCCAGCTCTGGGCGCAAGTGAATCTTCATGGTCCCCAGTTTACCTCCAGCTCGCCCAGGTAAAGAGAGATTTTTCACTTCGCGGACCGACGAGTCTGCAGGAGCGGCGTGGAATGGTAAGTGTCGGTCTGCTTTGTTCAAAAGAGCGAGATTAGGAGAAAGAAACGTGTTAGCGACGGATGCGGCGCATCCAGTCGCCCCAGCTTAGGCCCACGCGGGTCATGAGGATGCCGGCGGCCAGGGCTAGAAGCATGGTCAGGGCAAATTGTACGGGGCTGTGTTCGGTGGGAAACCAGGCGCTGCGGCCCCAATGAGAAGCGGGCGGGATGAAGTAGGGCAAGTTGTTGGTGGCGAAGAACCAGTTGCGCGAGGCGGGGGACATGAGGAAATCGGCGAAGGGCCATTGAACGGCGACAAAGCTTGCTAGCGAGGCTGCGCCGAGGATCGCGGCTTGCGCCCAGCGATTCCAGCCAGTGATACGGCCGCGGACAACATCGAAAACAATCGCGGGCACGATCAAGAGCAGCGGGAAGTCCGGCGGAACGAGATGCGTGATGTTTTGATAGACGGGGCCGAGCTTGGGCACGGCTGGGATGAGCTGCAGAATTTGCATGAACGAGATGTGCAGGAGCGTGTAAGCGCCGGTCATGATGGTGGCTGCCCAGCGATTTTCTGACGCGCGCGAGACGGCGGCAAACAAAATCGGCGCGGCAAACATAATGACGACGTAGAACTTCGCGCCGTGCATGAACATGCGGAAGGTGTCTTCCTGCATGATGCCGACGGTCATGGCGAGAAGAAAAAGGAACGAGAAAAAGAGGAAGCGCTCTAGACGGACGCGATACTGGTCCGGATCGCGCGATTCACTTCGGCGAGGACGAGGACAAGGGTGCCGAAGCGGATAGCGGTCATGCCGAGGGCGAGCAAAATATGCGGCGGGCTGAGAATTTTGACGTCTAGGCCGTAGGCGTTGTGCCACCAATTGTCGAACGGGGCAGAGGTAATCATCGCAACGGCGCCCCAGGCACAGATGAATGCACCGAGCGGTCCGTAGAATCCCCACATGGAAACGGAGTTGGCGCGGACGGGCGAATTTTTGCGGAAGGTGGTGGAAAGAATGAGGTAGCCGCAGCCGCACCCCGCGAGAATGCCGCAGAGCTGAATCAGGAGATGCGCGGGAGTCCAGAAGGTGTCGCGGCCGACGCTCTCGTGCCAGGAAATGTCCCAGACACCGCCGACCGCGCTGCAAGCTACGGCGAGGACGTTGCACCAGATGTACCAGGGGATCGAAAGAGTTTTGGCGGAGACGCGCTCGGCTGTGCGGGCTTGGAGCGTTGCGGGTAGTGGGAGGGTGCCGGCCATTTGTGCGCTCCGAAGACAGTGCTCGAGGCGGGATTGGCTTTGCACACCCGCGGAATTCAGTTTACAGAGATTAGTTTACATTGGGCAGACTTGTGCGGGAATGAATTTGTGCGCGTCTGGTAGAGAGGGCGTGGCCCTTACAGGGTAAACAAGCACCGCCCCTACAGAGCTAGAGCTAATTGAAGCGGGTGGTGCGCCAGAGGGCGAGGCCGCAGGCGAACAGAAAAATCAGCATGGCGGCGGCGAGCGCGAGCAGGGCGGGCCAGTTGAGCGCCATGTTTGGAGCGCGGGCGAGAACGGCCAGCATGACGAAAATTGTAGTGGCGGCGATTACCAGCAGATAGTCGAGCCAGGTCCTGGAAGGCAGATGTGCGGCTTGGCCGGTTGGATCACTTGCGTTGTTCGAATCACTTCCTAGGAGACCAGCTTCTACGTAGCTGGCATCGACTTTGTAGCGCTGGCCTTCGCGATCGGCGGCTTGCTTCCAGCGGGCGTGTTCTTTGTTGGTGACGCTTGAGAGAGCGATGGCTCCGGCGCCTGCGGCCATTAAGAGAGAGCCGCCTATCACTTGCGTATAGAGCGAGGAGCTGAGGCCGCGCAGTTCACCGAAAACCAGGATGCCCCAGAGCAGGCCCCAGAGTTGATTTGTGTTGGAGAGCGGAATGCCGCGGCTGATGCCGATGTATTTTGCGGCGTACTGTTGAAATAAATCCCCGATGACCCAGACGAAGCCGCCAAGCATCAGCCAGAAAAGGACGGGCTTGGCTAGCTCGAGTTGATGAACGAGAGCGTCGGGGCCGCCGCCGTAGGTACCGGCGAGAGTCAGCATCATACCGAGTTCGCCAATCGTGAAGAAAGCGATGAAGGAGAGGGGATTCATGCCGGTCAAATAAGCTTTGCGATAGGGGACGTACATGGTGCCCCAAAGCACGCCGGCGGCTAGTGCGGCTGCGATTCCGCGAAACGGGTGCGCGGCGGGACTTTGCGCTGAGGAAGCCACGGCGAGGAGCGTCGCGCCAGCGAACATGAGGAGTGCGCCGCCGAGGACGGTGAGCCAGCGGATTTTGCCGGCGTCACGCAATTCGTTGAAGAGTAGATAGCCCCAGAAAATGCCGAGCAGACTGTTGATGTTCCAGAGAGGGAAGGCGATGCTGAGGCCGATGTCGCGGATGGCGAAAATGGTGAGCGTATTGGCGACAGCCCAGAGGCAGCCGGCGAGGATGCCCCAGACGATCAGATGCGGCGCTTGGTGGACATCAACGCGCATTTGAGATGTGCCGCGGATGAGCGCGGGCAGGCTCCAGCGCGCGAGGAAGACGCCGAGAACCATTAAGAGTGAAACGATGAGCGGCGACACGCCGAGCTTCACCAATTTTGTGGGAGCTTCCGCTGCGCCTAGCCACGCGCCTGCGCCAAAGCCGCAGAGGATACCCACGAGTTGCAATTTGCGGAGGCGCGCAGACTCAATGGATGGCGAGAGCGTTTTTGCATTTGTAGTGGCGGAGTTCACGCGAGGGCTCAGCGAATCCAGTGGAGCACAACCAGTCCGGCGAGCAAGACGATAGCCGGGACCCAGAAGTGGACATCGGTGAAGATCATGGTCCAGACGTTTCCTGGTTTTTGCGGACTGTCTTCGGCAGTCATGTGTTTATCCCATCTATGCAGCGTTCGGGGTTATGGCTCGAACTCGATCTTGAACTGCTGACAATACTCCATGATTGGTGTTTTTCGTAAGGTGGCGAGCAAATTGTTGAGTCACGATCGGCGATATCAAAGGCAAAAGAGCCGGCAGGATGCCGGCGCTACCTGGAAAACGCTGGCAGGATGCCCTTACAGGGCAAGCCGGCGTTACCCAGTTCATTGGCGGGATTGGTTTGCAGTTGGGTGATGTGGCTGTAAGATTGTGCGCGATTGGAAGGTTGGGGAAGCGGGGGAGGAAATGCAAATGTTGCGATTTTTTGCAGGTGTGTTTGCGCTGTTGGTGGCATGCGTGTGTTTGGCGGATGAAAATCCGCCGTTGCTGTTGCATCAGCCGACGATCAGCGCGACGCAGATTGTATTGGTGTATGCGGGAGATTTGTGGAGCGTGCCGCGAGCGGGTGGTGTGGCGCAGCGGCTGACGGCTGGGGCCGGAACGGCGTCACGGCCAGTCTTTTCGCCGGATGGCAGCGAGATCGCGTTTACCGGCAACTACGACGGAAATGCGGATGTGTACCTGATTCCAGCGAGCGGGGGCACGCCGCGGCGGCTTACGTATCATCCAGCGGCGGATGAAGTCGTGGGATGGACTCGCGACGGGAAATCCGTGCTGTTTGCTTCGGAGCGAAATAGCTATTCCTTTTTCAACCGGCTTTTTACGATTTCGCGGGAAGGTGGATTTCCGACCGAACTGCCGCTGCCCGGTGGCGCTGAAGGATCGTATTCGCCGGATGGCAAGGAGTTGGCGTACGTGCCACTGGACCACGCGTTTGAAATCTGGAAACGGTATGGCGGCGGACGAACATCGCCGGTGTGGATTGCGCGGCTGTCGGATTCAAGCGTGACGAAGGTGCCGCGGGAGAATTCGAACGACTTCAATCCAATGTGGGTGGATCAACGAGTGTTTTTTCTTTCGGATCGAAACGGGCCGATGTCGCTGTTCAGTTATGACACGAAGTCGAAGAGCGTGACCGTTGCGTTGAAGAATGACGGGCTCGATTTTAAATATGCTAGTGCGGGGCCGGATGCGATAGCCATCGAGCAGTTTGGCGCGATTTGGCTTTACGATTTGAAGACTGGTGCAGCGCACAAAGTAGATATTCGTATTGCAGGAGACCTGCCGCAGTTGCGGCCTCGGTATGAAAATGTGGCTAATCGTATTCGCAACGCAGACATTTCGCCGACGGGACTGAGAGCGGTGTTCGAAGCGCGCGGGGAGATACTAACGGTGCCTGCCGAAAAAGGTGACATACGCAACCTAACGAATACACCCGGAGCGGATGAGCGGTATCCGGCATGGTCACCGGACGGAAAGAGCATCGCTTATTTTTCGGATGAGTCTGGCGAGGAAGCTTTGTATGTGAAGAATCAGAATGGCCAGGGGGAAGCGCAAAAGTTCGATCTAGGAACACCTGGATCGTTTTTCTTTTTTCCGACGTGGTCGCCGGACAGCAAAAAGATTGCGTATACGGACAAACGATTGAACCTATGGTACGTGGACCTCGAAAAGAAAACGCCAGTGAAAGTTTTTCACGACCGGTTCACAGGCCCGGAACAAATATTCCAGGCGGCTTGGTCGCCGGACAGCAAATGGCTGGCGTACACGCAACAGGAAGTGAGCCACATGCGGTCCGTGTTTTTGTATTCGCTGGAAACGGCGAAGAGCGACCGAGTGACGGATGCGATGAGCGATTCGGTTTCGCCGGTCTTTGATAAGGGCGGGAAGTATCTCTATTTTCTTTCCAGCACAGATGCGGGGCCGACGAAGGACACGTCGATGCTGAGCTACGACCGGCCCGTCACAAGCAACGTTTATATCGTTGTTCTGCGCAAAGATTTGCCATCGCCGCTCGCGCCTTTGAGCGATGAAGAAGGGGAAGCGAAGACTGATGCGGCAAAGACAGACGCGGCCAAGACTGGAGGCGCGGAAAAAGAAAAAGAGAAACCGCCCGCGGTTGTAAAAGTGGACTTCGAGAAGATCGGGCAGAGGATTTTGGCGATGCCGATTCCGGCGAGGAACTACACGGAATTGAAGACCGGGAAAGAAGGAGTGTTGTTTCTGGTGGAAGGGCCGCTGGTTCAACCGTTAAGCGGACCGGAGACTTTCACGGCGCATCGTTTTGAGCTGAGGACGCGTAAGACGGATAAGTTGCTGGACAACATCTTGGCTTTCTACGTTTCCGCGGATGGAGAAAAGATGCTTTACCGGCACGCGAGCGCCCCGCAACCTGGGGGAGGCGCCCCAGCGCAAGTGTGGGCGATTGCTCCGGTTCCGGCGCCACAAGCGGGAGCAGAGCTCCCGCACTCCACAGCTGCAAAGACGCTGAATCTTGCGGCGATGGACGTGCGCATCGAGCCGGCGGTCGAGTGGAAAGAGATGTATCACGAGGCGTTCCGGATCGAGCGCGATTTCTTTTATGACCCGGGATTTCATGGCTTGGATTTAGCGGCGCAGGAGAAAAAATTCGCGGCGTACTTGCCGGGAGTAGCGTCCCGGGATGATCTGAACTACATCTTTAAGGAAACGATGGGCGACCTGACTGTCGGGCATCTCTTCGTGCGCGGCGGTGACGGTCCGGAGATGAAGCGCATTCCTGTTGGACTTCTCGGCGCGGACTACAAAATCGAAAATGGCCGCTATCGATTTTCTCATGTCTACGACGGCGAGAATTGGAATCCGCAATTGCATGCGCCGTTGACGCAGCCGGGGGTTAACGTTGTGGAAGGCGAGTACCTTCTGGCAGTAAATGGACACGATGTGCACGGAAGCGACAACGTCTACAGCTTTTTTGAGGAGACGGCAGGGAAGTCCTTGATGTTGCGCGTCGGACCGAATGCCGATGGCAGCGGCTCGCGCGAGGTGAGCGTGGTTCCGGTCGAAAACGAAATGGGACTGCGCGAACTGGCATGGGTGGAAGGCAATCGCCGCAAAGTGGACCAGCTTAGCAAAGGGGAGCTGGCGTATATCTACTTGCCGGATACGGCGAGCGGCGGTTACACCTATTTCAACCGATATTTCTTTTCCCAGGCTGGCAAGGACGGAGCGGTCGTGGACGAACGCTTCAACGGCGGCGGGACGAACACGGATTACATTCTCGACTATCTGCGGCGCACGCTTATGAATTACCGCACGACTCGCGACGGGGAAGACATGACCACGCCGGTGAGCCTCATTCAGGGACCGAAGGCCATGATCATCAATGAATATGCAGGCTCAGGCGGCGATGCCATGCCGTGGCATTACCGGCAAGCTAAGGTAGGCATTTTGGTGGGCAAACGGACGTGGGGCGGATTAGTTGGATTTTTTGGTCCTGGCGAGTCGCTTATGGATGGAGGAGTCGTAACCGCACCTAGCCGCGGGTTCTGGACACCGAACAACGATTGGGAAGTGGAGAATCACGGCATCGCGCCAGACGTCGAGATCGAACAAGATCCCAAAGCGGTGCGCGAAGGGCACGATCCGCAACTCGAAAAAGCAGTTTCCTTGCTGCTCGCGGACTTGGAAAAGAATCCGCTGCCAAAATACAAGAAGCCGCCTTACCCGAACTATCATAAGAACAGCGGGAGCACGACGGCTGCTCCGAACAACTGACAGGGAAGAGGACACCTTCTATCGCCGATCGGGGGAAAGAGGGCGGGGCCCTTCAAGGCTCCCTTCGTTCCCCAGGGCAAGCAGGGTAAACAAGCCCCGCCCCTACAGAAGGAAATGTTGCGTGACCAGGGCTGAAACTTTCCAGTACTCCGCAGCGTAGAACTTAGCAAGGAGCAGTGTTGATGAGGCGGCGAGTGCCCCTGAGGGAACCGGTCGGCGTGGCGCTCGAAACACTCGTGGCGCACAAGATGCGCTCGTTTCTGATGCTGCTGGGGATCATTCTTTCCGTCGCCACGCTTATCGTGGTTATTGCGCTGATTTCCGGTGTCAATCAATACATCGCAAACAAAGTTGCCAATCTGGGCTCGAATGCGTTTACGGTGATGCGCTACCCGATCATCACGGAGATGGAAGAGTTGGTTAAGGCGATGCGCCGTAACAAACTAGTGACTTGGGACGACTATGAGTCGCTTCGCGAGAACCTCAAATTGCCGAAGCGTGTGGGTGCGGAGGTTTGGAGTTCGGGGAAATCCCGCGTGGGCTCGCTCACCATTCAGGACACCAGCATCCGCGGGGTTTCCGCCAACATGGGCGACATTGATGCACAAGAAATGTCTGACGGCCGCTACATCACTGAAGCGGATGAGAACAGCAGGGCAATGGTGGCGGTGATCGGTGCGGATTTGGCGACCAAGCTTTTTCCAAGCCTGGACCCAGTGGGCCACGAAGTGATGCTGGATAACCGGCCGTTCATCGTGGTTGGTGTAGCAAAGGCGGTCGGGACGGTACTCGGGCAATCGCGGGATAACTTCGCGTATATTCCAGCGGAGACGTATATCAAGATATATGGAGCGTACGACGGGATTTGGATCAACGTGCAGGCGCGAGGAGCGGAGTGGATGGACCGCACGCAGGACGAAACGCGAGTGCTGATGCGCGCGCGGCGTCACCTAAGCCCGAATGATACTGACTCTTTTGGGATTCTCGACTCCGAGACACTGATGAAGCTGTGGAATCAGCTAACGGGAGTGATCGCCATGGCCATGGTCGGAGTCGTTTCGGTCTTCCTGGTCATCGGTGGAGTGGTGATCATGAACGTGATGCTGGCCACGGTTACGGAGCGCACGCGCGAAATTGGCATTCGCAAAGCGCTGGGCGCGAGTCGGCGGGACATCCTCATGCAGTTTCTGGTGGAGGCGTGCGTGATGTCCGCCATGGGGGGAGCCATTGGGGTGGCGATCGCTTACGGGATCTGCCTGCTGGCAAAAGCGACCACGTCCATTCCGATGCATGTGCCCATTTCCGCCGTTATTATCGCGGAACTCATCTCGGCGGCAGTGGGGATTTTCTTTGGAGTTTATCCGGCGCGAAAGGCGGCCATGTTGGAGCCGATCGAAGCGCTGCGGACAGAGATTTAGCGGGAAAGTAAATCACAATGGGAATGGCGCTTAGCGAAAACGCTCAGATGGCTCTCACGACGCTGCGTGAGAACAAGATGCGGTCTTTTTTGACCGTGCTCGGCGTAGTCATAGGGATTACAGCGCTGCTATCCGTTGTCGCGGTTTTGATGGGCGTGTACAACGACATAAACGCCTTTCTGGGTGATTTTGGTTCGGATACCCTCTTTGTTTTCAAGTTCGATCCGGCCATCCATACATCGGGACGCCTTTCCCCGGAAGAACGCACACGCAAACCTCTCACGCTTGAAGATGCACAGGCCATCGGCGAGCTTTGCCCAGACGTCAAAGCCGTGTCGGCTGCGATCACGCCCAAAATTGTGGAAGGCGCACCCGGTGGGCGCCCTTTGATGAGCGCGCGCTACAAAAATAAGGAAGTGGCTGGAGTGGACTACCATGGAATCTTGCCCGAGGATGAAGTCGTTTTCAATTCCAAGGCGGAACGCGGAAGATTCATTACAGAGGCGGAGAATTTGCATCGCAGGGACGTTGCGCTCATCGGCCCGGATATAGCCAAAGCTCTGTATCCAGACGAAGATCCGCTGGGCAAGCCGGTCCTTGTCGATGGAGTTTCCTACGAAGTCATCGGCGTAATGGCGAAACGCAAGGGACAACTGATGAAAGACCAGGCCGCCGACAAAGCAATTCTGGTTCCTTACCGCACCTATCAGAAACACCGGCCCGGGGATGATGAGAATTTGATTGGCGCCGCCGCGTTCCCAGGCCGCATGCCGGAGGCTGAAGACGAAATTCGCGGCGTGCTGCGCAGGCGCCGAAATGTTCCGTACGACAAGCCGGACAATTTTGGCGTTACGAGCGCGAAAGAGATCGCGGACCAGTTCCGCCAGATTACTGCTTCGGTGGCGCTGCTGATTTCCGTGGTGAGCTCGATTGGGCTGCTCGTTGGCGGCGTCGGCGTGATGAATATCATGCTGATGTCGGTGACGCAGCGCACGCGCGAAATTGGAGTGCGCAAAGCGATCGGAGCGCGGCGGCGCGACGTGATTTGGCAATTCTTGACGGAGGCTATTGTTCTAACGGGGGCTGGAGGCGTGATTGGCGTACTGCTTGGCTTAGGAATCAGCCTACTTATTCATCTCTTTGTGCCGAGTTTGCCCTCGGCTGTTCCGTTGTGGTCGATTCTCTTGGCGGTGACGGTGTCGATGAGCGTCGGACTATTTTTCGGAATGTATCCCGCAGTGAAGGCCTCTCGGCTCGATCCGGTCGAGGCATTGCGTTACGAGTAATGCGATTTATTCGTAGCGAAGCGCCTTCATGGGATCGTGACGCGTGGCTCGATACGCGGGCCAAAAACTAGCGGCCAGCGCCACGACGGCCAGGAAAAAAGCGGCTCCGAACAGGCTCAGAGGATCCGTCGGGCGCAGCCCGTATAGCAATGTTCGCGCGCCGCTTGTGGCGGCCACGGCAAGCAGCAAACCGATTCCCACGCCGAGTGCCAGCAGCCACAGAGTCTGCCGAAGAACAATACCGACCACGTCCCCCCGGGTCGCGCCGAGCGCCATGCGGATTCCAATTTCATTCCTACGCATGGCGATGATGTAGGAGATCACTCCATAGAGGCCGATCATGGCCAACAGCGCGGCCAGCGCGCCAAAAAATCCCGAGAGCAAAGCCATCAAGCGTTCTTGCACGATCCCGTTCTGAATCTCCGTCTGAAAGACGTGATACCCGATCTTCATTTCCGGGTAGAGCGGGCCGAGCTTTTCCCGTATCGCAGAGATCGCCGCCGAGGGCGGCGACGAAAAACGGGCGAACACATTTGTGAAGTAGTATTTTTCCGGATATTGTTGCGTCGGGACGAATGCTTCGGGCGGGATTTCATCGCGTAGTCCGCCGTATTTTGTATCTTTCACCAAGCCGACAATCTCGTACTCCGTCGAGGGATAATGGGGCTCGGCATTCGTGCGAATGGTTTTTCCCAGAGGATTTCCACCCCCCAAATACTGGCGGACAAAAGTTTCATTCACGATGGCGACTGGAGGGGATTGCGTTGTGTCGCGATCGGTGAAGTCGCGTCCGGCAACCAATGGGATTTCCATGGTCCGGAAATAGCCGGGGCTCACCCAGGTAAACCGAGACTCGGCTTCCGTGGCGCCCGTGTGAATGTCCAGCGAGAAATAGCCGCCGTCTAGAGGAACATGCGTCGACACGGCCGCGGATTCGACCAGCGGTATCGATCGGATCTGTTCCAAAAGATCGTGTTTGAAGGTTTCGTAACGCTCGGGGGACAAATCCAGGCGCCGAAAGTTCAAATAAACGCGAAGGATGCCAGTTTCGCGGAATCCCGGATCAAGCGTCATCAAGTTCCAGAAGCTACGCACAAATAATAGCGACCCAACCAGCAGAACCAGGGAAAACGCAATTTGTGAAACGACCAGGGTTTGCTGGAACGAGAATCTCTGGCGTCCGGCGGTCATACCGCGGCCGCCTGATTTCAATACTGCGCCGGGTGCGGTCCGCGAGGAGCGCAGAGCCGGGGCAAGTCCGAACAGCAGGCAGGTGGACACGGCAGCTAGAGCAGTGAACGACAGGACCCGCCAATCGATATTCATTGCCAAATAAAACTGGGCTCTTTCCGTGCTGAGCATCCTCACAACGGTTTTGCTGAGGAACGATGCAAGAGCTATTCCGACGATCGAACCGCTGACCGCAAGGACCAAACTCTCCAACAATAATTGTTGGATCACTCTTCCCCTGTTGGCACCAAGCGCCAAGCGGACGGCCATTTCCTTTTCTCGTGTGCTGGCCCTCACGAGCATCAGGTTGGCGAGATTGGCGCACGCAATGAGAAGGACCAGTCCAGTGGTACCCAAAAGAAGCCACAGCGAAGTGTCATATCTTTCGCCAGGCGCGCTGACGCCATTTTTGCCGGGATAGGTGGTCAAGCGGAAACTTCGATAGGAATCCAAGACCGACTTGCTATATCCCTCTGGGACAGTGACGTCGAACATTCCGGCGCTCGCTGCATCCAATTGGGCCGATGCCTGTTCAAGGGAAGAGCCCGCCTTAAGGCGACCCATAACTTGCAGCCAGAACACATCGGGGCGGATCAGAGTGCCGTCGCCTGGGATATAGGAAGGGACGGAACACATGGGAAGAGCAACTTCGAATTCTTTGCCTACATCGAGACCGAAGAAGCTAGGAGGTGTTACGCCAATCACCTGAGTCGGATGGCCATAGACGACAATTCTGCTTCCAATGACGGAATCTTTACCACCGAACTCACTCTGCCAGAGCGCATAGCTGATGACTGCGCCGGAGGTACCACAGCCGGATCGATCATCTTCGGGGGTGAACAACCTGCCTTTGACGGGAACGATCCCGAGCATGGGAAACATCTCTCCGCTTACCCAAAGGCCTTCGGCGAGCCTCTCCCGATCTCCTTGTCCGATCGCATACTGGCGGCTTGCCCACGCGAAAAATCCGGAAAATGCTCCTTGCTGCGTGCGGATTTGCTTCCAGAGTGCGCTGCTAAGCGCGGTCTCGTTGTCGTACGAGAAATCGTGGATTCCACCTTTGATCTGCACTCTAATCAAGGACGCCGGATCGGCTACGGGCAGGCTGCGCAATCGGACGGCATCCAGCAGTTGAAAGATGGCTGTGTTTGCACCGATGCCAAGCGCGAGGGTGATGATTGCGGTTGCCGCGAAGACTGGGCTCTTGCGTAGCGTGCGCAGGGCAAAGCGCAAATCTTGAAACGCGGTCTGGAGCCAAAGCGGTCCACGGGGATAACGCGCGGTATCAGGCTTACCGTTGGGCGCCTCTGCGTGTTTGCCAGTCGTTTTCTTCAACGGATTATTCCAGCAGCTCATCGACTCACGAACTATCGAAATGCGGCTTTCCATTTCCTGGCTTTGCCAGGGCGCGCCCTCGCAAGTCTAATCATCGGGTGCGCTGGCCTTAAATCTCTTTCGGCGGAGATTCAAAGCAAACTCATCTCCGGTTCCGGCAAGCGGAAGCAGCCCTGCTAGGCTCTAAGTCGTGTCCGAGAGAATAAATCGATACGTGTAGAAGATGCAACTCGTTTCGAGAAATTTGTTCAATGAGTGAGGCAGCGCCGGACTATAGTCTGTCTGGGAAAAGAAAGACGTTCTTGGCGAGTTCCGAGGTTAACGTTTCCGGGCGGTAGTATTTTTTCAGGATATTTTCATCCCATCGCAGGAGGTCGGCATTGCTCGCCGCGAATTCCGCCCAGGTCCGACCAGATTTTCCCCGAGCAAGTCGTTCACGGACGAGCAGCAAAAATGCCCATGTGATTGTTTCATTGTAAAGATTCGATTTGCCATGCGCCGTGGCGAATCGCGTCAGGTCTGAAGAGAAACGCGCCAGGGCTTCGAGCGGCGCGAATTTTTGGACGTACAGGAAAGCCATTCTCACGTGTTCCGCGTGATGGAAAGTGCCGATTGGCAAAGTACATCTTTCAAATGCTTCCATCCATTCAGAGTCGTTCATGGCCTGCTTCTTGTGTTTTGTTTTCCGCATGTGCCATGCAGACGAGTACCGCTGCGGCGTATACAACCAGGCCGCCTACTTCATACTGACCATGCAAGACATGGATAAGGGCTGCGAATCCAAAAACAACGGGCAAGAGATAGCCTCCAATGGCCGCCGTGAAGGGGACCAGGAATAAGATGGCGGCGATAATTTCAGCGCCGCCGAGGACTGGGCGAATCCAGAACGGCAATCCCGCTTTAGCGAGGAAATGAGCGGCTGAAGTGGAAAAAACAAATGCAAAGGACTCCAGGAGGATTACCAAACCCAGAGTCCAGCGTAGCAAGGGGATCGAATATCTTGTCAGGCTCGCGTTCATTTTTTGCGTTTGCCCTTTCCGGGCGAGCGACCGGTCCGCGCTTCGATAAGGCGGTGGCTGGCGCGCGAATCCAGATCGAGCCCATAGAATTTCTTCAGGTCCTTGATGCGCTTGAGGCTTTCCGCGCCAAAGGGGCATTTGCCTTCGAAGGCGTGCAATACGATTCCTTCCAAAAGATCCCCGAGCGTCATGTCGTGATATTCCCCGAACGCTTTGAGCACTTTTAAGATTCGTTCTTCCATGCGAACGCCGGTTTGTACACGCTGCACGTTATACTGTTTTTCGTCCGTCATTGTGGCCTTTCCGCGATATCTGGTACCAATGTACCAAAGTACCAAGATAACGTCAAGATCCTGCCGCGCGCAAAAAGCAAAGGAAGTGGATCCGGTCGTTAAAATTCCCGTCATGTACGGGAAGGAATTCGCGGGTAAATTGGGCTTTCCAGCGCTTGCGATTTCAGCTATAAAACCAAGCGTTCCACCAACCATCCAGCCGAGCAAGGGACGCCATGCCTCTCCATAAGAATCCGCTTATCGGCTTCGCACTGGTTGCCACAATCCTTGTTTGTAAGCCCGGTGTGCTGCAGGGGCAAACCACTCAGCCTGCGGCGAATCGCATTGGCGCCATTGACGAGTCTTCGCTGGTCGTCTTGCAAGGTAATCGTCATCCTCTGGCGACACCGGCCAATGATCGAGGAGAAGCCCCCTCCGATCTGCCCATGGAACGCATGCTGCTGGTTCTGACTCGTGAAGCCGAAACGGAATCCGCTCTGCAGAGGCTTATCGCCAGTCAGCAAGACAAGGCCTCGCAGGATTTCCATGCATGGCTTTCGCCGGATCAATTCGGCAAACGATTTGGTCCTTCCGCGGCGGATATTCAAAAGCTCACAGGTTGGCTCGAGTCTCACGAATTTCAGGTGAACCGCATTGCGCAAGGCGGGATGTCTATCGAGTTCAGCGGCACGGCCGGCCAGGTAAAAAACGCCTTTCGCACCGCCATACACTCCTATGTTGTGAACGGAGAGAAGCATTACGCAAATGCATCCGATCCACAGATCCCGGCAGCGCTCGCGCCGGTGGTCGCCGGAATAAACACTCTGCACAATTTTCGAAAGCAGCCGATGATTCGTGTCTTAGGCAAGGCAAGCCGCATTGCCAACACCAGCATGTGGCAGCCAGAGTTCACCTTCAGCGGCTCCTCAGGAGTGCAACACTATCTTGCGCCCGGCGACTTCGCGAAAATCTACAACGCCGCCGCGCTCTACCAGAATGGAATTGACGGAACGGGGCAAGGCATAGCTATTGTGGCGCGAAACAACATCAATCTTTCCGACGTGCAAATCTTCCGCATCGCGTTTGGGCTTCCCGTCAACGATCCGCAAATCATTCTGGATGGGCCCGATCCCGGAAATTTGACCGGCTCCGAAGAAACGGAAGCCGATCTGGATATCGAGTGGTCGGGGGCCATTGCGCCCAGGGCCGCTATCAAATTTGTCGTCTCCGCGAGCACCAACTCGACGGATGGAGTCGATCTTTCTTCCCTCTACATCGTGGACAACAATCTCGCTCCCGTTCTCAGCGCGAGCTTTGGCCAGTGCGAACAATCCCTTGGCCAAGCGGAGAACACTTTTTTCAACAATCTTTGGGAGCAGGCTGCCGCGCAGGGTATTACTGCGGTGATTTCGAGCGGCGACAACGGCCCGGCGGGGTGCGACAGCGACAGTCAAACGACGCCTGCTGCTCAAGGCCTTGCCGTGAACGGCCTTGCATCCACGCCATTCAACATTGCTGTCGGCGGCACGGAGTTCAATGAGAATGGCGCGAACAGCACGTACTGGTCGCCAACAAACGGCGCGGACCAATCCTCCGCGCTCGGCTATATTCCGGAAGATGTCTGGAACGAAAGTTGCGCCGATCCGAATATATGCGGCGCCGCTTCGTTATTTGCTAGCAGCGGCGGCACCAGTACGCTTTACGGCAAGCCGTCTTGGCAAGCGGGGCTGGGTGTCCCGAACGATGGCAAGCGCGACCTTCCGGATGTTTCTCTCGATGCCGCCGCCGGCCACGACGGGTATTTGGTATGCCAAGACGGCATTTGCGCGACCAACGCCAGCGGACAGCTTATCAATGCCGAGCTCGTCGGAGGTACCTCCGCAGCCGCTCCCACTTTCGCGGCGATCCTGGCGCTGATCGTGCAGAAAACCAATTCCCGCCAAGGGCAAGCGAACTTTGTTCTCTATCCTCTCGCGGCCGGTCAGAATGCTACAAACTGCAGCTCCACAAGCCCGCCGCAATCTCAATGCATTTTCAATGACATTACGGTGGGGAATAACAACGTCCCTGGACAGACCGGTTTTTCCGCGACACCCGGTTACGATTTGGCGACTGGCTGGGGCTCCGTCAACGCCGCCAATCTCGCCGCGAACTGGCAGAACGTAACGTTTCGCTCGACACTAACCACGCTGCAGCTTTCCTCCGCGAGCTTAACGCACGGACAGCCTGTAACCGCTTCCGTGACGGTTGCTCCGGGTGTTGGCACGGGAACTCCGACTGGGAATGTGGTCCTGCTTGCGGGAGCTTCCGTGGGTGTGAATCTCGGCAACCTGAACAACGGGACAGTTTCCGGCGCCGTCGAAACGCTTCCCGGAGGAACGTACTCCGTCACCGCCAGTTATGGTGGAGACGGCAACTTTGGCGCGAGCATCTCAACGGGCGTGCCCATCACCATACATCCTGAGGCCAGTAGCACTTCCTTTTCCGCGTTCCTGAGCGGCCAGCAGGGAAGCGCTTCTTCGCAGGTAAACACGACTTATGGCAACTTCCTCGAACTCCAGGTAAACGTTCTTGGCGCTTCCCAGCAAGGAACACCCACGGGAACACTTACTTTTTCCGACACCTTCAACGGGAACACCAGCGCACTGCTCAGCACTTCCTTAAACAGTCAGGGCAATGCGCAAGTTCAAGAAACTCAGCTCGCCCTCGGAACCCACACGCTGAACGTCAGTTATTCCGGCGATGCGAGCTTTACTGCAAGCAGCGCGGGACCGGTTAGCGTTACCGTCGCCAAAGGGCCGACGCAAACGATTCTGTTCCTGCCCTCGGGAGCTTTGCCGAACACCTCGGTTGTTCTGCAGGCCATCGTCCTTCCAAATGGCGCGATCGATCCCACCGGGACTGTGCAGTTTTTCAGCGGGAAAACAACGCTGGGGATTCCGGTGCAGGTAAAGAATTTAATCGCCACGCTCACCACGCCGTTGACGAGCGGCTCGCATAGCATCACGGCGGTCTATTCCGGCGATCCGAACTTTATTGGCTCAACTTCCGGAGCCGCCACTATCGTTGTAGGTAATCCCGATTTTCTGATCTCGGTCAATCCGGGAAACGTGACGATTTCGGGAACCGGTCCAGGGACCACCAGCGTTTTGCTCACTCCTGCGGCTGGCTTGGGTTTCTCTGGGCCTATTTCTCTTAGCTGCTCAGGACTCCCAATGAGTTCTTCTTGTACTTTCGTGCCCGCGCAGCCCGCGCTCGACGGTTTTACGCCGTTGACGGTCGCGCTCAGTATCACCAGACCGCCTCAATTGTCGTCTGCAATCCACATGGCTTTTAACAGGGGGGGCCAGCGGCTTGGCGGTTCACTCGTAGGTGCGACACTCGCTGGCGCATTTCTTCTGATATGGCCGAGGAAAAAGCGTGTCTGGCGATTTTGCGCAATGTTGGTCCTGGCGGGGTTTCTGGGTGCGATGACCGGATGCAGCGGCAATCCGAGTGCGTCTAACACGCCGAGCGGGCCATCGACGGGTTCCTTCGTCGTGACCGTCACGGCCAGCGGGGGTACGGCAGCGCAAGCCGTCAGCCACAGCGTGACGCTCCAAGTCACTGTTCAATAATTGCTAAGAGTGGCAGACTGACCCGCGCTAGAGCAGAGTCAATCCCAGAATCTTCGTTCCAATTTCTTGGCGGTTTACAACATGAGGCTGCCGACCGATGTGACTGACGCCAATCCTTTTTGCTCGGTTGATCGCAAGGAAAGGAGCGCCGCACTCCCTTCAAGGGAGGGAGTTGCGGCGCTTTTGAGGGTTCTGGCTAGTTGATTTGAGGGTAGTTTGAGGAACTCCTGTAGGTGGGAACTGTTTCGCGCGAGTCCACGACAAGGCATCGATCTCAGCCTCAGCGCAAATCTTTTTGATACTCGATTCTTTATTCATGTAACGGGTCCGTTTGCCGGTTGAGTCATTGCCATTTTGTTTTTTCAGGCGCTTTTCCATGTGCACGGCGCTTGCCGAACACTCCGGCAGCAAGCTCTGTATTTTCCTCGTATTACAAATACGTGAAAGAAAAGCACTGCATCATCGCGGGACACTGTGCCTTCGGGGTACACAGGATACGAAGCAAACCGGGCCACACGAAATCGCAAACCTTCAAGATTGTGGAAATTTATTTTTCTGCAAAGGGTGCGTCAGGCGGCCGCGCCGCCGCTTCTTTCGCGCGTGCGCATCTCATGGCCGTCACGTTTTAAATAGCGGTACAGGCTGGTGCGTCCGATCCCCAGTATCTGCGCCGCGCGTAAGCGGTTCCCCTGGCACACTTCCAGCACACGCTGGATGTGCATTTTGCGTACTTCGTCGAGCGACAGCGGCCGCCAATCATCGCCGTCCGGCCTTCGCGGGCTGCGGTGCTGCAAGTGTTCGGGTAAGTCTGCAAGATCGATGAAATCGCCAGTCGCAGTAATCGCCGCGGTCGCGATGACGTTTTCGAGTTCACGCACATTGCCCGGCCAGGCATGCTGCAGCAACACGGTTTGCGCTCGCCGGGTCAGCCCGGAAATATTCTTTCCATACACGTCGTTGTATTTCTTGAGAAAATAATGCACGAGCACCGGAATGTCCTCGAGCCGTTCCGTCAGCGAGGGTACGCGGATTTGAATCGAGCTCAGCCGGTAAAAAAGATCCTCGCGAAACCGCCCCGCCAGAACTTCCGCCCGTAGATCGCGGTTCGTCGCCGCTATCAGCCGCACGTTGACCTGCCGCACTTCCGGCGACCCCACTCGCTGGATCTCCCTGTTCTGAATCACGCGCAGCAGCTTGGCCTGCATGGCCAGGGACGTTTCGCCAATCTCATCCAGAAAAACTGTCCCGTTGTTCGCGTACTCAAAAAGCCCCGGCCGGCTATCCGTCGCACCAGTAAACGATCCTCGCACGTGCCCAAAAAGCTGGCTCTCAAGCAACGTATCCACCATCGCCGAGCAGTTGCAGATGGCCAGCTTCTGCTGGCTCACCGGACTAATGTTGTGAATGGCCCGCGCCACCAGCTCTTTTCCCGTTCCGGTGGATCCTACCAGCAGCACGTTGGTGTAATGCCGCGCCACTTTCCGCGCGAAATCGAAGACTTCCAGCATGACCGGGCTTTTTCCCACGATCCCGTGAAACTCCAGATCCTTCAGCAACTGTTCTTCGAGCGCGCGCACCCGTTTGCGTTGGTCATAAATCGTCGCTACCTCGTCCAGAGTTCTCTTCAGGCGAACACGGTCGATGGGTTTGGGCAGAAAATCCGTCGCGCCCCGGCGAATGGCATCCAGCGCCGATTCCAGGGTGTATTCGCCGGTCATCACGATCACATGAATCCCGGGGTCGCAGCGCAGTGCGCGATCGAGAAATTCATAACCGTTCATGCCGGGCATATTTACATCGGCCAGTACCAGCCGGCTGCGGCCAGTTCGCACCAGGCTCAACGCCTCTTCGGGGTCAGACGTTGTGATAGCTTCGTAGCCCATCTCATCCATCGCTGCGGACAACAAGTCCAGCTGGGAATGATCATCATCCAGAATGCACGGCGTCAGAGACGTCTTTGTTGCCGTCAGCTCGACCGTCTTGCTATATGCGTGTGCCACACCAATACACTCGCAACGTTTGTGCCATCCCTGCACTTATCGTGCGTCTCCTGCTCATTGGCCCCGGCCACCACTCCGCGCGCTCGTAAATCTGACACCTCCAAGAGAATCAACGATTTAGCGCCGCGCACAGCAGCAAAACTTATTTGACAGCTCCCAATACCCGGGCAGCCAGTGCAAAGCCTACTCTAGAGTCCATCTCATATTGGGTCATCGTGTCGTTTCGGTGCGGAACGCAACGACTTCTTCACATCCTTCCACACCAATAGGCACGCCTACGATAGCCGCACTCGCTAAGTTGCCGGGCCCTCTCCCTCGTAGGGGCGGGGAACCATCATGCGGAGCCGGAATTGATGTAGACCGCTCTTTGTCTTCCCGATCCGTTCGGTGTCGTAGGCAACGGGTTGGGAAGGGTGGGAGAGATCCGAATCATCGGTCCGCAGAAGCCGGGCCAGAAGGACGGTGTGATCGTTCTTGTGTGAAGTGTTCAGAAACGGGGCACTAGACGTTTCGAGGCAGGAGCAGCGCGCTCACAAAACTATCTATCGGGCCAAAAATGTAATAGAACACAAGCATCCCCACGAGCAGTCCCGCCATTGCGAAACTGTTCCCGCGCAGCCAGTCCAGGTAGCGTTGAGCCGTCTTTTCGCTCATGAAAAGCAGAATCACTGTGCTGCCATCGAGCGGCGCGAAGGGCAGCAGATTGAAAGTACCCAGCAACAGGTTCAAGGAGAAGAAGATAAGAAGCGTAACGGCTGCGAAATCGCGATGCCGCGTGATGGGATCGGGATGAAACCATCCCTGGGCGGCTCCCAAATGCAATCCTGCCGCAGCCAGCAACATCAGCGAGAAGTTCGCCGCAGGCCCGGCAAGAGCCATCCATCCCGACCGCCGCGGATGCCGCCGCTCCCAAAGCGGATCGTAGGGCGCGCTCGCCCATCCCATCATTCCGTTTCCATTCATCATCAGGTACGACACGATCGGGATCACAATCATGCCCCAGGGCTCGCGCTTCATGTGAGGAACGGGGTTGAGCGAGACTTGTCCGCCGAGCGCCGCCGTATCGTCTCCGCCCAGCTTGGCGATCAATGCGTGCGCGGCCTCGTGACATGTCGTCGAGAAAAGAAAAGTCACGAACCAGATGAAACCTAGAGCGAGAAGCTGCGGAGTGAGTTCCGGCAAGAAGTTTTGCCCTTTCGACTGCTCAGCTCAAGCAGACTAGAGGTTGTCACGTGTCTTTGCAAGCGCCTCTCCTCCGCCTGATTTTCTACATCGGGGCCTGCGCAGGAAATGCATGAGATTCCCGGCGTCAGTGGTAAACTCCTGCCATGCCAACCAAA
This sequence comes from uncultured Acidobacteriota bacterium, assembly GCA_963784015.1. Lineage (GTDB taxonomy): Bacteria > Acidobacteriota > Terriglobia > Acidiferrales > UBA7541 > Acidiferrum. The sequence continues at coordinate 979,734 of CAWAPX010000013.1, forward strand.
ACCACTAAAAAGAAGAAGCCCGCCAAAACCAAGAAAACTTTGAGCCGCAAGCCGGCGCGCAAGAAAAAGGCGGTCAAGAAAGCCGCGCCTGTAAGGAAACCCGCGCCTGCGAAAAAGTCTGCGCTCGCCAAGAAAGTTGCTCCAAAGAAGAAGGCGCCCAAGAAGAATAAACCCCGCGGCAAGAGCGACGGCGTGGACACGGTCGTGTTCGAGCCGAAAGGTCTGGGGGCGCGCTCAGGTGGCCAGTCTGGCGATCTACAGGGCCTGTCGAACCGCGCGGGTGCGGATTCGGAGAGCGTGGACGAATTGCTGGAAGAAGGAAACGCTTTCGAGGCCGAAGTCGTAAAAGGCGTTGAAGATGTTCCAGACGCCGACGAAGGCGAAATACATACGCACGAAGTGCCGGAAGACGACGTTCCCGAGGAGTACCTGGACAAAGACCAGTAAGGAAAGAGCAAGCCCGCAAGCTGCAAACCGAAACTAAATGGAGGAAGTCTTCGCCCGATGAAGATGCACAGAATCGTGTTCGCGTTCATCGCTGCTCTCATTCTCACTTCGTTGTCTGCTGCAGGGCGTTCTCGCAACAACGGATCTTCCGGCTACTCCGCGCCGGAGTCCGCCTCACCTTTCCTCGGTCGCTGGGATTTGACGCTGAAAGCGCCCGACCGCGAATATCCCTCCTGGCTGGAACTGCGCGAGGAAAATGGACAACTCAAGGCCGAGATGGTGGGCCGTTGGGGAAATGCCCGCCCGCTTCCGAGCGCGGAGATCTCGAACGGCCACCTGAAATTCGTCTCACCCAAGGAAGAAGAAGACAGCAAAGCCGATCTGGTTTTCGAAGGCACGCTGAACGGAAAGACTCTTTCAGGAACGCTGACCGGCCCCGACGGCAAAACCTGGCAATGGACCGGGGTCAGAGCGCCCGCACTCAAAAGGACAAGCCCGCCGAGCTGGGCTGCCCCCATCCCACTTTTCAATGGCAAAGACTTAACTGGCTGGCACGAAGACATACCCGGCGCATCGCCGGTCTGGAAAGTCGAAAACGGGCTGTTGGTCAGAACCGATCGCGGCCCAGAGTTGATCAATAGTTCAAAGTTTGAAGATTTCAAATTGCACGTTGAGTTCAACTGCGGCCCCGACTCCAACAGTGGCATCTACCTCCGCGGACGATACGAAGTGCAAATCGAAACCGATTCCATCACAGATCCGCCGGAGCGGCGCCTGGGCAGCGTTTACGGGTTCCTTGCTCCTTCGCCTGAGCCTGCCCGCACCCCCGACAAGTGGCAGACGTACGACATTACTTTGATCGGCCGCATGGTCACAGTCGTCCTGAATGGCCAGACCATCATCGACAACAAAGAAATCCCCGGCATCACCGGCGGCGCTCTCGACAGCCACGAAGCGCTCCCTGGCCCGATCTACCTACAGGGCAGCGAAAAAGGCCGGGTTATGTTTCGCAGCATCGTCATTAATCCGGCCAGCAAGTAATAGTTTTCTTGCTGCAGCGTCCATGCGGGTTTGCATGAGCAGACTAAAAAAACGACTTCCATAGGATGGTAGACTATTCTAGAATTCTCTAGAATGATGCGCTTTCTGCGAGTAATCTCTTGGCAGAAGCCCTGCCTATGCCCAAGAAGCCAGCCAAGAAAATTGGACTTGAGATGGACGTCCGTCTCTACAAACGTCTTTCTGACATCGCCAAGGGCAATGGACAATCCCGCCGGTTTCTGCTTGAGAAAGCGGTTGAGCACTACCTCCAGTTTGTAGCTCCTTCTCCGGACACGGTGCGTCCTGAAGTGATGAACCAATTTCGTCGCTCGACCGACAAAAACCGCAAGGTCCATCACCGCCTTTCCAAGTAGATGCTATGCCTTTGCCCTCGCACAACTCTTGCGCGAGGTGCAGTTTCGCGGTACACCCGTGACGAACCATAGCCACTATTAAGACGAGTGGATGGCTGCGCTCACAGATTTCAAAGGAGTTCGGATGCAAAGATATCTGCGATACCTCCAAATCGCTTCTTGCTTTTCAACGGCCCTCATAGCAAAGCCGGTCGCAGCGCAGGAGCGTCCCATAGTTCTGAAGGCCGCGACTGTTCTGGACGGCAAGGGGCAGATACTCCACAACACGATCATCGTCGTCGTGGGTGGAAAAATCGCTCGCATCGGCGGTGAGGCGCCCGCAGGTGCGATCACCTACGATCTCACTGGTTTGACCGTCACTCCTGGATGGATCGACACGCACGCGCACATCTTCTGGCATTTCGATAACGGTCGTCTCGCCGGAAAAGATGAGCCTCCCGTCCACGCCATGCTTCACGCGGCCGACAACGCCATCCTCACGCTCAACGCTGGATTCACCACCATCCAAAGCCCCGGCTCGTCCGAAGACAAAGATTTGCGCGAAGCCATCGGGCGCGGAATCATTCCCGGCCCGCGCATGCTCACATCGCTCGAACCTCTCGACGAAAAAAGTGGCCCGCCAGAAAAGTTGAGGGAACTTGTTCGCGAAAGAAAACAACAAGGCGCGGACTTTATCAAACTCTTCGCCTCAAAAAGCATCCGCGAAGGCGGCACGCAAACGATGACCGACGAACAACTCGCAGCGGCGTGCGGCGAAGCCAAGTCGCTCGGCCTGCGCACCATTGTTCATGCTCACTCCGCGGAATCAGCGAAAGCCGCCACGCTTGCCGGCTGCACGACCATCGAACACGGCGCGTACGTCACCGACGACGTCTTCGCGCTCATGGCGCAACGCGGCACCTATTACGATCCCAACATCGGCCTCGTGCTGCAGAATTATCTTGAAAACAAAGAAAAATATCTCGGTATAGGCAACTACAACGAGCAAGGCTTCGCCTTCATGGAGAAGGGCATCACCATCGTCCTGGACACGTTCAAGAAAGCACTGACTCACAAAGATCTGAAAATTGTGTATGGCACGGACGCCGTCGCCGGCGCTCACGGCCGCAACGAAGAAGAATTCATCGTCCGCGTCCGTGATGGCGGCCAGGACCCGATGGCAGCGATCACGTCCGCCACCAGCATCTCCGCTGCGTCCCTCGGCCTGCAGGCCAAAATTGGCGCGATTGCTCCCGGCATGGATGCGGACATCATCGCCATGGAGGGCGACCCTCTCCGAGATGTCACCGCTGCCCGCCGGGTCCTTTTCGTCATGAAGGATGGCAAAGTCTACGAGAACCTTGCCGTAGGCGCTAAAGGCCGCTCGCAGCAATAACGTGAAGCGCCTCTCTGCCCGTTCGTTTACGGAACATAAGATTTCCCCCAGGAGAGCAGCGGCGACTGAATCCGCCCGATAGAGTGACCGGAAACGCTACGGTGCGTCCCACAACCGGACGGTCAGACGTATGCTCAGTTTTTCGCGGATTTCAATTACTTGCTTGTTTTCAGTATTTTGGCACACTGTGCGCATGGTGCTCGGGGTGCGACTTAGCTCTCCGACATGAGCGCCGCAAGCGTTGTCTTAGACGCCTACAATCTTGAAAGCGAAAAGACCCAGAGCCTCTGCGCTGCCAAGCGCAAGGTTTTGGCTGACGCCCGGCTCGGCGATGGCGAGGCCTTTGCCGAAATGGTTCTGCCCTACGGACCCGGACTTTACCGCCGTGCCCTGCGCCTAACAGGCAATAGCGCCGACGCCGAAGACGCCCGCCAGGAAGCCCTGCTGAAAGCGTTCTCCCGGCTGAACCAGTTTGCGGGACAGCAAGATGAGGGCAAGGATGACCTTCACGCCTGGGTCTCACGTATCACCACCAATGCTTCGATTGACTTGATCCGCCAACGCCGCGACGGCAAGTACGTCTCGCTGGAAGAACCTGGAAGCGTGCCGGAAGAGACCTTCGGCAGCCGGTTAGCTGCGCGCACCGACAATCCCGAAGAGCGCTATGCGCGCCGCGAGTTTCGTGTCCTGGTCGCTGGCGCGATCGCGCGCCTCGCACCGGATTTGCGCCAAATCTGTTTGCTACGTGATGTTCTGCAGTATTCAACGCACGAAGTGGCGGCGCGGCTGGGAATTTCGACGGTGGCCGTACGCCTCAGACTCTTCCGTGCGCATAGACGGTTGCGCGAAGGTTTGCGCGATAGTGCGCGGCAGAAGCAGCAGCGTTCAGCCTCGAGCGAGCGGGGCCTTCGCGCTACAAAAACAGCGGAGCCGAAATGCGCAGAAGAATTCCTGCCAATGAATGCCCAAACCGGGTACGCCTGCGGCGATTAACCAGTCGCGTCCGCCAAGTTTCCATAGCTATAAAATTCCGGAGTGCAGGATTCTGCAACCATCAAGGTGATGCGTTTGCCTGCGGGCGCGAAGAACGCAGCAGCCGCTTGGGGCCGCTTACAAAGGGATTGCCGCGCTCGTAAAAACGAAACGGCTGGTCAGCAGCATGAGTAATACCGACGCGAATTGTAGTGTCTACAGGCGCTTCAGCGGCGAGGACGCGCTTGCCGGTCTTGGAAGGAACCAGAACCCCCAACCAAACTGGCCCGCGCGAAAAAAGGTCGAGACCATCGAGGCTTCGGTCGATCCGCAGCGCCGCCGCAAGCCGCCCAGGGCCGCGTGTAAGATCGAGAAGCTCCTTGCTCCTTCGGTGGCGCTGCATAATCTCGATCCCTTCAAGCGGCTCGAGTGCGCGAATAAGCACGCCGCCGCCAACGCCGGCTCGTTCGCTGGAAATATTCAGCATAAAGTGCATGCCGTAGTTGAAATAGACATACACATGCCCGTGCCGCAGAAAAAGTGAGCGATTACGAGGTGTAGGGCCGCGAAAATGATGCCCCGCCGGATCGCCCGGGGGATATGCTTCCGATTCCACGATTCGTCCGCTGAGCCGCCCCTCAGGCAGATCATGGACAACGACTTTGCCGATCAGAAACCGCGCCAGTTCCAGCGTGCTACAGGGAAGCTCTTTTCGGGTGAGGCGGCGAAGTTTGAATTGCGGGCGTTCCACGGCTCACGGCGAGCTAACATCGGGCGGCTCATTGTTAAATAACCGCGCGAGTTCCGCATGGTCGATCACGACGGCGGGGTCCAACTGAATCGCATCAAAATATTTCTTCTGGAACGCATCGCCCGATTCCGACGGCGCAAACATTTTGCGCGCCAGCGAGATGGCTGTGCGAACGTCTTCGGCCGTAACAGGGTTTTCTCCCGCAAGAGTCTCATCCAGCCGAACGACGAATTCAGAAATGTTGTGCAGCCAGCCGAACTGCTGGTGGTCAATCACCAGCCGGAAAAGCTCTCCCACAGTGACCTTACCGTTGGCGAGTTCGTAGTCGCGGCGCTCCATGTCCAGCAGCGTTTTGTGAACACGCAGTAGCGCCAACCGCAGCGCGATCAGTTTCTCGCGCGCAGCGGCATCGTCGTCTTTCCTTGCGAGCGCTCTGGCCTCAGGAGGGTTCATATCACGCGTCCAGGTTTCATTGTCCGACAGTTCGCCACTAATTTCCAATCAGGACGCCACCTGGATCCGTAGGGGCGCGGCACGTTTAGCCTGAGCCTCGAAGGGCCGTGCCCTCTTTCCTTGGTAAGCCCTATCGGGCTTCTTAAAATCTCACTCGTGGTAACGCTTCTCTCCAACCGGCAAGGGAATCGCCAGCCGATTCTGCGGCGGCGGCAACGGGCACGTAGCAAACGGCGTGTAAGCACACGGCGGATTTTCCAACCGGTTCAAATCCAGCCAAAGCTCGCCAGGCTTGTCGAGACCGTGGCTGGGCAAAACGGTGTAGAGAAACCGGCAAGCCCTATAAGTCGTTGTCGCGCTGGTAGTGTCACGAAGTATGAAGAAAAGTTGCGGCGCTGCCGGATCCTCGAGCACTGGCTCCAGACGATATGTTTTGCCCTCCAAAGCAAATTCCGCTACTCCCGGAACAGGCTGCGCATACGTTGTGCCTGCCAGAGTCGCCAGCGTGACGGACTTTGGCGGATTGTAAGGAATCCATTTTGCCTTCACACGATATTTCTCGTCCGGCCCATACCAGTTCAAGCCGTGAAATGCGACGAGTGTCGGCGATTTCGAGTCTTTCACTCGCAGCGCATACTTGTCAGCGCGTCGGATCACGTACATATTCAGCGTGCCGATGGTGATATGCGGCGCATTTTTGTCGCTGTCTGCTTCCACGGTCAGAATCTGAGTTTTGGCAGGAGCATCGGCCACTCGCAAATCCTCCGGAAAACCGCCAGCCGGAGGCATCAGCCGGACATTGTTGGCCTCGAGATGAAGAATCCCCATGTGTGCCGCGCTGTTACCCGCAAGACGAATCTTGTTGTCGGACGCTGTCCCAAACGAATTGTCGCCGGGCTGAAGCCATTCAAGGCCGGTGAGAGAAAGCCAGCCCGCGGGCTTCAAAAGGTCGGCGACGTGCTGCGCGCGCCAGGTCGTAAGTTCATGTTCCCAGCTTGCATCTTGGGCAAAAACCGGCGTTGCAAGTAGCGCGAACACAACGCCAAGCAAGCGCAATTTGAGAAAGAGACGATTAGTATGCATAAAATAAATTATATCGCGGGCGAGGCGGCCGGTGAGGGGTGCAGTGATCCGTCCGTGCTCAAAAATAGCGAGCGGGAGTCGTAAGACTCTAATTAGCAAGTGGCTACGACTTTGCTCGCTTGCGCAGCTCGATGGCCCGTGAGCCGGATTTCACTTTGCGTCGTGGAAAATGATCCCCAAGGTGTAACGCGTGCCGCGATGCACTCGGCTGACACCGTGCCGCAAATTGACACGATAATAGCCGCGCGTCCCTTTCACGGGTCTGTGCCTCGTCGTGAAAATGATCGCCTGCCCTTGATTCGCGTGTACTACTTCCGCCTTCGATTGCGTGCGCGGTTGTTGTTCGACCAAAATAAACTCGCCGCCTTCCCAATCGCGCCCTTCTTGCCCAAGCAAGAAGACCATCTGCAAAGGGAAACTCACTTCGCCATAGAGATCCTGATGTAGGCAATTGTAGCCACCCGCTTCATAGTGGAGCATCAGCGGCGTCGGCTTTTTCTGTCCCGCTTGGTGACATGTTTTCAAGAAATCGGCGTGATTCAGCGGATATGGCGCGCCGCGCCCGCCAAGAGTTTCAGCCCATCGATTCGCAATCGTCGCCAAGTTAGGGTACGCGGCTGTCCGCAGACTGGCGACCACCTGAGGCAACGGATTGTCGAAGTACTTGTAATCCCCAACTCCGAAACGATATCGCTCCATGATGATGTGACTGCGAAATCGTTTCTCGTCGTTGTACAACGCAACCAAGTCCGCGCATTCCTCGGTCGTGAGAAGAGACGAAGTGACCGCATACCCTCGCGCGGTAAGCGAATCTTCCAGAGCGCCCCAATCCAGCGAGTCAGCCTCTTCTTTAGCTGCCATTACATGATCTTTCGATTGTTGCAGAATTTTCATAAAGCTCCTCTTCCAAGCGGAACCCCTTACTGCCCCAACAAGTTACGGCGAATCACAAATGGGAACTATCCGCATTCGACCATGAAATTATTTTCTACTCCCAAAGCAAACTTTGCGGCCCCGCAGATATAACGGCGGCGACCCGCGCGCCGTCTAATAAATCGAATTAGTAGGCCAAATTCCTCCGCAGCCCTGGACATGGAATCTAACGTTCCGGCGCAGGAGAAAAGAAAAAGGAGTTGCACATGAAAGTCACAAAGCTCTTCACCCTATTGGCAGGCAGTTCGTTGTTGTTTTCCGCGAGTGTTTTCGCAGCGAACGGCAAGAAAACACTTCATTTCGATACCGCCGTTACTGTTGAGGGCAAGTCACTGGCCCCCGGTGACTATAAGTTCGAATGGAGCGGCACAGGTCCCGACGTAAAGGTAAATATTCTGAAGGGCAAGGAAACCGTTGCTAGCGTTTCCGCGCGAGTTGTGTCTCTGCCAGTCTCGAACAAGCAAGACGGCTATTCGGCAGCTGCAGCAAAGGACGGCAGCCACTCACTCACAACGCTCTTCTTCTCGGGAGATAAGTACGATCTGCAAATCGGCGATGCGACCAGTGCCACCGCCAGCCAGGCCTCGGACCCCAAAGGCTCGAACTAACGCATCTCGACTGTTAGTTTTGCGTCGAGCCTGAAAATGCGAAGGGGCCCTCGCAGGCCCCTTCGATTTCTATATTGAGATGAAATAAAAAATGAACTGTAGGCTTGTGAATCAGACTCTCTGAGCGTGCAGCTGGAGTTCTCTAAGCCGGATTGAACTCGTGCCGACGGATCATTTCCTCGCTCAAGACACGCGCTTCGCGAAGTGAAGCCGCAGTTTGCGCGTCATTTACATTCGCCGGCTCGGCGAGCAACCGATCAAGCTCTTCGTCAAATAGCCGGCTGATTAATTCCGGCGTGTGCACGACAGGCGCGCCGCTTTCGTCGACAATCTCGACGCTGCTCGCATGTTGCACTCGCTGCGCGATCATCAGTCGATAGATACGATCGGTCGCCAGATCTTCCATGTAGCCATCCAGCAGACTCGCGCCTTTCCCCTGCAGGACGCCCTTGCGATAACGAATGACGGTCCGAATGGCCGCCCGCGTTCCTGCAAGCGTTCGCTTGCCCATTCCCGTAGGAAGCGGACGTAAATTCATGTGCGTATCATGGTTTGATGGGCGCGCCGTGAGTTGATTGGGCGCCGGGAATTGCGCGACGGCAATCGCGTTCTGATCCGGGTGGCCCGTCCACGCGCCATCCATCAAAGACGTCGATTCATTCTTCTTATCTTCCGCAAGCGCTTTCAAGGCGCGCGCATTTAGTTCTGCATCTTCCCGGCTCGGAAAGAGCGCAGTCATGCCGCCAATCGCGAGCATGCCGTGCTTGTGGCAAATCTCCGGCATCAGCTCGCGCAAATTTTGGAAAAATGCCACATTGTGCGGAATCGTGTTGCGATCCGGCAGCACCCATTCCGGATTTTCCAGGTTGAAGTCAATCAAGCTGGCCATGTAATCCCAGCGACCAAGATTCAGTCCCAGAATGTGCTCGCGAAGATTCCACGCGAACTCTTCCATCTGATACGCGAGCGGATGTGATTCCACCAGAGCCATGCATTTGATCGCGCCAGCCGGAAGGCCCTTTGCGCGCGCAATCATCTGGAACAGATCGCGCCACCAAAGCGCCTCGTCGGCCGACTCGGATTTCGGAATGTAAAAGCACAGCGGATGCTTGAGCGTGCTGAAATCTACTTGATACGCCACCATCGCTACGTCAAAGAGGGAAGCGGGCAACAGTTCGCCGTCAAGTATTCCGGCTTGGTGAAGATGCAGTCCGCGCGGCCGCGTGAATATCACAGTGCTGCTCGGCGATATTCCAACTGTCTTTTCGCGTTTTCGGTCGTAGTACGTCAGCCGCCCTGCGAGCGCATCGAGAATATTTTCGATGCCGCAAATCGTGTGCTCCCATGAATTTGCATTCGAGTCTTCCAGATCCAGCATCACTCCAGGAGCGCCGGAGTTGAGCATCTTCACGACGAGTTCGGCTTCATCGGCCGGACCGGTCATCTGATTTCTCTGGTCGGCGCACCACACTGGAAGCTCGATGCGCCAGGAATTTGTGGTGGCGACGGATGGCGGCAAGTAGTTAGGCAATTTGCCGGCATGTGCTTCGCCGAGTGCGCGTTCACGTCGCGCAACTAACGCGCGCTGCCGCAGCGTTAGCGCAGCATGCAACGGCGCCAGAAACTCGAGAAATCCTCCCGGCAAGCCACTCGCCAAGTCAAACTCTTCTGGCGCGGCGTTAACGCACACGACGCGATTCGCGAAGGGCAAAGAGGCGGTCGCAGGGTTTGGTTTTAAGGTCGCAGTTGCCATTTTTTCTCAGACCTCTCGAGTGAGCCATTGAGCAGGCTTAGGCTGTTGACAGTGAAGGGCAATTCAAAGGCCACTGAGCACTTCTTTTGGCGCTGTAAGCCTCATGTTTACAGGCGTTTAGGGATCCTTTCTCGGAGCTTGAAAAGATTGCCAATGCTAATGGCAACGAACGATACAAAAGTTCACTCCAGGGACGCGCTATTTCCGCCAATCTTTGAAGCTACGCTAAACGCGAGCGATACTCCGATGTTCACCACACGTTTACGCAACTGAAAAAAGAAAACGTTCGAAAAATTCCGGAAACCTTGAAAGCAGCTGTGCGCTGCATTCCCGGCAAGGTCTTGCGCTGGCGCTGCAAAGCTGTATGTCGGTCGCCTCACAGCAACCCGGAATTATTTGCCGCCATTTGCGACCTGCAAGTTATTCTTCACCGAAAAAACATTCGGCACGCCGTTAGCTCGAATATTCGCCATGTTCTTATCGGCGTCATTATCAACATAGCCTTCGAGCGTGACGTTCCCGTTCTTCACGATGATATGGATTGAAGCCACAGAAGCATATCCATAGCGCGACAAAGAGGGCTCGCCATAAATTGCACGGTAAAGCGCGCGGCGCAGCTGGTCGTCCATTGGAGCGGGAGGAAGAACTTCTATATTGCTAACGACCGAACTGACACCCGCGACGCTCTTCACCGCGGCTTCAGCGTCGGACTTGAGGGACCCGCGAACGACTTGTCCTTCCAGGATCACTTTGTCACCTTCCACCCGGTACCCTAGATTGTCGAAGACCGAGTAGTACGGCAGCATGACGAGGACATGACGCACTTCTTTCGTGAGTTCCTGTTGCGATTTGGGCTCGTTTTGGTTTTTGGATTGGTGCAGCGGCGATGCCGAACTACTGGGCAGAACTGCCAACTGGGCCGACATAAGCACCGCTACCATCAGGGCCCGGAATTCCTTTCTCATTTTCCCCTCCTCCGAAGATTGGGCTACCTCTAATGGTTAGATACAAGATGCACCGGGACGTGCATATACCGAGTTGACTGTACGTGGGTGTTAGCATACAAATCGGTCCCACACATCTCGGTAACAGGCGAGTCTGCGGAGATTCTGTACGGTTCACGGGTCGAGGGTTCGCCCGACTGGCGTTTCCTGGAAGGAGCGCATTGAATTGCTGATCATCGGGCATCGCGGAGCTTCTGGGCACGCGCCGGAAAACACACTGGCCGCGTTCAAGAAGGCGGTCGCGTTGGGAGCCGCTTTTATCGAGACGGATTTGCAACTCTCGCGCGACGCGCGCTTTGTGGCCATCCACGATGACACTGTTGATCGCACAACCGGCGGCCAGGGCAAAGTGCACGATCAGACGCTCGCCGTGCTGCGGCGGCTCGACGCGGGCTCATGGTTCGGCAGCGAGTATGCCGGAGAGCGTATTCCCACTCTCGAAGAGATTCTGGAGTTTTCAAGAAAAAACGACGTCGTATTCTACTTGGAATTGAAACCGAGCGGCTCCTGGGGCGGAGAGCATGCATTAATCGGTGCGCTGCGAGAGTCCGGAGAAGTGGCGCGCGTGGTCGTGATTTCGTTTGACCCCACGATTCTGGCGAGCTTGCGCAAGATCGAGCCGACGCTGATGACCGGAGTGCTCTATGACGGGCAACTCGAGGATCCTCTGACATCCGCCGTGGATATAGGTGCGCGGCAGATTATCGTGCGCGGGGATCTGGTGACTCCCTCGATGATCGAGCAAGCCCACGCGCGGGATTTGCAAGTCGTTTGCTGGACGGTAAATCATCCCGCGCACATTCGCTTGCTCATGGCTGCCGGTGTGGACGGAATCATGAGCGATTATCCGGATAGATTGATCGCTGCACAGAAGAAAGGCGCCTAAGAGAGCTAGAGCGACGGTGCCAGTGAATCGCGCAGTACGGCGAACTGCGCGACGGAAAGCTGCTCGGCGCGGGCATCAAGTCGCAGGCCTTGCGCGCTGAGGGCCTCGCGCACTACATCCGGCTCTGCCAGCGAGCGCAAATTGTTGATGAGCGTCTTACGCTTCTTCGAAAAACACAATTTTACGAAATCCAGAAAGGCTTCCTCGCCGGGAATCGCCAGGTTTGCTCTTTCGCCGGGAAGGCGAAGCGTCACCAGCGCGGAGCCGACTTCCGGCGGCGGGCTGAAAGCGCTGCGCGGAATGCGGAGGACAAATTCCGGTCGAGTGTAAAGCTGCGTGGCGACGGAGAGATAGCCAAATTGTTTCGTCTCAGGCTTAGCTGTGAGCCGCTGTGCTACCTCTTCTTGGATAATGATGTGAATCTCGTCGATCAAATCCGCGAACGTGAAAAAATGATGGAGAATCGGCGAGGTGATGTAGTAAGGCAAATTGCCGTACAGGCGGATGCGGCGGCCTGCAGCGAGCGCACTCAGATCGGTCTCGAGAACGTCGCCGGGGACGACCGTAAGATTCGAGAATTGTTTCGTAAGCCGCTGGAGCTTTCCAACGAGCATCGTGTCCAGCTCGACGGCATAGACGGGTGCGCCGGTGGACGCGAGGTACTCGGTCATTTCGCCGTGGCCCGCACCGACTTCGACCCAGCAATACAATGCTTCCGCCGCAGACGGTCGCGCAAGGGTCGAGTGCTGCGAAACGCCGGTGGCACGCGCGATTTGTTCGCGCCAGTCGGCGTCTGCGAGAAAATGTTGGCCAAGTCGTTGACGAGCCATGCGCCGAAAGTGTAGCAGGAAGAGCGTCGGGCGGCTGTAGCCGAGCGGTTCTGTCTTGACGCGCTGAAATAGGTCCAGTAGCGTAAATAAATGCGCATCGCGCGATCGCTCCCGTGAATGCACCGAAGAAGAGAGTCCGCGAAGAGCGTTCACGGAATCGAGTAAAGACAAGCGAGTGAGAATACTTTTTGTAGCATCGGAAGGGTTGCCGTTCTCGAAGACCGGCGGCCTTGCGGACGTGGTCGAGGCGCTGCCGAAGGCATTGGTGGCAGCCGGCCACGAAGTGGCTGTCGTGCTGCCACGTTACCGCGGCACCAAGGCGACTGCCGTCGTGATGCCCAGCCTCACGATTCCGATGGCTAATCATCTGCGGTTTCCAGCCGTAATGGACGGCACCCAGATTTCCGGTGTTCGGTATTTTTTTGTCGATGACCCGGCGTATTTCGATCGTGACGGTATCTATGGCAGCAGCGACGGCGATTTTCCGGATAATGCCGAGCGCTATAGCGAGTTCTGCCGCGCGGCAATTGAAATTGTGAAGCACGTTTGGCCTGCCGACGTGATTCATTGCCACGATTGGCAAACGGCGCTCGTACCCGTCCTGCTTCGGACTTCGTACGGCGACGATCCGTTGGTGAAAGACATCCCCGTGGTCTTCACGATTCACAACATGGGCTATCACGGGCTTTTCAAAACAGACGTTCTCGAACGCGCGGGAATTCCGCTGCCCGTCTACAATCCGGCCGGCATGGAGTTTTACGGCAACGTGAATTTCTTGAAGGGCGGGCTAGTCTATTCGGATTATCTGACGACCGTCAGCAAGAGGTATGCACAAGAGATTCAGACGCCCGAGTTTGGCTGGGGATTGGATGGCGTGGTGCGAAGCCGTGCGGAGCGGATGGTTGGCATTTTGAACGGAGTCGATTACTCCGCGTGGAGTCCGGAAAAAGACAAACTGATTCCCATGAAATATTCCGCGAAGGATATGAGCGGAAAGCAGGTGTGCAAGCAGGTCTTGCTGGAATTGTACGGAATTGCGCCGGAGCACTCAGCGCGCCCAGTGATTGGAATTGTGTCGCGCTTCGCCGATCAGAAAGGATTCGATTTGATCGCGGAGAAAGCCTATGAGTTGATGAAAGAGGATCTCTCGCTAATCGTGCTGGGATCTGGCGAACGCAGATACGAAGAACTATTTCAGTCGATGGCGAACACGTTTCCTGGACGAGTCGGCGTAAGAATTGCATACGACAACGAAATTGCGCATAAGATTGAAGCCGGCGCGGACATGTTCCTGATGCCATCCCGCTACGAACCTTGCGGCTTGAATCAGATCTACAGCTTGAAGTATGGTACGGTGCCGATTGTGAGAGCGACGGGCGGATTAGATGATACTGTCGAGCCGTTCGATCTGGAGCACGGCACAGGAACCGGTTTTAAGTTTGCGGAATATTCCGGCGCAGCTATGATGTACGCGATTCGTCAGGCTTTGCATCATTGCACCGATGAGCGCATCTGGCGGCGCATCCAATTGAACGGCATGGCCAAGGATTTCTCCTGGAAGGGGCCGGCTGCGGAGTACGCGAAAGTGTACGAAGCGGCGTTGACCCTTCGAGGCGCTGGGCAGGCTTCACGAAACCAAATGTCTGTTACAACATCTAATTCAACTGACGAAGGAGATAAAAACAGCGGCCTAGCGGCAAGCTGTTGAGGACAAACAACATGGCTGATAATACCCAAACTGAAAAAATCCAGGCAGTGACGGACGGGAATTTTGAGGCGGAAGTGCTGACCGCCAGTAGCACGCAGCCCGTGATGGTGGATTTCTGGGCGGAGTGGTGCCGTCCCTGCCACATGCTCGCACCGACGGTTGCCGAAATTGCGCATGATTACGCAGGCAAGCTGAAGGTGATGAAGCTGAACGTCGACGAGGCGATGAATTCGGCGGGGCGCTACAACATTCGTGGCATCCCCACGATCCTGGTTTTCAAGAACGGGCAGGTCGTAGAACAGATTGTGGGCGCGGTGCCGAAGGATCAGATTACGAAGGCGCTGGACCGGCACTTAGCATAATTCGCCGAGCGAATTGCGGCGCGAAAAGTGCCGCAAAAAGATAGGAAGATTGGCGGGGCATGTCGTACAGTTGAGTGCGGCATGCCCTTTGTTTTGTGTGTGGATCGCGCAGGCATTGGATTTTAGGAGCATCGATTGGCTACAGCAGAAACAGCGGCAACGACGACACGGACAGTAAAACCTGCGGATCACCCGCCTCTGCTCGCGGGAGACCGCGGGCCGCTGGCGATGTCACGCCCTGGGCTGCACGAAACAGTGTTGAAGATTTTGAGGCCCCTTTCGCGCGGCGTAATTCTGGATTGTCCTGCGGGCGAAGGCGCGCTCGCGCAGGATTTGATTGCGGAAGGCTTTGATGTGCGTTGCTGCGATCTGTATTCGGAGCTGTTCCGTCTCGACGGAGTAGAGATCAAGCGCGGCGATTTGGCTGGCACTCTGCCGTATGCGTCGGAGTCGTTCGACTTCATAACTTCGCTGGATGGGCTGGAGCACATCGATTCGCCGCCGCAGGCATTTCGCGAGTACAGGCGGCTATTGAAACCGGGCGGGCACTTGATCATCAGCGTACCTAACATCATGAACGTCGAAGAGCGGCTCAAGTGGCTGCTTTTTGGGTATACCTCGCATTTCAAGCCGCTCTCGGAACAATCAAAATCAAAAATTCATTACGATTGCGCGGGGATGGACGAGATCGCTGTCCATGCCAATCCGATTGGCTACAACGAGCTGCGCTATTACCTCGAGAAAAACGGGTTTGCGATTCAAGGCGTTTACCGCGACAGGAAGAAAGGGAATCAGTGGCTCTACTGGCCGCTGGTGGCTCTTATTCGCCTAATGGCGAAGCTGACGCCGAAGCAGAGGCGAGCAGACCGCTGGACGGACGAGCTAGCCTCCGATCCAGTACTACTTGGTGGCAACACCATCATCATTCATTCCATCCTAAAATAGCTCGCTGGCTGTGGGCTGTTCCTTTGACAGTCACGAGTGCGAACAACTTTTGCTTTGATGGCCCAACCGTCTGTGATGGCGGTGGCAATCCAGTGCGCTCAAGAATTGCGGGATCGGAGCAGGCGAAATGACGATAAAGCGGTGCCATTGGGCGACGAGTGATCTGAACATTCCTTATCACGATGAGGAATGGGGCGTGCCGCTTCACGACGACCGCGCCTTGTTCGAGCTCTTGATTTTGGAGGGCGCACAGGCGGGGCTGAGTTGGGACACCGTTCTTAAGAAGCGAGCGCGATATCGCGAGGTGTTTGACGGGTTTGATGTGCAGAAAGTGGCCCGGTACGACGCAAAGAAAGTGCGCGAGCTTTTGAAAGATGCCGGGATTATTCGGAACAAGTTGAAAGTCGCGGCAACGATTTCGAATGCCCAGGCGTTTTTAAAGGTGCAGGAGGAGTTTGGGTCTTTCGACAAATACATTTGGCAATTTGTGGGTGGCAAGCCGAAGCAGAATGCCTGGAAGACGCACAAGAGTCTGCCAGCAAAAACGGCGGAATCAGATGCGATGAGCAAAGATTTAAAGAAGCGCGGCTTTCGGTTTGTAGGTTCGACGATTTGCTACGCATTTATGCAGGCGACGGGAATGGTGAACGATCATTTGGTTTCATGTTTTCGTTTTGCGAAGTTAAGCAGGTAGCGGCGCATTTGCTCAACGCGCCCGCTCTTCGAGCCAGCGGAGCGTTGCTTGCGTTGGCGGCTAGGCGAGCTTACGATTAGAACCTGTCGGTTTCCGGGAATTCCAACGCAGTTTAGATAAAGTGAACGTTGCGGCGATGAAGTGTGGTCCGGCAGAAGAATAGTAGAACAGGCGAGAGTGCCAGTTCCACTTAGGAGATTGACTGAATGAAATCGGTCGTGGTGGTCGGCGCGCAGTGGGGCGATGAAGGCAAGGGCAAGGTGGTGGACTACCTTGCGGGGTCGTTTGATTTTATTGCGCGCGTTGCGGGAGGGCACAATGCGGGGCATACCGTCATTATCGGCAAGGACCGGTATGTGCTGCAGTTGATTCCGTGCGGGATTTTGCGGCCTGAGCAGCAGGCGGTGATCGGGACGGGCGTAGTTGTGGATCCGGCGGCGCTCGTGGCGGAGATTGAAACGCTGGCGAAGGCCGGGATTGATGTGAAGGGACGGTTGCACATCAGCAATCGAGCGCATTTGATTTTTCCCTATCATCGCGAATTGGATAAAGCGGCGGAAGGCGCTAGAGGCGCAGACAAGATTGGCACAACTTCGCGCGGCATCGGACCGGCGTATGAAGACAAGATGGCGCGGCGCGGATTGCGAATGTGCGATTTGCTGGAACCGGAATTGTTTCGGAAGAAAGCGGCGCGGGTGGTCGCTGAAAAGAACCGGTTGGCGAAAGGCGCTTACGGTGCCGACATAGATTTTTCGCATGAAGTGGAAACGACTCTGAAGTTGGGCGAGAAGATTCGCGGATACATTTGCGATACGGCCGAATTGGTGAATCGTGCGCTGGATGAAGGGAAGTCGGTGCTTTTTGAGGGTGCGCAAGGAACGATGCTGGATATTGATCATGGGACGTATCCGTATGTGACGTCTTCGAGCGCAATCTCTGGCGGTGCGACGACCGGCGTGGGCGTGCCGCCGACAAAAATCAAGAACGTCTTGGGAATCTCAAAGGCGTACACAACGCGCGTGGGCGGCGGCCCATTCCCAACAGAGATGCCTGAGCTGGAGGCTCAGGAGGTTCGCGTGCGAGGGAAAGAGTTTGGAGCGGTGACGGGGCGCGCGCGGCGCTGCGGGTGGCTGGATTTGATGGTGTTGCGTTATGCGAAAATGATCAATGGCATTGATTCGCTGGTGGTGACGAAGCTGGATGTGTTTGACACGCAGCGCGAAATTCAAGTGTGCGTCGGTTACAAGTACAAGGGCAAAACATTGAAGGAGATGCCTGCCTTGGCCGAGGAGTACGAGCAGGTCGTGCCAGAGTATAAGACGCTGCCCGGCTGGTGCGAGATGACTTATGGCGTGAAAGACGGCGCGAAATTGCCCAAGGCGGCTTTGGATTACTTGCGGTTTATCGGGGACTTTTTGCAGGTGGAGATTGGGATGATTTCTACCGGACCGGAGCGGGATGCGACGATTGTACCGGCGGGGACTTTGTTGGCGCGCTGGCTCTAACGTTTAGTTCCGAGCCTTGTTGCGTGTGATTTTTAACGCAGAGTTCGCAGAGAGCACAGAGAAGACGAAGAGAAGGCCTCGAGAAATAGCCACCGATGCTCACCTACGAGCAAGCACGCCAGAAGGTCATCGAAAAACTAACAGAGAAGAAAGGTCCGCGCGTTACGGAACAGGTGCGTGTCGGGGACGCGCTCGGATTGGTGTTGGCGCAAGACGTCAAGACAGACCGGGAGTATCCGCCGTTCAACCGAGCTACGCGCGACGGGTACGCGGTTTTTGCGTCCGACGCTAAGGCCGGGGCCTCGCTGAAATGCGCTGGGGAAATTAAGGCGGGCGACCGCGTCACGAAGGAATTGTGGGCGGAGACTTGCGTGCAGATTATGACCGGCGCGGCCGTCCCTTCGGGAGCGGACGCCGTGGTGATGATCGAGCACACGAAGCGTGATGGAGATCTGGTGCGCTTCGAACGCGACGCAGTGACTGGCCAGAATTTTGTGCCCCGAGGAAGCGAAGCGCGCGCGGGACAAACGCTTTTGACGCCAGGGATGCGCCTGGGTTATGCAGAGCTTGCTTCAGCGGCGCAGGTGGGAGCGGCGGAGTTGAAATGCGCGCAGAAGCCGCGCGTCGCGATTCTGTCCACGGGCGACGAGATTGTGCCCGTGGACAGCCTTCCCGGACGCTTCCAGATTCGAAACAGCAACAGCGTGTCGTTGGCCGCGCAGGTGCGGCTGGCTGGCGGCAAACCAATTTTGCTGGGGAACGCGATGGACCGCGAAGATGATTTGCACTCCAAGATTCGGCGCGGGCTTCAGGAGGATTTGCTGGTTTTGTCGGGCGGAGTCTCGATGGGGAAGTACGATTTGGTCGAGAAAGTTTTGAAGGAGATGGAGACTGAGTTTTATTTTGATGCCGTGGCGATACGGCCGGGGAAGCCTGCAGTGTTTGGAAAGTGCGGAGAGAAATTTGTGTTTGGCTTGCCAGGGAATCCGGTTTCGACGATGGTAACGTTTGAATTGTTCGTGGCGCCGGCGCTGGATTTGTTGGCTGGAGCGGAAGCGCGCGAATTGCCCGTCGTAGTAGCGCGGCTTGGTGAAGCATTGCATGAAAAACCCGGCGTAACTCACTTTTTGCCGGCGCATATGGACGGGCAAGGGGCAGGTCGAGAGGTCAAAGTATTGAGATGGCAAGGCTCTGGGGACGTCTCGGCCCTATCGAAGGCAAATTGTTTTGTTATCGTCCCGGCGGCGCTCGAAAAGATCGGTGTTGGAGACCCCGTGGAAGTAATGGTTCGAAGGGATATGTTTTGAACCAGCAAAACTAAAGAAAAAGCGAAGAAAAGGATTTTACACAGAAGGCACAGAGACACGGAGGCCACTGAAGAAGAGCAGAATGAGGAAGCTAACGCATTACGGGGCAAAAGGCGGTGTGAGGATGGTGGACGTGTCGGGGAAAGTAGTGACGACACGGACGGCTGTGGCCCAGGGTTTCGTTAAGATGAGCCCCGAGGTGGTGCGGGCCGTGAAGCGTCTGAAAAACCCCAAAGGGAACCCCCTGGAAGTGGCCCGGATTGCTGGGATTGCGGCGGCGAAAAGAACGGCGGAGTGGATACCTCTTTGTCACCCGCTGCCGCTGACGCACATTGATGTGACTGCGCGGCTGTGCCAAAATGGCGTGGAAGTTCGCTCCGAAGTTACGGCGACGGCCCAAACAGGGGTCGAGATGGAAGCGCTGGTCGCCGTTACTGCCGCGGCCCTCACGGTCTACGATATGTGCAAAGCCCTCGATAAAGGGATGGAAATCAGCGGGATTGTTCTCGTCGAGAAGACCGGCGGAAAGAGCGGGGACTTTTTTCGGGACGCACCCGCCACGCCCACTCACAAGAACGGCCGCAAAAAAACGACCCGGAGCCGCAACCGATGAGTGGTGCGGGCGCGAAAACCGTTAAATTGCTGGTGGCGGATGACAATCCGCTGGTTCGCGACCTGATTATTAAGGGCATGGAGCCGTATTGCGAGGTCGAAACGGCTTCCGACGGCGCGGATGCTCTGCTGAAGGTCATCGACACCCCACCAGACGTGATTCTTTGTGATTACAAAATGCCAGGTCTGGATGGGCGGCAGCTTTTTGAAAAGCTGCATGGACGCGAGGCGACGCGGCACATTCCGTTTTTGTTCATGGCCAGCCGCGCGGATATTGAGGAGCGCCTGCGGCCGCTGGTGGATGGCGTCGAAGACTTTGTCACGAAGCCATTTTTGGTGAAAGATTTGGTGCGAATCGCGAAAAAAGTTGTCGACCGTTTGCACCTCGAAAAATTGCAGAAGCGCGCCTCGCGGCCAGGCGTGATTCAAGGGCGCTTGGAAGAGATGAGCATGATCGATTTGATGCAGTCTCTCGAGATGGGGCAGAAATCTTGCCGGCTCGTGGTGAATCACAACGGCGAACAGGGCGAGCTTTATTTTGCAAACGGCCAATGCCGCGACGCGAAGAGCGGAAAAGTCGAAGGCGATGATGCTGTCTACCGCGTTGTGCTTTGGACCGCGGGCGAATTCGAAATTGACTTCAACGCAGCAAATGCTTCCACGCGCACAACCACAACTCGAAATACGACTGGGCTTCTGATGGAAGCGATGCGCTTGATGGATGAAGCGAATCGCGACCCCGTGGAAACGAAGTAACCCGCCTGATGCGCGTCGCAGTGCTCACAATAAGCGACACAGTGGCAAGAGGGGAACGCGAGGATTTGTCAGGGCCCGCCGTGGTCGCAGTGTGCCGAGGATTGAATTGGGAAGTGACTTCGGTACTGCGCGTTTCCGATGACCCCGCGAACATTCGCGAGCAGTTGCGCGAATTGGCTGACTCCGGGCGAGTGGACTTGATTCTGACGAGCGGCGGGACGGGGATTGGTCCGCGAGACAACACGCCGGAATCGACGCAAGCGGTCGCTGACTTGATCGTTCCGGGAATTGGCGAGCAGATGCGGCGTAAGGGAGCGGAGTTGACGCCGACAGCCGCGCTTTCGCGGGGCGTAGCGGCAGTTCGAGCAAAGGCCCTCATCGTGAATCTTCCTGGTAGTCCAAAAGGTGCCGCGGAGTCGTTGAATGCGGTGGCACATCTCTTGCCGCATGCGGTGAATGTGCTACACGGAGCGCGGCACGACTGAAGGCCGTTTCGTAGAGTTTCCCAGCAGAAACCAAGATTTCAGCTAGCTGTGACAGTTGCACGCGCAGTGGTGTGTTCGTCTGTTTGCGAGAGCGCCGGCAAAAGCGTCATTTTGTAGTGGAGACGAACAATCGTCATGCCAAGAAAAGAGATTTTGTGATCGGTACGCAGAACGCCTTCTTGGTCTTCGTAAACGTGAAAAAGTTCGTGCAGCGTTTTGAAGTTTCTTACACGCAGATGATCCTTGCCCGAGGCAATCACGCGATAAAATCCCGACCTCCCGAAGCCTGAGCCTGAGGAATCGAGGCCGAACGAGCCGTCCTCATAATTGAGCGGGACCAGGTAGACGTTCGCGCTGCCACGGTCGGGGAACGTGACTTTGACGCAGGGATTGTCCTCTCCGGGAATTTTTGCAACGGAATAAATTCCGGCGAACATCACCAGTCCAGAAGACTTTAATTTGCGGAGCCAGCCCGTGTAGACAAGGCTGCCGCCAGCCTGTTCGCGGAGCTGAATCACTTGACTGGTCATACCTCGGGCCATTTCCAAGGGTGAGAGTGGGAAGTTGAGCTGGTCCATGCGCTGGCTGATGAACTCCACAAGTAACCAAAGGAAAAAGCGTCCGACTAAGGCGATTTCGCTCCAGGCTTCGAGCTGATATTGCGAGGCATGCTCATAGAAATGGCGGACACGCGGCTGAACGGCACTAGGATCGAAACCAGGACCGCGCAAGGCGTCAAAATCGGCTATCAAACCGGCATCCGGAACGATCCGCAATGCGAGGTTTTCGTCCGCTGCGATTTTCTCGTATATGCCGGTACCGATCAGAACCGAGTCGCCGAGCGGACAGTCCAGCCATGGTGCATCCGAGCGTCTTACTCGGCAACCGAAAAGGACAACCATCCCCTCGATGACGATTTCCAGGACTCGTCCGATGGCCAGGTGAACGATTCCTGGAATGCCCCCGCTCGTCTTTCGAGAACTGAGCTTCGAGGCTGCCGCCACCGAGGTAACTGGCTCGCGGGGCTCAGAAGCAAGGGGCATGAGTTCATCTTACGGGCTATCCGGCCGCGTCGTTCCTGCGAAAAGACGAGAGTTGACGCAAGAGGTAGGGTATTCAACAATGTCTGGACTATGGCGCACAAACTTTCGGACAAAAAATTGGCGGTGTTGGGGACAGGGAAGCTCGGCGGGATTTTGCTGCGGGCGTATCTGAAGCAGGGATTGTTTTCGGCGAAGCGCGTTACGGCTACTGTTAAGCATGCGGAGAAGGCTGCAGCGTTGGCGAAGGAGCTTGGCGTCAACGTAGCGACAGAAAACAGAAAGGCGGTGCGCGGCGCGGACATAGTCCTTCTGGGAGTGAAGCCGCAAGTGATTGGCGAGGTGTTGAAAGAGATTGCGCCGGAGTTGAGCGAAAAAACGTTGGTGATTTCGGTGGCAGCGTCGGTGCCGACCAGTTACATCGAGCAGCACGTGGGCGCGAATGTCCCTGTCGTGCGGGCGATGCCGAACACTTGCTCCAGAGTGGGCATTGGGATGACGGGAATTTGCAAGGGCGCTCACGCAGGGGCGGCAGATTTGGAAACGGCGAAGGCGATGTTTGACGCCGTTGGGCGGACCGTTGTTGTCGATGAAAAACATATGGATGCGGTGACCGGTCTTTCGGCAAGCGGGCCGGCGTTTGCCTACATTATTTTGGAATCGTTCGCGGAGGCCGGCGTAAAAGTGGGCTTGCCGCGCGATGTTTCGACTCTGCTGGCGGCGCAGATGATGAAGGGCGCGGCGAGCGTGGTGTTGGAGACAGGGGATCACCCGGCGCTGTTGAAGGATGCCGTGACCACGCCAGCGGGCTGCACGATCGACGGAATATTGGAGCTGGAAGAAGGAAAGCTGCGAGTGACGCTGATTAAGGCCGTGGTGAAGGCAACGCACCGCGCGGGAGAATTGTTGTTCGAGAAATAGCGGCAAAACCGCATAGGATTTAGTTCGCGCGTCTGCGACGGAATCCTCCTTCTGCATGATTCATACCCTCATCAACGTAGTGCGCGGATTTCTCAGCGGAGATGGCGCGCTCATTCTGCCCGAGATGGAACTCGTTCTCTTTGCGTGCGGGATTCTGCTGATCGACCGCTGGCTATCGGCAAACGAAAAATATTGGAACGCGTTGCTTGCGCTGGCAGGAACGGCATTCAGCGGATTTACGCTGTACGTGCAGCACGGAAAGATGCAGGCGCTGCGCAGCGTGAATCCGGAGTCGCCGGGGCTTCTTGGCCTCCATCAGAGCGTGCTGGTCGATACTTTTTTTCTATTTTTCGCCGCTCTCTTTCTCGCCGGCACAGTCCTGACCGTTTTGTTTTCCGTGCGATATCTCAAAATTGCAGAGGAGGCACGAGGGGCCTACTACGCGCTGCTGTTGTTTGCGTGCGCAGGCATGATGCTGATGGTTTCGGGCGTCGATGTCATGATCGTGCTGCTGGGCTTGGAAATTTTGGGGCTAAGCTGTTTTCTCCTGACCGGATTTGCTCAGTGCGAGCAGCCGGTGAAAAACGCTGCGCGAAGTTATGCGTTTCAGTGGGCTTGCAGTTCGTTCGTGTTGGCTGCCGGTTTTCTGCTGCTTTACAGGCTGTACCAAACGACGAATCTCGGGCGAATCGGCGCAATCCTCGAAATGCGTCTGGATAACGGCGTGCCATTTGGTGGACTCACCGTTTGGCCGGCTGCACTCGCGCTTGGTTTCCTCGCCGGTGGCGCTTTCTTTTTGATGGATGCGGCTCCGTTTCACTGGTTTGCGCCCGACGTCTACGAGGCGGCCCCAACGCCGATTGCTGGGTTTTTGGGCATGGCCGCGAAGACCGCTGGATTTGCATTACTGGTCCGGTTTTTTACTTTCTTGTTTTTATTTGCACACGAGAAATGGATTCACGTCTGGGGCGGCGTGGCGATTGTGTCGCTACTTTGGGGAAACATCGCCGCGATGCGGCAGACCAACGTTAAGCGGCTGCTCGCGTACGGAGGCGTGGCACAGACCGGATTCATTTTGCTTGGCATGGTGGCGGGAAATGAGACTGGTTTCACCGGCATGATGTACTACCTGGGCGTCAATCTTTTTGCGACGGCCGGCGCGTTTGGAGTTTTGATTGTGCTGCAGCAACGCGGAAGCGCCGCGAAAGAATTGCGCGACCTGGATGGCTTGTTCTGGCGAAGCCCTGCGTCAGCGCTGCTTTTGCTCGTTTTTATGATGTCGCTTGCCGGCATCCCGCCCACGGCCGGTTTTTTGGCGAAATATTTCATTGTCAAGGCGCTGCTCGCACATCCGCATCCCGAACTCGCCGCGTTTGCCGTCGTCAACGCGCTGCTCAGCGTTTATTGCTATGGCCGCGTTGCGGCGCACGCCTGGAAAAAGCCACGTGCCGACGCCGGCGTGGTTCCTCTCGAAGTGCCAGCTCTCACGATAAGCAACGGCCAGACTATCGCGTTGACGGCGGCGGTGTTTGTGTCGCTAGCGGCGGGGTTGTATCCTGAACCGTTCCTGCGCTTAGCGCGCTACGCCTTTGGACAATAATCTTGGACAATAATCCCAATAAGACGGACTCGGGGTCTTCTTCTGGCAAAAAGGGAACGGGCGCCAACGCCCAGTTCGCGATGGCGATTGAGCTGCCAATCATATTCGTCGCCGCGGTCGTCGTTGCGGGCGGCTTGGGATACTTTATCGACCATTGGCTGCATACCAAGTTCATCTTCACGTTCATTCTCGGCGGACTGGGGTTTGTGGCGGGATTGCGCGAGGTCTTGCGGCGGCTGCCCGGCTGATGGCCATGGAAACGGTTGACCCATCCGCGCCGACCGAGCTTAAACCAGCCGTCGCCGCGGCGTTCTCCCGCACGGAGCAGCGGATTGCGTGGCTAACACTCGTTCTTGGGGGAGCAACGGCGATAATCGTCGCTATCCTTCGCCATCCAGCGTGGGCGGATGGGCTGGCGATTGGGACCGCGCTGGCTTGGCTGAACTTCCGTTGGCTCAGGCGCGGCATGGACGCGCTGGTTGCGGTCGCCAAGGCGCAGGAAGGCTTCGCCAAGCCGCAAATCCCGGTTGGAACGTGGTTTCGCCTGATGCTCCGCTACGGCTTGATAGGCTTCTGCGTGTATGTTATTTTTGAAGTTCTGAAAGTTCCCCTTGCGAGCATGGTAGTGGGTTTGTGTGCTTTAGGAGCCGCGACAATCACGGCAAGTGTGTACGAAATCCTGCGTCCGACGGAATAGGGAATGGAACATCACGTAAGCTGGCTGACACATTTTGTAAACCAGATCCTGGGAGCGCCTGCCTTGGCGCTGCTGACGGCGCTGCACATCAAGCCGAGCTATCCCGACACGCCTATCCCGGAACATGTGGTGATGGCACTGACGGTGCTGGTTGTGGGCACGGTCCTGGCGCTTTTGCTTAGGGCGCGGCTATCGGTCGAGCGGCCCGGGGTTTCGCAACAGATCGCGGAAATGTTGCTCACGAACCCGATGGGGTTTGGCATCAACGACGTTCTGGAAGAGAATGCGGGCCACGACTGGAAGAAGTACGTCCCGATGGTGGGCACCGTGGCGCTGTTCATTTTGCTGGCAAATCTTTTTGGTGCGTTTCCGTTTTTGAGCGCGCCCACCGCGAACGTGACCGTTCCGCTGGCGTGCGCGATCATCACGTTTGCCTATTTTAACTGGCAAGGTTTGAAGCATCACGGAGCGGGAGGCTACGCGAAGCACTTCGCGGGACCGGTGGCTTGGCTCTCTCCGTTAATGTTTCCAGTGGAAATCATCAGCACCACCGCTCGTTTGCTCTCGCTTACCGTACGTCTTTGGGCCAACATTTTTGCCAGCGATCTAATTTATGGATTGTTTCTCGGCCTATTTACAGGACTCGCCGTGTGGGCGGGAACGAAGTCGGCGATTGCCGGAATCGCGTTGGGCGTGTTTCCGGCTTTGGCTCCCATCGCTTTCATCGTCTTGCACGTGTTCGTATCCGTCGTTCAGACCTACGTATTCGCGATTCTGCCTGCCGTTTATATCGGCTTGGCCACTGCGGACGAGCACTAAACAGTTTCTTAATCTTAGTTTTGTTAAGCCGCTCCAGCGTGAGCCCGGCTGCACGGTGTCCGGGAACCACCTCCTGGCGGCAATTCATGAGGAGGAAGTTATGAAGAAGCTAGCAGTTGTATTGTTCGTAGCGATCGTCGCGGTGTTGCTACTTGCACCGGGGGCGTTCGCGCAAACGGCAGCAGACGCGGCCAAGCCGCCAATCAACCCGACCACTTTGGTGATCGCGGTTGGCTTTGGCGTAGCCGTCGCGGCGTTCGGCGGCGGTTTGGGTCAGGGAAGGATTGCGGCGGCGGCCTGCGAAGGCATCGCGCGGAATCCGGGAGCGGCTGGCGGCGTTCGCGCAGCCATGATTCTCGGTCTCGTGTTCGTAGAGACCCTGACGCTGTTCACCTTTGCGCTGGGTTTCCTCCTCTACTCGAAGCTATAGTCCGGTAGCAATTACACACGGATTTTCGCGGGCCCGGAGACGAAAGCCTCCGGGCCTTTTTCGCTTCCCCTCCCCCTCCCCCTTTTCCCGCAAATGCACATTCTAAAAGGTTTAGCATTTCCAATAAGTGATTTAGAATGAGCACTTGCGGGAGCTTCTTGGAAATGCTCATTTTAAAGGGGTTGCGGGGCCAGAAAAACCGGTAAAACACGGCGAAACGCGGCGTTTCTCGATCGGTTCATTCTAAAAGACTTAGTCGGATTAGGGAAAAAGGGGCGCCAAAAATAAAAAAGCGGCAGCAGAGCTGCCGCACTCCAGGAACGCAAAATCCTACGCAACCCAGTATAGCACAAAACGAAAAAAAAGAAATGGGAATGCCCAGTGATCGTGGGCCAGTTGTCTGGTCGAGTTGGCAGCGTTTACCCGGGACTTGCTACGAATGAGGCGCGGTTAGACCGCAGGAAAATGGATATTCAGTTTGTAGCAAATGAAGAGGACCAGAATCGCGCCCAATGTAGAAAAAATAAGGCCGGCGAGATGATAGCGCTCGTTTGCCGGGCGTGAAAACATGTGGGTAACGCCGCCGCCTATGATCCCTCCGATGATGCCAAGCACGATCGTCCAGAAAATCGTTATGTGCACATGCATGACGTCTTTCGCGATAACCCCCGAGATTAGGCCAATGAGAACGTACCAGATCAAATGAAACATGCTTTTTCTCCATCCTTCGATTTTGGAACTTCGTCGAGTATTAGCCCGGGGTTGGCTATTGAACTGGAATTTCCAATCTGAATCTCTGGCCTTGCAGCGTAGAGGCTGTCGAGGGTGCGTACTGTTCACTTTTATACAGTTTGTAGGATTTTATGGATTGGTAGAGCAACCTAGGGGAAGGCCGATCATCGAACCGACGCGAGTGGTTGTCCGTACAGGCGGATGTTGAGCGTTCAAACCAAACGGATGTTGCGCTCCATCGTCTTGATCACATCGTCTAACCGACCGCCAAGCACCTGTTTGGCGAGACTCAGTGTGTAGCCTGCCGCCGTGTGCAACGGGACGTGCGCCGGCAACGAAAGCGCGTAGGGGTCGACGACGGCATCGACGACAACCGGTCCGTCCTTGTGCGCCAGAGCTTCCGTGAGAGCTTCTTCTACGTCCCCGGGTTCTTCGAGGCGGATGCCTTTTGCGCCCATCGCTTCGGCCACGCGCGCGAAATTCGGATTCTTGAAATCCACTCCATAGGGAACGAAACCGGCCTCCTGCTGCTCGATTTTCACGAAGTCGAGCGATTCATTGTTGAGGATGATCTGCACGACGCGCGCCTTGCGTTGCACGAGAGTGGCCAGATCGCCGAGCGCGAGCATCGTGAAACCGCCGTCGCCGCAGAGGGCAATCGTCTGGCGGCCAGGGAAGGCCATCTGTGCGCCGAAGGCGTTAGGCGCGGCGCTGGCCATCGATGCCCATGAAAAGGATCCAAAGAGCCGGCGATTCGCGCCGCCTTTTATGTGTCGTGCCAGCCAGATGCAAGCCGTTCCCGTGTCGGCGAAAAACATGGCGTCGTCGGAAGCCAACGCGCTTAATGTCGCGGCGAGGTATTCTGGACGAATCGGCTTGATACCAGGGCCCTTGTCAACGTAATGACTCAGCAACTCGTCGAACTCTCGTGTATGCGCAAGGTGCTTTTCGAGAAAGCTGGTGTCATTTTTCTCGCGTATTTTGGGCAGCACCGCCGCGATCGTGGCCTGCACGTCTCCGACAAGAGCGAGATCCAGCGCCGTGCGGCGACCGAGGTGCTTCGGATTCGTGTCAATCTGGACTTTTTTCACTTTGTTGTTCGGCAGAAACTCGGAAAACGGAAAGTCCGTCCCGAGCAGCAGAAGCAGATCGGCGCCGTTAATCGCCTTGTACGTTCCGCCGTAACCGAGTAGCCCGGTCATGCCCGTGGCATTGGGGTTGTCATGCTCGAGCCATTGCTTGCCGCGGAAGGAGTATCCGACTGGCGCTTTTAGCTTCTTGGCCAGCGCCAGGACTTCGTTTCGCCCATCCCGGCAGCCCTCGCCGCCGAAGATGGCAACCGTCTTGGCATCGTTGATCATGCCCGCGAGCTTTTCCAAGTCCGCATCGGCAGGACGAAACACTGGCTTGGCAGGAATCGCGACCGTGTGCGTTCCGTCCGGCGCTTTGGATGCCGCAACGTCCCCGGGAAGCGAAATCACCGTAGGACCTCGGTCGATGACGGCAGTCGTGATGGCAGTATTGATGACTGCCCGGGCCTGTTCCGGATTCACGATGCGGCCGATGTAGAGCGCGGCGGCATCGAAAAATTTGTAAGGATTGAGTTCTTCAAGGGCCGCCGTGTCGATCAGCTTCGATTCGACGTCGCCCGCAATGGCGATGATCGAGGCGCCTTCTTTCCTCGCGTCCATCAGACCGTTAAACAGGTGAGTCACGCCAGGGCCGGCCGTGCCGCATACCGCAACGGGATTTCCTGTGAAGTAGGCATCTGCGACCGCGGCGAAGACTCCATACTCTTCATGCCGCACATGAACGAACTCAACCTTTCCGTTCCGGCGGAGCGCATCGATGACCGGATTGAGAGCGTCCCCCACAATTCCATAGCAGCGCTTCACGCCAGCCTTTTCAAGCATTTCCCACAGCAGATCTGCTACGTTCCGCGCCATTCAACACCTCCACTGCGCCTTTATACCCAGGTCTTCTGTGCGTTCGATGCCACGAGGGAGCGAAAGAGTAAAAATATTTATGAAAGGACTTCCGAAATTAAGCTAGGGCACTGCAGTCGGGTTACGGGTAACTCGGTACTCGGGGGTGCTTTCTCGATGAGCTACAAAGCAAGAGCCCCCAATTGGGGGCTCTTGCTCTTTCCAAAAAGGAGGAATGAAATCCGAATTAAGCCGTCAATTGCCGCTTAGCCAGCGGAACAACCACCACCTCCTGCAGCCCCTCCGAATAATTATTTTTTGCGACTGTGGCGAATGTGCGTTCCTCTTGCGTCAACAAGGGTATTGGCAGCGCTGCGCCCGTTTGCCGCGCAGCTTCGCGAACCAGCTCCATCCGGCCACGTACGCGGAACTTCGCCAGCAGGGAAGAGACGTGGAATTTCACGGTGCGCTCGGCAAGATGCAGGTTAGCGGCGATTTCCTTGTTGCCCATCAATTTCATCAGCCCGGACAGAACTTCTTCCTCCCGGCGCGTCATCTTCACCTGGCTGGAGATCGATCTCCCCGCTTCCAATAGCTTGTCCGCTTTCTCCTTGAGGCCCCCCAGGATCTCGTCTTCCGCCTGAACCATGACAACGTAATCGCTCGTGGATTGGCCCCTCACCATACAGTGCATAGCCAACAGGCCGGCAGCCTGGTCCACGGGAAACTTGCCGTCTGGTCCGGACTCGACCTTAAAGTGGGCCACTCCGGTGCTTTTCTCATAGAAAAAGAAGACCTCGCCGGGAAAGGACGGTCGGGAATTCACCAGTTTCTGAAGATTTTCACTTCTGCGGATCGCCTTCACGTGCACCCTCTCAGAATGCAGCCTCGCGACGGAATCGAAGCTGTTTAGTTTTGTTTCGCCCCTCGACGAGGCGCACTCTCCAGATGGGCAAGACGACGAGGTAACAAGCCAAAAGGAGGCTGGTTGCTTTCTACTCTTCTAGGGCATTAGTTTCGGAGTAACAGGTACCCTCTGCTTCCCGAGTACCGCATTCGCTTCAATCTGGGGACCGCATCGGGACTTTTAGACCAAACCACGATTTCCGCACAACTGGCAGAATTACCAGAGGAGCCTAGCTCCCTAGGGCTTGGATTCTGGCCTGATAACAAAATTCTTGACAGGGAACCAATGGGCTTTCTATATTTTTAATAGGGAACCATGAGGTTACCTATTTTGAGATGAGCGATGATCTCGTTTTTCGAGCTTTGGCGGACGCCAGCCGTCGCAAGCTCCTCGACAAGCTTCACCTGCAGAATGGACAAACGCTCGGCGAGCTTTGCGAAGGGCTGCGCATGACACGCCAGGCGGTCGCGAAGCATCTTGCCATTCTCAAGAAGGCCAATCTCGTGTCGTGGAAACGCAAGGGCAGGGAGAGACTCCATTTCATCAATCCCGTCCCGATAAACGACATCGCAGAACGCTGGATCAACAAGTTCGAATACCCTCTTTTGCAAACACTTTCAAAACTAAAAAAGAGTCTGGAAGGAGAAGATCGTGAGTAAAAAGGGTCAAAGCACTTTTGTCTATGTCATCTACATCCGCACCACGCCGAAGAAGCTGTGGTCAGCACTGACCGACGTGGAGTTCATGAAGCAGTACTGGTTCGGCATGCACTGCGAAAGCGAGTGGACGGCGGGATCCTCTTGGAAGATGGTGTCCGGCGACGGCCAGATTTACGACGCTGGCGAGATCGTCGAGGCCGAGCCGCCACGGCGCTTGGTGATCCGCTGGCAGCAGCAGATCAAACCCGAGCTCAAGGCCGAAGGCGAGTCGCTATGCACGATGGAACTGGAACCCATTGGAGCGACGGTCAAGCTCTCCATCACCCACACCATCGAGCGCGAACCCTCGAAATTCATCGAGGCGGTGTCCGTCGGCTGGCCAAAGATCCTGTCCAACCTGAAGTCTCTGCTGGAGACTGGCTCGATTGCTCTGGAGGATCCCTACCCGACGGGCAATCCCTACGGCCGGCGCTGACTGAGCCAAGGTCTGGCCTTTGGCGAGCAGTGCGTTCGCGGCCAAGGGCTAGAAGAGGGCACGATGTATCGTGCTTCTACGAGGGCATTGTCTGCGGGCTGGGAGTTTCAGCGGTTGATGAGAGTGGATTGGAGGAGGTAGTTCAGCGTCTTACTAGGGAGCAGGCCGAGGAAAATGGTGCCGAAGGCGGCGATGAACAGTACGACGTTGACAGAGAGGGGGAAGCGCGCGGGTGCCGTCGCAGCGATTTCGGCGCTGGGTTCGCGCATGTACATCACGACGATCAAGCGGATGTAGTAGTAGGCGCCGATGACGCTGTTGATGGCCATAATCACGGCTAACCAGATGAGATGCGAGTCGACGGCGGCCTTGAAAATATAGAACTTGCCGAGAAAACCGGCGGTGACGGGCAGGCCGAGCAGGGAAAGCAGGAAAAGCGAGAGAACGGCCGCGACGACGGGCTGGCGTTCGCCAAGGCCGGCAAAGTCGTCGAGCTGGAGATGCTTTTCGCCGGCGCCGCCAAATTGCGACACTATGGTGAACGCGCCGACTTTCACGAGCGCGTAGGTGAGCAAATAAAAGAGGACCGCGGCGTACGCGGGGCTCGCGCCGATTTCCATGTCCTTCGAGAGATTCGTGACCGCGGCAAAAGCCACCAGGATGTAACCGGCGTGGGCGATTGAGCTGTAAGCCAGCAGGCGCTTGACGTTGGTCTGCAGCAGCGCTCCGAGATTTCCCGCGAACATCGTAAGCACGGCCATGATCCAGAACGCCCAGAACCAGAATTGCGTGGCGGCGTGAACATCGGCAAAGATGCGCAAGAGCAGAGCGAAGGCAGCGGCTTTCGGTCCCGCGGAAAAGAGCGCGGTGACTGGCGTGGGAGCGCCTTCGTAAACGTCCGGCGTCCAAATCTGGAACGGCGCAGCGGCGACTTTGAAGCCGAGGCCGATGAGGATGAGCGCGAGGCCGAGCTTCAGCATGGTGCTGGTGGGATCGGCGGCATCCATACGCAGAAGATTGGTGGTGCCAGTGACGCCGTAGACGAGAGCGATGCCGTAAAGAAAAAAAGCCGTGGCAAAGGAGCCGAGAAGAAAGTACTTCATCGAGGATTCGCCGGACTTGAGCGTGTCTCGGCGATAGCCTGCGAGGATGTAGCTGGAGATGGAGCTCAGCTCGAGACCGATGAAGGCAGTGAGCAGCTCTTGCGCGGAAGCGAGGACACCCATTCCGGCGGTGGCGAAGAGGACCAGAGCGTAGAACTCTGCGTCGGCGAGGCGTTCGCGATCGAGATAAGGAGCGGCAGCAAGAATGACGAGCACCGCGACCAGCCCTACGAGATGGCTGAAGAAAATGCTGAACGGGTCGGCCGCGACAAGACCGGAGAATGCGGCTCCTGGATTGTGAACCGCGTAGAAATTGCCGCAGATGCCGGCGAGCGCTCCGATGACGGCGACGGCCGTCAAAGCTTTGCGGCTTTTGACGACTGGCTGGAGCAGCATGAGGAGCGCGCCAAAGCCGCACCAGATGAGCTCCGGCAATACGCGAAGAATATCTGCGGAGTTGGGGAACGCGGACATTTAGCGGGTTCCGAGCCTTTCCAGTGAGTTTGGTCTTGGCGCTGGCGCGACGTCGGGCGATGCTGAAGCAGCGGGCACGGCCCTTCGAGGCTCAGGGTAAACATGCCTTGCCCCCACGGGAGACTGGGCTTCTTCGGCGCGGGGCGGGCGGTCCATTTGCTTGATCACGGAGTCGCTGGCTGAAGCGGTGCGGCCTGTGATGAAAACCGAGCCGATGCCCATCCAGAGAGTGATGACAGCCATGGTGACGAGAATCGCGCGCTCGCGAGCGGATGTGTCCGGCAGCGTGCGATTCTTCTCGACAGTAATTTCGCCGAAGAAAACTTTCTGGTAGGCCCACAGCAAATAGCACGCGGAGAGAATCACGCCGGTGGCGGCCCATGCCGCCCAGTTCCAATGCACTTGATAGGTGCCGAGCAGAATCAGAAATTCGCCGACGAAACCATTGAGCATCGGCAAGCCGAGCGAAGAGAGCGCTACAAATAAGAAGAACGCAGCAAGGCGCGGCATTGGCGTCGCGAGGCCGCCGAATTGCGACATTTCAAAAGTGTGGCGGCGATCGTAAAGCATGCCCACCAGCAAGAATAGCCCGCCGGTGGAAATGCCGTGCGCGAGCATCTGGAAGACGGCGCCCTGCATGGATATTGGATGGAACGCGAAAATGCCGAGGACGACAAAACCCAAGTGGCTGACGCTGGAATAGGCGACGAGTTTTTTCAGATTGGGTTGGACGAGAGCGACGAGCGCGCCGTAAATGATGCCGATGATCGCGAGTACTGCGATCGCAGATGCGAAGCGGCGCGAGGCGTCAGGAAAGAGCGGCAGGCAGAAGCGAATCATGCCGTACGTGCCCATTTTCAGTAGCACGCCGGCGAGCATCACGGAGCCGGCCGTGGGGGCTTCCACGTGTGCGTCAGGCAGCCAGGTGTGGAACGGGAAGAGCGGAACTTTGATGGCGAACGCTACGAAAAACGCGAGGAAGAGAAGCGTTTCCGTGCCGCGAGGAAGCAGAAGCGAGCCGGATTGGAGGGCCTGCTGAATGACAGGCAGATCAAAGCTGCCCGTGGCGTTGTAGAGCCAGAGGATGCCGACCAGCATGAAGATCGAGCCAGCCATCGTGTACAAGATGAATTTTACGGCGGCGTAAATGCGACGGTCGTGGCCCCAGATGCCGATGAGCAGGTACATCGGTATGAGCATAACTTCCCAGAAAAGGAAGAAGAGGAAAAGGTCGAGCGAGAGGAAAACGCCGACGACGCCGACTTCCAGAAGCAGAATGGCGATGAAAAATTCTTTGACGCGCTTCTGGATGCTGCTCCACGAACAGAGAATCGAGATGACGGTGAGGAACGTCGTCAGGATGACGAGGAACATGCTGATGCCGTCGACGCCCAGGTGATAGTTGATGTAGGTCTGCGCAAATGTTTGTTGAGGGGAGATGCTATGCGGGCCTATAGCAATCCAACGATGAAATTCTTCGAGTTGGTAGCCTGCGCTGCCGAGCGGCACGCCCCTAAGCAGCCACCAGAGCGACAATATAAACTCAGCAAGAGAGACGGCAAACGCGAGGCGGCGGATCCATTCCTGGTCATCGTTGCGAAGAAACAGCAACGCAAGGGCGCCAATGGCAGGCAGGAAGATCAGAATCGAGAGCAGAGGTCCGCTGGGCATTAGCGCACCATCCCGATGACTGGCGCAGCCGAAGGCCAGAAGAAGATGACAGCGATGACCACGAGCGCGCCGATCACGACCCAGACGGCATAGCTGCGCGTGTTGCCGGATTGCGTGTGGCGGACCGTATCGCCGATTGCGGTGGCTCCGGTGGCGATGCCGTTGACGGTGCCATCGATGCCAGCGACGTCGATACCTTTCCAAAGCACATTCGTCGAAATCCACATGAGCGGCTTAATGATCACGGCGGCGTACAGTTCATCGACGTAATATTTGTTAAGCAGCGTGTTGTAGACGGGCTTCATGGACTTGGCGAGTTGCTCCGGCTTTCCAGGCTGGCGAATGTAGAGCCAGTAAGCTACGCCGAGGCCAACGAGCGTAGACGCGACGGCAACGATTGCGAGAATGATTTCTAGTTGGTGCGTGGCCGCTTCGTTCATGGCTTCGGCTCCTGAGGCTGCCGAGCCAAACACAGGGGCGAGAAAGCCTGTGAAATAGTCGGTGCCGCCCCACAGCGCGGGCGCAGCGAGCCATCCACCTACGACGGAAAGCACTGCAAGAATGACCAGCGGCCCGAGCATGCTCCAAGGCGATTCGTGGACATGCACGTGATGCTCGTCGTAGCGCGGCTTGCCAGCGAACGTGAGGAAGATCAGCCGGAACATGTAGAACGAAGTGAGCAGCGCGGTCAGCAAGCCAATGGCGTAGAGCGGGTGTCCGCCCTCGATCTGGAAGGCGCTGAACAGGATGGCGTCCTTGCTGAAGAAACCGGCGAGCGGAGGAATCCCGGCGATGGCCAGCGTGGCGATGAGCATGGTCCAGTAGGTGTACTTGATTTTCTTGCTGAGGCCGCCCATCTTGCGCATGTCTTGCTCGCCGCCCATGGCGTGAATCACGCTGCCGGCCGCGAGAAATAGAAGCGCCTTGAAGAAAGCGTGCGTCATTAGATGGTGGACGCCCGCCGAAAACGCGCCGACGCCACAGGCCAGGAACATGTAGCCCAGTTGGCTGACAGTGGAATAGGCGAGAACTTTCTTGATGTCGGTCTGCACGAGGCCGATGGTGGCGGCGAAGAACGCGGTGGCACAGCCAACGACCGCGACGACAACCATGGCCGTCTCGGAGTGCACGAAGAGAACATGCGAGCGGGCGACCACGTACACTCCTGCGGTGACCATCGTTGCCGCGTGAATCAACGCGCTGACGGGCGTGGGACCTTCCATCGCGTCAGGCAGCCATACATACAAAGGAAGCTGCGCGGATTTTCCAGTGGCTCCCATGAAGAGAAGCAAACAGGCAATCGTCATCGTGCCGAACTGTCCCCAGGCTTCGTGTCCCCAGGACGGGCCTGCCGCGGCGTCGAACACACCTTTGAAGTCCAACGTGCCGAACGTCCGGAACAGCAGGAACATGCCGAGCATGAAGCCGAAGTCGCCGATACGATTGACGATGAAGGCCTTCTTGCCTGCGTCGGAGGCCGACTTTCGCAGGAAGTAAAAACCGATAAGCAAGTAGCTGCACAGGCCGACGCCTTCCCATCCAACGAAGAGAAGAACGTAGTTCGCAGCCAGGACCAGGATGAGCATGAAAAACATGAAGAGGTTTAGATAAGAGAAGAAACGGTAGTAGCCGCCCTCGTGCGCCATGTAGCCAGTCGAGTAAACGTGGATGAGGAAGCCGACGCCGGTGACAACTAGCAGCATGACAACCGTGAGCTGATCCATCTGCAGATCAAAGCCCGCCGTGAATTTGCCCGCGGAGATCCAGTCGAAGTAATGGTTGTGAACCAACGCTTGGCTGTTAGGGCCGAGAAATTCGCGCACGGCTTCGAGCGCGAAAGCGAACGAGAGTCCCGTCGCGCCCAGCGCGACGCTATTGACGATTTTGTTCGGCCATTTGCTGCCGAGCAGGCCGTTGATGGCCGAGCCCAGCAACGGCAGCAGCGGAATGATCCACAGATGATCGAGTATGGGCATTAGAGTTTGAGCAAATCCACGCGCTCGACGTTTAGCGATTGCCGGTTACGCGCGGTGAGAATGATGATGCCCAGCCCGACCGCCGCTTCCGCCGCCGCTACGACAATGACGAACAGCACGAACACCTGGCCGTCCGACTGGTGCCGGGCCTGGCTAAACGCCACGAACGCCAGATTCACGGCGTTCAGCATCAGTTCGATGGACATGAAAATCGTGATGACGTTGCGCTTGAAAACAAACGCCACGACGCCCAAGCCCGAACAATACCGCGCTGAGAATCAGGTAGTAGCTCGTCGGGACCATGTTCAGCTTTTCTCCCGCTGCGCGAGCACGATCGCGCCAAGTATTGCCACGAGAATAAGGAACGATGTCAGCTCGAAGGGATAAACAAAATCCTTGAAGAGCATCATGGAAATTTCTTTTGTATTGGCCAGCGTGCCGGATTGCAAGCCTGCTTGCGCGGGCTCGTTCGAACGCGCGATGGCCGCGGCCAGAAATCCTAGCAGTGCAACTGCCAGAGGAATCCCCGCGACGCCCGCGAGCTTCGAAACATTGGTGCGCTCTTCCGCGCCTGCGTTCAACAGCATGATGACAAACACGAAAAGCACCATGATGGCGCCGCCATAGACGATGATCTGCACTGCGGCGACGAACTCCGAGCCCATTAGGAGGTAAAGACCCGCAAGCGCGATCATCACGACGATCAGAGAAAGCGCGCTATGAATCGGATGCCGCTGCAAGATAAGGCTTAGCGCGCCGATCACAGCGATCGCTGCCAGGACAAAGAAAATGGCAAGCTGGGGCGTCACTGCGCACCCCACATCGATTTCGCGAGGATGGCAAACGCCGTGATTACGACGTTCGCAATCGAAAGCGGCAGCAGCAATTTCCAGCCAAAGGACATGAGCTGGTCATACCGGAATCGCGGAAGCGTGCCGCGCATCCAGACGTAAACGAAAAGGAAGACGAAAATTTTCGCGAGCAGCCAGAACGGGCCTTGAATGAATTCGTTCACTGCCGGAAACAATATGAGCACGGCACCGATTGCCGTGATGGCTGTCCCTACACCGGGAAGAATAATTCGGCCAAAGATCGTTTCGTACCGGATACCGTCCCAAATTACCCACAATCCAAAGGGGATGAGAATCACGGATGGCAAATAGTAAGTGAATGTCCAGCTAGCAGGAAAGGGCGACAACCACCCGCCGAAGAACATGATCGTGCAGAGGCACGATACCGTGATCATGCTGGTGTATTCCGCGATGAAAAACATCGCGAACTTAAAGCTGGCATATTCGGTGTGAAAACCGGCCACGAGTTCTGATTCCGCTTCGGGGAGATCGAACGGGACGCGGTTAGTTTCCGCCACGGCGGCGACGAAGAAGCAGATGAAACCCAAGATTTGGGGCCAAATGTTCCAGCCAAGAATACCGCGTTCCGGATGGTGCGCCTGGGCACTAATGATGTCTCGCAAGTTAAAGCTCCCTGCGAGAAGGAGCACGCCAACGACAGACATCGTCAGTGCTAGTTCGTAGCTGACCATCTGCGCCGAACTGCGCAGGCCGCCGAGCAGCGGATATTTGCTGTTCGAAGACCATCCTGCCAGAGCGACGCCGTAAACGCTTAGCGCAGTGATCGCGAAGAGCGCCAGGATGCCGATGTTCAGGTCAGCGATGCCAAGCGAAATGTTTTGCCCGAAGATGTGCAGCGGCTCCGGCCCGAAAGGGATAATGGCGATGGAAGTCAGCGCGAGCGCCAGCGCCATGAGCGGCGCAAGATAATACGTGAATTTGTCCACGCCCGCGGGCGTCGGATCTTCCTTCAAAAGAAATTTTGCACCGTCGGCCAAAGGCTGTAGCAAACCGTGGGGCCCGACGCGATGCGGTCCCCAACGCGATTGCATGTGTGCCACGACTTTGCGTTCAAACCAGGTCAGATAGGCGTTGACAGTCAGAACGATGAAAAGCAGAAGCGCAATCTTTACCAGATAAATGATGATCGTGACGTGTGCGGCTAAGAAAGACAGTAAGGAGGTCACGGCTTGGCTTCCGCCTCCGGAAGAGATTCCATCATGGTGCAGAAGCGGCCTAGCGTGCCGCTGGTGAAAAGCGTGTCTTGCGCGGAGCGAATCAGGCCCACGGGGACGTCATAAGGCGCGTGGCCGTTCTTCGCGACATGAACTTGCGTGAGTTCCGCGCCACCAGTCAATAATCCCGCGGCCTGTACATCGTACCCAGGCACCGCTTTGCGAATTTCTTCAAACACGTTCGCTGGCGCCTTGTAGTGGAAAGCCTTACCGAATCCCAGTCTTTCCAATTGATGCGACAGAATGCGCAGCAGATCGAAGTCGGTTCGAGGGCCCATCACTTCGGCGGCTTTGTGCAGAAGCTGAATCTCGCCGGAGGTATTGGTGACCGTTCCTTCTTTTTCGTAAGCCGAGGCTGCGGGGAAAATGATGTCGGCCAACTTCGCCGTCTCGGTCAAAAACATTTCATGGACGATCAGCAAATCGAGCTTGCCGCGCCCAAATCCCAGCGTGCCAAAATGCGAAAGCGGATTTGCGCCCATCACATATAGGGCTTTGAGCTTGCCATTTTGCGCCGCATCCACCATGGCTGGCGCGGTCATTCCTGCCTTTGACGGAATTACGCCGCCCCACAGCCGCTCGAATGCTTCGCGCGCCGCCGAGTCGTCGATATGCGCGTAGCCAGGGAGCCGATCGGGCAGCAATCCCATATCCGCCGCACCGCGCGAATTCGCGTAGTCGCCCAGCGCCATGTAACGAACTTTGCCGTGCAGCTTTGACCCGAATGCCACCAGCTGCGCGATTGCAGCGCCCGTCACTTCCGCTCCGAAAACGATCGCCACTTCCGGCTCGGCGTCGAGGGCCGCTTTCACTTGGACAAGCTGCTCAACAAGAGGGCTCGGCAGTTGTCCCTCTTCGTGTGCCATAAAGCGAATGGCAGCCGCTTCCTGGCCCGCGACGAGCTTCACGAATTGCGTGGCCTTGCGCTTCAGCTTGATCTCGCGCGCATTCAAAATGAAAAGTTTCGCGCCAATATGCCGGATGCCTTTGCGAATCTGCCAGGCAGCCAGCGGATTCTGCTCCGTGGGATCGTTGCCAATCAGCAATACCGCTTTCGACTCCGCCAACTCCTTCATCGTCAGCAGGGAATCGCTAGTGCGATCGCCGAGCGCAGTAACAAGCCCGGTGTAATCCGCGGTGCGGTGATGGTCTATGTTGTTGGTGCCAAACGTTGCGCGAGCCAGCCGCTGAAACAGATAGTTTTCTTCATTCGAAGTGCGGTTCGAGCCAATGAATCCGATGGAATCCTTACCGCTCGCGTCGTAAACCTGCTTGAGGCGCGTCGCGGCGGTTTGCGCAGCCTCTTCCCAAGAAACGGGATAAAGCTTGTCGCCTTTGCGCACCAGCGGCTGGCGAATGCGCTCAGGGTGCTTGGTGAAATCAAAGCCGAAGCGCCCCTTGATGCACAGAAAATCCTCGTTGATCCCGGAGAGATCGCGATTATTCGCGCGCATGATCTCGTGATTGCGCACGCTGAGCGTTGTTTTGCAGCCGTTCGAGCAGTGCGTGCAAACGGTCGAGACGTAGGTCATCTCCCACGGCCGCGTTTTGTAGCGGTACGTGCCGCTGGTCAGTGCGCCGACGGGACAAATGTCGATGCACATGCCGCACTCTTCGCACTCGAGATGGTCTTCGCGATTCGGAATGATGATGCTGTTCGCGCCGCGCATTCCGACGCCGAGCGCCTTCACATCCATGCCTTCGTCGCACACGCGCACGCAGCGGAAGCAAAGAATGCAGCGCGGGGCATCGTAATAAACAAGCTCCGACCACTTTTCTTCCGGCCGGTGAATTTTCTCTTCGACGAAGCGGCTGGTATCCGCGCCGTAGCGGAAAACCATGTCCTGCAGCTCGCACTCGCCGCCCTTATCGCACACCGGGCAATCGAG
The DNA here is from genome assembly GCA_963784015.1 of uncultured Acidobacteriota bacterium. GTDB lineage: Bacteria > Acidobacteriota > Terriglobia > Acidiferrales > UBA7541 > Acidiferrum. The sequence goes on from CAWAPX010000013.1 coordinate 1,020,022, forward strand.
CGGATGGTTGGTGAGCAAAAATTCCAGCATGGCCTTGCGCGCGCCGCGTACCTGATCGGTGGCGGTGCGAACGACCATGCCCTCGGTAGCTACCAAGGTGCACGCCGTCTGCAACTTCGGCATTTTTTCCACTTCCACAAGGCACATGCGGCAAGCGGCCTGCAACGAAAGCCCGGGGTAATAGCAGAACGACGGCACTTCCGTTCCAATGCGCCGCGTCGCTTCGATCACCAGCGTCCCCGGAGGAACCTGAACGTCGCGGTCGTTAATCTTCAGCGTAACTAGCTTTGTATCTGCCATGGATTCCTAACGCGAGCCTACGAGTGCTTCCGCGGATTTGTACGCGCACTTTCCGCTCAAGTGATCTTCAAATTCGTTGCGCCATTTTTGCACGATGCTGATGGTCGGCAGCGCGGCGGCGTCGCCGAGCGGGCAGAACGTGCGGCCCAACATGTTTTTCGCCAGTTCGCCGACGATATCAATATCTTCATTGCGGCCGTAGCCCGCATGGAAACGATCCAGCATCTTCTTCAGCCAGGATGTTCCTTCACGGCAGGGAATGCACCAGCCGCAGGATTCGTGCGCATAAAAGTGCATGATGCGCCGGGCCATGTCCACCATGCAGGTGGTTTCGTCCATCACGACCATGCCACCAGAGCCGAGCATCGACCCCGCTTTGGCGACGGAGTCATAATCCATCGGAATATCGATTTCGTCGGCGCTCATGATCGGGCAGGAGCTTCCACCGGGAATAACAGCTTTGAGTTTTTTGCCGCCGGGAATCCCCCCCGCCATCTCGTAGATGAACTTTTTCATGTTCATTCCGAGCGGAATTTCGTAAATCCCGGGCTTGGCGATATGTCCTGCGACGCAAAGCAAACGCGTGCCGCCATTTTTCGGGGTGCCGCGTTTGGCGTATGCTTCTCCGCCCTCCAGAATGATGGCCGGCACGGAACTCAGAGTTTCGACGTTATTAATGATGGTCGGGCAGCCATAGAGGCCGACAACAGCAGGGAAGGGCGGCTTGATGCGTGGATAACCGCGCTTGCCTTCCAGCGATTCCATCAGCGCAGATTCTTCGCCGCATTCGTATGCGCCAGCGCCAGTATGCGTGAGTATGTCGAAATCAAACCCCGAGCCGAGAATATCCTTGCCGAGATAGCGATGCGCGTAGGCTTCTTCGACGGCACCTTGAACGATGTCCAGCACGTAGCGATATTCGCCGCGAACGTAAATGAAGCCGCGATGGGCTCCAAACGAACGCCCGGCGATAATCATGCCCTCGATCAATTGATGCGGATCCATTTCCATCAGCGGACGGTCTTTGCACGTGCCAGGTTCGGATTCGTCCGCATTGCAAATCAAGTATTTCGGTTTCGGCGAATCTTTCGGCACGAACGACCATTTCATTCCGGTCGGAAAGCCCGCACCACCGCGCCCGCGCAAACTGGATTTTTTCACTTCGTCGATGATCGTCTCCGGCGTCATCTCTTTCAGCGCTTTTTCGAGCGCCTTGTAGCCGTCATGTTGCAGATAAACATCGATCTTGCGGGAATCTTTTATGCCCCATCGTCTGCTGATTAACGGCGTTTCTCCGGGTTCTCGCGGATGAAGCGCGCCGGCAGTGACAGGTTCAGGCGTCGGAATCCTGCCGCCGTCCAATTCCTTGATGATGCGATCGAATTTGAGCGCCGTAAGGTTCTCGTGGAAGTCGTAATTCACTTGCATGGCGGGAGCGCCAGTGCAGGCACCTATACATTCCACTTCTTCTAGCGAGAACACGCCATCCTGCGTAACTTCTTTGTGGCCAATTTCCAGGCGTTTTTTGGCGCGTTCCAGAATTTCATTTCCGCCGCGCAGCATGCACGCCACGTTCGTGCAAACCTGGACGTGAAACTTACCCATCGGCTTGCGGTGCAGCATGGAATAATATTCGAGCGTTTCCTCCACTTGAACGGTGTTCAAATCCAGGCGGCGCCCAATCTCCGCGATCATTTCGTCGCTCACAGAGCCGTACTCGTCCTGCGCGTACATCAGCATGGGAATCAGCGCGCTGCGTTTGAACGGATACGCGTTCTGCAGTTTCTCGAATTTCGCCGCAAGTTGAGGAGTCAGTTCCATGAGGTTAGCGGTCGACCTCTCCCAAAACAATATCAATCGTCCCGATGCACGCCACCACGTCGGAAATCAACTCGCCGGTGACCAGCTTCGGCAAAGCCTGCAAGTTGATGTACGAAGGCGAACGGAAGTGCGCGCGCAAGGGCTTCGGCGAACCGTCGCTGGCAATAAAGCAGCCCAATTCCCCGCGAGGTGATTCCACGGTTACAAAAGCCTCGCCCGGCGGCGGCGAAAAGCCTTCTGTAAAAATCTTGAAGTGATAGATGAGCGCTTCCATCTCCGTCTTCATTTTTTCTCGTGCCGGGGGCACGATGCCTGGGGCTTCGGTCCGGATCGGGCCGCTATCCGTAATTTTAGCCATCGCCTGGCGCACAATCTTCAAACTCTCCCGCATTTCCAACACACGGACCATGTAGCGCGCGAAACAATCGGATTCCGTCCGCGTCGGCACGTCAAACTCAAATTCATCATAGCTCGAATACGGGAACACTTTGCGGTTGTCATACGCCACACCAGCGGCGCGAAGTGTCGGGCCGGTCATGCTCAAAGCAACAGCGTCTTCTGGAGAGATATAGCCTACGCCTTTGAGGCGCCCCATCCAGATGCGGTTGCCCGTCAGCAGCGATTCGTAGTCATCGATGCGGCTGGGCATCATCTTAAGGAATCGCTCGACCGCCCCGCGCCAGCCCGCCGGAGGCTCCAGCGCCAGCCCGCCGATGCGGATGTAGCTCGTCATCATGCGCTGTCCGGCAAACAATTCGAAAATCTTCAGAATTTCTTCGCGTTCGCGGAAGCAATAAAGGAAAACGGACATTGCGCCCATGTCGATGGCATGCGTTCCAAGCCACACCAGATGCGAGGAAATGCGCTGCAGCTCAACCATCATTACGCGAACGTATTGAGCGCGCTTGGGAACTTCGAGGCCCAGCAATTTTTCTACGGCAAGGCAGTAAACGAGGTTGTTGCCGAGCGGATTGAGATAGTCCATCCGATCCGTGAGCGTAATGGCCTGCGAATAGGTCTTGTCTTCACAGCTTTTTTCAATGCCGGTGTGCAGATAACCCAGATCGGGTACAGCCCGAACGACCGTTTCGCCATCCAGTTCCAAAAGCACGCGAAGCACGCCATGGGTCGATGGGTGCTGCGGACCCATATTGAGGACCATCGTTTTTGTCGCGCCAGTTGCGGTCTCGACAGTGGTCATACGGAGCTCTTTCTGAATCCGGTGACCATCGGAACGTCGCGATAACCCTCGACGGGATAGTCCTTGCGCAGCGGGTGGCCTTCCCAATCTTCAGGAAGCAGGATGCGCCGCAAGTCTGGATGGCCCTCAAAGCGTATGCCGAAAAGGTCAAAAATCTCTCGCTCCAGCCAATTTGCGCCCGGCCACACGGGCACGAGCGTATCGACTACCGTGTCCGAACCGGACAAGCGAACCTTGAGGCGAATTTTGTCCCGCCGGGGGATCGAAACCAGATGGTAATTCAGTTCGAAACGGGGCTCGTGGGGATATCGGTCAACGCAAGTAGCATCTGTAATGAGGTTAAACTGCAGTTCCGCGTGATCGCGACACCGCTCCGCCACGGCACGCAAGATTTTCCGAGGCAGAACGAGCGTCGTCTCGCCGCGGAATTCAATCACTTCCTCGATGGCGTTCGGATTCCACGCGCGCAGGTGCTCGGCCACAATACTAGCGCGTTGGCTGGTATTCTCAGTCACCGTTACGGAGCCCTCAGGCGCAGGCTAATACTTATGCCAATCCAGCGCGCCTTTTTTCCACAGATAGAAGTAACCCACCAAAAGTATGGCGATGTATATCATCATCTCCATGAAGCCGTACATTCCGATACTCGGAGAAATCTTTATTAAGTCACGATAAATGTAAGCCCACGGATATAAGAAGATAGCTTCCACGTCAAAAAGAATGAAAACCATCGCTACCAAATAGAATCTTACGGACACCGGAGCGCGTGCGTCACCTGTAGGCTCCATGCCGCATTCGTAGGGCTGCTGCTTGGCGCGGCTCGGCCGGCGCCAGCCCACTAGCACCGAGGCAGCCGTCAGCGCTCCAGCGAGCGCGGTGGCAATCAGCAGGTGTAAGAGAAGCGGAGCGTACGCTTGTAAGCCTGAATCAGTCATGGGCGAAGCGCTATAATATCCATTCAACCGCCAGTCGGTCAAATGGCGCGAGAAAAATCCTACCGTGCGCGCGGAGTGTGGAATCATCGGCGCACGGCTAACGAGGAAGCGGACGAAATTCATGCTCTTTGGGCATAACACGGATGTGAAAGTGGGTGAGTCGATCTACCATGTGCAGACCGAAGATCGCGGCACCGCGAATGCCTTGATCGACACGACCGTTTACTGCCGCGGCCGCGTTCTGCATCGCCGCACAAATAATTACATCGATTTGTTGCCGCTCGAATCGGGACGCGAGGATCTGCTCAGAAAACGGATCGACGACCAGCATCGCACCGTGACCGAAGACATTCGCAGCGGCGCATTGCTTCTCGTGCCGCCTCCTGCACCCGTACGCGAAGACCAGAGCGCGAACAAGAGTGCCGATTCCACGACGCATTCGAGCGCGTCACTCTCTCCGCCGCTAGCACTGGAGTTGATTAACGCGAAAAACTGGCTGGCAGGGAAGCGCGCGAATTTGCACGTTGCCGTTCGGAAAAAGCAAAATGGAGAGGCTATCGCTGGTGCGCTGGTCACTGCGCGAATCGATGGCGCGGCGGATGTCACGGAGTTTTCGATCGAGACTGCAGCCGATGGCCAAGCGCGCTTGGAGTTCGACATGCCGCGACTTTCCGGAGCCGAGCCCGTGCTAGTTATTGAGGCTTCGCAAGCGGATTCGAAAGGCCAGCTTAAATTTCAGTTGAAGGCGCGGCCGCGGGTGCCAACGGCATAGGAGCTACGCTCATTTTGGCGCTTGGGATTTGAGTTGAACATGGCGATGAAAACAGCGATTTCGATTGTTGTAAATGGTGAGAAGCGCGAGGCGCATCCAGGCGCGAAGGTTACAGATTTGCTCGTGGCGCTTGGTTTGGATTCCGGCCGCGTAGCCATCGAGCGCAACCTGGAAATACTTCCGCGGCCTGCCTGGGCGCAAACACCGGTGGAATCGGGCGACCGCTACGAAATCGTACAATTCGTCGGCGGCGGTTAAGCAAACAACTTCGAAGCGCTACTTCTTCTTCTGTCCGGCTAGATATTTCTTCCACGGCTTCCAGTAGTACTTGGGCCAGCCATTGCGCACACCCTTTTGGTCGTGTTGAGGCACGCCTATGTGAACAATGTCCACGACAGCGCCGCCCGGCATTTTTTCAAACGTAATGACAAGAATAGAGAGTTCGTCCTCTTTCCAGAAACCCGCGCGCCACACTTGCACGATTTGTTTTCCGGGAATGATGTACAGGTTCTTGCCGCCAATAGCCCCGCCGTGGGCGTGCCAGGCTCCGCCAACCCTGCGGCTTAGTTTCGCAGGCGCTCCCGTCGAAGCAGCATGCTTCTTCGAGTCCATATACATCTCAAAGAGTGTTTCCGGCGAAGTGGGAAACTTAACGCGCTGCGTAATGGTAGGCGTCATCGGATTGGTTCCTGAGAGTTTTTCAAAATTACTTAAGACCCTCGAGGAGGTGGCCCATCTTATTTTTTTTCGTTTGGAGATAAGCACGAGAAATTTTCGAAACGCGCGGCTGGCAGGCGACGCGCTGGACGACGCGAATTCCAGACTGCTCCAGCTGCCGGACTTTCTCGGGATTGTTTGAAAGCAGCCTGATTTTCGTGGCTCCGAGTTTTTTCAGAATTTGCGCGGGAAAGTCGTAGTCGCGCTCGTCGGCGGCGAATCCTAGCGTTTCGTTGGCCTCGACCGTGTCCATCCCACCATCCTGCAGCTGATACGCGCGAAGCTTGTTCATGAGCCCGATGCCGCGGCCTTCCTGCGGCAGATAGAGCAGAATTCCAGAGCCTGCCTGACCAATTTTCTTGAGCGAGAGTTCGAGTTGCGCACGGCAATCGCAGCGCAGTGAGCCAAGCACGTCCCCTGTGAGGCATTGTGAGTGCACGCGCACGAGCGGCGCGGTTTTTCCGTTGAGTTTGCCGCGCACCAGAGCGATGGCTTCATCTAACGGCCCGCTCCCCTTGAATCCATGAATCGTAAAACGTCCGTGCCGCGTGGGAAGCGCCGCCTCGGCGACAAGTTTGACCGGCGGCTCTGTTTCTTTCGACTGTTTTCGTTTTTGCGAATTTTTATTCATATGCAATCAGAAGTATAACAGGTGCGCCAATAGAGCCTTTACATCCCGCGACCGATTGGCTAGCGTTAGCAAAGAAGCGCGCGTAGCTCAACAATGGATAAGGCAACGGCAGTTCGCGACCTCCTCTTCACCCTATTGCTGAAGGTGGGCGTGGCCTCTTCTATCGCCGCATTGCTCGCCCGCTGGAATACCTTCCGTCGCGTGCTGTTTACCGAGGAACGCGACCCCGACCAAAAACTCAAGCTGATGCTGTTCATGACCCCGCCGCTGATCCTCGGCGTAACGCTGCGCCTCGTTGGCTATCCTTACCAGTTTGCGGACCTTTCGCTCGAGGGTGCCTTTTTAATGGGACTGCTCGGCGGCCGCGTGGTGGGGCCAATTGGCGGAGCGATTGTCACGATTCCCGCTCTTATCTCTCACGAGTGGTTGGCGATGCCCGCAGCGGCGACAGCAGGATTGCTGGGAGGACTGATTCGCCAAGCGATCCCCAACAAAGAAGACATTTGGAACTTCGGCCCGTTCACGTTTCTGAACATTCCGAAAGCCGTAGTTCGGCTGCTGAAAAAAGGCCAGCTTTCCTGGGAAATGGCGCCGCTGGCCGTTTGCGTCGGACTCGAGCTCGGCCGTGTGGCGTTGGTGCATGCCACCAAGCCCAAGTGGCTCTTCGCGATTCATCCGCAGTGGGATTGGTGGCTGGTTCTGACGGTGATTGCAACGCTGATGTCGGTAGCCGCGCCGCTTAAAATCTGGAATAACACGCGCATCGAGATGAACCTCGAACGCCACCAGCAGCTACTGCTCAAAGCGCGCATGGATGCACTCTCCCGGCAAATCAACCCGCATTTTCTTTTCAACACGCTGAACACCGTCTCCGCTCTGATTCGCTTCGACCCCGATAACGCGCGCGAGGTGGTTCTCAAGCTCAGCAATATCCTGCGTCGCCTCCTCCGCAAACACGAAACCTTTGTGCCGCTGCGCGAAGAACTAGAATTCATTGACGACTATCTCGATATCGAGGTCGCGCGCTTCGGTCAGGACAACCTGGACATCATCAAACAGATCGACGAAGAAACGCTCGAAGCCTTCGTCCCCAGCATGCTGTTACAACCGATCGTCGAAAATTGCCTGAAACACGGCCTCGCACCAAAACTGGACGGCGGGAAAATCCAGCTGCGCACCACGAATCGCGATGGCCGTCTTCACATCGAAATCGAAGACAATGGCGTCGGCATCTCTGAAGAAAAAATGCCACACGTGTACGTCGAGGGAATCGGCCTGAGCAACGTCCGCGAGCGCCTGCGCGTCCTCTACGGCGCCGATTTTCACTTGCAGATCGAAAGCCGCCCCGGCCAAGGGACTCTCATCAAAATTGATATTCCGGAGTTAGTCTCCGCAATGCAGGCGGTGGGTTGAAGAGCCGCACCTCAGCCGCCGTTCATCGTTCCCATCTCGGCTCAACCTCGCGAGCTGAAACATTTGTTGCGCTTTTCCATCGTTAGGCTATCGTAGCCCCTTATAACTCTATCCACAGGGGGACGTATGGTCCAAGTCAAAAAGCCTTTACGGCGGCTGCGCTTATCTTTACTGGTTGCAGTGTGCCTTGCGGCGACAGCCGCTCTGCCCGCGGTGGCGCAAGTGCCCGTCCAAACTGGCAGCATCGGAGCCGCAGATCCCCGTTTCGACGCCGAGCGCGCAAAAATCCTCCAGGTCATCCAGAAAGACAAGCTGCCCTCCGTCTCCGTAGCCGTCGCGCAGCACGGGAAAATCATCTGGGAGCAAGGATTCGGCTGGGCAGATCGCGAGCAACTTCAGCCAGCAACTTCCGACACGATGTATTCGCTCGCCTCCATCAGCAAGCCATTCACCGCGACCGCCGTCATGGAGCTGGTGCAAAAAGACAAGCTGCGCCTCGACGCCCCGGCCAACGATTACCTCGGTGCCGCAAAGCTCACTGGCCTGGCTGGCGACGCCTCCGGCGCCGACCTCCGCCGCATTCTGAGCCACACTTCAGGCCTCCCTCTGCACTGGCAATTTTTTTATGCCAACGAAGACTACCGCGACCCGCCCATGGACGACACGATTTTGCGCTACGGAATCCTCGTCAACCCACCTGGCGAACTCTTCCAATATTCCAATCTCGGCTACGGCATTCTCGGCCACATCGTTTCCCTCGTTTCCGGTCTTAGCTATGAAGATTCCATGCAAACGCTGGTCTTCGCCCCGCTCGGTTTGACGCACACCTCCTCAGGCATCGGTCCTGGCCTCGAACGCTACGCCGCCGCTCGCTACGACTCCAAGTTGCACCCGCTTCCTTTCTATACGTTCGATCATCTAGGAGCGTCGGCGATTTATTCCAGCTCGCACGATCTCATTCGTTTTGCCATGTTCCATCTCAAAAACCACATCGCCGGCCAGGAGCAGATTCTCACCGACGAAACCATCGACCTGATGCACCAAGGAATCACGGAGATGAGTCCGAAAGGCCCGTTCTACGCCCTCGGTTTCTTTGGTAGTCTCAACGACCACGGAGTGAAGGTTTTCGGCCACAGCGGCGGCATGCCTGGTGTAAGTACGGTCATGCGCATTTACCCTGAGGAAGATCTGGCCGTCGTCGTCTTAACCAACACGGGCGGCAGCGCCGCCGTCCCACAAATCGAGCGCGAAATCGCCGGTATTATGATTCCGCGTTACGCAAAAGCGCTCGCAGCCGAAGGCAAGCCTCCAGAAACACCAAAAGATCTTTACCACCCGACTCCAGATCTTCTCGGCACATGGACCGGCACTCTGCGCACCTGGCAAGGCACAATTCCGCTCCAATTAGTTTTTCAACCGGATGGCGACATCCACGTCAAGCTCGGCGACCAACTCGAAACCCTGCTCAATGACGCTCAGTGGGAAGACAAAATGCTCGACGGCCACTTCGCCGCGACAATTCCGACGCCGGACGCCGGCAAACACCGCCATGCTGTACATCTCGAGCTGTGGCAGCGCAACGGAAAGCTAACCGGCGAAGCCAACGCTGAAGCCACTGAGGAACCCGCGCACTACAGTCTCGCGTCCTACGTCGAACTGACGCGCCCCGTCGCGCACTGACCGGGCAGGTCAAGCCTCACTCAGGTGCATGTAGGTGAAATTGTGGTGCAGCCAGCCGCCAAGGTTTATAATGCTTTTTACGCGCCCGTAGCTCAGTTGGATCAGAGCATCTGGCTTCGAACCAGAGGGTCGGGAGTTCGAGTCTCTCCGGGCGCGCCATTTTTTGCGGCTACTTTTCCAGAGCTTCCAATATCATTCCTATTTGTAGCGACAGAATGCCTATCGAGACTGCGCTTGCGAGCCTCATCGAAGACTTGGAACAAGATCGTTCGCTAGAAGAACCGCGCCATTTGCGTCAACGTATCGAGGCCCTCGACGATCTTGACGCCTGCCTTCCAGAGGGGCCAACTGGGCAAACTATCGCAACAACGCTTCTTCACCGGGCGAGGGCGATTTACTCTAGATTGGAGTCTGTCAATCTCATCCTATACAAGAGCATCCGTCGAGATATTCAGCGCGGCGCAGGCAGGGCCAGTCTGCTTGAGTGGGTGCCCGATGGGGATGATGCAGCTAATCTCATGAATTCCAGAGGCTATGACTATCTGGACGAATGGATGAGCGGAGTCTTGCAGTTTGAAGAGCCGTCGGCCGAGGTCGTCCAGTTACAGTCCGAAATGGTCGCTTATCAGCCGACCCCTGCGCGCCATATCTTTGACCTCATCGGCCGAACAGCTCTCACTGAGCGGGACTATCTGATCGATCTCGGCTCTGGGCTGGGTCACGTAACTTTGATGGCTTCCATTTGCACCAGCGTTAACTGCACCGGGATCGAACTCGAGCCGTCCTACGTCGATTGTGGCCGCAAGAGCGTTCAATCGCTAAACCTGAACAGCGTGAGATTTATCCAGGGCGACGCTCGCGCTGCGGACTTATCCCACGGCACTGTATTCTATATGTACACGCCTTTTAGTGGCGCCATCCTGCGGGATGTACTGAACTCGCTGCGACAGGAAGCCGTTAAGCGAGAGATTCGAGTCTGCACATTCGGCCCGTGCACGCAGGTCGTCGCCGAAGAGCAATGGCTAAGCGCAATTGGGAAGCTAGAAACAGACCGAGTCGCCATCTTCCGTTCTCACGACCAGACATAGATGAGTGGCGCAATTCGCAGCCAGACTTATCTGCCATCCTTGCGCGTTCTTCACTTTTTCGGATTCACCAGCGCTTGATAAACAACCGGCCGGCTCTGATACTCCACCTGAGGGCTATCCGGCCCCAACACACGCTGTACCATTCCGATGAAAACCACATCGTTTGTCGGGTCTATCCAGAACCACGTGCCCGCCGCTCCATCCCAAAAAAATGTGCCGCGCCCATCGGGCAGATTGGCCTCCAACGGGTCGTACTCCACGGCGCAATCGTATCCATAACCCAATCCTGGGCGCATCACTTGAGCGCCGATTCCAAACTCACCCGTCAAAAGACTCGCCGCCAGATGGTTCGTGCTCATCAACTGCACCGACGCCGGCGATAGAATCCGCACGCCATTCAGTTCACCGCCGCCCGCTAGCATCTCCGCAAAACGAAAATAGTCCTCTGCTGTCGTCACCAGCCCGCCGCCTCCAGAAGGCATCCCCGGTTGCTCCGTGTATTCGCCGCCGAACCCTGGCGCCGGAATCACTTCGCCTTTCTCATTGCTGCGGTAGACCGTTACAAGACGCCCTCTCTTGTCAGCTGGCACAACGAAGCCGCTATCTTTCATGCCCAGCGGCTTAAAAATATGGTCCTGCATAAAATCCGGCAGGGTCTGCGCTGATAGCCTTTCAATGATGTAACCCTGAATATCCATCGAAGCGCTATACACCCACTTCGTCCCGGGCTGGTACGCCAGCGGAATCTTCGCCAGCTTCTCGATGAACTCCCGCAGCGATTTCGACTGCATCACGCCCAATCTCCGATATTCTTTGTCCACCGGCGTCTCGCCGAAGAATCCGTACACAAATCCCGCCGAGTGCGTCATCAGCTCTTGCATTGTTGGTGGATGAATGGGCTCTTCCAAAATCATGTTTCCCGCGCCGTCCACTCCTTTGCACACTTTCAAGTGCGCGAATTCCGGAATGTATTTTGAAATCGGGTCCGACGGCAGCCACTTCCCCTGCTCGTAAAGCAGCATCATGGCTACACCGGTCACCGGCTTAGTCATCGAAAACGCGCGAAAGATCGTGTCGCGCGTCATCGGCGCCCCGCTCGCCACATCGCGCATGCCGTACGTGCGGTAGTCCACGACTTTGCCGTGCCGCGCCAGTAGCGTCACCGCACCCGGAAGTTGCTTCTGATCCACCACCTGCTGCATCAGTGCGTGCAGCCGCTCCAACCTCTCCGAAGAAAATCCCACCGCCTCCGGCTTCGCCAGCGTCATATCGAGAGTCGCGGGCCCTTTGACGGCGGCCTGCTGCCCGTCGCCCCGCGCCGCACAGCAAGCAAGAAACACAATAGCCACCAGCGCCCGTAGGTAGTCCCAAGTGCCTGCCTTCATTGCAGTTTTCTCCTCGTGCGTGCTGACGATTTGCGCCGCACACCCGCGCGCACGGCGGAGGATTATCGCCCTATTTGCCGCAGGCGCGCCACACACTTTTCCTACTCGCATCTTTGGAGTGCGCCAGCCCAGCTGGCGCTTTTGAGTTGCGCAAATCGTTTTCACCAAATTGTTTGGACTGCTCTTGATCGGCGAATCTCGAGGTCAGCGGTTACCAAAGCCATTCCCTCGACCAGTGCGGTAGCTCCGATAATGCGATCTGCCGGATCTTTGGGGTAGCTTACTGGAAGTCCCGCCGTGCGTGCGCAAGCACGGCCAGTGATCGGTCGAACGACGAAACGCGCTTCGATTTCCTGCAGAAACGATTCGAGGCTCATGTTTATGATGAATTTTCCCTTTTTTGCGAGCGCCGCCAATTCCAAAAGCGTGATGGCGGAGATCGCCAAGCCATCACCATTTTTGCGGGCCTCGTCTATGGCCATCTTCGCTTTTTGAGAGAGTCGAGCCTGATCAAATGCCAGCCATACAACGACGTGCGTATCGACAAGAATCAATAGAGATTGCCCCACTCTTCGGGAGTAAGCGCGGGTGAGACCACGTCTCCCGTGACGGTACCCCTCCCTATCAGAAAGCCAAAAATGTCATCTTGCTTTTCATTTGGTTCGACTGGCACAAGCTTTGCCACCGGCCTGCCATGCTTGGTGATAATGACCGTCTCACGTTTTGCCTGCACCTCGTCCATAACCGCGAGACAGTTCGTCTTAAAGGCACCTGCAGCCATCTTTCTCATACGAAACCTCACTGAAACTATGGTCATTATACCATGGTCATAATTCCCAGGGAGGCAAAAACTGAGCTTCAGTGCTCAAGTTTGGCGAGCATACGCCGCAGAAATCGGCGTTCCACATCGTTCGTGGCCAGCGCGAGCGCTTGGCGATAAGCTTCTACTGCTTCAGCGGTTCTTCCCAGGCGGCGTAACACATCGGCTCGGGCGACAGGGAGAAGATGAAACTCGCAAAGCTCGCCACGCTTGTCGAGATCGTCAAGAAGCGCGAGCCCTTTTTCGAGAGAGCGACCCATCGCTACTGCCACCGCGCGGTTCACTTCGATGACCGGCGAAGGATTCTGCCGCAACAAAATGTCGTAGAGTCCCGCAATTTGCAGCCAATCCGTTTCTTGCGGCGTCTTGGCATTGGCGTGAAGCGCGGCAATCGAAGCTTGCACCGCATAAGGCCCTATAGCGCCATTCTTGAGCGCTGTTTCCACAAGGTCCGTGCCTTCCTTGATCTGCTCCCAATGCCACAGCGTATGATCTTGTTCCTCCAGCAGAATCAATTCGCCATCAGCCCCGACGCGGGCATCGCGCCGCGAATCATGAAGCAGCATCAATCCCAATAACGCTTGCGCCTCAGGTTGTTGCGGCAGCAACTCGCGAAGAACTCGCCCCAGTCGAATCGCCTCAGCGCAAAGTTCGCGGCGAATAAGCGCGTCGCCGCTGCTCGCCATATAGCCCTCATTGAAAATGAGATAAACGACCAGCAAAACCGCATCGAGGCGGTCGCGCAAGTCTTTCTGAGATGGCACACGATAGGGAATTCCCGCATCTCGAATTTTTCGTTTTGCGCGTACCAGCCGCTGCGCCATCGTCGACAGCGGCACCAAAAACGCCCGCGAAATTTCTTCAGTGGTCACGCCGCACACCGTTTGCAGCGTCAGCGCCACTTGCGCCTCCGCCGGTAGCGCCGGGTGGCAACACGTAAATATCAGCCGCAAACGATCATCGGGAAACATTTCTTCGGTGGAATCAGCGAAAGCGGTAGAATCAGCCGAATCAGCGTCAGCGGACGCGATATGCTCCGTGTACCGCGCAATCTCCTCCCGTTTCACATCGAACCGTCGATCGCGCCGCAATCGGTCAATCGCGCGGTTGCGTGCCGTACGAATCAGCCACGCTCGCGGATTCGCCGGCACGCCATCCGCAGGCCACTTTTGCAGCGCGGTCGCGTACGCCTCCTGCAGCATCTCCTCGGCGAGATCAAAGTCGCCAAGGAGACCAATCAGTGTCGATAGAATGCGTCCAGATTCTTCGCGGTGGAGTTTTCCTAAATCCATGGGGGTGAGATTCATCTCACCCCGCGGCTGAGGGATTGTCAACATCAGTCAGAAATTCAGCCAAATGACGGGTCAGCGCTCAGCGCTTGCCCGCTCTTCGGCCAATCATTTCCTAAGCCTGAGCGGCTTGTTCCATGGAGGCGATGGGGCGCACTTCGATGGACCCGCCCCGCGCCCCGGGTATGCGCGCCGCAATCGAAAGCGCCTCGTCCAAGTCCTTGGCTTCCACCAGGTAGTAGCCGCCCAGTTGCTCTTTGGTGTCCGCGAAGGGTCCGTCGGTCACCACCCTCTTCGAGTTGCGAACGCGAACGGTGGTTGCTGTAGACACGGGTTTGAGCGGATTGCCGCCGATGTAGTTGCCGCTGTCCTTAATTTCCTGCGTGAACTTCATATAATCCTGGTACATCACGCCCATTTCAGCGGGAGTCTGCTTGTTCCACTCCACCTCGGCGTGATAAATCAGCAGTAAAAATTGCATTGTTGTTGCCTCCTACCCGTTAGACGAACAGCTCCCCCAAAATCGACATCGCTATCCAGGGATCAGCCTTTTTTCCGTCCGCGCTCGCGAGATTTTGACGAACCGCGGGATTTCTTTCGAGAGCCACGTTCGGCCCTCTCCTTCGGAGCCTCACTAGAAGCTGCAGCTGTTTTGGCGGGGATTCCTTGAACAAGATTCTTCGGTGCCGCAAGTTGCCAAGCTGCCGCCAAAGCTCGCCGCATCGTTGCTAATTTGGCGGCTTTGAGATTCACAGTGGTGCTGCCTTGGCGTCCCCACGCGCCTTTGGCTGGGACAAATACAGCGGGCTCGGCTTCGACAAACATTTCTTGTTCAACTGGAGTCAGCTTCACCATGCCCCAGGACTTGTCTGGGTAGCCGAGCGTGGCGAAGATCTTTCCGGCCACACGAAAATCCGGGTGATTCATGTGTGCACGCTCTTCCGTTTCCGGAAAACCCAAAGCCAGTTTGCGAAAATCATTAGCTGTCATGACGCTCCTCAGACGTGCGGGGTTTGATATGACAACATAAAGGATTGCCTCCGGCAACGGGCATCGGCTTGGCGGTCTCTCCATCCACAACCGAAACGAGCCAAATTTCCCGTAGGGGCACAGCACCGCTGTGCCCGTCCTTGCCCGAGTGTGCTGATTAACTCCCAGTCAAACCATGGCATACTGCCATGCAAATCACAGCACTCCAGCTCTGAAGCCTATCCCAGAGCGGTCTACGACAGAAACGAGAACCCGGATGAAAGCGGCCGTACTACACGAGTTGGGCAAACCTCCGCGCTACGAGGATTTCGCAGAACCGGCCGCGGGACCGGGCGAAGCGATTGTGCGCGTGCTAGCCGCGTCCCTGAAACCAATCGATAAGCAACTCGCTGCCGGATCCCACTACGCAAGTCCGCGCGAGCTTCCGGTGGTTTGCGGGGCCGACGGCGTTGGCCAACTTGCGGATGGATCGCGAGTCTTCTTTGGAGGCCCGCGCCGGCCGTATGGTGCCATGGCGGAGCTTACCGTCGTTCCCGCAGGATTTTGTTTTCCGGTGCCTAAGGAAATGGACGACGCCACAGCTGCGGCCCTACCGAATCCAGGTGTTTCGGCGCTACTTTCTCTAAACAGCCGCGCCAAGGTCACGAAGGGCGAGACTGTTCTGATCTTGGGCGCGACGGGAGTCACCGGAACTATCGCCGTGCAAATTGCGAAGCTGCTCGGAGCTGGCCGGGTAATCGGTGCAGGGCGAAATCCCGAAGCGCTGGAAAAACTCCGCGGCCTGGGTGCCGATGCCACGATTCAACTCAATCAGCCCGATGAGGATTTGAAGAAACAATTTGCAGGCGAAGCTGGCGAGGCCGGATTCAACGTAATCATCGACTATGTTTGGGGTCGCCCCACGGAAGTGCTTCTCGCAGCAATCACGCGCCACGAGTTCGCCGCCGCGAATCCCGAGGTTCGCCTTCTGCAAGTAGGAGAGAGCGCCGGCCCAAATATCTCTTTGCCCGCGGCGGTCCTCCGCAGCACGGCTCTAACTATTCTGGGAACCGCCGGAATGCCAGCCCGAGAAGTACTAGTTGCCGCAATGCAACAAGTCCTCGCATGGGGAGCCGCAGGCACGCTGCGCATCGAAACTGAAAAAGTTCCGCTAGCCGATATCGAACGAGCCTGGCAACGCGCGGAACGCACCCGCAGGCTAGTTGTCATCCCCTAGCAGACTTTCAGACCTAGAAAATGCACGGGTTTCCTAGGATGCCTTTCTTAAAACTCAGGCGCCTCGCCGCTCTCTGAATGCTACTTTTAGCTTCCGCATTCAGCAGCGACGAGGCGCGTTCGACGTTTAGGGTGTGGTCGTACAACCTGAGTCAAAACATCCGCTAGTTGTCGAGATCGAAGACTGTCGCGCCGGCGACCTTCTTGCACTCCGAGCTTCGCGGGACTGTGATCTTGACGATCTGTCCCAGGCCCACTGGCGGCGGTCCGAAACCGACATTCGACACGTAAAGCACGCCGTCGGGTCCAAAGGTCATTGCCGTCGGCAAAGACAAACCCGTCGCGATCTCCTCTAGCCCGTCCTTCGTCACTCGCAAGACTTCACCGGTTCCCGGCGTCGGGAAAGGATTGCCTGTCGTATTTTCCAAAATGTAGAGAAATCCTTCGCGGTCAAACGCCACGCCCAGCACGGTCGTTACTCCCGTCACCACCGTTTTCACGTTGCCGCTGGGAGAAATCTTCAAAATCTTCGAGGATCCATCCACGATAGGAAAGAGTCCGAGATTTCCCACAAAGAAATCTCCGTGATACGCCATCGCCGTCGGCACGATATGGCCCTGCGACGCGGAAATATCTGCGATGCGCCGGATATCTCCCCAAGGAGTTATTTCATCCAGCTCGCCGTGGTTCGGTTCGACGGCATACAGATTCCCCCGCACCGATACCATGCTGTACCACGTTCCATCCGGCTCGAAATCCGCTGGATTCGGATTCGCTACTGGATGGGCTTTCTGAAATTCGCTTAAGTCCGCGATCATTTTCCACTTGCCGCCCGGCAACACGCGAAACACGCCGTTGTCCGTGTGCGCCAAACCATGCGAACAACCGGACCCAGCCGTTATCGCGTACATGTCGTCGCCGATAAATGCGATGTCCGAAACGCCGCTCACCAGATTCCCTTGCGCCGCGCTCGTTTCGCTCGACGGCAAATTATCGATCACCGTGGAAACGTTTCCGTGCCGGTCAATCTTTGAGATCCTTGACGTGAATCCGCCCGTATACGGTCCCACCGGCGCAGGCACTTGCTCGCATTGCCCCACCGTGGATGTTGTCCCCGCAGCTCCGCCTTCCGTCACATACAGCTCTCCATCCGGCCCAAATTTCAAACCCCGTGGATTATTCAGTCCCGTTGCAAAAACGCTGACATTCGCCGACGGCGTCTGCGCCTTCGAACCGCTCGGCCAAATCAATACCACAAGCCCTACCACCGCAAAAGTTCGTACCACTGCACGCGCCACTTTCATTCGTTTTCTCCTATTCCTTCTGGTTGTGCGCCGCCGTTCGCCTGCGATGTCCTCGGGCTGTTTTGGCGGATTGTCTCGGATCGTTCTTTGTCGGAAACGATCCGATGGTCAGCGAATGTAATGGAATGGCGATTGATCTCAATACCCCCGGGAGCACATTGCGGTCACAGAAATGTCACACCCTAAGCCGATGAAGGCAAATGGCTTGCTCGGATTTCGATTGTTTGTTGTGCACTTGAACTTATATGTTATGCTCGCCCTAAATTGGGTGCTTTATGCCGCAAGCCCCGGCCAACGGATCATCAAAAGTTCGTTTTGGCCCGTTTGAGGCCAATCTCCCGACCGGGGAATTGTTCAGCAACGGGAAGCGCATCCGCGTTCCCGCACAGTCCTTTCAAGTCCTTCAAATGCTCCTGGACCACCCGGGCGACCTCGTCACTCGCGAACAGCTTCGCTCGTTGCTCTGGCCCTCGGACACTTTTGTCGATTTCGAGCATGGCCTGAATGCCACCGTCAATCGCCTGCGCGATGCTTTGCATGATTCCGCGGATCGCCCTCGTTGGATCGAGACCCTTCCCAAGCGCGGTTACCGCTTCATCGGTACCATCGAGCCCCCAGCGGAATTTGCGACCCCGCCCGTCGCACCCGCTCCGCCTGAGGCCATCGTGCACGACCAGCCTCTCGTGCGCCAATGGAAGGCCGCAGCCTGGGCCATCGGAATCTCGCTCGGCGTCGCCGTCATCCTCGTCGGCTATTTCATGCGTCAGAAGCCCCCTGACTCTGCAAACACGCTGAGTCCCGTGCCTTTTACCTCCTTTCCCGGAATTGAAACGGCCGCCGCGTTTTCTCCAGACGGATCCCGTATAGCCTTCGCTTGGAACGGCGATCCCGCCTCAGGCGGTAAAGGTTTTGATTTGTATGTCAAAGTCATCGGCAGCGAGACGCTCCTCCGTCTGACGCGCCACCCCTCTGAATGGATTAGCTCGGCTTGGTCTCCCGATGGAACGCAAATCGCTTTTCATCGCCTTGCTGGCGCCGATACTGGCCTCTACGTCGTGCCCGCTCTCGGCGGCCCCGAAAGGAAGCTCCGCTCCACCCATATTCCCTACGACATAGCCTCGCAAATCAATTGGTCACCCGATGGAAAGTGGATCTCTTTCGATGATGCGCTTCCAGACCGACCCGGTGACCGAATGTTTCTCTTGTCGACCGAAACCCTCGACATCACCCCCGTCCCTCACAATCCTGACTGTTTGCATGAAGCCAACTTGAATTTTTCTCTTACACCCAACGGCTTTATCTATCTCTGTGTACGCAACCTTAGCGAATTTGAGGTCTACACTCTTGCTGGTCTTGGCGGAGCCTCTCGGCCGGTCACAAAAATAAAGAATTTCCCCGCCGGATTTGCCTGGTCCCGCGCTGGGAATCGATTGGTGATCAGCGAGCTGACGGAAAGAGGGCCGGAGCTCACTGAGTACCCCCTCGCTGGCGGGTCGCCGCGCCATTTCTTCGGAGTGCCGGAAGCCATCTGGCCAGCTCTCTCCGCGAAAGGTGACAAACTCGCTTACACCGTTACCTCCAATAACTCCAACATCTGGCGAAAGGACCTGTTCCACCCAGATATTCCTCCCGTCAAACTCATCTCTTCCACGAGGCAGCAAAGTGCCGCGCAGTTCTCGCCCGATGGCAAACACATTGCCTTCCACTCCAATCGTGGCGGGCCCTGGAACATCTGGATGCAGGACCTCAACGGAAGCAATTTGGTGCAGATTACTAATCTGCCCGAGGGCGCGAGTCCGCCCAATTGGTCTCCGGATGGCAAGAAGCTTGCCTTTGACATGCGCAGATTGGGCCACCACGAAATCTATATTGTCGACATCGACGAACGCGTCCCGCGAAAACTAGTGACTAACGTTCCGGAGATCTCCTCTCCCACTTGGTCCCGCGATGGTAAGTGGATCTACTTTCGCTCCTACGAGACCATCGGCCATAAAATCTATCGTTGTCCCGCAACCGGAGGGGACGCTTCGCTTCTGCTTACTCTCCCCGATGGCGCGAATTCTCTCGAATCGTTCGACGGCAATTCCCTCTATTTCGCTCGGCGTGTTTCCAACACCGGTCTGGGCATGCTCGCCCTCAACGGTGCCTCATCTGTGTCCGACGTTCCGGGAATGCCTGCGATCGAGGATGCAAACCAGTGGACGCTGGTTTCCGGCGGCATCTACTTCGTGCCCAGCGACAAACCAAAGTCACTGCTCTTCTATGATTTCTCCACAAAAAAGACCCGTCAGGTTTTTAGTATTGAAAAGAACTTCGCTTCCGGTTTGTCCATCTCCCCCGACGGACGCTACCTTCTCTTCTCCCAAATCGACGAAGAAAACAGCAACATCATGCTCGTCGATCACTTGAACTAACAGATCGCGTCGCGTTTCTTCGAGAACGGCGTGCGGGCTATCGGACTGGTGGGTGCGTAGCGCTCTCAGCAGGTGAAGACTTCGCCGGATGCCAAGCGATGCCGTGTTGCTCCAGAAGTGCTATGGCGTAGCGAATCGGGATGGCGGCTCCAGGAGTTCCGGTCGGCAGCGCGCTGGATTTGGCAATGGAGAGAGGAGTGCCGCGCAACCACAGGCCTTCGACCAGGCCTACCACTGAATGTGAGTCGGTTGAGATGACCGGCGAGCCGCTCTGGCCTTTCACTACCGGATGGCTGAGCAGAAAAACGTCGACGGCCGGCGCGGACTTCTCAAGCTGCGTGGACTCGTAACTCAGGACAGTACCGGGTGACGAGTCTTCGCGCTGCAACTCAAAGCTGTGCGCATCCTGGAGCCGCTGAGGATGTAGCGAGAGGGCAAGAACAGATTGCCCGCGAACGGCTGCGTCAGCCGCCAGCGGGAGAAACGCAACACTGTACTTGCTGACGAAAGGATTTGGCGTGGCGTGGAGAATGGCTACGTCGTGCGGTAGATCTTTGGCGATCACAGTGACCTGCAAAAGCTTGGGCGGGGAATTAGGCCGATTCACAAGAATGTACGGCTGGCCGCCGTCGCGAAAGGTTTCGAGGACGTGGGCGACGGTCAGAAGATAGCCTTCATCATTGATGAAGAAGGCGTTTCCGAAGAATGTGTAGTGGTAGCCGCGAGAGGCAGGCGATTGATCGTCGGGGTAAACGACGGGACAGACGGAAGCGATGGCTGAGTCATCAGGCGAAATGTTCTGAGCAGGTTTCTGGCGAGCTGCAAGAGTGATAAACGCGCAGGCGAAAGCACCGAGCACTCCGAGCGCTGCGATAGCGGGTCTGCAATGGCGTGTTCTGGAGAGGCTCAAGGGCACAACATCCTCGCTGCCACAACTTTGACAAACGAGAATGCAGGTGTAAATGGCCGGGAAGGATGGAAAAGGAACAGGTGTGCGGAGATGCTGCTCTTCTCTAGTTAGCCGGCGAGAATCGCACAAAAGCAGGGAAAAGAGCTTGACAAAATGCCGTCTTTACGGTAACTTCTGTACAGAGAGAAACAACAGAAATGACAGACACTACAAAAGCCGCGCTTTCGCCCGTAGCCCAGAAATTCATTCTGCACTGGGGCGAGATGGGCACCCGTTGGGGTATTAACCGCACCGTCGCGCAGGTCCACGCGCTGCTTTTCCTTTCACCGGTCCCGGTGCCCGCCGACGAAATCTCCACCACCCTTTCGGTGGCGCGGTCCAACGTGAGCACTTGTTTGCGTGAGCTGCAGGGGTGGGGAATTGTGCGCGTGGTGCATGTTTTGGGCGATCGGCGCGACCATTTTGAGTCTCTAAGAGATGTTTGGGAGATTTTCCGGATTGTCTCCGAGGAGCGGAAGCGGCGGGAGATCGATCCAACCTTGCGGGTTTTGGCGGAATGCGTGGCGGAGTCCAAGGCGAACGCTCAGGGCGATCCGTATACGCGGGAGCGTCTCGAGAGCATGCTGGAGTTTTTGACGATTATGGCGGGGCTGTTTGACGAAGTGTTGCGGATGCCGACTTCGACGTTGAAAGGTGTGGGAAAGTTGAGGGGTAAGGTCTTCACTCTGCTGGGGAAGAAGGCAGGTTAGTTGCTCACGGCTGAGCTTATGACGTTGGTTCAGGGTGGCTTTTAACGCAGAGGTCACAGAGGTCGCAGAGAAGAAGAGAGCCAATGATTTCGCTGACATCGGAGTTTACGGACGGGAAGGGGCGGCACGCGCGAGGGTGGCTGTTTTTTGACGCGGAGTGCGTGTTTTGCACGCGGATTGCGCGATGGCTTGCGCCGATTTTGGAGCATAGAGGACTCGCGCTTGCGCCGTTGCAGGATCCGCGAGTGGGGGCTTTGCTCGGAATGACTCCCGATGAATTGTTGCGCGAGATACGGCTCTTGCTTTCGGATGGGCGGCAGTATGGGGGAGCGGAAGCAGTGGTGGCGCTGGCGCGCGAGATTTGGTGGGCGAGGCCGCTGGTGTGGTTCAGCAGAGTGCCGGGAGGCATGGAAACGCTGAGGGGCTGGTATCGATCGATCGCGATGCAGCGGAGTTGCGCCGCGGTCCGTTGCGCAGTTCCCGAAGAGGTTAAGCGAGCTTGATATTTCATAGGGGATTGACGTGAACGCTTGCTTCTTTGGTTGGCCGGTTAGGTTCAGAGCCCGATGGCTTCCGCGAATTCTTTCCTACCTCGAAAGTTGAATCTGGCTAGCGTAGAAGAGAGACAGACTGAAGTCTGTCCCACTCTGGTTAACAATAACCAGCCCACCCCTAGATTTTGCGTAAACGCTGATTCTAAATGGGATAAAGTTACTTAGAATCAACACTTATGGAGGGTGTTAATTCCACAGGGGTTACATCACGTTCGATGAAGCTTGAAATTCGACGGCAGGGGCATGGGGACGCCAGATTCCTTCAAGCGTTTGTCACGCTTAGCACGTTGCCGTCGGGGTCTTTGAACCAGGCGACACTTACGGACCCTCCGGGGGCGGTCCAGACGCCGAGTTCGTCTTGGCGGAAGCTTGGATAGAGGTCGAAGGTGACCCCATTTTCGCGCAGGGCTCTGACGGTGGCGTGCACATCCGGGACTTGGAAGCCGAGGATGGTGTGGTCGTGGGGCTTGAAATCAGCCACTGTGGAGACCCGTAGGGTAGCCCCGCCTGTGTTGAAAACGGCAGCGAAGTTGTCCTCGTGGGCTAGAGTTAGCCCCAAGGTGTCGCGATAGAATGCCGTGGCGCGGGCGCGGTCTCTTGTACAGATGATGATTGCAGGCTTTGCGGTTTCCAGAATTCCCATTTTGGGACTCCCTCTCTTTTGCTCATTTTCTTACTGTGCGGTCCGAACTTCTTTTCGGTTGGCGATCATGTAAAAGAACACAGGGGTGTGCGGTCCCCTTGATAAAAGGACATGGGTGTCTCCTAAGAATTGAATTGGAAATAAAAAAGCCTCGCGGAAAGCGAGGCGCAATACGCTACACAGAAATTATAGCACGGTGGCAAACGGGGTGGGAAGCGAAATCTTTAGTTAGGGGCGGCGTGGAATGTGTATTTTAACGCAGAGGGCACTGAGTGCGCTGAGAAGACTTGCAACATCGGCGGGTGGAACGAAACATTAAGTGTGCTTGACGAGGCCAGTTTCGCAGGACTTTGTTGGCTTGAGATCAGCAAGAAATCGGATATCCTGATGATTAGATTATGAGGAAAGTCAGCATAAGCGTAACAGAGGCTTCGCGCAATTTTGCCGATTGTGTAAACCGCGTGCACTACCAGAACGTAACCTTCGTGCTTTTGAAGAACAGTAAACCCTTCGCTCGCCTTGTGCCTGACTGTGAAGAAAGTCTGTGCGGGGCGCGACTTGGCTGAGGCTCTTGCTAAAACCGAACTCCCAGAGAGCGAAGCAAAAAGCTGGCATCGTGATCTGAAAATTGGCCGCAGGAGTTTGAAACGCCCGGTTGACAAACAAAATGAAAGAAAAGCTGGCTAGCGGACGCAGACGGGCCGCTGGGACTTGAGGACTACGAAGGTGAGCGCTGCCACCATTAGGCCGGATTCAATCCAGTATAGGGCGGAATTGCCTTTGAAAAGGAAGGCTGAGGCGATCATCGCGGCTGCAAAAACTAGAGACCAGAGAATTGGTTTTTTGGAGTTGGTGCTCATAGCTAAGACTGTAGCATGGATTTGCTGGGCAAAAGCCCTGCCTGTAAAACAAGGTTGAGGCACCTCCGACGTTCTCTGCTGACTGGCCGGAGCTGGTGCAAGACTATTTCTTAACTTTCCTGACGATATGCAGTTTGATTTCTTTGCCATTGACGTCGAGGACGTACGCGTGGTGCCCCTCGATGGCGATTTTCGTTAACTCATTTACGGGAATATCCCGCGCGTGGCTGTCAGTTTTCGGGCCCGGCGTGAAGCTATAGTCCGCAAAATAAACCATATCCTCGGTCTCAATGGTGTAGTGCATAGTATTTCTATTGCCCAGCAATTTCTGGGAAACGTCGGTTTCCGAAGTAGCTTCTATCTTCGCTTGTTTCCAATTCCGCGTCTTCGCCAGACACGCAGTCGCGACCAGCATCGTCAACACCAGAAGACTAAACTTTTTCATTGGGGCTCCTCTGCGGAGTATATGCCATTCCTATCTCTACCGGTCCGCCCTCGCAAGAGCGAGTTGCGAAGTTCGGCTACCCCGGGCAAAGCGCGGCACCTGCCGACGGAGTAGTTATCGGCTTTCAAGGAGTAGAGAAGAGTCCAAATCCCAGCGCTAACAACGAAAGCTGCAGCACCCGGCCTTATTTCTTCGCCGTCGGCCGGTTATCCAGAAACGTATAATCGCCAGGGATTGAGAAGTATTGAGGTTCCGGCTCCGTACGGGAAAGAATCTCGATCTTCCGTGTGAATTGTCCGCTGCGTGGGTCGGTCTTGGTGATCGAGATATCCAAATCCAGTTCCGGCGAATGCCATAGCTCTCTGGTGATAACCAGCGGCTTCGAATTTCCGTAAGCACCCGCGGCCACGGACGTGGTCTCGCGTATGCCCTCGACCGTCAGTGCGTCCATCACATTTGTTCCCAAGCTTACCGACTCCGTAGTTGATGCCCTCGGAGCCTCCTCAGTTTTTTCGGAATCCGCATAGGCGTCGCGGCGAAAGGCGTTAATCCGGCACGATTTTGTCGCGACGTAGCATGTCGTTCGCGTCTTTTCTTTTGGGTCAATGATGATGAAGTTCCAGCGCGGCTGAATTTCCCCTGATTCCGTCATTCTCCGACGGCTTTCAAAGTAGAGCTTTCCCGACGAGTCCCGCGCCAGCATGCTCATAAACGCGAAATGTGATGCGGAGCCATCCCGGTTCGTCCACGTCACCACTGATTTTCCCGTGAACGGTTGTCCGGGCTTGGGTGGAACGTACATATCTTCAACGCCCGGATGTGCGGCCACATCGGGATTCATTCCGGAAGGATGAGTGTTAGCAAAAGGTTCTTGAGCGGCAAGATATGAGGGGGAAGCCGCCAAGAGCGCCAGCGGCAATATTAGCCACGAAACGCGAATGCGCGCCATGGGTACCTCCAAATCAAGTCCGATAATATATGACGTAAATCGGCCGTCAAGTCATCTTCTAACTAAGGCGTGGCTACCTGCCTGACGGCGTTTGCTGGACTTTCCGCCTAACGAATTCGGATTTATAATCCAATTCATGCCAAACCCCAATCCACTGGCAGGCATCGTTCCACAGGTCATCCATCCAGTAAACGATGGCGAAACCACAATTACCGAATACATCGAGAAGATCGAAGGTGAAGTCGCACTCGATACTTATGTCAGGGCGCAGGCGTCAGCGCCCGAAGTCGTGAAACGGCTCACCGAACTGGAGAATTGCGTTTGGCGCCTGGCCAGCGCCGCCTTGGCTATAAGCGATGTCGATAGGCATCCGGAATTGCGCACTGCCGCGGAGGAAGCGAAAGTGGTCCTCAAGAATCGGCTTGAGGTTGATGAGGCCAAGCATCGATTCCGCAGTGAATTGGGAGTAGTGAGGGAAGAATTGCCTATTATCAAGGACTGATATTTGGCGCCAGCTGATAGCTGACAGTTAGAAACAATGAGGAGCAGACCCACCCTCGCAAATCAAAATCGCGAGGATCGGGCACCCGCCCGAAAAAAACTAAGTCAAAGTCGTCCTATCGTTCTAAGGCTGTACCATCCTTCAGAATAAGAATACTGCAATCCGATAGACCCTAAATGGCGTAGTAGTTGGAAGCTAGCCTTTTGCCTCCGGCAACGACAGATTTGTTGGAGGTGCTTTATGCTTTAGAGGTGCGAGATTGCATGGACAAGTTTTGACAATGCTGCAAAGCGAAGTCGTTGGCATCATGTCCGGAACGGTTTTTGTGTTCATCGGGCTGGTGGCCTGTGCGGCTGCGTGTGCGTTTGCGGCCGTTCGCCGGCAGAGCGGAGTGCGCCTCTTTGCGTGGCTGGGGATATGGAGCGCGATGTATGGGATGCTGCTCCTGGCTGAGGCGCCGAGTGTGGTCGCGGCACTGCCGAACCGGCTGCGGAGCGGCCTTCCTTTTCTGACGATGGCAATCGACTATCTGTTCTTGACTGTTGTTTCGCTGGCGTGGCTGGAATTGAGCGTCGGAAAAATGCGGGTGTTTTTGAAGACGGTCATCGGGCTGGGTCTGGCTTTCGGGATCGCGGGAATCGGAATTTTTGTGGTTACAGGGTCCAGCGAATCATTGCTCGTTTACGTCCATTTCATCGCCGTGGCGGCCCTCATCATTTTTCTAGTTATCCTTGCGGTGCCCGCACTCTCGCGCAAGTACCTGATTCTTCCAAACCGCGCCGTCATGATTGTTGGCACGCTTGTTTTTGCTACGGATGCGCTGTTTTTCAACCTGGCGGGGATTTTTCACTATCATACGTACCGGATAACGGGTTCGCTGGGGCTAGCCGCTCTGCTCTTCTCGTTTGGATACGTAGGCGTGCAAATGGCATTGTCGGGAGAGCGGCGTTTGCACTCGATTGAGAGCGAGTTGGCGATTGCGCAGGAGATTCAAGCTTCGATCCTTCCTGGCAAAAATCCAGAAGTGAAAAATCTTGCGGTTGCGGCGGCGTATAGACCGATGACGGCAGTCGCCGGCGATTTCTACGATTTCATTGCCGTCGATGAGAGCCGAGCCGGGTTCCTGGTGGCAGACGTCACGGGACACGGAGTACCGGCGGCGTTGATCGCGTCGATGATCAAGGTGGCGATTCAGTCGCTCGCACCGTATGCAGACGACCCGAGCGAGGTGTTGAGTGGGTTGAACCGTATACTTTTCGCGCAGCTGAGGGCGCAGCTGGTTTCAGCGGCGTATCTGTGGATCGACACGGAAAGGCGCAGAGCGCTTTATTCGGCGGCAGGACATCCGCCTCTGCTGCATTGGCGCGCGGGCAAGCTGGACAGCATCGAAAGCAACGGTCTGTTGTTGGGAGTGCTGGCAGAGGCTGAGTATCCCGTTTGCGAGATGGCCATTCAGGCGGGTGACCGATTCTTGCTTTATACCGATGGCGTGAGTGAGCCTGAGAACGGAAGTGGGGAGGCGTTCGGCTCGCATAGGCTTGAGCAAGTCGTGCGCGAAAATCATCTCCGCTTGCCCTCAGAGTTGTTGGAGCAACTACTTTCCGAGATTCATAAGTGGCAGCCCGTATCCGCTGAGCAGAAGGACGACATCACGCTTGTGACCATCGATGTTCTGTAAGAATTGCAATTCCGCTCGATAGGTGCGACACCACGCATCGGTGCTGTCTGCAGAAATGTTCCACAAAATGTGTAAGTTAGGCGTTCACCTTTTGTTCACT
Source organism: uncultured Acidobacteriota bacterium (assembly GCA_963784015.1). GTDB lineage: Bacteria > Acidobacteriota > Terriglobia > Acidiferrales > UBA7541 > Acidiferrum. The sequence continues at coordinate 1,047,387 of CAWAPX010000013.1, forward strand.
CCTTTTTCAGGCTGTGTGCATTGGCAGAAAAAGGGGAGTGTGCGAAAAAGTGTTCACGATGCAGGGGCGTTCAAGGCCGCAGCATCGGGCGGTAGCAGCCGCGCAAATTCGAAAGAAGGAAGGATAATCGCCATGAACAATTTCAAAGCTTTGTTGCCCAAGACGGTCTGGATTGGGACTCTTGGAGTCGCGGCGATGCTGCTGGGGTGGACGCCCTCCTGCAAAGCGCAGGAAGTTAGCCCGGCGATTTTCACGAATACGGGCGTTGAGGATGCTTTCCCAGCGGCGAAGCCGGTTGCGAAAAAGCCCGCGAAAGTACAGGTTGCGGCACACGCTGGTCAGGGCGTGACGGGCGGCGTGGCGGACAACGACGCAAATGCGCGGAAGCAGAATGCGCATCGCGTAGCTCGCAAGACGAATGTGGTATCCGCGCCAGTGGTCTGAAGACCAAGCGAGAGGATTTGGGCGCGAAGGACACTGACAAGTCCTCTCCTAACGTTGCGGCGCGATTGACGAAATCGGCGGTAAGCTCTTTTCTTAGCTTGCTGGTACCTGGTAGCCGATTCCGATTATCGGTTCCCAGCTACTCCTTCAAATGCGCCAGCGGAATCTGCGAAAACAATTGCAAATCGACGATCATGGACAGCCGCCGATCTAATTGAAAAAATGTCGCGGCCTTCCTGCCCGGCAAGACCCCGGTCACGACGGGCACATACTTCAGGCGCAAGGCCTGCGCCTGGGCGTCTATTTCCATCCAGTGCCGCACATAGATCAGGGCATCCTGGTCCGACATCGTTACCCAAGTCTCCGCGTATTGCTTCAACAGTGCGTACTTCGCGTTGTTCACATCATGCAAGTCGTCCGCGTAGTGTTTGTAGACGGGCCAAAACTTCTCCCCCTCCTCAGGCGACAGAGGCATATTCTGCCCAATCACCTGCGTCTTCATTGCCCGTATATCTTTCCGGAGCAAAGCGATGTCCTCGTCCGACACCGTTGGGCTGAGGACCTTCTGCAGGATAACTTGCTGTCCCTGCGCCTCTGCGTCCAGAGTCTTCGCGCCTGCGGGAGCCATCCCACCGCCCATCATTGTCGCCACTAGCATGCCCGCAAGAAACGCCCCAGCTAATCCGGCCGCCCCCGTCCATTTGTACTTCATAATTTTTCTCCTTAGCGAGCAATCCTGCGTTGTGACTGACACATTCCTACAAACATAGACTGCGCTACAAGTCCATCAATAAGAGGGTTCCACAATGCCCGGTTGCGCGATCAATTAGGGCATTCACTGCTGGGCACTATGTATCCGCAGTCGCAAACCCTACTTACAAATTGATGGGGTCCTAGTGAGCACCTCGTATAACGGTGCGGCTGCCGCGGTCGGAGCTCGCGGTTTCTTTCCTTTCAAGAATTGAGGATAGATTCTGCTGACACTCTCATTGATGCTACCTTTATCGATTCGATCGATGGACCTGTCAAAAGTGACAGTGTAGGCCAGCGGGGGCAGCCGATATCTTGTGAGTGTCAGGCACTCTCGGGGGCGCCGGCCCAGCGATCCAACGATATCGGATGGAAGCCTGATTCGCGGATGCCAATGAATAGCCGCATTGAGACACGCCATCGGGGTTCACTGCGGTTTTCGCCCATTGCGGAACGGGGGATCAAATGATCAGGAAGAAGACGGTAGCAGTTCTGGTGCTGAGCGGGTTTCTTTTCGCCGGTGAGGCGTTAATCGCTCAGAATGCCGCAGGCCAGGCCACGCAAGCCGTGGCCGGTCGCGAGAATGCATCATCCGTTGATCAAGAGATCGCCATGCTTAGGTCGGACCTGCGATCGACTCGAAAGCAAGTTATCGCTGCCAACATGAAGTTGACTGAGGCCGAAGCGGAAAAGTTCTGGCCGACCTATAACCAATACGTGAGCGAGTTGGTGAAGATCAACGATGCGAAATACGCCCTCATTAAAGAGTATCTGCAAAACACGAACATGACGGACGAACAGGCGGATAGCCTGTCGAAAAGGTGGCTCGCGGTGGATGAATCCGTCCTCCAACTCCGACTCAAATACATCCCCATTTTCCGTACCACGCTATCAGCCAAAGGCACGGCGCAGTTCTTTCAACTCGACCGCCGCGTTCAAATGATGATCGATTTGCAATTGTTGGGCTCGATTCCGCTGATTGAACCTTAAGTAGCCGGATGCCGAAGACGAGCAAGGGTCCGTACGCAAGTACCTGATCAGAAGAGATGCGATTTGGTTTTGTTGAGCTACATGCTGCGCCATCCAAGACTAAAAGCAGTATCTATCTCTTTCTTCTTGCTGCTTCTTCTTTGCTCCAATCTGCATGCACAAGAAAAGTGCAATGTTGAAGCGAAGCTTCTGCTCTCGCCGGCGGAAACTCAAACTGCCGTGGCGGCGCTTCGTGCCAAAAAAGAAACCGCCGGTCGCGTCTACTTTTTCGATACCAGTGCGCTCGATCTGCTATCTCAAGGCGCAATCGTGCGGCTGCGTCAAGATGCTAAGAACGATCTGACCGTCAAATTGCGGTCACCTAAGGCGAAAAACGTCTCTACTCCCTCCGATGGGAGCGATATTTTCAAATGCGAAGTTGACCTGACACAGGGAGAAGCGAACTACTCCTATTCGATTACGAGGCAACTCGCCGCGGAAGATCTTCCTCTGACGGGAATGGACATTCGGCGCCTTCTGAGCCCCACGCAAATCAAGCTGTTTGAGGATGCACAGGTTTCCGTTGATTGGGCTAGCGTGAAAAGAATCGCCGAGATCACATCAACCGACTGGCAAACGAAATCTCAGTCGCACTTGGGTAAACTCACTTTGGAGCTTTGGGAGTGGACTGGAGGAAAAGTTCTCGAGCTCTCCGCGAAGGTGTCATCTGATGCTGGGTCATCGACCTACACGGAATTGCAACGCCTCGTAAAGACGAAGCAGCTAGCGATTGGCCCCGACCAACGGGGGAAAACGAGTATCGCTCTCGAAGCTATTACGCACGCTGCCGCGCACTAACCAGAGTGCCGATCGCTGATGGGTCCAGGCCCAGGGAGCGAATCGACGAAATTGGTGAATTTTACTGCTTCGAAATTACCGTAAGCTGCCGGGCAAGTTGTCTTGCAGATTTCGGTGCTCTTTACCCGGCGGCGCCCATGGATTTACTTTCTGAATTGAGAGGCACGCAAGCGTGGATGGAGGTGCCTTTCAGGGGTTGTGAATCGATTGATAATGTTCCCTTCACCAGTTGGAGCCGCTCCTTCATGCTGACAAGACCAAGCCCTCGGCCGTTCCTTGCAGCTTCGAGCTCAAAGCCGGCGCCAGTGTCACTGACTGTGAGATGAATCTCACCCGGGGTTGCCCACATTTGCACTTCGAGACGCTGCGCTCCGCTGTGCTTTATGCCGTTGTACAACGCTTCTTGTAGGACACGGAAAAGACAAAGAGAAATGTCCGGCGGCACGGCGCCAGGTAGATCTTCTGCCTTGAAGAAGATCTCCACGTTTTTTCGCTCACCAAACTCTTTGCAGAAGCATCTCAAGACCGCTGCGATGCCGAGATATTCGAGTCTTGGGGAGTGCAATTCGTGCGCCGAAGCTTTGACGTCATTCAATATTTCCAAGGTTCGCTTCCATACTGCATCCATGCGGCTGCACACAGCGGCTTGATGGGAAGAGCCTGTCTTAAGCTGTTCGAGTTCAATCGCCAAAAGAGCAAGACGCTGACCGATGTCTTCGTGAAGGTCTCTAGCGATTCGGCTACGTTGCTGCTCCTCGGCCTCAACGACTTTGCGACTTAGGTTGGAAAGGACTTCTTCCGCAAGCTTTCTTTGTGTAGCGTCCGCAACCATGCCTACGATGCGTACCATCCTACCCTTGTCATCAAAGAAGGCTCGCTTTGTCTCCTCCACCCAAATTATGGATCCGTCCGTACGTAACATGCGGTAGGTAGACTGACAGACGGGGTTCTCGGGCGTGCATTGGCGGAACGCAGCGTTAAAGCTTGCCCGGTCATCAGGATGGACCGAGGCCAACATTTGCTCGCCGGTCGTGCGCATCGGTTCGCCTGTCCCAACAATCTGGAATGACTCCGCCGAACGCACTACAGCATCCGTCGCTACATTCCATTCGAACGCATACATCCTTCCCGCCTCGGCAGCCAGGCGTAAGCGCTCTTCGCTCTCGCGCAGATCCTCTTCCATCTGCTTATGGTCGGTAATATCCGTTTCCGTGCCCAGCATGCGCTCAGCTTCGCCATTCCTCGAGTAGTAGAATTTTCCCTTCGCCGCAACCCACCGGACAGTCCCGTCCGGCCAACGGATGCGGAACTCTGCCGCATACGGCTCGTGGCTTTGCATTGCATCGTTGATTGCTTTCCAGACTTGCTGCTGATCGTCCGGGTGTATGCGACGACGGAAATCTTCGACTTGCCCGACATAGGAGTCGGACGAGATACCGTAAATCGTTTTCAGGTCTCCGAACGATGATTCTTGTCCGCTCTTGATCTCCCAATCCCAGCCCACGGATCTGCTCGATTCCAGTGCCAAGCGGAGACGATCGTTGGATAAGCCGATGTGCGAAGCCAGTTCGCGTTTGGCGAGATATTCCTTTACGTAGGCCGCGCTGGCCAGACACACGATCGTGGTGATGGCCAGTTGCAGACGCAAAGTTTTCATTGCAGTGTTCTCAGTCCGCTGGAACATTTCCCAAACGACGGGTACGGATATCATCACGACCGCGAGCATGGCCCACAGCGACGCCCGCGAGCCATGGGTAGTATCAGACCGGGTTGCGCGTAGTTCATCTGCGGGGATCTGCCGCGCGCGAAGTGGCAACCACACGAACCAGCACACGGCGGCTGTCAGACCCAAACCATACAGTTTGCCGTTTACATATCCTCCCGAATCAGTAGCGAGGTTGGCGACGGTCGAGCTCAAGGCATAGAGCATCGACGCGCCCAAAAGATGGAAATAGATTGACTTCCAAGGTGTCCGCGCGCGAAGAGTCAAAACACCTGCAGCCAAAACCAATGCCAAATTCTCAAGCAGGTAAAGAATGTCAAAACGCAGGTCGTAGCCGAGGGAAGATGCATTTGAGGGCAAGTATCGGTAGGGAAAGACGATGTAGCCATAAAGAAAGCTCCAGAAGAAGAGCAGGAGAAGGGAGTTTAAGATTGTTCGGTATGGCTTGCGGTCTGATACGTTCCGGTGTGGAAATGTTGCCAAAGCGGCTAAGAGTGGCACCAGGTGGAGAAACAACACCGGATCCCCAATCGAATCGTTGGGCATCTCGACGTGCAGACCAAGCTCGTAATAGATATACATGCCTTGGTCGAACGCCCAGAGACCGTAGGCTATCGCCAGGAACACCCAGAATGAGCGGCTTCCCAGCGTCTCTTGCGTTGCATTGCGAATGGCAAAACTCGTCGCCAGAAGGAGGAGAAGGAAATAGCTGATCCCACTGTAGTCAACCAGGAACGAACCCGGCTTAACGGCGAGTGAGAGGACAGCTTTGATGACTAGAATTCCGATTAGCGCCGCGGGCCAAGAGGAGAGTCTTAGCCCGATTCCGAAATTCGAAGAGGATTGTTCCCGCATGACTCCTCACAGAACCCGCCAGAAGCTTGCCGACCACAAGACTGCCGCTCCGATCCATAAGCAAGCAACGCCTTAGTTCTTTCGACGAACCAATCGAGGTCGAGATTGAAACACCATGCCGAACAAAAAAGAGGCACCGATGTTATACGCGCCTTTCTTGGTTACGGACAGTCTTAATTTCGGCTGGCAGTCAGGGTTTGGAGGCGAGGGAGTCGCGGAGGGCGAAGAAGGCGGGTTTGGGGTTGAGTTGGGCGTCGAAGGGGAGAGGACGCTGGGGGAGGCCGTCTTTGCGGGGGCGGAAATTTTGGAGCCAAGAATCGCGGTCGGAGAGGCACCAGGTTAGGACGGCTTTTACGGAATTGTGGTGAAGAACGTTTTCTAGGAAGCTGCGGTAGAGTTCGGCGACTTGGCGGTCGCGTTCGGGGATGTCGGCGGGCATGAACTGAATCATCGACGTCGAGTTCGGTGACAAAAACTTGCAGGTTGAGCTTTTCAATTTCCAATAAAAATTTGTTGAGGCCATTCCATGTGGGCGTGCCTTCGTTGGTGCGCAAGTGGGCTTGCACTCCGAGGGCTTGGACGGGGACGCCTTTTTTTATGAGGCGTTGCAGCATGGCGAGGATGGCTTCGCGTTTGGCTTGCTGGGCGGGGGCATCGGTTTCGATGTCGTAGTCGTTGTAGGTAAGGATGGCGGCGGGATCGACTTTGGCAGCGGTGCGGAACGCGAGTTCGACGTAGTCTTCGCCGATATTTTGCAGCCAGAGGGAGTTGCGCAGGCCTTGAGGATTTTTTTGCGCGGGTTCGATGGCTTCGTTGACGACATCCCAGGAATGGATGCGGCCTTTGTAGCGGCCGACGACCGTTTGGATGTGCGTGGTGAAGAGGGAGACGGCGTTTTGCTGCGTAATGGCAGCGTCGAGCCAGGGGGGATTGTGCTCGTGCCAGCAGAGATTGTGGCCGCGGGCGGGGATGTGGTGGGATTCGGCGAAGTCCATGAAGAAATCGGCTTGCGTGAAATCGAAGCGGTCTTGTTCGGGATGTGTGGCGCGCCACTTCATTTGGTTTTCGGCGACTAGGATGGAGCATTGGTCGAGGAGGAGCGGAGTGAAGTCGGGACGCTTGAGTTGAGAATCGGAAACAGCGGTGCCGAAGTAGAGGCCTTTAGAGTGGGCGATTTCGCGGAGTTTGGGGATTTCGGCGGCGTGCGAGCAAAGTGGAAAAGAAGAGGCAGCCAGAGTGCCGAGGGACAATTGAACGAAATCACGACGTCGCATGGATGATCAGTCTGTGCTGAATTTGAAGGGGGATTTTAACACATAGGGCACGGAGGACACTGAGAAGAGGGAAGAGAAAGGACAGGAAAGAGAAAAGATAACGCAGAGACGCAGAGGACGCGGAGTCAGCGCAGAGAAGAAAAAGCGGATTCCGCGCTTCGCTCGGAATGACAAATTTAGAAGATGACGGGGCTTGGATGCTGTCGCGAAGTGCTAGGCGCGGGCCTCTGCGCGACTCAGGCTGACGCGGCGGAGGATTGCTCCAGGACGCGGCGGTAGTAGGCTTCGTAGGCGGGGATGACGTCTTTGGCGCAGAATTTTTTCTTGGCGTTGAGGCGGGCTGTGTGCCCCATTTCGCGGCCGCGGTCGGCGCGGGAGAGGATTTCGATGGCGTAGGTGCCGGCGGATTTGACGTCTCCGGGTTCGACAAGGTAGCCGTCGACGCCGTGTTCGACGACTTCGGGGACGCCGCCGACGTTTGTGGCTATGACGGGGACTTCGCAGGCCATGGCTTCGAGAGCGGCTAAGCCGAAGGACTCAAGCTGCGAGGGCATTAGGAAAAGATCGGCGACGGAGAGCTTTTCGTAGACTCCGTTTTGCTTACCTGTAAATATCACGTCTTTCTGAAGACGCTTTTTGCGGACTAGGTATTCCGCCGCGCCGCGGTCGGGGCCATCGCCGATGAGAACAAGCTTGGCGGGCATTTTGGCGCGGACTAGGGCGAAGATTTCGACTACGTCGGTAAGGTGCTTTACCGGGCGAAAATTTGAAAGGTGCATGAGGATGGGCTCGCCGTTGGGTGCCCATTGTGCACGGAGGGCTGGCTGTGGCGTGCGCGTATAGAGATCGCAATTCACGAAATTGGGGATAACTTCGATAGGGCGCTTGATGTCGAACTCTTTCAGAGTTTGGTTCAAGAGATAGTGGGAGATGGCAGTGACGCCGTCGCTTTGCTCGATGGAGAATTTTGTGATGGGCAGATAGCTGCGATTGCTGCCAACGAGAGTGATATCGGTGCCGTGAAGCGTGGTGATGAAGGGTAGGCGTCGCGGGGCTGCCATGGAGCGGGCTAGCATAGCGCTGACAGAGTGGGGAATGGCGTAGTGGACGTGGAGGAGGTCGAGGGATTCGGACTCGAAAACTTCCAACATTTTGGTGGAGAGCGCGAGCGTATACGGAGCGTGGTCGAAGAGGGGGTAGGAGGCGACTTCGACCTCGTGAAAATGGATGTGCGGGTCGTTCGGATTCATGCGGATGGGAGGCGCGTAGCTGATGAAATGGATATCGTGCCCGCGCGCGGCGAGTTCCTGACCGAGTTCGGTGGCGACGACGCCGGAGCCGCCGTAGGTGGGATAGCAGGTGATGCCGATTTTCATGAATGAGGATCTCCGTTGTCCTCAGTTGTGAATCGCGGGCAGATAGGGCAGCATTCTACCGGCAAAGCACTTCATTACGTGGGCTTAGAAATACCTAACATACCGGATGAACGAGTCCTGGATTTGGCTGCAATGGCACTCCATTAGACGCGGGAGGGGGTGAATTCGTGACACGACTCGTCGGCAAGGTGGCCCTGATTACGGGAGGGGGAACGGGAATTGGGCGGGCGATCGCCTTGGCGTTTGTGCGGGAAGGGGCGAAGGTCGCTGTGGCGGGCCGGCGCAGAGAGAAGCTGGAAGAGACGCTGCGCGAGGTTGAGAAACTAGGTGGCGAGGGACTGGCGATAGTCTGTGACGTGGCGAAAGCCAAGGATGGCGAGCGTGCGGTGAAGGAGACGGCGAAGGCGTTTGGACAACTGAACGTGCTCGTGAACAACGCAGGGGTTCTGCATGCGGCGACGATTGAAGGAACCAGCGAGGATCAGTGGGACAACTTGATGACGATCAATTTGAAAGGACCGTTTTTGATGTGTAAGGCGGCGCTGCCGGAATTTCGCAAGACGGGTGGTGGGACGATTGTAAATGTCGGCTCGGTGCTGGGATTGGTGGCGATGAAGGATCGCGCGGCCTACTGCGCGTCAAAGGGCGGCGTGAGTCTACTGACGAAGGCGATAGCGCTCGATCACGCGCATGAAAATGTGCGGTCGAACTGCATTTGTCCTTCGATTGTGGAGACCGAGCTGGTGCAAGGATTATTCGCAGCGTCGGAAGAGGGAAAGGCTTTGCGCAAGGCGAGAATTGGGTCGATTCCGCTGGGGCGCATGGGGCGTCCCGAAGATGTAGCGGAAATGGCGGTGTTTTTGGCGTCCGAGGAGTCGAGTTGGCTGACTGGAGCGGCGATTCCCTTGGATGGCGGGCTTTCCGCATATTGAGAGGAGCATGAGGACTGCATGAAGTCAGAATTATTCAATGATTTGAAAAAGTATGAAGCGGCGCTGCGGCGGCGGACGAACGTAAGCGGAGCGACCTCTATGCTGGGCCTCAAGCTAGAGAGTTTGGAAAAGGGACGCGTCGTCTTCACCATGAAGGTAAAGCCGAGGCACAAGCAACTTCATGGCGTGGTGCACGGAGGAGTTTTGGCCACAGTGGCGGACACTGTGGCTGCCATCGCGGCCTATACAACTGTTCCGAAAGCCACGGTCATCGCTACCGTCGAACTAAAGATAAATTTTCTTGAGGCGGTGCCGGGCGGGCGTATCAAAGCGGTTGGAAGCGTGCTAAGAACCGGGCGAAACTTCGTCGTAACGGAATGCGAGATTTACAAAGAGGATGGTACTCTGGCGGCCAAGGCGCTGCTCACTTTTGGAGCGGCTCGCGGGCATTCGATCGCGCCATAGTGAGATTCCGAGCCGCGATAAAGCGGTTGAAAAGTTGAAGGTTAAAGCCAGAACCAGAAGGGCTACAGGAACTACTCGTCCCCGCCGGAAGCAGCTTCTTCACCGTCTTTGTGAACGTACTTGATGACGCGCTTGAAAATGAGCAGATTTGGGCTGCCCTGGCGCGTGAGCTTGATGCAATCGCGGTCATACCACTCGACCGTGCCGCGAAGCGATTCGCCGTTATCGAGCACCACGACCATCTGGGTATGGCTTTGCATCTGCTTGACCCAATAGAAGTTCTCGGCGTGGGTCGTCTCTGGCGGCGCAGGCTTCTTGCTGGGTGCGGGGCCGTTATGCGAGATTCTCTGGGGAGGTTGTTCCTTCACGTCCGGAAATCCCGGGCGAAACATCCTGCGATTCACCATGACTTCTCCTTGCGGGTAACGGTGGGGTGAGTTCATTGGGTGAGATGCATGCTTGGGGCACTGGGTTACAGTGGGTTGCGGAAAAGTTTGGGACGAAAAAAGAGGCTAATCGGGTACTTGAGGGTTGGCAGCGTTAAGACTCTGGTGCAAGCGAGGTCGCCAGCGCGTCCAGGCCGAGCTGGCGATTCAAGTTGCGGCGAGCTCCTGCGTGAAGTTCGTCGAAACCCGCAATGGCGCGCATAACCCACTGCGCATCAACCGACTTGGCGAGGACACCAAGCTCTCTTGCCAACGGAACATTTCGCAGAACTGGCTCCTTCACTCCTGAGGTGAGCTCGAGCAAATCGGTGAGAAGCCCATAGAAGACGCCGAGTTGATCTTCGAAGGACGACTCGCGGTCTTTGGCGAAGGCGGCCGTGCCGGCAAAAAGTTGAGCGAACCCCTGGCCTTGGGCGGCGCGTTCGAGGATGCGCAGGGCATTGCGGCGTCGGTCGGCGGTCTCTTCCACATTCATTTCAATGGCCAAGCCAGGGCTGCCTTCGGCGAGTTGCGCGGCCATTTTTAGTTCGGGAGCCCTGCGATCGGTTTTTTCTTTGAGAATGTTTTCGACGTCAGACTGGGAGAGCGGCGCGAAGTGAAATTGCAGACATCGAGAGACGATGGTTGGAAGGAGCGTATACGGTGAGGGCGCCGTCAGGATGAGTGTGGCGGAGCCGGGCGGTTCTTCCAGAATTTTCAGGAAAACGTTGGCGACGTTCCAATGCATGGTTTCCGCGCCATCCAGAATGAAGACTCGGCGACGTCCCATAGGCTGGAAGTACGCAGCGCGCTGAACGGCGCGTAGCTGACCGATGCGCAGCATGGGCCGCGCAACGGGACTTTTCAAGCGCACGGGATCGGGCACGAGAGCCCAGACGTCGGGATGAGTTTGGAGGATTAAGGGGACGCGTTCGACGGTGGCAGCGTCCGCGCTTTCGCCACGCTCGGCGAGGCCTTGTTCCATCAGCTTTTCGGGATCGGCGAGAAGCGAGATACGTTTACAGGTTTCGCATTCGCCGCAGAAGTCGTCCTTCAGGCGTTCGCAATTCGCGGCTTGCGCAAACATGCGCGCGAGCGTGTACTTGCCGAGCCCGCGAGAGCCGCTGAAAAGCAGCGCGTGCGGAACGCGATCGCTGCGCAGTGCGCCACGGAGAGCGGCGACGATTCGTTCATTGCCAAGGAATTCGGAGAAGCCCATCTGTTAGCGGCCTTCCTTTGCGACGGGCTGTGAAATAACTTGCAAGACGGCGGCGAGAATCTCGGTGGCGATATGCTTTTGAGGACGCATCGATCCGCGCGTTTCGTCGAAGCATGGAATCGTGGCCCAGTTTGGCCTGCGCGAGAGTTCATCGTACATTGCGGAGGCATCCTCCAGGTGACGAAGGCTGGCTTCCTGTAGATCTTGCTTTACCTTTGTGTAGCTGCGGGGCGACTTGCGCGCTACGAGTTGCTGGGCTTGGCGAGGAGGGACGCGGAGATAGAGCACCAGCGTTTCTCGCGGAAGATTGTAAATGTTGTATTCGAGATGTTCGATCCAGGAGATGAAGGCGGGGCGGTCGGCGGCGCTGGCACGCGCAGTTTGATGGGCTAGATTCGAGCCGATGTAGCGGTCAGCAAGAACGATTTTGCCTTGATTCAGCGCGGTTTCCAGGCGGAACTTAGCTTCGAAGCGATCGCCGGCATAGAGCAGGGCGCTGAAGTGCGGGTCGACGGTTTCGAGCGCGCCAAAATCGCCGTTGAGAAATTGGCCGACCATTTTGCCGAACCAGGAATCGTATTGGGGGAAACCGGTGGAATAAACAGCATGGCCGCTGGTGTTCAGGGCTTTTTCTAGAAGATCGACCTGCGTTCGCTTGCCGCTGCCGTCGATTCCTTCGATGGCAATGAGTTTTCCCGGGGGCGTCATGTGCGAAGGCCAGTCTAACCGTAGAGCCCCAACGCTGCAACGGCGTGCATGTTACGATTTGAATTTGAACATGACGACGACATCGATTCGAGAAAACTTGGCGCAGTTGCAAGAACGGATTTCGGCCGCCGCGCTCGCGAGCGGGGCGTTCCGTCGAGGAAATTACGTTAATTGGAGTTTCGAAAACGCATCCGGCGGAGGCCATCCGCGAAGCCTATGAGGCGGGGCTGCGCCATTTTGGCGAAAACCGCGTGCAGGAGTGGGAAGGGAAGCAGGCTGGGATTCAGCGGTTGAACGCGACCTGGCATCTCATTGGGCATTTACAGAGTAATAAGGCCGCGAGGGCAGCGAAGCTTTTTCATAGCATCGACTCCGTGGATGATTTCGCGCTGGCTCAGCGATTGGGCCGGGCTAGGAGCGAGTCTGGTGTAACTGAAAAGATGCGTGTGCTCATCGAAGTACATATCGCGGAGGAGGAGACGAAAACCGGCGTTGACGTGAAGGAGCTTTCAGCGTTGGCGGAAGAAATCGTCGCGTTGCCTATGTTAGACCTCGCTGGGCTGATGTGCATTCCGCCGTTCGCGGAAAATCCAGAGGATGCGAGACCGCATTTTATGCGGCTGAGGGAATTGCGTGACAGAGTTGGCGAAGCAACTTGGACGAGGTTTGCCGGTACTGTCGATGGGAATGTCGCACGACTTTGAGGTGGCGATTGAAGAAGGGGCGACGGAAGTGCGCGTAGGAACGGCGTTATTTGGAACGCGCGGCGCAATAGGCCCAGCAAAAATGGGGCAATGATTTCCACGGGGGACAGGGATGAAGCTGTTTAGTCCATTTCGAATACGTGAGATCGAGTTGAAGAACCGGATCGTGGTTTCGCCGATGTGCGAATACTCGGCGAAAGACGGGCATCCGCAGACTTGGCACCTCGTACATCTGGGAAGCAGGGCCATTGGCGGCGCGGCGCTGGTTTTTACTGAGGCCACAGCAGTAGAAGAGCGTGGAAGAATCTCGTCGGCGGATACTGGAATTTACGAAGATGCACACGTTGAGTCTTGGCGGCCCATTGCCGAATTTATTCGATCGCACGGCGCGGTACCGGGAATGCAGCTGGCTCATGCCGGAAGAAAGGCCAGCACTGCGCCCCCTTGGACTGGAGGCAAGCCAGTCTCTGTGCAAGAAGGCGGTTGGGAGCCGGTTGGGCCGAGCGCATTGGCATTCGACGCGGGATATACGGTGCCGCGCGAGTTGTCCGCTGCCGAGATTGCAGGAATCGTTGCGGCGTTTCGCAAGTCCGCGGAACGCGCGTTGGCGGCTGGGTTCGAAGTTGTCGAAATACATGCGGCACACGGATACCTCCTGCACCAATTTTTGTCGCCGTTCTCGAACACGCGGGCGGACGAATATGGCGGGGCATTCGAGAACCGAATTCGCGTAACGTTGAAAGTGGCGCGCGCGGTTCGCGAAGTTTGGCCGCAGAGGTTGCCGCTGTTTGTTCGTGTTTCGGCGACGGATTGGAAAGAAGGGGGCTGGGATTTGGCGCAGACGATCGAACTGGCGCGGCAGTTAAGGCCTCTGGGCGTGGATCTGATTGACACCTCAAGCGGAGGGCTTGTGCCCGGAGTGAAAATCCCTTTAGGTCCCGGCTATCAGACCGGATTTGCGGAGGCAATTCGCAAGGAGGCCGGGATTGCGACTGGGGCTGTTGGAATGATCAGCGAGCCAACCCAAGCTGAGACGATTTTGACGACTGAGCAGGCGGACCTGGTTTTTCTTGCGCGTGAGATGCTCCGCGATCCGTATTGGCCGCGGCGGGCGGCGAAGGCGCTGGATGCGAAGATCAAAGCGCCCGTGCAATATGAACGGGGATGGTGAGCGCTTTGTTTGCTGAAGTCGCGGAAAACCTTACGGCCGGGACAGTTTCGTTCGCGGTTCGCGTGCAGCCGCGGGCGAGCAAGGACGAAATCGTTGGCGTGATGGAAGGCACGCTGAAAATCCGTTTGCAAGCGCCGGCGGTGGAAAACCGGGCGAATGAGGCACTGGTGGAATTCCTCGCGCATCTTTTGAAAACACCCAAGTCGGCTGTTAGAATTCTTGGCGGTGAGCGAAGCCGCACCAAACGCATCGAAATTCGCGGTGTGACGAGACAGCAAGTGCTGGGGCTTCTCGCTCACGACGCATAACTACCCGCAATTCTGAAACTCGACGAATAGACTGGACGTCATCAGAACATGAGCGCTGACATCAACGGAATACAGAGCGACCTGCGAGCCGCGAAACTGGATGGATGGTTGTTTTACGATTTTCGCGGACGCGATCCCATTGCCCAGGGGATCCTGCAACTTCCTCCGGGAATGCGCACGCGGCGTTGGTATTACTTTATTCCTGCGAAGGGGACGCCGCGCAAGTTAGTCCACAAGATTGAGACGGAATCGCTGGCGGCGTTGCCGGGCGAGACGCTCTTTTACGCCGGTCAGGAAGAATTGAGGAAGAACCTCGGGAAACTTCTCGGGCGCGCGAAGAATGTGGTCATGCAATATTCGCCGAAGAACGCTATCCCTTACGTGGCGATGGTAGACGCTGGGACGATTGAACTTGTGAAGAGTACTGGCGTGAAAGTCCTGAGCTCCGCGGACCTGGTGCAAAAATATGAAGCTTGCTGGAGTCCATCTCAACTGGAATCTCACTTGGCGGCCGGCGCCGTGATTGACCGCGTTGTGCGAGATGCTTTTCAGCTTGCGGCAAAAAACGTCCGCGAAAAAAAGGCGTTTACTGAATACGATTTAAAGCTGTGGATACTTAAGGAATTTGAAGCGGACGGGATCGGATTGGAACAGGGGCCGGATGTAGCCGTCGGTCCCCACGCCAGTGATCCGCACTACGGCCCCACACTCGAATCGGCATCTCCTATTCGCGAAGGCGATTTGCTGCTACTGGACGTCTGGGGAAAAACGAAGGCGGCGGGCAGCGTCTACTACGACATAACCTGGGTGGGATATCTGGGCGCGAAGGTTCCGGAAAAGATGACGAAAGTCTTTGGAATCGTACGTGAGGCGCGGGACAAAGCGGTTGAACTGATTCAGTCCAGCGTCGCCGCAGGAAAGCCGCTGCAGGGCTGGCAAGTGGACAAGGCCGCGCGCAAAGTAATCGAAAAGGCCGGTTATGGCAAATATTTTTTCCATCGCACCGGCCACAACATCGGCCAAACGGTGCACGGCAACGGCGTCAACATGGACGGGCTCGAAACCCACGATGTCCGCCACCTGATTCCAAAGACTTGCAACTCGATCGAGCCGGGAATCTATTTGCCCGAGTTTGGGATTCGCAGCGAAGTGAATGTGTATGTCGGCGAAAAAGAAGCACGCGTAACCGGAGCGATCCAGAAAGAGATTTTGGCGTTGCTGGCCTAGCGAAGGCCGAGTTCATCCGACGAGAAAACAGGAAGAAAAATGTCTGAAGAAACAACGGCGGGCACAACAGCGGACCCAATAACGTCCCGGGCGGATTTCGCGACAACTCCTGCGCATCACCAGGGGAATGAAGGTTTGGCCATTGCTATTGGAGTCGCGGGATGGCTTGTTCCAGGGCTCGGCCATGCGTTGCAAAAAATGTGGGGCCGGGCGCTCGGGTGCTTTCTGACGGTCGGTGCCTTGGTATTTCTTGGCGTGGGAATGCGTGGCAACGTTTTCAATTCGGATGGCGGCGACGCCTTCGGAATGCTGGGCTACGTCGCCGATCTCGGAACGGGATCGTTTTATTTCGCGGCGAGAGCGCTCGAAACGCAAGGATCGGATGTCGCGCACGCCGAAGGCGACTACGGTACGCGGTTTCTCGCGGCAGCTGGGGTGTTGAATCTGCTGGCCGCGTTGCACGCTTACGAAGCCGCGCGAGGACGCAAGGCGTGATCGCCACGATAGGGTTCACCCTTACTCATTTTCAGGCAATGACGCTCTTCGCGCTGCTGATTTCCGTCGCGTTCGGATTTTTGAGCCGGCGGCGGACGAGTGACCGCGTAAAATACATCATCTGGTCGCTGTTTTTGTTTCTGCTGATCGGGGTCGGAATCGGTTGGGCGATGTTCCCCTTTTCGCGGTAGCGCGATGCCAAGGCTCGCTAATGGAACCCAACTTTTGCCGTTCAATTGACAGGAATTTTGCGCGAATGTTATTGTGAAGGAACAGGCCGAGGTAGCTCAGCTGGTAGAGCACCTCATTCGTAATGAGGGGGTCGCGAGTTCGATTCTCGCCCTCGGCTCCAGAATCTTCTAAGTCCTTTTCTTGCAACCACTTCACTGATCCAGTTCACTGATTTACACCGCTAGCGAGAATGCCGCCGTCCACGATGAGCACCGATCCTGTGGTGTAGCTAGCGGCGTCGGACGCAAGGTAAATGGCGGCTCCGGCCAGTTCTTCGACTCTTCCAAAGCGTTTCATCGGTGTGCGCATGAGCCATTCGTTGCCGCGGGGCGTGCCGTCGAGCAGTTTTTGGTTCAACGGGGTAGGGAAGACACCGGGTGCAATAGCGTTCACGCAGATGCCGTGCGGCGCCCACTCGATGGCGAGCGACTGCGTCAGGGAGGCGACGGCGGCTTTGCTGGCAGAGTACGCGGACACCTGAAGCATCCCGAGAAAAGAGCCAATCGAGGCGATGTTGATGATCCTGCCGTAGCGGCGTTCCATCATGTGAGGGCCGAAAATCTGGCAGGCGCGCAGAATGCCAGTGAGATTCGTTTCGAGGATGTCGTTCCAGTCTTGTTCGGAGAAATCGAGCGTGGGGGCTTTTTTTGTGCGTCCGGCGGAGTTCACGAGAATGTCGACTTTGCCGAAGTCCTTCACTGCTGCATCGAGCACGCCTTGCAGTGAGGCGCGGTCGGTAACGTCCGATGTAGCACGAAGGGAGCGACGGCCCAGTGCTTCGATTTCGCGGGCCGTGGACTCGACTTGGTCCAGGCGCCGCGATGTGGGCGCAACGTCGGCGCCAGCTTCCGCCAAGCCGAGGGCAATAGCGCGGCCGATGCCGGAAGTGCCACCGATGACTACGGCTGATTTGCCTTTTAGATCGAGCTTGCTGTATCCCATGATTTATTTCTCCGAGTTAAGATCGTTTCTTCCATGATTAAACTTAGTGTTTGAGTGCTGCGGCATTTCCCGCGATCTACCAGTCGAACATCGTTCCGTCCAACTTTCGATTTATGGGCAAATACGCGCGTTCGTAAGGGAAAGTCGCCGCGAGCTTTTCGTTGTAATCGACACCCAAACCGGGCGCATCGCCCGGATGCAGAAAGCCGTCGCTGAAGGAATACGAGTGCGGGAACACTTCATCGGTTTCCTTCGTGTGCAGCATATATTCCTGGATTCCAAAATTATTGACGGAGATGTCGAAGTGAAGCGCAGCGGCCAGGGACACAGGCGACAAATCAGTGGCGCCGTGACAGCCGGTAAGGACGTGATACATTTCCGCGAGCGAGGCGACTTTTTTCAGGTGAGTGATGCCGCCGCTGTGCACCGTTGCCATGCGAATGTAATCGATCAATTGTTCGGTGATGACGGTCTTGGCGTCCCATATGGTGTTGAAGACTTCGCCGAGCGCCAGCGGTGTGGTGGTGTGCTGGCGAACTATGCGAAAGCCTTCCTGCAACTCCGCGGTCACAGCGTCTTCGAGCCAGAAGAGGTGATAGGGCTCGAGACTCTTGCCCAGGCGAGCCGCTTCGATCGGAGTGAGGCGGTGATGGGCATCGTGGAGGAGATGAACGTCATCGCCGTATTTAAGTCGAAGCTGTTCGAAGAGCTTCGGAACATGGAGCAGGTATTTCTCGGTGGACCATGTGTTCTCCGGCGGAAGCCCTTTTTCTGCCGGCTCGTAATAAAATTTTCCTTTCGAGACGCCGTATGTTGAAGGAATGCCGGGAATTCCCGATTGCGCGCGGATGGCGCGGTAACCCAAAGCTGCATACTTGCCGACTTCATCGATGGTTTCTTCGATGTCGCGGCCGTTAGCGTGGCCATAGACCATGACGCCGGTACGGCTCTTTCCGCCAAGAAGGTTGTAAACCGGAGTATTGAGAGCTTTGCCCTTGATGTCCCAGAGAGCGATGTCGATGGCGCCGATCGCGGCCATTGTCACGGGGCCGCGCCGCCAGTAGGCTCCGCGATAGAAATATTGCCAAATGTCTTCGGATTGAAAAGGATCGCGGCCGATGAGGCAGGGAATTAAATGTTCGGAGAGGTAAGCTGCGACGGCCATCTCGCGGCCATTCAACGTCGCGTCGCCGAGGCCGTAGATGCCCTCATCGGTGTATACCTTCAGCGTGACGAAATTCCTGCCTGGAGAAGAAATCAATACTTTTGCATCCGTGATCTTCACCGATCCTCCTTAATTTTGTCGGCTTTCCTGAGTGATCTCGCTATTTGCCGCCGCGCCTGGCGAAAGCTTGCGCGGAAGCGTTCAGATACGTCGAACGAGGCCTTCATCGGTAGCTTTTGTATTCCTCACCAGAAGCAGCACGAGAATCATCCCGACGAACGGAATCACTCCCGCAATGATCATGAGCGGGTCGAACAGATGCGTCCCGGTCGCAATACGCGCATCGGAAAGATGACCCGCTAATTCGAAAACAACAATCGTGCCGAGCGCTGCTCCTGTTCCGCTAAGGCCGCTGACCGTGGCGACGGATTCGTTTTTGTAAAGGTCAGAAGGTAGCACGTTGGCGATGGTCGTGAAAGATGCGTAGGAAAACGTGGCAAGGGCGAAGAGCAGGGTAAGCCAGTAGAGGTTTACCGTGAAAATCGTGGGAATCAGCAAGGCAACGCCGCAGCCGCCGAACACTACCAACGCTTTGCGCGCGTTTCCGACGGACCATCCGCGTTTGATCAAAAGACCAGAAAGCCAACCGCTGAAAAAATTCCCCAGGTCAGCCGCGATGAACGGAATCCAGACGGCAATCAAGCCGCTCTTGAGAGCAATCCCTTTCGCGACGAGATAGATGGGAAACCAATCGGCGATGAAGAACCAGACAGGGTCCGTGAAGCTCCTGGCAATGATGGTGCCCCATGTTTGCGGCAGCTTGAGAAGATCGCGCCAACGCGCAGGCGTTTTTGCTGGCGGCCCGTCTTCTTGGTGGTCGGCAAGAATCATCTGCCGCTCGGCGATAGAGATTCGAGGATGATCCTGGGGCAGGTGATAGAGCCAGCGCCAAGCGATTAGCCACAAAAATCCGAGCAGGCCGGGAACAACGAATGCTGGACGTGTGCCCCAGCGAAAATACAGCCAAAGAACAATAAACGGCGCGATAGCTCCTCCAATGGAGGAGCCGCTATCGAAGAGTGCGGTGGCCAAACCGCGCTCCTGTTTTGGAAACCATTCCGAAACGGCTTTGGTTGCTCCTGGCCAGTTGCCCGATTCGCCGAGTCCGAGAAAAAAACGGAAACCCATAAACGAGTACAGACCGCGAGCGAGCGGTGTGAGAACCGAAACAATCGAATACCACAAAACCGTGAGCGTGAGTCCGCGCTTTGTCCCAATGCGATCCATCAGCCTGCCGTTGAGGGTTTGTCCGATGCAATAAGCCACACGGAATGCGATCACCAGATTTGCGTAGTCCGTGTTGGTCCAGTGGTAGTCCTGCTTGAGAAAGGGAGCTAGCAGGGAGAGCGTTTGGCGATCGATGTAATTGATTACGGTCGAAGCAAATAAGATTCCGCCAATCCACCAGCGGAGCGAAGGAATCAGTACGGCCGCCGTCGGAGCTTGGTGCTGGATTGCTTGCTTCTCCATGAATATTCATAAAAGAGGGGATTCCGCCGACGCCGGTCAACAGCAGCCCAAGCTATCCGTCTATAAAGCACGTATCGTCATAAACGAATCAGAGAGTCTACATCACAGCCGATGGCAGTTAAATTGGATTTGAAGGCGTTACTTCTTTCTTTTTACGCCAGTGCTTTTTGATATAGTGCCTCGCACGATGCCAGTTGAATCTTCGACACCCGCCGGATCTCCTCGCGCCGCGCTCACCAGCAATCAAATTCGTGGATTTTGGGCCGCTTGGGGTGGATGGACTCTCGATGGCATGGATTCTTTCATCTACGCACTCGTCTTGTTGCCTTCGCTTCGTGACCTTCTCCCTCGCTCCGGCATCGCCGCAACAAAAGGCAACATCGGCTACTACGGCGGCTTGCTTTTTGCCCTTTTCCTGCTCGGCTGGGGACTCGCCTTCTTATGGGGTCCGGTGGGCGACAAGTTCGGCCGCGTTCGCACTTTGATGTTGACCATCGTGTGGTATTCGGTTTTTACATTATTTAGCGCTCTCGTCACCAGCGTTTGGCAGCTGGCGATTCTTCGCCTTCTCGCGGGAATTGGAATCGGCGGTGAGTGGGCTATGGGCGGCACGTTTGTTGCGGAAGAATGGCCGGAGAGCCGCCGCCGTGCCGGCGCGGGCTACATGCACACTGGCTACTACGTCGGCATATTTCTTGCTGCGATCGCCAACTACGCAATCGGCAGCCACTATGGTTGGCGCGCCATGTTTGCCGTCGGCGGAGTGCCTGCGCTTCTTTTGGCATGGGTGCGTCACGGCGTCACGGAACCTTCGCGCTGGTCCGCCAAGGCAGATGTTGTACGCTCTTGGCAAATCTATCAGCCTTTCGCGGCGCTTTTTTCACCAGCGTTGCGTCGCCGAACTATTTTGAACTCGCTGTTCATGCTTGCCTCGATTAGCGGGCTTTGGGCGGGAACGGTTTATGTTCCTGCAGCGGCCACCTCCCTGGCGGAGGCGGCGGGGCGCATCGGACCTCAGGCCGCGCAGCTTGCTTCTCGCGCTACGATGCTCGTGGCCTTCGCCACCATTCTTGGATGCCTCGCGATGCCCTGGCTTGCCGAACGGCTTGGCCGCCGGGGCGCGCTCGGCTTTTTCTTTGCGTTGATGATGGTGTTCATCGCCCTAACGTTCGGCAAAGTCTTCTATCTTGGTCCAACCGCTCTTCCCTGGTTTTTCGTCTGCCTTTTTTTTCTTGGTTTCGGTGGCGCGAATTTTGCGGTCTACACGCTGTGGCTGCCAGAGCAATATCCCACGGAGTGCCGCGCAAGCGCTTTCGCGTTTTCCACCTCCTTTGCCCGTTTCGGCGGTGCAGCGATCACCTTTCTAGTTGGAAACGGCGTACAGCGATATGGTTCTCTCGGAATACCTGTCGCGACCACCGCGCTGGCGTTTGCCGTTGGCCTTCTTTTGATTCCTTTTGGAGCCGAAACCCGTGGACAAACTTTGCCTGCATAAAACGAAAATACAATCGAGTCCGACGCATGGAAAGGGTGGAAGCTTTCGCTCCAATGAGAAACCATCAACAGGGGATCAGCGAAGGCTTATCGCGTGCAAATAACAGACCCCGCCGCTAAATCCAAATCGAACGCACGCCACGCGGTTCTCGCCGGTTTTTTCGGTTGGACACTCGACGCCTTCGATTTTTTTGTCGTTGTCTTTTTGTACGACACCCTCGCTCATCAATTCGGCGTGTCCAAGAAAGACATCATCTTCACCACGTTTGCCACGCTCGCCATGCGTCCCGTGGGAGCTGTGATTTTCGGCTTGCTATCCGATCGCTATGGTCGTCGCAAACCGCTGATGGCGAACGTCATTTATTTTTCGTTGATAGAGCTCTTGTGCGGTTTTTCGCCCAACTACACTTTTTTTCTGGTCATGCGCGCGCTGTTTGGTATTGGCATGGGTGGCGAATGGGGCGTTGGCGCGTCGCTCACGATGGAAGCCGCGCCGGTGCGCTGGCGCGGAATTCTCAGCGGAATTTTGCAGAGCGGTTATTCGATCGGCTATTTGCTCGCTGCGCTTGCGGCACGTTTTCTTTTGCCAGCCTGGGGATGGCGTCCCATGTTTTGGATTGGCGCATTGCCCGCGCTGCTCGCGCTTTACATTCGAATGAAGGTTCCGGAATCGGAAGCCTGGAAGCAAAATCGCGCCGCCAGCACAGGGCTAGTCCT
This sequence comes from uncultured Acidobacteriota bacterium, assembly GCA_963784015.1. Classification (GTDB taxonomy): domain Bacteria; phylum Acidobacteriota; class Terriglobia; order Acidiferrales; family UBA7541; genus Acidiferrum. The sequence goes on from CAWAPX010000013.1 coordinate 1,069,369, forward strand.
GCGCACAGTGATGCACGACTGGAAACGCTTTCTCTATCTGGTTGTGTTGATGACTTTCATGATGTTCATGTCGCATGGTACACAAGACTTATATCCCGATTTTTTGAAGGAGATTCATCGCTTCTCTGGGGCCGTAGTCGCGAACACCGCGATTATTTACAACATAGGCGCCGTCGTCGGTGCAGTTATCTTTGGACACCTCTCGCAGGTCGCCGGCCGCCGCAAGAGCATGATCGCAGCATTGGGACTATGTTTGGTCATCATTCCACTGTGGGCGTTTGGCGGCACATTAGCCGTTCTTGTCATCGGCGCATTCCTGATGCAAATGGGAGTGCAGGGCGCCTGGGGCGTGATTCCCGTACACTTGAATGAAATGTCCGCGGATGCCACGCGCGGATTGATGCCGGGGCTTACGTATCAATTGGGAATTCTTTTCGCGTCCCCCACAAATAACATCGAATACGCCTTGCGCGACCGTGTGGGCTACCAGTGGGCCATCGCGGGGTTTGAAGTCGTGACCATCCTGACGCTCGCTATCCTATTGTTGCTCGGGACAGAACGTCACGGGCGAAGCTTCGTGCGAGAGCCGCTCAAAAGCGCGCCTAACGGCTAGGATTAATTGCTCCACTCATGTAATCCATGCTGGCTCGCCCGATAATCGAATTCGGGCTTGGCGTATACGCGCGCTTCTAGTATTTTCCAATGCGAGAACTCATGGAGGACGGATCGCCTGGCAAGCGCTGCACATCATATGAATATCCCACTTACACCACTTCGATGTTTGCGATACGCCGAGGAACAATATCCGCGCCGGACCGCGGTCGTCTGCGGGGATCTGCGGTTCACCTACGCGCAATTTGCTCAGCGAGCAGCTCTTCTGGCAGGCGCGTTGCGTGCTGCGGGAGTGAAGCCCGGCGATCGCGTCGCTTTTCTCAGCATGAATTGCCATCGCTTGTTGGAGGCGTACTACGGCGTGCTCGACGCTGGCGCCATCCTGCTCCCTCTGAATATCCGGCTAGCGCCGCATGAGCTTGCTTTTATTTTGAACGACTCGGGAGCGAAATTTCTTTTTCTCGAAAAGGATTTTCTCCTCACCGTCGAGTCCTTTCGCAAAACCGTCACGACGGTCGAGGCTTTCTATCTTCTCGATGGCGCGCCGCAGACAGATTGGCTCGCACCAAGAAACTACGACGAATTGCTTGCTGCCGCCACTCCGTACCGCACCGACATCATGAACGTCAACGAAAACACCGTCTCCGAGATTTTTTATACTAGCGGCACCAGTGCAACCCCCAAGGGCGTGATGCTGACGCATCGAAATGTTTACATGCACGCTCTCTATGCCTGCCTCACCGACGATCCCACAGCCGACGCCGTTCAGCTCCACACTATCCCGCTATTTCACGCCAATGGCTGGGGCACGCCGCACGCGCTAGCTTTGACCGGCGGAAAGCACGTGATGCTGAGGCGTTTCGAAACGGCGGCGATTTTCGGCCTCATCGAGCAAGAGCGTGTGAGAAACATGTGCCTGGTTCCCGCCATGGCCACGGCACTAGTGAATTGCCCCGAGCGCACTAAACACGATTTGAGCAGTCTACGCCTGATCAATATTGGCGGAGCAGCATCGTCTCCGACTCTGGTCCGCGAAGTGGAAGAAAAACTTGGCGCAAGCTGCCGCTCCGGTTACGGCCTCACGGAAACCTCGCCGACGCTTTCGATTTCCAGGATGAAACCCGGTCTCGATTGGCAAGGCGAGCAAAAATATGTCGGTCAGGCGATGACCGGATTTGCCATTCCGGGAGTGGAACTTCGTGTGGTCGATGCCAACGACCAAGATGTGCCGCATGATGGCAAAAGCATCGGCGAAATCGTGGCCCGCAGCGATGTTGTGATGGAAGGCTACTGGGGACAGCCGGAAGCTACGGCGGAAGCCATGCGCGGCGGATGGTTTCACACCGGCGACATGGCTACGATTAATGAAGATGGCTACCTCCTCGTTGTCGATCGCAAAAAAGAAATCATCGTCAGCGGCGGCGAAAATATTTCTTCGCTGGAAGTGGAAAAAGCGCTTCTCGCGCATTCGAGCGTCTACGAAGTCGCTGTTGTGCCTGTTCCCGATGCGAAGTGGGGCGAAGTACCGAAAGCTTTGGTCGTGTTGAAGCCCGGCGCCCAAGCCACGGAAGCAGAGTTGCTCGAATTCTGCCGGAGCCGCATCGCGCACTACAAAGCGCCGCGGTCGGTTGAGTTTTTTGAGAGCCTGCCGAAAACGGGCACGGGGAAAATCTTGAAGCGGGAACTGCGGAAAAAATATTGGGGCGGACAAGATACGATTCGGCCCGAATTTGCCAGCCGCAAGTGAGAAGCCTTATAAATAAGACCTGTGTCTGCTCGGGTGAGACCGATGCGGGCGCGTTTTTCCGTAAGGTGCAATTGAGAAGTAGCCAAAGAAAGAGCGGCCACCCATGAGCGACCTGGTTCAGCTTACAAAAGACAACGGCATTGCCATCATTACTATCAACAATCCGCCAGTGAATGCGCTCAGCCCCGGCGTGCCGGAAGGCATTGCCGCAGCAATTGAGCAGATCGACAAAGACGAATCCGTCAAAGCGGCCGTTCTGATCGGTGGTGGAAAAACGTTCGTTGCCGGTGCGGACATTAAGGAATTCGGCAAAATCACTTCTGGCAAAGGTGGCGGAATAGAGCTAACGGGATTTCTTTTGAAAATCGAGGATTGTCGCAAGCCAGTCGTCATGGCTATTCACGGAAGCGCTTTTGGCGGCGGCCTTGAACTCGCTATGTCTGGTCATTATCGTGTCGCGGTTCCGGGCGCACAAGTCGGCCAGCCGGAAGTAAAGCTGGGTCTTATTCCCGGCGCGGCCGGCACGCAACGCTTGCCGCGCCTCGCGGGCGCGGCCAAAGCCGTCGAAATGTGTGCCGACGGCAATCCCATCAAGGCCGTTGACGCCTTGAATTCAGGCATCATCGATCGCTTGATCGAAGGCGACCTATTAACCGGCGCGGTTGCGTTTGCGCGTGAAGTCGCGGATCAGCCCAAGCGCAAGACACGCGAACGCAGCGACAAGCTCGGTTCGGCAGAACAAAATGCTCCAATCTTCGCCGCCGCGCGCGAAAACGCCCGCAAGAAACAGCGCGGATTGATCGCGCCGCTTGCAGCTATTGACGCTATCGAAGCCGCCACCAGACTGCCGTTCGATGAAGGCTGCAAATTCGAGCGCAAACTTTTCATGGAGTGCCTCTTCTCCGATCAATCGAAGGCGCTCATTCACGTTTTTTTCGGCGAGCGCGAAGTCGCCAAAATTCCCGACATTCCCAAAGACACTCCGCTGATCCCCGTGAACTCCGCCGCAGTCGTTGGCGCGGGCACTATGGGCGGCGGAATCGCCATGGTTTTGGCAAACGCGGGCATTCCCGTGCTCTTGAAAGAAGCGGATCAGGCCGCGCTCGACAAAGGGCTCGCGAACATTCAAAAAAACTACGCAACCTCCGTGAAACGCGGCCGCTTCACGCAAGCATTCGTCGACGAACGGCTCAAGCTGATTCAGCCGACACTCAGCTATGATTCTTTCGCTAAAGCTGACTTGGTGATCGAGGCCGTCTTTGAAGGTATGGCCTTAAAGAAAGAAGTGTTCGCCGAGCTCGACAGGGTCTGCAAACCTGGCGCCATCCTCGCCAGCAACACCTCCACGCTCAACATAGATGAAATTGCCTCGTCGACCTCGCGTCCCCAATCCGTTATCGGCACACATTTCTTCAGCCCCGCCAACGTGATGCGTCTGCTTGAAATTGTGCGAGGCAAAGCGACCAGCAAGGAAGTCATTGCTACTTGCATGCAGCTTTCCAAAAAAATCGGCAAGATCGGCGTTCTGGTGGGGAACTGCCGCGGATTTGTCGGCAACCGAATGTTTCATCCGTATGTCCGCGAGTCCGTTTTTCTTGTGGAAGAAGGCGCCAATGTTGAGGCAGTCGATTCTGCGCTCTACGAATTTGGAATGGCCATGGGGCCGCTGGCCGTCGGGGATCTCGCTGGTCTTGATGTCGGCTGGCGAATCCGGAAAGAATATCGCCACTTGGAAAAACCCGGAGTTCGGCAGGCTTTTGCGGGCGATAATCTCTGCGAAATGGGTCGTTATGGCCAGAAAACGGGCGCAGGCTGGTACAAATATGACGAAAACCGCCGCGCCATTCCTGATCTAGAAGTCGAGCAGTTAGTCCGAAAGTGGGCCGCCGAAGTTGGAATTCCGCAGCGCGAAATATCCAGGCAAGAAATCGTTGATCGCTGTGTCTACGCTTTGGTGAACGAGGGCGCGCGCATCCTGGAAGAAGGGTTCGCACTGCGCGCCGTCGATATCGACATCATCTATCTTAACGGCTACGGCTTCCCAGCCTATCGCGGCGGACCGATGTGGTACGCCGACACGGTTGGCCTGAAAAAAGTTCTCGAACGCGTCGAGGAGTTTCACAAACAGCATGGCGAACTTTGGGAGCCTGCTCCGCTTCTGAAGCGGCTCGCCGAAGAGGGCAAAAAGTTCGCGGATTTCAATAAGGAACAGAGCGCGACCGCGTAGCGATTGGAAAGGCAGGGCAGTTTGCGTCCTTTGATTTCCATTGGCTCATATTTGTTTCTTGAGACGCGCGATTTTGTTGGGTGACCCATGGGACGCGTTTTTCTTGTTCGGCACGCACAGGCCTCTTTTCTTGAGCTGGACTATGACAAGCTTTCCGCGACAGGAGAAGCCCAGGCGCGTGTTCTGGGAGAGTATTGGGCGCGCCATAGAGTCGCATTCGATCGCATTTGCTCCGGCCCGCGTGTCCGCCACCGCGACACTGAAAAAGGTGTGCGCGAAACTTATGCGAAGTATGGCATGCCTTTTCCGGAATCTGTTGTGCTCGATGAATTCGACGAATTCCAAGGCGATGTTGTGCTGGAAAAGAGTCTAGTTCATCTTGTCGAGACCAACTCACAGATCCGTGATCTCGATGCCGCGGTTAAATCGGCAAACAGCCCTCCACAACGCCGCAGAAACTTTCAAAAACTCTTCGATACCGTTGTCACCATGTGGGTCAACGGTGAACTGGTAGTTGACGGCGTGGAATCCTGGGACGCTTTCATCGCCCGCGTCAATCGTGGTCTCTCGCAATTTTTGTCCACCGCAAGCAAAAGCGAAACCTGCGCCATTTTCACTTCTGGTGGGCCGGTCGCCGTTTCGGTGCAGCGCGCTCTGAGACTCTCGCCGCAAGATACGCTTCAAGTTGCCTGGATGCCGCGCAACTGTTCGTACAGCGAATTTTTATTTTCTGCGGATCGCTTCACGCTCAGCACTTTCAACTCGTTTCAGCATTTGGACGATCCTGCGTTGCTGACCTACAGGTAGAGAGGCGCGCGCTTCAGATATGGCCGGCCTAGAAAATCAAACAACCGCCATTCGACCCGGAGAGGAACTCGATCTCGCTAAGCTGGAGCCTTTTCTCCGCAGCCATTTTCCGGACGAATCCGGAAGCCTCGTCGTCCGCCAATACCCAAGTGGCCATTCGAATCTTACCTATTCCGTTCAGCTAGGTTCGCGCGAAATGGTTCTTCGCCGGCCGCCGTTCGGAAGTAAAGTCAAGACCGCCCACGATATGAGCCGCGAGTTTCGCGTGCTTTCGAAACTTCACGCTCATTACCCTCCGGCCCCGCAGGTCCTTCTTTTCTGTGGCGATCTCTCCGTGCTTGGCGCTCCGTTTTATCTAATGGAACCCATCCACGGTGTCATTCTGCGCAGCGATGTCCCGGCAGGTTTGGATTTTTCGCCAGAAGTCGCGAGGCGTGTGAGCGAATCTTTTCTAGATAATCTCGCGCTGCTTCACGGCCTCGATTACAATCAGATTGGCCTCGCCGATTTAGGCAAACCTCAAGGGTATCTGGAACGCCAGTTACGCGGCTGGATCGAGCGCTACCACGGCTCCAAGACTCACGATATTCCCGAAGCTGAAACAATTTCCAATTGGATTCAGCAGCACATGCCTGCCTCCATCGCCGCCGCGCTCATCCATAACGACTACAAATATGACAACGTCGTTCTTGATCCCAGCGATCTCACCAGAATTATCGGCGTCCTCGATTGGGAGATGTGTACCATTGGCGATCCGCTTGCCGATCTGGGTTCGGCGCTGGCTTACTGGATCGATTCGAACGATCCGGCGGAGATTCTCGAAACACGTTGGGGTCCGACGACCTACCCTGGCAGCTTGACGCGAGCGCAACTTGTCCAGCGTTACGCGGAAAAAACAGGCCGCGATATATCCGACGTGGCTTTTTACTTGGTTTTCGCGAGATTCAAAATCGTGGTGATCGTCCAGCAAATTTACTATCGCTATCACCAGGGCCTGACCCACGACGAACGCTTCGCCACGATGCCGAAACGCATCAGCCTTCTGTTGCGCGCCGCCCTGCGAACCGCCGAAACCGGCGTAATCTGACACTTTCATTGTCATGGCTATTGATTTCGGAAGAACCACAGCGAGCAATTTTCAACACACGCCTTGTAGTGGCGCAGCTTTATCCTTAGCCAAAGCGAAGGAATGCTGCGCCACAGCTTGCCCGCGCGCAGCCGTGAAGACGCTTGTCAGCGGTAATACCGCACAATCGATTCCGCGACGCAACACGGCTTCTCGCCGCCCTCACTCTCAACCGTCACGGAAAATACAGCCTCGTGCGCTCCAGAAACTTCTTTAACACTCAGCAAGGTAGCGCGCGCGCGCATCTTCGAGCCCACGCGCACCGGAGCAGGGAATCGGACGCGATTCAACCCGTAATTAATCGCCATTCCAACTCCGTTCCGAACTTGAATCACATCTTTCATAAATCGGCTGATCAAAGAGAGCGTCAAGAAACCATGAGCAATGGTTGTGCCGAATGGCGACTCTTTCTCCGCCCGCTCGCGATCCAGATGGATCCACTGCCGATCTTCGGTCGCCTCCGCAAACTGCGCGATGCGCTCTTGTGTAATCGTAAGCCATTCGCTCACACCGATTTCTTTGCCCGCATATTCTTTCAAAGAATCCGGCGTATCCACGATCACCGCTGCCACAAATTCCTCCAAGCAAGCAACACACACGTAATATTATCCCGCTGCTACATCAATCCGCCGGCGCTTGCGCCCTCGCTTTCCCCCATTTTCTAAGCTCCGATTTTGCGATTGATTCTATGTGTACTTCATCCGGACCGTCGGCGAGCCGCAAAGTCCGCACATTCGCCCACGCTCCGGCAAGAAATGTATCCCCGGAAACTCCCGCCCCGCCGTGCGCCTGAATCGCCCGGTCCAAAACACGCAGAGCCATGTTTGGCGCCACGACCTTGATCATCGCGATCTCCGCCCTGGCTTCCTTATTTCCGACGGTATCCATCATGTACGCCGCTTTGAGCGTCAAAAGGCGCGCCTGTTCAATTTCCATCCGCGACGCTGCGATATCGGCGCGAATCGTTCCCTGCTCAGCAATCGTTTTTCCAAACGCTACACGCGCCTGGACGCGTTTGCACATCGTTTCCAACGCCCGCTCAGCCACGCCGATGCATCGCATACAGTGATGAATGCGTCCCGGTCCTAGCCGCCCCTGAGCAATCTCAAATCCTCGCCCTTCGCCAAGCAACATATTTGTGGCGGGCACGCGAACATTTTCAAATGTGATTTCCGCGTGCCCGTGAGGCGCGTGATCATATCCAAAGACGCTGAGCAGCCGCACGATTGTCACTCCCGGCGTATTCAGCGGCACCAGAATCATCGACTGCTGCTCGTGTGTGGCAGCCGTCGGATCGGTTTTGCCCATGAAGATCGCGATCTTGCATCGCGGATCTCCTGCCCCCGACGTCCACCACTTCCTCCCGTTAATTACGTATTCGTCGCCCTCCCGAACGATGCTCGAGCGAATATTAGTCGCGTCCGACGAAGCCACCTCCGGTTCCGTCATCGCAAAACACGAACGGATCTCGCCTTCGAGCAGCCGCTTCAGCCATTTCTCTTTCTGCTCAGGTGTTCCATAGCGCGCCAGCACCTCCATATTTCCCGTGTCCGGCGCCGAGCAGTTGAACACTTCCGCAGCCATCGTGCTGCGTCCCATGATTTCGCAAAGCGGCGCGTATTCCAGATTTGTAAGTCCCGCTCCATTTTCATCATTCGGCAGAAAAAGGTTCCACAGCCCAGCCGCCCGCGCTTTCGGTTTCAGCTCTTCAACCACTTGCGACGGTTTCCACCTCTCGCGCTCAATCTCTTCCTGGAATCGCTTTTCATTCGGATAGATATGCTCGTCCATGAACGCGTACAGCCGGCGTTGCAGATCTTTCGTTTTCTCGCTGAATTCGAAGTTCACGCCAGCCGCCTCGCGACCACCATTGCAATCGCCCGCGCCATTCCTTCTCACGAGCCGTCTGCGATTATATATGACATCCCAAGTCTCGACCGCCCGCCGTCATCATCGCTTCGCCGATCACCCTTTAGGCTCGATCGCTCGAAAAATTCTTCCGGTTGCTCGGTTGTGCGCTCGAGTCTCTCCAGTTAGACTTTCGTTTATCGCATTCGTATTGGTTCCGCGAGGCCAGATTGAGCAACTCCAACGCTTCACCCGAATCGGACGCGGTTCCAAGTCCCGAGCCACTGATTCGCAACGTCTCCGACACCGCTCGCTGGGTCGCTGTTTATCGCGCCCGCGAAACCGAACGTCACGACGCGCATTTCCGTGATCCCTTCGCACGGCGTCTCGCAGGCGAGCGCGGCGAACAAATCGCCAAGTCCATGCCCCTCGGCCGCGACAACGACTGGAGCATGATCACGCGCACCTGGCTCGGCGACCAATTCATCAACGAGCAGCTCCAGCAAGGCGTTGACATGGTCATCAACCTCGCCGCCGGACTCGACGCGCGCCCCTATCGCATGAAACTTCCCGCATCACTAAAATGGGTCGAGGTCGATCTGCCCGAAATCCTCGCTTACAAAGAAGAAATTCTTCGCGACGAAAAGCCCGTCTGCTCCCTAGAACGCATCCGGCTCGATCTATCCAACGTCACCGCGCGACGGGATCTCTTCGCCGAACTCGGCAGCCGCTCCAAGAACGCTCTTATCATCACCGAAGGACTTCTCATTTATCTGAACCGCGAAGACGTCGCTGGCCTCACCAAAGATCTCGCCGCGCCTCCCAGCTTTCAATCTTGGATTCTCGATATCGCATCGCCCGGCCTACTCCGCCTTCTGGCAAAGAGGACGGACAAGCAGCTCACTTCTGCGGCGCCGTTTAAATTTGCTCCTCCCGAGGGGCCGAGCTTCTTCATCCCCTACGGGTGGAACGCTGTCGACGTGCGCTCGCTTCTCAAGACTGCCGCGCGACTCAATCGCCTCTCGCTTCTGTTCAGAATTGCCGCTCTTTTCCCCGAAACAGAAAAATCCCGCCGCGACCGCCCCTGGTCAGGCATGTGTCTGCTCAAAAAGCGATGAAGCGGAGCGTCATCTATCCGCTCAATCGGAAGTCAGTGAATTAGTTATTCAGTTCGAGGAAAGAAATTAATGCTCAACGGGGGCAGTCTTTGATCTGCCGCCTGGAAATATGCTCTTCACGATCACATAGAGCACGGGGATAAATAGAAGGTTCAGCGTCGTAGCGGCAATCATTCCGCCGAACACTGTCGTTCCCACGGAAATTCTCCCAGCGCGTCCCGCTCCTTGCGCTAGCACCAGCGGTACCACGCCGAGAATAAACGCAAACGACGTCATCAAAATCGGCCGCAGCCGAATCCGTGCCGCTTCAATCGCTGCTTCAACAATAGTCATCCCTTGCTCGCGCAACTGCTCCGCAAATTCCACGATCAAAATCGCATTCTTGCTGGCCAATCCGATCAACATCACCAACCCAATCTGGCAAAAAACATCGTTTTGCAATCCTCGCAACGCCTGCGCCCCGAGGGCGCCCAAAATCGCCACAGGCACCGCCATCAGCACGATGAACGGCAGCACAAAGCTTTCATACTGCGCCGCCAAAGTGAGGTAAACCACAACCAGCCCAAGCCCAAACAGAATCAGCGCCTTGCCTCCAGACTGAATTTCTTCCAGTGAAAGCCCGCTCCATTCATAGGTCATGCCTTGCGGCAGCGTTTTCTTCGAAAGCTCTTCCATCGCCGCGATACCTTCGCCTGAGCTGCGTCCCGGCGCTGCCGATCCGTCGATTTCCGCCGACCGGAAAAGATTGTAATGGCTGATGACCTGCGCGTTTTGCGTTGGAGTCACGTTAACCAAATTATCCAGCGGAATCATCATGCCCGTGTCCGACCGCAGGTAATATTGCTGTATGTCCTTCGGCTTCGAGCGATACTTGCTGTCCGCCTGCACGTACACGCGATACGACCGGTTGTTGAAATCGAAATCGTTCACGTAGACCGAGCCCATGTAGACCTGCAGTGCGTCCGTCACCTGGCTCAACGGTACTTGCAAGCTTTTCGCTTTCTCTCTGTCAATCTGCACCAGGTATTGCGGATCGTTTGCCGTAAAGCTGCTGAACAAGCCCACCAACTCTTTACTCGCATTTCCTTGTGCAACGAGTTTGTTCGCGGTATCGGCAATGGTTTGCAGCGAGTTTCGCCCGAGATCTTCCAGCTCGTACTGAAATCCGCCAAATTGCCCCAATCCTTGTACCGCGGGCGGGTTGAACGGAATAACCAAAGCACCTTGAATTCCAAACAACTGTCCTCGAAGCCGCTGAATCACCATTTGCGCCGAATGCTGCTCGCCTTTGCGCTCCGCGAAGGGTTTCAAGTTGCTAAAGACCACCGCGCGATTCGGCGCGCTTCCAAACTGGCTGAACCCGGGAAGCGAGAATGCGCCTGCAATTTCTGGAACTTGTGAAAGAACCTGTTCCACTTTTTCGCAAATCCCCACCGTGTACTGTAAGGACGCGCCCTGGGGCGCTTGCACAGCCACGATGATGTAGCCCTGATCGTCCTCAGGGATAAAAGCGCGAGGAACTTTGTTGTAAATCCAGTACGTCAATCCTAGTGCCGCGAAAAAAACAAGAATCGCCGCCCATCGCCAGCCGATCACATGTTTCACCGCATTGCGGTACAAATTCGTTCCGCCAGTCACCATGCGATTGAACGCGTGAAAGATTCTTCCTTCCGCGCGGTCGCGATGTCGCCCCAGCAAGATCGCGGAAAGCGCCGGCGTCAGCGTCAGTGCGTTGAACGCGGAAATCGAAACCGAAAACGCGATCGTCAGCGCGAATTGCCGGAACAAAATTCCCGTCGTCCCTGGAAAAAGCGCAACGGGAACAAACACCGCCACGAGCACGAGCGAAGTAGCGATGACTGCGCCTGCCACTTCTTTCATCGCCACAGATGCCGCATTGTGCGGCTCGGTAATGCCTTCCATGATGTGCCGCTCGACGTTTTCGATCACGACGATCGCGTCATCGACGACCAATCCCGTCGCCAGCGTAATTCCAAAAAGGGTCAGCGTGTTGATCGAGAAGCCCAGCAGCTTGATGAACACAAACGTCCCGATCAGCGACACGGGAATCGTTACCGCCGGAATCAGCGTGCTCCGCCAGTCCTGCAAAAACAAATAAATCACCGCAATGACCAGAACGATGGCTTGCGCCAAAGTGATCAGCACATCCTGAATCGATTCGCCAATCACCGTCGTGGAATCAAACGCTACTGCGTACTTCAATCCCGGCGGAAAGCTCTTCGATAGCCGCAGCAATTCGGCTTTCGCGGCGCGGTCCACATCAAGCGCATTGGCTCCAGGCAGCTGCGTTACGCCAAAACCGACTCCGTCGTGGCCGTTATAGCGCACCAAGACGTCATAATTTTCCGCGCCCAGCTCGGCGCGACCGACGTCCTTCAGCCGCACAAGCGTGCCGCCCGTCCCTGTCTTCAAAACAATATTTTCGAATTCCACCGGACTCGTCAGGCGGCCCACCGCTCTCACGCTGATCTGGAACGCCTGCTCGCCTTCGTTGGGAGGCTGGCCGATTTGTCCCGCGGCCACCTGCACGTTCTGTTCATTCAACGCGTTGATTACAGTCGTGGCAGTCAGGCCGCGCTCCGCCATTCGCGCAGGGTCAAGCCAAATGCGCATGGCGTACTTTCGTTCGCCAAACAAAAACGCATCGTTCACGCCCGGCACGCGTTTCAGCGCGTCTCGCACGTAAACGTCAATGTAGTTGCTCAGGAAGAGGCTGTCGTACTCCCCGTTTTCCGAATAGACGCCCGCGCCAAACACGAATCCGCTGGCCTGTTTTGTGACAATTACACCTGTATTCTTGACTTCATTCGGCAGTCGCCCCTGCGCTTGGCTCACGCGGTTCTGCACGTCCACCGCAGCCAGATCCACGTCGCGCGACACGTCGAACGTCACGGTGATCGTGCTCGTGCCGTCATTGCCGCTCGTCGACGTGATGTACTTCATGCTCGGCACGCCGTTGATGGCTTGCTCGAGCGGAATCGTCACTGCCGATTCCACCGTTTGCGCGTTCGCCCCGATATAAACGCTCGTAACCACAACCTGCGGCGGCGCCAGGTCTGGGAACTGCGCAACAGGAAGCGAGGGAATCGACATCGCGCCCGCAAGAATAATCATCAGAGCGCAGACCGTCGCAAATACCGGACGCCTTATGAAGAAATCAACGAACAAGGCCGGGTTCCACCTTTATTTGGATTGAGAGAGAGCCGCTCATGGAGTTGTCGGCGCTTAACGCGCTGCGGCGCTCTTGCCGTCAGCCGGCTTCGCATTTGTTTGAATCTGCTCCAGGACTGGAGCACCGTCTTGCAGGAATTGCGTGCCAGAAAGAATGATGTGGTCGCCGGCTTTCAGCCCGTCCAGCACCGTGTAGTTGTCGCCGGTTGTATCGCCCAGTTTCAAATGCCTCTGTCGCGCGACTGTTCCTTTTCCCTCGTTTACGGCCACAAACACAAATGCCTGTCCGTTGATCCTTAGCACTGCCAAAACCGGCACGACCGGCCCTTCGTGTGAGCCCCACGTTATTTGCGCGCGCACTTGCTGCGCGATGCGCAGCTTAGCTTTGGGGTTTTCGACCGCTGCCTTGGCGAGCACCGTTTGCGTATCGGTCTCCACTTGCGGCGAAACGAATGTGATGTGTGTGTCGGAGACAGACTCGCCAGACTCACCCAGCAATCGCACAGGCAAGCCCAGCCTCAAATCCTTAGCGCGGTCGGCCGGAACATAGATATACGCTTCCAGCGCTCCCGGCAGGTCCACCGTGGTCAGGAGTGTCGTCACCGCTACGCGATCGCCCACATGCACTGGAATGTCTCCGACAATGCCGTCGGCGGGTGCGCTCACCTTGTAGTATTGCAACTGCACCTTCTGGGTCTCCACTTGCTCCTCGAGCGCTTTGACCTGAGCCGCGACCGCGTCGAAGTTGGACTGTGCGTTGTCGAAGTCCTGCTTGCTGATCACTCCAGCCGCGGAGAGCTTTTGCGCCCGCTCCAGCTGAATCTTCGCCAGCCGCAGGTTCGCCTCCTGCGCGGCCAGCGTAGCTGCCTGGCTATTTAGCGTCGCCTGTTGCCGAAGTGGATCAATCTGCAATAGCGGCGTGCCTGCGTTCACTTCGTCGCCGGACTTCACAAATATCTTTGTGATTTGCCCTTCCACTTGCGGGTTGATCACCGCGGATTGCCGCGATTTCAGCACGGACAAATATTCCGTCGTATCCGGGATGCGCACCGATTGCGCCACCAGCACCTGCACAGGCATCGCCGGCGGCCCGCCTGCCGCGCTAGGGCCACCAGCTGAGGTCTTTTCGCCGCAACCCGCAGCTATGAGCGTTGCACACGCCAATAGAATCAGCCCAAATCCTTGCCGTTCCTTCGTCACTCTGACTCTTTTCAAACGCCCCATAGCTGTGCGCAACTCCCCGGGTGTAACCACAAACTTTACGACACCTTTGCGCCTCCACCAAGACGCAAAACACCGCGTCCTTGTTAGACGCTTTGAAAACAAGCCGGTTATATTTCCGGAAGGGGTTTATCTGGAGTGCGGCAGCTCTGCTGCCGCCATGCCTCTACTCTCAGTAATCCTTAGCCCGCACAGTTCCGCAAGGCGCGAATAGCTCAATAAAAATCGCTCGGGTCAATCCGTTTGCCAGAAAGCCCAAGTTGCAGCACTTCCATCTGGTTGGCGCGGTCGAACACCTTGCCGGGAAAAAACTTCTTAGTCACCACGCGCACGCCGCCAAAAGCAATTCCCAGAACGATCGCCGCGACCATGAAGACGCCAGTCCCCATGATGATCTTCACCAGGGTACTGGTAATCGGTGGATCGGTGGCCGCCTGGCTCGCCTCGTTCCAAGTCACCTGCGTCTCATAATTCGCCGCCTCGTTCAGGCTCTTCGCATATTCCGCGGAACTCGGCGCCAATACCATCGATAGCAGCGACCCCTTCCGCTCGATCACCGTGCCCGCTTGCTTGGCAGCTGCCGACAGCACCTCATCCAAGTGATGGATGTGCTGCTCCGCAAGTTGAGGCGTAGGATATTCCAGCAGCAGCAGTATCCCGCTGCCTTTGCCTGGGTCGGAATATCGCGCCGCCATGGCTTCTGCGCTGCTCGTAAATCCCGCAGCCTTTACAAGCCCGTCCGTGTCCACTATTCCCAATCCGTGCAGCGCCGCTTCCAGCGCCTCCGGTCCCAGGGCATAGCGCTCCGTTCCCACAACCCGGCCCGCGATCGGCAAATAGGTCCGCAGGGGCGGCAGAGGCGACTTTTCACTCTTGCGTCTATCGCCTTTACTAATGCGCCCAGGTCGTCCTTGGAGACATTCGCAGTTTGACCTAAGGACAAAAGTGCCTTCCTGAATCGGCACCGTATCTTTGTCGAACGCTGCAACTTGCCCGAGCTTGGCCGGCATCATCCCGGTTCGCAGCAGGCCAGTAAAAACTTCATAAGCGCTGCTTGGGTCGTTGTACTGCGCCAGCTAACGTTGACCGATTTTTCCGTCAGCTGCGTATTCGCAATCGTTCACATTTCCGCAGCCCGGCCTCTTTCCAAAACCCAAAGTCCGGCGACTTGGAGTTGCAACTCGTCAGGTGCCAGCTTCGGAACTCTTTGGGAAGAAACTGCTTTGGTAGCAATCTTCTGTTGGGCAGAGAGCGACGAAGCGCTGAGCAGCGCAATACCGCAAACGAGTAGGAGTTGTGAGCGCATCCCTTGCTATCGCTTAGACACCAACAGATTACCGTTGGTTCCGTGATTGTTCAACTGCAGTCGGTGCCGCAGGCTGGTTGGCGCTGGTTTTGCCCGGCAGGTTCAGGGTCATGCTGTTCAAGCTCTGTAAGTAGCTGGCTACCCCTTGATAAAGGCCTTCCGCTACCCGCTGCCGGTATTCCGGCTGCTTCAAGAGTTTTTCGTCGGCAGGATTGCTCAAGAAAGAAATCTCGGTGAGTATCGAAGGCATATCCGCGCCAATCAAAACTACAAACGGCGCTTTGCGCACTCCCCGGTCTTTCACTGTCTTGCTCGTTTTCTGCATGCGCTTAGCCAGCGAATCCTGAATATCCCCGGCAAATTCCTTCGACTCATCGATCTTCTCGTTGCGCGCGATCTTCTTCACCATATCTTCGAGATCGTGGATGCCCTGATCTGATGACGCGTTCTCGCGCGAAGCTACTTCCATGGCTTCCGCGGACCCTTTCAAATTCAAGTAGTACGTCTCGACGCCACGCGCCGCATGGTCCTGGCTGGAATTCGCGTGAATCGAAATAAAAAGATCGGCCTTGGCTTGATTCGCGATGTTCGTCCGCTCCTCCAACGGAATAAACGTGTCGTCCGATCGCGTGTAAACTATGTCCGCTCCAGGCAAGCGCTGCTGGATGATTTTTCCCAGCCGCAAAGCCACATCCAGGCACAAATCCTTCTCCATCAAGCCAGTTGGTCCAATTGTTCCGGTGTCGTGTCCACCGTGCCCCGCGTCGATCACGATGCGCCCGATTTTCAATCCCAGCGCACGCGTCAAGGTGGACTGTCCGTCACGCGTTGGCGGCGGTGCGCTGCTCGGCCGAATCAGGTCGGGCTTCGCACTTGTGTTCGCAACCGTGTTGCTGGTCGTCGAACTCAGCTGCTTGCTGCGAGAACTTTTGCTTCCGGACGCCGCGCTCCGCGTCATGGCGTTCGATGGTGAAACGCTCGGGTCGTCTCCCGAATTTTTCTCGGAAACGCTCCGGACGCTCCCGGAATCCCCCGTTGAGACAATCGTGTCTTCGCTCGTTAGGTCCGCGCCGCTTTGCGGCTTTGCTGGCTTGGCTTTCGCCGTCCGCACCGTGCCGCCGTTCCCATTCCGCACCGTCGAGTACAAGAAAATCACGAGCTGGGGCGGATTGCTCAGCAAAGACGCCGCATAATCTTTCACTCCGTCCACATTCAGGACCACGCGAACTACGCCCGCCTGGTTTTGCGCCACGCGCACCGCGGTCAAAAGATTGCCGGTCACCTGCACGTTTCCCCGCGCCACTTCCGGCGTCAATCGCGCCGAATGCAAATCGAAAAATATGCGGTCAGGATTGGCGATTCGCGCCGAGCTGTACTGCACCGTATCTTCAAGGTCTATCGTTACACGGGTCGCATCGGCATTCGCGCTCGCGCTGATTCGACGTATGCGTGGCGCACCCTCGGAACTGTTGCGTCGCGTCGCCTCGACTCCGCCATGAACCGGTCCAGGTACAACTTCATCCTCTGCTGCGGTTACAGTTGGAGTTGAAGTTGGTGTTGGTGGATTGTTTCTCGCGGGCGGCGCCGGAGCATTTGCCGCCGGCTCGGGCGCATTGCTGTGTTGCAAGAGCGCCAATTCGGCAAGCTCTTCCTGTGCTTCACGCTTGCGCGGCGAATGCGGATATTTCTTCAAGAAATCTTCGTAAGTTTGCGAGGCCAGCGCGCTATCGCCCAGCTGATCTCTCTGCAGCTTGCCTATGCGCAGCAAAGCATCCTGGCTGTACTTGCTGCCAGGATATTCGTGCACGAGAAACAGATAGGAATCGACCGCCGACTGGTAATAACTCCGCCCGAAGCGATCTCCCATCTCTGAATAAAGTTCGGCGACGGACAGCAGGGAATCGACGACTTCCGATGCTCGAGGGGTGATTAAATACACGCGGCGATAGCTGGCAACAACTGTTTTATATTCCGCAAGCGTTCGCTTTTCAGGAGGCTTCGCGTTCAAAGTGGCGCGCTGTTCTTCTGCTCGCGCAAACTGCGCCCCTGCGGCTTCGCGCCTAACTGCGCTGGTTGTGGCGTCCCCCTCCGCATCCTTCGCAAAACTCGCGGCGGGATTTCCACAGACTCCTGCCACTGCAATCGCCAGCGCTACAAAAACTGGCGAAAGCCGGGCGAAGCTCCTGTTCAAAATTTTTCGGACCCCCAACATACGCGCCCTACATTCTTGCAGAAGACATAAGTAGTGTAATGGAAAAACCGGAGCCTCTGTGGGCTTTCGCTTCCAGGATGGCTTAGCCATCAACTCCCGGCAATCAGCCGGGGTACGGAAAAGCGGCAGCAGAGCTGCCGCACTCCAAGCTTCAATCGTTTTTGAAAATGATGCGTCCGGAAGGATCGACGTCTCGATGGATGGCACGCGGATTGGAAAACGCGCTCTCAAGACGCCCCGATCCAGGCTTAAAATACGCATCCTGTACCTTCTGCACGTAGTCCCGAGTTTCTCGGAACGCAGGGATGCCGTGAGCCCGATCAACAGCCCCCTCACCCGCGTTGTACGCCGCCAAGGCCAAGTCGAGGTTGCCGTTATATCGCTCCAGCAGCCACTTTAGATGTCTAACCCCGGCGTCGATATTCTGTTGCGGATTAAACACGTCATTTGCACCGTACCGTTGTGCCGTCGTCGGAATCAACTGCATCAGTCCGCCAGCTCCCTTGCGGGAATAGGCCGAAGGATTCCAGTTCGATTCCGTCTGAATCACCGCGCGGACCAATGCTGGGTCCACGTTGTGCCTCTCTGCCGCTTCCTTTACGAGCTTTTCGGCGCCGTCCCGGTCGATATTCATCTCCGGACGGCTGCGGCCCATAAAGGTAGATTCCGCAGGGAGGTAGATGGTTTTATGCGAACCTGCGGCTGCCAGTTTGACCGTAACTGGGGATTCAGCGTTTACGAACATCTCGCGTCCGCTGGTGTCCACAGTTCTGGCGATTTGGGCGCTTGCTCCAGGCGCGTAAGATGCTGCGCACAAAGCGATTGCTCCCAAATAGATGCTAGCCGATAGTGTCGCGCGTTTCGTCATCTGGCCTCAGGGCCTCTTGGGGAAAGCAGTGCATCGGTGATGCCATTTCAAGTGGCACAGACTTCAGTCTGTGCACGTGTTCGGAGCTGCTGGGAAGAGCACAGACTAAAGTCTGTGCCACCAGCTTCTGGCGCTGGGAAGCATCATAGCAGCGGCTCCAGCAGCGCTGGGATGGTACTCAGGGCACTTTTTAGGGCGGCTGTGTCTTTTCCGCCAGCCTCGGCTAAATCGGGTCTTCCGCCGCCGGAGCCGCCTACCAGCTTGGAGAGTGCCTGTATCAGCTTGCCAGCATGGACTTTAGCGGTGAGGTCTTTGGTCACCCCGGCGATCAGGGCTACCTTTTCCTCGTGGATGGTCCCGAGGACCACTACCCCGGACCCAAGTTTTTGTCTGAGAGAGTCCACCAATTGCCTAAGGGTTTCCTTATCTATCCCGGAGACTTCCGCGGCGATCAGCTTTACCCCATTGATCGTCTGGACTTGGGCTGCGAGCTGATCGAGTTGGCCGAGGGCTCCTTTGCGTTTCTGGCCTTCCAGCTCCTTCTCAAGCTGCTTGACTGTGGTCGCGAGCTTCTCGACAGTGGCAAGGACGGAGTCTTCGCTCGTGTTTAGCTTGCTGGCTACTTGCGCGAGGATCTGGGCTTGTTTTTCGTAGTGCTCGAGGGCGCCGATGCCGGTGACGGCCTCGATGCGGCGCACGCCTGCGGCTACCGAGCCTTCACTGACGATTTTGAGGACGCCAATGTCACCGATGCGGTGGACGTGCGTGCCCCCGCATAGCTCTTTGGAATAAAAGCCCCTGGGTGCGCGTTCGTCGGGAATTGTCACCACACGGACGTTGGCTTCGGGGTACTTGTCGCCGAAGAAGGCTAGCGCTCCGGAGGCCAGGGCGTTGTCCAGCGAGGTGATCTCGGTTCCAATTTCCGTGTTGTGGCGAATCTCGTCGTTGACCTGCTGCTCGATGTCCTTCAATTCTTCGGCATCGACGTGGGCAAAGTGGGAAAAGTCGAAGCGCAGCCGTTCGGGCGCGTTCAGCGAGCCGGCCTGCTTCACGTGTGTTCCCAGTATGTTACGCAGGGCTGCATGGACAAGGTGCGTGCCCGAATGGTTGCGAATGATGCGTGCGTGCCGTTCTGCATCGGCCACGACGGATACGCAGTCGCCGACGCGCAGCGTTTCTTCGCGTGAACCTTGTGCGCGACAAGTCCCGCGACGGGGTAATAGGCGCCGGTGACTTCGCGCGAGCAGTTGCGCTCCTGCGTTGTCGTAGAACGCTCCAGTATCCGACATCTGTCCGCCGGACTCGGCGTAAATCACGGTGCGGTCGAGCACCACTTCGCCCGCTTCGCCCAGCTTTCAGTTCGTTGACCGGTCCAGATGGCGCGGACCCAAGCACGGGCGTCGCGATGATGGCTTCAATGCGGGCGTCTTTCGTTTGCGTCGCGTGAGTAAAAGTCCTTCTCCGTCTTAAAGGTCTCCGCAATCTTCGCGTACGCCGGGCTCGCCGCTTCTTTGCCTGCTCCGCCTTTCCACGATGCCCGCGCCCGCGTCTTCTGCTCCTCCATCGCCCGCTCGAATCCCGGCTCAATCAAACGTTGACTCCGGCATCACGAGCACGCATCAGCGATGAAGTCCAGCGGTAGACCATACGTGTCGTAGAGCTTGAAGCGCCTCTAGGCCAGACACGCCGCGGATGAAAGTGGCGTCTCTCGAAAATACCTTCGGATCTCCAGATCTGAGTCACTCAGAGCACTTCTACATCGCCATCTGACATCTCGAGGATCTAGGGCGCGTTCCGGAATGACCGGCGTCTAGCGACCTGCTCGACACCTTCGGCGGTCGCCAGATCGTTTCCACTATCTCGGATCAACGAATCAATGCAACGCTTCCTCTCCTCAGATTTTGCTTGAACCGATTAGCTCTTCGAGCTTCTCGGACGCCAGCTGGCATAGTTCGCGCAAACTGCTTTTCTTCTGCCAGCACTATTTCCGGAGACGCGAACTCGGCGATTCCCCAAGTTCGGGATAGGCTTCTCCCATCAAGTCAGACACGGTCATCAACCATCTCGAGACAGGAACGGCCGATCCATGCCCAGGAGACGCCCATGCCGGATAGCCCGCCGGATAATCTTGCGGAGCACGTAGCCGCGGCCTTCATTGGAGGGAAGAACCCCGTCCGTCGATCAGAAATGTTGTCGCGCGGGCGTGATCAGCGATGACGCGCAAGGAAGCGGCGCCACCTTTGCCTTCTTCGAGTTTTTCTTCGCGTTGGAAATCGACGCCGCAGAGTTCGGCGGCTCGCTTTAGTAGCGGGACGAAGAGATCGGTGTCGTAGTTGGAGATGACGCTTTGGAGGACGGCGGCGGTGCGTTCTAGGCCCATGCCGGTGTCGATGCACGGTTTCGGCAAGCGGCGTGAGCGTCGCCGGAGGCGTCGCGGTTGAATTGCATGAAGACCAGGTTCCAGATTTCTACGTAGCGGCCGCAGTCGCAGGGGAACTTGCACTCCTTATCGCCAACGTGGCCTTCTTCGGAGGCTTCGACGCCCATGTCGTAGAAAATTTCGCTGCAGGGGCCGCAGGGGCCGGTGTCGCCCATGGCCCAGAAATTGTCTTTGAGGCCGGGGATGGGGACGATGCGCTCGGCGGGGACGTTTTCTTTTAGCCAGAACTCGCGGGCTTCTTCGTCGACGCCCAGCGTGGTGCCGGGAGCTACTTCGGCGCCGCCGAAGACCGTTACGTAGAGCTTTTCTCTTGGCTAGGCCGAACCAGTCGGGCGAGGTGACCAGTTCCCAAGCGTAGGGGATGGCTTTTTCTTTGAAATAATCGCCGAAGGAAAAATTGCCCATCATCTCGAAGAAGGTGTGGTGGCGCTTGGTGAAGCCGACATTTTCGAGGTCGTTGTGTTTGCCGCCGGCGCGCACGCATTTCTGTGCTGTGGTGGCTTTGTTGTAGTCGCGCTTTTCCAGGCCGAGGAAGACGTCTTTGAATTGGTTCATTCCGGCGTTGGTGAAGAGGAGAGTGGGGTCGCCATGTGGGACGAGCGAGGAGCTGCGGACGCGGCGGTGGCCTTTGCTCTCGAAGAAGCGGAGAAACATCTCGCGGATCTCGTTTCCGCTCATTTTCTTGGTGTCATGCGGCGTCATGGCTTCGCGGATATCCTCGCTGTGCAACGCTGGCTGAGATGGCGGCGTTGGTAAGACCGTCGATTATGGCAGAGGAGGCGAAGGGCGGCAACGAAAGCGAGGAGGCCCCTCCCCCCTGGGGTTTTCTCGTAAATGCGGATTCTAAAGGGTTTTAAGTGCTTTGTTTCGAAACTGCGGATTCTAAAAGGGTTACGAGCCGTTTCGCGGAAGTGCACATTAGAAAGGGGATAACGGCAAACCATGGGGTTGCGCAGAGCCATGTTTTTGGGGCGATGCGAGGGTTAAGAGGCAGGCGGGCCGGGAACGCGAGTGTCATGAAACAGAAATAGCACAAAGATGATATGAATGTCAATAGTTAATTGTGTGGTACATGGTTCGAACGGCGGGTGTTTTGCGCCTAAGACGAAGAAAGAAAGAGCTTTAACGCAGAGTTAGCAGAGTTTAACGGAGTGCGCGGCGAAACAGTGCCACGACAGGTTGGCCTGCCTCGGCAGATGTAAGTCCTTTGGATGGACGGTCGAGATAGATGCAGAGGCAATGAGTTGCGCAACTGTGCGAATGGGGACAGCGCCCTCCCCGCAGTGTGGATAGCATTGTAGGTGCATGAAGTGGTCGGAAGGTGACGCGTTCTAAGTCGAGCGGCGCCGAGGGAATAGGGAGAATCAGATGAAAATGAAGACATCGTTACTTGTGGGCGCGTTCTCGCTAGCGCTATTTATGGCTGGGTGCCAAGCGGCTCCAGCCCCAGTGGCAGGCCCAGCTGGCCCTCAGGGCGCAACGGGCGCGACGGGAGATCCCGGTCAGGACGCCACTCGCCGTACGGAAGATGAACGGCGCGCAGAGGAAGCAAGAAGAGCCGAAGATCAAAGAATTAGGGACGCGCAAGTTCGAGACAGCCACGATACCGGTTGCCCAGGCGGCCAGCACGTGTTTACGGCTCCCGACGGACGAAAGAGCTGCGTCAGGGACTAAAGAGTTGACGGGGTGATGGAGGGTCATCGCCCCAAATGTTTGAAACCACGCCGGAATCGTAACCATCTTACGAGGCAGGAGCTATAATCGCGGCAGCTCCCGTTCCGCGCGGAGGTTTCCATGCTTCGTCGTCTGAGCCTGCTCGCATCGCTCGTCCTTGTTTTTGTGTGCTTCGCAGTTGCTAATACAAAGAAAAAAGAAATTTTGCCCGCCGTGGTTCTTAACGCGCAAACCGTGGTGGTGCTTGTCGATCCGGACGCCGGAATGTCCACGTCGGAGCCGCTTGCCAACAGAACCGCACAGGACGATGTAGAAAAGGCGCTCGCCAAGTGGGGTCGGCTGAAACTTATGCTGATCGGAGGGACCGATGCGGACCTGGTCATCACCGTGCGCAGGGGAAATGGAAAAGTTGTTCAGCCGACAGTGACCGGGGAACCAACGAATGATCGACCCGTGGTTGTGGTGCCAA
Source organism: uncultured Acidobacteriota bacterium (assembly GCA_963784015.1). GTDB lineage: Bacteria > Acidobacteriota > Terriglobia > Acidiferrales > UBA7541 > Acidiferrum. Next base: position 1,092,236 of record CAWAPX010000013.1, read on the forward strand.
GCGACAACGGAATTCACATCGGCGTTCAGCAAGGCCAGCCTCCGGGTTCCACGCAGCCGCCGCCTCAAGACACGTCGCCTCGTCTCGGTGGCGAGGTCGGTCCCGCGGAAGACACGTTCCTGGTTTACGTAGGCGGCTCGGGCAGTGCTCCGTTCGATCGCGCTCCCGTATGGCGGTACGTATCGAAGAATGCTTTGCACTCGCCCGATGTGCCTGCAGTCGCTGAATTTAAAAAGGCCGTCGATGCGGCGGTGAAGCAACAACAACAGCAACAGCAGAAGCCGCCGCCGCAACAGCCACAGCCCCCGCAACAGCCACAGCCGCAGCAGCAGACTTCAACTAAACCGTGACCGGTTTAGAGAAGTGGTTGTCATTTCGACAGAGCGGACCAATTCGTCAGCGTCCATAGACCAAAACGTGAAACGTTCCTTGCATCGCTGGCCGTTGCGGACGCGGATGATCCGCTGTTGGGGCGGGAGCTTCGCCGAAGTCGGCGGTATCCAGGAATAATTTGTGGGTTTTAGTGTCCAGTCCCATCGTCTTTGCGCCGTATTCCGTCGTGATGGTTTCAGCTTCGTTGAATTTATCAGGCGAGTCCTCGTGAAATATGTGGACCTTGCCCTCGCGGGTGGAAACGAAAACCATTCCGGTTTCCGGATCGTAAGCGGCGGCATCCACTCCCGCGGAAATGGGGAAAGACTGCAGGACTTTTCCGGTGTCGGAGTCGAGTACAACCATCATCTGCGGATTGCGGCCGGCGCTGAAGAGCCGGTGGTGCTGTACGTCCATCGCGAGAGCTGTAGGTGCTCCGGCCGGAGCAAGCGGCCATCGCGATTTGATTTTTAGCGAACTGGAATCGATAGCGACGAGTTCGCTTTTATCTTCCAGATTAATGTAAACCGTTCCTTTGGCGTCGGCCACGGCAAATTCCGGGCCGCCACCGAGGTCAATTTTTCCCACGACGCTTAAGCTCTTGGCATCGATAACCGTCGAGTTGTGCGGATCGCCGTCCATCACGAACACGCGCTTCGAGAACGGATCGTAAATAACGCAGTCGGCGTCCTTGTCGGCCTGGACCTCGCCAGTCACCTTGAGCGTCTTCAAATCGAAGACGATTACTTTGCCTTGCGCACCGTCGCTGATGAAGCCGCGGTTAAATTCGCTGGCGACGGCTACGCCGTGATCCTGCTTCAAACCGGTGATATTGCCAACGAGGGCGCCTGTGTCAGCGTCCATGACTTTGATTTCCGTGCCATGCGAAAGGTAGACCCGGCGCGCGGCAGAATCGACCGTGATGTAATCGAAGTATTCGCGAGTGCTGCCTTCGGCTGCTCCAAAGCTGAATTTCTTTAGCAGGCGATAGCTGTCCGTTGCGGCCATCAAGAATGAGCATGCTCCTAGAAAAATCACGAGCGCGCCGATAGTGAGTCTTACGAAAATATTTGTCTTCATGCGAGAACTCCCTTGCGATGGAAGCCATTTCGAGAACGCAACTGCCGTCGAAGCGATTCCGTACAGTTAGATTGGCTCTCCGTCTGCGAAGGAAACTATCGCGTAGCGTCTAAACAGAAGATAAATGGCGGCTATCTTGCGGCGTTACTCATCATTTCTAACTGGCAAACCACCCATCGCGGCATGTTCGGCTTTCTTGTTTGCCCGGCTCATTTCGCGTGACGAAAACTTCATCCGCACTAACCAGTTTTTCCGCAAATTGACGCCGAAGAATGGAATGAGAAGCAGACCACGGAACAAGTCTTTGAGTAAGGCGCGCTGCTGACGGAAGTTAATCAACGCGCGCCAACCGAGCTTTCTGAGAAGAGAAAACCGCAAGCGCGCGACGTGGAACGCCATCTTCGACAACGACGCCGCAATGTCTTCCTCGCGATGGAACTCGTAATACCCGAAGTTCATGGAGACGCCGGACTGTACTTTGATGAAGTTATCGAGCGTGCGGTTTTTCGGATTGGTGGCGACGTCGCGGATAAGTTCCTGGATTTTCTTGGAATCGGCCTCGAGTGTTTCGAGGGGGGCGAACCAGTTGATCAGTTTCACGCCCAGCGGATCCCAGAGGTAGTCGTTCATCACTAGCGGGAGTGCGAGGTGAAAGAGTTTTGTAACCGCCAGATGCACACCCAAATGGCATTTGTAAGCGTCACCCATGCAGGCATAGAGGCGCGTGGTGTCACGCGTAACTCCGCGTTGAAACGCAGCGATGACGGTATCGAGGTCTTTTGTGAAATCCTTTGTGTCGAAGCCGTCTAATTCTCGTTGAACGATCGCGGCGACCTGGCGGATTTGCAGCGTGGACAATGCCAGCCCAACGCTGTAGAGCGGATCGACCGTATCACTCGCATCGCCGATGATGTACCAGTGTTCGGGTGAATAGCGCTGGCGGCATTCCCACATGTAGGAGTTGTAATAATTTGTGTCGACGACCGTGCCAGTTTTGATTAGGTCTACCAGCACCGGATGCTCGCGGCCAACGCACTCAAGGAACTGCTCCATCGTGCGCACTTCTCCGTGCGGATAGACGTCCTTGCGGTAGGTGATGCCGATGCTGACGAGCGGCGTGTTATCCGGCGAGCGCATGGGGATGTACCAAATCCAGTTGCCCTTGCCGAAGAAATGATGCGTCGCGTAGTAAGGAACGTAGCAGCGATTGGGCGTCTTGATCGCGTTGAGATGGCTCAGAATTTCTGGATTGAAATTCGCGAGGCGAAACCAGAAAACGTCCTTCTGTTCCACGACCTTTTCTTGCAATTGCAAATGCTTTTGCAGAACGCGGTTTCGGCCGGTGGCATCGACTAACCAGCGTGCGGTCAGAGTTTGTTTCCCGCCGGCGGGATCTTGCACGCTCACAGTGTGGAGACCGCCGCCGTTGCCGCCGGAGTTGATTTCAACTCGGGTCACGGTGGCGTCGATCAAGTCGACGCCGTTCACTGTGTTGCGGTCGCGAACCTCTTTATCGAAAGTGAATCGGTTGATTTGGAAAGAGAGAATGGGCGGGGCGGTGGGAATTTCGTCGACGACGTAAGTGCGATCGGCGGCGTTGTCGATATCGGGCTTGAAATAGTAGGTGAGGCCGTATTTCGGGTAATGCTTTTCGACGAGATACTCGCCGAGGCCGAGCTCGAAGAGGAAGTCGACGCTTACCTCGACAAGGGATTCGCCAACGATGGGGCGATTTTTGTGCGGGCCTTCAACCACGGCAACTTTCAGCTTGGGGAAGCGTTTGCGAAAATAGCCGGCAGCGAGCTGGCCCGTTGCTCCGCCTCCCATCACTAAAATATCGCTCGTCATCTGCATGCTGGTTTCAACTCTTGGGACTCTTTGAGTTCGATTTCTACGCAAAAATAAGCAATATGTTTGTCGAGGAATCCTAACATAGCGCGTAGGAATGTACCGAACGCAGCAGCCGCGGCGCTCCGGACCGAATTGGCCGGTCCGGCTGCTAGCCAGTACCCGTAAGAATTTGGGCTTGGGGAAATCGTGGCTATTGCTAAACTCATTCGTCGGAAATCCGCGGAAATTGGATCGGGTCAATTTGCTTTAGAAGCATCATGGAATTGAGGGATGTAGTGCCCGTCATCAAATTCAAGTACGACGTTCCGCTGGACCAGACGATGGAATTTGAGAGTGTCTACCACCCAGGGCTGCAGCTTGATATGGAGCAGAAGCAGGAAGTTTGGGAAACGCCCGGCGCGTTCTTTGTGTGGATGTATGTCGATGATAAGCTCGCTGGCGAATCCTACGGAATTCCGCTGACGAGTTCGAGCGACCTAATCGAAGACCTCTTAGTGCTACCGGAGCACGAAAAGGAAAAGGCGGTGTGCTGTTTTTCGAACACGATTCTTCCCGCGTTTCAGAAGCAGGGATATGGAGCCATCTTAAAGGCTCATTGGCTGGGGATTGCCGCCGCTAAGGGATTCGATGTCGTATACGGGCACGCGCGGCCTGGCGGGAGCCAAGCGCTCAACGCAAAATTTGGCGCTGTGTTCTTGGAAAATCTTCCAGATTGGTTTGGCTCGGGCGAAGATTATCGGAAATACAGGCTCGTACTTAACTCAAAAACAACCTCTTGAAGCACGGATTGCTTCTTTTCGGCGATCCTAGTTCATTCGCCAGGGCGAACGCTCGGGCCATTGGCGGAGCTCTTCCGCCGCCCAAGCTGTCGTTTTGTCGGTATGGCAGGCCGTGCACGGATTGGGGATTTTGTATTTGTCGGTGGTCGCGGGAGTGATGAAGTTGAACGTGTGGGCGCTTACGAAAACGCCGGGAATCGTGACTTCGATTTTTGGCATGTGGCAAGCCACGCACTGACTTCCCGTTGATCCAGTTTTGTGGTGCGTGTGGTCCTCGATCGTTGCTGTACGCGGTCCATTGCGTGAGCCGGGCTCGTGGCAGTCCAGGCAAATCTTGTCCACCGGCTTTCGAAGTTGCGCGTAATTGTCCGTGCCGTGGACATCGTGGCAATCGAAGCAGGTAACTCCGCGGCGATACATTACGCTCTGCACAAAATCATTGCCCTGCATGCGGTTTTTGTGGGCCGTGCCGTCCGCAAAATGCGTGAAGCTTTGTTCGCCGAGCTTGTGGTCTTCGAATTGCCAGAAATTCGCAAGATTTTCGCCTGCGTGATAGCCGACGGGCCAGTCGTAATATTGGCCTTCGACGGGATTTTGCAGTGGACGTCCTTGTGAATGGCATTGAATGCAGGTGTCGCTGGCGGCGACATAGTCCATGCGTGAGGGATTCAGGATGTTGCCGCGCGTGGCGTGCTGGACATGCTCGCTGCCTGGTCCGTGGCAGCGCTCGCAGCCGACGTTCCATTCCGCTACCTTTTTGGTCTGGATATTGTAGTCGACCGAGTGGCAGCCGTCGCACGTCGGTCCGGTCGGACGCTTCATGTTATCCGGCGGATAGAACGGTTCCCACCAGTCCGTTCCCTTGGCCACAAAATACGGCTTCCAAACGCGGTTGGTCACATCCCACTGGGCGGGCTCAGGGAAATAGTCGTCGCCGATTTTTGTGAAGTAGCGCTGCTTCCAGATGCTTCCGTAAACGAACGCCACGTCTGCCTTCGTGAACTTCTTGCTCACATTGTTCGTGGCGAGATCGGGGATGATGGCTTCGGGATGCTCGCGAGGATCGCGCACTACGTTCGCCATCGGTGTGCGCTTCCAGTGCTCGTAGATTTTCTCATGGCATTTCTGGCATGGGGCGGAGCCTACATAGTGCCCTGATTTTAGCGTGGCAGCTTGCTGCGATCGTTCGGGCGGCGTGAGGCTAGCAATGCTGCGAACGAAAAGAACGAGCTTCCAGGCGTCGGTGTCGTCTTGCGCGATGTGGGGATTGCTCGAGGCAGGCATGCCGGTGAGGCGGACACCATTTTTGATGATGTAGTGGATTTCGCCATCGGTGAGATTTTGCGTTGCGCGCATGCGGAGATCGGGCGCTTTCGGATAAAGGTTTTGACCGATATTTGATTCGCCGTTTCCGTTATTGCCATGGCAGTTCGCGCAGCGATTTGCGAAATTTTCGCGAGCTTCTGTCAAGAGCTCTGGAGCAGCGGACAGCGGATTTTCTTCCTTTCGCGCGCGGCTTGGAATAGAGATATTTCGCACGGCCCGGGCCACGACACGCTCCAAGCCGGATGGCTTGTCGGCCGCGCTGAATCCCCGATGGACAATGATGGCGACATATACCCCCACCGCCAGCGCCAGCAAAACCAAAAGGGCCACGATTGAGCGTTTCATTTGGTGCCGTGCCTCCGTCGTCGCAGGCAAGATTCAGAAGGGCAGCATAGCAAAGCGAGATAACTCGGGGATAAACTCGTTTTCCGCCCGAACGGCAGCGCCTTCGCGAGCGGCAGCGGCACGCAGCGGGCTATTCGTCGGGCTGCGACTCTGGCTCGGGCACTTCTTCCCGTGTCACGGCTTTCAGTTCTCGGCGGACCACATCGGCGGAAAAGCCAGCGCGTAGGAGACTCCGGTACATGGAGGCGATTTTGTTTTCGCCAATCTCGCCGCGGAAAGATCGCAGCTTGCGCTCGAGGCGCTGGCGGACAACAGCGCTCTCGTCGGTCTCCTTAGCGGCGTCGGCGAGAGCAGCCTCGATGTGGCGGTCTGGGACTCCGCGTGCGCGCAGATCTCGTGCGATGCGAAATTTTCCTTGGCGGCGGATTTCGGTGCGCTGGCGGGCGAATTGTTTTGCGAAGCGCTCGTCATCAATCATTTTGGCGCGCTTGAGGCGGTCCATCACGGTTCGCAGAAGTTTGTCGTCTTCGGTGCGGCGACCGAGGAGTTGCTTCATTTCGTAAACGGAGTAAGCGCGGCGCATGAGGGCGCGGACGGCGGCTTCGTACAATTCCGTCTCGGTTTCTACCTGGCGTGGCTTTCCAAACATGGAGGAAGCATAGAGGAAAGGAAGTTGACAGTCGACAGTTGAAAGTCAAAGGGGAAGGCAAGGATAGAAATCAGAATAAAAGACGGGAGAAAAGATAACGCAGAGGCGCTGAGGGCGCAGAGAATCGCGGAGAGGCTTGTGAAGAATGGATCGCGCGGGCTATGCCATCGCGGCGTTCAATTTGGATTGGCGGCGGATTGGAGTGATTGGGTGCGTTGTTCGAGCTTGGCGGCTTCGTCGGGGCGGCCGAGCTTGCGGAGGGCTTGGGCTTCGGCGGTCAAGTCGCGGACGAGATAGGGGCTTGCGGGGCCGAACTGTTTTTCTTCCAGAGACACAAGTCGACCGTGGCAGGAGGCTGATTTTTCGGAATTGCCCGATTCATCGTAGGCATGGCAGAGACCGGTAAGCGGAATGGCCAACCGGTAGTCGGATTCGCCGTACATGGTCTCGAATATTTTCAGAGCACGAAGAAGAGTGGCCTCGGTCTTCGGGAAGTCTTTCTTCATGAAGTAAACGCGGGCGAGGCCACTGAGCGAAGTAGCTACCTCGTTGCTGTTATCGCCGTAGGATTTTTGATTGAGTTCGAGCGCGCGAGAGAATTCCTTTTCCGCGGAATCAAAATCTTTTTGCACGAGGGCGACCATGGCCAAATTTTGCAGAGACATAGCCTGCATGGACGACTCGGCGCCATACAGCTGTTGGGTCAGAGCAAGCTGGCGCTTGTAGGCGTCGGTGGCGTCCTTGTAGTCGAGGCGCCACATGTAGACATTGCCTAGCTGGCCGAAGGCTTCCGGGAGACGACCGTCCTGCGGCTGAATTTTTTCGGCGATGGCCACCGCTTCTTTAGCTGAGGTTTCCGCGTCGTTGAAATTCTTCGCCATCGCCGCTTGCTTGCTGTTTTCCATGGCGGCATGGAATTTGTCATTGAGGTTGGGAGCAGCTTCGCTTTTCTTGAGAAGCGCGGCGAGCGCATCGGCTTCGCTCGATTTGCCGCCCGCGCGCAGATCTGCAAGATGCTGCTGGAAGCGCTGCTGCGCGCTCTTATATTGATTCTGAGCGTCATAGCGAAGTTCGGCGATGCCGTTGGCCTTCGGCGGAGCTTCGTCGACGGCGGCCTGGTGGAAGTTATTGAGGGCGGCCACCCAATCTCCGGTTTTTTCGAGGGCAAGCGCGAGGTTCAATCGGGGCTGGAGTTCCTTGGGCGCTAGTGTGACCGCTTGCTGATATTCGGCGACGGCGGCTTTTCGGTCGCCAGAGCCTTCGAGCGCCTGGCCATGGAGATCATGATTGATCCAACTGGCGGGATCGAGCTGCTCTGCCCGTTGAAGGTTGAGGATCGCGGACGCAAAATCTTTTTTCAAAACCAAGACGCGGCCTGCATCGCGGAAGGCAACGGCGTCGTTGCTATCCAATTCTTGGGCCTGCTGATAGAGGGCGAGAGCTTCATCGTATTTTTTCTCGGTCTCCAGGGTAGTGCCAAGGCCATTGAGAGGACCGGTCGATCCTGGATTCTGCTGAATGGCCAGGCGATATTCTTTTTCCGCTTCGTCGAATCTTCCGGTGCGCAGGTAGGCGCTGCCGAGGCACTGGTGACAGAGCGGCCAGTTCGGAGCGATGGCGGCGAGCTCTTTAAACTCAGTGATCGCAGCGGCTGGATCGGTCTGCATCAGAGTAGCGCCGAGATTCTGGCGAGCTTCGAGGTTGTGCGGATCACGGAGCTTCACTTCGCGGTATTCGCGAATGGCGGAAACGAGATCGCCTTTGTTGGCATAAGAAATGCCGAGACTGTAGCGTGCGCGGATGTTGCCGGGGTCAAGAGCGAGCGCCTTTTTGTTTTGCTCGATGGCGCCATCGAAATCCTTGAGATCGTCCAGCAGGCCTCCAAGGTTGACGTAAGCCAGGACGTAATCGGGCTTGCATTGGATGGACTTTTGATACTCGGCTTTGGCGGCGTCGAAGTGTTGCAATGACTGGAGGGCCGCGCCTGCGTTCACGTGGGCGACGGCGTTGTTGGGATTTTCGGCGAGGGCTGTTTTTGCCTGGCGAAGGGCTTCCTCTGAATCGCCCGTTGCAAAATAGGTCAGGCTCAATCTAGCGTGCAATTCGGGGAAGTCGGGATCTTGCGCCAGGATTCGCGAATAAACTTTCCCAGCTTCGGGGAATCGCTCCTGTGCGATGAGAACCATGCCCACGACAAAGCCTACTTCGGATTTATTGCCGCCAGAGAGGGAGCTGGTGAGTTCGGAGGCAGCGTCGTCAAGTTGGTTAGATTTGATCAGGCTGCCGGCGTGGCTCAGGTGCTGAAGGAGTTCTTTGTCCGACGCGGTTTCCGTGTTTCCGCTGGGGACAGTTTTGGCGGCGTCGAGCGCGGTGAGAACTTTATCGTCCGCTCCGGCGGATTTCAGGAGCAATTTGTAGGAAGCGTCGGGGACGAACGCAAGCCCGCGAGTATGAATGTCGAAGACGACGTTTTCAGAGAGGATTTCACCGGCGACGAGAGCGAGAAGTTCGCTCTTGCTCAGCGTGCGCTGACCGCTGCGAGCGACGGAGCATGAAACACAGACTATTCCGACGAGGCAGATGAGGAAGGTGAGAGATAGCTTCCTTTGCATGCGACCTCCTGAGTGCGTTTAGTAGCAGGCTGCACCGGCACAGACTGAAATCTGTGCTACTTGCGGGCGAAGCGCTCGAAGTCGGCCATTTGGCGCTCCATTTCCTCGCGGGCGGAGTCGGCGGCGGAGCGGATACCCTGGATGCGCAACTGGAATTCGTCCGGGTTCGTGGAGCGGAGCAGGGCTTCTTCGAGTGTGATGAGTTGCTTGGTGTAGAGGTCGAAGAGCGACTGGTCGAAAGTCTGCATGCCGTATTGGCTGGTGCCGGCGGCGATGGCGTCGTGAATGAGGCGCGTTTTGTCGGCGTTGATGATGCAATCGCGGATGTACGCGGTGGCGATCATGACTTCGACGGCGGGGACGCGGCCTTTGTCGTCGGCGCGGCGGACGAGGCGCTGCGAGACGATGGCTTTGAGCGTGGCGGCAAGCTGCAGGCGGATCTGTTTCTGCTCAGGCGGCGGAAAGACCGCGATAATACGCTGAATTGTTTCCGTGGCGTCGAGAGTGTGCAATGTGGAGAAAACCATGTGGCCCGTTTCGGCGGCCAGCAATGCCGTGGAAATGGTTTCGAGGTCGCGCATTTCGCCGACGAGGATGACGTCGGGGTCTTGACGTAAGGCAGCGCGCAGGGCCGTGGAAAAGTTTGCGGTGTCCACTTCGACTTCGCGCTGATTGATGAAGCTGCGCTTGTCGCGGTGCAAGAATTCGATGGGGTCTTCGATAGTGATGAGGTGATCGGAACGGTTGGCGTTGATGCGGTCGATCATCGCGGCAAGCGAGGTGGATTTACCGGAACCGGTGGTTCCTGTTACGAGAACGAGACCGCGTTGCTCTTCGCAAATCTTGCCAATGACGTTGGGCAAATTCAGTTCTTCAATGGTGCGAATTTTCGTGGGGATGACGCGGAGAACCATTCCGACGTTGCCGCGCTGCTGGAAAACGTTGACGCGGAAGCGGCCGAGGCCGGCGACGCCGTACGCCATGTCGAGTTCGGCGGTTTCCTTGAACTTTTGTTTCTGGCGGTTGGTCATCATGCTGAACGCCATGGAGAGCATTTCTTCCGGCGTAATGCGGGGAACATCGGTGATGGGGGCGAGAAGCCCGTCGACGCGCAAATAGGGATGGTTGCCTACTTTTAAATGCAAGTCAGAGGCTTTGTTTTCGACGGCGCGCCGGAGAAGATCGTCAATGCTAATTGCCATGTCGTTGTGAGCTCCGCGAGAATACGACTGACTTGCGACGTTATCACCCGAAATAGGGGCGGGCAAGAAAGGCGGTCTGTACGGTTGCGCGGTAGTCACCTGAACGAAAGGACAGGAAGACAGACACCGTAACGAGAACCGTCCAGCTCGCGAATAGGCTCTGGACCGGCGCGGACGGACTCCCTGCGTCGATGCGTATGTGCTAATTCACGGCGCAGCGTCGCTGGCGAGCACCGATTATGACGGACCACAGGTTCATAACGATCGATATGCCCATGAACATTCCGCCGATGCCGTGGCTCAGATTCTGGGCGGCCTGTCCAGCGGGGTGAACAAATCGCATCAACAGGATGGCGATCACCAGACACGTCATTCCGAACGCCAGCAAGCGTCTTGGATTTTGCATTTTTGTTGTGGAGTTCATTTCTTGTTTCTTCCTTTCGGTCAATCGGTAAAACGAAACCAAGCGAGAAGCGCGAGCTTGAGCGTTACAAAAGTCAGAGGGATGGCGAGAAGGTCCCAGCTCCAGACATGGTTAATGTAGAACCGATACGACCACAGTCCAAGTGCGACCAGGGAGGAAACAATCCCGGCGAGACTGGTCGATCGGAGTCGATGGTTCAGGAAGCGTTCATCCACCACCTTGTTCAGGATGGGAACATTCATTTCTCGCTCTCCAGAGTGAAGATGTGGTCGGTCGGGCATTCAAAGATTCGAGCAAACGTAAGGGCCAGCAAGAGGCTCGGCACGTAGCGGTCGCGCTCAATCGAGTTGATGCTTTGGCGAGAAACGCCTACAGCTTTGGCCAGTTGCTCCTGGGTCCAGTCGCGGGCGATACGGAGCTCGCGGACGCGGTTCACAATGGTCGCCATGTCAAGCAAGCTTTACATAAATGGCGGACTATGTCAAGTTAGCTTGTCATTCAGGAACAAGCAGCCTTGGGTCAGCAAGCAACGCAGCTTTGGGGGGACGCTAGGCTTTCTTCAAGAAGAGGGAGTCGTAGAGGAATCCCGCTAGGAAGCCGCCGGCTAGGGGGCCGACCCAGTAGATGCCGTGATTTTGCCAGTGCGAAGAGGCCAGTGCGGGTCCGAAAGCGCGAGCGGGGTTGAGCGCGCCGCCTGTGAACGGACCGGCGACCATGATGCCCAGCACGATGCTGACGCCGATGGCGAAACCGGCGACGGGGCGGAATGAGGACGAGCGTTCGTCGACGGCAGTGGCGAAGACCGTCAGGACGAGGAAGAAAGTGGTGATGCCTTCGAGGATCATGCCGTTCAGGCGCGTGAAGTCGTGGGCGAACATGGGGGTGCCGAGCGCCACGGCGTGCCAGGTCTCCTCGGGGATGACGGCTTTCAGTAGGAACGCTGCGGCGGTGGCTCCCGCGAGTTGCGCAGCCCAGTAGGCTATCGTGTCCAGCGTGTTGAGGCGCTTGGTGACCCAGAAGCCGATGGTGATGGCGGGATTAAAGTGGCCGCCGGAGATATGGCCGAGCGCGCAGACCATGATGGCGATGGCGAGCCCGTGGGCCACCGCGATGCCGAAAAGTCCGAGCGCGTTCGATGCGTGGGGATACCAGTCCACGCAGATGGCGCCTTCGCCAAAAAAGACCAGAGCAAACGTGCCGATGAATTCAGCCGTGAGCTTCTGCGGAAAGTTGTACATCAAGGAGCCTCCCGGCCGGGGAACCAAGCGCCCGCTGCGACCGGGAAGGATTCTATCTGGAACGCAAAGAGAAACGCCAGTGCTTCGGAGAGCAAGGTTGCGGGCTTGTTTCTGAATGGCCGTTAACCAAGCACGTGCCACTTCTGTCGTGACGATCGTCTATTTGGGTTCATCGTCTGAATCGTGCTTTTTTCGAACCCACGGCTCTCCAACTTTGGAGCGTTCGGCATACCAGCCACGCGGCAGGTCGGCCAGCTCAGACAGGGCGGTGTCGGAGTCGATCGGATGATGAAAACAGGAGAGTACTGGGCCATCTCCGCTAGCCATTCTGTCACCGAGAAACTGCCACGCTCCATCTTCCGCGTCGTGTGAAACGTATGTGACTGGCTCAGTCCCGTTGTGAACCGTCTGGGAGAGATAGACTAAAGTGTGCGGAGGATCTGGAAATTTCCAGTTGAAAAGACTGCTCTTGGGATCGGTTGAGGCCCAAAAATCGCTCTCGACTCGAGTCATGGGAGCAGCGGGCTGCATCAACGGTTGCTCAAACCCCTTGTCAAACTCACTGTCCTCCGGAAAACGATTCTCTAGGTCTGGATAGACTGCTTGAAGCACAGGGAAGTCAGCGCCATCGTAATACCAAATCGCCCAGTCCATCAGCTGTTTTATCCACTTTGGATCAACGGGACGGAACATGCACTCGACTTCACCCACAAGGTCTCGGTGTTGCCCTCTTGTGAGATCAGCACCGGCGCGCATCAACTTCGCGGCTTCGTTCAAGGCGAAGTGTGCGGTTTCTGGAGGCAGCCCGACGGTAATGAGTTCGGGTTTGGCGCAAGTGTCGAAAATCCCGATGGTATATGACCATCCGAGGCCGTAGTTCGTCCGCTTCACGCTAACGACAGAACAGCCAAATTCCTCGATATGCCCGATCGTGCGTTCGTCCTCCGCGCACAACTTGCTTTCTCTGAACTTTCGTGTTCTTGCGGTTTCGAAGTCTCTCTTGTTTGAAGGCATCTAAGTTCGCTGCCGTGCTTTGCACGGATTAGTGTCAACCCAGTGAACTATACACTGGGAAATCGGACTGTCGAACGATGCCTGATAAGTCGTGCGAGCTTAACTGGTCGGCTAGCCGGAGACTTGGCTTCTGTTAGCGAGAGCGCTGCAGCCGACCGGCGCGTTGACCGGGGTTAGCCAGTTGTGGCGATCGGGTTTGGTGCCGCTGGTTAGGGCGAAGAATTCATCCTGGAGGCGGCGCGTGATCGGACCGGCTACGCCTTTGCCGACTTGGATTTTGTCGACCGAGCGGATGGGCGTGATTTCGACGGCAGTGCCGCAGAAGAAGACTTCGTCGACGATGTAGAGCATTTCGCGTGGGATGACCTGTTCTTTCACGGTGATGCCCAGATCTTCGGCGAGCGTGACGACGGTGTTGCGCGTGATGCCGGGCAGAATGCTGGTGGCGAGCGGCGGCGTGTAGAGCGTGCCGTCGTGAACGAGAAACACGTTCATGCCGGAGCCTTCGCTGACGTGGCCGCCGGAATCGAGCGCGATGCCTTCGGCGTAGCCATTGAACTGGGCTTCCATGCGGATGAGCTGCGAATTCATGTAGTTGGCGGCGGCTTTGGACATGGCCGGCAGCGTGTTAGGCGCGATGCGCGTCCAGGAGCTGACGCCGACCTCGACACCCTTGGTGAGTGCATCCGGACCAAGATAGGCCCCCCACGACCAGCAGGCCATGTAGATTTCAATCGGAGAACTGAGCGGATTCACGCCGACTTCGCCGTAGCCACGCATGACCATGGGCTTGACGTAGCAGGAGTTCAATTTGTTGAGACGCACCAATTCGGTCGCAACATTGCAAAAATCATCGAGGGAGTAAGGCAAGTCCATTCGATAGATTCTTCCGGAATTGATGAGGCGCTGCATGTGCTCGCGAAGGCGGAAAATAGCGGGGCCTTGCTTGGTTTCGTAGCAGCGAATGCCCTCGAAGACCGCGGAGCCGTAGCTCACGACGTGGGAAAGGACGTGAAGAGTGGCGTCTTCCCAGTTAATCCACTTTCCGTTGTGCCAGATTTTGTCGGTCTTTTGGATGGGCATGTTGTGTCCTTTTTGGTGGCGCCACTCGCGGTGTTGCCTGAAAGTGCAGAATACGGTACGCGACAGAGAGCGTCAACAAAGTGTACTGAACGCCGTGGCCAGTGCAAAAACCAATTTGGCGCGTAGTGTTTCGCGGAAACCGTAGCGCCAGTTCACCTGGGCAAATCAGGCGGGTTCGCCGAATCGGGCGGAGGGGCAGATTTCGCAGGCGCACTCAAGGAATCGAGAGCGGACTGCGCCTGTGCCGGGATGTTGCCGTAGGTGTTCTCCCAAAAGCCGAGAAGCAGGAAGGGAATGATGGTCGCGAGTACAAGGAGCTTCGCTTTGCGGGGCACTTTGACTTCAGGCTCCCAGCGAAAGAGCTGCGCGGAAAGAAAAAAAGTAAGTACAGCCCAGCAAACCAGGGAACCCAGAGAGATAAGGACGTTGTGGTCCCAAATGTGCGCAGATCCAAAAATGGTACGGCTGAGTCCCTGAACAAGATAGGTTGCCGGAAGGAACAAAGAAACTTTTTGTACGACCTGCGGAAGGAAAGCAAGAGGAAAGGTGGCGCCTGAAAGAAAGATGAGCGGAAGCCAAATGAGCTGGTTGATGACCTGGGTCTCCTGCATCGTATTGGTCACGCTGGCGACGACGAGGCCCAGAGAGGCGAAGGCAATATTGCCTATGCTGATCAAGATAAATGTTGCGAAGAGGTCGCCGAAATGAGTTACGTGAAAGATAGTACGCGCGAAAACAAACTGCAGAAGGACCGTGGGAAAAATTAAGACGTAGTTTGCCACTATGCTGGAGGCGAGCATGTCGCTGGCTGTGACGGGAGTGACGTGAAAACGGCGAAGGATGCCTTGTTCGCGAAACATGACGAGCGCCGCGCTGAGTCCCCAGAAGCTGCCCATAACGGCTAGAGCTACCACTGGCCCCAGAAAGAACCGGACGCCAGCGGGCTGCCCCTTTGCAAAGACGCCGGCGTAGAGAAAGAAAAAGCCAAACGGCATGATCACGCTGAAGAACAAAAACATTTTATTGCGCAGCGTAAGTTGAATGCGCATGCGGGTGAGCGTGGCGAAGTTTCTCAATCGCGCAGCCTCCTTCCGGTCATTTCGATGAAGACGTCCTCGAGGGAAGGCGAGGCAATTTCGAGGCTAACCAGTTCGTTGCCTTCTGCTTCGAGATGTTTCACGAGATCGACAATCGTTTTTGGAGGGCGATGAGAGTGAATCACGTAAGCGCCATCGAGTTCTCGCGCATCGGCGACACCTTCCAGATTTTTTAACGCGCCATCGGTCTCGGGTTTCGCGAGGCGAACTTCGATGCGCGTTGTGCCGCCGGAACGGGTTTTTAGTTCGCGCGGCGTACCGAGGGCCACGACTTTGCCGTGGTCGACGATGGCTACGCGATCGCAGAGACGCTCGGCTTCTTCGATGTAGTGCGTGGTCATGACGATGGTTTTCTTCTCGCGCTTGAGCTCTTCGATGATGTCGTAGATTTCGCGGCGGACTTGCGGATCGAGACCGGCTGTAGGCTCGTCGAAGAAAAGCACTTTGGGATCGTTAACGAGTGCCATGGCGAGGGCGAGGCGTTGTTTTTGGCCGCCGGAAAGCTGGCTGTAAAACGCGTTACGTTTTTCCTCTAGACCGAAGCGCTTGAGAAGCTCTTCCGGATTGCGGCGGTGTTTGTAAAAGCTGGAAAAAAGGCGAAGAGCTTCCATTACGCGAAGTTTATCGGGAAGGGATGTGGATTGCAGGGCCGCGCCGATTTCGTGCTTTAGCGCCCGTGACTCGCGTTGCGGGTCGAGGCCGCAGACCGAGACGCGGCCGCCATCCAGATCGCGGAGACCTTCGAGAATTTCTACAGTTGAAGTTTTTCCCGCCCCGTTGGGACCGAGCAGGCCAAAGACTTCGCCTTCTTCGACGGAAAAACTTACGCCACGAACGGCCTGCACGGCGCCGTAGCTCTTGACCAAATTTTCAACTTGAATGATCGGATTTGCCATGGGCATTGATTGCTACATCGTGCTACGCAAAGGTGCCATTAAGGATAACGCAAGTGCTCGCTTTCTCTGCTATGTCACGGATGCCGTCAAGTGCGCTACTTCGGAGCGTAGAAAAGATAGTCGGCGGAATACGCTATGCGGACTTCTTGGCCCGCGTGTACAGAGTCGCAGCCGGACGCGGGTGCTTTGCCTCCTTTGGTGTTGAGCCGCTGGATGCTTGTGGCGCGGGAGAGCGCGCCGCTGCCTTCGTGGCTCACGACATTTACGAGTAGCCAGGGAATGGAATCGGCATCCGGCGAAGGCACATTGGCGACAGCTTTGCCGGTGACGCGGCTGCCGTCATTTGCTTCCCACGAAGGTCCGGCGAAATGTTTGCCGAAGGGTTTGCCGTCTTTGTCGAAGAGCTGAGCGTCGGGAGCTTTCAGCGCCCACGAGAATTCCGTGGAGCCTTCCTTGCAGATGTAGACCTGATCTCCCTTCGCATGAACTTGGAGAAGTAGCTGTTCGCCAGCAGGCGGCTGGAGTTGGGGCGGAATTTGTTGCGCGGAAGTGGAGAAGGATAGCACGGCGCTCGCAGTGATCAATAATGCTGTGAACAGTAATACGAGATTGCTCTGGCGCATGGAACGAATCCTCCTCCTGGAGTATAGGTTTGGTGGTAAGCATGGCAAAACTCTTTTATCGAGGGGCAACGTGCTTGCGGGTTTTCTTGGCAGGGGACGATTTCTTGCGCGGCATAGTCCAGAGATGCTTTTTTACGTTGATGCGCGACTCGACGACAGAAATGCCTTCCGATTCGAGGAGCTTTTTTTGCAGGGAAGCGTAGGGCTCGCGAATAAGGATTTTGCCGTTGGCGCCAAGAACGCGGTGCCAGGGGATGCCTTTGCCCTTTGGAGTGGCGCCCATGGCGCGGCCTGCGGTGCGGGCGCCGCCGGGGAGGCGCAAGGCTTTAGCAAGGGCTCCATAGGTTAGAACCCGGCCGCGGGGAATTTGTTTCACGAGCTTGTAGACGGGATCGAAAGACACGGTGAGGCGACTCCTTGCACTAGCGTTCGGATGAGTATCGGGGATGCGCGAGAAATATCGTAAAAGCACGGACGCAGCGCAACAAGAGAAATAATCGGCGCTGCGGTGTTCTATACAGTGAAGACTTTATGGAGCACTGCTCGGCGAGTAAGTACATTTACAAGCTGGGAGTGAGTAGCCGATAAGTCAAATTACCACACGGCGCATCTAAGTAAGTAAGAGAAGGGAAGTAGAGAGAAACACGACGATGAATGGAACCGATGAAACAAAGCGAAAAAACTAATGAACGAAACGGAAACAAATTCGTTAGTTTGTACGCATCACGGTTGCAAAGTAATCGTTTGGACTAGTACGGATCGTTCATTGACGGCGTAGTGGAACAAAAGTACACTACGTGTACGGTCAATGACTTGAGGTGCTGTCATGGCTTTTGTCCGTCGCAAAGGGAATTCGTTCTACCTGGTGCACAATGTGCGCCGCGGCGGAAAAGTGCGACAGTTGCATCTTGCGCGGCTTGGGGAACGTGCGCGTATCACGGACGCGGTCGTGAGGGAAGTCTCGAAGAAACATCCGTTCGTGGAGCTGAATTGGCGGGCTCTGCGGGAACAGATGAATAATCAAGTGGATCTAGCCGATGCCAGCTCACCGGCGATCCAAAAGCTCGTCGCCAGTCTGCGAGAGCTGAACCTCGAATTGGCGGACCTCTTTCCGCCGCTCCTACGAATTTCTGAAACGCCCACGGTGGCGCGAGAGCTATTAGTGCAACTTCGGCTTTTGCAGTCCACACTTCAGGTGAAACTTACCCAGTTTGACCGGAAGCGCGGACGGTTCAGTAATGCGACCCTGCGAATGCGGGGCCGCTAGGAGGAGACCATGAGCGCCCAGATACTCCCACTCGATCCAAATCTACGAAGCAACACGACGATTGAATTTCAGTCGGCGCTGCGGTCGAAGATCGTCGGACAGGCGGAAGGCGTGCAGGCTCTGGTGGACCTGTATCAAGTCTTCTGCGCGGGCTTGAACTCGCCGGGCCGGCCTGTGGGGAATCTCCTTCTGTTGGGCCCGACGGGCTCGGGCAAGACGCGCATCGTGGAAGCCGCGGCGGAGATTCTTTTTGGAGACGCCCGCGCGGTCATCAAGGTAGATTGCGCGGAGTTTCAGCACTCGCATGAGATTGCCAAATTGATTGGCTCGCCTCCGGGATATTTGGGCCACCGGGAAACGCATCCGCTGATCACGCAAGAGGAACTGTCCAAGAGCCATACCGACAAGCTGAAGCTCAGTTTTTTGCTTTTCGACGAGATTGAGAAGGCGTCGGATGCCTTGTGGCAGCTGCTATCTGGGAATGCTCGATAAGGCGACGCTGACTTTAGGGGACAACCGCCGCGTGGATCTCTCGCAGACGGTGATTTTCCTTACGTCGAACCTGGGCGGCGGCGAGATTACCGAATTGATGCACGGCGGGATGGGCTTCGTCCAGCCAACAGACCTGCCAGTCACGGGTTTAGACGAAAAGGTTGAACGGACGGCAATGGAAGCCGCGCGAAGGAAGTTTTCGCCGGAATTCATGAACCGCCTGGACAAAGTCGTGGTGTTCCACCCCTTGCAGCGCGAACAACTTGAAGAAGTACTTGAGATTGAGCTCGGACAGGTACAGCAACGGGTTTTGGAAACCGCGAAAGGACAGTTTCTCTTCCGGGTAACGCCTGGCGGCCGAGATTTTCTCTTGCAAGAAGGAACAGATCAACGATATGGAGCCCGGCACTTGAAGAGGGCAATTGAGCGGTACGTCGTGTATCCGCTTGCGAATCTGCTCGCTACGGAGCAAGTGCATCTGGGAGACCTCGTGTGCATCGATTGGGACCGCGCTCACAAGGGGCTGACCTTCGCTCGAGAGGGCGAAGGGGCTCTGGTGACGCCGGCAGTGCCCCAGATTGCGCAGCTTGCTACAGCGGCGGAAGCAAAAGACGGCAAGACGGCGGATCCACCCGCAGAAGTAGTTGTTGCAGAGAGAAAATTGCGGGCGGCACAGCCTTCGGTGGCACCAGCGGCAGCACCGCAAGGGCGGAAGAAGTCCGACCGATAAAGAAACCGAAGCGTTAGGGCTGAATTTTGGGGCGCGCCGCACAGGACGCGCCCCTTTTTGTCGTTCGGGGGCAGACACAAACTGTTTCATCCTCTCACTTTGAACACAGATGAAACACTGTCTCACCGCGTGAGACGGTTTCCAAAATTGGAACATTTGTATGTCATTGAGTTTGTGCCAGTTTGTTGTGGTGAGTTTGAACGCTCGGATTGGCAGCTGTCATGCTCTATTTGCTTCAAGCGCATAGCTGAGACGCTTGGGGCGTCTTAGGCAGCCGAACGCGGAAGGAACGAACCATGAAAAGCGCCGCAAGACAGCAACTGGATCCAAGCATTCGCAGCACGGACAGCCGGGACTTCGAGGGAGCTTTGCGCTCGAAGATCGTCGGGCAGGCCGAAGGTGTTCAAGCGCTGGTGGATCTGTATCAGGTCTTCTGCGCGGGATTGAATTCACCAGGACGGCCTGTAGGGAACTTGCTGTTCCTTGGCCCGACTGGTTCGGGCAAGACACGCATTGTCGAAGCGGCTGCAGAGATCTTGTTTGGCGATGCGCGCGCCGTAATTAAGGTGGATTGCGCGGAATTCCAGCATTCTCATGAGATTGCGAAGCTGATTGGCTCGCCTCCAGGGTATTTGGGCCATCGCGAGACACACCCTTTGATCACACAAGAGGAGCTGTCGAAGAGCCATACAGAGAAACTGAAGCTGAGCTTCTTGCTGTTTGACGAGATCGAGAAAGCCTCTGACGCCCTATGGCAATTGCTCCTAGGCATGTTGGATAAGGCGACTCTAACTCTGGGCGACAACCGCCGGGTGGATTTGTCGCAGACGGTGATTTTCCTGACGTCGAATCTGGGCGGCGGAGAAATCTCGGAATTGATGCAAGGCGGAATGGGCTTCGTGCAGCCGAAGGACAAACCGGCCGCGGGACTGGACCAAAAAGTCGAGCGGACGGCCGTGGAAGCGGCGCGCAGGAAGTTTTCTCCCGAATTCATGAACCGGCTGGACAAGGTGGTGGTCTTCCATCCTTTGCGTCGGGAACAACTTGAGGAAGTGCTGGAAATCGAGTTGGGGCAAGTGCAGCAGAGAGTTTTAGAGACGGCCAAAGGGCAGTTTCTGTTCCGCGTTACGGCCGCTGGGAGAGAGTTCTTGTTGCAGGAAGGAACCGACCAGCGCTATGGAGCGCGTCATCTGAAAAGGGCGATCGAGCGGCACGTGGTCTATCCCCTGGCGAATCTGCTGGCTACCGAGCAGGTGCACCTGGGTGACCTTGTGTGCATTGATTGGAACAAGGAGACAGAAGGATTGAACTTTGTTCGCGAAGGCGAGAATCTGGTGATGCCGGCGCGTCGGGCAGAGCCAGTTGTCACCGCGCGGGCCGCACAGGCACGAAGCGGCCGAACCGTGGAAGCACCGTCCACCGCAATTGGACCTGAACCGTTGCCACGAATGGCGCGCTAGCGAACTTTTCGACCAACTTTCTCAATTTGAACGGCCCGGGAGGAACGCCTCCCGGGCTTTTTCTTTTGCGTAAGACTCAGTGTAAAGTTCTCGAGGACGGCGGAGATTTCGTTTGAGCAAGCGGCCAAGGATCATTTTTGCGGGAGTATCAGGCGTATCGAGAATCGCAGTGCCATTCGAGCGGCGCCTGCGGGTAGGGATGGGTGTGGCTTTGCTCTGTTTCTTGATCGCCCCGTGCGTGTGGGCACAGCGGACGCAATTTAAGGCGGGATGGAATGTTTACTCTCCGCAGGAAGACATCCAACTGGGCAAGCAGGTTGCGGCGGATGCAGAGAAACAATTGCCATCATGCAACGCCCCGAAAGTGGACGCGTACTTGACGGAGCTTGGTAAGAAACTCAGCGCGAAACTGCCGGCGGGAGGGGTCCAGTATCCTTTCGAGTTTCATTGCGTGAACGACAAGGCCATCAACGCGTTTGCACTGCCTGGCGGATATGTATTCGTGAACCGGGGCGCCATCGAGGCTGCGGACAATGAGGCGGAGCTTGCGGGGGTAATGGCGCACGAACTTGCGCATGTGGCTTTGCGGCACGGAACGGCTGAGGCCACGAAGGCAAAAGCCGCGCAAACGGGAGTCGGAATCCTTGGAATCCTTTTTGGAGATAACGCCGGCGGAGC
The DNA here is from genome assembly GCA_963784015.1 of uncultured Acidobacteriota bacterium. Taxonomy (GTDB): domain Bacteria; phylum Acidobacteriota; class Terriglobia; order Acidiferrales; family UBA7541; genus Acidiferrum. The sequence goes on from CAWAPX010000013.1 coordinate 1,113,454, forward strand.
GTTGTTGACGGAGCTCGGGAGATTCAGCGCGGGCGGTGTGCTGCTGAGGTACTCGCGTGCGACCGAGACGCAGGCGGATGTGGTGGGCACGCAGGTGCTTTACGATGCGGGATACGATCCGCGAGCGCTTGCGCAGTTTTTCGAAAAGATTGAAGCAGATAGCAAGGGTCAGAACCCGCCGGAGTTTTTCTCGGATCATCCGAACCCCGAGCACCGCGTGGAGCGTGTGGACGAGGAGATCAATAAGTTGGGCGGGTTGCCGCCGAAGATGAAGAAGGATTCCGTGGAGTTCGAGGCGATTAAACGCGAGGTCATCGCGCTGCCGGTTGCAAGGAAAGAAGCACTGGCTGCTGGCGGACCTGTTCCCCGGCGGATGGGACCGCCCCCTGTGCCTTCGGCGAATTACGCCGAGTATCAAGCGCATGCGTACGCGATGAAGTATCCGGACAATTGGAAAAAATACGGTGAGAAAAGCAGCGTTTCGTTTGCTCCGGATGGCGGGGTGGTGGAGGGCGACGACGGGCAAGATGGCATGGCGTATGGGGTCATCGTGAACGTGACGAAGGTGCAGGCTGATGTGAGCGATGCAAAATCGCTTGATAAAGCCACGCAAGAATTTATTGGCACTCTGCAAAAAGGCAATCCGAAGATGAAGGTCACGCGCCAGCCGGGGCACTTGCGTGTGAACGGGCAGTTGGGGCTTTCGACGTATCTGAGCAACGAATCTCCCGCGGGCGGCGAGGAAACGGATTGGCTCATCACCGTGATTCGACCGGAAGGATTGGTATCTTTTGTGTGCGTCGCGCCGCAAAAGGATTATGAGAAGTACGACAAGACTTTCTCATTGATTCTCGACAGTGTGCGGTTCACGAAATAGCTGGGGAAGAAGCAACGTGTAAGACGAAGGGCAACACGATCCATTCTGCAAACTTCTAAAAGACAAACGAATAAAGCGCGCTCACGCGCCTCGGATTAATCTGCAGCTTCTGAGCGTGAAGGCTGTGGCTTCCAACGCAAGATAGGCTTGCGGGCGGCGCCGACTTCATCAAGGCGACGGACGCGCGTGGTGTGCGGTGCGGTTTTGACAAGTTCGGGATTTGTGGCGGCTTCTTCGGCGATCGAGCGCATGGCGTCGATGAAGAGATCGCACTCTTCGCGCGATTCGGATTCTGTGGGCTCGATCATCAGGGCGCCCGGAACGATCAGCGGGAACGCTGTAGTGTAGGGGTGAAAGCCGTAGTCGATGAGGCGCTTAGCGATGTCCATGGTGTTGACGCCATTTTTCTTTTGGATGGCGTCGCTGAAAACGACTTCGTGCATGGAGGGCAGAGAATAAGGCAAATCGAAAACGCCTTCGAGGTGCTTACGAATATAGTTTGCGTTCAGGACGGCGTCTTCGGTGGCCTGGCGCACGCCGGGGCCGTAAGCGAGAATGTACGCGAGCGCGCGGACCAGGACGCCGAAATTTCCGCTGAAGGCTTTTACGCGGCCGATGGAGTCCGGGCGGATTTGTTCGAGTGCGAGGCGTCCGCCTTCTTTTTCTACGAGAATCGGCACAGGGCGGAAGGGCTCGAGAATTTTCTTCATCGCGACTGGTCCTGCTCCAGGCCCGCCGCCGCCGTGGGGCGTCGAGAAAGTTTTGTGCAGATTCAGGTGCATCACGTCGACGCCGAGATCGCCGGGGCGCGTGATGCCTGTCAGTGCGTTCATGTTGGCGCCGTCCATATAGAGGAGCGCGCCCTTATCGTGCAGAATTTTTGCGATTTCCGGGATGCGCTCTTCAAAAATGCCGAGCGTCGATGGATTAGTGATCATCAACGCGGCGACGTCCGGAGTGACGAGGTCGCGCAATTTATCTACATCAATCTGACCATGCGATTCGGACTTGATGTTTTCTACTTCGTAGCCCGCGATGACCGCCGTGGCGGGATTCGTACCGTGCGCTGAGTCGGGAATCAAAACTTTTTTGCGCGGGTTGCCGTTTTTCTCGTGATAGGCGCGGATGAGGAGGAGGCCCGTCATTTCACCGTGCGCGCCAGCAGCTGGCTGCAGAGTGATCGCGTCCATGCCGGTAATTTCCAGGAGGCACTTTTCCAAGAGTTGCAAAATTTTTAGGCAGCCTTGGGAAAGCTCTTGCGGCTGATAAGGATGCTCGGTGGCGATGCCGTCGAGGCGAGCCACGAATTCGTTGACGCGAGGGTTGTATTTCATAGTGCAGGACCCTAGCGGGTACATGCCTAGGTCGATGGCGTAGTTCCAGGTGGAGAGACGCGTGAAGTGCCGAATGACTTCGATCTCGCTGACTTCCGGGAAGCCCTCCACGCCTTCGGCGCGGTGGTTTGTAGCTAAGGACTTTGCGGGGTCGGCTGCGGGAACGTCTAGCGGAGGGAGTTCGAACGCGCGCTTGCCCGGCGAGGATTTCTCGAAGATCAGGCCTTCGTTTTGGTTTGTGTGTGTCGTCGCTTTTTTGATTTTGTCGGTCATGATTTCCATTTGCGGCGGACGGGCACGGCGTGCCGTGCCCCTACGAAGCTAAATGCGTTCAAACGGGTTGCTCCAGGGCTTTGCGCAGTGCGATAGCGAAGCGCTCGATTTCGGCGCGGGTTGTGGTTTCTGTTACGCAGACTAGTGCGTGCTTTGTTAGTTCGGGATAGGCAGTACCCAAGACGAAGGGACCAATTATTTTCTCGCGGAGGAGATAGGCGTTTACGATTTTGACGGAACGCGGGAGCTCGATTGTAAATTCGTTGAAGAATGGAGCGTCGAAAGCCCGGCGTACTCCGGGAATTTTCTCCAGCTCAGCGAGAGCGAATTGCGCTTTCGAGAGATTTTGGTGAGCCATCTCGCGCAGGCCTTCTTTGCCGAGTAACGTGAGGTGGACCGTTGCGGCCAGCGCGCAAAGCGCTTGATTAGTGCAAATGTTGGAGGTGGCTTTCTCGCGGCGGATATGTTGCTCGCGCGTGGCGAGCGTCAAAACGAATCCGCGGCGGCCTTCCGAGTCCGTTGTTTGGCCCGCGAGGCGACCGGGCATTTGGCGAACAAACTTGTCGCGCGACGCGACCACGCCGGCGAAGGGGCCGCCGTAGCTGGGTGCCAAGCCGAAACTTTGGGCTTCCATTGCGACGATGTCGGCCTCTGCCGGGGGACGCAGCAGTCCTAGCGACACGCCTTCCGTGATGGCCGCGACCAGGAGCGCACCGGAAGCGTGCGCGGCGTCGGCCAGCGGGGCGAGCGGTTCGATGACGCCGAAGAAATTCGGCGATTGCACGACAACGGCTGCCACGTCGTCTTTAAGCGCGGCCTGCAATGCTCTTTGATCGAGCGTGCCATTCGCTGCGTAACCAATCTCTTCTACTTGCAAACCGGAATTCTTTGCGTAGGTCTTCAGTACCTCGCGATATTCCGGATGCACCGAGCGCGCAACAAGGACGCGGCTGCGTCCCGTAAGGCGCTCCGCCATTAAAACGGCTTCGGTCGTCGCCGTGGAACCGTCGTACATCGACGCATTGGCGACTTCCTGGCCGGTGAGCTGGCACATCAGTGTTTGAAACTCGAAGATGGCCTGCAGCGTGCCCTGCGTGATTTCCGCCTGATACGGCGTGTAGGATGTGAGAAATTCCCCGCGCTGGATGATGGCATCCGTGACGACCGAGCGAAGGTGATTGTAAACGCCGGCGCCAAGAAAACTCGTATAGCCACCGGAATTTTCCGCGGCGCGCGCTTTGAAATAATCGATGACTTCCGTTTCGGAAAGAGGTCCGGGCAAATTCAGAGCTTCGCGAAGCCGATAACGCTCCGGAATGCTGGAAAACAATTCATCGATGGATTTCGCGCCGATCGCGGCGAGCATGTCCTGCCGCTCGGCAGGACTCTTCGGGAGATAGCGCATCAGGCCGAGGCTTCCTTGCTTTGCGAGGCGATGTAGGCTTCGTAAGCGGCGGTGTCCATGAGGCCGCTGATCTCGGCGGGATTAGCGAGGCGCACTTTGATGAGCCAGCCCGCGCCGTGCGGATCCGTATTGATTGTTTCAGGCGTGTTGTGCAAGACCTCGTTGGCCTCAACGACTTCGCCGGAAGCCGGAGCGTATATATCGCTGACAGCTTTCACCGATTCGACGGTGCCGAACGTTTTGCCGGCTTCGATTTTCGCGCCAACTTTCGGCAGCTCGACAAAGACTACATCGCCCAGCTCATGCTGCGCGTAATCGGTGATGCCAATCGAGGCAACGTCGCCCTTTACGTCAACCCATTCATGCTCTTTGGTATAGCGATAATTCGCAGGATACGCCATTGGACCCACTCCTCGCGTCCCTCGTTAGATAAGGGGACGCCTAAAATTTTACTTCAGACTTTCGCTGCAGCTTGCGGCGTTGCAGTCTTCTTCGCCCGCTTGTAGAACGGCGTCGCAACCACCTGGGCTCTACATTTTTGTGTGCGAATCTGTACATAGATAGGCGTGCCGAGAGCTGTCATCGAGGGCGGCACGTAAGCTAGCGCAATGTTCTTGCAAAGCGTAGGCGAAGGCGAGCCGCTGGTGACCACGCCGATTGCATCGCCGCTTTCGTTGCAGCAGCAATATTCGTCGCGGGCGATGCCGCGGTCGACCATTTCTAACCCCACAAGCGCTCGTGTGAGGCCCGCGGCTTTCGCGTGTTCCAAAGCCGCTCGACCGATGAAATCGCCTTTTTCCATTTTGCAGTAACGATCCAAGCCCGCTTCCCAAACGTTGATCTTGTCGCTGATTTCGTGGCCATAGAGCGCCATCTTTGATTCCAGGCGCAGCGTGTTTCGCGCGCCGAGCCCGCAAGGGATGATGCCAAACTCGCGTCCAGCTTCCATCACCTTGTTCCAGACCATCTCGCTTGTTGCCGCATCGGAGGGAACGTAAATTTCGAAGCCGTCTTCGCCGGTATATCCGGTCCGCGCAATGAGCGTGTCCTTGAGCCCGCACACAGTGCCGTGTGTGAACCAATAGTTTTTGATCACGGCCAGATTCGCGTCGGTCAGTTTTTGCAGCAGCTCTTCCGCGCGAGGGCCCTGTATCGCGAGCTGCGTGTACGCGTCGCTCAACTCTTCGACGATGCAGTCGAAACCCTTTGTGTTTTCGCGAACCCAGTTGATATCTTTTTCGCGGGTCCCGGCGTTGATCACCAGCAGATAGTCGTCTTCGCCGAGTCGATGAACGATCACGTCATCGACAAACGTGCCCTCGGGATAGAGCATCGCCGAATAGTGCGCCTGACCGATGGCGAGTTTCGAGGCATCGTTCATGCTCAGGTGTTGTACCGCCGCGAGAGCGCCTCCGGGAACTTGTCCGCTGCGAATCCGGATGTCGCCCATGTGGCTCACATCGAAAATGCCAACACTCGAACGCACCGCTTTATGTTCTGCAACCAACCCGCCGCTCGCGGGATACTCGACGGGCATATCCCAACCGCCGAAATTGACCATTTTCGCGCCCAAACGGCGGTGTACCGCGTTCAGCGCCGTCTTGCGAAGTTCGATGATGGGAGAAGTCGTGACGGATTCCATTCCGTGTGCTCAAGCAGAAATGCATACTAACATGCGCCTCGAAACGCGTCAAAGAAGCGCGGCGAACAGCAAAAACCGGAAGCGTGCGTCCAATATAGCTACAATCGACGCAATAGAAGAAAGGTCGCATGGTCCAAATGTCCAGCTTGCTGGCTTCTGCCCACGTCAGGTACAGTTTTCGTGGAGGCTCCCATGGCGGGTCCCATCGTTTGCGGACAATGTGACAGGACGGAAAGCAATTGCAACTGCGAAAAATACTGCACGATTTGCAAAGGGCAGATCAACGTGAAGCTTTGCGCGGACGGACTGTATTATTGCCCGGACTGCCGGGAAGCCTGCGACGTAGCCCTCGCGAACAACTACAGTGACCGTTGATTTCAAAGTCATTGAGTTGCAGATCGATCCCGATGTGCGGCTGGCGGCCGCGGCAGGGGGGGCTGCTCGATATTTGGCCGAGGCTGCTGGCCTGACGAGCGAAGAGGCGGCCGAGCTACAAAAATCCATTGTCGCTGCTTGCCAGGAATCGTTTGAGAGTTTGGCCGGGGACCACCCACACCTAACAGTGACTCTCATGCGTTACCCTGACCGCATCGAAATCGCGATAGCTCATGAGGGCGACGCGGCCCCGGCCATAGGCCTTGACCGCATTGCCGGTTTTGCGACTCAGATTGGTGCGGCGGGCGGTCTAGGTGGGGTCGACCGCGTTCAGTACGAGGCGCGAGGCGGATTAGCGATCACGCGACTGACAAAATATTTGGGCCACCTCTCGCCCAACCAGTAATTCTCTCTGAAAATCAAAAGAGCCGGGCACGATGTCGTGTCCGGCTCTTTGTGTTTCAGAACTGTTGCGCTTCGCAAAACTACATTTTGAAAGAGAACGTATTGTGCTTGATGAGCGAGGTCATTTGATCGTCGCTCAGCGACATGTGCAGTGTTACGCGGTCGCCTCCCGGTATGATGCGTACTTGGTCGAGCAGTGCCGCCAGGTCCGGATTGTCTTTTTGTGCTTGATAGCGCTTGTAGAGGAATCCCGCTTGAAGCAGCTGGCCGAGCGTATTTGCGTCATCGGTTGAGCCGCAGATAGCCTGGACTTTTGCGTCGAGGTCGCTGCCAGCTTCGATATTGATAATGGAGTTTTGCATCCGCATCACGAGCTTCGCGGCTTCGGGGAACTGTTCGATCTCAGGAGCTAATTGCTGCATCGCCAGCCGGGTATACGCAGGATTGGTGACCAGCCACACGGAGCTGCCCGTATTGGCTTCATTGATCAAGGAGAAGAACTTGTCGTTGCGGATCAGGCCTTCTTCATCCCCGAAGCGCACGCCGATCATTTTCTCCAGGATGCTCCTATGGCCATACGCCGCGGTGCTTGCGTCGATAAACACGAAGAACAGGTCCGTAGCGCCGGTTCCTGTGCCAAAAGCGTAGAAGGTATAGCCATGAAAAGTTGTCGTGGGCAGCTTCTGCTTTTTGAAGTATGCAGCCGTCGTGTCCTGATTGAAGTTGCCCAGCGCGATGCCAACCATCTGTTCGCCGCTAGGAACCGCGTCCGAACCCGCGGCCTCCGCCTTGGAAGTCATTCCCTCGGCTACGAGCGCCCAGGCGATCTCATCGACCTGGCTGTTGGGATCGTTGCCGGTCGAAGCAAGAAACTTTTCGAATTGCCGAAACCGCTCTGGGAGCAACTGCTCCTGTAATTGCGGAAACCACTTCAAGGTGCGGGCTTTTTTTAGGTCGGCGTACCCAAATTCGCCCACGTCTCTAGGAAACATGCCGATGACGTCCGCGCCGAGGCGGCCGGCCTGCGCCGGCTTGGGCAGGGTCAACGCCATCACAAGCAAAAAGCTTACAGCCAACAGTCGGTAAAACGCCGCCCCGCTGCGTGTCGCTCCTAAACTCGTTTCAAGTTTCATCAAGTACTCCTTTCAATGGCCGGGGGAAGATCTATTCTACGCGGTCGACGAGCCGGGTGCATTCCCCAATCGCTCGCGAAGGGAGGCTATTTTTTCGCGCATGAGCGCCACGTAGGCACTATCCGTAATGCCATCGAGATTGATCTCGACGTTGGCTAAAGCTCCGCGTGCCCCCGCCGAGGCGATGTAGCGACCTACTTCCAAGTCTGACCTCATGGATGCGGCGGCGATAGCCTCCAGTTGTCCCAAACGTTCGAAAAGGGCAACTGTCCGCTCCGCCACCTGCATTGGAACGTCCGCCGCGCCCTTCGTGGCGGATTGAATCGAGGTTTCCCGTTTTTGCACTTCCTCGGCGTTGCCTTGCGGTAGCTTGAACGCCGCGATTACGGCTTCGTACGAAGCAGCGTCGCGGTCGATGGCTTCCGTGAGGTCGTCTGCCGTGCATCTCAATTCATCAAGTTCCGCAGAGAGCTTATCGACATGCGCTGCCTGGGACTTCTTTTTGCGGGAAAGTCCGGCGACCATTTGGCCGAGCGAAGCCGCTAAAGCGCCCGCCATTGCGGATACGCTGCCGCCTCCGGGCGTCACTGTCGGCGCGGCCACGGCTTCCAGAAACGGGCGGGCCAAGCTGGCGAGTTTACCGTCCCTGCCTGCTTCGAGCGGCGCCCCGCTGAGCGCAGCGGCCAGCTTATTTTCAAACACTTGCGCAGGGGAGAAGTTTTCCAATTGCAAGAAAAAGTCCGCGGCCATCTCGATCGCTTTTTTGGGAATCAGGCCGACGATTTCGCTGCCCACTGGCACAACGCCGTAGCGTTCCGCTTCGCGCTTGACCATTTCGTAGACGCGATGCATCGGCGTTTGCTCGAAATCAGTCAGGTTGATGGAGACCTGCGCCAGGTTGCGCGCCTTCAACTCCACACCCATGGATTTCACGTAACGCATGCCCCCCGACGAGAAGCGAATCGCTTTTGCAATTTTATTGGCGATACTGACGTCTGCCGTGTTCAAGTTCACGTTGTAGGCGATCAGAAATTTTCGCGCGCCTATCACTGTTACTCCCGCCGTCGGGTGTACCTTTGGCTCGCCGACGTCTGGCTGGCGATCGTGATTGTGCTTCATCTCATCACGCAAGGTTTCAAACTGGCCGCGCCGCACATTTTCGAGATTGACGCGGTCGGGCCGCGTCGCCGCCGCTTCGTAGAAAAAAACGGGAATCCTGTATCGCGCCCAGATTTCATGCCCGGTGCGCCGCGCGAGAGCGACGCAATCCTCAAGAGTCACTCCTTCGATTGGAATGAAGGGGATAACGTCTGCCGCGCCCACGCGCGGGTGCGCGCCGGTGTGCTTCGTGAGATCGATAAGCTCCAAGGCCTTACCCACGCCGAGCAGGGCAGCTTCCGCGACGGCATCCGGCTCGCCCGCCAGCGTGACGACGCAGCGATGGTGGTCGCCATCCATCTCGCGGTCGAGCACGTAGACGCCCGGTACGCCGCTCATCGCCGACACAATGGCCTCAACCTTCGCGGGATCTCGCCCCTCGGAAAAATTCGGCACACACTCAATCAGTCGTTTCATCGCAAACGTGTCCCTCGCGTCTCACTTGACCATCATAGGAGATTTTGTGCCTCCAGAGCTAACCGCGCGCAACGAGAGTTGCACACCAGAACGCCACAGATTTGCCCGGATTATTTTGGAGGCTTAATAAAAGGGCTCGGCGGAGGATATCTCTTGTCACCCTTTGGCGGCATGGGACGGAAATCCTTGCTCACTCTGGGCAGTGCCGGCGGCGTGTACTTTTTCGAAGGCATCGAAGCTAGCGGCTTTTTCTCTTCCTTCTTGGGAGTCTGCTCGCCCTTTACAAACCGAACCACCTGTCTGACAAAAAATACGATGCCTACGATCCACAGCCCAATAATCCCCGCTTCAGAAAAGCTGAAACCGAAGGCCGTTAGAAAAAACACTGCCACCACAAAAAGAATTCCCAAAGCGGGATAAAAGTGCTCCGAAAGCAAAGACTTCTGCGGCGTCCTCTTTACTTGCAGGATTTTAATCTTTTTTTCCGGTCTTTTCCGCGAGTTAGGCTTTGGCTTTGTTGGCGGCATGTACCACGACACCCCGCTTGATGGTCATCCAGCAGGTGTTCATCCCAAAATAATAAGGAATTTCGCGGTAATCGGCCACTTCGAAGACGGCCAGGTCCGCCAATTTGCCAACCCCGAGCGAGCCAATGTGCTTTTCACGCCGCAAAGCGTAGGCCCCGTTGATAGTCGCTGCTGTAATGGCTTGGGCAGGAGTCATGCGCAGCTGTGTGCAGGCTAGAGACAGAATCATTGGCATACTCACCGTTGGGCTGGTGCCGGGATTGTAGTCCGTGGCCAAAGCAACGATAGCGCCTGCATCGATTAGTTTGCGAGCTGGCGCGTATTGTTTCAAACCAAGATGGAAATCGCAGCCGGGTAAAAGTGTGGCCACGGTCTGTGAATTAGCCAGCGCGGCGATGTCGCCGGAAGTAATTTGCTCGAGATGGTCGCAACTTGCCGCGCCGAGTTTCACCGCAAGCTGCGTTGCTCCCGTGCGCGTGAGCTGTTCAGCGTGCAACCGGGGCACTAAGCCATATTCCTTGCCGACTTCGAGGATTTGCTTGGATTGCTCGCGAGTGAACGCGCCGCGATCGCAGAAGACATCGCAGAATTCCGCAAGTTTGCTTTCCGCTACTTCGGGAATTAGTTTTTCCGTGAGCAGCCCAATGTACTTTTTTACTCCCGCAGGCGATCCGCGATACTCCGCCGGGACAACATGCGCGCCAAGAAATGTCGAGACGATATCCAAGGGCTGCTCGGCGGCAAGTTCCTTGTGAAGCCGGAGAATTTTCAGTTCGCTCGCGACATCCAGGCCATACCCGCTTTTTGCTTCGATGGTCGTCGTACCGTAAGCGGCGAATTGTGCAAGCGCCTCGCGCGCGCGCAATTTCAGGGCTTCCGAAGTCGCTGCGCGCAGTTTTTTGACGGAATTTAATATCCCGCCGCCTTTGCGGGCGATCTCTTCATAACTTGCGCCGGCGATTTTCAGTTCATATTCTTCCGCCCGGCTCGCCGCGTGAATCAAATGTGTGTGCGAATCGACAAACCCCGGCAGCACCACGCGCCCGCCAAGATCCAACTTTTCCGCAGCGAACGCTTCCGGCAGCGCCTCGATTTTTGCGCGGGTTCCCACCGCCGCGATCAAGCCATCCCGCAACAGCAGCGCTCCATCCTTGATGATGGCGAGATTTGCAAGGGCCGCACCGCGCCGCGCACCGTGTCCGCGTAGCGTCAAAAGTTGGGATGCGCCGGTGATGAGCAGGGAAGTCGGCAAGGCCCGGCTATTATGCCGGATAGAGCAGGCGAGTGCACGGCAACGTAGCACAGGCACTCCTGCCTGTGGCTTTTCTGTGGCCTCGGCATATTAAAAGAACCGGACAGACAAGAGTGTCTGTCCTACTTCAAGCCGTCGTAGCCTGCCCTTTGTACGCCGGCACAAACACGTCATGCACAAATTGCTCGAACAAAGTAGGCGTCGAATTCGCCGCAGACCGAGGCTCCAGCATGCGCATGTGCCCGTTATTCAACGCGTCCGCCATTTCGCAAATAAGTGTCGCCATATTTTTGGACATGCCCATCTGGGTCATTCCTAGAATCACCTGTTCGTTAGGCAGTTGCACATAATTGAGATTCGGCAATCCAATGGCCGCCCCAATGATTTTTGCCATTTGCTCGTACGTAAGATTCTTGTGCCCCTGCAATTCGCGCGTCTGGTGGCCTGTGAATTCAAGCTTGGCCAGCGCATCGGCAGTTGCTTCGGCGATGTCGTAAGTCGCGATCATCGGCAGTTCGAGATCCGCGCGCACTGGCCCAGCCATCATTCCAAAACTCTTGATGATCCCGACTTGCGGAAGCAGGTTTTCCATGAAATATCCGGCGCGCAGGAAAAGAGCATTTAGCTTCGGGATTTGCGAAAATCTCTCTTCCATCACGTGCAGGCCGGCAACCGGCCCCGTCTTGTCCGCTTTGTCGGCACCAAAGCTGCTCAGGGCCACTACATGCGTCACGCCCGCGGCCTCAAGGGCTCTGGCAATGGAGCTTGATATAGCATCCTGTTCAGCTCGATAGTCCGGACTCGCAGGATTAGGCGGCACCAGCGCGTAGACCGCGCGCGCTCCGGTGAAAGCTTTTGTCAAAGCTGCTGAATCCGTAAGATTCGCCTCGAACGCTTCCGCGCCGAGAATCGTAAATCCAGCTAGCCGGTCTTTGCTGCGTCCCACGACGCGCACTTTTTGCCCGCCGTCCAAAAGCGTTTCTGCGACAATTTTTCCCGTATTTCCTGTAGCGCCTAGAATGACGTACATATTTTCCTCCTCGAACCACTTTCTGAGTATTTAGGATGCGTAGGCGAGCAGGGAGGATACGCACTACAACATGGGGATTTTGACGCCGTTCTTCTTCGCAAATGCGATCGCGTCGGGATAACCCGCGTCGACGTGGCGGGCGACACCCATGCCCGGGTCATTCGTCAGCACGCGTTCGATTCGCGCCGCCATTTCCTTTGTGCCATCGGCAACGGTGACTTGCCCGGCGTGCTGCGAATAGCCGATCCCTACGCCCCCGCCATTGTGAATGGAAACCCACGACGCGCCGCTCGCCGTATTCACAAGCGCGTTGAGCAGCGGCCAATCGGCAACGGCGTCGGAACCGTCGAGCATCGATTCCGTCTCACGATAAGGCGAAGAAACCGAGCCGCAATCAAGATGATCGCGCCCCATCACCACCGGTGATTTCAACTCTCCGCGCGCCACCAGTTCATTCAGCGCCAATCCGAATTTGTCGCGCTCGCCATAACCCAGCCAGCAAATCCGCGATGGCAGCCCCTGAAACTTCACGCGCTTCTGCGCCAGCTTGATCCAGCGAGTCAGATGTTCGTCATGCGGAAACATTTCGAGGACAAGCTGGTCCGTCCGCGCAATGTCTGAAGCTTCGCCGGAAAGCGCCGCCCAGCGGAACGGTCCTTTGCCCTCGCAAAAAAGCGGCCGGATATACGCCGGCACAAATCCTGGAAAGTCGTACGCATTCTTGACGCCGTGTTCGAACGCAAACGTTCGAATATTGTTGCCGTAATCAAACGTGACCGCGCCCAGCTTCTGCAAATCGAGCATGCCCTGGACGTGCTGCGCCATCGCCGCAAGCGCGTGTTTGCGATACTCCTGCGGATTGTTTTTGCGCAGCTCCAGCGCGGCTCCGAGCGACATGCCGTTCGGCACATAGCCGGCGATGGGATCGTGCGCGCTGGTCTGGTCCGTCAAAAGATCCGGCACCACGCCGCGCTTCGCCAGTTCCGGAATTAAATCCGCGCAGTTACCCACCAACCCGACAGACGTGGCTTCGCGCTTGCGCACGGCATTTTTCAAAATGCGCAGAGCCTCATCGAGGCTCGTCACCATGACGTCGCAATACCCACCCTTCACGCGCCGCTTGATGCGTTCCGGGTCGACGTCAACCCCCAGAAACGCTGCGCCATTCATCGTCGCGGCCAGCGGCTGCGCGCCGCCCATCCCGCCCATCCCGCCGGTCACAACCAGCTTGCCCGCAAGGTTACCGCCAAAATGTTTGCGAGCCGCCGCGGCAAACGTCTCGTACGTGCCCTGCAAAATCCCCTGCGTGCCGATATAAATCCAGCTCCCCGCCGTCATCTGGCCGTACATCATCAGACCCGCGCGATCGAGTTCGTTGAAGCGTTCCCAATTGTTCCAGTGGCCTGTCAGGTTGGAGTTGCAAAGCAAAACGCGTGGCGCATATTCATGTGTGCGAAAAACCGCGACCGGTTTTCCCGATTGCACCAAAAGCGTCTCGTCGGATTCGAGCGCCTTCAGCGACCGCACAATCGCGTGAAAACATTCCCAATTCCGCGCCGCTTTCCCCGTCCCGCCATACACCACCAAATCTTCCGGCTTCTCGGCGACGTCGGGGTCGAGATTGTTCATCAACATCCGCAAGCGCCGCTTCCTGCTGCCACCCTTTGCACGAAAGCGCAGTCCCGCGCGCCGCGCGAAACGGCCCGCGCGACAAAGCTCCGTCAGCCACCGTTCCAGAAAGCGTAGCGCTCATCAAGAAACTCCGTGTTTCATCTTAACGCAGCGCCCCATTCCGCACCACATTTTGGAGTGCGGCAGCTCTGCTGCCGCTTTCGCGATGCTCGACGCTGGGATAGTGCAGCAGTTTCCAGCATCCGAGCAATCAGGCACTGTAATAATGTCTGATGGTATAAAGACGTTGCTTTTATCTATGCTTCGCAGCCATCCCACATCTGTTTTTGGATTGAAATACTACGTCCCACTGATATTGTTCGGTTGCACCTTCATTTTCTGGAACTCTCGCTTTCGTTTCGGAGCGCTGGTCATACTTATTCCGTTGCTGATTGGGTTGCTCTTTCATGCCTCACTCGCCATTCTTCAAGTCCCGGACGGAAACATTCGCTATCGGCGACTCTTCAAGTGGAAAAAACTCCGTTTTGATGAAATCACCGGCTGTGGACAGTTCGGAGTATGGGGAATTGGCTACATACGACTGAACCAATTTGTAATGCCGTGGGGAAAGCTCTATTTTGTATTGGACACGAAGGGAAAGCTATTTGGTCGCGGAGATTATCCTCTACTCCGTTTCATCCAAGAGCACATGAAATCACAAAGCAAAGTGCGCAAGCAAAACTGACGCTTAGCACCCTACTAACGCTAACCACGGACTGACCCACGACCGGTACCCGAGTTGGATTGCGCCCCGAAATGGCCTAGGGTAGAGTCAAAGATTCCGATGAACTACGGGACCCTTCCCTCGCGCTTACTCAACGCCGTCGACTCACTGCCGAATTCGCGCGCGCAAATGTTTCGCAGCTTCCGACGGATGGAAATCGATCGCGTCCGAAGAATTCTTCCGCCGCGTCGCAGGGCCTATCCAACGCTTTTGTCGAACTTGGCGTGAAGCCCGGCGACCGCGTCGGCCTGTTCGCCGCCAATCGCCCTGAGTGGCACATCGCCGACTTTGCCATCACCGGCGCGGGCGGCGTCACCGTTCCAATCTATTTCAACGAATCCCCGGAGCGCATCACCTACATCCTCAAACACTGCGGCGCAAAAGTCGTCTTCGCCGCAGGCGCAGCGCAAATGCACAAGCTCCAAGCCGTCCGCGCACAGCTTCCAGAGTTAGAGCAAATCATCCTCGCGGATTGCGGATCAGAGCTGCCTCCAGATTACCTCCGTTACGAAACGCTAATTGCCACCGCTGGCGGCGCCGATGTTGCCGCCTACCGCATGCGCGTGTCGCAAGTTCTGCCTGGCCAACTCGCTTCGATCATCTACACCTCAGGCACGACAGGCGAACCGAAGGGCGTCATGCTGACGCACACAAACTTCTGTTCGAACGTCACGGACTCCTGCGCCAACGTGAAATTCGATTCGAAGGATGACGTTGCCATCTCCTTCCTTCCGCTCGCCCACGTTTATGGCCGCACGCTCGACTACGTTCATCTCTTCCACGGCATAACCATTGCTTACGTCGAGGCTGTCGAGCAGGTCGCGCAGGCCCTCCTCGAAATCCATCCCACGCTGCTCGCCGCCGTCCCGCGCGTGTTTGAAAAAATCTACGCCCGCATTGTCGAGCAGGGAAGCAAACTGACTGGCACCGAACGAAAGATCTTTGACTGGGCGATGGAAATCGCTAGCCGCTCAGCGATGTGGCGTTCCGGCGAACAGAACGCCGGCTTGGGAGTGAAGCTCGCCTGGAATCTCGCCGACAAGCTGGTCTACTCGAAGATTCGCATGGGCACCGGCGGAAAACTCCGTCTAGTTTTTTCCGGCGGTGCGCCGCTTGCGAAAGAGTTTGCCGAATTTTTCTGGGCAGTGGGCGTACCGATTTACCAGGGCTATGGCCTGACGGAAACCGCCCCGGTTCTGACTTCCAACTATCCGCAAAACAGAATGGGCAGCTCCGGCAAGCCGATTCCAAACGTCGAGCTACAAATCGCAGCCGACGGAGAAATCCTCGCGAGAGGCCCTTGCGTCATGCAGGGATATTACAAAAGCTCGGAAGCAACGCGGGAAGTGCTAAGCGCCGACGGCTGGTTCAGCACCGGCGACATCGGCTACCTCGACAAAGACAACTATCTATTCATCACCGACCGCAAGAAAGACCTCATCAAAACCGCTGCTGGCAAATTCGTCGCGCCACAACCCATTGAAAACGCGCTCAAGACCAGCCCATTCATTCTGAACGCCATGGTCGTCGGCGACAGGCGAAAATTTATTTCAGCGCTAATCGTTCCAAATCCCTCAACAGTCGCCGCAAAAGCCGCCGGGCAGGGAATTAAGTTCTCTTCGAACAAAGAAATGGTCGCGCACCCCTTCGTGCGTCAGCTAATCGAGACCGAAGTAAAACGCCTGACCGCGAATCTCGCCCAATATGAATCCATCAAACGCTTTGCCCTTCTGCCCGAGGATTTCACCTTCGACAACGGCGGCCTAACGTTTACCCTTAAACTCCGCCGCCGCGTAGTAGAACAGCAACTTCACGACGTCATCGAGCACCTCTACGCCGACGTCTCCGACCCGCGCCCCATCCTGCAAAACTAACCCCACGTTTTGGAGTGCGGCAGCTCTGCTGCCGCTTTCCCTTTTCGCTTTTGAGATCAGATCGGCTTGCCATCCGCATCAAGCAACCGAATCTCCCCGAGTCCCAGCTCTTTAATCCCCGGCTCGATCTTTGCCCGATCGCCAACGATGACCCAAATCAAATTATCCGGATGCACGACCGTCTTGGCGGCCGCGGTCATATCAGCCGGCTTGAGCGCGCGAATCTTGGTCGCCATCGTATCGTAGTAATCGTCCGGCAACCCGAAGTGCACCAAATCGTTGATCGAATCGCCCACAGCCTCCTGCGTTTCGCGCGAGCCCGGCAAACTGAGCGTCTCATTGTTTTGCACGTTTACGAGTTCTTCCTGCGTGAGAGGCCGATCCGACAATATCGCGCGGAACTCTTTGTTGATCTCCTCCAGCGATTCCTTGGTTTTGTCTGTCTGCACCGGAGCGACAGTCATCCATGGCCGCTGCTCGCGCGCGGGAAACAGAAGGCTGCTCGCTCCGTACGACCAGTGCTTGTCCTCACGCAGGTTTGCATTGATACGCGCCATGAAAAGGCCGCCCAAGCCATCATTCATAGCTTGAATCGCCAGCTCGTCCGGATTTGCGGTTCGCGGCGCGATATTGCCAACCATGATGATGGACTGCTGCGCGCCCGGCTTGTCGATCAGATAGACCGTCGACTTCGCTGCCAACGGCACGGTCGTGAATTTTTTCTGCGGGGTCGCCCCTGGCTTCCAACCCGCGAAAAGCTTCTCGAGTTTTGGAGTAATTTCCGCCAGCGTGGTATCGCCAGCTATCACCAACGTCGCATGGTTCGGCTTGAACCACGCGTCGTGGAATTTCACCATGTCTTCGCGCGTCATTTTTTCGACGCTCGCCGTCGTACCCGTGCCCGTCATTGGGTTTCCGTATGCGTGCCCTTCTCCATAGAGGAGCGCTGGAAACACGCGCAAACCCATCTGTACCGGCGTCGTTTTCTCGCGCTGGATTCCAGCGACTTGCAGTCTTTGCTGGCGCTTAAAGTCTTCCTCCGGAAAAGTCGGATTCAGAATCACGTCTGCATAAAGTTCAAGCGATGGATCGAGCTTCGATTTAAGCGCTGATAGACGCACAATCGACAAATCCAGATTCGAGAACGCGCCAATCTGTGCGCCCAACAGCGCCTGCTCGTCGCTGATCTGCAGCGCGGTTCGCGTTTTTGTGCCGCCGTTTAGTAACGCCATCGTCATGCTCGAAGTTCCGGGCGTTGCGGATTGATCCGCCGCGTAGCCCGCATCCAAGTCCAGCCAGAAAGTTACCAGCGGCACCTCGTGGCGCTCGGCCAGTATCACCTTCAGCCCGTTCGATAGCGTAGCGCGCTGCAGTTTGGGCAGCTTCAACTCGGGAGCCGCACCGATTACGGGCGCTTTCGAGCGATCCGCTCCAGTCGTGTCCGCTTTGTATGGCGGGAAGGGTTGCACTTCGAGTACATACACGCCGTCGGAAAGCCAGCGATTGGCGGCGGCTTTCACATCTTCCGCCGTAGCATTCTGGATTCTCTGGAGCGAAATCTTGTAAGCGTCAGGGCTTCCCAAATAGGTTTGGCTCTGCGCCAGCCTGTCGGACTTGCCTCCGAATCCCCCAATTCTTTCTATTCCACGGACAAAACTCGCTTCATGCTGTGCTTTTGCACGCGCCAGTTCTGCCGCCGTCGGTCCGTCCTTTAGGAATCTCGCCAGCTCCTCATCCAAGGCTTTCTCCACCTGAGCCAAATTGCCGCCGGGTTTTGCCGATGCTTGCACGCGGAACTGTCCGCCAATTTCGTTCAACGACACAAACGCATTTGCGTTCGTTGCAATCTGATCGTCGTAGACCAGCCGTTTGTAAAATCGCGAGCTTTTCCCGGAGCTCAGCACGTCGCTCACGAGATCGAGATAGTCTGCATCCGCAGTCCCGTATTCCGGCACGTTCCATACCTTGTAAATGCGCGCCTGCGGTACGCGGTCCTGCACGATCTCCCGGTGTGTCCCAGTCATCTTGGCGATCCAAGCTTCCTGATGCGCTACAGGAGGACCCGGAGGTATATTGCCGAAATATTTTTCAACTTTTTCTTTGGCCGTTTTTACGTCGATATCTCCTGCCAGAACAATCGTGACATTCGACGGCCCGTAATATGTCTTGAACCAATCTTTCACGTCGTCCATCGACGCCGCGTTCAAATCGGCCATATCTCCGATGACGGTCCATGAATAGGGATGTCCTGCCGGATACGTATTCTGCGTGATCAGTTGAAACGCCACCGCGTACGGCTGGTTCTCTCCCTGCCGCTTTTCGTTTTGCACCACGCCGCGTTGCAAGTCGAGCGTCTTCTGGTCCAGCGAGCCAAGCAGAAATCCCATGCGGTCGGACTCCATCCAAAGTGTGTAGTCCAACGCGGATGTCGGAACATTCTCAAAGTAATTCGTGCGGTCGTTGTTTGTGGTGCCGTTCAAATCCGTCGCGCCGATTTTTTCCATCGCATCGATATAGCGGCCTGGCGAGTGCTCGCTGCCGCCAAACATCAAGTGTTCAAATAAATGCGCGAATCCCGTCTTACCCGGCTTTTCATTTTTCGATCCAACGTGGTACCACGTATTGATCGCGACGATGGGCGCTTTGTGATCTTCGTGCACGATGACCGTCAAGCCGTTATCCAGCACGAATTTCTGAAATGGGATATCAATGTCGCTGCTCTGCGCGCGCGCTCCCGCGGCAAATACCGCAATCAGCCAAATAAAAACTATCGTTCTGAATCGCATCGTCTCCCCCGAAATCTTTAACCCACTCCGATTCGTATTATTCCTGAACTCGGAATACACTGCCGCAGCACCGTCACCTGAATGGAATAGAGAGCTGTTACAGGCAAGACGCCACCCCAGGCAACTTGCCGTTTCCTCAGTATCGAAAATTCCTGCCGGAAAGTCTATGCCCCGTCGAAATATTCCCTCAGGTTGATTCCGTCAGCGGCTTTCCTGGCTTTTATAGTTTTTGCTTTTCTCTTCGAAGAGGCATCAGCCCTGCGAGCTGAGCGATTTACGATTTGTCGCCAAGCCTGCGGAGGTCTAAAATCTCAGTGGGGATACCAATGTCAGACGAACTGATCATAGCCGGCCGCGCCTTCAAATCCCGCTTGATTGTGGGTACAGGCAAGTACCGCAGCTTTCCGGAGATGGCTCGCGCTCATGCTGCTTCCGGCGCGGACATGGTTACCGTCGCCGTCCGCCGCGTGAATCTCACCGACCGCTCCAAAGAATCCCTGATCGACTACATCGACCGCGAAAAAATTTTCATCCTTCCCAACACTGCCGCTTGCTACACCGCCGACGAAGCCATTCGCACTGCACGACTCGCGCGCGAGGTCGGCCTCTCCAATTGGGTAAAGCTCGAAGTCATCGGCGACCAGCAAACTCTTTTCCCCGACACCGAGCAACTCATCGAAGCCACGCGCGTCCTCGTAAAAGAAGGCTTCGTCGTCCTTCCCTACACGAATGACGACCTGATCGCTGCTCGCAAACTCATCGATGCAGGCGCCGCGGCCGTGATGCCGCTAGCCGCTCCAATCGGCTCCGGTCTCGGCATCCAAAATCCTGCTAACCTTCGCATCCTTCGCGAGCGTATCACCGAAGTTCCGATGATTGTTGATGCAGGTGTAGGTACGGCTTCCGATGCAGCCGTCGCCATGGAGTTGGGCGCCGATGGCGTCCTGATGAACACTGCCATCGCCGAAGCCGCCGATGCCGTCTTAATGGCCGAGGCCATGCGCGAAGCAGTTTCCGCCGGCCGCAAAGCCTGGCTCGCCGGCCGTATGCAGAAACGGCTCTACGCTTCCGCTTCCAGTCCGCTCAGTGGCGTCGTCCGCTAGACGAGTACAAAATCACGACAAGCGCATTGCGGCCTGAATCGTTTTCAAATTTCTATCTCCCGGGTTTTGAGCGGGGAACTTTGCGATGCTTCAAGCCGTATCTGCTAAAGGACATACGAAGTAACGAGCGGCTGAGAACCATCGGAGGTGAACTTGAAACGAATGTGCGTCGTAGTCTTTATTGCCGCACTGGCTTGCGCCACGATCTCTGGAGCGCCGCAGAGCGCCACTTCAACGGCCTCTGCCCCGGAGTCGGGGCCCGTAATCCAGATCGTGGACGTCACCCTCTTCTTCAAGGTCTACGACGCCGCGGGCGGACACCCGACCGCCGATCAACTTCAACATGACTATATCGATGCTGGTTCGGACGGCCTTCATCACCTTGCCGAAGTGCGGCGCGTCACTGGGGAAGCCATCGCCAAAAACCTGACGGCGCATCCCGAAATGTATTCCGACGCCAAGCGTTGCATGGTCGTGTTGCCTCGCGTGCGCGAGCGCCTGCAAGTCGCGCTCCTCAGATTAGGTCAGCTCTACCCCGAGGCAAAATTCCCGCCGGTGACAATTGCCGTCGGCCGCGGGAAACCTGTGGCCATCGGGAGTCCCATCTCGGGCATCCAAGTCGGCCTTGAGGCCCTTTGCGCAACGAACTGGCTTAATCCCAACGTCGAAGATCGGTTTGTGCACGTGATCGCTCACGAATACGCCCACGTCCAGCAAGCGCGCTCTCTCGTCGATGACGAGCATCCCTCCGTGCTCGAAATGTCTTTGATTGAAGGCGCCGCCGAATTCACAGCCGAACTGATTTCTGGCGAGGTTTCCAATTCCCAGTTCAAAGAGTCGACGAAGGGCCACGAATTGGAGATTGAGACGGCCTTCGTCCCCGACGAAGATAAAACCGATATCTCCAAGTGGCTTTACAACTCCACGCTGCAAAAGCCCGGCGATCTCGGCTACTGGGTCGGCTACCGCATCGCCAAATCCTATTACCAGCACGCCACCGACAAAACCCAGGCTCTTCGCGAAATCCTACAAATGACCGATCCCAAGGCACTTCTTGCCAAAAGCGGCTGGTATCCCGGCATTCAGCTCGAATAAAGCGCGCAAAAAAGAAATTGAGGAGATGGAGTTTAATCCGTCTCCTCAAAATGCCTTTGCGATTTCTTGCTTAAATCGAACCTAACTGCCTCGCTCTCAGCGTGGCTGATCGCGGTTAGTATCTTCCCGGATGATCGTGACGCCAATTCCAGTAGTCGCGCTGCTGTTCCTTGCTCAGCCGGTTGTAGTCGCGATACTCGTAATGCCGCTCCCCGACCCAGACTCGGTAGGCGCCTACTTCTCCGTTGTTCCAGGTGTGATAATCAGAGTGATATTCGTCGTAATACCGCGTGTGCGCGGCGCATCCGCTTGCCAACACCGGCGCGATCATCGCTGCACCTAATACCAGGGGCCCCAGAAAACCCTTTATTCGGAACATTTCGCAATCCTCCTTAGGATTCGCAGCTTCTCATCGCCGTCTCTCGCTGACGATACAGCGATTCATGTAAAGTGCCCGAGGAATTACAGGGCCTTATCGTCAGCTATTGATAAAACACGGGAAGCCCGACCAAGTTGCGATTTGCACCAAATGTTTTCTGGAAATTTCCGGCTGAAACGGAAAGCAGCTAGGCCTGCGCCGTTTTTCTCGCCTGCTCCGCGTCGTAGCTTTCACCGTAAATGGAAGGCACCTTAGCTCCCATAGAGCGCAAGTACGAGCTCAGTTGCCCGCGATGATGAATGGTGTGGTGCGCTCCAAGCATCAAAAATGTCACTGCTGGCCGTTGAAACAGTCCCCGAAAATCCACGATCTTCATCAACTGTTCGCTCGTCAATTTCGACAGCGCATCCAGTCGCTCGGCATAAGCCTTCTCATACCAGACCGCGATTTCGGCTGGTGTCTTCACCTCCGTGGGAAGGATCGCGCCTGTCTCAAACTTTCCATTGATCACGGTATCCACAAAACGAACATCCGCCGCGGCAATGTGCCTCACCAGTTCATTCGCGGTTTTGGATATCGGATCGGGCCGGTAATCCGCCTTATCGGCGGGCACCGCTTCGATTACTTTCTTCGTCAACTGGGTCTCCATCTTCAATGCCGGCAAGTACACTCCGTGCAGCAAAAACGTCGCGTTTTCCGCAGTCATCTCTTTCATTTTTGTTCCTCTCTTGTAACGGCCAGGGTCGGCTCAGTATGGCGTTCCGTTGGATGCAAGATGTCCTAAGCCGATTCATCGTGCAGCCCAAGCGCCTTCTAGTACCCGCCTCGTAT
Organism: uncultured Acidobacteriota bacterium; assembly: GCA_963784015.1. Taxonomy (GTDB): domain Bacteria; phylum Acidobacteriota; class Terriglobia; order Acidiferrales; family UBA7541; genus Acidiferrum. The sequence continues at coordinate 1,135,745 of CAWAPX010000013.1, forward strand.
AGTGCAGCTAGCCATAACTGTTCGCAAGGTCAGGATATCAGCAGCGCACACCGCCTCCGTTCCTTCCATTGTCGAAGCGCGCTCCTTCCTCATAATTGTTTGCAGCCAAACAGAGGACAGTTGATAAGGACGGTAGATTTTGATGCAACTCACTTTTGCCAAAAGAATCAGCGAATGCCCGGTCTGTGAGAGTTCTTCGGTGCACAGGTCGAAGAGAAGAGGCTTCGTCGAGCGGGTTTGGTTCCGCTTTGCTTTCGTTTGGCCCTACCGCTGTGCGGATTGCGACTTGCGATTCTGGGGCTTCCGCCGTACCGACCCGGCCAGCCACCGCGCGTTTGTCTCAGGATTGTCCGACTTCACGCAATAGTTCGGAGTCGCCATTTCCTGAAGCCGCCGCTTCAACAAGACCCAGTCTCGTCCGAAGAATCCCGCGCTCATTCATATCGAAGCGTCTGAATCGGATCCACCTTCGTCGCGCGCCTCGCTGGGATATAGCAGGCTGCCAGTGCAACTCCGAAGAGCACCGCGGTCACGCTCGCAAATGTCAGCAGGTCCGTCGGAGGCACTCCAAAGAGCAAGCTCGCCATCAGCCGCGTGAGAAAAACCGCCAAGAGCAACCCGAACGCAACTCCCACCGCAATCATCCCCGCCCCTTGTTTCATGACCAGCCCGAGCACGTCGCCCGTTTGCGCGCCCAACACCATGCGCAATCCGAATTCTTTCGTCCGACGCGCCACTGAGTACGAGACGACTCCGTAGATCCCTACCGTCGCGATAGCCAGCGCGACGGCGGAGAAAAGCGTCAGCAACATTGTCAGAAATCTTGGGCGCGCCTGCGCCCGGGAAAGCACATCCTCCATGAGGCGCACATCCGCGAGCGGCAGCGACGGATCGATCTCGTTCATCTGCTGGCGCACTTCTCCCACCAAGGATCGTGGATCGCCTCCCTGTCCTCGCATGACCACGAACATATCCGAATTTCCCTGCCCAGCAGGTTGTTGGTAAGGCAGATACAACTCCGTTCCCGCCGGCCGGTCGAGCCCGGCGTTTTTCACGTCGTCCACGACTCCGATGACCGGGCACCATTCTTTGGTTCCACCGGGACGTATTCGCCGGCCTATGGGGTTTTGGTTCGGCCAAAAAGTAGCCGCCATCGCTTTGTTGATGATGGCCACCTGGGGCGCATCTTTTCCGTCGCGGTCATCAAACAAGCGGCCATCCACCAACCTGATTCCCATCGTTGCAAAGTAGTTCTTGCTCACCGCTTGATAAAAATCCACGTTCTGGATCGGCCCGTCTTTCGTCATCACGAATCCTTCGATGTCCGTGTCATTCATATTCGGCGGTCGCATTGGCGCCAACCCCGAAACCAACGCGGCCGATTGCACTCCCGGCAGATTTGTCAGCCGACCATCTAACCGCGTCCAGAAATCTGTCATCTTTGCAGCATCTGTATATGTTCCGCTGGGCAGCGACACGCGCATCGTGATTACATTGTCGGGACGAAGTCCGGTGTGCACCTCTTGTAGTTTCCAAAAAGCCCGCAGCATCAATCCGCAGCCGATCAGCAGCACCAACGCCATCGCCAGCTCGCCCGCTACCAACGCCCGGCGGAAAAACTGTGCGCCGGCTGCCGCTGTTGTACTCCCGGCCGTGTCTTTCAGCGATTCGGAAATTCCGCTCATAAAAAGCGGCGCAAGCGGCGCGAGGCCAAAAAGCACTCCTGTCACCAGGCTCGTCACCAGCGTAAAGACGAGCACTCGCCAGTCCACCGCAATTTCATCAGCGCGCGGTATTCCCCCGGCATTTGTCAGCTGAACCAGTCGCACTCCTGCAAATGCCAGCCCCACACCCAGCAGGCCGCCACAGAACGAAAGCAGAATTCCTTCGGTAACAAATTGTCGCGCCAGGCGAGACAGACTTGCTCCTAGAGCGCCGCGAATGGCAATTTCCCTGCGGCGCGCCTCAGCGCGTGCTAACAATAAATTCGCCACGTTCACGCTTGCGATCAGCAGAACAAAGGCCACCGCTCCCAGCAGTACGAGCAGGGCTGGCCGCACGCCTGAAACAACTTCCGCCTGCAGCGGAAAACTCACGATCGTGTGATTCTTCGGATCAAAGCTGTGCGTCTTCGGAGCCTTGTGCTCCCCATACGATTGCACTAAGGCTGCCAACTCTCCCTGAGCCTGCGCTGCGGATACACCGGTCTTTGCGCGGCCCAGTAGATAGTAATTGTGTGAACCGCGGCCACCGGGTTTCGCCGGATCAAGCTGCAAAGCGGACCAGACTTGCGGCGGATCTTGTTCTCCTGGCGGAAATTGAAAACCTTTGGGCATCACACCGATGATCGTGCACTTCAATCCATCAAGCCGCGTTTCCCGGCCCACAATGTTTGGATCACCCGCGAATTCGCTCTGCCACGTCCCGTAAGAAATGTCCGCGACGACCGCGGCTCCCGGCACATCATCCGAGGCTGAAATCAAACGCCCGAGAATTGGAGTCACGCCCAGCGTTTCCAGAAGTCCGCCGCTGACGTAAGCCGCTGTGACATGTACTGGCTGCGCTTTGCCCGCTAGATTCGCTCCGCCCGCAACCCAAGCGTCCATCGACGCCCACGAGTGCGTGTCGCGCTTCAAGTCAATAAATTCCGGTCCGGAAGTCCAGAACCGGTGCAGTCCGCCATTCGGAAAGGTTGGAAACTCCGTGTAGATGCGAATCAGTTGCTCCGGATGCGCATAGGGAAGCGGCTGCAGCAGCACGGCGTTTACCACGGTAAAAATCCCCGTCGTAGCGCCAATACCCAGCATCAGGCACAGCACCGCCGCCGTCGTGAAACCGAAGTTCTTGCGCATCATCCGCAGCGCAAACTGGACATCCTGCCGCAACGTTCCCATCGAGAACCTCCACTACTTATAAGTACGTTCGAATCGGACTTATGTTCCGACAGCCTGCAATTCTAAACACAACAGACGGACCAAACACACCTTCGTTTCGCCTGGGACTAAGCTTCACACCATCAACACGTCGCATATGCTTTCTCGCACGCCCGACCCGTTTTGAGGACGCAGAAGCAAAGAAATCCAGACTTGTCATGAGCGTTTTGTGATGCTAAAATGTATCACATGAAGAAAGCCTCCGTTCGTGACCTCCGCTACCGTTTCTCGGTCGTAGAGAATCTCCTGCGCGAGGGCCACGAGATCCAAATCACCAAGCGCAAACGGGTCATCGCTCGACTCCTGCCGCCCGAGCCCGTAGTCCCCGTCCAAATGCCGGACTTCCTGGGTCGAATGAAAAAAATCTTCGGCAAAAAACGCCTCAAAGTTTCCGGTGCGGAGTTGATAGCTATCGATCGCGAGGATCGCCTTTGACTGCTTTCGCCGACTCAAGCTTTCTTTTCTCTCTATACGCGCAGGACTCGAATTCGGCAGCGGCCATAGCTCGGGTCAGGTACGCTGTTCCGCCTTTGCTCTCCACAGATCTTGGAGAATTGGAAATAACGAACGGAGTCGCGCTGCGGCTCTTCCGAAAAGAGCTCCGACCAATCGAAGCCAAGGGTGTCTTGGATTTGTTTCGCAAGGATATCGAAACTGGAGTTGTGCGCATCATTCCTCTGCCCTCCTCTGCCTACCAACAGGCTGCCCAAATTGCAGCCCGCCATACTCCAGCTCTGGGCACAAGAACACTTGACGTCCTGCAAGTCGTCTCCGCTTTAGTATTGAAGGCGGACACCTTCTTCACCTTCGACCAAAAACAGGCCAAGCTCGCTTCCGCCCTCGGACTGCGTGTTTCCTAGCCTGTTCTTGGGATTCAATCCAGCTCGCGATAACTCGCCCTGGCCACCAAGGTGTCATCCAGTCCTGAACAAGAAGTGCCAAGTCACATCCACCAGCGCGTGCACGATGGCCGACGCAAAGATCGAGCCAGTCTTGCGCCATGTCCAGCCGTAGAAAATCCCCGCAATCGAAGCCAGAATCACGTAGCGCCAATTCGGAAACCCTAAGTTCGTAATATGCGAAAACCCGAACAGCATCGACGCCGTCCACCAACCTGCTAAATCGCTTTTACAGGATCGCGACAGCATATTTTGCAGCAATCCGCGGAATAGAAATTCCTCCGGCCAAGCCGTAAAAAAGAAAATCCCCAGCGAAGTGAATAGCAAAGAAGACCACGCATGCCATTGCGGCGCAAACGCGATGAAGTGCATCGCAATACCCAGCGGAATAGCGACACATCCAAACGCGGCGAAGCTGCCAAGGACGTAAAGTCCCCAGTTTCGTCCCCAGCCAATGGAATAGCCGATTCCATCCAAGCGCCGCAGCAGTAAGAACACCGCCAGCGCAACATTTACTGCTAGAAGCACGGTGAATACATAAGCGAGGCGCCCGCCCGGATACGGCCACAGCCAATGCGACGGCCCGAACTTTACCGCCGCCCAAACGCCCGCAAGCGTTAAAAAATCCTGCCACGTTCCGCCGGGCTTGCGCTCCGCGGAAGCCGTCAACGCCATCGGCACGAACACGACACATCCCACAGCTCCAGCACGCGCCAAGCTGAAAGTATTTGTCCCCAGCCCGTAAATCAGGTATGCAAGGAACGCGGCGGCGCCCAAAGCTATGCCTCCGCCGGGTCCCAAGCGCGCGGCGAGGCCATCAGCAACGCCGCGTGCTGCAAAAAGCAGCATCATCAGAAAGAAGAACGCAAACGCCGTCAGTGTGGCCGCAAATTCACGGCCGCCATAGCCGTGCCAGGTAGCGTAAAACGTTCCCGTAAGGCACAACCCGGTCCACAGGCCGAGCATTGGAAGCACACCGAGTTGGCGCGTCGCTGGCAAATGGCCTGCTCAACTTTCAAAAAGAAAGAGAAGATTGTAGCGCAGACACATGGCATCCCAAATCGAACCCAAACCCAAGCCGAGCTCCACGCGTTTCCGTGAATTGATTTTTCCGTGCAGCGGCCTCGAGCGATGAAGCGCCTCTCCTACATCGATTGGATGCGCGGCTTGGCCTGCGTCCTGATGTTTCAAACGCATTGCTACGACTCGTGGCTCAGCCCGCAAGCACGACGCTCCACGCTCTTTGTCTGGTCGCAGCTCGGCGGAACGCTCCCCGCGCCGCTCTTCCTCTTTCTTGCGGGTGTTTCCTTCGCGTTGATCACCGAACGCCTTCGCGAAAAAGGTACTTCGCCCGGCGAAATCGCAAAAACAACCATCCGCCGTGGCGCGGAAATTTTCGCTTTAGGTTTGCTGTTCCGCGTCCAGGAATACGCTCTCGGATTCCGCTGGGTTCCGTGGACCGATCTTTTTCGCGTCGATATTCTCAACACACTCGGCCTTTCGATGATGCTGATGGGCGTCCTCTGCTGGCTCAGCGCCGATCGCAATCCGGCCAAGGCCCCCGCGCCGCAACAATCCGTCGCAGCCTCGCGAACGCGCGGAATCTTCGCAGGCCTTCTCGCCGCGACGCTAGTAACCACGGCGACGCCGCTCCTCTGGACCACGCATCGCCTATTATGGCTGCCATGGCCGCTCGAGTCCTATATCAACGGCGTCCACGTCCTCGGCAAGCCCCAACACTGGCTCTTTCCACTCTTCCCCTGGTCGGCCTTCGCATTTGTTGGTCTGGCCGTAGGTTTTTTTCTTTTTACAAGCATCGCCAAGCGCCACGAAGGTCCAGTTTTCGCAGCCTTGGGTGGGACAGGCATTCTCGCCTGTCTCCTTTCCATTCAACTAAACAACTCGCCGTACCAACTCTATTCCGTCCAAGACTACTGGCACACGAGCCCGAGTTTTTTCCTAATGCGCTGTGGCGTCCTCTTGATTATTTTATTTTGCGTCTACGCCTGGTGCCGCTGGGGACTGGCGCAAATGGGATTCAGTCCCATCATTCAGCTAGGCAAAACCTCGTTGCTCGTCTACTGGGTGCACATAGAATTTGTCTACGGAGTGCTATCGATTCTCCCCAAGCATCAATGCAGCATCCTCGAAGCCACATTTGGTTTGGTCGTCATCTTCTTGGCTATGTTGGGGCTTTCGGTTCTGCGTACCAACTGGAAGGATCGCCACACGAAAGCGCGAAAGCCAATCGCCGCACCTGTTTTGACATAACAGGTCAGCCTAAAAATAAAACTTCAGTAGGGAATTAGTTCGTAGGAAATTATGCCTGACTAGAACTTACGTCTAGCGTTTTACAGCAGGGCTTTGTTCCAACTGCTGCCCCTGCGGAATTCTGATGATAAACTCGCCGGGTTTCGCCAGCCCCAGATCATCGCGCGCAATTTTTTCGATCAATCTAGGATCGCTATTCAGATCCTTCACTTCCTGCGCCAGCTCAGCATTTTCTTCGCTCAGCACATCGAGATCAGCTTTCACCTTCCGGATCTCGCTCTCCGTCCGCCGCATCGCCAAAAATCCGTGCGTCCCAAAAACGTCGTGCACAATCATCACTAAAACCAACAAGCCCAGAAGCCCGCGGCCATACTGCCGCATCAGCGCTCGAAATTTCTCTTCGACCGGGGCCTTCTTCAATTTTTTCTTCAGCCTTCCAATACCCACTTTGTCGCCTCGCCCGTCAATTTCGCGGAAGCCGCGGCGCTATCCGCCTCCACGTACAAGCGCAACAGCGGTTCCGTTCCGGACAGCCGCAAAAGCATCCACGAGCCGTCCTCAAAACTGAATTTTGCACCGTCGGTACGGTCAATCGATACAACTTTCCGCCCGAGAAGTGTCGCAGCGTCCACCGCCACCCTCTTTACCGCATTCGCCTTTTGTTCGTCGCTCAAATGCAAGTTTTCCCGCACCGGCCAGAATTCGCGGCCCACTTTTTTAAAAAGTTGCCTCACCTGTTCGCCCAGCGAAGCGCCCCGCGCCGCAATCATCTCCGCCACCAGGAGACACGCTAGGATTCCGTCCTTCTCCGGCACATGCCCGCGAATCGTCAATCCCGCGCTTTCTTCTCCTCCGAGCGCGATCTTGTCCTCGCGAATCAGTTGCCCGATATATTTAAATCCCACCGGCGTCTGATATGTTTTCTGTCCGTGAGCTTTCGCCGCCGCATCAATCAACTGCGACGTCGCCACGCTCCGCGCCGCCGCCATATTCCATCCACGCGTTTCTACGATGTAGTCATACACCAGCGCGAGAATATGATTCGGCTGAACCCAGGTTCCATCGCGGTCGATCATGCCGAATCGGTCTGCGTCTCCATCGGTTGCTAACCCCGCCGCAGCTCCCGAATCCAAAACCGCTTTACGCAACGGCGCCAGATTCTCCTCGCTAACGTCCGGGCCCGTCCCGTCAAAAAGACAATCCCGATTCGTTCGCATCGCCTGCGCCGCGACGCCGTGCTCTGCGAGCGCCCCATCCAAATATCCCGCGCCGCAGCCGTGCAGTGCGTCCGTAACGAATTTGAAGTTCGCCTTGCGCAGCACGTCGAACCGCACCAACTCGCCCAACCGCTTCAAATAATTTGCGCGAAGATTCACCGTCTCCGTCTTCACCCCGCCCGAAGGCACAGCCGGTGAAGTAGGATACGCGCCATCTTTAGCGATAATTCTCGCCACGCGCGCCTCAATGTCCTTCGTGACCTCCGGAAGCGCCGGCCCCGCGTCCGCCGAAGAAAATTTCAATCCATGGTATTGCGCGGGATTATGGCTAGCCGTGAAGTTGATCGCCCCGTCCAGCCTCGATCGCTGAATTTCGAACGCCACCGATGGGGTCGGCGTAAACGTCTCGCAAAGCAAAGTTCGGATCTTGTGCTCTTGCAAAATCGCCACCGCAAGCTGCGAAAATTCTTCCGAATAAAATCGCGTATCGTAGCCGACCAAAATCGTCGGGTTCTTCGCCTTACTGTTCACGTGCTCCGCGATCGCTGTCACCGCCAGCCGCACGTTCGCAAACGTGAAATCGTCGGCAATCAACCCGCGCCATCCGGACGTGCCGAACTTGATCGGCGATGCATTCAATGTAGGCGAAGCGCTCATAGCGTCGTATTCTATCCGAGTTTTTCCAATACGGAAGCAACCATGCATGGGCGGCGCAACACCCATGCCTGTAGGGGAGGGGCTTGTTTACCCTGCTTGCCCTGAGCAACGAAGGGAGTCTCGAAGGGCCCCTCCCGCCTTAAATCATGCTCCTCATTCACCAATTGGAGACCGCCCCATGAAGCCCGCCGACACCTATCGCCTGGTTCTAGTCACCTGCGCCAATCCCATCCAGGCAAAACTCATCGCCCGCAGCCTCATCGAAAAACGCGTAGCGGCCTGCGTCAACATCGTCCGCAGCCCTGTCGACTCCTACTATCGTTGGAAAGACAAAGTGGAAAAAGCTCGCGAGTACATTCTGATGATCAAAACCACCGAAAGAAAGCTAGGCGGCCTGGAAAGAGAAGTAAAGCGTCTGCACAGCTACGAAGTCCCCGAATTCATCGTCCTACCAATCGTCGCCGGCTCGAAAGCCTACCTCGACTGGCTCAATGAAAATACGTAAACCCTCAAGGCGCACCCCATGTTTTCAGAATGCCTTCCTAGGGGTCGGAGCTTTAGCTCCGACATAGAAAACCGGCAAAACAGGGCTTTAGCCCCTGAGGAAACTCCCTGCTTCGTCGCTTGCTATATTTATGAGACAAGTTCTACTCACTGCCGACTACTTATTTCTTTCTCACACGTACAACAACGCCTGATCCAAATCCGCCATGATATCTTCCACGTCCTCAATCCCTACCGAAATCCTGACCAACCCATCCGTAATCCCAATCCGCTCCCGCACTTCCGCGGGCATCGAAGCATGCGTCATCTGCGCGGGCAAGGAAACCAGTGTCTCCACCCCACCCAGACTCTCCGCCAGCGAACAAAGCTTCAGCTGATTCAAAAATCGCCGCGCCGCTTCCAGAGAACCCAAATCGATCGCCAGCATGGCTCCCGGCCCTTTTTGCTGCCGTCGTGCAATATCGTGCTGCGGATGCGTCGGCAATCCGGGGTAATACGTCTTCCGCACCTTGGGGTGCGCGTCCAAATGTCGAGCCACGGTGATGCCGTTGGCGTTGTGCTGCAACATCCGTATCGCTAGTGTCTTCAGCCCACGCGAAATCAAAAAGCAATCCATCGGCGCTAGTCCCGATCCCGCCGACCGCTGAATGAAATAAATTTTCTCCGCATCCTCTGGCCGCGTCAGCACCACCGCTCCGCCAGTGCAATCGCTATGCCCGTTCAAATATTTCGTCATCGAGTGCACGACAATCTGCGCGCCGAGCTCGATCGGCCTCTGCAAGTACGGGCTCAGAAACGTGTTGTCGACCGCCAGCGTGACATTCCGCTCGTTAGCCAGCTTCGCGATGGCTCCAATGTCCGTCACGCGCATCGTCGGATTCGTCGGCGTCTCGATATAAATCAGCTTGGTATTGGGCCGTAAGGCCGACAGCACGCACGCCGGAATCGACGTATCGACAAAACTAAACTCCAATCCAAAGTGCACCAGCAGTTGCGTCGACAGCCGGTACACGCCGCCATACACCGCTTCCGACAACACGATGTGGTCGCCAGGCCGGTAAAGACGGAACACCGCGTCGATTGCCGCCATTCCGGATGAAAAAACGTACGAACTATGTCCGCCTTCGAGTTTCGCGACGGTGCGCTCCAGCGCTTTCCGGTTAGGATGGTTGGAGCGCGCGTAGTCATAACCCTTGTGTTTGCCTAGCTCTTCGTAGACGTACGTCGACGTCTGATAGATTGGCGCAACGATCGCACCCGTGGCGGGATCAGGCTCCTGCCCAACATGAATGGCGTTCGTGGCAAATCCCATGGTGATCTCCTCTTACCTCGCGAACCTTTTCCCCTGCGGCTCGCCTATTGCAGCAAGCAAAGTCTGCTGCCGTTCCCCTGCAATGTGGAAGTTAAGGGATTCGGGGCCCATCGCTGCGCTTGCGGTTCTCAAATGCATGCAGGGCAGATTCTTCCGAAGTTACAGGACCAAAACCAGCGAGTCAATTCCGCCGCGACAAACTGTTGCTTGGAACACATTGCCCTGCGTATGTGATCGCGCCAATTTCTCAAATCCTCGCTGCTGGCGTGCCCTCTGTACTGGTGCGTCCCTTGTTCCGATGTAAACTCTGTAGGGGCGGGGCTCGCCCCGCCCGCACCTTGCCCAGGCGCACCGAACGGGCAGCACACGCCCCCGCATTTGCATCTTAACTCCAAGCGGAGTAACTTGACGCCATAGCGCATTTCCATGACGGACGGGGCCACAGGAACATGAAACTCACTCGCTCAAGATTGGGTAGCATCTTTTTCATTTTGCTGGCCGCAACTGCATTGAGTGTCGCTGCCCAGGACTCGCCAGCGCCTCCGCCAAAAGCTCCGGCGCAGTCTGATGAACCCAGCCGCCTGACGATCGAAGTCACCGGCGGCGAAAATTCTGTACCCGTTGAAAACGCCAGCGTCTATGTGAAGTACGTCGAAGAGCATGCCATCAAGAAGGACAAAAAAGTCGAACTAAATGTCAAAACCAACCGCGCAGGCGTCGCGCACGTCGCTGAAGCGCCTCTCGGCCGCGCTCTCGTTCAAATTATTGCCGAAGGTTGGAAGACGTATGGACGCTGGTACGACATCACCGATCCTCATCAGACCATCAAAGTGCGCCTCGAACGGCCTCCGAAATGGTACTAAATTGTTTCGGACTGTAAAATTCTGACGCTGAGCATCGCAACTCCATGATTATTTTCTTCTTCCACTTGCAGTAAACTGATTTTAAGAGCTTTGCATTGCGCACGGTCTTCGTCTCGCAAAAAATCGCGCCGATAAAAAATTAATTGCACTGGAATTGTGCAAACAGGAGCAGGACGTTGAAGCAAGTGAAGTTAGCTGCCAGTGCGCCCCGATTTTCCACACACTTATCAACAATTGTGTTGAAAACTTAATCGTGCAGAAATATTTTTCTTCTGGTTCGGCCCAACTCTTGCCTGCCGCTTCGTCTCATTTTTTGACCGGCACCGAACGCGGATGCTAAAGTAGCTCATCGGCTTTCCTGATGAATGAAACTTTCGACGGAACTTTCTCACTCTTGCAGATGTTGTGGGGCAACATCGTCGCTCGTCCGCTCCGCAGTTGTCTCAGTGTGATCGCTATCGCCATTCAAGTCATTTTGGTTCTGCTCATTGTGGGGTTCACTTCGGGAATTATTTCCGAGTGGGGAAAACGCGTCGAAGGTGTCGGCGCTGATCTTCTCGTTCAGCCACCCAACTCTTCTATTTTCTTTGCCTTCTCCAGTGCCGTCATGCAGGAATCTCTAGGCGACAAAATCGCCGCGCTGCCTGGCGTGGATGAAGTCGCTCCCACGCTTATCCTTACGGAAACAAAGACCTTGACGCTCGTCTACGGCATCGATTACAAACGCTTCAACGCCCTCAGCCGCGGATTCTTATTTCGCGCAGGGCGTCCGTTCGAATCTTCCGACGAAGCCATCGCCGACGACATCATCGCTCAAACAAAACATTTAAAGGTGGGACAACAGATCACTCTTTTGAATCATACGTTTACCGTTTGCGGAATCGTGGCGCACGGTAAAGGCGCGCGTTACTTTATTCCTCTGAAGACCGCTCAGGAGATCGCCGGCGCGGAAAAGCGTGTCTCCATGTTTTATGTCCGCAGCAAGGGCGACACCGAAGGCACTCGCGCGCAAATTGTTGCGCTCTCTCCTCTGGACAGTGTGCGTACCACTTCCGAACTCGTCACTCTCATGAGCTCTTCCAATCTTCCTCAATTGAGACCGTTTACCCGCAGCATGGTTGGACTTGGCCTGGTCATCAGCTTTCTGGTCGTCCTTCTCAATATGCACACTATGGTCATGGAACGCACTCGCGAGATCGGCATCCTCAAGGCCCTGGGTCTTTCCAGGTGGGGAATCCTTCGCATGTTGCTCGGAGAGACTCTCCTTCTTACCGTCTGCGGATGCGTTTTGGGAATTGCGCTGACCTTTGCCTTTCAGGCCATCATGCAGGAGACAAACCCCAGCCTCATGATTTTGATTACCAAGCAATGGGTTTTTTCTGCGACTCTGCTAGCTCTGGTCGGCGCCTCCATCGGCGCCATCTATCCCGCACTGCGTGCCGCGAGCTACGATCCGGTCGTTGCACTGGCTTACGAATAGATTCCCTCTCATCCCGGCTCACTCAGGCCTGAACTGCTCTCTGCAAACTGAGCCATGTTCTTTTTGGCTACCAAAATTTCCTGCCCCGATTGCTTCCCGTCGGCCAAGCTGATAGTTTTGGGGCACTCTCCAGCCACTCCACGCTAGAGAATTCCGCCGATGCGGCGACGCTGCTCACTAAAAGGAGCTCCACGATGAAGCGACTGCACCCATTGCTTGTAGCTGCGGGCCTTTGCCTGCTAGTCGGTACTGCTGTCCGTGCGCAGATGGGCATGGACATGTTCAAAAAGCCCGCGATTGCCGACATTTTCAAGCCCGTAGTTGGAAGCGGCGCCGTCTATGAAACCGAACGCGACCAAAAGAAAAGCACCATCGAAATGACCGTCGTCGGCCAGGAAGCCGTCGACGGCAAAGAAGGTTTCTGGCTTGAGTTTGGCCACTCCGATCAACGAAGCGGCACGATGGTCTACGCGAAAATGCTCGTCACCAAGGACGACTTTCAATTTCACCGCATGATATTTCAGCAGCCCGGCCAGCCTGCTATGGAAATGCCAATGAACCCGACCGCGCAGCAGCGCTCTCGCATGTCCGAGGAAATGGAGAAGTGGCACAAAGTGGGTACCGAGGCCATCACGGTACCGGCGGGCACTTTTGATTGCGAACACTGGGCCAAAGACGACGGGAAAGGTGATGTTTGGGTCAGTTCCAAAGTCACTCCCATGAGTTTGGTGAAGGAAGTGACGCCGACAAATTCCATGATCTTGGTGAAGTCCATCACCGATGCCAAAGACCACATCACCGGGACTCCCATGAAATTTGATCCGGAAGCGATGAAGCGTCAGATGATGCAGAAGCAGCAACAGCAGAACCCGCAGTAATGGCAGCGGTCCCACGGCAAGGAGTTAGAAAGTTCTCAGGCCAAAACAAAGTGGCAAGAGCAGACGTCTGCCTGCTGAAAACATTCGTGTGAGGTCACTCAGATTTAGGATGCAGGCGCAAAGGTGGCAAGCTCGCGCGAAACATCGTCGATGGTAGCCAATGGGCAAGATACGTGTACCGTTTGCCCAGGCTCTTCCGCATCGATCAGCAATTTGCCATCATGAGTCCGGATTCGAACATATTGCGGCCCATCGTGGACTTCGACCAGTTCCGCTTCGGGGTATTTCTGCAGCTCTTTTGCCACGGCGTGCACCAATGGCATGAAGTCCGCAGCTCTTTCTCCCGCGTTGCGCATCCTATCCCGCGGAACAAGATGCATGGCCATCGGAACTATGGCCGCAGGCACCCAGACATGCACGTGGTGTCCTTCGCCGCGCGTCTCGTCGACATCGACACGGAGTAGCCCTTCGCGAAAGGTATAAGCCCCCGCCATGACCACTGTGGCCCCAAAACCCAGTGCGATTTTCGCGAGCAGTACCATTTCTCATATCCTTTCCTGTCCCGCTCCCTGCGCGAGACTTTCTGGACCTTGAAACCGCGATATTTTCCGCTTAGTCCGTGGTGACGTTCTTGGAATCCAGCCACACGCGAATCGTGTTCTGGTCATCCTTCACGGAGACCAGTTCCACATCGCCCTGTCCTGCAAGCGCATGCAGCCCAGCCACTATGTCCAGCTCGTCTTTGGTTCCAGAGAGCAGCGCTTCGACAACCTTCATGGGCACTTTGACTTCGATCCGCGAATCCTTGGACCTGTTCTTATCGTGGACGTGAACCAGCATTTGCCCGTCCTTCTTCATAACGCTGATGTCCGCATCGTTGCTCTGCACCGTCACATATTCCCCGTCTTTTGCCGTTCGAACGGCCTCAAAAAGCGTGCGAACATCCACCCCGTCGCAATCCATGCACCCAATCCGTACCTTACCGTTGTGAAGCCGATCGTGGTCGATCGCTGGTAGGACCTTTTCCGCCATATCGAGAGGAACGTTCACGCGGACGGTCTCCCCCTTCGAGTTGGCGTTAATCACGCGCACATGCAGCCAGCGCTCACCGTGACCGGATGTGCTTGATGTGCTTGTACTTGTTTGCGCTCGAACGCCTATGGGAGCAAAAAGAAAAGAGGCAGCCAGAAATGATAATACGGGGAACAAACGTCGAGTGGAGTTTGCCATTTCGAGATGCCTCCTTTAGGCATTTGCCGATACTTACGTATAAGACGCCCGAAAAGTTCCGGGATTAACAACCATTTCGTCTCTAAGGAATGATGGAGGCCGAAAAGGGCGATTAGGCCGCTAAGCGGCACGGATTGCCTGACAGGGGGCTCGGCCCTTCGAAGCTCAGGGTGGCTCAGGGTCGACGTGCTGCGCCCCTACATGGGCGAAGTCCAACCAAGCAGAGGAGCATGGTTTGTTTAGCTCGGCTGCCACTTCAGGAAAACGGCTGCGAGCGGAGGCAGGGTTAGGCAGAGCGACTGCGCGCGGCCTTGCGACGGATGGTTGGACGCGTTTTGGCCGCCAAGATTGCCTACATTTGAGCCGCCGTAGGTGGCGGCGTCTGTGTTCAAAATTTCGGAGTAAAAGCCTGGTTGAGGAACGCCGATGCGGTAGCCTTCGCGAACGACTGGCGTGGCATTCATAATTACGATCAGCAAATCCTCGGGCTTCTTTCCGTGGCGCGCGAAGGCGAAGACGCTGTTGTCGGCATCGTTGGCGTCGATCCACTCGAACCCTTGCCAATTGAAATCGACTTCATGCAGCGCGGGTTGCGCGGCGAGCAGTTTATTTAAATCGCGTACAAGATTTTGTACGCCGCGATGCGAATCGTGCTGAAGCAGATGCCAGTCGAGGCTTTTTGCTTCGCTCCACTCGTTGCGCTGGGCTAATCTCCTGGCCCATGAAGAGCAGCTTCTTGCCAGGATGCGCGCATTGATAGGCGAACAGGAGCCGCAGGTTTGCGAATTGCTGCCACAAGTCGCCGGGCATTTTGTGCAGAAGCGAATTTTTCCCGTGGACGACTTCGTCGTGGGAAAAAGGAAGCATGAAATTCTCGCTGAACGCGTAGAGCATCGAGAACGTCATTTTGTTGTGTTCGTATTTGCGGTGGATGGGGTTCGCGGAAAAATATTTCAGCGTGTCGTTCATCCAGCCCATGTTCCATTTGAGGCTGAAGCCGAGCCCGCCGAGATACGTTGGCCGCGAGACGCCGGGCCATGATGTGGACTCCTCGGCGATCGTCAGAATACCGGGGAATCGCGCGTGAGTCACTTCGTTCATGCGCTTAATGAACGAAATGGCATGGAGATTTTCGCGGCCGCCGAACTCGTTGGGGATCCACTCGCCCGCTTTTCGCGAATAATCGAGATAGAGCATGGAAGCCACGGCATCCACGCGCAGTCCATCGATGTGGTATTTGTCTAGCCAGAATAAGGCGTTGGAGATGAGGTAGTTCTGAACTTCGTTGCGGCCGTAATTGTAGACGAGCGTGCCCCAGTCGGGATGCGTGCCTTGCCGCGGGTCGGAATGCTCGTAGAGATGTGTGCCATCGAACTCTGCGAGGCCAAACGTATCGCGCGGGAAATGCGCGGGAGTCCAATCCAGAAAAACGCCAACGCCGGCGAGGTGGCAGCGGTCAATAAACTCCATGAATTCAGCGGGAGAGCCGTAGCGGCTGGTTGCGGCGAAATAGCCGATCGTTTGATAGCCCCAGGAGCCATCGAACGGATGCTCCATGATGGGTAGCAGCTCGATGTGCGTATAGCCGAGATCTTTTACATAGGGAATGAGTTGATCCCCGAGCTCGCGATAGGTCAGCCAGCGATTGCTTTCTTCTGGAACGCGGCGCCAGGAGCCGAGATGTACTTCGTAAACGGAGATCGGAGCTTCGAGCCAGTTTTTCTCGGAACGATGGTTGATCCACTCGGTGTCGGTCCACTTGTAGGTGTCGAGGTTGACGACGACCGAGCCTGTGTTAGGGCGAAGCTCGCCTCGGAACGCATACGGATCGGCTTTAAGCGGGAGCATCGCGCCGTTTGCGCCAATAATTTCGTATTTGTAGATGGCGCCTTCGCCGAGCTCGGGAATGAAGAGTTCCCAGATTCCGGAAGAGCCGCGCGCGCGCATGGGATTGACGCGGCCATCCCATCGATTGAAGTCGCCGACTATGCTGACGCGGCGAGCGCTGGGCGCCCAGACGGCAAAATGCACGCCTCGGACGCCTTCCAGTGTCTTCAGATGCGCGCCGAGTTTTTCGTACGTGTCGTAGTGGCGGCCTTCTCCCATAAGGTGCAGATCAAATTCGCTGAGAAGATAGGGAAAGGCATAGGCATCCAAGGTTTCGATAGTCTCGCCGTAGACCGTGCGATAGCGAATGCGGTAGTGCGCCGGACCGGGCGAACCTTGATGCGAATCCGGGAGCGCGGCTTCAAAAAAACCTTCCGGTCGCAACTTGTGGGCAGGGATGGGCGCGGATAAGCCTTGGACCACGACACTTGCGTCCGCCGCACCAGGACGGAAAAAGCGAATGGCCCAGCCATGACCCAGCGGCGACCAGATGGGATGTGGCCCGAGCACAGCGAACGGATCAGCGCAACGGCCAGCAAGCACGGCGTCAATCAGCCCGTCCTTGTTGGAATCAGGGGCGCTGGCTGGAGCTGCTGGCGGCAGCTTTTTTTCTTCAGGCATGGGGCGTTGCTCCGCAGCGGTTGAAAGAAGTCGGTAGCGAAGGCGGGGTACAGTCTACCGTCTTCGCTAGTATCGGGCGGACATTTTTAGCGAGCAGGGGAAAACCCCTCCCCCTGAATTTGTAAGAATATGATTCAAAAGGGTTTGAGGAAGATGGCCTTTGTAACTTATTGAAAACAAAACCTGTTGTTTGCTCTTATTTTGCTCCCGAAGTGCTCCGGGAGAGAGCATTTGTGCTCTGACTACGGCGCGAACGGAGTTAAACGCAGAGACCCGGGTGGGCGGCGGTAAATGCGAGCCGCAGAACTCGGAAAGGGAAGGAACGGAGATCGCAAGAATTGGAAGAGAGGGTGCTGGGAGGTGGCGTGGGTGGGACACATGAAATGGTAGCAGAGAGTATTACCAATTGTCAATCGAATTATTCGTTTACTGAATGCTTATTCGAACGAAGAGCGGCGGGTTCGAATGCGGACGGGGAAGTCGAGGGGACGCAGGGAGTTGGCGGGGGCTAACGGGAATGGCGAGGCTGTGGAAGCCTGTGGAAAACTGGGAAGAGAGGATGAATTCTTCCGTTCCCTTAGGGCGCGGTATTTGGATTTTGCCATTAGCGGAAAAGGGCGATAATATCGGCGCATGCCCGTGCCGTGGAAACAGCACATCGTGAGCGACCCGGAAATTCTCCGAGGAAGGCCCCGGATCAAGGGGACGCGCATTCCCGTCGGACTCGTGCTGGGTTACTTGGCCGCGGGCAAGACCTCTGCGGACATCTTGGCCGAGTTTCCGGATCTGAACAGTGAACAGATTGCAGCATGTCTAGACTATGCGCGGGAGCTGGCTGAGTTTGAGGCCGTCGTCTGATGGCCTTGCGGTTCCTGGCCGATCATTGTATTTCCAACTCAATCGTTCGAGCACTTCGAGATGCGGCCCACGAAGTCGTGCGTCTGAAGGAAATTTTGCCAGTGGAGTCTCCTGATGCCATTGTTATTGCAAAAGCTCAAGAAATAGAAGCGATTTTGCTTTCAATGAACGGCGATTTTGCGGACATCGTGACCTACCCGCCGAAGAATTATAAGGGCATTGTCGCGCTTCAAATGCGCAACCATTCTGAGATTCTTGACCATTTAATGCTGAGACTCACGAATTATTTAAGAGTTCAATCTTCGATGGAGCACTACCGGGGGAAGTTGCTTGTGGTCGAAGTCAACCGCATACGCATTAGAGAATAGCAGCGCGCGTGAGGGCACGATAAAGACTAACACCGAGAAACGAGAACTGCACAGCGAAACGCGACAGGCGGACCGGCAAGTAGAGTCCGGGCATTACTTCAAGCATGAGGAAATGAAAGCGTGGCTGCTATCCTGGGGCACAGAGCATGAATTACCGTCGCCGAAATGCGTTTGCGGGAAAGACCACGATGACGGGGCGCTGTGCCGGTAGACATCGTCTGGTGGGCCTTCGAGGGGCCGCGGCTGAGTGAGATTCGATGCTTTCTCCTCGTTGGGCAAACCCGAAGCTGCACAGATCAAAATCAGAGGCCGCACCCTTTGATCAACAAAACCCAAAGGGTGCGCCACCCAATTCAAAAGCCTGACCAACCTGCCCGCGAGACGTCTATCTCACAGTGAAGTCGTATCCTTTTCCGTATATCTCTTTCACCCTGTCTGGGGAGCCGATAATGTAAATCATGTATTCTCCCCTTTTTAGGGAGTCCGTTTGCATCTGGAACTTGTTTCCACCGAGTGGGGTGATCGAAGTCTTGTGGATTGCCTCGGCGCGAACGCCGTTCTTACCACCAACGATTCCTCCGCGAGCCTCAACCTCTAATTCTCGTCGGTCACCCTTACCATCGAGTTCCACCAGAATGTAGTTGTCGATGGTGTCGCCTTTGGGAAGGTCTATCTCGATTGTCGGAGTACCGGAGATAGCTACCGACGAGTGAGGACCGTCGAGATAGGCTTTCTCTTTCACAGACTTTATTCCTACCGTCAGATCGTGGCCTAGCCGTCCGCCGACTTTTGCTTGCCCTAAGGTGTGCAGTGAGACTTCAAGCTTATCAACGGTTACCAGAGGCGCGGTTAATGCCCCAGCATCCAGCATTGAGGCCACTACTTTTGAAGACACCCCAGCCTTTTTCAAATCTACAAGGTCTGTGTCACCGAGCTGAAACTGGCATTTTCCGTTCTTGATTTTCGCAATGATGATGTCGTCGTCCAAGCCGAGTTTGGTCATGTCAACCACACGACTGTTAGTAATGTCCGCATCGGACGCTCCCGGCCGGGGCGTGGTAGAGACTGGCGCGGGTTGCGAACTTGCAACCATCTGCTGGTTTACCTTGACAGTTTTACATGCCTTTCCGTCGACAATCGTTTCATCAGGACCAAGGAAATTTCCAGCGGCTTCCAGAGTACGACACTGGCCGACCTGTGTGTTTTGAGCAAGTGCCATAAGAGGGTTCATCGCCAAGAGTACAAAAAGACTGGGTTTGAATTTCATAGTTGGGCTCCAGACTTAAGATTAGTTGAAAGATGGAGTAATAGATGTTTAGTGATAAGTGGAATCGATTTCAAGTTAACTGGCGAATTGGACAGGGTAGTAGCTAAGGACGCGCCACCCGCCTATCACACAGCAAGGACGAGATGGAGACTGGCTCGGGCGAAGGCGCGGAAGTCGCGGTCGCGGGTGATGAGGGAAACGCCGGCGTCCACGCAGTTCTGTGCAATCAGGGAATCGGCGAGGCGAGCTTTGCGACTCTTCGCGAGGACTTTTGCGCGTAATGCACCGGCGCGTTGCCAAAAGCCGGATTCGATTTGGAGCAAGGGTACATCCGCGAGGTTGGCGCGCAGGGCAGGCGGAAGTTTTGGGTCGCTCAGGAGTTCGGTGAGGACAACGGGCACCATCACCAATTGACGGTCTTGCAGCGCCTTGTCCAGCAGCAGAGTGTCATCGCCAATCGTGCCATCCAGAAACGCAACCCAGGTGCTCGTGTCGGCGGCGATCATCGATCGTCTTTTAGTTGCGCGAGCGTGCGCGAGAAGCGGACTTTGCCGCGGAATTGGCGGAGGCGTGCATAGGCATTCGATGCGGCGAGAAGCTCAAGGCCCGTGCGAACAGTTTGCGTGACCCCGGTGCCGCTGGCTTGTTGGGCTTTCTCGAGCAGGTCTTCCGGGATTTCGACAGTGATTTTGCGCGCTGTTGCCATATCCACAATATACCATATGGAAGGCCAGCATTGAGTATGGTGTTTTCTGTTTGGGGCGGTTGAAGACCCACCCTCAAAAAACGAGGGTGGGGCACCCGCGCGCTGCGCGGAGGATCTGGCATTAAGGATGAATCGGAAGACGGGTACGATGTATCGTGCCCCTACTGGCAAGGTCCGTTCGGCGCGAGCAGGTTTCCGAGTTTACCGCGGGGGTGCGGGAATATTGAATTGATTCGAAAGAGTAGAAAGCTCCGCTTTCACTTTCCCCCACTGGGTGGTCACGGAACTGTTGAGAGGAACGTCCGCTAGCCATTTGTCGATTTTCTGAGAGCTATCCAAAACGAGCGGAAGAGTGGTGTCGGCCTTCTTCTTGCTCTGAAATGTCTGGAGCATGCTTACTGTTTGGTTGTGGAAGCTCTGGACAGTCGCTTTGGCATCTTTTTCCTGGGAGGTTTTGCGAATCGTGCTCTTGGATATCGCCGAATTAAAGAGCGATTGGAATTGCTTGGTGTCATTAACCAGGTTTTTCATCATGTTTTGGACATCCTTATCGGTCATTCGCGTCTGAGCGCTGACTTGTGCGACGCAAGAGAAAAGACCTACGAAGAGAAAAAATATGACACCGAAGTAGAAAGCCCGATTTCGCACAGGATCCTCCAAGAAATCGAGATTAGACCTGAAGCGCAAAAAAATCCAGCGGATTGCATTCCCAGAAAATGGCGCGGGATTCGTAAAGTACAGTAAGATGCGACGCTACCGGATGAGGGAGCCGAGCGACTATGCGATTTTCTAGCGAGCGGATTCTTGTGGTGTTGCGAGCGGCGATCTATTTCTTTGTGGCGATGGGAGCGATGGCGATGATCGCGGTGAATTCGGATGGGCAAGACCGCAGCCAGACGCGGTCAATGGTGATTTCGAAGGGCGGGATTGTGGCGTCGGAGTCGCCGCTGGCATCGCAAGCGGGCGTGCGGATTTTGGAGCATGGCGGCAACGCCGTGGACGCGGCGATTGCCACGAACGCGATGATGGGCGTGGTCGAGCCGATGATGAATGGGATCGGCGGAGATTTGTTTGTGATCGTGTACGACGCGAAGGCCAACAAGCTTTATGGATTGAACGCCAGTGGATGGGCGCCGAAAGCTTTGACGATCGACTTTTTGCACAAGCAAGGGTTGCGGGATATGCCGCAGACGGGCGTGAACTCCATCACCGTGCCGGGAGTGGTGGACGGTTGGCAGAAATTGGCGGACAAATTTGGCAGAAAGAAATTGAAGGAAGATTTGGACGCGGCGATTCGAACGGCGCAGGACGGTTTCCCAGTGCCTGAATGGGATGCTGCGTATTGGGCAGCAACCGTCGATCTTCTGCGCACCGATGATGCTGCAACGAGCCTCTATTTGCCGGGGGATCGTGCACCGAAGGTTGGTGAAGTGTTCAAGAATCCGGACTTGGCGGCGTCGCTTGGGCAGATTGCCGAGCATGGGAGAGACGCCTTTTACAAGGGCGAGATCTCGAAGAAAATTTTGGACGCCATGAAGCGGCACAACGGAACGATGACGGAACAGGATTTGGCGCAGTACTCGAGTGAGTGGGTCGAGCCGATTTCAACGACCTATCGCGATTGGACAGTCTACGAGATGCCGCCAAACGGGCAGGGAATCGGCGCGCTCGAGATGCTGAACATCATGGAGACGTTCACGCTAGGAGAAAAAGATTCGGGATTTGGCTCGACGAAGGCACTGCACACGATGATTGAGGCGAAGAAATTGGCTTACGCGGATGTGGCGAAATATTTGGCCGATCCGCGGGGACAGAAAATTCCTGTGGCGACACTGATCTCCAAGGCTTGGGCGGCGGAGCGAGCGAAATTAATCGATCCTGACAAGGCAGCTTGCGATGTAGCAGCAGGAGAAATTGCCGGCGGGAGCGATACGACTTATCTGAGCGTGGTGGACCGCGACGGAAACATGGTGTCCTTGATTCAAAGCAACTACTCGGCGTTTGGTTCGGGAATCGTTGCGGCTGGGACGGGTTTTGTCCTGCACAATCGCGGCGGGCTCTTCACGCTCGACGCATCGTCGCCGAATGCACTGGCGGGGCGCAAGCGCCCGCGCCATACGATTATTCCGGGTTTTGCGCAGAAGGGTGATACGCGCGTGGCGTTCGGGATTATGGGCGGCTGGAATCAAGCGCAGGCGCACGCGCAGTTCATCGCGAATATTGCGGATTTCAAGATGAACATTCAGGCGGCGATGGAGGCCGCGCGGTTCACGAAATATACGTTTACGGGCTGCGACGTGGAGATGGAGAACCGCTTCAACGGAAAAGTGCGGGATGAATTGACGGCCAAAGGACACCAGATCAAGGTGCTCGGGACATTTTCGAGCAGAGTGGGCGGCGGGCAGGCTGTGTTGCGGGACTTTGCTGCGGGCGTGAATTATGGGGCGTCGGACCCGCGGAAGGATGGTCAGGCGGCGGCGGAGTTACCGTTTTAGTAACTGGTGCGAAATTTAAAAACGGTTTAGAACCTCGAATATCAGCCGCAGAGAAACTCCCTTGCAGGGTGAAAAAGGGGAACGAATCTTCCCAGGCGACCCCGAAGTACAGGTCCAAGTTTTTATTAAATGGTGTATTATGTGTCGATTATGAGGTACAGGGTTGGCTCCTCAGTTGCACCTGTACTAACGGCCAGGGACGGTGCCCCGCAGCAACGCGTCCTGGCACGGAGACCCAATGGGACTCGAACGGGTGGCGCAGAGCTTCTTGCGGTATGTTTGTTTCTCAGTGTTCTGTATGGTCGTAAATCCTTCCGCTAAAGCCCAGGCTGTTGATGTTTCGGGTAGTTACCAGTGCACGCAGGCCACGATGCAAGGAAAAGTGATGGCGTGCACTGCGGCGCCGCTGATCCTGAAGAATGACGGGCACTTTGAGCTGCGAGGCTGGGAAGGCAGCTACCTGGTGGATGGGGAGTGGGTGACTCTCTCGGATTCCTTGACGAAGGCGCGGGCAAAGATTGTGCCGGGACACAAGATTGTGCTGCGCTATTACGGGAAGCATGGCTGGGCCGAGATGACGTACGAGCGGCGCGTGGCGGAGATGGGCAAGGCGTCGCTAGCTTGATTTTGTGGCGGTGAGCAATTCTTCCGCCTGTAGCGGGCATTCGGGCGCGTCAAAGTGCATGTAGTACGCAAAGATTTCGCCGTGCTGAGCTAAGCTTCGCACTCTGCGCGTGTTAGCTTGGCGATCGTTCGGCGAATATCCTTCCTTTCGTAAACGCAAATAGCAAAAATCGGCGGTTTGCTTGTCGGGCGTGATTAAGTCATCGCTTTCGGCCAAGCAAAGCGCAACGTTCCGCTTTGTTAGAGCGTTAAATACGTCCTCGACAAACCATGAGGCGTTCCGGAATTCGATCGTGCAGCGGGTTTTGTCCGGCAGTTCAGCTAGAAAGTCATGCAAGAGTTTCAAATCAAATTTCAGATTGGGCGGCAGCTGAAAGAGCACGGGCCCAAGTTTGTTTGCTTCTTGTAAAGGTTTTAGTGAGGCGATGAATTTTGCGGTATCGTCGCCTGCATTCTTAAGTCGCTTGATGTGCGTGATGCTTTGGTGCGCCTTTATGGCGAACTTGAAATCGGGAGGAGTTGCAGAAATCCAATTGCCGAGCAGCTTCTCGGTAGGGAATCCTCGGAACGTGTAATTAACCTCGACGGAGTTAAGACGGCCAGAATAATAGCCAAGGAACTTTGTGGAAGCGAGCTTCGCCGGGTAGAAATCGGGCTTCCACTTTGCGTAAGCCCAGCCGGAAACGCCGCAAAAAACTTTTCCCATGATTAGCGTCCACTCTATCGATCTCTAGTGTACGTCTTGTTGCCAGCCGCGGCCGCGCAAGACTTTGCCCGCAGTTGCGCCGGTGAGTTTGCCGTGATCGTACTCGATCTGGCCGTTAACGATCGTGAAGTCGATGCCTTCAGAGAGTTGCGCTGGGCTGACGAAGGTGGCTTTGTCGATGATCGTATCGGGATCGAAGATCGTTATGTCGGCAAAATAGCCGGGCTTGAGGATGCCGCGATTTTCGAGATGTTCGCGCTGGGCGGGGAAGGAAGTGATTTTGCGGATGCCGGCTTCGAGCGGCATAAGCTTTTCATCGCGAACGTAATGACCCAAGAAGCGCGGCATCGAACCGAAGGCGCGGGGATGGGTGTGCGCTTCGAAGATGGGACCATCGAGCGACATTTCATTGGCGTCGAGGCCGATGCTGGTCCAGCGCTGTTCGAGGCCGGTGCGGATGTCTTCTTCGCTAGCCATGAAATAGAGCGCGCCAGTTTGCGCGTTGTCGGCGATGACGAAATCCATGAGCGTGTCTTCGGGGGATTTGTTCCAGACTTTGGCGACGTCTGCGACCGTTTTGCCTTCGAACTGTTTTAGTTCCGGCTTTTCGATGGAAGCGAGCAAGACGCCAGCGCCGCCACCGCAATCATAGTAGAGATTTTCCCAGTTGGGATGATCGCCCTTCAATTCTTCTTTGATGCGTGCGCGCACAGCGGGATCCTTTAGCCGCGCGAGGAGTTTTTGTGTGCCGCCGTCGGCGACCCACGGTGGAAGAGCGGAAGCTAGAGCCGTGCCTCCCGCGGGATACGGATACATGCTGGCCGCGATGTCGAGGCCGGAGTCGCGCGCCGCTTGAATAGCCGCCACCACTTTCTTCATATTGCCCCAGCGCGCTTTGCCGCTGACTTTCAGGTGAAAAACTTCGACGGGGAGATTGGCTTCGCGGCCGATGCGGATGGCTTCTGCCAGAGCTTCCATTTCGGAGGCGCCTTCGCTGCGCATGTGCGTGGCATAGAGACCGCCGTACTTGGAAGCGACTTTGGCGAGCGCGATGAGTTCCTCAGTCTTCGCGTAAATATTGGGCGGGTAGATCAGAGCGCTTGAGATGCCGAGGGCCCCGTCCTTCATGGCTTGCTCGACGAGAGCTTGCATTTGAGTAAGTTCGGCGGCGGTGGGAGCGCGATCGTCATCGCCAATGACGGCTTCGCGGACCTGCGCGGAGCCGACATAGGTGCCGATGTTGAGAGGAGTGCCTTGCTTTTCGAGGCGACGGAAATAACCGTCGAGCGTGGTCCAATCCACCGTGAACTTGAATTGCTCGAGGAGGGGCCTCATCGAAACGAGAGTCTTTTCGTTTTGCGGAGCGATGGAGCCGCCCTCGCCGGTAATTTCCGAAGTGATGCCCTGAGAGAGTTTGCTGAGAGAACGATTGTCGAGCAGGAGAGACCATTCGGATTGGCCGAGCATATCGATGAAACCGGGCGAGACGATTTGGCCTTTGGCATCGATTTCGCGCTTTGCTGTGGCGTTGCTCAAGTTGCCGATGGCGGCGATGCGGTCGCCTTGGATGGCGACGTCGGCGGCGTACCAGGGATTGCCGGTGCCGTCGATGATGTGGCCGTTGCGGATGATGATGTCGTAGGTGCCGGCCGCAGCGGACGAAGCGGAGTTGGAAGAGGTTGAGGTCGATGGTGCGTCAAGCGGGGCATCATAAGCGGCGGCTGCGATTTCGCCGAGGGCTTGGCCGCCGATTTCTTGAGCGGCATCGGGATCCGGCGGAATCGAGACATGATTTACGTATGCGGCGAACGCAAGCTTCTTGCCGCTGGCCGTGATCACAAACCCGGCGAGGCCTTTGCCGTTGAGCATCATTTTGCCGTTGAGCTTGTCTTCCGAGCCGAATGTGCCGGTTTTTGCGAAGACGTGGCCGGCGCCGGGATTGTTCACCTGAATTTTCGCCAGCGTGCCGTCCTTGCCGAGAATAGGAAGAGCTTTGAAGAAAACGGGAAAGTCGGGACGCGAGCTCCAATACGACATATAGTGGGCGATAACGTCAGGACTGAAGAGGTCGGCCCAGTCGCCGCCTTCGCCGTCGCCTTGCGATAAGCCGGAGAGATCGAGCTTGGCCTCTTGAAGGAAACCGCGTTCAACTTTGAAGCCCGCGTGAACGGGATCAGCAAGGTCTTTCGCGACTAGTACGCCAAGGAGATAAGGCCCCATGCTGGCGTGAAGATTTTGGCTCACTTTGAGAGTGACTTTGATTTCTTCAGCCAGGGGAAGAGAAACGTGCTCGGCGACTTGGTTGTCGGGAATATAGAGGCGTGCGAGGGCTTTGAAGTCTGGCGCGACGGATTTTGAGGGCTCTTTTATTTCGACGCCAGCAGCAGTGAGGGTTTCGGTGAGGACTGTTTCAGCAAATTTCGTTGGAGAAGGAACTGCGTAGGGCGCGGTGATTGGTTGCGCGCCGACTGGGAGCGAGCCAGTCAGCGTCACGGTGACGGTGCCGTTCGCGTTTGTGACTGTCGCTGGATCTTGAACATCGGGCTTAGCGCCCGCGGCAGAGGTGGTGAGGAGATTTACGAAGTTGGCGTATGCCGTCTTTGGGGAAACCGCGAGAGAAACTGGATCGCCTGCTTTTGCGCCCGGAGTCGCGACAAGGTCGATGACGTTGTCGTTCACCACGATGCTTGAGATGACGACGCCGGTGCCGCCTTCGCGGCCGCCGTCCTGAAAGAGGCTGGCATCGACGAGGACGCGACCTTCGATTTTGTGAATGCCTTTGGCGGCGACGGCTTTGGCTAGTTCTTTGATGACGGCGAGGGGATCCCCTGTGACGGCTGGACCGCCGTAAGAGTGATCTTCATCGACGAAGGAGAGAGTGGCGTCGGACTGGATGCGATTGGAAAGATTGGGGTCGCCGCTCGCGACAAGGACGAGATCACCTTTCAGAGTTCCTTTTTTGTCGATTGGGCCAGTGCGATAAATGATGGTGTGGAAGCGGTAGTCGGCGCCAAGCTTCGCGAGGACAGTGCCTTCGGTGAGAGTTTTGGTCGTGGAGGCGGGAACAAATAGTTTATTGGCGTTCAGCGAGTAGACGATTTTTCCGGTGGCGATATCGTAGAACTCAATGCCGAAATTCGCGCGGGCGAATTCCGGACGGTCCATTACTTTTTGAATGCGATCGGCGAGAGAGACAGTTGATTGGGCGCGAAGCGATTGTGGCGCGGCGACAAATAAAAATGTGAGACAGGGTGCGACGGCGAGCTGGAAAAAGCGGCTTCGGCTGTGCAAGTTAAATCCTCCAGAAAAATCGGCTGAGACTTGGGCGCGCTATTGGGCGCTGGCGAGTCCTTGGCCGGAATGCAAATCTTCAAACTTGATGTTTAAGATCGGATACTCGTGCCAGTCCTTGTAATCGAAGTGCCACCACTCGTGCTCGTAAACGGTGAATCCTTCGGATTCCATCGCGCGGCGCAGAAGATCGCGGTGCCAGCGCTGGAGTGAAGTGCCGCCGGGATAGTCGGGGAACGAACGTGGCGACATTTCGTCGTAAGTGCCGGGCATTTCGATGGGCTTGCCAGTGGCGAGATCGTAGAGCGTGAGATCGACGGCGCAGCCGCGATTGTGCCGCGAACCTTGCGACGGATCGGCGACAAAGATTTTGCCTTCAGGCGGCGTGGCGTCCCAGAAAATCTTCGTAACATACCACGGGCGATAGGCGTCGTGGATGAGCAAGCCGTAGCCGAGCGGCTTCAGTTTGTTCAGCGCCCGAACTAGCGCTTCCGCAGCAGGACGCTGCATGAACGCGCGTGCCTGCGTGTAAACCGGCGTGCCGAGAAAATCATTCGTCGTGGCATAGCGAATGTCGAGATGGATGGCGGGGTCGAGCGAAGTGAGCTCGACGAGTTCCGGCTTGCGAAACGTGCCGTCTTCGTGCGGCGGGGAAGCGGCAAGAGCTTCTGCTCGCAGCTCGGCGACAGGGCGAACAGGCTTTATCAGGACTTGTTGGGGAGCGTTAAAGTCGGGAGTAATTTTCGTGGTTCCCACGTCGCCCATCACTAGAATGCGATGGTCAGAGCCACGATTCGCGTTGGCCGCAACAAGCAATCTCTGCCGTGAGCAGGATCTGTTGGAGGTGGCTGCTTTAACGGCGAATTTCTCTATCGGCTTGTAAGTGGGTTCCTCTTTTTTGCCTTCTTGTTGCAGGATCCAGATCACGCCATCTTTCTCACCAAGCTCGTACACAGTGCCGATAGCCTTGCTGTTGGAATTCGGAACAGACAGTCCGAACCAATACTCACCGATCCAGGGCTTCCAGGCTTGCGGGATGTCAGCGGGCTTTGGTCCGGGAGTTAAAGAGGCGGACGATTGTCCTTTGATGATGCCAGGAGCCCAGAGCAAAAACGCAGCAAGGAGCAGAGGCAATAGCTGGAAGGGAAACTTGAGGCGCGATTTTGCGGAGGGGCTCATCGCTTTGACTGGTTTGCTACGAAGCATTTGCTTTTCCCTTGTCCGATCAAGGTGTCTGCCACAAGTTGTGAGACATAATAGCCGAGAACGGGAATCCACGCGAGATACAAATGTTGCCGGACTGCGGCTTATCTTGATCGCGAAAAGGTAACAAGAGCAGGAGCAGCAGGGCAGTAGCGATTCAAGCAGTTCTTATACGATGGAAGCCAGAAACGTTTGTTGCAGTATGCCCAAAAGGCCGTCAGACGGTGTACCAGCGGAAGCCTTTGCGCTGCTCTTCGGCGATTTCTTTGAGGATGGCGAGCGTTTGCGGCCGCCGGTACTGGCCGCAAGCGGCCAGGATGGCGTTGACCAGGGCAACTGGGGCGGAATAGGAGGCGCCGAAAGAAGTGGACTCGACGCTGGCGAGGAAGACTTCGTCGCACTCGCGAGCGAGCGGAGAGATATACGTGTCGGTGATGCCAACACAGTATGCGCTGCGGGCGCGGGCCAAGTGTACGCCTTCCACGGTTTGGCGAAGCCCGCGTCGGAAGCTGATGGCGAGGACGAGATCGCGATCTTGTTACCGTGCGGACAAGGTGGGCGATCCGGCCCGCGGACGTGGCCGGTGAAGACCGGCAAGCCGAGCAGAGTGATTTGGTACTCCAAATAATCGGCCAGAATAGCGGCGAGATCCCCAGCGAGGAGTACGATGCGCCGCGCGTCGTAGAAGCGCTTGGCGAGCGAGACAAGGCGGGGTGCATCGAGACTGTTCTTGAGCCCGTGCAGATTCTTGAGGTCTTGTTCGAGGGCGTCGCGCACATAGGCGGGCATGCTCGTGCTCGTTACCTTACCCGCGGATTGCATGGTGTCGAGAGATGTGGCGAAAGCGATGGAGAGGTCATGGAGATGGCGCTGAAAGTCGCGGTAGCTCTCAAAACCGAGGCCGCGAACGATGCGAACGACGGTGGCTGGGTCTGTCTTGAGGCGCTTGGCCATGGCGCGGACGCTCAGTAGGACATAGTCGCGCGGGTGCTCGAGAATCGGACGAATGATCTCCTGGCGCTTGGCGCTGAGGAGTTCGATGCGCTCCGCGAGCGAAGGAGCCGAGACCTGAGGGGGAACGGGTGGTCGTTTCATGGCGCCAGAGAATTGCCTAAAAGCTCCGTTGTGTCAACTAGGGTGAATAGTCAATTGAGATAACGATTTGAAGATATAGTCAGACTCGCTAACAAGCGAATTTGCGTTAGTGTTACGCAAAAAACCTGCGTTCGAGCGAAATTCAGGGCCCACTCTCTACCGAGAAAGACGGAGTGGCTAGTAAATACGTTTCATTGTTATTTCTTCGAGGCGGCGGCCTTCTCTTCGAGACCGGGAGCGATAACCGGCTGAAGAAAGGGCATCATGGCGCGAAGTTTGGGGCCGAGTTGCTCGACGGGGTGGCCCTGCTCGCGCTTGCGAGTGGCTAGGAAATTCGGGCAGCCGGCTTCGTTTTCGGCAATCCACTTCTTAGCAAAACTGCCGTCGCGAATTTCGGCGAGGATTTGGCGCATTTCTTCGCGCGTTTTTTGCGTGATGATGCGAGGGCCGGCGGTATAGTCGCCGTGTTCGGCAGTGTCGCTTACGGAATAGCGCATGTAGCTGAGGCCGCCGCGGTAGATGAGGTCGACGATAAGCTTGAGTTCGTGCATGCACTCAAAATAGGCGACTTCGGGCTGATAGCCGGCGGCGACGAGCGTGTCAAAGCCCGCTTTGATCAGCTCGCTGACGCCGCCACAGAGGACGGCTTGTTCGCCGAAGAGATCAGTCTCGGTTTCTTCCGTGAAAGTCGTTTCGAGAACGCCGGCGCGTGTACAGCCTAGGCCCTTGCCGTAGGAGAGTGCGAGAGCTTTGGCGCTGCCGCTGGCGTCTTGCTCGATGGCGATGAGAGCGGGCGTGCCGCCGCCTTCGGTGAACACTTCTCGGACACGATGACCGGGAGCTTTCGGGGCGATCATAGAGACGTCGACATCTGCAGGCGGCTTGATGGTGCCGAAGCGGATGTTGAAGCCATGCGCGAACATGAGCGTTTTGCCTTTTTTGAGGTGTGGCTCGATTTGCTCGCGATAGAGTTTGGGCTGCTTGGTGTCGGGCGCGAGAATCATGATGACGTCGGCCCACTCTGCGGCCTGCGCGGGCGTCTGGACGGTGAGGCCCTCTTTTTCGGCTTTGGCGCGGGAGGCGCTGCCCTCAGGGAGGCCGACGCGGACGCTTACGCCGCTGTCGCGCAGATTGAGCGAATGCGCGTGACCTTGGGAGCCGTAGCCGATGATGGCGACTTTCTTGGATTGGATGAGAGCGAGATCCGCGGAGTCGTCGTAATAGAGATTTGCCATTTTTTCCTCTTGGGCCGGGTTACGGCCGGGATTTAGAAGTCGTTGGTACGGATGAAATCTGAGGGACTGTATGTGTAACCCCTCCCCACTTTTTCTGTAAGCGTTGCTGATAAAGGACTTATGAGTAGTCTAGGTGCTGTGCAAACCTGCAGTTGCTGGAGTTGGTGTAAGTTTTGATTTTGCTTGGGGTGTGAGTTGAGAAGTGACGGGCTAAAGTCCGCCCCTACACAAACCTCCTGCACTGAGAATATGCACGGGCCAAATGCAATTGCGCGGACGGGCACGGCATGCCGTGCCCCTACAACCGCGTCGTTGGCCATCGATTGAGCTCCCCCCGATTTTCTGTAAGCGTTGCTGATAAAGGACTTAGCCTCTCTGTAGTTCCTGCCATGAGGATTAGCTCGTCACCAGGCTATGCCCGGCGGGGGCATCTGTTGCGGTTGGTGGTCGGAGAAGGTCGCCGCCACGAGTCATGCTGATGCGTCCGCTGCGGGCCATTTCGAGGACGCCGAAGGGGCGCAGGACTTCGAGGAGGCCGTCGATTTTGTCGACGGTGCCGGAGACTTCGATGATGAGCGATTCGGGAGCGACGTCCACGACGCGAGCGCGGAAAACTTTGATCAGCTCCATGAGGTGCGGACGGGATTGCTGGTCCGCGAGCACTTTGATGAGCGCCAGGTCGCGCTCGAGCAGCGAGCGTTCGGAAATGTTCTCGGCCAGGAGGACGTCGACGAGTTTCTCCAGGCTGGCTTCAAGTCGGTGGCCGCCCTTTTCGTCGGTGTGGGCGACGATGGTCATGCGGGCAATTTGCGGATTATCTGTCGGGCCGACCGTCAGGGAATCGATGTTGATGGCGAGGCGGCGGGCCAGCGAGGAGACGCGGTTGAGCACGCCAGGTTTGTTTTCGACGTAAGCGACTAGTGTTTGCATGTGCTGTCCTCTTTGCTCATGATTTTGCTCGCGGCTTCTATGGCTCGGTCGCTGTTTCGACCAGCGGATTGTTTGGCCGGCGAATCATTTCGTGGAGCGCTGCGCCCGCCGGAACCATCGGGTAAACGGAATCTTCCTGCTCGACGCGGAAGTCGATGAGAACGGTTTCTTTGGATTCGCGCGCGGAGCGAATCGTCGGTAGCACATCGCCGCGGGAAGTGATGCGTTCGCCGCGGATGCCGAAGGCGTTTGCAAGCGCCGCAAAATCGGGAGCAACCAGCGGAGTGGCGACGTAGCGCTTGTCGTAGAAAAATTCCTGCCACTGGCGAACCATACCGAGAAAGCCGTTGTTGATGATGGCGATCTTGATGTTGATTTTTTCCTGGACGATGGTGGCGAGCTCGCACATGGTCATTTGGAAGCCGCCGTCGCCGACAACGACCCAAACTTCTGAGTCGGGTTTCGCGAATTTGGCACCAATGGCGGCGGGCAACGCAAAGCCCATCGTGCCTAGACCGCCGGAAGTGATGAGCGTGCGCGGCTGGTTGTGGTGGTAATACTGCGCTTCCCACATTTGATGCTGGCCGACGTCGGTGACGACGATGGCTTCGCCGCGCGTTTCTTTCCAGAGATCGTTGATGACGTGAGCGGCGTAGAGATGGCCGTTGTCGGGGAGGCTTTGGATGTCGCGGACGGCGGAATCGCCCTTCAGCTCCTTGATATGCGAGAGCCATGGGCCACGGTCGGGATTCACGATGTGCGGAATGAGTTTTTCTAGAGTTTCGCGAGCATCGCCGATGAGAGCGGCGTCCACTTGGACGTTTTTATTGATTTCGGCGCGGTCGATTTCGATGTGGATCTTGCGCGCGCCCTTCGCGTAGGTGCGCAGGTCGCCGGTGACGCGATCGTCGAAGCGCATGCCAACGGCGATGAGCAGGTCGGACTCTTGGATGGCGTGATTGACCCAGGCTTCGCCGTGCATGCCCATCATGCCGAGATTCATCGGATCGGAAGCAGGGAAGCAGCCGATACCGAGGAGCGTCATGGCGACGGGAATGTCGCAGGTGCGAACGAACTGCTCGAAGGCGCGCATCGCGCCGGAAAGCATGATGCCGCGGCCGGCGAGAATGATGGGGCGCTTGGCGGTGTTGAGCAATTCGACGGCGCGATCGAATTCTTCCTGGTTGTGATCGTTACGCACGCGCTTCTGTGGAAGCTTCGGTGTTGCGGCTTCCCAATCGAATTCGCAAGATGCTTGCTGCGCGTCCTTGGTGATGTCGACGAGGACCGGGCCGGGGCGTCCGGTATTGGCGATGATGAATGCTTCGCGGACGGTGCGCGCGATATCTTCGGCGCGAGAGACGACGACATTGTGCTTCGTGATCGGCATGGTGATGCCGGTGATGTCAATTTCCTGAAAGGCGTCGGAGCCTAGCAGCTTGCTGCTGACCTGGCCCGTGATGCAGACGACAGGCGAAGAATCGAGCATGGCGGTGGCAATGCCGGTAACCATGTTGGTTGCGCCGGGGCCGCTCGTGGCCATAGCGACGCCGACCCCGCCTGTAGCGCGCGCGTAGCCGTCGGCCATGTGCGTGGCGCCTTGTTCGTGGCGCACGAGAATGTGGTGCAACTTGGATTTGCCGAGCGCGTCGTAGACGGGGAGAATCGCGCCGCCGGGATATCCAAAGATATGTTGCACGCCCAGCTTGGTGAGCGATTCGCAGAGGATTTCTGCGCCGGTGAGTTTCATAGGGTCCTTCCCAATTGCGCGTGCGTAGGATTCGGCGCAACTGCTTGAGGCTGAGCTGGTGATGCAAAAGATGCGGGTACGACGGTGACCGCGCCGATCGCAGCGGAAGAAACGAGCAATGCGTATTTGGCCATAACGCCACTGGTGAAACGCGGAGCGGGCGGCTTCCACGAGGCGAGGCGCTTTTGAATTTCGGCGTCCGTTAATTCAACGTCGAGTTTGCGGGTCGCAATGTCGAAAACAACGATGTCGCCATCAGCGATTGCGGCGATTGGGCCACCGTTGGCCGCTTCCGGTGCGACATGGCCAACCATAAAGCCGCGCGTTGCGCCGGAGAATCGTCCGTCGGTGAGCAGAGCAACGGAACCGCTGAGGCCAGCGCCGACAAGTGCGGCAGTGACGGCGAGCATTTCACGCATACCAGGTCCGCCTTTGGGACCTTCGTAGCGGATCACGACTACATCGCCGGCTTTAATTTCGTTCTTCTCGACCGCGGCGAAGGCAAGTTCTTCGTTGTCGAAAACGCGGGCGGGGCCGCGGAAATGATCGTAGTTGCCACCGGCAACTTTTATGACGCAGCCTTCAGGTGCGAGATTGCCTTTCAAAATGACCAAGCCACCAGTTGGTTTCAGAGGAGCGTCGATTTTTCGGACGACTTCTTGGTTGGGAGTTTCTTTTGCGGCGGCCGCTTCTTCCGCAATGGTGCGACCAGTCACGGTGATGGCGTCGCCGCGAAGAAATTTCGCGTCGATCAGGCGTTTGGCGACGAGTGCAGTGCCTCCGGCCGCGTACAGATCAGTGGCGACAAATCTGCCGCCGGGTTTGAGGTCGGCGATGATGGGAACTTTCGCGCTGATGCGGTCGAAGTCGTCGATGTTCAGCGGAATGCGCGCTTCGTTAGCAATCGCGAGCAGATGCAACACGGCATTTGTTGAGCCGCCGGTGGCTGCGACTCCGGCGATAGCGTTTTCGATGGCGGTTTTGGTGATGATTTTGGATGGAGTAACTTGGCCGCGCAGAAGATCCATGACTAGTTCGCCGGCACGATGGCCTGCATGAGCTTTGCCTGAATCCGTGGCGGGAACGCTCGATAGTCCCATGGGAGCGATGCCGAGAAATTCGCAGACGAGGGCCATGGTGTTGGCGGTGAACTGTCCGCCACAGGCACCCGCTCCGGGACACGCAGTTTCTTCCAGTGCTTTCAGGCGAGCGTCCGACATGTCGCCGTGCGAGTGGCTGCCAATGGCTTCGTAAACGTCCTGAATCGTGACAGAGTGCCCTTCAAATTTGCCGGGAGCGATCGAGCCGCCGTAAAGAACGAGACCGGGAATATTCAAACGCGCCAGAGCCATGATTCCCGCAGGGATTGTCTTGTCGCATCCCACTAAAACGATAAGCGCGTCAAAAAGGTTGCCGCGGGTGACGAGTTCGATGGAGTCGGTGATGACCTCGCGGCTGATCAGCGAAGCACGCATGCCCTCCGTGCCCATGGTGATGCCGTCGGAGATCGAAATGGTATTGAACTCGAGAGGAGTGCCCCCGGCCGCGCGAATGCCGTCCTTGACGTGGACGGCGAGTTCGCGAAGGTGATAGTTGCAGGGGCCAATTTCGATCCAGGTATTCGCAACGCCGATGAGGGGCTTGCTGAAATCGTCATCGCGAAGACCGCATGCGCGCAGCATGGAGCGTGCTCCGGCGCGATGGGGCCCGTCAGTAATTGCGCTGCTACGAGACTTCAACAAAGATGCAGTCACAGTTGCGTTCTCCTCAGAGGCTTTGTGAAGCGTTTCCTTGCTGCGATTCCGGGCCTAAAAAACTTAAGGCCATCATCTTTGTTTTTGATGATGGCCTCGAAACTTTCTTTTGATGCTGTGCTAGGCGGCCATCATCTATTATTTTGCTCCCCGCACGATGACAGGGATGATTCGCACGACCACGCTAATCAACGTGCTCCGCGAAAACAATGCGGAAGCGTGCCGAACGTTCGAGATGGCGACTGTACTCATAATGAGCCGCCATGAAGATACCAGCATGACGGCTGGGAAGTCAATCAGTCCAATTAATAGATTTGTTCGCAGCAATAAGCTGTGCTTATGAGGGACACGCGCGGTACCTCCCCACGATCTTCAACCTTTTTATCGTTGGAACGGACATCTTCCCCCCGTTCGGTACATCTAACCTTATAAGTACTTCGGTGTGTAGCGGAGATCACTATTACGGGACGGGTATCCATGGGCCATGACACAGACGTGTTTATCGTGGGCGGAGGACCAGCTGGCCTGGCCGCCGCAATTGCAGCACGGACGCGAGGCTTTCGAGTGATCGTGGCGGATGGCGCGAAACCACCAATCACAAAAGCGTGTGGCGAGGGGCTGTTACCCGATGCGCTTAAAGCACTTAGCGAACTCGGAGTTGAACTGCGCGAGAGCGACGGCAGTGCGCTTACGGGCATTCGATTCGAGGATGAACGCTCGTCAGTGAGCGCTCTTTTTCCTGAGGGACATGGCTTAGGCGTGCGCAGAGAGATTTTGCACCAAAGAATGATGGAGCGAGCGCGCGATTGCGGAGTTTCGTTTCTTTGGAACACGCCGGTGACGGGCCTGTTTGAAGAAGGAGTTGTGGCCGGCGGGAATAAAATACCTGCGCAGTGGGTCATAGGTGCTGACGGAGGCCAGTCACGTGTGCGGCGCTGGTGTGGCTTGGAGAGTCAGGCGCCACAAAAAAGAAGATTTGCGTTTCGAGTGCATTATCGTCTGAAGCCGTGGAGCGATTTCACGGAGATTTATTGGGGCAAAGAGGCGCAGGCTTACGTCACGGCAGTGGGCGCAGAAGAAATATGTGTTGTGCTGATTTTGAATAAAGCGGATTCGCGTTTCGATGAAGCGCTTCAGAGATTTCCCAAATTGTGCGGCCGGCTCAAGGATGCGGCGCAGGTGGGCCCGGAACGCGGAGCCGTGACGGGTATGTTTAACCTGAAGCGGGTGTGGCGAGGGAATGTCGCGCTGATCGGGGACGCATCAGGCAGCGTGGATGCGATTACCGGAGAGGGGCTTTCTTTGAGTTTCAGGCAAGCGGCGGCACTGGCAGATGCCTTGGCTGCGAGCGATCTGAGACGATATCACGCGGCGCATCGGCGTTTATTCCGGCGTCCACGGCTCATGGGACAACTACTGCTTTTGCTTGACCGGCGGAACAGCCTGCGTGAACGAACCATGCGAGCGTTGGAAGCCGCGCCGCTACTATTTGAACGCATGCTTGCTTACCACGTGGGCGAGACGCGGCCGCTGCAGCTTGCGACTGCCAGCGCAGTTTTCGGCTGGCGGTTTCTGGCGGCCTGATTCCAATGGGGATATCGATGAGGCAAAGACGGTTTGGTGAGCGTGCGACCGGACGAGGATGGTTCGTCGTATTGCTGGTTTTGGTTGCGGCGCGCGCTTGGACGCAAACACCACAAGCCACAGTTCAGACAAAGCCGGCCGAAGTAACTTTGAATTTAGATGTAGCTCAGAGCAAATTGCATTGGACGCTCGACAGCACGCTGCACACCGTTCATGGGACATTTAATTTGAAGCGTGGCGCCGTGAAATTTGATCCAGCCACCGGTAGTGCCAGCGGTGAATTTATCGTATATGCGACGAGCGGCGAGAGCGGCAATGATGGCCGCGACAAAAAAATGCACGATGAGATTCTGGAGAGCGCGCGTTATCCCGAGGTGATTTTCCGGCCGACTAAAATCGAAGGGAAAATTGCGGTACCGGGAACGTCAGAGGTGCAAGTACACGGAAAGTTCCTTCTTCACGGGTCCGAACACGATCTGACGGTGCCTGTGCATGCAGAGCTGACTGGCGACCATTGGAAAGGAACGGCAAAGTTCAGCGTGCCCTATATTCAGTGGGGATTGAAAAGCCCGAACACATTTTTGCTGAAGGCAGCTCCTGTGGTAGACGTGGAGCTGGAACTGAGCGGCACGCTGCAAAAGACCGGCGCGCCGTGAAGGGAGCTACTCTTCGGCTTCCTGCGTAACGATGTGAACGTCGACAGCGGGGGACTCGCGGAGGAATCGGTGCACCGCCGAGAGGTAGAGGTACTTGCGCCAGTCGTGGATCGGCGCCCTGCCGAAGATCACCTGCGTAATATGTTTGGTGCGAACAAACTCCGCGACGCTGTCGGCTACGCTGCGGCCCTTCAAGCGAATTACTTTTGCGCCCAGGCTTTCGGCAAACCGCAAATTGGCGGCTAGCGCGCTGGTGTTGGATTCTTTCGGGCCAATTTCCCGGTCGACGTGAACGACGTATAGTTCCGCATCCATGCGGCGAGCCATGCGCGCGCCGCGAGCGACGAGATATTGGCCGGCAGGATTTCCAGAAATGCAGATGGCCATGCGTTCGCGGACTCCCCAATTTTTGCGGATATCCTCGTCTTCCATGTAGGTTTCGAGGCTGCGGTCCACCTGTTCGGCGACCTGGCGAAGGGCGAGTTCACGAAGAGCGATCAAATTTCCGCGGCGAAAAAAATTCTTGAGGGAGCGTTCGACTTTTTCCGTACTGTAAACGTCGCCGCGCTTCATGCGGTTGTGAAGGGCTTCGGGAGTCAGGTCGACCATGACGGTTTCCGTGGCGGTCAAAGGCACCCAGTCCGGAACCGTTTCGCGTACCGTGATTCCGGTGATCGAGCGCACTACAGGCGCGATGCTTTCAATGTGCTGAATGTTAAGGGTTGAGACGACGTCGATTTTCGCGGCGAGAAGATCCTGAATGTCTTCGTAACGCTTGCGATGCTTGCTGCCGGGAATGTTGGTGTGGGCCAGTTCGTCGACCAAGACGACGTCCGGCTTCCGGGCGATGATCGCATCGACATCCATTTCTTCAAAGACGGTTCCTTTGTATTCGATGATTTTGCGCGGGACGGATTCGATCTGCGAGGCAAGTTCTTCGATTCCCTTGCGGCCGTGGGTTTCCACTACACCGATGACGAGGTCTTCGCCTCGACTCCTGCGGCGCAGCGCTTCACTGAGCATGCTGTACGTTTTGCCCACGCCCGGGGCGTAGCCGAGAAAAAGTTTGAATATGCCCCGCGCTTTCTGCGGCGGCGAAGCTACTTCCAGCCAGTCCTCGGGCTTCTTTGGCAAAGTGTTACGTTCTCCGTTTCAAAGCGCCATACGATAGAATAGCAGCATGCAGAGATTGCTTGCGGGCCGCGTGTTCGGATTTGGCGTGTCGCTGGCCATCGTTGCTGTGATTACTGTTTTCTTTCGCCACGCGCGCGGCGTCAATCAGACCACGATCGCGCTCACCTTTTTACTCGCTATTCTAGCAGTTTCGGCCGTGTGGGGGATGGCGGTGTCGGTGTTTATGTCCGTCGCGGCAGTGCTGTCTTTCAATTATTTTTTTCTGCCGCCGGTGGGAACGTTCACGATTGCCGATCCGCAAAATTGGGTAGCGCTGTTTGCGTTTCTGGTGACTTCGATTATGGGAAGCCAACTCTCCGCGCGGATTCGCAAGGAAGCTGATGAGGCGCACCAGCGCCGCCGTGAAATCGAGCGGCTCTATAGGTTCAGTCAAAAGCTTCTGGCGGAAGGAAACGTCATTCAGTTGATGAATGCCATTCCAAATTACATCGTCGAAAGTTTCGAAGGCGGAGCCGCTGAACTTTTTCTTCCGCAAAAGGACAAATTCTACCGTTCGGGATTTGGCGCTGCGCACCTGGACGAGGAAAAAATGAAGTCCGTGTTTCTGCGCGATGAGGGCGTCTTCGAATCGCAGGAAGGGTTGTACTTCATTCCAGTGCGGATGGGCGTGCGTCCCATCGCGAGCTTGGGAATTTCCGGGTCGCGGCTTTCTCGTCAGACACTGGACGCGGTGGGCAGCCTCGTGGCGATCGCCATCGAACGGGCGCGAGCCGTTGAAAAGCTTGGAGAAACCGAGGCAGAGCGCCAGGGCGAACGGCTGAAATCGGCGCTGCTAGATTCGATCGCACATGATTTTCGCACGCCGCTGACGTCAATCAAGGCCGCGACGACCGGGTTGCTTGCTGAGGAATCTCCGGATCGCGAGCAGACGCGCGAACTGCTGACGATCATCAATGAAGAGTGCGACCGGCTGAATCGCCTGGTGGAAGAAGCGGCTGAAATGTCGCGGCTCGAGGCGGGGGAATTTGAGCTGAATCTTGCGCCGACACAGATAGGCGACATCATTGAGGCCGCTCTGGCGCAATGCAATACCCCGCTTGGGGATCGCAACGTCGAAGTGAAAGTGAATCCCGGCCTACCTCCAGTGCGCGCGGATTTGAACCGAATCAAAGATGCGCTGGTCCATTTGATCGACAACGCCAATATTTATTCGCCGAAGGATCAGCCGATTACGATTTCCGCGGAACAAATGGGCGATACCATCACAACCAGCGTGGCGGATAGAGGGCCGGGCATCGATGATTTTGAGCAGGGCATGATCTTCGATAAATTTTATCGCGGCAAAGATCAGCGTTACCTGGTGCGCGGGACGGGCATGGGCTTGCCAATCGCGAAGGCAATTATCACGGCACACAAAGGCACAATCTCCGTGACCAGCCAGCTTGGGCATGGTTCCGTGTTTTCGTTTACGCTACCGGTGGATCGCAGCGCAGGAGAGACACGATGAACGCGGCCGCCATTCTTGTAGTCGATGATGAGCCGCAAATCCGGCGCGTCATGCGCACGACGCTTTCCAGCCACGGTTACGTCATACGAGAGGCCACGACGGGCGAAGAAGCGGTCGACGCAGTTCGCAAGGAACGGCCTGACCTAATTTTGCTCGACGTCAACATGCCGGGGATCGGCGGTATCGAAGCCGCCCGTGAGATTCGCGAGATGTGCGACGCGCCGATCATTATGCTGACGGTGCGAAATGCGGAGCGAGATAAAGTCGTCGCTCTGGATGCAGGCGCCGATGATTACGTCGTCAAGCCTTTTGGAATCGAGGAGCTTCTCGCGCGAATCCGGGCGGCTTTGCGCCGATACGCGCCCGGAGACGCGATTCCGACTTTTACTACAAAGGATTTGACGATCGATTTTGAAAACCGGCAGGTGGTCGTGCGCAGCCGCGACGTTCATCTGACCCCGAAAGAGTTTGATGTGTTGAAGCACCTGGTGGGCAATCTTGGGAAGCCGCTGTCGCATCGCCGGCTGCTGCAGGCAGTCTGGGGACCGGAATACGGGGAAGAAACGGAAAACTTGCGCGTGGTGATCAATCAATTGCGAAAGAAAATCGAGAGCGATCCAGCGCGTCCTAAATATATTTTAACGGAGCCGTGGGTGGGATACCGGTTCCAGGCGCCTAAGGGCGCTCCTGCAAAGCCCGCTACGCGGAAGAGCTAAGAATCATTGTTTAGGATGCGATGCGTCGAGATCGAGATTCAGCTCGACGACGTTGACGCGCGGCTCGCCGAGCAAGCCGAACTGTCTCCCGAGCGTGTGCTTTGCAACCAAAGCACGCAGGTCTGTTTCGCTTATGTGGCGCTCGCGCGCAATGCGCGGAATCTGAAACTCGGCGGCGGCCGGAGAAATCTCCGGGTCCAGGCCAGATCCAGAAGTGGTAACGAGATCCACCGGGATTGCCGCGCCGGGATTTTCCGCATGTAGTTTTTCCACGTCACCTTTCACGCGATCTATAAGCTGGCGATTTGTGGGGCCAAGATTGGATGCGCCACCGCTAGGTGCGACAGGATCATAGCCGTTCCCAGCGCCGGAAGGTCGCGGATGAAAATACCAGTCAGAAGAAAACGGTTGGCCGATGAGGCGTGAGCCCACGACTTGGCCGTGTTGCGCAATCATTCCGCCATTCGCTTGCGCGGGGAAAAAGAGCTGGCCGAGGCCGGTGACCGCCAGGGGATATAGAAGCCCGAAGAGTACGGTCGTCACCAGGGTCATAAGAATCGCAATTCGCAAATGTTGCTTCATAGAACTCTCCCGGGCGCCAAATGCAGGTAGGTGATGGCCATATCAATCAGTTTGATCCCCAAGAAAGGCGCAACGACGCCGCCGAGGCCGTAGACAAGGAGATTCTGGCGCAGCAGAGCTGCGGCACCTAGCGGCCGATAGCGCACGCCGCGCAGCGCCAGCGGGATGAGCGCGATGATGATTAGGGCATTGAATATTACAGCGGAAAGGATCGCAGATTCCGGTGTGTTGAGCCGCATCACATTTAGGGCTTCGAGCTGGGGAAATGCCGCAGCAAACATCGCTGGAATGATCGCGAAATACTTCGCGACGTCATTCGCAACGGAAAAAGTCGTGAGTGCGCCGCGCGTAATGAGCAACTGTTTGCCGATTTCCACGATTTCGATGAGCTTGGTTGGGTTCGAATCGAGGTCGACCATGTTGCCAGCTTCTTTTGCAGCTTGCGTGCCGGTGTTCATAGCGACGCCGACGTCGGCTTGAGCCAGTGCCGGCGCATCGTTAGTGCCGTCGCCAGTCATGGCAACAAGTTTGCCCTTGGCTTGTTCGCGCTTGATGAGTGCCATTTTATCTTCGGGCTTGGCTTCGGCGAGAAAATCGTCCACACCGGCTTGACGCGCGATGGCGGCGGCAGTCAGCGGATTGTCGCCCGTGATCATCATGGTGCGGATTCCCATAGCGCGCAGATGTTCGAAGCGCTCGCGCATTCCGCCTTTCACGATGTCCGTTAGCGCAATGGCTCCGAGCACGTGGCGATTTTGCGTTACGAGCAGCGGAGTTCCGCCTCCATTCGCAATTTCGCGAACGATAAGTTTAATTTCGGGGGGAACTACCTGACCCTTTTCTGCGACGTACTTGTCGATGGCTTCCGGCGCTCCTTTGCGGACTTCGATGCCGTCCATATCCACGCCGGACATGCGGGTTTGCGCTGAAAAGGGAATGAATACGGGATTATGAGGAGCTAGCTCGCGCCCGCGCAGGCCGTATTTTTCCTTTGCAAGCACGACGATAGAGCGGCCTTCAGGCGTTTCGTCCGCGAAAGAAGCGAGTTGCGCAGCGCTGGCAAGTTCGACTTCCGTGACGCTGGGGCATGCGTGAAAAGAAGTCGCCTGACGGTTGCCGAGTGTGATGGTGCCAGTTTTGTCGAGCAGAAGAACGTCAACGTCGCCGGACGCTTCCACGGCGCGACCCGACATGGCGATTACATTGCGCTGAATCAAACGGTCCATGCCCGCGATGCCGATGGCGGACAAAAGACCACCAATGGTCGTGGGAATCAAGCAAACGAGGAGCGACACGAGGACGAAAATAGTCTGCGGGGCACCAGCATAAATGGCAAAAGGCTGTAGCGTCACTACGGCCAGCAAGAAAATGATGGTTAGTCCCGCCAGAAGAATGTTGAGCGCAATTTCATTTGGCGTTTTCTGCCGCGACGCACCCTCCACGAGGCTGATCATCCGGTCTAGGAAAGTTTCTCCGGGATTCGAAGTGATGCGCACACGGATTTCATCGGAGAGAACGCGCGTGCCACCGGTGACGGCCGAACGATCGCCGCCCGATTCACGAATCACCGGCGCGGACTCGCCAGTAATTGCCGACTCATCGACCGAGGCCACGCCTTCGACGACTTCGCCATCGCCAGGGACAAATTCTCCCGCGGCCACGAGCACCTGATCGCCTGTGCGCAATTTTGAGCTAGGTACAACTTCAGTCGAACCGTCTGGTCGCAGCCGTCGCGCTTCGGTCTCCGCTCTCGCCTTGCGCAGAGTCTCCGCTTGGGCTTTGCCGCGCCCCTCGGCCATGGCTTCGGCAAAATTGGCGAACAGCACGGTGAACCACAGCCACAACGTTATCTGCAAGCCGAAACCAAATTCACCGCTGTGGTGTAAAGCGTCGCGCACGAGCTGAATCGAAGTAAGAAGAGCTCCGACCTCCACGACGAACATGACGGGATTCTTGATCATCGTGCGCGGATTCAGTTTTCGGAAAGAATCCACGATGGCGGTCTTCAGGATCTTCGTGTCCGTTAGTGCCTTCGACTTTACTTGGGATGCGCGGTCCATGATTTCCTTAGAGGGAATTCCTCAAAATGCCTTTCCGGAAAGCATCAGCAGATGCTCCAGGATGGGGCCCAGACTTAGAGCTGGGAAGAAAGTGAGAGCGCCGACGATCAAGATCGTGGAAACGAGCAGAACGGTAAAGAGCGGTCCCGTTACGGGAAAAGTACCTAGAGACGCCGGGCTGACCTTTTTTCTCGCGAGATTTCCCGCGATCGCAAGGATCGGAATCACCACGAAAAATCTTCCCAGCAGCATGGCAACGGCGGTGCTCGTGTTGTACCAAGTAGTGTTCGAGTTCAAACCGCCAAACGCGGAGCCATTGTTTCCGACGGAGGAGGTATACGCGTAAAGAATTTGGGAGAGCCCGTGTGGGCCAGGATTGGAAATGCTCGAGGTGCCGAATTTCGCAACGACCGCAATTGCCGCGAACACGAGTATCGTGAGCGAAGAGATGAGCACCGAAAGCATGGCCATCTTTACGTCGAAGGCCTCAATTTTCTTTCCCAAGTATTCCGGTGTTCTCCCAACCATCAAACCGGCAATAAATACGGCGAGAATGACAAACACGAGAATCCCGTAGAGCCCGGAGCCCACGCCTCCAAAAATAACTTCGCCGAGCATGATGTTT
Organism: uncultured Acidobacteriota bacterium; assembly: GCA_963784015.1. Classification (GTDB taxonomy): domain Bacteria; phylum Acidobacteriota; class Terriglobia; order Acidiferrales; family UBA7541; genus Acidiferrum. The sequence continues at coordinate 1,179,643 of CAWAPX010000013.1, forward strand.
ACAAGCGGAACCATGCCCCCCAGCGGCGTATAGGAATCGTGCATGCTATTTACGGCGCCGCAGCTAGCGTCCGTTGTGACTGTGGCAAAGAGGGCGGAGTTCGCGATGCCGAAACGGACTTCCTTGCCTTCCATGTTTCCGCCGGACTGAAGAGCGCTTGCCGTCTGATCCACTCTGGCAAGCTCAGGATTCCCTCGCGCTTCTGCCCAGTACGCGGCACTAACACCGACGAGAAACAGCGCCGTCATGGCGCTCCATACGGCCCAACCATGACCTTGCGATTTCGTCATGCGGCCCAGGGTGTACGTCAGGCCGCTCGGGATTGCAAAAATCAGGATCATCTCGAAAAAATTTGTGAAAGGAGTCGGATTTTCGAACGGATGAGCGCTATTCGCAAAAAAGAACCCGCCGCCGTTTGTACCAAACATTTTGATGACTTCTTGAGATGCGGTTGGGCCGGTTGCAATCACTTGTTGGGTAACGGTTTGCGAGACCGTCTTGCCGTCCGCCCCTTGAGTCTGGACGATTTGCGGTTCGACGAGTTGTGCAGTCGTGTACGGCTTCAGGTTCTGGACCACTCCTTGCGAAACGAGCACCAGTGAGCCGACCAGACACACCGGCAGAAGGACCCAAAGAAAGGAGCGCGTCAAATCCACCCAAAAATTGCCGATAGTTTTCGATTCATGCCGCGAAACTCCACGAATTACCGCAATCGCCAGCGCGATGCCAACCGCCGCTGATGCAAAGTTGTGATACGCCAAGCCAGCCATCTGCGTCAGGTAACTCATCGTGACTTCCGGCGTGTAGGCTTGCCAATTCGTGTTCGTAGTGAAAGATACGGCTGTATTCCACGCAAGATCCGGAGTTACGTTTGCGAATCGCTGCGGATTCCAGGGCAGCCACTGCTGCAGGCGCTCGAAGAGATAAAGCAAAATCAAGGAAACGGCGCTGAAAACCAGCATGGTCGTGCCGTATTCCATCCAGCGCATCTCTTTATTTTCATCCACGCCGCAAACGCGGTAGATTGCGCGCTCCACAGGACGCAAAAGGGGGTCGAGAAGCGTTTTCTGGCGTTCAAAAACACGTGTCAGAAAAATTCCTATTGGTTTGGTGATGAGAAACAGCACCAGCACATAAAGACCGATTTGAAACCAGCCATTCGCGGTCATGCCTAGAAGTTCTCCGGTTTGAGCAGCGCGTACATTAAGTAGCCAAAGAGAAGCAGGCTAATAAGAATGAGGGCAACATTTTCGAGCATCGAGAATCTCCGCCTTACTTCAGCCGTTCGCAGCCGCGTATGTAGCCAACCGCCATGAGGAAGAAGCCGATTGTCACTATAGTGAAAACTAAATCGCGCACACGACTCTCCTTTTCAGGCCTCCGAGACGAGCTACTCGCCCGGGGCGCGCGGCCTCACGCCCTTTTGATGAGCCATTTGGCCGCGGTTCTTCCGTGCACAGTACAAAGCGAGCTCATAGAATAACCGGTGAGGGCTTAGGAAGTGGTGAGACGAACCTAAAGATTTTGTGAGGATAAAGGCGTGTCCGTGGTTGCTGCTAACCGTGCATCAGTGTTTTGGGGTTTGTGGCCAGTAAGTGATTTGCAGAGAAGCAGTTACATTTTTCTGAAGCCCCGCGGCGAGCAGCGGGAATCTCCATTGTTCGTATTGAACGATGGCTGAGGCGCCGACGGCCGGCCTTATCCAATAGTCCGCGCGCACGGAGGCATCGTTGACCGTGCCGCCATTCGGAATGAATTTGTTATCGACTTTGAGGTGACGATAGCTGAGCTGGATGGAGTTTTTTGCTGTCAGCCAATAGCGGCTCCAGGCCTGAATTCCCGCGCCGTCGCGCCCCACCCAATCGCCCATCAAGAAATTACGATTGGTGTAGAGGTCGTGATAGTAGTCGTCCCAGTAGATATAGCGGCCGGCGCCGTTTGTGGACACGGTGTCGCTCAAAGGCGCTTCGACTCGGAGATCGAGCTTCTGCAACTTGGGAAAATGTGTGAGGTAGAAGCCTGGGCTAAATCCTGCGCGGCGGGGGGCGGCAAGTGGAGAGGGATCATCGGCGGAAATGGAATCGTTGTAAATGGTGAGCCATTTTCGCAAGTACGGAATACGGTAGCTGAAGTCAAAACCGCCGTCGCGTTTCCCCGGATCTTTATCTGCCGGCTTGACCTCATAGCTCGTGGCACTGAAGTAAGTCAGAAAAAGCCTGTCCAGCGTGAACGGCCGTCCCTTCGCCGCCAACTACGACCGTACGCGAAAATCCAAACTCAAGATTGGGCGTTGGCTTGAAACTGATTTTTTCTCCGTGAAAATATGGCGCGGGCGATAGCAGGTTGCCCTGAAGCTGGCCGAAAAATGCGTCCGTCCGCATGGGGCCGAGGAGCCGCCCGATCCACGGCAAACGAAACGGCGAGACGCGATCGATATGAAACATCCGGACCGGTGCGGCGTTGTCGGAGAAGAGTAGCGGACCGCTCTCGCCGGGACCCCACCATTGACTCTCCTGGCCGTAGGAGAGCTGCCATCCCGCGAGGGTAAGTCCTACGTAGGCATCGAGAAGCCGCGCCTGATTGGTCTCAGGTTGCGAGCGTGCGGGCAGTCCCGGGTTATCGTCGATGTTGTTGAGGACTGTTTGAACTTCGGGGCTATACTCTGGCCCTGAAGGTGCGTGTTGATACTCGCCGCGCGCGTAGACGACCCAGCGGCCAGCCGTCGCCCACCCGGAAAATCCCGCTATGCTGTTGAAGCCTTCTTGAAAGGGCCGGCCGTAGTCGTTGTAAATCGTTTGGCCGAAATGGTAGCCGTCGGTGAGAGGCGGCCCGGAAATCTCGGTAACGCGGGTGTATACGGACTCGAGATGGATCGCGCGGTTGCTACCGCCGGCCAGCAGAGTCAGTTCAGGCGCAAACTCTTGTCGCAGAGAATCGTATAGCTGCACGGACATCGAATGGGGGTTTGCATCCTGCAGCCTGTCGCCGGCCTGGGAAACCATCCTTGCGCATTCCAGCCTGGTCCACGGACGAATGCCAATGATGGAGTCGTTGATGGCGCCCGTAGCAATCAAACGCTCGAATAAAGGATAGATCCAGCTATCGAGCGGCACGTAGGGAGAACCCATTTGATTGGGCGTGCGATCGGTTTCTACGAGCGGCGTATCCGAGAGATTTTGGGGGATGGCTCCGCCCAACTCGGGGTTGTGGTGAGTGCGATAAACCTGCCATCCCGTAAGCCAGCCTATCCCGGTGCCGACGAATGCGTCGGCGGGGAAGTGCTTCTCTGCGCGCACGCGCGCGTAGGTAATTGCCGTCGCGGCGCCGTAAGCCAATATTTTTGTGAGGGGCCCCGGATACTCGTGGCTAATAACACTGGCGATGGCCCACGCGGTTGTTGCATGGGTCGAGGGAAAGGAATCGCCACCTTGCCAGAATTTGCCCTGAAAATTATTAACAGTTGGCCGCTCACGGCCGGTTGCAATGCCAATCGCTGACGAGACAATCAAGCCATCCAAGGCGGCCTCGCCGCTTAGAAGCCCCGTTTCCTGCTTGTGTTCGTCATTAGTTGCTTTTCCTAGGAGATAGAGTCCCGCGCCTGCCCCTGCCATTCCTGCAAGGCCATAGTTTGAAAAACTTGTGTAGTGCTGCAGCGTGGAAGGCGTGTGGGAAAAATGAGAACTCGCGTCTTGATCCGTCACCAAGAATCCTGCGGTGAGACCTGCGAAGGGCACTAGCCATGTCGCATCGCCTAGACGAATGTGCGCTGGGCTTGTCCAAATTGCTTTCTGATCGTCGGCGAGATTCTTGAGCAGGGCAAATCTCGATGTACTGTAGCCAGTTGCTACGGGTTGGATGCCGCTCGTCGATTCTTTCTGAACAGTTGAATCGTCCGTTTGCAGGTGTTCTGTTTTCTCGCCCCGCTGCGGGGCTTGCTGGTTTTGTGATGTAGGGGACTGAGCCCGGCAAGTGCTGCAAACTGCGGAACAGACACTGGCGACGATAGCTATCCAACAAAATATATTCTTGGCGTTCATCCTTGCGCTTTGCGCACTCTTGCCTCACGGAAGCAGAAAGGCACAAGGCTGGCCATTTAAAAGAAAACTCAAATAGTTCGCTAAACTCCTTCTTATGAATGTGTTGTTAGATTTTCTCTGAGACCGGCTGAGCACCAAAGCGAAACCAACTCGAAGCTCAGTTCCAAAACGGAATGGGTTTGTAGCAGGTCAGCTCTTGGAGCGGTTGCTGCGAGCGAGAGTTCCAAATGCAAAAGTCACGAAGAATACTCAGATCGGCAGGCGCAATTTTGCTTCGCAGCCTCGGCCGTCGCGGCGGTTTTGTAGGGTCAAGGTGCCGCCGTGGGCTTCTGCAATTTGGCGGCTGAGGACTAAACCGATGCCGGAACCACCCTGTTTTGTCGTGAAGAAGGGAACGAAGAGGTTCGCCGTATTTGAAATTCCCGGACCGTCATCGAGCACCGAAACTTCCAGATAAGTGCTGTAGCGCGACCAAGTTACCTTTACACCGCCGCCGGTTTCGTGGGCCGCATCGGTGGCGTTGTGGACGAGATTTATCAAGAGCTGTTCGAGTTGGTCCGCGTCCGCGGAAATAACGAGCGGCGGACCTTTCTCCAGGCGCACTTTGGTGCGCGCTTCAAGATTCGCGACGCGCGTGATCCACTCCGTGACATTCATCGGAGCGAGAGTGGGCTGCGGGAGCCGTGCGAGCCGCGCGTAGGCAGCCATGAAGCGTCCCAGCGCTTCCGTACGCGACCGGATGATGCTCAGGCCGTGGCGCATGTCTTCCAAGATGGATGCAGCGGCGCCGCCCTGCAGCTCTGGCACGTTCATGGTTCCCGCCAATCCACTTTCCAAGCTTTGGGCTACGGATTGGATGGGCGCCAGAGAATTATTAAGTTCGTGGCCAAGAACGCGGATGAGGCGCTGCCAGGCTTGCCGTTCTTCATCGCGCAACGCGCGGCTAAGATCGCTCAGCACAATGAGATCGTGCGGCAACCCGCCCTGGCGGAAGGCACCGCGGCGCACCCCCCAGCGGCCGGCTCCGCCTGGGAAGCTCAATTCCATGGTGCGCGCGGGGTCGCCTTCGAGACAGCCTTCGAGTCCAAGCTCCGCGGCTGTAAAGCCAAGAAGGCGCTCGCTGGGTCGCGAAAGAAGGCGCTCGCCAGCGCGGTTGACGAGCCGCAGCTGCCGCTGGTTGTCGAATGTGAAGATGGCCACGTCAATCTCTTCCATCACCGCGCGCAGCAAGCCGGTGGCTTCGAGCGCTCCCAAACGTTGGGAACGAAGCGTCTCGCTCAATGCATTTACTTCTATCATCACTTCGCCCAGGGCGTCGTCGGAGCGCGCGTCGCGTGCGCGGAAAGAAAAATCCTGTTCGCGCATCGCAGAGAGGAGATTTGAAAGCGTTTGCAGGGAGAAGACCACACGATGCCGCAAAGAAAGTGCGAAACCAAGCCACAAACTAAGGATAAGAAAGGTGAGCGTCCAAGCGGATCGCGACGAATAGGAGCCATTCCAGAGAAGAATCAGGGAGATTAGCGAGCCGGGTAATCCCGCCGCCAGCGCAAGAAGCTGGATGCGACGTTCGTACGTCAAGCGTCTCATTCCAATCCGTGTTTTTGCAGGCGGCGATACATCGCGCTGCGGCTAAGTCCTAGAGCCTTGGCCGCCTGGCTGACGTTTCCGTCATGGCGGGACAGCGTGCGTTGGATGAGGTGACGCTCCACTTCATCCAGGCTCATTTCCTCAAGCCGCAAGGCGCCCCCGGCAGCGGCTGCACGCAGGCCGAGGTCGGCGGAACGGACAAGCTGGCTTTGCGCGAGCAGAACTCCACGCTCCACGGCATGATCGAGTTCGCGCACATTGCCGGGCCAGGGATGCTCCAAGAGCAGCTGCGTTGCGCCCGGATCGAAGCCCGAAATGCTTTTGCGATAGCGTTGCGCGTAGCCACGGAGAAAGTGGTGGGCGAGTAAAGCGATGTCTTCGCGGCGCTCACGCAACGGCGGAAGATGAATTTCGATGGTATTCAAGCGGAAGAGCAAATCCTGGCGAAAGCGTCCGGCGGCAGCCTCGGAAGTTATCTCAGCGTTGGTGGCCGCCAGGACACGGACATTTACTCGCCGCGTTGAAGATGAGCCGACTCGTTCGAGTTCGCCGGTTTCCAGGACACGCAAAAGTTTGGCCTGCAGATTCATCGGCACGTTGGCGATTTCGTCCAGGAAGAGTGTGCTGCCTTCGGCAAGTTCAAAACGGCCGACACGATCGTTGCGCGCGTCCGTGAAGGCGCCTTTTACGTGGCCGAAGAGTTCGCTCTCAAAGAGGCCTTCGGAGAGGCCGCCCGCGTTGACAGTAACCATTGGTTTTCCGGAACGCTGCGACAGCGCATGCAATGTCTGCGCAACGACTTCTTTCCCAGTGCCGTGCTCGCCGGTGATGAGCACGCTGGCGTCTGACGGACCGACCCGCCCAATGAGGTCGAGCACCGGTTGCATCACGGCGGCTTCTGCGATGAGCGTGGGGCGCGATTCAGCTCGGAGAAGGCGATTCTCGGCTTCGAGGCGCGAAGCTTGCCGCAGCGCGTTGCGAAGGTCAATCTGCGTGCGCAGGATGGTCAGCAGGCGCGCATTGTCCCAGGGTTTTTGAATAAAATCGCGGGCGCCTCGCCGCATGGCCTCGACCGCAACTTCCACGCTGCTCCAGGCGGTCATCACGACCACTGGTAGCGTTGCATCTGCCGCCTGGACGCGACTCAGCAGGTCGAGCCCCTCCTGTCCGGAGGTGGTGTCCCGCGCGTAGTTTAGGTCCATGATGACGGCGTCGAACTCGCGCGATTCGATGGCCGCGAGCGCTTCAGCGGGTGAGGCGGCTAGCTGCGTCTCGTAGTTCTCCCGTTTGAGAAGCAGGCGCAGTGCGTCGCGGATGTCCGCCTGATCGTCGGCCACAAGGACGCGATAGGGATGAATCGTAGGGTTTTTCATGCGTGTCGGAAGCTAATATCCATCCAAAGTGAGGTCGTATTTAACCAACCAGTCTCAGCCGACCTTGGCGACGTTGCTGGTTTCGCTGACCACCCAGCCGTCTTTGAGTTGAATGACGCGATGGCTATAGGCGGCGTTCCGCTCTGAGTGCGTCACCTGGATGATGCTGGTGCCGGCTTCGTTCAGTTTACGGAAAAGCTCCATGATTTCTTCGCCTTGCGCGGAGTGAAGATTGCCGGTCGGCTCATCCGCCAGGATCAGTTTGGGGCTTTGAATTACGGCGCGGGCTACTCCCACGAGCTGTTGCTGACCGCCAGAGAGCTGATTCGGGAAAAGATCCTTTTTGCCGACAATGTTGAAGCGGTCGAGGATGTCACAAACGAGGCTGACGCGTTCTTTGTGGGGGACATTCTTATAAGAAAGGGGAATCTCGAGGTTCTCGAAAACCGTCAAGTTGTCGATCAGGTGGTAGCTTTGAAAAACGAAGCCGATGTTGGCCTTATGAAGCTCGTTGCGCTTTTTGACGTTGAGGCGGTGGACCGGCTCGCCATTGAAGTAGTATTCGCCGGTCCAAGAGCCGTCGAGCATCCCGATGATGCTCAGAAGCGTAGACTTACCGGCTCCCGAGGGCCCCATGAAGGTGACAAATTCGCCCGGCTGAATCTCCAGCGACACACGGCGCAAAACATAGAATTTGCTGCCGCCCGCTTCGTAAACCTTCTCCATGTTGCGCAACTGAATCAGAGGTTCCACTCTCGCTCCTTAGGCGCCATTACTATGATAACGGCGGAAAACATCTTCCGTTTCGAGACTATCACACTTAAATCGGCACTGGGTTGACCAGGCAGGATCCAGCAAGCCCCGGGACTCACGGATAGACCAATCCGTCGGACTCGCGACTTGCGCCACCAACGTACAGCCCAGGCGGGGCCCTTACAGGGTAAACAAGCCCCGCCCCTACAAGGTCTTGGTTGCGCTTCATTCGTAGCGCAGGGCGGTGAGAGGATCCATACGCAAGGCGCGGCGCGCGGGGAGGTAGCAGGCGAGCGTGGCAACCGCTGCCAGCAGCAAGGGCAGTCCAACAAACGCGAACGGATCGGCGACCTTTACGCCGAACAGCAAACTGGAAAGGGCATACGCTAACCCTAATGCCACAGGTAGTCCGATAGCCATTCCAACTATTGTCAGGAAAAGGCCATTTCCCAGAATAAGCCTCTGAACATCCTTCGACGAGGCACCCATGGCCATGCGCACACCGATTTCATGAGTGCGCTCGCCGACGGAGTACGACATCACGCCGTAGATTCCGACCGAAGCGAGAACTAACGCGATGAGTCCAAGGACGGCCATCATCCCCGCCACATAGGCGATTCCCACAATGGAATTCGAAATTACTTTGTCAAACGTCAACACGTCGAAAAGAGGTAAGTCTGGATCCACGGCGGCGACCTCACTCCGTACGGCGGGAACGAATGACAGAGGATCGCCCGCTGTCCGCAAAACCAGCGAAGTATAGAAGGGTGGCGATTGCAGATAACTTCTATAGATCGTGGGCAATTCCTGTTTGTTGATCCAGCTGTAATGGACATCATCGACGATGCCTACAATTGTCAACCACGGATTATCACTATCGGCTCCGCCAATCTTGATTTTCTTTCCGATGGGATTTTCACCGGGGAAGTAGCGCGCTGCCAGGTTCCGACTGATATCTGCCACAGGAAGCGTGGTTTCGGCATCCGAGTTTTGCAACTCACGCCCATCGCGCAGGCCAATGTTCATTAAACGAAAATAATTCGGGCTGACTGTTTCGATCATCGAGCTGATGACTTCGCCGCGCTCCTGAGGTGCTCGCCCTTGTATGGTGAAGGCCAGCAAGTCCGCGCCGCCACCGTTTGCATAAGGCACATAGCTAGCGAGAGCGGCGTTTTGGACCTGAGGGATAGAGGCAAGCCGCTGCTGCACCTGTTGATAGAACGCCGTACGTCCGGACTTTTGCTGATATTGATGCTCAGGCAAGTTCAAAGTGAGCGTCAGGACCGATGCAGGATCGTAGTTTTCATGCACGGTGATTAGTGCGCGAAAGCCCTTCACGAGCAACCCCGCGCCTACGAGGAGTATGAGCGCGAGCGCGATTTCAGCGATAACAAGGATGCTGCGTAGGCGATGCCGCGAACGCCCTGCGCTCGTGCCACGTCCGCTCTCTTTCAAAGTTTCACTGATCTGCGTCCTCGAATGGAGCCACGACGGCGCAATCCCAGAGACAATGCCGCTGACGACAGCGATAGCCAGCGTAAAGAAAAATGCGTTTGCATCAAGGCTTATCGTGCTCCAGCCAGCGACGAACTTAGCGACCTCGGGGGGCATGTGGTTCACGATCAAATAAATCCACCACATCGCGAGAAACAAACCGAGGACCGCGCCCGCCAACGAGAGCAGGACGCTTTCTGTCAACAATTGCCGGATGATCCGGACGCGGCTCGCGCCCATGGCCGTCCGCACGGCAAGTTCCTTCTGCCGGCCCGTTACTCGGGCAAACTGCACGTTGGCGACGTCCGCGCAGGCAATCAGCAATACGAATCCCACCGCGCCTAAGAGCAGGAAAGTGAATTGCCGCGTAAGATCGCTTGTGGCGAAATTGGGAAGCGCCATCACGCGAAGATTCCAGCCTTTGTAATCGTCGGGATAAGCCGCGGCTTGGCGCGCTCGTATGATGTGCATTTCCGCCGCGGCCTGTTCAATAGATACTTGCGGCTTCAGACGCGCAAGAACCCAAACGTAGCGCTCGTCGCGTTTCGCGCGGCTTTTCAGGTCAAAGGAAAACGGCACCCACGCTTCCGCGGGCATCGGATAATCAAATCCTTTGTTCATCACGCCGACTACGACAAAAGATTTGCCATTGACCTTCAATATTTTGCCGAGAATATTCGGATCAGAAGCGTAACGCCGTTCCCAAAGGCCGTAACTCAGAATGATTTCCTGGTCTTTTCCGGGACGGTCTTCTTCAGGAAGGAACGTACGGCCGAGGCGAGGATGCACACCGAGTACATCAAAAAAATTAGCGGTGACGGAAAATCCCTGAATCTTCTCGGGCTCGCGGTCACCGGTCAGATTGATGGAATCCCAGTTGTACGCTCCCATTTTTTCAAAGGAGCTCGCCTGGCTCTGCCATTCAAAATATGTAGCTGGGGCGACTCCATTCAGGTCGATGTCCTGGTCCGGCCGAGCTTCCACGAGGGCAGCAACGCGATCGGCATGTTCGAAGGGAACGGGATGGAGCAGAAACGCTTCGGCCAAGCTAAACATCGCCGTGTTGGCGCCGATACCCAGCGCCAGCGCGGCCACGCAAACCTGCGTAGTGAGGCGATGCTTGATGAGCATCCGCAAACCATAGCGGATGTCCTGCGCCATCGTTCCCATAGAGCGCCCTCTTTTCCAGACGCCCTTAGGCGGTAACGCCGGCTTCCTTGGTCTCTTCGACGATGCGGCCGTCGAACAAGTGAATGGTGCGATCAGCGAAATTTGCGTAGCGCTGGTCGTGTGTAACCATGCAGACCGTCGCGCCGTTGCGGTGCAAATCGCGGAGCAATTCCATGACGGCTTCGCCGTTCTTCGAGTCCAAGTTACCAGTCGGCTCGTCAGCCATCAGGATGAGAGGATCGCCAACCAGTGCGCGAGCCACGGCTACGCGCTGTTGCTGACCGCCCGAGAGTTGCGAAGGATAGTGCCGAAGACGGTGGGCCATGCCAACGCGCTCGAGCGCGTTCTGCACTTTTTGCTTGCGCTCGGCTGCGCTCGTGCCGCGGTACGTCAACGGCAGTTCGACGTTTTCATACACGGTGAGGTCGCCGATCAAGTTAAACGCCTGAAAGATGAAGCCGATTTCGCGATTGCGGATGCGCGTGCGTTCGCTGATGGTGAGCTTCCCGACGGGCTGACCATTGAGCATGTAGCTTCCGTCGCTCGGCGAATCGAGCAGCCCCAGAATCGAGAGCAGCGTTGATTTGCCGCAGCCCGAAGGCCCAGCAATGGAGATATACGTACCCTTCTTGATCTCCAGGTGGATTTCCTCGAGTGCGTGGGTCTCCACTTCATCCGTGTAGAAAACTTTCTTTACGCCTTCCATTTTAATGAGTGTAGGTGCGTCTGACATTTCGTCTCCTTAACCAATTTTAGTCTTGAAACTCATCCTGCAAAATCGTTTTGCCGAGCCCCGACTGCAATGCATTCTGCCCAAAGCCGTTTCGCTTACTGATACCGCAGCGCTACCAACGGATCGACGCGTGTGGCACGCCTCGCCGGAATGAAGCATGCGGCAAGCGCGATAAGCGCGATCAATCCCAAACCCAAAGCGTAGACCGCAGGGTCCCCCGCGTGGACGCCATATAACAATGACTCGCTGAACCTCGCCAATCCATAGGCGAGTGGAAGCCCCAAGCCAACGCCAATCAGGACCATCGATCCCACTTCTTTGACAATCAGGACGCGGACATCGCCGGCCAATGCGCCGAGCGCCATACGTATGCCAATCTCCCGTGTGCGCTGCACTACAACGTAAGCTAGAACTCCGTAAATGCCTAGGGCCGCGAGAAGTGCCGCAAGCCCCGCGAAGCACGCCGACAACACCGCTACCATCCGCGCCGAGAACAGATCTTCTTCGACGACACGTTGCATGGTTTTCAGATCGAATACGGGCAAGTTTGCATCCATCTGCCGCACGACGTCTTGCAGGCTGGAAGCCAGCAAAAGCGGATTGCGATCTGCGCGCACGTAAAAAGTCATTTCGCGAAGCTTGGGTCTTTGCGAATAGGGAATGTACACATACGGCTGCGGGGCGCTATTAACATGCTCCTGCTTTACGTCCTTGACCACTCCGACGATCAGAATGTCGGGCACGACCTTGTTTCCGGCGCCAAAGGCGAAGTGCGAACCTACCGCATTTCTATCTGGGAAAAAGCGTTTAGCCATGGCTTCGCTGACGACCGCAACCTTGGGCGCCGTCGCTCCATCCGACTCGGTGAATTCGCGTCCGGAGAGCAGCGGAATCCCCAGCGTGGAGAAATAGTTTGCGCTGACGGCGATATGATCCACATCTTGCAGTTCTTCGGGAAGCTGCGCCTGTGTGCCGCCTTCTACGGTAATGTTGCTGCCTTCATCGTCACCAGTAAGGGTCGCAACATCGCCCGATCCGACCGAACGCACGCCCGGTACGGCCGCCATACGGGCGCGCATCTGATCAAACAGAGCAATCGAGCGCGGGAGGTCGTATCCGTTCAACGCCGGCTGAACCGAAAATGTAATGACGTTGTCGGTTCGGAGTCCCAGGTCCTGATTGCGTAAATTCCACAGAGAACGGACGAACAGCCCCGCACCGGCCAGAAGCAGCATCGTAAAGGCCACTTGCCCCGCCACCAGGAATTTCCGGAAGCCCACATGCGAAACGCTGGCGGAGGAGGTTGAGCCCTGGTCTTTGATGACGTCGCTCACTCCCAACCGCGTCACCCGCCAGGCCGGGATCAATCCAAAGAAAACTCCGGAAATCACGGTGGCGGCAATCGCGAAACCGAGAACGCCTCTGTCCAGGCTGTCGCTTAATCCGTGAATTCCCGCGTTCTCGACCACAATGGGCGTCAGAATCCTCATCAACCAAGTGCCAAGCAAAATGCCCATAGCGCCGCCACCGAATGCGCAGAGCAGGCTTTCAATCAGCAATTGCCTGATCATGCGGCTGCGGCTGGCACCCATAGCCGTCCTGATGGCAAATTCACGTTGGCGGCCAGCGCCGCGTGCCAGAACCAGATTTGCGACGTTGGTGCAGGCGATCAGCAGAACCAGGCCGACCATCACGAAAAGCGTGATGATCTGCCCGCCAGAATCCCGTTGGAGCACCGTTCGACCGTTGGCACCGCTCGCTAATGCTATTTTCTTGTCCAAGAACAGCTGCCGCTTCTTTTCGTTCCAGTCCGATTTGATCAGCGGCAATTGCTCTTCCAGCAGCGGCTTATATGCGGCATTGATTCCAGCCTCTGCCTGCTTTTGGGAAACGCCTGGCTTTCGCCGCGCCAGCAGCGTCATCCAATAATCGTTCCATCCATCGAGCGTCTCGCCGTACTCCGTCATCAGCGGCGTCATCATCATGGGCACATAGAGGTCCGGCGTTTTCCCTACCTGCACGCCGGTGAATCCCGCTTGCGCAACGCCCACGACGGTCATCTCAACATTGTTAACGAGCAGCACTTTGTTCAAAATGCTCGGGTCGCCGCCAAAATGCCGCTCCCAGTAGGAATAACTCAGCACAACGTAGGGTTCAGCGGATGGCACCTTGTCATCATCCTGGCTGAACAAGCGCCCAATCGCGGGCTGCACTCCCAGAACCTCAAAGTAATTGCCAGTCACGACTTCGCCGGAGGCTCTGTCGGTCTGGCCACGACTCGCGACGCTTGCGGAGAAGCCGTACCGCGCCAGTATTCCCGAGAAAACAGAATTCGTGTCGCGCAGCCCTTTGTACATCGGATAAGAAAAAGACTCGGTGGCGTCGCCATCTGTCGAGACATGGCCAGTCTCCGGACCGGGCGCTCTCAGAATCACCAATTCGTTGGGATTTTTGACCGGCAATTCTCGCAGCAGGATCTGATTCATCAAGGAGAAGATCGCGGTGTTCGCGCCGATGCCGAGAGCTAAGGTGATAACGGCTATGGCGGTAAAACCAGGGCTCTTCGCCAGCATCCGCAAACCGAAGGTAATGTCTTTCCAGAAGTTCTGCATTAAGCGCTCACCGGAAAGGCAGCCAGGTACCGGTACCGATTTGATGACCAGGTAGGCAGCAATCTCCCGGCATGAGAACTATGAGTCATGGCAACCTGCAACACCTCTCGTATTTGACGTACAAACCCTCGATAAGTCAGGTGCACTGGCTCCAATCCTTTGTAACAGGGAATACGCAACGCCTCGCTCAATGGTTCCCCCAATAATCCCAAATCTACAAACTATTCATATCTCAGAGCCACCATCGGATCCACACGAGTAGCTCGCCGCGCAGGGATATAACAGGCCGCTAATGCTACCAGTACGAGCAGCAAAATCACTCCCACGAAGGTCAGCGGGTCGCGCGCGCTCACGCCATAAAGCTGGCTTTTCAGGATGGTGGATACTGCCAGCGTTCCAAACAGTCCAACGACGATGCCCACAATGGTGATACCCATTCCTTCCTTCAGAATGAGCTGCAATATGTCCGTTTTGGCTGCGCCTACCGCGACACGCACGCCGATTTCGTGTGTGCGCTGTGCGACGCTATAGGACATCACACCGAACAGCCCAACAACCGCGAGAAGCAATCCGGCACCTGCAAAAATGGAGCAAAGCAGGCTCGTGAATCGCCGCTGGGCAACTGACGCAGTCACATACTCTTCCATCCTTTGCGCTTTGTAGATGGGGAGCTCCGCGTCCAGCGCCAAGACTTGCGCACGCATCGCCGGAAGCAGGGTCATGGGGTCCGCTTCGGACCTCACCACAATGTCCATGGCTCCAATGGAATTCTGCTCGTAAGGAACGTAGGACTCGGGATCGGGCGGCTGCCACAGGTTCCGGTGCTTTATGTCGCCCACGACTCCGACGATTTCGCACATGGAGTCGGATTTGTCGGCGCTCATTCCCGGTTTCATGTGCTTGCCGATGGGGTTTTCGCCGGAGAAGAATTTTCGCGCCAGCGTCTGATTGATGATGATGACATGAGGCGCGTGGCGATCGTCTCGTTCGTTGAATTCGCGACCCGCCATCAACGGGATGCGCATCGTCGCGAAATAATCCAGACCTACCGCGCGAATAAAGGTTCGCGGCAGGTCGCTCTTTGCCATTGGGCGGCCTTCGATTTCAAACGATGTTCGAAGAGAATTGCTCGTGAGGGGCAGAGGCATGACCGCGCTGGCGCTTTTCACGCCGGGCACCGCGCGGACCTTCTCCAGCAAATTCTTGAAAAAATCAGCCGATTGCGCCGGTTTGCCGTAGCGGGCGTCGGGCAAATCGAGATTGAAGGCCATCACGCCTTTGGGGTCAAAACCGGGCGATTGATGCAACAAGTGGAACATGCTTTCGATCAGCAAGCTCGCGCCGATCAGCAGCACCACGGCGAGCGACACCTGAGAAATCACGAGGAGGCTGCGGATTCGCGAACGACCCGTTCCACCTGTTGCTGTCCGGCCTCCTTCTTTCAACGATCCAAATAAGTTAAACCGCGAAGCGTGCAGCGCCGGCGCCAGACCGAACACGATTCCCGTAATGACCGAAACCGCGAGAGTGAACGCAAGGGCCCCCAGATCCACTCCGGCAGAAGCGAGTCGCGGAATATCGAGTGATGGAAGATTCACAAGCGCCGCTGTTCCCCAAACCGCCAGTAGGAGCCCCAGAGTCCCTCCTGCCAGAGAAAGCATTACGCTCTCTGTCAGAAGCTGGCGAAGGATTCGGCTCTTGCCTGCCCCCAGCGAGGCGCGAATGGCCATCTCGCGTTGACGTCCCGCTGCGCGGGCCAGCAAGAGATTTGCTGCGTTTGCGCAAGCAATCAGCAGCAGAAATCCCACGGCACCGAGGACCATCAGCAGTGCGGGGCGCACATTGCCAACCATAGCTTCTTTCTCGGGCTGCAGCGTCATTCCCATATGACCGTCTGTATCCGGGTATTGTTTTGCAAGCCCCTCACTGATTCCCGCAGCCTCTGCGTTGGCAGTTGCCAACGTCACACCGTTTTTTAGGCGCCCAATCGCCGACAGATAATGCGAGCCGCGCTCTTTCTGATATTCACCCTCGACGGCCATGGTCATCCAAAGATCCATAGGCTGCGAGTCGAGCGGGAATTGAAATTCTGGCGGCATCACCCCGGCGATGACATACGGTTTCCCGTCCAACACGATTTGTTTCTCGGTGACTTTTGGGTCGCTTGCGAAGCGCGCTCTCCACAAGCGGTGGCTTAGCAGAACAACATGAATTCCCGGCTTGTCTTCCGTCGCTGCAAACTCGCGCCCCAGCATGGGCTTCGCGCGCAGGACGCTCAGAAAGTTCGCGGAGACGACTCCAACATCTATGTGCAGGGGCGCACCGGCGCCAGTAATCGTTGAGGTGCTGGTGTCGTACGCTGACGCCGTTTCCAGGGATTGGCTCTGTGTGCGCAGATCGGAAAAGTCTGGGTAACTGAGCGGCCGACCGGTCTCGCCCGTCCGAAGATCAATGCCGTGAAGCGCAACGAGCCGTTCGGATTGCGGAAAGGGAAGCGGCCGCAGAAGCACGGCGCTTATCACACTGAAAATCGCCGTGTTCGCGCCAATCCCGAGCGCTAGTGTGAGGATGACTACAGCGCTGAAGCCGGCGGACTTTGACAGCATGCGCAGCGCGTAGCGAATGTCTTGCCACAGCATTATCATGAATTTCTTCCGATCGAATCTTGCGCGTTCCGCAAAGCGTTATTCATATCGCAGGGCCACCACAGGATTTACTCTTGTCGCTCGCCGCGCTGGAACGTAGCTCGCCAGGAGCGCGATTCCGATCAAAAATGCAGGCACCAACAGAAATGCGATGGGATCATGCGCGCTGATTCCGAAAAGCATGCTCGAGAGAACCCAGGAAACCGCCGCGCAACCGCCAATTCCAATCGCGCCGCCGATCAGGACCGGACGCATGCTCTGGCGCAGCATCAGATTCATAACCTCTCGACCGTCCGCTCCGAGCGTCATGCGAATGCCAATCTCTCGCGTTCGCCGGCTGACCGCGTAAGACACCACTCCATACACTCCGATAGATGCGAGCAGCAATCCCAGGACACCTAACGAGCCTGCAAGCGCCGCCACGATGCGGGCCGGCGTGCGCCAAACTTCCAGATTGTCTTCGAGCCGAGTCACGTCCACCATGACATCCGGATCCAGCCCGTTGGCTAAGCCGCGAACGCCCGCGGCAACGGCCGCAAAATCTCCGCCGCCATGAATCATCAGGTGGAGCTGCGATTGTTCTTTGGGTCCTGCGGGCAAGTAAACAAATAGCTTGGGCTTTTCGCCAAGGTGCGAAACCTGTGCGTCTCTGACAATGCCCACGATTTGCAGGTCCGTGTTTTTTCCCTCTCGCAATGTCTTCCCGATGGGATCTTCTCCAGGCCACAGGCTTTTTGCTGTTGTCTCTGTGATGATCGCTACCTTTGCTCCAGCGTGGACTTCCTCTTCCGTAAAGTCGCGGCCGCGAACGATGGGAATCCCCAGCATGCAAAAATAACCTTGTGAAACGGCATTGTCTTCGATCTGAAACTCGTCGCCTTTCCCGGGGAGTGAGAAATTAGTTCCGCTATGATCATCGCTGAGGGGAATCTGTCTGGCCTCGATGACGCTGTCTACCCCAGGCAACGCCGCGACTTTTTCCTTCAGGCGCTGCTCAAACGCGGCCGCCGGTTTCTCTTTATACCCTTGCGTCCGCAGATCCAAGGACGCCACAGAAATTCCGCTCATTGCAAATCCTGGATCGACGGTCTGCGCAAAATAAAGCCCGCGCAAGAGGAGTCCCGCCGCGATGAGCAAAATCATGCAAACCGCTACTTGCGCGGCAACCAGAGAATGCCGCAGAAACCCACCGCCCGTGCGCCCGCCCGTTCCACCGTCCACGCCTTTTAGAGTGGTGTTCAAATCGGCACGCGATGCCTGGAGCGCAGGCGCCAGTCCAAAGGCCACTCCTGTGATCAGCGTTAGAAGCAACGCATAGCCCAGCACGCGAATGTCAGGAGTCAGATTGAAGGCCAGCGGCGGAAAGCCATGCGGCAAACGCGAAATCACGAAATGCGAAATTCCTTCGAAGGACCAGAAGGCGAGAACCGAACCAAGGGCGCCTCCCATCAGCGCTAGCATCACGCTCTCGGTCAGCAATTGCCGAATCAATCTCCAGCGGCTCGCACCCACGGAGAGTCTTACGGCGATTTCTTTTTGCCGCGCAGTGGCCCGGGCCAGCATCAAGTTCGCCACGTTCGCGCAGGCGATCAGCAGCACCAAACCAAAGCCGATCAAGATTACGGCAGCCGCTGCCATTACAAAATTGTGTTCTTCCGGCCGTCCCAGAAACGTAGCGGTTCGAATCGACAAAGATGTTTTACGGCCGGGATGCTGCTGATCAATCCGGCTGGCGATAACGCTCAGGTCAGCGCGCACCTGGCTCATCGAAACGCCCGGGCGCGCGCGGCCAAGTAATGAGAGCCAGCTCACGTTAGCGTCCCCGAGAAAATCGCGGTCAGGCTCCATCGCTGGCTGCATGGTGATGGGCACCCAGAACGCGCTGGGAATCGGCTCCGTGCCCCCGAATCCCTGCGGCGCGATGCCGATTACGGTAAATGGCGTGCGGTTCAGAATCACTCGTTTGCCGACAAGAGAAGCATCCGCCCCAAACGCGCTTTGCCACAATTCATCGCTGAGCACTACAACCGCGCCTTGACCGGGTACGGCACAGTCCGTCTCTACAAATCCGCGCCCTTCCGCGGGATGCATGCTCAGCACATCAAAATAATTGCAAGAAGTGAGTTGCCCGTAGAGTTGGCGGGCCCTGCCACCGGCAAGTGTCGCGTTCAGAAAAGGTTCGTAAGCCAGCAAGCCGGAAAAAACACGATTGTTTGCGCGGTAGTCCTGATATTCGGAATAAGAAAAGAGGGTCGGCTCGCCGTGAACATCGCGGTTCACACTTCCGTGAAAAATCTGATCCACACTGACAATCTGTCCGGCGCTGGGCACGGGCAACATCCTCAGCGCTGCTCCGTTCAGAACGGAGAAGATCCCCGCGTTGACGCCGATGCCCAAAGCGATCGCCAGAACGGCGACTGCCGTGAATCCTGGATTTTTTGCCAGCATTCGCAATCCGTACCGAATGTCCTGGAACAGGACTTGCATCAGCCCCTCCTACTCGCGACGACCAATTGTTCAGGATGGCCTACCGGCAAGGATCGCAGCATGACGCCGCTCACCAAGCTGAATATCGCGGTATTTGTGCCGATGCCGAGGGCCAGCGTGGCAACGGCTACTGCTGTGAAGCCCGGATTCTTCGCCAACATTGGCAACCCGTAGCGAATGTCTTGCCAGAGAGTCTGCAACTGGGCCTCCGGAAGAAAAACCCAACTTCCGTTCACGGAAAGGTAAAATGTAACCCCGAACTCGTTTGCCGGCTGGCCGCTAGCCGCGTAGCAGCCGCTCTAATTCAGACGGATGCGATCGAAATTGTCCCAGGCCGACATGTCGGACAAAATCACCTTGTCGCCGACCTTCAAGCCATCCAGGATTTCGATCGTATTGACGGAACTGCGGCCCAGCTTCACGTTGACGCGCGTGGCTTCTGAACCGTCTTCAGTAAGCTTGAAGAGTCCAATCGTGCTGTCGGACTGCCCGTGCACTGGCCTGCCAACAAACAGCACATCCTTCAGATTTTCGAGTGTGATCGTGCCGTCGACGCTCAAATCCGGCCGCGCGCCGTTGGGAAGGGGTTCGTCGATCGTCACGTCCACCGTAACCGTTCCATTTACCACCGAGGGGTCGATTCGCGAAACGTGTCCGCCAACGATTCCGTTGCGCGTATCAATCGAAGCCTTTTGCCCGATCAGCACGTCTTTTGCTTGTGTTTCCGCGATTTTAACTTCCGCTTTGAGTTTCTTCGGATCAGCGACGCGCGCCAGGTTTGTGCCGGGGGTTATGTGCTGGCCGACTTCGACCGGTACCAGTTGCAGCACGCCGTCGATACCCGCGCGAACATGCAGGGCATCCACTTGGCTCTTTTTCAGGTGATAGAGGGCTTCCGTTTCATCGACCTTTGCCTGTTGTGCTGCTATCCGCGCATGTCCGGAATCCGCGGCGATTCTGGTCTTGTCTCCCTCGAGTTGGGCGCGAATCGCCAGTTGCTCTACCTTCACTCTGGACAGATTTTCAATCAGCTGTGCCGTGAGGCCTTCCTTCACAAGTTTCACATCCACGTCATGCTGGATTTTTGCCTGCTCGTAATCGCTGCGCACTCCAGCCTCGGTTGCCTTTTGGTTCATCAGATCGCTGTTTACTTGTACCTGGAGGTTCGCCAAATCCGCCTGCGCACCCTTCCACTGGAGCTCCGCGTCGAGGGCGGTTTGCGACAAGGTGGGGTCGCTCAGCTCCATAATGATGGAATCGGGCTTGACGATCGCGCCGGGACGCAATACCCAGCGATCCACGCGCGAATCCGTTTGCGCTGCGATCCAACGAATGTCTTCGGGTACAAGCGTCCCCAGCCCGCGGACTTCGCGCAGCATTGGGCCGCGCTTGACGGTGTCCGACCAGACCGTGCCTTTGTCGACCGCTGGTGCGGCAGGCTTCAGCTTCGACAGGGCGTATGTGACCCCGCCCAGCAACATAAGTGCGACGGTGCCGTAGGCAATCCGCCGGATTTTCTTGGCTCTTGCGTTAGATGGTCTTTGGATGTCCATAGTAGTCAGCGCCCTTCCTAGGCGCAAATCCCTTACCTAACAGAATTCGCTTAAAGCCCCGATTTGTCAATGGCTTACGGCACATCGCCTAAGACGGAATCCCGCCCGCTTGGCCGTATATGGGAATCTGTGTCCCATGACCGGACACTCCACGAGTGCTTTCCGGCTTTGCGCGTCTCTTTTGACGCTACATATTATAGATACGTCTTGGCTGTGTCATTGTTCCCGCTGGACGTCCTTCCGCGAGCTGGCCAAAGGCTCCGCTCGCCAGGCGAAATGAGGGCTATTGGAAGGTATCCGGCCATGCAGGGCAATTTTGCCAAGGCAGGTATCGAGAAGCACCGACCCATCTACTAGGTAGTCGGCGGGGTGGGGTCGTCGCAGCCGACGAACTCCATCAGAATACGATTGCCTTTGTATTCGAGATCGTCGTGAATGCCGATTTTGCTGGTGTAGTAGCCGCGGACCGTCAAACTTTTTAACTCGTGGAAAAAACGCACTTCCGGAAGCTCAACCAGTTGCGCGTTATCCGAAAGCACCGTGAGGATCGCGATTTTTTCATCCGTGCTTGAATCCACGATGGATTTTCCATTGTAGTGCTGGCTCATAGACTCCATCAGTCGCAGACCTTCGCGCCAGAGCGCCTTCTGCTGTTCGTCCACACTTTCTCTAATTCTTTGCTCGATATAGTCAGCGACCTTCGCGGCTTTTGCTCCGCCGGAATGGCTATCTGCCGGAATGATCGTCTCAGACAACTCTTCGATCATCGCGTGCTGCGCTGGAGTGAAAAAACGCCCGCTTGAGCTCGCCGACGCGGCCGTTGCAGCGGGTGTTGCTCCGGCGGCGGGCTGTGCAGCTTGCAAATTATCCGGTAAGCCTTCCGCAACCGTTCCGGACAGGGGCAAAACTGCCGCGCCCAGGACGGTCGCGGAAGCTTTCAACCACTGACGCCGATCCTGCTTCAAATTGACGGGGTCATTCGTGGACATTTCGCCTCCTCACACTTCCTACGCTTTCTTTTTCGCGGTTCATGCGACTCTACAGCTCGTTCTTGGCTAATTGATCCGCCAGGTAGTCACACGAACGCCAGCAGAGCGCCATGATCGTCCAGGTCGGATTCTGGCAGCTGGCATTCACGAAAGCGCTGCCATCCACTACAAACAAATTCTTCACGTCATGCGACTGCTGGAATTGGTTTAGCACAGAAGTCTTGGGATCATTCCCCATGCGCGCCGTACCGAGTTCGTGGATGGACCATCCTTCGGTGAGCACCCGGTCGTTCACATAAATAATTTTGAAGCCGGCCGCCTCGACCATTTCCTGAGCCGTCTCCTTCATGTCCTTGACCATGTTGTGTTCGTTCTCGCCGAATTTATAGTGAAAGCGCAGCGCCGGGATGCCCCACTTGTCTTTCACCACCGGGTCGAGGTCCACATAGTTTTCGTAGCGCGCCAGCACTTCGCCGAAAGCTCCCATGCCGATGTACGAGCCCTGATTTTTCCGGATTTCTTCTTTGAACGAAGCGCCAAACCCGGGTTGGTCTGTGCCTGCCGGAAACATGCTGCTTCCGCTTCCGCCTTCAAATCCATAGCCGCGGATGAAATTCGGGTTTTTTTCTTTGAGATTGCGAAAGCGTGCCAGATAAAAACCGCCCGGACGGCCATCGTCGAGCGTCGAAGGTTTTCCTACGAGGTCTCTGGCCTGACCCGCCACGCCTGGTCCCATCACGTGTTCGCAGAAATTATGTCCGACATGACCACTCGAGTTGGCGAGCCCGTTCGGATAGAGCCGCGACTTCGAGAGTAAGAGCAACCGAGCGGATTCGAGCGTCGAGGCCGCAACAATCACAACTTTGCCGCGCACCGTGTAGTCTTTCATCGTCTGCGAATCGGTGAAGTGCACGCCAGAAGCTTTGCCAGTGGCTGGATCGACGGTGATTTCTCGAACGGTCGAATTCGTGCGCAACGTGAGGTTGCCGGTATCCATTGCGGGGTAAATCAGTCCGGTTGGCGAATCGAACGCGGCGTGAATATCGCAGCCACCTTTTCGTTCGCAAGCGCCGCGCCCATAGCAGCGGCTACGATATTTGTTGTGCTTCAGCCCGTCGGTGGTTACGCCCGCTCTGTATTGCGTCAGAACGCGCCCCATTTTCTTTAGCCCTTGCTGGAGCGTCACCTCGGCACAATTCAGTTTCGTCGGGCGTTGAAACAAGCTGTCTGGCAGGTACGGCAGATTTTCTTTTACGCCGGTAATGCCGAGATAGAGATCCACCTTGTCGTAATAAGGAGCGATGTCGCTGTAACTGATGGGCCAGTTTTCGCCGAAGCCGTCGCGATCTTTGGCTTTGAAGTCATAATCGGAGAGCCGCAGCGCGAGACGCCCCCAAATATTTGTCTTGCCTCCCAGGCATCGTGCGCGCACCCAGGCGTAGTTTGTTCCAGTGAAAGGATTATCCCGTTCGTTGACCACGATGTTCTTCGTGTAGTCGCTGTTCCCGATGTAACTGTAAAGATTTTTCGATTTTTCAAAGCCCGGGCCGTAAGGTGGCCTTCGAATGGTGTACTCATTGAAGCTAATGGAATGCGAATCGGGCGGAAGCGCTCCCCGCTGCGCATTGTCGTAAGGCCATTGCATCGAGCGCAATTCCTTCTCGATGTCCAATTTCTTTCCCGCTTCGAGCAGCAAAACTTGCAGCCCGTGGGTCGTCAGAACATGCGCCGCCATTCCTCCGGCAGCGCCCGATCCGATTATCACTGCATCGTACTTTTTACTAAGGTCGACTTCCGGCTGAGCCATGGGAAAACTCTCTTTCTCTGCCTGTCACTCATGCAACCGCATTCAATAATGAACCGCCGTCTTTGTCCAGTCCAACCACGATCGTTCTCAACTCGGAGTTGCTCCGTCGGACGCCTCGGACCGGTCTACACGACTTTCGGTTGTCCTTTCCAACACAGCGCTCTCGCCTCTCGCCCTGCGAACGCAACTTGGACTGGTATCCTTTTTTATTGAACCGCGAAGAAAAAACGTGCACTACAACCTCTCCCACCCTTTTTATGAAAGCTCTCTTGCTCATCCGGAGAACCTCGCTTTAACCGTTGGCGATGCGCAGTTCACGTATGCGAGATTGCGGGAACAAGTCCAGCCCATCGCCGAATGGCTGCGAACTCGTTCTCATTCGAAAGCACCTCGCGTCGGGATTCTTGCTTCGCGAACTCCAGAAACGTATCTCGGCATCCTGGGCGCAAGCTGGGCAGGCGGCACTTACATTCCGCTGAGTCCGAAATATCCTGAAGAGCGCCTTCTGCAACATTTCGAGCGCATTGCGCTGGACGCGCTGATCGTCGATTCGAATGGGCTGGCGCTTCTGAGCGACCGCGTCCTCAGCCGCGGCCCGCGAAATATCCTGGCCCCCGGAATTCCCACGTCATCCGAACGCAACCTCGAGGACGGCACGAAAGTCATCATTTCTGGCCGCGATGTGCTTCCCGCTTTCGATCCATCGGACAAGCCCATCGAGGTTTCGCCAGACCATACCGCGTACATTATTTTTACATCAGGCACGACGGGAATCCCCAAAGGCGTGATGATACCGGTTAGCGCTGTCGCTAGCTTTGTCGAAGCTATGCAGTCGCAATATGCAATTCAGCCGACCGACCGCATGGCGGGCATTACCGAAATAACTTTCGACATTTCCGTGTTCGATCTTTTTGTCACCTGGAAATACGGCGCTGCGCTACTTGTCGTTCCTGCGACCCAAATGATGGCTCCATCTTCATTCATTCAGCGGCATCGTCCTACGATCGTGTTCACCGTCCCATCCATCGCGGCGAGCATGCAGCGCATGAAATTACTCGCTCCAAATTCCATGACCAGCCTTCGTTATTCTTTTTTTGCGGGAGAACCGCTGCCCGTCGCTTCTGCGTCGATGTGGAAAGCCGCGGCTCCAAACAGCGTTGTCGACAATCTTTTCGGCCCCACGGAAGCGACTGTCGTTTGCATCGGGCAACGTTTTCATGGCCCGGAAAACGCCACGCCGGCGCGCGGCGTGGTTGCTATCGGCACCCCATTTCCCGGAATGGAAGCTGCCATTGTCGATGAAGCTTTAAAATTTGTTCCGAATGAACAGAATGGAGAGCTGCTTCTCTCTGGGTCGCAGCTCAGTTCGGGTTATTTCGGAGATGCTGAGCTGAGCGAAAAGTGCTTTCCCACGCTGGCCGGCCGCCGCTGGTATCGCACCGGCGATCTGGCTTATTGCGATACTTCCGGCGTTTTCCATCACCTCGGGAGGATCGACAACCAGGTGAAAGTGCTCGGTCTCCGCGTGGAGCTTGAAGAAATCGAAGCCCACTTGCGCGAAGTTTACGAAACCGATTCCGTTGCGGTTATTGCCTGGCCTGTCGAACACGGCTCGGCCAGCGGCATAGTGGCGTTCGTCTGTGGACGAATGGGCGCCGACGATACTGGCTTGAGAACTCTTATCAAGAAGCGGCTTCCGAGCTACATGGTGCCGTCAACCGTACATCACGTCGAATCGATCCCGCTGAACGCCAACGGGAAAATAAACCGCAAAGAACTTGCCGAACTCGCCGCGCAAGGAAAACAAAATGCGGTTAAGTGATGTCGAGGCCGCCTTGCGAGAGCACCCGGGCGTTCGCGATGCCGCAATTGTTTCGCGTGAAGTGAACCCTGGCGAGCACAAGCTTGTCGCCTATATCGTTCCGGAAGCGAGCTATCTGGATGGTTTGCTCTCCGGAACAGATGAAGAACGCAAGCGTCTACAAAAGTGGCGCAAGACATTTGACTTGATGCAGTTCGGGAAGGAAGCGGCATCTTCGCCTCTCGCATTCAACATTGCCGGGTGGAACAGCAGCTATACGAGGAAGCCGATTCCCGCGGAAGAGATGCGTGAGTGGGTGGATGAGTCAGTTAAGGAAATATTGGCTCTCCGGCCTCGGGAGATATTGGAAATTGGCTGCGGCACTGGCCTGCTATTGTTGCGCATTGCGCCGAATTGCAAACGCTACGTAGGCGCGGATCAATCCAAGGCGGCACTGCAGAGGATAGAAGAGCAGCTGGCGCAATCCGGTGAATCGGCTGACGCAATAACGCTTATCGAAAGATCAGCCGACAATTTTGACGGATTCGTTCCGAACTCCTTTGATACGGTAATTATCAATTCCGTCGTCCAATACTTTCCCAGCGTCGCGTACCTGATGCGCGTCCTAGGACAGACACTGGAAGTCACCAAGCCGGGCGGCAAAATCTTTCTCGGTGATCTGCGCAGTTTACCTTTGATAGAGACGTACGCATTTTCGGTGGAATCGTACCAAGCGCCTCCGTCGATGAATGTTGCTGAGTTGCGTGAGCGGATAGCTCGACGCTTGCGACAGCAGGAAGAGTTATTACTATCGCCTTCTTTCTTCCTTGCTCTTCAGCTGCGATTCCCCAGGATTTCACGAGTGGAGATCAAACCCAAACGGGGGCGCTTCGACAATGAGATGAATCGGTTTCGATTTGACGCAGTTCTCTCGGTGGGCACGAAAATTGAAAAAGTCATCGAGCCTGACTGGCTCGACTGGGATGGCATGAGGCTAAGTTTGGAATCCGTACGAGAAGTTCTTGAAAAATCCGAGTGCGAGATGCTTGGGCTAAAGAATGTCCCGAACGCCCGGTTGCAAAGCGATGTCGCCGCAATGAAGGAGATTGCGAATGCCGAGATGACTCGAACAGTTTCTGAGGTGAAAGAATCAGTGGCGAAGGCCGTGACTCATAGCGTCCACCCGGAAGCGCTTGGCAGAATGGCTGACGATCTCGGTTTTCTCTTGGATTTGAGTTGGATGAACGAGCAGCCGCATGGCAGCTTTGACGCCTTGTTCAGGCGGATTCCGCGAGTAGCACCCGCGGTTGAGGCTGAAATTGCTTGGCCCAGGCCGGCGATTGTAAGTGAAAATTGTGCGCATTATGCGAACACTCCTGGTCAAGCAAACCTCGCCGGAAAACTGATTCAGACGTTGCACGAGTTCATCGAAGAGAGATTTCCTGCTGACATATCCGAGGTGGGTGTCGTCGTGGTCGACGCTATCCCCGTGATCCCACCCAGTGAACGAAACCTCGACGCATTGCCAATGCCGAATACCTCGCCCGCCTGAGGATTCCTCTGCGCGCGCGCGTGCTTGTATGTCCCTCGAGCCGGATTGTCCTAAAAGCCGTTGTCGTATTCCGCAATCACCCTCGGTTCAGGGAAGCGTACCCAGTTTCCGGTGGTACTGTGAAAATGTCGCCGTTACGGTCGCGATTTGTCGCGCCTGTTCGGTGGAATTCTGAAGTCACTCCGCCTATGCCAACTAGGAATGGCCGAATACCGACCGAGGCAAAGTGTTGAGCACACAAGCCGCCACAACCCCAGACGCACTTCCTGGCCGCATCCAAAGTTGGCTTATGAATTTTCGCATTATCCCGCGAATCGAAACCTATCCGGCCGTCACGAAGTTTGCGAAGACAGCGGTCGGCAAGCTTTTAATCTTGGCTTTGTTTGCCCTTGGCCTGCGTTTCGCCATGAAAGATTGGATTCCGCTCAGCCTCGGCCTGGCTGCCATCACGTTTGTGCCTGTGCCGCGCAGAATTCTACTTACCATCCTCACTCTTCTTTTTACATTTGCGGTTCCGTGGACAAATTGGCTGCATCCTCTGTACAGTTCGGCGCTGCTTATCTTCGTCATTGCCATCGGCGCAATGCTTTTCTGGCTAGTCGCCGCATTGCCCCGCTCATTCATCGGCCGCCACCCCGTCTTTATTCTTTTGGGCGGCTACTCGCTGCTCATCGTCTTTGCGGTTTATTTTCCAAACGACACCCCGCGGTATTTAACGGTCTGGGAGTTCACGGCGACCTTTGGCGCTTATATCTGGTTCATCGGTTACTCCTTGTTAGATTGCCGCGCGCCCGGCCGCGATGATTTCGCTTATCAGCTCGGGACCTATCGTCCTTTTTGGGGGTCGCCTACGACTCCGTTTGTGAAAGGCTCGGGCTATTTGCGACGCATCGAAGCAAAGGACGCTGACCAACTCGCCGCTACGCAATTGAAAGGACTAAAGCTGCTTGCATGGTCTCTGTTGATCGGGCTCTTCTCGAAATATTTTTCTATATGCGTCCATGGTTTCATGGCGATCCCGACCTTCACGGATGCTTTCCTGCACAGTGTGAACCGTGTCCCGTATCCCTGGTACACCTGCTGGGCCAGCATGATCACTGGATTCCTCGGCGATATTCTTTCCATCTCCATCATCGGTCATCGCATCGTGGCCTGTGTCCGCATGGCGGGATTCAACGCGCTGCGCAACACCTACCGGCCGCTGTCATCGCGGACGATTGCGGAATTCTGGAACCGCTACTATTTCTATTTCAAAGAGCTGATGGTTGACTTCTTTTTTTATCCGGTCTTTCTGAATTACTTCAAGAAGCACAAAAAGGTGCGCATCGCCGTGGCCACGTTTGCCGCCGCCGGATTTGGAAATGCTTTTTACCATTACATTTTTTATCTGAGCTATATCTCGCAGCTAGGCCTCTGGCGATCGCTAACAGCTTTTCACGTCTATATTTTCTATTGCACAGTGCTGGCAACGGCCATCTGCATTTCTCAGGTGCGCAAGCGTCGCCCGCCGCCTGCGGGGTTTTTCCGCGGGCATGTTGTGCCAACGTTCTGCGTCGCTCTGTTTTACTGCCTGCTTAACATTTTTGCATACACGGAGCGAACCTACCCGATCTCGGAACATTTCCGATTTCTCGCACATCTTTTTAATCTGACGACTTGAGGAAAACACATGGACCACCGGGAAGAGATTCGCAAGTACTTAAAAGAATTGCTTCTGCAAAAGGGAGACAAACAGCCCTTCTCGGATGATGCTTCGCTCCTGCTCGGCGGGCGGCTGGCATCCGTGGATGCCGTAGAGATCGTAGTGTTCCTTGAGGAAAAATTCGGCGTAAATTTCGCCGAGATTGGTTTTGACCAGGAGCTTATCGACAGCGTCGACGCCATTGATGCGCTGATTCAAACCGTCAAGAAATAATCGGCCCGACTCAGGGGCGCGTGAAGGTTAGTGTTACGCGTTCCGGCTCTTCGACGATTTTATAGCCAGGCGGCGGTTGAAACAAAGACAGGGCCGGTTCCGAGAGATCGATGTTGGTAAGGCGATCCGTGCTTTCGCCATTTCGGGGGTCGCTATGTTTTGTGAGGACGGCGATTTTTAACTCCGGCGACGTCCAGGTTTCGCGCGTGACGGTGATGGGCCGGTCGTTGTCCTCGAATCCTTCCGGAATTATTTCTGTCGTACGCAGGCCTTCGACGGAAACGCCTTCCATCGTTTGAGTGCCGAGCGACTCCGAAGTCATGCTTGGCCTCGACGGATACAGGTGGGGAACAGCGGTCTTCAACGGAAGTTCGGCGGAGCTCGTGTTTGTCGCGGCTCGGGGAGCAGATGTGGACTGCCTCACTTGCAAAGCAAAGCGATGGGCTATCTGGCTTTGCGTGTCGAGGATATAGGCAAAGCCCGAAACGGGATCGCGAATTTCCACGAGGGCTGCATCCGGGCTGTCGGCGGTGCCGATGCAGAAGGCTCGCTCCGTTCGAATCCTTCCCTGCGAATCGCGGTACATTTTTTCGGGCCCCTGTTTATGAGAGATGTGCGTTCCGTCGGCAAGAGTTTGGACACTGGAATATTCCCGCACCCCGGAGTAGGGAGCGGTTGATCCCGATCTCATCATGCTCATGACGGGGCCGAACGGCATTTTGCAAGTAATAGGGTGCGCTGCTGAAGGCGCAAGCTGCTGCTCCACGACGGCGGAAGTTGTTTGGCCAGGGGCTGCGGGAACGAAGAAGCATGATGAACCGAGAACCAAGGCTACCTGCGAGGTGTGCTTCATTAGGTCCCCCCAATCGCCAACTAAAGCGTAGCGATGTTAGCTGGAATGCTATTGCTCTTCCAGATGCTGAGCAATGCCAAAGAGTTGGCCAGGGTGGCGTGACGCGAGACCGACCGGTACGCAAAAGGACGCGCGGGCCATGGGTTGCTGACATACAATCGGGCAGCAAAGAGAAGACTCTTTTGCGGGGGCCGGCTTATGAGATTTGGAATCCGGAAAAAATTCAAGATACTGGCGCCAGGAAATTCTCTGCGCAAGAGAGTGGCGTACAGTCTGGCGATTGCACGATTTATTTTGGTGCCGGTGATTTTCCTCTCGGTCTACTACCTGTTCAAGATGGGTTGGATCGTGGACCGTATCGTAAACGTGGACGCGCCGGCGGCCACGCTGGCGCAGCAGGCTTCCATCGAAACCTTGGAAGCGCGGCGCGCGGAACGAAATTATTTATTGCTGCATGACCCCGCCTATCTAGCGGCGAACCATGAATCGTTGGGTAAAACCCGGCAGATTTTAAGCCAGATGCAGGATCTGCAGCCAGAAGACCTGGGAGAAACACAGAAGGCGCTGGAGGCACTCGGCGTTTATGAACAAAGGTTTGCCGCAGCGGTTGCCGCGATGGGGCAGCCGGGGCAGGGAGACGCCGACCGCATCCAGGCCGTCGTGCGTGCGTATGAAAAAGATCTGAACGATCTGTTGCGTGGAGCAAGGGTTAAAAAGCGCGATCAGTTGATTGAAGAGTTGCGGGACCGCGTTGGGTCGTTTGACACGCAGATCGCCGAGACCGTTCAGGAAGGCAATCCCGGTTTGGCACCCGTTACGGCCGAGTTGCAAAGCTCGATTCAGGAAGTGCTTGAGGATCTGACGCAACTAGAGACAGAAAATTGGAAGCGAGTGGAGAACGATCATCGAGAAGCCCGCCATTTACTTCATCAGGCGGAGTGGTCGCTGAGCATTGTTTCCGCGATTACGCTGCTTTTCAGCATTTGGGTGAGTTTTATTTTGCCACGGCAAGTGGTGAAGCCACTCATCAGTTTGCGGGAAGCCGTGGATCACGCCGCGCAGGGAGATAATGCCATCGAGCTTGAAATTGAAGGCCGCGGAGAAGTGGCAGACTTGGCGCGGAGCGTGCATAACCTCATTGTGCGATTGCGGCAGAATGCGTGACCGCGTCTTTGCTAGACATCGTTGCTCACCGCTTGAGTCTTATTTGGCCGGTGTCGAAAGCCGCTTGACGAGTTCGTATAGGAAAGCTTGGCCCTCGTAGAAAGACTGCACGCCCATGCGCTCATCGCGGCCGTGGAAGCGGATATCGTCGCGGTCCATAAAAAACCCCTGAATGCCGTAGCAAGGAATACCGGCAGCGCGCAGGTAGCGGCCGTCGGTGGCGCCCATCACCATGATGGGAACAGTGGGAACGCCGGGCCACATGCTGTTGGTGATTTCGCTGACGGCTTTCAAGAGGTCCTGGCGCATCGGGGACGCGGCTGCTTTGCTAAAGTCGCTCAACTGCTTGACGCTTACCTGATCATCCGCGACGACTTTCTGCAGTGTACTGAGAACATATTCGGGTGAATCCTCCGGAAGCACGCGGCAGTTCACGGTGGCTGCCGCGAGCTGAGGCAGCGCGTTGATAGCGTGGCCGCCTTCGAGCATCGTGGCGACGCAAGTTGTGCGCAGAGTGGAGTTCCAAGCGGGCGAAGCCGCAGCAACTTTCTCCATCGCTTCTTGCAAACCGGAAGGGACCTTTGCGAGATCATCCTTAATCGGGCCGGTTTCGATTTTTGACATTTGCTGGAAATAAGCCGAAGTGACCTCATTGGTTTTCAGAGGGAAGCCGAATTCGCCGAGGCGCGTCAGCGCTCCGGCAAGATGATAGATAGCGTTGTCGTGAACCGGCATCGAGCTGTGGCCGCCCTTGTTGTGCACTTCGAAGCGGAAATTCAGTACGTACTTTTCGCTGACCTGCAAGTCGTTCGAAATCTTTTTGCCTTTGGATTCTTCGCCCCAGCCGCCTTCGTTGAGTGCCAGGTCCGCCTCGATCAAATCGCGGTGATTTTTCAGCAACCAGTCAACGCCGTTGTACGGCCCGCCGCCTTCTTCGTCCGCAGTGAGCGCCACGATGATGTCGCGGTCGGGCTTGAAGCCCTCTTTTTTGTATTGGATGAGATTGGCGATCCAGACAGCGGCTTGAGCTTTGTCGTCGCCGGTGCCGCGGCCGTAAAAGAAGCCATCCTTCTCGATGAACTGAAATGGATCGGTGCTCCAGTCTTCGCGCTTGGCTTCGACAACGTCGATGTGGGCCAGCAACAAAATGGGTTTTTGCGCACCGGTGCCGTGATAGCGAACGACGAGATTAGCTTTCTTGGGAATCGCGCCGCCAACGAAAATGTCCGCGTCGGGGAAACCGGCAGCTTTCAGGCGCGCAACGGCTATTTCCACTACTGGAGTGGTCGCGCCCGTCGTAAACCCGGACTGAACCTCAATGAATTGCTTGTAGATGTCGTGCGCGAGCTGTTTTTCGGAGTCCGGACGCGTGATTTGAGCGTTCGCCGAAGTGGCGCAGAAAAAGCCGAGCAGCAGGCATACGAAAGTGACCCAGTTTTTTGTGTTTTGCATGGGGGGATTCTTGCATGGCGAGCCCCATCGCGCAACTTTTCGAATCCAGTTGAGACGGTGGTAGTCCTATGCGGGCTAGTTAGGAGAGACATTTGGACAAAAGAAAAACTGCAAGCTGCGAAGCCGAACTCGTTCTAAGAACGTGACCGCGGGCAACCCGGCGTCTAGAGAGCTAAATCTAATGAAGTAACAAACGAGAGTGAGAACGCTGTTCGTCGAGGAACAGCGCTTATCGCTCTTAAGACGGTCCTCCATTCCCCGGGTTGAGAAGAATAACTGCCGAGGCAATTTCACGAAACTAGAGGTGTCGACAATGACCAGCTCAAAGTCCGGCTCGACCGCACTCGTTTCTTTCCTGTTCGAATATCGCAAGACCTGGTGTTTCGTTGTTTGCTTGGTGGCGGCGCTTTTGTTTTGCGCTGCCACATCTTCCGCGCAGACAGCAGCGCATTCGCCGGGATGGGTGGTGATTACCATTAGCGACTATCGAACACTGCACGCAAAGGCGTACCCGCCCGACCGAGAACCGGAAGGGCCGCCGGTGGACGCCACATTGACAAGGGTCGATTACGATTTGCATATCGACGGCGATCTCGCCGCGGGCCGTGCGAGCCTCACCGTCGACGTACTGAAAGATGGCTGGGTCCGTGTCCCGATTCCAGCTGGACTCCTCGTGCGCGAAGCAAAACTTGACGGCAAGCTGGTTTCATTGGTGCCCGGCGCGGCGGGAAAAGGCACTAACCAACTTTCGGCCCTACTCTCGCGCCAGGGACGCGCGGTGCTATTGCTCGACATAGCGTTGCCGGTTGTATCCACGGCTGGTGAAGAGAGCATCTCCCTGCCTTCGACCGCCTCAGGCGTTACGCGCGCTTCTGTTCGCCTTCCCAGACAGGGTGTTGAGCTTAAGTTGACTGGCGGACTTTTGGCGGAGAAAACGGAGCTCGGGGCGGAAAGCAAATGGCTGGCCTACGCGCGCGGCAACGAGCCGCTCACGTTTACATGGAAAAGAAAAACCGAAGATCACCGCAGCACGCAACCGTTGCGCCTGCGTGGATCGCTGACGGAATTGACCGGGCTCGGCGAAGACACGACGACGGTCGTTGCCGAAGTCAACCTTGAAATAACTCAAGGCGCTGCGCGAGAAGTGCGCATTTCGCTGCCGGACAAAGTGACGGTCAACCAAGTCGCGGGCGCGATGGTCGCGGATTGGGAAATGAAAAATGGGCAGCTCGCCGTCACATTTCTGGAGCCTGTCGAACAAAACGCCAAATTCATCGTGAGCGGAGAGACGCGCAGCCCGCGCGATGGCCAGATCGAGATTCCGCTGCTTCGCCTGCTCAATACGGAGCGCGACACGGGCGGCGTGGCAGTCGAAGTCCTCGGTGCCGGAGAGATTAAGGAGTTCAAATCCGAAGGTCTCGAAAACGCCGACGCAACAGACTTGGGCGAAATCGTGTCGAGCCGCCAATCGACATCGCTCTCCGCCTTCCGCTATCGCGCAGGCGACGCGAAGACGGCGCGATCGCTGACCGTGAACGTAGCGCGCTACACGCCGCAAGCCGTGCTGATGGCCAATGTCGCCGAGGCACGTTACAACGTGCTGATCACCAACGAAGGAAAGTTGCTGGTGCAGGCGCGCTATGCCGTGCGGAATAACCAGCGCAATTTCCTGAAGATTACTCTGCCAACAGGCGCAACCCTTTGGAGCGCATCGCTGGCGGGAAAGCCGGTTCGTCCCGGGCAATCGCCCGACGGCAGCGTGCTGCTCCCGCTGGAAAAAGCCCACGCCAGCGAAGATTCCCCGGAGTTCGCGGTTGAGATCGTTTATATCAGCCGAGGCGCGGCGTGGAATGATAAAGGACAATTCAAGCTCGCACTTCCCGCGGTGGACTTGCCGATATCGCGAATAGGGTTGCTGGTCTTCCATCCGCCGCTTTTCAAGGTGACCTCAGAGACGGGGTCATTCCGTGCGGAGGTTTACGCCGACCCGCTCTCTGCCGCGCTGAATCCTCCATCAGCACCTCCACCACCGCTCCCCGCGCCTTCAGCCAGTCCGGTGGCCGGAGCCGCTATGGCGGGAAGGGAGATTGGTGCCCTCACGCAAAACAGCGAAGTTGTCGATCTGCCTGCAACGCAGAGGCTGGTCGACGATTTTCGTGCAACCT
Organism: uncultured Acidobacteriota bacterium; assembly: GCA_963784015.1. Lineage (GTDB taxonomy): Bacteria > Acidobacteriota > Terriglobia > Acidiferrales > UBA7541 > Acidiferrum. The sequence continues at coordinate 1,213,785 of CAWAPX010000013.1, forward strand.
TGCAAGGAGGGAAGGCCGCGGGAATTCTTCCCATCAAAGTCGACTTCGAAGGTTTAGGGCCCTCTCTATTTCTTGTTTCCGAACTCACGGGCGAAAACCAATCTCCAAGCACGGATTTAAATTATCAGCGTGAGAAAAAGGCAGGTGGGCGATGAAAAAAATCATAGCGGCAATTGCATTCCTAATGAGCGTCCCCGTATTCGCACAAGACAAGATCACTCCTCCCGTTCCGCAAGCGGGGAACGTGACGCTGCCTCTCGAGGAGTACAACCGGCTTCTCGAACTGGCGAACAAATCGCCACGAAGAGTGGAAACCGCGCCTCTGCCTTACACGATCAAGCGCGGAGACTTGAAGCTGCGTGTCGCCAACGAGACTGTAATGGGAACCGTCCAGTTGCAAGGCGAAACTTTTAGCCACGGTGAAACGAAAGTCGCGCTCACTTCCGGAATGACGATTCTCGATGCCCGTCAGGAAGGCAAAGGCCTGCCGCTCGAACAAGAAGGTGGCACACAAACGGCGATCCTCGCCGGTCCAGCAGAGTTTTCCGTCGTGCTCGACGCAGGCCTGCCACTAAACATAGAAACGGGCCGCGCGTCCTTCAGCTTGCCCGTGCCGTTGGCGGGCAGCGTGCGGCTGATACTCGAAGTTCCCGGCGATCATACAAACGTGAAGTTAAATCCCGGATTAATCACCAGCCGAGTGTCCGCGAACGGGAACACCACGATCGAAGCGACGCTCGTGCCAGGACAGACCGCGAATATCTGGTGGACGACGCGAGAAGTGGTTGCACCGGTCGTCCCGCGCGAAGTGCGCTTTCTTTCTAACGTGAAAACACTCGTTTCCGTAAGTGAAGCGGAGATTCGCCTCGCCGTGCTCGCCGACATCAACGTGATTCAGGGAGAACCTGCGCAATTCCAGGTTGAGGTTCCCGCTGGTTATGAAGTGACGGGAGCTTCCGGCGCGTCCGTGGATTCAAGCGATGTGCAATCGGGAGTCCTGACTTTGAAGGTGAATGCACCCGCGCAGCGAAATCACCAGTTCCTGATCTCGATGGTAAAGGCGGTCGGCGTGTCGAAGGCGGATGTTCCGTTCCTCAGCGTCAAAAATTCGCAACGCGAAACGGGCGAAGTGCTCGTCGAAGGTGTCGGCACAATGGAATTGACGGCGACGGAGGGCGGCAGCCTGAAGCGCATGGACATCAAGGAAACCAATCCTTACTTGCGTTCCCTAGCGCGATCTCCATTGCAAGCGGCGTTTCGTTATCACAAGCAACCGACAGAAAATCCCAGCCTCGCGCTGGAGTGGACACGATTTCCTGATAGCAGTGTGCTCGCCGCGATTGCAGAACGAGCAGTTGTGACCACACTCGTAACTACAGAAGGCAGATCGCTGACCGAAGTGAAATTGACCGTAAAAAATATGGTTCAACCATTTCTGAAAGTGGAATTACCGGCAGGAGCGAGCATCGTGACCGCGGAAGTCGCTGGAGAAAAAGTAAAGCCGGTAGAAGGCGCAGATGGCCAGCGCGTGCCGCTGTTGCGACCAGGGTTCCGGCCTGTAGGTTCTTACGAAGTTTCTTTCGTGTTCATGCATTCCGGCACTCCCTTTGCGAAAAAAGGGGGATCGGAAATTGCACTGCCGAAAATGGACGTTCCCATCGCCGTCCTCCAATGGGAGGTGTTTTTGCCCGAGCAATACAAGGTGAAAGACTTTGGCGGCGACGCCTTGGCTGCGAATCTGTTGCCGCCTTCATTCGTGGGAGCAGATGCTGGCGCAAACACAGTGGGCGCGTTCCAGGCGGTTGTCGGTGGTAGCGCGGGCGACCGCATTGAACCGCTTCAGCTTATGCCAGGACAAATCGGAGGTTACATCGTAGACGCGACCGGAGCGACGGTCGCGAACGCCCGAGTGAGCGTCACGCAATTGGACACAGGTGCCGTACGAACTGCGACGACAGATTATTCCGGCCGCTGGATTGCTTCGAGCATGCCTTCGGGGAGGGTGAAAATCACCGCCACCATGCCGGGCTTCAGAAGCCTTGTCCGCAATCTCAACTACGACGCGAACAATCCCACTTCGTACAGTCTTGCGCTACAGGTTGGGAGCGCGGCGGAAACGATCGAAGTGCAGAGCAATGCGCAGATGCTTGAAACGCTGCCACTCGAGCGCGATTCGAAGAAGAAGGATGCCGCCGCTTCCAGTTCAGCCTCAAACAACGTCCTAAATCTTCAACGGCGTGTATCAGGTGTGCTGCCTGTCCGGGTCGATGTGCCGCGAGCAGGCAGCTCTTACAGCTTCGTCCGTCCGCTTGTGCTGGACGAAGAAACAAAACTCACGTTCACCTATAAAACCAAATAAGCACCGCTGTCGCTGGCGGAAGGCTCCGATTCGAACTGGCCAGGGGGATTCTCCTCTGGCCAGTTCCGTTTTGGCCCCATCCACTGCTGGATGAACGCGAACCACCCACAATCTCGCCGCGTCGCGGGAACTAAGTTTGGCATTCAAAGGAATTTAGAGTGGGCGCAAACACAAAGAGAATTGAGGAAACTCCAGTAGGCATAGAAGTCGTCTAAGTCCTCAGACGCAAAGGCAAAATGGAAGGCTTTTCGCGGCGGCGGGGCGTACATTTATTTCAGGCGAGGGAAGAGGCAGACCGATATGAAGGCAATCCCGGGCATTTTAATTGGCTTGCTGATTTGTTTATTTTTTGTGGTGATGCGGGTGGCTGCCCAGCCTCCGCAGGAAGCTCCGCCCGCTCAGAATCCCCCTGCGGCACAAAGCACGAATCCTGCGCAAGCATCGGGGCGTGGTGGCGAAAGGCGTCCGGGAGTTTTCGGGAAGCTGACAGCGGTTCATGGTCAGTCCATCGAGATAACGAAGCAGGACGGAAGTGTGGTAACCGTCAAGATCAGCGGGAACACGCAATTCCGGAAAGAGCGGGAATCTGCGAAGCTTAGCGATTTCAAAGTCGGGGATACGGTATTTGTGCGTGGCGAGGAAAACGCGGATCACACTTGGACCGCGGAAATGATTGGTGAGCGACCCAACGGTGGCTTTGGTGGTGGCGCTGGCGCAGGAGGCGGACGCGGTGCCGGTCAAGGCGGCCCCGGAGGCGGTGGACCTGGCGGAGGACGGCCAACGGGGGTGCTAGGGCAGGATTATGTTTTTGGGGAAGTGAAAGCGATTGATGCGCCGAAGCTGACGATTCTCCGGCCAGACAACGTGACGCAAACGGTCGAGCTAAATGAAGAGACTTCCTTACGAAAGGGCCGCGACAGCATTACGATGGCGGACATTCAAGCGGGCGACCACATCATGGTGCGCGGTGGAATGGCGAACAATGCGTTTCAGCCGAAGTCCGTGATGGTCATTGGGCCGGAGCAATGGAAGCGAATGCAGGAGGCAGGCATGGCTGGTGGTGCACCGCCCGCGAATCCGCCAAAAGATAACAACCAGCCGCAGAAACCGCCGGAGCCCCCCAATTGAGATTGTTTGTCCGGATTATTGTTTTTCTGGGTCTGGTGACCTGTGTAGTAGCAAATTTGCGCGCGCAGGAGACGCCCGTGCCCGCGCCAAGTGCTCCCGCTGTGCCGCAGACAAATGCGCCACCCGCGCCACCGACGACTTATAAGATCACCGGCAACATACACAGCGGCAAGACACCTTTGCCCGGCGTCACGCTGACCGCTTCAAACACCCTGACAGGCAAGAAGTACACCGCAGCCACAATTTCAGACGGCACCTTCGCACTAAACGGGCTGCCGCGCGGGCGATACGTGTTGCGCGCCGAGTTCATGGGTTTTGCGGCGCAGACTCAGGAAGTAGTTCTTAATCCTGAAAACCCTTCCGGCAAAGCGGATTTGGAGTTGATTCTCGCGTCGCGGCAGCAAGAGCAGACGGAGCAGCGCACTGCGGCGGCCGCGAATGCTGGTCGTGGCTTCCAAAGCTTGTCGATGGATTCCACGGAAGCGGCTTCAACAGCCGGGGAATCCAGTCTCGCCGGCGGCGCTGGACAGAATCCGAGTGCGAATGATTTAGCGGGCCTGCCGCTCAACGGGGCTGGAGCGGACGCGCCGACCGAATCGGTGAGCATCAGTGGCGTGCAAGGACGCACGCAAGATTTTGGCCAAGGCAACGAAGGTGAATTGCAGGACCGCATCCAGGAATTCCGCGACCGCGCGCAGCAGAATGGGCTCGGCGGTTTTGGAGGAGGCGGTGGAGGTGGATTTGGAGGCGGGCCAGGTGGAGGAGGCGGCGGAGGTCCAATCGCATTCGGCCGAATGGGACGCGGCTTCAATGTGAATCAGCCGCATGGCAATATTTATTTTTATGACGATACTTCCGGATTGGATGCGCGGCCTTTTTCGCTGAGTGGGGAACCGCTTCAAAAGGCAGACTACAACCAGCTGCACTTTGGAGCGTACGTCGGCGGACCGCTGAACATTCCGAAAATCTTCAATGGCGGCAACAAGACATTTTTCTTCGGAGGGTGGAGCGGCACGCGCGGGAGTTCGCCGTCGGACGTTTTGTCGACTGTTCCTACGATGGCCGAACGAGGAGGCAATTTCTCCGCGCTGACCACGCCGATCTACAATCCAGCGACAGGACAACAATTCGATTTTAACGGGCAGCTAAATACGATTGACCCAGCTCTGATCACGCCCCAAGCGCAATCTCTCTTGCAGTACATTCCTTTGCCGAACTTGCCGGGCGCGACGCAGAACTTTCATGAAATAACTTCCGCGGAAAGTAATTCGGACACCGTGAGCCTGCGGCTAATCCACAATTTTGGCCCAGTGCCGGCCCAAGGGAGTCGGACTCCCGGCGGTGGGGGACGCGGCGGCGGAGGGGGTGGAGGCCGGCGCAGGTCGCAGAACAACCTCAATTTGGGCATGAACTGGACCAAGACAAATACTGAAATCGTCGGAGCGTTTCCTTCGCTGGCTGGGGGAACAAGTACGCAAGGTTTGAACGCCAACGCAGGATGGGTCTACGGCAAAGGACACGCAACCAACAACCTGCGCTTCACCTATAACCACAATCACGTTGCGACCACCAATCTATATTCAAACGTCACGGACGTTGCTGGCTTGGCGCAAATTGGCGGTGTCTCCACAAATCCATTTGATTGGGGCATTCCGGGAATTAACTTCACTTCTTTTTCAGGTTTAAGCGATACGATGCCGCGCCGTGAACTCGACCAGACCTACACTGCGTCTGACACCGTTATTTGGAATCGCGGCAAACACAATTGGCGATTTGGAGGCGACTACCGCCGCATTTTGCAGAGCTTTCACGCGGCAAGAAACGCGGAAGGCACGTTTACGTTCACAGGTTTTGCTACCGGGCTGTATGTGGACGGTGTTCAACAGCAAGGCACGGGTATCGATCTCGCGGATTTCCTTCTTGGTCTGCCCCAACAAAGCAGCGTTCAGTTCGGTACGAACACTTATAATTTTCGTGCGAACTCGTTTGATTTTTTCGCGCAGGATGATTGGCGGATTCGCTCGAACCTGACTCTTCTCCTCGGCTTTCGCTACGAATACCAGGGACCTTTCACGGAAGCGGACAACCACATCGTCAACTTGGATGTCTCACCGGGTTTTACAGCAGCTGTTCCGGTTCAGCCCGGTCAGTTCGTTCCGGGCTTCGGCGTTGCTTCGAATTCGCTGGTCAATCCGGACCGGAACAACTATGCGCCTCGCATTGGGCTTGCCTGGAAGCCAATGAAGAACACGGTGGTGCGCGCTGGTTATGGCCTTAACTACAACCTCGCGCAGTATACGGCGGTAATTCAGAATTTTGCGTTTCAGCCACCGTTCGCCGAGACTTCCACGAACGTGGCTACCACCTCCAATTTTCTCAATCTCTCAAATGCATTTCCGACTGTCGCGCCCGGCACCGTCACGAATAACTATGCTATCGATCCAAACTACAAGCTCGCTTACGTCCAGCTCTGGAATGTGGACATCCAGCGCGATTTGGGTGGCGGCTTTCTGATGAATATTGATTACAACGGATCGAAAGGGACTAGGCTCGACACAGAGAGAGCCATTCTTATTCCGGGCGGGTCGCAGCCTTTCATTTACGAATCCTCCGCAGCGGACTCGGCTTTCAATGCGGGCTCGATTCGTTTTCGCAAGCGGCTAGCGAAAGGCATCGGACTGACGGCGACATATATTTACTCGAAATCGATCGACGACGCTTCTTCCATTGGCGGCGGCGGCGTAGTCGTTGCGCAGAATCCCCTGGACATTGCCGCCGATCGAGGGCTATCGAGCTTCGACCAGCGCCAAAAATTTACGGGCACGTGGACTTACGATCTGCCGTTTGGAGAGAACAGGCGATTTTTGCAAAAAGGATTTGTGTCGCACATTCTCGCCGGCTGGCAGTACAGCGGAGATTTCACGGTAGCCAGTGGGCTGCCGTATACGATTCGAGTCCTGGGAGGGACACTCGATATCGAACGCGGCGTCAGCGGGTCCTTGCGCGCGAACGTCGTGCCCGGCGAATTGCAGCGCATCAACGATCCGACGACCAAAGAGTGGTTCAACACTGCGGCCTTTTGCCAGCCGGAAACCACGACGAACAATCCTGCGGCGACGTGCGTGAATGCCGCCGATTCAACGTATGGCGATGCTGGTCGCAACATTTTCGAAGGGCCGGGCCAAGTGACCGTGGATATGTCGCTGAACAAGACGATCACGATCAAAGAGTACCGGTCGCTCGATCTCCGGATTACGGCGAATAATATTTTTAACACGGTGAATTTCGCTTCTTTGGGCACGGTCGTGAACTCGACGACGTTTGGCGAAGTGACCGGCGCGGGAGCCATGAGGCGCTTAACGGTGCAGGCGAGGTTCCGATTTTGAGGGAGAAGGCTATGGTTGCCACACGAAGAAAAATCGCGGCCATTGCGTGTGCCAGTTTGCTTTTGGAGCTCGGTATTCCTTCCTTCGCGCAACAAGCCCAGCCCCAGCCGCCGGCAGATGCGCAAGCCCAGACCAAACCGCCAGCCTCTTCCATCCGAGTTACTTCCGAATTGGTTCTGGCGAATGTGGTGGTGCGCGACAAAAAGGGAAATCTCATTCGGGATTTGAAGAAGGAAGATTTCACCCTGTTTGAAGATGGCAAGAAACAACAGATTTCGACTTTCGATTTTGAAAATGTGGATCAGCTGGAAACAGCCGGTGGCGCCGAAAAGACAGTTACCGGCGAAACGCCGGAAACGGCCGGACCCGCCGGCGTGCTGAAAAAGAGCGACGCGCCAGTGATGAACGCGCGGGACCGGCGAGTGATTGTTCTGTTTTTCGATTTTTCCGCGATGGAGCCCGATCAGATAGACCGCTGCGTCGAATCAGCCAAGAAATACATAAATGGCCAGATGCGGCCCGCTGATATCGTCGCGCTGGTTTCGCTTTCAACAAACATGCGCGTCGATCTCGATTTCACGGACGACAAACCAAAGATACTCTCCGTTTTGAGTTCGTACGCTTCCGGCTCAGGAGAGGGTTTTGCGATGGGTGATACCGGGAGTTCAGAAGGGGCAGCTGAAACGGGCGGTTCGTTCACGCCAGATGACACGGACTACAACACGTTTAGCGCGGACTGGAAATTGCTCGCGCTGCAATCCACGATGCAGGCGCTGGGAAAAATTGAGCAGAAGAAATCGCTGATCTATTTCAGCAACGGGATCAGCCAGACAGGTTCGGACAACCAGTCGGCGCTGCGTGCGGCAACCGCGGCGGCGGTGAAAAACAATGTTTCGATTTATCCGGTGGACGTGCGCGGCTTGCAGGCATTCCCTCCCGGCGGGGAAGCGCAGAGCGCCAGCTTGCACGGACAATCGGCGTATAACGGAAACGCGGTATTGAACGATCTCAGTGGCAACGCCGCCTCGCAGGAAACCTTATCGACGCTGGCCGCGGACACAGGCGGCAAGGCGTTCTTCGATTCCAACGATTTCAGCGGCGTCTTTACGCAAGTGCAGAAAGACAGCTCCGCGTATTACGTGCTGGGGTTCACAAGCACGAATCCGCTAAAAGATGGCCATTATCGCAGGCTTAAAGTGGTAGTGAATCGGCCCGACGTGAAGCTCGAATTCCGTCCGGGATACTACTCGGGCAGGGACTACCAGCATTTGAATCGCGCCGATCGCGAGGCACAACTCGAGGACGAACTTGCCGCGGACCTGCCGCAGACGGATGTCCCGCTCTACGCGGGCACGGCGTACTTCCGTCAAGATGAATCGCATTATTATCTTTCGGTTTCACTTGTGATACCGGGCTCGCAAATTCCGTTCGTGCAAGAAAAAGACAAAGACAACGCAACCGTCGACATTATTGGTGAAGTACGCCTCGACGGAAAAGGCAAAGTCCCGGTCGGACAGTTGCGCGACACGGTGAAGCTTGCCGTCGACAGCACGCAGCAAGTGCGCCGCAAGAACGTGCAGTACAACACGGGGTTTATCCTCGCTCCTGGGAACTATCACCTGAAGTTTATCGTTCGCGAAAATCAAACCGGGCGCATGGGATCGTTTGAGACGGATGTACAGGTTCCGGATCTGCGCAAAGTGCCCCTGCGAATGAGTTCGGTGGTGTTGAGCAGTTTGCGGGCGCCCGTTACGGGCACGTCGAAGAAGAAGATTGCGAATCCGCTGATTCAAGACCAGACGCAGCTCGTGCCGAATGTCACACATGTATTTACGCGCGACCAGCATTTGTATTTGCAGTATGAGATTTATGATGCTGCGCGTGGAAAAGTTGCTGTCGCGGCTGCCGCGACGCCTGCTGCTTCACCTCAGTCGGGAAACGCCGGCGCCGCGCCTGCCCCCGCCCCCGCTCCGCAAACTCGCGAGTCGATTCACGTTTTGACTAGCATTGAATTTTTGCAGGGCAACGTGAAAATTTACGAATCGAAGCAGGTGGCCGCGACTGAGGTTACGGTTCCGGACAGAAAGGCAGTCGTTTTTCAGATCGATCTGCCGCTGCAAGCCTTGAAGCCCGGGCTCTATATTTGTCAGGTAAACGTGATTGACGACGTTGCAGGGAACTTCGCATTTCCGCGATGGCCGATCTTGATAAAGGATGCGACCCCCGCAGCTGCTCCTGCCACACAGGGTTCCTCAAGCTCCGGACAGTGAGCCGCCTGAGGCTCATCCCCGCTGAGTCCCGCATAATATTGCGCGCAACGATTTGGAGTGTGGCAGCTCTGCTGCCGCTTTTCCGAATAACTAGGAAGACTGTCCGAATGCTCCGGATAGATGCGTGTCCCGAGCTACGTATTTTGTGAGTCGCCAAACTACAGAGAAGAGCACAGCCAAGAGTGGCTGTGCTACTGTGGGCCACAAGACACCAAGCCGGGGGGGAGCCGAAATGAAAATCAGTGCGAGGATCGGAACACTTTGCATCGCGTCCGTATTTTTCCTGGGACTACTAGAAAGTCTTCGCAACCATAGGACCGAGCAGCAAGAAAGTGTTTCGTCTCTCGAAATCGTCCATGCGGCCGCGACGCCGGAACGAACCCCTGCGGCTCCTGCCTCCACCTTGCTGGCCGCTACGCCGCCACTCGGCTGGAATAGTTGGGATGGCTACGGAACGACCGTCAATGAAGACCAAGTGAAAGCTAACGCCAAATGGTTCGCGGAACATTTAAAGCCCGCAGGATGGCAATACGTCGTCGTTGATATGGAATGGTTCGTGACCAATCCAACGCCCCAAGGAAATTCAAAGACTTCTCTCTATAGTCTGGACGCCAACGGCCGGTACACACCCGCGTTGAACCGATTTCCCAGCGCCGCAAATGAGAAGGGCTTCAAACCGTTGGGGGATTACATTCACTCGCTCGGTTTAAAATTCGGCATACACATTTTGCGCGGCATTCCGAAGAAAGCAGTCGAAGCCAATCTGCCGATTGCTGGTTCGAACTTACACGCCACTGATGCAGCCGACACTTCCGAAACATGCCCGTGGAATCCAGACAATTATGGAATCGATGCCGCAAAGCCCGGAGCTCAGCCTTACTACGATTCGATCTTCTCCATGTACGCCAGTTGGGGAGTCGATGTGGTCAAGGTAGATTGCATCAGCAGCCGTCCATATCGCGGAGATGAAATTCGGCTCATCAGCAATGCCATCGCGAAAACAGGCCGGCCGATGGCCCTGAGCCTTTCGCCCGGGCCCGCGCCCATCGAAAAAATGGATGAGATGCGTAAGTATTCCCAAATGTGGCGCGTCTCGAATGATATCTGGGACCTTTGGCACAGCGATGTGGAATATCCCCAAGGTCTGGGAGATCAATTTCCCAACGCGATACGTTGGGCTGGCCGCTCGCAACTAGGACACTGGCCTGATCTCGATATGCTGCCGCTAGGCTATCTTGGCCCCGCGCCCGGTTGGGGCCAGTCACGGCTCACAAGGCTATCCCACGGTGAGCAGCGCACGCTCATGACGCTGTGGTCCATCTTCCCGTCGCCGCTGATGATCGGTGGCGAATTGACGAAGGCCGATGAGTGGACGCTTTCTTTGCTCACGAATCGTGAAGTGCTTGAAGTGGATCAGCACTCGAAAGCCAATCATGTGGCGTTTTCCTCAGATAAACGGGCCATCTGGCTGGCCGAGTCCGCGAGTAAAGATACTTACTACCTGGCTGTCTTTAACCGCGGGGAAGCCAAGGACGAGTTTCGATACTCTTGGAAAGAACTAGGATTGTCCCAGAATTCCTACGCGACAAGAGACCTCTGGGAGCACAAAGACCTGGGAACCGCCGCGGAATTGCTCGTTACCTTGCAGCCGCACGAAAGCGTTCTGTATAAACTTCAACCGGCAGCCGGAAGACCCTAGGGAAGTGACTTCAGCATCGCGCCGCGCGTTGCCAGTCTTTCAACAACAGTTCGCTAGCCTGAGAGCCGAGCTAACTCCTACAGAATGTTTTGCTTCTTCAACTCTTTCACCACCAGCTTGACGACACCGTCGATTACTTTTTGCGCGTTTTTCGGATTGAAGGATTCGCTGGTCCCGGTCCAGATAAGCTCTTCGTTCGGCGGGGCGGCAGAATAGAAATTGGTTTCTATGCGGACGGTCGTGTCTTCACGCAGGTAGCCGGGAGAATAGACCTGGTGATAGAGCGTGCCGTAATACCCGTAAAACGAGCCGTAATAGGGATAAGGCACTGCATAGCTTTGACCAGGGACGTGGGTGATCGTTTTATCGACTTTGACGAGCCGCGAAACAAGGACAGCGTCAATCTTGAAATCGCGGATCTGCCCCATCAAATATTCCCGTTCGATTTCGCCGGACTGCGGCCTGAAAAAAATAGTGTTACCGGGAATTGCCTCGAGGCCGTCACCGGTAATAGCAGCCGAAAGATCATCTTCAAAATCGGCGCGAACTTCCGGATTCTCGCTCATGCCTATTACGAGAACACGATGCGGTTTCTGGCCAGAATAGTCGGGATTTTTCCAACTCACCAAGAGCTTCTGGCCCCTGGCGTTTGCAATGGGCAGAATGGACAGGCCACAAAACGCTACCGAGCAGATCAAAACGGCGACGAGCAAAATTTGAGTCGATCTAAGTTTTATCAATGTATGCGGTTCCGGTACTAGCTTAGCCCCGGAGCATAAATACCGCAACGGACAAGGCCGGCGTCAAAACGACAATTTGCCCCCATCTCAATTCTGTCGCCGGTTTATCGTTGGGGCGTTGGATATGCCATTTCAGGAATTTCGCTACCTCTTTAATGTATATTAACCTCGACAGACTAGGGCCGACGGAGGTGTGTCCGGGTAACTGGCTTGAAATGTTTAGGCTGCGAATGCTTATAGGTTTAGGTGTGTGCCGCCGCATCGGGAGGGTGTGAGCAGAATTCGATCACACTCCCGGAAATAGAATCACGACGGCCTCGCGATAGCAGGTGAATCAGCTTGGAGAAGTTAGGCAAATACCTGATTCAGAGAGAACTTGGGCGTGGGGCCGGAGGTGTGGTTTACCGTGCTCGCGATCCCATCATCAATCGTCTCGTCGCGCTGAAGACGATCACTACGGGTCTGGCCGAATACCCCGATTTGCTTCAACGCTTTTATCAGGAGGCCCAGTCCGCCGGCGGCTTGCAGCATCCAAATATCGTCACGATTTACGACCTCGGGGACGCCGACGGGATTCCCTATATCGCGATGGAGTTGCTGGAGGGTGAGAGTCTGGATCAGCTCATCAGCCGACGGGCAGCTTTGCCTGTTCCATTGAAACTTACTTACGCTTTGCAAGCCTGCCGCGCGTTGGACTACGCGCATAAACGCGGGATTATCCATCGCGATATCAAGCCCGATAACGTGATGCTCACCAGAGATGGCACGGTGAAGGTTGTGGACTTCGGCATCGCCCGCGTCCTGGAAACTTCAAAAACGCAGACCGGTATGCTGCTCGGTACTTTTGCCTACATGTCTCCCGAGCAGTATCACGGCGAGCATGCGGATGCGCGCTCGGATATCTGGTCGTTCGGAGTTCTTTTGTATGAGTTGCTGGCCTACCAAAGACCATTCCGGGGAGCGACTCCAGCGAGCTTGATGCACAGTATTTGTCAACAGGAACCGGCTCCGTTACAAGAGACGATCCCCGATTGTCCTCCGGCGCTCGAAAAAGTCATTCAAAGAGTTCTGCGTAAATCGCCTGAAGAGCGATACCAGTCGATGGAAGAAGTCCTTCTTGACCTGGATCCGATCTGCAAGAGTTTGCAGGCGGAGTCCGTTGCCGCATTGGTTGTCCAGGCGCGCACCTTGTCGGAAGAGGGTGACTATGCCCAATCCCGTGATTTGTTGCGCCAAGCCCTTCAAATCGATTCAACGAACACGCAAGCCAGGAATCTTCTGGAAAAGGCCAATACCGAGCTGAGACGCATTCTTATTCGGCCGAAACTGCAACAACAAATTGAAAAGGGTCAGGAGCTACTTGCCGAAGGGAAGACGCAAGAAGCAAGGATGGAGGCAGAGGTTGTTTTGCAGTTGGATCCCACCTTTGAGCCCGGCCAAGAGCTATTAAAGCGCGTCCACCAAGAGATAGATCGCGCTCGCCAGATCGCGGAATGGATTGACGCGGCCGAACAGCGTTTGGCGCAAGGCCTCCTCGAAGAAGCCGAGGAGCTACTGGCTAAAGTGCTCGAAGTTGAATCCACAAACGAACAGGCAAAAGCGCTTCAGCTTCAGGTGACTAACGAAAAGGCAGAGCGCCAGAGGCGAGCGCAATTCTTCGAGAAAATGCAACAGGCGCGCGGTTTGTGGACGCAGCAGAATTACGCGGAATGCATCCAGCTTCTCGTCGATTTGCGGAAAGACTTTCCCGATGATGACGAAATTCCTCGGCTCCTGGAAACCGCCCAGGAAGATCAGGCGAACCAGAAAAGATCACAGGGTCTGGCGGATGCCCGCAGCATGCTCGCCAATCGGCGCTATGACGAGTGCACGGCGCTTCTTGCCGAACTTCGAAAGCAGTTTCCTGGCGACGATGAAATCCTCAAGCTCCAGAAGACTGTCCTTGAAGATCAGCGAAAACAAAGAAGAGCACAATCTGTAGCGGAAGCTCGAAGCCTTCTAGCAGCGAGACGCTACGACGATTGTACGTCTCTGCTTAGTTCCATTCTGAAAGAGTTTCCGGGCGACGAAGAAGTCCTGCAACTGCAAAGAAATGTGCTCGACGATCAGAGAAAAGAACAAAGATCGCAGTCTATTGCGGAAGCGCGAAGCCTCTTTGCAGCGAGGCGACACGACGCTTGCACCACCCTGTTGAGCTCCATCCTCAAGGAATTCCCGGGCGACGAAGAAACCCTGCAGCTGCAGAAGAATGTGCTCGACGATCAGCGAAAACAGCGGATGCTGGATTCCCTGAGCGAGGCCCGAAACCTTCTTGCAGCGAAACGATACGACGATTGCATCGAGCGGTTGATATCTCTTCAGAAAGAATTTCCAAACGAAACCGATGTTTCAAGGTTGCTCGAAACCGCCCAGGCCGAGAAAGCGGAACAGCAGCGGCAGCAAGGCGTGGCGAAAGCCAGAAAGTTGCTGGCTGCCCGGCGATACGACGAGTGCAATACGTTGCTTTTGGAATTGCAGAAGCAGTTTCCCAAGGACGACGAAATCCCCAAGCTCCTTGATGCGGTTCGCAAGGATCAAGCCGAGCAGCGCAAGCTGCAAGGTCTGATGGAAGCCCGGAGCCTGCTGCATTCGCGAAAATACGAAGAATGCATCGCCCTGCTCGGGAAACTGCAAGGCGAGCATGCCAATGATAGCGAAGTCGCCAAGCTCCTTGAGACGGCCCTCGCTGAGCAGGCCGAGCAGCGCAAACTGAAAATTTTGTCGGAAGCCCGTAGTTTGCTGACTTCCCGCAATTATGAAGAGTGCTTGGCATTGCTCGCTAAGCTGCAGAGCCAATATCCAAAAGACAATGACATCGCAAAACTAATCGAAATAGCACGCGAGGATCGCGCGGAGCAACAGAAGCAGCGCCAACTCGCGGACGCCAGAAATCATCTGGCCGCGCGGCGATTTGCGGACGCCATGGGCGTGCTCGATGCCCTTCGCGAGGCTCACCCAAAGGATGCCGGCGTCATCAAGCTGCGAGCTCTAGCCCTTCAAGAAAAAGAAAAACAGGAAAGTTTCGAGCGCCTGCAGGGCGAATTAAAAGCCTTGAAAAAGTTGGTCAGCGACAAGAAATATACCGAGGTTCTCGCCCAGTCAGAAAGAATCCAAAAGGAATTTCCCGGCAATACGGATTTGAGCCGGCTCATCGAATTTTCGAAAGCCCAGCACGCGGAAATCGAGCGGGAAACGCAACAGCAGAAAACTCTTCAAGAGGTTAAGAAGCTTTTTGATGCCGCCCGTTTTGAAGAGGCCTATCAGGCGGCGCTGGCGGGTCTCAAGACATTTCCTGACAACAAAGAGCTGCAGCTTTTGAAAGAGCAAGCCGATAACCAGCAGCGGAAACTTGAGACTCGCCAACACATCGAACAGAGAATTCGCGAAATTAAGGTAAAGATCAATCGGGGGAAAATTAGCGATGCGATAGACCTGGCCAAGCAGACGCTCATGACTCTGGGGCCAGACACCGATGTAAATCAATTGCTGAATTCCGCCCGGGTTGAGCTTGAGGCTCGCGAGAAAAAGAAAGACCAGGAAGAAAAGCTGGAAGCCGTTCGTGCTTTGATCAGCGCAGGGAAACTGGTCGAAGCGACAAAAACTTTGGACTTAGCCGTTGAGGCGAAGATTCTTGAGGTCTTCGATCCTCGCGTCCAGCGTGTGTGTGAAGAGTTGGACGCCGCCAAATCGGCTGCAACGGCCGCCGCCGCAACCGTCGTATCTCCGCCACCCATGAGCCGGTCCAAGGAATACGCGTGGCTGCAAGGACCGCCGGAGCCAGAAGTCGCAACGCCCGAGGAAACGCGCCCGCCAACGGAAGTGCCGGAAGCAAAGGCGTCTGCGGGCCAGACTGTTTTATTGCCTACGCAGCCGGTAGTTCCACCACCAGTTCAGCCGCCTTTGCCTCCGCCACCAGCGGACATCGCCCCGCAAATCTCGGCGCCTCCTCAGCGTCCTGCGAAACCGCTTCCTAAGCCGCAGGCCGAACCGATTGTTGAATCCGCAGCTCCAGTTGCGTCTTCTCCGTCTCCTACTCCAACCGTTGCATTGCCACCGCCTCCGCCACGCAGGGAGATCAAACCACCGGCTCCTGAGGTTTCCATCCCCGAGGCCATGCCGGTTACAAGGACAGCTCCGCCTCCGAATAGAAAGAGGACCGCGCAAATTGGTGTTTTGGTTTTGTGTGCTGTGGGCCTGATTTGGGGACTATTCCGCGTAACCACACTGCTCCGTACGCGTGAGACCGTCTCCACTCCGGCCGTCGCCAAACCGCCTGCGAAGCCCGCGCCAAATCCGCTTGAGCTTCAGCAACGCGACGCTTTGAACGCCGCGGATAAACTAGTTGCTGCGAATGACCTCGAAGGCGCGCTGAAAATCCTTGCGCCCGCGGCGGATCTCAGCGGTCCGTTAACTGCCGATATCAAGAAAAAGCAAGCTGGCATTGAAGAGTCGATGCAGAATCAGAATCTGCGCGATCTCCGGCGCAGGGAAGAGCAGTTGTGGCAGCAGGCAAACGACGATGTCACGGCCGGACGCTTTACGGATGCGGAGAAAAAACTGCATCAGATCCTTGCGTTAGGCGATGGAGGTTTGCGTAAGAACGATGCGCAGCAAACCCTGACGCACACCATCCCCGATCGCCAGGCGGAAGAAAAGCTATTTTCCCAGGCTCGCCAGGCCGCTCAAAAAGGCGATATAAACGGCCTCCAAAGTGCCTCCGATATTCTTACCCGCGTCATTTCACGAGACGATCCGCGGAAGCCCGAAGCGGAGAAAATGCTTCAGGACGTACGGGCAAAACTATCCAGCGTTTACATAAGCAGCGCTCGGCAGGATTTGCAGCGAGGCGATTTCCGTTCCGCCCGCCAGAAGGCTGGTCAGGTTCAGCAGAATGGCGGCGATGCCGGGACGCTCCCCACAGAGATCGATCAAGCCGAACAAAGCCGCCTCACCCAATTGGAGGGCCAGTTTAACCAGCTTAGACAGAGCGACGATGACGCCGCAGCCCAGCAACTCAGCAACCTGCAGCGCGGGTTCCAGACAATTGCTGATAGCGCGGGTCCTAAGTCTGAAGAAGCGAAAGGTTTCGTCAATAACCTGCCCGCAGCCATACGCGAAGTACATGATCGAGCGGCGGGTAAGCGCGCCGAAGCCTCCTATCAGCAGATCGTATCCAAGTATCAGCAGGCCTCGAGCGCCAATGATAAGAGCGGCCTGGAAGCTGCCCGCGCCAGTTTCCAAACCATGGGGCAAGCTGGCGGTCCTCATGCGAGCGAAGCCCAAAAATATGTGGATGACATCAACACGAAGCTTGCCGCGCTAAACGCGCCTCCGCCCGCTCCGGTGGCTCCTCTGAAGCCCGAAGTGACTTCCGCGACGGCCGATCATGATGCCGTCGTCACCCTGGTCAAACGCTACTCCCAAGCGTATGAGCAACGAAATGCGGATGCCTTGCGTCAGATTTGGCCAAATATCGGAAAGCGATACGCTGGGCTTAAAACCTCATTTGAAAGCGCGTCTTCCATCAAGATGCAGTTGCAAACGGAAAACGTGAGCATTGCTCCGGACGGCAATACGGCTACTGTGATCGCTGAGTTTGTCCAGGAATTTACACCGCAAGGGAAAAAACCACAGAACATCAAGATCCGAGACGTCTTCCAACTCGCAAAGTCGAACGGGTCTTGGATCATTTTAGACGTGCAGTGAGTCGAAATCCGCCACCAGCGGTCTTAACAGCTTGACCAAAATAGACTGCGTGGATAAACTCGGCGCAACTGACGATCAGGTGATATGAATCGGCCACAATAATCACTATCTTTCACCAAGCTAGTCTAACCAGGTACTAAGCGACCAAGATTAGGCTGACTAGCATATGGATGCACGGGTTCTGTTGAACGAGAGGGGAAAGACAAATGAAGAGTTGGAAGCTGGTCAGTCTCGCGAGCCTATTACTTTTCGTCGCGGGAAGCGCCTCGGCGCAAACGTGCCCGTTGAACGGCACGTTGAGCAACAAGCTGGTCTGCGTAATTCCACAGGTATATGGCCCGTTTGGATTCGGCACTACCACGGACCCCACCCAGTCGGTGTTGTACTCCGGCGACCATCACCAGGCTCACTTTTCGAGTGATTTCCTTTCCACCTTCGCGCCCATCAACGAAGCCGTCGGCATCCAGGCATCCCAATTGCCCCTCGCTTCGCCTTCGTCTGGTATCACCTTCGTTTATGACCCATCGCTGAAAACATTTGCGCCATCAACGGACGAAAGTCTCGGACCAATCATCGGCAATCGTGCGACCACCATCGGGAAACATAGGCTCTTCATCGGCTTCAGTTACCAATACTTTAATTTCGGCTCGATCGACGGACAAAACACAAGCAACATTCCGACCGTCCTGCAGCATCAACCGTTTCCTGTTCCAAATCCCCAAAACATCCCGTCGTGCGACAACCAAACCGCGCTCACAACCGCGAATGGCTATGCAGGAGACCCGTGCTTCGTGCGCGACTATATACAGACGTCAAACAACATCGATCTCACGATTCATCAATACACGATCTATGCGACCTACGGGATCACCAATCGTCTCGATTTTTCGGTCGCCGTTCCGATTTTGAATATTCAGATGGGTGTCACTTCGCAGGCCACGATTATTCCTAATTCGGCAGCGCCTGCATCGGCGAACGCCCCCGGCAATGTCTGGCATTCTTTCAATCCCACCAATCCGGTCCTCACTTCCCAATGCGCTACGCAGGTTCCATGCTTGAGTGCCACATTTTCCGACTATAACAGCGCCTCGGGAATCGGCGATGTCGTTCTGCGCGGGAAATACACCGTATATAACGGAGAGCGGTGGGCTGTGGCCGCCGGCGTGGATGTGCGCCTACCCACCGGAGATGCCTTGAACTTTTTGGGTTCTGGCGCCACCGGTGTGAAGCCCTTCGGAGTCGTTTCGTACAGGGCCCGTATCTCTCCGCATGCCGAAGCGGGTTTTGAATGGAACGGAGATTCTGCACTCGCAGGAACTAACATTGTTCCCGCGGCCGAGGGAGTGACGCCTACAGACACTGGCAAGCTTCCCAACCGGTTCATCTACATTGTGGGTGCCGACATTCGCGTCGTGAAACGACTAACGGCGGCGTTTGATATCTATGGTCAGCGCCTGTTCAACAGCCCGGAGCTCGTCTCTCAACCGTATACTAGTCTCGGCAACTGCTCCGGCCCTACCGATCCGACCGGCGCCACCTGTGGCACATATACGGCTGGTACGACGCATCCCGACATCGCGCAGCGAACCACGGACGTGAATATCACCGAAGCATCGCTTGGTCTCAAGTACCGCATAGTTGGCCGGCTAGTGGCAACCGGCAACGTGCTTCTCAAACTGGATTCCGGCGGACTGCGGAGCAACGCCATTCCTCTGGTAGGTCTTTCCTACACTTTCTAACGCTTCAATAGCCCAGGGAAAGTGCCGCAACCCTTCGTCGACGGCTTGTCCCTCGGCATCGCGAATTAGCGAAGGGTTTCAAAGGGCGCTTTCTGCTGTAGTTATTTCCACAACAAGAGGCATCTAGCAGAAAAGAGGGCCGGGCAACCGCGCCCGGCCCTCGCCATTCTGAATGGTAAAGCTAAATCAGAAGTGGCAGGATGCCACTCCTCGCTTCTGCAGATACTTCTGGTGATATTCTTCGGCTCGATAGAATGTGCCCGCTGGCGTGATTTCCGTTGCAATAGGCCTTTTTAGCTTGCCGCTGGCTTCCAGGGCTTCGCGGGATTTCTTCGCGGCGGCTTCCTGCTCCGGCGTATGAAAGAAAATTGCCGTGCGGTATTGCGATCCGAAGTCCGGCCCTTGCCTGTTCACTTGCGTAGGATCATGCACTTTCCAGAACACGTCCAGCAATTGCTCGTAGCTCACTTTGGCCGGATCAAACGTCACTTGCACCACTTCCGCGTGCCCTGTCTCATCCGTGCAAACATCCTTGTAAGTGGGATTCAGCATCTCGCCGCCGCTATACCCCACGGCCGTTTCGATCACCCCAGGCACCTGCTGAAATGCCGCCTCAATTCCCCAGAAACATCCTGCTCCAAACGTCGCAATCTCGGGCATTTATATCTCCTTAGCGAACGAACTCGTTTTTGTTCGCAACCATGGCTACTCTCTAATCAGCCCGTGGTCAGTTTGTCGTACGCACAGCTATTGGATGCTGGCTCTCCCGCCCAGGTTTCGGCGAGTTCTTGAGTCGGATTCCCGCACTCCCGCTACTCAAGATTACGTCAGGTCGCCATTTGTAATCTGATTCACTTTTGTCTCAAGACTACTTCGCCGCTGTCTTACCCGCCGTCTCAAATGTTTTGAGCTTGGCCTGCGCCAGCGCCTTGTAAGCGCTATTTACCGACGCGGATTGCATGAACGCATCCTTCGCCTCTGCATTCTTCTTCAGGTTTACCAGCGCGAACCCCAGCCGGTACTGATTTCGACCATACGCGCCGTCATCCGACTTCAGCAACGGCGCAGCCGCTCTGAAGTTCTCCACCGCTTGCGCGTTATCCTTTTTCTGAATGTTAACCTGCCCTAAAGAGCTCAGCGCCAGCCCTTTCTGCAGCGAAATTTGCTGCTGCCACTGTTCGTCCGTTACTCCTTCGGGTTTCTGAGCGGACCCCAAGAGCGTGATCGCCTTCTTCGCGTAGGCTTCGGCTTTATCCAGTTGCTCTCCCTTTTCGCTGTAATAGTCAGAGAGAAAAAGCAGCATTCCTATATTGTTCGGATCCTTGGCTAAGAGTCCGTTCGCCACCTCCAGCATTTTCGGCACGTTCTGCGCCTGTTGATAGGCGCTCGCCGCCACCACAAGCGCAGGATCGGCGTAGACAGAATCCGGGAAGAGTTGCGCGAAGTGCGTCAAAAGCGCGGCCCGCTTTGCTTGGTTCGTCACCCGATAGGCCCCAAGGTACATGGCTTGTTCGATGTAGAGGATATTGTCCTTGTTATTGTCCAGCGTCTCTTTTAGCTGCCGTTGCCAACTGGTTGCTTCTACTCCCTCCGGGGCCGGCGTCGCCTTGAATCGTTGCAGAATGCCGGGCACTTTCTCTCCATAGGACATCAGTTTATCTATGTCGCCCTTTTCGCTTGCCGCGCGGACCATATTGAGGGCGTTGGCAAAATTGTCGGGATCGAGCGCAAACAGTTTGTCGCCATATTCGAATGCCTTGTCGTAATTCTTCTGCGCGATGTAGTAATTCACATAGAGGTCGTCGGCGACGATAGCCATGTCGCCCTGGCCGAGGGTCGTTGAAAATTTATCGATCAACGCCAGCTTCTGCGCGGGATCGGTAGCAGCGTTGATTTCCGTCAGTGCATGGTCCGCATCGGACCCGGCCGCGATGGGCACGTACTTTCCGATCGTTTGGCTGTTTACCGGTTGGGCCGCGAAAAAGAGAAGAATTAGAAACCCAATAATCCAGGCTATTCGTTTCATGGACGCCTCCACAGGAAGGAAATTGCCTGCATCTTAGTGCCGCTTGGCTCCGCACGCAAACGAAATCCCCAGACGAAAGACGCTGCTGCCGCCCGCGCGCGCCCGCACCGCCTTTTCGTTTAGAATGGAAGAGTCTTCTACCGTAGTTGCAGGGAGGAGTTCTTGGCAATGTTTGAGTCGCGTCACATTTTGTCATCGCGCCTGAGTGCGGTCTTTGCAATGACGGCAGTTTCCCTCCTCGTCGGCTACGCGCAGCAGACAACCGCGCAGACCGCAATGACCTGCCATTCGATGGATACGCAAGAGGAAGTTCCTCCTGAAAAACTCCCCCCACCTCAGAAACTCACCGGCATCGGCAACGCGCACATCCGCATTACTGCGAATCCCGAGGCGCAAATGTGGTTTGACCAGGGCTTGAATCTCCTGCATGACTTTTGGGACTACGAATCCGTTCGAGCCTTCGAGCAAAGCGTCCGCGTGGATCCACAATGCGCGATGTGCTATTGGGGAATCTATCAGGCAGAGAAATTTCGCCACAGCAACTCTAAATACTATGCCGACCAGGCATTGAACAAAGCTGTCAGCCTGAAGGGTCGCGCCAGCAAATCCGAACGCCTCTATATAGACGCGAGTGTCGCGGCCGAAGCCGATGAAAAATCCGAAAAGGAAGACAAAAAAGCGGGGGACTCGAAAGAAGTGCAACTCTACCGCAAGCTGGTCAAGCAGGATCCTAAAGACATGCAGGCGCGCATTTTCCTGGCCGAAGCGGTTGGAGATGGCTATGACGACAACGATCAGCCGCGCGACGGCCAAACGGAAGCTCTGGCCATATTCCAAGCCATTCTGAAGGAAGACCCGGACAACTCCGCGGCCAATCACTACTGGATTCATGCTGTCGAGGCCAGTCAGCATCCGGAGCAAGCTCTGCATAGCGCGGAAATCCTCGGCCGCCTCGCACCCACTTCGGGGCACATGGTCCACATGCCCGGCCATATTTTCTATCGCACCGGCGATTACGCGCGCGCGAAAGAATCCTTCGCCGCCTCTATGCGAGCCGATGAGCAATACATGCAGGCGCAGCACGTGCAGGTCGACGACGATTGGAACTACGTGCATAACTTGATGTACGCCATCGCCAATTTGATGGAAGCCGGCGAATTGAGTGAAGCGACGGCGCTCTCTGGGAAAGCACGCGAGGCGCGCGGTCAACTTGAGAACACGCTCTATCCGTGGTCGCCGCGTGATGCCATGTCGCGGCTCGATCCGCGCCTTCCGGTTGCGTTGCGCGCGGCGGATTGGGCTACGGTTCTGGAATTGTTGAAGTCCGTCGATGCGTCCGCCGCCCTTCCGAATCTCCAATTCCTGGCGGGCCAGTTGACGCAATTCGCTCTTGGCATGCAGGCCCTGGATGAGCACAATCTGTCGCTCGCGGAAGCGGCGTCCGCGCAGTTCGATGCGGATCTCTGGCGGCTGTCCAATCGTTTGAAAGATGAAGCGGACGCCAAGTCCAAAGAAAAAAACAAAGACGAGAAAAAGTCGGACGCTGCTCCGCCAAAATTGCAGCTGATGCCCGACGCGATGCCCAAGCCCCTGCTGAGCAACTTGTCTATCATGTCTCTGGAACTGCGCGCTGGTTTGCTCTTGGCAAAAAAACAGAACGAGGAGGCCAAAAAACTGTACGTACGCGCCGCACGGGAAGAAAAGGCGCTGGGATACCATGAGCCGCCCGCCTACATCCGGCCCGTTGGCGAAACCGAAGCCGCGGCCTATATGGCTGCTTCGGACTGGCCTGCCGCGAAGGCAGCCTACGAAGAGGCCCTTGTCGAGCGGCCGCGCTCCGGTTTTCCGCTCTTCGGCATTGCCAAAGCCAGCGAGCAAGCCGGCGATACTACAGCAGCCGCCACTGAGTACGCCGAATTTTTGGCTGCATGGAAGTCAGCCGATTCCAGCCTGCCGCAACTCGCCCACGCCCGCGCCTACGTTGCTTCACACGGCACGGTCGCAGCAGGCAAATAGCCCGCTCTTCTTGCAAGAATCTGCGTTGATACTGCGAACCAATGTGGAGTGCGGCAGCTCTGCTGCCGCTTTTCCCACCAGCGACAACTATCTGGCGATCCTCAATGATCGCCTCGCACCTTCGCCCAAAACTCCGCCGAGGTCACCACCGGCACAATCTCAAACTCCACCAGATCCTCCCAATGCCTCACCCACTCCTCCAACAACTCCGCCCGTTCCGCCTCCATAATTTGAAAGCAACGCCCACGCGCCTCATCCACCCAGCTCACGTGGTACGTGACGCCAGACGTCAGCATGCGCCCTTCACGCGCGAAACGCTCGCCTATAGCCTTCGTGTCGCCATTCTTGAAGCGTTCAATCACCATAAACAACATGCCGCAAGTCTACCCAATCCCGAACAATCTTGCGCCACCCACAGACGGGCTAAGTCCTTTAGACGCAACGCTTACAAAAAACAGGGGGGAGGGGCCGATTATTGTTAACTAAGCTTCGCCTGCTCAACGCCCGATACTCATTTGACCAGCAACGTATTTCAAGAGACGATGCCAAGTTTGGACGAGGTGAAAGCTTGGATCTGGGCTTGCAGGGACGCGTAGCCATCATCGCGGCGGCCAGCAAAGGGCTAGGCCGAGCCGTCGCTGAAGAACTCGCGCGCGAAGGCGCCAGCGTAGCCATTTGCGCCCGCACAGCGTCCGAACTGGAACAAGCCGCCGCCCAAATTCACGCATCCACGGGCAGGGAAGTCTTCCATCAAGCCGTCGACGTCACAAATCCAGTCGCCGTCTCTCATTTTTTCGGCGCTGTCGAAGACCACTTCGGCCGTCTCGATATTTGCGTCACCAATTCCGGCGGCCCGCCGTCCAAGCTTTTTGTCGACACAAGCCCGGAAGACTGGCGCGCCGCCGTTGATCTCCTGCTGATGAGCACTGTTCTTTTCGCCAAAGAAGCGCTGCCGCGTATGCAGAAAAACAAGTGGGGGCGCTTTATCACCATCACGTCCTCCGCGGTGAAACAGCCTGTGGACGGTCTGTTACTTTCTAATTCCATTCGCGCCGCCGTCACCGGTCTGGCACGCACTCTCGCGAATGAGTACGCCGCGCATGGCATCACCGTCAATAACGTTTGCCCAGGCTACACGCGCACCGCGCGTCTCGATGGTCTCGCCGCGGCCATTTCCGCGCGCACTGGCGCGCAGCCGGAAGCTGTCTTTGCCGATTGGACTCGTCAGATTCCCGCGGGCCGCATCGGCACTCCTCAGGAATTCGCCGCCGTCGTGGCCTTCCTCGCTTCGGAGCGCGCTAGCTACGTCAACGGCACATCCATCGCGGTGGATGGCGGCATGGTACGAAGTCTTCTATAATATAAAGTGATGAATCTCTCCCAGCGTCACTTTCAACTTTCGATTCTGCCTGAAACCTTCGCCATCGTTGGACTTTCGCCCGGCACAAGCATTCCTGGGTGGGCCACGCAAGGTTCCTTTTTCTCTGTCACCCGCACTCCCGACGAGCTCTCCATTGTCGTTGACGAAACCCTCGTTCCCGCCGGCGTGCAATCCCAGGGCGGCTGGCGTGTCATGAAAGTGCACGGTCCATTTGTCTTGTCGGAAGTCGGCGTACTGGCATCGCTCGCCGGACCTCTCGCCGCGGCCAAGATCAGTGCGTTTGTCGTCTCCACGTTCGATACGGATTACCTGCTCGTGGCCAATGAAAATCTGGCCCCAGCCATCTCTACGCTCGAAAGAGCAGGACACACATTCCAAAAGGGCCCGTCTGAATGAATTTTTCATTTTTCGCAGGTAATCGTAGTCGTCCGCGTCGCCGGGCGGCGTACATCGCTGTTGCCGGCCTACTCGCGTTTCTCTTCGTCTCTCTGCCTCTTCTCGCAGACGAACCCTACGCCCGCAGCCGCGACTACGATCTTCAGCACTCGCGGATAGCTCTGCGCTTCGATCTTGATCAGAAAAAAGTCATCGGCGACGTCACCCATTCGCTCACTATCCTCCGCGACTCGACCTCGAAAATTATTTTTGATTCCGCCGGCCTCACCATCCAAAGCGTCACCGTGAATAAATCCCCCGCCAAATTCGAGACCAAGGACGACAAGCTCATCATTCCACTCGCCACTCCAGCCCACGCTGGCGAAAAATTCGATGTCAACATTCGCTACGAAGGCAAACCCACTAAGGGCCTCTACTTCATCCTGCCTGACAAAGATTATCCCGACCGCCCCAAGCAGGTCTGGACGCAAGGCGAATCCGAAGACACGCGCTACTACCTACCGACGTACGACTACCCGAACGACCGCCTCACCACCGAAACAATTCTCACCGTGCCCGCTTCGTGGATCACTGTTGCCAATGGCAAGCTCGTCAGCGTCGCTGATGCAGCCAACGGTATGAAGACGTGGACTTGGAAGGAATCCGTTCCTAGCTCGACGTACCTCATCACAATCGTCGCAGGTGAACTAGACGAGGTAAAAGACACCTGGCGCGGCATCCCCGTCACGTACTACGCGCCCAAAGGACGCGGCGATCGCCTCGCCATCAACTACGGCCGCACTCCGCAGATGATCGAACTTTTCAGCAAGAAACTTGGCGTCGACTATCCCTGGGAAAAGTACGCGCAATCCATGGTCGATGATTTCGTCGCTGGCGGCATGGAGAACTCCAGCGCCACGACTAATACCAGCGCATCGCTCCAGCATCCCAAACTCGCGCCAGAATATCTCACTGGCCAGGATGACCTTATCTCCCATGAACTCGGCCATCAGTGGTTCGGCGACCTGGTCACTTGCAAGGATTGGGGCGACATCTGGCTCAACGAAGGTTTCGCCACCTTCATGGAAACGGTTTGGAGCGAATCTCATTTCGGCAAAGACCAAGCCGACTACGAGAGGTGGATCGCGGCACGTGGCTGGTTTGAGCAGACTAACCTTTTTGACAAGCCCATCGTTCGCCACGACTTCAACGATTCCGGCGAATTTGACGGCAACGCCTACACCAAAGGCGGCTGGGTCCTCTATATGCTTCGCCACCAACTTGGCGAAGACGCTTTCTATCGCGGCTTGAAGCACTATCTCGAAGTGAATCGCGGCAAAAACGTAGTCACGGCCGATCTCGCGAAAGCCATCGAAGAAGCCACCCACACCAATGTCGATCAGTTCTTCAATCAATGGCTCTACGGCGCGGGCGCTCCCAAGTTCGACCTGAGTTACAAGTACGATGACGCGAAGCACGAAGTCGCGCTCACCGTTAAGCAAACGCAAAAAGTGGAAGGCCGCGTCGGCCTTTTCCACGTTCCTACTGATGTTGAGATCACCACTGCGTCCGGGCCAAAACTTTTCCCCATCACGGTTTCGAGTGAAAAAGACACCGCGATTTTCACGTTACCAGCCGATTCCGCTCCGCTTATGGTTCTCTTTGACAAAGGCGGGCACGTTCTCAAATCCGCCGATTTTCACAAAGAAAAAAAGGAATGGCTCTACCAGTTGAAGAACGCCACTGAACTTGCGGACCGCGCCGATGCGATTACTGCTTTGGGCAAACTCAAAGGCGATGACGATGTCATTGCCGCCCTCGCTGACGCGCTCCGCAACGACAAGGCCTGGGGCATTCGAGCTAATGCTGCTGACGCTCTCGGCAGACTGGGCGGTCCCGCCGCGTCGAAGCAACTCCTTGATGCGTTAAATACCGCCAAGGAACCGTGGGTGCGCAATCGCATTGTCTCCGCGCTTGCGAATTTCAAAGATGATCCCGCCATCGTTGCCAAACTGAATTCCATCGCTGGAGATGACAGCTCCTACCGTGCCCGTGGCGCCGCTCTTCAGGCGCTTGGCCGCCTCAAGGCTCCAGGAGCCCTGCCCACGCTCGAAGCCGCAGTCGCCGCCGATTCTCCAGACGGCTTCCTGCGCAACGCTGCGCTCCGTTCCATGGGGCCGCTCGGTGACGATAAAGCCGTGCCGCTTCTGCTCGAATGGTCAGCTCTGGGCAAACCGATCGAATCGCGTGAAGCCGCAATCGCCAGCCTCGCTCGCCTTCAAAAAGACAACAAAGACATCACCAAACAAATCGCGTCCTATCTCAACGAGCCGCACTTTCCCATTCGCATGGCCAGCATTTTCGCGCTCGGATCGCGTGGCGACGCTTCGGCCGTTCCTGCTCTCGAAGCCTTGCTCAAGAGCGACGACCTCAGCATCGAAATGGTCCCCATGATTAAAGGTCAAATCGCGGGCCTGAAGGCCCCCGCCGGCGAACGACACCACCAGCATGGTGAAACGCCCAGCGAGGAT
Organism: uncultured Acidobacteriota bacterium; assembly: GCA_963784015.1. GTDB lineage: Bacteria > Acidobacteriota > Terriglobia > Acidiferrales > UBA7541 > Acidiferrum. The sequence continues at coordinate 1,241,180 of CAWAPX010000013.1, forward strand.
GAAGGCGCGGACGCCGCTTCAGCGACAACGGGAAACGATCAAGGCGCAGTAGCAAAGCGACTGGACCATCTCGAACGTCTGATCCAGGAAATGAACGATCGTCTGAAGACAATCGAAACGCGTCTTCCACCTCCGAAACAATAGCTCGAACTCAAAAAATAGATTGAACGCGGAGTGGATACAGCGTTCCACTTCATTGAAGGCGCTCGTCCGAATTTGCGACGAGCGAGGCGGGGCAAGCCCCGCCCCTACAGGAATCTCAAGCCAGCATTCCACTGTCTTACAGGAACGTGGAAACACCTACGCAACACCCTGATGGGATGATGGCAGCCGAGTGTGTTAGTGTCGTTTTCTCAAATTCACTAGCCCAGGACGAGGCGAACGATGTCGAAACCGAAGGTGCTGGCGACGCGGCCGCTGTTTCCTGCCGCGCAGGAGATCTTGAACGCGTCGTGCGACGCGGAGTATTGGGCCAAGCCCGAGTCAATTCCTAAAGATGAACTGTTCAGAAGACTGAAGGATAAAGAAGGATTGGTGTGTTTGCTGACCGAGAAAGTGAATTTGGAATTGCTGAGCGCCGCCCCGAAATTGCGGATCGCGGCGAACGTGGCAGTGGGATTCGACAACATTGATGTGGCGGCTTGCACCAAGCGAGGAGTGGTAGCGACAAACACGCCCGGTGTGCTGGATGAGACTACGGCGGATTTTGCATGGATTTTGATGATGGCAGTAGCGCGGCGGCTGGTAGAAGGCGATGCGCTGGCGCGCTCTGGCAATTGGACTGGTTGGGATCTGGATCAGCTTGTAGGGACGGATGTGTGGGGCAAGACGCTGGGGATCGTGGGCTTCGGAAGGATTGGCAAGGCCATGGCGCGGCGGGCACTCGGTTTTCAGATGAAAGTGATTTATGCAGACGAGAAGCAAGCGCCGGAAGCAGTGGAGAAAGAACTAAAAGCGGAGTATCGCGGAATGAATAGTCTGCTTGCAGAGTCGGATTTTGTGAGTCTGCATGTGCCGCTGTTGCCGGAGACGCGCGGCATGTTTGACGCGCCGAGATTCTACAAGATGAAGCCTACGGCTTACCTAATCAATACGTCGCGGGGGCCGGTAGTGGATGAAGCGGCACTCGTTCATGCGTTGGAGATCGGGAAGATTGCGGGCGCGGCGCTAGATGTGTTCGAGAATGAGCCGTTCATCCATCCGGGATTGAAGAGGCCAAACGTGGTTCTGGCGCCGCATATCGCGTCGGCGTCGATTGAAACGCGGACGAAGATGGCGTGTATGGCGGCGGAGAATGTGGTGGCAATGTTTAAGGGACAGCGGCCGCCGAATATGTTGAATCCGGAAGTTTTGAAAGCGATTTGAGGGAACCCGGCGACTCTTCTATGGCGGAACTGAAGCAACTTGCCCGCCGAATTTTCCAGGAAACCATTTCGGCGATCGACATTCCCGAGGCCATGCGGAGGAAACTGCGGCGCGCGGGACAGGTGTTGTGTCTCGACAATGTGGAAGTGAGTTTGCCCGCATTTGCGAATGTGCGTGTGGTTGCGATTGGTAAGGCGGCGCACGCAATGGTGGAAGGGCTAGCTAGTTTGCTTGGCCGGGAACATCCCCTGGAAGGGATTGTCGCAGCGCCAACACCCCCTTTGGTTGCCATGTCTGGGATGAAGTACTTCGTTGCCGGACATCCAACTCCAGATATTCAGAGTTGGAAGGCGGCGGAGTCAATTCTGGCGCTGCTCAGGGAGTGTGATGAGAAGACAGTCGTGTTTTTTCTGTTGTCGGGCGGTGGATCAGCGTTGGTGGAGTTGCCGCTCGATGGGAGGCAGACACTCGAGGATGTGCGGCAACTGCACCGCGCGTTGGTCACGTGCGGAGCGCCGATCGAGGCGATAAACACAATACGAAAGCATGTTTCGGCGGTAAAAGGCGGAAGGCTAGCAGTGGCTGCGGGTCGCGCGATGAAAATTACCTTGGCGGTGAGCGACGTGCCGGTGGGAAAAGAGTCGGCGCTGGCTTCCGGACCGACTTTGCCGGACCTCACGACTATCGCGGACATGCAACCGGTCATCGAAAAATTTGCGCTGAGGGATAAGCTGCCTGCTTCGCTTTTGCGCTGGATGGATGAAGGGGAAATGCCAGAGACCCCGAAAGAGGGCGATGCAGCTTTCGCCAACGCCCATTTTTCACTTTTGCTGGGGCTCGATGATTTATTTCATCCCGCGCATCACGCTACGGAAGCGAAGGGATTCGTGGCATGCTGCGACAACACCACCGATGATTGGCCGGTCGAGAAGGCGGCGGAATATTTATTGGCGCAACTGGAAGAGGTGCGCCGGGCGAATCCAGGGAAGCGTGTTGCGGTGATTGCGGATGGAGAGGTCAGCTCGCCGGTTCGGGGCAAAGGAATCGGTGGGAGAAACGCGGCGTTTGTTCTGGCGTGTGTGAAGAAAATTGCCGGGAAGAAGATCGCGGTGCTTAGCGCAGGGACGGATGGAGTGGATGGGAATAGTCCGGCAGCAGGAGCTGTGGCCGATGGGGAGACTTTGGAGCGGGGTCAGGCGATTGGGTTGAATGCGCGATACATGTTTCGGGAGAGCGACTCGTACTCTTATTTTGCGAGGTTGGGGGATACGATCATTACCGGGCCTACCGGAAATAATTTGCGTGATTTGAGGATTTTGCTGGCGGAAGCTGAAGAGAAAAAACAGAAGAATAGGCCTTACCGCAGAGGCTGGTAGGGAACAGGAAGCGCTGAGAACGAAGGCGCGTGGCAAGGTTACAGGTCTATTCAGCTCGCCTGCCTAAATTCATTCACAGAAAAACGTTTTTCAACTTGCCCCGTCTATGAGTAGAACGGAGGGCGCACTATTGAAACGCCTGCTCGTGCTCGCAACACTTGCTCTATGTTCCCCAGTTTTTGCGCAAGACACCATGTTTCGCGGCAACGCGCAGCACACCGGTGTTTACCCTGGCCCCGGCGTCGCTCAATTCACTAAAATCAGGTGGCAGTTTCACACTAAAGGACAGGTTTTATCTTCTCCAGCGATCTCCGGTGGCGTGCTGTACATCGGCAGCAGCGATCACTTTCTCTATGCGCTCGACGCCGGCACTGGTGCGCTCAAATGGAAATTTGAGACTGCTGGCCGGATTACCTCGTCTCCCGCCGTATCGGAAGGTCTCGTTTTTTTCGGCAGCTTCGATAGCAACTTTTACGCTGTTGATGCTGGCACAGGCAAATTGAAGTGGAAATTCAAAACGGCTGGTGAGCGCCGCTTTGCCGCTACACATCTTCACGGCGCGGAGCCTGCCGCTGAAACCATGCCTGACCCTTTCGATTTCTACCTCTCGTCGCCAGTCGTTTCAAACGGCGCCGTTTATTTCGGCAGTGGCGATACCAACATCTACGCTTTGGACGCCGCCACGGGCGGCCTTAAATGGAAATTCAAGACCGGCGACGTGGTTCACGCTTCGCCCGCCATTTCCGATGGCACTTTGTTTGTTGGCAGCTGGGACAGCTTTTTCTATGCTCTCGATGCTGCCACTGGAAAAGAAAAATGGCGTTTCAAAACGGGTGAAGACCCGAAAATTCACAATCAGGTGGGTATTCAATCTTCTGCCACCGTCGCCGATGGTGTTGTTTATTTCGGTTGCCGCGACTCCAAGTTCTACGCCGTGGATGCCGCCACTGGAAAACAGCTCTGGTCGTTCGATAACAAAGGCTCCTGGGTCATTGGTTCAGCCGCCGTGCGGGATGGAAAGGTTTATTTCGCGACCTCGGATTCCGGCCTGTTCTACGCATTGGACGCCAAATCCGGTGCTACAGTTTTCTCCCTCGACAACAAACACTGGCCCATGTTTTCTTCTCCCGCTGTCTCCGGCGATACGCTCTATGTCGGCTCGCACGAAGGCAAGCTCCTCGCCATCGATCTCAAGACGCAGAAATTCACGTGGAGTTTTGAGACGGAAGGCCACAAACAGAACGGCTCAACGTACACGAAGCCTAACGGCACGCCGAAATACGAGGCAGCCTTCACTGACTTTTTCTACGACGACATGGTTCATGGCGTTCAGAAAATGATGGCGGTTGGCGTCATTCTCTCTTCGCCAGTGATCGTCAGTGGCACTATCTACGTCGCAAGCACCGACGGCAATGTCTATGCGCTTATGTAGGACAGGCACTCTTGCCTGTCCACTTGTTTGCGCCAACGCCTCAATGCACAACTATTGATTTTTGCCAGGTACGAAGTCGTGCTAGTCACTGAGAAAAGCGGCAGCAGAGCTGCCGCACTCCAGATCGCTGCTCGCAATATTTTGCGGGACTAAGCGGAAGCCAACCAGTCCGCTACGCGCCAAAACCTTGCGCTGCGCCTACACGCATCGGATGAATTTCGAACTTATTCAGCCCAGCCAGAACTGTGGGGTCATTTTCGAGAACTTGACGTACTTCCGCCTCATCGGCCACCTCAAAGACCGCCATGCCGAACGCGCCGTCCGGCGCCATTACCGGGCCGTAAATCAGAATCTTCCCAGCGTCAAAGCTCTGCCGCGTGTAGCGAGCATGCTCCTGCATCAACAACTTCTCCTCGGGAGTAATGTCCATCGGAAACGTGGGCCGTGGCGGTATCAATCTCACAAAAAAGTATAGTTTGCTCATAGTCCCAGGATGATAGCACGCCCATAATTTGTTCAAGATCCGCCTGGGTTTCTTTTTCCGTCCAAAGACGGCTACGCCCCTTCCGCATTGATGGGGGCAGATGCGGAAAGGGCGTGCCGTCTTCAGGAGAGAAGATCGTTGCTTAAAGGGCGCCAGCTTGTTCTACAGCAGCCGGCGCCGGTTGCGATTGTTAGTTGACGGCTGGAGGTGCACCGGCGGGTCCGCGTGCACCTGGACCACCCGGGCCGCGCCCGCCTGTTTGTACAGAGTAGCCTGCTGGGACCGTGAACAAGGTAGCCGCTGGCTCCGTTCTCTGAATGCTGGTCACGGTGTAGGTCGAGGTTCCGGTGCGCGGATCGGTACGCGTGCTCTTCAATACAATCTGAAGATCCGCCGAATACCACCGCTCGGAAACGATCTGGAGGGCTTTTTCGTTTCCGATCTGGCCGACCGGAATAATGCGCGTTGTCCGTGTGCCTTCTGCGACCACACCATTGATCGTCTGTGTACCGAGCGATTCTTTCTTCAGCAAGCCGGCGGCTTCTTCCTTCTGCATCCGCTCCTGCTCTCGATTCTGGAAGTTGGCGGCCGAATCCGCATTCGCTCCGTTTCCTTCGTGGACGTGCAAGGCGTCCTTGTGCGCTACCTTTTGCTCATCGTCGAGCATGATGTGGACGCCTGCGACTGGGTCAGAAATCATCACCATCTTTTTCGGAGCCCCGGACGCCGTCAGCGGTCCGAATCCAGTAAAGGTGGCTTCGTGCCGCGAACGTCCCTGGCTGTCGCGATACATCGACACCTGGGAGGTTCGGTGAATCACGGAGCCGTCTTGCAAGGTCTCCGTCGTTTCCGACGTAGCCGTGGCAGAGAAGGGCGCGCCTTTCACGGTCTTCCCGCCGTGCATTCCTTCAAAGCCCATCAACTCCATCGGGCCTCCGAAGGGCGGGGGACCATCCGGACCGTGCCGCTGCGCTTGCACCGCGGCAGAGCTCACCACCAGCACACCGCCAAGAACCAAACACATCTTGATCTTCGAGTTCATCATTACCTTCTCCTCTTCTCTCCTAGACCGCGATGGCTTGCTTACCGCGGAAATCTCGTTTTAGTTTTCTTCCTCTGCCAGTCGCACGGCTTGCGGCAGGCCGTCGTTTCCAACCAACAAATCCACCTGGATCCACTCGCTGGCGCGCTCTTCATTCACAGGCAATCCCAGAACGCCAAGCGAGCCGCGCTGCATCCGAACGTGGTATATGGCGGCTTCTTCGGTTTCATCCAAAGTGGTTCCTGGCAGTGGGGTAAAGTCTCCCGAATCATCGGCAATGGAGAAATTGCTAGAACCCTCGTTTTGCGCGGCGGCTTCGGTTGCGGCAAGCGTTGTCTGCGCTGCGATTTTTTGTTTTTCGGCGTCCAGATGCCGAGACTGCTGCCAATTCCACATACTTATTGCACCCACAAGAACCGCAGCGCCAGCCAAAGCCCATGCCGCTACGACCGCCGTATGTCGCACTACCATCGTGCGGTGCCGCGTGCGAAATTCCTGCCGCAGCCGCATCTCGACACGCGCGGGCGCACGCGCCTCTAAAGTTTCTTCGCTCAGCAGCCGCAACTCTTCGCGCGCCGTTTCCCAAGATTCCTGCAACGCCGCGCAGCGCGGGCAATGGCTGAGATGCGCCACCGCCGCGGCTCTTTCGAGCGAGTCCGCGCCAGTATCGCGGCCCAGGTCCAAAACAATCGCTTCTACTTGTTCGCAGTTCATCGCATTTTTCCCGAACGATTCCAAAATTTCTTCACCTCGCCACTTTCATGCGCCGAGGCACATCCCGCAACATCTCCAGCTTCGCCAGCAGCAGGGCCCGGCCGCGATGTAGCCGCGAACGAATCGTTCCGATTGGGCAGCCAGTCATTTGCGCTGCTTCTTCGTAACTCATTTCTTCCAATTCGCACATCACAACGGCCTCGCGAAACTCTGCCGGCAAATCCAGCACTGCAGCTCTCACCTGATGCATACGTTCCCGTTTTTCGACCCACATCGCGGGGGTGAAGCTGTCCTGCAAAATGATTCCAGCTCCAGTGCCATCCTCATTCTTCTCTTCCAGCGCTACCTCTCGAGGTCTTCGCTCCAGGTGTTTCATCACCCGGTTGCGGGCGATTCCGAAGAGCAGCGCTCCGACTGTTCCACGCTCCGGGTCGTACTTTTTCGGCGCGCGGATTAAGGTCATGAAAACATCCTGCACAATCTCTTCCGCGCCCCAGGCGCTTCCGGTCATTCGCAGTGCAAACCGATACAACGCACCCTGGTGCCGCCGGTAGAGAAGTGTAAAGGCCTCCTCGTCACCCTTTGCGGCACGACGCAACAGAAGATCGTCTCTATCTTGCGGAGCTATCCTCGTCTCCCCTGTTACGTTGTCTCGACCAGTTCGAGATGCGTGTTCTGCCTTCTCCCTTATTTCCCGACCGGGCCGTAAAAAGTTCCCAAGCCGGTTTAGAGCGGGATGCGGTGGATTGGTAAGCTTTGGTTTCACAGTGGTTTAGACGTGTGCGGAGCGTGCCGCGTGTCGGGCAAGGGTAACTCCGAAGGGGAGTCGGCCTCAATAGCGGAGGATTGGATTTGAGGCTGACTGCTGGCCGGAAGTTAGAGAGTTCTGAAGAAAATTCGGTGGGACTAGGCTTTCTTGTGTGGCTTGAACATACGTGCTGCGACGCGCGCTACTAAACGGCGAGAGACAAGCCTTTGTCCGAGGACACCCAGATAATTTCCCAGGCCGGAAATGACGTAACTCTTTCCGGCTGCAAGTGCGCGCAAGCCTGTTCGCGCGACTTTTTCCGCGGTCTCGCGATTCGCTCTGGTGGCGGCAATATGCGCTTGTCCGGCGACATCAGCGAATTCTGACTCCGTCGATCCAGGACACAGGGCGCAGACGCGCACACCGTAAGGCTTCATTTCTTCGGCCAGTCCTTCGGCAAAGAGAAGATCGAAGGCTTTGGTTGCGGCATAGGTTGAAATGTACGGGACGCTTTGGAAGGACGCTGTCGATGCAAGGATCAGTACGTCGCCGTGGCGTCTCGCCACCATTTCAGGCAAATAGAGCCGCGTCAGGTGGACGACGGCGGAGCAGTTTACCTGCACCATGTCCGTTAGTCTGCTCGGCTCGACCGTGGGGAATTCGCCGTACGCGCCGAAGCCTGCATTATTGATCAGTAGCTCGACTTCAATTCCTTGTTCTTTTGTGAATTGAAATATTTTTTCGGGGGCGTCGGCTTTGGTCAGATCGGCAACGAATATTCTTGTCTGAATTTTGTGCGTCGCCGCAAGTTTTTGCGCCAGCTCTTCCAACCGCTCGCGCCGTCGCGCTGTCAGGATGAGATTCGTGCCGCCGCGGGCCAACTCCTCAGCTAGTGCTGTGCCGATTCCCGCGCTCGCTCCCGTTACAAGCGCCCATTTCCCGGCCCACGGTGTCATAGCATGCCTCTCGGAAAGAGAGTTCAGCGTATCACGGACTTGCGGATGAATTGCGCTCGTAGAGAATTACGAGCCGGACTGCCCGAATTTATTTTATCCCGCCGCGCGCGAGGTTTGCGGCAATCCTGCGTCTTCTGCAGCGACACGACCGATGACTGACCAATCTTTGTCCTGATTGCCGCGCGCCATTGCGGTGATGAAGCGGTCGCGTACGACGCTCGCGATGGGCATGGGGACGTTCGCGGCTTCCGCCGCCTGGAGCACGAGGCGAACATCTTTCAAACCTAGCGGCAGCGCGAAGCCTGCAGGCTCATGTTTTCCTTGGACGATTAATTCGCCGTAGGTTTTGTACACCGGCGCGTTAAACAGCGTGGCGGTCAGAAATTCCATTAGCGCGGCTGCATCGACGCCGGACTTTCGCGCAAACGCTAGCGCTTCTGAGAGTGATTCCAGCACCGTGGCGATGAGAAAATTTCCAGAGAGCTTTACTACATTGGCCATGGATGGCCGTTCGCCAACGACGAACAATTTCGGTCCCATGGCTTCAAAAAGGGGTTTGCACTTTTGAATGAGCGCTTCCGCGCCTCCGACAACAATGGCAAGTCGCCCCGCTTCCGCGGCTTCGGGGCGCCCGAACACCGGTGCCGCCAAATAAGCTTGGCCAGCTTTGGCATGTTCCGCGGCGAGCTTGTCGCTCAAGGCCACGCTGATGGTGCTTAACGAGATGTGCACAGCTCCGGGCGGCAGCGACGCCAATATTCCGCCTTCCTCAAACACGAATCCTTCTAGCGCCGCGTCGTCCGCTACCATGGTGAAGACTATTTCGCTGTGGCACGCTTCGGCCACTGAGGAGGCGACAATGGCGCCGTCCGCGAGCAGAGCTTCCGCGCGCGATCGCGTGCGGTTGAATACCGTGACGCGGTGCCCGGCGCGCAACAGGCTTTTGGCGATGCCGGAACCCATTTTTCCGATGCCGATCAATGTGACTTGCATGTTGGATGCCTCCGTGGTTTGTTACGCGAAGTGGCTTTTACGTTGCGGCATTCACTGACCGCGGTGGTTTCAGCTATCGAGCCTCATCGTATCTATATAGGCGTTTCAGGCTCTAGGAAAAGCGGCAGCAGAGCTGCCGCACTCCATGTGTTTACAGCTTTACTGTTTCGTTGGATTCGGGAGAATCCTTGGCGGGTGCATTCTTGTTAGGGCGCCAGACGGCGTCGCGGACACGTCCGCCTTCGTGTTTGATGCGGTCCATGAGGCGCTTGGCCCAGACGAATTCCGCCGCGAGTAAGCCCAATCCGAAAAAGATCACCAGCCAACCGGGGCCTGGAGTGACCAGCATTACGATACCAATCAGCAAGAGCGTGAAGCCGCCTACGATGCGAGATACGCGGCGGACTTGCTCGACGGTGCGAAGGAACATGAGGCTTTCTGGAAGGGGTCCCCTAGAGGAAATGAGGAATGGTCACCAGTTTCTTCCGCTCTAATTTTGGACTTTCGTTTCGTTGCGCGCAAGGGCGACGGAATTCGCGTGTGTCCAACCCTCGAAGGCTACTACGTCGACTAGTGTAAGGAGGACACGCTTGCGGCAGCATGGCTAGCTGGCAAGGTTAACATTCATGTGGCCGCAGACTGTGGCGCGATCAAGAGCGTTTGTGCTGCCTCAGAAGCTCGGATGTTTGGCCAGGCGCCAAGACCACATCAGAAAGGATGTTGACGTTAGGTCGATAGCCGGTTCGGTTGTGGTGAACGACTGCATATTATCCTGATACACGGCTTTTTGTGATGGATCAAACGGACCGGGGTTTCCATTGAACTTTTTGAACGTATCGACGCCGTTTGCTGGGCAGAGAATCATGCCGTCGACTACGCCTGAAGTGGCGGAATCGGATGGGCCCTCTGTGGCCGCGCCCCAGAGTACTGGAACGCCACCAGAAGTTCCATCGAGCGCTCCCGCCAAGTTGGCGACCTGATGCTGGATGCAATTCGGGAAAGTGGTGCCGTCGCCGACGATGAAGGACGAGCCCCAGGAGTTCGTGCCCAAAATGTTTGCGAGCCATCGCTGCGAGTAAGTGTCATAGCTCTTCGACTGCGTCAGATAGAAGGCTTCGCTAGCCATTACCGAAAGACCGGCGCCGTGAGAGGTGGTGTCGCCGGAACTCCATTCGTAGCCGAAGCCCCAAGGGTCCGTGCCGGCTTGAGAGATGGCATCGGCCACTTGCTGCAGGAATTGTTTGCGAATGGCCGATTGTGAAATAGCCAAGCCGCCGGGATTGCCCGCCATTTCCAGAGCGCGATAGAGTTCGAAGTGCGCGAGGCCGCTAACGTCGTAAAGATTCAGCGTGTCGGTGAATCCTGGATCGTAAATGTTGGTGATGTAATTCTGAGCGAATTGCGCGGCTGGCTTCAGATAGTCCATGGGATTTGTGTGCTGCAGACCGGTGGGAAGATTCTTGGCCCCGCCGGCAGATTGCAGGGCAAAGTAGAGTTCGGTCGCGCCAAGCTCCATATCATCTTCCCAGACATTTTCGGGATAGCCGTCAAAGGGAGCGATGGTCAGCAGGCAATTCGTGCAGGAGCCAGAGCCTACCGTTGGCGCAGGATCCGGGAAGGAAGTATCCGCTAACGCAAAAATGTCCTCCGCATTTTTGAGACATTTGTTCGCCAGGGTCTGGTTCGCGGTGCGGTTGAGTTGGTAGCACAGCGCAAAGTCCGCTGCCAAACGGCCCGCCAGATTCGGACTGATTTTCGAACCTGCGGCGCCTGCTACATAGACCGGGCGATTGCAGATGTAGAAGGTTGTTAGCGGATCGCAAGCTTGCGGATCGCCGGGTTGCAGGAAATTGTCGGCAGCCTGGGGCAGCGTCCATATATCGTACTCGGTGATTAAGCAGTAGGGGCTCGAAAACGTTCCGCCACAGTTAGGATTGCTCGAACTCGGGTCGCCCTCGCCGTAATAATTCCAGTCTTGCGTGTTGTCCACCTGATAGTAGAGAGTTTGCGTTTTGTCGTCCCACATTTTCAGAAGCCAATCGACGCCAAATTTCGCTTCGTTTGTAAAGTCGGAGGAGCGTGGCGCTCCCGGCACGCTGTTACCAGAAAATGAAATAGAGCCAGGCGGCGGGAGAGGATTCGTCTGAGCGTACGCACCCATTTGGTTTGGAAAGTCGCGTACTCCAATTTGCATCAGCGCGGCCGTGTAGCTTACGGTCTCGACGTATTTCTCGTAGTCGCCAGCGTCCCACCATCCGCCGGACGCATCGATATTTGGGAGATTTGCGGGCAGCAGAGGTAGCGCAGGCGGAACGTTGTTGATGAAGTCGTTGTCGTCGAGCGGGGGCGTTTGGTAGACGCGGGCGTTCTCGTCTTTCAAGTGACCGGGCGCCGAGCGGAGAGCGTTGCGGACAAAGTCAGAGCCGTCGCGCTCGGTTTCGTAGAAAAACAGAGTGTTCAAGAGCAGGCCGGAATAGAGCGTTTCCGGGCAATCCACCGCGAAGCGTGGCGAAGACGCCGCCACAGAGCCGGACACCGAAATTGTGTAAAGGTCGCCTCCAGGAACGGAGAAGTCGAGAGCATAAACATCGAAAGTCTCCGTCTTGCTATGGCTCCAGGTGCCAAGCAGCGCGCCGACTTTGCCAGAATAGGCAGCGGCACCCTTGGAGTTGAACACTTTGAATGTCGCTCCAGTTTCGACGGCTGAGGACATCAGATAGGCGCGAAAAGGGGTCTCGCCAGTTTCGTAGCCAGCTTGACTGACACGCACGTAGGCGGATTGAGCCAGCGCGAGCGGGGCGAATGCAAACAGCGCTAGTAAAATGTTAGCGACAGAAACGAGCAGAAAGCGAAACGAGAAGCGGGCGTTGGAAGAGGACATGGCTTTCTCCTGGCCGCGGGGTGGCCTGTATTAAATGGGTTTAATACAGGCAAAATACTGCTCCTTCGGCTATGGAGTGTCAAGCGTAGATTGAATTGCGTGGGATTTTCCGCAATTTGATCGGCCAGCGATTTATTCGTGGAGGTTCGGCGATTTAGAGATCGGCGTTCGCGCATTGGACAATATGGCGGCGGAAAAATGTTTGTAATCTACTTCGGATTGGGGTTGGCGGCGCTGGCTTGTGTTGGAACTTCGGTATCCGCCGGATAGACGATGATCTCGACGGTGCCCCAGCCGGAATCCGGAGTGTCGCTTGTTCCTTTGCCACGTCCAAGAGTCTTGAGTTGGCTGTCGTCAAAGGAGAAATTGTTGACGAGGTAATCGCGCACCACCATGGCACGGGCCTGAGTGAGCACCAAGTCTTTTTGCTCATCTCCGGTCATGCCCGCGGAAACGACGACAACCGCTACGCCAAATTCGTTGTCCGCAAGAAATTGCCCGGCGACGCGCAAGGATTTCTCGTTCTTCGGTTTGGCGGTATCTTGCTTGTCGAACAGCTTCTTGGAATCAAACGTGAAAATTTTCAGAGGCGCGGAATCAGGGAGCTTGGGGATTTCGTTTTTCACCAGGTCCGTAGAATCTTCGTAGCCGCGTTTTTTGAAATACCCGCGCACCAGGAAATTCTGTTTCATCGCTTCCATGTTTTCCTCGAAAGCGGTTACGCCTGCCTGAGCGTGAGTGACAGTATCGCGCAAGCCTGCCGTCGTCTGATCCAGCTGGTTATAGACCTTTTTGTCGTTCACCAGTGAGCCGATCGTACCCTGACCATTGTTAATCTTGACCGTGATGTCGCTCACGTTCGCCGACGCCACGGTGATGTTCTTCAGCGCCGCCTGGCTAGTGTCCAGAATGCCGTCGGCCTTCTTAATCAGATCCGCGATGACGAGTGGGGGCTGGCTACCGATCATATCGTTGTCTTTTACATTCTGGGCCTGCTCAGAGCCAAAGGAGATGGCGACGTATTCATTGCCCAGCAGTCCTTCGGTTTCGATCGAAGCTATGGAGTCTTGCTTGACGATAGTATGAGTGGATCGTTGAATATCCATCAGCACGGTGACTTTGTCGGTCGGTTTACTGGGCAGGTCGATCTCGCGAACTGTGCCGGTATGCACGCCGGCAATGCGTACTTCCGCGCCCGCATCGAGGCCTACTACCGTTGCGAACTGGGCCTTCAATCGATACGTGGGGCTGAAGAGATATTGTTTGCTACCGATAATGAAGATTCCCGCCGCCAGTATCGCCAGTGTTGCGACGATAAATGCTCCGAGCCTCGCTGCCCTTGACATATTCGCTCCCTATGAATCTCGCTTCATGAATTCCGAGACAAATTTGTTGTCGCTTTTTTGAAGATCCTCGAAACTGCCATCGATCAGCACATTTCCTTCGTGGAGAAGGGCGATGCGATCCGCTATGGTTTTTGCGCTGAGTAAGTCGTGCGTGACGACGATTGAGGCCATGTTATGTTCCTCTTGCAACTTGAGAATCAGCTCGTCGATCTCAGCGGAAGTGATGGGATCAAGGCCTGCCGTGGGCTCGTCCAGCAACAGGATGGCGGGATTGAGGGCGAGTGCGCGCGCCAGGCCAACGCGCTTCTGCATGCCGCCGGAGATGTCGGAGGGCAATTTGTTGATGGCGCTTTCCATGCCGACGTGGGAAAGCAGTTCCTTAACGCGATCATCGCGTTCTGATTTTGTCATTTGAGTATGGCGCTTCAAGGGGAAGGCAATGTTCTGCCCAACGTTCAGCGAGTCATAAAGGGCTGCGCCTTGAAATAAGAAGCCCATTTTTTTTCTGATCTCAATCATCGATTGGAGATCGAGGCTGGCAATTTCTTGTCCCTGGACGAGAATGGATCCGGCATCCGGTTTTTGCAGGCCGATGATGAGCTTGAGGAGGACGCTCTTGCCGGTGCCGCTACGTCCGAGCATGGCCAGAGTTTCGCCGCAGTTCACGGTGAGATCAACCCCATCCAAAACGATCTGCTTACCAAAGGATTTATGCACGCCGCGCAGCACCACCGCGGGGACGGCACTTTCACCGCCAAAACTTTCTCGCGCTAGAACCGCCGTGTTTTCCTGGTTACCAACCAAAACGGTTTGTTCGGGTTGCGTCATGGAAAGAACACCAGAATCAATTTCACGAGGACAACATCGGCCAGAATGACGAAGAGCGAAGACAAAACGACCGAACTCGTCGCGGAAAGCCCAACGCCCGCGGTACCACCCTGCGTGCGCATTCCCTGGAAGCAACCGATCATCCCGATGATCAGGCCGAAGATCATAGTTCTCAGCGTTGGTGCGAGAAAGTCGCTGAAGCTGGTGCCAGCAAAACCGCGATGGATGAATTTTGTGATGGAGATGGGATCGGCGAGCGTTTCGGCGAGCCAGCCGAATACGACGCCAAAGAAATCGGCCGCGAGGGTCAACAAAGGAAGCATCAGGATGCAAGCAACGATGCGTGTGAAGGCCAAGTACTTATAAGGATTTACGCCGGAAGCTTCTATGGCATCAATTTGTTCGGTTACTTTCATCGATCCTAATTCAGCGCCGAGGCCGGCGCCCACTCTGCCGCTGACAACCAAGCCGGTAACGATAGGCCCCGTTTCGTGAATGATGGAGAAAACGAGAGCAGCGGGAAGCATGGACTTTGCGCCGAATCGTACCAGGCTGCTGCGGCTCTGCAACGCGAGGACAGCACCAATGGCTGCGCCGGCCAGAGCTACGAGGGGCAACGATTTGGAGCCTATTTCATCGAGTTGCCGCATCAGTTCGCGGCCCTCAAAGGGGCGGCGAAACGCGGTACGCATGACCTGCCATGCAAACATGCCAAGCTCGCCGAACCATTCGAGGAAGCTGTTGAACGGACTCCACAGAGAAGCGAGTGTGGTTCGCACCACGGACGGAACCTGCGGCACGTCCTGGCTGATCAAGCGATGAGGAATGCTGGCGTTGTGGCTCACAATTTTGTTTTGTCTCCTCAGTAGCTCAAACGTTCGTTACCGAAGTAGTTTCCATAGATCCTGGTCGATCCACCTGAGTAAATACTGTGTACGCACCTCCATAAACGAATTCACGGGCGATATTCGTTCTGCGGACGCCAAAAGGGCATATTTGCCCATCCTCAGTCAATCTTTGACCTCATAGGGACCCGGACACCATCCATAGATTGCTGTAGTTGTGCCCACGTAAAAACCGATAATGGCGGGGAATGACAAACGGCGATGGACGTCTGCGCTGTGGCGCATCCTCTTCATGTCAAAGCTCCTTACCAGATGTTTCCGTTTTCGACCGAGGATGGCGGCAGCGACAGGCCAGAGAGGGACCAAGATCCTACAACTTAGAGATACCACGTTGAGAATTTGGCTGTCTGTCTCAAACGGCACATAGCGCTATCGGCAGTATTCTTCAGTGGGAAAAAGAGGAATGGCG
This sequence comes from uncultured Acidobacteriota bacterium, assembly GCA_963784015.1. GTDB lineage: Bacteria > Acidobacteriota > Terriglobia > Acidiferrales > UBA7541 > Acidiferrum. The sequence goes on from CAWAPX010000013.1 coordinate 1,256,659, forward strand.
GAGGATGCAGTCGCGAGCGAACTATTCTCCAGCGATTAACAGGGAAAAAAACAGTGAATTCCTAGGATCGAAGCCGATACATCGGCCCGTAAGTGGCCTATGAAGAGCAATTTGAGGCATAGATACTGGTCCTCGTGGGGAATCGGAACAGAGAACTAACAGGGAATAGAAATTCCCTGTTAGCGACGCCTGAAGTTGAAAACCATTAGAGATATCGGAAACATCGAAACGGGAAACGTATTTTATCCGCGTCTCCCGTTTTCTGGCTTGGTGCGAACATTACTCGACTGGCGACCAGTTCTCGTCAGGGTTGTACTCATAAATGGAGGCCGCGAGCCTGACCGTGTCGGGACCAAGGTCCTGTTCATACACGATGCCGTCGCGACCGATCATGAACGTCATGACTCCGGTCTCACCATACTTGACGGGCGTTGCGAGGATGGCGAATCCCTCAGTCATTTTTCCATCTACGACGTAGCTCTTTGCTCCGCCAAGGGCGTCGTCGCCTTGGGAAGTAAGCACCCGAAGCGTATAGCCATCGATGACCAGAGGATCGTCGGTAGGAGACGAAGCAAGCGAAGACTTCGGCAATTGGCCGAGGTGGTGGAGCGGGCTAGGAGCTTTCACTTCGCGCGCCGGCCAATACAGTCCGTCTTCTTTACCCGGAGTACTGATGATGCGTTGCGCATATTCACCCTCGATGCCACTGTTGAAGAAGATCTCTTGTGCGTTGGCCAGCGCGGAGCAGGCATCGATAGCCAACAGTTCGTTTCTGCCAATGTCGCGAGCCCTAATTTCCTGGGCTCCGGCCACCGCATCGAAATACCACTTGCCGGAAGAGTTCTTTGCGAGAGGCACCGGAAAAGCAAAGTTGTCCGCGCCGATGTAAAGAACGCGGCTGCCATCGGTCATCTCGACCCAGCGATTCATCTTTTGGTATTTGGAGGCAAAGCTGTCCGTTGCCGCTCTGTCGGTTTCCGAGTCTCCGGTAGTAAGCAGGGCTTTTGCCTCAACACCCAAGATCTGCGACAGTGCGGTTTGATCGCCAGTCTTTGCGGCATCGGCCAGTTTACTGCCAGCCTCCGCCGGTGTTTGAAATGTCTCCGGAGCAAAGGTCTCGTTGGCCGCGGCCGGATTGCTCGATTGAACGACTCGAACTGCCACGCCGATGCCGGCGACAACCACAACTCCGACTAAAACAATTTGCTTCCACTTCGCTGTTTTTTTTGTATTCGATGTCATTTTCAATCTCCTCCTGCAGTTCTGATCTGCCTTTCTTTTTGTATTTGTTGTTTAATTTAGATTTTCTGAGCCCTTAGCGTCGTCGTCCACCACCGCCGGAAGGGTGATGCTGAACGGGCGCGTGTTGTCTGACCGCGTGTTGCTGCGGAGCACGTCGAGCCATGCTGGCGTGGCCTCGATTGCTCTCGGCCCGGTTTGCTGCGCCTTCGCCGCTCATGCGCGAGCGGTTCTGGTTGCCGCCATCGAAATGATTGCGGCTGTTGCTGTCGTTGTTTTGTTCGTGGCCGGGATTACTGGCGGTAGCATGCTGCACTCCACCATTACCGCCAATCATTCCATGATCGCCATTGTGGCCGCCGCTGGGCGTTGCACCCGCGGTAGATTGCGTCTTGCTGGCGTTTGGATTCTGCACCCCTCCATTGCCGCCGATCAGCCCGTGATCACCATTGCGTCCGCCATTTGGCTGAGTTGGCACATAGCCGTGGTCTCCGCTGTCAGCCGCAGGCTTTTGTACGCCACCGTTGCCCCCGATTAGGCCGTGGTCGCCGTTGTGACCGCCATTAGGCTGATCGTTTGGATTGGTGCCAGGAACGTCGTGGTGAAAACTGCCATTGGGACCGTAATAGCCGTTGGGGTGATAGTCGCCGTTCGGACCATAGCGGGTGTCCGTGCCAGGGCGATAGCCGCCTGGATTGTTCGGTCCCCAGGGATGGTAGCCGTTATAATTCGTGTTATTCCAGGTTCGGTTGTTGATGTAAGTGTTGTTGTTGTAGATGACCGTTCCACCGCCACCACCACCCCAGCCACCCCAGTTCACATTCCATGCGTGCCAACCCCAACCGCCTCCTCCACTCCATCCGCCGCCAAAGCTGGCCCCGATTGTGACGCCACTTCCGAAGTAGAGACCAACCGCGGCGACGGGCACTGGCGGCGGCACGTAAAGCGGCACCACTACAGGGGCTCCGTAAACCACGGCGGGGTTGTACTGCGGTACGTATACGACCTGCGGGTTCGCCGGCTGAATGACGATCGTGGAAGGACTCTGTTGCTGCACGGTGACCTGCGAAGAGGATTGCAGAGTTCCCGCGGCCATTGCTTTGGCGCGCATCGCTTGCACTGCGGTCATTACATCCGCTTGCTGGTTTGCGAATGCCTGCCCGAGGCTGGATGTCCACGAAAGGTTATGCGCCAAGTTATCCAGCACGGATGGAAACTGCGTCAGAGCCTTAACACTTGGGTCCCACGATTGCTGGTCTACAGCCTGCGCCAGCGCTGTGCCCGTCAAGCTCTTGTTCTGCGCGAGCCAGTCGTCCGCATACGCGACCTGGTCTGGATTCGCGGACGCCGCGAGCACCTGCGCCACCAGCGCATCGGGATACAACGCAATGGGCGCAACCAGAGCGTTTAGTTGATCCGATGAGAGAGGAGCCGGTGTTGGTGGGGAATTGCCTTGCGCGGCAGAGTCCGTTGCAGGCTGTGTAGCAGCTTGCGGCGCTGGCATGGCCGCGGGCGCTGGTGCTGGCGGAATTAGTACAGGCTGTGAATAGCTCACAGATGCACTTGGAACTGCCTGCGCCACAGGCGGCGTGCGCTGAGCTTGCCACTGTGCATGCCGGCCATGAATCCCGTACGTTCCACTCATGTTGTCGCCATAGATTTGTCCCATAAACGTCAGAACATTGGGAGTCACCGTACTGAATCGTATGTGATGGACATCGATCATCCCTTGAATCGGACCCGACTGGTTCGGACCTTCGAAATATCCGGTGATCCTGTTTCCGTATTGTGCGATCTGGACGTGCTTTATTTCCGTCTCGCCGTTCCCGGCGTTCGTGGAGTAAATCGTCCAGTTACCTTCAACGTTGTCCGGCGGATGCTGGGCCAACGTGGTCTTGCAAAAAATCAGCGACATGAGAGCAAAACCAGCCAAGCTCAGCGTCGCGTTCATTCTCTTCATGACATTCTCCTATTTGGTTGCGACCTGTTTGCTGCTTACGTCGCGTGCAAGAAAAATACAGTCAATCAAGGAAAGAAAAAATAGAGGTAGCTACACAAACAGTCGTGTGGTGCCACACGTATGCAAAGGCGGGAACGGCCACCTTCAGCAGCCTGAGGGTGGCCGCGAGCGAAACGCTGTATGGCAGCTAGTTCCGTACATTGCGTTGAGGGAAAAAGTTGAGCGCTTCGGTGATTGCCGTCGGGTTGTTTCCCCTTTTTCAGCGGCAGGCCGAAGCGCCCAATCAATCATCGCAGCGATTTTAAGCTGCGGTCGGTGAACTACTGGTTCGCAGGTGTTACGGCCTCAATGTAGATGAGACCTAGCTGGTTGTTGTCGACTTCAATCGCGATCAGACGCGACGCGTCGATTGGAAAGTAGCCGTAGCCGTCGGTGCCTGAATTCGTCACATCCAGGCCGTTAATCTGCAGAAGACCGCGCGTAGTGTTTGTCGTACCCGACAGCAACGCATCGGCTTGTGCGTCGCCTCCGAACACGTTGTAGTCCGTTGAACCGCTCCAATTCAGGATGTTGTCGAGCATTATGGGACCTGCGGCCGACCAGACAGGCTGATTGTCATTCACCGACGAGAAACCTTGCGCCCCAATGGCGTAAGTTCCCGTGCCCGGCATGCCCACCTGCGCAAACGCCGACCCAGCGGTGACTTCAAATTGATCCACGCCAAGTTCGAGCGCGTTGCCGTTTCCATCCAAATAGAGTTGGAAGTTAAGCGGCGTCTTGATATTGGACGCAGTAATGAGGTTGCTAATCGTGACGCGGCCGGTAGGGTCGATGGTCCACGTCCCACCTGTGATCGGTACGCTGCCACAGCAATCAAGGTCCGCGATGACCAGGGCGCCGCCCACGGTTCCATCGGCATTGAGGCCGAAGCCGCCGCCCATCTGGAGCAGGCCGCCATTGCCCGTGTCGATGCCGTTCACGCCGTAGGCATAGCTGGCACCCGAGGCGCTTGCGGCTGTGAAGTTACCGGCGTTAGCACCCTGGCCGATTGCGGTTCCGCCGAGAACACCTTCGAGCGAATCGTCGAGGTCTTCGATCAGGTGAATCCGGTTGGCGCTGACGATGTAGCCGCTAAGTCCGAATTGCGGCAGACCACTGGCTTCTGATGGCTGCAGGGAGATGGTTACGCGACCGAAAGAATCCGGAGGTGTGACTGAACCGGAGGTGAACACCTGAGCTTGGGCGGTGTTGCCGCTATCATTGTAGTCGAGCACGCTTTTCGTGACATTTACGCTGGTGCCGCTGATGCTGATCACTCCGCCGATTCCCAAGATAAGCGATGGATCGTTGCCGTCGAGACCGGAGAGATTGAACGCGTAGCCACCAGAAGGTGCCGCTTTGCTGCTCTGCAAATCCAGGGTGCCGGTTGCTGCCGCGCCTGCGTCGAATTCCGTGATCAACGCCCGCGAAGGCGAAACTGCCGCCGCACGAATCAGCAGAACACCGTTCTTGCCAACCCCTGCGTCGCCCGTTGTCAAGGCGATCTGGAGATTGCCGTTGGATTCAGTGCTGAGACTGCTCCCCGACGCGGGAATCATGTTGGTTTTGCCGCCATTCGGATCAACGTAGTCCATTTCGCCGCCAGAGATGTTGCCGCTTTGCACAGTGAATGCTCCCACCGAGTAGTACACACCGTATTGATCTTCGCCGGAAAGGCGGAAGATGTAGGTGCCGTCAGCAAGAGCGGCGTTGACGATCGAGATGGAAGTGGAGGCTGATTTGGTGGTATCAGTCACAGATGTAGCTCTCACGGTGACGGCGCTGCCAACGGGGATTGCTGCTGGAGCGGTATAAACCGTCGCGCCATTGCTGGGCGTGGATGTGGGATTGAAGCTGCCGCAGGCCGCGCTTTCACAGGTGACGCTCCAGGTTACGCCGGCGTTCGCGCTGTCTGCGCTGACGACAGCGGTGAGATTGGTGGTTGCGTCGTGAACGAGCGTATCTGGCGCTTGAGCGGCGAACGACACGGTGATGCCTGCCGCGGCCGTTATGGTGATGCTGGCCGAAGCAGACTTCGTACTGTCGCTGACGGAGGTCGCAGTCACAGTGATGGTGTTGTTGGTCGGGATGTTCGCGGGTGCTTCGTACGTCGTTGCTATGCCGCTGGGAGTCGAAGTTGGATTAAAACTGCCGCAGATGCTGCTGCCACACGTGACGGTCCACTTCACGCCGGCGCTAGCATTGTCATTGCTAACATTCGCGGTAATGGCGGTGGTTGTGCTTGCTGTTAGCGATGCTGGTGGCTGCGCGGAGAAAGAGACAGCGATTGGAGGGGGAGTGGGGTTGCTTCCGCCACCACCGCAAGAAGCGAGGGAAGTGGTCAAGATAGCGACGGCTGCGAACAGGATGGTTTTCAAGAATTTCACTGTGCACCCCCGACGCGTCCCTTGTGTCCTTGATATGTGTCCGTACCCTTGGGAGATGGTTGAACGAGGAATCCATATTTGTTGCGTATGGTGATGGTATGATCGGCAACCTTGATCTCGCGGGCTAGAAAAATTGCCCGGCCCTTGGAAAGGGCCACGATGCCGGACATCTGAACGGACTGACCGACGGCCAACGCACTCTTTTGATCCGCGTTTAGGAACGGACCCACATTGACGAGCGTGGCACCCGTCGAGCCAGACACCTCCAGATTCATCCCTCGCGGGCTTTTATCCAGCTTTTTCACGACTTCCTGGACAGTCCCTGTGAAGGTGATTTCGCTGGACGTTTTTTCATTGTTTGTCCAAGCCACCATCTGCGGGGTTGGTTTGTTTGCTGTTGCATTTTGTGCGTGAGCGACGGAGGGCATAGGGCCGCATAGAAACGCGGCAACAAGTCCGGCGGTAACCAACCGGCACAGAGGAGAGCTGGCTTTCCCCTGATGATTCTTAACTCTCATAAAACATTCTCCTGATTCTTGCGCATTGCGCTTGATTTCTCTTTGCTAGTCGACCGGCGTTGCAAAACGATGGCTCCGGAAGTTCGGCTGTTACCCATCTAAGAGGACGACTGTCAACGATGGAGGAAAAGTACGGCAAAAGATTGGGAGAGAAAATAGAGGTAGCTACACGAAAGACCTATGTGGTGCTACACGGGTTGGAGTGAGCGAGAGCGGTTAAGGTGAATTGAAGCGAAAATGTTTTTTGAGAGCTACGTGCTCAAATGGCAGAGTTCGGTTATTACGGACTACCAGAGATTTTTGTTCTGTAGAGCGAACCGGAGAAGGGCGTTTGCGCCTTCGCCTTCAATGGCAAATTTTCGGCAGATGTTCGTACGGTGATTTTCAACGGTACGGTAGTGGATGGAAAGCTCCGCGCCGATGTCTTTGCTGGACTTACCTTGCGCGATGAGATGCATGATTCGGCGCTCCGTAGGCGTGAGGCGGCTCGTGAGTTCTTCGCCCACTTTTTTTGGCGGCGCTTCTTTCTTCTGTAGCATTTGCGCCGTAATCGCGGAACTAAGATACGGGCGGCCAGCGGCAACAGCTCGCACTCCGGCGACGATTTCTTGCGATGCGCTGTCCTTCAGGATGTAGCCTTTGCCTCCAATTTCTATCGCGGCGCGGAATAAATCTTCGTCCGAATGAAACGTCAGAAAAATAATTTCTGTTTTTAGTTCTTGCTTTGCGACTTCGCGGCCGACCGCAAGACCGTCCATCTTAGGCATATCGATGTCGAGAACCGCGACGTCCGGCTTGAGCTTCTTGATCATCGCGAGCGCCGTTTCTCCATCAGAGGCTTCGCCGATCACGGTAAGGCCAGGATCTTCTTCTATACTTAAGCGCAGTCCCTTTCTAACGATAGGATGGTCGTCCGCGATCAGAACCCGAATTTCGTCATCCACCGTGCTTTCCTTCCAACGCGATCTCGACCGTAAGCATGGTGCCACGGTCCGTCCCAGAACGTACTTTAAATTCGCCCCCGAGAAGGCTGGCGCGCTCCGCCATACCTGTCAGGCCAAAACCTCCGTAGCTTGTGGATGAACTCTTGGCCGGAGGGGCCATACCCCGTCCGTTGTCGCTTATCGTTAGCACAATGTTCTCCGTGTTGCGCTTCACAGTGACTTCTGCTTCGGTCGCCTTCGAGTGTTTCATAATGTTGTTCAGCGATTCCTGTACGATTCGATAAAAGTTGATGCGGAGATCCTCTGGGAAGGCGTCATCTATATTGTCGAGTTTCGTTCCAATCCGAACCCCGGATCCGGCGGAAACTTTGCGCGCCATCGCTTCAATCGCTTTGGTCAGGCCAAGGCGATCGAGCTGAAACGGCCGCAGATTGTAAGAAATTTCGCGCGTTTCGTTGATGGCGAAGCTTGCTTCTTCGCTGATTTCTTGAAATGCCTGGGTTTCGTTTTCGGCCGGTGCGGCCCCGTTCTTCGCCTTCATGGCGAACAGCGCGAGATTCTTGATGACGACCAAGCGTTGACCGAGGCTGTCGTGCAATTCCGCCGCGATGCGTTTGCGTTCATTTTCTTGTGAGCCGATGAGTTGCCGGGAAAAAACTTGCTCGGCAGCGTGAGCGCGTTCGAGTTGCAGAATTCGGACTCGCCAAGCCGCGAAGAGGATTGCGGCGGCGGCGAGCGCAAGCAACGTTTGGAACCACCAGGTCCGATAAAATGGGGATTCGACAGTAAAGCTCAGCGACTTTCCTTCCTGGTTCCATACTCCATCGCTGTTCTCGGCAATCACTCGGAAAGTGTAATTGCCCGGCGCAACGTGCGAATAGTAAGCGGTGCGTCTCGTGCCTGCGTCGGTCCACTCTGAATCGAGTCCTTCCAAGCGGTACTTGAAGTGGATTTGCTCCGATTTTATGAAACTAAGGGCCGTGTAGTGAACTTCGACGTTGTGTTTGCCCGGTTTAACTTTTATTGGCTGGTCGAGGGGAACAGAAACCTGATCGATTGTGAACCCCTCAACCACAAGTGGTGGCGGCTGCGGATTTATCGATACTGCTTCCGGATTCACGACCGCGACTCCATCCTGCGTGGGAAACCAGAGCTTTCCGTCCTTAGCTTTGATACCAGCGGGACAAAAGCCTCCGTTGCATTCGACGTTGAGCATTCCATCGATCTTTCCGTACGGCACGGAAGTAACGGAGCTTTGTTTACCCTCGGCGAACAGGTTCAATTCGCGTTTGCTGACGCGGTAAATTCCGCGATTGCAACCCATCCAGAAATTGTCGTGCGCGTCTTCGAGAATCTGGAAGACGCCATCATTGAACATCCCCTCTTGAATGGTGTAACGGATGATTTTTCCATCCTTCAATCTGCCCAAGCCGCCATCGTAGGTACCGATCCAAACGATGCCTTCGTCATCGATGTAGAGCGCGCGAACATTGTTACTCGGCAGGCCATTGCTTTCGGTCCAGCGCGTAAATTGTCCATCTTGTATCCGCGTCAATCCACCGTAGCCGCCAACCCAAAGCTCACCGAAATGCCCTTCGACCAGCGTGCGCACGTCGTCAGTTGCGAGACCATCCTTCGTCGTGAGTTTTTTCGTTGCACCGTCTTTCAGGGAAACAAGACCTGTGGATGTGCCAAACCAGATCGTTCCTTGCCCATCCTGGAACATGGCTTGAACGACAGTTCCCGGAGGAAAAGTTGGTTGGGAAGGCCGGTCAAGCCTCCCGTCGCGAAATTTACCCACGCCGTCATGGGTTGCCACCCAAAGCGTGCCTTGCCGATCCTCTAGAATGGAAGTCGCAAGTTTGCCGGCTAGGTTGTCGGAAAAAATGTAGTTCGTGAACTTTCCATTCGCGAAACGGCTCACTCCCGTGTGCCACGCGCCGATCCACACCGCGCCAGTGTGATCCTGATAGATCGGGTAAACATTGCGATCGATCAAACCTTGTTCTTTGGAATAAACCTGAATGGATTGCGGCTGGAAGCGCAGAAGGCCCTGGCCCTCGGATCCCAGCCAGAGATTTTGTTCCCGGTCTTCGTAGAGTGACGTGAACATCACGGAGTTGGTCTGCCCGGAAGAGAGATACTCCATCGATCGAGTAAGGCGAGGTCCGATGCGAATTATCCAGGTGTGTCCGTGACGATCGGAGTAGCTTGTGGAAGCGTCCGCGTTCAATGGACGAGACGCTTTTCCATCCGCGGTGATGCTGGCGCGTTTACCATCGACAGTTTCGATCCAGAGTGTTCCAGTTTGGTCGCTTGCCGCTCCCCAGATCGATTTGCTGGGAAGCCACTCCGGCAGCGCATAGGTGACGGATTTCCCCTTGATGAAGCAATGCACGGTGGATTGATCGGCAGCCCAGAAACCGGCGTCATCCCAAAGCAGCGGTTCATACCTGGCCGAAGATAGGTTTTGCAAGTTTGCAAACCGGTGGGCGGCATCGTTCCACTCGGCAATGGCTCCTTGCGTAAGGATCCAGACGTGCCCCGCGTCATCACTGGTGATCCCACGGATGATGTTGCCCTGGATTCCTTCGGCCGCGCCGTATGTTTCGAAGGAGCCATGTCGATAACGCGTTATGCCGCTGGCCTCCGTGCCGAGCCAAAGATCACCGTCGGGCGTACCCTGCATAGAGCCGATGCGGTTAGTAGTGAGCCCAGGCGTATTGCCTTTATTGAAGACAGTGAAGTGTACGCCGTCAAACCGCGCGAGGCCGTCGAAGGTCGCGATCCAGATATAGCCGTCAGAAGTTTGGTGAATGCCGCGAATGACGTTTTGCGGGAGTCCATTGTCAGCGGTAAAAGAGTCAAGGCGATATTGCGCCCGAACGGGAATTACGATTGAAAAGACTATAAATAAGAGGACAAGAAGGATGCGCAATCGGTGCTCGCGTTGTGGAACGGCAGCGCGAGATTGGTTATTTGCCGACTGTGGGCGGCAGACTGCCATGGATGTTCCTTGTTCTTGGTTGTCAGATCAGCTTTGCTTGATTCACGGGCAGGATAGCACGTTGTGGATGGTTGAAAAGAAAAGACTTGCTGCCAGCCTGGCGAACTCGTGTGGTACCACATGGGTTGTGTGTAGCAACCCCTATATCGCAGTCGAGATTGCTGCCGTATGTTGGATTTGCTTCTTGCTGCGGTGCTAGTTATTGCAGGAGGTGTCGAATGTTGTCGGTGCAATGCAGTGTCCGAGTTCTGCTGGGGTCGAGCTAGCCAGACCGCAGATTGCGGTGCCGCACACCTCGTGGCTTGGGTCTTGTAGGGAAAGTTTGACCTAGAGAAAACTATGACGGTATTGATTGTGGACGACAACCCAAGCGTAAGGCGGCTTTTGCGGAGAGCAATTTTAAGCGACGCTAGCTCAATTTGGGAGTGCAGCGACGGGGCCGAAGTAGAGCGCGCCTATGCTGAAAACAAGCCAGACATCGTGTTGATGGATGTGCGCATGCAAAGGATGGACGGGTTAGCAGCAACACGGATGTTACGACGCACGGATACTGATGCGAAAATTGTAATCGTCACCGATTACGATGACGATGACGTACGCAGGGCTGCCAGTGAAGCGGGAGCCAGCGGCTATATCCTGAAGCAGAATCTAACGGAACTCGCCCAGCTAGTCCGGTCGATCGCAGACAGTAACAAGTGACCGCAGTCTAATTCAACTCGTTTCTTTCCTATAGGTCACGAATCCAATATTAGCCCGTGCGATAACCCACACCCCATTAGCTAGAACCAAGAACGAGACAGCGGAAAGTATGGCGATGCTGCCCAACCCAACTACTCATTCCGATCTCACAGACTGGACGCGAAACTGCTTCATGAGTGTTAAGAGAAGGACATAGGCCAAAGTCTAATCGGAGATGCAGAGTGGCACGACATGCCTGCGATCACTTCTCGCAATGGACCTGGTTCCGGTTTTAGACGGCGAATCCCGATTCTCGCATGCGGTTGTAAATCATTGAGTTAGGAAAATTGAGCACAATGTCGCGGTAAAGCTCTTGGCGGATTTGTGGAATAAGCTGTAGGTTGCGGTTCCGGGCCGATTCAACTTTTCCGGTAACGATAAGCCTCTTCCAACAATTATCGGATAAAAATGTAACAATCATTTTTCGCTCGCCACTGTACCCGCTTGGGCCCACAATCCATCAAATTATAAGAGGTAAAAAATGATTGGACTCTGCGGAGAGAAGCGCGTTTTCTCGCGTTTCGGTTTCTGGAGAGGACAAAAGGGAGCTATACATGAAGATGTCGAGGGTTTCATCGTTGTTACTTGGAAGTTCGTTATTTTTTGCGATTAGCGTCTTTGCAGGAAACACTATCAAGAAGTCGCTTCATTTGAATGAGAGTGTCACCATCGAGGGGACGAAGTTGATGCCCGGTGATTACAAGGTCGAATGGAGCGGTACTGGCCCGGACGTGAAGCTAAACATTCTCAAAGGTAAGGAAACCGTGGCCACCGTGCCCGCACGGATTGTGCCGGAGAGTACTTCGAATGACCAAGATGGCTATGCGCTCCAGCCAGCAGCGAACGGCAGCCAATCTATCAGCCAGATTTTCTTTTCCGGCGAAAAATACGACCTAGAAATCGGCCAAGCGTCGAATGGAAACACCACCCCGGGTGCAAATCCCACCGGCTCAAACTGACGATTCCGAAAAATTGAGTACGAGTCGAACCCGAAAATGTGAGGGGCCTTCGTCAGGCCCCTTTTACATTTCTCCGGGAAATAAAATCAGATAATGAAGTTGAGGCGTCTATTCTTGGACCGTACAAGAATAATGTCTATTGTGCGGCACTCATGGAAGAGCAGGTGCCCGAGTCCAATCAAGCACCTGCTCCCGGGGTGTAAAAGAGGCAATACCCAAATCATCCTACCGATACGGCAGACCAGGGAATCGGGTCTTCACTGTATAAATCACGACTTGGTTGTAGTGGGGTCGCGAGAAAAACCAGATTTCCGGTAAGACAACTACTCAGTCACTGCACCGATTCGGCGGCAGCCTTGGTATAGTTAACCAGTGAAATCAAATCCTAAACAGCCTCGGCGTTTGACGCCGCCGTGGAGGGCGATAGTTGAGATTAGTTTTATAGTCTTCCTTTTCTATTCCAATCTTCTGATGGGCGAGTTCACTCGTGCCAATGGCCAAGGGAAGACCTTGGTTTTCGCTTTTGAAGATATATTCTCGGTGACTAATTTAGTGATTGCCGTCGTTTCCGGTTTGCTCGGCTACTTAGGTTTCGACTACCTTCGAAAGCATCTCTAAATTAACCAGAAATGTTGACATTAGAAACTGCAAGATCGCTCGAACAAGCTCGTCGCTTTCGAAGTCTGAAACCACGTGTCCGGTGACCCGACTTACCGCGACATGTCCAATTCAACCGAAGATAAAGTCCCAAAGTTCCCCTACGGCTTCAGCTACCGAGGCTCCTGCCCCCCCTGCCACCGCACCTAGTGCTGCACCTGGTATCGCACCGCCTCCTCCGGCCATAGACCCCGCCATGGCACCGCCAACTGCTCCACCCGCTGCTCCTTTGGCATCCTCTTTTGCAACGCTATAGGCAACAAGGGGGTCACCACCTGCGATACTTTGATAAAAGGCGGAATCTGGAGAGTAGATTGTGTACTGGCCGTCTTCAATGATTCGACGGGCGATATCGAGACCAACAGACAGTCCATCCACTCTTTTGTACTCAGGCGCATACTGAAGAATCTTGAGTATATTAATTAGTTCTTCAACATTCCTCGCTCGATCGATCTCAGTATTGACTTCGCTTGGAGGGCGAACATCGGCCATTGTCCTAAGGACCCGCAAACTTGTCTCAATTGCTCGCCGTACTCTGGGAGTGAGATCCTGGAGTTGAGTTGCTGCTTGAAGGACTTCCATCCCAGTTGGTTTACGATGTTCCTTCCGAGCAGTAGTGAGGTGACGGATGATGGCCAGAGGGTGTTCCATAACCGCCCCAACTATCGCAGTATGGTCCTCTACTCTTAAGCCAGTGCCATCCTGCAAAGAGTCTTCCTCAGGCGGGGTGAAGACGATCCCGTAGGTCCCCTGTGGAAGGCGACCTATGCCAATGTCTCCACGGCACCGAAACCAATACGGTTCTGGCCAAGGAACTCGGAGTGTCGCTACCCACCGTAAAAAAGATGTGGCTTTCCATTTACGATCGCGTCGCCCAGCACGCCCCGGAATTGATTGTCGCGAACGCCACAATCGGCGCCGAGAATAAGCGGGGCAAGGAAAAAAAGCGCCACCTTCTCGCCTATCTGCAAGAACACCCAGAGGAGCTCCGTCCGGTTGTGCGCCGCGCCGCAGGCCAAAAGCCACGCCACGCCGTTACCTCCAGAGATTCTGGTGTTTCTAGATAGGTATCGAGAACAGGGATTAGCGCTACCTACTTGGCTAGGGCCTGATTAACGCCGATTACCGTACATGTGAAATTGGCTCAAAACGCATGTCCGTAAGCGACTTCCTTACTGGACCCTTGAACCTGGCAGATCCGGGGAGTGCTTGCAGATAATGTCCTATTAGAGGCGGTGAGACTTGAAACCGGACCTCGAAACTGAGGCACGGAGAAAAGCGCCCAATTCGGGATTGAAGACAATGAAGAGTATTCTCTCTGAAGTCCGGTTCAGCTTGATGCGGCATGCATTTGGGCGAAAAGTCGCCACAATCCTCGTTGGATACAGTGGAGAATCGAATTGTGCAGACTGAATGGCGGAGAGGGTGGGATTCGAACCCACGGTACGGTTTCCCGTACGCTCGCTTTCGAGGCGAGTACTTTCAACCGCTCAGTCACCTCTCCGCGGTCGTGGCAAGTCCCATCGTAGCAAGGCTTTTGGCTTCGGGCAATCGAGGGTTGCTTAGACATGGATGGGCTTTTCTCATCTCGGCGTTGAAAATTTGTCTAGCAGGGACGAGAACAGAGCAGACGCAATTCGGAGGTGCGCGTCATTGTGTTTGCGCGTGTGAGGGAGGTCTGCGTTTCAGTGCGGCGATTTAGCGGCGGGCGGCGAAAAAGGATTGCAGGACGGAGGCGCAGTCAGCAGCGAGAAGGCCCGGAATGACTTCGACCTGATGATTAAGAGTAGCGTTTGTGAGAATTTCGAAACAGGAACGGACGGCGCCACCCTTTGGATCATTGGCGCCGTAGACGAGGCGCGGGATGCGGGCTTGGATCATGGCCCCGGCGCACATGGTGCAGGGCTCCAGGGTGACGTAGAGAGTTGTGCCAGCCATTCGGTAATTGCCGAGGAGCCGAGCGGCTTCGCGGATTACTATGATTTCGGCGTGCGCAGTGGGATCGCAATCGCGAATCGTGCGGTTGCCGGAGCGGGAGAGAATCTTACCCCCATGGACGAGCACTGCGCCGATGGGTACTTCGCCTGCCGCGGCCGCGGCGCGGGCTTCGTCGAGGGCCACTTGCATGAACGCGATGTCCGTTTCCATCTTAGGCGAGAGGATAACATGCGAAGGGAAGTGTTGAAGTAAAGACAAAAGGAAAAGAGAGGCGGAGGCAAGGATCAATTTGACATAAAGACATTCACTGATGAAATCGATTTTCGGTAGTGGGAAGGTTCTGGTAACGGCTTCAACCCAGACCTTGCGGGCTTCCGTTGTGATATTCCCTGAATCCCCCGTATAATCGGCCGCCAAATGCAAAAAGACACTCGTAGATACTTGGTTTTGTTGTTTTTCACCACTTTGACCAGCGGCGTTTTCTGTCTAGCCAAAGATGACACAGTCAGCTCCGAGTCTCTATTCGCTCAGGCCCGTAAATTACAGGATCTCTGGAGTGAGGGAACACCCGCCGTCAAAATGCGAACCGAAATTAAAATTTTGGATACGAAAGGCAAAACCACTACCGGACAATACATAGTTACTTGGATATCGCCGTCGCGCTGGAGGGAAGAACTCGAAATTGCAAACTACACGCGGCTACGCGTGCACGATTCGAATGGTTATTGGCAGCAGAGCACTTTGAATTTTCAACCGGAAATCATTTTTCAACTCGATTCAATACTGGATTTTAAGACTGTGCTCAAGGTCGGGGCCAAACAAAGTCTTGGCAAGGTCAAAACTCGCGATAAAGACGGAGCTCGGCAAAAATGCACCGAGGTAAAGTGGACGACTGGAACGGAACGCGTCCTGTGCTTTGACGAAGCCAACGCTGAACTGTTAAGCATGGAATACCCAAGGTCCGAGAATCAGAACCCACCGGACATTTCGCGAGTTGAATATAGCGAATTTAACAAGCTCGGCGACAAGCGTTTTCCGTATGAAGTCCACGCCTTCCGTGATCGAACAACTATCATGACAACAAAGGTGATTGACGTAACGCCATTCACAGAGGGCGATCCGGCGCCATTTGCCCCTCCGACAAACTCAGAGTTCTGGCCCCAGTGCGACGACATGCAAAGTCCGGAGTTGGTAAACCGAGTTCAGCCGAGATATCCGACAACTGCTCGCTCCAATGGCGAACTAGGTAGAGTGGTTTTTTACGCAGTGATTGAAACGGACGGAACACTTTCGCACCTAACGCCCATTCAACGTGCGACTCCCGCATTGGAATTAGCGGCCTCTGATGCCATTCGGCGGTGGCACTACAAGCCTGCGGCTTGTGGCTCTGCGCCGATTCGCATGCAAACCTCAATAGCTGTGGATTTTTGGGTTCAACGTTAGTAGCTCCCGATAAGTCGCGCCCAATAGGAATCTAACCTACTACCCGATTTTCGGGTTGCTTGACAATTGGGAAGCGGAGAAACAAACTACGTCGATGCGAGTACGCTTATTGCGAGCGTTGCGAATCGATTTTCTTGGACGATGCGCTTTGGTGTACGGCGTACAACCCAACAAGCGCGAGATCTGCTGAAGAAACCTGAATGGAACTCCGAAAAGACCCTATCACTCAGAGTTGGATCATACTTGGCCAGCGGGAAGTCGGTGGCGAATCGCTTGCTGAGTGTCCATTTGAACCAGAAAAAATAGAAAAATCGAAGCCCATTCTAAGTTGGCCGCCTGAAGGGCCGTGGCAGGTGCGCGTGGTGCCTCACCCTGAGCCGTTGTACCGAGTAGAGGGCGATCCGGGGCGGCTGGCCGAGGGCATGTACGACAAAATGGGGCCGCTCGGCGCGCACGAAGTAGTTGTGGAGACGCCAAGCCACGAGAAACGGCTGCCCCAGTTCACCGATGAGGAGATTGAGCGGGTCTTGTGGGTTTGGGCAGCGCGGATCGCTGACTTGAAAAAGGATTCCCGGTTCAAATATGTGAGCGTATTCAAGAATCAGGGCGTGATGGCGGGGGAAGAGTGGCCGCACGCACATTCCGAAGTGACCGCGACGATATTTGTTCCGCGGCGAATTAAATACGAATTGCACGCTGCGCATGACTGGTTTAAGGACAAAGAGAGGTGCATTTTCTGTGATTTCGTGAAGCAAGAGGAAAAGCAGGGAAAGCGAATCGTGGATGTACAGGGGGACTACTACGCGCTCTGCCCGTATGCTTCGCGCGTCCCCTATGAAGTTTGGGTCATGCACCGGCGGCACAATCAACTTTTTGAGCAGCCGCGTCCGGGTTCCAATCGCAAGCAGTTGGCCGCGCTGCTGGGGCGCGTGCTGCGCAGGTTAGAAAAGGTGGCGCCGGCCTATCATTTGGTGGTGCACACAGCGCCAAACACCAAGAGCAAAAAGGGCGAATTGGCGGGCTATTGGAAAACGCTGGCGGAAGACTATCACTGGCACATCGAAATCATGCCGATCGTGGAGAAGCGCAGCAAGTCCTACAGCATCAAAGAAGTTTACTTCAACGCCGAATTGCCGGAGCAAGCCGCCGCACACTTGCGAGGGTTGGATCCGAATTCGTGAGCCGTTCGTTTTAGGGAAAACGCGCGCTGTCCTGCATGTTTAGAATTTCCAAAATTAGAAATCGGCAGAGAGAAGAGGATTTTTGCGACTGAGTTTTCTGGGAGATTTCCCGCCGAGCGTTTTCAGCACTCACGGTGCGACCTTAAACTCAATGATGTATTATACTTCATAGTTAACTTAGAAGAATCATCGTTGGGATGATAGGGATTTGATAGCGAGAGGGAGAGGCCAGGGCATTAAACATCGCTATCCATTGTGGGTATAGCCGGACTGAAACCACAAAGTATGGTGTAGCGATTCAGGAAACACGCTAGATTTGCTACCCCGCATACTTGTTTACAGCCGCTAAGTGCTGTACTATCTTCACGCTTCTGAGTCGCGGTTCCTCCCAGCACTCGATCGGCGGCTTCGAAAATCCAATTTTCGTGGTCGAGGTGTCAGATGTGGAAAAAAGAAGACGGTAAGCCCCAAGCAGCGCCCGAGATTTCCACAGCACCTGTGGGCGTTTCAACTACACCAGTTCCCATTTCGTCCCCAATTCGTGAGACGCCGAAGGAAGTACCAGTCTCTTCGAAAGCCTCTGCCTGCATCAGCCAAGGAATCAAAATAAGAGGCGAAGTCACTGGGAGCGAAGATCTTTTCGTGGATGGCCAAGTGGATGGAAAGCTGAGTCTTACCAATGGGAGCTTGACCATCGGACCGAACGGGCGCGTGAAAGCGGATGTGACTGCTCGCGAAGTGATTGTTCGCGGAACCGTGGAAGGGAAAGTTTCTGGGCGCGACAAAGTGCAGCTCTGGAGCACCGGGCAGGTGATCGGCGAGGTTCAAACCGACCGACTGGCCATTGAAGATGGCGCGATGCTGCGCGGCAAGGTCGAAGCTGGAAAACACCCTGGCAAAACCGGAGAAGCTCAGGCGGCCGCAGCGGGTGCTTCGCCTTCAGCGGGGAAGTCGTCTAGCCAGATTTCGATGAGTTCCGGAACGGCGGCGGATTGATCCATGAGCTTCCTGCATAAGCTAGGCATTGGCGTAAGTACCGGAACAACCCGCGAGGTTTCACGGCCGATCCCTCAAAACGGAAGAACGCACAATGTCGCCTCCGTGCCGGCCGTAGGCTCGCCTCGCCCGCCAGAAGCGCCGGGATCTACGCGCATTTCGAATGGATTGAAAGAGTTTTTGTGGAATCTGGATGGGCTAGGCCGCGGCACGTTGCTGGATTTAGGGCCGGCGTGGCAAACCACTCTAAGCTTTTTCATCGAGCGCGGTTTTCGCGTGTCTTCCGAAGATATTTTGCGGGGCTGGAAGGATTTTCTAGGCGAAGAGGAAGTGCTATTACACCAACCGGGCGTCGTTTCCGGAAGTGTGGACATGACCCCGACCGGGCGAGCCGCGCGATTCCTCGAATCTAATTTGCAATATCCGCGGGCATCGTTCGACGCGGTTTTAATCTGGGATTTACTTGACTATCTGGAACCCGCTCTGGCGAGGCAGGCGGTAGCGAATTTGACGGAGCTGCTGCGTCCAGGTGGAGTTGTGTTGGCGCTGTTCCATAGTAAGAAGCCGGAAGGATTCCAACGGTATCGCATCGCGGATTCCAACTCTCTACAGGTTATTTCGGCGACCATACTGTGCCCCGCGCAAAAGGTTTACCAGAACCGGGAAATACAGGACCTCTTCAGCCGATTCCGCACGATGAAGTCTTTCGTAAGTCGCGATCAGCTGCGAGAAACGCTCTTCATCAAGTAAAAGGCTAAATCAGGAGTACGAAATTAGACGGCTGTGGAATTGGTGTGTTCGCCCACTCTTTGCTTGCAAAAGGCGTCGCGGGGGAGTACACGGGAGATGAGAGCTCGATGAGCTCCGGAGGGGACATGACTCCACCGGACTTAGAGCTGAACCAAAACTGAGCGCACCGCTCTCGCGGTGTGAGTCGCTCACGAAACATACGCGCAGTTAGCGTGCTTCGGAGACGACACAGTAAAATGGCAAAAGGGGGAGCCGCCCGGCTCCCCCTTTTGATTTTGTCTGTTGTCTGGCTATTGCTGCGGTGACCCAGAATGATGATGGTGATGGTGCTTGCTATGCCGGCGGTGGTGCCGATCATGCGAAGAAGCTGCATTGGATGATTGTGCCTGGCCATTGCTGGCCATCGAAGAATGAGCCGACCGCGCTTGCTGGGTGGTTGCATGCGCAGAGGCCAGAAGAATCGGTGCTGTAGCCAATACGAGAACACTCAAGACACGTTTCACGGTATATCCCCCAAGAATCAGAAATCCCCCGCAAGGATATTGAATCACAAGAAAGCTAGAAAGTCGCGATGGATTCTTAAGAGAGGCTTATCAATAACTGAGAGTGTCGCAATGAGGCTCAAGAGGGGAAGCCAGGCACGCGGAAGGGGGCATGCCTGGCTTTAGCAGGGGCCTGGGCAAAGTCAACTAACCACCAAATTTGAGAGTTTCAAGCCACTGAATGGCTTCGCGCTGATTGGCGATGATCTGAGCTTGCCATAGCAGAGCCACCGACATGAGGCCCATGGTGATGATGCACAGCGCCAGAACAATACCCATGGAGGATTCAGAGGCCGGGATGTGAAGCTTGCGAGTGAGCCATGCCATAGTAGGGGTTCTCCTAGTACTCGGTCCGCTGAATTTTTCAGTGGTCCTTACTAAACTGAGAAGTCAGATTCGTATAACTGTGATTTACACTCGCGTATACAAAGGCAATCAGAGGGCCACGGAAGGGGACGCGGAAAAAATCGCTATCACCGCGAAAACAGGAGATTTGGGTGGACTGCAAGAAACCGGGAATGTGCCTGAGATGTCAGGCATGTGAAAAAGTAGTCGCATTACCGACATTTTGTTTCCAGAAAGTTCTGCTAGCTCCGTTTTAGGGTCCTATCGCTTGGAAGAGAGAATTGCGAGAACTTGTTCCCACGTGTCTGCGGCGCGTAGTGGTAGTTCCATTACTCGATCAGTTTGTGTGGCGACTTGGGCGGAGGGAATGTCAGAAGGATTGTTGCCAGTGTCGGTCAATAGGATCGCGCGATCGCAGGCCGCGAAGAGAGCCTTCTCCTGCCCGGGGGTGGCGATTCCGATCGTGCGTGCGTGGGACCGAAGAGCACGATCGTAGAGTTTGGAGAGCTCTCCAACACATCGGCGAACGTTCGCACCGATCACCAGGGACCACAGCACGCCCCTCTGGCGAAGCTGAATATTCCGGCTGCGCCCGACCTCCTGAAAATTCTCGATGTCCTTCTCAGAAGCTCCTGCGAAGAAAAACAGTTCGTCGAAATCACGCTGCCGAGCCAGCTCCGCCTCGCGAGGCGGCAGATTCGCGTTTTGTGCTAACTCCCGCGGCGGGAGAGAGCGTAGAGAGACGACGGAGACGCCTGTTTCTTCGGCAAGGCTCTCCAAGGCATCCGAAGCCGCGGGCTGCTGCTCGGCGACGGGCAGGCAGGTAAAGCGGCCTAGGCGGACAGTGGGTATGCCGCGCGGCTGCGATGTGGAAGCATGCGGCCGCAGGTGAAAATAGTCTTCCGGCAGAAAAACACCGCAGCCGTCTTCGGCGATGAAAGGGTGGGTGTGAGCTAGCTTGCGGCGGGGTTCATCCAATTGGAGCCGTGTGCGGCTGGTGAGCCAGACTGCAGGAATACCGCGATGATCAAGGGCGGCGGTGAATTCGTCGAGTCCGGGGACGCTTTTTCCGCGGGCGGGGATGAGGTCGTCGATTGCGATGTACAGGATGAAAGAAGTTTGATGCAAGCCATTCTCCGCTTTGCGAGCTTCCATCTTAACGGAGTTTGAGGAGAAACCGTGGAGTGGCTCAAAAAAAGCTGGAAAGCGGGGTGTGAGAAGCGGAGAGAAAAAGAAAGCGGGCAGGAACCCCTGCCCGCTTGGCTGCCTCGACGGCCGAAATGGCCTATGTAAGTTGCGTTAGTTTCCGGAAGTGGTGGAAGTGGTCGTCGGCTGCGCATTCGCCTTCGGGATGCTGACGTAGCCGCTAACCGTATCCTTGCCAACCTTGTTCACAACGATCTCTTCAGGAATATGTGTGCCGGAGATGTAGAAGAAAATAGGCTCGTTTAGAGCGCGGTTCTTCTTCTCAAAGCGCTTGTCTTCGACGGTCATGGCGAGATTCACCTGGTTCTTCTTCTCGTTGACGCCCTTGAGTTCGACGGTGACATTGCCGACCTTCTGGGGCTTGTTCTTGCCAGCGATGGTGAACTCGACGTAGTCGCGCTCGCCCAGGCGGCGGAGCTGATCGATTTCGTCATGGTTGCGAGCGATGAGAGTGCCCATCTCGCTCTTGGCCATCTTCAGGTCTTCTTTGGTGGTGTTGAGGTCAGCGCTGACTGCGGTGACCTTGGTGTCGACGGTCTTCACGTCATCCGTGGCGGCCTTGGTCGCTAGTTCGGTGTGGACGGACGTGTCAAGAGCGCTGAGCTTTTGAGTGGTCTCGTCGTTCTGCTTCGCGGCTGCTTCTGTGGCAAGACGCGCCTTCTTGAGCTGACCTTGGGTAATCTTGAGCTTATCGGTAACAACCTTCAAATCGCCCTGGAGATCGGAATTGGCTTTCTCGTCCTGCGCAATGCGATCCTTCAACGAAGACATGTCTTGCTGCTCAGCCTGCTGAGACGTCTTGACCTCCGACGTAACGGCCTGCTGCGTGGCATCAAGCTTTGAAGAGGCGTTCCATCCAAATCCCAAGCCGGCAATCGCGACCAAACCCAGCACGATGATCGCGGGCAACTGCCAAGATGAATTGTTTCTCGTTTCCACTATGTGTTCCTCAACCATGTTGGTCTTTTCTCCTCACCCTAATGTGGGCGAACGATTTGTTTTTTTAATCGGCCCGTAACACAGAGGTAGCAAGTTGTGAGCCAAAGGAAGTAGAGGGAACAATGGGCGAACCTACCCGTAAATTGATGAATAAATGGGGGTTGCTTGGAGGCGCCTCTGAGGCCACTGGGCCGGGGCAGTACTAGTCCTAGCAATCTTTACGTTAGAAAGGACTGTTTTGGACTTTCTTACGCTTGTGGGCGAGTTAGGGCAGATCGACGCCTAAGGATTTTAGGTCGGAGCTCAGCTGAGCTGGCGATTGAAACGGTATTCCCGCCAAGCCAAGTCTCTGAGCGGCTTCGACATAGGCCGCAATGTCATCAATGTAGACGGCTTCCTGAGCTTGGACTTTAAGGGCGCGAAGCGCCTCGCGATAGATCAAAGGATTCGGTTTGCTGGCGCCGACGGAACAGGAATAGATGCGGGTTGGGAAGAACTTGAAAAACGTGTAATTGGCTTCGAGAAACTGTACGTGGATGGGGTCTGTATTGGAGAGTAGAGCCAGACGGTAAGTCTTGGAGAGTTTTTGGAAGAAGGCGTCATCGTGGATTGGAGAAGGGTCGAGGACACGATTCCAGATTTCCGTGAATTGCTCGAACGTAAAGTTGCCGCCAAGCCTTCTGCTGAGATGCAGATACCAATCGCGAGGAGCCATTCGCCCTTCCTGCCAGTCGGGCCAGCGAGGATCCTTCTCAATTGCAGACCAAAGGTCGGCGGGAGAGAGCGAGGTCCCGGAGGAAAGGCCCTGCATGGCCCGGGCGACATCGATCCGGACGAGGACGCGGCCGATGTCAAAGATAATGGCTCGAAGTTTGGTAGCTGGCATGGATTACTCAACCTTGTGGTTGAATACAGCAGGCTCAGAGGGAGTATTTGAGGCACTCCTGGAACGGAGCACGCCGATGATAGCAGGAAGAATGGAGATGACGGCAACTACGGCAATGACATAGTGAATGTACTGGCCGATGTTGGGGACGAAATGTCCCAGCGAGTAGCCGCCGAGGATCATGGCGCCAATCCAGAAGACGCCGCCAAAAACGTCGAAGAGCAGATAGCGGGAGTAAGGCATTTTTGCGGCGCCAGCCACCGGTGGGCAAAACGTTCGAACGATGGGCACGAATCGCGCGAGGATCACGGCGCGGCCGCCGTATTTCTCGTAGAACTCGTGGGCCCGCTGGAGATGGCTGCGGCGAAAAAAGAAAGAGTCTTCGCGGCGGTAAAGCGCAGCGCCGGCGGAACGTCCAATCCAGTAGCCAATCTGATCACCGGCGATAGCGCAAAGCATAACTGGAAGTAGAAGCCATTTGAGGGGAATGACGCCGGCGTAGGAGAAGATGCCGGCGGTGATCAGAAGCGAGTCGCCGGGAAGAAAAAAACCCACAAAAAAGCCCGTTTCGATGAATACGATGGTGCAAACCAGAGGAGCGCCACCCGAGCGGATTAACTCTCGAAGTCCTTCTGGGCTGTAGAGCGAGTGGAGAAAGTGGAGGATGGATTGGAGCAAGCGGAACGGTTCCTCGAAAAATTTATTTGAGAAGCGGGCACCGGGACGAGCGCGCGTGAGCGCAAGGTCGTGAAAGCACCCAGCCCAATACGGTAGCAGAAAACTCCGACATCCTCTCCGCATTCATGCCAGAGAAGCAGTGAAGCGATAACGGCCGCGATCAACGATGCCAGGCGAATCATCGGGATGCCTCCGCGAGCCAGAGATAACTTTGGGCTTCGGCCTCGAGCCGGGCCTGAAATTCGGCATGAGGGTCTTTGGGAGGATTGAGCAGCGCCTGGATCCGGGGAAGCGCGCGGTGCGCGGCTGCCGCACCGGCCTCGATGGCCTCGTCTGCACGGTCAAAGTCATCCCACGCGAAAGACTGGACGTCGGGGCGCAGAACCAGGTCCGCGTGGCGCTCCCAAATTTCGAGCTGATGCTTCTGGGCGGCGCTGACTGCTCGGCAGACCACTTGAAAGATGTTGGAAGGAGCGCCGCGATGTCCATCTTCGACGCCAACCGAAACGGCGATGACGTGCTGGGCACCTAGATCGCGCGCGGCGCGCGTCGGAACTTGCGCGACAAGTCCTCCATCGGCTAGGCAGCGAGTGCCAATTTTGACGGGTTCGAACAAGCCTGGGAAAGCGCAACTAGCGCGGATGGCTTCGCAGAGATTTCCATGCGTGAAAACAACCGGTTCGCCGTTCGCCAAATCCGTGGCGACCACGGCCATGGGAATTTGGAGATCTTCGAAACGCCTCGATTCGAAAACTTGTTCGATGAGATTGCCCAGGCGGTGGTTGCTGGCCAAGCCCAAACGGGAAACGCGCCAGCGGCCGATATCGCGAAAACGAATTTTTCGACAAGTGGCGATAATCCTAGACAGAGGCGCACCGCTTGCGTAAGCCGCGCCGAGAATGCTGCCCACGCTGGTGCCAGCGATATAAGAAATTGGTATGTGATTCTGTTCGAGAACTTGCAGAACGCCGAGATGGGCGAATCCACGCGAAAACCCGCCGCCCAAAGCCAAGCCCAAACCTGCTCTTTGGGCCGGGGCCACTGGCCGATCGGTCAGTGACGAGTGGTCGGGACGCGTCATGCCAGAAGAATGCCACTCACATCTTTATTACCCAATGGACCGTGCGTCCTGAAAAAACAGTACGTGCGTACTTCTGTACCGAATCAGCACAAATTCTCGCTTGAGAAAAAGGGCAGTACCAACTTACTAGGCTAGTACCCTCGCTGTACCATTGTCGGAAATTGTGCGCCCAGCGATTCTGTTTTCGTCAGCGAGGGCCGAACATCTGCAGGAGGGGGAATGGACAGCGCGTACGAAGCTTGGATGGGGCAGCCTGTCGTGCTGCAAGTAGCGCTAGGCGATATTAAGGTGCCGCTTCGTGGCACGTTGTTGAAAGATGGCGGTGAAACGGTTCGGATGAGAATTGGAGAAGGCTGGGATGTGGACATCTATAAAGCGATGATTCTGGCTGTTGAACAAGATGCTATGGCGTTGCTTCCCGCGTGAGGAGATGACGATGAATAGCCAAGTGCCAAAGTATGTGACGCAAGGACGGGCAGCTCTGCTGCTTGGAATTTCTGAAGACGAACTCTCGCGGCTCTCGGACGAGTCTGGATTGGGACACCGGGAATGCGCGGGAGAACAAGAAGAGACATTTTTCACCTACGAAGAGCTACGGAAGATTTGCATGTTGACCGTGCACCAGGTGAATTGAAAGTTTATCGAGTTTCCTCCGGCCCCCCTCAGCAGTAACCCCCACCCGGGTCGCTCCCCCCAGCGACCCGGGTTTTTCTTTTCGGCTTAAGCGCAGAGGGCGGGGCAAGCCCCGCCCTTACAGTGGGCTCCGCTGCGGGCACAAAACCTCTGATCCTCTTCGATGCGAGCAGATTTCCTTTGACACCTAGCGCTTTGGGAAAGAGACTTAGCGCCGCAAAGTTACAGGGGGATGGAAAAATGTGGCAGGCGTCATCTGGAAGAATGAAGACCCTAGGAATCGCGATTGTTTTTGCGGGCTTGGGGCTGTGTTACGCGGTTGAGGCGGGGCGCGCAGCGGACGACGAAAGATATGACGTGGTCATCGCGAATGGCCGGGTGATGGACCCGGAATCCGGTCTCGACGCGGTGCGCAACGTGGGGATTAGCGGCGGGAAAATTCGCTCGATTTCGTCTACTCCGCTGCAGGGGAAGACGACGATGGATGCGAAGGGGCTTGTCGTTGCGCCGGGATTTATCGATTTGCACGAACATGGACAACAACCCAGGAATTACCAGTTCCAGGCGCATGATGGCGTCACGACTTCGCTCGAGCTTGAGGCAGGGACTGCGGATGTTGCCGGTTGGTATGCGCAGCGGGAAGGGAAGTCGCTGATCAATTTTGGCGTGAGCGTCGGGCATATTCCCGTGCGAATGAAAGTTCTGCACGATACGTCGGGAGGTTTGCTGGCCACGGGCGATGCGGCTCATCGCGAAGCAACTGCTGCGGAACTCGCAGAAATGAAAACCGACATGGAGGAGGGCTTTCGGCAGGGCGCTCTGGCGGAAGGAATGGGAGTGAACTACACGCCAGGAGCCACACGCCAGGAGATTGTGGAGATGTTCCGAATCGCTGCAAAGTACGGCGCATCCGTACACGTGCATCTGCGATATGCGGGGTTGAAGGAGCCCACCACGGGAGTTGCAGGACTCGAAGAAGTTCTTGCGGCGGCGGTTGCGACGGGAGCACCGCTTCATGTCGTACACATCACCAGCATGGGCATGAAGTTCACGCCAGATCTGATTGCGATGGTGGAAGGCGCGCAGAAGCACGGACTGGACGTGACGACGGAATGCTATCCCTACACAGCGGGAAGTACCGCGCTGGAGTCGGCGATTTTCGATCCCGGCTGGCAAGAAAATATGGGAATCACGTATAAGGACGTGCAGTGGGCGGCGACTGGTGAGCGGCTCACGGCGGAGACTTTCGAGAAGTACCGGAAGCAGGGTGGAATTGTGGTCATCCACTCGATTCCAGAAGAAGCGGCGCGAATCGCGGTAGCAAATCCCATCGTGATGATCGCCAGCGACGGCATGCCGATCACGGGAGCAAAGGTACATCCGCGAGGGCAAGCAACATTTTCGAGAGTGCTTGGGCACTACGTGCGAGAAGAGAAGGCGCTGGACTTGATGTTGGCTCTGCGCAAAATGACGCTCATGCCGGCGCAACGCTTGGAGAAGAGAGCGCCTGTTTTCAAAGACAAAGGACGGATACGCGTCGGCGCCGACGCGGATATCACGGTCTTCGATCCCGACCGCATCATTGACAAAGCTACGTTTGACGACCCGCTTGAGTATTCGGCTGGCATACAGTTCGTGCTCGTGAACGGAATTGCCGTTTTGAAGGACGGCCAGTTGGTGGAAGGTGTCTTTCCCGGACGCGCACAGCGTGCTCCTATTTCTCAATGAGTTTGGGCGTGGGTGGATGAGCGGCGCACCGCTATGTTAATATTTCTGAACGGCGCGCCCGTAGCTCAGTTGGATAGAGCGTCTGGCTACGAACCAGAAGGTCGGGAGTTCGAGTCCCCCCGGGCGCACCATTTCCTCAGTATTGTTCTCCTCTAGAGCAAATCGAAGTACACTCCACAAGCCGAAATTGAATGGCACGGTAGGCTAAACAGAATATGAATGGGATAGACCTTCGCACCACGCCGCACCGGCGCTGGAATCCGCTTTTGCGGGAATGGGTGCTGGTTTCGCCGCATCGCACGCAGCGGCCGTGGCTGGGAAAAGTTGACAAGGTCGCTCCGTTGCCGGCAATTGAGTACGACCCAGAATGCTATTTGTGTCCGGGAAATGTTCGTGCGGAAGGATTGCGGAATCCCGCGTACATCGAGACGTTCGTTTTCGATAACGACTATCCGGCCATGCTTCCGAATGTTTCTCCGTATGAAATGGACCAAGATGGGTTGATCGTGGCTCGCGTGGAGCGGGGGATTTGCCGCGTGGTGTGTTTTTCTCCTCGGCATGACCTGACGATACCGCGCATGCAGCAGGCAGAAGTGGAGCGGGTTGTTGAGGTGTGGACACAGCAGCACCGGGAATTGAGTGAAATGCCGTGGGTGAAGCACGTGCAAATTTTCGAGAATCGCGGCGCGCTGATGGGCGCGAGCAATCCGCATCCGCATGGCCAGATTTGGGCTAACGGAGAAGTGCCGAATATTCCCGTAAGAGAGCAAGCCGCGATGCGAGGCTTTTTTCAAGGGAATGCAAAATGTCTGTTGTGCGAGTATTTACGGCTGGAAATTGAAGATGGCGAGCGCATTGTTTGCGAGAACGGGGGATTTGTAGCTCTCGTGCCCTACTGGGCGGTCTGGCCATTTGAAACCATGATCTTGAGCCGGCGCCACATTGCGAGCCTTGTCGACTTGGACCACAAGGAACAAGTTGATCTGGCCGACATTCTTCGAAGATTAACCATTCGCTACGATAATTTGTTCGAAACGGCTTTTCCTTATTCGATGGGCTTCCATCAAGCGCCGACGGATGGCGAGAATCATCCGGAGTTTCATTTCCACGCACACTATTTTCCGCCGCTGCTGCGATCCGCGACAGTGCAAAAATATATGGTGGGTTATGAACTACTCGCAGGCCCGCAACGCGATATTACCGCAGAGGGCGCCGCCGCGAGGTTGAGAAACTTGGCTGAAACGCATTACCTTGATGGTCACTGAGTTGGCGAGATGTGGAGCTCAGCCGGGAATGAACGTTAATAAAAATTGATACGGTTTAAAGGCGGCTCCTGATGGACTTGCAGCTGAAAGACAAAGTTGTCCTCATCACTGGCGGGGCCAAAGGAATCGGAGAGGCCATCACGCGAGGCTGCGCACGGGAAGGCGCGATTCCCGTGTTCGTGGACAAAGACGCCGAGGCGGGGAAACGGCTTCAGACCGAATTGGTGATCGCAGGGGCAACTTGCAGCTTTATCTGTGCGGATGTGCTGTCGGTGGAAAATTGCCGCGTGGCCGTCGAGCAAACTCTTAAGGAGTACGGGCGGCTGAATGTTCTCGTCAACAATGTGGGCGCGAATGACAATGTTGGACTCGAGAGCGGCAGCCCCGAAAAGTTTGTGAGTTCGCTCCGGCTCAATCTTTTCCACTACTACAACATGGCGCACTTCGCTCTGCCCGCCCTGAAGAAATCGCAGGGCTGCATTCTGAATATCGCGTCGAAGGTGGCCGTTACAGGGCAGGGCGGTACTTCCGGATATGCTGCGGCCAAGGGAGCGGTACTTGCGCTTACGCGGGATTGGGCGGCGGAGTTGCTCGCATGCGGCATTCGTGTGAACGCTTTGGTCCCAGCGGAAGTGAGCACGCCACTCTACAAGCAGTGGGTCAGCACGTTTCCAGATCCTGAGGCGAAGCTTGCGCACATCGTCTCGAAAATCCCGCTCGGTAAACGCATGACGCAGCCTGCTGAAATCGCGGCGATGGTTTTGTTTCTCATCTCCTCGCAAGCGTCGCACATCACAGGGCAGCACGTGTTTGTGGACGGCGGGTATACGCATCTCGATCGCGCTCTAACTTAAAGAAAAGGAATCAATAGCAGCCCGGCCGTTTGGGAATTTGTCGCCGCCACTGGGGCTGAAAAGGCGAGGAAAAGTGAATAAACGATATTGTTTAACGCTGGATTTGAAACACGATCCCAAGCTGATCGCCGAATACACGCATTATCACGAGAAAGTTTGGCCCGAGATCACGAAGAGCATAAAAGATTCCGGTATTGAAGACATGGAGATCTATTTGCTTGGCACGCGCATGTTCATGGTGATCGAAGTGAACGAGAAATTTTCTTTCGAGGCGAAAGCGGAAGCTGATAGTGAAAATCCAAAGGTGCGTGAGTGGGAAGAGTTAATGTGGAGATTTCAGGAACCGCTTGCTGAGGCTAAGCCTGGCGAAAAGTGGTTGCTGATGGACAGAATTTTCAAACTTGAAAAATAAGCTGCGGTATTCGAATATGCGTCCGCTCGATCAGCGTTGAGGCTTGGCTGGGCGCGAGGTTCTGGAAACGGAATAATTCTGTTGGGAGGCTAATGGCATGGGACCAAACCGTATTCCGAGACGCGATTGGTTGTTGGGTACGAGCGCCTCGCTAATCACGTTAGCTGCTGCCTCTGCGGGTAACGCGGCCGCGCTCACGCAACCTGGGACGCCGACTCCGTCCCCACAGCCACAAGCTGCTTCCGAAGCGGAAGACGCGGATCGCATTCGCCGCATGAAATGGTGGCACGAAGCGCGCTTCGGCATGTTCATTCACTGGGGCCTGTACAGCGTTCTTGGCCGGCATGAATGGGCTATGGAGGAAGAGGGCATTCCTGTGAGCGAATACGAACTTCTGGCGAAACGCTTTCAGCCGCAGCCGAACGCTGCACGTGCCTGGGTCAAGCTCGCAAAAACAGCGGGCCAGAAATATATGGTGATGACCACCAAGCATCACGAAGGTTTCTGCAATTTCGATACCAAGCTCACCAACTACTGCGCGCCAAAGCAAGGCCCCGGGCGCGATCTTGTGCGGGAATATTTGGAGGCGGCGCGAGCCGAAGGGCTGCGCGTCGGCTTCTACTACTCGCTGATGGATTGGCATCATCCGGATGGCGCGCGCTGCGCCACGGACCCGGAAGCGCGTAAACGCTTCGTCGAATATACCCACGGCCTGATCCGCGAACTGATGACGAACTATGGAAAAATCGATGTGCTTTGGTACGACGTGGACTGGCCGCTCACCGCTGAGCAATGGGAATCCGAACGAATGAACAAGATGGTTTTCGGGCTGCAACCGGACATCATCGTGGACAATCGCAACGGTTTGCCGGGTGATTTTTCAACACCCGAACAGGAGATTGTTGCGGAGAAGGGAAGCCGTTCTTGGGAAAGCTGCATGACGCTGAATGATAGTTGGGGCTATCAACGGGCCGACGATAATTGGAAGAGTTCGAAAACCATCGTGCGGAATCTTGTCGAGTGTTCGCGCGATGGCGGGAATTATCTTTTGAATATCGGTCCGAAGCCTGATGGGTCGATTCCGGAAGAGTCGGTGCGCGTGCTGACGGATGTTGGCCAGTGGATGTCGCGCAATGGCGCGTCCATTTATGCTACCGAGCGTTGTCAGGTACATGCCTCCGAGTTTGCCGGATTCACGCGACAGGGGAACACGCTCTATATGCATGTTTATTTCTGGCCGGGCGAAACGGTTGCTCTAGCAGGCCTGATGACCAAAGTAAAATCCGCGCGGCTCTTTGCTTCTGGCAACGAGGTTAAATTCGAACAGGATCGCTTCCGTGTACGATTCACAGGCCTGCCAGCCGACGCGCCCGATCATCCACTCACAACACTTGCGATTGAATGTGAATCAGAACCAATCCAAGACACACGATATGTGCGCGTCCAAAGGCCACGCAACGGCGTTGGCGTGTGATCATTTCATTCTTCCTATAATCGACTAAACGACGAAATAGGCTCTTCGAAACATCGCCGGTGCCTTTGCTAAGGGGTTGGAGGCTAAGCCAGCAACATTTTTAGAGGCTAGGTAGAGTCTTGCACGTATATCTACTAGATTGACCGCCCTCCGCCTCGGGAGTATTTCTACCCGGCCCCAAGCCTAAAGGAGGCTATCCCCTATGCCCCGATTCTTAATTTGTAACAACCCCAAGTGTCACTTTGTCCTTGACCGTCGCATCAACGGCAAATCGCTGGATGGCGCGCAGCTTATCCAAAAGAAATGCCCAGCGTGCGGCGGAGATTGGTCGTCCATCTGCCCGTCATGCACACAGAGCCTGGCCGTGAAGTTGGTGGCTGGGCTGCCGCATTCCGTCTGCTGCGACCGCAAACCGCATGCGAATGCAAGGGCCGCCTAGTCTGCATGATGGGTCTTCGCTGAATGTCTTCCTTGTACAGGGAAAAGACCGTTTTCATCAGAAAGGGAACCAGGGACAACTTCATTGCGTCTCTGATTCCCTAAACGATGATGGCTTAGGGTCTAGGACCGGAGCTCGTTCGCGACATTCGCGGCAAGGCTTAGCTCCTCGTCGGCTTCCTGTGAAGCTTATTCGTGCCCTGATCGTGACCATCCAGCTGGCCATAGTTAGCCTCTCGACCATACAAAGGCAGTGCGTGTGCTAAAATTGTGTTGAGTGGAGAGGAATGCACGTGTCTAGCAAGATTTCCAAGTGTCTATGGATTGCGGGAGTATTTCTTCTATTGATTGCGCCGAGTGGGCTTCGTTCCCAATCGGTCGGAGATGCCCCGGTCGGATCGTCGCCTCAACCAGGCAGGGAGCGTGTGCTCCGGCTTTACAACACGCACACCGGCGAGCGAATCGAAATCGTCTACCGGCGGGGCGAGCAGTACGTTCCCGACTCCCTCGTCAAGCTAGACCATTTCCTTCGCGATCATAACACTGGCGACGTTCGTCACTTCGATCCTCGGCTGTACGATATTCTCTCCGATCTCACCGCATCGGTGGGGAAGCCCGCAGCGGAAATCGAGATCGTTTGTGGCTACCGCACTCCGTCAACCAACGAAACGCTTCGCGCC
This sequence comes from uncultured Acidobacteriota bacterium, assembly GCA_963784015.1. Classification (GTDB taxonomy): domain Bacteria; phylum Acidobacteriota; class Terriglobia; order Acidiferrales; family UBA7541; genus Acidiferrum. The sequence goes on from CAWAPX010000013.1 coordinate 1,288,576, forward strand.
CGCACCACAGGTGTCGCCAAGAACAGCCTTCACATTCAAGCGGAAGCAATTGACCTACGCGTGCCCGGCATCGATACGTTGAAACTTCGGCGGGCCGCTCTGGTGCTGCAACGCGGGGGCGTGGGTTACTACCCTCACTCCGATTTTATCCATGTCGATGTTGGGCGGGTTCGCCAGTGGTGTTTCGATTGCCCCGCAAGTCTTCTCGCCGGCGATTAATAGCGATTAACCCGGATAGGGATAACCTTTCGCAAGAACTTTTTCAAGCGCTGCGTCGTGTCCGTAGATGTCATCGTAAAAGTGGACAACACCATCTTCAGTCACGATCACCGTGGCATAAAGGATTAGGACCGGAATTGGCTGCGTAAGATTCACCTGCTGTTGGGTGGTTCCGTTCATGGCAGCCCGAACGCGGTCCATATCCCAGCCAGGATTATTGCGCAGGACCCAAACCGCCAAGTCGGCGGGCTTTTCCAACCGAATGCATCCATGGCTGAAATCCCGTCGCGATTTTGAAAAGAACACCTGCTCGGGCGTGTCGTGGAAATAGATGTTGTAGCTGTTGGGAAAGATGAATTTTACGAGCCCGAGCGAGTTCTTCGGACCAGGCGTCTGCCGGATGAAAAGTTTGCCTGCGCGGAGCTGCGCGAGCACTTCGCTTGTGACCGTTCCCGATGTGACGACAGTCTGGCGGTTGTCTACCACCTCGAATCCCTTCTTTGCCAGGTAGTCAGGATCCTTGGCCAGTTTCGGAAGGAATTCGGCTTTCGCTATCGAGTAGGGAACGCTCCAATAGGGCCGAAATACGACGTATTCCATAGTGTCTGTGAATACGGGCGTATTGTGGCCAAAGGCTTTGCCAACAACTACGTTCATCTGTAAAACAGTTTTGAAGTTCTCGTCATAGGCGCGCAGGTGGAACTCCGGGATGTTCGCAACAATGGGCGATTTTTGGTAGGAAACAGGCAACCATCGCCAGCGCTCGAGGGTGAGCTGCATCTGGCGGATTCGAGCGCTGAAAGGAACATTCAGATCGGCCAACGTTTGTGTGGTGATTCGTCCATCCGGGGTTCGGCCTAGCCGGCGCTGAAAATTCTTCACGGCGTCCACTAACGGACCTTGGTACACCGTTCCATCGGCCTGGACATTCGCATCGGCCGAAAGATCACCTACCAGCCGGAGCAATCGTGTCAGTTGAGGGACGCCCGAATACGTATCGCCTGGTGCGATCGTTTTTTGTATGGCGGGAAGCGGGGTGCCGTCGGTTTCCTTTGCAAGCTGCAAATAAGTGTGCAGGGCTTGAATCGTCCGCTGGTAACCAGGATATGGAGGTTCAACCTTCGCAAGGACGACGGAAACGTCAGAGGCATCCACAACATTTTGTTTCAGGAATTCAGGCAAATCGTATTTCTTGGCCACAATGTCGAGGTTAAAGTCAAAGTGTTTGGGATTCACCTTTCCGATGTGCAGGTCGGAGATATACCTCATTACGCAGACGGTGAGTGCGGCATCGAATCGCACCGCATCGGCCTCTGATGGCTGGGTCGCGGAGGGTTTAAGCTTTGCGAGGCGGTCGCTCCAACGCGGCCCATCGTAATCCTCAGCGGACAATCCTTTTTGATCCGCTTGCAAGAGAATCGCAATGATTTGCTGCGCCTCCGAGGTGGGCTGCATCCCTTTCACCCAGGGGAGGGAATACCCGTACGATTCGTAAAATTTCTGCACGTGTTTCTGATAGTCGCTGAAATCGGGCCAGCGCAAGTCAGCGAGGTTTCCTGCCTGTACGATGGCCCGCAAAGAAGCTTGGCCTTCAGCACCAAGTTGTTGGGGCGGAGCCGTAGATTGCGCGGAGCTTTCTGGTTGGCTAGCCGCTTGTTTCGTGCAGCCAATTCCGGGACTCCACCATAACGCAACCACGGCGATGAGCAGCAGTGCCAGCTTGCTTTTGGATATCCACGATCGATTCACTGAATTCCCCCGTTTCTCTGACTGGGCGAATCTTTTCCAAACGCCGTGCTAACTATAGGTCGTGCGGCGCAAATATCCACAGGCCAAACTTCTTGACCTTTTCAAGGCTCGCTATGCGTTCCATTGCTTCAGATTAATCTAACACTAAGATGGATACGAATTTTCTCATCTCGAGGGCTAGCGAGATGTCACCAAACATAATAATGTCGTAGCACCAATTGCATTGATGCAAAAATGGAGCCACAAGAACATCTCGACATTCTGATCATTGGCGCTGGCCTCTCTGGCATCGATGCTGCGTACCGGTTGCAGACCGCCTTGCCCGGAAAGTCCTATGCGATCCTTGAGGCGCGCGATTCCATCGGCGGGACCTGGGATCTCTTCCGTTACCCTGGCGTCCGGTCGGATTCTGATATGCACACCCTCGGGTTTCCTTTCCGTCCTTGGCACGCGGATCAGTCGATCGTTGGCGGGGCCGACATATGTAACTATATCCGCGACACCGCGACAGAGTATGGCATCGACCGCAAAATTAGACTGGCGCACAAGGTGGTACGGGCCTCCTGGTCTACATCTGAAGCGCGTTGGACAGTCGAAGCGCGTGTGAAAACGGACGGGCGAATCGTCCGACTATCCTGCAACTTCCTCTACATGTGCAGCGGTTACTATGACTACGACAAAGGCTTCAGCCCGGAATTTCCTGGCATGAAACAGTTTGCGGGGCAAATTCTGCATCCGCAGGAGTGGCCCGAGAAGCTTGATTATGCAGGCAAGCAGATTGTGGTTATCGGCAGCGGCGCGACGGCGGTCACGCTGGTTCCGGCACTTGCGAAGAAGGCAGCGCATGTAACGATGCTGCAGCGCTCTCCTACTTACGTCGCTACGCGTCCAGCGAAGGATGCAATTGCTCTCTGGCTCTATCGCCATTTGCCGAGGAGCGTTGCCGCGAGGTTCATAAAATGGAAGAACGTGGCATACGGCATCGCCACGTACTACTTCGCCCGCAGCAGACCCGAGAAATTCAAAGGGTTAATCATCGAGGGTGTCCGGCGACAGTTGAGCGACGGCTACGATGTCGCGCGGCATTTTACGCCCAGTTATAACCCATGGGACCAGCGGCTCTGTCTGGTGCCCGACGGTGATCTATTTGCCTCCATTCGCTCCGGCCAAGTGTCTATCGTCACCGATACGATCGAGACATTCGTGGAATCAGGCATTCGTTTGAAATCCGGAAAGACGTTACCTGCGGATATTGTCGTGTCCGCGACGGGCCTGGTCGTGAAGCTGATGGGTGGCGCCGAGATTTTCGTTGATGGCGTCATCGCCAAATTTAACGAGAAAATGTTGTACAAGGGCGCGATGTTCAGTGGCGCCCCGAATCTGGCAGTTGCCTTTGGGTATACGAACGCTTCCTGGACTCTGCGGTGCGATCTTACTGCACGCTATGTCTGCCGATTGGTCAAATATATGGATCGCAAGGGCTGGTCGATCGCTTTGCCATATCTTGCCGATCCGTCGATGGCGTCGGAGCCACTGCTCAATTTTAGCTCCGGATATGTCCGCCGCGCCGATGGCGTATTGCCCAGGCAAGGACAGAAAGCGCCATGGCGAGTGAAACAGAATTATGCCAAGGACGTAGCCGACTTTACGTTCGGTTCCATCAGTGACGGGACGCTGAAGTTTTACCAAAAGTCCGCCGGTTCCGAACACGCCCCCAAATAATAAGGTTGGCTAGGTGGTCCTCCTAGACCGACAACGTTCTGACTCCCATCCCGGGACGGTTCCCCAAGTTCGGCTATCGAAAATCTTGATGCGAAGCATGCGGTTTCAACTTGACGTTAGTCAATATTATGTGATACGGACAATCATAATTTTGAATAGCACGCCGGGGCATGGGGTCTTCAAATTCCTGGGACTTGGCAAAAGTCTCCCGTAGTGGGTCCATGAACATCGGCGAAGCTGGCATAAATCGGTGCCCGGCGGGCAATCACGTTCAAGCCCGGCTGGTCGAAGAGCTACGGTGCGAAGCAGGCTTACGTGGACGATTTCGGCAAGAGTTCCGCGAAGGGTTAGCTGAACCAGGAGGATTTATGAAAGCAACTTTTCTTACTGGCGCATTCCTGTCCTTGGCATGTTTGCTAACCGTCAACGGCGTGGCGCGCGCGCAGGGTGGCGGTACGTCGGGCGAAATCCGCGGGACGATAACGGATCCCACCGGAGCGACGGTGCCGAAGGCCGCGGTGACCGTCGAAGATTCCGCGAAGGGAATCCGCCGCACCGTGGTGACCGAGTCTGACGGCGAATATCGAGTGACGGGGCTCCCGCCAGCTTCCTATGCGTTGACTATCGAGAGCTCCGGATTCCGGACCGAGATCCGAAAGGGCGTGGTTCTCAATGTCGGAGAGACGCTTATGCTCGATTTTCATTTGCAGGTAGCGTCGGCGAACGTAGACGTGGAAGTAACGGCGGAATTGCCAGCGGTGGAGACTTCCAGAGGAAGCCAGGCGGACACAGTAGTGCAGCAAGATATCGCCGACCTGCCCATCGACCGGCGCGATTACCTGACTTTTACATTGTTGATGCCCGGCGTCAGCAATTCAAACACGATTACGGACAATGCCGACTTCCGCGTTAAGCAAACGCCCCAGAGCGGCCTATCTTTTTATGGAAGCAATGGCCGGGGCAATAGCGTCACGGTGGATGGCGGCGAAGCTAACGACGACGCTGGCGGCGTGCGGCTCAATTTGGGTCAGGTTGCCGTCCAGGAATTCCAGATCAACCGCAGCGACTACGGCGCTGATCTTGGCGGCGCGAGCGGCGCCGTCATTAATATCGTCTCCAAGTCCGGTACCAACGAGTTGCACGGCAGCCTGTTCGGTTTTTTCCGGGATAGTTCTATGGACGCGCGCGACCCGTTCGCTTTCAACCAAGCATTGCAACCCGGAGACCCCTTTTCGCTCGATGCCCAAGGGACGCCCGTCAAGGATTCCCTCAATCGCCAGCAATACGGGGGCAGCATAGGCTTCCCGATCAAGAAAGATAAGACGTTTCTGTACGCTGCCTACGAAGGGTTGAACTCAAATGCGCAGGACTCTGTCCCGCTGCTGACGAATAGCAATATTTTTGCGCCAACAATTGCTCAGCAGCAGCTTATTGCCAATCTGGCGGCGCAGCCAGCCACCAATCTGGTTCCGTGCATCACGACAAATACGGCGAATCCGCTGCTAAATCCTATTGTTCTACCCGCGCCAACCTGCGCGTTTGCGCTTCAGAGCATCTTGACAATAAATCCTGGCCAAGAGGCCGGCAATCCTTTTGTTCCCGCGATTAAATCCGCCCTGGATCCATATATAGTGAACCAATTCGAGACTAATGGCGGGTTGTTCCCATTTCCTATCCGTTCAAACGCTTTTTCTGCTCGACTCGATCATCGCTTCAGCGACAGCGATCAGGCTTTTCTCCGCTACAGCTTCGACCACCTCACCGAGAAGGACCCCGACCTTCAGGCGTTGACGGCCTTTTCCCGTGGTAATTCCGAACTCGCGTGGGACAGCACGGCGCAGGGCTCCTGGTTCCATCAGTTCAGTGCCTCGACGCAGAACGAAGCCTTCGCCCAGTGGAATTGGTATCAATTTAACGTAAACACCAATGACGCCGGCGGGCCCGGCATGGACGTCGAAGGGTACGGTTTCTTTGGCCGCGGCATTTTTCTTCCCAGCTACTCCACCGGACGGCGCTATGAGTTCGGAGACAATCTGACGCTCGTTCGCGGTCACCATACGATCAAGACGGGATTCGAAGAGTTAATCCGCGGCAACAACACCACTTCGCAAACCTTTTTTGCTGGCCGCTTTGAATTTCTCGAACTTCCAGGCGCTTTGGTCAGTCTCTGCCTAGAAGCCCCAGCGGCTTGCGGGGCCAATACTGCGCCTTCGAGTATCAGCACTCTTCAGTCGTGGAGTCTGGGATTGCCCGCATTCTACGAACAAGGCTTCGGCGATCCGAAATACGTGGAAACTCGGCCGTTCACGGCGGGCTATGTCCAGGACACCTGGCAAATCAGGAACAATCTGACGCTGCATTACGGCCTGCGCTACGAGTTGGATACGCAGTATGGCGTCTTGCATACTCCCAAGAAAAATTTTGCACCGCGAGTGTCCATTGCATGGGATCCCTTCAACGATCACAAAACAGTCGTCCGCGCTGGGTACGGGATTTTCTACTCTCCCATTTATGCGCAGATTCCCAGCGTGGTGAATGTGCTCGGCAATGTCAACGGGAAGCGCATTATCGCCAATACTCTCGTTTCCATCCTCGGCGCCGCCACTGGCAATCCTGCCATTCCCGAGACCAGTTCGGCGGTAATTTTCCAGACGCTTTATGCTGAAGGACTCACAGCAAATCCGGTCCAGAACAGCATCATTGGTTGCGGCACCCCCGCTACGGGGCAATATGCTTGCATTACCCCGGGTGACCTAACGCAGTTTGGCCTCACTGTCGCGAATACCGGCCCGCTGCCGCCAGGCACCGTGCTTTTCTCGGGCCAGCCGGGTTATGCGAGTCCCATGGCGCAGCAGGCCTCGCTGAGCATCGAACGGCAGATTGGAGCCGGATTCACACTCTCCGCAAGCTATATCTTCGTTCATACCACGCATCTTCCAGTCGCACTGGATTCAAACCTCTTACCGGGTGCGCCTGTTTGCCCGACCGCCGGCGTCGCGGACTGCGGTCCGCCGGCCCTGGGTGCAAACGGACTGCCCACCAATGGTCTCCCATTCCAGAACTGGGGAGCGCCCGAGTGCTCGGCCGACCCTGGCCTCTGCTTTGCCGACCCCACGCACACGATTCTCCAGAACAACGTTTACAGTTCGGCGGCGTCCGCTCTCTATCAGGGCGGTATTCTCGAACTCAAGAAGCGCTTCTCGAATCATTTCCTGGTGCTGGCGAACTATACGTACAGCAAAGCTTTGGACAATTCCACCGACTTCAACAGCGACTATTCACCGTTTAATGCAACGTGCCTGCGTTGTGATTGGTCTGTTTCGGATTTTGATCAACGCAACAAGGTTGTCGTCGCAGGAGTGTTTGAAAGCCCCTGGGAAAAATCCCGCATCCTCGGTGGCTTCCAACTTTCTCCCATCTTCAACTACAACAGCGGCCATCCCTTCAATCTTCTCGCCGGTGCAGACATCAACGGCGACGGTCACTTCACCAACGACCGCCCGCCGGGAGACGGCCGCAATACCGGTATTGGCCCTGATTACTATGATTTCGACCTGCGGCTCAGCCGCTCCTTCAAACTGTATGAAAAGGCCTCGCTTCAATTTACCGCGGAAGCTTTTAACCTGGCCAACCGCACTAACTACGCAAGCGTGAACAATATCGTCGGCGCCGCGATTGCTCCACCATTCACAGTGCACGGCCTGAAACCAGGCACGATTCTTAGCGATGGGACAGTAGTCGGGCCGAGTACTCCGCTTGGTTTTACAGCCGCTTTCCCAAAGCGTGAAATTCAACTCGGCGTGCGGCTGACCTTCTAGCACCACGGCGACCAAACATAGCCGCAACAACAAAAATGTCGCCTACAGATCGGCGTGTCTCAGCACGAGTGGACGCCCTCAGCCCGGAAGCGGCGCCACTCTTCCCGGGCCAAAGAGAAGGAGCTTCACCTATGGAATTGAACTTGACCATCGAGGAATGGGCCTTGTCTGGTAACCCCTTATGAGCATTCGCGACATTTTTGATCTTACCGGCCGTGTTGCCGTCATCACCGGCGGCTCCGTAGGCCTTGGCCGTCAAATGGCGGAGGGTCTCGCGGAAATGGGCGCCAATCTGGTTCTCTGCGCCCGCAAAAAAGAGCGCTGCCAACAAACCGCCGAAGAATTGCAGAAGCTTGGAATCAAAACTCTTGCGCTCGCTTGTGATGTAAAAGATCCCGCGAGCATCCGCGCAGTCGCTGACGCAGCCGTCAAGCAATTCGGCCGCATCGACATCCTCATCAACAACGCCGGAACCTCCTGGGGCGCTTTGGTTGAAGACATGACCCTTGAGCAATGGAACAAGGTCATTGAAACCAATCTCACCGGAACATTTCTATTCTCGCAAGCGGTGGGCAAAGTCATGATTTCGCAGCGCCGCGGGAAAATCATCAATATTGCCAGTGTCGCCGGAATGCGTGGCTCTCCGCCGAGATTCTCCGCCATCGGCTACAGCTCTAGCAAAGCCGGCATCATCATGTTCACGAAAGATTTGGCCTGCAAGTGGGGCATGCACAACATTCAAGTGAATGCCATCGCGCCAGGCTGGTTTCCCACGGACATGTCCGAAAAGGTGATTGAGCGGAACAAAGAGGGCCTGCTAGCCGGCATTCCGCTTGGCCGATTCGGCGGTCCGCAAGACTTAAAAGGCGCGGCGATTTTTCTGGCGTCCGACGCGTCCAATTTCGTCACTGGGCACACACTCGTAGTCGACGGAGGCCAATCCGCCTGATGCGTACTGAAAGCATTTCACAACGAGAAAAACTACTTCGCTCCGAAACACGAGAGGGAGTTTAATCCATGGATTTGAGACTAACCGCCGAGGAATCGGCTTTCCGCGACGAGCTTCGCGCCTGGCTCGCCATCAACGTTCCAAGAGACTGGAGCGAGTGGCGTGAGAAACCTATCGAGGAATCGTATCCTTACCTCCGCGCCTGGCAGCGCAAGCTCCACGACGGCCAATGGGCGGCCGTTTCTTGGCCTAAGGAATACGGGGGCCGCAGCGCCACGCTCATGCAGCAAACTCTCTTCTGGGAAGAGATGGCGCGCGTCGAAGCCCCTCCCATGGCCAACTCCCTCGGCCTCGGGCTCATTGGCCCCACAATTATCGCTTGCGGAACGGAAGCGCAGAAAAGGCGCTTCATACCCAAAATTCTAAGCGCGGAAGAAATCTGGTGCCAAGGTTTCTCCGAGCCCAACGCCGGTTCTGACCTCGCCGGGCTGCAAATGGAAGCTAAGCTCGATGGCGATCATTACGTCGTAAACGGCCAGAAAGTCTGGACCAGCTACGGCTGGGTCGGCGATTGGTGTGAGCTCATCGTTCGAACCGATTCCACCGCCGCAAAACACAAAGGTCTCACCGCCCTTCTCGTTGACATGAAATCTCCCGGCGTAGAAGTTCGCCCGCTGCGTCAAATGACCGGCGAGTCCGAATTCAACGAACTCTTCTTCCGCGATGTGCGCGTCCCAGTGGAAAATGTCCTCGGCAAAGTGAATGACGGTTGGAACGTAGCCATGAGCACGCTGATGTACGAACGTGGCTCCTACGGCGCTCGGCTGCAGCTCACTTTCAATCGTTATATCAGCCGTCTCATCGAACTAGCCCGCACCGTTCAGCGCAATGGCCGGCCCGCTAGCGAAGATCCACTGATCCGCCAAAAGCTGGCGCAGTGCAGCGCGGAAATCGAAATCATGCGTTTCAACCAGATGCGCGCCTTCAGCCGCATCACCGCTACTGGCGTCCCCGGCCCTGAAGGCTCCATACAGAAGATTTTCTGGAGCGAACTCAACCAGCGCTTCCAGCAAATCGCGCAAGAATTGCTCGGCTCCTATGGCCAGCTTCTCGGCGGTGACCCGCACGCCATCGACAAGGGCCTCTGGTCCTACGCCTACTTGCGCACTCGCGGCAACACCATCGAAGCCGGCACGTCCGAAGTGCAACGCAATATCATTGGGCATTTCGTCCTTGGTTTGCCCAGAAGCTACTAGCGTTATCGCGAAAGCGCGCGAGAAAACAATTCGGGTGTAAAGAAGGGAAGCAACATGCAATTCGGTCTAAGTGAAAGCCAGGAATTCCTGAAAGACAGCGCTCGCAAATTCTTTGCTGGTGAATGTCCCAGCTCGGAAATGCGCCGCCTGATGGAAACGGACACCGCCTATGACGCCGGGCTTTGGGCCAAACTCACCGACCAGGGCTACACTGGCATCATTTTTCCCGAAGAGTACGGCGGTGTTGGCCTCGGCAAAGTCGAACTCATGTTGCTCATGGAAGAAGCTGGCCGCGCGCTTTTGCCTGGCCCATTTTTCTCCACGGTAGTCCTTGCAGGATCCGTCCTTGATGCCGTCGGATCTACCGCGCACAAGAAAAAGTATCTAGCCCCCATTTGTCACGGTGAAGCGCGTGCCACGGTCGCCATCCTTGAGACTGGCGCAAGTTGGAATCCACGCCACATCCAGCTCACTGCCGCGAATGGCAAATTGACCGGCGAAAAACTATTCGTCTCAGACGCCGCGGTCGCCAATTTCATTCTCGTCGTTGCCCGCAACGGCGTCTTCATCGTAGACGCCAAAGCCCCCGGCCTGAAAATCACGCCCATGTCCGCCATGGATTTCACTCGCAAACTTTATGTCGTCGAATTCAAAGACACTCCCGCCGAAGAACTCGGCCCTCTTACCAATCTTCCGCGTGCTTTTGACGTCGCCAGCGCCGCTCTGGCTGCTGAACTGGTCGGCGGCATGCAGCGTACACTGGACATCACGGTCGAATACGCCAAAACGCGAAAACAATTCGGCAAACCCATCGGCACGTTCCAGGCCGTGCAGCACCAATGCGCCGATATGTATCTCGAAACGGAAAGTTCTCGTTCTGCGGTTTACTACGCCGGATGGGCGCTCGAAGAAGACGCTCCGGACGCCCCCGTCGCTGTTTCCATCGCCAAAATGTATGCGAGCGACGCTGGACGCACCGTCGGCAACCGCGGCATTCAGATTCATGGCGGCATGGGATTCACTTGGGAGAACGATCTCCACCTTTACTATCGCCGCGCGAAAGCTTCCGAAAGCGCTTTTGGCGACGCCACGTTTCATCGTGAACGCATCGCTTCCCTAATAATTGATGCACCTGGCTCAGCCGCTAAAAGCGCATAAAGCATTCTGCAAAGAAAAAACCTTCTATGGCCGGGTCTAGTGCGACTGCGTGATCAAACACGTGCGTGGGCGGTGGCCAACGGCTCGCGGCCACTTTGAGCCGTTTGAAAAAGAAGATCCGGGAGCTTCCGAAGTTGTTTGTGGTTCTCGTGTGTATTTCGTGTTCAGCAAATCGACCAGAGGCATATACATGTGAGAGGTACAGCGGAAACAAAAACCCCGCTCGCTGGGTGTGGTGTGCGAGCGGGGCAAGTTGCCTACTCCCGGGGTGTGGTTAGAAGTAGATCTTTCCTCCGAGCTGGAGGATTCTCGGGTCAAAGGCAGAAGTGACTTGGCCGAACCGGCTGTCACCGAGGGTGCTATCCACAGCGTTGAACTGAGTATGGTTCCAGGTGTTGAAGGTTTCCAAACGCAGTTCAAGATAACTGCCGCGCGATTCCCAGAGGTTGAACCTCTTGAAGAGCGACAGGTTCCAGTTATCGCGGCCAGGTCCTCGCAGATCGTTGTGTGGCAGAGTTCCCCAATCGCCGAGGGTTGGAGCCGAGAACGCAGAGGGGCTAAACCACTCGTTGACGTTGTGTGGAGTTGTGAGCGTGCCTGTCAAGTTCGGGCGGTTGTTGCCGTTTACACCCAAATTGCCCTGAGCTCCGCTCAAGTTGATATTGATGGGCAGGCCGGACTCCATGGTGACGATGCCGGAGATTTCCCAGCCGCCGACAACTGACTTCAGCAAGCGGTTCTCACTGTGACGGAAAAGCGGGATGTCGTAGATGAAGTCCACGACAGCCACGTTGGTGCGGTCGTAGCCGCTTAGTCCGACGTCATACTTCCAACCGGCATAGGGATTGGACACTGTGCCAAGGTCGGCGCCACCATTGCCTGCCGCTGTTGGGTCGTTCGCGCGCGAAAGCGTGTAGAACGCACGAAGGGTCAAGTCGTGGCTAAGCTGCGAGTTCAGGTCTATTTGCAGCCCATTGTAGTCTGTGTTGGCTTCGTTCTCTGAAAGGGTGATGGTATTGAAGCCAGGGTAAGGCAGGCCTGGCGCCGTGTTGTAGTTGATAGCCGGCTGACCAGGTATTAGACCGGCGACTCCCGCCAGCTCAGTCTCAGCAGGCAAGTTGACGTTGCGGTAATCGTTCTGGTGGCGGCCCTGGTTGCCGACATAAGCTACCGACAACACTGACTTGGTTCCGATGGCGCGTTGCATGCCAAAGCTCCACTGGTAGCTGACCGGCGGCTTGTAATCGCTTATATCCAAGCCGGTGATGCCAGCAGGGTTAATCGGCAGAGTCACAGGTGTACCCGTCGCAAGAGCAATGCTCGGGTTAGTCATCGTGACGAACGGGGAATTGACCTGGAGGCTGAACGGAATATTCGGACCGGCGTTGTACATGTCGTTGCCCTGAATACGCTCGTACATGATGCCGAATCCACCGCGGATAACGGTCTTGCCATTTCCAGTGAGGTCCCAGGCAAAGCCGATGCGAGGGCCGAAGGTGGCCCAATGATTGTTGACGAGGCCCTTCGGAATGCCTACCTGACCCGGGACGCCGATTCCGTTCAGATAGAGCGGAACGCCGGCAAGAATGGGATTGGGGCTGCTGCCGAGACCAGGACTCGCGGCAGTGCAGCCGGGATTCGCTCCAGTGACTGGATTGAAAGCGCCGCCGCAAATCGTATTGTTGGTGGTGAACGTCGCCGCGTCAGCCTGGTTATAGAGCGATGGGTAGAAATTGCCCATGCGGTCGTTAGCTTCGTAGGTGTGCGGAATGCCATCCCAACGCAAGCCCAGGTTAAGAGTCAACTTGCGGTTCACGCGCCAGTTGTCCTGAGCGTATGCGGCCCAAGAAACGTTATTCCACTGGCCGCTGTCTTGCACGGCTAGCTCTTGATAAGCGGAAGGTGTACCGAGCAGCATGTCGGCAAAGCTGTTTCCGGTGAAGTTGCCGTTGAAGGTGAACCCGCCTTGAGTCTGCCCAAACAGGTCCTGGGTCTTCTTGTAGAGAGCCCAGCTGCCGCCGAACTTGAACTGGTGGGCGCCATGCGTCCAGGAAACGTCATCGCGGACCTGGTAATCGTCGGCTTTGTTGTTCCATGGCCAGCTGGAGATTTCAAACTGCGCACCACTCGCACCGCTCAAGTCGATGTTGGGAATGCGGGTCATATTGTTTGGTCCAGTGAAGAGCCTGGAGTTCGTGGCATCGTAACCGGCTGGTAGAGACAAACTGGTCAAGCCCGAGGCCGCGTAAGGAATGATGTGGATACGGTTGCCGTTATAGTTAAACGCGACTTCATTGACGAGCGTTGGGCTGATCGTATAGGTGGTATGGATAACGGCGCTATACGACGGATTGCCGAAGTTGTCGCCAACCGTGGGAACGTTGTCTCCGCTCCATTGACTGGTTGCGAAACCTTGGGTGACTTGTTCGGCGATGTAGTGTCCGAAGACGGAGAACTTGCTGTTGAAGTTGTGGTCGATGCGGACGACCTCTTCCCGCAGATTCGTGACAGCGTTTGCGCCGCCCTTGAATTCGGGTTGTGGGTTAGCGCCGCCGGATGTCGCGTTGTTGGCAGGGAAAATGCCAGCAGCGACAAGAGCTGCGGCGTTCGGATTGATCATGCAGCTCGGAATAATGTTGCCGGGGAAGGCTGAACCCTGGACGATTCCCGCGGGAGCCGCGCCACCCGGACAGTTGGCAAAAAGAACCCCAGGGGCAACTTGTGCGGTCGTCGGAACTGTGATCGGTGTGCCGAGCGAGCTAAAGTTGCCGCCGTAAGTCGCGGTACCGGGGACCGTCTGGTTGGTCGCACCCCCCTGAACCAGCGGGCGCCACTCCATATTGTAGAAAAAGAAGGTCCTTTTTTTGTCCGGGTTATAGAAGTGGCCGAAAGTTACAGGGCCGCCGACGTTGAAGCCGTAAACGTTGAGACGAAGTTCAGTGTTGGGCACGAAGTAGTTTTGCGCATCGAAATAGTCGTTGCGATTGAATTCCCATGCGGAAGCATGGAACTGGCTCGTTCCGGACTTCAGCACCATGGTCATCGTGCCAGCCGAAGAGAGGCCGTAGTCCGCGCTGTAGTTGGAAGTCAGAGCGCGGAATTCCGCGATCGCGTCCGATGACGGCGCAATACTCATGCCGCCCGCGCCGCCGCGGTCATCATCTTCGCCACCATCCAACAGGTAGACGTTGTGGTTCTGGCGCATGCCATTGAATTCCACGCTAGCATCGCCACCGACTGGAGTGTTGACCTCACCTGCACCCATACCACCCGCGCCAATCTGGCTCGAGGCTCCTGGGGTCAATGCAGCAAGCTGGTAAATACTTCGCCCGGCCACAGCGATCTGACTCATCTGCTGGCCGGTGATGAGGTTGCTGCGCTCGCCGGAATCGGTCTGAACCTGTACGGCATTGGCTTCGACCGTAACGGTTTCTTGCGCCGCGCCCAGCTGCATCTGGAAGTCGACGCGGATGCGGGCACCAATCGTCAGAACGATGTCTTTCTGCTCCGCTAGTTTGAAACCTTTGGCCTCGGCTTTAACCACGTAATGGCCGATCTGCAAATCGACAGCGGCATACTGACCGGAGTCATTTGTAGGAAATGTACGGGCTGCGCCCGTATCGACGTTGGTCACAGTGACAGCCACATTCGGGACAGCGGCACCGGAAGGATCAGTGACCGTGCCAACGATCGTGGTTTGTTGAGCAAAAGTCGAAGCAGAAAAAGCAATCATTGCAACCAGAAGCACAAACAGAAAGCGCAAGTGGAACTTGTTAAACTGAGGCCGCAGATTTTTCTTATCGCACACTTAGAGATACCCCCCTTTAGAAATTAGGCCAATAGCTCTCTCGTCCCTCGAGATGGAAAGCTTGTTTGGGCCTGCAGGGGCGTCAGCACCGACGTCCCACATTTGTTGCACCGGAACTAAAAGTTAAAGACGATACGACCTATCGATATTTTTAATGTTGCGTAGAAGAGTGGTAGGGCGCAATATCCACTTAAGCCGAATACATTATGACCAGTTGAATGAAGCCATGAAGAAAGTACCGAGCGCACTGCCGCCTGTCATAGCCGTCGACCGCAAAGCCGCGAAACCTTTGCACAAACAAATCTATGACGCCTACCGTTCCATGATCGTCAGCCGAAACTTGGGGGCGGGCCAGCAGATTCCATCGACTCGAGCGCTTGCTATTGAACTGAAGATCTCTCGTATACCGGTGCTCACTGCGTATTCCCAGCTTCTGGCAGAAGGCTATTTCGAGGCTCGCGCCGGTGCGGGAACGTTTGTCTGCAGTTCTCTGCCAGACCAATTGACGTCCAGCGAGGGAAACTCGAACGGTTCAGCCACGATTCGCTCCGGTGCGCGGGCTGCTTCGAAACGTGCGATGCTGCTTGCTCCGTACGAAAGGCTTCCCTGGCTGCGTGGTTTGGGGGCTTTCAACGCAGGCCAACCAGCGATCGACCAATTTCCGTTCCAAACGTGGTCCCGCCTGGTTATGCGCCATTGCCGAAGTCCCCACGCAAGGGAAATGTACTACGGTGGACCGCTTGGTTTCGAAGAGCTTCGCAAAGCCATCTGTACCTACCTCAGAACCGCGCGGGCAGTTCGTTGCGATCCGCAGCAAGTCATGATTGTCGCTGGCTCTCAGCAAGCTCTGGAGATTTCTGCGCGCGTACTGCTTGACGATCGAAGTGCCGCGTGGGTGGAAGAACCTGGGTATTGGTTAACGCGGCAAGTATTAACCGCGGCGGGCTGCCGTCTGGTGCCCGTCCCCGTGGACAGTGAGGGCTTGGATGTGGCCTTCGGCGTCAAGAAATGCCGCAAAGCCAAAGCTGCTTTTGTCGCTCCATCTCATCAATACCCACTCGGGGCGACCATGAGCGCTTCACGCCGTCTTCAACTTCTCGACTGGGCACATAGTTCAGGGTCTTGGGTCATTGAGGACGATTACGACAGCGAGTATCGGTATGGCAACATGCCGATTGCTTCTCTCCAAGGCCTCGACCACAACTCCCGTGTCATCTATATCGGAACCTTCAGCAAGACTTTATTCCCTTCGCTACGGCTCGGCTACGTTGTTATCCCGCAGGATCTCGTCGATCGTTTTGCGGCCGTGCGCTATGCCATGGATATATCACCGCCACACTTTTTCCAGGCCGTACTTACGGACTTCATGAATGAAGGCCATTTCGCGCGCCACATTCGCCGCATGCGCCAGCTTTATTCACTGCGCCGGAGTGCGCTTGTCGATGGACTTCAAAGAGAATTCGGTTCCGCGCTCGAAATACATGGATCGGAAGCTGGAATGCATCTCGCCGTCATTTGCCGAAAGGATTCCGCGATCAAGAAATAGCGGTGCGCGCGGCACGTGAGAAACTTTGGCTTTGGCCGCTTTCCCCGGCCTACTTGGGGGAGAGTCGTCGCCAGGGATTCATCTTGGGGTTTGGAAACACGATGGCGGAAGAGATGCCCAAGGCCGTCCGCCAGCTTAAGAGCGTGCTCTTCGGTGAAAAGGGCCTAAGCGGCAAAACAACTGGTCATAAGGGAATCGCATAATGTGGTCATTGTCGCAAGCGGGGTGATGAGCGAATATGGCTAACAGGAGAAATACGTTCAGGCGCCCCCTAGCAGCGAGCTTGAACAAACCAAGCATGAATCCCTCAAATCGTAAGGCAACTTTGATCGCCGGCCTTGGGCGGGCCTTAAACGGTCCTGACTTCGAATTGAGAATAGGCTCACCGCTAATTCGAATGGGGGCACTTAGCATCTATTTGTTCCTTCCTTTTCTATTGGCTAGCGCAGGTTGGTTAGGAACTCATCTCGCCGCAGCTGACAACGCGCCCTCCACCACGCCCATACTCGTGGAACTGTTCACCTCGGAAGGCTGTTCCAGTTGTCCTCCGGCGGACGCTCTACTAGCAAAAATGGACGCCTTGCAGCCCGTTCCCGGGACGCAGCTGATCGTCCTTAGCGAACACGTGGACTACTGGAACCATGATGGGTGGACAGATCCATACTCCTCCGCTGCCATCACGGACCGGCAGAGCGCATACGCCCAAGCCCTTCGACTGAAATCCCCGTACACCCCGCAATTCCTCGTGGACGGAACTGAGGAGTTACAGGCCCATAACAACGCGGAAGTCGTACAACTTCTTCAAAAGGCAGCCTCCGCTCCGAAAGTTCCTATGCGGCTTGTATCGGTGAGCGTAGAACCTGGGAATCCCGCCATCATTCGAGGGCGCGTCGAATCTGACGTCAGCTCCGAAAAGCACAAGGCCGATGTGTTTGTTGCCATTGCTCTCGACCACGCAGAATCGCAAGTCGCGCGCGGAGAAAATAGTGGCCGTCATCTTAGCCATGTCGCAGTGGTAACCGAATTCACAAAAGTGGGCAAACTTGAGTCGGGAAAAAGTCTTGGACAAGATTTTCGAGTCAAGCTCAAGCTCCCTGGTTCAGGTCCGATGAATCTTCGGATTGTGGCGTTTGCTCAAGAGTCCGGGCCCGGTAAGGTGATCGGTGTGGTAATGAAGAGCGTCCCAGTTAACTAGGAACGAGCATGAACAGCGTCACTCTTGAAAGTTGGATTCCTCAGTCGCGCTGAGTTGCGGGATAGCGCGCGGCTCAAAGTTGTTCCTCAAAATCCTCGAAACTAGCCATTGCGAAAAAACAATCGATGGACGAAGGTCCCTGTATGGTCTGACCTCCGGCCCTTTATGACAAGCTTCTTTCATGTACAGCATCAGACACAGGTGGAAGTCGTTAGAGTCCTTCCTTGGGGAGCATCAATCTACGCCGTTAGAAATATTGGACATGCTTCGTGGACGCCAGAAAAAGGCGCGAGTGCGGTATTTGAGATACAACAAGACTCGAATAAATATCTACGGCCCAACATCGCCAAAGGAGTGGTAAGGTTTGACGGCGTTCGTTTTCAGTCGCTTAGGATGCAACGAACAGCGAACTGCACAGCTAAGATATAACGGCCACGTATATATAGCGCCATCCGGGCGCATCTGGTTCGCTACCCGTACGACAGGATTAGTTCTTTTGGGCAACGGCCGCGTAGGCGCCTATTCCTCCGATAGGAGGTGGATTTTTATCGCGGCGAACGGTGCAATGGCCGAAGACGGCGACGATTCCCTGTATCGCCGAGACTATCGTCCAATTGCGCGCCTTCCATGCTTTTGATCGCATGTTTATGTCACCCGATTGCATCAAACGTGCGTAACGAAGCGCCAAGGAGAAGGAACGTGAAAATAGTGATGGTGCTCACATCGCACGACACACTTGGCAGTACTGGCTTAAAACCGGCTTCTGGCTTGAAGAATTCGCGGCCCCTTACTTCATTTTCCTCGGCCACTGAGGTCACAAAATGGTGCATCTCTTAATTGCTCCTGGTTATCCAAATAACGACGAAACAGGCAGCCGCCACTGAAGGAGGACGTATGTCAAATGAGAAAGCAGGAAGCGCCGCCAGTCCGAGTCGAGCGCTGCAGTCCACGGAAGCAAATCCTCTCGATTTCGTGCCCGACAAAATTCCTTTCGACACTCCTTACGGCCCACCGATATCACTAGACCGAGCCCAGGCGGTCATTGACGCGGCGGTGGCAGAAGCGAAGAAACGAGATTGGAAGATGAACGTAGGGGTGGTCGACTCCGGCGGGAACCTCGTGGCATTCCAACGAATGGACGGTCGATGCTTGCCTCCATCCAGATTGCCGAGCACAAGGCACGAGCAGCCGCGACCTTCAGGCGCCCAACGAAGGTCTTCGAGGACGGTATCAACCTTATGCATCTCAACTATCTGCTGGCCTTCGATGGAGTCATTGCCTCTCGCGGCGGCATTCCGCTGATCGAGAAAGGCTCGATCATTGGCGCAGTCGGTGTTTCGGGAGGCGCGGATTCCCAGGACGAGATCGTCAGCAAGGCAGGCGCGGCAGTCATCAACGAACTGCCGACAAATACCAATTGATCCAAAAATCGAGAAGGCATTGAGGGCAATCAACCGATTTCTGAGACTAAGAGTACAAAGGAGAATCCGATGACAAGTGCAAGTGCAGCTACGAAGCCCGCACAGATTCGCGTGACCCGGAGGTCGACCGCATACTGGCGGGTCACGATCGATAACCCGCCGATCAATGTGATGGGCCCGGAAATGGTCCGGGAGTTCCAGGAAGTCATCGGTGCTCTCGAGGCTGACGAACAAGTTAGAGTCGTGGTTTTCGACAGCGCAGTCGACGACTACTTCTTGAACCACTCCGATTTCCTCGCAAAGCTCGAGGACCTGACCTCAATGCCGGCGGGGCCAACGGGCTTGCCGCCTTGGCCAGATTTTCTTGCCCGCCTGACCCGCTTGCCAGTCGCGTCCATCGCCCTTATCCGCGGCCGGGCAACCGGCAACGGCAGCGAGATCACGCTGGCCTGCGACATGAGTTTTGCCAGTCGAGAGAAGGCGATTATCTCGCAGTGGGAAGTGGGCGTAGGGATGGTCGCCGGGGGCGGCCCCATGGCTCGCCTGCCCCATCTTATCGGCCGAAACCGCGCACTCGAGGTGCTCTTGAGCTCGGAAGACATCCGAGCAGAGCAGGCCGAGGCCTACGGCTACATTAATCGCGCACTGCCCGACGCCGATCTGGATGCGTTCGTAGAGGCGCTCGCGAGCCGAATCGCCAAGTTCGATAAATGGGCGATCGCCCAGACCAAGCGGCTCGTCAACACCAGCCTGCCGCCGGACGTCGAGCTCGGCGCGGGGTGGGATGCGTGCATCGGTTCGCTCGGGCGACCTGCCGCCCAGGAAGGCATCAAGGCACTGATCGCGCGCGGTTTCCATAAGCCGGGCGATGTCGAAAATCGGCTGGGATACTATTTGGGCCAAATCGCACGCTAGGCCGGCGCACGACGCGATTCTCGACTTCAGGACGTTAAAGATGGGACGCGTTCGAGGCCAAACTTGGCAGACACGTTTCGAGAGCCTATCTTGATGTCTTAAATTTTCTGCACGAAGGGGGCATGTATGTCACAGAAAGCCAGCGCAGTAAAGCCGACCCAGCAAAGCGAAGTGCGGCCACACCAGCTCGGGCAGGAGGTTTTCAAAACCATCTTGCCCGAAGATGTCGATTGGGAACCGTTCCCGGCGTTCCCACCTTCTGTTCGGCTTGCCGTCGTCGTAGGTCAACCCTCGGAACCCGGCCCTTACACAATTAGGGTCAAATCGCCGCACGGCGCGAAGCTGATGCCTCACAAGCACCCAGAAGATCGAGTTTATACCGTGATTTCAGGCGTCTTTTATATAGGACTGGGTGATGAATTCGACGCAAGCAAGTTGGAAGCTTATCCGCCCGGCGCCGTGATCATTCTCCCTGGCAACACGCACCATTTCCACTGGGCGAAATCTGGCGAGTACGTCACGCAAATAACCGCAATGGGGCCGCTTGGACTGGAATACCTCAGCGCGAAAGACGATCCGCGAAACAAAGACTCTTAGGGAAAACCCGAGCGACTTTTTGTGAGCCCCAAGAGCGAGTTTTCTGATCATGAGTTTGGAGCACAAGATGAACGATCAACTAAAGAAGGAGCAGGATTCTGGAGTGCGGGATGCAGAGATTCGCGCCGCACTCGATCAGCATTGGGCGGCGTCCGATGCCAACGATTTTGAAACGGAACACCTCATCTACCTCGAGGACGCGGTGCTGGAATATCCTCAGTCCGGCGAGCGAACCCGCGGCCGGCGCAACATACAATGCCAACGCGCCAGTCAACCAAACAAAAAACGGTTTTCTATCCGGCGAATCATTGGCGGCGGCGATCTTTGGGTCACCGAACTCATCCTGACCTATGACGGCAAGCCGTCCCACACCGTGAGCATCATGGAATTCAGGGGCGACAAGGTTTGGCGGGAAACGCAGTACTTTGCGGATCCGTTCGTGGCTCCAGCATCGCGCGCTCAATGGGTCGAACGGATGGACACATAATCTCGCCGCGCAAGAATTAGCGAATGACACCGCCATTTGCGGTTTGCAGCCTAATTGTCGGGAAAAGATGGAGGGACAAGGGATGGATTGGAAACAGTTGTTCCAGTTTGCGCTACAGGGTAGCAGTGATTTGGAGCAATACGCCATCTTGCTGGTACGCGTTTCGATCGGGCTATTCTTCGCTATCTCTGGAGCAAACAAATTGTTTGTTGCCGGTGGCACGAAACCTGTCTACGATACGCTCGTTGAGGCCAAAGTCCCGTTTCCCCGCCAGACGGCTTATTTCGTGGCGGGTGTCGAGTTCGTTGGCGGATCCTTAGTGACCCTGGGGTTTCTTTCGAGCCCGGCCTGCATGGCTTTAATGATCGATATGATTGTCGCCACCCTAACCAGCGCGGTTTCTACCATTCCTAAAAAACTTTCGCCTCTTAGCTGGCTCGACGATTTCCTCTACCTTCCGGAAGTTCTGTACGTGCTCTTCTTTGTCTGGCTGATTTGCTCCGGCCCTGGAAGATTCAGTGTCGATTACTGGCTCGCAGGCAAGTTACTGAGATGATCGATCGACGAAGCAGCTTGTTGCTGGACCATCACCTGGACCGGCAGGAAGAGTTCCAGCCAATTGGGAATCGCTGCTGCACTAGCCGGCGTCGAGCGATTCTTTAAGAACGGGAGCTGGACTAGGGACACCGTATTTGTAATGAGCATCATATCGAAAGGAGCCATGAATGAGCGCCGTACAAGTCGAACAGAAGAGCTACGAGATGCCCCCGCGCGAAGGGATCACCGTCGCGCATTTTCTCACCGTCGCCGATGTCGAGCGATCGGCTCGCTACTACGAAAAAGTCTTCGGTGCTCGCATTCTGACCATGGGTGACGGCAACGCGCCTCCGTACCTTCAGCTTGCGAATATCTGGATGATTCTGAATGTCGGGGGCGGGCCGACCCCGGATAAGCCCACGGTAACGCTCAGCGTCCCCGATCCGAATCACATCAACAGCTTTATGAATTTCCGCGTTGCGGATATTCAAGCGTGCTACGAATTGTGGAAAAGCCGGGGAGCCGAGTTCCTCACGCCGCCGATTCCCAAGTACGGCGAGATTCGCTGCTACATCCGCGACCCTGACGGTTACATCATCGAGGTCGGACAAAGCACGTCTCTCAAGTACGGTTAACGCTTGGCGCAGACAGAATGCCGACCCTACGCCACGTCGTCACGCTTCTGCCAATCATTGATTTCGGGAAACAGATTCGATTTTAGAGAGGAGAACAAAATGGCAACAAAAGGAAAAGTATTGGTGCTGGTCTCGAGCGGTCACGGCCTGCCATTAAAAGATGGCAAGGTTTATGCCGGCGCTGGCTACTATCTCAACGAGCTGACGGTTCCGGTTCGGGCCTTGATGAAGGAAGGCTACGAAATCACTTTTGCCAACCCCAAAGGCAACACGCCGCAACTGGATGTCAATTCAGCTATAGCCCAGTTCTTCGGTGGGGACGAGGCTAAGCTGCAGGACTATCTAAAATTCCGGGACAGTCTGACTGGGCTCAAAAATCCAACTCGCATCTCGGATGTCATCGCATCGGGCCTGGCTCAATATGACGCCGTTTTCGTCCCCGGCGGCCATGGCCCGATGATAGATCTTCTCGATGATCCCGGCGCTGGCATCGGTGATGAGACACTTTCATGAAACATCCAAGCCTACAGCGGTGCTCTGCCATGGCCCGATTTCACTTCTCTCGGCGCTTCCGAATTCGACGGAGGTAGTCGGAGCGCTGGCAGCGGGTGATGCTGCTGGAGTGCGGGCAAAGGCTAAAGGGTGGATTTATTCTGGATATAAGATGACCATCTTTTCGACGGCGGAAGAGCAGCAGCGGGAGCCGCTTGAGATTGGTGGTAAGGTCCTCTTCTACCCGGACTTCGCCTTGGAGACAGCGGGCGGCGACGTAAGTGTGCTCGCTCCATGGAGCAGCTACGTCCTTCAAGATCGCGAGTTGATCTCAGGTCAGAACCCGTTCTCGGACGAAGCGCTTCTGAAACTTCTTATACCCGCGCTCAACGAGAGAAGAAGTGAGGCCGCTGGCGCATCCTGAGTCGGATCAAGTCTTCGCTATTGAAACCAGTGAGGCTCCGAAAGCGTACGCAAAAATCAAAACAGGTTGCCTTATTTCAACTCCTGTTTTGGTACGGATAGATACACTCGTCCAATAGACTTGTCGTCGTGCTTCTGACTTAATCAGCCCTAGTGCCGAATCGGAGCACCTATGAGAGCCGCAATCATTGAGGAGACCACGTAAATGACCGTCCCCGTCACGTCGAACACGCTCAGTGTGAACGTTTTTACCGCCCCGGGAAAGACAATGGTGGGCGAGCGGCCAAAACCATTCGGCGAAGCGTTCGGCTTTGACCCGATCACTTCGACTTTAATCTTTGGCGAGTACGACGCGGTGTTGGTAGACGCGATGGGGACAGTGGCGGAGGCCGAGGCTCTCGCGGATTGGATTGCTCTGCACAACCGCAACCTGGAAACCATCTATATAACGCACGCTCATTTCGACCACTTCTACGGCCTGAGCATTCTGCTGGATCGTTTCCCGGGCGCTCGGGCGATAGCGACGCCCAAGACGGTGAACGCCATACAGATGTATTTATCTCCCACGGTGGAGCGGTTAGCCCGCCGGTTGTTTCCTGGGCAAATATCCACTAAGTTGGTCGGCCCTGAGCCGTTCGAGCGCGACACGTTCACTCTCGAGGGCCACGAGTTGCGCATCATCGAGCAGGGCCACACCGATAGTGCCGATACGACATCTCTACACGTTCCATCGATCGGCCTGATCGTGGCCGGGGACGTTGTGTACAACCAGTGCCGCATGTACGTCGGCGACACCACCCCCGAGAGCCGAAAGAATTGGATCGCGGCGCTTGACCGGTTAGCGGCGCTCAATCCGTCGATGGTTGTCGCTGGCCACAAGAAGACTGGCGCGCCCGACTCTCCCTCGACAATCCTAGACACCAAGCGTTACCTGCAAGACTTCGATCGGTTGCAGAAAAGCGCGACGTCCGACCAGCAGCTGTTCGATCAGATGACGGAGCTGTACCCGCACTGGGTAGCCAATCAGTCGTGGTTGATGTTCGGATTCCCGCAGCCATAACCCACCTCTCCCTGGGAACGTGCTCGTATGCTGTTCCCAGCCAAACGCGGGTGTCAGTCTAGATATTTGAGAGAAACGGGCGGAGTCCAACAATTGGACTGGTCTCGACGATACATTACATTCATATCAAGTGTACGGGGCGAAGACCCTATAACGCGCAGCTAGTGCAGGAGCGATTCCCAGTTGGTAGGTACTCTTCCTGCGGGTCCAGGTGCGGGCTGATTTTTTGGATGCGAATGCGGAGGAAGCAATTCCACGCCCCTGATCATCCCCTGCTTCTCGTAATCGTAAAACCAATCCTCGCCCGGCTCGAAGCTGGCAATGATCGGATGCCCTGTCGCTGCCGCATGCTTGGATGCGTGCTGGCTCGGCGAACTGTCACAGCATCCGATGTGCCCACACTCCGCACACCGGCGGAGATGAAACCACCAAGCTTTCGGGGACGCCAGGCATTCCACACACCCATCGCCGCTTGGTTTCGATTCGGGGTTGATTCCGCGCAGATCCTTTTTCACTTCCGATTTTCCTTTCGTGACCTCTGTTCGCGAGTTACAGCGCCTTTGACGGCAGTCGCTTTTCTATTCTTTTGAGGATGAGTGCCCAGATCGTGCCATGACGTTTCCGCGAGGTTGACGTCGTAGTAGTTTGCAGCCTTCTCAATGTTCGCGAACGCCAAAGCACGATCGGCATCGGAGACGTCGATGACTTGATCGAACCGTGCGACCGCGTTCCGCACATGTTGTGCGTCGGTCAGTGGTTCTTTACGCTGCTTCGGAAATGCGTAGACGCTGTCGGGTAAGTCGCTCTGCTTCGTCAGCCGTCCATGCTTCTCGTGAGGTTTCCAGGTCGCTTTCGGCATATCTTTGCCATCCTTTTTCTAAGCGGGATCCACTTCGACTCCTCCCAGGGGGAACGTCGCGAACAGGCTAAGGTGGGAACCCATCCGCCATCCATTTGGCAAATAGCTCAATGCGAGAAACTGCCAGTTGATGCTAGCCATTCTGCCCCAATAAGCCAAATACAGTAAACACTGTAGGAGGACTGCGAAGGGCAAATTGGAACCGACGACCTCCGGGCTATGAGCTTGACGATCACACTCTAAGTCCCATTGATTCGGTTGCCCTTATAGAAATGAGACACCCAAAAGAGAGTCAAAAGCGTCGAGTTTTGGGATCCAGCCGGATCCTAAAAGAAAACGGATCAGGAGTGGAGTTCCCTAAGCCATTGATATCTAAGCTAATAATTGGTTGCGGGGTTAGATTTGAACTGACGACCTTCGGGTTATAAGCCGGCTAAAATACTAGCCCGTCTTTGCTTCTCATCGACTTACGTACATGTTGGTCTACCTGTTTCACGGGTATTATTCAGATAACAAAAATAGTTGGCGCAACAGTGCCTGGGGGAATGCTCAGGAAGCGGACTTTTGTTCTTGCGTTCCTTTATATATCGTATCACGATATATCCATGGGATGTCATCTCTGACAGCTTTTCAGACTTAGGAAGTCAGCGAACGATATCCGGAAAAGGCGCGCGGTTCCTTAGTTTACAGAACTCTTCTAATTGCCACTTTTGCTTTCGGGGGCTCCGACGAGTCGCGTTATCTGGCGAAGGGAGATGTAAGCAAATGCGATTGACAGCATACGTCAATTGGTGGGGACTGGCCCTACTGGCTCTCGGCCTCGTTGGACTCATATTCTTGACTTGCGGGATTTCCGCGAATCAACTCGCAGTGCCCATCTACGATTCCGCGACGGTTGTGACCATTACAGGAACCGTACAGGCCGTCGAGCAACACCAGTGCTCACTGGGATGGAGGGGGCAGGGATCGAAGGTCATTCACTCAGGTACCTGGGTCGGAACTCATGCCATTTTAAAAACCGAATACGGAATCCTAGATGTCCATCTCGGCCCAGCTGCGTTTCTCAATCGGCATCATTTTTCTCTCGCCAAGGACGATCAGATCGAAGTCACTGGTTCCAAGTTTGCCGGACATTTGCCTGTCCTCATAATCGCCAAAGAGCTCAAAAGGGGGCAGAGCTTTCTCGAATTACGGGACAACACCGGGAAGCCTTTGTGGATTGACGACAGGTCGCCCGTCAGCAGGTCAGGACCCGCGTTGACTTCTTTTTCCGCGGCGCTTACTGAATCGAACTTCCACCCAATTCCGGCATGCATATGTGCTGTCTCGCGTTGACCAGAAAATTGGAGCGTTGAAATGCAGTCTCGGCAACAAGTTAATTCCGTTCAACTTTTGGATATGTTCGCAGCATTGGTCGCGGCAGCCATACAATCGGAAGTCAAACCGATATGCGGAACAATGATCGATGCTGAAGAAGCTGCTATCCTTCAAGATTTCGCCAACAGAATCTACGCATCCGGTCAGCGCGTTTATCCGGTAATGAACTGTCAGGCGTTCACGAGCATGGTGGTCGCATGAGTCTCTCCTCATCGAGCGCCTCAATCACCCGATTACCACTCGGAATGACCGCCTTCGGTATTTTTCTCCTGTTTGGGGCTAGCTTGGCGTCGCTAGCAGGCACGACCTTGCTGTGGCGAGGCACGGTTCTTGATCGCATGTGGGTAGTAAATCCGCTTGCCTACAATCATCTCTCATCTTACGGAAAAGCTATCGGGATTCCATTTCTGCTGCTCGGAATCACTTTGGCTTTTTCTGGAGCTGGTTGGTTTAAACGTCGAGTATGGGGATGGCGACTGGCTATCGTGACTATCGTCACGCAGGTCTTGGCGAATTTCGTGACTGCGTTGATGGGCGGCGTCACGAAGGGACTGGTCGGCGCCATCATTTCTGGCGGTCTGCTTCTTTATCTTCTGCGACCAGCAGTCAGAGCCACTTTTTCAACCAGCGATGAGCCGCGCTCCTCGAAAAATCCGAATACTTTATAGCGGCTCGCGTTGAGATGACGCCAACATCCAGCATCGAGTGTTTGGTATGGCTGGCTTTGATCTGCTAATAAATCTTATGGGGTGATTCGTGCAAAGGTCCAAATGTCGGAACGGTCGAAAAAGCTAGCAAGTTACATTCGAAGGACAAGAGCTCTCCACACAGAGACGCAGCGGGATAACCAAGATGAATTACTCGACAAAGGCTTCGCGTTTCTGAAAATTGATATAGCGCGTGAATTTCACGATCAAATCAATGATGTAAATCACGAGCCGGGTTGCATGGGTACACTTGGCGGTGCATTCGCGAGCACAGAGTCCCCGGGAAAGGCCCGCAGAAATCGAGGACCGCGCCATTCCCGGTCATTGGGAAGGCGATTTGCTGAGTGGCTCAAAGAACAGTCACATCGTGACTTTAGTGGAGCGGCATTCGCGTTTTACAACGCTGCTGAAAGTGCCCAGCAAAGACACGGCGGTGGTGGTCGCGGCACTGACCAGGCATGCGCGTAAACTCCCAGCGGCGCTGCGCCGCTCATTGACCTGGGATCGCGGACTGGAGATGGCCAAGCACAAGACCTTCACCATGGCCACGGATGTGAAAGTTTATTTCTGTGATCCGCAAAGCCCCTGGCAGCGCGGCTCGAACGAAAACACGAATGGGCTATTACGACAATACTTCCCTAGGAGAACCGACCTGTCGGGTTACACCCAAGAGGAGCTGGACCAAGTGGCGCTGCGATTAAATCAGCGTCCAAGAAAAACCTTAGGATTTCAAACCCCCGCCAGTAAACTTCAACAGAGTGTTGCGTCGACCGGTTGAGCTGGCAACAATTACCGGGCGGTAAGGAGGGCCTTAAGGCCCTCCCGGATCCTTGTAACGTCTTGCTGGAGAAGCCATTACAATCCTCGAACCTCAGTTTGGCTGAACGACAACGAATCGGGTTGCTTGGCCTCTGCTGACCAAAAGCAAGATCGATTGATCATGTGCTCCCGCGAGAGCCCGATCATATTCCTCCACATTGCGGACTGGTTTGCGATTCACTTCCTGAATCACATCGCCCCGTTGCAGGCCAGCCGCTGCCGCCACGCTTGAGGGATCCACACCAGTAATCAATACTCCGGCAGTTTTCGCGGAGATCCCTAGGTCGCGGGCAACTGTGGGAGTGAGATTTTGTACTTGGACGCCCCGTAGAGCAGTGGGGCCGCTGTCTCCGCCTGCTACTGCTGCCGCATCTGCCTCGGACAGCTCATCGAGCACGACGTTGATGTCATGGGTCTGGCCGTTGCGCGAGATTTTCAAATGTACTGTCGTGCCCGGGGCCGTCTCTGCGATGTGCAGGCTCAGATCGTCTGGTTCACTTACTGTCTTGCCGTTCAGCTCGAGAATGATATCGCCCCGTTCGATGCCAGCCTTCGCAGCTGGGCTACCCGGAGTTACATCTCCAACCAACGCACCGCCGCCCTGGTTAAGACCAAAGGCTTTGGCCATATCGGCGTCCACGCTTTGTATGGAAACACCCAGATGGCCACGAACGACCTTTCCATGGTCCACAATTTGTTCCATCACGTTGCGGGCCATGTCTATCGGAATGGCAAGGCCAACCCCCTGGTTGCCGCCGCTTCCACCGGTGACGATAGCGGTGTTGATCCCAACCAGGTCGCCGTGGAGATCGAGGAGTGCGCCACCGGAATTGCCTGGATTGATCGCTGCATCTGTCTGAATGAAGTCTTCATAGTGTTCGATTGCACCGCCGAGGCCACGCCCAGTGGCGCTGACGATTCCCATGGTAGCCGTTTCTCCAACGCCGAAGGGATCGCCGATCGCAAACACAACGTCGCCTACCTTTAAGTTTGAGGAATCTCCTAGGGTCAGTGAAGGCAGGCGCGTTGCGTCGATCTTGATGACGGCCACATCGGTTCGGGAATCCGCCCCAATGAGTTTTGCGCGGAATTTCTTCTTGTCTTGCGTGAAGACCTCGATATCGGACGCTCCCGATACGACGTGGTTGTTAGTAAGAATATAGCCATCGGGATTCACGATTACGCCGGACCCTAAGCTGTACTCCCGCTCCGTCTGCGGCTTAGCAGGCTGCTCGTTGGATTGGTTTCCGAAGAATTGGCGGAAAAACGGATCATCAAAGGAGAAGCCGGGGGAGTTGTCGTTTTGTTGCTTGACCATTTTCGTGGAGGAAATATTGACCACCGCCGGCAAAGCCGGATCAATGACGGGGGCGTATCCGTTTTTGAACTCGGCGAGGTTTGCCGGTGCAGGATCCTTGTCAATCTTAAGTGGCACTTTGCTGGCAGCCGAAGTACTGTTCCCGGTTTGTGGGACAAAGGCCACAAGAAGAAGTCCCAAGATGACCATCGTCAAGAATGAGATCACTCCGATCCCAAAGGCTCCTAACCCTAGTTTGGTGCCCGGTTTTAGTGGTATGAGGTGATACGGCGGGGGGCTTGCATTATTACTATACATGTTATTTCTCCTTTTCTGAATCCTGGAATCGTAAATGCGTTGCAATGTTCTTCCATGCGGGAAGACTCATTGGGACCGTCCGGTCCGGTACCACCAAATGTTTGCAATTTTCCGCGTTCGGTCAGCGAGGCAACACTTCCGACTGAAAGAAGGGCACGCGCAATCGGAACCCTAGGCGGGACGTAACAGGAGTGGTCTTTCTCGATATGTGTGAAGAATGTGGCCATTGCTGCGCCGTGGGAACTCGATGCTTCACGCATCTATTTATTACGATGTATCGTAGTTTGATATGGATGTCTACGACATCGCAGAATATATCGCACTACGATATGATGAGACCGGAACGCTCTTGGGGCGTGTGGTGAACCTTTGGCAAGGTTCGGGCGCAACAAGATTATCGGTCCCTCTGTACTTGTTCCGCCACATTATCCAAGGACCGACAGCACAAATCTTCAATAGAAGGGAACTATAGCGGATGGCGTCGCAGCGCCGCTGCGGAGTGCGGTCAGTTTTGTAACTTATTTCGGGCGTTGAGATTGGTCACATCGCGCTGCTCCGTGGCTGTCAAGAGAGTGTGGTCGCACTCCTCCGATCCATCGAGGCACTCCTCAAGATTCCGGTCGCTAGCGGCTCGCGCAACATCCTGTTTTTCCTGGCCGTTCAACTGTGTGTGATCGCACTCGCCCAGCCCTTCCAGACAACTCTGCAGATTGCGGTCGTGGTTGGCGTCCGCTCGCTGCCGTTTTTGATCGGTGGTAAGTTGCGTTGCGTCGCACTCGCCCATTCCGTCCAGACAAGCTTGCAGATTTCGGGCACGCGCTGAAAGCGAAACGTCTTCGCGCTCGTGGCCGTCAAGCCGGGCCAAGTTGCACTCACCGAAGCCATCCATACAATTCTGCAAGTTCTGATCGCTGTTTTTGCGCGCAACCTCGAGTTGCTGTTCGGGATTCAGCTGGGTTTTGTTGCAGTCCGGGAATCCTTTGAAGCATTCCAAAAAATTGCGGTCCTGAGCAACGCGTCGCACCACCTGAAGTTCTTGCGCCGTCAACGCCGACCGATGACAGGTAGAGAACTCGTCCAGACAGTTCGATAGCTGCTGTGAATGTGGGCCCTGTCGGCTCTGTGCCGCCGTCTGCAGCGGTGCGGCGCCGAACGCCAGCAATGCTATGAAGATCCAAAATGTAAATTTCATTAAGTGGACTCCAAAGAAGCCGCGGTTTCGTGCGGCTTTCAGTAAAGGCGGATAGCCTGGAAGAAGGCCTCTTGGAACACCGTTTAGGTTTTCAGGCAGCACCTTCGGCCCCTACTAACGAATAGACGCAGGGGCGCGCGCATTGGTTAGCCTGTGCCATGAATATATATCGTAATACGATACAAAAGAAAGGCAACTCTTTAAAAATATATCGCATCACGATATGTTGAGGCTGCAAACGCGCCTTCCGGCTGGGATGGCCGACAACGGCCATGGGAGGTGAGCCGAAGCGGGGCCAGATAAGACTTGCTCTCCCTGGCCCCGCGACTGAATACCCAGATTAGTGATTCGTACCCAAGCCGGAATCAATCCCAGGAAGGAGATTCTTAGATGAGAACGAAATGTTTCGTAATCGCGACCTTGTTCTCGGCCATCAGTTATCTATCTGCGGTCCCCGCCTTCGCGCAGTCGTCGCAGGAGACGGGGAAATTGAAAATCCACGTTGATCCTAAACAAGCCTACGTCTTTGTGGACGGCAAGGCCATCCGCGATGGAAGTCAAACGATTGAATTAACTGCCGGAGACCACAAAGTGGGCGTCTACAACTACGGCTATTTGTCTAAGACGGAAGACGTTCACGTGGGTGGCGGCGAAACCACCGATCTCCGAGTCAACCTGCAATCCTCGGGAGACATCGTTGCGGGACCATTCGCCGACATTGAATTCAAGGGTGATCCCCGTGCCGCGGTTTTGTTGAACGGCCAGACTCCGGCCTATTTCGTCGGCCATGTTGACGAATTCAATTGGAATTGGATTTGGCACCAGCGGCTGCTCGTGAAGCCAGGAACTTACCAAGTCACAGTGACTCACGAAGGAAACACCATATGGTCGGGTCCGGTGACGGCGAAAGCGGGCCAGCAGGTGACGGTCTATCTCAATCGTAACGGAGAGATGAAAACGAAGGAATGGAAGGAAGGCTTGACCATGCCGCCGCAGCCTCGATTCCACGCCGGAATCGCAAGTGCGACAGTGCCAGTCGCTCCGGTCACTGCGCAACTGCAGGCGCAGTCCACCGACTTGAGCTGCGGACAGGCGACGGACATTGCATGGAAATCCAGCGACGCAGCGGACGCCACTATCGCCGGTATAGGACAAGTGCCCGAGCGTGGGGACCGGAGTGTGACACCCACACATGACACGACGTATGTGTTGACGGCGAAAGGTCCCGGAGGGGAAGCGACCCAGAGTGTGACAGTTCATGTTGACGCGATGCCTACGGCGGCGCTGTCGGTCAGTCAACCAGAGATCCGCTACCACAAGATTGGGGACAGAGTAGTGGAGCAAGATACTGCTACTGTGAACTGGTCGGCTTCCAACGCGGATTCGGCCAGAATCGAGCCTTTCGACAGTAATTCGATAAGCGGGACCCGAACGGTGAGCGCCGTTCCAGTCCAAACAAGCACTGGGCCAGTCAATGAAAATCAAACCTACACATTTACGGCCACAAATGCCTGCGGCGGACAGACCACCAAGACCGCCACGCTGCATGTTGTCGGCTCCATTGATCCAGCGCCATCGGCAACCTTACTTAGCGTTTTCTACCCAACGGCCTACCCAACGAAGCGCCATCCGAGGGTTGGTCTCCTGAGCGAAGAGAAAATGACTCTCGACAATATAGCGACAGAATTCAAGAACTTCGGGATATATGAAAACAACGCCAGCCTAGTTGTCGTCGGCTACGCCGATGTGCGCGGTTCGCGCAAATACAACACCGCCCTCAGCGAGCGCCGTGCAGCCCTCATTCGCGACTATCTGGTCTCCAAGGGAATTCCGGCCGACGAGATCAAGATCCGCGCCGAAGGAAAAGATAAGCAACTCGACCAGAAGGTGGCCGAAACGCTCTTAGTCCAAGGCGACCAAAAGCCGGCCAAGTGGATGGTCAAAGACAAGAAAATAACTTGGTTTGCCTTCAATCGCCGCGCGGACCTTGTCTTGGAACCCACCGGTCAGCAATCAGCAAAGGTTTATCCGGCTGACGCTCCTGATGCACGGATCGCGTGGCAGCGCCGTGAACCGCCGCTGAAGAAAGTCGAGATGCTCTCAAAAGCATCCACGGCCAGCATCCAGCAGGCAACCACCGGCAATCCAGGGAACTGAAGCGGTTTTTCGACCCACCTCTCGGGTAGCCCGGCGTTCACCGGGATCGTCACTCCGGTCGTCAAAAGCTGGAGCGCCTAAGGAACGCTGGCTCCCGAGATGGAGGTGGGAAATTCATTCGCTTGTTCATCCCGGAGACTAAGGAGGATTAAATGATGAGACTCTCTTTGAAAGCCACGGCAATAGCGGCAGCACTCTTATGGGGCGGGGCGATGCTTTGCGTAGGATTGATAAATCTAGTTGACCCTAACTACGGCATCAACTTCATTCAACTGACCAGTTCGGTCTATCCGTGGTTCCATGCGTCACGGACCATGGCAAATGTCCTTCTCGGAACGGTCGATGGACTAATCGATGGTGCGATCGCTGGGCTAATTTTTGCTTTGCTATATAACGCGGTTACCAGCATTCCAAGACACACCGAGCATGCCAACGCGAGTCCGTTTCACGGTTGATGGATGTGGCAACAATTTGTGCCGGGAGACCCGCGTTGACTTATGGTCCCCGTTGCTTTTTGCAATTACCTGGGGACCCTCCCGGCACACAACCGTTTCCGAGCCAAATCTCAAGCATGGAACGGTGAGGAGAACTTGGCGAGTGGTTAATAAATTGATTCCATGGTGCCCCGCCGGTTTCAGGGGAAAAGGAGGCAGTTATGCACGAACAAAACGAAGTTAGACACCAAACGACGGAGCCACCGATCGTGATCAGGACCGCAGGCTTGAGTGTCGAGGCGAGAGACATGCTTGACGCGATTGCCAGGCGGGCCTACGACATATTTGAAGCGAAAGGCAGAATCAATGGGCGCGACCTTGATAACTGGCTGCAGGCAGAGACGGAGTTGTTCGAGCGCACTCCCCTCAATATTGGAGAATCCCAAGACAGCGTGACGCTGCTGGCTGAAGTCCACGACTTCACTCCTAAAGAGCTGGAGATCGACCTGGAGCCGAAACGAGTGACCATTATCGGCAGGGGCCGCACCCAAGTGAAACAAGCAGCAGGTACGGGCACTCACTCGCAAAGACGCGCGGTTCGATTGCT
Organism: uncultured Acidobacteriota bacterium; assembly: GCA_963784015.1. Taxonomy (GTDB): domain Bacteria; phylum Acidobacteriota; class Terriglobia; order Acidiferrales; family UBA7541; genus Acidiferrum. Next base: position 1,322,330 of record CAWAPX010000013.1, read on the forward strand.
TCGGAGCGTGCAACTACCAGTAGAGATCGATTCAGCTCACGCGACGGCACGATTCAAAGGTGGAGTGATCGTAGTCAAACTGAAAAAAGCAATGCCAACAAAGACGAGTACAGGGACTGCGGGTTCGAATAGCAACGTCGCCTGAAGGAACGCAGAGGAGAAGGCTAACTTATCCCCGCCGGCCGACCAGATTCGAAGCCAGCGGCGGGCGGGGCTTCAAATGGGGCTGGCTCGCCTCCGAAGAACTAATACGCGAGAACACTCCTGCTGCAGACAACTGTTTTCGACATGGAAAGCGTCTTTTTCTTGGGAGAGTGGAGCGTCTACAATATCTTCTATGACTAAACGATCTTGTCGTTCTCTGGTCGCCTTGGTAGCTCTGCTGTTCTTTCCCCTCTTAGTCTTCGCGGACGGAGCGAATTTTGACCTGGACGGTCCTGCGCTGCTCCTGCGCGTGACGCGCGACAAACAAACACTCGATATCGGAGAAGTCCCCAATCTCCTAAGCGGCGACAAGCTCTGGATTCAGCCAGCCTTTCCTTCCGGGCAGACGGTGCGCTATCTGCTGATCGTCAGCTTCCTCCGCGGCTCCACCAATCCTCCGCCCGAGGAATGGTTCACAGAGGCCGAAACTTGGAGCGATCCGGTCCTCCATGCCGGCCTTACACTCACGGTTCCGCAAGGCGCCGAACAGGCGCTTTTGATGCTGGCGCCTGTGACTGGCGGTGACTTTACCACGCTGCGTGGCGCCGTTCGCGGCAAGCCCGGAACCTTCGTCCGCGCTGTGCAAGACCTGCAACAGGCCAGCTTGCAGCGCTCGCGTCTGGACAAATATTTGGCCACGGTCCAGAAGATCGCCGCCAACGACCCCAATGATCTGCGCAAGCAAGCTCCCTTGCTTGCAAAGAGCCTCAAGATTAAGCTCGACTCCGAGTGCTTAGAGCGCCCCCCGGACCAGCAGGCAGAGTGTCTGACGCAGAACTCCAACAATCTTGTCCTCGATGGTGGCAATACGCAGTCCATGGCCTCAGGGCTGACCTCAGGGCCAAACTCCGACCTCATCGGTCAGATAGGGGCCACGCGAATGGCTGGTGGCGGCGCCTACAGTCCGTACGTTGGCGCCATCGTTGACATGGTCAAGATTTTCGGCAACTTTCATACGGCCAAGTACCAATACATTCCCGCGATTTCCGTGCTCGCTGGGGACCATGTGGGATTGAAATTGAATAATCCGCCCTCATTCCATGATCCCAAGTCCGTGATGGTCATCGCACTGCCCCCCATCCGCGCTTCGCATCCTCCCGTTCTATTAACCGCCGAAGCCGACAAGACCCACTGCCTCGAGGATTCCGCCTTCGTCCTACCCATCGAGGGCGCTCCGCTACTGTTCTCGACTGGGTACGCACAGCAATTAAAACTACAGCTTAAGGATCAGGCGGGAAATCCGATCGAACTGGCAGTGGCAAGCGATGCCGCCAAAGGCGGCTTGGTTTTGAGCGGCGCAAAGGACCTGCCTCCGGGGCTCGCGGGCAAAGCAAAGTTAAAAGGACTTTGGGGGTTCGAACCATTTGACGGGCCCCACTTTCAGCTCTTAAGCACCTCGGCGCCAAATAGCTGGAAGCTCCTTTCCGAAGATGAGGGGAAACTCTTGGCTGGCCAAGCCAACACCGTGCATCTCCGCTCGCAACAGGCCGGATGCACCGAAAAGATTAGTTTGGAGACAGACGCCGCGAAGGCTTTGACATGGAAGGCGGACAAAGCCGGAGAGATCGAGCTCCAACTGCCGCTTGAGAAGGTCAAGCCAGGTGAGCTCGTGTTGAAGATAAAAGAGTTCGGTATCCCTGAAGCTGAAACCGTCACGCTGCGTGCTTATTCGAATGACATCAAGCTCCAAGGCTTCAACTATCACTCCGGCGATACTACGATGGCTGTCACGGGCGCTCATCTCGAGGAGCTCTCCTCGCTGAAGCTCGAAGGAGTCCGCTTTCAGCCGCAGGACGCGGCGGCCTCCGGGAACGCGGTGACGCTTGTGGTGCAAGACGATGCTGCCGCGCTGAAGCCTGCAAGTGCGGAGACCGCCAAAGTGCTGCTCCGCGATGGCCGAACTCTGGATCTCAACGGAGAAATCGAAGCTCCACGCCCACGTGTGGCGTTGTTGGACAAGCAAGTGATGGCCACTCCACCCGGCGACTCTCTTGTCTTTTTGCGGCTGGGTGACGCGAACGATCTGCCGATCAACGGCACATTGACGTTTTTCGTCAAAGACGAAGCAAAATTCAAACGCTCAATGAAGCTCGAAGTGGCCACGGACGACGAGAGCGCCAGCGTGCAGCTGGGATTCCCTGAAGGCGGCTTGGTACTTCAGGATGCAACGACGGCTCGAGCTGAGCTCAATCCCGCTAAGAGCTTCGGCCCGTCTGTCTTCGGAGAGCTTCGCTTCCGCTTGGTCGACGGCAAGGAAGGCAACGGCGACTGGCAGCCGCTGACGCGGTTAGTGCGCCTGCCAAAAATCACGCGGATCATCTGCCCTGAGGATGTGGCCAAGCCCTGCCGCTTGGAGGGAACCGATTTATTCCTCATCGGATCGCTTTCGTCCGACGACAAGTTTACGTCGCCGGTGGTTGTGGCGGAAGGCTTTGCCGGGACGAGCATCGCGGTGCCGCGGCCGAACGGAACCCTGCTGTACCTCAAACTAAGGGACGCGCCGGATAGCGTTGACCGGTTGCTCGTGCCGGTTTTTCCCGAGATGTAAGAAATCCGCAGCGAGGCAAACCTGCGGACTGCGCTGCGCGAGTTCGCGGATCGAGGACACTGGATCCGCCGGTGCTGTCGAATCGCTCATCACTCGGCGTGAAGGACCCTATGTTTGGCCCGCAGTCTGACCGTCGCCGCTTTTCAATTTCCGCAAGATGATCGTGGATAAAATCGTGAATCCGCCTTTGGTACTGTCGCGGCTCAAGGCCGGCGGTTCGCGCAGAATCGTCACTACCCCGAAGGAACCGAAGGATGCGAGAGCGCAGTTCAGCCAGCGCCGCGTATTCGCAATCGCCAATTCACCTTCCCATATTTTCTTTGTATCGTATTACGATATAAATGCAAGCCGACACTGCTTTGAAGCTGACCGCGACCAGAGGCTTCCTTTGCGACGGTGACCGGGGAGGTTACGACTGGCGACGAGGTGGAACGTGAAGCACGCCTGCAGCACTACGAGACAGGCTTCGGAAGCCATCGGGAAAGTCATTTATATGAGTATGACTAATTCTGCCCCAATAATTGAGGGCGCTGCACCCATGCAGGATTTGCAGGCAACAGCTACGGAAGGCAATTTCCTAAGCGGCATTCTAAAGGACGATGTTCGCGCAGCGCGAGCGAGTTCCTACACGGCACCGTGGTGGTTGTGGTGGAATATTCTCAGCCTGGATGCACCCACTGTCGCAGTGCTGTGGGCGTCGCTTCTTGCACGCGCAAGTCACATGCGATTGGCGACCGCCGATGAACTCATCTTGAGCCTGAGTGTATGGTGCATCTATATAAGCGATCGGTTGTTTGACGGCTGGAGACCGACGAATCCAAAGGTTTTGCACGAGCGACATAGGTTCTGCGCAAAGTATCGAGTGGCTCTGACCTGGCTAGTGGTGCTCGCGGCGGCCACAGCGCTCTGGGTCACAGTCAACTCTTTGACGCTTATCGAAGTGACCGCGGGAATAAAACTCGCAGCAATAGTTGGAGCGTACATGGCTAGTATCCATGCTGGTCATGGATCGATGGCACGTTTTATACCGAAAGAAGTAGCGGTTGGCGTTCTTTTTGCTGCCGGGACAACGCTGCCCGTGTGGTCACGCCTCTCAGAATTCTCCTGGGATGTTTACGTGCCGTTCGGGTTATTCGCGATTCTGTGCTCCTTGAATTGTCTGGCCATCGAGTGTTGGGAGAACGGACCTGGTCATCCCGAATGGTTCCAGAGATGTAGTCCGGTAATCGTGTGGGTAGAGCGGCGGATCAACCTGCTCGCGGCAGCTCTAGCCGTGTCCGCCTTCGCTGTCACTTTCATGCTACGCCGACACGGTCCGGTCGGCTCTGGATTGCCGGCTATTTCATTGGCCGCGCTTCTAATTCTTCTCCTAAACCGTCACAGAAATCGACTTTCAGGTAGAGCGCTTCGAGTTCTAGCCGACGCGACTTTGGTCTTGGCCGGGGGCCTCGCACTTGTGACCTAATATGAGGAAGAATTTGGGCAAGAGTTAAACAGGTTCAGATGACTAAGATGAATTGTGACCGGATCGCTCCTTACTACGAGATTCTTGAGCATTTCTTGTTTGGAAGCCGCCTTGAGCATCGGCGATTCGCATTCTTGGGCGAGATTAGAACGTCTCGAAAAGCCCTCGTGTGCGGTGGAGGGGACGGCCGCTTTCTTGCCCGCCTACTTCGAGTGAACACGGGAGTAGAGGTGGATTTTGTTGATCTCAGCTCTACGATGATCGAACTCGCGGAGCGACGGGTTGCAGGCATGGGGCGAGCTTTTCGAAAACGAGTCAGATTCCACGCCGGCGATGTGCGGAGTTTTGCTGCACCCGCGGATCACTACGACTTGATAGTTACACACTATTTTCTCGATTGCTTCTCAAATCAAGAACTTGAAGATGTCGTCGGCCGACTCGCGAACTGGGGGATGCCGCAAGCGAGGTGGATCGTCTCTGACTTCAGGGAAGCAAATGGGCCAATCGGCCGTTTATGGACGCGAAGCGTGATAGGCGGGCTTTATTCCGCTTTCCGTTTCACCACGGGGCTCAAGGTTACGCGACTACCCGAATATAAGGCGGCGCTCACAAAGAAGGGATACTTCTTGCGGTTCGAAGAGGACGTTATGGCCGGGCTTCTTCATTCCTCACTGTGGGAGGCACAGAGTTGGCAGGGCGGAACGGCTAAGAGTCACGCATCTCAAGGCAAGGATGCATAGCTCGCTAATGAACACAAATTCGGCAGCTGCAATGGCTTCCATTCTTTCCGGCATGCGAACGCAACTCTGATAAGCAGTTTCGGAGCATCGCAGAAATTGCGTCAGCAGAAAGTGGGCCACGCTGATGGATCGCCAGTCACGGAGACAATCTATACTCATGTGATTAGCGAAGACGGAAAGCGAATCGCGGCACAGCTTGGCAACGCAGTTTGGGGAGTTTTGGACGCAATTGGACGTAAAAGGCGAAACGGCTCAGGAGTGGAGCCTCCTAAGCCGTTGTATCTAAACTAACAAATGGTTGCGGGGGTCAGATTTGAACTGACGACCTTCGGGTTATGAGCCCGACGAGCTACCAGGCTGCTCCACCCCGCATATTCATACTACGCGACTAGCCGCACGACTGCAACTCCGGCTTCTCGAGTGGTCGGGCAAAGTATCGAAATCCGTGGATTGTCTGAAAAAAAAATAGAGGACAACTCGAAACACGATAAACGCGCTACCACGTATTGTAAGCTGTTCCATCGAACCGCGAACTAAGCGCGGAATGCGAATGCACGTCAACCATCCCTGTGATCGTTTGATCAGGACTCAGCACGACGTTGTCGAATGTTGGGTCCCAATCGGCGGCTTGAGTCATGGGATCCATAGGAACTTCCCGGAGATAACCCGCTTGGTGAAGGTCTTCAAGTGACTGTGGCGCGGCCTGCTTATCCAGTGTGTAGTTGTCAATCGCTTCGCGCAATACCTGCAAATCATGTTTCAGCACTGCTTCGCGCGATCGTTGGATGGTCATGTCATATCGTCCAGCGGCCAATCCCAGCAGAATAAAAATGATCGCAATCACGATCATCAACTCAATCAGCGTAAACCCGCCGTTCGAGCTCCGCGCCGCGCGCTTTCCTTCGATCATGCTGCTTCCCGTGTCCCTTCTGGTTTTGTTCATCCCGACACCTCGACCAGACTACCAGTCGCTATACTTTGTCCCGTCAAGCGCTGTGCCCGTCGACTTCGAATACACATCGAAAACATTGCTTCCACCCCAGCTCGTCGAGTCTGGATCATCGCTTATCGAGCGCAATCCCCAGTCTGCCCGTCCCGTCATCGGGTCGACGGGAATCTTTCTCAGAAACCGGAGCCTCTTGTCGTTTCCCGCCCCCAGTTGCACGCCTTTCACCAGCGTTTCCAAATCCGGAGGATAGTTCTCGCTTCCAACCTCTGTCCGAAACTTGTGCTGATCAGCCAGGTCTTTGTACCGGTCAATGGCGTCCTTCATTGTCCGCAGATCGTAGTGAAGTTCCGCCTCCTTCTGGCGGATCACCGTATATTTGAAAACCGGCAGCGCCATGGATGACAGGACCATCAAGATCGAGCAGGCAATAATCAATTCGAGCAGCGTCATTCCTACTGTAGGAGAAAGGCGCCGAGGTCGAAAACTTTTGCCGGAACGCAAGTCGCGATGCAACATCGTATATTTCCTCTTGCTTGGACTAAGGCTGAACCTGCACCGTGGCCTCATTGGTGACCAACGGAATGGGCCGCTGCTGAGAGTCTTTGGCGTTCTGTTGAGTGATCGTCAAATTCGACGAGCCCGGCGCGATTCCCTTGATCACGATTCCGAGAAGAGTGCCACTCCCGCTCACGCCTTGGGTATTTGGCTGTCGTGTAGCGGAAATGATGCCCTGGCCTTTCTCCGCGTTGAGGCTCTTCACGATAGCGATTTCCTGCGTGCCGCCTGAGAGGAATCCTCCGTGCTGTCCTTCGCTCACCGCGTGCTGCACGTCCTCAATGCTGATTATTGCCGGATTGTATTGCAGCAACATTGGGATGGAGAACAGATCGCTTACATTTTCCACAACCACCGCGATCGTTTTTGTTTCGCCCACCTTCAGTGACAGCGTCTGCGGTTCAAATCTGAGCTTGCCCGGCTGTCCCTGCGGCGGATTCATAGCGGCTGTATTTGCGGCCCCGGCTGGCGCAACTCCTCCAGGCGCTGCCTGCGTCGTTCCAGGTACAACCCCACCTGGAGCCTGCGTAGCTGGTTTCGGAGCTTCCGGCGTCCGGGATTCGCTTTCGAGTTTTACCTGAATATTCTGATCTGAACCCGAGTAAATACCCCGTAAATTTTCTTTCGTCCAATCCGGCAGCCGCACGATGTGCGGAATCAGCATGATTAATACTTCGTCTTCCTGATGTTCCACGCTATCGCTCGAGAACAAATAGCGTATGACGGGAATCTTTGCCAGTCCGGGCCACCCGTTCAACGTCTTCGTATCCGTTCTCTGGATGAGGCCGCCCAGAATATATGCCTCGCCATCTCCCAATCGAATATCGTGCTCAACAACACGCTGGCTGATAATAGGCTGGCTGATTCCGCCGATAGTAGATGTACCTGTAACGGAAGAGACTTCGATCTTTATTTTCAGGCTGACGTCGTGATTCGGGTGCACGCGCGGCGTCATATCAATATTCACGCCAACGTCTTGATACTGGAATTGCGTGTTGACCAGCGGATTCACCAATCCTGCGGAGCCTACCGAGCCCACACCCACGCCAGCTTGAAAGCTGCCCGTTGCAATCGGAATACGGTCGCCGATTTTCAGTTTTGCTTGCTGCCCGTCCACGGAGCGAAGCTCGGGGTTCTGAATAATCTTTGTAAACGTGTCGGTGAGCACTGCGTTGGCAGTAAAGTTCGGGAGCGTGACCACGTAATCGTTGCTATTCAGGTGGGCGAGCGTGTTCAACGTGATGTTGTTTGTTGTTGTGGAGGTTGTCGCCGTGCCTCCTGCTCCGCCTGTGACCGTCCCTGGAGTTGTCGTAGTCGCATTCGGATTTATCGCAATCGATGCGGTTTGCCCCGGTTGGATTCCCAGAACCCGCAGACGATCCGTGCGCGCCTCCAGCACTTCCACTTGAACCACCACTTCTGGTTTCGCCTTATCAATGTCATCGAGCACTTTGCCAACGAGCTTCAGCACATCCGGCGTCGCCCGGATGATAATCGCGTTTTGCGAGTTCAGTTGCTGGACACGCTTCAAATCGAACAACTGGCGCAGACCGGTCAGGATTTCTGTCAGGTCTTGCGGTGTCACTGTGTTCGACAAATAAAACGTCTTAAGGACCTCTTCTTCATAGTCTTTCCGTTTAGCCGCTTGGTCCGGAATGACCATGATGATGTTTTCCGTGATTGCCTTCGTGAACGCCTTGCTCTCCAGGCTCACAACTTCTAGTGCTTGCTCCAACGTCAAGTTGTTCAAATCCACGGTGATCCGGCGGGCGGGGAAGTCCGCGTCGTAGATCACTGTTAATCCCGCCAACTTTCCGATGGTGTCGAAGACAACCTTTGCGTCGGCGGAAGCCTTATACGTAATCGCTACGTTTGAGAGTGGCTTGATCTGCGGCGGCTCCGACATGTATTTCAGGGAATCGTCTTCTCCAGGCAGCCTTGCACCGTCCGCCGCATGAGCTTTCTCGGCGATCATTATCAGGGTTCTTTTCAGTTCCTGCCCTGCGACTGCACTGGAGGGATCAACCATTTGGGCCCGCTGGAATTGGGCCGCTGCGCCTTGCAGATCCCCGTTATCTCTCTCTTTGAGGCCTAGTTTTATATGCTGCTCTCCAGCTTCAAAGCGCGTTTGATTGAGCCTGATTTTGTATCCTGCGTTGTTGGGGTCGGACTTTACCGCTTTCTGATAATACTCAAGAGCTGCGTCGTAGTCCTCGATCGTCTCAGCCTTCCGCCCTTTGCTATAATCCGTCTGGCCCTTCGGGCAGCCTACGACGAAGACACCCATCCCGACACATAGAATGACGCTACAACTACGTCGCATGGACTCTCCGAGGCCTCGACACGAAGCCGATGCAGTCTAAGTCAGTCTAACACTCGGTTTAGAGCATGGGCAACACGCGGAAGGTTGGCTGTACTACTTCCGATAATATGGGTTTTTTTCGTGCCCGTAGCCAAGAATTAACACTCCAGCTATGATGGAATATTGTGCCGAAGCTTACGAAAAAACCGGATAAGGACAGCAAAGCTGGCGAGCAAGTCGTGGCCCAGAACCGCGCCGCTTCGTATAATTTCCATCTGCTCGACCGTTTTGAGGCTGGTCTGGTCCTGCACGGCACGGAAGTCAAGGCTCTGCGTGAAGGAAAAGCGAACATCCGCGACGCCTACGTCGATTTCAAGCCCAGCGGTGCCTGGCTCGTTAACGCGCACATTGCGCAGTACTTGCCCGGCGGTCCATGGAATCACGAACCTCTTGGTTCGCGCAAACTGCTGCTGCATCAGAACGAAATTCACAAGCTCTCGGGGCGTACCCAGTCTAAGGGTTTGACGGTCATTCCTCTGCGCATTTATTTCCGCAATGGCCGCGCTAAGATCGAAATCGCTCTGGCGCAAGGTAAAAAATCCTGGGATCGCCGCCAGGACGAACGCGACAAAGAAGCTCGCAGGGAAACTGAAAAAGCTATGTATAACAACCGGAGGCGTTAAAGAAACATGCAAATCACACTCGAATCAAAGCCGTATGCCGCACTGGAGACCGAAGCACTCGTCTCTTATATTTTCGAGGAGACTGACCCGATCCAGGGGCGTATCTCAGAACTCGACCAGACCGCGAACGGCTTGTTGCGCAATCTCGCCAAGAGCGGCGAACTCACCGGCAAGACTTTGGAAATGACTCTCATTCACGCTCCCGCCGGGCTCAAAGCAGCTCGTTTACTGCTCGTCGGAGCGGGGAAGCGCGAGCAATTTACTAGCGCCACACTTCGTAAGCTCGCCGGCGCCGCGCTGCGCTATCTCAAAGCACGCTCGGTCAAGCAGGTGGCCTTTCTGGTTCGCGAAAACAACGCCACCGAGGAGTCGGCTCAAGCCATAGCGGAAGGCGTTCTTACGGCCAACTTTGAAACCGATAAGTACAAGACCGAAAAGAAAAACGACAAGTCCATCGACACGGTTTTGCTCACCGGCTACTCCGACGCAGAACGCGCTGCTGCCGAAAAAGGTTTAACTCGTGGCCGCATTATCGCCGAATCGCAAAATTTTGCACGTGACCTCATCAACGAGCCATCGAACAAGCTGACGCCGAAGATTCTCGCTGAAAAAGCCGAAGCCATGGCGAAGCAAGCAGGCCTCGCCGTTGAAATTCTCGACGAGAAGAAAATCACCGAACTCAAAATGGGCGCACTGCTCAGCGTTTCGCAGGGCGGGCCCGAACCGCCGCGCGTGATGGTTGTCACCTACACTCCGGCGAATCCCAAGCCCGGCGCTCCTGTCATCGGCCTCATCGGCAAAGCCGTCACGTTCGACACCGGAGGCATCTCCATCAAGCCTGCCGACGGCATGGAAAAAATGAAATACGACATGGCCGGTGGAGCCACGATGCTCGGCGTTATGCGCGCCCTTGCTGCGCTCAAGCCGAATGTCAAAGTCATTTGCATCGTGCCGTCCACGGAAAACATGCCCGGCGGCACAGCGCAAAAGCCGGGCGATATTCAAACGGCCATGTCCGGCAAAACGATCGAAGTTTTGAACACCGACGCCGAAGGCCGGCTAATTCTCGCCGATGGCCTTCACTACGCCAAGCAGCTCGGCGCTACGCATCTGATTGATGCTGCCACGCTTACGGGCGCGATCGTAGTCGCCCTCGCGAATGTCAACGTCGGCGTTTTTGGTTCGGACCAGCCCTTCACTGACAAACTGCTCGCCAGCTCCAAAGCAGCCGGCGAAAAAATGTGGCAGATGCCCATCGATGACGAATATCGCGAATTCATCAAAGGAACCGTCGCCGACATTCAAAATATCGGCAGCGGCAAAGGCGGCGGGGCTATTACCGGCGCGATGTTCATCAAGGAATTCGCCGGTGACTCTCCTTGGATCCATCTCGATATCGCCGGGACCGCATGGAACGACGACGCCAAATCCTGGCTAGCCAAGGGGCCTACCGGCGTCGCACTCCGCACCCTTGTTCATCTCGTCATGTCGTACTGATTTTTCCTCTTCGTTTTGTTCTTCTTTGTAGTGGCGCAGCATGATGCGCCACTTCGAGACGGGCACGGCGTGCCGTGCCCCTACATTTTCTCTGGCGCTTCGATTCCCAGCAGGGCTAGTGTCTCCACCAGACGCGCTTCGACCAGCTCTGTTAGACGTAATAGGAACGCGCGTTTTTGTTCATCGGCTTCGTTTAGGATGTGATGTTTGTGGTAGAAATTATTGAACTCTTGCGCCAATTGAAACGCATATTTTGCAATGAACGCAGGTTCTTGCGCGGCGATGGCCGCTTCCACCGCGCGGTCCAGCGAGCCCACGCTTAGCAGCAACTCCCACAAACCGTTTCCTTCGGGGCCAGCAAATAGTGCGGCCGCGGTCTCAGGAGTGACGGCAACATTCGTTGCGCCGGCTTCTATGCCTTTGCGGCGTATTCCGCGAATTCGCACTACCGCGTACTGGCAGTAGGGACCCGTTTCGCCTTCAAAACTGAGAGCGTCCTTGAAATCGAACGCGATGATGGCGTTGCGCGTAAATTTCAGAAGAAAAAAGCGCAGAGCGCCGATGGCAATTTCATGCGCGGTTCGCTTTTGTTCTGGCTCGCTCATTTCGGCGTGGCGTTGCTGGACTTCGGCGAAGGTTGCTGCCTCGAGCTTATCGATTAGATCGTCTGCTTTGACGCCGAAACCCCTGCGGCCGCTCACTTGGATGAAAGGGAGCTTGGCTTCCTCAGGAGTAAGTTCGTAGCCCATTTCCGCAGCGCAGCGGGGTGTCAGCACGACGAAAGCGTAGGAAAGGTGAATGGATTTGTTGGCGGCTTCGGTGTGGCCGAGGCGCCGCAGGGCTTCAGCTACGACATCCTGCACGTATGCCTGGCGCGTGTCGATGACGTTATAAACAGCGGTCGCGGGCTCGGCAAAATGCGGCGCTGCGGGATCGCTTTTGAAGGTGGTCGTAGCCCAAACCGTTTCGCCTTCAGGCGCCGCTGGCCATTTGCGATAGTTGAAATCCTTACCGAGTAAGCCGAACTTCCAAAGTTGATAGGCGATGTCTTTACCGACGTAAGTGACCGTGCCATTAGAGCGGACGATGATTTTGTCTTGGATATTCTCTTCGTCGTCCTCAGGTGCCTCAGGAGATGCCTCAGGTTTTGCTTCGGCCGGTTTCTCTTGGGTCTTCGATTCTTCTTTCCAGGGCATGATCCAGCAGCCGGCCATTTTCCCGGTGCTTACCAGCTGAATGACGCCGGACTTTTTTAGCAGCTCGAAGGCGGCGTCCCAGAACTTGAGGTGAAGGATCTCGCTCTCACGGGCAAGGAGTTCGTACGAGATGCCGACGCGAGCCATGGTCTTGAGATGCAGACTTGTGATGGTGTCAGCAACGACTTGAGCGACTTCGGATTCTTCGCCGCGATCTTCCTCAATGGCTTTGAGAGTACGCGCGCGAAGTTCAGCGGCACGCGGTTTGTCCTCTCCAAGATATTGGGTGGTTTTGGCGTAGAGATCCCAACAGTAGTAATCAAAGCGCGGCTCCATGGCCGCCATTTTCACGCTGACGGGAGTAAGGCGCTCCATATCGAGAAAGCCGATGACGACGTCCGCGACCTGAACCCCGGTGTTATCAATGTAATTTTGGATCTGAACGGGGTTTCTGGCGTGGCGAAGGATGCGCGCCATGGTGTCGCCAAGGACAGAGTTGCGGAGATGGCCGATGTGCGCGGCTTTATTGGGATTGATGCTTGTGTGCTCGACGATGACTTTTCCGGATTTTTTTGTTGAGGGAAGCGGCCCCTCGGCGCTCGGGGTAAACGAGTGGGTTGTCGCTCGTGATGACGAGCTAGCGTCCCAGAATGCGGCGCGATCAAAATACGCATTCAGATATCCCGCCCCAGCCACTTCGATACGTGCAACGCCCTGGACCTTACCGAGCTTGGTTGCGATTTCCTGCGCGATGATGCGCGGAGCTTTTTTCAGACGCTTGGCCAACTCGAAGCAGACAGGAGATGCGGCTTCTCCCATTTCGATTTTAGGAGGGCGATCGAGAGCCACATCCATGGAAATGGAGTAGTGCTCCTGGATGTGGCGCACCAGGGCTTCGCGAAGGCGATTAGAAAGCGTTAGGTACACAGTGCCTCGTTCGTTGAGATGGGCGAGTATAAGTGGCAGGGAGGAGTTGGGTCAAAAGGTGACAATGAATTTGAACGGATGGAGGGATACCCCCACCCACCCCGTTCTGCACGAAGTTGTTCCGAAGTCTCTGAAAATACAGGGGATAAGTGTGATTCCTGTGCGCGCGCATGCTTGTAACAGATTGAAATGAAAAGGGATGGGAGGTCGTGTGTGTGGAACGGAATATGTGGAGGGCCGACAACAGGGACGAAGTTTTCGCGGCGGTTCTTGGGGCCACCAGCCGAGCGAGTCATAGGGAAGGTTACCATCAGAGGTAACAAATGTCAAGAGTTACTTTATATGTAACAGAAAGGAAAAGAGTTAGGCGTGAGAGGGAAAGGGTAGGGCAGGCTCAGGGACAAATTTCTGTGTTTGGCGTGCATGGTTAAGTGGACCGGGCGAAGGAGATGGGTATGAGCGGGACTCGCGCGATGCGGAGCCAGCAAAATGTGGGACGGGCAAGCCCGTCCCCTACAAGTGGGAATCCCTGACATGGAGCCCATTGTTTGACAGTCCTGGGTAGCGCCGATAGTATCAATCTGCATTGGGGGACGCGGTTTTTAAGCAGAAAATTTGCACGCGTGACGACCTTCCATGAAACTTGCCTATTTTGATTGCTTTAGCGGGATTAGCGGGGATATGACTCTTGGCGCATTGGTGGATGCGGGTTGCGCGGTCGAGCATTTGCGTTCGGAGTTGCTCGGGTTGCAAGTTCCGGGATGGGAAATGACGGCGGAGAAGGTTTGGAAGAACGGGATGGCGGCGACTTATGTGAAGGTGGTGACGGAAGATCAGTCGAAGCACCGGTCGCTTAGCGCGATCTTGGAGATTTTGGAGAAGTCGCGGCTGGCGCCGGGAGTAAGAGAGCGGGCCGGGGCTATTTTTCGGAAGTTGGGGGAAGCGGAAGCGCGGGTGCATGACGTGCCGCTGGAAAAGATTCATTTTCATGAGGTTGGAGCGGTAGACGCGATCGTGGACATTGTTGGGGCGTGTGTTGGGTTTCATGCGTTGGGGATCGAGAAGTTTGCCTGTTCGCCTTTGAATGTGGGTGGTGGGACGGCGAAAATGGCGCACGGCGTTTTGCCGGTGCCGGCGCCAGCTACGGCGAATTTGTTGCAGGGTAAGCCCACTTATTCCAATGGCGTGTTGAAAGAGCTTGTGACGCCTACTGGAGCTGCGATTGTGGCCACGCTTTGCGATTCGTTTGGGCCACAGCCAGCGATGAGTGTTTCTGCGATCGGGTATGGAGCGGGGACGGCGGATCTTGAGGGGCAGCCGAATGTGGTGCGGATTATGGTGGGGGAGGCGGTTGGGGAAAAAGAAAGAGCACAGGCAGGCTTGCCCTTCGACGCTCAGGGCAAGTCTGTGCTACTGGACGAGGAGATTGCGGTTGTTGAAGCCAACCTCGATGATATGAACCCACAGATTTATGGGTATTTTTTGGAGAAGGCGCTGGGAGCGGGAGCGCTGGATGTTTACACCACGCCGGTGCAGATGAAGAAGAATCGGCCGGGGACTTTGTTGACGGTTTTGTGCAAGCCGCAGGATACGAACGCATTGATGTCTTTGATTTTTGCGGAGACGACTACGTTTGGGGTTCGGACTTATCGGGCGCAGCGGCGGGTATTGCCTCGGGAATGGGTTAGCGTGGCGACGGATTACGGCGAGGTGCGGATTAAGGTTTCGCGGGTGAATGGGCGGATTTTGCACGTGGCGCCGGAGTTTGAGGATTGTAAGAAGCTGGCGGCTGAGAAGGACGTGCCTTTGCAGCGGGTGATTGCTTCGGCTTTGCGGTGTTACGAGAAAAGATAAAAAGAAAGAGTAAAGATAACGCAGAGACGCAGAGGACACAGAGTCAGCGCAGAGAAGAAAAAAAACGGAAGAGACGAGAGAAGAAGAACGGGACGGAGACTGATGGCTGCGGGAAAACAGAAATATTATTTGACTACGCCGATCTACTACACGAACGGGTTGCCGCATATTGGGCATACGTATTCGACGATCGTTTGCGACACCATTCGGCGGTACAAGCGGATGCGCGGGTACGACGTTGTGTTGACTACTGGGACTGACGAGCATGGCGTCAATGTCGAGCGATCCGCGAAGAAAGCGGGAATTCCGGAGTCGGAGTTTGTGGCGAAGATGGCGGCGCAGTGGAAGTTGCTTTGGGATGAGTTGGGAGTGCAGGGCGACGAGTTTATTCGCACGACGGATTTGAAGCATGCGCATACGGTGCAGTGGCTTTTTAAATTGTGCCGCGAAAATGGCTACGTGTATCCAGGGCATTACACGGGGCAGTACTGCATTTATGACAATGCGTATGTAGACGTAAAGCCTGGCGAGAATTGCCCGGATTGCGGGCGGCCGACGGAGACGGTGACAGAAGACAATTTCTACTTCAAACTTTCCGCTTTTCAGAAGCCGCTTCTCGATTTTTATTCGAAGAATCCGAACTTCATTCAGCCCGACGCGCGGCGGAATGAGGTTCTGAGCTTTGTCGAGGGCGGGCTACGGGATCTCAGCATTACCCGGACATCTATTCGATGGGGCATCCCTGTTCCCGGGGAAGAGCCGCATGTGTTTTATGTATGGTTTGATGCGTTGACGGCGTACTTGAGCGCGGTCGGTGGGCCGCAATATGAAAAGTCCGGATATTGGCCGGCGGATCTGCATCTTGTGGGGAAAGAGATCATTCGGTTTCACGCCGTTTATTGGCCGGCGTTTTTGATGGCGGCGGGTTTGCCGATTCCAAAGCAGATCTGGGCGCACGGCTGGCTTTTAATGGACAGCGCGAAGATGAGCAAGTCGCTGGGGAATGTGGTGCGGCCGCGGCCGATTGTGCATGTTTTGGGGATGGATGCGCTTCGGTATTACTTGCTGCGCGAGACGGTGTTTGGGCAGGATGGGAATTTTAGTTATGACGCGCTGGTGCAGCGTTATAACAGCGATCTGGCGAACGGCTTGGGCAATTTGGCTAGCCGCACAGCCGCGATGATTGAGAAAAATTGTGATGGGAAGATTCCGAAGCCCGGAACGCTTCAACCACAAGACACGACGCTGGCTAAGGAGGCGCAAGCGGCCATCGGCGAAGTGATGGAGCATTACGAGAAGCTGGAATTTTCGCGCGGGCTGGAAGTGATTTGGTCGCTGATTTCGGCGGCGGATAAGTATTTGACTGTGGAGAAGCCGTGGTCGCTCGGAGAATCGAGCGAGGAGCAGCAGCGGCGAGCTACCGTGCTTTGGACAACGGCTGAAGTTTTGCGTGTTGTGACTGTGTTGACACATCCCGTTTTGCCAGAGAGCACGGCTAAGGTTTGGGCGTTGCTCGGACAATCGGGAGCGCTTGGGGCTGTGGATTTGGATGGATTGGCGTGGGGGCAACTCGCGCCTGGTACGGCGCTTGGTAAATCGCAGGCGTTATTTCCGAGGATTGAAAAAGCAGAAGCGATTGAGAGGATGGAAACCATGGAAAAAGAAGCACAGAACGCACCTTCGCCAGTCGCGGCGACAACGCCCGCAGCTGCACCTGCTACCGCGGCAGCGGCCGCAGCTCCGGCTGCCGCTGCGCCTGCGGCGGCAGAGAAGATAGGGATCGAGGATTTTGCGAAAGTTGAGATGCGAGTGGGGCAAATCAAGACGGCCGAGCGAATTGTCGGCGCGGACAAATTGCTGAAGCTCACCGTAGATATCGGGACGGAGATTCGGCAGATTTGCGCGGGGATCGCGCAGTTTTACGAGCCGGAGAAATTGGTTGGGCGGAAGGTGGCGGTAGTAGTGAATTTGGCGCCGCGGAAATTGCGAGGAGTGGAGTCGAACGGAATGATTGTGGCGGCATCGGTGGGGCCGGAAGGACGGCCGGTGTTGGCGGGATTTCCGGATGAGGATGTGGAGATTGGGGCGCGGTTGAAGTAGGGGCGCAGCACGCTGCGCCCTGGTTGGCTGGGGCGTGCCGTGGGGGAAGGATCGGTAACCATGGATAAAGAAGGGCTACATCCTGGGCGAAAATCGATTCGGCAGAAGAATCATGATTATGCGGCGGCAGCCTCGTATTTTGTGACCATATGTACGGACGGGAAGCGATTCTTGTTTGGGACTGTCCTGCAGGGATCGGTGGAATTGACGGAGTTGGGACGCATTGCGCGAGAAAATTGGGTGGCGATGCCCTCACATTTTGCGATTGTGAATTTGCACGCATTCGTAGTCATGCCAAACCACGTGCATGGAATTATTGAGATCGGTTGCCGAGTAGGGGCGCAGCGTGCTGCGCCCCTAACGGCGCAGAGTCATGCGTCGGGCGAGAAGCGCGTTGTGGAGAAGGGGTCCTTGGCCGCGATTGTACGCTCGTATAAGGCGGCGGTTACTTTGCGGGCACGCCAAGAGCTTGGCTGGAAGGAACAGGTTTGGCAGAGGAATTATTTTGAGCGGTTCTTGCGGGATGGGAAGGAGTTTGCGGATGCGGCCCGATACATTAGCGAAAATCCGATGAAGTGGGAGTGGGACGCGGAAAGTGCCGAGGCGAAGAGCGCGAAGTTGAACACCGAGGCGAAAGGGGCGCAGCATGCTGCGCCCCTACGGGGCTAACCATGGAATTGATTGATTCGCATGCGCACATTGATGACGAGCGATTCGCGGAGGATCGCGACGCGATGCTCGATAGGGCTCGGGTCGCCGGAGTAACTATACTTTTGGCGATTGGGACTGGGCCAGGGCCTCACAAGCTGGATGCGGCTTTGCCTTTTGCGGAGGTGCATGACTGGATTTACACGACCGTCGGGATTCATCCGCATGAGGCGAAGGACGTAACGCAGGCGCATCTGGATGAATTGGCGCGGTTGGCGAAACATCCTAAGGTGATTGCTTGGGGCGAGATTGGGTTGGATTATTTTTACGATCATTCGCCGCGGGATGTGCAGGAGCGCGTGTTTCGCGAACAGATGGAGTTGGCGCGCGTGGCGAAGTTGCCGATTATTATTCATTGCCGGGATGCCTGGACGGATTGTTTGCGCGTGATTGAGGAAGTCTGGCGGCCTACCGGGTTGGGCGGAATTTTGCATTGCTTTACTAGCACACTTGAAGACGCGCGGCGCGGTATCGAGATGGGCTTCATGATTTCGTTTGCGGGGAATTCGACTTATCCGAAAACGCAGAATTTGCGGGATGTTGCGAAAGCTTTGCCGATGGAGAACATTTTGATAGAGACGGACGCACCGTACCTTGCGCCACAGCCTTATCGAGGGAAACGCAACGAACCGGCTTACGTGGCGGAAGTGGCGCGTACACTCGCTAGTGTGAGAGACTTAGCCGCGGAAGAATTCGCCGCCAGGACAGCAGGGAATTTCCGGCGATTTTTCCGTCTTTCCCAGCCGTCGATGTCCGCGGCTGTGGAGTCCCAAAGATGATTGCAGGCCAGGGGAGGAAGGCTATCGCGCTGCTTACTGTCAAAGAGATTTTTGATCTCGTGCGAGACGATTTGGTTTTGGTTGAGGAAGAACTCGCGCGACAGAGCGCTGGTGCGTTCGAGCCGGTTGCGGAAATTACGAGCTATTTGCTTGGTGGCGGAGGAAAGCGTTTACGCCCGGCGCTGCTTTTGCTATGTAACGGATCTACTGGGCGGCGAAGTCCGGGAGCGATTAGGTTGGCGGCGGTGGTGGAGTTGCTTCACAGCGCTACGTTGATTCACGACGATGTGATCGATAGCGCGGACACGCGGCGCGGGCGGCCTTCCGCGAATTCGCGTTGGGGGAATCATCGCAGTGTTCTCGCGGGGGATTGGCTTTACATGCAGTCGTTTCAGATGGCGCTGGAGGAAAGAAATTTTCGCATACTTGATGTGCTGATCGATCTTACGCAGAAAATGGTCGAAGGCGAGTTAATTCAGCTGGCGAAAATTGGACGGATCGACGTTACGGAAGAGGATGCGCTGCGGCTCGCTACTTATAAGACCGCGTGTTTGTTCAGCGGGTGCGCGCGATTGGGTGCGGTGCTTGGCGGGCTTGAAGGCGCGGAGGAAGAGGCGCTGGCCGATTATGGGCGTTATGCGGGGCTGGCATTTCAGTTGGTGGATGATCTTTTGGACTTTACGGCGTCGACCGAGCAGCTTGGGAAGCCTGTGCTGAGCGATTTGAAAGAGGGAAAGGTTACCCTGCCCTTGATCTACGCTATGGATAATGGGCACCGGGATGCGCGTGCGTTGGTGGCGCGGGTGCTTGAGGAAAAAGAGTTTAACTCTGTGCCGGCGGAGACGATTGTTTCGCTGGTGCAGGATTCTGGGGCGCTGGATCGGGCGCGGAGTCTTGCGCATGAATACGCCCGGCGGGCGAAGGCTTGTTTGGAAGGGCGCGTGGATTCGGAGTATGCGCGGGCATTGATGACGTTGCCGGATTTTATTTTAGAGCGCGAGAATTAGAAACCAGGTCTTGCGAAGACGGGCACGGCATGCCGTGCCCCTACGGAAATGCTTCCTTTCAAACTGGTCTACAACAAAGGCTACGACTTAAATCTGGGCGAGCACGTTTTTCCCTCACAGAAATTCCGTTTGATTGCGGAAACGTTGGTGCGCGAGGGCATCGCGGGGAGCGAGGATTTCCTAACGCCCGATTTCGCGCCGGACGAAGATATTTTAGGCGTGCACACGGCTGAGTGGGTGCACAAGCTGAAGACAGGAACGCTTTCAGCCAGCGAAATTATGAAATTGGAGATTCCGTTTTCGAGGGAGGCGGTGGAGGCGTGCTGGCTTGCGGCCGGTGGATCGATTCTGGCGGGGCAGGCTGCTTTGCGTGATGGGTTTGGCTGCAATTTGGGCGGCGGGTTTCATCATGCTTATCCGGAGCATGGCGAGGGATTTTGCGCGATTCATGACGTTGCAGTGGCGATTCGAAGGCTGCAGCACGATGGCGCGATTCGGAAGGCGATGGTCGTCGATACCGATGTGCATCAGGGGAACGGGACGGCGGCAATTTTTGCGGAGGACGAATCCGTTTTTACGCTTTCCATCCATCAGGAAAATAATTATCCGGCTTACAAACCGCCTTCGGATGTGGATTTGGAGATGGCGGACCGCGTGGAGGATGACGAATATCTTGGCGCGTTGATTCCGGCGGTGCAGTCGGCGCTAGATGAGTTTCAGCCGGAGCTGCTTTTTTATGTGGGCGGGGCCGATCCGTTTTGCGAGGACCAACTTGGTGGGTTGATGCTGACAAAGAACGGGCTGAAGACGCGCGACCGTCGGGTATTTGAAGAAGCGCGGAGGCGGGGGATCCCCGTCGCCACGGCATTGGCCGGGGGATATGCGCGGCGCGTCGAAGACACGATTCGAATCCATGTGAACACGATTCTTGCCGCCCGTGAAGTCGCGCTCGCTTTTCCTTCGGCTTCGGCGGCTGGACAAGATTAGAATTGCGTTGGCAATCAGAGTTCACTTTATTCAGCAGAATATGAGGTATTCATGATGCGTCCTAGAGTGCGCGCCGTTTCTGGTTTGTTGTTTCTCGGAGTCGCGTTGGCGCTGGTTCCCGTCGCTGCGCGTAAAGCCTCGGCCCAAACGCCTGCGGACTCAGCGAAAAAGTTGAAAGTGTATATCTCCGTGGACATGGAAGGTGTAGCAGGGACGGTCACTGCGGACCAGTTGGGCCCAAGTGGATTTGAATATGAGCGCTTTCGCCATTTTATGACTGACGAGACGATGGCGGCAGTGCGAGCAGCAAACGAGGCGGGCGCCAGCGAGATCGTTGTGAGCGACTCGCATGGAAACGGAGAGAATTTGCTGATCGAGGAATTTCCGAAAAACGTGCGAATTGTGCGCGCGTGGCCGCGTCATGGCGGAATGATGGCTGGATTGGATTCGAGCTTCAGCGCGGCTATTTTTATCGGTTATCATGCATCCACCACGAATCCGAAGGGAGTGCGGGCTCACACTTTCTCGAGCGCGCATTACGCGCGTGTGACTCTGAATGGCAATGCGGTAACCGAGGGGGAGTACAACGCCGCTTACGCTGGAGCGAAGGGAGTTCCGGTTATCTTTGTATCTGGCGACGATGTCGCGGTGGAGGAGATCAAGTCGCGACTTGGAAACATCGAAAGCGTCGAGACGAAGAAGTCGCTCGGTTTTCATTCGGCGGAAACACTCACGCCGGCGGCTTCCTGCGACAAAATCTTTGCTGGAGTGAAATCCGCTTTGAGCCGGCTGCACGACTTCAAGCCTTATGTGATCAAGACTCCAGTGACGCTGGAAATTACGTTCAAGAATTACACGCCAGCGGAACTGCTGAGCTACCTACGTTCGGTGCAGCGTGTGGATTCGCATACGATCCGGTTTGTGGGCAAGGACATGGATGAGATTGACGATTTCGAGGAGTTCGTGGGGAATTACAACGCCGACTTGGCGCCATGAGTAGAGTTTTCTGCGTGTTCTTATTGGGCCGCAAGCGCGTGGCGGACTGCGTTGCTTAGTTCCGTATCCACATCATCCGGATCGAATCCTTCCGCTCGATAGGCAATTTTCCCGGTGCGATCCAGTATCACCACGGTAGGAAAAGAACGGACGGAGAGGAGCGTATCCAGCCCATCCGCAAAAACCACGGTTGTGCGCGGTTTTTCTTCCTGCAGATAGGGCGGCACGAGCGATTCGTCCTCGTCGCAGTCCGCGGCAAGAAAAATGATGTCGGCGGTTCCCTGGAATTGCGCGGCAATGCGCTCGAAATGGGGTTCCATTTCGCGGCACGGCCCGCACCAAGTGGCCCAAAAATTCACGACGACGATTTTTCCTTTTTGCTCCGCGAGCGAAAACGGCGAGCCGTCTTGAGCCTTGCGCAGCGTGAAATCGTATGGCTCTTTCGCGCCGGCGTTCTTTTTCGGCTTCGGAGCATCCGAGGACGCGACGACGTCATCATAGGAATGCAAAATATAATCGCCGAGGCCCTGATCGGAACCGTGGGCCAGGCGCCAGACGTTGCCGAGCTTTTGACGAATCTCGCGGCGATTGGCTGCAGCGGCAGAAGTCGAAGCATCTGCCAAGGCGAAGGCTCTAGCATATTCGTGGATGGCGCCGGGCAGGTCCTTATTTAGCTCCGCGATTTCACCGAGTTTCTCTCCGGCCGCAGCGCTCGGAGAAAGCGCCATACTTGCGCGAAAGTCCTTCTCGGCAGCGGCATTATCGTGGAGCTTGAACGCAAGTCTTCCGCGAAGCACGAGGATATTCACCTTGTCGCGTTTCTGCTCCGCTTCCCATTGTTCTTTTGAAACTTTAGGAGATTTCTCACTGTCGGAACTGTTGTTGATAAAGTCTAGGACGCGGGTGGAGTAGTTGAGGGCGCGGCGGAGGGCTGCCTCATCGCCATTGCGTTCAAGAAGTTGAATGGCGAGGAGCGTCATAGACATATCTTCCGGAGAAATGGCGACGAGGCGCTCGGCGTAATCGGTGGCACGCGGCGAATCTCGCAACTGCAGGCTGGCTTCGACGAGAGCACGATAGATTTGTGGCCGTTGCCGCGATTCCGGATAGTCCTTGAGAAATTCCTCGAGGTTGCGGACGAGCGAGGCGCGGTCATTGCCGGCCCGATCGATCGCTTGTTGCAACTCTTCCGTTTCGGATAGTGTTTTTGCGGCAGGCTGCTTGGGAGTGGCGGGTTTTGTGCTCAGTGCGGGGGTCGCCGGACTACCGCTTTGCTGAGCGTCCGCAGGATGGCTCGCGAGACACACGAATAGGACCGTGATAGGTACGAGGGCAAGAGCGATGAGTTTTCGCGTGCTAGTCATCAACTTGAATTCTAATCTGTTTGGCGGAAATTACCGAACCGCGATCCGAATCGACGCAGCGGGAGCGTCCCTTACAGGGTAAACAAGCTCCTCCCTTACATAGGCAGGCGATCAGCGAGTGCATGGGGCATTAGGTTTGGGGCGGAAAATTGGTTATTGCGCGCCTTGGACTTCAATAGAGCCGGAAACGGTGTGGACTTCGACGCGGCCGCCGCCGTCACCCATGTGGGCGCGCAGCGAGTGCTTGCCTTGCTCCTCAATCATGATGGGAATTTGCGCGCTAATTTGACCGGTCACGGCGCCGGCGGAAAGATGAAAGCTGGCGCTCGAAGGTACAGCGATATCCACGGTACCGGACACGGTCTTCAAATCCCAATAGCTGTTGCCGCTTGGATTGCCCTGGACGGTGACGCGTCCAGCTGTGGCACGGGCTTTGACGTCGCCTTTCGCGTCACGCACCTCAACGGTTCCGCTGGAAGTATCGGCGTCCACGCGTCCGCCCGGATTTTTCACTTCTACATTGCCTGAAACGGAGTGAGCCAGGACGTCACCCTTGGCATTCAAGACGGTAACATTGCCAGAGATGCTGGTGGCGCGCACATCATCGCCGCAATTTTCGGCGGTGACAGTTCCGCTGGTAGAAGAGAACCTGACCTCGCGGCCGATGTCTTGTCCGCGGACGGTTCCAGACACCGACGCCGCCTGCACCGGGCCTCGCAGATTGCGAACAGACTGAGATCCGGACACGGTGGATGAATTGACTTCCGTGTCGTGCGGAACTTCGATGGCGTAGGTGATGGCCACGTTACGCAAGCGGGATATTTCTTTTCCGATGCGGAGAGTGTCGCCTTTAAGTTCGACGGGAGGGCTGGCAACGATGTTGTCCAGCCGTTGCTGTGGGTTGCCCAATCCAAAACCGGAGACTCGCACATCCGCGTGCACATGCACTTTGCCGTCAGCACTGCCGACGATGCTTATGTCACCAGAGACATTGCTTAGTTCCAGACGGATGGGGCCTGAGACATCCAGGGAGCGGTCGAAACTGCCAGAGACGGAAGGACCCATCTGGCAGCCAGCAAGCGCCACGACGATGGTGAGCAAGATGACAGATGCGGCCAGTTTGTGACGTCGCGTCATTCTTCCTCCAGCGCCATCCGAGGCGCTTTCTTGCCTTTCCCTGATAGAAGATACGCAGAGACGAATGAAAATGTTCCGGTAGCCCAAGGGGCGAAGCTTGCCTTAGCGTGCAAGGCTCTCATTCAGCGAACCCTGCCGGTAGCCCTCGAGATCCAGGGCAACAAAGGTGAAGCCCGCTGCTTTCAATTGCGCGGAGATAGACGCAGCCATTTCCGGCGACATCGCGCGAGCCATTTCTTCGGGAGCAATTTCTACGCGTGCAAGCTTATCGTGCAGGCGGACGCGAAATTGCCGGAAGCCTAGTTCGCGGAGAGCCGCTTCGCCCCGCTCGACAAGGGCAAGACGCTCTGGAGTCACTTCTGTTCCGTAAGGAAGGCGAGAGGCAAGGCACGCGGAAGCGGGGCGGTCCCAAGTGGGCAGTCCCGCGCGTTGGGATAGTAGGCGAATTTCGGCTTTGTGAAGTCCGGCGTCGAGCAGGGGCGCTAGGACGCGATGCTCCGAAGCCGCCCGGTGGCCAGGGCGGAAATCCAGCGTGTCGTCGGCATTCACTCCATAGGCTACGACCGCGAAGCCGCGTTCTTGCGCCATCACATCGAGCACGGTGAACAATTCGTCTTTGCAGAAATAGCAGCGATCCGCGGCGTTTGCGCGGTACCGGGGATTTTCCATTTCGTGCGTTTCGATGAATTCATGGCGCACGCCCAGTTGTCGGACAAAATCCTCGACCACGATTCGATCGTGCGCGGAGTAGCTTGGGGAAAGCGCGGTCACCGACAAAGCGCGCTCACCAATGGCGCGATGGGCGGCCCACGCGAGGTAGGCGGAGTCGGCGCCCCCAGAGAGAGCGACGATCACGGAAGGGAATTCAGCCAAATGCTTCAGCAGCGACAGCTCTTTTTCTTCCGCCGAGAGTTGCGCCGTTTCCGCGAGATGGATATGCACGAATGTATTCATTTCCATCGAGAGTATACCCCACGGGACAGATTATTTCGTTTGCCCACTTCGTGTGAAGGCACGGTCATTTGAAGTCGAGCAAGACGTCGACCGTATGTTTGTCTGCGTCCGTGCGCAACCAGTGGCCGACGGTATCGTAGTGCACGGGCAGTTCGCCGAAAATCTCGGCCGGATGAGACTGCAACTGAGTAAGAAATTTCTCGAAGATAGATTTGTCAAAAACAGCGCCAGCGGCGATGGACCACATTTGGTGAATGCGTCCCTCGGCAGCGAGCGAAAGCCCTGTCAGAACCATCGTGCCGTAGTGATACTGCGGACCTTCCGTTACAGAAACTGCATAGGAAACGCCGTGCGTCTGATCGTCGTACGAGGCGACGGGATCAATTTTTGCATCAAGGTAGCCCAGGTGTCCGTATTCTTCCCGGGCGCGATCCCAGCCAGCCTCGATTTGCATGCCGTCGGCTGCGTCATCTGTTTTTAGCCCGATTTCTTTGGAAAGCGTAATGGTGGAGAGAACGGAGTTTCCGGACCATTGCGCTCCCTTCCAGTGATAAACAGCTCCAGTAACTACAGGAATGAAAACCGGGATTTGATCGGGCAGTTTCTGGTTGGGATTGCCGGTCAAGCGTACTTCCGGCGGGCCGAGCTTCACGCGGAGGAAGCCTTGCTTTAGATAGAACGGCCGCAATTGCTCTGAAAGAAAGAGGTCAATAGTCATGCGGGAAAAAGGCTTGCCCTGAACGTCGCCGAGCTGTTGCTGCACGACATGGGAGGAAGAAACAGCGGGATCGCTAAATTCCACGCTGGCGATGAAGAACGCGGCACCTTCGACATGAAATTCCTGGACGTTGCCTTCGGCGAGAGGATTGGCAAGCAACTGGTGTTCTACAGTCACGTTGAGCTGGTGCGAGGCTAGCAAATCTTTCACGGCATCCGTAGCCTGATCCACGACCGCGCCGGCTTCGGGAAGAGTACCGTCGAAGAATGGCGCTTTTTTGCGGATGGCGTCGCCGAGCTCGCTGTCAGAAAACCACGGAATGTTATCGAAGTAAACGGGAACTCGCGGAGCTTCTTCCAGTTGGAATGTTACCGTGAGGCCGTCGGCGCGAGTTTGAAAGTTGTAGTTCACTTTGGCGAACATGCCTGTTTGCAGCAGACGGTCTGCGGCGGCTTGCAATTCTGTTTTTCCGACTTGGGAGCCTTTTTCGAGTTGGGCGAGCGCGATGATTTGCGGTTCGGAAAGAGTTTTCAGGCCTTGCGCGCGGATCTCGTGGAGGCTTGCGGTAGCTGGTGCTGGCGTTTGAGCTTGTGCCGGTAGAAAGAGAAGAACCGAGGTGAAAAGAGACATTCCCGAGAAGGCCCAAAAGAAGCGACTCATGTTTTCATTTTAGCGGAAAAAGGTGCGCGGGCCTATCCAGGGAAGAGGTTGCGGCAAGAATTTAGGGCGAAGAGCGGTGCGCGAACTTTCTGTTATTCGACCGTCACGGATTTTGCCAGGTTTCTGGGTTGGTCGACGTCGCAGCCGAGGCGCACTGCGATGTGGTAAGCGAGGAGCTGCAAAGGAATGATCTCTAGCAGTGGCGCGAGAATTTCTGGCGCTGTGGGAAGCTCGATGATGTGGTCGGAGGCTTCGCGAGCGAGGTGGTCTTTTTCAGTAACGATGGAGATGACGATTCCATCGCGAGCTTTTACTTCTTGGATGTTGGAGACACTTTTTTCGTAGCGCGTGACGGATTCCGGGTCGGTGTCGTCGCGAGTGGCAAGGACAACCACGGGCAGATTTTCATCGATGAGGGCATTGGGCCCGTGTTTCATTTCGCCGGCGGGATAGCCTTCGGCGTGAATGTAAGAAATTTCCTTGAGCTTCAGTGCGCCTTCCAGGGCGATCGGATAGTGAATGCCGCGCCCAAGATAGAGAAAGTCTGTGTAACGGAAAAACTGGCGAGCGAGATTTTCGTAAAAACCGGAGGCATCGGCTTGCAGGATCGTCTCCATCTTGTGAGGGATGCGCGTGAATTCCTGCATGAGCTTTACGGCGGCGGCCGGGGCGAGCTTCCCGCGAATTTGGCCTAGATAAGAAGCGAGGAGCATGAGCGCGGCCAATTGTGCGGTGAAAGCCTTCGTCGAGGCCACGCCGATTTCTGGACCTGCGTGCGTGATAATTGTTCCTGCGGCTTCGCGGGTAATCATTGATCCCATCACGTTGCAGATAGCGAGAGTCGGCGAGCCTTTGAGCTTTGCTTCGCGTTGCGCCGCGAGAGTGTCGGCGGTTTCGCCTGACTGGCTGATGCACACGGTCAGCGTTTTCGAATCCAGAATGGGATCGCGATAGCGAAATTCGCTGCCGTAGTCGACCTCGACCTGGAGGCGAGCCAGCCGTTCAATCATGAATTTCCCGGCCAGGGCGGAGTGCCAGCTCGTGCCGCAGGCAACGATACGCACTTGCTCGAACTCGCGGAACTGCTGTTCGGAGATTTGCATTTCGTCCAGGAAGACTTTTCCCGTGTCTTGGGAGATCCGGCCGAGCAGAGTGTCGCGCACCGCGCGGGGCTGCTCGAAAATTTCCTTTTGCATGAAGTGCTTATAGCCGCCCTTCTCGGCCATGATCGGGTCCCAAGCGACATGATGCGCTGGGCGCTCGACGGGGCGGCCATCGTGATCCATCACGCGTACGCCACTCTGCGTGAGGACGGCGATATCGCCATCCACGAGGAAGAACATTTCTCGAGTGTGTTCGAGGAGGGCGGGAATGTCGCTGGCGACAAAAAATTCGCCGTTACCCAACCCGATGACAGAGGGCGGACCAATACGTGCCGCTACGATTTTGTGCGGATCGCGGGCTGATAAAAACACCAGGGAGTAGATGCCGCGCAGCTCCCTGAGGGACTTGCGAACCGCGTCTTCGAGCGGCGCGCCACCTTGCGAATTTTTTTCAACGAGGTGAGCGACGACCTCCGTGTCCGTCTCGGTGACGAATTTGTGTCCTTCGCGCTGAAGCTGTTCTTTCAGTTCGAGATAATTTTCAATGATGCCGTTGTGAACAACCACAATTTGGCCGGTGCAATCGCGGTGCGGGTGCGCATTTTCTTCCGTCGGGCGGCCGTGGGTGGCCCAGCGGGTGTGGCCGATGCCGTAGGTGCCTTCGATGGGTGACTTCTGAATGACTTCTTCGAGATTGCGGAGCTTGCCCGGAGCGCGGCGGATTTCGAGTTTTCCTTCCTTGGTGACGACCGCGATGCCCGCGGAATCGTAGCCGCGGTACTCCAGCTTTCGCAGTCCTTCGATGATGACAGGCACTACCTTCTTCGGCCCGATGTAACCGACAATTCCGCACATGCGCGGGGTCTCCTAAGAATCCTATTTGGTTAGACTAGCACGGAGTTGCAATGAGCTAGCGGGTTCCTCTCATGGATGTGGCGAAAAGTGCCAAGTTGCATTAGGGGCGTAACGGTACATCCGGGGCCTGTTGCAGTTCGTACGAAACGAGATTGCGGTTCGAATCGAAATGGAAGGTGACGCGCGCGGTGGCCGGCTGAAGCGTGTCTGTGTCGACGTGGCGCACCACGGCGACGAGAGAATTCCTGTCGGGAGAGTCCTCGACGGCGTAGCCGCGCGACTTGAGGAAGTGGTCCACACGGGACATGGGGGTGCCCGGCGGAAGCTGAGTGTTGAGCATCTCGTCGATCTTTTGCAGGCGCGAGTCGGAAGTATGGGAGTGGCTCTTACATCCGGAGGCCAAGACCAACGAGAAAAGTGCAATGCAAGCTAGCAGTAGAAACGACTGAATGTTGGGCGACGGCGTTGAGGGGTGGCGATGGTGAACCATGGTGCGCCGCGCTTACTCCACGATTTCGAAGCGGGATTCTTCAATTACGGGGTTAGTGAGCACTTCTTTCGAGATGTGCTCAACTTGCTTCACGGCTTCCTCGTGCGTCAATCCCTCGACGTTTAGCACGAAGAATTTTCCCTGGCGAACATCCTTGACGGATGCATAGCCCAGCCCGGTGAGAGCGTGTTGAATGGTTTGTCCTTGAGGATCGAGTACCGTGCGCTTCGGCATCACCCAAACGTGTGCTTTCATGAGCTAAGTATAACATTGCGGGCGACCGGACAAAGCGTCCGGCGGAATTGCACGACCAATCGCATGGCCGCTCATAGCGGCACGGGGCAACGCGAACTCAGAAATTATGGGATTTTTTGAGAGAGAGTTTCTCGGTCTCCGAAAGGAAGGCATGTTCGAAGCTCATATCCGCCAGTTGGGCTAGTTCTGTTTCCTTCAATCCCATTTGAGCGGCGTTTTCGTATTCGGCTTGCAGCGTTGTATGAAACATTGCAGGATCATCCGTGGAGAGGACGATGGGGATGCCGTGCCGCCAGAGTTGCGGCAATGGATGGTCTGCGATGCATGCTTCGGGGAGATGCAAGTGCTTTGCGAGCGCGCCGGTCCGGATGTTGCTCTGCGGGCAGATCTCAAGCGGAATGCGGCGGTCGACGAGCAAGTCCATAAGCGCGGGATCTTGCACCGCAGCGATGCCGTGGCCGATGCGCTCCACGTGCAACAATTCGATCGCTTCGCGGATTTTGTCAGGGCCACCGACTTCTCCGGCGTGCATCAGGAGATGAAGGCCATTGTTAGCGGCTTGTTCGTACACGGGGCGAAATTCGTGCGTGGCGATGCTCATTTCGTCGCCACCAATGCCAAACGCAACAATGGCTTTTGACTGGCAGCGTTTCGCGGCGTTTACGACCTCCATAGCCGCTTCGGCTCCGAACTGCCGCGCAGCATCGAACACCCAGTTGATATGAAGACCTTTTTTCTCAAACGGCTCAGTAGCTTGCAAGATAGCTTCGAAGTTGGCCTCCGGCTGTTGTTTGCGGAGCAGCATCACGCCGATCGAAAGAGTGACTTCAGCGTAGATCACGTTTTGCGTCAACAGATGCTCGCATAAGTCTCGCGCGATGAGTCCATAGTCGCGCGGTTCCCGCAGAAAAGAAGTCACCCACTTGAAGGCGTCAATGAAACCGGTGAAATCGCGATAGGTGTAACGCTGGCGAACTTCGTCTTCCGTGAGAAGAATATTGTGCTGCGTGGTCAGCGCGCAAACCGTCGCCGGCTGAATGGATCCTTCGAGATGAAGATGCAACTCAGCTTTCGGTAAGGAAACAATGCTTGCTGGAAGGAGTGAAGATTTCATTCGATCCGCATCAATGAGGCAATTGCGGCCGGCCAGCATTGATCCACGCAGTCATCCAATACGAGCCCACATCGGTAGACGCTTCGGAAAGTTGGCGAATCAACATGGCGGCGGCCTGGTTGTAGAAGCGATCGTAGTATTCGTCGTTGTACGCGTAGGACTTTCCGGCAATGTAGGCATTGCGATCCGCGAGGAGAATCGTCTCCAGCCAACTGTGAGAGGCGAGGCAGACTTCGAAGGCGTGATCCGTCGGATCGTTGATGTAGGAAGCATCGCTGGGCCGCATGGGGAAGAAGGAAGAATAACGATCGATAAGGACGGTCCCAAATCGCTCGTTGACGCCCATCTGCGCGGTCAGTTTGCCGTCAAAATCTTCCGTGGTGCTGAAGGGGTCGTGAGCCTCGGCCACATAATTCGCAAGAATTGCAGCGTCGAGTTTGGCGTCTTCCCAGCGGCCTGTTTTCATGTCCTCGGTAAGCTTCTGGCTATATACGCCGATCTCCCACGGCAGCACGCCGTTCGCCTCGAGCTTCGATTTTCCGTATTTGGCTACGGCGGCTTTGTAGCTATGGGGGAGGGCGTCGAACGGGAAGCGGCCATATTTGTCGAGATATACATGGTTATTGCGCTTTTCCGCTGGAGTTTTTGCGACGGCGTCCAGAGGATCGCTGACGTGCAGGAGAAGAATCGCGCGGTACGATTCGAAGAATCCTCGAATGTCTTGCGGCAAAGTGTCGATGGCTTGGTTTACGACCAACTTGTGCGCATTGCGGCCCCAGGCAGCGAGGCGGTGGGGGAACACCACACAAATCACCAGCAGAAACCCAAACAAAAGGCCTGCTCGAATTTGTGATTCTCTGGGAAATCCCCGACCCATTTTCGATTCCTCTAACGTCTATTGGCGGCCCGGAGCGTGCTGTGCCTCCGGCCATAGAAATAGTAAATCACGAGACCGATGGCGAGCCAACTAATGAAGCGGAGCCAGTTCATGATCGGCAATCCAGCCATCAGCAAAACGCAGGTGAGGATCGTGAGTACGGGTGCGATCGGTCCACCCGGCGCGCGGAATGCCCGTGGACGATCGGGCTCACGGTACCGGAGGATGAGCACGCCAGCGGCGACCAAAGCGAATGCGAAGAGCGTGCCGATATTGGCGAGGTCCCCAAGCGTGCCGATATCGAGAAGTCCGGCAGGTACACCCACGGCGAAACCGGCGACCCATGTGGAGAAGTCAGGCGTGAGATAAGTACGATGAACGCGGCTGAAAATTTTTGGAAAGAGGCCGTCGCGTGACATGGCAAACCAGACGCGCGCCTGGCCGATCTGAAAAACAAGCAGCGAAGAGATCATGCCCATAAGTGCGCCAATAAGAACGACGAGGCGGAGGCTGGAGATGTGCAATTTCTTCAGGGTGTTGACGACGGGAGCGGCATCGTCAACGAGCGTATCCCAACGAACAAGGCCGGTGAGGACGACGACCACGCCGATGTAAAGCACCGTACAGATGATGAGAGTGGCGATGATGCCGCGCGGAAGGTCGCGCTGAGGATTCTTACATTCTTCGGCTGCGGTGGACACAGAATCGAAGCCGATATACGTAAAGAAAACGATGGACCCACCGGTCAAGATGCCGGGCCAGCCGTTCGGAGCGAAAGGGTGCCAATTCGAAGTGTGAATGAATCGCGATGCGAACGTGATGAAGGCCAGGATGGCAATGATTTTGATGAGTACCATGATGTTGTTGGTCTCCGCGGACTCGCGAATACCGCGAACAAGAATTACGGTGAGAAGCATCACGATGATAAAGGCGGGCCAGTTAAAACCAAAATGCCAGCCTGGGCCATAGATGTCGTTCCCTTGGAGGTCCTGAAGTCCCGAGGGCAAATAGGCTGGCGAGATCCAGCGTGGGTTGGGATGTAAGCCGAACCAATCGAGAAGGTCCACCAGATGCGCCGAGAAGCCGACACTCACGGCCATGTTGCTGACGGCGTATTCCAAAATGAGATCCCACCCGATGATCCAGGCGATGAGTTCGCCCATCGTGGCGTACGTGTACGTGTAGGCGCTGCCGGCGATGGGAATCATCGCCGCGAGTTCAGCGTAGCAGACCGAAGCAAATCCGCATGCGATGGCCACCAGTACAAAGGAAAGCGCGATGGCGGGACCGGCGCCCGGACGGCCGAACGAGGACTGGTGCGTGATCAAATATTGAAGAAGCGGAGCATTTAGAATCGACGAGACTTGGAGTTTCTGGCCCGCGATGGCGGTGCCGACAATGGTGAAAATTCCAGAGCCGATTACGGCTCCAATTCCGAGAGAGGTAAGGCTCAGCCAACCCAAAGACTTTTTAAGTCGAACTTCCGCGTTCTCACAGTCCGAAATCAGTTGGTCGATGCCCTTACGATGGAAGAGTGCTGATCCCACTCATGCTCTCCGATCGCATCGCGGCAAGAGGAAACACCTGGCCGGACACGTGTTTGAGGAACGAACGCGCCTCAATGTACCCCGAGAAGCGCTGTTACGCAACAAGGGTTGCGCAGGTCGCAAGGGTTTCGTAAGCGCCTCAGGCAGGTTCCAACTGTGCGTAGCGCTCGATGAATTTTTTTGTGCCACGGCCCGGAAAACTCACAGAAACGCGGCGGTCTTCCTCGTCGCCTTCGACGCCGACGACGGTGCCTACGCCGTAGCTTGGATGGCGAACCTTGCGGCCAAGCATCGGATCCGCATTGGCGCCGCGTTTCACGGATGGCCTACCGAACGAACTTGTAGTGCGGGCTGGTTTGGGCGCTGTGATTGTAGGTTCCGGTTTGCCGCGAACGCGCCTTAGAAACTCGTCTGCGGAGTAGGAATATTCTGGATCAGGTTCGTAACGGCGCTTTTCGCCGATCTCTGCCAGCGAGCCGCGAATGGTTTCCACCAGCTCGCTAGGAATTTCCGCCAGGAAGCGCGAAGGCAGCGACGCGCGCAACTGCTGTTCGTTGCCAAAAATACGCCGGTAAACGGCTCGCGTGAGTGTCAGCGAGGTGCGCGCGCGGGTCATGCCTACGTAGACCAGTCGGCGCTCCTCTTCAATCCCTTTTTCCTCGTTCAGGGAGCGGCCGTGCGGGCAGATGCCTTCTTCCATGCCCGTGAGGAAAACGTGGTCGAACTCCAGACCCTTCGTGCTGTGAAGTGTAATCAGCGTCACACCCGGCTTGCCTTCGAACGAATCCGCGTCGCTTACAAGCGCGGCGGCATCCAAAAAGTCCGTAAACTCTTCGCCCGCTTCCATGCTATCGGCGACCGCACGCGTCAGTTCTTCCAGATTCTCGCGCCGCGCGACATCCTCGGGCGAGTTGCGATCTTTCAACATGGCCATGTAGCCGGTCTCTTCCAAGACAGCGTGCAGAAATTCGGCGGGCTCCCGTTTGACCAAGGCTTCTTGCAGTTTGCCGATTAACTCTTGAAACGAGCGCAGAGGCGTCACTGCGCGGCCGACGGCTGCTCCAGAGATGAATTTTTCAATGGCGGCCCAAAGAGAAGTCCCGTCCACGCGCGCTGTCTCCCGCAGGGAATCAACGGTGGTCTTTCCGATGCCGCGCGGCGGCACATTTAGCACGCGCAGCAACGAAATGTCATCTTCCGGATGCATCGCGAGCCGCACATAGGCCAGCGCGTCTTTGACTTCAGCGCGGCTGTAGAAGCTGAATCCTCCAACCAGCTTGTAGCGCAAGCCTCGGCGCCGGAATACTTCTTCGAAGGCGCGTGATTGAAAATTTGTCCGGTATTCAACGGCACAAGTCTGTGCGGAGTCGTCGTTTAGAATCCGTTCCAGTTCACCTGCTACAAACTCCGCCTCTGCCTGCGCGTCGCGCGCCTCAAAGTAACGCAGATTCGTGCCCGCGCCTTTCGTCGCGCTAAGAGACTTGCCCAATCTCTCCGGATTGTTCGCAACGACAGCGCCTGCTGCATCCAAAATGTTCTGCGTGGAGCGATAGTTTCGCTCCAGCTTTATTACTCGCGCGCCCGGGAAGTCCCGCGAAAAACTCAGCAAGATCGAGACATCTGCACCGCGCCACCGGTAGATGGACTGATCTTCATCGCCGACGACACACAAGTTGTTTTTCGGCCCGGTCAATAGCCGCAGCAATTCGTACTGCACGCGGTTGGTGTCTTGATATTCATCGACGTGAATGTACTGAAAACGGGCTTGCCACTTTTCCCTCACCGCTGGCACTTCTCGAAGCAGGCGCACCGAGCGTAAAAGTAGATCATCAAAATCGAGCGCATTGCTCTGATGCAGCAGCTTTTCGTAGGCCGCAAAGACATCGGCGACTCGCCGGCCATCCTGGCTGATGGCTTCCCCGCGAATCATTTCCGGCGTCTGCGCATGGTTCTTGGCATGGCTGATGCGGCTCAGGATATTCCGCGGCGTAAGACTGTCGTCATCGATCGCCAGCTTGCTCATGGCGAGCTTTACTGCGGCGAGCTGATCGTCGTCGTCGTAAATTGCAAAGTCTCGCGGCAAACCTGCGCTGGGTGCTTCCCGGCGCAGCAGTCGCGCGCAAAGGGAGTGAAATGTCGAAAGCCAAGGCTGCGCGGGGGGTACCCCAGCGCGAAGCAACAGATCGGACACGCGCGTGCGCATCTCTTCCGCGGCCTTGTTCGTGAAAGTGACTGCCAGGATCGCGTCGGCCGGCACGTTCTTGGAAATCAAATTGGCCATGCGAAACGTAATAGCGCGCGTCTTACCCGTTCCTGCTCCCGCAAGAATGAGCACGGGGCCTTCTACTGTTTCGGAGGCGAGGCGCTGTTCAGGATTCAATTCGTCGAGGAGATTCAACATTTACCTGCTGTAGTCGAAGATATTCTGCTTAGTGATGGTAGCCGACTGCACGAACGCGCGCAAATTAACGGATTTTTTGCCAGCATTCGCCATGAAATTATCCGCAAGCATGCTCACGGGGGATTCAGAAATCTGTCTACCTGCTGAGGTCAATTTCGAAATAAAGCAGCGGGTGATTTTTCTCGAGGGACCGGATATCCGGAATATATAGATGCGCCGTCTTAAGCAGATCAAACTGCCCCTGCATGTCGAAGTAAAGCAATCCTTGCACGGAATGATGAGGCGCAACGATGCTGCTGGTAATCCCAGCATCGGCCGCAGCTTTTTGCATTTCCGTCCAGTGTTTATCGCGGCCCACCTTCGGACCGGTAGGGATAGGAATGGGGGACCTATGCGTTGACGTTGGATCTTTTATCTTGGCGCCGCTCACTACGTCGGCTACGTCGTCCGCTGTGAGAGAGTCCAGCGCCTGCCGGTTGTCTTCGGACACCGTGACATTCAAACGGATTTCGTCGAGGTCAACCTTCATGCTTTCGTCCGAATCATTGCGGATAATTGTGTCGATCGCCACGACACCGCCGCTAAAGGGAGACTTCTTGGGAAACTTAGCCTTGTAGTTGGCAGCGTCCGTCCACGGCTGAGCTGAAATAGTCACACCCTCGTGCGACTCGATCGCTGCCGCTCTTAGCGTGGTTTGAGGCTGTTGGGTGATCCATCCGCCGGAAAAAAGTGCGACAGAAAGAAAGGGAACTATAATGCCAAGGTTTCGCATCGGGTTATAATGGTCCTTTCTCATCTCGACGCCTTCGATTCCTGGGGGAAGTGCAAGGTTGCCCGCATGGCGCGCCGTTTGCTCGCAGCGGTGCGTAAGAGAGACCGGAGCTACGCTTAGTGTATTTTGTCTACAGCCTGCTGATGGGCATCGTTGCCCTGCTGCTCACACCCTACTGGATTGTGCAGGGATTGCGCCACGGCAAATATTTTTCGAACCTGGGGCA
The DNA here is from genome assembly GCA_963784015.1 of uncultured Acidobacteriota bacterium. Classification (GTDB taxonomy): domain Bacteria; phylum Acidobacteriota; class Terriglobia; order Acidiferrales; family UBA7541; genus Acidiferrum. The sequence continues at coordinate 1,358,300 of CAWAPX010000013.1, forward strand.
ACGCCTCGGTTTTTCGTTTCCGGCGCTCAGCAAACTGCCTGAGAAGCGGCTTGGCGCTATCTGGATTCATGCTGTCTCGGTCGGCGAAGCGCTCTCTGGCGTTGCGCTCGCCCGGCGATTGAAGCAGGCGTACCCGGACCGGCCGCTCGTCATCTCTACAACTACTCTGACCGGCCAGGCGCTGGCTCGCGAACGAATGCCTTTTGCCGACGCGATTTTTTATTTTCCTTTGGATTGGGCATTCTGCGTTCGCAGCGCTTTGCGCGCGGTCCGGCCCTCAATCGTCGTTATTTTGGAGACGGAGATCTGGCCTAACTTTCTCCGGGAAGCTGGGCGCGCCAACGTTCCAGTCGTTTTCGTTAGCGGGCGCATCTCGGACCGTTCTTTTTTTCGCTATCAAAAGTTTCTCGGCTTCGTTGGATTTTTTCTTCGGCCGTTTTATCGTAGTTCTCTTGCCAACGCTTCTGCTTTTCTAATGCAGAGCGAAAAGGACGCCGAACGGATTCGCGCCCTGGGCGCCCCGGTAGAGAAAGTACGTGTCAGCGGCAATTTGAAATACGACCTGGAGCTCCCTGCCTCCACACCGATCTCGAATTGGCTTGCAACCGAAGCGCGGCGCGGTGGACGCTCGCCCATCATCGTGGCGGGTAGCGTTGTCGCAACGGAGGAACCGCTAGCGTTGATCGCCTTTGGAACACTTCAAGGGGAGCACCGCAAAGCGCTCTTGGTGCTGGCGCCGCGCAAGCCGGAGTGCTTTGAATCCGCTGCCCAATTCATCGAGGATTCTCATCGGAAATTTATTCGCCGTTCGCAACTGCCCGTTCCTGCGCCATCGCAAAATGGCGCAGCGCCAGGCGAGTATTCCATTCCCGATGATGTGACGGTTATTTTGCTCGATAGCATCGGAGAGCTCGCGTCGCTCTACCGCGTCGCTGACGGCGCTTTCGTTGGCGGCTCCCTTGTTGAGAGTGGCGGACATAACATTCTTGAGCCAGCTGCGTTTGGAAAAGTCCCGGTATTTGGTCCGTCCATGGAAAACTTTTCGGAGATGGCCGCGCGCTTTACCGCGGCGGGAGCGGCCGTCCAGGTGGAGAGTCCTGAAGACGCAGGCGTGGCGTGGATTGAGTTTTTGCGCGATCCCGAGCGAGCCGCCCGGATGGGCGAGACCGCTCGCAACCTTGTTGAAACAAGCCGCGGCGTTACCGATCGTGCCATCGCGGAGATTGCCCGGCGCCTTGATGGCGCGCCGCGAGAGAATGGATGAAGCTTCCGCTGCTGGCGCGTATCCTGCTCTGGCCGTTTTCCGTCCTATATGGCGGATATGTTCGAATTCGTGCTTGGCTGTATCAGAATGGCTGGCTGAAGCAGAAACGTTTGCGCGGCAAAGTAATTAGCGTCGGTAACTTGACTGTGGGTGGCACCGGAAAAACGCCAATGGTTTTGTGGCTCGCGCAAAAATTTCTCGCGGAAGGGAAGCGCGTCGCGATTCTTAGCCGAGGCTATCGAGGCACGGGCGGCACGAGCGACGAAATCGCGCTGATGAAGCATCGCTTGCAAGACCGGGTTGCGTTTGGTGTCGGCAAAGATCGTTTTGCCGAAGGTCATCGCATCGAACAGAAAGAGCCAATCGATGTTTTCCTGCTCGACGACGGCTTTCAGCATCTCCCGTTGGCACGCGATCTCGACATTGTGATGCTCGACGGTACTCACAAACTCAGGGACCAGTGGCTGCTCCCCTCGGGAATCCTGCGCGAACCCATATCGGCTTGCAGCCGCGCTGACATTCTCGTCGTGACGCGCAAGTCGGAACCTCCTGAAATGGAAGCTGGTGGCGCTCATCAATACTCCATTTTTTATGCGCAGACGCGCTTGTTAGGTTTTCGTCGCTTTGGCGATCCTGCTGTCACTGGACCCTTCAGCGGGATCGGCCACGGCCCGTTTTTTGCCTTTTGTGGCATTGGCAATCCTCAGGCATTTTTTGATGATCTGAGTCGATGGGAAGTTCCCGTTGCTGGGGAAAGCGTCTTTCGCGATCATCATCTGTACACGACAGCTGATCTTCGGCGATTGGAGAACGCCGCGCAAAGAGCGGGCGCTATCGGATTTGTAACAACAGAAAAAGACGCGGAAAATATAAGTTCAGGGAAGAACACGACGATTCCAATTTTCGTTGCTGTGATCGATTTTGTAGTCACTGCTGAGAGTGAATTCATTGCCACTCTGGAGAATAAGTTGCAGTCGCCTCGCGGAGTTGCCGCTTGAAGATCGTCATTCGGGCAACAAACTGGGTCGGCGACGCCATCATGGCCCTGCCAGCGTTGCGCGCGGTGCGCAGCCGTTTTCCGGATGCTGAAATCACGATCCTTGCTCGGCCCTACGTTGCGGCCATCTACAAGAATCAGCAGGTTTGCGACAACATGATGTTTGTGGACGACAAGAAAGACATCTTGGGAGAACTGCGCGCCCAGAAATTCGATCTCGCTCTGTTGTTTCAGAACGCGTTTCAGGCAGCTTGGATTACGTGGCGAGCGGGAATTCCAGAACGCATCGGCTATGCGCGCGACGGTCGCAGCCCTCTACTCACCAAGGCCTTGCCTGTTCCCAAGCTCGGCGAAATTCCCGTTCATGAGCAGTACTACTATTTGGAATTGCTTCGCCGCGCAGGATGGCTGGACACTCTTCCTAACGAATCGTTTATCAAACTCAATGTTTCCGTAGAAAATCGTCAACAAGCCGAGGAGTTTCTTATCTCTGTTGGCGCGCGACCGGACAGCTTGCGCATCGCTATCGGCGCCGGCGCATCGTACGGCTCAGCGAAATGCTGGCCTCCGGATCGATTTGCAGAACTCGCGAATCGGCTTCAGGTGCAGCCAGGTGCCGAAGTAATTCTGTTCGGTACGTCCTCCGAAGCGCCCGTTTCGTCGGCGATTGCGGCGGGCATGCGCCGCTCGCCGATCGATCTCACCGGGAAAACGCCCATAAGTGACTTGCCCGCGCTTCTCTCTCGATGTCATCTGTTTATTGGGAACGACTCTGGCGCCATGCACGTCGCCGCCGCAGTGGGTCTCCCCGTCGTTGCCGTCTTCGGACCAACCGATCCGCTCGGCACAGCCCCGGTAACGCCGCGATGCAGCATCGTTCAGGAAAAACCATACTGCAGTCCATGTTTTCTGCGCCGCTGCCCCACGGATCACCGGTGCATGACGCGCGTTACGCCCGACGCTGTCGAAGCGGCCGCTCGGCAGTGGATTTCGTCGATGGAGGCGCGTCCTGTCTGAAACCAGCGCATTCCGCCCCGCGGTTTTTCTCGATCGCGACGGAACCATTTGCGAAGAAGTCGGGTACTTGAATCATGTAAGCCGATTTCGTATCTTGCCGCGTGTTGCGGATTCCATTCGTCGCTTAAACGAGGCCGGTCTGCCTGTGATCGTCATAACAAATCAGTCCGGAGTTGGCCGAGGCTACTTTCCTGAATCGCTCGTTCGTTCAGTTCATGAACTTATGACCCAGCAACTCGAAGACGCCGGTGCCCGCCTGGACGCGATTTACTATTGCCCACACACAACCGCCGACCATTGCGACTGCCGCAAGCCAAAAACAGGAATGCTCGAATTGGCAGCCCGCGAACACGCCATCGATCTACAGCGCTCTTTCGTTGTCGGTGATCGCCACGGCGACATTGAGCTTGCTCGCCGCGCGGGCGCTTGCAGTATTCTGGTGCGCACCGGTTATGGAGAAGGCGAATATCTTTGGAATGCCGCGAAGTGGTCGATTCAGCCTGATTTTGTAGCAGCCGACCTTGCCGATGCCGTTCACTGGATCTTGAGGCCAACGAAATGAAGCGCGTTGCGAAAAAGAACGCCCCGTCATCGTCCGTCGATCTCGTTGCTTTAGCGGACTATGTGGAACAGTTCTCTTCGAAGACCGTCGTTCTTTTTGGCGATTTTGTCGCGGATGAATATCAGTTTGGCGAGATCTCCCGCGTCTCGCGCGAGGCGCCCGTCCTGATCCTTCGCCATCGCGAAACGCATTTCGCCGCCGGCGGCGGGGCCAATGCCGCCAATAATTTTGCGGCCCTTGGCACGCGCGTCTTCCCCATTAGCGCCGTCGGAGATGATCCTGCCGGAGAAGCACTCATCACTTATTTCCGAAGCAAGCGCGTCGACGTGTCCGGCATCGCGCGCGTCAAAGGTTGGACGACTCCCACCAAGACGCGCTTCCTCGCTGGCTGGGCGCACACCATAGGCCAGCAAGTTCTGCGCGTCGACCGCGAGCCGCAATCGCCGCTCCCCGAGTCAGTGCACAAAAAGCTTCAGATAAAATTGCAAGCGAAGCTTCGTTCCGCGCATGCCCTTGCCGTTTCGGACTATGGCTTTGGCGTCGCCGCGCCCACACTGGTTCGCCAAGCTATTTCGAACCTAAAGAGCACACCGCCTGTCACGCTCGATGCTCGCCACAATCTCCACGCCTACGCCAAGGCGGGCATAACGTCAGCCACTCCCAACGAAGCAGAGTTGGAAGCGCTGCATCATGTTTCCATCGGCCAGGATATTTCCGAGTTGGCTCGCTGCGGCGCCGCAACGCTCTCCGAAATGAAGCTGCAGTCGCTTCTCGTTACCCGAGGCCGCGACGGCATGGCGCTCTTCGAACCCGAGGACCGCTTGACGCAAATTTCCGTCCACGGAAGCGACCAAGCGGTGGACGTCACAGGTGCGGGCGACACAGTACTTGCCGCGTATACAGTTGCGCTCGCTTGCGGCGCTTCTCCTCTTGAAGCCGCTCACATTGCAAATATCGCTGGCGGCCTTGTTGTCATGAAGCGCGGTACCGCCACCGTCACGCGCGATGAACTTCTCGCCGCCCTCCGTCACCAAGCTGGCGGCTCTGCTTCCTGATTCATGCGCCACGCCTCCTCCAAAATCGTCACCCGCGAATCGCTCCGAGATAAATTGACGGAGCATAAGCAGCGCGGCCAACGAATCGTTTTTGCAAACGGGTGCTTTGACACGTTACACGTTGGGCACGTTCGTTATCTCGATGGCGCGCGCCGCGAAGGTGACATTCTCGTCGTTGGCGTCAATGCGGACTCTAGCGTCTGCGCGCTAAAAGGGCTCGGCCGTCCCATCCTTGATGAAAACGCCCGAGCGCTCCTCGTCGCTTCGCTCCGCGCCGTCGATTACGTGATTCTTTTTAGCGAACCGAGCGTCGAGTCGCTGCTCGAAGCTCTTCACCCGGATGTTCATGCGAAAGGGACCGACTACACCTTGGACACTGTGCCAGAGCGCGCCACTGCCGCGCGTCTCGGCATCCGCGTTGCCATCGTCGGCGATCCCAAGGATCACTCAACGCGCGATCTTCTCGAATCCGTTCGCAAGGCTCCGCATGCCTGAACCCCGCTTCCTGGTTTTGCGCCTTGGCTCGCTGGGCGATATCGTGCACACATTTCCCGCTGTTTCTGCGCTGCGAGAGGCTTTTCCAAACGCAGAAATTGTGTGGCTTACGCATCCGCGATGGAAACTCTTAGTCGAGAGCAGCGGCCTGGCATCGCAAGTCTGGGCTACAGAAACTCGCTCGATTCGTTCGCTGCGCAAAATCGTTGAGGATATTCGAGCCGCTCACTGGGACGCTGCGATCGATTATCAAGGTCTTTGGAAATCCGCTGCGCTAGCTTTTTTCGGCAGCATCAAACGCAGAATTGGCTTTTCCTCAGAAACAATTCGCGAGTTTGGCGTTCCCATCCTTTACACCGACCGTGTTCGCTGCACCATGACCCATATAGCCGACCAAAACGGCGAATTATCTCTTCGCGCTGGAACGCGCAACCCCGTCGCACCGTTTTCCTTGCACGTTGCTCAAGAAGACGAAAGAGGAATGCGCGATTATTTACAAAGCCTCGACTTGGATCGCTACATCGTTCTGAGTCCTGGCGGCGGCTGGCGTTCGAAATGTTGGCCCCCAGAACGTTTCGGCCAACTCAGTAAAATGATTCGAGATTCTCTCGGCCTGCGTTGCGTGGTGAATTTTGGCCCTGGCGAAGAGGACCTTGCCCTTGCCGCACGGGAATGTAGCGGCGATGCCGACTCCGTACCCTACAATGGTCCACTCGGGCAATTAATGGCTCTTTTGCGCAACGCGGCATGCATTGTCGGCGGCGACACCGGCCCGCTTCATCTCGCGATAGCACTTGGTACTCCGGCGGTGGCTCTCTTTGGTCCTACAGATCCTGCGCGCAATGGCCCGTATTGCACAGAGGACATCGTTCTGCGTGCGCCCGGCGCAATAAGAACGCACAGACGCATCGACCAAACCGATCCTTCCATGTTGCAAATTCAAGTGAACGAAGTTTTTGACGCTGTCCGCCGCCGGCTCGGGATCACAGCATGAAATCCGCCGGCGCTTTCTTTGCCCGCTGGCGCGTTCGGCTCAGCTATCCGTGTGCCATTCTCGTCCTGTGGTTCGCACGTCCAACTCCCCGGAGCGTTCTTTGGGCAGCGCCTATCGGTTTGCTTGGGTTATTCGTGCGCGCCCGAGCAGCCGGCCACCTTCACAAGCAAAAAGTTCTAACGGTTACCGGTCCGTATTCCTACACGCGTAATCCTCTCTATCTTGGTAGCGCGATTCTAACGCTTGCGGCCGCCGTCGCCGCGCGGTCCTGGATATCAGCAACCATTCTGGGTATTTACTTTGCGCTTTTCTATTCGATCGTTATGCGCAGGGAAGAAGCAGAGCTTCGCCAGCATCACGGCGCCGCGTTTGACGAGTACGCCCACGCCGTGCCGCTGTTTTTCCCTCGGTTGACTCCTGCGAAACTTTCTTTCGCCGGCGCCGGATCTTTTTCTATGGCGCAGTACAAGAAGAACCACGAACATCAAGCGGCTATCGGTTTTCTGCTATTGCTTGCGGCGCTCCTGTTGATTTGGTGGTTGCGGCAGCGCTGAGGCCGTTTGAGCTGTTTTCTCAGGGCAGGCAACGAAGCAGCTGATTTCCAGCTTTTTGCCGTCGGTCAAAACGTGTACCGCGCCATCGCGATCCGTTCGCAGAATGCGCACCCCCGCTGTGGTAAGCCGTTCCAGCAACTCCGGGTTGGGATGACCGTAAAGATTGTCTTCACCCGCGCTGATCACAGCGACGCTCGGATGCACCGCAGCCAGGAATCCAGGCGTCGTCGAATTCTTGCTGCCATGATGTCCGACCTTCAATACGTCGGCGCGTAACGCCGCCTCGCCGCTATCCGACAGTATGGAACTCTCTGCCTGCTTCTCTGCGTCCCCCGGCAGCATCATGCTTCGCTCGCCGTACTTCAGCCGCAACACCAGCGAATCATTGTTCTTCGGCGCAGTCCCAACTTCTTCTGGTGCAATCTCTGGCCACAGCACTTGTGTCTCGACGCCATCCCACGAAAACGGGCTTCCACTTATTTCGTGAACGATCTTAATGTTTTTTTCGCGGGCCAGTTTTTCAACATTCGCTAACGCTGCCGACTGAACCTCCCTGCCAATCCACAGCGTCCCGATTCGAAAATTCTCGATGATCGAGGTCAATCCTCCGATATGGTCCTGGTGAGCGTGAGTTAGCGCGAGAACATCCAATTTCTGAAAGCCACGCGACCACAAGAAAGGCGAGACGGCCTCTTCGCCTGGGTCGATGCCGTTGTGCTCTTCCCGGCCGGGGAATCCGCCAAAGGCTCCCCCTCCATCGATCAACATCGTTTTTCCGTGCGGCGATACGACAAATAACGAGTCTCCTTGGCCCACATCCAAAACCGTCAATTCCAGCTTTCCCGCTGACCAGCGCGGTGCAAAAGGAAATACAGCAATCGCGAGAGCGCTCAAGGCAAATACTCCAGCAATGCAGCGAGAGACGCTTCCGCGCCACGGGTGAGCAATGCGTCCCGTCATTGCCAGAAGCACGCCAGCGACAAGGAATACCAAGATTAACCAGGCGGGCGGCCCTGGAATGCGGTAACTCCAACGCGGAAATTGTGCGAACCACTGCACCATGTGCACGAGTAGCATCGTTACCCACATCAACGGTGCTGCCAAAAGTCTTCCCAGAGCCTGCGAAATGAGCCCGCAGCCCAGCGTCAGAAATCCCAACGGCACCACAATTCCAGTGAGCGGCACTGCCGCGAGATTCACCAGCGGCGCACTCAACGTGACGCGATGGAAGTCTCGCGCCATAAGCGGCAACATTCCGATCTGCAACGCCAGCGTAATCACAAGCAATTCCCACACACGAAGCGAAACGGCGATGCCCCTCACAAGTGCATTTCCAGCCGGATTTTCCAAGCCTGCGGGTGCACGCGCCGAAATCCAACGCGCTGTCGCTCTCAGATCGATCCGAAATTGCGCCGCCCGCGGTTCGTGCGCCGCGTCGCGGGTGACGTCGCGCCAGTTGCGCAGCGCCGCGACATAAGGTTGTACCGTCTTCTCGAGCCAAGGCGCTGCCAGCCCTGCGATGCAACCGATCGCCAGAAACGTAAGTTGAAAGCTCGAATCACGCACCGCCAGCGGCTTTGCAATCAACAGAATAAGCGCCGCTATTCCCGCAGAGTTCAATAAATCGAGCCGCCGAAAGAACAATCCCCCAATCACCACGATCGCTGTCATCAAGGCTGCGCGAATAACCGGCGGCCTCTGTTCCACGACGGCCACATAGGCGAATAGCAGAGTGAGCGTCGCGAGTGCCGTCCAGAACGGCGTAAGTCTCAGCACACGTCCCATCCAAAACAGAAATACCGCCAGCGCCCCCACGTGCAAGCCGGCCACAACTAACACATGAAAAACGCCCGTCTTCTGAAAATCAGTGGACTCCGAACGATCCACGAAACTACGATCACCCAGAAGCATCGCGCGCAAAACTCCGCCAGCTTGCGGTGTCTTCGCGAAGAGTTCGTCGATTTCATCTCGCAATCGGCGTCGAACGTGTGCCAAAAGTGTGGCGGCCGTCGTTCGAGACGCCGCGGTCCGTTCCATCAGTCCGGGCGCGCGCAAAGTCGCGACCAGATCCACATTCTGCTCCGCCAAGTAGGCGCGACGGTCAAACGCGCCGTCGTCCCTGAAAACCTGAGGTCTCTTGGCCTGAGTCGCGACGACGAGCTCGTCTCCAGCATGAACGTCGGGCGCCGCGGCCTGCTCCGAATTCTCCGAAAAGCTGACTCGCAAGCCTCCTCGGGCAGGCACCAGCGAACCTTCGTACTCGACTCCGTTCAGTTCGATCTCGTAGCCGTAACCCCATGGCAGTCGCGCAGATTCGTCTCGCAGACGCCCATGCCAACGTAATGGCGTCTTCAAATCCACGCGACCAGCCTCAACGAGCGACAATATGTAGTCGGCAGGCCGCGGCTGATTTGCGACTCCCGCGCCCAACACACCCAGAATGATCCAACTCAAGACGGAAACAGCAGCAGCAGGGAAGAGCCGTCCGATTCTGGTCAGGAAGATGCCAGCAAAAATCAGAAAGGCTACGCCGGCAAAACAAGTTGTGAGATATGTGTGCGAGGGAATTCGTTCTGCTAACCAACGTGTCTGGCCGAGCACAACGCCGCAAGCAAATAACGCGGCGATGGCGACGGCCGGCAACTTCATGGGACTCTTCGCAACCTCACAAGCGTTTCGATGTGATACGTCTGAGGGAAAAGATCGAACAGGTGCATTTCGCTTATTTCATACCGTACGTTCGGCCCCGCAATTTCTTTTGGTTTCCGCGGGGAACTGGTCAGTACAGCCAAATCTCTCGCCAGAGTGGAAGGATCGCAGGAAAGGTACACGATTTCCGCGGCTCCGAGATCGGCAAGTTTTGCGGAAGTCTCGGCTCCCAATCCCGCTCGCGGAGGATCCAGCACGATAAACTCCGGGCGTTCCTGTGTTTTCTTCAGAAAATCCTCAGCGTGTTCGTTATGCGTGGTTACAGAGACTTTCGCTGCCTCTGCATTGGCATAAAGATCGCGGGTCGCTGCAAGGTTCGCATCCACGCAAACGACTCTTTCAAACGCCCGCGCAAGTGGCAGTGTAAAAAATCCGACACCGGAATACATGTCCAGCGCCATCTTGCCTTTTGCTCCCGCTGTAACCGTCTTTAGCAAATCCTCGATCAGAAACCGGTTCACCTGAAAAAACGACAGGTGGCTTACCCTGTATTTGAAACCACCCGCCTCGTGCAACAAATACCCCGGACCAGTCAGCTCGAATTTGTCTTTCTTTTGGTCCAGCAGAAGCAGACTATCCACCTGCGGCATCGCTCCGCGTAACACCGCGGCGAGCTCCGCAGCGGGCTTGGGAAATCTTTCGAACGCCACGTTCAATGCGATCTTCTCGTCCGCCGAGTCAGCGAACGCTTCAATCTCGAGGATTCCTTCGGGCAAAGCGCCAGACCGCGCCATTTCTTGCAGTTGCCCAAAAGTTTGCGCCAGCTTTGGGGAAAGCACCGGGCACTGGTCAATCGGCACAATGAACGAGCTCTCTGGCAAGAAATATCCCAGCGCACGGGGCATCCCGCTCTTCACAGCCCATTGTGCGCGATTCCGGTATCCATACGGCTCCGCGGTATGCTCCTGAATTGCCCCGTCCCAGGAAATTCCACCGAGCCGTGAGAGCGTCTCCCGCAAAATGTCTTTCTTTAAACGTACTTGCTCGCCAGCCGTAATGTGCTGGTAGTGGCAGCCGCCGCAGGTCTGGAAATGCGGGCACGGCGCTGCGATGCGCTCTTTCGACGCCGACGTCACCTCCACTAACTTTGCCCACACCACTTTTTTCTTTTTGGACTTCTCGGCCGCGCGCACCTCTTCTCCCGGCAACACGAACGGCACAAAAACAGTATTGCCATCCGCGTGCCCGAGACCGTCGCCCCCGTACACTAGCTTCTCAATCGATAATCGTAACTCGTCTGACATATTGGTAAGGTCCCATTCTGCGATTTTTCGCGTGGAAAGAAAAGGCAATTGCTTCTGGAAAGCGTGCTTCAGGAAAAGTAGTACAAACTCAGCCGCGGCAAACGAAATTCTTCAAGCAGCCGCTTCTGCAAAAACTGTTTTTCGACCAGCGCGATCTGTTCCGCTTTCATTTTGCGTCTGTATGCCGCAAGCTGCCCATCCATCTCCCGCCGGATCTTCAACATCGTCTCTTCACTCACAGCGCTCATCAGCAGCGCCATCAGTTTGTCGTCCAAAATCGTTAGCCGCCTCTCCAAATCCTCTAAGTCCAGCGTGCCTGGCGCATCGAGAAGCGTCGCCATGCCCTTGAGCGACTGCGCAATCTCTCGCAAACGGCTCGCGAACTCCGCAGTTAACAACCCCTTAGCATCCGCAACGCTCGCAATTTGCGCGGCATTCTTTGCGAAATAAGCTCGCAACTCTTCCCGCGAAAAAGGCTCTTTCGCCGCGGCGTTTCCATTCTTCGGCGCTCTACCGGCCGCAGCCTCCAGTTGTTCTTCCGCCGCTTCCAGCACCGCATCCGTGCAGTACGCTAGGCTCTTCAGCGGTTTCCCCGCACCGCGCCGCGACCGCTGATAACTCTCGAACGCGCGATCGATCCCCTTCAACACAGCGTCCAGCGGAACCCCCGCCTTCTGCCATGTTTCCATGATCGCCCAATCCAGCGGAGACACCAGCAAATGCGCTCCGCGCTTCTTCCAGAAATAATTTTCAATTTCCGTGAAGTAATTGAAGTAGTTCCAGCTATCCATGTAATTCGCCGCACCGGTGGGACAGACATTCTTGTCTGTCTCTTGCTTGTACCAACGACCGGCGCCCCACAGCCGCGCCGAGCCCCAATGCCTTCCTATCTCAGAGCTTTCTTCGCCGGAATTGGTTCTGGCGCAGCCGTTCGCGCGCCACGATTCGCCGCGGCTCCTTTTCCTGCTTCGGTGGGCTGATTCTTCTCCCAGATCAGCCGTAGCCCCGTCAACGTCAGGAATTCATCTGTATCCTGAATTTGTTTCGAACCTTTCGCAACCAATCTCGCTTGCCCGCCGGTAGCTACCACCTTCACTTCGCCACCCATCTCCGCCTTCATGCGCGTGAGCATCCCGTCCACCATGTCCACCGCGCCATAATAAAGCCCCGCCTGCATGTGCGTAACGGTATTCGTCCCAATCACTTTTCCCGGATCCTTGATCTCCACCCGTGGCAACCTAGCGGCCCGTGCAAACAGCGCTTCCGAAGCAATCCCCAGCCCTGGAGCAATCACTCCGCCAAGATACTCACCACGCGCTGAAATCGCATCAAACGTAATCGCCGTCCCAAAATCCACCACGATGCAAGGGCCACCGTATTTGTGAAACGCCGCCACGCCATTCACGATCCGGTCCGCGCCCACTTCGAGCGGATTGTCCACCAACACTGCCATCCCGGTTTTCACGCCAGCTTCCACAAATAGGGCCTTTTGCCCAAAATAAATCCGCGACATCTCCGCCAGCGTCCAATTCACCGGCGGCACAACAGAACTGATGATCACGCCGCTGATCGACTCTCGGTCCAAGCCAGCGATAGTAAACAAATTCCGCGTAAGGACACCGTACTCGTCAATTGTTTGCTGCCGCGCGGTCGTCAACCGCCAGTTGGCAATCAACTCTTCGCCGCGAAAAACGCCCAGCACCGTATTCGTGTTTCCGACATCAATCGTCAGCAGCATAAAGAAGTCCCTTGTAGGGTCGCAGCATGCTGCGACCCAGACGCCCGAAACGTAATCCGTGAGGGAGCGCGCATCAACTACCGCGCCTCCGTCACGTCTCCGGATATAACGGTCACCACCCGCCCATCGTCGCGCTTCACCAACAACAATCCTTCCGGCGCGAGTCCCGCCGTTGTCCCCGCAAAACTCTCGGTGCCGTTGGTCACCCGAACGCGTTTCCCCTGAGCGTAACTGGACACGGCCTCGAATTTCTCTGTCACCGCGCCCGATCCTTCTCGCACAAAACGATTGTAGTCGTTCTCGAATTCTCGCAACAACCGCACCAGCAACTCCAGCCGCGAAACCTGCTTACCTGTTTCCAGCCGCAGCGAACTCGCTGTCGTCCCCAAATCTCCCGTGAACTTCTCCTGGTTCACGTTCAAGCCGATTCCCACGATCACAAATCGAACTTGCGACGGCTCAGCGTGCATTTCCGTCAGGATCCCACCCACCTTCTTCCCACCCAGAAGCAAATCATTTGGCCACTTGAGATCCGGCGCCAATCCCGTTTGCGCTTCGATAGCCGCGCGCGCCGAAAGGCCTGCCATCATAGTCAAAAGCGGCGCCTGCACCGGAGCGAGCCGCGGCCGCAAAAGCAGCGTCACGTAAATTCCTGCAGCTCGGTCCGATTGCCACGTACGTCCCGCGCGTCCTTTGCCGGCGGTCTGCTCTTCTGCGAGCACCACCGTGCCTTCCGGATCACCGGCGTGTCCTAATTCCAGCGCCACGCGATTCGTCGAATCCGTCTTGAAAAAATGATGGATGTGCTTTCCGAAAAGGCTCCCCTTCAATCGCTGCCGCAACATGTCCGGAGTCAAAATATCCGGCACTTTCTCGAGAAAATATCCCGAGCCAGCTTTTCCCTTCACGCGCACGCCAAGTCCGCGCAATTGCCGCACCCACTGCCACACCATCGACCGCGACACACCAATTTCCCGAGCAATCCGCGCCCCGCTGATCACGATCGTCGCGTTCTCCGCCAGCAGCGTCAGCAACGCCGCCAGCCGTTTGTCAGTAGTTCCTGGAAGAGTTTCTTGAGCCATTGATGTGGCACAGACTTCAGTCTGTGCAAACCAAGCCTATCCTCTGAGCCTGCTGCCGCCGTGTAAGCTTACCTCAAGTAGCACAGGCACTCTTGCCTGTACTCTGTGATTTCCGAGCTTTCCGAGCTTGCCCCTAGCAAACCACTCCACCCGCCCAGCTCACGCCATAATTCACAGCTGCCCTAATCGTTCGACAATTTTCTGCAGCTCAATCCGCTGCTCCCCGAGTGTCGCCTCCAACCCGCGAATAATCTTTTCAGGCGCCTTGCTGCGAAAAGTTTCGTTCCCCAACTGGCTCTCTTTCGACGAAATCGCCTTCTGCAATCCCTCGATCTCTTTCTTCAGTCGCGCCTTCTCCGCCTCCACATCCACCACATCGGAATACACAACCCGAACATCAAATTGTGCCGTCGAGCGCACAGCTCCGCCCACCTGGTCCAAGGACTTGCTCGAAATCGCCAACTCGGATAGCAGCCCCAATCGCACGATGCCATCCTTGCTTCGGTCGATTGCATCTCGCGTCGCGCTATCGGAACTATACAATTCCGCGGCGATGCGCTTTTTCGGGTCGAGCTTCATCTCGGCGCGAATGTTGCGCAATGCGGTCACGACTTCCTGCATCATCTGGAATTGGCTCATCAATCCAATCTCTTTGCCACCGTTTGCCCAATGAGTCCGCGGAGCAGGGAATTTATCCAGCGCAATCGACTTTGCGCCGGGCGCCTGCGGCAACTGATGCCACAACTCCTCAGTCAAAAACGGCATGAACGGGTGCAACAAGTCTCAACGCATCATTGAACGCCGCAAACAAATTCTTCCAAGCCACAACAGCTCGTTCACGGTTTGCATTCTGCAGTTCCGGCTTCACCCACTCGATATACCAATCGCAAAAATCTCCCCAGAAAAATTGATACACGTTCTGCGCCGCTTCGTGAAACCGGTAATTCTTAAGCGCCTCGTTCACAGTCTCAATCGTGATCGTCAGCCTCGAATACAGCCATTGATCCACCAGCGGCACACTTCCTTCGAAAGCATAAGGTGCGCCCGCCCGCACCTCCGGCGAGGCCAACTCCTCAATCCCCGTCCCACCCTGCTCAAACTTCTCCAAATTCATAAACAAGAACCGCGCCGCATTCCAAATCTTATTAGCGAAATTCCGCGCGCCCGCCAGCCGGTCATCCGACAAAATAATATCCGTCCCCGGCGCCGCCATCGACGCCAGGCAAAACCTCATGGCGTCGGTCCCGTACTGCTGATTCAGCACCACCGGATCGAGTCCCGTCCCCTTGGACTTCGACATCTTCTCGCCGCTGCCCGTCCTCACCAGCGAATGCAAATACACCGCGCGAAACGGCACTTTTCCAGTGAAGTGAATGCCGAGCATGGCCATCCGCGCCACCCAGAAAAACAAAATGTCATAGCCGGTGATCAAAAGCGTCGTTGGATAGTACTTTTCAAAATCCGCCGTCTTCTCCGGCCAGCCCAGCGTCGAAAACGGCCACAGCCCCGAACTAAACCACGTATCCAGCACATCCGGATCCTGCCGCAACTTCTCTGATCCGCATTTCGTACACTTCGTCGGCGCTTCTTCCGCGACGATCAACTCCTCGCAATCCCCGCAATACCACGCCGGAATCCGGTGCCCCCACCAAAGCTGCCGCGAAATCGTCCAATCGCGAATATTGTCCAGCCAGTTCAAAAATTCTTGCCGCCGGTTGTCCGGCACAATCTGAATCGTATTTTCTTTACCCGGCTCCCACTCCCGCACCGCCCGCAGCGCAGGCGCCGCCAGCCCCTTCATCGCGCAGAACCACTGCGTCGAAATCCGTGGCTCAACAATCGTCTTGCTTCGTTCGCAAATTCCAATCGCGTGCGCGTGGTCCGTAACCTTCTCAAGCAAGCCCAACGCCTTCAAATCTTCCACGATCTTCTTGCGCGCTTCGAACCGGTCGAGCCCCGCATACGCTCCCGCCGCCGCGCTCATGTGCCCGTCATCGGTCATCACATCAATTTCCGCAAGCCCATGCCGCTTGCCCACTTCAAAGTCATTCGGATCGTGCGCCGGCGTAATCTTCACAGCTCCCGTTCCGAATTCCCGGTCCACCATCGCATCCGCAATAATCGGAATCTCTCGGTTCATCAACGGCAATACGACGCTCTTGCCCACCAGCCCCGCGTACCGCTCATCCTCGGGATTCACCGCCACCGCCGTGTCGCCGAGCATCGTTTCCGGCCGCGTCGTTGCCACCACTACAAATTCCGTGGTCCCTGCCACTGGATAACGGATATGCCAAAGATGTCCTTGGCGTTCCTCGTGGTTCACCTCTAGATCGCTCAACACCGTCAAGCAAACCGGACACCAGTTCACCAGCCGCGTCTCGCGATAAATCAATCCCTCTCTGTAAAGCTGCACGAAAACTTTGCGTACAACGCGTGACATTTCCGGCGAAAGCGTAAATCTCTCCCTCGACCAGTCGCAGCTTTCCCCAATGCCGCGCATCTGCGCTGTGATTTGGCCGCCTGCCTCCGCTTTCCACGCCCAAACTCTCTTTTCAAACTCCTCGCGCCCCAGCTTCTGGTAGTCAATCCCTTGATCCATCAGCTGTTTCACAACGACGCGCTGCGTCGAAATTCCCGCATGATCCGTCCCCGGCAAGTACAAAGTGTTGTACCCGCGCATCCGGTGCCAGCGCGTAAGGATATCGATCTCCGTATGCTCCAGCATGTGACCGATGTGCAGCGAGCCGGTAACGTTCGGCGGAGGAATCACGATCGAAAACACAGGTCCCGGCGCGCTCACATCCGCCTTAAATAACTTTTCCGCGACCCAATATTCCGCCCATCGCGGCTCTATCTGCCCCGGTTCGTAAGCCTTAGCAATTTCTCGAGCCATTAGGAACGCATCTCCGCCACAGCACGGGCGGGCCTTGGCCCGCCCTCTTCCGTCCATGCAAGCTGTTTCAAGTCGTCAACGGTAATATTCGACTATACGGGGCAAAAACCAGCTCCGTCAATTCTGGGCAAGATTCGCTCGTGGATCAGTAGGAAGAGTTATGTCAAATCGACAGGATGAAACAAATGGTTAGATGCAAGGTCTCGACTACTTAACCATGTCAATCTCGCTCGGCCGCCATGTTTTGTCGAAGAACGGTTCGAGTGGGCTGTAAAGGCGCAGGATCGTGAACCAACCTTTGCCTGGCATCGTCTGAATCCAGTTGCCCCGTTTGACGCCTTCTGGTTGTTTCGGGCCGAAGTAAACTGTCGTGGAGCCGTCGGCGTCCGGTTCAGCGGCCGGGGACGGATAGCTCTGGCTGCCCGCGCGCGGGTAACGTTGCGGAGTGTCGAGCATCGAGCGTGTCTGATTATCGTACAGCGTGAACGACCAGAAGTTCGCCTGCGGGATACCCTTCGGCAGCGTGACCTTATACGTTTTGCCGCCGTCAAAATACTGTTTATTTGCATCGACCAAGGCGAACAAATATTGCGATCCGATGCCGGGCAAGCGCATCGCCATCGCGGGCGTGATGCCGGTAACGCCGTAGAAAAACGCCGTGCGCGCATCCAACTGGCGATAGCCGGTGGGCGGAAAGGGCTTCACTCCTTCGCGTGTGACCATTGGAATCGGCGTCTCGAACTCGGAACCGGATTCGAAAAGGAAATTCATCCACGCCGATCCGGGATAGTAATACCAGCTGGGATCGCGCGGATTCATAAGCAGACTTCGCGAGGTGGCGTTGGCCAGCGCGAGAGCTTCTGTGAGAATCTTCTTCATTCGCGCATCGGGGGCAAATGGTTTGCCTTTGATGATACCGATGGCGGCCAAGGGTCCCATCAACTCGGGGTCGAGCGCTGTGGCGGGCTCCTGTTGCACGACGCCGTTAAGCAACTCGTAGAAGTGGAAATCGTTGGGTGGAATGGTGCTAAACGATTTGCCACTCGCCTCGTGGAACACGGTCGGCGGCGGCGCGGCCGGGGACGCGAGTTTGGTTTTACCGGTGAGGAACTCCGCGACACTAGTGCCGACGCCGCCATCGACGTACGGATAGATCTTGGCTGTCTTTTTGATCAGTTCGACGGTGGGTTTGGGATCATCCTTCTCCATGAAGCTGCGCCCGAGCATTGCGACGCGCGTCGTCCGCGAGCGAGCGATAAAGTATCCGCCCGCAGGCAGTGGGCCGTCATAACCCGGCGGCAGGATCAGGTATTTACCGCCTTCACCGCGATCCGGGCCGGGTGCGCCGAAGTCGATCACCCAGCGCCACCAGAAATCATCGAGCGTGCCCAGCGCCTTAGGTGGAGTCTCGAGCACCATGGGACCACTGCTTAGGTCGATGAACCCGATGAAATAGACTGTGTCCGCGTTCGCCGTCAGGAACAGCGACTTGGCATCCATCAGTTCAGAGAACACGATGATTTCGTTGTCCTTGACCCCGATGGTGGCGTTCGCCTCTCGGATGGCCGCCATGTTCACGCCCTGGAATGTGTTGACGAATGCCTCAAATGCATGCGTGAAGTCCAGGTTGTCGTAGACTTTGTCCAAGGTCTCCTTGCTCGGCATGCCGTCCTTGAACTCCATGGTGCCAATTCGTGTCTCTACTTTGTCCGGCGTGGTAATCGACGCAGGGATGTCTCTGGGTTTCTGCTGCGCTCGAACAGTCAAAGCATCAGCTGCGAGCATGGCGACGGAAGCAACGACTAACGATCTGAACCGAAACTTCATAGAGTCAGTTTCTCCGTAGGTACACCCCTGCGAAATCGCTTGCGATGCTGAAGGCATGCTGCTGGTCTGTCCACTGGCAAAACTGACAAGCGCTATTTCGTGGAGGAATTGGCCGGCTACATTGTTAGGTTCAGATAAGTAGTGCCACTCTCAAGGGTTGGTGGAGCGCCATCGATTCAATCGGTCCCGCAATATTTCCCACTTGATGACCGATCCGTCTGAGCCTAGAGAGCACGCGTTGACGAATGAATGAAGTACTAGTCCCCCCCAATTCAAAATCAACTGCACAGAGAACCGCGCAACAATTTTCGTCACACTGGGTTGTTGCCGAGTGAGTTCGATAAATCGAACTGAGGTGGGTACGCACGCGCGGGGGGCCGATTCCTTCCGTAAGGGATGGGCAACCTGCACGGCGGCAATCCCATCTGTTTAATTGCAACTGCAGGATAGTTTGTGCGTAGCTGAAGTCGGTGAAGTACGCACTTGCTGCCGCCGGGGCACTCCCTGCTCTGTCCTTGCTTACAGTACAAGTGTGTCTTATCTCGGGGGCAGGCACATCATGAACGGAAAAATCTCTTGGTTTCTTTCTCTTTCGCTTCCTCTTTTTTGTGCGAGTTTTTTTGCTGTTCCGGCGTCCGCGCAATGTAAGAACCAGCAGGACAGGGCTTGCTGGAGCCTCCAATATATTCTTTATGCGGCGGAAACAGATTTTCGCGAATTTCGCGGCATCACACCGCTCAAGGCTAGAGACCCCAAACTCACACCGCCTAAGCCGGACCTGTCTGTCGGTTCAATCCATGTTCCCTGCCACACGGATTTCTGGTTGGCTAGTGAAGTGCCCGTATACATGTGCTCCGCGGAGCTTCCAGCACAGGAAGCCGAGGAGTGGTACAGCAAGACAATGGCTGACCTTCATGAGCTCCAGTATCTGTGGCAATTCAAGAACGAGTCGATCGGTGTCGATCACTATGTAGACGCCGGCCCGCAGGGTTGTGACCCACCCCGCCTTGAAACTACCAACTACGGCCCTTATCACGCGGAGGAACTTTACATCGCCGAAGGACCTTACCTCGGTCAGTGTCCATTGCATCTGCAAACCGTTCGACAGAGCGATGGCACGGCAAGGATATCGTTTTGGCTGAACTCCTCTGTGAATCTCGCGCGGAATCCGGCGCCGCAGTCGAAAGCTTTAGAGCTGTCAGCATCCGCGAAGTCTAAAGCACCGCAGCCACGCACAGCTTCTGCCCCAGCACTGATACCGCAGCCCGCGGCGGCAACTACTATCCCGGCAATTCCTGCGCCAACGCCTACAACTAGCGTGCGAGCTGAGCCTGCGGCGGAGGACTCCGGAGAGCGTTCATCGAAAAGATACGGCGACTGCGACGATTTGTGCCAGGGACTCAAAAAAGTATTGGAAAACCGCGCGAGTTCGTTCCGGCAATTAGCGGCGCAATTAACTGTTAAGAACGGGAGTTCCGTGCCCTCCAGAAGCTCCTTGATCGGGGGCACGGTCAAGCTCTCCGGGGCGGCAAGCTGCATGATTCATGCCGAGCCTTCTGCGAACACAAGTTCCTCCTCAAGAAACGAACCCTTCTCGGGCGCCGGCTTCGCTCCGGTATCCGCAAAGAGGGTTAAAGCGACTTTGTCACGACCGCCTGGTAAGCCAGCAACGCAGTACGTTTGCTACTGGCCGCAAGGTTCCGAGGCAACCGCGGAAAGTGAGTTTCTCGATCTCGAAGCGTTGCTGCGCTTGCTGATACCCAGCAGTTGGTTGACGCAACAGAACATCGAGGCCGACGAACGTTCAGGCGCACAGATGACAGTTTGGTCCGCAAGGGATTCCAAGAATAAGGCCGCTATTGGGCTCTACCTGAGCGGCAGATCAGTCGGTTTGCATATTTCGGCGAGTGATTAGATATCCCGACGTCGCCGCATTAAGAAACCGGATCCCTCAGCGAATTGAATTCTGATCTCCAGCTCTGCAGGTACGACTCTCTGCTAGACTATGCGCCCATGAAAACATTCCTCCTTCGAACTCTGTGCCTAGTATTTTTCCTGGCTCCTCACGCAGCCGCTCAAGATGTCATTCCCCTTTATCCCGGCACCCCTCCCGGCTCCGCGCAGGAGAACTATCCTGAGAAAGAGTATTTCTCGAAAAGCTGGAACACCGAAGTCGTCGCCAACGTAACAAAGCCAACACTGACCGTATTCAAGCCTTCTGCGGAGCTGAATAACGGCACCGCAATGGTGATCTGCCCGGGCGGTGGTTTTATGGCCCTCTCTATCAATAGCGAAGGCACCGCCGCCGCCAAGTATCTGGCCGCGAAAGGCGTCACCACCTTTGTGCTGAAGTACCGCCTCAAGCGCACCGGCGAGGACGCTACCGAAGAATTCGCCGCGCTGTTTGCGGACCGGAAGAAATTTCAAGAGGTAATAGATAAGATCGTTCCCCTCTCCATTGCCGATGGCTTGGCCGCGGTCACCTATGTTCGAAAGCACGCATCGGACTGGGGAGTCTCTCCCGATCGCGTCGGCATCATGGGGTTCTCCGCCGGTGGAACGGTCGCTGCCGGAGTTGCCTTCCGTTACGCGCCGGATGGCCGGCCCGCCTTCGTCGCCGTGATCTACGGAGCGGCAGGAAGACTCATAGACGTTCCCGTCCCGGCGGACGCGCCGCCAATGTTCATCGCTGCCGCCACCGACGACAATCTCGGACTCGCACCCGATAGCGTGGCTTTGTACGAAAAATGGACCGGCGCTCACAAGCTGGCCGAACTGCATATGTATGAGAAAGGCGCCCACGGCTTCGGAATGCGAAAGCAAAACCTCCCTACAGATCATTGGATCGAAAGGTTTACCGACTGGCTGGAATTATTTGGCTGGCTGAAGAAGTGACTACCAAAGCTTGATCGCGATTACGGCTAACAACTTACTTTGACCTCGCGACTAAGCCGCTAGAAATTCAATCGCGAACAAAAATTAAAGAATTTTCTTGAGTGGCAGGGAACTACTGCTTCTTCGCGTTCAGCTCGTCGCGAACCATTGATTCCACGACATTCTTAAGAATATCGCGAGTGACAGCCTGCAACATTTCCGGGCTCATCTTGGCGAGTACCTTGGCAACCATGTCTTCCATGCTGGGGTCAGATGCCTTTGAGGTTGTTTCCACGGCAGGCGCTTCCTGCACTGCAGTTTCTGCAACCTGATGGGCTTCTTCGCGAATAGCTTCCACAGTCGCCGGGGGCAAAGCGGCCTCTTCGACCTTCGCCTGGACGTCCTGGCTTACTGCTGGCGCCAGTGCATCAACCGTCGCCGCTGGATCTTCTTTCGCAGCCTCTTCGTGGACTTGAGGCGCAACAGTCTCGGAAATCGTATTTGCCACGGGCGCGCTAATTGCCGGAGCATCCCAGGTAGATGCAAGCCGGCTAGCTTTCTGCGCTTCCGTGTCCCAAGGACTGGCCACAGAAGAGAACCACGAGTTCGCTGTCGCAGGCTTTTCAGGCTCAGGGGTTGGCTCAACTACTGTCGGCGTGATTGCTGGAGCATCCTGAATCACGGCCTGAGTCTCTGCCTGAGCGTCTGCAATCTTCGGTACTTTCTCATTTGGAAGCACAGGCGCTTCCATCGTTGCTGCTTCCACCGTCGCCTTAGGACTCAGCGCAGCAGCCCACGCGTCTTCCGTAAATGCCGCCGCGGGCTCTGCCACCAGACTTGATTCCGATACCGGCGCGTCCGTTACCATTGCGCCTACGCTCTGCTCTGTTTCTGATGCTTCCTCAAATCTCGAAATCTCTTTTTGCGGCGCCCAGGATTCGTTTCTCGATTTGCGCCCTGGCGCTTCTGCGAAGGCTGTCTCGCGCCAATCCTTCACCGCTCCAGTTGCTGCTTCCTCTTCGCCCATCGAGTCGCCCGCATCGCGCCTCCACGAACTGGATTGGCCTTCCTCTTCTTCCTCTTCAACCTCATCGTCCTTATCGCCCGAATTCCAATCGCGCTCCAGTTGCGGCCGCGCCGTTGTTGCCTCTTCAATTCCTTCTTCTTCTGTTACAGGCGATTCGAGCATGCTCCCAAAAGCCAACGGCTGCGATCCCGCGTCAATCTTTACGGGTGCCGGCAGTTCAGGCAGATCTTCGTGTAGCGGCTCGCTCTCGATCGATGGAAATTCTGGAACCGACGCAAGCGCGGCCACGCTCGGAATCTCTCGGGGAACCGGTGCCGCTCTCGGCGCCAGCATTTCCGCCACGCGTATCGGTTCTTCTTTCACCTGCGGCGGCGGTGCCACTCCGCCAATCGAAACGCCCGCGCGCGCCAGCGCGGATTTCACCATTGAAATCAGCGGATCAGGTGGAACAAAGGGCTTCTTCAATACGCCGTCCGCCCCGACTCTTTGTGCTTCTTGTTCGTCGAGCGGATCGAAAGCTCCGACCAGTAAAATCACCGGAATGTGCGCAAGCGTGCTGTCCGATTTCACGTATTGGCAAACTTCGTATCCGTTGCGGACAGGCATGAACACATCCGCCAGCACGAGATCCGGACGAATATCAGAAATCTTCCGCACCGCCGCTTCGCCATTGCCGACGGCGACGACGTCTATACCCTGATCTTTTAGGGCAAGCCCCACCATCTTCTGGATGTTGCTGTTATCGTCGGCTACTAGGATCCTGGCCACTAAGCTTCCTCCGGATGTACTTCACCCGTGTCTTGCATGTCGGCCGCTCTGCGGCCGCTTCAAATATCGGCCGCTCTGCGGCCGCCTAAGAATTAACCGCTCTGCGGTCGCTTCGAAAATGAATTCTCTGCGGCCGCCTTCTTATTTAAGACTCCACAGTATTGGAGCACCCGGCGTATTGGCCGTCAATCTCCTCGCGGTACCTGTGTGTCGGAAATGAATATGCCCTTTCCGCCCCTTTTCGGAGCATCCCAAGGCCAAAAAACAAGGGGTGCAGCCTTAGCCGCACCCCTCTTCGCAATCCCGTTATCTCGCGGTGCAGACTACCAGGGCACTAGCTTGCGCAATCCCTTCTTCTTCTTGCTGCTGGATTCCTTCTTGGAATCGTCGCTGTTTGTGGAGTCGCCGGTTTTCGCTGCATCCGTGGCCGGCGCCGAACTTGCGTCTGTCGCGTCACTCTTCGCAGGTGTTTCTGCTGCACCCGCTGCTGCTGGAGGATTCTTCGCAGCCTCGTCGCTTGCTGCAGCAGGTGTGGCCGTTGTCGGCGCAGCGGCAGTCGGAGCCACCTCTGCTCCCGCATCCTTTGGAGGTTCACTTGTCGCAGGCGCGCTCGCCGTGCCATCGTTCGTGGCTGGAGCCGCGTTCTCCGATCCAACCGTCTCAGCCGTGCCAGTCGTGGCTTGTCCCGGGACTACCGTCTGTACGAGTGCAGTTCCAGATCCCCCTGCCGCCGATTTTCCACCGGGCGTCAGCAAATCCCCGGCGGACTGATCGGACTCCGGCTGCATGTTCGGAGCTCCGGTTCTCGCGGCTGTCAGAAACTCCCCGTTTGGACCGCCTTTTATTAAATCGAGCGGTCTCTTATACACAGGCGTGTGCGGTCTCGGTGTATTCTGTTCCGCCGTCATCCATGCAAGCGCGTTAGGATCAGCTTGCGGGATAGGCACTCCGGACGATTTAAGCTTGTCTTTGGCTCCCGGCGCCAAACTGGACAACGGATAATTCTTCACAATCCTCGCATAGTAGAGCGAAGCAACATCTTTGTGCTCGCTCGTCGCAAATATGTCTCCCATCATCCACAGCGCTTGATCGGACTTGCTGAAGAGCGGATATCTATTAGTGACCATCAGCAGCCTCGCCGCCGCCGCTCGCTTGTCGCCCTTCACGTAATAGTAGTAGCCGATGCGGTATTCGCCTTCCGCCAGCACTTCCTGTACTTCTCTCAGGTGCTGCGTCGCATCCGGCGCTAGCGGGTCACTCGGATATTTCTGGAGAAAAATCTGAAACTCTTCCTCCGCCGCCAGTGCATGCGTCCTGTCCCGATCGGGTTTGTCCATCTGTTTGAAATGGACCATGGCCACCTGCATTTGCGCGTAAGTGGCTTCCGGCAGAAAAGGGAAGAACACGATGAAGTCTTTGTAGCCAGAGACGGCCAGCGCCAGATTCGAAGTTCCGCCTTCTTTGTAATACGAATCCGCGATCGCCAGCTTCGCCTTCGCCAGATACTCGCTATCCGGATAGGTGTTGATAAGCGTCTGCAGGTTTAGCCGGCCAACCTCTTGCCGGCCGTGCTTGACGTCGTCCATCGCCCTGTCGTACAAAATCTTGTCAGGCTGGGCGTTGTTGTCTACGCTGGTCGATTTATCGACCTTCTTCTTGTGGAATATCTGGGCGTCGACCGACGTCGCTCCCAGCAAAAATAGCGCCCCAAGAGTAAAGAGCGCTAGACTTTTCCCAGCTACACATAGCTTTGAGGTTGCACTTCGTACAATTCGACCCAAACTTCACCTCTCTCGCGAATGTCGGGTTCCTCGCCGCAATTCTAGGCTAAACCCGCTGGAAACTGGCTCAGCTCACACCCAACCATCTCAACACTTCTCAACCGGCGGGAACGACCAAGTATAACCTGAACGAAAGGCCAGGTGGAGCAAGAATTTTGCACTCATGGACAGGCCCTATCTACCCTGTAAGCGCCTGGGCGTTCCCACCCCCTGTGATGCACCTTTTGGCCCCAGTGGGTTGCCTTGCGCCACGCTCACACTTCAATTATTTTCAACGAAATGTAACAATGTTCCCGCCCGCCGCCGATACTATACGGCGTTCACGCTTCCGAGGAGCCGCGGCCAGCAGCCCACTGATCTAAATGGAAAAACGCAAATTTCTCTTTGTCTCGCTCTCCGGTCTCATCGGTGATATCGCTTGGCAAGTTCTCAAAGAAGGTCACGACGTCCGCTATTACATCGAAGCCGAAAAAGAACGCGACATCGCCGATGGCTTCGTCCCCAAATCCAAAGATTGGGAGCGCGACACCAAGTGGGCCGATATCATCGTTTTCGATGACACTTTGGGTCAAGGCGCCAAGGCCCAGGCTCTTCGCGCGGCGGGGAAGCCCGTCATCGGCGGCACGGAATACACCGATCGCCTTGAAGACGATCGCTCCTTCGGCCAGGAAGAGTTGAAAAAAGCCGGCGTCAATATCATCCCCTATCAGGATTTCGATTCCTTCGATCCCGCCATCGAATTCGTGATGAAGAATCCCGACCGCTACGTCATCAAGCCCAGCGGGGAAGCACAAAACGTAAAACGCCGCCTTTTCGTAGGCGAGGAAGAAGACGGCGACGACGTCGTCCGCATGCTCGAAGCCTACAAGCGCGCCTTCTCCGACGAAATCAAAGTCTTCCAGTTACAGCGCCGCGTCACCGGCGTGGAAGTCGCTGTCGGCGCTTTCTTCAACGGCAAAAAATTCATCACCCCCGTCAACATCAATTTCGAACACAAAAAGCTTTTCCCCGGCAACATCGGCCCGCCCACCGGCGAAATGGGCACCTCCATGTTTTGGAGCGACCCCAACCGCCTCTTCAATCAAACGCTCCTCAAAATGGAGCCCAAGCTCACCGAAGAAGGCTACGTCGGATACATCGATTTGAATTGCATCGTCAATAACAACGGCATCTATCCGCTCGAATTCACCAGCCGCTTCGGCTATCCCACCATCAGCATCCAGCAAGAGGGCATGCTAACGCCTATCAGCGATCTCTTCTGGGAACTCGCCACCGGCGCCGACCCTAAATGGCGCACGCGCAGCGGCTTCCAAATCGGCGTGCGTATCGTCGTCCCTCCATTCCCCTTCGACGACGAGCCCACCTTCGAATCCTTCTCCAAAAACGGCGCCATCGTTTTGAAAAAGCCCAACTTCGACGGCATCCACATCGAAGATGTAAAAGAAGTCAAAGGCCAGTGGCTAATCGCCGGCACCAGCGGCGTCGTTCTGGTCGTCATCGGCACCGGCCAAACCATGCTCCAAGCCCAAGCCCAGGTCTACTCCCGCATCAAAAATATAATGATCGCCAACATGTACTACCGCACCGACATCGGCGACCGCTGGGTCGAAGACTCCGACAAACTCCACAACTGGGGCTACCTCCGCTAGGTGGCACAGACTTCAGTCTGTGCTCTTTGCCATCCGTAGCGCCTTCAGGGCGGCATCCCTCTTCACCAGCCTGAACGCCTAGGCCGCGCTTCCTTTTCGCGGCCTTCCGCCTAGGACTCCGTTCCTCTTGGAAGCTGCGCGTTTAGCTGCGCTCCTGGACTTTCCACCTCGCTGCCCTAGCCGTGCGGCCATCCATTTCTTCGATCCCAGA
The DNA here is from genome assembly GCA_963784015.1 of uncultured Acidobacteriota bacterium. GTDB lineage: Bacteria > Acidobacteriota > Terriglobia > Acidiferrales > UBA7541 > Acidiferrum. Next base: position 1,385,041 of record CAWAPX010000013.1, read on the forward strand.
AATCCTTCCAGAATCGCGGGCACATAAAGATCCGCATCCAGTTTCGGAAAGTGAATGCCAAAGCCCGAAGGCGTCACCTCAATGTCCTGGAGTTTTGCCGGCGTAGCGTGTTCCAAGCCTTGCGCGTCGCGCGGCGAAAAGCTCACCTCCAGATTGGAACTCAGTCGAATCACAATCCGCCCGCTTCGCCGGTCGTATCGCGCCGACAACGCTCGGGGAGCGGATTCCCGCAACGCTTTCCCGCGCCGCTTCGCCACTTCGAATAGTTCATTGGATTCCATGCATTTCCTCCCAAGCTTGGCAAAGCAGGCTCACCACTGCCGCCATGTTGGATTCGATAGTTGCGATGTCGCGCCGCGAAAATCCGTAATTCTCGCACAGCGCTGCCGGCCCAGCCGGACAGTGCAAATCGAATACCGCCTCACACCCTCGCCCAATGACATGAACATGAGCGGGGCGGTGATCGTTGAAATAAATCACCACCCGCAGACCCACAAATCTAAGTACTGTGGGCACGATCACAGCTTATCATATCCCAAGCGCTTAGGTTAGTTTTTGTCTCAGCAGGATGAAATACTCGGGAGGGTTTGTCCCTTCAGGCCAGTACGCGCGCGTGTGCCCCACGTGTCGGTTTTACACGTGGGTGTTTTGATTTTTGCCTCTCTACGTCGGGCAGGAAGGATAGACCTTCATCCCCAATTCAATCGTGCCCTCGCCGCTATGCCACCCACTTCATCCTCAACTTCTTCCGCTTCTTCGCGCAGTCGAGTAGATACAGATCGATCAGCTTCTGATAAGGAAGTCCCGTCTCCTCCGCCAGTCCCTTGAAATAGTCCACAACTTCCGGACTCAAATTGATTCCCACGGCCTTTTTCTTGCCCGCGTAGGGATTCTTGATCTCTTTCAATTTGGAAAAATCATACGCCTTCTTCATAAAATCGAATCTCCTCCCGGATAGCCTTCCGCGCCGAAATGATCCGAACCACGGAATCGGATTCCCTGTAACAGTGAACGACGACGAGCAGCCTTGCTGCTGAACTCAATCCGAGGAGCAGGAATCGCTCCTCTTCCTCGGAATGCTCTGGATCAAGGAAAACGCGTGCCTGCGGATCGCTGAAAACGCTCTGCGCCTCTTCAAACCAAACTCCATGTTTCGTCCGATTGACCTTGTTCTTCCGCTCGGCCCAATCGAACCGCAGCATATCTAGATAATATCTAGATACAAGACCGCTGGCGAGGGAGATGAAAGGAAATATATGCGAATGGGTCACGCTCTAGAGGTTTTGGGTGGCCCATCCTTGCGAATTTGCCTCTTGCAAGGGTGGGGCAGTTCCACATTTTTCGCTTGACAAACTCATTACTATTTCGGTATGATTCTTTTGTGTAGCATTGCGCCTCGCGTTTAGCGAGGCCTTTCTTTTTATATAGCACAGGCTTGCCCTGAGCAACGAAGGGCACTCCTGCCTGTGCTCTTGCTTGAATCGAAGTTGTAGGCGCCGGGCTTTAGCCCGGCTCTTTCCATCAGCAATCCAAAATTCAATCTTAGGAGACACCCCATGTCCTCGATTCGCCCACAGGACCGCGCGTCCTTGTGCACCTTCACCTTTGCCGACGGTCGCCGCTGCCGTACTCCACTCTCCGACCGCCATCCGCGCCTCTGCTTCGACCACGCCCGCAAGAAAGCTAAAGCCCGCCCCGCCGATCCAGTCGACATCGACCTATCTTTTTTCTTCTCTGGAGATTACGTCACTACCCATGATCTCAGCGCCGCTATCGCCCGCCTCTTGCCCGACGTCACCCACGGCCCAATGAAACGCAAAGCCGCCTCCGCAATCTCCTGCCTCTCCCGAACTCTAGTGCATAGCATCCAGCTCGCTCAACATGAGCGTATCCGCGCCGCAGCCGAACCGCGTCCACCCAGACTTGGTCGGCGCCTAAAACTACGCAAAACACACCCAAAACTAACTCACGCAGAATCAACACATACATAAGCGCCTCAGAACAAAAGGCTTTAACCTCTTTAGAATGAGTGTTTACGAAAAAACAAGCGTGATGCCAGTTATTGTTAACTAAGCATCCGGTGAAGGAGGCTTATCCTGAGCGACCAACGGGAGCGAGGGACCTCTCTCGTCGTCTGCCCAGCATTTCTGTCCCGCTTGCCCTGAGCTTCCCCGAAGAGAGGTGCAACCTCCGCTAGCGGTGGCACAGACTTCAGTCTGTGCTCTTTGCCGTTCTAGGGGTGCAGCATGTTTACCGATGCTTGCCCCGTTTACCCTGACGCCCGAAGGGAGAAACGAAGGGGCCCCGAAAGGCTGCCTATCTGCAGCCCCGCCACCCAATCTCCCAACGTGTTACGCTCTTACACCGATGTCCGCCCCAATCAAAAAACAAACCAACACCGCTCTCTGGCTTGGCCTGCTCATCACCGCGCTCGCCATCTTGAGCAATCTCCTGTACTTCTTCAAGGTTCCAGCGGCGGCCCTACCCTGGCTGAACCTGACGCTGCCCGCAATCGGCTTAATATTTCTTCTGATCGGTGTCGTCCGCGCCTTCGGCCAATCGCACATTTATCGCGGAAAGATCTGGGGATCGATTGCCGCCGGGCTGGCGGCTTTGTTTCTCGCCGCCTCCGCTTGGCTTTTTGTTCAGGTCAGAAACCTTCCTCGCTCCATAGGAGCACCCCAAGTGGGCCAGCGCGTCCCGGATTTCACGTTGCCAGACAGCAATGGGCAACCTGTCGCTCTGGCGCAATTATTTGCCGCGTCGCCGGGAATACCTCAGCCCAAAGCCGTGCTGCTTGTTTTCTACCGCGGATACTGGTGACCGTTCTGCAACCTCGAGTTGCGAGGCATTCAGGAAAATCTTTCGGAGTTTGCAGCTCAGGGGATCCGCCCCGTAGCAATCAGCGTGGATGCGCCCGATGTCTCCGAGCATCTTCGTGGCAAGCAAGGGTACACATTCACTTTTCTGAGCGATCCAAATACGGAAGTGATTCGCCGTTACGATTTATTGCATAAAGCCGGTGGGCCGGAAGCGAACGACATATCGCGCCCTGCCGAATTTCTAATTGATCGGACCGGCACTGTGCGCTGGGTAAATTTCACCGAGGACATACGCGTCCGGCCTCGCGCGCAGCAAATGCTCGCCGCCGCCCGCACGATAGAATAGGCCTCTCTTTGTGTGTGTTAGTAGCGCCGGCTTCCAGCCGGCTCTTTTGGTAGGTGGCACAGCCAATCTTGGCTGTGCTCTTTCTCAATCCAGATCTCAACCCTAAGCTCTAGGAGACACCGGTGTCTTCGATCTGCCCGCAGGGACGCGTGTCACCGTAGCGATTTGCGAGAGCCCACAAGGATTTGAGTTTGAAAACGGACGCAGCGGCTATCTCGAAAAGTAACCAGTCTTGGCCCGTACCTTTACGCCTTCGCGTTTCGGCTTGATCACGATTTTCCGGAAGCTGTCATCTTTCAGCGGATCCGTCGGGTAGTAACCCAACTCGTAAGAAGTTCTTAATTCCTCGGCAATCTGCCGGAAATATACATGCGCGTCTGTCGTCTCCGCATCGATGTGTGCGCCGCCAGTCTCGCGCGCCACGCGATCCATCACGCTAGTCCCGTATTTGTTTCGCGCCGTGAGCTTTCCATGTTCTTTATCCGTATAACGTATCGCGTACACCACCACGTTCTCGCTCTGCGCCGTTTCAATCGCGGTCATCATATTGTGCGAACTCGAATTATCTTCGCCATCGCTAAAAAGCAAAATCGCACGGCGGCCATTTTCTTGCGCCAGTTTCTCCGTCACGGAATAAAAGATCGAATCATAGAATGCCGTACCCAGATCGCGGTCCTCGCGTGGACCCAGCTCTGGAAATCTCCCCGTGGATTTCTGGTATTGCTTCCACTGTTCCAGCAAATCCCCGCCCGACTGCGAAAAATCGCTCACCAACCGGATATGGTTCCCAAACCCCACCAAAAACACCCGGTCCTTCGGTCCCAAAACATCCTTGAAAAAAACTTCCAAATCATTCTTATGTTGTTTGGAAAAATGATCCTGGCTTCCGCTGGCGTCCACCACTACGCCCAGAGTCAAAGGCACGTCCGCACTCCGCGAAAAGAAAGCGACCTTCTGCGGTATCGCGTCCTCAAGAACTTCCACATCATCCTGCGTGAGATTGTTGACCAAAGCGCCGCTGGCGTCCCGAGCCACGAACGCCACGCTCACCAAATTCACTTTGACCCGAATGGGCTCTTGCCCGCGCCCGACGCCAACGGCAAGCGCCAGCAGCGCAACTCCCAGCGCGGCGAACAATCCTCTGCGAAAACGAAATCCCATTTGTTTTTTGCGAAGCATCAAGCGGGCGTCTTGTCGTCGCTGCGCGCCTCGATGTATAGCAGGCTGAAAGTGCAGCCCGTCCCGTTGGGCTTCACGCTCACGAGATGCTGCTTCTCCTTCGTTCCCGCTTTGAACACCAACTCGCCCGCCTCCGCATGGTCATCGTCGCAGGTGAGCTTGTTCGAGGTGTTGCTCTTATCCTTGTCGGCTGATGCCTTTTGCACTCCGCTGCAATTCAGCACGTTTCCATATTTCCCGAGCGCCTTCTGATAATACGCCGCCACTTTTTCCGGTGAGTCGCTCGACTCCATCTTCAGTACCACCAGCTTGAAACCAAACGTGCTTCCCCATAGCCCCAAGTTCGCCGCCGAAGAATCATTCTTCTCATCCTTATGCGGAATCGCGCCCGGATACAACGGCAATCCCGCCTCTTTCGCGGTAGCCTGCGCACTGATCACTAATCCCGCCTCGCTCCCATCTTTGCTCGTCACCGTAACATTCACGCCGGTCTTGTCTTTGTCCTGCCCAGCCGCAGAGATCCCCGCCACCCCAATCACCCCGCACAAAGCCGCGCCAAGCACCACCGTCCGCACACTGCCAAACTCTAGTTTCCTCATCCCACCCTCCTCTACAGCCGACCTATCCTACATGACGGCACACCACCGCGATTCTTTCACAGTGAACTCGCCCGTCATCCTTACATACGACAAGCGCGCCTACGAAGTTCCCACTCTTCGCTCGCAATGATCAGAGTTCGCTAACCCACCATGAAAGCACGCGGGAATATTTGGGGGTGTTACGCGGTCACCCATCTTGATAGGGTGTAATTGCAGTTCGTTGGTCAATCTATATCACAGGAGAGTGCGAATGAATCGTGCTTTAGCTCTAATGCTTTTGCTCGCCGCTACGCCGGTAGCTGCACCGCTGGCGCAAGAGGTGCAAAAGCCTGAACTCTCAAAGTTGTCGCTGAAAGTGGGGGACACCGCTCCCGACTTTACCCTCCTCAGCGATCAATGGAAAAATGTGAAGCTCAGTGACTTCCGCGGCAAGAAGAACGTTTTCTTGGCCGTCTACGTCCTGGCTTTCACTGGCGGTTGAACGAAACAACTTCAGGCGGTCCAGGCTGGAATCGCCTCGGGTAAGATCGACACCTCAGATACGGAAGTTTTCGGCATTAGCATGGATAGTCCTGCTGCCAATGCCGCCTTCGCCAAGCAAATCAACATTAATTTCCCGCTTCTCAGCGACATGAACCACAAGATGCTCACCACCTACGGCATCCTGAAGGGATATGACGTCCAGAAGGAAACCTACCAGTGGGCGCAGCGCGCCAACATCGTCATCGATAAAGATGGCATCATTCGCCACATCGAAGAAGGCGACAGTGCCGTCGATCCCAACACTGCCGTATCGGTCTGTACGGACTTGCACAAGAAGCAGACGTCAAAATAGGTCTCGCGTTGCGTGTCTGCTAGCGTCGTAAAAATTTCGGCCCGCGGATGCAGGATTCCGCGGGCCGAAATTTTTAGTTCTGTGTTTTCGATTATGGTTTCGCCGGAACATTTACGACTTCATTCTCTAGTGGCATCTCGTTCTTGTGTGTTACCGCGGGTCCCTTAGCGTCCGCCGGTTTCCATCCGAAGCCGCTGCCCACCACGTCATACGATGGCAGCACGTACGGCAGGCCTTCGGCCCCTAGCGGGGAACTCGCATTCTCGATATGAAAATGCAAATGCGGCTCCGTCGAATTTCCTGAATTGCCAACGAGACCGACCACCTGACCGCGCCGCACTTTGTCGCCTAGCTTTACTCGCAGCGAGCCAGGCTGCAAGTGCGCGTAAAACGCAAAGTGCCCGCCGCCGATGTCCAAAATCACATGGTTTCCGCCAACCGTCTCCAAGGTGATCGGTACTGCGCGTGAATTCTCTCCAGGAATATTCTCCGGTATCCCATCTTTCGTTTCGGTCACGACTCCGTCCGCCACGGCAAGGGCTTCGGTACCGTAAGCGAGATAATTCTTGTTGTCCTTCTCATCCCCTTGAAAAGTTTTCCCGTCGTCCCGCAGCCGCACCCAATCGATGGCGAACCGTTGCGCAATCGCCGCGTGTCCATCGATCGGAATCAGCGCGCGCCTGTGCCCCGAAGCGTTCGACGGCCCGTTTGCCGCCAGCCAGTGGTCGCCGCCAAAGGGAAAACTAATCGCGACAGCGCCTCGACCAACCGAAGTCGGCGCCGTCACAATGCTCAGCTCCTCAGGATATGTCCCAACCTTCACCGTCAATTTTTGCCGCACCGTCGTCGGCACCGTTTCCAGCGTGTCGAACGTTGCCCAAATGTAAATGATGGCCATCGCGCCGGGCTCGACCTTGGATTTTTCTGTTGCCCCCGGATGCCCCGGCCGCGCGAGGACCGCATCCAACTCCGCGCCCGAGTACGCCACCAGCGTGCGGGCCGCTGCGTCGCCCGAGATCGCTTCGACTTTTGTCAGCTGATGCTGCCAGCGGTCCATATTGTTCAAATGCAATTCATAAACGACGTGCCACTTCCCATCCGCCTTGAACGCTGTCGGCGCGATCGGAACAAGCACGTCCTCAAACACCGCAATCGGTTTCTCTTTCGGGCCCTCCGGCAACTTTGCGGCCGCGTCCTTTGCTGCATCCTCCGCGGGCCGTACGAAATTCAAGGGCTGAGCAGGCACGCCGGACTGCGTCCACATTCCCTTCAATTCTGTTCGCGCGGCGTTCAGCGTTCCATCGTAAACACCGCCAACTGCGGCCACCTCGAAGTGCACCGCATCGCCCTTCATGCTCACCTTTTCCAGCGGAAACGTCGCGCCCTGTTCCACGCTTTGTCCTTGCCCTGCAAATCCTCCGTCGGCGGTCTTCGAAATAGTCAAAAGGATATGCAGCTTGTCGGCCCCTTCGCCCAGCTCGCCTTTCCAAGTTCCCGCAAAGTCGCTTCCGGTGTTTGCCGCTTGTCCCGTCGCACGTGCGGGAATTATTGCGCTCAACGCAATGGCGAGAGCAAACGCAACAAATGTTGCAAAACGCCAACTCGAGTTACTCTTTACCAGATCCGGCGTGCCCAGCTTTTCGATTTTCCGCCCTATTTTATAGTGCAAGAATCCCCCTCATCTCATTCAACAGACGTTTCGTTCCTACGTCCTCGTGTACAGCCCCCGGAATCTTCGCGCGGGTGGTTCTTCGTTGTCAAAGTATTCTTCGAAGCTCTCCTCGGTCAATCCGGCACGGACAAACTCATTCATCTCCGCTCTGGTCAATGGCCATGGCAACTCTCCTTCCGGCTCGTTAGCCTCCCGCCCCCGCACGATCGCCAGCAGCTTGCCTCCGGGTCGTACAAACGTTGCGATTCTCTGCATCGCTTGTGCCCGAATTTCCATCGGAAGCGCCTGAACCGTATTTGCCTCAAAAACAAAATCAAACTTCTGCGCCCATTCCGCCGGCGGCTGAAACAAGTCCGCCACTCGATAGTCCACAGCACTTTGCGGAAATCGCTTGCGCGCCATCTGAATCGCTGTCTCCGAAATGTCAAAAGCCATCGTTTTGAATCCCCACGAAGACAATTGCTCCGCGTCATCGCCCAGCCCGCTCGCAATGACCAGCGCCTTCTTTCCATCCGTCACTTGTGGATTCGCTCTCCAAAATTCGATAAGCCCGGAATTTGCCCCACGGTCCGCCCACGGCACAATGCTCTTACCTTGTTCGGCCTCCTTGTAAAGGACTTCGAACCATCCCGTCGGATCTCCCTTCTGCAGATACTCCGCCGCTAACTCTCGTGCTCTTTTCCGGTCTGTCATAGCTCGCGATTCTACCCCTAAGACGGAACGAAGGTAGTATTCTTAGCGCCATATTCCCCGAGTGAGGTGGAACGATGTTTTTGAGCGACCTTCTATTCGCTGGCCGAACGCTTCGGAAGAGTCCAGTCTTCGCGCTCACTGCCGCGATCACTATCGCCTTGGGCGTCGGCGCCAGCACCGCCATCTTCAGCGTCACGAATGCCGTGCTGTTGCGTCCGCTTCCGTACAAGAACCCCGATCAGCTCGTTATTATTCCCACCGATATGCGCAATCGCGGCGTTAAGGACTTTCCGTTTTCCAATGCAAATTTTATCGATTTTCGCGAAGGGACCAAGAACGAATTCCAGGGCCTCGCTGGCGTCTTTACTTTCCCCATAACTTTGACCGGTGAGGATGGCATGCCGGAACGAGTCCACGCCGGTTTCGTGACGACGAACTATTTCCGGCTTGTAGGGGCGGGCATTGCTTTTGGACGCGATTTCTCTGACGACGATGGCCAACCGCAACCACCTCCGCCTCCGCCAGGAACGCAATCGGCAACGACACCTGAGCGCTTGCCAATTATGGCGATCATCAGTTACGAATATTTCCAGCGCCAGTTCGGCTTGAATCCCGCGGTAATCGGACAGTCCCTAAATAAGGGGCAACGCTTCAGTCCGCGAGTCGTGGGAGTGCTCGCGCCCCACTTTCAGATTTACTTCCCGCCATCCTCGGATCTGGAAGCCGCGCCTGACATCTGGCTCGCCAATCGCCTTGGCTATGATGCCGATCAACGAAATTCCGTTTCGATGCGCGTGATTGGCAGATTGCAACCGGGCGTAACCATCGGACAAGCGCAAGCTGCCGCCGATCAGGTGGCCGCGGAGGCACGCAAGAATTTCAAGATTGAAAATACTGCGGGCTACGCGATACGCATCGAGCCCATGCGGCAGCATCTCGTCTCCGAAGTCCGTCCCGCAATACTCGCGCTGATGGGCGCCGTGATTTTTCTATTGCTCATTGCCTGCGCCAATGTGGCCAACCTATTGTTGGTGCGAGGTTCTTTGCGCGAACGCGAGCTTGCCATTCGCACGGCTATCGGCGCCAGCAGATGGGATCTTGCCCGCCAAATCCTTTCCGAGGCGTTGTTACTCGCAGCCATCGGCGCATTGGGCGGTCTCGGCCTCGCATGGTTAGGAATTCACGAACTGCTCGCCATCGCTCCGGCGCATCTTCCGCGCCTCGATACAATTCGAATTGATTCGACCGTGCTGGTCTTCACAGTCATCTTGAGCCTTATTGCCGCCGCAATTTTTGGCCTGGCGCCGGCATGGCGAGCAGCTCGTCCGGACGTAATGATCGTTCTGCGTGGCACGAGCCGCAGCGAAGGTCTGGCAAGCGGCGGGCTCTCCCGCAAGATTGTCGTCGGCCTCGAAGTCGCTCTTGCCTATGTACTCCTCATTGGCTCAGGACTAATGGTCCGGAGCTTTCTGGAACTGCAGCGCGTCGATCCAGGGTTTAGTCCTCATGGCTTGCTCACGTTTCAAGTTCAATCCGATCGGTTTCCCCCAACGCCGGAAGAACGCGCCGTCGCTACGCGGCAGCTCAAAGAACGTCTTAGTTCCATTCCCGGCGTTCAAAGCGTAACTGCCTCAAATCCATTTCCCCTCACAGGTGGATACAGCCCGATTCGCTGGGGCACGGAGGAAGCGCTCACAGACGCGAGCAGATTTAAAGCAGTCGATCCTCTCATCGTGCTTCCTGGGTACTTCGAGACAATGCATACACCGCTGCTCGATGGCCGCACCTTCACCGACGAAGACAACCAGCCGGGCCACACGCAAGTCGTGATCGATAAAATATTGGCGGATCGGGCCTATCCAGGTCAGTCCCCGATTGGCAAGCGCATTCTTATTCGCATTCAAACGCCCGAACCCGTGTGGGTCGAGATCATTGGCGTGGTCGCGCATCAGCGCGGTGTTTCATTGACCGAGCCCGGACGCGAGCAGGTTTATTTTACCGACGCTTATATCGGTTCCGGCGCCACCGACCACTGGGCTATTCGAACCGGCTCCGATCCGTCGAAATATGCGAACGACGTTCGCTCTGCGCTCAAGACCTTCGATTCGCATCTCTTAATCACCGACTTGCAGCCCATGGATGCGGTTGTCGAGAAGGCGCAAGCCAGCACGCGCTTTTCCTTGCTACTCATCGGATCGTTCGCGGTAATCGCGGCGCTGCTCGCTGGAGTTGGTTTGTATGGCGTCCTTGCGACCGTCGTGCGGCAACGCACCTCGGAAATCGGCGTTCGCATGGCCTTGGGCGCCCAGTCCGGCAACATTTTCCAACTTGTGGTAGGGCAGGGACTTCGCCTCGCAGGCATAGGTGTCGTCGCCGGGCTGTTTGGAGCCTTTGCCGTTACCCGCGAAATGTCGTCGATGCTGGTCGGAATTAAAGCAACCGACCCGGCCACTTTTGTCACGATGGCCGTGGTGTTCTTTGTCATCGCGGCTCTGGCGTCCTGGCTGCCAGCGTGGCGAGCCTCGAGCTTGGATCCGATCGTTGCACTTCGGGACGAATGATCATCCTTCGCGCAAACGTAGTCACCCAGACGCGGTCAACATGAGTTCCGCTAGTTATGACTTGGGCGACTGGCGAACAACAATCCCGCAATCCGTCGTACCATCATAGGAAAGGGGCATCTTACCCGGAGGCAACTCATTGGGAGCTGAACGCCGTCGCACACCCAGATATACGTTTATCGCCAGCGCTGAGCTGATTGAGGAAACGTCGGAAGTGCGCATCGCCACGCGCGTCAGCGAGCTGAGTCTGCACGGCTGTTACTTGGATATGATGAATCCCTTCCCGCTAGGAACTCTCGTGTTAGTGAAGATTTCGGCTGGAGACGCCTACTTCGAGGCCAGGTCAAAAATCGTCTACGCCCAGGCGAATATGGGTGCTGGGGTGGTTTTCCTGGAAACCGAGGCGCAGTACCAGCCCGATTCTGGAGCGATGGCTGGATGAGGCGGCTAGAATCAGTCAAAAACGCGTTGGCTGATTCCGCTCTGCTGGATCGTCTTTCTTTTTCCGCCACAGTGCTTCTGCTTTGAACCTTACCGTTTACTTACTGTGCGCTTTTTCCTGCTGATCGATGGCGTCGTGCAGCCCTTCGAGAAGTTTGCTTTTTTCCTGCGCGTTCGACGTCTTTCTCACGTCTGACCACAATGCGGTTCCGCTCTTCGGCTCAATCAGGGTGATCCTCGTGCAGTTCGGCGGAGCAAGTTCTTCTCCCGCCGCGGGGTTTTCGCTGACCAGTTTCGGATTGTAGGTAGCTCCAGGGTCGGCGCCGGGAACAAATTTCACGACGCTGCTCCCGTAGAGTCTCAGCACGAGGTCCGCTTTCTGCGGAGAATCCACAATATCGAAACGGCCCCACTTGTTTAGTCCCATGTACGTGTCATGTTGAAGTTCGGCGTCGTTCGTTTGGTTATCTACGAAAATTGTTCTGGCAGAGAGGACTTTCGAGGGAACTATACTGCGTTTGTCTTTCGCGTGTGCTATTTCCAGAACTAACACCATTGCTGCAACGAAGAAAACCGACATGAGTTTCTTCATGGATGCACCCCCGCTTTGCACTGTCTTTAGGCTGGTGAGGGTTCCACTCTATGGAGCGTAGTCTAGCCGCGTAACTGGACGGGAGTCGCAAAAGAGGCCATGTGGCGCGGCGTTTGACAGCCTGTCCGGGAGGGTAGGGAAGTGGACAGTAAAATAATTTTGTCGGTAATGTGAAGGGCGGTTTCTAATGCGCGCCTAATGTTTGCGGGCTTTGATGTCGTCGTAGACGATCATGGAGAGAACCACTAGGACCCACACAGGGAAGATGCCCATTCCCGGAATCGCCTCCGCAACCAAGCCAGGCAAAATCGCCCACCGACGGCCGAGAATTAGAAACAAGAGGAAGGCCGTTGCGAGGTCAATCACCCACTGCATGGGCGGAGCAATCACCGTCCAGAAGGATAGAAAGTCCGAGACAGCCGCGATGATGAAAGCGAACGCCTGCCGTTTGCGAGAAGGACGCTGAACGGGAGCAAACTCCTCGGTGGTGGTCAAAATGGCGGGATGATCGGTGGGCATACTCATGACCTCAGTCGTGCTCCTCAAGCCCTCGTTAAATTATCCTGTCACGGGTGCGGACGAACCGCAAGGCGTGAAGCTATGATTTGGAGTGCGGCAGCTCTGCTGCCGCTTTTCCGCCAGACTCCCACATCTCTGCATATGACGAAGCTCAATAGTTGCGCGAAGGAATGCAGGCAATGATTTTTGGCTTGGTCTACACTAAAGTTGTTAGGCAAACAGATGACGATTGAGAATGAACCGCTCGCCAACGAACCAGCGCCGCTCGCAATACGAGGAAACTCGCGAAGCAAATACTCGTGGGTGCTAGCGGCACTCCTCGGCGCAGTTCTCACGGTCATCTTAATAGGAGCGCTGGTGTGGTTGTCGACCGGGCTCGGCTTATTGCACCTGATGGGAATTCTGCGCGAAGGGCGAACGCAGATTAATGTCGATCAGCCCACGGTAGTTCATCAAATTCAACAACTTCAGCGGCTTGAAACCGTAAGCTACACGATGGATAAGATTATTTCGGGTGAGCACGGAAATGCTTACCTGCCGAAATTTCTGGCGGGTGACCGCTTGCTGCTCGTGGTTCACGGAGAAGTAGTTGGCGGCATCAACCTTGCTGGCTTGCAGCCTGGTGATGTCTCGATACAAGGGCAGAAAGTATCGATTCATCTGCCCACAGCGGAAGTTTTAAGCACGCGAATCGATAATACGAGGACGAGAGTGTATTCACGAGACACCGGACTTTTCTCGTCACCTGATCCCAACCTCGAAAGTGAAGTCCGCGAGGAGGCCGAGCATCAGCTCCTGCAAGCCGCGCTGCAGGATGGGATCCTCAAGCTCGCTGGTGACAACGCGCGAACCACGATCGCGGGAATGCTCAAGGGCTTTGGGTTCCACGAAGTGGAAATTCGCTAGCTTCGGTAGAAGAGTTTTAGGGTTACTGCGGCCCACTTCCCCGTATTTGCTACTCGTCTTCGCAGACTTATGCGCGAGGGACCGTAGCTTCCACGGCTTCGCAGAACCGATCGATCTCCGCCGTCGAAGTGTAAACGTTTGCGCTGACGCGAATTCCGTTGAGGAACGGCGCGTTGATAGGCGTAACAAAAATGTTGTACTTACTCAGCAGCGCATCGCCAAGTTTTCCCGGTTCGATCGTATCGAAGTGAATTGTGCCAAACGCGCCGGATTGCACTGGGTCCAAGCTGACCAGCACTTTGGCTCCAGAAACCTTGGCCAATCGCCCGGCCCAGCGATTTTTCAAATAACAGAGTCGGGCGTATTTTCGTTCCGCTCCGATTTGCTCGTGGAACTCCAGCGCTTGCAGAGTTGCGTTGTGCATCGCCGCGGGATGCGTGCCGATTTCTTCGTACTTGCGGATATTTTTGTCCATTGACGGCGGCGCAGCCATCAATGCCCAGTGTTTTTCGATGCGATCTTTTCGCACATACAGCATGCCGGTTCCGATAGGCGCTGATAGCCACTTGTGAAGGCTGGCGCCGTAGAAATCGCAGTCTATGTCGGTGAACTGGAACGGCACGTGCGCGAAGGCATGTGCGCCGTCCACGATGCTAGTAATTCCCCGAGCGCGCGCCAGCGCACAGATTTCCTTTACCGGGAATCTCTGGCCGGTCATGAATCCCACCTGCGACACGTGGATGACGCGGGTGCGCGGCGTGATCCCCTGTTCGAACAAACGCACTAAATCAGCGGAATTAGTAACCGGCACGGCGAAGTCTAGTTGCTTGAGCACAATTTTTTCCCGGCGCCCGCGCTGTTCCCATGCCGTGATCATTCGTGGATAGTCCTGCGACGTGGTTAGCACTTCGTCGCCGGGTGCAAGGTCAATGCCGAACTGCGCGATCTGCAGCGATTCGCTGGCGTTCCGTGTGATGGCGATGCACTCGGGATCGGCGCCCCACATGTTCGCGAGACGCGTGCGCACGTCTTCGATCTTGGGTTCCAAGTCGCGCCACATGCGATAGCTCGGCAGTTGGTTGCTGTAACGAATGGCTTCGATCTCCGCATCCAGAACCGAGGTCGGTGACGGCGCAACTCCACCATTGTTGAGATTCAGGATGGTCGGGTCGTGCCCATATGCATCGCGGATGCTTTTCCAGTAGGTTTCATCGCTCGCGACATCTTGCGCGGAAACGCCCGCATACGCGCGGTTCAGTACGCCAGCCACTACGAGCGCCTCTGCGCCAAGCAGAAAATTACGCCGATTCATTTGTATTTGCATGCCTGTAAACTCCCACCAACCGCTTTGAATTGCAAGCACACATTGTTGCGGCTGGTAGCTTTCAGCACCCCGAGGCGTCCCCCTGAGAGCTCCTGCTCACTCGGACAATAGCTGTGCGCAACGGTATGAGTGGGGACCTATCGGAGGTAAACGCTGGCGCGGAGGATAGTTGTCAGTGCCACTATACGGCCAAGCTGCCGTGGATGTTCGCAGCCTGAGAAGTTTGTTTTTCCTGAGATCATATCCTGCCTAGGAAAGCGGTTCATTTGACACGAGCGGGGCCCCCAACGCGGCGAATATTTTTTGCGGGGACTGTTATCTTTGACAATAGACCTTCCTTGCCGCCAGGAATATCTTGCCGTCTTGGGGCCACTATTTCATAAGGAGAAGCCATGAGGATACGTCTAGGAAAATTCGTCATCATTGCATTGGGTATATTGACCGTAGGAGTGCTCGCGAGCCGCGCTCAGATTACCAATCAACTCGGATTTAAGATGTCGCAGGCCTTTACCGTTGGGAATACTACTCTGCCGCCCGGCAGTTACGTAGTAAGACCGGTCCAGGGGACTGATCAACAAGTTATCGAGATATCGAGCGCCGCCGGCAAGCCTAGCGTTTTGGTGGATGTGAACTCCGCTCAACCCGACGGGAGTCAGAGTGGCACTCAACTTATTTTCAATAGATACAAGAGTGTGCTGGCCTTGTCTCAAGTCTTCCCCGGTAACGGGAACCAAGGATATCAGTTGGTGCAAGGGCATCCCGAGCAAATTGCTGCAAAGACCGAAAAGCCAACGAAGCAAACTGTCACTGCTACCGCTAAGTAACACGTGAGGGCAGGGGCATCTGTAGCCTAATGGGCAGCGAGGGCACTGGAGGCGGTCCTCGCGATCCGTCCAGCAATTTCAGTCTCGGTTGCGAGACCAGCAAAATTGATAAGCAAAGGAACTCATGGCCACGCCTCGGAGTTTGCACCAGCCAGGCCGCAAGATCCTTCATTGTTCCGCTCTAAAAACAACCAGCCGGCAATTTACAAATAATCGCGCCGCGAGCGTGAAGTTCACTGAGCAATTGCGACACCCCAGGTGAAACTTCGCGGTCGCCCGGAACAATCACTGCCCATTCGAGATTCTCGCGAAACTCTTTGTGCCGAATCTCCCACTGTCCATAAGACGATGATTTCGCCTCGCCGATTTGGATGATAGACCAGTACCGCACCAACGCCATGGCAGTCGTTTCGTCGGGTAACGGCCCGGACAGAATGTAGTGATTGTTTCCGTGAACTAGTATGCCGACCATCTGATTGCAAGCCTCCGCCGCGGATCCTGACGCCGTTTGAAAATGCTCTGCTACACTTATAAAGAGTGGCGCCACCCAGCCGCTGGGAACTACTTAAAAGGAGTATCTTCGTCCATGTCGAAACAAGAAGAAGCCGGTCTTATTCTCAAGCTCTACGAACTACGCCGCGAAGATACCATGCGCAAAGCGCGCGATTGGTATTTCCGGGAATTTAATCCGCAATCGATGGCGGACTTCACTAACGCGATGTTTGGCGAGCACAGCGGTCATTTTCGCATGGTCGCTTCTTATTGGGATATGGCGGCTGCGCTTGTCAACAACGGGGCTATCAGCATGGAGCTCTTCAATGACGCCAATGGCGAGCACATCGGTGTCTTCGCGAAATTCGAACTGCTGCTCGGCGAAATCCGGGCCGTCTATAGTCCAAAGTTTGCCGCTAACTTGGAAAAGCTGATTGACGCAACGCCCGACGGTCGTAAGCGGACTGCCGGAGCTCGCGAACAATTGAAAGCAATGCGCGCCCAGCTTGAGGCAAGACAAGCCAAGGCCGCGCAGAGTTAGGCGTCTTCTCGGTTTATTCTTCATCTTAAATGCGGTCGACGCGGCTCTCATTCAGTTCCGCGATTCCTTTCGTTGACGAATAGAGCCGCGCCTCGAACCTCCGCGAACTCCGGGCACCTGCACAAAAACCTGCCCGAATGGCCACCTGGCCGAACAATTGCGGGTGGCTTTACTCAAGCGGCACTTTCTTAGCTTTCGACGAGCGTTGTGATGGAAATAGCCAGCCGGGCAGCCTATCCTGAATTTATTCACTCGGAGGGCAAAACGGATGGGATTCCTGTGGATTTTTCTGCGAAAAAATTGGCATTTTATTCCGTCTGCGGCTGCCATCACCGCGTTCTTTCTCGCGAGCTCGCCCTGTTCCGCCCAGTCTGCACAACCAAGCCAACAAGCCGAAACGCCATGGAGTAAGGTCCTTCAGAAGCATCCGGGATTACTCGATGAGTTTGGCCGGCTGTACCAGAAGCTCCAGCAAAGCGTCCAGTTTCCGCCGCCGCGCTCGGAGAGTCGTCTCTTGTCGCTCCTTCCGCCGTCCACGATTTCCTATGCCGCGTTTCCCAACTATGGCGATGTCACTCAGCAAGCTTTAAAGATTTTCCGGCAAGAACTGCAGGACAGCGCGGCACTCCGCGATTGGTGGAAACAAGGGGATATGGCCACGACCGGTCCCAAGATCGAGGAATCTCTGGAGGAGTTGGTTCAGTTTCAGCAATACCTGGGAGACGAAATTGTCGTATCAGGTTCGCTCGAAGGCCAAGATCCAAAGCTACTTATTGTTGCGGAGATTCGGAAGACTGGTCTCAAAAAATTCCTGCAGGAAACGATCGCGCATCTTGGCGGGGAATCGAAGCAGGGTGTGCATATTTTGGATCCGCAGGATCTCGCCGCTGCAAAGGACGACGGATTTCCGAAGGGCCTTATCTTGTTGGTGCGGCCTGACTATGCCGTCGCAGCGACGGATCTTTCCACGCTGCGCAAATTTAGTTCTCGGCTGGAGCGCCATGGCCGTGAGTTTGCTTCCACTCCGTTTGCTCAGCGAATCGCAAAGGAGTATGCCGGCGGAGTCACAGTCTTGGCCGCCGCTGACCTGCACAAAATTGTGGATCAAGTTCCGCCCGATCTCAGGCAAGGCGCCAGCTTTCAGCGTAGCGGTTTTGCGGACGTAAAATATTTATTCTGGGAACACAAGACGGTGGGTACGCAGATAGTCAGTCAAACCGAGTTGAGCTTCAACGCCCCACGCCACAGCTCCGCAGCGTGGCTGGCGAACTCGGGGCCGTTGAGTGGCTTTGATTTTGTTTCTCCGAAGGCCATGATAGCGGGTACCGCTTTGCTCGCGAATCCAACGCAGATATTTGAAGACGTGAAAGGAATGTATACCAACCGGAGCACGAGTCCGTTCGCGTCGCTGCCAGCGTTCGAACAGATGTTGAAACTCAGTCTGAAGGATGATCTGCTCAACACTCTGGGAGGCGAGGTCACGCTGGAACTGGACAGTCTCGCTCCGCCAAAGCCTGTCTGGAAGGTCATCCTGAGCGTTCGAGATACGAGTCATTTACAACAAACTTTGGCTACGTTGCTGGCGGCAGCGCACATCGAAGCGGAGAAGTTCGAGGAAGACGGAGTGGCCTACTCCACCGTACACATTCCTACTTCAACTCCTCCGCTCGAAATCACCTACGCGTTTGTGGATCGCCATTTGATTCTGGGCTCAAGCCGCGAAACCGTGGCCGATGCGGTCCGCCTGCATAAAGCGGGCGAGACACTGGCAAAGTCCAAACCGTTTCTGGCAGCAGTTCCGCCAGGTCATTCTCTTGAAGCTTCCGCGATGCTCTATCAGGATCCGGTGGCCATCGCTTCCTTACAGCTGCGATCGATTGCGCCAGAGATGGTGCATTCCCTGGCGCAGAGTTCGAAGGAGATTGCGCCCGCGCTAGTCTGCGTGTATGGCGAAGATAGCTCGATTCGCGAAGCGAGCAATACCGGCGCTTATGACTTCGGTGCAGCGACGATCATAGCGGCCGTCGCGATTCCGAATTTGCTGCGTTCGAGAATGGCTGCCAATGAAGCGAGTGCTGTGGGCAGCATGCGCACTGTTAATGTCGCCCAGGTCACTTACGCAGCTACGTATCCCCAGAGAAACTATGCACCCGACTTGGCCACGCTCGGCATCGATCCTCGTAACCCAAAGACCGAATCGCCGGAACACGCGGGTCTACTCGATGAGAATCTAGGCAATGGGAGTTGTACGGGAGACGCCTGGTGCACGAAGTCCGGATATCATTTCCGTGTAAAAGCGATCTGCAAGTTGCACAAGTGCGATGCATATCTAACGGTTGCTACTCCGGCGAATGACAACACCGGAGCAAGAAGCTTCTGCTCGACCTCCGATGGCATCATTCGCTACAGAACCGGCCCATCGCCAACCGTTCCGGTCACTGTTTCGGAATGCAGGACGTGGTCGCCTCTTAAGTAGCCAAGTTTGAAATCTTCGACTACATTCTTGGACGGTAAGTCCGGGACGCTTGGGCAAAACATGCTTTGAAGAGTGCTGTCGTCCTAGTGCTTTCTATAATTCTGTTGGAGCGATATGCCACGAGTCTTTGAATTGCTAAAAATCCTGCTTACACTCATTTTAAGCGCGACCTTCGTCACTGAAGTTGCTGGGCAGCAATCGTTCCCGGTTACGTCGACGGTAAACGAAGCTTCTATCGCCGGACGGCCCGTCGAACTGGACGGCCAAGGCAAGCTCCTGCCGTGGCCGATGCCAAACAACACCGGATATTCTTACTCCGACTATTTCCTTTCGCAATGGACCATCTTGTGGGACCAGTACAATCGCCAGCGCTTGCCTTATTATTTTTGCTGTTTCGATTTTGACCGCACAACATATGAGCTGATGCCAGAGTGGCATTGGGTAAATTCCACCGGCTATTTACGCGCGATGATGCAGGGTTTTGTCGAGCGCCTCTATCCCTATACAGGCGATCCACGCACGCTGGAATTCCTCCAGAATTTTGTCGACTACGAATTGGAAAACGGTTTGACACCGGAAGGTTATGCATGGTCTCAAGTGCCATATCCTTCCGCCAATCCCGGAAGCCGCCGCTACACCGGCTGGAGCGAGCACGGAGAAGACTTCGTTGAGCCTCATGTCGTCGGGGAAGATGGCTATGCATATCTCCGGCTCTATGAGATGACGGGAAACACAAAGTATTTGCGCGCCGCAATTCGCTGCGCCGAAGCGCTCGTCAAGAATTTCAAGCCTGGCGATGAACTCCATTCGCCGTGGCCTTACCGGTGTTACGCGCGCGACGGTAGCCTCGTCGGCGGAAAGGGAATGTTCCCCTATTCCGCGAATGTAGTTGAACCGATCATGCTGCTGGACGAACTGATCCGGCTGAATCAAGGCGACGCGACTTCTTATAAAAAGGTTCGCGAAGGCGCCTGGGCCTGGCTGATGAAATACCCGATGCAAAATAATGTGTGGGTCGGATATTTCGAGGATGTGCAAGCCACCATGGGAAACATGAACCAGGTCATACCGCTGGAATTTGCGCGCTACGTCCTGCTGCATCCTGAAAAAGATCCCGAGTGGCGCGAGCATTCGCGAAAGCTCATCGAGTGGGTGAAGACCACGCCGAAGTGGCCGAAGTACGTCGTTCATGGCGCGACTGTCACGACCGAACAAGGAAACGGCAAGGAATTCTGCTGCAATCTTCCGAATCAGTGCTGTGACAGCCATAGCGCGAGGCTGGCCGCAGTGGAAGCGTTCTACTACGCGAAAACGGGTGATGTCGCGTACAAAGAAGCGGCCTATCGCACCTACAATTGGGTTACTTATTTTCAGGGGCTTCCTGGAGCAGCCCACGCTCCCTTCAGCAATCAGTGGTGGTTCACGGATCAATTTGCCGACGGACCGCGCAGGATGATGGATGCGTTTTGGGCCGTTCCCGAGTGGGCTCCGGCGGATGAGTCGCACCTGTTGGGCTCCATCTCCGCGGTTACAAAAATGTCCTATGGCGCTGGCTCGGTCACCTATTCAACTTTCGACGCGGATTCCACCGATACATTGCGCGTCGATTTTGTTCCTGAGTTCGTAACTGTCGGCGGGAAAAACATTAGCCGTCGCAAGGACCTCGATCAGGAGGGATACACTTTCGACGACGCAACCCACGCGCTTTCCATCCGTCACACAAGCTCCAGAGACGTGGACATTCAAGGAAAGAGCGATCGCGTCCCGCCGTCCTACATCACTTTCGACGATCCGCATCTTCCCGCAGGAACGCCTCTAGTTGGCCAATATCCTTCCGGCCTCATTGATTGGGGCCAAGGCGAATGGCAGATTGGCACTCCCTACGGAAAATTCGGCACGTTTACGCTCACCCTGGCCGATCCAAAATCGCCGCACGCGGAGTTTCATTTCTACGAGCCGCGAATTTTTGCAGGCGTGGATATTTACAATGATGCAGACAGCGATGCGACGATCACTATTCATTCGCCAGAAAATCGCGAAGTGTCTTTTACCATCAAGCCCAAAGAGCTTCGCCGCCTAAGGACCGATTGGCGCGACGTGACCACTCGCGTGTCCTTCGACATCACCAACGGCCATTCGCTGCGCTTCGACAACCTGGCTTACCTTCGCCCTTGAATCCGCGAGGGTCTGGAGTGCGGCAGCTCTGCTGCCGCTTTTCTAAATAACTGGCACCATTCCGTACTTGGCGAAACACGCCGGAAATAATGCTCGCAATCAGCCGGCATATTGGGCTTCGCTGAAGCAGTCTTGAGAGTAATCCCACTTTTTACTGAAAGCGTAAATCAAACACACGCCTGATGCTCGGGGTCCGCCTGGTTCGGCAACTTGACCTTGGTCAGCCAGAAATCAATCACGCTCTTTACGAGCCTTGCGAAAGCATCCCACTGCGCCGGCTTGCTCAGGTAACAATTCACCTGGAGCTGGTAACTAGTTGCGACATCCGCTTCCAGTTCGGAAGTAGTCAAGACCACAGTAGGAATCGTTTTCAACATAGGATCCGCCTTAATGAGAGCTAGCACCTGCCGGCCATCCATTTTAGGGAGATTGAGATCGAGAAGGATAAGGTCGGGTCGCGGGGCATTGACGTAGACGCCCTCCTGTCTCAGAAAAGCCATGGCCTCGACACCGTCCGCAGCCACGTGTAAATGGATAGACTGATTCGCGTCGCGAAAGGCTTCTCGCGTAAGGCGAACATCGCCTGGACTGTCTTCTACTAAAAGAACTTCGGTAGACATGGACTCCTCACTCCTCGAATCTTGATTGCGCGATGTCGGTCTGGAAACCGACCATAACACTAGCCGTTTTCATTTCAGTGTAGATCCGGTTCAGCTGACGACTCAGTTCGCCACTTGCTGCGGCAAACTAACCTTGGTCAGCCAAAAGTCATTGATGCTCTTTACCAGGCCCTCGAACTGGTCCAACTCCACGGGCTTGGTCAAGTAACAATTCGCCAGCAGCTCATAGCTTTTCAAAATATCCGTCCGATCTGCGGAGGTAGTCAGAATAACCGTGGGTATGGTTTTCAAGTTTTCATCTTCCTTGATTCGCGCCAAAACTTCCCGGCCATCCATTTTAGGAAGATTGAGATCGAGCAAGATCATGTCGGGGCGAGGCGCGTGCGTTAATGCTCCCTCCTGCTTCAGAAATGCCATAGCCTCCACGCCATCGTTGACCACGTGCAAGTATACGAGCTGATTCACATCGCGGAAGGCTTCCTGCGTCAGCCGCACATCGCCGGGGCTGTCCTCCACCAGAAGAACTTCGATAGACTTGCCTGTTCTTTCTTTGTTTTTCATGGTTTCCTTTTCGATTCTGCCAAGGCAAAGCAAAACGCACCTCAACAGGGAACTACGCCAATCTTCCGCTTGGCTGTTAATTTAAGAGGTCAGCCGGCTGTCAGGGAAATGACTTCCGAAGGGACTTTCATTGTGACGCGTAGTTGGCCAAAGTCAACGCCTTCAAATGAAACTCGGACGGTTTAGTTAGCCGGTTCATGGCACTGGAGCAGACACACGCGCGCAGCACCGAGTGTCATTCTTCTGTTTCGCCAAGCCTATTACCTGCTCTCGCGCCGCCGCCTGTATTACACTGGACGCGCGAACTTACGATTCAAGCCTATGAGCCGTCCAATTTCCCGTGAACCCCGCTGGCCTGCGTTCGTAGCGATGCTGGCGTCTGCCGGTGTGTACTTGGCTTTGCCTGAACCCCTCTCCCTGGGTCCGAGTTGGCTGGTGCTGGCGCTTATTGTTCTCCTGATGATTCCCATTCTGATGACCGAGCTGTACGGGTTCTACAAGGCGGCTCGGATTCTCATCATCCTTGCCAATGCCATCATTACTGTGGCGATGATCGCCTCCTTGATACTTTTGGTTAAAGGCATTCCGGAACATCTCGAGACGCCGAAAGCACTTCTGCGTTCGGCTAGCGCGCTGTGGATCACCAATATTTTGGTGTTCGCGCTCTGGTATTGGAAGCTCGATGCAGGCGGTCCGCTGAAGCGTGACCATGGAGACAGCATCTCCAATAGTTCATTTTTGTTTCCACAGATGTTGAGCCGCGAAGAATACGATTCGTCATGGAAGCCCAATTTCGTCGACTATCTGTTTCTTGCATTTAATACCAGCACAGCTTTCTCACCGACGGATACCGCGGTCCTCTCACGATCCGCAAAGCTTGGCACCATGGTCCAGTCGCTAATTTCCCTCATGATCGTCGCCTTACTGGCCGCGCGCGCGGTGAATATTCTTTAAGCAGTCCGCCAACTTACGCTAAATCCTCTGGTCAACATTGCGATTTTGAGACCTGTCATTTTTGCCGATGGTGCCGTGTACGGCTTCCGTCTACCGTTTCCACGCTTGGCCACACAAGTGGCCGAGCGAGGTTTTTATGAAAATCACGCGAAGAGAACTGATCAAAGTATCGGCAGCGACGGCAGTCCTCGGCACCCTTGGTCACGAATCACAAGCGTTTGACGACCCGCTTCCCTCGTGGAATAAGGGACCTGCGAAAGAAGCCATTCTGACCTTCGTCAAAGACACTACTGAGAAATCCAGTTCCAAGTACGTCGAAACTAAGGATCGGATTGCCACGTTCGACCAGGATGGCACTCTCTGGACCGAACACCCGTTGTACACCCAGGCCATGTTCGCGCTCGACCGCCTGGGTAAGCTCGCTCCTCAGCACCCCGACTGGAAGACGACCGAACCATTCAAGTCCGTAATCACGGGTGACCGCGAGGCCATGAGTAAGTTCACCGAGAAAGATTGGATGGAAATTGTCGCTGTAACGCATTCCGGGATGGGCACGGAAGACTTTCTATCGATCGTGAAACCGTGGATCGCCACGGCGAAGGCTCCGCGTTTCAATCGACCCTACACGGATCTCATTTTCCAGCCGATGTTGGAAGTTATGAAGTTATTGCGCGAAAAGGACTTCAAGACCTACATCGTCACAGGCGGCGGGCAGGAGTTCGTGCGTACGTATAGCGAGCAGGTGTATGGCGTTCCGCCAGAGCAAGTCATCGGTTCGAGCATCGTGACCACATTCGTAAATACAAATGGCAAACCCGTGCTGATGCGGGAACCGAAGCCATTCTTCGTTGACGATGGCCCGGGCAAGGCCATCGGCATCAATATGTTCATCGGCAAGCGGCCGTACGCTGCTTTCGGCAATACCGCGGGTGACCAGCAAATGCTGGAATGGACGCAAGCAGGCGATGGTGCGCGCCTGATGATGCTTGTGCTTCACGACGATGCCACGCGCGAGTATGCCTACGGACCGGCGAGGGGGCTTCCGGATACTCATGTCGGCACTTTTTCCGAGGCGCTACTCACCCAAGCCAACAAAAGCGGCTGGAACGTCATCAGCATGAAAAATGACTGGAAGCGCGTCTTCGCTTTTGAAGAGTAAGTCGCTCTCTTACTGTGAAGCTGGCCGCAGCATCGCACGCGTGCAAATAAATGAGAATCACCGTTATGCCGCGGTCTGATCTCGTAGCTCAGGATCAGGCGCGTTAATAAAACTTTTGCCTAACAGTAAATGCCGCTGTGTTAATCATGCGGTTTGTCCCAGCAAGCCGCGGGGAGTGACTCGCAGCGCCAATGACCTCTAGATCAGAACCACCTATTGAAATCGCCGAGCGCCCTGGCAATCCGCTCGTGCTTGCCCTATTGGCGCCGGTCGCTGGCGCGATCGCAGGGCTACTTGGTTCCGTATTCCGGCTCGCTCTGGAGCGTGGCGACCATCTTCGCAACGCTTTAATTTTCTGGGCTCATGGGCGCAAGACTCTCGGTTTTTTGATGGTCACACTCTCATGCACTGCCGCAACCGCCCTTGCCGCATGGCTGGTCCGCCGTTACTCACCCCTCGCATCTGGCAGCGGCATTCCTCTTGTTGAGGCCGTGCTCGAAGGAAAGGAGCAACAGGCATCTTTCCCTCTCATACCTGTGAAGTTTTTCGGTGGCCTGCTTGCGATGGGTGCGGGGCTTGCTCTGGGTCGCGAAGGTCCCAGCGTGCAGATGGGCGCGAGCAGCGCCGACACCTTGGCGAAAATATGTAAGCGAAATCTGGCTGACCGCAGAGTGCTACTGGCCGCTGGCGCCGGAGCTGGTCTCGCGACCGCTTTCAACGCGCCAATCGCGGGTGCGATTTTTGTACTCGAGGAATTAGTGCGGCGATTTGAAACACGCATCGCCATCGCCGCACTCGGCGCGTCGGCGGCGGCCATCACAGTGGCGCATTTTTTTCTAGGTTACCAGCCTGACTTTCATGTCGAGGCTTTGGCTTTTACGAGAAACAATGGAACAAAGCCCCTTTTCTTTGTACTTGGCGTTCTAGCTGGACTTGCTGGTGTTGCTTACAATCACACGATTCTCGGGGCAATCGCCGCAGCAGACCGGCTCCGCCGCTGCCCCGTTGAAGTGCGCGCCGCGATTATCGGCGCCGCTGTTGGCATACTGGCATGGTTTGCACCCGGACTGGTTGGTGGTGGTGATGCAATTACTCAGCGCACCCTCGAAGATGTAGGAACCCTCGCCGTGATTCCATTACTATTTCTGATTCGCTTCGCACTCGGTGCCGTTTCTTACGCCGCGTCAACGCCCGGCGGTCTTTTCGCTCCCATGCTCGTACTTGGGGCGCAACTCGGCCTGTTTTTTGGGCTCGTTTGCCAGGCCTTATTTTCCAGTCTTGACATTCAGCCCGTGGCTTTCGCGGTCGTGGGCATGGCCGCCTTTTTCGCCGCAGTTGTGCGGGCGCCGCTTACCGGGATCGTGCTTGTCACTGAAATGACTGGAAATGTGACGATGCTTCTTCCGATGCTAGGCGCCTGCTTTGCGGCAATGCTTTTCACGTCGCTTCTTCGGAATCCACCCATTTATGATTCTCTGAAAGAACGTAGTTTACGTAATGATTCAGCTTCGGTTGTTTCGTCATAGCGTAAGATTCGGACTAGAGAATATTTGCTCCGGCTTGTGTCCAGCGCTTAGCAAGTATCGAAGAATTGTGAAAGGACAAATTCAGTGATAAAGCGAATTGTGAATGTCTACAGGGGCGTGTTACTGCTGACGATGCTTGCTGCAGTTTGTGCGTCAACAAGCCAGGCAAAAAAGCCGGAGCATTTCGTTCCGCCAAGAGTGAGCAAAGCGGGAGACATTCCGTACCCAGCGAGCAGCCTCGACGCCGGCGTGGTAACGCTTTCCGTCCACCTGGAGAAGACAGGGCAGGTGCTCGGTGTGACGATTCTGCGGGATATTTCCTCGGTGTCCGGACCTGCCGAAGCAGCGGTACGCTCCTGGACATACATCCCGGCGACACTGGACGGAAAACCCGTGCCATCGACACTTACGATCAACATCGAGTACGACCCCGGCTTTCTGGGAGCGGACAATATTCCTCTGCCGCCTCCATCGCAAGTTCAGCCCATCGCTAAGGACGATCCCCCTTTTTTTCCACCAGTTCTAAACACTGCCGCCTTCGCTTCGTATCCTGCCAAAGCCAAAGCGCAAGGAGCGGTAATCTTCAACGTCACGCTAAACACGAATGGCAACGCCACTCAGGTTGTGACTTTGCGCGACGTTCCTCCGCTGACAGCATCGGCAACCGCCGCACTAAAGAATTGGAGTTTTAGCGCCGCTACCTACGATGGAAATCCAATTCAATCGCACATGGTGGTAGCCTTCGTGTTCCGCTCTCCCTCCGCCCCCATCCCCTGAAGTCATTTCGCTATTCGTTTGACCAACGATGTGGAGTGCGGCAGCTCTGCTGCCGCTTTTCCTGCGATTTGCTACCTTTTTCGTGACTCGCCTCTTTTCCCAGTGACTCACATGCCACCATCCTTGGCCAAGTTCAATCAGCCGGTTTCATCTCTTTCCCGCTGATTTGCAGATCGAAGCCGTTCGGATCCTTAATGTGGAAACTGTTGTCCGTGTCCGGCCGCGGATCAAGTCCCCGGCGCTCCAATTCCGCCTTCACGGCATTCTTGTCCCAGTGCTCGATGGTATAAGCAATGTGGTCGATGCGCGGCGGCGCGCTCCCCTGTGGGGCGTTGCGCGGTATCACGAAGGTATTTGTGTCACCGAAGACCAGATTGCACTGTGTTCCAGTGTCTCCAGCGACCTTCATTCCCAACAAATCCGCGTAGAAGTCACGCGTCTTCGCATAATCGTTTACCTGATAGGAGATGTGGTTGACCGCGACTGCCCTGAATCCTTTGGAATTTTCCGCTGAAGCAGGTATTGCATCTGCAGCGACAGCTCCGACCACGGCGAGACTCTTGATGAGTTGGCGCCGGGTCATCCTTCCGCGCTCAAAATCGTCCAACAATTTAGCAATCATGTTTTCCATTTCAATCCTCCACAAAGGCGGCGAGGTACTCGTGCGCTGGGATTGAACCATGCAACGAGATTGTCCGCACCGAATTATGCATTGACGGCGATGGAATTTCTGTCGGTTCATGGCTAAAAGTAAACGGAGAGGCGATCTACGGCACACGTCCATGGAAAATTTACGGCGAAGGACCAACGAAAGTAGCTGCCGGTTCGCTTCATGATACGGATACTGCAGGCTACACGGCGGAAGATTTTCGCTTCACCAGCAAAGGGAAAACGCTTTACGCGATCGAACCGGGTTGGCCCACCGGCAGTGAGGCTGTCGTTCATTCGCTCGGCACCCCCCGCGATCAACGCACAGAAAATTGGATCGGTTGTGCTGCTTGGCTCGGACGCAATACTTACCTTCCAGCAACAGCCCGATGGGCTGCATATCCAACTTCCGAGGCAGGCTCCTGGCAAATATGCCTACGCGTTCCGCATTGCGTTTGAGTGATCCGTACCCACGAAGAGTGGCCCAAATATAGACGCCGCCAGGAATTGCGTGGAGCGAAACGCCAAACGGCTTAGTTGGCGACGGTAAGTTCGATGGTGATGGACCCGGGAATGCGCTGGCCGGCCAGTGGAGTTTGATCGACCACAGCGCCGTGCGGCCACTGCGGCGCCGAAACATAATTGACTTTGCGGCGCAGCCCCGCGACATCCAGACGGTGCTGCGCGTCAGCTTCGTTTAGCCCCACTAGATGCGGCATCACGTAGGCTGGATCTCGCGTTCCTGCGGAAACCAGCACATCAACTCGAGGAGTCGCAGCGCCAGCACCCGGCCGCGGCGTTTGAAGCATAACCGTGTCCACCGGCTCGTCAGGCGTGGTGATGCTCGAAACTTCTCCCACTTGCAAACCCGCGCGCAGTAACTCAATGCGCGAGACACGGAGCGAATTTCCTTCAAGCAAAGGAATTTGCAATTGGCGCTGGCCGAGGCTGAGAACCACGTGCGCCTGCTGCGAAACCTTCATGAGCATCCCCGGAGGCGGGGTCTGTTTCACGACGACATTAATGGGAAGCTCGCTGTACACGCGGTCCGCAACGCGAAGCACCAGCCCGCGGGAGTGCAGCAGCCCATTAGCTTCCGAAACATTTTTCCCGACGAGATTGGGCATGTTCACTTCTCGCCCGTGAATCGCGATGCGCATTGCGGTGATCGCGCTGAGAAAAGCGGCCGCTGCCAGGATGAATACCAGCAGCGCCATCCGGCTCACCCATTCCAGTCGCTCTCGGAGAGTCATAAGAGTTGGCCGATCACAGGTCTCAACTAGCTAGTGTAAGTGTAAGACCGCAAGCGCGCCCACAGAAACTCTTTTTGCATTTCAATTGAGTCCCTCGAAACACTGCGAAGCAGCGATGTGGAGTGCGGCAGCTCTGCTGCCGCTTTTTCCCAACGACAGCGCAACTCTATATTGGATATTGCCAAGCCCCGGCAAGTCTATTTCTTCAATGGCGGCGCCGCATAATCCGGCAACTTGTCCTTGCTGGTGTCCGCTCGTTTCACTTCGAGTTCATCAAACAAAAGCGAAGGGCAAATAATCGTCGTGGGCACGCCGCCACTGCGGTTGCTGACAAGCGGATCGTTGCCGACCGCAATCAGATTGCTACGCAAAGCGCGAACGTCGAGCTCGCTAAACACCGCCCCGCGAACCAATTCCTCATGCCCATCGGCATAAACGCGATACAAAAGCCGCGGAGAATTCCCCGGGCCGAGCGTGTCGACACGATAGGCGTAAGGCTTACCTTGGTCAGTAACCATCTGAAGTATTTTCTTCTTGAGCTCGTCGGGAGATTGCGCCTCAGCACTCTTCAAAAGCAGCACTCCCAAGCTAGCAGAAGGAAAGGATCCAGGAGCCGCGCGGCCGTGGCCATTCGAAGCAGGGAAGTCGCGCACGGGCTGGCGGCCCAGCAAATAATTGTTCAGCATGCCGCTTTCGATGATGTTGACGGTCTTGGCTTTTACGCCCTCATTGTCGATCTCATAGCTCCCCACCAAGCTGTGGCCTTGAAAATCTTTCAGCGTGGGATCATCGATCAGCGTCAGAAAGCTGGGCAGCACGCGGGTCTTATAACTGGTCGCGAATGCTCCCACCGTGCGGTTCGGTTTCCCCGGTTGCGGCTTGCGCCCCACCACGTTGGAACCCACCAGCGATGCGATGACGTCATTTGCCGCATCCGGAGCGAAAAGAACCGGCCCGCGATATTCTTCCTCGACGATAGGTGCCTTGCGAAGAGCCATCAAGGTGTCGAGCGCCTGTTTCACGTCGCCGAGTAGTTTGTCGCGCGCGGGAAGCTCTTCTGGCCGGCCAACCATCCAGTAGGGATTGCGGCTCACGCGCATTCCGTCTTCGGCTTGCGCGGAACTATTCAAAGAAAGGTTGTAAGTGGTCTTGCCGTTGCGCGTAACCGTGCCTTCGGAATCCACAAAGTATTCATTGACTGCCGAAAAGCGGGCCGACGCGCTTACGGATTGAATCTCCGGATACTGACGATAAAGATTGGTGATGTCCTCGAGAGTTTTGCCCCAAGCGGCTTCATCTACCTTCAGAGTAACGATAGGCTCCAAGGCAGTGACGACAGGTTCCTTGGAAAAATCATCGACAGGGTTGGGGTCCGCGCTGAAGCGTTTCATTTCCGCTTGTTTGTCCGCGAGCGCCTGGCCAGCAGCCTTGTAGGCTTCGTCGGTCGTCAGCCAGATCTGGTGACGGAGAGCGATGGGATCGTTGTCGAGTGGCAGAATATTGGTTTCGCCCATCCCTTGGCCAAAATAGCTGTCCTGCTTGTAGTCGCCCACGCGCACAACCACCCGAAGAATGCGCAGACGCACGCGCTGGCTTTCGCGGAGCGCACCGAACGCCGCCTCGGCATCGTAGTCATCCACATCGTTGACGCGGTATTCGATATAGTAAGGCGCCTGGACTTGTTCGATCTTCAGTTGCGCTTTAGAACGGTCCAGCTCAGTGAGCAGCGCTTCGAGCAGAGCATCGCCTCCCGCCGCAGGGTGCGCCGGCGGACTGTCCGCCGCCACCGTTTCCACCGCCAATCCATCCGACATGCCCGGTCTTCCCACCCCGTTGTCCGAAGTCGAGCTGTGCGTGGCCGCGCGGAGTTGCGCAACGCCAAATAACAGCAAAGCAGTCAGAAGAATATTTGTCATCAGTCGAAGAATTTTCATGGCTTCACCGCCGGCTTGGCTTGATCGTCTTTCATAGCGGTTTTTGTGCCGGAACTATTTTCAAAACCCGGCGCGGGTAAGATCGGCGGCCGATCGTGCGAATGCTGCCGCTTCTGAACTTCCATTTCCGAAAAGAGCATCGCAGGCGCAACCGCAGAGACCGGCACTTGCCCGCTTTCTGCGCCGCAAACGCCGTTGAACACATGCTGCTGGTCGCCAGTCAACATGATCCGCGTGAGCGCCGCCAGCGGCGTTCCGACGATATCGACGCCCCGCACCAATTCATCGGGCCGCCCGTCCGCGTAAACCTTGTAGACGATCACCGGCAGAACCTGGAAAGCTTGCGGTAGCGAGCGCGTAGTTAGCGTAAATCCCCCCTGAATGTCGTCGAAATACAATCCATAGGGCTTATTCTGCTTTTTCACTTCGTCGATCAATTTTTGCCGCAACTCAGCTTCCGGAACGGTTTGCGTGGAAGTGACGATCAAATTTCCCTGTCGTCCGGTAGGCATCAACCCCGGTTGATTGCGCCCGTGTCCGTTCGACTCAGCAAAATCCTTAATCGGCATACGCGACATCAAGAAATTCTTCAGGATGCCGTCTTGAATCACTTCGACGCGCCGCGCAGGAACGCCTTCGTCATCGAAAGCATACGAGCCCGCCAGCTTCATGCCCGCCATCTCATGGATAGTGGGATCGTCAGTGACGCTCAAGAACTTCGGCAAAACTTCCTGCCCAACCTTCTTTGTAAATGTCTGTCCTTCTTCTTCATCGCGCTGGCGGTGGCCTTCGAGCCGATGGCCAAGCACTTCATGGAAAAACACCGCTGCGGCGCGCCCGCTCAAAAGAGCAGGTCCGTCATACGGTTCCGCGACCGGAGCATTCTTCAGTGCCTTCAGGTCCTCTGCCATCTTGGCGATCTTCGCGGTGAGATCCGTTTCGCTCGGAAGCCCGCTGGCCGAAGGAGCCTGAAACGTTTCGACGCGCAGCAACTCCATGCCGTCATCCGCGCGGGTCTGCGCTTCCATGATGAGCCGCGTGCTATTGCTCGGAGATTCGATGGCGCTGCCTTCGCTCGAAACCATCCGGGAGTTGGAATCCGTTACCTGCAAGACTACGGTTGCAAAATAAACATCCGGATACTTGCGGAAAACTCCAGACAACCGGCTGACCTCGCCGCCCCAAACAGAGCGATCGAAGGGCGGCGGTGGAGTGACGCTACCCAGGTGCGTTTCGGGTGTCTGTTTCGAGAAGTCGGGAGACTTGTCCTCTTCTTCGGCGCGCACGGCGGTATTGGTTCTCACGTTCAGAAACGCGGGGGCCGCGCGCTTGTACTCGCGGTCAGTCAATTCCCACAGCACGCGTGCGATGGCGTCCTGATCGTCGCCGACCGGCAGCGTGCCTGACGTCATTCCCGTCGAGCGGCTTTGCCCGTGCGTATTGTCGAGGCCCGGTGCGCCCACCCGCATAACCACGTCCGCTTGCCGCCGCTGCAAAGACGCGTCGGTGAGCAAGCTTCCATAAGCGCCGACCAGCACAACGAGGTTCTGGTCATAAACTGTGTAACTCATGTAGTAGGGGGCAGAGTCCGTTTTCCCGAGTTCCGTGGACGCCCGTGCCAGTTCCGTCTGCATCACTTTCATTACCGGGTCGCTCACGGCCTTGCTTGCCGGCTTGTCGACCGCCGCAGACGAAGAAGATTCGTTCGCCGCGGATGCCAGAGGCAAAGTGGCCAGTTGCGCCGCGATCACCCAGCAAGCGGCAAAACGCGCAAATTGTCTCGCGCGGATTTTGAAGCTCTCGCGCGTTTGGGATGACTTGAAACTGTTCATGGAATGTGAGCTCCCGATCTTGGTGAATCTGATACCGATTCTGCCGATAACCCAGGCAGACATAGCCGGCATGTGTGGGTCAATTTTCGAGTATGCCTGAGCGCTGAGCGCCGCGCAAACTAGCTTTCGCCGAAGTGTTCGCTGGTGAGCAAATGGGCGCCATTCACGAACTCGGCCGCGGAAACCTGCTTGCGCCCTTCCAGTTTGACGCTTAGAAGGCGCAAATAGGTTGCGCCTCCGCAATGAACCAGTAGTTCTTTCTGCCCGCTCTTGGGAACGACCAATGACCCGGGAATCGCGTCTTTTCTCGCAGCTATACCCTGTTCACCCAAATCATTAGACGCCGGCTCACCCCAAATGTGGCAGGCCTGCCCACGGAACGAGGTATAGGCCCCCGGCCATGGCGCAAATCCGCGGATGCGATTGAAGATTTCCTGAGCCGAACGTGACCAATCTATGCGGCCATCTTCCTTTTTGAGCATAGGCGCGCTGGATGCATGTTCATGAGTTTGAGGTCGCGGAGCGATCGTGCCCGCAGCCAGTCCGCGAAGCGTCTCGACCATGAGCGGCGCCCCTAGTTCGGACATGCGTGATGCCAACTCCGGAGCCGTTTCCGCCGCGCCAATGTCCATTTCCTTTTGCAGCAAAATTTCGCCCGTATCCATCCCCGCATCGATGCGCATCGACGTTACGCCGGTTCTTGTCTCGCCATTCGCAATGGCCCAGTTGATTGGCGCCGCTCCCCGATATTTTGGCAGCAGGGAAGCGTGCAAGTTAATCCAACCGAGCTTGGGTATGGGGAGAAGCCGCGCAGGGATGATCTGTCCGTAAGCGATGATAACGATGACGTCGGGCGCAAGCTTTTGCAAAAGCTCCTGAGCTTCCGGCGCGCGAATCTTCTCCGGCTGATGGACCGGAATTCCCGCGGCAATCGCCGTTTCCTTCACCGGAGAAAAGGATACCTCGTGCCCTCGCCCACGAGGCCTGTCCGGCTGAGTAATTGCCGCGACAATCTTAAAATCAGGCTGTGCGAGAAGGTGCTTCAGTGCAGGAACCGCGAATTGAGGCGTGCCGCAGAAAACGATTCGCATAGGCACCCTATCGTCGAATCCGTACCTTGTAGTGGCGCAGCATGCTGCGCACCTAGGTCATATACCGCAACAGTGCAGAGGTATTGGTAAAACTTACCACTCGCCCTGTTTCTTAAGCTTCTTGATTTTGCGCTTGATCAAATCACGCTTGAGCATGCTGAGGTGCTGCAGAAACAAAATCCCATTCAAATGATCGATCTCATGGCAAAAAGCCCGCGCCAGTAAATTTTCCCCGCGAATCTCAAACGATTCCCCCCTGGCATTCTGCGCGCGGATAGTGACGAACTGCGGCCGCATCACATATCCGCGAAATCCTGGAATCGAGAGGCATCCTTCTTCCTCGCGAACTTCGCCCTCGGCATGAATAATTTCCGGATTGGCCAGCACAATCTTCGCTTCGGGATTTTTTCCACCCGTTACGTCCACCACAGTGAGCCGCATGCTTTTCCCGATCTGCGGCGCTGCCAAGCCTACTCCCGACGCGGCGTACATGGAGGCAAACATATCCTCGGTCAGCGCCTCAAGCTCCGCATCAAAATTTTTCACCGGCGAGGTCGGCTTCTCCAGAATCGGATCGCCGTACTTCACGATGGGATAAATTTTTCGCGCGGGGGCTGCGACGTCGATGGACGCCGGGGCCGGGCTGGCGGCCACTTCAGAAGTCTTCGATTTGTCTGACATAGTTGTCAAAATTCCGCCGCATCTCGGAAAGCGAGTCTCCTCCAAATTTTTGCAGAAAAGCATCTGCCAGCACAAGTGCGATCATCGCTTCGCCAGCCACAGCGCCTGCGGGCACCACGCACCAGTCCGATCGCTCGTAAGCCGCCGAAACAGGTTCTTTGGTAACCATGTCCGCGGTCTGCAGCGCCTGCCGCAGCGTGGAGATAGGTTTCAAATATCCGCGAATCACGACATCTTCTCCATTCGTGATCCCGCCTTCAAGTCCACCCGCGCGATTTGTAGAACGCCGAAAGCGCCGCGCCGCTTTCTCGTAGAAAATTTCGTCCTGCACTTCGCTGCCGTACGATCCCGCAGCCGCAACCCCCGCGCCAATCTCAACCGCTTTGACAGCCTGCACGCTCATAAGCGCCTGCGCCAGTCGCCCGTCCAGTTTTTCGTCCCACTGCGCATGGCTGCCAAGTCCCACAGGAACATTGTGCGCGACAATTTCAAAAATCCCGCCAACGGTGTTGCCCGCTTTGAGAGCCGCATCGACCTCAGCCTTCATTTTTTCCTGTGTAGCGGCATCGACACATCGCAAAGGCGAATCCAAATCGGCGCTGACCGCCCAAATCTCTTCCCAGTTTGCCGCCCGCTCCAAGCGAACATGCCCAACTTGAATCGTATGGCTCGCAATCTCCATCCCAAATTCGCGAAGCAGCAATTTCGCAAACGCGCCTGCAGCTACACGCGCCGCAGTCTCCCGAGCGGAAGCCCGTTCCAGCACATACCGCGCATCGTGAAAATTAAATTTCTGCGAACCAGCAAGATCCGCGTGCCCCGGCCGAGGCGCCAGCAGTTTTCTCTCCTTACCCGCCGATTCAGCCGTCGCTTCAACCGGCAAAATCTTCTCCCAATTGGCCCAGTCGCGATTTTCAATCCGCAGCGCGATCGGAGCGCCAATCGTCTGCCCGTGCCGCACGCCAGCAAAAATATCCGCTCGGTCCTTCTCAATCTTTTGCCGACCGCCGCGCCCGTAGCCAAGCTGCCGCCGGTGCAGCTCGTGATTAATGAAGTTCAGATCAACAGGCAAAGACGCCGGCAGCCCGGAAACAAACGCCAGTAGCGCCTGCCCATGCGACTCACCGGCCGTATAGAA
This sequence comes from uncultured Acidobacteriota bacterium, assembly GCA_963784015.1. GTDB lineage: Bacteria > Acidobacteriota > Terriglobia > Acidiferrales > UBA7541 > Acidiferrum. The sequence goes on from CAWAPX010000013.1 coordinate 1,420,212, forward strand.
CTTCAGCATCTGCGCGAACATCCTTACTTACTCGCGATCTGGAAGCAGTGGAACCAAGAAGTTTAACCGTGCATGCCCCGTGCGTCCAGCGAGCTGGCCGCAGGCCGTCGATCAATTTCCCGCGTTGGCCGCGAGCTTGGCGCGTTCAATCAAATGATTGGCAGGCAAGCGCGGGTTAGCTACCTTTTTGGCAGTTTCTATGCCAACGACTGGCAGCTTGGACGGATCGAGAAGCCCAATCTGCACCAGCACCGTAGCCTGATCCCAGTAAATATGCTCGTTGGCCAGCTTCCCATCGCGAAAGTGCACAATGACCACCAACGGACACTCCACCCGCTTACCTGTGGGAGCAATTCCCGGAAGCATCCAGTCCATTTCGATCGTGTGCGTAAACTTAAAAATCATTTCGTCCACCAGCCGCTCCGTCCCGATCGTTCGCGACACCGGAACGATCTCCGTGTCAGGAGGCATCTTGGAGATGAAGTGCTGCGAATAGAAGACTCGTAATTGATCGAGGCCCACACCTCCGGTCAGCACCGGGATGTGGTTCACGTAGGCATCGGGCACCATGGTCTCAAGCGTGGCTTCCGTGTCCCGGGTCGCGAATTCCTCGCCCAGGTGCTTCTCCCAAAGCTCTGTAAGCGACTGCTCCGCGGGACTTAAGCGGGCCTCTGTGCTTTGCTTTTCACTCATCCTGACTGCCTTTCCGCGTCGCAGATTCGCCCGTTGTTTCGAGCCGCGACATTATAAGGGCAGCGGCCCAAATCAGGCGAGCCGCTAACCAACTTTTCATTGCCGCGTCCTGCGCTGCAGGATTCCTGCCCTTACCTTAATCTCAGGGGCTAACTATAGCGAAACGCATACAGGAAAGACTGTATAGGCCCGCCCCCGATTCCATGCAAATGTTCGTCTTTCTCGGGCACGCGAGCCTCATTTTGTATTTGGCAAAAGAACGTCAATTACAAGCTCTCATACACAAAGGACCCGTTCGTGGCATCACTCCGAATCCTGCTCGTGGATGATCATGACGCCGTCAGAAACGGTGTTCGCGCACTCCTGTCTTCCCATGGCAGCTGGACCATTTGCGGAGAGGCTAAGGACGGGGTTGAAGCGACTGAAAAAGCAATCCAGCTCCGCCCAGACGTAATATTAATGGACATTTCCATGCCCCGCATGGACGGACTTCAAGCCACTCGTATCATTCGGCGTGACCTTCCCGCCTGCGATGTAATCATCGTCACTCAAAACGAACCTTCTATCGCCAGCCGGCAAGCCACTGAAGTCGGTGCGAGCGGATTCCTAACCAAGTCTCAACTTCCAGAGGACCTAATACCCGCCCTTGAAAAGCTCAGTTCCCGCCGGAATTCGGAAGCAGTTCAACCATCTCTACAGGCGACTAGCGCTCAACCAGACGAATTGATGCCCGGCGGCGGCGAGCTGGGCCAGCTCATTCGGCAGTTCGACTGGTCGAAAACACCCCTTGGCCACATGGAGGCGTGGCCTCAAAGCCTAAAAACTGTCGTTCGTGTTTTGCTGACTTCGCGTTTCTCCATGTGGATGGGTTGGGGACCAGACCTTACGTTCCTGTACAACGACGCTTATGCTCGGATGACGCTTGGCAAGAAGCACCCATGGGCGCTCGGAAAACCCTCCCGGGAGGTCTGGGCGGAAATTTGGGAAGACATTGGTCCCCGCATCCAGAAAGTTTTGGACGGCGGAGAAGCGACGTGGGACGAAGCATTACTCTTGTTCTTGGAGCGCAGCGGATACCGTGAGGAAACCTATCACACCTTTTCGTACAGTCCTTTGCCTGGAGACGATGGCAAAATCGCGGGTCATCTATGCGTTGTAAGCGAAGAAACGGAACGGGTCATCGGTGAACGCCGGCTGAAGACATTGCGTTCATTAGCCACTGAACTAAGCAAGACAATTACCGAGGAAGACGTCCTCCACGCTGTCGCTCGCTGCCTGGGCGAAAATCAGAAAGACCTACCGCTCACGCTCACCTATCTCTTCACCGGAGACGGAAAGTCCGCGCAGCTTGCCTGCCGAACCGGTATTTCCAACGACCATCCCGCCGCGCCTGAAATAATCGAGTCACTTGCGAAAAACCAAGCTTGGCCAGTCGCTGATCTCCTGAAGCGCACGGGTTCCCTGATCGTGGAGAATCTAGTCGAGCGTTTCGATTCTCTTCCTTCCGGCGCCTGGGACAAACCACCAACGCGAGCGCTCTTGGTTCCGATCATGAGTCAAGGCCAGGAGATTCCGGCAGGCGTTATCGTTGCAGGGCTCAATCCATATCGTCCGCTTGATGTCAGCTACAGTGGATTTATCGATCTCATTGCCGGGCAGATCGCGGCCAGCATAGCCAATGCGCGGGCTCACGAGTCTGAGAAAAAGCGTGCCGCAGCTCTGGCGGAAATTGACGCCGCGAAAACCACATTTTTCAGCAACGTCAGTCATGAATTTCGGACTCCGCTCACCCTCATGCTTGGCCCCCTTCAAGATTTGTTATCAAGGAGCCAAACACATCTCTCTCCGCAAGCGAAGGAGCAACTGCAGCTGGCGAATCGCAACGGCGCACGCCTGCTGCGTCTAGTTAACACCTTGCTCGATTTTTCACGCATTGAAGCGGGCCGCGTCCAAGCCGTTTACCAGACCACGGATCTGGCAGCCTTCACGGCCGAGCTGGCCAGCGTCTTTCGTTCCGCTACCGAACGAGCCGGATTGAAATTGGTAGTCGATTGTCGTCCCACAAACGAGCTGGCCTACATTGATCGTGACATGTGGGAGAAAATTGTCCTCAATCTTGTCTCCAACGCCTTTAAGTTCACGTTTGAAGGGGAGATTGAGGTCAGCCTGAATCAGGTAGGTCACGCGGCCGAACTTCGCGTACGCGATACGGGAGTTGGCGTTCCTCCGCAAGAGATACCTCATTTGTTTGATCGTTTTCACCGCGTTCCGAATACGCGCAGCCGCACTCATGAAGGTAGCGGAATCGGCCTCGCCTTGGTTCACGAACTCGTCAAACTGCACGGCGGTTCGATGCAGGTCGAAAGCACACTTGGACAGGGCACCACGTTCGTGGTGAATGTTCCGCTAGGCGAAGACCATCTTGCATCTGATCGTATGGCCGGAGATCGCGCAATGTCTTCGACCGCTACAGGTGCGACTCCATTCGTCGAGGAAGCTCTTGGCTGGTTGCCCGGATCGGAACGCTCTATCAATGCGGCTGAGATCATCACCGACTACGATTTAATGGCCGTTCCTTCCCCTCCGGCTTGGCGCGAGGGCTCTGCCAACCGTTCGCGAGTGCTAATTGCTGACGACAATGCGGATATGCGGCTGTACCTTTCGCGCCTGCTCTCGGAACGGTACGACGTGAAAGCCGTTCCCAACGGCCAGGCCGCTCTCGACGCTATTAAAGAGCAACTGCCTGACTTGATCCTTAGTGATGTGATGATGCCCGAACTTGATGGCTTCGGATTGTTGCGCGAGTTGCGAGCGAACGCGGAGACGAAGACAATTCCTATCATCCTCCTTTCGGCAAGAGCCGGCGAAGAGTCGCGTGTCGAAGGCTTGGACGCCGGTGCCGACGACTTTCTTGTTAAGCCATTCAGCGCGCGCGAGCTAATCGCTCGAGTGCAATCGCATCTGCAGCTTGCACGCGTGAGAAGTGAAGCAAACCTGGCGATCCGCCGGCTCGCTGAGTCTCTGGAGTCCGAGGTGCACGCTCGAACGATAGAACTGGAGCAGCGAAACTCCGAGGTCCTGGAACAAGCGGAAACGTTGCAAACCCTTTCGCGCAGCCTCATGCACCTGCAGGACGACGAAAGACGGCACATTGCCAGGGAACTGCACGACAGCGCGGGCCAGACACTCACGGTGCTAGGCATGAAGTTGGCGGCGCTGTCGCAACTCACGAAACAACGCGACGCCAATTTTGCGAAGCAAATCTCCGAAATTGAGGAAATTCAAGAGATAGTTCAGCAACTAACGAAAGAAATCCGCACAACTTCGTATCTGTTGCATCCTCCTTTGTTAGACGAGACTGGCATTGCTGACGCACTTAAATGGTACGTCGATGGCCTCGCGGGCCGCAGTGACTTAAACATCGTCCTCAGATTGCCTAAGGAGTTGCCCCGATTCTCTCGCGATACGGAATTAGTGGTCTTCCGCGTGATACAAGAATGCCTCACAAACATCCATCGCCATTCCGGCAGTAAGAATGCCGTGATTGACCTCAGCTTTTCCGACGGAATCATTTCGGTCAAAGTGAGTGACAACGGGAAGGGAATACCATTCGAAAAACTGTCCGAGATTCAGACAAACGCCTCAGGTGTTGGCATTCGCGGAATGCGCGAACGCGTTCGCCAGTTGGGCGGCAGGATCAGCATATCGTCCGACACTTCCGGCACGACAGTTTCATTCACCCTTCCAGCCCCCATCTTAGTTCCGAAGGACCACGCGACCTCGCACACGCTCGAAGCAACGGCAAGCCATCCAAGTTCTGCGCCCACCCCCAAACCCCAAAACGCACAAACAGCCGAATAAACGCTGCCGCATCTTGAACGCTCTTGCGTCGACCGGCCGAGCTCTCGCGGCCAGTCAAGAACTCGGGACGCACTTGGATGAGGTACTACGGACCGCTGGCTCGCGCTCCATAGCTCCGAGCCCTAGATAGTTGGCGATTTAGGCGGATCGAGATACTTAACGAGTACAACCTCGTTGCCCTTTTCGTTGTAGATCAGTTCATCGACGAGTTTTTTCGCCAATAGAATGCCGAAACCGCCCGCTCGCATGCCCCGCTCGTCGCGAACCCTCTCGTGGCTAAACAAATCACCGGGCGAGTTGCCGGCAGCTGCGTGACGCAGTTCTTCGAGCGAGAACCCTTGGCCCGGATCCTTGACACGGCAGGCTATCGCTCGACGAGCCCGAATGAACGAGATTTCTACGTGTTGGCTGGGATCGAAATGCCCGCCATGCTCCATGGCGTTTATCAGAATCTCCTTGAAAGCAAATATGACATGGTCTTTTTCATCCTCGGGAATGCTCGGGTCTCTGAATCCATGTAGGAATTGGACGAGGCGATCCGCGGTAGCAAGATCGCACCTAGCCGACAAGGTGACCCACTCTGGCGTTCCGGAAAGGACCTCGATGCCGTCGTCCCAACAAGGTTCCACCATGGCCGCACGCACCATATCGGCAAGCTCGGAAGCTTCGAATGGAGCTGAAAAATAACTGAAGGCTCCCTCGCGCATCGCGGAAATGACGTCTCCAGGAGTAAATTTATCGGTGAGAATTATCAGGCGGACATGAGGGCGAGCGCTCCGGATTTTTCGAAGAAGTTCCACATCTTCCGCGAGGCGAGTTTGCCGCCCGGTGACGATCAAATCGAATGCCTGATCCTTCACAAGCGCGAGGATATGTTCATTGTCGACGACGCGCTGGATGCTCCAGCCCTCGCTGGTAAAGACTTTCGTAAGCAGTTCATCAACGTCGTCGCCGGATGTCACTAATAGCGCGGTGTTCTGTGCGGTGGGAGAAGCTGTACTGCTGCAAGGAGTTGTCATGAGTGGTCCCGCCTATTCGATCGGCGTGAATGTTGCCGCCAAGCTCAGGCCCTCAGGGTGTTGCCGAATAACCTCGCGTCCTGAAGCTGGCCAGAGCTTCAGCCTCATCTTCAAACATAGGAATAATTTTCAGAAGGTGCAGCACCCCGAACACCTCAAGCACAAGACCGCGAGGACGCAGCAACCTTAGGTCCCCACCTTGATTGCGAAGGGAAACATACGTCCCAACGATGACGCCGATGCCGGAACTGTCGACCTGGGTCAGATCCCCCAAATTCAAGAGCAGCTTGCGCGCACCCTTGGCGACCAATCCTTTTATACGGCTATCGAGAAGATCGCTCTCACCGTCATTGATGGTCGATCTTCCTCGAAGGTCCAGTATCGTTACATCGCCGGATTCACGGATTGAGATTTGAAGCCCCACAACGTCCTTCGTTCGGCGTCCGAAAATCAGTCACGCCTTATCCCGTCGGCGGGATCATTTCATGATTATAACCCGTAGTCCCGTCGACCGTCCGTATGTTCAATGGGAGGCAAGCCCTGACTAGTCGCTTTGCCGCACATATGCTTTTGGGACGATCCACTTGTGCGGTAACCGCGCTAATCACGTTTGATTTTTTGCGAGGCTGTTGCGCATCGCGTTATTTCTTTCGTCCAAGCTGGCCGTCGGAACAGGGACACGCACTCCACAGTTGGAGTCTAATAGCTAGTAGACAATGTCCCCTCGCATGCTAGCAAAAACGGGCATCATCACCTTTGTTGCCGGTGTATATCTGTATTGGAGTACTCCGATATGGCTTCGCTTTTTCGAAGTCGGCCCATGGGGCGAAGGGATGGTGATTAGACATGTTCTGTATTGGTTTTGCGTTTCGCTGACTGGCGCCGGTGGATTGTTGTTTTTGCGTGGGCTACTAGCACTCCTTAGTGCGCGACGCGGGTCTGCCCAGCTAATAAAATAGACGCCTGCTCATTATTAGCATCGACGCGGATTCACTCAAGTACTGGTTTGTCGGATTACCTGACATAGGGTTTTTGACCGATTTCACTTCTCAAGTAACGGCTCGGGAGCTACTGGCCTTACCGGTCCAATTTTCACTCGAGATTTTTTACTCGGTCGAATCTGCTCGTGTCATTAGTTTGCAATACAGGATTTATCTGGGGCGTATACTGAGCGTATGTCGCAAAGTGATTTAGTTGTTGTCCAGTCCTACGGCACTGAGGGCGAGGCCGAGGTTGCAAAAGGCGTCCTTGAGGCCTCAGGCATCGATGCGATGATTCAGGCGGATACCGCTGGTCGCATGCGAGAGCATCTGGCGTGGAGCGGCCTGGGACATCGGGTGCTTGTCCGCGAAGAGGACGCAGTCGCGGCGCGGAGCCTTCTTGCTTTGCCCCAAAGCGAAGATCTCGTGCTGCTTCAAAAGTACGCAACGGAGACCCAACTGGACATTCCGCAAGGCGCGCTTTTATCCGCAGGCATTTTCGCAACGGTCCGGGATGACGGCACCTATTATCAGCTGCTCGTGAATAAAGAAGATGCACCGATAGCACGCAAGGTGCTTGAGAGCGACAAACCGGAGGACGGCAACGACAAGTAGTGGCTAGTACCACTTCTTCGGGAACCGCGTTTATCAGGACTTGTGTAGTGCCTCAACTGAAAATCAATCCGGCTTTTGAGTATACTGACGCTGTCGAAAAGGGGGCCTCAGTGAACGACGTCACCGGTCTTGTTGCCGAAATTCGCGCGTTCCGCCCTTTCCTTCCCGCCAGGGAATTCGAGACGAGTCTACGCTTCTACAAGGCGATTGGTTTCGAAGTCTATCCGCTCGGGGAAACTCTTGCCGAACTAAGCCTTGGGACTCACGCCTTCCTCCTCCAAGGCTACTACGTTAAGGAATGGGCCGAAAACACCATGATGCATGTCCTCGTCGAGGATGTCGACGCATGGTGGCGACATATCGATTCGCTGGCCCTGCCCCGTCAATTCGACGTTTCGCCCCCGGCGCCGCCCCGGGTCGAGCCGTGGGGCCTCACCGTAGCCTACCTATTCGATCCGTCGGGGGTGCTGTGGCACTTTGCCCAAACGACCTCAAAAAATCCGAATTCAGACCCTATCTAATTTCAACCTGAGACACTAGCAGGCAGGTGCTTTTCGGGACGATCCACTTTTCCGGTAACCGCGTTTGCCACGAGCTAGTATGCGTTTCGTCTACCTTTTCGTGGTAACGCTTGCCGTTACCGTCGCCGCGACGCAGCACAAGTATGGCGGATACTTCGCCTCGGGAATTTCTCAACTGCACTATTGCATCAGATGTTGTACTGAATTCCTGCGCGCCGTTTCGAAATAAGTGGTCGCGCTGGTCGCTTGCTGTAGGATTACATCCGTAAACTTCTTTTGTCGTTCGGCGGATGAGACGACAGAGTGGAACAACTCGTCTGCCATTCGGAAATTCTTACTCCCATTGGCACCGGCAAGCGTCGCAATACGCCGGGCATTGTACATTTGCACAATTTGCGGAGGATAGCCGGCGCCTGTATCGAGCGGCTGGAATTGATATCCAATCGGTGCGTAGCCACCTTTAAGAAAATCGCAGCTTGCGACGACCGTCTCGCCTCCTGCGGGAACCTCCAGCACGATCGTATCTGCCGGACGCCCTACTTGCTCGTACGGCTCAGCGGTAACCACGATTGCGAAGCTGCGCACAGCAGACTTCGTCTCGAGTTCGTACCGGTTCCCTTTGGCATTCATTACTCCCAGTTTCAACACCTTTCCTGTTCGCGTAATGGCCCACACCACGTAGGTTTCAAACTGGGTTCCGAAGCTTCCCGGCGGGCCCAATCCGTTGGCTTGCGCTTTGACCGTGACTTCAACATCACCCATTTCCAATTTAGCTTGCCCGCTTGCGTTCGGAGCTAGTTCCGTCCCCTTGAGTCTTGTTGTTATAGACCCACGAGCCGGGGGATTAATGACGCTCACACTCTTCTTCACAAGCTGCGGCTGGAATTTAAGGTTCTGCTCCGTGGTCGCGCTCCCTGATTGCCGCGCTTGCAGAATACAAACGCTTGCCCAACACAAACTCAGCAGGAAGCCGCTCGCAATTACTCCTCGGACCGAGTTCTTCATTTCAGCTCTCCGTGTCGCAGCATTGCGCGCCAAAAGTTAGGTTTTCATGGCCCAACTTTCCAGCGAATGTATTATTCGGAATCTCTTTTTTGACTTCCAAAAGGGCACCATTGTACCCCCACTCGTCGGCTCGCGACATTGTGAAATGATTTTCATCGGGAGCGTCCCCGATTCGATCCGCGAAGGTATACTCGGCTCCGGAGAAAACTCTTTTCTCACGTATCACCAAGGGGTCTGGCTCAGCGTAGGTTTCGTTTGTTTCTCCATCCGCTCGGCTATCACAGCGACACGCTGCCGAACGGGTTCAATAGCACAAGCCCCCGATTAGTCGTCTTACAGGACATGCGGTTTTTGATGGATTTCACTTGGACGGTTGCGGCGTTTACCAGGAACTGTCTTCGTCCGCTTCAGCGCCGATGTGGAAAGAGATCATGATTTGGACTGTTATTCGTGCCGCAGTGCGACCATCGGATCAACTCGCGTGGCGCGGCGGGCGGGGATGTGGCACGCGACCAGGGCGACAACGGCCAGAAGCAGCCCGACCGAGGCAAACGTAATAGCATCGGTCGCACTGACGCCGAAGAGTTGCGCCTTAAGCAACCGCGTGAATGCCACAGCGAGCGCCGTGCCCACGACGAGGCCCGCCAGTGTGAGTCGGAATCCCTGGCCGAGAACGAGACGATAGATGCCTCCCTTCTCCGCGCCGAGCGCCATGCGGATGCCGATTTCCCGCGCGCGTTGGCGAGTGCTGTAAGCCACGACGCCATAGATGCCGACGGCGGCGAGCAGCATGGCAAGAAGTCCGAACGAGCCGGCAAACGTAGCCGCGACGCGTCCAAAAAGTGTGCCGAGCTGCATGGTGACGGAAAGCGGATTCACATTGAACAGCGGCAACTCCGGATTGAGCTGATGGATGGTCTCTTCCACAGAAGAAGCCATGGTACGCGGATCGCCAGTCGTGCGGAGGTGAATGGTAGTGTCATGCGTCGGGCTATAGGTCTGGTAAATCGGCAAATAGATGACCGGCTCGGTCGGGGAGGTGAGCAAGCGGTATTTGGCGTTGCGTGCCACCCCAACAATGGTGAACCGATCACCCCAGTCCGTCACCTGTTTGCCGATAGCGTCTTCACCCGGCCAATAGCGATCGACAAAGGCCTGGTTGACGACGGCAACGAGTTGCGAATCCACCGTATCCGCTTCGGTGAATTCACGGCCCGAAATCACGGACGTGCGCAGAGTGCGAAAGTAATTCGGCCCGACGATCGCTCGACTGATCTCCATCGATTCGTGCGGTTGCGGCACGTAGCCTTCAAGCTGCAGATAGTCGGTGTGGATGCTGAAGCTCAGTGGTGAAAAATCAGCCAAGGTCACGGATTCGACCCCGGGAAGCGCCGACAGCCTGTCGAGCACCTGCCGGTTGAACGCCACACCCGTCGCGCGCGTGTAACCAACCGGCGAGAGTTCATAAGAGGCAAGCAGCAGATGACTTGCTTCGAATCCCGGGTCCGATTGCTGTGCTTTCTGAAGGCTGCGGGTAAAGAGTCCCGCGCAGACCAAGAGAACGAGCGAGAGTGAAATCTGTGCCACCACCAGGCCGCTCAAGAGACGACCCTTGTGCAAAGTAAGCGAGACGCTAGTCGCTTCCTCCTTGAGAACAGATTGCACCGGCAGGCTCGAAGACCGCAGGGCCGGAACAATACCAAAGAGGATCGCAGCGAGGATGGAAACCGCAATCGTCACCAAAAGCACGCGTTGATCGATGTGCTCGTCGTGCGTCAGCGGAAGAGAGCTGGGCGGAAAAAAAGCAACGAGGCTGCGAGAAGTCCACACCGTAATCGCGATGGCCGCGGTACCGCCGAGCAGACCAAGCAGCAGGCTCTCGATCAAAAACTGGCGGATGATCTGTTTGCGTGAAGCGCCCATTCCCATCCGGATGGCAATCTCGCGGCGGCGTCCGACCGAACGCACCAACAGGAGACTGGCAACGTTGGCGCAGGCCAGCAGGAGTAGGACCCCGGCGAGCCCCAGCAACATCGGAAGAATCTTGTAGAGATAACCGTTAATACCAAAGGGAGAACGCCAAAGCGGGTCGAGAGAAATCTCGTTCGGACTATCCCGGTGATCCTCCGGGAACCGCTCGGCGATTCCCCGCATGAGCAGGTTGAGTTCGGCCTGCGCCTGATTCTTCGTGACACCCGGGCGAAGCTTTCCGAGCACGTTCAGCCAGAAAATGCCGCGATAATCAGGACGGTTAAAACCCCAAACATCACGATCCATCGAGACAGGAATCCACAGTTCGGCGCGAAGCCCGGGTGCACAGCCCGTGAAATCCCGCGGGGCTACCCCAATAACGGAGTAGGGATGGCGATTGATCTGAATCGTCTTGCCAACGATTTGCGGATCGCCCGCGAAATGGTTTTGCCAGACGGTGTAACTGACGACGATCACTGCAGCGCCGGCGCGCGGCGTTCCTTCTTCGGGAAGAAAAGTGCGGCCGAGAATCGCGTGGACGCCGAGAACATCAAAATAATTGGCGGTGGTCAGGGCGCCGTAGATGCGCTCGGGCTTCGCGGCGCCGGTGAGAGACATGTAGTCATCGTGATAGCCGAGAAGTCCGGAAAAAGTTTGAGTGCGCTCGCTGAGGTCATGAAGATCGGGATAAGAAAATGGCGGGGTGGGATGATCGCTGCGATCGCCGCGCATGACGGTGACAAGGTCGCTCGTGTGAGCGACTCCCGGAATCGGGTTCAGCAAGGTAGCGCTGATCCAACTGAGCACAGTGGTATTGGCGGCGATGCCGAGCGCCAGGGTAAGAACGACGATGGCGGTAAATCCTGCATTCTTGCGAGACATCCGGAGCGCGAAGCGACAGTCTCGTACCAGCGCGTCGAGCCATTCTCCGGTTCGTGCGTCTCTCACCTGTTCCTTCACCTGCTCTACGCCCCCCAGCTCAATTTGCGCTGCTCGTTCCGCTTCATCTGGCTTCATGCCTGATCGCAGCTTTTCTTCGATCAACAAATCAAGGTGAGCGCTCACTTCCGCCGCCATGTCCAGTTCGTCTTTCCGCCTGCCGGTAACATTCCGAAAGAAACTGACCGCGCGAGAAAGCCAGCGTAACTTTCGCTTCTTAGTCACGACGCCTCCAGAGTCCGCGAGATCCCAAGCACAATCCGCTCCCACTTCGCGGTTTCCTCCTCCAACTGTTTCACGCCCGCCTTCGTCAGCCGGTAGTACTTTGCCCGGCGGTTGGTTTCGGACTCTCCCCAAGCCGAACTGATCCAGCCTTCTTCCTGCAGCCGGCGTAGTGCGGGAAATAACGATCCGGACTTCACCACAAACGTGCCTTGCGATATCTGTTCAATCCTGCGAGAGATTCCGAGGCCATGCATTTCACCCAAGCGCAGGGCTTTGAGGATCACCATGTCCAGCGTCCCTTGCAAAAGATTGGTTTGTTCCGGACTCAAGGCGCGCTCCTGTAGAGATTCTACTGGAAGATTAGGCCTTCCCCTGTAGAATGTCAACGGGTCGCAGATCGAATATACGGAGATGACGGGGTCCGATCACTCCGTCATCCGCTCATCGTCACCGCAGCACGATGAAGCCTCCGGAGTTCGACCAGATGGTTGCGCTCGCGGAGCGGCTCCGAGCATGCGCGTGTCCCACGAAACGATTTACCGCAGCTTGTTCATTCAAGCGCGGGGAGTGCTGAAAAAAGAGCTGGTTGCCCACCTGCGGTCGAAGCGCCGCATACGCCGCTCGCAGCACGCTCACATCTTCAAAGACTCGCGCGGTCAAATCGTGGACGCCATTTCCATCCGGGAAAGGCCCGCAGAAATCGAGGACCGCGCCATTCCCGGTCATTGGGAAGGCGATTTGCTGAGTGGCTCAAAGAACAGTCACATCGTGACTTTAGTGGAGCGGCATTCGCGTTTTACAACGCTGCTGAAAGTGCCCAGCAAAGACACGGCGGTGGTGGTCGCGGCACTGACCAGGCATGCGCGTAAACTCCCAGCGGCGCTGCGCCGCTCATTGACCTGGGATCGCGGACTGGAGATGGCCAAGCACAAGACCTTCACCATGGCCACGGATGTGAAAGTTTATTTCTGTGATCCGCAAAGCCCCTGGCAGCGCGGCTCGAACGAAAACACGAATGGGCTATTACGACAATACTTCCCTAGGAGAACCGACCTGTCGGGTTACACCCAAGAGGAGCTGGACCAAGTGGCGCTGCGATTAAATCAGCGTCCAAGAAAAACCTTAGGATTTCAAACCCCCGCCAGTAAACTTCAACAGAGGGTTGCGTCGACCGGTTGAGCTGGCAGCGTTTACCAGGCACTGACGAAGTCAGGACCATCTCACATATAATCCTTGAACAAACGCCGCCAGCAACAATCGCAAAAACGTGTCGTTGCTGTCTGAGAGAACGTCAGACGTCTATTCGGAGGACCAATGAAAAGCGCGCCGGGAAAAATCCTTGTTGCGATGTGTTTGGTGATGATGGTTTCGCTAACGGTCGTTCACGCGCAGCAGGATACATCGGTGAATGACAAAGATATGATCGTGTCCGACTTCGAGGACATCGGATACCCTCCTCTTGCACGACAAACACGTACTCAGGGAGTTGTGGTAATCCGAGTGCGACTTGGAAAAAGCGGTGCCGTGACGGATGCTGTGGCGCTCTCAGGATCAGACCTCTTGATACCCGCTAGCATCGCCAACGCTAAGAAGTGGCGGTTCCAAGCTAACGCCCAGGGGACCGCCATCATTGTGTACAATTTTAGGACACCTCAAGCAGCCTGCAAGTCTAGCTTTTCGATGCTTCAAGCCCCTAATTTTGTGACCGTTATAGGCTGTGATTTACCTGTCGAACCGTAAATTCATCTCGCGGAATCTTGAGGGCGGACTAGGACGGCAAGGAGGAGCGCAAAGGAAACCGTTTCAGAATGAATTTTCACCTTCAGTTGTTTCCACCAAAGTTTTCGGATTGGGTGATTGTGCTGCTGGTCTTGTTCCTTCCAGCGGCCGTGACTGCTTACGCTTTGCGTAACCTAGTTTGGTTGGCTGTCGTGCCGTTTGGAATCATTGTTCTCGCTCTGTGCATTGCTGTGTTGCCGACTAAGCGAAAAGTTACACGCGAGCAGTTCGCCGACGAACTTGAAAGGCATCTGACTGGTACCGAAGACCCTTGGGATTGGGACGACACCACCTCAGTTGCAATAGCCGACCCGCGTTTAGAGGAAGTGCGTTCGCGTTTAGGTCTTAATCTTGATTCCTTGGCTCACGAGAGCGACAAAGATGAACTGCGGGCCATTATCGCGGCTCTTAGACGCGACGAACAGCCTTAGGTCCTTCCATGAGAAGGCCGGTGAGTGTCAAGAGTGATTTTCTTTTTCCCTCCTGTAAGGAGGTTTTTCTCTTTTTGTTTTCTCCTTTTTTCCTGTGCTTACTTTGCATCCGAACCAAGCCGCCTCTGTCGCCATCCTTCCATCCGCACTCTTTTTGAGCGATTTTCGCTCGGTGCAAGTTGGGCGTACTCATTTCAGCAGGTGCTGCTACCTGATTATCGACCTCGGCTCCCCTCTCTTGGATGGGAGTTGGGCCAGGACTTAGTCGCAGTCACCTGAACTCGGCGGTTGAGCTCGGCTGTTAAATTCCTTCTCTATGCCACTTGGTCCACCACTTTGTGGTTGTTCCGCAGTGGTTCATAGACCTCTCCGCTTACCCACAACTTGTGAAGCAGTACTGCCAACTTCCGTGCCACCGCAACGGTGGCTCGTTTCTTGGCATTCTTTCCTCCGCGCTCGGCTAGCCGTAGCCCCCAGCGCCGCAGATCACTGTCCTGTCCAAACGGACCCAGAATGTACTGCGCGCCTTGCACCAGCATCGTTCTCAGGTAACGGTCTCCTTCCTTGCTGATGTGCAGCTGCGGCTGGCTCATACCCGAGTTTCTGCGCCCAGGACGCAGTCCAACAAAGCATCCCGCATCCCGGCTTCGGCGAAATCGGTGTGGGTCATCCAGAGTCAGAACGAAGGTCAACGCAATCAGTGTTCCTACTCCCTTCACCTGTTTGAGCAGAGCGACCTGGGGATAGACTTCCGTGGCGATCTGCTCGATCCGCCGGTCATATTCCCGGATGCGCTCGTTCAGCGATTCGATTTCTTCCAACAGCGGATCCAAAGCCTCCCGCAGCTCCTGACTCAACCCTTTGGCGATCTCCCGATTCATTTGTTGGGTGCCACATTTCTGCAGCCGCTCGCCATAGGACTTCGTCAGCCCTCGTGCGGCATTCACTAGCGCCGTGCGAGCACTGACCAGCACCGCCCGAGCGCGAATCACCGTCAGGTGAATTTGCGCTTTTGCGCTACGATGTCGCACCGGACCCAGCAAGCTGGGATCAATTCTTGCTAGCCGTGCCAGCGTTCGCGCATCGAGTTGATCATCTTTTCGGCTGCTCTCCCCGATGAGCCGCACGTTGCGCGCATGAGCCACGATCACTTCATGGCCCAGCTGGCTGAGCTGCCGGCTCACCCACGGAGAATGAGTCCCAGTTTCTAGAGCGACTCGGCTGCGCGGGATTTTATTGAAAACTTGATGGATTCCTTTCGGTGTCGTCGAGAAGTTGTGCTCCAAAATCACTTCGCCCGCTTCATCCAAAATGCAGTAGTAGCTGGAGCGGTCTCCCAAATCCAAACCGATGGTCAGTTTGTGTTCTTTGAAAATCTCGTTTCTGTTTGTCGCCACAGTGCTAATCTTCTTCACAGCCGGTCTCCTTTCTCTTGTGCTTCGAGCACGTCGATTATTGGGAGCTTATCGCATCCCGATGGAGACCGGCCTTCTCATCCCATCTGGTAAGTCGTCTTACCGGAAATGTGGTTTTGGCCATTTCATTTATCCGGCGACACCGTTTATCGCTACGAATCTCCCAACGTTCTCAGCGATGCGATGCGCGATCACCAACCCATTTGACGCATCCGTTCCAGAATGAGTCCGCTATAGCGATTCATGTGATCGGGTCGCCGCTTCAAAGGCAACGGCAGAATTGCGGCGAGCCGGGCTCCTTGTTCCCGGTCGATCTTCCGAGCTGAAATTCGGTAGTAGTCATGGGAGGCCGCCTCCGCACCATAAACACCAGGGCCCCATTCGACCACGTTGAGATAGAGTTCCAAAATGCGCTGCTTGCCGAGGACCAACTCCGCCACCGGGACAAGTGTAAACTCGGCGCCCTTGCGAAGAATCGAACGGCCAGTGCCGAAGAACAAGTTTTTTACCAGTTGCTGCGTAAGCGTCGACCCACCGCGAATGCGGCCTCCTTCCATATCCTCTTCCGCCGCGATTTGCATCGCTTGCCAATCGAATCCGTGGTGCTGATAGAAGCGCGCGTCTTCCGCGGCGATGACCGCATGCTGAAAATCGGGCGAGATTTGGCTCAGCGGAACGAATTCGTATCGTTTGTGATACGGCGTGTTGTGAATCCATGACTGCATGCGGCGCTGCATGTGCACCGCGGTCGTCGGTGGGTCGATCCACCGGGCAGCCACAAGCATCAGCGCAGCGAGCGACCAAAGAAGCGCCACTCCAATGAGAAACCATCGAATGAAAAATAGGAGAGAGAATTTCCGATGCGGCGCGCGGGGCTCGGTAACCTGTTCGGGCTTGCCATCGGGGTGCGCGGGGAAGTCTTCCGCGCGCTTCTCCGGGGCTATATCTGGATTTTCAGTCACGCTTCAGAATAATCTTTTAAGCTGGTTTGACATAGCGCCTGATGAGTCGGCGTTAAACAACCAGGCTAAAACGGCGCATGTTGCGGAGATTGTTCACCAAGCGCGCCTGTCTCACTGCTTGCTTGACGTGTTCTTGACTCGCGGTTACGCTTCCGACTCAGGATTTGTGCCCCAGGAGTTCGGCGGAACGGCTGACGAACAGGTACTCGTGGCAGACACACCTCTGCAGGTTGTAGGTCAAGAAGAAGACCAGACGGAAGAGCGAATTTCCGTTGCCGGAGTGCTGGTCAACGCGCTGAAAAGCGCCGTGGCGGACGTGCAGGATTACGCCATGCTCTGCGGCCGCACGCTGGTGGCCCTGGTCACCCCTCCGTACTACCTTCAAGATGTTTTGCAGCAGATGGACAGCATCGGTGCAGGCTCGCTCCCCATCATATTGTTATCCGGTTTTTTTATTGGCGCGGTCATGGTCTTGCAGACGGGGGCGCAGTTCACCCGCTTTGGCCAGACTTCGCTGACCGGCGACGTGGTGGCCATCGCACTCGTCCGAGAGTTGGGGCCTTCGCTTACGGGATTGCTGGTGACAGGCCGTTGCGCGACGGGCATCGCCTCCGAGCTTGGCTCGATGCTCGTGACCGAACAAGTGGACGCCATGCGCGCGATGGGGACGAATCCCATCAGGAAACTGGTAGCGCCGAGGGTCATTGCAACGCTGCTGACCTTGCCTTTGCTTACCGCAATGACCGATTTTATGGGCTTGCTCGGCGGCTGCGTCGCTTCGGTTTTTTCGCTGCGCCTCACTGCGGTCGAGTTCTGGCGCCGCGCGATCGATGCTCTGGATTTTGCGGACTTGATGCAAGGATTCACCAAGCCGTTTTTTTTCGCGTTCATCCTCGCCACCATTGGATGTTATAAGGGACTCACTGTGCGCGGCGGCACACAGGGAGTCGGGCGGGCCACCACACAGGCGGCCGTGCTGTCTTCCGTGATGATCATTGTGGCTGACGCGTTTCTCACGAAAGTGGCGTTGTACTTCGCGAACAGACTTTTCTAGTACCTGTTTGGGCCCCATCAGACTTCAGCATGCATAAATCGTTTCGTGACCTCCTGTCGCCAGAATTACCGTTATAATGACGCCCACACGCCCGATGCCAACCGCCGTCACATCGAATCCCGACTCTAGTCCTACCATCAAATTTGAAGGGGTGCGCATCGGCTTTGAAGGAAGAGATATCCTGCGAGCCGTTTCGTTTCAGGTGCAAGAGCGGGAGACTCTGGTTTTGTTAGGCGAAACAGGAATGGGCAAGACGCTTTCGCTCAAGCTGGCAGCCGGTCTTCTCCGGCCCAGCAGGGGTAACATCCAAGTGCTCGGCCGGGATGTATCCAGCATGGCGGAGCGCGACTTGCTCGCCTTCCGCCGGCAAGTCGGTTTTGTCTTTCAGGAAGGCGCGCTATTTGATTCGATGACCGTCGGGGAAAATGTGGCCTACCGCCTGCACGAAGACAGAGTGAAAGACGATGAGGTCGAAGTGCGCGTGCGCGAGGTGCTGCGCTTCGTCGAGCTGGAACATACCCTGGATCTGTTTCCATCCGAGCTATCCGGAGGAATGCGCCGGCGCGTGTCCATCGCGCGAGCATTGATCAACCAGCCTCCAATCGTGCTCTATGACTCTCCAACGGCCGGCTTGGATCCGGTCACATCGCAAACGATCATCACGCTTATTCTTCGCCTGCGCGACGTCTTCGGCGTTACGGCGCTGCTCGCGACGCAACGTTTACAAGATGGCTTTGCGCTCGCGAACTTTCGTTTCGACGCCGCATCCAAACGGGTTGTGCACAGCGTATCCAACGGAAGTGCGGCAGGCGGAGCCAAAATGGCGGCGACTCGTTTTCTGGTCTTGCGTGACGGCGGAGTCTATTTCGAGGGCGGTCAAGAAGAACTTGCGGATACGAAAGATGAATATCTGAAGCGCTTTCTCGTGTGAATTGGCGTAGTCGGTTGGACGATCGAAAGGGAGGGAAGGAAAATGGCGCAGCGCAAACAACTGACGTGGATGGAACTGCGCGTGGGACTTTTCGTGCTGGTAGGCCTGGCGGTTTTGGCTGCCGGCATTTTCTACGTGACCGGGGCCGAATCGTTTGGACCGAAATACCGGCTCATCACCTATCTGCCTGACGTTTCCGGACTCGTGCACGGAGCTCCGGTGCGATTGAACGGCGTGGAAATTGGGAACGTCGAAACCATTAAGCTGGCGCCTCACGTTCGAGGCCAGGTGCGGCCGAAAAACAGAAACATCGAAGTCGTGATGCGTCTCAGCAAGCAGTATGACAGCGACATTCTTACGGATTCCGCCGCTAGCCTTGTCACCGAAGGATTGCTGGGGAACCGCTACGTCAACATCAGCCTGGGAGTCACAGGTGTGCCTCTGAGAGACGGGCAAGAAGTGCCTGGAGTGGAAGAATCCGGGATGAAGGAAGTGATGGATCGTAGCGTGGACGTGCTGGGGAATCTTCAGACGCTCTCGGAAGACATCCAGGGAGTAGTGGACGGAGTAAAGCAGGGGAAAGGTTCGGTCGGAAAATTGCTCGTCGACGACCAAGCTTACAATCATCTGAACAGCCTCCTTTCACGGGGCGAAGTGATGCTTGCGAATATTCAAGCTGGACAAGGAACTCTCGGAAAATTGGTAGCGTCGGATGAGATGTACAACAAAGTGGACAAGGGCTTGGACAACGTAAACGTAATATTGACCGATGTGCGTTCGCAGAAGGGAACCATTGGAAAGTTGCTCTACGATCCGACGCTCTATGATGAAGCGAAGCAAGCCATATCGAACGGCAATGCCGTGATTGGCGACGTGCGTGCCGGCAAAGGCACGCTTGGCAAACTGGCTACCGACGATACGCTCTACACCAAAATGAAGGAAGCCACCGAGAATGTGGCCAGCGCGACTGCCAAGCTCAATGACAATACGACCACCGTTGGAAAACTCTTTTCCGATCCGAGACTCTATGACAACTTGGCCGGCCTGACCGGAGATATGCGATTGCTCATCGGAGAATTCCGGCAGAATCCCAAGAAATTCTTGCGCATCAAAGTGGCCGTTTTCTGACGCGATGGATTCCGCAGTTACACTGTGCCGCACTTTGCCAGTTATAGCGGGGTGTGTTGTAATGCTTTTGTAACAAAGCAGGCATACGCTGAGTTGCCGGATCGGTTCTCGCAAAGAGATTCATGGAAAATCAGGACATAGCACAGAAACAGCCGCGGACAGAAGCGGGCAAATCCACACTTCCGCAACCCGGAAAACCGGTACCGAGCCGCGCGTACCCCGGAGCACTCATCGTTGTGGAAGGCACGGACGGGTCGGGCAAAAGCACACAACTTTATTTATTGAAACGCTGGCTCGAAATCGGCGGATACCGCCTCCATTTTACGGAGTGGAATTCTTCGCCGCTGGTCAAATCCGCAACGCGGCGCGGAAAACAGCGGCGGCTGCTTACGCCAACGACCTTTTCGCTTTTGCATGCGGCCGATTTCGCGGATCGCTGCGAACGCCAGATCATGCCGCTGCTGCAAGGCGACTATTTGGTGCTCGCCGATCGTTATATCTACACTGCGTTTGCGCGAGATGCGGCCCGTGGTTGCCCAGCGCGCTGGCTGAGAAACCTCTATCGTTTTGCGCCTGTGCCGGACATCACTTTTTATTTTCGAGCACCGCTGGATGTGGCCGTGCACCGCATTCTGAGCGGGCGTCCCAAACTGAAATATTACGAAGCGGGAATGGATATGGCGCTTTCGTACGACCGCGCGGAAAGCTTCCGGCTCTTCCAGGCGCGCATCCTTGAGGAGTACGACAAGATGGTCGACTCCGATAATTTCGTCGTGCTGGATGGCACGCTGCCAGTGAACAAGTTGCAAAAACAGATGCGAGAAATTGTAGCTTCCAAAATTGACTTAAAGCGGTTTGCGCCAGGCATTCAGGCTCCGGAGTAAGCATGTCCGATCAGGAAAAAGAGAAAGAAAAATCCGTCGCGCCAGTCGTTCCGGTGGAACTGACGCAAGCGACGGGCGCGCCTCTTCCTGGGGTGAAACCCGTTGCGCCCGGTGAGGATGACGCTGCGCAATATTTCTATGGCGAAGCGCTGGTCGGTTTTGATCCCAGCGAAATTACCGGCAACTTGATTGTCATTGAGGGGATGGACGGTTCCGGGCGATCGACACAGATCGCGCTGCTGCAGGAATGGCTGGAATCGGAAGGCTTCGCCGTGCAGACCAGCGGATTGCGAAGATCCTATCTGGTGGGACGCGACATCGACGAGTTGCTCGCGAAGAACGCGGTAACGCGGCTGACGCTGTCGCTCATGTACGCCACGGATTTTTTTGATCAAGTCGAACATCGTGTATTGCCTGCGCTTCGCTCCGGAACAGTTGTTCTTGCCGACCGGTTTATTTTCACGCTAGTTGCGCGCGGCGTGGTGCGCGGAATTAATCGCGATTATTTGAACGGCCTTTACGCAATGGCGCTGCGCCCGCACCTCACGTTTTGGCTCAACGTGCGTCCGGAAACTGCGTTTGCGCGCGAATTCAAAAAAGCGCAAGCCATCAGTTATTGGGAAGCTGGGCGCGATATGTCGCTTTCGCACGACCTCTACTGGTCGTTCATTCGTTACCAAACGATGATCAAGCGTGAATTCGAAGTGATGGCTAAGCGCCACGCGTTCATCGAACTGGACGGCGAAGCGAGCGTTTCCGCCGTCAACAAACAGCTTCGCCAGCGCATCGGCGAGCAATTGGGAATTCGCGCGACGAAATACACACCCTCCGCCGCGCTTGCGCACCTCTGGCGGTAAATTCCGAAATGTCCGAGCCGGTTCACATTGCCTCCATCGACGCGGGCTCCAACGCAGTGCGTCTTGCGGTAGCGCGCGCTTATTCTGCGCTGGATATAGAACCGCTAGTCAACGAGAGATATTCGCTGCGGCTGGGCGAAGGCGTTTTCGTGCGGCACCGTTTTAGCGAAAAGCTTTTCAAAAAAGGCGTCAAAGCCTTCCGGCATTTCCACGAAGTGATGGAGGAGTTCGGAGTTACACGCTACCGCGCCGTGGCGACGAGCGCATCTCGAGAAGCGCGCAATCGCGACGCGTTTGTGCGGCGCATCAAGCAGAAGACAGGGATCGCGCTCGAGGTGATCAATTCCTCGGAAGAGTCGCGGCTCGGCCGTGTTGCCGTCCTTGCTGCGCTCGGACCGGAATCTCCACCGCGGTGCATCGCGGATTTGGGCGGAGGCAGCCTGCAGATAAGTATCCTCCGCGATCACAACGTGGAACAGAGCGCGCAACTGCCGCTGGGAGCGGTGCGGCTGATGACCACGCTGAAAATTCCCGGCGTGATACGTCCTGCGCAGGCGGAACAAGTGCGCAGGTACGTGCGCGCGCTTTTGGAATCGCGTCTTCCGGCGCGGCCGAATCTCGGTGAACAAGTCGCGGTAGCGCTGGGAGGAAACGCGGAAACTCTGGCGAATATCGCGCCTGGTCCGCGGCTTCATGGACTCCCGACGATCCAGCTTTCCTTGCTGCGCGAGCGGCTGCCGTCCCTTTTGGAGCGCGATGTTCGCGAGCGCATGAAAAGTTACGGGATAAGGCGGGATCGCGCGGATGTCCTCGGCGTCGCCGCGATTACATTTGTCACGCTTGGGCGCTACTTGAACATACGGAATTTTTTGCTTCCCAGCGTCGGGCTGCGCGAAGGTCTGCTCCAGGAGATTGCGCGCGAGGCGTTTTCCAGGACGGAGCCGCATCGCTACAACGCAGCCGCGCGACAACTGCTTGTAGGCACGCGGAGTCTTGCGCGGCGTTTCCAAAAGGATCAAACGCACGCCGAGCACGTGCGGGAATTAAGCGTTCTGCTGTTTGACCAACTGCAACCGGTACACCATCTTCCGGCGCAGTCTCGCGTGCTCCTGGAGGCGGGAGCGCTCCTGCACGACACGGGACACATGATCAGCCATCGCGGCCATCACAAGCATGGCGAGTACCTGGTATTGAACGGCGATATTCCAGGACTCGAAGGACGAGACCGCGCCATCGTTGCCGGGCTGGTGCGCTATCACAATCGAAAATCTGATCCCGCGGGCCACCATGTGGCGTATTCCTCGCTGAACAATAGCGACAAACGGATCGCGCGGCGCCTCTCGGCGATTCTGAGGATTGCCGAGGCGCTTGATCATTCCCATCGCCAGCGAGTGACGCAGCTACGCGCGGCTTTTCAACGGGCCGCCGTGGGACTCCAGATCACGGCGCGAGGCGATGCGACGGAAGATCTGGTGGACGCGAACCGCAGCGCGGAACTTTTCGAGAAAGAATTTCACGTGCGGCTCTATTTTCGGCAACTAGCTTCGCAGTAAAAGTGACCTGAAGCTTCGCTGTTGCCCAGCACGGATATTTTCTAAGTTCGTGGAAAGGGAAAAACGCCATGGAAATATACGTCGTGCGCCACGGGATTGCGATCGACCGGGAAGATCCCAAGTGCCCGCCCGATCCCGAGAGATATTTGACAGAAGAAGGCGTCGAGAAAACGAAGCGGGTGGCTGCGGCGGTGGCCGCGCTTGGTGCGACGCCGGACTTGTTACTGTCCAGTCCTTACGTGCGAGCGATGGAGACGGCGGAGATTTTTGCGTCGGCGCTGGACTATTCCAAACAGAAAATTCGGCGAACGGATTTGCTGCTGCCGGGGGCGGAGCCTTCTTTGTTTTTCCGCGAGTTGGCGAAAGACAAACAGTCTTCGACACTTTTTGTATTTGGGCATGCGCCGCAACTGGACGACATTATTGCGGCGGCGCTGGGTTCAAAGCATCATATTACCTCCTTGAAAAAAGCGGGCGTGGCGTTGCTTGAGTTGAAGCGCGTTTCGCCGCCGAATGGGCGGTTGGTTTGGTTGGCGCCACCGAAACTGTTGCGGCGGGCAGGGAAGTAGGGTTGGTAACCGGGAGTTCATGATTTCCGCCGATGTGTTGTTGGGCTACCTTCTACGCTAGCGTTCCGGGCTTATCGCCGAGTGTTCTTCGCTACCCTCTCCCTAGGAATTTTGTAACCGTTGCTGATAAAGGACTTGCGGTTTGCGTGCCGTGGGTTATGGCCTGGGCGGTGGAGTGCCGGGCTGAAGCCCGGCGCTACGTTTACGTGGTACGCCTGCATTCGGTTGTGCTAGGTTCGCGGCGTGAGTTTGCCTCGGAAGAAAATACGGCTTTCGGCATCGCGATACGTCGGTAAGCAGATTTATTTTCTCACTTTGTGCACACACCAACGGCGCGCAGCATTTGCCGACCTATCCGTTGGGCATTGGGTACTCAGCCGATTGCTAGGCGCTTGCACTAAACATGGTTTTGCCGTCCATGCTTACTGCGCCATGCCTGATCATCTTCATATTCTGGCTGAGGCTCTGGCAGCGGACGGTGGATTGGGCCGGTTTGTCTCTTCTTTCAAGCAGGAGACGGGCTTTGCCTATCAGAAGAGATTTCGCCGGCGGTTGTGGCAGCCGCGTTATTACGACCACATCTTGCGGAAGCCTGAGGAGTCGGAAAGGGTGGCTTGGTATATCTGGTTGAATCCGGTGGGGAAAGGGATTTGCATTTCTCCACAGGAGTATCGGCTTTCGGGTTCGTTTACATTTTTAGATTGGCGTGACCGGTGCGCTCCGATTGAGAGTTGGTTGCCTCCTTGGAAGGTTGCGAAGATGCCGGGCTGAAGCCCGGCGCTACGTCTACGGCATCCGCACGTTGGTTGGTTACCAGGGTTTACCGTCGATGGTGAGGCGGTGGGTGTGGTCGAAGTGGACGGTGTAGTCTTCGCGGATTGGCTCGCCCGGTCGGCGCCGGGGTTGCGCTGGCAGTGGAGCGGTTGGCGGGGCGTTGTTGGGTGGGGATGTTTGTGTTGGAGGGGGAGCGGCGGCGGTTCGGAGTTGGGTCTCGTCGATAGTCGATGGGGAGGGATCGAGGCAGGGTCCTTCGCTGCGCTCAGGATGACAGGCTGGTGGTGTTGGCGCGGCGGATTGTGGCAAGGTCGCGTTGGCGTGGTCGGGAAAGATGGAACGCGCGGCCCTGAGGGCGGCTTCGGTGTCGGCGGCCGAGGGGCGCGTTGTGGACGACGGCTGTGGAGACGCGGTGGTCGGTTGCGACGGTGACTGGAGTTCGGTGCCGAGGTCGACGGCATCGGGTTCGAGTTCGGGATCGTCTTCGGATACATCCTCGGGTTCGGGGGCGTTGGGGTCGGGTGGGTAGAGGTGGTCGTGGTTGGAGGTGACGGAGGTGTGGATGGCGTCGCGCCAGCCGTCGGTGCCGAAGGCGTTGATGTATTCGTGTTGGGCTAGGCGTGTGGACTGCATCAGGGTTTGGAACATGTAGGCGACGGTGCGAGCTACGCGGGGCTTGATTTGGCCGCGGATTACGGCGGGGATCAGACGGCCTAGGGCGGTGTTGAGATCGCAGGCGGAGAGGTAGTCGCCGGAGAAGAAATAGGTTAGGTCTTTAGCCAGTTTTTCGGCGGTTTGGGATTGGGATTCTTTTTGAGCGTGGTAGAAGCAAAAATGCGGGTGGCTGCTGATGCGTGGGGTGCGGCAGCGGCGGCCGTCTTCGTAAGTGAAAAGACAGAGGGATACGCGGTCCTTTGGACTGAGAGAAGCCATGGGAGTCTCCTTGATTTAGTTTTGAGATTTTTGGATTTGCAGTTACGGGGAAAGAAATATGCTGACGGAAAAAGAAAGATGCCGGGCTAAAGCCCGGCGCTACGTCTAAAAACAGAAACGCCTCGCTGGTGGCGAGGCGCAGTACTGAACGGGAATATTATATCGCAGATATGATGCAGAGCAAAGTAGAAAATACCGGGCATGGGATAGAGGTGGAAGCCGCTGGCCATCGCTCGACTTGATGCTTGTCGTGATCGGCGTGGCGGTGATCACGACGACGCGAACGAAGAAGCCGCCAGCTAAATTTTCTGGTGAAGATACAGGCTAATTCTCGCCGAGCCGTGCCGAAAAACGCAGCCAAACTAATTCAAGTGATGCGCAGAGGAAGTGGAGAAGAGGAGACACAATTTTTCAAGAAGAAAACTGAAAAGGATCTGGCTTGTGGGATTCTCTATGGCGCCAAATCGCCGAGATGCCGTGGAGCGACAACGTGAAGATGAGTTTTCTGAGAGTGACCTAGGTTGGCGTGGCTTCCGGTTTGATGGTGGATATAGAAGCCTGCTCGGAGAAGAATTTGCAGCAGCCTTCGTGAACTAATCTTGGAAGGCGAGGCATTGAGCTAGGCAAAGGCGGCGGAGACTAGGGGCGATTCAGGTGGCTGGGCGATGGGTTCGGGAACTTTTACAGGTCTAGGCACGGATTTGAGGATGAGCGGCTTTTCCGTGACGGATTCCAGGAGGTGTTTGGCAGCGGCTAGGCGAGCTGCGATTTCGGCGGTGTCGAGCAAGCCGGGGACGCTTAGGACAATGGCTTCGGCGGATTTTTCGCAGCGAAGGCCGACAGCGTTTTCGAGACCTGATTTTCTGAGGGAGCGCGCCAGGCGCAGGACGCCCGCCAGTGCGCGAACCGTGGTTTGGTGTTCGTCGGAAAGTTTTGCGAAGCCGTTTTTCTGCTTAGGCTCGGGCCCGCGGTGAAAGCGAACAGCCCACGCCATTAAGTTCCATTCCTCCGAGGTCCAGTTGGGCGGAATGGTCAGGTGCAACAGAAATTTGCGTGCAGCTTTCTGAGACAAGTTGTGACCGCCAGCAGCTCCGGCGCCGTGCAGTTTCGCGGAGGCCTCCATCATGCGGCGCATGGCTGGTTCGAGGAATACCGGGGCGGCTTGGACGCGGCGCAAGACCTCAAAGACGCGAATGGCGATACGCGCGATCTGGGCGGTGCGTCGCGAATGCGAATCGGCCGCGCGGGCTGTGGCGCGAAGCCGAGCTTTTGCGGCTGCTTCCAGCCGCTGGCCATGCGGCAGATTGTGGCGCCACTCCTGCCACAGGCTGGCCTTGCCCAGAGTGAGCTGGCGGTAGGTCTGGACACGCTCGTGATGTTCGTGAGCGATTTTTTCGCGCCACACTTTCGCGGATTCGGAGGTTCCCGCGACTTTCGTCTCTTCGAGGACTTCCGAAAGCACGTGGAGATCGTGGATATCGCCGAGAAGATCCTGAACGCGCTTCAAGTTTTCGCCCCAGGCGGCGGAATGATCTGGCAGAAGACTTTCCAGCGTGTAGCGGAATCGTTTTAGGCCGATGCGGAGGGCATGCCAGGGCTTCGGTTTTTCGGTGCGCAAGGCACGGTTGTGCAGTTCTTTGGCTTCCTCGAAGCGCTCAAGGGCCATGCACTCGGCGGCGAGGCCTGCTACGGGTACCAGTCGTACGCGCTGGCGGAGTCGCCGTTCGAGAGTGGTCCATTCCTTCTCGTTAAACTTGCCGGCCACTCGGAGCGCATCCTCAGAGCGCTGCTTTTCGTCTGTTTCGAGAGAGGCGAGCAGGTGTACTCGCAGAGGATCATTCTCTGAGCCGAGCTTCTTGATCCACGCCTCCATCACCTGAGCGTCGCGGACTGCGCCGAGCCCGCGAAATAGTTTGCGAGCGACTTTGCGCATTTCCGGCCACGCGGGGTCGGGATCGATTTCTTCCATCGCGGCGGCCAGAGAACGGCAACGGCGAATCGCAACGCGAAGATCGTGGACGGTTTCGGAATCGGGCGAGGATTGGAGGCTTGCGAGCTCTTCCAGGACGCGGTTCATGGATTGGGACAGACTTCGGTATTCGGGCCGCGAACTGGCGAGAGAAGTTACTGCAAAAGGTGACCGCGAAGCAGTCGTTGAAGATGATGACCGCGAAGCGGTCAATGAGAGGGGTGACCGTGTAGCGGTCAACGCCGTAGCCATCGGATACCTCGACCTTGGAACCGTTCGTACGCTGCGGGAGGGTCGGCAGCCCCTGCGAACGGGGGATATAGAGTATCGCTCGGACGCCCCCCCAGTCCAGTCGAGGGCTCGCGACCGAATTTAAGGAGAACACGTGGCTCTGATAGAGGCTAGTGGGAAAAATACGGTGTCAGCCAGGGCGCCTTGGAAGACGAGAAGGGATCGGTATGCAGGGAAGAGCCCTCGGTTAGCGCATCTGTCGCCAGTCGCTTAGAATCATCGGTAGGAGATCAGAGAAGCGAATGAAACTAAAATTGCCGGCGGGTACGTTTAGCGCGTATTTATTTGATTGCGACGGGACGATTGTGGATTCGATGCCGCTGCATTATGTGGCGTGGAGGAAGGCGCTGGGCGAGTGGAACTGTGAATTTGCTGAAGAGCTTTTCTATGCTTGGGGCGGGAGGCCTACGGGGGAGATTATCTCTACTTTAAATGAGAAGCATGGATTGAGCATGCCGGTGGAGAGCGTGGCTCGCAGGAAAGAGGAGTTTTATTTTGCGATGCTGCCGCAGCTGAAGGTTGTGCCGGAAGTGTTGGAGCATATCGAGGCGCAGCATGGGCGGATTCCGTTTGCGGTGGTTTCGGGAAGCGCTAGGGATTCGGTGACGGCGTCTTTGGAGACGCTGAAGCTGCTGGATCGGTTTGAGACTTTGGTTTGCGCGGGGGAGTATACGAAGAGCAAGCCTGATCCGGAGGCGTTTTTGCTGGCGGCTTCGAGGTTGGGAGTGGCGCCGAGGAGTTGTTTGGTTTTTGAGGATACGGAGATGGGCATTCAGGCGGCGACGGCGGCGGGGATGGCGTCGGTGAAGGTGCCTGCGCCTTGGGAGCGGGGCGTATCGAATAAGTGAGACTCGATAAATAGAGAATAGTGCGACTTGTTGAAAGAAAGCGGCAGCAGAGCTGCCGCACTCCATAGCTTCTTGAGTGTGGGGCGGCGGCGTGATATTTTTAGGTGCTGGCCCGGAGTGGCGGAACTGGCAGACGCGCCGGACTCAAAATCCGGTGGCCGCAAGGCCGTGTGGGTTCGACCCCCTCCTCCGGGACCATTTTTCCTTCCAATTTTTCTTCCAAAAAGCGATTTGCGGAGTTGGGGGAATGTCTTGCCCTTGGTTCCTTCCCTGAAAAAAGAATGTTAGGTTGAATTGAATCGGTTTAACATGGCCTGCACAGTGCCAAACGGCATCTTTGCGTTCAGCTTCATTGCTAATTTTCTGTGAGGAGCCCTATGTCTTGTTCCACTTGGTCGCGCAGGTGTGCGCTGGTGCTGTCGATCTTGCTCGTGGGGCTGGCGCGGGCCTCTGCGCAGGTTGCGCCCGACCCTGAGTCGCGTGTGTATCTGCATGGGGAATGGCGGATTCAGTCGTCGTGCGTGGCGAAGGCGACGGGGGAGCAAATCTCGGCGTTGGGGTTTGACGCGAGTGGGTGGCATGCGGCGAAGGTGCCGACAACTGTGGTGGGCGCGCTTGTCGGTGACAAAACTTATCCCGATCCTTTCTACGCTACGAACCTGCATTCGTTTCCGGGAATGTATCCATCGAACAAAGTCCTTTTTGCGAATCGCGAATTGCCGAAGGACAGTCCGTTTCTTTGCTCGTGGTGGTACCGAGGGGAATTTGCGGTTCCGGCGGACTTCGAGCAACAAGCGGCTTGGCTGAATTTTCTGGGGATCAATTACCGCGCGAACATTTGGATCAATGGGCAGAAAGTGGCGGATGCGAAAGATGTGGCGGGGGCGTATCGCACGTTTGAGTTCAATGTGAGCAAGTTCATTCATGTGGGGAAACAGAACGCGATTGCGGTGGAAGTGTTTGCACCTAAGAAAGACGATCTGGAGATTACCTGGGTGGATTGGAATCCTACGCCTCCGGACAAGTTGATGGGGATCTGGAGAGAAGTTTTCTTAACGCACAGCGGGGACGTGGCGGTGCGCGCGCCGTTTGCGACGTCGAAACTCGATAAGGATTACGAGAATGCTTCGCTGACGCTGAGTGCCAGTGTGCATAACGTTTCCGAGCACGCGGTTAGCGGTGTCCTTCGCGCGGGCGTCGATGACGGCGGAGAGCGCCTTTCGCAGAGTGTTACGCTGGCTCCATCCGAGACGAAAATCGTACGCTTTACGGCGGAACAGTTTCCGCAATTGAAGCTATCGCATCCGAAGCTGTGGTGGCCTTATCAAATGGGCGAGCCAAATCTTCATAGCGCTAAGTTTTCGTTTGAGATCGACGGAAAAGTTTCCGACTCCGCGGCAACGACATTTGGGATTCGCGAAGTGACTTCGGAGCTTACGGAAAAAGGGTACCGGCTGTTCAAGATCAATGGACGGAAGCTGCTGATTCGCGGCGCGGCATGGGCCAATGACATGTTGCTGCGATGGTCGTCGGAGAGGTTGGACGCCGACCTGGCTTATGTTCGCGACATGGGGCTGAATACGATTCGGTTGGAAGGCCACCTGGACCGCGACGAGTTTTTTGAGAAAACGGATCGGCTGGGGATTTTGGTGATGCCGGGCTGGTCGTGCTGCGACGCGTGGGAGCGGTGGAAGGATTGGAAGGGAGACCAGCGGGCCGTGGCGGCGGCTTCTTTGACGAGCCAGATAACGCGGTTGCGCAATCATCCCAGCGTGATGGTGTGGCTCAACGGGAGCGACGGGCCGCCGCCTGCCGATGTCGAGAAAATGTATTTGGGCATCGAGAAAGATTTGGGCTGGCCGAATCCGACTATTTCTTCGGCTTCCGCGGAAAAGACGACCGTCACCGGAAAATCGGGCGTGAAGATGACTGGGCCTTATGAGTATGTGCCGCCGGTTTACTGGCTGTCGGACAAGATTGCGGGCGGAGCGTACGGGTACAACACGGAGACGAGCCCGGGGCCGGCGATTCCTCCGCGCGAATCGCTGGAGCGATTTATTCCCAAGGATCATTTGTGGCCGATCGATGATGTGTGGAATTACCACTCGGGCGGCGAACGCTTTACTACTGTGAATGTTTTTACGGATGGTTTGACTAAGCGCTATGGGGCGGCCACTTCGCTGGAGGACTACGAACGCAAGGCTCAGGCCATGACTTACGACGGGCAGCGAGCGATGTTCGAGGCTTATGGGCGGAACAAGTACACGTCCACCGGAGTGATTCAGTGGATGCTGAACAATAGTTGGCCGTCTTTGATCTGGCATCTTTACGATTATTATTTGGTGCCGGCGGGCGGATATTTTGGGACGAAGAAGGCAATGGAGCCGGTGCATGTGCAGTATTCGTATGACGACAATTCGGTTGCGGTGGTGAATAGCACTTATGAGGCGCTGAAGGGAGTGAAGGTCGGCGCGAAGATTTACAACATCGATGCGGTAGAAAAAGCTTCGCACGATGTGACGCTGGACTTGGCCGCCGATAGCAGCACGAAGGCGTTCGATCTGCCGAAAGTGGAAGGGCTCTCGAAGACTTACTTTCTGCGGCTGCAGTTGAGCGACGCGGCGGGGAGACGGCTTAGCGATAATTTTTATTGGCTATCGACCAAGGCGGACACGCTTAATTGGGCGAAGCAGCAGGACACGGTGTATACGCCGCAGGCGGAATTTGGGGATCTTACCGGGCTTAATTCGCTGCCGGAAGTGAAATTAAACGCGAACGTCGTTTCTGGAAACGGTACGGCGCGGGTGACTGTGTCGAATCCGAGTAATGCTGTCGCGTTCATGGTTCATTTGAGAGTTACACGCGGGAAGGGCGGGGAGGACGTTACGCCCATATTGTGGGAGGACAATTACTTTTCGCTTTTGCCGGGGGAAAGTCGGATGGTGACGGCTAAATTTAATCAAGGCTCTCTGGATGGCAAGGAGGCCGTTGTGGAGTTGGACGGATGGAACGTCGCGGCAGCTACTTTAGGGGCGCCCCAAAACTAATGTGGTTAGTTTCAATGAAGGCGAAATGTGCACGCATTTTAGGTCGCCCGGATAAGGACGGGCACGGCGTGCCGTGCCCCTACGGGATGGGGCGGACATATTGATGAGCAGGCGCTGGTTTCGGAGTGCATTTTTCATTTGCGTGTTTTTGTGGATGGGACTGAGCTTCGCTTTGCGCGCGGCGGGGCAGGATTCGAGGCTTGCGGCGGCGATTCCGGGGATTCAGGAGTCGATTCGGAAGAGCGGGGCGGATGTTGGGGTAGCGTTTCGCACTTTGGATGGAAAGACGGAGTGGTTTTTTCGGGCGGATGACGTGTTTCACGCTGCTAGCACGATGAAGGTGCCTGTTTTGATCGAGCTGTTTCATCAGGTGCACGAGGGGAAGTTGAAGCTGGACGATCCACTGCTCATAAAAAACGAATTTCACAGTTTGGTGGATGGGTCGGTCTATACGCTTGATCCTGGGGATGATTCGGAAGCGGATTTGTACAAGGCTGTGGGGCAGACGCGGACCTTGCGGCAGCTTTGCGAATTGATGATTACTGTTAGCAGCAATTTGGCGACGAATCTTTTGATTGAAAAGCTGGGCGTCGAAAATATTCGAGCTACTGTTCATTCTTTGCATGCTGACGGAATGAATGTTCTGCGCGGGGTCGAGGATGGTAAAGCGTTCGCGAAAGGGTTGAATAACACGACGACGGCTCGCGGGCTGCAGCAGTTGATGGATGCGATCGCTAGCGGGGAGGCGGTCGATCAGGATTCTTCCAAGCAAATGATCGCAATTCTTGAGCGGCAAACATTCAATGAATGCATACCTGCGGGGCTGCCTCCTGGCATCCGCGTGGCGCACAAGACTGGAGAAATCACTAAGATTCATAATGATGCCGCGATTGTTTTTGCTCCGAAGCCGTTTGTGTTGGTGATTCTTGTGCGGGGGATTGCGGATGAGAAGGTGAGTGCGGCGCTTATGGCGGATATTACGCGGCAGATTTATCAGGCTACACAGTAGGAGTACTCAGTCGTCTGACAGGGATTTGGTTTGCTGAATTTAGGAGCAGGGAGTTAAGAGCAAAGGCTTGGGAGCACAGACTTAGCAGCACAGACTGAAGTCTGTGCCACCTAAGCGGCAGCAGAGCTGCCGCACTCCACATCGGGTGACAATCGTGCACAACCTTGGTCCGCGTGAGAGTCATCAAATATGGTGGAATTGCATGGTGGGCGCTGGGCTAGTGGATGGGGGAAGTGACGCGGGGGCATGATTTTCGGGAGCGTCGTATTGAGAGGGATGGGTTTATGAGGAGTTTGGCGAAGACGATTGCCGCGTTTGCGCTTGGGTTATTTTTTGCGGGCGCGGCGGCGGCGGATACGCTGGAGCTTAAGGATGGGCGGGTGCTCCAGGGCCGGTATCTGGGCGGGACGCAAGCGGTGGTGCGATTTGAGATTAATGGGGACGTGCGGACTTTTAGTGTGAATGATGTTGTGGGGGTCACGTTTACAGGAGCTTCGGGTAAATCGAGCGCTCCGGCCATTGCGCCGCCTGCAGACGCACCGCCTGCCGATGCCGCCCCTCAGAGTGCGCCGCCACCTGCGGCTGCGCCTCCGCCAGCCGCTGCGCAGCCCGATACTTCCGCTGCTTCTGCTGCGCCTCCTGCGGATGCTTCTCAGCCGCCGGTTACTTCGCAGGACGTTCCGCCGCCTGCTGCGAAAACCTCTCCTGCGGCCCCACAATCTCCTGCGGCCCCACAATCTCCAGTGGCCCCACAATCTCCGGGGGCTCCCGGGGCTGTGCACGCCCCTCCAGCGCAGGATCCTGCTGCTCAATATGGCGAAGTGACAATTCCTGCGGGACAGGTGCTTCTGGTCAGGATGATTGATGGAGTGGATTCCTCGAGAAACCAGGTTGGCGATGTTTTCCACGCCAGTCTTGAGACTGACCTTTACGTCAACAACACGCTTCTGGCGCACAAAGGCGCGGACATTTATGGGCGCCTGGCAAACGTGCAGGAAGCGGGCAAACTTTCGGGGAGTGCGGAGTTGCAGCTGGAGCTCATGCGCATAGTGATCGATGGGCACGATTATTCGCTGGTCAGCAGCGATTATAGTTTGAAGGGGCAGGGGCGCGGCGCGGACACGGCCAAGAAAGTGAGCGGCGGGGCCATCGTTGGAGCCATCATTGGAGCGATCGCGGGCGGGGGAAAAGGGGCGGCGATTGGAGCGGGAGCAGGCTCGGCGGCAGGCGCGGGAGTGCAGATATTCACCAAGGGTGAAAAGGTGAAAGTGCCCAGCGAAACATTGCTGGAATTCAGGTTGCAGCAGCCGGCGATGGTAACGCCGACGGAGCGTTAGAGGCGCTAATCGACAAAAATCCCAGTAATTGCGCGGTCAGAGTTTTCCACACGTTGTGCCAAAGCGTTAACGAATTGGAATCACACCCGGCAAATTCCCTCTTGCTCTTCCTACTGTTAGTGACTAAGCTACCCCCTCGACCTTGGAGAGCCATCGTGCCTAAAGAAAAACCACGCGTAAACATCGGAGAAGTCATCAAGTCGTATCGCAGCCAGAGGGGATTGTCGCAGGGAGACATCGAGCGCCGGACCGGGTTATTGCGCTGTTACCTGTCGCGCGTTGAGAACGGACATACCGTGCCGTCACTCGAAACGCTAGCAAAGATTGCGGAAGCCATGGATATCTCGCTCGCGGATTTTTTTCCGGGGACAGAGACGCCGCGGGACCGCGAGACGCAGAAAATGCTGGGAGAGCTTTCGCAGGACGAAATTCGCTTTCTGGCAGAGATCAAGAGATTCAGTACGACGCTATCGGATGGGGATAAGCGGCTGGTGCTGGCTATGATTCGGAAGATGGCGACTTTGATTCCGCCGCCGGTCTCGAAGAAGTTGGTGATTCGGCGGACGACTACGGTTTGAGAAAGCTGACAGCTCACAGCTGACAGTCGACAGTTAAAAGAAGGAATTAGGAAAGACGCGCTTACGACGGTTGTCGTGGGCGCGTTTTTTTTGCGAAGCGGGGATTTGGTGTTGGGTTCGTTGGGAGCGGAACGAGCGAAGGTCTTGCGCGCGTGCTGAGGGAGGGCCCTTCGAAGCTCAGGGTAAACAAGCCCCTCCCCTATAGGGATTTAGTGGATGCGTGGTGTTGGGTTTGGGATTGGTTGTCGAGTCGTACGAGTGGCCGACAAAAGCGGCAGCAGAGCTGCCGCACTCCATGGGTTAGGTTTGGCCGCGGATTAGGCGGATGGCGTCGGGGACCGTGGCGGCGGGGCGTCCCGGAGAAGAGGCGCGGGCGGCTTCGGACTCTTCGGGATCGAGTTGGCCTTCGCCGGGGGCCAGGAAGAGATTGCCCTCGACTTCGTGCTGCTTGGTGTAGAGATCGTAGTAGCGGCCTGCAGCGGCGTAGAGCGAGGCGTGGTTGCCGCGTTCGATGATGCGGCCGGCTTCGACTACCAGGATTTGTTCGGCGCGGCGAATTGTGGAAAGGCGATGGGCGATGACGAAGGTGGTGCGTCCGCGCATCAGGTAGCGAAGGCCTTCCTGGATTAGAGCCTCGGACTCGGAATCGAGGCTGGAAGTGGCTTCGTCGAGGATCAGGATGCGCGGATCGGCTAGGATGGCGCGGGCGATGGAGACGCGCTGCTTCTGGCCGCCAGAGAGTTTGACGCCGCGTTCGCCGACCAGGGTGTCGTACTTTTTCTCGAAGGCTTCGGCAAATTCGTCGACGCGCGCAATATGGCACGCGGCCAGAATTTCTTCTTCGCTGGCCTCGGGACGCGCGAAGGCTACGTTTTCGCGAATAGTGCCGTCAAAAAGAAAAGTTTCTTGCAGGACGACGCCAAGCTGGGTGCGGTAGGAGTTTAATTTTACTGTGGCGAGATCGATTCCGTCGACGAGGACGCTGCCGCTTGAGGGAACGTAAAACGCGGAGATCAAGCCGATGATTGTGGATTTGCCCGCGCCCGACGGGCCGACAAGGGCTGTGACTGTCCCCGGCTGCGATTCGAAACTCACCTCATGAAGAACTTCTTTGCCGGAATCGTAGGAAAAATTAACATTTTCCATGACGACTCGGCCGGTGATGCGTTCCATTGTGACCGTGCGGCGAGGATCTTCGTCTTCTTTCTTTTCGTTTAGGATTTCGCGGGTGCGCTCGAGGCCGGTGATGGCTTCGGTGATTTGCGTACCGATGGCGACAATTTGAAACACCGGGGCAATCAGGAAACCGAGGAAAAGATTGAACGCAAACCAGTCGCCCAGGGTCATGCTGCCGCTCAGAATTTTGTGGCCGCCCAGCTCGAGCATGAGAGCACTGACGACTCCTAGAAGGGTCGCTCCAGAAAGGCTCATCAGGGAGGTGGCCGTGAGCGTTTTCAAAACATTGTCGAGCAGACGCTGGACGCCTGCGCCGAAAATCGTCTCTTCGCGTTCCTCGGCGTGATAGCCCTTCACGACTCGCACGCCTCCGAGAGACTCGGTGAGGCGGCCAGTCACTTCGGCGGTGATTTTGGGGCGCGCACGGAAGATGGGGCGAATCGTTGAGAAGGCTTTGCTGATGCCAAAGCCGAAGACCAGGAGAATCGAGGCGGCTACACCGGTTAGAAGCAGGCTGGTGTGAATTAGGTAGACGAGAGCAAAGGCGGCGGTCATCAACCCGCCGACGAATTCGACGAGGCCGGTGCCCACAAGATTGCGGACGCCTTCGACGTCGCTCATGATGCGCGAGACGAGGACGCCGGTTTTGTTGGTGTCGTAAAAAGAGATGGGCAAGCGGCCGATGTGGGCTTGCACCTTCCGGCGCAGCTCCGTGATCATCTTTTGCGCCGATTTAGAAAGGAGCTGCGTAAGAGTGAAGGACGTCAGCCCCTGAATGATTGTTGCGGCTAGGACGCCGAGCACGATGGGCGTCAAAAGATAGACTTGGCGCTTGTTGGCCACGTCATCGACGAAGTATTTTGTCGAAGCGGGCAGAACCAGTCCGCAGATGCGGTTGACGGCCATCAGCAGCAATCCCAGTACGAGCAGACCGCGCCGGGGATGGATGAGCGCCCAAACTTCCGGAAGCGCTTTCCACTTGCTTTTGATTTTTTGCGCTTTTGTGCGTGTGTCGGATTTCGTGTCAGATGCCATAATTTGGGGCCGATGTGACGATCTTTCTTGGATGCGCATGGAAGAAGGTAGAGTACATTTCAATCGGTGTTGGAACAAGGACGGCGGATGACTGATACGCACAAGGAAGATTCTCGAGGGACTTTAATTGTTACGGGCTCGGGGCGGGGAATTGGGGCTGCCGTGGCCAAGCTGGCAGGAGGACGCGGTTTTCGCGTGGTGGTGAACTATGCACGAAATGCGCAAGCTGCTGCGGATGTGGCACGGGCCATCGTTTCATCGGGAGGCAGCGCGACGGTCATTCAAGCCGATATTTCGCGAGAGGGAGAGATCGTAAGGCTGTTTGAATCCGCCGAACGCGAATTTGGACCGATCACTGGTCTGGTGAACAACGCGGGAATAACGGGGGGATTCGCGCGAGTCGAGAACGTTACGAGCGCCATGCTTTCGCGGGTTTTCGCGGTGAATGTGATCGGCGCGATGCTTTGTGCTCGCGAAGCCGTGAAGCGGATGTCTACAAAAAACGGGGGACAGGGCGGGGCCATCGTGAATATTTCTTCGCGCGCGGCGCAGATTGGCGGGGCGGGAGAATGGGTACACTATGCGGCGTCAAAGGGCGCGCTTGATACGTTTACGCTGGGCCTCGCTCGGGAAGTTGCGGCTGAGGGCATTCGCGTCAATGGAGTGGCTCCGGGGCACGTGCTTACGGAACTGCATGCAACTAGCGGGGATCCCGAAAGGATGACGCGTTTGGCTCCGACGATCCCTATGGGACGCGCGGGAATGCCGGAGGAGATTGCGGAAGCGGTTTTGTGGTTGCTTTCGCCTGGGGCGTCTTACACAACGGGAGCGATTTTAGCGGTAAGCGGCGGGCGGTAGAAGTGAGCAGAAGAAGTAGATGGTTCAAGCGAAGAGCAAGAATTTCCTCAGGGGCTGAAGCCCCCCGCTCTGATTGGTTTTTATGTCGGAGCTAAAGCTCCGACCCCTTTGAACACACAACGGGAGCGATTTTAGCGGTAAGCGGCGGGCGGTAGAAGTGAGCAGAAGAAGTAGATGGTTCAAGCGAAGAGTGGGAATTTCCTCAGGGGCTGAAGCCCCGGCTTTGCTGGTTTTTATGTCGGAGCTAAAGCTCCGACCCCTTAAAAGCAACTAATCAGCGGCGGCGCCGCCGCGGGGGACTTGTGCTGTGGCCGGACGATCCAAATTCAAGACGCTGGAGATGAACTCGCTCACGGTGATGCCCAAGTGGCCCCAGAGGCGGCGTTTGAGGCTGGTGTAATCCTGGGTGCCGCTGAAGAGATCGCTCATCAATTGGCGGAAGACTGCGCTGCGGTTCATAAATTGAACCATGCGCGTGGTGACCGCTGTTCCGAGAAACGATCCGCGATAGAAACGGCGCACGATGCGCGCGGCAAATTCCAGCTCTGAAGAGAACGCCGCCCTAACCCACGCCGTGTATTTTTCCGGGCAGCCTTCCGCGAGAGAGCGGCCCAGCAGTTCGCCGGAGCGCATCGCGTAGAAAAGGCCTTCGCCCGTAAGCGGGTCAACCCAGGCCGCAGCATCGCCAACCATCGCCCAATTCTTGCCCATCACCGGACGATCGGAAAGAGTGCTTTCTTTTGGCGACGGCAAAACGTGGCTGTAAAACTGTGCGTCCAGCGTCGGGAGCCCGTACTTCTCGACGAAAGCACTGAGATGCGTTTTGAGCTCGGCGCTGGTATGCGAGGCCATGCTCCCGCAAATACCGACGGAAAGATGGTCGCAGCGCGGAAAAGACCAGATGTAGCCTTCAAAGTGCGGAAGAAATTTCACGATGATGGAGTCGGCAGTCTGCGGAATGAAGTAGCCCTGGGTCATTTCCAGCTCGTCGCGCTGGAGAGCGCGTGTTTCCGGCAGAATTTGATTGCGGGCGCCCGCGGCCAAGACGAGGAAATCGGCGCTGCGCCATTCGCCGTCGACGGAGTAGCGCGGCTTTGTGGTGCTGGTGTCAACGTCAAGAACATGCGCTTGCTGAACTTCGCAGCCGGCTGCTCTGGCGCGGTCCAGCAACATGCCGTTCAACACCCTGCGCGAATAAATCACGATGGGGTGGGTCATTTCGAGGTTGGCGCGCTGATCGTTGCTGCTGATGAGCTCGACGGAGCGAACCAGTTTTTTCGGATAAGGATTGTCGAGCAGGAAAGGGAAGCACTGGACGGCTTTATGGGTTAGGCCTCCGCCGCAGGGTTTTTCCCAGGCGAGGCGCTGGTCAAAAATCTGGACTTTATGTCCCGCGCGCGCGAGCTGCTCACCGCACATCGCGCCGGAAGGTCCGCCGCCGACGATCGCTATCTCTGCCATGGTCCTATCTCGTCTCGCTGATGGCCTTGAACTCCGTCGCTGGACAAGGATACCTGCAGGCGGCGACTGGGATTGGCTATCAATTTTTCCAGGTAATGGGCCCCATCAAGTGGTGGGGAAGACCACGAGGCAAAACCCGGCGAGGAGTATAGCACCGAAAAGGGCTGCGGCTGCCGGGGAGGCGGTAACTTCCCGGACAACTTTCATGCCCCAGGCTTGGAGCAGGCAAAAGAGCGCAAAGGAGGGAGCGAGCAAGACCAGGAGGATTTCGCCGCTGTGCAGGATGAAGAGGGCGGCGACGATGGCGCCCCACGCGAGAAGGCGGAGAAGCAGAACTGTGAGGACTCGACGCCGGGCATTGTTTGGCGAGGACGGGCCAAGCAGCAGCTCTTCCGCGGAGTGATAGGGAAGCACTGCAATGAAGAACGGAAGAAAGCGTGCCCATCGCGGAGCGGTCAGCCAGGCTTCGCTGAAGGTTAAATCGAGCCAGGATGTGATCAAGAAATGCAGAAGCAACGCCGCGAATAGCGCGAGAAGAATGGTGAAGTGAAGCGATCGGGCAGGCGGGGTGCCGGTGGGGCCTGTCGCGCTTGTGGCGAATAGATTTCGCAGCGAATTCCAATGCAGGACGAGAAGGACGGTTCCGAAAACGAGCAGAAAGCTTGCGAAGTAGTCGCCGTTGAATAAATGCAGAGCGCGGAGGGGGGTGGAATAGGAGAGGAGGGCGACTGTTCCGAGCGCGACGATTGGATATTCGAGAAAAACGCGTGGCTTCACGCTAGTCGTTACGATTTCGACGAGTGGCAGCGCCTGATTTTTTGTCTGCAAGATTTCACGGAGAAAAGGTCCCGCCAGCAAAAGTATTCCTGCGAAGCCAGCTAAGAATCCGAGAACTCCGCGGTGAGAAGGCAGAGTGGGATGCGACTCCAAGTGCAGGACGCGAGCCGCCCAGTTTTGGGCGTCGGACATTGCGGTAGCGTCGAACAAGATGCTGACGTGGTCCGATCGAGGAATGACGACATATTGACTCGAGCCGTCGCCGGGAGTCGGCAGCAAATTTTTGACGGCGGTGCGAATTCTTTCAGGCTCCCAGGCGGCGCTCATTAATAGAGAGTGAGCGGGGAGCGCCCCGAAATCGTGAAAGGGCATCATTTCTGGCGAGATACCTGGTATTGGACGCATGGGGGCGGGAGAAAACGCGACAACGCCGGCGACCGGGATTTGCGAAGCGACGCGCAGTGCAATGGCACCGCCGAGCGAATGTCCTGCGAGGATGGTGCGTTCCGGATCAAGCAGGCCGCGTGCGGTAAGTTCGCGAACCAGATTTTGGGCGCATTGATCGGAGCGGTCATACGAAAAAGGGCCGTCCGTGCGGCCGTGACCAGGCAAGTCTGGAACAAAGACGCGCAAACCTTGCGAAGCGAAGCCCGCCGTGATGTACGACATGATCCGCTTGTTTCCTGATAGGCCGTGAAGAAGAACGACGTAACCCTGTGGTGTGCTTCCCTCGGGCTGGCCCATTGGCTCGACGATGTCCGTTACCAGGCGGCATCCACCGGCGTCAATGCGAAAAGTATGGGATTGAAAGGGAACGGCCAGCGCCAGCGACAAACCAAGAACGCATAGTCCGACACCCGCAACGGCGCGAGGCATTTTATTCGATTTCATGAGAAGCGCCCGGCGCGCAGGTGCTTGGCGCGCGGTGCGTGATAAACTAGGGTTTCAACTAACGCCAGGGCGATTTTTGCGTGGGACTTCATGGAGTTCCTTTGAACCCGGAGATATTGACTCTCGACGAAGCGATTTTGCGGTTTGGCCCAGGGAAACGCAATGGCCGCCGCGTTGTGTTCACTAATGGCTGTTTCGATTTGCTGCATCCCGGGCACATCGGCAGCCTCGAGCAGGCGCGCGCGCTTGGAGACGTGTTGATCGTGGGCCTCAACAGCGATGCCAGCGTGCGCCAGTTGAAAGGCGCCGGGCGCCCCGTACTGCCGGAGCGCGAGCGTGCCGAAATTCTCGCTTCGCTCGAATGCGTGGATGCCGTGGTGATTTTCGATGAGCTTACGCCGCGCGAGGTGATTGCGCGACTGCTTCCAGACGTTTTGGTTAAAGGCGGGGACTGGGCAAGCGATCAAATTGTAGGCCGCGAAGAAGTAGAAGCCGCCGGAGGCCGTGTCGTTTCCATTCCCGTCGTCGCGGGCTATTCCACCACGGAAATTCTTCGAAAGATCCGCGAAGGCGCTTCCACCCCTCGTGTGGAAGCCTGACGCGCGCGCATGATTCTGCCTGCCGTTCGCGAGCGATTGGATGCTGTGCTCCGCCACCCGTCGGTGGAAGGAGCGCTGGGCGCTTTGCGTGCTGGCGCGCAACATATCTCTCTTTCCGGCTTGCACGATGTTGCCAAGGCTCTTCTCGCTGCGTATCTCACGCATGAGCTGAGGCGTCCGGCGTTTTTCATTACCGATTCGAATCGTCGCGCAGAAGCGTTAGCAGAAACGGTGCGTTTTTTCTCGACCATTTTTCCCGGCGTTAGCGGAGGAGTGGCCACGCTGCCGGCTTTCGATACGCTACCGTGGGAATCGCAAAGCCCGCACCCTGACATTTTAGAACGGCGCGCGGCAACGCTTTTTCGCCTGACGGATGGGCAAGTTTCGTTGGTCATCGCTCCAGTGCAAGCGGCGCTTTGGCGTTTTCAGGATGCGACTCTGTATTTGTCTTTGGCGCGCACGCTTACCAAGGATGCGGAGGTTCCGCTGGAAGAATTCGTCGCGCATCTTGCAGGCGTAGGCTACACGCGGACGGAAATGGTGGAATTGCCGGGGCAGTTTGCGATGCGTGGGGGCATCGTGGACGTGTTTTCCGCGGAGGCTCCACGGCCGGTGAGAATTGAGCTGTTGGGAGACACGGTCGAATCGGTGCGCGAATTTGATCCGCGCACGCAGCGCTCGATTGCGCCTGTGCAACGCACGACACTCTTGCCGCTTACGGAATGGAACGTAGCTATGCTCGTCGGCGCGACACAGTCGGCGGCTCCGTCTTGGGAAGCAACCTCGTTCTTCGGGCCTTCCGAGCACAGCGGCCAAAGTTCGCTTTTCGAATTGTCTGAGAGCTCACTGAAGCCAATCGTTTTTTTAGACGAACCGCAAAGCTTGCGCGATGCCGCGGAACAACATCTCTTGCACGCGACGGCGATCTACGAACGTCACGGCAGCGCAAGCGCACCCGCGGCTTCGCACTTCTTTATGGACGAGGCAGAGTTCGCAGCCGCGCTCGCGAAAACTTCTCAAGCGCACCTTGAGCAGCTCGCCGTCAACATCGGTTCTGCTCCTCAATTTGAGCTTTCTTCACGGCCGAGCTCGCGCTTTCATGGCGATGTCGTGGCGTGCATGGCCAGCGTGAAGTCACAGCTCGGATCGGGCGGAAAGGTTTTCCTGACGGCAGCGAGCACTGGCGAACTCGAACGGCTTGCCGACATTTCGCGCGAGTACGATGTGCCGTACGTTCTGGGGGAATCCGAAAACGCCGCTGCGGGTTTCACTGCTGAGGGAGCACTGGAGACGGCTGGGTTGCTACTGATGCGGGCCCCGTTTGCCGAAGGCGTCGCCTTTCCCGAAGCGAAGCTTACGATTTTTGGCCATGCCGATCTTTTTGACGTGGCGCCAACTGTTGAACGCCCCAGCCACAAGATTCGCACTTCTGGTTTTTTTACCGACTTCGCCGAGCTAAAGCCCGGAGACTTCATCGTTCACGTCGATCACGGCATCGGTCAATTCGAAGGTCTGCGTCAAATCGAATCGGATGGCCATCGCGGCGAGTTCATGCTGCTGCGCTACGCCGACGATGCGCGGCTCTACGTGCCACTGGAGCGCATGGACCTGGTGCAAAGTTATCGCGTTGTCGAAGGGGCACACCCAACACTCGACAAGCTGGGCGGCACCGGCTGGAACACGCGCAAAACGCGCGTCCGCAAATCGCTGGAGGATATGGCGGATCAGCTTCTGACTCTTTATGCCGCGCGCAAAACGGCGCAAGGTTTTGCTTTTTCCGCCGACGGCAATTTCCAGCGCGAATTTGAAGATGCGTTCGAATTCGAGGAAACGGCAGACCAGAACACTGCCATCGCGGACATCAAGCGCGATATGGAGCGGCCTACGCCGATGGACAGGCTGCTTTGCGGCGACGTAGGCTACGGAAAAACGGAAGTTGCCATGCGAGCGGCATTCAAAGCGGTATCCGACAGCAAGCAGGTTGCGGTTCTTGCGCCCACGACTGTACTGGCGTTCCAGCATTTCGAAACTTTTAAACGGCGTTTCGCCGCGTTTCCAGTTCGAATCGAAATGC
This sequence comes from uncultured Acidobacteriota bacterium, assembly GCA_963784015.1. GTDB lineage: Bacteria > Acidobacteriota > Terriglobia > Acidiferrales > UBA7541 > Acidiferrum. Next base: position 1,463,261 of record CAWAPX010000013.1, read on the forward strand.
TGAGCCGCTTCCGCAGCGCCGCGGAGCAAAAGAAAATTCTCGCCGATGTCGAAGCCGGCAAAGTGGATGTAGTGATTGGCACGCACCGGCTCATATCGAAAGACGTAAAGTTTCAGGACCTCGGACTGCTCGTGGTAGACGAAGAGCAACGGTTCGGCGTCGCGCACAAAGAGCGCCTTAAAGAGATGCGGCAGAATGTCGACGCGCTGGCGCTCTCCGCCACGCCGATTCCGCGCACGCTGCACATGTCTCTTGTCGGTTTGCGTGATATGTCCGTGATCGAAACTCCGCCGCGCGACCGCTTGGCGATTCAGACCGTGGTCGCTTCCTTTCAGGAAGACCTGGTGAAGCACGCGATCGAAACCGAGTTGGCGCGCGAAGGGCAAGTCTATTTCATCCACAATCGAGTCGAATCAATCTATTCGCTCGCAACGCTCGTGCAAAAATTGGTACCGAAAGCTCGCGTTGTGGTGGGCCACGGCCAAATGGGCGAGAAAGAGCTTGAAAGCGTCATGCTGAAATTCATCCGCGAGGAAGCGGACGTAATGGTCGCTACAACGATAGTCGAAAACGGTTTGGACATCCCCAAGGCCAATACCATCCTTATCAATCGCGCCGACCGACTCGGGCTCGCCGAACTTTATCAACTGCGCGGGCGAGTCGGCCGCTCTCATCAGCGCGCCTACGCCTACCTGCTCGTTCCTCCTGACACATCCCTTTCGGAAATCGCGCGCAAGCGGCTCTCCGCCATGAAAGAGTTCAGCGAACTGGGCGCGGGCTTCCGCATCGCCGCACTCGATCTAGAGCTTCGAGGGGCCGGCAACATGCTTGGCCGCCAGCAGCACGGCCACATCGAAGCCATCGGGTTCGACATGTACTGCCAAATGCTGGAACGCGCTGTCTCCAAGCTGAAGGGCGAAGAATCGGGCCCCGAGCTGCGCACCACGCTGAGCCTCGGCCTGGATGTCCGCATCCCGGAAAACTACATCCCTAGCGAAAACCTCCGTCTGCGCACCTACAAGCGCATCTCCTCGATCGCCAGCGACGTGGAAAAGCAAGACGTCCACCGCGAGCTGGCCGACCGATTCGGCGCTCCTCCTGCCACGGTAGAAAACCTTTTGGAGTACGCCGTCCTCAAATCGATGTGTGAGCGCTTGCGCATTTCCGCGGTAGAACGGCAGGGAAACCGCATCGCCATCCGTTTTCACGCGGAAACGCCGCTGGACCCCGCCACGCTGGTCAAGGTGGTGCGTTCGCGGAAGGGCATTAAACTAGATCCCAGCGGGGTGCTGTGGCTGGAAACGACCCGGGGAGAGTCGGTCCCGGGCGCTCTGAGAAACGTATTGCTAGGCCTTCAAGGCCAGAGCTAAACTCTATAGGTGAGGAACTACATGCGTAATCTTTCCCTTATGGCGGCGCTGTTGGCCGCCTTGCCGCTCGCGGCGCAGCAACCTGCCCCGCCGACGCCGCCCCCGCAAACACAGAATCCGCCGCCTAAGCCGACGCTTGAGAAGCCCGATGAGGCTCCTGCTGACGCTCCAAGCGACGCTCCTGCTAAGCCCGCGCCCAAGAAGACGGCCCCGGTGCCGGCCAAGAAGCCTGCGGCCGCCGCGGCTGAACCTGAAGGCAAAGTCGTCGAAGAAATCGTCGCGCGCGTCAACAACGAAGTCATCACGCGCTCGGAATACGACCACTCCAAAGTAGTTGCTGAAGATGATGCCAAGAATGACTGCCAGAACCGTTGCACGCCCGAACAGTTGAATGCTCGCGTCGAAGACCTTAAAAAAAATGCTCTCCGCGATCTGATTGACCAATCTCTGCTCGTGCAGCGCGCCAAGGATATGGGCATCAGCGTAGAGCCCGAAGTCATAAAACAGCTCGATCAAATCCGCATTGAAAACAAATTGCCCAGCATGGAGGCTCTCGAAGAGGCAGTCTCCAAGCAGGGCGGGCTGAACTGGGAAGATTTCAAGAACAACATTCGCAACGGTCTGCTTACGAAAAAGGTGATCAGCAGCGAAGTCGGCTCCCACATCAACGTCACGAAGGAAGAAATCCAAAAATACTACGACGAACACAAAGCAGACTTTGTTCGACCGGAACAAGTTGCTCTCCGGTCGATTGAAATCAATACCGCTGGCAAGGACGAGGCGGAAGTCGCGGATTTGAAGAAGAAGGCGGACACAGCCCTAAAGCGCATTCAGGATGGAGAGGACTTCGGGGAAATCGCCAAGAGATTTTCGGATGGTTCCACCGCCAAACAGGGTGGCTACCTGGGAGTTTACAAGCGGGGCGAACTTTCCAAAGAACTGGAAGACACCGTCTTCAGTATGAAGAAGAACGGCCTGACTCCAGTGATGGAAACAAAGCAAGGCTTCCTGATTATGCAGGTCCTCGAGCATTATGATGAAGGCGAACAATCGCTTGCAAAAGTCCAAAACGAAATCGAGGGGAAGATCTACGACCAGCGTTTGGAGCCGGCGCTTCGCGAATACTTGAAGACTCTTCGCGAGGAGAGCTATGTGGTGATCAAGCCCGGCTATCAGGATGTGGCCGGGGGCGGCAACTCCGAGATTCAAGAAGTGAGCGCCACGCCGGAAGTGACTAAAACCAAGAAGGGCCACAAGAAATATCTGTTGTTCGGCAAGAAACCCGGCGACTCGGGCAACTGATGAAGACGTCTTTCGTCAGCGAACTCGGCACCGAACAGACCATCACTTCATTTTTTCTCGTCAACGAAAAAGAAATTCGCAACTCTCGCGCGGGGAAGTCCTATCTCCGTCTCGATCTCGGCGACCGCAGCGGCACTATCGAAGCCGTGATGTGGGATCAATTCGAGACCTCGGCAAAAGAAATTGGACGCGGCGACGTGATTAAGGTGATTGCACGCGTCGAGAGCTACCGCAATAAGTTACAACTCACCTTGCAGCAACTCCGGATTGCTAAGCCTGAGGAAGTCGATCTGGCCGATTTTCTGCCGCATACCAAGGAAGATATCGGCAAGCTATGGGCGCAACTGCTCGAATACGCGAATTCCATCGAGAATCCCTGGCTTGCGAAATTAGTGAATGGAATTATCACCGACCCTGCGATATCCACACGCTACAAGCGGGCCCCAGCCGCGAAAGTGATGCATCATGCTTATATTGGCGGCTTGCTCGAACACGTCATTGGACTTTGCGGTTTAGCGAAGCAAGTTGCGGTTCACTATCCGGAACTGAACAAAGATTTGTTGCTAACTGTCGCGATTCTTCACGATGTCGGGAAACTCGATGAACTCTGCTACGACCGGGCGATCAGTTACACCACGGAAGGGCAGTTGCTTGGGCACATCGTGATGGAAATCGAAACGGTTAGCAAAGCGATGGACGCCATCGAAGGATTCCCTCCAAATTTGAAAACCGTGGTGCAACATCTGCTGATCAGCCATCACGGCCAGTACGAGTTTGGCTCTCCCAAATTGCCGATGATCCGCGAAGCCATGGTGTTCCACTACCTGGACGACATGGATTCCAAGATGGCTGCTGTGCGGTCGTCGCTGGCCGCCGATTCCGGGGAAGACGACTGGTCTACCTACAGCCCTGCGCTTGGGCGGAAATTTCTAAAACTCGATGCTTTCCTCAAAAGCCCAAGCGGCAATTCCTGACCTGCAGGGGGAGTGTTTGACCCTCCTTCGCTCACGCCTATCTTTCTTGACGATCTAGACAAGACTCATCGCCATCGCCTTCGCTATCTACTTCAGAACTAAGGTCCGTGAACTGCCAACAGCGTGGGACAAAGAGGGCACGACGTGTCGTGCCCCTACGGCCGTTCCCCGATTAGGACGCGCGAACGTGTGATTCTCTTAGGAGTTGCGTATATTTTTTCGGACCCAGCCACCGGTAAAGATGAGCCTTGCATTTATATTTGAACTTTCGCGCTAAATTGTTGCCAACTGCGAGCGGCGGCCTGTGGCGTAGTCATTCAACGCGGCGTTTGCGCTGGTGATGATGGCGAGAGCGTCGGCGACGGCGGTGAGATCTGTGCCACGCAGAACAAAATACATTTCGTCCTCACCGAGGCCGGTGTAAACGCGGTTGCCCATGCAGCCAAGGCTGAGGATGGCGCCATGCTGCAGGGAAGCGGGTAGCGCCATGCACGTTGGGCGTCCCAGAGCTGGGGCGCCGCTGCTAACGCCAGCGCGATTTGCTGCTTCGCTCAGTAGCATCGCTCCCGATGGTTTGCATGCAAATAGCACTACATCTGGCGCAACGGGCGCATCGCCAAGAGGTGCGTAGACAATCGCTGCAGGAGCCTTTGCTAAGCGCGGAATCTGCGGGATCTCTTCTGGTTTTACGTAGCCAAGGTCAAACATCATTTTCAGCGTTTGCTCGGTTTCTTTCTCTCGTTGCGGCGACAGGGTGATGTTGTGCGTGTAGGCGCCGACGGCGCAGTTGAAGTGATTTTCGGGCACGGTGTAGAAAACCGCGCCGTTCGCAGCGAGGCGCCAGAAGCTGCAGCCTGACGGCTCGGTTCCATCAAACCTCTTCACATTTGCGGGAGCTGCATCCAAAAACGATACTGCCACTGGACGGCGGGATAGTTTTAGTGCAGAGCCGATTTTTTCCTCTAGTTGTTTCCAATTTGTCTGTGCGCTCATGGTCTGGAACCCTTTCCAAGGGTTTGCAAACATACCACGCTAAGTCCTCTCGCTCACCTTCAATTTTCTTTGCGGGCACGCCGATGGCGTACGTTTCGAGGCCGCATTCGTGCGCGCTACCCATCTAGCGAAAGAAGACAGGCAGCTGTTGCGGGCTGATGAATATTTTGGCGCGGAAATAGATTCAAAAGGAGTCTTGAGGCAAACAGAAAAGTCAAATCCGCACCCCTAAAACCGAAGGGCGCGGCACCCGGTCAGCTTATGCGCCACTCGCTCGTGTTTCGTGGGGCGAATCGCACACTCTTTAGCTCGGCAATCCGGTTTTGACGAGTTCCACAGCAGCTTTTGGATCAGCGACCTCGACGATCAGCTCACTGTATCGCTCGTCCTTCAGCTGGATCACTATCGTGTTATCCGGATTGTGTACATCCCAGAAAACCCTTTGGCCGTGTTGATAAAAAGTACCAGCGGTGAGGACTCCGGGAATGTTAGTTCCTGGCATTTTTAGACCGTGCCACCATCCGTGCGCTACGGTTGGATCTGCCTTAATTTCCGTTATGTGCGCCAGCGGAATTTCGAGCGAACTCTTGAGTGTCCATAGCTTGTCGATCCCGTTCACGTGCAACACGAGATTGCCATTGGAAATGGATACGTCAACCATGCTGGTTCTCCTCTGGCATTATGAGCCCATTTGTCCTTCTCGCAACCTTGCAAAACGATTTTCTTGTGAAGCGGGCGTCGCGGCTCTCCGTCAGCCTACGCGCCACCCGCCAGGGAGTTTCCTCAGGGGCTAAAGCCCCGTTTTGCCGGTTTTCTATGTCGGAGCTAAAGCTCCGACCCCTAGGAATGCATTTATGAGGCAGCTTCTGGTGAGTAGAACTCGTCTCACAAATGGATCCGGCGAGAAGCGAAGAATTTCTTCAGGGGCTAAATGTGGTGTCTCAAGAGGTTGTTAACATCGAGGCCGGATCGAGAGATGGGCGGTTTTTGATTTAAGGCGGCGTGTGGTCGGTGCCAGTTGTAAGCGTGGGTCCAGGGAGCTAAGCAGGAGTGGCGCTCGGCGGAATTTTGATAGAGGCGGGCATAGGCCCACTCGCGGATAGCGGTTTGAATAAAGCGTTCGGCTTTGCCGTTGGTGCGTGGAGTGTAGATGCGGGTGCGAATATGTTTAAGTTGGAATTCGCGGCAAGTGGCGGCGAAGCGGTGGGCGTAGAAGCAGGGACCATTGTCGGTCATGACGCGGCGCACTACGATGCCAAAACGTGCGAAGTGCAGCACCGCTTCCCGAAGAAATTGGCTGGAGGAAGAGGCGGTTTCATCCGGCAGCATAGCGGTGAAAGCCATGCGGGAATGGTCGTCGACGGCGACATAAAGAAATTCCCAACCGGCTCCGCGGGTTTCGTCTTGAGGATTACCGGTCATCCGATGGCCGGGCTTGGCGATGCGTGCGAATTTTTTGATGTCGATATGCAAGAGATCCCCGGGATGGGGATGTTCGTAACGGATGATGGGAATTTGCGGTTCCAGTTGTCGCGTAGTGCTGAGATTACAGCGCCGTAGAATGCGGCTAACGGTGGCCCTGCTTAGGTGGGTGGTTTGCGCGATGCGCACGCCAGTCCAGCGCTGGCGGCGTAGCGTTTCGACGCGCGCGGCGAGTTCGGGGGAAGTGCTGCGCGGGGAGCGCTGCGGACGCGAAGAGCGGTCGGCCAAAGCCACTATCCCACCTTGGCGAAAGCGGCGCACCCATTTCGCGGCGCTCTGCCGACTGAGTTTGAACTCGGCCGCGGCCGAGTTCAAACTGAGCTCGCCCTGCAAGACTCTCCGGGCCAGTTGCTCTCGACTGTAAATCGTGAGGCGAGCATTATGGTGGTAGTCCATTCGGTCTCCTGAGAACCTGTTGTTCGCAAACTCAGCTTCCCAGTTCTCGACCGAATGGACAACAACCTATTGAAACTTCACAGCTAAAGCCCATCTTTTCTGAGCCATTTACGGCACGGCTGAAGCCGTGCCCTCCCAAAAGCCATTTGGGAAATAGCCTTTAGTGAGTAGTGAGTAGAACTCGTCTCACAAATGGATTTTGAGTGTTCATTGCAATACGTGGTTTCAAAGAAAAGATTGGGCACAGAAACAAAAAGGGCGAAACCGGGATTTGCGCAGTTTCACCCACAGTTTTGATACCAAATTGGAAAAGTTTTGCAAGTGCCCGCGACGGGCAGTCTATGGAAGCTCGACGGCCCAGGCGACTATTTTCCAATCCGTTTTCTCCTTGTTCCACAACAGCAAGAGGCCGGGCGATTCCTCATCACCATAATTCAAGCGGCTTGCGGACAAGTAGTAGTTGCCATACTTGGCATCGGCCGGTTCTAACTCTTGATTTTTTCCTGACAAATGCCGGTTTTGACACATAAAACTGGGGGCCATTTGGTCGGGCACGGCCATGATCGCAAAGGCTTTCGAATTGTCTTGCTCGACCGGACGCAGCAAATCGTCAACCGGCTGCAAGCCCGACATCATTTCTGCGAGGCTTGGCTGCGAAGGGATTTTCTTGAGCACTTTCTCCAGGCTGGACTGGATTCTCGCGGATGGTGTCAGCTTTTTCTGCTCGTCGGTCGGTGCACTTATGCAAGGGTAGGAGCGTTGCGACGCAAACCGAGCAGCCTGCGCGCTATCCCGTTTCCCGATCCATGACTGATAAAATGAAGTGATATCCTTCACGGCGGCTGGATCGCCGGCGATCGGCTTTGGTTCTTCCACCGCGGGCAGCTTAGCTGCCGCGGTTTCAGGCACAATTCCGGAGTCGCTTCCGTCTTCGATGCGAATGGCAACAATCTTCCAGTAGTCTCCCTCCCGTGCCCAGACCAGAGACATCAGCTTGTTACGACTGTCGTCTCGCTTGCTACGGAATGCGGTCGCGTAGAGTGTCTCTCGCGAACTTTTCTCTGAAACTTCGGCCACGACTGGCGCGCACTCCAGATCCTGTCCCATGTCCGATGGCAGCTTTACCAGCCGGAACTCCGAAGCGAACGCATTCTTCGTGTCTTTTAGCTCTGGCTCCCATTTATCGGCGGCCTCGAAAACGTCGTTCACGGACGCCACGGTACCCGAGCTATCGCTAAAAGTTTTCATCGCCATCTCTATGCGTATCCGGAGCATGCCCATCTGCGCCGGTTTCCGGCCTTTCTGCGCTATTGATTCGAGGCATGGGTAGCTCCGGCGCGAAAAGTACGCAACCGACTTATTGGGCTCTTTGTCGACAACCCACGCTTTCAGAAAATCGTGTGCACTCTTATCAACGCCTTCATCAGCTTTGACCGCAGGATTCAACGGGATATGACCGAGGCTTTCGGTTGCGGTCTCTTTTGGAGGCTTGGAACCAGCTCCGAACTGTGCAAACACGTCGCGCCACCAGCCATTAAGCCCGGACCAACGATTGTCGTGTCGCTGCAAGTTGTCACCGGCGCGCACGTCCGAGTTCGCCGCCGTTAAGTGTCCGTTGAACAAGCCTTTTGGAAAGGTAGAGGCCCGGTAATCCACGTCAACGTCCGCCATTTTCTTGTCCCGCGATATGGAGAGCTGAATTGACGGTGGTCCATTCTTGAGCCGATAGGAGATCGGAAATCCTTTGTGATACGTGGCGTTATCCTTATCGCGAAAGAACTCCTGGCTCTTGGACAGAATCTCCATCGCGTCGGGCTTCAGATAGACGTAGAGGCGGAACTGGCGGTCACCTCCCACACCAGATTCCTCTCCCATCACTTCATCGACCGCCTCCACCAAATCGATCGCACGACCAAGACTCTTGCCCTGCGCATCGGTGAGTTTCGCATTCAAAAGGGCATGAGTCACCGCGTCGAACGTGGTCCGCACCGACATTCGTGCATTCTCGTAGGCTTGTTCGGGAACAAACTTGCCGCCGGTCGTCGCGTTGTATCTCCGAACGAATTCATCGACCAACTGCCTCTGTTCGGGCTGCAGCTGCGCGTATGACTGTCCAATGTTCTGGGAGCTGCCGGTCTGTTTGGATGGGGCCGGGGACTTTGGAGGGGAGGTCGCTTGGTTCTGACCACTCGCCGAATTTGCGGCGACAAATATCGCGAGAACGGAAGCGAGTCTTCTAAGGTGTATTTTCATTGGCAGCCGATCTATGTGCCGTCTTCACTCCCGGCCATCAAGTGCATCTGGTACAGCGGCGGCACAATCCAGAGGCCGCATTAAGTGACAGTAAGCTTTAGCCTTTTCTCTAAATTAAACCGGAAATCGCTGCGGTGCGAACCTGTCAGTTTTGACAGCTGACAAGTCTCTGCGGGCTGACGCTCCGTTAACGCGAGAGGGAACCATGTCGACCGAGGCCGCAGGATGAGGTGGCGAATTTTACGGACGTTTTTTTCAGTGGGGGAGAATGGGAGGATTGGCGGCCGTCGGGATTTGATGGGTGCACTCGCGGAGTCCGGCGGGCGCAGCGTGCTGCGCCACTACAAGCAGCGAACAGATCTCGCCTGATTCGGTCAGTTGGGGATTGACCCAAAGGCTGCCTGTACTTCCTTCAATACGTCTTCCATGTTTGAGAGGCCCGCGACAGACCGGCCTAGAATGGACGCCGCATGTCTCGATGGAGAAAGATTGTCAGAAATGGTCTTCACGAAGAGATCCTTTAGAATTTCCTGGGGGTGAATCTTGGTAATCGCTTCAACGACAACTTTTCCGCTCACCAGCGGATCGGTGAGCGTTTTTGCATAGTCACGCATTTGCTCCCGAATCTCTCGCTGCTCTTTTTCCTTCGCGCTGCTATATGTCTCCAGAGAATTCCAAATGCGCTCGATGTCTTCATGTTGGGATAACTCCATGCATTGACGGACAAGGCTTGTCCGGTTAAGTTGGTTTGCTTTTGAGAGAGGCTGCAATGCGCGGTTTACGAGAAGTGGGATGCTGATATTACGGCTCAGGTAAAGCCAGCCGTTTCCCTTGCTCAGATAGGCAGCACCATCCGAATAAAGCTTTTCGGTCAGGTCAGGCTCAATTTCCTGTTTCCAAGCGGATACTCGCCCAAGCGAATCCCTAAATTGCCCCATCAAAATCTGACGGCTAAGCTCTGGTTGATAGTCGATTTTCGCGGCGATCTCTGGGTTAGCCAGTGAGACTTGCTGGCCGCGGTTCGCGGCAAAGCGATACCGAAATCGCGCGAAAAGGACTCGCAATCGGACCGACTCGTTGCCGCGGTGAGACAGGAGATAGGTCTTTACCTCGTCGAAGCATTCTTTTTGCAAGAGTCCCCAAAAGAAGCGGCCGCCGCGAATGGATCTGTCGGTGAAGAAGTGACTTATGCTGGTTTGTTCAGGAGCGCTGGGAAGGCTAAAGAATTTCAGAATGGTATCTAAGTCCTTGAAAGGGTCGTTTAGATAGAGAGGGTTTGCGGCAGCAAGGGGCGCGGGCACAAGTTGGTCGATATAGGAAAGCGGGCCTATCGCCTCGCGGGCACTGTTGCGAACCGCAGCTGGCTCTAGTTCTTCATCAAGGAGCAACGGCTGAAGTTTGTTTTGCAACAATTCGCGCGTGTCGTTGTCCGGAATTCTCCCAAGGATTTGTGCGATCAGCGTGTCGATTTCCGAAAGGTTTGACTGGACAACATTACCATCGTAGAAAACAGTGCGGTAGAGAATGAGGTTGTTGCACAATTCGATCGCCGCACCGGTTTCCTCACGGGGACTTGCAGTGCCATCAGGTCTCGTCAACCCCCTGAGCCCGAGGATGAGATCACCGGTGTCGACCTGAATCGTGTTCATGGTGGTTTTTCCTTTCGGCGGGAGGGCCGCCCGGCGGATGGAGCATAAACTCTCCCTCCTTCCTTTGCTGGCAAAAGTGGAGCATATCATTCGAACGGGTGGGGACTCCTTCGACTTCTCGCCTTGCCAGCGCATTGCGGGTCGGCCTAGACTGGTTTAGACGATGAGCGAGCACATGCTACCGGCTTCATTCCAAATTCGAGACTTGACTATCCGTCCTGCGGCGGTGCTTGCGCCTATGGCGGGCGTGACGGATACGCTTTTTCGGCGTGTGATTCGCGGGCTTGGCAGCTGCGGGTTGCTGATGACGGAGTTCACCAGCTCGGAAGGCATTACCCGGAGCGCCGCTAAAACGCTGCGTTATCTGTATTTTCAGGAAGACGAGCATCCGATCACTGCACAGCTATTTGGCGCGAATCCGGCTGTGATGGCCGAAGCGGCGCGGATGGTTGAAGATTTGGGCTACGACGCAGTGGACATCAATCTGGGCTGTCCGGCGAAGAAGGTCGTCAAGTGCGGGGGCTCGGGGTTGCTGCGCGATCTTCCTTTGCTCGGCGAAATTTTCAAAGCGGTGCGCGCTGCGGTCAAAATTCCGCTGACTATCAAGCTGCGCGCGGGCTGGGACGAGAATTCCATCGTAGCCGTGGAAGTCGCCAAAATGGCGGAGAGCATTGGTGTCGAGGGGGTCGCAGTGCACCCGCGCACGCGCTTGCAGGGCTACGCTGGCGCGGCGGACTGGACTATCATCGCCGCCGTGAAACGGGCGGTAAAGATTCCCGTCATCGGCAATGGCGACATCAACACGCCGGAAGACGCCGAACGAATGGTGCGCGAAACCGGGTGCGACGCGGTAATGATCGGGCGAGCCGCCGCCACGAATCCCTGGATTTTCCGGCAGATGGAGCAGTACGCGGCGAGTGGCCGATACGACACACCGACAGAGCAGGAACGCCATCAGTTACTTTCTGGCTACTATAGGCAAATTAATGCTGCCAACCTTCCCGATGGTATTGGCAAAATGAAGCAGTTCGCTTGCTGGTTTACTCATGGCGTGGGGAACGGCAGCGAGCTTCGTCGAATCGTACATGCGGCGCGAACGCCCAGCGAGGTTGTCGAGAAGGTGGAATCCTTCTTCGAGAGCCGAGCCGCCGCAGGAGTCAACCGTTTCGCCGCCGCCCAAAACGGTGAGCGTTCGCCGGCTGACGAAGATAGTAACCGCTCTGTGGCTGCCCAGAAAGATGGCTGCATCGCGGACGCCAGAAAAGAGGACCCAGCCCATGGTCCACTTGACGCAGACCGCCTCGAAGCAACGCTCGGAGCGTAGAATCGCTGTCCGCCTGCCGCTGAAAGTCAGGGGACGCGACAGCCGCGGTGTTATCTTCGAAGAAGAAACTTCCAGTGAAAATTTATGCCGGAGCGGCGCAGCGTTTGTCACGCGCTTTGATGTCGCTATCGGCTCGGACCTCGAAATCCGCATCCCTTTTTCGAACTACGCTTCGCGCCGGACGGAAGCAGACTTTGCAACGTCTGGGCGCGTGGTCCATGTCGTTGAGGCTCCCACACAAGGGGAGCGTTTGGTTGGCGTGCAATTCACTGGCCCTCGTTTCCAGCGCGTGTTCCGCCCCGAAAACGCTGCTTAATTGCCGCTTAATTATTTCTTAGGACTCGTCTCATAAATCTATCAAGCGACGAAGCACAGAGTTTCCTCAGGGGCTAAAGCCCTGTATTGCCGGTTTTCTATGTCGGAGCTAAAGCTCCGACCCCCTAGGAAGGCATTTATGAGACAGCTTCTAGCCGCGCACCGCGCGACACTCCGTCAGGGCGCTCCGCAGGCAAAATTTGCCGCATCGTTTGTGTCGCCCGAACCTTTGTACTTTGCCACTTGAGGATAGGCGCACAGCGGTCGAGTTACTTTCACTCCTCCAACGGATCCACTGTGCGCTTCCTTCGTGGCGATCACTGTAGAAGGAGCAGCGCCCTTTTCCACCCACTGTTCGAGCGCTAGATACATGTTGTGTTGCACGTCGTTTGGCGAGCTAAATCCCTCCGCGCCAAAAACGTCCGGGCCGGGACCGCCGCCGCAATGCTGCATGCCCGGCACCATGAAGAGGCGCATGAAAGAATCGACATCGTGCTTGCCCATTTTGCTCTCGACGCCCTCGTAATAGTTGATGCTATTCAATGGGGAGATTCCGGAATCGTTCCAGCCGTGATAGATGATTAATTTTCCGCCGCGCGATTCGAATGGTTTGAGGTTCGTTCCTGTGGCGTTCAGCACGGCGGCGAATTTCTTGTCTGCTGCCGCAACGGCTTCGTCCAAGTTTGCCTTCTTGTAGTCCCAGTCGGGCTTTTCGTAGACCATGTCCGAGAAAAATCCGCCGCCGAAAACAAACGTCAGACTTTTGCCCGGCGCGGGACCTGTTACCCATAGGGCCCAGCCTCCGCCGCCTTCCTCGCCGCCCGGCACATAGCCTGGAAAAATCTGTTGCCCCTTTGCATCGCGCGGTCCCTGATACAGCTTTTTCAGCGCCGTGACTTGGGGTTGCGTGAGGCACGCATCGGAATCGGCAACTTTGCAAAGCAGGGCAGTGGGATCGAAATGGCACTGTCTCGGGTCATTTAGCACGCCGTCGGTAACGCCGTCCTTTGCATCGCACATCTCGTTGACGGCCTTGGCGATAGCTGGAATTTTGCTCGCCGGAATGTAGCTGGCCGGATCTAGTGTTGTGGATTGCGCATTCCACAGAGCGGCAGCCAGCAGGTGCGTCCAGTAATTCGCGGGCGCGCCTGCCAGGATTCCATCGTAGTCTTCGGGATAGCGCTGCGCTTCCATCAGTGCCTGGCGGCCGCCATTCGAACAGTTTGCGAAATACGAATGTTGTGCTGCATCACTATAAAACGCTTTCACCGTTGCTTTGCCAACCGTCGTCATCTCGTGGATCGCGCGGTATGCGAAGTCGACAATTTTCTCGGGATGGCCTAGCGCCCAAGTTGCGTCGCCGCCTTCCGCGGCATGGCCAGTGTCCGTCGCCGCCGAGGCGTAGCCCTGCAAGACCGCAAGGCCCAGCAAGTGATAATCGATTTCTCCGGCAAAGCCACCGTTGCCTTGGCCGCGAAATTTGCCGTTCCATCCGGTGGTTGGGAGCCACACTTCGATCTTGATGTCGGAGTCGGCGGTGGGTTTGGAAGTGGCGGTGACCCTGCAGAAGGAAGGGATCCCTTTGTAAAAATTAGGATCGCCGGCCAGCCACGGAGTCATGTTTGCAGGCGGAGCGAAGGCACCGGCGGCGACTGTTTGGGCCGTCGTTATTTTGGTGTTCGGTAGGGCGAGTTGGGCGAGTTGTTCGCAGGTTTGTGGTGTTGCGGGAGGGGCACCTTCGGGGTAAACGCGTCCCGATCCTTCGGCTTGCGCACTGGGAATCAGGGCACTGCTCACCATCAAGATCGCTGCGATCGCAAATTTGTTCACTGGTAGCTCCTGTTCGTGTTGCGTGATCGTCGGCTAAAGCTGTTCGGGCATAACACAATGGCAACGATGAAAAAAGCACACAGGCAGGAGTGCCTGCGCTACCCGGATGCGAGGACATCCTACGCCAATCCATCGATTTAGAGGGGCTTTAGATAAATTTTCTTTCATGGAATGAGGCACGAGCTGGGTGGAAGCAAACTGCTGTCAGGTTTGGCCGTCAAAGCGGGTATAGGTGAATATTTGACAGCGGGTTCGGCTTCACCGATGGAACTTATTGATGATTTCATCGTTTATTAGTTGAGAGTTCTAGGGCGAAACGGGGGCCAGGGATGTTTTCTTTTTGGCAGGATGTTCGCTACGCGGGACGAAACCTCAGGAAGGGCCCGGGCTTCGCTCTTGTCGCGATGATCACTTTGGCGCTCGGCATCGGCGCCTCCACGGCTATCTTCAGCGTTATTGAAAACGTGTTGATGGAGCCATTCCCTTATCCTGACGCGAAGCACTTCGTTTCCGTCCAGATTCATGACACAGAACAAAATCAGCCGGGCGGGCGAGGTGGTTTCAGCGGACCTGAATTTTTGGATTATGTGGCACAGAGCCATGTTTTTGATGGGGTGATCGCCAATGACGGCGGCGACGTGCTCTACACCTATGGGGAAGGCACGGATCGCTTTAGCGGTGGTTATGTGACGCCGGGCACGTTCGAATTTCTGGGCATGCCCGCGTTGATCGGGCGCGTGATGCAGCCTGCGGATTACGAGCCGGGCGCTTCACCTGTTTTCGTTTTGCGCTACAAGGTATGGGTCAACCGCTTCAACGCCGATCCCTCGATTCTGAACAAGACGTTCGTATTGAACGGCACGGCTCGCACGCTGATCGGTGTGATGCCGCCGCGATTTGGCTGGGGCGATTCCGATCTGTGGATTCCAGAAAAGCCGAGCCAAGCGGATACGACGCCGACGCTTGGCTTCAATCGCTATTGGTTCTTCATGGGCCATCTCAAACCGGGAGTTTCTGAACGCGCGGCTCAGGCGGACCTCGCTGTGATTGCGCAGCATCTATCGACTGTTTATACGAAGGATTACCCGAAGCATTTCACCGTCGAAATTCAATCGCTCACGGATCTGGTGGTCGGCCGTTTTCGCACGATGCTATTTATCGTTCTGGGGGCCGTTGGACTACTTCTGCTGATTGGCTGCGGAAATGTGGCAAATTTGCTCCTGGCTCGCGCTACCACTCGCGAAAAGGAGTTTGCCATACGTGCTGCGCTAGGCGCTGGACGCTGGAGATTAGTACGACAGTTGTTGGTTGAGAGTCTGATTCTCGCCATCGGGGGCGCAGGCCTCGGCATGTTGTTCGCATGGGGCGGCCTTAAATCTCTGATAGCGCTTATTCCGCAGGATATCGTTCCCGCGGAGGCTGCGATTCGGTTAAATGTTTCCGTTTTGTTATTTACGCTGGGTGTCTCGGTGGCCACCGCTGTGCTTTTTGGGTTGGTGCCGGCGTTACAAACCGCGCGGCGCGATCTGAACGATCCGCTGCGCGACAGCGGAAAGGGAGTTAGCGGAGGCTCCCGCCACGGGCGCTTACGAAACGTCGTTGTCGTTCTCGAGGTTGCGCTATCGCTTGCACTTTTGGTTGGCGCGGGGCTTTTGATGCGCAGTTTTGTGGCGCTTCGTGAAGTTCATCTCGGACTTCAACCGGATCACATTTTGGTGGCCCGGCTGCCGTTGCCGAAAGAGCGTTACAAGACCGCCGAGCAGGTCGCTGGATTTTTCCGTCCGCTTCTGCTGAGGCTGAAAGCCATGCCCGGAATTGTCGACGCCACGGAAACGAGCACCTTGCCACCCTACGGCGGAATCAATTCCGACATAGAGATTCCCGGGAAGACGCACTCGGAAAAATGGACCGCGCTTTATCAACTTTGTAGCGAAGGCTATTTTCCCGTATTGAAAATTCAATTCCTAATGGGACGGCCGTTTACGGAGGCGGAGGTCAATGGCGCGAAAAAATTCGCGGTCATCAACCAGACTTTCGCTCACAAATATTTAGGCGCGGAGAATCCTATCGGCCAGCGAGTTCATTTGGTGCATCTCGAAACGGCGCCCGATCCTGTGCATGACTCCTGGTTTGAAATTGTCGGGGTTGTGGCCGACGCAAAAAACCGCGGTCTGCAGGATCCTCCCGATCCCGAGGTTTGGGTGCCGTACACAGTCACCGGTTCCTTCAGTCGCGGCGTCCTGATTCGCACGGCGGCAGAGCCTCTCCCGATGCTAAACGCCGTACGGCAGGAAATTTGGGCAACGGACCGCAGCGTCGCTCTTACGTTCACGGGCACGCTTGAAGGTTACATCAGCCAATTCTCTTATGCCGGTCCGCGCTTCGGATTTTTCTTGCTGGGAATTTTTGCGGGTATTGGCTTGATACTTGTGACCATTGGCGTTTACAGCGTGCTTGCTTATACTGCCGCCCGCCGAACGCACGAAATCGGGATACGTATGGCTATGGGCGCGGAGCGCGGCGACGTGCTGAGACTGGTGATTCATATGGGTCTTCGCCTGGTGATTTTGGGTGTTGCGATTGGGTTGGCGGCCAGCTTTGGCGTCGGGCGCATCGTGGCCACACAACTTTGGGGAGTCTCGCCTTACGATCCAGCAACGCTCATCGCTGTTCCACTGCTGCTTCTCATTACTGGCTTAGTTGCGTGTTGGGTTCCTGCTCGACGCGCTGCTCGCGTGGACCCCCTGGTGGCTCTCCGCTACGAATAGACGTCTGGCACTGGGTCGGTTCCGAAGCCCAGGCTGGTGTCACTTCAAGGCATCTCATAAATCAGAGCTTCCGAAATACCACGATTCTTCACGGGTTAAAAGCCTCCTTTTCGAGGCGTATGCGGCACGGCGGAAACCCGTGTCCTCCTAAAAAGCATTTGTGAGATAGCTTGTATAAGCTTCTAGACTTGTCTCATAAATATATGAAGCGACGAAGCAGGGAGTTTCCTCAGGGGCTGAAGCCCCCGTTTTGCCGGTTTTTTTATGTCGGAGCTAAAGCTCCGGCCCCTAGGAAAGCATTCATCAGATAGGAAAGCGTTTATCTGACAGTTTCTAGCGAGTCCAGAGGTTACTTCGTTAAGACGATGAACTGGCGCTTGCGCGGGCCCAATGAGGGGATACTCGACGCTAACGCTGCTCGGGTTTATCGGTGGTGGGCACGGGATTGTTCAGCTGTTCTAGCTTTGCCAATTGCTCGCGCTGCTGAGCCGCGTCTTTTGCCTGTGGAACCAGGGCCAAGTAAGTTTGAAGCTCCGCGATGGCAAGATCGTATTTGTTTTTTCGAGCAAAGATTTCCGACAATAAGAGATAAAGCTGCGGAAAACGAGTGCGCAGGTCGAAGTGTTCCGCCTTGAGTGCGCTCTTTTCAGCGGCTTCGAACTTATTGAGATTGTAATTCGCCATTGCGTTATAGAAATAAGCCTCGGCGTAATTCAGCGGATCGAGATCCACGACGTAGGCAGTGACTTCCGCCGGTCCCTGATTCAAGGGATCAAGATCCAAAAGGTGACCGGTAAATTTAAGGACTTCCGTCCAATTCGCTGACTCGAAGGCCATCTCCGCTAGAAACAGATATGGCGGCAGGTACTTGGTGTCGATAGTCGTGGCATGGGTATAGGCTTCTCGAGCTGCATCGTTCTGCTTTTGCTTCTGTAGGACGCTGCCCAAATGAAACCAGGCGTTCGTGAAACTGGGGTAGAGCTGCACCGCAGTATCGTAATATTTCTGGGCATCGGCAAGCTTGCCCTTTCGCTCGGCATCGAGGCCTTTCTCATAAGCTTTCCGGGCATCGGCAGGAGCTTTGTAGGGAGTGGCGCTTATCGTTGTGCCTTCCACCTTTGTAGCTCTGCGCACTACGATAACGCCCACGTCAACGTTGCTGCCAAAATTATCCACGTCGAGAAGGTTGACGACACTGGATCGAAAGCCGGAGGCCGAGACTCGTAGATCGCAACTTGTTAATTCGTGCCGTGGGATTCCCATATCTGAAGACTTGCTAGACGCGCCAGAAGGCGAAGTCGAATCGGCGCTAGCTTCCGGGAAAGAATCGGTCCTTGATCCCAATTGCATACTGAAATCGCCTTGAAGAGACGCATACGTGTTTTGGCGCACCCTGTTGTTGCAAACCCGCTCAATCAGCACATCGTTTGGAATGGATCCGCCGTCATGGATTGCCACGCGTCCCCGGAGAAACATCACAAAATCTTCTCCTGGTTGCGTTGTGCCCGGAGTTGGCGGAGTGGGAGTTGTCGGGCGGCTTGGGGGCCCGGAGGGAGGAGGGCCGGGAGCCGGGGCCGGTGGTTTCTGCGCCATCACGTCCGGCGCAAGAAATGCCATTGCGATAGCGGACAAAACGAAAATGCGTATCCGGTGGCCCATAGATCGATGCCCCAGCGAGGAAGGCTTACAACTCTACGAGCGTAGGACTCGGGGCAGTTCAAGTCAAGGCTGGCGACGCGAATAAAGGCACCGCTAGGATGTGGCAATGCGCCGGCTCGCTTTGACAAGGCAACTCTTCCTAACCGCCCCGAGCCAAGGCGGCACCGAAAGTCACACAAGCGTCGAAGAACGCTACTCCTATGGGACGATGAGTGGTTTGTCTTTGGGCATCGCGTTTAGGGTGGCCTTGTCCAGATTCAGATGGGCTGCGACCAGTTCTGGCGGCGTGTGCGAAAGCCATTCGGAGAGCGCCAAATCCTGGTAATAGCTGCTCTTGAACATTTCCAGAAACTTCAGGTCGGTGTCGCCCATATTCTGGACATAATGCGGCAGCGTTTTTTGGATGTAGCCGACGTCTCCCGTTTCGAAGTCCATCGTTCTGGCGCGAGCGCCCGTGGCAAAGACCGTCATGCGCGCTTTGCCGCTGATGTAGAACTGCCACTCGTCGGCGTTTGGATGCCAGTGGAGCTCGCGCATGCCGCCTGGTTTCACGGTGACAATTGCTGAGGCGATCGTTGCTGAGATCTTGAAATTGCTGGAATCAATCACGCGCACTTCGCCGCTCTTTAATACTGTCGGCGCGGGATGCTGCGTGGTGCGAAATGCAAAATCGATTGGCGACGGGCCCAGCGTACCTGCTGCGACGCGTTGATCTTCCGCAAGTGGCCCGGGAACATCGGCCTGAAAAATAAATTTCTCTTTCTTGGGCATCTTTGCGAGGGCGGATTGGGCGACGCCAAAATTTTTCGCGACCACGTCAGACGGGGTGTGCGCCATCCAGTCCGTGAGGAGCACGGTCTCGTACTCGGAGAAGTTGCCGTCGTCGAAGACCAGCAGGAATTCGGTGCCGTCGGGCGGCAGGCCCTGAATCGAATGGGGAATTCCGGGAGGGAAGTACCAGAGGTCGCCATCCTTCACGTCCGCTACAAAGCTCTTGCCGTCCGCATCGACGCAAGTGATGCGCGCGCTGCCGTACAACATGTACGACCATTCCGCGGCGGTGTGCCAATGCAATTCGCGCACGCCACCAGCGGTGAGGCGCATGTCAACGCCGGCAAGAGATTTTGAGACCGCTAGCTCTCGGATCGTGACTTCGCGCGACCAGCCGCCTTCCTGAAAACGTTTGTGCGCGAACGAGAAGGGGTATTTGAAGGTTTGCACGCCGCCCGCGTCTGTGGGCACTGGATGGTTCGCAGATGGATTCGCCGCGTCCAGAGCTGCGTTTGTTGGCCCAGGATCGCTCGCACTACGGTCGCCCTTTGGATAACTTTCCTGGCCTCGGACCTTGTCTGGCCCCAGCACGCTCGCGGCGGCAAGTGCCGCTGAGCTCACGCCCAAAAATCCGCGCCGACTCAGAAGGTCTTTTTCGGTTTCGCCAGCCATATTCACCACCCTCGCCAGGATTAGCCCGGCCTCATTTTGCTCCCCGGCCCCGCTACCCTACACTGAAGCCCAATGCTCTGCAACGTTGCTCACCGGCTCCCTGGTGTGCCATTGGGACGCAGTAGATCGCTCTCTCGTTTCGATTGTTCGCCCGTTTCTTCACTGGGTGTCGACTCTTGTTTCGAAGTGGCACACGATGCAGAGTCTCTCTTTCGATGAATTATTTTTACTTCGAGCGCCGCAAAAAACGGCTCTTCTGCTGTCAACTATTCTTATACAGCGCGTTGTGTCCTGAATCGGACAGACTCTGAGTGCTCCCCCGCTCATACTTGCTACAAGCCAGAACTCCAACACCGGAGTTCTTATCAGGGAGGATTACTTGAACATAGCAACAAAATATCTGAGTTTTATTTTTCTGACTGCCGCGCTTACCGCTGCGGCAGCACCCAAGGCTGCTGCCCAGGAAGTTGTAGTTGCAACTGGCGGCGACCATACGCGCTATTACGATCGCAATCATCACGACTACCATGAATGGAATGAAGGCGAAGACCGTTCCTACCGCGTCTATCTCGGCGAAAGGCACAGAGACTACCGCGAGTTTCGGCTAACAACTGCCCATCAACAGAGTGATTATTGGAATTGGCGTCATCATCATCCAGATCACAGATAGTCACGACTGTGGGATAGACGATCGAGGCCGCTTCCTCCGCGCCTAAAAGTGCGGAGGGCGGCCTTGGTTTTTTAGCACGCCTTGCGGTTGGGTATGATAAGTTCTCGGACGATAACCCGATCCGCGCAACGGAAAGGAACCATCATGTCATTCGGAATCTATGCCATTGGGTTCGTTATCCTAACCATTGGCTTGATTTACGGCGCCTTCCTGCTGCATGTGCCGGCGCACTGGATTGCCGTTGGCGCGATTGTGCTCATAGGCGCTGGCATTCTCTCAGGTGTCAAAGCGACGCGTCAGAAGGACCCAGCGGCCTGAGTTTCGTAGCCCGGTAGCCCTCGCCAGTAGTTCCATGAACGGCGAGACGGACGCAATGTCTTAGAAATTCCAGGAAAAGAAAAAGCCGGCTCATGACGAGCCGGCTTTTCTTGCTTCTGCAGTGAGATTAGCGGGGCGTTGAAGATGCGGTGACTGGCAGGACTACAATCGAAACGACCTTTGTTCCGATCACTTCGCCAGAAACGATCAACTCGACGCGCCTATTTTGCTGACGGCCGTCCGCAGTATCGTTGGAAGCAATAGGCCGAGTCTTGCCGAAACCTGCGGCAGTCGTCGATGCCTCCGGTACACCTTCCTTGGTGAGATAAGACCGGACAGATTCGGCGCGCTTCTCCGAAAGGGTCTGGTTGAATTCCTCCGTGCCCACGCTGTCGGTGTTGCCTTCCACCGCAAGCAAGAGTGTCGGGTAAGCGAGGACGATGCCGGATATTTTCGCAAGCTTTTCACGTGCCTGTGGGCGTAGCGTAAACTGGCCGCTGTCAAAAAGCACATCGGACATGTTGACGACTAAACCGCGGGCTGTGTCGCGAGTTTCAAGAATCAGGTTGAACTGCGCGAGCAGTTTTGCGCGAAGTTCTTCGCGCTCGTGGATGGCTTGTGCGGCTTGCATATCCGAGGAGGCGGCTGCGGCGCGATTGCGGTCGGAGTCGGCCTCAGCAGTGGCTTGCGCGCTTCTGGCTTGTTGAGCTTGTTGGTCGGCAGCGGCGGCGGCTGCACGATTGCGGTCAGCGTCAGCTTCGGCATTGGCCTGGGCACCCTGTGCTTGACGGGCGGCGGCTTCTGCTTCGTGCTTCTTGCGGTCGGCTTCTTCGCGGGCGCTGACGGCGTCAGCCGCCGTGGCGTTGGCGTTTGCTTCACGTCCGGCTGAGGCG
Source organism: uncultured Acidobacteriota bacterium (assembly GCA_963784015.1). Lineage (GTDB taxonomy): Bacteria > Acidobacteriota > Terriglobia > Acidiferrales > UBA7541 > Acidiferrum. The sequence continues at coordinate 1,484,900 of CAWAPX010000013.1, forward strand.
TTGCGTTCGTTTTCGGCGCGATCAGAGGCGATACGCTTGGCAGCGATTTCGCGTGCGTCTTCCGCGGTCTGCACCGTTTGGCGTGAAACGGAAATCAGCGTTTTCTTGTCTCCGTGATGGCTGGTGGCCAGTGCATCGGCTTCTCGCATCTGGCGCATAGCGTTTTCGTAGCTGGGTCCTGCATATCGCTCGGCTCCCGCGGCCTTTGCGATGCGCACCGCATTGCGTGCTTCAAAAAATTCGAGCGGCAACTTGGCGTCCAGGACGACTGGGTCAATCGTATAGCCCGTGGGAATGTAACCGCCACGATCGATCAGTTCATACTTCGCGTCGACGGCTTGGGTGGTGCCCTTGGTGTCCTGGCGAATTACGTTTTCCATGATCACCGCATTGCTAGGGCGCCGCACCGCGTAATAGGGTTCCGCGGTCACAATCAGCGCGAAAGCCTGAAGGTCCGTCGTCACATCGAGCTTGCTGCGGCGATTGTCGCCCACCAAGACTTCGCCGAGATTAACGGAGGTGCCTTCGGGCGAGATGGCCCACATGACAAAAGTTAGATATTCAGTGCCGAAAGCTGTTGGCCGATCGAGATCGGAAAATTCCGCTTCGATGGCCAGGACGCCGCGCTTGCTTTCCACTTTGGCTTCGCCATGTGCGCTGGGCATCAGGTCCGTGCCTTGAAAATCCACGTGAGTGGAGCCACTGCGGTGCTTATAGCTGACAGCGCGAGCCGTGCGGCTGACGACTGTAATTCTGTACGTTGGTGTAGGGTCGCCTGCGTGCGCCGGCGATTGCGTTTGTGCTTGCGCACAAATAGAAGCGCCAAGCGTGATTGCTAATCCCAGGGTGATTCTTGAAAGCTTGTGCATGAGTCTCCTTCGAAGGACTGCGAGACCCACAGTGTGCTTCTTTATCGGTATAAATACTGTGCGGTACTAGACATGTTTCCAAAGAAAATGAGTCTGCGGGGCCAGTTTTCTCGCGATATTGGCGTTTTTCTCGCGGCGGTCTGCGCGGCTCATCGTTCATTAGATTTTCCACACATTCTCGCTGTTAGAATGGCCGGGGGCACAATGGCAAAACCTTCCCTTTTTCGGCACTTCGTGGTGTTTCTATTGGCAACGCTCGCGCTGACGGCCGCGACTTCCATTTCCGGCTTAATGCAACATGCTCTGGCGCAATCCCCGAGAGCAGCTCTGATGCCTAGCGGGGGCGCGCGTCAGGCCGCCCAAGCAAAGCCTGTGGAGTTTCAAGTTTCGAATGCGCCCATTCCGACTCGCGTACTTGTGCAGAGCCCGGCCGAAACCGATACGGAACTGCAAATCATTTGTCTGTTTGAATCTGCGCCGGAGAATACGCTTCACGGCTCGCTTGTCGAAATCGATGAAAAGCTAAAGGGGCTGCTGGGCAAAATCCGCAAACCGGAACTTTTTCGTGGGGAGCTGGGCGAGACGATTTTGATTGTTTCGCCAGCCGGCAGTCTCGCGGCAAGAAAGCTCTTGATTATTGGTCTCGGCGATTCTGAGAATTTTACGCCGCAGCGCATGGAATTCGTCGGCGCCGTCGTCTATCGTGTATCCAATCGGCTCGGAATCGCGCATCCGTTCTTCGCTCCAACGATCCTCGATGGCGGCGTAACAAAGTTCAACACAGGGCAGGTGGCGGAACGCTTTTACGCTGGCTTTCTCCGCGCAGCGGGAACGGAGAAAATGCTTAAGGAAGCGGGCGCTAGCCAGGGTCAAGCCCTCCATGATTTGACTTTCCTCGCTGGGCCGACCCACGCCTCGGACACGCAACGAGCACTTGAACGAGTAATGGCAAATCCGCCGAATTGAATGAAGTTAAATTGAGCTATGACTTAAAGCGGCTTCACCAGTCACGAGCCGCTATTTTTGGGTTCCCGGGCGATTACCATCTTGTCGTAGGCTTCGCGGCGCGTCATGCCGCGTTCTTTGGCTGCGAGTTTCAAGGCTTCTTTGCGGTCGAGCTTGGCTTGGTGGATCAATTCTTCGACGCGCTCGGCGAGGCTTTGCATGGAATTGGCGGGGGTACGAGCGTCGGCGGGATCTTCGGGGCCGATGAGCAGCGTTATTTCGCCTTTGGCGGGGCGTTCTTCGAGCGAGGCGAATAGTTCCGAGAGTTTGCCGCGGCGGAATTCCTCGTGGAGCTTGGTGACTTCGCGGGCGATACAGGCCGTGCGGTTGCCGAGAACTTCGCGGGCGTCGGCGACACATTCGGTGATGCGGTGCGGAGCTTCGTAGAGAATGATGGTGCGATCCTCGATGCGCAGACGCTCGAGGGCGCGACGGCGCTCGCCGCTGCGATTGGGGAGAAATCCTACAAAAAGAAATTCTTCGTTGGGGAGGCCACTCGCGGCAAGCGATGCAAGGAGTGCGGATGGTCCGGGAATCGGAACCACGGGCACATGATGGCGCAAGCAAAGTGTGACGAGGCGATGGCCCGGATCGGAAACCAGAGGCATGCCGGCGTCACTGACGAGCGCGATTTTCGCGCCTTGCTCGAGCGATATGAGCAACTCGGGAGCGCGCGTCATTTCATTGTGTTCGTGGTAGCTGATGAGCGACTTACGAATTTCGTAGTGACTGAGCAGCTTTTGTGTGTGGCGTGTGTCTTCGCAGGCGATCTGATCGACTTCTTTCAGGATGCGCAGGGCGCGGAGGGTAATGTCCTCCAGATTGCCTATGGGCGTGCCAACGAGGTATAAGCAGCCCAAAGCCTTTTCGTCATTTTTGGCTGTTAGTCCGCCCATGCATTTGAGTCTAGCATGCGCTGCGGAGACAATTCGTGACGCATGCTATACTTTTTTGTTTGGAGACAGAGCGGAGGGAGCAGCTGTGCCACTGTACGAATATAAGTGCCTGAAGTGCGGGCGCCACACGGAGAAGATCGAACCGGTTGCCGGGCCGCACCTGAAGAAGTGCCCGCATTGCGGGGGGAAAGTGGAGTCGGTGATCACGGCGCCAGCGATTAAATTTAAAGGATCGGGCTGGTACGTTACTGACTACGCGGGGAAATCTCCGGATGGCGGGAGCAAAGAGAAGACCACGAGCGAGGGGAAAGATAGCGGGGGAAAAGATGCCGGCGGCAAAGACAGTGGAGGCAAGGACGGCGGCGCGAAAGACTCCAAAGATGGGGGCGCCAAAGAAGCTTCCGGCAAAGATTCTGTAGCTAAAGATACGAGTTCGAAAGAAAGTTCCTCAAAAGACAAAAAGCCCGCCAAGAAAAAATAGGCACAGCGAGGAAACGTATGGCTGACATGCCACAACCAACGAGCGCGATTCGCAAAGTTCGCAAAGCGGTGCTGCCCGCCGCGGGACTTGGCACGCGTTTTTTACCCGCGACCAAAGCGCAACCCAAAGAGATGCTGACGGTGGTGGACAAGCCACAGATTCAATACGTGGTGGAAGAGTGCGTGGCCTCGGGAATTGAACACATCATCATCGTGACGGGCAAGGGGAAAAACTCGATCGAGGACCACTTCGATCACGCGCCAACGCTGGAACGCTTTCTGGAAGAAAAAGGGAAGCCGGAGCAGGCGGCGATGGTTCGGCGCATCAGCGACATGGTGCAGGTGAGTTATACGAGGCAAAAGGAGCCGCTCGGCCTCGGACACGCGGTATTGGTGGCGAGAGACCTTGTAGGCGACGAGCCCTTCGCGGTTTTGCTGGGGGATGTGCTGATTCCAGGAAAAAATCCTGCTACGAAACAGCTCATTGATGTGTACGCGGCTACGGGAGTTGGCGCGATTGCGGTAGAGGAAGTGCCGAGGGAGAAAACTCACCTTTATGGGATTGTCGACGGAGAAGCCGCTCCGCTGCCGCCGTTTGGCGCGCGGCTTTTGAGGGTTCGCGATCTCGTGGAAAAACCAAAGGCGGAAAATGCGCCATCGAACCTCGCGATCACTGGGCGCTACGTTTTACCGCCGCAGATATTCGATTGCCTGGAGCGTACCAAGCCCGGGGCAGGGAATGAAATTCAGTTGACGGATGGGCTGCGACTCCTGGCGCAGGAGCACGGCCTGTGGGCGTATATCTACGAAGGTGTTTCCTACGATGCGGGCGACAAGCTGGGATTTCTGAAAGCGACCGTCGAAATTGCGTTGCGAAACGAAGAATTGGGCGCCCCGTTTCGCGACTACCTGAAGAATTTGAAGCTGTAGTTTTTATCGGTGTGCATCCGAAAATGACGCGCATTTTGGGGATTGAATCGTCGTGTGATGAGACGGCGGCAGCTGTTGTGGCCGACGGCCGCGAGATTTTGTCCAGCGTGGTGGCATCGCAGATTGATATTCACCGAAAGTACGGCGGCGTCGTGCCGGAGTTGGCTTCGCGCGAACATTTGCGGCAGATTGTGCCTGTTGTGAGAGAGGCGCTCGCCCAGGCGGGGATGCAGCTTGCGGATGTAGATGCAATTGGTGTGACGCACGGGCCTGGATTGGTTGGAGCGTTGCTCGTGGGGATTACGTACGGAAAGACTTTGGCGCAGGCGTTGGGAAAGCCGCTTGTAGGAGTGAATCATCTGGCGGGACACGTTCACGCGGTTTTTTTAGAGGCGCATAAGGCCGGGCGCGTGGCGAAATTGCCAGCGGTTTGTTTGATTGTCTCGGGTGGGCACACGGTCTTGTACGAAGTGAGTTCGGGGGAGCCGGGCGGACTGCTGCGTTATCGAAAAATTGGGCAGACGCGTGATGACGCCGCGGGCGAGGCGTACGACAAAGTCGCGAAGTTGTTGGGGCTGGGATATCCGGGCGGGCCGATTTTGGATCGCTTGGCGGCGGTCTCCAATGAGGCTCCAGCGCCGGTGAAATTCGGTCCGACCAAAACGCGGAGCAATCCGCTCGATTTCAGTTTCAGCGGATTGAAGACGGCGGTGTTATATCACGTACGCGAGCATCCGGAATACGCCGGGGAGATTCGTATACGGGAAGAGGCTTTGCAGCGAGGCGAGCGAAAGTTTGAGCAATTGTTTCCATTGTGTTCGCCACAAACTCTGGCGCTGGTGCGCGAATTTCAAAATGCTGTGGTGCGCGATTTGGTGGAACGCACGATGATGGCCGCGGAAGAGTTGGGCGTAGAGAGCGTGTTGGTTTCGGGGGGAGTGGCGGCAAACAGCCAGCTTCGCGCCACATTCGAAGAACGTGGGAGGAGCAAGGGCTTCGACGTATTTTTCCCCAGCCGGGCACTCTCAACAGACAACGCCGCGATGATTGCGGCGGCAGCGTATGAGAAATTTCAGGCAGGAGCTGTTTGGCGATGCGTCGCTCAATGCGGATCCAAGTTTGGTGCTGGCTTAAAGAATTACACAGAGAGCGCTGATACATAAGGGCGCGGAGAAGGCTCAGCCCTACAACGTCCGAAACACCCCGGCATTCAGAGCGGCTTTGGCGAACTTTCTTGTAGGAATGTGAGTGGGGAAATGTTCCAGCAAGCTGCGGAGCCTTGCTGCGAGTTGTCTGCAACCAGGAGAGATGATGAAAAGGATCGTTAGACTTCGGGTTGAATCATTTGTCTTTGGGTTTGCGCTGATCTTCGTGGCGGGGTTTTCGACTGCTCGCGCGACGGCCGATGCTATTGCTTCGCAGAGTGCGGAAGTGAACGGCGTCAAATTGCATTATCTAAAGGCCGGGCACGAGCCAGCGGTGATATTGCTTCACGGGTATACACAGACTTCGCGGATGTGGCGGCCTATCATGCCCCTGCTGGCGGAAAAATTCACTGTGATTGCGCCCGACTTGCCTGGGATTGGCGATTCGGAGATTCCCAAGTCTGGGTTGGATATGAAATCGGCTGCTATCAGCATCCACGGACTTGTTAAATCGCTAGGAATCGAAAAAGCCAGAGTGGTTGGGCATGACATCGGGTTGATGGTGGCATATGCGTACGCTGCGCAGTTTCCGGCCGAGACGGAAAAGCTCGCTGTTATGGACGCGTTTTTGCCAGGCGTGGCGGGATGGGAAGATGTTTACAACAATCCTGGGATTTGGCATTTCCGGTTTAATGGACCAACGCCGGAAGCGTTGGTGCGCGGCCGCGAGCGGACGTATTTCGATTACTTCTGGAATGATTTTGCCGCTGACAAAAATCACTCGCTGCCGGACGCGGACCGCGCGGCCTATGTGGCGGCGTACTCGCGCCCTGGCCGAATGCATGCGGGTTGGGAGTATTTTGTTTCGTTCCAGCAAGCGGCTAAGGATTTCGCAGAGCTCTCGAAGACGAAGCTGACGATGCCAGTGCTGGCGATTGGCGGGGAGAAGGCCAATGGAGTGGTGTTAGGCGAGCAAATGAAAATTGTGGCGACGAACGCGACGATGGTCGTGCTCAAGGATTGCGGGCATTGGGTGTTGGAAGAAAAGCCCAAAGAGACTACCAAGGCGTTGATAAAGTTCTTGTAGACTTTGTGATAGGATGCCGGTGCGTTAAGGACGCATCCGGTCCGCGGAAAGGGTAGAAGCCCACCTGCTTTAAATTGAGTTTTGCGAACCTTCTTTCGGCCCGATGTGCGGACTACGGGCGATTTAGTGAAAGGAGGTCGCTATGCCGACCCATTCTGAGGACGCGCCGCGTCCGCTTCCTGAACGTCCCAATCTCCGCCATTTGAAAGATCAAGCGAAGGACTTGTTGAAAGCTGGTGAGGCGGAATCGCTCACCGATGCGCAGTTCAAGATTGCGCGGCTTTATGGATTTGCGAGTTGGCCGAAGCTGAAGGAACACGTCGATTCGCTGGAGGAAATTGGACAGCTCAAGTTAGCGATCGATACCAATGATCTAGAGCAGGTGAAGAGTCTGATGACGCGCAATCCGGCGCTGCATCGCGCTCCGCTTGGATATAACAAAAATGGCCCGCTTACGTGGGTCGCAGAATGTCGTGTGCCGTGGGAAGCGCCTAGTCCGGCGAGATTGGAGATAGCCCAATGGATGATCGAAAACGGATCGGACATTCATCAGGGCGGCGACGGGCCGTTGATGAGAGCTGCGCTGTTCGGCCTTCGAATCCCTATGATGGAAATGCTTTTGGCGCACGGCGCGGACGTGAACGCCGAGTGGAACGGATACTTTCCTATTATTTTCGCGCCTTGCGAGACTGTTGAGCCGAAGCCGATTAACTGGCTCCTGGAGCACGGAGCCAATCCGAATTCTGTGCGCGAAGGCCGCAAGTATCGTGGAACTGCGCTGGATTATGTGATCGGCACGTATGGACGTTCGCCGCAGCTTGGTGAGTGCATGGATATTCTTGTTGAGGCAGGCGGCCTCACGAAGTACAACGTGCCACCCGTTCTGGATTTGCTTCGCTGCCGGCTCGATCTTCTGGCGAAGCACCTCGATGCGGATCGCACGCTGGTGCATCGACGATTCCCTGAACTGGACTTCGGGAGCACAGGCGCGCGGTTGCTCAAACTGCAGGGAGCGACACTCCTGCACGTGGCCGCGGAATACGGCAACGTGGAAGCCGCGAGACTACTCTGGGAGCGTGGAGCGGACGTCAATGCACGTGCCGTTGTGAATGAACAGGGCGTCGGCGGCCAGACGCCAATTTTTCACTCCGCGACGCAGTTCTTCGACGGCGGATTGCCGATGACGCAGTTCTTGGTGGAACGCGGCGCTGACTTATCGGTGCGTGTGAAACTCCCGGGGCACTATGAGCGGCCTGGCGAAGTTGTGGAGTGTACGCCGCTCGGCTACGCGATGACGTTTCCGGGGGAAGAGCACAAGACCCCGCGCAACAAGACTGTGGAGTTTCTGCGGCAGCGCGGGGCGTTGGAATGATTTTGGATAGCGAAGCCCACAGTATGTTTTTTAAAGTCGATTTCTCCAATATCCTGGACGACGATGTCCGTGGGCCACTGCGAGGACTTGGATAGAGGAAGAAAGGTCTCGATAGATAACTGCAAAGGGAAATCCTCGCAGAAGAAATTTTTGTGTTCCGCGACTGCCCGAAGGCCAGCGATGCGGCGCTTCGGCGACATTTGAGATGGCGGCATTGAGTTCGACTAAAAATCTCGCAGCGGCGGATTCGCTGCGTTCCAAGTACCAATCGAAGGCAGAGTCGAGTTCGAGGCTCGCCGCTTCGTGGAACTCAACTTTCTTGTTTGCCATTGGAAAGTTTGGACGAGAGTCGGTTGCGAACTTCTTCCCATGAGACGGTTTTTGCCTGTCCGGAGTCTAAATCGGAAATACGCCGGGCGATCTCTTTGTCCCAGGCGCCGGCTGCGCCTTCGTCCACGGTCGGGTCAAGGCTGTTGAGCAAAGAACATGCTAGGTCGGCGCGCTCTTCCTCAGACAGGCTTAGCGCCTTTTGCAGGAGATTAGAAGCTTGCTCGGTCACGATATTTATTATACCTCCGGCTCGTGGAATACGGGCAGAGAGTGCATGGGGTATACTCTCGCGGCGATGGAGACTTTTGCGGGCGGCGGCGTGCGATTTCAAGTAGCCAGTGATCAGTCGCTGATCGTTTATTTCGACTCGTCTGCCAAGAAGAGCGGGGCTAAAGCTCCGCACCTACAAAATCAAATCACAGCTGGAGCGCACGAGCGGGTGCGGAGGCTCTTGCGGTTGGTGGAGTTGGAGCCGATTGCTGGAGTGCGGAATTTGCATCCGGCGTATTGTTCGTTGCTCTTTAAATTTGACGCGATGAGGTTGCGGCATGAAGAGTTAGAAAAAATTTTGCGTGGATACGTCAAGCGCATGGATAAAGTGGCGCTTCCCGAGCCGCGTTTGGTAGAAATACCTGTTTGTTATGGCGGGGAGTACGGGCCGGACTTGAAAGATGTAGCTGAGTTGCACGGACTGACGGCGCAGCAGGCGATCGAAGTACACGCCTCGACGACCTACATTGTTTATTTTTTGGGATTTGTGCCGGGCTTTGCGTATCTCGGCGAGGTGGCGCAAGAACTGGCTACGCCGCGCTTGGCTACACCGCGCCGAAGCGTGCCGGCAGGGAGTGTGGGGATTGCGGGGAGGCAGACTGGCGTTTATCCGATCGCCACGCCAGGCGGATGGAGACTGCTGGGGCGGACGCCAGTGAAGATGTTCCAGCCTGACAGGGCAGAGATGAGTCTGCTTGCGATTGGGGATCGCGTGCGGTTCGTGGCAATTTCGCGTGAGCAGTTCACGAAGCTGGAGAACGCATGAGTTTGATCGAGGTGCACGCTCCGGGGCTGCTAACCACGGTCCAAGATTTGGGGCGAGAAGGATTTGGGCCAATGGGAGTCTCGGCCTCAGGTGCTGCTGATCCCGTGGCGCTACGAATCGGCAATCGGTTGGTAGGAAATGCGGAAGGTGCGGCCGGATTAGAGATGGCCCTGCTTGGCGGGAATTTTGTGTTTCCGGAGAGGGCAGTCGTGGCGCTCACGGGATCGGAGTTTGGGGCGACGCTGGACAATGAACCTATCGAGATGTGGAAGTCGGTGGAGATCCGGCAGGGGCAGACTCTGCGCCTGGGAGCGACGCGGGCGGGAGCGCGGTGTTATTTGTGCATGCGAGGCGGGATCGACGTGAAATTATTTTTGGGAAGTGCGTCGACGCATCTGTTGAGCGGGCTTGGCGGATTTCAAGGGAGAGCGTTGCGTGCGGGAGATGTGTTGAAAATTGGAGCGGCGAGCGGGAGCTTCCGGACGTTTCGGAAAAGAAGTGTATCGGCGAGAGCTGTGGCGCAATTGGCGCCGCGAAAGATTTTGCGCGTAACGCCGGGGCCGCAAAGCGATTGGTTTTCGCAAAAGGTGCAAGAGGCGTTTTACGCCGGCACGTATCGTGTGACAGAGGAGTCGAATCGGATGGGTTTGCGCTTACAAGGTGCCGCGATTTCGTCGACCGCTGGCGGAGAGATGACTTCCGAGGGTGTTTCGCTTGGGGCGGTGCAGATTACCGCGGGTGGTCTACCGATTATTTTGTTTGTGGAGCAACAAACGACCGGCGGATATCCGAAGATTGCGAATGTGATTTCCGCGGATTTGAGCAGTTTGGGGCAGCTTCGGCCACGCGACGAGATTCGATTCGAACTGGTGGAAATGGAAGCGGCGCGGGCGCTTTTCTTTGCGCAGGAAAAATTGCTCGCGTCGCAGGAGTTGATCCTGGAATGAGCAGCCGTCAGCTAACGATTGATTTGAATTGCGACATGGGTGAAATACCTGAGGCGATTGCGGACGGCACGCAAGAAGCGTTGATGCGATCGATTACGTCGGCGAATGTGGCCTGCGGCGGGCACGCGGGCGATGCCTCGATGATGCGCACTACGATTGAGCAAGCCATGCGATACGGCGTGGCGGTTGGGGCGCATCCGGGTTACGCGGATCACGAGAATTTTGGGAGGCTGGAACTTAAGATGTCGCCGGCCGAGGTCGCGCAGTCCGTGTTTGAACAGGTGAGGGCGCTAGCTCAAGTCGCCGAAAGCTGTGGCGCGCGGGTGGTGCATGTGAAGCCGCATGGAGCGCTTTACAACCAGGCAGTGAAGAACCGCGAGCTTGCAGGGGCGATTGCTGACGGCGTGGCGCGATGGAACCGTGAGGTGGTGCTAGTAGGGTTAGCAGGATCGCTGATGCTTGATGTCTTTCGTGAAGCAGGATTTGCCGTGGCGGCTGAGGCGTTCGCGGATAGGCGGTATGAGCCGGACGGAACTCTGCGATCGAGAAAATTTGAGGATGCCTTGATCCGTGATCCAGAACAAGCAGCGAGGCAGGCGCTTGGGATGGCGGAACGAGGAATTGTTCGGGCGAGCGACGGAAGCGAAGTTAAGGTCGCGGCGCAGACGATTTGTATCCATGGGGATACGCCGGGAGCCCCGGCAATTGCGGCGGAAGTGGCGCGAGTGTTACGCGAGTCGGGCGTGATACTCAGCGGGTTGCTGGGGAGTTAAAAACCAGAGAAAAGAAAGAGCAAGGATAACGCAGAGACGCAGGGGACGCAGAGATTCGCAGAGAGTTGGGACGCGAAATCCAAGGGCCTTAGATTGTCAGGGCCGATGGCAATCGTTGCCGTTCAGATTGCAGATCTGAAGATTGCCGGAATTATCTTGAAGCACGCGGGATTGGAGTCTCAAAGTGGGGACTTTGGCGGCTCTGAAGGTCCGGGCAAGGTCTCCGAGTGACGGGCCTGGGTCGCTCGGCTCGGATTTCTCGGCTGCGGCAAGTTGTTGCCGGCCGAGGACGAGAGCGTCGTTGTAATTCATATAGGTAGAAGGAACGAAGGGCCCATCGTTTCTCGCGTAACCGACTTCAAAATTTCGCGGAGGTTCGTAGCGAACGTCGCGCCCGCCGAAGCCATACTCAATTCCCCCGCCGCTGGTGCCGCCCCATCCATTAATAAAACCTTGACCGTTCCCTGTGCTTGGACGTTGATGTGACCGCTGGGCATGTGAGGGACTTGCCAGGAGCAGAAGCACAGCGAAGAGAAGACAGGGTTTCATGGCGGTCTCCCGACCTTGCCTCACATAGTACAGAAATGACGGCTCATTGAGAATCCGTCAAGGTAGCGAGGGGACCCGCTAGCGGCTTCGAATATATGACGATATTGGAGAATGAGACGTTTCGCGCACTAGGCGATTTTTGATTTGTAACGGGATGTGTGCTAGAGCGGGCGACAGAAATGAACTTTGAGCAGAGAAAGTGGAGAGGGAAAAAGAAGCAGGAAAAGAAAAAGCGGGCAACGAAAGTTGCCCGCCGGAAATTAAAAACGCGCCCAATGTGCGGCGCGTGAGCTATTCGAATTTTTCGGTCATTACCGGGAACTGCAACTTTGCCTTAGCCAGGGACTTGACGACGATGGCTTCGGCGCTTTCCGCGGTGGTGTTGCGCGAGGTGGCCATTTCACTGACCAGGAGGTACTTCGCGCGCTCCAGCATTTTCTTTTCGCGGAAGGAGAGGGGCTTGCTGCGGCTGAGGGAAACGAGACTCTTGAGGACGACAGCGACTTCTAGGAGGGACCCAGTGCGCATGCGCTCGGAGTTTTCCTTGAAGCGATGTTTCCAGTCGTGGTGAGAATTGAGCTTGCCCTTTTCGAGGAAGCCAAGGACTTTGGTGGATTCCGTGGAACGAATCACGGAGCGAAGGCCAACGGTTTCTGCGTTTGATTGTGGAACCATGACGCGCAGCCCGCTGGAAACGATGCGAATCATGAAGTAACGTTCGGTCCTACCATTTAAGACACCGTAACTAATCTGTTCTACAAGTCCGACGCCGTGGTTCGGATAAACGACCTTGTCACCGATTTTGTAGTCCATGGATCGAGATGTCCCCCCTGAGATACTTACAGAGTTTAAATGTGTGTGTTGCAAGAGTCAAGATATATCCTGTGGAATCAGGAGGTTAGGGAAAATTAGATTTGTATTTGGCAGTTGAATTGCTGGGGCGGTTTGCAAGATGGAGAATTGGTGGGTGAGCGATAAATTCGCAAAATCGCGCCTAAACTGCGCTGAAACGTGTGTTTCAAGCGTGGTTTTCTTGTGTTACGGAGGTGTGACTTCGAAAAGTGTGGCTTCTCTGCGGTAGAATGCCCGCGTGATCATTCTGGCGCTGGATACAAGCGACTCCCGGGGAAGCGTGGCTGTTTTGCGAGACAAAGAAGTCTTACGAGCGATCGCGCATGAAGGAACGGCGGAGTATTCGATATGGTTGCTGCCGGCCGTGGAGGAAGCTCTAAAGTTTGCGCGGGTTGAGATGCGAGATGTGGAATTGTTTGCGGTGGCATCGGGACCTGGTTCGTTTACCGGAGTGCGGATGGGTTTGACGACAGTGAAAGCGTGGAGCGAGGTGTATGGCAAGGGTATCGCCAGTGTGTCGAGGTTGGAGGCGATGGCCTCTGAAGCGGCGAGCGGAAGCGAGTATGTTGCGGCATTTTTTGATGCGCATCGGGATCAGGTGTACGCGGGACTTTTTCGCAGACAAGGGGCGGCGCTTGCGTTAGTGGAACAAGAGATGGTTGCGGCCCCGGCGGATTTCGTTAGCTGGGTTGGGCAACGCGTCCAAAACGAACGAGTGAGTTGGATTTCGATGGACCCCGAGAAAATGAAGGTTCAGGAGGCGTGGCAGGCTCGCGTCAATGCTGGTGAAATCATCGCGGCTTGTTCCACGGTTCTTGCACCCGCGATCGGAAAAATCGGGCGTGCGCGAGCGCTGGAAGGGCGGCTAACGGATGTGCTGAAGTTGGACGCGGAGTATGTGCGACGGCCAGACGCGGAAGTTTTCTGGAAGGACCCTACACGTCGTGCCTGATGAGACTAAGCTCTCTTGCTGTATTCGGCCATTTGCATTGGGAGACGCCGACGCAGTGCGAGAGATCTTCAGGCAGTCTCCACAGGCAGGAGCTCTGACTAAGGATTCCTACGAGCGGTTGCCAGAGTGGAGGGGACCGCTGGCGTTGGTGGCCGAGAGGGGAGGAGAAATTACCGGATTTCTGATGGGCAGGGAAGTAGCGGACGAAGCAGAAATCTTCACCTTTGCGGTCGTGCCAAAGCACAGACGGCAGGGACATGGCGCGGCGCTTGTTTCCGCCGCGATCGAAGGGATGCGCTCGAGAGGGATCAAAAATCTGTTTCTAGAAGTGAGGGAATCCAATCTCGGAGCGATCGCATTCTACGAACGATTCGGCTTTGCGAAAATCGGTTACCGGAAGATTTACTACAGGGACCCGGAGGAGGCGGCGATTACGATGGGAAAGAAACTGGGGGACTAGGACCAAATTCCTAAGGGTTGCCACTTGACGCCGCCATTCCGAGTGCTATCGTCTGTTCATGTAGTGTTCACAATCCAATTCGCGCAGTGTCAGGAGGACGCATGGCAACAGCACAGCGGGCACCTCGAGACATAGTCCTCGAGACAGACGCCGAGTATCAGCGTCTGGCCGAGCAGCACTCGAAATATCAAGAAGAACTGCACCGAATCTCCACTTCTAGTTTCCTCAGTTCAGAAGACCTCCTGGAAGAAATCAAGCTAAAGAAGATGAAGCTCCACTGTAAAGATGAGATGGAGCGGATCGCCCTGCGTATCCAACGAGCGCGGGCGCAGTATTCGCAGTAACAACGCCCGCCTATCCCGAAAATTCTGTCGTAGAATGGCCCTGCTTGCTCGCAGCCTTCATACTGTGAGCGACGCTGATGAGGTATATTCTCAGAGGCATGGTTAAAGAGGGCTATTACTTTGGATTGCCGCTACTGGTTTTGGGCGGCGCGGCTTATTTGGCGCAGTGGACGGTGGCTGCGGTCATCTTGGTGTGTCTGGCGCTCTTTGTCTTTTCGTTTTTCCGTGATCCGGAGCGCGCGATTCCTTCCGAGCCCGGAGCGATTGTCTCGCCGGGAGACGGGCGGGTGGTGGTCGTGACGGATGAGGAAGACGCAGGCCGACCCGGAAAACGCATCAGTATTTTTCTGGCAGTATGGAACGTGCACGTTAATCGCTCGCCGGCGGCAGGAGTTATCACCAGGATGGAATACCGTCCTGGCAAGTTTCTTGCGGCAATGCGCGAACGGGCTTCGATGGAAAACGAGCAAAACGTGTTTACGCTATCGACGGACGCCGGAGAAATGGTGTTCAAGCAGATTGCGGGATTGATTGCGCGGCGCGTGGTAAGTTGGAAAAAAGAAGGGGAGCGAGTGGCGCGAGGCGAGCGAATCGGGCTGGTGAGATTTGGCTCGCGAGTGGACGTTTGGGTGCCAAAGGATGCGGAGATACTTGTTAGAGTAGGAGAGAATGTGAAAGGCGGGTCCAGCGTGCTAGCGCGATGGCCGGCAAAGGCAGCAATCATGGATCTGATGGACCAGCAGACCTCGGATGCAGAAGCAAATGTTTCCGCCGTGGGGCGGCAAAACTAATTCATGGGCCCAGTCGAACACCACGAAATGCCTTTTTCAGGCCGGCGCATTCGCAACCCGCGATTGAGGCGAGGCATTTTCCTGCTGCCCAGCCTGTTCACCGGCGCAAATTTGCTTTGCGGCTACTACGCGGTCGTGGCGTCGCTTGCGGGTGGTTGGGAAGACTTCGATCATGCGGCGAAAGCCATCGGCTTGGCGATTCTATTTGATTCGCTTGATGGCCGCGTCGCGCGCATGACGGGCACAAACACCGAATTTGGCATGCAGTTCGATTCACTGGCGGATGTCGTCAGTTTCGGAATTGCGCCGGCGGTCATGGCCTATGCTTGGGGCGTGCGCAGCTTGCCCGATCAGGGCTCTCAACGCGTTGAGCTCATCAGCCAGCTTGGGTGGTTTTTCTGCCTTGCATTTCTTATCTGCTGCGCGTGGCGGTTGGCGAGATTCAACGTGCAAGGCATGGCGCCCGGAGGATCAAAGAATTTTGTGGGTATGCCCACGCCGGCGGCGGCGGGAGTCATAGCCTCTCTTGTGCACGGCTTCAAATTTCCTTTGCAAGATTGGCATTGGTCGGTCGCGTGGATTGCACTTGCAGGCGCCCTCGGCGCACTGATGACCAGCACGATCCGCTACTACAGTTTTAAAGATATCCCGTGGACGCGCAAGCAGCCGTCAGTGGCTATAGTCGTGGTCTGCCTCCTGGTGGGGGTCATCTGGAGATTTTCAGAATATGCTCTGGTGATATTTGCCTGCACGTATGCGGCTGCGGGCGTGGCCTTACACATCGTACGTTTCTTCCGCCATCGACTGGTCTCTCGGGCCGTGTGATTCATGCCATCTCTTGAACGGGGATCCAACCGAATCGTAATTGCGGGTGCTTCGTCGCTGCTGGGCGCGGAGCTGCGTTCGCTGCTGGAAGAGAGCCGCTTTGCCGGAGCGGATTTTCGCCTTGTGGATGAAGAGCTTGCCGCGGGAACGTTGACCGAAGCGGGCGGCGAGCCGGCCGTGATTCAACCCGTGGAAGAGGGCAGCTTTGAGAAGGCCGGCATCATTTTCTTCACGGGCTCGTCCGATTTTACGCTCGCAAACTTCGAGACGGCTAGCCGCAGCGGTGCAGTCGTCATAGACCTGTCTGGCCATTCGATATCTTTCGCAAATACTTTTGTGTGGTTTTCAGGCGCGGAAAAACTTCGCGCTCAAGCTTTTCCAGAGAAACCGCATCTTGCGGCCGTGCCTTCCGCCGCCGCGGAAGGCATCGTTCGGCTTACGCTTGCGTTGCGTGAGGTGGATGTTAAGGACATCGTCGTCACTGTTTTGCAGCCCGTTTCGGCTGCTGGTAACGGCGGCATCGAGGAACTTGAGACGCAGACCAAGCAATTGCTGTCGTTTCAATCTCCGGGCAAGGAACTCTTCGACGCGCAAACGGCCTTCAACTCGCTGGATCGATTCGGACTGCAAAGCAAATTTGACTTGAATCATGCCCGCCTTACTCTTCGAAATGAAGTAAGCGCGTGTCTTCGAGGGGAAGGCGTGCTTCCAGCGGTGCAATTGGTCCACGTGCCTGTTTTTTATGGCGTGACTTTTGCTGCCTGCGCCAAACTTGGCAGCAGTGCAAATGAAGAAGGAATTCTTAGCGCATGTCAGCGAAGCGGGTTCGCGATATTAGACGAACCGGGAATTGGACCGAGCAATATCAGCGCGGCTGGCGAAACGGCCATCCAACTATCGAAACCCAAATCCGATCAACTGCAGCCCGGAAGCTGGTGGTTTTGGGGAGCTGCGGATAATATTCGGTTGCCGGCGTGGAATGCGGTGAAGCTGGCAGAGAAGTTGGTGCCATGAGGCGGCGAATTATTTGCGTCGCGATTTTTGCAGCGCTGTGCAGCGCCGGTTGCGGATATCACGTCGCCGGGCACAATTCGGCGTTGCCGAAAACCATTCACGTGATTGCCGTTCCGGCTCTGGAAAACAAAACGACGAGCTACCGGTTGGAACAAAAGCTGACCGCGGCCACGGTGCACGAATTTTTGGCGAAGACGTCCTACAAGGTGGTGTCGAACCCGGAAGACGGCGACGCCGTGTTGACGGGCAAGATCTTGAGCCTGGAGTCCGTGCCGCTTTTGTTCAATACGGCGACGGGGGCCGCAACAACAATGCTCGTGACGGTCAAGTGTGAAGTGACGTTCACTGAACGCGCGACACAGAAGGTGCTCTACCACTCGGACAGCTTTGTGTTCCGGAACGAGTACGAAATCTCGGCGGACACGGCAGACCCGGCAGCGCTGAAAAGCTTTTTTGAAGAGCGCGACCCGGCGTTGGACCGGATGGCACAGGATTTCGCGGCGCGCCTGGTGGCGGCGGTCATCGAGAACTACTAGCAAAGTGCTCTACCAGTCTAGGGAGCGCGGAAGCGGCATGGCATCTGGGATGAATCTGCCGGGCTAAAGGCCGGCGCCTACAGGAGTGGTTATGGCACAGGTTTCTCCGGAAGAATTGCTGGAGCGATTGGAACGCGGGAAGGCGATTCCGGCGTTGCTCCTTCTTGGCGAAGAACCGTATTTGCGGGATGAATGCCGCAAGCAGGTGATCGAGAGGTTTGTGTCGGAGGCGTCGCGGACTTGGGCCGTTTCGCGATACTCCGCCGGTCGCGGCGAGACGCAAGCGGCGCTCGACCAGGCGCAGACGATGGCCATGCTTTCGCCGCAGCAGGTTGTTTTCCTCGAAGACGCCGAAGCTATTGAAAAGCTCGGAGAGAAAAACCGGGACGAGGCCGTGGCGCAAATGGGCGCGTATCTCGAAAATCCCGCGCCGTTCACCGTGCTGGTGCTGGAAGCCACCGGTTTGGATCAGAGAATGAAGTGGGGCAAGCTGCTGGCGGAGAAAACGCTGGTGGTGGCTTGTGGACTTGGAGACAACCCCGGAGATCGGCAAGCGGCGGCGGTCGCGTTTGCCCGGACGATTGCGAAAGAAGAAGGCGTGGAGTTTGAGAAGGGCGCGGCGGAGGATTTAGCCGAGTTCGTGGCAGCGGACCTAATGCGCTTGAAAACGGAGATCACTAAGCTGGCAACTCACGCGGGCGAGAAAAAATTCATAACTAAGAACGACGTCAGCTCGATGGTGATCTCTGAAAAGACGACGACGGTTTGGGAACTGGCCGACCTGCTGGCAGCGAGGAAATCCGCGAAAGCGCTGGAGTTTCTCGATCGTCTGCTGCGTGACGGCGAAGAGCCCCTGCCCATGGTAGGTGCGATGGCCTGGATGTATCGCAAGCTGATCGAGGCCAGCGAACTGAAAGGCATATCGAATGGCTATCAAGCAGCGCGAGCACTGGCGATGAACCCAGAGAAGGCCGAACTTGCCCTTAAGGCGTCGCGCATGATTCCCAAAGCGCAGTTGCTGTCTGGGCTGAGCGCGCTGCAAAAAGCTGATGACCGCCTGAAGGGCGGCAAAGACGCGCGAACCGTACTGGAATTTCTGGTGGCGGAATTGACACTGCCGTGAAGTCAAAATCGCACGCGTTTAAGGAATGAAAAGGCTTAACGCAGAAATCACAGAGGCCGCGGAGATCGCGGAGAAGAGAATTCAAAAAACAGAGCTGGAAGGAACAAAAAAGGGGCGGCCGGAGAATCGGTCGCCCCTTTTCGTTATACAGCGAGTTAGAGTTTAGTGACCGAAGCCGCCGTGACCGTCAAAGGTGAACAGGTCAAAGAGGTCATCCAGAGCCGGGCTGTTAAGCGGCACGTAGGGGCTCAGGAACGGCAGCGAAATGGGGTTGGGGAAGTTGTCGCGGCTGCGCCTGGTAACCGTCGGCAGATGCCAGTTGCGCTCGATGAATTTGAAGATCGAAACGTGATCCGCATAGCTGTGCGAGATGTGTCCCGGTTTGTTGTAGGCCGACACCACGATCAGCGGGATGCGCGTTCCGTCGCCGAAGAAGTCCACCGGTTGGACGTAGCCGGAGTCATAGTAGCCTCCGCCTTCGTCAAAGGTGATGAAGATGGCCGTATCTTTCCAGGAGTCGGATTTTTGCACCGCGTCCACGATCTTCTTTACGAAACCCTCGAAGAGATCGAGTTTTGAAGACGCCGGGTGGCCATCCACAAACCCGCTTGGCTTCACGAAGGAGACCGCTGGGAGTGTGTCGTTTGCGATGTCACTGTAGAGATTCGCAGTGTCCTGAATGTGGGCGTCTCGAATGGAGGCGTTCGCCATAATCGAGGTGTCGTACTGGAATGGATTGCAAATGTTGCAATACTCGTCGGCCTGGCCACTAGCGATTGTTACGCCGAGCCCATTGGGCGAACCCACGGCGCCGTAATTGATCTGGTAAGGATCTCCAGGGAGGCCGTTCGGGTTGATCGCGCTCTTCGGTTGTGGAGTGTAGCTGGGTGCTCCAGAGTAGGCGTTCCACTGGTCGCCGTAATATTTCCAGGAAATGTTATGTGCCAGCATGGTGTCAGCAATGCTGGGAACGGACGACGGCGGAATCGTGAACACGGTATTGGCTGGGCCAAGATCCGTGTAGGCGTTGCTGCCGTTGCCGAAATACCCGGGGTTGTAGTTGTTCAGAAGATAGTAGTGGCCCGCTTCGCAGCGAGGATCGATGGGCCGTGGCAGAGACTTCAAATACTTCACAATCGGTCCAACTCCGTGTTGCGTCGGGTCCGCGCATGCGCTGTACGAACCGCCGCCGGAGGAGGCTGAGCCGAATGAGCCCGCGCCGTAACCGTCTTCTGTATACCAGTTGTTCGTGCTTCCCGCCGGATTGGGATTCTCGACTTCATCCACGACGCCTGCGTTCGGAGTGCCGGCTCCCGCTTCGACATTGTGAGGGGCCGGGAGTGCGTGGCCATTTCCGTCGCTGAACCAGATGGCATCGCCGTGCCCGAGCATGATGTGGTTGGCGCCCGTGCCGCCATTCACCGACTGGTGGAAGTTGTCGCTCATGGCGTAGCTGTCAGCCAGGCTCTTAAAATAAGGAGCGTCACCTTGCTGTACGTTGTAAAAGCCAAGCGCTGTCGAGCCTTCGCCCGTGGTCTTCGCCGTAGGCGAATACTCTGTGCTGAAATTTGCAGGTTGTGCATCGCCGTTGGTTCCGGCGCCGACGGTTACCTCAACCCAAGAAAAGAGCTTGGCGTTGCAACCGGAAGGATTTTCCCAGTTCGCGTGCGCCTCGCTGCAATTTAGCTGCTGCCACATCTGATAGAAGCGATGAACCGGGCTTGCCGCGTAGTCGGTGTATACGAAGCTGCTGCCGTTAGTCAGCTGAAAGGGACCAGCTGGCAGAGCATTCACGTTCGTAATGCGGGTGTCTGGCGTTTTCCCAGGCAGACCGCTGCCTCCGATGAGGAGAGACGAATAGTAATTGCTGGCCAATCCGTTTTCCGATTCCTGAGCAAGCGTGAGGCTGGCGGCGCATTGCGATTCCGGTGTGCCTGCAGCGCATGCGTTTGGAACGTACGATGTGCTAGGACCGCCCACGAGCGGCGCTGGCAATTGATTTTTCGGGAATTCCGTCTTAGGCGGGCTCAACAAGAATGCATCGGGGGTGCTGTCCGTTGCGGCGAGCTGCTGAGCTTTATCGAAATTCGGGCCAGGGATTGCGTTCTTGTTCTTGTCCAATTTGACGATGCCTTCCGAAAGGAGGTTATTTACGGTCTCTCCGGGTCTCGGAACGTAAGTGGCGAAGACGTGATCGAAGCTGCGGTTTTCTCCGATGATGACAATGACGTGCTTGATGGGTGAAGTTGTGCTGTTGTCGGGGCTGTTCTGGTTAGGAATTGGCGAGGCCAGAGAAGCGCCAACCGTGAACTGGAAAAGCGCAACGGTTGCCAGGACCTGACGCGAGGTCTTCAACGCGTTGGATGCGAAATGCTTGAGATACATTCAACCTCCCTTTTCTTCGGCGGATCTTTACTGCGGGCTCATTAGTAGCGTCCCGGTGTTGCGGCAGGATTTTTCTTGTGTGAATGAACGAACAAAGTCCCGGAAACGAAGTGTGAGCAAGTTTTGCCGCCGGCGTCTCTATCTAATTCCTTGCAGGTCTAAGACGGACATGCCTCGCTTGCCGGCGCAGGAAGTCGCCGCATGGCTTTAGCGGGAGCTAGCCTAGTTGTTTGTAGCGCCGCGCGAACGGTGCTCTTTCGACGGCAAGTTGGGCGCCATGCTTTTGGGTGACGGCAAGCGCTCAGCGGGTTCCACGCGAATCAGGCCCATCATTCCACCGTCTTCGTGTTCCAAAAGATGACAGTGGTAGACGAAAGTGCCGACTGCATTCGGGTCGCGAAAATCCATGCGCAATTTAACGCTGGGATATTGAAGGTCCCGACCGTTGTAATAAGGCACGTTGATGGTGTCGCGGAGAAAGGGCTCGTTTACCGGAACTCCGGACCAGTCGAGCATCATGAAATGAATTTGATGGATGTGGAACGCGTGCAATTCGGTGGAGCGATTCTCGATGACCCAATCCTCGACGTCGCCTTGCTTCACTATGATGTCGGGAACACCAGAGGCAGGGTCAAAGGGCGTGGGTGTCTGGCCGTCCACGGTGATGAAAAAAGTAGTGGGGCTGTTGGGGTCGTTTGGGTCGAGAAATTTTTCGGAGAAGTACAGCTTGCGCGTGCGCACAGGCGCGACGCTTCCTAACCAGGGCAGTGCCGATGGAGCGAGCGGCTCTGGTGAAGTGGCGAGAGTGGAGCGAGGCTCGGGCGCGTCGGGCACGGGCATGATCGTCGCGAGCGCGCGGTTGGGATCGTTTTCGCCGCCGACGCCGGTGTCCACGGTCCGCGTCACGAACAGGCCCGGCACGCCGGCGGGCGGGCCTTTCACGATGAATTCAACACGGCCGCCAGGCGGAACTCCGATGTGATTTGCCCAGGTAATACCATCGCCCGCGTCGCCATTCTGATTCAACGGCACGCCATCCAGCGCGACGATGCCGAGCATCTGTGGCGCGCGTTTAAAGAGCACCGCCAAATTGAGATAAGTGATGGCCGAAGCGTTTAGCACGCGCCAGAGCTGGCGCTCCTCCGGCTTCATTTTGATTTGCGCGGGCGGATAGTCTGGGAAGGGAACAGGGACGAAATTGATAGAAAGATCCTTTGCGGGCTTGCCGAAGCCAGTGCCGTTGTTGCCGGCATCGCCGTCACGATCAAGCAAAGTCCGGGGAACGACAGGTTCCGACTTCGAAGGCGGAGAATTCGGATTCAGCAGATCTTGATCGCGTATGACCAGGACTCGTTCCGGCAAACCTTCGAGTTGGCGATTGGCGCGCTCGATGCCCTCGACGATGAGAGCCCCGGAGGCGCCGCCGAGGACTTGCGTTTTGCTGAAGCCGTGAATGTGCGGGTGATACCAATACAATCCGGGCGGTTCATTGGCAGGAACGCGAAAGCGATACTCGAATGGTGGGTCACCTGGTTGGATGGAAGTTTTCAGGACGTCGTCTTGATGGCAGAGAGGTGGCACAGTGAGTCCGTGGAAATGAAGATTCGTGGAGGTGGAAGTCATGGCGCCGCTGAGGCAGGGATCGGAGTCGTTTGCTGATTTTGCGTGAGAGTGGGTTTGAGTTTGAGTGGTAGATGCAGCGGCGTGTTGAGGCTCGGTCAGATCATTTTTCAAAGTGAGGATGAGGAGATCGCCTGGATTCAGCCGAAGAGTTGGGGACTGGCTGCCGTCAGCGGAAACGTAGCAATAACGAGTCGAGCCGCTCTGGTCGCGGAAATTGTGAATCGTCAAATCCACTTTCAGCACGCCGTTCTGGCTGCGGAGATCCTGCGGTTCAGGAACCGCGCTTCCTTGCGATGGGCGAGGGCAAGCGTCATCCGCAACTTCTTGAGCGCGGCAAGGGGTAAAGGTAGGAGCCAAGAACGCGGCTGCGAACAAGAGCACGAGGAACGGAGATGCGATGGACAGACTGAAGAGGAACGAGCGAGAAAAGATTTTATCTCTTAACGAACCAAAACGAGCCATGACGTAAGCTAATCCTCGAATGACGCGCGTGCAGGTGGGAACCAAGCGCCGAAATAGGAAGATATCTCGGAATGGTTACGGGAACATGAATGAGGGGTGAACAAATCGGTCCCCAGCGGTATGAACTGATGGTCCTTGGCGGGGCTTTTGGAAAAGACAAAAAAAGAAGGGCGGGCCAAGGCCCGCCCCTACAAGGGTAAAGTGTCCGGTTCTCGAAACCTTACTTTGCGGCCTTGGCTTTGACGCCGTTGAAGGCGACGGTTAGGCGCGACTTGTAACGGTTGCCGGTGTTTTCGTGCAGCACGCCCTTGGTGATGGCCTGATCGATCGCGGACATTGTCGGATGTAGAAGATTGCCCGCGGCGTTTGCGTCACCGGCGGTAATCGCGGTGCGCAATCGGCGCATCAAGGTGCGGACCCGGGTGCGGTTAGCGCGATTCACATCGGCGCGTTGACGAGATTGCGCCGCACGCTTTAAAACCGACTTTTTCTTCTTCTTGATTTTGGTAGCCTGTCCCTGGGCCATCTATTGCTCCTTTTAGGTATCGCTCAAACATTTAACGTTAAACGAGGCACCGGGCTTTGTCAAACGTGTTCGGCGAAGAGTTGGGCGGCGGAGAATGAGGTGTGACCGGTTTAAGGCACAGGAAGGCATAGGTCCAGTTTGGTTAACAATAACTGGCAAGCCTCCCTGTTTTTTGTAAACACTGATTCCAGAGGCTTTACGCGCGCTGTAAGGTAATTAGAATCAACACTTACGGAATGTCTCGTAAACTACAGATTCTAAATAACGTACTCGTGGATGTGACCGGAGAAACACATCCTTTTGCGAGCACGAAGAACAAATAGCCTAGGCGAAATTTTGCGGGCGGCTAAAAACAAAAACGCCAGCGGGACGCTGGCGCTGCCTGACCAAGATGCAATGATGTACAGCAAAACTATATAACAAAAAGTAACCATTTGTCAAGAAAAATCGACGCGGGAACCGAGGGTCCGAACAGGGCGATGTCCAAACCTAACAAACATGACGAGTTGCGGTTGCTGGTGAATTCGCGGCACCCGATCGTCACTGTCGAGACCCCTGAAGAAGAGCGTTTCGAGCAGATGCTGTTCGACGTGGCGACGGAATTAGGCGTGCCGTTTTATGAGTGGAGTGTCACGGCTGGCTTGTCGAAATATCACGGCGCGGCAATTTACAACACCGAACAACCGGAACAGGCGCTGGCGAACATTCCGTTGATTCAGGGCGACGCCATCTTTTTGCTTAAGGATTTTGCGCGTTATTGCGAGAACGACCGAATCTGCCGCCGTCTGCGGGATTTGGCGGAGAAATTCCGAACGACGCGGCGAGCAATCGTGATTTCGGCAGCGTCGCTGCAATTGCCGGCGGAACTTGCCGCCGAAGCGGCGCCCTTTGAGTTGGGTTTGCCAACGGCGGAGGAATTGTTGCCCGGCGTGAAGCGTGTGCTGGCGGAAGCGAACCGAGAGCAGCGCATCCCGGTGTCGCTGGATATCGCGGGGATGAGCCAGGCGGCGCGAAACCTTTCCGGGCTTTCCGAAGAAGAGGCGATGCGCACGTTGCGAATGTGCATTCTCTCGCGCGGGAAAGCCGATGCTGGGTTGCTGGATGACGTGCTGGACGCCAAGCGTCAGGTGCTACGCAGCGACGGGTTGATTGAGAGTGTTCGGCGCGATGCGTCGTTTAACGACGTGGCGGGGCTGAAGCGTTTGCGCGAATGGATTGCGAAACGGAAGAGCGCGTTGACTGCGGAAGGGCAGCGCTTTGGGTTGGTGCCGCCGAAGGGAATTTTGATTACCGGCGTGCAAGGATGCGGAAAGAGCTTGGCGGCGCGGGCTGTGGCGGGGGAATGGGGATTTGAGCTGGCGCGGCTGGATGCGGGCGCGCTGTACGACAAGTTTGTAGGCGAGAGCGAAAAGAAATTACACAAGGCGCTTGAGCTGGCGCAAAAGCTCGCGCCTATGGTGCTGTGGATCGACGAAATTGAGAAAGCGTTTGCGTCGGCGGGTTCGAGCGGTGATGCAGATGCGGGATTGTCGCAGCGTTTATTGGCGACCTTGCTGACTTGGATGCAGGACCGGGAGAGCGGCGTATTTCTTGCGGCCACCTCGAATAACATTACGGTCTTACCGCCGGAGATGATGCGCAAGGGACGGTTCGACGAGATTTTCTTTGTGGATTTGCCGAGCGCCGAGGTTCGCGCGGCGCTCTTTGAGCTGCATTTGAAAAAACGCGGTCGCGACACGTCGACATTTGATTTGGCAAAACTCGCTGGGGGAAGTGAGGGCTTCTCCGGCGCGGAAATCGAGCAGTTGATTGTCGCGGGATTGTATACGGCGTTTGCGCAGAAGCAGCAACTTACAACGGAAGTGCTCTTGGCTGAGATACGTGCGACGCAACCGCTCAGCGTGACGCGCGCTGAAGAAGTGGAAGCGATCCGTCAGTGGGCGAAGACGCGAGCCGCACCCGCCGATTGATTCGTCTGCCTGTGCCGGCGATAGCTGTCCGAGCGGGATAGAGGTAGCGCGAACTCCAAGGCACCTACCGCAGGAACAAAGGAACGAGCTAAAATGCGGAGGCATGACCGCTAAAAAAGATTACAAACCGATGCCCCCAGTGAGAGTAGGGTTCGGGCCCATTTCACTTGCCCATGACCAAGAGACCGTAAATGGATTCTTGGCGCAGTCTCAGCAGGAATCGGACAAGAGCATCGTCATTTCTTCTGCCGCCATTATTGAGGAAGTTCTGGAAGAACTACTTATATTTAAGGGCAAGCGGGTGGATGACAACAAACTCCACGACCGACTCTTCAAATATACTGGCCCGCTCGCCAGTTTTGCCAGCAAGATTGATGTCTGCTATTTCCTCGGCTACATCACTACTGATTTCCACAATGACTTGCACATAATCCGTGGTCTACGAAATCAGGCTGCCCATTCTTGGAAGAGCTTTTCGCTCGAAGAGGGCTCAGTCAGGGACCGCATCGCAAATATTAAGACGTGGTTGCCCATTCAAGAGGGCGACATTTCACTCTATGCACCAAAAACGAAACTGTTGCTCTGTTGCGCTGCTTTCATGTTGGTCATAAACACTTGGCATGCTCAGGATGATAAGAAATAGGTTGGTTCGTGTCGGTCGCTCATATCGTGCAAACCAAAAATAGAAGATGAAATCACTAGTGCCGTCTCCGCGCGGAGGGCCACCTGCAAGTAGCAAGAACGCTATGACGAAAACCGCGCGAAAGAAGTTGCCCTCTAAGCCGATATCGGCGGCGCGAAAGCGCCGCCTGGAAAAGCTCACTGAGGTGCCAGATTCCGCCATCGATTTCTCTGATATTCCGGAACTCACAGAAAAATTCTGGCGAAACGCAGTACGCAATCCGTTCTATCGTAAAATCAAGAAACACAATCCTAACTTAGCAATCCGATAGGAAAGAAAACCCCGCACTCCGGGGGAGAGTGCGGGGCGGGGGTTGTGGCTGCGCTTTGTGCAGCACACGCCGGGGTAAGCGTGCGCTGTGCGGGGTGTTGCCTCTTTGTTGTTTAGTGCTGAGGGAAGGAAAGCGGGAATTCGAAGATCTGGTCGCCTACGAAGATCCTCAAGTTAAGTTGTTGCGGGCTCTTGTCGCGCTCGAACCAGACCACGCCGGAAGCTTTCTCTTTCGGCCCGACGTTTCCTTGCTGGAGCACCGCGGACTGGACTTGTTGTGCGACGTCCGCCAAATAGTTCGTCGTGGTGGGGACGTAGACGGATGTTTTATAAGCGGCGTTCATGTAGGTTGCCGAGGCCGGCGCTGTGGCGCTCGAGTTCGTCCAATAAACCTGGTGCGTTAACGCCTTGGCGAGTTCCCTAGGGTTTTGATAGGCCAGAGTGCGGAGGCGCGGCTTGAGTTCGTCCAGCGTAAAGCCTGCGGGATTGTAGTGCACTGTCATGGCGCCGTCGTTGGCAATCGCGACACTTGCGCGCAGCTTCCAGCCGGTATCCTGCAGGGAAACTTGAACGGTGATTCCGTTGGCCGTCAGCGATTCGACGACTGAACCGCCGCTGAAGAACTGGTCGCTGCCGGGAGCGCCAGACTGCCAGCGCGCAATCCCGTTATCAAGCGCAGCTTCTGTCATGTGCCGATCTTTTGCTGATTTCGCGGCGCTTTCCGAAAGATACATGCGTGCGACGTAGCCATCCTTGCCGTCGGCTGTGCGGACATTGACGGTGTAGCCTTCGGAGTCGGAGAGAACAGCCACTTCATCCCCGCAATTTAGGCGCGCGACAAGCTGCATGGGAAGAGATTGCTCGGCGTCGGAGGTCATGGGAACGTTCTGCGCACCACGGCAAAGTACTGTGCCGCGAATCGTGCCGGGGGCCGGAGCAGTTGCGGAACCAGAGTTCCCTGCTGCGAAAGAAGGCAGTGCGACTGCCAAGCCTGCGAAAGTGCCTAGAACCAAGAGTTTGTGTCTCATGTTTTTTGTACTCACCCCTCAGTGATTAGTACTATCAGCGACTCTTCTGTATCAGCGTCGATTTGCATCTTCTCGTTACGAGGGGTCTAGTGCCATAGCGCGTTCGTACCAGAGTACAGGTTACGAACGGGGTATGCGCGGGCGCGCCGGAGCATGCCGGAAATTTAAGCTTCAGGGGAATTAGATGCTGCAATCCTGCGCAAAAGAGGCCTGGAGGGCAACGGGATTTGTAACGAGCGCGTAACTTGACCATGAGGCAGGGGTGCGTTAGGGTGTAAACAGTTTCTTCCTGAGTTGACTGTTGTATCGTCACCGATCGCGAGGAGGAATCCCATCGGCCACTCGGCTTCCTTAACAGGCAGACCTTCCACTTGGATGAGACGTACCGTACACATATCCGGAAAAATTGAACCGTTCTTCGGCACGCTCGATGAGAATGTGCGTTTGCTGGAGGACTCGCTGCACGTGCGCACGCACTTGCATGATACGAGGCTAACGATCGAAGGCGAGCAAGAGAGCGTCGATCATGCCGTGAAAATCGTCGAGGAATATAACCACCTGACGCGGCATGGGCGATCGCTTTCGAGCACGGAAGTGAAGTCACTGATGCGGGTGGCGACGGAAGAGCCGCACGAATCTCCTCGCGGGATGTTTGAGCCGGCGCGGACGCGGGCATTTGGGAAGAAGCAGGTCACTCCAAAGAACGCGAGCCAGAAGCGGTACATGGAAGAGATCGAGAAACACGACATGATGTTTGGGATTGGGCCGGGCGGAACTGGGAAGACTTACATCGCTGTCGCTATGGCGGTGAGCGCGTTGCTCACGAAACAAGTGAACCGCATCATTTTGGCGCGTCCGGCGGTGGAGGCTGGCGAGCGGCTGGGCTTTTTGCCGGGCACCCTGCAACAGAAGATCGATCCTTATATGCGGCCGCTGTATGACGCGCTTTATGACATGTTGGATGCGGACAAGTTGGAGAGGTTTCTGGAGAAGGGGATTATTGAGGTTGCGCCGCTGGCGTTTATGCGCGGGCGAACCTTGAACGATTCTTTCGTGATTCTGGACGAAGCGCAGAATACTACTAGCGAACAGATGAAAATGTTTTTGACGCGGCTGGGTTTCAACTCAAAGGCCGTGATCACCGGAGACACTACACAGATCGATTTGCCGCAGGGGAAGAAGTCTGGGTTGATTGAGGCGCTAGAAGTGTGCGGAAAGATCGAAGGGATTGGCGTGGTGCAGTTCGGCGAGAAAGATGTGGTCAGGCACAATTTGGTGCAGCAAATCATTCGTGCTTACGAGGAATATGACCTGGTGCATCCGCAACGCGGCGTGAATGCGGGCGGCGCTGCAAGTGGCAAGACGGCGGGCGCCGTTCGGGAAACCGGCAAAGATCCAAATAGAGAAAATCAGCCAGCATGATTTTGAACCGCCAGCGTGCGGTCCGCGTGGCGCGGGGGCCTCTCGAAGCGTTTTTGCGGCGCATAGAGAACGAGATGGATCTGGGGAATTCGGACGTCACGGTTTGCCTGGTAAGCGATGCCGAGATCGCGCGGATGAATCAAGCCTTTCGCAAGAAGAAAGGGCCCACGGATGTGCTGTCGTTTCCCGCGGAAAAGAAGCTGCGCACATCTGTGAAAAGAAGAAAGAAACTTTACACAGAGGACGCACAGGCCACAGAGAAGAACCGAGGAAACCAAGCATCCCGAACCATGCAGACTTATCTGGGGGACATTGCCATTGCGCCATTGACGGCGCGGCGTTACGCGAAAAAGAATGGACGAAGTTTGAGCAATGAGTTGCGAGTGCTGATCCTGCACGGTGTATTGCATTTGCTGGGCTATGACCACGAAACCGACCGCGGCGAGATGGACCGAATCGAGCGGAAAATGCGGCGGAGATTCGGGCTGGCATGAACACGTTTAGATGGGTTTACGTTCTTGGCGTTGTACTGCTCGCCTTTGGGCTGCCCATTTTTTCCTACCTAACGCTAATCTATCGCGAGCTCGGGCGCATGAACACCGGGCGCGTCCACGAACATCTGGAAATTTTCGAGGCGGAGATTGAGCCGAAGCTGCACATCAAGCGGCGGAGCGGCGGGCGCACGTTTCGCATCCTGGGCCATTTTTGGCTGGCGTTCCTCGTGCTCGAGACGACGCGCGGCGTATTTTACTTCGTCACGGGTACGTGGGAATCGCTGATCGAGTTTTGTGTGTTTCTGACGCTTGAAGTCGTGATCGCGATGCACTTTATCCCGGACATGCTGCTATATCGTACGACGGGGCGGTGGCTGTTGCCGCTGTTGCCGTTCGTGCGTGCGGCCATGTGGATCGTGTGGCCGGTACGCGTGTTCCTCGAAGGCGCGGAGTCTCTGGCGCGCATCTCGGAACAAGAACCGGAGATGACACAAGAGCAGCGCACGGAAGAGAGGATCGAAGCGCTGGTGGACGCGGCGGAAGAAGAGGGAATCATCGCGGCGGATCAGGCAGACCTCATCGAACAGGTCGTGGAATTCAGCGACAAGCGCGTGCGCGAGGTGATGACGCCGCGACCAGACATTATCGCGATCGCGGCAGACGCCACGCTCGAGGAACTGCACGCGAAGTTTGTTGAGAAGAAATTCTCGAAGATGCCGGTGTACGAAAAATCGCTGGACGATATTTTCGGTGTAGTTCACGCGCAAGACCTGCTGCACATCGCCGACCAGGATTTGCCAAAACGAAAAGTGCGCGAACTGGTGCGACCGGTGCTCTTCATGCCAGAGACAAAGGCGGGTTCGGAACTGCTGCGCGAAATGCGGCAGAAAGGCCAGCCTCTCGCCGTGATCATCGATGAGCATGGATCGGTGGCGGGAATCGCGACTGTAGAAGATCTCGTGGAAGAGATCGTAGGCGAGAGATGGAATGGCGGAAAAGCACCTGCGCCTGACGTGATCCGCGAGGCGGACGGGGGATTGGTCATGCGCGGCAGCATGGCGATTCGGGACGTGGAAGAATTGCTGGGAGTGAGCTTCGGTGAAGATGCGGATGAGACGGTAACGACCATTGCAGGATTGCTAAGCCATGTTTCGGGCAAAGTTCCAGCGCCCGGGGATAAGGTGGATTTGGAAGGTTACAACTTCGAAGTATTGGAAGCGAACCAGAGAAAAGTGCTGCGGCTTAGGATTCGAAAACGAGTGGCAGCAGCGCCCGCCAAAGCATCGTCGTAAATCCTGGATATCTTTTTCATTGAAACATTTGTTTCGCCCTGTAGGAATTCCTGCTCTGACGCGATACCATGCGTGTGCTCGAACGATTCCGCTCGAAATGGTTGGCCGGAGCTCCGGCGGGGGATAGTTGCATGAGAAGAAACCAGATTGTGCATCGAATGATTCTGCTGGCCATGATTTGCATGTGCACGACTGCTTATCGAGGCGTGGCTCAAGAGCCTGCCGCACCCGCAACTCCCATTCCCGATATGCGCTGGGCAGTGAAGATACCCATGCGCGATGGCGTTACGCTCAACGCGACGGTGTTTCAGCCGCATGCGCAAAAAGATCCGTTGCCGGTCATCTTTACATTCACGCCGTACATCGGCGATAGCTACACGGACCGCGCAATGTACTTCGCACAGCATGGATATGTTTACGCGCTAGTGGATGTGCGCGGGCGCGGGAACTCGGGCGGCGCGTTCGAACCGTTTGTGAATGAAGGAAAAGACGGCTACGACGTTGTCGAATGGCTTGCTAAGCAGTCTTATTGCAACGGAAAAGTGACGATGTGGGGCGGGTCGTATGCGGGATTCGATCAATGGACGGTCCTCAAGGAGTTTCCGCCGCATCTCGCAACGATTGTCCCAGCTGCCGCGGCTCATCCTGGAGTTGATTTTCCGTTCCAGTACAATATTTTTGCAACCTACGTCGAACAGTGGCTCACGTTTACGGCCGGAGTCACGAGCAACGCGAACCTTTTCGGTGCCGGTGCTTTTTGGGGAGCGAAGTCCCGCGAATACTACGATGGGCATTTGGCGTTCAAGGAATTCGATCGCATAGCAGGGAATCCATCCGACGTTTTTCAGAAGTGGTTACAGCATCCGATTCCAGACGCTTACTACGACGCGATGGTGCCAACTCCGGAAGAATACAAGCGCATTCAGTTTCCAATCCTGACGATCACGGGACACTACGATGGGGATCAGCCTGGCGCGTTTACTTATTACAAGCGTGACATGGAGTACGGAACCGCGGAAGCGAAACGAAATCATTATTTGATTATTGGGCCGTGGGATCACGCAGGGACGAGGACGCCTCGGCGCGAAGTCGCCGGTTTGAAGTTTGGCGAAGCCAGCGTCTTGGATCTAAACAAACTGCACACGGAGTGGTACGACTGGACGATGAAGAATGGGAAGAAACCGGAGTTTCTGAAGAAGCGAGTGGCCTACTACGTTGTGGGAGCCGGGGCGGAGAATTGGAAGTACGCTGACAATTTGGAAAGTATTTCGAACGAGAAGCGTACGCTCTATCTGGATTCGAATGGAAAAGCCGGAAGTGTGTTTCAGTCGGGCGCGTTAACGGAGAAGCCCGCGTCAGGCGCCGGTGCAGACAAATGGACTTACGATCCTCTCGATACGCGGCCGGGGGATGCGGAACTCGACGATGATGCGGCTGGTTTAACATCGCAGCTCGCCGTGCTGAACAATTATGGGAACGGTGCGATCTATCACAGCGAGCCTTTCGGCGAGGCGACCGAGATAACCGGCTTTTTGAAATTAAGCGTGTGGCTGGCAATGGATGTTCCTGACACGGATCTGGAAGTAGCTGTCTATGAGATTTTACCGAGCGGCGACTCCGTTTATCTGACGGGAGCGACGATGCGCGCGCGTTATCGCGAATCGCTGCGTCAGGAAAAGCTCGTCACTTCAGGAAAAGCAGAGAAGTATGTCTTCGACAATTTTACATTTTTTTCGCGGCGCATCGCGAAGGGAAGCCGTTTGAGGCTCTTCGTGCATTGTCCGAACAGTCCGGGAACGGAGAAGAACTACAACAGCGGCGGAGTCGTGGCGCTTGAAACCGCGAAGGATGCGAAGACGGCGCACGTCACTCTGGTCCATGACGCGGAACATCAGAGCACGCTAGAGTTGCCAGTGGTAAAGTAGAGGAATGACGAAGAGAAAGAATTACACAGAGAGCGCGGAGGCCGCACAGAACACTGAGACCACAGAGAAGAGCGCAGGTGTGGAAGAAAAGAGCGGCGGCAAAGAAAAGTACCGGTCGGGGTTCGTCGCCATCGTGGGGCGGCCCAATGCGGGAAAATCCACACTTTTAAACCGCTTGGTTGGTCAGAAGGTGGCGATTGTCACTTCAAAGCCGCAGACAACGCGCAATCGCATCCAGGGAATCGTAACGCGCCCCGAAGGGCAAATCGTTTTTATCGATACGCCGGGGCTGCATTCGCCGGACTCGGCACTGGGACGTCAAATGATGCATGAAGTTGCTGCCGCCCTTGAAGGCATCGACGTTCTGCTGTTGATGGTTGACGCGAGCCGTACGCAGCCGCACGCGGACGACTTTCTCCTCGATCGTGCCAAGCGATTCCGCGGAAAAACCATTCTGGCGTTGAACAAAGTGGACGGACTCCCTAAGGAGAAACTGCTGCCTCTTATCGAGGCGTATAACAAAGCGTTCGAATTCGCCGCCATCGTGCCAATATCGGCTCTCAAGGGCAACGGTTGCGAAGATTTAGTTGGCGAGATTTTTCGTTTGCTGCCCGAGGGCGAGCCTTACTTTCCCGAAGACCAAGTGACGGACCAGCCGGAACGTTTTCTGGCGGCTGAGATCGTACGGGAAAAAGCGATTCAGGCGATGTATCACGAACTGCCGTATGCGCTTGCTGTGAGGGTTGACAAGTATGAAGACCTTCCCAAATTGCTGCGCATTGAAGCGACCATGAACGTCGAGCGGGACTCGCAGAAAAAGATTCTCATTGGGCGCAAGGGCGAGATGCTCAAGAAAATCGGCACTCAGGCGCGCAAGGAACTCGAAGAGTTGTTTGACAAAAAGATCTACCTGGGATTGTTTGTGAAAGTTGTTGCGGACTGGCGCGAGAATCCGCAACGCGTGCGCGAGCTAGATTGGCATAGTCAACTCGATGCGCTTGCGGAAACGCAAGCAAAAGGATCGGAAGAACCGCAGGAATAGAGATGGGTAGAGACGGTAACGGCCTACAGGAAGAATATGTCGAAGTCCGAGCAGACTTTAACGGGCTATTCAGCGAACTACTTTGTCTGACACACGATGAATATTGTATGGGCAGCAACGGTGAGAGTGTCCAGATGAGTCCCGGGATGAAGATCATGGCCTTTGACGAAGATGTTGATGAGAACGGCGCTCGGGACGACCTAATTGTGACTGGTGTCGTAGAGCATGCCCCTCAATGGCTTGCCTGCAAGGGGTCAAGGTGGGTACTCAGAATAGACGCGAACGGTGTACGAAATAGATCGGATCTAAAGAAGTAGAACCCTTCTGGCTCAGTCCGGCGCTGCAATACCCAAGGATTTCATCTTGCGATACAAGTGGCTCCGCTCCAGGCCGAGCGCGGACGCGGTCTGCGTCATGTTCCAGCGGTGCTCCTGCAATTTTCGCAAAATGAATTCGCGTTCATAGGCGCTTCGCGCTTCGTGCAGGGTCGAGTAAGGATGCTCGGGACTCTGGGCCGCTCCACGGAAAAGTTCGGGGGGTAGGTGATGCGGCTCGATGCGAGCCTGCGGACAGACGATGACGAGGCGCTCCACAAGATTGCGCAGTTCGCGCACATTCCCAGGCCAAGGATAGCGCACCAGAACTTCCATTGCCGGCGCGCTCAGTTCACGCGTCTTCTTGCCGTAGCCAGAGCTGAATTCATCCAGAAAATAACGGGCGAGCGTGGGGATGTCTTCCTGGCGCTCTCGAAGCGGCGGCACAAAAAAGGGAATTACATTTAGTCGATAGAAAAGATCCTGCCGAAAGGCACCGCGAGTAATCTCCTGCTCAAGATTTTTATTTGTAGCGGCAATTACGCGCGCATCAACGGTAATCGTCTGGCTGGAGCCTACCGGTTCAAGGCGCTGCTCTTCGAGGACGCGCAGCACTTTGGATTGCGTGCGCAGACTCATGTCGCCGATTTCATCCAGAAAGAGCGTGCCGCCATCTGCCTTCTGAAATTTCCCGATCTTGTCTTCGGTGGCGCCGGTAAAGCTCCCTTTGATGTGCCCGAAAAGTTCGGACTCGATCAGCTCTTCGGGGATAGCCGCGCAATTTACTTCCACAAAAGGCCCCTTGCTGCGCAGGCTGGCAGCGTGAAGAGCGTGAGAGACGAGTTCTTTACCGGTGCCGCTTTCGCCGTAAATCAGAACGCGGCCGTTGGTGGGAGCGGTTACGGCGATCTGCTGACGCAGCGCTTTCATGGGAACGCTCTCGCCGATAACCTGGTAACGATGGCCAAGTTCGCTGCGAAGCAGCTGATTTTCTTCCTGGAGCCTGCGTTGTTGGACAGCGTTGCGGACGAGGACAATAATTTTCTCGAGGGATAGCGGTTTCTCGATGAAATCGAAGGCGCCAAGTTTTGTGGCGCGCACGGCGGTCTCGATCGTGCCGTGGCCTGAAATCATAATGACGGCCGGCGCTCGCGGAATAGCCTGAAGACGGCTGAGTGCGTCCAACCCATCGATTCCCGGCAACCAGACATCCAGAAGAATGACTTCGATATCGCCTGAAGCGGCGCGCTGCAGCGCCTCCTCGGCGGAGGCAACCGCTTCAACGTGATACCCCTCATCTTTGAGGATTGATGAAAGCGATTCGCGAATCCCGGCTTCGTCGTCGACAACTAGCACGTGCGACTTGGAAGTCATCGAGTGGATTCCGCCCCGTTTAGATCCGTAACGCCGGCAGGTGTTAGCTCCGCTACGGGAAGCTCCACGAGGAAACGAGAGCCAGCCGGCAGATTGTCCTCTACGTGAATGGTCCCGCCGTGCTCTGCCACAATGCGAGCGGCGATCGCCAGGCCAAGGCCAGTACCGCGATTCTTCGTCGAAAAGTACGGGAGAAAAAGTTTGTCTTTATCTTGTGGCGAGATGCCATGGCCGGTATCAGATACGCAAATTTCGATCGTTTCCGCATCAGGGTGCCCGCAAGTGGAAATCAGGATTTCTCGCAAGGTTGAATTCTCCAGCGCTTCCGCTGCGTTATCAATCAAGTTGACCACGACGCTACGCAGCAGCCCGGCGTCCGCGCGAACTGGCGGCAAATTATCGCCTAGAGTTGTCTTAAGCGTGATGCCATCGAGGCGCCCGGAAAAAACCTCTACCGCCTGATGGACAATCGTGTTGGCGTTTGTAGCGGTCAGCTTGGCGATAGGGAAACGGACGAATTGAGAGAACTCGTTGACGAGCGCCGCTAGCGTGGAGACTTCTCGCTCGATCAAGCGCGAACACTCGTGCACGAGTTTCGTGAGCTCGAGGTCGCGCGGGGCTTTGGATTCCGTGGCATCGCGCCGATCGAGAAACCGGGACAATCGTTGCGAAGAAAGTTGAATAGGCGTGAGCGGATTCTTAATCTCGTGAGCGATGCGCCGAGCTACTTCCTGCCACGCTGCTGATTTTTGCGCGCGCAGCATTTCGGTGAGGTCGTCAAGCACCAGAACGTAACCAGAGTTGGCCCGGCGAGGCCCCAGGGAGCTAGCGGTGACGGCAACGTGCAGGACGCGCCCTGAGACCACCGTTTCAATTTCGCGAGAGACGACGCCCATGCGCAGCGAGCGCCGCATCAAAAGTTGCAGGACGCGCGCTGCTTCCGGCCCCAACAGTTCGTCAAGAGATTGCGCGTTCCGAGCCTCACCGCCAAAGATTCGTGTCACAGCGGTATTAGCACGGAGAATGGCGCCGCTAGCGTCCAGCGAAATGACCCCCGTCGGGATGTTCTCCAGAACCGTTTCCATCAGTTGCCGGCGTCGCTCGAGTTCCTGCACAGCCTGCTGCAAATTTCGCGTGAACTGATCGATCTGCGAGCGATTGTCGCGGAGTTGCGTGGTCATGGTATTGAACGAACGTACCAATACGCCGAGTTCGTCTTGTGCTTGCTCCGGAACCTGGTAGTCGAAATTTCCCGCGGAGATTTCACGCGTGCCCTCGGCGAGGGCCTGAATCGGGACGGTCACTTGCTTGGCGAGGAAGAGGGCGACCCACATCACCGAGAAAAGGAGCAGTACTGTAAAGAGCAAGAGGATGAGCAGCATCTGCTTCTTGAGAGTCCTCAGATCCTGTTTCTCTTGATAATACTCTCGCGTGTGGTCTTGGATTTCCGTGAATCGCGAAAGGAAGTTCGGGCTCGTGCGATACGCCGCGACGATATAGCCAGCGGGCTGGCCACTACGAAAGGTAGGAACCCGCACCGCAAAATAATCCTTGCCCTCAGCGGTCCACACTTCGATACCGCTCGGCAGTGCTTGCACGGGCTTGCCCAGGACGCCCACTTTAGCGCAAATCGGGCCGCTTCGATCTTCGGCTTGATTCTCGCAGACGACTCCTCCTCGCGTGGAGTTGCCATCCTTGTCCAATATCCATACTGCATCAGCGCCTTTTGCAAAAGCGTGTTGCAATTTGTCGTCAAAAAATGGGGAAGCGTCTTCTTGAAGCTCCGCCGCCAGCCGGCGCAGGCGCGGCATCTGGGCGCGACCAAAATCGTTCATGAGTTCTTGCGTTTTCTCCGAAGCGATCTCGAGGGGACGGGGAAACCATCGCAAGAGAGTGCGGTTGATCAGCGAATAGCTCACGATAAACATGAAGATGATGGGCAAGAGCGAAATGGCCATTGCTCCCACGACCATTTTTGTTTTGAAACGTGCCCCAAGCTGCTCGCGGCTAGTCTCCGCCCACAAGCGCAAAATGGTGCGGCCCAGAATGAGACCAAAGACCAGAAGCGCCGCCGTGATGAAACTTGAGACGGCGTACAGAGGCATGAGCGTGCGCCAGCTCTTCGGTTCGAATGGAACTTCGAGCGAGCCAAAAGTAAAGACGGCGGCCAGAAGAAGAGTGACCAGAATCCCGCCGATGACCAGGGTCCAGCGCTGTTTGGAATCGAGACGACTCATGCCGTGACCACCATCATTTCAAGAAAGAAAACTCGTCCGCGAGCATCTGTCACACGCTTGGCGCGCCCCGCGTTCGCGAGCACACGTTTCAAAAAGAGAATAAAAATCGTCGCGCGAACTAGGCCTGGCATTGAAACCAAAATTCCATAAAAACCAGCTGACGTTTTTTGTCAGCTCCAAGTTCGAACAAGGTGTTGATGCACAATTCCATACAAAAGCCCCTATCTCGCACGATAGCCACCGTATTCAAGCAAGTCAAGAACTGCACCTGTACTTCGTTCAAAAACCTGCCCCTGCGGACAGGTATTAGCCATTTCAGAACTTCTTTTTAATTTCCGCACACCTTCTCACTCGCCGTTTGCTATGTTGACTCTGGGTGCAAACCGGCAGGGAGTGCTGCGGATGTCCGTCCGTTTGGGCGAAATACTTATTAAAGAAAGCCTGATCACTCAGGACCAGCTCCAGAAGGCGCTCGAATTTCAGCGCTCAAATGGTGGCAAGCTGGGAAGCTGCCTGACGAAGATGGGCTTCATCACCGATGATGACATCACCGGTGTGCTCTCCCGCCAGTACGGCGTTCCCTCGATCAACCTGAAGTATTACGAAATCGATCCCAACGTAATCAAACTCATCCCGCAAGACACCGCGCTCCGTTACCAGGTCATTCCGCTATCGCGCGTCGGTTCTGTTCTCACTATTGCGATGACCGACCCGACAAACGTGTTCGCAATGGACGACATCAAGTTCATGACTGGGTTCAACGTGGAGCCGGTCGTGGCCTCCGAATCGGCAATCGGGGAAGCCATCTCGCGGTTTTACGGCGGCAGCGAACAGAACACCGAAGAGCTGAGCAAGATGATGAAGGACCTGGTCGACGAAGACCAGGAACTGGAACTAGCCGCCGAAGAAGCCGAGCTCGATACCGCCACTCTTGAAAAGGCCGCCGAAGAGGCGCCCATCATCAAGCTCGTTAACCTGATCTTGACGGACTCCGTGAAGCGAGGCGCGAGCGATATTCACATTGAGCCCTACGAACTCGAAATGCGCGTGAGGTTCCGCGTTGACGGCCAGCTGCAAACGGTCATGACACCGCCGCTCCGCTTGAAGGACGCCATCACCAGCCGCTTGAAAATCATGGCCAAGCTGGACATCGCCGAAAAGCGCCTGCCGCAAGACGGCCGCATCATGATCAAGTACAAGGCCGACGGCAAAAAGAAAGAACTCGACTTCCGCGTCTCCACCGTTCCTACACTATTCGGCGAAAAAATCGTCCTTCGGCTCCTCGACAAAGAAAACCTGCGCCTGGACATGACGAAGCTCGGCTTCGAGCAGGAGTCGTTGAAGAAATTCGAACGCAACATCTTAAAGCCTTACGGAATGGTGCTGGTTACGGGGCCTACCGGGTCGGGCAAAACCAACACTTTGTATTCCGCAGTCGCGCGCCTCAATACGGTCGACACCAACATTATGACTGCCGAAGACCCCGTCGAGTTTCAGTTGGCGGGTATCAACCAGGTTCAGATGAAGGAGCAGATCGGCCTGAACTTTGCGGCGGCGCTGCGTGCCTTCTTGCGGCAAGACCCCAACATCATTCTGGTCGGCGAAATTCGCGACTTTGAAACGGCCGAAATTGCGGTGAAAGCTGCGCTAACTGGACACTTGGTTCTATCGACCCTGCACACCAATGACGCGCCATCCACCATCAGCCGCTTGATGAACATGGGTATTGAGCCTTTCCTAGTGGCGACCTCTGTGAACCTTATTTGCGCGCAGCGTCTTGTGCGCCGCATCTGTTCGAATTGCAAAGAAGAGTTGGAATTGCCAGAGCAGGCCCTTATCGACGCAGGGTATTCCCCGGATGAGGTCAAGACGACTAAAATTTATCACGGCAAAGGCTGCAACACCTGCAACAAGGGTGGTTACAAGGGCCGCACCGGTTTGTACGAAGTGATGGAAGTGAACGACGAGCTGCGGGAATTGATTCTCGTCGGCGCCTCCGCGCTGGAATTAAAGAAGAAGGCGATTGAGCAAGGCATGATCACTCTTCGTCGCAGTGGACTGGTAAAAGTGGCTCTAGGCCAGACGACGCTGGAAGAGGTTTTGCGCGAGACGGTTCTATAAGAAGAAGGTGAAGAGATGGCCGGGATTACCCTGAGCGAGTTGCTCAAAAAGATGATCGAAATGGGAGGCAGCGACCTCCATATCACTACGAATAGCGCGCCTCGTGTTCGCGTTCATGGACATTTGCGGGCGCTGGATATGCCGCCCCTGACGGCAGCCGATACGAAGTCGCTAGCCTATAGCGTTCTGACCGACGCACAGAAGCACCGGTTCGAAGAAAACCTCGAGTTGGACTTTTCGTTCGGCCTAAAGAACCTGGCGCGTTTCCGCGGCAACGTTTTCAACCAGCGCGGCGCCGTTGCCGCCGTCTTTCGTACGATTCCATGGGAAATTAAGAATTTCGATGCCTTGGGTTTGCCTACGGTCGTAAGAGGACTTTGCGACAAACCGCGCGGACTCGTCCTTGTGACCGGCCCGACCGGTTCCGGCAAGTCCACGACGCTCGCCGCCATGCTCGACAAGATTAACGCCGAGCGCGAAGAGCACATGATCACTATCGAGGACCCCATTGAGTTCCTCCATAACCACAAGAAGTGCCTGGTGAACCAGCGCGAAGTCCACGCGGACACCCACTCCTTCGCGAATTCGCTTCGCGCCGCTCTCCGTGAAGACCCAGACGTCGTCCTCATCGGCGAAATGCGCGACCTCGAAACCATCGAATCGGCGCTGCGTATCGCGGAAACCGGTCACTTGACCTTTGCCACTCTGCACACGAATTCCGCTGCTTCTACGATCAACCGTATTATTGACGTCTTCCCGGCTCACCAACAGCCGCAAATTCGAGCGCAGCTCTCCATGGTGATGGAAGGCATCCTTTGTCAGGCGCTGCTTCCGCGCGCAGACAACCGCGGCCGCGTGATGATCATGGAAGTTCTTATTCCCACGCCGGCCATCCGAAACCTGGTTCGCGAAGATAAGATCCACCAGATCTATTCCGCAATGCAGACCGGTACCGGACAAACGGGCATGCAGACATTTAATCAGGGTCTTGCGAACGCATATTTTTCGAAGCTCATCACGCTGGAATTGGCTCTTTCGCGGTCATCCAATGCGGATGAGCTGCAGGACATGATTAACCGCGGAGTTTCTTCGCCGGGTGGCAGCGGGCCGGCTAGCTCCAAACAGCCGGTGGGCAAGCGGTAAATATTTTTCCGGGCTGTCAGGCCCGCGGCCAAAGAATTTGGTTAGTGGATTTGAAGGATTGAGGAGGAAAGTATATGCCGGTCTTTACTTACAAAGGAACCAATCGTTCCGGCGGAAACGTGAGCGGAGAAGTTTCCGCAACAAGCAAAGCGGAGCTCCAGAACCTGCTTCGGCGCCAGCAGATCACGCCGACGAAGATGTCCGAGAAGGGCAAGGAATTCAACTTGCCGACCTTCGGCTCCGGCGTCAGCGCCAAGGAGCTGGCGATCTTCACGCGACAGTTCTCGGTCATGATCGACGCTGGGTTGCCACTCGTTCAGTGCTTGGAAATTCTTGCGAGCCAGCAGGAAAACAAGATGTTTCAAAAGGTGCTGACCGGAACACGCGGTTCGGTCGAAGGCGGCGCCACACTTTCAGCCGCCATGCGCCAATACCCCAAAGTATTCGACTCCCTCTACGTCAACATGGTGGAAGCCGGCGAAACGGGCGGTATTCTTGACACCATTTTACAGCGCCTCTCTTCCTACATTGAAAAGAACGTCAAGCTGCAGCGCGCCGTCAAGTCTGCCATGGTCTACCCGGTAGGCGTCTTGACCGTCGCGGGCGGCGTTATCATCCTGCTGCTCTGGAAGGTCGTCCCGATTTTCGCCACCTTGTTCGCCGGCCTCGGCGTCGACCTACCACTGCCGACCAAGATCGTCATCGGCATGAGCAACATGATCGGCAGCGTGTTCGGTTTACTGGCTTTGATTGCCTTCGGAGCCGTGCTCTTTGGATTGAAGGTTTGGTACGGCACTGCGCAGGGGCGCTATGCCATTGACGCCACTATCCTGCGGTTGCCCGTCATCGGCATTCTCATGCGGAAAATCGCCGTGGCCCGCTTTACCCGCACGCTGGGAACTTTGATCGCTAGCGGCGTACCTATCCTCGAAGGCCTGGACATCACGGCCAGGACCGCCGGAAACGCGGTTGTCGAACGGGCTTTGCAGCAAGTCCGCAAGTCCCTTGAAGAAGGCAAATCGCTTACGGAGCCTCTCAAGGACTCGAATGTTTTCCCGGGCATGGTCACGCAGATGATCAGCGTCGGCGAACAGACCGGCGCCATGGATGCCATGTTGCAGAAGATCGCGGACTTCTACGAAGAAGAAGTGGACGCGGCCGTGAAAGACCTCCTCACCGCTCTGGAACCTATCATGATCGTTTTCCTCGGCGTGGTCGTCGGTGGCGTGGTCATTTCCATGTATTTGCCATTGTTCTCCTTGATCGGCAAGTTGAGCCAGATGCACTAGTCGCAGCCTGGCGCAGCCAGCGTTATCCAATTGGCGGAGGGCGGGGAAGGAACTCCCAGCCCTCCGCCATTTCTGTCTAAACTAAAGAATGCCCGGGGGAATACTGGCGTCAGGGGTGCGGGCTATCCATGGATCAAAGTACGACAACAAGAGAGTGGCTGGGCTGGCTGACCCGTGTCCGCCTGCTCACTATTCTTTTGATTCTGGTGGTCGACCTTATCTGGCCGCAGTACGTCCTTCCTGCTGGCACGAACCGTTACTTTCTTCCCCTCCTGCTCATCTGGGTCACCCTGGGGCTGTTGCACATTGGATTGATCCGTTGGTTGCCTCGCTCCAGGTGGCAAGGCGGATTGCAGGTTGCCACCGACGTAATCATCATTTCCGCGCTCGTCTACACGACAGGCATTCAGGAAAGCTATCTCATCTCCCTCTACTTGCTGGTCATTATTGTGGCCAGCATTTTGTTTTCGCGTCGCGTTGCGTTTGTCACGACAGCTGTATGCCTATCCATCCTTGGCGGGATGACCGCGCTGGCTTTTGCAGGGAAAATTCCCCGCACTTTCCTGCTCGTTCCGACACCGGAAGGACTCCGCGTCTGGTTTCTCAGCAACCTCTTCGGATTCCTCGCGGTTGCCTATCTATCCAGCCTGCTTGCGCAATCCCTCCGCCGCAAGGGAATCGAACTCGAGGAAAAACGCGAAGAGCTTCTGGAACTCCAGGATTTTACGGAAGACATCATTCATTCGATGCGCGGCGGATTGTTGACGACCGACCTGGAGGGCCGGATCGTTCTTCTGAATCGCACTGGAGAAGAGATTCTCGGATACCGCTTTGCCGATATACGAGGTCGAAAACTGCCCGAGCTGGACGAGAATTTCTGGCTCCCTGGCCTGAAAGGGCCGAACGATCGGCCGGTAGTGCGCAGAGAGATCGACTTCCGCACACCTGACGGTCAGCAAAGATATTTGGGCATTTCCGTTTCTCCTTTGCGTACCAGAAATTCTCCGCGGAGCGGCCACGTTTTCAATTTCCAGGACCTCACCGAACTCCGAAGACTCGAACAGGAATTAGCGACGAGAGATCGCATGGCGGCGCTGGGCAGGCTTTCGGCCGCTATCGCCCATGAAATACGGCAGCCGCTGACGGCCATGGCCGGAGCGGTGAAGGAATTGGCGCGCCTCGTCCCGCTCGAGGAGGACGAGAAACACCTGGTGAACATCGTCAGCCGCGAATCGGAGCGTTTGAACCATATCATCACGGATTTTCTGAATTACTCGCGCGAGAAGACCTACGAATTCCAGGAAGCGGATGTCCGCGGCCTGTTGGATGAAACGCTCACACTTCTCGAAAAGAAGCCCGAAATCGAGAATAAGTATCAGATCGTTCGGACGTACAACGGGGCCGAGCTGCGGGCGCGTGTGGACGCAAGCAAAATCAAGCAAGTTTTCTGGAATCTTTCCGATAACGCGCTTCGCGCCATGCCTGGCGGCGGAACGCTTAGCGTGGGCATTGAGCTGCTTCCTTTTTGGCTGCGCATTGCTTTCCGGGATACAGGAATCGGCCTCGACGCCAAACAGCGCGCAAAAATTTTCGAACCTCTCCAGTCCGGATTTGAGGGCGGTACAGGTCTGGGGCTTTCGATCGTTTATCAAATCGTGCAGGCGCACAGCGGCAGAATCAGTGTGATCTCCGAGAAAGATCGCGGCGCGGAGTTCATTATCGAATTGCCCCGAACGGCGTGAGGTCTTATGCAAGGGACAAAAGCAGCGGTCAAAGAAGCTCACAATGAGCTGGTCCACATTCTTGTGGTGGACGACGAGCGCTCGATTTGTGAGCTCCTTGAGATAACTTTTCGCAAGGAGGGTCACCGCGTTGAAGTGGCCCACAGCGTCGAAGCTGCTAAGCGAAAACTAGAATCGCAGATCTTCGACATTATCATTTCGGATGTCCGCATGCCTGGAGCTACCGGCGTAGACCTCCTGAAATTCACCAAGGAGATTTCACCAAATTCGTTTTTCCTGCTCATCACCGGCGTGCCCACGGTGGAGACGGCCATTGCCGCCATCAATTCCGGTGCGGACCGCTACGTCATAAAAGACCACGAGTTGGTTGACCAGCTTCGCCGCGCCGTAAAGGAAGTCGCGGAGAGCCTGAAGTGGAAAAAGGAGGCCGGTTACCTTCGCCGCGAACTTCGCCGCTTGACGGGCCTCGACAACATCATCGGTCAAAGCCCCAAAATGCGCGCCATCTTTGACTTAATCCAAACCATCGCTCCGCAAACCAGCCGCGTCCTGATCACCGGCGAGAGCGGCACTGGAAAAGAATTGGTAGCCCGCGCCATCCACGAAAATAGTCTTCGCGCCCAGGCTCCTTTTATCACCATCAACTGCGGCGCTTTTCCAGAGACGCTTTTGGAATCCGAACTCTTTGGCTATATGAAAGGCGCATTCACCGGTGCCAACGAGAATCGCCAGGGACTTTTTCAGGCAGCCCATGGCGGCACGCTTTTCA
Organism: uncultured Acidobacteriota bacterium; assembly: GCA_963784015.1. GTDB lineage: Bacteria > Acidobacteriota > Terriglobia > Acidiferrales > UBA7541 > Acidiferrum. The sequence continues at coordinate 1,529,326 of CAWAPX010000013.1, forward strand.
TGGACGAGATAGGCAATATGAGCTTGACCATGCAGGTAAAACTTTACCGTGTCCTGCAGGAAGGCAAAGTCAGGCCCATTGGCAGCACCGAAGAGATTGACGTCGATGTTCGTATTATCGCGGCCACCAACAAGGAGTTTGAAAAGGAGATTGCCGAAGGGCGCTTTCGCGAAGACTTGTACTACCGTTTGAGCGTTATTCCCATTCAACTCCCCGCTTTGCGGGAACGTCGCGAGGATATCCCCCTACTTGCGAGGCACTTTCTGGAAACCTTCCGAAAGACCATGGAGAAGCCTATAGAGGGACTTTCGCCTGAGGCGGTTCGTCGCTTGGAATCCTACGACTGGCCAGGGAACGTCCGTGAGCTTGAGAACACCATGGAACGAGCCGTTGCGCTCGAGACCACCGGGGAGATTTCTTTGCGGGTGCTCCCAGATCGTATTGCCGGGTACTCCTCAGCAGGAGCTGTGGGTGTCGGAGCTGCGGGCGAACCGTCCTTTCCAGCCGAGGGGCTCGACTTCGAAAAAGAGATAGCCGAAACCGAGCGAAGGTACCTGCTTGCAGCGCTTGAGAAATCCAACGGTGTCCGGACAAAGGCATCGGACCTACTGAAGATCAGCTATCGGTCCTTCCGCCACTACGCCAAGAAGCATAACCTATAGAAACTGAGGGTGTTGCTCCACAAAAGGCAAGACAAGCAGTGTCGCTGATCGATGTAAACTGCCATTTTTCGTCTGAAGACGCTGACCAAAAGAGTCAATTCAGCGGGTTTGGGGTACCAGCCGGACCCACCAGACCGGATTGTACGAGGAGGGCATCTCTGTATGGTATAGAAAATAAAAGCTTTACTCGATTTTCTGCACTGGGTACCTGAAGCGGCTAGAGTGGCATCCGCCTTGCCTTAAGTACTGCGTGCTCTGGCACTAAAAACTCTCACACTCTCAAGGAGATAGTTGAAAATGAAGAAGCAGAAGGGTTTCTCACTTATCGAATTGCTGATCGTCGTGGCGATCATTTTGATCATCGCAGCTATCGCAATTCCTAACCTCCTCCGGTCGCGTATGGCGGCCAACGAAGCGTCTGCGGTTGGTTCGATCCGTACGATCAACACCTCCGCCGTTACGTATTCGTCCACCTACCCGAACGCCGGCTTCCCCGCAACTCTGGCGTCTTTGGGCGGGACCACGCCTTGCACGGCTACCTCGACGAACGCTTGCTTGCTTGACCAGGTTCTCGCAGGCGGCACGAAGAGCGGATACATCTTTGCTTTGACGTCGGATGGCAACACTCCTTCCGTCGGCTACTCGATCACGGGCACCCCTGTCACGGTTGGCACCACCGGTCAGCGTATGTTTTTCTCTGACCAGTCTGGTGTGATCCGTTACAGCGCAACGGGTGCAGGCGCCACGGCAGCTAGCCCGGCGCTTCAGTAAGCTTAAACTTCGACCGGGCAACCGGTCGAAGAAGGAATCGACAGAGCACGGGATCAGATCCCGTGCTCTGTTTTTTGTGCGCAGACGTTCTAATTCCCAATTTGGGTCTGCAAGGCGGTCTTTGAACTCCGCGGACCACTTCGACAAAATCTTGAGTCGCGCAAATGTTTGCCGAATCCCTCGAATGTCCTCGAAGCAATTCCAAAGCGGAATAGTAAATGACTGGCTCCGCGTTCTACGTCCCAATCACCGACTCTGATCTCGTGAAACGTCTTGCGAGCATTTCAAAATAGGAATTGAGCTCCGAACGGGCCAGAAGAATCGACGTTTTTCGTCGGAAACCAAAATGAAAATGACGTTTAGTGTCATTGGATTCCAAGCGGTGTGCTCGGAGGTTGTCGAGGCAAGGCTAAGTGCTGATGAATCAATCGCTTGCGCCTTGTCGCCAAACGCGTGGAATGGCCTTCGGAGTGCTACTTACTAGGCCAGAAGCAAACAGGCCGTTGCAAGAAAATTGGGTGGGATGTTTTTTGGGATAATTTTATGAAAAGAAAACAAGACGGATTTTCCCTAATTGAGCTGCTGATCGTTGTGGCCATTATTTTAATCATGGCCGCCATTGCAGTTCCGAATTATCTCCGGTCGCGCCTCGTGGCGAATGAAGCCTCGGCAGCGCAATCCGTGCGCACCATCAATACGGCTTTGATCACTTACTCCAGCACCTATCAAAGCGTCGGATTTCCTACGACATTGATCGCACTGGGCGGGAATAACCCTTGCACTGCAACTTCGACAAACGCTTGCTTACTGGACGAGGTACTTTCTTCGGGCACCAAAGCTGGATACGCCTTTGCTTTCACGGGCGACGGGTTGACCCCTTCGGTTACGTACAGCGTTACAGCGACGCCCACATCTTATGGAGTCTCCGGACAGCGCATGTTTTGCTCGGACCAGACCAGCGTGATCCGCTTTACTCCCAACGGAGCTGGTTGCACGAACGCAAGCCCGCCTATTCAATAATCGAATTCTCAGGCCAACGAAATTGGACTGAGCTAAAGAGAGCACGGGAAGCCGCCGTGCTCTTTTGCTTTTATAACCGAGCGCAGAGCAAAAGTGCATCGTTTGCGGCTAGCGCTCTACTTGTTAGACTACTTGCGATGCGTGCGTTCTTAGCCTACGGGTGTGCGATGCTGGCGGCTGTTTCCGCCACTACACCCGAGTCAAAATCGATTGCAGCGAAACTGGAGGCGCGCTACCGAGGAGCGCACACGCTGCAGGCGACTTTTCTCGAGCGCTACTCCGAGAGTGGCCAGGTAGTGCGTTCCGAGGCGGGGATCGCCTATTTTCGCCGGCCCGGAAAAATGCGCTGGGAATACGAATCTCCAGAAAAAAATCTCTTTATGGTGGATGGGAAGATGGCGTGGTTTTATGTTCCCGCGGATCACACAGTCACGCGAGCCCCCGCGAAGCAAAGCACGGATTGGCGAACGCCGTTGGCGCTGCTAGCAGGGGAGATGAAATTGTCGCGAGTCTGTGCGCGCGTTGAGCCCACCACCGCCGAAAAGCCGGACACCCTAGGGAACACGGTCCTGTATTGTCCGTTGCGCGGAGAAGATGGTACTGCCCCGCACGCCGCAAGCGCCTCAGCGGATACGACAGAAGCTAGTCCCGATCAATCCGTCTACCTCGAAGTTGCGCCCTCCACGGGAGACCTGGCCCGCGTGCTAGTTCGCGAGAAAGGCGGCGTCGTGGTTGAGTTCAAATTTGCGGACTGGCGCTTCGATCCACCCCTCGCGGACTCTTTTTTTCGCTTCGATGTACCTCCCGGCGTCGCCATCGTCAACGCGGATTCCGCCGCCGAATCAAGGCTTTAGGGTTAATTTCCGGTTAAACGGTTGGGACGTTTCCCTGAAGGCACAGCCAACCCCTGGCCACTACTCCGCATACTAACTAGATGAGGTAAACTGTTAGGCATGGGGGAATTTGTCTGCCGCGTTGCTGACGCAAACGGCCGGGTTTTCTCGCACGTCGAGCCTGCGGGGTCATTGGCAGAGGCGCGCCAGAAACTGGTTGAGAGGGGCCTTTTCGTCTACTCCGTGGAAAATCGGAGCAGCCTGCTTGGCGTGTTTTCCAAGCGGCGCAGGGAACGGCAGCTCGGCGGCTCGGACTTCCTGATCCTCAACCAGCAGTTCAACACACTCATTAAAGCTGGTTTGCCGATTCTCCGTGCATCTGGATCTTCTTGCGGATCGTGCTACTTCTCCGAAGCTTCGTCCGGTGTTATCCAAAGTCCGCGACCGCGTTCGCGAAGGGAAGTCGCTCTCCGAAGCCATTTCCGAAGCAGGCGTATTTTCCAAAGTTTACGCTACGGCCATTCTCGCCGGGGAAAAGAGCGGAAATCTTTCCGGAGTTCTCGACTATTACATCGCTTATCAGCGCGTGAGCACCGGGGTTAAGAAAAAAATTCTCGCCACGCTGGTCTATCCGGTTCTGTTGATCACCGTTGCAACCATCATCGTGACGTATCTCGTTACCTTCGTAATCCCCAAATTTGCCATTCTCTATCGCGACCTGAACGTGGAACTGCCCGGGCCCACGCAGTTTCTTATTGCACTCACGGTCGACTACCGGTACGTGGTAATTGGGGCGTTCGCGCTAGTATTTTTGGCCGCTTTTGGCATTTTGCTCTGGTCGAGGACGGAAGAAGGCGGCGCGGCATTCGACCGCATGAAATTTCGCATCCCCGTTATCGGCGATACGCTGCTGAAATTCCAGGTGGCACAGTTTTCACGTACTCTGGCTACGCTGTTAACGGGTGGCACCCCGTTGGTCGCGGGCTTGCAAACAGCCTCTGATGCCATCAGCAGCAAGCTTATCCGTTCGACCGTAACACAGGCGACACAAATGGTTCGCGAAGGCGAATCGCTTAGCAGCGCTTTAGCCTCGAAAGGGACGATGCCCGAGCTCGCCTTGGACATGATCGAAGTTGGCGAATCCAGCGGTGCCCTGGCTCCCATGCTCACCAGCGTCGCCGAATTTTACGAAGAAGAAGTAGGCGTCAGGCTTTCCGCCCTTGTGGCTGTCATCGAACCCGTTATTCTTATATTTATGGGTCTGCTGGTAGCCTTTATCTTGATTTCGCTCTATCTGCCGATTTTCTCGTTCTCTCTGACGAACACGGCGCCAAAGTAAGAAAAGGAAACAGTGGCCACCCAAGAACACAATTGGACTCCAGGCGACGCCGAACCGCTCGACGAACGCGAAGTTGCGCGCAAGCTCGCGGGTAGATACCGCTGCGCTTTCGTCGATCTAAGCGAGCAGCGCATTGATCCAGAGCTTTTCCGCACGATTCCCGCGGACTTGATGTTCCGCTACAACTTCGTTCCGCTCGAAGTGCAGAACAATTCGCTTTCGATAGCGGTCTCCGATCCCAGTCTGGTGTTGCTCAGCGACGAGCTCCCCCTCTTGCTTGGAAAAAAGCTGGCCATCAAGGTCGCCACCGCTAAGCAGATTGGCGACATCCTCAAACGCACCGAGCAGTCCCAACGCGTTCTCGAGCAGGCGACGGAGGCATTCACTCTTCAGGTTTCCAAGGAAGAAGAAGAAAGCGAAGAGACTATATCCGGCGACCGGTTGACGCGCGACACGACTGTCAGCCCCGTCGTGCGGCTAGTCGAAACGATTATCTTCACCGCGCTGGAACGCCGCGCGAGTGATATTCACATCGAAGCTCGCGACAGCGAAGTAGCCGTCAAGTACCGCATTGATGGTGTTCTGCAGCACGCCATGCAGCCGATCGCGAAGGAATGGCATTCGACGGTTCTCTCGCGTATCAAAGTTCTCAGCGACTTGGACATCGCCGAACGCCGCGTACCGCAAGATGGCCGCTTCCGTGTGAAATACAAAGGCCGCTTCATCGACCTGCGCGTTTCCATCATGCCGGCCAGTCATGGCGAAGACGCCGTGCTCCGTGTTCTGGACAAGGAAACGCTTTCCGAGAAATTCCAAAGCTTGAGCCTCGACGTCGTTGGCTTTTCCGAGCTCGAGGTCAAACGTTTCCGACGCTACATTTGTGAGCCGTACGGCATGGTGCTCGTAACCGGCCCGACGGGTTCGGGCAAAACCACCACTCTCTACGCCGCCATCAACGAAATCAAAACGGACGAAGACAAAATCGTCACGATCGAAGACCCGGTCGAGTATCAGCTTAAGGGCATCACGCAAATCCCTGTTAACGAGAAAAAGGGCCTCACCTTCGCGCGTGGCTTGCGTTCCATTCTTCGTCACGACCCCGACAAGATCATGGTCGGCGAAATTCGCGACCAGGAAACCGCCCAAATCGCCATTCAATCTGCGCTCACCGGGCACTTGGTCTTCACCACGGTTCACGCCAATAACGTAACCGACGTCATCGGCCGTTTTATCAACATGGGCGTCGAGCCATACAATTTCGTTTCCGCGCTGAATTGCATCATGGCGCAGCGTCTTGTGCGTGTAATCTGTGAAAATTGCAAACGTCCAAAAAACTTTTCTGCCGCTGAACTGAAAGAAGCGGGACTCGATCCTGCGGCATGGTCCGACGTCGTGTTGTCCGAAGGCGCCGGCTGCCTGGAATGTTCCGGCACTGGCTTTCATGGACGCACAGCCATTTGCGAGTTGTTGGATTTGACCGATCGCATCCGCGAAATGATCGTGGACCGCCGGCCGACTTCCGAAATCAAGCGCATTGCTCGCGAAGAGGGCATGATTACACTGCGCGAAAGCGGTTTGGCCAAGATCCGCGCCGGCATGACCACCGTCAAGGAAATCAATAAGGTGACTTTCGTTGAGTAGCGCTGCCACATTTCATCAAGGAATCTTCAAGAGCGACCTTGTGCGCCGAGTTGCACGATGGCTAGATGCCACACCACATCCCCCCTTGGCCATCGAAATTGGACTCGACAGCGTCGCAGGGGCGCGGTGGACGAGAACCGGCAGCGTAGACAGTTATGCCGTCGAGGTTCTTCCACCGGGCGCATTGGTTCCCTCAGCCGTCGAAACCAATATCATAAATGCGGCTGCCCTCAAGTCTGCGTTCACCGGCGTGTGCTCTACCCTGCGCGCCAAGGACGAGAGCGTCGCGCTGATTTTGCCCGACCCGGTCATTCGCGTCTTCGTCCAGCATTTTGATGACTTCCCGCGCTCGAAAGAAGAAGCCGATCCCATGCTGCGCTGGAAGTTGAAAAAAAGCGTACCGTTTGAAGTCGACGAAACGCTCATTTCCTACATGCGGCAATCGCCCCGAGAAGCGGGGGTAGACGTCGTCACCGCGCTGGCTCGTTTGCGCATCATCCGCGAATACGAATCTCTTGCCGAAGCGGCGGGCCTGCATCCGGGAGTTGTGCTCAGTTCCTCGCTGGCAGCCATCGCTCTGGTGGAAGAACACAAGCCCACACTTCTCGCGCGCGTTTCCGGTCCTTCTTTGACCACCGCGATTGTCCGTGAAGGTGTGCTATGCGGCTACCGCTGCACGGAACTGCCTGCGCGTGGTGCTGCACTGACGCCGCACATGCTGCTCGAAGACATTTATCCCGTTGCCGCGTATTACCAGGACACCTGGCAGGAAGGCATTCAGTCCGTGCGCGTCGCAGGACTCGGGGCCCGTCTGCCCGAATTTGTGGCGCCTCTCGAGGAAGAGTTTCATTGCGAAGTTCGTTCGCTGCTTCAAGCGGGCGTCTCTGAAGGGCGCATTCCTTCGGATGCGCGTCCGATGGCTGACCGGGAGCTGGACGGATTAGTGGGATGGATGTTGCATCGCGGATAGAATAGTTCGGTTTGAGTTTTGAGTAAGGAAGCAAAAGGAGAAGGATGAGGATTCGGCTCAATCTAGCGACTAAGCCTCTTGTGGCCCACCGGAAATTTGTGGCCGGCGCAGGCCTCGTAGGCGCTATCGCGGCTATCGTTTTCCTGAGCCTTGGCTGGCACGTCTACCTGGCGCGCAAAGCCAACGCCGAAATGCGAGCCAAATCCGCAAAAATACTTCAACAGGTGGCGGAGCTTGAGGAGCAGCGCGCTTCCTTGGAACACTTCTTCAACCTCGACGAAAATCGGAATCTGCACGACCGCGCCGCTTACATTAACAACCTCATCGATGCACGAAGCTTCAACTGGACGCTGATGTTCATGGATTTAGAGAAGGTCCTTCCCGCAGGCGTGCGCGTTGTCAGTATCGAGCCAAAGCAGGTGAAAGGCCGCATCGAGGTGAAATTCATCATCGGCGCTACCAGCGATGAGGCCAAACTCAAGTTCTTGAAAGCTCTGGAAGACTCGAAAACCTTTACGCACATCGAACTGGTCGCCACGCAGCATCCCACGTCGGGGGCCGGCGCTGACCAGATCGTTGTGGAACTCAATGCGGAATACTTGAGGAGCTGATGCACCGGGATTTTACATTACAAAAGCGCGCCATCCTGATCGTGCTCGGATTGCTTCTGGCTGCGGACCTCGGGCTGGCTATCTATAGCTGGCGGCTATCTTCTTCGCCTCAAACGCCGCAAAAGGAGTTCGACGAGCAAACTATGAAGCTCGGCGTCCTGAAAGGCGACATCAAGTCGGCGCAGTCTATCAAAGATAATATGCCACTCACGCGGAGTGACTGCGATAAGTTCGAAAAGGCGCTAGCTTCGGCTAGCACCAGTTCTTCTTCGATCACCGCCGAACTCGATGAAATCGCCAAAAAAGCTGGGCTGCACATCGAGACTCAGATTAACAGGCAGAAGGAAGTCCCCAACCGCGGCGTAGTTGAGATGAGCATCGATGCAACCGTCAACGGAGACTATGGCAGCGTTGTGCGTTTTGTGAACGGCTTGCAGCGCTCCGAGAGATTCTACGTTGTCGATGGCTTGGCGCTGGCTACGGACACACAGTCTCAAGCCGCCACCGGGCCTATTCGTGTGGGTCTGCACGTTCGAACTTATTTTCGGGATGCGACATGAAGCAGAAACAACAAATTATCGTGCTTGTCGTGCTGGTCGTCGTGGCCGCGCTCGTATGGGTCTTAGAGTTGCGCAATCATACGCCAGCGACAATAACGGCGAGTTTCATTCAAGACTACAAGCCTTTGGGGGAAGACAATCCGCAGATTCGCTGGGGCGAACTCAAGCGTGCGCAGGAAACCGAATACAAGAGCAACGGCCGCAACCCCTTCAGCATGATTGCGCCTCCGACACCTCAGGAAATACAAGCAACGATTGACAGAACAAAGAATGCCCCACCGCAGGCTCCTCCTCAGCCTCCACCGAAGCCTACGACCGCGCAAGTGCCTCCGAATCTCAAATTTTTTGGCTACGGCACGATTCCGACAGGATCACCGCGGCGTGCCTTCATTACCGACGGCGAGGACATTTTCATCGTGAGCGAAGGTGACACGCTGCTTGGCCGGTATCGCATTTTGAAGGTGGGGAACTCCACTCTCGAGTTCCAGGAGATTTCGAGCGGCCTTCCTGGCTCCATGCCACTGGACGAACAGGCCGCCCCGCCGTCCGCATGAAAAACCGATTCGCACACACGAGCTCGCGGACTAAACAAGGCGGCTACGCCCTACTTCTGGTTGTGTTTCTGCTCGCGCTGGTTGCCGTTGGCACCATGTCCATTGGTTTGCGTGTGTACACGCAGGGCCAGCGGGAGAAAGAGCAGGAGATGATCTGGCGCGGTAAGCAATATACGCGCGGGATCAAACTTTACTATCGTAAGTTGGGCCGTTTCCCGACCTCCATGGACGATCTAGTCAAACCCAAGGTCGGCAACCTTCGTTTCATGCGGCAAGCGTATAAAGACCCCATGAACAAGGAAGATGGTTCGTGGCGCCTGATCTACGTTGGCCCAGCGGGAAATCTTATCGGCAGCCTTAAACCGCCCCAGGGCGGGATCCAGATGCCGGTGGCGGGTGGACAAGGACAAATTGGCGGCGCAACTGGTTCTAGCTTTGGTAGCTTTGGCAGTCAGCCAACGCCTGCCCCAGCAGGCGGCATTGGGTCGCCCGGCGCTGCCCCCGGGACAGGAGTCGCCGCACCCGGCACGGGGGCACAGGGAACTGATACAACTGGCACAGGAATCGGTACTCAAGCAGTTCCTGCTGGCAATACGCCTGTCCTGATGGGTGGAAACATTATCGGAATAGGCAGCAAGATTAATCATCCTTCTGTGATTGTTTACGAGACAGCGCACAATTATCGACTGTTCGAATTTATCTGGGATCCATCGAAAGACCTGGGTGTTGGGGCTGCGCCTGGGACGCCATTGGGGGCTCCCGTTGGCACGGGCATGCCAGGTCAAAGTCCGAATCCTAACGGCGGTCCGCCAACCAATCCCTTAAACCCGCCGCCGGCTCCTCCAACAGCAGCGCCACCAAACTCAGGTCCAAATCCGAATCCCAATCAATAGTAATCCTCTCGTAGGGGCACGGCACGCCGTGCCCGTCCCAAGCTGAAAGCAATCCGCAGGCCGGCAAATGGCGCAAAGCCAATCGCCCACTAACATGAAAATTTTAGAATTAGGATTAATTCGAGAGACTAAGCTGCAAAGCGGCTACATCTTTGCTCGGCGTTGGTGCTAAAGAAGGAATGATTTTCTTATCGGACGGACCAGGCGCAGCTTCAAGCGATAACCCAGCCTTGCTCTTCTCGTATCCGCGCTTCACACGCCGAATGTAGGAAACTGTCTCGGCATACGGTGGCACTCGCCCGAACCGCTGAACCCGTTCCGGCCCTGCATTGTAAGCAGCCAAAGCAAGCACTAGGTCATTGTTGTAGCGTTGAAGCAACTCGCGCAGGTACTGCGTTCCCGCGTCGACGTTTTCCTTGGGGTCGAAAATATCTTGCACTCCGAATCGCGTCGCGGTCTGCGGCAATAGCTGCATCAACCCGCGCGCATTCTTCTTCGAGATGGCTTTCGGATCGAAATTTGATTCCGCGGCAATCACGCTGAAGATCAGATCGGCGTCGACGCTGTAGCGAGTGGCCGCTGCCTTCACAATTTCGTGCAACGGCGCTGCCGGAGCGATCGAGGGAGGCAGCGGAGCAAACGTATCTTCCGGGTCGATGGAGACAACTTCCTCCATCGGAACTTCCACAGCTCCTCCCGCTATTTGGAGTCGATATTTGTCGCCTAGAAGTTGATAACTCGTCACATGAAGCCGCTGGCCGTTCCGCAGATTCACATACTCCGCGCGCAAAGTCGGCGCCACGACAAACAAAAGCGCGCACAAGAGTAGAGTGCATTTCAGGCGCACGGTGCGGCCTCTCGCAACGCAAAATGTTGAATGGCCGCGGCAACACCGCTATCGTCGTTGCTCGCGGTTTCGTGCCAACCAAACCCTTTCAATTCCGCAACGCCGTTTCCCATCACTACTGGAATGCCTGCAAACGTGAGCATCTCCAAATCATTGCGATTGTCACCGATAGCCAGGACTTCCTCGCGAGAGACTCCTCGCAAAGCAGCCCACTCTGCAAGCGAAGCCCCTTTGGAACAAACCGGATTGATCACGTCGATCATCGAAAAATTTCTGCTTTCGTAGACAGTTACGGCCAGCGCGAACTCTGCTGCGAGTGCCGCGCCTCTAAGTGCCGCCTCTGCATCCCGCATCCGAGCAACGTTTCCGCTCAGCATCACCTGGATAGGATCCTCGGTGAGACAACTCTCCAGCGGATTTGCCAATCCCAGGAATTCGCGATTGCGTGTGTAGTAAGCGGTGCGAATCGGATCGTCTTCGTTTATCGACTCAAGGACAATTTGATTTTCGCGGCGTCGATCAAACACGACTCCGGCGCAATCCCGCCAGGGCCGGGTCAACTCCAAAACACGACCGGCGGTCTCTCGAGCCAGCAAGTGTCGTACGTGCGTCTCGCCGTCGAAGGTGCGAATGACCGCTCCGTTGCTGACTATCATCGTCAGCGGTGCCTCGATCTGACGCGCAATGGGAAGAGCAAAATCATAGCGTCGTCCGGTCACAAGGGCTACTTCGATCCCTCGCTTAGTGGCCTCCGAAATGGCGGCCCGGTTGGCCTCCGGAAGCTGCCAACGGCTATCCAGAAGCGTGCCATCAATATCCAAGGCGATCAGCCGGACGCTCATCTCTCCATTATACCTTCAATCTGAGATGCCTACCGAAACGCCAGAGACCCTCTGCCGCCAAAAGAATAGCCAAAAAGGCCTGTGATAGACTTCCGCTGATGACCAATCGAACGAATGTCTTGGAGCTGGAATGCTCCGCATGCGGAAAGAAGTATGATTCCACCGTTGAGCAGCACCTTTGCACCTGCGGCAAGCCACTATATGCGAAGTATGATCTGAAACTGGCCGCCAAAACGCTCAACTTGGAGAGCCTCAAATCGCGTCCAAAATCGCTTTGGCGTTATGCCGAGGTTCTGCCAGACGACCCTCCGGTGACGCTCGGGGAAGGAATGACACCATTATTACCGGCCAAAAGACTTGGCTCAAAGCTCGGATTATTTAACCTGTTGGTTAAATACGAAGACCTGAATCCGACCGGCTCTTTCAAGGCGCGTGGCATGACTGCTGCCGTGACGCGCGCCAAACAGTTGAACGCAAAGGCTTTAGCAGCTCCAACAGCGGGAAACGCTGGGGGCGCTTTGGCGGCCTATGCTGCTGTGGCTGGTATTCCTGCAGTGATCGTCATGCCCGCAGATACGCCTTCGGCTAACGTTATGGAGTGCCAGGCATTTGGCGCTAAAGTTATAAAAATAAAGGGCTTAATCTCCGATTGCGGCAAGTACGTCGCTGAGCACAAAGACCGCGAAGGCTGGTACGACGTTTCCACCTTGAAGGAGCCTTACCGCATCGAAGGCAAGAAGACCATGGGCTATGAACTCTGGGAACAGCTGGGCGGGAAGCTGCCGGATGTAATCCTCTATCCCACAGGCGGGGGTGTGGGCCTCATCGGGATGTGCAAAGCGTTTGACGAAATGCAGGAGATGGGCTGGATTGGGGCGGAACGGCCTCGGATGGTTGCGGTGCAGGCAGAAGGCTGCGCGCCAATCGTCAAAGCTTGGGAAGCGCAGCGGCCAACTTCGGAGTTCTTTCAGAACGCCGCGACCTTGGCTTCGGGCCTTCGTGTTCCCGGTCCGCTCGGCGACTTCCTGATCTTGCGTATGCTCAAGCAAACTCACGGGACGGCATTGACCGTAACCGACGAAGAGATGCTGCAAGATGGGAAAGAGCTCGCATCGCTCGAAGGAATTTTCGCTGCGCCGGAAGGTGCCGCTACGGTGAGCGCGACGCGCAAGCTCGTGACCTCGGGCTGGATCAAGCCGCACGAGACCGTAGTGCTATTCAATACTGGGACAGGCTACAAATATTCGGAAGCGTGGCAACGCGCTCTGCAGGCGTAAACTTTCAAACCTCTATGAAGACACACCGAATCTATTACGACGACGCCTACGTGAAAGAGTTCGACGCACGAATCATGTATTGTGAAGTACGACCGCCGGACGTGAATTCGGGAATTACATCGCAGGTCTGGGGACTGGTTCTCGATCGCACTGCCTTCTATCCCACTTCGGGCGGCCAGCCAAACGATTTGGGCAAAATCGGAGACGCGAATGTACTCGATGTCCGCGACGATGGGGACGAAATCATTCATATTGTCGACCGCCGCCCCAGTAGCCCGGATGTCCTTGGCTGCATCAACTGGCCACGCCGCTTCGATCACATGCAGCAACACTCGGGGCAGCACTTGCTCTCAGCCATATTTCAAGAACGATATGGGCGGCCAACGGTTTCCTTCCATCTGGGCGTAGATTTCTGCACCATCGATTTGCGAGGTCCCGAACCTTCGGACGAAGTGCTCGAAGGTTCGGAACGTGCCGCCAACAAAATTATCTTTGAAGATCGGCCCTTAACCGTTCGCTACGGAACGGCAGAAGACCTGGCGGAACTCGGCGTGCGCAAAGAAGTCGACCGCGCGGGAATATTGCGCGCCATTGAAATAGAGGGCGCTGACTTGCAGCCGTGCGGCGGTACGCACGTGAAGAGCACGGGCCAGATTGGAACGCTTCTTGTGCGGCGTTGCACAAAAATGCGGCAAGACTGGCGCGTTGAATTCGTCTGCGGCGCGCGCGCCGAACGCACTGCTCGCCAGGATTTTCTTCGTATTCGAACCGCGGCGGAAAAACTGAGCTGTGCGCCCGAAGAACTGATCGCAGCCGCGGAGCGCGCGCTTTCTGAGCGTGACGCCAATTTCAAGAGGACGCGCGCCCTGCTGCAACGCCTCGCGGAGATAGAGGCCGGCCAAGCGGTGCGCGAAGCCGTGCCGAACTCCGATGGACTTCGCATTGTTCGGCAAGTTGTCGAAGACGCCGAACCTGAATTTCTGGGTCACTTCGCAACGGAGATTGCAAAAACGGAAAAATCGATCGCACTCCTGGCAGGAGCGAGCTCTGGAAACATTCTCTTTGCGCAGCATCCTTCCGCAGCAAAAGACATGAATGTTCTTTTAAAAGAAGTTTTGGCAAAAGTTGGCGGCAAAGGCGGTGGCACGCGCGATTTTGCCCGTGGCCGTCTCAATGATTCAACGAACGCAACTAGCGCATTGGCACTCGCGAATGATCTCTTGCAGGGCAACCCGCCTGCTGTTTAGCGCGACAGCAAGAAACAGGTTTGCCGCCGCGTCCGAATACGGGCCTAAAGCCTGCAAGATGAAATAGATCGCCGTTGCGGGCAATCCTTTCTGTAACGACTTTTCCTGTCGTTTATACAGTGACCACCCCATAGAACATAGAGCCAGCCAATTCTAATATTTATTTAGGAGGCGCACTCAGAGGAATTCTCTGGGGATAATCCATGCTCGACTCATTGAAGATGATCGTGGAATTATTCAGGGTATTCTCCTTCACTCTTCTAGGAATAACTCTTTGTGTCGCTGCATATGCGCTATTGCAAGTATTTTTGCATGGAGTAATCAGAAAAGTGCGGCATAGGTCGGACAGCGCGAGCACGCAAAATGAGGATGGAAGCCAAGATACCAAGGTTCATTGGCATGAGTATTCCGAGGCTTCCCATGCCGCTACAGGATTTACCCGACATGCAAAACATTAGGATTCTGACACTCTAAAAAATTCAAGCAGCAAAAAAACAGGAAACGACCATGAGCGCTACGTCTACCAAGCCAGCGAGCGGTATGGGATCCATCCTTCAACAAGAGGAAAAAGGAGTTTCGTTCCGCGTCTGGGCTCCTCATGCACAGTTTGTTTCCGTCATCGGAACATTTAACAAATGGGATAAACGCGCCAATCCCATGACGAATGAAGGCGATGGCTATTGGTTCCAACACATTGAGAATGCGAAAGTGGGGGACGAGTATCGCTATTTTCTAAAGAATGGCGATATCGAAGTGACGCGCATTGATCCTTATGCCAGGGAAGTAACCAACTCGGTTGGCAATGCGGTCGTGTATGACCGTTCTTTTGACTGGGGCGACGATAAATTTCGTCTTCCGCCTATCAATGAAATCACTGTCTATGAAATGCATGTGGGCACCTTCGGAGATGGAAATGGCGACAAGGTCCGCACGTTTCAAGCGGCTATTGAGAAACTCGACTATCTTCAGCGCCTTGGCACAAACGTCATTGAGGTTATGCCGGTTTCAGAGTTCGCCGGCGATCGTAGCTGGGGTTACAATCCCGCGCATCTGTTCGCCGTTGAGACAAATTACGGCGGACCACAAGCGCTAAAGGAGTTTGTGAAAGCCGCGCACAAGCGCGGAATCGGCGTAGTCATGGATGTGGTTTATAACCACTTCGGCCCGAGCGATCTCGATCTGTGGCAATTCGATGGATGGCAGGAAAATGGGAAGGGTGGCATATATTTTTACAGCGATTGGCGGGCCGCGACGCCCTGGGGGGAAACACGTCCCGATTATGGCCGCAAGGAAGTAAGACAATTCATTCGCGACAACGCCATGATGTGGCTGGAAGACTTTCGCATGGATGGCTTGCGAATGGATTCGACGATCTACATTCGTACGGTGCGGGGCGACAACGATCCCGGGAGCGATCTCCCCGAAGGCTGGAGCCTGGCGCAGTGGATCAATGGCGAAATTCGCGAAAAATATCCGACGAAGATATCCATAGCCGAGGATCTGCGAGACAACGCCTGGCTCACGAAATCGATCGGCGAAGGCGGCGCCGGCTATCACACGCAATGGTGCGCGCAATTTGTACATCCGGTGCGTTCGGTGGCTGTTGCGGCGACCGATGAATCGCGTTCCATGAAGGCGCTGGCTGAAGCAATCGTTCAGAGATTTAACGACGATCCCTTTCAGAGGGTGATTTATAGCGAATCGCACGATGAAGTGGCGAATGGGAAGTCGCGCGTTCCCCACGAGATCGACGCGGAAAATTCAGAGGGTTGGTTTGCGCAAAAGCGCTCGACGCTAGCTGCCGCTATTGTTTTTACCTCTCCTGGCGTGCCCATGATTTTTCAAGGCCAGGAATTTTTATCAGGTGGGTGGTTTCAAGACAGCCAGCCTCTAGACTGGGATCAGCAAAAGGAATATCGCGGTATCGTGCGTCTCTACCGCGACCTCATTTCGCTGCGCCTCAATAAAGAAAAAACAACGCGTGGTCTGACCGGTTCCAATGTAAACCTGGTTTATCTGGATGAAGCGAAGAATCTGTGCGCGTACCACCGTTGGAATGAGGGCGGCGCCGGCGATGATGTTTTCGTAGCCGTAAATTTTGCCCACAAGTGGGCGGAAGACATAAAAGTGGCTTTTCCCCATGAAGGAATATGGAAGCTTCGCTTGAATTCGGACTGGTCGGGTTATAGCGCTGATTTTGGCTCGGAAGCAACTGATGTGACGGCGAAAAAAGAAGCCGGCGGATTTTTGGCAACTTTAAAAATTCCTCCTTACACGGCCCTGATTTATTCGCAGGATCCAGCAAAGCCGGCGGAAGGGAAGTAAACGAGAGCGTAGAGAGTGAGACAGAAATTGATTTGTCGAGTGGTGCGAACATCAGAAGAGAACCGAAAGGGGCCTTATGAGTGACAATCTACCAAAAATGCCAACACAAGCAGACATCGCCGAGCGCGCGTATCAAATCTACGAGCGGCGTAAATGGGAACATGGTTACGATATTTCGGACTGGGTGCTTGCAGAACAGGAGCTTCAACAGGAATATCAACAATCATTGAAATCCGTCAAAGTGCTATCCCCCAGGCCGGAAGAGAAGCGAAAAAGCCAAACCGCTTGAACCAAGCAGATCAAGTGGCTTTATTGCTGACTGGCGTAGCCGTGGGATTTGCCGCAGGTGGATCGATTTTCTTCACTTCGATTGTTAAATTTGAATCCCGAACATAAGCGGCAGCGGTGGAGGGATCCACCTTCTCGGGCCATTTGGCCCAGTAAAAAATGGGATAAGGGTAATCTGCAGGAACAGCAGTTGCGCCAGATTCGCCACCGAGATGAATTATGACTTGCGAGGGATCGATGGCGACCTGAATTTGCTGCGCTGGGATTGCCGGTACGGGGCAATTGCAATGAAACCAAGGCCCCGATCCACGGATTTCCAAATTCGAACTTACGAGCTTTCCCTCAGCTTCTGTCCAATGCCCCAGGTCTCTTCCTGGGGCCCCACCGCAATATTGATAGATAGCGTAGGCGCGATTTCTTACAGCGGATTCCATGTTCTGCCGGAGCTGGTCCATTGAGTCTCCACGCAGGAGTTCAATGGGTTCGGATTTCGCCTGCGCATTTGTACGCTTGCCATTTGGCTCGGCAGGTTTCGTATCCACTAGGCCTCCATTTGCGTGGATTAACCAAACTTTCAGAAACGCTGACTAGAGGAGTATTACCGAAACTACGTGAATCTGACCTTTGTCAGAGTCTACGTGAGCATTTACTTGGATGTGTAGCCCCACGTGATCCTTCAGAGTTTCTGGGTTGAGCACATCCCAGGATTTTCCGCCCTCGTCGGCGATGAAGGTAATTTTTGTGTTTTCCGATCTTACGGTGCCTTTAATATCCATTAAATCTGATCGCTTATTATCCTGAGCCGGCGCTTGGGATTTCCCCTGCATAAGCGCAGGAGCTCCCAACGTGGCAACAAAAAGCGGTAGTAGAAATAGTTTCTTCATTTGTGGCCTCGCAGTTTTTCGATGACTCTCAACTATTGTTTCAGCTTGAGGCACCGTGAACCGCGAGGCTATCCGGTGGTCGCTGTATTTAGCCCTGTCGCCTGGGGCAAGGCAAAACCAACGGGCGAGGTACCAGCTGATTTGGCTGATACCTCGCCCGTTTGCTTCGTGCCGGCGATTACGACTTCGGCGGCTTGGCCTGCGCCTGATGCTGCGGAGGCGCCTGACGTTTCTGCAATTGCTGTTGTTGCTGCGCGTGCTTTTGCGCCAGTTGTTGGGTTTGTTGTTGGTGCTGCTTCTCCACCTGCTGTGTCCTTGTGTCATTAGCCTTCTGTTGAGTCAACTTCTGGTGCTCTTGATCCTGTTTTTTCTGGAGATTCTGGCGCTCCTTATCCTGCTGCGCCTGCAACTTTGTCTGTTGCTGCTGATATTTCTTATCTGTTTTTGCGTTCCCGGTGTTTGGCGGAGCAGGGCGTTCCGTGGCCGGAAGATCCTTGGGATGGACGGCAGGATTGGGACGAGCAGCAGCCGTATTTTCTGGGTGCGCAGCGGCATTGTTTTCTGGACGTGCGGCCGATTCATGAACCGCTCCGCCCTCTCTGGCAGCCACCACTCCGCCACCCTTCAACTCTCCGGGTTTAGCAGTGGCGGCGACAGGCGGCTTGCCGTGATTTGCGGAAGCGCGCAGCTCAGGGTTGGAACGTGCGGCTTGGATGTGCTCGGTTTGCGCAGCCACCGGAGCGATATGACGTTCATGCGCGGCTGCTTCTTCTTGCGCAGTGGCACGCGCGTTGATGCCTCCATTGCCGCCATTGAAGCTAACGCGGGTGACGGTCGTTTCGTTCACGCGTGTGTTGTAAACATTGTGAATCACATTCACGTTTACGTTCAACACGGCGCGGTTATAGAAGAAGTGTCCGTTATCCCACCGCCCACCTTCAAAACCATGGCCAAAGTAACCGAAACCATAGTTAATCCCGCCGTAGAAACCTACTTGCGGGCCCCAGTAGCCCTCATGGAAAAAGTAGCCGCCATCACCCCAGCCCCAATAGCCCGGAGTCCAGAGAAAACCTACTTCGGGAGCCACTACCCAGGTTCCCGGTACCCAAAAATAACCATCATCACCGTAAGCCCAATATCCAGGGGTCCACAGATAGCCATCGCCGGGGCAGATTGGCTGCTCATAGACAGGTAGTTCAGGGGGAGCAATCGTTACGGCTACTCCGACTCGGACCTGCGCAGAAGATGCGACGGACACGAGCAGCATTCCCAGGGTAAACAGCAACCAACGAATTGAAAAAACAGTACGCATTGTGTTTCCTTCTGCCTGCGCATCCGTCGTTTACCCGGTGTTGCTCTCGAGCTGCGGGCTCCGCGGATTGCGAGCGCGATTAGAGGACGCGAACCGAAAAACGTCCTGTTACATGAGTTGCATTTTAGAAATCCGCCATGAGTTATCCCATCGGGTGATGGGGGTAGGAATCTGTGCAGGATGCCGTATTCGCCGGCGACCCGCAGAAAACATGCGTTTCATCGAAACGAAAAGAAATGAAAGCAAATCGCATGAGTATCCCCTAGAAGGCGAATACAGGTTTTACCTGATAGTTCGTGGATGGCCCGAAAACTAGATTAGTTGAGTAACGAGTATCAGAGGAGCGAGGCCTTTGCGAGGTTCTTTACAAGATATCGATAAGCTTGTTGGCGACCAAGCCTATCTTGAGGGTCTATCTCCCGCTCGTCGCGGCTTAAACGCGAAAGTGCTTTGCATGGATCGCGGAAAGAGCACACCTAAAGAAACCTTGGAGGAGGCTCTCTATTCCGCTCTGCGTTCGAACGACCGCGAACTTGAAGAGATTTTGTCGGCGTTAGAAGAGATATCGAATGGGCTGAAGTTGGGAGTGCCAAACGCACGGAGCTTGGACAATGCTCTCCAGCGAGCCGCATCCAGCGCTTTGAGACAATCGCTAATTGAGCGGGAGATTCGTTCGCTGGCCGTTACCGACGAGCTTACGGGACTTTACAATCGGCGCGGTTTCCTGGCGTCAGCAACGCATCAGCTTAAACTGGCGCAGCGCCATGATGAAAACGTGCTTCTCCTCTTTTGCGATGTGGACAATCTGAAAGAAATCAATGATTCCTTCGGACACCAGACGGGGGACGTGGCACTTATCCGGGCCGCTGCTGCGTTAGAGGATACATTCCGCGATTCGGACATTCTTGCCCGGTTGGGCGGGGACGAGTTTGCCGTGCTGGCCTCAGATGCGTCCTTTCCCAACAGACATGCTATCGTTCCGCGCATCGAGAAGAGTCTCGCAAAAGGGAACGCGGAGGATACGCGTTATAAGCTCTCATTCAGCACGGGTGTGGCGCGGTTCGATCCACACGCACCTGCCTCACTTGGAGAGCTAATGGCCCGCGCCGATCAGGACATGTACGTGCATAAGAAATCCCATCGAAACGTTCGGCTCGCAAAGTTCTCGTAGTCGCAATTACATTGTTGATTACTTTAAATATGTGATGGAGAACCCGGCGGGTGTTCCAGGATTGCGGTGCTTAAACTAAATCCGTGTTATCTTCAACAGAAGCTGGAAAGAAATGCGGGATCTGGCGCTGCGACAGCGCTGAGACCCGTTGGCTAAACGGGCTAACGGCGCTGGCCCCCCGTCGGGCAGGAGACTCAAATTGAGCACGAGCGCATTAAGTCCTGATCCCAGGGATTCGCCGTTGCTACAGCGAGTCGAGAGCATTCCTCAAGCCGACCACATTGTTTACTTTTATCAAGAGAGCAATTCTCTTTTGGACTCGCTGAGCGAGTTTATCGGTGCTGCCCTGGGCGGGGGCAATGGGGCGATCATCATCGCCACCAAGTTGCATGTCGACGGACTTCAACAACGGTTGAACGCTCGCGGTTTGGACACGCAAAAGGCCAGCAGGCAGGGCCGGTACGTTGCGCTGGACGCTTCTGGAACGCTCTCGCAAATCATGGTGAATGACATGCCTGACGAAGGCCGCTTTGCGGCTGTCGTTGGGCGAGCCATGGGCCGGATGAGCGCCACGCTTAAAAGCCCTCGTCCCGAGATCTCGGCATTTGGAGAGATGGTCGCGTTGTTGTGGACGGAAGGCAAGATTGAGGCCGCCATTCGGCTCGAACAGATGTGGAACGAGCTGTCGAAAAAGCACTCTTTCTCTCTGCGGTGCGCGTATCCGATGATTGGTTGTCGAGGCGAAAAAAACATACAGCCAGTGGTAAGGATTTGTGCGGAACACTCAGCTGCGCTGTTTCAGGACGGCGACATGTTTCAGAGAAGCAGCGAGGGCAAGGGTGCGCTGCGCCGCACCGAAGAACGATTCCGGCTGTTGGTGGACGCTGTTCAGGATTACGCAATCTTCATGCTGGACGCGCAGGGCCACATAAGCAGCTGGAATACGGGAGCCGAACGCATTAAGGGGTATGCGGCTTCGGAGATTATCGGGAAGCATTTCTCCGTCTTTTATCCGGAGGAAGACCTCCGAGTGGATAAACCGGCACGAGAATTGGAGGTCGCCGCCAAGGAAGGGCGGTTTGAAGATGAGGGATGGCGGCTGCGCAAAGATGGCTCGCGCTTCTGGGCGAATGTGATCATTTCGGCGATAAAAGATGAAAGCGGGCAGTTGATTGGCTTCGGAAAAGTGACTCGTGATTTTACAGACAAAATAAATGCCAGCGAGATGTTACGAAAAGAGATTATTGAGCGAACAGAAGCGCAGCGAAAGTTGCACGAATCCGAAAAATCGTTGCGTCAACTCTCGCTCCGGCTCTTGCAAACGCAAGACGAAGAACGGCGCCGCATCGGCAGAGATCTACACGATAGCGTGGGCCAATACCTCGTAGGGCTGAAGATGAAAGTGGATACGCTCAAATCCGCGGCTCTGCGAAACCAACGAGAAGATAGCGGAGAGCTGGCGGAATGCTCCCAATTGATTGAGGAGGCTATCTCGGAAGTTCGCACAATCTCTTATCTGTTGTATCCGCCGATGCTCGAGGAATTGGGCCTGAAATCGGCGGTTCCCTGGTATTTGGATGGGTTTACAAAGCGGAGCGGGATCAAGACGGCTTTTGAAGTTTCCCCGGAGTTTGACCGTATCCCCAGCGACCTGGAGTTGGCGCTATTTCGCGTGCTTCAAGAGAGCCTGACGAATGTGCACCGTCATTCTGGCAGTTCAACGGCAATCGTACGATTGCTGACTGAGAACCAGAACGTTATCCTGCAGATCATTGACGAAGGGAAGGGAACTCAATCGAAGAATTTGGAAGATCGAACGCAGGACTGGATGGGTACGTTCGGCGTTGGGCTGCGCGGCATGAATGAGCGCGTACGGCAGCTGGGGGGAACCTTGGAACTATACTCCACGGAAGCAGGAACCACCGTCAGTGCTACGCTCCCCCTTTCCGAAACAAAAGTAGATGACCTGCAGCAAAAGTAACGCAACGAAAAGGCGGTTCTCCTCTAAGGGTTGCTAGAGTCGGCGAGAGAATGTTCTGCGTACACATCTTTCTGAAGTCTCCTACCCGTACCCGTTAAGCGAGCAAAAAATACATATTTAGATGAAGATAACTTCATTTCGACACACACCAAGGAACGGACCTTCTTGAGTGTTTTTCATAACTGACTGATCCGAAAATACTTATTCCATTGCAAGGATGGCGCGTTGGATGCCCTAGTTTCAGGCAGTAGTGCAAGACTGATTCGGGGGAATTATGGGTGCGAAGTTTGACATCTTTAAGACATTGCCCGATGGTGCCCCACTCTGGGTGAAGGCTGTGGAAGGGCTGGAAGAGGCGAAAGCGCAATTGGCTCGGCTTATGGCGAGTGCGCCTGGTGCGTATTTCATTTATAGCGTTCGAAACGGCCGCATAGTTCACTCAAAGATGGCGCATCAGGCGTAATTCGAGGGCCACACCGAGTTGGGAAGTAGCTGGCAACCTGAACATCGGTGGATCCGTCTGCAGCGTTACCCTCGTTCTCTTAGTTCAAGCCGTGAATCCAAAGACAAATAAAATTAGTCCATCGACTCTGATCTGTATTTCAGTGATACGTGATGCGTTTTCGCGGGAGGGAAGAGAACAGGTGCCTGTGTTCGGTCAAGCACCTGCTCTCGGTGGGTGTGTCAGAGGTATTTCAGGACCTAAGGATACTGAGGCACAGCGCGGGCAACCATCGGGTCTTTCCTGTAAAAAAAGGTGGCGGCTCTCGTAGATGAAAATGGCTAAATTGCCAGTAAGATTTGGAATCACGAAGGAATACAGATGCGTTAAATCAGAGAGCGAAGGAAAAGCAACGCTACGACAAGGCGCTAATTTTGCCCGCCGACGAATTGCTCTTCTCTCTGCCTTGGCAGAGAGAGCGGATACTTAGTTCTGAGGAATTGCACCAGATTTTCTCGTACGTAGCATCTCAGATCGAATGCCGCGGGTCCGCTGCGTGCACTCATCAAAGCGCGAATTTGAATGGTACGCTCCGTCGCATCGGTCACTTGCAGGGCCCAAGTCCTCTTGTCCCAAAGTTCGGTGGCTTGGAGAATGCGATGTAGTTCCTCACGCAATTCCTGGACAGGGGTCGAGTAGTCCACGTAGATCATGGCGGTAGCGAGCAGGTCGGCAGTTGTGCGAGTCCAATTCTGAAAAGGCTTCTCAATGAAATAGCTCAACGGCACGACAAGCCGCCGCAGGTCCCACAGGCGCACCACAACGTAGGTTGTATTGATTTCCTCGATCCATCCCCACTCGCCTTCCAGTACGACGGCGTCCTCGATCCGAATGGGCTGCGTGAGGGCCACTTGAATGCCAGCGATCAAGCTGGAAAGCGTGGAGCGCGCTGCCATGCCGACTATCAAGCCTGCAAGGCCGGCGGAAGCGAGCAAGCTCACGCCAAGGTGACGCACTGCGGGAAATGTCATGAGCATGATGGACGCGGTTACGATGCTCACGCTCAGCGTGGCAATCCTCTGCAAAACTTGCGTCTGTGTCCGAATCCTGCGGGCGGCGAGATTGTCCGGAGCATCCATCGAGTAGCGAGCGAAGATGATGTTTCCAGCCAGCTCCGTCAGGATAATGATCGCCCATCCAATCGAGGCAATTACACCCAGGCCGAGGGCGTGTTGAAGCATGCTCTTTAAGTCAGCAGGGAGGGGAGCTAGAGGAATGGCTAGAACCAAAGCCAGTAACGGAAAAATGAGACGCGTTGATTTCTTGACACGTCTGGCAAATAAGGATGGTGGAGCTTCTTGTTTGCGCCGGAGAAGCCTTTCGGCCAAGAAGAATAGAATGAAATGTACGACAAGCGCCAAAACAATGGCGCCCACCAGGATTGCGCCTGAAATCAGCCAAGCGTGAGTGTCGCCCCAAATGTATTGCATTTGCCTGATACTCCTCGAAGAGAATTAAGCACTCCTCTTCACTATGAGCTCGCCGGATTCCTTTGCTGCCTTATTTGGCGAGCAGAGTAGTACTGGCAAAACTCTGCGAAATGCACCTTCTGAATCCGGCGGACGGCCATGGATAGAGTAAGCGACAGAACGCTGCCCGCCACAGTGTCCCACTTTTAGTGGTTTTCTTTGGCTGGAAATCTTTTCCAGATGGAGGGAACCGCGTCTCCGCGGGCTTCTCATCGAACGAAATCACGACCAAGCAGCAAGCAGGACAGCAATTCCTCCACCTGCTTTGAAAAATATGAATTAACAAACTACTACATTCAGCGGAAATTTTTGAAAACGCCGCGAAAGCTAGGCACAGCAAGCAAAATATCCCTCACGAACGCCATCGTCAGCCGGGAACACTGGCCCCTCCGAGGGCCGCGAGACTACCAACTGTCACTCGCAACCCGCCTACCCTCGGAGCGCTTCGCCTCCTAAGGATGCGGCATGCGGCGACTTCAGATTCTTCCAAGAACTAACAAAACCAGCAGGATTACGACGACGAGGCCCAAGCCCCCGCTTGGGTAGTAGCCCCAGCTCCGGCTATGCGGCCATGTTGGCAGGCTGCCCAGACTCATCAAAAGCAGGATCACGACAAGTAGTATCAGCATTTTCGTGTGCCCTCCGGGGTCTATTGAACTCGAAGGCCTTCCTTCCAACAATCGATATAAACCAGTAGAGGCAGAGTTGCATTAAGGTATGCCAACCTTTTCTAAGAGTGTGCGCAAGGAAAAGAGCCGGCTACCGGGCTGCGAAAGGGGTCGACGAAGTGCACAAAGGGAGTAAAATACAGGGAAGACGGTATGGGGTTCGAGGCCCGACCGTAATATCTCTTATCTGCACAATATGGGCGACCTTTACCAAGCTTCCCTTACTCCGCGACCTGGCTCGCGAGTACTCGATAGCTCGGCGCGGTCCCCAGAGACAACTTTGAGATTGGGGATGAACACGGTGAAAATTCTCGTTGCAGACGATCACGACATCATTCGCCGAGGACTAAAACAGCTCCTCACCTCACGGCCCGGCTGGGAAGTATGCGGCGAGGCCAAAACGGGTAGGGAAGCAGTTGCTCTCACAGAGCAGCTCAAGCCAGAAATCGTGGTGATGGACGTCAGCATGCCGGATCTCAACGGCCTGGAGGCGGCACGCCGAATCCACAAATCATTTCCGAAAATAGGCATTCTTATCTTGACGCTTCATTTTTCGGATCAACTTGTCCGGGACATTGTCGAGGCTGGCGCCCGGGCTTACATCATGAAGTCCGACGCCGATCGCGATCTCGTAAGCGCCGTTGAAGCTCTTGCCAATCGGCGAACATTTTTCACCTCCCGCGCGGCAGAAATGCTTCTGAACGGGTTCACCAATCAGAATTCCGTACCCGATCCGGAAGCCCATTTGCGAAACAGGCTCACTTCCCGCGAGCGCGAAATTGTACAGTTGCTTGCGGAAGGGAAGAGCAGCAAAGAAGTGGCAGTGGCTCTTGGGATCAGCGTCAAGACGGCGGAAACTCACCGGGCTAATATCATGAGGAAGTTGGAGATGCATTCCGTCAGCGAGGTCGTTCGGTACGCGGTGAAGAATCAAATCATTGAGGCGTGATTATTGAGGCGTGACGCTCCCCCTGCGTTCGCGCCAGATGTTTTGTTCTCATAGATGTTCTCTTATGGATGCGCAGCACATTGGAAGCTGATGCCTCTACAAATGAATTGCAGCAGTTTGCGATATCCTTTCTGTGACTCTCGACCAGGACGCGAGGAGATCACTGTACATGCCTAGGGTGCTTATCGTAGATGACCACGCTTTTATCCGCCGTGGTGTTCAAACGATTCTGCATTCATTCCCGGAATGGGAATTTTGCGGCGAAGCGGAAAATGGCAAAGAGGCCATACGCCTGGCAGACGAGCTGAAACCGGAAGTGATCATCATGGACGTCTCCATGCCCGGACTGAACGGTATCGAGGCCACCCGAGCCATTCGAAAGGCGCAGCCTGACGTCAAGATTGTTTTGCTCACCCTTCACGAATCAGCCGAATTGTTGCGGAGCGCTTTTCGTGCGGGTGCACGCGGGTACTTGTTGAAGACAGATGCGGAGCAGGAATTGGTGAAAGCTCTTACAGTCGTGGTCGGAGAGGGCTCCTATATCAGCCCAAAGATGGATAGCGAAGTGGTGAAGAGCGTGATTCAAGAAATGAGCGGACCTCAATAACGATTTGAGCCTCCAGCAGATAACTCCCTCCTTTTGTTTCGCTTTCTGAAGACCCGATCTTTCTGCTCAATTTCTACAGAGTTCCACCGATAGAAGACCATTCTTTTCTTGCCTACGATAATCTCGTGATTGGTAAGATCGCCAGCGGCCATGTCCCATAGGGGAGTGACTGCACACGGCAACCCGAGGCGGGCCTTTGCAGTTTGACCACCTTGGAAGTTGCCCTTGGCCGCTGGCTACCTGATGTATCTAGACCGATACACCGCCACGGAAGTGGTAGTTTAGTTTGGCATGCGTACGGCCGCTTACTGTAAATCTGCGTGATTTCTACTCCCTAACCCTGATAGCGAACTTACGAAATCCTTTTCATAGTAAGACTGCGAGCAGGTCTTCAATTCTTGTAACCAGCGTGTAGATCGCTCGGTTCCATAAAATATTTAGTTAAGAAAAAGGAGAAAAATGAAATCGCTAAAGGTTGCCTGTTCTATACCCATGTTTTTGATTATCGGAGGTATGGCAGCGTGTTCAAATACACCGACGAAATCGCCCGACGTAACCTCTAACATCCGCCAGTCGCTGGATCAGGCCGGTATAAAAGATGTTAGCGTCAGCCAGGATAGGGACAAGGGCATCGTAACTTTGACCGGAACCACGGCTTCAGACGCGGACAGGGCTCAGGCGGAATCGATTGCCAAATCCCTTGCTGGAGGGCAGGTCGTTTCCGACCAAATTGCCGTACGGCCTCCGGGGGACGAAAGCATCGCGAAGAAGGTGGACTCTGACCTCGATAAAGGCATCGAACAAAATCTTGACGCGGTCCTCGTTCAGCACAAGTTGAGTAGCGCCGTGAAATATGACGTCAAGAATGGCGTGGTTACCCTAAACGGCAAGGTAAATTCACAATCCAAACGTGCTTGGGTTGAAAAACTTGCCACTGGAGTGCCAAACGTGAGGCAGGTCGTCAATGAACTGCAGGTCAAAGATCAAAAGGCCACTTCCTCGGACTAGCTTGAGCTTTACGGAAACCGCGGAGCCCCAGCCCCCGCGATACCTGAAATAAATTAGAATTTCTCAATCTATTCATCGCGATATGAATTGCGAAGGCCCCAAAGAGAGAAATCTCTTTGGGGCCTCGCTTTGTGATTCACGCTTGATTTGCTGATTTCCGATGCAGAGTAATTTAGCTTTGCAGGGCCATCGACTCCGTTTTTGTAAGGACCAAGAGCCGCTGCCGCAATTTCACGCGGGCACGGAAGATTCTGGATTTTACAAGCTCTGGAGTAATTTCCATGGCTTTAGCCAGTTCCCGGCTCGTCCAGCCTTCCCCCTTTTGCAGGATGAAAGTGTTCTTGAGCGTTGGATGTAAAGCATCGAGAGCCTTAGTGGCCAGTTCCTTCGTCAGATACTCGCGCTCGGGATCTGCGCGCAAATCCCGAAGCTCGGCGCGCGTCTCACTGCCGTCCAATACGCCGTCCTCACTGGCGGGCCCTTTGGTTGCCGCTGCTTCTGGCCGGCGTTTGCGCAGCATCATCAGCGCTTCGTTGATTGCGATGCGGACCAACCAGGTCGAGAACTGCGAATTTCCTTCGAACTGCCCAATTTTCCCATACGCTTTGCAGAAGACATTCTGCAAATTGTCCTCGGCGTCTTCGCGGTTCTTCAGGATCTTGAAAGACATCCCGTAGACGCGATGAGAGTGCCGGTGGACGAGCTCTCCAAACGCGGTGCGGCTTCCTGCACGCGCGCTGGCTATAAGTTTTTCTTCAGAATGTGCCATCTGGCTGTTCATCACGGCGCCTCTCCTGTATGGCTGGGTTGGTCGTAATCAGCCTTTGTCGCTATCAGATATATGACGACAGGGAATCACGAACAATACAGTCCAAGCTGTATACAATTGAACATAACCTCGTATTCCTCATGAGCTCCGTCGATTTGGCTTGGTTAGAATCGGCAAAAGAGCCGCCAAAAAGAGATAGGGCGAGGCATTTATGTGCCTCGCCCTGCTTCCCAATTTGGTTTCCCAGTTTGGTGTGACTTACTGCTTACGTTCCGGAGAGGCTTTCTGCAAACGATGAACAAGCGCCTTTCCGGATTCAGGGGACTCATACTTCGGTTCGGTGATGATGAGCGCCGCCGTAGCATCAGGACCATACAAGCGGTGGTTGGCATCATTGTCCGGACGCAGCGTCGAGCCTTCCAACGACACACCTGCGAAAACGCCGCGCGCTCGGGAGTAGCTGAGCATTTCTGCACGCATAAAAGCGTCTGTGTCTGCTGACGCGGTCCGACCCTTCGGTCCGGCAGCGATAGAAGCGTCTCCGCCGAGCTTTACTTTGCTATGCAGTAGACTTTCTGCTCCACGATTGTTCATCACGAGGATCACAAAGTCGGTGGCCTCCGCTCCAATCTGCAATCCGAAGCTGCCGCCTTCCAATGCGTACATCGCGGGGGCGCCCCACGGGCCTCTGAAGTCCTTTCCCGTGCGGCAAACCATCGTGCCGCGACCGTAGCTTCCGCCAACGACGAAGGCTGCCTTCAGAACAGAAGGCAAAACCACTACGCAGCGAGCTTTATCAAGTAGGTCTTGAGGAATATTGTCCGGAACATCGAGAATCTCCTGGATAACCGTGCCTGCGTTCTCCAAGCGGTTGTTTTCGTCCTTCACATCGTCCGCCGCATTCCGTGCAAATGAGAGAGGCGCCAGCATCAGCGCACCCGCGAAAATAGCTGCCATACGATTCATAAATCTATCCTCCATCCTTTTTTGTATTTTGAAACCTTCACTGATTAGCCTTGAACCTAATCTCCGCGGCGACTGGAAACCACGACGATGACTCCGCCTAGAAGAGCCACAGCGCCAAGTATCGGAGGAAGAGGAACAGTATGATGTACTTCCTTCGTTGCCTGGATGGGCCCAATGTCTACAACCTTCTTTTGTGTTGTGTAGCTGAAGCCTTGGTACGCTAGCGCCAAAAGCCCGATGGCGATTAGAGCTATTCCCAGCATTGTTCGTCCGCCCATAGTTCCTCCGTAATCGCGAATCGAATCTGTTCAGCCCCTCGTTCCGAAGAAGAAAGCTTGAAATCGCCGTCTCAAACTCGGCGTAGGAGATGGCCTACGAGCGATACAAGGAAAAGAACCAGGAAGATAAAGAAGATGATCTTCGCAATCCCTGCCGCAGCCAGCGCAATTCCAGAGAAGCCGAGCACTGCTGCAATAAGCGCCAGAATAAAGAATCCCAATGCCCAACGTAGCATCACAGCCTCCTTATTTATGTTTCCCGTTTAGATTTTCCCGGGCCCTGAACCGGACGTCTTGCTTCGTTCATGAGTTCGAGAAACCCGCCACGATTCCTCTCCTTTTTAAGCCAGGGGAGCAGGAACCTCCATACGGTGGAGTCCTTATCCATCTTCGAGGAATGCTGTATTTGCTTAAAAAGCTCTTATTTGCACTCATTTAGCGCCCGCAACTCAGTGTTTCCCTGTATGTACGCTCTTCTAGCCACGTGGTCCTCTTGGCATGTAAGGCTCGATGCGCTTCCCAGCGGCGAACGCCGAGCGGGTGGCCGTTACGAAAGACTAAAAATCAGGAGACTCCTATGAACTGGGATCAGCTGGAAGGAAAATGGAAACAACAGTCTGGCAAAGTAAAAGAAAAGTGGGGAAAACTCACGGATGACGATCTCACTGTAATCCACGGTCAGCGGGAACAGTTGATCGGGAAGATTCAGGAACGCTACGGAATCGTGAAGGAAGAAGCCGAGAGACAGGTTGATGAGTTTGCCCGGTCCTTCCGAAGCGAAGAGGCAGCGGAAGAAAAGCGGCAGCGCGAACAGGAAGCTGAAATTCGCGCAAACGCGAGAGAAAAGAAGCGTAGCGCTGGCCAATCCTAATCCGGACCAGTGCTCGTCCATCAACGCGAGACGCGGGAGCCACGTGTTCCAAAAATAGCGATTGGCACCCGCGCCTCGCTGGATTTCTCACCCTTTTCTTGGAGATTGTGGTCCTCTGGTTCATGAAGCATTTGCGATGCGTATTGGTTTGTATCCTTACTATTTGTCTCGGATGGCCATGTCCTTCTCAGGCCTATTCCGTTTTAACCCACGAAGCCATTATTGATGCAGCATGGGATACAAATATCCGCCCTCTCCTCCTCGCGCGTTTTCCCGCTGCCACCAGAGACGAGTTGCGCAATGCCCACGCTTACGCCTATGGCGGTGCCATCATTCAGGACATGGGCTACTATCCTCACGGCAACAAATTCTTTAGCGATCTGACGCACTATTTTCGCAGCGGCGATTTTATTCAAACCTTGCTCAACGATTCTCGGGATCTTAACGACTATGCTTTCGCGATTGGGGCCATGGCGCATTATGCTGCGGACAACAGCGGGCATCGGCTGGCTACAAACCTCGCTGTTCCAATGCTGTATCCCGAACTTAAAAAGAAATATGGGGACGTCATCACGTATGAGGACAATCCGATTGCTCACGTGAAAACCGAATTTGGGTTTGACGTACTGGAGGTAGCCAAAGGCCGCTATGCTCCCGACAGTTACCATGACTTTATCGGCTTTGAGATCGCCACGCCTCTTTTGGAGAAGGCCTTTCAGGAAACTTACGGTCTGGAACTTTCCTATGTTCTAAAGAACGAAGCGCGCGTAATTAACTCCTACAGGCATGACGTAAGCTCGCTCATTCCGGAAGCGACGAGGGTCGCGTGGAAACTGAAACAGGATGATATTCAGAAGGACTTGCCGGGAATGACCCGCCAAAAATTTCTATACAACATTTCGCGGTCGAGCTACGAAAAAAACTGGGGAAAGGATTACACAAAACCCGGCTTTGGCGAAGCTTTTCTCTCTTTCCTCTACCGGATCCTTCCGAAGATTGGCCCTCTTAAGGTGCTCTCGTTTCGTACTCCGACGCCGCAAACAGAAAAGCTATTTGAAGACAGTTTCAATGTCACTCTGGATCGCTATCGGGCTCTCTTAGGCGAGCTGCAAAAAGGGCAAGTGGCACTGCCCAACGATAACTTCGACGTAGGCGAAAAGACCGCGCGCGGACAATATCGGTTGAATGATGATGCTTGTGCGCAACTTCTCGACGAGCTTGCGAAAAAGGATTTCGTTCAAGCTTCTCCGGAACTGCGTGCTGATCTCCTGCATTACTTTTCTTCGCCGGATATTCCCGCCTCGGACAAGCTGTCAGAGAAGGCGCGAGCCCGTTTGAAGGTCAATGTGCAGAAGTTGGAAAACGCGCCTTCGGCGCCCCCCGTCGCGAAAGATGGAAATACCCAAACGAATCAGCGATAAAAACTGGTTTATACATCGGAATGTTAGACGAACTACCGCGTTCACCCGATGGTCCATCCACACTTCTCCATTTAGTCTCCCATGCATCACGCAGCTTCGCGGTTTCTATCCATCAAGACCGGCGCGAAGCAGATTTAATTGAGATGAGGAGAAGACCATGGACCTACTTTGGACGCTCGCGGTAATACTTTTGATCCTATGGCTCCTGGGGCTGGTAACTTCCTTTACTTTGGGAGGGTTCATTCACATCCTTCTGGTCGTGGCCATCATTGTCATCTTGATTCGGGTCATTCAAGGTCGCAGACCCGTACTGTAGTCTTGCGCAGCAATTTACAAATCCAGGATTTCACGGGTCTGGCACCAAAATAAGCGCGGATCCATCGATCGCGCTGCGCGAGTAGCATCTGATCGGCCTACCGTCCAGACGGTCGTTTAGAGTTGGAAGACCAGTGTGCAGCCCCTTCCGATAAATCTCTCCTCGTATCGTAAGTATTGACAGTAGCAACCCGTCCATTCCTCTGTCAGAAACGGCATGCTTCGGCTGCCGTAGGCGAGGCAACACGAAGACGCAAATCTTCGCGGCCTACGGCCAAGCAGCAAATCGCCTGAGAATTGCATACCCAGGCGAATTTGACAAACGGAGGAAGCATGATCAAGCGCTACTACCCTTGGATCGCTGGACTCGCGCTGTTTACTGCATTGATGTCGGCGATCCCGCTCCTTCGTCCAAGTGAGGCCAAGATACCACCTCAGCAATACCCGGTCATGGATGGCGTGGCCAACAAGATCATTGCGAAGTACCAATCGTCGAGTTGCGAGCAATTGTGGATTCAGAAGTCCCAAAAAGCGCCGCCGACTCTGGAAGAACAAAAACTCGTCGCATTCCTTAGGAACGATCCACAGATGCGTGCTGCCTTTATCAACAAGGTGGCGCCGCCCGTTGTCAACAAAATGTTCGACTGCGGGATGATTCCCTGATTCTTTCAGTAAGACGAACTGGGTTGCGGCTACCGGTGACGTAACGGTTCATGTTAAGAGCCAACTACTCTGAGCAAGAAGGGTGTCACCTTGCTCTGTCAAAACTGACAGTAGCCGTACGCAAGCCCATCCCCGAGCATAGCCAAACGTAATGGTTTATTTGTTTGGGGATGATTTTTGTCAGCCTACTCGGCGACAAAACGTTCTCGTTTGCTAGTCGCTCAATTTTCCACCGGCGAGAGCTGGCCTGCAGCTCTCGATCGCCAAGTATGAACCCTTTCCGAGAGTGGAAAGAAGAAGTGGAGAGTAGAAAATGATCAAAAACGTTACTAAACAGCTTCTGTCGGTGACGCTATCCCTCGTGGTGATATTTGGCGCGGTGCCACTGGACGCCCAGCAGGCGGGGTATTCGGGGCAGGGCACCCCTTTGACGGCGGCAGAATTGGAAGCACTGGTGGCGCCCATCGCGCTTTATCCGGACGCGCTGGTAGCTCAGGTGCTTTCGGCTGCGACATTTCCAGATCAAGTAGCCTATGCGGAGAACTGGATTCAGATGAACCCGGAACTTACCGGGCAAACCTTGATGACAGCTGTAAATGCGCAAAGTTGGGATCCCAGTGTGAAGGCGCTCACACAATTTCCCTCCGTGTTAGCCAACATGTCGAAGAATCTCAGCTGGACTTCGTCACTTGGAGAAGCATATGGCACGCAGGCCGCCGATGTGATGACGGCCGTCCAGGCTCTACGTGCGAAAGCCTATGCCTCTGGCAATTTAGTTTCGGGATCGCAGCTATCCGTCGTGCAGCAGTCGCCGCAAGTCATTGTGATTCAGCCTGTGAATCCGGCAGTCGTGTACGTCCCCGTATACAACCCCGCCGTGGTTTACGGCTATCCGTACGTGGTTCCTGCCTACGTTCCTCCTCCGGCTTCCGTTGCGGCGACTGCGGTGCTCGCGTTTGGAGTTGGCATAGCAGTTGGAGCGATGATGAGCAATGGTTGTTGCGCGTGGGGATATAGCAGCTGGAATTGCGGCTGGCACGGCACCACCGCGGTTGTCTATCACGGTGGGGCGTACTACGGAAACAGTGCCTGGCACGGCGGCTACTATGGTTCCAGTGCCTCTGCCTATGGCGCCTACGGCTCCGCGCACGTAAGCAATGGCTACAACCCATCCACAGGAACGTACGCACGGGGCGGCACAGTCTCAAACGGCTACGGCAGCGTAAGTGCCGGCCAAGCGTATAACCCAAGGACCGGGGCCTCTGCCTCGACGGTGCAAGGGTCCAATGCGTATGGCAGCTATGGGGCCTCGACGGCTTCGAAGAACGGCACCACGGTCGACAGCCAGCATCAAACGAACGCGAATGGAACTACCGGACAGATGCACTCTTCGAACGGCGGCTCGGCTTATGCCGCGTCAGGAAAATACGGCAATAGCGCGGCGGTTGGTCAGACCTCCAATGGCGACAAGTATGCCTCAGCAAATGGCAACACCTACAAGAACACCGGCGGCGGCTGGTCCAACACGAATGGAAGTTCTAATACCGCCAAGGGTTATGGAAGCCAGGATAAGAGCAGCTCATCGGCCTTCGGGGGAAGTGGCGGCGGAGGCTGGGGGTCCAGGTCGGAGAGCGCTCGCGGTTCGTACAGCAGGGGCGGCGGTGGTGGCTGGGGGGGACGAAGATAAATAAAGCGGTACAGCCCGGTGCGAAATCAGATTGTGATCGGTATTGGTGAGATTTCTTGCAGTCGATGATTTGGAGGAATGGCATGTCGCGCGTAATTCGCAGAATTTCCATTACTACAAGATTTCTACTTTTGGCGTTTATTATCCCACTTGCCTCCTGCGGCAGGTCCGACAAACCTTCATCCAAGGTATTTGCTTCACCAGATGACGCGGGACAGGGGCTGCTGGATGCGGCAAAGTCAGGGGATGAAAACGCGATTCTGGCAATTTTCGGGCCCGGGTCAAAAGAGATCATCTCTTCTGGCGATGCAGCGCAGGACAAAGCCACGGTCGACAAATTTGTAGCTGCCTATGGCGTGATGCACCGCTGGCGCAAGATGCCTGATGAAGGGCAAATCCTGATTATCGGAGCGGATAATTTTGCGTTCCCAATCCCGCTCAAGAAAAATGTAGCCGGCGAGTGGTTCTTTGACACGGCTGCGGGGAAAGATGAAATCTTGTCGCGCCGAATTGGCCGGAATGAACTGGCGGTTATTGACATTTGTGGAGCGCTGGCCGATGCACAGGCCGAGTATTTCGCAAATCGTCTCGCTGACGGGCACACGAGCCAGTACGCTGTGAAGTTCATAAGTGACACGGGGAAGAAGAACGGTTTGTACTGGGACTCGCCAGAGGGTCAGCCGAAAAGTCCTCTCGGTCCGCTGGTAGCCTTTGCAACCTCCGAAGGATATAACGCAAAGGCTGACGCCCACACGCCTTTCCACGGCTACTATTTCCATATGCTGACCGGACAAGGCAGTCAGGCGCCCGGCGGTGCGAAGGACTACGTGGTTGATGGGAAGATGGTCGGTGGATACGCTTTCGTTGCCTACCCGGCCGAATACGGCAACTCGGGAATAATGACATTTATCATCAGCCAGGATGGCATTTTGCTGCAGAAGGACTTGGGCAAGACCACGGCAGACATAGCGGCCGCAATGACGAAGTTCGATCCCGATCCCACTTGGACCGTGGCCCGGTAGCGAGTGGAATGGCGTAAGTTCCTGAACGTTACATTTGAGCGGGGATGTCAGAAAAACGTGCTCGCTACCGGAACGGCTGTTGCGAACCTGTTCAAAAAGTATCCCCTAACCGATCGCCGCTGGAAGAAGAATTCGATTCAGGATAGAGCAGTTCTAATGAGTCGTAGTTGGTGCGATCGCGTTCGGAGATTCTTACTTGTGCGGCTAGACTTCTTGCCAAACTGCATTCCGGCTATGACACGTTCAGCCTGGAGATAAAGTCAGCTAGGATTTTGCGAAGCGCCGTGTTCGCGCTCCCGGCGCTCTTGCAGAGCTGTCAGCCTTGCTTTTAGGACATCGATGTCTGCTTGCATCTCGTTAATCACTTGCTGCTGGGACTCGAGCTTGGCTTTGCCAGTCTGAAGGTCTGTGTAATTAGGGTTCGAATAAACAGTGTCCTGGTTGAGCGCAAAATCGCGTTGTCGCCACTTCAATTGATCTTCCGCGTTGGCGATTTGTTCTTTCAGTTTTTTGATTTCTTCGTCTTGAGCAGCCGCCTCTTCGGATTCTTTACTATTGGGCTCAGAATCCTTGTTGGTGGAAGCTGCGGCCTGGTCCGCGTCGGCGGCCACCGTGCTGGGCGCCGCAGTGCTTGAACCAGACCGAGCGCCAAAATTGTAACCTTCCTGGCCGGGCTTATAGTATTCAAGGTCCAGATCTTCGTTGTTAATTACCTTGGCCTGCTTCGCGGCACTTTTCTTCTGCTCGCGGCTGCGCCGGGCGGCATCGGCGACCGATTGCTCTTGTTGCGCCTGCGATCCCTGAGGATGCGCCTTCGCTGCAGAAGGAAACGCCGAGGACACGGGCAAAAACACGCAGGCAGGCAGAATCACACATATGGTCGAAAGTCTGTTTCGCATATGTTTGCTCCCACAAAAGAGTTACTCACCAGAATCCTCCGTCTTCTCGAAGCGGGCGTAAATTGTCAAAAATAGCAGTGCATTGAAATGGTTCAGGGAACCACAGTCTTGAGCTCAAGCAGCGAATCCAATCGAGCTGTTATGGCCGGGCCACGTACCGGGCCTTTGTACCGACTATTTGGGAGGTTTCGGCGGGCAGTGAGCATCATAGGCCGTCTGCATCTGCCTGAGTTTGAGCACGCCATAAGCTACGGTCAGCGCCATCATCACAACGAGAGCAGCGCCGAACCTCTTTTCGAGGCTGTACACGCCCTCGCGATAAGAGACGTAGCTGGCCATGATCAAGCAGAGAACGAGGATATTAATGATCCAGTTCACAGACTTCCGCAGGACGAAGTGCATAGTGCCGAAGCCAGCTAACTGGTAGAGCATGAATGGAAGAATGGCTACCGCCGGAAGCAGTTCAGAGGCGCCCAGGACGACGTCGACTGCTCCCGGCGCCTTGGTGTGCAACAGCGAACTATGCGCCAGTTCATGGAAAAGAGCCGGGACCGCACAAAGAAAAGGTACGACACCGAGCAACTCAATCACCAGCGATCCACACCAAGTACCGATCTTCGAAGATTCATCGGCTCCCGCGTCCGTGGACTGCGTGCCGATGAAAAGTCCACCCACGATGGCAGCAGCGCTCGACAGCATCAGCAACTCTACTGTAATGCCAAAGCTTGCCGGTTCGCCCGTCTTAATGAGCAGCAGGCCCATGAAACCAGGGGTGTAGAACATCACGCGCACCAGCCGCGCCCAAACGCGGGCGTCGCGTTCGGGCGGCAGGATTGGCAGCGGGAGTCCGTCGGTCCCAATCGTCGGTCTAGCTTTCGACATTCTGGTGTCCTATTTGTGCGATAGATTTATACGCAAGACATTCGAGCCAGGATTTCCGCCGAGCACTATAACGGGCGGGGCAGCATTTGGTCTACATCGACTCCGCTAGGCCCTTGTTCACAATGACCTTCACGTCCACGCGGCGGTTCAGGGCGCGCCCCTGGGAATCGGAATTTTGCGCGGCTGGATGGGTCGCACCATAACCGGCCGGCACAAGGATACGCCGCATGGGTACATTGCCGCTCTCGCGGAGGTACTTGGTGACGGCGGCTGCACGTTCCTCGCTGAGCTTTTGGTTGAGCTGCTTCGATCCGGTGGTAGAGGCGTAACCCGCGATCTCGATCATGTATCCGGAGAGAGATTGTGTGGCGGCGACAAGGGTCAAGAGATCCGTCTTGGCAGCGTTGTCCAAGGTCGCATTGTCGGCGGCGAAATAGATTCCGGATTCGGCAACCACCTTGTAGTCATCCAGGTCCGATACGCGCTTGTTGACGAGAACGACGGCCGCAGCGTCCATCTGTGCAGCTGCGCCCGCAGCCTGCGCATTGTTGTTGGCGGTATTCGCAGAGCTCTGAGCTGTGTTGGCAGAGCTTTGAGCCGCCTGGGCCTGCTGCACTCCCTGATTTGCGGTAGATTGGGCGTTCGAGGCTGCTTTTTGGTTGGCCAGGATTTGTTGCTCTTCGGCTACTTCAACCGCAAATTCATCTGGTGTAAAGCTAATCTTGCTTGCTTCGAGTTGCCCGTTGGCATTGCCGACGCCTTCGGCTTCAATCGTTAAGCCTGGCACCATGGCGGTAACATCCATCTCTGAGTGACGGAAGAACTCGACTTTGCCTTTATTGCGTTGGATCTTGGTACCGTCGATGAGGCTTACGATGACCACATTTCCCGTCTTTTGTTCTTTGACTTTGATCAAGTCCCCGTTGCGGGAGACGATGCTTCCCTTAACCTTGGCCTTCTGCCCACTTGCGATTTGAGGCGCATTTGGCGCTGCGGTCACTATCAGGCAAGCGCCCATCATGAGGCACAGCACGGCCCACAACGCCGAAATCTTCGATTTCTGATTTCTGAGAAACATTTAAATCCTCCATTAAATTATCGGTCTTCGCTGACGACCCAAGTGCGAATTCCAATTTTTGGCAACCACAGGTTAGTCGGTGGTCGTACAGCGCCGCCACTGTCAGAAATGACAGAAATCCGAACTTTTTTGAAATATTGTTGCGCAGGCTTAGTGCGTTTTTTTGCCGCTGGCCTTGCCATAAAGTGTGGCGGATTAAGCCAGCCCGGGATGCTGGGGATCGACGCGGGCCTGTCATTTCTGACAATGGTACTCGGTGGCCTTAGATGAAAGCCTCGTAGAAGCGATAAAGCACAATCACGCGCGAGAGTGAGGAGGCGGTCGCCTCCGACCATGAGGACTATATGAGGATACAAATGCCGAGAGCCAGAGACTGTTCGTCGCGTAACAAAGCAGCTGCAGCCATCTCTATGTTTCTAGTAGCTCTGATCCTTGCGCCATTGGCGATGGCGAAAATGAATTACGATTTTGATCCCAACCTGGATTTCTCGAGTTTCAAAACATTTGCTTACATCGGTGGCGTGAATTCGCTGGAGTTTCGGCAGTTGGATCCCAGTCTAATCAGCAACCGGGTCCATGGCGGAGTGTCTAAGGCGCTGGCCCAGCGCGGTCTAAAGGAAGTAAAGCCAGATCAGCAGCCGGACCTCGTCGTGCGCTATATGGCCAACAGCCAATCCAAGCTGGTGTCTGCGGCCGTGGGGGACTGGGTGCAATTTGGGCCGTATGTCGGCGATTATTGGGCCTACACCTACGACCTGATGTCTGCTGAAACGAGTCTCGATGCCTCTCTAATCATTGATCTAATCGATTTGAAGCGAAAGGACCTTGCGTGGCGCCTGTACCTGGACCAGAAAATCACCGATGACGATACCGTTTGGCCGAAAGTAATAGGCCAGATTTCTAAAGGCTTTGAGAGTTACCCGCCGACCCAAAAGCAAATAGCCGAGAAGCGCAAGGAGCGAGCCGAACACCCTCCCAAGCCTCCGGCACAGTGAGCGTGAGAGTATCCGGTCGACCTGGAAAGACTTGCCGACTGTTAAATCTGACAGTAGAACGCCGCCCCAATGAGCACTACCTTTCCGATGAGCAAATGACTCTGCAGCGGCGGGTGTGCTCTCGGGCCATTGCAAGGAGACCACGTGTCACGTTCCCTTATCGTAATGCCAGACGACTCGGCTAAGCCGATCCTGGATGCCATCAATGGCGCGACCAAATCGCTGCGCGTCAAAATGTTCCTTTTCTCAGATCCATCCATTCTGAAGGCCGTGCTTGACGCTCAGAAACGCGGCGTCAATGTCAGGGTTATGCTGAATCCTGCCCGGCGTGACGGCGAATCGGAAAACAAAGATACACACAAAACGCTTGCAGCTGCGGGCGTCAAGGTCCTCGATAGCAACCCTGAGTACGACGTCACTCACGAGAAGTCGATGGTGGTTGATGATACGACCGCCTACGTGAAGTCCCTCAATTGGGAGACAAAGAACATCACCGAAACACGCGATTACGCCATCGCTACTTCTCATGCTCACGAAGTCGCTGAAATTATCGCGTGCTTCGAAGCCGACTGGCATAGAAAGCCCTTCCGGGGCGACGAGAAGTCCCACCTAATCTGGTGCTGCGGAAACGGCCGAGAACGTATCGCAAAGTTCATCGACGAAGCGAAAGATTCCATTTTTTTGCAGAACGAGCGCTACCAGGATGCTGTCATCATCGAACGGCTGGTCCGCGCGGCGCGCCGCGGAGTAAAAGTTCACATTATGGCCCGCCCTCCTCATAAGCTTAAAAAGGAGAAGTTGGTCGAAGCGGTCGGCGGCATGCGCATCATGGAAGATGTTGGCATCAAGATTCATAAGTTGAAACACCTTAAACTGCACGCGAAGATGCTCCTTGCCGACCATTCCCGCGCCATCGTGGGTTCGATTAATCTGGCGCCCGGAAGCTTTGATAGTCGCCGAGAGCTGGCCATTGAGGTGGACGACAAGGATGTCGTCAAACGGCTATCGCAAATTGCGCACCACGATTGGAAGCACTCCCACCCACTCGACCTGACGGACGAAGGTCTTCTGGGCGAAATGAAGAAACACAAGATGAAAGGCGTTAAAGAGCTGGCGCTGTCGAGCAATGGCAAGAAACCTAAAAAGAAAAAAAAGTGAGATGTCCAGTAGAACCGATTTTCCTTCTGGAATAATCCTTGTGCCGCTTGGTAATGGTCGAAATGATGGCCTTTCAGTTTAGGCGCGTGGGAACGTAATAATCCAGAACGCGCTGATGAGCAGCAAAAGAAAAGCAACGATAAGCAAAACGATTCGAGGCCCAAGTATCTCGAATCGTTGGCCGAGCGCAGTTAAGAGAAGTACCGTCGCTAAAAAAACGCTTACCTTAACATAGTGGTCGCCGCTCTCCCGTGAGTTTACACCTTTCTCGAAATAGTCCTTCGCATCCGCAGCAAGCTTTCTAGACTCGTCAGCATTCGAGCTCGTGTATTCCGGCATGAAGATAGGACCCGAAGGGGCCGAGGCGTTGTGTTTCGGATCCAGCTTCTGCCAGGCGAGGAATGCCACTGTGTATTCAGGACGAAATCGACGCTCGTACTCTACAATAAGTTTTTTATTGTCGGCACTTTCAGCTGCGATCCAGCCGTTGAAAGTCACGATGTCGTATAGGCGATCCTGGCCGGCTAGTGTCGCCTTTTCCTGCGCTCTCATGTTCGTGCTAGCAGCGAGCGAATAATTCTGATTGGATACCGCGTCCCACTTGGTCGCTTGGTAGCCGCTCCAGGCAGTGGCCACAGCCACAATCGCAAGCACACTCGCTTCCGCGATCTCGATCCACGGAGATTGGCGGTGACTCCCCGCACCATGACGATGAGCCTGTTCGTTGATTTTGTGTGCGATCTCGACGTTCGAGCTCTGCTCAGCCATCCAGCTGCCTCTCGCTATTTCACCGTGATTGGAAACTAAATCATTCTCAGGCTATAAAACCTAGGTTTTCACCTCTGGCCGACGGTTACTACTGTAAGAAATGACAGACGATAGGGGCTTCGAACGCCAGGCCTGCGAAGGTTGAAGTGGAGTATTTCATGTATGCAAATCTCGCGACCCGCGGGAGTGGCAACGGCACAAATCGCTGACGGCGTGTCAGCGCGCTGTTAAACCACCTGAAACGCAGGCATGACGAAGACAATCAAAAGGAGAAGGCTGACTGTGATGTGTTCAAAACGCGTATCGCACCGACAGCGTGACCGTATTGCCACGGAAATTTCTCGGAACAAACAAGTCCTGATACGATCCGTTGGAATCCTCGTGGTACCCGTAATAATTCCATAAAGCTTTTCCTGTCCAGTTCTTCGCGAAATGGTAGGCAATCGAACCATACGGCTCATACCATGCCGAGTTCAATGGACCTGATGGCTGTGTGGCGATGGTACTCAGAGGATTCAGATTGACCTCCGATCCAGCTGCCGATGAGATATTGGCACCCAGGTCCAGACTGAGGCGGTTCACGGGAGTCCACTGAAAATCGATGAAGCCCGTGTTCACGTTGCTGGTATAAGGCGCGAACTCCTGAAAAAGTTTAGGCAATCCGGGACAGGGTGGCAATCCGGGTTCGGCGGTGCTACTTGTGAAACACAGAAAAATCTGAGAGTAGATATTGTTGTAGTTATACCCGAGCTGTGTTGAGAATTTTTCTGAGGGCGTCAATGACAAAGATATTCCAGCGTTCTGGTTGCGTTCCGCCCCGTTCACCGTGGTCTCAGAGTTCTGGCCGTACGAGCCACGAAAATAGCCGCTGAGATTCAGCCAGGCTGTCGGTTTGTACTGCGCCCGAATGCGGAACTGCTGCGCTTCCAGTGGGCTGATGCGTGTAAAAGTATTATCCGCGCTAGTGATGTCCGCATCGAAATTTAGGCTGAACTTAGGTGAAGGCTTCAACCAAAAGCCAAACACCGCCGAGTTGTAGTTGATATCTGTCACACCCGGGAGGCCAAAAGGTTGAATGGGTGCCTGGTAGGAAACCGATCCGTCGGAATTCAACGTGCAACCGGTTGGCAGTGCGCCATTGGCCAGCGCGCAGTTGCCGCGTTCCGCGGTGCCTGGGAAATAAACTGCGTTTTGCGTGTTGTAGAAATTGTCCGCGATCACCCGGTGTTCGTATCGGTACCCCAAATATGCCCCCGCTTTTCGCGTGATCTGCACTTGCGCTTCAATCAAATTGCTTGTGGTCTGCTGCTTTAGAAAATTGCTATCCAGGTTTACCAGTATGTCTGGATCTGAACTGCTATTGTGCGTTGGCGTGCCAGATACGGCATTGATCGGCGAGGCACAAGTCGCTGGCAGTGAAGCGGTGGAGGTAAAGGAGTTTGGTGCAACGAGGAGAGTGTTGCTGAAAAAGGAGCAGTTTGTAGCTGTAAATTGCGCCGGTTCCTGCCAGTTACTGTAGTGAAATTCATCCACAAGGCTAAAGATTGGCGTGATCTGCCAGGTAGCGCCCAAATCCGCATACGAAGTCACATGCCTGCCCTGCGTTGGTCCGAACTGTTCGGAATTCGAAAGAAGACTTTTGCTTTCCAGGCCCACAAAGCCCTGATTGTAGTTGTATACGTTCATGTCGCCGCCGGTGTAACTGAACTTGCCAGTGAGCTGCAAAGCGGAGATGGGTTTGGATTGAAAACTGATCTGCTCAGTGGGTGCATTCAACCGCGTCTGTGAGTGCGACTGATAGCTGGAGTATGCATTGCAGTTGGGACTGACTAGGCCATTGGTTTGAAATGCGGGGTTGCAGGGCGGGCCATTCCAGGAGACTCCCAGATCGACCGGAGGAAATCCCGTGCCGACGCTGAACTGCTGGTTCTGGTCTGTCGCTCCAGGATCGGTTTTGTAGTAACTCCAGATTTGGTCATAACTGATATTGGTGTTTGGGAGGAAACGGAAGTCCACACCAAGGCGGAATTGCGACAAAGTAGTGGAAATGTTTTCAAACAGGAACTGCTCCGTGCCCTGGTGGATCGTAGTAAACGCCGGCCCATTATTGGTATTCAGGTCGTACCCGGCGCGGAAACGGATTTTAGATTGGGGCAGAAAAGTTACATTGTAGTTCTGCATGTTCCGTCGT
This sequence comes from uncultured Acidobacteriota bacterium, assembly GCA_963784015.1. GTDB lineage: Bacteria > Acidobacteriota > Terriglobia > Acidiferrales > UBA7541 > Acidiferrum. The sequence continues at coordinate 1,572,520 of CAWAPX010000013.1, forward strand.
GTGTCGAAGTAGTGCGGCGACATTGCAATCACTGGAGTCCCGACTACATTCACTGGGGCATTCACGACAGGGTTAAAGTTGGTCGGCGCATTGGCGACAGGAGTCGCCGGATTGAACGGATTCGCCAGAAGCGAGTAGTCCCACAGATTTTCGTCGTGCCGAAACATTCCGTTAAACGAGTACCACTTGTTCTTGCTGACCCGGAGCACACTGACAACATTTGGGTCACCTTCGTAGCCGGAATTGGTGAAAAAGAAACGATCAAAAAACGTTCCGTGATTGTCCAGAGAGCGCATCTCCATTGTGAAATTCAGGAGTCGCGGGCCTTGCTGAAGATTGACCATGGTGTTGTAAGTTTGCAAGTTGCCGCCAATATCTGTAAATCGATAGCCGAATTCGATGGCTTGCTTGATATTGTAATTGCCTTGATCGACGCCTAATTGTTCGTCTGTTTGTTGCGCCTCGGATGTCAGCGCGAATGGGCAGCTCAGAATCAGGGCAGCCAGCGCAATACGTGAAAATTCAGCAGCGCCAAGATCAAGCTTTCTCTGGAAGTTTGCGCTCTTCATCGTATTTCTCCAGCTTACGGTGTGAAGAACACGTTACTTGTGTTCGATCCGTGGATGGCAACGTGGCACAGTGTGCAGGATTGATATTTCTGCGATTGATTATGAAAACTCGGTGTCCCAGGCGGGCCGTCTGCGTCTGCCGGCAATGAGTGGCATCCGAGGCACAACAGATTCACCTGGTTTTGCTGCAGCAGGCGCTGATTCGTCGAGCCGTGCGGCGTGTGACAAGTAACACAACCCTCTAGCAATGCCTGGTGATGGTAAACGAACGGCCCTTGTTTTTCGGTGTGGCAGTTAAGACAGACCGCGTCGCCGGATGCGTTAGTCCGCAACTGCTTCGGTTGGAAGCCTCCATGTGGGTTGTGGCAATCGTTGCATTGCATCAGCCCCTCATTTACACGGTGGTGGAACGGCCGCCCAAACTGTACCCGCACATCCTGGTGGCAGCCGTAGCACAATTGCGGCGTCTTTTGTTTCATCAGGAATTGGCTCTCTTTGGCTTGGTGTGGAGAGTGGCAATCAATGCACGCAACCCCGTTGGCCAGGTGCATTGAGCGGTCATAGTTCCCATGTTCTTCGGTGTACTGGTGGCAGCGCAGGCAGCGGGCGCTAGTCTGCTGCGGTGTGGCGTCCTTAAAGGTGAAAATTTTGGACTTGTCTCCTCCGCCGTCGACGTGCTCTTTCCCCGGACCATGACAAGCCTCGCAGCCATGCCACTCAACGCCTTTTTGTGCGTCGAGCTTCCCGTCCATAGTGGTTGCGAAGTGGGCCGTAGTGGCGAAATTCGTATAGATCTCTTCATGGCAGGCCTTGCAGGTGTCGGAACCCACGTAGAGGTCGGGATCGGTCGGCGCAACATAAGCCTTTGTCTGATCAGAGGGCTTGGTCTGTTGTTTGGTCTGGTTAGAAGACTTGGTCTGGTCGGCAGGCTTGGTCTCTTGTGCGGCATTCTTTTGGCCCCCAGACTGGGCAAAAGGAACCAACAACGTCGGAATCAGCACTGCCAGGAGATATGAAATGGGGAGCCGCTGGCTAAACTTCATAGAACCCCGCTGGCCATCAGTGGACAGATACCTGCGTCCAAGTCAATCAGGTTGCAGCACCCTCTCTCGAAGGACACGACAACCGCGAGAGCTATGTGTCTCGCGAACCGAGGGAACTCGCCTGCAAGCTGGTCAAGCCGACACTTCAAGAGCGCGACGAGTTTCTGAAAAACTCCCCCACTTGTGGGAATAAGCCAAAGATCTTCTCAGGGCAACTAGGGGTTTCCCTAGTTGCCGCCGGTAGGCTGGAGGTGTTCAGTTGTGGAGTCGGACCGCTGTGCGCAGAGTAGTTTGCCTCGTTATGCAGTTCTCATAGTGAGTTTTCAAGGCTAGTTTCGCTCGGACGGCGGCTTGTAGATGGGACCGGATATCCAATCGCGGGCTTAGCCACAATTGATTACAAGGAGGAATGGGATGAACATGACAACGAAATATCGAATGGCCGGAATACCAATCGCTTTATTCCTCGCAAGCGCATTTCTTCTGACCGCGCACGCTAAGGCCGATACAGCTGCGGCGGAAGCAACATATAAAGCGAAATGTGCTGGTTGTCACGGGGCGGACGGGAAAGGTAAGGATGCTTTGAAGACTCAGGATTTTGCTTCGTCGGCAGTACAGGGCATGAGCGATGCAGAACTCACTTCAGTGATCTCCGATGGAAAAGGCAAGATGCCCGGATATGCCAAAAGCCTAAAGCCGGATCAGATAAAGGATTTGGTGGCTTACATTCGATCCTTTAAGAAATAATTCTGAACTCGGGCGGGCAGTGGCACGGCGTTTAACCTCATGCCTGGAAAGGGTGCGGACCGATGCTCCATGCTACAACGCTGATCTTAAGTCTGATCCTTTTTAGCATTGTGGTAATAGGTGTACTTATTGTTCGTCCGGCAATCACTGCCACCAAGGGCGGAAAGATGCTCGCCTTTGTCGCTATGTTTTGTTTGCCTATCTTTTGCGGGCTGCTGGGCGTTTCCAGAGAAATGGGGCGTTCCAAAAGTACGGCTTTCTGCTTGTCCTGTCACACCATGGAAGACTATGGAAAAAGTCTTTATGTGGACGACCCAACCCATCTTCCCGCGGCTCATTTCCAAAATCATAGAGTTCCCCCGGATGAAGCCTGCTATTCCTGCCACACGAGCTACGCGATGTTTGGCGGGCTCAAAGTAAAGTTGTATGGACTGAAACACGTTGCAATCTATTATCTCGGGACTCCGCCGGCGCCCGAAAACATCAAGCTCTACGAACCTTATAACAATCGAGAATGTCTGCATTGCCATCTTGGTGCAAAGTCGTTCGAAGAGGGAGCGACACACAATGCCGATCCCGCCACCCTGCCGGCAATAAAATCCAATCAACTCTCCTGTATTTCGAGTGGCTGCCATGATATAGCGCACGATCTCGCGCACTTGAAGGACGCTAAGTTTTGGAAGGCAGGTACGTGATGCTGACTGTAAATCAGCTTAAGAAACGCAGACAGGTTGCCGGCGTCTTCATAGTGCTCGGCCTCGTGATCGAAGCATTGTGTTTGATTTGGTCCACGCCAATCGCGTTCGTCATCTTTGTAGCGATCGGCGGCTTGTTCATGTTTCTAGGAATCGTACTTTTTCTGTATTCCCTTGTCTTTAACCTAGAAGCCCCGGAATGATGGCCCACTCTTAGGGATTTCCCTAGTTGAGCGGACATCGAGTCAATCCTAGGATCCTTTGGAAAATAGGATTTGGGAAAGTTTCGGCCAATCACTCTGTTGGTATGACTCGGTCGTTAGAGGTCTTGACCACCAGGTTCCCGCCAGCCAGGTTCGACGCGCGCTTCACCGCGCACGCGTCGCGAGCCCCGGTCTGATTCTAAGGAGATGCGCAAGTGTTTTCTCGAGCAGGCTCGGTGGTCTCGCTCTGGCGACGATCGTTGCCGCTCGCTCTGCTGCTGTTTCTAGTTGGATGCAGTCAACCGGCTGGTCCTCTTGCTGAGATTGCTTCACCAAACGAGTGGCACACGTTTAGCGGCACTTGGACATCCTCAGGTACTCGGCAGACGCTCAAGCTGGAGAAAGATCACCAAGCTTCCATATTCGATCTTACGGGGTCGCTGCTAGTAACTGGCGATCGTGGGCTAGGAGTAGGGTTCCGGGCGCGGGCGGTCGGGTTCTCCGACAGTGTCGCCGGAATGCAGGGCCGGTGTGTTTGGACTGACGAGCGCGGCGATAAGGTTTACAGCGAGTTGAAGGGTGAGTGGGTAGGGACCGGAAGAAGCATCACCGGTACTTTTCTGGGAGGAACCGGCCGGTTCGCCGGGATCACCGGCGACTATTCCTTTGAGTGGAAGTACGTGATTGAGTCCGACGATGGCACAGTGAGCGGCAGTTCCGTCAATCTCCAGGGCCGCGCCCGGCTCGTTTCAACGTCTGCCGCGCTTGGCGAAGCACAATCCGAAAGAGCACAGCGATGACGCCGTTCCGCCGAAGGCTTCTGCGAGTCATCCCGTTCGCGCTTGCGCTTGGCATTTGGTTTTGGCCGATACCAGCAGGGTTGACACGAGAGGCTTGGCATCTTTTCGCGATATTTGCGGCGGCTATCTTTGCTGTCATTCTGAACTCATTTCCTCTGCTGACGGCCTCGGTACTCGCGGTATCGGCTGCAGTGCTCACTCGCACTGTCGACCCGGCTAAGGCTTTTGCCGGTTTTGCCAATCAGAGCGTACTTCTCGTCATAGTAGCTTTCCTCGTCGCGAACGCGGTTGTGAAATGCGGCCTGGGTAAACGCATCAGCCTCTTAGTAGTAAGTTTATTTGGGCGATCCACACTGGGATTGGGCTACAGCATTTTTATCACTGACGCGATGATTGCACCCGCGTTTCCGAGCAACACAGCACGCAGCGGCGTGCTCTACCCCATCATTCTTTCTTTGGCGCAAAGTTCCGGATCCATGCCAGACGATGAGAAAACCCGACGGATGGGTGGCTACCTAATGTTCTGCGGCATGGCCAGCCTGAGCGTCTCGTCAGCCCTCTGGCTCACCGCAACTTCGGGGAATCCGATTGCGGTCTCGCTGGCGGAACACTACGGCGTGAGGATCAACTTTGGCTCATGGCTTGTCGCAGCGTCGCTTCCAATATTGACGATGATCGCGTTCCTTCCGCTCGTCCTCTACAAATTGTTTCCGCCTGGCGTGGCTGACACCCCTGATGCGCCAAAGGCCGCACGCGAAGCACTAGGCAAGATGGGATCTCTTTCGCGAGACGAGTGGATTGTTGCGATAGCTTTTTCCTTCATGGTGACCGGATGGGTGATGGCGGGCACACTGAACTTGAGTCTCGCTGCCGTAGCTTTCGCAGGTCTGGGAGCGCTCCTCGCAATGAATGTCCTCACACTAGAGGACATCAGCTTGCAGGGGAGTACGCTGGTGACATTTATCTGGCTGGCAGTGCTCTTTGCACTGAGCGGTCAGTTGAACGAGCTAGGCTTCATGGGCTACGTCGGAGAGCGGTTGACGTCTCTACTCGGAGGGATCAGTTGGCCGATCGCCTACGTCATACTCCTAGGGCTCTACGTGTTGATGCATTACATGTTCGTAAGCCAGACGGCGCAGATTTTGGCTCTCTTCGATGTCTTCCTGGGAGTCGGCGTGAAGACCGCTGTTCCCGCACCTTTAATGGCTTTTGCCCTGCTGTTTGCGAGCAGTTATTTCTCGACAATTACGCCGCAGGGAGGCAGTCAAAACGTCATCTTCGTCGGGAGTAGTTATCTCACGCAAGGTGAACTCTACCGGCTTGGCTTACTGACTACAGTTTTCTGTTTGCTCGTGTTTTTGGTGGTCGGAACGCCATGGATTCTCTTTGTCGCAAAGTAATGCCGCTAGCGACTCTCCTTCGGAAACTACGCCTTCTTCGCTCACTCTAGCGAAAAACGCCGTCAAAATTGAAAATGAAGCACTTCCTTCTGTGCGGAGTCTCTTGTCCGGTCAAAGGTACTCGTCAGGCAATCGTCCACGTCCTCAGACGTTAACCTTCAGTATCACCTCGACCTCACTTCAAAAGTAGAGCCGCGAAGAAAGTTCCGAGGCAATCGGCGGCGCTTCACATGCGTTAAGGAACAGCATCCAAGTCCAGTTTGGCCTTGAGCACACCTGTACCTTAGGACTATTCGAAGTTTGGAGAAAGAACCTCAGACTTAAGAACATTGAGCATTCAACCATTCGGGGAACACTTTGTGAGGAGACAACAATGAAGAAGGTCTTTTTATTGGTGTCCACGGGCGTCCTTTTCACCATTTTAGGTTGCTCAGAGAACTCCCAAAAAGCCGTCTCAAAGAACGCACCGACAGTGGTGCAGGCATCGGCTGCGCCAGCTAGTACATCTCCCATTGTCGAGCCACCTGTCGCGATTCCCATATCGTCGGTCGAGCACATGAGTCAGCAAGCATGGCAATCTGAAAATGTCAAAGACCGCCTCGGCAACGCCGTTGCTCTGAGCAGAACTTCGTCAGACGGAAAATTCGATCTAGTCATCCTCCAGAAGGGAACGAATTCCTTCTTGTCATTCGTCAGGCACGCGCGCTGGGAGTCTGTCCTTCACCAGCCGGCCAAAGGCAAGTTAATGTATCTCCGCGTGAAATTCGAGGACGGACAAGAGAAACGCATCGAGTGGGACGAACTGGGGTTCGGCACGGACAACCTATATAGCGTCTTGTGGTCATACCCCGTCAAGACGGACGCTCCCATCGGTCCAGTGCCGCGAGGGTCCACAGGTGAGTCTGTTGGCGGTGACCAACTCCTTGTTCAAGACATGATGATACACAAGACGATGCTCTTAGAAGTCGCACCGGGGGTCACGACCCAGTTCGAGATTGCAGGGCTCGCGCACGAAATAGAGAAAATGGGTATGCCCAGAACGCAGCCAGTCCTTGAAGCTGGGCAAGTTACCGAGTAGATCAACCCAATCAGAGGTCAGGCGTTGGATTTGGAGGCGGCTCGTGCCGATTCGGCTGCGGCTAGCAGTTATTTCGAGTCGGGAGGATCTACTTTCACGAAGCTGTACTTTGCGCTGAATTGGATTCGGGGTGCATTTGCCTTTTGGCCGCTTTGCTCCATGGCCCAGCCGTAAAGAAACTCGGCGCCGACGTTGAGAGATCCACCGGGATTCCAAATCAGGTTGGTACCCGTATAGGTGGCATGATTGTAGGTGTCTGGGGCCGCCAAATCAGTATTGTTGACAGCTGCGTAGGAGTAGATCGCGCTGGAACGCAATCTTTTTGTCCAATAATGCTGGTAAGAAGCTTCGATTCCCACTGCTGGAGTCGCCACCAAATGCGTAGTCACGCCCGATGCCGGCTCTGCATCAATTCCTAGTCCGGACGTGTCCTGAATGTACCGCGAAATTCCGTGCCCCGCTGCGACTGCAAAAATTAGATTATCCCGACCAAAGGTGTTAAAGCCAAGTGAGGTGTTTATGCCCCAACCAAAGACGGAACCTGTCTTCTGGTCCACGCCTGGAGCCACGAATGCTCCGATGGAGCGGAAAAGACCGGCAACTTGAATGTGCCCGCGTTCGAATTCCTTGCGTAAGCGAACAGTCCCATCAGGAGCCGGAGCCTCGGGTTGACTTGTGAATTGTGCCGTTGTGAAGATCACGTCTGAACTGGGTTTTTCCAAGGAAATGTAAAAGGTCGTGCTGGGATTGAGTGCGATCCCATAGCGAAACTGTGGGTTTCGGAGGCTTACCATCCCGTTAGGTCCCTGGAAATCTAGACCGTCTGGGAACGCATCCGGATCCATGAAGTTCGTAAAGGTCTGCCCGATCAGGAAGTTTCTCGCCTGTGCATACGCATGGCGAAGTCTAGGCGTGGTCGAAGTCGTCCCGAAAAAGTCTCCTTCCAGGTAAAAGCGAACTTCGCCTACTTTGGTGTAGGGAACCCTGAAGTCCAGGCTCAGACGTGTTGGGCGGATGGAAACGGTCGTATTCTGTATGTCAACCGGTTGGGGAATTGGAAACGAAGAAGGAATGAAAGAATCTGCATTTCCCGCAGCTTTTAGGTCATATATGAAATCGGTCTTAAAGTAGCCGCCGATTTTCAGGATGGTCTGTGTTCCCGGCAACTGAAAAAATCCTTGGTACTTCGGATCGAGAGGCACGTTATTGAATCGTGCGGCTGCGAAGGTGTCTTCAGAGAATTCCCGGTAATCAGCCGTGGCTTCTCCAACATGCTGGGAGGTGGCGCCCACACGCGCTGGTTCCGCGGTCTGAATGGTGCCATTTTGCCGAGCTGGAGGAGCTGGTGGAGTTGTCGGCGCGGTTGCGGCTTGAGTTGGTGGCGCGGGGGCTTCCGTGCCCGTAAGTTTGTCGATCTGCGCCTGCATCTTAGCCATTTGAACGCGCATTTCTTCCACCAGGTTGCGCAATTCTTGAGTTTCAGAAGGCGGATTCTGGGTCTGCGGCAGCGCCCTCGCTGGCATCAGCGCCGCGGCCAAGAGTGTGGTTGCAAATAAATACGACGTCTTAATTTTCATTTTTCTACCCCTTGCATTTGTTCAAGCTTCGCGCGCAGAAATACCTCTGCTCCGCCTGCCATGGGCTGACTTTGCCTGTTCAATCCGAGGAGCTTTGTCTTGTTTTTTTATAGGTCTGGATTGCAAACGAGACTACTAGGGAAATCCCTAATCCAATTGCCCGGAGCCTTGCGCAAATTCTCAGCTGCAAATCGATGCGAGTTCCTTCGTATGTAAAAGAAAATTGATCGTAAATCCTCAAGCCTAGGGATTTCCCTAGTTGTCCCGATTCGTCAGCGTTGCTAAATGTCACGTGAGATTGAGATTGCACTCGCATGAGCAAGCGACAACCGGCCACCTCAAATCGAAGTTCAGCAGCTAGGACGTCCGTAGTCGGATTTATCTAAGGCGTTGCCTCAGCGATGTTCTGTAGGCCGGGTCAATTGAGCAGATTTTATCGCGCACGCGTGCGCTTGATCTTTAGTTTTAGTCACCAGACGGATCACCGTTGGCAGCGATCGCCTGCGAAAGTAAACGGAGGACATTGTGAGTACACCAGCGAAAACGGAAGCTCCTCGAGTAGACCAATTCCTGATGGCGTCGGAAGAAAGGTTCGATCGCTGGCGAGCTTTGCTACAAGCCACTCGCATGTGGGAAAGAGTTGCGAACCAGCAGGATCCGACCAAGGGCGAGCATCAAGCGACTGTAAACAAGCTCTTCCAAGAGTTACTTCAGTGGGAGGACTTCTTTGCCTATCCTGGACAAGCATTGTTGAAGTTGTTGGGGACGCGCGTGGCATCGAGTGACGCCGTTGGCACTGCTCGCTTGGTTCAATCGATCAGCAATGCATTGCTGACACACTCTTATCGGTCCAGCGTCGCAGATTGGGAGGGTGAGGAACAATCTTCCATCAACCTTGGTGAAGGTGTGCCTGGTGCTGGAGAAGAAAGAGCGGCACAACGACCTTACTTCGAAGTGCTCGTTGTGAGTCCGGCGCGTCCGGCAGCATGGCAGGAACTGGCGCAGGATCTCCGCCGACTGCGCAGACCGCTAGACAAATTTGTATATGAACCGGTCTTTGTAAACTCATTTGAAGACGCGGTTTTGGCAACGATTCTGAACGGCAGCGTTGAGGCAGTGATTATTTATGAGGGAATTCCTCTCGCCTCATCTCACAACAGCCCGGTTCTGCGCGAATTTCTCACAAGCCATCTTGCCGCCAGCGGAATGGAAAGTAATTTGGCGGATTACAGTCTGGCGCTCGCTCAAGGTTTGAAGCAGTTGCGCCCCGAGCTGGATATCTATTACCTGAGTGACCGGAAGGTAGAAAAATTGGCGGGCGATGTCTCGGCGGATTGTATCCGTCGGGTCTTCTACCAAGTTGAAGAGCCATTGGAGATGCATCTCAGCATTCTTGATGGAGTTGCCGATCGATTCGACACACCTTACTTCGACAACCTACAGAAATACGCACAGCGTCCCATCGGAACATTCCACGCGTTGCCAATTGCCCGAGGCAAATCCATCTTTAAATCGAACTGGATCAGCGATATGGGCAAATTTTACGGGATAAACCTGTTTCTTGCAGAGTCTTCAGCCACGACTGGCGGATTGGATAGTCTGCTCGAGCCCACAGGCAACATAAAAGTGGCCCAGGAAAAGGCCGCCAGGGCTTTCGGAGCGGACCACGTTTTCTTTGTTACCAATGGAACCTCAACGTCGAACAAGATCGTGGAGCAAGCTCTCCTGGCGCCAGGGGACATCATGTTGGTTGACCGAAACTGCCATAAGTCTCACCACTATGGCGCGGTGCTTTCTGGCGCCTATCCCCTTTATGTCGAAGCTTATCCGCTCACACAATACTCGATGTATGGCGCGGTTCCTCTGCGCACCATTAAGAAAGCGCTGCTCGATTTGAAGGCCGAGGGCCGACTAGATCGTGCGCGGCTTCTAGTACTCACAAATTGCACATTTGACGGACATATTTATAACGCCGAGCGAGTTATGGAGGAGTGTCTCGCGATCAAACCCGATCTCATCTTTCTTTGGGATGAAGCGTGGTTTGGTTTTGCCCGGTGGACGCCGTTCTACCGTCGGCGAACTGCTATGGGAGCTGCTGCTACCCTCGAGAAAAAGTTCAAAGACCCCGCGTACCGCGCGGCCTACAAAGAGCAAGAGAAAAAACTGGGAGCCGACCTTAAGGCCAGCGAGAAAACATCTGCTGGAAACCCGGTTGATCCCAGACCCCGAGAAAGTGCGGCTGCGGGTCTATCAAACAAACTCGACCCACAAGTCCATGTCGTGTCTCCGTCAGGGTTCCATGGTGCTTGTCAAAGACCAGGACTATCACACGGTTGAGGAACAATTCCACGAGGCGATTTTTACACACGCTTCCACGTCACCCAACCTTCAGATTATTGCCACATTGGACGTTGCGCGCCGCCAGATGGAGCTGGAAGGCTACGAGCTGGTGAATCGCGCTATTCAGTTGGCGCTGGATTTCCGGCGCGAGGTGAAGTCGCACCCACTAATCTCAAAATATTTTCGTGTACTTGGCGCGGATGAACTGATTCCCGCTGAATTCCGGAATTCTGGTTTTGTGGACTATCTGGCGCCCGGTGTGAATTGGGCCACAGCAGTGAAGGCCTTAAGAGATGACGAAGTCGCACTTGACGTTACACGACTCACGCTAGTGTGCGGTTCTGCCGGATTTGACGGCACGCAATTCAAGAGTTTGCTCGCCGCAGACTTTGACATCCAGTTGAACAAGACTTCACGCAACAGTGTCTTGCTTCAAACGAACATAAACAACACGCGCAGCGACATCGCCCAACTAATTAAAGTACTCGTCCAGATCTCGCAAGGGATCGAGAAGAAAATTGGCGAGGGTGGCGGCGCCGCGAAGCAAGCGTTTGAAGCGCGCGTGAAATCGCTAATGACCGATGTGCCCGACCTTCCGAATTTCAGTTCCTTCTTCGAGCAATACCGAGAAGATCCTTCCAGCAAAACCAGCGAAGGCGACATGCGCTCCGCTTTCTTCGCGGCCTATCGCCAGCAACAGTGCGAACACGTAAAGCTTTTCAGCCCGGAAATCGACAAGCGCTTGAAGAGTGGGCCGGAGTTGATTTCGGCAAACTTCGTGATTCCGTACCCTCCTGGATTCCCGATTATGGTGCCCGGCCAAGTCATCAATGCAGAGACGATTGGGTTCATGCGCAAACTCGACGTCAAGGAAATCCACGGCTACAACGCGTCCCTCGGACTAAAGCTGCTCAATCCAGCGGCTCTGCAGTCGGCTAAGACACAGAGCGGAAGTGTGGCGCGTACGGGAAAAAATGCCAAGCACAAGTCGGCGTCCGGCTAGCGTGTCGCGTCGAGCAGTGCAGTCAACTGGCGCGTAGGAACGGGTGAATGCGAAGTGAAGTTTACGCGGTGCGATTCGTAATGTACGTCCTGATTTGTTACCTCTGGGAGTTTAGCGGCAGGAATGCAATCACAGCCGGTCTTCAAAAGTAAGACCGGGCTACAACGAGGAGCAAAACGATGTTCATTTTTGAGTGGTTCGCTGCGACTCTCCGTCAGTACCCGGAGATCGCCATCTTCCTTGCTCTTGCCTTTGGATATTACTTCGGGAAGTTCACCTTCAAGGGAATTGGTTTGGGGTCGGTTACCGCAACTCTCCTGGCCGGCATTCTCATCGGACAAATTGGTATCACCATCTCGGCGCCTCTGAAGGCCACGGTCTTCCTCATGTTTCTCTTTGCCGTGGGCTACGCCGTTGGGCCGCAATTCGTCCGCGGTGTCGCCAAGGATGGGCTGCCGCAAGCGATCTTTTCGGTTGTCCAATGCGTGTTCTGCTTATTGGCAACCATCGTGATCGTGAAAATCGCCGGCTACAACCTCGGCTATGGCGCGGGGTTGTACTCGGGGTCGCAAACGATTTCCGCCGCTATGGGGCTCTCAACCGACGCGATCAACCGTTTAGGACTGGCTGCCGACGAGACCAAAAACCTACTCGACTCGATGCCAGTCGCCTACGCCGTGACCTACATGTTTGGCACGTTGGGCTCAGCGATCGTGATCGCGCTGCTCGGTCCGGCAATGCTCCGCATCGACCTGCCGGCTGCGTGCAAAGACTACGAGGAGAAGCACGGGGGCAGTAAGGAACTTGGCGGCCCGGGGACAGCCTGGCACCGTTGGGAAGCGCGTGCTTTCCGTGTGATGCCTGGCGGAAAAGTCAACGGCCTCAGGGCCATCGAGGCCGAGGCGCTGCTCCCTCAATCACGTATTTTTGTCCAGCGCATTCGTCGCAACGGGGTTATTGAAGAGGCGACTGCGGATACCGTCTTGCGCGAAGGTGATGTGGTCGCGGTTGCAGGCGCCCGCGAGGCGCTCGTAAATATTATTGGTGAACGCGCAAAGCTGGTGGCAGCCGCAGGTTCTCGTGACACGGTGACGAATGTTGCCAGTGGAATCACGATAGAGGTTGACGATCCAGAATTGCTGAGCGTTCCCGTAGAAGGCGTCGACGTTTATGTGACCAGTAAAGAGGTGGACGGCAAGACCCTCGCAGAACTTGCGTCGCTACCCGGGGCTCGCGGAGTTTTCCTGCGGAAAATCACACGGGGTGCGGTAGCCACTTCGATCCCTATCCTGCCAAATACAAAAATCTTCCGCGGCGACATCCTTACCCTGGTCGGCCGAATCCAGGACACCAACAGCGCGATCAAAATGCTGGGCGTGCCGGATCGCCCCAGTGATGTCGCTGACGTGGCGTTTATTGGCGCCGGAATCGCAGTGGGTGCGCTGATCGGCGCACTGGTTTGGAAGGTAGCAGGTGTGCCAATAACACTCTCAACCGCTGGTGGCGCGCTCATCTCTGGACTCGTTTGCGGGTGGGTGCGGTCGGTGCATCCCAAGTTCGGTCGTATCCCAACATCGACGGTCTGGTTCATGAATTCCGTCGGCCTCAACATCTTCATCGCCATAGTCGGCATATCGGCTGGCCCGGGCTTCGTCAATGGCTTGAAGACGCAAGGTATTGGCTTGTTCCTATGGGGAGCCCTGGCGACGACGGCGCCTCTCATCCTCGGTATGTTCGTCGGCAAGTATATTTTCCGCTTTCACGACGCGCTTCTACTCGGAATCGTTTCGGGGGCGCGCACGACAACTGCTTCACTCGGCTTGGTCTGCGATATAGGCAAAAGCCAAGTGCCTGCTCTCGGCTACACCGTAACTTACGCGGTCGGCAACACTCTGCTCACGATCTGGGGCATGGTCACCATCATGCTTCTGTCGTGACTTTCTCTGAAAGGTGAAAATCATGGACCTATTGGAACTTCGTAAATTCGAGACGTTGGGGCCGTTCGAGATTAAAGACGAGCTCATCAAGCTCGCCAAGAAGACTTCCCGTACAACACAGTCCGCATTTCTCAATGCGGGCCGCGGCAATCCTAACTGGATCGCCACCACTCCGCGAGAAGGTTTTTTCTTGCTCGGTCAGTTCGCGATCACCGAAAGCAAGCGGGTGATGGAACACCCCGCCGGAGTCGGTGGAATGCCGCAGCCCCAGGGCATCGCTAGCCGTTTCGAAGCGTGGCTTGCTAAGCACTCTGATATGCCCGGTGCGTCCTTTCTTACGGCAATGGTGCCGTTTGCGGTAAAGACGTTCGGATTTGAGCCTGACGCCTTCGTCCACGAGCTAGTGGACTCGATCATCGGCGACAACTATCCAGTCCCCGACCGCATGCTGGTCCACAACGAACGTATCGTCCACGAGTATCTTATGTGGGCAATGTGTGGGAAACCGCACCCGGCAGGCAAGTTCGATCTTTACGCGGTCGAAGGCGGCACTGCTGCGATGTGCTACATCTTCAAATCGCTGAAAGCCAATCGTCTTTTGCATCCTGGAGACACGATCGCGCTGGGCACGCCGATCTTTACTCCCTATCTTGAGCTGCCGCATCTCGAAGACTACGGGCTGAACTTCATTACCATTCAGGCCCCGCAAGAGAACCGCTTCCAGTTCACCGACGCGGAACTCAAGAAGCTGGAAGATCCCAAGGTCAAGGCGTTCTTCCTTGTCAATCCTGGCAATCCAACGGGCGTTGCAATCAGCAAAGAAGTGATCGGCAAGATCGCTAACTTGGTGAAGACGAAGCGTCCCGACCTGATGCTGCTGACAGATGACGTCTATGGAACCTTCGTCGACGATTTCCGGTCTTTGCTCGGTGAATTGCCGCAGAACACTATCGGTGTCTACTCCTATTCCAAGTATGTCGGGTGCACGGGGTGGCGACTCGGCGTCATCGCAGTGCACGAAGACAACATTTTCGACAAGATGATCGCGAAGCTCCCGGATGCCGATCTGAAAGCGCTCGACAAACGGTATGGCACGCTAGTCCTCGAGCCGCGCAAGATCAAGTTCATTGACCGAATCGTGGCCGACAGCCGCGATGTTGCCCTCAACCACACGGCCGGCCTCGCGCTGCCGCAGCAAGTCATGATGAGCCTGTTCTCCATTGCTGAGATGATGGATGGAGCCAAGCTGTACCAGAAGGCATGCATGGAAATCGTGCACCGTCGCGCCAAGGCCATGATCGAAAACCTAGGCATCGATGTCGCTCCGAACCCTTTGTACAACGCCTATTACGGCTTGATCGACTTTGAGTTCTTTGCACGCAAGAACATCGGACAGGATGCCGTCGACTACCTCAAGAAAAACGTCCACCCGCTCGACCTTGCGTTCCGTCTAGCCGAGGTTCATGGGATCGTGCTACTGAACGGCGGGGGCTTCGAGGCGCCAAACTGGTCGCTGCGCGTGTCTCTGGCCAATTTGCCCGACGAAGCGTATGAGGAAATTGGCCGCGGCGTTCGAGCGATCGCGCGTGGCTACCGGGATGCCTACGAGGCTTCGAAGCGTGCCCAAAAATCTGACAAAGCTACCGCGTGATAAGTTCGTCGCGGCTCCCCGGGAGCCCACGGAACGAAAACGTCAGAAATTTCATGAATGATTTCAGCGCGATCGGCTAGAAAAGAACGGCTAACTCGTTACATGACGTCGACAATTAAAAGTCCGACTTCAGTTGATAGGTCCCTAAGAGCGAGGCCGCCGTAGAGGAATAGCACATGGAATGGTTGGCGAAACTGTTTACCAAGTACCCCGAAATGGGAGTTTACCTGGCGGTGGGCATGGGGTACTTGATTGGTCGGCTGAAGTTTCGCGGTGTCGGACTTGGCGTGGTGACAGGGTCCTTGTTGGGAGGGATCCTCATTGGGAATTTCTTCCACGTGCCCGTCTCCGACCAAGCCAAATCGATCGTATTCCTGCTCTTCCTTTTCGGAATTGGTTACTCGGTGGGACCTAGTTTTTTTCAGAACCTCAAAGGCGAAGGCTGGCGCTGGGCTGTACTTGGTGTTTTTGTTCCTGTCATCGGCCTTTTGACTGCGTACACAGTTGCGCGTGTCTTGAAGCTTGACCCGGGCTATTCCGCCGGTTTGCTTTCTGGATCCTTGACGGAATCGCCCGCGATCGGCACTGCAAGTGAAGCAATACGTTCCTTATCCCTCCCCGACGAACTAAAGCAGCAATGGATCGCACACATAGCCGTCGCGGACGCGATCTGTTACATCTTCGGAACCCTGGGCGTAATCTGGTGCTGCAGCAGCCTTGGACCAAAACTCCTTCGCTTTGACCTTCGTGCCGAGTCGAAAAAAGTGGAAGAAACCTTGGGAATCCAACGCTCGAAGCTCGGCGTTTACTCCGCATGGCAACCCATTGGCTTTCGTGCCTATACAATTGCTCAAGACGGACTCGTCATCGGTAAAACAGTTTTAGAAGCAGAACAGTCTGTGCCCGGTGCACGCCTCTTCATAGAGCGAATTCGACGTAATGGGAAAATCTTCTTACCCCTCCGCACCACTGTCCTCGAAGCAAATGATACGGTCGCTGTGATCGGGCGTACGGAAATCATGATCGAAGCACTTGGTCAGCTAGCTAGGGATGTAGCGGATCCCGAACTGCTGGAGATTCCAGTAGCATCCTACGATTTATACATCACCAGTAAGTCCATTGCGGGCAAGACTCTTCAGGAGATTGTAGAGAACGTCGAGGAAGCTCGTGGCGTTTTGCTGCGGGGCATCACGCGCGGTGACCAAGAGATTCCTATCGGGACAAATACGGTGATCGATCGAGGCGACATACTCCACGTAAGTGGATCTGAATCTTCCGTCGAGAAGCTGGCCCCTGTAGTTGGCCGGGTGATTCACCCAACGGATGAGACCGATTTTACTGTGCTCGGAATAGCCATATCCATCGGTGTGTTGGTCGGGGCCGTGCTCACTATACCCGTAGGCCATCTGAGAATAGCATTGGGCACTAGCGTTGGAACTCTTTTGGCCGGTGTGACTGTTGGCTGGATGCGGTCCGTACGTCCGTGGTTCGGAGTAATCCCAGATGCAGCCATTCTTTTCATGCGGTCGATTGGTTTAGCAGCGTTCGTGGCAATGATTGGACTAAAAGCAGGTCCGATTTTTTTTCAAGCAGTGAGAGAATTTGGCTACATCCTTTTCCTGGGAGGTATAGTGGTGACGCTTACACCACTCATCGCTGGTCTTTTCTTCGGCCGCTACGTTCTCAAGCTCAACCCGGCACTTCTGCTAGGTGGCATCGCCGGCGCGCAGACGATGATCGCGGGCGTCGCCGCGGTTCAGGAGAAGTCAGACAGCCAAGTTGCCACGCTGGGTTATTCGTACACAGCGGCATTCGGTCACATCTTTTTGACGACATGGGGAACCATTATCATTTCCCTTATGACTTAGCTTGAGAGTTTTTGGCGGAACAAGCAGAAATGCATCCCGAGACTAATTCTGTCACCGCTGAATGCTTAACAAGTCAAATGACAGCGGTGCCCTCAATGCCGGGACCCGTTAAGTCTTGCTGATGATGGCTCTGCCCAAGGAAATTCGTCCTGCTCTTCCGAAATTCAACAAAAGCTCGCGTAGTGTCATGCGCGAACGCGCCGTTCCTTCGCGTCCTCCGAAGACGTAGGACTTGCACCAGTGTCCGCCACGCTTTCTGTCACCGATGCATTGATGGTGCGAATGCGGATATCTCGCTGGGGGAACGGGATTTCAATACCGGCTTCATGTAAGGCGGTGGCGACGGCGACTGTCACATCGCTCTGAAGTTGAAACCAGGCGTCCTGCTCACCACACCAGAAGCGCAGCTCAAACTTCATTGCGCTTTCGCCAAATCCCAAGAAGAAGGCCATAGGAGGGCGCGCGAGCAGGACCCCCGGATGTGATTCCGCCACTCCCACGAGCAACTTGATCACGCGTGTGGGATCGGTGCCGTAAGCAATTCCGACAGGCACGTCCACTCGCCGCCATTGGGATGACAAAGTCCAATTGATAACCTGGTTTGAAATCAAGTTGCTATTAGGCATGATCACTTCCGCGCCCTGCATGGTAAGGATTGTGCTGGATCGTGCCCCAATCCTTCGAACCATACCCACCAATCCGCCAACTTCCACCGTATCACCGACGTGAATGGGGCGCTCAAACAGCAAGATCAATCCGGAAACAAAATTGTTCACGATATTCTGCAGACCGAAGCCGAGACCAACGCCGAGAGCGCCGGTGAGTACTGTAAACTTGTTCAGCTCGACGCCGGTCGCCGACAAAGCGGCCCCGGCAACCAGCAGGATAAAGATGTAATAGGAGATCGTTGAGATGGCATACGGCACGCCGCGCTCAAGAGACAGTCTTGGAAGCACAACATTATTTAAGAGAAACGTAAACGCATTCGCGAGGGTGTAACCGACCAGCAGAATCAGCGCAACGCTAAGCGCACCTCCCAGGGTGAAATGCAAGCGATCAAAGCCGATAGGGTATTGCAAAAAATCGGATAGCGCGCCCATCGTGCCTTCGTAGATGGTCAGCATTCGCAAAATAGCTCTTATCCACAAGAGAAAAGCCGCAAGGCCGAAGAGACGACCACCCCAGCGTTCCACGGCATCCGTCCGCGTTGCGAGCAGGGAGCGCGCCCAGTTCGTGTTTAAGACGATGCCAAGAATTAAGGTCAAGACGCGGACGACGCAAAATAGGGCGGCTGCCACGAAGATCATGACCATAGTAGTCAGCCCCAAAACCTGAGCCAGAGAAACATATCCGATAATGTTTGCCAGCAGAGATACTGCCAGTAACACGAGGCCAACGCGGATTCCGATCAAAAGAACTCGCACCTTTCGATTCTGATCTAACAGTCGACCCATCCGTGATGGACGAGCGAGCCAGCCAAAACTGACCAAAGCAGAGAGAAGCAATAGGGCATATACCTCCCGCCTGTAAAATGACGGAAGCTGAATGAGCAGGTACACCCCACTGAGTACATAAAATGTAGTCAGAACATACAGAAAAATCCGGAATCTGGACTCAGTTAATAGGGCCAGCAACCGCAACACGGGAACCAAATAAAGCAGATAATAGACGAAGGCGATGCCGATGGGTGCCGATGTAACATATTGTCCCGTTCCGAGGAGTGCCACCAAAAGAGCTACTGAAAACGGGCGATCCAATACTTGCAGCGTTTCAATTGAAACTTGGGGCCTCTCGGTGTGCGCTAGGTAATGTCTGAGCTTGAAAACGCCAAAGAGCGTCAGGAGGTAAAATATTGGGGAAACAAACGTAAGGAGTATGTGTGCGCCCACAAACCCTTTCGCGCTTGAAAAGGACCGGCCCATAGATCTGTGAAGGGCTTGGCCGAAATTATTCTCTGGCCCTTGCGATTCGCGAGTTTGCCAGAGTGGGCTGCCGTCTTGCTCAAGCAAACGACCACGCTCCTGCTCACGCGCTTGACGCACTCGCAGCAATATCTCCGAGATTTGCTGGTCTTGCTGCAGGACCTGATTTTGCACAGTTAGCACGACATTTAACTGAGCTTGTACTTCTGCTTTTGCAGCCTGAATCTTGTCTGTTTGCTGCTTTATGCGTTCGACAATGGCTTCTAAGTCTTTGGATTTATGAATCTGGACCCAGGTGGCCACCCACTCCTTCTGCTGGGCATCAAGTATTTGGATCTGCTCTTGGAGTTTCCCTGCTCGCATCGTCAAAAGCCCGCGCTCCTTGGCATATTCGTCGCTTCGAGAGCGCCAGTATCTTTGCTCGTCCTCCAAGTCCAGCGTTGTGGGTTGATCAGCCATGAGGTCTCGAGTTTGCGTCACGCGCTGACGAATCTCCGATGCCTGTTCTTCCGCTTTCCTCTCTAACTCCAGTAATTCTGATTTGGGAATCAATTGGCCGCTGATTTGTCGCAGTAGTTGGTCTAACTCCACTGCGCGGTCAGCAATCTGCGGTAAAGGAATTGTCTGGTCGGCAGAACCAACTGGAGGAACAGGCGAGGCTTCGATATCAGCGGGGGGCTGCTTGGCACCGTTCGATTGCGCAGCCTGTGGGGCCGGCGTCTGTGCGTGTATGCATGGAATGAATGCTGGGAAGAGAGTGAACAAAAATGCTGCGACGACAAAGAAGACACCATGCCTGTCAAAGATTTCCCAGGTGATTGTCCTCGCGGTAATACGTTGAGATGAACTTCGTCGGGTCAAAGGTCTATAACCTCTTCTTCTTAGATCTAGACCGGCTGGGGGTTACACCAGAGATTCTATTCCGTTGCGTTTATGTCCCACATTTTCAGAAATTACGGTTACCTTCACGAATCTAATTTAGAGCAATAATAACTTTTGTCGGACAGTAGCCTGTGTCAAGACCTGGACTCATCCGAACATTTCACTCATTTCTATTGGAGAGTGCCAGCCTTGTTCCAGTCGATGATGTTGACGAGCTTCCAGGGGTTCTTGTTCAGCTGGAACTCGAGCTGCCCTTCTTTGTTAATGACCAGCTGGGCGGCCGGGTAGAGAACACCAGCATTCTTGTCTTTATCGGAATCGTTAATCTCGACTTCTCCTGCCGTCAAGTTGTATGCAGTGGTTTGGGTGTTGTAATAAACCTCACCGAATCTGAGCAGGCGGTTGGTGACGAAGCGGATCTTGCGACCCGTTGGAGTGGGAACGAGGCGAATGTAGCTGAGGTCGTAGCCAACTGTGCCAGTGACGGCAATGCGACCGACCGACTTCATCTTGGTAAGTGCATTTACCAACCCTTGATTTTGGCCCTTCTTGAATGACTCAATGAGGATTTGTCTGTCCTCGTCTGTCGAATATTCGTAGATGGTTACCTTTACACTGACCATTTTCCCCATCTGCGTGCTTGTGCCCATTGCGGTGGCGTCGATGGTCTCTACTTTTCGGTCATCCGCCGCAAGGGCGAGCGTGACCGCCGTTAGTAGCAGTGTTACGAGTAGCATTCCGCCGTAGCTGAGTTTCTGAATTCTGGACCTGCCGGCATTCTTGCGTCTCATTGTTTTCTCCATATTCGAACATCTTAGATGTACATCCGAGCGACATCCTTGAGGCGCCGGGTTTTAGCCCCGCAAGTGCAGTACCCCCAATGCCCGCAGGTAAAACGCTAATTCTTTCAGTCTGAGTCTGTCGACTAGGGGAACCCCTAGTTACCCCCTTAGAGCATGGTATGGGTTCGATGGTCGAAAATCGCTCCAAAAGAGCGCGGACGGAAGGAGGGCAGGGTCAAATCCCTACGGCACGGTCTTGGAGATATTACGTGGCGCATTGTGATTCTCGCCCTTGCTACTAATTTCCTGACAGCTTGGCCACTAGGACTTTCCCTAGGTGTGCCTGCGCAGATGCGGTGCTAGGTTCGAGTCCCGTCGGACACCATATTCACTGACATCGGATTGTCCATGGAGCTTGGTGAATATCTAACGAATTACATCATACGGCAAGCTTTCGGCGTGGAGGAAAGACATGCTAACGGCCGAACAACAACGGTTAAATGATGCGCGAGAGAAAAAAGTCGAATGGAAGAAGTGGGGACCTTATCTCAGTGAGCGGCAGTGGGGTACGGTCCGCGAGGACTACAGCGAGGCAGGAGACGCCTGGAATTTTTTCACCCACGATCATGCCCGCTCGCGCGCCTACCGTTGGGGCGAAGACGGCATCGCCGGCATTTCCGATGACAAACAGCACCTCTGCTTCGCGCTGGCCCTGTGGAACGGCAAGGATCCAATTCTCAAGGAGCGGCTGTTTGGATTGACCAACAGCGAGGGCAACCATGGCGAGGATGTAAAGGAGTACTACTTTTACCTCGACAGTACACCAACGCACTCATACATGAAATATCTCTACAAGTATCCACAGGCGGCGTATCCCTACTCCGATCTGGTAGATACAAACCGACGTCGCTCCAGGAACGACGCGGAGTATGAACTGCTTGACACCGGGGTCTTTCACGAAGATCGATACTTCGACCTCTTTGTGGAATATGCCAAAGACGGCCCGGATGACATCCTGGTACGGATCACCGCAGCCAACCGCGGGCCTGACATGGCAGAACTGCATCTGTTGCCCACCCTCTGGTTCCGGAACGACTGGGCTCCGTGGATTGCCGAATCAAATAGGGCTTCCAAGAAACCGAACCTTAGGCAGATCGAAGCAACCGCGAACACGAGTGTGGTTGCGTCGACGCATCCAGTGCTGGGCGAATTGATCCTTTCTTGCGAAGGCGATGTGCCGCTGCTCTTCACCGAAAATGAGACGAACCACGAGCGGCTTTTCCACGGGCAAAAGAACGAGAGCCCCTACGTCAAGGACGGCATCAACAACTGCGTGGTGCAAGGCAACCAAGCCGAAGTAAACCCCGGCAAGTACGGTACCAAGGTCGCGGCCCACTACCAGATCAAAGTAGGCGGCGGGAAGAGCAAAGTGATTCGCTTGCGGCTCTCCAGTAGCTCTTCGGGCCAGAAGGTCAAATCTTTTGGAAAGCAGTTTGATGAGGTCTTTACTGACCGGCTTCGCGAAGCCGATGAGTTCTATAAGTCCGTCACGCCGCCATCAGTAGGCGAAGACGCTGCCAAGGTGATGCGCCAAGCTCTGGCTGGTATGCTATGGAGCAAACAGTTTTTCTTCTTCGACGGTGACAATTGGTTGGACGAACACAAGTCCAACCCGCTCCACACTGGATATCGAAGTTCCCGGAACTCGGATTGGTTCCACATGCTGAACCAGGACATCATCTCTATGCCGGACAAGTGGGAATACCCGTGGTACGCGGCTTGGGACCTGGCTTTCCATACGCTCCCCCTCGCAATCGTGGATCCCGACTTCGCGAAAGAGCAGATGGAGCTGCTGCTCCGCGCTGTCTACTTACATCCCAGCGGCCAGATGCCAGCCTACGAGTGGAACTTTAGCGACGTTAACCCGCCCGTCCACGCTTTTGCGACACTCTTTCTGCACAAGACCGGGCAAGCTCTGTACGGTAAGACGGACGTCGATTTTCTTAGCATGACCTTCAGGAAGCTCTTGCTGAACTTCACTTGGTGGGTGAACCGCAAGGATCGTCTCGGCAAGAACGTGTTTGAAGGGGGTTTTCTCGGCCTCGACAATATCGGCGTGTTCGACCGTAGCGCTCCGCTTCCTACTGGCGGCCACCTGGAGCAGGCAGACGGCACGGCCTGGATGGCCCTTTTCACTCAGAACATGCTGGAACTCGCGTTCGAGCTCTCCCTCCACGATCTTACGTACGAGGACATGATCGTAAAGTTCGCGGAGCATTTCTATTACATCGCTGCCGCCATGAACAAGCCCGGTCAAGACGGCATGTGGGATGAGGAGGACGGTTTCTACTACGACCTGCTGCGACTCCCGGACGGCACGGCGACGCGGCTCAAGGTACGCTCGATGGTGGGTCTCCTCCCACTTTGCGCAACAACAGTTATTGAGGCAAGTACCCGGGCGCGTATTCCTGGCGTAATGACGAGGATCAATGAACGTCTGCGCCGGATTCCTGAACTTCTGAACACTATCCATCCTACGGGCCAGGGGCATCTTGGCGTGGCGGACCGGGGCATCATGGCCCTGGTGAACCCTGAGCGGCTCCGCCGGATCCTGACGAAGATGCTAGACGAAAACGAGTTTCTCAGCCCCTATGGCATCCGCTCGCTTTCCAAGTTCCACGAGCAGCACCCATACATACTCCATGTCGGTGGTCAGGAGCACCGAGTGGACTACCTGCCGGCAGAGTCGAACAGTGGCATGTTTGGCGGGAACTCCAACTGGCGGGGGCCCATCTGGATGCCGGTGAACGCGCTCATTATCCGGGCCCTGCTAAACTTTTATTTGTATTACGGCGACAACTTCAAGATCGAATGCCCGACTGGCTCCGGCAAGCTTATGAACCTCTTCGAGGTGAGCAAAGAAATTTCCGACCGGCTCACGCGGATTTTCACTCGCGACGAACAGGGCAGGCGGCCTGTCTATGGCGGCGCGGAGAAATTCCAGAGTGATCCCCTCTGGCGCGACAACATAAACTTCTACGAATACTTCCACGGTGACAATGGAGCCGGGCTTGGCGCCAGTCATCAAACCGGTTGGAGTGGACTCGTTGCCAAATGCATCGAGCTTTACGGCTTCCTTGACGCCAAGCGGATGCTCGAAGTAGGCAGAGAAGCAGCCTTCACTAAGACGGCCGGCAGCGCTGGCTAGAAAGAACCGGAACATGCGCGAGACGGGCCAATGCGAGGCGTTTCATGAGGATAGACCTTGACGCTGCGACGCGACACCATTGTGACGGTTCTGGCGTTTCTGGTGATCGTCAGTACTCTGCCGTTCGCGATTCGTGACACCATCGAGTCGCGTCGTGTGTACATATTCTCGAGACAATTCATCGAGGAATTGCCGCAGCGGTTCACGGGGCCCGGACGATTACGATTCATCCTGCAGCCGATAACAGCCATCCTCTTGGGGATTCGCGGAGGCCTCGCCGATGCCAAGGCAGGGAACCCGCCCTACTTGTTCGGGCTACTCTCCGGTAGTGGACGTCGAAAAGAATTGCTGCAAAGCGGTGTAGCGGCCATCCGCAACCTGCTCGCCGCGGGAATAATCATGGATGTTGTATTTCAACTAATTATCTACCGCTCGGTTCATCCGGGGGCAGCCCTGCTGGTCGGGCCGATTCTCATTTGCCTGCCATACACGCTGTCCAGAGCACTAACGAACCGTGTAGCACGAGGGATAGCGGGAAGTTGAAGAACTAAGCCATTGTCAGGCGTTCGATAGTCTGTCTAAGAAACTGAGAAGCGAACAGGCGTCTAGCTAGGGGAATCCCTAGTTGCCGGAGAAAGGGAACAGCCAAATAGTTGACCATCGGCGCGAGTGTTCGGCACAAACCCGCGGCCTTGAATACAAAGCGGAATTCGGGGAGCCCCCATTGCCCCCAATGCCTCCCCGAGTTCTGGTCTCCAGGGTGACAACTAGCCGAGGTGAGTCACACAGTTCCGGAGTATTCGATACTCCGCGCTAGTTCATGGGTCTTGCGGAGGTCTGAAGATTCAGATCGGTAATCAAGACTCCTTGTTCTAACCAATTGGAAAGGCTGGTAATCACTGTGTTTTCTTGGGGGCTGACATTCAGATTCCTCAAGCAGCTAGCGATCATGCTCTGGTTTTTTTCGCCTGTCTTGTTCGTCTTGGTTTTGACAATCTTGCTGCTTGGGTATCTCGCCGGCAAAGAGGAGGACTGGTCGCGCTCGGATAGCTTCTATTGGGCTTGTGTGACAGCAACGACAGTCGGCTATGGTGATTTCCGCCCAACCAAAAGAAAGTCCAGGATCATTGCCGTTCTGATAGCTGTGCTGGGATTACTGACTTCGGGCATCATCGTCGCATTGGGAGTACTTGCCGCAACAAAGGCCTGGAATAGAAGCTGAGATTCTGGGCGGCCTGCGCGCACCGAGGGCCAGGGGCAAAAAAGTAGCAATCGACCAAAGAGCTCATTTCGTCTTTGCGGGAGGACGCATTATGACTGCCAATCAACCGATGCTCGACAAATCGCATCTGAACCGGGCCGTCGAAGTCTTCATTCACCTCGGGCTCATCTTCCTGCTTGTTGCCGCTTGCCTCACCATTCTGAAGCCTTTCATCGGTGTGGTGGCATGGGGAGTGATCATCGCCATTGCCGGTTACCCAGGCTACTGCTGGCTGCAGAAGCTGCTGGGCGGACGAGGCGGCTACGCGTCCATCTTGTTTACCGTCCTGCTCCTCGCCGTCTTGATTGTGCCGATTGCGCTCCTCGCTCAAACGCTGGTCGATGGCTTCCAAACTCTCGCTGTAGGAATTCACGATGAAACCTTGACGATTCCGCCGCCCCCGCCAACTATCGCAACCTGGCCCATCGTCGGTAAACCGCTGAGCGACCTCTGGACCCTGGCTTCCAACAATATTCCTGCTGCGCTTCGAAGCCTGGCTCCGCAGCTTAAACAAACTGCCAACGGACTATTCTCCGCGGCTGCTGGAGTTGGCATGGGCGTGCTGGAGTTCTTGGTCTCGATTCTGCTAGCAGGATTCCTTCTCGCCAACACTGGCCAGGGTGCTCAGGTTTCGAGAAAGTTTGCAATCCATCTATTCGGGGATAAGGGAGCAGAGTATGAGGCGCTCGCCCGGGCGACTGTTCGCAGCGTTACCACCGGCATTCTTGGCGTAGCTTTAATCCAATCTCTTCTCGCCGGTATCGGATTTCTGGTGGTTGGGCTCCCAGGAGCAGGCCTTTGGGCCCTGGGATTCCTCATCGCTGCCGTGCTTCAAGTAGGAACTGTGGCGCTAATCCCTGCTGTGATCTACGTTTTTGCGACCGCGAGCACTGCCAAGGCCGTGGCCTTTTTGATTTGGTGTGTTGTCGTCGCCCTTATGGACAACGTTTTGAAGCCGTTGCTGCTCGGGAGGGGCGTCCCAGTTCCCATCGTGGTTGTCTTCTTGGGCGCGATCGGCGGCTTTTTAGCGATAGGTATTATGGGCCTTTTCGTCGGCCCCATTGTCTTGTCGGTTGGGTACAAATTATTCCTGGCGTGGTTGGACGAAGGCACCGAGCTGGCGCCAAACCCGGTCTGATGCGGTTGCCGCTGGAATGAACTCGTGGATTTCTCAGAATCGATAGCGTCTGGAATCAGCGAGTTCGCTGCCACCGGGGCGGGGACCCTTAGGGATTTCCCTAGTTGTAAGGACTACGAGTCAAGCTTAGTCTCCACGAGTCTATCCAGACTGGGTCGGCGTTGCCTTCAGTTGCAGCAAAAGACTTGGTGAGACGGCTGTGGTCACCGGACGTTCGGCAGGTCTCACCACAAAAAGGAAAGGAAGGGTTCATGCTCCGAACTGCGTTTGAAAAAACAAGAAAGCGGATTACCTGGAAGGCTTTGCCTTTGTTCCTCACTTCCATAGTGTTGGTGATGATTCTCCCTGCGGTTGCCGCCGACAAGGCGAAAGACGAAGACACAATTCGGCAAGCCAACTTAGTCTTGCAGGGGTTCCTCAACAGCAAAAACATCTCGCCTGCCACGTTGTCTAAGGCTGATTGCGTGCTCATTCTACCTAACGTAAAGAAGTTCGGTATCGGTATCGGAGGCAGCGGTGGCCGCGGTCCTTTGCTTTGCCGTGGTGGCCAAAACTTCGAAGGCAAGTGGTCCACGCCTGCGATGTATTCCGTCGGCGGCATGAGCGCTGGTCTACAGGTAGGCGGCTCTTCCTCTGATTTCGTCCTGCTGCTCATGACTCCTAAAGTCGTAGATCAAATTCTGAACGGAAAGACCAAGATGGGCACGGATGCGACAGCAGCCGCGGGCCCCGGCGCCACCGCGGCCAGTGCATCTGACGCCGACATTCTGACCTACGGTAAGTCCGAGGGACTTTTCGCCGGCGTATCCCTGGGAGGCGCGACGGTGGAATCAGACAATGACGCGAACTCTCGCCTGTACGGCAAGACGCTCACCTCAACCAATATCGTGCGCGAAAACAGCGTCCAACCAACGACGGAAGGTAAGGCGCTGATCGCGGTGCTTAACAGCAAACTCGCAACGCATAGCAATTGAGAAGAGGGCTGATGGCCATCAACTTCCGACCCCCTAGAGGTCTGGGGTTGGTGTGACCTGCCAGGCTTGAATTAGTCCAGCGAGAGTGAGAAAAATCACTCTAAAAGAGTGCTGGACTAATTCAACGCGGCAGGTTTGACCCGAGGAAATGCCGCAGAAATTTATTCAGGACTGCCCGGATTGCATGCGCTTGACTGCCCCTCGCAAATTCGCAATCGAATCAGAATCTTGATCAACTCCCGCATTCCGAGAAGGACTAGCGGATAATTTGTGGAGGGTCCAGACGGACGCAGACGCCTGCAAACAACTCTGTATATTTCTGGACCGCTGACTCGAGATTAAAATGCATTTTCTCGCGTCCTAGATCCTTGCCCAGTGGCGCTCTCTGGACCATCTGCAGCACTCCGGGGTTTAGCCCCACTAGCCATGTGGACACCCCCAGATCACGCAATCGTTTTTCCCCT
This sequence comes from uncultured Acidobacteriota bacterium, assembly GCA_963784015.1. Lineage (GTDB taxonomy): Bacteria > Acidobacteriota > Terriglobia > Acidiferrales > UBA7541 > Acidiferrum. The sequence goes on from CAWAPX010000013.1 coordinate 1,600,062, forward strand.
TCGCTCAAGGCTTTTAATGCCGAGTATTCGAGATCGAACACAGCCCTGAAATCGAGCACGACTACCTTGGGCTGCGCCTCATCCACCAACAGTCTAATCTTCTGTCCGATATTCCCAGCGTTGGCAAAGAAAATCCTCCCTTCAAGTCGCAGCAACAACAGTCCAGGAAAGGTTTCGTCCTCCGGATGCTCCTTGGAGCGTGGCCGGAACACATTGGTCCCCGGCTTGCGCCCAAGAACGTAGACCGGTGGGTCGGCTACCTGAGATGCTAGGGCCACGAGCGACACCACAATGGCGACAATAATCCCCTTCAAAGTACCCAACAGAACCACTCCGGCTAAGGCGGTCAAGGCCCAAGTAAACTCCGTTCGCCGGATATTTAGGATCGCCTGAAACTCTTTTGGCTGAATCAATCCGATCGAGTAGACGATAACAACAGCGGCGAGCGTTGCTTGAGGCATGAGCGCTAGAAGTGGTGCGAGCAATAAGATCGTGGCCAGCGCAACCGTGGCTGTAACCAACTCTGAGAGTTGGGTTCGCGCCCCCGCGCGCCGGTTCACGGCTGTCTGGCTGGTGCCTCCACCCGCGGGCATTGCTCCTACAAATGCGCCTCCCGCATTTGCGATCCCTGTCGCCAGCAACTCTCGATTTGGTCGGATAGGGGGCTCTTCACTCTTGGCGAACGCTCGGCCAGCGGCAATAGTTTCAGTAAAGCTCATGAGCGCTATTCCTAAGGCCCCAGGCCAGAGTTCTTGCAGGAGAGAGAATTCCGGAATAGTGATTGAGGGTAGACCTTGAGGAATCCGTCCGACTAATTCCACCCCGTGTTCCTGCAATCCCAGGAAGCGGGTAGCCATGATCCCTACAGCCACGGCGATTAGCGGAGCCGGCATTCGTGGAAGAAATCGTTCGAACCCCACCAACAAGACGATCATGGCTAGTCCGACGGCTAGTGTCGCTAGCTTCGCTTCAGGAGTTCCACGCACGATAGCCAACACGTTTTGGAAAAAAGAAGCCCTGGGAATATGAATGCCGAGAATCTTTGGAATCTGATCGAGCACGATAACAAGACCGATACCCGCCTTAAAGCCCACCAACACTGGTTCGGAAATGAAATTAGCGATAAAGCCCAGCCGCAGGAGCGATGCAAGAACGAGGATGCTGCCGACCAAAAGCGTCAACATTGCCGAGACTTTAAGGAGGGACGTTGGATCCCCACCAGGCACGACTTGCCCGAGTTCCGTCGCGGTTAGAACTGCGATAGTAGTGGTGGTACTTACGCTCAGTGGGCGAGAGGTTCCCATGATGGCATAAATCGCCAAAGGGACCAGGGCAGTGTATAGCCCCACCTGTACTGGTAGCCCCGCAATCGTTGCATACGCCATTGCCTTGGGAATGACGACCGCGGCCGCGGTTAGGCCCGCGATTAGATCCGGCCGCAACCATTCCTTCTGGTAATTGAACAACCAGTCCGCAAAAGGGAGGTAACCGTGAGTTTGACGGTCTGTCGGCAAGTCTTTCTCTTTGAAGATCTTATGAACTTCGACGATCAGCGCAGTTCAGCAACATGGGGGCATATCTGACTACTGACGGCCCCGGCGCAACTGGCTGATCCTTGCGGGCTACGCCCAAACTCCAACGCTAGCAAACCAAAATGCCTTTCATCACCTAGGGTTTTACCTAGTGACCAAGCAGATCTAGGTGCTCTCGGAATGAATCAAGGCAAATGCCTTGCCCGACCTTAAACTGAGCAACTCGAAAAGAGATTCCACCTGCGAGCGATGTGTATTGTCAAATTCTGTAATGGAGGCTAGAATGCAACTCCCGCTGTGGCGTTCTCACGAAACACAGTCAAGTATTCGACCAGGCAAACCAAAATGCCAATCTGTAATAGCTCGTAGCATCGTTTTCGAGCGTAGGCGATCCATTTAGGAATTTGCAGGCGCTGATATACTTCCCACTTAGCGCGACGATTCTCAGGTTCAATTGCTGGAGAGGCGCGGTTACAGGCAGATGAATCTAGAACACAGTTGGCTCGCGGGTCGAGCAAAACGCTCTTTGCGAAATGGGTTCCGGCAGAGGTGGATTTCGCTGCTGTCGGTTCTGGTCACGTTCCCCCTGGTGATTTGTTCCAGCGCTTCGGGTCAGCTGCCCGCAAGGAAAACTGTCCTGATTATTAATGAGGTAGGCCTCACGCACGCTCTAACCGTTACAATGACGCAACAGATTATCGCCGGCTTGCGAGACACTCCAGGCCGCCAGGTTGAATTCTTCTCAGAAAACCTCGACTTACTCTCTTTTCCAGACAGACCATCGCTCTCCGAACAGAGGGACTCACTTATCACACAATATGGCCACCAGAAAATGGACGCGATTGTGGCCATAGGACCGGACACCATTCGATTCCTCTCAAGCTATGCAGATACCTTGTTCTTGGGGGTTCCTGTTGTCATTTGTGGGAGTTCCGCGGACCAGGCGGGCGATCCGCATTTGGATTCCCGTTTCACGGGAACTTGGCAGAAACGAGAGCCTGGGAAGACATTTGAGGCAGCCCTGCGGCTTTTTCCAAATACGCGGCACGTCTTTGTAGTTGGAGGAAGTTCGGTATATGACCAGCTGGTGGTAGCGTTTACAAAAGAATTCTTCAAGTCCTCCCAGTCAAAAGTGGAATTCTCCTATCTGACGGACATGGCGATGGAGCAATTGCTCGAACGGTTAAAGAATCTACCTGAAAACTCCATCGTGTTTTATACCTCTTTTTTTGAAGATTCCGTTGGAAACAAATTCCTCAATGCGACGAAAGCACTTCCAATGATCGCGTCCGTTAGCAACGCTCCGATATTTGGGATGTCGGATACCTATTTGGGGCATGGTATCGTCGGCGGAGACCTGATGAATTTTCAGGAACAGGGAAAGGTCACGGCCCGGATCGTTTCGCAAATTCTCGAAGGGAAAAAAGTTGGAGATCTGCCCATCGAGACTCTTCCAAGTATGTTCATGTTCGATTGGAATGAACTGCAACGTTGGCACATCCCAGAGAGCAGTCTTCCGGCTGGAAGTATCATATCTTTTCGCCCGCCAAGTCTTTGGGACCGTACCAAGTGGATTTGGACCACTGTACTTCTGATCATCCCAATTCTTTTGGCCTTGGTCACCTACCTTATGTACGCCGGAAAACAGTTGAAATTGGCCCGAGAGCGAGAGGGGCAGCTCAGCGGTATGCTGATCAATGCAGAGGAGCAGGAGCGGCAGCGGATAGCAGCGGAACTTCACGATGACTTCAGCCAGAGACTGGCAGTACTTGCTCTGCGTTTGGAGATTGTGGACGAAGCAACGCCCGATTCGTTCCCCGATGTTCATAGGCAATTGCGCGAACTTGTAAAATCCACTGGCGAGATTGGCGCTGATATCCACAGCCTATCTCACCAACTGCATTCGTCCACACTCGAGAGCCTCGGACTCGTTCCCGCCGTCGCTGCCATGTGCAAAGAATTTACTGCCCTACAAGCAATCAAAGTGAACTTTACATCGAATGAGATCCCCCCATCGGTCCGTCCCGATATAGCCCTTTGTGTCTTCCGCATCGTTCAAGAAGGACTTTGGAATTTGAAGAAGCATAGCGGTGCTCAAGAGGCACAGGTTGACTTGAGAATGAAAGGCAACAGATTGGAAGTCACGGTGCGAGACGAAGGTTGCGGATTTGACTTAAAAAAGCTCCGCCAGTACGAGGGTCTCGGCTTCCGAAGTATGAAAGAGCGGGCACACCTGCTGGGCGGGGAATTCAAAATTCATTCGGAAACTGGGAAGGGGACAACGGTTAACGCTTGGGTGCCAATTGAATTTCAGCCAAAACTTGAAAAGAGCTAGAGTTGTGATGAGTCAGAGCGTGTTTATTTGCCTTTGGCTAAATGGTTTCTCGGCGCCGATCTGAAGTCAGCCGAGATTTCTACTCCTCGCTCCCCCCAAATCATCTTCCTGCTTCGCGATTTGTCTTGCCGGACTGTCATTTTTGCCAATAGACCTGAGTTCGGGGAATGAGCAAAGTGCGCTCAGAGGGGCGGGTCAGCTTCGAAGGTTTACACCAAGCCATGGGACGGACGTTACATACGGATGTGACTGAGACTACAGTGTTTGGCTCCGCTCTGTCTGAGTAGTGTTTTCTGAAGAGTCAAATTTGCCCGATGTCCCCTCGTTGCGGTTGGGCAAGCCTTCCGCCAAGGCCTAGAAAGGGTCCCAAGCCATGGAAACTGTGTCCAGGGGCAAATCCCGCCAGCGGTTATTAATCGCCGACGACCACGCGATTTTCGCCGAAGCATTGAAGACCTATCTCGAGCGGGCATACCAAGTTGTTGGCATGGTACCCGACGGCCGGGCTTTGATCGAGGAGGCTCTCAGACTTAGGCCTGAAGTCATTGTTGCCGATGTGGCGATGCCCATACTGAATGGATTGGACGCCGCCCGCAAAATTAAAGAACTTACACCCAACGTCAAATTCGTCTTTCTGACCATGCGAGTCGATCCAAATTTGGCTGCCGCGGCTCTCGAACTTGGGCCAATCGCATTCGTCCTCAAGAGCTCAACCGGGACGGAACTTCTAAAGGCGATTGATCTTGTCTTGCAAGGAAAATCCTATTTGACCCCTCAGCTGAAAGCGGATGATTGGGTCGCCACAAGAGTCCGGGCACGGCAGTTTTCCAAGGAATTGACCACACGGCAGCGCGAAATCGTTCAGTTGTTTGCCGAAGGCCGGCCCATGAAGGAAATCGCGTGGATGCTCAACTTGAGTGAAAAGACTGTGGAATTCCACAAACATCACATCATGGAAGCTTTCAACCTCAAAAGTAATGCAGGGTTGATTTTGTTCGCGTTGAAGCATGGGCTTGTCTCTGTTGATCAGGAACCGAGTACACGCTTAGGGGCCGCACACTAAGGTGGATGAAGCTCTCCGCCATTGCGGCTTACTGACCTAGGGATTTCCCCAGTAGCCACGCACTTTTAAACCCCATTAACATCCGGTCCACGTTTGATACTGCACCCTTGGCCGCTAGCGCGACGAAAGCGAGTGCATGTTTAATTGGGACGGAGGCAAAGTTTGATTCGTCCGCGCATACTCTTGGCCGATGACAATAACGAATTCCTCGAAGCCGAGATCGATCTCCTGAGTCCGCACTTTGAACTCGTGGGAACTGCTAGCGATGGAGAATCGCTTGTATCAGAAGTGCAGCGCCTTAAACCGGACGTCGTTGTGGCCGATATCACGATGCCAGGGATGAACGGTATTGTCGCTGCCCGCAAGCTCAAAGCGTCGGGATCTACCGCCAAGATTGTATTTCTGACCATTAACAACGGCGAGGAGTACGTTAAGGCTTGCCAGGCGGCGGGTGCCAAGGGCTATGTCTGGAAATCCCGAATGAAGTCTCACCTGATCCCGGCGATTCATGCCGTCATTGAAGACGTGACTTATGTTTCTCCGCTAACTATCGCCTGATCCTCCGAAATTTATTTGGGCATGGACGGAAAGCCAAAGGGTCGCCACCGCAGGTATCGGGCAAAGGAGAAGTCCATGTGAGGTCGGTTGAACAATGCCGCGAATGCGGAAAGCACGGATTCTCTAACTAGGGATTCCCCTAGTTGTCGGCGCGATGGAAAAGGCTTAAACGTCTAAGTGAGCGCCGAGGTCCGAAAATTACGATCAACGCAATGGGTGAATGGCTTAGTCCTGAAAAGGGTATGAAAGTCACGATCGCCAAAATCGGCCGGAAGCAACCTATCTCAGGTTGCGGGTTCCTCCTCACCCCTGTGCGGCAGAACAGGGCGGAGCCTTAGAAGCGTAAGCACTGGGTTCCACAGTCTGATGTGAATAGCCCGAGGTTGGCTCGGCGAAAAGTAGGGGTAGAAACTATGAAGGAATGTTCAGTCATGCTAAAGAAAATTCTTAAATCTAAAGCTCTCTGGAAACTCACGCAAAGCTTTGTTGCGCTGATGTGTTCTGCGCTGCTTTTGCCGGGAGATGTAACTCCGGTAGCTAGGTTTCAGGAGCCAGCAGCCGACGCGAGCCAGCAAGATGCCGCTCCTCTACCCCCAGATCAGCTTGACTCGCTGGTTGCCCCAATCGCGCTATACCCGGACCCGCTTCTCGCTCAAATGCTCGCCGCTTCGACTTACCCATTGGAACTCGTTCAGCTCCAGCAATGGCTAGCAAAAAACAAGACTCTGAAGGACAAGGCGCTCGTCGATGCCGTGGAAAAGGAGCCTTGGGACCCTAGCGTCCAGGCTATGGCGGTGGTTCCAGACGCCCTCAAGCGGCTGACGGACGACATCCAGTGGACAACAGATTTGGGTAATGCTTTCTTGGCTCAGCAATCGGACGTCATGGAAGCCGTGCAGCGCATGCGCGCCAAAGCCGAGGGCAAGGGAAACCTAAAAAGCACCGAGCAGATGAAGGTAGAAACAAAGGTTGTGGAAAGCAAGAGTGTCATTGTGATTGAGCAGTCCAATCCGCAGGTCGTCTACGTTCCCAGCTACGACCCGGTAGTCGTTTATGGCGCTCCCGTGTATCCCTACCCACCAATCTACTACCCGCCCCCTGGATATTACGCGGCAGGAGCGGCCATTTCTTTTGGCGTAGGAATGATGGTTGGAGCAGCCATTAGCGGAGGTTGGGGTTGGGGCTGCGGTTGGGGCGGCAACAACAACATCACGATCAACAACAATAACAATTTCAATCGTAACAGCAACATAAATGGGGGCAACCGAAACAACATAAACGGAGGCAATCGCAATAACATCAACGGAGGCAACCGTCCCGGCGGTGGGGGCAATAACTGGCAACACAATCCGCAGCATCGCGGCGGAACTCCCTACGGGAATAAGGCAACGGCAAACAAATTTGGCGGCACAAGTCGTGGAGATTCGATGTCCAACCGTCAATCAAATGCGCGGCAGAACCAAGGTCAGCGCGGCGGTGGCCAACAGGCAGGCAACATGGACCGCGGAGGCGGAGGCAGGCAGCAATCTGGAGCCGGCAACCGCGCATCCGGTGGCGGAGGTGATCGCGTTGGCGACCGAAGTACATCACCGGGATCAAGAAGCTCCAAGAGCGATGCGTTTGGTGGCGCTTCGAGGGGAAGTACTGGCAGTTCGGCAAAGGCTAGCAGTTCGCGCGGCAGTTCGAGCATGGGTGGATCCCGTGGCGGCGGTGGCGGGTCTCGCGGTGGCGGCGGGCGGCGGAGGTAGACAAGTCATGAAAAAGGAACTTCAAATGAAATCGAGAAAAATGAATTCATCTGTACGTAATGCATTCGGGAGACTGTCGATCGTTGCCGCCCCTTGCGCGCTGGCGCTGCTCTGCTCTTTCCCTTTGCTATCAAAGCAAACGCCTTCGCAGACTTCGACACAAAGCCATAAAACCTTCGCTACCCAGAAGGAGGCTGCGGACGCCCTCATTCAAGCTGCGGGGAGTTTTGATGTGACTGCTCTGACGCAGATTCTTGGTCCAGGTAGCGAAGACTTGGTCGCTACGGACGATACCGTCAGAGACAAGGAATACGCTACTGCGTTTGCGGCGAAAGCTCAGGAGAAAATTTCGATTGTTGCAGACCCCAAAAATGCGAACCGCGCCTACCTTGTGATCGGAAGTTCGGGCTGGCCGATGCCGATACCCCTCGTCAAGCGAAACGCAAGATGGTCCTTCGACACCAAAGCGGGCCGCCAGGAGATTCTGTACCGTCGCATTGGGAGCAATGAATTGGACGCTATTGAAATCTGCCGGGGCTACGTGGATGCCCAGAACGAATATGCCCTGCAAAAACATGACGGCGCTCTAGCAAATCAGTATGCGCAGCGAGTTATCAGCACTCCTGGCAAGCACGACGGTCTTGCGTGGAAGAACCCGGATGGAAGCCTTGGGGGACCTTTCGCCGAGTCGATCGCTGATGCCTTGGCCGAGGGCTACACGGATAAGGCCAAGCCATATCACGGATATTTCTTCAAGATCCTGAAAGGACAGGGTCCCGCACAGCCGCTTGGCGAGATGAATTATGTCGTCGGGGGAGCAATGATCGGAGGCTTCGCGCTTGCTGCTGCTCCGGCGGAGTATCGTGTCACCGGTGTTAAAACTTTCGTTGTCAGTTATGAGGGGATTGTTTATCAGAAGGATTTGGGTCCAGACACGCTAAAGATTTTCACGGACATGCAGCTTTATAATCCAGACAAAACCTGGCAGCCAACGGATGCGAATTGGCCTCCGGATGCGTTTACTGCGACGACTTCTACAGACAAAGACTAATCACTCAGTTTTGAGTGGTCAGATCGCTCGCTGCTTCTGACGAACTTCAAAAAGATCGGCTTTCCGTATTCAGGTGAATGCAGTTCCTTCTGCAAACTTGGCAGCAGCCCGTGCATGTGCGGATGCTTCGGCCCGGGCGGGCTAGGGATTCTCCTAGGTGTGGCACCTTTCGATTCAATGTTAGGTTTCGCCAGATCAGTTACAGGTTGAGCTCGCGGAAGTCGTAAGGGCGGAGAGAGGCAGCGATTGTTGGATGAAGTTATTTCTGGCCAACACTCGAACGTCTATTAGGTGCCACAACCTGTCATTTCTAACAGTAGCTGTCAGTGACTGCGAGCGATAGCCTCCGCGCATGCGATGCAGTGGCTCTTGCGATGGCCGCTGCCTCTTGAACCGAGGAGCCAATCAGCAAGGGCCGCGTCTGCGTAATTGCTCCACGATGGCAGCCGCAGGTCGGAGGCGAAGCGAATGACCACGCAATCTAAAGGCCGTTTTCCTCTGCGGCGGAATCACGGAATATCGTCGACGTCGACTCTTGCGTTCTCACGTCAGCGAAGAATGTGTACCTACTCGCTTGGCCCCTCACAACTCCTTTGCGCCTCGATGCTGTTCTTCGCCACTCTTGCTGGATGTTCCTCCCAGGAAGAAAAACCGGCCCCCCCGCCACCGGGTGTTACCGTCACGCCTGTCGTACAAAAGGATGTGGACATTACGCAGGAGTGGGTTGGAAACATGCTCGGGAACATCGACGCGAATATCCGCCCCAAGGTGGACGGCTTCTTACTGAGCCAAGACTACTCGGAAGGTTCTTTTGTCAACAAGGGACAGCCGATGTTTCACCTCGACCCGCGACAAGCGCAAGCTGCCGTGGAGCAAGCTCTTGGAAAGCTTGAGCATGCCCGGGCTGCTCTTGGGCAGGCACAAATCGACGTAAAGAGGTACACGCCCTTGGTGGCGCAAAGAGCTGTCAGCCAAGCCGAACTCGACAAAGCCCTAAGCATGGAACGAGCAGCGAAGGCAGAAGTGGAAGGGAATCAGGCTGCCGTCGATAACGCAAAGTTAATTCTGGGATGGACAACCGTGACTTCACCAATCTCCGGAGTAGCGGGTGTTTCCAACGTAGGAATCGGAGATCTTATGACTCCCACTACCCTCATGACCACGGTGTCGAGCGTGAATCCCATCTATGTTGACTTCAGCATCGCCGAGCAGGATTACATGCGATTTGTCCGCGAAAAATTAGGACAGACGGCAGGGCGATCACTGCAATTGATTCTAGGAGACGGCACAACATTTCCTCAGCGCGGACGCGCACTTCTTGTGAACCGTGAGGTAGACACACGGACAGGAACTATCCTGGTTAGAGCAGAGTTTCCCAATCCAGGCAATGTGCTGCGCCCCGGACAATATGCTCGCATCCGAGCAATTACCGAGGTTCGCAAAGGCGCTCTCGTTGTCCCCCAGCAGGCCGTTCTTGAATTGCAGGGAATTTACCAAGTCGGAGTGGTCGGCGCCGACAACAAAGTCACGATCAAGACTGTAAAGCTCGGACCTCAGCTCGCCGACGTATGGTTAGTCGAATCCGGCCTGCAGGCGGGCGATAGCGTAGTCGTCGATGGTTTGCAGCGAATCAAGAGTGGTATGACTGTCGCACCAACACCCTTCAAAGACACTCAGGCAAGTGCGCCCACTGGTGGGAATTAGCCATGTCGAAATTCTTCATCAGTCGGCCCATAGTTGCGATTGTCATTTCGATTATCACGGTGATCGCTGGTCTGGTAGCGATGACCAAGCTGCCTGTTGCCCAGCTTCCAGACATTGTCCCACCGCAAATAAACGTATCGGCCACCTATACCGGGGCGGACGCACTGACGATTGAACAATCCGTCGCTACTCCCCTTGAGCAGCAAATGAACGGTGTGGACAACATGCTCTACATGATGTCCACGAACGCGAATGACGGCACCATGACCCTCAAGGTGACGTATGACGTCGGTACGAACGTGGACATCGATCAGGTGAACACGCAGAACCGCGTCTCCCAAGCCAGCCCAAATCTCCCCACCTCGGTCAATCAGTATGGTGTGACCGTGAAGAAGTTGATGGGCCTTCCACTGCTTGTGCTCTCCGTCTATTCGCCCAATGGCGAATACAACGGCCAATTCTTGGGGAACTACGCCACGATCAACATAAACGACGCTCTATTGCGCGTTAAGGGAGTCGGACAAGTCACGAACTTTGGCGCGGCTGATTATGCGATGCGTATCTGGGTAAAGCCTGATCAGCTGACGAAACTCGGATTGACCGTCACTGATCTGATGAATGCCGTTTCGCAACAAAGCGCTGTGAATCCTGCGGGCCAGATCGGCGGCGAACCAGCCCCTAAAGGTCAGCAGTTCACTTACGCCGTTCGAGCGCCAGGACGGCTCGTCAATCCAGAGGATTTCGGCAGGATCATCGTTCGTCAAAATCCCGATGGCTCGACAGTGAGACTAAAGGATGTCTCGCGGATCGAACTGGGATCCCTCGTCTATCAGCAGATTGGGCGGTACAACGGAAAGCCGGCGGTCATCATTGCCGTCTATCAAGCGCCCGGTTCCAATGCGCTAACGGTGGCGAAACAAGTAAAGGAACAAATGGAGGAACTGAAGTCGCGGTTTCCCAACGATCTCGAGTACAAAGTTGCCATGGACACAACCCTTCCAATTACGGAAGGGATGAAGGAGATCGTAAAGACCCTGGGGGAGGCGCTTGTCCTGGTCATCATAGTTGTGTTCCTGTTCCTCCAGAATTGGCGTGCAACGCTTATCCCTTTACTTGCTGTTCCAGTCTCACTTATCGGCACGTTTGCGATCTTTCCAATCTTAGGTTTTTCCATCAACACCCTGTCGCTGTTTGGACTTATTCTCGCTATCGGCCTTGTCGTGGACGACGCCATCGTGGTCGTGGAAGCTGTCGAGCATCACATTGAACACGGGCTGTCGCCCAAAGATGCAACGCTAAAGGCGATGGAAGAAGTGTCCGGCCCAGTAATTGGCATCGCCCTGGTGCTCTCTGCGGTATTTGTGCCTATGGCGGCATTGGGGGGCATTAAAGGGCTGCTGAACCAACAATTCGCAATTACCATCGCTATTTCGGTGATCATTTCTGCGTTCAATGCTTTGACGCTCTCACCTGCGCTTTCTGCACTCTTGCTTCGTCCGCGCAAGAAATCGAAAGGCCTGCTGGCCAGGTTCTTCGCAGCGTTTAATCGCTTCTTCGAAAAGATGACCGGCGGGTACGTAAGCTGGAGCCATGTCCTCATTCGCCGGTGGGTACTTGCAATTCTGCTGCTCGTCATCATCTCCGTGGTTGCTGGAGCTATGGGTCGGAGTCTTCCCACAAGTTTTATCCCAGAAGAAGACCAGGGTTATGCTTTCCTGCAGATTCAACTGCCCGACGCGGCCTCCCTACAGCGCACCGACGCAGTCATGCGCAAGCTAGATGACATGCTCGCGCACACGCACGGTGTTCAGAGTTTCAGTGGCATCACGGGTTTCAGCCTTTTGTCCAACACTTCGGCGAGCTACACCGGATTCTACTTCCTTCAGCTTGACCCGTGGGAGGAACGCAAAACTGAAGAACTTTCCGCCAATGGGCTCATGCAAAGCCTCAACAAAAAATTGCGGGCGGAGATTCCTGAGGCCGTTGCTTTTGCCTTTGGCCCTCCCGCCATTCCCGGCCTGGGTACCGCTGGGGGATTCACGTTTATGTTGCAGGATCGCACTGGCGGTGGGAGCGTTACGCAACTTTCGGACACTCTTGACAAGTTGACTCAAGCGGCGCGGAAGCGTCCTGAAATTGCTTCGCTGGTTAGCACGTTTCGTCCGACCGTGCCGCAACTCTTCATGGACATCGACCAGGATCGAGTGCTGAAGCAAGGGCTGCAATTCGGGGAAGTCTACCAGACACTGCAGGCCTTCCTGGGTGGCGCTTACGTCAACCAATTCAATCGCTTCGGACGCCAATGGAAAGTTTATCTGCAGGCAGAGCCCGAGTTCCGCACGAGCGCAGACAAGGTCAACAGCTTCTACGTGCGAACTGCAAAAGGTGACATGACCCCGTTGGCTTCACTAGTCACAATCAAGAGGGTATCGGGACCGGAGTACACCAACCGCTTCAACCTGTTCCGAAGTATCCAAATTAACGGTACACCTGCTCCTGGATTCAGTTCCGGGCAGGCCATGGCCGCCATGGAACAAGTTTCCAACGAGGTTTTGCCTGCCGGTTTCGGATACGCCTGGAGTGACATGTCCTTTCAGGAGAAAAAGGCTGAGGGCGGACAAGCGATGGTCTTTGGAATGTCCATCATGTTTGTGTTTCTGATTCTGGCCGCGATGTACGAGAGTTGGTCCCTGCCATTCAGCGTGCTTCTGTCAGTTCCCGTGGCGGTTCTCGGGGCTTACGGGGGACTCCTCCTGCGAAAATTCGATAACAATGTCTTTGCGCAAATCGGCCTTGTCATGTTGATCGGGCTTACCGCAAAAAACGCCATCCTGATTGTTGAGTTCGCAATACTGGAACACGCAAAAGGAAAAGAACTTGTCGACGCTGCCCTCGAAGGCGCGCGTTTGCGCTTGCGGCCCATCTTGATGACCTCGTTCGCATTCATTCTGGGATGCGTTCCTCTCTGGACAGCCAAAGGCGCGGGGGCGATTGGTCGGAAGGTGCTCGGAAGTTCTGTAATCACCGGCATGGGTGCGGCCACCGTACTGGGAGTCTTCTTCGTGCCCGTCTTGTTTGTGGTGGTCGAGCGCATTGCCAAAAAGAAGCCTCAAGTGGCGGTGAACCAACCCGTCGCGATCGAAGGAGGACACGACTGATGCGAAAGGCCGGCACAGTCGCTCTTCTGTCACTTTTTTTGACGGGCTGCAACCTGGGCCCGAAATACAATCGTCCGGCAGTCCAGCCTCCAACCAACTTTTATGCTGAACGGCAAATCAGCGCGAGTTCTGAAGCAGATCTGGCGTGGTGGGACTTGTTCAAGGATCCTATCCTCCAAAGCCTCATTCGTGAAGGACTGAAGAACAACTATGATTTGCAAACAGCCGTGGCCCGCGTGGAGCAGGAACGTGCCCTCGCCGGTGTCACGCGTTCTCAGTATTACCCTCAGGTAGGATACGGCTCTAGCATTTCCGGACAACAGGCTGCCCTCGTACCGAACCACACCTACTACGCTTATAACTTCAGCACCATCTGGGAAATTGATCTGTTTGGACGAATTCGTAAACTAAATGAACAACAACGAGCTGTGTATTTTGCCAGTGAGGATGCCAGACGCGACGTTCGCCTTCTCGTACTCGCCGAAATTGCGCAGGGATATTTTCAGTTACGGGCACTCGATGCGGATCTGGAAATCGCAATCCAAACCGTCAAGAGTTTCCAGGATACCCTTGACCTTTTTCAGAACAAGTTTGCAGGTGGTGCTGCTTCTGGACTCGAGGTTTCTCGGGCACAGGCAGCTCTGTCGAACGTCGCCGCTGTAATCCCAGACCTCCGGCGACAGATAGTTGCCCAGGAAGTAGCGTTGAATTTGCTCCTGGGGCGCAGCCCCGGCCCGATCAACCGTGGCAGCACTTTGACCGAGCAGTTTGACCCGCCGGAGGTGCCTACCGGCTTGCCTGCACAGTTGTTGGAGCGCCGGCCTGATCTCCACGAGGCTGAGGAAACTTTGATTGCTGCAAACGCCAACGTAGGCGTCGCAAAAGCCAATTTTTTCCCCACCATTTCGCTGACGGGCGCGTTTGGCGGAGTAAGTCCTCAACTTTCGGAGCTCACTGGCACAGGCAAAGCGTGGAGCCTCGCCGGCAATTTGGCTGGGCCCCTTTTTACGGCGGGCCGGCTGAAAAACGAATATCGAGCAGCTCTGGCGCAACGCGACCAGGCAAAGATTTCTTTTGAGTATGCGGTTACGCAGGCATTTGGTGAAGTTTCAACGTCTCTTTCAGCCCATCAAGAGCTTGCCAAGTCATACCTAGAGCAGATGAACTCTGTGGAGGCCTACCGGGAGTCTGTCCGGCTGTCGACTATCCGGTACGACAGTGGGCTCGCAAGCTATCTCGAGATCATCGATGCCGAGATCCAAATGTATCCAGCTGAACGGTCCGTGATTATCTATGACCTCGGCCGCAAAGTGGCCCTCGTCAATCTATATCGAGCGCTAGGCGGCGGCTGGAATCTTAACGATGCGCAGTGGATTAGCAGCAGTGGGACTTCTTCGCCTGCGAAGCCATCGACTCCATAAAACTCCAGACAGTTCTGGTTGAGACCGCGTTCCTAGTAGCGACGGAGGAATCACTCCCAATGGGCAAAGAAAATGCTTCGAACGAAGACAAATCCCTGAAACGGAAAAAATACGATAAAGAAATGCGGCGGCTCCAGGCGGAGCTCTGCAAATTGCAGGACTGGGTGAAATACAAAGGACTGCGCGTCATCGTCGTCTTTGAAGGCCGGGACGCCGCCGGTAAAGGTGGAACAATTCGCGCGATTACAGAGCGCGTCAGTCCGCGCGTGTTCCGCTTGGTTGCGTTACCAGCTCCGTCAGATCGCGAAAAAAGTCAGATGTACGTCCAGCGCTACATGCAGCATTTTCCTGGCGCCGGCGAGATGTTGATCTTCGACCGCAGTTGGTACAACCGGGCCGGAGTCGAACATGTCATGGGATTTTGTACGGATGAGCAGTATCGCGAGTTTCTCAAAATCTGCCCGGTATTCGAAAAATATATCGTGGATGCAGGGATCATCCTGATCAAGTACTGGCTCGAAGTTGGCAAGAAGGAACAGCAACGCCGATTCGAGGCCCGCATTGCGGATCCCCTGCGCCAATGGAAGCTTAGCCCGATGGATCTGGAATCCTACGGTCGCTGGTATGACTACTCGCGGGCCCGCGACGCGATGCTGAAAGCGACCGACTCCAAGCACGCGCCTTGGAATTTGGTTCGCTCAGATGATAAGCGTAAGGCCCGTTTGAATTGCATTTCTCACTTATTGAGCAGCATTCCGTATAAAAAGGTACCGCGGGAGAAGATCAAATTGCCGAAGCGTTCCGAAAAACATAGTTACGACGATCAGAAATCCGTTAAGGGGCATAGGTTCGTTCCGGAAAAATATTAAGAGCAGGGAAGAGATTTCAATTCGCGCTGTTCTTTTTAGCCTGTCGAGAGATCCCGAGTCCCTGACGGTCTTCCGCCGAGGCATCCAGTTTGTCTTGCGCATCTCCAAAAGATCGCTCAATGGTGGACTGGAGCCGCTTCTGCCATTGCCGAAGGGCGTCATGACGCTCTTCGGGCAGGGCTGAGAGCATCTCACTCATGAGCGCCTTCATGCGGCGCATCACCTGCACGCTGCTCGCGCCATAGAAACGAATTTCATCGAAGGCCACGCGCAGGAAATCCTCCCAGCTCGGAAAGGCAATCAGAACTCGAAGCTTGCCATTCGAATCGCAAAACGCCCCAATTTCCAAACGGCGCCGGCCAAGACGCAGCAATAGGTCCTCAATCTGGTCCAATGCCTGCACAGCGGTGGTAGGGTCGTTGATCGCCGGAGACAGGGCTTTGATGGCGATATCCACCAGCAAACGCAGAGCATATTTCGGATCTTGCTCGAACGTACGGTCATCGCCCAAGTCTATCGCCCTTCTCAAGGTCGACTCTGGCAGTGGGCCCGCTCCTCCATGAACCCGAAGGATGGGTGTCATATCCAGGACGGAATCGCCGACGGCTGCCGTCAACTCAATGGTGCAACCGGCCGTGCTTGCGACGTGTACAAGCGCCGGCACATTCACCGCCTGGACGATTTGCGGCCGCCCGTGATGAACGAGCGTCTGGCTAGCTAGGAGCCTGAAAGACTTCATCGGAGATGGGGGATGCAGGAGTCTCCAGCGGCGGATAGAGACCCTCAATAATTTTGCGCCCCTGATCGCCGGTAAAAACCAACATTTTCGTCACCTGCAGCATACTCACGCGCTGGATGAGGCTAATAAACATGATGACGCTGACGAGTAGCAGAGTCGTCGCGACGGAAATATCTAGAAGGGAAACGCGGCCAGAGCCGCTCCTGTCGACCCAGGCTAGCGCCACCAACGCGTAAAGGAATGTGGCCGTAAACACCCCAATCGCATGAGACACCACGGGGTCCCGCGCGATCCATAGAACGAGTCGCGGCGAATAGGCTGTAGCGCTGAACTGCACCATGACGAAAGTCAGCGAGAATACAATTCCCGTGAGGGCAATCATCCCGGAGGCAACCGAAGAGTAAATGCCAATGGCGGCACTTGCGCTTATTGTGGAAACGAAGCCTGGCAGCAGCGCATGCGCCAAACGCGCGCTTGTGACGCCAAGCGTGATTGCCGCCGTCGCATAGACCAAAGGGATAAACCACGCTTGGGCGCGCTTATTGCGCAGCAGTTGCATCGTCGTCTCGCTATCCTAATGCCCGGTGTGCCCGAGCCGGAACAAAACTTCCAACTCGGGCGCTTGGGCAATTCGTCAGACTATAACTCAGGATTCCAGGTTCTGAACTCTTTCTGGTGGGGCATGATTTCGGGCCGACGTACTAATGAGTGATTATTTATAAGGGTTTGGTGGACGAGAGGGGATTCGAACCCCCGGCCTCCTCGTTGCGAACGAGGCGCTCTCCCAGCTGAGCTACTCGCCCACGAGCAGCAACAAAATCTTAGCAGACGCTCCGAGCCTTGCCAACTGAACCTGCCTGCATGATTTACAACGAGATGAAATGAACAGCTGGCGTGGAAGGGTCAAAACCCGAACTACCGCACTCCCAGCCAACCGTTTATTTTGCCAATTTTGCCAAAGGCGGGTAAAGCATGCTGTGCCACTACAAATACGAATGAGCCGCCGTCTTATGGATGATCGAGATTGCCGCCTGTACGTTGCGCCACGATCTTACGCGCATTTTGGTAGAGTGCGCGGGCCTGCGGAATAGCTTCCACAGCCTTCTGCACCTGGGGATCCGCTTCCAACTGAACTTTGAACCCTTCTTGCATGCCGAAATTCGAGACCAGCACTTCTTGCTTGATCTTGCGCTTTACCCAATCCAGGTTCTCGGACATATCCGGCTCGGTGTAGTGCACGTTGTGCTTAGCGAGATATTCGTGGAAGCTCTTCATCACGTCATCGTTCACTTCAAACTCTTTCGTGACTGTCGGCTTGTTTCCCATGTAATAGCGCGTGAAGCCTCCCACGCCACCTTCGTAAGGATAGAAAACGTCGGCCCGGAAGAGATTCTCCTGGAAGTGATTTAGCTTCGGCTGAGCGACGACGATGTCCGGCGTAATGCCCCCGCCTCCCGTAACCTGTCGCCCGCTGTCCGTCAGCTTAACTTCCGTCGGATGCTCTGGTACCTTGCGCTCGTAGTGGTATTCGTACAGCGAGATCGATTTGTAATCGCGCTGAATCAGCCGTCCGCTCGGTGTGTAGTAACGCGCCGTCGTCAACGCGAGTCCGGTATTTTCGCTGAGCGGTTGAACCGTCTGCACCAGCCCCTTGCCAAACGTCGTTTCGCCAACAATCAATCCGCGATCATGATCCTGCACCGCGCCCGAAACAATTTCCGTTGCCGACGCGGAATTTCCATTCACCAGAATCACCAGCGGCACCGTAACTCCCTGGTTGCCGCGTAGAGCAAAATATCTCCGCTCCGGCGACGTCCGCCCATGGTGCGAAACGATCAGTTGATTCTTATCCAGGAACATATCTCCCACGGCGACCGCCTCGTTCAACAAACCGCCGGGGTTCCCGCGCATATCGAGAATCAAGCCATCCAGGCTCGAAGCATTCAGCTGCCTCAAGGACTCGGCAATTTCGCGGTCCGTAGTCTCATTGAATCCGGACAGGCGAATGTAGCCAACACCAGGCTTGAGCATGAACGCGATGTCTACGGAGTGCCGCGGAATCTCGTCACGCGTCACGGTAAACACAAGCTGCTGGTCGTATCCTTCGCGCGCCACCGTAATCTTTACAACTGTCCCCTTGGGACCCTTCAGCATGTCCGCAACGTCGGTCGTCGTCAGACCTTCTGTCGACTTATCATCCACCTTCATGATCACGTCGCCAGGCCGGATGCCGGCAGTAAACGCGGGCGCCCCAACATAAGGCTGCATCACGACTGTCCGGGTATCTTTCGGCGCAACGACCATGCCTACGCCATAATATTTTCCGCGCTGATCTTCGCGCAGCAGCGCAAATTGCCGCGCATCAAAGAAATTGGAGTGGGGATCCAGCACGCGAAGCATGCCGGGAATGGCGCCTTGATAGACGGCCTTATCTACATCGACCGGGTCGGCATAATTCGCCTGGACCACGTCCAGCACATTCGTGAATTGCCGTATCGCCGCGTGCTCATCCTCGGCCGCCGAGGAAGTCGTCGCTCGGACGTTGGGACCGTAAATTCCCCCAAGAACTGCGGATATAACGATGACTGCAACGACTAGGACCAACCCACGGCGTTCAGATTTCATCCTGACCTCGCGTGACCACGCAACCTAAATTATAGCATACCCCAAAGTGTGGTTTGACACCGTGGGACGCCCTTTCTATGATGCCAATAGCCCATCTTTTGGCTGCAACCTAACCTATGCTCAGTATGACCCACATGGCCGTTTTGTTTATCGTCGTCCTGGTCATTTTTGGGCCGCATAAGCTGCCTGAACTGGCCCGCGGCCTCGGCAAACTGATGGCTGAGTTCCGCAAAGCCTCCACCGACTTCAAGAGCGCCTTTGAACAGGAAATGCGCGACATCGAGCGCCAGGCCCTGCAAGCCGAGCGTAAGAAAGCCGCCGAAGCGGTCGCCGCCGCGTCTGTCACAGCAGATCAGCCTGCTACCTTAGCCACGCAGGCCGATACGCAAACCGCCCCAGTCACCTTAGACGCGGATTCTCGCGTGACGGAAGCGCTGGTTGTCACTCCAGTTGCAGAATCTGTGGCGCGCTTCGATGGCGACGCCGCTCATCAAGAACCAGTTCAACCAGACTCGGGTCAACCAGACTCAGGCCAGCAAATGGAAGCGACATCAGGAGTAGAAGAAACACCCGCCGTATCAGCCGCTCAGCCTGCGCATAACCCTCACGATTCCTCTCATGACCAACAGCAGCCAGTCTGATTCCTCCATAATTGCAACAACCGAAGAGCCCGGCGCTCAGATGACGTTTTTCGAGCATCTCGTCGAGCTGCGTAAACGCATCATCAACTCACTGGCCTCCATCGTGATTGGCGCTGCCATCGGCTGGGTCATCGCCCCGCATTTTGTCAAT
This sequence comes from uncultured Acidobacteriota bacterium, assembly GCA_963784015.1. Taxonomy (GTDB): domain Bacteria; phylum Acidobacteriota; class Terriglobia; order Acidiferrales; family UBA7541; genus Acidiferrum. Next base: position 1,619,657 of record CAWAPX010000013.1, read on the forward strand.
TTCATGGTCAAGCCCATGGTCGCGGCCTTGAAGCATGCCGGCCTCAACCCGCAACTGGTCTATTCCCATCCGGCCGGCTATTTGAACGTGCTCATCACCTGCAGCATTTACATCGGCATTGTCATTGCCTCGCCCTGGGTCTTGTTTCAAATTTGGCAGTTCGTTGCTCCCGCCCTCTATAAGCACGAGCGCAGCGCCATCACCGGTTTTCTCTTTTCGACTGTTTTCCTTTTCCTGGCTGGCATTTCGTTTGGCTACTTCGTTTCGCTGCCCTACGTTTTGCGCTTCTTGATCAGTTTTCAAGGTCCGGTCGTCCCGCTCATCAATATCGACGAGTATTTCGATCTGATTCTCCTCGTACTTCTTGGCCTCGGTCTGGTCTTCGAGCTTCCCATCCTCATTTTCTTTTTGTCACTCTTCGGCATCGTCACCCCACAGTTTCTGATCAAGAATTTCCGTTACGCCCTGCTGGTGATCACCGTTCTTGCAGCCATACTGACGCCTTCGCCTGACGCCCTCAGCATGGTCCTCTTCATGCTCGTGCTGGTCGCTCTGTACTTTGTAGGTGTCGGCGTATCCTGGGCGGTGGTGCGAAAAAAGAAAAAGCGTGAAGCGGCGGAGGCCCATTAGATGAGACTAGCCCTCAGAAATATTGTTTGCGGCGCGGTCTGCGCATCCGTATTTTTTCTCGGGATCGCTGGATGCAAAGCCAAAACAGATAATCCTCAAGCTGCTGCAAAGGACGCGCCGTTCATGAGCGCCGTCACGACAGCGCCCCCTCCAGCCTTGCCGCAAGTTTCACCTCAGCCCGGCGACGAAGCTCCCCCGCCCGACAAGACCGGCGGCTTTGACGGCAAGCGCGCCTTCGATCACGTCGCCAAACAAGTGTCGTTCGGCCCGCGGCCCTCAGGCTCGCCAGCCCTCGCCCAAACCCAGGACTACATCCTCGCTGAACTGAAAAGCTACGGCTGCACCGCTGATGTCGACGCCTTCACGTCGGATACTCCCGCCGGCCGCATCGCCATGAAAAACATTCTCGTCAAGATTCCCGGCGATAAGCCCGGCGTGATTCTTCTCGGCACGCATTACGACACCAAGCGCCTCGAAAATTTTGTCGGCGCCGATGATGCCGGCTCCTCCACCGGCGTAATGCTCGAACTCGCGCGCCTGCTTTGCTCCCAGCACAGTCGCTACAATGTCTGGATCGCGTTCTTCGACGGCGAAGAAGCCGTCCGTCCCGAATGGAAAGACCCCGACAATTGCTACGGAAGCCGCCAAATGGCCGCGAGTTTCGCCAATAGCGGCGACCTAACAAAAATAAAAGCCTTCCTGCTCGCCGATCTAGTTGGCACGCGCACGCCGCACTTCAAGCGCGAATCCTACTCCACCAAATCACTCGTCGACGTCGTCTGGGGCGTCGCCAAAAAACTCGGCTATGGAGCTATCTTCGTCGATGAAGAAACGCCCATAGAAGACGATCACCAGTCCTTCTTAAAACGTCACGTCCCCTCGGTCGACGTAATCGACCTCGACAACGGCGCCAACGGCGACGTCTACTACTGGCACACGCCCCAAGACTCGCTCGACAAAATCAGCCCCAAAACCCTAGCCATCGTCGGCCACGTCTTCCTCGAATCCATCCACCAGCTCCAATCCAAGTGAACCTCCACTGAGTCCCGCGCATAATATTGTGAAGAAGCCTTGGAGTGCGGCAGCTCTGCTCCCGCCCTTCTCGACGCCGGGCAGCACCTATATCTCGCAAGGCTCACCGGGTGCTCTACCGCAGTTCGACACACTCAGAGCAACGCATCGCCGCAAACTGTGTGCTAAATTTAAATTGCTCCAAAGAACCCTCTCGCGAATGAAAAAGAAAAAACGCATTCTCGTGAACTCGTCCGCGGGCCGCTACACAATCGTCTGCGGTGAAGGCATTCTCCGTGATGCCGCCAGCGAAATCCGCAGACTCGGAAAATTCTCGCGCATCCATGTGGTTTCTTCGCCCAAAGTATGGCGAGCAGTAGGGAAGAGCGTTCAGCGCGGCATTGGCCTGAAGAATATCCACGCCACGCATTTAATGGACGACGCCGAGTCCGCCAAGAATCTTTTCACGCTGGAAAAACTTGAGCGCTCGCTCGTTCGCGCAGGAATCGACCGCCACGCCCTGATCATCGCCGTAGGCGGCGGCGTAGTTGGCGACGTAGCCGGTTTCGCAGCCTCCACCTGCCAACGCGGCGTCTCGCTAATACAAATTCCCACCACGCTGATCTCACAAGTGGACAGCGCCGTCGGCGGAAAAACCGGCGTGAATCTGCCGGAAGGGAAGAACCTCGTAGGAACTTTCTATCCCGCCCGCCTCGTCCTCGTGGATTCCGCCATGTTGAAGCCGCTTCCCGAACGCCAATATCGCGGCGGCCTAGCCGAAGTCATCAAATACGGCGTCATAGCCGATGCGAAACTCTTCGCGTATCTTGAAAAAAACTTCGACGCGGCTCTTCGCCGCGATCCCTCCGCCCTCGCGTACATAATCCCGCGCTGCCTGGAAATCAAAGCCCATGTCGTCAGCCGCGATGAGCGCGAATCCGGTCTCCGCGAAATCCTAAACTTCGGCCACACCTTTGGCCACGCTCTCGAAACCATCACAAACTACCGCACCTACCAGCACGGCGAAGCGGTAGCCTGGGGCATGATGGCCGCCGCTCTGCTCGGCCACGAAATCGGCCTCACTCCCGCCGACGAAGTCTCGCGCATCGTTTCGCTAGTCCGTCGCATGGGCCCGCTCCCACCGTGGCCCAATGTCCCAGCAAAAAAACTAATCGCCGCCATGTACTCCGACAAAAAAACGCGCGCAGGCAAACTCCGCTTCGTCCTAGCCCCCAAAATCGGCAAAGCCGAATCCCACGACAACGTGCCCCTCGAAACCCTAGAGCGCGTCCTCCATTTCGCCCCGCACTTCGTCAACCCTACCGGAAAACGCCGTGCTTAATCGGGGCCTCGCATTAAAAGTGGCACAGGCTTCAGCCTGTGCGTTGTTGCTCATTCAACGAAGTACGCCGATTGAGTCGAACGCTCCAAAATCAAAAAACTTTGCAACATTGAGTTATTTGTCATTCCGAGCGAAGCAAGGAATCTGCTTTTCTCTTTTGATCCCACTCATAGCTGTCAGCTGTGAGCTGTCAGTTGTTAGCTCCTCCCCTTCAACTTTCAACTTTCAACTTTTAACTTCCACCCATGCCCACTAACACCCCCGCCCCCGCAAAAGGCACTCAACCAGAAGGCGCCCACACCGAAGCCGACGCCTCCCGCAAAGTCCGCGAGATGTTCACGCAAATCGCCCCGCGCTACGACCTGCTCAATCACCTCCTTTCGCTGCAACTCGATCGCCTCTGGCGCAAGAGAGTTGCCCATCATCTGCGGCCCATCCTCGCGCGCCCCGACGCCACAGTGCTTGATCTCTGCTGCGGCACAGGCGACCTTTCTTTCGCGCTAGCCCGGGAAGGGAAGGGCCATGTCTACGGCGCGGACTTCGCCCATTCCATGCTCGTTCGCGCAAAGCAAAAAAACTCAGCACTGAGCAGCGATTCTCTCAACCAAACGCGAATGCGCTGCCGTTCCTCGAAGCTGACGCCCTCCGCTTGCCGTTTGCGGACGGCTCCTTCGATCTCGTCACCACCGCCTTCGGCTTCCGCAATCTCGCCAATTACGAAGCCGGCCTCCGGGAAATCCACCGCATCCTCAAACCCGGCGGCACCATCGCCATTCTCGAGTTCACCGAACCGCCCGATGATTTTGTAGGGAATGTTTTCCGCTGGTACTACAGAAACGTCCTGCCGCGCATCGGCGCCCTAATCTCAGGCGACTCCTCCGCCTACACCTACCTGCCCAAATCCGTAGCCCGCTTCTTCCGCCCGCCCGAACTAGCCTCGCTAATGTCCCAGGTCGGCTACCAATCCGTAGCCTTCAAAGTCTGGACCTTCGGCACAGTCGCCCTCCACACCGCCACCAGTCCGTTTTAGCCTCGTCTTGATGTCCCAGTAGGGGGCACGATATATCGTGCCCACCTCGCGCCACCCCGATCGACTTGTGCAGCGCCACAGCTGTAGCTGCCATTGCCGTGGCCTCTTGACAAAAAGTAGTTGCTAGCGTATAGTGTTGATTGGGTAATGTTGTAGGTCGTCCCGGTAGCGCCAGCATCCTTGCTGGCGTTTTGCTTTTTAGCTTCCCAAAATCGACCTAAGCCATTTGTTCACAACAGTTCTTCGCCCTGTACAATTTCGGTGCAAATTGGGCCACTCAAGTCCCACAGAATGAGCAGTTTCGTAAACCTCTAAAAACAATCGACTTTAAGCTCATTAAAATGTGCAGTTCTGCAAAAACCCGGAAAAGGGAGGGTGGTTATTGTTAACCAGCGATGGTAAAGAAGCGTCGCTGCCCTGAGTGAGCATCGCGACCGAGGGATCTGCTGATCCTCACTCTTCCAACCCTGCGCTGCGCAATTTCGCGAGCAAAGTCTTCGGCGACACGCCCAATTTTTCCGACGCCCGCGTCTTGTTCCACTTACACTCGCGCAAAGTGCTCTCGAGCAACACGCGCTCAATGTGGCCCACAGCTCGGCCAGTCACTTCTTCAAGGCTGCCCTCCCAATTGAACTGCTCCGGCAGCATTCCGGTCGGCAATTGGTCGGTGTCCGGTTTGGTAGCAGGAAGCTGCAAGCCCTGAGCGGTGATGCTGAGCCCATCCGTCAGGATCACCGCGCGTTCCATCGTATTCTGCAGCTCGCGGACATTCCCCGGCCAGCGATAGTGCAGCAGCCTTTCTTTCGCTTCCTCGGAAAGCTCCAGCCCAGGCTTCTTGAACTCCCGGCTGAACTTCTCCAGGAAGTGACCGGCAAGCAGCAGTACGTCGTTACCGCGCTCGCGCAAAGGAGGAATCGTCATCGGCACAGCAGAAATCCGGAAATAAAGATCTTCGCGGAACAGCTTCTCCTCCGCGAGTTTTTGCAAGTTTCGATTCGTCGCCACTACGATGCGGACGTCCACTTCAACGGTTTGCGTTCCGCCGACGCGATCGAATCGCTTCTCTTCAAGCACTCGCAAGAGCTTGGCCTGGATTGCAAGCGGCAATTCGCCGATCTCATCGAGAAACAACGTCCCCCGATGCGCCAAATCCAGTTTGCCAACTTTGCGCGCGCCTGCTCCGGTAAACGCGCCGCGCTCATGTCCAAAAAGTTCGTTCTCCACCAAGCCTTCAGGAATCGCCGCGCAATTGAGCGCCACAAACGGCTGCTCGCGCCGCTGCGAAAGGTGATGCACCGCTCGTGCAAACAACTCTTTTCCGGTGCCGCTTTCGCCCAAAAGCAAAACTGTGGAATCCGTCGCGGATACTCGCTGAATTTGCTGGCTGATCTCGCGGATTGCGGTGTGCTCGCCAACAATCCGTGGAAATCCATACCGCGCCGTGTACTCCTCGCGCAGCAGCAGGTTTTCTCGCTGCATTTCCTGCTGGCGCGTCGCCCGCTGCACCAGCAATTTCAAGTGGTCCAGGTCCACAGGCTTCTGAAGAAAATCGAACGCGCCATCTTTCATCGCCGAGACCGCTTCTTCAACCGACCCAAACGCCGTCAAAAGCAGCACAGGAATCGTTGCATCTGCTTGTTTCGACTCGCGCAAGACGTCGAGCCCGGAGGCTCCTGGCATCTTCAAATCGGTGATCACCATCAGATAACGCCGCGCGCGCACCTTCTGAATCGCGGTGGTGCCGTCCGGAGCTTCGTCCACGGCGTAGCCCGCGCGCTCCAATGCCTTCTTCAGCATCGCGCGCAGCTCGTTCTTATCTTCAACGAGGAGCAGAGGTTCCATCTCCATTGTTTCTACCACGAATTAAGGCGCATCCCGGTGGGAACGCTAAGCATGTGTGTAGAGAAGGGAAGTAACCACATGAGGAAAAGTCAGAAATGCGAAACGCGAAAGTGGAAACGCGAAAAACGAAAATCGGAACACAAGATTCAATACGCCCACAACTGATGCGTCGAGTTTCGATTTTCTAATTTCGATTTTCTAATTTCGATTTTCGTATTTCGACTTTACTATCGCGCCCAGCCGGGATCTCCACCCGACTTCCGCAGATCATCTTCCATATCGGAAAGCTGCTTCTTCAGGTCCGCGATCTGCTGCTTTTTCTGGTCGATTTTAGCGTTCTTATCGTTAATGTCTTTGCGCGTGAACTGCTCGTTCATCGCTTTGGTCGGGTCGTTGTAGTACTGGACCTGAGCCTTATCGTCTTCCCGCTGTAAGATGTCCAGCTCTTTTTCCGTAGCCGCAATTTTGTCGCGCTGGTCTTGGAAGCGCTTCCGCCAGACTTTTTCCGGGTCGTCGGCTTTACTCCCGCCATTTGCAGCAGCGTCTGGTCCGTTGCCCGGCGCAGCTTGCGCGCCACCTGTCGCCGGCGCTGGTCCCGCGTCGGGCGAAGGAGTTGCAGGTTTTACGTCGTCGTCCGTGTAAACCTTTTTCGGCTTCGGCGTAGCCTTTTGTTGCTCACGCGCTTTGCGCGCAGCATCCGCCACCGGATCGCCGGACTGCTGTGCCGGACTCGCCTGTGATTGTTGCTGCTGCGCCAGCGCAGGCAGCGTCGCCAGGCAAAGCCCCGACAGGAGCATTGCAGCTGTTAGACAGTTATAGTTCTTGATACGCATGGAATACCGCCTCTCCCGGGGTGAGCGGGAATCCCCAGCTTTTCATTTAGATGCTGTCCTTCTTTAATTCTACCGCTTCTGGGACGCTCCGGCACGCCGGTAGCGTAACTATAAAGGCCGCCCCACCCTCCGTTCGGTTCCGTGCCTCCACTCGGCCGCCGTGCTGCACAATGATCTTTTGCACCACGGCCAAACCCAGTCCTGTGCCTTTGGCTTTGGTCGTGAAGAATGGGCGAAAAAGCTTGGGTAAATTGGCCGGTGCGATTCCGGCACCGTTATCGAAAATCGTGATGCGCTGCGTATACGTTTCCTCGTGGCGCACCACTTCGCCGCGAAGAATGACCCGTCCTCCGTTGGCTGCACCGACGGAAGCCTCCGCCGCGTTCCGCGCAAGATTCAATAGCGCTTGCCGCAAGAGTCCTTCATCCCCCGCCACACTACCCATCGGCCCCTCGAATCGAATCCGCACCTGCGGCATGGCCTCCGCCACTTCGGACACCACTCGCTCCACGACTCCGTCGAGCGCCACAGGCTCGCTGGAAATTTCCAAGGGCCGCGCATACTTCAAAAATTCCGTCACCACGTGCGTAATATTCCGTGTCTGCTCCAGAATCCTCGCCGCTGAGTCCGCCACTTCGCCAACGCCCGCTTCCGCGCTGATCATCTGCGCATAACCGGAAATCGTAGCCAGCGCATTCTTGAATTCATGCGCAATGCCCGCCGACAACTCTCCAACGGCCGCCAGGCTTTCCTTCAATTGAATCTGCTGTTGCAAAGCCGCCAACTCTGTCAAATCCGTCAGCAAGCAGATGGCTCCATTAATCTTCTCGGCCCCACGCCGAATGGGCGAAATCGTCACCCCAAGCAGCCTGGTTGCGCCCCCTGGAGTCTCGTGCTCCACCTGCTCACGCCGGAAGATGCTTCCTTTTGCTAAACATTCTCCAACCAGCCGAGTGAGCTCCGACTTTTCCCCCAACACCTCGCTGTACCGCCGGAATCCCAGCGTTTGAATCCCTAACACTTGCTCAGCCGCAGGGTTCGCGCTCGAAATAATCCCGGTAGCGTTCACCACCACCAGCCCGGCCGGCATGTTGCGCGTCACTTCTTCGCTCAACCGTTCCGTGTGCTCCGCGCGCTCGCGCTCAATCTTGTGCAGCCTTTCGAGTTCCTTCTCCTGATCGCGGAGCTGGCGGATCACACCTTGCATCGATGCCGCCATAAACGCGGATGGGTTTTCGGTTCGCGGGGGCGTCATCATGACGTCCGCCTGATGCGAGTCTCGTGTGCTCTGATAAAAACGACGCAGCAGAAGAAATACAATTCCAATCACGGCCAGGATGCCGACCGCCATACCGGCGGCGACTTCCCAAACGCGCTGTGTGGTCTCGGCTTGGAATGCTGCCAACGTCATAGCCAGAACAGGCATAGCATCGAAATGAACCTCAGCGCAGATGCGGCGAAAGATCAATCGAGAAGGAAGAAAACGCAAAAACAACAATCAGGGCCGCAATTCCCAAAAACGTTCCCAGCGGAAGTTGATACTGGCTTGCAATCACCCAGCGAATCTGATTCACCGTACCGAGCCCGCGCTTGCTGGCCCGCTCCGCAAGTTGCCGACCTGCTCCACGTGCATACATGATTGCTATCACCGCTATCCCCAAGATGCTTCCGAGAAGTGTGCCTAGCAGAATCACAAGAAAGGCATTTCTGATTCCGAGAAACGCTCCCGCCATGGCCATCATCTTGACGTCGCCCATGCCCATGCCTTCACGCCGCCGCACCAGCTTGTAAAGTGCCGCCGCTCCCCAAAGCATCAGGCTGCCAAATGCCGCGCCCAAGAGCGCTTCGATTACTCCTAAAGCACGCTCTGGCGGCAGCCAGTGGAAAAGCCGTAGGCACAGTAGAAAAGCCGCGCCGTCATTAGGCGGCACAAAGGCTGAGAAAAGCACTCCGGCCGCAAATCCGGGCCAGGTGATCACGTCAGGAAGCAGGCGCACGCGCAAATCCGTCACGGTCAAAATGATGATGAGACAAATGAAGAAAAGCCACTTGATCGTGGCCTGGGTAATCCCAAATTCCAGATAGCAACCAACAAACAAAAGGCCCGTTGTGAGTTCGACCAGCGGGTACATCGGCGAAATTGGCAGGCCGCAATTTCTGCATTTTCCTTGCAGCCAAAGCCATGCAAATACGGGCACATTGTCGTAGGGCTTGATTGGCTTTTCACATCGGGGGCAGCGCGATCCGGGGGAAACAATCGACAGATCTTCCGGAATGCGCGTGATGCACACATTCAAGAAGCTGCCAATCACGATTCCAAATAGAAAAAAGTAGGCGATGACCACAGTTTGGGGGGCCGCTTTTCGGCCGCACTTAACACTGTCCCACACCTACCTAAGCGCCTCAACAAACGCCGCCCCGCTGCGTGCTCCATTCCTAACGCCTCTCGAGGCTCTCCGGCGGGCGACCTGAGGGTGGCGCAGAAAAGCGGCAGCAGAGCTGCCGCACTCCAAACCGCTCTTCGAGCCTGCATGAACTCTGGACTTTGCGCTTCGTTGCCAATGTGCGGTGGTTTGTTTCTTCGGCTGTCGACTGTAAACTGTTAGCTGTCAGCTTCATCTATGCATTGGTTTGAACGCAAAATCCGCCGCTACGAGCACCGCCGCTGGACGACGGACGATAACCGTCGGGTGCAGCCCTTTGACTGGGGCCTGGAGCATATTGGCGGCGATCCGGCCGATGCCAACCCAGGTGAGTTTGTTCATAAGTACGCGAAGCAAGTCATTCAGGAGAGCGTCGAATGGTTCGCCACCACGCCCGCTGAGGATTATGCTCTCGACCATGAAAGCGTACTGACATTCACCAGTTCCATAGAATCCGCTTGGCCGGAAAATAATACGGTTTACGGCCAACTTTTTCCTGCCAAAACCCCCACAAACGGACATCGCAGAGCATCGCCTGCCGTTTTGGTGCTTCCGAACTGGAACGCGAAGTGGCACGGCCAGCGCGGCCTCTGCGAGTGGCTCCAGCGCATTGGGATCACTGCTCTAAAGATGAGCATGCCCTACCACGACAGGCGCATGGCTAAAGGACACGAACGCGCCGACCAAGTCTGCGGCCCTAACATTGGCCTTACTCTTCAAGCTAACCGCCAGGCTGTTCTCGATGCACGTCGCTGCCTCCGCTGGCTCGAACAACAAGGGCATACGCGCCTTGGGATTCTTGGAACCAGCCTGGGCTCGTCTGTTGGCTACATCACGCTCATGCATGACGAAGCCGTGAAAGCCGGCGGCTTCTTTCACTTTTCCACGTATTACGCCGACGTGATCAGTCAGGGGATAACCACGAACCACGTCTGGGAAGGCCTGCGCAACCATGTTACGGTGGATGAACTTCGCGACTACTGGGCTCCCATTAGCCCCATCCCGTACGTTGAACGCGGCATGGGTGCCGACCGCAAATCGTTTCTCGTCTACGGCAAATACGATCCGACCATGCCGCCGGAGCTAAGCCGCCAAATGCTGGATTCCCTCCGCCGCCACGGAGCCCATCCCCGCAGCTTGCAGCTCCACTGCGGCCACTACTCGCTCGAACTACCCCCGTTTAGTTACATCGCCGGGTATCGCATGCTCACCTTTCTGCGCTCCGCTCTGGCCTAAATCCTCCACAGTTCACGAGACCGGACCTTAGGCTGTTTTCCTATGGTTGGTCCTACTCGGATACCAACGAGGGGGCTCAAGGCCTGGCTTGGGATGGTCTACAATGGTAGAATAGGTTCTGTAATGGTGGAAAATGAGCCTCAACATTAAAAATGCAGAAACCCACAAGCTTGCCAAGCAACTCGCGCGTGAAACCGGGGAATCTGTAACCGCAGCTGTTACAACGGCCCTCCGCGAGCGTCTCGAAGCCGTTCGTCGCCGCCGCAAGAGCAAAGCCACGCTTACTGCTATTCGTTCCATAAGCGCCCGCGTCGCGGCCTTGGACAAAGGTCCCTATATTGACCACGCCGAAATGCTCTACGATGAGCACGGTCTTCCGAAATGATTGTCGACAGCTCAGCCCTTCTCGCGATTTTGCTCTGTGAACAAGGTTCGCAGGTTTTTGATGAGGCGATTGTGGCGGCTAAAGCGCCTAAAATTTCCGCTCCTACGTTCGTCGAGGTTTCCATCGTTCTGGAATCCAGAACGGGTGCGCAAGGGGTTCTTTTGTGGGAGTCGATGTTGCGCGAATCCCGGATAGCAATTGAGGCGTTCACTATCGAGCACGCGTTCCTCGCGCGCCAGGCCTTTTCCGAATACGGCAAGGGGCGCCACGCCGCCGGTCTCAATTTTGGAGATTGCTTCTCCTATGCGCTTGCGAAAGCTACGGGTGAACCGCTGCTCTTTAAAGGTAATGATTTCCGCAAGACTGATGTACTTCCAGCGCTGCCCTAATTTCTAATCCGTTCACCACTCTAGCCCGCCACTTGCGATTCGCTGACTTTCTTTCGGGCACTCCTCTAGTATCATCAACGCATGCAGACATTGCTCGCCGAGGCTTTCGGGCCGTTGGTGGTTGCGTTCATGATTTTTGTGGCGGTTGTGGGCGGACGGCGGCTGGTGCATCAGTTTCGCAATCGCCTCACTCCCGACCAGATTCAGGCCGCTCGCGATTCTTTCCGGAGCCGGCTCATCCATCCGAATCCCTCGCAAGTGGAGCAGGGAATTGCGGCTTCGCTTCCGGAGCGGCTGATCGCTCTTTACGACGATCACGCAACTATTCTTACCGAACAGATCGAAATCCGGCGTCCGGCTGCTAATCCCGAAAATCCGGCCGAGCTGCAAAATCCGGCAGAATGGATCGAAGCATTTCTTCCTCTCGATCTCGAGAGCCAAAAATATGCTATCGATTTGCCCGCGCAGGGGTGGGGCAAGGGTTTCTCGTTTGCCACGGATGGCGAAGGAAATTTCTATTGGATTCCTGCCGGCAAACCTCGTCAGGCTGATGCGCCGGTTTTCTTCGCTCATACCGATCCGCCAGCCAATGAGCAGGTTGCCGCATCTCTCGATGAGTTCCTTTCTTGGCCTCGCGTCATCCACTCAACCGAGGTGGAAATAAATCCATGAAGGCCATTCTTTTCGGAGGCAGAGGGATGGTCCGTGGCGGCTGTGTGGCAAGGTCAGGGTGCTCTAAGCTGGCAGCCAGTCCACTGTTAGGCATTTGCGCGCAATGCTTCAAATTCAGAAGACCGCTGACCACTTGAGCATTTAGACCCGAAGTACCATTGGCCATCACTTGCCCCTTTCATAGCCTGAAGTAAGAACTCGAGACTATTTAGGGGTGCGACCATGCGAAAGCAGCTCATTCCCTTGGCGGCTGTAGCGTTGTGCTGGGCAAGTTGCTATGGCGCCCAAGCACAGGATCCCGCTCAAAACCCGCCGGCACCGGAAGCCAAGAGCGCCGCGCAGCCCCAATTCCAGCAGCAAGCCGATGCTTCCTCTTTTAACCAACCTGTGTCCCTGGCCGATATGGCACGTCTGGCCCGCGTCAAAAAACAAACTGAGACAAAGCCCGCACCCAAAACTCTCAAACTTTTGGACGACGATAATATGCCTCGCGGCGTCTACGACGCTGATTTGCCGCCTGCCAAACTGGCTGCGCTGGGATCTCGGGCTCCCGATGCGCCTCCTGCCGGAGGTCCTTTTCCTGAGTTGCACGGCAAGGTGGTTCTACTGGACTTTTGGGCTTCGTGGTGCGGCCCTTGCCGAAACGCTTTGCCTAATCTGAAGCGTCTTCAGGCAGTTTACGGAGGCGCCGATTTCGTGGTTGTGAGCATCAGCGAGGACGACGACGAGTCCGATTGGAAAGCGTTCGTGGCGAGCCACAACATGACGTGGCCTCAGCGGCTTGACGCCGATAGCAGCTTGCAGCATCAGTTCGGAGTGAACGCTCTGCCGACATACATTTTGCTTGGCCGGGACGGCTCGGTGGTGCAGAAATTCGTCGGCGAAGAGATGGCCGAGTCCATCGTTGAGCGAGTTGGCCCTGAGCTAAAGAAAACCCTTGCCGCCAAGCCCTGAAGCCATCGCATTTTCTTCTTAGAACTTGTCTCATAAATATAGCAAGCGACGAAGCAGGGAGTTTCCTCAGGGGCTAAAGCCCTCTTTTGCCGGTTTTCTATGTCGGAGCTAAAGCTCAGACCCCTGGGAAGGCATTTATGAGACAGCTTCTAGTAGTTCTGGTCTACGGGGCTTACGTTAGGAGGAGAGTCGATCAGCGCAGAACATCGGCGAGGACGCCCTCACCTACAATTGCCGAAACTGCTTCGATGTCCGTTGCCAACGGACGATCTTGCGTGACTGTAGCGGACTTCGCGCGAATCGTTTCGTACGCCTTGGTCGCGAGCGTGCCCGTCTTCAGAGGTGCCAGCAAATCAATTCCCTGGCAGGCGCAAAGTAGTTCGATGGCAATGGTATGGCGCAAATTTTCGAGCATACGTCCGAGCCGGCGCGCGCCGCTCATTCCCATGGAGACGTAATCTTCCTGATTGCCGGAGGTTGAGATCGAGTCGACGGAATGCGGGACTGCTAGAGCTTTGTTCTCGCTGGTGAGCGCGGCTGCTGTGACTTGCGCGATCATGAAGCCGGAATTCAGCCCGGGCTCCGGAGTGAGAAATGCGGGGAGCATGCTTGTGAGCGGATTGGTCATTTGCTCGATGCGGCGTTCGGAAATGCCGCCGAGCGTGGCGAGTGCGACGGCGACCTGATCCGCGGCCATTGCCAGCGGCTGACCATGAAAATTTCCGCCGCTGATGATGTCTCCGCCGCCGTTTTCTTTTACGAAGACAAGCGGATTATCGGTGGCGCTGTTTAGTTCCACGGCGGCGATTTCGCGCGCTTGCGAGAGCGAATCGCGTACTGCTCCATGGACTTGCGGCGTGCAACGCACACTGTAGGCATCCTGAACGCGCGGATCTTTTTCTGGCGAACGATGCGATTCGCGGATTTGGCTGCCTTCGTTTAAATGAGCAAGATTTCGAGCGGTAGTGGCGGCGCCGGTGTACGCGCGGGCGTGCATGATGCGCGCGTCGAAAGCGCCTGGGCTGCCGCGGAGTGCGTCGAGAGAAAGTGCAGCGGCAACATCGGCGCTGTCGATGAGAATATCGGCCTCGCGCAGGGCCAGACTGAGCAGCGCTAACATTCCTTGGGTACCGTTTAACAGCGAGAGGCCTTCTTTTGCTTCTAGCGCGACGGGGACGATTGCCGCGCGGCGCATGGCTTCGCCGCCATCGAGAATTTCGCCTTTGTATGCTGCGCGGCCTTCGCCAATGACAACATGAGCTAAGTGCGCGAGAGGTGCAAGATCGCCGGAAGCGCCGACCGATCCCTGCGAGGGAATTACTGGATGCACTTTTGCATTCAGCATGGCGCAGAGCGTCTCGACAATCAGGGGACGGACTCCGCTCAATCCCTTTGCGAGAGCATTCGCACGGAGGAGCATCATCGCGCGGGTTTCCGCTTCGCCGAGCGGTAAACCGACGCCGCAACAATGCGAGCGCACGAGATTAACTTGCAGGATCCGCACTTGTTCGGGTGAAATGCGGACCGATGCGAGCTTGCCGAATCCTGTGTTGATGCCGTAGGCGGTCGCTCCGGAAGCAACGAGTTGATCAACCACGGCGCGGGAACTTTTCATCCGTTCGACCGCGGTTGGCGCAAGGCTGACGGCGTGGCCGTGGAGCGCGACGCGATAAAGCTGGTCAAATGTTAGGTCGTTGCCGTTCAGTAGAATATTTCCAACGGTGCTCATGCTTCGCTCCGATCGGGCTGCGGCGCCACGACGGATTTGAAGACGGTGTGGTATTTGGCCGGAAGCAATTTGGGACGGCCGTTGCTTCCGCAAATTATGTGCGTGGTTTCGCCAGTGGCAAGCAATTTGCCGTCAGCGTCGCGAATCACTTCATAGGAAAACTTCACGATGCGATTGCGCGATTCCGCGATGCGTGTGCGGATGCGAAGCACTTCGTCGTATTTTGCGGAGAGAAGATACCGGCAATGTGCGTCTGCCACGACGATGTGGCAATCGTCTTCGATTTCCATGCGTTTGTATTCGATGCCCAGCGCGCGGATTAGCTCGACGCGGCCGACTTCAAACCATACGAGATAGTTGGCGTGATAGACCACGCCCATCTGATCGGTTTCGGCATAGCGCACGCGCACTGTGGCGTCGTGGTATTCGATCATTCTCATGTCCTGTGAATCTTGGCGTTCGCCGGCGCGGATCATTCCACGTCCGTGCTCCAAACGGGTTTGCGTTTTTCGAGAAAGGAGGCGAGGCCTTCTTTGAAGTCGGCGGTGCAACGGATGCGCGCGTTTTCCAGGATGGCGCGTTCCAGATCTTCATCTACGCTGGCAGCAGCTGCGGAAGTGAGAAGCCGCTTCGCGCGCGTCAGGCTCACAGGACTGGCGGCAATTAGGACTTCCGCCAGCTCCCGTGCGCGTTGCATGAGGTGTTCGCGCGGAACGATTTCGGTGATGAGTCCCAGGCTTAGTGCTTCCGGTGCTTCCACGAGGCGGCCGGTTAAGAGCAGGTTGCGTGCCTGCTTGTCGCCGATTTGGCGGGTGAGAAAAACGGAAACGATGGCCGGCAGAAATCCGATCTTCACTTCGGTGTAGCCAAACTTCGCTTCAGGGACGGCCAGCGTGAAATCGCACAGCGTGGCGATGCCGCAGCCGCCCGCGAGTGCAGCGCCGTTCACCGCGGCAATCAATGGTTTCGAAAAACCCCAGATGCGGCGGAACATTTTTCCCATGCGGCGGGAATCGTCCATATTTTCCGCGGAGGACTGGTTTGCTATGTCGGAGAGCATTTCCAAGTCCATGCCTGCGCAGAATGATTTCCCTGCGCCAGTGAAGATTGCAACTCTCGTGCGGCCGTTCTCGATCTCGTCGAGTGCAGATTGAATTTCGGAGACCATTTTGGAGTTGATGGCGTTGCGTTTGTCGGGTCGGTTGAGCGTCAACGTGGCTAGTTGGCCGGTGAATTCCAGAGTCAGTGTTTCATACATGTCGACGCTCCATATATCCAACTACGCGCCTGCTGCGATTTGCGCGCTGTGCGAGGCCGCAACAAAAAAGGCCGCAGGCCGATGTCCGGGTAGGACTGGCGCAGCATGCTGCGCCACTACAAGGCATGTTCGCCCGGTAAAAGGATTCTAATTCACAAGAGGGGCATGTGCATACTTCGCGCGAATTTCGTTGGTCATGGCGAGCAGGGTTCCAAGCCGTTCGGGGAGGATGCCGGGATCGGCGCCAGCTTTTTTCAGCGCGGCTAGAACGTCTTCGGTGGCGATGTTGCCAACGAGATTGTCTCCGGCAAACGGGCAGCCGCCTAGCCCAGTCAGGGCGCTGTCGAAACGGCGGCAGCCGGCTTCGTAGGCGGCGAGGATTTTTGCTTCGGCATCTTCGGGTCTGCTATGCAGATGTACGCCGAGTTCCATTCCTGCAGCGTGATTTTTTAGTTCGCGATAGAGGCCGCCGACTAATTCCGGCGAAGCTGTGCCAACCGTATCTGCGAGCGACACTGTTCGTACGCGAATTCCTTTGAGCCAGTCGAGCGCATCCGTGACGATTTCTGCGCCCCAGGGTTCGTCGTAGGGATTGCCGAAGGCCATCGAAATGTAAACAACGAGATCCTTCTTTGCGACCAAAGTTTCCTTGCGAAGTTTTTCGACGAGCAGGCGTGATTCGTTTTTCGTCATGTTGGCGTTGGCGCGACGAAAATACGCCGAGATTGAATAGGGATAGCCAATAGTGGTTACGCCGGGCGTTGCGAGCGCTCGCTCAAGTCCTTTTTCATTCACAACGATCCCAATGATTTCCGGCCGCTCGATATCATCGGGAAGCGACTTGTTGAGTTTCGTCATAACATCTTCGCTGTCCGCCATCTGCTTTACATGTTTCGGCGAAACAAAACTCACCGCGTCGATGTGTTTGAAGCCGGCGAGCACGAGTTGTTTGAGGTACTCGGCCTTGTACTCCGTGGGAATGAGATCCGGTAGTCCTTGCCAGGCGTCGCGTGGACACTCAATCAGTTTTACGATCTCCGCCATTAGATCGGGTCTCCTAAAATCGGAATGAGGTTAAAGAGTTCAAAGTTAAAGAGTTCAAGAAAAAAAGAGCAAACCAAGAGGGAGAGTGCGAATTGAGGCTTCATAGGCAGTCCTCGCCAGATTCCACGCTGAGACGCAGAGCGTGAAGCATACGTGCCAGATCCGCTACTTGTGCGAGCAAGGGCGTTGCCATAAGAGGAGTCATATATTCCAGGTCGCGGCTAACCATGATCAGGTACTCCGTTTCTGCGAGGGATGCCTCAGCGATATTGATGAACCTTGCATATTCTTTCCGCCCAGTTCGTTTGATCCTTCGGCGATATTTGTAGGAACAGAGAGCGCGGCGCGCCTAAGTTGTGATGTAAGTCCATATCTTTCATGAGGTGGAAATCCTGTAGTTGCCCGGTAGATTCCGAGGACCAGGGTGTGCCCGCGCTGCCACACTTTGAGGTCAGTAAAACGCTGCATCCCAAGAAACCTCTTTATTCAACTCCTGAACTTTTAACTCTTGAACCTTCGACTCTTGAACCTCTTCATGTTTGAAGAACACCGGTTTTGAATTCGCGGATGTCGGGATTAAGGGCGGCGGCTTCTAGGGCGCTGATCAAGGCGTCGCGCGTATGGGCTGGATCGATAATGGCGTCGACCCAGAGGCGGGCGGCGGCGTAGCGCGGGTCGGTTTGTTTGTCGTAGGAGGCTTTTACGGAGGCGACGAGTTCAGCGCGGGATTTTTCGTCGACTTTTTTGCCTTCGCGCTCGAGTTGCTTGAGTTTGATTTCGGCTAGCGTGTTGGCGGCGGCGTCGCCGCTCATGACCGCGAACTTTGCTGTGGGCCACGCAAACATGAAGCGCGGGTCGTAGGCTTTGCCGCACATGGCGTAGTTTCCAGCGCCGAAGCTGCCGCCGCAAATTACTGTTATTTTGGGGACCACGCTGTTGGCGACGGCGTTGACCATTTTTGCGCCAGCGCGGATGATGCCGCTCCACTCGGCGTCTTTGCCGACCATGAAGCCGTTTACGTCGTGCAGGAACACAAGGGGGATGCGATTCTGATTGCAGTCGAGAATAAAGCGGGCGGCTTTTTCGGCGGACTCTGTGTAAATCACGCCGCCAAACTCCATGCGCTTTTGGTCCGAGCCCTTGGCTTGTGTTTGTACGTGTTTCTTCTGATTCGCCACGATACCGACGGCCCAACCGCCGATGCGTGCGTAGCCGCACAGAACCGTCTCGCCGTATTCGGCGCGATATTCTTCGAACTCGCTGGCGTCCACGATGCGCGCGATGATTTCGCGCATATCGTATTGCTTGGCAGGATCGCTGGAGAAGATTCCGTAGATTTCATCGGCTGGATAAAGCGGTTCACGTGGGGCGACGTGGCTGAAGGGCGAAGGATTGGCTGCGCCCATCTTGTCGACCAGCGCGCGAATCCTTGCAATACAGGCGTCGTCGTCCGGCTCACGAAAATCGACGGTGCCGCTAATCTGTGAATGCATTTTCGCGCCGCCCAAGTCTTCGGCGGAAGTGACTTGTCCGATGGCCGCTTGTACCAATGCAGGTCCTGCCAAAAATAACCCGGAGCCTTCCGTCATCAGAATGTGGTCGCACATCAGCGGCAAGTAGGCTCCGCCAGCTACGCACATGCCCATGATGGCCGCCAGTTGAGGAATACCCATCGCGCTCATCACGGCGTTGTTGCGAAAAACGCGACCGAAATCGTCGGTGTCGGGGAAGACATCTTCCTGGAGCGGCAGAAAAACGCCCGCGGAGTCGACAAGGTAAATCGTGGGGATGTGATTTTCGATGGCGATGTTTTGCGCGCGGATGACTTTTTTCGCCGTCATTGGGAAAAACGCGCCGGCCTTCACGGTGGCGTCATTGGCGATCAGCATAAACGTGCGCCCGCAAACTTTGGCAAGGCCGGTGATGGTTCCCGCCGAGGGGGCGCCGCCCCACTCCGTATACATTTCGTAAGCGGCGAAAATGCTCAGCTCGAAGAATTGCGAGCCGGGATCGATCAGCTTCGCGATACGTTCGCGCGCTGTGAGCCGGCCTTTCTTGTGCTGCGATTCGATGGCTTTTGCGCCGCCGCCCTGACGAATCTGTTCTTCTTCGTTTTTTATTTTTGTCAGGAGATCAATGATGCGGCGATGATTTTTTTCGAAGTCGGGCGACTTCGCCTTCACGCTGGTTTTCAGGACGGACGCAGCCACTCGCAGACCTCGCGCAGGGATTCAGATCGGCGCGCTGAAGCTCCGTGGCACGCCAAGGGCAACAGTATACGGTCCGCCGCACAATTCTGCGAGTACACAGCGCTAAGTGCGGGTTGACGATCTGGGGGCGAGTGTCTACAATTTGTAACGACAGTGCTAGAAAAGGCACTGAATCTTTTTGTCGGAGGCGCCTGTGAAAACCTCAATGGAAGTTGTAGTGGGCGGGCGTGTCTCCGGCGAGCTTTCAAATTAGTCAAACGATTTCGCCGAAAGACCTTCCCGCTCCTCCTTTTTCGCTGACAACAGAATCACTGTGCTTGCTTGATGATCTGGACTTCCGTTCAGAGTTCTCGTTTAGGCGAACACACAGCCGCATTGCGCTGCCGGAATTTTTCCGGAGCGCGCGCGCATCGCTGCTTGCGGGCAGCGGGAGGATTTTCAAGTGTTAATCCGAGATTTAGGTTGGGACGCGTATTTCGAGGCGCAATGGGTCGAATGCAAGGGAGAAGACTGCTTGCCGGCGCGTGTTGTGTCGCAACATCGAGGTTTGTGGCGCGTGGCGGGAGAATTCGAAGAGTGCTGGGGAGAACCTTCCGGGAAACTACGGAAGGATTCCGAGGCTGGCGGAGATTGGCCGGCGGTGGGCGATTGGGTTTCGGCGGAGGCCCGCGCAGGCCAGGCAAATATGGTGATTCAGCGCGTGCTGCCGAGGCGCAGCCGATTTGTGCGGAAAATTCCAGGCAAACAGATCACAGAGCAGGTGATCGTTGCAAATATTGATGTGGCGCTGGTCGTGGCGGCGTTGGATGGTGACTTCAATGTACGGCGCATCGAGCGGTACATGACGCAGTGCTGGGAGTCTGGGGCGCGCCCGGCGATTGTGCTGAATAAAGCCGATATGTGTGCCGAGCCAGGGGAGTTGATGGCGCAGATACAGGCCGTGGCGATGGGCGCGCCGGTCTTTCTGGTGAGTGCACAAAATGGAGATGGTGTGGCGGAGGTTGCGGCCAGCTTTCTTAAGGGACAGACGATCGTTTTGCTCGGATCTTCGGGAGTAGGGAAGTCCACGCTGGTAAATCGCTTGCTGGAAGAGGAGAGGCAAACCACGTTTGCGGTGCGAGAGAGCGACAGCCGGGGGCGGCATACAACGACATCGCGCGAACTGTTTGTGCTGCCAAGCGGGGCGATGATTATTGATACGCCGGGTTTGCGCGAGCTTCAGCTGTGGAACGCGGCGGAGGGATTGACGCAAACATTCGCGGACGTCGATGAACTTGCTACGCAATGCCGATTCACCGATTGTCAGCACGTGAGCGAACCTGGTTGCGCGGTGCAAGCGGCTCTTGCTTCAGGTATTCTTGACGCGGGCCGGCTGGAAAGTTGGCGCAAGCTGCAACGCGAGCAGGAATTTTTACAACGAAAAATAAATCCCGAAGTTGAGGCGGCACAGAAGAAGCGTATTAAAGTTATAATGCGTCAAATTAGGGATAAGTACCAGAACCGGGACAAGGGCAAGAATTAAAAACCAAACATGCGAGAGTTACAGCTGAATTTGGAATTGGCTCGGCGTGTGGAGCTTGCTGAAGCTCAGGCCGCGGTCGAATGCGCGGAGGCTTTGGGGCGGTTTCGTCCCGCAAGCGGAGCGGCGGTTCGCCGCGTTGCGGGCGGGTTTGCGGTGTATTGCGGGAAGGACTCGCCGATTACGCAGGCAGTAGGGATGGGGCTTGACGGGCCGGTGAGCGGGGAAGAGTTTGACCGCCTTGAAGAGTTTTACCGCAGCCGCGGAGAAACAGTGCGCGTAGAGACGTGTCCGCTGGCCGATCCCAGTTTTATCGAACACTTCGGGCAGCGCGGCTATCGCGTCACGGAATTTTCGAATGTCATGGCTCGGATGGTAAGCCCGGACGAGACTTGTCCCGAGCCGCCTGAAGGCGTGGCGATCGAAAAAATCGGCAAGGACCAGATCGATCTATGGACGCTGACGGTATCGCAGGGATTTGCGGAGAAATTTCCGGTATCGCAGGAGTTGTTGGAAGTAATGAAACTGTTTGCGTTCGGGCCCAAAACGGAATGCTATTTGGCGCGCGTGGATGGGAAAATTGCGGGAGGCGGGACCCTGGCGCTGCATGATGGTGTGGCGGGATTGTTCGGGGCGAGTACATTACCAGTGGCGCGGAGGCGCGGCGTGCAAACAGCGTTGCTGCAGAGGCGTTTGGCACGCGCGTCGCAAGCTGGGAGCGATCTGGCGGTGAGCATCGCGCAGCCTGGGAGCATTTCGCAGCGCAATATTGTGCAGCAGGGCTTTCAGGTTTTGTATACGCGCGTCAAATTCGAAAAAACGTTGGAGCAGTAGGCATTTGCACTTGCGGCTTTAGCGCTGCAGGCGCTTGTGGATGAACGTGACGATGTCTTGCGTGGACGTACCGGGCAGAAATATTTCGGCGATGCCGGATTGTTTCATGGCGGGTATGTCGGCTTCGGGAATGATGCCGCCGACGAGAACGGTGACGTCGTTCATGCCTTTTTCGCGCAGCAGGTTCATGAGTTGCGGGCAGATGGTGTTGTGCGCGCCGGAGAGGATCGAGAGGCCGATCACGTCGACGTCTTCCTGGACGGCGGCGGAGGCGATCATCTCGGGGGTCTGGCGCAGGCCGGTGTAGATGACTTCCATGCCGGCGTCGCGCAGGGCGCGGGCGATGATTTTGGCGCCGCGGTCGTGGCCATCCAAGCCGGGCTTGGCGATCAGCACTCTTATTTTCTTTTCAGGCATTGCGTTTCTCAGTCCTCTTCTCTGTGCTCTCTGCGAACTCTGTGTTAAGAGACACATTACCACCATCTCGAGGCATGACGAATCGGCGAACGCCGTCCTTCAAGAGAGGGACGTTGAAATTGATCAGCAGTCCTAGTTCATGTCCTGAAAGACGAAGATATGTCAGGACGATAGCTTCGTGAATGGGGCCGAGTCCATCTACGGATTTCAGTTCGACAACCACTCGTCCTTCCACGAGCAAATCCAGGCGGAAACCGCATTCTAGTTTTGTTCCTTTATAGACCAGCGGGATTGGTTTTTGCTTTTCGAAACGGATTTTGCGGAGTGCGAATTCGTGGCAGAGACAGTCTTCATAGGCTGACTCCAGAAGACCTGGACCTAGGAGTTTGTAACATAACACAGAGTACACAGAGGTCACGGAGAAGAGAGAGCTAGGTGATGGCGACTTCTTCGTAGGTGCCGAAGACTTCGCGGAGGGTATCGCAGACTTCGCCGACTGTGGCGTAGGCTTTTACGGCGTCAAAGAGGAAGGGCATCAGGTTGTCTTTGCCTTCGGCGGCTTTGCGAAGGGCGGTTAGGCGGCGGTCGACTTCGGCTTGGGAGCGATCGGCGCGGAGTTTGGAGAGGCGCTCGGCCTGACGGCGAGCCACGCTCTCGTCGATTTGTAGGATGTCCAGAGGCTTTTCTGCCGCGACGTAATCATTGACGCCGACGATGATTTTTTCTTTTTTGTCGACGGCTACCTGATATTTGTAGGAGGCTTCCGCGATTTCGCGTTGCGGGTAGCTGCGTTCGATGGCTGCGACCATGCCGCCCATGGCGTCGATTTTTTCGATGTAGTCCCACGCGCCGCGCTCGACTTCATTCGTCAGCGTTTCCACAAAATAGGAACCGCCGAGCGGATCGACGGTGTTTGTAACGCCAGTTTCGTGCGCGATGATTTGTTGCGTGCGGAGCGCGATCGTTGCAGCGAATTCGGTCGGCAGCGCCCACGCCTCGTCGAGAGAATTGGTGTGCAGCGATTGCGTGCCACCAAGAACTGCTGCCAACGCCTGGATCGCGGTGCGGACTACGTTGTTGTACGGTTGCTGCGCGGTCAGCGAGCAGCCGGCGGTCTGCGTATGAAAGCGCAGCGCCCAGGTGCGCGGGTTCTTCGAGCCGTAGCGCTCGACCATGGCTTTGTGCCAGATGCGGCGTGCGGCGCGGTACTTGGCGATTTCTTCGAAGAAATCATTGTGCGCGTTGAAAAAGAAGGAGAGCTGCGGGACGAATTGATCCACCTCCAGCCCGCGGCGCATGCCGTATTCGACGTATTCCATGCCGTCGCGCAGGGTGAACGCCAATTCTTGAATCGCGGTAGAACCGGCTTCGCGAATGTGATAGCCGCTGATTGAAATGGGGTTGAACTTAGGCGTGTTCTTAACGCCGAATTCGAACGTGTCGATCACAAGACGCATCGAAGGTTCGGGCGGATAGATGTATTCCTTTTGCGCGATATATTCCTTGAGGATGTCGTTCTGCAATGTGCCTGAAAGTTTCTTCCAGTCAGCGCCCTGCTTTTCGGCGACGGCGAGATACATCGCCCAAATGACTGCGGCGGGAGAATTGATAGTCATCGAAGTTGTGACGTTGGCGAGAGGAATTTTGTCGAAGAGGACTTCCATGTCAGCGAGGGAACTGATGGCTACGCCGCATTTGCCGACTTCGCCT
This sequence comes from uncultured Acidobacteriota bacterium, assembly GCA_963784015.1. Classification (GTDB taxonomy): domain Bacteria; phylum Acidobacteriota; class Terriglobia; order Acidiferrales; family UBA7541; genus Acidiferrum. Next base: position 1,643,125 of record CAWAPX010000013.1, read on the forward strand.
TCGGAGAGCGGGTGGTCGGAGTCATAGCCCATCAAAGTGGGCAAATCGAACGCGGTCGAGAGGCCGGTCTGGCCTTGCGCGAGCAGGTAGCGAAAGCGTTGATTGGTGTCTTCAGCGGTACCGAATCCCGCGAACTGGCGCATGGTCCAGAGCCGGCCGCGATGCATCGTGGAATGGATGCCGCGGGTGTAAGGGGGCTCTCCTGGAAAGCCCAAGTCCTTATTTGGATCCCAACCAGGCAAATCGGCGGGTGTGTAAAGACGGCGGATGGGATATCCGGAAATTGTGGTGAATTCAGACTGGCGTTCAGGACTTTTTTCGAGCGTGGGGCGAAGTGTGTTTACTTCCCAGGCGCGTTCTTGCGCGGAAGGTTCGCGCGGGGCAGCTGGAACGTCGCCGGTGGTGATGGTCGTAGTCGCTGCCTTGACCTTATCGCTCATGGCTGACGCTCCCCGGTGCTGCGCGTTCCTATACGAAGCTCAAAAGAACGCAGAATTCCATGCTAAGCGAAAGCGAAAAGCGGGGCAAGGGGACTGGACTCAAGCGGGGCGCAGAAGATAGCAGAGAAGAAAAAGCGAGGCCGGAGAAGATTGCAGCCCTTGTCCGGCCTCGCTTCAGAAAATTACCGTTTGCCTCCGCCATCGCTCAAACTCTTGAAGAGCTCGTCTGTACCGACGACCTTTCCATGGAGAGTGCCGGGGATCAGCGTTTCGCGTTCGACTTCGCCGGACTTGCTATCAGCGATGGTGACATGGTTCACCTCGAGGGTGCGGCCGACCGCGCGCTCATAGCCGGCTTTTGCCTCTTCAAGATTCGCGAGCGCACGGATCTCATTGCCTTGCGCGAGGGTCAGGTCGCGCTGCGTCTGGATGACGGTGTACACAGTAGAAGCGCCGAGTTGATACTTCTTCTGCTCGGCATCGAATGTTTGCTGTTGAAGCTCGCGGGCCTTCACAGCAGCGGCGACTTGAGCCCGGCCTTGCGTGAGTGCAATGTAGGAGTTGCGTACATCGAGGAGCGCAGCGTTTCGCAGTTGCCGCTCCGTTGTTTGCAACTGCCGCTGGGACAGAATGGCGCGCGCGTATTCTGCTTGCGCAGCGCGGTTGCGCAAAGGAAGTGTCAAAGTTAATTGGCCCGCATATTCCGGGAGGACGTTGTGAAAGATCTGGCTTTGCGCGGTGCCAAAGCCCTGCTGATTGGTGCCGGTGACGGGCGCCGTGGAGGCACCTACGAAAATGGGGCCTCCATTGTTGAGAACCGGAGCGCCGGTTCCATCGACAATGGGGACTCCGCTGCTCACGACTGTGGAGGGGCCGAGGATAGATGAATTTCCCGCCAAACCTTGGGATTCATAGAAACCACCAACGGAGAGCGTTGGAAGAAGGGCATTGCGGTTCGCTTTCACATCGATTTCCGCATTCAGCAAGTTCAAGGCCTCTTCCTGAAGTTCCGGACGTTTCGCAAAAGCTTCCTTGATCGCATCTTCGAAGGATGCGGCCTCAATGGATGCGGGCTGTTTCGGAAGGTCGGTGGGAATGATTTGCACGTTGATTATGTTGGCTGCCAAGGGATCCTTGGAGATGGCATTTTTCAGGATTTGCTCGTCTTGAAGCTGGACTGTTTGCGCGAAGATGAGGTTCTGAGTGTCGGTGGCTAATTCGGATTCCGACCGGGTGACGTCGAGCGGGGCCAAGCTGCCGATTTCGAGTTGCTTCTTATTGTCGTCGTAGAGCTTTTGGGCGACGGTGACCGCCTGCTGATTGACTCTGACGTTTTCTCGCGCGTAGACCAGCTCCCAGTAATCGGTGATGGTGCTCGTAATCGTGGTGATGGCCTGCGCCGTGAAAGCCCAATCCGCAATCTTGCGATTGTTTTTTGCGATGCGAATGTTGCGTGTGCCCATGGCAATTCCGAAACCGTTTAAAAGAGGTTGGGAAAAGGAAACGGAGAGGAACGACTGCACATAAGGGTTTAACAAGTTGGCGCCGGCAGTGGAACTGCTTCGATTATTGTCCCAAACGACGCTGAAGTTGGTTCCCGTCTCGAATGTCTGCGAATAGGAGTTGTTGAATTGCGTGGAGTGGGAAAGGATCGAGCTGAATCCAGATTGTACGCCATTACCTGTCGTAAATGGGTTATTCACCGGAGTAGTAACAGAGGCAATAGATGCGCTGCTCTGGATGATGGGGTCATAGGTCGTGATAGTGAGGGCAAATGGATTGATGGCTGCCGAGGATGAAGCGATGGTTGCCCCCGGTGTGCCGAAGCCACCCTGTGAGCCGGAATTAGCGTAGAGAATGCCGGCGTCGGCCATCCAGGGATAGTATCGCTGCACAGCGATGTCCATGCTATTTTCCAGTGCAAGCTCGACAGCGTCCTGGAGAGTCAACTCCAGCTTGCCATCGTGCACGAGTTGATCGAGCCGCGGCGAATTAACGAGCAAGGGTTGATCTATATGGATCGGCATATAGGGCTTGATAATATTGGGAAAGGCGCTAGGGCCATGCGTGTAATTATGAGTTGTCAGACCCAAAGAAGCGACCGGCGCGATTGAGGAACCATCAGCCGCAGTCGTCGGCGTAGGAGCAGGATTCGACGGCGGATTCTGGGCAGGGGTTTGCGCGAAGAGTGGCCCCCCAGCCAAAAGAGCTGCCAAAAACGTAGCAAACAGAGATCGGGCCCATTGCGAAGCCGTCCTGCGGGTGGCTGCCCCCAAGATGGACCGCTTCAAGGTCGCCCTCAGTGTCGTCATAATGATCTTTACCCCTCGAGATTCTGTCCCAGCGGGACGTTGTATTTTGACCTAACTCTTTAAAACGCTCGAACCATGGATTTTGTTTCATTTGCGGGCTGATTTTGAAGGCACGCGGAGCAATAAACCCTGTGCCTTGAACCAGAAACGTGGCCGCGTTAGGTCCATTGAGGATAAAGGACAAAGGGGAGGCAAGACAAGGATTTGACGTAACTAAGGGAGAAATCGAGGCTTCTTGGGATCGTTGCAAAGGACTGAAGTGCGCCGCGCTGGAGGAATTTCCGGCGCGGCGCAGTTGCGAAGTTAGCGCATGCCCCCGGCTTTGAAGAGGTCTTCCGTGCCTACAACCTTGCCATGCAGCGTTCCAGGGATCAAAGTGTCGCGTTCGATTTCGCCGGATTTGGCGTCGGCAATGCTGACGTGATTCACGTCCAGAGTGCGCCCGAGTGCGCGCTCGTAATTGGCTTTGGCTTCCTCAAGGTTGGCCAGAGCGCGGAGTTCCGTGCCTTGCGCGGTGATGAGGTCGCGCTGCGTTAAAATGACGTTGTAAACCGTGGACGCGCCCAGACGATATTTCTTCTGTTCGGCGTCGAAGGTTTCCTGTTGAAGCTGGCGCGCTTCGGTGGCGGCGTCCACTTGGGCGCGATCTTGCGTAAGCGCGATATAAGTATTGCGAACATCGAGCAGCGCGGCATTTTTTAATTGCTGCAGAACGGTTTCCTGCTGCCGCTCGGTGAGGAGAGCCCGAGCGCTATCAGCCTGAGCGGAACGGTTCCGCAAGGGAAGGCTCAGAGTTAACTGCGCGGAATATTCGGGGAAGCGATTGTGGAAGATTTGGCTTTGCGCTGTTCCAAATCCCTGCTGGGTTGTGCCTGTGACCGTTGGGGTACTCACCGATTCAAATATTGGAGTTGCGACTCCGTTAACGTCGACGGTGACCGGATTGCCGCTGCCGTCGACTATGGGTGCGCCGCTCGTCACAACCGGAGCGCCATTGATCGGAGAATTGCCTGCCAGACCTACAGAGCTGTATTGGCCTTCCAGCGTGAGAACGGGAAGCAGCGCGTTTTTAGTGGCCTGAATATCTATGCCGGCATTTTTCAAATTATAGAGTTGCTCCTGAAGCTCCGGCCGCTTTGTAAACGCTTCCTGGATGGAATCCTCGAATGACGGATTTTCGATCGCGGCGGGCTGCTTCGGCTGGTCGATGGTAATGATTTCGAGGTTCACTACGTTTGGAGCCAGAGGGTTCTTGGTGATGGCATTTTTCAGGATCTGTTGGTCTTGTAGCTGAGCTGTTTGTGCCACGATGAGATTCTGGCGGTCCGTTGCCAGTTCGGATTTGGCACGAGTTACGTCCAGCGGCGCCATGGTGCCAGCGTCGAGCTGTTTTTTGTTGTCATCGTAAAGCTTTTGGGAAACGGTGACGGCCTGCTCGTTGACTTTCACGTTTGCACGCGCGTAGACGAGTTCCCAATACGCAGTGATGGTGGACGTAATCGTGGTGATGGCTTGCGACGCGAAAGCCCAGTCGGCAATTTTGCGGTTGTTTTTTGCGATGCGGATGTTGCGGGTGTTTACGGCGATGCCAAAGCCGTTCAATAGCGCTTGGGAGAAGCCGATCGTCAAGGTCGATTGAACGGCGGGGTTGAAAAAGTTCTCCGGTGAGTCAGAACTGCTGCGCGTGTTGTCCCAACTGACGAAAAGGTTTGTGCCTGTTTCGAAGCCCTGAGAATACTGCGTATTGAATTCCGTGGTATGCGTGAAGAGGTCCAAGACGCCGGCCGCACCTGTGCCCGCAATGAACGGATTGTTTATGGGCGTCGAGGCAGAGCTGATGGCGGCTGTTTGGGTGAAAGTCGGGTCGTAGGAGAGCAGAGGAACGCTAGCCGTCGAGGAATTCAGCAAACTGCCGGGCGTCGCATAGGCCAACGCACCTGATTTCGCTTTGAGAATCGAGGCGTCGGCTATCCACGGATAGTAGCGCTGCACCGCGATGTCGATACTGTTTTCGAGGGCCAGCTCGACGGCGTCCTGCAGAGTTAGCTCCAGCTTGCCGTCGTGGACCAGTTGATCGAGCCGCGGAGAATTGGTGATGACCGGTTGATCGACCTGAATCTGTTGGTACGGCTTGAGGAGACTTGGAAAGGCTTTGGGACCGTTCGTGAAATTGTATTTCGCAAGACCCAGGGAGCTCACCGGAGCGATGGATGAGCCCTGCGGCGCTGACGGAGTGGATGGTGCGGGGGCAGGGTTCGACGGAGGATTCTGAGCGGGGCTTTGCGCAAAGGCGGGCGAGAGTGGGCCTACGACAAGAAGTGCGGCCATTAAGATGGCAAGGAGAGACCTTGCGGCAAGTAAATCCTGCCGCTTTGCGCCCTTGAGCTGACCGGATTGCCTTTTGTTAACGGGCAAAAAGAAGGATTTGATGCGTCCCCATAAAGTTGTCATGACAATTTTATTCCTCGAGATTCTGTCCCTGCGGGACGTATTTGTTTCAAACTAAGCAGATTAAGACCGGTTTGATTCTTACTGACATTGTGGAACGTGCCCTGAACAGGCATTGGTACACTCGGTTGGCAGGTTTCTTGCCGGGCAGAAGGAAAATTCAGGCTGCATGGCTGAGAGATAGGTCTATTCAGAGGAATCCATCACAGTTTTGACCCGGAAAGCGGCCGGAAAGTCTTGGCGCAGCCCGGAAACTCGACACGCAGTTTAGCAGGCGTTCCATTCCTTGACAACGCGGCGCACCACGGCTAGGCTGCTCACGAATAGATGTTTAGTGGTGGTTTGCGACTGGCCGAAAATGATGCTTTCACGAGAAGAACTGCTGCGCATGTTTGAATCCGCCGGAGCCATCCGGCATGGCCATTTTGAGCTTTCCAGCGGGCTGCATAGCGGGACCTATGTGCAGTGCGCCCTTGTGCTTCAATACCCCAAATTTGCCGAGAAACTTGGGCAGGCGTTGGCCGCGCTGTTTTCTGACGCCATCATTGCGGCGGTTGTTTCACCTGCATTGGGCGGAGTGATTATTGGGCAAGAAGTTGCGCGTGCCTTGCCCGAACCAAAAGGCTCCGTGGGCAGGGGAGTGCCGGCTATTTTCGCAGAGCGCGACGCGAGCGGCACCATGACTCTGCGCCGTGGATTTTCGCTTAAGCCAGATGAGCATGTCCTAGTGATCGAAGATGTGTGGACAACTGGCGGCTCGACGCAGGAGACCATTCAAGTAGTCGAAGAAGCGGGTGGGCGAGTGGTTGCCGCCGGAGCTTTAATCGACCGCAGCGGCGGTACACTTGAGCTCGGGGTCGAGACGCAGGCTTTGTTGGATCTGCCTATCGCCAAGTATGAACCCGAGGAATGTCCTTTGTGCCGCGAAGGCGGCGCGGCCGTGAAGCCCGGCAGCCGATTTGCGCGCACGGCTCCGTGAGTGTGGCCCACCTAAAGCGCTTGCCAAATCTGACAGCCCCTCTGAAAATTAATCGCTAAGAACAGAACACATTCCATTCATGCGCCATTTCAAGCTCACGATCGCTTACGACGGGACGGACTTCCACGGCTGGCAGATTCAGACGAACAAGCCAACGATTCAGGGAGAAATCTCCAGCGTGCTGCGGCAGCTCACGCAGGAGACGGTGATGGTGAATGGGGCCGGGCGTACGGATGCTGGGGTGCACGCGCTTGGGCAGGTGGCCAGCTTTCGAACGCAATCGGGCCTGTCGGCAGGCGAGTTTCAACGTGCGTTGAACGCGCTGCTGCCTTCTGCGATTCGCATTGTGGGCGCTGAGGAAGTGGGCCCCGACTTTCACGCGCGATGGTCGGCGCTTGGGAAGATTTATCGTTATCGTTTGTACCGCGGGAAAGTTGTTCCGCCGGCGGTGTGGCGCTACGTGCTGCACTATCCATTCCCGCTTGATGAGGACGCTATGCGCATCGCGGCGTCTCGCTTCGTCGGTCCGCACGATTTCGCCGCGTTTGCCGCGTCTACAGGTTCCGAGGATGACGACAAAGAGCGCTCGACCGTGCGCGAGATATATGCGAGCGAATTAGTGCGCAGCGACGATGGCGAAGAACTTGTCTATACGGTGCGAGGCCGATCGTTCATGCGCTTTATGGTTCGCAAAATGGTTGGGACGCTGCTCGATGTTGGCCGAGGCAAACTCGTGCCTGACGATATTCCTCGCCTTTATCAGTTGCGCGATCGCTCCAAGTCTGGACCGACTGTTCCACCGCAGGGGCTTGTGCATGGTGCAAGTGATGCACGACGAAGCGTGGCGCGTCGGTGAACCCTAACTTTCCCTCGTAATAATTTCTCAAGGCTTTTTTGAAATATTCGGCGCAATTCGGCGTCTAGTGGTTGTCCCTTCGGAATTTTTGTTCCCTGGGAGACTTTTTCGGCGGCATGTTCGTATTGGACTTGCACACGGTCGAACCAATAATTCAATAGAGGAAAATCATGAACCACCGCAACTTCCTAATACTGGCTTGTCTCGCGCTCGCACTGCTCCCAGGCGCGAGCGGCGCGCAAGTGCCGCAAACACCTGGCCCCGGCGCAAAACCCGCCACCGCCATGCCAGATGAAATTCCGATTCCGCTGGCGGCCAAGCCTTCGGGTCAATTTAATGTGGAAGCCGCCACCGATGCGTACCTCGCCGAAATTCCCGCAAGTGCGCGGGCCAAGTCCGATGACTACTTTGAAGGCGGCTACTGGTTGATCCTTTGGGATTTTCTTTATGGCGCGGTCATTTATCTTCTGTTGCTGCATTTTCGCTGGTCCGCGATGATGCGCAATCTGGCGGAGCGCATTACGCGCTTCAAGCCGCTGCAGACGCTGATCTACTGGGTGGAATTTCTCATCGTTACGACGATCCTCGGCGCTCCTCTTGCGATTTATGAAGGATATTTCCGGGAGCGCCAATATGGCCTTGCGACGCAAACCCTTGGTCCTTGGATGGGCGAGCAGTTTGAAATGCTGCTGGTGAATGTGGTCATCGGGAGCATCGCCGCGATGGTGCTCTTCGGTGTCGTTCGCCGCGTGCCCCGTACCTGGTGGATCTGGGGAGCAGTCGTCTCCATGTGTTTCTTGGTATTCCTGGTCATGATCGGACCCGTTCTTGTGTTTCCCATCTTCAATAAGTTCACGGTGCTCGATGACCCCAGGGTGACGAAACCCATCCTCAGCCTCGCGCACGCGAATGGCATTGCCGCGGATAAGGTCTACGAGATGGATGCTTCACGCCAAACCACCCGTATGAGCGCGAACGTCAGCGGCTTCGGCAGTACTATGCGTATCACTCTGAATGACAATCTGCTGCGCCGCGGCACGCCGGAAGAAATTCAATCGGTCATGGGCCATGAAATGGGCCACTTCGTCCTTCATCACATCGGAAAGGACATACTGTATTTCTCCGTGGTCATTTTTATTTTCTTCGCGCTGCTGCGATGGTCCCTCGAAAGCGCGTTGGCTCGCTGGGGCGAGCGGTGGCAAATTCGAGGCATCGGAGACACAGCGGTGCTGCCGCTGGTTCTGCTGCTCGGTTCCGTGTTTGGTTTCTTGTACACGCCTTTTATCAACACGCACATCCGCACAAACGAGTATGAGGCTGACATGTACGGTCTGAACGCCAGCCGTCAGCCTGATGGCTTCGCTCGAGCTGCAATCCATCTTGGCGAGTATCGCAAGATGAGTCCCGGTCCTGTGGAGGAATGGATTTTCTTCGACCACCCGAGCGGGCGGAATCGCATTAAGGCTGCCATGCGTTGGAAGGCGGAGAACTTGTCGTTGTTTGTTCCTAAAGACGGACAATAACTGCTAGTGGGGGCTGCCAAGCAAGTTGTGTGGACGAGGATACGCGGATGGGGATGGCCTTGAAATTCGTAACATTAGCTAATATACTTAGCTAACCATGTACACCGTCCATCAAGCTAAGACGAACCTCTCAAAGCTGCTCCGCAAAGTGGAGAACGGGGAAGAGGTGATCATCGCACGGGGGAAGGAACCCGTTGCAAAGATCATCCCTTTTCCAGCGCGGAAGAAGAAGCGCGTTCCGGGAAGCCTCAAGGGCAAAATTTGGTATGCGCCGGACGCGTTTGATCCTCTCAGCAAGGAAGAACTGGCCGAGTGGGGCATTAAGTGACAAGGATTCTTCTGGACACGCATGCTCTGATTTGGTGGCTGGAGGGCGGAGCGAAGTTATCCCCGGCGGCACACTTGGCCATTGCGGATCCCGAGGGGACCGTACTAGTATCCGCCGCTTCCGCATGGGAAATCGCAATCAAACAGCAAGCCGGGAAATTCCGGGTGCCCGACCTGGTGAAGAATTTTCAAGAAAGAATTCAGCAGGAAGGTTTCGTCGAGCTTCCCATTTCAATTGAACATGCTGTAAGGGCCGGAGCGCTGCCGGGGAGTCACAAAGACCCATTCGACCGCGTGCTAATTGCGCAATCACAAGTAGAAGGCGCGGCGATGGTCACGCGCGATGGTTTATTCCGCAAGTACGCTGTGCAGTGCATTTGGTAAGACCTCCTTATATCTTATGTTTTAGCAAACGCCCTTTTTCCTTTGTTTTTTGTCGCGAACTCTTGCGAACGAATTTCGGCTAGAATTTGCCTATGGCGGCCACGGCCATCCCCGTCGATACGATTCCGTCGATTGATCCTGCTACGGGCAAAATCCTTGCCCAATTTGAGAGAACGCTGCCGGAAGTTTTGCCGGAGGTTCTGTCGCGAGCGCGTGCCGCGCAATTGGGGTGGTGCGCATTGGCTGTCGAGAAGCGGTGTACGCAACTGCGTGTGTTGCGTGATTGCATGATGGCATCGCGTGATGTGTTGGCCAACGCGGTCGTGGCGGAATCCGGGAAGCCGCGTGTTGAAGCGCTTTTCGCGGATTTGTTTGTTGCGCTGGACACTGCGCAATATTTTTCAAAGAGTGGCGCGAAGTTTTTGCGATCGGAACGCGTGCCGCATCACAGCATCGCTGGGAAGGCCAAGTCGGGACGTCTGATTTACGAACCCGTTGGAGTGATCGGCATCATCAGTTCCTGGAACTATCCACTTGCCATTCCCCTGAGCCAAATCATTCCCGCTGTTGCCGCGGGGAACGCAGTTATTTGCAAGACAAGCGATTTCACGCCGCATTGTGGCGCGCTGATTGAAAAACTTTTTGTGGATGCAGGATTCCCGAAGAATCTCGTCACAGTTATTCAAGGCGGCGGGGAAGTCGGCCAAGCACTGATCGACGCCGGGCCCGACAAAATCATGTTCACCGGCAGCGTGGCTACTGGGAGGCGCGTCGCGGAAGCGTGTGGCAAAAAGTTGATTCCTAGCGTGCTCGAACTTGGTGGCAAGGACGCGATGATTGTTCTTGCCGATGCGAACCTCGAAGTTGCCGCAAGCGCCGCCGTTTGGGGTAGCTACACGAATTGCGGGCAGGTGTGCCTTTCTGTCGAGCGGCTTTTTGTAGAACAGTCCATAGAAGAAAAGTTTCTTGCGCTGTGTGTCGAAAAAACGAAAAAGCTGCGGCTCGGTCCCGGAAGCGATCCGGCAACCGATGTTGGTCCTCTGATTCGTCCGCAGGATGTGCAGCGCATGAGCGATTTGGTCGCCGATGCGGCGGTGCGCGGGGCTCGCGTCCTGTGCGGCGGAAAACCCCGCCCTGACCTTGGCGCGAATTTCTTCGAGCCGACCGTCATTGCTGGCGTAAATTCCACGATGAAACTTTTTCAGGAAGAGACCTTCGGTCCTATTCTCACTGTACAATCTGTGAAAAACGCCGAAGAAGCCGTCTCGCGTGCGAACGATTCTACTTTCGGGCTCGCGGCCAGTGTGTGGACGAGCGACGCCAAGCGCGGCCAAGCCATTGCCGCTCGCCTGCGCGTGGGCGCGGTGATGGTCAACGATACGATCAGCTACTTTGGCATCGCGGAGGCTCCCCACGGTGGGTGCGGCGCCAGCGGATGGGGACGCACGCACGGCAAAGCTGGCCTGCTCGAGATGGTGCAAATCAAATACATCGATGTAGACCGTTTGCCAGGGCGAGAAAAGCCGTGGTGGTATCGTTATGGTGCGGAACTGGAACACGCCGTTGACGGGTTTTTGAAATTTGAGTTTGGCGGGGGACTGGCTGCAAAATTGCGAAGCGCCCGAAGCGCCTTGAAAACGATGTTTCGCGATCACGGACTTCGATGATCAAAATCGAGAAGCGAACAATTTACGTTGAATTGATGGAAGAAGGAACTCCTTGCTGGCGTCCTGTCGATGCAGAATATTTGGGGAATGAAATCTATCGTATTGTTGGGCAAAAGCCGGAAGATGAAATTTGGGCGTTCTCTGCGGGCGATGTCGTTAAATGTAAATTGAAAGCGTTCCAGGAAGGTAGACCCGAGTTGGTCGCTCACGAAAGAATAAGCCAATGACCGCACCCGCGCAGAACGAATGGGTTTACGACTGGAACCTTGCCGCAGCGCCGCTTATCGCTCCCGGCACGCGCGTATTGCTGAACGATGAAACGCTTCGCGACGGATTGCAAAATCCGAGCGTGCACGATCCCGGTGTCGAAGAAAAAATCGAAATCCTGCATCTGATGGAAGCGCTGGGCATCGACTCGCTCAACATCGGATTGCCTGGGGCCGGCCCTCGCGCCGTCGAGCATGTCGAAGCCCTCGCCCGCGAAATCGTCACCAAGCGCATGAAGATCAAACCGAACTGCGCCGCGCGAACGGTCGAAGCCGACATTCGCCCCATCGCCGAAATTTCGCAGCGGGTGGGAATGGCGATTGAAGCCGCTACATTTTTGGGATCAAGCCCCATCCGGCGGCTGGTCGAGGATTGGACGGTCGATCATCTCGAGCGCACGACCGAAAAAGCTGTGACGTTCGCGATTGAGCACGGCCTTCCGTCCATGTACGTGACGGAAGACACAATTCGCACCGATCCAGACACGGTCAAGCGTCTCTACTCAACGGCGATTCGCAGCGGCGCCCGCGCGATTGTGCTCTGCGACACCGTCGGCCACGCGATTCCTAACGGCGTGTACAACCTCGTAAAATTCGTGATCGAAGAAGTCGTGAAGCCCAGCGGCGAAAAAATTCGCGTGGACTGGCATGGCCATAACGATCGCGGCTTGGCTATTGCGAATTCCCTGGCAGCGATTGCGGCGGGCGCGGATCAAGTGCACGCCGCGGCCAATTCGCTGGGAGAACGCGTCGGCAACACGCCGATGGAATTGATGCTGGTAAACTTGCGCCTAATGGGCGTGATTCATCAGGATCTCTCGCGGCTTAGGGAGTACTGCGAAAAAGTCGCGACGGCCACGCACACCGTCATTCCGCCGAATTATCCGGTCATTGGGCGCGATGCATTCCGCACGGCAACGGGCGTCCACGCCGCAGCCATCATCAAGGCATTCCACAAGGGAAACGAAGCGCTCGCTGATTCTGTCTATAGCGGGGTGCCTTCGCATCTCTTCGGACTCGAACAAGTAATCGAAATCGGCCCAATGAGCGGCAAGTCCAACGTGCTCTTCTGGCTCGAACGCCACAAAATTCCAGCCGATGACGCGCTCGTCAATCGCATCTTCGATGCCGCCAAGCAATCAGCTCGCGTGTTGACCGACTCTGAAATCTTGGCGCTCTGCTCCGAGGCCACACGGCGTTGATCACCGCAACAGGGCGGAGCAGGACAGTGAAACGCGTCCTTGTTTGGGTTATTCTCTTCGCTATGCCGGTTCGCTCTTCTCTCGCCCGACACAGTACCCGTTCCGCTTCCTCCATCCAGCTTGGCGAAAACGCGCAGGTGCGCGCGGCACTGACTTGGTTCGCGCCAAATCTCAATTGGATTAATGAGGAGCAGGTGCGTCTCACCGAAATTCCCGCGCCTCCTTTTCAAGAGGGACAGCGCGCGGCAGCCTTCAAAGCGTTGCTCGCGGCTGCCGGTTTGAAGGTTCAGGTCGATGCCATTGGCAATGTGATCGGAGAGTTGCGCGGCGTGAACGAAAAAGAAATCGTGGTGCTCTCTGCGCATTTAGACACGGTCTTTCCGGCGGGCACTGACGTCAAGGTGCGCCGCGAAGGCAGCCGCATGCTCGCGCCTGGAATTTCCGACAACGGCACGGGCCTCGCCGCGCTTGTGGCTATTGCGCGAGCCATTCACGAAGCGCAAATCAAACCGCAGCGCACGATTCTTTTTGTGGGCAACGTTGGCGAAGAAGGCGAAGGCAATCTCCGGGGCATGCGCGCGTTGGTCGATGCCTACCACAGCCACCTAAAGGCGGTGATCGTGCTCGATGGCGCGAGCACGGATCACGTCACGACTATCGCACTGGCCTCGCGCAGGCTTGAAGTTGTAATCAATGGTCCGGGCGGACACAGCTGGTCGGATTTCGGAATGCCCAATCCGATCAATGCGCTGGTTCGCGGCTCCGTGCGCTTCATCAACACCAAAGTTCCCGCATCGCCACGCACCACCTTTAATCTCGGACAAATCGAGGGCGGCACATCCATAAATTCCATTCCGTACGAAGCGCGCTTAAAGGTAGATGTACGTTCCGAGAGTGAAAGCGAGCTGGGGCGTCTCGAATCCGCCCTGCGCGAATGTATAGCCGCGGGCGTTCGCGACGAAATGGAATCATCGCGCGATCGTTCGAAAGGCAAGCTCGAATGGAAGGTAGAACTGCTCGGCAGCAGGCCCGGTGGCGAATTGGCGGCAGAGTCTCCGCTTCTCGCCGCATTACGCGCGGCGGATGGTATGGTGGAAAACGAATCCCGGATTGAGCGTTCTTCCACCGATGCGAATATTCCTCTCTCGATGGGCATCGACGCGATTTCCATTGGCGCGGGAGGCAGCGGCGGTGGCGCGCATTCGCTCCAGGAATGGTATGACCCAGCAGGCCGCGAAATGGGATTGAAGCGCGCCCTGCTCACGCTGCTTGGAATAGCAGACCTGGCTCCGGAGAAAACGAAATGAAGATTCGCAGAACGAATCTGCTCTGCCTGGCTGGAATTGTCTTGTTAAGTTGTTCTGCCGGAATATTTGTTCTAAGGGCAAAGGGCCAATCGGCGCAAACCGAGTCGCACACCGTCGTTTATCTGCACGGCCGGATTTACACGAATGATCCAGCACAGCCATGGGCCGACGCCATGGCCATTCGCGATGGCAAGATTCGCTGCGTTGGCAAACTCGATTTCGTCCTTCTGGAATGCGGGGGAAACGATTCGAACGCCGAAACCATCCAGCTCAAGGGCAAATTTGTCATGCCTGGGTTCAACGACGCCCACGTGCACCTCGGTGGCGCGGGTGCGGACATGCTCTCCGTCCGGCTGAACGGAGTCGCCAGCGTTGAGGAGCTGCAGAAGCGCATAGCCGACGCTGTGGCTCAACACAAAGAAGGCGAGTGGATCACCGGCAGTGGCTGGGACCACACACTTTGGCCAGACAAAAAATTTCCCACCAAGCAAGAGCTCGACGCTGTTGCACCAAAGAATCCCGTTTTTCTGACCCATGTTTCGGGACATGTGGCCGTGGCCAATACACTCGCGCTGCAGCATGGCGAGATCAGGCAGGACACGCCCAACCCTCCGGGCGGCATGATCGAACGCGACGCCGACGGGGCAGCCACGGGAATGCTCGAAGAAGACTCAGCAATGAGTCTGGTTGCTTCCAGGATTCCTGATCTCAAATCTGACCAGCGCCGCCGCGGCATCCAGATGGTGCTCGCGGACGCCGCCAAGAACGGCGTGACCTCCGCGCAGGATTTTTCCGATTGGGCTGATTTTCTTGTTTATGTGCAATTGAAAGAGGAAGGGAAGCTCACGCTGCGTATCACGGAGTGGCTGCCGTTTCTTCAGCCGATGGACCAGCTCTTGAATATGCGCGCACAAGGCGGCACAAGCGATCCCTGGCTAAGGACTGGCGCGCTCAAGGGCTTTACCGATGGCGCGCTCGGATCACGGACCGCTGCCTTGCTCGCGCCGTATTCGGATGACCCTTCCACCAGCGGAATACTTACGAATGATCCGGATAAGCTTCGCTCGATGGCCATCGAGCGCGATAGAGCCGGCTTCCAAATCAATTTTCACGCTATCGGGGACCGCGCCAATCGCGTTGCGCTCGACGTCTTCGAAGCCGTTGCCGGAGCCAACCCGCCACGCGACAGACGCGACCGCGTCGAGCACGCACAAGTTCTTGCGCCCGAAGATTTGCCGCGCTTCGCTCAGCTCAAAGTGATTGCTTCGATGCAGCCGTCCCACGAAACCAGTGACATGCGCTGGGCCGGCGCGCGAATCGGTCCTGAGCGCTCTAAAGGTGCGTATGCCTGGGCGTCATTGCTGAAGAGCGGAGCACATCTCGCTTTTGGCACCGATTACGACGTCGAGCCCATTAACCCGATGCGCGGTCTCTACGCGTGCGTGACGCGCGAGTTGCCGGATGGCGGTCCAGCGGGTGGATGGGAGCCACAGGAGAAAATTTCCCTCGATGATTGCATCCGCGCCTACACCTACGGCTCTGCTTACGCACAGTTCGAAGAAGGGAAGAAGGGCGAGCTGAAAGCCGGCGAATATGCGGACTTCATCGTTCTTTCAAACGACCTTACGAAAATTCCGCCCCAGCAGTACACAAAGACTACGGTGCTTCTAACAGTAGTTGGTGGCCGCACGGTCTATGTGCAGGACGGAAGTTCACTCCATTAACCGACTGCACAGCCGACTTTACTTTCCAACCATCTACTGCGGACCGGCTGTCCAATCTCTGAGGCGCTGCTAACTAGATTTAGTCGCGTTCGGGCGCCCGAGTACTGGAACTTACAGGTCTTATGGGCCTCGACTTTCCGCATGTTCAATCCAATACATCTAAACTTTATATAGGTCACACGGCAGATTCCCGTTGACAAAAGTTCGCAGGGGCAATATATACCCCTGCTATCGGTCTGTGGTGGGGTTGTCGTTGCCAAATGCATATCGGTCAGAATTGTGGCGACTTAGTGCTGCTGCCATGGCGGAGTTGTTTTCCGCGTGTCGACGGGAGCACGGAGCAACCTCGGATGTTCTATGGAACTCTGTAGCTAAATATGGGACGCCGTATATCATCGTAAGAAAAAGTGACATCAAGTTTAGATAATTTATAGAGAGCATTACGTTTAACTTTTTCTCGCGCATTGGTAGTCGGCTTGCAAATGTTTTTGCCATACAGTTTTTTTGTGTTGGTTGCCCAATTCAAGACAGTTTGGATCTTTCAGAGTAGTCGGCTCTGTTTGATTTGGTTTACCTGCTCTAGACGTGTAGGGCTCCAAAGGCCCATCCAGGAGGTAGTTGAATGTCAAGTAAGCGAGTGGCGTTGCTCCTAGCTGTGTTGTTCAGTGTATGTGCTCTTGTGCCATCTGGCCTGTTTGCCCAAAGCGCATCAACCGGTACAGTCGCTGGGACGGTTACTGACCCATCCGGCGGTGCCATTGTCGGCGCGACGGTCACTTTGACCGATACCGCGACGAATATTGTGCGAACGGATGCAACGAACGATAACGGAAGATATTTTTTCGCGAACGTGGTGCCCAGCAAGTACACCGTTTCTGTCAATAAAACCGGGTTTCGTGTTTCAAAGCTCGTGGATCAGGTGGTAACGGTAGGTGCTTCGCTTACCTTGAATCTCACCTTGGAAGTCGGCTCTGTGGCGGAGACGGTGGAAGTTACGGCCACCAACGGTGCCGAGTTGCAGACCCTGAACGCTACGGTAGGAAATACCGTCAGCGGTGAACTCCTGCAGAACTTGCCTTCGATTGGCCGGGACGCAGCAACCTTCGTAACCTTGCAGCCCGGTGTTTCCCCCGATGGCAGCGTGGCTGGCGCGGTCGTAGATCAGAGCACCTTCATGCTCGATGGTGGCCAGAACACGAATGATATGGACGGCAGCATGCAGGTTTACACTCCGAGCTTCGCTGGCGACCCGTCCGGCGGTATCGTTTCTACGATGGTTGGTGGCAGCCCAACAGGTGTGATGCCCACTCCTATCGACAGCGTTGAAGAATTCAAGGTAAACACCGCCAACCAAACCGCCGACTTCAACAGTTCCGCTGGCGCGCAAGTTCAGGTCGTTACCCGGCGTGGCACCAACGCCTGGCACGGTTCGGCGTACGAATATTATTTCGACAATAATTTGAACGCGAACACGTGGAATAACAATATTACCGACACACCGTTGCCCAGCTACCACTACAACCGGTTTGGCGCTTCTGGCGGCGGTCCAATCATTTCCAAGAATATTCTCGGCGGTAAGACCTACTTCTTCGCCAATTACGAGGGTTTCCGCTGGAATAACGCGCAAACTTACGAAGCGATCGTCCCTAGCGCCAATATGCGTGCCGGCATCCTAACCATGAACGTTTGCGACGCCGCATGCGTAGCGGCTAATGGCGCCGGTACCCCGACCCAGTTCAACTTAAACACCGGTCAAAACTGCGGCCCGGGCCAGAATGCGGCTTGCGACCCACGAGGCATTGGAATCAATTCCTTGGTTCAGCAAATGTGGAACAAGTACGAACCCATCGGAAATGACCCTGGCTGTAACGTCGTTGGCTTGGGCACGCGGTGCGATGGCGTCAACACAATCGGTTACAAAGCCAACGTCGAGATTCCCTACACCTCTAACTTTGGCGTGGCCCGGTTGGACCACGACTTTGGTTCAAAGTTCCACTTCAATGCCAGCTATCGATACTATAAGTTAGTGCGTTCGACCACCAGCCAGGTGGATGTCGGCGGCTTCTTCCCCGGCGATACACTTGGCACTCCGGCGGCTCTCTCCGTGCGGCCCCAACAGCCTTGGTACTTCGTGGCTGGCTTGACTATCAACGTCACTTCCAACACGACGAACGATTTGCATTACAGCTACCTTCGTAACTACTGGTCGTGGTCTAACCCAGGCGGCGTGCCGCAAGTTGCAGGACTCGGCTCCGATGTGGGTGGCGCTGCCCTCGAGCCCTTTGGCGAGACTGCTAACCCGCTCGCTCCTTA
Source organism: uncultured Acidobacteriota bacterium (assembly GCA_963784015.1). Taxonomy (GTDB): domain Bacteria; phylum Acidobacteriota; class Terriglobia; order Acidiferrales; family UBA7541; genus Acidiferrum. Next base: position 1,660,873 of record CAWAPX010000013.1, read on the forward strand.
TAACGTGAACACGCAAAGCGTCCGTACCCGCTTCTGGGACGGCCATGACAACTTCCTTCGCGACGACTGGACCATGCTGAAAGGCAATCATCTCTTCACATTCGGCGGCGCGTATCAGCGCAATTGGGACTGGCACCAGCGCTCAGACAACGGCGGCGGCATCAATTACCAGGCCACTTATCAACTCGGCGACTCAGCAGGCGGCGGCCTCATCAACTTCGCCGACAGTTTGCCCCCGGGAGTTAGTGCATCCCAATGGGGACGCGACGTTTCCGCCGTCTTGGGAATCGTTACGGACTCGCAGATTGCTTATACGCGGTCAGGTTCCGACCTAGCCTTGAATCCCCCGCTGACGCACGCGTTTGATCAGAGCACCATTCCTTATTACAACGTGTACTTCAGCGACTCCTGGCACATGAAGCCGTCCTTCACTCTCACCTACGGCTTGGGCTGGACCCTCGAAATGCCACCCACGGAAGCTCAGGGCAAGCAAATCGAGCTTGTAAATCAGAGTGGCCAGCAGGTCAGCACCACGGCCTACCTCAATCAGCGGGAACTCGCAGCTGAGCAGGGGCAGGTCTTTAACCCGATTCTTGGATACTCTCTTGTCGGAAATACCGGCGCTGGGCAGAAATATCCCTACAATCCTTTCTACGGTTCCTTTAGCCCGCGCATCGCCGCAGCTTGGAACCCCAATATCACCGACGGCTGGCTCAGTAAAGTGTTTGGCGGCAACAAGACTGTCATTCGCGGCGGCTATAGTCGCGTCTACGGACGTCTCAACGGCGTCGATCTCGTCCTTGTGCCGCTGCTAGGTGACGGTCTTATTCAGGCCGTCCAATGCCGCAACAACAATATGGATGGGACTTGCTCTGTACCGGCGGGCAGCACCCAGCTTACTCCCGCGAACGCTTTCCGTGTCGGAACGGATGGCACCAATGCTCCGATTCCAGCTGCTTCTCCCACGCTTCCTTCGCTGAACTTCCCTGGCGTCAACAGCGTCGCGGCGGGCGCAGGCGAAGTTCTGGACCCGAACTTCCGCCCCAACGTGGTGGACTCCTTCGATTTGACCATCCAGCGCCAGTTGGGCAACAAGTTCATCCTGGAAGTGGGCTACATTGGCCGCAGGATCACTCATGAGTATCAGCCCATTAACCTGAACGCCGTACCCTACATGATGACTTTGGGCGGCCAGCAATTTGCAAAAGCCTACGCTGCCGTGGAGACCGGTCTGGGATGCGCCACATCGTTTGCTGCTTGCGGTGCGGCTATTCCCACGAATCAGAACCCCGCTCTGGCGAAGGCCCAACAAATCGCATACGCCAATGGCTTCGCACCGCAGCCGTTCTTTGAAACCGCACTGGCCGGCACTGGCTATTGCAATGGTTTCTCGAGCTGCACGGCTGCAGTCGTCTATAACGAAGGCATTGCCAAAACAAACTTGACCACGCAGAGCGTTTGGAATCTGTGGAGCGACCTCGACAACGGTGGGTTCAATTTCCCACGCAGCATGATGAACACTCCGCTCAACTGCCCGACTGGGGCGGAGATCGGCTGCGGCGGTCAGACCTCTTCCGGTGTGAGCGAAAACGCCAGCCTTGGCCATGGCAATTATAACGGCGCGTTCGTTTCCCTGAAGATGAACAACTGGAAGGGCATCACCCTTCAGGAAAACTTCACCTACAGCAAGGCTTTGGGTACAGGCGCTCTCGTCCAGGCCACCAGCGAATACACGCCGAACAATGCGTTCGACCTCAACGCGGGATATGGCTTGCAGAACTTCAACCGCAAGTTCGTGTTCAACACCTTCGCCATGATCGAAGATCCTTGGTACAAGGGCCAGCACGGTATACTCGGCCACTTGCTGGGTGGTTGGTCCCTGTCTCCGATTCTCGCGATTGGCAGCGGCGAACCGCTCGGTTGCGGCACATTCACCGACTCCCAGTCGTTCGGCGCGGGTGATGGTGCGAACTTCTTCGACACCGAAAACTGCGTACTCAACAAGCCAGCCTCTGGCTCCTCGGCTTCATTGCATGCTGATGGCCAGGGCCAATACAACATCTTTGGCAATCCCGCGAACGTACTCAGCACGCTCCGCGCACCCATCCTGGGTCTCGACACCAGCACTGGCGGCGTCGGCGTGTTCACCGGTCTGATGTATTGGAACGTGGACATGCGCTTGGTGAAGAACATTAAGGTCACCGAGCGTGTCGCGCTCCAGTTCGAATACACCGTTACCAACCTGTTCAACCATCCCGTGTTCGAAGATCCGACCGTTGGTGATGCTCAGACCGGCATCGGCGTCGACCCGACCAACGCTGCGACCTTCGGCGTTGTGAACACGCAGGGCAACAACCCCCGTCAGATGCAGTTCGGTCTGCGCCTCACGTTCTAACTTCTTCCGGCAAGTCTTCTTGAGACTTGCCGCAAAAACGGGGAAGGCCTTCACGGCCTTCCCCGTTTTGCTTTTTACCGCCCTCGCTCGCGCGATTCGCGCTGGCCTGAGACACACACACCGCGCAAGTGTTGTCACGCCGTAGCGCAAGCAATACACTGGCCCGCTCTCCAGTCGAGATATGTCGCTCATGACCAAACGATTCCGCGCCGATCTCTCGCTGGCATTCTGCAGCTTGCTCTGGGGCGCGACATTCGTCGTCGTCAAAAATTCGCTGGACTATTCTTCGGTCTTCGTTTTCCTTGCTGCTCGATTCACGTTGGCCGCGCTGCTCATGGCCGCCTTCCGCCCGCGAGTTTTTCGCACTCTCAAAAGGGAAGAGTTGCTGGCCGGCGCCGCCCTTGGGTTTTTCATGTTCGCAGGGTACGCCTTTCAGACCGCTGGATTGCAGCACACCACCCCAGCCAAGTCAGGTTTTGTAACCGGCTCCAGCGTTGTGCTCGTTCCGCTGCTTCTTGGCATCTTCTGGGGGCGCCGCCTCACCCTTTGGGTCTATGGGGGCGTATTCGCCGCCGTCTTCGGCCTCTATTTCCTCACGGTTCCCGCCGAGGGATTCTCATACCTCAATCGCGGCGATCTCCTAACTCTCGTCGCTGCGGCGTTCTACGCCATGCATATCATCTTGGTGGGGGATTACACTCGTCGGCACTCGGTTGCCGCGCTCAGCGTGCTCCAGGTCGCAGCCTGCGCGGCTTTGGCGTGGCTCGCGACCGGCTTGGCCTCGATCGCGGGCTGGCAAGCGGTGCGCTTTGGGTGGGAGTGGAAGTCGCTTCTAGGGATTGCCATCTGCGCGGTGTTTGCCACCGCCGTGGCTTTCTCGGTACAGCTTTGGGCGCAGCAGTACACCAGTTCGAGCCACGCGGCCATCCTGTTTACGCTCGAACCTGTTTTTGCTTCGATTACGTCCTACATTTTATTGCGCGAAAGGCTCGGTAGCCGAGCTCTGCTTGGCGCAGGTTTTGTACTGGCAGGAATCCTGATCGCAGAACTGCTAGGCCCGCCCGCCGCCCCCGAATCGCCCGAGCCCATGGGTGAAAATGTGGACGGTACTTATGGGGTGCCGCTCTCGTAGGGGCACGGCATGCCGTGCCCGTCTTAAGTCTCTTGCGCGGTGGTCGCGGCCATCTCGCCGTCAGCGGCTGTCAGTGTAATTTTGTACGTCGACCGCTTCGTACATCGTGGCGGTGGCGGCGTGGGTTTTTTCGTAGGCGGTAATATCTGATTCGTGCTGGAGCGAAGTGCCAATATCGTCGAGCCCCTTTAGCAGAACTTCTTTGCGCGACGGCGCCAGATCGAACCGGAACATCAATCCATGCCTGTCGGCGATGGTCTGATTCGGCAGGTTCACCGTCAGCATGTAGCCTTCTTCCTTTTCCGTACGTTGGAAGAGTTCCTCGACCTGTTCCTCGCTCAAGGAGGCAGGCAGAATGCCGTTCTTGAAACAATTATTATAGAAAATATCGGCGTAACTCGGCGCGATGATCACGCGGAAGCCGTAGTCCTTCACGCCCCAGGGTGCATGTTCGCGGCTCGATCCGCAGCCAAAGTTGTGCCGTGCCAGCAGGACCGATGCGCCCTCATAGCGAGGGAAATTCAGCACGAACTCGGGATTTGGCTTCTCGCCAGGCAAGTAACGCCAGTCATAAAACAAAATCCGGCCAAATCCCTTGCGTGTCAGCGCCTTCAAGAATTGCTTCGGCACCATCTGGTCAGTGTCGACATTAACTCTGTCCAGCGGCATGACCATGCCAGTGTGCGTATCGAACGGTTCCATTTGATTCGCGCTCCTCAGAAATTCAATTCGCTTCGGGCGAGAGTATCGTCACTTTTCACAGTCGTTGGCATCGTGCCAAGGACGGGCACAGCATGCTGTGCCCCTACGAGTTCAAGAGCCCAAAATCAAATTCACTCGACTGAAGCGACGTCAAGAGACCGCACATCCACAAAGTGTCCTGCAATCGCAGCGGCTGCCGCCATTACCGGGCTGACCAGGTGCGTGCGGCTGTCCTTGCCCTGACGGCCCTCGAAATTGCGGTTAGACGTGCTGGCAGAACGTTCGTGGGGCGGCAAAACGTCCGCGTTCATGCCGATGCACATGCTGCAGCCGGCATCGCGCCACTCGAAGCCTGCATCGCGGAAAATTTTGTCTAGGCCTTCCTTTTCGGCTTGTGCTTTGATACCGCGCGAGCCGGGCACGATCAGCGCCTGCTTGATGCTGTGCGCCACGTGTTTACCAGCTACCAGATGAGCCGCGGCGCGCAAATCATCCAGTCGCGAATTCGTGCACGAGCCGATGAACACGCGGTCCACCGGAATGTCGACAATCGGAGTGCCGGCTTTCAGTCCCATATATTTCAGCGCGCTTTCTGTCGCTTTCTGATCGTTCGGATCATGGAATGATCCCGGCTCCGGTACGCGCCCGGTGACACTCGTCACCATTCCTGGATTCGTCCCCCAAGTCACTTGCGGCGCGAGTTCCTGAGCTTGCAGCTCAACGGTCATGTCAAATTTCGCGCCGTCGTCACTCTGCAATTTCTTCCATCCCGCAACTGCTTCCTCGAATGCTTTGCCTTGCGGCACAAACGGACGTCCTTCCATATACGCGAACGTCGTCTCATCCGGCGCGATCATTCCGGCGCGCGCGCCGCCTTCAATCGTCATGTTGCAGACGGTCATGCGACCGTCCATGCTCAAATCGCGAATCGCTTCGCCGCCATATTCCGCCACATGGCCGGTGCCGCCGCTGATGCCGATTTTTCCGATGATCGCCAGAATGATGTCTTTCGCCGTGACGCCGCGCGGCCGTTTGCCGTGCACCAAAATATGCAGCGTCTTGCTGCGCGATTGCACCAGGCACTGCGTAGCCAGCACGTGCTCCACTTCGCTGGTGCCAATGCCGAACGCCAGCGTGCCAAACGCTCCGTGAGTCGAAGTGTGGCTGTCGCCGCACACAATCGTCTGCCCCGGCTGCGTCACTCCCAGCTCCGGACCGATGATGTGCACGATGCCTTGATTCCGGCTGTTCATGTCGAAGAGGCGCACGCCGGTTTCGCGGCAATTCTTCGCCAGCGCTTCAAATTGCAGCCGCGCGTCCGTATCAACAATGGGCAGGACGCGATCTTTCTCGGTTGTCGGAACGGAATGGTCCATCACCGCGAAGGTCAGATCCGGGCGACGCACCTTGCGACCCTCCGCGCTGAGCCCCGCAAAAGCTTGCGGCGAAGTGCCCTCGTGGATGAGGTGACGGTCGATATAAATGAGCGCGGGCTTCCCGGCTTCTTCGTGGACAACGTGAGAGTCCCAGATTTTTTCGTAGAGTGTTTTTGGTGGCATGTCAGCTCAACTCAGATTTTAACACTCCGGAAATATATGTCCAACCTGTGGGGCAAGCAGGTGTCTTACCGCCGGCAGCACCGATACTCTTTGCTGTGTGCTGTATCGCAAGGAACGAAAAGCGCTCAGGCAGGAGCGTCAGTTCTGCTTCCTGTTCAATTAGCGACTAATGGTTATTACGGCGTCGTTGGCTTCGTAGCCTTCGTCCTTCACGGTTTCCGCAGCCTTCGCGCGAAGAGTTTTCTCGTCGGCGTCTTTAGGCGCTTTGCAATGGCGCCGGATCACTTCGTCGCCGCTTTGCATGCGAATCACCCAGTCTGACTTCTGGCTGTCCCAAGAAACTTCCACTCGATCCGCTCGCATAATCCCTCCGCTGCAATTCGCTGGACATTGTAGTCCAAGAAGCCTCCCAAAAGAACTCCAGGCTGAGTCCAAAAGCCTTAACGAGCGGGGGATTCGGACCTTCTGTCTGACACCGAGAAAACTCGCGAAAAAAGGAACGCCCCGAGTTTGAATTCGTACTCGGGGCGTTCAACCAAGATCGAAACGAGATTGGCTATTGTTTGGGTTTTGTTGCGTGGCCGCGTCCATCGCGCTCTTCGTCGCCTTTGAAGTGCGCGTTATCGACACGCTTCCCCTCTTCGGCTTTCTCGCCACGGCTTGGATAGGGACCCTTATAGCCATGGTGAGGGTCGTAATGAGTATCCACTTTGCCGTGGAAGTTGTCAGGCCCGTGGAACCATGGGCCAACGCCGATGAAGACGCCCGAATTGAACCACTCCGGGCCATAGTAGCCGGCGGGAGCACAGTCATAAGGCGCCACGTCGTAGTATCCGTAGGGACAATCAGGAGCTACTCCGACTTCAACGGCGACCTGGGCTTTCGCCGCAGGGGCCGTTACCGTGAAACAGATTCCAGCAACAACTGCCAACACCAAAAATGTAAATCCACGCATAAATTCACCTCGCTCCTAATGTTGATTTTCTCTTGAACCATTTTTTCTTGAACCGTTGATGGTGAGCGATTCAAAACGAGGCCGCCTTTCAGTCCTGGGCCCACTGATGGAGGGCATCCCAATTGCCACGCCGAAAGCTTGATTGAGTTTGTATGGATCGCTCATTGTGCGAGCCTAGGCTTGTGCACCGAAAAGCCCCATCCAGTCGTGACAGTAAAAGGCACTAGGAATTTGCTGTAGATGATGCGTAAGGAAGTGAAAGCCAGCAGACTAGGTAGTTTTTCTTAGAGAACGAAAATGAATCGGTAGGATGCGCTAATAGGAAACGCCGGGTACTGAATTGTCCACGCAAGACTGAACAAAACAGGAGTTCGCCGGGCGTAGCCGCCAAGTTCATTTGGGTCTTGGGTTTTTTGGCTTTGGGTGTGCGGAGCAAGCATGGGACGCAAAGTCCCGATCGCGGTGATGTTCGAAGTTTTCCTTCATGTCCTCGATTGTGTTACCCGAGGGTGGGTCCGCGGTCCGGAAGACCCATGCGCATTGCGAGCAAGTCCAGCCTTGAAAGTCCGGACCTTCGATCCATACGAGTTCACGAAGCATGCACAGAGCATATCCCGACCACTAAAGAAAGGTGACAATACTCGGTTCCATTAACGGGGCTATGCAGTGCGTAGGACGTAGCAGAGCATGAGTGGATGCTTCACTAACAGATGCAAATCCTATAACTATCGTATGGATAGCGTATTCAGTATTATGGGAAGGGGGTAGAATAAAGCCATAGTTGCTCTAAAATCATCGACGTGGTACCGTAAACTTCGCAAGTGCGGAGGCTTCAATGGCCAGCAGACAGCAAGCCGCAAGCAAGCCACCAGACTTGAAATACCGGCGTGTGGATCTTTCCAGCTTGAGGAAAGGCCGCCGTGGCAAGCACCACGAACTCGTCGAAGGAATACTTGAAGAGTTGCAAGGTGTTAAGCCGGGGTCGGCTCTCGAAATTCCTCTTGCCGAAGTGAACGGCATTGGACTTGCGAATCTTCGTTCGGCGGTTCATCGCGCATCCACTTCTGCGGGAATGGAAATCGAAACGCTCGCCGACGAGAAGAATTTTTACGTTTGGAAGACGCCAGCGTAAAAATGACTGTCAAGGAAGTTAGCCAAGTTCGAGGAACGAAGACTGTCGTTAGCAGTTGCGGTGGAGCAGTTCTTCGGCAATTCCCGCCTGTAACCGTCTAAATCATCCAAGTAGTGCAGAATTCTGAGTCGTAAAAGTGTGCGCGATTGGAGCGACCATTTGAGGCGGAGTCAGCACACCGCCCTTCCGAAACCCCGATCAGCAGCTATCAGAATCCACGCTGGACCACCTTGAAACCTTCGAAAGTGCCCATTATGGAACAGACGCGGCACTGCGCATCGCTCTAAAATTACGAGTTCGAGGAATTAGAGACTGAGATAAAGAGGTGAACTTATGCGTGGATTTAGATTTCTTGTAATAGCTGCAGTTGCGGCAAGCTGCTTCACAGCAGCAGTGCCCAAAGCGCAAGCTCAGGTGGCCGTCAGCGTTGGGGTAGCCCCTGATTGTCCTTACGGTTACTTTGAAGCTGCTCCGTATGACTGCGCTCCTGCAGGGTACTACGGTCCATCATGGTTTAGTGCAGACGTGTTCGTTGGCGCCGGACCGTGGTTTCACGGCAGCACTGACTTCCGTGGTCAGGTAGATAACAGCTACGATCCACACAACGGCTATAAAGGTCAGATGCCAACCCGTGGCGAAAAAGCCGAGCCATCAAAACGTGTCGATAAAGACCACTTCAAGGGAAACGAAGAACGGGATGGACGTGGTCACGTGACTCCGCCGAAGAATGACAAAAAGTAATTAGGATCTAGCCAGTGATGGAGTGAGCGTCCGGCAAGCCCAGCCCTAACAAAACGTTCATTGGACCCGGGAGAGATTAGTGGCCACCGCCGCTTAGTTCGCGGACGATGTCGCCTACGAATTTTTTGGCGTCGCCAAACAGCATCATAGTGTTATCGAGATAATAGAGCGGATTGTCGATTCCCGCGAAGCCAGCTGCCATGCTGCGCTTGATCACCATGACCGTACGAGCTTTGTCCACGTCGATGATCGGCATGCCGAAGATGGGGCTGCTCTGGTCGGTGCGTGCGGCGGGATTGGTGACGTCGTTTGCGCCGATCACTAGCGCGACATCTGTTTGCGGAAGATCGCCGTTGATGGCGTCCATCTCCATCATCTTGTCGTAGGGAATGTCAGCTTCGGCGAGCAGCACGTTCATGTGGCCAGGCATGCGTCCGGCGACAGGGTGAATGCCGAAGCGGACGTCGATGCCTTTCTTCGTGAGGATGTCGTACAGCTCACGAACCTTGTGTTGAGCTTGAGCAACTGCCATTCCGTATCCCGGAACAATGACAACCGTATTGGCAGCGGCAAGAATTGCGGCGGCGTCTTCGGGACTCGCGCTCTTAACCGCACGCTCTTCCTTGGCACCCGCGGCGGAAGCCTGCACCTGGCCGAACGCCCCAAACAACACGTTAGTGAACGAGCGGTTCATGGCCTTGCACATGATCACCGAGAGGATGAAGCCAGAAGCGCCATCCAGCGCACCGGCGACGATCAAGACTTTGTTGTTGAGCACGAAACCAAGCAGCGATGCGGAGAAGCCCGCATAAGAATTCAAGAGCGAGATGACCGTGGGCATGTCCGCGCCGCCGATCGGCGTGACCAGCATAATGCCGAAGATCAACGCGACGCCGATCATGATGGGGAAGAGAAAGGTCATCTCGGGATGAATGACCAGAGCGACGACCAAGCCTAGAGCGGCTGCGAGAGTTGTAAGGCTGACGTAGTTCTGTCCTTTATAGGTTATGGGTCGCTGCGGCAGGATTTCTTGCAGCTTGCCTGCGGCGATCAAGCTGCCTGTAAACGTCAGCGAACCAATAATCACTTCAAGCCCGATTTCTGCCATCTGGAATCTCGGCACACCGGGAGCAGCGACGTAATATTCCGCGATGCCAATCAGCGCGGCGGAAAGCGCGCCGAAAGCATGGCTCAACGCGGTTCGCTGTGGAACCGCGGTCATCTTCACCATGCCAAGGGGCACGCCAACGGCGGCGCCAACGATGAGCGTGATGATGATCCACTTATACTGATCGACCTGCGGATCGCACAAAGTGGCGATAACCGCGACGGCCGAAGCGATCTCCCCGATGATCACGCCTCGCTTGGCCGTGACCGGTGAGCCCAGCCACTTGATCGACAAAATAAAGCCGATGGCCGCGGCGATGTACGTGAAATCGATGAGCTGCTGCGTGTCGGCGGCGGTCATGGCTTTTTCGCCGCCTTGCCGGTTTTGAACATACTCAGCATGCGGTCGGTGATGACGAAGCCGCCGACCATGTTGCTGAAGGAGGCCGCGACAGCTATGAGGCCAAGAATCGTCGAGAGGCGCGTCTCGTGGCGGCCCGCGATAATGATCGCCGCCACAACGACAATGGCGTCGAGCGCGTTCGTCAAGGACATCAGAGGCGTGTGCAATAGCGGCGAAACGCGTTTAATGAGCTCGATGCCTAAAAATGCCGATAGGATGAACACAAACAGACTCGAAATAAAACCTGCGGGCATCCATACCTCCTTAAGATTTCGCGGCCAGCGCCGGCAGCTTGTAAATTTCACGAAGCCTGGCGCTTACAATTTCTCCGCCTTGGGTCAGCAGAGTTTCTCGAACGATTTCATCCTGCGTGTTTATCTGGAGCTTGCCTTCTTTGACCATGTGCAGAAGGAAAGTGGCGACGTTCTTGGCATACATTTGGCTGGCGTGATAAGGAACGCTGCTCGCTAGATTAACCGGACCCATGATAGTGACTCCGTGTGCTTCGACTTTTTCTTCTGCGCGAGTTAGCTCGCAGTTTCCACCGCGTTCGGCGGCCATGTCCACGATGACCGAGCCCGGCGCCATGCCCGCCACCATCTCCTTCGTTACCAGAATCGGCGATTTTCTGCCGGGGATCACTGCGGCGGTCACGACGACATCGCTTTCGGCTACTACTTTGCCAAGAAGTTCGCGCTGCTTTTTGTAGAACTCTTCACCTTGCGCCGTGGCGTAGCCGCGCGCGTCTTGCGCATCTTTCGCTTCAATGGCGATTTCGACGAATCGTCCGCCAAGGCTCTGGACCTGCTCTTTGACCGCAGGGCGCAAATCGTAAGCGGAGACAACCGCTCCGAGTCTTCTGGCTGTGGCGATGGCTTGCAGACCGGCAACGCCGCAACCGATGATGAACACGCGCGCTGGCGTGATCGTTCCCGCCGCGGTGGTGAGCATCGGAAAAATCTTAGGAAGCGCGTCCGCTGCAACAATTACGGCTTTGTAGCCGGCGATGGTAGCCATGGACGAGAGCGCATCCATGCTTTGCGCTCGCGTTGTGCGCGGCATTAATTCGATGGAAAATGCAGTGACGCCTTTGGAAGCGATCTCCTGGATGGGTTCGAGAGAGCCGAGAGGACGAAAAAAACCGATCAGCGCTTGATTGGAGCGATAAAGCGGAACGTCGGCTTTGCCGGTCCTGTCGTTCGCACCGTAACAGAGCACTTGCGCAACGATATCGGCCCCACCGAAAACATCCGCCCGCGTAGAGACAAGTCTTGCGCCCTTGGCCGAGTACTCCGCGTCCAAATAGCCTGCTTCTTTTCCGGCGCCGGCTTCAACGATAACTTCCAGGCCCGCCTTCGTGAGGCTAGGAATGACCCCGGGCACGATCGCCACACGACGCTCTCCAGGAAAGCTTTCTCGCGGCACTCCAACGATCATGAAACTTCCTCCGAACTTCATTCGCTAATTCCGATTTCAACGACGATTCCAGTTTGGCCAATACGCGCGGCATTCTACATCGAATTCGCGCCGCGAAGTCTGCAAACAAAATTCCCATGCAATCGACGCGACTTTATTCGGCTCCAGCCTCTTTGCCGGGGATGAAATAAACCTCTTCGAACATGGAACCCTTTTGCCAGCCTGCACGGCTCAAAATCCCCATGCCGTTTTCGCACATGCTGGGGTGGCCGCAGAGATATCCCGTCGTGTTTTCCGGGCGCAGGTTCCATTCGTCGACATACATCCGAACGAGGTCATCGACACGCCCGGTTTGGCCTTTCCACGCGGCGTCTTCCCACGGACGGCTGATGGTCGCCACAAATTTAAACCACGGAACTTCCGCGGCAATGCGCTCGAGTTCTTCGCGGTAGCCAAACTCCCACGAACGGCTTCCTCCCTGCAGACAATACAGTTTGTGCTCGCCTGGCATCGGCGTTCCGCCGCTTTTCCAATCCTTATAGATAGTTCGAACATAACTTACGAACGGCGCGATTCCCGTAACTGTGGCGAGTAGAAGGTGATTGGTGCGCCCACTTTTTAGATCGAGAGTGAAGCGCCCCTTGGAGATTTTGCGGCAGAGCAGGGTATCGCCGACTTGGAGTTTGTAAAGATGCGGCGTGAGTGCGCCCTGTGGGACAAGCTCGATGAAAAATTCGAGGCTTTCCTCGTACGGCGAAGAAACGATGGAGTAGGCACGCTCAATGCGTTTGTCCTCGTGATCCACGCCGAGGGTGGCGTACTGTCCGGCCTTGAACGAAAATGGGCCGCCTGGATCAACGCGGATCAGCCACAAATCTTCCGATAAGTCTTTTCGCTCGATGACGCGCGCCGTGAAGTGTTTGTCTGTGGGCAGAGCCATGCTCGTAATCCTCCATTGCCATATTACTTGATGGGTCTATTTAACGCGCGGCCGGTGGAACAGCCGCTGTTTCGCCTGGTGTCGTGGAATCTATAGGCTACCCGGGGAGTAAGTTGGATTAGTCGATCGAAGGCATCCTTAGGTTTGAAGTTAGCTTCGATTCTCTCTTGTGTCTTTCTTGGCTGGGTAGGCTCACGGCCATCGTTCCATACGCGCTGGCTGCCTGAAACCCCAACGGGCGGCATTGTACACCCGCTTGGCCGTTTTGCGAGGGAAGTAATCGTCCGTGACTGCAAACGAAAATGTTTGCGAATTTTCCGCCTGCGGAAGTTTCGATGGCGTATCGATTCGGGCACGTTCGAGGCAGATGTGCGTTATAGGACATAAATCAACCTGGTCCAGACGGACAGTTATAGCAACCGCGACTTCGAAAGCGGTCATTCTGAATTCGGAGGAAGTGAATATGCGCAGTAAATCTGGTTTCATCAGTTCGCTGTTACTCACCGCGGCCCTTGTAGCGCCGGTGGCGGTCCTGGCCACTCGCGGACCGCAAGAGGCAAGCGTTCAAGTCCGAGTCTACGACAAGAACCACAAGGACTATCACAACTGGGATGACAACGAGAATCGAGCCTGGGGGCAGTTCCTCTCCGACAATCACAGAGACCACCACGAATACGCAAAATCGAACAAGAAAGAGCAGGCGGAATATTGGGATTGGCGCCACGCTCATCCGGATGGCAGATAGCACCCAAACGGGACTGTCAGGAATTGCCGGGCGAGGCGGTCTGCAAGAGTCAGGGCCGGCCCTAAATCCGTGACGCTAGGACCGCGGTGACAACCCCCCGGCGACAACTTATCACTGCCGAGGGTAACCCACGCGCGGGCAGGGGCCTCAAATCAGGGCTCCTGCTGATTGTCTATGTCTGCAGGCTAAGCGCCTTTCGACCCTAAAAACAACTTTTTTGAAACATTTGGGGGTGTCCGGTGCGTCTAACCCTTGACGCAAAGGGTATGGCGCGTCTGCCGCATTACCCGCCAAGCGAACCCGGTCGAAGTTTGCATATCGCGTTAGATTGCAGGAGTCATCGATGGAAATGTGGGAAAAAGGGCGCCCGGGGCGCTTAAGACTGATTGTTGTATTTGTATGCGTGCTGCTTGGTGCGGCGAATGCCGTGGTCGCAAAGGCCCGGCCGCAAACCCAGCAGGCGGCACCGAACCCGGCGACGCGGCCCGTGGGTACGATCAAGTCCATCGCGGGAAAAACCATTGTCCTGACCACGGATGCCAAGAGCGAAGTGACCGTTCAGGTGCAAGACGATGCCAAGTTGGTCCGCGTCGAACCTGGGGAGAAGGATCTGAAGAATGCCGTTCCGCTTCAATTGCAAGACTTGCAGGCGGGCGACCGCATTTTAGTTCGCGGTAAGCTGGCGGATGACGGCAAGACGGTGCTGGCGGCATCCATCATCGCGATAAAATCGGGCGACATTGCCACAAAACAGGCGCATGAGCGCGATGAATGGCAAAGGCATGGAGTAGGGGGGCTGGTTAAGTCCGTCGACGCGGCCAGCGGCACGATCACGGTATCGACAAATGCCATGGGCGTCTCGAAAGACGTAACGGTTCAAACTTCAAAGCAGACGGTCCTCCGGCGATACGCTCCGAATTCCGTGAAATTCGACGACGCGGCACCCGCGCCTATCGACCAAATCAAGGTGGGAGACCAACTGCGCGCTCGGGGAACCCGCAATGCGGATGGCACGCAACTGGCGGCGGACGAAGTTGTCTCCGGAACATTTCGCAATATAGCGGGCACCGTTAGCTCGGTCGACGCCGCGGCTGGAACGATTACAGTCATGGACCTAATTGTGAAGAAATCCATCACGGTAAAAGTCACGGCTGACACTCAACTTCGGAAACTGACTCCCGCGATTGCGCAGGGGATTGCGATGCGACTCAAGGGTGGGTCCACGGATGCACCTGCAGGAAGCGCAGGAGGCACGTCGGCCAATGCGCCTCCGTCAAAGCCCGCGGATGCGGCATCAAGTACACCAGCCGGCGGCCAGGGTGGTCAGGCGGGCGGAGCTGGACGGCCCGGTGGAGCGGCGGGAGGCGCACGCGGTGGTGATCTGGGTCAGATGCTCAGCCGTATGCCCGCAGCGACGCTCGCGGATTTGCAAAAGGGCGATGCGGTAATGATTGTGACGACAGAAGGTACGCAAGAAGGCGGCGCGACAGCTATCACTCTACTCGCGGGAGTGGAACCGCTTCTCCAGGCTTCAGGTGCTTCCAGCATCCTGACACCTTGGTCCATGAGCGGAGCGCCGGGCGGAGATGCAGCGCCTTGAAGCAGGCAAGCTACATAAATGATTTTAGATCAGGAGAAGGAATGAGATTTGGGTTGATTCATCGATGCATTGTTTTCGTTGGGGCGCTCTTTCTATTGGCCGCCGCGGGGAACGCACGGCAGGCGCAATCGGCTACGGGAACATTACGCGGGCAAGTGACCGATCCTTCGGGCGCGGCCGTTGTGAGCGCAACCGTTCTCGTCACTACGCCAGGCGGAGCTGCTACAACGGCGACTACTAGCCGGGACGGTTTATTCGAAGTTACAGGTTTGGCTCCGGGAAAATACGGCGTGAAGGTAATTGCGCCGGGATTTACCACCTATGAGAACCCGGGCGTTGATATAGCGGCGGGGCAAGCGCAAAAGCTGAATGTATCGATGACCATCGAAGTGCAGGAGGAGAAGGTCGAAGTTACGGAAACGACGACGAAAGTCGACGTAAATCCCGAGAATAACGCGGGCGCGATCGTGATGCAGGGCAAAGACCTCGAATCGCTTTCAGACGATCCGGATGAGCTGCAGTCCGAATTGCAAGCATTGGCTGGCCCTTCGGCTGGTCCGAATGGCGGTCAGATTTACATCGATGGATTTACTGCTGGGCAGTTGCCGCCAAAAGCCTCGATTCGCGAGATTCGCATCAATCAAAATCCATTTTCGGCGGAATACGACAAGTTGGGTTATGGCCGGATCGAAATCCTGACAAAGCCCGGCACGGACCAATTTCACGGGCAGTTTTTTCTCACCGGTAACACTGCCGGATTTAACTCGCGAAACCCCTTTGAAGATTTGCCGGAGGGAACAGAACCGCCTGGATACTACACGACGCAGTGGAGCGCCAATGTGGGTGGACCGCTAAGTAAAAAGGCCTCGTTTTTCTTCAACATTGAGCGGCGCGATATTACCGATTTGTCCGTGGTAAGCGCGACCATCGTGAATCCAACCACATTTGCGATTGAACCCTTCAGCGACGCCGTGGCCAATCCGAAGACCAGGCTCAATGTGAGCCCGCGGCTCGACTATCAATTGACGCCATCGAATACCTTGAGCGTGCGATACCAGTATTGGCGCAACGTGGAAACGGCAGATAGCGTCGGCTCGTTCAACCTTGCTTCCCTGGGGACGAACTCCACAAACGTCGAAAATACGCTTCAGGTCACTGACACACAGACGGTAAGTCCGACGGTCATCAACGAGACGCGTTTCCAATATATTCACGAGAGCGACAATGGAAATCCACTCAGCACGCTCCCGCAGATCAGTGTGCCCGGGTCGTTTGTCTCCGGGGGAAACACCAGCGGCATAAACACCGACACGCAGAGCCGCTATGAATTGCAAAACATTACCTACATTACGAAAGGCAAGCATGCGTTGAAAGTCGGCGGGCGCCTCCGCGATACCGTGGACAACAGCGCGTCGAATGCTACCTTTAATGGTGCGTATTCCTTCGGTAGTCGCGTTGATCCGACAGTTGCGGGGTGCAATGTGCCCAATCCTCCCACCACTTGCCCCACAATTACGGGAATCAACGCGTATCAAATTACGCTGATGGGCATCGCCGACGGCCTTAGCCCAACCCAAATCCAGATGGCAGGTGGCGGAGCGAGCTTTTATTCCCTGAACTACAACACTCTGGGAACAGCCGCCGCCCGGGTCAACTATTTTGACGGCGCTCTTTTTGCGCTGGATGACTACAAATTCCGGCCAAATATAACCCTAAGCTATGGAGTTCGCTACGAGGAGCAAAATAACCTGGGCGACCACGGCGATTTTGCGCCTCGCGTTGGGCTCGCATGGGGCATCGACGGGAACGGAAAAAACAAGTCTGCAAAAACCATATTGCGGCTCGGCTACGGAATTTTTTACGACCGCTTCACGGAGAACCTGATTCTGCAGCAACAACTGCAGAACGGATTCATTCAGCAGCAATACCTCATTCAGAACCCCACTTTCTTCAATCCGAACGAGACTATTTTGCCGACGAACCCGCTGTTTCCAACGACAGCGGCGTCAACGCAAGCCATCTATGTCCAGAATCCCAATCTGCGTACTCCTTACACAATGCAGACAGGCGTGACGCTGGAGCGGCAGCTTTCAAAGTTTGCAAACCTTTCCGTAACGTATTTGAATTCTCGAGGTAACCATCAGTTCTACTCGAATTTCATCAACGCGCCGCCAGTTACGCCAGGGGAACCCGTTCCACCTCCCCCGAGCCAGATTGAATACTCATATCAGTCGGAAGGTGTTTTTAAACAGAATCAGCTGATCCTGAACGGTAGCGTGCGTCTTCCGTCTCCACACGGACCCATCAAAGACCTTTCGCTCTTTGGCTACTACACGCTGAATTATGCGAACAGCGATACGGCCGGACCGAATTACTTTCCCTCTATTCCGGGCGACCCGAGCGCGGATTACGGCCGAGCTGCATTTGATATTCGCCAGCGTCTTTTTTTTGGAGGCACTATCGGTGTGCCGTACGGTTTCCGGCTAAGTCCATTCCTGATCGCAAGCTCGGGCATTCCGTTCAATATCACCACGGGCCGGGATATCTACGGCGACGCACAATTCAATGAGCGCCCCTCATTTGCTACTTGCGGCTCCGGCGCTCCGACAGGCGTCATTCAAACTGCATTCGGGTGCTTTAATTCGCTGCCTCAGCCGGGCGAGACTCCTATTCCCATTAACTACGCGGATGGCCCGGGACGATTCGTGTTTAACCTCAGACTGAGCAAAACGTTCGGATTTGGACAGAAGAAGGAGGCAGTGGCCAGCGGCGGCGGCCCTGGCGGCGGCACGTTTGGCCGCGGGCCTGGTGGAGGCGGTGGACGCGGCGGCGGTGGTGGTGGCCCCATGTTCGGCGGCGGATCTTCGAATTATCGCTATAATCTGACCTTCAGCGTGAGCGCTCGCAACGTTTTCAACAATGTGAACTATGGGACGCCAATCGGGAATTTGAGCTCGCCGCAGTTTGGCGAAGCCAACTCTCTTGCCGGGCAGCCGTATGCTTCTTCGACAGCCAACCGCAGGATCGATTTACAAGTCCAGTTCACGTTCTAATGTTCACTGGCATCTCTTATGGGGTGGGAGAAGTTTGACACGACGATTGCCCGGACGAAACCATGAAGAAGCGCAAAAAGAAGATTCTAGACGCTGGAGTGGAAGCAAGACGAGCGGCCCGCAACTCCGGAATTGCGCCTTCCGCCACGCGGGTAATCGCTGATAAACGCAAATATCCTGCCAAGCACAAGAAAAAGTGGCTGGAAAAAGAAGCAGAGTAACCGGTTTCCCTGGAGTGCGGCAGCTCTGCTGCCGCCTTTCGCAGCCACGCGCACGACTCTATCTTCGGCGAGCTCAATAGATCCGGACCGGACCTAATTTTTCGAACCTCACCCAGGTTTGTGGGCCGGTACGGATTCGTCAGCTCGAAAAAGCCCGGCTGGCACAATACTCTTATGTTCGGCAAGCGCCCCAGCGATGGATTCCAAATCCTTTTTATCAAAACCCATGCAACTGATTTTCACCGTGCCATCCGTCTCGACGAGAAAAATTGTCGGGACACTAGTCAGGCCGTAAGCGTTCGAAACAGGGTAGCCTTTTTTCTCCTCATCGAGCAGCATCGGAAAAGTAGCGCCGAATTCCTTGGCAAAGTCCTCCGTTTCTCGCGCGTCGTCTTGCGAGATCCCGAGAAACGATACTCCATCGCCCCCATAGCGTTTAAAGAGCCGCTCCAAAAAAGGAAACGTAAATTGGCAAACGGGGCACGAAACCTTAAAGAACGCCGCCACTACGGGGCCCTGTTGCATCAGTTTTTGCAGTGAATGCTCATTTCCATCGAGCGCCTTCAGGGAAAACTCCGGCGCCATATTTCCTGCCACGATGTGAGTCATATCTTTCTTCGCCCCCAACCAACGTAAAGTTCGCTGCAAAATCGTCATTCTAAAATTGTAGCGCAGACTTCAACGGCGCAAGCGATGGCGCGCCTCTGGAATCAATGCGCCTGCCTGGTGGCGTAGGCCAAACCAGCTTGCGCTTGTTCGTCATTTGGATTGCGCGCCAGAATCTCTCTGTAAGTGGCCTGAGCATCGGTGTAATGTCCCGCTTGCAGTTGCGCTTGGCCGAGCGAAAAAGCTGCTCCCGGCATTTTTGGATCGAGCGCAAGCGCCTGCCGGAATTCCGGAATCGCCGAGTCGTACTCGCGCTTGGCAAGGAAAGCGTGTCCAAGTCCAAAATACGCCAAAGCTTCCTTCGGGTCTTGCTCTTTCAAATGCTGAAAAAATGCCGTCGCCTCATCCAGCATTCCGAGCTGCAGAAGAACAGTTCCAAGTTCCTTTTGATACATGACGTTCTTCGGATCAGCGGCATACGCCTTTTGCAGCGCCGCGATAGCTTGGGGATACTGGCCCTTGCTGAGATACACCTTGGCTAGTAGCTCTTGGCCGGGTGCAAAATCCGGCTCGCTCGTGGTCAGCTGCTGCAATTGCGCCAGCGCCTCGTCCGTTTTCCTCTCGCCGAGCAACTGCTCAGCGCTCGCAAGCTCACTCACGCCTTTGGTAAGTCTTTTGGCGGCGATAGCGGAGCCGGCGAGCGCGATAGCAGCGAAAACCGCAACGAGAGAAAGCCTCGTGCGGCGCGCATCCTCGCTGGCCCCGGCAGAAGGCAGCACGGCCCCAACCGCAAGTCCCATCACGAGACCGCCGATGTGCGCGGCGTTGCTTATTCCCGGCAAAGCTCCAAACGCCAGGTTGTAGGCAATGAATGTGCCCAAGCTCCCCAGCATCCTGCTGTTAATTTGCAGATGCGCGGGTGTCTTTTTCAAATAAACATACGAAACCAGCACGCCAGCCATTCCAAAAATCGCGCCCGACGCTCCCGCTCCCGCCGCCATCGGGTGCCAATAGACGCTCACGATGCTGGCAAAAATTCCGCTCACAAAGTAAGCCAGCAAATAAGAGGCGCGTCCCATCAATTGCTCGGCAGCGCGTCCCAAATTCCAAAGGCACCACATGTTGAGCCCGATGTGAACAATTCCGAAATGCACAAACATGCTGGTAACTAACCGCCACCATTGCCCATTCAAGGTGAGAGGGCCGTAGTCCGCGCCAAACGCGATCGCTTGCTGTGGCGATGGAGCGAAAAACGAAACTCCTCGCAGTACCATCACCAGAAACACCAGCACGTTCAATCCAATGAGTCCCGTGGTGATGAGGAAAGAAGGAGAAACGACAGCCTGCCCGGAAGTCGGAATCTCGGCGCGCCGCATTTGCGCCGACCGCTCGTCGCATTCCGGGCAGTTCAGCGAGGCCGTTGAATCGCCGTAATTGCGTTCAAAATCTTTTCCGCACTGTGGGCAGCGTTGAATGGGCATAAAAAATAATAGCAGTTTTTAAGGAATAGCCGTGCGCTCCGAGGAATTGTGACGGAAAACTGGCTCAGTGGATTTGCTTCGTTTTCCGTTGCATGTAATCCATCAGCAAGTACTGGCCCAGAGTATAAGGCGTGGTGAAGTAGGCCTTGCCGCGGCACATCTCGGTAATCTTCTGCACAAAATGGACAAGGCTGTAATCGCTTGCAAGCATGAACGTGTTGATCATGATCCCAGCTCGCTTGCACTTGTTCACCTCTTCCAATGTTTGCCCCACCACGAAGGGGTCCAGCCCGAACGCATTCTTGTAAATACGTCCATCTTCGAGCGTGAGGGCTGAAGGTTTCCCGTCAGTGATCATAATAATTTGGCGCATATCTTTTTTCTGACGAAGCAAAATGCGCTGCGCCAGCCGAAGCCCTTCGCGCGTGTTGGTGTAATACGGACCAACCTGGACTCGGGCCAGCTCGCCAAGGGGCACTTCTTCCGCGCTATCGTGAAACAGGACAAGGCTCAAAGTGTCACCCGGATATTGCGTGCGAATGAGGTGCGAAAGCGCCATCGCGACGCGTTTCGCGGGCGTGAATCGGTCCTCGCCATAAAGAATCATGCTGTGGCTGCAATCCAGTAGCACCACCGTAGCGCACGAGCTGTGATATTCGCACTGATGAACCATCAGATCGGAATAACTCATGTCGATCGGGAACTTTTGCGCCTTGTCGCCGCACGGCGTTGAAGAGCGTTTCGCTCACATCCAGATTCATCGTGTCGCCAAACTCATAAGGGCGCGAGACGCCGCCGGACTCGATACCCGTCGAGAGGTCGCGCGTGTCGTGGCGCCCAAAGCTGCTGCGCCCGAGCGAGCCGAGAAGATCCTGTAAAGTTTTGAAGCCCAGGAAGTCGATGGTCTTGTCCGTGATCTCGAAGCGCGCATCCGGTGGCTTTTCGTGTGGCTGGCCAAGCTGGCCTCGCGCCGAGGTTTGCGGCGGCGGAGTCACCTGCGGCGGCTGCTGCGGATTAATAAAACCTTCTTGCGCAAGACGCTCCATCAACTGTTCGATAAGATCTTTGACGGCCTGATTGTTCTGCGCATCTGGGTTCTGCAACATCTCGCGCAGCTCTTCGCTCATGGCGTCTTCGGAAAGCAAATCGCCCTCTTGTAGCGCGCGGAGAATAGCTTCCCTGAGCGCTTCCATCGAGCGATCCGGATCCATTTGCGAAACGCCGTAGAATTGCGACTCAAAGCCGCTCTGCAGGAAAAAATCGCCCATGCGCTTAACAAGCTCTTCGAGGTCGACGGCATCTGCAGGCTCGCCCGTATATTTTCCGTACCGGATGAATTTCATCGGAAATGCCTCATAGATTCCATGACTGGCCGCAGAAAATCGAAAATAGAACCGACCGAACCGAGTCCCTCTTCCTTAAACTCTTTAACCTTGAACCTTCGACTTTCCCCTCAGTTGAATTGCCGCCGCGGCGGCCTGCCAGGATTCTCGCGCTGCTCCGCCTGCTGCTTGGGCTTGTCGGCGTAAAAGCCGCGCTCTTCGCTGCGGCCAATTCGGCGATGCGCCCAAAGACCCTCAAGAATCATTTCCGCAGCCGACGCGGCAGCTGCTGCATCTTTGCGA
The DNA here is from genome assembly GCA_963784015.1 of uncultured Acidobacteriota bacterium. Lineage (GTDB taxonomy): Bacteria > Acidobacteriota > Terriglobia > Acidiferrales > UBA7541 > Acidiferrum. The sequence goes on from CAWAPX010000013.1 coordinate 1,682,686, forward strand.
TCCTGCACGCCGAGGCGGCCTATGTGTTCCATCAAACCCTGAATTTTCGAAAGCTGGTGGTAACGGTCCGAAGTAGTCGCGATCTCGGGAAGCTTCAATTCGCCGCCAATTTCAAACCACTGGATAACGGGCTGAAAATTCACTTCGGCGAAATGTTTGCTGAAGACACGCCCTACGGCGGCGCGAATCAGTTCGCGAGCGATCGTGTCGGCGCCTTTGAGCTCGCCCTCATATTCAAGTTCAAGCTTGCCCGTAATGGCGGGAAGCGCGGAATAAACATCGGCGATGCGAGCAACGGAAGTCTTTTCCCCCGTGCGAGCCGCCCGCTGCTCGGCGCTACTGACGAGGCTTTCAAGAGTCGTGATAGGCAGCCGCTGGCTTACGCCGGAGCGGCGATCGACACGCTTGTCCTCGCGAGCCTGGAACGCAATCTCTTCCACAACATTTCGCAAATAGGCTGGCACTTCGACCTTACGTACAGAATCGCGCGCGACCCACGATTCCTGCATAGTGATAGCCATGCCCTCTTCAAGAGTGGAAGGGTAGTGCGTGCGAATTTCCGCACCGATGCGGTCTTTGAGCGGAGTGATGATTTTCCCGCGCGCCGTATAATCCTCGGGATTCGCCGTAAAGACGAGTAGCACATCCAGCGGCAGCCGCAGCGGGTACCCCTTAATCTGAATGTCCCCCTCTTGCATGATGTTGAACAAACCGACCTGGATTTTTCCCGCGAGATCAGGAAGCTCGTTAATCGCGAAAATTCCGCGATTCGCCCGGGGAAGTAGCCCGTAGTGAATGGTCAATTCATCCGAAAGATCGCGACCGCCGCGTGCCGCGCGAATAGGGTCGACGTCGCCAATAATGTCGGCCATGGTCACGTCGGGAGTCGCAAGCTTTTCCACGTAGCGATGATCGCGCGGCATCCAGGCTATGGGTGTGTTGTCGCCTTCCGCAGCCACTTTCTCCCGGCATGCGCGGCAGATGGGGCGCAGCGGATCATCATTAATTTCGCAGCCCACCACGACCGGGATTTCCGCATCGAGAAACTGCGCCAATCCGCGAAGAATGCGGCTCTTAGCCTGGCCGCGAAGTCCCAAAAGAATAAAATTGTGCCGCGACAGGAGCGCGTTGATGATTTGTGGGATAACCGTGTCTTCGTACCCATGCACGCCAGGGAAGAGCGGCTCGTTCTTCTCAATCATGCGCAGCAGGTTCTGGCGCATCTCGTTCTTCACGGAGCGAGAAATAGTGCGCGCGTCAAAATCTGGGATGCTCTTAAGCTCGCCGAGCGTCCGTGCTCTCGGGTGTCCTGAGGATTGCATCGAAGTGCTTGCCGTCATTTGGCCTCGTTTCGCGCCCCGATCTGCTCGGAGCGCACAGAATGCTATCTCAATCCCTGCTAATTCAATCCCTGTCCATTGCCCCCGGCGCGCTGGCGCATAACTCCTGTCTTCTGTAGATGCGGCGCCCACTCGCGGAGATACCCGACGAGCCGCTCTTGCCGTTCCGCTTCCGACCGAAGTTCGAGTATCTGCTGCTTCCAGAGCATATCCATCGGTAGGGTTCCTGCGATGATGAACGAAATTTGCGCTCTCGGGTCGCGGTCGGCGCTCTTCGGATAGTCCTCAAAGATAAGAGTGTGGCAAGTCTCGTAAAGCCCAACAAGTTCGTTGCGCGTCGACGGGTTGGGAGCAGATTCGCGGTCCTCGAGATATTCGACGATCCCCTCCGCCAGAGGATTCTCGTCGAAGAACTCGATAACGCGGAATGGCTCGCGGCCTATCGTCAAAATATCCAAGGTTTTGTCGTCATAGCGCTTCACAACTTCGATGATCTCCGCGGTGCAGCCTACGCGCGTAACACCTTTGGATACCCCCAGGAGTACGCCGAACTCAGATTTTTCCTTCAAGCAGCGGCTTACCATTTCCAGATAACGCGGCTCGAAGATGTGCAGGGGAAGGTCCGCGCCGGGGAGAAGAACGACGTTTAGTGGAAAGAGCGGAATGCGATCGGGCCGCATTGTTCCTCCTCAAATCATATCAGAGCGTGGGAAAGCATGCTGCGGCGGAGCAAGGGCACGCGAGCTCGCGAGCGCTAACCCATAGATTGTCTACCGAGAGTGCTCTTCAATCGAAATAGCGACTTTCTTGAAGACCATACGTCTAAGCGTACGAGAAACGCTCTTGTAGTAGATCATCTATGGGAGTATAAAGCGGGCTGCATGGCTAAACGAGGCGCACCTCCTTTGCAGGCAGATTTGCTCCAGGGCACGCTGGACCTGTTGATTTTGCAGACGCTCGTCCTCGGCGCAGCGCACGGGCACACCATCGCCCACGTTATCGAACATCGCTCCGACGCCGTTCTTCAGGTCGAACATGGCTCGCTCTACCCGGCGCTCCATCGCCTGGAAGATCGAGGCTGGATTGCTTCGTTCTGGGGAACATCCGAAAACAACCGCAAAGCACGTTATTACCGGTTGACTGCCGCAGGCCGGCGGCAGTTGGCTCAGCAAACCAGCCGCTGGGAGCAATTAGTCGGCGCCATCAACCGGGTCCTTCGCCCCGCTAAGGAATAGTGCCATGCCATGGACGCGTTTCTTCCGCCGTGCGCGCTGGAATGAAGAACGTGAGCGCGAGCTGCAAACCTACCTCGAGATTGAGACCGAAGAAAACATTGCCCGAGGCATGACACCCGAAGATGCGCGCTATGCCGCAAGGCGAAAGCTCGGCAATCCTACGCAGATCCGAGAGGAGATCTACCGCATGAATAGTCTCACTTTCATCGAGTCGCTCTGGCAGGATGTCCGCTGCGGTTTGCGGATGCTCCGGAAGAACGCCGGTTTTGCGACTGTCGCAATTTTGACGCTCGCTCTTGGGATTGGCGCGAACACCGCCATTTTTTCAGTGATTCATGGCGTCCTGTTAAGTCCCCTTCCTTATAACGACCCGGATCGCATCGTCCTCGTATTGGAGAGCAATCCCACAGGGGATTTCCTCAATTCTCCGTTTCGCCGCCGAACTACATGGATTGGAAAAAGGATTCGACTTCGTTTGAGCAGATAGCCTCGATCGCCAGAGGAGATTTCAACTATACCGGCGGCGCGGAACCGGAACGAATAAGCGGCGCTCGCGTAGCGTCGTCTTTTTTCGCGGTAATGGGAGCCACGCCAGCGATGGGGCGAACTTTCTTGTCTGAAGACGACGTGATGGGCAAAGCTGGCGTCGTTGTCCTTAGCTACGGCTTGTGGACACGCCGTTTCGGACGTGATCCGCTAGTCCTCGGAAAATCTTTGACCCTCGATGGGCAGTCCTATCGCGTCGTAGGCGTAATGCAAGAGGGCTTCCAGTTTCCGCGCGGCGTGGATTTGTGGCTCCCTTCGGAGTTTGATGCTGATGCGCTGGGTCCGGGGGCTAGGGGCGCGCACTATCTGCGTGTGATGGCGCGGTTAAAGCCGGGCGTAAGTATGGATAAAGCGCAATCGGAAATGGTTGCCATTTCGAAGCGGCTCGAGCAGCAGTATCCGAAGACGAATACGGGTTGGAGTGCAAAGTTGCTGTCGCTGAATGAAGCGACTGTCGGAAATGTCCGGCCAACGCTTCTGGTTTTGTTTGGAGCAGTTGGATTTCTCCTGCTAATTGCCTGTGCCAACGTTGCAAATCTTCTGCTGGCTCGCGCGACGGCGCGACAGAGAGAAATTGCGATTCGTTTTTCGCTCGGCGCAAGCCGGCTACGTATAGCTCGCCAACTATTGACGGAAAGCGTTCTGCTTAGCGGAATAGCCACAGGAGCCGGACTATTATTGGCCGAGTGGGCCATTCGCGCGCTGCGGACTCTGCCTCCTTCCAACTTGCCGCGGGCGGCCAATATTGGTTTGGATTTACCTGTGCTCGGTTTTGCTGCCGGCGTGGCAGTTCTGACTGGATTGCTGTTTGGTTTTGCACCGGCGCTTCAAATTACGCGAGGAGCCCCATCGGAAACGCTGAAGGATGGCGGCAGAACGGCTAGTGCTGGGCGACAAGGCGTGCGCAGCGCGCTCGTGGTGCTGGAAACGACGCTGGCGCTTGTTCTTCTGGTCGGCTCTGGCTTGCTTTTGAAGAGCTTTCTGAGGTTGCAGACTGTAGATCCTGGCTTTCAATACAAGAATATTGCCACTGCGGATGTTTCCTTGCCGCGATCAAAATATTCAACGGATGCGCAGAAAACGCAATTTTTCACTCAGCTGCTTGAACGCATTCAGTTGGTGCAGGGAGTAAAGGAAGTTGCGGCTTCCAGCGGGAATCCGATGGAAGGATCAAACCTGTCTTTCTCGTTCGCCACGAAAGATCTTGAAGCTCTTTCCCCCAGCGATCAGCCTTCAGCAGGGTATTACGTTGTCAGTTCGAATTATTTCCATACACTCGGAATTCCGCTGCTAGTGGGACGATTCTTTACGCCCGAGGATTCCGCAGGCCGTCCCCGCGTCGCAATTATCAGCCAGACGATTGCCCAGCGGTTTTTTCATGACAAAAATCCCATCGGGCAGACGATCAAAATCGGCGTTGGCGCCGCGGTACCCGTACCGCGCGAAATCGTTGGCGTCGTGGGCGACGTGAAAGACGATGGCCTCGGAGAAGCAGCGACAATGGCTGCGTACGAGCCTTACACACAAATGGCATGGAGCGACATGACACTATTCGTACGGTCGGACTCCGATCCGTCGCAGATGGCAAGCGTGCTGCGGAGCCAGGTAACGTCGGTAGATAAAGACCAACCTGTCGCGGACATTTCTACCGGTGACCAGTTGATGGCGCAGGCCGTAGCGCAGCCACAGTTGCGCACAACACTGCTCAGCTTGTTTGCAGGACTGGCGTTGATACTCGCCAGCCTGGGAATTTACGGTGTGATGTCCAACACCGTCGCGCAGCGAACGCACGAAATTGGCGTTCGCATGGCTCTGGGAGCCGGACAGAGCAGCGTGCTGCGCCTGGTGTTGAGCAATGGCATGCGGCTGACCTTGCTTGGCATCGCGCTAGGCTCCGCGGGAGCGTTTGCTCTGACACGGCTAATGAAAGGATTCCTTTTCCATGTGACGCCGACCGATCCCGCAACGTTTGTAGAAGTAGCGCTATTCCTCTTCTTTGTGGCGCTACTGGCGAGTTACATTCCAGCGCGGCGAGCAACTCGGGTCGACCCCGTCATCGCCCTGCGCTACGAGTAAAAACCCATAAATCTAAAGCGCCGCCTTCCGCAAGCCTCGAAGTTCTCCTTATACGAATCGCGGTAGGCCGAGCGAAACGAAAAGAGGACGCTTTTCTGTGTAGGGGCGCGATTCATCGCGTCCCCTTGCGAGCAAGGCGTATGCAAATCACATTCGCGTGGTTATGCCGCGTACTCGATTCCAAGCGACACCAAGATTCACCGGCGCGCTGTCAGGACAATTCGGCGAGCAAGGTTTCCATTTCGGAGCGGGCGTGATCGTCGTGTTTTTTTGCGGCGGCTATCATGCCAACGGTGAGAACGTGTTTGGCTTCCTCATTGCGCGATTCGCGCGCAAGCATCTGGCCGTACATTAGATAAGCCGGAATATAATCGGGAGTGCGCTCGATCAGCGCACGGAAGTGGCCGTCAGCAGCACCTGGATCGCCGCTATTCATACACTCCATTGCAAGGCCATAGCGAGAGAAAGCGTCGTCGGGCTTTTTAGCAACGAACTCTTCGAGCATCTGTCGACGGGTTTTCTTTTGGTCTGTCATGGTTTGCTCCCGTATTATACGGGGAAAGAGACTGCGTCCGAAAGATAGCAGGGAACGGCTGAGATACAGGCGGGTTAGGTGAGCGTTGCTGTGCCGCAAAAGGCGCACAGGCAAGAGTGCCTGTGCTACGAAAGGGAACGAATGAAGCGCAAGCAGCTGGTAAAGAGTGAGATGAGTGGGGAATTGGCGTTGAAGGGAAAGCCTGTCAATGCGTCGCGGTCGGAGATGACGGAGATAGTGCTGCCGGCACAGACGAACCCTTTGGGAAAATTGCTTGGCGGACAGGTGATGCATTTGGTGGACATGGTTGCGGCGATGGCCGCGCATCGTCACTCGAACAGCCACGTCGTAACCGCCTCGGTGGACTACATTGATTTTCGTAACCCGGTGAATTTGGGAGAACTTGTCAATTTGAAATCGCAAGTCAACCGCGTGTTCCGTACCTCGATGGAAGTTGGCGTCGAAGTTTATTCCGAGAATGCCATGACTGGCGAACGCAAGCACACGACCACGGCGTACGTTACGTTTGTGGCGATTGATGAATTCACGAAACAACCGAAGCCTGTCGCTCCCCTGATTTTGAAGACAGCGGAAGAGAAGCATCGGTTTCAAGGCGCGGCGAAACGGCGCAAAGTTCGCCTCGCGTTGCGTTATGCCGAAAGACACATCGTCAGTTAACGTCTGGCTGAGTTGCGCGGTCGTTTTTAGCTGACGCCACCGACCCAAAGTGGCGTGGTGGTCGGCCATGCACTCCCGCCTTCGGGTTCTTCGGTGATGGCGATAGCCTTGGTGGCGTCCATGGATTCCGGCGGATTGGAAACCAGCATAACAAGTTTTCCATTTGCATCGGGCCAAGTCATCATCGAGGGCATGGGCTTCATTCCTGGCGCTTTGGGAATGAACCACAATTGCAAGACGTGATGCGGAGAGGGCATCGGAATCTTTTCTCCCATGACGACCATGCCCAGCTGAGATTGCCATTTGGCTTCCAGTTGCGGTCCCTTAGTGTCGCTCCCAGGTAGCATGATTTTCACGGAACTCGGATCCATCAGAATCTTTGCCTCGAGCTTGGCTGCAGCTAATTGTTGCTCGACCTTTTGGCGCTCTTCGGCAAGGGTTGCCGCGCGACTATTGGCTTCGCGAATTTCAATTTGCAAGTGGCGCGCATTCCATGCGGAGTAAATCGAGAAGACAAGCAGCGCGGCCACGCCTGCCCAGAGCCAGAAGGGAATTGCGCTCTTCGCAGGGAGCACTTGCGGCTTTGCCTGTAACTGCGCCTCCGCGCGGACCGTTTGCATCAGCCGGCCTTTGAGCATGTCCGAGGGAGCCGCTTGGGGAGCCGTGTAAGCGAGTTGGCTGACGAGCCAGCGCGCTTCTTCGACAGCCTTGGCGCACTCCGGACAGCCGGTCGCCAGATGCGCTTCGAGCGCGACGCGGTCTTCGAGATCAAGCGCGCCTAGAGCGTAGGCTTCGATCAGCTCACGAAATTGGTCGCAGTTTTTCACGTTGTTGCCTGCAATCCTTCTTTCAGGCGAAGCAAACCGTTACGAATCCAGCTTTTTACCGTGCCGAGCGGTTCTTTCAAAGTTGCCGCAATCTCCGAATGGCTTAAGCCCTCAAAATAAGCAAGCTCGATGGCTTTTTTCTGCTGCGGACTGAGCGAAGCCATCAGTGCGCGGACGCGTTCGGCGCGGCGTTTTTCATCGAGAGCTTTTTCGTAATCCGGCGCGACTACGACGCTCGGCAGTTCGTCGGGTAGATCCTCGCGTCGGCGTTGGCGCTCGCTTTTCAGACGAAGGTGATCGAGGGCGCGGTTGCGCGCCATGGTACACAGCCAGGGGACAAACGGGCCACGCGAGGAATCGTATTGATCGGCATTGCGCCAGAGTTGGAGGAAGACATCTTGAACGACTTCCTCGGAGGTCGAGGCATGCTGCAGAATGCGCAGGACCAGCCCATAGACGAGGCGCGAGTGGCGATCGTAGAGCTGTTCAAAGGCGCTCACGTCTTTTTGAAGAAGGCTCGACAGCAGCGTCGCGTCAAGCGGCACTTCGCGGGGACCGCGGGATGTGAAAGCCGCCAGGAACACGAGTGTCGGCTTCTTCCTCTCCTCAAAGACTATACGGCGAAAAAAGAAATTCGGATGACTGTGCTAGTTTTGGTCATCCTGAACTTGCACCTGAAACGCGGGCTCGAATTTCATCGGCTACAGCCAGGGCTTGTTCGATGCAGGCGCCGATGGCCGGGCCGCGAAGATAGTTTCCCACAAGCTTGATGTTTAGAAGAGCGGAAGATTCTCGCTCGAGATTGGCGATACGCGTGGTGTGGCCGAGGTCGTATTGAGGCAGAGCACGCTGATAGATCTCGACGTTTGAGAACGTCGGTTGATTGCGGATCGCGAGGACCTGGGAAATTTCGCGATGGACTATCGCACTTATCTCCTCGGCGGAGAGTGCTACAGCTTGAGGATCTGTCGCGCCGCCGATGAAGCTGGTGAGTAGAACGGAGCCTTGCGGCGCGCGATTGGCAAAGAGCGACGAATTCCAGACGGTGCCAAGCGTGCGCAGCCCCTCGGAGCGCGGGATGAGAAAGCCGAAGCCTTCCAGCGAGTGTCCTACGTCTTCTCTGCGGTATCCGAGCGAAACGGCAGCAAGGGGAGCGTATTCGATTTCCTCAAACGGAGTTGCGATATTAGGAGGGAGGAGTTTCGCGGCGACATTGGTTGGCAACGCGAGAACGAGACGGTCGGCGACGACTGTTTCCGCGCCAGACGTTGTGTTGACGGCGACCGCAAATGCTTTGCTCGATTGCGCATCACCAGATTGCTGCACTTCGTCGCCGCTCTGCTGAATCGCTGTGGCTTGTACTCCGCAACGGAGGGCTGGGCCGAGATTTGCCGCGAGGGCCTTGATTAAAGTTTCGTTTCCGTCGCGGAAGGATTGGAGAGTCGGGCGTTGCTTTGGGCCGGGTTTGGATTTTGCGGCGCGTATCATGCCGCGGAAGACGCTGCCGGAGCTGCGTTCGGCTTCGTAGAGTTGGGGAAAGGCGGCGCGAAGGCTGAGTTTTTCCGGATCGCCTGCGTAAATGCCAGAAACGAAAGGACCGACGAGTTTGTCGAGGAGTTCGGCGGAGAATTTACGGCGTGTGAAGGCGGCGACGGATTCGTCTAAGTAGGGGGGAGTAGTGCGTCCGAGGAGATCGCGGACAATGCTGAATTTTGTTTTGGCGCTGAAGAGGGAAGAGGCGAAGAAGGCCGGCGGGCTGAGAGGAGCAGCTTTTAGCCTGCCGTTGATCAGGATGAATCTGGGTGCGCTGTGCGGGGCTTCGACTAATTCATTTTCTATGCCGAGGTCGCGGCAGAGACTCCGGAGTGGGGGAGTGCCGCTGAAACTTTGTGGGCCGAGTTCTAGGAGGAAGGCGTCGCGGCGCTCGGAGCGGACCACGCCGCCTGGCTGTGGGGAGGCTTCGACTATGTGGGCGTCGATGCCGGATTTGCGCAGGTGGTAGGCGCAAGTTAGGCCGGAGATTCCGGCGCCGACGATTAGGACTGGGACGTGGGTGGTCATTGGTTCGCTTGCTTGTCTGGGTAGGGCGCAATGAATTGCGCCCCTACAATCTCCATCGGGAGCCATCGTATCATTTTGGCTCGGCGATACCGCCGTAGGCTCGCTTTCCCGCCGAGGTGAGGTAACAGTTTGCACAGACTGAAGTCTGTGCCACCCTCCCCCGGGTTTTTTGTAAACGTTGCGGACAAAGGACTTATGCTGGCAGCGACGGGGCTGACAGTCGACCCTTCGAGGCTCGGGGCGAGCAGCTCACAGCTGACCTGCGGAGAGCGGAGGCTGAGGCTGAGGCTGAGGAGTTCAAGGTTCAGGAGTTGAACCGGAGAAACGGTTCTCCACGGAAGGACGACCCTACATGGACCGCTCGCGCTGTTGGTACCCCTCCCCCGGTTTTTCGTAAGCGTTGCGGATAAAGGGGTTAACGTTGGCGTGCATGGTTTTGCGTTGAACGGATCGGTTGGCGTGGAGGGCCGGGTTGGTTTTAACACAGAGCGCGCGGAGGACGAGTGGCGAGGTTGTATACCCCCCACCCGGGGGTGTCCGCGAGTTATGAAGTAAATGGTTGAGGGGACTGGAGTTGTGGGCATTCCTGCGTGTGCACAGAAGGGCGGCGAGGAGATAGAGAAAGAAGAAGAAAAGGATAACGCAGAGACGTGGAGAGCACCCCGATCAGATCGGGGTAAACGCCGGTTGCCCAGAGAAGAGGGGGACGGTCGGCTGTGCCGGAAAGCTAATTTCACGAAACATTTTACCGCGGATGTGATGACTTGTCAAGTTATTTCTCATATAGTAATGATTCGAACGGCGTGCTTATGGGGCATAAGTTGATAAGAGGATTAGGGATTCGGGGAAATTTGGCGATCAAAAATGACGTGTTTTGGGGCGGTTAAGCCCTGTGGATTGCGAGGAGAACGAAGCCAAAGAAAGTCAGACCCAAGACCCAGGTTCAAAAAACGAACCTGGGGCACCCTCCGCCTCTCCTAACTTTGTCTTGAAGTACCGCGCTGATGCTTTCTCGAGGGTTTCTACGCTCACGGGCATTTGTTCTCTCAAATCCGGGCCAACCCCAGACCTCGAAAAAGTCAAAATCGTTCCACTGCGTTTAGGATTGTCCACTAGCCCGAACTTGGCTGGCCAGTGCGATTTATTTCTTCTTGGGTGGGTAATTCTTCAAGAGCTTGTCAACCGCCTTGGTAATGTTCTTTTGCTGCTTCTCTGGTTTGGCCTTGGGGTCAATGGTTTTGCTTGCTGTTCCACGCCACACCAACTCCTTCTTGGTACTGTCATACATATCGACTCCAAGTTGCCCCACATAAATCGTGGTTGTGGATCCTGTGGTTGTGGACATACCGCCGCCATATCCGTACCAGCCCCGACCCCAGCCAGGTCCATAACCCCAGCCTGTGTTGTACGCGGTGAACTGCTTCTCTGTGCCAACTGCAGTTTGAATATCGATGTACAGATCGGCGGTATCAGAATCGACCTTTTGTAAGCTCTTCGTCGCCAAGTTAGCATCAATAGCTGCCTTGATTTGGTTCTGCGTGAGCTGGTCCGCTTGGTCAGCACCCTTCACATCGACCCATTTGTACGTCTTATATTTTGAAAAATCTTCGTCCTGCGCGAAGTTATAACGAACATCTTGAGCCACAGTGGTTGTGACGCTCCCCAACAGAACGGCGACAAGAATCAAATACTTCCTCATTGGCATTTCTCCTCTCCGGTTTCCAGGGAGTCGATGTGGAAATAGCGCTTCACGATTGCCGTCGCATCACCCCATTGCGAACCGGCCCTGGACGGGCTCATTTGGGTATTTTCTACCCAACAGGCTTAAAACGTTAGCTTTGCGCCAGAACCCCCACAATCGTAAAAAGTGACAGGGTCCAAGTAAACAGGCCGACACGATCGCAGGAGCAAGCGTGAAAGAAAAAGCGTCGGCTTGCTTTGCTCGATTTGATGGTCGGGCGGAGGCCAAAAAGAGGGCACGATGTATCGTGCCCCTACTGGAGCAAAATGCAGATTCGTCGCTTCGCTCCGAATGACAAATATTTTTGAGGAGACTTGTGGCGGAGGTTGGCTGAGTATGAGCGGAATTTCTACTGCTCTGCGAGGGCTTCCATCGGGGATATGCTGGCGGCGCGTTGAGATGGTAGGAGGCAGGCGGCTAGAGAGACCAGTCCCATGAGGGATGCAGCACTCGCGAGGATTGCCGGATTGAGCGGCTGTACGTGGAAAAGGACCGCTTGCATGGCTTGGCCTGTGAGCCATGCTCCGATGATGCCTAGTATTGTTCCGGTGGCGAGCAGGCGGAGCGAGAGAGAAAGAAATTGGATACGGATTTGCCGCGGTTGCGCACCGAGGGCCATGCGCAGACCGATTTCGCGTCGACGCTGTGCTACGGCGTAGCTCAGCACGCCGTAGGTGCCGATGGCGGTGAGCAGCAGAGCGATAGCGGAGAAGAGGCCAGAGAGCAGCGCTGGGGAGCGACGGGCGACAAGGCTATCGGTAATACGAGTGTCCATCGACTGGACGTCGCTGATTGGTATGTTGGGGTCGATTTGGCGAACTGCTTTTTGGAGCGCCAAGCCGAGCGATTCCGGAGGAAGGCTCGTGCGGACGGCGACGAAGAAGCTGTCACCGATGCGGAAGGCGTAGGGATAATAAACCGCGCCCTGGGCTTCGACCTCGGCGAGCCCTGCTTGTTTCACGCCGCCGACAACGCCGACGACTGTGTACACGTCCGATTCCTTTCCCTCTTCGGACCCATCCCACAATTGTTGGCCAATGGCGCTGGCGTTTGGCCAGTAGTGCCGCGCGAAGTCTTCATCGACGACGCAGACGCCCTCGGAACGGAGTGAATCGTCGGTGGTGAGGAAACGCCCTGCGCGCAGGGAGAAGCCCATGGCGCGAAAGTAGTCCCCACTGACGCCGTAGGAGTAGTTGCCTCGCACGGATTCGCCTGGAGGGACAATGTAGCCTCTTACGGTGGCGGCGCTTTTGCCGGTCTTACCGCTGAAGGGGACATTGTCGACCACGCCCGCGGCCAAGACTCCGGGCATGCGGCTGGTTTTGTCTAGCAGGCTTTCCACAAATTTCAAACGAGCTGAGTTCGGGTAGTTTGCCCACGGAAGAAGGATTTGGCCGGTGAGGACGTGGTCGGACTGGAAGCCGGGAGAAACGGCCATCACACGCTGAAGACTGACGGCCAGCAGACCGGCGCCTACCAAGAGCATGAACGCTAAGGCCACTTGAGAGACGATGAAGCCATGGCGCAGAATTTGAGCGGCGCGGCTGCTCGTTCCTCCGCGGCCCTCCGATTGAAGGGCATTGCCGAGATGTCGTCGAAGATTGAACCAGGCGATGGGCACTGCGAACAGGATGCCCATAAAGATGGCTGCCACCAAGCCGACCAGTGCCAAGCGCGCGTCGAAGGAGATGCGACTTCCCAAGGGCAAGCGGTCAGCCCCCAGTATGCGCAGAAGATGGATTCCACCGGCGCCGACGGCGAGTCCGAGTAGCCCACCGACAATTGTGAGCAAGGTGGTCTCGACGATCACTTCGCTGACGAGGTATCCCCGGCTTGCGCCAAGCGCCTGGCGAACGGCTAATTCCTTAACTCGACTGCTGGCACGGACGAGAAGCAGGTTTACAAGGTTGACCGCGCCGATCAATAGCAGGGCCATCGCGCCGGCTTGCAACAACAGAAGAGTGGGACGGATGGCGGCGACGTGGTCGGCATGCAATGGCACGATCAGGGAACGGAAGCCTGCGTCGGCAATCATTTTGGCTTGGGGATCGTCTAGCTCCAACGTGGCGTTCTGCGCGTCGAGCTGCGATTGGGCTTGCGCGAGAGTGGCGCCCGGTGCAAGCCGCGCGATCATTTGGATGACGTTTCCTCCGGAATGGCGATCCCTGGGCGTGCGATCTTCGGGGCGCGACGCCAGTGGGAGGAACAACCGGGTATCGGCGGAAAGAAAGCGGAAGGTCGGAGGCAAGACGCCGATCACGGTTCTGGGAACGGCGTTTACACGAATCTGCTTACCGATGATGTGGGGATCTGAGTTGTATTGTTGCCGCCAAAATGTGTCGGAAAGAATGGCCACGTGGTCGGTTTCAGAAGTGGTTTCCTCGTCATTGAAAGTGCGTCCGATTGCGGGGCCCAGCCCAAGAGTAGCGAAAAAATCCGGAGAGACTCGCATGGTCTGCTCGCGTGCCGTGGAGCCAGGGTCACCGATAATCTCTCTGCTATAGGCATAGATTGCGAGCGAGGTGAAAGCGGGAATTTGACCGCGGCGTTCGTAGTAGTTGGTCACCGACGAGCCGTCGCGATCGACGCCGGCTTTCGGATACGTGTTGAATATCGTCACGAGGCGGGCTGGTTCGGGAAATGGCAGTGGACGGAGCAGGACGGAGTCGATGACGGCGAAAATTGTCAGATTGGCGCCTAAACAAACGGCGAGTGTCAGAAGAGCGGTAGCTGTGAATCCAGGCGTTTTGCGAAGTAGACGGGCGGCGTAATTCAGCTGCCTGCGGATTTCGTCGAACAGGTGAACGCCAAACGATTCGCGGCAGTCACTTTTTACGTTGGTGAGGCTGCCGAGCTCTTGCTGTGCTAGGCGTGCGGCTTTTTCCCGGGACATGCCGGCGCTCACGAGCTCATCGGTGTATTGCTCGATATGAAAGCGGAGCTCCTCGGTCATACCGTCTTCAAATTCGCGCCGGCGAGCGAGGACACGAAACAGAGAACGCAAGCGCTTGAACATGTCAGACCTCCTCCGACGTGGTATTCAAGGCGGCGGCAATCGCGGTGGCAAGACGGTTCCAGCCGGCTGTTTCGTCACGAAGACGACGACGGCCTGCGGTTGTTAAGGTGTAAAACTTCGCGCGGCGGTTGTTTTCGCTCTGGCCCCATTCTGCGGCGATGAGACCGTGATGCTCCAATCGGTAGAGCGCCGGATACAAGGAGCCCTGCGGAATCTCGAGCGCGTCACCAGAGATTTGTCGGATGCGCACCAACACTCCGTAACCGTGCAGCGGCTTCAGGGATACGGCTTTGAGGATGAGCATATCGAGCGTGCCTGGGAGTAGTTCCGCGGTTTTGGTCACTGTGTGATGGTCCCCTAGTTAGACTAGGAGTGTACCGGAGGCTCTCCTAGTTTGGCAAGGGGAAAGGGAGGCGAGGTGTTTATGGCGCCATTGGAGCCCAAAGAGGCGCCGCACGATTCTTCGTGTCGCTCCATAAAATGCGAAGAGGGATTTTTCTCTGCGCCCTTCGAGGATTAGGGTAAACAGGCCAACACGTTTGCAGGAGCAACGTGAAAGAAAAGCGTTCGGCTGGCTTTGAAATGTTGGTTGGATGGCGCGGAGAAAGGGACGCGATGAATCGCGCCCCTACAAAGGCGAAAGAGCGGATTCCTCGCTTCGCTCGGAATGACATTTTGGGGCGGTATCGCGTTTGTGTGCTGTCGCGGCAGTAAGCGGGGGACTAGAGGGTTTTGGAGAAGAGGGGCTTGGCGTTGAGGTTTTGTTTTTCCAGGTAGGGGTCGAAGAGCATGGCGGCGTTGCGGATGAAGATGCGGCCTAGGGGGGTGGTGCGGATTTCGTTAGGGGTGAGGACAATCAGGCCGTCTTCGCGGAAGGGTTCTAGGCGGGTTAGTTCGTCGGCGAAATAGCGATCGAAATCGATTCCGAATTCTTTTGAGATTTCATCCTTCAAGACAATTGTGTGGCAGAGCAGGCGGCTGATTACTGTGCGGCGGAGGCGGTCGTCTTCGGAGAGGTGGTAGCCGCGCATGGTGGCGATGCCGCGTTCGTTCACGGCTTTTTCCCAGGTGGGGATGTCGCGCTGATTTTGGGCGTAGGCGTTTTGGATGCCGCTGATGGCAGTGATGCCCATGCCGTAGAGATCGGCGCCGGCTTTGGTGGTGTAGCCCTGGAAATTGCGATGGAGAGTGCGATTTTGCTGCGCGGTGGCGAGTTCGTCGCCGGGCTTGGCGAAGTGGTCCATGCCGATGTAGAGATAGCCTGCTTCGAGAAATTTAAGGAGGCCGGTGCGGAAGATTTCGAATTTTTGCATGCCTTCGGGAAGATGGCCTTCGAAGGAATTTTGCTGTTTTTTGAGCCAGGGGACGTGGGCGTAGCTGAAGAGGGCGACGCGGTCGGGCGTGAGTTCGAGGATTTGGTCGACGGTGTGGGCGAAGGTTTCGGCGGTTTGGTAGGGGAGGCCGTAGATGAGGTCGACGTTGACGGAGTCGAAGCCGAGGTCGCGGGCGGATTGGATGAGATCGCGAGTGAGTTCGTAGGGCTGGACGCGGTTGATGGTTTTTTGGACTAGTGGGTGAAAATCCTGGATGCCCATGCTTAGGCGGTTGAAACCTAGTTTGCGGAGGGTTTCGAGATGTTCGCGGCTGGTGACGCGGGGGTCGACTTCAATGCCGATTTCGGCGTCGGGGGAGAAGGTAAAGTGATCCTTGGCGAAGCCGAAGAGATCTTCGATTTGGGGAGGAGTGAGATAGGTGGGCGTGCCGCCGCCCCAATGAAATTGGACTACCGAGCGATCTTTGGAGACGTGTTGGCTGACGCTGGTGATTTCGCGCTTTAGGATTTCCAGGTAAGGGGGCGCGACGGCTTTGTTTTTTTGGATTATGACGTTGCAGGCGCAGAAGAGGCAGAGGCTTTCACAGAAGGGGATGTGCATGTAGAGGGAGACGGGGGATTTGGCGGCGTCGGCTTCGGCGTGGACCTTTTCTAGGTCGGCGGGGCCGAAGGAGTCGTTCCAGACCGGGGCGGTGGGGTAGCTGGTGTAGCGGGGGCCGGGACGGTTATAGCGGATTAGGAAGGCTTCGCTTACGCGAAGTTCTTCGCGCATGGTTTCGAGAGTGGGATGAGGAACGGTCATGAGGTGCTTCCGCGTCCGGTGTGCGCGTGTGGGGCAAGCCCCACCCCTACAGCGTCATGCAGCAAAACTTGCTGGCCGGTTTCGATAAAGAGCTTGGCGTTTTCGACTGGGGTGTGTTGGAGGATGCCGTGGCCGAGGTTGAGGATGTGGCCGCGCCCGCCGAGAGCGCCGATGGCTTCTTGCGTGGCATGGCGGATTTGGTCGGGCGGGGCGAAGAGAATAGCGGGGTCCACGTTGCCCTGGATGGCGATTTTCGGGCCGAGTTGCTGGCGAAGGGCGCGCATGTCGATGCGCCAGTCAACGCTGAGGACGTTGGCACCGGAGCGAGCGATAGCGGGGAGAAGGTGGTGGGAGGCCTTGGTGTAATAGATGACGGGAGTTTGCGGGTGCGAAGTCGCGAGGGCGGAGATAATTTCTTGCGCCGCGGGGAGAGCGAATTGTTCGTAATCCGGGAGGGCGAGTTCGCCGCACCAGGTGTCGAAAAGTTGGACCGCAGCGGCTCCAGCCGCGATTTGCGCTTTTAGATAGGGAATTGTGGCTTGCGCGATGCGATGGAGGAGATCGCGGAACGTGGCCGGTTCGCTGAGGAGAAAACTTTTGACGGTGGAGAAGCCTTCTTTTGCGCGGCCTTCGACCATGTAGCAGGCGAGGGTCCAGGGCGCGGCCGCGAAACCGAGGACGGGGACGGTGGGGCCGACTTCATGCGCGATGCGGCGGATGGTTTCGGGAAGGAAGGCTGTTTCGGTTTCGGGGTCGAAGAGTCTTAGTTTTTCGACGTCGCGCTTCGAGCGTACGGGTTCGGGGAGATTGGGGCCGGCGTCGCCGAGTTCGAGTGTGAGGCCCATGGCTTCTGCGGGAATCAGGATGTCCGAGAAGACAATAATGGCGTCGACGCCGAGGAGGCGGAAAGGTTGGAGCGAGACTTCAACGGCGAGGTTGGGCGTTTTGCAGACTTCGAGGAAGGCGTGATTGGCGCGGATGGCGCGGTATTCGGGAAGGTAGCGACCGGCTTGGCGCATCATCCAGACGGGGAGGCGCGGTACGGTTTCGCCGCGGCATGCGCGGAGAAAGAGGTCCTTTCGATTGATAGGAGCGGAAGTGCTGGTCATGTTGCGTCTTAGGCCTGAGAAAGAGGATAGCAAATCCGTGTGATGATTGCAGAACGCGAGGGGGATTCGAAATACGGAACGCGAAATACGAAGATGAGTCTCAAGGGCTGTGCGGGCTACCACTCGGGTGGGCTATACTCTGGATAAGATTAGATTTGGTACGTTCGGTGGCGCTATGGTTGGGCTGCCCGGCCTGGCCCGGGAACATAGGATCGTAGGTTCATGAATCATTTGTTCTTATTTTTGACGATTGTCGCGTACGTGGGGAGTCTGGTTTTTTATTTGGGCTTTCTGAATACGGGTAAAGAGACGATTGGGCGGCTGGGGACATTGCTGCTTGGTGTGGGGCTGGTTGCGCATTATTTTGCGCTGTTGGAACGGTCGCGGGGGCTACACACCGTTCCTTACCACGATTTGTATGGGTCGATGTCGCTTTTTGGGTGGCTTCTTGCGTTGACGTATTTAGGTCTGGAGCTTTTTCACCGGCAGCGCTCCGTTGGAGCGTTTGTCCTGCCCTTTATCCTTGTGTTTTTTATGGCGGCGCATCTGGCGCCGGCCGATCGCTTGTCGCCTGCGCCTGCGAAGGGAGTGATTTTCGCTTTTCACGTCACGCTGAGCATTCTTGCGTACGCGGCGTTTGCGCTCTCGTTTGTGTTCAGCTTGATTTTTCTGGGCGAAGAGCGGCTTTTGCGGAGCCGTAAGATGAGCAACGTCGTGTGGAGGCTGCCGCCGCTGGAGCTTCTTGAGCGGATGAGCCGGTCCAGCGTGCTGGTCGGGCTTCTGTCGATCGCGATTGGAACCGTGCTGGGTTTTGTGTGGGTCGATCGGCTTCACGGTCAGATTTGGTACTACGACCCGAAGTACGTCATTACTTTGCTGGTATTGCTTCTGTACGTGCTTTATTTTCATTTGGCGCGGACGGCGGCGTGGCGCGGGGCTAGGGCATCGCGGCTGTGCATTTTTAATTTTTTTGTGGTGGTGATGAGTTTTACGGTGGTGAATTTGTATCTTTCGCAGAGTCATCGGTATTTTTGAGGAAAGAGGGGACGCGCTGAAGCGCGCCCCTACATTTGGGAAAACACCTACGGAGTTGGTGGGCGAGCGAAGCGAGGGAGGGGCAAGCCCCTCCCCTACAGATTGAGGTTGGATAGGAAGTGGCGCGATAGAGTCGGCGGAGTAGGGAGCGGGATGGAAATTGTTCTTGTCGGATTGAATCACCGGACGGCGCCGGTTGAGGTGCGGGAGCGGGTGTCTTTCACGGCGGAACAGTCGCGGAAGGCGGCGGAAGAGTTGCGTTCGCGGGGGATTCTGCAAGAGACGCTCGTGCTATCAACGTGCAATCGCAGCGAGATTTATGGCGTGCCGCCGGAGAGTTCGCACGAATGCGCGCCGGGACTGTCATCTTTTCTGAGTGAATTTCATGCAGTTCGGGCGGATGTGCTTAGTGTGTCGCTCTATCACCACTACGACCGCGCGGCGGTGCGGCATCTTTTCCGTGTTTCGGCAGGGCTTGATTCGATGCTTCTGGGTGAAGCGGAAATTCTGGGACAGGTGCGCGAAGCGTATCGCTATGCACACGAATATGGTGCCACCGGCCCAGTGCTGAACCGGTTGTTTCAAGGAGCGCTCGAAGTGGGAAAGCGCGTGCGGTCGGAAACGGAATTGGGAGCGCGGCCGATGTCTGTGGCGTCCGCCGGTGTAAAGCTCGCGGAACGGATTTTTGGAAAAATGAAGGAGCGAAGCGCCCTTGTGCTGGGCGCGGGGACGATCAGCGAGCAGGTCGTCAACCAGCTTAGAGACAGAGGAATTGCGCGGCTATTTATTATGAACAGATCGCGCGAGCGTGCTGATGAGTTGGCGCTACGCGTCGAGGGAACAGTTGTTGATTGGGGCGAATGGGAAACGGTGTTAACAGTGGCGGATGTGGTGGTTTCTTCAGTGGCATCGGAAGAACCGGTGTTGCGGCGCGAGATTCTTCAGGCGGCGATGTCTGCGCGCGGCAACCGCGCTCTATTCCTGATGGATTTGGGGCTGCCGCGGAACATCGAAGGTTCCGCGGCGGAACTCTACAACATTTATATGTACAACATCGACGACCTCACGGAAATAGTGGAGCAAAATCGCCACGCGCGCGAAAGTGAAGTGCCTCGAGCCGAGACGATTGTGGAGGAGCACGTTGGAAAATTTCTTTCCTGGCAAGCGAGCGTGGAATTGGTTGGATTGGTCGACGCGCTGCGCGCGCGGCTGCGCGAAGAACGGGAGGCGTTTATTCGCGCACGCATGGACTCCATGAATCACCTGAGCACGGCGGAGCGGGAGCGCATGGAATCCTTGATGGACGAATTGCTGGAGAAACTATTGCTTGAACCTGCGGAGCGGTTGCGCGGAGAGAAAGAACTGCGACGCAAGATTCAAAACGTGGAAGCGCTACGCGATCTTTTTCTTTCGAACCGGGAGAAGCCGTGAGGCATCTGCGCATCGGTACGCGAGGGAGCTTGCTTGCGAAATGGCAGGCGGAATTTGTTCGCAAACAGCTTTTCGCTACCGCCGGAGTGGAAGCTGAGATTGTGATCATCAAGACCTCGGGCGATAAGCTGCAGACGTCTTCGCTTTCGCAAATAGGCGGGAAGGGAATTTTCATCAAGGAACTCGAAGAAGCGCTGCTTGAGGAAACGATTGATTTGGCTGTGCACAGCATCAAGGACGTTCCGACGGACACGCCTTCGCGGCTGATGTTTCCGGCGGTGTGCCGTCGAGAAGATGTTCGAGATTGTTTAGTTGCCGCGAACGGGTCGACGCTCGCCAGCCTGCGGCAGGGAGCGCGAGTTGGAACTGGAAGCCTTCGACGGCAGGCGCAACTTCGGCACATCCGGCCTGATCTGGACGTGCGCGATCTGCGGGGGAATGTGGACACGCGTTTGCGAAAGGTGGAAAGCGGGGAGTATGAAGCGGTGATGCTCGCCAAAGCGGGGCTGGACCGCCTGGGCTGGAGCGGGCGCATCGCGGAGACGCTGAATCCAGAAGTTTTTCTGCCAGCTGTAGGGCAAGGAGCCATCGGCGTGGAGTGCCGGTTGAAAGACACAGAGGCTGCGGACATTGTTGCGGGGTTGGACGACGCCGAGACGCGAACGGCGATTATTGCGGAGCGGTCGCTGCTCGGCGCATTGCAGGGCGGGTGCCAGGTTCCGCTTGGGGCTTGGGCACGAATCGAACGCGGTGAATTGGTGCTGGAGGCGTGCGTTTGTTCCGTGGACGGCCTGCAGTATGTAAAGCAGAGAGCGACTTCCGCGCCGGATAAAGCTGCGGAGCTTGGCGGGCACATGGCCACGCTGTTGATAGAGGCCGGCGCGCAGGGAATTCTTGAAGAGGTGAGCCGCCAGCGTGGCTAACCGGATTGCATCCCCGCTTGCGGGCAAAACCATAATTATTACTCGCGCAGTGCAGCAGAGTAGCGAGCTCTTTGAAGAGCTCAGTGCGCGGGGGGCAACCGTCAAACTGCTGCCCACGGTTTCGTTTGCAGCGCCGGAAGACTACGCTCCGATGGATGCGGCGTTGAGCAGTATCGAGTCATTTGATTGGATTTTCTTTACGAGTTCAAACGCGGTTCAGGCTTTGGAGAGGCGCGGAGAAGAAGTCGGCCGGAGCCTCAATGCACTACCGAAGTTGCCACCTGCAGCGGCTGTAGGTCCAGCTACTTCGGGAGCGGCGGAAGCCGCCGGATTTTCTGTCGAGTATGTAGCAGCGGAACATAGCGGAGCCGGGCTCGCCCGGGAACTTGGAGCGGAATTGCGGGGTAGAAAGGTTCTGCTACCGCGGAGCGATCGTGCGAACTCGGACTTGCCAGCTGCACTTCGCAAATGCGGGGCGGTTGTGACCGAGGTCGTCGCGTATAGAAACTTGGCTCCCAGCAGCACGGACCGGGAAAAAGTAGAGGAGTGTCTCAAGGGTGGGGTTGATGGTATTTTGTTTTACAGTCCGAGCGCGGTGCAAAACTTTTTGGAGTTGTTGGGAAGGGAGCGCATGGCCAGCTTTCAGGGGAGAGTGTTGATGGTTGCCATTGGACCTACGACCGGGAATGCGTTGAGTGGCGCCGGGATCCAGAGAATCGCGCGAGCCGCGGATACTACAACGAAGGCAGTTGTCGAGGCCTTAGAGGGTCATCTCGCACGCACGAAGAAACGGTCTGTTGGCGGAGCAAAAGAGGCATGAGCTTTCCGAGTCATCGTCCACGCCGTTTGAGAAAGAGCGAGGCGTTGCGCGGACTGGTGCGCGAGACCCGGCTATCCATTAGTGGACTGATTTATCCGATGTTTGTGTGTCCGGGCACGAACGTGCGCAAGGAAGTTGGCTCCATGCCTGGGGTGTATCAACAATCCGTTGACCAGATTGTCGAGGAATGCAGGGAAGTAGAGGCGCTGGGGATTCCTGGAGTGATTCTGTTTGGATTGCCGGAGACCAAGGATGCGCGCGGAACGATTTCAGCTTCGGCGCAGGGTGTGGTTCAGAGAGCGATTGAGGCGATCCGAAAAGCGAATTTGAAATTGTTGGTCATTACCGACGTTTGTCTGTGCGAATACACGGATCACGGGCATTGCGGCGTAATCGAAAATGGAGATGTCGCAAATGATGCGACGCTGCCGATTCTTGCAGCGCAAGCATTGTCGCATGCGAGAGCCGGCGCTGATATTGTCGCGCCTTCGGACATGATGGACGGGCGAGTTGCTGCGATTAGAGAATCGCTCGATGAGCACAAATTTAGCGACATTGCGATCCTCGCGTATGCGGCCAAGTACTGTTCGGGCTTCTATGGACCTTTTCGCGAGGCTGCAGATTCGGCGCCGCAATTTGGCGACCGCCGTGGCTATCAGATGGATCCCGCGAACGCGCGCGAGGCATTGAAAGAAGTCGCGCTGGATTTGGAGGAAGGAGCGGACATGGTGATGGTGAAGCCGGCGCTGCCGTATCTTGATGTGATTCGTCGCGTGCGGGATGCGTTTGACGTGCCGGTCGGGGCATATAACGTGAGCGGAGAGTACGCGATGGTCAAAGCCGCCGCGCAAAAAGGCTGGCTGGACGAAAAACGAGTCGTGATGGAAATCCTGACCGGAATTCAGCGCGCTGGAGCCGACATTATTTTGACTTACCATGCCAAGGACGCGGCGCGATGGTTGAAGGCGTGATAGTTAGGGTTGAGATTTTATGAGCGTGACACCTACAAAATCGAAGGTCGAACGGCCGCGTTCGCGTGAGATTTTCGAACGCGCGGAAAAGATACTCGTTGGCGGCGTAAATAGCCCGGTGCGGGCGTTTCGCTCCGTGGGAGGCGAGCCGCTGATCATCGAGCGTGGCAACGGGCAATTTCTTTATGATGCCGACGGCAACGAATTGCTCGACTACGTTTGCTCGTGGGGAGCGATGCTGCTAGGGCACGCAAATCCCGCGGTGACGGAAGCCATTGCGGACCAGGCGCAGCGCGGAACGAGTTATGGCGCAACGACGGAACTGGAAGTCGAGCTCGCTACGTTGATCACGCATGCGGTTCCGTCGATCCAGAAGATTCGATTTGTTTCCAGCGGCACGGAAGCGACGATGAGCGCCGTGCGGCTGGCGCGTGGAGTGACCAAGCGCGATTTTATTGTGAAATTCGAGGGCTGCTACCACGGCCACGCAGATAGTTTTCTTTCGCAAGCTGGGTCGGGACTTGCCACCTTGGGAATCGCGGAATGCCCGGGTGTTCCGCAAGCGCTTGCTGCTTTGACCTTAAACGCGCCTTACAACGATTTGGAGGCTGTCGAACGGCTCTTCTCCCAACGCAAGAATACGATCGCGGCGGTCATCATCGAGCCGATCGCTGCGAACATGGGCGTCGTTGAGCCAGTGCCTGGATTTCTGAAGGGATTGCGAGACATTACCAGGCGCAACGGTGCGCTACTCATTGTCGACGAAGTGATTACCGGATTTCGGATGCACTACGGGGCGGCTCAGGAACTTGCTGGAGTGCAAGGCGATTTGACCACGCTTGGCAAAATTATTGGCGGGGGTTTGCCTGTTGCGGCATACGGCGGAAGCGCGGAACTCATGAATCATGTTGCGCCGCTTGGGACCGTCTACCAGGCGGGAACCCTTGCCGGTAATCCTCTGGCGATGCGGGCGGGTATTGCAACTCTTAAGCAACTTACTCGCGACGGACTCTACGAAGGCCTTCACGAACAATCTCGCAGACTGGTTGATGGATTGCGCCAGGCGCTGGCCGAAACGGGAATTCCTGGTCGAGTCAATGCGGCGGGATCTCTGGCGACGCTCTTTTTTACAGAAGAACCAGTGCGGAACTACCGGGACGCAAAACAGTCCGATACAAAACGCTATGCGCGCTTTTTCCGTGAGATGCTGGATCGCGGGATTTTTCTCGCGCCTTCACAGTTTGAGGCGGCGTTCCTCTCTGCGGCGCACACATCCGAAGATATTTCGCGAACAATTGCCGCAGCTCGAGATTCCTTGAAGGCCATTGCAGTGGAATCGACAACTTAATTTTAGAAGGAGAGCCCGAACAATGCCCGAGGGTATTGAACTGCCAGAAGCGCCTGAAGAGCGCGGAGACAATCCGTTCCTGATCCCGGTTTCGGTCACGATTTCCACCCTTGCTGTGCTAGTGGCGGCGGTCACGCTGCTTGGCCATCGCGCTCACACGGAAGAGTTGCTGCTGCAGTCGCAAGCTACGGATCAATGGGCGTACTATCAGGCGAAAAATATTCGCTTGCACGAGGTGCAAGGCATCGCGGACATGCTTAGCGCGCTGGCCCCAGCCGACAAGGAAAAAGCAGAAGCCTTGCACGAGAAATACAAGAAAGAAGTGGAACGATACGAGGGAGACAAGGAAGACATCAGCGACAAGGCCAAGGAATTGGAAAAGGAACGCGACCACATCAGCCGGCGCGCCGACCGCTTTGATGGCGGTGAGGGGCTAATCGAGGTTGGCCTGGTGATCTGTTCGATGACGCTGCTCACGAAGCGACGTGGATACTGGATCGCGGGCATGTTGATCGGAGGAGCAGGCGTCGCGTTTGCACTGAGTGCCTTTCTACTTCACTAACAGATGGCCCCTTTATCGAGTGATGTCTAGGCGCGAGCGGGTGGTTGCGAACCCCTTAATCTAGAAACTTCTTCCATCAGCTTTTCCAGCCGGGTGACCAACTCCTGGTGCCGGACGTCCTCGGTCGCGGGCTTTTTCCCCACGAAAGAAAGTGTGCCGCTGGGTTCGAGAATGCATTTGTCGACATTCTCGATAGACTCAAATCCCTGCCTCCTTGCCGCGGCCTCGAGCTGTGGCACGGTGATTAGCTCCTTTTTCAACCGGTCAGCTTTCACTTTTCCCTTTTCGATCAGGACGTCTGCGCGGCCTTCCACGACCTCCTCGAGCTTGCTGTGGCCATACAGGAAGCGAACCACGAGATAGTTGATGATGAGCAGGGAAGTGGCGCCGATCAGGCCACCGGAAACGCTGTTATCATCACCGATGATGGCGTTTTGCACGGTGTTTGAAAGGGTCAGCAAAACGACGAGGTCGAACGGGTTGAGCTGTACAAGTTCTCGTTTCCCAGAGAGCCTGAGACCCACCACCAAAAACATATAAACGATGATCGGCCGGATAATCTTCTCGAGCACAGGAAGGCCCATGACGAACATGTCTTTCCAAATGTCGTGCGTTTGCACATCGCCTCCTAAGATCGATTAATATGTTTCCAGAAATCCGAAGCATCAACACAGCAGGAAATGACCAGAAGCGAAAGGAGGGTAGCACGCTCGTCTTGGAGGAAAAAGCTGGCCGAGTTTGCTGTCCCAGCTTAAGCGGCTAACCTGTACTTCGGTACAGTCATATTTTGGCAACAGAACCTGTCCTAGATAGTCGCCAGACAGCGCGAATTCGATATGATAAAGTCGTTTCGTCAATCCATACCCAGAAGGTCGTTCTAGAACGCGATCGTAAGGCGGAGGAGTTCGTATCCACCGCGGTACCTTGGGGTACGAAAACGTTTTCGCTAGCAGCGATCCTATGTCACAGCGTCCTTCTCTCGAACCAAGTTTAGCGGCCACGCCGGAGCAACTCGCCACACTGCTCGATTGCGCCCACGAACTACTGACCATTCTCAGCGCGGACGGCATCGTGCTTCATGCCAATGCGGGATCCACGCGTGCCCTAGGCGTGCTTCCCGACGAGCTGGTTGGCAGGAATCTCGCGGAATTCGTGCACCCCGACGACTTAAACGAGTTTCAGGATCGGCTTCGAGGGCTCACGGAAATTCCCAAAGGCGTCCAGAAAGGGCGCTGCCGCCTGCGCAGCAATTCGGGAGAATGGCGATGGTTTGAAGCCACGATCAGCAGCTGCTTAAAAAATTCGTCAGTCGACGGCTTGGTGGCGAGCTTTTTGGACGTGACGGCTGTGCATCGCTTGGAAGTCGAAGGCCAGGTTATCTCAGAAGTCGTCCACGCATTAAATCAGACTTCCAACCTGGACCAACTGCTTGACGGTATCCATCAGGCGTTGAAAAAAGTCCTTTACGCCGAGAATTGCTTCGTCGCCCTCCACGACCCCAACGAAGATACTTTTTACTTTCCCTTTTTTGTAGATCAGTTTGATACAGCGCCTCCTCCGCAAAAAGTCGGACGGAGTTGTACCGCGTTTGTTTTTCGTACGGGCAGCGCCATGCTGATTCCGCAATCCGAGTTTGACCGTCTCGCGCAGCGAGGAGAAGTTGAGCTGGTAGGCTCGGCGTCTCCTGCATGGCTGGGAGTGCCTCTGAAAACACCCCGAGCGACCATCGGCGTTCTCGTTGTGCAGCACTATCAGAGCGAAAGTGCTTACGACATGCGCGACCTCGAATTTCTTGATTCTGTCGGCGGGCACATTGCGCTAGCGATTGAACGACGCCGTTCCGAAGAAGACTTGCGCAAAAGCGAGTCCGTCTTTCGGCTTCTTTTTTCCCACAACCCGCTTCCGACATGGGTCGTGGACGACGAAACCATGCAGTTTATCCAGGTGAACGATGCCGCGGTGAGACAGTATGGCTTTGCACCGGAAGAATTCAGCGGCATGACGATGTTGGACGTCCGGCCGGAAGAAAAGAGTCCCTCTCTCGATGTTCGTCCCGAAAAAGTCGGCCCGGCCGTTCCTTATCAAGGGATCTGCAAGCATCGCAAGAAGGACGGAAAAGTATTTGAAGTCGAGTTGATATCTCACCAGTTCGAGTATGCCGGACGGAGAGTGCGCCTGGTCGTGGCGCAGGATATCAGTGAGCGCCATATTCTGGAGCAGCAGCTCCGACAGGCGCAAAAGATGGAAGCTGTGGGACGTCTTGCGGGCGGCGTGGCGCACGATTTCAATAATCTTTTGATGGTCATCAAGGGACATACCGAACTTTTGATGAACGAATTGCCTCCCGCGGATGGTATGTCGCGAAAAATTTCGCAGATCGATCGAGCGGCGGATCGCGCCACTGCATTGACAAAGCAGCTCCTCGCCTTCAGCCGAATGCAGGTTCTCCAGCCTCGCGTGATGAATCTGAACGGCGTGGTCGAGGACATGGGCAAGCTTCTGCCGCGGCTGATTGGCGAAGACGTCGAGTTGAGCATTCGCATGGCGCAGGACCTGGGTAAGATTCGCGCCGACGCGAGCCAGATGGAACAGATCATCATGAATTTGGCGGTGAATGCGCGAGATGCCATGCCGACGGGCGGCCGTCTGCTGATCGAAACTTCGAATGCCGAACTCGATCGCACGTACAACACGACTCATCCGATCGTTAAGGCTGGGCGTTACGTGCTGCTCGCGGTGTCCGACACCGGAACAGGAATGGACGCAGAGACGCAGGCCCACATTTTCGAGCCTTTCTTTACGACGAAAGAACCTGGCAAAGGGACGGGTCTTGGTCTGGCGACGGTTTACGGCGTTGTAAAGCAGAGCGGCGGTTTCGTCTGGGTGTACAGCGAAGTGGGAAAAGGGACGTCTTTCAAGATATATCTTCCGCGCGTGGACCAGCCCGAAGACAAAGGCAGCGTGCCCTTGCCCTTCGCGGAAGCGCCGCGTGGTACGGAAACTATCTTGCTTGCGGAAGACGAACAGGATGTACGAGAAGTGGCGCGCGAGTTTCTGGAATCCGGCGGGTATACCGTTATTGAAGCGCACAATGGTGCCGAGGCGCTGCGACTTGCCGTCGAACACAAGGCAGCCATCGACTTGCTCGTGACCGATATGGTCATGCCGGGAATGACCGGAAAAGAGTTGGCGCGACGGCTGCAACATCAGCATTCGGGAATTGGGGTCGTTTACATGTCCGGCTACAGCGAACAGACGGCGGCGGAAACTACGCAGGCCGACGCCAGCATGCTCCTCCTTACCAAACCCTTCAGCCGTGGCAGCATATTGCGCGCGGTGCGAGAAGCTCTCAACGTCTCGCGAAGCAGCTAGGCTGCGCCTCTCGCACAAATTGTCCGTGTGAAATTAAACGATCTTTGGATGTTTGCGATGCCAGTCGGTGTGAAGCTGGAAGGTTCGCGCCGCTTGAATCACAGCAAAGTCGTCGCCCGCCCGTCCCACGAATTGCAATCCTACAGGAAGATTATTTTCGGTGAAGCCGCAGGGCACGGATAAAGCCGGAAGCCCGCACAGGTTGCCAATAGCGCCGAGCGGATCCGGAAAAGAGATTTCAGTTTCCAGATTGGCTTCAAGAAGCGTGGCTGGAACAGGCTGAGCGGCCGTCACGAGCACGTCAAACGAATCAAACACTGCTTCCATCTTTTTCTGCAAAATTTCACGGAAGCTGAGCGCGCGCAGGTAGTCGGCGGCTGAATATTGTTCGTTAACGTAACCGGCGATTTGTCCGGTAGGATCAGCCAAATCACTGACGCGGCCAGAACGAATCAACGTTCGAAAGGAGGCCGCGCTCTCCGACGCGATAATGACGTTTGCGGCGTCCTCTATAGGCCCATCGGGAAGCGACGCCGATCTCACACTCGCAAAGTATTTGCGCAAAACTTTCTCCGCGGCGAGCACAGCCTTCGCCACCCCTGAATCCAACTTCTTCCACGCGTCCGGAAGCAAGCCGACTTTCAAAGGCCGTGCCTTTAGGTCCAAGGACGGCGAATAGGTGAAAGCCCCTTTATCGATGGGCACCGTGCTGCGATCTTTCGGGTCGTGCCCAGCAATTGCGGAGAAAACGCGGGCACAGTCTTCCGCGCTGCGCGCCAGCGGACCGATTTTGTCCATGGAAGGCGCAAGAGCCATCGCGCCATATCGACTGACGCGACCGTAAGTGGGCCGCAAGCCGCTGACGCCGCAGAACGCGGAAGGACAAATAATCGAGCCCCAAGTTTCGGTTCCAATGGCAAAGGCAGCGAGGCCTGCGGCAACAATCGCGCCGGAGCCGGACGACGATCCGCACGTCCAGCATTTTGTGTCCCAAGGGTTTTTCGTCGCGCCTTGTAGAGAGGCAGAGGCAAAGCGATAGCCCATTCCTCCCGCCAACTCGATCATGGACGCTTTGCCGATGAGAATGGCGCCGACGCGGTTCAAATGCTCAATCACCGTCGCGTCGTAGTCGAAGATTTGATCGGCGTATGGCTTCGCGCCCCAGGTCGTAGGGACTCCCTTCACGGCCAAGAGATCTTTTGCGGCGTAGGGAATGCCGTGCAAAGGGCCGCGGTAATGTCCGTGCTGGATTTCTTTTTCTGCAGCTTTTGCCTGATCGAGTGCGGTTTCCGGCATCAAGCGCGCGTAGGCATTAAACCGTGGGCCCAGCTTTGCACTGCGGTCGAGGTAGAGTTGCGTCAGGTCGACAGGCGAGAGCTTCTTGGTCTCGATTCGCTTGGCAAGTTCGCTCAACGGCAAATAGAAGATCTCTTCAGCGGGCATGTGAGATTACCCTCATGGTTTAGTCGTTGCGGCGCTGGCAGCATGAGGAATAACTGCAGGTTCAGTTTTCTTTTCCCTCTCGACGAGTGGCTTCAAATAGAGCGCCGGACCATCGCCATTTGCGATCGGATACGCGCGCAGTCGGTCAAGAGGTTCTTGGGCTTCGTAAGAGAGACGCCGCAGATCGGCTTTTTGTGTTTCAGAAAAACGTGTGCCGTAAACTGCAAGAATTGCCTGATACCGTGCTTCGGCTTCTGCTTTGCCTTCGGCAGAAAGAGAGGGCGAGTCCGGTGTTTGCGTGATGGCAGGCACGGCGCTCGGCGAAGGCACAGCCAGCGCATCGGCCGGAACCATCGTCGCTGCAGAAACGATGGCCGCACGCCACGCAAACTCACGGCGCGAAATGGAACTGCCGCTCTTGCCATTCATGAAGACCCCCGTGCCAGCGAATGGAAACCTGAAGAGCAAAGAGGGAAGTTAGCCAATTAACTTCCCAGCGTCAAACTTTACGAATCGATAAGGCAACCGAATAAGTCGCCATACTACTCGGATCTAATCTACTCGTGTAAGCGTTTGAATTTGGAGCTCCAGCGCCTGCGTGTATTGCCGCTCGATCTGCATTTCGGTCTGCAATTTCTTGACAAGAAGATCGAGCCGAGCGATTTCTGAGCGCAGCTTTTGTATGTCAGCAGCGGTCGGCGCGGGCCTGCCGGAAGGCGATCCGGCTGGCTGCAGATTCTGTTGAGAAACTGCACCATCGCCTGGCCGCGGGGCGGTGAACGCTTCGGCAAGCGCGCGAGGCCAGATGGATTCAGGAACGCGCTGGTCTCCGGTGTTCGGCGTTGCAGCCGTGGGCCGTTGAGTTGGTGGCGGAGGCGGCGGTGCAAATAAACTGTTGAGAGCGTTCGGCGTCGCGGGTCGTTCGACAGGTGGCGCATCCCCGGCGCGTTTGGGCTCGAGCAAACTCTTAACGCGTCCAATCAATTCTTGCGGCTGAAACGGCTTGCGAATCAATTCGTCGGCCTTCACCGCAACAGCCTTGTCCGCAACACTTTTATTTACGACGCCGGACATCAGCACCACGGGAACGCCGCCATATTCGGGATGCTGCTTTATCTGACTGCAAACGGAATAGCCATCCTGATCCGGCATGATCACGTCGGTGATGACGACGTCAGGCTTGTTCTGTTCAAACTGGGCGAGTGCGGACGCCGCGTCCGCGCAGGTAATCACGTTGATGCTCTCGCGACGAAATGCGATTTTGATGACTTCCCGCATGGTCGCGCTGTCATCGATGAAATAAACCGTTGGTGTGCGCTTCGTTTCCATTTCATTTAGCGGTGGAACAGTCATCGCCTCGCTCATCGCGCCTCCTTATCCGCCATGTCGCGTTCACCCTCATCGAACTCGCGCATAGCGTCAAGCATCAGATCGGTCGCCGACCGCAGCACGGTGCGCTGCGATGAAGTGGTCCCATAAGCAAATTTATAAACGCCGGCGCCGCCTTGCACGCAACCTTTGAGAATGTGGATCACCGCCTCGTCGCCGAAGAGGCTGCCGCATTCCGCGTGGGTGATTTCTCCCGCGTCAAAAAAAAGCACGGCATCGGTTTCGCCCGCATTGATGTGCAGCGCGCCGGTTTGGTGCGCGTGCCCCAACATTTGCATGACGCCCGTGAGATCGTGATGAGTCAGGCTGCCGCTGAGGCTGGTGTCCGATTGGGCCAGCATTTGCGTTGGTTGAAAGCCTTCGGATTTACTGACGATGATACTCTTGACGTGAGCGGCGATGGCCGCTGGGGCGGTTTGGCGGTCGATGTAGTCGTCGCAGCCCGCCTGAAAGGCTTCCATCAACGCGCGCTGGCTCCCGTCGCCCAAGGCAATGATTTGGAGAGCAGCGTTCTTCGGATCAGCGTGAATGATCTTGGCAATGTCGAGGGCACCCATCTCACGCATGTTCGTGGAACACAGGATGGCGGATGGAACGTCGTACTCGATAGTCGTCAGTGCATAGGCCGCTTGTGTACTCGAAACGACTTCGAAACCCTCGCGTTTCAGCGCATCTCCTAGCCGCTTTGCGAAGTACACGTTGCTATCGATCAGCAGAATTTTTGGCCCACGTCCCGGGAGCGTCACAGCGTGGCCTCCGCGATAGCGGCAGGCACAGGAGAGATGGGTAGTTCTTCCGCGCCAGGCGTGAGCGCATCTAAGTTCAGGACCTCAATCACTTCGCCATTGTGCGAAATCCAGCCGGCGACGTGCGGCGCGTCTGCTTCTCCCGCATCGGTCATTTCCGCCGCGATCAATTCGCAATCGCCGGTTACGGGGAGCGCGACCCACTCAGATTTGTCTCCGTAGTGGCGCACGGCAATCAGGTAGAAGCGGCGCGAAGTAAGACCCTTGCCCAGCAGCTTCTCGGCCACGTCGCAGACCGGAACAATTCGGCCGCGCCGCAAAATAACGCCTTCGAGTTTTGGGGTGCGATGAGGAAATCTAAAGATACGGCTTGGAGCGACGAGCTCCGAGATTTGCACTGCAGCAACGGCAAAGCGGCGTTCGCCGAGACGGAGCAGAACGAAGGACTGCGAACTGGACTCGACTGGTTGAATCATTCCGGCAACTCTATCCCTTCGCCAGGGAGTTCGTCCGGCAGCGATTCAGGAACCAGCGAAGCGTCCAGCAGAGCAAACTCATCGGCGGTCAAGAATCCTTCGGGGTTCACGACCGGGATCACGTTTTGATCAAGAGCTGTCAAGCCGCGGTACCACGAGCGCTCTTCGTGGCAATAAGCAAGCGGAAGAGCCTGCAAGCGGGTCATCGTGGCCATTTTGTCGATGCCGTCCACCAAAAGAGCGGTGCGAGTTTTTCGAAGAACGAAAACGAGTCCAGCGGCGGCGGCAGGCAAACCAAAATGCGCGGCTCCGCTCACAACGTATAGCGCTTTTTCGCCGCGCCGCACTACGTGCCGCACTTTTCGGATGGTCGGCTGATCAATTTCCGTCGCGGCACCTGAAAGGCTATCTACGCTGCGAACCTCTTGTACCGAAGCGGAGGACACGGCGAAGGGCTGCCCCGAAATGCGAAAGAGAATGATCTGCTCCGTGCGAGCGGCAGCGTGAGGCTTGGCAGGTGGTGCGGCCACGCGCATTAGCGAACTCCCACGGGTGTGGAGCGGCAAATTCCGATGACACGCTTTTCGATGGCCGGGTAAATGTCATCGATTCCCAGAACTTGATCGACTGCGCCGGCCTTAATTGCTTCAGCTGGCATTCCAAAAATCACGCACGTCGCCTCGTCTTGCGCCAGCACCAAGCCGCCTGCAACTTTGATCGCTTTCGCTCCAGCCGTTCCATCGTTGCCCATACCGGTCAGAATCGCGCCAATGCTCATCGCGCCTGCGTAGGCCGCCACAGATTCCATCGTTGCGTCGATGTTGGGGAGGTAACCGTTGATCCTGCCGCTCGAGCCATCCAGCTGTATGCGGCCCGTTGGTGTTACGCGTAAGTGGTGGCCGCCTGGACAAATGTAAAATGTGCCTGGTTGCAGCGATTCGTTGGGTTCCGCTTCTTTGACGCGAATGCCGGTGAACTCGGCGAGTTGCGCGGCATACTGCGTCGTAAAGGCGGCCGGCATGTGCTGTACCAAAATCACGGCAGCAGGGAACTCACGCGTAAAGCCGGGCGCCAGGCGCATGACAGTTGCGGGGCCACCCGTCGACGCAGCCAGCACAACAACAGGCAAGCGTTGATCAAGGCCTGAATTCGCCGCGGGACGTGGCGCAACTGGCGGCGGGGGAGCCGCTTGTGATGCGCCATTGGATTTCTGCACCGTAGTGGCGATCCGCGAAGCTGTGCGCACAACGCGAACTTTCGCCGCCATGCGCACCTTTCGCACCAAATCTTCTTTCACGCTTTGCATGTCGAGATCGATGCCGCTCGATGGCTTGGCAACAAACTCGATGGCGCCCAGCTCCAATGCTTTCAGAGTGCTTGCCGCGCCATCGCGCGATTCGGAGCTAACAATCACGATGGGCCGCGGATTCGTGGTCATGATCTGCGCCGTGGCTTGCAAACCATCCACGTGCGGCATGTTGATGTCCATGGTAATGACATCGGGCTTCAAAGATTCGGCCAGTGCTACCGCTTCGCGGCCGTCTTTTGCATGACCGACTACCTGGAGTTGATCGTCGCCTGCGAAAATGGTTTCGAGCACCTTCCGCATGAACGCGGAGTCGTCCACGATCAGCACGCGAAACTTTTTGTTTGCGGTGGCGGCCATGGGCGTTTACCCAACCGGTACGGTTGGTCGCGTCTCCGATCCCATGAGTTGTTCCACGGCGGCAATCAGCTGATCTTCTTGGACAGGCTTAGTCAGGAAGGCTGTCGCTCCTTCTTTCATTGCACGATCGCGGTGCTTCGCACCGGCGCGGGATGTTACAACCATCACAGGAATGCGCCGCGTCGTTGGGCTCTGCCGAAGTTGGACCATTAGCTCGTAGCCCGTCATGCGCGGCATTTCGAGGTCTGTGATTACCAAATGGCAGCCATGTTGCGTCACGAGCTCCGCTGCTTCCATGCCGTCGGCGGCAAGCTTTACGCGGTAGCCGTTCTTTTCTAGCATGCGGCCGACGAACTTGCGCACGCTGATGGAATCGTCTGCGACGATGATGAGGCGTTCCTGCTCGACGCGGTCGATAGCTTCGGCAGGAATTGTGCCGCGTGCCACGGCGGTTGAACCCGGCGCAAAGATGCGTGCGGCGCTGGCGCTGGCTTGCAGCGGCCGGCGTTCCGTGGGCTCGTTTGCGACCATGCGGTTCAAATCGATCAGCAGAATGAGACTGCCATCGGGCGCAATCGTCGTACCGGGGAAAAGTTTCACACGGCGCAGATATTCGCCTAGATTTTTGATGACGATTTCGTCTTTGCCGAGCACTTCTTCTACAACCAAACCAATCTGCCTGTTTCCTGCATTGGCCACGACCATCCGGAAATACCCGTTGATGGGCTCAAGCGGTGGCAGTCCGAGATAGGTGTCGAGCCTGACGACTTCGGTTACGACATCGCGGACTTTGGTGAGAAGCTTTCCGCCCACGTCTTCAATTTCGTCTGCGCGTAGGCGTCTGATCTCTTCGACTACAGCGAGCGGGAGAGCAAAGTTCGTCACGCCGCAACGCACGAAGAGCGCCGGCGAAATAATTAAAGTTAGAGGCACTTTCAGAGTGAACTTCGTCCCTTGACCGCTGACACTTTGAATGTCGATTTCGCCATTGAGCGCGTTCAAGTTAGCGCGCACCACGTCCAAACCAACGCCGCGCCCAGCAAGCTCGGTCTTAACGGGAGCTGTAGTAAAGCCGGGATGGAAGAGCATTTCGCGGAGGTCGCGCTCCGTGAGGCGATCCGCAGTCTCGGGCGAAACCAGTCCGCGCTCGATCGCGCTCAACTTCACGCGTTCATAGTCGATGCCGCGTCCATCGTCTTCCACTTCAATGTAAATGTGGTTGCCGCGATGATAAGCGCGCAGAGAAACCTTGCCCATCTCAGGCTTGCCCACTGCGAGGCGGTCTTCGGGGCGCTCGATTCCGTGCGCCACAGAATTGCGGACCAAGTGCACCAACGGGTCCGAAATCTGCTGAATGATGTTGTTGTCGAGTTCTGTCTCGCTGCCGGAAAGATCGAGATCAACTTGCTTGCCTGCCGATTTCGCAGCGTCACGCACCGCGCGCGATAACCGTGAATACAGCGTTCCGATTGGCACCATGCGGGCCGCTGTGATTTCGTCCTGAAGATGGTGCGCGAGTTTGGTGAACTCGTCGATGTCGCCTTCAACGCGCCCGATAAATCCTTCGAGCTGCGAGAGGACTTCGTTCACGTCCGCGGAAATTTCCGCCATGGACCGTGAAAGAATATTGAAATCGTCGTACCGGTCCATTTCGAGTTCACTGAATTCCGACCAGAACGATGTGTCGCCCGATGCCGCGTTCGTAAGTGTCTGTCGCGTGGTAGATGGGCTCCACGGGCCTGTCTGCCGCGTAGAACTAATGCGGTTAAACTCGTACTTCTCTTGAAACTCCCCAACTTTTCCTTGGAGACGTTCCTTCGAGAAAGCTCAGCGTATCGACAAGCTTTTCCAGTTCCGCCACACGCCCAACCATTCGCGTACGGTTAATCACCAGTTCGCCGACCGTGTTCATCATGCGATCAAGCCGCGAAAGAGCGATGCGCACTGACTTTGCAGCTGCCGCCGCGGCGCTCGGTGACTTAACTGGTTTCTTTGCAGGAGTAACAGCCGGAGCGGTTTCTTCGATGCCTTCAGCAGGAACTTCTTCCGTGGCTCCGGCAACCGCGACAGTTTCAGAATCTTCCACTTCAATCGGCGCAAACTCTGCAATTCGCCCGAGCAGGGAATCCACGCCCGCGCGCATGCTTTTCTCGTCGGCCCACTGCTGATGCAGCGTTTTCTTGAGCACGTCCACGGATTCAAGGCAGATGTCGACAACCGCTGGCGATGGTTCGAGTTCGCCGTCGCGCAAGCGCCCGATCAGGTCTTCCACGCGGTGGGCAATCGCTCCAAGCCGGCTCAGGCCCACTTGTGCCGCGGAGCCCTTTACGGTGTGAATAGCACGAAATAGCTTGTTGATCTCTTCGGGGTTGTTGTTGCCCTCGAGTGAGATTAGGCAATCGCTGACGACTTGCAAATGTTCTTCGGCTTCCGGCTGAAAGAATTCCAGAATTTCGTCGGACACTTCCTCGTCAGAAGGCAACGCGTCGAAGTACGAGCCGGTTGCGGCAGACACAACGGTTTCCTTCGCTGACGCTTTGGCTTCCTCTGCGTATGACTGCGACTGAGGGTAATTCAGCGGCGGCGGTTCCGTGGGGAACGCAAAACGATAGCGTTCTTTAAAGGCCGCAATGTCATCGACGTTTTCTTTGCCCGTATCGCTGATTTCCAGAAGGTCGGTTTCCAGTAGAGAAATGCCGTCTGACAGAAATTCCGTCAACGGACCATGTAGATCGTCGCCGAGGGGCGCGTTTAGCGCGTATTGGAACACGTGCGCGAGTTTTGCTCCAATTTCAGAAAAGCGTGGGAATCCGTAACTCGCCGAAGTTCCGCTAAGCGTGTGCGCGGAAATGTACAGCCGCTCGAGATCTTCACGTCGCGGCGAAATCTCTTGCAGCACGCTGACGTACTCCCGCAAATACTGCAGGTGTTCAGCCGCTTCCTGAAGGAACATTTCGACGGCTTCGCGATCCGGCATGCTCACGCGCGTCCCTCCGCCACGAGTTCGGGTTTCTGAAGCTCTTCCGCCGTGGGCTTGCGATACAAAATGCAGTCGTTCAACACGATGGCCTGAAACTTGACTGGCATCTTCGAGATCGATTCGGAATGTCCGAGGAAAAGATAACCACCCGGCTCCAGGGTGTCGTAGAACCGCTGAACGAGCGAGCGTCGCCGTTCCTCGGAGAAATAGATCAGCACGTTCATGCAGAAAATCATGTCCATCCGGCCAACATAGACAGCCGAAGCCAAGTTCATCTGGGCAAAAGTCACGAGCTTGCGCAGACGCGGTTTCACTTGATGCGCGCCGTTAGACTTCGTGAAGTGCGTAGTCAATTGCTGCTCGCTGACGCTGCCCAAGCTCCGCCCCGAGTAAACGCCCCGCTCCGCATGTTTCAAAGCGTGCCGCCCCACATCAGTAGCGAGAATCTCGACGTTCCACGAATCCGAGAAAGTGAGCGAATCCGAAATCGTAATGGCGATCGAATAGGGTTCCTCGCCCGTCGAACAGCCCGCGCTCCAGATGCGCAGAGTCCGCGGATTTCGCCAAAACTTCTTCACATGCAATTCGGGCAGAACGCGTTTTTCGAACGCCTCGTATACACTCGGATACCTAAAAAAGCTGGTCTCTTGAGTCAACAGCCCCTCAAGCAGAGCTTCGTATTCAACATTCGATTTCCGCATCGCGCGCAACAAATCCGTCCCACGTTCGAGCCCCTTCGCGCGCAAGTGATCCTTCACGCGCGTTGAGAAAAATCTCGCCCGCGATTCGTCAAAACAGATGCCCGTCCGCTCTTCAATCAGCATGCGGATCTCGCTCAACTCATGTTCACTAAGACCGTGCGCCGGTCCCTGCCGTTCGCTCATTACCGTCCCGCTTTAGCTCTGGCTCTTGCCCGAGCAGAGAATCACTGTCTACCGCAGAGCGCCGGCTGGGACGGGCCGCTCGGAATCTTCCAAAACATTGCCGGACTTCGACGTCGCGCGGAATTGCGCCAACGCTTCGTTCAGTTGATCGGAAAGTTTCACGAGCTGGCTGACGGTTGCGACTGTACCGCGTGTGCCTTGGGAAGTCTGGCGAGTGATGCTCGAAATAATTTGCATCGCGTGCGCCACACCTTCGGTACCGCGCACCTGCTGTTTGGAAGCGAGCGAAATTTCTTGAACCAATTCCGCAGACTGGCGTACCACGTTTGAAATAGCGTCCAGCGCGCGTCCGGCCTGATCGGCTAGTGTTGCGCCGCCTTCCACTTCCTTCGTGCCTTCTTCCATGACCACCACGGCTTCGTTCGTCTCCGCCTGAATGGCCTTGATGAGCGCCGCGATGTCCTTCGTGGCGCTTCGGCTGTGTTCCGCCAATTTGCGAACTTCATCCGCGACGACCGCGAAACCACGTCCCGCCTCACCGGCGCGAGCCGCTTCGATGGCCGCGTTCAACGCCAGCAAGTTAGTCTGTTCCGTGATGTCGTTGATGACGTTGATGATTTCCGAAATTTCCAAGGAACGATCGCCAAGTGACTTGATCTTCTTGGCGGTTGCTTGCACCGAAGCCCGAATGCGCTGCATACCTTCAAGCGTGTCGCGCACGGCGCGGTTGCCCTGTTCGGCGGCATCCAGCGCGCGGCGCGCAGCTTCCGCGCTCGCTTCTGCGTTGTTCGACACCTGTTTCATCGAAACCGTGAGTTCTTCAACGGCGCTCGACGTATTCGTGATTTCCTGATCCTGCTGTGTCGCACCGGCCTGCATCTCGTCGGCTGCCACAAGAATGTTGTTCGAGCACGCGGTGACTTCCATAGCCGCTTTGCGCACGCGCTCGAGAACCTTGGTGAAGTTGTCGAGCATGTAGTTGATGGAGTCCGCGACGTTACCCAATGCGTCGTTGGTGACTTTTCCGCGCAGCGTCAAATCGCCGCGTGCGACCTGGTTGATGACCGTCAGCAATTCCGTGATGCTACGTTGCAAAGCGTCGTTCGCGTCCTGGTTGCTCGTCGCTTTGGAGACCTTGGCCACAGCGCGATTCAAGTTTTCCGCGATATAGCCAAGTTCGTCGCCCGTGTTGACTTCCACGCGTGCACGAGGGTCACCCGCGGCGATGCGCTCAGAAAATTGTGCGAGCTCTTGCACGGGCGTCAACAGCTTGCTGCCCAGGCGCCACGCCATGAAGATGGCCATGCCCAGCGCCAACAACACCGCCAGCATCACGGAGCCGCTCGCCCCGCTCGGCAGCGACCCGAAGTCGAACAGGGACGCTCCGCCAGATTGCCGTCCGGCGCTGTAAGCCAGGCCCAGCACGGCGAAAAGAATGACGCCATTGGCTAAGACCAGCGTCCAAATTGTGGAACTCAATCGCGATTTCATGCCTTCCTCCAAATCCCTACTGCTGTGGCCCCTGTCCGCACGCGGCGGGACACACGCAAACTTATTCCTGCAAAATCAAATGCTCGGTCCAGGAAAAACCTCGAGCATTCTCCTAAGATCGATGATCAGCGCCAGACGGTCATCGTGGCGAAGCATTCCGGTGCAATGCGGCACATTCTCCGGAGCCTGTTCCAGCAAATCCTCTGCGTTCACGGAATAGGTTCCGATCACTTCGTCCGCGGCAATTCCAATCCGCAAATCGTCATGCATACCCTCGCCGCGCAGCGAAGCAACCACCACATGCTTTGGCAGCAAACCAGGCCGCCGTCCTTCCGTGATAGCAATATCGATCAGCGGCACAATGGAACCGCGCAAATTAAAAATCCCCGCCAGATACGCGGGACCAAGCGGCAGCTTGGTTAAAAGCGGCCAGTCCAAAACTTCCTCAACGTCCAGCACCGGCAGACAAAATCGTTCGCGCCCGCTACGGAAAACGCAGTACTGCGATTCCGGCAGCCGCTCTTCCATGGGTCCAAGAGCTTCGAGCAGGTCGTCCGCATCCGCGGGAAGCGGTACCAGGTGAAAATCTTCGCTCATTGCCGCATCATCCTCGAATCATCCACGAACAATTTCCTACGCAAATCGCCGAACTGCCCGCAATAACTCTTCTCTCGTAAACGGCTTGGTCACATAACCGTCCGCGCCCTGCTGCGCGCCCCAATATTTGTCGCTCTCGGTATTCTTCGACGTCACCAAAATCACCGGTATGGCGTTGTAGTCCGAGTGATTCTTCAATTCCCGGCAAACCTGAAAGCCATTTCGCTTGGGCATCACAACGTCCAGCAAAATTACGCTGGGCCGCTCAATGGCAATCGCATCCTCGACTCGTTCTGGGTCGTTGATACCCACCAGCCGGTAGCCTTCGTGCTCAAGGAAGCCCTGAATCAGCTTCACTTGCGAGGGTGAGTCATCGACGATGAGTACTTTTTTCTGCAGCATCGACATCTCCCCATATTTCTCCGCAGACAAGAGGTGCACGTCAGCAGCCAGCTTGAGAGTTTCCTCAATCGCTTTGTCGATCTTGTATAAGAGCTGATTTGTGAGTGATTTACAGATTCAATAGCGCGACTTAACGGCGCGTTACAGGAGCTGCTGGTACTTCCTCTGTCTCAGCTTGAGATGCATTCTCAGCTTCCCTCATCTCGCTTGCCAGCGATGAGAATCTTTGCATGACCTCGTTGATCCGCAGCGCCATGCTATGAATTGTCTTAATTTGCGCGAGGGACTGCGAAGATAATTGGCCAGGCTCCAAAAGCAAAAGTTCGGCGTTTCCTAGCATCGAGGTCAGCGCATTGTTCACGCTGTGCTTCATGTCCATCATATATCGGCCGAGAGTTGCTTGATGCTCGCTCTTTGCCGCTCGACTCTCTGCTTGTTTTGAAAGCCGTAGCGCTTCGGCACGGCGCAGAGATTCGCCCGCAACGAGCAGAAGCGTTTGTGCCCAGTCTTCTCGCAGCGGAATATGAACGAGCCGAGGATATCGCGACCGCAATTGACCGAACTCGCGAGAATCCGTTGGCACGCAGAGAATCACAGCGGCGGCAGGCTCCAGGGATCGCAAAATGCCGGGAAGTTTTCCTTCGAGAACCGGGCCTACAACGACCAAATCGTGAGGGAGTGCTTCATGATCTTTCCACAGTTCGCTGCTGAGGACGGTTATACCCGGGGCTTGCCGCTCGGCCTGCCAGCACGCTGTCAAAAGCCGTGCGAATTCCGTTTCATCGGTCAGAATTAGTACGCTAGCGTTACGCACAGAGGACCTGCTCCCAGAGTGATTGCCCATCATGACCGGAAAAATATCTGAACATTTAAAGCTTCTCGGCCTCGTCCAAAGCCGTGAGTAATCTCTTCGTGCTGATGCCCAGGTTTACGGCTGCTTCCGTGTCCTTCGCCTGTTTTGCGATGTCCACGCGTTCTTGCAGCCGCGAAACTTCTATTCGCGCGATGGAAAGGGCCTTGTCCATCGACGTGGCGTTTCCTGATTCTTTGGCGGCTTCAACGGCCGATGTCACCATTGCCCTCGCCACCACGGCTCGTCGCAAATCTTCCGCTGACGGCCCGTCTTCGCTCACGAATGCCGTTACTTCCCACGAAGACAACAAGATCCGCGCTGCGCCGATCTTCACCGTGGTCATCGAGCGCCCCCGCGTAGGCGGTGTGGCGATCAATTGTTCCCAGATTTTCTCCAGACACCCTTCGAAATCGAGCGCCGCGGGGACAGCAGGCTTGCCCACACCCTCGGGAGCAGCTTTTGCCGGGCCCTTCGCGCTTGTTTCAATCGGCGCAGCTTCACGCGCAGATTTGCTTAGCGTTTCCGCGCTACCGGTGTTTGAGTTCTTCTCCGAAGCAGCTGCACCTTGCTGAGCCTTAGGGGCGATCTTTTCCAAAGCCCGCTCTACGTCCGTACGCAAGCCCAGTAGCTTTTCAAACGTCTGATTCACCGATCGTTCTGTGTATTCCTTCTGGAACGGTTGTTTCCATTCGTCGGCAGCGTCTCGAATTTTTGCCAGCGGCTCCTCGGCAGTCAGACCGAAATGGTGACAATCGATGATTCTTACTCCGGCGGTTTCGAGCTGCGATAAACCCGAACGAATGGCAATCAAGTCAGCATGCATCAGCTCGATGAAGGTCCGCCGCAGCAGAAAATTGAACCGCACGAAGGCAAGCAAAGCCGCAGGGTCGTAGAACATTCCGCCTGCTGTTTCTTTCACTTTGCGGCCTTGTTCGATGAAATTCGTCTTCAGAATTTCGCGAAGGCTACGGAAAGTGCGCAGCTTCTCGATCATTTGCTCGAGGGGCGCGCACCACTCGAGGGTGGAGTCATCGACATCGCCCAGAATCGGTTTCATGACCTGCGCTACATCGAAAAGCTCGATTTGCTTGTGATAAATCTTCGCCGGAGCGCAAAGCGCAAAGTATTGCACCAGCAGGAAGTCGACTTTGTCGCGGTCCACATTGGTTTTCGAAGATTTTTGAAGATGCCGGTGGATAAGAGCACACAAACTGGTTTCGTTCGCATTCAGCGTGGTCGTCTGCAGCAGCTTGCGTAATTCGTGCACGGCGACCCGCTGGTCCATCTCGTCCAGCCAGGTTTCCACTTCGTCGAACAATTCCAGGTCCGGCTTTTCCGGCAGATTTCTCTTTTCCTGAGGGAAGGGAATCTCGATTTCGAGCTGCTTCCCCAGCGCCAGATAGATTGGGAAAACGGAGCGGTCCTCAGCCCACTTCGCCTGACGCGAATTCGCGATCCGCGGCGCAGCTGGGGTATTAAGCGTTGAAGTCGTCTTGTTCACGATTGTGTCACCCACGCGCAGGGCCCCTGTGAGAATCGGACGGCCACCGCCTTACGTCCTTCGTGATACTGCACGGCAATTACTGTCGCATCCGCCGTGCCCCCGTTCCGATCTCGTTCTATCCGGACCTTATCGTCAAACTCCAGTGGCAAACTCGAAAGAAAAATCGCATGTTCCGAGCCGCCGTACTCCACCACGGTAGCTTCGCGCAATCGTGTGCCTCCAGCTCGCAGGGCGGTGATCTGTACTGGAACCCGAACAGCACTTGCGCGCGGAAAGAAGCGAGCCAACCGTTCCGTGCACCCCTGTTCGTTCGCGATGAGCGTTGTTTCGCTGGATCGTGTCACGTCGCCTCTCGTTTCGTCGCAGTACTGTGGTACTAAAGTTCGTCTGTCCGCAGCGAATTGGTACACCCATTTCCGCAGTTGGACACAACGTCCCCGCGATAGAGATGCACGCTGCACGCCAAAGAATTCGAAAGATGGAAGGTTCAGATATTGAAGAAAGGGAAAGACTTAGGATTTTCCTGTTGGTCTTGTGTGGCTCACGCGTCTCACGCTGAAACGCTGTTGTCTCAGCCGCTCGCTACTTTGCACGGCTCTCTCTTCTGCTTGAGACGTTATTCCGCCGCTCGGGCGGTCTCTTCGGGGGCGTCCTCTGCGTCTCCCGGTTCCGCTTTGAGCGGGATATTGTAGCGCTTGAGTTTGCGATATAAAGTTGCGCGGCTGATCCCTAGCATCCGGCCGGCCATCGCTTTGTCCCCGTTAGCCTGCTCGAACACGCGCAAAATCGTCATCCGCTCCATTTCCGAGAGTGCCGTTGTCGAAAGCGCCGCGGCATCCTGCAGCGTGCTGACTGAACTATCCGTTTGTTCACTGCGAATCGCGGGCGGAAGGTCGATCACATCGATCACTTTTCGGTCACCTAGTGTAATCGCCCGGGCAATACAGTTCTCCAGTTCGCGGATATTTCCGGGCCACTCGTAGTTCAACAGACTCTTCATCGCTGTCGTAGTCACTTGCAGGTGCGAATCGGGGGCGTAGCGGTCCAGAAAATGATGAACGAGCATGGGAATGTCTGACCTGCGGTCGCGCAAAGCCGGCAGGTGCACGGTCACCACATTCAGCCGGAAATAAAGGTCCTTACGAAACGTCCCCTCGCGATAGGCTGCTTCAAGGTCGCGGTTCGTCGCGGCGATCACACGCACATCCACATTTACCTTTTCATTGCTTCCAACGGGCCGTACTTCCTTTTCCTGCAGGACGCGCAAGAGTTTGGCCTGCATTTCGAGCGGCAATTCGCCAATCTCATCCAGGAAGATCGTTCCGCCGTTGGCCGCCTGGAACAATCCGGCTTTCGTCTTTATCGCTCCAGTGAATGCGCCTTTTTCGTAACCAAAGAGTTCGCTCTCCATCAGCGTCGGCACCAGCGAACCGCAATCCACCGCCACAAAGGGAGTCTTGGCCAGCGCTCCGCGGAAGTGTATCGCGCGTGCTACAAGCTCTTTGCCCGTTCCGCTCTCGCCGGAAATTAAAACGGGAGTCCGCGTGTCCTTTAGCCGGGAAACCATCCGCAAGACGTCCTGAATGTTCGCCGATGTGCCGATGATTCCATCGAGATTGTCTTCGGTGCTGACACGCTCGCGCAAAAATTCATTTTCTGTAACCAATCGGACCTTTTCGGCCATGCGCTGCAGTAGCAGCCGCATCTTCTCCACGCGGAAGGGCTTCTCGATATAGTCGTACGCCCCCAACTTCATGGCATCGACCGCCGATTCGATCGATCCATGACCGGTCATGATCGCGATCTCCGCTCGCGGCAAAATCATTTTCGCTTGCTTCAAAAGTTCCACGCCCGAAAGCGTTGGAAGTTTTAGGTCGGTCAGGATAAGGTCCGGCGCGTCCGCGTCAAGTTTCGCCAGCGCGGCTTCGGCGCTTTCCGCTTCCGTGCAGGAATATCCCAAGGTATTGCCAATAGTCATGCACAGTTTGCGGATGCTCTGCTCATCATCCACGACCAGTAAACGTACTTTTAAATCGTCACTCATGGTTTCCCAAACGTTTTCTCCACTAAGGATATTAATTGATGTACACGGAACGGCTTCTCGATGCAAGGAGTCCCGCTGCGCGCCAGCAGCGCTTGTGTCTCGCTGTTGGCCGTATCTCCGCTGATAAGAATGATTTTCGACCCCAGCTCTGGCCGGTTTTTCTGGATCCAATCATGTACTTCCGCCCCGTTCACCGCGCCCGGCATGCGAATGTCAGAGATCACCCCGCCATATTTTCCCCCAGCAAGCTGCTGCAAACCCTCTGCGCCCGATGACGCGTTTACAACGGTGTATCCCTTTCCTCTCGAGCGCTGCCTTCAGAAAGGCAATCACAGACGGTTCATCCTCAATCAATAGAATCGGCGCCGTCTGGCCAACCGTCGCTTGCAACGTCATCTTCCGGCCTCTTTCGCGGCCAAAGCCGGAAGTTGTTCCGCAGCAATGGGGATTCGAACGACAAACGTGCTCCCGCCGCTTTCCGGATTGTTCCAACACTGAATTTCGCCGCCGTGTGCACGAACAATTCCGTAGCAAATGCTCAATCCTAGACCCGTACCTTTACCCGGCTGTTTCGTCGTATAGAACGGATCAAAAATATGCTGGGGATCGGCGATTCCCGTACC
Source organism: uncultured Acidobacteriota bacterium (assembly GCA_963784015.1). Taxonomy (GTDB): domain Bacteria; phylum Acidobacteriota; class Terriglobia; order Acidiferrales; family UBA7541; genus Acidiferrum. The sequence continues at coordinate 1,727,545 of CAWAPX010000013.1, forward strand.
GTTATCAGTGACAACCACTTGCACGCTGTTCCCGCCCCGCTCCGTGCGAATCGAAATACGCCCGCGCCGCCCGGTTTCTTGCACCGCGTCGTACGCATTGTTGAGAATATTCAGAAAAACTTGCTGCAGCTGTTGCGCGTCTCCCAGCGCCGGCTCGAGTGATTCGTCGAACTCCTCGCTTACCTCGACGCCGTGGCTGGCAAAATCGTAACTGCGCAGCTTGATCGTTTGCCTCAACACGGTGTTCACCTGCACGGGTTCGCGTTGCACAGGCCGCTGCCGTGCGAAACTCAGCAAATCCTGCACGATATCCTTGGTTCTCTGCGTCTCTTGCAAAATAATCTGCAAATCTTCTCGCGCTGAAACGGGCACGTCCGGATTCTCCAGCAACAAGTCCGTGAATCCCAGAATCGCCGCCAGAGGATTGTTCACCTCATGCGCTACACCTGAAACCAATCGCCCAATCGTCGCCATTCTTTCCGAGTGCGCCAGCTTCGCCTGTAGCAGCACCGCATCCGTAATGTCCGTCATCACTACGACCAGATTGTTCACCGCGCTCTGCTCATCGCGCATTGGGCTCAGGCTGATGGAAAAGTGCCCCATCGTTCCATCGCTCCGCCGCACCTGCAATTCCAGGTTCTCCACCTGCTGTCCGTTCGCCGTTGTCTCGAGCGCGGCCTCAAAATCCTTCCGGTGAGACGGTTCCACCCAATCCACTAGCCGGTGCCCGATCAACTCATTTTCCCGGTACCCCGCTTCATAACACCGGCGGTTGGCGTAACTAATCAAGCCCGCCGTATCCAAAACCAGAATCATGCTCTGCGTGGTATTGAGAATCTTTTGGTTGAAGTCGCGCTCGCGCTGCAGCTGCGATTGAAACGACTTTTGCTCCGTCACATCCAGCATCAACCCGCGAATCTGCGCGATACGTCCCTGCGCGTCGCGCACAGCCGTAATATTCTGCAGCGTATGGAGCAGCGCGCCGTCCTTGCGCCTAAGCGTCTCTTCGTAATTTCGTAGCACCCCGCGCTCGGCCAGCCCCTGCAAAAATCGCTCGCGCGCGGCCGGTGCTGGATAAAGATGCGGGCTGACATCCGAGCTCAGCATTTCCTCGCGCGAAGCGTAGCCCAACATTCGGACCATGGCGTCATTCACGTCGAGGAATCGTCCGTCAGGCGTCGCAAAAAACAAGCCTTCCTGAATACTGTCAAAAAGCTCCCGATACTTCCGCTCAGCCTCTCGCCGGTCGGTAATGTCCTTTAGGACGTGGATCGTTCGCGTATCGTCTTCCACTACTCCCGGCGCGCGCGAAGTCGACACCAGAAAGATGCGCTCCGCCGATGCCGCTACGTATTCCTCGCGCGGCCGCTGCGTATCGCGGCAAAAGGGGCAGGGAAGGTCGCTGCCAGTTTCCGCGATTTGGCGCAGTCCGCTCATCGCCTCCCCCACCAGGGCTACGGGTGGCACCCCAAGATGCGAGGCCAGCGAACGATTCGTACGCAGAATTTTCCATGCGCGGTCGTGCACTACAATGTAGTCGCTGATCGCGTCAATATCTTCAACCCACTGGCGCTTCGACTTCTCCAGCTGCGAGAACCGCCTGAAATTTTCCAGCGACAACGCCGCATGGCTCGCCAAAGCATGTAGCAATTTCTTCTCTTTGGCGTCCAAACTCTTTCGCCGCCGCAACAAGCACAACATCCCAAGCCGTTCTCCATCGCTCGCGCTCACCGGCACAAACACCGCGCTAGTCGCGGCAACGATGCTTTCCGACGGCCCGGCTTCACCCGCCGGCAGCGCTCGGACAACCGCAGCAACGCGATTTTCACGCGCGGACGAGATAATCCAGCTCTTCAGCGCGCCGCTTATCGCTTTTTCGTTATCGCTTGCGGAATACAGGTCAGTCTCACGCCCGCGGAATACGGCCACCCCGCCCCACGCCGAATCGAGCATCCGCGCCGCTCGCCGCGCAAATCGTTCCAGGAATTCCGGAAGTTGCCGTGACTGCGCGGCGTCCACCGCCAATTCCATCAATTCGTCCGCCTGTTTTGAGGAGGGAGGCACAGCGGCAGTTTTATTCAACCGAGTGGTCAAATGCCGAGGCCCGATAGGTTTCGTTTGTCGCATCACGGGTTAGGGGGTGGACGCGCGTCTCAAGTTGATTTCAAGCGTTCACTAACACCCTAACGACCATTCTCATTCTGAGTCAATCGCCGTTCTCACGCGCGTTGCCGAATCGTCCACTCTTGCCGCTTCGATTAAGTCGATATCGTCTCAGCCTGAGACCTCAAAGCAAACACATCACGCCAACTGAGACACGCGCGCTCCTCGTCAGCATTCCTCTTGGCCCAAGAAAACTTCACTAACTCCTCATTCTACGCCACTTGCCGCTCTCTCCCGTTTCGGACTCATCTCCTATCGAGCAATTCCCACGGTGGCACCCGACGTGCCTTCTCTACCGCGGGGTTTCCCTATTCATGAGAGGGGTGGTGTCAATGAGGTCCGAGTGGAGATGGAGAAAGTTTGTGCGTGGGGCCGCCGTAGCCGCCGTGGGTCTGTGCTTGGGGAGCGCCGCTCTGGCGCAAACAGGAACTACGGACGAAGGAAAGCGCAAGGTCAAGTCCAAGGTTTCTCCCGCTTATCCTGAACTTGCCAAGCGCATGAGCGTCACAGGCAAAGTCAAAATTGAAGTTGTAATTACGCCGGACGGCCGCGTCAAGAGCACTCGCGTGATTGGCGGTCATCCGCTGCTCGTTCAATCCTGCCAGGATGCGGTCAAGGAATGGAAATTCGCACCTGCGCCAGAAGAAACCACGCAGATCGTCGAATTTGAGTTCAACGCCGGGTCAAATTAAGGGAATCGCAGAAAACGGCAGGAGCGGTTTACAACAAATCGCGTCGCCGGGGTGAGTGGAGGCATTTGGCAATGACGATCGGGAAAAGGCTTTACTTAGGGTTTGGGGCAATCCTGATAATTTTGGGTTTGCTGTTCTTCATTAACATCGGCGCGGGTTACCGGGAACAGACCGCCCGCAAAGACGCGACGGCCGCGCTCGAAAACGTGCGCACTATCGAGTCCGTACGCTACCAAATCATGTTGAACCGCCACAACATGGACAATTTCCTCCTTAGCGGCGATCCCCGCGACGAAGAAAAGGTCAACAAAGGCTTCAGCGACATCAACGACTTGATCAAGCGCGGTCAGTCGCAAACCACGAGCGACAGCGTGAAGACCGCCCTTATTCAAGTCGAAAGCACCGAAGCAAGCTGGGCCGACAATTTTGCCAAGCCGCTTCTTGCCAAGCGCCACCAGGTCGACTCCGGTGACGCCACCGTTTCCGACCTTCAAATCTTCTATTTGCAGAAGGATCCGGCATCCTGGCTTACAAAGTCCTCGGTTGTCCTCGATCAAACCAGCTCGGACATTACCAAGTCCCTGGATGAAACGTCGAAGTCGGCCGAACGTGCCAGCTATATCAGTTTCGGTTTTACTACCTTTGGCACACTCGCCGCCTGTCTCGTCGGCATCTTCGCGGCCATCAAGACCGCCAAGTCCATCAGCGAGCCGCTCACTCATCTCATCACCGTCGCGCGCGAAATTGGCGATTCCGGCGACCTTGACCAGAACATCGATATTCATCGCAACGACGAAATAGGCGCCCTCGCGACTACTTTCAACAACATGGTCGCTTATTTGAAAGAAATGGCTAACGTGTCCATGTCGGTTGCCGAAGGCGACCTTACCGTGGAAGTTGTTCCGCGCTCCAAGCGCGACACCCTTGGCAACGCGTTCCTTCGTATGTCTCATGGTCTGCAGGAATTGGTCCGAACGACACGCGATTCTGCTGGACAGGTCTCCGCAGGCTCTAATCAGGTTGCAGGTGCAGCCGACGAATCCGCAAAGGTTAGCGTTCAGGCTTCCTCGGCGATTGAAGAAGTCACCAGCACGATGCACGAGATGAGCATCAACGTGCAAAACGTGGTGAAGAACACTCAGGTGCAAGCTTCCAGCGTCGCGGAAACGTCCGCTTCCATCGATCAGATGGTCACTTCCATTCAGCGCGTCGCGGACACCGCAAAAGTTCTCCTCGATATCGCCAATCGTTCTCGCGAAGAAGTCGTTACCGGCATTCAGACCATGGAAAAAGCCACGGACGGCCTCAATCGCACCAACAAAGCGATTCAATCCTCGGCGGAAATCATCAATATTCTCGGCCATCGCGCCGACGACATCGGCAAAATCATTGAGGTCATTGATGATCTTGCGGAGCAGACCAACCTTCTCGCCTTGAACGCTGCCATCGAAGCGGCTCGCGCGGGCGAACACGGCTTGGGCTTCGCTGTCGTCGCCGACGAAGTTCGCAAACTCGCCGAAAAATCCACGCAATCCACAAAGGAAATTGCCGACCTGATTCAAAGCATCCAGCGCGAAGCGCGCCAGGCCGTCGAAAACATGGAGCGCAGCACGCGCATCGTGGAAGAGGGTCTGAGTCTCGGCAACGAACTCGGCACCGCCTTGCACAAAATTTCCAACGTCGTCACTGAGGTTTATAAGTTCTCCCAGGAAATCGGCGCCGCCACCAACGAACAGTCCGTCGGCTCTTCGCAAATCGCCAAAGCCACCAGCCGTCTGACTGAAATCACACAGGAGATTAACTCCGCAGTCGAAGAGCAAGCTTCCGGCGCGCAAGCCGTTGTCCGAGCTATGGACAAAATGCGCGAGCTGGTGCAGCAGTCCGCATCCAGCTCTACCGAACTTTCCGCCGCCGCCGAGCAGATGCTCAAACTTTCCCGCAATTTGCTCGACAGCATGGACCGCTTCGTCCTCGACCGTTCCGCGCAAGGCCAAGGTCGCGGGCGCCATTCAGAACAACAGGGGCAAAGCGGACAGCGCCGCGGGCACCAGAATCAGGGTTCTAACCGCGAGCGAGAATCGGAATATGCAGAGCTCGTGCGTTCCTAAGTTGTCGGAGATCGCTTGATGGAAAAGGAATTACAAATCGTCGGTTTCCGTATCGGAAATGAAACGTACGGCGTGCGTATCGGCGCTGTGCGCGAAATAGTCCGTGTCCCGGAGATCACGGCCGTCCCAAGTGCGCCCGATACCGTCGAAGGCGTAATCAATTTGCGCGGGAAAATTATCCCCGTGATGGATCTGCGCAAGCGGTTTGGCCACACGGAGATTACCTCGGACAAAAAGAACCGCATTTTAGTCGTGGAACTGGATAACAAGCTGCTTGGCCTCATTGTCAATTCCGCTTCCGAAGTTTTGAAGATTCCGCCATCCGAAATTGAAGCTCCCGGCTCCGTTTTCGCCGATGGCGAGTCCGGATATGTCACTGGAGTTGGCAAATTAAAAGGACGTCTCATCATTTTGCTGGATATTTCGAAGCTTTTGCATCGGCCGGAGCTCAAACGACTCGAGGAGGCCGCGGAAACCGTCGCCACTGCAAAGTAACGCTGCCCCCAATCGCATCGGGGACCGCCGAAATGCCGGACTGCCGCTTATTTCATGGGAACGATAACTGCCCAGATTCAACTCACCGAAGCTGAACTGAAGTTATTGCAAACGCTTGTCTATCAGGAATGCGGCATGTTCTTCGACGAACGCCGCTCGCATTTCTTGAAAGACCGCCTCCAGCGCAGGCTTAAGGTCTGTCAGCTCGATTCATTTTACAGCTACTACCGTCTGCTGACTAGCCGAGAAGGACGCGCCGAGCTCGCTCTGCTCCTTGAGAATCTCACCGTCAACGAGACCAGCTTCTTCCGGAACAAGCCGCAGCTTGAGCTTCTGCAGAAAACAGTTCTGGAAGATTTGCTGCGCAAGAAGCAGGAACGCCGCGACTGGAATCTTCGCGTATGGAGCGCAGGCTGCTCCGCCGGTCAGGAGCCCTATTCCGTCGCGATTCTGATCTGCGATGCCCTGGCGTACTACTATTTGCGCAATCCGCTTCCTTTCGATATGCCGTCTCCCAAGCCGCTGATTCCTCCGCCCTGGAAGCTGGAAATCGTCGCTTCGGATATCAGCTATGCCAGTCTGCGCGTTGGCCAGGAAGGTGTTTACACCGAGCAGCAAATGGAGCCGGTGGACTACACTTGCCGACTGCGCTACTTCGAGAAGTCCGGCGACAAATACTCCATCAAGCCGCAGTTAAAGCAACTTGTCCAGTTCGACTTCCACAATCTCAAAACCGAATTTTTGCCACGCCGCAACGACATCATCCTTTGCCGCAACGTGATGATTTATTTCGACGAAGCCGAGCAAAAGCGCCTGATCGAAAAGTTTTGGCATTGCTTGAATCCCGGCGGCTACCTTTTCGTCGGCCACGCGGAGAGTCTTTTCGGCTTGACGCAAAAGTTTCGCATGGTGCACCTAAACAACGGAACCGCCTATCAACGTGTGGAGGCGAATTCTTGAGCAGGCCTCCCGAAGATCGCAATCCCGAGCTTCGCGCTATCTTTTTCGAAAGCGCGAATGAGCTGCTGCAATCGCTCAATGAAGCCGGGCTTGAACTCGAGGCGCATCCAGCCGACGAGGAAGTGATTCGCCGCGTGCGCCGTGCCGTGCACACGCTCAAGGGCGATTCGGCGGCCTGTGGTTTTAACAAGCTAAGCGAACTGGCCCACGAACTTGAGGATATCCTCACTCCCCAAGTCGCGCAGAAATACGGCTCCCGATTCGCCGAAGTCGTTCTCGCCGCTGCCGACTCGTTTGAGGCGATGCTTTCTTCTTACCAGCGCGGGAAGAAGCTTCCGTCGCTCGAAAAGTTGCGCGCGCTGATCCGCGGACTACTGGTCGATGTCGCCAACACACCCGTCGAAACTCCGCAACCGCCCGCAGCTGTACCCGCGACTTTTGCCTGGACCGAATACGAACAGCTCATGATTTCCGAGGCCGTCCACCGCGGCGAAGCTGTTTACAACGTTGCGCTGCGTATCGATCCAGATAGCCTCATGCGCGCCGCTGCCTTTCAGCTCATTCGAAACGTCCTCCACGGCTGCGGCACCCTGATCGCGCTCCGTCCGGAAGATAATCTCGCTGCCGCAACCGTTGAAATCGTTGAGGCTGCCATTGCCAGTACTCAGACCGAAGAAGCCATCAAGAAACGCTGCCGCATTCCGAGTATCGTAACCGACGTTCGTATCGAGCGTGCCGCTAACGCACTGACGCCCGAGCACGAACTTCTCGGCGATCTACTGGACGCCCAGGCGGCGCAAGTTGTCGCCAACCCCGCAGAGAACGGTGACGCGAGCGATGCCGCGAAATCTGGCCAAGCTGCCTCCGCCGTGGCTACCGTCACGGAGAGCACTCTTCGTGTCGATGCCAGTCGCATCGATGCCGTCATGAATCTCGTGGGCGAATTGATTATCGGCAAGTCCATGCTCCATCGCGCACTCACGGAATTTGACCAGCGCCACGCGCGCGACCCTCTCCGCGCAAAGCTAGCCGATGCCATGGGCTTTCAATCTCGCGTTCTAGATGAACTGCACAAATGCGTTCTGAAAATTCGCATGGTGCCGGTCGAGCAACTCTTCCGCCGCTTTCCTCGGGTTGTCCGCGATGTCGCCAAGCAATGCGGCAAGGACGTGGCTCTGGACATCTCCGGCCAGCACACCGATCTCGACAAAAGCATTCTCGATTCGCTCGGCGAGCCGCTAATGCACCTTGTGCGCAACGCCGTCGACCACGGCATCGAGCCCGCCGACGAACGGCTCACCGCAGGTAAGCCTGCGCGTGGCACTGTTTATCTCAAGGCGTATCATCAAGGCACTCAGGTCGTCATCGAAGTCCGCGACGATGGCCGTGGCATCGATCCCGCCCGCGTTCGCCAACAAGCCGTCAAGCAGGGAATTATCAAGCCCGAAGAAGCGGCGCGCCTTACCGACTCGGAAGCTCTCAACCTCATTTTCGAGGCTGGCTTCAGCACCGCTACCGAAGTCACAGAAGTCTCGGGCCGTGGCGTAGGCATGGACGTCGTGCGCAGCGTTTTGGACAAACTAAAAGGCACTGTACATATTTCCACCGAAAAAACGCGCGGCACGACTTTTCAACTCCGCGCCCCGCTGACCCTCGCCAGCATTCAGACGTTGCTCTTCCGCGTAGGCGGCCGCCTCTTTGCGGTCCCACTCTCATCCGTCGTCGAGATCTCACGTATCAACGAGCAAGAGATTCACCGCATCGACCAGCGCGAAGTGCTCCGCCTCCGCGACCAGATTCTCACCCTCGTGCGCCTCGAACATCTCAGCCGGCTTCACTCGATCGACACCGAGCCCGCGAAAAAGAAGCACTTTGTCATTGTGATAGGCGCCGCCGAAAAACGTTTCGGCCTCGTCGTGGACAGCATGGTTGGCGAAGAAGAGCTGGTCATCAAGGCTCTGCCGAGCGACATCATCACAAGCGATCTCGTGAGTGGCGCTTCCATTCTCGGTGACGGCACTGTGGTACTCATCCTCAATGTGCCGGCCGTCCTTTCGCGCCTCTCTCGCGCCGTTCCTCTGGGAGCCATCGCATGAGTGCCCGCATCCGAGTTCTCGTCGTTGATGATTCCGCTCTCATGCGGAAGCTCATTCCCGCTGTCCTGGCACGCGACCCTTCCATCGAAGTCGTCGGCACGGCCATGGATGGTGCTTTCGCCCTCAAAAAAATCGAAGAACTGCATCCTGACGTCGTCACTCTCGATCTCGAAATGCCCCGCATGGACGGTATGGAAACTCTCCGCCTCATCATGCGCCGCGCTCCCATGCCGGTCGTTCTTTTCAGCACCCATTCGAAAGAGGGTGGCTACGCTACGCTCAAAGCTCTCGCTCTCGGCGCCATCGATTTTGTACAGAAGCCGCAGGACGCGGCCGCTGGCCATCTCGAGTCCGTCGCCGACCAGCTGATCGAAAAAATCAAAGTCGCCAAGCGTGCCGCCGGCCGCAAACTTCCGGCTGCCGTTGTTTCCGACGATCCTCCCAAGGGGAAAAAGAAAAATCATTCGGCGCTTCCCCCGAACCGTATCATCGCCATCGGCATTTCCACTGGAGGCCCGAACGCCCTCCAATATGTTCTCTCGCAAATCCCTGCGGATTTTCCGGCTAGTATTCTCATCGTTCAGCACATGCCGGAAGGCTTTACCGAAATGTTCGCCAAGCGCCTCGACGAATGCTGCCCCATCGAAGTGCAGGAGGCGCGCTCCGGCGATCTTCTCGTTGCCGGTCGCGTTTTGATCTGCCCGGGCAATCGTCACATTATGGTCCGCCGCATGCCACGCGGCGACATGGCCGTCTTGTCCGACGGCTCGCCCGTCAATGGTCATCGCCCATCGGCCGATGTTCTCTTTCATTCTGTCGCCCAGCAATTTGGTCCCACCGTCGTTGGCCTGTTGATGACCGGCATGGGTGAAGATGGCGCCGAAGGCCTCGGTGCGGTCAAAGCTGCCGGTGGCGTGACCATCGCGCAGAGCGAAGACACGTGCGTCGTCAGCGGTATGCCTCGCGCCGCTATCTCCAAGGGCTACGCCGACAAGATTATTCCGCTGGAAGGTATCGCCGCGTTCCTCGTTCAAAACTACGGCGGAGACCGCTCTAGCTCTGAAAAATTTGACAAGAACGAAAATAACGATAAGCACGAGAAATCCGAAAGGACACCCGTTTCTTCCCATCGCACCTAAGACCGTGCCGGGAGAAGGAGAAGGCTATGCAACAATTCGCCGCTCTGTTACGAAAAGACAATCAACCTGTTCGCTATCTGGTGGTGGACGATTCCGTCTTCGCCCGCAAGAACATCATCAAGATGATTGAGATGTTCGGCGGCGAAGTCGCCGGAGAAGCCGGCGACGGCCTCACCGCCATCGCGGAGTTCAATCGCACCAAGCCCGACATCGTGCTCATGGACATCACCATGCCGCAAATGGAAGGCATCGAGGCCGTCGAGCGCATCGTTCGCCAGCATGGCGAAGCGCGCATCGTCATGGTCTCCTCGGTGGGCTACCAGGAAAATATTCTGGCCGCGCTCCAAAAAGGCGCGAAACACTTCGTGCAAAAACCCGTTAAGCCCGAAGTCCTTTACGAAATTCTCCGTTATGTTCTCAGTGATGATCCCAACGCCGCAGGCGCGCCCGTCGCCTTCGCAGGAGAGCACCGCGCATGAGAATGGAACTCATCCAGCCGTTCATTAATGCCGCTGACGCCGTCTTCGCCGAATCTCTTCAGGCGCCGACGAAAATCCTCGACCTCTCGATGGACGAAAACACTTACCGGCGCAAAGGCGTGGCCGCGCTCATCGCCATCAAGGGCGACATCGAAGGTCGCGTCATTCTCGATCTTTCGCCCGAAGTCGCCATGAAAGTCGCCAGCCATCTCGCCGGCGAAGAAGTGCCCAGCAGCGAACAGGTTGTCCGCGAAACCGTCTGCGAACTCGCCAACATGGTGATCGGCAATTCCGTAACTCTTCTCAACGACCAAGGCTTTCGCTTCAAAGTTTTTCCGCCAGAAATGCACATGAACGAAGAGGGCCTCTCCGGTAGCCAGGACACCGAAGCCATGGTCATCGCCATCGAAACGCCTTGCGGACAGGCGTATCTCAACATTTCCATGCACTACCTACACCGTCGCCGCCACGAACGCGACATCGCCAACGTAATGGATTGACCGGTAGGGGCACGGCACGCCGTGCCCGTCCAGGTGCGAAATTTACATTCCACCACGCTCCAAGCGCGTGTCAGACTTGTTTTTGATTTTTCTAATGAGGATGTTGCAGGAACCACCGCGACTTCTCAAACTCTTCCAATAACAATCAAAAACTCCGCTTCAATCCGCCGAATCACTAGGCGGCCGAATGTACGCCGCTCCATGCCTATACAAACCCGCCGCCGGAATCGCCTGCGAAAACACAATCCGTATCGGCACAAAAATAGCGCCACTCCCGGGCGTAAACGGCACCGCCACCTCGACCCGCGATCCCTCCGGATACTCGTTCCGGCTCCTGAAACTCAACCCGCCCTTCGACAAATCCTCGCAAACCGCCACTTCCTCCTGAAATCCCCGCCGTCGGATGCACGCTAAAACCCGCGCCTTCACTCGGGTCCGATTCCGCCGCGGTATCATGCGCTCTTCAACCGATTGCGGATGCCCGGAGCCTATTTCCGCCGCCTTCATTTCCGACTGCGCCTCGATCCAAATCGAAGGCGTATCGCAATGCTTGCAAAGCCGCGCCACGCATTTCCGCACTTCAAACGACTTCAACTCCATCTCATTCAGATAAACCACTTCGCGCCGCTGACAAAATCCGCACTCCATCAACAGCCTCGCCAGCGCTTCATCCGCCTTGTACGGAGCAGGGAAGTCGATGTCCCAGAAATCCGCTCTCGGTTCCGTAATCTGAATCGCATACAAAAACCCGTCGGGCTCCTGATCGATTTCCGCCATCACACGCGCCCGCGCTGTCTTTACCAGATCGCCTTCCATCCGCCGCAGCGTGATTTCCTGCCCAGCCGTCAGTTTTTCATCAAGCCGCAGCACTCCACCATTGCGGCTGACCAGAAGGGTTTCCGCAATATGCTTCACCGCTTCTCCCGCACTTGTTGTCCACGACGCCTCCACGGGCATCCGGAAACTCACCCGGTCGCTCTGTCGAAGTCCGTCGCTGCGCATGGTTTCGTTTAGCATAGGATAAATCTTCCATCCCAGATTACCACCCTACTACGCCGCCCTTCCCCTCGCGTCACATCCCTTTGTCGTACCAACCAATATCTCGTGCTGCTCCCACTGTGCGCCCGTAGGGGCACGATACATCGTGCTCTCTTGGTCTTATTGTGTCCTTCGGATCTTCGCCCCACCCTGTTGCCTTTTTCGCCCAACTTCCGCTCGCAATCTCCCCTATTTTTCACCTTCTCTGGCACCCTTATTAGATAGCAGGGGAACGCTCTGACGGTCATTCTTGACTCTCTCTTCCCCGGTTTAACTGACAGTGGGCAACGTTATCACCATGAACGACCGAACCGCCGATGGGGTGTCGCACAAAGTTAGCCTGCGAGACCGCCGTTACGCTATTCGCTTTCCATTTGCAGCCGACGCGGAAGTCCTCGACCTCGAATCCGGCGTCCGCTGCGACGGCATTACCTCGGACCTCTCTCTCGGCGGCTGCTTCGTCTGCACCAGCAAACCCCTCGCTGTAAAGTCTCGCACCCGCGTCACCCTCACCCGCAAAGGCGAAAGTGTGCAAGCCCTCGCCATGGTCCGCATCGTCAAGCCCCGCATCGGCATGGGCCTTGAATTCCTCGACATCGAATCTGTTTCCAACTCCATCCTCGCCCGCTGGCTGGAACAGCTCCGCCGCGAACGCTGAAAGCTCGGCAGAATTCCTGAATATTCCCCCTGTCTGCAGAACCAGGGCCCTTTCTTGCCTGGTTATTACTGAAACATGAAAATCGCTAATAGGATTGACTTTCCCCATCAGCGGAATAGTATCGAACGCACTGTCTTCGGGCTCGATTCGGAGACCGTGTAAGGGGTGATCTCAATGATCGGAAAGTCAGTTGTATGTGTGTTTGCAGGCGCAGTCGCTCTCTTGTTATCCGCGGGGCTTAGTTCTGCGCAGCAGGGACCAAGCCCAACATCGGGGGGACGCGTAATGGTTCCCAAATCCAGCATTGCTCAACCTGGCGACGCCGGAGTAAAGGCCCACACGCATCTCCGCCTGTTCGTTCCACCGGTTGGAATGAACTTCGGCCCAGCAGCCCGGCCCAACGAACTGGAGCCGTTCCCAGGCGCCTTCTTTGAAACCCCAGCTTCGATCGGCTGTATCTATCACCTCGTTCAACGCGAGGTGCCAGGCTGCAATCCCGACGTCACCACTGAGAATCCCAATATCGGCAAGGGTGCTGGAGCGATTGCCCTCATCGAGGGCTTTGACGATCCCACGGCTGCCGCGGATCTCGCAATTTTCTCTGCACAATTTGGGCTGCCCCACGCGAATTTGACGGTGACATACCTCACCGGCACGGAGCCTGGGCTGGATCCCACCGGCGGTTTTCACCTCGAAACTGCTTTGGACCTGCAATGGGCTCACGCGATGGCTCCGCAAGCCAAGCTCTTCCTGATCGAAGCCCCTGACAATGGCCTCGTGAACCTCTTTGAGGCTGCTCAGCTTGGGGCCAGCCTGGTAGCGGCCGCCGGCGGCGGCGAAGTCTCCATGAGCTTTGGCACTGGCGAATTCGGCCCCACGCTCCAAAATAATCCCTTTCCCGAGACCGTTTTCGACTCCGTTTTCGTTTTCCCCGGTGTTGTCTTCTTCGCTTCCTCTGGCGACAGCCCCGGGACCGAGTATCCTAGCGTTTCTCCCAACGTAGTCTCGGCGGGCGGCACCAGTATCTCCCGCAGCACGAACACCGGTAACTTCATTATTGAGAACACTTGGCAGGACGCCGGCGGCGGCTCCAGTCTGATTGAGCCTCGCCCTTCGTTCCAGGACGGTGTCCGCTTTATCGTTGGTAACGCTCGCGGCACGCCGGATCTATCCTTCGACGCCAACCCGGCAACCGGCGTCTGGGTCTGGGATAGCAATCCGGTATTTGGGACAGGCTGGTTCGTCGTGGGTGGCACCAGCGTTTCCTCGCCTTCCCTGGCCGGCATCGTCAATGCCGCAGGTAGTTTCCGCAGTTCCAGCCAGGACGAAAACCGCGAACTCTATAACCACATCTTCGGCGGCTCCTTCAACGACATCGTCTACGGCACGTGCGGCGAACACGCCGTCTTCGCCTTTCTCGGCTATGATGCCTGCACCGGCATCGGCTCACCCGATAGCCTTCGCAACAAATAACCGTGGAGGCCTGACTCCGCTTTTCAAGTCGGGTTGATTCTGCTTAGGGAAGGGCTCTCCTCACAGAGAGCCCTTCGCCTTTTTGGCTAGAAGCTGCCTTATAAATGTCTTCTTAGGGGTCGGAGCTTTAGCTCCGACATAGAAAACCGGCAAAACGGGGCTTTAGCCCCTGAGGAAACTTACTGCTTCGCCGCTTGATAGATTTATGAGACAAGTTCTACCCATCTGGTAATCTCGGCTCACGAACATGCCGCTCGTCTCCATCACCCGTCTTCGCGTGCGCTCCTGGCGCTTTCTCCCCATGTTCTTTTTCTATGCCCTGCGATCCACGCGGCAGGCCTCGCGCTCCGACGGCAATCTCGCCACACGGTTGCTTCGCGACCGCCGTAACACTTTCTGGACCGCAACCCTCTGGACTTCCGACGTAGAGATGAAGCGATTCATGCTCGCCGGAGTCCACGGCCGCGCCATGCGCAAACTCCTCCACTGGTGCGACGAAGCCGCGCTCGTTCACTGGACTCAGGAAAACGCCGTCCTCCCCTCGTGGCCCGAAGCCCACGCCCGCCTGCAAACAGAAGGAAGACCCTCCAAAGTGAGCCACCCATCCCCCACCCACACCGCCCACCGATTTCCCGACCCGCACGTCGGTCCCGGCGACGAGGTAATTTTCAAATAACCCTAATTCTCTGAATCCGGGTCACCCGCTGTTTCGGACCTGCAGTGAGCTGGCCTATTCTAAGACTATGGCCCTATACGACAGCGAGTGTCCGTCTTGCGGGAAATCGATTCCGGCGCGTAAGGTTCCAGCGCGCCAATCAGGGTCAAACGGCTTACAGTTTATACTTGACAACTAGTACCAATATGTTATATATTGCAGGCTTATTAGAACGCAGATTTGCCTGTGTTCCCGCATGTCATGCGCCCCCGCTGCGCAGTCCCTAAAATCCCAACAAAATCTTTCGTCCCACCGAGGTTACCGTTTCATAATAGCCACGTTTTCCTAAATTATTCAGAATCAACACTTGCAGAAGTATTGATTCCGCTCCACTTCAACTCCTTCAGAATCAGCGTTTACAAAAAGGCGGGGGAGGAACTCGCTCTTTGCCTCCGAAAATCGGATGATTCTCCAGAATGAGGCATGTCTTATTCGGTCCCGTCTGCCGTTCTCCAGTTTCCCTGGTAAAGAAGAGCGCCGCAGCCAAGCCGCTGATTCCTCCTCCCACAACCACGCAGTCGTATATTTCTCCCGTATCGATGGTGTCCGCAGGCAGCGGGTCAAACGCGCCGTCGCGCATCTTGTGCCCCGCTTCCATCACCGCATATGTATTGCCGTTCGAGCGGCTGTAGTCGCCGACGCCTCCATAGCCCGTCCAATCGTCTTTTTCACTGCCAGCGGCTGGCGAACTATTTCCGATCGCAAGAAGTTGCGCCGGATTCAAACCATTGAGCAGGCTCGCACCCGAAGCGAGCAGCGTCGAGCCCAGAAAATCGCGCCGCGTTATGGAAGCGTCCATCCCGAGCGCGCCATCCCCATGTTCAGTTTTATTTTTGTCTGTCATCTATGCCAAGCACGAAGATGCTCTGCACAAAAATTACGGCCGCGTGTCGAGAGGGTGCTTGCTCTTCTCGTAGAATTCGTTCTGGATTTTCAAGCTCTGGTCGTCGGCTTTGGCTGCCCGAAGGGCTTCGACGATGGCATCAATCCAATTCTTCATGTTCCATTCGCCAAGCTCTTTGGTCGCGACCGAGCCGTCGCCGGAATAATGATTCGGGAATCGCGCGTACCACCAGATTCCCGTGTACACATCTTCAGGCAAATTCACGCGCTTCTGGTCCGCGCCCGATTCGCTCGCCGCGCGATCCAGATGCACCAGGTCAGGGTGCGAGACCATCGTGTTCGACGTTTCGTTTTCTCCAGCGTGGTAGTCAATCCCAGTGGATTTCTTCGCTGGACCGCCCGGGGTGCTTCGTTCTCCGACGATCACGTAAACGACGTAGTCGTGCGGCTTATCCATTTGCGATTGTGCAAAAAGGGGGAGAAGGTATTCATTCCCGCCATGGCCATTTACGATGAGGATTTTCTTGCAACCATTCCGCGCCATCTCGTCGGTTGTTTCCTGCAACAATTTCAGCTGCAACTCAAGACTGTAGGCAACGGTTCCTGGCTCGTGCTTCGCTTCAAAGATTTGGCCGAAATAATATTCTGGAAAAACGACCGCGTATTCCTGAGCCACGGCTTGCAGAGAAGCGTACCGCACGTTCAGCAAGTCCGTTCCGAGCGGCAAGTGCGGTCCGTGCTTTTCCAAAATGCCGAAGGGCAACAGACATGTCCCCTTCGATTGCTGAACGCCCAACCGAAAATCGGCCGCCGTCAATTCCTCCCACTTAGGCGAGAGCTTCGCCTGCCCCCGAGCGCCAGCTGCCCCGAGCAAGACGACCGCTCCAGACAACACGCTCGCTACCAGCAAACCACGAGCAATTGCCAGCGTCCCACGATGAATCATTTCGCATTCCTCCCCATCGCCGCGGATTCTACCGCCAGGAGGTCCAAAGCGCACTATTAAACCGATTTTATGAAAGGGTTCAGAATCGCAACGGAGGACGCAGTCGTGGAACTATTGTTTTGTGTAGCCGGGACCGTAGAGGATTTTGCCGGGGCGTGCGCCGGTGTGCTTCCCGTGGTCGATTACGATCTGCCCGTTCACGATCACGAAATCAATTCCGTCGGGCGTCACATCGGGATGTTCGTAGGTCGAGCGATCCTGAATTTTGTCGAAGTCAAAAATGACGACATCGGCCCACAAGCCTTCGCGAATCAGTCCGCGATCGGCGATGCGCATCCGCGTAGCGGGCCAGGAGGTCATTTTTCGGATGGCGTCTTCGAGCGTCAAGGTATGCGTTTCGCGAACGTAGCGCGCGATCACACGAGGAAAATTTCCATAGCTGCGCGGATGAGCCAGTCCGAGCGCATCATCGCCTCCCAGTGTGAGTGCAGTGCCGGCGTCGCTGCCGATGCTGGTCCAGGGGAATTTGAGAGCGGTCTCGATGTCTTGCTCGCTCATCATGTGATAAATCGCGAGCACTCGTCCGGTTTTTGCTTGCGCGACAAAATCGAACGCGGTGTCTGCGGGATCCTTGTTTAATTCTTTGGCGATGTCGGCGATCGAGCGGCCCTGATATTTTGCGTTGTCTGAATTCTGCGCATTGACTAGGACGACGTTTTGCCAGCCGCCGGAGGCTTCGATAATGTTCCACCATCCAGGCGAGCCGGTGACGATTTCCTTTTTGAGGCGGGCGCGAATTTCTGGATCGGCGAGGCGTTTGAGGAGAGCATCATTTCCGCCTTCGTGCGCCCACGATGGGATTGTTGCTTCCAAACCGGTCCCGCCGGCGGTGTAGACGTAAAGATCGGCAGCGACGTCGACTCCTCTGGCGCGAGCTGCATCGATATGCCGGCCCGCTTCTTGCATTAAAGTGCCCCAGCCGGGACTGTAGGCCGCTTTCATGTGAAAGACTTCGCCGGGCAGGCCGCCTTTTTCGGAAATCTCGATGAGTTCGTCGACGGATTGAACGAGTTCCTTGCCTTCGCCGCGCATGTGGCTGGCATAAATGCCGCCGTACTTCGCCGCAACTTTGGCCATCTCGATGAGTTCCGGAGTTGTGGCGTAGCTGCTGGGCGGATAGATCAAGGCAGTAGTTATGCCCATGGCGCCATTTTGCATGGCGGTATCGAGAATGGACTTCATTTTGGCAAGTTCGTCGGGAGTCGGTTGACGCGAGTCATAACCAAGCACGGCGATGCGTGCCTGCGTTTCGGAGAAGTAGCTGCCCCAGTTCAGGCTGATGCCGCTTTTCTCAAGGGAGGCCCAGAAGTCGCGAAGCTGTTCGGCGGGAACGGGAGTGCCGCCTTCGCCGCCAATCGCGGTGGTGACGCCTTCCATCAGTTTATTTTCAGCGAGGCCGTTCTTGGGAAGAGCAATGCCGGATTGATCCATCATGTCGATCCAGCCAGGAGAAACGTAGCGGCCATGCGCGTCGATTTCCGTCCGGCCGTGGCCCTGAATTTTGCCAAGCTTAACGAACCGGCCATCTTTGATGGCGACGTCGGCAAAGATGCAGGGATTCCCGGCGCCGTCGAGCACGCGGCCGTTGCGAATGACAATGTCGTAGTCAAATGTTGCCGGAGCGCTGGTCTGAGCGTAGGAAGGCGTGGCGAGGAAAGAACCAGCCACAATGGCCATCAAAGAAAGAAAATAGTTCTTTAAACGCCTGATGCCGGTTTTGCTCTTCGTAGAAACCTCCGTGACACGTGCCAACTTCTGCGTGTCAACAACAGTCAAACGTAAGACTCAGGGCGTCCTGATGGAGCCGGGGGGCGCCTACCAATCAAGAAGAAATCAAATGCCAAGAGAATGAGTCATCGAATGTTTCCAAACGCGCCGGCCCATGGGAGAATGCGGGCCAAAGGCTGTTTTTCGAGCTTGTTTCTTCCCACACCGTGCACGCATTGAGACCGGATTGTGCCCACCATGAAACCGACTCCACTTTGCTATTCATCTTACTGCAACGCATGTTGCAGTAAGGTAGAATACGTATATCGCGCGTGAGTCTAGGGGTGCATGGGTAGATTGTCAACTTTGTCTTTTGACCTTTCACGAGTATTCTCTATGGAGAAACATTTGTTGCGTTAGACGCAGTATAAGAGGGCAAAGGAAAGATTGGCGCTGAAGCGGAAAATGAGGCATCTTGACAAGATGCAACGTACGTTGTATTTGCGTCACTACTGTGTAGTCAAGGCTTAGCAAAGATTCAACAATTGATTCGCGTGAAGTGCTGAATGCACGCGAGAGGTCTGGATGAGTGAAGCAACCACATCGGCGGTGAAACAGGAAATCCGGATTCGGGCGATGGAAGAGGCCCAGGAAATGGGCGTGTGTGTCGATTTACAGCAGCGCATCTGGGGATACGCGCCGCTCGACACCGTGCCGGACCAGATTTTTATTGTAGCGAAGAAAACGGGCGGTCATGCGCTGACGGCGTACGAGGGAGATACGCCGGTGGGATTTGCGCTGGCGTTCGCGGCGATGCGCGATGGATTGACCTACTTGCATTCACACATGGTGGGAGTTGTCGAAGGGTATCAGAACCGCGGAGTCGGCCGGCTGCTCAAGCTGGCGCAGCGCGAGGATGCGCTGGAGCGTGGAATTGACTTGATCGAGTGGACGTTTGACCCTCTGCAGCTGAAGAATGCGCACTTTAATATCGAGCGGCTTGGGGCGATCGTACGGCACTATATCCCGAATCTTTACGGGCGGACGACCAGCCCGTTGCACGCCGGGCTGCCCACGGATCGACTAGTGGCGGAATGGTGGGTGCGCTCGCAGCGGGTTGAGGACGTGCTGGCGGGCAAGCGGTGCCCGGCAGATTCAGATTGCCGACGGATTGCGATTCCCGCGGACATTCGCCGAATCTGCCGGGATGAACCGCTGACTGCCGAGAAGATTCAAATAAGCGTGCGCGAGCAGTTTGTGGCGAATATCGCCGATGGCCGCGCCGCCGTGGGATTCGAGTTCAACAAGGAACAGGGGACGTACCTTCTGGAGCGTTATGAAGATTGAATCCATAACATTGCGTGAAGTTCAAATGCGCCTGAAGGCGCCGTTTGAGACGAGCTTTGGCGTTTCGCACCACCGCAGAATTATTCTCGTCGAAGCAATCGCGGACGGAGTCAGCGGGTGGGGAGAAGTCACGGCCACGGAAACGCCGGGCTACAACTCCGAGACTACCGATACGGCTTGGCATGTGATCTCCGATTTTGTCGCGCCAGCGCTGATTGGCAAGACGATTTCCGCTGCTTCGGACTGCCCGGCGCTGCTCGCCAGCATTCGCGGCCATGAGATGGCGAAGAGCGGCGTGGAAAATGCACTTTGGGATGCGGAGGCGCAGCTCAAAGGAATCTCGCTTTCAAAGTTACTAGGCGGGACGATGGAGGAGATCGCCAGCGGAGTGTCGCTTGGTATCCGGGAGAGTCCGCAAGCGCTGGTGCGGCGCGTGGAAGAGGAATTGCGATCGGGATACCAGCGGATCAAGCTCAAGATCAAGCCGGGGAAGGATCTCGATTACGTTGCGGCGGTGCGCAAGGAATTTCCGGACATTCTGCTTTCGGTTGACGCCAATTCTGCTTACCGCCTCGAAGATGCGGCGCATTTGCGGGAACTAGACAAATTCAAGCTGCTGATGATGGAGCAGCCTTTGAACTGGGACGACATTTACGCGCACTCGAAACTGCAGGCCGAGATTCAAACCGCGATTTGCCTGGATGAATGCATCAATAATGCGCGGCATGCTCTCACGGCCATCGAGTTGAAGGCTTGCCGGATTATCAACATCAAGCTCGGGCGCGTCGGCGGGCACAGCGAGGCGAAGCGCGTGGAGCAAGTCTGCCGGACTCATTCCATCCCGGTGTGGTGCGGCGGAATGCTCGAGACTGGAATCGGCAGGGCGCACAACATTGCGATGTCCACGCTTACGGGCTTCACGCTTCCCGGGGATGTTTCGGCGAGCAAGCGTTACTGGCAAGAAGATATCATCGAGCCCGAGGTCGAAGTGACTTCAAAGGGCACGATTCACGTGCCGAAAACGCCTGGCATCGGATATACCGTGAGACGCGATCGAATCCAGCAGCTCACCGTACGAACAAACAATTGGAATAGCCAACTTACAGCGGCGTAAGCCTCCCTGTTTCGGCGTTTCTGAGTCACGCCGCTGCGGCGGCGCCGAAATGAATCGTACATGCCAATCAGGCGGATTGCCTGCTATCCTCTAAAACGCGTTTCGGTCTAATAGGGTTGGAGAGCCTAAGCCGAGCAAGCGCGAACGGGGAGCTGGACCTCGCGCGGCCGCCTTTGCAATCAAACGTAACGCCGCTATTTTCAGGGAAAATTGGAAGGGAAAGACTATGAAACGCCTCGTTGCGGTGGCGATGTGGAGTCTGTTCGCGAGTTCGGCAGTTCTCGCGCAGAGGCTGCCGGAGAATGTTGTGCCGGACTCCTACGACTTGAAGTTTGAACCTGACCTCGCGAGCGCGACATTCGCCGGCGACGAGACGATTCATGTGCATCTGCAAAAGGGCGCTACGGCCATCGTTCTGAATTCGGCGGAGATTGAGTTTAAAGAAGTATGGATTGGGTCGGCCGATTTCAAGCAAGCCGCGGCGGTTTCCAAGGATGAGAAAAACGAAACGGCCACTCTGACCGTGCCAAGCATGATTCCAGCAGGTCCCGCCGACATTCATATTCGCTACACCGGAATATTGAACGACAAGCTTCGCGGATTTTATTTGAGCCAGACCGCGCGAAGACGCTATGCAGTGACGCAGTTTGAGGCGACGGATGCACGGCGGGCGTTTCCTTCATTTGATGAGCCAGCCTACAAGGCCGTATTCCGCATCACGTTGGTGATTGACAAAGGCGATACAGCCATATCGAACGGCAAAATTATCTCGGATACACCCGGTCCCGGAAATGGAAAGCACACGCTGCAATTCTCCGATTCGCCGAAAATGTCTTCGTACCTTGTGGCGATGATGGTTGGCGACTTTGCGTGTATTCAGGGCGCGGCGGACAGTATCCCAATCCGCGTTTGCGCCGTTCCAGAGAAAAAAGATCTTCTGTCCTACGCGCTACTCTCCGCGGAAAATATTCTGAAATATTACGACACGTATTTCCAAATAAAGTATCCATACCAAAAGCTGGACATTATCGCGTTCCCGGATTTTTCCGCGGGAGCGATGGAGAATGTCGCGGCGATCACTTATCGCGAGACTCTGCTAACAATCGACGACAAAAACGCATCCGTCGACGCGCATCAGGCAGTCGTCGCGGTGCTGGCGCACGAAATGGCGCATATGTGGTTCGGCGATCTGGTGACGATGAAATGGTGGGACGACATTTGGCTGAACGAAGGGTTTGCGACGTGGATGGCTCACAAGCCGATAAAAGCATGGAAGCCGGAATGGCATGACGAGCGAGGCGAGATTCAGGAAACCGGCGGGTCGCTCACAACGGATTCGATTGCGTCGGTGCGGGCGATTCGCGCAAAGGCGGAAACTCCCGCCGAGATTGCAACGCTTTTCGACGGCATCGCATACGGCAAGGCTGGTTCCGTTCTACGCATGGTGGAAGCGTATGTGGGGCCGGATGTTTTTCAGAAGGGCGCGAACGCTTATCTGGAAAAGCACGCTTATGGCAACGCGACCGCGGAGGATTTTTGGAACCAGATGGCGGCAACATCGGAGAAGCCGGTTGACGGAATCATGGCTAGCTTCACGCAGCAATCGGGAGCGCCGCTGGTAACGATTGTGAAAACGGAATGCACGGAGAAAGTCGTCCAAAGCGGACGGCACAAGAAGAAAATGCCGTTTACGGAAGTGACGCTGTCGCAGGAGCGTTATTTTGCTGACGCGGCAAAGCTCACCGCGGGATCGCAGGAGATTTGGCAAATCCCGATAAATCTTCGTCCAGCGGGCGCGAAGGATGCGACATATGTCTTGTTGTCGCAGCGGCAGCACACTTTCGAACTCCCCGGGTGCGCCGCGTGGGTTTATGCCAATGCCGGAGGCCGCGGCTACTACCGCAGCAGTTACGATGCGGCCACGCTAGGAAAAATGAGCGCGGAGCTGGAGACAAGTTTTTCGCCCGAGGAACGCATCCACTTTCTGGGCGATGAATGGGCGATGGTGCGCGTTGGCCGCTTAAGTATCGGGGATTATCTTGCGACTCTGGAAAAAATGAAGAGCGAGCGCACGAGGGCTTTGATAGGTGTAATGACGGGCCGGTTTGGAGAAATTCATGACACTATCGTGGCGTCCGCCGAACGGGCCGCGTTTGAAAAATGGGTACGAGATTTCCTTAACCCGATGGCGGCGGAGCTCGGTGAGGTCCCCAAACCCGGCGAATCTGACGACACGCGGGGACTGCGCTCCGATGTGTTTGTGACGCTGGCCTATTACGGACGCGATCCCAAGGTGCTGGCAAAATCGCGTCTTTTGGTGGAGCAGTACATGAGAGATCCAAACGCGGTCGAGGCGGCGCTAGCTGGAAATGCATTGGCTGTGTCTGCTCTCGATGGAAACGCTGAACTTTACAATCGGTATCTGGAACACCTGAAGACGGCCAAGACGCCGGAGGAGTATTACAACTATTTGGGAGCTTTATCCCAGTTTCCGAGCGCGGAGCTGGCCAAGCGCACGTTTGAACTTGCCCTTAGTCCAGAAGTGAAGAACCAGGACCTGTATTTTATTGGAGGTCTACTAGGCAACATCGAAACGCAGGCCGTAGCGTGGGAACTTTTTAAGAGCAACTTCGCAGCACTCAATGCAAAAGCGGGCGAATCGCTATCAGGCGGATTTGCCACGCTGGCGGGCGCTTTTTGCGATGAAAAGCTGAGAGACGATTCCCAGGACTTTTTCGCCTCGCAGAATCTTCCTGGAACTGAGCGCATTCTTCAAAATGCCAAGGACAGAGTCAACGCTTGTATCGGGCTGCGAGCTCTTCAGCAGGCGAACTTGACGGCTTATTTGAAGAAGCTGCCAGCAAAGGATGCCAGCAACGCAGGCCACTAGCACCTAGCCGGAAGTGGCCTGTGGGGTGTTCATGCGAACCGGCGGTACGGCGTTGAATTCCGGACATGCTTTTCCTCAGCAAATTACTTGACAATCTTGCCTTTGCTACTTAGTCTCCCTCTGACCAGAATGCAACAAATGTTTCACGCATTCACGCTCCGGCGATGCCGGCTTCGGGAACATCTGTCGTTACTGAGCGCTATCAGAAATAGCGGGAGGCATTTACAGTGAAAACATCGATTCGTTCGAGACTTTTTTGGCTAGGGTGCGCGGCCGTTTTCGGCTGCGCCGCAATTTTTGCGCAGGCTCCCAAAACGCCGGACAAGAAGGCGCCTGCTGTCCTTCCTCAAACATCGGCTCCAGGCGACACCATACCAAAGGCGCATGATCTGACTGCTGACGACCTCGGAGCATTTCTCGACGGCTTCATGCCGCAGGAAATTGAGCATGCGGACATCGCCGGCGCGGTCATTGCTGTCGTTAAGGACGGGAAACTGCTCTTCGCCAAGGGCTACGGCTACTCCGATGTCGCGAAAAAAGCGCCCATCTCGCCAGAGACCACGCTTTTCCGTCCGGGCTCGATTTCGAAGCTCTTCACCTGGACTGCGGTTATGCAGCAAGTCGAGCTGGGCAAGCTGGACCTGGATCGCGACGTCAACGACTATCTCGACTTCAAAATTCCTCCCGCCTTCGGAAAGCCCATCACGCTCCGCAATATCATGACTCACACCTCGGGCTTTGAAGAAACGGCCAAGAATTTGTTCGTCGACACCGCAGAGGAATTGCGCCCCACCGGCGAGTATCTTCGCGTGCACATGCCGGCACGAATTTTTCCGCCGGGAGCGACGCCGGCTTACTCCAACTACGCCACCACCATGGCTGCCTATATTGTGGAGCGCGTCAGCGGCCAGGATTTCAACGACTACGTCGAAGAACACATTTTCAAGCCGCTGAACATGAAGCACGCCACGTTCCGGCAGCCGCTGCCCGATGCGCTGAAGGCCGATATGTCCAACGGTTACGTTCTCGGATCCGGCGAACCGAAGCACTTCGAATATGTGCAGGTGGCTCCTGCCGGCTCGCTCTCTGCGTCTGCCGTCGACATGACGCACTTCATGATCGCTCATTTGCAAAATGGAAAGTACGGCGATGCGCAAATCCTCAAACCAGAAACCGCGATCCAAATGCATGCGCGGCAGACGGGCGTCTGGCCACCGTCGATGAACGCCATGTGCCTCGGCTTTTACGAACAGTGGCTCGACGGCGGCCACCGCAGCATCGGCCACGGCGGCGACACGCTCTCCTTCCACAGCAACTTGCATCTGATTCTCGACGCCAACGTTGGGCTCTTTGTCTCCTACAACAGCCCCGGACGCTCTGAGATTGATCCGCGCGGGCTGCTCTTTAACAAATTCATGGAACGGTATTTCCCGACGCCGCCGTCAAACGAGCCCACGCTCGCGACCGCTGCGCAGGATGCCGCCGCTGTGGCTGGTTCGTATGAAGTCAGCCGCCGGTTTGAAACGAATGTCTTGGCAATAACCACCGTGCTGGGCGAAACAAAAGTCACCGTCAATCCCAAAGACAACACCATCTCGATGGGAGGCAAGGGATTGAATCAGCAGCCTGAGCGCTTTCGCGAGATTGCTCCGATGGTGTTTCGTCAAGTAGACGGCAATGCGAAAATCGCGTTTGCCCCCGATCCCAGCGGCCGCCGCATTGCCTATATCGACTATCCGTTCATGGTCTTTCAGCAGATCAGCAACCCCCTCAACAAACAGAGCGTGAATTATTTCATCATCGGATTCAGCCTGTGTGTAATCGCTCTCACGCTGCTTCTTTGGCCCATCGCCGCGATACTTCGCAAGCACTACGGAAAGCCACTCAGCTTGGAGCCCGAGGCGAAGCGCCTGCGCTTGTTGGTGCGCTTGGTTTGTTTCGTCGTGGCTGCGTTTGTCGTGGGTCTTCTGGTTATCCTCAGCAGGACGAGCGCTCCCTTAACCGAGCGCAATGATTTCCTTTTGCATTTCTTGCAGGTTCTCGGGTTGCTGACTGGCGTCGGCGCGTTGATCGCAATCTACAGCAGTTTGAAGTCGTGGGGCGACAGCGGGCAATGGTTCTGGTACAAACTCTGGAACACGTTCCTTGCGATCTCGTGCGTAGGATTTTTCTGGTTTATTTTCCACTGGCACTTGCTGAACTTCCATTTGAATTACTAAGCGAACGGACAAGACGTCCGCCACAATCCAGGATTGGCGCGATCAACAAAACGCGAGACCTCGTGGCGCAGGTCAGTGGCCGGGCGCGTAGATGGTGATCAACAAAGCTTTCGCGCCGTTCCAGAGAATCTGCACGCCGATGCAGACGAGCAAGAAGGAAGAAAGGCGCATGATTACGCTCATCGAAGTAGCTCCGATGGCGCGCGCCAGCTTGTCCGAAAAGCCATAGCAGACGTAGATGCTCGCCGCGATAATCGCGGACCCAATCAGAATCTCGAGAATCCCGAGAATGTTTCCCCCGCCATGGCGCGGAAGGTTCGCACCCAGAGTGATGGCCACGGATATCGAGCCTGGGCCGACAGTTAAAGGCAATGTCAGCGGATAGAAAGCGCTTTTGAACTCGTCCTCTGGAGAGACATCGTTACGACCCGCGACTTTGCGTTTAGCTGGCTCATCATCTTTGTGATTCAAAATTGTCCAGCCAGTGGAGATCACAATCAGCCCGCCTCCGATCTGAACTACCGGCAGGGAAATGCCGAAAAAAGTAAGAATGTGCGTTCCGATCAGGCAGGAACAAACCAAGAGAATGAAACTGTTCAGGGCGACGCGCCAGGATAGGGTGCGCCTCGCCGAAGCGGAATAATCCTGCGTCAAAGTTAGAAAAATGGGGCTGCCGCCCAATGGGTTGACGATGGGAAAGAGCGCGCTCAGGATTAAGAGGGTGTTTTTTGCGGTTTCGAGCAAACAAATTTCTCCGGGCAAGCAGTATAGCTGAGTGGGGTGCAAGCGTCACAACGCGGCGTGCGACGCAAATGTAGATTGCGATAGACGAAATACAGAATGCGGAGTCTAAGGCGCTTTCGCTAGAACAATCTTTGCAGTTGTAATGGCTTGGCCGACGTGGCGTTGCGTGTGATCGGCGATATGAACCAAGAGGCCGCCCACCGTGGTTGGCAGTTTATTACGGCCGACAGAGCGTGAAACTTCCAGGTCAGCGTTGGAAAGGCTGCGTATGCGCGTTGCGCTCGTTGCCAGGGCCGCGGAAAGCTCGGCGAAGAGATCATCGCGAGTGGCGCCCGGGTTCATTTCTGACGTGAGTGTGGCCATCTGCTGCTCGCTGAGCACGGCTCCTTCGGCGTAAGTTAAGAGGCGATCGAGGCTCCGGGAAATGTGCCGCAGGTGGAAGGCGACGGAAGCGATTTGTGCGGGTCGCTGATTCAACTGCTCATCGGTAAGCTGAGCGCACCAAAGCTGCAAGTCTTCGCCGGCGAGTTCGAGTGCGTGCAGGACGGCGCGATGGACGCTCGGAAGTTCCGCTAGAGTTCCGCGCAACCAGGGCTCCGGAAGTGTTCTCTCAGACATTCGGAATGACCTTCCCCCGCAAATAATCGCGAGCTCGAATAGACGCAAGTTTCAAACGAAAAAAGTCAGACAGCATTCTGTCACGTGAGATATTGGATGCAAATGGATGGGCCGGGGACCGAGTTTTCGGAAATCGGTAGATGAGCCTTGCTCAGGGACGAAGACGTGAGCTAGAGTCGCGGTTCCAGTTTGGGGAAAACAATGGCGACAAGAGCAAGAACAATTCGAAGCGCACATAGCAGACCGGGCGAAAAGGTCAAGGTTCTGATAACGCGAGCACGGATTCACCGGCGGATCCTGGAGATCGCGAAACAGATCCGGCTGGATTTTCCGGACGAGCCGTTGCTTTTGGTGGGCGTTCTGAAAGGTGCGGTTTTTTTTCTGTCTGATCTAGCACGGGGAATTCCTGGCGAGGTGTCGCTTGATTTCATCGCGGTCTCGAGCTACGGAAAAGACACGAAAACTTCTGGTCAAGTGAGACTTACAAAAGATCTGGACGCGAGCATCGAGGGCCGGACCGTGATTGTGGTGGAAGATATTTTGGATACCGGGATGACACTGCAATATCTTCTGAGGATATTCGCACAGCGCAAACCAAAGCGACTGCGCGTTGCGGTACTGCTGGATAAGCCGGAGCGGCGCATCGCGGCGGTGCAAGCGGATTATGTGGGATTCAGTATTCCAAACGAATTCGTCGTGGGCTTCGGCCTGGACTACGCGGAACGCTATCGCAATCTACAGGGCGTCGGTGTGCTCTCGCTGAAGGCTACCGACAAATCCTGAACTTCATACAATCGAGCCGAAGGCGATAAGCGGGCCTAGAGTTCGCATGGCGGCCTGCGGCATGTCAGAAACATACCAAACCGGTCTCCAGGAAAGACGATCCACAGTCGCTCGGTGGCCGCCTGCTATAATGATCGGAGTTCATGAATCCCGCGAACGAACATACCGAGACGACCGCCCCCGAATCACCGGTAACAGAAAAGGCGGAAGTTTCCGCTGAAGTTCTAAATACGCTTGCCGAAATCGGCGAAGAAGTTAACGCTTCGCTCGACCTGGATGAAGTGCTGGCGCGCACGGCGGCGCTGATAAAACGACACATCGATTATGAAATCTTTGGCGTGCTGATGCTCGAAGGAGACGGCGCGTATCTTAAGCATAGATTTTCCATCGGTTACCCACGCGAGCTCGCCGACAATCTGCGTATTCCAATCGGCCAAGGAATTACCGGAACGGCAGCCGCCACCGGACATTCGGTGCGCGTGAGCGATGTCTCGAAAGATCCGCGATACATCAACGCGATTGAAAGCGTGCGCTCGGAACTAGCTGTGCCGCTCATGCTGCAGGGGAAGTGCGTGGGTGTTCTCGATATTCAGAGCAGGCACCTGGATTATTTCACGCGCGAACAGCAGAGCATAATGACGCTGTTAGCGAGCCGTCTCGCTGTGGCTATCGAAAACGCCCGGCTATTCCAACGCGTGCGAGCGCAGGCGGAAACTTTGCTTCTGCTGAACGAGGTTGGGCGCGAGACGAGTTCCATTCTCGACGTGGAAGAATTGTTGCGGCGCGCCGCGGAACAAATCAAGCGGGTGATCGACTACCAAATACTGAGCCTCATGCTTTACGACGAAGCGCAGAAAGTGTTTCGGCATCGCTTGGACGTAAAGCACGGACAACGCGTTCAGGGAAAGATGCGCGTGGCGGTGAGCGAAGGCATCGTAGGCGCGGCGGCGACTTTGAAAGAGCCGGTGATCGTTCCGGACGTGACGGTCGACCCGCGTTATGTGATGGTGAATCCGGAAACGCGCTCGGAGTTGGCAATTCCGATGATGCATAAAGGGAAAGTGATTGGAGTGCTAGATCTGGAAAGCCCACAACTGAATTATTTTACCGAGGATCATGTACAAACGTTGTCGATTTTGGCGGCCAATCTTGCGGTGTCTCTGGAAAACGCGCGGCTGTATGAACAAGTGGCTCGCGACGAGGCGCGACTCGAACGCGATCTGCAAGCCGCGAAACGCATTCAAGGGGCGCTGCTGCGGCCTGTACCGACTGAGGATTTTGGTCTGGACATGGCCGCCAGATACCTTTCGGCTCGCGAAGTCTGCGGGGATCTATACGAATTTCTGCGCTACGGACCTCAACAGCTAGGGATCGCGCTCGGCGACGTCAGCGGGAAGGGAACTGCGGCGGCGCTTTATGGCGCGGTGGCGATCGGCATCATGAGAAGCCTTGCTCCGCAGAAACTTCAGCCCGCGGAAATGCTGAAGCAGATGAACCAGATCGTCGGCGAGCGGCGCATCGAAGGGCGCTTCATGACCGCGTGTTTCGCAACGTGGCAGAGAGGCCGGAGCAAGTTGCGCGTCGCAAACGCTGGGCAGTCGCAGCCGCTGCTGTATAAGGACGGGCGCTGCGACAAAATCGCGCTCACGGGATTTCCGCTAGGGATTTTTGAAGAGGTCAGCTACGACGAATGGGGTGTTTCGTTAGATCCTGGCGATATTGTGGTTTTTCACTCTGATGGGTTGGCGGAGACAAGCAACAGCGAAGGACAATTCTTTGGAACGGAGAAACTGCGCCGGCTTATCGAGCAAAATCATGAGATCAGCGCGACGGAGCTTGCAGATTTGCTTTTGCGCGAAGTGGATTGGTTCGCGCAGAGCGCGCCACTGTCGGACGACCGGACGCTGGTGGTTCTAAAAGTACGATGAGCGCGCAGACTGCCAATTCGCGAAAAAGATTAATGTTCGTCGATCCGGCGGAATTCACGCCGAAGTTCGCATGGAAAAAATCCGCTGCAGAAAAGGAAGTTGAGCACGTTTTTTGTGAGGGCCTCGACCTCGTTGAGGCGGCGTCCAAGTTTGGAACGCCAACGTATCTCTATAGCAGCGCCGCCATTACTGATGCCTACGAAGAGCTCGATCGCGGTCTGGGAAAGACTTCGCACACGATTTGTTTCGCCATGAAATCGAACGGGAATCTTTCCATCTTGCAACATCTTGCGAAGATGGGAAGCGGTTTCGACATTGTCTCCGGGGGAGAGCTTGAGCATCTGGGGCATCTCGGGGTTCGCGGCGACCGGATTGTGTTTTCGGGAGTCGGTAAGACTCGCCACGAAATACGCGATGCGTTGCAATATTCGCCAGAGGGTCGCGCCGGCCGAAAGTCTCACAGTAGCAATGGGATACTTCTGTTTAACGTCGAGTCTGAAGCGGAATTGGAAGTGTTGCTCGAAGAATCGGGACGAAACCTAGGCCTCGGTGGAAAGGTTCCCTCGGTTGCGATTCGTGTGAACCCGGACGTCGCGGCAGGCGGCCATCCGCACATTGCTACAGGAAGCCACACTCACAAATTTGGTCTCGATTGGCCGGAAGCGCGGCGACTCTATCTTGCGCACAAAGAATCCAAACATTTGCAATGGAAGGGAATTAGCGCGCATATCGGTTCGCAGATTGTTTCGCTTACTCCGTTTCGCCGCGCGTTTCGGCGGATTGCGGGCTATGTGTCGGAACTACGACGCGCTGGAATCGATCTGAAGTATCTTGATCTCGGCGGCGGCCTGGGTGTGCGATACACGAATGAGAAAACCTCATCGCGCGTTGCGTATGCACAGATGGTCGCGAGTCTTGTGCGACCCCTTAACCTGCATCTTCTCCTGGAGCCCGGACGCTCAATCATTGCCGCTGCTGGCATTCTGCTAACGAAGGTGATCTATACAAAACAAAATCGCGGGAAAACATTTGTCGTGGTTGATGCCGCGATGAACGATTTGCTGCGACCTGCGATTATATGGCGCGATCCACCCATTACGCGCATTGTGCGGAAGCCAGGTCGCGAGAAGCAATCAGCTGAGCGCGTGGACATTGTCGGCCCCGTCTGCGAAACGGGTGACTGTTGCTCCACGACTGGCCTCTCGGTGAGGTTAAACCGGGCGATCTGCTAGCCATCTGGGTTGCTGGAGCCTATGGTATGGCACAGACTTCCAATTACAACGCGCGAACCCGGCCGAGTGAGGTTTTGGTCGATGGAACGCGTTGCAAGCTCATTAGGCGGCGCGAGACGCAGGACGATTTGCTACGGACAGATGTGCTTTCACTGACGCGACGCTTACGCCCCTGATTATTGTCCTTTCGGGACGGCAAATGACTTTCGAATTCTTTACTGACTACTATGTTAAGGGCGAGCAACCAGCAGAGCGTATCCTTGCAGTCACCAAGTCCTCCGTGTACGAAAATCTTTGCGCGATGTTGATTGGATAATTTCGCGCCGCAAAGCACCACTCTTGATAGAATCTGGCTCGGTGCTAGCTAATCTTTATTGTTCAATTAATTGGGAAGCGTGGACCGCGGTTGGGACAGTCTCGCTTGCCGTCATCGCTGGCGTCTCTGCACTTTACGCCAGACAACAACTGAACGATTTCCGCAGAGAATCGAGAATCGCGCACCTAATTTCGCTCGTGGACCAGTTCGAGCGTGAGCCTATGGCAGGCACCCGCCGAACGCTGGGTGCGAAGCGAGCTCCGGGTGGCGTCCTGGTCCCACTCGATTTGAACAATCCGCCACCAGAACTCCACGACGTAATGAATTTCTTCGAACACATGGGTTATCTGCTGGAAGGCGGGTACCTTAATATTGAAGATGTTTCGGTCGAATTCCATTACTGGATTCTCCACGTGTGGGCTGACGCCAGAAAACTCATCAAGAGTGAGCAGGCCGAGAATGCAATTTACTACGAGTTCTTCGAGAAGATGGTGAATCGCCTGCTTGAATATGACCGTCCGCGAACAGGTGCGCTTCAGTTGCCAACCGATTCAGAAATCGAAGACATCTACGTCGAAGAATCTCACCTGCCAATCGGCAGTCCGATGTCTCGCGCGAAGAGGTCAAAGCGTCGTTCCAGCAGCTAAGTATTTCAAATAGCTTTTCTTAGTTCGTCAACCCGCGCCGGAATCTACTGTGAAGCGCGACTGAAGGCACCCAGAAAGTATCCAAGCGGTATCCGCCAACAGCAACTTCTTAAGGTTGGCGCGCTGGGCCAATCTGCGGCGCACGCACGGGCTTGGCCATACCGTAAAACACAATCATTCCCTGGCCTCCGCAACGGGTCGAAACACCCTCGTCGGGCTTACCGTAGCATGAATTGTAATCCTGCCAGTTGTTGGACGCCCACACGTCGCCTGCTGGATCGATAGATGCATCGACTAATAACTGCATACCGCCGCCTTTGTACCCGCCACCTTTCGGGGAAATAGGATCGCCGGTCTTCATGCCTGGCGGACAGGTTTCGGTGCGCGCACCACAGAGCTCCGTGAGGCCGCCACCCGGGGCGAAGTTGGAAACCCAAACATGGTCGTTACCATCGATGGACACCGCCCAAGCTCCCCAGATGCTGCCACCTCCGTGGAATGGGGAACCGGGCGCTTGGCTGCCATCAGGTCGAATCATCGTGACGCTGCCCTGGCCGGGATGCGCGGACAGCCAATCGACCATGACGTGATTGACATCCGATAACTTGCCCGACAACTTCAATTCAAGAAGATGTAACTTCACGTTGAGAGGCAGAGCATCACCGGCCGTGTTGGTAATCCACGCGTTGCCTTTGCTGTCGATCGCCATTCCCTTACCGCTGGCGCCAGCCTTAAAGATTTCGACCTTGCTCGGGTCGCTCGCGGGAAAGCGCGTGACCGTGTCGCTGATGGCGTTGGTGATCCAAATTCGGTCTTGCTGGTCGATGGCCAGGTGGAACGGACCATTCAATTTGCACGGGCCGTCTTTGCTCGGAGTACCTGCGGGAGCCTCGCAGTAGAATTTCGCCTTACTGGGGTCACCCTGCGGCATGTAAACAACCTTGTCCTTGCCGAAGTCGAGCGCCCAGACATCGCCGCTCGGTGTGACGATGATGCCTTGCATCACTCCGAGTTTGCCGCCGAAGTTATAGCCCTCCGGTGGCGAAAGCGGTTTGCCGGTTTTGTCGAACAGTGAGATTGTCTGGCCGGCAGTGCTTGTAAACCATATGCGGTCGTTGGCGTCGATTGCCGTTCCGAACCCAGGACCTATTAGACCTCCGCCCGTAAATCCGGTAGTCATCGGCGATAGGGGCCGTCCATTCGGAGCGAACTTCGCCATGTTGCCGTCCCACAACGCATCATGCCCCTGGCCTCCGACAATGAAATTAGCGCCGCTCCATGCATTGCCCTCGCTGTCGAACATCACTTTGGCGCCACCGGCGTAACCTCCACCCGCGAACTTGAGTGGCAGAACCCAAGCGCCGGGCGCAAAGCTCAGATAAGGCATGTACGGGGTGGCCCGAAGGTGTTTGCCCTGCGGTACCGGATAAAACGCATCCAACAACGCGAAGACTCGCTCAGGTTTGAAGCCAGAGTTGCGAGCAATGGAATGGGCCGCAGCCAGCGTATCAGACGGCACGTTGCCTTCCGGTCCGGTCGCGGCAGCGAAAAGACTGTTGCAGGCGTCCACCTTTATGCGGGTGACGCAGCCAGCCAGCACGCTGGAAAGCGTCCCGAAATTTGCCATCGTTGGCGTTTGAGTGCTGTTGAATCCGTCTTGGATCATGACACCGTAGCCGCCCGTCGCGAGGTCAACGAAGTTGGGTACATTTCCCGCAGCGATGCGCAATCCGAGCGAGGTGCCGCTAATCGCAGTTCCATTGAGGAACTGATTGTTTGTCCATGCCGATGCCACGGTCGTCATTTCGTTAATTGTGACAATTGACGGGGAGGTGGCACCCAAGACCGTGAGCAGTGCGATTGCGGGGTTGTCTCCCTTGACTGCGCTCCCCGCCGGCTCGCCGCCTTTGGCAACGAGATAGAGACTTGTATCTTTGTCGGAACTCCCGCCCAAACCAAGCTCGAATCGACCATCAGCGCTAGTTTTTGTTTGCCCCAGTTGCTTGGGTTCGCCTGTGCTGGCTGCCCACAAGGCCACTGTCGAATTGGCGATCGGTTCACCGCCTCCAAGCACGAGACCTACGATGCTGCCGGGAACTGGTGTCAGTTTGGCAATCGGAGCACCGCTGGGTGCCTGGCCCGCCGGAGTGGGACTTTGAACCGAGGTGCTTGGAGTCTCTGGGACGGATTTCTGCGTCCCGCCGCAGCCCTGAATGCCTATTAATGTCAATCCAAGTGCGAGCGCCGGGACAATCGACAACGCGGCTACTAACATGAATCGAATTTGGCTGGAAGTGTTCATATATGCCTCCGCGTTAAATTGGGGATCCTAGAGCATGGACAACATAAAGTGAGGGACGATTCACTTGCCTCTGAATGTCATCCATTCAAATAAGGACACGTAAAGTTACTGTTGTATTCGGGTTCGTCAAATTGTCAAAACTAACAGGTAGTGTGTTGGGGCAAAAAGACTTGGGACATGCAGTCAATCATCCAGTGACCAAGCGGCTGGTAAATGCGATGGTCGAAATCCGGCCACTGCCGGACATCGGCGTTCCGTGTCCAATGGAATCCCAAGTTGAGAGGGCAGCGATGAATCCGAGGACTAGACTTCGCCCCACTTTAATTTGTTGCGGAGGATTTCGAAGTAGGATTTCTTTGGGGGTTGGATGAGTTTGAGGCACTGCGGAGAACGGGTGATTCGGATGCGGTCGTCGGATTGCATCGGGATACCTTTTTGGCCGTCCAGGGTAAGGAAGACGGATTCAGAACTTCCCGTGAGCTGGAGTTCGATGGAGGACGAATCGCGGACGACAACAGGACGATCGGTCAGCGTGTGTGGACAAATGGGCGTGATGATGAATGCTTCCACGGCAGGATGAACGATCGGGCCGCCAGCGGAAAGAGAATAGGCGGTTGAACCGGTCGGCGTGGCTACGACGAGGCCGTCAGCGCGGTAGCGGCAAACAAAATCGCTGTCGATGGAGAGTTCCAGTTCGATCATGCGGGCCAGCGTGCCCTTGTTGATGACGGCGTCGTTGAGGACGTGCTGTCGATCCAGCACCGTACCCGCGCGCACGTGCTCGACCTGCAGCATGACGCGCTCGCTCATCGATGATCTTCCGGCGAGCGTCTCTTCAAGAGCGGGATAGAGTTCTTCGACTGTAAAACTAGTGAGGAAGCCGAGACTGCCCATGTTGATCGGCAGAACGGGAATGCAATGAGAGGCGGCCACGCGAGCGGCTGCAAGAAGAGTGCCGTCGCCTCCTAGAACGAGAAGGATGTCGGACTGGTCGGCGAGTTCCTCGCGGGTGAAAGCCTTGGGTGGATTGGGCAGTGCGGAGGCAGTTTCCTGGTCGCAGAGAACCCGCAGCCCGCGCCCTTCCAGCCATTCAAGAAGCTGCGGGACAACGGCCGAAAGGTTGGCGCGGCGCGGACGTGAGAAGACGCCGATCGTTTTAAAGATGGGAGGCTGCATTACTGTTTGGAATTCTACTTCAGGACTCCTTTGCGAGCGTGCAGAAAAAATTCTTGATTGCCTTCAGCTCCGGTCAGGCGGCTAGGGGATACTCTTATGCAAGTAAGGCCCGCGGCTTCGGCGCATTTTTTGACGCTGGCGATGGCTTTTTCGTGCAGGCGAACATCTTTGACGATTCCGCCGGGGCCGATATCTTCGCGGCGGAGTTCGAATTGAGGTTTGATGAGAATGAGAAAATCGGCGCCGGGCTTCGCACAGGAGGAAGCGGGAGCAAGCACTTTGCAAACGGAAATAAACGATACGTCGGCGACGACGAGATCGACCAGTTCGGGGATGTCAGTTGCTCTCAATTCGCGCGCGTTTCGTTCGATGGCCGTGACGCGCGGATCTCGCTGGAGCTTCCAGGCGAGTTGGGCGAGGTTCACATCGACGGCGTAGACGCGGGATGCGCCATGCTGAAGCAGGCAATCCGTAAAGCCGCCTGTCGAGCTGCCTATGTCGAGAGAAATCAGGTCTGCTGGATCGATCGAGGAATCTTCGAGGGCACCCTCGAGTTTTACGCCTCCGCGGCTGGCATATTTTAGCTGGCGACTTTTCACCTCGATGCGGGCATCGGCTGGGACAGGCGTGCCGGCTTTTTGTTCGGCGATATTGTTCACGCGAACTTCGCCTGCGAGGATCATGGCTTGGGCTTTTTCTTGCGATTCGGCGAGGCCGCGCTCGACTAGGATCAGGTCGAGGCGGGTGCGCGGGGATTTGGATTTCATGGCGCTTGGGCGCGTCAGGCGCGGCGTTGGACGAGATATTCGGCAATTTCGCGGAGCCGCGAGGCGCGGTTGCTGTACGGCGTGAGTTCGGCGACGGCTTTTGCGGCTAGCTCGTTAGCGATCTGATGCGAACGCTCAAGGCCGTGGACTGCTGGATAAGTGGCCTTCTGCTGCGCGGCGTCTTTGCCGGCGGTTTTTCCGAGGGCGGCGGAAGTTTCTTCGACGTCGAGAATGTCGTCGGTGACCTGGAAGAGCAGGCCGAGCGTTTCTCCGAAACTTCGGAGGCGCGCAATATCTTCTGGCGCAGCACCTGCACACATGGCGCCGGAAGAGATGGACGCGCGAATGAGCGCGGCTGTTTTCGAACGGTGAATATATTCGAGCATTTCGGGATTAATGTGCTTGCCTTCGGCTTCGAGGTCGGCGACTTGTCCGCCGACCATGCCGTTGATGGTTCCAGCGGCGCTGGAGATTTCTGTGAGCATAGCGACTCGGCGGTTCGCGTCGACAGGCGCGGCGGCAATCGTTTCGAACGCGAGGGTGAGCAAAGCGTCGCCGGCAAGAATTGCGGCGGCTTCGCCGAATTTTTTGTGCGAGGTGGGCTTCCCGCGACGCAAATCGTCATTGTCGAGCGCGGGGAGATCGTCGTGGATGAGCGAATAGGTATGGATGAATTCGATAGCGCAGGCGGGATAGTGTGCCGGCGCGACGTTCGAATCGAAGATGCGGGCAGTTTCGAGGCAGAGAATCGGGCGGATACGCTTTCCACCCGCGAACACACTGTAACGCATGGCTTGGTGGATGGATGGCGGTTGCGCCGTCTCAGCCGGCATCAGATGGTCAAGCGAGGCGTCGACCTCTACGCGGTCCTCTTCAAAAAATAGCGGAGGTTTCATCTCGTGGCGATGATCGAAAAAGTTGCGAGTATGGGGAGCGTCACGATTCGCTCTCGCCTTCAGGATCGAATGGCTCTGCGGCGAGTTTGCCGTCCGCCTTTTTTAGAAGGATCTCAACGCGGCCTTCGGCCTCTTCGAGTTGCTTCTGGCATTCGCGGGAGAGCGCAACGCCTTCCTCGAAGAGCTTCATGGCGTCGTCGAGGGAGAGTTGCGGACTTTCGAGGCGGCGAACGACCTCTTCGAGGCGAGCGAGTGAGCGCTCAAAATCGGGCTTCCTGGGTGGCTCGGGCTTTTTGGGGGCGGGTGAATTCACGCGATCGGCCTTTGTCCTCGAAAGCTATTTTTGGCAATGCTCACAAAAGTAAGTCGAACGGCCGCTTTGCGCGATGCGTTTGATCGGATGCCCGGATCGGCGGCACGGCTTTTCTTCGCGGTCGTACACGCGAAGAATTTTCTCCAAGCCTTGAAACCACCATTCCGAATCGCGAAAATCGGGCGGCGGATGCAAACAGCATTCTAAGGCACGCGCGAGAACGGAAACAATCGCTTTGTGGAGGCGTCGGGCTTCGGTTGGATTAAGAGAGTTTGCGCGGCGGCGTGGGTCCAGCTTCGCGTGCCAGAGCGATTCGCAGGAATAGATATTGCCGATGCCGGCGACGCGGGTTTGGTCGAGAAGGAATTCTTTCAGCGGACGCCGGGAATTGGACAGCAACTTCGCGAAGTGCGCTGGCGTGAAATTGGCCGAAATCGCATCCACGCCCAATCGAGCGAGAGCGGGACAAGTTTCTTCCGACTCGTAAACTAAGACACGGCCAAAATGACGGCCATCCGCAAAGCCGAGAACGCCTTTGTCGAGTTCGAAGGCTACGTCTACGTGAACGCCCGATTCCCCTTGGTTGGCAACTTCGAACATTTTCTTGGCATTGGGAAACCAAAGCAGCTGGCCGTCGAGCTTAAAGTGAAGCGTGACAATTCCGCGTTCTAGCTGTAGCCAGAGATATTTACCTTTTCTTTTGACGGACTGGATTCGCTGGCCCTCGGCTGTTCGCGCGAGTTGCGAGGGACTTTGCGGTTTTGTTGCGATGGCGTGCAGCACGTGAACGCAGCGAATCCTTCGGTGCTCGACCAAGGGGCGCAGTGTCCGTGCGACGGCTTCTACTTCAGGCAGTTCAGGCATGTTGGTAGTGAATCTGTTCGATTCATAAGAGTGGTTTCAACGTCAAGGTGTGCTTTCGTGATTTTGCTTCGGCCGCATCGCTGTAAGGTGAAACGATCGGTTTGCCCTCATACCAGTAGGAAAACTGATCCGTGTAGTGACCGCTGCCGACTTGCCCGGATTCGCCGGCCGGAATCAACAGGATCGAGTCGTCCCAGTTGGCTAGATTGGCGATGAAGCGCATCGAAGGGCCGTGGCGTTTTGTCGCGGCGCGCACGCTGTAGCCGGTGCCGGACTGCGGCTTTCCCGTGATGCTGAGCAGATGCTTCAAGAAACCTTCGCGGCCAATGGGGTGAAGCATATCCAGCGAGTTTAGTTCTTTCCATTGCCAGTCATCGACGCGCTCACTTTTTGTTTGCTCTGCCAGCATGGCGACGGCGCGGTCGGCTGTTGTAGCGAGCAATTCGTCATAGTTCTTGTAGGCAGGCGGGAGCCATTTGGCTGGGCGGTCCGTTAACACTTTCTGAAGGAACACGGTGCTGCGCCAACTATAAAGGTTCGTATCTTTTCCAAGGTATGGATCGAGAATCAGTTCGAGTGCCGCGCGTCGGGCCATGACCAGGAAAGAGACCATCGAAGAATCCGCATCGGCGATTCCGTTCCAGTCTTTTAAGCCATCTACAAGTTTTTTGGCGCGAGCATCTTTGGGCTGCACTTTTTTTGCCGCCGAAGCCATTTGATCCGCAAGAAAAGCGTGCGGATAACTGTACGTGTCTGTTTCGACCTTCAGCATGTCGATCGGACGGAGATTCGTTTTATCATGCAGGAGATCATAGATGCGTGCCGTCCGGTAAGGCTCTTCCCAGCGGTCGGTCAAATAGGGTTTGTAATTCGGTCCGACCACACGCGCATTGGCGGTAACGATTAGGCCGCTATCGGGATTCAGTGCTTTGGGAAGTTGATCGAAGGGAATGTAACCTGTCCACTCGTAGGTGTCGGTATCGCCTGGAACGGGAACTTCTCCATGCCCCTTTTTTCGGATAGGGACGCGTGCGGCCATGATGTAGCCAATGTTGCCTTCCACGTCCGCATACACGGCGTTTTGGCCTGGGCCCCACACTCGCTTCATCACTTCTCGAAATTCGTGCCAGTTTTTGGCTGTGGAAAGCCAGTTATAGGTACTTCCGAGGCCGCCCGGCTCAAGCGCGGTCCATCGAAGGGCGTAAACCTTGTCGCCTTCTTGGTGCACTACCGGGCCGTGTCGCGTGACGACAACCCTCAAGTGTTCGTCCGCTTGTCCTTTGACGAGAATCGTTTCGTCGAAGATCTGCGCCTTGACCCACGCCCCGTTCACGCGGTATTCGTCGGGGGCGGCGGGATTAAACGTTTCGATGTAGAGGTCTTGAACATCGGCCCCGTTGTTCGTAAAACCCCAGGCGATGCGGTCGTTGTGGCCGATGACGATGAGTGGCGCGCCCGGCAGAGTAAAACCCTTCGCATTGAAGCCCGGCGCGGTGAGATGAATTTCATACCATATCGGCGGAATGGAAAGTTCGAGATGGGTGTCGTTCGCTAAGAGAGGCTTGCCGGTAGCGGTATGCGCGCCGCTAACAACCCAGTTGTTGCTGCCCAGGCCTTTACGAATCTCGCTTTGCGTTTCTTCGAGGTAGCCTTGCACCGAAGGCCAGAGTGCTGAAGTGATATCCGCAAATGTCTCGGGCGTGCCAACGCCGGTTGGGCTAGGCACTGCAGCTTTCAGAATGGAGTCTGTGGGCATGTCGTCGTCATCGTCATCATCGTCGTCGGGATCGCCGCGAGATGCTTGTGAGCCGTCATTGGGCACATCGGGATCGCCGACGACGAAATGGTCCATCGGCGCATCGACCGCAAAAAGATCCTTCGAACGATCCGCGCCGACGCGCTCTTCGACTTTGGCGCGGTCCAACTCGCGCTCCCAGGTGTCGGTCAGCGTTTGGTACATGTAGCCTGCAATGACCAGCGAGTCCGTCGGCTGCCAAGGCTGCGGTTTGTACTTAAGGAGAGTAAATTCCAGCGGCAGGGTATTTTGATGTTGTTGGATGAAGGCATTCACGCCGCGCGCGTATGCTTCCATGAGCGCGCGCGAATCCTTGTCCATGGCAGCAAAATCGCGATCCGCGGCGCGAGAAAAACCGAAGGTGCGGAATTGTTTGTCGGACTTGAGCGCGAGCGGACCGAAAATCTCCGAGAGCTGGCCTCGCGATGCGCGACGCATCAAATCGAGCTGCCAGAGACGGTCTTGCGCCACCACATAGCCCTGGGCTTCGACGGCATCCACGAGTGAAGCTGCGCGGATATGCGGCACGCCCCAGTTGTCGCGCTCGACAGTAACTTCTTTTTGCAGGTCTGGAAGCGAGATGGAGCCGTCGAGCTGGGGAAGCGGACGGTAGATAAACCACCAAGCTGTCGCTCCAGCAACAATCGCAATGATCAGAAGTGTCCAGACTAGAATACGAAGGATCGTCCGCAAGCAATCTCCGAAGCTCTGTTTGTAAAACTTGAGTGTAGTGGACGCGCTTCGGGCGCGCAACTTGCGGCAGGATGGCCTGCCGCCGAAGAACGGGCCAGAAACTAGCATGGCGAAATCGGAGCGCGAATGAACTGGTTGGTGTCTCATAGAGATGGTAGGATATTCCTACCAGGAGAATTTATGGCTAGCCGACAAACAACTTTGGAGTATTTGACGACCACCAAGATCGGTGAGAAGGGACAACTGACAGTCCCAAAGCAATTTCGCAAGGATCTAGGATTGAGTACGGGCGCGCCTTTCGCGGTGCTGCGACTGGGAGATGGCCTGGTACTTCTGCCAGAGCAGCAGCGCTTTGAGCGGCTCTGCGAGCACATAAGCTCAGTGCTAGGGCGGGCTGGCGTGACGGAGAAAGACGCTCTGGCATCGCTTCCGGATGTTCGAAAGCGTTTGTATGAGCGCCGGTATAAAAGAGCCGGTTCATCGGGGAAGGCATCGCGGCGAAAGTTCGGTGCGCAGGGGAAGTGAAAGGGCAGCAGCGAATTCGGCTGTTCCTGGACTCGAATGTACTCACCGGAGGAATTCTCTCGAAATGGGGTCTCGACAAGGCAACGCTGTCTTTGTGTGCTTCGCGATTGTGCCGGCTGGTACTGGCTGAGGTTGTGCGGGATGAGGTGGAACAGAATCTGTTGGTGCAAGCTGAACGGCATACGAATTTGGAGGCCGATGAATTGGTGGAGCAGTATCAGCGACTCATCAAGCTAACGAGTCCAGAGATGGTTCCGTATCCAGATACAACCCTTGTGCGACGAAGTCGCGGACTGATCCGCCACGAATCGGATGTTCCTGTGCTTCTTTCAGCCATCGCCAGCCAACCGGATTGGCTACTGACGCACAATACGAAACATTTTACGCAGGCAGTGGCAAAACGAACCGGGTTGCGTATCGCTACACCGGCCGAGTTCTTCCGGACGCTATCCTCCCTGTTACGATAATTTTTACCATTCAACCCGAGACAAGCTGGAGCGTTTGCGCGCTGTGATAATCTAATTGGACACAACTATGAGCATGTACAGACCAGTGCCGAGAGTGCCCGACTTCCCAGTCATGGAGCGCGAGATGTTGCGCTTCTGGGAGGAGAATCGGATTTTTCAGAAGCTTCGCGAGAAGAATGCCAGCGGACCCCATTGGTCTTTTCTTGATGGTCCGATCACCGCGAACAATCCGATGGGCGTGCATCACGCTTGGGGGCGCTCGCTGAAGGATATGTACCAGCGCTACAACGCGATGCGGGGAAGCGCGTTGCGCTACCAGAACGGCTTCGATTGCCAGGGATTGTGGGTCGAGGTCGAGGTAGAAAAGAGTCTTGGACTGAAGACCAAGCGCGAGATTCGCGAATTTGGCATCGAGAATTTCGTGCGTGCGTGCAAAGAACGTGTATTGACGTTTGCGGCTCGGCAGACTGAGCAATCGATCCGCTTGGGCTATTGGTGCGATTGGGATGATCCCAAAGTGTTGATCGCTTTGCGCGACGCCTTGGCTGATGGAGATAGGGTGGTTACGGCGAAATTGCCAAGCGGGCACACAGAAACCGCGCGAGCGAGCGAGATCGTTCGGAAACTCGGCTCCGCCGAGTATGGCGGCAGCTACTTTACTTTTTCCGATGAGAATAATTACACCATCTGGTCATTCTTAAAGAAGTGCCACACGGAGGGTTTCATCTATCGCGGGCATGACGTTATGCCTTGGTGCGGACGCTGCGGGACGGGGCTTTCGCAGATGGAAGTTGCCGAGGGGCGGCGCATCACAACACATACTTCGGTCTTTGTGCGTTTTCCAATCAAAGGCCAGGAGCGCACGGCGCTTTTGATTTGGACGACGACTCCGTGGACGTTGACTTCGAACGTGGCCGTGGCCGTGAATCCTGAGATGACGTATCTCAAGGTCAAGCACGGCGACTGGTTCTACTATGTTGCGAAGGGAAATTTCGAGCACGACCGTCTGCAGGACCTGCAAGTGGAAGGGAAGCACGAGACCCACAAGCTGCCCTCTATCCGGACTATCTTGAAGGGAAGTGGCGGCGTTGAGGTGATCGAAGAGCTTCCCGGAAAGGATTTGGTCGGCCTCACCTATCAAGGGCCCTTTGATGAACTTCCTGCGCAGAAAACACCGGGTGGCGTTTTTCCGTATGGCGAGACGGGCGGCGGCAAAACTTCTGCGGAAGCACATCGTGTGATTGCCTGGAAGGAAATCAGCGAGGCAGAGGGAACGGGGCTCGTTCACATCGCGCCCGGATGCGGCGCGGAAGACCAGCAACTTGGAAAAGAGAATGGTATTCCGTTCATCGCCCCACTGGATGATAGTTCCGTTTTTCTCGAAGGGTTCGGACAATTCACGAAGCGCAACGCGAACGAAGTGGCGGATGACATCATTGCCGCGTTGAAGGCGAGCGGCATGCTTGTGGCGCGCGAAAAATATCCACACGTCTATCCACACTGTTGGCGCTGCAAGGAAGAGTTGGTGTTTCGCCCTGTTGATGAATGGTTCATCCGCATGGATTGGCGCGATCGCATTCAGCGCGTGGTGCCGACGATAAAATGGATTCCCCCCGACGGCGAAGCGCGCGAGCAGGACTGGCTGCGCAACATGAGCGACTGGATGATCTCCAAGAAACGCTTCTGGGGACTCGCGCTGCCGATCTGGGTATGCGTCGATTGCAAACACTTCACTGTCATCGGGAGCAGGGAAGAGCTGAAGGAAAAAGCAGTCGAAGGTTGGGATGTGTTCGAGGGGAATTCGCCGCACCGTCCTTACATCGATGCCGTCAAACTTCGGTGCGAAAAGTGCGGTGGCCTGGCACAGCGCACCGAGGACGTCGGCAATCCGTGGCTGGACGCGGGAATCGTGCCATTCAGCACCATGCGCTACTCGACCGACAGAGCTTACTGGGAGAAATGGTTTCCGGCGGACTTGGTGCTCGAGAGCTTTCCGGGACAGTTTCGGAACTGGTTTTATTCGATGCTGTCGATGAGCGCGATGATCGATGGACGCGCTCCGTTCAAGGCGCTCCTTGGCCACGCGCTCGTTCGCGATGCGCGCGGCGAAGAGATGCACAAGTCCAAGGGCAACTCCATCGCGTTTGATGAGGCAGCGGAAGCGCTCGGCGCCGAAGTGATGCGCTACATCTACACCGAGCAGAAGACTTCGCAAAATCTAAACTTTCCCGATCTTCATCCCACCGGCAATGTGGGCCAAACGATTGATGGCGATGCCCGACGCAAGCTTTTGACTTTCTGGAACTGTTATAGCTTTTTCGTGATGTACGCGGGCGCGGACGACTGGAAGCCCAGCGGTGCCGCTGTTCCCGTCACCAACGAACTTGATCGCTGGGTTTTGAGCAAACTCCAGCGGCTAGTGGCGGAGGCGAATAGCGCATTCCAGAACTATGAGCAGTACAAACTAGTCGAAGCATTTCAGGCTTTCGATGAAGAATTCTCCAATTGGTATTTGCGCCGCTCGCGACGCCGTTTCTGGAAAAGCGAAGCGGATGCCTATCAAACTCTTTACGAAGTGCTGACCACCGTCACTCGCGTAATGGCTCCGGCGCTGCCCTTCTTGACCGAGGATATCTATCAGAATCTAGTTCGCTCTGTCGATCC
This sequence comes from uncultured Acidobacteriota bacterium, assembly GCA_963784015.1. Classification (GTDB taxonomy): domain Bacteria; phylum Acidobacteriota; class Terriglobia; order Acidiferrales; family UBA7541; genus Acidiferrum. The sequence continues at coordinate 1,771,917 of CAWAPX010000013.1, forward strand.
GTCGGCACCCGAGTCGGTTCACTTGACGAACTATCCGCAAGTGAACGCTTCTCTGATTGACGAATCTCTCGAGCACAGCATTGCAGCGGTGATTCGCATTAAAAATCTCGCGCTTAGTCTCCGTACGCAGAGCAAGGTCAAGATTCGCCAGCCGCTGAGCACGCTTTACGTGCGGCCTAAGGATCAGGCCGATCGGCGTGTGTTGGAAAACTCGGACTACGTGGCGCAGATTCTGGAAGAGACCAATTTGAAGAAACTCGTCCTGATCGACGACGAGAAATCGCTGGTGAAAGTACGCCTCAAACCGGATGCCAAAAAGATCGGCCCTCGTGCGGGACGATACTTAAAGTCCATCGGAGAGGCTTTGGAAAACGCGGACCCGAGCCAAGTGCTCAAAGGTGGCCCGTTTTCGATTCAACTTCCGGATCAAGTGTTCGAACTTGCTCCCGAGGAAATCGTTGTCACGTTTGAAGCTGCTGAAAATCTCAAATGCAGTCTGGAACAAGGAACTTTTCTGGCGCTCGACATTGCCTTGACGCCGGAACTCTTGCAGGAAGGCCTCGCGCGAGACTTTAACCGTATGCTGCAGGATCAGCGCAAAGCGTTGAATCTCGACATTTCGGACCGCATTGTCGTTAGCTATTCGGCCTCGCCACGCATTGCGGAGGCCATCACCGCGCACGCGGCATTCTTGCGCAATGAACTTCTCGCCGAGCGTCTGGAAATGAGCCCAATCCAGAACGGCGGGGTTAAGCTAGCGCTGAGCGGGGAAGATATCTTCGTCACGATTACGCGTGTGTAGAGAAGGCACGCGCGTCTCGCGCGCTGCGCCCGTACTGCTACAATGCCCGTAGGAGTTCCCTGAGAAACTATGTTCGCCGTGCGGTTGATCGGTGTGCTGGCGCTCGTCGCCCTTAACGGCTTTTTCGCTGCCGCGGAGTTTTCCCTCGTCGCTGTGCGGCTTTCCCGTGTTCGCCAGCTTGTAGCCAAGGGGGATACTCGGGCTAAAGTTGTTGAGCGCTTGCTTGCGGATTTGCACCGTGTTGTTTCTGGCGTGCAAGTCGGTATCACGCTTTCGAGCCTGGCAATTGGCGCGCTCGGCGAAGCCACGCTAACGGCAGCTTTGCAACAAATCTGGCACGGTGCCGCGGGCACGCGGACCGCTTTTTTCGCGCACGCGATTGCTCTGGGTTGCGCTTTTGCTTTGCTGAGCGCGATGCACGTCGTGCTCGGCGAGCTGGTACCCAAGACCGTCAGCCTCGCGAAGGCAGAGCGCGTCGCTCTTCTTATCGCTCTGCCTTTCCAGTGGTATCTGCATACTTTTCGGTGGGCCATCGATCTGCTCGATGGCATGTCTGGCCTCATCGTCATGGCAATGGGCGTTTCGTCGCCGCAAAGCCATGGCTCGGCGCACTCGACGGAAGAGCTGCAAATCCAGATTCGGCAGGCGCGCGAACGCGGGTTAATCGCTCCCGGCGAAGAAAAATTCATTGTGAGCGCTATCGAGCTAGGGCAAGTGCAGGTTCGCGAGATCATGGTCCCCCGGCCGGATATGCACACACTTCCGGTGGAAGCGACGATGGACGAAGTAATGCGCGTGTTCGCCACTTCGCAGCGTTCACGCATCCCTGTATATCGCGGCTCGAGCGACCACATTCTCGGCTTCGTTCATATCAAAGATATGTTGTGGACATTGCTCGATCGCGAGAGGCGCCTGGAAGAAAATCTCCCGCCACCTCCTTTCGACTTGCGACGCGTGTTGCGCGAAGTCCTGATCGTTCCGGAAACGAAGCCTGCGAGTGAGCTTCTCCAGGAACTTCGCACACGGCACATCGGCATGGCCATGGTTGTGGACGAATTCGGCAGCATACTCGGCCTCGTGACACTAGAAGACATCATGGAACAAGTTGTCGGCGAGATTCATGATGAGTTTGATGTTATCGAAAGGCCGCTGACGCTCGCCGACGGCGCCGTGATTTTTGACGCCGCGCTGAATGTTCGCGATCTGGATACGCAATACAACATTCCTTTGCCGGAAGATCCCGCTTACGCGACGGTCGGCGGATTCGTTTTGGATCAGCTTGGTTTTATTCCCCGAGGCGGGGAAAGCTTCGAGTACGGGCAGTTTCGCTTCACCGTCGTGGAGATGGACGGTCGACGCGTTGCACGCGTAAAAATCCAGCGTGTGCGTCCGGCTCCTGATGAGGAGCGAGCGACGGAGCCTGCAGTCAGCTCTGAGCATACGGAAAAAAGCTCCAAAGCCGCTGCGGGAGAGCCGTAGCAAACCGGTGAGAGTGCCAGCATAGACAACGTTCGGCGGGATGAACGTTGAGTTTCGTTAGGCCCCCAATAGACAATGAACGCGTGAGTCCCCAAAAACACCGGATCGCCGATTATCTGCGGCCCAAAACGGTGGCGATGTTGCTGCTGGGGTTTTCCTCAGGCCTTCCCTTTTATCTGGTCGGCAATACTTTCGGCTACTGGCTGCGCGATGAACACACCTCGCTAACGGCGATCGGCTTTCTTTCCTGGGTGGGCATCGCCTATTCGCTGAAATTTCTGTGGGCGCCTTTGATGGATCGCGTCGACTTGCCGTTGTTTAAGCGGCTCGGCCATCGGCGCGGATGGATGATGTTTTCCCAGATCGTGGTCGGTCTTGCGCTTTGCGCCATGGGCGCAACTGGCACGAGTGTGGGACTCGGCCGGCTCGGCGTTTGTGCGCTCATCGTCGCGTTTGCTTCATCGACGCAAGACATTGTGGTCGATGCCTGGCGAATTGAATCAGCTGACGACGGAGATGAACAAGGGCTCCTCGCGTCTGCCTATCAGTTCAGTTACCGTCTGGCGCTCCTGACTACGGATTCCCTTATCCTCATCGTGGCTGCGGCCGTGGGTTGGCGCATGTCCTACGGTATTTACGGGGCCTTTATGGCCGTTGGAATGATGGCCACCTGGTTTGCAAAAGAACCGGAGCGCGCGAGTGTAGTGGTGGATGAAAGGCGTGAAGAGCTACTTTGGCGACGTTTCTTCGACGCCATTGTGGGACCGTTCATCGCTTTCTTCCGCGCGCACGGCTGGCTCGCGCTCGTGATGTTAGCGGCAATCAGCCTCTACCGGCTGCCGGACTTCATGATGGGCCCGATGGCGAATCCCTACTACCACGACCTCGGCCTTACGAAGCAAACGGTCGGAGCGGTGCGCGGCTCCATCGGGCTAATCGCAACGTTTGCAGGCATCGCCGCAGGCGGATTCTGCTCGCTGAAGCTTGGCTACATGCGCGCCCTAGTCATCGGAGGTATTTTGCAGGCGGCTGCGACTGCCGCATTTGCGGCTCTCGCGTTCGCGGGCTTGAGCATTCGTCTCTTCGCCTTCATCATGGCGGGTGACAATTTCAGTCTCAGCTTCGCCGCTGTTGCGCTCGTAGCGTACATGTCGAGCCTCACCAGTCTGGGATACACAGCAACGCAGTATGCACTCTTGAGTTCAACGTATGCCTGGTTGGGAAAGATCTTGAAGGGGTTTTCGGGCGCTGCGGTCGAAAGGCTGAGCACCACGCACGGCCTCATTCACGCCTACGGCATTTTCTTTATCGCTTGCGGGCTGACCGGCGTGCCTGCCGTCCTTCTGTTCGCGGCCTTGGGTTATTGGCACAAGCGGAAGCAACCGGCCCAAGCCGCTGCCTAGAAAATGTTTCGCGGTTGCCAAGTTTCAGCCAGAAGACTAACACTGCATGAAAAAAAATAGGCTCGGCTACAAAGATGGATAAAACTACTCGTGACGCGCGCGCCGCGTTGCATTCAAATTATTTTCTTGAACTTTCTCCTGACAATTAGAAGGGAACTACTTTTCGGCGAGAACCACCGGCGCTCCGCGTCCTACACTTAAGGTACGTGCAGCGTTTCCCTTATTGATGGCGATTTCCAAATATCCGCTCGATCCCAGATAGGCCACCACTTCGCCGGCTTTTCCTCGAGCGAACGTATCCACAAGCCTGCTTACCGCATGGGTTCCGACTTGCATTTTTAATCCGCCGCCATTCTGTGCTTCGCTGGACAAATCTTCGGCACGGAAATTTGTAACGAGGTTCCCAAACGGATCAATCTTCAGCACTAAGCCTTTTACGCCTGCGGCTCCAGGCTTCGGCCGCGGCAGCGCCATCTTTTTGTAATCCTGAATCTCGTCGCCCATCGCGGGAGTTTGCCAGCCCTTGGAGAGCCATGCGGCCACGGGCGCAAACACATCGCGTCCGTGAAACGTCTTGCTGAGCGGCTGGAGAAAATAGTGCTCCGCGGTGGCGTGGCGCACCACCACGTTTGATTCGCGTTCGTAGACGAGCGAGAGCACGCCATTATCGGGCGCAACGAAATAATGATTCTGTCCGGTGACGAGCAGCGGCCGCCGCTCCGTTCCCACGCCAGGGTCGACAATCACCACATGAATCGTCTTCGGAGGAAAGTAAGAGTAAGCCGCGCCGATGGCCAGCGCGCCGTCCAGCAAATCGAAGGGCGTCACGTGATGCGTGATGTCCACAATGGTCACGTCCGGATTGATTCTGAGTATGACTCCCTTTACGGTTCCGACGAGATGGTCGTCGGTGCCGTAGTCTGTCGTCAAAGTGATGATGGCGTTGGCCACGAGGTTCTCCAGCCCTGGGTGTTATGCACGCGTTGCGCGCGACGAAGTGCGAAGGCACTCCCTACTCTTTGACGCTAACGGAGCCGCGCTCTGCCGTCAAGAAATCGCGCAGCGGCTGCTGTGCAATCGCCAACGGCTCGCACACGGCACGAACAGGCAGAATCGCTTGTTTCCGACAGGCAGTATGCCTCGATAGGTGTTCGCGTCAGCAGTTACAAAACGCGTTGGGACAGAGTTTGACCGGGGCGGCTGTGGTATATTTTGGCAGCTCATCAAGGTTCCATTTTTCGTCGTCGGTCTTGGGGGAGGGTTCGATGCGATTCGTTCACTTGTGGAAGAGACTGGTGCCTGTCGCAGCGGCGCTCGCAGCACTGTATGCAGGGAACTCCTTGCTGTCAGCGTCAGCCGAGAATCATTCCAAGGTGACTGCGGGACCTGCGGGCGAGGCGTGCCAGAACGATGACAGTGGGCTGAAGTTGCCTGCTGGTTTTTGCGCGACAATTTTTGCCGACGGCATTGGCCATGCGCGGCACATGGTGGTCGCGCCGAACGGCGTGGTTTACGTAAATACATGGTCAGGCGAATATTACGGGAACGACAAGCCGCATGACGGCGGTTTCCTGGTCGCGTTGCAAGACAAAGCGGGCTCGGGGAAGGCCGACGTAAGCGAGCGCTTCGGAGAAACTGTACAGAGCGGCGGAGCCGGCGGCACGGGAATCGGCCTGTATAAGGAGTCGATCTATGCGGAGGTCAACGATCGTATCGTGCGATATCCGCTGGCTACTGGCTCGATCGTGCCGAAGGATGCAGCGGCCACAATTGTCTCGGGTTTGCCTCTCGGCGGCGACCATCCAATGCATCCCTTCATTATCAATTCCGAAGGCGCGATGTTTGTGGATGTGGCGAGCGCGACCAATTCATGCCAGCTGAAAAATCGCACGCTCAAATCGCCGGGAGCGGATCCATGTGTGGAGCTTGAAACGCGCGGCGGCATCTGGCGGTATGACGCCAATAAATCCAACCAAGCTTTTTCAAAGGCGGAGCGGTTCGCTACCGGCATACGCAATGGGGAAGGCTTCGCGATTGACGCAAGTGGCCGCATGTTTGTGACCCAGCACGGCCGCGACCAGCTGCACACGAATTGGCCCGATTTTTACCAGGCGGACCAGGAGGCGACGCTTCCGGCGGAAGAGGTGCTTCTGTTGAAACAAGGTGGCGACTATGGCTGGCCCGAGTGCTATTACGATTCGTTCGTGCAAAAACTGGTACTGGCGCCGGAATACGGCGGGGATGGCAAGAAGCTCGGCGTATGCGCGAACAAACTCGCTCCTGCCGCGGCGTTTCCAGCGCATTGGGCCCCGAATGGAATGGTGCACTACGACAAAAAAGCGTTCCCTGAGCGCTATCGAAACGGCTTGTTTATTGCCTTCCATGGTTCATGGAACCGTGCGCCCTACCCGCAAAGTGGTTACAACGTTGTTTTTCAACCCATGGCGGGCGATCACGCATCAGGCGGGTGCGAAATCTTTGCGGATGGTTTTGCGGGTGCTGTGAAATCGCCGGATAAAGCCGACCATCGCCCGGATGGCCTCGCTGTTGGACCGGACGGCTCGCTCTATATTTCAGACGATGTGCGCGGACGAATTTACCGAATTGTTTATCGCGGCGGCGCTGGCAACGGTGCGGCCGGTGTGACTCCGTGCCCGAGCGCAACAGCTTCGGCAGGCAAAATCGTTGAAGAGGCTGCAAAACCACCCGAGGGTACGCATCCGGATGCTGGCGATGCGGCAGCCGCTGGCGGTGCCGTTCCAGAAGGAGCGACTCGCGAAATGGTAGCGCTTGGCGACCGCGTCTACCACGGCCAAGCGGGCGGAGCGGCGTGCACTGGTTGCCACGGCGCGAGTGGTGGAGGCTCGCCTTTGGGTCCAGATTTGACGGGAAAGAAATGGTTGTGGAGCGACGGCAGCTACGCGGGAATCAAGAAAACGATAACGGACGGCGTGCCTCAGCCAAAACAATATCGCAGCCCGATGCCGGCGATGGGCGGCGCGCAGCTAACGCCCGAGCAAGTTTCAGCCGTCGCGGCATATGTCTGGAGTTTGAGCCACAAATAGACGGCAACTTCGAGCAGCGGTGCTGACGTCCTGCCAAAGTGACCGCCGCGGCCTTTGGAAGCTAGATGATTCGCGATCCGTTTCGTTTAATGACCGCGACGCTCCATGCTATTCTGACCCGCATGAACAAATCGATATCTGACCGCGCCGCGGCTCTGCTGCAAGCTCAAACTAAAGCGAACGACCTCTTCCATGCTGTGGAAACTCGCGGTCTTATTCGCGCCAACGTACTGGAAAATCAGCTGAACCAGGATATTTACGATCTCGCCCAGGAAATGTTTGGAATTTCCACTTACTGGCACAAACGCATCGTTCGCGCCGGCCGCAATACGCTCGCTCCGTACGAGGAGAACCCGCCCGACTTGACGGTGGGCGAGGATGACATTCTTTTTCTCGATTTGGGGCCGGTCTTCGAGGAGTGGGAGGCCGATTTTGGAAGAACGTTTGTTCTCGGCTCCGACCCTGCGAAGTTGAAGCTTCGCGATGACATCGCCAAGGGTTTCCTCGAAGGCAAGAAATATTTCCACGAGCATCCGGACATCAAAGCCGATGAACTATACAAACACGCACAAAAGCTGGCGCGCGATTTTGGCTGGGAATATGGTGGTCCTATCGCCGGACACCTGATCGGGCAGTTTCCGCATGAGAGAATCCCCGGCGATAAAGTGACGCTGTACGTTCATCCCGATAATCCGAGCAGGATGCGAGACTTGGACGCGGAAGGGCAGGAGCGCCACTGGATTTTCGAGATCCACTTCGTAGACCGTGCGCGCGGAATTGGCGGATTTTACGAAGAGTTGCTCACCGTCGGCTAAAGAAGAAACGCCCCGTTCGGTAGAATTCTGGCCGCTCAACTGGCTGCGAGCGCATCAATCGAAACGCAGAGCCACCAAGGGGTCAAGCGCGGCGCCACGACGCGCTGGCAAATAACACGCTGCAAAGGCGACCGCCAGCAGAACGCCGGCCGAGAAGAGCAGCGGCGCGGCTTCCAAACCGTGCACTTCCGACAAGAAGGCTGTAAGCACGCGGTTCATCGCGACGGTAATCATCACGCCAATCACAAGGCCCGCGCAGCTTAGTCTGAGCCCGCGAAGCAGCACTTCTGACAAAACTTGATTGCTCGTGGCGCCGAGAGCCATGCGAATGCCGATTTCATGTGTGCGCTGTATCACCGCGAACGCCATCACTCCGTAAACGCCGAGAGCGGCAAGCAGCAATCCGAATCCACCGAAAAAGCTCATCACGCGCGCACCGAGCCGGTCTCTTTCGAGGCTCTCGGAGTAGTAGCGATCCATAAACGAAATATCGTAGACGGCGAGCGATTTGTCCGCATGCCAGACGGCTTGCTTAATGTTGGTGACAAGCGCCAGCGAATCCGACTGCACGCGCACCATCAGATAGATCGTATCCGCGGCGGCGGTTCCAGCATTTTGCGCGTAAGGAAGGTACCAGGTTTCGCGCGGGTCGCCAGGATCGCCCGCATCGTGCACATTGCCGACGATGCCGATTACGGTAAGCCACGGAGCATTCGGACGATCCATGCGCAGGCGTTTGCCGAGAGCGTCGGCCTTGGGCCAGAAGCGCTGAGCCATGTCTTTGCTTACGATAGCAACCGGCTGGCCGCGCTCGTTGTCGAGATCGGAGAAAGCGCGGCCGCGCAGCACCGGGATGTTCATGGTTTGGAAAATATCGCTGCTGACCAGGCGATGATTGACGATGAAGTCCGCGCTTCTTCCGCTGATTTCCGTGCCCTCGATAATTATTGGTGCGCCCCAAGTGCCTCCTCCTAGCGGATTCACTGTGGTGGCGGCGACCGCTGCGACGCCTGGCGTGGCGTGGATTGCTTGGAGCATGCGATCGACGAGGACGGTTCGACTGGGCCCGGGCGGATAATCGATCTGCGATGGCGTGATCTGCATCGTGAGAAGTTGGTGGGGCTCGAAACCGAGGTCGCGAGTCTGCAGGCGGCGGAAATGCTCGGTCATCAGAGCGGCTCCCGCGGTTAGCACGAGGGCGAGAGCGGTTTGCGCGATGACGAATCCATTGAGGACGCGGTGCGCGGTGCGGGTTCCACCGGAACCGGATCGTCCGGCCTGTTTAAGAGAATTTGCCGAGTCGTCTCGCGCGTGGCCGAGGCCAGGAAATAGCCCCGCGAAGATTCCCGCGAGCAGCGAGAGTGTCAGACCGAAGAGCAAGACGCGATGGTCAAGTTCGGGAGCGGGCATTCCCAATTGCAGGCGAAAATCGGACGGGAGAAGTGTGGCCAGGTAGCGATTCAACCATGAAGACAAGAGAAGAGCACAACCGCACCCTGCGGTGGCTAAGAGCAAGCTCTCGGTCATGGTCTGCTGAAGCTGGCGCGCGCGGCTGGCGCCCAGAGCCGCGCGTATCGCGAATTCACGGGCGCGGACGGCGGAGCGCGCGAGAAGCAGATTGGCGACATTGACGCAGGTAAGCAACAAGAGAAAACCGACCACGCAAAGAAGCGCGAACATGGTGCGCTCTTGATTATCGTTCAGGTTTTCGCGGAGCGTGATGCTGGTTACTTGATAGCCCGGCGGCGTGGCGGGATAAGTTTCCTTGATTCGTGCAGTTACTTGAGCGAGCGATTCGCGCGCCTGCTGAGGCGTAAAGCCGGGCTTGAGGTGGGCGAAAACGGCGAACTCGCGGACGGGATCCGTGCGGTCGACGGCGAAGGGAAGCCAGATGTCGGCATCGTAGGGGAAATTGAATCCACGAGGCATGACGCCCACAACGCGGAAAATCTGATTATCCAGGGTGACGCTCTGCTGCAGTACCGAAGCGCTGCCTCCGAAACGACGCTGCCAGAGGCGATCGCTGATGAGAGCGACACCGCTTCCCAGGCCCTTGCTCTCTTCCTGCGGCAGGAAGTCACGACCGAAGATGGGTTGCACTTTAAGAGTGGAGGACCAACCCTCGGATCGGTAGACTACGCTGATTCGCTCGGGTTCTGTGCCGCCAGCGAGGGTCAGGCTATCGCCGGAGAGAGCGACCATGCCATCGAAGGCCGACGCCGCTTCGCGAAACATCACGACGTGGGGGCTGTGCATCCCGAAAGTGCTAAGGTGGCCATCGGGCCCGCGATTGGAATCAAGGACGCGAAGAGTGCGGTCCGGATCCGCGAGAGGAAGAGTACGGAAGAAGATAGTGTTTACAAGGCTGAAAATGGAGATGTTTGCGCCCAGGCCGAGGGCCAGCGTGAGGATGGCCACGGCTGTAAACATAGGCGCACGACGGAGGAGTCGGAGCGCGTAATGTAGGTCTTGCCAGAGGCTTGACATTCGATTACCTAGGTTACTAGACGCGGCAGCGCGGAGTTTGTTTCTCTTCTCGGGAAGGAGGCAGGCAGCGAGCGTGACCGCGAATATGGTTCCTGAACCCAGCGTCAGGTTCTCAGGAGGAAAACGTAACCCAAAGTCAGGTATATGTATCTAAGCCCGGTATGAACATAAGGTTCCTCCGATCGGGTCAATGTTCGTTGTTCCCACTGATCAGATGAGGTCATAGGCTATGTGTAGAAATATAAAAACACTCTTCAACTTTGATCCACCTGTAACGAATGAGGAAGTCAGAGCCGCTTCGCTCCAATTTGTCAGGAAGGTCAGCGGCTTCAACAAACCGTCGAAGGCTAACGAAGCCTCGTTTCAGACCGCCATTGACGAAATCGCTGATGTTGTTAGTCGTCTTCTCCATTCGCTCGAAACCAATGCACAGCCGAGGAATCGCGAAGAAGAGATGCTGAAGTTGAAGGCTCGATCGGCCGAAAGATTCGGCGCTTGAATTGGCAAGACACGCTGCGCCCCAATAACGAAGGTCAAAAACATTGGGAGAATTCAACAGGAGAAAAAGCTATGACGACGCGCCCACCATTGCCGCCCTTTACTCTCGAAACCGCCACGCAGAAAGTCAGGCTTGCGGAAGATAGCTGGAATTCGCGCGAGCCTGAGAGAGTCTCGCAAGGTTACGCTTTGGATTCTCGCTGGAGAAACCGCTCCGAGTTCGTGACCGGCCGGCAGGAGATCATGGGGTTCCTTACCCGCAAGTGGGCGAAAGAGTTGGACTACCGGCTGATCAAAGAGCTTTGGGCTTTCACTGGAAATCGCATTGCAGTTCGCTTCGCATACGAGTGGCACGACGACTCGGGGAATTGGTATCGATCGTACGGCAATGAGAATTGGGAATTTAACGACGATGGCCTGATGCGTACGAGGTTTGCCTGCATCAATGATCTTCCTATCAAAGAATCAGACCGCAAATACTACTGGCCGCTCGGGCGACGCCCTGACGAACATAAAGGACTGAGCGACCTTGGTTTGTAAAAAGGTCGCTCAGTCCTATCGTCAACCGGTTGGTTACCGTATTAACTATTGTTGTGTCTTCTTCTTGGGTGTCGCTTTTGCTCCGGCCCCTCCTACTTTGGGGCTGAGCAGCGTCAAGGAGTCTTCGGCGTTGAATGGGAACTGGCGAACAGACTGTTGACCTGTGCTGCTCAACGTGATGTCCACGCGCCGGTTCTGGGCTAGTGTAACGATCCTAAGGTTGGCCAGGATTTTGTCCCTCTGTTCCTGGGTCAAGTTGGGATGCTGTTCGACCAGTGCTTTTACCTGATCTTCCGTCAAGTTGTCTTCTTCGCCAAGCGCTTTGACTTGCAGGCTGTCCGCCGGAATGCCAAGTCCAACGAGGAATTGTTTGGTGATCTCCACGCGACGCTCGGAGAGTGCTTGGTTGTATTCCGGGGTGCCGCGTTTATCGGCATGGCCTTCAAGAACGAGATGTGCATCGGGCTTGAGTGCGAGATATTCCTTGAAGTCATTGGCCAGTGACGTGAGTGTCTTTTGCTGGCTTTCGACCAGACCGACAGTTGGGCGTCCAGGTGAAGGCAGGGCTGTCGGGAAATAGATGCTGCGGATGGCCAGCCTGGCTTCTACCGCTGGCGGCGGAGGCACCTCGACGCTGAATTGAGCTCTGCAGTCAGCTGAGCCGCCGCGCCCATCATTGACGGATCCGGTTACCGTGTAGCTTCCGGACGTCAGGCCCGTAGTGTCGACCTGAACCTCGGCTCCGGATCCGGAGACTTGTCCGCCGCTTGATTGCCAGGAGAAGGTCAAAGGATCGTTATCAGGGTCATTCGCACTGGCAGTGATGCGCACACTGCTACCAGGACGAACTGAACTCGGATCCGCGGAGCAGCTCACAGTAGGTGGACGATTGGGCTTAGGCTCTACTTTAATATCCGCCGTGCAGCTCGTGTTGCCGCCGCGCCCGTCAGAGACACCAGCTGTAACTGTATAGGTGCCCAATGCAAGTCCGTTGGAGCTCCAGCGGACCTGAGAACCGGTGCCGTCAACGGCGCCGCCTGTGGCTGTCCAAGTATAAGTAAGAGTGTCGTTGTCTGGATCGGTGGCATCCGCATGCACTGCCACTACTTCACCCGAGCCGAGGTAAACCGAGGCTGGGCTGGCTGAACAGGAAGCTGTGGGGGGGTGATTGGGAGGCGGAGGAGGCGCTCCGCCAAGCCGGAATAGGATACCGGCTTGATATCGAAAGTTGCTTTGGTTGTTGTTGCCACCGGTAAAGCCATTGCCAAATCGAGTCAGAACATAGTCGGCTTGGATTGGCCGAAGAGTGAAATGTTTGGTAAGCGGGATATCGATACCGCCGCCGATTATGAAATCAAAGGCGTTGTTGCTGGGGGACTTATTCGCGGCGACGCAGCCGGTGATAGTGCCGCAATCCGAGAAGAGATTTCCGTAGAAATTTGAGTGTGCTCCACCGAACAATGCCTCAACGAACGGCTCGAAATGCTTCTTGCGGGCTTTTATGATCGGGCCAACGTTGTAGGTGAACAGGTTGCCTTGCGCCGTAATTAGGCAGTTCGTCACACCAGGGCATGCCGGGTTCCCCGCAGGAATGGTAAGGCTGTGGTTATCGCTGCCGTAGCCCTCGAATTCAAACTCAATTCCAACGTGCCTGTTGAAGTAAAACGCAACTCCGCCGCCGCCCCCGTTCAACGAGAAAGGCTTGATGATGTTGTTGTTTTGCGGATTGGCGTGGATGTAGGAATAGTCGAACAAAACCTCCGCCTTTGGGTTGTCCTGAGCAAACGCCATCGTTCCAAATAGCAAAACAATTGCGGATAGAATTGCGGCTCTGATTTTCATTTCTCTTCTCCTAATGGCTCACAGGCTAATCGCCGGGATGCTAAGGCAGTTCTTTAAGTACTTTTTGGTACCCAGACTACAGAACGGTTACGGCAGATCTACTTCAACTTCTCCCAAGGAAACACGTCATGGAAATTGCGAGTTTGGTGGAAGTCAGAGAACATGTGAACTGTCAAAAGTTACAGGAGGGCGCAAAACTCTGCTGTTCGCTGCGACGAAGCACGAGCAGGCTTGGCTGCATTTCTTCAGGATGCACACGAGGTCGCACGGCTGCGGTTGACCAGGAGTTCGGAGATCGCAAGGCGGCGGGCCGATTGTGGTCGTAGGCCGATCGAATCATCATTGGTTTTCTGTGCGGCGCCCTGGTCGACGACGGATCCAGCGGCAGAGATACTGGGAGCGCACTTTGCACTTTGCTTCTAAGCTTTGACTCCTTGCGGGTGCGCCTCGGACTCGCTTGGTGGAGCAGCCGGTTCATTTCTCCGCGGAACCAACATCCGCCTATCCACCCCTGTTTTCTCGTAAACGCTGATTCTAGAGGAGTTGAAGTTCTGTGTTTTGAAGTCGATATGTAGGTGTTGATTCCACGGCAGTTAGCGGCGAACGTCGGTACAGCCGAAAAAGAGAAGGCGAGTCGACACTCGGTAAAGGGGTAGCCGCGGGTGGTCCTGGGGAAGATTGCTTTGAGGGGTACACCCCGTACGTGACGGGAGGTGCCGGCAATTGCCTGATGAGAAATGGCTTGCAGCGCTTCCTGCATGACCAGGAGGTGGTGAATGGTGCTTCGGCTGCCATCGGGGCGATAGGGTATTGAGAGGCGGGAGGAGGAAAAGGATAACGCAGGGACGCGGAGGCGACAGAGGTTTCGCAGAGAAGACGGTGACGATCGGAGGGTCTGAGAGTCGATGTTCACGGTAGATTTTACCGCAACCACTGATAACTTGTCAAGGTCTTTCTTATCTAGTAATGATTCGAACGGTCTGCACGTGGGATGTAAGTTGATAAGAGGAATGGGGATGCGGGGGAATATGGTGCGCGAAAATGGTGTTTGTGCGGGGCTTGGTTCAGCCAGGTGAGACTTGAGTGTCGTCTGAGAGATTATGTGGCGCCGTGCCCTGCAGTCTTTTTCTTTTCCCTCGACTCGGGGGCGCTGACCGGGAAAATAGCGCTAACCTTTGTACCCAACGCATTGGAATCGATAGTCAATTCGCCACGAGACTGGCGCACGCGCTCTTTCATTCCCCTAATCCCAAGGCCGACCGCTTGGGCTTGAACCTCGGCGAATCGATCCTGTGACATTCCCTTACCGCGATCCTGGACCTCCGCATAAATGAAGCCACCTTCGCGCGCAATGCGGATTACTGCAGTTTTGCTTTCTGAATGGCGATGGATGTTGGTCAGGCTTTCCTGCACGAGACGAAATATGGCCAGTTCCATCTCCGGGGAAAGCCGTTCGAGGTTGTCGGGAATATTAACCTCGATACCAAGGTCACTTCGCTTCGCGAGGCCTTCTACATACCACAGAAGTGCAGACCGCAAGCCGAGTTCGTCCAGCATCGGAGGGTGCAAAAGATAAGAGGTCGTGCGTATCTCTTGGGTTAGATTCTGAATTAAGTCTTTGGCGTCTTTGACGCCTTCAGAGAATCGAGCAGGATTGCGTTTAGCGTCGTCTTCGAGTCGCGCGAGAGTCATTCCCAATGCAGCCAAATTCTGCCCAACACTGTCGTGCAGTTCAAGTGCAATGCGCCGGCGTTCTTCGTCTTGGGCGCGCATCAATCTCGCTGAAAGGTCTCGAAGCTGATCCGATTGTTGAAGTATCTCGGCGTTTCGGCGCTGCAGTTCCTGGGTCCGAAATTGAACTTGAGTATCGAGGGCACCAGCGAGTGAGCGGAAACGCTGTTCGCTCTCATGCAATTCACGCTCGATCCGTTTACGCCCGGCGATATCACGCGCTATTTTCGAAGCGCCGATGATTTTTCCCGAGGCGTCCCTAATTGGCGAGATTGTCAGTGATATCTCAAGTTTAGAGCCATCTTTTCGCACGCGAATGGTATCGAAATGATCGATCCGCTTGCCTTGACCAAGCCTTGCAAGAATGCTTATTTCCTCGTCCCTGCGTTCGTGCGGAATGATCATCGAAATGGACTGGCCGATGGTTTCCTCGGCTGTATATCCAAAGAGACGTTCCGCGCCTGAGTTCCAGCTGGTGATGACACCCTCTAAGGTCTTGCTAATAATCGCATCTTCGGAAGAATCGACGATTGCGGCGAGCAAGCCGATGGCCTTATCGGCCTTTAGACGCAATTCGGGAAGCTCGTCCAAAATTGACTGAGTGGCCTTGTCCGCGCTGGCATCCGAGTCGTTAAGGATACAACCCGCCAGCACTTCATGTGCCGCAAGAAGCTGCTTGATGTCATGCTCAATTTCGATTTCCGGATGGACCCTTGTCCAGTAGTGGGCCGCCCGAACGAACGACAAGAAAAGCAGAAGGTACTGAAGCCGAATTGTGCCCAACAAACGCTCCAAGGCATCGAGGCATGCTTGGGCGTCCGCCGTCTGCAAGAATACATGGCCGGCAAGAGCAAAAAGCGCATCTTCCATCTGGGTGTCGGCTGGCGGCATTTCAACAAGAGGAGCAGAACATTTCGAGCAAAATGAAAGGCGCAATTGTAGTTCAGGACCGCGTGGAAACGGCTGCCGCAGGAGCTTGACTACGTCCGCCACGTTTTCAGCGCGAGCGTCCTTATCGCCTGCCGGCCGCCCGAGCCCAACCAAGAAACCGGTGTGGCGAGCGATACAGTAGCGGACTGCACAAAAGCGAGAAAGAAAGACGAAAAGGCGTTCCTTAAAAATAGAGGGGAGGGGGTTATCGAGATAGGCTGCTTGGGCAAAGCTCCACAGTTTTTCGGTGATCTCGGGAGTCTCGGCCGAGAGCCGGAAAAAGTTCGGAAGTACACCAAACCGGTCATTAACGCGCTGCTGTAGGTCCTTTGCAGGAATCGCCGATAGGGAATCAATCTCTTCTGACGATGGCGTAATCTGTTCAGCCGCTGATTTCAAAACTTTTTGACGCTTGTCGATCGAAGACAATGGTCTTCCCTTGCAGGCCAACTCCCGGCCAGCGGGTAGACGTGTTTTTGGGGCGTCTCAGTGAAACTAGTGGGTGGAGTAGTCAGTAGAACATATCGGAATTCATTTGTATATGAGGCCCGTAAGAGCTCCTGAGGTGTTGTCTCTCGAATCGCTATAGCAGGTTGTTTTCATAGAGTTCGCTTACTTCTCGGCCACAGGCTGCATGGGCGGTTTCTTCCATGTTCCGTTTATGACTTCTGGCGCGGGCATATAAATCCTTAGAATTGCATAGAAGGGCCCGTCTGGCGCAGGCAGCCAGTTGGCCCCCTTCGCCGAGCCGGGGGAGGATTTTTGCACATAGAACGTCAGTGATCCGTCGTCTCCATATTTGAACGACTTCAGCATGGTGGAGTTGAGCAGATAACGCTTCAGCGGATTGGCGACCAGAAACTGGCTCTTTCCGTCGTACATGGTGAGGGACCAAAAGGCGCGCGCTTGCGGGAACTGTCCCTTGGGAAAGCGCAATACGTAGTTGTTTTTGGAAGCGTCGAGCGGCGCGTTGCTGGCATCGACAAAGTAGGCGAGATAGATTGCCTCATCGGCAGAATTACCGTAAAGGCCTAGTTTGGCGCCTGCATAACGATACAGATAGTTGTTTTTCATGAAGGCGCGCGTGCCAAACATTTCGGAACTGGAAACTGTCTCGGCATTGATTTGTTTCATCAGCTCATTCATTTCGTTTCCGGCGTCGGCAATCCCATCATTTACGGCCTTCTGCTGATCCGGAGAAAGCTTCGCGAAATCGAAAGTCTTTCCCGCGCCGATGTTGAGTTTGGCAAAGCGGTCCATCAAAGCGGTCTCGGAAGAATTAGTGGGGCAGAACTGAAGCATGAAGTTCAGGTAGGTGAAGATCGCGGGCGACGTGAGCATATCATCGGTCGGCTTTGGCCAGTTGATCGCGGAAGCAGCGGCAGGCGCTGGCTGTCCCAGGAACTTGCTAAGCGGTTCAGCCTTGTAGCCTGCCTGGATCTTCTTCACATTGTTCAGGTCGGCAGGATTGAAGAGCTGCGTTCGAAAAAGAATGTAACTGAACTCCGTCTCCGAATTGAAAACGGCTTTTACACCTTGTGGTGTGTCGCCCTTCCAGCCCGGCCCCGCAATCATGAACACACCGCCGTCGTTGCCATAGCTGCGGGTACCCAGATAGGCGAAGTTGAAAGTGTAGAGGTCGATGATCTGGCCGGTGTAGTAGCGGTTCTTTTCGATCTTAGGCATCGTGACCACGACCGGTTCCGCGCGCAGATCCAGCCAGAGGTAGGAATAGGGAGTATCCGAGTTGGGAGTCACGACAAACTTGTCGTCCGGTGTGGCCACGTTCATGGAGTTAGTCAAGATGTTGAACGGCGCGCGATAATCCGGATTGCGAGCGTCGATGGCCTGCTTATACATCGTTTGATAGTTTGTCGCGATGGGGAATCCGTAGATAAACGCGTCCTTAGCGATTTGGCGCGTTTCTTCTCGTGTGGGGCTGCCTGACCCGCTTGAAGACGACAGCTCTGCTGGACCGCAGCCGAACAGTGCAAGTGAGGCAAGGACCAGTGAGAGTGCTATCTTTATTCCGGGTAGTTTCATTCGGTTTCTCCTTACGCGGGTTTCAACGATTTCCATTGCATCCAACTTTCAAATCCTGTCGAAAGAGCTGAGCCGGCGAGTTGCTAACGGCGCAAATCGTGGCCGACAAGGTCATCCTCCGCCGACTACCCACCGGTAGTAGGCATTGCGGCCGTCCTCCGCCATTACATGCTGAATCGAGCGAGACCAGAGTTCCTTGTCACGGTTGTAGGCGGCTATTCCAGCCGTGTAGAAATTCTGCAAAAGATCTAGCTCTCTCGCTTCGGCTCTCCAAAACGCTTCGTCTGCGTGGAGCAGAGAAGGCTCAGTGCGCAGCGCAAGCATTTCCGGCAATGCGCGCGTGATCTCATCGGGCCGCACCCAAGGCGCATATTCAATTCGAGGGCGGTTATCGGTGACAGCAGGAGCGTTTGCGGCGAAGCGCAGCAGTCGATCCGGGCCGACGACTGACACCCATCGTCAAAACCGGGACAGAGGTGCGGCTAGTATGAGGGCGCTTGCTAAGAGGCGGGCTGATAGCCTTTAGTTCATGTCCCCGCATTGACGACGAAGGCAGAGGACCATAAGAAAGTGCAGGTTCGGTACTGTTAGTTTTAACAGTATTCCGTCCAGTCGCTCCTACATATCCTCTCGAAACTCGCAGTTTGATAGCCCGTGTGGACACGATCGGCGCTCACACTAAGCGCGGGACACATAACCTTGAAATGAAAGGGAATACACCTCTCGGAAGGCCAATCTTAAGTGATAGCGAATTATGCGATTCGCAACTAATTGCCCGATTCTATCGCCGAGGCGTGAAGGTGGGAGGCGTGAACAATTTCAGGTTTGGGACAAGGAGAAAGCGATTGAAACTGCGACTGATGCCTCCTAGCTTTTTTCTCGTCGTTCTGTCGTTTTGTGCGTCAGTGGCCCTCGGGCAAACCAAGACGGCTTCGCCTAGCCAGACGAATCAAGCACCGGCGGCACCGAAAATTCAGGGCGCTCCCTGGACTGGCGATTTTGACGCGATGCTACAGAAGCGCCGCTTTATTCGGGTTCTTGTGGTCTTTTCCAAGTCGGAGTACTACGTGATTAACGGCGTGCAGCATGGAAGCACGTATGAATACATGAAGGCATTTGAAGATTGGGTCAATCTTAAGTATCCCCAAAAGGTGAAAAACACGAAGTTTCATGTTGTGTTCAGGCCCGTTCCCCGCGACCAGCTGCTGCCAGGACTCGCTGCAGGGAGAGGAGATCTCGCGGCCGGTACGTTGGAGATTACACCCGAGCGTTCCAAGATCGTTGATTTTACGGATCCCATTGTGACCGGGGTAAAAGAAATTGCCGTGACCGGGCCGCACTCTCCTTTGCTCCATTCCATCGACGATCTATCAGGGCAGGAAGTTTTCGTCCGCAAGAGTTCCAGCTATTGGGAACGGCTCGATGCACTAAATGCCCGCTTTAAAACTCAGGGCAAAGCGCAGATTAAGCTGCGGCTGGCTCCGGAGAATCTCGAAGATGAAGATCTTCTAGAGATGCTCAATGCTGGGTTGATCCCGATTGTGATCACCAAGGCCTATCTCCCGAATCTATGGGCAAAGATCTATACCAACATTCGGCCTAATCCAGACGTTCTTCTGGACGCGTCCGGGCAAATCGCCTGGGGGATGCGCAAGAACAGTCCGAAGTTGAAGGAAGCTGCCGATCAGTTCCTGAGGACTCACAAACAAGGGACCGCGTTCGGAAACGCCGTGATTGGGCGATATGCGCATAGTGACAAAATGCTGAAGAATGCGATTGCGCCGGACGAGTTGAAGAAATTTCAAGAAACCGTCTCGCTGTTCCAAAAATATGGCTCTCAATACAACCTGGATTACCTGTTGATGATGGCGGAAGGATTCCAGGAATCGACGCTGAATCAGGATGCAAAAAGCGGTGTCGGAGCCGTGGGCATTATGCAGTTGATGCCAGCCACAGGCGAGCAAATGAAGGTCGGCGACATCCATCAGAAAGAAGCCAATATTCATGCAGGCGTGAAATACATTCGCTTCATGGTCGACAAGTATTTTGCAAACGAGCCCATGGATGACACTAACAAATTGCTCTTTGCCTTTGCGGCCTATAACGCAGGCCCGGGTAAAATTCATTCGTTGCGTGAGGAGGCGGCGAAGAAGGGCCTTGATCCAAATGTTTGGTTTGGCAACGTGGAGTATGTCGCCGCGGCGAGGGTCGGAATGGAGACGGTAACGTACGTCGCAAATATCTATAAGTATTACGTTGCCTACAAATTGGTGGCCGAGCAAGAAGAAGAAAGAAAAAAGGCGCGGGAGTCGTTGCAAAAATAACCAGTCGGTCCGTTTTGTGCTGCATGGAGACCTGATTGGAAAGATGAATTTGTGAACACAGTTAATTCGCAGTTCCGTGGAGGAGAAAAAGATGAACAGGAAGAGAGCCGTTTGGGTAATGCTTCTGGCGATGCTGGCTTTTGTACCAGCTGGGTGGTCCCAAGACGCGACGCCGCCCAAGAAAGCTGCGAAACCGGCCACTACGTCACCTGCTGCAGCTAATCAAAAGCAAAATATCCAAGCCTATATTCAGCTGCTGCGCTCCGATGTGCGTCAGCAGAAAGACGAGATCATGGGAGCGGTCATGCTGTTGAGTGCGGCTGATGCGGCAAAGTTCTGGCCAATCTATTCCGAATACGAGACGGAATTGACCAAGCTCAATGACCAAAGGGTTGCGAACATCCACGAATATGCCGTTAATTATGCGCAAATGACGGATGCAAAGGCCGACGAGCTGGTTCAGAACGCGATGTCTTATCAAAAACAGCGTGGCGAGCTTCTTGCAAAATATTATGACCGCGTCAAACAGGAATTGGGGGCGATTACAGCGGCACGCTTTATTCAAGTTGAACATCAATTGCTTTCGATTATCGATCTTCGAATTGCTGCGGAATTGCCGATTGTAGGAGCGGGCTCGTGAATACCTTGAGGAGCAGAGAAGAAATGCGAAAGGGAATTAGCTGGGCCGCAACTATCCTGTTAGTGCTGGCAACCGCATGCCAGGCCACGGGCGCTCCGCAGAACGTGAAGAGAATCACGGTTCCGGCCGGAACGCGGATTCTTATACGAATGATCGATTCGATTGATACCACCAAACAAAAAGCGGGGTTTCGGTTCACAGCGAGCCTGGAGACAAATCTACAGGCAGAAGACGTCGTGGTGGCCCCGAGAGGCTCGACAGTTTACGGCAAGCTTGTGGCGGCTTCCTCGTCCGGCAAATTTAAAGGTAGTTCCGAGCTCGTATTGGAACTGACCGATATTGTGATCAATAAGAACACCTATCCGCTTCTCACCAGTACGTATGAGATCAAGGGGAAGGGCGAAGGCGGGAACACCGCGAAAAAAGTTGTTGGCGGTGCAGGACTGGGCGCGCTTATCGGCGGGATTGCTGGAGGGGGAAAAGGAGCGGGGATTGGCGCGCTCATCGGAGTTGCCGGTGGAACAGCTATAGCGGCCTCCAAAAAAGGTGAGCAGTTGTCGATACCCAGCGAGACTCTGCTGGAATTTCGCCTTGAACAACCAGTGGCACTGCCAATGGCAAGGTAGGCAGAGTGTGGTAACTGCACTGCCCGACAACATTGGCTTTGAAACGCTGAGCGCGCTGTCGGGCGCTGCTCAATGAAGAATTGCTAGCGCTATGTTCTCCTTTCTGGGTTTGGTCGAATTGTAGGCCGGTGGAAAAAGCCGCAGCAGAGCTGCCGCACTCCATACCTAGAATAGAGTGCTCGGCAGAGCACCCGACGTCACTTCGAGGACTGTGTGCGGGTGCAGCTGCATCCTCATTTCCGTTTTGGTCGTGGAGCAGGACGGCTACGACGCTGACCCTTTGCTGGAGAAAAGCTCTCTATCACTTCCGGCGGTACCGGTTTGGCTTCGATTTTCTCCGCGTCTGTTGAAGAAACGCCTGCCCATACCCTGATCTCATTGCACTCCACGGCCAAAACTTTTTTGTTAAACAATTTGTGACGGATGCAAAAACTGCTGCGACGCCACTCGGTGATCTCGGACTCGACGACTACAATGTCCGACACCCGCGATGGCGCCATAAAGGACGCTCGCACGTCGACGAGTGGAATTCCGATGATTTGATAGTCCTTGAGCATCTTCCTCTTTGGCAAACCGGCCTTCAGGAACAAGGCGGTCGTGCATGCGTCGAAGTAGGCGAAGTAGCGTGGGAAATAAACAATTTGCGCGGGATCGCAGTCGCCCCACTCTATGCGTATGGTTTTCCGACTTATAATTTTCTCTTTCTTGCTCAGAGGTTGCCTCTTCACTGGATTCCTTTCCATTGGGCTCGTCAGATTGCCGGACTGGAACCTTATAGATGATAAAGCAAAGATTGGATGCGAAGTCGATTTGAGTGTGGCATCTTCTGAGGGTGCGCAGGCAAAAAGGGAAAGTGGAAGACCGGACATTTGAAATTGAATTCCTCGATCCTGGCGTGCAGGCGTTTGCGTTTACGTTTGGATGAAACCGAATCGCGAGGCTACCTATGATTGCAAAGACTGAGAAGACGGATTCCGCTTCGGCTTCGGTTGGACGGAGATCATTCCTGATTGGTGGAGGAGCGGCAGCGATCGGACTTACCTGGTGGTACGTTCGGGGGCAAGCGCCGATAACAGCGGAAGCCGCGGCCGCTGGCCTTCCTAAGACGGTGGCTATTATCGAGTTTTCGGACTCGGGCGAGCGAAAAGCCAAAGTATCCGTGGAGCGCATCATCAGGACGGCAGACGAGTGGAAGAAACAGCTCAGTCCACTTTCCTTTGATGTCACACGGCGCGCTGGGACTGAACGCGCCTTCACTAACGAAAATCCGAACAACCACGCTAAAGGTATATTCCGTTGTATCTGCTGCGATACGGCTCTCTTTGATTCCAGCACGAAGTTTGAATCGGGCACCGGTTGGCCGAGCTTTTGGGAGCCAATCGCAAAAGAAAACGTGCGAGAAACCATGGATTCTAGTTTGGGAATGATCCGCACCGAAGTTTCCTGCCGCCTTTGCGACGCGCACCTGGGGCACGTGTTTGACGACGGGCCAAAGCCTACCGGCTTGCGATATTGCATGAATTCCGTGGCCATGCGATTTGCCAAGGCAGCCTAAGAGTTTCGGCGGCAAGACTCTGCTAAACCGTATTTTCGCCGCTTCTGAAAGCAATCCAGTCTCTTAGCTGTTGTTCCACTCGGCCGATTTCCGGCAAAGCATCCCGCGGCCGCCCCTGCAGAATATATGTCCGGCTTAGCGAGTAATGAGAGAACCAAAGGTCCGGTTTTAGTTCAGGCGCTCGCTTATGATTTACTGCTGCTTCCTCAACTCACGATAAAGCGCAAAGCCCGAACTGTGGCTACACATCCAACTTGTTTGATGCATACGCTTTGAGGTTAAACTACACAGTTAGTGAGATGGCTTTCAGAAGCAAACTCACACACGATTCGTCCCAACGAAGCGGTGAAGCTTGATGTGCATCGCGGGATGCGTGTTGCCTGAACACCTTCCATGACCACACCCTACACGCCTCCGACCATTGATGAATACCTGCGCAAACGGCTTATGCCCGTGGAGGGTGCGATTCCCCATGTGCAGGGCATCGAAATGTACGGCAGTTCCATTCCGGCAGGAACGGTCGGCGGCGATCTGTTTGAATACATAAACTTTCAGCAGCGCTACGACATTGACGCTCGCATTCAGCGGGCTTTGAAGCGATCGCAAGAGTATCTCGAGCCTCTGCCGGCGGGCGCTCCGCCGCGCAATTCGGTGGACGATCATGTGGAATGGTTGAAATCAAGGCAGGGCAACAAACCCGAGATTGAGAGAGAGTACAGAGAGGCGCGAAGCTCGGAGCAAGTACGGATCGCCGAAGATCTGCACGAGTTGTACACCACTGCGGGAGTCTTGCTGGTTGATGCCCAGGGGCATGGAATCATATCAGCGAAAATCGCGTCCACGGTCCATGACACTTTTCATGCACTTATGCTTGCAGAACTCGATCACCGGGGGAAAACGACGCCCGAGTTTTTTGAGAGGATCAACCTGCGGCTGGCCCTTTCGGTCACGGCCCGCAATGCGCTCGGCAGGAGTGAGCAAGCGAACGCTCAAGAGATCGCGACTATGCTTTACGGTGAGGTACGCCCTTATGGGTACTTCCGATTCGTGAATTTCGGACATCCGCCGCCACTCGTCTTTTCCGCCGAATACCGCAAGTTTATGGACATTGACAGAAGTCAGATGGTGCAATTCCTTCCGCTCGGCGTGCAAATCCCGGAAGACCATCCGGACCGTAACAGGTATTTGTCCCTAGATTTCAGCAGAAGACCGGTGAAATCCTCTGATGTATCCGAACTGACACTGATGAGTCCTGGGGACATATTTTTTCTCTATACGGACGGTGTTTATGACGGCAGCGATAAAGCCGCACGCCAGAAGTTAGAGGAAGTGATGCGCGAGCACTACCAGCAACCAGCAAAGGACATTTGTAATGCCTTGCTCCAACACGCTCTAAGGGAAGACGAACGGTTCCGGCAAATTGGAGAACCGGATCGCATCGACGACAAGACTGTTTTTATCATCAAGCGGAACTGGCCGGCATGATCAGCTCAATTTCGTTTTCGGCCGGCTCGGGTCTTATGCGATGCACGGGGCCGGCGTGATGGTATTAGTGAACGTCATGCGGATTCCGTGCTTCGGCCGCAGAATGACCATCGGACGAGCTTCGATCACTTGGCCCGGAGCCAACTGAAAATCGTATTTTCTTAGCAAGTCGCTCAAAATCATAAGGATTTGCAACATCGCGTAATTTCCGCCGATACAGCCTCGCGGTCCGCCCCCGAACGGAAGGAAGGTGAAGGGCGTGCGCAGTTTGTCGTTCGGTTTGGTGAAACGCTCGGTGTCGAAATTTTCCGGATTCTGCCAGTAGCGTGGAGCATGATGCGCGCCGTACACATACACAATGACCGTTGATCCGCGGGGTATGGCGAGGTCGCCTACGCGGTCGTCCGCGACAGCCATACGGTCGATCATCCAAAACGGCGGGTAGAGGCGAAGCCCCTCCTGAATGACCTGAGTGGTAAATTCGAATTTGGGAACGTCGGTGTACCTCAGAGGTGCTTCGCCTAGCACGGAATCAAATTCCTGCCTTACCCTTTCTAGACAATCCGGACGCGAGCTCAAAAGATAAAAAAGCCAAGATAGCGCATTCGACGATGTTTCATGGCCGGCAACGAGAAGTTGCATGCTTTCACTGAGGATGAGCTCATCGCTCATGCCTCCGCCATCGCTGTAGCGCGCATCCATCAAAGTCTGCAGCAGATCGCGGCCGGGCGGTTCGTTGCGGCGCTTCTTGATGTATTCGAACAGAACAGCATCCGCGCGGGCGCGCATGTCTTCATGCCTGCGCAGTTCTCCCGAGACGGCGAACCAGGGATTCAGATAGGGCTGAAGAGTTTGCCGGACGATGAATTCCTGGACGGTGCAGATGGTGTGGCTGACAAGATCAATGTCTTCGTCCTTCAAGCGTGCGCCAAATAGCGATCGGGCGACCATCGCGAAGGTAATTTTCATCAGCTGGGGATAGATATCGACAGGGCCGCTACGGGCCTGTCTGTCGAAATCCCGCAGCGACTCCGCGAGGGAGTCCTGCATGATTGAAGACAGTGCTTCGAGTTGCGCTCGATCGAAGCCTTTTTGGATGAGCCGCCGCTGGGTGCGCCAGGCCTCTCCGTGGGTGGTGAGAAGACCTTTGCCCAGGAAGTGGCCCATCCGCTTTACTTGAATTTCGGATTTTTGGTAGTTCTCCGAGTTGGTCTTTAACACGTGCTGAATCACGGCGGGATCGATCGTAACGATCGCTTCTTTGAGACCACCCAAATAGATGCGGAATGTATCGCCGAAGATTTTGTTGTAGCTGGACAATACCTGCACGGGATTGTGAAACATTGCGCGAGAATCCGCAAAGCAGCGAAATCGGGAAACAACGGGGATAGGAGTGGATGAGGTCATGCCCAGCCGTCCTCGTAATTGACTCGAACCGCAGGTGATTTCACGTCAGTTGTAGGCAGCGGTGGCGGAGCTATAAGTAAAGATAAAATGCTCAAAATCAGTTTTCGCTCCCAAGTTGCTTCAAGAGTATCAGATGATGCCGGATAGCCTGGGTCATGGTGTCGTGCTGCCGATAGGGAACGCCGAATTCTTTGGCGGTTTCCTTCACGATTCTGGTCAGCGGAGCATAGTGGGTATGGCACACGAAAGGGCACAGATGGTGAACGATGTGATGGTTGAGCCCTCCGGCGAGCCAACCGACGAGCGGGTTTTCCGTCGCATAATCGGCCGTTGTCGCGAAGATGTGATACACGCCGTTGTCGAACTCACCACGGTTCGTCGGAAAGTAGGTGGTGTCGATCGTGTGCGTCGTCTGAAATACCAGCGTTACGGCTAAACCGACGAACAAATGGACTAGAAGGAAGGCTCCGGCGACCAGTAGAGGCGATTTCCCCAGCACCATCACCGGCAAGACAAGCATGTAAGTGAGGTAAAAGGCCTTGCCAGCAACCAGAATGGCATATTCGCGCAGAGGATGATTGGCGCGTTTTAGGTAATCGTGGGAAGGGAAGAAAAAGCTCTCGAAGTCCCTGAAGAACACGTAGTCGAGAGAGAACATCGCATACAAGAAAAGGGCATAGATGTGCTGAAAGCGGTGCCACGGCGCGCGGGACTCATGCGGGGTAAAGCGAAAGATGCCGCGTCCCGAAAGCGCATCGTCTTCGCCCTGGAGATTGATACAGGAGTGATGACCACGATGATGGAGGATACGCCACATGTAGGAGCTGATTCCGCACAAATCGAAGACATAGTTCAGGGTTTTGTTGACGCGCGGCCGAGAAGAGATAGCGTTGTGATTGCTGTCATGGGCAATGTTCAGCAAAAGGAATGTCTGCGCGAGGCCGCCTAGAAGATAGAGGGCAACAAACTTCCATGAATCGGGTCGCAGAGCATAGAGAGCAATCCAGGCGCCCATGAGGACTGCCAGACCCACAGCGATCTTGACCCACATGGTACGGTCGGCTTTGTAAGAAATATTCTGGTCGGCAAAAAATTTATCGAGGCGGCGACGCAAAACTTTAGGAAAGGAAGATGCACCGACGGATCCCGTAATCGGCGACGCTGAGGACTCCGATGGTACAAGATCCGGAGTCTCCGGATCTTGAGCGATTAACACTTCGGATTTGAACGTCACCGGCGCCTCCGCTGTCATGCCAATTGGTCCCGACGCGTTCCATACGCCGCATCCGGGTGCTTGCCCTCAGCGAAATTGGTGCTGTGTCGACAGCCGCGTAGCACAATTTTAATTCGGGCCCGCAAAGACAATCAAGGACATTCGGAACGGATGATGCCTAGTTGCAGTGTGTGAACAATCGAAGCGCGACGCATGGTATTGTCCATGACGCTTTGTTAATATATGGCCTTCGATGAACCATAACGAAACGGGTTTCCTGCAAGGGACCCTAGAAGGTCGGCAGAACTCTGCAATTCCCGTTCGCGCCTTTGTGCGCCAAAAAGGAAAAACTTTATTCCCCAGAGCCTCGAGCGACGTTTGTGTGGAGAAAAAACTAAGGGAACATTCCCACACTCGGCCTACATTTCAGGTCCGCACTTCCAAACTCATTCGTCGATCACTTCGCTTGCTGGGGAGAGATGTTTCGTTTACTGGCTTGTGTTCTATTCAACTTTGGAGGACCGCTGATTGATGGCGACGTCAATTTTAGGCCACCTGGACAGGCTGGCAGATAAGCACCCGGACAAACTTCTTTATTCATACCTGGATGTAAACGGCGATCCGATAGAGAGTTACACCTACGCGTCGTTTCTCCAGCGAGTAGACGCGATCGCCGGATATTTGTGGAAGGATGGTCGTTTCGCGGCCGGCGACCGGCTGCTGCTTGCCTATCCGCCGGGGCTAGAAATGATCTGCGCATTCTTTGGCTGCGTGCGCGCTGGATTAATCCCCGTTCCGGTGTATCCCCCCAGTTCGCGTG
This sequence comes from uncultured Acidobacteriota bacterium, assembly GCA_963784015.1. Lineage (GTDB taxonomy): Bacteria > Acidobacteriota > Terriglobia > Acidiferrales > UBA7541 > Acidiferrum. The sequence goes on from CAWAPX010000013.1 coordinate 1,799,622, forward strand.
GCTTCCAGAGCGCTCTATACAAGATGGTACACATCGCAAAGGATTGCCAGGCGGCTGGGATCTTAACGAGCAGAGACTATCAGGCATCCCTCAAGACGAATCTCGCGAGAAGCGGAGTCTCGGCCTGTGGCATTGACGTAGATTACATTTCCGGTCTTCCATGGATCGTTACGGAAGATTTTGTGAAGGTAATTTCGGGCCTACCGGCTGCCGTTCATTCGGAAATCTTATTTCTCCAGTACACCTCGGGTTCGACGATGGAGCCTAAGGGCGTGATTGTCACGCACGAAAACATTCTGGATACGTGCCCGCTGGTGATCGACCATCCTTCGCCGGTCGTTGTTTCCTGGCTTCCGCAGTATCACGATATGGGATTGATCGGGTGCTACCTATATCCAGCGCTGAAGGGTGGCACAACGTACGGTTTCTCTTCCACGGACTTCATTCAACGGCCGATCTTGTGGTTTGATGCGATCACGGCGTACCGTGCCACGGCAACGGCCGCGCCCAACTTCGCCTACGACTATTGCCTGCGCGCCGGAAGACTTTCCAAGGATAGTTTGGAGGCGTGCGATCTCAGCTCGCTTCGCGTTTTGATGTGCGCCGCGGAACCTGTAAAGCCGGATACCTACAGGCGGTTTCTGGAAGCGTTTCAGGCCTATGGGCTAAAGTCCGAGAGTTTCTATGTCGCTTACGGCCTGGCTGAGAATACTCTGGCGGTCTCACTGGGTGGTCGCAACATCGTTTCCGTCAACAAACGCGCCCTCTCGCTGGGGACCGCCCGCGTGACTACGGAGGTCTCTGAAATCGACGGGGCCGCGCAGATCGTCAGTTGTGGAACGCCGCTACCGGGTCTCGACGTTAAGATCGTGGATCCGGAAGGGCATTTCCCTCTTAAGCCAGAGCGCACCGGTGAAATCTGGGTCGCCGGAAGTGGTAAGTGCCAAGGTTACTGGAACAATCCCGAATTAACTCTGAAGCAGTTTCGCGCGCGCCTTGTGGACGATACTCCTTATGACGACGGCTACCTGCGAACCGGCGACATGGGTTTCTTCCATGGCGGCGAACTCTACGTCTGCGGCCGCATCAAGGACATGATTATTCTGCGCGGGCAAAACTATTACCCGCAAGACATTGAGAATGTCGTGGAGAAATCATGCGGTCAGATCCGGCACAATTGCGTCGCCGCGTTCCAGATTCAGGAAGACAGCGAACCTGCGCTGGCAATCATCGCCGAAGCCAAAAATCCCAGGGCAATACCCGACGCGCGAAAGATTGCCGCCGCGGTTCGAAATTATCTCAACGTGGAAGTGGCGGTGATTTCGATCATCGCGCCGCGTGCGATTCCGAGAACGAGTTCGGGAAAGATTATGCGCCACAAGACCAAGCAGATGTGGCAGCGGGGGCAGTTCACGGTTCTTTCCGACTTTTCGCGGGAGAAGGACGCCGGGAACTCCGAGTGCGATCCCGACATGCATTCTTCTTTCGCGGAACTAAAAGCCAAGTACAACCTGACAGGTAAGGAATCGTACAGCCTCATCGAGGCCGGGCTGGACTCCCTGGATCTTGTTGTGTTCGTTCATGAGCTCAAGGAACTCCTTAAAGATAAAGGCGCCGAGATGCTCGCCAGGCAGGTAGATATTGGCGTAATTCAGCGTGTGGCCGTAGCCGAGCTGTTTGGACTGGCCGAAAAGTTGAAGAGCGCTCCCGAAGAAGCGCTGGTTCATCTGCGTCATTCCCTTGCGGCTTTCCGTGAAGAGCAGCGCGCAGCTGAGAAACAGATGATGAGCAACGACAGGAAGCTCATCTTTGAGCCTCCAGTTCCTTTGCCCGTACCTGAGACACCGGTACCGAATCAGGTGCTGCTCACTGGCGGGACCGGCTTCATTGGTCCATTCCTCATGAAAAGCTTGCTCGAACAGACACGGGCGAAGATCTATGTTCTCGTCCGGTCTTCCGACGAAGAGCAAGGTAAGCAAAGACTGAGGGACGCGATGGATTCAATCGGACCCTGCGAGGTGGGTCTGTTGGAGATGTTCGAAGCTCGGGTTATCCCCATCTGCGGAGATCTAGGGCAGCCAAAGCTGGGCCTGGCGCAGGACGAGTGGGATTTCCTCGCGAATGAAATCGACACGGTCTTCCACAACGGTGCCACCGTCAACTACCTCTTCAACTACGACCTGATGCGTGACGCGAACGTGATGGGAACCAATGAGGTCGTAAGACTGGCGTTCGAAGGAAGGCCCAAAGAATTCAATTATGTCTCGACGACGTTCGTGTTTGGCTGGGCAGTGAAGTCGGTTCTGAATGAGACCGACCTGAACGAGAATATGGAACTGCTCGATTTTGGGTACAGCCAATCGAAATGGGTAGCCGAACAGGTGGTTGTCGACGCGCGCAGCAGGGGACTTTCCGCGCGGATTTTCCGGCCCGCTCTAGTGAGTCCTTCAGTGACGGGCGGAGGCAACAACTTCGATATCGCTGTTCGCTTAATTGCCTTCATGGTGAATCACGGCATTGGCGTTGATACTCTCAACCAGGTCAGCTTTGTCCCCGCGGACATTGTGGCGAACAATATCGTTGCGATCTCTACAACTCGCGGTACAGCGAATAAGACCTACCATGTCACGCGGGACGATTATTCGAACATGATGGATATTACCGGGCTTATTACCAAAGCGACTGGCCGCCAGTTCGAAACATTCAGGCTTCCCGACTTCGTTCCCGAGCTGATCCGTAGATGCCGGAAAGAAGATCTTCTCTTTCCGCTGTTGGATTTTTTGGTGGGATCCGTCGACAACATCTCGGCGATGGAGTTCAAACGCTACGACAGCTCATCTTACCAAGAGGCCCGGGATGCCTCCGTGTGGGGCAAAGCCGATCCATCTCTGGAAGACACGGTAAACGGCATTCTGAAATTCATGTATCGCAAGGGAATCATTTCGGTCGCGGCTCGTGAGGTCAACGCGATGTCCCCGAGCGTTGGGCTCGTGGATTTGACAGATCCTATATCTGCTACTGCTTCTTAAACAAGAGCTTCTCCGCTAGCCGCTGGCCAGTTTCGAGCGTGCCGCTGGTGGATAGTGTCATCTGCTGCCCGTCCGCGGAAACCACCCACATGTCTTTTTGCGTGACTTGATCGTCCCGCCGGTAGCTTGCATCCACCGTATGAGGATCCACAAGTTCAAGAGTGACGGTATCATTGCGCGAGTTCTTCAGATCGTATTGCTTTCCGTCAAATCGGGCGCTATAGCTGAAGTCACCCAGAAAACGGATCCCACCGCTTCCGTCCGTCTCAATTTTGAGCACCAAACCTTGCCTCAAACGAGTCTTGCTGAGATCTTGCGTCCAATCCCCTGCGAAGAGGTCGTTGGCGACCTTCGTGCCTCCGGTCCGCGTCCATACGGTGATTTTATCGGCTTGGCCCGCGGTCGCAGTTGTGGCCGTTAGTTCGTTCCCATCGTTCGAAATTTTTTCGCGAACCGTCGCCACAACCGCTCCGTCCTTTTTCTCTTTGACCTCCGCCTGCCTCTTGTCGATCCTGCGCATCTCAATTTGATTGAACGCAAGATTGCCTGGTGCGGACGATTCGTGTCCGTTCCGATTTGCTGTGAAATCGAGATGAGTTTCGCCGGACATGACTACATGCACCTGGTCATGTAGAGGTGTTATGGAGAGCCGGTTCGGCGGATCCAGACTAGACTGCGCAGAGACGAGCGTCCAAGAGCCAACGCGCGGATCCGCTACTTCAGGTGGCAGTGCGGCAAGCAGTGCGAGCAAAAGTAAGATACGAATGAGTCCTCCCAATCCGATGGAAGAAAGTTTAGCAGATTCAGATAGTTCCGTACGTGAGTCCTGCGCAAGTGTAAACTCGCAAACCTAAGCGCGAACGTACGCACTCATTCCGAATGGAACACGCCCTTTCGCCCCTGTGGTTCTTAGGCGCCACCGCAGAGTTTTGGTGACGAAGATTTTGTCGGATATGACATATTAAAGCTATGGATGTCCGCCGTTTTTGGGTGTCAGGGATCGTCCTCGCAGCAACCATCGCACTTCTTCCATTCTCTTTTCACGCCGAGCGCCGCCTGGAAACCGCCACCCGTGTCGAAGGAAGTCAGGCTGAAACTGTCCGCGAGGAGCTGGTCAGTCGTTTTCGGTCGCCGTTTGTGGACCGCGTTGTCTTGGTCCTCGAGGGGCTCCCGCCTGCGGATTCGGAGGCAGGCGGACAAGCGTTAGAAACCATCGTTGCAGGACTGAGAGATCAACCCGGCGTTTCAGGAGTGGTGTCCTATCTCGAGCTGCGCGATCCGATTTTTCTGGGCCGTGGAGGCGGAACGTTTGTTCTCGTCGGACTCGCGTCAACCGGCGGTCCAGTAGAGTCGCTTGTTCCGGAGCTTCACAAGCTGGCAAGCACGCTTGAAAATCAACTGCGGGGCCGTTATCCGGCGGTGAAGCTCGAACTCACAGGTGAGATTCCACTGAACTTCGATATTCGGAAAGCGAGCGCCGCCGATGTGCACCGCGGCGAAAGCCTGGTGATCCCTGCAACCCTCGTGCTTCTGCTGGTAGCGTTTGGAAGCCTGGTCGCCGCGCTGATTCCACTGGCGGTTGGCCAGCTTGCCATCGCGACCACTCTGGCGATCACGGGATTTCTGGCCCAGCGCTGGCACTTGTCCATTCTGGTTCAGAATTTGGCCACCATGCTTGGCCTCGGGCTGGGAATCGACTACGCGCTGCTGATGATCAGCCGCTTCCGGGAAGCAATCGCCGCCGGGAACGACGGACCAGCCGCCGGGTTGATCGCGGCACGTCAGGCAGGCCGCACGCTCTTGATATCAGCCTCAACGGTAGCCATCGGATTTCTAGCCCTCTTAACGGTTCCGATCAGCGAAATCCGTTCCATCGGTGTTGCGGGATTCCTGGTGACGGGAATGAGTGTGTTGCTTACAAATACCCTCGTTCCGGCGGTGCTAGTGTTGCTCGGTCCGCGGATTGATCGTGGCCGATTGCCCTTTACTCCAAAGTTGGATGCACATCGGGCCGCGCGTGCGGGAAATCGCTGGCGGCAATGGGGAAGGACGATCGTCGCGCATCCCTGGCTTGCCCTCTTTTTGGCAGGTACACCTTTGCTTCTGCTCGCGTGGCAGGTCAGACGACTGGACACAAGTCTCCCCCGAGGGGATTGGCTTCCGCAGGCGGCGGAATCAGTCCATGCGCTACACACTCTTGAACGGATGGATCGGGGCGGCGTTGTTGAATCGTTGCGCGTCATTGTTGAGCTTCCAACGGATTCCATCGCGCAAACTGACGCGGGGTGGAATGCGTTGGATCGTCTGAGCAAGCGCCTCGCGACCGACCCTCGCTGTGACCGCGTGATTTCTATCACTACGCTTGCGGAGGGCAACCGATCTTCCCTCACTGATCTCTCGCGGGAGACGCGTCGAACGTTTCTGAGTAGTGACGGACGAGCGGCATTGCTTGAGGTGTTACCCGCGAGTTCGGTCTCCCTGCGCGACCAGGTAAACTGGGTGCGGGATCTGCGTAAGACCGGCGCACCAGCTCTCACCGGGGTTGCCGGCGCGACTCTTCTCGTCGGCGGCATCCCGGCACTCAACGCTGATTATGAAACGATAATCAGAGACCGCTTTCCGTCTGTAATGGCGCTGGTTGTGGGGGGGACGCTCTTCGCCCTGCTGTGCGGGTTCCGATCGATCTTCGCCGCCGTGAAAGCCATCGCACTCAACCTATTCTCGGTTGCTGCGGCCTTCGGAGCATTGGTTTTCGTTATCCAAGATGGACACGGCAGCAAACTCCTGGGAGTTCCAGGGGGAACCGGCAGCGTGTTTCCCCTAGTACCGATCGTCGCGTTTGCCATCGTCTTCGGACTAAGCATGGATTACGAGGTTTTTTTGGTCGCACGCGTTCTGGAGGCCAGAAGGAGCGGACTGAGTGAAATGGATGCAATCCCGGAGGGTCTGGCTAGAACCGCAGGCCTGATTACGAGCGCCGCCGCGATCATGATTGTTGTATTTGCGGCATTCACCTTCGGAGATTTCCTGGTGGTCAAGATGATCGGATTTACGTTGGCGATCGCCGTACTGATTGACGCAACACTCGTTCGTATTGTGATCGGTCCGGCACTCCTTCGCATTGCAGGCGATTGGAACTGGTGGCCCGGCGGACTCGCCACAACGCGCAAGGCGTCAGTGATGGCGAGTCGCGAATAACATCTTTACCATCTGGACCTTAATCTCAATCTCCCCGCGCTACGATTCCTTGACTGGGTCCGGGGGCTCGCTGTGATGGCACTCGATCCCGCAACCTCCTGCGTGACAGCTAAAAGTTCTAACTCGCTGAGCTGCGTTCCGCTGACTTCACCAGCGCAGGCCAAAATGCTCGCGGGATCACTCGAACGCTGTACGAAAAACCAATTCCTAAGTACAATTAGAAACGACAAGCGGGCGTCGTACAATGGCAGTATAGAAGCTTCCCAAGCTTCGGACGTGGGTTCGATTCCCATCGCCCGTCCCATCGCCCGCTCCAGTCACCTTGTTTCCCTCTAATAACATAGCAATTGGTAGCGGCGGCAAAAGGCGGCATTAAAGAGCAAAACGAGCTTCGAGGGTGGCACCGCTAGCTCGCGCGAAAAAGCCCGAAACACAATTCCGTACTTCGCAGAATTCTGGCTGCTGCTGTTACAGAGTGGAACTTGGTCGGAACTCAATGAAGTTGAACGGTACTGACAGCCCGTTATTGCCGTTTCAAGGAATCCTTTGCCACGACACATTGGACCCTGAACGGACCCACGTTTTCCGGCCACACCGATCGGATGAGACAGTTTTCGATAGTGCAACTAAAACCGTGACCGGTTGTCTTCTATACGAGCGCCAGATTATTGCAGCTTGGCATATTCGGCTTTGGCCTGCTTCAGGAGGAATAGATTTGTGTCGGCGTCCTTCCACAGGTCAAGAAGGCGGCCGATGGTCTGTTTAGCTTTTTCGCGGTCGCCCTTGGCAAGGTAATCGGCCGCAAGCCTAACATGAGCCGCCAGCCACAACTGCTGAGTCTCCCACTCGATTGCCCGGTATTGGAGACCCATGAGCTTTTCGTACCCGGCAATGGCCTCGTCCACTTTGCCGGCCTGTTGATAGGCGCTTGCCAGAGCTTCAACGCTAAACGGAGTGCTGTTCTCTGTGTTTGAAAGGGTGAGCAGTTCGATTGCCTTGTCTGCATTTTTCTCAGAGAGTGCAATCTCTCCTTGCAAGAGTTGCAAGTAGCCTCGCTGTTCGGCACTCTTGCTGTCGGTCAAAGGAGCGATGATGCTCTCTATCTTCACAGCTTTGTCCAACGCACCAGCCCGCAAGTATTGTCCGCCAATCCAGGCGCCAATGATGACTTTCGGCCCTAGCGCTGCAAAGTTGTCGAACGAGGCGTCAAGCTCCCGGCGCTCCATAGCGACATCGCCTTGGCCCTCCGCGACGATGGCAAGCAATAGATGGACACGAGCCTTGCTCAGAGCAGCCTGTTGATTTTGCAGGATGGTCAGACATTCGTCGAAGCGCTTCCGTGCACTCGCAAATCGCCCGTGGTAGCTGTCGATAAGGGCCAGCGAACGCATTCCCCGCTCTCGCGTCTCTCGTTTCTCGAGCAATCCAGAGAAAAGTTGCTCAGCTTTCTGCTCCTCGCCGTTCTGGACCAGCAGGAACCCATATTCCCTGGCCGTGTCTCCGGCAGTGATCTGTTGGGGGTCCAACCGGAATGCTTCCGCGTAAGCGGTGAGCGCTTCTGGCACTAGACTTAGAGTCCGATAGGCCGTGGCCATTTCGAGATAAGTTTTGGCGTCGTCCGGGGCGACTCTGAGGATTTCCTTGTACTGTGAGATGGCCTCGGGGGCGCGTCCGTGCTTGCGAAGAAGGCGCGCATAGTCGGAGAGCATGGACCAATCGTCCGGATAGCGGCTCAAGTAAGCGCGATAAAGAGCATCGGCGTCGTCGATATGTCCGAGGTCAGCTGCGTAGCTGGTTTGGATCATCATGCGCTCGCGGTCGGTGGTGCGCGAGGAGAGCGCGAGAGCCTTTTCGTATTCTTGTTTTCCCTCGACTGGCTGATTAGCGAGGTAACTAAAATAGGCTCCGCCGCGGGCGGCATGGGCCATGGCGAAGTCCGGGTCGGTCTGCACCGCAGCGCGAAGCAGCGTTACCGCATCCCCGAACTTGCCCTGATGCCAGAGCGCGATTCCATCCGCGTACTGTTTGAGAGCCGTTAGCGAACTTGTGGTCACTTCAGGAAGCGGGCGGTCCGCGCGGTGAATCTGATATAAAGATTCACCCAGATCGCGCCGGACATCCGCAGCGATGACGTCGAGGGCATCTAAAATGTGGTCCTCTCCGGAAGAGCGTTCTATGTAGGAGCGCACTGTCGCCCCGGTTTGCGGATCGATCAGTTGGGCGGAAAGCGCGTACTCCTGCCCGGTGCGAGTGATGCTGCCGGCGATCATCCCGCGAATATTCTCGCGCTGGCAAATCTCGCGTCCCACTTCGGGCGTGACTCGCTCCGCGGCGGGCTTGCCCATCAGTTGAAGGATCGAACCCACACGGATACTCGGAAAGACATTGGCGCGGCGGGACTGCTCAAGGCTGACCGTGAACGCTGTCCGTAGCGCTTCATCAAATCGAGGATCACCTGTCCGATTCTCGAAATCGGTGACGAGCACGGAATCGCGCGGACTAAAAGAGAATGCCGGTCTCCCGTAGAGAAGCCAGAAGCCCAAGCCACCCAGAATCGCCAACGCCGCCGCCGAAGCGATCACCCAAGCTGTCCACCGAGTTCGCCGCCTGTCAATGGGCGCTGATGCCTCCTCGGGCTTCTTCGCGGAGGAGGGCGATTCCGCCGCAATAACAACCGCCCGCGCCGGCGGCGCAATTTGCGTCACCTCTGCCAGAAAGCGATAGCCATGCCGCGGAACCGTTTCGATGTAGTGAGGCTGCTCCGCGTCGTCCCCCAAAGCATCGCGCAGCTTCTTAACAGCTGTGTTCAGCCCATCTTCAAAGTCCAGAAAAGTGTCTTGAGGCCAAAGCCGCTTCTGCAGCTCTTCACGAGTCACAACTCGCCCCGCGTTTTCGGCAAGCACGCTCAGCAGTCGCAGCGGCAAGTCCTGGATCTTGATGCGGCTGCCATTTTTGCGGAGTTGTCCAGCGGGGAGGTCTGCTTGGTAGGGACCGAAGGCGAATGAGGGCTGAGACCCTATCGGGGAATCCATGGAATCGCTCAAACCATTGGCCGGGGACGCGAAGCGAATGCTAACACCAGGTCTAACCTGGCGCAAGTTTGGGACGGACTGCGTTGAGCGAACACGTAACTCGTCCCTAACCAGCATGTTAGCCGTCCGGCAAGAGTTCAGCTGGAGTTCGGTGCGCGTCCATTGACCCTCCCCCCCTTTCCCGCATCGTGCCCTGCAATGTTCGAGAGGAGCCGGGCTCCAATGAATTTGATCGGGAAAGAAAACGTAGAGAACACCGAAATGGAATTAGAGGCATTGCTCTCGGCTGCCTGGGCCGCGCAAGCGGAACAGTCGCGATTCCAGTTGCACTCGGACGAACCACACGCCGGACCAGATTCACAGGAAACGGACGGGAAAGAAGGAGACACGAGATGAACGCGAGACTCAGTAAGCGGAATGTTCTCCGCACGGGAAAGAGAATTCTTGGGCTTGCTGGACTGGCCAGCCTAAGCTTTGTTTGCGCAGGGTTGGCCTGGGCGCAGTCGAGGCCTGCACTGACGGAGTCCGCTGCAGCCCACCCCGTCGTGACGTCTCCTGCAACTTCGTCTGGCGCGCCATCGTCTAGAGCCATACCCACCGCCAAGCAGATGCTGATGCAGAGCTCTCAAGCCAAGCCATCCGGGCCCAAGGGCGAGCACGAAGGCGTCACGGTCCATGGCCACTGGACGATTGAGGTAAAAAATCCAGACGGCAAGCTGGTCACACATCGCGAGTTCGAGAATGCACTTTCTCCCGGGTTTGCCAACCCTTTCGGGGCGGGAACTCTTCCTGGCGGCGCATCACTCCTAAGCGCGTTAATAACCGGCCAAACTATAGTGATGCCCGCAGCTTGGGGAATTTTGCTCGAGGGACCGAACTACCCCTCCAGCCAAAACGCACCATGTGTTAACGCAGAAAACCATAACGGGATTTGTATTTTAATGCAGGACGTGCAGAGTTCCTTGTTCAATTTTTGCACCAATTCTTTTGCAGGTTTTTCCTGTAACCTCGCCGTGAGTCCGACCGGTACGGCCCCCTCCTTCACGGGATTTCATATGCAAGGGACCATCATTGCGACTCAGTCGGGATCTGTTTCGGCAGTAGCAACGATTGATATTAACGCCTGCGGACTTGGTGGAGTTGGAGGACTTGCGAACTGTGTTTTCACCAGCACTCAAGGGCTCGTGGCTTTCACTGCCAGAGATCTAGACGGCAATACCGTACCCGGGGATCCTCTTCCGGTGGCAGTGACCGCAGGCCAAACGATTGCCGTGACGGTCGCCATCAGCTTCCAGTAGCTCCCACCCTTGTTGCTCAAGCAGCGAGAAGCGGAGAAAACTTATGGGCGCAGGAGGCTGGAAATGAGCGGCGGGAAACGAATCAGGGACCACTGGAAAATTACGGCGGGATTTGCTTGCGGCGTAAGCCTGCTTTTGGGGCTGGCGGCGGGAACTCACTGGCACCTCGCTGTGAAAGTGGCTCGCCTGATACCAGTTGATGCAACTTTGGCACTTAGCGTTCGCGCGTCGCAACCCTCGTTCGCCCTCGCACCGAAACTGGCCTCACCGCCTCTCGCGATTTCGCACCCGGAGAAGCTGGCGCTTGCTCCTGGGTCAGCCGTATTTAGTCGCCAGCACGCGGCGGCTCCGTCGCCGGCGCTCTCACCAGCCGCGCGTGCGCAAGCCATGAAGGTCTTCGCTGGTTTGCCGATGATGTTCGAAGCCAACAATGGCCAGACCGATCCACGTGTGAAATTTCTTGCTCGCGCCCCTGGTTACACGTTATTTCTCGCAGATAAGGAAGCAGTCCTTTCACTCCCGACCGCACCGCCAGAGGTGGCCGCAACTTTTCCAGGGAAGCATTCCCGAGGCTTGTCGCTTCCGCATCTCCAGGCACCCAGGCCGGTCCAAGTTGTTCGGTTGAAATTTGCGGGCGCGAGCACACCCGCGGCGATCACCGGCCGAGGCCAACTGCCTGGCAAAACCAACTACTTCATCGGCAACGATCCGAAGCAGTGGCGCACCAACGTGCCCAATTACTCCGCCGTTGAATACCGGGGCATATATCCGGGCGTTGATGCCAGATTTCACGGCGACAACCGTCAGCTAGAGTTTGATTTTGACGTTGCCCCGGGCGCGGACCCAAGCACCATCGCGTTGGAAGTTCAAGGCGCTCGGCGAATGCGTGTGAACTCGGCCGGCGACGTTCTGTTGCGCCTTGCCGGGAAGCGAGAGGTATTGCTGGGCAAGCCTCACATTTACCAGGAAACACCCCAAGGGCGGCGCGAAATCCCGGGGCATTATGTACTTGTCGCTCGAAATCGGATTGCGTTTGCGCTAAGCCCATACGACCATTCCAAGGCGCTGGTGATCGATCCGACGCTGGCGTACTCGACCTATTTGGGAGGCAGCAATGTCACCGGAGCAGCCAATGATGCAGGAATAGCCATCGCGGCGGATTCTTACGGAGACGTGTATGTGGCAGGAACCACTACGTCAATTGATTTCCCGGTGACGACGGGCGCTTACCAGTCGACTTATCCCTCCCCGGGTAGCACATCAGGTTTTGTCACCGAACTCAACCCCAGCGGCTCCTCTCTTATCTATTCCACGTACTTTGGCAACACTTCTGGCTCGACAAATGTGACGGCAATCGCGCTGGACGCCATGCACGATGCGTACCTGACCGGGTACACGAATTCCGACAATTTTCCGACTACGCCGGGCGCGTACAAAACGTCCGAAACTGCCAGTGGCCTATACGCATTTGCGACCGAGCTGAATTCGACAGGGACGGGTCTGGTCTACTCGACTTATTTGAGTGGAACGGAGACGACTGGGACGAAGGCCACGTATGGTTTTGGAATTGCCGTGGATGTGGCAGACAATGCCTACGTTGTAGGTACTACGACCTCGGCGACCTATCCGACGACGGCCGGTGCCTTTCAGCCAGTCCAAGGCTGCGCCTCGCCCACAGCCTGTGGCGGAAATGGTTTTGTCACGGAGGTCAGCGCCGGCGGCGCTTCGTTGGCCTATTCCACTTATTTGGGCACGGGTTCCAACAAACCCCTGGCCGTTACTCTGGATTCTTCGGGAGATGCTTTCGTAGTGGGCAGCACGGGCTCGACGACGTTTCCGGTCACCGCTGGTGCGTTCCAGACGACGAGCAGCGATTCGGTCACAGCATTCGTTACGGAACTGAACCCGTCTGGTACGGCACTGGTGTATTCCACTTTCCTCTCAGGCTCGAATAGTGGAACTGCAGACGAGGCTCTTGCCGTGGCTGTGGACGCTTCTGGCGATGCGTTCGTGACCGGCCAAGTCGGTGATTCGGATTTTCCTACTACCGTCGGTGCGTTTCAGAGAAGCTTACTTGATCATACAGATGCGTTTGTCGCGAAGTTGAACAACACCGGATCGGCATTGGTGTATTCGACGTATCTACCGGGCTAGACCACCGGTTATGGCATAGCAGTCAATTCTCTAGGACAAGCCTATGTGGTGGGGACCAACTACGGCAATGCGGGCACTTTTGTGACGACGCCCGACGCCTTGCAGGCCAGCTCTCCGACGACCACACGAATGGGTTTCTCACTGTTCTTAACTCGGCGGGTTCGGGCGTGGTCTACTCGACGTACATTGGAGTGACCAGCGGGAACATGATTGCGTATGCTTACGCCCTGGCCGTGGATTCGAGCGGAAATGCCTACATTACAGGGGCAGCTCCTCCGAACTTTCCTACCACACCAGGCGCATTCAAGACGAATTTAACGGCCAACGCAAATTATCCGAATCCTCGAAATGGATTCGTCATGAAATTCTCGTTGGGAATTGCGGCGAGTATCTCGGCGACGGCTGGGACACCGCAGAACGCCACGATCAACACGGCGTTTGCGACGGCGTTGCAAGCAACCATACAGGACAGCAGCGGCAACGCAGTCTCAGGGGTGACCGTGACGTTTACCGCGCCAGCCGCGGGAGGCAGCGGCACGTTTGCGAACGGCACGGCAAGCACTACGGCGACAACCGATGCATCGGGCCAGGCGTCGGCAACTACGTTCACGGCGAACGCCACGGCCGGTGGCTATGCGGTTACGGCAACGGTGGCCGGGGTAACAACAGCAGCCACCTTTTCGCTGACTAACACCGCGGGATCCGCAGCGAGCGTCACGGCGACGGCAGGGACACCGCAAAGCGCCACGATCAACACGGCGTTTGGAACGGCGCTGCAGGCAACGGTGCAGGACAGCAGTGGCAACCCAGTCTCAGGTGTGAGCGTGACCTTCACGGCGCCAGCCACGGGAGCCAGCGGCACGTTCGCCAGCGGCTCCTCGTACACGACGACAACCAACACCTCGGGAGTGGCGATGGCCACTACGTTCACGGCGAACGGGACAGCCGGGGGACCCTATACGGTCACGGCGACGGCAGCCGGGGTAACAACGCCAGCCAGCTTCTCGATGACCAATAGTTCCTCAACAGGGCCACCCCCGGCCGTGGTTATGGACAACGAGACGATTACCGTCACAGACACTCCCACGTTCCCCGACGTTTTCGACACCGAAAAGATCACCGTTACCGACACCGTTATGGTAACCGCCTCGGGAGGGCAGGCAAACACTGCGACTACCACAACCATTCCCTCGGCAATCTCCAGCTTCGATGGCTTTCCGTTGCCCGCGAACTTTGCGCTGGTGGGAACCACTCAGGTTGGCGTGAGCTTCACTGTTAAGCCAGCATCGGGAAGCGCAACACCAACAGGCAGCGTCACCGTCACTGACGGCTTCAACGACACCTGTTCGGCGGCTCTGGCCGCCGGTGGCGCAGGCTCCTGCACATTGACGATTTCCCAGGTGGGCTCGGGGAGCACGCCACTGACGGCAGCCTACACGCCCGACTCGAACGCCAGTTCGAATGGGCTTCTTGCGAGCACTTCGCCCGCGCTCACAGAAAACGTGGTGCAGATAGTATCCTGCGGCGGGTCCGCACCACCCGCGACGATCACCCTCGGTTCAATCGGTACGTCGTCATTCATGGTTTGCCTTGCCGGCGATGTGAGTGCCACCCCGACAGCCGTTACAACAGACTGTCTCCCCTATGCAACATGCACTCTTACCGTCACTCCTATTTCCGGGAAGCCCGGCGCGTACACCGTGGCCATAAGGATTGCCACTACCGCCGTTAGTGATCCGTTGCAAAATCCTCATCAACCTCGGAATGCGCCTTTGTTGATGATGCTTCTCGCGCTCTCGACGATCTTATCCCTCTTGTTGGCATTCTTACTGGCCCGGCACCGCGGGGGACGCCTGCGGCTCGTCTACGCTACGGGACTTCTACTGGTCCTCACAGTTGCGGGCGTCGCTGGCTGCACCAGTGCTAGTGTGCCGGGCTCTCCGAACAACACGGGAACTCCGCTTGGAAATTCCATCATAAACGTCACCGTCGCCGCCGGCGGCTTTTCTGTGGTGGTGCCGGTGAACGTGATGGTCACAAAATAGCCGTCTCACCCAGTAGCGGGCGCCCGGCACCGCAGGCGCTCGGCGCGACTGACGAGAGACTACCGTAAGTGAAATTGTCCTGATTTGTAGGCAGTTCCCCCGATGCCGCCAGGCGATCGAATCACTCACTTAGGGAAAAGTAGCGGGCCGAAGTAACTGCCGCCCTAAAGACGGAGAAATTTGCTCTGAATTGTCATTAAGATAGACGTTGTCAGTCCTTTGAAGGCGATCTGTTTGCTCCCTTGAAAGACCTGTCGCGGAACAAGGACGGTGCTCTTCCCTCGTCTCGCCCCCTCTGTGGGCTTGCCCTTCGGGCGACACCAGGAAAAAAAACGTACTGGTACCAAGATTTTTTCTCCCTTTTCCCCTTCTCGACGTTCCTTAAATAAATAGGGGGCTATGACCGAGACCTCTCGGCCAGCCGGGAACTTTTCCGTGGGATTAAAATTTTTTCTTACTTTTTTCCCTTTGGATGTTCCTTATATAAGTAGGGGGCTGTGAGAGGCAGTTCTTCTACTCCCCGGGGCCCCCAGGGGATCAAAGTTTTTTCTTACTTTTCCTCGACTGGATGTTCCCTAGTAAGTAGAGAGGCTGGTGGACTTTCTGCGATGAAGATACTCCCTACAGTTTCGAGTAAGTCAGGGGGCAAATTTTTTTCTTACTTTCTCCGTTCTCAAAGCCTCTTTATTAGTAGAGGAGTGGACGATGTTGAAGGGCATCCATCACTTTCAGGAGCGCGGGAAGGTGATGTGTGCATGAAAGACACGGATCACCCTACCCGTCACCCCCGCGTCCACCTTGGCGAACGCGCAAGTGTCGAAAAGACAAGAAGTTGAGCATGGCGCGACGATCACTTTGGACGCGGGCAAAACACCGTATTGGGCTGGAGCGACCCCACTTTCGCACACGATTGCGTGGCCAAAGTGAATCGTGGGTCGCTCCAGCCCAACAAGAAACTTCGTGCGGTGCGCGCGCGGCGAGAATTTAGGCGAAGCAGGTGCAGAAGGCAGGAATTACCCACTGCAACTTCGTCTTCACCACATTCTTCACGCTGGAATGTGCGTAAGTCCAGCGAAAGCGAGGAAATAAACGACACGAGAAGGAGAAGAGTGACACAGAAAAAAACACCAGAATGGGCGGGAGCGACCCCACTTTTGACGGCTTGCAACCGCCAAAAGTACTGTGGGGTCGCTCCAGCCCGCCCCGAGCGACTCGGGGCCGTGTTTGCCCGCGTGCAGGAGTCGGAGAATGCAAGACGTGAGACAGGGCGTAAGGCAAAACCAACGAGGAGGAAGAGAAGCGCAACATGGCAATTATTAAGGCACCACCCAAGCAACCAAAGTCAGTGACGATCCAGACGCGAGTCGAGGAGTCAGTGAAAACGCAGCTCGATCAATATGCAGAGTTCATCGACTCTACTCCGTCTTACGTCATTACGGAGGCGCTGAAAGTCCTGTTCAAACGCCATGACGAATTCAAAGCCTGGCTAGGCCAAGCTGCCAACAACCAGAATTCAGAACAAGTCCAAGAAGAGGCTCTTACAAAGACCGCGTAACAAACATGAAGACCCGTCCAACACAATTCGGTGTGCGCGAGAACACAGCGTCCTCAAGACAGCATGCCTCGCGCCGTGCAATGAGTGCTTCGGTGCTACTCCCCGATCCGTTGTTTGGAACTGAGCAGCAAGATAAGGGCACACAAGAACCGCCATCTCCAATCAAAGAGGCCTTCGAATTGTCGCTCACAGAGCCAGACCAGGGGGCCACAGGGGAAGGAGACAGCGGAACAATCACACCTGGGCTGTTCGGGGACGGCGGACGCTCAGTTGTCGAACGTCCTTTGACATGTGAGGAAGCAGCGGCCTTCGTGAGAGTCCATCCGAGAACGGTCAAGCGCATGGCGCGCGTAGGTAAAGTGTCAGGGCATTTCCGTTTTGGACGATGGTATTTTTATGCAAGTGAACTGGACTGCTGGATGCGAATGGAATTACACTCGGCACGCCACCCTTGAGGCTCAAACATAAAGGAGAATTCAATGTTTGAGCGCAAGAGGTACCAGTTCGGCTATGTGCGCCAGAAACCGCGTAAGACTGGCTCGCATGTCTGGGTCTGGGAGTATCGAGATGGCAATGGGTCTCATTCGGTTATTCTGGGGACGGTTGCCCAAATGAGCGAAGCCGAGGCTTGGAAAGCTACAGAGGGCCGCAGGTTGATATTGAACGACCCTCAAGCTGCCGAGGAAATTTCGTTCGGTGCGGTCCTAGATCGTTACATCTTGGAGGCATTGCCCGAGCGAAAAGTCACCCGGTTCACTTATTTGAGTTGGATTAGAAGTCAGATCCGGCCCAAATGGGGAGATCATCTCGTCGCGCACGTGAAACCTCTCGCTGTGGAACTGTGGATCAAAGGTTTGCCACTTTCCGGCAGGAGCAAGGGTCATGTTCGCGAGGTGATGCACATGCTTTTCGATTGGGCCATGCGATGGGAATTGATCCCTCATGATCGGAATCCCATGAGCCTGGTTCGCGTAAAAGGTTGTTCCAAACGAACCAGACTTCCGAAGATTCTGACCATCGAAGAGTTCAACCGGCTTCTAGAGACGCTAAAGGAACCTTACAAAACTATGGCGCTCGTTGCTCTATTCTTGGGCCCGCGAGTGAGTGAGATCGCTGGACTAAAATGGAACGACGTGGATTGGGATCGATTCACGATTTCAATTGCGAGATCATGGGTAATCGGTGAAGTCGCGGATACCAAGACAGAAGGTTCCGCAAAGCCGTTGCCGATGGACCCGGATTTGGCCGTCGTTCTGAAGGAACACAGAGAAAGAACCAAGGAGTACGATTCGCCATGGATGTTTGTGAATCCAGCCACGGGAAATCCGTTCTGGCCGAGCAAGATTCGTGAGAATCACATAGTGCCCGCGGGAATTGCAGCGGGCATTGGGCGCGTTGGTTGGCATACGTTTCGGCACACGTACTCATCGCTGTTGCGGGAGCACGAAGTGGACATTAAGGTTCAACAGGCGCTTTTGCGTCATGCGGACATCCGAACAACGATGAACATCTATACGCAAGCTGTACCAAGAGCAGTACGCGAAGCAAATCGCAAAGTTGTGAGAAATATTTTGGGGAAGCAAGGCGGCATCGAGGCGGCAGTAGGGGTTCCGGAGGGTACCAAGTCCTTCCAAATCAGTACGAGCCCTACTTCGTAAGTCCTTGAAAAACCAAGTGGCGATGATTTCGATTCCCATCGCCCGCTCCAGTTCCATCGTTTCGTTTCAGCTGAGTTCCTAACCATCCGGAGCAAGTTTCTCCTGAACTCTCGTGTTTCCACTCGACGCCGGTGCCAAAAGAATCCAGATTTTGCCCTTCCTCCTTCCTAACGATAGAATGCCCCCGAGAAGCTGGCTCGCTTCGATGATCAATTGAGTCTGCCAGCGGATTGCAGAGGGCATGATGGGAGCCTATAGATGAAAACGATTCAAGGTCCGGGAATATTTCTCGCACAGTTCGCTGCCGATAACGCACCGTTCAACTCCTTCGACGCGATCTGCGGCTGGGCGAAAAGCCTCGGCTACGCGGCCGTGCAGATCCCGTCATGGGACGCTCGGCTCTTCGATTTGAAGCGCGCCGCCGAAAGTAAAACTTACTGCGACGAAATTGCCGCCGTAGCCGCCAAACACGGCCTCGTCATCTCCGATCTTTCGACCCATTTGCAGGGACAGCTTGTCGCCTGCCATCCCGCCTATGACGCCATGTTCGACGGATTCGCGCCGCCGAATCTCCACGGCAATCCTTCGGCACGCCAGGGTTGGGCCGTCGAGCAGCTGCACTTTGCTGCCCGCGCCTCCGCGCACTTTGGCATGAAGGCTCATGTCACATTCTCTGGCGCGCTCGCGTGGCCATTTGTTTATCCCTGGCCGCAGCGTCCCGCGGGGCTCATAGAAACCGCTTTCGACGAACTCGCAAAGCGATGGATTCCCATCCTCAACGCGTTCGACAAGGCCGGTGTCGATCTCTGTTACGAAATCCATCCCGGCGAAGATTTGCACGACGGCGCAACGTTTGAAATGTTCCTGGACCGTGTGAATCAGCATCCCCGCTGCAATCTGCTCTACGATCCCAGCCACTTCGTATTACAACAGCTCGACTACCTTCAATTCATCGATTTCTATCACTCACGCATCAAGATGTTTCATGTGAAGGATGCCGAGTTCCGCCCCAGCGGCAAGCAAGGAGTTTACGGCGGCTACCAACCTTGGTTGCAGCGCGCAGGACGTTTCCGGTCGCTCGGCGACGGCCAAGTGGATTTCGCCACCATCTTCTCAAAACTCACCCAGTACGATTTTCCAGGCTGGGCGGTCCTCGAATGGGAGTGCTGCATCAAGAGCAACGAACAGGGAGCCCGCGAAGGCGCGCCCTTCATAAAAGGCCACATCATCGAAGCAGCCAAAACCTCCTTTGACGATTTCGCCAGCTCTGGCGCCGACCAGAAAGCCCTGCGCGCCATCCTCGGCCTCGAACGCGCCTAATCAACCTGGAGTGCGGCAGCTCTGCTGCCGCTATTTGCGCGTACGCACAAATTAACGCTTGAACTCTTTCCGTGCGCAGCGCTTGCGTACCCATGCGGGGCGCAATACGTTCCGCCCCATCTCGGCAAGATGCATCCGCTCGAATGCTTCCTTCTCGTTGCCTCTGTCGGCGGCGACTGGACCGGTTGCGCTATAATTTAGTTCCGCGTCATGAACACCGACGTTTCGCAAACGACTCTCTCCGGCTTGGAATGGGCTCACCCGCTCGTCCGCGATTGGTTTGTCGCCCGCTTCGGCACGCCCACCGAGCCGCAGCAACAAGGCTGGCCGAGCATCCTCGCCGGCAAAACCACGCTCGTCTCCGCTCCAACTGGTTCGGGTAAAACGCTGGCGGCATTTTTAATTTGTATTGATCGCCTTGTGCGTAAAGCGCTCAGCGGGGAACTGAGCGACCAAACCGAAGTCCTTTACGTCTCGCCCCTCAAAGCGCTGAGCAATGACATTCAGAAAAATCTCGAGGCTCCGCTCGCCGAAATTCTGCAACTCGCCGGCGAGCGCGGCATCTTGATGCCAGAAATACGCGCCGTGGTCCGCACCGGTGACACGCTCGCGCACGAACGCCGCGCCATGTTGTCACGCCCGCCGCACATTTTGGTTACCACTCCCGAATCGCTCTACATTCTGCTGACCGCCGCAAAGAGCCGCGAAATCCTCAAAACCGTCGATACCGTCATCGTCGACGAAATTCACGCGATGGCCGATGACAAACGCGGCTCCCACCTAGCGCTATCCCTCGAACGCCTCGAGCATCTGGCCGGCAAATCGCTCACTCGAATCGGCCTTTCCGCCACGCAAAAACCCATCGAACTCGTCGCTGAATTTCTAAGCGGCACCGCCCGGTCCACTCCCGTGATCGTGCAAATCGGCCATCGACGCGAGATCGACCTCGCTATCGAAGTCCCTGCAAGCGAACTAAGCGGGGTCGCTTCCAATGAAATGTGGGGCGAAATCTACGACCGCGTCGCTGCTCTCGCCACGCAACACCGCTCAACGCTCATCTTTGTCAACACGCGCCGTCTCGCCGAGCGCATGGCGCATCATCTCGGCGAACGTCTCGGACAAGATGCCGTAGCCACGCATCATGGAAGTCTCTCGCGCAAACTGCGGCTTGCCGCCGAAAGAAAACTCAAAGCCGGAGAGATTCGCGCCTTAGTGGCCACCGCTTCGCTCGAACTGGGAATTGATATTGGCAGCGTCGATCTTGTTTGCCAGATTGGCTCACCTCGGTCTATTTCGGTGGGTCTGCAGCGAATTGGCCGCGCGGGTCACTGGCGCGGAGCGATACCCAAAGGCCGCATCTTTGCTACCACGCGCGACGAACTGCTCGAATGCGCCGCGCTGGTTCGCGCGATTCGCCAAGGCGACCTTGATGCTCTCGCGATTCCCGAGCAGCCCCTCGATATTCTCGCTCAGCAAATCGTCGCCATGTGTGCCGCGGAAGATTGGAGGGAAGAGGAACTCTTTCAGTCCGTGCGCCAGGCCTACCCGTATCGCAATCTCTCCCGCGAAGATTTCAACGCGATTGTCGAAATGCTTTCCGAAGGCATCGCCGGTGCTCGCGGACGCTACGCCGCATATCTGCACCGCGACCGCGTCAATGGAATGCTACGCGCGCGCCGAGGCAGCCGCCTCGCTGCTATCACCAGCGGCGGCGCCATTCCAGAAAATTCGCTCTACACGGTCATCGCACAGCCTGAAGCCACTGTTGTTGGGACTGTTGACGAAGATTTCGCCGTCGAAAGTCTCTCGGGAGACATCATGCTGCTGGGAAATACATCCTGGCGCATTCGCCGCGTGCAAGCAGGCAGCGTTTTGGTGGAAGACGCGCAAGGCGCGGCACCCAACATTCCGTTCTGGCGCGGAGAAGCCCCATCGCGAACAGACGAACTCTCCGCCCATGTGGCCGAGCTGCGCGAGAAAATTAGCGCTTTTGTCCCTCGCGTTTCTTCGCAAGACTCTGCAACGCAATCGGCGCAGGGCGTGGCCGCCGCCGTAGATTGGTTAAAACTTGAATGTGGCCTCGACGACGCCGGCGCCGAGCAGTCCGTCGAATACATTGTCGCTGGTCGCGCATTGCTCGGAGCCGTTCCCACGCAAACTACGATCATCGCCGAGCGCTTCTTCGATGAAAGCGGCGGCATGCAACTCGTGATCCACGCCCCGTTTGGCGGCCGCATTAACAAAGCCTGGGGTCTCGCCCTCCGCAAGCGTTTTTGCCGCTCATTCAATTTCGAACTGCAAGCTGCCGCCACAGACAATGGTCTGAATATCTCCCTCAGCGAACAGCACAGTTTTCCGCTTGGTGACGTCTTTCATTTTCTCCACCCCAATTCCTTGCGCTCCGTTCTCGAACAGGCCGTGCTTACTTCGCCGCTTTTCACCACGCGTTGGCGCTGGGATGCTGGCCGTGCCCTTGCCCTGCTTCGTTTTCGCGGGGGCAAGCGAGTCCCGCCGCCAATCCAGCGCATGCGCGCCGATGATTTGCTTGCCGCCGTCTTTCCCGAAGCGCAGGCCTGCCAGGAAAATATCGAAGGCGATATCACCATCTCCAATCACCCGCTCATCCGCGAAGTGATGAAGGACGTCCTCACCGAAGCGATGGACATCGAAGGCCTTGATCGCGTTCTGCATGGCATCGCCGATGGCCGCATCACTTGCCTTGCGGTCGATACGCCGCAGCCATCGCAATTTTCCCATGAAATTCTGAACGCCAATCCCTACGCCTACCTCGATGACGCCCCGCTTGAAGAGCGCCGAGCTCGCGCTGTTGAAATGCGTCGCATGCTGCCCGACGCTGTGCTCGGAGAGATTGGCCGCCTCGACCCCGCCGCCATCGCGGAAGTCTCCGACGACGCCTGGCCCGATGTTCGCGATGCCGAAGAACTTCACGACGCTCTTCTCACGCTGATCGCATTGCCAGCACACGCAAATTCGGACGCTTCAGTCTCCGACCAACTGCACAACAAAGTGAGCGAATCGGCTGCTGCATGGAATCCCTTTTTCGAACAATTGGCGCAAGGTCATCGCGTAACACGCGCACACGTAGGTTCTGAAACTTACTGGGTATCGGCGGAGCGCATAAGCAAGTTCGCGCAAATATTCTCCGTCGGCAACTTTTGAGGATTCTGCCGTCCCAATCTTCGAATCCCCAGCAGCTTCCAATAGGGAAGACGCGCTCCACGCCTTCGTAACTGGTTGGATCACCCACAGCGGCCCAATCACCGCGAACCAACTCGCTTCAATCCTCTCTCTCCCCACCTCAGACATCGACAAGTCTTTCCTTCGC
The DNA here is from genome assembly GCA_963784015.1 of uncultured Acidobacteriota bacterium. GTDB lineage: Bacteria > Acidobacteriota > Terriglobia > Acidiferrales > UBA7541 > Acidiferrum. Next base: position 1,822,257 of record CAWAPX010000013.1, read on the forward strand.
CTGGAATCCAGCGGCGTAATCCTCCGCGGCAAATTCACCGATCCGGCCTCGCCCGAAACCGAATGGTGCGAACGTCGCCTCCTCGCGCGCATTCACCGTCTCACGCTTGGCCAACTCCGCAAGCAAATCCAGTCCGTTAGTCCCGCCCAATTCATGAACTGGCTGCTTCGCTGGCAGCACATCTCCCCAAGCACTCAACTTCTCGGCGAGCGCGGCACGCTGGAAGCCATTCGCCAGCTTCAAGGTTACGAAGCCCCGGCAAATTCCTGGGAGCGCCAGATCCTCAAGCGCCGCATCTCGGATTTCGATCCCGCGATCCTCGATCAGCTTTGCCTCACCGGCGCAGTCGGGTGGGGCCGACTTTCGCCGCACCCCGCCACGCTCGAAACTCACGTAGCCACCGACGCGAAACGCCGAGTTACCCCCACAAGCGTCGCTCCCATCACTTTTTTCGTCCGCGAAGATTCCGAGTGGATGATTCCGCATCGCGAAACAGGCGAAGCCGAAGTCACGGGCCTCAGCGCCGATGCTGCTGCGATCCTCCATTTTTTACGACAGCGCGGCGCCTCTTTCTTCGCGGACATCGTGCGCGGCACCGGCAAATTGAAATCCGAAGTTGAAGCTGCGCTCTGGGAACTCGTTGCCGCCGGCCTTCTCACCGCGGACGGTTTCGATAATCTTCGCGCTCTCATCGATCCCAAGCGCCGCTCGGGACAGGGAATTGGACGAACCTCACGCCCGCGTCACAGTGCAGGCCGGTGGTCGCTGCTCTTCTCCGGAGAAGCTCACGACCGCACACGCGCCCTTGAAGCCACTTGCTGGATGCTTCTTCGCCGCTACGGAGTCGTCTTTCGCGAACTCCTCACGCGCGAAACCAATCTCCCCAAGTGGCGCGAGCTGCTGATCACTCTGCGCCGCCTCGAAGATCGCGGCGAAGTTCGCGGCGGCCGTTTCGTCAGCGGCTTTCTCGGAGAGCAATTTGCTCTCAGCATGGCCGTAGACTCTTTGCGTGCGCAGCGCAGCCAATCGCTATCCGGCGAATTGATCACGCTCGCCGCCGCCGACCCCCTGAATCTTGTCGGCATCATCGTTCCCGGCGAACGAGTCGCCGCTAATTCTGGCAAGCTTGTCGCGTTTCGCGATGGCGTCGCCGTCGAACCGCCTGAGCATTCGACGGTCATTCGAATGCTCCTAGCCCGCTGAAACGTGCCGTTCGTTTCTTGCGGATTCTGGATCGTGAAGGTTTAGTTCGCACTAAACCTGAGCTGGGGTTTCCTCCCGCGATAAGAACAGCAGGAATACCGATTGACTCCACCTTCATCAGCAGGCACGATTTATTCGCTCACACAATCCCTCCATTCCCTGGCCCGGGTTGGATTCATTTCTAATTTCTAGCTAGCGGCGGCCTATGATCAAGAAAACGCTCCGGGCATTTCACCTGTTGTGTTTTAGTCTTATCCTTACCGTCTCCGCGTTTGCACAGTGTAAGGACCCTCTCTGCCCTGGCCTGCAGAACATTTTCGACGCTGCTCTCACGGACTTTCGAGCATATCGGGCGAACGGCGCGGCCGCTTCCGCCCTTTCCACCGAGGGAGCCAAGGTCCCCTGCCAAATGTCGACTTGGGCGAACAACGTGCCGATGTATATCTGCTACGCACAAATTCCGTATACAAGCGCGGAAACCTGGTACACAAATGCGCTCGCGTCCATTCGTATTCTTCAGCCAACATGGGTGTTAAAGATCGAATCACCAGTTGACGATCATTTTGTCGATGCGGGACTCCCGGATTGTTCGCTTCCCGGCACTGACGGGCCATATCTTGGCCACTGTCCCCTCCATCTACAACTCACAAAACAATCGGATGGAACGGCGAAACTCTATCTTTGGATGAGTTCGCTCTCGTCGCCCTATCTGGTCAACCGCCCTCCGGGTCCTCCGCCGAAAGCGGCCCCGGCTCCCATTGCCGGCGGCTGCGACGATCTCTGCCAGGGGCTCAAGAAGGCCTTCGAGGCTCGCGCAAGCGATTTCGAGGATCTCCGCGCTGCAAAAGGAAGTGCTGGTGTGTCCGAAGCCACAATCAAACTCGCCGGGGCGGCAGATTGTGCGGTCAACGCAGTCTCCAAATCTCTTTCCAATGAGCTCGGCGCTCAGTACGTCTGCTATTGGCAAGAAACTTCTGCTTCCGCCGCCGATATGAGATTCCGGGATCTTGGGTCGCGCCTTCAGATCTTGGCGCCCTCCAATTGGGTAATCCGACAGGACGATCAATCGGAGGAACTCACTGGTGCCAAGGTCAAGGCTTGGTGTGCCGTCGCCGCTGACAACAAACAGGAAATGTGCACTTACATTTCGGGCGGATCCGTAGGCCTGCATTTCAAAACATGGAAGTAGTCCGCATTAATCGCAACAATCCCCGCGGCGCACTTGTGGTCGCTACTGGCGCTCACAAAAGTAAGGCCGAAATTCCGCAACTCTCAGAGAGACTCTGTATGGAAACTGCAAATCGTAACTGACAGCATTTGTCCTGAGGAGCCGAAAAACGGCCCCATTTCGGGAGGAAAGGCCATGATCAAGAAAGTCACCGGTGGTTATCGCGTCGTCTCAGAAAAGGGAAAAAATCTAGGCGGTCCCTACAAGACAAAGAAAGAAGCCGAGAAGCGATTGCAGCAAGTAGAGTTTTTCAAACACAAGAAAGCCTGAAGGGCATTCTCAGAAGAACCTTGCTTATACGAGGGCTGAGGTCTGACAAATCAGGCTCACGAACTTCTAAATCATACGCACGACGTAAATTGCCAAAGCCAGAAATATGAAAATATCTGAAATCATCGCGACCGTTTCGTTTGCGCTTGGCCCCTTCCTGATAAAATGGTTCACTCCGGCGATGCCGTAATACAAACCGCTCCCGAAAGCGCTCACCATCCTCCAAGCTGGAAGGAACAAAGAAATCGCACCAATCAAGCCAAAGCAAATGTTCGCAAAACCCAACTCTCTTACAATCGCATGGCTGGGCGCGTGGTTAATGTGGAAAATATCTTTGGCCGTGAAGGCGGGATTGAACACCTGTCTGAGTCCGGCCATTAGAAGCCGCACTCCCACAGCCCAAAAGATAAACCATTTCCCGATGAGCGCGAGAGAATCAAGCGGGTTTTTGCTTATGAGCCATTCAAACAAAGCCGACAACGCTGGCAAAAAAAGCGATAAGGCAAGGACCGCAAATAGATACGGTTTGCTGACTCCTGCCTTATTTCCATTTTCCATGCGCGCTTACGCCGATTTCGCCAGCTGTCCCAATTCGCGCATCTTGCGGTCATCCACCTTCACTGCCGCGGTGGCGACGTTCTCTTCCAGATGATCCACCCGAGAAGTCCCCGGAATCGGTAGCATCACCGGCGAGCGCCACAACAACCAGGCCAGCGCCAACTGTGAGGTCGTAATTTTAAGTTCTTCCGCCGTGCGCGCCAGTTTACCGCCTGGAGCCGCCAATTCGCCTGCCCCCAGCGGGAACCACGGAATAAACCCAATGTTCGCGCGCTCGCAATATTCCAAAACGTCCTCAGCCGCTCGGTCCGCCAGACTGTAACGGTTCTGCACCGAAACAATCGGCACGATCGTCCGCGCATGCTTGATCTGCGCCACCGACACCTCGGAAAGTCCAATGTGTTTGATTTTCCCCTGTGCCTGCAAATCCTTCAGCGTCCCGAGCTGATCTTCCGCTGGATACGCCGGATCGATCCGGTGCAATTGATACAAATCAATCCGTTCCAGTTTCAGCCGTTTCAGGCTTTCGTCGCAGGCGCTTCGCAAATGCTCTGGCCTCCCATTCATGGTCCACTTATCTGGTCCTGTACGATCAAACCCAGCCTTCGTCGCGATCACCAACCCTGCCGGATAAGGATGCAGCGCTTCCGCAATCAGCCGTTCGCTGACGTACGGCCCATACGAATCCGCCGTGTCAATAAAATTGATTCCCAGCTCGACCGCTCGTCGAAGCACGCGAATGGACTCATCATGGTCCTTCGGCTCGCCCCAGATCCCCTTGCCAGTAATTCGCATCGCCCCAAATCCGAGCCGCCACACAGGCAGATCCCCGCCGATCACAAATTCGCCACTCTTAGCCGCCGGCAAATCCGCTCCCACAATCCCAGTTCTTTTTTTCGTTTCTGTTTTGTCGCTCATGATTTCGCTCCTATTTACAGCCGCGATAGATTCCTCTGCAGGGCCTGCCAGTGAGAAGGACCACTACCGCCTCAGTCAATTACATTGCCGCGGCTGCGATGCCCGGGGCCGCAATCAACTCCTCACATTGGATGCGCGATGCACAAAACAGGTCATACGAATTCAGTGAAGAACCGATAACACCTTGCCATGTTCTCGCCAGAAAACTTTCAGCAAGCGCAATCGTCATCTGCGCTTTCTCGCCTTTCTAAAAGACCTCTTTTGATCCTGAGCACCGTGAAAAATGTGGAGAATGTCCGTGCCGCGACGGACCTCCCGGTAATAGATGAGGTACTTTCCGGCAGGGAAGCACTTTACTCCGGCCGCGATGGTGCTTGCGGCTTTACCCGCGTCTGGATGTTGTCCGAGCAGCCAGAAACGATCGGTGATGTTATCAACTACGCGGTCCGCAATCTCCAGGCTTGCGTGGCGCGCCCAGTATAGGAATATCTCGTCAAGATCACGTTCTGCATCAGTTGAGACGCGATAGCGCATTACTTTCCAGAGTTTTCTCGATCAAGAAGTTTTCGGCCTCTGACTTTTATGCCATCCGCAAGCTCCCTTAGGCCTTCGCGGCCTTCATATTCGACGAATTTGCCTGTCTTGATGCTTGCAAGTCCTGAAAGAACACGCCGCCGGATACCAGTAAGTTGTTCCTCGGTGAGATCCGTTAGGATATCCGCAGCGCTCGGTTTTGCCAGTCGCAATGCGCGTTCATCTTCGTTCTCCATGCGCCGCAATGCGTCACGAACGACTTCACTGGCATTGTTATATCGGCCGCTTTTAACCTTTTTGCGAACGTAGCCAGCCAGTTGATCGGTAATCGAGACGTTCATCTGATCCATGGCCCGCCTCCTTGGTTGAAGCACTGTCATTTCAAAGCTAGCCAGAAAACCATTTCATGTCAATGTTTGACATACAGTTGTACCTCGATATTTTAGGCCCCCTAAGCGAGCGCGATCGTCTGGTGTCGCGTCCATAAATGTCGATTTGTGAAATCTGCAGGGCCTTTGTTAGGAGGTCTTTTCATCGCGACAAAGCGCGGCGGCGCCTGCGATTCCGGAGTCCGCTCCGTACTTCGCAAGCACTATCGGCATTTCAGCAAAGCGCTTATTCACGCACCAATGCTCCAACTGCTCGCCGATCCGTCCAAAAAAACCACCCATCAGATGAGCAAGTCCCCCTCCAAAAATAAATACATCCGGTTCAAGCAAATCAATAACGTTGCCGGCCCAAATCGCCAGTAAGTCTGCTGCCTCTCGCAAGACTTCGGCCGCAAGCTCATCGCCCTGACGAAACGCCTCCGCAATAATTTCGGCATTCACGGAATCGATATCGGCGCCAGCCAGTGCAAGTATTTTCGATTCGGCCCGACGAGAATCGGATGGCAGCGAACCTGAGCGATCCAATTGCGCAAGCCGCTCTCTTGCCCGCCGCGCGATCGCCGGACCCGAGCACAACGCCTCGATACACCCGCGCTTCCCGCACCCGCATTTCGGCCCGCGATAATCAATCGTGACGTGTCCGCCCTCGGCAGCGCTGCCCGTTCGCCCATGATAAATCTCGCGGTCAAAAACAATGCCCGTCCCAATCCCCGTCCCCAGCGTCACGTAGAAAACATTTCGGTAACCCGCTCCAGCGCCCCAAAGGGCCTCGGCCAACGCGGCCGCATTTCCATCATTATCAACGCGTGGCCTCAGTCCAAAGACGCGCCGCACTTCCGCCGCCAACGGAAAATTCCGCCAGCAAGGCACGTTAGGCGGATTGAGAATCACTCCGGTCACGGGATCGAGTGGCCCAGGCGCGCAAATTCCAATTCCTGTTAAACGCTCCCGCGCCTCCGGCCGCGCCGCGAAGACTGCCTCAATGGCGGATTGCACCGCGCCAAACCCTTCGACCGCGCTCCCGTGCGCAGGCATCGCCACACGCGTCTGAAAAAGAATCTTCCCGTGGGCGTCCACAAGCCCCGCGGCCACTTTCGTTCCGCCGATGTCCACACCGAGCGCAAATGTGTTAGCCGAGTTCAAGCTCTTGGCCCTGGGGTTTCCTTCCGCGTGAGCGATTCAGTCAATATCCAAACGATGCTGCATCTCTTCCAGAGAGTATCCCTTGGTCTCTGGATAGAAGCTCAGCACAACAAAGAATTGCACCACCATCATCGCTCCGAAGAACACAAAGGGATACGCGCCTGAGGATTTCGCAAGCTGCGGGAATGTAAAAGCAATAATCGCGTTCATGATCCAATGCGAAGAACTCCCCACGCTTTGTCCCTTTGCACGCACGCGGTTGGGAAACACTTCGCTGATGTACACCCAAATCACCGCGCCCTGCGAAATGGCGAAGAAAGCAATGTAGGCGACCAGGAACACGAGAAGATAACTCTGGTGGCTGTTCGTAAAGAACACCCAGGAGACACCAAAGAGACAAGCTGCCGTTCCGACGGATCCGATTAGTAGCAGAGTCTTCCGCCCGAGTTTGTCGATCAGGGACATCCCCAGCAGCGTCGCCGCAAGATTCATCCCCCCGACAGCCACTGCCTGCAAATCGCCGGACACTTTGCTATATCCCGCTGCGGCAAAAATGTCATTCAAGTAATAAAGAATCGCGTTGATGCCCGAAAGCTGGTTGAACATGCCAATGGTAATCGCAAGGAAAAGAGGGAACCGGTACTTCCAGGAAAAAAGTGGCTCCGAGGTTTGTAAGCGTTCGAGATGAATCGAATCCACGATCTCGCGGAGTTCACCTTCGGGATTGTCCGCGCCCATCATCTGCAGAACCGTGCGCGCTTCGTCCACACGCTTCCGCGTAACCAGCCACCGCGAACTTGGAGGAATGCCAAACAGTAATAGAAGAAATAGAAACGCGGGAATTGCGGCAATGCCCAGCTGCCATCGCCATTCCATCGCGCCAAGCCCCAATAGTCCAATGAGGTAGTTGGACAAATAAGCGAGCAGAATTCCAATGACAATATTTATTTGAAAAGTGCCGACCAACCGTCCGCGCGTTTTTGCCGGTGCCAGTTCCGCGATGTAGACCGGCCCCAGCACGGACGATCCGCCGATGCCCAGCCCCCCGATGAATCGAGCAGCTAGAAGCGCGTGCCAGTTCCATGCAAACGCGCAACCCAATGCCGAAATCACATAAAAAACCGCCAGGACGCGCAACGTCTCTCGGCCGCCCCATTTTTGGCCGGGGATTCCAGCCGTCATCGCGCCGATAATGGTCCCAACCAGGGCCATCGCCACGGTGATGCCCAAGGCTTTGGGCGACAATCCATAGGTAATTGTGAGCGCGTGCGTAGTGCCCGAGATAACCGCGGTATCGAAACCAAACAACAATCCGCCCAGCGCGCCGACAGCCGTTGCTTTAGCGAGATTGGCGTTCATCGCTGCAGACCCGCTAAAGAAAATGTCATTCGCGTTTCCTCATAGAGCCGCGCGCTATGGCTGCATGTAGAACACGCTCATCGTGCGATAAAAGTTCCAGTCGTCCACTTTGGACGACATCTCGTATGGCGAATGCATCGAAAGCAGCGGCACGCCGAAATCAATCACCTCCATGTCTTCGCGAGACATGAATCCTCCAATCGTGCCGCCGCCGCCGACATCCACTTTATAAGTGTGTGTCTGCCAAGGAATACCGTTGCGGTCCAAAAGGCCGCGTATCTTCGCCGTGAATTCCGAAGGTGGGTCGAACCCTTCGCCGTAAAGCTTGATGGTTACGCCGTAACCAAGCCGTGCCGCGTTAGTAGCTTCCGAAGTGCCGGGGAAAATTGGGTTCAAGCTGTCATTGGCGTCAGCGGAGATCACCAGTGAATTATGTAAAGCCCGCCTCAAATCCAAATCGTTATACGCCGAGCCGCGCTGCCCACCGATGAGCCGCGCAATCGTCGAGTTCAAAAATTCCGAGCCTGCCCCCGTATTATTCACGGAGCCGACTTCTTCAAAATTGGAAAGATACGCGAGCGCGGTGTATTTAGGCGTACCTTTGAGATCGATGATGGCGCGCGCAGCGCAATAGGAAGAAACGCGATCATCCTGTCCGTAGGACCCAATCAAGCCCCGGTCAAAGCCAACGTCCGCCGGGTGCGACGCCGGGACCAGCGCAAGCTCCGAACTTACAAGGTCTTCTTCTTTGATCTTGTAGGTGGACGTCAAAAGTTGCGTCACCTCCACAGCGACGGACTCTTTCTCCCCAGGAATGCTGCCTATCACCGGATCTAGCTCTTCGCCTTGCAGCACGTTGGTGTACGTGCGCGTCCGCAAGTCCGCATCCGAATGCGGCGCAGCGTCAGGAATAACAAAAACGGGGTCTCCCGGATTCAAACCGATGGATACATCGATGGTTCGTCCGTCGCTCGTATCGATGCGTCCGACCAGCGCCAGCGGAATATTCGACCACTGGTATTTCTTAATCCCGCCATAATATTTCGTTTTGAAAAGCGCGAAGCCCCCGGCGGGATAAATCGGCCGTCCCTTCAGTTCAATATGCGGGCTGTCCTGATGCGTTCCAACCACCCGCGAGCCATCCACGATGGGCTCGGAGCCAATCACAGCCAGAATAAGGCTACGGTCGCGATTGGGAATAATCAGTCGCGCCCCAGGTTTCACTTGCTCAGGTTTGCTGAAATCTGTAAAGCCCGCAGCGTGTGCGCGCCGGATCACCTCGCGCGTCGAGCCCAGCGCCGATCTCGCGATGTTCAGATAATTTTTGTAGTCCTCGGAGAAATCCTGCACTTGTGTGCGCTCCGCAGGCGTGAGCAACAGCCAGGAAGACTTTTTCTTTCCCCAAGCGTCACCTTCGTCCTGGGCTGAAAGCCTTTGAGAAAGGCTCGTGCCGAATACAATTACGATCATCCACAGAAAAGACCATCGCCGCCAAATCTTCATCCTTCTTTCTCCTAGTCCCTCGCCGTTGCTCGCAGGGTTTCGCGCCCTCGATCGCGCAGGGAAGGAGGATGGTACCTCAAAACCAGCAGACGGTGTGCCACCGCGCGCACTTGGGAAGTTGTCGGCGTTTCTGTATGATTTTATCCCGTGAACATTATTCTCAGCGATGTTGAAGCGCGAGTGCTGGGCTGTCTTGTGGAGAAAGACATCACCACTCCCGAATATTATCCGCTTTCGCTGAATGCCCTCGTTCACGCCTGCAATCAGAAATCCAATCGCGAACCGCCGATGAATCTCGAAGAAGACACCGTGCGGCAAGCTTTGCGCTCGTTGGGCGAGCAGATGCTTGCCAGGTCGGCAAGCGGAGACAGCCGCGTGGCGAAATATGAGCATCGCCTGGCGGACACTTTTAATTTCACCCGGCCGGAAACGGCGATTCTGTGCGAGCTGCTGTTGCGTGGTCCGCAGACCCCCGGAGAATTGCGCAGCCGCGCCGAGCGCATGCATCCGTTCGAAGATTTGAGTGTGGTGCAGTCAACATTAAAGCATCTGATGGAGCGCGAGCCGCCCCTTGTGAAGTTGCTCCCGCGTCAGCCAGGCAACAAAGAGGCGCGGTACGCGCATCTATTGTCAGGGGACGTTGAAGTGCGCGAATCGCCGCAAGTAAAGGAGGCGGTGATATCCAGCAGCGCAGCAGAAAACGCACGCATCACAGGGCTGGAAAGTGAAGTCGCAGGCTTGCAAAAAGAAGTCGCAGAGTTAAAACGGCAGTTTGCCGAGTTCCGAAAGCAGTTTGAGTAAGCAAGCAGGGAGTCAGTGCAAACGGTCATGGGAGTCGCTCTGTTTTTTCAAGCAAGGGTTGACACGAACCCGTCTGAGTTCATAACATGTGGCTTCGCGGCTTAAATAATTGAATCTGCTTGGGGCGATTCGAAAACGTTGTGCATCTCGCGTCGAGAAATAAAAATACATGATCACAGTTAATGGGCTTACGAAGAGGTACGCGCGCAACACGGCTGTCGACCACATCTCCTTCGAGATCCAAAAAGGCCAGATTGTCGGCTTTTTGGGGCCAAACGGCGCTGGCAAAACCACGACCATGCGCATGCTGACGTGTTTTATGCCGCCCACGGCAGGCACCGCGATCGTCGCAGGCTTCGACGTACTCGAAGAGCCGATGGAAGTGAAAAAGCGTATCGGCTATTTGCCGGAAACACCTCCTCTCTATCCTGAAATGATGACCGGCGAATATCTTTCTTTCGTCGGGAGCCTAAAGGGACTCCGCGGCGCCGAACTGAAGCAAAGAATCGACTACGTTTCTGAACGCTGTGCCGTGGCCGACGTCCGCAACAAGCAGCTGGGCAAGCTCTCAAAAGGCTACCGCCAACGCGTTGGACTGGCGCAGTCGATCATTCACAATCCCGAAGTCCTGATTCTGGACGAGCCTACAGCCGGCCTCGATCCCAAACAAATCAATGAGACGCGCGATTTAATCAAGAGCCTTGCTGGCGACCACACGATTATTTTGAGCACGCACATCCTTCCGGAAGTCGAGCAGATCTGCGAACAGGTAATCATCATCAGCAAAGGCAAACTGGTGGCTACGGATACTGTCGACAACCTGCAGAGCCGTGCGCGCGGTGTTGAGTCCGTTCTCGTGGAAGTCGCCGGGCGCGAGGGAGACCTCGATTCCAAGCTCGCCCAAGCACGCATTGAGAAAGTTTCGGGAGTTAGCCGCGTGATTTTCAAGGAAAAACGACAGACGCGCTCTACCTTTGAAATCGAAACACAGAAAGATCACTTTGTTCGTGGAGATTTGGCCCGCGCCGTTGTGGAAGCTGGCTGGGACCTCAACGAGTTGCGGTCATCAGCAGCCAGCCTAGAGGAAATATTCCTGCAGCTTACCGGGACGCAAGTGGCAGCTCCGAAGGACGAAGCCATCGCGACGGAGGCGAGCGAATGAGAAACATTTGGCTCATCTGGCGCAAAGAAATGCGCAGCTATTTTGTCTCGCCGGTTGCCTACATTCTGCTCCTGATGTGCGCACTGATTTTTGGATTTTTCTTTTGGACACTGTTGCAGGCGTACCTGCAATTCAGCATGGAAGCGCAAATGCGGGGCGAAATGCTTCCGATGAATATGCCGGAAGAAATCAGTCGCCGGCTTTTTGGAAACATTCCCGTTACCGGGCTTTTTATCATCCCTCTCATCACGATGCGGCTTTTTGCCGAAGAGAAGCGCACCGGCACGATTGAACTTCTTACTACGTCCCCGATCCGGGATGGAGAAGTGATTCTAGGGAAATGGCTGGCGGCCACAACGCTTTATTGCTGCCTTCTCGCATTGAGCGCAATAAACATCGCTTTTCTTTTCGTTTACAGCCACCCTGACTGGAAACCGATTCTCGTCAGCTATCTCGGGCTCTTGTTGCAGGGCGCAGCGCTGCTGGCGATCGGCACCTTTATCTCGACGCTCACGAAGAACCAAATCATCGCCGGAGCCGGGACGTTTTGCGCGTGTCTCCTGTTGTTCGTTTGTGGATGGGTCGGCGAATACAACAGTGACACCTGGGCGCGAGTTTTGTCCTACTTGTCGGTGTCCACTCACATGGAGTCTTTCGCAAAAGGAACGCTGGACTCGAAAGACGCCATCTATTACCTGACGCTGTCTTTCTTTGGACTATTTCTTACGGCGCGCTCGATGGAATCGCTGCGCTGGAGGTCGTAATTGAATACCGAGTTGTTGAAGGCCAGACAAACTAAGTACGTAGCCTACGCGACCCTGTACATCGTGGTGACGCTCGCCGTAGTGACCGTTGCCAACGTGCTCGCAGACCGCTACGACAAGTTTTACGACACGACCGCGAACAAGCGCTATAGTCTCTCGGATCAAACCATCAAGGTAGTCAAAGGCCTGAAGCAAGACGCGACCATTACCTACTTCGCGCAGGATTCGCAATTCGGCTCCGCCAAAGACAAGCTTGATATGTATGCGAATCTTTCCCCGAAGGTTCACGTCGTTTATGTGGACCCAGACAAAAAGCCGCTTGTCGCGACGCAAGCGGGATTCAAGAATTTGAACACCGCAATCGTGCAAATCGGCGCGAATAAAAACGAAGCGAAAAGTCTTAGCGAAGAGGATCTGACAGGCGCCATTATCCGTGACTTAAAGAACAAAGCACGGACGGTGTGTTTCGTGACCGGAAGCGGCGAGCACCAGATCGATGATTCAGGGCGGAGCGGCTTCTCTCGACTGAAGGAATTGATCGCCAAGGATGATTATCAAGGAAAGTCCATTGAGTTATTGGAGAAGGCCGAAGTCCCTGCCGATTGCACGGTCGTGGTCGTGGGAGGACCGCGCGGCGATTATCAGCAACCCGAGGTCGATGCGCTGAAAAAGTATGTAGAAGACGGCGGGCGAGCGCTGATCCTTCTTGATCCTCCATTGAAAATCGGACGAGAAGAAATCGGCGATAACGCCGCGCTTACCAGCGCGCTGGAAAGCTGGGGCGTCACTCCAAACAAAGATTTGATACTCGATTTCAATCCGGTGGGACAGCTTGCCGGGCTCGGTCCGCAAGTGGCGCTGGTAACGCATTATGACTCGCATCCGATCGTAAACGAAATGAAGGGCACCGCCACCGGGTTCCCACTGTCCCGCTCACTCGATGCCAAAAACGGTGATAAGACGACGGTAGAGAAGCTGTTTGACAGTTCGGACAGCAGTCTTTCCACCACGAAATTGGATTCCGATAAGGTCGATCCCAGCGACCCGAAAAATAAAAAAGGCCCCATGACGATCGCCGTTGCGGGGACATACAAAACGGGCAAAGAAAATTCGCAGGGACGATTCGTTGTGGTGGGCAGCTCGTTGTGGGCGGCTAACGGGTTCTTGCCATTTAACGGGAATCGCGATCTTGCGTTGAACACCATCAACTGGCTATCTTCGGACGAAGATCTCATCTCCATCCGTCCGAAAGAGCCCGAAGACCGCAAGCTTACGATGACGAAAGCTCAAGTGCGATGGGTCGGTATCACTAGCTTGCTTTTGATTCCTCTCCTCGTGATTGGCACGGGAATATCGGTCTGGTGGCGAAGAAGGTAAGGCGCCGTCCGACCCGCAAAGAACACTTCGCAGAATGCCGGGGCAATTCCAATGAAAATGAATAGTCTGCTGATCGCGGCCATTGTTTTGGCGGCGCTCTCGGGAGTTCTGTACTGGTCGAATCATAGAAAGCCCGCAGAGCCGGCGGTAAAGATTTCCGCGGACGCGTCGACAAAAATCCTCACGCTTTCCCAAGCGGACATCGCTAAAGTCGAAATCAAGAAAAAGAGCGGCGACGAGATGACGCTCGCGAAAAACGACGCGGGCAAGTGGCAGATTATGGGCGCAAAGCCACTGCTTGCGGACCAAAATGAAGTCTCAAGCATGCTTTCGACGTTGTCTTCGCTTAGCTCGGAGCGGCTCATCGAGGAAAAAGCTGGCAACTTGGCGGACTACGGCTTGGCACAGCCTGTGGTCGAAGTGGATGTAACGGAGAAAGACAACAAGACGCAAAAAGTGCTGATTGGGGGCAGCACGCCGGCTGGAAATGCCGTGTATGTCGCGCTGGCAGGTGATCCTCGCGTCTTTACACTGGCGAATTTCAGCAAGACGAGCCTGGACAAGAGCGCGAAAGATTTACGCGACAAGCGCTTGCTATTGTTTGAGCAAGACAAGCTTAGCCGAGTGGAACTCACTGCCAAGAAGGTGGACATCGAGTTCGGTCGCAACAAAGACCAGTGGCAGATTGTGAAGCCGAAACCATTTCGCGCCGATGATTCTAAAGTGGAAGAACTAATTCGCAAACTCGGCGAAGCCAAGATGGATTTGAGCGTGTCAGACGAAAACCAGAAGAAAGCAGCAGCGGCGTTTAATTCCGGAAATGCCGTGGCCACCGCCAAAGTGACCGATGCGTCCGGAACGGAAGAGTTGCAAGTCCGCAAAAATAAAGAAGACTATTACGCGAAATCGAGCGCGGTCGAAGGTGTGTACAAAGTAGGAAGCGATTTGGGTACGGCCCTCGACAAATCAGTCGACGATTTTCGCAACAAAAAGCTCCTTGACCTCGGCTTCACCGATCCCGATAAGATCGAATTCCACGATGGGGCCAAGACTTATTTTCTAACCAAAGGCGGCTCGGATTGGTTTTCTGCGGACGGCAAGAAAGTCGACGCCATTGGAGCCGAAGGATTTGTCGAGAAAGTTCGCGATTTAGCGGCGAGCAAATTTGTGGATTCTGGATTCACGTCACCATCGATGGAAGTCACAGTGACCTCGAACAGCGGCAAGGCCGTCGAGAAGGTTTTGATTGCGAAGGATGGCGATCATTTTGTTGCCAAACGCGATGGCGAACCAGCGCTTTATCAGTTAGACCCAGTTGTGGTGACGGGGTTGCAGAAAGCCGCCGAAGATATGAAGCCAGCGGCCGAGCCCAAGCCTGAAGCACCAAAAAAGAAGTAAGCGTGCGTGAAAGCGCCCGGCGCTGAGAGCCGCCGCTCTCCAAATCGTGACGACAGCAGGAGCAGCTGCCAGCCGCAGAAAACCAAACCGCCAGTCGTGGAATCACGCACTCCCTCTTTAGTTGGTTTTCTTCATGGCACGATCTAGTGTGACTTTTTCTTCTGCCGTCAGTTGACGGACAGCACCCTTCGCCAGAGTTCCAAGCACAAGCGGGCCGATGGCTACGCGAATCAGACGAAGAACTTCAATTTTCAAACTCTCCAGCATGCGCCGGATGTGCCGATTTTTTCCTTCATCGAGAATAATCTCTAACCAGGAATTGCGATCCCCCTGACGTAGAAGGGATGCACCCTTCACGCGAAGCGTGTCACCTTCTTTTGTACGAACACCATCTTTGAGAGCTTCGAGCAGCGCCGCGTCGCCGATTTTTCCAATTTGTACGTGGTACGTTTTGTCGAGATGCGTTTCAGGCGCGGTGACGCGAGCGGCCCAGCCCGAATCGTTGGTGAGAAAGAGTAAACCTTCACTTGCCTTGTCGAGCCGGCCAACGGGTGCAACCCAAGGAAGCTCCGCGCCAAGAAGTGTGTAAACCGTATCGCGCCCTTTTTCATCGGAAGCGGTAGTGATAATCCCGCGCGGCTTGTTTAGCAGGAGATAAATTTTCTTGGCCGCGACTATAGACTGACCGTCAATCTCGATGCGGTCTTTGGCAACCCGCACAGGAGTTTCCGGTTCGCAGCGTAGCGCGCCATTAACACGAACCTTCCCGGCTCGAATGAGTTGCGCGGCCTGCGCTCGCGAACAAAGACCAAGTTTAGAAAGCGCGCGTGCCAGCCCCATCCTGTTTGAAGAAGCGATCAAGAGTGACCTATCGGTCCGGAATGAAGACTTCTACAAATGTTCCCGAACTCGCAGCATTCACCGCTGCAAGGACCTCCGGCATCATTGGTCGAATGAGGCGCCAACGCCCTCTGCCAAGCACGACAATCGATATTTTTCGCTTGGTTAGATTTTGCTGATAGCGGATGTTCTTGTCGGTCGTCACGAAGACTTCAAATCCGGCGGATTCGGCCGCTTCAAGTAGATCGCCATTTTTCAGTTCATCCCAACCCAACGACCGGCTTTCTGTGACTGTATGCCCATGGAGCGCGGAAACGATTCCACGCGGAGCACCGGTGTCCAGCAAGACCCGCATCTACGGCTGGCAGACGGGCGCATCCAAACTACGCGCCGCGAATTCAAGTACGGTCTTGACCTCTTCACGCGAGACGGGGAACTGCTCCATAAGTTCTTCGATGCTCATGCCGTCTTCCAAATTCTCAAAGACAACGGAAACAGGCATGCGCGTCCCCTTGAAAACCCATGCACCGCCCACCTTGCCGGGAATGCTTTCCACTGCGGGGCATTGTGACCAATCAAGTGCCATATTTCGTCCTCTCAGTTTTTCGAGGGCCTAGAACTCTTTGTAGCATGGCGGAGCGACAGCTGTCATCGCCAAAGTTTCCATAATGAAAAAACCCGCTGTCTACTGGCGAAAAGCAAGTGTTTTTAGATGGCTTAGCTCGAGCCAGTCGCGGATGAAGTTGGCGAAGCCGGCGTTGTCGAGGGTGTGGCCGCTGTAGGAGGAGCTGCCTGAGGAGGGGGCGGATCGTGCTTTACCTCGCCATAGCGTGCGGCGAGCCAGCCGCGAACCTCATCGGGATAGTAATGGAAAGGTCCCATGCCACCACGATAGGCGATGCGGCCGGATTCGTCGATGATATAGAAGCGCTCGGGCCACGCGGAGTAAGCGTCATTGGCAGCGTTATCGATGTCGTCGACCCCAAAAGCGATCGGGTAGTTGAATCGCTTGATGAAATCATTCGCGATAGCTACGCGCTGAGCCAGACTCTTCGGCTGGGCGTAACAGACGTCGTCTTTCACGTTGGATTTCATTTGCCACTCGTCGGTCGGATGGGCTTCGCGCACGTAGACCGTCAAGAAATCGGCGTGATCTTTGTAATCGTTGTAAATCTGCACCACGTCACCGACGTGGCGGCGAAATGGCGGTCAAGTGTAGCTGCCGAAGATAACGACGAGCGGGCGAGCGCCGGTGCGTTCGCGAATATGGAAGTGATTAGCACCGTCGAGAGCGAGGAGGCGAGCGTCGGGAGCATCGTCGCCGACCTTGAGCGTGCCGCGGTGCATGTGGGGCAGGGCATAGCGGAGCATGCCGTAGGCGTCCTTGGGGCTGCCGGCCATTTTGCATAGGAGGAAAAAAACGACGAGCAAAAGGACCAAGAAAACCCCAATGCCCCATTTCCAGAAGAGAGTCATTGTAATTTGTTCCGCTCGCTTAACTATAAGTGTCTGAATGATTTCGCGTGGACGATTCGCTTTCCACTTGGAGCCCAACCCCAATCTTGATTGCCGAGCACGGTGGCAAAACGTAACACCCTGGTCCAAATGGAGAAATAGTAGTTTTGTACTAGCGCAGCCATCTGCCGCCTACTTACGCTTATCGTTGGCTAGCAGGTGCTCGCGTTCAGCCTTGTAGCGCGCCAGAGAGCGTTCAATAACGGTCAGCGCAGCGTACGCAGGACGTATTTCATCAACCTCGACTTTCTTGCCTTCGAGCAGCTTGTAATCCTGGAAAAAACGGCGGAGAACCAGCAAACGGTGCGGCGGAAGATCGCGGGCTTCGATGTAGCTGCTGAATTCCGGATCCCCAGTCGCCACAGCGATGATTTTGTCGTCGCTGGCCCCCGAATCGATCATGGACATGAGTCCGATGGCCCGCGCTTTGATGAGCGCAAGTGGTTGCACCGGCTCCTGGCACAGGACCAGCACATCGAGAGGATCGTTATCCTCCGCATAAGTTTGCGGAATAAAACCGTAGTTCGCGGGGTAGAAAACAGCGGAGTGAATAATGCGATCGACCTTTAGCAGGCCGCTTGGCTTGTCGAGCTCGTACTTCACATTGGACCCGAGCGGAATTTCAATCACCGCCTGAAAATCGCGGGGGAGTTCGTCTCCGGGAGACACATCATGCCAGGCATGGAGCATCAGAACACATCCTTCATTACGCGCTTATCGATTGCTGCATTCCATTATCTCCGGAATGCGCCCGCGCTCCAAAAGAGTAAGAAGCCGAAGCGTACTGATCGCCCGTAGGGGCACGGCACGTTTACCCTGAGCTTCGAAGGGCCGTGCCCTCTTGCTAGGCCGGTTCGACCCGTGGCAGCTCGCTGCGCTTGGTCCAGAAATAGATGGCGAAAGCGATCGCGACGAGTGGCAGGACGCAACCAAATTCGTCGACGAACCACTTCGTCTTCCCAGTGTCACGCGTTATAGGAGTGAAAACACCCTGGATATACAGGTTGTGGCTGGCGTGGAGAATCGCGGCGGTCCACACGCTGCCGGATTTGAGGCGCATCCAGGCAAAAATAAAACTTATGGAAATGACCATCACTGTGAAGCACGTCAAGCCGTACCACGTCGGAGTACCGGCGTTGTAATCGGCAAAAATGAGAATGGGATAGTGCCAAAGCGACCAGATGACGCCGCTGATGAGCGAGGTCGCTGTAAATGAGGTCGTTTTGTAAAGCTCGGGGACCAAGAATCCGCGCCAACCGATTTCTTCACCGAGGCAGGAGGAAACGCTGCGAACCATGCCAAACGTGCCGAGCAGAAAAATTCCCAGGACAACGGAAATCCACGGCGGGCCCCCCAAGTGCATGGACTTGGTCATCGCATCGTAATACGCCGGATTGCCGAATGCGCCGAAGTGAAAAATCCAGATAATGGCGTAGGCGATGGAAGCGTACAGAATGGGAATATACCAACTGCGAATCTGATATTTGGTTTCGCCCCATTTCCAGCCGATATCAGCGATACTGCGGCCATTCAAGCGCAGGGTGAGCATGCCCGCTAGCGCGGGGCACCACATGAGACCGAAAACATACATGCCGCGGCCGTATCCGAGACTGCCGGAATGAATGATGAGGAAATAAAAAAATGAGCTGAACACAAGAAGAATGACGACGTATGTGAGAACCTGAACGCGAGAACGGGCGGGTTGGGCCATGCATGCCTCCGGTTTGAGGCAGGACCATATAACGGGAGGAGTTGAGTTACAAGTACGATGCGGAGCTAAGCTCGTGCCTTCTCAATCATTTCGTCCCAGATGCCTTTTGATTTAAGTATGAGTTCGATCGCTTCGCGAATGGCGCCTCTCCCGGCAACTGCTTTGGTCACGTAGTGCGCGGCCAGTTTCACTTCGAGGACGGCGTCGCCAACGGCAACAGCCAGTCCGACGCGGCGCATAACCGGCAAGTCCGGCAGATCATCGCCGACATACGCTACCGCCGACTCCGGCACGCCAGCTTTTTTGAGAATTTCCTCGAGCGCGGGAATTTTTGTCGGCTGCTTTTGATAAATGAATTCCATTTTCATTTCATTTGCGCGACGCAAGAGCGCGGGGCTTTCGCGTCCCGTGATGACGCCCGTGCGGATGCCTGCGGTGTGCGCGAGCGTTAGACCTTGGCCGTCGTGGGCATCAAACGATTTGATTTCAAGCGCGGAGCCGTCAGGCTGAGAGAGCAGAATGACGGAACCGTTCGTCATTGTACCGTCGACATCCATCAGCAGGACTTGGATTTGTTTTGCGCGTTTCGCAAGGCTTGCGGGGATTTTTGTCATGCCTTTTGCCAAGGATCGCTCCTGTTTAATCGATGAAAAAAGCGCGGACCTGAAGGTCCGCCACCACAACGGCGTTCACGCCGTCACATAAGTTCTAGAGTCCAGAGATCGTGGAGATGCACGACGCCGACAACTTTTTTTAATTCGTCGATGACCACTACACTCGTGATTTTGCGTTTTTCCATTTGATTGAGTGCTTCGCTGGCCAGGACGTGCGGGCCGATCGTTTGCGGGTTGTGCGTCATGGCGGCGCCCGCGGACATTTCTAGCGTTGCGCCGTGGTGTTTCTCCATCAAGCGGCGAAGGTCGCCGTCGGTGACGATGCCTGCGAGGCGGCCGTCGGGTTCGAGAACTGTCGTCATGCCGAGGCCTTTGCGGCTCATTTCGTGGATGACTTCGGGCATCGGTGTGTCCAACGCGACGCGGGGCAAACCATCGCCTGCGTGCATGGTGTGCTCGACGCGCAGAAGTTTTGTGCCGAGGCGACCGGCGGGATGGAGGTCGGCAAAATCTTGTGGTTGGAAACCACGGCGTTCCAGCAGAGAGACTGCCAGGGCATCGCCGACGGCCATTGCCACGGTCGTGCTTGCGGTTGGGGCGAGATTCAGAGAGCAGGCCTCTTCGCGGACGCTGACGTCCAGGGTTACGTCGCTCGCTTTGGCAAGGGTTGAAGAGACTTTGCCGGTCAGCGTAATTAGTGGGGCTTCGAGGCGTTTCAGCGCTTCGAGAAGGTGAATGATTTCTTCGGTTTCGCCGCCATAGGAAACGGCTAGGACGGAGTCGCCACGCGCCAGCATGCCCAGATCGCCATGAAGGGCATCAGCCGGGTGGAGGAAGAAGGATGGGGTGCCGGTGCTGGAGAGGGTGGCGGAGATTTTGCGTCCCACTAAGCCGGATTTACCCATGCCTGTGACGACTACGCGACCTTTACAGGCAAACAGGATGTCGACGGCTTTCTCGAAGGAGGCATCGAGGCGAGCGAAGACGTCTTGGATAGCTTGGGCTTCGATTTTTAGGACGCGTCGGGCCGTGTCAAGACTCACTGACCACCCCTGTGTTTTTGTAACCGTTGCGTATAAAGGGGTTAGGCTTACTGTGGGAGCAGACTCGCCGCGCGTGTGGGAGGCCTTTGTTGGACAACGTAGTGTTGGAAGCTGGGGCGAATGGGACGCAATGAATTGCGCCCTTGCAAGAGACGCCTGGACGCTGCGCGCCTTCCGGCGGTCCCCCCGGGTATTTTGTAACCGTTGCGTATAAAGGGGTTAAGTTCACTGTGGGTGTGGGCGCGGAACGGAAGACGGGCACGGCGTGCCGTGCCCCTACGAGCATCGGCGGGGCGGGGCGGGCTGGGCCGAGGTAACAAGATGTAGAAAATCGCGGGGGGAAGGTCATTGGACGCTCCAGCGGCGGACTACTGTGGAGAGCTCTTTTAGGCGTTTTAGGAGGGCAGGGAGTTGAGAGAGCGGAAGGGCGTTGGCGCCGTCGGAGAGGGCTTCGGCGGGGTTGTCGTGAGTTTCGAGGAAGATGCCGTCGACTCCTGCAGCTACGCCCGCGCGGGCTAGAGGTTCGATGAATTCAGGCTGCCCGCCACTGGCGTGACCTTGGCCTCCGGGGAGCTGGACGGAATGCGTTACGTCGAAGACGACGGGATAGCCCAGCTTTTGGAGAATCGGGAAGGAGCGCATGTCCACAACTAGATTTTGGTAGCCGAAGGTTGCGCCGCGTTCGGTAAGGATGATGTCGGTGTTGCCAGTGCTCGCGATTTTCTCGACGACGTTGGCCATCTCCCATGGCGAGGCGAATTGGGGTTTTTTAACGTTAACGACGCGGCCCGTTTTGGCGGCAGCGATGAGGAGATCGGTCTGGCGCGCGAGGAAGGCCGGGATTTGCAGGACGTCACAAACCTCGGCGGCGAGCTGGGCGTGGGAAGGCTCGTGAATGTCGGTAAGGATCGGGAGCTTCAAATCGGATTTAATTTTGCCGAGAATGCGAAGGCCTTCGGCGAGGCCCGGTCCGCGAAAAGCTTTCACGGAGGAGCGGTTGGCTTTGTCGTAGGAAGCTTTGAAGATGTAGGGGACGCCGCAGTCAGCGGCAATTTTGGCGACTTTTTCAGCCATTTTGCGGGCGTGCGCTTCGTTTTCGATGACGCAGGGTCCCGCTATCAGAAAGAGCGGGTTGCCAAGTCCGAGGCGCAGCGAGCCGAGAGCAATGTCGTGAGCGGGGTTCATCGAAGTTATCGAAGATAGCATACGCGGCTTCGATTTGGAGAATTGCTCGATGGCCGTCGCGAAGGGAGTTTCCGATGGTGCGAAATGCCAGGAATTGGAAGGCCATCTCATTCCTTACTAAATTACGAATTCAATACTTGCTGTAACCGCGAGAGCGAATTACTCGTCATAAATATTAGAAGTGAAGGCAACGCGGACACGATCGTTCGATGGTCTTGGCAACTCTGATGGCATTTACAATTAGCCCATCAACATCCGATAGAGACAGTCAGAAGTAGTGGAGGATTCATGATGAGGGTTCCTGTCGGATGGGCCTCGAACAACCTCCCGAGAACCGTGTGTTTCGTTTTTTTCGGTGGCATTTTTTCCTACGTCGGTTTGCCAGTTGCTCGCGCTCAATCTCCTTCCGCAACTCCGCAAACTCCTCAAGCCCCACCGGCAGACACATCCCAAAATGCTCCTAAACAGGACGCGAAGGCTTCCAACGATGAAATCGTCTCACACGATTCTCCTGCGACGTTTAAGGTGCGCGTTAACGTAGTCCTTGTGCGCGTCGTCGTGCGGGACAACAATGGGAAGGTCATTTCCGAATTTGAAAAAGGAAGATTTTCAGCTCGCAGACGAGCGCAAACCACAGATCATTTCGAGTTTTTCCGTAGAGACTCCGGCTTCCCACGTGTCTACAGTGAAGATGGAGTCAGCAGAGGCAGTCCCAGAAGGAACACCGGTGAAAGCGGCGGATTTGCCGCAGAGGTTCGTCACGTTATTCTTCGACGATCTTCATCTCTCGCTTCAAGACGCCATGTTTTCGCGGCAGGCCACCTCGAAGCTCTTCGCGGCCATGGTGGCTCGCGACCGCTTCTCCATTTTCACCACCTCCGGTGAAGTGGAACAGGATTTTACGGGAGACCGAGGGAAACTCGAGGAGGCGGTCCAGCGAATTCTGCCACATTCACTCGCGCCGAGCTCTGCAGGCTGTCCGCCGATGACTTTGGACGAAGCATTTATGATCGCAGCCGCAATCGACCCCTCCGCGATGCAGGTGGCCATCCAGGACTATATGAATTGCAGCGGGATATCGCCCAAAGACCCGGGCGCGGCCCAGACGGCTGGGAATATTGTGTCGGCTTCGGCCGGGAGAGTATTGAATATCGCGGAAACGGAGGAGCAGCGTACGTATCAATCTCTTGAGGCTTTAATTCGAAGGATGAGCGTGCTGCCCGGACAGCGCGTCATCGTGATGATGTCACCAGGATTTTTCGTGCTTCCGTCGATGCATCTGCCGGAAGGGGAGGTCATCGAGCGGGCCACGAAAGAAAATGTCGTGATCAATACGATTGATGCGCGGGGCCTCTGGGTTTCCTCCGTCTATGACGCATCCACCCCTGCCACCATCGCCTCTGTTAGTCCCCTGAAGACGCAATCCATTATGAGGGAAGAAGACACGCACTTCGCGCCGCTTGCGGACCTGGCAGACGGCACCGGCGGAGTTTACTTTCACGACCGCAATGACATTGATCAAGGTCTGCTGCACGCCGCGACCGAGCCGGAAGTTTCTTATGTGCTCGGATTTACGCCGCAAAACCTAAAGCTCGATGGCAAATATCACAATCTGAAAGTGACGCTGGTGAATAAGCAAAAATGGGCGCTGCAGGCCCGCCACGGTTACTTCGCCCCGCGCGGCGAATCCAACCCCGAAGCTGTGGCCAAAGAGGAGATCCAGCAGGCGGTCTTCTCGCAGGAGGAAATGCGCGAGTTACCCATCGAATGCCAAGCGCAATTCTTCAAGGGCGCGGAAGGAGTCCACCTCTCCGTAGTTACGCATGTGGGGACTGAAGAACTCAAGTTTCGCAAGGTGGATGGACGCAACCAGGATACGTTGACGATCACCACTGCTATTTTTGACGAGAACGGGACAATGCTTTCTGGCCTGCAGCGAGTCCTCGACCTGCGGTTGAAAGATGCAACCCTGGAGCGAGTGAACAAAACGGGCCTGAACGTGAAACTGAGCTTTGATCTCCAACCAGGAACGTTTCTGGTTCGCACCGTAGTACGAGATTCCGAAGGGGCCCAAATGGGCGCAGCAAATCGCCAAGTAGTGATCCCTTGATGCCACCGTTCGTCGCAAGCCTTGAGTAACGCTGTGACCGGAAAAGTTAAAACGGTCCGATCCTCGGTTTCAGACTGCCCATTTGCCGGTAGTTTAGCGAAGTCTCCCTCTTGGGTTTTACGCGTGAGTTGAAAGGCAGGCTCGGTGAATACTGAACGGCTCGACCGGAATCGTTCTCTCAGTTAGAATTTTTCTCCTTATGGCTGAATGCTCCATCGCCGTGTTCGATCTCGGCGGAGTTCTGATTGATTGGAACCCACGGTATTTGTATCGCAAGCTTTTTGATGGCGACACGCACGCGATGGAGGAGTTTCTCGCCACGGTGTGTACGGAATCCTGGAACGAACAACAGGACGCTGGTCGCCCGTTTGCCGACGCCTGCTCTTCACTGAAGCAAGTCCATCCGCATAAGGCACCGTTGATTGATGCCTGGGTCCGACGGTATGACGAGATGCTGGCCGGGCCGATCTCCGGCACTGTTGACATCCTCACAGAGCTAAATTCTCAGAG
This sequence comes from uncultured Acidobacteriota bacterium, assembly GCA_963784015.1. Taxonomy (GTDB): domain Bacteria; phylum Acidobacteriota; class Terriglobia; order Acidiferrales; family UBA7541; genus Acidiferrum. The sequence continues at coordinate 1,846,392 of CAWAPX010000013.1, forward strand.
AGTTCCCTTATATGCGCTGAGCAACTGGTCTGCCGAGACCTTTCCCGCGGCTCTAAAGCGGTTCGAGTTTTTGAAGTGCTTCAGAGGAGTAATGCTTTCTGGCGAAGTGAAACTGCTGAAACCTGATCCACGTATTTTCAAGCTTTTCCTGGAGACTTTTGCAATCGAGCCCGCCTTGACTGTTTACATCGATGACCGCAAACCCAACGTGGAGGCAGCGACGGCCATTGGTATGCGCGGCATCGTATTTACAGACGCCGCTGCGCTTCGGGCCGAACTGACAGGTCTTGGACTGTTCCATTAACGCGTTATCAATCCAAGTGGAACAGGGCGACTCTGCCAAATGTTCGGTAACGCCATAACACAAGACCTAAGCGGAACAGAATCACTTAAGTCGACCGATCAGGGTTTGTGCGCCAGGAGACCGTCGACTGCGCTCAGGTTGGAAGTTTTGTTCCTGCTTGTTCAGCGACGATGTACTCGGCGTACCAGTCGGGCCAGTTTGGATCTGCGGCGCCGATGCGCTTTTCGTGTTGGCCGTGGGCGGCAGAGGCACGGCGAAGCGCGCTTGCCACTTCGCTGGCGGAGCCGAACGAAGTTGAAGCGGGATCGACGCGTCCGGGAAGGCGCGTTGTGACTTCCTGCAGGAGCCAAGTGTTGCCATCGGGGTCGTTGAATGTGGCGAAGGAGCTGTAGGTGGCGTGATTGGGAGCTGGTCCGCTGGCGCGACCGCCCTTGTTGTCGGGCTGGAACTGAGCACCAGGCGTCACGGAGTGGAACACCTCGCTGATCATGATACCGCGGCTGGCGATCTCGTCGTGCGCAGCACTGATGTCGGAGACGATCAGGTATAGACCCTTGGCAGAGCCGGGCGCGGCTGAGGTGATCTTCGTGCCGAATTGGACCGAGCACCCGGAGCCGGGCGGCGTGAACTGGACAACACGGAAGCCGTTGTCGAAAGGGAAGTCGGCGTCGAGCCGCCAGCCGAGCTTTTTGTAGAACTCCTTCGCGCGGTCTACATCCGAGACGGGGATGACGGCCACCTCTAACTTCATGTCGACTTTCGCGACGGTCGCGCCGCTGGTCACTTCGCTACTGCGGATTTCGTTGGTGCTCATGGTTGCCTCCTGGATTGTGTCGTTTCTTTGTCTCGTTAGTGAGATCAATCAGAATGGCTGATAATTTCGTTCCTCGATGTCTAGAACTTGTCTTATAAATGTATCAAGCGGCACGTAGTGAGTTTCCTCAGGGGCTAAAGCCCCGTTTTTCCGGTTTTCCATGTCGGAGCTAAAGCTCCGACCCCCCAGTAAGGTTTACGAGATAGCTTGTATGCAAATGTGAAGTCAAGGGCGTGAACGCCTGCATCGCTCACTGGGTCCAGACATGTCGTTCATTCGCCGCTCAGGGTGCGTAATGGGTGAAGACATAGTCGCGATCTTTCGCAGGCGTATGGCAGGGGAAGCAGGTCTCGTGCAGCGCCTTGTCGCCAGGCTTTCCGTCTTTAAAATCGGCGAACCCCCAGCCGCCCGACGCGGCGTACTTCTTTGAGTCTTTGACCATGAACTGAACATTCACGATGGACCCGACAAGGAAAGATTGAGCGCCAGGGAATTCAGCGGCCAGGGCTTTGTTGTTGTCTTCGGACGGGACACGAGTCCAATGAATCGCGGCGATGATGCTGCCGTCCGGGAACGGGAGCTTCCGTTCCTTAAAGGCTTTGATCGCTATATCGTTGCCAAATTGAGCGCGCAACTGGTCGGTTTTGCCTGGTACTAGAAGTTGGTCCACGGCGATGACTTTCCAATCGCGGTATCCGGAGGGGATTTTGACTCCGTAGATTGGGGAGGCGTCTTCATTGGCACGCCCAGATGCGGGGGCTAATTTTGCGACAACCCAGGACACTGTTGCGACTGCAATCAGCAATAGAGCTAATCGTTTCACGAGATCCTCCCAGGAATTTGATTAAGGTTGAAGAACACTTGCCGACTTCGCCTCGCCTGAGTGTCGTAGCCTAAAAGTGGCAGGGATCTCGGCTAATTGGGAATTCCGGTTGAAGGACCCGCGCCAAGGATCGATGCTCGGGAAATGTTACTCGCTCAACTCGCTTCAATAGATGAATTGGTTTTGAATTGAGATGCAGACTTTTTGTGATGGCGGAAAGACCGCTGTGTTCGGCAACTTGGAAACTCGACGGGTTTACGTCTACCGGGACGCAGCGAGGCGAGCTTAGGGCCGAGCTGTCGCAAAAAAAGTGAGTGTCCCTCGAAGCTTCCTCTGTTTCAGTGGGCTAGCACCGGTGAAGGAGCTGTACAAGCGGGCACGATGTATCGTGCCCCTACAAAGGCTGGATTAGGCGTTGGCGTGGGGAGCTATGGTGGCGGCTTGGACGCGGGGAGCGTCTGCGACTACGCGCGATCGTTGCTTTTTGTGCTCTAGGGCAGCGCCTATGAAGGCGGCGAAGAGCGGATGCGGTTCGAGGGGCTTGGATTTGAATTCGGGGTGAAACTGGCAGCCTAGGAACCACGGGTGATCTGGGGCTTCGATGATTTCGACGTAATTTTCGTCGGGGGTGCGGCCGGTGATCAGGAGGCCGGCGTTGGTTAGAGTTTTTTCGTAGTCGCGATTGAATTCATAGCGGTGGCGATGGCGCTCGCTGATTTCGGTCTTGCCGTAGGCGCGATTCGCGAGGGAGCCGGGTTCGAGTTTGCATGGCCACGCGCCTAAGCGCATGGTGCCGCCCATTTCGTCCACGCCTAGGAGTTCGCGCAGTTTGTAGATGACACGGTGGGGCGTTTGCGGATCGAATTCGGTGCTGTCAGCCTGTTTTAGTCCAGCGGCATCGCGAGCGTATTCAATCGTTGCGCACTGCATGCCGAGGCAGATACCGAAGAATGGAATTTTATTTTCGCGGGCGTATTGAATGGTGTGGACCATCCCGGCGATGCCGCGCTTGCCAAAGCCGCCGGGGACCAGGATGCCATCGTAGCCACGCAGGCGCGCAGCGGCGATCTCCGGCGAAGTGATTTCTTCGGCTTCAATCCATTCAAGGACCGTTTTTTGATTATGGGCGAGGCCGCCGTGGAGGAGAGCTTCGCGGAGGCTTTTGTAGGCGTCTTCGAGCTGGACATATTTGCCAACGACGGCGATGCGAATTTCGCCAGCTGGATTGTGCATGCGGTAGACGAGGTCAAGCCAGGGGCGCATGTCGGATGGGCGGTCTTCCAGTTTCATGTGGCGCAGGATTTGGGCGTCGAGGCCTTCGCGGCTGAGTTCGACTGGGACGGCGTAAATCGTGTCGACATCTTCCATGGAAATGACGCATGCTTCAGCGACGTTGCAGAAGAGCGCGATTTTTTTCTTGAGGTCGGCGGGAATGTGGCGATCGCTGCGGCAGAGCAAAATGTCGGGCTGGATACCGATGCCGAGCATTTCTTTTACGCTGTGCTGAGTGGGCTTGGTTTTCAGTTCGCCGGCGGCGGCGATGAAAGGAACCAGTGTTACGTGGACGAAGAGCGTGTTCTCTACGCCTAGTTCGAGGCGCATCTGGCGAATGGCTTCGAGAAAGGGAAGCGATTCGATATCGCCGACGGTGCCGCCAATTTCGACGATGACTACGTCCACTTCATCGGAAACTTTTTTGATGGTGGCTTTGATTTCGTCGGTGACGTGGGGGATGACCTGGACGGTCTTGCCGAGATAATCGCCGCGGCGCTCTTTGGTGAGAATGGTTTCGTAGATGCGGCCGGTGGTCCAGTTGTTGTCGCGAGAAAGCTTGGCGTGGGTGAAGCGCTCGTAGTGGCCAAGGTCGAGGTCGGTCTCCGCGCCGTCTTCGGTGACAAAGACTTCACCGTGCTGAAATGGACTCATCGTACCGGGATCGACGTTCAGGTACGGATCGCATTTTTGTAAGGTGACTTTGAAACCGCGACTTTCGAGGAGACAACCGATGGAGGAAGCTGCAACTCCCTTTCCAAGTGAGGAAACCACACCGCCGGTAACAAAAATATATTTTGGCGCCATCCATGCAGCTCTTGCCTGGGATTTCCCAGAGCGCGAGCTTATCAGCCCTCCACAGGAGTGACGTACGCATAATTATCATCGGAATGCGGACGGCTGTCAAATCGAAGAATTAATTCAATATATTCAGGGAACTTGTAAATCGGAAATAGGGAACTGGACAAGTTGTGGCAACGCGGAACAGGAAGCGGAATGGAAAACGCCGCGAAACTTTTTTCAGGAGAACGGGTTTATTTTTTGCGGGGGAAGTTTGTGCAGAGCGAAGTTGCTGGCGATGCTGTTGTCGATTTGAACAAAATGCTTTTCAACGGGAACGGTTTGGAGCCTTTGGTCATCCAAACAGTGGTACATCTGCGTAGTGCCGCGAGCTGATCGCGGTGACGCTATCCAGAGGGATTCTTCAAGAGTCTCTCGAACGTGGGGAAGGGGTAACGAAATTGAAAATCCGGTTTTTTCTGGTCAGTGCGGTATTTGCAGGCGCTCTACTCTCCATATCTTTCGCAGGCGCACAACAACAAGCGGCAGTTGCGCAAGCCAACATGACTTACGATGCGAGCCGCGAGAACACTCTCGTCGGTAAAGTTCTTTCTTACACGGCGGAATCAAGCGTTCCACCCATCGGCGCGCATGTAAGCATACAAACTGCGTCCGGTATTGTTGATGTCCATATTGGCAGCGCGAAACTTCTCGAGCAAAAACGCTTCACGCTTTCGGCTGGAGATTCTGTTCGAATCACCGGCGAAGTGATGGCCGTTGGAGAGAGCAGCACTTTTGCTGCCCGGATTATTGAAAATGGCACGCAGTCCGTGACTGTTCGCAATAGCAAGGGCCAAGTGCTCCAAATGCCTGCCGTGCATGTTGCGAGAGGTGCGCGATGAACCGGCGCCTGCTGCTCGTGCTTACGATTTTCGCGGGGGCGTGGACTACGTCTTGTAGCGGAGGTTCTAGTAGCCCTGTGCCCCCGCCGTCCGGGGGGTTCAATAACGGAAGCCTGAAAGGCAGCTACGTTTTTTCGATGACTGGTACAACGACCGACCCGACTTTTGGTACGAGCAGCTTCTCTCGAGTTGGGGTATTCATCGCCGATGGCGGGGGTGGTATTGCGACGACAGGCGGCCTGGAAGACGTTCACGCCTTGGGAGCTGACAATATTTTCAACATTACCGGAGGGAGCTACGTCATCAATGCCGATGGGCGCGGGACTCTGAATATTACGGAATCCAGCGGCACGTTCCAATACAGCATCGCACTGGCTACCTCCTCCACCGGCTATATGGTGGATATGACCTCGGGTGACACGGAGACTGCCAGCGGCAGCTTCAGTCTTCAAACTGCGACGGCGATGGCTACGGGCACTTATGCTTTCGATTTTTCCGGAATAATACCTGATGATACGGGCAACCCGGTTTCCATCGTTGGGGATATCATCCCGTCAACAGCTGGCGCGGGCACCTTTTCCGGTGGCAGCTTCTGGGATGTCAACGATAATGGAACTTTCATAACCAAGGCTTCGATCTCGGGCGGGAGCTATGCAACGGACACCGCCAATCCTGGGACTGGAAGAGGCTTGGCTACTATCGGCGGTCTCGATTTTGTCTACTACGTCATCGATGGCCAGCACGTTCAGTTTATGGGGATCGATCAAGATGCAGCGGCGCCCGGAACTCTTCTTGGCGAAGCGACCGCTCAGCAGGCGGGCACGCCCAACGACGTCACCGCTTTCAATAACAGCAACTTCGTGTTTGTCATGGGCGGCACCGGCGGTAGCGGACCACTGGCACGCGCAGGACGCCTTACTGCAACGGGAGGAAGCCTTTCTGCCATTCTTCTGGACAATAATAATGCGGGGACTGTGAAGACGGTTCCGCCCAGCGGCGTACTCAGTGCAGGAACGGCAACTCTTGATGGCGATGGGTCTGGCCGGGGCACCTTTACTTTTACCGACACCGTGAGTAACACGGGAACATTTACGTTCGTTTTCTATTTGAGTTCGGCAACTTCTGGCGTGATTCAGGATGTCAGCACAGTTCTGTCTGGCGGCATTGCTACTGCAGTGGATGTCGCGGACGGGACACTCTTGGGGCAGGTCGGCGCTCCCTTTACTTCCGGCGGCCTCGCAACGGCTTACGCCTTTAACTGGAGCGGTGCGGATCCACTTGAAGAAGATTTCGTCGGCGCCTTTCAACCGGCGAAAGCGAGCCCCAACGGGCTGGTGGACTACAACGAATTCACGGCAGGGAAGCAGTTCTTAAACACGCCCTTCAACGGCGTCATAGCGATTGGTGGCGATGGAACAGGCAGCACCGGCCAGCATAGCACTTTCGTTGCGGGACTAACTGGCAGTCCGGCAGTGACGATCAACTACTTCGCCTATATCGCTAATCCCAGCACTATTCTCGTGATGGGGACGGATTCCAAACGCGTGATCGTTGGTGTTCTAGCGGCGCAGAACCCATAGCTTGCGAGAACATTCATACATTTAAGCAGGCCGCCCGGTGAAGCTGCCGGGCGGTTTTATTTTTGGAGGAGTTTTTCCACGCGGGCGACGTCTTCGGGCACATCCACGCTGACGGCGTCGTGTTCGACTTCCGCGACGCGAATCTTCCAGCCATTTTCGAGCCAGCGGAGCTGCTCGAGCTGTTCGATGCGTTCGAGTTCTCCTTGAGGCAAGGTGGGATATTCAAGGAGGGCGTCGCGTTGGAAGACGTAAAGGCCCAGGTGTTTCAGATGGCGGACCTGGATTTTGCTGGCGGTGTCGCGCACCCAAGGTATTGGTGCGCGTGAAAAATAGAGGCCATTGTTGTCGAAATCGAGGACGGTCTTCACGACGTTCGGATCCATGATGTCCGCGGGTGTTTTGATCGGGGTGGCTACCGTGGAGATAGCGGCCGCGGGCTCTTCGAGCAGGGCATTTACCGCCGTATCGACGGCCACCGGGTCCAGAAGTGGCTCATCTCCCTGTACGTTTACAAAGATGTCGCCCTTTTCGTGAGCCGCGACTTCGGCCACGCGCTCTGTGCCGGTGCGGTGGTCGGGACGCGTCATGCGGGCGGTGCCACCGAAGCTTTCCACGGCCTTCACGATGCGATCATCGTCCGTTGCGACAATCACGCGGTTGGCCTGCTCTGACAGCTTGGCTCGCTCATAGACATGCTGAATCATGGGCTTGCCGGCAAGCGAGACGAGGGGCTTGCCTGGCAGGCGAGTGGAGCCGAAGCGGGCGGGGATGACGATGACGACTTCTGGTTTGGACGAACTCATGTGCAAAAGTCTCGCATGCCTTTGAGTGTCCCACATTGGGGAATATTTCGTCACTCTCTCCGGTCTTTCCCCTATAGCGCAGACAAGGCATAGCTGGCAATTTTGACAATGGTGGGCTCTACGTGCTGCGAGGATTCTAATTCGTCACGCGAGTTTTCGGTACCATGTGCGGGCTGGTACAGGATTTGCCTTGTCTTCGCTTGCACGAGTGGTAGAATCACGCGTAGTCCGAGCCGCGCGGCCGTTCCAGGTGACCGGAACGATGGGGGTGCCGTGAAACGCGATAGACATGGGTTTCGCGTTTTTATATTTTCCGTTTTAGTGCTGGTATTTGCCTGCCTTGTCGTTTTCCACACGGCTATTTTTGCTGCGCAAAAAGTTCAGTCCGGGGCTCAATCCGGGAATCAATCCGAAGATCAATCTCCCGCGCAACCCCAGGCGCAACCTCCGCCCCAATCCCCCGCCGACGACAGCAAGCAAAATCAGGACAAACAGGACGAAAAGAAGCCCAAGGACAATGTAAAAAAGAATACGCCTGGGCAGGTGCTCAAGCCGGGGCGAACGTTGAAAATGGACGTAGACTTGGCGCTGGTCAACGTCACGGTCACCGATCCCTACAATCGATTGGTCACCGGCCTCGAAATGGAAAACTTTCGCGTCTTTGAAGACAACGTTGAGCAGGAAGTGGTGACGTTTTCCGCGGAGGACGTGCCCATATCGATTGGCGTGGTTTTCGACTTTAGCGGCAGCATGGCCAACAAAGTCGGCAAAGCACGGGAAGCAGCTGTGCAGTTTTTCAAGACGGCCAATCCGCAAGATGAATTTTTTCTGGTGAGCTTCAACGAACGCGCGGAGCTGACGAGCGCCTTTACCAACAGCGTGGAAGACTTGCAGACCAGCCTTATGCTGACTTCCGCTAAGGGCCGAACAGCATTGCTCGACGCGATCTACCTCGGCCTAAGCCAGATGAGGGGTGCACACAACGGTAAACGAGCCTTGCTCATCTTATCGGATGGAGGAGATAATCATAGTCGTTACAATGAAAGTGATATTAAGCGCTTGGTGAAGGAAGCAGACACCCAGCTCTATGCAGTCGGCATCTTTGACGCGCTTGGATATCGAAACCGGACGCCGGAAGAACTGAACGGTCCGTCGTTGCTGTCTGAAATTACGGAGATGACGGGGGGCCGCGTATTTTCCGTTGAGAAGTTGGAAGACCTTCCGGACATCGCCTCAAAAATTGGCATGGAGCTGCGAAACCAATATGTCCTGGGATATCGGCCAAGCAATAAAGCGCATGATGCACGCTGGCGAAAAATCAAGATCAGGCTGCGAGCTCCAAAGGGGCTCCCGCCGCTCAATGTTTTTTCGAAGACGGGGTATTACGCGCCCAGTCACTGAGTCCGCGTTCTTGAGGGTTTCTTTCATCTCTCGCCTGCTGTTCGTTTGCGCGATAGCTCTCTTTGTCTCGTCGTCCTTTGCGCAGATTCCCGTTCCTCAAGCGCAGCCGCTCCCTCCTGGGCAAGATCCCAACGCCGGAAAACAGGGCTCGATCATTAAGGTTGACGTTGGCCTGGTGGTGCTGCATACCAGCGTGCTGGACGATCGCGATAAGTTTGTGGACGGACTGAAAGAGGATAACTTCCGCGTATTCGAAGATAAAGTCGAACAAAAGCTTACGACTTTCAAGCGCGAGGATGTTCCCGTCAGCATGGGCCTGGTGATCGACAATAGCGGCAGCATGAGGGACAAGAGGCCGCGGGTGAACGAAGCGGCGCTCACGCTGGTGGAGTCCAGTAATCCGCAGGACGAGGCCTTCGTCGTCAATTTCAACGATGATTTTTATCTGGACCTCGATAAAGACTTCAGCAATAACATTCCGGAATTGAAGGAAGCCCTTGAGCGCATCGATTCGCGAGGCAGCACGGCGCTGTATGACGCGATTATCGGCTCGATCGATCATCTAAAGAAAGCCGGCAAAGACAAGCGGGTGTTGCTTGTAGTTACGGATGGCGAAGACAATGCCAGCCACAATTCACTCGAGAAGACGATTAGGGAAATTCAGAAGACCGACACAGTGATTTACACGATCGGCCTGCTCGGCGAGGAAAAACGAAAAGATAAGAATAACGCCATGAAGGCGCTGAGGCATATCGCCGAAGCATCAGGCGGGCTGGCGTTTTTTCCGGAAAGCGTCGATGACGTGCATGCGATCTGCGAACAGGTGGCGCACGATATTCGCAACCAGTACACGCTGGCCTACTATCCGACGAATACCAGGAAAGACGGAACCTTTCGCGCGGTCAGCGTGCAAGTGATTCCGCCGCGCGGACGAGGCAAGCTTGTGGCGCGCACCCGCAATGGCTACTATGCGCCGACCGGCCCTTCCGCCGCGGCAGGGAACTAACTCACACCAAAATTAAAAATAGATAGTCTGGACGTTGGGACTGATAGAGTATCCAAGATCAGGCGGTTGCTGCCCGAACCTTGGCGCGGACTTCTGATCCACCTCGGAAATTCCAGCGTTTGTGATTTACTTTCACCGACGCCACTTCCTCGGGAGCAAAGGGGATTTCCTTGAATCCGCGTACCTCGATGATGCAACCCTCGCTGGTCACGACCTGATCGAACGTCCTGCCGTCGCGGAGTTCCACGGAAGCCACTTGATAGCCGATGCCGGTTTCTCCGGCGCGCTTGAGGTGGTCGACAAGTCCACTCGGTATTGGAACTAAGCGTTTCATAACACTCCTTAGGGTTGGGAGAAGGGCGGACAACCTCATTCTACCCCTTGAGTAGGTCGCTGTCCAAGCTCCGGGATGGAAAAAGACCGTAAAAGCCCTTAGGACCCATCTTTTTAGGGTGAGCAACTCCTTTCTTTTGATGGCTATAGGCTAGACTCCGCCGAGGCCGCGGTTTTCCACAGGATTTGCTGGAGGAACGCTCGGCTCATCGCATGAGCGCAATCCGAGAACACGTTGCCGCCTACGAAGGGATCCACTCGGGAAAGTTCTCGTAATGAATGGAATTTAGCGACGATTACGCGACTATTTAAAAGCCCTTGGGTTGGCTTCGGCAACCGGAGGTGATGCCCGGGTGTGTCCACATGGAAACTTCGGGCGTTTCCGTCGGCGGAAGCGGCTAACCCCCCTGGCCGCTCCTTGAAAACTACAACCTGGAGGATGTCATGAAGCGACTCATTGGCACTTTGGTGAGTACGACGGCGCTACTGGTGTCGGCAACGGTGATCCGCGCTCAGGATCAACTCGTTCCGGCCGGTACGCTTTTGCAATGTACTTTGGACGAGCCGAATTTTTCTTCGGCGACTGCCGCAGTAGGTGACCCTGTGCTGTGCCACCTGAGAACCATGCAGGAGTTCGGCAAGCCCATGTTCCCGAGAGGCAGCATGCTGGGTGGACACCTGGAAGCAGAGAAGGATCCGGGACACTTCGTCGGAAAAGGCTACCTGAAGATTACGTTTGATCGGGTGGTCCTGCCGAACGGAGACCTGCCCTTGCCCGCGAAGGTGATCCAGGCTCGCGGGTACAAGGTAGACAAACAAGGCGACATCGATGGCAAAGGGCATGCCACACGCGACGTCGTGGAGTGGATGCTTCCGCCACTGTGGCCTTGGAAGGTGATCAGTCTGCCGTTCCGCGGTCCGAGACCTACGTTGAAGGGTGAGGAGCCGCTGGAATTGCGGTTGATGGATGACATCGTTCTGCCTCAGAGCGTGATGCATCCAGACCGTCCGCCATACGCGGCTGGCTCGCGGCCAGCCTCCTACAATGCAACGCCACAGGCAAACGCTGTGCAGTTGGCGGTGCAGACGAATACGACCACGGTGAGCGAAACAGTTGCGAGCGAACCGATGGCCATGACCGGTAACGCCGTAGTTGTGCAGATCACGGAGCCGCAACCCGGCGAAACACAAGCAATTGAAAGACTGACCATCCTGGTGCTGAAGTCCAACGAGACTTATAAAGTGACCAGGTACCAGAGGGACGGCGACTTGTTGATGTTCGTGGACACGCAGGGTCGCAAGGGTGGAGTTGACGTCAATGAAGTGGATTGGCGCAAGACAACCCAAATGACATCGGCAGCCCACTCTGGCGACAAGATGTTGCTGTCTCGACAGACGAATTAGTTGTGTAACGCCGTGAGAGCATAGGGAATTTTGTCCCAACTGTCGCGATTTGCGACGGTGCGTTGGGGGTGTGTTGCATCGTCAGTTTGCACGGACATTAAGCCCGGTATTGGTGTGTTTATTGACTGCTCTCGGATTTCGGTTATTGCGGTTTCGGGAGCTGCAGGATCATGCCGCTGCCTTGGCCTGCCTCGACTGTTGGCAATTGACCATTCCATTTGTCGATTAGCGCGCGGCTGTTTTCAATGCGGCGCAATTCGAGGAGTTGTGGTGTCAGGGAATTTTGGCGGATACGGTTCGCGTCGGCTTCTCCTTGCGCACGCGTCACCAAGGATTTGGCGTCGCCTTCGGCCTCCGCGATTTTCTTGGCGGCTTCGGCCTGAGTGGTCGCTAGTTCGTTTCTAGCTTGCTCCGACTTTTGAATGGCTTGCGCTTTTGCCGTGATGGCAGCGGCGATCACCGCTGGCACCCGCGGCGCTCCAATAAATCCGAACTGTTGCACGCTCACACCTACAGGCGCCATTTTCTGCTCGATCTGCGTCTGCACTTTGCGCAGAAACTCCGCTTTTTTCTCTCCGTAGATGTCTTCCACTGTGTATGTGGATGCCACTTCGTTCAGCGAATTGCGCACTACGTCGCGTAGAATACCGTGCGTGAATAGCATCCATGTCCGAAACGCGGTACTTCACGTAGAAGTCCGGCACTTTAGAAGGCTCTATGGCGTAAGACAGCGAAACGTCCACGAAAATCTCCATGCCTTCCTTCGAGTTGAAACCCATCTCTTCATTGATGGGATGGCCTTCATTCACATCTTTTGTCCATTTCACGGTTTGCACGTAGGTAGGGAATTCAATGATCTCCGTGCTGAGCGGAGAATACACGACCCAGCCCGTGCGCACCGGTATCTCGGAGGCTCCGCGCTGATTTCCCGCCAGGTTGATCTGAACACCCACGTGGCCTGGTTCAATGCGCGTCACGCGAAGCAGAAACACCCCCATCACCAATAAGACGAGCAGCACTCCAATGGCAATGATGCCCAACTTCAAAAACGGAGCGGCCCTCTTCATCTCGAACTCGGCGTCGCCCCGCCCGCTCCCTCTGAACATATCCATACCGTTGCTCCCTCCGCGAGAGACCACTTCCACTCTGCGCTGTTAGTTTGGCACCGACTACGTTAGGAAGTCATGATGCGCTAAGTCGCAGAAAATAGACAGTTTTCGAGCAGACTTGACTGCTCAAGGCGTGTAGGAGTCATAGCTGAGCTCCCACGATCTCGTTTAGGAAGCTCTTTCCGTGAGGAATTTTGCCGCCAAAGTTATCGGCAATGGTCTGCCCCATGTCTGCCAAAGTTTGCCGGATGCCGAGGCTTACGCCTGCGCCGCTGCGCGGGGAATAGGCCAGGATCGGAACGTACTCGCGCGAATGGTCAGTAGTTGGCCAGCGAGGATCTGGGTCGCAGCCGTGGTCTGCAGTGATGATCAGCAAATCGGAAGCGCGCATCCGTGTCAAAAATGGCTCGAGCAATCTGTCAAATTCTTCTAGGGATTGGGCGAAGCCTTCGACATCTTTGCGGTGGCCGAAGAGCATGTCGAAATCCACGAGGTTGCAAAAAATCAATCCGCTGGTTCGCTCGTTCAAGGCTTCGGTAAGTTTCAGCATGCCATCCGCATTGCCAGTGGTCGTGACGTATTTCTCGACACCGCGGCCGTTATAGATGTCATGAATCTTGCCGATTCCAAAGACAGGCACGGCGTGCTCGGCGAGTACATCCAGCAACATCGGCTTGGGAGGATCAACAGCGTAATCGTGGCGCCGGGTTGTGCGCGCGAAATGCCCAGGGGTTCCTGCAAAGGGGCGCGCGATTACGCGCCCGACGCGGTTCGGCCCGTCGAGCAATTTACGCGCAATCTCGCACATGCGATAGAGTTCGGCGATCGGAATCACATCTTCGTGCGCGGCGATCTGAAAGACGCTGTCGCCTGACGTGTAGACAATTGGCTTGCCGGTTCGGACGTGTTCTTCGCCAAGCTCCTTGATAATTTCCGTGCCAGAGGCGGGCTTGTTCCCGAGCGTTTCGCGACCGATCTGCTTTTCAAATTCCGCGATTAGGTCTCGCGGAAAACCGTGCGGATACGTTGGGAACGCCTGGTCCAGCCAGACTCCTGCCATTTCCCAATGTCCTGTGGTGGTATCTTTTCCAGGTGAGTGGGTTGCGCCTTTTCCGTATGCTCCTATCGGCGAGGACGCTGGTGGGAGATGGGCCAGCGGGGCAATATTCGCAAGGCCAAGTCGCAGAAGGTTTGGCAAGAGCAGCGCGCGGGACTCCGCAATGTGTCCAAGTGTTGTACGGCCCACGTCGCCATAATCAGCGGCGTCGGGCAGTTCGCCGATGCCGACGCTGTCCAGGACGATCCAGATGACGCGTTCGAATGGTGCCATTGCTAAACCTTTCGCATCTCTATCAGTCCAACATTTTGCGTTCCGCCGCACTTTAGCACAAAGGCGAGCAGTCGCCTGTTGGATTGCCGCGATGCTTAGGACACGTTGACCATCTCAGGGAAGGCCAGTATTCTCGGGAACCGACAGTTTATTTCTCAACTGCTGAACTTTTTTCGTAATTCGTGCGTAGTACAGGGTGAAGAGGTGTGTGATGGTTCAAGACGGCACTCCCCGGCGCACTTCACTTGTCTTTCCGATCTTGTTGATTGCGGTTGGCGCGATCGTTCTCTACGGCAATTGGCATCCCTCGTTTGATCCGTGGCCAATACTGTGGACGTATTGGCCACTCATCCTTATTTTCATCGGCGCGGGAAAAATTTGGGACAGCTGGCAACGTCGGCAGCATCCTGATGCGCCGTCGGGCGGTGGCTCGCTCGGAGCGACGGTTGGCGCGTGCCTATTCGTGCTCGTTTTGGTTGCTCTCCTGTGGCACGGGAGGAGATTCAATCACTGGCGCGGCAGCACGGTCTATGCGATGCAACATCAATCCCACACTATCGACCGGCAAAATGCGAAGAGCGTTCGCGCTACTTTGGAAATGGGGGCTGGGGAATTGAACTTGAGCGGTGGCTCCAGCCATCTTCTGGAGTCTGATTTTGACTATCGCTCATCTTCCGGCACCCCTAGGGTGGATTATTCCGTCAACGGAACCGTTGGCGACTTGAGAATTTCTCAGGATGATTCCGAGAGCCACATCCGCACGACTACCGACAACCACTGGACTCTGCATTTCGCCAACGACATTCCGCTCGAAATCAAGATCGATATGGGCGCCGGGCGTGGCAATCTGCGATTGCGTGACATTGATGTGACCCGCCTCAATCTGGACATGGGTGCGGGTCAGGTCGATGTCGACCTCACGGGCGATCGCAAGTCCGATCTCGTTGCTGATATCGAAGGTGGCGTCGGAGAGGCCAACATTCGCCTGCCGAAGAATGTCGGAGTGATTGTTAATGCCAGCGGTGGAATAGGCACGATTAGCGCGCATGGCCTCAAACATGACGGCGACGAATACACTAACGAACTCTATGGCAAGTCGCCGGTAACCGTTCACCTCAAGGTTGCGGGCGGCGTTGGCACTATCACCCTCACTGAGGAACAGTAGGTACTACAAAGATGGCTTCGGCAATTACCGCCGCTACTTTCAGCAAAGTCCTAAGCAAATAGCGCGTTTGCTCCTCTTTTGGCATGGTCGTATAATTAGAAGTTTGGGCAGCGCTCTCGGAGCGCGCTGTCTGAGCTTCCCCTTGGCCACCAAAGAACTCACGCCCGTGCTGAGCGAACAAGAGGCTATCCGCGTCCGCGGAGCCCGCGTTCACAATCTTCGTAACATTACCGTCGAGATTCCCCACAACGCTATTACCGTTGTTACTGGCGTAAGTGGTTCCGGCAAATCCTCGCTCGCGTTTGACACTGTTTACGCCGAAGGCCAGCGGCGCTATGTCGAGTCTCTCTCTTCGTATGCTCGCCAGTTCCTTGAGCGCATGGAGAAACCTGACGTCGACGAAATCTCAGGCATTGCTCCTGCTGTTGCCATTCGGCAGAAAAATTCCACGCGCAATCCGCGCTCGACAGTCGCTACGTCAACGGAGATCTACGATTACCTGCGGCTTCTTTTCGCGCGCTGCGGGCAAACTTTCTGCATCAAGTGCGGCGCGGAAGTCCGCCGTGATAGCCCCGAGGAAATTGCCTCCCGGGTTTTGTCGTTCGCGCCGGGTAGGCGCTTCTATGTGATGTATCCGCTTCGAATCCCTCAAGCGCCAACCGCGACTGGCGGGGCGCGTCGCGTTCCCAAGAAAAAAACCGCCGCGCCCCCACAAGAGTTGCTCAAACAGGCTCTCGGCGACATTCAAAAGCGTGGTTTCAACCGTCTCTATCAAGACGGGCGCGTGCACGAATTTTCGTCGCCGGAAACCCTTCTCGATGTTGATTTCTCGAAACCCGTGTACGTTCTCGTTGATCGCTTGTCCGTGAATCCTGAATCGCGCTCGCGTCTCACCGATTCCGTCGAGATTTGCTATCGCGAGGGCGGCGGGGAGGCCATTCTGGAATTTATCTCCGACTCGGCCGGCAATCGCGCCGAACGCCTTACCTTCAACGAGCGCTTCGAATGCAAAAACGACGGCACGCTATACCAGGAGCCCGAGCCCCGGCTTTTTTCTTTCAACAATCCCTACGGCGCGTGCCCGCGTTGCCAGGGATTCGGCAACACGATTGACTTTGACCTGAACCTCGTCGTGCCTGATTCCAGCAAGTCGCTGGATGAAGGCGCCATCGAGCCCTGGACCAAACCGCGTTTCCGCGGCCTCTTGCAGGATGTAAAAAAATGGGCACGGGGACGCGGCATCCCGCTCAATATTCCCTGGCGCCAACTCACTGCAGAACAGCGCCGGCTGGTTCTCGAAGGCGATCCGGAAAGCGATTTCGAAGGAGTAAAAGGCTTTTTCAATTGGCTCGAACGGAAGAAATATAAATTGCACGTACGCGTCTTTCTCAGCCGCTACCGCGGCTATGCTACGTGCCCGGAATGCAGCGGCACGCGCCTTCGACCCGAAGCCCGCGCGGTGCGTGTTGCAGGCCGCTCGATCACGGAGATCACCAAGCTTACGGTGAAAGAAGCGCGCACTTTCTTCTCGACGCTGGTGCTTTCCGAATTGCAAGCCAAAGTCGCCGAGAAGATTCTGGAAGAAATTCGCAGCCGTCTACAATTCCTGGATGAAGTGGGCCTCGACTACCTCACGCTCGATCGCCTCACGTCGACGCTTTCGGGCGGCGAATCGCAGCGCATTCAGCTTGCCACTTCGCTCGGCTCGCATCTCGTCGGTGCGCTTTACGTGCTGGATGAACCCTCCATCGGTCTTCACCCGCGGGACACACAGCGCCTGATAGACATCCTCAAGTCCCTGCGCGATCTTGGCAACACTGTGCTGGTTGTCGAACACGATCCGGATACGATTCGCGCCGCCGATCATGTCATTGATCTCGGCCCGGGCGCGGGAGAACTCGGCGGCAAACTTCTTTTTGCTGGCAATTACGAAGGCATGCTTGCCGATCAGAAGTCTCTCACCGGCCGGTACCTGAGCGGCGAACTCGCGATTCCTATCCCCAATACTCGCCATAAGCCCAACGGCAAATTTCTGCGCCTCTACGGCGCAACGCTCCACAATCTCCAAAATATCGATCTGATGATTCCGCTTGGCACGCTTACGGTCGTAACCGGCGTCAGCGGCTCCGGCAAATCCACGCTGGTCCACGACGTTCTTTATCGCGCTTTGGCCGCAAAGCGCACGGGTGGCAGCGTCAAGGAATTCTGCGACCGCCTGGAAGGCGATGCGAACATTCGCGAAGTAGTTATCGTGGACCAATCTCCGATTGGCCGCACGCCGCGTTCGAATCCCGCGACCTATCTCAAAGCTTTCGACGCCATACGCGAAGTCTTTGCCGCCTCTCCCGATGCCAAGCGTCGCGGCTTCACAGCCGGCCACTTTTCGTTCAACGTTCCCGGAGGCCGGTGTGAAACCTGCCAAGGCGACGGCACCGTTACGGTTGAAATGCAATTTCTGGCTGATGTCGAGCTTGTCTGCGAAGAATGCCGCGGGACGCGTTTTAAAACCAGCGTCCTCGACGTGCGCTATCGCGGCAAAAATGTGCACGAAGTTCTGCAGCTCACCGCGCGTGAGGCACTGGTGTTTTTCAATGGAGTGCCCAAGGTCGTCTCCAAGCTGCGCATCCTGAATGAAATTGGCCTCGGCTATCTACGCTTGGGCCAATCGGCCACTACACTTTCCGGAGGAGAAGCCCAGCGGTTGAAACTAGCCGCGCATCTAGCGCGCACAGAAAATCAGGGCATTCTCTACATCCTCGACGAGCCAACCACCGGTCTCCATTTTGACGACATCGCTAAACTGCTCTCCGCTTTCCGTAAGCTTCTGGAATCGGGCGCCTCGCTTCTCGTCATCGAGCACAATCTGGACGTAATCAAGTCCGCCGATTGGCTGATTGACATGGGGCCGGAAGGCGGCGACCAAGGCGGCAAAATCATCGCCACCGGTACTCCCGAACAAGTGGCTCGCAATCAAAACTCCCACACTGGCCGGTTTCTGGCCCGCGTCCTCAACGGGAACGGCCAGGCAAAGCGCTCGACGAACGGCGCATCCAAGTCCACGATGCCTTCAGGTACAATCGCCAATGGCGCAGGAAATCCTCCGCCCGAACAATGAAGCTTCCAAGTTTCGCTAGACATACGGCCATCGCGATTTTAATCGTAGGGGCACGGCACGCCGTGCCCGTCTTAAGTGCCGCCTCAGTGGTATCCGCCTTCCGATCTTTAGCGCAACAAAAATCTCCCCCCGACCAATCCCAAAGCCGCAGCCAAAAATTAGCCAACCCGTTAAACGATCTCCTCGACGAAGCGCAAAAGGACATCGACGCGAACCAATTCGAAGCCGCCCTCACGCCGCTCCAAAAGTTCATAGCAGAAAAACCTGAGGTCGCCTGGGCGCACTTCCAACTCGGGTATGCTTACACCGCGCTAAAGCGCCCCGAAGAAGCCCGCGCGGAATACGAACGCGCCACCACACTCGACCCGAAGATGTCCGAAGCTTTTCTCAATCTAGGGATTCTTTTGTCGGAAAAAGATCCTGCAGCAGCTGTCGCGCCACTTCGCCGAGCAGTAGATCTTCTTCCGGCGCAAAGCCGCCCACGATTCTTGCTCGGCCACGCACTGGAGCGCTCCGGAGACATTCCCGGCGCCGTCGAATCCTACGAAGCCGCTCTGCGACTCGATCCCCGCGATGTGGAAACGGTTATTCACCTCGGCAATCTCTACGTTGGCCTAAAACGCTATTCCGACGCCGAGACTAAATTCCGCGCCGCGCTCGAAATCGAGCCGAAGTCACCGCAAGCGCTCCTTGGGCTGGCGCAAACTCTGGATGCGCAAAAGAAACCCGAGGCTGCCGCCGCTTATCGCGACTATCTCGCCGTGCAACCGAACACTCCTGGCGCGGAATCCCGCACGGTCCATCTTCTGATTGAGCAAAAGCAATACGATGCGGCGCTCGCCGAACTAGATCGCGCCGACGCGGGCAAACCTCCGACACTCGATTCGCTGCGTTCCCGTGCCGATATTCAAATCGCTCAGAAAAAATGGGACGATTCCATCGCTACACTTCGCAAAGCCCTCGCCATTACTCCCAACGACGCGGAGCTTCATGGTGGCTTGGGGCGTATATATCTTCAAAAGCGCGATTTTGTTTCTGCCGAGAAAGAACTTAAGGTCGCGCTGCAGCTCGACAAAAACAATCTCGTCTATTGGAAAGACCTCAGGACCACTTACTATCTCGGCGGAAACTTTTCAGCCACGCTCGCCGCGCAGGACTTGATCGCTAAGGTGGAAACTCCCGGGGCAGGCGAGTGGTTTATCCGCGCTCTCTGCTACGATAAACTAAACCAGCCCAAGCCTGCGCTCGAAGCCTACGAGAAATTTCTCGCGCTCGACCAGGACAAGAATCCCGACCAGGTCTGGCAAGCGCAGCAGCGCAGCAAGGTTTTGCGTCGTATGCTGGAGCAGAAAAGGTAATCGCATGGGGCCCCGGGCAGCGCAACGCGTTGCATTGCCAATCGTGATGGCGATGTTGTGTGCCGTTGCGATCGCCGCAGACAAGCTGAGCGAACTTCAGGCGCACTTCGACAGCGAAACGAATGGAGTGCACAAAGCAAGAATGCTGCAAAAGCTCGGTGATGCCGAATTTGAGGAAGCCAGTCGCGCGGAGAAGTCTGGTGATTACGTCACCGTCGGCCTGATCATGGAGAAATATAGGGATAACGTGCGCACCGCATCGCAGGTGCTGGAAAAAGAAAAACCCGACGCCGAGCGCCATTCCAATGGTTACCGGCAGCTCGAAATGCACGTGCAAAAGGGTTTGCGTCAGATTGACGAACTTCTGCTCGTGGCGCCTGCGGAGTATAAGCCTCCGCTACAGCTAGTTCGAACTGATCTCCTGACCTTCGACGATGAATTGTTGAGATTCCTCTTCCCGAGAAAGCATGAGAACAAGCCGGCGGTACCCGCGGTCCCGACCGGCGGTCTTCCCGATTTGGAAGTGCACTTATGAAACTACGTCACAGTCTTTTATTTTTGTCTGTAATAATTCTCTGCGGTGCCTTAGCTGCTCGCAGCAACGCTCAGACTCAGAAAGATTATCTTTCCTCTCTCGAGGCTGACAAGATTCGCGAAGCCGATACGCCCAACGAGAGGATCACGCTATTCCTGTCTTTCGCGGATGACCGCATCAAAAAGCTTCAGTATGAATTGGAGCATCCCTCTGACAATAGGCATGTAGAGATGGTGAATTCTCTTCTGAACGCCTACGTCGGCTGCGTCGATGATGCCGCGGACCTCATCCAATTGGGGATCGAGAAGCAGCAGAATATTCGCAAAGGCATCGACTTGATGGCCTCGCGTACCAAGGATTTTCTCGCCATTCTGCAAAAGATCCCCACCGATGCGGCCGATTCCGAGTTCTATAAGGACAATCTCGATGACGCTTTGGAAGGCACCCGCGACGCGGCCAAAGAAGCTGATGCGGCCAAGAAAAACGTTGCTCCGCCCCCAGTGCGGCGAAAGAAATGAACGCTGCAAGAGAATTCGCTCCGGCGAAGCGGGTGGCACCACCGCTGCAACTTAGCTTGGGGATGGATAGTGCGCCGCCGCTCCAAGTAGCGACTCCCGACTCCTCTGTAGGGGAGGGGCTTGTTGACCCTGAGCTTCGAAGGGCCCCTCCCTCTCGGCGCGTTACACGTGGGACTGCAAAGAAAACCGCCACGAAAAAGGAACGCAAGCCGTCGCGCCGCGCGAGTTCTCAAGTCCCGGGTGGCGCGGCGCTTTTTCAGCGTGTTTTCACTCGGCTCGGCTGCGATGGCCGGCCGCCACGCTTCCGCGTGGATTTCTATCCTTACGCCAGCCTCGTGCTCACGATTCGCCGTCGCGAGGATGTAGTTTTCGTACGCTTTTCGGATTTGCTGCAGCGTGCTCCGCTTCCGGTTCTGGAAGGGGCCGCCGCGTTGTTGCTCTCGCGCGTCTATCGACGCAAGGCTACCCGCGCGTTAGTCGAGCCCTATTTGAACTACGCGCGCTCTAATCGCACCCGCAGCCGTATCAGCCGCATGCGACGCGGCCGCGTTCGTCTTGCCTCCACTGGCCCGCGCGGCCGGCACTTCGACCTTGAAAAAATGTTCGAGCAATTAAACGAGAAATATTTTTCTGGAAGTCTGCAACCCCCTCACATTGGCTGGAGCATGCGCAGTTGGCGTCGCCAGTTCGGTTGCTACGACCCTGGCCCCAATCAAATTTTGCTAAATCGCCGCATGGATCATCCCGGCGTCCCGCAAGTTGCCGTCGAATACGTGCTCTACCACGAAATGCTCCACGTTAAGCATCCCACGCGCCGCTCTGGCTGCAGCCTCGTCTCCCATTCCCCCGAATTCCGCGCCGAAGAGAAACTCTTTGCCGATTTCGCCCGCGCGCGGCGCATTCTCGATCATCTCGCCCGCTAAGTTTGTGGGATGATACCGATTTCGATCACAATACCCACATTGGTCACAAGGTGCTTTGGCATATACTGCCCGAGTGAAACGCTTAGTTCTCTCATCCCTTTGGTTTTCTCTTATTTTGACCACCGCTGCCACTGCTCAGGTGAAAATAACTGTTCCGGTGAGGCAATACAAAGTGGGTGAGGAGATTCCTGCCAAGGTTGAAAACGGGGGCAAGTACGCCATCACTTTTTGCGTCGAGTTCGGACAAACATCCATGAAAGGCGGCGAAGTTGAGAGCACGCCATCCCCTTTCTGGGTACAGCAGAACGACGATGGTAAATGGGGTACTCTCATCATCGGCCCTGATGTCGGCAGCTTTAGGGGTGCCATTGTGCTGGAGGTCGGGGAGTCAAAAGATTTTCCGTTCCGCCTGAACGGTCCGGGAAGGATGCGACTCCGACTCAACTACTGGCGCGGTTCTTTTCCAGACTTGGATTGCCGTGCAAAGCTAAGGGGCAAAAAGCTGTTGACGTCGGCGACTTTCACAATCGAATAGCCTGCGCAACTTGCAGTAGCGGGCTAGCTCAACGACTTCTTTCTTTCTCCACGTCCTTGTACAGTTTGTCGATCTTTTTCTGGATTTTGTCTTTGTCTTCGGCCTTCGGATATAGATCCAGATAGCGCTTATAGGACTGGATGGCCCTTTTCTTCATTCCTTTTTTCTCTTGCGCTTCGCCCAAGTACCGGTAGGGAAGTGCGTAGCCGGGCTTCGCCAAGGCGGCGTCTTCGAAGCGGTCCATGGCCGCGTCGAGATCGCCTTTGTGCATGTAATATTCGCCCACCTGCATGTCTTTTTCAGCGCGCAATGGGTCCCAGGTCGGTTGATCCGGCGCATTCTGCGTCGCGTTGTCCGGAGTTGGCTTAGGGAACTTGGGTTTGTCCTGCGGCGCGGCCGGCTTGTCGGCCGGGTCTGGTGGAGGCGGTGGCGGGTCCTGCGCAAGATTCCGCGTCGGCATTATGAGGATCACGAAACCGAGCAGCATTGTAATTAGAAAGTTTCGCGCGACTTTTTTCATCTTGTCCGTTGGATGCGCCCGCTCGCCAAACATGTTGCCAACTCCCGTCTTCCGCTCGTCACGATTCACCGGTCTCCGTTCACCAGCCACTCTTTACAATTCTAGTATGATGGAAGTTGGCGCTTAAGCATAAATTCTGCGCTGCACTCCCATGGAACCCCGAGAAATAGCCGCGCTGCTTCCCGAAAGCCCTGGCGTCTACCTGTTCAAGGACGCTGGCGGCAATGTGCTATACGTCGGCAAAGCCGCGTCGCTGCGCAGTCGCGTGCGCTCGTATTTTCTGGAATCGAGCTGGGTGAACGCAAAAACCGGTTCGCTCGCCCGCGAGATCGCCGACCTCGAAACCATTCTCGTTGGCAACGAACGCGAAGCCCTCGCTCTCGAACACAATCTAATCAAGAAATATCGGCCCAAGTTCAACGTCATGCTGCGGGACGACAAGACCTACCCATACATTAAGTTCACAGCCGCGGAAAAATACCCTCGCGTTTATTTCACCCGCCGCATCAAAAAGGACGGTTCGCTCTATTTTGGCCCTTATTTCCCCGCAGGACTCGCGCGCCGGATTCTGCATTTCGTTCACAAGCGTTTTCTCGTCCCGAGCTGCACGGTCGATCTCACACGCAGCCATCCGCGGCCGTGTTTGCAGTATTACATTCATCGGTGCCTCGGCCCGTGCGTTACTGGGCTCACAACGGACGAGCGCTATGCTGAAGCCGCCCGCGACGTCCGCTTATTTCTAGAAGGCCGCCGCCACGACCTGATCAAGAGCCTCGAAGCTCGAATGACGGCCGCCGCCGAAAAAGAACAATTCGAACAAGCAGCCGCCTATCGCGACCTTCTGCGGACACTTGAAGATATAGAAGAACGTCAACGCATCGCTTCAGCTCAGGGCGATGACACCGACGTACTCGCGTACTACGCCGAACCGCCGCTCGTCGCGGCGAATCTATTTCACTTGCGCGGGGGACGCGTCGTCGATCGCCGAGAATTTTATTGGGAAGACCTCGAAGAGTTCGACCCGCAGGAATTTGTTCCGTCGCTTCTCAAGCAGCTTTATCTGGAAGCGGATTATCTGCCGAAAGCAATTCATGTGCCCATCGATTTCGAAGATCGCGAACTTCTCGAGGAAACGCTGGCCGAGCGCGCTGGGCATAAAGTAGAAATCTTCACCCCCCAGCGCGGCAGCAAACGTTCGTTTCTGGACCTCGTCGAAAGCAATGCAAAGCATTCGTTCGAACAGCGGTTTCGTGTGCTGAAACCGAGTTCGAAAGCGATAGGCGAAGCCTTGCAAAACGCTTTGAATCTTCCCGAAGAGCCGCAGCGCATCGAGAGCTTCGATATCTCGCATATTCAGGGAACGGATACGGTCGCCTCGATGGTCGTTTGGGAAAACGGCCATATGAAAAAATCGGACTACAGAAAATTCATCATCCGTGGAGACGAAGACCCAAGCGACGATTCCAGCAACGCCTTGCCCGTCTCCGCGCTCCCCGGCGCGGCATTGCCAATTTGGAAGAACGATGACTTCGCTAGCATGCGAGAAGCGGTGACGCGCCGCTATCGCCGCCTACAGGAAGAGAAAAAGCCTCTACCGAGTCTCATTCTCATTGACGGCGGTATTGGCCAACTCCACGCAGCCGCGCAAGCGCTCGATTCGCTGCAAATCATCAATCAGCCTCTAGCCAGCATCGCAAAAAAAGAAGAAATTCTGTACGTCTTTGGACAAGAAGACGAACCGATCGTCCTCGAACATCACTCTCCGGTCCTACACCTCATCCAACAAATCCGCGACGAGACGCACCGCTTCGCAGTCACGTTTCACCGGCAGCGCCGCGCCAAACGCCAGACTAAATCCGCGCTAACCGGCATTCCAGGCCTCGGCCCACGCACGGCACAAAAACTTTTGCGGGAATTTGGGAGCGTCATTAATGTGCGCCGGGCCGGTCTAGAAAAAGTGGGCCAGGTGATCCCGCGAAAAACTGCAGAAAAACTCTTCGAACAGCTCGGCGCGCTGCAATCTTTCGATAATCGCGACGATAACCAGACTGAGTGACACATACTGGTTAGCCTATATTGCGTGCTGCGTGCCGCTATGTTACGGTTTTTCTGGAGGTTCTCATGGCGGACAATGTAGGTTCCAAGGTCACTTATTTTCTAGTTGGTCTGGGCGTGGGCGCGCTGGTGGGAATTTTGTTTGCACCGAAGTCTGGCGAAGAAACGCGCGAATTTCTTTCTCAAAAAGCCGATGAGGGCCGCGACTTCGCGCAGCGCAAAGCCAAAGAACTTCGCGAGCGCGCTGACGACCTGATCGAGCGCAGCAAAGATGCGGCGTCGCGCGGCAAGGATTCGATTTCCGCGGCCGTCGAAGGCGCACGCGAGGCCTATCGTCGCGAAGCTTCAAAGTCTTGACGCAGCGTGTCTTGAAACACGTATGTAAGGAAGCTTTGAGTAGCTGAAGCTGTGGTGCATTGAAGCGCCGAAGGACTGAAGCGATGAAAGTTCGGCACGGGGAGACTGGCACGGTTTGATTGCGTCCTCCTTAGAGGACGCGTGGGGCGAGAATGGATACTTGGCTGATGATTTTCAGCATTGTCGCGTCGAT
This sequence comes from uncultured Acidobacteriota bacterium, assembly GCA_963784015.1. GTDB lineage: Bacteria > Acidobacteriota > Terriglobia > Acidiferrales > UBA7541 > Acidiferrum. Next base: position 1,871,527 of record CAWAPX010000013.1, read on the forward strand.
CGCCCTAGTGGTCCAGGGAGTAATGCTGATTGCTTTGTTTATTGAATTTCGACAGACCACCAAAAAGGTTAACGGGCTCGTCACCGATTTGAATACCAGAGTTGGGCCGATTCTCACTCGCGCGCAGATTCTTCTCGATGACACGCAGCCGAAAATTTCAAACATGGTAGCGGATGCGGCGCACGTCGTTTACTTGGCTCGCGGGCAGGCCCAGAAAATGGACCGCGTGCTCACCGATGCTACGGACCGCCTGCGCGGACAGTTGAATCACGCAGATCGCATTCTAACCGGCGCGCTCGAAACCGTGGAAGATGCCGGAACTCAATTCAAGAGCACGGTTTGGCGGCCAATGCAGAAGGCTTCCGCGCTTCTTCAGGGAATCAAAGTGGGAATCGACCTGCTGCGGTCACGACGCGAACGGCGCCGTCCCGACGAACCGCTTGAGCAGGAAGAAGAGCTGTTTATTTGAAGAGTAGACAGCTGAAACTCGAAACTCGAAACTCGAAACTCGAAACTCGAAACTCGAAACTCGAAACTCGAAACTCGAAACTCGAAACTCGAAACTCGAAACTCGAAACTCGTCTTCCCTTGATGGCCGTTCTATTTTGCTGACCCGCGTCAGCTTTCCCACATTCGAGAATTTCTTTCCTTTTCTTTCTTCTCATTACCTCGGTGCTGCCTTGCTTCGCTCTGACGGCTCGTCTTCTCGGAATCTCAGCTAGGTATCATTTATTTAATCCAGGCGCCGCCTAGGACGCGGTCGCCTTCGTAGAAGACGGCGCCTTGGCCTGGCGTTATGGCGCGCTGTGGCGTATCGAAAATAATTCGCGCGCGGGCATCATCTAGAGCTTCGACAATTGCCGGCGCTGGCTCGTGCTTGTGCCGGATTTTAACGGCGGCTCGAATCGGGCTTGAAGGTTGTTCGATGGAAACCCAGTTCACATCGTTCACTTCAAAGGCCGTTGTGCGCAGGGCGTCGTCATCCCCCACGACCACGCGATTCCTGTGCGTGTCGATAGAGAGCACATAGAGCGGTTTGCCGGCGGAAAAGCCAAGACCTTTGCGCTGGCCAATCGTGAAGTTGTGGACACCATTGTGATGGCCGACGACTGCGCCATCTTCTGTAACAATTTCACCTTCGGCTTGCGACAGCGAGATTCCCGCGTCCTTGGAATAGGCTTGGATGAATTGGACGTAATTTCCGGTTGGAACGAAACACAGCTCCATACTTTCCGGCTTTTCGGCTACGGGAAGATTTGTGCGGCGCGCGAGCGCGCGAACCTCTTCTTTGGTCAGTTCGCCAAGCGGAAACTCGCTGCTTGATAGTTGGTCTTGGGAAAGCCCCCAGAGAAAATACGACTGGTCTTTGCTTTCATCGCGCGCACGCAAGAGTTCCCATCGCGCGGTTTGTTCGTTGCGGCGGATGCGTGCGTAATGGCCCGTGGCCAAACGCTCCGCGCCAATCTGGCGCGCCATGCGCAGAAGGGGCTCGAACTTCACGTCCGTGTTGCAGTTGGTGCAGGCAATCGGAGTGCGGCCGCCAAGATATTGATCGACGAAGGGGCGCACGACGCGCTGCTCGAACTGCTGCTCGAAGTTCACCACGTAATGCGGAAAATTCAAGTGCTGGGCGACGCGCTTGGCGTCATAGACGTCGTCGAGCGAACAGCAGCGGTGTTGCTTGGGGCCGTCGCCTTGCAATTCAGGCAAGCGGCGTTGATTCCAGAGCTGCATGGTGAGGCCGACGATAGGGCGGCCTTGTTCCTGGAGGACAGCGGCGACGGTGGATGAGTCGACTCCGCCGGACATGGCGATAACGACCAAGCCGCGTCGCGGTTCTGCACGCTCTGGCAGAGTGTCGAATTCGGTAGTCGATTGCATGGACTGCTTATTATATCGCGAAAGACGGGCAGGGCGTGCCGTGACCCTACTGGGCCGCTATCTCTTTGCGGTATGTAGGCGAGAGAGCGCGGAGCTGCGCGATTGTGGCGGGGATTATTTCCAGCGCGAAGTCGATTTCGGATTGTGTGGTGTGACGGCCGAGGCTGAAGCGAAGGCTGGACTTGGCTTCTTCTTGCGAGAGGCCGATGGCGGTCAAGACGTGCGATGGCTCGACGGCTCCGGAGGAGCAGGCTGCACCGACTGAGCAGGCAAGTCCTTTAAGGTCCAGCGCGATGACCAAAGCCTCGCCGTCGATCCCTGCGAACTGGACGTTGATTGTATTAGGAGTGCGCGGAGCGCGGCTGCCGTTCACACGGATTTGAGGGACGCGATCGAGCAAGCCGCGTTCGAGTTGGTCGCGCAGTGCCGAGACTTGGTGGGCGTCGCTCGAAAGGGAATTGCGTGCGATTTCCGCGGCTTTGCCGAGGCCGACGATTCCAGCGACGTTCTCAGTGCCGGGGCGGAATCCCCGCTGATGGTGGCCGCCGTAGAGAAGTTGGCGCAAGACGAGTTCCGCTGCGAACGTAGAGTGCGCCGACGCCTTTGGGGGCGTAGAGTTTGTGGCCAGAAAGCGAGAGCAGATCGACGTTTAGGGCGTTTACGTCAATCGGAATTTTCCCGGCGGACTGGACGGCGTCGGTGTGGAAATAGATTTTGTGTTCTTTGGCGATGCGGCCGATCTCTTCGAGAGGCTGGACGGTGCCTAGCTCGTTGTTGGCATGCATGATTGTGATGAGGACGGTTTCGGGTCGGATGACTTTGCGGACGGATTCAGGATCGGCTCGGCCTTCGCGATCGACTGGCAGATACGAGACGCTGACTCCTTGTTTTTCGGCGGCTTGGCAGGCGTTTAGGACTGCTTCGTGTTCAATGGTGGTGGTGATGATGTGTGGAGCTGATTCCGTTGACGAAAGGCGCACAGCCAGGATTGGCTGTGCCACAGGTGAGTTTATGACGCCGAAGATGGCGTGGTTGTCGGATTCGGTGCCGCCACTCGTGAAGACAACTTCCTGGGAACGAGCGCCAATGAGCGCGGCCACTTGTTCACGGGCGGTTTCGACGGTGGCGCGAGCGCGCTGGCCGGGGGTGTGGATGGAGGAGGCGTTGGCGAAGTCGCCGGAGAAATAGGGAAGCATGGCGTCGAGCACTTGCGGGGCGACGGGCGTTGTGGCGTTGTAATCGAGATAAACGCGGTTCATGGTGCTGTTCTCAGAATACTATGAGCGACGGAAAGGCGAGAGCTAGAAGGACCGCGGAACCGACCAAATCCATGCCCTTCGCCCCAGAGCCTTACTCCGCAGGCTTCCACTTCATCTGATAAATCTGGGTTACGCTGTTATCGCTCATCGTTGCGATATAGCCCTCTGGAGTGATGGATACGAAATCCAGCGTTCCGTTCAGGGAGGGGTTCAACCCCGTAAACTTTACGAATAATTCCCATTTCCCATCTGATACCGTCAGCCTGTAGATTCCGGTCTGCTCGCCGGTCGCCGCTTCCGACGGACCTCGCATCAAATAAAGCGACTTCGAGTCCGGTGTCCACACAAAAAATCCCCAATCGTGTTCAAAAACCTTCAACTGTTTCCACTGCTTGGTCTTTACGGAATAAATCGCCAGGCTCTTCGGTGGATTCTGAATTGCTGCGAGGTACTGCCCATCGGGCGACCACAATGGCGCATAGTAGCCATCCGATCCCGGCATGGTCGATACCTTCTTCGTCGCCAGATCCAGAATACGGATGCGCAGGTGTCCCGCGATTGGGTAATCGTTATAGTAGATGGACTTCCCGTCCGGCGACCAACTCGGCAGTACTTCCATGAAACCCTCGGACGTCAGCTTTTCTGGTGCGCCGCTGTCGACGCTGACGCGATAAAGCTCCTGCCAGTTGGTGTATGCGATCCACTTGCTGTCGGGCGACCAGGTGGGCATCTGCGCCAGAGAGGATGTGAGTTGCAACTTCTCGCTGCCGTCGATCTTGCAGCGCCACAAATAACCTCTCGGATAATCCGTGTAGACCATCCATTTTCGGTCAGGTGAGATCACAAGCTGCGTCGCCGGTAGGCCTCCCAGATACGGCAAAAATCGCTTTTCCTTTTCGTCGTAGAAATTCAGCGATCCCTGAGCCAGGCGCCCCACGACGAACATTCCGTTGCCATCCCGGCTAGGGGCCATTCCGATCACTTCGGGTTGGCCCGGCGTCAATCGGACTGCAGACGGCTTGTTCCAGAACGCATACCAGCTTGGCTCGAAATATTCGTAAAGATTGTTGGCTCCGTCTTTGTACGAGCTAAAAACAAAATGTTTTCCGCCCGGCGTCCAGATTCCGTTATAAATGCCGGAGTCCTCCGCCCAATGCCGAGGAAGAGGAAGCAGATGTGGATTACTGCCGTCCACGTTCAGCTCCCAGATTCTCGTAATATCGTTTTCCAGGGTGCTTCTCGACACCGTTACACGAATTTTGTTGGAGCCCGGAGAAAAAATGGGATTGCCCGGCACCATGTGGTGGGTGTTCCAGATTTCCTTTACGTTTTGTCCGTCGCTGTCGCACACATAGACCGATTCTTTTTCATTGAACGCAATCAATTTCCCATCCGGGGAGTAGCTTGCGCCGCGTGCCGTGATATTCCCCAACCGTTTCGCTGTACCTCCCAGTACGGGCATAGTCCATATTGTTCCGCGCTGTGTTTCATCGTACAGATCGTTCTGCAGAAGCAAAAACTCAGAGCCATCGGGCGAAATATCGAGAATACCCATGGCGCCGATCGCAGCGCGGAGAGGCGCGGTGTCTCCCCCCTTTACGGACATTTCCACGGGATTGTGTTCGCTAACGAAATAAATACGCGATCCATCTGTCAAGATGGGGGGACTTTTGGTTTCGCCCGAAAAGGTGACCTGCTCCATCGGGAGAGGCGCAGAATCGGCGGGCGTGCCGCGGCTCGTCAGCGCAACCCATGCTGCAGCGCAGAGCACACCTGCAGCCGCGCCTCCAATCCAGACCAACTTCCTCGACTTTTCTCGCTTTGCGACCGCCGCCGGCAACCCGCTCTGCGATCGTTCCGTCTCTTTCTTCATCAGCCGGCGCAAATCCACCATCAGTTCATGTGCCGTCTGATAACGGTCTTCCCGATCCTTCTCCAGAGTCTTCGCAACGATTCTTTGGAGTTCTTCGGGTACCTGGGGATTCAACTCGCGAATGGGTTTCGGCTCTTTGTGCAGAATCTCCCCGATGATCGTTGCGGAAGAATCTCCGGGGAACGCTCGCTTCCCGGTCGCCATCTCATAGAGAACAATCCCAAACGAAAAAATGTCACTTCGCGCGTCGATCTCCTTGTCCTGTGCCTGTTCCGGAGACATGTACGCCACGGTTCCGACAATGGCGCCGCGCTCCGTGATCGGAGCCGAAACCGTTGGCGACTCGCCGATTGGAGTGCTATCCAGAATCACGCGCTTCGCCAGGCCGAAGTCAGCCAGCTTCACGTCGCCCCGGTTGGTTACAAAAATGTTGGATGGCTTGATATCCCGGTGAACGATCCCGTTTTTGTGTGCAATCTCCAGCCCTGTGGCGATCTGCATCGCATAGTCCAGTAGCGTCTCCAGTGGCAGCGGACGCGATCCGATTCTCTCCTTCAGCGTCTGCCCTTCGAGCAGCTCCATGGCAATGAACGTCTGGCCATCCTGCTCGCCGATGTCAAAGACAGTACAGATGTTGTGGTGATTTAGCGCTGATGCCGCCTGCGCCTCGCGTTGAAAACGCGCCAGCGCATGAGCATCCCGCTGTCCTTCGGGTGGGAGAAACTTGAGGGCCACGAAACGTCCTAGCCGGGTGTCCTCGGCCTTATACACCACCCCATTTCCTCCAGCTCCAAGCTTCTCGACAACGCGGTATCGCGACGTCGTTGGCAGGCTGCCGGGTGGTGTCCGTGGGTCCTCCATTGTCGGCGTATGTTAGGTGTATCTCTCCATGCAAGTCAATCAAGGGGATTTGGTGCCTGTCCGCTCGTCATAATTCGCGCCAGTTAGAAAAAGAATCTGTGTAACCAATATAGATGTATATACATCTATCTGGCATGAGCCAATCCTTCATTCCGGAGTTGCCGTGCATGTGCGCGAACTTTCGCAGAACCGCACGGGCACTTACGCAGATGTATGAGGAGGCACTGCGGCCTTTGGGGTTGCGGTCAACGCAGTTCACGATCCTGCAAGCGTTGGAACGGGCTGGGGAGGTGTCCCAAGGACGACTGGGCGAAATGTTGGCGATGGACAGCACTAGCCTTACGCGGACGCTGGCGATCATGGCCCGAAAGGACTGGGTTGAGGAGCAGCGCGGGAAGGATCGCCGGGAGCGGCGAATACGCTTGTCCTCGAGGGGAGAAGCCAAGCTCAAGCGGGCTTTGCCCGTTTGGGAAAAAGTGCAATCACGGCTTCGAGGGAAGTTGGGGGAACAGAAGTGGGGGAGTCTCTTGCAGCTCACGCATCACGTAACAGAAATCAGTAAGACACAAGGAGGTTCGCTATGAGCAAGTATGGAAAAATCACAGCTGGGTTACTCGCGGTTTGGTTTATCGCCGTTTTCTGGGCTTCGGCGGCGCATTTGTTTCTGAATCCATTGGCACAGTTTGGAGTTGGGGTTGCGGTGGCAGCTACGGTTCCTCTAATTGTGTTTTCGTTGTGGTTTGCAGCGTCGGAAGGATTTCGCAACTTTGCCTTGTCGCTGGACCCGAAAATTCTGACTTCCGTGCAAGTGTGGAGGGTTGTGGGATTCACATTTCTCTTGTTACAGGCGCGAAATGTATTGCCGGCGATTTTCGCGTGGCCGGCCGGATATGGGGACATGTTTATTGGAGTCACCGCAGGATTCGCGGCATGGAAGTTGGCGGAACCAGCGCATCGCGGGACGTTTATTTTTTGGCAGGCGCTTGGAATATTGGACCTTGTTACGGCGGTGAGCCTGGGGACGACGGCGCGTTTGCTTGATCCGCATGGCGCGTCGATGGTGGCGATGACGGTGCTGCCGTTGAGCTTGATTCCGACATTTTTTGTGCCGCTATTCATGATGCTGCACGTGATCTGCATCGCGCAGGCGCGGAAATGGAAGGCGGAGCCGCTGGCCGGACGGCAGGTTGTGAGGCCGTTGCAACATCCTGCGATCTAGTGAGGCTGCCAGTCTAGAGCGGTGCTGGCCAAAGGAGAAGGCGGCAGCAGAGCTGCCGCACTCCGCCTTGCTAATTATCCGCGTTATTCGGCGCGAAGGGCCTCGACCGGGTCTACCGTGGCGGCGCGACGCGACGGGAGATAGCTGGCTATGAAGGCCGTGAAGATGAGGCCGAGCGTTACGGCGGCGTAGGTGATGGGGTCGACCGGATTGACGTGGAAGAGGAGCGACGACATTAGGCGCATAACGATGGCTGCGGCGACCAGTCCGAAAGCAGCGCCAATCCCGGTCAGGATTAGTCCGTGGCGAATGAACATTCCGGTAACGGATTGCTGTTGAGCGCCGAGTGCCATGCGAATGCCGATTTCGCGGACGCGTTGCGAGACGGAGCAGGCGATGACGCCGTAAATGCCGACAACGCCTAGAAGAAGGGCCATACCACCTGCGACAGCAAGCATGATCAGCGTGAACGACGTGCGCGCCATGGAGTGTGCGTAGTAATAGCCGAGAGTATTCATGCGCGAGAGCGGAAGATTGGGATTCACTGACCAAACGGCTTCGCGGACTTCCTTTAGGAAAGACTCGGAGCCGGCGCGCGGGCTGCGAATGCCAAAGGCGGTGTAGCTCGCGACATCTTGCGCCTGGCCCTCGAAGCGAACGCGCATGATGGGCCAATAGACCATCGACGGAGGAGTCTTGTTGACTCCGTCGCCGTAGACGTCGGCGGCCACACCGATAATTTCGCGCCAGTCGTCGGTGGTGGCGACGCGAATGCGTTTGCCGAGGGCGTTGGCAGGCGAATCCCAATACTCGCGGGCGAAATTTTCAGAAACAATTGCGACCGGAAGCGTCTTGTAAATGTCCGTCCATGTGAAATCGCGCCCAGCAACCAAAGGAGTCCCTTCGGTTTCGAAGAAGCCTGGAATGACGAAGGCGAAGCGGCGAATCGGGGGAATTTGTCCTTCGGAGTAAGCGCGATCCTGCGCGAAGACGAGGTCGTTACTGGAGTTGCCGTCCATGGGGAACGAAGTGGATATGGTGACGGAAGAGACACCAGGAATCGCGGCGATTTTGCTACGCATAGCGTCAAACGTGCGAACGACGCTTTCGTCGTCCTTAACTTGATTGTCTGGAATGCCGATGCGGAAAGTTTGTACCTGCGCGGGTTGAGCGAAGCCGGGATTGACGTGCGTGAGCGCGCGGAACGTGCGGATCATCAGTCCCGAACAGATGAGCAGAACCAGCGCGAGCGCGACCTGCACGACTACGAGAACACTACGCGCGCGATGCTGTTCGCGGCTTCCGCTGTTGGCGCGGCCGCCTTCGCGAATGCCGGTGCTGAGGCGGACGCCTGCGTACTTGAAAATGGGAATGCAGCCGAAAAGCACGCTGGCGAGAAGGGAAATGACGAAAGTGAAGAGCAGGACGGGACCGTCGATGCCGATTTCGTTGATGCGGGGAATGCCTTCAGGCGCAACGAGGACCAAGACGCGAAGAGCCGCGTAAGCAAGTCCCAGTCCGAGAGCGCTGCCGAGGAAGCCGAGTGTAATGCTTTCCAGTAGAAGCTCGCCCGCGATGCGAAAAGGACTCGCGCCGAGTGCGGAGCGAACGGCGAGTTCCTGGCGGCGGCCTTCGACGCGGACCAGCAGAAGATTTGCGACGTTTGCGCAAGCGATCAGCAGCACAAGGCCGATCGAGCCCATGAGCACCCAAAGGGTGCTGCCTACGTCGCCAATGACGTCTATTTTCAATGGCCGGAGATTCGGACCGATCCGGGCATCGTCAAAAATCTTCGCGTTGAATCCGGGAGGCGCCGGGAAGGTGCGCGAAACGATAGGCAACATGCGAGCTATGTCGGCGCTGGCTTGCTCCATGGTGACGCCGGGTTTGAGGCGGGCGATGCCTTCGTAACTGAAATTGCCAAGATTGGTCTTGTTGCGGTCCCATTTTAAGGGAAGGAGCACGGCGGGATCGTTCCAATCGAGAAAATGGAAGCGTTGTGGAAGCACTCCAATAATTTCGCGCGGCTTACCATCCAAAGTAATAGATTGCCCGATGACGGAGTCGGAGCCGCCGAATTTCTTTTTCCAGAATCCATACGTGATCATTGCGGTGTCCGGTGCACCCGGAGAATCGTCCTGGCGGGTGAAGGAGCGCCCCAGCATGGGCGGAATGCCGAGCAAGGGAATGGTGCCGTCCGTAACGTCAAGTGCGTCGAGGCGTTCTGGTTCAGCAACGCCCGTAATGCTGACCGCGTCCCGGTTGTAGATACCAATGTCTTGAAAGGATTGGTTTTGTTCGCGATAGATGAAGTAGTTGGAAGGGGCCATGTTGAGGTCGGTGATGTTGATGCCAGGGGCGGTGTGCCAGACGCCGATCAATTCGTTGGGATTCGGATAAGGAAGCGGTTTGAGGAGCACGCCTTCGAGGACGCTGAAGACCACCGTGTTGCCGCCAACGCCTGCAGCGAGCGTGATGAGCGTAATAGCCGTAAAAAGTGGGGCATTCGCGAGACGGCGGAAGACTTGCTTCAGATGGCCTAAGAAAGTTCGCATTTACAGTGCCCCCAGGGCTTAGCGCTTGAAAAACAAGATTTCTGGTTTTAGCCCGCACCCTTATGAACGAAGTAACCGCTCGAATGTTCCATCTAGTTTTAAGGACGTAACAAAATGGAAGTTATTACGTAAATTGGGGGTAGGTGCAGAAGTGGAAGGGCGGCAGACGGTTTGCAGAATAGGTGACGGGGTGTAGACTCGCGGCAAGGCATCAAAACGGCCGTTCGTGGTGGCGGCGAAGGAGTGGCTTGCGATGGGCCAATCGATCCCTTTTGGACAACATATAGCAAGACCGCCTATGGCAGCGCGCGTAGGGGTTGGGACCGCGTCGAAGGTAGAGTCCGTGCCGTGGACGATTTGGTGCATGGTGGCGGGAGTCGCTTGCGGGATGATCGGCGGGCCGTGGGATATTTCCTGGCACATGTCGATTGGGCGAGATTCGTTTTGGACGCCCGCCCACATCATGATCCAGATGACCGGCGTGCTGGTGGGAATCGCCTGCGCGTACATGATTTTGACGACGACGTTTGGGCGCGATGCGGCGACGCAGGGCGCGTCGGTGAAGATTTGGGGATTCCGAGGGCCGTTGGGTGCGTTCATTGCAGTGTGGGGTTGCATTGCGATGCTGACGTCGGCGCCGTTCGACAATTGGTGGCACAACGCGTATGGCTTGGACGTAAAGATTGTCAGCCCGCCCCATACGTTGCTGTCGCTGGGCTCGATGGCAATCAAGATTGGGTTGATGGCGCTGATAGCCGGGTTGATGAGCCGCGCGTCGGAGAGCGTGCGCCGAACGCTGGGAGTCCTCTTACTTTACGTTGGGGCGCTTTGCGTGGCGCAGATGGGAACAATTCTTACGACGAGCACCTGGCCTAGCGAGATGCACAAAGCGGCGTGCTATCTGGCGGTGGCGATTGCGGTTCCCGCGGTGTTAATAGCGCCTGCATGGGCGTCACAATGGCGTTGGGGCTGCACGGCGGTGGCGGGGATATATACGGCAATATTGTTGGCGTTTGAGTGGATCCTGCCGTTGTTTCCTGCAGAGCCGAAGCTGGGGCCGGTCTATCAACACATTACACATTTGATTCCACTGCATTTTCCGTTGCTGCTAATTGTGCCTGCGATTGTGCTCGATTTTTTGTGGAGCAAAACCGGGGACTGGGGAAGATGGAAGGTGGCGGCGGTGAGCGGCCCTGTGTTCGTGCTGAGTTTTTTGGCGGTGCAGTGGCCGTTCGCGGATTTTCTGATGTCGCCCGCGGCGCGCAACCGGGTTTTCGGGATGGGGTATTTTGCATACTTTGATCCAGCAAATTTTCTCTATGATCCCTACAAATTCAACGGCCACGAAACACTCGGCCATTTTTGGAAGCTGATCCTGATGGCGCTGGTGTTCAGCACGATTACAGCGAGGTTAGGATTGGTGTGGGGCGATTGGATGAGGCGGATGCGAAGGTGACAAGCGGAGAAAAGAAGGAATAGCCAAACGCAGAGACTCAGGGGCCACAGAGAAGAGTGAAAACTCGTGGGTCGCCGCGATTAGGCGGGCAAGGGCAATTGAGGACTGAATTGAGGAGATTCATGCATCGACGGGTAGCGGGGATTTTTGTGCTGGTGTTGGCGGCCGCGCTCTCCGTGAGCGCGCACGTGGGAAGCTCTGATGTGTTTTTTGAAGGCGATGCGGGGCCGTATCACCTTTATGTTACGGTGCGCGTGCCGCAAGTGATTCCGGGAATCGCAGAAATTGAGGTGCGAAGCGCCTCAACCGAAGTTGAGAAGATAGAGATCGTGCCGATGAAGTTGAGCGGGGCGGGATCGGACTTTCCACCCACTCCTGATGTGGCGGAGCGGTCAAAGCAGGATCCGCAATTTTTCACGGGGAGTTTGTGGCTGATGGAATCGGGCGCGCTGAAGGTGCGCGTTTCGGTGGAAGGCAGCAAGGGGAAAGGCGAACTTGCAGTTCCCGTACCGGCGTTCGCGCAGAGAACGCTCCCGATGGAGCGGTCGCTGGGGGGCCTGTTGGGGTTCTTGATGGTGTTTCTGGCGGTGGGGCTGGTGTTCATCGCGGGAGCGGCGTCGCGGGAAGGAAATCTGGAGCCGGGAGAAACGCCGTCGCCGGCGAAGAAGCGGCGAGCGCGGATCGTAATGGCGGTTACCGCGGTCGTGGTAGTCGGAATTCTTTTTCTTGGAAAAGCCTGGTGGGGCGCGGAAGCGACAAACTACAAACGAACCGTTAGCTTTTTCAAGCCGCCACTTGCGGAGACACAACTTGAAAACGGAAAGCGCCTCGTGATTCGAGCCAAGGGGCAGGATCCGGAATGGTCGAAAGAAGTGAATATCGAAGACGTGATTCCCGACCACAATCATTTGATGCATTTATTTTTGATCAGCACACCGGGAATGGACCGCATGTGGCATCTGCATCCCGAAAGAGAAGGCAGCAAGTTTGTGGACGATTTGCCGGACATGCCCGCTGGACACTACGAGGTCTTTGCGGACATCGTGGACAAGGCAGGGTTTCCGTGGACGATAGTGGGGCAAGTGGATTTGCCGCGGATAAATGGGACGCCGCTTACGGGAGATGACTCGACGTGGACGGGTACGCCGCTGACTGAGGAGTCGAAGGATGCAAGTGCCGCGCAGCTTGCGGACGGCGGGCGGATTGTGTGGGAGAAGGGAAACGCGCCCCTGGTGGCGAATACGGCGATGGTGTTCAAATTTAAAGTCGAAGATAAGGATGGGAACCCCGCGAAAGATATGCAGCAGTACATGGGAATGGCGGGGCACGCGGAGTTCGTGAGCTCAGACATGAGTGTGTTTGCGCATATCCATCCGGCGGGATCAGCGTCGATGGCTGCGCTGGAGTTGGCGAACACAGCGCCGAACGGGCCGCCGAAAGGAACCTGTGGGATTACAGACCAATGCGTGACGCCGACTGGAATGGCAATGCCCATGCCCGCCACGGTGTCCCCGGAAGTTAGCTTTCCTTACGGCTTTCCCAAAGCTGGCGAGTACAGAATTTTTGTGCAAGTCAAACGCGCGGGGCAAGTCGAGACCGGCGTCTTCGACGCCCACGTTCAATAGAGAGAGTGAGCTCGACTGGGTTTCTTGGCCAACGCGCTGCCGTGCTAGAGTCTTCCCTTCGGGTAGCCCACCGCAACTGAAAGCAAGCGTCTAGAAGGGGAGGCACAGAAGTGGCGTATCGGGATTTGCGGGAGTTTGTCCAGAAACTGGAGAAGGAAGGGGAACTGAAGCGGATTCGCGCCGAGGTTGACCCCATTCTGGAAATAACGGAAGTGACGCAGAGAATTGCGCGAGACAAGAACCGGTCGCCCGAAAGCGTGGGGCCCGCGCTTTTATTTGAAAAGCCAAAAGGTTCGCGCGTGCCGTTGCTGGTGAATACGTTTGGAAGCGTGCGGCGGATGGCGCTGGCGTTTGAAGTAGGCGAACTAGACGAAGTTGCGGCGCGGATTCAGGGTTTTTTGAAGATGGAAACGCCGCAAGGGTTCTTCGACAAAATCAAGATGTTGCCAAAGCTGGCCGAGCTGGGATCGTTTTTCCCTAAGAGTGTAAAGACGGGCGCGTGCAAGGAAGTGATGCATCACGGCAAGGATATAAACCTTTTCGATTTCCCCATATTGAAATGCTGGCCGCAAGATGGCGGACGATTTATCACTTTTCCGCTCGTGTTCACCAAAAATCCGGAGACTGGAAAGCGAAACGTCGGGATGTATCGGATGCAAGTCTACGACGAGCGAACGACCGGAATGCATTGGCAAACGCAAAAACACGGTGCGGAGCATTTTCGCCGAGCTAGAGCCAAGAATCCGGAGGGGCGCATTTCTGTGAGCGTGGCGATTGGAGCGGATCCAGCCACGGCGCTTTCGGGGATGCTGCCGATTCCACCGGATCTGGATGAGATGATGTTCGCGGGATTTCTGCGACGCGAGCCGGTAGAAATGGTGCAGTGCGAGACAAATGATCTCGAAGTGCCAGCGAATGCGGAGATTGTCCTCGAGGGATATGTAAATTTGAACGAGATGCGAACGGAAGGGCCGTTCGGCGATCACACGGGATTTTATTCGCTGGAAGGGGAATATCCTGTGTTTCACGTGGAGTGTGTGACGCACAAGAAGGATCCGATTTATTTAACAACTGTTGTAGGGCCGCCGCCGCAAGAAGACTATTACATGGGCTACGCGGTGGAACGCGTTTTTCTGCCTGTGATGAAGATGCAGTATCCGGAAATCGCGGATGTCGCGATGCCCGCCGAGGGAATTTTTCACAATTTGATGATTGTGGCGATTCGGAAGTCATATCCAGGCCACGCGCGGAAAATCATGAACGCGATTTGGTCGCTGGGACAAGCGATGTTCACAAAAGTAATCGTGGTCGTGGATCACGACGTGGACGTGCACAACTACAATGAGGTTGTGTGGAAGGCGCTGTGCGCGCTCGACCCTGAAAGAGACGTGCAATTCTCGCTAGGCCCCGTCGATACGCTAGACCACGCGCAAAGAATGCAAGACTTTGGTTCGAAGATGGGAATCGACGCAACGCGCAAGTGGGAATCCGAAGGCTTCACGCGTCCCTGGCCGGACGAAATAAAAATGGATGAAAAAACGCGCTCTCGCGTCGCAGCAATTTGGAAAACGCTGCAATTGTAAAATTCCGCGAACGAGAAGCGCGTGATTGACTTCAACTAATAACCGTCCCTCGGGACAGGCTAGAACGTTGTAAAAATACAATTAGTTGTGGCCAGTCGTGGATAGGTACACAACTTCTGGTATCAACCTCCCCTAATACCCCAGAAATACCTATGAACAGGGGTTTAGATTAGGCAACTCCGGTAGAGAATCCCTTGACGCTCTGAGGTTCCGAATGTCATAAAGCTTGCACGGGCGGCACCTCGAAACATTCTAAACGCAGCAAGGGGTGCACTTGGCAGTGGTGGGTTTGGCGTCGGTTCGGGCGCCAGGGTGACGTTCCTCGTGAATGAATCGCGTGAAGTGATGAATGTGAGACAGGCGTCGCAGTATCTGGGGATTTCCCCGGATACCCTGTACCGTTACATCACCGAAGGCGAAATTCCCGCGTTCAAGCTGGGCAATCGTTGGAAACTGCGTAAGACGATTCTGGATCGCTGGATGGAACGGAAAATGAGCCAGGCGCATGCGAGGCGCCGATAGTTTGCCGAGAGTGAAGGCGAAAGAGGCCGAAACATGTTGGGAATGGGCAAAAAATCAAGGCAGCTGGTAGGGCTGGATATCGGCTCAAGCTCCATTAAAGCAGTGGAGTTGAAGGCGACGAAAGCCGGCTACGAGCTCGTAAGCTTTGGTATGGAATCGCTGGCGCAGGACACCGTCGTGGATGGCGCGATCATGGACGCGCCCCAAGTGGCCAACGCGATCAGCAAGATATTCGACGCGCAGCGTGTAAAGACGAAGAACGTGGCGACCTCCGTTTCCGGTCACTCGGTGATTGTGAAGAGAGTGCCGCTACCGTTGATGACCGAGGAAGAGTTGTACGACCGGATCCCTTCGGAAGCCAGCCAACATATACCTTTTGATATTGCCGACGTAAACCTCAGCTACCAGTTATTGGAATCGATGGACGCGCAGATGGACGTCCTGCTGGTGGCAGTTAAAAAAGACAAAATTCTGAACCACACGAACGTGCTGGCGCAGGCGGGCAAAACGCCAGTAGTAGTGGACATCGATGCGTTCGGCTTGCAGAACTGCTTTGAAGTGAATTATGAACCGGATGCCGGACAGACAGTAGCGCTGCTGAATATCGGCGCCAGCGTCATGAACATTAATATCGTCCGCGGCGGAGTGCCCCTCTTTACTCGCGACGTTAGCGTGGGTGGCAACCAATACACCGACGCGTTGCAGAAAGAACTCGACCTGAGCTTCGAGGATGCAGAGCGCCTGAAGAAGGGCGATACGCTTCCCAGCGTGACCGACGAGCAAAAGCAGCAGATTTTGCGGAGCGTCTCGGACATTCTGACCCTTGAAATTCAAAAGACGTTTGACTTCTTCCGCGCGACGGCGAGCGGGGAAAATATCCAGCGCATCGTCGTGGCAGGCGGAACGGCACGCGTTCCCGGGCTGGTGGACTTGCTGAGAGAAGAGTTCGCCATGCCTGTCGAGGAGTTGAATCCTTTTCGGAAAGTGCTCGTCAATCCCAGCCGGCACAGCGATGACCAAATCCGCGAGATGTCGCCGCGGCTGGCCATTGCCGTGGGTCTGGCACTGAGGAGCTTTGACTAACCATGATTCGTATAAACCTTCTCGGACAAATACGGCCTAAAGCATCGCGCAGACCTGTCGATACGGGCGCAGCGCTTCCCGTGCTATTCATCGGGGCTGGCTTGGTTCTCGGGTTTCTTGTGCTTGGTTTCCTCTATTACTCCTGGCAACAACAGCTCAACGCCGAGAACAGCAAGATTAAAACATTGCAAGCGCAGAAGACTGACCTCGAAAGCATCAAGCAACAGGTAGAGGCTTTCGACAAGCAAAAACAAGTTCTGCAGCAGAGAGTTTCCACCATCGAACAACTGCAACGAGACCGCACTGGCGGGCAAGATCTGCTGGACATGGTGGCTAATACGGTTTCGAGAACTGAAAATCTTTGGCTGACGACCATGACCAGGAAGGGATCGACCCTGACGATTGAGGGTTCCTCGGCTTCCGTCAACGCTATAGCGAATTTTATTACGGCTCTGAAGCGTTCCGGGTACTTCCAGAAGGTGGAAATTAAGGACGCCAAGCAGGACGACAAAGCCAGCGCCGTGCAGACATTTAATTTCCAATTGTCCGCTGAGATCACTCCGCCGCAGCCAGTGGCAGCACCGCCGGCGCAGGCGAGACCGGCGAATGTGCCGGCGAAGGCAGCACCAGCCGCGACTCCTGGGAAGAAAGGGTAAGGGACCACCATGGCCAATCCGTTTCGTGACATGTCGGTTTTCATGCAGGGCCTGGTGGCAGTGGCCATCGCGGTCGTCGTACTTCTCCTGGGTGTGTACATTCCGCTTTCGCCAGTGGCACAGGAGCGCGACGCGGTCGACAAGGCCGTTCAACAGCGCTCTACCTTGAATACAGAAGTCCAGCAGTTGCAGGTCTACAGACAGCGCTATGGCGAACTGAAACAGCAGATGGACGCGCTCTCGAAGCAACTCGACACGCTGAAGACCATCGTGCCAGAGGAAAAAGAGACGGACGAATTCATTCGATTGCTGCAGGGAGCGGCTAGTGCGTCCAACGTGCAGCTCCGCCGTCTGACCGCGGAAGCAATCGTGCCGCGCGACTTTCACTATGAAATGCCGTTCGAAGTGCAGGCGGACGGCCCGTACTTCAATCTAATGGACTTTTTCGGGCGGTTGGGCAGGCTTTCCAGAATCATTAACGTAGGTGATTTGGAGTTTGCTGATCCAGACAAGTCCAAGGGCACAAAGTATCCGATACGGCCTGGGACTACGGTATCTGCAATTTTCACGGCAACGACTTTCTTTACCAAGCCAGCTGACGTTGGGCCGAGCGCCGGAGCACCCGGGGCGAAGTCCGCAGTCAAGCCGGCTGGGAAACCCTGAGCGGGAATGAGCGATCTATGCGTTCAGCACTAACTCTCGTACTAGGGATTTTGCTCGCGGCAGCCGCTCCTGGGCTGCGTGCGCAGGCCACTACGGCTGCGGCGCAACCAGGACCAGTAGCACCGGCAGCGGCGAAAAAGCCCCCAGCGAAATCCGCAACTCAAAAAGTGGCGAAGGCTCCCAAGCCAGCCAAGCCTGTCGAGACCGCGGTGAATCCAGACGCGCCGAAGGAAGGCGAACAGGGAACAGTTTCTTCGCGACGCGATCCATTTGAGTCGCTGGTAGCGCGGCAGCAGGCGCAAGCCCGTGCGACCTCCGTGTTGCCGCCAGGCAAAGCAGGCTTGCAAGTGAGCACGCTGCGGCTCGACGGCATCGTGAAAGCGCCGAACGGCATGATTGCCGTGGTAACCAATCCACAGGCGCGCACTTATTTTCTCCGCGAGGGCGATCAGTTGTACGACGGCCGCGTGGAAAAGATTGCGATGGATGGCGTTTCGTTCCATGAAATCGGGAAAGACGCATTTGGCAAGCCCGTGGAACGCCAAGTAAACAAGAGAATTTACTCCAGTGCAGGAGAACAGCAATGAAGACGAATTGGCCCGCCTTTCGGTGTGGCTTCCTGATCCTCTCGAGCGCAGTGCTGGGCGCAAGCCCGATGCTGGCTCAGACGCAGGAGCCAGCCGGCGCGACCGCGGCATCCGCGGTGATCTCGAGCGTGGCGATAACGCAAGCGCCGCAACGCGCCAGTGTGCGAGTGGAAGGTGAAGGGCGGCTCGACGTCCGTGCCTCGCGCATGCAGAATCCCGAACGGTTGGTGCTGGATTTCTCCGGCGCACGACTGGCCGTGGATAAGACCGTCATCCCTGGCGTTTCGGAGCCCGTCCGCGACGTGCGTCTCGGGCAGTATCGGCCGAACGTTGCCCGCGTCGTCGTCGATCTGACCGGTGCGTCTCCTTATCAGATTTCGCATGACGGAACGGCGGTCGTGGTTCTCTTTGACGCGCAGCCGGAAGCTCCCAGCGCAGCGCCTTCGAATCCTCAGACTGTGACTTCGCAGCAAGAGCCGAAGTCGCACGCTGGATTCGAATACAGCGCAGCCGCACCGCGTAGCACTACGCGGCCATCGAATTCCTTACAGATTCCTGCTCCTCGCTTCGCTTTGCCCGGCGAACTGACCCAGCCCTCACTCACCCTCGCTTCTTTCCACGGGTCGAATGAGCCAGCGCGTCCGGCAACAGCGCAAGATGCGGCGCAGCAAGCTGCCCAAGCGTCGAATGCTGCTGCTAATAAACTGGCGGCATCTTCGGCTCAAGCGCAACAATCGCAAGCGTCAGCGCCTCCCGCAGCGGTAGGCAGGTACACGGGAGAGCCGATCTCAGTGAACTTGAAGGACGTTGATCTGCGCGACTTTTTCCGGTTGATCCATGAGATCAGCGGGTTGAACGTCGTGCTAGACCCGGCGGTCAAAGGGACTCTGACGATTGTTCTCGATGAAGTGCCGTGGGATCAGGCTCTGGATATCGTTCTCCAGAACAACGGACTCGACAAGCAGCTCAACGGAAACGTATTGCGCATCGCTACTCGCACCACGCTGAAGTCCGAAGCAGAGACACAGCGTGACCTCGAAAAGGCGCAGGCGGAAGCGATCGCTCCCGTGACCGTGACGCGCGTTTTGAGCTATGCAAAAGCGACGACAATGCGAGATACGCTGAAGAAGTTCCTCAGTGCTCGCGGCGACATTCTTTCGGATGACCGGTCGAACCAACTTATCATTCGCGATATTCCCTCCGTCATTCCGACCATCGACAATCTTCTCCACCAACTCGACCGCAAATCGCAGCAAGTGGAGATCGAGGCGCGCGTAATATCAGCTTCTCGCGCTTTCTCGCAAGACATCGGAACTGAACTTGGATTTGCCGGCACGACGACCGGTGGCCGTTCGGCCTATGCTGGCGCTCCGCAGGTCGGCGCCAGCCCGATTGTGACGGGGTCTGGTCTTCCCCAGCCGCCAGTTATCGTTACGCCGACGGGAACCTCCGGCGGGTCCAGCACCCCAGGCATTCCGCTAGCTACGAACCTGGGAGCAGGAGTTCCTACGAGCGGCCTCTACTTCGGCCACCGTTCACCTAACTTTGCGATCGACTTTTTCATCACCGCGGCGGAAGCGAAGGGCGTTGGCAAATTGCTCTCCAAGCCACGCATCGTGACGCAGAACAACGAAAAGGCGGTTATCAAGCAAGGTGTGAAGCTGCCGATTCAGACCACCATCAACAACACGATTTCGGTGCAATTCATCGACGCCGTGTTGCAACTGGAAGTGACGCCGCAGATTACCATCGAGGGCACGATCTTCATGGACGTCCTCGTCGAAAATACCCAGATCGACCAAGGTATCCCTCGCGTACAAGGCATCCCGGCGCTAGACACACAGTCGGCGCAGACCAAAGTCTTGGTTGCGGATGGCGGTACGGTCGTGATTGGCGGAATCATCGTCAACACGCAGAACGTCAACATCTCGGAGGTTCCACTCGTGGGCAGCTTGCCGCTGATCGGAAACCTCTTCAAACGCACAACCGTCTCTATCCAATCGCAGGAGTTGCTGTTCTTCCTCACCCCCAGAATTATCCCTGGGTAATTCAGCCCGAGAGATTTCGGGACGAGTGTTTGGGCAGGCTTAGTAAACGCGATTTGGTCTAGATTAAATAAAGGCCGTCCTCTTAGGCGCGACTGCGATGTCAAATTGCAGCTCATGCTAAAAGAAGGGCGGCCTTTCTGTTTAAGTCCGCACTCAACTTACGGTCCGACTTCAAAGCTATCCTCTCGACACTGCGTGGTCGAGGATTCCTATACTCGGTTGCTCCTCAAAGGTGGAGTAGCGCTTTTGTTTGTACAGGACTGCCAACAGGGAGAAAAACGATACGACGAGGGTTGAATCGATCGAGCCATGAAGGGAGCAGCGTTTGCTGCAGCGAGAGGTTCTCCTCTGTGATCAGGAAGAGTTTCAGGAAGAGTTTATGTTCCGCCAAAAGCGAGTGGCCGCACAATGTTAGGCCCGCAAACCAGCTACGGCCAGCATCCGAACAGGCAATCCCAAGGGGCTCCTAGATGGGCCATTTGCGGGTAGCACCGGACGAAAAAAACGGCTGCGGAAACCAGGAAGAGCAAGCTGATGCGCAGACCAAAAACGCGCGCCGGCAGGCTGCGCATGGCAACAGCGATTGCTGCTCCCAGGGCCATCACGCAGGGATAATAGTAGTAGTAGTAGAGGCCGCTTTGCGGTGTCACGGCCCACTGCAGGAGGTTTGCGGTGAAAAGGAGGAGAACTAGCCCCTCGGGTAGAGCAATTGCCTTCCAAAATCGGCGCAGACAGAGCGCCAACGCTGCCAAACCAGCCCACGTGATGACCGGATTGCCCACCAGATAGGAGAGAGAACGCTGGGGCTGCAAGTTCAGAGGCCACGAGTACCAGGGCGAGATCAGAAACGGGTTTGTGACTGTGGTTCTGTTGAAATGCCACATGAAGACATTAATTGCCGCTAATTGGTGGAGGCTGAACGGTATGTGGATAAGCCTGCATACCGGCCAAAACGCCAGACAGTAGGCTGCAACGGGAGCGACGAGCAAGCCCAGTAGAAGAAAGGGAATCCCGATCTGCGCAATATTCTGGGCGTATCCGGAAAATGAAAGATTTGCGGCGGCGGATTTGAAGCGCGAAACACAGAACAACGCAAAAGCGACAAGAACAAATACCGCCAGCGTATCTATGGCGTTCCATTTACACGCTCCGGCCAACCCCACCAGAACGCCGGCCGAACACAAGAGAACCCGGCGCCTGCCCGCACTAGTTTCGATAACAAGAGCCGCGGTATAAGCAACCAGACTCCACATCAGGAAGACCATCAGGAAGACATCCACCGTGGCGATCCGCGACATCACAAACAGAAAATTGTTAAAGAGGGCTAGCCCAGCTGCGAGGAAAGCAAGGCTCGAATCCTGCAGCAGCAGGTAGACCCAAAGATACACCGCGGCCACCGTCAGAGCGCCGCAAATGGCACCTGCTATTCGCCAGCCAAACGAATTGTCCCCAGCCATTTTCATGCCCGCTGCCATAATCAGTTTTCCCAGGGGAGGCTTGGCGAGCGGCGGGGCTTGAGGATCCGGGTTCGGAGTGCCTTGAATGAAAGCCCTCGCTTCGGGAACGAAGTAGCCCTCATCGAAAAACATCACCTTGGGCCGTCCGAGCCCGGGCAACAATATCGCCAGGGCTGCCAGTCCGAAGAGGAGTGCAGTAGCAAGCGGGCGGCGGTATCTATGGGCCCAAGGAGGGGCTTTTTCGGATGAACCATGAGCCGCCGGATCGACGCCTGCGGATAACCCGACACGACCGCTTGCCCTTGCCGGATTCACATTCGGGCTTGAAGTGGCGACCCCGCTTTTCGTATAAAAAACCGACATTGAATCATCTTAGCTGGGACAGGCAAAACCAGCCCGCGCTGCTTGCTCATTTTGTGCATAATGAGCCACTGTAGTTCGGGCAACTCGTGTCGCGGCACTCCGCGAATCACAAGACTTTCGCGTTAAACTGTAAGGGGAATTCGCGAGATTGCTGTCTCTCTGCTTCATTTATGACTTCAACTTTCAAAAATCGCCTAAAAGCTCTAAGCCATCTGATTTCCGGAGCGAAGCTTGATGCACTGGTAGTCACGCATCCCGCAAATTGGTATTACCTGACTGGATTTACAGGCGAGTCAGGCGTCCTCTTTGTCGGTCATGGCCCAGCGACGCTAATAACGGACGGTCGATTCATCACACAAGTACGCCAAGAGACCTCCTCGGTGCGTCTGGTTCAGCAGAAAGGCTCCTTAATGGAGTCCACGGGCCGCCTGCTGCGAGAAAAGGGCATAAAGCGAGTTGGATTCGACCCGGCGCAGACTTCCGTGGCACAGCTGAATCTATTACGAAAGGCGGCAGGTTCCCGCACGAAATGGATCGCCGCGCCGGAGTTGGTTGGAACACTCCGAGCTCGGAAAGAGCCCTCTGAACTCGCCCGAATGCGCCAAGCGGCGATTTTGGCTGGCGATGCGCTCACCAGCGCAATCAAGCTGCTGAAGCCCGGAATCATGGAGAATGAAGTCGCAGCAGAGATCGAATACCAGATGAGAAAGGGCGGCGCGTCCGGTCCGGCCTTCGAAACAATCGTGGCTTTTGGGGAAAGATCCGCGTTGCCTCATGCGCGTCCTACCGCCAAGCGATTGAGGAAAAATGAGTTGGTGGTACTAGACCTGGGTGCTATACTCGCGCACTATTGCAGCGACATCACGCGCACGGTGTACGTTGGCAGAGCTCCGGCGCGTGTGAAACAATGGTACAGGGCAGTCCTGGAAGCACAGACAGCGGCAATTGCGGCGGTAAGAGCAGGAGTTACCTGCGGGGATGTGGATGCTGCTGCGCGGCAGGTTCTGGCCGGTTACAAACTCGACCGGCTTTTCACCCACAGCACAGGGCACGGCCTGGGCCTGGAAGTACATGAGGATCCCAGGGTCGCGCGCGGTCAAAAGACAAGGCTGGAACCGGGATTCGTGGTTACGATTGAACCTGGGGTTTACATGGCGGGCGTCGGGGGAATACGTATTGAAGATGACGTCGCCGTTCACGCAGGGAACACCGAAGTACTGACCCGCATACCGCGGGATCTCATCGAGCTCTGACACAGGCATGAAACGAAAACAGCCCTCGAAAGCAGCAGAAAGCTCCTCCATCGCTAGTCCAGAAGTCCAGCAAATCGAGCAACTCCTCCGTTTCATGAGCGAGCACAACCTCGAGGAGTTTGAGTACTCGCGTGGAGATCTGAAGATAAGATTGAAGAAGCCGTCCGTGGGCGTGCCGATGTACTCGCGCTCTATGGGAGTGCCCGAGATTATTGTTCCCGGGGTTCCGGAGAGGCCGGCCGCAGCTTCCCCGAGTGCGCCTGCCGCTTCTGAACCACGAGCGACGGAGGAGCTGCACTTGGTCAAGTCTCCAATCGTGGGGACCTACTATGAAGCTCCGAGCCCGGGCGCTGAAGCTTTTGTGAAGATTGGCGCTCACGTCGAATCCGGGCAAACCCTTTGCATCGTCGAAGCCATGAAGCTAATGAATGAAATCGAATCGGACGAAAGCGGCGAACTGATTCGCATTTTTGTCGAGAACGGGCAGCCTGTCGAGTACGGCCAACCGCTCTACGGCATCCGTCCCAGCCGGAAGAGGTAGCCGGCGCCCGAAGCCATGTTCCAGAAAATTCTAGTAGCCAATCGCGGGGAAATCGCGCTGCGGGTCATCTGTGCCTGCAAAGAATTGGGTATTTCTACCGTCGCTGTGTATTCCGAAGCTGATCGGAATTCGCTGCACGTGCGCTTTGCGGATGAGGCGGTTTGCATTGGGCCGCCCCGCAGCAGTGAGAGTTACCTGAACATCCCTCAAGTCATCAGCGCGGCAGAAATCACCAACGTGGACGCCATACACCCGGGATATGGCTTCCTCTCGGAAAATGCCAACTTCGCGAAGGTCTGCGAAGCCTCGGAAATCACTTTTATTGGGCCGACTCCCGAAGTGATCGAGATGATGGGTGAGAAGGACCGTGCGCGCCGGGAAATGAAGGCGCTCGGCGTGGCCACGGTGCCTGGCAGCGATGGCGTTATCGAAGGAGAAGAGCAACTCGCGAAAGAAGCTAAGAAAATTGGATTTCCGCTGATCATCAAAGCTTCCGCGGGCGGCGGCGGGCGGGGTATGCGCGTCGTTCACAAGCAGGAAGAACTTTTGAACGCCTACGAGACGGCGCGTAGCGAGGCACAGCAGGCTTTTGGCACGCCGGACGTTTATGCCGAGAAATTTATCGAGCATCCGCGCCACATCGAATTTCAAGTACTGGGAGACCAGCACGGCAAAGTAATTCACCTTGGCGAACGCGAGTGCAGCATTCAGCGCCGCCACCAGAAACTGGTGGAAGAATCTCCTTCGCCGGTAATGGACCCCAAGCGCAGAAAAGATCTAGGCGCAAAAGTTGTCCGGGCGCTTGAGAAAGTTGGATACACGAACGCGGGCACAGTTGAATTTCTGATGGATGAAGATGGTTCGATTTACTTTATCGAAATGAATGCCCGCATTCAGGTCGAGCATCCCGTCACCGAGTTGGTCACGGGCGTGGACCTGATCAAAGCGCAGATTCGCATCGCCGCAGGCGAAGGACTGGATGACGCGGTAGGCGAGATGAATTTCTCCGGCCACGCCATCGAGTGCCGCATCAACGCCGAAGATCCCGAAACGTTTGTACCCTCAGCCGGACGCATCACCACGTTTCAAGCCCCCGGCGGGACCGGTGTTCGGGTGGATTCGGCGGCTTATGCCGATGCCGTGATTCCGCCCTACTACGATTCCATGATCGCGAAATTGATCGTCAAGGGCCGCGACCGCGCTGAAGCCATCGGCCGGATGAAGCGCGCGCTGGAAATGTTCGTCATCGAAGGAATTAAGACTTCCATTCCGCTGCATCGCCGGATACTTGCCGACGCGGACTTTGCCGCGGGCCGCTTTGATACTCACTTCATCGAAAGATTGCTCGGGACAAACGGAAAATAAGTTTCTATGCGCCTTGTCCTCCCTAGGCTGTATGTGATACTAGACGCAGCGTTGATTACTTCCTCCGAAAGAGATTGCGCGTTGAGCTTGGCCGAAGCTGGAGTCCGTTTGCTCCAGTACCGGAATAAGTCCGCGCAGGCGCGGCAATATCTCGAGTCGTCGCGCAAACTTGCCGAAGTCCTTCTCCCACAGGGAGTTTCGTTTTTTGTGAATGACCGTCCCGATGTTGCCTTCTTGGCAGGCGCAACCGGCGTGCACGTTGGTCAGGATGATCTGGATGTCGAGCAGACGCGTCAGATCGTTGGGCGCGACAAGTTGGTCGGAGTATCCACTCACAACTTGGAGCAGTTCCAGCGCGCGGCGGCAAGCTCCGCGGATTACATCGCACTTGGACCGATTTTCAGGACCTCCAGCAAAGCCAATCCGGATCCCGTTGTCGGTCTGGATCTTCTCCGCAAGGCGCGCGCGCTTACGGATAAGCCCGTTGTCGCCATCGGCGGAATCTCGCTGGAGCGTGCGGCTTCTGTCATCGAAGCGGGGGCCGATTCAATTGCCGTGATCAGCGGAATTCTCGGCGCACCCGATCCGGCACAGCGCGCACGGCAATACATCGAGACACTTGCATCCGCGAAACACGCGGCGGCGGTCTGAGGAACATTCTGAATGGCTGATACCACCCATCCTCTGCCACAAAGCACAGTAAAGAACGAAGCCGGCTTTGTGCGCGCAATCGGATTGTTCGACGGCACTATGATTGTCGTCGGGTCGATGATCGGCTCTGGCATCTTCATTGTCTCCGCGGCAATTGCGCGGCAAACCGGCTCCCCCGGCAATCTGATCCTGACGTGGGTCCTTACCGGGTTACTGACCGTTTCCGCCGCTCTTGCTTACGGTGAATTGGCTGCGATGTTTCCGCACGCGGGCGGGCAATATATCTACCTGCGAGAGGCGTATTCTCCGCTGTGGGGATTTCTTTACGGCTGGACGCTCTTTCTGGTCATTCAGACTGGTACGATTGCCGCGGTGGCCGTCGGATTCGCGAGATTTCTGGGCGTGGTCTTTCCCGCCATCTCGCCCGAAGCTTGGATTATTCATCCGATCAATCTTGGTTCGAGATATGCAATCAGCCTGAGCCTGCAGCAGCTTGTCGGCGTTCTGATGATCGTTTTGCTGACGTTTTTGAACACTCTCGGTGTACGCCTCGGGAAGTTGATTCAAAATATTTTTACCTCCGCGAAGACCTTGTCGCTGATCGGCCTGATTCTCATTGGCATTTTCATCGGCCGCAACCACGCAGCCATTGCGGACAATTTTTCGCATTTTTGGACCATCCGCGGCGCAGAGCCCATCGAGCCGGGCGCGAATTTCCTGCGCGGCTGGATTCCCACGGTTACAGCATCGAGCGGCTTTTTTGGACTTCTTGTCGCGTTCGGCGTCGCACAAGTCGGTTCACTTTTTTCCGCTGACGCTTGGAACAACATCGGTTTTACCGCGGCGGAAGTTAAAAATCCGAAGCGCGATGTGGCGCTTTCGATGGCCTTCGGCACCATCATTGTCATAACACTCTACTGCCTCGCAAATTTGGCTTATCTTCTCGTGCTGAACTTTTCGCAAATCCAGAATGCGCGTGACGACCGCGTGGCTACGGCAGCGCTGGACGCCGTCTTCGGCCAAAGCGGCGCAATCATCATGGCCATAGCCATCATCATCTCGACGTTTGGTTGCAACAATGGATTGATCCTTGCCGGTTCTCGCGTGAGCTATGCGATGGCCAGGGACGGGCTGTTTTTCCGTGCCACGGGCAAGTTGAACTCCAAGGGCGTGCCGGGTGTGGCGCTTGTCCTCCAAGGAATCTGGGTGGTGATTCTGATATTGCTGCGCACGCGCACGCCGAGCGGCGGATACGGGAATCTCTACAACGATTTGCTGAATTACGTCGTTGCGTCGGTTTTAATTTTCTATGCGCTCACGATCGCCGGGATCTTCGTCCTGCGCAGAAAGCGTCCCGATGCCGAGCGGCCATACAAAGCATTCGGCTATCCGATCTTGCCTGCGCTGTACGTGGTTGCCGCTCTGGGTATCGTCCTGGTGCTCGTCCTTTACCAGACGCAGACCGCGGGCTGGGGCATCGGCATTGTGGCCGCCGGGATTCCCGTGTATTGGCTGCGCTCGATGTGGCTGAAGAAATCCTCTGTCTAAAAAGTGGAATTTAGTTCTAGTGGCGCAGCATGCTGCGCCCTACAATGTGCAAGTCCAATTTGGCCGCAAAGCGGTGGTAGACGAGAATCGGGCGCAAACCGCCTAAAGGAGGAGTTGCATGGGCAACCCCTTGTTCGCGACGAAGTCGATGACCACGCTGATGAAGGAAGCGGGGGACACCGGCGAGCACAGCCTCAAGCGTGCGCTCGGCCCCGTGAACCTGGTCACGCTGGGCATCGGAGCCATTATCGGCGCCGGCATCTTCGTTATGACCGGTTCCGCGGCTTCGCTTTATGCCGGGCCTTCCATCATGCTGTCGTACGTTCTCGCGGGAATCGGCTGCGTCTTCGCCGGTCTCTGTTACGCCGAATTTGCGTCCATGATTCCGATCGCCGGTTCTGCATATACGTACGGCTACGCCACTCTCGGCGAAATCGTCGCTTGGATCATCGGCTGGGATTTGATTTTGGAGTACGCGTTTGGCGCCGCAACGGTGGCCAGCGGTTGGAGCAGCACACTGGTGGCTTTCCTGCAAGATTACGGCATCAGCTTGCCGCCGCAAATCTGCGATGTGCCAGGGGCGAAGTGGGTGCTTTACAACGGACACTGGACGCCGCTCAATACACTATCGATGAACATGGACCAGGTGGCGGGCCTGCCGATGGTGACCGCCAAGTTTAACCTGATCGCCTTCCTCGCGATGCTCGCGGTTACCGTGCTTCTCATCATCGGAATCAAGGAGTCGGCGAACTTCAACACCGGCGTGGTTTTCGTGAAACTGGTCGCCGTTTTCGTATTTATCGCCGTGGCCGGCGCGTTTGTTCTGAAGAATCCGGGCATCGCGCATGCCAACTGGAAAGTCTTTATTCCGCCCAACGCTGGGTCCTTCGGGGCTTTCGGCTGGTCGGGCATATTGCGCGGCGCGGGGGTGGTTTTCTTCGCATACATCGGATTTGACGCGGTGTCGACCGCGGCGCAAGAGGCAAAAAATCCGCAGAGGGACATGCCGATTGGCATCCTCGGGTCGCTGATTGTTTGTACGATTTTGTACCTGCTCGTTTCCGGTTTGCTGACGGCCACCGTGCATTACTCGCGGCTGAACGTTGGCGCTCCCGTATCTCTGGCGATGCGCGAGACCGGTGTGCGGTGGGGAAGTTACGTGGTCAACGCCGGAGCGCTGGCGGGGTTGAGCACCGTGATGCTGGTGATGATGCTCGGGCAGTCGCGCGTGTTTTACTCGATGGCCAACGACGGTTTGCTGTGGAAGTGGGCGGGCGATATTCATCCGCGCTTCCGTACGCCGTGGAAGTCGACGGCAATCGTTGGGATTTGCGTGGCGTTTGTGGGCGCACTGGTGCCGATCGGCGATCTCGGCCAGTTGGTGAGCATCGGCACGCTGCTGGCTTTCGTAATCGTGTGCGCTGGCGTCTGGATCCTTCGCGTTAGGCGGCCGGAACTCGTACGGCCGTTTAGGACTCCGCTGGTTCCACTGGTGCCTATCCTGGGGATGATTGTATCGCTCGGGTTAATGGCGGGGCTAAAGGCCGTTACATGGATACGCCTCGTCGTTTGGCTTATCATCGGCATGGTTATTTATTTCACGTACAGCGTGAAACACAGCAAGGTGCGCAACTCGGCGGGCTGAGGAAGCCGGTTGCCCCCACTCGCAGGGGTTCTTCAGGTAAAGTAGTATTTCTATCGACGCCCGATGACTGCTCTGCCTGCGAACCTGCGAAACGTGTGGCGCCATCTCTCGCGGATTGACCTATTCGCGATTGGGCTCATTCTTGGCGGAGCGACTTGTGCCTTTCTCGATCTCAGCGGCGGACTCGCCAGCTTCCTAAAATTTTTCGCAATCATTGCAACGGTTTATGGGCTGTTTCGCCTCGCTGGCTGGTGGCGAACGCGGCTTCTTTGGAGCCTGCGTAACCGGTTGATCGTCGCGTATCTTTTCATCGCCGTCGTCCCAATTCTTCTGATTGTGACGCTCGTTGTCCTTGCCGGCCAGATTTTGTATTCGCAGCTCGGGGCCTACCTGCTCTACGACGACATCCACCAGCGTATCGCGATGATGGCCGACGTCACCGATCACATTGCTGCCGCGCATGGAACTCTGCAGAAAGGAATTTCAGAAGAAGAATCGGAGCGTGTACTAGCCGCACAGTCCCACATGGTGCACGACCAGGAACTCCCCGGTTTGAGCATCGAATTTTCCAATGATCCGTCCTTGTTACGAAAAGTTGCCGGTGCGGGAAAGACTTCGTTCGCTGGGCTTGTCGAAGAAACCGATACGCTTTACTTAATGAGCATCCGGGAGATGCCAGAACCGCATGGCGTTCGCGTGGCGACTCTGCGGGTCCCTGTTTCTCCAGAATTTCTAGCTACGATTGCACCTGATCTCGGGGCGATTCAATTGAACCTCACGCGGCGCTTCGAGGGTGGCACGCGCCAGGGAATTCTCTACACTTCGGGCGATACACAATACGAAACTACCCGGCGAATTCCAGCGCGGAACAGGGCGCTTCACCCTGCATCTCATTGGATTGACCCCTCGATCACCGGATTCTCCCGCCTTGATGCGGTTTATGTAGGAGCTGGCGGAGTGTTCGATCCGCGAAGGCCGGTGCTGGTCACTTTCAATGCGCGACCCTCGCGTTTGAACGGACGAATATTTGCGTCGCTCGGGGAGCTGAGCGGTTCCTATGCAATCGGGTTCATTGTTATCAGCGTTGGTTTTCTCCTGATCGAGATTGCGGCGCTGATTACGGGAATCGTGATGACGAGGCGCATCACCAAGGCGGTAAGCGATCTCCATCTGGCGACAAAATACGTGAAGAACCAGGATTGGACGCATCGCGTACGGATCGAGCGCAGGGACCAGCTTGGAGATCTCGGCGAATCGTTTAATGACATGACGGGCTCGATGAGTGGTTTGTTGGAAGAATCCAAAAAACGGCAACGGCTTGAAAATGAACTTTCCATCGCGAGTGAAGTGCAAAACCAGCTTTTTCCGCAGAAGATGCCGTCGGTTGGCGGAGTCGAACTCGAAGCGATTTGCAAAGCCGCGCGTACGGTAAGCGGCGATTACTATGATTTCATTCAGCTGAGCCCGACACATCTGGCTATCGCGCTGGCGGATATTTCGGGGAAGGGAATATCGGCGGCGCTCTTGATGGCCAGCTTGCAGGCGGCGCTGCGCAGCCAGCTTCTGGCGGCAGGCAGCGAACAGATGAGCACGGCTGAACTGGTCGCGCGCCTGAACATGCACATGGTGCGAAATACCGCCGACGATAGGTTCGCGACTTTTTTTATTGCCGTGTATGACAGCTCGACCCGCACGCTGCGTTACACGAATGCGGGACATTTGCCGGGGTTTCTGATTTCCAACGGTACGTCCAAGCATTTGGACAAAGGTGGAATGGTTCTTGGCGTCGTGGAAGATTACTTATATGAGGAGGGTTCCGTGAAAGTTCCTCCCAACGCGCTGCTTGTGCAATACAGCGACGGATTGGTAGAACCGGAAAATGTGTACGGCGAGGAATTCGGCATCCGCCGATTGCAGGAAGCGGCGATTCGAGTGCAAAGCTCCACACCGGGGGTGGTGGGACAATCGTTGATGATGGCTGCGGAAGAATGGGCTGGCACCCCGGAACAGGCAGACGATATGACGGTGATTGTCGCGCGGCTTCGGTAGGCGCTGGGGGCGCGGAATACTGTTAGGCAACCATCGCATGGGCCGCGGTAGTTGGGGTTTCGCGAGTGGGCTATACTGAAAAGCTTTCTATAGTTGTGGCCGAGGGGAAGAATGTCGCTGGTTAATCGCGTGGCTCTGATTACTGGAGGAAGCCGGGGAATTGGGCGGGGCATTGCCGTCCGTTTGGCGCAAGAGGGCGCGCGTATTGCGATTTCTTATCGCTCGAACAAGACGGCGGCGCAGCAAGCACTGCGTCAACTACAAGCGAGCGGAGCCGATTGCGTGGCAGTGGAAACGGATGTCACCGACGCGGCGAAAGCGGAGCAGTTGGTCACAACTGTTGCTGACCGGTATGGGCGAATCGATATTCTCGTCAACAATGTCGGTGGGTTTCGCTGGGGAACTCTCGCGGAATCTTCCCTCGAAGACTGGGAAGGCATCTTTACTTCAAATTTATCGAGCGTTCTTTACGTCAGCCGGGCCGCGTTGCCGCACATGCGGAAAGGACGCTGGGGCCGAATCGTAAACCTCGGCGCGGTTGGAGCTGAGCGAGCTTTTGGCCAAGCGAAGATTTCTGCCTATGCGGCGGCAAAAGCCGCCGTCGTGGCGCTGTCGCGTTCGCTGGCGCTCGAAGAGGCGAAGAACGGCATCACCGTAAATGTCGTGAATCCATCCAGCATCGACGAAAAAGAGCTGACGTTAAGCGAGGCGCGGCGTATTCGCGATGCACGATTTCCAATTGGCCGTCCGCCGACGGTCGAGGACGTGGCCGCAGCCGTCGCGTTTTTTGTGTCCGACGAAGCCGAGTATGTGACGGGCCAAGTTGTAAACGTTAGCGGTGGGTGGATGCTCTGAGATGGGTGTTCTGAACTGCATGCTATCGAAGGCATGCTGTGAACTGCGCTTGAATTTTCTTCTATGAAAGCCCTTACCGCAGCCGAGATGCGCGAGGTCGATCATCTGACGACCGAGCTATTTGCGATTCCCAGTTCACAATTAATGGAAAGCGCCGGACGAGCCGCCGCGGACGCGGTGTGGCGGCGAATTGCGGGTCGTGGCGTAAACGATAAAACGCGTGTGACTGTCCTGTGCGGCAAGGGAAACAACGGAGGGGATGGATTTGTCGTTGCGCGCCATTTGAAGGATCAGAAACTGGCAACGAGCGTTGTTCTGTTCGCGAAAAAGGGGGACGTTCGCGGGGACGCCGAGAAAAATCTAAAGAGATGGCTGGAAGCCGGCGGAGAAATCGAGTTTGTGGAGGGAGAGCCGGATTGGGAGCGGGCTTGGCGTTTAGTGTGTGAGTCGCACGTGATCGTAGACGCGATGCTCGGAACGGGCCTGAAAGGGGCCGCGAGCGGCGCAATCGCGAAGGCCATCGCGGACGTGAACGAGAAATCGCGCAAGGCGACGGGTACTTGGCCCGCGCTGATTCTGGCTGTAGATACGCCTTCGGGACTACCTTCCGACGGAGAAGCTCCGGAAGGGCTTGTTCTGGCGGCTCACTGGACTACGACGTTTACCGCGCCGAAGCCCGGACAATTGACGGGACCGGGAGCGGAAGCGTGCGGGACACTGCAAGTGGCCAGCATTGGTTCGCCGGCGAAACTTGTTGAAGCAACCGGGAAGGGCACAGTCCGCTGGGCGGGCCCAGACGAGTTTGCAGGAATGCCGCTAGTGCGGGCAGCGGATTCACACAAGGGAACTTTCGGGCATGCCGTGATTGTGGCCGGGTCGCGCGGAAAATCCGGAGCGGCCGTGCTTGCGGGGTACGCGTGTTTGCGAGCAGGCGCGGGACTCACGACGGTTGCGACGCCGGATGAGATCCATCCGGTGCTGGCGGGGGCATATCCGGAATATATGACCGAGCCACTGCTATCCACGAAGACAGGAGGGATCGCAGCCGCGAACGCTTCGTCGGGGCGAATGACGAAGCTGCTTGAAGACAAGGCGGCGGTGGCGATTGGGCCGGGGATTGGGACGCATGTGGAAACGCGCATGGTGGTGCAACAACTGGTGCGCGAGGCGACGCTCCCAATTATTTTGGACGCGGATGGGTTGAATTGTTTCGACGGTGAGGCAGCTAAGCTGGGACAGCGAAAAACACAATTTCTGGCAGTCACGCCGCATCCCGGAGAAATGGCCCGGCTTCTGGGAGTGAAAAACTCCGACGTGCAAAAGGATCGCCTGAAGGCGGCGGCCGACGCGGCCAAAAAATGGAAGGCCCACGTTATTTTGAAGGGCTACCACACGATACTTGCTGCGCCGGATGGACGCGTTTTTGTCAATACGACCGGTGGGCCGAGCCTGGCGAAGGGCGGCACGGGAGACGTGCTGACAGGAGTGCTTGCGGCGCTGACGGCGCAATTCGGAACGGAGGATTGGCTGCGCGTCCTGGCGCTGGGAGTTTTCCTGCACGGAATGGCTGGAGATATGCTCTCGCGCGAGGAAGATCCATCCGGCGTTCTGGCGCATCAGGTCGCAGAGACAATTCCGGACGCGCGGGAGTGGCTGCTGAAGGAGATTCAATTCGGTGGCTGAGGAGATCGTTACGCGGTCATCCGAGGAAACGACGGCGTGGGGTCGGGAATTTGCGAAACGGCTTGCCGCGCCGGTTCTGGTTTTGTTGACGGGTGATCTGGGCAGCGGGAAGACGACGCTGACGAAGGGCATCGTCGCTGGGTTAGGGGCTGCAAGCGAAGACGAAGTCACGAGTCCCACGTTTACGCTTGTTCATGTCTACGGAAAAGAGGCAAAGGTTTATCACGCCGATTTATACCGCATCGAAAGCTTCCATGATTTTGAGACGCTCGGTCTAGAAGACGTGTTTGCAAAGCCTGCTGTCGTGATTTTGGAGTGGTCCGAACGTTTTCCGCTCCAGTCGCCTTGGCCACAGGTAAGAATCCGGCTGGAACACCAGGGCGGAGACTCGCGGCGGATTTCAGTCAGCTAACTCTGTTCCTTACCTCCCGCGCTCATAGAATCTGTTCGGCAGGTCTGTTCCCAACCGTGCACCTGTCCTCCGCCCTCTAACCCCTGTGTTTCTCTGCGATTGCCGCGTGGTCCTTACTATCTCGTTACGGACGCGGGCAGTTCTGTTGCGGCGACTGGTTCGCGCTGCTAGCTTTGTAGAAGCCCCTTCGGGCGGAGTGTGCATGGCGGAAGAAACTCTCACACTAGGCGTGACAGAAGCAGCTCGGATCGAGCTTAAGAGCTATAACGTCACGATCCCCATGGGATCGTTGTCGATCGGGGTGGACAATATCCACCACGATGTATTCCTTAGCCCTAAGTTCGTTCAGGCGGCGCGCGACTATTTGTTCGACTTGATTCGCCAGAGCACCAGCGCCACGTATTTTTCCGGCATCGAGCTGCGCAACACCAAGAGCCTCGACAATACAGCGTTTCGTAAGCTGCTGACCGAACTCCTGCAAAGCGCGCTGACCCAAGCCAAATACTATAAAAACATCGAGATCGACCTGGTTTTCCGCCTTGGCTTGCTGAAATTCATCACTCAGGAATTGACCAATCAATTCGCGAACCTGATTCTGGAAGGGAAGGAATGGGTCCGCCAGCGCGGCGAATATTTTGAGCGCAGCCAGCAAGCGCACGTGATTAAAGCGCGCCTCTCGGAGCTGCAATCGGCGCGGCGAAAAGTGATTCGCGGCGTGGGGCAGCAAGTGGCGCAGATGCTTGCGGACGTCGAGGACGGCGTCATCGCCAAAACGCGGAAAGCTCTTTTTGGCGAAGATTTTGCACCGCTTTATGAGCTGCTAAAAAATCGGCTAATCTTTCTCGACGGTGGAAAAGACGACGTTTTCTTTTTGGAGCACTACGTCCTGCTCGGGAATTATGCGCGCGACCCAGACCGCTTCGAGGCCATGGATGCGCTCTTCCAGGAGTTTATTTGCGAAGCGGGACTCACGATTGGCCAGGACCCGGCGTTCACCGAAGCGAATCAGGCGCACAACGCATTGCTCGAGCAAGCGGCGGCGATGCGAGCTGAAATCGCAAGCCTGGAAGAGCAGCGAGAAAATATCCGCAAGAAGCTGGATCGCGGCGAAAGCTTCTTTAACAAATTTCTAACTTCCGCCGATCCCTCCGATTTGAAAGCTTCGCTGAGCGATATCGAGATGCGTCTGAAGCACCAGGAAGTGAAACTCGAGGAGTTTGGTCCTGAGATCGACGCCGCGAAGCAAAAGCTCGACTTTTTTAATAAGGATTACAAAGGGCGGCTCGGGGATTATCTGAATGACCCAGGGAACGCCAAGCGCCTCTTCGATGCTTCCGCCGGGGATACCGAAACGACAGAGAAAGCGCGGTTGCTAGCGCAACTCGTCGATCGCTTGGAGCAGCACGACGTGCTGTATCACGTGCTGGCGAGCTACGAAATTCGGCCGATCGCCAAGGATTATTGCCCTCCAGTGCACTTGCAGCAGCTCCGCAAAGCGCTCGTCTCGAAAGAGGAGATGAAGCAAGTTGAGCAAGTACTGAAGCATGTTCCCGCCAAACAGCTTTCGTTGAAACCCATCGAAGAGCTTTCGCGAAAGATTCGTAAATATTCGCGAGAGGAAATGCAGGGAATGGTACTGCGTTTCGCGACGGATTTTCTGCGGTTGCGCAGGGATTTGCGCGACGCGGAACATTTGACGACGTGCATGGAACGCGTTCATCTGGTGACGACCGAGCAAGCGCGCGAACTTTCGCGGCTGAATAACAAGCTCTACGAGTGCGTCCTGCAGGAAGAAGCCAAGACGCAAGAGGACCAAGTCGTCTCGCACGTGATTATTAAAGCGGACGTGCGAGGTTCGACGAAGATGACGCAAGATTTGCTGTCGCGAGGGCTGAGCCCGGCTTCGCATTTCAGTTTGAACTTGCACGAACCGGTAAAGAAACTGTTGGATCGCTTCGGGGCGAAGAAAGTGTTCATCGAAGGCGATGCGGTGATTCTGGCGATCTTTGAAACGGAATCCACGCGCACGTATGCGCGGTCCGTTGCGAAAGCCTGCATTTTGTCTCGCCAGATCCTTTCGGTGTGCAATTCTTACAATGATCGCGCCGCTGCAAGCGATCTTCCCGCGCTCGAACTTGGCCTGGGTGTGGCGTTTCAAGGGTCCGCGCCGACGTATTGGACTGACGGCGACTCGAAGATCATGATCTCGAAGGCGCTGAATCTTTCGGACCGCCTTTCCGGCTGCGCGAAACTCGCAAAGCGCATGCTTTCCGTGCAAAAATCCCACTTTTGCGTTTACCAATTCCTGACGGCGATGGAAGGAGCTTCGGCGGAAGAGCTGGACGAGTTCCTGGTGCGCTATAACCTCAACGGCATCGAGCTAAACGAGGAAGGCTTTCAAAAGCTGTCCGAAGAGATTTCGCTCGACTCCGTGGAAACGAAATTGGAAATGCCCTGGGGCAAAGAAAACGTCTTGTTGCACTACGGCGAAGTGCCCATGGGAGAATCGGTGGAATTGCTCGTCCTGCGCAAGAGCCTGGCGCGCGAACTTCTTCCCGACGGCAAAATCGGCGCTGCCTCCTCGCACCCCTACTACGAAGTGTGCACCAGCCCTAAGCTCTACGACCTGGTTGCGGCGTTGATTCGCACGAAGGCTCACGCCGGAACAATTGAAACTGTCCGCGCCTAACCCCTATACTTCGTATGGAAGCGAAAGGGGTCCGGTGATCTTCCCGGCCTTCAAAGCCGGCGATTCGGTCCTTAGCGGGTCGAATGGTGGGTTCGACTCCCACACGCTTCCGCCAACTCTTCTATTTGCCACTACTTAGCAGCAAATTTTATTACTGTATTGATTGAACCTACTGATTGGAGGCCAACGGCCTCCATTGCGTCACGCTGGCTTTGCGGGATCGCGTGCGTGTCAATACGCAGCGTCGTCGCGATGTCCGCGTGGCGCATTTGCTTTTGCAGGACCGACAGCGGCGCGTTAGATTCAACCAGCTCCGTCGCCAAACCGTGCCGGAATGCGTGCAGGTGGGAACTGCATTCATTGGACCGAGCACGGCAGCCTATCCGAACCGCAGCCAGAAGCCGCATCTAGTTTCATTCATTACAAGGGCAGGGAAGCGGATCACGTTTATGGCCACGAAGGTCACTGTCGCGATGGTTGGACGGTTCTTGGAATACGGCACGTCGAAAATGGCAGCGCATCCGTGGATGACGCGAGCGTGGGACAAGTCAAAGCAAGCAGCACTGGATCACATTATTGAGAAGTTGAAGGAGCAACTGAAATTGACGTAGCATGGTCTAGTAGCGATGTCATCGACGGGTGAGATAGCGCGCTACCTGAGCAACTCAATGAGAGAATTTAGGAATCTAGCTGAGGTGGAAGAGTTCACGAACGAAATAAGGAAGCGTAGCGAGACTATTTACGGCTTATCTCTGACCAAGAACAGTCACCAAGCTCTGCTTGTTGAATGCGATCAATATGTCAGGGATCAGTTAGTTGAAATCGAAATCGCGACTCACAAATATTCCAAGGACCTTCAAAAGCTCGCTCCAATTCTACGTGCAATCGATGGGAAAATCGAAGCGAGAATAGCAAGAATGCCGCCATCCGAAGACGGAACGACCCTAGCAACGTTCTGCTAGGGCCGTGTGCTTCAGTTACTTCTTCGCAGCTTTGGCAGCGCGCTTCGCCTCAACCTTCGAATCCGGCGGCGTGATCGTCAGCTTCAAACTATCAGTGGAAATGTGGAAGATCGTTCCGCCAGCGAGACGATAACGCTGGTACTTGCTCCACTTCGGCCGTCGTACTCCGCGATCATCTTCTCGACCGCGTGCTTGCCGCGCCATTTGTTGATCACCTCATCGATCTGTGCTTGCGTGTGTTTGTGTGCCATGTTGCCTCCTGCGATCCGACCGTCACCAACTTCGCGACGAAGGACAAGAGGGCTTTTCGTACTGACGAATATGGGCGTGACGTACCGGGCCTTCGATAATTGTTTGTCTAGGCAGGCAGTAGTAGCATGCAGGTACATTAAGGCGTTTATAATACCAGCCCTGTTAGAAGGAACTGTATGCCGCTGGCAAAGCCCAGTTGTCCCACCTGCTAGTCCTATTGATACGCGGAGCGCAAACGCAGTCGCTGTCTGGATGGAAGGGCGCAAGAAATCCGGGAATCTAAGACGTTGTGCGAATCTTGGAATCGGGTTTTTCGATTGGTTTCAAGACACGCCGAAGGGACCGATTGTGAGCAAGAAAGTACTTTTCTCCTTCTTGCCAAAAGCACAGTTTTGACTGGTCTTACAAAGGTCTTACTGACGAGCAGCAAAAGGACGATCTCGAATTCAGATTGCATCAAAATCCGATTTCTTGCCCTGCGAATTGTCTGTACTATCGAAACAAATATTGGGCCAGATTCACCATCCTTTGCAGGCGGCTTTGGACCTTTGCGACGCTACCGCTTAGTTGGTTTTCCAAGGCCGCGTGGCAAACTCAAGTTTCTATCGTTGGAGCAATTACGCTAATTGTAGTTCTCTGGCTTTTCCACGCAGTGGCTTCACGCCAGCTCATTGCACTTGTGAAAGAGGATTCGGGGCAACTGAAGATCAACCTAGTGAAACCTACTGGTTAGCGGAAGCGAGTAGTGTGCAACGCCGCGATAAACACAGGCGATTGTGAAGTATCGTCGCAAATTCGACTCCCACACGCTTCCGCCAACTCTTCCAAGAGCCGTCTCATAAATCAGAGCTTCGGAAATGCCGCGATTCTTCAGGGGCTGAAGCCCCCTTTTCCGAGGCGTTTTCGGCACGGCTGAAGCCGTGCCCTCCTAAAGAGCATTTATAAGCTAGCTTGTAGTCACCTAATCGAGGCCTGTCGGATGCGGTCTTGGGGACGCGCATTTGGTTAACAATAACGAGCCTCACCCCTGTTTTCTCGTAAACACGGATTCTAAAGGGGATAAAACTGTTCAGAATCACTGCTTTACGCAAGTGTTGATTCTCGAAGACTTAGGGGGGAACAGGATTTTGCGCGCAAAAGGCGCCAAATAGGAAAGGGAATTAACCGGGAAAAGTATACTAGAGGTCTACTTCCATAGTCAAGAAAATAATCCATGCACTGAAAGCAAAGGAATTAGATCGGGATTATCCTCGTCGACCTTTGGGTGGGCTAAAAGAATAGGAGAAAACCCGCACCCTTAGAAACCAAAGGGTGCGGCACCCTGAGTCAAAAACATATACTAAGGCCCAGGCCACCCGCCGAACATTTAAGAAATGTGCCGGCCGACGAGTCCGAACAGAATTGACTCATTTCAGGGCGGTTACTTAGCGGGTTTTGGGTTTGTGGGCAGGGCGTTCGTGGCGGGGTTGGTTGCGGGCGCGGTTTTGCCGCTAAGACGGTTAATCGGGTCTTCCAATCCTTGGCGTTGCTTCCAGAAATCTGCCCACAAGTCACCCTTTTCTTTCAGCCGATCGTGCATAGTTTGGATGTTCAGCTTTTCGGGCTTAAGGCTCGTCCGCAGTTCAGCGGGCAGCAACGGAGTGGACACGGGCGCTCCGGGAAAGGCTCGAATTGCGTAAGGTGCCGCTAACGGCCGCCCCTGAGCATTCTGCTGAACGTCAATTAACACCCTGCCGGCTGGGCGCTTCGCTACGGTTCGCTCATTTGTCACCAGGCCAGGATGTTCGGCGGTCACAACGCGTGCCACGATTTCCGCAAACATTCGAACCTGCTCATAGGTGTACACCGGCTTTAAGGGAAGATAGAGGTGGATTCCGGTAGCGCCGGAAGTCTTCAGAAAAACGCTCATCTGCAATTCTTTCAACTTCTCGTACAGGGCCTTTGCAATTTTTACCACCACAGAAAAGTCCGTGCCCTCTGAAGGGTCTAAATCAAAGAAGAAATAATCTGGATGCGCCAGGTCGGCGCGGCTGCTGCTCCAGGGATTGTGGTCGATGCATCCTAGACCCGTCAGATAAAGCAGGGAAGCACGATCATTAGCGAGCGCATAGTGAATCTGTTTTCCCTTGGTTTCAGAATCCACTGGCAGGGTTTCGAACCAATCCGGCAGACCGAGCACTTCGCTCATATCTTTTTGAAAAAACGCTTGCCCCTTGATCCCATCCGGGTAGCGCCGCAGCACCAAAGGGCGATCTTTCAGAAACGGGAGCAGATAATCCGCCATCCGGTAGTAGTAGGCGATAAGAGAGCGCTTTGTATAGCCGGATTCCGGGAAATAGACTTTATTCAGATTACTGAGCCTGAATCGTTTGCCGTCTAATTCCAGCGTGACATTTTCCGCGCGACCGCTGAACAATTCCGCCTCGATCTGAGATTTTGTGGCCAACACTTTTCCCAGCATTTGCGGGGCAGTGACAACAGACGGTTGCGCGGGTTCTGTCAGTGCCTCTTTCTTGCGGCAATCGTCTGGGCTTACATCTCCCCGCAGGCCCAGAAAAACGGGATGCCGCAGCCGCTCCTCTCGAGTCCATCCGCTGAAACGGACACGCGCCACTAGTTTTGGCGTAACCCATGTCTCTTTCTCGTTAGTCTCCGGAATTTGCTCAAATGGACATTTTCTCGTTACCAGTTCTTTGAGCGTTGCCGCAACCTGGCTATGAGACTGCGCGTCGAATCCGCTTCCCACGTGTCCTATGAACTGTAATTTCTTGCCGGCGTACAATCCGAGCAACAAGGAACCAAACGGTGTTCCACCGCGTGGAGCGGTCCAGCCACCCACAACCGCGTCGAGGGTCTTCGATGTTTTGAGTTTCAGCCAATTTGCGCTACGTGCGTTGACGTACTGGCTGTCGATTCGTTTGGCGATGATTCCTTCGAGGTCGTTTTGTTTTGCAAGTTCAAATAATTCTTTTCCTTTCTCCATTTGGTGATCTGAAAAGCGAGCTCTATCGGAGTTGCGAAAGAGCCGCTGCAGGAGCCGTTTGCGTTCCAGTAACGGTGTCGCGCGCAAGTCATATCCATCGCAGTACAAAAGATCGAAGACGAAGTAGACGACGGGATACTCAGAAACCAATTTAGGCGCTGGATTGTGGACATGTAGCCGGCTCTGCAGTTTTTCGAAATCGCTGCGACCACGGCCATCCAGAACTGCAATTTCTCCATCAAGAATCCCTTGATGGCCGCTGAGCGCCTCCGGAAGACCGGCTAAATCTGGGTACTGCGAGGTTATGTCCGATCCCGATCGCGCCCGCAATGTTAATTTGCCATTTTCGATCCACGCCAACGCGCGAACTCCGTCCCACTTAATCTCGAATAACCAGCCCGGATCCGAAAAAGATTTCTCCGAAAGCGTTGCCAGCATTGGCGCCATCCGCGTGGGCATAGCTGTTTTACGCGCGCTCTCCAGCTCCGCAGCGTGCAAGGGACTGGGTCCGTGCTTGGGGGGCTCCATCGCCTTAATTTCTGGCAGCAAGCGTCCCGATAGAACCGAGCCATCATGGTCGTCGATGTTCCAATTCGGATCTATGGAAGAGTCTTTGTGCTTGATCATGAGCCATTCGTTTTGCTTCTGGCTGTTTTTCAATTTAACGATCACAAAACTGCCGCGGAGTTTTTCTCCATTCAGCCCGAATTTGATTTCACCGCGCCGCAACTGTTCATTGGCATCGGTCTTACCTTCCACTTGAAATGTTCCTCGATCCCACACCATGACAGTGCCCGCGCCGTAGTTGCCTTCCGGAATGTTTCCTTCGAAATTGGCGTAGTCAAGAGGATGATCTTCGGTCTGAACCGCCAGTCGCTTGTCATTCGGATTGAGTGAGGGCCCCTTTGGTACCGCCCATGACTTCAGCGTGCCCTCGATAGCCAGTCGAAAGTCGTAATGCAGTCGGCGCGCGGCATGTTTTTGCACGACAAAAGTGTTTTCGCTTTTGGCTGCTGTCTCGGTCCCAGGCGGTTCCGTTGTGCGTTCAAATTGCCGCTTCTTGCGGTACTCTTCGAGCTTCTGCATCTTCGCCATTGGCGCATTCTAACTCAGGCCGCCCTACAGCATTTATGGGTACTTTTTCGGGGCTTTATACAGGATTTCAGCTTGCATCTGGCCAGAGTGCTCGCTAACCTTAGAAACTCTTCTACGCCAAGTCGCTCTACGGAGGGGGTGTTGCCATGGCTACTACGGTTTGGAAAGGCCACCTGACATTCGGCTTAATCTCGATTCCCATGCGCTTGTTTGCAGCCGCCCGGGGCGAACGTGTCAGCTTCAATCAACTCCACAACGTTTGTCATTCTCGCCTGAAAATGCCACTCTTTTGCCCGGTCTGCAATCGCAACGTGGAGCGCTCAGAGATCGTCAAAGGTTACGAATACGACAAAGATCAATATGTGCTGTTCAATGAGGAAGAGCTCGACAAGATTGAGCCACCTTCGGCACGGGTAATGGAGATCATCGAGTTCGTCAAGCTTGAAGAGATCGATCCGCTTTATCTCGATTCGTCTTATTACATCACTCCGGAGGACCCCGGACTAAAAGCCTACACATTGTTGATGAAAGCCATGCAAGAGACCGGCTACGGAGCCATCGCTAAGATCACCATGCACCAGCGCGAGCACATCGTCATCATTCGTCCTGGCTCGAAGAACCTAACATTGCACACGATGTTTTACTCCAGTGAAATTCGCGCCGCGGAAGCGGTTGCCACTGACAAGATCGAAGTTCATGGTCAGGAAAAGAAACTCGCCGAGCAGCTCATTGAAAGCCTGGCTGCTCCCTTCCAGCCGGATAAATACCGCGATGAGTACAGCGACAATGTCCGTGCCTTGATTGCCGCCAAGCTTCAAGGCCAGGAAGTTGCCGAGGCGCCAAAGGCGCATCTGGCTCCGGTTATCGATTTGATGGAGGCCTTGAAAAAGAGCCTCGCCGAAAAGCAGATTCCAACGGCGGCGAAGACTCCTCCTGCGACTCAGCCTGGGCCTGTCGCCGTGTCTTCCGGCAAGAAACCGCCCAC
Organism: uncultured Acidobacteriota bacterium; assembly: GCA_963784015.1. Lineage (GTDB taxonomy): Bacteria > Acidobacteriota > Terriglobia > Acidiferrales > UBA7541 > Acidiferrum. The sequence goes on from CAWAPX010000013.1 coordinate 1,914,186, forward strand.
TCGAGCGATCCAACCGGAGTCTGTTACGCAAAAACGGGGGAAGAAAGCAGCCGGCTAATTTGTGATGGACGCCACGGATAGATTCAGCCCCGAAGACGTGCAACGCATTATAGGTCTGACCCGAAAACAGTTGGACCAGTGGGATCGGTTACAGCTTGTTTCTCCGCGAGACGAGCAAGGTACGCGATATTACGACTTTCGGGATTTGATTGGGCTGCGAACCATCAAGCAGCTTCTGGAAAAGGGCGTAACCGCGAGTCGTTTGCAACGCGCACTCTCTGCACTCAACGAAAAACTCTCCGAGGTCAAGATTCCGCTTTCCCAATTGCGCATTCTCTCGGATGGCAAACATGTTCTGGTGGAGCAAGGAGCGACACGCCTAGAGCCTCTTTCGGGCCAGTTCGTATTGAACTTTGAAACGCGTGAACTCGCCGAAAGCATTCGCTTCATTGGTCGCCGCAGCGCGGAAGATTGGCTGGCCGAGGCTCTCTCTCACGAAGCGAACAGTAAAACCAAATCGCAGGCAATTGAGGCATACGATCGTTGTGTGGCTGTCGATCCTCAAAATGCCAATGCATTACTGAACTGCGGGACTCTTTATTACGAGGACGGAAATTTCGAGAAGGCCGCTGAATATTTCCAACGTGCTCTTGCGGCGCAGCAGGAAAATCCGATGGCGCATTTCAATCTCGGAAGTGTCCTGGAAGAAATCGGCAAACTAGAAGAGGCACGCCGTCACCTACGCCAGGCGATTCTGCTCGACCCCAACTATTCCGACGCTCACTACAATTTGGCGTTCGTTTGCGAGAAGCTTAGCGCTTTTTCCGAAGCTCGCGAACACTGGCGAAAATACATCAGTCTCGATCCTGTTGGGCCCTGGTCGACGTTCGCTCGTCAACGCCTCGCCGCCGTCCCTGCCGCCAAATCCGCTAACTGATGCCGGAAAGGCTCCTGCACGCAAGCCGCACTCTTAGAAACCCGGTGCGGCACCCGCAAGTTAAGAGCAGATACTAAGGCCAAGCCACCCGTCCTTCCTTGACCCAACCGGATGGACCGGGTATCTTTTCTTTGAACGGGAAGCCCGGGCCCACCCCACCGCAGCGTCTCGAAATCCAGAACAGTCAGATTAGGCCATGAACGAAAACCCCGGTGAGAACCGAACCTTCCTTACAAGTATCTTTTTCCTGCTATTTAGTGCCGTGACTCTCATTGGTTGGCTGATTCTGCCAAGATATTATCTTTTTTTCGGGATATCCGGCGGTCTGGCATTCGTTGTCGGTGTCGCGTTCGCGGTTTACGCCGCACGTCTTGCTACCGAGCCAAGCGAGACTAGCGATGTAGTGAGAGCGGGGGCTAAAGCTTCAGCTTCGCCGGATGACAAGCCCAAGAAAGCCATGAGAAAAGCAGCCGGGTCCTAGCTGAACGCATGCATGTCAATGAGCTATTTCCTACGCGACCTTCGGACGGACGGGTTTTGTTGTTAAGCACTCGGTCACTTCACCCCAACTCATTTCTCACCGCATCAGATAACTAGCGCATTAGGCACATGAAAACCGAGGGTCTATGTCAGCGGGGATACGTGTCCATATACTGAGATTAACGCGCCCCGATCAACTAACTAACAGTTCTGTCTTGAACGCGGTGCACTTTATTGCAGCACAACCCAATGATTGCTGGACAACAATTCGCTCCGCGGATACTCATTGCCGAAGACTCGGCGGTGTGTCGAAAGCTTTTAGAAACGATTCTTGCGGAAAAACCCTACGAACTCTGCTCGGTTACGAACGGACGCGAAGCCCTGGATGCGTTCGCACAATTTCACCCTGACATTATCATCACGGACTGGGTCATGCCCGACGTGACCGGCGTTGAGCTTTGCCGGCAGGTTCGCAAGGCACAGGATATCTCGACGTATATAATTTTGGTCACTCAGAAGTCCGAGAAAGAAGACCTCATCGAAGCCTTGGACGCTGGAGCGGACGACTACCTCACGAAGCCATTTGATGCTGGTGAGCTGTTAGCGCGAATTCGAGTAGGTTGCAGAACCGTTCAAATGGGGCGAGAAATCGAAGCCAAGAACGCTCTGCTGGAGAAGGCTGCCCGAACGGACCACCTGACAGGTCTGCCGAACAGGCTGGCGGTCGAAGAATTCGCTGCGAAACAACTCAGCGCGGCGATGCGGCACAAATTCAACCTATGGGTGGTCGTAACAGATTTGGATAAATTCAAATTGGTAAACGATACCTACGGTCATTTCGCCGGCGATGAAGCGATCAAGCGCTTTGGGACGATCCTCAAGGCTCACACCCGCGCTGCCGACATTTGTGGACGGCTTGGCGGCGATGAGTTCTTAATCGTGATGTCGCACGGCAACAAGAAGGCGATTATTCAAACGATCGAGCGTCTAAGAGCGGACTTCGCCGATGAGCGCTTCAGCTTGAATGGGCAGCAGGTTTCCTTTACGGCAAGTTTCGGGATCGCTGGATATGATGGGACCGAAAAGGTCACGTTTCGGGAGGTGCTTACTCGCGCTGACCACGCTTTATACCTCGCGAAGGAATCCGGGCGGAATCAAGTTAGAGCGCACGTCCGAATCCCGGCTTTGAGTGAATTGGCTCCTGTTGCCAGACGGTAACTTCCCGCTCAATACTTTTGCTGCGCTGCAAAAAACAACTGATTACCAAAAGCGCGTGATGTGCAACGCCTGAAATACCGGCGATTGTGAAGCATAGTCGCAAATTCGACATCCAGACGCTTCTGCCAACTCATTTAGACAGGCTTTTGACATAATTCGGTGACGGTGGGAATCAGAGTTGCGCGGAGATTTGCCTTATCGAGAAGAATAGACGCGCCTAAAACTTCGGCTAGCATCCGGGTGGGCTCATCCCCCCAAATACTGATCGCTAGAAGCTTTGAACTGCGCAGACGCGATATGAACTCGTTAGAAATGGCGGTGGTTTCGCCTGGCATGTGGATGTCCATGATGACTACATCGGGGTTCAAATCTTTTATGAGCCGATCCGTTTCATAAAAAGTCGTGGCCTCGCCGACAACTTCGAATTCACTTTGCGTTGCCAGAATCTCACGAATTCCCCGGCGAACTATTGCGGAGTCGTCCGCGATTAACATTTTCGAAGTCATGACCACCTCGCCTTGGCGAACAGCAGTTTCGTACTGGTTCGACGCTCGAGATGACTAAAAGGTTGCGAGGGGGCGGTGTACTTCCTAGTCTTGCAGGGAGTATTGTCCAGTATCGAAAAGTGTGGGTTGTGCTCGCTGCGAAGAAAAGCGGCAGCAGAGCTGCCGCAGTCCATGGTTGGAGTGCAGTTTTGGATATGACACGAGCGAGTTGGACTGGTGGGCGAACAAAATATCGCTCCTGTCATCCTGCGCTCTACCAAACCGCGAATTTGGTCAATCAGCAAAATCGCATAGGCTGAAGCCTGTGCCACCTTTCATCGTACCCACTAAATTCAGTCGTCCTACCGAACTAACCTGATAGTGCGCCTATACCGCGCTGCTATCCTGACGACGATGTTGGTGGTGCAACGACGGGGCAGCGTCGTTAAACAAACGCAAAAGGAGACTGACATGCTTGGAATCATTGCCGCGGTTCTCGTTGTTCTGTGGTTGCTTGGGTTTTTGGCGTTCCATGTTACCGCCGGAGCCATTCATATCCTGCTGGTGCTGGCGATAATCATGTTCGTTCTTCACTTGCTCCGAGGCAGGTCCGCCACAGCGTGATTGCACTTCGGGCGGGGTTTAAGTGAGCACAGAGTTCCTTGACCGTTTAGCCAGCCAATTGAAAATTGGCAAGGGGCCTGCGTCCCGGCGCGCGATTGAGAGGATTCTGGATATCACTAAGACGGGCTATGAGAGGGGCGAGTACGAAAACCCCGTGGAAGCGGAAAGAGACTTCAGGCGACTCGTTAGCCTTCAGGAAGACGACTAGCGAGCAGCTTCTACTTGCCGCTCGTCACGATCAGATCGAAGTTTGAGTTTCCGCACATGCCATAGACAGAGCCTGGGTTGCAGGCGCCGACTGAGTATTTGTAGCAACCGGGGTTTTTTGTCTGGACGGTTACTGGACGGTCGGAGCCGCCCATAATTGTTCCTGCAGGGTCGAAGGGAGACGTTGCGCCGAAGTCGACCATGATGCCAGTGTTTTTACCGTCGCCTTTCCACGTCACACTGGTGCCAGGAGCGATGCAAATCGGTGTCGGCCCTTTTGGAAAGTTCGGAATATTGGGAGTGACGGAGGCATCGGTGCCGCCGCCTGTGCGCCTAATTTCTAGTTCGCAGGGAGAGCTGCTGGAGCCACAGGTATTTGCCGCGGTACAAAGCTGTTCCGGATGTGGATTTGCGCATACCGACGGCTTGGGTTTCTTGTCGCCCGCGGTGATGGTGCCGTTTATCAGCAACAGTCCAATTAATGCCAGAACCAAACTACTTCCAATCGCCAACACCGGCTTACTTTTCATGCGTCACCTCTCCCTAACTTAGAGTTCTGTCTTTGTAAAAACCAATCCACCCTTCGAAAAATGCCAGAGGGGTCATTCCATCTTCCGTCGGACGTACTGCCAGCCTATAAGGGTGCTAATTGACGCCTGGTGTGCCCTTCCAATCGAGCACATCTACCAAGGTCCAAGCGTTTTGATTGAGTTGGATTTGAAGCTGGCCTTCTTTGTCGATTGCGAGTTGGCACGCCGGATACAGCACGCCGGTGCTCTTGCTCTTGTCCGTATCATTCAGATCGAATTCGCCGCCGGTGAGATTGAAAGCCGTTGACTGCGTGTCTGCCCAGACCTCGCCGAATCTCAATAGACGGTTGGTGACGAATCGAATTTTGCGGCCCGTCGGGGTTGGCATCATGCGAATATAAGCCAGGTCATACCCCAGTGTGCCGGTGATGGAAATGTGGCCAACAGCTTTCATTTTGCCCAGAGCGTTGACGAGGCCCTGGTTCTGTCCAGTTGCAAATGCCTGAGCGAGGGTCTGCTTGTCTGCTGGCGTCGAGTAGTCGTAGATTTCGACGGAAATGCCAACCATTGCACCCATTTGGGTGCTCGTGCCCATGGCTGTTGCTTCGATGGTCTCGTCCTTGACGCCCCTCGCTGAGAGAGCCGGGAAAGCAGCCGCGAGAAGTAGACCGGATAACATCAATCCCGCTAGGGCCCAATTGTACGATTTATTGCTCGTCTTGTTAGTCTGCGGCATACCGTTTTTTTTCTCCTTAGCGCAACTACCGGAAACCGAACTCATCTGTCGTTTGCATTCTTGAGCAATCGAACAATCGAGCGGTATTGTCAAAATGAACAGGTAGGCGCCGATCTGTCGGAGCCTGCGTCGGTCGACCATTGAAAAGAGATTCCACAGGAAGCAGCACTTCGGGAAAGTGTTCAAGGTGGACCGCGGTTTTCACACTGGTCGGGCGACGACACGACTGCAAATTCTACCTGTCATTTTTGACAGTATTCGGCGAGTGGTACGGCGGTCAGAGTGACTTGGGACAGAGTAGCTCGAACTTCCCCGCAACCAACAGGATTTGAAAGTCCCGGGCCGGCGTTTGGCGGGGACGTGATCTCGACTTGTTCGGAGAACACGTCTTGGCTAGCCCCGATTTGAATAGTCGATTGCGGGAATTGAGCGCTGTCTCACTTGTCCGGCGTTAGCTGTTGAATTCCATTTCCACGCATCAATGATCAAGCTTCTAGCAAATCTGAACCTCCGGCGAAAACTACTGCTCGCCATGGCCCCCCTGGCGCTGATGGTGGTTGTGGCCGGCGTTTATTCGTCGATTGAAAGCAGGACGATCGACACTTGGTACAGCAATTTAATAGACACAGACGTCAAAGGACTGCGAAGCCTGACCGAAGCGCGAAGCCACACGAATCGATACGGCATGTTTTTGTACCTGCTGGTCGCTGAGACGGACCCCGATCGAAAGCAAGTGATCGACGGGGAAATGGAAAAAACTCGCTCGGATTACGAGGCAGTGAGTTCGGCAGCGCTCCGGGAGATTCCCGAGCGCGCCGATAAAATCAACGCGGCGGCGGCACTCTTCGACAAAACGGTAGCTGACGCACGGCCTGTCCGCGCGGCGGCCTTGGCCGGCAATAATGAGAAGGCGCTCAACTTGCTGCATGCGGGGGTAAGCGAGGAGTTGCAGCAGGCGCGTCAGGCTGCCATCGAGATTGTGGAGGAGCTGCAAAGAGACATTGACAAGCGCTCCGACGACCTGACCACAAACACGCATCATGCAATCCTGGTCACATGGTTAGTGATTGGGTTTGGGCTCTTAGCATCCTTGGCCGCCGCTTTCTATATCGTGCAAACGGAAGTGGTGGAGGAATTGTCGTCCTTGCAGGGCAGCATCCGGGACCTCGCTGACGGAAAACTTGATCAAACCATCCTGTATCTCGATCGCAGGAACGAAATAGGCGAAATCAGTCGCGCCGTACGAACACTGCAGGGCGCTGCGCGGGAACGCGAGATTCAAGGATGGGTGAAGAGTGAGGTGGCCGCAACGCTGACACGGATTCAAGCGGCTGAAGATTTTGAGCCCTTCGCGCAAGCATTGTTGTCGAGCATCTCAGAATGTATCCCACTGGTTTATGGAAGCCTTTATCTGGCTGATAAAAACAACGCGCATTTCAGGCGAGTTGGCGCTTTTGCGATCGATGATTCCGCTAGCCATCGGGAGTTCGCTCTCGGAGAAGGGCTTGTGGGACAAGCCGCAGTTGAGCGCCGCGCACTGACGGTCACCGCTGGCGAGCATCTCCAAATTGCTGCCGGGATGTCCATGCTGAAGCCCGGAAGTTTGCTATTTCTGCCGGTGATTAACCACGACGCCGTCACTGCGGTTGTGGAGTTGGCACCGGTTTCACCTTTGGCCGGTCGCCAGCACGCTCTGCTCGAGGCGATTTTGCCGTCGATAGGGCTGAGCGCTAAAATCTTGTCCGGCAACATCGAGACGAGAGAGCTTCTGAAACAGACTCGGGCTCAGGCAGAGGCGCTGGCAGCCTCGGAACAGCAAATCACAGCGCGCAAAGAGGAATTGGAGAGTATCAACCAGGTGCTCGAAGCGTCCGAGGTGGAACTTCGGCGCGCCAAGGATGTAGCCGAGGAAGCTACTAAAATCAAGGCGGATTTCCTCGCTAACATGAGCCACGAAATCCGTACGCCGATGAACGCCATCATCGGCATGTCTCACTTGACGTTGAGGACCGAACTCAATACCCGACAAAGAGATTACGTCCGAAAGATCCAAATGTCCGGGCAGCATCTGCTGGGCATTATCAACGACATCCTGGATTTCTCGAAGATCGAGGCGGGCAAGTTGTCAGTCGAAAACATCGACTTCGACCTAGAAAAGGTTTTAGAGAACGTCAGCAACCTGATCTCCGAGAAATCCTCGGCCAAGGGGTTGGAACTGATCTTCGATATTGAACCCTCTGTTTCCACTCAGCTCAAGGGCGATCCACTTCGCTTGGGGCAGATTCTCATCAACTTCTGCAACAACGCGGTTAAATTCACGGAAAGCGGCGAGATCGTCGTGAAAGCCCGAGTTCAGGAGAAAAATGAGGAGGGCCAACTGGTTTGCTTTTCGGTCAGCGATACCGGGATGGGTCTCACAGAGGAGCAGATGGGCCGTTTGTTCCAAGCATTTGAGCAGGCCGATGCTTCGACAACGCGTCAGCACGGCGGCACAGGGCTGGGGCTGGCCATATCGAAGCGGTTGGCACACTTGATGGGCGGCGATGTAGGAGTCAGCAGCGAAGTGGGCAAGGGCAGCACGTTCTGGTTCACCGCTCGACTGGGCAACGGGACATTGTCATCGCGCCCAACCTTCAGGCCCGAGCTGCGGGGACGCCGCGTCCTGATCATTGATGATAATCCGCAGGCCCGAGCTGTGTTGTCCAGCATGCTGACTAGTTTGACCTTTGTTGTGCACGAGGCTCCCACAGGTTTGGAAGGCATCGAGATGGTCCGGCAAGCCGCGGCAATCGGCGAGCCGTACGAGATTGCTTTTGTTGACTGGCAAATGCCGGGTCTTGATGGCATCGAGACAGGCAAACGCATTCGTGCTTTGCCTAATCTCGCGGTACGACCGCAACTGGTAATGGTCACTGCCTATGGCCGCGAGGAGGTCCTCAAGCAGGCTGAGGAGAACGCGTTTGCCAACATTTTAATTAAGCCGGTTACTCCCTCGATGTTGTTCGAGTCGGCCATTGCGGTGCTGGGCGCCGATCCCGAGACGGTCTCCAAGGCTGAGGCAGGTTCCGCTCTTGAACTTTCTCGTTTGCGCGGCGCGCGAGTGTTGCTCGTGGAAGACAATGAACTCAATCGGGAAGTCGCCCTAGGGTTGCTGTCGGACGCAAATCTCAATATTGATGTAGCAGAGAACGGACAAGTTGCCGTCCAGATGACCGCTAAAGCCAAATATGATGCCGTCCTTATGGACATGCAAATGCCGGTCATGGATGGGATCGCGGCAACGCGGGCGATCCGTTCGAATCCGCAACTTCGCACCTTGCCAATTATCGCAATGACTGCCAACGTGATGGCCCACGATATCGAGCAGTGCACTGAGGCTGGCATGAACGATCATGTCGCCAAGCCCATCGATCCCGATGCATTGTTTGCCGCACTGCTTCGCTGGATTAAGCCGCGCAATGCGGACAGCACTTCGAATGATCCTATACCACCGATACCGATCCTGGTGGCGTCGCCGACCGATCCTGATTCCGATGCGTTGGTGATTACAGGGATCGATACTAAATCGGCGCTGAGGCGCACCGGCGGAAATCGCCGACGCTACGAGTCGCTCTTACGCAGATTCGCAGAACCGTCTGCCGGAGCAGTGGAGGAAATTCGAGCTGCTCTTGCGGTAGGCGACACTTCAACGGCCGCGCGCGCGGCACATTCATTGAAGGGCGCAGCGGCAAATCTTGGCGCAGCCGGATTGGCAGAGGTTGCGGCGAAGGCGGAAGCGGCGGTCACTTCGGGACAGGGTGTCGAGGATGCGTTACATGCGCTTGCCATTTCGTTTGAGAGCGTAGCCGGAGCCATTAACTCGGCACTGCCCACCGAACAATCTGCCACAGCAACTGCGGCTCCGGCTCCAGCGGATATCGCTACCGTCCTCGAACCCCTGGCACGGCTGAAGGCGCTGCTGAAGAATGACGATGGCGATGCCGCGGATTACATACTTGAGGTTGGGCCGAGCTTGTCGAGGGTCTTGACCGCCGCGGAGATCAATACTCTCACCGGATTAGTTGGCAATTTCAATTTCGAGGCTGCACTGGTTTCACTTTCAACTATTGCCGATCGCCTCTCTCTCAGACTGGAGTGAAGATATGTCAGAAACACCGGCGCAAAAATCGATCTTGATTGTGGATGACACGCCAATCAATATCGGCGTAATTTCCGGGGCCTTGAAAGACTCGTACAGGACTAAAGTTGCCACTAACGGCGAGAAGGCTTTGGCTATTGCTTCGGGTGACGATAAGCCAGACTTGATCTTGCTCGACGTCATGATGCCGGGCATGGATGGCTATGAAGTATGCCGCCGTTTAAAAGCAAATCCGGAAACGCGAGACATACCCGTAATCTTTCTAACAGGACAGACAGGGACGGAGGATGAGACGAAAGGATTCGAAGTCGGAGCCGTAGACTATATTCATAAGCCGTTCTCTGAAGCCGTTGTGAAAGCGCGCGTGCGTACCCATCTTATGCTCCGCGCAGCGCACGAACAGATAGCCCAGCAACTGCAGGCAATCAATATTGAGCTGGAGATGGCCCGCCAAATTCAGCTGTCCATCCTGCCGCGCAGTACTCCAAAGCTCGCGGGTCTCGATATCGTGGCCCGTTACATTCCCATGACATCGGTGGCCGGCGACTTCTACGATTTCATCGCCGTCGATGAAAAGCACGTGGGAATTCTAATCGCAGATGTTTCAGGCCATGGCCTTCCATCCGCATTAATCGCTTCGATGTTGCAGGTGGCCCTAACGGCTCAAGTTGCCCACGCTTCCGACCCAGCGCGGGTATTGGCGGGTCTAAACAAAGCATTATGCGGAAAGTTCGAGCAAAATTTTGTGACGGCGGCCTACGTGTTCGTGGACTTGGAGAAAAGAGAGATAACCTACGCCGGTGCGGGACATCCTCCACTTTTGTTTAGGAGCAAATCGAGCGGGAAGGTCAGCGAAGTTTTGGAAAACGGCTTGTTTTTAGGGATGTTCCCGGAAGCAACGTTTACTTGTTTGCGGTTGCCGGTCGAGGCCGGTGACCGCGGCATTCTTTACACCGACGGAATCGCTGAAACAAAGAACCCAGCCCAGGAAGAGTTTGGTACTGCACGTTTGAAACAGTTTATTGAAAAAAGTGATAGCCTCGCGGTTGATCATTTTGCAGAAGGACTTCTCGAGGAGTTGTCACGCTGGTCAGAGCAGCCCCAGGGGCAGGGGCAGCAAGACGACATTACAGTGCTAACGATAGATTTCAAGACTCCGTGATGAGCAGTAAGTCTTTTCTATGCGAAACCAATCATGCGAGAGTTTCTGGTTCCGGGCCTACTTCAGCTTTGTTTTCGCTCAGCGCGGAGGATCGGGGAGCAAGTCGACCCTGACCTTTTGCGATTGCAGGCCAGGTCTCTTCTGGGATGCTTAAGAAAGCGTTGACTGCTTGCGGGTCGAATTGGGTGCCCGAGCACTGACGGATGATTTCGATTCCTGACTTGAACGACGAGGCCTTGCGATAGGGCCGGTCGGAGGTGATGGCATCGAACGAGTCCGCCACGGCGAAGATTCGTGAGCTTGTCAGAATTTCAACGCCCTTGAGTCCTCGCGGATAGCCCCCGCCGTCATAGCGTTCGTGGTGCGTCAAGACAATTTCCGCCGCGTCCGCAAGAAAAGGAATGTCCTTCACGAGATCGAAGCCGATTTGCACGTGGCGCTGCATGAGCTTCCATTCGTCCGGAGAAAGTGGACCGGGCTTGAGAAGAATGCCGTCGGGGATCCCGAGCTTTCCGATGTCGTGCAAGTGCGCCCCTCGAGCCAAACTTCTCAACTGTGTTTCGGACCACCCCATGGCACGCGCAATCTCGATGGAGTAATTGCAGACGCGCTGAGAGTGGCCAGCCGTTTCATTGTCGCGGAGATCTATCGCCGCTCCCAGCGCCTGCAAAGTATCTTCATAGTTGCGCTCGATCTGCTGCAGCGCCTGATGAAGCTGTCCAGTGCGTTCGACAACCATTTCTTCGAGACGCTTGCTGTAGTTTTCGATTTGTTTTTCTAAATGGCGCTTATGAAGAGCTCGTTCTAGGCTTGCGATGACAGCGCTTTCTCTAAGAGGCTTAACCAAGTAGTCGTCCGCACCGGAACGCATGGCCTGCACGCCAACTTCGAGGTCATCCACACCTGTGGTGAGTAAAAAGGCGATATGCGGATGGGACTGGCGAACGCGTGCCAGCAGTTCCAGACCACCGATGCCCGGCATTTGGAGGTCGGAAATTACCGCATCAAATGTCTGGCGTCGCAGAGCCAGAAGTGCTTCTTCAGCATTGCAGGCTGAGGTGCAGTGGAATGCTGGGGGCGCGAGGATTAAGGCGAGAAGCTTGCAAGCGGCGGGTTCGTCATCGACGGTGAGGATGCGGATGACAGGACCGCGATCGAGCTCTGACGCAGCCATAATGGTTTCGTCAACGATGGAAAGAGAGTTGTCAGCAATGGCCATGGATATTGGGCGTCTAAGCGCTAACTTAGTACCCAGGGCCCGGTTTTCTCGACAAAACGGAATCCGAAATGGCGCAGCGGGGCCGCCTTTGTATCCGAATGAACGACTTTCGCTTTGCCTACATAGATTATTCCGGAAGTCGTGAGATAGACTTCCACGATCGAGTCGACTGCCAATTCGGTCGTGCAGGTACACAGAAATCCACTAAGGCTCACATCTTCGGTGTTCGTGTCCTGTTCAATTTTGTTTCCGAGCTTGTCGGTGCCGAGTAGCTTGAGCGGAACGCGCAAACGCACGCGGACTTCAGAGCGAGGTATGAAGCGGCGGACCTTGGTGAGCTGGGTGAGGCAAGCGCGCAATGCGTCAAAGTCGATGGGCTTTTCGAAATAGGCGCAAGCGCCAAGCTGCTTGCAGTGGTCTTTGGTTTGTCCGCCGGCCTCGCCGCTTACGATAATCACGGGAATCTTTTGCGTGTGGCTGAAAGCCGTGAAGGTCTGAAGGAGTTCGTAGCCGGAGTAATTTGGCATGCGAAGGTCCAACAAAATAGCGTGGGGCTTGTGTTCGAGGGCGAGAGCCAAACCTTCTTGCGGCACACCGGTGTCAATGACTTCAAAGAGGTCGCTCAATTCAAGACGGATGAGACGTCGAATTGCCTCGTCATCGTCCACAACCAACAGCTTATCCATCGCGGAATTTCTCCTATCTCCCCGGTTGAATGCTGGTTCCGACCAATTCGGTCAATGATTCGGGAGCGAGCGCGGGGCTCTTCCCACCGTCAATCACTTCGCGGACCTTGCGGATAAGGACCTCTTCGATAAAGGGTTTGTGCAAGAGATGGATTCCGGGATCAAGAACTCCATGACCGGCGATGAAACTGTCGGTATAGCCGGACATATAGAGGACCTTCATCCCCGGCTGGCGGAGTAACAAATTCTCGGCCAAGATGCGGCCGTTGATGCCTGGCATAACGACATCGGTGAGCAAGAGATCAAAAGCTCCTCCGAAACGAGCGGCGACTTGCAGTGCGTCTTCACCGCTCTCCGCAGACAGGACACGGAATCCTCTGGATTCAAGAAAGGTTTTCGCGAGTTTGCGCAAGGGCTCCGAGTCTTCGACAAGAAGAATCGTTTCCGTACCGCGCAGATTTTCAGGAGATTCGATCTTTAGATCGTCGACGACGGGTTGACCAGCATGCCGAGGGAGATAAATTTGGAAGGATGTGCCCTTGCCGACGGTGCTTTCCAGTCCTATGTAACCGTTGCTTTGTTTGACGATGCCGTAGACGGTGGCGAGCCCCAGGCCGGTACCTTTTCCCAACTCTTTGGTTGTGAAAAATGGCTCAAAAATATGGGTGAGCGTGGCAGGATCCATGCCAGTACCCGTGTCGGTTACAGCGAGAAGCACGAAACTGCCGAGTTTGGATCCAGGGTGACTCCGAACATAGGTTTGATCTAACTCCACGTTTGAGGTTTCGATTTTGAGTTTTCCGCCCATGGGCATGGCGTCGCGGGCGTTGACCGCCAGGTTCATGATGACCTGCTCGATCTGGCTTTGGTCGGCTTTCACATTGCCTAGCTCCGGATCCAGCAGGAGGGACACTTCAATGTCTTCGCCCAAGAGCTGGGGAAGCATTTTCTCCATGTCCGCGGCCAGGGTGTTGAGATTAAGGACAGCGGGCGAAAGGACTTGCTGGCGGCTGAAGGCCAAAAGCTGTTTGGTTAGAGAGGCGGCTCGCTGGCCGGCCTTTTCGATTTCCAAGGCGTGCTCAGCCTGAGGATTATTTGCTCCTAACTCCCGCTTGAGGACTCTGCTGTAGCCGATGATCACACCAAGAAGATTGTTGAAGTCGTGGGCTATGCCCCCTGAGAGACGGCCAATGGCTTCCATTTTTTGCGCCATGCGCAGTTGTCTTTCAAGGATTCGTTTTTCTGTTACGTCTTCCGCAAACGCTTCAAAATAGGCCAGGGCTCCGTTTTCATCGGCTACTCGGCGGCCGGAGCAGCGGACGGTGATTGGTGTGGTGTCTTTTCGTTTCCATTCCATTTCCAGATCTTTGATTTCTTCCGTGCGGGTGAGGAGTTCTGTTAAGCGCTGATATTCCTCCGAGTGCCCGAATATTTCAGTTGGCAGATCTTTGCTGAGCAGCTCTTCCGTCGACTCGTACCCGAGCATCTTCTGGAGCGCCGGATTTACTTGCAGGAACCGGCCGGCAGTGTTTGCGCGATAAATTCCATAAGGTGCGTCTTCGACCACCGACCGAAAACCAGTTTCGAGCCGGCGCAGAGTCTCCTCCGCTCTTTTGCGCTCGGTGACGTCGCGGTTCACGATGATCAGCTTTTCTGGCTTGCCATCGGTATCCTGGATCACGCTGGAAGTTGATTCCAGCACGAGCCACGCGCCATTCTTATGACGAAGGCGGTATTCCAGTGTTTTCCCGACACCCGTGCGCCGGGCCTCCGCAGCGGCATTCTTAACGCGCTCACGATCTTCAGGGTGTATTTGCTCGAAACTAGAAGAGGCTTGCAATTCTTCCTGCGAATATCCTAGAACCTTTTGATAGGACACGCTGTTGAAAATCCGTTTCCCGTCCATATCGACGACGGCGATCATATCGGCGGCATTTTCGCTGATCAGGTGAAACAACTCTTCCCGATCGACCAACTGACGGCGGATTCGATGTATCAGCAGATACTGATAGATTGTGTAAAGATCGAACAGGAAAACCAAGCCCACAAGTCCTCGCATGGCTTGAGGAAAAACGTTTTGCGAGTAGAAATCTTGATGGACGTGGGCATTAGGAAGAAGAAAAGAGGCGAGGCCGCCCGTTAGCAGGAGCGTGATGATAGCAGCGGCTGCCCATAACCACCATTCGCGCCGCTCGATCCGGCGGAAGTTCGCGCGGATGTCGTTGGACTGCGTGCCTGCCCTGTGGCGTACAGTTTTTGGCTGATGCGGTTTCAAGAATCACCGAGCGGAGACCACTCCTGCTCTCAGGGCCAAATGTTCTGGTGACTGAGTCTGAGGTTGGTTGTGGGCCGCAGAACCTTCCAGACTCTACTTGCACGAAGCCGCCCATGTGGCTAATTGTTTTCGACATACAGACCTCACCTAAGGCATTGAAACGTAAGGCGCTATCTTGGTCTGAAGTGGGGAAGAGAAGAACCGCTTAGAGAGGCTGCGCCATCGCCGTCGCGAAGTGCCGGTTTGGAACAGGTAGAGCGTAAGGGTCTATTTTAGGACGAGCGATTGATGGGGACAGGGGTACTAATATCGCTCTGAATGGAGGTGCTTTCCAAAGCGGGAAGCCTGCTCAGTCCGAGCAGTACTGAGCGAATCTTACTGGACAGCGGCGCTCGCGTCGGTGCAGCCCGCGCCTGACGGGTCATAGCGAATCACGCCCGTCTGATCTGTACAGAACATGCGTTGCCCCGAGCTTCCGACAACGAGCGGTGTTCCAGTGATCGTGTACGCGACCGATGGAGTAGCTCCGTCACCGGTCCAGACGAGCGCGTAGCCGCTCTTCGTCCCCTGTGCGAGGCTATCATCGATCAAGCAAGCGGAGGTCGAAGTAGCGCTACATGGGTTCGCTCCGCCCATTTCCACCAGATTCGTCGGATATCCAACATTTACATAAGTGGAAGAGTAGGTGATTGCGGCGGTGTTGATCATGCGAAGAGAGCTGACTGCGGACGCTTCATTGGCCTGCATCCGCGATCGCAAATAACTGGGGATAGCTATCGCCGAGATGATGAGGATAATGGCTACCACGATGAGCAACTCGATCAACGAGAAACCCTTCTGGTTCTTCATGAATTCCCCTAGGTAGTGCCCAGTCCGACGGCGCACGCTGAAGCAGTGGAGCCGAACTCCCCCAAACGTTCAAACTCTAACATTATGAATGGTTTGCTTTCAATTAAATTAGGAGCCCATTAACTCACTGAGGGTGCGAACGCGCGTTGTCGCGATATGATAGACGCGTCCCGGCAGGAGGATGTAAAAACCCATGCCGATCCAAACGGTATTGCAACTTGGCGACCCACGATTGCGCGAAATTGCGAAGCGCGTAGTCGATCCCAGCAGCGCTGAGATTCGCTCGCTGGTCGAGGATCTCGCAGATACTCTTGCCTATTGGAAAAATACGACGGGGTACGGACGTGCGATTGCCGCGCCGCAAATTGGATTATTCTTGCGTGTGATTTTCCTCCAACTGCCTGGAGCCGAGCCGTGGCCGTTTGTGAATCCACAAATTACTGAGCGCAGCGAAGAAAAAATTGTGGTTTGGGACGCCTGCTTGAGTTTCCTTTCCATTTTCATGCAAGTGGAGCGACATCGTAAAATCAAGGTGAAATATCAGGATTTACGCGGCGAGTGGCACGAAATTGAGGCAGGCGAAGAGCGAAATCTGTCGGAGCTGTTGCAGCATGAGATTGATCATCTGGATGGGATACTGGCCGTGGACCGCATCACGGATATTCGCACTTTGTGTACTCGCGAAGAATTCGAGAAAAGGCATCGCACCGGAAGTCCTTACGCGACAACCGTAGAAAGCAAAACGGGCCGGTAGCGGCCTTTAGGATTCGAAGATGAAGGATTTGAAGACGAGCGTATTGGCGTACACCTCGGTGGAAAGTCCCATCGGTCCTCTACTTTTGGCTGGGGATGAGCGTGGACTTCACTTGGTTTTCTTCGTAAATGGCCGGCGACCCATGTCGCCGCCTCGCGCCTGGGTCGAGGACAAAAAACCGTTCAAGGAAGTCGTTCGCCAATTGAAGACGTATTTTGAGGGGAAGCTAACGGACTTCGATCTGCCACTCGTCCTTAATGGCACTGAATTTCAACTTCTTGTCTGGAGCAATCTGCAGAAGATCCCGTACGGAGAGACTGTCAGTTACGGAGAGGTTGCCAAGCGTATTGGGAGTCCCGATGCAGCTCGTGCAGTGGGATTGGCGAACGGTTCCAATCCCATACCGATCATCATTCCGTGTCACCGCGTTATCGGGAGCAATGGGGATTTGACTGGATTCGGCGGTGGCCTTCCCATCAAAAAGAAGCTTTTGGAATTGGAAAGCAGGCAGCTGAGTTTTCTTTAAAAGCGCGGCGCTCGCGTTTCATAGGTTGCCCTGCTTGGCGACCTTCTTATTCGCTGACTCGCGATCAGTATCGCCAGCTTTTCACATCCGCTCCTGACGGCGCTGTCTTCTCTATTCGCTCCATAATTTTCGGTAGGTACTGCGTGTTGTAATGCAGTCTGGAAAGGTAGTTGGGGAGAGTGGGATCGCCGTTCCAACAGTGTTCCGCGCGTTCGCCATATTTCACCTCGCCGTCGTAGGACGGGTTGGCGGTCGTTTTCAGAAAATCCTCAACCAAATATACAGCATCGTTTAAAAAGTAGTTGTCGGCGCTGCCACAGTAAATGTGCAATTTGCCCTGCAGCTTGGGCCCGAGCGTAGGCCAATCGCGGCGAAGAATGGCGCCAAGATCGTAGTGTTCCTTCCAATAGGCTGCGACGGCGTGATCGATCTCTCCTGTTTCCTTGTTGAAGATCGGTACGGGATAGCCGTCAGGGCCAGCCGGAGAATAAACCGCTTGCCAGATATCGAACTGCTCGCCGGAACGAGAGTGTGAGCCGAGGGCTAGTTCGTATTGATTGATACCTTCGATGGAGACTAGAGTCTGCCCGAGATAATTTCGCATGCCGGGTTGCGCGACGCGTGTGTGTGGGCCTTCATGGAAGAACGCATTCTTCTCGTCGTAGATGTTGACGTGCGTATAGGCGCGAAAATCCACGGGATCAGGGCACGCGATAAATGCGCCATTGTAATGGTCGGGATAAAACATCTGCACGGCGATCGATTCCCAGCCGCCAGTGGATCCTCCGTACAAAAAGCGCGCCCACCCCTGGCCGATGCCGCGAAACTGTTTTTCAATCGCGGGGATAAGCTCGGTCTCGATAGCGTCGCCGTAAGGTCCCAGATTGGCGGAGTTCACGGCATACGAATCGTCATAGTAAGGATTCGCGTGCTGCAGTTTCACCACCATGTAGCGGGGGAAATGTGGCGCGGTCCACTGTTTGTAAAACTTGTAAGCCTCTTCCTGTTGAATACGGTTGTAGCCGGAGATGTGAAACCGTTCGCTGTAGTCCGGTTTCAGATTTGGGTCAGGAGGCTCGGTGCGAAAGCCGTCGAAGTCATGTACAAAGTGGTCTTCGAATACCATCACTGGAAAATGCGCTTGGGGATGTTCGTCGAAACCATCGGGAACAAGAATGGCCGCGCCGATATACATCGGCCGACCCCAGAATTTCGTAAGAAGCTCAGATTGAATTGTGATGTGCCGGATGAACTTGGTGTCCTTTGGCGCTTCGATGGGAGGGATTTCCTGGTCGAGAAGAATCGTTATCGGAGCCGAGTCCGCACCTAAAGTAATTTTCTGTGGCTTGCTATACAAGTTTCCGGGAGCGATGTTCCAATGCTGCCCCTCACCGCGGTCCATTGGGAGCTTAACGGTGTGGCCGTCGGAGCGATGGAAGGTTTCGTAGCGGTGGAGCACTGCCTGGACATAGTATTCGCCGGCAGGAACATCTCGGAGATGCCGCGTGGGATAACCATAAGCGTTATCGTTCGTAACCACGATGGGCTGGCCAGGAGCGAGTGCATCCACGTCGATGCCGAAAAGAATCTGCGTCTTGACCGAGAGATCAATCTGCATGCGAGGTTCCTGAGACGGGTCCGTGGAGAGCAAAACGAAGACCCGGCCATCGAGCGGCTGCGCGCTACGCTCTTTGGAAAAGGAGACGGAGAATTGTGGTCCATCCGCTGGTGCCGGATACGCGAGCAGCGGAGATGCAGCTACGAAACTCGCGAGGAACGCCAATGCAAAATAGAGCCTGCAGCCTGTAAAAATATTCATTCGTATGCCTCTGTGGTGTGGGATGCGCGCAAGAGAATAGCTTCTTGAGCTGGCGAAAGACAGAAGAATTTACTGGCGTGCTCTAAGCCGTAGCAGGAAAGTCGAGGACCACGAGGGTCATATCATCATCTTGAGATACGCCGGTAGCGCGTGCGGACCAACGTGCGATTTCGATGAGAAGCTCATCCGCGAGCGCAGTTGCGTTTAGGCTAGGATTCGATTCGAGAAACTTCGTGCAGCGGACAATTCCAAATTCTTCTCCCGTAGTGCTCTTGGATTCAGGCAAGCCGTCTGTGTAAAGCAAGCAGCGGTCCCCGGCGCGCACGGGGATTTCGATCGATGAGTATTCCGCTTCGGGAAACATTCCCAAGAACAGGCCATTTTGTTCAATAGCCTGCGCCCCACCGTTCGAATGGCTTCTAAACAACAACGGAGGATGTCCTGCGCCGGCGTACCGGAGGATTTTTGTGTCTAGATCAACGTACAGGTACGCGGCGGTGACGAAATGATCTTCAAACTTTCCGCAGAGGGCCTGGTTCAGGCCGGCAATAACACGAGCCGGCACTTGAGCGTGAGAGATCTGACCTGCAAAAGCAACCTTGAGCATCGACGCGATAAGCGCAGCGGGAACGCCATGGCCGGTAACGTCGGCAATGAGGATGCCCAGCTGATTGCCTTCGAGCACAAGGAAGTCGTAGAAATCTCCTGCGACGGCGCTCATAGGAAGGTAGCGGGCCGCGATTTCGATTCCGGATAGGCGAGGGACACTGCGTGGAAGGATGGACGTTTGAATTCGCTCTGCAATCTCAAGCTCTTTCTGAATGGCGAAGAGACTCTCTTCCCTGGCGAAAATGCGGCTGGCAACGAAATACCCGAGGGTGCAAACAAAAAAGAGAAAACCAGCAGGTTCGAGGTCGCGTCCAGGAACCAGCTTAAGCCCCCTGAGATTGGCGTGAACCACAAAGACGCCAAAAACGGCAAGGCCTATGGCAACGACGCGAAGTTCACGTGGGAGACGGCCGGGGCGCCGGAGAAAAAAGAGGAAGGTGATCAACAGAATCCACGAAGTCAGGACAAGAACACCGTCGGTGATATCGACAGCGCGGCGGGCAACGCCGAGAAGGTCGAGAGGAATGGCGACTGCAGCGAAAGCCAGTTGTACTCCCAGGCCCCACAGGAAGACGGGGCGCCACCGGGTTTGCACGACCTCCAGAAACATTAACAGGGGCGGTATAGAAATCGTGTCCGTGATGACGCGCTCGATTCCGCCCGCGATGGCAGGTGAAATGGCGAATATAGGCATGAGCGCTTGTTGCCGCATGAATACGCGAACAGCGTAGATGACGACAAATATGCTGAAGTAGAGGAGCGCGCGGTCCGTGGGCTTCTTGCGAAAAAGAAAGATCCCCATGGCGATGAGGCCGATAGTGAGGAGAATAGCGCCCACTCCAACGGACAAAATTGTCCAGCGCCATTCGGCCGCAGAGACCCCGCTTACGGTCGTCAAGTTGGGAGAGAAACCGTGCAGAAACATGGCAATTCTTATACTCGGTCGGCGACGCTATAACAAATGAGTGCTGAGGTGTGGATTTTGCTTGTATCGAGATGCGTGATAGAAGGGAAGCCTAAGGACGGGGAGGGAAGTAGTGGCCAACAAAAAGGTAAAGTGGGGCGTGTTGAGCACGGCGTCGATTGGCGTTCGCAAGGTTCTTCCTGGAATGCAGTTGGGTCAGTGGAGCGAGATCGTCGCCATCGCGTCTCGCGATGGGAAGAAAGCCGAGGACATCGCACGCAAACTGCGTATTCCCAAAGCTTATTGGTCTTACGAAGAATTGCTCGCCGACCCGGAGATCGAGGCTGTTTATAATCCGCTGCCGAATCACTTGCACGTTCCGTGGTCGATCAAAGCCGCGGAAGCAGGGAAGCATGTGTTGTGCGAAAAGCCGATCGGCCTGAACGTGGCTGAGGCGAAGGCGTTGCTCAGTGCGCGAGACCGTACCGGCGTAAAAATCGGAGAGGCGTTCATGGTGCGTACGCACCCTCAGTGGCTGCGCACGCGCGAACTGATTCGTTCCGGACGAATCGGCGAGTTGCGCTCGATCATCGGCGCGTTCAGCTATTTCAATCGTGACGCTGCGAATATTCGTAACGTGTTGGATTGGGGCGGTGGCGGAATCTACGATATTGGCTGCTATCCCATCACCACGTCGCGGTTTATCTTTGACGAGGAGCCGTCGCGGGTAATTGGCCTCGTGGAGAGGGACCCTGAGTTTTCTATCGACCGCTTGGCCTCTGTGATTCTCGACTTCCCGACAGGTCAATCCATTTTCACGTGCAGCACGCAACTCGTTCCTTATCAACGCATGCAATTCCTCGGCACAAAAGGACGCATCGAAATCGAAATCCCATTCAACGCTCCGAACGATCGGCCTTGCCGAATCTTCGTAGATGACGGCCGAGACGTCCACGGCGGCGGCGTGAGTACAGAAACGTTCCCCACATGCGATCAATACACCATTCAAGGAGATGTTTTTTCGCGAGCTATTCGCGGGGACGGCGAGGTTCCAGTTTCGATTGAAGACGCCATTCGGAACTTGGCGGTCATAGAGGCAATCTTCCGCTCAGCCGAAACGGGAAGATGGGAGAGACCTTAGCGCGACTTCGTGCCGTCAACCTGCAGAAACATCCGTAACGGCTATGAAGTCTTTGCCGCGCCAACTCAATGGCTCAACACGGCCGACGACAAAAGCCCACGAAAGCGCCCCTGCCAGCAAGACCCCGGCAGTAACCGCAAACGCCCAGAAGAAATGTCCGGTTCGTTGCACCACAAAACCCGTCAGCGCGGGAGCAATGATCCCGGCGAAATTTCCGGCGCAATTTTGCAGGCCGCTCCATTTGCCGGCCGCCAGCGGTCCCGCAATAGTTTGGGTAATCGCCCAAAGATTCGAAGTACAAAATCCTGCACTAGCGCAGGTCAAAAAAAGAAAGAGCGTGGCGAGTCTTTCGTCAAACGCAAACACCACAACCGCAAGACAGAAAACGGAAGCAAATGCCAGGCCCATCGAAGTAAATGTCTTTCGCACGCGCGTAGGCGTGCCGCCACGCAAAATCCACAAATCTGAAATCCAGCCGGACGCGAGCGCCGAAAGCGCCAGAATCAGATACGCCGCTCCCCCGACACCGCCCATCTTCTGCATCGAAAAATGCCGCTCGCTGACCAGAAAAGACGGCAACCAGGTCAGCAGAAAATAGGAAAGGTAGTTGAAGGCAAAGAGCCCCAGAAACGTGCCCCACGCTGAGCGTTGCTTGAGAATTTCAAAGAGACTGGGCATCTGCGCTGCGGAGGAGACCGCCAGTCCCGGACCCGTTGGCATCCATTTCTTCCATGGCGGCAGCCAGAGCAAGCTGAACAGTCCGAGAACGACGAAGAACGGCCTCCAGCCATACCTTCCGATGAGCATCGCCCCGAAAAAAATTCCAAACGCTGGCCCGCCGGCGATACCAGCGGAAATGAAGGAATTGGCGCGCCCGCGCAAGGCCTCAGGGAAATGCTTGGCAAGTATTTTGCTATATGAAGGGAAAGCTACCGATTCTCCTGCGCCGAGGATGAGCCGCATGATCAGCAGCATTTGAAAGCCGTGGACCACGCCCGTGGTAGCCGTGGCGATGGTCCAAACAAAAAACCCGCCGGCGAGAACCCAGTTAACGTTAAAACGGTCGACCAGCCAGCCCGAAATGATTTGAAAGCTGGTGTACGTCCAGAAGAAAGACGAGAGCAGAATGCCGAGTTGCCAGGGTGACAACTGAAGCTCAACTTTGAGCAAGGGGGCGGCGAGGGAAAGACTGCCCCGGTCGATATAGTTGATGAACGTTGAGATCGCGAGCAGCGCGGCTACGGGAGCTAGCGCCTTCGAAAGCTCGACTCCATTAAGTGGCTGCGACGCGCGCGGCGAAACCGCCATCGTTTCGGAACTCCTGCAAAGATCGGCTTGTTTAAGCGCGGCACAAGCAAGACCGGTAATTCAGGCGACAGTCTGCCCTGAATTGGGAGTGGAAGCAATGAAAGCGAGGACGGGGAAAACAGGCGGGATTCAACTTACCGCTGGCGATGGCCGGTAAACAGGGAAGCGACTGCTTGTGCTGGTGCGTAGAAGGCCAGAAGTAGCAAGGATGCGGCACCGTAAATCGTCAGCCGAAGCCTCATGTGTATAGAACACAAAGCACGGCTCAATGTTGCGGTAGTCCGGCTAGGGGCTGAGCTAGCTGAGGTGAACTATTGCAGAGTCAGGTCACCCGCCCCAACGTGCGCGTGCAGGTGATATTTCCCGTTACCTTCCTTATGAAAGGAGCGGAACAGTCCGCCGTGAGTCTCGCCAAATGGGTTCGCTTCGAGGCCGCCGGAATAAACCGACGCGTCTACCCTTGAATAATCGCTTGCGTCGCCCACATCAATGATCATCTCGCCCGCGTGCAGTTCCGCATCCTTGTCGCCGGTGACGTGATGAAGCTCCAGGTTTCCCGCAGACATGCGGATGAACAGTCCAGTCTTCTTCGGCACTTCAATGGTGACCTCAAGATCATTCTTGGGACCGTCGCTGACGGTCAAACTTGCAAAATCCTTTGAGCCTTCCATTTGGACTCGCATGTCCCCGGCGTTGTAAGCATTACGACCGGAAACCCGCACGGTAATCTTGTTCTCCGCGCCGCCAACGATGTGAAAGCTCCCAGATTGCAGGTACATCTTGAGCTTTCCGCCTGAGTTGAAATCCGCCGTGAACGGATGATTCTCAATATCTTTTACGTCAAGTTTGGTCTGCGCTGCACCCGAAGCAGCAGATATTGCCAGCGCGGTCGCCAGCAAGAAAGTAGTACGCATGAAGACACCTCCGAAGCTTATGGACTAAGTAACGAAGTTCACCGCAGAAATGTTTCCTGTATTACGAAATAAATCATCCATTTAGCCATGGGAGAGTTGCCCTCATTTGCGGAGCTCACGGCTGCGGTGGATAAATGGGCCATGCCCGTGCGAAGATGCTGCTGCGAGAATCAGGAGACGCGGATCATGGGCGAGCTTGTCCCAGCCGAAGAGCCGGACTGGAAAAATCATGGCTTGCGCATCGTCCGCGGCGGGCAATTGGATACCAACACGCCTCAAACACCTGGCATGACTCGTGCCGAAGCCATCTCCCACGCCAAAGTAGGCGCGCAGAAGCTTTGGGCCGGAACAGTTATCGTACATCCCAACGCCAAGACCGGTCCTCACCATCACGGTGAATTGGAAACCGTCATTTACGTGGTCCGCGGCCGCGCGCGCTTTCGCTGGGGAAATAATCTCGAATTCGTCGACGAAGCTGGCCCCGGCGATTTCGTATACGTTCCGCCCTACGTCCCTCATCAGGAACTGAATGCACGTAAAGACGAACCTGTGGAAGCGGTCATCGTCCGAAGCGGCCAGGAACCTGTCGTGGTCAATTTGAATATTGCGAGCCCCGAGGACGGGCTAAGTCCGTCTGAAGCAGACCCCTTCCACTCGGCTCAGGGTAAACAGTAGTTGCCAACGGACGGGTCTTGATGATTTGCCCGGATTAGAATGGCGACTAAATTAGGATTGGCGAAACGTTAGACCATCCAGTTGCGCAACTTCATAGTGCCGCACCCGTGTGTCGTAATCCGTCAAGAGCGCAGCCGCTTCGCTAGCCACAATGGCCGTTTCGCGATCCGACCCAGCAAAAGCCTCGATAGCCTGCAGAGATTGCCAGACCGTGCTAACGAGGATCTCGACCGAATCTCCCTGTGAGCGCACGAGCACGGTGGAACACACGTACCCATTAAATGTTTGGAGTGAGGGCACCACACTTTGCCAAAAGTGTTCCAGGTATTTGGTGGATTGAAGACTTGTAGTTCGAGCGGACCACAGACGAGCGATCATCCCCGGGGATACTCCTATTGGTTTCCGACAACCACGTTCCACGACCGAATTTCCCATCGCTTTACAAGACCGTTGCGAACGTACGGGTCATTACGGACAAAATCTCGTGCAGGTGTTTCGTCGCCACCGCGGAAAATCAACAGCGCTCCATCCGGCGGGTCAGCCAGTGCACCGGCTAGGACCAGTTCGCCGCGAGAATGGGCTTCGCGAGCGAGACCTAAATGCTCTTCGCGGTAAGCGCCGCGCTGCGTAATGAAGTCCGGCACTACTTCACGATAGAAAAGGGCGTAGTAAGCCATGGGAGTTTCCACCTTCATGATAGCTGAAAACGAAATCGTACTGAACACTGCAGCCGATGCGAAAGCGGAGACTCGTTCGTAGAAACGCACTCAGTCAAAATAGAAACGAGAACGCTCAGCCTCCCGCGATAGAGGGAACCAGCAGAACGCGGTCGCCTTCCTTCAGCGTGCATCCTTCGCCGCCGAGAAAGCGAATGTCCTCTTCATTGAGATAAACGTTGAGGAACTGGCGGATTTGCCCCTGTTCATCGCGCACATGGCGCGACAGATCCGGAAAGCGCGTGGTCAAATCATTCAGCGCCTCAGCAATGGTTGTAGCACTACAGTCGATCTTTGGCGTGCCGGCGGTGAAGCGGCGGAACGCTGTGGGAATTTCAATGGTAACGGGCATTTTTAATCTATCTCCTTACTTCACGCCGGCAGTAGCCGGAGCGGCGTTAAATTGATTGTCGAGGTACGCCTCGAAAGCATCGAGGCGGGGAGCAATAGCTTCGCTGACGGGGAATTCCGCGGAAATAGCATCAAGCGTCTTCAGACCATTCCCAGTTATGCAGACGACGGTTGTCTCGTCGGCTCGAATGCGACCTTGCTGAATGAGTTTTTGCGTTACTCCTGCTGTAACTCCGCCTGCGGTTTCCGTGAAGATGCCTTCGGTTTCAGCGAGCAGTTTGATGGCTGCAACAATTTCAGGATCAGAGACGTCTTCGGCCCAACCACCGCTCTCGCGCATGAGCTTGATCGCAAAAGGTCCGTCAGCGGGATTTCCAATCGCCAGTGACCGTGCGATGGTGTTCGGCTTTTGCGGCTCAAAGCGCGCGAGATTGCGCTTCACGCCATCGGAAATCGGCGAGCATCCCGTAGCCTGAGCGCCAAAGAATTTTACGGGCTTCGCTTCCACCCACCCAAGCGTCACCAATTCCTTGAATGCTTTCGCGATCTTTGTGATCAGGGAACCGCCAGCCATCGGCACCACGACGTTGTCCGGTAAACGCCAGCCGAGTTGCTCGGCGATTTCGTAACCGTGTGTCTTCGAGCCCTCAGAATAATAGGGACGCAAATTGACGTTCACCAAGCCCCACTTAAACCGGTCGGCAATCTGCGCGCAGAGACGGTTCACGTGGTCGTAGTTGCCGTTAATGCGCACAATGCGTGCTCCATAAACCGCGGTATTCAGCACCTTGGCAGGCTCGAGATCGGAAGGAATAAACACGCAGGCGTCAAAACCCTGCTGTGCCGATTGAGCCGCAACCGCATTCGCCAAATTCCCGGTGGAGGAGCACCCGACAGTTTGAAATCCAAATCGTCGCGCTGCCACCAGCGCCGTGCCAACCACGCGGTCCTTAAACGACAGAGAAGGGAAGCACACCGCATCGTTCTTAAAATAGAGCTCGCCGATTCCCCAGTGGGACGCGAGTTTCCGTGAAGCAACCAGAGGCGTCCCGCCGACCGCGCTGGCAGGCGTAAAATCCTCGGGAAGCGGAAGCAATTCCGCATAACGCCACATATTAAACGTTCGCCCAGCGAGGTTCTCGCGGCGGACTTTTTTCTTCAGAGAATCGTAGTCGTAGGAGACTTCCAGAGGAGAGAAGCAATCTTCGCAGAAGGACTTCGGGGCATTTCCCCAGGTCTTGCCGCACTCCCGACAGCGCAGTTCATATAGTTCGGACATCGCTTCACCTTTCAGCTCACCGTGCGCGGACCATTTCAGTCGCCAGTGCACAAGCCCCGGCATCAACAAATCACGTGGGATTCGATTAGGGCAGCAGGGAGGTGAAACGAAAAACCCTCCGTGCCAAAGTGCTCGGAGGGTCTCAGAAAATCTTCTGGGATACTCTACAGCTCTTTAGCAGTTTTTTACGTGGAGCAAGTTGCCCTAAATCGCCACGTGTCGCCGCAACCGCAGCTTCTACATTTATCCTAGATACGCTTCCATTTGTCAAGTACGTGTACTTGTCCAGTAGATTAGCGGCACTTTGCCTTCGCCGGTCGGTTTTCCACCGGGTGACGAATTAGAGTGGGTGAGGTAGGCGAGGGACAGGTGAGACATCTCGCGCATCGACTCTGGAGGGATTTCGGGCTGTGTCGGTGCCGGTTCACGCCATATCCCTGACAACATAACCCGGGGTTCCTGCGTCTAACATTTGAGACTATGACGTAAAGCCGACACGACTCGTACTTTTGGCCCGTCCTCCAGTACAGTGACGACCCCGGCGCATCGAATTTCCGGGGAAACTGTCCTTCACCTTGGGTGTTATACTTGTTGCGGGGATTGCCGGGCAGTCAGTAGGAACGCTTCCGCGAAACTGCTGACTTGGGATCGTGGGTTTGTGCGGCCTAGATAGATAGGAGCAGCGACATGGGTGAGCAAGTCAAAGAGCTTTTCAATTGGGCGCGGCGCCGCAAGATAATGGCGTCGTTTTTTGTAGGATTCACGCTCGTTGTCGGAATCATGATCGGCTCGGTGATTTCTGGCCGCGTTTCCGCCATGAAGTCTTTCGGCGGCACTGATGCGGCCCACCTTTCTGTGCCAGATCCCATTCCCTCGGCAAGCTCTTTTTCCGGGATTGTGAACCGCGTTGAACCGGCTGTCGTCAATATTGCCACCACGCAGGTTCTCGAGAAAAAGCCCAATTCCAAAATGCGTCGCCAGAAGCCTGCCAATCCCGACGAGGACAATGACCCGATGCAGGACTTCTTTGACCGGTTCTTCGATGGCCGTCAGGACGGTCCTCCCCAAGCGGAGCGCAGCCTCGGTTCCGGCGTAATTGTTGACAAGCGTGGCTACATTCTCACCAACAACCACGTTATCGAAAACGCCACAAAAATTCAGGTTCAACTCAACAACGACACGGCGCGCTATACCGCGAAGGTTGTCGGCGCCGATGACGACACCGATTTGGCAGTCATCAAGATTGAAGTCAACAAGGAACTCCCCGTCGCCAAGCTTGGCAATTCCGAGGGCGTGCAAGTGGGCGATTGGGTTCTTGCTATTGGCAGTCCTTTCGGCCTGCAAGCCACCGTCACCGCCGGCATTATTAGCGCCAAAGACCGCGGGGGCCTCGGCCTAGCCAAGCAATTCCAGCGTTTCCTTCAAACCGATGCGGCTATCAATCCCGGCAACTCCGGCGGCCCGTTGGTTGATTTGGCGGGTCAAGTCATTGGCATCAATACCGCTATCATTACCGGCAGCCGTGGGTATGAAGGTGTCGGTTTCGCGCTTCCCTCAAACACCGCCATCAGCGTCTACAATCAACTCATCTCAAATGGCCGAGTGACGCGAGGCTCTATTGGAGTCAAGTTCGAGGAAGAGCTCGGTACAAATCCGATCACTCTCAAGTCCCTTGGCGCGCCGAATGGTGTGGTGATTGAAGACATCGAACCCGGCAGTCCTGCCGAAAAGGCCGGCCTCAAGGGTGGCGACGTTATCACCAGCGTGAACGGCCAGACCATCAAAACCGGCAATGACCTTGTGAATCCCATTGCACAAGCTCCCATCGGCACCAAGATGAAGCTGACCTTTGTCCGGGATCGTACTCAGAAAGAAGCGACCGTAACCGTTGAGGACCGAACGCACGTTTTCCCGACCACCGCAGGCCGCCTGGGTGACCAGCCTGGCGAGTCAGCGCCGATCGAATTCGGTCTCCATGTTGATGATCTGACGCGAGATCGCGCACAGCGCTTCGGCGTGGAAGGCAAAAAGGGCGTCATCGTAACCGATGTCGATCCGGCCAGCTTTGCCCAGGATGATCTAAATTTCGGCCGCGGCGATGTGATTACCGAAATCAACCATGACCCGATTACTTCTTTGGAAGACTATCGCGCAGCCGTTTCGAAGCTAAAGCCTGGCGCTAACGTCGTCTTCAAAGTGCTGCGCCGCGCGGACGACCGCATTCTGACCGTCTTCCTATCGGGTGTAGTTCCGGCAGAGAACGATAAGCAATAGACCCGGGGAGATGCCTGCGTCTCCTGGAGCACTAAGGGAAAACCGATGCGAGTGCGAAAAGCGACTCACCTAGCCCTGACGCTGCTCGTTACAGCCGGTATGGGTGTAACTGGCGCGGCAACGAGGGGGCAGAGTACCAGTGCCTCAAAGTCGCCTTCAGCAAAGCCCGGTTCCAAGACGCACCACACAAAATCCACAAAAAAGACAACCCGCCCGGAGCGAGGGCAGAAGGCCCCTGCTCCGGAGCGTATCTCCGAAATTCAAAGCGCGCTTGCCAAGGACGGCTCCTTCAATGGCAACCCCAACGGTAAATGGGATGCTTCGACTGTGGACGCGATGAAGAAGTTTCAGGAGGCCCATGGCCTGAATCCGTCAGGAAAGCTTGACGCAAAGACGCTGCAGAAACTAGGTCTCGGTTCTCAAACCGCTGGCCTCGCTCCGCCCATGCCTCCGGTTAGCTCTTCCTCGTCGGCGGCCGCGAACCCTTCCCCAGCTAGTCGTCGACAGCAATAAACCCCGCCTTTCAAAGGAGCGCGAACCAGCCCACCAGGGTGTAGCGAACCGGCTCGCGCCATCAAGGAGAAACATCTGTTACCACCGTAGACTGGCAACCTTGGGACAATATTCCCCAGCCAGCTAATCCGCACAAATTGAAGGATATAAATGGGAAAGAGCGGAACACTGTGTTCCGCTCTTTGAAGTGCCGTATTTAACCGTCCGGTTAAATACGACCTGTCTATCATTCCGGTCACACATTCAACCCAAGAGTCGAATACGCTTTAGCTTTCGATCTGTGCCTGCAGTATCTCTCCAGGAAGAGCGGTCATTGTCGAGCGAACCGCAGCTACCTTTGCAGCGCCGTTTGACGGCATTTGCGACGATTGGGTGCGGATATGTACACCGTTGTTTGGTTTTGCCGGGCTCGAATCGGCGTTGAGACGCTCGATGCGAATGCCAAGCGTCCTCTCCAACTGGAACAACTCGGAGCGCTGTTCGCGAGAGAAGAGCGTGGTGGCAACTCCGTGTCCACCGGCGCGGCCAGTTCGACCGACGCGGTGGATGAAGTTCTCCGCCATGTCCGGCAAGTCGTAGTTGATGACGTGGACAATGTCTTGTACGTGAATCCCGCGCGAAGCGAGATCAGTCGCCACCAGGACGCGGAAGCGGCCTTGTTGGAAGCCGGCAAGTGCTGAGTTTCGTTGCGATTGCGAGCGGTCGCCGTGAATCATGGCGGCGGAGAAACCGTCACGGTTCAGGCTCTTGGTGATGCGTTCCGTGCCGCGTTTGGTGCGAGAGAAGACCAGGCAGCGCCCGGTTTCCTTGGCAAGCAAACGTTGGAGCATCTCCTGCTTGCGGTCGACGGCAACTTCAAAGGCTTGCATACGCACATTTTCCGCAGGCTTGAGCGTCGAGCCGAGCGCCACACGCGCCGGATTCTTCAAGTAATCCTTTACGAGGTGGGCGACGGATGCTTCCATCGTCGCCGAGAAGCACATGGTTTGGCGTTCTTTGGGCAGAATCGAGGCGATACGCTTGATGGCTGGGAGAAAGCCCATATCCAACATGCGGTCGGCTTCGTCGAGCACCAAGATGCGCAACGAGTTGAAATTGAAGAGCTTGCGATCAAGATAGTCTTCCAGGCGGCCAGGGGTAGCTACAACGAAACGTGCTCCCTTGCGGATCGCCTGAAGTTGCGCGCCCTCGGAGAGGCCGCCAACGACAAGCGCCGCCGGCACTAGCTGAGAGCCGCGGAGCGTATTGAACACTGCCACGACCTGCATGGCCAGTTCGCGCGTTGGCACTAAGGCCAGCGCGGCGATTCCGGGCGTCTTGCTCTTGAGCAGTTGTTCGATGACCGGGATCAGGAACGCCAGCGTCTTGCCGGTTCCGGTTTGCGCGGTTGCGAGCACGTCTTTGCCCTCGAGCGCTTGCGGAATGGCCGCAGCCTGCACGGGGGTCGGGGTCGTAAATCGCGCGTGTGCCAATCTCTCCTTCATGTAGGCGGAGATCGGTAATTCTGTGAAACTTTGCATTCGTATTGCTTTCTTGCTGGCGGGAGCGGTCCCTGCGCACACACACGTTCGGTGCAAGCGCGGCAATTCGCATTGCCAGTCTTGTTTTAGATTACGCTGAAGACTTACGGAGAAAACTGCAGGCGGGTAATCTCAGATCAACAACTCACCAGAGGGACCGCACAACACAACCGAGGTATTAAGCGCAAAGTGCAGTATAACACGACTTCGTCTCCGTGCGCTTTCTATATTTCATTTGTTTTTAGCAGTTTCCGGCCGAGACTCTTATGACGGTTCCTACGGTTTTTCCAATAATCTCTTCCGGAATGATATTCTCCTGACATTTCCGGAACTAAGCGCTGCTCGCCACGCAGGCTCAGCGCGTTCGGCAAAGCAAGTTCCTCTTTCGGTTGCTACCCGGTGCCCCTGGCGAAGTCTTGGAGCAAACATGCTGGAAGGAACAGGTTCGGAAACGGTAGTTCCCAACGCGGTTGCGCTCCGACGTGCTGCCGCTGGAAGCGGACGGACGCTACGTTCTACCTCGTGATGGCGATTGCCTCGACCTGTCTCGTTTTTCTGGGCTTCGCGCGCACGTACTATCTCAAAGCCCTTTTTCGGCACGCCGGCTTTGAGGCCACTTTTGCATTTGCACGGAGTGGTCTTCACCGTGTGGATGCTTATTTTTGTTACGCAAACTGCTCTCATTGCGTCGAACCGCCGCGCGCTGCATCGGCGGCTCGGCTATGCAGCTGGCATTTTCGCCTGCGCAATGGTCGCTTTGGGATTGCTTTGGCTTTCAGCGCGGAACGGCTCGGTCACGGGAACTCATTGGCGGATTCAGAAACTGTGTTTCTGATTTCGCTGGGCGATATTCTCACGTTCGTCGTCTTCCTAGGCGCCGGCTTCTTGTGGCGCCGCAATCCCGAGGCGCATCAGCGGCTGATGCTGCTCGCTGTAGTGGCCGGGCTGCTCTCGGCGGCAATACCTCGCGCGCCGCTGATCGGCGGACATCCGGCAGCCATGGGAATCACAGGATTGGGGTTTCTTTTCGCAGGCCCGATCTACGATCTCATCACGCGCCACCGCATTCACCCGGCTTACATTTGGGGCTGTATTTTTTCATTGGCCACGTTTGTGCCCGTGCGCATCGCGTTGGCCTCCACGCCTGGTTGGCACCACATCGCGAGATGGCTCGTCGGGCGGTGAACGTTCTGCCGGATGCCCCAGATGCCGATTTTGCGCCTGGGGCTTTTATTTTTTCCCAGGTCCCAACCGAGAGCGGCCGCGCCTGTCGCCAAGCTATCCTATGCCTGACCCGGAAGCACCGGCTTTAGCTTCCCCGCCGCCAAGTCATCCAGTGCCCGGAGCCGCCCACTCAATTCCCGCGCGTCCAAGCGCCGCTCGCGGTACAACTCGCGCAAATACTCCTCGGCCGGCCGCTCCCCCTTACTCGAGTTGCATTCCACGCAGCACGACACCAGGTTGCGGTAGGAATTGCCGCCGCCTCGCGCCTGCGGCACGACATGATCGAGGCACCAGTTCCGTTCCCCGGTACGCCGCATACAGTAAAAACAGTTGCCACTCTCGCGGTCGTGCAGCGAACGGCGCAAAATTTGTTTCACCAGGAAATCCTCCTCCTCGATGTTGATCGCCGCTTTTGTTGACTCGGGAGGCCTCGCTTTCCTTGCGTGAACCGCGTTTACTTCCAGCGGAAGCCGCAATCGGATCACATGCTGTGTCCGGCAGTTCCGCTCGATCAAGTCGAGGACGCCGCGCGCCACAAGCCACCGCACCGAGCCACGCGTGGCCTTCATCGAGAGGCCTACACCACGCGCCAGCCACGCAATCGAGAACCGGAACTTGGCCTTGCCTTCGAGCCGGCTGTGCCTGAAAAGATGCGAGTAGACGGCGCGGTCGGTCCTGGAAAAATGGAGCCGCGGCGCGAGCAAATCTTCATATTGTTTCCACACCAGTGCCGCATTAGGTTTTTTGTTTTTCATGTTTGTAGTCCCGACTGGGAATCGAGAAATCGAGGAGTAAGAGCTAACAGCCTATAGCTAACAGCCAACACCTGCGGATCACAACACATCCGTCGCCTTATCGTCGGCTGCCCATCATCGAAAAATGTCATTCCGAATCCCCGCGTTTTTTGTAGGGTGAGGAATCTGCTTTTCGATGAGGCGCCAGCTCGAACAACCCCGGCAGTAAGACGAGGAATCACGCCCAAAAACAAAACGCCCCGACCGCAGTCGGGGCGTACTTTTCTACAGAAAAGATTATACCAGGGCAATTATCGTCTTGTCAAGTCAAATGTATCTACATGCAACCCATTGAAAGGACGCGTTTTATCCTATAGGCCGGTTTTTAGTTCCTCGACTCCAGCCGTCGAGATCTTCACGTCATCCTCGGATTTGCCACCGCTGAATGCTGCGATCAAGTATCCGTTTTTTCCGCGGACGATGACGCCGCCTTGCCATCCGAATTCTCCGGTCATCGGCGGGCGCACCTGGCTGCCGCTGTTTTTCAGCGTATCCGCCATCTCCACGGCTTTGGCATACGCGATGCCAATGAGGTTGGCGCCTTTGTTCGTGTCGGAAGGTTCGTCTCGCATGCGGCCGATCACGAGCATTTTCGAACTCCAGTATTGAATCTTGTCGCCTGGGAAGTAAGCGACCACGGCG
Organism: uncultured Acidobacteriota bacterium; assembly: GCA_963784015.1. GTDB lineage: Bacteria > Acidobacteriota > Terriglobia > Acidiferrales > UBA7541 > Acidiferrum. The sequence continues at coordinate 1,947,695 of CAWAPX010000013.1, forward strand.
ACGCCGCCAATACCGAGTTCGTCAGCGCGTTTCTTCATCGCCATGAGAGCCGAATTGGCTAAGCCGTCGAATGGATTGAATTGGGGCGGCCCATTCACAAAAGCAGGATCCATCTTTGCAATTTCAACGCGCAGGCTTTCGGAACCGGCCGTCGGAAAGTCAGCAGGAACCTTTTGCGTGACGCGGCCCGTGGCGGCCCATTCTGCTCCGCGCTGGTAAGTGGTGATAAAGCCCGCGCAGCTCAGCGCCGCAACGTCGTGACCCATCGTCGTGTGAAAAATTCTGCCTTTGCCATAGCTCAACACCATAAGCATCGGTTCGTCATGCCCGGAGCCATGATTTGCCGGATCGGAATGCGCGGTGGCAAGCACTGTCATATTCTGACCGGGCCCACGAAGTGTTCCGTACAGTTCGTCCGCGCCATGCATCCAAACATGCGGCAAGCCCTTCATGATGGGGTGCTCAGGAGCGCGAGTCTCTACCTGAAAGGGAAGGCGATTTCCATGCGCGCCAGCAGAACCCGGCGAATCATCCGAGACGAGCTTGCCGTCCTTGAAATACCACATCGGGCCGGCTTTCTCGGTGCGGTTGCGCCAACCGCCAATGCCAATCATTTGATTGAAGGCGACCCAATCAGGGAAGGAATTATCCGCCGCGTGGACGATGACAAGTCCGCCGCCGTTCTTGACATAGTTCTCAAGCTGCTCACGCAAGTCCGCTGGCCAATCGGGGGCGTCATAATTAAGAACGATCACTCGATACTTGCTGAACTCAGGCTTAAAGCTGCTGAAGTCCTCGCCAAACTTAGGAGAGGTTGCGACAGTCACGCTGAATATTCCCGCGTCCTCCAACTCTTTTTTCAAGACAGCAGTGGTCAGTTGCCAGTCGTGATAAGGACCGCCGCTTTGTCCATCCACAAGAAGAACCGGGATCGGATCAGGCTTGGCGGGGACCGTCGCCGCGCAAAGTGGTGCGCTCCAAATCGTTGCCAAGAGTATGGCCATGACGAATCTTTTCATGCTGCCTCCACACTGTAGAAGGGTCCTCAGCCTGTCGAACTTTGGCAGATGCAAATAAGGAGTCCTGATTTGCGACCTGCTAGAGACCCGCAAGAGTGTACCTGCCCAACTTCACTTCGCCGAGAAATTCTTTTCAACTCGAGTCGGCGAGCGCGCGGTTGAAATCGCGCAAGGGGCAAGTCCCTCGACAACTCAAATTATTGGGGGATCAGTGCCTCAAGCGATTTGGCTAACGGGGGTTTTTTGTGGGTCTCGGATGCTGAGTGCAGACGTGAGAAGCGAACTCTTTGTCGCGCTGACTTTCGTAGTGCTCCTTCATTTCCTCAATGGATTCGTCAACGAGCGGCCCTAGGGGATTGAATGCCCATGCACATTCGGAGCAAACCCAGCCCTGAAAATTCTGGCTTTCGACCCATACCAGTTTGCGACGCATCGCTTTATTTGCCTCCCTCGAGACTTGTAGCGATCATGCAGCTTAGAAAAATGGCCTAGCACCGTCCTTCTATGACAGTGCGACGACAAAAGCAGGTCTTGCAGAGTCCTGGGCGAGGTTCTGCCCAATCGCCGCCCTTTGAACACGCATCAAAAATCGAAGTGAAGGTGCAAGGCCAGCACACTAACGATAGAAAGGGGCTGCTGTCTGTGGGGAATCCAACACTGACAAGAATGGCTATCTTAAGCCGAGTTCATCTTCGAGATTCTGTATGACGCCGTAGCACTCGCAAGCGGATTTCTCTAGCTTTCTACGATTTACAATTTTCACTGCGCCTCGCACGTAATCGAGGATTCCGTCTTTTTGCATTACTGACGCAGCCACACTCACCGTGGAGCGGTCTGTGCCCATCATAGTCGCAATGAAATCATGGGTAATTTGGAGCAGGCCGGCATTTACCCTGTCCTGGGTCATAAGCAGCCACCTTGAGAGGCGCTGTTGTATGTCGTGAAGGCGATTGCACGCCGCGGTCTGCGAGACTTGCATTCCCTGAAGCCCAGTATGCCTGTTTAGGATCACTTGCAGTTGCGGGGCCGACCGCAAAATGCGTTGTAGCGCACTCCCTTTCATTCGAAAGCCATCACCGGCGATTTGAATTATTTCACGCACTGGGCTTCTGCTGATGCCGACTGCCAATCCCGCCCCGACGTAGCCCTCTTTGCCCACTACGCCCACTTCCACGGTTCGGCCGTCTTTGGTCACAACCACTTGAGAAACCATTCCCCGGTTTGGGAAATAGACGAACTCGATGTTTTGTGTCGGTTCGTGAAGGCTGAGATGGCTTGGCAGGTCGATATAGGTTAGGTCAGCACGCATCAGCTCAAATTCATTGTCTGGCGTTGCCAACAGGATTTTGTTTAGTACTTGTTTTCCCTCGGCATTGGTCCGTTGGTCTGCCGGTAGTCCTCTAAGGTTTTTCCCGCTCATATCAATCCTGAATGGCACCGTAGTGCCGTGCATCCATGTGGTGAAGTTTCATGGGCTCTGTGACTTCCTTTTGATTCGACCAGAACGGCACCCATGAATCTGTGCGAAATGGAACAACTTCCAAAACTTCGAAGCTCGATTTGACGGTGTTTGAAACCGCCTGTAAACTTTAGTTTCCGCGCGGTGGTTTCCTGTGAGCGATCCCGCTGGCATGACTAGACTTTCAGAACCGACTCTGCGGTAACGGAGGAAAGCGTATGGCTACGTCAGTGGCTCCCCGAGTGTTCAAGAACTTCATTAATGGCGAGTGGGTGGAATCGCGCAGCGGAAAAGCCTACGAGAACCGCAATCCGGCGAACACGGATGAATTGGTGGGAATGTTTGTATCTTCGACGTCGGAGGATGTGGACGCGGCCGTGGATGCGGCCAAAGAAGCGTACAAGAAATGGCGGCTAGTTCCGGCACCGAAGCGCGCTGAGATTCTTTTTCGGGCGGCTGAGCTTCTGGTGCAGCGCAAAGAGGAATTCTCCAAGGACATGACGCGCGAGATGGGGAAAGTCCTCGCCGAGACGCGCGGCGACGTCCAAGAAGCAATCGACATGACGTATTACATGGCTGGCGAGGGGCGCCGGTTGTTCGGCCAAACGACACCATCGGAACTGCCCAATAAGTTTGCGATGAGCGTTCGGCAATCGATTGGCGTCTGCGGAATGATTACGCCGTGGAATTTTCCGATGGCGATTCCATCGTGGAAGATGACGCCAGCGCTTATAAGTGGCAACACGGTTGTGTTGAAGCCCGCCGAAGATACGCCGCTATCGTCTTATCATCTCGTGCAAGTTTTGACTGAAGCAGGAATCCCGCCCGGTGTTGTAAACATCGTGAGCGGTGATGGTCCGGGAGCCGGCGCGCCACTGGCGGCAAGCGAAGACGTTCCTGTGGTTAGCTTCACGGGTTCAACCGCGGTAGGCCGGCTTATCGCCCAGGCATGCGCGCCTACCTTCAAACATTGCAGCCTCGAGATGGGCGGCAAAAATATTATCGTCGTCATGGACGATGCGAATCTGGATCTCGCCGTGGATGGAGCGGTTTGGGGCGGGTTCGGGACGACCGGCCAGCGCTGCACAGCGGCCAGCCGCGTTGCGGTGCACAAGAGCATTTATCACGAATTCATCACTCGCTTCGTGGATCGCGTGAAGGCGTTGCGCGTTGGCAACGGCCTGGATTCTGGCGTGGATATGGGCCCGTGCATCAATGAACAGCAACTGCAGACGGTGATGAGCTACGTTGAAATCGGTAAGAACGAAGGCGCCAAACTTCTAACCGGAGGAAACCGTTTGGACAGTGGCATTCATGCTAAGGGCTGGTTTCATGCTCCGACGGTATTTGGAGATTGCTCGCCGCAAATGCGCATTTCCCAGGAAGAAATCTTTGGGCCTGTCGTTTCGGTTATTCCCATCGATAGCTTCGAGCAGGGAATTGAAGTTGCGAACGGGGTCCCCTACGGCTTGTCGGCATCGATTTACACGCGCAACGTGAATCAGGCCTTTCAAGCCACACGCGATCTCTACACGGGAATCGTTTACGTAAACGCTCCGACTATCGGCGCCGAAACGCATCTGCCCTTTGGTGGCACCAAGCAAACCGGCAACGGCCACCGCGAAGCCGCGATTGCCGCGATCGATTTCTTTACCGAGTGGAAGACGATCTACATCGACTATTCCGACAAGCTCCAGCGCGCCCAAATCGACAACAACTAATTGCGTACCCGTACGTTAGCGAAACGCGCGGCTAACCCGGATTGACGGTGCTTGACACGCTTTCTACAATAGAGGTAGCGCTCTTTAGCACTTAGCGTAGAGTGCTGCTATGAGGAATCCAGCCCTACAGGAACGGCGCAACCGTCAGATTCTCGCGGACCTGGTGCGCACCTACATCGAGACAGGTGAGCCGGTATCCTCGCGTGCAATTTCCAAGAGGTACGAAGAGACGTTGAGCACGGCGACGATTCGCAATGTCATGGCTGATCTCGAAGACGGCGGTCTGCTGTACCAGCCGCACACTTCCGCGGGCCGCGTCCCCACTGCCGCCGCCTACCGCTTCTTCGCGCATGAGATTGCTTCGCAGGCGACGCTGACCATCGGCGATCGCGACTGGATTCAGCGCGAAATGGGCGGCGCAAAAACCGCTTCGGAGATCACCGAGCGCGCCGGGCATGTTCTCGCGGAAGTATCGAATGGACTTGGCATCATCGTTTCGCCGCCGCTTGGCCGAACCGTTCTGGAACACGCCCGGATGTGGTTGCTGCCCGATGGGCGCGTTGTAGTGGTACTGATTTCGCCCGGCGGAAATACGCGCGACAAAATTGTCAGGCCGAACCGTCCGTTTGCTCAAGCGGAGCTCGACGCGACCGCGGACTTTCTGAATCGCCTTTATTCCGGCTGGACGCTCGAAGCCATTCGGGGCGACCTGCTATTGAAGCTCGCCACAGACCGCGAGCAATACGAGGGAATTATTGGCAACGCTCTCACCTTGTGGGACCCAGCGATGCTCGGAGAGAGTCAAACGAGCCAGGTTCACGTGGAGGGTACAGCCCAGATCGTGGGCACGCCTGAGTTTACAAACCAGGCGCAACTGCGTGAGCTGCTCGCGGCGATTGAAGAAAAACACCGGCTTGTCACTGTGCTGAACGCGTGTATCGAAACGCCCGAGCCGGTTCACGTGCAAATCGGAGTGAAAGAGATAGCAGAAGCCGGGGACAATCTCGCAATCATCAGCGCACCATACACGCGAAACGATCTTGTACAGGGTTCGCTTGGCGTGCTTGGCCCTACGCGCATGCATTACGAACGGGCTATGACTGCTGTCGCGTACGTCGCGCAGCTATTCAGCGAAGCATTGAGCAAAATTTGAAAAACCTATTCCACAAGAGAGGCAGCAAAGTGCCCGACAAAGACTCGCCTTTTAACAAAGACAGCAGCACGCAAGACACCGCGGAGCAAGCCGAAGAGGACAAGTTTGCCGCGGATTCATCCGCAGCCGATGCGGAGGTGGCAAAGCTTGCCAATGATCTGAACGACCTGCGCCAAACGCTCGTGCGCCGCCAGGCAGACTTCGACAATTACCGCAAGCGCATCGAAAAGGAGCGCGCCGACGATTCCAAGCGCGCCATGGCTCGCGTTGTCGAAAGCTTGATTCCGATTATTGACGGGTTCGAACAAGCTCTCGCGGCGCATCGGGAAGCGGAGTATGAAAATTATCGCAAGGGCTTCGAACTCATTTACAAGCAGCTTGTGGACAACGTCAGCCGGCTTGGGGTTGAGCGCACGGATCCGCTAGGCAAGCAATTTGATCCTCATTTACATCAGGCAATGGACAGGACCGAAACCCTCCAGCAAGAGGATGGCACGATTCTGCAGGTGTTTCAGCCTGGCTACGTTTTTCATGGACGCGTTCTGCGGCCGGCCATGGTGCGCGTAGCCGTTCACCCGGGCGGCGCATCGAAGGAAGCGGCGAACTAATTCGAACGAAAGGGATTGCATGCCAAAGGGGAATCAACGAGATTTTTATGAGGTGCTAGGCGTTTCGCGAACTGCTTCGGTCGAAGAGATCAAGAGCTCCTATCGCAAGTCCGCGTTACAGTGGCACCCGGACCGCAATCCGGAAAATAAAGAAGAATCCGAAGTGAAATTTCGTGAGTGCACGGAAGCCTACAGTGTTTTGAGCGACGCGCAAAAACGTGAAGTCTACGACACCTATGGCCACGCGGGGCTTTCCGGCTCTGCAGGCGGCGTCGATTTCAACAGTACAGTCTTTCGCGACTTCCACGACATTCTCGGGGACTTCTTTGGTTTCGAGGATCTCTTTGGTGCCGGGGGAGGCCGCAGCCGACGGCGTCAACAGCGGGGCGCCGATCTCCGTTATGACATGACGCTCACGTTTGAAGAAGCCTCCATCGGCGTCACCACAAAAATCAAACTTCCGCGCCAGGAGTATTGCGAAGCCTGCAACGGCACCGGCGCGAAAAAAGGTACCGGCATAGTTGCTTGCCAAACATGTGCTGGCCGCGGCCAGCTTGCCTACCAACAGGGTTTCTTCACCATTACCCGCACGTGTCCCGCATGCCAGGGCGCGGGGCAAATCGTGCGCGAGCGCTGCATGGAGTGCCGCGGCCAGGGCCGCATCGAGCGCGAAAAGACCATCGAGCTGCGAATCCCTCCGGGAGTCGATTCAGGGACGAGGTTGCGCGTGACCGGCGAGGGTGAGCCCGCGCCGAACAATGGCGCGCCGGGCGATCTTTATGTGGTTCTCGACGTCAAGGAACACCCATTTTTTGAGCGACGCGGCGCCGATCTCTACTGCACGATTCCGCTCAGCATTACGCAAGCTGCTCTCGGCACAGAGCTGCAAGTTCCTGGATTGATTGGCGAGGAGAAGCTAAAAATTCCGGAAGCTACGCAAAGCGGGGCCGTCTTTCGCATCAAGGGAAAAGGTCTGGCTGATCCGCGCGGCGGCGGCAAAGGCGATCTTTACTATCACGTTCGTGTTCTTACGCCTTCAAAACTTACACGCGAGCAGCGGAAACTGCTTGAACAACTCGGCGGAACGCTGAAAGTGGAGAACAAGCCCGCCGACCGCAATTCCACGATCTTCGACAAAGTGAAAGACATCTTCGGCTAGCGCGCCGTTCCTGCGCTAGAATTCTCGGGTGCGCCGTAGATTCTTTGTCGAACAGTTCGCTGGAGCCACCGCTGTCATGGAGGGCGACTCCGCGCATCATTTAGGAAACGTGTTGCGCGCACAAGGCGGGCAGATCTACGAACTCAGCGACGGTTCTGTGGCTTGGCTTGCGAGGATTGAATCCGTTGGTCGAAACCGTGTCGAATTCGCGCTCCTTGAGGAACTCCCCGCACCGAAACCAGTCACTGACGTCACTCTTCTTCTTTCCATCGTCAAATTCGACGCGTTCGAATGGGCAATTGAGAAAGCCACCGAGCTAGGCGTCACGAGAATTACCCCCGTGGCTGCAGCACGATCGGAAAAGGGATTGCTGGCCGCGGCCGCAAAGCGTTCCCAACGCTGGAATAAAATTCTCTTAGAAGCTTCCCAACAGTCTCGGCGTCTTCGCATCCCTCAACTTGATGAACCGGCCAAGCCTGTAGAAGCCTTTGCTGGGCAAGCATCTAGATTTTGCCTGATGCTATCGGAGCGCAGCGACGCTCCGTCGATCCGCACTTCTCTCGATCACGTGAGCTCAGATGCCGCCGCCCTCGCCATTGGCCCGGAGGGCGGGTGGACCGACGACGAATTAATTTCCGCTCGTGCTGCGGGATTCCGAGAGGCCTCTCTCGGCCAGCTGATTCTTCGCACTGAAACCGCAGTGATTGCGGCTCTGGCCACGCTTAACTTCGCTCTCTCTCCCGACTAAGCGGCCACGCGACACTCAAACTTCGCGTCTATGCGGGCAACGCATGTCCATCATGCTGGAATCTTATGTAAACGCCTGGCCAGAGAACAGCGTAAAGGGCAATCCGTCAATGCGCCGCTCAAATCCAATCTGGCGCGGCCTGCAATCCCCGTGTTATAAATAGAAGGCAATTAAAAATGCAAAGCGCGGACCAGAACCAACCTCTCGCTCCATCGGTTCCGGAAACAACTGTCCCGGCGACTTTGACAGTCCATTCCCTGCGAAATGAAATCCGTGTTTGGACGCGCGATCTTCTGATCGCCATCGGCCTGGCCCTCGTCATCATTGTGTTCCTGTATCAGCCGGTAAAAGTCGAAGGTACCAGCATGGCTCCGCTTCTATCCGACCAGGAACGCATTTTTATCAACAAGTTTGTCTACCGGTTTGAACCCATTCAGCGCCGCGATGTCGTTGTTTTCTGGTATCCTCTCGACCATTCGAAATCGTTCATCAAACGCGTCATCGGATTGCCGGGGGAAAGTGTCGAGATCCGGCAGGGCATCGTTTATGTGAATGGCCATGCCATCGATGAACCTTACGTCCCAGCGCAGTACGAAGACATGAGCGACTTTGGCCCGGTCCGAGTCCCGAAAGACAGCTACTTCGTGATGGGCGATCACCGCATCAGCTCGAATGATTCGCGCGTGTTTGGCCCGGTGGCCAGCCAATTTATTTACGGCCGCGCGGTTTTTGCTTACTGGCCAGTGGACCATTTCGGATCGCTTTCCACAACAGAAGCCAGTTCCACGAACTCAAAGTGACTGGCATACTCTATGACCATTCGCGGAGGACACACTGACCGAAGTTCAGCACCGACCTGCCACCCTCGCTCTGGAAGACGGGCGCATATTTAACGGCCGTGCTGCGGGCGCTATCACGCGGCGCGGCGGCGAGGTTGTTTTCAATACCAGCCTCACCGGTTATCAAGAAGTTTTCACCGACCCCAGCTACGCCGGGCAAATCGTTTGCCTGACATACCCGCATATTGGAAACGTCGGCGCCAACCTTGACGATGAAGAGTCTTCGCGGCCGTACATCGAATCGCTGATCGTGCGCGAGTTTTCGCAGATCTCTTCGAACTGGCGCTCGGCCGAAACGGCGCAGCTTTATTTGAACCGCCACAAGATTCCCGCCATCTGGGATATCGATACGCGAGCACTTGTTCGCCATATTCGTAACGTCGGAGCGCTGCGCGGCGTTGTAGCCACCGACGGCACGCCGGCAGAACAATTGATCTTCGAAGCCAAGCAATTACCGGCGATGGCAGGGCAGGAACTCGCCAGCCGCGTGACTTGCAAAAAGGCCTACGGTTGGGAAAAAAGCTCGATCGAGCTCACGATTCCCCCCTGGTCGGAAGCCATGGGCGAGTCCGGCAGAGTTTCAGATACTCGGAAATTCAGGGTCGCGGCTTACGACTTTGGCATAAAGCAAAATATTTTGCGTTTGCTCGTCGATCACCATTGCGACGTTTGGGTTGTTCCTTCGCAGACTTCGGCGCAAGACGTTCTCGATCTCAAACCGGACGGAGTTTTTCTTTCGAATGGCCCAGGCGATCCGGAGCCTGTCGGATACGCCGTGGAGAATATTCAGAAGCTTCTCGGCCGCGTCCCGGTGTTTGGAATATGCCTCGGTCATCAGCTCTGCGGGCTAGCTCTTGGGGGCAAAACGTTTAAGCTGAAATTTGGGCATCATGGCTCGAATCATCCAGTTCAGAACCTGCTAAACCAAAAAGTCGAAATTACGGCGCAAAATCACGGGTTCTGCGTCGATCCCGAATCGCTTCCTTCGAGCGACGTTGAAGTCACCCATATCAATCTAAACGACCACACGAACGAAGGCATGCGCCACAAAAATCTGCCGCTCTTCAGTGTGCAGTATCACCCCGAAGCCTCGCCGGGCCCGCATGATTCTCATTATCTCTTCACCAAATTCACGGACATGATGAAGGAGAACGCAGCGTGAAGTGGCAGTTGCTTGCTTTGGCTTTGCTGCTCGGGTTTTTCCATTCGGCCAATTCAGCCGATACGCCGGAGCCCGTTGCAGTCGACGGGCTTTGCGGCAAGCTGGTTTCTGTTGAAGGAGCAGCGCAGCCGGCAACAACGAATTCGCCCAAGCAGGAAGTCAAACCACTTGAGCATATCCGTATTCGCTTGTTTTCTCCGAGCACCGATTGCTGCCTGCTGGTTACACCTCTGGCGGAACTCACGACCGGACGCGATGGCAGCTTCCAATTCAAGAAGCTTGAGGCAGGCGATTATTGGGTGTCCGCAACGATCGACAACAAGGAATACAAGGTATTGGTTCGGTTTGTGCCGGGCAAGAAAGGGAGCACTCACTGTTCGACGTTTTTGTACGCATTCGAGAAAGGTCAGCTTCAATTGCAAGGACTGAAACCGTAGCCGTCAGCTGAGAATGCCCACTCCTGCCCCACCATCTGTCATTCCGAGCGTAGCGAGGAATCTGCTTTTGATTTCCTGTAAGATGATGCAAGCCAAAACGACTGAGGCCGGATGCCAAAACGCACTGACATCAAGAAAATTCTAATTATCGGGTCTGGCCCCATCGTGATTGGCCAGGCTTGCGAGTTTGATTATTCCGGGGCACAAGCGTGCAAAGCCCTGCGCGCCGAAGGTTATGAAGTTGTCCTGGTCAATTCCAATCCGGCCACGATCATGACCGATCCGGAGTTGGCGCATCGTACTTACATCGAACCTTTGACTAAAGAATATTTGGACGAGATTCTTGCGCGAGAAAAACCGGACGCATTGTTGCCCACCGTGGGAGGCCAGACCGCTCTGAATCTTGCTGTCGAGCTTGCCGAGAGCGGCATTCTTGAAAAACACAAGGTCGAGATGATTGGCGCTTCGCTTCGCGCCATCAAAGTCGCCGAAGACCGGCTGTGGTTTAAGGATGCGTGCCGCAAGATTGGACTGGAAGTGCCGGCATCGGCGCTCGTCAATAATGCGCAGGATGCGTTGCGATTGTGCGATCAACTGGGATTTCCACTCGTCATTCGCCCCTCGTTCACGCTTGGCGGCACGGGTGGTTCGATTGCTTATAACAAGGAAGAATTTGGCGAAGCCATTGCCCACGCATTGGACATGAGCCCTGTCCATGAAGCTCTGGTCGAGGAATCGGTGCTCGGTTGGAAGGAATATGAGCTCGAAGTGATGCGCGATCACCGCGACAACTTCGTGGTTATTTGCACCATCGAAAATTTCGACCCCATGGGCGTTCACACGGGCGATTCCATTACCGTGGCGCCGGCGCAGACTTTGACGGACAAGGAATATCAACGCATGCGCGACGCCGCGGCCGCCATCGTTCGCGAGGTTGGTGTAGAGACCGGTGGTTCGAACGTCCAGTTCGCCATTAATCCTGAGAACGGCCGCATGACCGTGATCGAAATGAATCCGCGCGTTTCGCGCAGTTCGGCCCTCGCTAGCAAGGCCACAGGCTTCCCAATCGCTAAAATTGCCGCGCGGCTGGCTGTTGGCATGACGCTCGATGAAATTCCGAACGACATCACGAAGAAAACGCCTGCCTGCTTCGAACCGACTATCGATTATGTGGTCGTGAAAATCCCCAAGTGGCAGTTTGAAAAGTTTCCAGGCGCGGACAGCACTCTAGGAACGCAGATGAAGTCGGTCGGTGAAGTTATGGCCATCGGCCGCACATTTAAGGAAGCATTGCAGAAGGGAATTCGTTCCCTTGAGCCGCACACGCCCTGGCGCGCGCCTGCGGAAACCCCGGATTCACTCTTGCGCGAAAAGCTGGCCACGCCACGCCCTGACCGGATTCATTGGTTGCTGACGGCGGTCGATAAGGGTTTGCCGGCCGAAGAGATCTGCGAACTAACCAAAATCGACCCGTGGTTCATTCATCAAATTGAAGAAATCGTCGCCATGAATCGCCGTGCCGCTACTGTGACCGTCGAGACAGCTTCGAAAGAACTGCTTCGCGAGGTCAAGCGCCACGGGACGAGCGATGAACAACTCGCGCAAATCTGGAAGAGCACTCCCGCATCTGTACGCCTCCAGCGCGCGCGTTACGGCGTGTCTCCGGTTTTCAAGCGTGTCGATACTTGCGCTGCCGAATTTGAATCTTTTACCCCGTATCTGTATTCCACATACGAAGACGAAGACGAGTCTGACGCACAGCAACGTCCCAAAATCATGATTCTCGGCAGCGGGCCGAACCGCATTGGACAGGGAATCGAGTTCGATTATTGCTGCTGCCATGCGGCTTACGCGCTTCGCGAAGATGGTTTCGAAACCATCATGGTGAATTGCAATCCCGAGACAGTCTCGACCGACTATGACACTTCTGACCGACTGTATTTCGAACCGCTGACGCTGGAAGATGTTCTCGCGATCGTCGAACGCGAAAAGCCGCAAGGTGTGATCGTGCAGTTTGGCGGGCAAACGCCTCTGAATCTTGCTCAAGAATTGAAACGTAATGGTGTGCCTATCATCGGCACCGCCCCTGAATCTATCGATCTGGCGGAAGACCGGCGCCGCTTCGGCGGTTTGCTAGACAAATTGAAAATTCCGCAGCCGCGCAATGGCACGGCGCTCGTTCCGGAAGAAGCTGCGCGCGTTGCTGCCGAAATCGGGATGCCGGTACTGGTTCGCCCCAGCTACGTGCTTGGCGGGCGCGCCATGGTGATCGCGTATGACGTGAATACAGTGCAGGAGTACGTCGCGCAAGCTGCGATGATGGGGCCAGCGCGACCCAGTTCTGATCGATCAGTTTCTGGAAGAAGCCACGGAGGTGGATGTCGACGCGCTTGCCGACGGTACGGACGTCGTCATCGGCGGCATTATGGAGCACATCGAGGAAGCCGGGGTGCACTCTGGCGACTCCTCTTGCGTCCTTCCGCCAGTAAGTTTGTCTCCGGCTGTACTCGAGCACATACGCGAGTACACGAAGCGCCTCGCGCTTGCTCTAAAAGTGATTGGCCTTATGAACGTGCAGTACGCCATTCAGCGGGACACGGTTTACGTCCTCGAAGTAAATCCGCGCGCTTCGCGCACGGTTCCATACGTCAGCAAGGCGACGGGCGTGCCGCTGGCAAAAGTGGCCGCTCGATTGATGGCCGGTAAAAAGCTGGCGGACATGAATCTGCCTGTAGTGCTGCACAACGGAATTGCCGAGGTTGCGGTCCACGAATTCTATTCCGTGAAATCGCCGGTCTTTCCGTTCAATAAGTTTCGCGGAGTGGATACGATTCTTGGGCCGGAAATGCGCTCGACGGGTGAAGTCATGGGTATTTCCACTTCCTATGGCCTCGCTTTCGCGAAAGCGCAGCTCGCGGCCGGGCAGAGGCTGCCGCGCAAGGGCACAGTTTTTCTTAGCGTCAATGATCGCGACAAAAGGCATCTTGGGTCGCTCGGAAAAGAACTGCACGAGCTTGGCTTCCGCTTGCTTGCGACGCGCGGTACGGCGGCGGCTCTGGAAGCGGCAGGCATCCCGGCGGAGTCCGTTTTCAAAGTAAACGAAGGCCGGCCTAACATCGTCGACCTCGTCAAGACGGGTAAAATCGATCTGGTGATTAACACGCCGCTGGGGCGCGAATCGTTCTACGACGAAAAATCCATTCGTCGCGCGGCAATTCGCTATAACATTCCGTGCATCACAACTCTTGCGGCGGCTCATGCGGCAGCGCGCGGCATTCGCGCACTGCTCGATCAAGGTACTGAAGTTGCCGCCCTACAGGATTTGCATCGCGGCCGAGTCGTTGCCTCTGGCAGCACCGGCTCAGGAGACTAGATGATGAATCTTTCCGGCGTATTTCCCGCGCTTACCACGCCGTTTTCGGCGGATGGTTCCGTTTCCGTCGAAGACATCAAGCACAACATCACCAAGTACAACTCGACGGGTCTAGCCGGCTACGTAGCGATCGGCTCGACCGGTGAATCCGTGCTGCTCTCCCGCAAGGAGGTCGACACTGTCCTGGTTGCTGTGAAGGAATCGGCTGCGCCCGGAATGCGGTTGATCGCAGGAACAGGCGCGGAATCCACGTCTGAAACCATAGATCGCACAAAACGTGCGGCGGAACTTGGCTACCACGTCGCACTAGTAAAAACGCCGTATTACTACAAGCCGATGTACAAGCCAGAAGCGTTCATCGCTCACTACCGGCGCGTTGCCGATGCTTCCCCGATCCCTGTGTTGCTTTATTCGGTGCCGCAATTCACGGGCGTCGCTCTGGAAGCTCCGGAAGTCGGCGTCCTCGCCCAGCATCCCAATATTATCGGGATCAAGGAGAGCTCTGGAAATGTGCAGCGTGCAGCGGAAATGCTAGCCGCGGCTCCATCTTCTTTTCAATTGTTGGTTGGTTCGGCGAGCATGATGTTTCCCTCGATGGTGCTCGGCGCAGTTGGCTCCATCCTCGCTTTGGCTAGCGCGTTGCCAGAACAATGCGTTGCGTTATTCGAAGCCGTACGAAAAGGCGATATGGAAACGGCGCGGGCATTGCAGGCGACGATTCTGCCCGCCTCGAAGCTGATCGTTTCGCAGAATGGCATTCCCGGTGTGAAGTACGCCATGGACCAAGCCGGTTATCGAGGTGGCATACCGCGCCAACCCCTAATGCCATTGCACGAAGAGCAGAGGGTTGCTATTCGGGAATTGATGGCAAAGGTTGGCGCCCATGCACCCGCACACCTTTCTGGCGCGGTCTCCGTCTAAATCTAGGACCTAACTAGGCATCGCAGTAGCTATCCTGAGTTTTGAAACCTGGCGAAAGGCAAGCGCTCACATTCGGTGTGACAAAAGGCTGTCAGCGTCATCTAATCCGCGATGGAATGTAGAAGCCTGCCATTTCGCCAGCTCCCGCATCAGGCCAAGCTCTTTCTTCAATTCCTTGATAATTTCTCTTCCGTCAAACAGTTCTACGGGCACCCACCAACAATCGCGGCGGTAAAGAAAGCAGCGGGGACGCTTAACTATCCGCAGGATAGGCGGTTAGAAGTCGCACAAATTCTGCGTGAACAGAACGCTGGGCTGGGCGCGGGTGAAGCCACTCGCTCAAATCTTGACCGGCTAGCCAAGGGTGCAGTTGCGGTTGTGAGCGGACAGCAGGTCGGATTATTCGGCGGGCCGGCTTACGCCATCTACAAGGCTGTTAGTGCGGTTCAGATCGCGCAGGAGCTGACCAAAGCAGGAGTGGATGCTGTTCCGGTCTTTTGGATGGCGTCGGAAGATCACGATTTGGATGAAGTGCGTGTGTCGACGTGGTTTTACCAAGGCAAGCTCAGGCGATTTGAGCTTCCCGGAAACGGCGATGCAGGCCAGCCGGTGGGTCGAATCGGGCTTGGATCGCAGGTTGCGCAGATGGTGGATGAGGCCGCGGGAATTCTGACCGCCGCAGGTGGAGAATTCGTGGCCGGAATATTCCGCGAGAGTTATGGAGCTCAAGAAACTTACGGAAGCGCTTTCGGAAAATTGTTTGCACGATTGTTTGCGGAGCAAGGGTTGATCCTGCTTGATCCGCTAGATGTGCGGTTGCATCGCGTGGGCGGGGAAGTGCTGCGAAAGGCCGTGGAGGAGCGTGAGGGATTGAACGAAGCGCTGCTTGCGCGTGGCAAAGAGTTAGACAAGGCGGGATATGCGGCGCAAGTGAAGGTGACGGCCAGGAGCTCTTTGATTTTCAGCATGGAAAAAGGCAAACGACTGCCCATTACCGTGAGCGGCGCTAAATTTGTTTGTGGCGAGCAGAGTTGGACGAAGGAAGAATTGGTCCGAGAGGTACAATCCGCACCGGACAAATTTAGTCCCAATGCGCTGCTTCGTCCTGTGCTGCAGGACTTTCTATTGCCGACGGCAGCGTACATCGCTGGGCCAGCGGAGATCGCCTACTACGCGCAGGCGGAAGTGATTTACAAGAAGTTGCTGGGGCGCATGCCGGTGATACTGCCACGTGCGGCGTTCACGATACTGGATGCGAAGGCGGAGAAACTTTTGCGGCGCTACGGATTGAAAGTCGAAGACGTATGGCGCGGCTCGCAAGAACTTCGCCGCAAGATGGAGACGTCTAGCGTGCCCACAACGCTTGGAAGGAATTTCGACAAGAGTGTGAAAGAAAGCGCAAAGATGCTGGCGACGCTGAAAAAACAGATCGTGCGGCTGGATCCGACGCTGGGCGGAGCAGTGGAGACCGCGCAAAAAAAGATCGCTTTTCAGCTCGATAAATTAAAACGCAAAACGGGCAGAGCCCAAGCTTTTAAGGACGGATTGATCGCTGCGCATCAGGAGTTTCTCGAGTCGCTGCTTTACCCACACAAGGTTTTACAATCGCGCGAGCTGTGTTTTTTGCCGTTCCTGGCGAGCTGGGGTATGGGCGGGTTAAAGGAACTCCAATCGCTGGCAAGCAGCGCCAAACAGAATGGGCACAAGATTCTGCGGATTCCTTGAGACGATTAGCGTCGAGAGATTTAAAGAGGTTAGTGCGATTGCGATTCTTTACGTCCGCCAGAGACGGAATTCTTACTCACTTTAAAATGTCCTCCAGTTGCTGATCAGCCTTCTCTTTTCTGTCAATGAACGTAGCGTGGCTGCGGTTTCCTCGGCCATTTTTCCCGCGAGCTCTTTTACATTTTCTGCGATGGCCGGATGGGACAACCTAGCCTTGGCACAAAGCAAATCTATTCCGGCATCAAAGCCATGAATGTATGCCAACTTCTCATCCGACTCGTAGCTCTGAATCATTCTTGTCACTGCCCATTTTTGATTCAGCAAGTACTCACATTTGAGAAGATCTTCTTTGCTTAACATCTCGGCGACCTCGGTGACTCCGGCAGTGTACGGGCCAACCACGCAAAAGCAAATGGTACTATCCAGTTTTGGACATATTTTCATCGTTTCTTTCGATCATCGAATTTGAAGGACGGCGTGTTGAAAGGGCATCCAAGATTAGAATCTTCTTATCTAGTGAAATTGTCGGACGCATCTGATTCAGGATGTCGGGGGTTAGCGGGTATCAAGAGAGCTAAGAAGTTCTCTGGCGGCCCATTCCCGATAAAATGCGGAGTTCGCCGAGAATCAAAACGGGGGCGTTTACCGCTTCTTCGTTGCGCACCAGATGAACCGAGCGCTCGGAGCCCGTGGAATATCCTTCAATATGGAGGATCACGTCGGTTTCATTCTCGCGGCGGCCGCCGTTTTTTAAGGTGACTAGCAGCTTCCTGGAATCGTAATGCACGGTCAGGTGTTTTGATGTGGCCGCGCACCAAACCCTGAGATCTCCAAGTGGAGTTTCCTTGCAGGTGAGGGTCTGTTCCTGCGTCACGGAATTCCACTCTTCGCACTGGGAGAAAATAGAATCGCGAAAATACTTCCAAACTTGGAGTGAGCGGGCGACAGCCGTTTCCTGATTGAGCTTGTCCTCAAGCTTCTGCGCTTCTTCCGTAAGCTTCGCGGCTAGAAACTCCTGCGCTGCCTGCCTTGTGCTCTCGTCCCGCATCGGTCATCTCCCGGAGAATTATCTTACACAAGGTCAAACAGCAAGTCGTTAGAGTTCTTGCTGGGTGTTGATGCAAATTAGGAGTGGCGTTGTGTTGAGGCAGAGAGCGGGCACGGCGTGCCGTGCCCCTACGACGGAAGGCGATTTTCTTTTGGGAGAGCGTCGGCCAGAAGAAAGATGGTGCCAGCAAACATCAGAGTGTCGGCGAAATAGTTCAGGCCATTGCCGATGTCGGAAGGAATGGAGATCAAGATGGGCAGGTATATCACGAAGACGATGAGAAGAATTGTAAGGCCCAGATAAGTCGCTGCGAGACGGGATTTTTTGTTGAGGAGAAGACATACGCCGCTGGCAAGGAGGACTATGCCGGCAAGATAGGCCCAGAACAGGTGGAGGGGTATCCATTCCGGCGTGATTTTTGCGAGAGGGACGCCGGGCGCGTACTCAGGGTGGAGAAAATGTTCAACGCCGAAGAAGATAGTTGTGACGGCGATAACGTAGCGGGCCAAGGTAACGAGGAGCGACGTTGTGTGTTTGGATGGAAGCTTTCGCTGAGCGCCCGCGAAAGCGAACGCGCCGCCGCTGAACGAGAGATCCCGTAGAGCGACCGCCCAGGAAATTCTGTCGTGAGGGTTAGCGGCCACTCGTGGAATGTGGAGCAGCACAACGAAGAGAAGGATCATTGTTCCCAGGAGGGTTGCGGCCAACTGTGAGTATTTCTTGACCACGATGCTTAGGGCCGCGGCGACCAGAGCCACGCCAACGAAATAAACCCAAAAGACATGCGCGGGAATCCATGCGGGGATCCCGCCAGCCATCAGCCTGCCCAGGGTGAAGTGTTCCCCTGCGAAGACCGCCAAGGGAATGGCGTAGAAAAGGCGGCCGAAGGGCATGAACTTATCGAGGCCGCGCGCCTGTGAAACTTCGCTTTTCAGTATTACGGGAAGGCCGACCGCGAGAATGGCTAAGCCTGCGAAGTATGGCCAGAAGACGGTCGCCGGAATGGAAAACACCGCCAGTGTAAGCGCAGACGCAGACATATAAACGAGTGTCGCGTAGAAAGTGGTTTCTTACAATAACCACTTGCCGCGAGTCTTCTATAGCCAGTATGACCAGGGATGAACGACGAGCGCGCGTTTTCAGTGCTGATTTTGCCCGGCCGCACAGTTGACAAACCCTTTCCGTGCAGGCCTACGTGATCCTTCCTCCTGTGGTTGTGGAGCGCAGTCTATGCGTAGGAGGCCGCCGAAACGCTTAGCATTAGAAGAGTCAAAGAATTGCAGAGCCGCTGCGCCGTGGCCGCGGCGATTCGCGGAAACGACGGTTTGTGGCTGGCCACGCGGACACTATCGGTCACCCAAGGCTCGCGCGCAGCGGGAAACATAAGCAGGCCGCGTGGATCCTCCCATAACGTTCCTGTAATCAGTGAATAATAAGTACAATTAAAATAACCTAATCGATGGGGTTCGGCTATCGACCTGCTTCAGTATAGGCATGCAAACAGGTAAAACGATGTTTAATAAAAATGGAACGGCAAAACAAAAGGGATTTTCACTTATCGAATTGTTGATCGTTGTGGCGATTATTTTGATCATCGCAGCTATCGCAATTCCTAACCTTCTCCGGTCGCGTATGGCGGCCAATGAGGCGTCAGCGGTTGGCTCGATCCGTACGATTAACACCTCTGCTGTGACGTATTCGACGACTTACTCGAACGCTGGCTTCCCGGCCACGCTGGCTTCGCTGGGTGGCGCAACTCCATGCACGGCTACCTCGACGAATGCGTGCTTGGTGGACGCCGTTCTCGCAGGCGGCACGAAAAGCGGATATAAATTCGCCTGGACATCTGACGGCAACACTCCTTCGGTGGGCTACTCGATCACCGGAACGCCCGTGACAGTCGGCAGTACCGGGCAGCGCATGTTTTTCTCTGATGGGTCAGGCGTGATCCGTTACAGCGCAACGGGTGCCGGCGCCACTTCGGCGAGCCCTGCGCTTCAATAAAGTTAAGTTCGGATTGTGAAGCGGTCGGAAATCGACAGAGCACGGATTCACGTGCTCTGTCTTTGCATTGGACGCGAGCATGTCCCGCAACCGCCAGGATTAGTGGCCCACAAACAATAGCTCTTCTAGTGCCATTCGACGCACCTGCCAAGACTCGAGGTGATTCTCGTTCACAATCATCTGGCACTGACCATCGTCAGTGAATGTTAGTCCCACCTCAAACATCTGCTCGCCTTTGTCGCCGCGAACCAAAATGCCGTGCTCGGCGAGACTGAAGGTCATTGACTTGCGTACATCCCCGGATACGAAGACAACGCTAAAGTCGCTCCCGGCTTCCTCGACGGAAAATTCATAGGGAGAATTCTTAGGGCGAAGGCCGTTGCGCGTCTTAACGTCCTCCTCGACTTGCGCACGTAGTGCCTGGAAGACCTTAGGGAGCGAACACGACGAGCGCTCCGACACCCAGTTGAACTTCGACTTATCTTTTTCGGGTTGATTGGATTGGTGCGGTACTTCGACTTTGTTGTTGTCCACGCTTGGGCCTCGGAAACGCCTTCAATAGTTAAGATGCAAAAAGAGGGGCGATGGTTCGTATGCCGGACCAGCCCGAATCGGGAAGGAGAGCCGGGTCGATGAAAATTAAAAATTCCGACGCCCTAGTCCTTCGGGAATATGAGCGCGTGAGTGCAGTTAGTGGAAGACGCGCTTTTGCTTGAAAAGTGGGCCAAAATGTGATATAATTAGTAAAGGGAGTTTGTTACGTATCGTCAAAATTCATGCTGTGGGGTGAGGCTTACTTATGGGGGCTCAAATGAAGACAGGCGTTGTTTACGCCATGACCGACGAGGGTGAGAAGCTGGCCGTTATAGATGTGACGAACGCTGCGTTTGCCGTGAGCGCGACCGACGATGAGCTTGCGGCCATGGCTGAGAAGTATATTCTCGAGGCCGGGCGACATAATGAGATTCCCGCGGCGCTTCGAGACGCACTTCGAAGTTCGAAGCTAGGTCGTGGGCTTATGGCGGCCACAGGAACGTTCGTGGACGGGATGACCACTTACCAATTGAAGCTTGGTCCCGAGAATTTGGGGGAGGGTTTCAGCCCAATAGACCAAAGGATCGCCGCTTCGTTTCCCGCGTTTACCGCGCGACTTCGCTTGCAAGACATGGCGCGATTGATGGCTGACGGCCTAGCTGGTCCGGCAATGGCTGAGTCTCGTCGGCGCGTATGTCTTGTAAATATCGGTGGTGGACCGGGATCGGATAGTTGGAATTCGTTAATTTGTTTTAGGGAAAAGTACGCGCATCTGCTAGCTGACCGCGAAATCGTGATCGCAATCTTGGACTTCGATGAGCGGGGGCCCGCGTTTGGTGCCCGGGCGCTCGGTGCTCTGTGTGCAGCAGGTGCTCCACTGAGGGGCCTTAAGATCGAATTGCTGCATTTCAAGTACGAATGGTCGTGCGCCGACCGGCTGCGCGAAGCGCTTCACGAATTGCGAGCTGGCGATTCCGTGTGCGGAATTTCGTCAGAAGGTGCCTTGTTTGAATATGGCTCGGACGAGGAGATCGTCTCAAATCTTCAAGCTCTCCTTGCCGGAACAGCTGCTGATTCTATCGTTGTTGGGTCTGTCACGCGCGATGGCAAACCTGTGCGTGCTTCGTTGATTGGAAACCGTGTGCCGACACGGCCGCGAACGATTGAGGCATTCCGAGCCCTAGCGGAACAGGGTGGTTGGGTCGTTCAGAACGTACTGGAGCGTCCCTTTAGCTACAACGTCCGTCTGGTGAAGGCATAAGCCGTTGTCGTCCTGCTAGCACGAGGGAGGGGAAATCCGGCTTGCGTCGTTGGTAAAACAATTGGGCCATGCGTCTGCAAGGTGATGGGCCTGTAGAGCGAAAGCTGCATTTGGTCATGCCTAATGCTCGAACCCGGGGGAACCTTCATATTTGTTCAAGTTGAGGAAAGGGATGGGAGCTGGGGTGGGCGCTGCGGGCGCGGAGCCTTGCCAGTAATGCTCTGAGGCGCTGGCGATCGCTGTCAGCCACGGCCGTAAATCTCAAGCCCAGGCCATTGCCGCGCTTTACGTGACGAACCGAAGCTTCGGCGGTAATACGGCCTTCCTGGACCAAAAAATCGAGCTTAGCGGGCATGCCTTCTTTCACGCTTAGGTGGGCGGTCTCAATAAACAGGCCGTCGATGCTGATGTCCAGGACGCGAGAAACATCGTCGCGCTCGTTGCAGCGCCAGCAGACCCAGATATCTTCTGAAGCCGGGAGGCGAGATAGCGCGCGGCGCGAATAAGACGGTTTCTGTACCATGGGAGACTCCCTTGAGCGCAGGCACGTTGCTAAGAGGAGAGGGCTGGGGGAGTCCGGCTCGCCTAAGGTGCTGGTACGCTCGCGATTCAATCGGTCACGAAATTTGGTAAAGGTGCTCATCTGTCAGCTGCGTTCTAGCCAAAAACAGTAGTGCTTACTCAGTAGAGACAAAAAGCGTGAAAACGTTTCATTTTGGGAATTCCGGGTTAAGCGGCTTTGCGATTGTCTGTGCCAACCGAGGCCATGCTGGCAATAGGGGCCATATTGGTGACTTTGGCCAAGTTGATGACGGGGTGGCGAAGGGCGGCCAGGCGCACAACGGCCAGTTCCCAGGTCTTTTGGAGCATGTAGAAGCATGCGACTACTGCAAGTAGGACGGCGAAGGCCAAAGCGAAGAAGGCAAAGGCGGCCAGCAACTCGCGAAAGACGTAAAACTGTGCCAGTACTATTACCGCTAGAAGTCCCAACATCCAGATTCGAGCTCTGTCCTTGCCGATAGCTTGCCCTTGCACGATTCCTCCTGATTTTTCTAACGGCGGCCCTGGCCGGGACATTGGCCAGGACCGCCGTTCTGCTTACTCGGTGGTGGGCCAAGTAAGGTGGTCTTGGATGACGATGTGCACTTTCGCTTAGCTAGGGAAAAGGAACAATGCACTGGAGCTGAACAGTGGGTGGACTGTGGGTGAACCAGGAGGCACGGCGTTGGGAGAAACGCTGGTGATATTATTTGCCAGAGTTTAGGAGACTTGTGATGGAAGTCTTGCGAGTGAAAACGGTACGGCGGACGCAGTTGGTGGATGTCACGGACTTGGTGGAGAAGGCGGTAGCGAAAGCAGCGGTGGCGTCGGGGTTGTGCCACGTGTTCGTCCCGCACACCACGGCAGGAGTAATCATCAACGAGCACTTCGATCCAGATGTAGCGACGGATTTGGAAGGTGTGTTTGAGCGGTTGGTCCCGCGGTCAGGGCCGTACAGGCATGCGGAGGGGAATTCCGATTCGCATGCTAAGGCGGTTTTGACGGGAGCCTCGCAGGTGATTTTCGTGGAGAAGGGAAAATTGGTGTTAGGGCAGTGGCAGGGAGTGTTCTTTTGTGAATTTGATGGGCCGCGGGAAAGAAAACTTTGGGTGAAGGTAATTGAGGATACGCGGTGACGGTCATGGTTGAGAGGGGAGAGAAGGAGAAAAGATAACTCAGAGACGCAGAGCACGCGGAGGAAACGCGGAGAAGACGGCGTGCGGCACGGGCGCTGGGTGTTGGGTGTGATAGAGTTTTTGCGATGAGGGCGGCGGCGAACAAACTAGGGATTTATGTGCAGGTCCCGTTTTGTCAGACGAAATGCACGTACTGCAATTTTCATACGGGAGTGGTGTCTGCCGGGCGGTTTGCGCCGTACGTGGAAGCCGTTTGCCAGGAGATTCTAAGGCATCGGGAGTTTTATCGAGCGGCTGGCGTGAATTTGCCGGAAGGTTTTGAGAAGGCGATCGTGGATACGGTTTATTTTGGCGGCGGGACGCCTAGTCTGTTGGAGCCGGAGTTGTTGGGGCGAATGATTGGGACGATTCGGGCGACGTTTGCAGAGGGAGGGGCAAGCCCCTCCCCTACAGAGCAGCTTTTGGAAGTTACGTTGGAGGCAGATCCGGAGACGGTAACCGGCAGAGAAGGCGCGAGCCTGGGTGTCGGCGGGGATGAATCGAGTGAGTTTTGGAGTGCAATCGTTTTCAGATAGGGAATTAGTGGCAGCGGGCCGGATGCATCGTCGGACGGATATTTATCGGGCGTCGGAGATCTTGCGGAATGCGGGGATTCGGAATATTAGTTTTGACTTGATCGCGGGATTGCCTTGGCAGACGCGCGACAGCTGGCGGGAGTCGCTGGAGGAGTTGGGCAAGTTGGCTCCGGAGCATGTGTCGGTTTATTTGCTAGAGGTGGATGAGGGGAGCCGGCTGGGGCTGGAGATATTGCAGAGTGGTACGCGATACTCGGCGGGGGCGGTTCCTAGCGACGACGCCATGGCCGAATTTTATGAGACGGCCTGCTCGTTTTTGGCGAAGTTGGGTTATCACCACTATGAGATTTCGAATTGGGCTCGGCCGGGATTTGAATCGCGGCACAATCTGAAATATTGGCGGCGTGAGGAATATTTAGGGTTTGGAGCTGGTGCGCATTCGTTTTCGGGAACGCAGCGGTGGGCGAATGCGCATGATGCGGCCGCGTATGTAGGCGCGATTGAGGCTGGACGGCTGCCGATCGAACAGTTGGAGCCAGTGACGCCAGAGAGTGCGTTGGAGGAAGAGTTGTTTTTGGGGTTGCGACAATTGGATGGAATTGATGTTGGGCGGATTGAGCGAGAGTACGGGGTCGGACTGGACGAGAGATTCAAGGGATTGCAAGCGTCCGGGCTTGTCGAACGAAGTGGGGACGTGGTGCGACTTGCTCCGGCACGATTGAGTGTGTCGAATGAGGTGTTTGTGGAACTGATGAGGTGATTCACGCGGATTGAGCTAGCAGGCGCTCAAGGGTTTTCTTAACACAGAGATCACAGAGGACGCAGAGAAGAAGAGGAGCGCAAACGGTGAGCGGGACGATTGCTAAGAGTGGAATGCGGAGCGAGGCGGAGGACGTGACTGGTGTGAACAACGTCGTGGATTTGCGGAGCGATACGGTTACTCGGCCGACCGCTGGGATGCGGCGGGCTATGGCTGAGGCCGTCGTAGGGGACGATGTTTATGGAGAAGACCCAACGGTGAACAGGCTGGAGAAGAGGGCCGCGGAGATATTCGGGAAAGAGGCGGCGCTTTTTGTGCCCACAGGGTGCATGGGGAATTTGATTGCGATTAAGACTTGGACTCATCACGGCGATGAAGTGATTTGCGATGAGAAGAGCCATGTGAATTTGTATGAGTTGGCGTCGATGTCGGCAATTGCGGGGTGTATGCCGCGGATTGCTCGAGGCGTCGATGGGATTCTTTCGTGGAAGATGATTGAGGCGGTGATTCGGCCGAAGATTTATTACGACTCGCAGACCGCGCTGATTTGTCTTGAGAATACCCACAATATGGCTGGCGGAACTTTGCACGCGACCGCTTCGGTCGATGAAATTTGCGGGCATGCGCACGAAGCGAAATTGAAAGTGCATTTGGATGGGGCGAGGATTTTCAATGCCTCGGTTGCGCTGGGCGAGAGTGTTGCGGCGATGACGAAGAACGTGGACTCGGTGATGTTTTGTTTGTCGAAGGGGCTTGCGGCGCCGGTCGGGTCGATGATTGTGGGGAGCGCGGCATTTATTGAGAAGGCGCGGATTTACCGAAAGATGTTTGGCGGAGGGATGCGGCAGGCGGGGGTAATTGCGGCAGCGGGGTTGATTGCGCTGGAGCAGTCACCGGCTCGCCTGCATGTGGATCATGAGAACGCGCAGGTCTTGGCAAAGGGGATTGCGGCAATGCCGGGATTGAAGATCGATCCGGCGAAGGTGAAAACGAATATCGTGATTTTTGATTGCGAAGGGACAGGCAAGAACGCGGTAGAGCTGTGCGATCTGTTGCGCGAGAAAGAGATTTGGGCGTTGGATACGGCGACATATTCGGTGCGGTTTGTGACGCACTGCGATGTGGATCGCGCAGGATGCGAGCGCGCGTTAGTGGCGTTGGGAGAGATTGTAGGGCGCCCTCAGACGGCTCGGGCGTGAGACAGCGGCCCGCCACAAGCCAATTCTTCTGTGGTATAGGAACATCGTGCCCAATCTTCGAGACATTACATTCCAAGCGAAAGCGGTCTGGAAACGTTTTACGTCGACGTTCAAGTCTGAGTGGACAATTGAAGACTACCCACTAAACGTCAAAGACCGCTCGCTTTCGGAATCTTTGCTGACGTCTCGGCTAAAGCCACGTCCGTGGACAGCCACAATAATCAATTGGCCAGGGATGTCGGGAGGCGGAAATTCGAGGGCTGAAGCACTCGAAGAACTCTGTAAAGCTTTTGAACGATTCAAGACCGACCAGAGAAAGTTGCCACGACCTGGCACCAAAGTTCCGATTCAATTTGCAGCGACTATACGCATTGGCCGGCACGCCGATTTGGCCAAGGAGTTCGTCCAAAATGTACTCGAGATCGAGTGGGCATGGCTCTCTGATGAGTCGAGCCTCGGCGACCTCCATGATGACGAATCCAACAAAAAGCTAATCGAGAAGATTCGGATGGTCTACGGCGTGGACGTTTCGGACATACCCAACGGAAACTTGGCTGACATTTTTGACAGGATCGCTGAAAAGTCTGCTCGTAATGGTTGACCGATGCTGTTAGACAGAACCTGACTCACAGCTCCAAGAAAAAACGCGAAGAGAGATGGACCAAGAGCGCACAGGCTTGTGTAAAATGAACCATAAGCGGAACTTTGGTGGAGTATAGCCGAGGCATATAGCCGCGCGGAGACAACGTGGACTTTACTTTTACCGAAGAACAGCAGCAGTTGAGGAGAAGCGTGCGGGAGTTTGCGCAGGGCGAGATATTGCCGCATGTGATGGAGTGGGACGAGGCTTCGCACTTTCCAATTGAGATTATGCCGAAGCTGGGCGAGATGGGTTTGCTCGGCGTGATTTTCCCGGAGGAGTATGGCGGGGCGGGGCTGGGATACATCGAGTACGTCATTGCGATTGAGGAATTGGCGCGGGTGGACGGATCGATTGGCTTGATCGTGGCGGCGCACAACTCGCTTTGCAGCAATCATATTTTCAAGTTTGGGACCGAGGCACAGAAGAAAAAATATCTAGCGCCGTTGGCCTCGGGGAAGAAGATCGGAGCCTGGTCGTTGACGGAGCCAGAGGCAGGGTCGGATGCCGGCGGAACGCGGACGACCGCGCGACGCGATGGGGATTTTTGGGTGTTGAATGGCGCAAAGACGTTTACCACAAACGGTCATTACGCGGATTTCTGCGTGGCAATGGCGGTGACGGACAAGTCGAAGGGCTCGCATGGGATTAGCGCGTTTATTTTGGAAAAGGGAACTGCGGGATTTAAGCCCGGGAAGAAAGAAAACAAACTGGGAATGCGGGCTAGCGATACTTCGGAAGTGATTTTTTCGGATTGCCGCGTTCCGGCGGAGAATCTCTTAGGGCCGGAGGGCGAGGGGTTCACAGGAAGTTTGAAGATTCTGGACGGCGGGCGGATTTCCATTGCGGCTTTGGCGCTGGGAATGGCGCAAGGTGCGCTGGACGCGGCGGTGAGTTATGCGAAGCAGCGGAAGCAGTTCGGCCAGGCAATCAGCGAGTTTCAAGCGATTCAGTTTAAGTTGGCGGACATGGCGACAGAAGTCGAGGCGGCGCGGTTGCTGGTGTATCAGGCGGCTTGGCTGGCGGATCGCAAGGATGTGCGGTTTACGCGCGAATCGAGCATGGCTAAATTGTTCGCCAGCGAGGTGGCCGTGCGCGTAGCGAACGAGTGCGTGCAGGTCCATGGCGGCTACGGATTCATTAAGGATTATCCGGCGGAGAAGTTTTATCGCGATGTGAAGCTGTGCACGATTGGAGAAGGAACTAGCGAGATTCAGAAGCTGGTGATCGCGCGGCAATTGCTCGGAAAGAAGTGAGTCGTGGTTCGTTCGAGCTTGAAGTCGAAGCTGGTTTTTAACACAGAGGTCGCAGAGTCCACGGAGAAGAGCGCGACGAGATATTTGCGGGCAGGTCGGCTATGCGTGTGGCGCATTTGGGGCTAGTGCCAAAAATCGGGATAATAGGCGAGTGCACTCAGCTTTCTTGGCATCTGTGAACAATTCAAGGACAAAATGACGCTGCCTGTTGAGACGTGGGCGGAATTGGTGCGCGCCGGGGATGTTCGCGCTATTTCGCGCGCGATTACTGCGATTGAAAATCATCAAGCGGAAGCGGAAGAGCTGCTGCGCCGGCTGTTTGCGTCGACGGGGCGAGCTTATCTGACAGGAATCACCGGAGCGCCGGGAACGGGGAAGAGCACACTCGTGGACCGCCTTGCGGCCTATTACAGGAAACATGACCAGCAAGTGGGCGTGATTGCGGTAGACCCAACCAGCCCGTACACGGGCGGGGCGATTCTTGGGGACCGCATCCGGATGCAAAGCCATGCCAGCGATCATGGGATGTTCATTCGGTCGATGGCCACGCGGGGATTCATGGGAGGATTGGCGCGGGCGACAGCAGAAGTGGCACTCCTGCTGGATGCGGCGGGAAAGCAAGAAGTGCTGATCGAGACTGTCGGCGTGGGCCAGGATGAAATCGATATCGTGCGACTGGCGGATTGCGTGTTGGTAGTACTCGTGCCGGGAATGGGCGACGATATTCAAAATATGAAGGCCGGGTTGATGGAGATTGGCGATATTTTTGTTTTGAATAAGGCGGATCGCGAAGGGGCGGACCGCTTGGAGCAGCAACTGCACGCGATGCTGTCGCTGGTGATGCCACGCGACGGTTGGCACCCACCAGTAGTGCGCACAGTGGCTAGCGAGAGCAAGGGAATTGGCGCGCTGGCGGAGACGATTGGAAAATTTCGCAAACATTTTGAATCGAGTGGGGAACGCGAGCGAAAACTTATCGAGCATTGGAAGCGGCGGCTGCTCGGGTTGATTGAGTCGCGGCTAGTCGAGCGCGTTCTGAGCGGCGCCAACGGAGAGGCGCGGCTGGCGGAAATGGCAAAGGAAGTGGCGGAGCGCAAGAAGGATCCGTTCACGGCAGTGAACGAGTTGCTGGCGAAAAGCGGAATCGTGGCCTGAGAGCGGGTGAGAATGCACTTCGGCGAAATTGAAGTTCGATATATTTATGCCGGCACGTTTTGGCTTGATGGCGGGTCGATGTTTGGCGTCGTGCCGAAAACGATTTGGGAAAAGAAAATGGTTCCCGATGAAAAAAACCGGCTGGCGTTTGCTGTGAATTCGCTGCTGGTTCGTGCGAACGGAAAGACCATTTTGGTGGAAACGGGAAACGGCACGAAATGGGACGCGAAACTGCGGACTATTTATCGCTTCCCGGATAACGATCCGTTGGTGGAATCGCTGGCGAAAGCGGGCGTGAAGCCCGAAGAGATCGATTTCGTAATCAACACGCATTTGCATTTTGATCACGCGGGAGGAAACACACGGTTGGTGAACGGTCGCGCCGTGCCGGCGTTTCCCAACGCGAAGTATATCGTACAGAAAGCGGAGTTGGAGCACGCGATGCGGCCAACGGAACGCGACCGGGCGAGCTACTATGCGCACGATTTTGTTCCGGTGACGGACGCGGGACAGTGGCAGTTCGTGGAGGGAGAGACAGAAATCTTACCTGGGATTTCAGTGGTGAAGATTCCTGGACATAACCTGAACATTCAAGGTGTCCAAATCAGAGGCGGCGGAAACAAGTTGATGTATGTTTCGGACTTGCTTCCAACGCGGCATCATTTGCCGCTGCCGTGGATTATTGCGTACGATCTATATCCGCTGACTACGCTGGAGACAAAGCGAAAGTGGCTTGGCGAGTTTGTCCGCGACGGATGGATTGTAGGACTTGGGCACGACCCTGATTTTCCCGCCGGAACGTTGCACGAGCAGGATGGCAAGGTTGCGTTCGAACCGGTAGACCTCAACAGTTAATTTCACGGAGACAAGCGAATGGCGGCTGCTAAACCAGAAAAGTCGAAGCGCGCAAACACGCAGGCGGAGATTGGGATTATTGGCGGAAGCGGCCTGTACTCAATGAACGGGCTGACGAAGACGCGCGAAGTCACCGTGAAAACTCCGTTTGGCGAACCCTCGGACGCGATCGTCCTTGGAATGCTGGAGGGAAAGCGCGTAGCGTTTTTGGCACGACATGGACGCGGACACCGAATATTGCCGGGTGAGATCAATTTTCGGGCGAATGTATACGCGATGAAGCTGCTGGGAGTAGAGAGAATTATTTCTGTCAGCGCGGTGGGATCGCTGATGGAAGATCTGCGTCCTGGAGAGTTTTTGGTCCCGGATCAGTTCGTGGACCGCACGAAAAATCGCGTTTCGACATTTTTTGGCGACGGCCTGGTGGCGCATGTCGGATTCGACAAGCCGACGTGCGGACAGGTGTCAGGCGTGCTGGCGGACGCGAGCGTGCACTGCGGGGTGATGGTGCACCGGCGTGGTACGTATGTCTGCATCGAAGGGCCGCAGTTCTCGACGCTGGCCGAAGCAAACATGCACCGGCAGTTGCACTTCGAAGTGATTGGCATGACCAACGTGACGGAAGCCAAGCTGGCCCGCGAGGCAGAGATTTGCTATGCAACGATTGCGATGATTACGGATTTTGATTGCTGGCATCCGGAGCACGAGTCGGTTACGGCTTCCCAGATCATTGCGACGCTGGTGCAGAATGCTGAAAACGCGCAGAAAGTGTTACGCGAGGCGGTGCGCGCGATGCCGGAAGCGCGAAACTGCAAATGCGGCGCGGCGCTGAAGCACGCTTTGGTTACCGACATGAAGCTCGTGCCAAAAGCCACGAAGAAGAAGCTCGAAGCGATTATCGGCAAATATATTTCCTAGGAGAAGCCTGTGTCCTTACTTGTAGTCGGTTCGGTGGCATTTGATGCGCTCGAAAGCCCGTACGGAAAAGTGGACTGGACTCTTGGCGGTGCGGCCACCTACTTTGCGGTTTCCGCGAGTTTCTTCGCGCCAGTGAGCCTCGTCGCGATCGTGGGCGAGGATTTTACAGCGAAAGATGAAGCAGTCTTTCGCGGGCGGCACATCGATACGGAAGGGCTGGAGCGCGCGGCGGGGAAAACGTTCTTTTGGGCGGGTCGCTACTCGGAAAACCTGAATGAGCGTGTGACGCTGGCCACGGACTTGAACGTCTTTGCAGGTTTCAAGCCGAAGTTGCCGGAGAAATACAAATCTTCGAAGTACGTTTTTCTGGCGAATATCGCTCCTGATTTGCAGCGCGACGTTCTCAAGCAAGTGAAGGGCCGGCCGAAACTCGCCGCGCTCGATACGATGAATTACTGGATTGAGCGTACGCCGGCGGAATTGCGCGAGACGCTAAAGCATGTCGATATTCTGATGATCAACGATTCGGAGACGCGCCAGCTCTCCAGCGAACACAACCTGCTGCGCGCCGCAAAACACATTTTCAAGATGGGACCATCGACTCTGGTGGTGAAACGCGGCGAATACGGTGCCATGATGGTCGACAAACGCGGTGTATTTTGTGTGCCAGCGTTTCCCCTGGAGGAGCCGCACGATCCCACCGGGGCTGGCGACAGCTTCGCGGGCGGCTTTATGGGCTATTTGGCAGGCGCCAAGGATTTGAGCGACGCCACGCTTCGCCGCGCAATGGTGTACGGTTCCGTGCTGGGCAGCTTTACCGTGGAGAAATTCGGACTGGATCGGCTGCGTGTACTGAAACGCAGCGAGATACACGCCAGGGCACGGCACTTCGCGAAATTGACCCAATTCAAATTGTAGTGTGTAGAATCCTGCCATAGCCTAGGAATTGCAGGGGAACGTTCTGCCTTTAAGCACTATTATCGCGCGGCTGGTGTGGGCTGCTCTGCTCGGCGCCATTATCGGTGTCGAACGCAACGTTCGCAGACGTCCCGCGGGAATGCGAACATGTTTTTGCGTATCGTTGGGAGCTGCGCTCTTCACGGTCGTTTCCGTGGAAATTGCCCGCCGCACTGGTGACACGAGCACGACTCGAATTGCATCAAACATAGTACAAGGCATAGGTTTTTTGGGCGCTGGCGTGATTTTGCGCGAACGCGGCAGCGTGATCGGACTGACCACTGCTGCAACTATTTTCGCCGTGGCGGCGATGGGTATGGCGGCTGGCGGAGGTTTATATTCGGTTTCGGGGATTTCCTGCGTGCTTGTGTTGTCCGCCTTGGTTCTTCTTTTCTACGTCGAGGATTGGCTCAACTTAAAGCCCCGGTATATGTTGTTCCGCATTCTTGTAGATCGGGCCGAAAATATGGTCACAGACGTACACCGGATTTTTTCAGAACTTAAAGTGCCGATTGATAATTTTCAGGTGTCGCTCTCCGGCGAGAAGAATCTGATTCAGTTTGATGCGGAGGTCAGCACGCACCAGCAGGATAAAATCCTACAAGCGCTGTGCAAACCTGGCATGAGTTGCGAGATGGTGCCTGTAGAGCGGCAAAACGGATGAGCGTTCGAAGTGGAGACCTCGAGGCGACGACTGTGGACGTGGAACTGCGAAAACCGCGCGCGTTGAATTCGCAAAGCGTATTCATGCCATTTGCGCCGGCATCTCCGGCAGAGTTTTCCAAAGTGTTGGCTGGCGCTGAGGAATTGCGCAACCTGGGATTTCATATTGGCGACTCGACGCCGCTCACGCCAGATGGATACTTCGCGGGATCGCTTGCGGGCAGGCGAAACGAGCTTTTGAGCGAGTTGGAGCGCGACGATGTGGATGCGCTCGTGGCCATTCGTGGTGGGTATGGATCGAACTACCTTCTCGACGATCTTTCGTTAGAACGCGCGGACGCTCCCAAAGTGATTTTGGGATATAGCGATTTGACGTCGCTGCACGCATTTCTGTGGATGCGCTATGCATGGGTGGGTTTTTACGGGCCGATGCTGGCTGCTGGTTTGGATGCTGGAGACAGCGTGGCGAATGGCTATGACGGGGAATCGCTGCTTGCCGCGATCGGCAAGACGGACGGCGGCTGGACACTAAGGTTGCGCGGCGAAACGATGGCCGCAGGCGAAGCGGAAGGCCGCGTTCTCGGCGGATGTATGACGTTAGTAGAAACGACGCTCGGGACGCCGTGGGAATTGGATACGCGCGGATCGATCTTGTTGCTCGAGGATCGAGGAATGAAGCCGTGGCAAGTGGATCGAGCGCTGATGCATTTGAAACAGGCCGGAAAGTTTGAAGGCGTTCGAGGAATCGTGCTCGGCGAATTTCCGGAGTGTGGTCCGCTGATGTCCAGTAGCGCTTCGGTGCGCGACGTCTGCGCAAGAATTTTGAGTGGGCTGGGAGTGCCGATTGTATATGGCGCGGCGGTCGGGCATACGCCACGTCCGATGTTGACGGTACCGTTGGGAGTGAAGGCGCATCTCAGAGCGCACGGAGAAGGGCAGTTGGAGATTCTTGAGCCGGCGGTCATCCTATGAGCGATGCGAAACATGTCCACGTGATTGGAATTGGAGGCTCAGCGATGGCGCCGCTTGCGGGCATGTTGCGCGAGCATGGCTATCGCGTGACGGGTTCGGATTCGGGAGTCTATCCGCCGGCTTCTACGCTCCTGGAGAAGCTGGGGATTTCGTTTTTTCATGCGTTTGATGCGGCTAACTTGACGCCCGCGCCGGATCTGGTTGTGGTTGGAAATATTATTGCGCGCGGGAACCCCGAGCTCGAAGAAGTGCTGGACAGGAAGATTCCGTACCGCTCGATGCCGGAGATTCTGGAAGAAGTGTTTCTGCCGGAGCGCCATTCGATTGTGGTGAGTGGCACGCACGGCAAAACGACGACGACGGCGATGCTGGCTTGGATTTTTCATACAGCGGGCAAGCGGCCGAATTTTCTCGTGGGCGGAGTGGCGGAGAATTTTGGCAAGAGTTACGGCCTGGGCGGCGGCGAAGAATTTATTTTGGAAGGCGATGAGTACGAAACGGCGTTTTGGGACCGCGGCCCGAAGTTTTTTCACTACCATCCAGATGATTTGATCATCACTTCGCTGGAATTCGACCACGCGGATATTTACCGGGATTTTGAGACCTATGAGCTGGCGTTTCGGCGGCTCGTGAATCTTGTGCCGCGGCGCGGGCGAGTCGTGATTTGGGGAGATACGGAAGAATGCGGACCGGCATTGCGGCGCGCTGCGGAAAAGGCATTTTGCCCGGTGGAGACGTACGGATTTTCTGCCGAAAAATGATTGGGTGGCGAGCGATTTGGCGGTCGACGGTGCTGGCATGAAATTTCGCATTGTGCATAAAGGCAAGCCCTTCGGTGACTTTGTGCTGGCCGCAAGCGGACGGCACAACGTTTTGAATGCGATGGCCGCAATCGCGGTGGCAAACGGGCGCGGGATTAGCGCGGAAGATTTGGCCAGGGCGCTTGCGACTTTCCGAAGCGTAAAGCGGCGCATGGATGTGAAAGGCGAAGTACGCGGCGTGCTGGTGGTGGATGATTTTGCACATCACCCGACAGCGGTCCGCGCGACGATTGAAGCTGCACGGGCGCGCTGGCCCGGACGTCGGCTGTGGGCGATCCTCGAACCACGTTCAAATTCGATGCGCCGGAAAGTGTTTGAGGAAACGCTGCCGGTAGCATTAGCGCTGGCAGATTGCGTCGTTCTGGGCGGAGTCTTTCGGCCGCAGCAACTCGGCGACGAAAATCGCCTCGAACCCGAAACGGTGGCGGAAAGTGTGCGCGAGTTGGGGAAGAGCGCACGAGTATTTCCGAGCGCAGATGCCATCGCTGATCAACTTTCTTCAGAATCGGAGCCAGGCGACGTGCTACTTGTAATGTCCAACGGCAGCTTCGATGGACTCTGCGAAAAATTGCTAGCCAAGCTTGCCCAGCCTGTTCACGTTTCGTCCGAGGCAAATCTCAGGTGATATCTAGATTGTGGCGCGGCGGGACTATCGTCCCGGCGAGTGCGTTTTCTTCGTATGCGCGTTGTGCCTTGCAGATTCCAGCGGAGCGACGATCCGTTACGAGGTTTCGCTCGCCCATCCAGAGCAACACCTCTTTCACGTAACGATGACGATCCCCGACGTGAACGGGGAAGTTGAAGTGGAAATTCCCGCATGGAATGCGCTCTATCAAATCCGTGACTTCAGTAGCCATATTCAGTATGTGGAAGCTTCTGCCGGTTCAGCTAAGGTATTGACTGAAAAAGTAGACAAGCAAACTTGGCGCGTCACCGGACGAGGAACAGTTACGGTTCGCTACGCTACATATTGGGACGAGACTGGACCTTTTGCCACTCAACTTAACGGCGAGCATGCTTTTATTAATCCAGCGATGATTCTTTTGTATGTGCCGGAACGACGAAGGGAGGAAGTGCAGGTTGCTCTGTCGGATGTTCCGGGCGCGTGGAATATTGCCACTGCGGCGCATGCAACCACGTCGACCTTGGGAGGAGTGCGCACTTTTAGTATTGAAGCTAAGAGCTACGACGCACTCGCGGACTCGCCGATTGAGATCAGTAATTTCAAGGAATTCACAATACCGGGACTGCCAGTCGACATCCGCGCCGTGGTTCATGGTGAAGGCTGGAGCCAAAAAAAGATCGAAAGCGAATTGAGCCGAATTTGTAATTACGAGATAAAGCTCATGGACGGTGCGCCGTTCGAGCACTACGTTTTTATTTTGCACATTGGAAAAGGATCGGGAGGCGGTGGAATGGAGCACGCGAATTCGACCGCGATAGGGATTCCATCGGATGAGTATCTCTCGGGTGTGGCGGCGCACGAATTTTTTCATTTATGGAACGTGAAGCGGATTCGACCTTCGACGCTGGAGCCCGTGGACTACACGAAGGAGCAGTACACGCGGGCGCTGTGGTTCGCTGAGGGCGTAACGAGCACGTATGGCGCGTACACGCTGGTGCGAACCGGCATTTGGAACAAAGACAGATTTTACGAGGACCTCGGCGAGCAGATCAGCGAACTGGAATCGCGGCCCGCGGATCATTGGCAGAGCGCGGAGGAGTCCAGTCTAGATGCTTGGCTCGAAAAATATTCACTCTACAACGGGCCGGACTACAGCGTTTCCTACTACACAAAAGGTCAGGTTCTGGGGGACCTGCTGGACATCCTGATTCGTGATCGCACGAACAATGAAAAGAGCCTCGATGACTTGCTGCGCGGCTTGAACACGGATTTCGCGAAGCAAGGGAAAACATACCGAGACAGCCTGGATATTCGCCTGGAAGCGGAGAAAGTTGCCGGCGGCTCATTTGAAGCGTTTTTCCGAGACTATGTCGCTGACGCGAAGCCACTGCCATATCAGCAAACGCTCGCGCTTGCCGGCCTCGAATTACGCACAGTGGAACAGAAGCGAGCTGTGCTGGGATTTACTCCGGATCGCGAATCGGGCGGCACGGTGACGGTGCGCGCGGTTGACGACGCCAGCCCTGCGGCGGAAGCCGGGTTGCGGCCTGGCGACGTAATAGTGAATTGGAACGGCGCCGACGTTCCGCGCTCACTGGGCCGCTGGGTTCGCGAACGGCAGGCGGGAGAGATTGTGAAAGTGCGCATCCGCCGCGACGAAAGGGAACAGACTCTGCAGTTCAAGCTTGGCGAAGAGAAAGAAGTGCTCTACCAAGTTTCCGAAGACTCGCATGCTGGAGAAAAGGCCAAGCGTATTCGGGAGGGGTTGCTCCACGGAATCACGCAACCAGCCTCAGCTCACTGAGCATCAAGTGTGACCGCTCTGGATTTCCGCGCTGTGCTGCATCCAGCGATCTGCTTTAAGCAACCTTCGGTGGTTACTCCTCATCTTTTAGTAGTAGGGTCTTAACCAGCTGAGGACACCTCCAACTCCGCCGTCTGAATAGGTGCTAGAAAAGAAGACGGGACTCCCAGTTCCCCTAAACTAAGAAAGACAGACTAGCGGCTCGCGAAATCCATCGAGGAAATTCCTTGTGAACAGAGTTCAGGAAGGAACGTTCTGCTCTGAAAGAGGGAATTATCCTGATAGAGGACACACAATGAATTCAAGAATCGTGCGCGGACTATTTGCGTTGCTCTTGCTCCCGTTCCCAGCATTGGCCTCACTTGGTGGAGACGTAACAACGGTGCAGGCGGATCAGGCGAAAATGCAAGGAAGCCTGCGCACGTCCAGCAACAATGCGTACACGCTGCACGAAATCCAGTCGTCCACAGGTGTGGCCGTGAAGGAATATGTATCAACGTCTGGAAAAGTGTTTGCGGTCACGTGGCAAGGCCCTTTCCATCCAGACTTGAGGCAGCTTCTAGGAACATACTTCGACCAGTTTGAACAAGCCGAACAGGCTCAGCGCACCCAGCGCCGCGGCCACGGACCAGTGCTGATCCAGCAGGCGGGCTTGGTGGTTCAAATATCAGGACACATGAGGGCATTCGTAGGGAAAGCGTACGTTCCTCAGATGTTGCCAGCAGGAGTCCACGCCGAGGATATCCGATGAAAATCGCGCGATTGCAGAAATTCCTCTATTTGAGTCTCGCGGCAACCTTGACCGCGATGGCTGGTTGTAGCGGAGCCGGGAGCAGCACAAGCACTGGCGGTAGCGGTAGTGGAGGCGGCTCGACTCCTTCGGTATCGAACGTAGCAGCGATATCCGTGAATACTGGACCGACGGCTGGTCCTCCGCTCAACTCTCCCTACATTGATGGCGCATTTACGAGCGTGACGCTCTGCGCTCCCGGGAGCACGACGAATTGTCAGACCATTGGCGGCATACTTGTTGATACTGGCTCGCCGGGATTGAGAATCTTGTCTTCGGCCCTGACGATTTCGCTGCCGCAACAGACTGCGTCCAATGGCAGTCCCATCGTCGAGTGCCTTCCTTTCGTAGACGGCATCACGTGGGGACCGGTGCAAACCGCGGATATGACCATCGCTGGCGAACAGGCGAAGTCTCTGCCGATTCAAGTGATTGGAAGTTCGATTTTCTCGAACATACCAAGCGGCTGCACAAGTCTTGGCACGCCCGAAGATGATATTTCCGATTTGGGCGCCAATGGCATATTGGGAGTTGGGAACCTTGCACAGGACTGCGGTGGCGCCTGCACGTTACCCCCGAGCGGAGGGCAGAACCCAGGCTTGTACTATGCATGTCCAGCTGCGGGTTGCGAGGTCACGGCAGAGAGCCTTTCAAACCAAGTAGTGAATCCAATTGTGCTGTTTCCCAAAGACAATAACGGCGTGATCATCGAATTGCCGTCGGTTACAGGGGCGGAGACGAGCATCAGCGGTTCGATGATCTTTGGCATCGGAACGCAAACAAATAACGGGCTAGGAAACGCGACGGTTTATACCATTGACCCATCTAGCGGGAATTTCACAACCGTCTTCGATAACGTGACTTACGAGGACGCGAGCTTCATCGACTCTGGCTCGAACGCCATTTATTTCCTGGACTCAAATACCACGGGAATGCCGACCTGTAGCGACGCTACCTTCTGGTATTGCCCGACGACGACACAAAATTTCTCGGCAACCAACCAGGGAACAAATGGAGCGAGCGGTCCTATCAGTTTCAGTGTGGCTAACGCCGATACTCTTTTAGCCAGCGAGACTATCGGTGTTGCCAACGGACTGGGTGGGCCTGATGCCGGAACATTTGATTGGGGACTACCGTTCTTTTTTGGCCGCACCGTGTACACAGCCATTGAGGGGCAGAATACGCCGGCCGGGACTGGCCCGTACTGGGCTTACTGAAAATCCATATACTATTGGGATAGAGTTAAGAGCACAGATTTACGTGCTTGATCTGTGCCTCTCACCGGGCTCGCGCGACCTGATTGGCAGATGCGGGCAACGAGGTCGCCACCCCTCCCTGTTTTTCTGCAAATGCTCATTCTAAAGGGTTTTAAGTCTAATCTTTTGAAACTGCTCATTCCAAAGAGTTTGCGGGCGTTTTTTTGGAAGTGCGCATTCCAAAGGAGTTAGCGAATTCGCGAAGAAAATGGAATGAATTTGATTCGTGTTCTGCGAGCTGCTTGAAGGAGCGGCAGCAGAGCTGCCGCACTCCACGTGCGCAAGGATATTTCCGTGGGCCGTGGGTCCCGGAATTGGCGTGTAATTTCTAGGTAGCGCTTGACCTACGGGGTAGGATTCGAGAGAGTTCTGCGTATTGCATGCTTCGGACGATTTTCATCGCGGTTTTTCTTTCGCTTTACATCCTGATACTTGGGCCACTTCTGCTGCTTTACACGGTGATTACGCGGCACGTCGATCCGCTGTATTGGGCGGGCGTTCGGGGCGTGATGTTTTTTGTGCGCGCGGTTGGCGTGAGGGTGCGCATCGAGGGGCTGCAGAATATTCCGTCCGGAGTTTGCCTCTTTGTGGCGAATCACACGAGTTCAGCGGACGCACCTGCCGTTGTTGGGGCGATTCCCAGGCGTATCGCCGTGTTATTGAAACAATCTCTCTTTAAGTGGCCGATCGTGGGGCAAGCGTTTAGGCTGGCGCACTTCATTCCGGTTGATCGGAAAGCTCGAGACTCGGCGATCTCCAGCGTGGAAAAAGCTGCCGCGGCTATGCGGGCGGGCCAGTCGTTTCTCATTTATCCCGAAGGGACACGCAGCTCCGATGGGCGCTTGCAGCAATTTAAGAAAGGCGCGGCTGTGCTGGCAATAAAAGCGGGCGTGCCGATCGTTCCGGTGCTTTGTTCTGGGGCACAACGAGTGATGGCCAAGCGCTCAATGGTCATTCACCCGGGAGAAATTCTGGTTGAGTTTTTGGAGCCAATCGACGCTTCAAAATACAGCTGGGAAGAGCGCGATATCCTGAACCAGCGGGTGCACGATGCAATGGCCGCAGGTTTGCCGCCGGATCAACGCCCCGTGGGATTCCCTGGAGCTTCCTAGAGCCTATCGAGAGCCGGAGGGCCGCGGCCGGCCGCCGAGTCGTTCCAACTCGGCCTCCAATTCCCGTACGCGCTTCTGCAGCTCAGGCAAGCGATTGAGAGCTGCCACGGTTTTGAGCCACTGGCGATTGTCGACGGCTGGATAGCCTGAGTACATCGAACGAGGCGGTATGTCGCTGGGGACGCCGCTTTTTGCGGTGATCACGGAGCCATCCCCGATGGTCAGATGTCCGGCAGTGCCCACCTGACCGGCGAGAATGCAGCCATCGCCGACTTTAGTAGAGCCTGCCAACCCGACTTGTCCGCAAAGCATGGTATTGGCCCCAACGCGCGAAGCATGACCGACGATGACGAGGTCGTCGAGCTTGGTGCCATGGCCTATGCGGGTTTCGCCGACGGTGGCGCGGTCCACGCACGCATTGGCTTGGACCTCGACATCATCTTCGAGAACGGCCGGGCCTGACTGTTGCATCTTGTACCAGGTGCCGTCTTTTTGCTTGGCAAAGCCGAGCCCGTCAGCACCGATGATCGCTCCGTTTTGGAGGATCACGCGATTTCCAATGCGGCAAAACTCACGCACCACGGCGTGGGAGTGGGCGAAGAAGTCATCGCCAATGCGAGCTCCTTGGTAGACGGTGACGAAGCTGTGTAGAACGGCGTTTCGGCCGATGTGGGCATCTTCTTCCACCACACAATACGGACCGATATGCGCGCCTGCGCCTATTTTGGCGGATTTCGCGATCAGGGCCGTAGGGTGAAATCCGGGCGCGTACTTGGGAGCCTGGTAGAAGAGCTCGATCGCGTGGGCAAAGGCGAGATACGGATTTGAGGTACGCAGAGCCGCAAGCCTGGGCAAGTTGGCGTCGCGTTCGATGCTTATACCTTCTTCAACGAGCACGGCCGAGGCGCGGGTCGTCTTGAGAAGCGGGAAGTAGCGCCGGTTGGCGAGAAAGGTGATGTGGCCCGGCTCAGCGTGTTCGATGCCCGCGATTCCATGGATGGGAGTTTCGCCGGGACCGTCTAGACGGCAACCGAGTTTTTGTGCAATTTCAGAGAGGTTCATGGAC
Source organism: uncultured Acidobacteriota bacterium (assembly GCA_963784015.1). Taxonomy (GTDB): domain Bacteria; phylum Acidobacteriota; class Terriglobia; order Acidiferrales; family UBA7541; genus Acidiferrum. Next base: position 1,987,966 of record CAWAPX010000013.1, read on the forward strand.
ATGGAAACAGCTCCTTACCGCTGGGTGCGAGTCTCGCATAGCGCGAAGAGGGAAGTACAGCCAAGCCGGGATTATTCGTTGAAAAGCCGAGGCTGATTGACTGCAGCAGCAGCGGCAGTGGGTTTGCGGCGGGAGATTCCAACTACGCCGAGCACGGTCAGTTCGGTGAGGGCGGCGCGCGGAATGAAAATGCGATCGGTGGTTGAGTTCAAATCAGGCGGCGTGATTTGGATGCCATTATCGAGCATCGTGAGCAAGTCATTGGGGACCACTCCTTCGATGGTCTCGCCGTCGCTGTAGCGGAGACGGACCCAAAGCCCGTCCAGCTTGGGGCGGCTTAGGAAGGCTTTGCGCTCAGGTTCAAAATCGTCGGAGAACTCACGCACAAAATAAATTGAGCGCACCCGGGCGAGAGAAATCTCCTGGTGCTCGCCGTCTGGAGTTAGAAGATCGATGGGATCAGAATTGCCGAGCCGCGTGGGATTCAAATAGCCGCGGACGGGCTTCTTGTCCGCAAGGACAAGGACGACTTTCTTGTGAGTAGAGGCTGGCGCTCTGTTTTTCAAAGAAATCAGTTTGTAAAAGTCCGGAATGGCGAAAATTTGCGAATAATCAAGATGTATGTTATGTTAAGCGCGTTTTGCCTGTCAACCTATTGTTTTCATTAGGGTTAGGTCCCGGAGCGCCGGCCGTTGACCGATAAAAAGCATATCCTCAAATCGGCCTCGATCATCTCCCTGGTTACTATCGTAAGTCGAATTCTCGGCTACGTGCGTGAGCAGCGCATAGCTCTTCTCCTAGGAACAACTCCGATTGCCGACGCGTACTATCTCGCCTATCGCATCCCCAACCTATTCAGGCGTTTGGTCGCTGAAGGATCGATGACAGCATCATTCATCCCGGTCTTCACGACCTACATGCGAGAGAAGTCCAAAGAAGAAGTCTGGGACTTCGCGAACAAACTTTTTTGGACGCTGGCGCTGGTTGTGGCTGTAATCACCGTTCTCGGAATGGTTTTTTCGCCACAAGTCGTCCACTTATTTGCCGGTAAGAATATTGAGGGAGGTCAGGCTGTTGAGCTGAACCGGATCGTGTTTCCTTACCTCTTTTTTATCGCGTTGGCGGCACTCGCGATGGGTATTCTGAATTGTTTTCACGTCTTCGGCCTGCCTGCGGCAACCCCGGTCTTCCTGAATCTAGCAACAATCCTGTTCACCTTCGCCGCGGTTCGAAGCCATTTTAAGAACGCGGCAACAGCGATCGTCGTGGGAGTGCTCGTTGGAGGAGTGCTGCAGTTTCTGATTCAGGTACCGCTTCTCGTGCAAAAGGGCATGAAGTTTAGTTTCGGAGTTTCCTTTTCGGATCCAGGAATCAGAAACGTCGCTCGACTGATGATTCCCCGGCTGTTCGGAATTGGTATCGGACAGATCAATCTTTTCGTGGATACGCGCTTCGCGACGGCACTCATTATGCCCATAGGAAGCTTGGCAGCGCTGACCATTGCCGACCGCACCATGGAACTGGTGCTTGGGGGATATGCCATCGCCGTGGCGACCGCGATCCTTCCGATGATGTCGCATCAGGCCGCGGCCAAAGATTACGAATCGCTAAAGAAGACTCTGGCTTTTGCCGTGCGGATTGTGGCTTTCATCACCGTGCCGGCGGCGTTGGGGCTAATGATCCTGCGCGAGCCGATAGTCAGGGTACTTTTCCAGCACGGGCAATTCGACGCGAACTCGACGCGGTTGACAGCCAGGGCGCTGCTTTACTACGCCATTGGCTTACCCGCTTTGGCTAGCGTGAAATTGGTTGTGCCCGCGTTCTACTCCACCTCCGATACCAAAACGCCAGTCATTGTAGCTTCGATATCATTGGTCATCAACGTAGTTCTAAATATCGTGTTTATGCAATTTTTCTTCAAACGCGTGCAGAATGGCGGGCCAGCCTTGGCGACGGCGATCGCGTGTTTTTTTGATTTCTTTGCGCTTTTCATTATTTTCAGGCTGCGCTACGGGCAGATGGGAACGATGGAGATCCTGCAATCCTTTGCAAAGACTTCGTTGTGCGCGAGCATTATGGGAGTGGCTTGCTGGTTTGGGAATCACTACACGGCATTTACCGTGCACTCGCGCTTCCTCGTGCAACTTCTCGTGTTTTCGGGACTTATTTTTGGCGCGACGGCGCTCTATTTGGCACTCGCTTGGCTTTTCCGCTGTCGCGAGATACAAGAGGTTTATGGGATTGCGACGCGGCGGCGAGCGGGCGCCGGAAACGGTTATGCGGAGCCTTAATGGAAATTACGCCAGCGATATCGCAATTTTTGACGCACGTGAAGGTCGAAAAGGGGCTTTCCCCGAATACCGTCTCGGCCTATCAGCGCGACTTGGTGAAGTTTAACGTGTTCGCACAAAAACGAGAGCTCACGCTTGTGGGCGTGAGCCGCGACGACCTGGTGGACTTTCTGGCAGGGCTATACCGGGAAAAGCTGGAGAGCAGGACGGTGGCACGGCACTTGGTCACGTTGCGGAACTTCTTCCGGTTTGCTCAGGTTCAGGAGCTCATCACCGTCGATCCATCGCTGAATTTGGAATCGCCAAAGATTCGGCGTACTTTGCCGGGGTATCTGCGCCTAGAGGAAGTGGAGCGTTTACTGGCCGAGCCTGATGGCAAAACACCATCCGGTTTGCGGGACCGTGCCATGCTAGAAGTGCTGTATTCCACCGGGCTGCGGGTTTCTGAACTAATTGGGCTAAGGGTCACCGATCTGGACGCGAAAGTTGGCTGCATTCGCTGTATTGGCAAAGGGGATAAGGAACGCATCGTTCCTGCAGGTAAGAAGGCACTGGGCATGGTGGAAAAATATCTTCGCGACGCCCGGCCGAAGCTTTTGGGAAAAGGTGTTGCTAGTCAGGCGCTGTTCGTGAACCGGAGAGGCAATTCGCTCAGCAGGGTGGGAGTGTGGAAGATTCTTTCGGCGTACGGCAGGCGCGCGGGTTTGCGTGTTGCGTTGACGCCGCACATGCTTCGCCACAGCTTCGCGACGCACTTGCTGGAACGCGGCGCGGACTTGCGGTCGGTGCAGCTCATGCTAGGCCACGCAGACATTTCTACGACCCAAATCTATACCCATGTAGTCGAAGAGCGGTTGAAGCAGATCTACAAAGCGCATCACCCGCGAGCTTGAAGCGCGGGAGTCCTGGGCCAAAATTGCGGTTGCCTCCGCGGCGGTCAGCGCGGGCATCCAGAACGTGAAGGAGTGCGATGCCAGATTATATGTTTTTGTTGGAAAGCCGGCTGTCACCCGAGCAGCGAGCGGTCATGATGCGCGTACAGGAGCTCTCTGCCGCCATGGGATTCAATGTGTACCTGACGGGCGGAACGGTGCGCGACCTGGTTACGGGGGCGTCGCTGCGCGATCTTGATTTTTCGGTGGAGGGAAACCCATCGAAGATCGCCCGCGAACTGGAGAAGGGCGGCGCGAAAATTCTCTCCGAGGATGAAAAGCTTCGCCAAGTGGAAGTTCTGTTTGCTGGAGACGTCGACGGCAGCATATCGGCGGCACGTGACGACCACTACGTGCGTCCCGGGACGAGGCCGGAAGTTCGTTGGTCCACGATCATGGAGGATTTGCGGCGGCGTGATTTCTCGTTGAACGCCATTGCCATCTCGCTTAATCCGGCTTCGCGCGGATTGCTTCTGGATCCAACGAATGGGCTCTCGGATGTCGAGCGTGCCGAGGTTCGCGCGCTTACTATTCACAGCTTCACCAATCAGCCGGTGCGTCTGCTCCGCGTTCTGCGCTTTGCCGCGCGTATGGGCTTCAAAATTGAGGCGCGAACGCAGGAATGGTTTGACTTAGCCATCGAACGCGATTTGCATCACACCATCGCGCCGGAAGACGCGGGAGGAGAGCTGCGGGCTGTGGCTCGCGAAGAACGCCCTGCCGTGGTCCTGAAGGAGTGGGAAGAGCACGACTTGCTCGAAGCAATCCATCCGGTGCTTGCAAAACGGCGCCCGAATTACGAGGCGATTGCGCGGTTGATGAAGGTTCGCGAGGATTTGTTTACGGCAGGCGTTCGTCCGAAGCTTGCGACGCCGATGATGCTTGCGATTCTCGGGCGGCTCAAGGATCGGGAACAAAGCAGCGTTCTTTCCAAGGCGGGATTCCGTTCGGCGGAAGCGGACGCCATATTGAACTTCGAGAAGGAAGTCCTTGCCGATCAGAAGGAATTAATCGGACGCAAGCTGAATGCGCCCATTGACGCATACAAGTTTCTGGAAAAACTGCCCGTCGAGCGCATCGGGTATCTCCTGGCGGAATCGAGCAACTCGGCGGCGCTCTCGAAAATTCGGGCGTACCTTCACAAGTGGCGGCCCATTCGGGCTGCACTGCCCATGGTGGCGACTGAGCTGGAAGTCTTGGGCTATGCGCGTGGGCAGAAGTTCGACGCGATTGTCGAACAAGTTTTCGCAATGCAACTGACGGGGCGCGGCAAGACACCTGAGGAGCGGGTGAAGATCCTCCGCAAATTGTCTGGGATCAAAGAGCAGCCGAAGAAGAAGGAAAAGGAAAAGAAGCCCGTAAAGAGTGGGGAAAAGCAGCCTCCAGCTTCAGCCGCCCCAGCGGTCCCAGAAAAAGGCGCGCCCGCGAAGGCTGCACACGGGGCAGCGCATAAGAACCATCCGGTGATGCTGAAGCAAGCCGCAAAGCACAAAGCAGCCAAAGAACAGGCGAAGCACGCCTCAAGCGGTAAGAAAAGCGGCGGCCGGAAATAACGAACGGGCAGGGAAGTCAGGCCTGTGCAAATCCCGAGAAAGCGATTCGCAATTCTCGCGCGGGCGTTCTAGAATCGAGATCCATGGGCCAGCCGCAGTTTGTTCATCTTCACGTTCATACGGACTTTAGTCTGCTCGATGGGGCGTGCGAAACGTCCGAGCTACTCGACAAGGCATCCCAGCTGAAAATGCCGGCCGTGGCCATTACGGATCACGGCAATCTTTTTGCTGCCGCCAACTTTTTCAATGAAGCCAGCAAGCGTGACGTAAAGCCGATCATTGGATGCGAAGTCTATGTGGCGAAGGGCAGCCGTCACGATCGCGGTGAAAAAACAAACGGATCAAATGGACAAGATCGCGGCGAGGCCGAGCCCGCGGGGATACGCGGGAGCAACCACCTGGTGCTCCTCTGCGAATCGCTCGAGGGCTATCACAACCTAATCAAACTGGTTTCGTCGGGCTTTCTTGAGGGTTTCTATTACAGGCCGCGTATTGATTACGACCTTCTTGCGAAGCATAACAAGGGATTAATTGCTCTCTCCGCCTGTTTGCGGGGAGCGGTGACGGAAGCTGTGGTCGATGAAAAATACGACCAGGCTCGCGAAAACGCGTACCGGTTGCAGGACGTGTTTGGCAAGGGCAACTTTTTTCTGGAGATTCAGGACCAGGGCCTGGAGATCGAGCAGGGCGTAAATCGCGAACTCGTTCGGCTGTCGAAAGAGACTGGGATCCCGCTGGTCGCCACGAACGATTGCCACTATCTGCATCACACTGATGCGCACGCGCAGGAAGTCCTGCTTTGCATCCAAACGGGAAAGACGATGAGCGACACTCATCGAATGAAATTTGCTACCGACCAGTTCTACTTTAAGACCGCAGCGGAGATGGCCCAAGTATTTGGCGAACTGCCGGCGGCGCTGAGCCGGACGGTGGACATCGCGGCGCGCTGCAACGTCAAGATTGAGCGGATCCCGAATCCATTTCCAGAGTTTAAAGTCCCAGACGGCCACACGGCCGGAAGTTATTTTGAGAAAGTGGTGCGTGAAGGGTTTGCCACGCGTGTGCCCTATTTGGAGCGGCTATTGCAGCAAGGTGTCTTGCACAATCCGCTGGTCGAGTATGAGCGACGGCTGACGTCTGAAATCGAAATGATCAAGAAGATGCGCTATGAGGGCTACTTCCTGATCGTGTGGGATTTCATTCACTACGCGCGAGCGCAGGACGTGCCAGTCGGGCCAGGACGTGGATCGGCCGCGGGTAGCCTGGTCAGCTATGCTTTGCGCATTACCGATGTGGACCCACTGCAGTACAACCTGCTGTTCGAGCGCTTTTTGAACCCGGAGCGCGTGTCATTGCCTGATATCGACATCGATTTTTGCATGCGGCGGCGCGGCGAGGTGATCGAGTACGTTACGCAAAAGTACGGGCGCGAAAACGTCGCTCAAATTATTACGTTCGGAACCATGGCGGCGAAAGCGGCGGTCAAAGATGTCGGCCGTGCGATGGACATCCCGTACGGCGAAGTGGACCGGCTTGCGAAACTGATTCCTACTACTCTCGGGATCGACCTGGAAACTGCTCTCTCGGAGGCGCCGCAGCTGAAGTCCGCCATTAACAGCGATGAGAAGCTGAAGGATTTGATGGCCGTCGCGCTGCGACTAGAGGGACTAGCGAGGCATGCTTCCACCCACGCCGCTGGCGTGGTTATTTCACCGCGTCCGCTGACGGACGTTGTTCCGGTTTACAAAACGAACCGGGATGAAATCACCACGCAATATGACATGAATGCGCTAGAGCGCATCGGCTTGCTGAAGATGGACTTCCTCGGGCTGACGACGCTCACCGTTTTGCAAGACACGGCGCGCATGATTGAAAAAAATCGCGGCATTAAAGTTGATATCGACAATCTGAGTCTGGACGACGAGCAGACTTACAAGCTTTTCGCACGCGGTGACACGACGGCCATTTTTCAGTTTGAATCGCACGGCATGCGCGACATCTTGCGCCGCTATCAGCCCTCTCGTATCGAAGACCTCACCGCTTTGAACGCCCTCTACCGTCCTGGACCAATTCAGGGTGGTATGATCGACGACTTCATTAGCCGCAAGCAGGGTAAGACCAAAGTCAGCTACGAGCTTCCGCAGCTCAAGGGCATTCTCGATGAAACCTACGGAGTGATCCTTTATCAGGAACAGGTCATGCAGATCGCCAACCTGCTGGCAAGCTTTTCGCTCGGCGAAGCCGATATTCTCCGCCGCGCCATGGGCAAAAAGAAAAAAGAAGAGATGGCGGCGCAACGCGCGAAATTCATCGCGGGCTGCATTACCAACAAAGTTTCGGAAAAGAAAGCCGCGGGCATTTTCGATTTGATGGAGGAGTTTGCCGGTTACGGATTCAACAAATCCCATTCCTGCGCGTATGCACTGCTGGCGTATCAAACAGCTTATTTGAAGACGCATTATCCGGTGGAGTTCATGGCGGCACTGCTGACCTCCGAAACGGGCAACGCGGAAAAGGCTGTGAAGTACATCAACGAAGCGCGAGGGATGAGCATTTCGATTCTTCCTCCCGACGTGAACGAGAGCGACCTCTATTTCACGCCGGTCGGCGAATCGATACGATTCGGGCTTGCGGCCATCAAGAACGTAGGCGAGAACACCGCGAAGGCCGTACGCGATTCACGCTTGAGCGCAGGTGAATTTACCACTCTCTACGATCTGTGCGAACGCATCGAGGCTAAGTTTCTAAACAAGCGCGTGTTTGAAAGCTTGATTAAGTCCGGGGCGGTGGACTCTCTCGGGCCTCGGGAATCCATGTTGGCTTCTGTTGACGATGCGTTGGCGGCGGTCCAGCGCGCAACGCGGATACGCGAATCTGGACAACACGGTTTGTTCGGCACTGCGGCGGCGCCCGCACGCATAGCTTTTGAATTGCACGACGCCGAACCGTGGAGCGAGGCTGAACGACTCGCCAGCGAATACGCTATGCTCGGCTTTTACGTGTCTGGGCACCCACTCGCTAAATACGCATCGCGGTTGCAGGAATTGAAATGCGTTTCGCTCGACCAAGTCGAAGGCCAGCGCAACGGCAAAGAAATCACCGTCGCGGTGCTGGTTGTGGGCACGCGCCCCATGCGTTCCAAGAAAGGCGCCCGCTGGGCGATCTACACGATTCAAGACATGACCGGAGTGCAGGAATTGCTTGCGTTTCCGGAAAGCTTTGCGCGGCTGGAGCAGATCCTCAAAGCCGGAACGCCGCTTTTGCTGAAGGTCCGCGTGCAGGTGGAAGAAGCCGGAACAAGGCTGTCCCTGCAGGAAGCGGCGCGCCTAGGCGACCTCGCGGAACGGCCCGCGGCCGGCCTACGCATCCGCATGAAGCTCGAAGATCTAAACGAGGAATTGCTGGACCGTCTGGAAGAAATTTTGTCTTCCTATCGAGGTTCGAGCATGGTTTCGCTTGATCTCTGTGACGCAAAGGGTGCGACGGCCACGCTTCAGGTGGAGCAGCGGGTGAGGACGTGCCCCGAACTAGCCGCCGCAATACGGGAATGCATGGGTAACGAATCGATTGAGCGGGTGATGTGATGAAGTCCAAGGACAAGGCTAAAAGCCCGGCGGCGCAGGTGAATCGACAGACCGAAATCGAACGCCTGGAAAAAGACGTCGAGGAATTGCGGCAGCTCGCAGGCGACCAAGAAGCCGACGCGGAACTCGAACGTATACGCCAGCAGGTGGCTGAGCTGCGCAAGGAGTTTTACAGCCATCTCGGACCTTGGCAGCGCGCCCAGATCGCACGGCATACGCAGCGTCCTTACCCGCTGGACTATATCGGGATGCTGCTTACCGACTTCGTCGAGCTTCACGGCGACCGTGGCTATGGCGATGACAAAGCCTTGATTACCGGTCTCGCGAAGTTTCGTGGCCGGCCCATCGCCGTTATCGGCCATCAAAAAGGCCGCGACACAAAACAACGGCTAGTGCGCAATTTCGGCCAGCCCAAACCGGAGGGCTACCGCAAAGCACTGCGCATCATGCAACTTGCGGCCAAGTTTGGCCGACCCATTTTCACTTTTATCGACACTCCTGGCGCATACCCCGGGATCGACGCCGAGGAACGAGGACAAGCCGAGGCCATCGCGCGTAACTTGCGTGAAATGGCCCGTCTGCCCGTTCCGATCATAGTCACTGTAACTGGCGAGGGCGGTTCCGGCGGAGCATTGGCGATTGCCGTCGGAGATCGCGTCAACATTCTGGAAAACAGCTTTTATTCCGTGATATCGCCGGAGGGCTGTGCAGCGATTATGTGGCGAGACGCCACAAAGGCAGAGACAGCCGCGGCCGCCCTGAAAATCACTGCGAAGGACCTCAAGGAACTTGGCATCGTCGATGAAATCGTGGCCGAGCCCGAAGGCGGAGCGCACGTTGACGCAGAAGGCGCTGGACAGTTGCTCGGGGAAGTGTTGGACCGGCAGTTGGTGGCTTTGACCCAGCAGCCGACAAAAGTCTTGTTGGATACCCGCTACGATAAGTTCCGAAAAATGGGGCAATTCTTCGATTTTGGCAGCTAAATTTACCCTTCTGCGAGACGTTTGAGTCCTAGGCCTACCCCTTAGCACATTCGCAACGCATCCGAGAGCAATCGTTGTTGCTTCCAAGGGCCCGGGCTAATCTGAATGGGCAACCATCAGAGTGATCCGGATCGGGGCAACTTCCGCGCTTTTACGGCCACCCGTCTACGGAGGACAGGACTCAATATGTCGGAACCCTTTCGCCCCTACGAAAAGCTCGTGGAAATCACCGTGATGGGCAAGAAGTTTCAGGTGCCGGAGCGCAACTCGCTTTTGCGATGCTTTCAGTTCATCAGTCCAGAAACGATTCCGTATGGGCGTTTCTGCTGGAATCAGGATTGCCAATATTGCCGCGTTTCCTGCCAGTTGCCGGATGACGATGAGCCGAGAGAAATGTTGAGCTGCAAATTCATCGTGATGCCGGGGATGGAAATTACCGAATTGAGCCAGGAGTTGAAGTGGTGCTTGAGATCCAAGCTCCCAGCAGACGCAACGGTTTCCTCGTAAGTTCCCCATTCCAAGAAACAAAAAGCTCGATCGCAAGGCAACTTTTGCCCTCGCTGGGGGTTTGTACGGGAAGCTACACGTAACAGCGAGCGACGGCGATTGTGCGACGCCAAAACCCAATTAACCATCCCCGGCGCACAATCGCCGTCGTCGAATTTTGAAGTGTTCCCGCGTGCCGTTTGAGTTCATGTGGCAGCCTTAAAGAAGTCCTTCTGGCGATTGCACTCCTCTCTTCACTGGACTACGATTCATGCAGACATCCCATGCCAATAGATCACATGGCTTGCGACGGCTGCGGGCAAAGCGCATCTCCCGAACATATTGCGAGGAGGCTTGAGCGCCTCGAATGGACTAGCCGATACCGGCCCGTTCACATGTCCGCGCTTATGCTTGGCGGCTTTTCTCCTTTAGCTGACGCCGACTTCTTATATTCCGGAAAGTTTGAGGGTGAAGCGGGTCGATTGCTGAATGCAGTTGGGATTGCTGCTGCAGGGAAACCGTCAGACGCTGTACTAAGCGAGTTTCAGCGTGGCGGCTTTTTTCTGACACATATACTCGAGTGTCCGCTCGAAAGTGGCCAGGCTGGGCCGTTAGTGTGTGAGTCGCTGCTTATGAAACGCATTTCGTCGGTGATGACGCGCATTCGCCGGTCGCTGAAGCCCAAGCGCGTTTTTTTGATTTCAGAATCGTTGGGGCCGTTGTCCGCAGGATTGTCGAGCGCCGAACTGGGTTGCCCGGTGATCCTTGATGGGGGCCAGCCTTTTGGATTGGACTCTTCTGACTTTTCTGAAGTGGCTAAGAGGCTGCGCGCCGCTCTTGCCGCGCCAGTCGCCGCGAAGTAAACTAGCGTCGATAATCCCCTAGCCCCACTGGACTGGCCAAGAATTGAACTTCGACCAGCTTGGCAATCTTCTGGCTGTGATAGAATCCGAAACTTAGATCCTATGCAGTCGGAGTAGGAGTCTCGGCGTGAAGAAACAGGCAAAATTCGGCATCGGCGTCACCGTGATCGTCGTTTCAATGGCCTTCCTGGCATGGCTCGGGTACGGGGAGAGTAAGACTTATTATCACACCATTGCTGAGTTGCAGACTCTGCATGGATCTGAACTCTCGCATCGGATTCGCGTCGGGGGAACCGTCGCGCCGGGCAGCATTCGCCGTTTCACAGGCCGTGTGGATTTCGTTTTGGACGGGGAGGGGAAGTCTCTCCCAGTAAGCTATGTCGGCAGCGACCCTCTTCCTGATACGTTCGTGGATAAATCCCAAGCGTTGGTGGAGGGCCGGGAAACGGATGGGCGCTTTGTCGCTGAGGTTGTCCAGGCGAAGTGCGCGTCCAAGTACGAAGCAGCTCCCGGGGGAACGGTTGCGACTCCTTCCACTGCAACACGGTAAGACGAAACGTAGCAGGCCCGGTTTAGCCGGGGGATAGGCGGAGGCCACGTGGATGTATTCGGTTCATTCGCTCTACTCCTTGCGTTCATTTGCGCGGTATTTGCATTTGCAGGCGGGATTGCCGCGATTATCACGCGCCATCCGCTGCTCGTTAAAAGCACGCGGCAGGCAGGGATCGCCACCTGCTGCCTGATTTTTGTTGCCACATTCAGCCTCGAATATCTTTTCTTCAGTGATAATTTTTCCGCGGCCTACGTCGTCGCGCATAGCAATCGCGCGCTGGCCACGTTTTATAAAATTGCTGCTTTGTGGGCTGGACAGGAAGGCTCGTTGCTTTTCTGGAGCTTTTTGCTTTCGATTTACGTTTTTTCTGTATTGATCGCCTACCGAAATAAAAATGGCGAATTGATGCCGTACGTAGGTGTGATTCTCGCCGGCGTGCAGATTTTCTTTCTGACGCTTAATAATTTCGTCGCCAGCCCATTCAAGGCACTGGCCGTCCCGGGCGCTCATGGCGCGATGGATCTCGTCTCCCGCGCGGATGGCAACGGCCTGACTCCGCTGCTGCAATATCCGGAAATGGTGATCCATCCGCCGAATCTTTATTCGGGTTATACGGGTTTCACGATTCCGTTCGCGTTTGCGTTGGCCGCGCTGCTGGCGCGTTATCCCGGCGAGAAGTGGATCCACCTTACGCGCAAATGGACGATGATCGCTTGGGGCTTTCAGACTGCGGGCATTCTTCTTGGCGCGCATTGGGCTTATGCAGTCCTTGGCTGGGGCGGTTACTGGGGCTGGGACCCGGTGGAGAATGCCTCGTTGCTTCCGTGGCTGACTGGAACGGCGTTTCTGCATTCGGTGATGATGCAAGAGAAGCGCGGCATGATGAAGGTATGGAACGTGTGGCTCGTATTTACGACGTTTTTGTTGTGCATTACCGGCACCTTCCTGACGCGCAGCGGTGTCGTAAGCTCGGTTCATGCGTTTGCGCAGTCCAGTATTGGCACTTGGTTTGTAGGATTTCTTGCGATCATCTTCGCGGTTTGTCTTATTGCGTACTTCAAGAATCGCGACTATTTGAAGAGTGAAAACCAGCTGGACGCCCTTGTCTCTCGCGAATCCAGCTTTTTGTTCAACAATTTGATCCTGCTGGTTTCGTGCGTCGCGGTTCTCTCCGGTACGCTTTTCCCGGTTTTATCGGAAGCGCTATCGGGCTCCAAAATTAGCGTAGGCGCGCCGTTCTTCAACAAGGTCAACATCCCGATAGGCCTGCTCCTGCTTTTCCTGACCGGTGTCGGGCCGCTCCTCGCATGGCGCAAGACTTCCGTAGAAAGTTTGAAACGAAATTTTGCGTGGCCCTTGATTGTTGGGGTTATTGGGGGCGCGGTCATCTTTGGGCTGGGATACCGGGAAGTCTACTCGCTCATCTGTTTTGCGTTGTGTTTCTTCGTCACGGCCACGATCGTTATGGAATTCTACCGGGGCGCAAAAGTCATCCGCGTCCGCTCTGGCGCTTCTTATTTGACCTCCGCCATCGAACTGACCATGCGCAACACGCGCCGCTATGGCGGCTATATCGTCCACATGGGCATGGTGCTGATCTTCATCGGATTGGCCGGCGCCGCGTTCAATCAGAACGTCCAGAAAGAAATGCAGCCGGGCTCTTCGATGGAACTGGGGAAGTACAAGCTCGTTCTGCAGAGTTTCGATAGCAAGCCGGAAGCGAACTACACCGGGCTGCGGTTGAATGTGGAAGTCTTCGTCAACAATAAGCCGCTGATGATGCTGTATCCCGAGCGCCGCATTTTCGAGACAAATGGCGAAACCGGAACGATGGTCGCGATTTATTCGACGCTTCGCGAAGACCTTTACGTGGTTTACGCGGGACAGAGTCCCGACACAAAATTGCCAGTCATCCACGCGTACTTGAATCCGCTGGTGAAGTGGATCTGGTTCGGCGGCGTTATTGTTGTGTTTGGAACGCTCGTCGCATTGATGCCCAATCGGCGCGCGGTGTTGGTTTTGTCCGCGGTGAAACAGCCCGCGACGGAGCCATTAGTCCACGGAATGAAACCGGCGGCCACCTACAAAGAAGGCCATGACTAAATCTCGAAAGATACAACGGCCCGCTGTGCTTGTCTTGCCGCTTCTTCTGTGTTTTGGCGGTGCGCTACCGATTTTGTCCGCTTTTGGGGACGCGCAGCCTCTCGATCACGCGCACCAATTGGGCATGAAGGTGAAATGCATGTGCGGCGGGTGCAACGATTCCGCCGGCGGTTGCTACCATGTCGGTGGCGCGTTCTCGGGCCCTTGCGATACAGCTCTCGGGATGCTGAAGAAAATCGACGAGCGCATCGCTCAGGGCAATTCCGATGATCTGATCGTGCAGTCCTTCGTTCAGGAATATGGGCAGGCCGTGCTTACAGAACCGCCGCACAGCGGATTTGGACGTGTGGCGTGGTGGATTCCCGCGGTCGCTCTGATTGGTGGATTCGCGCTGGTCATTAGCGTCATTTCGCGCTGGCGGAATCGTCCACCGACCGGGCCGGCTTTGGCCACCGCAGGTAACGCACCTCCCGTTTCGAGCGAACTGTTGGAGAGAGCGCGTGCGCAGGCTGCTCGCGACACTGAGGATTGATCTTGACGTTTGTCACAACCACAAGTGTTTTTCTGATTGCCCCGGCGGATTGGGCGGTTATCGGAGCGTGCTTGGCGCTGGCCATGGCTACGGGGCTCTTTATTTTTTACATCCAGCCCGATGCGTCGGACCTCGCTCCGCACCGCTCGAAGCTCGATCAACTTCTTGAGCGTCGCGACACTCTCTACGATAATTTGCGCGACTTGCGGTTCGAGTTTCGCTCGGGAAAATATGCAGAAAATGACTTTGAGGCGATGAAGATTTCTCTTGAGAATGAAGCGGCGCAGGTGCTCGCGGAGATCGATCAGGTTACAGAATCGCAGGTGCGGCGTCCTCGTGGGATCAAGCCGGCAGCCTCGGATCGAGGTGCACAATGAGGTCTGCCTGGATTCCGCGTTTGGCGCTGGGCATCTTCCTCTTGGCACCGTTCTCTTTTGTCTATGGCGCCACCGTTCATGGAACGGTAAAAAATGGCACCACCGGCAAACCTGCTGGTGACGTCGAGGTGATTCTGATTCAATTGCAGGGCGGAATGCAGCCGGTGCTCAACTCCAAGACTGATGCGCAAGGCCAATTCACTTTCGATTATCCGTCGATCGGCGCACAACCGATGCTTGTGCGTGCGGTCTATCGCGGAATTAATTTTCATCAGCCATTGCCGCCGGGTCAGAATCAGGTGCAAGTCGAGGTCTTCGAGCCGTCCAAAGATCCCAAAACGATCTCCGTGGGAACTCACTTCGTGATTTTTCAGCCGAATGGCACGACTTTGGAAGTTGGCGAAGAATATGCCATCAAGAACGATTCTCAACCCCCATTGGCTTATTTCCGCGCTGACGGCAATTTTGAATTTGCGATTCCGGAAGGTGCGAGCCTGAAACAGATCGCTGCGCAGGGCCCATCAGGCATGCCGGTTGTACAAGCGCCCATCGATCACGGCAAGAATAAGTACAGCGTTGCGTACGCCTTTCGTCCCGGAGAAAACGGAGTTCGTTTCTCATACGAACTACCGTATACCGGAAACGCCGCGACAATAAAACTGCCGACCGTCTATCCCGGCGCGCGGCTCGTCCTTGTTGCGCCGCCCACCGTACAAGTTACAGGCGATGGATTGCAATCGAATGGGCAAGAGCAGGGAATGAGCCTTTATAGTCGCGACGCCCTCGCCGCCAATTCGATCTTGTCAGTCAGCGTTTCCGGCACGGCGCCGCCACCGAGTGGCAATGAATCCGCGTCCGGGGATCCGGATGCAGGTCCGCAGAACCGCGAAGCGCAGCAAGGAGCCGCTCCGTCTTCCGGCGCGACCATTGCGGTGGTTCCGGGCCGTTTGGATGTATTGAAATGGCCTCTTGTGGGCGGCTTCCTCTGCATGTTCGCGCTACTTGCAATTCTTCTCGCGCGTAAGCCAGTGGTGGCCGTTGCGGGTGGTCCATCCGAAGGCTTTGCGGATCCGGCGGCTAAACTTTCAAAGAAAACGCCACTGTCATCGCCTGTGGCTCCGGTTACTCCCAACGCAAATTTGGCGGAAGTCGACGCGGCAGTGGGCAGCAGCCTCGATGCGTTGAAAGACACGCTCTTCCGGCTTGAGTTGCGCCGTCAGGCGGGAACCATTTCGGAAGAAGAGTACAACCAGGAACGCGCTCGCGCTGAAAAGGTGTTGCGCGACCTTGTGCGAGGCTAGAGGTTGACGCCGCTCGACGCCGCCTTCATTTCGCCCCTTTGTGAGACAGACATTCCTGTCAGTCTTCTTTTGTTTTCCGAGATGTTCTCAACCGAGGTTTCTCGGTGACGTCCCCGGCATTTTCTCCTGTAGGCCTTCGTTTTGAAAATATCGATAAGCGCTATGGCGGCCTCCTGGCATTGCGCGGCGTGTCACTTACTATCGGTGCGGGAGAATGCGTGGTTTTTGCAGGACGAAACGGTTCTGGTAAGACCACGCTTCTGCGGATTGCGGCGCGATTGGTACGGCCGTCTCGGGGTGAGTTGAGTTTTACCGGTGCGCCTTCTGGTCAAGAGGACAACGCCATGCGTCCGGGATTCGTCGCTCACGCCACAATGGTCTACGACGAACTGACCGCCGAAGAGAATCTTCTACTGTTCGCACGGCTTTTGGGAACTGCCCGACCCGAGAATCGTGTCGAAGCATTACTGCAAGAAGTGGGCTTATCTGATCGCCGCGCCTCTAGAGTACGCACCTTCTCGCGCGGAATGCGCCAACGCGTGGCGATCGCTCGCGCTCTGCTGCATGAGCCTGCCGTCCTTTTGCTCGACGAGCCCGCGACCGGCCTCGACACGCAGGGCGTTACTTGGCTTGCGGAAGCGATTCGCGGGCTTCGCGACTCGGGCCGCACCATTTTGATGAGCCTTCACGGCGAATCAGAAATTTCTTCGCTCGGCACTCGGGCTATTCGCCTGGACTCGGGTTCGATCACGGCGGATACGCGCACGGGCGCGACATTTCGCTCGATTCTCACGTTCGCCGACGCCTGAATGAGCCTGTTTCCCAACGCGGCTGTTTTGCTCGGCAAAGAGCTTCGCACGGAGTTCCGCTCGCGCGAATTGCTGACGACCACGATTGTCTTCATCCTGATCGTGATTGTTCTCTTCAGCTTTACGTTTGACCCGACGTCGGACGAATCGCGCCGCTTTGCCCCCGGGCTGCTCTGGCTCGCGTTTCTTTTCGCTTCTTCCCTGATGCTGCAACCCTGTTTTCTGCGCGAACAGCAGAACGACACGCTGAGCGCTCTTCGCTTGTCGGTAAGCGATCCTTTCGCCATATTTCTCGCCAAGCTCGTAGCGAACACTTTCTTTCTTCTTCTGACCGAAGTGCTGCTGCTGCCGATTTTCGCCGTGATGTACAACGTGCCCGTCCTGCCCGTATTGCATTGGTTGCTGCTGGTGTTTTTTCTTGCGAGCCTCGGGATCTCCATTGCGGGTACGGCCCTATCCGCCATTTCCGCACAAGCCCGCATGCGCGAACTGCTGTTGCCATTGCTCATGTTGCCGCTGCTTACGCCCATTCTCGTGGCCAGCACGGAAGTTACGAAATCACTTCTTGAGCGCACGCCTTACGTGCAATGGAAGGGAATCGGATTCCTGGCTGTTTTCGACGTGGTTTTTTTGACGGCGCTATGGCTTTTCGGCGAATATCTTCTGGAGGAATGAAGCACTATGTTGAAACGCGCGATGATCGGCGCCTTCGTTCTTTTCCTGGTCGGTGCTGCTGCCTATGCGTCTTTCTTTATCGCACCGGAAGAGAGCACGATGCATGTGCTCCAGCGGATTTTTTATTTTCATGCCGCCGCCGCATGGGCCGGAATGACCGCCTTTTTCGTTTGCTTCGTGGCGAACCTTCTGTACGTTTGGAGGCGTGATGAGAAGTGGGACGCGTTAGGCGTTTCTTCTGCTGAAGTCGGTCTCGCCTTCATCACGGTTGTTCTCATTACTGGGCCGATTTGGGCCAAGCCTGCTTGGGGAATTTATTGGACTTGGGACGCCAGGCTCACATCCACTTTTGTGCTCTGGCTTCTCTACATCTCGTACCTGCTTTTGCGGACTTTGATCGAGGAGCCGGATCGCCGCGCTCTCTTGAGCGCTCTCTTTGGAATATTTTCTTTCATCGATGTACCCATTGTTTTCGGTGCGATTCGCTGGTGGCGGACGCAGCATCCGGCGCCGGTCATCATGGGCGGACCCGGCTCTGGTCTTGAGCCCACCATGCTCAAGGTATTCTTTTTCAGCGTGCTGGCGATGCACGTACTGATGGTTTTTCTGATCGCCGAACGCTATCGGCTCGAAAAGTTGCGCGCGGACATTGAACTCTTGCGCCGCGAGGCGGAGGCCATATGAGCAATCTACACAGCGTTTTCGCGGCGTATATCATCGGCTGGGCGGTGTTTTTCGTTTTTTACCTCACCATTGCAAAACGCACTTCCTCTTTGCGGGAAGAGCTCGATCGCTTGAAGAATTCCTTGAACCGGGGAAAGTAATTGGCGCAGAAGAAAAAAGTCGGCATTGTGATGTTCCAGCTCGGTGGGCCGGATTCGCTGGAGGCCGTCGAGCCGTTTCTTCTGAATTTGTTTCTCGACCCAGACATCATACCGATGGGACCGCTCGGTTTTTTGCGGCGGCCCCTGGCAAAGAGGATTTCTTCACGGCGTTCCATTCCTGTGCGAGGCAAGTATGCGGAGATTGGTGGCCGCTCGCCAATCGGAACCCTTACTGAGCGGCAGCGGTGCGCACTCGTCGAAGCACTATCGAGCGAGATTGATCCTACCGCCGTCGTTGCCATGCGCTATTGGCATCCAATGACCGAAGAAGCCGTTGAGACGCTACGTAAGGCCGCGCCGCTGGATGAGATCGTGCTCCTTCCGCTCTACCCGCAATTCTCTTACGCCACAACTCTTAGCAGCTTCAAGGAATGGCGCCGCGTCTATGGACAGCCAAAAGGAGGCCCGCCCGAGCGCACGGTCAGTCAGTTCTACGACCATCCACTCTATATACAGGCTCTCGTGCAACGCATTGGTTCTGTC
Organism: uncultured Acidobacteriota bacterium; assembly: GCA_963784015.1. Classification (GTDB taxonomy): domain Bacteria; phylum Acidobacteriota; class Terriglobia; order Acidiferrales; family UBA7541; genus Acidiferrum. The sequence goes on from CAWAPX010000013.1 coordinate 2,006,375, forward strand.
TTGCGGCAATTCGCGGACAGCTCCCGCATTCATTTGGTATTCAGCGCGCACGGATTGCCAATGAGTCTCGTCGAAAAAGGGGATCCGTATCCAAACCAGATCGAAGCTACTGTTCGGCTCGTCTGCGAAGAGGGAAGTAAACAGTATCCCGGCTGGCCGCAAACACATTTATTGTGTTACCAGAGCAGAGTTGGGCCCTCAAAATGGTTGCAGCCGCCTCTGACGGCCACACTCGAGCGGCTTGGTTCAGAGGGTGTCAAGGAAATGCTCGTTGTGCCGATTTCCTTTGTGACTGAGCACATCGAAACGCTGCACGAAATCAATATCGAGGCGCGCGAAGACGCTAAGAAGTTTGGCGTCGAGGTTTTCCGGATGATGCCGGCCGTCGGCGATTCCCCTCTTTTTATCGCCGCGCTGAAAGACCTTGTACTTCGAGCGGTGGGTCTTGCGGGAGAGCCGCTGGCAGTACAGGCATCCTCGACGGCATCGTGATGAAGCCGCTGGGGGGCAGGGCATCCCGGGAAGACTGAGTACGCCCGCTGCGGCAGAGCTAAATCGGTAAAACGGAGAGCACGAATTCCGTCAGTGCGTTATAATTCCGCGCTGGGACAACGGCTATGAAGGCTTCCTACCATGCGGGCGTACATCGCTTCGCCGTGTTTACCGTCTGCTGGACGGTTTTGCTCTTAATCGCGGGAGCGCTCGTTACCTCTAACGACGCCGCGCTTTCCGTGCCGGATTGGCCAAAATCTTTTGGAACGTGGACACCGCCGATGGTCGGCGGGGTTCTTTACGAACACTCCCACCGGGTCATTGCAGGGATCTTGGGAGTTTGGACTCTCATTCTTGCCGTTCTAATTTGGATCAAGGAAGAGCGACGCTGGCTGCGGTGGTTCGCGGTGATCGCGGTAGGCGGGATCGTTGCGCAAGCTATTCTCGGCGGCCAGGTGGTGATCCAGTTGCTGCATTACTGGCTGCCGGTGATACATGCATGTTTCGCGCAAATCATGTTCGGAGCGATTTTGAGCATTGCTGTTTTCACCAGCGATTGGTGGGTCACTGACCGCCCTCAACTGGAGGATCGCGGATCGCCTTCTATACATTCGCTTGCAGTACTGAACGCTGTCGTGATCTTCCTCCAGGTTTTTCTGGGAGCAGGCTTCCGTCATAGCGAAATTCCGATCTGGCCCCACGCTGCGGGTTCGTTGGCGGTGCTTGCCACCGTCATTTGGACCGCCGTTGTTCTTCGCAAACGTTTTGGGCATTCGCGTGAGCTCACGAAAATGCGGATTCTGCTGCACTCCTTCTTTGGCGTGCAGTTTCTGCTCGGCATTGGAGCTTACTGGTCGCGGATTGCAACCGCGGACGCGCCGCAACCCATGCGTGTAATGGTTGTGCTGACCGTGACGCATACTGTGGTCGGAGCTCTGTTGTTTGCCGTTTCTATCGTGACCATTCTCGTGTGCTATCGCTTAGTCCCGCGCGCCGGTGAGGTCGCTGTATCGTCGCAGGGGCGGGTGACGGTCTAATGAGCACGGTTCGCACAACGGAAATTACGCTCGCTTCCCGCGCCAATGCGTATGTTGCGCTCACCAAGCCAGATGTGTCTTTTCTCGTCCTGATGACCACCGCCGCCGGGTATTACATGGGGGCGCGCGGAGCGGTGGATTGGCTTCGTCTAATTCAAACCGTTTTCGCTACGCTCTTGATTGCGGCAGGTACCGCGACTCTAAACCATTACATTGAACGCGACTCCGACCGCTTCATGCGACGTACGGCGTCGCGTCCTCTGCCGAGCGGACAATTGCAGCCGCGCGAAGCATTGCTGTTTGGCTTGGTTCTCTGCGTTGCGGGCGCGTTGGATTTGTATTTCACGGCTGGTTTTCTTGCTTCCGCGCTTGGGGTGCTGACGTCCGTAAGCTATCTGCTTGCGTATACGCCTCTGAAGAAAGCGCACCGTATGGGCCACCGCTATTGGCGCATTTCCAGGAGCGATTCCTCCGATGATTGGATGGGTCGCCGCTACCGGCACTTTGGATCGCGGCGCCTGGCTGCTCTTCGCCATTCTATTTTTCTGGCAATTTCCTCATTTTTACGCCATTGCCTGGATGTATCGCGAAGATTACGCCCGCGCAGGTATCTTGATGTTGCCGGTCGTAGACCGCGAAGGAACACGTACGTTTCGCCAGATCATTCTCACAGCCATAGCACTCGTGGGAGTCAGTCTGTTGCCGGCCGTTATGGGATTGGCTGGAGTACGTTATTTCTTCGGCGCGCTGGTTGTAAGCACGGCGCTCGTTCAGGTTTGCTTGTGGGCTGCCGCTTCAAGGACCAACGTGCGTGCCAAGTGGCTCATGCATGCCACGGTGCTGCACATTCCGATTCTTCTGGGTTTGATGATCTACGACAAAATTCCGCGCTGAGCAACTTCTGACGAGAAGGACTTTCAACCCCTATTTATGTTTTCACAGGCCGCGCTCAACGCCTCTCTAAATGGCACCAGCGCCATTCTGCTTGCCTGCGGTTACGCAGCCATCCGAAACGGCAAAATAAAAGTGCACAAAGCTTTCATGATTGCCGCATTTTCCGTCTCGACTGTGTTCTTGATTTCGTATGTGATCTACCACATCCGCGTCGGGCATGTGGTTTTCAAAGGTCAAGGCTGGATTCGCGATGTCTATTTCGCGCTGCTACTTTCGCACACCGTGCTCGCCATCGTCATCGTGCCTATGATCTTGATCACCTTGCGCCGCGCGTGGCTCGAGAAATTTGATAAACACCGCGTGATTGCCCGCTGGACGTTACCGCTGTGGTTCTATGTCTCGGTCACCGGGGTGATCGTCTACATTCTGCTGTACCAGATTTACGCTCCGCAGGGGAGTTAGCGTCAGATCCCCGCCATGGACGCACCGGTCGCTTCACAACGAAGCGAAAGCCCGTAAACCGTCCGAATCCTAGAATTAATTATCTCGTTAGCCTTGCGGAGGGATGTTCAGCGTTTTTCCCGGTTCGACGAGTGACCCGGTTTGCGAAGAACGCACCGCTTGCCGGGTGCCTGCCTTGGGGAACACCACGTGCCAGAAATCATGCTTGGGCGTGGCAAAGCCGAGCCCTACTAATCGCCCTTCCTGCTTTTCTCGTACGGAGGTCACAAAGCACTCGACGGACTCTGATGTCATTTCATTGAAAAGACGGACCGTTTGGCCCGGCAAAAGGGGCGCATCCATTACGATCAGCGCGCCGTGCGCACTTACGAACTGAGTAGACGCTTTAAAATCAATGGCTTCGCCTTCAGGCATCTGGCAGCGTACTTTTAGGGGAATTTGAAGCGTCATCCGAACTGTGCGACGTCTTTCGGGGTACCTGGACCGATGCATTCACCCGCCTTGGAGGGGACACTAACGGTTTGAGAATGCCACGTTCAACCAAGAATAACAAGGGTTACGGCCATCCGAGCCGCTCGCGAGGCAGAAATCTATAAGCAGGGAACTAGCTTGGGCGAAGCGAGGCGATCACGGCGTCGGTGAACTCCTCGGTGCCGGCTTTGCCACCCACGTCCTGGGTGATGTGCTTGCCCTCGCGATGCACTCGTTCAAGGGCGCTTTCGATGCGTCGCGCGGCGGACCTTTCACCCAGATGGTCCAGCATCATGATGCTGCTCAGCAAGATGGCTGTCGGGTTCGCTAGACCTTTACCCGCAATGTCGGGCGCGGTCCCGTGAACGGCCTCGAACATGGCTGCTTCATTGCCTACGTTGGCGCTTCCGACCACTCCGAGTCCGCCGACGAGACCTGCCGCGAGGTCGCTCATCACGTCGCCATAGAGATTGGGCAGTAGGAGCATGTCGAATTGCTGCGGGTTCAACACCATTTGCATGCAGGCGTTGTCGACGATCATCTCTTTGTACTCGATGTCGGGATACTGCGGCGCGACGATGCGGATGGATTTCAGGAAAAGCCCGTCCGAGAGCTTCATAATATTGGCTTTATGGATGGCGTGTATTTTCTTTCGGCCTTCGCGTTTGGCGTATTTGAAAGCGAATTGCGCGATTTGCGTGGATGCCTTTTCCGTGATGATCTTCAAGCTTTCGACGACGCCAGGAACGACTTCGTGTTCCAAACCGGAATAGAGATCTTCTGTGTTTTCGCGAATCAGAACTACATCCACGTTCTCAAAACGGGACTTCACTCCGGGGAGATTCTTCACCGGCCGGACGTTAGCGTAAAGATCGAGCGTTTTTCTTAAGGCTACGTTGATGCTGGGCGCTCCGCCCGCAACAGCGGTGCCCATCGGGCCTTTGAGCGCAACGCGGTTGCGACGAACGGACTCGACGGCGCCTTCCGTAACGAATTGTCCTGTCGCTGATGCCTTTTCCGAGCGCGCCTCGACCTCTTCCCAATCGATTTGCACGCCAGCGGCTTCCAGAATGCGCCGCGCGGCGGACGCGACTTCGGGACCAATGCCTTCTCCGGGGATCAACGTGACTCTGTGTCTCATGGCTGCATCTTATTGTATGCGAAGGTCATAGGGTTGCAGAAATAGGCCTGATCGAGGAGTTTCCAAACAAGAAATCCCATATTCGAGAGCAATGTGCAGTTGTGGAAAAGGTTTGCTATACTTGACTTGCGAGTTGCGTCGCGGGCTTATCTGCGATGCGGAGGCCAAGGAATTTATGATTAGTCTGACTCCTACTGCCAGCACCAAGGTCAAGGAAATCATGGGCATGCAGAATCCTGTACCGGTGGCGTTGCGCGTTGCCGTCGTCGGCGGAGGCTGCTCCGGTTTCCAGTACCACATGGCTTTTGAAAACCAGACCAATGAGACCGATGAAGTAGTTGATTTTAACGGGCTCAAGGTCGCGGTCGATCAGATGAGTTCGATGTACCTGGAAGGCGTCGAAATTGACTACATCGAGACCATCGAAGGTGCCGGCTTCAAGTTCAATAACCCGAACGTGAAGAGCACGTGCGGCTGCGGCAGCTCCTTTAGCGTTTAATTATTCTGTTCTGTCATTCATGAAATGACAGAGTGGATGAAGCAGACCCAGTCGTTTCGTGCGACTACTGTCGAGAATTCGAGGCTCTTGAACACAACGTTCAAGAGCCTTTTTTATGGCCGCTAACGTAACCGAATGGGACGCACGTCACCGCGAGGCCGCGCAAAACTCGCCTGCGGAACCGGCTAGCATCGTCTCGGAATGGCTGCCGTTGCTCCCGCATGGAGCTGCACTGGACCTCGCCTGTGGGACCGGCCGGCACGCTTTGATGCTGGCGGGGCGCGGACAATTTGTGAATGCTGTCGATTGGTCGGGAGCGGCTCTCGATATTCTTGAAAACCGGGCACGCAAAGCAAAGATACACGTTAGCCGGGCAGACGACACTTCAGGGGCAGGATCACGGGTAAACGGCATCCGGCTCATTCAAGCAAATCTGGAGGAGATACGACTTCCAGAGGCTTTGTTTTCTTTGATTCTTTGCCTACAGTATTTGCAAAGATCTCTTTTCCAGCAAATGGTTGCAGCGCTCCGGCCTGGCGGAGTGCTCGTATTTGAAACGTTCACGCGGGCTCAACTTGTCTACTCGGGCGGTCCACGCAATCCTGCGCATCTGCTCGAATCGGGAGAACTGCGGACCGCGTTTCCTGGACTGCGCACATTGTTCTATCGGGAGCTTAATGCCGGGCAGGGAATTGCGAGTTTAGTTGCCCAGAAGCCGCCGAAAAATGGATAGCGCGCGGTGAAAATAAACCAGACACAAGCCTTTTCGCTGGTGTTTGCAATCTCGCTTTGGCATCCGTATTCTAAAGTGCCGGCATGAAGATAGCTCTCGCGCAGTTCAATCCCACTGTAGGCGATTTTGCAGGAAATTCGGCTCGAATCCTGAGTCTGGCGGAGAAAGCCAGGCAGCGAGGGGCCGACCTTGCCGTTTTTTCGGAACTTTGTTTGTGCGGCTACCTTCCTCAAGACCTTCTCGAGCGGCCTGCCTTTATCGATCGTAACCACCAGGAATTAAAGCAACTAGCAGCCAAGCTGCCTCTGCCCGCCATCGTTGGCTATGCGGGCCGCGTGCAAAATGGCAAAGGAAAGTCCATTGCAAATAAGGCCGCACTGATTTGCAGCGGTCGGGTGGTGTTCGAGCAGAGCAAAATGCTTCTGCCAACGTACGATGTGTTCGACGAGTCCCGATATTTTCAGCCGGCCGGCAAACAATCCGCTTACGGATTCGGCAAAGAGCAGCTGGGTATCACGATTTGCGAGGACGTCTGGAACGACAAAAACTTTTGGGCCGAGTGCCGGTATGACCGCGATCCGGTAACCGAGCTCATTGGGCAGGGAATTACTGTCCTGCTCAATATTTCCGCTTCGCCCTATACCATCGACAAGCGCGCTCTGCGTTTGGAAATGCTTCAGTCCATCGCCGTAAACCAGCACCGTCCCATCGTGTACGTCAACCAAGTGGGCGGCGACGACAGTTTGATTTTTGACGGTGCGAGCATGGCGTTGACAGCGGAAGGAAAGGTTGCTGCGCAAGCTCTGGCGTTTGAAGAAGATCTGGTCCTCTTCGATACGGTTACGGGTGAGGGCGAGATTCACAAACAGCCGCACGAAGAAATCGCATATGCCTATAGGGCGCTCATCACGGGCACTCAAGATTACGTCCGCAAATGTGGATTTAAAAAAGTGCTGGTCGGCCTCAGCGGGGGCATCGATTCGTCCGTAGTGGCGAGCATCGCCGTCGACGCTCTCGGCGCGTCCAATGTTTTGGGCGTGTCCATGCCCGGGCCGTACTCTTCGGAGGGCAGCAAATCGGACGCTCAAGCACTGGCTCGCAACCTGGGCATTGAGCTCATCACGCTGCCGATTGGCGATGTGTTTGACGCTTATCAGAAGGCGCTGGCACCCGCATTTGGGGCGAAGCAGGCCGACGTCACTGAAGAAAATATTCAGGCGCGCATTCGCGGCAATTACCTGATGGCGATTTCCAATAAATTCGGTTCGATGGTTCTGAGCACTGGCAATAAATCCGAACTGGCTGTAGGGTATTGCACGCTTTACGGCGATATGGCCGGAGGTCTGGCGGTGATTTCCGACGTGCCGAAACTGATGGTCTACGAGCTGGCAAACTGGATCAATCGCGAAAGGGAATTAATTCCCCGCTCGTCGATAGACAAGGTGCCTTCCGCGGAGTTGCGTCCCAATCAGAAGGACGAAGATAGTCTGCCGCCCTATGATGTCCTGGACCGCATCCTGAAGGCTTATATCGAGGACCTGCACAGCCCCCAGGAAATAGCGGACCATTACGGCTTCGACCTTCAGCTCGTGCGCGACATTGCCCTGCACGTCGACCGGACCGAGTACAAGCGCAAGCAGGCGGCGCCGGGGCTTAAGATTACGTCGAGAGCTTTTGGATTTGGCAGACCGTTTCCGATTGCCCAGCGGTTCATTCCTTAGAGAATTGAGGTCCCACGTGAAGAAATTACTGTCTATCGCGCCAATTCTTGCCTTGAGTCTTGCTCTCCCAGCAGCGCGCGCCCAACAGCCTCAGGCCAAGGCAGCCGTTTCACCTGCATCCGCTGTGCAATCGCCTACGCAAAAGACTGTCGAGGCTTATCTGCGAAATCTCTATGCGTTTGGGCCCGACATTATTGTCCAAGTTAGTCCTCCAAAAGACATAGGAATCGAAGGACTGTTGGAGGTCGATGTCGAAGTGAAGGTCGGGGAGAACGCGCAAACCGGCCAGGTGTACGTAACAAAAGATGGGAAATATATGTTTCGGGGAGAGTTGTCGGATCTCTCCAAAAACCCCATGGTGGAAACGCGGGCTAAGCTGGAGACGAAGGATAGCCCTTCGCTGGGACCTGTTAACGCTCCGGTCACACTAGTGGAGTTTTCGGACTTCGAGTGCCCTGTCTGCCGCGCTTTGCATGACGCGCTGCGCGGGATGCTCGCGAACTACCCCCAGCTGCGCGTGGTCTTCAAGGACTTCCCATTGGAGCAGATTCATCCTTGGGCTCGGACGGCGGCGCTCGCCGGTCGATGCGCTTACCAGCAAGACCCCAAGGCTTTCTGGAAAATGTATGACTTTATTTACGACGGCCAGGATCTCATTTCGGCGGAAAATGCCTGGGGTAAGATGACGGACTTCGCCAGCCAATCCGGCTTGAACGCTGAAGCGTTCAAGACTTGCATGGCCAGCCCGGAAGCTGGAGCTGCGGTCGATGCCAGCCGCGCTAACGGTATCTTGCTAGAAGTCGGTAGCACGCCGACGATGTTTGTAAACGGCCGGCGTATAGTCGGCGCGGATCCGCACACTCTCGAACAGTACATCAAGTACGAGCTAGACCAACGTAAGGCGCAACAAGCCGCTGGAAAGAATTAACTACTGCGAGTGACGGGAAGGGAGACGCCCGCTTGGAAGAGCGGTTTTACAGGGGCGCGGAAACGTAGAAGTCAGATCGATTTCGCAGTTAACATAATATTACTTATCAGACGCAGTGTCAAGAGAAATCTTTGGCTATTTCGAGGTTTTCCGCTGTTTTCGGGCAATGGCTGCCTTTCTATCCTTGAGCTTCTTCTTAGGAGGAATCCGGCTGGCGCGGGGGGTGCGCCAGCCGGATTCGCTGCGGTTGTGCTGCGGTTGGTGTAGCAGATTGAAAGCGTGGGACTTGATAGAGTCTTGTTGAGCGGCGCGTTCTCCATCACCCACATCAAGAAAATTCCTGCCCGGAATGGTTGCGCTGCTCTCGTTGTTTTAATCGGGGATTCAGCGAGCGGCTTTGGCGGCTATGGCTCCGGCGGCGGCGCCTAGGGCGAACCACTTTGCGGCTCGGGCGATTCGGCGCAGGGCACTTCCCCCTTTGGCGACGGTCACTGCTGCGTCGCGTTCCTTAGTGAGTGCGGTGGTCTTGGTCTTCTCGTCCGTCAGGTCGGCCTGCGAGGCGGCCAGTTTGGCTTGGCAGGCCTTGCAGTCCAGGGCGAAGTCGTAGAGGGGTTTTAGATCAGCTGCTGGAAGGACGGCGTCCGCGGGCTTACCCGGTTTTGGGATTGGGTTGTTTGGGAAATTAGTTTGACTAGCACCGGGCTGGGCGTTAGCGCTTCGCTGTGGGCTGGTCGATGTGGCTCCGGCTGAGGGCGCGATGAATCGCGCCCCTACATTTTCGGTGTTGCTGGATTGTAGCGTGATGGGCTGCGGGAGCGTGATTGCGCTGGGGAGATCCTTCAGGATTTGTGTTGGGTTGACGGCTGCTTGTTTTTCTGCGGCTATTTGCGCGAGCGTTTGATTCAGGAGCGTGTCGCGGTCGTGCTGGCTGGCGGAGGCATCGGCAATTGTTTTTTGAGCGGCGGCAAGCTGCGCGGCGAGTTGGGCGCGGTCACGGCGGTCCGCTTGCCAAGCCACAAAGATGGTTGTGGCCAGGATGATTGGGACGAGGATCTCTGCGAGCTTTAGCGAGATGCGGGTGAGCATTAGGAAGTTCCGTTCTGCGATGCAACAAGAGCGCGATGACTCGCACGAAGACGGGCACGGCGTGCCGTGCCCCTACGAATTTAGAGGTAGTGGGCGCGGCGAGCTAGGACTTGTGCCGGGTAGGCGGGATTTCCGCCGCCGTTCCAGGCGAGGAGGCCGCGCGTCGTGTCTCCATCCATGGCGTCGATTTTTTTGCGTAGGAGCTTGCAGCCGATAGCCAGGCCTTGCTCGGGATCGCAGGTGGCAGAAAGAAACGCGCCGTCGAAGCCCATTTCTCGGGCGACTTGACCCATCACTTGCATCAATCCCCAGGAGAAACCGCGCGCGTAGGCTTCGGATGCGGTGATCTTGTTGTTTGTGTAGAGATGCGCGACATATTTGGCGAAGAAGGTCGGTTCATAGCGTATGGCCCAGGGGTTCCACGCCGATTCTTGTTCGATGACGGCGCAGACCAGCGCCGGGTCGAGAGATTGCGCGGCGGCGGCTTTGCGGGCCAGCCCGACGAGTTGTGGCGGGGAATTCATTGGTGTGTTGTTAATGTGCGGAACGATGCGAACGTCATGATTTGGGCATCCGGGCCGGGCCCTTCGGGGCTCGGGGTAAACAAGCTCGGCCCCTACAAGCAACAGGGCTGTGTCAGTCGCGGTGGCGGCGTCCATTGAGCTCGACGAAACGCACTAGCGGTGTCTCCGATGGCTCAATTCCCTGCTTGCGTGCGATGGCGTGCAGCGCCGCATAAATGTGCGGCAAATGATTTGTGGCGATGTCGCGCACAAAAGCGCGCACGATTTCGTCGTTGCGCATGCGGCGGTGCAGCCAGCGCAGGAAGAGGACGAACTGTACTCCCACGGGAACAAGGGCGGCCACGATCATGGACCAAGGGATGGGCATGTGAGATCTCTCGGAGTGTGAAACGAAGGAGATTCAGGAAGTAAAGGACGTAAGGGAGAAAAGCGATCTCTTGCGGACAAAGAGAATTTGGCGCGATTCGCGGAGTCGACTCCGACTCCTCCATTTCCTTTGGGTCCTTTACTTCCTTTGCTTCAGCGACTCATCAAGGTTGCGTGCAAGTGATGGTCAGCGTGACTGCGTCGTTAATGATCGCCCAATCTGCGGGCGCGGTTTGCAGTACGTTGCGCACCGCTTCTTCATGGGAGCTGGCGGGGATTCCGCTCTGGCTTACGTTGTGCGTGCCATCGCTTAGTGACACGGAGTAGGTGTTCGGCATTGGTGTCCTCCTTTCTGTGGTTGGTCGAATTGTGGCTCGGTGGAAAAAGCGGCAGCAGAGCTGCCGCACTCCATACCTAGAAGAGCGTGCTGGGCAGAGCGCCAAGAGTGGAGCCGAGCCCGGAACCCAGCGAGGTGAAGAAGCCTTGGCCGCTGCGGCCAGCGTTGGCTCGCACGTTCAAAAGCTGAGAAGGAATGCCAAGCGTTTTGCCAAGGAGACTGGAGTCCACGCCGTAGAGGCCGGAAAGGCCTTGCAGAGCGGACATTTGCTGCTGATAGGCGGTGTTCGCGAAGGAGAGCTGATTTTGCTGGGCTTGATTCCCTTCCGCGACGGCTTTCTGGCGCGCTAGGCTGTCGGTTAGTTCGCTGAAGCCCGCGGAGTTATTGGTGGCGGCGACGCGGTTGGCCGCCGATTGCTGTAGCGAATCGAAAGCACTGGCGATTGACCCTTGGGACTGCGACGTGACCGCGGCTTGCTGTGCGGGGCTGAGGCCGGGATTGTTCAGAATGCTTTGATACTGTGAACTGATGTTGTTGCCGAGCTGCTGCTGCTGATTCAGGAATTGCTGGTTCTGCGCGTTGATGCTGGCGAGTTGCTGGTTGGTCATGTTCAGCGTTTGCGTTTGGGCGCGACTCATGGGGGCTCCGAATCTTCTAGCGGCACAGGCTTCAGCCTGTGCACGGATTTGATTGCGATTACGGAAAAAACAAACAGGCTGAAGCCTGTTCCACTTGGGTTCACAAGCTTGCAGTCAATCTTTTGCAGTACGGCGTCCAGGCGTCGTCGCGGTTCCAGCCAAGCTTCGTGATGCGTTTGCCAAACTTGCTGGCGATGGGCGGCGGTAGCCACGCGTGGACGTCCTCGAGGCCGCGTCGCCAGGCGTCCCGCTCGGTGGCAGCGTGGAGCTGGAGAAGCCAGTGCCAACGCTCGCGCGGCGTACCGGCTTTGGGATCGAGGAGCAGGTACGCTTCCGCGGTCAGGCGTAGGAACGCCGCGCCGACGATTTTTTCTGGTCGTACTTCGCCTTCAGAAGCTTCCGCAGCTTTGCCGCCTTCCGAGACAATCAGTTTTGTTACGAATAGCGGATTGCTTAGATTCGGCAGCGGATACGCAAAACCTTGCGCTGCGTGGATTGCTCGCAGCGCATCTAGATCCGATTCTTGATATTCGCGGACTTGCATTTTGGTGGCACAGACTTCAGCCTGTGCTAGAAACTTTTTGTGATCACTGGGAATGCAAATCGAACTGGCTGAAGCCTGTTCCACTCAGAGCACGATGCTGCGCGTGACGCGCGAGCCGGGGTTGATGCCGAAACCGTTGCCGCCGCGGACTTGGCCATTTGGGAGGACGCCGCTTCCGCTTGAGGGCAGCGGAGCCGGTCCTGTTGTGCCACCACCAGCTACTGCCATTGGCGGCGAGCCGAACGTGATGGGCGCGGACGGCAGCGAGCCGACATACTGCGAATAAGCGCGCCAGTAGAGCGTTTGATTGCCAAGCTGCAAGTACAAATTGCGCGATGCTCCCATGAAATAGACGCGCGGCGAATTGAAAGCCGGCGTGATATCCGATTCCGCAAAATAAAAAAGACCGGGGCGCGCATTCGATGGATCGGTGACAGAGAGATCGAACCATCCGTTGGAAGCTTGGACGTTAATGGACGCGACCGTAGTCGGCGCAGGAGAAGGTGTGCTGGGATCGACTCCAGCCGCCTGGCTCGTGGCATTCACGGAGGCGACAATTTTCGTGAGCGTCTCATAGAGATACGGATCGCGGTCTTTGATCGGCGCGAGTTGGGCTACGGTCAGCATAGTCGTTCGGTTCGGGGGGGGGTGAAAAACAAAAAAGGCCCAACCGCGGTTGGACCTCTGGGCGAATCTCAATTTGCCGATTTCGTTCTTACGCGGCGGCCCGTTTGCGACCGTTAGTCGATACTCGACGTTTCGGTAGGTTATGAAGGCCAACCAAAACCAAGCCCACGCATATCGCGCTAAACAACAGCATTGGGAATATCATCCTGGCCTCCTTCTTCTTGAAGCTCTTTCAGGGCTAATTCTGCTTCACTTTCTATTTTGATGCCAAAGTATAGCAAGAAGATTCCAATCGCCGCGAAAAAGACGAGAGTGATATGCCTCCAGGATATACATAACGATCCCAGACAGAACTGATGCCAGTCCATGGTACCTCTGGCCTCAAGCAGGATGTCCAGCGGCGCGAAAATCAGTACCAGGACACCGCATTCTCTCAAGGATTCGCCTAGAAGGCGGGTGCGAACAAGTTTTGTTACTTCGTCAAGCCCCGACATAACCTAGATAATATATCACGTTCTAGTTCATGCCGCGGACGGGGGCCCAGGGATCGACGCGGACCGATGGCGTAAATTTTTGGAGCTTGAACCACGCGCCGGGCTGGTTGGTGCTTACCTGAAACGCGACGCGTTCGCCGAGGACGTTGATGGGTAGCTCGAGATCTTCGAGCGATGGCGAGCTGAGCGGAAGTGGCTGCTGGGCTTGCGACGCGCTCTGGGAATCGACAAACGTGGTGAGTGACAAGTTCCCTGCCCCTTCGACAAACATCGTAAGGTAGCTGAAAAGTTTGCGGTGCGCGCCGAGCTGAAGCGATTGCTCGACGGCGCGCTCGGGGAAAAAGTGCGTGGTGTAGTAGCTGGAGATGGCGCTGCCGTCGTCGGAATACTGGGTGTCGCTGAGCTGGTAAATTTTGCCAGTGGCGCCGCCTCCGCCCACTCCGGGCAATCCGCCGCCGATGGCGACGATCGAAGTGCCGTTGACGCGCTCGATTTGCGCGCAGGAATTGGCCGCAATGCTCCAGGGCGACCATTTGCGAGCCATGTCGGTGGCGGCTTTGCGGCCGGTATAGGTGACGTTGACTGGCGGGCGCGTGGAGATGTCGTCGGCGTCGTCTAGGTCGTGGTAGTCGAGCATGAGAATCGTGTTGGGAGTGGTGGCCGTGCCCATCGGCGCGCCGACCAGAATGCGGCGCTGCGTTATATCGACGGTGACCCAGAGCAAGTGGCCGTACTGCCAATTGATTTCGTTCCAGGTGGGCTGAATTTCTTGCGAGATTTTGATCGGCTCGCCGCCGCTAAAAATATAGAGGCCGGTGCGGTGCGCGATGACAACCCAGTCTTCACCCACGCCAACGCCGCGGACGGACGGCGTGCCCAAACGCCGCGAGACTTCGGAGATGCCCCAAAGAGAAGGCTCATTTGTGCCGTCATCCTGGGTAACGTGGAGCGAATGCTCTTTCACAAAATAGAGCCGTTCGCGCAGTTTGAAGGCGGCGCGGATAGCTTGGCCGTTATTCTCGGCAACGATCATGAAGCCCTCGATGCCATCGTAGCTTTCAGGATCCTCGACGCGGCTGGCGCGGACGATGGACGAGTTTGTGGGAGTTGAGGTGGGAAAAATCTCGATGCTGTCGACGTAGAACTGGCCGCCGACGTTGGGAGTACCGTCAGCGTAGATCCGGAGGACGAGATCGCTGGGAATTGTGGTAAGCGGCGCCGTCAGCTCGGCGGAGAATTCTGCGTAGCTGGTCGCAAGTTGCGCGGCTGTGAGTTGCAGGCCCGTGGTGTTGATTCCAGCGCTTTGGCTGAAGAGATGAACGTGCAGCGTGCCCTGCGAAAGCGTGGAATTCGCGGCGCAGTGCGCACGAACGGTGTAGTCCGTATTAGCCATGATGCGCTGAGCGCCTAGCGAATCCTGAACGGCACTTTGCGTCATCAATCCGCGCGTCGGGGTTGAACCGTTGCCGACGATGGAATACGCCGCGCCCCAAACGACGAAGCTTTCTTCGTCCGTACCGCCGGGCGCAAAAACGGCGTCGGGCGTCCAACCCAGCGGATAGTGCGGTAGCAAGGGGCCGGTGAACCCGCCATCGAAGCCGAGGTTCAGCCAGTTGTTCATTTTGTTGCGTTCGCCCCACCAGAAGAGGCGCTCGGAGTAATCGGTGACGCCGGCGCAATCGCCGAGTTCCACGAGGTTGAAAAGATTGTCGACGTTGGTGCCGGCGAGAAGAATCGCATCGGAGAAATCGATGGCGATCGAGGTCGTAGTGTTGTCATTGATGACCATGTTGCCGCTGAAAAGCGATGCGCCGCTGCCCACGTAGAAGAAGCTCGCGCCGCCTGAGCCAGTGAAGCACAGAATGCGCGCGACGATGTTCGATGGACCTGTGGGGATGTTGGTGACAACGGCGCGCAATCCGCCGCTCGCGGTCCACGACGTGGCGGGACCGGGCGCGGTGAGGTAGCCCTGGCGCGTTTTGAAAATCACGCAGACCTGGTGAACGCCGGTGTCAACGCTGCCCGCGGCGGAGGCTGTGCCGCCTCCGGATGCGGCCAAGCCGCCGTTGTTCGCTGTAAATGTGAAGTGCGTGGCATCCGGGACGGCGGCAATGGGAAATGTGCCATTGTATGCCGCCACGCCGATTCCAGTCGTGATTACGAGTTGGCCGACTACAAATCCATGCGCGGCTGTCGTTTGAATCGTGGCCGTCGCGGAAGAGGATGTGCCGCCGCCGGAAGCTGCGAGTCCGGACGCGCCTGCGATATAGGTGAATTGCGTGTTGCTCGGCGCTGCCACGACCGGGAATGTGCCGTTGTAGCCGGTGACGGGTACGCCTGCGATCGTTACGGATTGCCCTGCGGAGAGTCCGTGCGGCGAAGTTGTCGTGATGGTGACGAGAAATCCGTTTTCGATGGCGCCAGTGGGGCTGGCGGCAATGGTAACGGCAGCGGGCTGCGTTGCACCGGCTGGGCTCGCGGAGATAGTGACGAGAACGTTTTCGTCAACGACTGATGGGCCTGCGCCGGGGCCACCTTGGCTCACGCGATCAAAATTCGTATCGTCGTACTGGCGAGGCAGGTCATTGCCGGTTTTGCCGTCGCTGATGGCGAGATACTCGCGGCCAAAGATGGTCGTGGAGTTTCCGTAGGAGCTTGCGGCAAGGCCGCTGGCGATGCTGGCAAGCGTACCGGGCGTCGTTTCTTTGTAGAGAACGCCGTTCGAGTCCAGGACCATTGTGCGAATGGTGGCGTTCAGCGTCTCGTAGGTTTTGACGTAGTTGATGGTCGGGTTGCCGGCGAGCGGGCCAAAGAGCGCTTGTAGGCCGGGCCGCGTGAGTACGCCACCGTTGCCGAAGACGACGTCCTGGCAATCGGGCGAGACGCCGTGGGGCAGATCGGCTGGAGACATATCCGTCACCAGGCCGCCGAAGATTTCGATGGGTGCGTCGAGTGATCCAGCTGTGGTCATATTCTTGTAGTTGTAGCTACCCTTATGGTATACATGCAAGGCTCAGGCGAGCTTCGGAGAGTGCTCCCAGTGGGGGTACTGGGCTCGTGTGAGAAGCGATGAGGGGTTGCTATGCAGCCCCGGGAGTTCGAGTCTCCCACTCTCCGCTCGGTCCCTCATCGCAAACTTGGACCGTGATATACTTGGGTTGCTTCTCATGCGAGCCCAGAAATTGGGAACACAAAAGGCGGTTCCTCGGAACCGCCTTTCTTTTTTTGTTGGCGCGACTATTCAGCAAGTTAGCCCCGAGTTGCGTGTCAGGTGAGCCCGGTGAGTGTTGATTTTAGGCGGCGGGAGATCGTCGCCCTTTTTCTTTCTCGCTCCGCTTCGAGGAAACCCGCACAGGCAGGAGTGACTGTGCTACCGCGGCTCACTTCCCTGCTTCGTACAGCTGATCCCCTGCTTTGTCTTGATTCTGGTTCGGGGAGCCACCTCGGCGCGATTTTTCTGAGGGGCCCAGGCCATACTGCGCGGCTTTCTCGCGGTCGAGGATGGCGCCGCAAGAGCGGCAAACAGCCACGCCATGCTTGATTTTTTCGGCGCAGACGGGGCACTCCGCCTGCGGCTTGGAGTTGTAGAGCCACGGCTTTTCCACGTTGAGCTGGCGCGCGGCGCGGCGCTCGAGGTCTGTGATGAACATGGGGTTGCGTGTGCGCTCCCACTCTAGATCAGCCGCAGCGACCAGACGGATATGAAATTCTTCGAGGCGCCGGCGCGCATCGGCGAGCTCGCTCTCTGTTGGCGTTTCGCCGGCGGCGACGAATACGCCGTGGAAGCTGCCCTCCCCAGAATCGCCGTTGATTTCCCGCGCAATATCCTCGGCAACTTCGCGGGCCGTGACGTAGTAATCCACCATCCGCCTGTCGCCCATATCCATTGCGCCCTTACAGCCGCGGATCGGCGTAATCGCGAACGCTTCGCCTTCTCCAGGCGAGACAATCTGCAGCGAGCCGAAGTAGGTACGATGCCGCGGCGGCCATTTTTCCATCGAAATATTGACGAGCGAAGCTGTGCTGTTTTCCGTTGCCGTAGCCATGGAATTGCCTTTCGAGAGATTGAGATGTGCTTGAAAAAAGTTATTTCACTAGAAGACGAAGACTGCCCATGTCGCGGAGTTCGAGCTTGCCGCCGTTACTGTCGCGGTAGTTCCTGAGATGCTGCAGGCTGCCGCGATCGGCGTTGCGCCTTGCACTTGCGCAAGGCAATGCGTGAGCCCCGGCGTGGATGGCTGCTCGCTTAGAGCTACCGTGCAGCTGGTGCCTGCGCTCATGGTGCAAGCGCCGCCATTCGCCAACAGGTGCTGCGTCTTCGTCCAATCCTGTTCGACATCGAGATGCGCCAGGGGATGCAGGTTACCGCCAGACCAATTTTTCACCGTGGACACGTTGCCCGAGACACTCAGCCCCGGCGCGCCGGAAGTGATTTGCGTGTCGGTGAACGTCAAGGCCACCGCACCGTTTTTGTAGCATGTGAGCGCGCCACCGGGAGCCACTTCCAGCCTAAGAATATCTCCCACCGCCCCGGTGGAAGCCGCGCTCGTCAGGTTTGTGGCCGTTGTATTCACCACGCGCTGAATGTAGATGTTCGTGGAGTTCTCGAGGCAATCGTAATAGGTCGAGCTGCTTCCCGTTCCGCTCGCCAGCACGCTGACTCCGGGAAAATCAGTCGTGCCGTTCAGCGCAGTGATGGTAGCTTGGGCGAATTGCGAAGCAGAGAATGAGCTGGCATTCCAGAATGCGGAGTTGACGGATGTCGTGGTCCCCTGAATTTGATTCGAGGCGATGTTGAGACCGTTTTGTTCGACACTCCAGTTTGAGCCGATCGCGCCGTTGGCCCGCGTGGCATTGTCATAACCGCTGTTCACATAGCTCGATACTGGCACTATCCCGGTGACGTCCGGAAGCGTCTGCGTGCGGCTTGCAGTGAGCGGCGCGGGCGCAATAACATCCGAAAAATTGTTCGCCATCTTGAGCTGATACGTGGTTATACCGCTAGAGTTTAACGAGGAAGTGACAGCTGCATTCGTTATTGGCGGATTATTGTTGCACGCGGAAGCAAAGACATCCACATAGGAGACCGATCCTGCAATGAATGCCGTGCTACACGGGGTAACGGCGTCCAACACGCCGTCACGATACGGTCTGTACCCCACCGCCCCGGTCGGCAGAATGCCCGGCGATAGGGTTACGGTTTGGTTTCCGGTGGTCGTGGTTGCAGAGATGGAAGATCCAATCGTGGTCTCTTTGCCGTTCACGTCGATGGCGGTGATCGAGTACGTGTGCGGACCAACCGGAACAGCCCCACCGCTGCTCACCACCGCGGAAGCTGGAGCCACGGGTACGGCCATGGGAAAGTAGAACTGTCCCGTGCCGAGGACGGCCACTGGCACGTTGGAAAAGGACTCTGTCGTACTGCCTCCACTTAGCCCGGTACTGATCACGGAGGAAGTGGAAGGCAATCCCGTTGCACAGCCAGAAGATCCGGAGACAAACTGAATGCCACCCGGGGGAGCCCCGGAGAAAAAGGCCTGCGTACCGGTTGCGCAGAACGGCTCGATCACCCGCAGGTTGCTGAGAGAAGGCGCATTCGTCAAATCCACCATGGGAGTCGAGAGGCCACCCACCGGGTCCGAATAGCTCATGCGCTCAATGCGAATTGCGTTGATGGTGTTGATCCCGGTATTGAAGCGGAGCGAAGGGTAATAACTGCTTTCGTTCAAGACTTCGTAGAACGTCGCATGGCCAACTCCCCCGATGAGCCCGGTTTCACCGGCTGTGTCAAAGAGCCATTCGCCGCCGCCCATCACGGTGTAGTCGAACTCCAGAATGCCACCGAGCTGCTGGCTATAGGCGCCCAAGCCCATATCCACGACATCCCAGAGCGATGGCGGGATGCCCCAGCCGACTGCCGCGGTGCCGATTCCTCCATAGCGAAATATGAATCCGAATCCGCCGCCCATCTTGAAAGGCTGGGCATAACCTCCGCCGGCCATATAAGCGTTGTCGTAGGTAATCGTCACAACGTTGTTTCCGGTGTTGTCTTGGTCTTGGACGACGCAGCTCTGATAGGGCTGGAAGCACTCCATGTTCAGGTTTTGAAACGTCACGTCGTTGCTGGAGCCCGGCTCGAGCTGGAAAAAGGGATACGCCGAACCAATGATGCGAGTCGTAACGTATTTGCCGAACGACGGGCCAGCGCCATTCCCACCGGCTCCCTGAATGGTGCCCTCGATGACGTCGGCGGCGCCGGGGATGATGGGGTAGTTGATGTAAAGCTGCGCGCCAAGTTGGAGCCTGACATTTTGTGGGCAGCCTGACGCAAGATTCAAGGGCGAGTTCATAACATAGAGAGCGCCCTGCGGGTTGGAGGCCGGAACAAAAATGGTGCCGCCGCTCGTATTCATCGGCGTGGAAGCGCAGAGAGAGAGGACATTGGGCGCGTTGTCGTGAAAGACGGTTGCAGAGCTCACCGTAGCAACCGCGTTGCTCGCGAGCGTGATCGTGTTTCCGGCGATATTCGTTATGGTTGTTGCCAGGATGCCATTGGTGGGGCTGCTCGGCGGCGTCGCCGGAACGTAGGCGGGTCTGGAGGGGGATGGAAGTCCCCAATCGATGAAGGCGCTGTCCATGCCCTGGCTGACGCCGACGAGCGAATACGTGCCCGCGCCCTGCGCGCGATAGATGTAGTAACCCATCGCTGCGTAAGGCTGCATGGTCCACTGGACGAGATTTTTGGCAACTACCTGCGCGGTGCCTCCAGCCGGGCAATAAGTTCCGTTTGCGAGGGTGGCAATATCGACGGTGAAGGTCGTGGAGCTGGGAGTCGAGGCGATGGTCCAGGATCCCTCGACGGCGGTCGTTCCGGTAGAGCCGCGAGGGATATTGACCGGCACGCCGCTCTGGAAATTGTGAGAGGCGGTGGTCGTGAAGGTGATGACGCCGTTGCTCTCGGCGCAGCCGCTCGCTGCAATGGTGGCGCTGTTCAAGCCAAGCGTGGCCGCTCCGACGGTGGTAGTAAACGCGGAGCTTGCCGCGCTCAGCTCTCCATGGAAGCCGATCGTCACGACTTTGTAGTTCCACGTCGTTGTGCCGTTCAAGACTCCCTGAGGCGTAACGGCGCTTGGTGTTGGCGCGATGGCTGTGGCGCTTCCTCCGATCGTGCACGGCGAACAGTTGGTGTGCGTGACGTTAAAGGTGAAGTTGAGCGAATTCGCCAGGTTGACCACAGGGAATGTGCCGTTGAAGGCGGCGTCGCTGGAGCCGGCGATGACCACATTGGAGCCGGGCGCAAAGCTGGCGTTGTTCGCCAGCGTCGCGGTCGCGACATTGCTGGCCACACTGATGCTCGAAATGGGAAAGGGTGCGCCGGGAGCCAGCATGGTCGGCGCTACCCCGGCTGTCGGAATGGCCACACCGTGGCCGATGAGAAAATCACTGACGCCACCGGAACAATTGAGCTGATTGCTCGTCGCGGTAGTGTTACACGCGATGGTCGGCGGGGCGGTACCGCTGTAATAACCTCCATAACGCAGAAGATCGAAGGAAGGGTTCGGACCTTTGGTATGGAAATCGGCGTCAATGTTTTGCGTCGCAGTAAACGTGTTGGAGACATTGGTTTGGGCGCCGGTGCCGGGGCCAAGCGGGCCGATCTCCGTGCCGTTCTGGTCTTTGTAGTAGAGACGCATGTCGGCGGTCTTGGTGTAGAGATTCACCGTACCTGTGCCGGCGGCGCCTGGAGGAGTGCTCTGATTGTTCAGAGTCAACGTGCCGCTGGCCAGCGAGCCGACCACCGTGGTGCTGCCAGAGACGGTGAGGTTGCCGCCGAGGCTTAGAGAGAAGGCGCTGACTGCTCCGCTAAACGTCGGCGAGGAAGGATCGTTTGGAAGGATGACGTTGGGCAGTTGCTTGGTAGTGATGCTCGGTCCGGAAATTTCGATCTCGTATTGTCCTGGCGCGGCGTAGAAAAAATAGTTGCCGAGGCCGTCAGTGGTGGTGGGATTGGCAAGGGCTTGGGTCAGCCCAACATCGGAATAGATTAGCGCGAGCGGCGTGCAAGGCTGGCCGGATGCAGGCATGGTGCAGACGCGCACGGTGGCGCCGGCAAGTGGAATGCCGCGCGAGTTGAAGACGATGTCGTCCTTACGCGTGCCCTGCGCATGCAGTGGCGCGATCGCCCCAGGAAGGAGGTGCAGCACTAGCAACAGCAATGCCCACAGAAAAACGTCATAGCTCTGGCGCGCGCGAAGCGAGCCTGGGCGAACCGCCGCAGCGCGATTTGTGATCGTACCATTCGATTGTCCTTTGTCCGAGAAGGTAGGATTCGCGTCTCGCACGAATTGAATCCATGCTAGGATTCCCAACCCAATGCTCGACAGCGAACAAGTCACAATCACCGTCACGTTGACGCAAAAAGATTACGCGACAGCACTGAGAGAACTCGCCAAGCATCGAACCCGTTGGGCAAAACGAGTACTGTTTTGGATTAGCGTCGCTTTCTATAGGGTGTATGGTTTATTTCGTGCTACGCGACTCCGAAACACATTTCTTAAACGGAGTGATGGCCGTAGTCGGAGTTGCCATGTTCTTGTTGTTCGTCTTATCCGCGAAATTGTTTGGGCCGTGGCTTGGTGGCCGACAGTTTGTCAAGAAAAATCCAGACAAACTGGGGCCGAGCAAAGTTTCCGTCAGCGCCGATGGCGTAAACTATGAAAGTCCCCACGCAAACGCAGCATCAAAGTGGTCAGCATATCCGCGGATTCTGGAGACCACGGACTTATTTCTTTTCTACACGCAGTCCAATTTTGCTCAGATCTTGCCGAAACGATGCTTCGAAAATCCCAACGAGATTGAAAGTCTGCGTAAGATCCTCACGACGCACTATAAAGGCAAGCTCGAACTCCTAGCTTGATACTCACTGCAGCTTGCGTGCGGTGATGGTGACTTGCACGATGTCGGTGGTGACGCTTGCCGGATAGGCGCCTGCGCTGAGCTCCGTACCGCCGCCCGAGAATGCTTTGAGCTTCCAATTATTGAACGCGGTTCCCTGCACCGGCACGTAGTAGCCCGCGTTGCCGTTTTGGCTGTCGGCGAAGACCTGAATGATCTGATCACTCGGCAGTTTGTCGGCGACTGTCGTGAAGTCCATCGTGTCGCCGCCCGTGGGATAGCTGCCAGAAAAGGTGAGCGTTCCGATGGCGTAAAACAAGTTGCTGCCGGAGCCGTCTTCATTGCTCGGCAAAAGCGTAATCGTGATTGGCATTGTGACCTCGATCGAGAATGTGTAGCGCCGCCCTTCAAGGCGGCACGTCGTGCAAAGCTCACGTCGTGCGAAAACAAAGATGCCGGGCTAAAGCCCGGCGCTACGGAGTCGTTCAAAATGGTGTGTAGCCACTGCGAGAAGAAAACGGGCGGCGGCGGCGCGCGGATTGCTGCTCGCGGCGTACAGCGGCGCTGACAAGGTCTTCGATCGCATCGGCTGCGGCATCATCCCACTTTTCTGCGAGCGGACTGCCGCGCGCCCAACCGGCCAGCGCAGCCGTGGCATACGCGATCGCTTCCTGCGAATTTCGCACGAGGACTGGCGAAGTGGAATCCGTGAAGTCGGGATACGCTTTCGAGTAGCGCAGACGAATCTGCGTGTCCTGGGTTGCGCCGATAAAGTAAATGCCGTCGGCCCGCCACTCCCAGACGCTGAGAGTTGTATCCTGCTCGCGGGAAGGCAAGCCTCCGTGCTGCGTAAGATCCACCATCTCCAGAAAATCGTCGGTCGAACAGTTCGGCCGCTCCCAGATTTTCACTGGGACAAGCAGATCCGTGGGCAACTGATTTGGCGGTGCGGTGGCGTCGGTGATCGAGACTTGCAGCGACGAATCGGTCTCCGCTACGGCCGTTACGACGAGCAGCACGTCGTCCTGAATGAATCCACCACCGCCCGCATTGCCGAGCGCCCGCTGCAGTTTGCGGTACGCGGAATTTGCGTACGGCAGAAGCACCGTGTCCGTGAACAAATTCCCCTGTGCGTCGTTCAACAGCGATCGCACGAGCGATGTAATCTGTCCCGCCGAGTTGTACGCGCTTGATCCTACGACTGGCATAGTGAGTTCCCGTAGCACAGGCACTCATGCCTGTGCGGTTTTGCGTTGCGAGTTGACGACGTGGCGACACAGGCAAGAGTGCCTGTGCTACTCTAATTTCGACAGGGAGCTGTGCTGGGTCTTGCGGCCCAACATAACAGCGCCGAATTTAGGGCGACCATTTGGTCGCCCTTTTCTTTGTTCGGATCAACGATCTCAATCGGTAGGCAGCGGTGATTTCTGCAAATATGCGGCGACGCCGATTACCGCATTGATCAAGGCTGCCGCCACGCCAATATGTAACGTCGCTCCCATTCCCGTTTGCAAATTGAAATGCTGCGGGTCAATCCCAACTGCGGCAAGCCCTGTGAGCACGCCGCCTGCTCCTCCACTTATAGCCGCTGCAACGATCCCCTTTATCCAAATCTCAAATTGCTTTAGTTCGATTCGCTTCATGCGTTAAGCCACTGTGACGAAAGGCTGCTTGTGGAACGCTGGGACGGCGTTGTCGAGCTGGTCGTACGCCCACGCATCGTAGGCGCGATCTTCGCGCCGCTCTCTGTCATCGACAGAACGCCGCTTACTGGAACGGGACAGATGCCGCGAAAACTCAATGGCCCGCGCAATGTGCTCCGCTGCCGTTGGCGTGAGCTGCAAGAACTCTCCGCTTGGTCCTTCGAGCGTGAAGCAATGCTCGTATTCCCCGCGCGACGGATACGGTCCCAGTGCGGGAATGCTGACGCCGTTTTCGCGTTCAACGGTTTGTGCATACCACAAGCGCGGCGAGCCATAAGCTTCTGGAGCCACCCACCGCTCGATGTGCCAACGATTGACCGCTGGATACTTCGGCTCTTGCCGCAGTTCGACGACTTCTCGGAGAAACGCACCCGTAGAGGGATCGTGCTCCTCGAATTTGCCGCCAATCCACGCGAGCCGGTTCCATCCCCAAACGGCACGATAATTCGGCTCACCGAAACGGTTGACGCCTCCCGCGCGGCGCAGAAGTTGCGCGACCGCCACTGGCGTCTCATGCGTTTCGCGAAGGACAAAGATCCTTTGCGGCGCGTGATCGCAGCGGCGTGTCGAGTCACGTCGAGCGAGCAATTGTGTAGGGGCACGATATATCGTGCCCCTACGGTTGCGTGATTCGTGCATCCATTCACCAGCTGCAGGTCGCGGCTTTTTAGTAGCCACTGGGCCGCGCGAGTGTGTCGATGAACGCGCCGGTACGCGGCGAGTCGTCCCACACCTGAAACGCGGTGTCGAAGTAAAAAATGTAGCTGGCCGCGATGCCGCCGCTGGCGCCGTAGATCGGAAACACCGTGTTGCCATTGACTTCGTAGAAGTCGATGTCTTTGAGCACAGCGCGGCCCCAGTGCGAGAGGTCGAGAAAATCGACGCGCGTCTGGTCGGCGTTCACGCTGGACTTGATGGGAACGCCGCTCATCGTTTTGCGGCCGCTGAAGAGCAGATCGAGATCGTTGCCACTGCCTTCGCCACCTTCCTTGATGATCTGGCTGACGGTGATGCCGAGATTTTCCCAGGCATGTTCTTGTTCGACCGCCATGTAGGCAATCAATTTGGAAATGTGGTTGATGCCCAACGACTTGCGCACCTTGTTGATGGCCAAGCGAACGTTGGACGGAGTGAGCGCGGCGTTGCCGGCGTTGACGCGCGGCGTCTGCAACTGTACGGGATACGTGGCGCGGTTAAGGTTGAGCCACGTTCCCGTGGTCGAGTTGTTCTGGTGATACTTGATGCCGAAGAGCGACACGGGCTGCGCGCCAGTGAGGCCGTCGTGCACGATCACGTCAGTGGCCACGGTACCGGTCGGCACGTTGTCCACGGTGATTGTCTGTGTGGTGACCGGATCGGCGGTGAGCACGGTGGTGGTCACGCCGGCGGCCACGTTGCGGTTCGTGGTGAGCGTGGTGTCGTAAATCTGGATGGTTTGGCCGGGATAGACGAGGGCCGCGCCGTAGGGCACAGTCATTGTGAACGTTGTGCTGGCGACGCTGTTAATCGTGCCAAGCACACCGTTCCCTGCTGTTTGCATCAACTTGTCGAGGAACGCGCGGAACTGTTTCATTCCGTTGGCGACTTCGCGCTTGGTGGCGTTCTCGATAGC
The DNA here is from genome assembly GCA_963784015.1 of uncultured Acidobacteriota bacterium. Taxonomy (GTDB): domain Bacteria; phylum Acidobacteriota; class Terriglobia; order Acidiferrales; family UBA7541; genus Acidiferrum. The sequence goes on from CAWAPX010000013.1 coordinate 2,031,579, forward strand.
GCGGTCGCGCCCGGTCGTCGCGTATTCCACCAGCTTCGTGATTTCAATCGCGAAGCGGAAGAAAATCGGCGAAACCTGCGCAACGTCATACGCCGTGCCCGAACCGCGGCCCAGGTCGCCGCCGTCGGCGTTGTACGAGCCGGCTTTGCCGCCGGGATTCACCTGCAAGGGCAGGCGCATATTTCGGCTGGAAACTTTCTCCACGTCCCCGCGCTGCTGGATCATGGTGAGTAAAATATCGTCGCGCTCGTAGAGCAGTGGCACTTTGTCGCGCACCTTCTCGAGCTGCAACGCGACGACGTTCGCGTTTGCTTGTGCTGGCATCTGTTGTTCTCCTTGTATTTGCTGCGTTCTGAAATCGCGTAGCGATGTGCTCTTGCTTGTAGGGGCACGCGACGCTATCGTGCCCCTACGCGGAACCGTACGTGATCACGCGCGTTTCGGAATCGCGCAGGCGTCTCTTGAGAAGGCGCCGAAACTTGTAGAACGAAACCCGAAAACGGAAACTCGAATCGCGAAAGCCGAACTCGGCTGGCGAAGTTCGCGGGATCCGAGTAATTTCGGTTTTTGTGTTTCGAGTTTCGTTTTTTCTTATAGATCTAAAATCTGGTCGTCGCTGAACTTGCGGTAATCGACCCGCCCTCTGGGCGCCGGTCGTTCATCGGTTCGCGTTGAGCGAGGTGTAGCTTTCTGTTTGCTAGCGTTCAAATCGCGCGGGCCAGGCGACGTGGACGCCACTTCCCTTCTCGCGGAAAATGCCTCAGCCTGCGCGCTCTTGCCGCGGTGAGCGGCTAAAGTAGTCTGCGTCCAATCGCTTAGCGCACGTTTCGTGGCGCCGGGCACAAGCTGCCGCGCGCGTTCGCCAATCAACTGCACGACCTGCGCGCGCGTTTCGTTGTCGAGTCGCTTCCCCGACAAAATCTGCGCGACTTGTTCACCGAGTTGCCGGTCGCCTTGCAGCGCTTTCTCAACGTCCAGCCGAATCGCGGCGGCCAATCTCGCTTGTAGGGGCGCAGCTTTATCCTGAGCGTGAGCGACGGAATGCTGCGCCCCTGCACCCGAGGCGCCTGCGTCCCTGGTGAGATTTGGCAAAGCTTGCGTCAGTGTTTGTTCAATCGCGCTGCCAACGCTGCGTTCCAAATCCTCGTTCGCCGCGCGTTCAAACGTGGCGTACGCAGCGAGTTGTGCGTGTTGCTCCGCCTGGTTGTGCTGTTGCGTTGAATTGCTGGGCTGCAATGCGCCATGACTTATGTGCGCTGTGGGGGCGGGGCTTGCTTGCCCTGAGTTTTCTCGGAGGGCCGTGACCGATTGCGCTGCGTTGCCATACGCCGAGGGCGACCCAAGGGTCGCCGCTACAGCGTCCGCGACACTGCGAGCTCTTCCGGGCTGGCCCGCCGCTTCCAGCGCGCGCAATCCCTCGAACACCATTTCCCGAAACGCTGCGGGATCCTCTCGCATCATCATTGCGGCGAGCTGTGCGCGCTGCGATGTATCTCCCGCGAAATACGCGCGGTCAATGTCATCGAGCACGCGCGCCCGCTCCGACGCGGCGCGCGCCTCTTCCGGCTTCGCGAATACTTCGCGATACGAAGCCGCTTCTTGTTCCGCCCTCTGCGCGCCGTCCCAAAGCGCCCGCGCCTCCGCCCCACGTTGCGGATCATTCATAGTCTCAGCCAGCCAAGCAGGCGGCTCAAGTAGCACAGGCACTCCTACCTGTGCGTCCTTTGTCGGCGCAGTTTGTGTCCGAACGCCTTGCGTCTGCACGCTCAGCCGACCCTGCTCTTCCCCGTTCGCCGCTCGCGCATTTGGCTCATCCGAGTTCCGGGTAGCGCCGGCTTCCAGCCGGCTGTTTTGCGCTTCCACGTCCTGCGCTTCCGGCTCGATCTCAAGGATCTGCTCGTCCGTTAGCGCAAAAAGTTCATGCGGATGGCTCTGCCCGTTCGCACGAGAGGGTTCGATCGTTGCCGCAGCTTGGTTTGCACCTTGCATTACGTTTCCTTTGCCGCTGTTTGCGTCGATTTCGCCGCGGCGGACGGCGCTTTGGCAGCGGTGTTACCGCTGGCAGATGTGCCTGCGCCAGCGTTAGCGGCAATACTTATCGCGCGGAGATGCGCTTCGGTGTGCGCACGAACGTTTGCGAAGCCGGCGGGATTCGTCATCTTTGCGGCCTGGCCGGCTTCTGAATTCGCCCAGCGTTTGCATTCCTCGAATTCCACAGCGTGGTCGTCGAGAAGTTGATCGACGGGCACAGAGGGAAGTACCAAAACCTGCGGCTGGTGCGAGCTTTCGGCGTTTCGCGTAGCGCCGCCCTTTAGGGCGGCATACTCAGGCGCGGCGTTATACGTGTTTGACGCGTTCGCGCCGTCAGATTCATTGGCTACATTGGCGTCCCCGGATGCCGGGCTAAAGCCCGGCGCTACGTGTGCGGCGCCTGACGGATGCATCGAGATAACGATGGGTGCGCTCGCGAGCAGTTGCTGAATTTCGCGCAACTGTTTGTTACGCGAATCTTCGCCGGGGATGACCAACTCCGTCAGCCCTAAAACATTTTTGATATAGCCAATGTTTGCAGGTTCGGCGAGGGCTTCCTGGATGAGCGGATCGTTCAGCGAAAATAGTTGCTGAAGCACGGCTCGCTGTTGTGATTTGAGCCGCGGAAACGTTTCGTCCGCCTCCGGATGCACGCGGATGTTGCCTTTCAAATCGGCTGTGCGAATCATCCGGGCATCGAGCACGCCGTCCGGACCAAGCAACGGAATCTCCGCGCCCTCAGGCCGATTCTTGCGGAAGCAGTCGACAGACAGCAACAGCACGTCGGCATAAAATTGTTTCGTGCGGCGCCACACCATTCCTAGGCGGCCCATGGCCTGATCGCGCGCCATGGCGTAGCCCGACGCGGTCTTCACGTCTTCCATGTTGCCGCCGAAAATTGCGGGAAACATTCCAGTCAAGAATTGCGCAACCGGGCCAATCAAGTCCTGCTGATGACGCACGAGGTCTGGCGGAACTTGCGCGGGCGCCGGCTGGAAAAATCCAGCAGCGAGCGGCTGCCCAGGCCGTGCGCGAGCGGGAAAATGCGCGGCAGGTTCGGCGGTCTGATTGGCGAGCGCATCAAAATCCAGCACTTGTGGATCGGCGTAAATCGGCGGGATGCCGTATTCGTACGTTTCCGCCTGCATGTTGGAGAGCACGTTGTAGCGCTCTTGCACTTGCACGAGCGAATCGCCGACGCTGGGCCGGTTTTGGCCGTCGCCAGGTAGCGCGTGCAACACGCGCCAGTGGTCGTCCATCGATTCGCTGCGCGATTCGCAGTACACATCGCCGGCAAACGCGCAGTAGCAGCCATCCGGGAACATGAGCAACAGCTCGTTGCGCACTGCTTCGTCTTCAATCGAATAGAACGCCCAGGGTCGCAGCCACGTGCGGTCAAACGTAATCAAGTTCATTAGCGCGTCGCCGGGATGAATCGACGGCAAGCCTTGCTCGACGCTTATCCGCGATACCCGCGCGTAAACGTCGTCCGGTCCTTGCGAAGGCGCGGCTTCAATTTTGTTGGCCGCGAGAGGATAGGCGGCCTTCAACTTCGCGCGATGCACTTCCGCCTGCCATTGCAGGTAGGGGAATTCGTGCATCTCGTTGGCCCAGACCGGCGTGTTCAGTTCGAGGCCGCCGGCGATGGAAATGACTTCCTGGCCATTCGGCACGCGCCGAGTGCCAATCACGCGCGGCACGGTGACGCGCTCGGCTTTGCGCAGGTTTGATTCGCCGAGTTCCGCATCGCATCCTGAGCAGGTTTGCGTAGCGCCGTCCTTTAGGGCGGCATCTTGCATTCCATCGGTTACGGGGTCGGCACCGTCTTCAGTGGATGCCGGGCTAAAGCCCGGCGCTACGGTCTCTTTTCCGCATCTCGGGCAAACATGCTTGTCTTCGCCGAGCGGAATTTCCAGCGCGGCGAGCAGCTGCTCTTCGTGAAAACCGAACCGCTGCCCATCGGCAACGTACCGCACGTACGCGCCAAGTTTTCCGTCGGTCCACAGGAAATACCCTATCGTGGTGAGCAGCTGTTCGACTTCGTTATTCCGCTCGATCAGGTCGGCCACGTCGCTGGCCGCGCGCGCCGCGCCAATATCCTGCAGCGACTGCGCTGATTGCGGGTAGAACTGCACACTCGGGACGTCTTGCGAAAGCACAGCAATAAACGACAGCCCAAATCCCTGATAAAAATTCGTGACGAACTGATACCGCGGCATGTCCTCGAGTTCGCGATCGTCATTGGAGCGGTTCTCGTAGGGCATGTGCCAGTTCATGTCGGCCGGATTCCACCAGGCATATTGCAGGCCTTGCCAGAAAAGGCGCGCCTGGCGTATGCGGCGGATTTCGTTGCGGCGCGCGACGATGCCTTCCTGGCGGTATTGACGCACCAATTCACGCAGCGCATTGACCAGTTCGGGCTTGGCGTCCTCGAGGCGTTCGTTGTTTGGGCCTAGGTCTGCGACCGCGTCCGCCTCTGTAGCGCCGCCCTTTAGGGCGGCATCTTGCCTTTCGTCGTATCGGAGAGAACGATCAACTCCAACGGATGCCGGGCTAAAGCCCGGCGCTACACCAGCTGTAGGGCTAGCGCCCTGCGCACCATTGGGCGCGTAATTTCCATCGGCGGGTGCTATCACGCCGGGTGCGCCGGCAAAAATTTCAGCTGTGGGGTACAGGTCCATTCGTCCTCGCATGATTCTTGCCGTCAAAATCCGCGCTTGCCTCGCGCGTTGCTCCGTTTGCACGCCACGCCTGAATCTGGTGCCAGCTTCGTTTGCGTACTCGCGGCAAGATTTGTGGCTTCGGCGTTTCCGGGAAGTCTACGGGCGGAAATCCTGCCGTTCCCAGCAACGAGTTCATCAGCGCGCGGTTCTCTGCGCGCAGACGAGCTACGTCGGCCTCAAGCAGGCCAACATATTTCAGCTGAAGTATTTTGCGAAACCAATCCAGCATTGAGCACCCGTGGCACAGGCTTCAGCTGTGCGCTTTCGATTTGCCAACAGTCATAGTTTGCACAGACTGAAGTCTGTGCCACACGCGCATGTTCTACCCGCGCCGGCGCGGCAACGGCTTTGGCCGGAACTGCTTGCGCGCTTCGGCTTCGAGGCGCTGCGAATGAATAGCGCGGGAAGTCGGATCTGTCGCGCTGATTTGCCGCTCAATCTGTTCAGCGAGCGGCATGCCAGTGACGAAATGCGCGCCACTTCCCGGCGGTTTTAGGGGCGGGGGTTGCCCCGCCCTGGACGGCGCAAAGGCCGCCGCAACACCAGCGATTCTTCCGCCGGAGACCAAACCATAGCGCGCGGAATCGGCGGGATCATCGCCGTCCATTTTGCGAATGTCTTCGACGCGGCCCGTGTCGCGCACCAGCGTCGGCATACACGCAATCAACTTCTCGCAGTTTTCCGTGATGACCCACGCGTCCGATTCCAGCATTTGATACATGAACTGCCAGCCACCGATGCGGTCGTCGTCAGCGATCGCGGGCCGCGGCAGTCCGTTCAAAGTCAGCACGTCGCCAAGTTGCTCGGCGATAGATGCTTCAGCTGTGCGATGCGCGAAAGCGTCCGGAGAGAGAAACACTTCGCTGATGTTTTCGCGGCCGCTACGCTCGGCAATTCCCTGCGCAAGCATGCGCGGGGACAAGCCGTTCTGCACAAATTCGCGATAGGTAACGATGCGTTGGGTAGCGCCGGCATCCTGCCGGCTATTTTCACGCTCGCCACTGCCGCCAAACCCAGCCGGCTGGATGCCAGCGCTACCAGGAATCGCGCAATGCCAATACACCGCGCTGGGATGCTGAAATCCCCAGTCGATCGAAATCCAGCGCGGCCACCACGCCTCAAGCCGAATCTCTTCCGGCCGCGCGGTATGCCGCCCGTAATCGAAAATGTCGAAATACTGCCCGGCGAAAACATTCCAATCGCCGTCAAGAAATGCTTTGCGCAGATGTTCTGGCAATACCGCCAGTGTGCGGCGGTAATCCGCATCGTTCGCGTAAATCGGGTTGTCGGCTAGCCGCGCAGGAATAAATTCGTAATCTTTGCGATGGTATTGGCCGGACTGCTCAAAGCCCGGCGGGGCCACGCGATCGACCCACAGCGCTTTCACCCACGCGTGGCCGATATTTCCCGGGTTAGTCGCGCCCGCCATGCTGCAGCGGCTGCCAGGCACGGGGCAACGGTTTCGCGAAGTGAGAAATTGCCACTGCTTCAGCGTGAAGTGCGTCAGCTCATCGAGCCCGATGAAAAGGAACTCCGCGCCTTGATACCGGTAGACGTCGTTCTCGTTGCGGCAGTAGCCGAAGCGGGTGGTCGAGCCGTTCCTCCAGGTTACGACGTGCTTCGACTCGTTGTACTTCTTGTAGAACTCCCGAGGTACGTCGCGGCGAAAGTACGCGAGCAGCGAGGATTCGAGCTCTGGGTACGTACGCCGCAGAAGCAAACTGTCAGAACCGGGTACTTGCTGAGCCCGATAAATCGCTTCCATGAGAAGCGCTTTAGTCTTGCCCGGACCAGCCGCGCCGCCGAAGAGCCGGTATTTGGCCTTGGAATTATGGAACAGCTTTTGCTGCGGGAACGGACTGTAGAAGTCGTCGACGCTCAGCGTTCGCATCCCAACCGAGTTTCGGCGTCTCTGGAGGTCCTGCATCCGTTGGTTCAAGGCCTGCTGGTCCGCCGAGCCAGAGCCGCGAGTCGCAGAGTTTTTGTCCTTGGCCACAGTCGTGGTTCTCCGCACGCGCAAAAACAGGAAGCCGAAATGTTGAGGAGTCCTTACGACGCGCGCAGTTTCTTGCCGATCACGTACGCCACGCCGCCGCCGATCAGCGCTGCGGCTGCTGGCCAATGATGCAGGCTCAGCACCACTCCGGCCACCGCGGACGCCACGCCCGCGATTTCCACGATCATTCCAATGAATTCAAGATGTGCATTTGACGTCGTGCTCGTCGTATTGATTGTCGCCATTGTTTTCCCCTTGAAAAGTTTTGTTCGACGCGTCTTTAAACGTGGATTGCCTAATCCTCGATCGGTCGCGGAGTGTCGAAAATGATCTGCGGCATCTCATCTCCAGCCGGAGCCGGGCTTTTGCCGTAGGACATCTCCAGCAAGCGTTCCACCATGCGCTGGGCGATTTTCTCGTCACCCGATTTCACGAGCCTTGCGCAGGCGAGATAGAGATCGACGTGTGCGTGCATGGCATCCACAAATCCCACGCCGTCTGCCGGAAGAGGTTTCGAGCCAGGCGGAATGTACACCGAACGTTTCTTTTTGTTTTTATCGTCGCTTGGGCCGCGCGGCGTCTTCCCGTCAGCCTTTTCCCCGCTTTTCTTGGGATTGGGCTGGTGCTTCGATTCACCTTCCGGAGGCGGAGCCACCTCAGCGCACGCATCGCGTTCCTTACCGGACGGGGCGGAGGACGCGCCGGCCGCAGCGGGAAAATCGCGTGCATCGTCAGACGCAGCCCTGCCCTGTTCACGCGGCACCTCTGTATGTTGCGCCGCGCGGAAAGGTGAAACGGGACCGTGACCGTTCACTCTCGAGGTGCTCGTGTCATGGCCATTGCTTTTCATGTTTGGAGTTTCGCTCCATTTTTCCGGGGTGACGCCGCGCGTCCGGCGAACCTGTCCCGGCAAGCCGGGGTCGTGCGTCGATCCAGGGCGCTTCGCGCGCCGTGGAGACTTTTCGATAGTCGATGCCGAGTTCACTGTTACTGCGACCCAGCTGGCCGGGAGCTCGCCGCGGATCTGCGCACATGCATCCGTTCCGGAAAGCCCGTAACGCAAAGTCCCAGGTAAACGCCGCAGATCGCGCGAAGATGGCTTTTGCAAAACATAGCGCCCTTTTCCGCGCGGTTTTTGCACGGCGTCCAGGCGTGACTGCATTTTCTGGACGCGCAATAAGCACTGCAACGCATAATTCGATTTCTGTGACGACTGTAGGGGTTCCGTGTAGCGCCGGCTTCCAGCCGGCTGGTTTTTAAGTCGCGCCGATCGAGAAAGCTGCCGGCAATATGCCGGCCCTACCAATACTCGGCTTCCAACAGATCCACGCGGATCAAACGAGGAGCTTCGCCGTAAGCCCTGCGCCACCAGTCGATGAAGCAAACTTAATCCGCAAAAATCTCGCCTGCACTCCCGTCACCGTGCGCGCTTCGCCCGCGGCGTTCGACGTAGAGTCGATGGTTTGATACTCCGCATCCACATCCGCCATGGCGCCCTGCAGAATCAGGCTTACGGCTGTCGGCGCGGTGCCGAAGATGGTCTGCCAGCGTACAGCCGTGCCGGTATCCGGCTGGCCCGCGTAGCTCGGCAGCGCGAACTGGCTGCCCGCCTGGGCGCTGCCGGGAAAGGTTTCGTTGTTGAAGCTGAAGCCTACATCACCTGGGGAGAGTGAGCTTGGCGGTACCGCGTTTTGATAGCTGGGCATCTTGGCTCCTTATGTGCGCGACGCGCTTACATAACTCAACTGGCTGCTCGTTCCGTGTAGCGCCGGCTTCCAGCCGGCTGGTTTGTGGGTCGCCGCGATCGTAAAATCTGCCGGCTGGAAGCCGGCGCTACAAAAGTCTGCAAATCAGGCGGAAGTCGCTCGTGTAAAGACACTTAGGCGCTCGCGACGACTGCGCCGCAAACTGCGATTGGCAGATGAAAGATTGGTCTTTCTAGAAGTCAGGCTCTCGAAGGGAGCGACAAATATTCGCCCTGAAATGCAAAACGTCCCGGCCAAGACCGGGACGCACTTTTCTACGAGAGAAAGTGTACCACATCCTCAATATTTGTCAAGAGAAATCTTTATATTTCTTTACTTTTTCTTGACACTCTTTGTTTTCAAGAACATAGTCGTCTCGTACCCCGGACCTATTCCTCGGAAGATTCCCCCCGTAACGAAAGGAGACCATCCATGCCTTATTACTGCCACCAAGTCAGCTATACCAAGGAAGCTTGGGCCCGTTTGATGGCCGATCCGCAAGACCGGCTGGATATTGTTCGCTTGCCTATCGAAAAACTCGGCGGCAAACTGCATTCCGCGTTTTTCGCATTCGGGCCGTTCGACGTCATCGCCATTACTGAAATGCCCGACAACATGTCGGCCGCGGCTATCGCCATTGCGTTCGCCGCTGGCGGTGCCGTCGCTCATGTTCAAACAACCCCGCTTATGACAGCCGCGCAGGCCATTGAAGCAATGAAGAAGGCCGGAAGCTGTGGGTATAAGTCCATCGTTGCGGGGCATGGATCCGCCGCAAGCGCCTGATTGCCCGAGAAGCTTCAGGTAATAGACCCACGGGAGTCAGTGCGCCTATGTTTTCTTGCCATTGGCGCAGGAGGTATAGTGCGTCTGGTCTTCTCACGAGGTGCCAGGCCCAGCCCGCCGCTGAGTAATCGCTTGATTGCTGCGAGAGCCGTACCAATGGATTTCCACAATAAATTTAGATGTAATCTCCTAGACTAACAACTATTCGATAGATTATAGTCCAGTCATTCCCACTCGCGCCCCCAGCCCGTGAGCCGGAGCGTTTTACTGAGGAGCTAAGCATGATCATCGGCGAACGTCTGCGCGTCCTGCGCGAAGAAAAAAAACTCTCCCAAGGTGATATCGAGAAACGCACCGGCCTGCTGCGCTGCTATCTTTCGCGAGTGGAAAACGGCCACACCGTTCCCGCCATCGAAACGCTGGAAAAACTGGCTCGAGCCCTGGAGATGCCGCTTTATCAGCTTCTTTACGATGGAGACCAACCGCCCAAACAGGATATCCCGGCTTCCTGGACCGAATCCGCCAGCAATGCCTGGGGCAGTTCAGGAAAGGACTTACGGTTCATGCGCAAGCTCAGACATCTTCTGAGCAAGATGGATGCGCAAGATCGTTCTCTGTTGCTCTTCACGGTGCAGCAGATGGCCAAGAAAAAGAAATCGCCCGCCGCGGCGGCCGCTTCAGCGGACTAGGTTCGCCTCAAGGCTTCGCTATCGACGCGGTCCGTTCTCTTACGCCGCGCTTCACTGTTGCAACGCTCTGTTAAACTCCATATGTGGACCCTTGGAAAACTACGCCGCGCCTTGCGAATATCCGTTTGCACCCTATCAAAGCGCTCGATCCCGTTCCGGTAGATGAGGCGCGGATCGGGCCCAATGGCGGTCTCGAACTCGATCGCGTCTGGGCTCTCTATTCCGCAGACGGCCGCTGGGTGAATGCCAAGCGTACCGCCGCTATGCACCTTATCCGCGCTGTGTACTCGTCGGACATTACTTCCGTCACGCTCACGGTTCCCGGAGACAGGCGCAACATTCCGGCGATGACGTTTGCGTTTCCTGGTGATGCCGATAGCGCCGCGGAATGGTTCAGCATGTACTTCGAGCAAGCGATTCAGATTCGCTACACGTGCGAAGGCTTTCCGGATGACGGGCTGGCGCCCGGTCCAACCATCGTTTCCACGGCATCGCTCAAGGCTGTCTGCGACTGGTTCCCCGGCATGACGCTGGACGAAGCTCGCCGGCGCTTCCGCACCACGCTCGAAATCAATGCGGCTGACCCTCATGGAGCCGATCGAGTCCAGTTCCCGTCAGGCACAAGTGAGCTGGGCAACTCTGCGGCCGCAACTGAACCGTTACCGTTGCCGCCATTCTGGGAAGATCAACTGTTCGCCGAATCGGACACGAGCGTTGTGCGCTTCTGCATCGGCGATATCGCCTTCGAGGGCAGCAACCCCTGCGCACGCTGTCCGGTTCCCGCTCGCGAGTCGCAAACTGGCATTACGAACGACGGCTTCCAAAAGCGCTTCACCGATCTGCGCCGCGCGCAACTACCACCATGGGCGCCCGCCGAACGCTTCGATCACTTCTACCGCCTAGCCACCAACACCCGCGTCCCCAGCACCGAACACGGCAAACTCCTCCGCATCGGCGATCCACTTATATTTTGACGCGCTCGGGAAGATCGAGCGCGATTACGAGCGTAGCGTTGATCAGAGACATCTTGTGTGCGCTCACCTGGCCAATGCGTTTTGTCAGGCGATTTTTCGAAATTGCGCGCACTTGCTCGCACAGAGCGACGGAACTCTTCGACAAAGATCCTTCGCCAGCAGCGAGCTCGACGTGCGTCGGGTAAAGGCGCTTCTTGTTCTCGCGGCTTGTTAACGGAACAACGATTACGATGGGAGCATTCGCGTTAAGTGCGTCGCGGCTCACGATGAGCACGGGCCGCGTACCTCCCTGCTCAGAGCCCGCAACGGGATCTAAATTCGCTTGGTACACTTCTCCGCGGATCATTTATGAGCCGATCAAATCCCGCTCGGATAGTTCGAGTGCTTCGACATCGCTCGCAGAGAATTGTTCCGCGATCGCGAGCGACTCTCGCTGATATTGCTTATCGTCAGCCATTCCAAGGAACGCGTCATCAATCGCCTTACGCTCAACGGCTCGCACATACGCCGCTAACGCATTCACGATGAACTCGTTCACGCTGAGTGCCTGGTCTCGCTGAACGTGACTCCTGATGCGCTCGTAGAGCTGCTTCGGCAGCCTTAATGTCGTCTGTAGGTTATGGGCTGTTTTTTGTGTTCGTCCGCGACTCGCCGAACGCTTCACATTGTGATTTCGCATACTGATATCATAACCGAAGTCATGGCGCGAGGGCAACAGCTGTAGTCTTATGCCTGGCGCAGTGATCTATGCGGGCTCGCTAAAATACTTCCTCGGCGGAAACATTCCGCGGCGCAGAAGCTCCTTCCCGCAGCGTTGGCGGACTTCCTCCGTCCAATTCACCCAGCTACGTTCGCTCAAGCCGAGAAAATGCCGTGCGTTCTCGTAAGGCGCAAGGCCAAGGTAGTAGAGGCGGAAAAGCACCATACGCGAGGCCCAATCCGGCCCATCGAGCGCCTTCTGCCCTGCCAACGCGAAGTCCGCCACCCATTCGTTGAGTCGCGGACGTATATCCGGCCGCCACAGAAATTTGCCCGTGTCCTTCCAGTTCAACGCCGAGATCCCGCGCTTCGACTCCATCACCTCGCGCGCCCCTCGATAGACATCCCAGCACACATCAAATGCCAGCTCCGGCTTTACGCTCATGGCTCCTCCGCCACAGCGCACTCGTCGTGCGCTTCGCTTCTCCATCAGCTTTTCGTCACCGAAATTTCTACCGCCGCCCTGTTCAACAGCTCGCAGCTTGCCGCGCCACTCGCGCCTTGCGCCTTCTACGCACGGTTCTCCGAACAGGCACGCACCGCTCTTGCATCACCGAGTATTCCCACACGGCGCCGAAGCCTTCCGCGCGCATGGCCTTGTTCGTCGTTCTGCACCGCTTCACCACGGTATACGCCCCGTTCCGCGGCTTTCGCATATGCCGAAGCTGCGCCGAAATGCTGGCCGGCGGATAGAGCGTCAATTTCGCCAGCTCATCCAGCGTCAACCAAGTGGCGCACTGCCCCGCGCTCAGCATTACGTCTCGAATTACCTCTCGCTGCCTTCGCAAGACCACCGGCCTTGCCTTAGTTTGTTTCGTCCTCCGCATCGCATCGCCTCCTTCCCTGCTGTTCATGCTTTTCTTGCAGGAAACTCGTTGGTTGGCCGCGCCCGGGCCATCAGCGTTCTGGATTTTCATCATCGAGTTCAGTCTCGTTCTCGACTCTTCCTTGGCCTTTGTCTTGCGCTTTCTCCCGCGCGAAATCCTCTTCTCCCTCATCCGGCATCCGTGCTGTGCGGTCGGGGTCTTCGTAGTCCCCGTCGCATGCGCTGCATGCACGCAGGGATTGCGTTAAACCGCCAGGCTCTTTGAATATGCTGGCCTCAAGCGGCCCTCGATTTGCCGCGCGATCCATTCCTAGGGCCACAAAGTTTTCCACAGATTTCCACAAGGCCATTACCTCTAAGTATCCTTGACACGTTTTACCGATACGATAATATTCGCGGTGTCCCCGTAACGGAGGTTATGTGACCACTCGTTCGACCCAGCCCCCTTGGGAGTTCCTTCTCTCGGCTTCCAAGAATTCGTTGCAAAGCTTTGAGCTGTCGCGTCTTTCCCATGCCGCCAATATCCGCAAGGAGATTGCGGCCTTGCTTGATCAATGGATGGACGACAACGCGAACGCAACTCTTGCGCGTCTCCTTTTGGAGGAACGCGAACGCTCCGCGCGCGAGGCGGACTTGCTTTCCACTGGCAAATCCCGCAACTCCGTCACGCATTCTGTGTCCGATAACTTTCTTGCGGATCGAGCTGCCCCGCAGAACGAAAACATCGGCCAATCCTGAGTTTTTACATGCTATGGGGAGCTTCTGGATTGCTCCTGCACCAAAAAAGGCGACGACGCTCCGCACTCCAACGCGCCCTAAAGGTGCGTCCAGCGGAGCACGCGCAAACGCACTTCCCGCCCTCGCTGCCCTCCCCAGCGTCAGAGCATCCCGGAACTGCATCTCTCCGCCTCCGCCATATCCCATCGCATCCTCCCGTAACCGAACCTCATCACAGCGTTACGTCTTGGCTGCTTTATATGAGTTATGAGGCGCACTTCAGGCAGGCGAGCAGGCTTACGCAGACACAAAAATAGCGAATCCGCCTAGACGGAAACGCTCTTAGCGATTACAAAAATGAGTGGTTTAGTGACCGGTGGTTGGGGCGGCCGGCTGTTCTTCGAGGAGCTGTTCTTTACGGTAGATCAAGGAATTGATGTCGTACGTGGCGAGTTCAAAACCGTGTCCGTGAGTAATTGCATCCGTTGGGCATGCTTCCACGCAGTAACCGCAGAAAATACAGCGTGAATAATCGATATTGTAAACGCTGGCGTAACGTTCTCCGGCGGAAATTCGGCTGGCATCCGTATTTTCCGCGGCTTCAATGTAAATGCAATTTGCGGGGCAGGCCGCGGCACAGAGAAAGCATCCAACGCACTTCTCGAGGCCGGATTCGTCACGATGCAACACGTGAATCCCGCGATAGCGCGGCTGAAAATGCACTGGCTCAAACGGGTAATTTTCGGTGACCGTTTTACGAAACATATTCCGGAAGGTCACGCTGAAGCCTTGCACCAGCGTGCTGAAAGTTTCGCCGACTTCCCTAAAGATGGATGCCATAGGCTAGGAGTCTAACAAACGTCCTTTGCACGGGCAAATTTTTGTCCTCAACATAATTCCGCCCTCTAAGCAAATCACGGCTTCAACGCATCAATGATTTGTTTTCCGTGAAACCGCCCGTTTTCGATAAATATATCGCCGGTGTGCCGTCCCCCGATCACCACGCCCGCCAAATGAATTCCCGGCACGTTACTTTCGAGCGTATTCGGATCAAGCGCTGGTTTTTTCGTGTCGGGATCGAGCCTCACGCCCAGGCTTTCGATAAACGCATAATCGGGATGATAGCCAGTCAGAGCGAAGACTTGTTTGGCGGGCAACCGTTTTTCGCCCGCGCCGTTTTGCACAACAACTTCATCTCGGGTGATCTCTTTGACGCGCGTTTCGAAGAGAGCCTTCACTTGTCCAGCCTTGATCCGGTTCTCGATGTCCGGACGCACCCAATACTTGATAGAAGCACCGAGCTCCGCATGTCTGTGTACTAACGTCACGCGCACGCCGTTGCGGTACAAATCCAGCGCGGTTTCCGCGGCGGAGTTCTTTCCGCCAATGACCACCACATCCTGATTCCAAAACTCGAAAGGCTCCGTGTAGTAGTGCGAGACGTGAGGTAAATCTTCTCCGGGAATCCCCATCACGTTGGGAAGATCGTAGTAACCTGTCGCAACTGCGATTTTTCTCGACGTGTATCGCTCTTGAATTCCCTTCTCCGCCTGCGTCACGACGGTAAAGTCGCCGTCATGACCGTCCACTCGTAGCACGCGCTCAAAGAGCCGCAAATCCAGCTCGTAGTGCTCTGCCGCCTTGCGGTAATACTTCAACGCCTCAACGCGCACTGGCTTTTCCGCTGCGCTGATCAGAGGGAGGTCGCCGATCTCAAGTAGCTCCGGCGTGGTGAAAAACACCATATTGACCGGGTAATGGTAAATCGAGTTGCACAAGCAGCCCTTGTCGATGACCAACGGTTTCATACCTGCGCGCTTCGCCTCGATGGCGCAGGCCAGTCCGGTGGGTCCGGCGCCAATGCAAATAATGTCGTAAGTTGTCATAACGTTTTTAGTTTGCCGGGAGACCGGACGAATTGCAAATTCGCCGTGAATTATTGAGTTGGTGGAAGCTCCAAAATGTCCGTGAGTTCCCGACGAAACGCCGAAACCTCGTGCAATCGCTCTGGCGTCGCCGGCAATTCAGTCTTTTTCCACACAAAGACTTCTCCCGCGCCGCGCTTGAGCCTCACGCTCAGATTTCCATCGACGAGGTAAGACGGCGGTGCGAGGAGCTTCAATCCCCCGTTGGGGATCGGCGAGAGCACTGCAGCGCATTCGCCACGTCGTACACACAATGCACTTTCATACGGAGGAATCGCAATCGGCCGAAAGCCCGCCGTGAACAATCTCTCCAGAACTTGCATCTGCTGAGGAGTGAATTCGACCATCTGAGAAGTTCGTAGGGGCACGGCATCGCCGTGCCCGTCTTCGATCTAGACGTGAACTGCCTAAGCCGCCGTAGAATCCGCGGCTTCTGAGTTTGTTCCCTCGAGTTGTCCTAGAATCTCCCTCAGCGTCACAATCAACTCATCGCGCGACACATGGCTCTTCTTAAACTGAATGCGGAACCTGAAGCTTTCGTTCTCAGGCTCAAACTGAAAGATGAACGGCTGCGGCCTCTGAGGACCGCCCTGTTCGTCGCGCCTCTCGCGTCGAGCTTCATCGCGCGTCAACCCACCCTGCATAATTCGGTGCATCATCTCGATCATTTTCTTTTCGGTTGGCTGGCGCGCGATCTGTAGCAGCAGCGACTTCGAGATAATTCCATGCTCCACGCACTTCTTGCGCAACGACTCCGGAATATTCCTGAGCGAGAGCGTTTCCGTAACGGAAGAGCGCGCTCGCCCAATTTTCTTGGCAACATCTTCGTGCGTGTACTCGAATTGCGTTGCCAAACGGTGTAACCCGTCTGCTTCTTCAAACGGCGTCAAATCTTTGCGCTGAATATTTTCAATAAGCGCGATTTCCAACGTTTCGGCGTCGTCCGCCATTTTCTCGATGCAAGGAACCTCGCGCAGGCCCGCCGCACGGGAAGCGTGGTAACGCCGTTCGCCGGATATGATGTAGTAGCAGTCTTCGCGGGGCACAAACCGCACCAAGAGCGGTTCGAGCACGCCCTTTTCGCGGATGGAATCCGAAAGATCGCGCAGATCTCCCAGAGCCTTGCGCGGCTGATCCGGATTGGGGCGTATCTGATCCACGGGGATCATTCGTCCAACCGCTGCCCCGCTATAACTCGTCAGTGATTCAACGTAGTGCGCGTCATGCCGCATCTTCAGCGTGACGGGTAACCCGATCCTCTTCGACACGTTGGATAACCTCCCCTGCCAATTTCTTGTACTCGATCGCGCCCGGTGATTTCGGAGCAAACGTTAAAATCGTCTCTTTGTACGCCGGGCTCTCTTCGAGTCGCACGTTCTTGCTAATTTTCGTCTTGAAAAGCACTTCGCCAAACACTGTGCGAATCTGCCCATGCGTATCGCGCGAAATATTCGTCCGTTTGTCGAACAAGGTGATGACCACGCCCAGAACCTTCAGCCCTGGATTGGGCCGCGCGCGAATTCGCTCGTAAGTTTCGAGTAGGTCGTCCGTCCCTTCGATCGCAAAATATGCCGCTTGGATTGGCACCAGCAAATGTGTCGAAGCCACCAGAGCGTTCACCGTCAGAATCCCCAGGGATGGCGGCGTATCCAGCACGATGTAATCGTATTCCTTCAAAATCGGCGCGAGCGAATCCTTCAATCGGTATGGCGCGTCGAATTGACCCGCTAGCACTTGCTCCAGCTTGGCCAGCGCCAGACGTCCCGGCCCAAGGAAAAGAAGAGGATCTTTGCTAGGTTTAATAACGGACGCCATCGCCGCGCGGCTCTCGCTCAGTACGTCGAACATAGAAGTCGCGATTTCGCCGGATGAGTAAAATGCGATCGTAGAGTTTGCTTGAGGATCCAGATCAATCAAGAGCGTGCGTTTGCCGCGATGCGCCAACGCAGCGGACAAATTAATCGCCGTGGTCGTTTTCCCAACGCCGCCTTTTTGATTTGCAACCGTGATGATGGCAGTCATGCTTTTCTGCCTCCGCCTATGCGCATGGTAAATCGCGCCGACGCGATACAGCAACCAGGTCCCTATATGTGGGTGCTGTGTGCAGTAAGCCCCCTAGCTCTAGGCCCACTCTACGTTCGCAACCCATTCTAGCGCAAGAGAAAAGTGGAAATTCACAGCCGGGACGGTGGAAAACTCAGAAGTTCTGTTTTGGGAAAGGTAAGGCGTATCGACCCACGGTCTTATCCGTGTAGTTCGTTAAAAAAAGTAGAGAAGGACTATGAAAACGCAGCGCAGACCCACGCTTAAGTCCTCTAAAAATCCAAGCCCCAAAAATCCATCGAAGCTTCTTGAAGTTGCAGACCCAGTTCCCACCCCGTTCGCCCTTCGTGTCCTCGCCAGATCAGGATCGCTTCGCAAGCATTCTTGTTAATCAAATTGATTAGGACGAGCCGCTGCCCCACCGGAAAACTATGCGGGATGATGGCCAGGCACCCAGTTGTGCTGGCGTCCGCAGTGTAACCTTCCGCGCGCATCGCGCGGCCCGACTCCGCCCATTCCACCGCCACAGGCACGCGAGAATTCAAGCGTACCCCAGCCCGAATAGTCTGAGTTCGCGCTTCAAAGCTGGAAATGTTCCCAATGCCCACGGTTGTCTCCTGGACTTGCCCAATCGCAAGCCGTACCAGCCATTCCAGATCGTTTTGAAAAAATATCCTTGGGTCAGACTTCTTGAACCTACAAACCCATCACAAAGCACACGAAAACCGGACTTTTCGCAGGCTACGGTGACCCACCGTTCCGGTCAATGGGACTTAAGGTCTATAACGACACCGAAGTTACCCATCCCGCTCAACAAGGACTCTGCTCCTCCTCGTCGTCCCTGCTTTCACATCATCCGTGTTCGAGCCCGTTTGCGCCTTTTTATTAGCCCGCTTAAACTCTTTCCACTTCTCTTCCACCTATGACTCGCTACAAGACATTCCGCGCCGAACTCGGTCCCACGCTGCGACTGGCTCTGCCGCTGGTCCTCGCAGAAGTCGGCTGGATGAGCATGGCCATCGTGGACACTATGATGGTTGGACGTCTTCCCAACAGTGCAGTAGCTATCGCTGCGGTGAGCCTTGGCGGAATTCTCGTCAATGTTCTCGCCATGTTCGGAGCTGGGTTGCTGATTGGGCTGGATACGCTCGTCTCTCAAGCGTTTGGAGCCGGTCAGCGGGAGGACTGCCATCGCTCGCTTCTGCACGGCATTTATCTCAGCTTGGCGCTTGCGCCGTTATTGATGGCCCCCGTTTGGTTTTTCGATCCTTTGCTTCGCAACATGCACATCGCTCCCGAGGTGATCGCGCTCGCAGTTCCCTATTCAAAAGCACTGGCCTGGGGCACAATGCCGCTCCTCCTCTATTTTGCTGTGCGCCGCTGCATGCAGGCTATGAATCTGGTACGGCCCATCGCCTTCGCTCTGATCACCGCGAACCTCATCAACGCGGGCGGAAATATTCTCCTTATCTACGGCAAGCTTGGGTTTCCCGCTATGGGCACGGTGGGTTCTGGCTGGTCCACTGCCTGGGCACGCATTTATCTTTCAGGGCTACTCGTGGGTTATCTCCTCTGGTACGACCGGCGTCATCGCACGCGGTTGCTTCATACTCCCATCCAGCCAGACCTGCAACGCATCAGGCGCCTGATCGCGCTCGGCTTTCCCGCAGCTATGCAGATTACTCTGGAGATTGGCGTTTTCGCGTTCGTGACAGCGCTCATCGGCCGGCTCGGAGCCGTTGCGCTTGCCAGCCATCAGATCGCTCTGAATACTGTTTCCTTCACCTACATGGTTCCACTGGGCATCTCCTCCGCTGCTGCGGTGCGCGTCGGCCAAGCCATCGGCCGCAAAGATCCGCAAGGCGCGGGTGACGCGGGAGGTACGGCGATCTTTCTCGGCGCCGCGTTTATGACCGCCGCGAGCATCATTCTGCTTGTCTTTCCTCGATGGCTTGCACGCGCATACACCCCGGATAAAGCCATCATCCGAAGTACGATATTTCTGCTCGCGGCCGGTGCAGCCTTTCAGCTCTTTGACGGCATTCAGACGGTTGCCACCGGCGCCTTGCGCGGCCTGGGAGACACACGCACCCCGATGCTCTGCCACTTCACTGCTTATTGGGTCATCGGTTTGCCGCTCGGTGCATGGCTGTGTTTCCGCCGCGGCTGGGGAGCTTTCGGCCTCTGGGCCGGGCTAAGTCTTGCTTTGATTCTTATCGGGATTGTCCTGCTGCTGGTCTGGCGGCACAGAGTCCGCCAGTTGATTCTCTCAATCGCACAAAAATAATCTGTCGCCAAGGAAAAAGGACGGGCTGCCCAAGTGGCCTGAAGACGGCGTCAGCAAATTAGAGCCAGGCAATACGCCGGATCGATTTACATCTTATAGCGGCCGAGGTCGTCGTCAGATAGACCTTCGAGCCAGTTGCGCAGCTGTTCGTTGGTGCTGCGTTCCGTAATAGCGCTGGAAACCTTCGAATTCTTCAGGACTTCTTCATCGACGAAAATCGGACAATCTACGCGCAGCGCCAACGCTAACGCATCGCTCGGCCTGGAATCGATGGTCATCATCTGGCCGTCGCGCTCGACCCAGATCAAGGCGTAAAACGTATCGTCCTTCAGATCGTTCACTACAATTTTGTGAACCAGCACATCGAGCCCGAGCAGAACATTTTTCAGAAGATCGTGAGTCATCGGCCGCGGCGTCTGCACCTTCTCAATCTCGAGTGCAATCGCGTTGGCCTCGTACACGCCGACCCAAATCGGCAGTATCGCTTGGCCTTGCACATCCTTAAGCACAACGATGGGCATGTTCGTCACGGGATCCATCATCAGGCCGCGGATTTTCATCTCCACTTCCATGTGACCTCCCGGAGTAGCACAGACTTCAGTCTGTGCCGCTAAATGTACCCGCACCCAACCGTCGCAGTCTCGAAGCGCCGCGTTAGAGAACCTGCTCTCCAACCAATCCAGTTGGAGTCCCTCCCGTCACGCTAATCTGCACGTACTTTCCCAGAAGCGCTTGCTCTTGGGAAGAGAAATTTATAACTCGATGGCAGGAAGTATGTCCCGACCACTGATTTTCGCGCCGCGATTTTCCGCCGACGAGCAATTCAAACGTCCCCCCAACCAGCGAAGCATGTTTCACCGTCTGTATTTCTCTCTGTTTTTCCTGCAAAAGGGCCAGCCGCCGGCTTTTCTCCTCTTCAGGGATCGCGTCGCGCATCTTCAGCGACGGGGTATGTGGCCTCGGCGAATATTTAAACGCAAACACTCCGTCGTACCGCACCGCTTCAAGCAAGGAAAGCGTTTCCTCAAGATCCTCTTCCGCCTCGCCAGGAAACCCCACGATAATGTCCGTCGTAATGCTGATGGACCGCTTCGCGCCACGAATCATCGCGATCTTCTCCAAATATTCTTCGCGACTGTACGTTCTCTGCATCGCCTGCAAGACTCGCGTCGATCCCGATTGTACGGGCAGATGAACGTGATTGCACAACTTCGGCTGTGCATCAATGGCATCCACAATGTCCTGAGTAAAGTCGCGCGGGTGAGAAGTTGTAAAACGCACTCTGCGAATGCCCGGGGCGTCCGCGACAGCCAGCAGCAATTCCGAAAAGCGCATCTTGCGCGTCGTCGGATCTTTGTAGGAATTGACCGTCTGCCCCAGGAGCTGCACTTCGGAATATCCGAGCTCCGCAAGTTGCCGCACTTCGCGCAAAATCGAATCGCTGGCGCGGCTGCGCTCCGGCCCGCGCGTATAAGGAACGACGCAATACGAGCAAGCCTTGTCGCAACCCTCGATAATCGTCAAATACGCGCGCCACGGATTGTCGCGCCGTGTCACGGGCGTTTCAAACGTCTCATCGGTATCGTTATCAAGGCCGGTGACGCGCTGGTTCCCTGCCTCGACCTGTGCCAGCAGCTCAGGCAGTTTGCTGTAACTCGCCGAGCCGCATACCAAACTCACCCACGGTGCGCGCTTAAAAATCTCCTCGCCTTCTTGCTGCGCCACGCATCCCAGCACGCCGATTATCCGGCCTTCATTCTGCTGCAGGCCAAACTCCCCAAGCCTCGAAAAAACTTTCTGCGCCGCCTTCTCCCGGATGCTGCAGGTGTTATAGAGGATCAGCGAGGCCGATTCCGGCGACTCCACCTGCCGGTACCCCCGCGAATGCAGAACCCCCGCGACTTTTTCCGAGTCGTGGTCGTTCATTTGGCAGCCAAATGTCTCCAGAAAAAACGTGCCGCGCGATGTGCCAAGGCTGCTCTCCTGGAATTCGGCGCTCGCATTCTGTATACCGGCGCTAGTGCCCAAGGGCAGTCCCGAGCCGCCAGTCAGTCTCTCCAACCCGATGTCAAACGTTTTGCTCATGCTCAATCCGAAGTCTAACACACCTGTTCGACAGCGAACCTCGGCAGGACGGCCCTCTCAATGGCCGCTTGAATCTTCAAAAAGCGCTCTTGATTGTATCCAAAGAGGCAGCACCATCTTTATCTTTCCGCATCTCATTTGTTTGACCACCCTGTGGGCGTGTGCTACGTTTCTGAAGTCAGGAAAATTTATTTCTAACTGAGGGGTCGCACCATTCTTCTGTTCTCTGCCGTCTTTATCGCTGATCTCGGTAACATTCTTGGACAGACGGGCTGGGTCGCCCGCGGCATTTTGCTCCTGCTCGGAATATTTTCCATCGTCTCATGGGCCATGATCTTTCAGAAACTCGGCCTCTTTGGCCGCGTCCGCCGTCAAAGCGATCAATTTCTTCGCATCTTCCGCGCCACCAAGGGCGTGGCCAACCCGCAAGCGCTCGCTTCCGCTGGCTCGCCATTCGCTTCGGTCTACGCCGCGGGCTATCGCGAACTTTTGAGCCAAGTCGGCACTGGCAATCCGCAGCCCACTGGAAAGCTGAAAAGCCTCCAGGCTGTCACCGTCAGCATGCAGCTCGCTTCCGCGGAAGAAGTCCGTCGCGTCGAAAAAGGAATGTCCTGGCTGGCTACCACCGGTTCCGTAACTCCCTTCATCGGCCTTTTCGGAACGGTCTGGGGCATCATCGACGCCTTTTCCGGCCTTGGAAATGCCGGCGCCGCCAGCCTGCGCGCCGTAGCCCCGGGCATCGCCGAAGCACTGATCACCACCGCCGCGGGCCTCTTCGTTGCTATTCCTGCGGTCATCTTCTACAACCATTTTTTGCAGAATATTCGTGATCTTGCGCAGCGTCTCGACACTTTTGCGCTTGAAGTTGGAGCCCAAATAGAAAAAACTTTTACTTAGATTTTTTGGCGGACAGCCCACAGCCGCCTCCTGAGACTATGCCGCAACTCTCCAAAAACACGCAGAGCACGCTCTCCGAGATCAACATGGTCCCGTTCATCGACGTTGTTCTCGTGCTGCTCATTATTTTCATGATCACCGCACCAATCCTTCAGTCCGGCATCGAAGTCGACGTCCCCAAAACCACCACCGTTAAAGAAATCAACGAGCAGCGCCTCGTCATCACCATCGACAAGAACCAGCGCGTCTATCTCGGCGACAGTCCTATTAACATTCACCAGCTTGGTGCTCAGGTAGCAGCCCAGCTTAAGAAGCCGCAGGATTCGGTCTTCCTTCGCGCCGACGAAACAATTCCCTTCGGCACTTTCGCCAAGGTGATCGACACTTTGCGCCAATCCGGCGTCAGTAATATTAGTATTGTTACGGAGCCACTGTCGGAACGCGCCCGCACGCGCTGAGCCCTTATGAGCGGAAAATGAACACCGCCATCGTCAATTCGGTTGACCGCTTCGGAGCCAATTCGGCCGAAGATCTCGATCTCCGAAAATTTCTCGTCTATTCTGTGGTTCTTCACATATTTCTCGCTCTCTGGATTGCAGTTTCCATTTATCTCCAGATGAGAGGCCCCGAATGGAGTGGCATTGGTGGCACGGAAGGAAGCGTGAATGTAAAGCTCGTCGGTCCGGCCGCGGGTATCCCTATGCCTTCGAAGCCCTCGGTAACGGAAAGCAAAACCGTCGATCCGACAAAAGGCCTGTACAAGGAAGAACCCAAGCCGCCAGAACCGAAAACGCCGGCGGAAAAAATTCCCGATTTCAAAAACGAAAAACCAAAACCCATCACGCATCCTTCCAAGGTCGATCCGCCCAAAATCCCCCCGCCCCCAAACGCGGTGGATTACGGCAAAGGTGGCTCTCCCAATCTTCCTACCAGCTACGCTCCAACACCGGGTAGCGGTTCTGGTCCTGTTACCGTACAAGGCCAAGGCGGCGGCAACTTTGCTTCTCGCTATGCTTGGTACATCGAGGCGGTCCGCCGCAGCGTTGGGCAGAATTGGCTCCAAACCACAATCGATCCGGCGGTTCGCGCTGCACGCCAGGCCCATTGCGTAATGACTTTTCGCATCAACCGCGACGGCTCCATTCAGAATGTCCAGATGGAACAATCCAGCGGCAACCTCTCAATGGACAATTCGGCAAAACGCGCGTTGGACGGCATTCACTTCGGACCGCTTCCCAATGATTTCCAAGGAACTAGTGTGGATGTTACATTCGACTTTGATCTGTCCTTAATACGCTGAAGCAGTTCCTTCGTTCGCGCATTGTGCGGGAAGGAAAACCGGAGGTAAGAGTGCTAGTGAAGTTCAATCGTTTCAGTTGTCTTCTCGCAGTAACAGTTCTCAGCTTCGCGGCATGGCCCATAAATGCACAACAAGGCAAGGAGGCTTGGTTCCGCACAGGCACGGGCCTCGGCGTCGATAAAATCCGCCTCGCTGTAGCCGACTTCGGCCCTCGCGCGGACAACGCCAAAGTCCATTCGCAGCAATTCACCCAAATCGTCCGCGACGATCTCGCGTTCAGCGGCATCCTCGATCTCGTCAGCCCGAGTTTCTATCCCACCCAAGCTCCCACGCAGCCAAGCGAACTCCAGCGCGCCTCTTGGACCGACACCCAAGTCAACGCTCACTACGTCGCCTTCGGCAATCTCACCGAAACCACTTCCGAAGTTGCCATCCAAGCCTGGCTCTATGACGTCACTACTTCCTCCAGCGAGTCCGTCGTCGGCAAAGTCTATCGAGGCGCGCCTACGGATGAGCAAGTCCGCAAATTCGCCCACCAATTTGCTGACGAAATAATCTTCAAACTCTCCGGCGGTCTCCCTGGCATCGCGTCTACGCAGATCGCTTTCATCAGCTCGCGCACCGGCTCCAAAGAGGTATGGCTAATGGATTACGACGGCGCCAACCAGCATCCCCTGACGACTCTCCGCACAATCTCCCTCATGCCGCGCTGGTCCCCAGACGCCTCGCGCATTGCTTTCACCTGCTACCAGCCCTACAACGGTGTCGTGAACGCCCAAATCTGCATGTACTCCATGGACGCCGGCAAAGTCATCTCCTTCCCCCGCTTCCGCGGCACCAACAGCGCCGCCGCTTGGTCCCCCGATGGCACGCAGCTCATCTTCTCTTCTTCCATGGCCGGCAATCCCGAGCTCTACGTCACCGACACAAGCGGCGGCAAACCCAAGCGCTTGACCTTCTCCAACGGTGGCAGCACATCCCCCGCTTGGAATCCCAAGACCGGCCAAAGCGTCGTCTTCGTAAGCGATCGCGGTGGAATTCCCAAGCTCTACACGATGAACGCCGACGGCACCAATGTCAGTCTTCTCGATCTTCCGGACAAGGGCTATGTCATCGATCCCGCATGGTCACCCAACGGCCAATTGCTGGCCTTTAGCTGGCGCCGCCCCGATGGCAATTACGATATCTACGTCATGGACCCGACTTCGCAGCACATCATCAACCTCACTCCCGACTCTGGTTCTCGCAACGAGCGCCCCAGCTGGGCCCCAGACGGCCGCCATATCGTCTTCGAATCCACCCGCACTGGCCCGCGCCAGATATGGACTATGCTTGCCGACGGCTCCCAACCTCATCAGCTAACCACCGATGGCCACAACGAATCACCCAACTGGTCGTCCAAGTAGGACAGTGACCGGCATGAATTTATCGAATCTTTCCGTTTTTGCCGCGCATCAGACGTGGTGGTTGCAGTATTCTCCCTGATCTAGACTTTTTGCTGTTGCTTCTTGCTACATTCTGTGGCATTTGTCTGTGTGCTATGTGTAATATATCGTGGTACGATGTATTTACCTTTACCCAGCCCGCTAGTGATACCATGACCGCTCTGGTGGGACGAAAAAAGGATTCTTACGTTGAGGAGGATTCGAATGATTCGGGTTTCTAGCTCGCTTTACCGCGGGGCCATGCTCAGTGTCATGCTGTCGCTTGCCTTTGTGGCGGGTTGCAAAAAGAAGGTTCCACCGCCACCTACACCTCCGCCAGCTCCTGCCCCTGCGCCTGCGCGCCCGACTGTATCGCTGCAGGCCAACCCAACATCGATCAATCCCGGCGATTCGACAACTTTGAGCTGGACTTCCACTGACGCTACACAGCTCACGATCTCGCCTGGAGTGGGCGCAGTGACGGCTCAAGGTTCTACCAAAGTCAATCCCTCTGGTTCCACGACCTACACGATCACCGCCAGCGGTCCGGGCGGCTCCGCGGATTCAAGCGTACGCGTCACCGTGGCCCAGCCACCGCCGCCGCCACCGCCGCCGGCGGCTATCGACTATAACGCCCTCTTCCTCCAGGAAGTGAAGGACGCCTACTTCGACTTCAACAAGGCCGACATTCGTGCCGATGCCCGAGACGCCCTTGGAAAGACTGCGGACTTCCTCCGCAAGTATCCGCAAATTAAGGTCACCATCGAGGGGCATTGCGACGAACGCGGCTCTACCGAATACAACCTCGTCCTCGGCGATCGCCGTGCAGCGGCCGTCAAGGCCTATCTGGTCTCTCTCGGCATCTCCGCCGACCGCCTAAACACGACCAGCTTGGGCAAAGAGAAACCATTCTGCTCCGAGAGCACCGAAGAATGCTGGCAGCGCAATCGTGTCGGCCACTTCGTTAAAGCCAACTAATCCGAGGGTAACCTCGTAACTGTTCGATGACCGACAGAGCCGCGTGGCCGAGCAACCTCTTGCTCGCGCGCGGCTCTGCCGTTAAAGTGAATAAAGGGCCGCCCGGTTCCAGCTTTGCTGGCTGCTCAGCTGTTAAAAGTTAGAGCGCTCTTCCCTGGCCTGAACATTACGTCTGAGAAGCAGACGCATCTGAGGAGGTTTTTTTTCATGAAAATCCGCACCATCGTTCTTTTTGCCGCCGCCATATTTGCTGGGGCTCTAGGCGGCAGCCTCATCGGGCCGCGCCCGGCGGAAGCCGTCGCCCGCGAAATTATCGACCTGCAGCGCGATGTCACCACGCTTTTGCAAGGTCAAAAGGACATGTCCACTCAGATCACGACGGATCACACCGTCCTCAAAACGCTCGTCGAGCAGGCCAGCGAAAACGTCGGCAAACTCAACGCCACCATGGGCAACGTTCAAAAATCCGTTCAAGACGTGCAAGCCAACTCCGGCGCGCGCCTGGACACCATGTCCACCCAGGTCCAGGGCCTCTCGGACAATCTCGAGGAGATTAAATCCCGTCTCGGCAAGCTAAATCAGCAGCTCGTCGATGTTCAAAGCGCCGTCCAAAGCATCGATTCCAAAATATCCGGCTCGTCGCCCGCCATATCCGCTCCTGGCGCAAGCCCCAGGCCATCGAATGACGGAAACGCAGCTCCTCCTGCCGCTAGCAACGCTGCTTCTCCCGCTCCTTCCGCGGACATGCTCTATTCCAACGGGCTGCGCGACATTACCAGCGGCAAGTACGATCTAGCTCGGCAGGAATTTCTCGACTACTTGAAGTACTACAGCGACACCGATCTCGCCTCGAACGCGCAGTTCTATCTCGGCGAAATTGCCTACCACCAGAAGCAGTATCAGGACGCCGTCGCCGAATATGACAAGGTCCTCACGGTCTATCCGAAGAGCTTCAAGCTCGCGCCGGCTCGTCTCAGAAAAGGTATGGCGCTCATCGATCTAGGTCAGAAGACTGCTGGGGTCCGCGAACTACGCGAAGTCGTACGTCGCTATCCAGGCACTGAAGAAGAACGCGCCGCCCGCGCAAAACTCAAGGAACTCGGCGTAGGCGTAACCGCAGCAGGCTAAGCCCCCGAACCGTCGTTCCGGCCCTAGTTTCAATCCCCCGCAAGCGCCCAGCCCGCGCCAAATTCCCGCAACTCCTCTCCAGCCTCTCTCCTTCTCATCTTCTCTGCGAAACCTCTGCGCACTCTGCGTCTCTGCGTTATCCTTTGCCCTTCTCTCCTCTTTTTCTTTCACGAGCTACGCCACTCCAACCACCAACCGATCAATCCTCTTGCTCACATCCCGCAAATACGCCTCATCCCCGCCATCCAACTCCGCAATCACACTCCCCGAATATCCAATCTCCGCAAACGCCTGCCGCACCGCCGCCCAATCCACGTCCCCATCGCCCAGGTTCACCCAAGCGTATCCATCCTCTTTCCGCTTGAAGTCTTTCAAATGCACCTTGTAAATACTCTTTCCCAAAGTCCGAATCCAATCCTGCGGATACCCGTAGAGCACCACATTCCCCACATCAAACCACGCCTTGATCCACGGGCTATCAAACTCGCTGACATACTTCGCCATCTCCAAAGGACTCAGCAGAAACTTGTTCCACACTTCCTCGAGAGCAATCACAATTTTCAACTCCGCAGCCAGCGGGATCAACTTACGAATCTCCGCCTGCGAGCGCGTCCAAGCATCCCTGTAAGAAGTCTGCGCATTAACCACCGCCGGAACCAAAAGCACCGCATCCGATCCCCACAGCTTGGCGTTGTGAAGCGAAGTTCTCATCCCCTCCATACTTTTCGCCACCACCGCAGCGTCGCTCGAAGACAGCGGATATTTCCAGTGATCCATGTTCATCACCGAATCGATGCGAATGTTTGCCGCATCCGCCGCCTTCTTGATCTCCTCCGCTTCATGCATGTCCGGCGTCGTCGGCGCCTGCACCACCGCAAACCCCACATCCCGCGCCAACTTAAACCGCTCCGCATAACTCAACTTCGAAGGCAGCATGTCCATCACAAGCCCCTTCTTGACCGGCAACGGTCCGCTAGCCTGAGAGATCAATTCGCTAGCGAATGCTCCGCCGCCAACTCCCAATCCACACGCCGCCACAACTCCCGCCCTAACAAACTCCCGCCGCGCTATTCGCCCCATCTCGCTCCCTCTTCTCCGTGCCCTCTGCGCCCTCTGTGTTAAAACAAACGTTCCACCTCAGCCCAACTCGACCCGTCAGCTCAACTTATTCAAATCAATCTTCGATTCCCATACCTCCTTCGACTTCCACTGCTCATCCCACGTAACTTCCTTCCCCGTATACGCCGCCGTCCGCGCCATCATGCACGAAACCGCCGACTCCACTCCCGTCGCCGCCTGATTATGAAACTTCCCCGAAGTAATGCTCTCCACGAACAATTTCTTCTTCTCCGCATCCGCAAATTCCAGATTCGACGTAAATTTCCCCGTAGCCGAAAACCCCTGCGCATCTTTCTCGGGAGTCTGCGGCGTCTGCCACGGCTCGTCGCCCCAAATCCCCAAGGGTCCCGAGTACGGCGACTGCGAAGTCCCTTTCGTCCCAAAAAATCTCTCCGTAACGTCCCACCACCCCTTCGCAAATTGCGTCGAGCTGAACGTCACATCGATTTCCCCGGGATACGTAAACACCACGTTGTAATTCCCGTAGACATCCCCATCCGCAGGCCGCCCCAACCGCCCGCCCGCTCCCGAACATTTCACCGGGTGCCCCTGCATGATCCAATTGCAAATATCAATCACGTGAATGTTCTGCTCCACGATGATGTCGCCAGACAAAACGCGGTCATACACCCAATTCCGCAAACGCCGTTCCGTGGGTGATGCGTTTGGCCACGCTGGCCGGTCCAAATACCCCGAAAGATAATGCGCCTCGCCGCAAACAATCTTCCCCAGCGCCCCTCCATGAATCCGCTTCACCAACTCCACAAACGGGGGACAATCCCGAATCTGAAATCCCACATCCAAGCTCAACTTCCCTTCAGCCCGCTTGCCAATCTCCATCACCTTCTTCGCCCCCGGCACGTCCACCGCCACCGGCTTCTCGCAGTAAACATGCTTCCCCGCCGCCACCACCGCCTCCAAATGCGACGGGTGGTAATAAGGCGGCGTAGCAATCACAATCGCGTCCACTTCCTTCGAAGCCGCAATCTTCTCGTAAGCCATCGGCCCCACAAAAATCTGCGAAGCATCAATCGCCGCAAATCCCTTCGCCGTCTGCATCTTGTCAAACGCCGCCCGCGCCGTATCCAGCTGGTCCTGGAACATATCGCCCAGCGCCACCACACGCGCCCCGCCCGTCTCAAACAGGTTGGTAGCGTCCTCCGTCCCCCGCCCGCCGCAACCCAGCAACCCCACCCGCACAGCCGAGTTCGCCGCCGACCCCCAAACCCGCGCCGCCGGTATAAACATCACCCCTCCCACCGCCGCCGCAGCGCCAGCCGTACGCGCCGCCGTCCCGATAAACTCCCTACGTCCAATCTCATTCTTTTCGTCGCTATTCATCTTCCTCTTCTCGTCGCTAGCCATTCAATGCCTCCTGGTTTCCGACTGTCATCCTAAAACTTGCCGTGCTGTCATCCTGAGCGGAGCGAAGGACCCTGGCTTGGTCTCTCCCAACCACCCACTGCTGTGATCAACCGCAAATCCGTCGTTACACCGAATCCAAAGCGACCCACCTACCCTCGATGAAAATCCCCACTCAAGTCCCGAAACGCCGGATTACCCGCTCGAATCAACGCCAGCTTCTTCCCCCTAAGCCAACCTTTGATCTGCTTCTCTCGCGCAATCGCGTTCCGCACATCTCCAAACGGCTCAAACCACACCAACCGATTCACATCATATTTCTGCGTAAACCCCCGAAGCAATTTCCGCTTATGCTCAAGCACCCGCCGTTCCAAATTATTCGTCACCCCAACGTATAGCACCCCAGTCGCCGAGCACAGAATATAAGTATGGTAAACAGCCATGGCCGCGCATTGTCCCACACACCCCCAATCGCTGTCATCCGAATCTCCCAAAAGCTGTCATCCTGAGCGCAGCGAAGGACCCTGGCTAGGTCGCGCCCCAACGAATATCGACGCAGCCATCACAATCTCACACCAATGGCGCATCTGAGCCACGCCACGCTGTATCACATCCTCAGCGGACAAGCAATATAGAGTGGGACCTCCCTAGTCCCGACTCGCGGATTTTGTGCTCCATCGTACTACGCGGCGTTGCTACAATTCTTACTACAGCAGCAATCAGTGGAGTCTAATTTTGTGGATAAGCTAAAAACGTCAATATCGTTCGAGACGACGTTCGGGATGTATGTCGTTAACGAACTGCTCGGCGAAGGTGGCGCTGGCCGCGTCTACGGTGGCCTCGGAATTGACCAGAAGCCGGTTGCCCTCAAGATCCTTGCGAAAGACAAAGCAACTTCGGACAAGCGGCGTCGGTTTAAGAACGAGATCGCTTTCCTCGCGCGAAATAAGCATTTGAATATCGTCACGGTAATCGACAATGGCATCTCTATCAGCGGCGAGGTCACTGGCCCATTTTATGTAATGCGCAGATACCACTCCAACCTGCGGTACATCATTCAGAGTGGAATCCCGCATTCCCAAGTATTGCCTCTCTTCAGTCAAGTCTTGGACGGCGTCGAGGCGGCCCATCTTCAAGGTGTAGTGCATCGTGACCTAAAGCCAGAGAACATTCTGTACGACAAAGAGTCGAACTCTCTCGCTATAGCTGATTTCGGCACGGCCAGTTTTACCGAAGACATGTTAGCCACAACCATTGAGACGGGGCCAACTCAACGTTTGGCCAACTTCCAGTATGCTGCTCCTGAACAGCGAGCGCCCGGCAAGGAAGCGTTGGCCACCGCGGACATTTTTGCCTTGGGGCTGAATGTTAAACGAGATGTTCACCGGAACGGTCCCAATGCCGAACTGTAGACAATGAAAGCGGCCCCCAAACTTACCCCAGAGGCACGGAATCGTCAGATTAGCCAAGTCACAGAGGACCACGGATTCCTGGACGCGATCGTCACTACAATGCTGAGGCAAGCACCGACGGAAAGGCCCCCCTCAAGAATCGCCGAAGTCAAAATGCTCATCCAGCGACACAAGTCCGAAGCCGTGTCACTCCAAAGATTGAGCCAAATCGAGGGAACGGTTATCAAGACGACCGAAATCGACAGCCTCTGGCAGAGTCGCCGCCGCGACTCATTGGCGCCGATTGGAATGGCGGACTGCTTACGCTGACGCTGGACCGACCTGTCACGCCGGACTGGATTAACGCTCTCCACAACATGGGAAGCTTTGCTTCTGTAGCGGGGAAACCCCCACAGCTTTTCTCGTTTCGCGAGGAATCGATGCTACTATCAGCGCCCTAAGAACACGAGGTCCAAATGGTTATCAGCTATGCAATTACCTGTCAACAGCTTGGCTACCAACGGCATCCAGCACTCTACGAGCCACTCTTGTCTGGAGGAAAAGGACTAACGTACGCGTGCAACTCCTACAGAAGTACGGCATTTACGACACAACAGGAGGAAGGCGCGACTGGAAAGGATAAACTGCGCACACCAAGCAAAACGCGGAGGAGTCTGCAACTTCAGATGGCTCCGCGTGACTCGCGACCAATATCAGCATCTACGGCGGGCGGATGGCCGACCCTGCTCTTTCCCTCAGAAATTCACAACGTAGTACCGCCAGCATAGTACGAAAGTTCCATTGGTGGTTCTGCCCCAAAGGAACAAAACATTCCTGCGTTGGGGGCATCATGAGCATCACCACCGAAATTCTGAGCTTGCGGCGTGACCAGTCAAGCAGCGTAACGGCTTTACTTAACGCCATGGAATGGGAGTGCGCTGCGGAAACCGATATGCGCACCCGCGCAAGAGGATACGACGTACTGCGAATGGCCGACCTTGTCCTGCTGAACGTCGCCGCCCACGCAACCGACGCTCTGGGCCAGCCACCCGCCATCCCCAAAGCACGCCGCGCTACGTTGCCACCCCGAAGGAAACGCCGCCGCCCAGACCCAGGCCAACTCCACCAGCGCCAATTATTCGCGTAGCCCCGGCAGCGTGGCCGCGCCTTCTTCCGCAAAAGCTCAGCCTCGGAGACGTGGCACAGACTTCAGTCTGTGCTCTCCCGCTTTTTCCCTGCCGCGTGCCGCATCCTGCGGTTTCCAGGGCGCGGATCTTGAATTTAGTTTGGCACTCTCGCGTCCACAATCTCTCAATACATTCTTCTCTACAGCCCGGCAGTCAAATATAATCTTCCCAGGCCAACAACGCATGCCGCAAAGCGAAATCATCTTCTCCGTCCAAGAGTCCCCTGAAGGCGGCTACGAAGCCCGCGCTCTCGGCTTTTCCATTTTCACGCAAGCCGACTCCCTCGAAGAGCTAAAAATCATGACTCGCGACGCCGTCTCCTGTCATTTCGACGCCGCCGACAAACCCAGGGTCATCCGCCTTCACAAGAATTGACTAGCCGCAGATCTTCGTCTTCTTCTCTGTGCCCTCTGTGTTAAGAAAAACCGTACACTGCAATCCAAGCCCTTCCAGTTCGCTACACACCTGTCCGCTTCACCATTTAAATCTTTAACTTTCAACTCTTAGACTTCCCTGCCAGCCTCGCCCCTAACTCCTTCACCCCAAATCCTCTTATAATTCTCTTGACAATACTATCGTTGTGTACTACACTTGCATATGTTGTTTGCTCGCAACGACGCCTTCTATTCCCGTTTCGGAACCCCAGTCACGCATTCGCCCCTATATCCTCCACCAATCACTAACTCCCGTGGAATCCGCACTTCCGCAAAACACACCCGTAACCCGTTTAGAATGCGCAGTTTCAAAACACAGGACTTAAAGCTCTTTAGAATGAACATTTACAAAAAAACCGGGGAGGGGGTCCCCACTTTCGACTTTCAACTATCGACTGTCAACTTCCTTTTCCCTTCACCTAATCAACTTCTCCAAATACTCCTTCGCGCTCCCGCACATCCTCCATCTGCTGCGGCCCCGAAGTCTCCCGTTCAATCGTCACCGCGCCCGGATACTTCATCTCTTTCAATCGCGAAATAATCCGCGCAAAATCCACCTTACCCTTACCAATCGCCACTTCCTCCCCCAACTCCTTCGGATTCGTTGGCCAGAGCCCGTCCTTCGCATGAATCCCCTGCACATACGGCGCAAGAATTTCGATCGCGTCCACGGGATTCGCCTTCCCATACAAAATCAAATTCGCCAAATCGAAATTCACTCCCTGATTGTCCAGCCCCACATCCCGAATCGCGCGCACCAAAGTAATCGGCGTCTCCTGTCCCGTCTCGTAACGGAAATTCTGCCCGTTCCTCTTGCAGTACTCCGCCACCTCGCGCATCGCCGCTACGGTCTCTTTGTACAATACGTCATTCGGATTCTCAGGAATAAATCCGCAATGCGTCTGCACTGCCGTCACGCCGCACTCCTTCGCAAAATCCGACGCCTTCTTGATATGCGCAATCCGCGCTGCCCGCGTATCCCGCGGCACAAGCCCAATCGTCAGCGGTCCCTCATAAAAATCCCACACTTCTTTGCCCGGCCCACCAACCACAATCGACGTGGGCTCAATCCCATACTTCCCCAGTGCCGCCGTCAATTTCGCCGCGAGCCCAGGCGGAAACTCCTCGCAGTAAGCCTGGCAAGTCGGCAGCCCGAGCGCATGCACCTTCGCCATCGCCGCATCCGGATCATTCCCAATCCCAATAATTAAGCCCAGTCGTAACGGCTTCTTCCCCTCATTCCCAAACGCCTTCCACGCGACTGTCTGTTCCTCAACCAAGCCTGCCGAACTCCCCAAGTCCACTGTAGGGGAGGGGCTCGCCCCTCCCGCCCCGCGCGCACCGAAAACGACCGCCGCCGTAGCCGCCGTCCCCCGCAAAAATCCCCGACGATCCTGTGTCCGCATCTCTTCGCTTTCCCCTTCTTATCTGTGAACTCTGTGTCTCTGCGCCCTCTGTGTAAAATCTTTCTCTGTCTTTATTCTTTCCTTATTTCTTCACGTGCTTAAAAGCTCGCAACTCCTCGCCAAAGCAATTTCGCCGATCGCGTTTTTTCTTTTAATGAGACGATGAGGCGGTTGCCACGGCCCATGTATATCCCACACGGGCCCGTAAACCGTCAATGAAAACAATCGAGAGTTTGCACTGAAGCTTGATCAGCGAAATTTTCTTAGTTGAATCTTGGAGGCGCGTTAGTTTCCAATCACGCAGCCCAAGCGAGTTAAGTTTTATTTTCTCTTGCTATCGCCAAGGCGATCGCGGTTAAGGGAGTATCAATCCGTTTTCCAGAGTGTAAATTTCTCCATCGCCCCGTGTAAGAACGATGTCCTGAGGTCCCGAAGTCGCTGCAGGGACGATTAAGGTCAAGGTGTTCTGGTCGGTGAAGCTGACTGAAGCCGCAACGCCGCCCACAGTGGCAGTAACGGTGGAATCAAAGCCGCTTCCCCGCACCGTCACCTGAGTGCCCGGTGCCGCGTTCTGCGGGCTGAGGTGTCCAATCGAAAGCGGCGCAGCGCCAAGGTCAACCACCGTCAATCCTTGGTTGGTTATAAGAAATATAAAGCGGCCGCCCGAATCAATCGCGATGGCGGAAGCGACGGTTTCGATTGTTTCGGTGAGCGAGAAGCGCATGCGCAAGGTGGCGAAAGGCACATTGACAATTTCGAAGTAGTTCGGATATGCGAGGTAAAGCAAACCACCGGAGTCATTGAACCGGGGGCGGAGCGAGAGAACTGGTGGATTTTGTTGATAGGGTGAGCCGTACAAAGCGAGCGGCTGAGCGAGAGACCCAAGCATATTGGCGTTCACGTCGCCGAGGTATTGGTTACCGATGATAACGTTCCCGTCCCCCGCTATGGCGACCGCGTAGCCGTCATCAGTATAAGGAAACGACCCCGGGGTGAAGGACGAATTCTGCACGGAATAGATACAAGGCGAGTTTCCTACAGGCGAGGGAGGCGAATTCCCTATAACCACGAAACTGCCATCGTTACTTGCGTCAACGCCGACTCCTCCACTGCACTGAGATGCCGCTACGGTGCGCGCGACGAGATTCACAATATATGTAACACCTGACGGCGGGCAGGAAGGCACGGGCAAACTGCCGGTGCTGACAAATGCTTGGCCACTGGAGGTTGCCGCAACATAGAGCGGCCCAACTGGGCACCCATTTAATGGGCTCGACGCTGGAATGGGAATTACAAACGTGCTAGAAGGCGAGTCGGGGTTGATGACCGCAAGCGACGCGTCCAACAAATCCGCGGCCAGTAACTGGCTGCCGTCCGGAGTAAGCGCGAGGCCTGCGAACTGCTTCTGCGCTCCCACGGCAGCCGGCTGAAGTGGAGTAACGAACTGATTGGAAGCCGCCGAGAACACGTCTATATGGTCGCCAGCCGACAGATAGACCTGATTGCGCTTTGCATCAAAAAGAACGGCAGTGAAGGAAGCTGTATCTGCTGAAGAGTAGTCCGTAACGCTCTTGGCATAAAAAATAGATTTCGGCAAATTGCCGGTGCCAATTGGAGTGGTGACGGTCAAGTCGGCCAGTCCGGGCGTACCCTGGGGGAATGTGTAGTTCAGGATTGTGGACGGTATCGGCTCCGGACTGAATGGCGGGTATTGGCCCAAGGTAGACGTGATGGTCGCTGTGTTCGATCCAATCGCTACAGTTCCTCCGCTAGGATCCTCGGGCAAACCGTATCCTATGAGTTGCGCCGGTGCCCCTCCATTCGGCGACGAACCGGACATTAAAGCGTATTCAGGAAACGCAGAATACGAGAAAAGCTGCGCGCCAAAAGCGGTTTCGCCGTCTGGATAGATGAATTTCACGTTGACGGGGCCGGGCGTAGTGCTGGGTGGAGAGGTAACAGTTAGTTCTCCCTGAGAAATATTGGCGGACCCGCGGGTTTGGCCGAACCAAACATCGGGAGTGAGGCCTGGGAAAGTATACAGCGTGGAAGGGGTGCCGCCGGCGAGGGGCCCGGCATATGCCGCCGTGTATAACAGTCCTCCGCCGACGTTGGGTTGATTCGCGGCATAGGTTTGATAGAACGTGGAATCTTCAAAGGAAATACCGTAATTCTGAATAGCAAGAATGATTCCAGCGCCGTCGATTGCGAAGGGCGTCGGTGTAGAAACGGTCCCGCCACCGCCTTGGCTGTTCGCTGTTGGCGCGACTCCCAGAACCGTAAGGTTCGGCGGGCTAGAGGCGTCGATCGTCAGAATGGCGGGAGGCCCATACTCCGCGATTTCATAGAGTTTTGTGCCGTCCGTGCTAAACAATATTCCCCCGCTGAGGCCCGCCGGTCCCGTGAGGGTCCCTGGGACAGTTCCTAACAGGTTTAAATTCTGATCATACAAACTCGCGCTGTTCTCGAATCCCAGTACAAGCCTCGATCCGTCGTGACTTACAGCCATAACAGGCAGGTAGCCGGTGCCGGAGTTGATTGTGCTGAATGTTTCCGAGCTCACGTTGTAAAAAGCCATCCCGCTGTTGTATGGCGTCGTGTTGGAAGCATATACGTGAGTGCCATCGCCACTTC
The DNA here is from genome assembly GCA_963784015.1 of uncultured Acidobacteriota bacterium. Lineage (GTDB taxonomy): Bacteria > Acidobacteriota > Terriglobia > Acidiferrales > UBA7541 > Acidiferrum. The sequence goes on from CAWAPX010000013.1 coordinate 2,068,422, forward strand.
GCACTGGCAGCTGCATTGCCGGAATCGGGCCGCTAGCTAGCACCGTCATTCCATTCGTTCCGGGATTCCAAATCCCAGCCACTCCACCCGCCGAGGAACCGGAATCACCAAAATAGACGAAAAGTGTTCCGTCGGAGAGCGCTAAAAGGGCGTCGACCCCGAACTGTACAGGCAGGCCAGAACTGGCCACAGCGCTCTTTGGCAAAGAAAATTGTTTCGCTTGGAGGGAAGCAGAATTGATCGCATAGATGTTCTGGGACGCAGTTTGCACCCACACTGTGGAATTGTCCTGTGTGATGTCAATGCCGCGCGGCGACCGTACCGGAACACTCTTTATGATCTTATGTGTCGCGTTCGAGATGACATCGACGCGATTCCAGCTTGGGTTACATGAAAAGATGAGGTTGTGAGTAGGGTCGAAGACTGCGGCAATGGGTGTTCCTGCGGTGGACACGAAGTCGCTGCGGTTTCCGGGCAGCGAACCTGGCGGCTGCGTGACATCCGCGAAAAAGTTGGCAGTTGCGTTCGCTGCCTGAGCCGAAGGCGTTCCAATCAGCGTCACCGTTGCATTCTGTGTCACGGGAGCATTGTTAGCCGCGCTGAGCGTAACTGTCACACTTTGCCCCACCGAAAACACACTAGGCGAGAAAGTCGCGGTCGTTCCCGGAGGCAGCCCGCTCACGGAGGGCGTAACGTCGTAATCCAAGCTCCCACCTTGGCTTGCGCTTGTCTGAAACTGAATGCTGCCTGACCCGCCGATGGGTACTCCTACTTCGGTCCTTGGTGAGTAGAGAGAGAAACCAGGCGGAGTCCCAGTGCTCACGGTAAAATTAAACGTGCCTTGTGCATTCGTGCCCGCAACCGCGGCGTTCAGTGAGATGGCGTAAGTCGCGGCGGCTGTCGTGCCGGCCGCCTGAAGGTGCAAGCTAGTGCCACTCGGCGGCAGGGAAACGCTTGTGTTTGCCCAGGTTATGCCTGTGGGCAAGGCTCCCAACGTTAGTGTTCCATTGCCGCTTATATTCACTTCGGATGGTTGCACCGTAAACGAAAAGCTGCTCGGAGCATAGACTGTCGGCGCTGACGGAGTAGCACACAACGCCAGCGCCGACGGACTTGTCGCTGGATACGCAAATAAATTGGAAACGATGGGCCCTTGGTCGGGATTGGTCACCGTAAAGGAAAGAGCGCCGGACTGGCTAACAAAACCCAAAGGCAAAAAGTTGACCAAAACTGTTGGATTATCTGTAAAAACATTGCTTGGAAGTGAGACGCCATTTGCTTGAATCGTTGCATCGTTCGCAAAGTTTTGCCCCGTAATCGTAACCTGTAACTGAGGACAGCCCACGCCTGGCCCAGGGGCGCTGGCTATGCTGACACTCTGGATTACAGGAACGGGCTGAGAAGTGACCACCAGCGGCGCTGCAGGACTAGTGGATCCGGCTGGTGCCGGATTGCTCACCGTCAATGAACCCGTGCCCTGGTTTTGCAGATCGGCAGCACTCAGCGCGACCTGCAATGAGGTAGCGCTTACAAAAGTTGTAGGCCGTGCAGCTGCGTTCCACATCACTATGGAGTTCGACTCAAACCCGGTTCCAGTAACCGTGATCGTTGCAGGACTCCCAGGCGGCACGTACCGAGGCGAAATCGCGGTGATAACCGCTACAGGGCTATTCACGTTAAACGTTGCCCCTGCCGATGTACCTCCTCCGGGAGCTGGGTTTTGCACCGTGATCGAACTGGCTGAACTTCCGGTTAAATCTGCGGCTGGAAGTGTGACGCTGAGACTTGTTGCCGAATTGTAGGTCGTCGCTAGTGCCGCCCCATTCCATTGAGCCGTCGAACTGGAAATGAATCCTGTCCCGGCGATCGCGATAGGGGTGCCAGCTGAACCAGCCAGGACGAACGACGGCGTGACCGTCGTGATGGCCGGAACGGGATTTGCAGACGGCGGTGGAGGCGGTGGTGGAATGATCGTACCCGTCGGTCCGCCGCCGCAACCGGCCATAAACCACGTAAAAGACAGAACTGCAGTACGGAGGACGCGCGAAGCACGGTTCATAGACTGTTTTCTCTATGATACTAAAGGAATTTGACCCCAAGTGGCGGAGACGACGGGAAGCATGATATCTGTTTGCGTTCACCGCACAAGTACTTTATCGTGCCCGCATAATCAGGAAAGGTTATTGACTGCTGCCGATTAACACTTAGGACTACCGCCTATTTTTGCAGCCCGCTTGGGGACAATGACCCCGGTACGTCATGCTTGGTCATTTCCGTGCCGGTGATTACGGCATTCCGGATTTGGCTAAATAGATCAGTCACGGTGTTTGGAGTGTGAGGGAGTAATACCGTGTTGGTGCGATCGTTGGCGGCGATATCTTTTAACGTGTCGAAATACTGCGTCATCAGTACGAGCTGCATCACGTCCTGCGGCGTGGAGCCCGGCACAGTCTTCGCGAAGTCTTCCACGGAGTCCTTCAGCCCCGAAATAATGGCCTTGCGCTGATTCGCGATGCCTTCGCCTTGCAAACGCTTGGATTCGGCTTCCGCTTCTGCCTGCTTCACCAGGAGCAATTTGTTTGTTTCCGCGCGAGATACTGTCGCTTCGCGTTCGCGTTGCGCCGCGTTGATGTCGTTCATCGCCGCTTTCACTTTTTGGTCCGGCACGATATCGGAAATCAGCACTTTCACGATCGAGTAGCCGTATTCCTTCATCGAGCCGTCCAGGCTGTCGCGCAAATCGTTGGCAATCGCTGCCTGATTCAGAAACGTATCGTCCAATTTCATTTTCGGAACGTGTCCCAGCACCACATTGTAGACCATGGACTCGATCTGCTTTACAGGATCAGTGAGTTTGTAAAATGCCGCTTCCACAGAGTCCGGTATCACCTTGTATTGAATCGACACAGGGATTTGCACGAAGACGTTGTCCTGCGTTTTCGTTTCGACTTTCACGTCAAACTGCTGCACCTTCATGCTCATTCGCCGGACGACTGTCTCGATAAAGGGCGTCTTCCAATTGAGTCCCGGTCCCGCAACGCGCGCAAACTTACCAAGTCGCTGCACGATAGCTACCTGCGCTGTCTCAACAGTAAAGAACGAACCGAACACCAAACCCAAGACAAAAAGTACAAATAACACCCCAAAAACCGTGAGTACGCCGCCCATCGAATCCATCCTTACCTCCTCAATCGCACCAGCCCAAACCCCAAACGAACTTCACCGCAATACTCAGCCCAGACATCCGATTATCGCGAGGCAAAAAGTCGCCTTTCGTCAAAACTCCGACACCGTCGGTTGACGCCAATCTAATATGCTAGATGACTTCTCCGTATGTTATTCCTTTCGGACGAGACGGCAATTTTTGCAGCGGTCTGCGGTGCGCTATTTGCCAAGTGCCCTGCGACCCGCTTAGTCGGCTATCTTTGCGAACCATCACACTGTGAGCTCATAATGGAGATCTGCCAATATGCTGGCATGCGGCTTTGTGTTAGGGTTTTCCCGACAAAAGGCGCTGTCGATTTCCCGTGCCGGGACTCATCCAGGTTTGACGGATCGAAATTAAATGAAAGTTTGGCTTAAGGAGCTCTCAATGCTCCCGGGAACAGAAGTCTCGCTCAGAAAGTATCACGGTAACCGCGTAACATAGCGTCATGATCTGCGCTGGCCCTGGTTGGGCTGTAGCTTCGCTACTCAACGAAGCCACCAACCAATGCTACTGAATCGGAGGTAGACCATCGAAACCAAACGAGGCCGGCTGTCCCAGAGTTTTGCCAACCGGAACCCCTATCTCCGCACAGTCGCCCAGGCTTGTCTGGTGGCCGCCCTCTGCTATGTCGCTGGCAGACTGGGCGGCGCGCTAATAGTCCGGCCGCAAATGGTCTCGCCACTTTGGATGGGTAACGTTCTTCTGGCCTCCGTGTTGGTGTTGGTCAGGCGAAAGATTTGGCCGATAATTTTGCCTGCTGGATTGATTGGATTTCTCCTTTATGACTTGCAGGGGGGTGCGCCGATCCGTGCTGTTGTCTGGCTCGTTATATCTAATGCAGTCGAAATCTTTACTGCCGCTTGGTGTCTTCGCGTTGCTTTCAATGGCGTACCTCGGCTGAACAGTGTAAAAGCCTTCGCTAAATATTCCTTCTATGGGGTTTTCCTGGCTCCCTTCGTAGGGGCGTTCTTCGGTGCCCTTTCCAGCAGCGGAAACTATTGGGCAACTTGGAAAGTTGCATTCTTTTCGGAGGCGCTCGGGTTTCTTACTTTGATGCCGGCCATTTTGGGGTGGGCCAGAGAAATTCCGCTGTGGGCAAAAAAGCCTCTCGCTCACTACCTCGAAGCAATTGCGCTGCTCCTTGCGCTGATAGTTCTCGGCCAACTTGCTTTCGCCTCTCCTCTGGGGAGCACCCTTCCCACGCTGCTCTATTCTCTCGTGCCGCTCCTCATCTGGTGCACTTTGCGTTTCGGTTCGACGGGAGTCAGCACGTCGATGATTGCCATTGCGTTTGTATCGATTTGGGGCGCCATCCATGACCGGGGTCCGTTCACCGGACCGGGACCGTTTATCGACATCTCGTCGCTCCAACTGTTCTTATTTTTTACTGCTGCTCCCTTCATGGCTCTGGCGGCTCTTGTTGAGGAGACCAACGACGTGGAGCAAGCCTTACGACAAAGAGACACCGAGTTGAACGAAGCCCAGCGCATGGCTCACACGGGGAGTTGGCGTTGGGATCCCCGCACCGACGCCATCACTTGGTCAGCAGAACTCTATCGCCTATCCGGCTGCAATCCGAAACTGCCTCCTCCTACCTTTAAGAACCACGAAAAGTTCTTCACTCCGGAGAGCTGGCAACGATTGAAACAGGGTGTAGAAAAAGCGATCAGTGCAAAAGTTCCCTACGAGTTGGACTTGGAGGCAAAGCGTTTAGACGGCTCGAGGCTTTGGCTTACTTCCCGCGGTGAAGCTGTCGTTGATCCGGGTGGTCATCCCATCTACCTGCGGGGCACGACTCAAGACATCACCGATAGGAAGTTGGCGGAGGATGCGCTCATGGCAATGAGTGGCCGCCTTATCACTGCACAGGAGGAGGAGAGGACTCGTATTGCACGGGAGCTGCATGACGACCTGAGTCAGCGAATGGCGATACTCCAGATCGGCCTTGAGCAATTTAAGCAGGGCATGCCTGATATTTCATGCAATGCCCTGCAACAACTCAACGCGCTTGCGGAAACGGCTAGAGAAGTGTCATCCGACATCCATAGCCTCTCCTATCAGCTGCATCCATCGAGGCTGGAACTTCTCGGCCTGGTCGCATCTCTAAAGGGGTTCTGCAGGGAATTTTCTTCGCAGCACAATATAAACGTCCAGTTCCTGCACGACAACATTTCAGGACAGATCCCGAAAGATGTAACTCTCTGCCTCTACCGCATCACACAAGAAGCTTTGCAAAACGTTGTGAAACATAGCCAATCGATGGAAGCGGAGGTAGAACTTTCAGGTCACTCTGCAGAAATTGAACTTTGCATTTCGGACTCAGGCCGCGGCTTCGATGTCGAATCGGCAAAGCGAGCAGCTGGCCTGGGGTTAGTCAGCATGCGAGAGCGCCTACGGCTGGTTGGGGGACATCTTTCCATTGAATCAGCACCTTCCCAAGGCACGCGCATCCGCGTTCGCGTCCCGCATGTCCCAACCACCGCACCCCTCGATAGCAGCATCTAGTCTGATCTGAACGGGCCGAGGGCTCATGGAGGCGCAAGAAAAGTTTCTTCCACCAATCGCCAGATGCGACTCACTTATGCCTGAATACCCTTAACTGCGCAATTCTGCTCTACTTCTTACCGCTAGCATTTTCGGATTTCTCGTGTGCCTCTTGCGAGGACTTAAACGCCTTGGCGGAATATTCCATCGCCTGTTTAGAGAGTTCGTGACCAGTCAGGTGATCTTCTTTACCGTGATGCACTGCAGCTGAACGGTGCGCATGCGCCGCCAAGTCGTGAAGCTCCGCCGCTCTCTGATGGAAACTCTGTGGCATAACCTTCCCTTTCAAAACATGTGAATTTGCCGGCCTCATCGCTCAGGCCGCGCGATTGGTTGCAAATAAACCCTGCGCTTCGCCTACAGTGTCAGTCAAGCAACTTCTTCGGAACAACTCTTAGGCCCCTCCCTAAAGTGTGGAACTCGCCTTTTGGTCCTTCACTTCCAATTCATTCACCACCTGCTTCACGTTTGGGATACCAGCCGCCAGGTGCTCCACCGAAGCGCGCCTCGCCTGCGAATTAACTTTGCCCGTCAGCGTGACCACGCCATTCTTCACGGCGTATTTTACGTCGCTGTCCAGCTTATGTTGTATCAGCACAGCATCGAAGTTTTTCTCAATGCCGCCGTCGAGGTCGGAGTCTACTTTTTTCGCCAGGCTCTCGCCGCCGGGAGGACGCACGGCAATTTGGTCAGAAATTACCTGGCCTGTCGCAATAGAAGTGGCAATCGATTCGGCTTGTGACTTGTCCACGTCCGATTTGGTCGTGCCCGTCAGCGTTACAACTCCCTTATCCCGGTCCTGGCTGACACTCACATCTTTTAACCCCGCCTGATCCAACGACTGACGAATGGGACCTTCTACATCCGCCGATTTCGTAGGCGCACTAGAGCACCCAGAAATTCCTCCCACTGCAAAGATCGCGAACAACGCACCTGATAGCAAATTCGATCGCATGTTTCTCCTTTTCGCAACGCTTGATTTTTCGGTCGCAACGCTCAGACCGCACAATTAGTTACAATTCGAATCCAACGCTTCCTTCGCCAGTGCCAGCCATGCGAGTTCTTCGGCCACAACTGTTACTCCGCCGTCTAAATCCGGTCCCACCTCACAGCAAGCCCTGGAGCCCGGCCCTTGTTCATAGGCCTCGAGCGATGAGAATGCCAATGCCTCGCAAACTTCGTTCCAAGTTGCGCGATGATCCAATGGCGCGGCGTTTCTCATCAGTTTGCCTCCTGATTTTTCCCCGGCGCTCACGGCGCTCCAAACTATTCCATGTCGGCCGCAAGAGCCTCTCTACTTCCCGAGGACTTTCTTTACTTGCCCCACCTTTTCTTGTACCTTGCCGGCGATTTCTTCCGCTTGGCCTTCGGTCTCAAGGTCGGGATCGTTTGTCAGTTTTCCAACCTTTTCTTTCACTTTTCCCTTCAAGTTATGCAGCTTGCCCTCGACTTCATCTTGTAGTCCTGGCTTCATCGGCTCTCCTCATCGCGCATGTCTTTAAACTCTTCCATTGCACTCACAAGTTCCGCATCAAGTCCGAAGTTCTAATCGATCTTCCCTTTGCAGCCCGGGTGCCCGCATGTGCACTCAATGTCCGGCGTTTTTTCCATCGTTTCGCACTGCACGCTGCAATATTTTCCGGACGTCGTCATGCACGAACAGTTTGGATGAGCGCATTTCTTCGTATTCTCGGCTGTCATTTGTCTCTCCTTCGGCAATTTTCCCGCTTAGGGACGCTCGGGGCAGGCCGGTTTACCGAACATTTCCTATCCGAAGTCCCAGCGCCTTCAAGATAGGACTATCCACATTGGCTGTCTGTTCAATATCGCTCACTGCGCTCGGACGCCCTATTGTCCAGTTCTGAACTGCACTGCTTTCCTCCGCACCAGGGCACTGTATCGGACTGAACAGATTTCCCCACCCACTCCCAATAACATTTCACTGCGCGATGACTTTTCGCTCGTAGCCATCCGCACTTCGCGAGGCACAAATCTCTCTGAATTCCTCGCCCAAACTTTAGGAGACAAAAACATGCTTGGACTTATCGCTCTGGTTTTAATTGTTCTCTGGCTACTCGGCTTTTTCGCATTTCACGTTGGCTCGGGTCTCATCCACATTCTTTTGGTCGTTGGCCTGATCATGCTCGTTTTCCATTTCCTACGCGGTAGCCCCAGAACCGCCTGAGTTCGCCCTTTACTCAGCACAACCCATCATTCGTTCGGCTGCCCTTCCGCTATGGTCCCTCCCCGTTCAGGAGAGCCGGGCGGCCTTTCCATCTCTCTTTAGGAAAATACCCCGCTGTACAAAAAAACAGAGCACGGGACCTTAGTCCCGTGCTCTGTGGATTCCTTCCTCGACCGGTCGCCCGGTCGATGCCTAAATTTACTGAAGTGCCGGGCTAGCTGACGTGGCGCCTGCACCTGTTGCTGCATAACGGATCACACCAGATTGGTCAGAGAAAAACATGCGCTGACCGGTCGTGCCGACCGCTACAGGGGTTCCGGTAACCGAATAACCGACGGAAGGCGTGTTGCCATCCGAGGTCAAAGCGAATACATAGCCGCTCTTCGTGCCCGCTGCAAGAACTGCGTCGAGCAAGCAAGATGCCGTCGAAACAGCCGTGCAAGGTGTTGCGCCGCCCAAAGAGGCCAAAGTTGCCGGGAAGCCTGCGTTCGGGTAGGTCGTCGAATAGGTCACAGCAGAGGTGTTGATCGTACGGATCGAACCGACTGCTGATGCTTCGTTGGCCGCCATACGCGACCTCAGGAGGTTAGGAATTGCGATGGCCGCGATGATCAAAATAATCGCCACAACGATCAGCAACTCGATAAGTGAAAAGCCCTTTTGTTTCTTGTTTCCAATTTCGTTGGACTGCTTGATTACGGTTTGCATGCCTATGTAGTAGGCAGGCCAGTGGCCGTTCCAGCCCTCTCTAACCACATCCTTGGTTAAGTCTGGGGGCCCCTGATTACAAGCGGCTTGCAGGGATATTAGAAAAAATAAATTTTACTTTCCTGTAAATCCAGGCCTTCAAACTCCTAAAACGACTGTTTATGGCTGCCCATCCAGACACAAACGGTCGTTCCCGCTCGAACCTTCGCTTCTCTTCACAATCTTTCCTCTCTTGCGCTCTTCTCGCGCGCATCTCCCGTGGCTTTCTTCTTCGTCCAACCCCTTGCAGCTTGCCTGCGACGCAAGCAACCACCGCAATTAGACTGTTATACTTTCTCCGAATGCTTGGTTCCATTGGCTCATCTGAGCCTCTTTGATCTCATGTCTCCTACCGGGACCCTTTCTATGCGCTCTCGCAACACCCTGGCTCCCACACGCGAGGCAGCGTCATCGATATCGGTTCCCTTCCTCATCGCTCTCTTTTTGACACTTGTCGCCTCCGCGCTAACAACGCCACTTGTCCGCGCAGCGCAAACCGGATCGTCGTCAGCCTCCCAGGTCGGCATCAACGAACAGGCCCAGGCAGCCTATCGCGCAGGTACGACCGCGGCCGCGAATAACGACTTACACACCGCGGAAGTGCAGTTTGAAAAGGTTGTTCGCTTGGTTCCTCAGATCGAGGAAGGTCACAGCGCCTTAGGTGCGGTTCTCATGCGTCTCGGGAAACTCCCCGAGGGGATCAAAGAGCTGGAAAAAGCACACGAGCTGAAGCCCGGTGATTCTTCCGTTCAGATCAACCTCGCCCTGGCGTATGAACAAACAGGTGCCAGCAGGAAGGCGATTGTCCTATTCAAGAGTGTTGAAGACGCGGCGCAGCACACCCCTGGCTCGGATTCCGCTTCCGCGCTCCCCCCGTACGTTCTGGCAGCCTACGCGCGCTCATTGGCGGCCACAGGCCAGCTCGCGGCCGCAACTGCAAAAATGAAGGCCGCCGTTGCCCAGTCCTCGCAAAACCCCGATCTCCATGACGCCTTGGGCTCACTCTACGCACAGCAGAGCAATTGGCCTTCAGCTGTCAGCGAATTCCAAAGAGTGATTCAGTTAAATCCAAAGGCCGCCGCCGCTCATCTGCATCTTGGCGCAGCGCTTCTCGCTCAGCAACAAATCTCATCCGCTATCCAAGAGCTGACTCAGGCCGCCCAGATGAGCCCGGAAAACGCGCTCGTGGCCACAGAGCTTGGCAAGGCCTATGTCGCAAATAATGAAGACGATAAGGCCGTCGCAGAATTCCAACGCGCAATCAGCCTCGATCCCGGCTCCGCGGAGGCCAAGTATCAACTGGCTCGCGCTCTGCAGCTCACCAGCCACGGTCCTGAAGCTATTTCTCTGCTACGCCAGGTCGTGCAAGCCGATCCAAAAAATGTGGAAGCCGCCGCAAGTCTCGGACTGGCGCTTCTTCTCGCCGGAAACGCACAGGACGCCATTCCCTTTCTTCAGCGCACGCTCCAGCAAAAACCCGCCGACCCGACCGCCCATGAAAATCTCGCCGCTGCCTACTTACAAATGAACGAAATCGATGAAGCTATCCATGTCCTTGCCTCAGGCCTCAAGACCGATCCTCAGAGCTTCCAACTCCACTACAATCTCGGTCTCGCGCTTAAGCTAAAGGACGACAATGCCGGCGCCATTCCCGAGCTCGAAGCTGCCTCTAAGCTGAACCCGTCCGCCTATGAGCCGCATTACACGCTTGGCACCCTCTACATGCAAGACGGCCGCTACGACGACGCAGCTCGCGAACTTTCTCTAGCCATGAAGCTCCATCCCGGCAACCCGGATGGCTGGGCCACGCTTGGCAGCCTCTATCGCAAAATGGACAAATTGTCCGAAGCCGCCGACGCTCTCAGGGAGGCGATTCGCCAACTCCCCGGTCAGCCCGAGTCTCACCTCACTCTCGCAGCCGTCCTCGCCCAACAAGGAAACGCCGCCGAGGCCGCCGCCGAGCGCAAAATAGGCGCCGACCTCGAGCGCGAAGTGATGCATCGCCAGCGTGCCACTGTCTCTACAAATTCAGGCAACGCTCTCCTCCAAAAGGGTCAAGTCGACGACGCCATCGAACGATTTCAGGAAGCCCTCACCGAGGACCCCAACTACACCGAAGCGCATCGCGGCTTGGCCAATGCTCTTGAGCGCCAAGGCAAAAAGGACGAAGCTGCAGCCGAACGCCAAAAAGCCGAAGACCTCGCGAAGCCGCAGCCATAATCCTGACCTGCCGGCCAGGCAGTTGGTAAGTTTTCGCGTGTGAACATGCACTTCAGGGAAGCAAATCGGAGACTGACCGAGACTAGCCAAAGCTAACACCACCGCTGATCTATCCAGATTTTCTTGCGGACTGCGGTGACGGACTGAGCGGTACGCGAGCGTGGATTGTGGCTCCAGCCTCGCGCTTCGAGTCGATCGAAAGATCTCCATTCACAAGTTTCAGTCGTTCCTTCATTCCTGTGAGACCGAGCCCTCGCCCCTTGATAGCCTCCGCGGGGTCAAAGCCATTCCCCGAATCATGCACAGTCAGGTAAATCTCATTCGATGCCGCACTGAGCGATACTTGGAAGTGTTTTGAACCGCTATGCTTTGTCGCATTCTGCAAGGCTTCCTGCAAAACGCGGAACATGCAAAGGGAGACCTCCCGGGACAGATCTTTCGGAATGTTCTCGGATTGAAAGTCAATCTCCACTTTCTGGTGTTCAGCAAGCTCTTTGCAAAAGCTTGCAGCTGCCCTGGCGAGACCAGTAATTTCCAGCTTCGAGGAGTGCAGCCGGTGCGAAAGGGCCTGGATATCTTTCCCAAGCTCCTCCACCTCATTCCTTGCCCCCGAGACCTGCTGCGTGAATTCAGCTGCGGAGGCCGGAAGGTCCTGCATCAAGCGATCCAAATTCACTGCCAGCAATGCGAGGCGTTGATTGATGTCGTCATGAAGTTCGCGTGCAATCCAGGTCCGTTCCTCTTCTTGCGCCTGGATAAGGCGCCCCGCCAGCATCTGTAGACTCGCTTCAGATCGCTTTAGCTTCTCCTCTGCCGCTCTTTTGTCGCTGATATCCTCAACCATGACGACTACCAGCGGAGTCGAGCGCGTGGGACTCTTCATCAGGGAAAGACTCAAGCGTCCCCAGATGATCGCGCCATCCTTCCGGTAAAAGCGCTTGTCAAGTTGATACCAGTCTATGGACCCTCCTCGCAACTGGTCAAAGAGGGCCTTATCCTTCGCTGCATCCTCGGGAGGGGAAAACTCGACACAGAGCTTGCTGCGCATTTCCTCTTCGCTAAACCCCAACATCGAGCAAAGTGCCGGATTTGCGAACAAAGGCCGCCCTTCCATGTCCTCCACGGCTATCCCGATAGGACTTGCTGTGAAAGCGTCATAGAAAACCTGTTCATCTGCTATCGCCTTTTGTGCTTTTTCGGTTCCCATGGTCAAAGCCATATAGCACCAGTCTCTTTAGAACTTCAAGTAAAATTCAAGTGCGCAGAGCTACGCCTTGAGCCCCCGCAGCGGCCTGTCTTCGTTCAGCCGCTTTATGTTAAGAGGAACTACGCGAGATCTCGAACGATTCCCGAAGCCATGCGCAACCGGGAAATACGAACTTGGCAACCTCCTCACGCCAAAAAGCCGACGACCTGGAAAAATCACAACACTGGTCGCGTCCTGTCGCTCGGCTAGCGGCTCAGTTCTGAATGCAGGAATCAACAGGGATGAAAAGCAAAGGGGCGCACCCATTTTGAGTGCGCCCCTTACCATGGTTCAAGGTCGGTTTGAGCTAGTCGGCTGCACCTATGGTTTGCACGAGTTTTTTGATATCCATCAAAGGCAACGGGTTATTCGGATGCTGCAGATCCGGACTCATATCGTTCGATGCTCCGCCGGGGAAGCGCTTAATGTTCGGAAAATTAACGATGGATTTGTCAAACTCCATGATCGGGACATCAATCAGCGAAACAGCCCAGCCATTGTCATAGCCGGCATAGCGGCCAGGCGAGGTAGTCGGCGTGCGCGTGCTCACCGCACCGTTGAACGTCATGTCGTATTTCTCAAACGGGTCCATCGTGAGGTTGTAGAGCGAGCCAATGGCACCGAGATTCTGCTGTGGACCGAGCCAGGTGTCCTTGGAGGTAAACAGGTATTTCCAGGCGATTTTGAGATCGGGGTTCGTGGGATCGCCGCCGATGTCGGCGCGAGCGCCGGCGAATGTCTCGCCGTCGATATAGATCCATCCGTCGCGTGCAGAATGCTTTGCCTTGCCGGTAATGTACGCGCTGTTGTCGATGCTGTCGAAATAGATCGGCTTGCCATCATTGTCCTTCCACTCGCCGTGAGGCGGCGGGGTGAGACCGACCATGGTTGCCAGCGTTGCCCAGCAGTCAATGTGCGACATCAATTCACCATAGCGCGCGCCGGCCGGAATCTTGCCGGGCGCCCACATAATGCCGGGCACGCGGAAACCGCCCTCAAACGGCGAGCCTTTTTCTCCGCGGAATGGCACCACGCCGGCATCCGGCCAAGCGTCCTGCCACGCGCCGTTGTCAGCAGTGATGATGACGATGGTATTGGGAGCATCCGCGCGGATCTCGTCCATAATCTGACCGATGTTGGAGTCGAGTTCCATCATGGCATCTGAATAATTGCCGAGGTGCGATTTGCCAATGAAAGCCCTGGCGGGAATGTTCGGGTTGTGCATCTTCATGAAATTAACATCCATGAAGAACGGCTTGCCGCTTTTGGCGTGCAATTTAATGTATTCAACGGCCGAGTTAGCCTGACGGACGTCGAATTCATGCAGGTAGTCGTAGTCGATACGAGCAACCTTGGTTGCCGGTTTGCCTGCGGTGCCTTCCCATTCGAATAGGTTGACGATCTTTTGATATTCATCCCAGTAAGCAGCGTTATATTTCGGGAACCATGGATGTGCGAAGCTGTCCGTGTCGTCATAGGTATAGACGCCGGGATAGTAGGCGGCGAACTCTTTCATTTCATCAAAGCCATGCTCGATCGGATAAAATTTGGGTTGATCTCCCAGATGCCATTTGCCCGAGAAGTAGGTCGAATAGCCGTTCTTGTTGAAGAACTCGGCGATTGTAGGAGTGCTCTTCGTGAGGCCGTTCTCGTCGCCAGGCACAACCACAACGGAAAGGGCCGAGCGGATGGGGATGCGTCCGGTCATGAACGAGGCGCGGCCCGCAGTGCAACTAGCCTGGCCGTACCAACTGGTGAAGACGGCGCCTTCTTGAGCGACCCTATCGATATTCGGGGTCGGATGGCCGAAGTTCGCTCCACCACCATAAGCCCCGAAGTCGTTCCAGCCTGTGTCGTCGGTCATCAGCATTACGATGTTCGGCTTTTGTTGTGCCGGTGCTGGCGGTGATGCTGCTAACCCCAGAACTGCGAGAAAAACTGCACCTGCGACGGCTGTTTGTCTGCGGAATTGCATGACCATCCTCTTTCTCTTACTTAGCGGTAAAATATCCTTCGGAATTTGTTGCTTCGCGGATCTCTGAGCGCAAAGCCAGTTGATGGTGTGCTCCGCGCTGCGAAGTTGTAACTGTCAAAAATTACATAGCATCTTTTACGGTAAGGAAACCAAGTGGGGATGATCGCGGCAACTCATCGCAACAGGGGGGGTGCGGTTCCGCCATTGATACGGAGCCCGAACAACGCGGCCAGTTGAAAATAAAAATGTTACTTCACATGTCCGCAAATGAGACTTGGCAGCTCAGCGCTGATTCGACGATTCATCAGGAGGCAAGTCAGGTTCGTACACATTGCCGTAGCGCGTAGTTTCTGCGGTAATCACGGAGCGCACAGTTAGAGCCACCTCGCGTCCGGCTACTTTGTCGGCCAGGCCGTTGAGGCGAGCGACCTCCTCGGGCGGGATGGGCTGCGGCGTGCGCGCAACGGCCCACACGGAAAATTTGCCGTTGCGCTGCACGATAGTGACATCAACCAAACGTGCACCCGGAATTTTCGTGATTTCCTGTGCGAGGGCTTTTCGCATATTGCTTCGTAGGATCGATTCCGCGCTTGTGCGCCGCAATGTCCCATTCAGATGAAACGCCAGGAGCAACGCCAGAACCAGACAAACCAATCTAGGGACAACGACTTTTTTTGTTTTGTCCGCTGAACTGGAACGATGGCCTGCAACAAGAAAGGTGAGCATCGTACCGAGGGCAATTGCCGAGAAGTTAGCAAGAAACAGTAGAAAAGCACCTGCTGCTAGAGTGGGCAGATCACGAGCCAAGAGAATTCCACAAGTAGTCAGTGGAGGTACGAGAGAAGTAGCAATCGCTACGCCGACGACAACTCCACTCAATCCTTTCGAGACGTATGTAAGTCCCCCAGCCAGGCCACCGATAAGAGCGACCAGCAGATCCACCATGCTGGGAGAAGTGCGGCCTAAAATCTCGCTTCCGATGGTGAGATCTTGCGTGGCTATGCCAATCAAAAAGCCGCAAGCCACAACGAGGATAGCGCCGACGATCTCCGCTAAAAGGGAGCGGCCAAGTAGCCGCAGATCTGCTTCCGCGAGCCCGAGGCCGGTGCCAACAATTGGGCCATACAGCATTGCGAGTAGCATCGCGCCAATGATCGTGGCCGGAGAGTTTTCCATAAGCCCCAAACCAGCGATAAGCGCAGCCGCCACATTCATCGCCAGATAGGGGGCGCTCAAAAAGGCTCCCGAAGCGATGGATTCGCGCGTCGCGATGCGACTATCCTCGTCTCTCGGTCCCATGATTCTTGAAATAAGCTCTGTTCCTGTTTTCATGCAACACCCGGTCTTAAATTTGCATTTATCCGAAATAAGTTTAACTGTCAGAATTGACGAGTCTGCGCTCAAAAAACGATGTGAGGTTCGAATCAGGCGATGCCCTACCTCGCGGACTTCCATACGAATGCCATCATTTACAGTGAATCGCGGATGCGGTATACCAGAATGCATAGCGTGCCAGGCCAGCAGAACGAATTGTGGGCGATAGAGGCCTGAACATGCAGAGGTTTGGTATGTTTGGAATACTTGGGAAAGCCTCCCTAAATCTGGGAAAGCTTGACCAGGTTGCTTCGTCCAGGTAGGTCGACGTGCTGAAGTCTCGAATGGGCCGAATCCTCGCAACTTTCGCCGGTTTCTTGCTTAGCCTCATCTTGCTCTTGGGATCCGCGTCCTTCACCGCCCAGGCACAATCCAGCGAAGACCCTGAGCGCAAGAATTACTCCGAAGAGATACGCAAAACCTACAACTTCCTTTTCGGCAAGGACAACTTCTCCCTCCCCGGCAATGCTGCCTCCGAAGGCAACGAGTTCATCGAGGCGGGCGCCTTCCCAAATGCCGAATACTGCGCGCATTGCCACGATGAAGCCTACAGCCAGTGGCGCCAAGCCCTCCACTCCAACTCCTTCCGCACGCCCTTCTACCGCGCCAGCGTCAACATCCTCATTCGCACCAAAGGGATCGAGTTTTCGCGCCATTGCGACAGTTGCCATAATCCCATCGCCGTGCTAACCGGCGCTCTCACTAAGGACTCCCATGTCGATCGCGCCTTCGATAAAGACGGCCTCACCTGCACAACCTGTCATTCCATCCAGCGCCTGCAATCCACTTCTGGCAACGGCGGCTATGAGATGGGCGTGCCCGCGGTAATGACCGATGAAAATGGCAATCGCATTCCCGGCCAAGTTCAATTCGGCGAAATCCTCGAGCATCCCGAGCGTCACTCCAAAGCCGTAATGCAGCCCTTCTATCGCACACCGGAATTCTGCGCCGCCTGCCACAAAGCCAACCTCCCTAATCCGTTGAACGAATACAAATTCATCCGCGCCTTCACCGTCTTCGACGAATGGCAGAACTCCAAATTTTCCAAGCGCAACCCGCTCACTTTTTATTCCGCTGACTTCACTTCGTGCCAGGACTGCCACATGCGTCGCACGCCAGCCGTCCTCCACGATTACGGCGCCAAGGGCGGCACCTTCGCCTCGCATCGCTGGCTCGCCGGAAACACCGCAGTTCCCTATTACTATGGCTTCGACGAGCAGCTCCAGAAAACGGTCGAGTTCCTCAAAGCCGGCAATTACCTCAACGTCGACATATTTGCGCTCAAAAAAGCCGGCGATGACAACATGATCGCGCCCCTGGGCACCGTTCCCTTTCAGCTTGAGCCAAACAGCGTCCTCACCGCCTACGTCGTCATTCAAAACAAAAACATCGGTCACTCCCTGGTCCCCGAAGTCCGCGATCTCTACGAAGCCTGGGTCGAAGTAACCGTCAAAGACGCCACTGGAAACGACATCTACCACAGCGGTTTTCTCAAGCCTGACGGCATGCTTGACACGCGCGCCCATAGCTTCACTAACCGCCCCGTCAATCTCTCCGGCGAGTTCGTCGACAATCACAAAGTCTGGACCATCCATTCCATGGCCTACGACAATTCCATCCAGTCCGGCCGCTCCGCACTGGTCCGCTACGAATTTAAAATTCCGCCCGACGCAAAAGGCCCACTCAGCATCACTGCCCGCGTAAACTACCGCCACTTCCGCCAAAGCTATCTAAACAATGTCTTCGGCACCGATCATCCCCTCTACCCGATGGTCGAACTCGCTTCTCGCACACGCGCGCTAAATATCGGCGTGAATACCCCCACTCTTCCCGCGCCCAACGACAATCAAGACTGGATGCGCTGGAACAATGTCGGCATCGGCTATCTCGACCAGCAGCAATACTCCGACGCCATCGCCGCCTTCGAACAAGTCACAAAGCTCCGTCCCGACTACGAAGACGGCTACGTCAATCTCGGCTTGACCTACATCGAGTGGGAAAAATACTCCTCAGCACGCCCACCGCTCGAAAAAGCTCTCCAGCTCCATCCGGATTACGCCCGTGCGCTCTACTATCTCGCCCTCGTCGAGCGCCGCGAAGGCCACCCCGAATCCGAAGTCGCCGATCTCCAAAGGGTCGTCGAACAATTCCCACAATCTCGCGACGCCCGCCGCGAACTCGGCATCGCCTACTACCAACAGCACCGCACCGATGACGCCGTAGCCCAGTTTCAAGCCTTGCAAGCCATAGACCCCGACGATCTTGCCGCCCACTACAATCTAGCCATCCTCTATCGACGCAAAGGCATGAAAGCCGAAGCCGCTGCTCAGGCCGCTCTGTACGCCACCAAGCGCATCGATCCCGAAGCTCCCACCTACTCTCTGGATTTCCTGCGCAAGCATCCCGAAATATCGACCGAGAGCGTGCCCTGGCACATGCACACAGACCTCAAGCCCGCTGCCACCGTCAACGCAGGCGCCGCTGGCAACGGCCCAGGCCAGCGTTAACCAAGGAGGATTCTTGTCGGACCAGGATCGCCGAAAATTTCTTCGCTCGCTCAGCCGCACCGCTCTCGTTCTTCCCTTCTCGGATCTTCTCGCTCTCGCCGCTCCTCAACAGCAAGCCCCGCCGAAACCAAAAATCGGCCCGACCGAGCGCAGCTACGACGCCAAGCCCGCTCCCCCTCCGCCCGGCCCAAAATCTCCCATCGAAGGCACGCCGCTCGGCGTCAGCTTCGTCGATGTCGTCAAAAGCTCCGGCCTCGACGTCGAAACCATCTTCGGCGGTGTCGGCAAAAATAAATATCTTCTCGAAACCACCGGCTGCGGTCTGGCCTTCTATGATTACGACAACGACGGCTGGCTCGATCTCTTCTTCGTCAACGGCTGGCGCCTCGAGGGTTTCGCGAAGGGCAAAGAGCCGCATTGCCGCCTCTTCAAAAATAATCGCGACGGCACCTTCACCGATGTCACCAAAGGTTCCGGCCTCGACGTCCGCACCGGCTGGGGACAAGCCTGCTGCGTCGGCGATTACGACAACGATGGCTTTGACGATCTCTTCGTCACCTACTACGGCCAAAATGTTCTCTATCACAACAACGGCAACGGCACCTTCACCGACGTCACCGAACGCACCGGCCTCCTCCAACCCGGCCCCAAAACGCGCTGGAACACCGGCTGCACCTGGGTCGACTACGACAAAGACGGCCATCTCGATCTCTTCGTCGCCAACTACGTCGACTTCGACCTGAAAACTGCGCCTCTCCCCGAAGAAGGCCCATGCACCTACAAAGGCATCGTCGTAGCCTGCGGACCTCCCGGTCTCGCCGGCGGAAAAAATCTCCTCTATCACAACAACGGCAACGGCACTTTCTCCGACGTCAGCCAAAAAGCCGGCATGTGGAACGCCGTCGGCACTTACGGCCTAAGCGTCGCCGCCTCCGATCTCGATAATGACGGCTGGCCCGACATTTACGTCGCGAACGATTCCGCGCCCGCCACGCTCTACCTCAATCAGCACGACGGCACCTTCAAGGACGTCGCCATCGAAAACGGCGCAGCTCTCTCCGCCGAAGCCAAGCCCCAAGCCGGCATGGGCGTCTCCATTGGCGATTACAATCGCGACGGCAATCTCGATATCGTAAAAACGAATTTCGCCGGCGACACCGATTCCCTCTACACCAATCTCGGCGATGCCGTCTTCGAAGACCGCACTTATCCCAGCGGCCTCGGCGTCAATACCCGCCTCCTCGGCTGGGGCGTCGGCTTTTTCGACATGGACAACGACGGCTGGCTCGACATCCTCATGTCCAACGGCCACGTCTATCCGGAGGTCGACAAATCCAAAGCCGACCTCAAGTACGCCGAGCACAAATACCTCTATCGCAATCTCCGCAACGGCCGCTTCGAAGAAGTCACCAACCAGGGCGGCCCGGGAATTATGGAAAACGCTCCAGCTCGCGGGTGCGCCTTCGGCGATTACGACAACGACGGCGACCTCGACATCGCCGTCAACTGCGTCAACGCCATCCCGCAGCTCCTGCGCTGCGATTCCACGCTTAATCGCAACTGGATCAAAATCAAGCTAGTCGGCACAAAATCCAATCGCACAGGCATCGGCAGCCGCGTCCTGGTCACAGCGAAAACCCTTCCGGCCGCGGAAAAGTCTCTAGTCCAAATGGACGAGCTCCGCAGCGGCGGCAGCTACTTCTCCCAAAACGACATGCGCATGCACTTCGGCCTGGAACAAGCCACGAAGGTAGAGATGGTAGAGATTCGCTGGCTAAGCGGCCAAGTCGATCAGCTAAAAGATCTCGAGGTAAACCGCCTCTACACCATTCAAGAAGGCGGCAAAATCCTGAAAGCGGAAGCACTTAAACCTGCAACGAAATCCTAACGCACTCGCAACGACGAACTGCATCGATGGACCATTATCGAGAAACGAATATCAAGAAACGAAACGATGAATCCGCAAAGACAAAGTCGCGCCGAGAAGTTCCCAAGTTAAATGTGATGAGAATTTCTTCCGCGCTTCTCCTCGCCGCCGCGTTCTTTACACCCGCCATCTGCCATGCACAAACGAAGTGCCCCTGGCTCAACGAAGCCACCGCACGCGGCATCCTAGGCGGCGACGTGACTATCCTTGTCAAACTCAACGATCAAGGCGCCGGAGTCTGCAAATTCACCCGCCAACAAGGAGCCACCACCCACGAACTCCGCATCTCCGTCGACCTAATGACCGACATCCCCAAACAATTCCCCACCCGCCTCGCCCAATGCCCGCCCAAGAGCCCCGCCCTTCCTGCCACTGGTAACGAAGCCGTGACATGCACCACCCACACCAAAGAAAACCACTACGCCGAACTCGTCGTCGGCCGAGTCCGCAACCAAGCCTACACAATAAGCATAAGCTCCACCGTCCAGGACGATCCGTCCATGACCCAAAAAGAGCGCCGCGAAAAAACAAATCAAGTAGCCGAACAAGTAGCAGGAATCCTTTTCTAGGAGTGGGGTCCAGGGTTACAAAGCTGGCAAGAATAGCACCACCCACAGTTTAAGGTTTTGCCGTGGCCTGGAGTATTTTCTTGGATAGGTCACGGCATCTTGAAGCATTCTTAAAGAGATTAGCCGGGTACGCTGTAGGGTAGAACTGGAGAACGTTTTCGACTGTGGCGTTGAGCATGTCGTGAGTTAGGCTGGCAACCTCCACTGCATCAAGCGCGGCCTCCGTTTGTTCGGAAGGATCGACCGCTAGCTTCTGAAAAACTAGATGGAGAACAAAACGGTTGCCGTGAATGGCTATCAGCTGCTCTTTGCCGGTTCGGACCTGTTGTTCAGACTTGAGTTCGGCTTCGACGAGACGCAAAACCATCACTGCCCACCACAGGGACCTTGCGGTGGTGCCTCTATTGAAGATGATCGTATATGGAGCCTTTGTGATGTCCTCGTAAAGCATGCCGACTTCGCGCTTCGCCTGAACGGCGAGTGCGGTGTCCGACGCCTTACAAGCCAGCGCGACCGAAGCTTCGTCGAGCGTGCATCCAGAGTCTCCCTGCGGCGGTTGTTCACCAGTCTGATATGCATATTCCTTTTGGTTTTCAAGGTACAACTCGGTCCTCAGTCGCTTTTGGTTTGGGTCAAGTGCCGCAAAGTCTCTTCTCTCGATCCGATTCTGCGTATTTGCAGCTCTGGTGATCTCGTCCGCAAAACTTGCAGGACAGTTTTCGAGAGAAACAAGCCGAACCAGGACTCGCGCGGCTTCGACAGCGTGCGGATTTGTTCTTGATACATCGACAATCGTGCCTACCGTTTGGGCCCCGTTTACGACGCTCGCCCCATTGCATTCGAAAGTACCTGTCTCGTTGTTGCTTCCGCCCAACGGCTTCTTTCGCAGGCTCTCGCACAGGATGGTTATCCCGTTGTTGAAGTACCAGAAGTTGGCTGGACTTGTCCCAAGCGTGTTAGCGATCGACTCGTTGACATCGGTGAGGCCGCGAAATTGTCGCAAGTTCTTCGTAGTGAGCCGCGAGCCGTAAGCTCCCCAAGTCGCTATATCTGAAACGGCGACTTGCCCGTAGTAGGCGAGGTACGGCGTGTCGACCTTCCCCCAATCATGGAGCATAACTTCAAGGTCGACCGCATCGGGGGTAGCCCCGGTCGCTACGATTGCGTGCAAGTCGGCCTGATTGAGAACGCGTAGTGCCATTACCTCTGTTGGGCTATTCATTTCAGAAAGGAAGTCCTTGAGCGGCCGCTCAGCGGGCTCGGCTAACGGCTGTTCCCCGGTATATGCGAGGACCAGCGTGAATCGCGCGGCTGAATCCGAGAGTGCCGCGAACACCTTCGGGCCGTGAACCTGCATTTTTGCGTTGAACTTAGACAGGTCATTACTGAGCAGGTCTTTCACTCCCTGGATGAATTTATGCACGTCGCCAACCTCCACGCTTCCATTTCCACTGGCAATCCATTTTGTTTGGACAAGGAAGCAGTTTTTTTCTGCAGCGTCGAAGTAGACAGCGTCAATTCCGTTGTCTCCTGTGCCGTCTGTTACGCCTTGGGCCGAACCCACGTCGTCAAGGCCACCGAGCTCTGCCAGAACAAAGGCGGCTAGAGCGCGCGTAAGGCGCGTCATTTCCTTTTGGTCGTTCGGCGCCGTCGCAACGTCTGCGATGTCGACAAGGCTGCTAAACCTGTTTAGTACTTCCGTCTTTATATGACCGACGTGAATAACGCTCATTGTATTAAGTCTCGGTTAAGCTTTAGTACAGCAATCCACTTGTATCACAAAATCGTTGTGGGCCGGGTGCCCCACGTGTCGGTTTTACACGTGGGTGTTTTGACGTTTCCATGCATTTTCGTGGTCGCATCCAGCCCGCTCTACGAGACGCCGTTGATCAGTTCCCATATCCTCGCCAAATGATGATCATCGTGCTCCGCCACAAAATACAAATGGTCCACGAGCCTCATCGGCGTCTTCAAGCGTGGATGCGGAATGGCTCGATCAAATAGCGAAGCATCCAATTCTTCGACACGCCTCAACAATCTTCCCCGAGCGGCACGAAACTCCGCCAGAATATCTTCCAACGCCCGCGCGTTGTAATCCGCCTCGTCCGTCTTCCGGTTCCGCAAGTCCGCCACGGCAAGCTGCTCGCTGCCCGCCACATAATCTTCCACGCGCGCCAGCCACAGCGCCTCCAGATCCAGTAAATGCCCAGCGTGCTCCTGAGCCGACCACTTCCCGTCCGCTTTCCTGATCAAGATTTCCCGTGAGCGCCCCTGAAGTGCCTCTTCCAACCTAGCAGGTGTCCCCCGCAACCGTGCGCACACATTCGGCCACACCTCCACCGGATACAAAAACGCAAACTTCCGCTCAAACCAAACTGGCACCTGGCTCATAGTCCCCGCCGATCAAATCTCACCAACTCTAATCCCAAACCTTCAACTTTCAAACCTTCCGACCTTTGAACCTCCGACCTACTCACTAGAAGCTGTCTCATAAATGCCTTCCTGGGGGTCGGAGCTTTAGCTCCGACATAAAAACCCGGCAAAACAGGGCTTTAGCCCCTGAGGAAACTCCCTGCTTCGTCGCTCGCTATATTTATGAGACAAGTTCTACCCACTACTCTCTACTCACTCTAAACCCACTCCAATCCACTTTTTCCACAGTTCGTTCGAACGATACCAATACAGTAGTTGACCATACATGTATCATCCTGCTACCATATCTTATGATCGCTGCGCCCCATCTCTCTTTTCGATCCCCAAACCCGAGGCTTATTCGCCACTTCGAGATAACCCCTTTAGAATCCGCAGTTCCGCAAAAACCACCTGTAACCCGTTTAGAATGCGCAGTTTTGAAACGCAGGACTTAAAGTCCTTTAGAATGCGCAGTTACAAAAAAACCGGGAGGGGGGAGGGTCCCAATCCCGTCGCGAATCCTCTGCGCGTCTCCGCGAACTCTGCGCCTCTGCGTTATCCTTTCTCTTTCTTTCCCCCGCTACCCACCACCTACTATTCCCTACTCGCTTCCCCAATTTTTTGCCTCAGACTCATCTTTCTGTTATCGTCAGCCCCGAACAGGGAGAACGCTTATGTCAGTAAATAAAGTGATGCTCGTAGGCCGCCTAGGCCGCGATCCGGAAACCCGTTACACCGGCGGCGGCCAAGCCGTAGCTAATTTTTCCGTAGCCACCGACGAAACCTACAAAGACCGCAACGGCGAACGTCAAAAGCGCACCGAGTGGCACAAGATCGTCGTCTGGGGCAAACAAGCCGAAATCGCCCAACAATATCTAAAGAAGGGCTCGCTAGTCTTCATTGAAGGCCGCATACAGTCCCGCGAGTGGCAAGACAAAGAAGGCCAAAAGCGCACCAGCTTTGAAATCGTCGCCAGCAATTTCCGCATGCTAGGCGGCCGCAGCGACGGCGCAGCAGCCGGCGCAGGCGGCGGAAGCACCCGCTCTGGCGGCGATGACATGGAATCTCACGCAACCCCAGCCGACGACTCCTACGGCGGCAGCCAGGCCCCCAGCGGCCCAGAAATCTCCGACGAGGACATTCCCTTCTAAGTAGCACAGTCACTCCTGACTGTGCTTTCTGATTCTTACGCTGGTGTAAAGTGGCACAGATAATCCTAGCTGTGCAGGTAGCAGCAAGATGCGCGTGCCAAGATATCTGGAGAGCACCAAGTGACCACAACAAATCGCCAACTCCTCCTGCAAACGCGACCCAAGGGCTTACTCGCCCCCGGCGATCTTCAGCTAGCCGAGACTCCAGTGCCCGAGCTGCAAGACGGCCAAGCCCTAGCCAAAGTCAAATACCTCTCGATCGATCCGACGATGCGCGTCTGGATGGCAGTTGACAGCTACCTCCCCGCAGTAGCCATCGGCGACGTGATGCGCTCTGGCGGCCTCGCCGAAATCGTCGAATCGCGCAACGCCCTATTCAAAAAGGGAGACAAAATTGTTGGCCTCACAGGTCTTCAGGAATACGTAGTCATCGAGGGACAATCGAAACTTCCCTTCCAGAAAGTGCCGTCGATTCCCTTCGTCTCCGACACGCTTTTTCTCGGAGTCCTAGGCATGACCGGCCTGACCGCCTATTTCGGGATGACCGAAATCGCCAAGCCGCAAAAAGGTGAGACGCTAGTCGTCTCCGCCGCAGCTGGCGCAACCGGAAGCGTCGCGGGACAAATCGGAAAGATTCACGGCTGCCGCGTCGTAGGCATCGCCGGAACAGACGACAAGTGCGCCTGGCTCACCGACGAACTCGGCTTCGACGCTGCCATCAACTACAAACATCCTGACTGGAAAGAAAAGCTGGCCGCGGCCACACCTAACGGCGTCGATATCGACTTCGAAAATGTTGGCGGCGAAATTATGGAAGGCGTTCTCAACCGGATGAACCTCCACGGTCGCGTGGCTCTCTGCGGCTTGATTTCCGGCTACACGAAAGAATCCTCTGGACCCGGCAACCTCGGAATTCTGATCGTGAAACGCCTCAAGGTAGAGGGTTTCCTCGTGCTCGACTACGGGGCGCGCTTTACGGAAGCCGCGATGGAATTAGGCAAATGGAAAATGATGGGCAAGCTAAAAGATCGCCAAACCGTCGTCGAAGGTCTCGAAAAAGCACCTGAAGCCATTAACATGCTCTTCACTGGTGGAAATACCGGCAAACTCATCGTAAAAGTGTGACTGAACATTCTACGGGACATGCCTTGAAGCATAAGGCGTCTCTATTGATGCGGCTGTCACACTGGAGGATTCTAAGATTTGCGTCTACAAGCCTAACGAGGAGGAGGAGGTTGGTTCCGCTTTCTTTCTTCGTCCATGCGCTTCAGGAATTCTTCGAATTTCGGTTTCTGTTCTGGAGTTAGAAACGAGCGGATCTGGTCGCGGCCTTTCTGCCGCGCCAGTTCCATCTCCGCATCGGATTCGTCGTGAATCGATTTGTACTCCCCATGCAGCTGCGAAAGAGCTTTATCGAGTTGCTGCCGCTGATCGTCCGTCAGGCTCAGTTCCTGCGTCAACTCCTGGACTCTCTGCGCGCGCTTCACCGCTTCACTTAACGGTGGATTTGCCGCCGACACACTGCTCCGATGGCCGAAAAAATATCCAAACACGCCGCCAAGCGCCGCACCGAGCACAAACACAACAGCCACCCACAGCACAGCTTTCTGCTTAGCGGAACTCTCGTTCATCTTGGCTTCTCCGACAGGCTGACAAGAACCTCGTCATTGGTGGCCGGCGTTGCAGTATCCGCTACAGGCTCACCGGTGATGTCGGTAGCCACAGGTTTTGCCGAAGTGGATACGGGCTTCTGATAAAGCCAGCCGCTGGCCAGGAGCAATGCTATGGCGGAAGCCCAGGTGAGGCGCGCTGCGAGCTTCGGGAGAAAAGTCCAGGTGTCTGCTGCGCGGCTGAGTTCCGCCTTGCGTGCGGCGATTGCAGCCATCACGCGCGGAGCAAACCACGGCCCAGCCGTGGCGGCGTACGACGGCAGTTCCGCCAGCAGCGCGCGCGCCGCAAGAATATTTTCGGCGGCGGCGCGACAATCCGCGCATGCGGTTGCATGTGCCTTCAAATCGCTGGATGCAGATGCCAACAGTTCCGATAATTCTTTGGCGCTCGGTGCGGCACCAGCCGCATCTTCCAGCTGCATCTGAAAACCGCGACATTCCGCGTTGCGCTTGTCCAGAAAATTCATCATTCAAGACTCCTTTAACACCTTGCAACCAATCAAAAACTTTACTTCGCCGAAAATCTTAACTGCTCAAATTCTTTCCAAACCTTGATTCCTCCGCAATCCCTATATTCGCCCCGTAACCTACATGCAATCGTTGTGCTTATTCTCCACGCTTGCGAACCTTGTTCACGATTCGGCGGCGCGCGCGGAAAAGCCGCACTTTCACCGTGTTCGCATTCAAATCCAAAACCTCGGCAATCTCTTCCACCGCAAAGCCTTCGACTTCTTTCAGAATCAGCATCAAGCGGTCGCGCTCATCGAGTCCTTCCAGCAGATTCTCGACTCGCTGGCGAGCTTCCAGCCGTTGGCTGATGTCCGGGCCGCTGCTATTCTTTCCTTCGGCAGCGATCACCTGCTTGGCTTGCTCTTCGCTCAAATCCGACTCATAAACCAGTGGCCGGACTTTTTTCTTTCGCAACAAATCCCAGCACTCGTTCACGGTAATCTTATACAACCAAGTGCTGAAAGCCGCCCGCTGATCGAAGCGCTTCAGCGAGAAATATGCCTTAACAAAAACCTGCTGCGCAATGTCCTCCACATCTTCACGCCGCCGCAAAATTCCGCCAGCAACAGCAAAGACGCGGTGCTGATGCCGCCGCAGGAGTTCCTCAAAAGCCTGCTGGTCTTCGCCCTGCGCCCGCCGGACAAGTTCCCGGTCGTCCACAGCGCCCGGCGCTTTCGCACCAGACGGTTTGGCACCCGCCGGTCCGGCGGGTACATCCAATGGCTCTACTTTAGGGACGCGTGGCATGTCATTCCGGTTACGTCTAATGTAGCTTGGTTTCTCCTGGCTATGCGAGGCCGTTTCCCTTAGATGCATCAATTGTTTCAATCTGTGCGCGGCAAGTTTCTACTTGCTTGACCCGTATCTACATGGAATAATGCCGCCATGATTATAGGTGACCGTCTTCGCGCACTCCGCGAAGAAAAGAAACTCTCCCAGGGCGACATCGAGAAGCGAACAGGGTTGCTGCGTTGTTATATTTCTCGCGTAGAAAATGGCCATACAGTACCGGCCATCGAAACGCTGGAAAAACTTGCGCGCGCTCTCGAGTGCCCACTCTATCAACTCTTTTATGAC
Organism: uncultured Acidobacteriota bacterium; assembly: GCA_963784015.1. GTDB lineage: Bacteria > Acidobacteriota > Terriglobia > Acidiferrales > UBA7541 > Acidiferrum. The sequence goes on from CAWAPX010000013.1 coordinate 2,095,744, forward strand.
GGTGAAGAACCGCCGCAGTTGCCTAATCTCCCCAAACGGAAGTCGTCGGATGACATCGCGTGGGGCAGCCTCGGTAAGGACGCCCGCTTTCTCAACAAGCTTCGCCGCTTGCTGGGTAAGGTAGAAGAAGGGGACCGCAAGCTCATTCTGTACATGGCGCAGAAAATGGCTAACCGCTAGTTCCGCGACGTTTCGTTTTGAGTTTGCTGCTGAAATGTTCGTGACTCCTAAATAGGCCGCGCTTCGTCCCTGCGCGGCCTTTACACTACTCGCCGTAGTAGTTGACCGGGTTAAATCCTCGTTTGGCGTCTAAGTGCTATTCCCTCTTCTAGTTGCATTAGTTCCAAAATGGAACTTACTCCCACTCGATCGTGCTGGGCGGCTTCGAGCTAATGTCATAGACCACGCGGGTCACACCACGCACTTCATTTACGATGCGAGTGGAGATACTTTCAAGAACTTCGCCTGGCAGACGTACCCAATCGGCAGTCATAGCATCTTCCGATTCGACGACGCGGACAGCAACAGTGAGTCCGTAGGTGCGGTAATCACCCATGACACCTACGCTTCGAACAGGAAGAAGAACTGCAAACGCTTGCCAAACTTGACTATAGAGTCCTGCGCGACGTATCTCCTCGACCACTATGGCGTCGGCCTCCTGCAAAGTGAAGAGGTGTTCCCGAGTTATCTCGCCGAGGAGCCTTACAGCCAGCCCAGGACCGGGAAACGGATGTTTCAAAAGTATCTCGTCCGGCAAGCCTAGGTCTTTGCCGATGCGGCGGACCTCGTCCTTAAAAAGGTCGCGTAGGGGTTCGATAAGGGCAAAAGGCATGTTTTCGGGCAAGCCGCCGACGTTATGGTGGGTTTTGATGGTGGCTGAGGGGCCCTTAACGGAGACCGACTCGATGACGTCCGGATAGAGGGTTCCTTGAACCAACCAGCCGATTCCGCCGTGTGCTTCCCCGCTTTGGAGCTTCTGGGCTTCCTCGGCGAACACAGCGATGAATTCCCTGCCGATGATTTTGCGCTTTTGCTCGGGGTCTGTGACCCCTACGAGCTTGTCCAGAAAGCGGTCTGAGGCATCTACGCCAATGACGCGAAGGCCGAGACGGTCTCGCAGCATTTCCAGGGTGTCTGCAAATTCGTTTTTCCGGAGCATTCCGGTGTTCACGAAGATATTCGTGAGACGATCGCCCATGGCCCTGTGAACCAGGACTGCTGCTACCGTCGAATCCACTCCCCCGCTTAGAGCGCAGATAGCCCGCCGCTCGCCGACTTTATTTCGAATGGCTGCGACAGTTTCTTCAATGAAGGCCGAGCCGTTCCATTTGCGCTCGGCTTTGCATACGCGGAAGAGGAAATTGCGTAGAAGTTCGGTGCCGCTTTCGGTGTGGTTAACCTCTACGTGGAACTGCACGGCGTAAATTTTTCGCTGAGGATCTTCGAGCGCGGCAATGGCATTGTCCGTGTGGCCTGTTGCGTGGAAGCCTGCGGGTACTTCGCGGACATGGTCGCCGTGGCTGTTCCAGATGCGGAGCGATTCGGGGACTCCGGCGAAAAGCGCCGATTCTGAGGGGCCGTTTTCGCATTTTACTTTCAGCTGGGCTCGGCCGTATTCACGGCGTTCGGCTTTTTCGACTTTGCCGCCTAAGGCGTGAGTGATCCATTGCATGCCGTAACAGATGCCTAGAACGGGTATGCCCATAGCTAATACGGTGGGGTCGCACTTCGGGGCATCGGAGTCGTAGACAGAGCTGGGACCGCCGCTTAGGACGATGCCTGAAGGCGTATATTGGCGGATTTCGTCGAGCGTGGTGGTGCACGGGAGAATGGCGGAGAAGACGTTTTGTTCACGGATGCGGCGGGCGATCAGTTGCGTGTATTGTCCGCCGAAATCGAGAACGACCACTCCTCCTAGCTCGGATTGCGGTTTGCGCTGCGGTTCCTTCATCGTGGCTCCTGTTGCCATTGTGCACCTCGCAGAGATCTAAGCAGTGCAAAAACGGGAGGGGCAAGCCCCTCCCCTACAGGGGAAAAGAGAAGAGCATAGACAGGATTCATCGCGCACAAACCGCGCGCGATGGAGAAGCGTTTGGCTGTGCCACTTGTGCTCTGTCATTGAACCACCAAGTTCAAAAGTCTGTTGGGGACATAGATTTGTTTCACGATGCGCTTGCCATCGAGATGCCGGGCCACTGCGGGGATGGCCAGGGCTTTCGGAACAATGTCGGCTTCGCTTATGTCCGCGGGAACCCTTAAAGTGGCGCGGACGCGGCCGTTGACCTGGACCGGGATTTCGACTTCGTTGTCTTTCGCCAGCTCTAGCTGCTCATTCGCCAGGATCGGCCAGGGTGCGTTCCAAAGGCCGTCTGTGTTGCCGAGCATTTCCCACATTTCCTCAGCAATATGCGGCGTCATTGGAGCGAGCAGCAAGGTAAGAATCTGCAGCACTTCCTTGCGTATCTCAGGACGCACTCCGTTTTCAAGAGGCTCGGCCAAATAAATGTCATTCGTCAATTCCATGATCTGAGCGATCGCGGAATTGAAGTGCCAGCGTGTCTCAAAGTCTTGCGTAACTCTTTGCATGGTTTGATAGGTGACACGGATGAGGTCGCGTTCCTTATCCGTCATTCCCTTCGAGTCAAAATTCCAGTTCTTTGTTTCGCGAATGGCAGGCCCGTGTTTGTCGATCAACCGGAAGACTCGGTTCAGGAAGCGCCACGAACCTTCGATACTTTCTTCGCTCCACTCGAGGTCTTTTTCAGGCGGCGCAGCGAAAAGCGTGTAGAGGCGGCCGGTATCCGCGCCGTATTTTTCGGCCATGTCGATCGCGCCAACAACGTTGCCGCGCGACTTGGACATGGTGACGCCGCCCTTTTGGATCATGCCCTGGGTGAAGAGCCTGGAGATGGGCTCGTTGTGTTTGACAAGGCCCAGATCTCGCATGACTTTGCACCAGAAGCGCGAGTACAGCAGATGCAGAATGGCGTGGGTGATGCCGCCGATGTACTGATCAATGGGAAACCAGTAGGCGACTTTTGCGGGATCGAATGGCGCTTTGTCGTTGTGCGGGTCGCAGTAGCGATAGAAATACCATGACGAATCAACGAAGGTGTCCATCGTGTCGGTTTCGCGTTTGGCGGGGCCGCCGCACTTGGGACACGTGGTGTTGACGAATTCGGGAGTGGAAGCGAGAGGCGATTCGCCTTCGCCGGTGAGTTTGGGATTTGGCGGCAGCAGAACCGGCAGGTCTTTGTCCGGGACAGGTTGCAGTCCGTGGTCAGGGCAATACACGACGGGGATCGGCGTACCCCAATAACGCTGACGGGAGATGCCCCAATCGCGGAGGCGGAAGACAATTTCGCCTTTGCCGAAGGCTTTTTTCTCGGCGTACGCGGTCATTTTTTCTATTGCGGTTGCGCTGGGTAGTCCGGAGAATTCGCCGGAGTTGGTGGAGATGCCGTATTCGGTGAATGGTTGCTCGACGGTGTGGGGAATAGAGGTTCGATCGTTCGAAGCCCCACCCTCGAAAACCGAGGGTGGGGCACCCTCCGTGGACGTAGGATTTACGGCCGTGGAGGATGGGACGACTACCGGGCGGATCGGCAATGAATACTTTTTACAAAACTCGAAGTCGCGCTCGTCGTGCGCGGGGACGGCCATGATGGCACCGGTGCCATATTCCATGAGGACGAAATTGCCGACCCAGATGGGGATTTTTTCGCCACTAAAAGGATTGGCGGCGTGACGCCCGGTGAAAAAGCCAACTTTCTCGGCGGTGGCAAGGTCCGCGGTCTTAACTGAGGTCTGACGCATTTGCGCGAGGTGCGGTTCGGCCTCGGCGCGATTTGGCGAACCTTCGAGGAGTTTTGCTACGAGTGGATGCGTGGGCGCGAGGATGATGGCGGTGGCGCCATAGATGGTATCAATGCGCGTGGTAAAAATTTCGATGGGCGGCGCGCCTTTCACATCGGCGACAGCGAATTTCAGCTTCGCGCCTTGCGAACGGCCAATCCAGTTGCGCTGCATGGTGATGACGCGCTCTGGCCAACTGCCTTCCAGTTCTTTCAGGTCATCGACGAGCTGATCGGCGTATGCCGTGGTTTTCAGGAACCATTGTTCGAGTTCGCGGGACTCGACAAGCGTATCTTCGTGGCGCCAGCAATAGCCGCCATTGATGACCTGTTCGTTGGCGAGAACGGTGCAGCATTTCGGACACCAGTTCACGCGGCTCTTTTTACGATAGGCGAGGCCCTTTTCCAGCATGCGCAGGAAGAACCACTGGTTCCAGCGGTAATATTCGGGCTCGCAGGTGGAGATTTCGCGGCGCCAGTCGTAACTGAAGCCAAAGCGGCGAAGCGTTTTCTGAAACTCGGCGATGTTGTTGTTGGTCCAAACGCGAGGATGCGTGTTGTTCTTGATGGCCGCGTTTTCGGCGGGCAGGCCGAAGGCGTCCCAGCCCATGGGATGGAGGACGTTGAAGCCGCGCATGCGCTTGACGCGGGCGACGACATCGCCAATCGCGTAATTGCGCATGTGGCCCATGTGCATCGTGCCGGAGGGATACGGAAGCATTTCGAGAACGTAGTACTTTGGCTTTGTGGAATCGGCTTCCGTCTCAAACACGCGCGCTTCCGCCCAGCGCTTTTGCCACTTGGCTTCGATCTCTTGTGGGTTATAGTCCGCCACGCCTCGCTATCCCCTCTTGGTCTTGCGTGATTTCTTAGACTTGCTTGCCGCTCTTGCTTTCTTCACTGCAGGTTTCGATTTCTTTTTTGGCTCACCTGATCGCGATGGCATGGAGGCTTCCAAAGCTTTCTTTCGGCGCTCCACGTTTTTGGCGACTGCCGCCGTTTTCATTTGCACTTTTTTGATGGCGGTCGTCAGCATCGAAAAGCCTTTTTCGGCCGGTGGGGCTTGTTCGGCCAAACCTGCCAGTTCCCACAGCTTGGCCACATTGCGGCGATCATCGCCGGGTTGATCGATGGGCGTTTCGAGCAGAAATGCGCGCCCAGGTAAACCTGCGGGCGATGATGCACCTAGTCTAGGGTGCGTCAAGATGCGTTGAAAAGCTTCAGCGCCAATTTTGCCTTCGCCGATGTTTTCGTGGCGATCGACGCGGCCACCGAGCGGAATCTTCGAATCGTTGGCGTGGAAGACGGGAACCTGATTGAGTCCAATAGTGCTGTCAATTACGTCGATCGTGGAAGTCAGCCCGGTTTCGCTCCGGATGTCGTAGCCCGCGGCAAAAAGATGCGCGGTGTCGAGGCAAGCGGCGGCCGGCACGTCTTTAAGTCCGGCAAGTATTTGCGCGACTTCTTCCAGTCGCGAGCCAACAGCGACTCCCATTCCTGCCGTGTTCTCGATAAGGATGCGCAGGTCGCCAAGAGAAACACGCTTGGAGCCTTGCTTCACGGATTCGATGACGGTGGAAACGGCTCGCTCGGGCGTGGCTTCGCCTCGCGAGCCGGGATGAACCACAAGAAAATCGGCGCCAAGGGCTACGGCGCGTACAAGCTCATCATGGAATGCCTGGATGGAGCGCACCCGCAGCATCGGCTGCGCCGCGGCAAGATTGATCAGATAGTTCGCGTGAATGACGAGCGGGCCGAGGCCGAGTTCCGCTCGTCGGGCGCGAAAAGCTGCTGCATCTACTTCGGGAATACGGGCGGGTCCGCCTTCCCACATGCGGGGGCTCGATGAAAAAATTTGGAGCGCGTTACAACCGAGTTTTCGCGCGGATTCAAGAGCATTGAGATAGCTTCCCGCGATGGAAGCGTGGATGCCGATGCGCAGGCTGCCGTCCATCCAGGCAGGCGGCAGCGGTTCAGGCTCAGGTTCCGGGCGGTATTCGTCTTCGTCGTCGAATTGGGTGTCGAGCGTGGGTTGAGGGTCGGGCATGCTGTCAGTGCGATTTTTGTATGACTGTTAATCCTCTATTGTAGCCGAGGGGGAGTCTTTCTCCAAACGCCGAGCCCGCGTGTCGCGGCGTCAGCGTTCCGGAGGCATCTCGACGTTAAACCTCGGGACACGCACGGATCTGGGCTCGCTCTCGAGCGGAGTCTGGGGGGTAGCGAGATTGTTTTGCTGCTTTATCGCCGCGGCCATTTCGGCGAGGACGCGCTCAGGAGTGCGCGAGGATTGAATTTCCAAGGCGTCTGAGATGCGCGCGAGATAGAGCATCAGCTCCTCGGTTACGTCGGAGTGTTGCAAGGCGACTTTGCGCCGGCTGCTAAAGATGAGCAAGAACGCTGCAAGTACCAGAAGAATCGCTGCGGCCAGAATGAGGTCGCCACTTGAGAATGGGTAATCGAACCAAGAGATTGTGTCTGACTGCATAGGCCCTCCGCGGTCTAAAGAGTCGTTTCTGTGTGCTGCTCAAAATTTAATGGCTGAGGAACGGCCAGGAACACCATCGTGAAGGTTAGATGCGGGTTGAAGGGGCGGATGTAACTCAGAAAGACTTTAAAAACGAGAGGAAATTGCTGTAGACGTTTGGCCCGGTGGGACGATCCGCAATAACGCCCGGAGGACGGCGTTCTTTGCGTCAGTTGATTCGGTACAGTACACTGAGAAATTCACAACGCATCCGAGGAATGCACCATGCTGATTGTAATGGGATCGCACGCGTCGGAGGAACAGGTTCGCGCGGTGTGCGAGAAAATTGAGTCGCTGGGTTTAAAGGCGCACCCAATTCCGGGCACGATTCGAACGGCCATTGGGATCACGGGGAATAATGGCGCGGTTGATCTAGGTGTGCTCGAATCGCTGCCGGGAGTGGTGGAGTGCATTCCGGTAAGCAAACCGTACAAGCTGGTGAGCCGCGACGCTAAGGAAGAAGACAGCGTACTGCGGATTCCGACGCCGTCGGGTGATGTGCTCGTCGGCGGGAAAATGATCGCGCTGGTGGCTGGGCCTTGCGCAGTGGAGACGGAAGAACAGTGTCTGGCCATTGCGGAACGTGTGAAGAAATCTGGGGCGCGGCTGTTTCGTGGCGGGGCTTACAAACCGAGGACATCGCCGTACAGTTTTCAAGGGTTGGGTTTGCCGGGCCTGAAGATTTTAGCGAAGGTACGGGAAGCGTATGGGTTTGGAATCATCACAGAAGCGATCGATAACGAGAGCCTCGATCTCGTCGAGGAATATGCCGACGTGATTCAAATCGGCGCGCGGAACATGCAGAATTTTTCGTTGCTGAAGCGGGCGGGGCGCGCGAAGAAGCCGGTACTCTTGAAGCGCGGTATGTCGGCGACGCTGGACGATTTCTTGATGGCCGCGGAATATATCTTGTCCGAGGGAAATTACAACGTGATGTTATGCGAGCGCGGCATTCGAACGTTTTCGGATTTTTCGCGCAACACTTTGGACCTTGCGGTCGTGCCCGCGGTCAAGAAGCGCAGTCACCTGCCGATTTTGGTCGATCCATCGCATGGCACGGGCAAACGGCACAAGGTGCTGCCGCTTTCGCGGGCGGCAATTGCCGTTGGCGCAGATGGATTGCTCGTCGAAGTACACCACGAGCCGGACAAAGCGCTCTCCGATGGGATGCAGTCGATCCTGCCCGAAGAGTTCAACCACCTGGTCGAAGAGGTACGGCAAATTGCCGCAGTTTTGGGGCGCGAAATAAATTGAGAATGCGCTGCTCACCCTGGTGTATTTAAGCATCTGGTCACATGCGCGCGTGCCTCTCAGAAGGAACCACTTCCATTTTGTGAGTTCATGTTTCCGGCTAATTCGCGGATTCTGGCTAATTCCACGGACTACATGTAACAATCCAACCGACTCATGACCCGGCCTCGCAACTTCCGCGCGTACATCTTGTTAGTCATCCTGCTAATCGTGGGCGTGACCGAGCTTGTGCGTGAGCACCGGCCGTCCTTTCTGAGGCCCGGCTTGCGATTGTGCGCCTATGTTTCGACGGCCGACGGAAGCGTGACGGTGATCGATCTCGTGAAGCTCGCCCCTGTGGCGCGCGTTGCGGTTGGTCCAGGTTTATCGGGTATGCGTGAACATCCGACGCGCGCAGAAATTTGGGGCGTGAGTTCCGCGGGCGGGTATGCGTGGGTGCTGAATGCGAGGGTGAATCAGGTGACCGCGCGCATTCCCGTAGGACCGCTTCCCTACGCGATTGATTTTTCGCCCGATGGCAGCCGCTTGTACACGACGTCCTCGGGATCGGACACTCTCCTGGCGATCGATTGCCAAACGCGTAGCGTGCTCGCCAAGGCGAGGACGGGCGGCGAACCAGTTCTAGCGCACGTAACGCCCGACGGAAAGAGCGTGCTAGTGCTCAATCATCGCGATGCCACGCTGGGCATTCACGACGCGGCCACACTGGCGCTGCGCAGCATGGTTGGGATCGTCAAACAGCCTGAGAGGGTTGTAATACTTCCCGACAGCAGCCTGGCGTTTGTTCTGAGTAGAACGGAACACCGCCTTTCCGTCGTCGATTTGCGGAGGAGCGTGCTTGTAACGAACCTCGAGCTGGATGGTAATCCGTCGGACATGCTGCTCAAGCAGGACGGCGGCGAACTGTACGTCATTTCACCAGAAGCACATGGCTTGCAGGTCATCAACACGTGGACGCATGAAGTCGGCGACTACATGGTCCTCGGCTCGGCTCCAACGCGTGGCGTTCTGAGCGCCGACGGAAACACGCTTTACGTTTCAGACAGCGCGGCCGGACATATCATTCCTGTCGACATCCAGAACCGCCGAGTGATTCGCGATCCGGGCACCGGTAAAGAATTCCCGATTACTGCGGGCCAGTCTCCCGGCGTACTGCGCTTTGATCCCGATGAACCCAACGAAAATCTGCTGATCGTGGTGAACGAGGGCTCCGGTGATGTTGCCATTATCCGCGTGCGTACCAATAGCCTGCTCACGATGATTCCTGTCGGAGACAAACCGCAGGATCTGGCAGTAAAACTCTTCTAACCGAGATAGCGAGCCCAAATGGTCAGACTCTTCTCGCCTTGGAGGCCATGAGCCCAACGTTAATGCGCATCGTCATTCGTGCCTTAACGCGACAAGAGGATCGAGGTGCGCGGCTCGCCGTGCCGGGATCCAAGACGCCGCAAGCGCGACGGCGGCCAGCAACACACCGGCGCAGCCGTAGGTGAAAGGGTCGGTCCGGTTGACGCCGTAGAGAAAGATTCCTGATCCGCTCCAGCCGATCGGTCCGGCCGGAAAGAAGCGCGTCAACACAAGCGCGCCAAGAGTGCCCATTGCCAAGCCAGCGAGAGTGACCGTGAGCGTTTCACGCAGCACCAGCCTGGCAACTTCTCCGGGGGCTGCACCGAGCGCAACGCGAATGCCGATCTCTCGCGTGCGCTCCGAAACGGAATACGATGTCACACCGAAGACACCGACGATAGCGAGCACGAGCGCCACGCTGCCAAATGACGCAAGAAGCAAAATCAGCGGGCGGCGCAGCGTGAGCGATTCAGAATCATGGATCAGCTGTTGCATGCTGCCCAGTCGCCACTGTAGTTGCGGGTCCGCTAGGCGAAGGCCGTTGCTAAGGTCTGCCGCGATATTTTTCACATCAAAGGACGGACGAACACGCAGCGCCACGCTCCAGCCACCATTAGGCAGCGTTTGTGCGAATGGGAAGTAGGCGAGGGCTCTTGGATCTTCCTCGGGATTGCGTTGTCGAAAATCGGATACTACACCCACGATTTCCCTCCAAATCGCAGGTGAGTCTGCGAAGGCAACGTGATAGCCAATGGGGTTTGCGCCTGGGAAATACTGCTTCGCGAAAGTTTGATTGATGATGGACACCGGTCTGGAGTCGTGCGCGTCCGATTCTTGGAAAGGACGGCCCTCAAGCATGCTGACCTTCAGAGTGGAGAAGTAGTCCGGGCTTACGGAAAGGAACCAGATTTCCTCTTCGGCAGCGGATTTGGAAAAAGGCCTCTCAATCTTGAGTTGTGTGCTGTCAGCGCCTTCCATTGGAAGAGAGTCCGTGATGCCTGCAGACTCGACGCCCGGTATCGAGCGGAGACGGTCGAGCGTCTCACGCATTAAACGAGTTCGCGCGGCTACGTCTGAGTTAATCGAAGCCGGTAACCTTACGGTGGCTGTAAAAACATTGCGCGGGTCGTATCCCAAGCGCGCAGATTCGACGTGCAGCAGACTTCGGAACAACAGGCCGAACCCTACGAGCAGCACCATTCCGAGAGCGATCTGGGATCCGACCAAAAGATTACGAGACCGTCGAGATCGCGAACCGCCCGCCGAGTTTGGGGCCGCATCTTTCAAACCGTCATTCAGATTTCCGCGACTCGCCTGCAAAGCCGGGATAAGACCAAAAACTAGAGCGCTCAAAAGCGTTGCTCCCAGGCTTACCACCAATATTCGAGCATTCATTTGCAGATAAGCCCCTGAAACCATACCGGAGGCAACCTTGGTGATGATTTCCTGCGACCACCGCGCAAGGATCAACCCGAGACCGCCGCCGCAAAGAAACAAAAGCATGCTCTCTGTAAGGAGCTGTCGAATCATCCGCAGACGTGAACATCCGAGTGCCGCGCGGAGCGAAACTTCACGTTGCCGTTTGACAGCGCGCGCCAGAAGCAAGCTCGCGACATTGGAGCAAGCGATCAGAAGCACAACGCCTGCTGCACAAGCCATCATCCACAGGCCGCGGCGGGCGTTTTGCGTGGTCGGTCCGGGATGCCGGAACTCCTCCGAAAAATCCTCGACGACGAGGCGGCCTCCTCGATCGGCGGCAACGCGCGCGCCTCTGAGCTGCTGCGCGATCACTTCCGCTTCGGAACGGGCTTGAGCCAGCGTTACTTCCGGCTTAAGCCGCGCCACAATCTCGACTCTGGCCATCCCTGCCCTTGGCTGCCCGTGGCTGGCGTAATCGCCTAGAACGAGAGGGGCAAGTATCTCAGTGTTGTGGAAATAGGGCCCCAGGGACTGCGCTAGGACTCCAACAACGCTGACCGCCCGGCGATTCAAGATGATTTGTTTGCCGATGATACCCGCGTCACCGAGAAATCTCGTACGCCAGCAATGATAGGAGAGAATTACAACGTTGTCCCGGCCTGTAGTCTCTTCGTCTTCAAGAAAGTTTCGGCCGAGGATGGGTTGAACGCCGCGAACGAGCAACCAGTTTTGGGATACAAGTAGACCTGGTAGATCTTGCAAGCTGGTGTCATCTTCCCCATAGAAAAAATCGGCCCATCCATTGGCCGAGACTTGCTCGAAAGCCTGACTGCCCTTTCGCAAAGCCAGATATTCCGCCGGTGAGGGTGTGTGTTCCTCACCGCTTGCATCTGTCATCCAAATGTGGACCAGCCGTTCCGGTTCGTGGAATGGGAGTGAGTGCAAAAGCGCGGAGTCCACCAATCCAAAAATGGCAGCGTTTGCCCCAATACCAAGAGCAAGAGTGAGGACAGCGACGGCGGCGAAGCCGGGGCTTTTGCGAAGGACCCGCCCTCCGTAGCGCAAATCCTGGATCGCGGATTCGATCAATCTTACAGAGCGAGCCTCGCGGCCTTCTTCTTTGACACGTTCGATTCCGCCAAACTCGATGCGAGCCCGGCGCAGCGCTTCTTCTCGCGACACTCGGTCGCACATTAAGTCTTCGGCGAAGGCCTCAATGTGAAAACGAAGCTCGGCGTCCATCTCGCTCTCCATCCGAGAACGATGCAGCGTTGCGCTCCACCAGGATCGAAGCCGGTTCCAAATCGTCATACTTCCTCTGGCTTGTTGTCGGCAACTCTTATGATGATTCGCGTCATCAGTCGTTTCTCAGCGCCACTAGGGGGTCGACATACATCGCGCGTCGCGTGGGAATGTAGCACGCCAAAAGCGTGACCACTGTCATCAAGACAGCAGCGGCGGCAAATGTGGCGGGATCAGCGGGACTGATACCGTACAGTTCGCTGGCCAGCAGGCGGGTAATTCCCAAAGCAGACGCGAGCCCGAGAGAAATCCCAATGAGCGAGAATTTCGCGCCTTCCTTCATGACGAGCCACAGGACATCGCGGCGCTGCGCGCCCAGAGCGAGCCGGATGCCAATTTCGCGTGTCCGCCTGGAGACAAGAAACGAGAGCACACCGTAGATGCCAATTAGCCCAAGGACGAGCGCCAGAGCAGCAAACGCAACGAAGAGAATCGTTGTGGAGGCGGGAGTGGAGACGGATTCGGAGACAACGGCGCGCATTGGTTTCACTTCGCTGGCGGGGACCTCTGGGTTGAGACCGGCAATGGTGCTCCGGAGGACATTCTGCAGCTGCGATTCTTCCAAACTGGATTGAATGACAAGGGTCATGTCAGACGGCACGCGGCCGCCTTCGAGCGTGGCATTTGTGGCGTATGGGAAGTAAATGGTCCCGTTGATCCAATCAGGAACATTTTTTTGCAAATCATACGCGCGGACGTCGGAGACGATCCCCACGACTGTGCGCCAGTCTTTATCGCCGCTCAAGCGAACATGCGAGCCAACCGGGCTGCGGCCAGGCCAAAAGCGGCGGGCTGTCGCCGCAGTGATGAGGGCCACTGGAGGATTGCCAGAATCGTCCGCAAGAGTGAAACCGCGACCAGCGACTACGGGAATCTTCATGACTTGAAGATAGTCGGGCGTCACGACGTCCATCCAGAAAAGCGGCATGGCTTCACCGGGAGGCACAGGCTGATTTTCGATTTCGAGAGAGCGCTTTGCGACGCGGCCGCCGAGAGGCAGCGTATTGACGACCGCGACAGAATTGACGCCGGGAACGGCCTGCATGCGATCCAGGAGCTCGCGGTAGAAAGAAATGCAGCGTGAAGGATCGCTGCAGAAAGCCTGATTGGGAGTGACCCGCGCCGTGAGAATGCGCTCGGCGCGAAAGCCGGGATCGACGCGCGAAAGCGCCACAAAACTGCGGATGAGCAAACCGGCGGCGATAACCAGAAGCACCGCGAAAGCGACTTCGGCTATCGCCAGGGCGCTGCGCAATCGATGCGAGATGGAAGCACTTGCGCCCCGCGTGGCCGCGTTCAGCGATTGGGCGAGAGCGGCGCGCGAAGATTGGAGCGCAGGAGCAAGTCCGAAGAGAAGACCAGTGAGAATGGCAAGCCCGCCGGTGAACGCAAGAACGCGCCAGTCGATATGAGCATCGGCAAGACGAGGCGTGTCGACTGGAAGCGCGGCTTTGAGAAGATGCAGACCTTGGGTAGCAAGAATAATTCCGAGCACACCACCCATCAGAGCGAGCAAAACGCTTTCCGTGAGGAGTTGGCGGATGACGCGGCCGCGTTCCGCGCCCATGGCCGTACGCACCGCGATTTCTTTTTCGCGTGTGGCGGCGCGAGAAAGCGCCAGATTGGCCACGTTCACGCACGCGATGAGAAGAATCAGACCGACTGCGCCCAGAAGCAGGAACAGGCGGCCACGCACGTCGGCGACCATGCTGTTGCGCAATTCCACGACACTGATGTCCGCGTTCCAGTCCGCAGGCATGGGCCACGGAAACAATTTGGGTACGCGCGACTGAAACATGCGAATTTCGGCACGCGCCTGAGCAATCGTCGCGCCGGGGCGGAGGCGGCCAATGACGGGCATGAAATCGCCAGCCCAATACGCGACAGTGTCGCGAGGATCATTGTGCAGCGGCAACCAGACCTGCGTTCTCGCCGAGGGAAAGGCAAATTCCGCGGGCATCACGCCTACAACTTCGCGATTGATGCCTTCGAGCTCGATGGAGCGGCCGAGAATCGAAGGATCGCCGCCGAAGCGTTGCTGCCAAAGGGAGTGACTCAGGATGACGTAGTTGTCCCGCCCCGCGATGTCATCCCCGGGATAGAAAGCGTGGCCGATCTCGGGACGAGCCCCCAAGACGGAGAAAAACTCAGCGGAGACGAGCACGGCAGACAGCCGGACTGGATCACCGCGGCCCGTTAGATTGAATTCGTGGCCTTCAAAGTACGCCGCGACATCGAGCGATTGCACTTGCTCGCGCATGGCGACGAACCCGCCCTTTGGAAAAGTGCCGCTCGTGCCAGTAATGCTGACGAGATTCTGTGGCGCCGCGAACGGAAGTGGACGAAGCAAAATGCCGTCGACGAGGCTGAAGATGGCCGTGTTCGCGCCGATGCCGAGAGCAAGAGTCAGAACCGCGACGCACGTGAAACCCGGGCTTTTGCGCAACATGCGCGCGCCATAACGCAAATCCTGCACCAGGGTCTCCATGATTTTGACGCCGCGAGCTTCGCGTCCTTCTTCTTTGACGCGTTCGATGCCACCGAACTCAATGCGTGCACGCCGCATCGCTTCCTCTCGCGGCACTCCGCCGCGCATCAAATCTTCGGCGAACGTTTCGATGTGAAAGCGGAGCTCCGCGTCCATCTCGCTCTCCATGCGAGCACGACGGAAAGTTGTACGCGACCACGAACGAAGCCGGCTCCAAATCGTCATACTTCCTCCGGTTTACTATCCGCAATTCCCATGATGATTCGCGCAATCATTCGTTTCTTAGCGCCACCATGGGGTCCACTCGCATCGCCCTCCGCGCCGGAAGATGCGAGGCTGCGACCGACACGATGACCAACAGTAAGAGCACACCCGCGAATGTAAGTGGATCTGTGGGACGCACTTCATAAAGCAAACTCTGAAGAGACCGCATCAAGACAAGCGCCCCCGCAGCGCCTAAAACGATTCCGATCGCCGTAACGCGCAAGCCTTGACCCAGTACTTGACGGACTACGTCGCTGCTTCGTGCGCCAAGCGCCATGCGCACACCAATCTCGTGCGTTCGTCGCTCTACCGTGTACGCCAGCACCGCGTAGATTCCGATTGCCGCCAGCACTAGTGCCAGCGCCGCAAATGAGCCAACCAATACGAGGCTAAAGCGCCGGCTCGCCGTCGACCGACTGATCACCTCATCCATCGTGCGGACGCTTCCCAAAGCGAGTTGGGGATCCAATGCCCTCACCGCGTCGCGAACCTCGGTAGCGAGTCCTGCCGGGTCGCCTTGCCCCCGCACGGCAACTCGAAGTGAGAGCGGTGCCCCGAGCTGGGCGTATGGTTCGTAGGTGTGCGCATCGGCTGCCGTCTCGAGCGGCCCCTGTTTCACGTCGCCCACCACGCCGACGACTGTCAGCCAAGGATCCGAGGACTCCGCTGGTCCCCATTTAAGGCGTTTGCCTAGCGGATCCTGACCAGGCCAATACTTCTTCGCCAACGCATCGCTGATGATAAGCACGAGCGTGGACTTTGGTCCGTCCTGCTCGGTGAAATTCCTCCCGCGAAGTAGCGGAATCCCCATGGCTTGGAGATAGTCTCCGTAAATGACGGAGTGATTGTCCAAGTTCAGTTGAGGGCCCGGAGGCTGTTGATACCCTTCCACCGTGAATGCATGTGTCCATCCTCCGAGAAGAGGCAAGTCCGTGGAAGCTCCCGCAGCGGCAACGCCCGGAGTCTGGCGCAGCTTGTCTATCAATTGTTTGTAGAAAGATGCCACCTTTTCGTTTTGCGAGTAAGACTCGGTTGGAGGCAGATCGATCGAGGCGGTCAAAACATGTTCTGGTCGAAAGCCTGGGTTGGTGTTCAAGACCCGCTGGAAGCTGCGCACCAGCAGTCCCGCGCCAACGAGCAAGATCACGGATAGCGCGACTTCGACAATAACAAATGCAGAGCGCAATCGCTGATGATCTGGGCCTTGCGAATTGCCCCGGCTACTTTCCTGCAGCGAAGAACTAAAATCAGTTCGCGATGCCCAGAGAGTCGGCAAGACGCTGAAGGCGAGTCCCGCCAATGTCACGAGTAAAAAGCTGAAGAGCAGCACTGTCCAATCGAGTTCGATGGCATGGAACTGTGGAATATTGGCCGGCATATGAGCCGCCAAAATGTCCTTCAACCAAACGGCGAGAGCCAAACCAAGCCCGCCTCCCGTGAAAGCAAGCAACATGCCTTCCACTAAAAACTGACGCAGCAATCGAAACCTGCCAGCGCCAATCGCCAATCGAACAGCCATCTCTTTCTGGCGCCCGACGGAGCGCATCATCAGAAGGTTTGCCACGTTCACGCACGCTATCAGCAGCACAAATCCCACTGCGCCAAGCAGCATCAACAACATCGGCTTCAGCGGGCCGGTCACCTCGTCGCGAAGAGGCATGGAGACCATGCCGAGCCGGAAGTCGCCTAGCGGCGAGTTCGCGTCACGCGACCATTGTTTATAGGTTTCCAGAACTCCTTGAGCGACAAGTTGCAAGTCCGCATTAACCTGCCCTGGTTGTATCCCCGGTTTCACCTTGCCCACAACCGTGTACGAAAAATTGTCTCCGAAGTCGGCCAGCTCTTCCTTGGACAACCCGAGCGGAACCCAAAGATCAGCCGCGACTGCTTGCATCATCCCAGGGAGTGGAAAGACGAAGCTTTCCGGCATCACACCGACAATCGTGTAAGGCTTGCGGTCCAGATTGATCGTCTGCCCCAGGATATTGTGTTGTCCACCGAATTGGCGCTGCCAAAATCCGTAGCTCAGGATGACGACTTGATTGCCGAACGGCTCTTCTTGCGGCTCGAATACACGCCCGACAATTGGTTGCACACCGAGTACATCGAACAGATCACTGCTTATGCGGTCTGCGGTAACTCGCGCTGGCTCGCCTCTTCCGGAAAACTCATAGGTCCACACGCGGAATCCGCCAACCTCCTCAAACACATGATTCAGTTTCTGAATTTCGGTGATATCCGGCCCCGAGACGTTGAACGGTTCAGCGCTAATGTTGGGTAAGGTCTCTTTGACCAGCATTAGACGATGAGCATTCGCGTAGGGCAGCGGGCTAAGAAGCACCGCGTTCACGACGCTAAAGATTGCGGTGTTCGCGCCTATGCCGAGAGCAAGAGTGAGCACGGCCACGACAGTAAAGCCCGGGCTCTTGCGAAACATTCGCGCGCCGTAACGCAAATCCTGAATCATTTCATCAAGAAGGCGAACGCCGCGCGCTTCCCTGCCTTCCTCTTTGACGCGCTCCACCCCGCCAAACTGGATGCGCGCGCGACGCATGGCTTCTTCATGCGAAACGCCGCCGCGCACCAAATCATCGGCGAACGCGTCAATGTGGAAGCGAAGCTCCGCATCCATTTCGCTTTCCATGCGCGAGCGCCGCAGTGCTGTTTTGCACCATGAGCTGAGCCGTCTCCAGAGAATCATGTTTCCTCCAGCCTCCTGCTCGGAGTTTCTACGACGACGCACGCCATTCATTCGTATCTCAACGCGACGATGGGATCGACCCGCGTCGCGCGGCGCGCCGGGAGATAACCAGCAATCAGGGCAACAAGCAACAGTAGAAGCGACGCAGCTGCAAAAGTAATTGCATCGGTGGAACGCACGCCGTAGAGCAAAGAAGAAAGCAGCCGCGTCCCCAGCAAAGCGCCGGCGATGCCAACAGCTAGTCCGATGCCAGCCAACCGCACAGCGAAGCCGAGAACGTCCCAGACAATCTGTCCCTGCGATGCGCCGAGCGCCATGCGAATACCGATATCGCGCGTCCGCTGCGCAACGATGTAGGAAAGCACTCCATAAATTCCGACCGACGAGAGCAGTAGCGCTGTACCGGCAAAGATAGCCAAGAGATATGTGTCGAAGTGCGAGCGTTCGAGCGTGCTGGAGATTTTCTGCTTCATGCTGGACAGCCTGTAAATCGGAACTTCAGGCGCAACTGACGCCACAGTGCTTTGCAATTCACGCAAAGGAACTTCGCTTCCGCGAGTCCGTACCACCAAGTCCATGGTGCGGCCAATCCAATCCCACGAGGCGGGCGGCATTTGAGCGATGGGAATGTAAAACGCCGGCTGCGCCTCGCGATCAAGGCCTTGCGCGCGGATATCTGCGGCCACACCGACTACCTCGTGCCAAACAGGATCGTAGCGCCCCTTTGGCCCGGCCTCGCAACACGCGAACCGTTTGCCGATGGGGTTTTCGCCAGGCCACATTGTACGAGCGAGTGTTTCATTGACGATGGCGACAAAAGTGCGCTCGCGCGTATCTTGTGGAGTGAAATCGCGGCCAGCTTTCAGCGGAACACGAGCCGTCGACAGATAACTTGGCGAGATGATTTGCAATTGCGAATCCACGAAGTTCGCAAGATCGAGCGCCCTGCCTTCGGCGAGCAGGCCATTGCTGCTGCCACCGCCGGCGAGCGGAGCGCGAGAAACAACGGCGGCCGACTCGACTCCTGGCAAGGCACTGGCAGCGGTGATCATGCGCTCAAAAGTCTCTCGAGCAACGATTGGATCGTGGTAGCCGGCATCAGGCAGACCAATGCGCCCGACGACGACATTGGATGTATCAAAGCCAGGATCTACGTGAGACACAAGCAGAGCGCTGCGAATCAAAAGTCCCGCACCAACCATGAGCACAAGCGCTAGGGCGACTTCGACTACTACCAAAAGGCTGCGAACACGATCCCGGTTGCCACCCGCAACGCCGGAAGCTGACTTGAACACTTCATTAAGGCGCGTCGAGGCGGAGCGCAGCGCCGGAGCGAGCCCGAACAAAAAACTGGAAAGAAGTGCAACACCACAGGCAAACGCGAGCGTGCTGGCGTCAATGCTGGACTGATCCAGCCGCGGCATCTCGGCGGGACCGTGGGCAACAATCCACGAAACAGCCCAATAGGCGAGCAATACCCCCACGCCACCGCCAGCCAGCCCAAGCACGATATTTTCCACAAGAAGCTGCCTCACAATGCGATTCGGCGAAGCGCCGAGTACCGCGCGCAAGGCGATTTCTTTCTGGCGCGTGCGGGAACGCGCCAGCTGCAGATTTGCAATATTCGCGCAGGCAATCAAGAGTAGGAATCCCACTGCAGCGAGCATGAGCCGAAGGCTCAGACGCTGGTCGCCTAGTAGCGCGCTGGCCAGCGGCTGAATGCGGAAACTGCGATCGGCGTCATCGAGCGGATACTGCTTCTGGAGACGCTGAGCAATGATCTCTAACTCGGATTGTGCCTGTGCCATGGCGACTCCTGGCTTGAGACGGGCCATCACGTCCAGGTAATGGTTGTCATGTTCCGCAAGCTGCGCTGGCGTAAAAGCAGCGGGAATCCATAGATTGCTATTGCTCAATAATGGATCGAAGCTCTTCGGCATCACGCCGACAACTACGGTTGGCAGTCCGTTGATGCGAATCGGCTTGCCAATGATGGCAGGGTCAGCGTGAAGACTGGTGCGCCAGAATCGCTCACCGATAACGACGACAGGCGCATGGCCGGGCGTATCTTCTTCGGGGGTAAACACCCGCCCAGCAATCGGCGGCACGCCAAATGTCGCAAAGTAATTGAAGGTTACGATTGCGCCGTCGACGCGTTCGGGAATGTCCTGAGTTTGCAGATTAAAGCTCGCATCATGCGAGCAGCTGATCTCTGTATAGGAGCCACTTTGCTTTTTGACGTCGTTGAAATTGCCAACGGAGACATCGACGCCTGAGCCCCTCCACTGCTCCTGCAGGAGCACCACACGGGAGGAATCCTGAATAGCCAGTGGCCGCAGAAGGACCGCGTTGACCACACTGAAAATGGCCGTCGTCGCGCCTATACCCAACGCCAAGGTAAGTACCGCAACAACTGCAAAGCCAGGACTCTTTCGCAGAACGCGCTGCCCGTAACGGAGATCTTGCAACAGTTCATCAAGAAAACTGACGCCGCGCGCTTCCCTGCCTTCCTCCTTAACGCGTTCGATTCCGCCAAATTCAATGCGCGCTCGTCGCATGGCTTCCTCTCTCGTCATCCCGCCGCGCATCAGGTCTTCCGCGCGTGCTTCGATATGGAATCGCAGCTCCGAATCCATCTCGCTTTCCATCCGGGAACGATGGAGTATCGCCTGCGACCAAGTACGGAGCCGGCTCCAGAGCGTCATACTTCCTCCATCGTGATGCCAAAACTCGCACACTGACGTGCGCCGTTATTCGTAGCGCAACGCCACCATGGGATCGACTCTTGTCGCCTGCCGCGCCGGCAAATACCCAGCCAGCAGCGTAACCGCGGAAACTACGCCGATGGCAACGCAAAGCGTCAGCGGATCAAACGGGCTTAATCCGAAAAGTCCGCTCTGTACGAGCCGCGCCGCCGCAAGAGTAGCCGGCACTCCCACTGCCACACCAATTCCCAGCACGACGAGCGATTCCCGAAGAACCATCCACAACACTCCACTTTCCCGTGCGCCGAGCGCCATGCGAATCCCGATCTCGTTGGTGCGGCGCACGACGCCGTATGTCATCACACCATAGAGGCCAATACACGCGAGCAAAAGCGCCAGAAGCGAGAAGAAACCTGACAGACGAGAGATCAGCGCTTCGCGATTCGTGAAAATGCCAAGCTGCTCCCTGATTGTGCGAATCGCCAGCACCGGCAAGGCACCGTCAATCTGAGCAAACGCGCTTCGAACCGCACCCGCGACATGAGCCGGATCGCCTTCCGTGCGCACCTGAACCCAATCCGCATAGTGGTTGCTGCCCGCCAGTTGCGCTATGGCCGGATAAACCATACGCTGGGGCGTTTCGCGCGGATCGTTGTACTTGGCGTCTTTTACTATGCCCACAATTCCCCACTCACTCTTTTCTGGGCTATCGCAAAACGTGACGCTCTGTCCGATCGCATCACCCTTCGGAAAGAATTGGCGTGCAAGGGTTTCGTTGATCACTACTGCCTTCGGAGCGCCTGCAACGTCCTCGGGCCCGATCACACGCCCCTGCAAAAGTGGAATGCCTACCGTCTCAAAATAACGAGGTCCAACGCGATTGAGCGTGGTTCCCAAATCATCATTCGGATGCTCAACACGGCCCTTTACGGAAATGGGGCAGTTCCAACTCCCGCGACTCAGCGGAGGTGCGCCAGAAAGCGCCACTGACCTGACGCCGGGTAGAGCTTCGATGCGATCGGTAATTTGGCGATAAAGGCCATCCAGTTGTTCAGGCCTATATCCGGCGATCTGCGCGTCGAAATCCACCACGAGCAAATTCGTACGATTGAAACCGAAATTCTGGTGATCCAGATTTCGTAACGTGCGAAGGAAAAGGCCCGCACCAACCAGCAAGACAAGCGACAGCGCCACTTGCGCCGACATGAGAATCTTCGGCAACAGTTGTCCAAAGCGATTGCCTGCGCCTGCAACGTTGCGTGAGTTCGCCTTGATCCCGTTTGCCAGCCCCATGCGAGAGACACGGATCGCAGGGCCAATACCGAACAGAACTCCCGTGAGGAGCGAGATGGCAAAGCTAAATGCAAGGACGCGAGCGTCGGGAGATGCGTCAAATGGCGTGTACGCCGCAGTCGAGGCGACGAAATGAATCAATGCAGCCGTACCCCAGTAGGCAAGCAGAAGGCCCAGTGCGCCTCCGCAGAACGAAAGCAGCAACGTCTCTGTCAACATCTGGCGAATTAGGCGCCAGCGTCCTGCTCCAAGGGCGAGGCGCGTTGAAATTTCCTGCTCACGCCCGGTCGTCTTCGCGAGCAGATAATTAGCGAGATTGGCGCAGGCGATCAGCAGCACAAGCACTACAACGCCCATCAAGATTTGTAGCGGCTGCTCGTAATCGGAGCGAGTGTTCGAAATGCCGTTGGCGCCCGGCAGAAGCTCCACATACGATTTCTGAATCTCGGCTTTGCGTTCGGGCGTAAGATCCGTTCCTTCGCAGTCCACCATGTAGTTGCGAAGCTGCGTAGTCACCCATTCCTGCGCCTGCGCTCTTGTGACACCAGGTTTGCTGCGACCCATCATGTGCATCCAATAGTGCCCCTGAGGCCCCAGCAGGGACTCCTGCAACATCACTTGTGTTTGCAATCCGATCGGCAGCCACATGTCCGGCACGTTATTGTCCAATTCGACGCCGAAGAATTTCGGCTCGGTGACGCCCACTACTGTGAAGGACGTACCATTCACCGTCATCGCCTTGCCAATTACGTCCGGATCGCCGGACCAGGCCTGCTGCCAGTAGTGATAGCTGATCACGGCGACGAAGTGGCTCGACGCGCCGTTGTCATCCGACGAATTCAGTGGTCTTCCCAAAATCGTTTCCGCACCGAGAACGCCGAAGAAATTTCCCGAGACGAGATGGCTCACGGCCATAGTGGCTGGATTGCCTGGCGCATTGGCTCGTCGCACGGTCACTCGCGGCGTGAAACTGGCATAGCCAGTTATGTCCTGAAACGCTTCGTCATGAGTTTGCAGTCGCTTGTAAAACTCGTACGAAAAGATGTCAATCGAGCCACTAAGGCCGTCCACAACTCCGCCGCCATACTCCTTGCCAAACGAAACAAGTTGCTGCGGGTCGCGCACTGGGAGGGACTTCAACATCAGATCATTGATTAGGGTGAAGATCGCCGTGTTCGCACCGATGCCAAGGCCCAGAGAAAGAATCGCCAGAGTCGTGAATCCCGGAGAGCGAAGCATCGTGCGAACGCCAAAACGTAGATCTTGCAAAAGATGTTCGACGAAGCTGATGCCCCGCGCTTCCCTGCCTTCTTCTTTAACGCGCTCGATACCGCCAAATTCAACGCGGGCTCGCCGCATGGCGTCGTCCCTCGGCATGCCGCTGCGTATGAGGTGGTCAGCCCGTGCTTCGATATGGAATCGCAGCTCCGCGTCCATCTCGCTCTCCATCCGAGAACGGCGCAGGGTTGTTTGGAGCCAAGAACGGAACCGGCTCCAGAGCGTCATACTTCCTCCGGCTTTGTTCCCAGGATTCCTGCGATGACGTCCGCCATGCTGTTCCAGTTTTCGGTCTCTGCTTGCAGCCGGCGCTTCCCTGCCGCGGTGAGCGTGTAATATTTCGCTTTTCGCTTGTTCTCCGACTCGCCCCATTCGCTGGCGATCCAGCCTTGGTGTTCGAGGCGATAGAGCGCGGGATAGAGCGAGCCTTGCTGGATTTCGAGGCGATCCTTTGAGATTTGCTGGATGCGAAGAAGAATGCCGTAGCCATGCAGCGGCCCGAGCGATACGGCCTTGAGTATCAGCATATCGAGCGTGCCTTGCAGAAGGTCGAGTTGTTTGTCCATGCGCTGCGGGGAGCCAGGCCGAAGCCTATTCCCCTCTTCTCCTAGATCAACTAGGAAAGTAGACCTACTCTCCTAGGCTGTCAAGGAGAGAATTGGGGAGGAATCACGACGCGGTATGCACCCACGTTCGCCAATGCTCATTGTTACGAAGGGTGCCGGCTTCAAGTTCTGGAATCGAGAAATACAAGCTAACGAATTACGCGGTGTCTTCGGGCGGCCACGCCGAGTGGTCTTCGCCAAGTTGGACTTCGAGGTAGCCCTCCGCGGGCAGAACATCCACGGGCAAGCCGCAGTGCCACAGGGCGACACCAAGCCTAAGCTTCGTTTGGCCTTTCAAGCTGAGTTCGCTCCGATTGATCGACACTTCAAGTATTCGATCAAAAGAAGCCTCAGCGACACTCTTAGGATTGAGAAGGCAAAGGCGTCCCTTCTCCACGGCGAATTCCTGCAAGTGGCCGCGCATAAGCTTCACTACGATGTTGATTTCTTCGGCGGTACCGATGGTAATCCGGAATTCGCAATCTTCAAGTTCTCCTAGAAGATCGAGAAACGGGTCCACACGCACACAAAAGCGGTCCTCTTCGAAACCATAACGTAATTCATGAAGGTAGAATGTGCGGCCATGCATGGCGCCGCCGCGGCGCTCCGGTGAATACAAACCAGCGCCGAGCCATTCGAAGTAGGAAGTATCTCGCCCGTCCACGGCAATTTTCAGAAAGCTCGTCGGTGCCAGTTGCAATGCGTGCTCGGGCTGACGCTTGATGGGCTTCGCCAATTCTTGCGGAGCCACTTGCCCGAGCGCCAGGTAAACGGCCGTCAAATGCTTTCGATAAAGCGCGTCAAACTCTGCGTCGTTCGCGGTGCTATGTTCTGGGCCGTACCACCAGCACCAATCGCTTCCCTCTGCGGCCAGCAGGGATTCCATCGCTTCTTTCAACGCAGTTTCTGTCGGCGCTCCGTCGCGGCCCTGTTTCAGCGCGTCGGCAGCCTTTCCGTAAGCTTCGCGGGCGTCCCAAAGCAGTTCCCACGCGGCTACATCTTCGCTGTGGCCTATCCACACATCGAAATTCGCGCTAATCCAGGAAGCGGGGAAAATTCCGGGATTTGTCGGAATATGGCCGGCTGCGGCGATAGCTTCCGTCGCCGTGAGCGCCCGAAAATCTTGATCACCCTGGATTCGGCCGTAAAACTCGCGCAAGAACTCGCGTCCATTCCCCGGATAGTATTCCCACGCGTTTTCGCCATCGAGAAATAGGCAAACCGTAAGGGGCTGCGAAGTCTGTACGTGTTCGCCAAGCTCGCGAAGACGGCCGTGCAAATCCGCGGCGGCTTCCTTGCCATTCATGCGGCTATAAACAAATCCAATGAGATCGGAAAGATGGTGATCCCGGAAGAGCCCTGTCATCGGTTTTCCACCAAGCTGCACGCGCAGCGGCTGGTAAAGACGATCCGCATTGGCCGGAATGCCCTTCGCATCGCGAAAGAATCCCGCGTTCAGCGTTCTGCCAAGTACGCCTTCATCCGTGCCGAACCACTGAAAGCCTTCTTCGGCGGCGATGGTCAAAGCCTGATCGGAAACGGAGCCCTCCGAAGGCCAGAGTCCCTCGGGCTTCACGCCGAACACGCGTTCATGATATTCGCATGCGCGCCGCAACTGTTCGCGCGCATCCTCAGGATGGCGGTAGGCACGGCGCGGCAGTGGCGTGCTGGGATTGGCCACGCGAGCGATATCCGAATCGCAGATCAGCGGAAGGATGGGGTGGTAAAACGGCGTGGTGCTGAGTTCAATCTGGCCCGTCTGAGCTACCGCGCGGTACTCCGGCAAAACCAACCCGAGCAATTCTAATTGTTTTGACTTTAGTGCGGCTTTGTCGTTTTCCGTGAACTCTTTTCCTTTGCTCGCGAGACGGCTGACCACCGAATCCTTCTCGAACCAGGTCTCCTCCATCCAAGCCAGTTGCGAGAGCAATTGCAGGTCGCGCCAGTCACGCTGCGTAAAGGAAACCTGAGCCTGTGCCCCGCCGGCCGGCTGAGACCACTCATACAACTCCACAAAACGCGGCCATCGTGACATCAGCCGTTCATGGTTCACTTGAAACGCCCGAGCCAGAATCTCGGCCTTGTCTTCCCGTGTTAAGTCGTCAGCGGGTTTGAACGCCAGCGAGAACCATGGCTCGTTGAATTCCCCGCTGGCGTATTCCTCGAGCTGCATCCCGAGCGAAGGCACCACATTAAAGGTCGCGTGAAACTTCGGGAATTCCTTGAGCATCGCCACCATGCCCCAATAATCCTTCAGCGCGTGAAGCCGCGTCCACGCCAGAACATACCGTCCAGTTTCCGGGTCCCGGTATTGTGGCTGATGCATGTGCCACAACAACACCACATGCACGCGATTCATCGCGACTCTCTTTCCCGTTCTACTTGCGGCGCCGTGTTACACTCACGGTTTGCGTTATGCGCATCCTGGACCGCTATATTGTTCGTGAAGTTTTTCGTCACGCATTCCTCGGACTCGCCGTATTTACATTCGTTTTCTTCGTGCCCAAGCTTGTACAACTGATGGAGCTGTTTGTCCGTCATAGCGGTTCGGGCGCCCAAATCCTCGAGCTGTTTCTGTGCATTTTCCCCGCCGTCTTCACTTTTACGCTCCCCATGGCCGTCCTGATCGGCGTACTCCTCGGACTTGGCCGCATGTCTGCGGACAGCGAAATCATCGCTCTAACTGCGCTCGGTATCGGCCGCCGCCGCATTCTCCTGCCTGTAGGCGTTCTCGCCGTCACCGGAGCTCTCGTCACTCTCTGCATGACGCTCTGGCTCGGCCCGATGGCTTATCACAGATACCGCAGCCTCGAGTCCGATCTGCTCGCTTCCCAAGCCTCTTTCGCGGTGCAGCCCCGAGTCTTCGACGAGCGCTTCCCCAAACTGGTTCTGTACGTCAACGACGTGTCTGCCAGCGGCACGCAATGGCACGGCGTATTTCTCGCTGAAGCCGGAGCAGAGAACGGCTCGCAACTCACCCTAGCGGAGAATGCGATTGTAATTGCCGAACCCAAAGAGGGCAAGCTGGAGCTTCACTTAAAGGGCGGCAGCACGCACGAATTCTCGCGAGAAGATCCTGACCGGTACTCCGTGACTTCGTTCGGACAAAGCGACTGGCCGCTCGAAGTGAATGGTCTCGTGCCCGCGCAGCCTCGCGAACTGAGTAATTCCGAGCGTTCCGTGCGAGAACTGCTGGACTCCCACGATGCCAACTGGCGCGAGGCACGCGTGGAATTGCACCGCCGCCTTGCCTTTCCCGTAGCGTGCCTGGCTTTCGCCCTGATTGCCGTGCCGCTCGGTGCTCAGCCTCGACGCGGCGGTCGAGCGGCTGGTTCGCTGATCGCGGTCATCATCATCGCTTCGTATTACCTGCTTACGGTGATTGGAGCTGGCCTCGCGCGCCAAGGGACGCTGCCTCCCTCTGCGGGGATTTGGGGCGCCAATATTTTGCTCGCGATTCTTGGGCTGGCGTTGCTTCCTCGCATGGAGCAATTCCGCGGCGAAAGTCGCTGGATGACTCCTATGGTCCGTTTTCGAAGCTGGGCCCGGCTGCTTCGTCGCCGCAAAGCCCGCGCGCAAGCGGCACTCGTGGCTCGTATTCCCAACAGCCTGGCCGAGCCTCTTGAAAACGGTGTCCAAACAAGCGGCAGCTTCCCTCGCTTGATGGATATGTATCTCTTGCGGCGCTTTTCATTTCATTTCGCCCTGCTAATGGCGGCCTTCATCTTTTTGTTCGAGGCCTTTACTTTCTTTGAGCTTCTCGACGACATCGCGCGCCACAAAGTGCCCTTCCTCATTGTTGTCGACTATTTCCGTTACCTGACGCCCTACCTGGTTTATAACCTCGCCCCGCTCGGCGCGCTCGTCGCCGTGCTCGTAACTCTCGGCGTGATGAGCAAGAACAATGAAATCGTAGCCTGCAAAGCGAGCGGCATCAGCCTATACCGTCTCGCCGTACCGCTCCTTTTCGGCGGTCTAACACTTGCCGCAAGTATGATCGTCCTGGATGAAACCTATCTCCCCTACGCCAACCAGCGCCAGGACGCTCTGCGTAACCAAATCAAAGGACGCCCAGCGCAAACATACGCTCGTCCGCAGCGCTGGATTTTTGGCAATGATGAAAAAATCTACAACTACGACTTGTTTGACCCCACGCAGAACCTTTTTGGCGGCCTCAGCGTGGTGGAACTCGACCCCGCGACGTTTCAAATGCGGCGGCGCGTCTTTGCTACGCGTGCGAGATGGTCCGATTCTCAGAAAGTATGGGTTCTGGAGGGCGGCTGGATCCGCGATTTCGCCGATGGCACCATCACTCGTTATCAGCGTTTCCCGGTCACGTCGCTGCCCGAGCTATCCGAGCCGCCTAGTTATTTCAATCGCGAGGTCCGCCAGGCTTCGCAGATGAGTTGGGGAGCGCTGCGCCACTATATCGACGGGTTGCGTAAAGCTGGATTTGACGTCGCCAACTTGACCGTCCAATGGCACGTCAAGCTGGCCTTCCCGCTCATCGCCCCTACCATCATGTTGCTTGCGATACCTTTCGCCCTACTGGTCGGCACGCGCGGCGCAATCGGCGGGGTGGCCTTGGGAGTTGCCATAGGAATTGTTTACTGGACAGCCGCGCGACTGCTCGAGGCCATGGGTGGCGTCGGCCAGCTTCCCCCGTTTCTCGCCGCCTGGTCGACAGACATTACTTTCTTTTTTCTCGGCCTCTACTTTTTCTTTAAGATGCCCACGTAAGAAAAAGAAGCCGCCGAAGTGCAGACTTTACTTCAGTTGTCTGCACGCCGACGGCTTCAAGTATTACTTCAGTTTCAGATTGCGGAATTTATTTGCTTACTTCCCCTTCTGCTTCTTCGATTGCTCTTCTTCAACTACTGCTTGAGCTGCCGCAAGTCGCGCCACCGGCACACGGAATGGCGAACAACTCACATACGTTAGTCCTGTGCGATGGCAGAACTTCACGCTATCCGGGTCGCCGCCGTGTTCACCGCAGATTCCCAGCTTGATCCCGGGCCGTGTTTTGTTTCCCTTCGTCACTGCCATCTCAATCAGTTGCCCAACGCCCGCCTGATCGATGGTAGCGAACGGATTCTTTTTGACGATCTCCAATTCCTGGTAGGGACCAAGGAAAGATCCGGAGTCGTCGCGGCTCATGCCCAGGCAGGTCTGCGTCAAATCGTTGGTGCCAAAGCTGAAGAACTCAGCCG
Source organism: uncultured Acidobacteriota bacterium (assembly GCA_963784015.1). Taxonomy (GTDB): domain Bacteria; phylum Acidobacteriota; class Terriglobia; order Acidiferrales; family UBA7541; genus Acidiferrum. Next base: position 2,123,985 of record CAWAPX010000013.1, read on the forward strand.
TCTGCGCGATTTCATCTGCGGTGAGTGCTCCCCGCGGAACCTCGATCATCGTGCCAACCAGGTAATTCAGCTTTACACCCTTTTCTTTCATTACCTCGCTTGCAATCCGATGAACGACCTCAACCTGCAAGTCCAACTCCTTCTTAAAGCCAACGAGCGGAATCATGACCTCGGGATTCACCTTAATCCCAGCCTTCTGAACCTCCGCCGCCGCTTCGAAAATAGCGCGAGACTGCATCTCTGAAATTTCAGAGTAGACAATTCCCAATCGGCAGCCGCGGAATCCAAGCATCGGGTTAAATTCATGTAACTCTTTAACTCTCTGTTTTACTTTTTCAACCGGAACTCCCATCTTCTTTGCAAGAGCGCTCTGTGCAGAATCATCATGAGGCAAGAACTCATGCAGTGGCGGGTCAAGGAACCGGATGGTCGCAGGATATCCCTTCAGCTCTTTAAATATCCCGACGAAGTCTTCTCTCTGGTACGGCAGTATCTTCTTAAGTGCGACCTGCCTGTGCTCCTTGGTATCCGCCAAAATCATCTCGCGCATGGCGTCAATGCGATTGCCTTCAAAGAACATGTGCTCGGTACGGCAGAGGCCTATACCAACAGCCCCGAATGCGACCGCATGAGCTGTCTGCTCCGGAGTGTCGGCATTCGTGCGAACCGACATTCGCGTAACCTTTGCGCACCAATCCATCAGCTTCTTGAAGTTTTGATAAGTCTGGCTCTTCCCGCCGTCGAGCGACTTCTCAATCAGCACTTGAACAATTTCGGACGCCGCCGTGGGTATTTGGCCTGCATAGACTTCGCCTGCAGTTCCATTGATTGAAAGGAAATCCCCCTCCTTATATGTTGTGCCATCGACGGTCATTGTCTTGGCCGCGTAATCAATCTGAAGCGCCGCCGCTCCGCAGACGCAGACCTTCCCCATCTGACGAGCGACGAGAGCTGCATGCGAACTGACGCCACCCTTCGCCGTGAGAATGCCTTCCGCAGCGATCATCCCACGCAAATCTTCGGGAGAAGTCTCATTGCGAACGAGAAGAACCTTCTCTCCCTTTTCCGCAGCCGCAACGGCACGGTCCGCATTCATATACATCCTGCCCGCAGCTGCTCCGGGGCCGGCCGGCAATCCCTTGGCAATCACCTTGGCAGCCGCAACCGCCTTGCGATCAAAGATGGGCGCCAGCACTTGTTCGAGTTGATCAGCCGGAACTCTCCGAATAGCAGTCTTCCAATCGATGAGTTTCTCTTTCTCCATTTCGACAGCGACGCGGACGGCAGCTAGACCTGTGCGTTTGCCATTGCGCGTCTGGAGCATGAAAACCTTGCCCTCCTGAATCGTGAATTCGAAGTCCTGCATGTCCTTAAAGTGTTTCTCTAAGGTCTGGCGAATCTTTTCCAATTCGTTGAACGCCTTGGGCAGGTAATTTTTCAGCTGTGCAACTGGTTCCGGCGTACGCACACCCGCCACCACGTCTTCTCCTTGCGCGTTGATTAGGAACTCGCCGTAGAAAACTTTCTCACCCGTCGCCGGATCGCGCGTGAACGCCACACCCGACCCAGATTTGTCCCCCGTGTTCCCATAGACCATCGCCTGTACGTTTACAGCCGTGCCCCACTCCGACGGAATGTTGTACTTGCGGCGATACACGATCGCGCGATCATTCATCCACGAACCAAATACAGCGCCCACAGCGCCCCAAAGCTGCTTCCAGGCGTCCTGAGGGAATTCTTTGCCGCTGCGTTCCTTAATAAGTTTCTTGAAGCGAACAACAAGCTCCTGAAGATCTTGCACCGTCAACTTCGGGTCATCGACATCGGCGTGATACTTCTCATGCTTCAACTCGTGAATGACGACTTCAAACGGTTCATGGTCCTCGTCCGGACGCTTCTGCACGCCCATGACGACATCTCCGTACATCTGAATGAACCGGCGGTAACAGTCCCACGCGAACCGTTCATTTTTGGTGGCTTTACCCAGAGTGAGCACGGTCTCGTCGTTCAAGCCGAGGTTCAAAATCGTGTCCATCATGCCGGGCATCGAATCGCGCGCCCCAGAACGGACCGAAACCAGCATCGGCATTGCCTTGTTGTCGCCAAACTTAGTGCCCATGATCTTTTCAACGCGAGCGACCGCCTTCCGAACTTCCGCGTCGAGCGACTTCGGGTAGGTCTTCTTGTTTGCGTAAAAGTAAGTGCAAACTTCTGTCGTGATAGTGATGCCAGGAGGCACGGGCAAGCCAATCCGGCTCATCTCCGCAAGACCGGCGCCCTTCCCGCCCAAGAGAGCGCGTTGTGTTCCGTCACCTTCCGCTTTGCCTGCTCCGAAAAAATAGACCCATTTAGCCACTGTGTTCCTCGCTTGTCGTTTTTTGGATTTTGAAAACTCTGTAGCGATTACCAATCTTCATGGCGACCGGAAAAACGTGTCGGCACGCCGACGCAACTTGCTCACTCACACTTAAAGCAAAAGTTTATGTTCTCTATCTGCGCTCCTCACCACCCAACTCCGAGAAATCCGCGATCGTCGTGAACTCCCTCAGTATTTCCGAGAGCAACGCCAGACGATTTTTCCTCACATCTTCCTTCTCCGCCATCACCATAACGCCTTCAAAGAAGTCGTCCACCGCTTTGCGAAGCCCCGCAATGACTTCAAGTGCTTCTTGATATTTCCCTGCCCGCTTTTCTGCCTGAACTTTCGCGGCAGCCGAACGCACGGCGGAGAAGAGTTCGCGCTCCACTCCACTCTCGAACAAGTCGGTCTGGATTCCTGGAGCATTTTCCTTCTTGAAATTCGATTTCTCGAGAATATTCCGGATGCGTTTGAAAGACACCGCCAGCGGTTCGAAGTTCTTGGACTTTCGAATGGCCTTCAGCGCAATGAGCCGTTTGTGCGCATCCACCAGATCATCGACTCCCGCGCGGAACACGGCATTGACCTCGTCGTAGCTAAACTTCTCCCGCTCGCGCAACACGAACTTTGCTCGATCCAGCAGAAAGTCGAGGACCTGCGTCTCTTGCTCGGGCGTGACTCCCCGCTTCGGAGGATTCGTCAGCAAGGCTTTGGCGGCCGCACCGACTGCCAGCGACATCGAAACCGGCACCTTCCGCTCCAGGATAATCTTCACAATCCCCAGAGCCGCGCGCCGCAGAGCATAAGGATCGCTGGACCCTGTAGGAACCAAACCCACTGCGAAGCACCCGACAATCGAGTCGAGCTTGTCGCCCAAAGCGACGGCACAGCCGGTAAGGTTTCTCGGAATGGGATCTTCAAGACCTACCGGGCGATAGTGATCGTAAATCGCATCGGCGACGTCATCCGGTTCGCCCTGAGCGCGCGCATAAAGTCCCCCAACAATTCCCTGCAGCTCGGTAAACTCGCGAACCATTTCTGTAGCCAAGTCGCACTTGGAAAGTTCCGCTGCGCGATCGGCCTCGGCCACATGCGCTTGCATCAAGCCGCTATTGAACCACTGCTCGGAAAGCCAACGCGCAATCGCGCGTACCCGTTCCACCTTGTCGCGATAACTCCCCAGCCGCGATTCGTACGTGACGCGTTCGAGTTTCGGTAAATAGTCGGCGAGCCGACATTTCTGATCCGACTCCCAAAAAAATTGCGCATCGGCCAGCCGAGCCCTTAACACACGTTCATGACCGGCTCGCACCATCCCCTTCGGATCCTTCGGCAAATTGATGACTGCCAGAAAATGCGGCGCCACTTCCCCTCCGCGCTTCTCCACCGCAAAATACTTTTGATGCCCGCGCATCACCGTGATCAAAATCTCGTCGGGAAGCGCCAGGTACGCTGGATCGAAATCTCCTTCGAGCACGCTCGGGCATTCGTTGAGGTACGTCACCAGCCGCAACAGCTCCGCGTCCTCATGGATCCGATATCCTGCCCTCTTTGCATGAGCCGCCAGCTCCCTGGAAATCTTCTCTCCGCGTTCCGCGGGACGAACAATCACACCGTTCACCTTCAACTTCTTCTCGTAGTCCGCGAAGTCCTTCACACGAAGTGGCCCTTTGCTTAGAAATCGATGGCCCAGGGTCGTGTCTCCCGCTGTGACACCTGCAAACGAAAACTTCAGGGGCTTGCCGTTCACGACGGCAACGATCCAACGAATGGGACGAATGAACCGAGCCCCATCAATCCCGGTCCACGTCATCGACCTCGGCCAGGACAAATCATGAATCACTCGAGGAAGGATTTCGTTCAGTATCTGTTCGGCGGTTCGCCCGCGCTTCACTTGCTTGGCGGCAAGGTATTCGCCCTTGGCAGTCTTCACTATATAAAGGTCCTTCAGCGAAAGCCCTTGCTTCTCCGCAAAGCTATGCGCCGCGCGCGTCGGCTCTCCAACGGAATCGTACGCCACGGATTTCGGCGGACCGGTCACCTCGTTCTCTACATCGGCCTGTTTCTCGCGCAGGCCGCGGACGTGCGCGACGAGCCGGCGAGGCGCACTGAAAGTCTCCACGCTAACGCCGTCGGATAAATTCTCGGCTGCGAGCAACTTCTCCAAATTAGCACGCAGGTCTTCTTCTGCTTTGGGCAACATCCCCGCTGGAATCTCTTCGCTTCCCACTTCAAGCAATACTTCAACTCTCTTCTCGATCACTTTTTCCTTGGTCCGCTTCATCCGCGCACCTCGCGGCGCACAGCAGGCCCGCCAATCTGTTCGAGATACGCCGCCGCAGCGCGACAAGCCAGAATTCGTACGCGTGCCATAAGCGCGGCGCGCTCCGTCGTCGAGATGACGCCTCGCGCATCCAGCAAGTTAAAAAGGTTGGAGCACTTCAAGCAATGGTCGTATGCCGGAAGCAGCGGGTACGTCGCCTGCTCCTTCCCTCCCGTCGTAGGAAACCCATCGAGCAGCTCCTTGGCTTGCTTCTCGTGCAACTCGAATTCCGCGCGGATCGCTTTGGCATCGCTGCGATTGAAGCTGTACTCCGAGAACTGCTGCTCCTCAGCCAATCGAATATCCCCGTACTTCTTATCGTCCGACCAGCGCAGGTCATAAACACTCGACACACCCTGCAGAAACGCGCAGATGCGCTCCAGTCCATACGTCAATTCCACGGAAATGGGGTCGAGGTCTATGCCGCCGCTCTGCTGGAAATAAGTGAACTGCGTAATCTCCAAACCATCCAGCAGCACTTGCCACCCAATCCCCCACGCCCCAAGCGTCGGCGACTCCCAGTTGTCTTCCTCGAAGCGGATGTCATGCTCTTTCAACGTAATGCCAATGGCAGCGAGACTCTCGAGATATAGATCCTGGATGTCTGCCGGGGACGGTTTCAGGATGACTTGAAATTGCGTGTGCTTGTAAAGCCGATTAGGATTCTCCCCATATCTTCCGTCGGCGGGCCGACGGCTGGGCTGAGCGTATGCAACGCGATACCCCGCAGGCCCAAGCACGCGAAGAAAAGTTTCCGGGTGCATCGTGCCCGCGCCGACTTCCACATCATAGGGCTGCTGCAGCACACATCCCTGCTTCACCCAAAAATGCGATAGCTTCAAAACCAAATCTTGGAAGTTTAGCCCAACTGGTTTTTTCTCAAGTTTTACTTTAGCAATCAAGTGGTCTCCAAAAGCCTTCGTGTAGCCAGCGGCTTCTCCGTGTGATTCTCGATCCAGTTCAGCGAAGCTTCTCGCAATTCCGCCGCAGGCTGCACCATCGCCGGAAGGAATTCTATCTTGTCGAGTTTCTCCCCCGCAAATCGCTCTGCCAATTGCCGCGCCTCCAGATGCAGAGGACGCATCCCGCCTCGCCGGCACTTCTCGCAAACGAGTCCCGCTTCCCACGGTGCATGAAAAGCCGCTTGCGCTCCAAACGTTGTGCCGCAAGCCGCGCACCGATCAAACTGTGGAAGCCAGCCGCCCAGACGCACACTCCAAAACGCAAAGTAACTCAGAGGCAACTGCCACGCGCCGGTACGTTCGATTTCCCGAACCGTCAGCAGCAAAAGCCGGAACATGGACTCCGCCGTTTCATGCTCCGGAAGAACCTGCTCCGACACTTCACTCACAACCGCCAGCCCCGTACTCAGCTCGTAATCGCTCTGCGACTTATTAAAAGATTCGAGCAGTTCGCACTGCTGGATGCGCACCAGGTCGCGCGTCTCTTTTTCGATATACCAGAGCTGCACGTGGGACAGAATCTCCAGAGTCGATCCATAGCGATTCTTTATCCGCCGCGCGCCCGCCGCCACCCCGCGCATCCGTCCCGACGTCCGCCCGAAAAAGCTCACCAGGCGGTCCGCCTCTCCCAGCGAGAACGTCTTCAAGATGATGGCTTCCGTTTCCCTGGCAGGCATGAGCTGTCGGCGCGCCGACGCTGCGCCGGACACAATGCAGAACTACATGCAGAGTCACGACCGATTCGCAGGCACACGCAGAACTAATTTAATTACCACACACGCTCCCATCGCGCAATGCTTGTGTAGCAACTCTCAGAAAAATTGCGCGCTGTCACCCCGGTAAAATGAAAACGCAGCGCGTATGGAGTGCGGCAGCCCAGCTGCCGCTTTTCCCAATCACCCCACGACTCCATCTCCACACATTGCAAGACTCAATCCCAAATACAAACACTCTCAACACCTCGCCGCATTCTGTTAACCAACCCCAAATCGCTCCCAAAATTATCGGACACACAAATCACTCTCATCGCCCTTTGCATTTCTCCCCTCTTCCGATACCCTGCACCACTACCTTATGACGCGCACTCAACGTTTCGACATTTTAGGCATCGGCGAAAACGCCACCGACACCGTGCTTCAGCTTCCCCAGTTCCCCGCCCTCGGCTCAAAGGTAGAAATGCTCGGCGCACAAATCATGCCCGGCGGCCAAGTCGCCACCGCACTCATCGCCTGCCAGCGGTGGGGACTCCGCACCCACTACGTCGGCGCTGTCGGCGACGACCACGCCGCTGACCTCCACCGACGCGAACTAAAACGTGCCGGCGTCCACAGCGACCTCGCCCAAATCCCCCGAACGCTCAGCCAAATGTCCTTCATCCTCATTGATACCAGTTCCGGCGAGCGCACCATCGTCTGGAGGCGCGATCCTCGCCTCACCGTCTCCCCCAAAGTTCTGCAAAGAGAGTGGATCACTTCCGCTCGCCTGCTTCACGTCGACGGACACGACCCTGCAACAACCAGCGTCGCCGCCTCCTGGGCGCGCGCGTCCGGCATCCCGGTCGTAGCCGATCTGGATCACGTGGCTCCAGGACTTTTGCGCCTCCTCCCGTTCGTCGATTTCCCTGTCACCTCGAAAGAATTTCCCGTAGACGCCACCGGCGAGAAAAACCTACTTAAAGCGTTACCTCAACTTCAACGTAAGTACGGCTTTCGCTCCATCTGCGCGACACTCGGCGTAAATGGCGCGCTCGCTTGGGATGGCAGCCGCTTCTGGTATGCTCCCTCATTCAAGATTCACGTCGTGGACACCACAGGAGCCGGCGATCTTTTTCACGCCGCCTTTTCGTACGGGACCCTCCACGCATGGGACATGCAACGTATTCTGGATTTTGCCTGCGCGGCTGCCGGCCTGAACTGCGAAACACTGGGAGCACGCGGCGGCATCGGCGCCCTGCCCAAAGTGAAAGAACTGCTTCGCAAAGGCACACGCAATCGGCCGCTATTCTCCAAAGCACAGCTCGATCGCGCCGGGGCCGACGCCCTGCGCAAGAAGCGCGGTTAGCATCCATGCCGTGCTCTGCTTATCATCAAAACGGAGACTTGCTCCCGAAACACTAGCGAATGTTCATCCCTCTCAAAGACCTGAATCCTCGCCGGACCTACCCGGTCATCAACACGCTTCTCATTTTGTCGAACGTCATCGTCTTTCTTTACCAGCTCACAATGACGCCGCGTCAATACCAAGCCTTCGAGTTGGCTAATGCCACCATCCCTAACCACATCCGCCTCGCCGTCAACGGCCATGGCAGTCTCGAAGCTGCCTTCCTGCCTATTCTCACCAGCATGTTCATGCATGGCGGCTTCTTGCACATCGCCGGAAACATGCTCTTCCTCTGGATCTTCGGCGACAACGTGGAAGACCACTTTGGCCATCTTCCCTACCTTCTCTTCTATCTTGTCTGCGGCATCGGTTCCGGCCTAGCCCATATTGTCTTCAACTATCACTCTTCTTTGCCCGCGCTCGGAGCCAGCGGCGCCATCTCCGGCGTCATGGGCGCCTACATTATTCTTTACCCCCGAGCGCAGGTCCTCACGCTCGTCTTTATTTTCTTTATCCCCATTCCGGCCTTCATCATTTTGGGTTACTGGTTCCTGCTTCAATTCTTCGCAGGTGTAAGCACCGTCGGCGCGTCAGCCACAGGAGGCGTCGCCTGGTGGGCACACATAGGCGGATTCCTAATGGGAATGCTCATTACAGGATTGACTCTGGGAGACCGAAAGCAAAGCGTGAGCTATTCCTAGAAGCGATCGCAGAAACGGTCTTGAGGGGGAGGGTTTTGGCAGTGAATGGTTTTGGCAGTGATAGTTTAGGGAGTGAATTGTTTTAGGGAGTGAATATATTGTTTTGGGAATGAATTGTTTTGGGAATGAATTGTTTTGGGAGGGCATGGCTTTAGCCATGCCGAAAACGCCTCTGAAACGCGGGCTTCAGCCCCTGAGGCTTCGCGCAATTCTCTATACTCCCACCCAAGTACAACCCCAGTATGCGCGCCGACAACTAAGATCCTTGTTTAGTGTGAAGTTTTACTTTAGTAGTGCTGAGTCGCAACTAATTCGCCTTCTTCGCAAAATTCGCCAGCCAATCCCCCACTTCAACCGTTTGTTTAACTCCACCGAGATCAGGCGTAACAAAGTTTTCTTTCAGCGCCGCCTTCACACTCTCGCGTAACACTTGAGCTTCAAGCTTCCAATCCAGAAAATCGAGCATCATCGCCGAAGCCAGCACCGATCCGAACGGGTTCGCGATCCCCTTCCCAGCGATGTTCGGCGCCGACCCGTGAACCGGCTCAAACAGAGACGTCCGGCCGGGATGAATATTCCCCGAAGGTGCCAGTCCGAGCCCGCCAGCCAACTGAGCCCCCAGGTCGCTTACGATGTCCCCAAACAGATTGCAAGTCACAATCACGTCGAACTGCGACGGGTCGCGCACAATCTCCATGCACAGGGTGTCAATATAAAGGTGCCGCGACTCAATCTTCGGATATTCCTGCTTCACTTCCTTGAACACCCGCTGCCAAAGGTCATGCGCAAACGTCATCGCGTTCGACTTGTCGCTCATGCACACGCGCTTCAACCCATTCTGCCGGGCATAGTCGTATGCATACCGGATAATCCGCTCGACACCCTTTCGCGAGTTGACGTCTTCCTGCATCGCAATCTCGTCCGCAGTCCCCTTCTTGAAGAACCCTCCCACGCCCACATACAGTCCTTCCGTGTTCTCCCGGAAGACCATCAGCTGGATGTCCTTCTCAGTGCGATCGCGCAATGGCGTCAGCCGCTCATGCAGCAACTCAACAGGCCGCGCATTCACATATAGGTCCAGCTTGAAGCGCAGCCCCAGCAAAATGTCCGCCGCGTGCTGGTTCGAAGGAACCCGCGGATCGCCCAATGCCCCAAAAAGAACCGCGTCGAACTCGTCCCGCAGCATCTCCACTGCCCCCGCGGGCAATGTCACGCCATCCTTCAGAAACCGATCCGCCCCCCAATCAAACTCCACAAACTCCAAGGGCCTCTTAGCCGCAGCCGTCGCCGCCCGAATCACCTTCACCGCCTCCGGCGTCACTTCCTTCCCAATCCCGTCCCCAGGGATCACCGCAATACGCGCAGCTTCCCCGCCCCATCGCAAAGGCATCTTGCCACTCGGATTAGTCGGTTTCGTCGTCATGCGAAGAACATGGCCTCTCAGCGCTGAGCATGCTTCCACTCCAAGCGCACCTTTCGCGAGCAAGACTGGGCGAGACTCGGCAAACTAACACGCCCCACAAATCAGGTCAACGCGACAGGACGCCCGGCAGTGGGTCAGTTTTCGGTTACCGCTGCCAGCTCAACCGGTCGGCGCATCACTTTTTAATAGCCTGATCCAACAGCACTTCCCCGAGATAACCTATGTGTCGGGCTGTACTTAATCAAAACCTAGCCAGGGTGGTTTTCCGTTTGATTCAACGCCCCGAATGATTTTAGCCCTTGAGACTCCGGCAATTAGACTTTGAGCTTAGTGTTGCGTTGACCCATTGAGACCGCACGCCTTACCGGACATTGAGGATCGGGGCCGATTTCACCCCTCCGGTTACGGCGTAAATCGGGAGCTGGCACTAAGGTTCAAAATCGGAGCGTGTGCTTCTCCCTATTTCATTATTGATGACAGCGTACCTTGCAGGGAGTATCGTGCCCTTCATGGCACGCTTCTCCACCACGCTTGCGTCACTTTCGTTCGGTCTGGCAGCGATCGCAGTTTCGGCTCGAGACGTGCCGCAAGGGCCTGCGATTAGCGTATCGACGCGGCTGGTTGAGGTAGGAGCGGATCAGTCTGCGGATTAAAATCTCCAACCCGCAGAAACCATCTTTCTCGACCATTGAAGTCAATTACGATTCCAGCCCTGCGCGAAAGTTTGAGGTCCCTCGCGCGAAATCCGTCGAGGAGCGTCATTCTGTCTGGCATCTGCATATAGATGATTTCTGCAGCCCGTCAGCCCGTATCCGCACTCACGAATGTCATTCTCGCGAACAGAGGAATGTTCAGGCCGGGCGAGAATGTGCCCGGCAAGGCATCCAACTCCACCTATGGATGCACGGCGCTGGAATGCGGCTGGCGGAAAATGCAAACGAGCGTCGCGCTGCGGCGATTACTCATGGCTGCACTTCAGGCTATAGCCTCTCACGTGGCTAACATCTCCGGGCCGCAAGAATCTGGTTTGGCTAACCGCAAATCTTCCTTTCTCAGCCGAAGCGCACTGGCGCGCCATTCTTAGGTTCCTGCGCAGATCGCTGCATATCCTGTGGACGGACGCGGGCTTGCTTGCTCGCGTAGTTCCGCTCTTACGGCAAGAGAACGACGCCCGGATGGACGACATAGGATTGCCGAACTCAGTAGATGTACTCAGGTCTCGACAAAAGCCCGGCCCAGACTCGGACGAACCCATCGGCATTGATGCGATGGAGAAGACTCGCCGACTTGACATGGAGTGGCCGGGCGTTCGCGAACACCAATGATCTGACCGGGGCTATCCGCGAAGCTGTCGTAGGATCGGTAAAGTTGAGTATAGCTCTGGGTTTTTACATGGATCGCGCACTCCGCTGACGGAAAGTTCCATGACCTGAAGGTGCAGGTGAGACACGAGGCCTGACTATTCGCTATCCGAAGGGATATCTCGCGGCGAAAGATACCCCTCCGACGAAGGACCAGAATTGGAAGACGGTGGTAACGGCAGTGCAAAGCCCGATCGAATCATCCGTAATTCCGTTGCAGGCAAAAGTGGATCGAGTAAACCAACCGCTGCCGAACTCTTTGAGGCTTTTGTGCTCGATCGACATTCACAATCTTCGACTCGTGCAGAGCGGAGATTTGCACAAAGGAGCCGTCAGCGTGTATGTCATTCAGCAGGACGGCGCCGGTAAGGTGCTTAGCCAATGGACCAAGACTTACGACCTCCAACTCTCGGAGAAGCAGTACGCGGCTCTTCTAAAATCCGGCATGCCCTTCAATCAGGATGTACAGCAAGGCAGGCCTCACAACGTTGCGGGTATTGGTCGAAGACCCGGCCACCGCTGAGAAAGGCAGCCTGATCATACCGCTGTCCCAAGTAAACTAGCTCAAGCTGAAATTAGTTCCACAACTATGTGCATGCCACAGTGCCTCGCGCTAATTACGTTTGGGAGACGATCTAGTAACGCCTGGTAAGTCGGGTGGTCTCAATGGGTCAACGCAACACTCAGCTCGGACCCACATTGCATTGAAATACAAAAAGCTAAAAGCGCTGGCTAGGTCAGATCATCCGGAATGTTACCCTGGCTGGGTTTTGACTGAGTACAGCCAAACAGATCGGTTCTTCAGGGGAAGTATTGGCGGATCAACTAATTAGAAGGTGTTGCGTCGACCGATTGAGCTGGCACGCGTAATCGGAAACTGACCCACTACCGGACGCCCCGTTCGCCGCTAACCTCGACGCCCTGCTGGATTCCGTCCAATAAACCCCGCCCAACGCCAGGGCCCCGCCCACCAACTCCATCCACGATCCCTTCTCCCCAGCGTCAAAATCCCCAGAATCGTCGCCAGCACCGGCAGCAAGTACGTAAACGCACTCAACTGCGAAGCCTCCAAATACCGTAGCAACCAGTAGTACAACAAATACGCCACCGCCGACCCAAACACCCCCATGTACAAAATCGCCGCCCAAGCCTCCCAAGGCACGGCCCGCCAATTCCCCGCCGCCCCCAACAACCACGCCTGCCGCATCCCCAGTGGCAACAATATCAACGCCCCTGCAAAGTGGTTGTAAGCGGTCATCGTCAACGCGTCGTACTCCCCCGCCACGCGCTTCCCCAGCACCACATACGTCGCGAATCCCACCGAACCCGTCATGGTAATCGCATCGCCAAGCAGCGAAGCCGAGTGCGCCGATATGCCATGCTCCGAAGCCAGCACCGCAATCCCCGCAAACGAGATGGCCATTCCCACGGCCTTGTGCCATGTGGCCCGTTCCAGCCTCAGCGTCACCGCGAGGACCAACACGTAAATCGGCCCCATCCCCACAATAATCGCCGAATGGCTCACCGACGTGTAATGCAATCCCAGCGTGAAGCAAAACTGGTTCACGCTAACGCCGAAAAATCCCAAATAAAGAAACGTCCACGACATCGCGCCCAGTAAATCCGCGGCCCACCGCGCTCTCGGTTTTGGCAAACGCCGCCAGCCGCAGCCGCCTGACACCCAAATAAAAAGGAATCATCACGAGCCCCGCGGCGCACACGCGGAAAGAAGCCATCGTCAAAGGAGGGAAAGACCGCAGACCAATCTTCGCGGCAATAAAGTTAATCGCCCAGATCACAACGAATACAGGCCGATCAGCGAAGCGATGACGGGGCGGCTGGGCGCGCGCCCCTTGGAAGACTCCACCAACACGCGTTCAGACCAGCCGTTCTTTCCGCACAGTCAGTTTCTCAATTCGCTCTCGCCGTGGCTCAAACCCTATGCCCGGCCCCGTCGGCACGCGAATCGTCCCCTGTGCCGACACAATCACTTCCGGCTCGATAATGTCTTGATCCCAGTAACGCCGGCTCGCAGTCACATCGCCAGGCAAAGTAAAATTCGGCAGCGTCGAAAGAGCAATGTTATGCGCTCGCCCGATACCGGCCTCCAGCATCCCGCCGCACCACACCGGCATTCCATTCTGCTGGCACAAATCGTGTATCCGCTTCGCGACAGTGTGACCGCCGACGCGCCCCATTTTGATATTGATGATCTTGCAAGCGCCTAAAAGAATCGCAGCCCGCGCATCCTCTTCTGTGTGGATGCACTCGTCCAGACATATCGGTGTATCAAGCTTCTTCTGTAGCTCTACATGCCCGTATAAATCATCCCAACCCAGCGGCTGCTCAATCATCATCAAATAAAAGCTTTCCAGTTGCTTCAACAGCGGCCAGTCTTCCATCCGGTAAGCCGAGTTCGCGTCCACCATCAACTTGATCGCCGGAAATTCCTCTCGCAGCCGCTTGACCTGCGGCAACTCTTTCCCCGGCTTAATTTTTATTTTGATTCGCTGGTAACCCGCGGCAAGCTCTTTACGCACCGCCGCAGCCAATTCATCGAGCGAATCCTTAATCCCAATCGAAACACCGCTAGAAATTTCCTCCCGCGTTCCGCCAAGCAATTTCGCCAGCGGCACACCTTTCTCCTTGGCCTCCGCGTCCCAAATCGCCGCCTCCAGCGCGGCCTTCGCCATGTTGTGCCCGCGCACTTGCTCCAGCAAACCCCACACCTCCGCCGCCGCAGCGATCTCTTTCCCTTTGATCATCGGCCAAAGAAAATCCCGCATCACCATCCAAGCCGTATCGGTCGTCTCCGGACTATAAAAAGGATTCTCCCCAGCCACGCATTCGCCCCAACCAATCGCGCTGTCCGTAACAACTTCCGTCAGAATAATGCGTCGCTCTTCCGTCCGCTCCGTACTCGTTTCGAACGGAGCAATCAACTTCATTCGTACTTCCCGCAAAATAACTTCCCGTATCCTCATCGTCCCTTTCTTCTATCGTAGGGGCACAGCATGTTTACCCTGAGCTTCGAAGGGCCGTGCCCGTCTTCCAATTCGCTCCCTCTGTGCCCTCTGCGAACTCTGTGTTAAAAAAACCTTCCAATACAAGCACCAACCTAGCCAAGAAAACTAAAAATCACTCCAAGGCGCCAACAAATACGCCACACCCGCCGGTGTCTTCCTCACCCCCACCGCCGCATATCCCCGCGCAAACCACCCAGTGAACTCTCCACGTATTCTGGTCTGTACCCTTGCCACCGAGGCCGTATCGTTCTGCTTCCACCGATCGAGTTCCGCAGGCAACTCAATCGTCGCGGGCGCGTCCCCTGGCTCCTTCGCCAAATCCTCGACAGCCGCCACCACCCGCGACGAATCCAGCGGCCACTCCGCCAAAAGACGATCAGTCGGAAGCCCCAGATGCAACGGACTCGTCGTCGTTCCATACAGATTCGGCAGATATTTCCGTGCAATCGCGCCGAGCCGGTTCAAATTAAAATGCGCGTTTCGATTCTCAAGCGGGTCGAACGTCCAAACGATCAGCCGAATTCCCCGCCCCAGCGCTTCTTCGCGCTGAAAAAGTTTCAAAGCCCGCCCAACTCCCCGGTCGCGATACCCCGCAAGCACGCCCGTCATGTGCGAGTGCAGAAAAACAGTCCCGTCTCGAACTCCGACAAGAGCCAGGGTGTAGCCAACCAAACGCTCACCATCGAACGCGCCCAACACCTGCCCGCCCGTTTCTTCCGCCACGACAAACAAAGTCGCAGGCTCAATTTCAATGTCCGCTTCGCCCCAAATTTTCTTCTGCAGATCCACGCACCGATTGAACTCCTCTATCCCATCGCACTTCCGCACCGATATGGTTTCGCTCGCCACTCGTTTACCCTGATCCCCGAAGGGTCACTCGCCACTCGCCACTTTTTTTACTTCTTTCCAAATTCCTTCCATCTCGTCGCGCGGAATGTCCGCCAGCGACTTCCCGCGCTCCGCCGCCAACTTCTCCATCTGCCGGAACCGCGCCGAAAATTTCGCATTGGCCTTCTTCAACGCAATTTCCGGATCAATATGCAAAAACCGCGCCACATTCACCGCAGCAAACAGCAAATCCCCCATCTCCTCTTCCGCTCCCTCCGTATCCTTCGCCCCCACCGCCTCGCGAAGCTCTCCCGCCTCCTCGTTCATCTTGTCGATCACGCCTTCCACGCTGTCCCAATCAAACCCAATCCGCGCCGCCCGCCGCGTCAGATGCAACCCCTCTAGCGCCGCTGGCAAGGCCTTCGACACACCATCCAGCAAAGACGCTGGCTTATCTTCTTTCTTTTCTCCATTAGCATCCTTTTTTCCTGCCGCGATGCGTTCCTCTTTTTTGATCTGTTCCCAGTTCTTCAAAACTTCCGCCGAATCCTTCGCGCGCTTCTCTCCAAACACATGCGGATGCCGTCGCACCATCTTGTCGTGCACTTCGCGAATCACGTCGGAAACGGTAAACCGTCCCTCCTCCTTAGCGATCTGCGAATGAAACACGATCTGCAGCAGCAAATCCCCCATCTCTTCCGCAAACTTGCCGTCGTCGCCACTCTCTAGCGCCTCCAAAACTTCGTAAGCCTCTTCAATCAAATAAGTCCTCAAAGATGTGTGTGTCTGTTCGCGGTCCCAAGGACACCCATCCGGCGCCCGCAATCGCGCCTGCACAGCCGCCAGCTTTTCGAACCACTCCCCCGCCGACAAACGTGCCGATTTCGCCGCCGCTCGGCGCACCGCGCCACGCTTCCGAGCCTTTCGTGTTTTGCTTTTCGCCTTAGGTGCCTTGCTTTTGCGAGTCGTCATCACCATGCCCACTAAATCCCCACCGCAACAAACGTTCCACTCTACGGTGCGCCACACACTTTGACAAGCGACCCGCGGCGAGGTTGCGCCGTAATTCGCCAATCCCTGCTTCCGACCGCATTTTGTGGAGTGCGGCAGCTCTGCTGCCGCTTTCGCAGCTGTGGCTCTGAACTGCCCTGCTTCCCAAATCTGCGACCCGTGCTAAACTTAACGAGTCAAATACTATAGAGGATTGTCCCGTGACCGATCATAAGAACGAAGACTCATTCCGCGTTATCGACAAACGCCCCTTCACTTCCGATGGCGAGCCTCGCAAAGAAGCCATAGAAGAAAGGGAACGCGAGGCCAAGCGCGAGGAAAAGCTGCATCCGGCCGTCGAACCTCCAAAACCTGTCGCAGCCCAACCACCTGTCGATGCGCCCAAGCGTTCCGAACCTTTTGAAAATCTTGTCCGCATGATCGGCAGCAACGCAGCGATGGTCCTTGGCGCATACGCCGATCCGCGCACCGGCCAGCCGGTGATCGACCCGGAAGCCGCGCACGAATTGATCGACATGCTCGACTCCCTGCACGTGAAAACAAAGGGAAACCTCGCGCCCGAGGAAGACGCGCTCTTGCTCGATCTTCTTGGCAAACTGAAGATGACCTATCTAGAAGTCAATCAAGCGGTTGCTGCACAAGCCGCAGCGGCGCTGCCCAAAGTTAAGACGCGGCCTTAACACGCAGCCATCGAATAATTTTAAGTTCGCGGTCGCGTTCGAAAGAGTTTCAGCATTATCAGCATGCCCCAGGCTCCGCTAAAAATCACCGTCCTCGGTTCCGGCACGTCCATGGGCGTCCCCTCGCTCGGATGCCATTGCCGCGTTTGCAGCTCCAGAGACCCACATGACAACCGCCTGCGCCCTTCCCTGCTCCTCTCGCGCAACGGCCAAAACGTCGTTATCGACACCACCCCGGATTTTCGCCAGCAAGGCTTGCGCGCCCGCGTCGATCGCCTCGACGCAGTCCTCCTTACCCACGGCCACGCTGATCACATTATGGGTTTCGATGACATTCGGCCATACAATCTTCGGCAGCAAATCGCACTTCCCGTTTATTCGAACGAAGAAACTTTCCAGGTCATCCGCCGCGCGTTTGCTTATGTCTTTGACGGAAAGCCGAAGCTCAGCTCCATTCCAAGCGTCACGCTTCGTGAAGCCAAAGAACCCTTCAAACTTCTTGGCATCACTTTCACTCCCATTCCTCTTCTCCACGGCGATATGGAAGTTTTGGGATTCCGCTTCGGACGAGCCGCGTACTTAACCGACTTTAGCTCGCTGCCCGATTCCTCGCTCGCGCTATTGCACGATCTCGATGAGCTGATCATCGACGCCTTGCGCGACCTTCCTCACCCCATGCATCAAACCGTGGACCAAGCCCTGGCGCTCATCAAAAAGCTAAATCCGCGCCGTGCCTGGTTCACCCACATTGCCCACGATTTACCCCACGCGGAAACTAACGAGCGCCTGCGCAACCTCGGCTATTCGAACGTGCAACTAGCCTATGACGGCCTCGAAATTGAAGTGAACGTCGACGAATCCGACGCGACTCATGAAATTTCAAGCAGCGCCGCCGTCCAATCGCCAGCGTTCAACGTGTTTTCATCCTCGCGTGGCTGGGCCGAGCGCTATGGCGTTTCGCGCTGTGGAAGCACTCTCGCCATCGGCAATTTCGATGGCATCCACTTGGGCCACCAAGCCATCTTGCGCGCCGCCGTTGAGCGCGCCCGCGAAATCGAAGCTGTTGCTACCGCGCTGACGTTTGATCCCCTTCCGCAAAAAGTTCTGCGTCCAGAAACCGCTCCGTTGCGCCTTTCCACCACCGAGCAGCGCCTTAGCTGTTTCGCCGCACTTGGAATGGACGCCGCCGTCGTTCTTCCCTTCACCCTCGACCTCGCAAAGCTCACCCCTCAAGAATTTGTCGATCAAATCCTTGTCCAGCATCTTCAAGTACGCGTCGTTTTTGTCGGAGAAAATTTTCGATTCGGCCACAAACAGGCCGGCAACGCCCGCATGCTTCTTCTCCTCGGCGCTGAGCGCGGCTTCGAAGTCGTCATTCTTCCGCCGGTCATTCACAAGGGAGAAATCGTCTCCAGCACCATCATCCGCCGCGAAATCGCTTGCGGCGACGTCTCGGACGCTGCGCGCCTCCTCGGACGCCCCTTCGTGCTTACCGGGAAAGTCATGCCAGGCACTGGCACTGGCCGCCGCTTCACATTTCCTACATTGAATCTTGCGGCGGAACAGGAATTACTCCCCGCGCGCGGCGTCTACGTGACGCGCACACTCATCGATGGCGAATCGCGCAGCCGCCGCTCCGTAACAAACATCGGCGTGCGCCCCACTTTCAACGGTTCCTCGCTCAGCGTCGAGACCCATGTCCTCGAGCCTCTCGATGAAACGCCGCCCGCACGCATTGAAGTGGAATTCTGGAAGCGTCTTCGCGAGGAAAAAAAATTCAGCGGCCCTGAAGAATTGCGCGCCCAAATCACGCAAGACATTGCCACCGCCAACAAGTTCTTCACCCGCCTCCGCCGCGCCCGCGATTCGACCATCCCTGCGCGTCAGGCCTAGGAGCAGGGGTTAAAACCCCTTTGTGTGGCACTTTCTTGGCACGGCCCTTCGTTGCTCAGGGTGAACTGAAGCCGTGCCCTCCCAAAGACCGTTTATTCGACAGCTTCCAGAGAAGACCCAAGACCCGCCCTCAAAACCCGAGGACGGGCACCCTCCGCATAACTAAGAGTCCGGGCCACCCGCCCAGGTTATTGGGGTTCAGCAGGCTGAGTGATTTTTTGTTTGTCGTCCACGGAGAAGAGCAGAAATTGGCTAAAGGTATGACGACGGTGATAGCGCCGACCGGAGAGAGAGCAGTACCAGTCGGCACTCTTGGGGAGCCAGAGTTGCATGGAGTTGTCGCGGAAGCTCACAGGGCCATATTCGATCAGCTGATGATCGCGTAAGAGCCGGATTTCGGGAATCGGATGCGTGATATCGGATTCCATCGCGAGAATTTGAGAGGTGTCCGCATCAATCCACGCGCGCCCCTTTAGCCCGACGGCCCGGGAGTGACCGCCGACGTTATAGACGAGCATCGCGCTTGCCTGATCGGGTCGCAGTTCAAAGTGTATGAGCCAGGCGGGTTTACCGTGCCAGGCGCCATGACCCTCACATTTGAATTCATATTTGGCCTGGAAGTACGGATGAAAGATCAGAGCCAGAGACGGAAGTCCAACGGTGGCGATATGCCCAGGAAATTCTTGCACGGATACGGAGCCGTTGCGATATTCCTCCACGTCAAGTTCGCTCTTGCCCAGCTGGCGAATCTCGACGAGGTAATCAAACTTTCGACTCTCGTGCGAGGTTTGCAGTCCCATTGGGCTTAGGTTGTAGTGGTCGATCTCTTCGGTAGCTGTGAAGCGATCAACGTTCTTGACGAGTTCCTGCGCACGATTGCCGGCGGATCGGACGACTTCGTTCAGCGGGCATCCCGCGGTAGAGTCGATGTCGATTTTTTCGACATCAACATCGGGAGGCGCCCAATTGGTTTCGGTAGTGGGTGTGATCTCGGGAAGAGGTGGGAGTTCAAGATCGTCGGCTTCAGCGCCACTGCCAGGAGTTTTCGAGTCGCTCACTCCCGAAGGCGAAGTGCCTGAACTTCCCGCAGCTCTTTCAGATCCCGTATTTCGCAGCTGATTTCTACGCATGGCATCGACATATTTTTGCGCAGTAGGCGCTTGCGGACTCTGTGGTTGAATGCGGAGAAATCTTTCCAGCGATTCTATGGCGTGGGGATAGTCCTGCTGGAGATATTCTGCTTCGCCAAGTGCGAGGAGAGCGGGTGCGTGGTTAGGGGAAAGGTCCACGGATTTCTGCAGATAACCGCTAGCTTTTCCGGATTCCTTTCGGCGTAAAAGCAGTACACCCATGAGATAGTTTCCGTCGGTAAAATTTGGGTCAATCGCGAGAGCTCGCCCCAAATGATGCTGCGCATCATCAAGCTTGTTCACCTGCAAAGATTGAAGCGCCTTTTCGGTTTCCTTCAAGGCCTTTGAGGAAGCGGAGGCTGGCCCACCCGTAGCTTTCGCGTCAATGGAGGTGGGTACCATCGAGACCACCAAGCTTTGGGATTCGCGTGTGCCGGAAATAATAACTTGTTCCTGAACCGTGCGATATCCAGGCGAAGTAATTTCGAGTAGGTACTCCCCGATGGGCAATGCGGTGAACTGCGCGTGGCCGCCCTGATCCGATTTTGTAGACAGTTTGACTTCAACGTCGCGAGTGAAAAGTGCAATGGAGGCACCTTCAAAAAATGCAGTACCAGCGAGGTGTTGGATTTGCACAGAAAGCTGGCCGGTGGCTTCGTGGTCCTTTGCGGCGCGAGTGTCGGGGCCTAACTGGGCAGCGGAAGTTAGAGGGAGCGCGAGCAAGGCCAAGATACATAGCGCTACACAGACCTGGAACGAAATCAAACCGAACATATGCCGCACAGATTCTCCGCTTGCTGCGGGCCAATATATCACGAGCCTAGTGATTCAGACTATCTGGTTGCACCTTCTACAAAAACTAAGTCTGGTCAGTTCGTCTCATGTTGTCCGCTGCCAATCCCTGACTAGCCCGTATACGCAACGGTAGTTTCAGCACAGGCGACATTCCATTGTCAAAAGTGACAGACGGACCGGTGGCCCGGGCTCTCAGTTATGCGGAGGGTGCCCCGTCCTCGGTTTTTGAGGCCGGGTCTTGCGTTCGGGTTCTCTCTAGTCGATCAGCAAATCCATGGAAGCAAGTGAGTAGTGAATAGTGGGCGGTGAGTAGATAGGAAAGAACCGGAGGAGAGTGTCCCACCGGTTGCATGAGACAAGGGCTCAAACGGTAGGCCACCTAGGAATAAAGGCTCTGCCACGCGCCGATGATAAGAGGACCGACCTGAAGGTCGGCCACTACACGCATGGAGCAGCAGGAGTTTCGACTTTGCCGCGAATTACCGGATTGGCGTGCATGTAGTTTAGTTTCTCTTTCATTTTTCCCGGCCGGTGGACGTTGAAGTCATAGAATCGCTCTTGCACAGAAGATTCCAATAAAGAGGACGCCACTTAGATAATACGTCGCGACCAGCAACCAAAACACAACTGGCTCCTTAGCGCGGTAGACCCAACAGAAGCGGGCGCTCGTCTTTCCGGTGCACGTCCCGACCACACCCAGAGAAAATAAGAAGACGCCGAGGATCAAGAAATAATATGGCGACTCTATTTGACGTGAGAACCAAGCAGGCATGTGTAGCGTCCCAATTCCTTCCTAGTTACGTGAAGGGATTTCTTGCCGCCACTGTAACACTGAGGACGGGTGGCGCGGACTCTTAGTTATGCGGAGGGTGCCCGTCCTCGGGTTTTGAAATCGGGGACTCCAAAATTCACACTTGACATACACAGATAATTCACTACCATATGGTTGTGGATAGGTTAGATACAACATTCACGGCTCTGTCTGATCCAACCCGCCGGGCGATGATCGAACGACTCTCGCATGGGCCTGCCTCTGTGCATGGATTGACGGAACCGTTTGCCCTCTCGCAGCAGATGATTTCAAAACATATTGCCTACCTGGTGCGGGCGCGGATTGTGATCAAGACGAAGCGCGGAAGAGAGAGCGTGTGCACGCTTAGGCCAGAGGCGATAAAGACAGTCAGCGACTGGGCGATTAACTATCGCCGATTCTGGGAAGAGAGATTCGACAAGTTGGATTTGGTTGTGAATCAAATGAAAAAAGAGGAGGTCAGAAATGACAAAAAACACGGTTAACGAGGCAGAGCGGATGGTTGTCACTAGAGTGTTTGATGCCCCACGCGCATTGGTTTGGAAGGCGTGGACAGACCCGAAATATGTGATGCAGTGGTGGGGGCCGAAGGGTTTTACTGCGCCTTCTTGCAAGATGGATTTTCGCGTAGGAGGAAAATTTCTCTGCTGCATGAGATCGCCGGATGGGCAGGAGTTCTGGAATGGTGCGGACTACCACGAGATTGTTCTGCACGAAAAGATCGTTTACTCCATGTACTTTTCCGACTCGAAGGGAAACAAGATTGATCCTGCTGAGCTTGGAATCGAACATGAGGCCATAGACAATGCGAACGATGTGGTTATTTTTGAGGATTTTGGAAACGGCCAGACGAAAGTCACCTTGATTGGAAATGAAACCATGGAGCACGCGAAAAAGAGCGGGCAACTCGAGGGCTGGGTTGAGATACTCGATAAACTAGCCGAAGTTGTCGCGGAGCTAGCGCAGGCGAAATAAGAAGTTGAAGTTTTGGACAGACGGGACAGTCCCCATATTTGCCCGACTCTCTTCTCGGAACAAGTGGCGGGTGGCCCGGACTCTTAGTTATGAGAATGGGTGGGCGGGTGGCCCGGACTCTCAGTTATGCGGAAATGGGGGCCCCGTCCTCGGGTTTTGAGTTTGAAAGAATTTTTATGTAACCATAGCGATGTTCCGCGAGTCCCATCCATAGACGATTCGCCCCCAAAAAGGGGGTAAAGTGGGAGGCGTACAAAGACCTGGACGCCTCCCGTCCAATACTTCCCTGCCTTCGGAAGTGAATAGGAATCCAGCGAGTACGACGCTTTGGAAGCCCTGCCAGTATCGCTCGCTACCTTGCGTTTTCCTAAGCCGATCAGCAGATTCATAGGAAGCAATCTCTTCGCGTCCTGAAAGTAGAAACTCCAGCTGCTCCATGGCCAATCCTTCGCGGGTGCCGCACCAAGCCGCGAATTACCGAATTGGCTGCCTGTAGTTCAGTTTCTCTTTCACTTTTCCCCAACGGTAGACGTTGAAGTCATAGAACCGCTCTTGCCAGAAGGCCTTCCCTTCTTGTCCGTCTTCGATGAGAGGAGATGGCAACTGAGCCCGAGCTTGCAAGTACCATTCAGGAGTCCGAGTCACCCGCGCTGGATGGTCCTCTAGAGATTGTGTAGTGAATTCGACAAGAAGGTTCCAATCAAGAGAACACCACCGAGGAAATAAATTGTGACTACCCACCAAAAGCACTCGGGTCTTTGGCGCGATAGACCAAACCGCGAGGGCGTGACCAGCGTTTTTCCGATGCACGCGGAAACCACAGCCGCGAAAATGAGAGAATCCGAGTATCAAGAAAACATACTGCGAATAAGAACAAATCAGGCATGAACATGGTCCCGCCTGAAAGAGAAAAGGTAAACCCAGGACCCGCCCTCAAAAACTGAGGACGCGGCACATCCCATCAGAATCAGGAGGGCATCTTTAGCTGGCACTCTTCACAGTAGCCGCCTACTTCGGTGCGCGACACGGTAACCTTCATCTTGAAGTCTCGCGCGATCTGATGTTTGAGCTGCTCGTAAAGCCGGCTCTCAAATTCGCGTACTTTGCCGCAGCCCAGGCACGCTACGTGAATGTGGTCGCGCGGACCATGGCTCTCGTAATAGTGACGGTCGCCGCGCAGATGCAGCAGGTCGAGTTCGTCGATGAGCCCTTGTTTTTTTAGAAGATCGATCGTGCGGTAGACGGTGACAAGATGCACGTCGGATTCGATTTTCCGCGCGCGCTCCAAAATTTGGTCTACGTCCAGATGCTGCTCTGCAGCGTCCATCACCTCGAGGATGACGCGCCGCTGCCGCGTGAGCCGAATCCCGCGCTCCCGTATGGCTTGCTGCAGCTTCCCTGTTGTCTCTGAAGTATTGAGGCGCTCGCCCGTCGAAGCCCGGTGGCCCGGCGATACAGACATGTGTCGCCCTCCTGGGGCACGGCGCACTCCGGGCTAAGAGTGACTCGAAATCCGCCGCAAAATGTCATTGTACATAACGATGGCGAAGATGACCAAGAGGAACAACAGTCCAACCTGTACAAAGCGCTCTTTGAAGCTCAGGCTCAAGTCGCGCCGCATGATTCCTTCAATCGCCAGCAGCAAAATATTTCCGCCGTCGAGGATAGGAATCGGCAAGAGATTCAAGATACCCAGGTTGATGCTGATCACCACCATGAGAGTGATGACGTACGGCGGCCCTTTTCGCACGGCTTGCCCTGCCATGTGGGAAATGCCAACCGGTCCTTGCAGCTGCTTGATCGAAACACGTCCGCTGAATAGCTTTCCTACAACGTCCACGGTTTGCGCGATGGTGTCTTTCGTTTCGAGTCCGGCAATCTTTACGCTCTCAGTGAACGAGACCCGCTTATACGCAGTCTCTTCGCGAGGACCGATCCCAATCTGATAAACGTTTTCGCCGGTTCCCGCTGCGCCTCTCTCCGGCGTCACCACCAAATGGACGGGCTGCCCTTTGCGCGTGAGGTCCAGCGTCATGGGCTGGCCATTCGAAGACCTGGTCAACTGCTGGAATTGTTCCCAGAAGTCGATGTGGTTTCCATTTACGGCAGTGATCAAATCCCCTTCTTGCAAACCGGCGCGATCGGCGGGTGCACCCTGCGCGACCTGGTCAATAATGGGGCGAATCGGCATGTATCCGAAGATTCGGCTCGGGTCGGTCTTATCCTTGATGGGAAGATCGACCGTTCGGCGCGTTCCGCCATCTTCTACTTCCAGTTTAAGAGTTGCCCCCGGAACGGCCTGCTTGAGCGCTACGAAAGCTTGCTCCCAAGTCGGCGTTGCTGTTCCGTTGATGGAAAGCACCGTATCGCCTGGTTTCAACGGGCTATCCGCGAAGTCAGAATTCGCTGGTAATCCCGTCACATGCACCGGCGCATCCAGATAGGCTGGATATGGCACGCCCGTAAATGCAAAGAGTCCTGCCAGGAGAAATATCGGCAAGATGAGGTTTACTGCCGGCCCCGCGAAAGAGATCAGCGCTCGCTGCCATCGCGGCTTGCTCATCAACTCGTCGGGCGCGCCTGTCGGCGGCTTATCTCCCGAATCCACTTCGCTGAGATCTTGCCCGGCCATGCGCACGTAGCCGCCAAGCGGCAACGCGCTTACACGATAATCCGTTGGCCCTTTCTTCCATCCGAAGAGACGCGGACCGAACCCAATGGAAAAAACATCCACGCGTACGCCGCACAGCCGCGCAACGATGAAATGTCCCCATTCGTGCACCAGGACCATTACCCCGAGCACGAGGACAACGCCGACAATAACGTAAAGCGCTCCCATATCTCCGTCTTTCCCCTCTTCTGAGCCTTATGATACCGCGACTGCCTTTACCGATAAACGCTCTACTTCTTCTTTCGCCGTGCGCCGCGCTTCCGCGTCGGCTTGCAGTACGTCGTCTATTTTTTCAAACCGAATGCGCGGTGTGCGCGCCAGCACACGCTCAATTACTTCCGCAATCCCAAGAAACGGCAAGCGCCGCTCGAGAAACGCCGCTACGGCAACTTCATCCGCCGCATTCAGCGCACATGGCAACGCGCCGCCCTTCTTCATCGCTTCGCGCGCCAGACGAAGGCAGGGAAAACGCCGAGTGGAAACTTTTGCGAAATCCAACCGCCGCAACTTGCGCCAATCCAGGGCCATTTGGTTAGACGCCGCTCTCTCTGGATAGGTTAACGCATATTGGATAGGCATTCGCATGTCGGTTGGACCAAGTTGCGCGAGGATCGAGCCATCCACGAATTCGACCATGGAATGAATGGTGGACTGCGGATGAATCACAACGTCAATCTGGTCGGGCCGGACCCCAAAGAGCCAGCGCGCCTCGATCACTTCGAAACCCTTGTTCATCATTGTCGCGGAGTCGATGGTGATGCGGTTGCCCATCTTCCAGTTTGGATGCGCGAGGGCTTGCTCTGGGGAGACATTCTCGAGCTCGGCCAGCGGCGTCTTGCGAAATGGACCTCCGCTCGCTGTAAGCACCAGCCGGCGCACTTCGCCGTGCGATCCGCCGCGTAGGCATTGGTGAACCGCATTGTGTTCGCTGTCTACAGGCAGCAATTCGCGACCGGCGCGTTTCGCCGCGGCCATCACCAGTTCGCCCGCGGCTACCAGGACTTCCTTGTTCGAAAGCGCTACTGTTTTACCGAGCTTAACCGCTTCGTAAGTGGCTTCAAGCCCGACAACGCCAACGGCGGCAGAAACTACGATTTCCGCTTTGGAATGCGTGCCAACCGCCAGCATTCCTTCGCGCCCATGATGTATGGCGGGTAGCGGAGATATTCTTTTTGTCCGCAGCGCGGAGGCAAGTTCATCAGCTTTTTTTGCGTCGCCAACGGAAACCAGTTCGGGCCGGTGGCGCTCAATCTGGCCGGTCAACTCTTCCAGATTCCCGCCAGCAGCCAGCGCAACGACACCAAACCGCTCGGGCAGCGATTCCACCACGGAAAGGCACTGCCGCCCAATCGAACCTGTTGAACCTAAAATGGATAGCTGCTTCAAGGATGAATCTTTTCTCCGCTTGGCGCTGACTTGCTGGGACAGACCTTCAGTCTGTCTTCCGAACTGCTCCCCTGACTCTTCCACTTACGGAACGGCGACAGACAGGAATGTCTGTCCTACCGGTTGGGCAAATAAATCCAAATCCAATAGTACCAGACAACCGGGATTGCCAGAATCAGCGCATCGATACGGTCAAGCACGCCGCCGTGCCCAGGCAACAGCGAACCGGAGTCCTTTACTCCTGCGCTTCGCTTGTAAGCCGATTCGAGCAAATCGCCAGCTTGGCCTGCAACGTTGCCAACAACAGCCATTGCCAGCAGATGAGGCAAAGGCACGGTAAGCCACTTGGCAAACACGGCGGCCACGAGCAGTGCTCCCACTATGCTGGCGATGGAGCCTTCCAAGGACTTTTTGGGACTCAACACCGGCGCGAGCGGATGCTTTCCAATCGCACGACCTACAAAGTACGCCGCAGTGTCTCCAATCCATGTGATGACGAGGACGAACATCAGTAGCTTTGTGCCTTCCGTGCCGGCCCCGTATAGACGAATCGCAGACGTCAGCGGCAACGCTATCAAGATCAAACCGCTGGAACTGATTCCTGCGGCAGGCAAGGCCTCCACCATGGGGCGCCTAGTAAAAAGTGTTATGACGCAGACACCGAGTAAAAAGATGAAGAAAACGTCGGAGACTGTAGGTATCACGCCTAAAACTCGCCCAACCATGCGATGTATCGTTAATCCGCCCGCAAGCTCATAGGCCGGAGCAATGGCCGCCAGCCACTGGACGTAAACGAGTGCAAGGGCGCAGGTCGCCGTCCAGAAGCGATAGGCGCGGTGGCCGATGGCGTCGCCTAAGGCGAAGAATTCAAATAGCGCTAACAAAATGACGAGCGCCAAGGCAATCGCCACCACTGCGGTCGAACCCCACAGCACCAGACCGACCACACACGGGATTAGGACGACGGCTGTCGCGACGCGCTTCCAAGTCATAGAAAAGGGATCCCCTGACGAATCACTCGTTCCATCTCACCACATCAAGGGGAATAAATCACGGGGGAGAATCACAAAATAATTGAGTCTTGAGTTCCGATTCCCAGGAACCGGTTCCCAAAAGGGTGGAATGGCAGCGTTTCGGTTGCGGGGGCACGACTTATCGTGCCTTTATAGTTGCCGCGGCACGCCGCGTTTAAAGATTCACTTTCCAACAACGCGCGCTGACACTTCCGGGTGAGGCTGGCCTTCGCGGATTCCGCCGTAACGGCGCTCGCGCTTTTGAAACTCGATAAGCGATTCGAACAATCGCGCGCGATTAAAATCGGGCCAGAGAGTCTCCGTTACGAAAATCTCCGCATAGGCAATCTGCCAAAGCAAGAAATTGCTAACGCGCATTTCGCCGCTCGTGCGGATCAGCAAATCGGGATCCGGCAGCCCACTCGTGTACATATGCCGGGCCACGCTCTCTTCCGTGATTTCGGCTTGGCCCGCATGGCCGTTGTGCTCGGCCACAATGGCGTTCATGGCATCCACGATCTCCGCGCGGCCGCCGTAGTTCATCGCCACACAGAGAACCATGCCATGGTTACCAGAGGTTCGTTCCGTGGCATCGCGCATGTCGTCCTGCACGCCTTTGGGAAGTTCGTTCGTACGGCCCAAAAAACGCATGCGGATATTATTTCTCTGAATCAAAGGCATTTCCCGGCGCAAATATTCGCGCAGCAGTTGCATGAGGAAGTCGGTTTCCGTTTTTGGACGCCGCCAGTTCTCCACCGAGAACGCGTAAAGCGTAAGCGCTTCTATGTTCAGACGCGCGCAGGTTTCAATCGTCGAGCGCGCCGTCTTTGTGCCAGAGCGGTGACCCGCCGCGCGCGGCAAATGCCGCTGCTGCGCCCAGCGCCCATTGCCGTCCATGATAACGGCCACGTGCCGCGGCAGGCGCGCCAGATCAAGCTTTTCGAAGAGGAGCGCCTCTTCCGGCGTCAACGGTCCGAGCGCACTGGAGGCGGAAACTTGCAGCGTCGTGTGTGATTTAGTCTGCGGCACGAGTTTCTGAGGTTTCTTCTTTACGCCGCAAAGTTAACATACGATTTGGCAACGGCGCAATGGCGGGGTGCTGTTTCGAACATCCCCATTTCGAACACAGCATCCGTCGCGTCAACCCCCAGGCGGTGGCGATTGGAAGAGCGACGTATAAACCAGCACGAGCGTCAGGATAATCATAGCGATCGCCGTCACCCACGCAACGATATTAAAGGTGAGCGAATTAACATGTTCGCCCATCAGGTCGCGCCGGTTAACGAGAAGCAGGATGAAGATGACCACGATGGGCAGCCAAATCCCATTCCCTACCTGCGAGAAAATAAAAATCTTCCAGATCGGAACGTGCGGGATCAGGATGATGCCCGCGCCCACGGCAATCAAAACCGTATAAAGCCCATAAAAGATTTTCGCGTCCTTAAACTTGTGGTCGATGCCGGCTTCAAATCCCAGGCCTTCGCAGATCACATGGGCTGTCGAGAGCGGCAAGATCGTAGCCGCAAAGAGCGAGGCATTTAATAAGCCGAACGCAAATGTAAATCCGGCCCATTTCCCTGCCAAAGGGATCAATGCCTTGGCAGCATCGACCGCATCAGTAATATTGCGCTGGCCCGAAACATACAAAGTCGCTGCAGTGGCGACGATGATGAAAAACACGATCACCATGCAGCTGATGCTGCCCACCAAAACGTCGGCTCGCGCTTGCGGATACTGCCTCGGCCCGACTTTTTTCTCCACGAAACCCGCTTGCAGGTAAAAGAATTGCCACGGCGCGATGGTCGTCCCCACCAGCGCCGTTAGCGTCAGTAAATAACCGGAATTGAATTGAAGGTTAGGAATGACAACGTGCTTGGCAGCCTCCAGCCAATCCGGCTTGGCCAGGATGGCGGAAATGATGTATGTGACATAGAACCCGCACGCGATCAGGAAGATGACTTCAACTTGGCGATATGTACCTCGAAGCACCAGAATCCAAACCAATATCGCAGCGATCGGAACAGCGATGTATCTGCTGACGTGAAACATTTCCATGGACGCGGCCACGCCGGCAAACTCCGCAACGACGTTAGCCAGGTCAACGAAAAAACCCGTAACCATCACAAAAAACGTGGGGCGGAAGCCGAACTCTTCGCGGATGAGATCGGATAACCCTTTGCCGGTGATTACGCCCATGCGCGCGCACATTTCTTCGGTTACGTACAGCGCGATGGTCATGGGAATCAGCGACCACAACAATGCGTAGCCATACTGCGCGCCCGCCTGGGAGTACGTCGCGATGCCGCCCGCATCGTTGTCGACGTTGGAGGTAATCAGCCCCGGCCCGACAACCGCAAGCAACAACGTCAGACGCCGCCGCAGGCCGCGAATCTTCTGTTGCAGATTCGTGCCGCGTGTCTGCAGGCCCTCCAGGCTCGATTTGAGAATGTCCCAATTCATCCGCCGCTTCCCATTCCCTTTTTATTTCTTCACTAAGCGCGAAACCACGTCGTCCACGGTGACCGTGCCGATAGGACGTTTCTCTTCATCGATCACCGTGAGCATTCGCAAATTGTATTTGTCGAACAGCTCAAAAACGTCTTTCTCATCCGCGTCGCCGGCAATGCTCAGGAGCGGCTCGCTTCGCAGTTCAAACATCCTCTGCTCCGGAGCAGCGAGCAGCAAACGCGCGATGGACACCGTGCCGGAATACTCGGCATTGCTATCAAGCAACACAATGGTGTCTAGCTGGTCGAGATTCAATTCCTGGCTGCGAATCCACTCAAGCACTTCTTCCCGCGGCGAGCGTTCCCCCACGAAGATGAACTCCGTGTTCATCATTCCACCTGCAGTCGAAGGGTCGAACGACAGCAGTTCGCGCACTTCGTCGGCTTCCTGTCCGGGCATTTCTTCCAGCAGTTCGTCCGACGTTTCCTTGGGAAGGTCTGCCAGCAGGTCGGCGGCGGCGTCGGGCGCCATCTCTTCCAGAATGTCGGCAGCTTTTTCCGGATCCAATTTTTCGACGATCTGTGTTGTCAGCCGCTCATCGAGCTCGGCCAGGACCGCAGCGGCGGTCTCTTCGTCGAGCGAGGCGATGATTCCCTGCCGCTCGGCCGCGGAAAGGTCTTCCATGATTTCGGCCAGGTCCGCTGGGTGCAGATCTTCGAGCTTTTCGTGCGTTATGCGCAACTTTACGCGCCGCAAGGGGTCGGATTCGATCAAGTTCACAAATTCCCAGCGAATGGCGCTTTGCGGCAGCTTGCGCTGCAGTCTACGGATCACCCCAGGTGAAAATACGCCTTGCAGGAGCCGGCGCACCGCGCCCGGCAGGCCTACATCTACTTGTGTGACCCGCAGCTCCACATTTCCATTGCTCTTGAATTCCGCCAGGTCCACGTCGTTTACGCGAACGACTTTGCGGCCTCGCGTGTCGATAATCTGCTGGTCCATCAAATCTTTGCGCACCGCCAGCAGGGACTCGTTTGGTTCATAGAGTTGAAGAGCGCGCTCACTGACGTTCAGCCGCATCGTGCCAGGAGCAAATGTAGCCACCTGATCATGGCTGGCCAGCAACGGCTGGAAGCGGCCGCGCGAAATGAGGAAATGAGATAGACGGTTTGTCGCCTGCGAGGGCTCAATAAAGAATTCACGCACGCGTCCAACAAAATTGCCCTGCGCGTCGTAAGCTTGCGCTCCCATTAGTTCTGTAGCGTAGAGTTCCACCGTCTAACCTCCTTCCCTGCCACCGAATCGGCTCACAATCGGCAGCTTCAACAAAAAAGCCCGCATACCGAAATGACCTCGGCTGCGGGCAAGTACCTAATAAAAATGGACTTACCGTTAGCCAGACGTGAACCCTCCCCACCCTACCGCCTGCGGGAGATGTTGCGCCCCGCGCGACGTTGCCCAATCGCCCGTCCCAAGCCTCGCCCTCAAAGTCCGCTTCCTGTCGAAGCGACTAGGGCCAGGTTCCAGTTCGTTGGACGCACTCATTGAAGAGAATTCACCTTAAACATCACAGCCATGCCTCAGTCGCACGGCACTCAATCGCAAGACGGAGCAATTGCAGTGCCGTTTCGCAGTTGCAAGTGCAGTGATAAGCCGGGCCCACTCCAAAGTCAAGCAGAGAATGGAGTTGCGGGTGATTTTTTTGATTTTTTCTTTCGCAGTGGCTATTTCTTGGTCGGGAAGAGCATGTCTCGAGGCTCTTGGCCGAGCCGGCGGCATTCTTCGATGTAAAGAGCGAGGTAGCTCTTCAAAACGTAGTTCCTTCGGGAATAGCCGAGCTCTTGCGCGGCGCGATCGATTGCCAATGGCGGCCCTTCGAGTTCGACAAACGTTCCGATTGGAGTCTCATCCAATTCGATGAGCAAGCCCTTCGCCCAACTCGTTCTCGCAGGCAGACTAAGGGTGGTGCGGTACTTTTCATAGTGGAACCAGCCGCGCATTCCCAATCCTTCGAAGATTTTTGCGAGGACGCTGGCTTCGGCTACCTCGACCTCGATTTCTTCGCGCACTTTATGCCGATGATTCTCTTGCGCGCTCGCGGAAGGCGCCCCTCCCACGACGATAGGCCTTTTGAAGGTCAGCACAGTGCGCTTTGCGGGTGCAGCTTTACCTTTTTTCGATTTGGTTTCCGATGTTTCTATTCGAATGCGGAGCAATTGACCGTGTTTGGCCAGGCCGCCTTCGGGCGTATCGAAAATCACATTCCATTCATGGACACGGCCTGAGCTGCCATTCGCGGGACGGGCGCCCAGCCTCCTCAGCTCACGCTTCAAAACTTTTGGATCACTGATTTTCAGTTTAATTTCGATTTCCTGCGCCATCGCGATCCTTGCCGCCTGTCGTTGCCCTTAGAGGGCCGGCTTTGTCCCGCCGCGGACTTCCGTTAGTATAACGGACGAACGTATTTCACATTTATTCAGTGTGACCCCGGCTAAATCCGGCGCATTGCCCGGCGACCGCCCCGCCGAGCGTACCAGATCAAGAGACTCATGAATCCAGACTCCAAAGCAGCAGCGCCATCTTTATCGAACGAGACGACAGCCAGCACGCCGCTTTCGCCGCCGCTCGCACGCCGCGAGCCGGTCGAGACCGTGGTGCACGGCGATCGCCGCGTCGACCATTACGCCTGGCTGCGCCAAAAAGAAAACCCCGAAGTCATCGCTTATTTGGAAGCGGAAAACGCGCACACAGATGCCATCTTGCGGCCTACTGAGTCTTTTCAGGAAGAGCTGTATCAGGAAATGCTCGGACGGATACTGCAGACAGACTTGAGCGTTCCTTACAGCTTGCGTGGCTTTCTTTATTTTACGTGCACCGAAGAAGGTAAACAGTATCCGGTGTATTGTCGCCGCGCGGACAGAAGCGGTTCGCTAGACGAGATGCTTTTGGACCTGAATCGCATGGCGGAGGGCCACTCCTTTCTCGGACTCGGCGCTTTCGACGTTAGCAGCGACAATCAGCTTCTTGCCTACGCGCTAGACACCACTGGTTTTCGGCAATACACGCTGCACATCAAAAATTTGTGGAGCGGCAGAGAGTTTCCAGAAGCGATGGAACGAGTGACCAGCGCGGCTTGGGCGGCGGACAATCGCACACTTTTTTATACCGTTGAAGACGCAACGACAAAGCGCGCTCACCGGCTCTATCGCCACCTGACAGGCTCGGAGGAGCCGGACGCACTGATTTACGAAGAGGCCGACGAGCGCTTCCGCGTTGAGATTGAGCGCACCCGCAGCGGCGCGTTCCTTCTTCTGGTAATTGCGAGCCACACGACAAGCGAGGTGCGCTTTCTGCCTGCAGCGCAACCGAATGGCGAGTTTCGCCTTATCGCTCCGCGCGAGACGGACCATGAGTATTACGTGGACCATCATCCGAATCCGCTCACACGAGAAGCGCGCGGTGCGAATCCGAATGATACGGGCGGTTACTTCTTCATCCGCACCAATTCGGGAGGGCGGACATTTCGGCTCATTTGTGCGCCTGTTTCGGATCCTCAGCGCGCTAAATGGCGGCAGATCATTCCGAATCGTCCCGACGTGATGCTTGCGGGTCTCGACGTATTTCGATCGCATATTATTTTGACTGAGCGTGAAGGCGGCCTTCCTTATCTGCGCATCGTGGATCTCGGCATGGAAACTCCCGATGCGCTCTTGGCATCGCACCGCATTGAATTCGCGGAGCCCGCTTACAACGCGTCTCTCGGAAGCAATCCTGAGTTCGATGCGTCCTTTGTCCGTTATCAATATGAATCCTTCGTCACGCCACGCTCCGTGTTTGACTACGAAGTTCGGACGCGCGAGCGCGTGCTTCGCAAAGAGCAACCTGTGCTTGGCGGCTACGACGCTTCGCAATATGTCAGCGAACGGCTTCACGCTACGGCGGAGGACGGGGCGCGTGTGCCCATTTCGCTTGTCCGTCGAAGGGACACGCCGCTGGACGGCTCTGCGCCGTTGCTGCTCTATGGCTACGGAAGCTATGGTCACTCAATCGCGGTGAATTTCAGCTCGAACCGCGTGAGCTTGCTCGATCGCGCCGTGATTTTTGCTGTCGCGCATATTCGCGGCGGCGGTGAACTCGGCAAGCCGTGGCACGACGCGGGGCGGTTGCGGCATAAGCGCAATACGTTTACGGATTTTATTGCTGCGGCGGAGCATCTCATCGCGGAGCGTTACTCGAATTCACAAAAGTTGATTATCGAAGGGGGCAGCGCCGGTGGGCTGTTGATGGGAGCGGTTGCGAATATGCGGCCTAATCTTTTTCGCATGGTGATCAATCACGTGCCGTTCGTCGATGTGTTGAATACCATGCTCGATGCTTCGTTGCCGCTGACCGTTGGCGAGTATGAAGAGTGGGGCAATCCGCGCATCGCGGAAGATTATTTCTATATGAAGAGCTATTGCCCGTATACGAATCTTGCGGCCAAAGCTTACCCTACGATGCTCGTGAAAACTGGGTTGAACGATAGCCAGGTGATGTATTGGGAGCCTGCGAAGTATGTGGCGAAATTGCGCACGCTGAAAACGGATACCAATACGTTGCTCTTCAAAACGAACATGGGCGCGGGACACGGAGGAGCTTCGGGGCGTTACGATTATTTGCGGGAGATCGCGCTGGATTACGCTTTTCTTCTGAACGAACTGGGGATTCGCGAATGAGCAGCGTCGGCGTCTCGATGTTGGGCGCGTCGGTGGCCGGACGGGCACGGCATGCCGTGCCCCTACGAGAGAGAATCGCGCGAGAGATAGCGTTTTTGCTTGGGCGGGAAATTATTGGCGAGCGATGAGCGAACCTACCTCACCTTTGATGCAGCAGTATCACGCGATCAAGACGCGCTATCCGCACGCGCTGCTACTATTTCGCCTCGGCGATTTTTACGAACTATTCTACGAAGATGCCATTCTGGCATCGCGCGAACTGCAAATCACTTTGACCTCTCGCAATCGCGAAAAAGGCCAACCCATTCCCATGTGCGGCGTGCCTTATCATGCCGCGGATGGTTACATTGCGCGCTTGATTCGCGGCGGCTTCAAAATCGCGATATGCGATCAAATGGAGCTGCCAGGGCCCGGCAAAAAACTTGTGCGCCGCGAAGTTGTGCGTGTCATTACTCCTGGCACAGCCACAGACGGCTCGGTTCTTGACGCGCGCGAAAATAATTATTTGGCGGCCGTTGCAAAACATTCCTCAGGCTCCCCGGTCGGTCTGGCGTTCGTGGACCTTTCGACCGGCGAATTTCAGTCCACGGAATTTTCCGGAGCCGATGCCGACGAGTCCCTTCGCGACGAATTGCAGCTTCTACACCCGCGCGAAACCCTTCTCCCGCGTCCGCAGCAGCTCTTTGAAACCGCAAAAACCTCACTGCTCGAAGGCGCCGGTGGCGTTGAAAGCTGTCTTGAGGATTGGATTTTTCAGCGCGACTACGCCGAGCGGATTTTGCGTGAACAGTTTGGCGTCGCTGAACTCACGGGATTGGGGCTCGACGATCATCCGCAAGCGCTTTCGGCTGCCGGCGCTATCGTTCATTACTTACGGGAAAACGCCGCGCGTGGTCCGGACACGGGTGCTGGCTCGACGAGCACGCAGCCTCCGAGCATCGAAGCGCTGCAGCATCTGGACCGCGTCCGCTACTACGAGCAGCACGAAACGCTCATTCTCGATCCCGTCACGGTGCGCAACCTCGAGCTGATCACGCCGATCTTTACCGAGGAATCTTCTCGAAGCGGACCTGTGACTCTTGTCGCCGCCCTCGACGCTACCGTCACTGGCATGGGCGCGCGGCTTCTGCGCTCGTGGATTCTGCGGCCGCTTATCGATCGCGATGCAATCGAAGCGCGGCTCGAATCCGTTGCTCATCTCGTGCAGCAAACGGTGGTTCGCGGCGAAATTCGTAAAGAGCTGCGCGGCATACAGGACCTGGAGCGACTTACAAGCCGCATCACCCTGGGGTTAGTCACGCCGCGCGAACTGGTCGCTCTGCGCAAATCGCTCGTCCAGCTTCCCGTGCTGAAGAATTTCCTGACCCCGCCTCCGGTGGGCGGCAGCGCGCTGCTCCGTCATCTTCATAGCGAGATTGACGAACTCACCGACGTTCGCGAACGCCTCGAACGCGCCATCGCTGAAGAGCCTCCGGCTCACGCCACCGATCCGGGCATGATTCGCAGCGGCTATGATGGCGAACTCGACGAGCTACGCAACCTCAGCCAGCACAGCAAACAAATTATCGCCGCGATGGAAGAGCACGAGCGCAAACGCACCGGCATTGCGTCTTTGAAGATTCGCTTCAATTCTATTTTTGGCTACTACATGGAGATTTCTAAACCCAATCTCCATCTCGCGCCGGCCGATTACGAACGAAAGCAGACGCTCGTGAACGCCGAACGGTTTACTTCTCCCGAGCTGAAAGAGTACGAGCGCAAGATTCTCGCTGCGGATGAACGCATTCTGGAGATCGAACGCGCACTCTTCGTCGAGATTCGCTCGATCATCGCTTCGCAAGCTACGCGCCTTCGCCGCACGGCAGCCGCTGTCGCACAGCTTGATGTGCTCGCTTCGTTCGCGAAGCTGGCCGCTGATCGTGGTTACGCGCGGCCGGAGTTTAACGCCACCGGCGAGCTGCTTATTGTGGCTGGGCGTCATCCAGTCATCGAAGAACTCTTGCGCCAGCGCGGCGAGCGCTTCGTTCCCAACGATCTGTGCTTCGATCCCGGTCGCCAGCAGCTCTTGCTCATCACTGGCCCAAACATGGGCGGCAAATCGACATATCTTCGGCAAGCGGCGCTGATTGTGCTGATGGCGCAGATGGGTTCGTTCGTTCCGGCTCGCCAAGCCAAGCTTCCCGTCACCGACCGCATCTTCACGCGCATCGGCGCCAGCGACAATCTCGCGCGCGGCCGTTCGACGTTTTTAGTTGAAATGAGCGAAGTTGCCGCCATCCTGCATCACGCTACGCCATCGAGCCTCGTGCTTCTCGATGAAGTCGGCCGCGGCACGGCAACTTTTGACGGCCTTTCCATCGCTTGGGCCGTCGTCGAGCATTTGCAGAAGCACACGCGCGCGCGCACTCTTTTCGCCACGCACTATCACGAACTCACCGAGCTAGCCGATCTCCTGACCGGCGTGCAAAACGTTCATGTTTCTGTAAAAGAGACGCCCAACGAGATTATTTTCTTGCGCCGCGTCGAGCCTGGTAGCGCCGACAAGAGCTATGGAATCGAAGTCGCGCGTCTCGCTGGCCTCCCTCGCAGTGTCATCGAGCGCGCCCGCGAAGTCCTGAAAAAACACGAGCAGAGCGAGCACGCGCTCAGTGAGACTCTCTCTCCTGGCGCCGTTGATGATCCATCGTCAAGCATGGCGGTCACCTCAGCAGGTACCGCCGCGTCTCCATCGCACCGCCGCAACGGACACCAGGAAGTTCTCTTCACCGCGCTCGACCGTGCCGTCTTGGAAAAGCTCCGCGGCGCCGACCTCGACCAGCTCAAACCCCTCGACGCCCTCAACCTCCTCGCTGAACTGAAAAAACAAATCTCGTAGCCCGTCTGACTTGTGCGGGCGGAGCAAGCCCCGCCCTACAGTCTTGGCGAACGCGGGTGGGCGCGCGTTCACTCTTTATCCCCGTCCCGCACTGTCCACTCTGTGTTCTCTGTGCCCTCTGTGTTTAAATCCAATCACACACGATGGCAACCAAATCCATGCTCGTTCTCGGCCTAATGTCCGGCACTTCCGCCGATGGCATCGACGTCGCGCTGGCCCGCATCTCTGGCGCGCCACCACGTCTGCACGCCAAGCTTCTCGGCCACACCTCAAGCCAATTTCCGTCACCGCTGCGCAAGGAGATTCTTCGCGTCGCCGAACAACACGCCATCACCGCCGGAGAACTCAGCCAGCTGAATTTTCGCCTTGGAGATATTTTCGCCGAGGCTGCTCTCGCGGCGTGCCGCAAGTTTCGCGTTTCACCAAAACGCATTGCGCTGATCGGCAGCCACGGCCAGACTATCTTTCATCAAGGTAATCCTGTGCCGTATCTCGGTCGCGCCACGGCCTCGACATTGCAAATCGGTGAACCCTCCGTCATCGCCGCGCGTACAGGCATCACCACCGTCGGCGATTTTCGTCCCGCAGACATCGCCCTCGGCGGACAAGGCGCGCCGCTCGTCCCTTACGCCGACTATCTTCTTTATCGGCATGAAAATCTCGGCCGCGTTTCGCTGAATCTCGGCGGCATCGCGAACATCACGGTGATTCCCGCCGCGGCAAAGCCGGAACAAATCTTCGCCTTCGATACCGGCCCCGCCAACATGCTTATCGACGCGCTAGTCTCGCACTTTACCCGCGGTCGTCAGCGTTTCGACAAAGACGCTGGTATCGCTCAGACTGGCCGCTCTATTCCCCCGCTTCTCGACGAACTGATGCGCGATCCCTACTTAAAGCTCGCTCCTCCTAAGTCCACCGGGCGCGAATACTACGGCAGCGCTTACTTGAAAAAAGTTCTCGCGCTCGGCAAAAGACATCGCGCCAAACCCGCCGATCTCATCCGCACTGCAACGATTTTCACCGCGCTCTCAGTCGTCGACGCGCTGAATCGCTTCGTCCTACCAAAAACAAAAATCCGCCAGCTCATTGTTTCCGGCGGCGGCGCAAAGAACCCTCTTCTTCTGGTGCAACTCTCCGCTGCCTTGAACGGCACAGAAATTCTTTCTTCTTCGAGCTTCGGCATTCCCGAAGACGCCAAAGAAGCCTTCGCCTTTGCACTCCTCGCTTACGAAACATTCCACCGCCGCGCCAGCAATCTCCCCAGCGCCACCGGCGCGCACGCGCCAGCCATTCTCGGCAAAATCTCCTATGCCCCGCCGCAATAGCGCGCAGTCTTGTCCGCGAATTCTGCGTCTCCTCAGCACTCTCGACCGGAGACTATGACTTCCTAGCCGCACTCCAATCATCCAGACCTTAAAAACGACTCTGGGCCTAGCTATAAGCTGGAAACTTGGGAAGACAGCACTACAAATTCGGAAAGCCTTTCGGTCGATTCGATCCCGTATGGCTCGGTGGTGACGCGGGCCAATTCTCTTGCTCCTAGGTCCCTCCATCGGTTCAATACATTGCAGCAAGCTCTGCCGTCTTGCGGATACAAGCTGGTCGCATCTAGCATCAGACTGGAAAAGATAGGGACCTTGTCGATTAGCGTGTGGAGACGGCCATCCGCGTCCTCGAACTCACACGCCACAAAGCCGGGCTGAGCACCATCAACAAACCGCACGATTCGAACTGCGAGCTGATTCAACTCGTCCACTCCGTAAAATTCGAGGTCGCAATCCGAACAGGAAGAACTCTCGTGCCTTACTTCAGCGCCTTCTCAATCTCCGCCACGGGAATCGCGCCTTCGCGAATAATCTTCCACGCTCCGCCATGAACATGGACAATCGTCGATCCCAGCGTCGCACCAGTTTCTCCACCATCCAAAATCAGAGGCAGCCGCCCACCAAGCTGCTTCACCAACTGCTCGGCATTCGAACAGGAAGGAAATCCGGAGATGTTCGCGCTCGTTCCGGTAATGGGACCATCAAACTCTTCAATCAGTCTTCTCGCTATATCGCTCTTCGGCCAGCGCAGCGCCACTTTCCCGGTGTTCGCCGTCACTTTCAGCGGCAAGCGGTTTGCTGCATCCACAACCAGCGTCAATGCGCCCGGCCAGAATTCCTGCGCCAACCGCAAAAAAATCTGCGGCACTTCACGCGCCAGCTGCATGGCCTGCTCGAGCGAACGCACCAAAATCGGCAGCGCACGCGTCTCCGGGCGGCCCTTCACTCGATAAATCTCGTCCACGGCAGCGAGATTGAACGGATCGGCAGCTAATCCATAAAACGTATCCGTAGGGATACCGACCACACTTCCGCGGCCAAGAAGATCCGCGGCGTAGCGCAGCACTTCCGATTCCGGGTCTTGCGAATTAACGCGCAGCAGTTCTGCCGGCAATTTTTTGGCCTTTGGCGAAGATGCAATTCCCACCAGCCGTCTCTTCGCCCGCAATTTCAATCAGTCCGGCGACGCTAACACACCCATCTACGCCATGCAATAAGAGCCTGCTCGAAAAGCCCATTTTGGCCAGCCAAACGCCCTTCCAGAACGGTCACACTCCTCCGCAAGCCGTCAAGATTGCCATCCGTAACTTGAGCACTGACCAGAGCATCCAATGTGGTGTGATTCCCTTCTCCATTCTCGATCTTTCGCCGATTCCGCAAGGCGCAACCGCGTCCATAGCGATTCGCAACTCGCTCGATCTCGCGCAGCACGCGGAAGCCTGGGGCTATAACCGCTTTTGGCTGGCGGAGCACCACAACATGCCCGGCATCGCCAGCGCCGCCACGTCGGTCGTCATTGGGCATGTCGCGGGAGGCACCAAGACGATTCGCGTCGGCTCCGGCGGCATCATGCTGCCAAATCACTCGCCGCTAGTGATCGCCGAACAGTTCGGCACGCTCGCCTCGCTCTATCCAGACCGCATCGATCTCGGACTGGGTCGCGCTCCCGGTACCGACCAGCCGACAATGCGCGCCCTACGCCGCCAGGCAGCCGCCGCTTCTGACAACTTCCCGCAAGACGTCGAAGAGCTGCAATCCTATTTCGAGCCAGCAGCGCCCGGTCAAAGAATTCGCGCCGTTCCGGGAGCGGGCCTGCGTGTGCCGATCTGGCTGCTCGGCTCAAGCCTCTTCAGCGCGCAACTTGCAGCCCAACTCGGCCTGCCCTTCGCTTTCGCTTCGCATTTCGCGCCCGCCGACATGATGCAAGCGCTCCAGCTTTATCGCTCGCAGTTCAAGCCTTCGAAGCAACTCGCTCGCCCTTACGCCATGCTTGGCTTGAACGTCATCGTCGCCGACACCGACGCCCAGGCGCGCTACCTTTTCACTTCCGTCCAGCAAGCCTTCACAAATCTTCGCCGCGGCACCCCCGGCCAAATCCCGCCTCCCATCGACGACATCGACTCCTACTGGTCGCCCGCGGAGAAAGCCTCCGCCAGCATGACGCTCCTGGTCTCTGCCGTAGGCTCGCCCGAGACCGTCGAGCGCGGCATCCTCAAATTCATCGAAGTCACGCAACCCGACGAAATCATCACCACCGCCCACATCTACGATCACGCAGCGCGCCTCCGCTCGTTCGAACTCCTCTCACAATTCTCCGGTTTTGAAAATCAGGCGACTGCTCGTACAATTCACGCGACGGCCACCGCAGATTAAGAGGTCACATGCAGTTTCGCACGTCGCCAGACGCCTTTATCTATGTAGGCTCCGCGATCCTCTTCCTTTTACCCTGTTCCTTGTTCTGCCTCGCCTTTAGAGGCCTGATCCAATCAAATGCCCGAGCGCCGCTTCCCACATGGCGGAAATACTTAGTGATGGGAGCATTGGGCACTTCGGGCTTAGCTACGATTTTGCACATCGTGTGGAATGCGTCGTGGCTATACAACGGTGGGAGTCCGCACGGAGGTCTCGCGGGGCCGGGAATGTGGCGACCACTGGGCCCCGTTCTTGTTTGGACGTTCTTCGCTGCAACCGCTTTGAGCTTTTTCGGTAGAGGCAAAGTGAGAGCCCTGTTGATCGGCTGGTCTGTTTCGATGTACTTCGTGTTCGAAGCGATCTACCTGTTGCAATTTGACTGAAACCCTTGCTTCAACCCTCCACGGATCGACCAATTACCTTCAAAGGCCCGAAATTTGTTACGCTCCCCTTGATGGCCACTCCTGGCAAATCCGCTCGCAACGCTGCCAGCGCGAGTACAGCCGCACCCGGCGTCCTCACCAGCCGCGACAATCGCTGGCTCAAACAATTCCGCATGGCGCTCCGCGGCGGCCTGCCCACGGAGTCCGGCGCGGTCGGCATCGAAGGCGTCCGCCTGGTCGAAGAAGCCCTGCGCTCCGGCTGCCCCATCGAGGCGGTCCTTTTCAGCGAATCCGGCGAACGCCACCGTGATCGCCTCGCCCCGTTCATTAGCCGGCCAGAAATTGCTTTCCCCACCCTGCGCACCACCGATCGCCTCTTTGAAGGTCTTGCCGACACCGAGCACCCGCAAGGCGTCGCCGCGCTCGTCCGTCCCCGCATCGTCACGCTCGACGAATTGCTAAGAGCTCCATTGCCAAATTCCGCGTGCTCACCGCTTCTCGTGGTTCTTGCTGGGGTTCAAGATCCCGGGAATGTCGGCACCATCCTGCGCACCGCCGCCGCCTTTGGCGCCACCGGCGCGATCACAGCCGCGTCTGGCCAATCCGGAACCGCCAGTCCCTTTTCGCCAAAAGCCTTGCGCGCCTCCGCCGGTGCCGCTCTCCACCTGCCAGTCCTTTCGGGGATGTCGCTACCGATTCTTCTCGCGCAGCTAAAGATCGCCAACGTTCGCACCCTAGCCACCTCAGTGCACGAAGTCTCCCCATCGGCGTCCACCTCCGTTGTAGGGGCGCGCTTCAGCGCGTCCCCTTCGAGCACGATCGCTCCGCCACTCTCCCCCTGGGAAGTCGACTGGTGCCAACCGGTCGCCCTCCTAGTCGGCAACGAAGGCGCAGGCCTCCCCGAAGAAGTCGAACGCAGCGCCGACGCCCGCATCCGCATACCCATGTCCAGCGGCATCGAATCTCTCAACGCAGCGGCCGCCGCCGCGGTTTTGTTCTACGAAGCCGCCCGCCAGCGCAATTCCTTATCCGAAAAAATCGGGGCCAAATCGTGAGCCTCTTCTCCAAACTCCCCCAACCCACCGCCGAAGACTCAGCTCACCAACCCCTCGCCGAACGCATGCGCCCGCGCACGCTTGATGAATTCATCGGCCAGGAAAAACTTCTCGGCCCCGGCAAACCGCTTCGCCAACAAATTGAAAACGATCAAATCACCTCGATGCTCCTGTGGGGTCCTCCGGGTTGCGGCAAAACTACGCTTGCGCGCATGATTGCCCGCCTCACGCGTTCCGAGTTCGTAGCCTTCAGCGCGGTGCTCGCTGGCATCAAGGAAATCAAGGAAGTCATGGCCGCCTCTGAACGTAAATCACACGGCGGACAGCGAACCATCGTTTTCGTTGACGAGGTCCATCGCTTCAACAAGGCCCAGCAGGACGCTTTTCTCCCCTACGTCGAAGCCGGCCACATCACTTTCATCGGCGCGACCACCGAAAATCCTTCGTTCGAAGTCATCTCTCCGCTTCTCTCGCGCACGAAAGTGTACGTTCTCGATCCACTCACGACGCCGCAAATTGTCGACCTCCTGAAGCGCGCCATCGCCGACAAGGAGCGCGGCCTCGGAAACGACAACGTCGAAGCCACCGACGATGTTCTCTTCCGCATCGCTTCCTACGCCAACGGCGACGCCCGCTCCGCCTACAACACGCTCGATCTCGCCGTTCGCAGTGCGGGTGCCACACCCTCGGTTTCTGGGGGTGGGTCTTCGAAACAAATCACGCGCGAACTTCTCGAAGACGTCCTCCAACGCAAACTTCTCCGTTACGACAAAGCCGGCGAGGAGCACTTCAATCTCATCTCCGCGCTACATAAATCCGTGCGCAACTCCGATCCCGACGCCGCCTTGTACTGGCTTGCCCGCATGCTCGAATCCGGCGAAGACCCGCTCTATCTAGCGCGCCGACTGGTCCGCATGGCCAGTGAAGACATCGGCCTCGCCGAACCTGGCGCGCTAGCCGTCACTCTTGCCGCCAAAGATGCGTTCGATTTTCTCGGCGTACCCGAAGGCAATCTCGCGCTCGCCCAAGCTGCCGTCTATCTAGCCCTCGCGCCAAAATCCAATGCCGTTTACACTGCCTACGGCGAAGTCCTCGACGACGTGCACAAAACCGAAGCCGATCCCGTCCCGCTGCATCTGCGTAACGCCGTTACCGGCCTGATGAAAAACGTCGGCTATGGCGAAGGCTATAAATACGCTCACAACTTTGATGAAAAAGTCACCGACATGACCTGCCTCCCCGACAATCTCGCCGACCGCACTTACTACAAGCCCACCGACCAGGGCTTCGAACAGCGTCTTCGCGCTCGCCTGGAAGAGATTCGCAAGGTAAAATCTCGCACGGCACATAATCTCTGAGGTCAACGAATGAAAAAACTCGCGCTCCTGCTTGCAAGTTTGCTCCTGTGTGTTTCGGTCGTGGCGAAGCGTAAAGTGCCTAAGCGTCCGCGCATTCTCGGTATCGCCGGCGTCACCATTCTTGTTTCGGACCTAACCGAAGCGCGCAAGTTCTATCTAAAGCTGATTGATCCGACTCACTCTTGCGATTATTGCCAGGCAGCACCTCCTCCATACTTATTCCTCCCGAGTGGCCAGCGAATTAAGTTCGAAAAAGCGCCAGTTCCTCCCCCGGCGAGTCTGCTCACCGAGGTCTCTTTGCTCACGGATGACCTCGAAGGATTCAAAAAATATTTCAACTACAACAAAGTTGATTTTAACGAAGTCAAAAAGAAGCGGGGCGGAGAGCTCATCCGTCTCGTGCTCACGGATGCCGAGGGGCATCACATTTCAATTACGGACTCCTACCACCTGGCCAACGCGGAAGATGTGAACGCTGGTTTGCCTCCAACAAATCTTTCCAATCCGATTCGTATCATTCATGCAGGCTTCATCGTGAATAATCGCGCGGCTGTCGATCGTTACTTTGTAAATGAACTTGGCTTCCGTCCGTACTGGCACGGCGGCATGACGGATGAACGGGATGACTGGGTCGCCATGCAAGTCCCTGAGGGCACCGACTGGGTCGAGTACATGCTCAACATTTCGCCCACCGCCGATAAGCACACACGCGGCGTCATGAACCACATCTCGATAGGCGTGCCAGACATCCACGTTATCGCCGACCAGGTTACGAAAGCCGGCATCAAACTCTCCGAACAGCCCAAAATCGGCCGCGACGGCAAATGGCAGCTCAACATCTACGATGCCGACGACACCCGCGTCGAATTTATGGAATTCACTCCCAAGCAAAAACCGTGCTGCTCCGAATTCACCGGCC
Organism: uncultured Acidobacteriota bacterium; assembly: GCA_963784015.1. GTDB lineage: Bacteria > Acidobacteriota > Terriglobia > Acidiferrales > UBA7541 > Acidiferrum. The sequence continues at coordinate 2,168,923 of CAWAPX010000013.1, forward strand.
CGCACCCTGGGCCAAAACAGTGATGCATTTCCCAATGCAACCCGCGTCATGTCAAAATTCGGAAGTATGCGGATAAGCCAAATAGCCCTTGTTCTGGCCGCTTGCTGCTTCGGTTCCTCGCTCGCCGCGCAGGATCAACCCACGCGTCCGAAGATTATGGGCATCCAGCATGTTCGGCTCTACGTGAGCAACATGGAAAAGTCACGCGCATTCTACGGCGAGAGTCTTGGGCTATTGGAAACCGACGATTGCTGTGCCGGAGCGTTGCGTGCTCGCTTCGTAATTAACTACGGTACGTACCAACAGCATGTCGAGCTCGAACGAATGCCTTCACCGGCCCCAAAAAACTTGCTGGCTGAAGTTGCTTTCGTCACGAACGACCTGTCTCAAATGCGACGCTATCTGGTGGCTCACGGTTTGACGGTTAGCCGAATTTTGAAGGATTCTGAAGGCACCAAGCACTTTGAGTTGCGCGACCCCGAAGGCAATCCTATAGCTTTCGTCGGGCTATCCGCTCCCCTTCTTCCTAGTGATGACCCTCCCCTTCCCAACCGGATCAGTACGCGCCTTCTCCACGCAGGTTTCGTTGTAAAGGATTTAGTCGCGGAGAACCACTTCTACATGGATCTTCTCGGCTTCCGTCTTTATTGGCACGGCGGCTTCAAAGATCAAGATATCGACTGGTACGAAATCCAAGTACCCGACGGCCATGCTTGGATCGAATACATGCTCAATATTCCCGCCAACGCAGACCACAAAGAGCTGGGCGTGCAAAATCATTTTTCGCTTGGGGTAGAAAATGCCATGTCCGCTGCCGCTGAATTACGAAAGAGGGGGTTGCAACAATTCGACGGTCCCGAAATCGGCCGCGATGGAAAAAACAGTCTGGATGCTTACGATCCCGACGGCACGCGCGTCGAAATAATGGAATTTACGCCAACTCAAAAACCCTGCTGCCATCCCTATACTGCGGAACACCCCAAACCATGACCTCTCTTCGATCACCGGGCCAACTCCTGAAGCTCGCGCGTCTCTGCGCGCTGCTTCTTTTCGCACTCGGCTGCTGTTTCGTTCCGCAAGCTCGCGCTCAGGACCTCGACAAACCTCTCCAAAATATCGACGACGAAGTTACCGCCTTCTCTTTCGCTCCCGACGGCCGCATCGTCTATTCCGTGCGCCGCAACATCAAAACCAAGAAATACGATCTGCAGCACGACGACATATGGATCCAGGAAGCTAACGGCAAGCGCCGCCGTCTATTCCAAGGCGACAAATTCAATCGCGGCGACACGCTTTTCTCCTATGCTGTCGACGCTTTCCGCTGGTCTCCCAACGGACGCATGTTCCTCGCGCAGCTCTTCACCACGAGCGTGGTTGACGAAGGTGGCCGCACCGAAGATTCCTCCATGACTCTCGCGTTTGAAGACGGCGGCAAAGAAATCCACTTCGGAAACAAGGGCGAAAATCTAATCAAGGACTGCTTCAACGCCACCTGGCTCTTGGACAACGCCACCATCATCTATTTTGAAGAAGCCATCAAGCCGCACATGCTCTTCTCTTTCCGCTACACCAATATCTCCACCGGACCCGCCGGCTTGGCCTTCGAAGGCCGCACCTTCATCGACTCCGACCGCATCCCTCGCACCAATGCCGCCATCGCCGTCGAGCAGGACCGCACGCAATCCGGCCCTCCGCGCCTTCAGCGCCTCGAGCTTCTTGCGCAGGACGACAAAGAAGTCGCCACACTCGATGGCTATGCAGGCGGGCTCTCCGTTTCGCCGAGCGGCAAAAAGGTCGCGTATTTCATCGACAAGGAAGTGCTGGAAGTTCGCGATCTCGCCACTCCCGATCGCTTCGTTCGCTTGCGCGTAGGCCTCGGCGTTTTCCATTGGTCCTCCGACGAAAATCGCATCATGCTCAAACGCGCCATCGAAAGAAAATCCGGCGATGTCGTCTGGATCAGCATTCCCGAACTGCCCGCGCAAAAGCCCGGCAATGCCGTCCCCATCGTGCAACCTACTCCGCAACCGCTCCTCCACGGCCTCTCCATTCGCGAATTCAACATTTCGCCCGACGGCCGCTTCCTCGCCGTAATCCTCCCTGGCAAACGCAATCTCGCAATCTACCCCCTGCCCAACTGACGCGATCCTTTCGCGCCCCCTCTCGGCAACGTGTGTCCATTGCGCTCGGTTTCCCTTCCCACAAAATAAAAAACCGCGCAAACCTCCGCGCGGTTCATCCATCCCTCAACATATCGCCTTATTTCACGCCAACTGCTTCGCTCGCCTCCGATGCTCCACCAAAATGCAAGCATCCTCCACCACAATCAATCCCGCCGCGCGCGCTCTCTCCGCAGCCGCCGCGTTCTCAACTCCCAACTGCATCCACACCACCTTGGCCCCTACGCGGATCGCACTCTCCACGACGGGCGGCACATTTTCCGGCCGCCGAAACACGTTCACAATCTCGATCTTTTCCGGCACATCCTCTGGTCGCGCGTAACTCTTCTCGCCCAGGACTTCCATCTCGTTCGGATTAACTGGAATAATTCTGTATCCCGCGCTCTGCATGTACTCCGTCACGCCAAAACTCGGTCTCGACGGGTTCGAAGACAATCCCACCACCGCAATCGTTTTATATTTTTTCAGGATTTCGAGAATCGGATCAGCCGCGCTCTTCTCGCCGTCCGGCAACAACACTCTCATCGCGCCGCCAATTCGCCTTTTCCCGCGCGCTTCGCCAAAATCTGCCCCATTGCCGCCAGGCACTTCTCATTTTCTTCCGTCGTCCCCACCGATATACGGATCGCTTCCGGAAAGCCCATCCAACCGAGCGGCCGCACGATCACTCCCAAATGCAACAGCTCGTTGCAAACCTCTTTCGCTTCCGGCCCCACTTCCATGAAAATAAAATTCGTCTCGCTGGGCACTGGTGCCAATCCCAGTTTGCTCAAGCCTTCGCTCAATCGTGCGCGTTCCATCGCATTCGTTTCGATGCACCGCGTGACGTGCTCCCGGTCATCAATCGCCGCCAGCGCCGCTGCTTGCGCCACTCCCGAAGTATTAAACGGTGTCTTTAATTTGTTCATTGCGGCATGCAATTCCGGCCGCCCAATCGCAAAGCCAATGCGCATCCCCGCCAGCCCATACACTTTCGAAAACGTCCGCAGAATCAACAAATTCTTTCGTCTCCGGAAAATTTCTTCGGATTTCCGCCGGTTCAAGCTCGGCGCATAGTGCACGTATGCTTCGTCCAGCACCACCAGCACGCTCTCCGGTACGCGCCCAAGGAACGCCTCCAACTCCGCCAAAGTAAACGCTGTCCCCGTCGGATTATTCGGATTCGCCAAATAAATCACGCCCGTCTTCGGCGTGATCGCCTTCGCCATCGCCTCTAAATCAAACGCAAAGTTCTTCTGCGGCACCAGCACCAGCTCCGCCCCGCTGGCTCGAATCGCCACCGAAAACGGCGCGTAGCTTCCGTGCGAAGTCAGTCCCTGCAAACCGGGCCGCAAAAGCACCCGCGAAGCCAAATCAATAATCTCGCTCGACCCTAACCCCACAAAAATCTCTTCCGCCGCAAGCCCCGTCCGAGCCGCGAGCGTCTCGCGCAGCAAATGCGACCCGCCGTCCGGATACCGGTGCGCATTTTCCAGCGCCTTCTTCGCCGCCTCCATCGCCAGTGGCGACGGCCCCAACGGATTTTCATTCGACGCCAGCTTCACCGCCTGAATCTTCAGCTCGCGTTCCACTTCCTCAATCGGCCGCCCCGGCACATACACGGGCAGCCCTCGAATGTAATCCGGTATCAAATTTTCAATCGTCCGCGTCATGTTCCCCAATATCTCCCGCTCCGTCACTTCTCTCCGCGCCGTTCAGCCCGCCAATAACGACAAATTGTGATTCCGAGCGCAGCGACCGAAGGTTCCGACCCTTTCGGAAGGAATCTGCTTTTTCTTCTCTGCGCCGTCTCTGCGACCTCTGCGTCTCTGCGTTATCTTTTTCCTCTCTTCTTCTATCCATTTTCGCATCAAGAAACGAATGATGCATAGGCCGCACGCGTAGTCGTGCCCGACGCGCTAATGTCACTCTGTTCCGCCAGCCGCTTCCTTCAATAACTCAATCTCTTTTCCCGTCAAAGGCCGAAATCTTCCCGGCTCCAAATCCAAAACCAAAGGCCCCATCCGCACCCGCCGAATCTTTTCCACCAAATGCCCCACCTTCTCAAACATTCGCCGTATCTGCCGATTCCGCCCCTCAATCAAAACCACTTCGTACCAAGGATTCTCCCCATCCTCGAACAACCGTATCTTCGCCGGCGAAGTCTTCACGTGACGCCCATCCTCCAACTCAATCACAATCCCAGCCCGCAACCGCGCAATCCTCTTCTCATCCGGTTTTCCACTCACCTTTACTAAGTACGTCTTTGGCATGTGCGATCCAGCCTTCATCATCCGCGCCGCCAACGCGCCGTCGTTCGTCATCAAGAGCAAGCCTTCGCTAGCGTAGTCCAGCCGTCCCACGGGATACACTCGCCCCACGCTCTTCCCCAAAATCTGCACCACCGTAGGACGCCCCTCCGGATCGCTCACGGTGGTCACATATCCCTTCGGCTTGTTCAACATGAAATAAACCAGTTTTTCCGGCTTCGCGATCGCAGCGCCATCCACACAAATCGCATCGGTCTCCAAATCCGCCTTCGTTCCCAATTCACGCACAACAGTGCCGTTCACCGTCACTCGCCCGGCCAGAATAATCTCTTCCGCCTTGCGACGCGACGCCACCCCGCAAGCCGCCATAATTTTTTGCAAGCGTTCAAGAGCCATCAGCGTGAATTGTCCTGCAAGCGCAATCTAGCTTCTCGGCGGGACCGGTCTTCCGCCCGGTGACTTTCTGTCTCTCCCTGTTCTCTGCGGCTTCTGACTTCTATTCTGACTTCCATGCGCTCCTTCATTTTTCTGCGGCACGTGGCTTCTTCGCGGCCATTCGGGTTTCGACGGCATACCACTTCTCCGCGGTCTTTCCGTTTTCTGCTGCCATTGGGTCTTCTGCGGCTTCGGTGTAAAAACTCGCTTGTCTTCTTCAAAACGCAAATCGTCTTTATTCCCTGGCTTAGCGCTCTTCCGCAACTCCGCCACTTCCTTCTCTTTCAACAGCCGATATCTCCCACGTGGCAACCCTTCCACCGTCAGCGAACCCAACCCGATCCGCATCAACTTCTCCATCGGATGCATTTCCTTCATCAACAACCGCCGCAGGTCATCTTTCTTCGAATCTCGCATCCTCACTTCATACCAAAAATTCGCCGCCCGCCCACGCGTAGCGTCCGGCTGCCGCACCGTCTTCATCCTCAATCCAACTTCTTTTCCAATGCGGTCCAAATCCGCGAGCGTCAGCATCCCCTTTACCTTGACGTGATACACCTGCTCGATCTGCGCCCAGTTCTTCAACATCTCCGCCGCCAAATCGCCGTCATTCGTCAAAAACACCAGCCCTGACGCCGCATACTCCAAATTCCCGACCGGAAATACTCGCTCTGGCAAACCACGCAAACAATTCCGTAGAGTCTTCCGCCCCTCGGGATCAGCCATTGCCGAAACCACTTCCGGCGGCTTATGCAAAGCCAAATAAATATTCCTCTGCGCCGCCGTTCCGACTCCCACCGTCCGCCCCGCCGCCTCAATCTTATCGGTAGCAGGATCGGCCTTAGTCCCCAACTCGCGAACGACAACTCCGTTCACGCGCACCTGCCCGCTCAAAATGAGTTGCTCCGCATGCCTTCGCGAAGCAATCCCCGCCCGACCAATAATTTTCTGCAATCGTTCCTGCATTCAGTTTTATCCCGTAGGGGCACGGCATGCCGTGCCCTTCTTTCTGAAGCGCCGTGCGCTTTTTCTTTGCACCGTCTCTTAATGCTTCTTCAGCTCTTCTTCAACTCAATCCCGCCATTCGTCGTCGCCACTTTCAATTCGCGCCCGCCTGCGCCAACCGTCCCCGAAAGCTCTTTCGAGCTAAAGCGCCCCTGCACGCTAATGGGGAAATCCGTGTTAATTCCGCCATTGGTCGTCGCCGCATCCACTTTGAATTCCGCGGAAGACGGAAGCGTGACATTCACACTCCCATTCGTAGTCATCTCCTCCAACTCGCCGCTCCACTTCGCGTTGCCCATGGACACGCGCACTCCACCATTCGTCGTCTTCGCCGAAGCCCACTCGCTCGTCGACACTTCCACATCGCCGTTCGTCGTCGCCGCTTCCACCACGCTCTCCAACCTGACGCAATGCACGGCTCCGTTCGTCGTCATCGCATGAAACCGCACGCCGCGCGGCACTTGCACGTCGAAGCTGATCTTCGCGTTATGTCCATGCCAACTCCAGTTGTTGGACTCCGACGAAACGCCGCCGCGGTGGCACCGTCCCGGCGTCTTATCCTTCGCATACACGGCGCAAATCGTCACGCCATCCGAGTACTCGACGACCTCGATAAACAATTCCCGGTTAGCATCGCTTCCTTTCCTCATGCCTTCTACACGCCCAGCATCTCCGGAAGCTTTGCTCGCCCCTATCTCCCCATTCGTGTTGATCACTTCGAACGTCTGCCCCGCCTTTAAGTTCCCTTGCCAATGAAAATCACCCTCCGCGAAGACCGTACGTTTTTCTCCCTGCGCCCGCGCCGGTGCGCCAGCCACCAGCAAAATCGCTGCCACACAAACCGCCCCGGGTACCCAGCTCTGTACGAAAGTCTTTATCTTGCTCATGATTTCTCCCTCGCGAACTCTTGTCTGTCTCTTGAAGCGGCCTGCCGCCCTCATTCAGTACGGAGCCCGACCCACTTTGGTTCCCAAGAGTTATGCGTACCAGACCAGTTCTTCTGTCATCGTTCCCGCACTTTGTCTCTTCTTGTAGGGGCACGATTCATCGTGCCCTATCGTGGGATGGCAATATCAATCCGCGAATCGTACTCGCTATAGTGCGGCGCTAGCTGCTCTCTTCTCTGCGAGTCTCTGTGTACTCTGCGCCTCTGCGTTATCTTTTCTCTTTATCTCTCTCTATTCCCCCGCTGCGGTCGACTTCACGTTCGGCGGCAAAGGATCCTCATCCAACTCTCCAGCCGGCATCCCTTCGGATGTCGCCAGCGCCTCATGCTCACGAAACGCCTCCGCCTCGGCAAGTTCCTCCTGAACGTGCGCGATAGCTTCGGATGCGTTGCCGTGCGAATGATTTCCCGACTCCTCAGTCTCCGGCACAACCGCCTCGGCACTCTCAGAAGACGCGTTTTCGTCGACGGCAACTCCGCCTTCACGATAATCTTCAGACGATGACGGCGCCACACCCTCATCACTTCCCAACGCCTCGCGCGCCAAAGCCTCGAACTCCTTCAAACTCGGCAACTCCTCCAAATCACTCAACCCAAACCGCATCAAAAATTCCTTCGAGGTCTTATAAAGGATCGGCCGCCCAATCACTTCCTTGCGCCCCGCGGTCGTAATCAACCGCTTATCCAAAAGCGTGCTGATCACTCCCGAAGTATTCACCCCGCGAATCTCCGAAATCTCTGGCGAAGTCACCGGCTGCTTGTAGGCAATTACCGCCAGCGTCTCGAGCGCAGGCATCGTCAAGCGCAGTGGCGGCCGTAAACTCTTGATAAATCTCCGCACCACGTCGTGCTGCTGGGGCTTCGTATAAAGCTTGTACCCGCCAGCTACCGCCCGGATCTCAATCCCCCGCTCCTCCACCGCGTAGCTGGCCACCAACTCATCCAGCGAAGCCTGCACGACAAGCTTCTCCTCGCCCAGCGCCTTCGCCAACTGCTCGATGGTAGCCGGCTCATCCGCCGCATAAATTATCGCTTCCAACGCCGCTTTTCTCTCTTCATTCGTCATGCTGAACTCTCTCTTCCCCGCGGATCCCTGAATCTCGTCTTCGTCTTACTCTTCTCTGTGCCCTCTGCGAACTCTGTGTTAAGAAAACCCGTTCCGTTTTCGCCGCTCACAACCAGCATCTCGCCGGTCCCTACTTATACTCTTCGTCGATCTGCTTAATCCCGCCCGCCTCATCAAAAATCACATCAAACGACTTCCCCTTTTTCACCACAATCTCCCCAAACTGCTTCTCCTGCGCCAACCCCACCGCCTGCAACTTCACCATCTCGAGCACCGCCAAAAACGCCACAATCATCGCGTGCCGCGAAGGACAAGCCTCAAAAAACGCAATCAAATTGACGCTGCTTTCGTCGCTAGCCAAAATCTGCGCCCGCAAAGCCGCAATCATCTGCGCAACAGTAAACTGCTCGTGGTGCAATTCAATCCGTGTGATTTCCTTGCGCCGCTCCAAAACCTGCTGAAACACCTTCACCAAATCCACAAGGGACACGACCAGCTCGCCCTCAGTTCCCTCGTCGTTATAAAGCGACTTGTCCGGCTTCGACCAAACGTTCTCTTCCACCTGCTGCTTTTGATACAAAAGCTGCGCCGCATTCTTAAACTTCTCGTGCTCCACAAGCCGCTGCACCAACTCCGCCCGCGGATCGCCCTCGACGCCTTCCTCCGCCGCCAAAGGATCGGGCGGCAAAAGCATCTTCGACTTAATGTAGATAAGCGTCGCCGCCATATAAATAAAATCCGCCGACACATCCACATTCAACTCTTCCAATTTGTGCAGGTATTCGAGGTACTGCGCCGTGATCAACGAAATCTGAATATCATGGATATTCATCTCATGCTTCTTGATCAAATCAAGAAGCAGATCCAGCGGCCCCTCATACAAAGGTATGTTCACCTTGTAAGCCGCATTCTTGGGGCTTCCCCCTCCCCCACCACCCGTCAATTTATTCCCCGGCGTCGCCATTCTCAGTGGCACAGACTTCAGTCTGTGCTCTTCTCCTTACTCTAAGTGGCACAGACTTCAGTCTGTGCTCTTTGCCTTAGCCTTCTTTACCATCAAGAGCACAGACTGAAGTCTGTGCCACACTCCCCCCGCAATCAATGCCAAACGCACTGGACCAAGGCCACTCCGACTCTTCTTTCACTAGCCCAGCCGTAACAGGGTTCCTTTCAATGTATTTCTTCACCTTCTCAAATTCCTTTTTATCTCGAATCCAATGATCGAACGATTCGTCTTGCCAGAAATACTCTCCGGTTCTTCCTAATAAACGATTCGCTTGCCGCGCCGTCGACCCTTTTATTGCCTTTGTTATTGCCGCCAGTGGCGTAAGCGGTTGCAGCAACAGGTGCACGTGATTGGGCATGACCACCCAAGCGTGAGCAAGGCACAACCCCTTCGCTGCAACATCTTTTATGCCCGCGACGACAACGGAAGCAATGCGCGGTTCCTTAAGCCACAGTGGGCCCGACGACGCTTTATCCAATTCCAAATCGTATTCTCTGAACCGCTTTCCCAACTCCTTCGTCTTGCTCGCGCGCAAAGCAGCCATAGGTTTTGCCGGTAAGCTTCCGCTGAGTCTCCATGTAAGGAACAGATCCCGCCCCTCCGGCTGCCAGTGCGGAAGAGTCCGTTCGTAATAGCGTTCGTTGCCTTCCAATTTTTCAACTCATTCAAAATCCACAGACTGAAATCTGTGCCACCACAAACTCGCCCTGAGTGGCACAGACTTCAGTCTGTGCTTCTGTCAAAAGCGCCCGGGCCTGACCCATTCCCTAATTCTGTCCTCTTCTTCTCCCACCCAAATACCGCTTCCCTAACCCGCTCCATCGTCTTCTTCGCTTCCACCCGCGCCCGCTTCGACCCGTCATCAATAATTTCCAGCACGCCCTTCGGGTCCTTCTCCCACTTGTTTCGCGCTTCCCTCTTCGGCCCAATCCACTGAATCAAATTCTCCGCCATCGCCGCTTTACACTCAATGCACCCAATCCCCGCAGTCGTGCACCCTTGCCGCACCCACTCCAACCGCCCCGGCTCCCCCGCCGAGAACAGTTTATGCCAGTCGAACACCGGACACACGTCCGGATTTCCCGGATCCGTCCGTCTCTTCCGCGCCGGGTCCGTCACCATCACCTTCGTCTTCTTCCGTATCTCCTCATCCGTCTCGCTCAAAGTAATCGCATTCCCATAACTCTTCGACATCTTCCGTCCATCCAACCCCGGAATCCGCGGCGTCTTCGTCAGGATGTGATCCGGCTCGACCAGCACTTCGTTTAAGAGGAAAAACCTGCACGCCGGCCCCATTTCTGGATATGAAGTTCGCGAGTCCGACTTCCCGTGCACGCATCTGGGCCGCAGGCTCAAGGAGGTTGAAACGTTGGGAAGGCGTGAAGAATCGATCCAGCTCTTCGCGGACGCAAGAGTCTTGACATGACCCGCTCCAAGAGCTCTTCGTTGCCGGAGCACTCAGGCCGCGCTGATCGAGCCGGATTCCTCACTGTATGAAAATTGAACTGCCGCACAATCTCCCGGCTCAACTCCACATGCGAAACCTGATCCTCCCCCACCGGCACGTAAAGCTGTGCTCGCTTACCGGCGTCAGCGGGTGAGCTGTAAATCACAATATCCGCCGTCTGCAAACACGGATACCCCAAAAACCCATAATTGTGCAGGTCCTTATCCTTAACCTGCTCCAACGCCTCTTTATACGTCGGCACCCTCTCCAGCCAACTCAACGGCGTCACCATCGACAACAACAAATGCAACTCCGCATGCTCCGGCACCAAAGACTGCTGAAAAATCACGGACTTAGCCGGATCGAGCCCTGACGCTAAATAATCCGTCATAATCTCAATCGTGTTCTGCGCCACCCCCGACGTGTCCGCATAGTCGCTAGTGAGCGCATGCCAATCCGCAATAAAGTAAAAGCACTCATACGCCTTCTCACCGCCCCGTAGGGGCACGGCACTGCCGTGCCCGCTCTTCTCCGTGACGTGGCCCGCCGCCTGTAGGGGAGGGGCTTGCCCCTCCCGCCCGCCACCACTCGGCAAGGTCTCATTCTGCAACCGCACCCAATTCTCCAGCGCCCCAAAGTAATGCCCAATATGCAGCCTCCCCGTCGGCCGCATCCCGCTAACCACCCGACTCCTCTTCTTGCGGGAGCCCCGCGTCACCGTTTTTCCCAGCATCCTGATTTGCCCCAAAGCTCAAATACCCAAGTCTGTCAACCCGAGCCTAGCGGTCTGCTTCTTCTCTGCGACTCACTGGCGCTAGTCCGCTCCCTCTGTCTCAAAGCTTTGTGTTTTCAGCGCTCCTGTAAAAATTCCTTCTATTACCTTGACAAAAGATAACTTTGCGATATCATTCGCATTGGGTATTTTTCCGCGCAAGCTTCCATTAGCCCAGTCTGAATCATCCCAAACTTCATGCCTCAGAGCAACTTGCTCTCTCACAGAGCAAACCGAGAGCATTTTTACCCCTTTGTTTTCTTACGCTTACTAAACCCATTTCGAAAATCCTTTAGAATCAGTGATTTACAAAATACAGGGGGAGGGGTGTTATCGTTAACTGAGCCCACTTCCCAGACGCACCCAGCAACTCCCGTTTACCCTGAGCGCAGCGAAGGGCGCAATGCTCCTATTTTCCCAGCAACTCCCGAGCAATGATCGTCCTCTGGATCTCGCTAGTCCCCTCATAAATCGTGATCACGCGCGCGTCGCGATACATCCGCTCGACATCCGACTCGCGCGAATACCCCGAGCTGCCATGAATCTGCACCGCCTTAGCCACCACGCGGTTCACCATCTCGCTGGCATACAGCTTGGCCTTGGACGACGCCGCGCCCAGCTTCCCCGGGTGCGTATCCTTAAGCCACGCCGCATGATAGACCAGCCCGCGCGCCGCCTCGATCTCCATCTGCATGTCCGCCAGCATCCACTGAATCGCCTGAAACTCGGCGATGGACTTGCCAAACGCCCGCCGCGCCTTGGCATGCTTCACCGATTCGTCGAGCGCGCCCTGTGCCAAACCGAGAGCCTGCGCCGCAATCCCAATCCGCCCGCCATCCAAGGCGCTGAGCGCAATCTTCAACCCCTGTCCCTCTTCGCCAAGCCGATTCTCGCGCGGCACTTCGCAATCGTTCAGCAAAATCTCGACTGCGGGTGTACTCCGCTGCCCCATCTTGTCCTCATGCCGGCCAACTTTGAAGCCGGGGAAACTTGGCTCGACCAGAAACGCGGTGATGCCCTTGCCGCCCGCGTCCGGATCGGTCTTCGCAAAAACGATGAACAAACCGGCGACATGGCCGTTGGAGACCCAGGTCTTCGTCCCGTTCAGCCGATAAACATCCCCACCAGGCGTGCCGAGCGGCGCGCCGCTCCATGCCGCGTCCGCTGCGGGTGCGAACGCGGGGACCGGAGACGTCCTCGCACCGAGCCCAGAGCCTACGCGCTGCACGGCCACCGCACGCGACTGAATCCCAGCCGCGTCGGAACCAGCCGCCGGTTCGGTGAGGCAAAACGAACCGAGAATTTCTCCCGTCGCCAGCCGCCGCAAATATTTCTTCTTCTGCTCTTCGGTCCCAAATTTCACGAGCGGCACTTGTACCGCCGAATTCGTCACGCTGAGCGAGGTGGCCATCGCCGCATCCACGCGCGCCACTTCCTCCAGCATCAACACGTAGGAAAGCGTATCGAGCCCCGGCCCGCCCCACTCTTCGGGAATCATCATCCCGCAGCAGCCCAGCTCCGCCAGTTTCTTGATTTCTTCGGCAGGAAAACGCTCTTCGCGGTCGCGCTGCTTCACCGAAGGCCGCACTTCCGCCTCCATGAATTGGCGAACCGTATCCCGTATCAGTTTTTGGTGGTCGTTAAGCGAAAAATCCATCGTGTAGTTAGTGGCACAGCCAATCTTGGCTGTGCTCTTTGGTTTCGTACACGCCGCAGCCGCGGTGGACTCAGCGCAAGAAGTGTACGCAGAATGCTAACACACCTTACACGCGAGAAACCCGTGATGGGCAAGTCTGAAAGGACGGAGCAGAAGGGCACGGCGTGCCGTGCCCCTACTGGTTCGGTGGCAGGTTACAGTTTAAAGAGTTCGCGCAGGCGCTTGGCTTGGACGCGGCTTACGGGGACTTCGGTGGATTTTTTGTCGTTCATTTTTAGGATGAAGGTGGAGTTGAACCACGGTACGACTTCCTTGATGTGTTGCGTGTTCACGAGAAACGAGCGGTGCGGGCGCCAAAACGCTTCCGAGTCGAGCGTCTCGTTCAACTCCTCAAGTGTGCGGTAGTTCGACGAGCCTTCGACATCGCGCGTGACCACCGAAATTGAGCCCCCGACGAACGTAGCGAAAATCACGTCTTCGGCGTTCACGAGTAATAGCCTCTGCTGCGATTGCACCAGTACTTTCACCTTTTGCGGCGCGCTTTTCGCTGCGCCGAGCTGGCTTACCAACTGTTCGAGCCGCTCTGTCGTTGACGTTTGCGTGTCCAGCATTTTTCGCGCACGTTGGATGGCTTTCGCGATTCGTGCCTTGTCGAACGGTTTCAGTACGTAATCAACCGCGTTCACGTCGAACGCTTGCACCGCGTATTGATCAAATGCCGTCGCAAAAACTACGTGCGGCATTTTCATTTTTCGTTCGACTATTTTTTTGAGGACGCCGAAGCCGTCAAGACCCGGCATTTGCACGTCCAGAAAAACGAGGTCGGGGGAGTGCTCTTTGATAAGCGCTACGGCTTCGACGCCATTTTTTCCTTGGCCAATAACGTTGATTTCGGGAAATGCGCGCAGCAGGAACGCTAGCTCGTCTCGCGCTGGCTTCTCGTCGTCTACGATGATGGTGTTGATTGGCATAGAGCGCAAATTCAAGATGCCGGGCTGAAGCCCGGCGCTACGTTTTCAATGTCGGGCTAAAGCCCGGCCTCTACAGTGTATGATAACGCTGGAGAAAACGTACGCTCTATGCCGCCCAAAGCAGCCAGCCGCACTACCGCCAAAATCCTTCGCAGCAAAATGATTTATCAGGGGCCGGTCTTCGGTCTTCGCCGGGATGAAATTATCGAGCCGAGCGGCCTGCGCGTCACGCGCGAAGTCATCACCCACCCTGGCTCCGTAGTCGTTCTTCCCGCGCTGCCCGATGGACGCATAGTGATGATTCGCCAGTATCGCCATGCCACTCGTCAATTCCTCTGGGAACTCGTCGCCGGTCGCATCGACAAAGGTGAAAATCCGCGACGCGCCGCTGCTCGCGAGCTGATTGAAGAAACTGGCTACCGCGCGAAACGTTTCCACGTTTTTCTCGACATTTTTCCCACGCCGGGTTTTCTCGAGGAGCGCATGTACATTCTTCTTGCCGAAGATCTGACTCTTGGCGAAGCCGAGCCCGAAGAAGACGAAAAAATCACAGTAAAAGCATTCACGCACGGGGAAATCGAGCAGATGATTCGCCGCAATAAAATTCGCGACGCCAAATCCGTCGCAGGCATCCTGTACTATCTGCGCTTCCTGGTTCGCTCCTGATTCTGCGAGGAGCATGCAAATCACGATGCCGAAGGCGCACCGCCTGCTGTTCGCCACGACAATTTGTCTTGGAGCTTTTCTTCTTTTCCTGATCGAACCGCTCATCGCCAAATTAATTCTTCCGTGGTTCGGAGGATCGGCTGCTGTTTGGGCCACTTGCTTAGTTTTTTTTCAAACCGCGCTTCTTCTCGGCTATTTGTACGCGGACGCCACGATTCGCCGCCTCTCGCCAAGACGTCAATCCGTGGTTCATTTGGGTCTTCTTCTTGTCAGCCTTCTGTGGCTGCCGATCGCACCGCAAATATTCTGGCGTTCGCATGTGGCAGTTGATCCTGCATGGCGGATTCTTGGCCTGCTTACGTTTTCGATTGGACTGCCTTTTCTCCTGCTGAGCTCCACAAGCCCATTGCTACAAACGTGGTACGCGCGCCGCTCCCCAGACCGTTCCCCATATCACCTCTTCGCGCTGTCCAATCTCGCTTCCCTGCTCGCTCTTCTCAGCTTTCCATTTCTGATCGAGCCTCGCCTTTCTTCTCATCATCAAGCTGCGCTTTGGTCCATTGGCTACGCATTGTTCGCGCTATGCTGCGTGCTCTCAGCTTGGATCAGCCGCGACTACAGCCCGATTGCGCCCGCGACAGCCGAAACATCGCAAGAAGAAGCTGCGCCTGCGCTGAGCACTAAAGCTCTATGGCTGAGCTTGGCCGCTTGCAGCTCGATGATGCTGCTAGCCGCGACGAATCATCTTTCGGAAAACGTGGCGCCGATACCACTCTTGTGGGTTGTTCCTCTCGCTCTTTATTTGCTTTCTTTTGCATTGGTGTTTGCCAAGCACAAATTCTATTCGCGCTGGTTTGTCGCGCGACTGCTGGCCGTCGCGCTGGGCGCGGCTGGCTATGCAATTTACGATTCCTCGATTACGCACGCGATTCAAATCAGCGTGCCGCTTTTCTGTTCCGCGCTTTTCGTGGTCTGTTTTTTCTGTCACGGCGAACTCGTTCAGCGAAAACCTTCCGTGCGTTACCTGACCTCTTTCTACCTAACCATCGCGCTTGGAGGCGCTCTCGGCGCAGTCTGCGTCGGCTTACTCGCTCCGCATATTCTTTCTGGAATTTACGAATTGCCGATCGTCTTGCTACTTACAGCGATTCTCGCGTCTGTCGTTCTTTGGCGCGAAGGCTGGTCGGCCCGAATTTTCTGGGCGTGCGTAACCGTTTCGATGGGCGCCGTGTTGGTTTATAACGTTCGGACGATGCGCGAGAGCACGGTCGCGATGATGCGCAATTTTTATGGAGCGCTTCGCATTCAGGAATTTAAAACTGGCCTTAAACTCCCGTACCGCAGTTTGGTTCACGGAACGATCGAACATGGCGCGCAATATCTTTCTTTCCCCGAGAATCGCAACCCCACGACGTACTACGGAAGAAGATCGGGCGCCGGCCTGGCGCTGCGATTTTGTTGTGACGGGCCGAAACGAGTGGGAGTGATCGGCCTGGGCTCGGGAACGCTTGCAGCCTATGGAAAGCCGGGCGATTCGTTCCGATTTTACGAAATCAATCCGCAAGTCGTCTCGGTAGCAAATGGCTGGTTTACGTTCCTCAAGCAGAGCCCCGCAAAGATCGAAATCATTCTGGGAGACGCGCGGCTTTCATTGGAAAGCGAACCGTCGCAGCAATTTGATGTGCTGGCTGTCGATGCCTTTTCGGGAGACGCCATTCCAGTGCATTTGCTCACCAAAGAGGCGTTTGCGGTTTACTTTCGTCATTTGAAGCCGGGCGGCATCCTTGCGGTGCATACATCGAACACATACCTCAGACTCGCGCCGGTGGTTAAAATGCTGGCGGAAGACGCCGATTACGCATCGCGGCTGATCTCGAGCGATGAAGATACGACGATGATGGTCTCACCGGCCGATTGGGTGCTGGTCACGCGAAATCAGGAATTCTTAAACAAACAAGAAACGTTTGTTGGGAGCGAAAACATCGTAGTGCCGCCCCATTTGCGGCTTTGGACCGACGATTACAATAACCTTTACGAAATCCTTAGGCCTGTGAGCTACGTAACGCATCCAACCGATGGGACATAAATTTATTTTGTTTGTAGAGTTACCTGCGTGAAACAAATGATTCTCGGCGTGAAACAAAATAGGCAAACCCTGTGTTCGCTTGGACTTGCGAGGAACGCCGCCAATTCGCTTCGCAATCGAAAAGAAAAATATCCAAACTGAATCGATTTTATAATCGAATAATCGTTGTTTTTTGGTGGCATGGATGGCGAATGCTCTCTTGACTGAATGCCTCTTTCTGGTACACTCCGCGCAAATTATTACAGGTGGTCGCAACTTTCGTTGCAAATAGCCACCCGGAGAAACGTCCAGGTCCGCATCAGGAGGAGTACATCTGTGCAAGGAACTGTAAAATGGTTTAATAATTCAAAAGGGTATGGCTTCATAGGGCGCGACGATGGTCCAGACGTATTTGTTCATTATTCCGCAATCTTGGGAGATGGCTACCGCAGTTTGCAGGAAGGAGACGCGGTAGAGTTCGAGATTGTCCAGGGACCGAAAGGGCCCCAGGCAGCGAACGTGCAAAAGCCAGCGTAAAAAAGCCTGGTAACATTCGGCCGGCAGAGGGCGCCCCTTTGCCGGTCTTTTTTTTGTAAAAAGTGAGTAGTGGGAATCCCCGGAGCATCAGCGGTTAGCGTTGAATGACTGAAAAAAATTCACTTCTCGGTCGCAACGAGGCGGCCGATTTGAAGGCGAAAGAAGGCGTCGGCATCGGAGTGCATGCAGACTTGAGCGTTGGGAGCGCCGGGTTCTTTGCGAGTGAAGCCTTTGTCGTCGACGCGGATGTGCATCGGCTTCGACGGGGCAGATTTTGGGATCGAGGATGAACGCCACTGTCACGGGATCGAAGAGAGTTGGAGTTTGCTGGCCCCACTCGTGATAAAGCAGCGTCAGTGAATCGGTGAGCGGAGTTCCCTGCTTGAACAGGAAGGCGCGCTTAACCTCGTCCAGCTTCAATTGCGTGGAATCGAGCGGCATGACGTAGAGAGGCACGCCTGACAGAAATAGCTTCTTGGCCGAGGGGATGTCATTGATGATATTCCACTCCGCGTCCGGTCCGTGTTCTGGACAGAACCAAAGCTCCCCGTAACCGCACTCGATGGAGCCGCCCATAATCACTACGCGTTTGAGCTTGAGAAAAGTTTCCGGATCCTTATCGATGAGCGCGCCGACGTTCATCAGCGGCCCTATAGCGATTAAGGTGATTTGGCCGGGGTAGCGGCGAATCTGACCGAGGATGAAGTCCCCTGCGCTCGGATGCGAGGCTTTTCCGAAATGGCCGCCCTCTCCGTAGCGCTTCTGATTCATCACGTTGGTGGCGTGCGTTGGAGCGCCGGCAAGGACAGGAATGTCCGTTCGACCGGCTTCGCCGAGCAAACGGTCTACAATTTCAGCTCTGGCTTCGGTGTCTCCAAAGGTGGTGGAAATGCCGAGAATTTCGAGTTCAGGACTTTTGAGAGCGAGGGCAATCGCAAAGGCGTCGTCGATATCGTCGCCGATGTCGGTGTCAATGATGACCTTCTCGGGCTGGCTCGCGGTCTGCGGAGACTTCTGAGATTGCGCATGGACGCTGGAAATTACGACCAACGTGAACAAAGTCGCGAGGATCGAAAAACGCACTCTGCCTCCCAAGAAACTAGCCGGGCTAGACTCATCCGGCTGCAAGATTTTCTGTGCAGCGCTAACAGGCAGAGAGTCTATCGCATAGCGGCAACGGTATAACGCGATTGCTGGCAATTATTCAATTGGATGAATCATTACACCAGCTATTCTGCCCGCGCAGAGCCAAAATACTTGGAATCCGGCGGAGTGAACAGGAAATAGGCGACGGCGACTAATAGCAGCAAGTGCGGCACAGACTCAGAGAGCGAGTTCAGCCCCGTGGCGATTACATGAAACGCGATCCAAAGCAGCAACAACCAGCGAGCCCAGTTGCGGCCCTTGAGCAAGAAATAGCCGGTAACCACGGCTATCATCTCGAAAGGCGCGATTAGGAACATCCAAACGTCTATCCCACCTCTTATCAAGTGATAGAGGAGCGCGAGCAGTCCAACCGCGATAAAAAGCCCACCGAGGAATGTAACGGCAAAAGGGCGCTTCATGGAGTTGACCGCCTCACAAGCGGTAGCCTGAAAGCAGTCTAATCAAAAACCTGTGAAGAGTTAACTTCAGGCGAACGCGTGAATTGGAAATGACTCAGTGTACGATGAGCAATGTTCGCGCGCGTGCCTTTCGCGGGACACTGGCTTTATAATCTCCCCCATGGACAACAAAACGATCGCTCGCATCCTCCGCGAAACGGCGGAACTTCTGCAAATCGATGGCGCCATCATTGGACGTTACCGCAGCTATGAAAAGGCGGCCGAGTTGATTGGCGGCATGCACGAATCCATCGAGCAAATGGCGAAAGAACCTGGAAAGCTCGAGGAGCTGCCCGGAATTGGCGAACGGATGGCAGAGCACATCGAGGAAATAATCGCTACGGGCGATTACGGTCTGAGAAAAAAACTCCTTAAGAAATTTCCAGCCACGCTTCTCGAAGTCTTGACGCTGCAATCGCTGGGTCCGAAGAAAGTGGCATTTCTCTGGTCGAATTTTCAGGCTGCGACCGTAGCGGACGTGGAAAAACTTGCCAAAGAAGGAAAGCTGCGAGATGTGCCGGGATTCGGAGAAAAGACCGAGCAGAACATTTTGAAAGCGGTGGAAACTTTTAAGCGTTCGACGGGTCGCTTCCGGATCGACAAGGCGGAAGCGGCAGCGGCAGAGTTGATCGAGTTCATCAAGCAATACGGAAAAGGAGTGGAATCAATTACTCCCGCCGGCTCTTTGCGACGCGGAAGAGAGACGGTCGGCGACCTCGATTTACTTTTGATTTTGAGCGAAGGGCATACGTCACAGAAGAAAGTTGATGCGATCGCTGAACACATTTTGAAATTCCCGCGCATCGAGCAAACGCTGGCGCATGGAGAAAATAAAGTTAGCTTTACGCTGCAGAACGGCTTGCAGGTGGACGTGCGACTACTCGAAAAGGAAAGTTTTGGAGCGGCTCTGCTTTATTTTAGCGGATCGAAGGAGCACAACGTTGCATTGCGCGGGCGGGCGAATGACATGGGTTTCACGCTGAATGAATACTCGCTGGCCACTTTGAAAGGCGAAAAGCCTGTCGCACGACGCACCGAAGAGGAGATTTACACGAAGTTAAAGCTCGATTACATCCCACCTGAACTGCGGGAGAACAAAGGCGAAATCGCTGCGGCGGAAGCGCACAAACTGCCTCAACTCCTCGAAGTTACGGATATGACGGGCGACCCTCATATGCATACGACGGCCAGCGATGGAAAGAACTCCATCGAGGAAATGGCTGAAGCGGCTCGCAAGCTTGGGCACAAGTTCATCGCCCTGACGGACCACTCGAAAGCCGTTACTGTGGCCAATGGGCTCGATGAAAAGCGTATGACGGAACACCTGCAGAAAATTCGAGCGGCGAACAACAAAGGACTTGGCATCCGCTTGTTTGCTGGATCAGAAGTCGACATCTTGAAGGACGGCTCGCTGGATTACTCCGACGAGCTGCTTGCGCAGATGGATGTCGTGGTTTGCTCTGTGCATTCCTATTTCAACTTGGAACGGTCTGAGATGACGGAACGCATGCTCGCGGCAATCGAAAATCCGTACGCGCAGATCATTGGACATCCTACGGGGCGGCTGATCTTGCGACGCGAGCCCCTCGATTACGATATGGAGAAAATTCTGGATGCTTGTGCGAAGCACGGCGTAGCCATGGAGTGCAATTCTTTCCCCGACAGGCTGGATTTGAACGATATCCACTTGCGCATGTGCAAGGAGCGCGGCGTGAAGGTCGTCATTTCGACGGACTCGCATACCACTTTGAATCTGCCTTACATTCGACATGGCGTTAACGTGGCGAGGCGGGGTTGGCTGGAAAAGAAAGACGTACTGAATACTCTACCGCCGGAGCAGTTTCTCGCGGCGCTGCGACGCAAGCCTGGGGCAGCAAAACCGAAGGCGGCGACCCCCAAGAAGGCCGCCGCTAAACGCTAATGGCGTCCGTGTCCCGCTTTCTTGCCTATTTGTTGGATTTCCCTCACACGCTTCTGTTGTTCTTTTTCGGAGAATTGCTGGAGGGAGCCATACATGATCTCAGCGATCTTTTTGGCGGCATTTCTCTGTTTTGTCTGGCTTCTCATGCGTTCATCATATCCAATAGCAGTCATTGCAGGTCAGCGTATTCTTTCTTGGTCAACATGTCTGCATTGGGATGAGCGGGGGATAAGGAGCACGGGTTCCCCATCCGGACAGACCAGGCACAACGGGGCTGAGTGGAACGGAAACAAGGGAACATTTTGACCCTGGGTGTCGTACCTATTGTTAGAACGGCATACTTCGGAGGCTTGGAGCCATGAAATTGCATTCAAATCGCACGATAGCGGTTCGCTTGGGGATTGTCGCTACTGCCCTAATTGCGGTTGTGGCCTTTGCCCCACGGGCCAGCGCCACGGATTGGTCCAAGAACTTTACGATCAGCGGGCGGGCCAATGTGCGGATTGACACAAATGATGGCAGCGTGCGCGTGACCACCAGCGATTCCAAGGAAGTTCAATTCAGCGTGCAATATGAAGGCTACGAGCTGGATAAGAATCTCCATGTTGAGGCGCACCAGAATGGTGACCAGGTGGAGTTGGTAGCTCGGGTAACGGGCCATTGGGGATTCTCATTTGGCGGCCATGGGCGGAGGCTACAAATTGAAGTGCGCATGCCTAAAGACGCTGATTTGAATGCACATACGGGAGACGGTTCTGTGGAAGCCAGCTCGATCAATGGAAATATAACTATCCAGACGAGCGATGGATCGATCCGAGCCAATAGCCTGACGGGAACCATCGACCTCAATACTCACGACGGCAGCATCAATGTGGACACACTTAAAGGGGACATCCGCCTGCATACTGGGGATGGCTCGATTGAAGCGCGGCTTCTGGACGGAAAATTGGATGCCGACAGCGGCGACGGCCACGTCAGGATCGCCGGGCGGTTCGATGCACTAAATATCAGGACTGGCGACGGTAGCGTGGATACTCACGTCCTTCCCGGCTCCAAGATGGCCAGCACCTGGAACATCCGGACTGGGGACGGCAGCGTGGATCTATCGTTGCCAAGCGACTTTCAGGCCAACATTGACGCTAGCACCGGCGACGGACACATTAGCGTGGGATTGCCGGTAACGGTCGAAGGAACCTTCAGCAACTCGCAACTACATGGGAAGATGAACGGCGGCGGGCAGTCTCTAACGGTGCACACTGGGGATGGATCGATCCGTCTGAGCAAGGCGTAGGTCCAAGACAGTACTATTACCAGAAAAATGTGCCTACAGAGAGACAGTTGTCCTCTTCCGCCGACAGAAATTTGCCCTCGCCACGCCTATCTTGCTGAAAATACAGAGGTAAGTTTTGGAGACTTACTTGCCCTTCTTTTATTGTATAAGAAGGGGGGTTGCCGTGATTGTCTTCGCCCTTGCGTTCGGTATGTTGGCTTTGGTTTCCACCACCATTGCCAGCACCATTTCTGGCATGACTGGCCGCCGAGGCTCTTGATCTAGCTGGGCAGTCCACAGTTCATCTCGGCCAATGCTTGTCCGCCCAATTTCTCTGGTTCCTTTCCGTTTCGGTTCCCTTCCGTCATAACGATACCTCTCGTTCTGCACTATCGACGCTCGGACATTCTGGAGCATAATCAAGCGCTCGGGGATGAACCAATGTCGATTCGCCCAACAAACCGCCCAATATCGAATCGAGCGCCGCATGTGACCGTTGCGACGGCACAGACAGGCGTGCTGGGCCTCACGCGCGCGCAGGGATGGGGCATTCTTTTTCTCGTTTACACGGCGCTCTTTGTACTTGTCTTTGGTTACCACTATCTCGACGATCTATCGAGGGAGCGTCCTGGAACCTTTGCAGTGCGCTTTCTGGAAGAGTTCACGGGTGTTTACAGCGTTTTTCTTTTGCTGCCGCTCGTGTTGCGCGTAGCGGAATTCTACTTATTTAAGGTTAAGGGATGGGTGCGTCAGATTTTGCTCCATCTGGCCGCCGCGGCGGGATTTTCATTTTTACATACAAGTCTCATGGCGATAAGCCGATGGATTCTAGCTCCTCTTGTGGGGCTCGGAAGCTACGACTACGGGATTATGCGATTCCGGTTTCCGATGGAGTTTTCGAATGACTTGATGGGGTACACGGTCATCGTACTGGTGTACTACTTCTTCGAGCGGCTGAGGATTGCGCAGGCGCAGCAGCTTGCCGCCGCGGAATTGCAGGCTAAACTGGCGCGGGCGCAGCTCGAGAATTTGCGCCTGCAGTTGCAACCGCATTTTTTGTTTAACACATTGAATACAATTTCTTCCGTGATGTACGAGGATGTGCCGGCGGCGGACGCCATGTTGACGCAGTTGAGCGAATTGCTGCGGTTGACGTTGCGCACAGCCAACTCCCACGAAATTCCGCTGGCGCAAGAGCTGGAAATTACCCGGCTCTATTTGCAGATTATGCAGAAGCGGTTTGAATCGAATCTGCGCGTGACTTACTCCGTGGATGCAGAGCTGGAGAATTCGCTGGTGCCTCAGCTGATTTTGCAACCGCTCGTGGAGAATTCGTTGCGCCATGGTCTGAAGGATGGCGGGGCCGGAATAGATATTTCGATCGGGGCGCGGCGCGAGAATGGTTCGCTGATTCTGAAAGTGGCGGACACGGGCGCGGGGCTGGGAACGCAGAGCGCTGATGCGGTGATGAACCGCGGAGTAGGGCTATCCAATATTCGGGGTCGGCTAGAGCAGTTGTATGGCGCCGAGCAGGAGTTTGCGATTGCGAACGGGGCGGCGGGTGGCGCCGAAGTTACCTTGAGGGTTCCGTTTCATCTGGAAGAAGAGCAGATTCAAACTGTTGGCTGAATACGACCTGGCTGGGGACACGGACGGGCGGGGCCCTAACAGGGTAAACAAGCCCCGCCCCTACAATTATTTGTGAGCCGGGCTTTCATAAGGACATTTCTGGGATGCGGCGTTAGTTAGGTGAATAGTTTCCTTGAGCACACTTCAGGTTCTAGTTGTCGACGATGAGGCTCCCGCGCGGCGCAAGATATTGCGGCTGTTGCGGCAAGAACCAGATGTTGAGGTCGTTGGAGAGGCGGGAGGCGCGGAATCCGCGATTGCCGCGATTGGGAAACACCGGCCTGACCTGGTTTTCCTGGACGTGCAGATGCCGGGGATGGACGGATTCGGAGTGGTTCAGGCTATTCCCCCGAAAGAAATGCCCCGTGTGGTTTTTGTGACTGCGCATGATCAGTACGCTTTGCGAGCCTTCGAGGTACATGCGTTCGATTATCTCCTCAAGCCGTTTGGCGAAGAGCGTTTTCGGACAGTTTTGCGGCGGGCGCGTGAGCAGAACGTGCAATCGAATGGCGCGTTCGCTTCGCGAATTCAGGAACTGCTGAGTCAATTGCAGCGCGAGCGTTCTTTTCCGGACCGTTTGCTGGTACACGAAAATGAGCGGGCGCATTTTGTGTCGATACGTGACATCACTTGGATCGAAGCCGATCGGAACTATTTGATTTTGCATTGCGGGACGAAAACGCACACTTTGCGCGGAACGCTGGAGTCGCTGGCAGAAACGCTTGACCCGAAGATTTTTGTGCGGATTAATCGGGGGAGTTTGGTTCGACTGGATGCGATACGCGAGTTGATTCCGTGGTTTCATGGGGAGTACAAGGTCATTTTGAAGGATGCCACGGAATTGCGTTGGAGCCGGCGGTACGTGAAACTGAGGCCGGAATTGTTGAAGCTGGGGTGAGTAGGAACGCAAAACGGAATGAAAGACCCGCTTATCCCTAAGATGGGCCCGGTTGTCCCAAGTGGTTTGGCGATGACGCAGTTGTGGCGATAATCCTTCCATTATGAAATTCACACATCGATTTTACTTTGGGGCGAGAGTCGGACGGGCACGGCCCTTCGGGGCTCCCTTCGTTCCTCAGGGCAAGCAGGGTAAACGTGCCGTGCCCCTACGGGATGTTTGCCCACTTTTGGTTCTGAAATGGACTTCTTTGCTCTCCTTATTGCTACTGGTCCCTGCGTTGGTGAAGGCGCAGGCGGCGCCTGACGCTGGTTGGCCGAACTACGGTAGTGATCCGGGCGGGACGCGGTATTCGCCTGCCCGGCAGATTGACCGTGGGAACGTCGCGCAACTGAAAGTGGCTTGGACTTATAGGACCGGGGCTTTGCCTTACGACGAGGAGTTGGATAAGAAGGCGGCGTTTGAGGCCACACCCATTTTGGTCGATGGGAAACTTTTTTTGAGTACGCCTTACGATCATGTGATTGCTTTGAACGCGGTGAGCGGCGCGAAGATTTGGGAATTCGATCCGAAACTGGAACACCCTTACGGCTTTTCGGAAGTGACATCGCGAGGCGTTTCGGCGTGGCGTGATGACTCGGCGAAGGCCAGAAAAGGCGGAGTCTGCGCGCTGCGCATTTTTATCGGCACGCTGGACGCGCGGCTTATAGCGCTCGATGGTGAGACCGGCAAGTCTTGCGTTGATTTCGGAACGAACGGCGAAATCGATCTCACAACTGAGGTGAAGATTCGTGACCCCGGCGACTATCAGGTGACTTCAGCGCCAGCGATATTCAAGGATTTAGTGATTACGGGATCTTCGGAAGGGGACAACCGCGCGGTCACTCTTGAGCGCGGAATCGTGCGGGCGTTTGATGTTCGTACGGGCAAACTTCGATGGACCTGGGATCCCATCGCGCCTTGGGCATATCAAACTTCACCGCGTACAGGTGCTGGCAATGCGTGGTCGACGATTTCTGTCGACGCTCAGCAAGACCTTGCGTTCATTCCTACTGGTAGCGCCAGCCCTGATTATTACGGTGGATTTCGCAAGGGCGACAACAAGTGGGCCAACTCAGTTGTGGCGTTGCGGGCTTCGACGGGCGAGTTTGTCTGGGGATTTCAGGTAGTTCATCACGATCTCTGGGATTATGACGTGGCATCACAGCCGGCTCTATTTGCGTGGAAAGACGGAACGCCAGCGATTGCGATTACCACCAAGATGGGGCGCGTTTTTGTGCTGAACCGGTTGACTGGAGTCCCACTGCTGCCCGTCGAAGAGCACCCCGTCCCAAAGAGCGAGATCCCTGGGGAAGAATCGTGGCCCACGCAGCCGGCTTCGACTATTTCGCTCGTGCCGGAGAAATTGTCGGTGGAAGACGCGTGGGGCAAGGATGACAAGGAAAAGCAGTGGTGCGTAGACCAGATTAAGACGGCGCGCTCGGGAGATATTTTCATTCCACCAAGTTTGCAGGGGACACTGGTGTTTCCGAGCAATGTGGGCGGAGTGAACTGGGGTAGCGCGGCTTACGACCCGCAGCGGCATTTGCTGTTTGTCGACACGAACCGGCTGCCGATGTTCGTGAAGATGATTGCGCGGGCGGATCTCGATGCAGCACGGAAAAACGCCACCGAATCCGACAGGCTCCATGGCGAATTTGGGCGGCAGACCGGGGCACCGTATGCGATGTTTCGCACTCCCTTGCTTTCGCCCAGCGGGCTACCCTGCAATTCTCCGCCGTGGGGAACCGTCGCTGCGGTCGATTTGTTTGAGGGAAAAAAAGTTTGGGACGTGCCGCTGGGAAGTTTCATTCCTGGAATGAATACCGGGACGATTACTTTGGGCGGGCCGATGGTTACGGCGGGAGGGATCGTTTTCACGTCGGCCGCGATGGACAACTATCTACGCGCTTTCGATTCGGAAACGGGCAAAGAGATTTGGAAATATCAGCTTCCTGCTGGCGGGCAGGCTACTCCGATGACGTATAGCATAGGGGGCAAACAGTATTTGGTGATCGCGGCGGGCGGGCACGGTAAGCTCGGAACGAAGCAGGGCGATTACGTCATTGCGTTCACACTGCCTTGACGGCGCTCAGTGCAATTGGGGCAGAGGCAAGACGGGCACGGCGTGCCGCGCCCCCCTATAAGGAAGGTGCGATTGATGCGCTTGGCAACGGGGCGATAAGAGATGCCGACGAAGGAGCGATCTTTTTTCGCGAATGGCATGTTGATCGTTGTTGCCATAGCTTTGGCAAAATTTGCTTTTCATTGCTATTTCAATAATCGGTACGACTACTTTCGCGATGAATTTGATTACATGGCCTGCGGGAACCATCTGGCCTGGGGCTATGTCGATCAGCCGCCGCTGATTCCCTTTTTGATTCACATTTGCCGCGCGGTTCTGGGAGATTCGCTGCGGAGCATTCGCTTTATTCCGGCGGTGGCTTCTTCCCTGCTTGTGGTGCAAACGGCTTTGCTGGCGCGCGAATTCGGGGGGCGGCGGTTCGCATTGGTGTTGAGCGCGATCGCCGTTCTGATTGCACCGCAATATCTCTCGAACGGGAGCTTGCTCGGCACCAATTGCCTGGAACCCAATTTATGGATCGGCTGCGCTTACTTCGCCGTGCTCGCGATCAAGCGAAACGATCCTCGTTATTGGCTTTGGTTTGGTGTGGTGGCAGGAATCGGTCTGCAGGAGAAGTATTCGATCGCTTTGTTTGGATTTGGGATAGTTGTTGGGCTTTTACTGACGCCGCAGCGCCGCGTGTTTTTGAATCCATGGATTTGGATTGGCGGGTTTGCGGCTTTCTTGATTT
The DNA here is from genome assembly GCA_963784015.1 of uncultured Acidobacteriota bacterium. Classification (GTDB taxonomy): domain Bacteria; phylum Acidobacteriota; class Terriglobia; order Acidiferrales; family UBA7541; genus Acidiferrum. The sequence continues at coordinate 2,196,102 of CAWAPX010000013.1, forward strand.
TCCTGCCTAACCTACTTTGGAATATTCACAATCAGTGGCCATTTGTTCAGTTGATGCACAACATTCGCGCAGATGGGCGAGACGTAGTGCTGCCTTTGCCGCAATTCTTCTTTCAGCAGATTCTGCTGATTGCCCCCATCACCGCCCCGATCTGGATCAGGGGATTGATTGCGCTTTTCGCCTCGCAAGCGCTAAAGCCGTATCGTGTGCTTGGATGGGCTTATCTAGTCTGTTTTACGGTTTTCTTTGTTCTGCACGGCAAGAATTATTATCTGTCGCCGATTTATGCGATGTTGCTGGCCGCCGGGGCAGTGACGATCGAAGCAGCGATCGAGCGTAGAAAAATTGCGAGCACAGAAGCTGAGAGTGTTCGTGTTGGCCCGAACCGGCTTGTTTGGCTGAAGCCGGTTATTATTGTTCTTTTGCTGGCCAGCGGCGCGCACCTCGCTCCGCTCGTCGTGCCCATTCTTTCGCCGGACAAGTTCCTTGCCTACCTGCATTACTTGCCGATGAAGCCCCCGGTGATGGAGCACGGCCACGAACGGGCTCCTTTGCCGCAGTGGTACGCCGATCAGTTCGGCTGGGAAGAAATTGTGGCGGAGACGGCGAAGGCTTATGACCGGCTCGCGCCGGCCGAACGGCCGGGTTGCGGGATATTTGCGCAAGACTATGGGCAGGCTGGAGCGATCGATTTTTTCGGCCCGCGGTACGGATTGCCACCGGCGCTTAGCGGGCACCAGACTTATTGGCTGTGGGGACCTCGGGGTTATTCAGGAAATTGTTTGGTGGTGTTGGGAGATTCACAGGAGCGGCTGGACGAGTTGTTCGAGCATGTGGAGTATGTGGGGACTTCGGCGGATAACCCCTATGCCTTGGAGAAAGAGATTGCGGTTTATATCTGCCGAGGGGCAAAGTTTGGGACGTTGGAGAAGATTTGGCCGGAGCTGAAGAAGTGGAGATAGTTGGCGATTGGAGAGAACTGTCTTGGCCTGGGCAGATCGGGCACGGCATGCCGTGCCCCTACGAGAGAAGTCGAAGACCAACTGCGAGGGACAGCGAGTCAGAGACGCGTTGCGTTTGAGTGTCGCGGACAGCTAAACTTCCGGCATTATGAAACGCTTACTTAGTTTATTTATCTTTATTGCGGCGTTTACTTTCCTTGCGCCTGTTGGACACGCGCAGCAGCCCAAATCACTTTTTTATATGACGCGCGAGCCAAAATCGGTGCGTTCGTTTCTGGCGCACGCGGACAAAATCGATTTGCTGGTCCCAGCGTGGTATGGCGTGGATGCGGACGGCCTTCTTTCCGGCGGGCCGAATCCGCTGGTTCTGGAGACGGCGAAGCAACATCACGTGCCGGTGATGCCGATTGTGGCGAACGGCGATTTTGCGCAGGAAGATTTCCATAAACTGCTGAAGAATGCGGCGGCCAAAGAGAGCATGGTCGCAGAGCTCATTCGCGCGTCTAAGGAAAATGGTTACACGGGATTTCAATTTGATTTTGAAAACGTGCATTGGACGGATCGCGACGCGCTTTCGGAGATGGTGCGCGATGCCGCAGCGGCTTTTCATCGAGAAGGATTGCAGCTCACAATCGCAACAGTGCCCAACGCGCCGGGCGAGCCTGGAGAGGGCGGATTTTCGGCGTGGATTTATGAAAATTGGCGCGGGGCGTATGACTTGAAGGCGCTGGCGCAATCCGTTGATTTAATTTGCTTGATGACTTACGACCAGCACACGCGGTGGACGGCGCCTGGGCCGGTGGCGGGGTGGGCTTGGACTACCGGCAACCTGGACTACGCGCTGAAATTTGTGCCGGCGCAAAAGTTATCGCTCGGGATTCCGCTCTACGGCTATCACTGGTTTGCGGGGACGCCTACAAAATCGGATGACAAATCCGGGGACAAGCCTAATCCTTCGGCCGAATATATTGGAACCGACGATGCGATGGATCTCGCAAAGGCGTATAACGGGCATGTTGAGTGGGATTCCACGGACCGTGTGGCATGGTTTTATTTTTACCGGGCAGATCTGCGGGAATGGATTTTCTTTACCGACGCGCACACTTTCCGCGAACGTTACACGCTTGTGAAGGAGCGCGGGCTCCAGGGATTTTGTTCGTGGGTGCTGGGAACAGAAGATCCCGCGATATGGGATCTTCTGCCTTCACACAAGTAGATTTGTGTTTGAAACAACTCGCCCACTTGACTGCAGCCCAGTTCGGACAGTACTAGTGACGGCGAAGGGGTTTTGTGGTCTAAGATAGGGTCAGAGGGTTGTGTTCCTCTTGGGGTCCCGTCCTAAGTTAGCTTCTCGCTTCCTTGTGAGACTGTCTGCCGGTGAGGTGCCCCATTTTAGAAACTTGGGTGGCCCCAGCTCCGCCCCGAAAACGTCGATCGAAGACGACAAGGGGGAATCATGAAACTCCGTAATTCATTTGTCCTTCGTAGCGGTCTGTTTGCCTTTCTTCTGATTTTGACAGCGCACGCTTCGCTTGCAACACCTTACGGCAAGCTGGTCGTGAGCAACACTGCGGCATGCCCGCATGCTCAATACACAAAGATTCAGGATGCGATTAACGCTGCTTCGGCAGGCGATGAGATAGTCGTCTGCAACGGCATCTACGCGGAGCAGCTCTCGGTCACTAAATCCCTGGATATCGAGGCAGATTCCGGGGCGTTCTTGGTACCGGCTTCGATTCAACCGAATGCGACGAGTCTGACGACGGGTAATGCGATTGCCGCAGCCGTGTTCGTAAGTGGAGCAGCGAATGTCTCGATAACTGGATTGACGGTCGATGGGGTCAACAATGGAATCACGGAATGCGCGCCGGTTTTGATCGGAGTTTACTTTCAGAATTCCTCGGGGAGTTTGCGACACGCGACCGTTCGCAACTTCGCGCTCGCGGCTTCTTTGAATGGATGCCAGAGCGGGACAGGCGTTTTCGTGGAAAGCGGCGGCGGCCAGAATTCGGACGTGGAGATTTCCGATTGTTCCATTCACGGCTACCAGAAGAATGGAGTTACCGCGAATGAAACGGGAACGACCGCGAGAATTCACGACAATGTTGTTACTGGTGCTGGGCCGACCACTGGGGCCGCACAGAACGGTATCCAGATCGGGTTTTCCGCGTCGGGTGCAATCCGCGGCAACGCCGTGACGAACAATTTCTGGTCACCTTGCAACGACGCCACCACATGCACAAATGTTGCAACCGCCATTTTGGTGACCCAATCGAACAACGTACACGTTGGAGAGAACACCGTTGGAATCGATCAGGTAGGTATTTTCATCGACGGAAATGGAAACCACGTGCACGGCAACACCGCGTTTTCTGCGAGCATCTTCGAGAATATTACTATTTTGGGGAATCGCAATCGCATTGAGGAGAATCGCGTGTTCAACGGCGGAGACGCGGACATTTTCATTCAAGGCAACAACAACAACGTGATGGGCAATCTGATTACGGAAGCGCCAGTAGGAATCCTTGTGGGCGCAGGATCGACCGGGAACGTATTCGCGGCGAATACGTTCTATGGCGTGACAACGACGATTCAAGATCCTCCGGCTGGCAATCTCAGCAAGAAACATTGTGGCCGATCGCCCGTAATTGCAAGACGGCGCAGTTTATATCGTACTCGAAATGCGCATTGCCTTTCGGTGACTCGGAGGCAATAACTGGTAGGGGCCTTGCCAGAGGCCTGTACAATTGAGCCTGCACATTAGAAGAGGACTGTCTCTGGTAAATGCCCGTCACAAAACCACATTCTCGCGGATTGATGTTGATCGCGGCCTTCAAACTTTTGAAGGGAATCGCTTTGATTGCGGTCGGCATTGGCGCCTTGCACTTGTTGCACAAAGACGTAGCGGTCGTCGTGGATCACTGGATCAATGCCTTTCGCGTGGACCCTCACAATCGGTTTATTCATTGGCTGCTGGCGAAAGTGCCGTTGGTGGACGACAAGAAGTTGAAGGAACTGAGCGTAGGAACATTTATCTATGCGGGGGTTTTTCTCACCGAGGGTACAGGATTAGCGCTGCGCAAACGATGGGCGGAATATTTTACGATCATTACGACTGGTTCGTTTCTTCCTCTAGAAGTGTATGAAATCATTCACCATGTGACAGCGGCGAAAATCGTTGCGCTGATTATCAATATCGCCGTGGTCGTTTATTTGGTGTGGGAGATTCGCCGGTATCCGAAGGCAAGAGCTTGAAGTGCGAGTGCGGCGGCGTGGTTATCTTGAGATTACGATCACAGCGCGCGACCTGCAGCTGCAGCCGAGGCCCAAGCCCATTGAAAGTTGAACCCGCCGAGATGGCCGGTGACGTCGACGACTTCGCCGATAAAAAATAGGCCGGGAACCTTGCGACTTTCCATTGTTTTGCTCGAGAGTTCGTTGGTGTCGATGCCGCCTGCCGTGACCTCAGCCTTTTCGTAGCCTTCCGTATCCGCGGGGACAAGAATCCATTCGTGCAGGTCGCGTTCGAGCCAGTCTAATGCTTCGTTGGTCCAAGTGGGCGGCGCGTGGAGGTCCAGCCAGCGTTCCGCAAAGCGTTTAGGCAGGATGCCGAGAAAAGCGGCGCGGGCGGCCGATAGGTTTCTGGTCTTGGCTTTGCGGATGGCGGAGGTGACATCGCGATCGGGCGCGAGGTCGATGCGGAGGGGCTTTCCTCTTTCCCAGTAGGAGGAGATTTGAAGGATGGCGGGACCACTCAGGCCGCGGTGCGTGAAGAGCATTTGTTCGCGGAAGGATTGATGATCAGCGGAGACGACGACAGGCGTGGAGACGCCCGCCAGGTCACTGTACTGAGTTTGTTCTTTCTTTGGAAGTATGAGTGGGACCAGCGCGGGGCGCGTTCTTACAATCTTCAGGCCGAATTGACGCGCGAGATCGTAGCCTTGCGCGGTCGCACCGATTTTGGGGATGGAGAGGCCGCCGGTGGCGACGACAAGGACAGGAGCGCGGAAATCTGCGGCGCTAGTGCGGACGACGAATTCAGTTGCGCGTTGAACTTCTTCGATTTTGGCATTCAGAAAAATTTGAACATTAGCGTCGCAGCACTCGGCTTCCAGCATGTTGGTGATGTCTTGAGCGGAACGGTCGCAAAAAAGCTGTCCGAGGGTTTTCTCGTGGTAGGGGATGCGATGCTTTTCGACCAGCGCGATGAAATCTGCTGGGGTGTAGCGGGCTAACGCGGATTTCGCGAAATGCTCGTTGGCGCTGATGAAATTCTCAGGGCGGCAATGGATATTTGTGAAATTGCAGCGGCCGCCGCCGGAGATGAGGATTTTCTTTCCGATGCGATCCGCGCGCTCAAGGACAGCGACGCGGCGCCCGCGCTTGCCGGCTTCGGACGCGCAGAAAAGTCCCGCGGCGCCTGCGCCGAGGATGAGAGCGTCGAATTTGTGAGTTAGTGGAGCCAAGCTTTCGTCGAGCCTCGCGGTTGCAAACTGTCCTTGTGTTCGTTCCTCAGGTTAAACTAAGAGCAGGAGAAGACCGAGCGAATTGCCACCAATCATCAGCGCCCAGGGACTGTCGAAAAGGTACGGGGTCGCTCCGCTATTCAAGAATATCTCGTTCACGGTGTCCGAAGGGGACCGCATTGGCGTGATTGGCCCGAATGGATCGGGTAAGTCGACGCTGCTGGAGATTCTTTGCGGAAAAACGAAGCCGGATAGCGGCGATGTAGCGGTTCGCAAAGGCACTCGCCTGAGTTACGTCAAGCAGATTTCGGAATTTGCGCCCGGTATAACGATTCAAGAGGTGATCGAGGGCGCGCTGAATCGAGTGTCGATGCCGCAATCGGAGAGAGCGGCGCGCTCGGCCGAGACGCTTGGACGGGCTGGATTCGCGGATCTTGAGATACCGGCGGCGACGTTGTCGGGGGGATGGCGCAAGCGACTGGCGATTGCCGAGGCGCTGGTGCAGAACCCTGACATTTTACTGCTCGACGAGCCGACCAATCACTTGGATCTCGCCGGAATCGAATGGCTCGAAAAACTTCTACACAGAGCATCCTTCGCAAGCGTAGTGGTAAGCCACGATCGCTATTTTCTTGAAAATGTTACCAACGAGATGGTGGAGATAGATCGCGCGTATGAGGACGGCGCGCTGCGCGTTAAAGGAAACTACAGCACGTTCCTGGAGGCTAAGGAAGAACATTTGCACGCGCAACGAAACCGGCAAGAAGCTTTGGAGAATCTGGTCCATACAGAGATCGAATGGCTACGGCGCGGGCCCAAAGCGCGGACTACTAAAGCGAAAGATCGCATCGGCAAAGCACACAAGATGATTGGCGACCTTGCGGTGATGAAGGCCAGGAGCAGCGTCACTACTGCGCAAATCGATTTTTCCGCGACGAACCGGCAGACAAAACAATTGATTCAGCTTGCGGCGGTAAGGTGCGAGATCGGCGATCGCGTTTTATTCGACAATCTCGACTTTACAGTGACCTCGGGAATGCGAGTGGGGCTTGTGGGGCCAAATGGCAGCGGAAAAACATCGTTGCTGCGCCTGCTTCGTGGCGACCTGTTGCCCGCAGCGGGCACGATTCGCAAAGCGGAGCCGCTGCGCATGGTTTATTTCGATCAGAATCGCGAGCTTGATCCGGATCTGTTGTTGCGGCGAGCGCTAGCGCCGGATAGCGATGCAGTGGTCTATCAGGACCAAGTGATTCATGTGGCTTCGTGGGCAGCGAGATTTCTCTTCACGGGAGAAGATTTGAACCGGCGCGTTGGAAAGCTTTCTGGCGGGGAGCGCGCTCGCGTGCTGATCGCTCAACTGATGCTGCAGCCGGCGGACGTTTTGCTGCTGGACGAGCCGACGAATGATCTGGACATTCCCACGCTGGAAATTCTCGAACAGAGTTTGCTGGAATTTCGCGGGGCATTGGTTTTGGTGACGCACGATCGCTATATGCTGGACCGCGTATCGACCATCGTACTTGGGTTCGACGGATTGGGTGGGATCGAGCGTTTTGCAGATTATTCGCAATGGGATCTTTGGCAGGAATTGCGGCAGGAAGAGAACGAAGAGGCAAACGCCCCTGAGTCCGTCGCGAGCTTGCAAACGGTCGCAGTTGCTGCACCTCTCGTCGCCGCGAAAAAGAAACTCTCGTTCAAAGAGACTCGCGAGCTCGAGAGCATCGAGCAGCGTATCGCCGAGGCTGAGCAGGAACTTCACGCCCGCCAAGCGGCGCTTCAAGATTCCGCCATCATGAGCGATGGAGCGAAGCTTCACAGTGCTTCGACTCAGCTGGATGAGGCGCGAAAGAATGTTGACCGACTCTATGCACGATGGGCCGAGCTCGATCACAAGAAAAGCTGAGCCGCCCACGATTTGCAAGTATGGAATCGCATCGGACGCGGCCGCCCCTTCCACGGCTGTTCCGGCTAAAATGGAATCGTGCAGAAGAAGATTTTTTGGCTCACATTTACGGGATTGGGCCTGGCGGCGGATTTAGCGCTGCCCTTTTGGTGGGCACTGTTTGCGACCATTCCCATCGTGTATGCCAGTTGGTGGGTGGCTTACCGCAGCGACTGGTTTTAGGCGACGGAGCATCTAAATGTTCATCAATTCAGTGTCCAATTGTGGACACTTTTTTCGTCTTCGGAAGCGGTCAAGAAGTACACACGCGGTTCAAAACAGCCCCCGATTAACCTATTAAAATGCAGCGCCGATGACTATACTTTAGGTCCCCTTGCAGTTCCCCAATGTGCCATTGCTCTTCCTGGCGCACGGAGACAACCATGAAAATCACCAGTTTGAACCGGCGTCTGTCTCGTCGTCTTTCCCTTAAGACCCCGCTGCGCGTGCGTATCTGGAAATCCTCGGTGCCTGAGGAAAAAGCTGAATCGCTCAATCTGTCCCAAAACGGGGTTTACTTTGCGACGAATACTCCGATCCGCGAAGGAGAAACGGTGGAGATCCTTCTAAACATGCCGGTGGAGATCACGGATGAGCCGTCAGCGGAATGGCGATGCACTGGCCACGTGGTACGAGTCGAGGCTGTGGACTCAGCGCAGGGCACGTTAGGAGTGGGCGTGCAGTTTGATTGCTATGAAGTTTCGCGCGTGGAGCTGTCTGTGGGGAGCGCAGACACCGCGCCCGAGGCGAAGGCAGAAGCCATCTTCTCAGCCAGGTAATTGAACCGAATAGAAAGCGCCAGGGCCAGGAGGGTGAAATGCAAAGACGAGCTCTAGTGGTGGACGATGAACAAGCAACGTGCGAACTGATTCAAAAAGTGTTGTACGCCGCCGGCGTGGATGCTCTGACGTTGACAAGTAGCGGGCAGGCCGCGAGTTTCCTCGAAGAAGGCAAATTCGACATGGTGTTTTTTGACCTGCATATGGGATCTCCCGATGGCATTGAACTTTCGCGGGAAATGCGACGGGCAGGATCGAATCGCAACACGCCAATCATCCTGCTGAGCGATGACCTACGGCCAAGCGCCATGTCGCAGGGATTTGCGGCCGGAGCAAGCTTTTTCCTCTACAAGCCCGTCGACAGAGAGCGCCTTTTGAAGCTTGTTCGAGCAACGCAGGGACGAATGGACCATGAGAAACGGCAAACGAGGCGCGTCCCTCTGCTTTCCAAAGTGCGGCTGCGATTTGGATTCGAAGAGATCTTGTGCGAAACGGTGGACGTCAGCCTGGACGGAATACTGGTTAAGGCTCCGCGGACGGTCCCAGCAGGTACTTCCGTGCAGGTAAGCATGGAGCTAACGCAAAGGATGAAGCCGGTAGTGGGAGCAGGATCCGTGGTACGGGTTCTACGCGGGAATCACATGGGGATTCATCTGGACCGGCTGCCTGTCGAGGAGAGCGCACGATTGCAGGAGTTTCTCTTGCCCATGATTCCAGCTGAATAAGACTTCATGCGGCCCAAAAAGCCATCCTATGCCCTGGCGGGAACCATTTCCTACTGACGTCGTAAAGTTGTCTCAGTTTTTCTAGCTGATGCGCGCCGTTTTACGCGCACCGATTTGCAAATCCTTCCGTCTTCGCGCATCATTACTGGTTTGTTCGGGCAGCAGATAGCTATCTGCTACTTGCACTGTTGCTTGCACTTCGGTTAGCAAATCTTTGTGATTGGGGAGTTGCATGGAAAAGCCTGGGAAAATTGCGCCGCCAAAAGGAAAACTCGGGATATTGACCCCTGGCATGGGCGCCGTAAGCACGACCTTTATGGCCGGAGTGGAATTGGTCCGCAAGGGCAAGTCGCAGCCGGTGGGTTCTCTCACCCAACTAGGCACTATTCGCCTAGGCAAGCGCACCGAGGGGCGTTCGCCCCTTCTGAAGCAGTTTGTGCCACTGGCGGAATTGAAGGATCTGACGTTCGGCGGATGGGACATTTTTAATGACAATGCTTACCAATCCGCGGCGAACGCGGGTGTCTTGAATCCACAGGACCTCGCGAAGGTGAAGACTTTCCTTTCTGGCATCAAGCCAATGAAAGCAGCTTTCGACCACGAATACGTCAAGCTGCTCGATGGACCGAATATAAAGAAGGGCAAAAATAAATACGAGCTGGCGCTGAAGATCAAGGAAGATATCGCGAATTATCGGAAGAGTTCGCGAGTTTCACGCTTGGTAATGTGCTGGTGCGGTTCGACGGAAGTATTCGTTAAGCCAGAAGAAGTGCATTCGACGCCAGAGAAGTTCGTAGAGGCCATGAAGTCGAATCATCCGGCCATCGCTCCCTCGATGCTGTATGCGTGGGCGGCAATCACGAGTGGCGTGCCGTTTGCCAATGGAGCGCCAAACCTCACGGTGGACTTCCCGGCGATTCAAGAACTCGCGCAGGAACACGGTGTGCCGATATGCGGCAAGGACTTTAAGACCGGGCAGACGCTGATGAAGACGATTCTGGCTCCCGGTTTCAAGGCGCGCATGCTGGGGCTGGACGGATGGTTCTCCACCAACATTCTAGGAAACCGCGACGGTGAAGTCCTGGAAGATCCTGGATCCTTCAAGACCAAGGAAGAGTCCAAACTGAGCGTCCTGGAGTACATCCTGCAGCCCAAGCTTTACCCGATGCTCTACGGCAAGATGCATCACAAGGTGCGCATCAACTACTACCCGCCGCGCGGCGACAACAAAGAAGGCTGGGACAACATCGATATTTTCGGCTGGCTCGGGTATCCGATGCAAATCAAGGTGGATTTCCTGTGCCGCGACTCGATTCTGGCTGCGCCTATCGTCCTGGACCTGGTTCTCTTCCTGGACCTCGCACAACGAGCTGGAATGAAGGGCATTCAGGAGTGGCTTAGCTTTTACTTCAAGTCGCCAATGACAGCTCCCGGCCTGTATCCGGAACACGACCTATTTATCCAGTCGATGAAGCTGAAGAATACGCTGCGGTGGATGATGGGCGAGGATTTGATCACGCACCTCGGGCAGGAGTATTACGACTAGCGCAGATTTGGGAGCCGGACCAGGACAAATTGTCCGGCTCTCGATTCATTTTTTCGATGGCGCGAAATGATTTTTCGATTTGACGCTCGCAAGACCGGCGCGATACCCTACGGGCCGATGGTGAGCGCCTGCATGCCCCGCTTTGGACCGACTTACCCTATTTCATCTCATTTTGAGGAGATTCATGTCGAACGAACTGCGTAATTTCCTTGCTCTTTCCTATGACGAGCTCGAAGAGTTGAACCTGAAGGCGAAAGAGCAGCGCAAGAACCGTGTTGCCGCCCACAAAGTCCAGGAAGAGCGGATCAAGTACCTGACAGACGAGAAGCGGATCAAGGCCGTGACGGTGATGTTCAGCGACCTTGAAGGCCGCCTGCACATGCTGGACTATGACAAAAAGTTTCTGGTCAAGAGCTGGGACAACCTGACGTTTGACGGCTCCTCGATTCGCGGGTTTACGGCGCAGCGCGAGAGCGATTTGCGGCTGTCGATGGATTGGGGCGCGTTCTACTGGGGGCCGTCGGATGTTTTTGGGTCCGGCAAGGTGCTGGTGTTTGGCGAAGTTATTGATAAGGATGGCTCGCCTTACAGCGCGGATATTCGGGGTGTGCTGAAAGGGTATGCCGCGGCATTGCACAAGAAGGAAGGCTACACGCTGAATGCGGCTAACGAGATCGAGGGGTTTCTTTTCAAGGGAGAAAACGCGGAACGGCATTACCACGAAACGGGAAAATTTGAGTATGTAAACACCGGCGGGTATTACCATTCCCTTCCCGGCGATCCGCTGCGATCATTTATCGACACGACCGCGGAAGTGCAGCGCGCCATGGGTTTCCAGAACGAGAAGGATCACCCTGAAGTGGCGCCTTCGCAGTTCGAAATCAATTACGGTTATGGCGAAGTGGTACAGGCCGCGGACCAGATTCAGCTTTACAAATTAATTTGCCGCCAGGTGGCGACGAACATGAACACGACGGCATGCTTTTTGCCGAAGCCGGTTGTCGGCGTAAACGGCAACGGCATGCACACGAACGTTTCGATTAGCGAGGATGGCAAGAATCTTTTCTGGGATCCAAAGGGTGAAGAAAAACTCAGCAAGATGGGCTGGGCGTTTGTGGACCGGATTTTGACTCACGGCAACGATAATTGTTTGCTGTTGAATGCCAGCGTCAATGCGTACCGCCGTCTGGATCCGCATTTTGAGGCGCCAAATCAGATTAAAGCGTCGCCGGTGGATCGCGGCTCGATGATTCGGATCCCGATTGGCAACGAAAAGAGCATGCGCGTCGAGGTGCGCTCGGTAGCTCCGGACGCGAATCCTTATTTGGTGATGTATTCCATTTTCAAGACGGGTCTCGATGGAGAGACGGCGAAGATCAAGAACTTGCGGCAAGCGGAGCGCTATTTGCCGGACAATATTTACACGGCGCTCGAGGACTTTAAGAAATCGGAGTGGACTACGAAGCTACTCGGCGCGGACGTGAAGGGACGTTACGCGGATTTGAAGCAGGCTTCGGCGGATCGCTGCTCACGGCTTTTGGGCACGTTTGTGAAAGCGCCCGAAGTGCAGTATCACCATGAGGTTTATAACCAGTTCCTCTGGAATATGTTCTAGAGGATTGAGAAGAGGGTTGGCGGGCTTCGAGCTTACCGCTCGGCGCGCGCGCTGGCCGAATGCGGATTGCAAATACAACCGGAACGCCCGGGCTTCGGCTGCGGGCGTTTTCGTTTTGGATATACCGGCTTGCTGGCCGTCGGGTTAATGGTCCTTTAATCTCCGCTATGTTAGACAGTAGGAGGCCCTATGTGCGCTGGGAATGGCGACTCAGAGTTCGGACCTGGAGGTAAGAATGATGGCCAGTCCTGGATTTGCATTTGCGAACCCCAAGCCCTCTCCCGATGACTACAACGAGTTCGACCCGCAGGACGTTGCCGCCGACTCCAGTGACGCAGAACTTCCGGCGACAGAGACCATTCCTGCGCCGTGGAAGACGCCTCCGGTTATGTCGCTCAGCGACGTCATCGGGGCGAGTGCTTCGCAGCAGATTCAGGCCGCGGGGAAGATTGTTTTTCATTCCGTAGGCGACACAGGCGGCGTGAAAGAACCCTCACACCAGTTCGCGGTCGCGGACGCGATGGCCAACGATATTGGCTCGCTGATCTACGCAAACGGGCGGCCGGCCTTTTTTCAGCATCTAGGGGACGTGGTCTATTATTTCGGGCAGGAACGCTACTATTACGACCAGTTTTACGATCCCTATCGCGACTATGCCGGGCCGATTTTCGCTATAGCTGGAAATCACGATGGTGTGCTTTTCAAAAGCGAACCGGTTCCCTTCTCGCTGGCGGCCTTCTACGAGAACTTCTGCACGAAAACTCCAACGAACGATTCTGCCGCGAAGGGCTTCGCCCGGACCACCATGACACAGCCGGGCGTTTATTTCACTTTGAACGCGCCGTTTTTGAAGATTATCGGGCTTTATTCAAATACGGGCGAGAGCACGGGAATCATCAGCGACGCAACGACCGGCACGGCGCAATTGCAGTTTCTGAAGAGCGAGTTGACAGCCGCCGCCGCGCAGCGAGCGAAAAAGGGCGCAGCTCCCTTCGCGCTGGTGATCGCGGTACATCATCCGCCCTTCACGATCAGCAGTTCGCATTTCCCGAGCCCGGATATGCTCGCGCAAATCGATCAGGCCTGCGTAAGCGCGAAAATTTGGCCGGACATTGTCCTTTCCGGTCACTCGCATATGTATGAGCGATACACGCGCACGATGAAAGCGGACGGTCGCCAAATTGCCTATGTAGTGGCGGGCAACGGCGGATATTTGAATCTTAGCGCTCCGCGCAAGGGCAAAAACGGCTTGAATCCACAGCCCGGCATTCCGGGGAACGACGGCAAAGGAAACCAGCTGACGCTCGATGTGTATAACAATACGACGTACGGCTTTTTACGGCTGACGGTGGATGAAGACTCGATTCTGTGCGAGTCGGTGGGTGTCAACGAGACTACAGATAAAACGTCGAGCATGGATGCATTTACCGTGGATTTGACGAAGCACATCGTCGCGTCGAAAGGCGCAACAAAAGCCAGCAAGACCCGGGCGGGAGAAGTGATTCGCCCTAAGTCCTCCAAGGCCGCGAAAGCTTCAAAGGCAAAGAAAAAGGGGTAGCGCTTAGCGCCGGCGTTGTACGCGGATCAGGCGCCCTGTGTTTTCGCGGTATGCGCGGCGACGGCATCCAGCACACGTGATGAATACACTAGAGCAGCGCCGGCGTTCATGGCTACGGCTACGCCGAGGGCTTCGGAGATCTCCTCTTTCGTCGCGCCTGCCTTCAACGCAGCTTCGGTGTGAACGACTATACAACCGTCGCAATGCGTCGTGACGGCGACGGCCAGCGAGATAAGTTGGCGAGTCTTTTCATCGAGCTTGCCGGTCTTGGAGTTCGCTGCGCTTAACGTTAGATATCCGCGAACTGTGTCCGGGCTGAGCTTTGCGAGCTCGCCAATTCTGGCGCCTAGCTCTTTATGGTATTCATTCCAATCAAGCATCATGGGCGGGTCTCCTTGCTGCGCGTTGTGGTTTCCGCGTAGCTCGCTTTGATGAGTATATATAGCAAAACGATTCATGTTGGGACAGCTAAGGTTTTTCGAGGCGTTTTGAATCCCAATTTGGCTGTTCATTTCGAAGTTCACGCGCATTGTGGTATGTTTTCTGGTTCGCGGAGACGTGCGAAAATTAACTTGTCCGGTGATGTCTCGCACTGTTTTCCAACAGGAAGCGCTCTAATCTCCAGGGAGGATTTGCATTCATGAAGAGTTCGTACAACGGTCAGGCTATTCCTGTTGGTGGCAAAGGGATTGGCTATAGCGGCGGAGAGTTGCAAGTGCCGGATACACCAATTATTCCGTTTATTGAAGGCGACGGCACGGGGCGCGATATTTGGAAGGCTTCGCGGCGGGTTTTTGACGCGGCGGTGGAGCACGCCTACGGCGGGAAGCGGAGTGTGGCGTGGTTTGAAGTCTTTGCCGGAGAGAAGGCCTTCAATGCCTACAAAGAATGGTTGCCGAATGAGACCGTCGATGCCATTCGCGACTTTCGAGTGGCCATCAAAGGACCACTGACGACCCCCGTGGGTGGTGGGATTCGCTCGTTGAACGTAGCGTTGCGGCAAATTCTGGATTTGTATTCGTGCGAGCGTCCGGTGCGGTATTTCGAAGGAGTTCCCTCCCCTGTTAAGCAACCTGAAAAGATGGACATCATAATCTTCCGCGAGAATACGGAAGACGTTTACATCGGAATCGAGTGGAAATCGGGGACGCCGGAAGTAAAGAAGCTGCTCGAATTTCTGAATCACGAAATGCTGAAGGACGGCAAAAAGCAGATTCGCTGGGATTCTGGCGTGGGGATCAAGCCGATTTCGCCGACGGGCACGAAGCGACTGGTGCGGCGAGCGATTAAGTTCGCGCTGACGCGCGGGCGGAAGAGCGTGACGCTGGTGCACAAAGGAAATATTCAAAAATTTACCGAGGGGGCGTTCCGCGATTGGGGTTATGACCTGGCGCGCGAGGAGTTCCGGGCGGACACGGTTACTGAGCGCGAGAGCTGGATTCTGGACAACTTGGACAAGAAGGCGGGGCTGAGCGTTGAGCAAAATGCGGCGATGATCGAGCCAGGATTGGAGCAAGCGACGGAAGCGTTTACGAAGGCTATTTGCGATGAAGTTAAACAGACGCTGGATGCGATTTATGCGACCCACGGCAAGGGGCAATGGAAGAAAAAGCTGATGATTAACGACCGCATCGCGGATTCGGTGTTTCAGCAGGTGCTGCTGCGGGCGGATGAATACAGTGTTTTGGCGACTTCGAATCTCAACGGCGATTATCTATCGGATGCTTGCGCGGCGCAGGTGGGCGGACTTGGGATGGCGCCGGGATCGAACATCGGCGACGGCTTTGGCGTGTTCGAGGCTACGCACGGAACTGCGCCGAAGTATGCGGACAAGGATGTGATCAATCCGAGTTCCGTGATGCTATCGGGGGCAATGATGTTTGAGTTTCTTGGATGGAAAGAGGCTGCACAGTTGATCGAGGACGGGATCGCGCGGACGATTCAGCAGAAGCGTGTGACTTATGATCTCGAACGGCTCATGCCTGGCGCTACCAAAGTTGGCACGGCGGCGTTTGCGACGGCGATCATTGAGAACATGCAGGCAGCTGCTGTGGCGCGATAGTTATCAAATGCAAAGAAAAAGATAACGCAGAGGCGCAGAGTACGCAGAGTACGCAGAGATGACGCAGAGACTTCCAACAAGAAACGAGGAGACGGCTGAATGAGCAGGAAGAAAGTTACGGTGGTGGGTGGCGGGTTTGTGGGATCGACGACGGCGCAGCGGATTGTGGATTTGGAGCTGGCCGATGTGGTGTTGACGGACATCTTGGATGGACCGCCGGCGGGCAAAGCGCTGGATATGCTGGAGTCCGGGCCAATTACGCGAACGGATTCGCGCGCGACGGGCGCTTCCACGGCTACGGGAGACTATAGCGCTACGGCTGGCAGCGATATCGTGGTGATTACGGCGGGTTTTCCGCGCAAGCCGGGAATGAGCCGCGACGATTTGCTGAAGGCGAACTACGATGTGGTAAAGGCGGTGGTCGAGCAGATCGTCAAGCATTCACCGGATTGCATCATTATTGTGGTGACCAACCCCCTAGACGCGATGGCGCAGGCAGCGTTCAAGGTCAGCGGCTTTCCGAAGAATCGCGTATTGGGAATGGCCGGAGTGCTGGACTCGGCGCGCATGAGTTCGTTTGTGGCGGCCGAATGCAAAGTTAGCGTGGAGAACGTGCATTCGTTCGTACTCGGCGGACACGGCGACGATATGGTGCCGCTGCCGAGGTATTCGACCGTTGCGGGAATTCCCCTCCCCGATTTGCTCCCGAAGGAACGGATCGACGCCATCGTGGAACGTACGCGCAAAGGCGGCGCGGAGATCGTCAACTTGTTGAAGACAGGTTCGGCCTACTATGCTCCGTCAGCGGCAGCAGTGGAAATGGTGGAAGCCATTTTGAAAGACAAGAAGAAGATTTTGCCCTGCGCTGTGTACTTGGATGGCGAGTACGGGATCAAGGGGCTCTTCGTGGGCGTCCCCGTGAAACTGGGTGCAGGGGGAGCTGAAGAAATCATTCAGATCAAACTCACCGCCGAAGAAAATGCGGCGCTGCAGAAGTCCTCGGCGTCTGTGCGGGAATTGGTAAACGTTCTCGGGCTGTAGGAAATAAACAACAAATAAGGGGCGCAATCGTGGTTCGGCAAGCCGAACTACTATCGCGCCCCATTTGTTTTGTGCTCTGGTCGGTCAAAAGCCGAAGAGCTTTTCGGCTCCAACCACCAAACCTAACGTAAATACGGCGATCACGATTTCGCCGATGGCTCCTACCGCGAACGGGCGGAGGCCTTGTTTGCGCATGTCGCGGAAATTCGTACGCAGGCCAACACCGGCAAATGTCAGCAGAAAAGCCCATCGGGAAAGATTGGCGAGCGAGCCTACCTGATCCTTGCTGAAGAACTGATAGGTGGCCAGCACCGAAATAAGCAGAAAACCCAGGACGAACTTCGGAAACTTCTGCCAGAGGAACGCGGCTTTGTTGCCAACCGCTTTAGCTTGCCCCTGGCTAGCCCAGTAGATCGCGTAGGCGAGCACGACGAAACCGATCATGGCGTTGCGTGTGGACTTCACTAGGACGGCCAATTTGCCAGCAGCATCTGAGTAGAGTGCCCCCGCGGCGGTTGCTTCGGCAGTGTTATCCACCGCAAGACCGGCCCAAATGCCATAAGCGCGATCGCCTAGATGCAGATAGTGGCCGATCAAAGGAAACGTGAAGAGCGCCAGCGCACCGAGCGCGAGAATGGCCGCGATGGAGAAGGAAGAGTCCTCATCATCGGCATCGATGGCGCCTTTCGTAGCAATGATCGCGCTGACACCGCAGACCGCGGAACCAACGGCCAGTAGCGTGGTTAGTTTTGGTTTCAGCTTGAAAAGGCGCCCGAGGAGCGTCATGAAAGCGATGGCGCCAACGATTTCGATGGCCACGAGTAGAAGACTAACTCCGCCAAGTTTCAGAATGTCGCCTAGCAAAAATCGCGAGCCGAGCAGGACGATGCCGGCTTTGAGCCAAAATTCGTAGGTCGCTACTCCGGTACGAAAGATCTCTGGAACACCGACTGTGTTTGAGATCAGAAGTCCTAGGAGAATTGCCCAAAGGACATACTCGATATTCGGAAACACCCAGTGATGGGCTTTTGCGTACCTACCCACGTTTTGCTCAAGGAGTTTACCCGCGTAGCCGATGGCTGCAAGCAAAAGCACGCCAGGTATGAGCCGAAGAAAACGGAGCGCTGGCTGTACCGGCTCAACTTGAGGAATTACCACTGCATCTGCCATGTTTTGTCCCTTTTCTCCTTGCGTTTTGCTTGCGTATCGATCACCACGGGATGTGTTTGAAAACTCCGGCGCGGACCAGCAGCGCTGCAAGCAGCGCCACTACAACGGCCCAGCTATCCAGCGATAGGCGCCACGGTTTTTTTTCTTGCGGGGCATTTTCTTGGGTACTCATGAAGCGCTCTCCTAATCAAGTCACTTCTAACTTACGGAAAATGTTTGCGCCGAAGACTCTTTCCGCTCATCGCGCCAGAATGCGTCGCTTATTTCGCGAACTTGCTGAGAAGCGACGCGCCCTACGATCATGAGCGCGGGTGCGGGCAGTTTCTCTTCGATGGAAAGAGCGCCTACGCTGCTCCAGCGCACCTGCTGTTGGGCACCGGTTGCACTAGAAACGATGACGCACGGCAAATCTCCAGGTAGACCGGCATCCCCGAGCCTGCGGGAAACTTCGGCATAGTCGGGTCCCGGCATATAGAGAACGAGCGTCGTGGCAGGCGTGAGGCAGCCCCAATCCATCGCATTCGCGTCCGCGCCACGAGAAAAAGTGGAAAGCAACACTTGCGAGGCGACTCGACGGTCGGTAAGAGAAATTCCAGCCGCAGCTGCGGCGCCGAACGCGGCCGTCACGCCGGGAACGACTTCATACTCCACATGCGCTTCGCGCAGGGCATGCAGCTCTTCGCCGGCGCGTCCAAAGATAGAGGGATCGCCGCCCTTCAAGCGCACGACCACATCACGCGAAGCCGCATAACTCACCAGCAGCGCGTTGATTTCGTCTTGCGTCAGAAGCTTTCTACCGCAGCGCTTGCCAACGTCGACTACTTCCGCATTGGACGAGATTTTTTCGAGCACTTCGCGGCTCACGAGCGAATCGTGCAGCACGACGTTCGCGGAGGCCAGCAGGCGCGCGGCCTTCAGTGTCAGCAGCTCCGGATCGCCGGGACCAGCTCCGATGAGATAGACTTTGCCCATTAGGCTGCTCCTCGCTGCCCTGGCCATTTACTGGCCTGGCGAAGGAATTCTTCGAACATCGGCTTGCTCGCCAGCTCATGCAGCAACTTCTTCGAGGTATCCGAGCTTGGGCCACTTGCTCGCAAGGCTTCTCGCGCTGCCCCGAGCCATTGCAGCCACACTTCGTATTCCGGACCATATTCCGATTCGAACTCCTGGCGAAGACGTTGCGCGAGTGCCGGGCTTTTACCGTTCGTGGAAATAGCGATTTGCAGATCGCCGCGCTGGACCACAGCTCCGTAGTAAAAATGGCAATGTTCGATGTCATCGACGGCGTTGCACAAAATTCCGCGCGCTTCCGCCTCGCGGAAAACGGCTTCATTCACACCTGGCGCGGAAGTCGCCGCGATTGTCAGAAAAGCGCCGTCCAAATCTGCCGGCTCAAATTCCTTCTGCGGCCAATCTATTTTCCCGAATCGCACCCATTCAGCGATTTGTGGCGTGACGGACGGCGCAATCAACCGGATGCGCGCGCCGGCGGCTAATACCCCAGGAATCTTGCCTTCGGCAATATTCCCGCCGCCAACAACGACAATCAGACGCCCTTCTAACTTTACGAAAATGGGAAAGAGGCTCATTGCTTAGCCTTCGACTCCCTGGGGAACCTGGCCAAGCGCCATGTCGCGTTCCACCGGCGGGATGTAACTCCCCGCGAGAATCTCGCGAATATCTTCGTTCGTGTGGCGCGCCAGGAAGCGCCGCAGGTTTTCGCCCGATTCGTGGCGCTCGTCAAAGCCGACGAGCAGGCGTTCGATAGCATCCGGAACATCTGAGGCGGCGCAGCGATATCCAACTGGGCGCGCGATCGACGCAAACTGCCCCACGCTTCCGCCGATGCAGAAGTAATAGGCATCGACCATCCGGCCATCGACTTTAATTTTCTTGCCTTCGATGCCGATATCGGCGATCCAATGCTGCCCGCAACTGTTGGGACAGCCAGTGATGTTGAGACGGAGCTGCTCCTGGAAATCAGGAAGCCGTTCTTCGAGCTCCTGCGTAAGCCATCGCGCAAAGCCTTTCGTTTCTGTCAGAGCGAGCTTGCAGAATTCAGAGCCTGTGCAAGCCACGGTTCCGCGAGCGAACACCGAGGCTTGCACCGGCAGGGCAGCAACTTCAAGGTCGTGGGCGACCGCAGCGGCATGGCGTTGCGGCACATTAACGACCAGCAGATTTTGCATCGTGGTAGTGCGAATGTGGCCATCGGCATAGCGATCGGCCAGATCCGCGGCAGTTCGCAATTGTTGCGGAGTGATGCGGCCTCGCAGGACAGAAGCGCCGACGTAGACGAGTCCTTCTTGTTTTTGTGAGTGAATGCCGACGTGGTCGCGATGAATGTCGGCGGAAACTTCTTCCGGCTCGGCGGAATCGAGAGAAAAACCAATCTGGCGCTGCAACTCGGCCAAGAAACTCTCTGCCGTCCAGCCTTGTTGCAAGAACAAGAATTTCAGGCGCGCTTTTTCCCTGCTCTGCCGCAGCGTTTCGCTAGCGCGAAAGATTTCCGCGACGCCGCGCGCCACGGGGACCACTTGATCCCATTGGATGAATGCGTTCAAGCGCAAGGCGATGTGCGGATCGGTGGATAGTCCTCCGCCAACCCGCAGGGAAAATCCAGTTTCGACTACTCCGGCCCTCTCTCGCGTGGTGGCCGTCAACGCAACGTCGTTGATTTCCGGATACGAGCACCAGTGCCTGCAGCCCGTGATGGAGATTTTAAATTTGCGCGGCAAATTGTAGAAAGCTGCAGCTCCTCCTAGCTCGCGCTCAATCGCCAGGGCCAGAGGCGAGGCATCGACGATTTCCTCCGCGTCCAGCCCTGCCACCGGACATCCAGTGATGTTGCGCGCCACGTCCCCGCAAGCGCCAGTTGTCGTCAAGCCGGCACGCCAGAGCGATTCCAGGACTTCGGGCAGCGATTCCAGGGTTACCCAATGCAACTGAAAGTTTTGCCGAACGGTAATATCGGCCACCCCGCGCGCGTGTTGCTCGGCAATATCCGCTACCGCGCGAACTTGATCGCTGCTCAGCAAGCCGTTAGGGATTCGAATGCGCACCATGAAGTAAGGAGTGGCTTTGCCTTCCCCACCCGTTCCGCCGACGACTCCCAAGCCGTCTCCTTGCGAGTACACGCCCCAGGACCTGAAATAGGTGCTGAACCACTCAGGGGGAATCGAAGCATAGCCATTGCGTGCGAACGCGCGAATCTCGTCAAAATGCTCCCACGCATTCTTCGCTTGCTTCAGGCGCTCGACGCGCTGCGCTTTGGTTTCTTTGATTTCGGCCATGGCTGAATCACCTGTCCTAAAACGTGCCGTAAAAGCAAAAAACCCACGTGGCCTAAAACTCTGGCAACGTGGGCTTCGGAACTTTGAATCTTAGAGTAGCGCTAAGTCCGGAAACTCCCCTGGCCAGAGATGGGTGTCATACAACACGCAGCCTTGCGTGCGCACGAACAACACATGATCTGGCGACAGTTCATCATGAAAACCGAGAATACCTCGCTGTCTCCTCTAAGTCAAAAGAAGACCATTACCAAAGATTAGATGCACAAAACTCAAAAAAGTAATCAATCCCCTAAAACCCTAAACTACTGCTTTGGGGGCGCAGCCGGCTTAGCGGCGGCGGGTGTCTTCGCCGGCGCTGCTCCAGGAGGCAGAATCAACGTCGTCGTCTTGATCCAATCCAGCTTATCGAAACTTTTGTCGAGATAGGGTTTCCCGAGTTTTTCGATTTTATCCTGCTCTGGTCCCTGACCTTCAGGCGCACCCTCGCCATAGCCCGTATAAAGCGATTCGACGACGTCCAGTCCTTCCGTGATCTGGCCAAACGGCGAAAATCCCATCCCGTCGAGACGCTTGTTATCGACCAAATTGATGAACACCTGCGTCGTTCGAGTGTTTGGCCCGCTCATGGCATAGGTGATGTACCCGCGAAGGTTGCTCTCGACAACGGGATCATCTTTTATGGGTGCATGCTCCCAAGCAGCCGTAACGGGAGGATAGGCGCTGATGCCCCACTGCACAACAAAACCCTTCAACACGCGAAAGAAATGAGTATTGTCATAAAAATGATGGCGCACGAGGTTGTAAAAGCGGTCTGCGCCCAGCGGAGCCCACGCGCGCGTCACGGTGATGACAAAATCGCCCTTCGTCGTGGTGAATTTCACCTGATATGTGGCTGGCGCTTTCGCGACTAGCAACGCTGGCCGAAGGAGTGCCCGATCATACGGGCTGGTCGCCGCCGGCTTGTGCGCCGGGGTTTGTGCTGGTGCTGTCTGCGCCCGTGCATCGTTGCGGGGCACGGCAGACAAAAACAGCAGCCCCGCAGTGATCATCCATCCACATTTGTGCATTGCTCTTCCCTCTCCGATTTGAATTCTTGCGTTTGTTCTCCGACAGCGGATTGCAACTACTTTGCGGCATTCAGCTCGCGGCTGACGCGCTCGACCTCCGCCATAACCCTGAGGGTATTCTCGCCGAGAATCTTCTTTACGTCACCATCGGAATAGCCTTTTTCCAGAAGAGCGTTCGTTATCCGCGGGAGCTTGCTGGCGTCTTCCATCCCAAAGGGCATGTTCGCTCCGTCAAAATCGGAGCCAAGACCTACGTGGCCGATTCCCGCGATCTTGACGGCGTGGTCGATATGCTCGATGATTTTGGTCCATTCCACTCTTGGCAAGTCACCGCGCAAAACATATTCCCTTGTGACGCGATCGCCCTCGATCAACTGGCAGCCTTGCCTATCCCCGCATCGCTTCTGGACTTCCAGTGCGATGGCCTTGTCCCATTCCGGATGGGCTTTCTCCGCATTACGAAACTCCTGACTCAGAAAGCCCACGTGATAATTAATTTGGATGACGCCGCCTTTGGCTGCCAGCGCCCTGATCATGTCGTCGGTCATGTTGCGAGGCGCGTCGCAAATGGCGCGGCAGTCCGAATGCGACGCGAAGACGGGCGCCTTGCTGACCTCCAAAACGTCGGCGAACGTCTTATCGCTAACGTGGGAGATGTCCACAATCATCCCGAGGCGGTTCATCTCACGCACGACGTCCTTGCCAAATTCTGATAATCCATTGTGCTCCGGCTTGGCGGTCGAGGAATCCGCCCACTCGGCGTTTCCACTGTGCGTCAGCGTCATGTAGCGTGCGCCAAGCGATGCATAGCGGCGAAGCAAGCCAAGGTCGCTCGCGATCATGTGGCCACCCTCGACACCAATGAGCGCAGCGATTTTGCCTTCCTCATGTGCTTCGCGAATTCCCTCCACCGTCGTCACAAGCACAAGATCGTTCGAATGCTTGCGAACCTGTTCATGCACGGCTTCAATCTGGGCGAGCGCGCGCTTCACCGCCTCCGGACCTGTAATTTTGCTCGGTATCCAAATCGAAAAAAAGATCGCCCCGAGGCCGCCTTCCTTCATCCGTGGGATATCAATACTGCCGAGAGCATTTCGTGCGCCCAGATCGAAGCCGGGGTCGAGGAATCGCTGGGTGGTGTCGTCGTGTGTGTCGATCACGATCGAAGAGAAATGGAGCTGCCTCGCTCGTTCCGAAATTCCGTCCACAGCGATTCCCCTCGCCAGTACCATTCCCGCTGAAAGACACATCCCGACTAGAAGGAGTACCTTCGGCACTCCCGACAGCTTCATTTTGTTATTGAGCGGCCCGCATCTCGCGGCTTACGGCTTCGTTCTGTTCCATAACGCGCAGCAAGTTGCCTCCGAGGATTTTTCGAAGGTCTTCATCGCTGTAGCCCTTGCGCATCAGAGCTTCCGTGATCTGCGGCAAATGGGTGACGTCGTCCATGCCCTCGGGCATATTGGCTCCGTCGAAATCCGATCCAAGCCCGACGTGATCCGCACCAACCAGCTTAACGGCGTGATCGATGTGGTCGATGATTCTTTCCCAGCTTACGTGTGGCAGTTTGCCTTCCGCAGTAGCTTTTGCGGCCATCTCATTCATCTTTTTGTTCATGCAATCGTCATTGTCGCCGCACTCTTTTTTGAGCTTATCCATCATCTCGACCACACCACCGGAAAGTTTATCCTCCGCGTCTTTGTAGGCTTGATCGATGAAACTCTTTTCGTAGTTGATTTGAATAACGCCACCCTTTGCGGCTAGCGCCTTGATCATGTCGTCGGACATATCGCGAACATGGTTGCACAGCGCTCGGCAGGAAGAATGCGAAGCAATCAAAGGCGCTTTGCTGACCTCCAGTGCGTCATAGAAGGTTTTGTCGGAAACGTGCGAAATATCCACCATGATTCCCTGACGGTTCATTTCGCGCACGACTTGCTTGCCAAAGTCTGTCAGACCATTATGTTCGGGCTTGGCGGTTGAGGAATCTGCCCATTCGTCGTTGTAAAAATGGGTCAGCGTCATATAACGAACCCCTAAGTCGCCGAACATGCGCAAGACGCGAATGTCGTTTCCGATCATGTGGCCGCCTTCGACCCCGATGAGAGCGGCGATCTTGCCTTGCGCATGGGCGCGGCGCACTTCTTCCGCGGTGCGGCAAAATGCCATGTCTTTCGAATATTTATTTACGTTTTCATGCACAGCATCAATCTGATCGAGCGCCTTTTGCACGGCCGCCGGCCCCATAATTCTGCCGTCGATCCAGATGGAAAAGAAAATGGCGTTCATGCCACCTTCGCGCATGCGGGGAATATCGATGTGCCCATCGGGATTGCGCTTGCCGATGTCAAAGTCCTTCGAGAAGAAGCGCTGCGTCGTATCGTCGTGCGTGTCGAGAACGATCGTTGAGAAATGCAGCTTTTTCGCGCGATCGGCGATGTCATCACCCGTCGCAACCTGACATAACAGAAATCCAGCAACGAGCAGACAAGCAATTAGCGAGACACGGACCTGACGCATGTATTCCTCCAATGGAAAGGGTGCGGCGAGATTCTACCCTATTCGCAAGCCAACAAGCGTTTGTTTCCACGATTGCAGGTACACTTCGGCGTCGCATCAGTAGTATGCATGTTGTATGACCAGCTTTGGCTGATCATGACCGCGCCGCGAGCCAGCCTGTTCCTATCTCGGACACGGGCCGCTTGAAAACTCGTTGCGCCTTACGGACTTTCCCGCTTAAATGAGAACACGACGGATGGTATCCGCCCGGCCCCTCCTGCCTGGCAGCCTTCGCGTGCCCAACGGATATCCAATGACCACTAGCCTCAGCCTTGTTTCAGAGCTGGAACGTATCGCGAGTGCCGTCGAATCGGACGCCACAGCCTTATCTCAGATTTCCTTGCCCGGCATCGCAGAACGAATCGCGAAGAGTCTCGGGGTCAAAACGGACGAGGTTGCCCTCATGGGAGTGTCCACACGCTGGCGCCACCTGCACTTTCTTGTCCCGGAATCGCTGAAACAAGTCGGGTTCATCCCACTTTCCAGCACCTCTGCCATAGCCGCGCGGACCGCTCGCGAAAGCCGTCCGGACATCATCAACAATTTCGCAAGTGTCCGCCACGCCACCGTTTTCGAGGGCGTGAAGGTCGGCGGCGAAGCGTCCGAGCTCATTCAGAAGTTGATCAGCGCTCCAATCCTTTCCGGTGAAAAAGTTGTGGGCGTTATCCAGGTCAGCCGCAAAGGGGCGAACCCGTCACTCGCCGGGCCAGACTTCAGCGCCGACGATTTAGGCAAGGTTTTGGCGCTTTGCAAACCGCTCGGGAAGTTGCTTCAGCGCATCTCCGGCGACTCTTGAACGGGATTTGCGCTTCTTGTCACAATCCATTCATTTTGCGCTCTCGCTCCCGAGAAATTCCGCGAATTCGTTTGACAGTGCAATACCTTCTTGTTATTTTTCAACAGCGGAAATTTTTCCGCTGTTACTTCACTCACGGAGGCACCACAACCCGGCACCATGGCGTTCGTTGCTAAGAAGATCTTCCTCACCAAAGGCGTCGGAAAACATCGCGAAAGACTTTCGAGCTTTGAGCTCGCCCTGCGCAATGCAGGTATCGCCGCGTGCAACATCGTGCGCGTCTCCTCAATCTTCCCGCCTAACTGTAAATTGATTTCGCGCAGCGAAGGCCTGAAGCACATCAAGCCCGGCCAAGTGGCTTTCACCGTCATCAGCGAAAACTCCACCAAGGAAGCGCATCGCCTGATCGCTGCCAGCATCGGCCTCGCGCTCCCAAGCGATAAATTGATGTACGGCTATCTCTCCGAGCATCACTCTTTCGGTGAAACCGAAGAAGTTGCCGGCGAATACGCCGAGGAGCTCGCCGCGGAGATGCTAGCGACGACTCTCAACGTGGAATTTGATCCAGATTTGAGCTTCGACGAGAAAAAAGAGGTCTACCGCATCTCCAACAAGATAGTTCGCACGATGAACGTCACGCAATCCGCCGTCGGCGACAAGCGCGGCCTCTGGACCACCGTTCTCGGAGCGGCGATCCTCATCGGCGAAGACGACTGAGTCTTTTTCTCAAATCTTGATCTTGTTTAATGGCGAGTCCTAGGATTCGCCATTTTTTCTTCTCTGCTGCCTCTGTGTCTATGCGGCACTCTACGTTAAATTATTTTCTCTACTTCGCATCCAAATCGTACGCCGTCTTCAACCACTTCTTCACTTCCGCATCAATCTCATCGACCGACTTGATCTCAATCCGATGTGTGATCCGATCCTTCTTCGCCAGACCGCCCGTATCAATAATTCTTTTCGGCAATTTCCCTTTGTAATGCGTCAGCGCAAAACCCAAATCAACCCGCGAGTTCGTCGCAGGCTTTATTTGCGCAAATACATGCTCGCGATATAGCGGCACCATCGTCTTGCAAGGGCACGCTTTCACATCCGCGCCCAGAGATTTCCCTAGCTCAAGCAATTCCCCATAAATCGGCCGTAATTTCTCTTTCGCTCCCGCATACTGCTCCTCGACATACACAACCGCCGTCTTCAAGTACGCTTCGGGTGAGTCTTCCTCGCCACCCTTTCCGTCTACACGCTCGGAAATCCACCAGGCGCTATTCGTTCCCAACTTATGTTTCGTCTTCAACCATTCGCGCCGGGATTTATCCTCTTTCGGTCCTTCCTTCTTCGCCAACGCAATCCATTCTTCCAGCGACCGCCCCGTCTTTCCCTTCAACTCCTCAACCCACTTCTGCACCATCGCGACGCCGGGGTGCACGTCATACGAGAATTTGGCTTTCGCCAATCCTACTTTGGCCATTTTTCACCTCCGGCCCATTAAATCACGCGAACCCAAGCCTCATGGACGCGTATCCCACCACAATCACTACTTTTCGCGCTTAAAGTACCCAATGCGGTCGAGCACTGCACCCACTATCAGCGGCAGCGCCACCGTCGCGTCATCAAACACTTCCGCGAACTTCCCGCCTTCTTCCGGCGGGACAAATTTGCCCCAGGAGACGGCTTCCGTGTACGTGCTGCCGCTCAACCCGCCCCAATGCACCGGCTCCGGGCAAATTCGCACACCATAGTTGTAGCGCTTCAGCGGAATTTTCTTGTAACCGCGCCTCGCCAGCAACTCTGCATAAACCCCAAACTGCTGCGACCAATTCCGCGGCACGCCTCCGCCCACCGTAAAGAGTCCCATGCGCTTCGTTGCCAGCATGGTGTCCGCAAACTTCTCGAAGTCCTCAAAAGGATCGAAGCGCAACAGCGGCTTGTTTTCTCTCTGCCGCGCGATCTTCTGCAGTGCAAAATCAATGCCCAACTCTGAATCGCTAAATGCCGGCACAAATACCGGCACATTGTGCTCGTACGCGGATTTCAGAATTCCCCGCCCCGCTCCTTGCTTGTGCAGCGTCTCGCCGATCTTCCGGTGAATTTTCCAACTGCACGCAACTTCTTCCGCATCCCAATGCGAAAGGACGTCGTCCATCACTTCTTCCACGTGATCCAAATTCACTTCCGGCTCGAGCGAATCGTAAACGCGGTTGTAGCCCGCGTGAAATAATTCCTTGTCGTCCATCTTGGGGTCATAGCGGAAATGAGAATGCCCCGTTGCTTCCACGAGACCATGCGCCATCAGCGCGCCAGTGGAAACGACAGCTTTAACCAAGCCGCTTTCGATCAAATCGCAAAAAATGAACCCCATCTTCGCTACGGTCAGCGCGCCAGAGAGTGTCATCACCACAAAACAATCTTTGTCGCGCGCCATCGTTTCCAAAACATCGGCGGCATCGCCGATCTGCCGGCCAGTGAACGCGGTATTGCCCATCGCGCGGACCAATTCGTCGATGGTGCGACACTTCGACAAATCAATCGGAAACATCGGCCGCAACTTATCCTTCACCGGATCGTGCAGTACGCGCCCCGTGACCGTCTTTTCGTGCCGATTTGCCATCTGCTCTCCTCGAACTCACTTACGCTTTCGTTTCAGAACTTCACACCAAGTCCCACTGTGCACATTTCGTAACGATTGATATTACAAATGCGACCCGATGGAAAGAACAAAACGCAACAGAAAATGTTTCTATGAGCATGATAAACTAATTTTTATGACAAAGAAATTCACAATCGGTCTTTTGCAGATGCGCAGCACTGCGAACCCCGAAGAAAATCTTTCGCGCGCCATCGAGAAAATCCGCGAAGCCTCTGCGCGCGGCGCACAAATTATCTGCATGGACGAACTCTTTCGCGGCGAATATTTCTGCCGCACCGAGGACGCCGATCTTTTCAACCTCGCCGAACCAGTTCCCGGCCCCGCCACTGATGCGCTTGCGAAAATCGCAAAAGAGCTTGAAGTCGTTCTCGTCGTTTCCCTTTTCGAACGACGCGCCGCTGGGATTTACCACAACACCTGCGCCGTCCTCGACGCCGACGGCTCTCTCTTGGGCAAATACCGCAAAATGCACATCCCCGATGATCCGCTCTACTACGAAAAGTTTTATTTCACGCCAGGTGATCTCGGTTTCCCAAATTTCGATACCGCATACGGTCGCATCGGCGTTCAGATTTGCTGGGATCAATGGTATCCGGAAGGTTCTCGCCTCACCGCCCTGCAGGGCGCGCAGGTAATTTTCTATCCCACAAGTATTGGCTGGCATCCGCACGAGAAAGCTGAATTCGGCGCAGCCCAGCTCGATGCCTGGCGCACCATCCAACGCGCACACGCTATCGCCAACGGTGTTTACGTCGCCGTGGTGAATCGCGTCGGCTATGAAGGCAAACCAGAAAAAGGTGACGCAGGCCTGGAATTCTGGGGCAATTCTTTCGTCGCTGATCCTTTCGGCCGCATCCTCTCCGAAGCTTCTAACGACAAGGAAGAAATCCTGGTGGTCGAATGCGACCCAGCCCAAAGCGAAGAAACCCGTCGCAACTGGCCCTTCCTCCGCGACCGCCGCATCGACGCCTATCAACCCATCCTCAACCGCTGGCTCGGCGAATAATTCTTCTCTGTGCTCTCAGCGACCTCTGTGTTAAAAAAAACTGTGTCCACACCAAAGCGTATGCCCATATCGAAAAACGAATCCAAACCCCACTCCCAAAGTTTCCGAATGCCAGCAGAATGGGACCAACACGAAGCCACATGGCTAGGCTGGCCCCACGAACTAACGGACTGGCCTGGAAAATTTTCTCCCATTCCCTGGGCCTTCGCGGAAATCGTCCGTCACCTGTCGCAGGTCGAGCGGGTCTATCTTTTGGTTGAAAATAAAGAAGCCGAATCCAGAGTCCGCACTATCCTTAAGAAATCCGGCGCCAATCTCGCCGCAGTAGATTTTTTCCGGATTCCCACCGATCGCGGATGGATGCGCGACTCTGGCCCCATCTGCGTAAAGAACTCCTCAGGAGAAGTCGCATACACGCACTGGCGTTTCAACGGCTGGGCCAAATACCCCAATCACAAAAAAGACGCCGCAGTCGTTTCCCAAGCTAACAAGAAACTTAAGCGCCGCCTCTGGCAACCGGAGCACAACGGCAGACGAGTCGTTCTCGAAGGCGGAAGTATTGACGTCAACGGTCTAGGCACGCTGCTCACCACCGAAGAATGTCTTCTCAGCAAAACGCAAGAACGCAATCCCGGCTTCACCCGCGAAGACTACGCCGAAGTTTTCAAAAACTATTTGGGTGTCACAAACGTTCTTTGGCTGAAGAATGGCATCGCCGGCGACGACACCCACGGCCACGTAGACGACCTCGCTAGATTCGTCAATCCCACAACGGTAGTCACAGTCGTTGAGAACGATTCGAACGACGCGAACTACGCCCCTCTCCAGGAAAATCTAACCCTACTAAAAAACATGAAAGATCAAGACGGCCGCCCGTTACGCGTCGAAACGCTTCCCATGCCGGCCCCAGTTTATTTCGATGGCCAGCGCCTCCCGGCCAGTTACGCGAATTTTTACATCGCCAATAAAATCGTGATCGTTCCCACGTTCAACGATGCGAACGACCGGATCGCTCTCAACACCCTGGCCAAGCTTTTCCCGAACCGCGAAATCGTAGGGATAGCATGCCGCGATCTAGTCCTGGGTCTCGGCACGCTCCATTGCATGACGCAACAGCAACCGAGCATCCGATAAGGATGCGAGTCCTGAGGAGCATCGCGACGAAGGACCTCTCTGCGAGGGTTGACAGGCACACTTTTCGTCCATTCGCGACTTTCTTGATCGGATTCGATATTCACAGAATCGCTCGCCCAAATTTGCTAGACTACTGCACACCATTTCTTACGTAAACACATCAAATTTCTGGGAGGCTGAATGTCCGCCATTCTATTGAGCGTTCTGTTCGAAACACGCGGTGTCTGGATAGCTCTCCCCAGCGGGTTCTGGGGATGGATTGTTATTGGCCTCATCGCCGGATGGCTGGCTGGAAAAATCTCGCGCGGCCGCGGCTTCGGCTGCATCACTGACATTATTCTCGGCATCGTCGGCTCGTTCATTGGCGGCTGGATTTTCATGCGTCTCGGTATTTGGGGCGGCGGTTTCCTCTACTCTCTCGCCGCGGCTACCGTGGGAGCTGTCCTGCTCGTCTTCATCGCACATCTCTTTAGCGGCGGCGATCGCTAGTCACGCCGCTAGCCACTGCCTTTCTCCCGCTGATTGCTCCCGCCCGCAGCCAAACTGTGCAATAGGAGACACTCGTCGCCGACGAGGACCGCGGCGCGCGCCCATCATCCCACTGTGATACGATTCTTATGCACATTATGGAGATAACCTTTCTTTGAGTAAGTCTACGCAGTCCCTACTAGCAATACCTCTCGGCGGTCTCGGCGAATTTGGAATGAACATGATGGTCCTTCGTCTGGGTGACGACATTCTCGTCATCGACGCGGGCATGATGTTCCCAGAATCCGAACTCCTCGGCGTTGACCTCGTCATCCCCGACATAACGTATCTGAAACAGAATCGCCAACACATTCGCGCCATCGTCCTCACCCACGGTCACGAAGACCACATCGGCGCACTTCCGTACATTTTGCGCGACTTGAACGTCCCCGTGTATGGCACGCGCTTCACTCTAGCCCTCGTAAAAAAACGTCTGGAAGAAGCTGGCCTCCTAGCCTCCACCACGCTTCGCGAAGTCATTCCCGGCCGTCTCGTCGAAATCGGCCCGTACGAAATTGAATTCATCAACGTAACGCACAGCACCATTGACTGCGTCGCCCTCGCCGTTCGAACGCCTCTCGGCGTGATCATTCACACCGGCGACTTCAAGATTGACCAAACCCCAGTCGATGGCGCTCCTTTCGATCTCCACACCTTCGCCCGCTATGGGGCCGAAGGCGTCCTCGCGCTTTTCAGCGATTCAACCAATGTCGAGCGTCCCGGATTCACTCCGTCCGAGCGCGCCATTGTTCCGCGTATCGAAGAGCTGTGCCGATCAGCACCGCGCCGCGTCATTCTTTCCTGTTTCGCTTCATCGATCCACCGCATTCAGCAGGTGATCGACGTCGCTGGGCGCGTTGGGCGAAAAGTCGCGTTCGTCGGCCGAAGCATGGTCGACAACGTCGAAATCGCGCATTCCATGAATTACTTGCGTATCCCGGACGGCATGGTGGTTCGCCCGCAAGACATTCGCAATTTCGATCCCAAGCGCATCGTCATTCTCGCCAGCGGCAGCCAAGCCGAACCGATGTCTTCCCTTTCGCGCATCGCCGTCGACAATCACCGCTTTGTCACCGTCGACGAAAACGACAGCGTCATTCTTTCCGCGCGCATTATTCCCGGCAACGAAAAAGCCATCTTTCGAATGCTCGACCACATGTTCCGCCGCCGCGCGCTCGTCTACTACGACAATTCCGCGGGCACGATTCACGTTTCCGGCCACGCCAGCCAGGAAGAACAGAAGCTAGTCCTCCAGCTCGTCAAGCCGAAATACTTCATTCCCGTTCATGGCGAATATCGTCATCTATTCCGCCATGCCGCGCTTGCTCATCAACTCGGCTGTGTTTCTGGAGAAATCCTCCTACTGGAAAATGGCAAGTGCATCGAATTTACCGCGGATGGAGTTCGGCGCCGCGATCCAGTAACGGCTGGCCGCGTCTGCGTCGATTCTGGTTCACTGGAAGAGATCGAAGACGTGGTGATCCGCGATCGCAAGCATCTTTCCGAGGACGGCGTGGTCGTGCCGATCATTGCGATCGACAAACATACCGGCAAAATGGAATCGCAGCCGGAGATCGTCACTCGCGGCCTCTTCAGCGACAATGGCCAGGAGTTAATCGCCGGCGCCCGCGAAGTGATCATGAAGACCGTGGAACAATCCAACGCGGAAGAAAAATCCGACTGGGGCGTAATCAAAGAAAAAATTCGGGTAGACCTCAAACGCTACATCAATAAACAAACTTCCAAGCGCCCGCTGATCCTTCCGGTCATCCTGGAAATTTGAACTTCGTACAATATGGGTGAGTGACTGCAGTTAGGGCTTCGAGGTCGCAGCAGCTGCGGTCGCGGGCGCAGCTGTTTCGGAAACCACGAGGTATTCGTATTTCTTTCCGTTGGCTTTAAATTTCATCTTGTCTTTTTCCAGTGTGAACTCGACGCTCGTGTTCACCGGAATCAAAGCCTTATCCGCGGGCTTCTCCTGCCGCACGTGATACTCCGTGCCATCAGCCCTAACAACATATTCCTGGCAGAGCAGCTCCGCCGTTTGTTTCTTGTTCTTCACCTGCGACCTGAGCACCCAATGTCAGCTTACCGGCCCCTCAGTGCAAGCAAGAATCGCTTCACTCCGCTACTCGGATCCTCCGCCAAACAGCCGCAAAACCACACCAGTGGAAATCCAATAGTTAGTCTGGTGAGTATCCGTGCCAAATGCGGTCTTGTAGTAGTCCACATCGATCAAACGAATTTCCCACCGATGCGATGGGTGGATATCCACTCCGCCTCCCACCTTGTACGAAAGAGTGGCACCTGTGGACGCGGAGTAACCGCCGCTACCGCTGATGGTGGTCTTAAAGTTCGATCCGCCGACCAGGGCTTCAGCAAAGGGAGTAATGCCCCATCGATTTCTCGCGCGGTAGAAGAAACGCGGTCCGTAGTGATTTCCGTATAGCACGTTCTTTGCGCCACTAACCGTTTCGACGTTGTAGCTGGTGTCCGCTAGAACCTGCAACCACGATCTTGCGTTCCAGCCAACCGACCCGAGCCCTCCGATCGAATTGCCACCGAGCCCTGTGCCACCCATGCGTGCAAAAGCGAATCCGCCATACAGTTCTAGCAACGGAGCCGCACGAACGCTCGGGCGGGGCTTCTCCCAGCTTTCCTTCAAATCCGCGGGTCTAATCGCAGGCGCTGCCGGTTTAGCCGGGGCAGGCTGAGCTGGTGCTGGTTCAGCCGGTGCTGCGGCCGCTGGTGCAGGCTGCGCCTCTGGCTGGTCAGCGGCAGGCGGTGCCGCCGCCGCATCTGAACTCGGCTGCTCGGCTGCAGCGGTCGCCTCCTGTGCATCTGCATTGGGTGTTGGCGGTGCTGCCGGCGGTGTCGTGAATACGGGAGCTGACGTCGCTGCAGGCCGCGTAGGCGTTGTCTGGGGCTCCGCCACCACAGTTGAAGCCGATTGCGCGGCAGGGGCAGCCGTTGCCGTCCCATTCGAGCTGATGGTGCTTGAAGCAGATGTCGGCGCTGCAGACGCTACCTCGACTGCGGAGGCCGGTGCTGCGGCCGTTTGCACCGGCGACGCCGGTGTTGCTGCTGTTTGCTGCGTTGTGACCGCAGGCGTCGCTGGCTGTGGTTGCGAAGCAGCCGCACTAGGCTGCGCGTCGAACGGAGTCGAGCGCGGAATTTTTACCTTCTCCGCCGCCGTTTGCAAGGCCGGTGTCTGTTGGCTCGTCTGCGGAGTCGTGGCCGCTGGCTGCAACGAGGTGGCCCCGCGATCCTGCGAGATCAAGCTCGAATAGACGTACCCTACCTGGCCATCTTTCGTCTGAATGCGCGAGAAGTAAAACCCGTACACCAAAATCGTAAACCGCTCCCCGCAAGGCACTGAGGCGACGACATCCTGCGACCTCCTGGGCTTGCCAAAGACCTGCGTCGCTTCCGCGCTTTTCGAGCAGTCGACGAATCCCACTTCGTCCGCCCAAGCTCCTGAAGCCGCCAGAAAACATACCCCCAACCCAACAAGCAATCGATTCCGCAACATCGCCCCTCCTCCGCTCGGCCACACACCGAGCCCTAAAGAAGCTTACCGAGCGACACTCCGCCTCATCAGATGGACCAAAGGCCAGTAGATTCCAAAACGGTACTGTCCGTTCGGACCGGGACGGCTAAATGTTAAGGACTGGATTCGCCCAGCTAGGTTGCAGGGCAAGGATGGAACGACGACCAATCGATACTCTGCTGGAATTTCTCATCAGCTGGAAACACTGCTTTGAACGTAAATGCAAACTGTGTCGCGCCATGCGCTTCGAGATACGCAATCCGTTTCTTAGCTTCGTCAACTCCCGGTAGGTGGCCCGCCGGAACCCACCACAAAGCTGCATACACAGCAATCTTCTCGAACCATTCATGCCGCTGCCGAAGCAATTCCGCGTGTGCCGTCTTGTACACATAGTGCTTAAGCGCTTCGACGGACTCCCACACCGACATATTCAGCAACATCCGGTCATCCTCATACGGCCGAAGATACGTGTTGTTCCCTTCCGGCGTCTGCAGCCTCCACACAAACCCTGGCGCGTTATCGGCAAGCGCATTGATCTCATCCAACCGCGCCACAAACCCCGCCATAAGCGAATCATCCAGCTGCGCCCTGATTCGCCCAATATTGACTTGCGCAATCTGATATTTCCCCATCTCAGCTCCCCTGAAGTTTGAATGGCCGCAGTTGGCCGTCGATCCTTCAAAAGTGGAAATCCCTCTTTTAGCGCCGAACTTAGCGCCTATTATACGCGCGAAGTTGGCGCTTTAATGAAATCGCTGATTCCGGATATCCTCCACAAAAATGAAGGCTCGCAACATTTCCGCCGCGAGACCGCGCCTCTTTTGCGTTTAAGACAACCAACTTACTTCGTACTTGTGGGTGTGAAATGAAGAGTGAAGGAGTATATGAGAAGATTTACGCGAGATTTGTAGTCCGCAATGAGGTAGATAGTCAGGGTCTTGCCGCTGCCCGTGCGCTGGACGGTCACTTGCGCTGGCTCAAGCTGAATGTTGTGTTCCTCGGCTTTGTGGATGACAGCGTTGCGTAGATCCTCATCGGAGTTGGGGGCCTCGAGGCCAATGCGCGAGGCGACCTGCGCGGCGATGTCCCGCATGTCTGCTTGCAGTTCGAGATTGGCGATCTCACAGGAAGCGATCTGCCAGCCAACCGCAACGGCCAGCGCAAGAACGGCCAATCCCAGCAGAATTTTGGCTTTTCTACTCAAAACGATGCGACCCATTTGGCGCCCAACCCATTTTATTGCGAGCTAGCGGCGAGCGGCAGCTGCGGATACTTCCCCGTTGCCATTTGGATATCCCAAAAGGAAACAATCACTAACGTTAAGTTTCATGCCGAAATCCTCATCCGCGAAACACAGGACTTAAAGCTCCTTGAATCTCACATCAGCGAAAACCCGGGAGGAGTGGCGGTCTTCTTGCTCTCTAAGATTCGGATGACCGAAGTTCTGACGTTTTTTTGAGAAGGGTTCTACCGCGAGCAAGCGAACGGTCGCGGGCGAGCGATGGAGATCTACTCCAAGTAGGGACGGCAGACCAAGCGCGCCATTCAGCACACCTGCATTTCTGCCCATGATTAATAAACTCTGAGGAGGCTTTTCTATGGCGACGAACAAGGAAGAGTTCCTTGCAAAGGTTAACCGCGCGCATGCTGCCAGAATTCAAGCGGAAGAATTCGTCCGAGCGGGTGGCGACCTGAAGTCGGAGGAAGCTGCGCCACTAGGCGTCGAAATGCTCGAAGCTTGGAACGAACTCGCCACCGAGTTTGCCCACCCGGTCTTGAAAGACAACCAAAAGAAACTGGCGTGAAGGCGCGCAGAGGCTCAGGAGATATTCCCTCACGAATCCGCGCAAGCTCGGATACAGATTTAAATCGATGAGACGGCTGCGTCTCAGACGACAGCGAGGATGGTCCCACTTATCGATTGCTGTGGGACCACCCTCTTCACTGGCGACTAATTAGGTTTCTTCGGCGCAGGCCTAGCCGCGTGATCGGAATCCCCGCCCTTAGCGCTTATAAGGGCCAGGAAGTCTCTCGCGTTAAATGGGTAGCGCCGCACGGACTGTTGTCCGGTGGTGCTCAAGGTGACGTCCACGCGGCGGTTGTTGGCTAGGACCAGGAGAGACAGTTTGCTCATCATTAGTTGGCGCTCTTCTGGAGTGATGTCAGGATTCTGTGCCAGCTGTTCCTTAGTCTGTTCGGTTGTCAGCTGATCCTCTTCGCCGTAGGCGCGCGTGTCAATGTGGTCCGCAGGGACACCGTGTTGCACCAGGAAGCCCTTGGTGCGTTCCACGCGCCGTTCTGTGAGGCCCTTGTTGTACTCTGCTGTGCCGCGCGGGTCGGCATGACCACCCAGGATCAAGTGTGCGTCTGGCTTGAAGGTCAAATACCTCGTGAAGTCGGCCGCCAGCTTTACCAAAACCTGCTCCTGGCTGCTGAGCAAACCTCCCGCAGGATTGGCCACCGTCGGGCGAGCCGTAGGAAAGTAGATGCTGTGAAGTGAGAGCCTGACTTCCAGCTCGAGCTGTTCGGGAGGAGTCGGCGGCGATTGCACTTCGATTCCCAATTCGCAATCCGCGCCGCCACCGCGTCCATCGTCGACATGGCCATTCACGGAATAGTGGCCCGCATTCAAACCTGCAGTCTCGAATCGCACCGAGGCATCCCTACCGCGAACATGGCCCCCGCTGGACCTCCACGTATAGGTGAGCGAATCGTTATCCGGATCGCTGGCAGTTGCGGTGATTTGGACTGTATCGCCAATGACCACCGTAGTGTGGTCCGCGGAGCAGCTCATCGTGGGCGGACGATTGGGCTGTGGCTCTACAATAATCGAAGACGAGCAATCAGCCCATCCGCCTCGGCCGTCATCCACGCGTGCTTTCACCGTATACGTTCCCGGATTCGTGCCCGAAGAATTCCACCTGGCTTGCGGACCGTTACCTTCAACGGCGCCGCCGTTTGCCGTCCAGGAGTAGGTCAGAGGGTCGTTGTCGGGATCGCTGGCGTCGGCGCGCACTATCACGTAGTCGCCCGATCCCACGTAGACCGTAGTCTTGTCAGCCGAGCAGGAAGTTATTGGCGGATGATTGGCAGGCAGCGGCGGAGGCGCAGGATTTCCGCCAAAGCGGAACAGGATTCCGGCGGAGAGGCGCATGTTGCTTTGCCACTCTTTGTCGACAACATAAATCGAATTGGGATTCTGGAAGCGCGTGGCTAGGAATTCAGCTTGAAAAAGCCGAAGAGCAATTCGGTGATTCAATCTGTAATCTAGTCCGCCCCCGGCGGTCATGGTGAACACGGTTTCACGCGGAAGAGGAGTACAGGCATAGATAGGAGCGGTGCAGTCATCGAGAGTGAGCTCGTCGGCGTGCGCTACTCCGCCAAGAACCTGCAGAAACGGAGTGAACCTGCCATGGTCGCGGAAAGAAAGGCGCGGCCCAAACATAGCGGTGAAGACGTTGCTTTCGGCGTCGACGACGCGCGAAGGCGTGAATCCAGGGCCTTCGTTAGTAAACTGCAAGGAATTGACTCGGAAACCGGCGAAATCGCCAACCAGACCCCAGTGCCTGTTGAAATTGTAGGCTAGTGAGGTGCTGCCGCCATTCATCGATTCCATCCGGTTTTCCGTGCTATACGGAATAGCTCTCCAATAGGAGTAACCCAGGAAGAGTTCCAGCTTTGGCGTCGAGTCATTTTGTGCTCTTTCTCGGCGCGTGTGTCTCCCCGAATGGCTTGCATTTCCTTCACCAGCGGACGACTGCGTGGACGAAGGCGCCGGCGACGCAGGCAGCGGTTTTGCGGCGGGCTTGGCCGACGTGCCGGAAGCCGTGGGCGAACTCGCAGTCTCATCCTTTTTGGGCGTGTCTCCGGGCTTGGGCGTGTCGTCCGCGAAAAGCGCAGGCACTAAAAAGATAGCAATCGCCACTGTGGGAAGAATGCGTGTTCCCAATTTCATTGTCGCCTCCAGAATCGTGCCTACTGGCCGCGAAGCGGACCTAAGACCCCCGCTTCGCGGCCGTACATCTTGTTCGTCGCGCGTGCTCTTCGAGTAATGCTCGTCCTACGGCGCAGGTACAGTGACTGTGCTAGCGTTAATCGTGGCCGAGCCCGTTCCCCCGGCTGCGCCGCTGAACATGCTCCCCGTCACTGCTGCTCCGGTATTGATCGTGATGCTGGTGGCGGCGAGCACATTTCCTTGGAAGATGGAACCGACGTCGATCGTCGCGGAAGTGTCCACCTGCCAGAAGACGTGGCTAGCCTTTGCGCCGCCTGCCAGAATCACCTGTGAACCGACTCCCGTTGTAAGTGTCGAGCCCATCTTGAAGATGAAGACCGCGTTCGGATCGCCTTGAGCGTCGAGAGTTACGTTGTTGTTTGGCCCCGCTCCAGAGATCAAGACAGACGTGGAGTTAACGTAAAGGCCCGGAGTGAATGTCAACCCTCCCATGTTTCCCGGCAGGGTTTGCGCGTTCGTGGATCGGCTGGTCGCGTCGTTGAACGCAGCCAAAAGATCGGCTTGGGCCTGCGCGACGATTGGATCGTTGACGTGGATGGTGCCGTTCACTTGTGCCGGCGGAATGCCTTGCGAAGTGCCCGGAGCCAATCCAACGTTGCCGTTGATGACCACCGGTCCGGTACTGCTGATCGATGACGTAGCCATCACTGCAAAACTGCCCGCGGAGCCGAGATTGATCATCGCCGGTCCTGCAGCGCCCGTAGCTGTGCCCGTTGTGAAGCTCCACGGATCCGGTGGAGTCGATGCCGGCCCGCTGGCAAGGGCGTTGCCGGACAGATCCGTGACCATGTTTGAAATCGTGGCCGTATATTGCGTGTTGGCCGTCAAATTTGCTGACGGCATGAAGGTTGCGATTTGGCTTGCGGAATCGTAGGTAACGGTTCCGCTGACCGGAGCCCCTCCTGCTCCCGCAACCGCGAGGGTAAACGTTCCGTTGTTGATCGTCGTCGGGTCCATCGCGGTGCTAAAGGTGGCGCTGACGGTCGAGTCGATGAAGACGTTAATGGCCGCGCTCGCTGGGTTGGTGGCGGTGATGGTCGGGCCGACGAGGTTAGTGGCAACGCCGGTTGTAAAGCTCCAGACATAGTTGGCGGTCATAGCAACGCCGGTAAGGTCTTTGGCGGCAGTGGTAATTGTGGCTGTGTACTGCGTGCTTGCAGCAAGATTCGCTGTTGGAGTAAAGAGCGCGGTATTACCGGCATAGCTGACGGTTCCTGGGACTGCCGCGCCGCCGACCGTCGCAGCTACCGTGAAGGTCCCTGCCGCGGAAATCGTGGACGGGTCCATAGACGTGCTGAACATCGCGGCTACTTTTTGATTGAGCGGGACATTAATCGCCGCGCTCGCAGGATTGGTGGACACGACTGTCGGCGCGACTGCATTTGAAGCAGTGCCCGTTGTGAAACTCCAAACGTAGTTGGCAGGCAGTGCGTTGCCCTGGGTGCTTTGTGCTGCGGTATTAACTGTCGCCGTATATTGCGTGCTGGCTGTGAGCGCGGCGGTTGGCGTAAAGATGGCGGTATTGCTGGACGCATCGTAGGTGACCGCGCCTGGCACGGCAGTTCCGCCAGTCGTAGTGGCCAACGTGAAAGTTCCTGCTGCCGTGATTGTGGAAGCAGTCATCGGCGTATTGAATGTCGCGGCAACTTTCTGGTTGAGCGGAATGTTGGTCGCGCCACTCGCAGGGACCGTGGAAGTAACAGCCGGAGGAGGCGCTGTTGTGAACGTCCAGACATAATTGGCGGCCAGAGGTGCGCCCGTTGTATCGGTCGCGCCGGTCGTAATCGTGGCGGTGTACAAAGTGGACGCCGCCAATCGTGCGGCCGGAGTAAATGTTGCCGTCGACCCGGAGTAGTTCACCGCTCCGGTGACAGGAGTCACGCCTGGGCCGGTCAAAGTAAATGTAGTTGTGTTGATTGTGGAAGCTTCCATCGGCACGCTGAACGTGGCCGAGAGAACAACACCTTCCGCGACAGCGACGGCGTTGCTCGCAGGAACCGTGGGTGGAACCACTGCCGGCGGTGGAGCAGTCGTGAATGTCCACACAAAATTTGCCGCTAGAGGGGCGCCGGTAGTGTCTTGCGCTCCCGTTGTAATCGTGGCCGTGAACAAAGTGTTGTTGGCGAGAATAGTCGTCGGCGTAAATGTCGCTGTATCGCCTGCATAGGCGACGGCACCGGCGACGGCGGTAGCGCCTGGGCCTGTCACTTTGAAAGTTGTTCCCGTAATGGTTGCTGGATTCATCGCCACGCTGAATGTGGCGGAGATGGGCGTGTTGACAGCCACCGCGGTTGCCAAATTTGCCGGAATGGTGGAGACGACGGTTGGTGGCGGAGCGGTGGTAAATGTCCACACGACATTAGCCGCGAGCGGAGCGCCAGTGGGATCTTGCGCACCTGTGGTGATGGTGGCCGTGAATAACGTGCTGTTGACGAGTACAACCGTCGGCGTAAACGTCGCCGTCGTGCCCGAATAGGAGACAACGCCGGCCACGGGAGTGGCTCCAGGCCCAGTCACCGTGAAAGTTGTTCCCGTGATGGTGGCAGGATTCATAGCTTCGCTGAAAGTAGCGGAGATAGGCGTGTTGACGGGAACAGCGGTCGCCAGATTTGCTGGCACAGTGGAAACGACCGACGGCGGTGGCGCAGTGGTAAACGTCCACACATAATTCGCACCCAGACCGACGCCTGCGGGATCCAGTGCCCCGGTTGTAATTGTGGCTGTGTATGTGGTGTTGGCTAGGAGGTC
The DNA here is from genome assembly GCA_963784015.1 of uncultured Acidobacteriota bacterium. Lineage (GTDB taxonomy): Bacteria > Acidobacteriota > Terriglobia > Acidiferrales > UBA7541 > Acidiferrum. The sequence goes on from CAWAPX010000013.1 coordinate 2,237,311, forward strand.
GACGTCGGGAGTGAATGTCGCTGTGGAACCTGCAAATGTCACGACTTGGGGTTTGGAGATATTAACGGCAGCCTGGCGCGCTCCTTTGCGCTGGCGAGGCGAACTTGCTCCGCGGGCGACTATTCCCGCAACAGGTCCGCCTGGACCAACGACAGTAAATGTACCCGCGTTGATTGTGGCCGGGTTCATTGGCTCGCTGAATGTCGCAGAAATGGTGGTGTTGACGGGCACGGCCGTGGCACCAGCCGCCGGTACAGTGGAAATGACGATCGGCAGGCCAGTTGTAAAGGTCCAGACATAATTCGCTGCCAGAGCGTTGCCGCCGGGGTCCGTCGCTCCGGTAGTGATTGTGCCGGTGTAGAGAGTCGAGGCTGCGAGCGAAGCACTCGGTGTGAAGGTGGCCGTAGTACCTGAATAAGCCACTGCGCCCGCAACAGCGCCCGCAGGCCCCATCAAAGTGAAAGTTGTTGTATTGATAGTGCCGGGGACCATCACCGAACTAAACGTTGCGGTCACGGTGGTATTGAGGATTACACCGGTGGCGCCATTCGCCGGGGAAGTAGAAACGACGATAGGGAAAGGTGGACTTGTAGCTTGTTCCCGGCCGCATCCGGCTGCAAGAGCGACCAATACGAACGCCAGTAGAGATATTTTTACGGACTTGAGATTGCGCATTAGCTTCTCCTGTTTAACCGATGACAAGGCGTTCCGTTTTCGATTTCGTGGCCGTCGTACACTTGAGTTCGTTTAGTCGCGAGAGTTGCAGTTCAGCGCCAATGCTTATCCCGCGCCTCGCGCCGACACGAATGGAACAAGAGCTAAGCGTCGCTAATGCAGGTATGTGCGACACTTCGTCTTACATGGCTTGCGTTAATTCTTCTCTCTGACTCGAGAGGCTTGCAGCGAGGCTGGGAACTCGGTACAAACGTCGCAAGCTGAAAAAACTAGCTAACTTTCGGGCTGGGATTCTGTCGGCTTTACCGCGGAACCTCGACAATTACTCTCCGCGTTTTTCGACAGGAACACTTTCTCCCTGCCGGAGACCATGCAATACTCGGGCCAGAACGAAACGTCGTCCGAGCAGATTTAGATTCGTGTGCATTGAACGGCTAAGGGCTTGATTCCATAGAAGAAAACGATGAAATAAAATTCAGGCTGCAAGCAGTAGTCTCGCTTGAGGAAATCGATCCATTCCAGATTGAAACGGAATCCGTTTCATTTGAGGAAGTGGGAATCGTTTAGAGTTCCGCGACGCGCTGCTGACGGCAAGTGTGCCTATCAAATTCATGGCTCCCAGTCAGAAATTCAAAGCTTCGGCAAAACGTTCCTGTGTCCTCTGAAGTTTCTAGTTTCGGCAGGTGGTGTGATAATGGCCTAATGAATCCGTAAAAACGCGAGGCGCCGCGTAAGATTGGAGATCACGATGGCAGACGGAATGACGGCGAGGAAGGTCGTATTGGTTGCGGGCGGTACGGGCGGGTTGGGCCGCGCGGTGAGTTTGGCGTTTGTCGAAGCGGGCGCTCGAGTGATTGTTACCTTTCAAAGGCCGGGAGATTTGGACGAGCTAAAGAAGGTGGCTAGCGCGAAGTTGGTGACGACAGAAGGGTCTTCGCTCGAAGGTTATGCGGTAAACGTCACGGATGAAGCAGCCGTTGCAAAACTGATTGACGGAATTGTGGAGCGGCACGGGCGGCTTGATTGCCTGGTGAACGCCGTCGGGGGATATGCGGGCGGAGTGAAATTATGGGAGATGGAAACGAAAGTTTTCGAACAGCAACTGACGCTGAATTTGCGCGCAGGCTTTGAACTGGCGAAAGTTGCGGCTCGGGTGATGGTGAAGCAAGGGGGCGGCGCGATTGTAAACGTCGCTTCAAAAGCCGCGGTAGACCATGCCGCGGGAGCGTCGGCGTATGCCGCCTCGAAATCAGCGGCTGTAGCGATGATCGATTGTTTAGCCCAAGATTTGAAGGGCACGGGAGTTCGTGCGAACTCGATTATGCCGAGCATTATTGATACAGCAGCGAATCGCAAAGCGATGCCGAAGGCTGACTTCGCAAAATGGCCCAAGCCGGAAGAAATTGCCAGAGTGATTTTGTTTTTGTGCAGCGATGATGCGAAATTGATTCAGGGCGCAAGCGTGCCCGTTTACGGAGATTCTTGAAAATGCTAGAAGGCAGTACGCTTGGACGCCGATACCGTAGGGACACGGCACGCCGTGCCCCTCTTGTGCTCGCGCTCAATATAGATGCGGCCGATGTAGTAGACGAGGAGGAAAAATGTCGATTCGACCAGTAAAGAGACTTGTGGCAGCCAAGCCAACGGTGGAAGGCGCAGGAGTGCATCTGCGTCGCGCCTTTGGATTCGGCAACACCTCCGACTTCGACCCATTCCTGCTGCTAGACGATTTTCGCAACGACGTTCCCGAAGACTATCTTGCGGGGTTTCCGTGGCATCCCCACCGCGGGATCGAAACGATTACGTATGTGTTGGCGGGAACCGTGGAACACGGCGACAGCATGGGCAACCACGGAGAGATTGCACCGGGCGAGGTGCAGTGGATGACGGCAGGAAGCGGGATTATTCACCAGGAAATGCCCAAGGGAGATCACGCGGGACGAATGCACGGTTTTCAATTGTGGGCGAATTTGCCAGCCTCATTGAAAATGACGACTCCGCGCTATCAAGAAGTGAAAGCCCCTGAAATACCAGAGATCAAGGACGACGACGGGACGCATGTTCGGGTTGTGTGCGGAAATTTTTGGGGCAAGAGCGGACCTGTAGATGGAATTGCCGCCGACCCGATTTATCTGGATGTGTCCGTGCCGCCAGGGCGAAGGAAGACTCTGCCTGTGGGAACGACGCGGCACGCATTTGCATATGTGTTTGCTGGATCTGGAAAGTTCTGCAATGCATCGGAACCTTTGGCGGTGCCGACAGAAGCCGTTGGATGGCTAGATACGGCGCCTCCCGTTGCGGCGGACAATCGTTCACTGGTTTTGTTTGACCGCGGGGATGAGGTCGTCGTTCAAGCGGGCAATGAGGGCATTCGCTTCCTGCTCGTGTCTGGCAAACCACTCGAAGAGCCGGTGGCTTGGTATGGTCCGATTGTGATGAACACACAAGAACAGCTGCAGCAAGCGTTTAAGGATCTGGAGAAAGGGACGTTCTTGAAAGGGCAGAAATAAAAGATATAGGGGAAATTCAGGATAGACAGGAAGCTCTGGTGACGTACAGGATAGGCTGGAAGAAGAGAGAGGTATCGAATATGCGTCTATGGATTGGAATGGCGGGACTGGTAATAGCAGCGGCAATGGTGGCCGTTGGTTGCCAGGGCGATTCAGCGGAGCGCGAAAAAACGATTCGAGAGGAAGCGTCGAAAGCTGCGGCGCAGGCCAAGCCCGCGGTGGAAGAGGCAGGACGGGCTGTGAAAGCGGCAGTCGACGGAGTAAAAGAAGGATGGGAAAACGGGAAACAGAAGACAGTGGATTTGAATTCGGCGAGCGAGGATGAGCTGACGGGATTGCCAGGTATTGGACAACATGAGGCGCGGCGAATCATGGCCGGGAGACCGTACAAGGACAAGCACGAACTAGTCAGCAAGAAGATCATGAGCGCGCCGACATACGAGAGATTAAAGGACGATGTGGACGTGAAGTAGCGGCCCGACCTCGCGTTAGGAAACAGAACGGGCCTAGCCCTCACGTACTCACCTACAGAAACTGAGGTAAGCTGACAAGGATTTATTGTTCGCGCAAAGCAACGACAGGATCGACGCGAGTGGCGCGAAAAGCGGGAACGTAGCTCGCGACGAAAGCCACGAAAAGAAGCAGTGCGGAGACGGCCGAGAGAGTGACGAAGTCGGTGGACTTAACTCCGTAAAGCATAGAACCCAAACCACGGAAAAGTAAGAACGACAGGACGATTCCCACTGCCGTCCCGATCAGCGCCATGTTCATTCCCTGTTTCAGGATCATACTCATGACGTGCGAGCGCTGTGCTCCGAGTGCCGTGCGAATGCCAATCTCCTGCGTGCGCTGGCTGACGGAATAAGAAACAACGCCGTAGACTCCCACCGAAGCGAGAATCAAGCCGAGGACACCGAAAGTGCCGACAAACATGACGCCGAGTCGTGCGGGAAAGAGAGCCTTCCCGTATTGCACCTGCTCGTCCATGGTAGAGACATTGAACACAGGCAGACCGGCATCCATCTGATGGATTTGATCGCGTACGGCGGCGATAAGCCGCTGTGGATTGTCCTCCGTGTAAACGAACAGGTTTGCGCCGGAGTTGTAGCTCTGCGCTAAGGGGAAATAAGCGTAAAGCTGCGGTTTTTCGTAAAGAAAAAGATATTTGCCGGTACGCGTGAGTCCGACGACCTGAATGGCCGGGCCATCTTTTTTCGTGCGAAACACTTTGCCGATGGGATCCTGGCCAGGCCAGATTTCCTTTGCAAAGGTCTCGTTGATGATGGCGACATGCGGAGCTGTGGCATTGTCGGCTTCAGTAAATTCGCGGCCCTGAATGACTGGAGTGCCAGCAGTTCGGAAGTAACCAGGCTGGACGCTGTCGTCAAAAGCAGACTCCGTTTTTGATTTGTCGTCGTTGGGCTGTCCTTCAGGAAAAATATTGTCGAGCGAGGCGTCACTGCCCATGGGGATGGAGGAAGCAACGGCAGCGTCTCGAACTCCCGAAAGCGAGCGCACGCGCTCGGTAAGTTGCTTGAAAAATTGCTGCCCACGCTCTTCGTTATAGCCTTGCAGGCCAACGTCCATGGACATCAGAATCGTGTGATCGACACGAAAGCCCATGTCCACATTGGCCGAGTTCCGCAGGCTGCGAATGAAAAAGCCGGCGCAGGCAAGAAGAAGCATACAAACCGCGACTTGCGCAACAACCAGCGCATTGCGAAAACGATGATGCCCTGCAGACGCTCCTCCGGAACGCCCACCAGCCTTCAACGTGTCCGCCAAATCCGTTCGAGAGGCCTGCAGCGAAGGAACCAAACCGGCGACCATTCCGGTTATGAGTGCAGCCAGAAAAGTGAACATAAAGATTCGCCAGTCCATGCGCAGATCAAACAGTTTCAGTGGTATGTCTGTCGGGAGGCGCACGGACATCAGCGCCAAGGCGGCCCAACGTGCGAAGACAAGACCGAGAAGGCCTCCGAAGACGGAGAGCAGAACAGTCTCCGTCAACATTTGGCGGACCATTCGCCCGCGGGTAGCGCCGAGAGCGGTGCGAGTGGCGAATTCTTTTCTGCGGCCATTGGCGCGAGCGAGAATGAGATTGGCAACGTTGGCGCAAGCGATCAGCAGGACGAGTCCAACAAGCAACATGAAAACGAGGGCCGCGGTGGACATGAAACCCGCCACTAATCCGGGCTCCGGGCGGGCCTTGAGTTCAGGTATAACGAGCAACGACATGCCTTTGTGCGAATCCGGAAATTCCTGAGCCAAACGATGATCAAGCGGCTCGGCGGCTGCCATCGCCTGTGCAACAGTCACGCCAGGCTGGAGCCGGCCAAGAACGCGAAGGAACGAGGCGCCACGATTGTTAAGGGCATCAGCCTGGGTCGGGTCAAGAAGGCCCATGGTCGTGATGGGAATATAGAAGTCCGGCTCGAGGAAGTAGTACGCTCCGCGATAACTTTCAGGTGCAACTCCAATCACGGTGAACGAGTGATTGTTGACCAGAACTGTCTGGCCGACGATTGCAGGATCACCGCCGAAACGCTTTTGCCAAAATTTATAGCTGAGGACCATGAGCGGGTCTTTACCTGGAACCCAGCCTTCGTCCGCGGCAAACGTGCGGCCTCGGATCGCCTCAAGACCGAGCATGGTGAAGTAATTGCCGCTGACCGTCTCGCACCAAGCGCGCTCATGACGCCCCTCCGCGCCGAAATTCACGGGGTTAGAGTTGTAAGCAATAAGGTCGGAGAAGATCGTCTTAAGGTTTCGATAGTCCTGGAAGTCCGGATAAGAAAGGTTAAGAGGAAAGTCGAAACTAGGCGTCTTGGAAGCGAGGACGACGAGCTGTTGAGGGTCTTTGACGGGGAGCGGCCGCCAGAGCACGCCGTTGAAAACGCTGAAGATGGCGGTGTTTGCGCCAATGCCAAGACCGAGGGCGAGCATAGCGATGAGCGTGAAGCCAGGACTCTTCCAGAGCATGCGAAACGCGTAGCGCAGGTCTTTCCAGAAAGTTTCCATAGTTCTCCCCTCGCGGACGTCATTAGGAGTAACGAATGAGCACCCCGAAAGGTTCCATAGGAACCGAACAATTGCCAAGAAGAGGGCGACAAATGTGTCCTTCAGGCATCCGGCTGAGCGAGAGCGTCGAAATAGTTTATCTACTTGCGGATTTGGGTCATTCAAGAGGAGAATGCGCAGCGTGAAAACCATAACCCAGCTCGTGCTTTTCTGCCTGCTCGCAACCGCTTGCTTTGCCCAAGATAAAAAAGAGGACGCGCCGAAGCCAGCGCAGTCCATTGCAGAACTCCAGCAACAACTGGAGAAAATCCTCGTCGACACGCACACACCGGGCGTGTCCGTCGCGATCGTACACCGCGACGGCCCAGAGTGGATGGCGGGTCTCGGAAAATCAGATGTGGAAGCCAATCGAGCTACAACTGCGGACACTCAGTTCCGCATTGGCTCCACTTCCAAAGCGTTCGCGTCGCTCTCCATTCTGAAACTCTCAAATGAGGGTAAGCTTTCGCTGCAAGACTCCGTGCGCAAGCTAGCCCCCGAGGTGTGGTTTGAAAACCCCTGGGAAGCAACGGACCCTGTGCGTGTCGTTGATCTTCTCGAACACACCACAGGCTGGGACGACATGCACTTGCGCGAGTATGCGAAGGACGACCCTGCCCTGCCCCTGCGCGACGCGCTTGATTATGACCACCACTCGCGCATTTCGCGCTGGCGGCCAGGCACTCGCATGGCCTACTGCAACTCAGGGCCCGCAGTGGCCGCTTACATCGTCGAGAAAATTACCGGCGAAAAATTCGAAGACTACGTTGGCAAAAATTTCTTCGATCCTATCGGAATGAAGACGGCAACGTATTTTAAGCCGACTTCAGGAATGCTGACCAACCTCTATCACCCCGACGGAAAAACCACCTATCCCTACTGGAACGTGGAGTATCGTCCGGCAGGTTCGATCAACGCATCAGCAAAGGATATGGCGGCTTACGTCCAGTTTTATCTGAATCGTGGCACGGTAAATGGCGTAGAGGTCATTCCAGCCGCTTCGATTGATCGCATGGAAATGCCCACGCGCACGTGGGCGGCACAACAAGGATTGAAAGCTGGATACGGCTTGAGCAACTACTGGAGCATCAACGAGGGCTTCGTGTATCACGGGCATGACGGAGGCGTGGCCGGCGGCCTCACGGAAATGGCTTATATACCCGCTAACGACGTGGGCTATTTCTACAGCATCAACTCGGCGAACGGCGGTTCCTTTGGAAAGATCGGCGAGGCCATTCGCGCGTACATCACGCGCAATCTGCCAAAACCAGTGCCTCCACCAGTGGCACCTTTAGCTACGAACGCCGCCGCATATGCCGGTTGGTACCAGCCTGACTCAACACGCTCGGAGTTGACTCATTTTCTCGAACGCCTGCTGGGAATAGTCCGGGTCCGTTTTGAGGACGGCCAACTCCTCGTCAGCAATATAGGAGAAAGAAATATAGTCTTCGTTCCCGTGACGGACACACAATTCCGTTCGAACCGCAAAAAAGGCCCCCCATCTCCTATAGCCACGGTTGAGTTGCTCACACCAAACGCGGAGGGCCAATTCATTCAGATCGGAGCCGGGGAGGAAACGATAAAACGCATCCCCACGTGGTTCGCGAGCTCCGAGATCATTCTCACTTGCTGGTTTCTACTGGCCGTCATTCTGATACTCCTGTATGCACCGTTCTGGATCCTGGGCGGGCTTAGCAAAAAGCGCCGCCGCCCGGCTGAGCGTGGCATACGTTTGTGGCCGCTGGTCGCGGTTCTGAGTTTGATCTCAGTTGTAATCATCTTTAACGCCGCCAGCGACGATCTGATTCCGCGCATGGGAAACCTGACTGTGTGGTCGGCCAGCTTCTTTCTGGCGACAGTGGTCTATGCTCTCGCTACTCTTGCTGGCGTCGTTTCCTTGTGGCGCGCTCCCAAAGAAGGCGTGCGAACGGGGGTCCGCAGGTTTTCGACGGTAGTTATCCTCGCACTCCTGGTCGCGGCTGCCTACTTTGCCTATTGGGGAATCATCGGCTTGCGCACCTGGGGCTAGTAACTCCGCAATCTTTATAAATCTTAAAACTGGCTCCACTGCTTGAGGTGGGACTGGGATGCGGGCTTCTCCTGCCCTGTTATCCCAGTCCCTGATTTCGCCCTACCCTCTCGACTTAAATCTCCCTATACCTCAGTCCTGAGCCAACCAGAGGCTGCGAGAAAACGTTCTTAGCTCTTCTCCGTGTATTGATTGTGCCACTCACCCAAACAATTGTTCCTGATGTGGCAGGCAAAGCAAGCAAAATAGAGACAAGTCTTAAACGATCCGTTCGCATCCTCAGCGCCAGTTTCCTTGGAATATGGGACAGGCATATCAGAACGTTGCTTGTTGCTGGGACGCATGACACCGGACGTGGGAATCGCCTCGATAGGTGAGCGTGTGCAGGAAGCAGCTGAACAACTTCAAAGCACCTCAAGTGGCTGGAATTCCTCCAGCAAAAAAGTTCTTGCCGTTTTTGCGGTCCTTCTACCCATCTTACTCGCTGGCACCTCGCTTCGCGCCCGTCCGAGCTATGCGCTTACGGCCTTCGGAGATTTGAGCCAGTTTTTCTTGCTCCTCACCGCGACTCTCTTCTTTGCCTGGAAAGGTGTTTCCACCCGGAGCACGCTGCGGGCTTTCTGGCTCTTGATAGCGCTTGGGTTCGGCATGTGGTCCGTGAATATGTTTTTGTGGGTCTACTATGAAGTCTGGTTGAATAGACCAGTTCCGTCGGTTCCCATCGGGGAGTTCCTGCTCTTCGTTAAGCTTGTTCCAATGCTTGCCGCGCTGGCTCTGGAGCCGAACAATGACAGCCCCGATCACCCTCGCCTGCTGGGTCTTTTCGACCTCACTTCCCTGCTTGTTTTCTGGACGTACGTTTATCTTTTCTGGGCCATGGCTTACTTGCTTGTGGGAAACGACTTGGCACGTTACAACAGCAACTCCGACACGATCGATATAGTGGGGAATCAAGTATTTCTCTTGATTCTGGCTGTCGTCGCCTATCGCAGCCGGGGGCCCTGGCGCGGCTTCTACTTGCATTTTCTCGGCGCCACGGCAACGTATGGGTTCGCTTCCTTTCTGATCAACCACGCCATCGCCTCAGGGCACTATTACACAGGAAGTCTTTACGACGTGCCGCTCTCCGCTGCATTGGCGTGGTTTTGCGTCATATCAGTCATCTACCCTGCAGATTCGCGAGCAGACCGTGTTCAAAACTCGGGGGAGTCCAAAAGCCTGGGCCGTCTAAACCGAAGAACTGTGATTTGGTCCGCACGGCTCTCCATGCTCGCGACTCTCTCGACCCCGGTAATCGGATTGTGGCTGATGACGAGTGGAGAGACGCAAGATCCATTGCGCCATTTTCGCATTCTGTTGACCTTATCAACGATGTTGTTTCTGACCATTCTGCTTTTGCTCAAACAAGATCTTCTCAATTCCAAGCTTGCCGGCTACCTGCAAGACGCATCCTTTGCCTACTCGAATCTCAAGCGATTCGAGAATCAACTCGTACAAAACGAGAAGCTCGCATCGCTCGGTAAGCTGGTGGCGCGCGTGGCGCATGAGATCAATAAAGCCATGGCCGCAGTGGACAGGAATGTCGAAATATTAAGCTCCCATCCCAAGGCCGATGGAAACCGGCAAAGGATGACAACGAAGATAGGGGAATCCGCGCGCCGCACGAATAGCCTCGTTGAAAATATGCTCAGCTTCGCGCAAGAGATGCCCTTGCAGCGATCTTCCGTGAATGTTCGGCCGCTCCTGGAAAGCGCCGTTAACTTGGCGCGCGTGGGGCGGCGACACAGCGTGCGAGTGGAGATCCAAGAGCACGGCCCTGTACCTATGGTCGAGGGCGACGCGAATCAGTTGATCCAAGTTTTCTTGCATCTCATCGCGAATGCGATTGATGCGATGGAAGGAAACAAGGCAGGGCAGCTCACAATCGCTATCAAAGCGGTCCAGGAGCACATTGAGATCGGATTTATAGACACAGGTTCGGGGCTGAAAGAACCGCGGCGCGTTTTTGAGCCGTTCTACACCACCAAGCCCGTCGGTAAAGGCGTGGGGCTCGGACTCAGCACATGTTATGGAATCGTCCGGCAGCATGGCGGAGAAATCGACTGCCAAAATCGGCCAGAAGGCGGAGCCGTGTTCAGGCTGATGCTTCCAGCTTCTGTAGCCGTCGAGGTGGAAGCAGTTTCTTAAACTTCTTCGATTTATTGGTGACGCAAAATTGATTCGAACGATTGACACAATCTGGACGCGGATCGCGCTGGGCTTGGTTATCGCCCAGATAGCCGCCGCTGTCCTTTTGCGCACCGGTACGCCGTTAACCTGGCTGGGCGACACATTTCCTTGTCTGCTGGCGCTGGTCGTGATGCTTTCTTTCCGGAGCAACCGGCGGCGATCCAGCGGAACAGTTCGATTGTTTTGGGCCTTGAATGAAGCTGGGTTCGGCGTCCTGTTTCTGTCGCAAGCGGTCTGGTTCTACTACGATGTTGTGCTGCGCCGAAGCGCACCTAATCCGATCGCAGGTGATGGACTTTTTCTTCTCGCTTTGGTTCCCACTTTGGCTTCGTTCACACTGAGGCCTCATGCCGAAGGTGCGGCCGGAGATCTGCGATTTCGCCGCTTGGACTTTCTTCTTCTGCTCTTCTGGTGGGTCTGCCTATACCTTTATTTTGCCCTGCCCTGGCAACTGGTAATAAAAAGCTATCCCGACTACAACCCGGCGTACTACGGTCTTGCTCTATCGGAACATGCCGCAGCTCTGGTGGCTGTGGGAGCGCTCTATGTAAAGAGTAAAGGCTCCTGGAAAAGATTCTACGGACAGTTTTTCTTTGCACTTAGTGCGTTTGCCGCCGGGAGTCTTTTGCAAAATATTGTTATCGACCGGGGGCTGTACTACACCGGAAGTTTTTACGACGTGCCCTGGGGTTTCTCGCTGGCTTTGCTTACCGTGGCTGCCGCACTAGGCGGGGATCTCGAGTCGCAAACGGGCGAGTCCGCCCTCTCCTTGCGCAACCGGGGATTGTGGAGCGCCCGGCTTGCGATGATCGGAGTCATCTCGCTCCCCATTCTGGCCATCGCCACGTTTTCCGATTATCACACCCCGCAACTGATTGTTGTTTTTCGCCTCCGGTTGATCTTCGGCGCAATGCTTTTTCTGGGGAGTCTGACTTTTCTTAAGCTCTCTTCGATGGACCGCGAACTTCTGCGCTTGATTGCTTCGACGGAGTCCTCACTCGAAAGCCTCCAGCTCGTTCAAAAGCAAATCCTGGAATCGCAAAGAATGGCGGCGCTAGGTCGCTTGGCTGCCGGTGCAACGCACGAAATCAGCAACCCACTGACCGCAATTCTGGGCTACGCCGAACTTCTGCGCGACAACGCGACCCTGACGGAAGAAGATCACCAATCGGTAAAAGAGATTCAAGGGCAAGTTCATCTGGCGCAGGCTGCTATCACCGGAATGCGCAGGTTTGTCCGCGCGGAATCCGACGCCGAAAAAAATCAATCTTCTGAATAACCAACCTTCTGATGTCACGCCCGACTTTGACTAACGTTTTCCGTCGCCGAGATACGTCGCCAGAAACCAAGTGTTGCCGAATGGATCTTTGACGGTAGCAGCGCGGTCGCCGTAGGGCGCGTCTGCTGGAGGAGTCATGCCCGTGCCTCCTGCGGCAAGCGCTCGCGTGTACGTCGCGTCCGTGTCGGGCACATAGACGTGTAGGTAGTGCGGAGAAGGCTGCGATTCGCCCTGAGCTTCTGCAACCTCGAACGTGGCACCTGCGATATCGATGGTGGCGTGAAGGACCACGCCTTCAGGAGATTCGGCCACACCGTCGGATCTTGCGCCAAGACCCTCTTCAACAAACGAAATCATCTTGTGGGCGTCGCGAACATGCAGATACGGTTGGACGGTACGGAGACCTTCAGGGCCAGGTACCCAACCTCTCGGCCTGGCAATGTACCACGTGTTGCCGAAAGGATCGGTGACGATACCCCATCGATCGCCTGAGGGATGGTCGTCGTTCGGCGGATGAATAGCTGTGGCGCCGGCTTGAAGAGCGCGAGCATAGGCGGCGTCGGCGTCCGGAACGTAGAGATGTGTTGTCATTGGACGCGCCGGGTACTGCGCGTTGGCGTCGCCGAGTTCGATGACATCCGAAGGACCGATGGCCACTTCGGCGTGCATGATGGAGCCGTCGGGACGCGGCACGCGGATGCGTTCGGTAGCTTCGAAGGCAAAGACGAGGAAGTCCAGGAATCTTGGAGCGCCTTGGACAAGGAAGTAGGGCGCGATATTGTTGAAACCAGGACGGCGGAAATTGGCGGTTCGGGGTGATTCGGGAGTCGGCGCAGTGGCTTCGTTCATGGACGTTCTCCTGAGCCAATCATAGTTGAGAAATTCGTTGGAATGAAGCTCGCAGAACAAGTCGAACCACGCTCGTGCCCCAGCTCACAATTGAGACAATCTGTTTCCGCGCCTGCAAAATATTGTAAATTGCTCATAGCAGGACAGGAGACTCCAGCCCATGAACCCTCTAACGAACAGCCCTTTGTATGTCTTCGTATTGTCTGTCGTTGTGTTGTGGCTGTCGGCACGGATCGGCGTCTACTTTCGCAAGCGGCGACGGCAGCCTTTGGAGGACACTGATCGCCAGGACTACGGCGTTGTCGAGGGAGCCACGCTTACCCTGCTGGGGTTAATCATCGGTTTCAGCTTTTCGATGGCTATCAGTCGCTATGATCAACGCAAGAATTACGAAGAGGCAGAGGCTAACGCTATCGGCACGGAGTACCTCCGCGTAGATATGCTGCCTGCCGCCGATGCGGCAAAAACTCGAGCGCTGCTGCGCGAATATCTCCGCCAGCGTATTTTGTTCTACAACACACGGGATGCCGGCCAGCTCAGGCAGATCAATGCCACCACTTCCCAATTGCAGACAAATCTGTGGTTGGCTGTCCGCGGTCCCGCCCCGGCAATGACTGTACCAGTGGCCTCTCTTACCCTTTCCGGAATGAACGATGTGCTGAACTCACAGGGATATACACAAGCCGCTTGGTGGAATCGAATCCCTACGGCGGCCTGGGTATTGATGGCGGCCATCGGAATCTGCTGCAATCTGCTGATTGGCTATTCTTCACGTCGAATCGAAGCGAAACTTTTCCTGCTTTTCGTTATACCCCTCGTGGTGGCCATCTCGTTTTCTCTTATTGCTGACATCGACAGCCCGCGGGGCGGCGTAATTCGCGTGGCTCCGCAAAATCTAGTCAGCCTCGCTCAGAACTTACCTCCCAGCTAAAGGAGAAATCCGGCGTGCGGGGCGTCGTGGACCATCCAGACACCGGCATTCTGACCATTTAGGGATTCCAACGTGTTATCCTCGCGGTCTCTCGACATTTTGAAATCGATTCGAAATCAAGAGCTTGGAAAATTCAAGCATAGTCTTTTCAATGGAGCGATGAGAATGGCTATAAAGGCAAAACTGTGCGGACTTTTAATCATGCTGGTTCTCGGCGCCTCCTTTGTTGCACGGAGCGACGATCCTCTCAAGATTGCCAATGCTCCTTTTCTCTCGCCTACGGGACCTTATCCCGTCGGCACTCACGAGTATTTGTGGATTGACCAAACCCGCCAAGATCCTTTTACGAAAGACCCTAAAGCGCGGCGGCATCTAATCGTGCGCGTCTGGTATCCCGCCGAAGCCGTGACCGGCAGAGAGAAAGCACCCTATATCCGCGACCCAAACGAATTTCCCGAGAAGAGCATCTATAGGTCGTTTCAGAACGTGAAGACCAATGCAGTCACCGATGCGCCGATTGCCAAAAGCACAGTTCCCTTTCCGGTTCTGGTCTACCAACCGGGGGGCGGCACTCCGCGTTTCATTGGAACATTTGAAACGGAAGAACTTGCGAGCCATGGATACGTGGTCGTCAGTACGGATCATCCTGGCTTTAGTGACACCGTTCTATTTCCCGACGGCGTCGCATTTAAGCCCGATCAACATTTGGCTCCCGCAGAAACGGGTGACTTTCGCAAAGACGTAGAGAATAGCTGGGGTTGGTTGAACGACGAGGTTTTTCCCACTTGGATTGCTGACGCCTCCTACACTTTGAACAAGATCGAAGAGCTCAACAAGACTTCGGGGCAGCTCTTCTATCATCAGCTCGACTTGTCGCGAATTGGAATGTTCGGCTGGTCTTTCGGAGGAGCAACGTCCGTGGAGATGAGTATCGACGACCCGCGTGTGAAAGCTGTCGTTGATCAAGATGGACAACTTTTCGGCAACGCGCGGAAACAAGGCACGTCGCGCCCGTTAATGCTGATGCATCACGGTGGCGAAGACAAAGCGCCCAAGCCGGAGCAGCAAGCCATCCTGAACGAATATATTGCCCAGACCGAAGTTTGGGATCGCTCCATGATCGAGCATTCCACCAACGACCGCTACGAAGTCACCATAGCCAAAACCCAACACGGCCACTTTAGTGATTTCATGCTCGCCATTCCGCCGGATAAGGGCGAGCTGGACGGACGGCGCGGCCACGCGATTGTCATTGCCTACACGCTGGCGTTTTTCGACAAATACTTACGCGGTCAGAACAGCGATCTTCTCCAAGGGCCTTCGGCCAAATATCCCGAAGTCGCTTTCAGCAAGAAACCGTGAGCAGCGCTGCAAAAGAACTGGAAATCTGACCCGGGAGCATGTGGCGGGGCTGCCCTCGGCGCTTCCATACTGTCCTGCCTGCCATCTTGCCTCTCGTCCCGCATGGGTATAGGCTTCTTCTCCGGCAGTACGTTCGCGCACGCCCAGGGCTGGAGGGGTTCCGCCCTGCCTTCCTTTCATAGGCGCGAACGCGCTTCCTGGCCACCAACCGGCGGCTAATGAGATCAATTATTTCGCGGGAGCTCCCACAGTGTTTGTTGTAAGTGGCTGCGCCGCGACGATTCCGATAAGGAGAATTCCATGGCGACAGCAACAGCTGCAATTGAACCAAGCGTGAAAATCAGTGCGAACAAGCTGCTGATCAATGGACAGTGGGTCAACAGCGCCTCGGGCAAGACATTCCCGACAGTGAATCCGTCCACGGGCGAAATCATTACCCAAGTGGCGGAGGCCGACGCAGCCGATGTGGATAAGGCAGTAGCGGCGGCGCGGGCAGCGTTTGAAACCGGCGCGTGGCGCAGGAAGATGACCGCTTCCCAGCGCGGGGCCATGCTGAACCGGCTGGCGGATTTGATCGAGAAACATGCCGACGAATTGGCCCAGCTCGAATCGCTGGATAACGGCAAGCCTTACCAGGTAGCAAAGGCCGCGGACCTGCCGCTCACTGTTGCCTGTTATCGCTACTACGCAGGGTGGGCTGACAAGAATCACGGGAAAACGATCCCCGTGAATGGAAATTATTTTTGCTACACAAAGCATGAGCCGGTTGGCGTCGTTGGACAGATTATTCCGTGGAACTTCCCGCTCTTGATGCAGGCGTGGAAACTCGGACCGGCACTGTCGATGGGCTGCACGGTGGTCATGAAGCCTGCCGAACAGACACCGCTTTCGGCGCTGCGAGTAGGCGAACTAATTATGGAAGCGGGATTCCCCGAGGGCGTAGTGAACATTCTGCCGGGTTATGGTCCAACGGCAGGCGCGTCGATTGCGCGGCACATGGACGTCGACAAGGTGGCATTCACTGGCTCGACGGAAGTGGGAAAGCTGATCATGAAAGCCGCTGCTGAGACGAACCTGAAGCGCGTGACCCTCGAGCTTGGCGGAAAGAGCCCGAACATCGTGTTCGCCGACGCGAACATGGATGAAGCGATCGAAGGCGCACACTTTGCGCTGTTCTTCAATCAAGGCCAGTGCTGCTGCGCGGGGTCACGATTGTTCGTCGAAGAGAAAGCTTACGACGAATTCGTGGAGCGCAGCGTGGCGCGGGCGAAGAAACGCACCGTAGGGAATCCATTTGATGCGAAGACCGAACAGGGCCCACAGGTAGATCAAGACCAATTCGACAAGGTGATGGGCTACATCGACAAGGGCAAGAAAGAAAACGCCAAGATGCTGACGGGCGGCGGGCGCGTGGGAGACAAAGGATACTTCATCGAGCCGACCGTGTTTGCCGACGTCACCGACAACATGACCATCGCTCAGGAAGAGATTTTTGGACCGGTCATGTCCATCCTGAAGTTCAAAACTGTCGAGGAAGTCGCAGCCCGGGCCAACAAGAGCACCTATGGTCTTGCGGCCGCGGTGTGGACCAAGGACATCAGCAAGGCGCACGCCATCGCGGACAGCGTTCGCGCGGGTACCGTGTGGGTGAATTGCTACGACGTGTTCGATGCCGGCGCACCGTTCGGCGGGTTCAAGCAGTCCGGCATCGGACGTGAACTCGGTGAATACAGCCTGGCGAATTACACCGAGGTCAAAACCGTAACCGTAAAGCTCTAGAACAAAGTTGCGTCACCGCGAGAATTGAAACCGTAGGGGCACGACACATCGTGCCCCTACTTTTTTATGCAGTGGCGTAGAATCGCGAGATGGCGGTTACGCTTCGGTCCTACGAGCCGCACGACTTCGCCGCTCTGCACCGGCTGGATCAGTCCTGCTTCCCTGCCGGAATCTCCTATTCGAAGACCACCTTCCACTATTTTCTGACGATTGCTAGCGCGGATTGCATCGTTGCGGCAGATGGCACGCGCATCGCCGGGTTTATTTTGACCGAAGAGAACCCTCCGCTGGCTCACATTATTACGCTGGATGTAGCGGAAGCGCACCGACGTCACGGAGTTGGCTCGGCGCTGCTCGCGGAAAGCGAAAAGAACTTAACGTTACGTGGCGTGCGCTCCATCCTGCTGGAAACGGCAATCGACAATGAGGGCGCTGTTGCGTTCTGGAAGCGCCATGGCTATCGTATCGAAGCAGTGTTGAAGCGCTACTATCTGGGCCGGCTAGACGCCTACGAAATGCGAAAGATTTTGCCACCAGGCACAAGCAAATCGGCTCCGGCGCAAAAGGAACCCTAAAACAAATGCCCCTATATCAGGCGATTGTCCTCGCCCTAGTCCAAGCCTTCACCGAATTCTTGCCTGTGAGCAGCACGGCGCACCTCACCCTGTTTCCTTGGCTGCTGGGCTGGCAAGATCCAGGCCTAGCATTCGATGTCGCGCTGCATGCCGGCACGTTGGTTGCCGTGCTTCTGTATTTCTTCAAGGATTGGCTGACGCTGGCGCTTTGCGGTGTGGGAGCGAAATATCCGGCGAACGCCACCGCTGAAGAAGTGGGTCAGCACAAAAAGCTCTTCTGGTACATGGTGATTGGAACCATTCCCGGCGGAATTCTGGGCGCCCTATTCGAACACAAGATTGAAGAACACTTCCGCACACCCTATGTGATCGCGATTTCATTGATTGCCGTCGCGCTAGTGATGTGGTGGGCGGATTCCAAATCTCCACTCAAGAGACCGATCGAACAGTCGAATATAGGAGATGCAGTCACAATCGGCACCGCCCAAGCGCTTGCCCTTTGCCCCGGAGTTTCACGTTCGGGTATCACGATTACCGCAGGGCTCTTTCGCGGTTTTACGCGCGAAGCCGCAACAAGGTTTTCCTTCCTCCTTTCCACGCCGCTAATTGCGGGAGCAGTGGTCTCGCACTTGCCCAAGCTGATCAAGCTGCACAAAGCCGGCGGCCTGGATTTGCCGCTTTCCACGCTACTCATCAGCATCCTGGTTTCCGGCGTAGCCGGATATTTCGTAATCGCGTTTTTTCTGCGCTACCTGCAAACACACACGCTCAAACTATTTGTTTTCTACAGACTGTTGTTTGGTATCATCGTGCTTGTTTTAGCGTTTCTCCAGGCGGGCGCGCGATAGCGCCAACGTGCCCGTCGCACCACTCAGCCTTCCCCAAAATGCTGAGGAGAACCCCGTGCGTTTGCTGACTCCGACCGAAAACAAACGGCTCAATGAGCTGATTGGCTTTTTGTGTATCACGCTGGGCCTGCTGATGGCGCTGGCGCTGATTTCATATTCCCCGCACGACGCGGCATTCAACGTGAGCGCCGCTGGGCCCGAAGGCTCTTCCGCGCGAAACTGGATTGGGCCCGCCGGCGCCTATGGCGCGGACTTGCTCTTCCAAGTGCTTGGCTTTGCGGCATTCCTGCTGCCGATGGCCTTGCTTGTGCTTGGCTGGAGGTGGTGCCGCAGCCGAGCGATCGATTCTCAAGTGGCTACCCTCATTGGATATGCCCTGCTGATTATTTCGCTCCCTTCCCTTTTGGCTTTGCTCCCCTTGCCGGGCGTCCGGGGCGCCGTCCCTGCGGGCGGGATGCTGGGCGAGTTGCTCGCGCACGGCTTGCGCAGCGGCTTCAACTGGGGCGCTTACGTGATCGCTTTTGCCGTACTTATCACCGCGGTTTTCATGACGACCAGCTTTTCCTTTGCCGGTACGCATGCATGGGCGACAAGTTCGAAGGGACCGCTCGGCGCCGTAGAAAGACTGGGCCTTCTGCAGAAGGCGGCAGCGCGTTGGCACTCCTGGAGAGATGATCGAGAGCAGGAGCGCATGCGGCGACGCGTTGAAGAAACGCGTATTTCCGGCCGCAAGCCGGTGTCGCCCCAGTCGTTCGGTACTGCCACCGCTGTGGCTGAGCCGGTCAAATCGATTCAATTGGCGGATGAGAGCGAAGTTTTTGAGGACGAGAAAGAAGAAGAAACAGAAAAACAAGATGCGCCACGGCGGAAAGAGCCGATTGTCTTCGCTGGTCCTGAAAAAACCGTCGCAAAGAAGACTGGCGAGCCAAAAATCGCCAAGGGCAATCTCAACTACAAATTGCCATCCCCTTCTTTACTCCAGGAGGGAGAACGCAGCCAGAAGATTGACGAAGATGAATTAAAGGAACGTGCACGCGCGATTGAAGCCAAGTGCCTCGAGTTCGATATTCAGGGGCGCGTAACACAGATCAATCCCGGGCCAGTCGTCACCACATTTGAGTTCAAGCCCGAAGCGGGGATCAAGTACAGCCGCATCATCGGTCTGACCGAAGATTTGTGCCTGGCGCTGCAAGCCGAATCGATTTTGATCGAGCGCATCCCAGGTAAATCAACGATTGGAATTGAAGTCCCGAACCTCACCCGCCAGACCATCGCGCTGCGAGAGATTATAGAAGCTCCAGAGTTCAGCAATTCGCCGAGCAAACTAACCCTCGCGATGGGGCGTGATTTGCACGGACGGATTCGCGTCACCGACCTCGCCGCCATGCCCCACTTGCTGATTGCCGGTTCGACGGGTACCGGCAAGAGCGTTTTCATCAACTCGCTGATGATGTCAATCCTTTATAAGGCCAGCCCCGATGACGTGAAGATGGTTCTAGTCGATCCGAAGCGCCTAGAACTGAACCTCTACGAAAACATTCCGCATTTGATTGCGCCCGTAGTCACCGATCCAAAAATCGCCTCGAACGTGCTGCGCAACGCGACACGCGAGATGGAAAAACGTTTAAAGCTTCTCGCACAACGCGGCGTGCGAAACATCGAACAATACAACCGCACCTTTCAAAAGGCGCAATCCCTGTCGCTCTTCGAAAACGTCGAGGAGAGCGAACACAAGCCACTTCCCTACCTCGTGATCGTGATCGACGAGCTCGCCGACTTGATGATGGTGGACACCAATAACGTCGAAGAGTCCATCACGCGGCTGGCGCAAATGGCACGCGCCGTTGGTATCCACTTGATTCTTGCGACGCAGCGGCCGTCGGTGGACGTGATCACCGGCTTGATCAAAGCGAATTTCCCCGCCCGTATTTCTTTCCGTGTAGCCAGCAAAGTCGATTCGCGAACAATTCTCGATGCAAACGGCTCCGAATCGCTGCTGGGCAAAGGCGACATGCTCTATCTGCCTGCCGGCTCGGCGCGTCTCCACCGCATTCACGGACCACTCGTTTCGGAAGACGAAATCGTCAGAGTTTGCGACTTCTGGAGAGCGCAAGCTCAGGCCAAGTACAACGAGCACCTCCTCGAAGCGCCCAAGGATGAGAATGGAAAAGTCGAAGGTTCTGCAGGTGGCGACGCGGAAGCCGGCGGCGAGCCTGTCGACGACGCTCTTTACCAGGACGCCGTCCGCGTTGTCTGCGAAATGGGCCGCGCCTCTACCTCCACATTGCAGCGGCGCCTGCGTATCGGCTACGGCCGCGCTGCCCACTTGATCGACATCATGGAAAAAGACGGCATCGTCGGCCCACCAGACGGCACACGCCCGCGCGAAGTGCTGAAAGGCAAGAGCTGGATGAAAGAGTTCGATGAATCGGCGCAGTGAGCTAAAGCACGACAGACCTTACACTAGCAGCCATCCTATAAATTCCTTCTAAGGGATCGAAGCTTCAGCTCCGACTTCGACGGCCAGCAAGATTATGGCTTAAGCGCCCGGGGCAACTCCTTCTCCCGCGCATGATCCATTTATCAAAGGAGTTCTAGGAATTTCACTTCTCTTCGTTTCGGGGGTCCTTACAGCTCAGCCAAAGTCATTCATCTCTCGCGAATTGACACAATCGCGCCGCACCCCATACAATTTCTACACCACACGTGCCGGGGTAGCTCAGTGGTAGAGCGCCGCCCTGAAAAGGCGGGCGTAGCCAGTTCGATTCTGGCCCCCGGCACCATCCGAACGTCCGCCAAGTAAGTTCCAATCCCCCGAAATTCGGAAACTAGATGCTTCTGGCGTAAGCGTGATCGCCGTACAGTGTTTCGCCAGTTCAGCTTTGGCTCGCGCGCGCGCGGCGGTTTTGCGGGGCAGATTCAAGCGGGCGAAATCGAGCGCGGCCTATTCGCGGTTGCGAACGAACGCATCCCTCACCTTGAGCACCAACTCACAGCGTTTCTATCCGATTTAGATGATGGTGTCGACGAGGATTGTCGTCACTCATTGACCCAAGAACATCCAATTGTGGGCAGCCATATTCACAAGTCGCAGGACCAACTTAGCTACCCCGGCCTCTAGTGATGCAGCTTGGCTCCCAGGCTCCGGCGGTTTAGGATCACTAGCTAGAATCTGAAAAAGTGCGACGCCTCCTGGTTTTGTTCAAATCCGTCGATCCGCACTTTATAGTCATCAAAGTCGTCGTTCTGCTAAGCGCGGAGCGTAGCGGGAAGCGTCAGAAGAAGGATGAATGCTATCGGTATGGCACACCAAAACGATTTCAACCTCAGGAGATTCCTGGCCTCAATCGACATTTGTCTTCCTCTCTCCAGAAAGTAAAACACTTTGATCTGGCGCTGATCGAATCGCAGCCGCCCTGCCTGGAGCGCCCCGCGAATCATCTTCCATTTTTGTTTAGTCTACTTACTCACCCGCGTCACTACCTGTCTTCACGCTTTCGCCCGGCCTGCGTGACAGTCACTTTTGACACTTGCTGCCGAGCGACGGTTCGGAAAGTATCGTCGCGTCACTGCGGAGCCTGATGTCCGGCTCCATCAGGGATAAAGACAACGCTTAAGCGTTCGGCGAGTTAGCAGAGCAGAAGTGCTGACCTTAATGCATAAAGAAAATTGATCTAACTCAATTGAATCTAGAACTGTAAAGAGTGGATTAGTTATCCGACTGGATGCCTGCCCGCAGCTTCTCCATCACCTGGTCAATTCCGAAGCTGGCCGGGGTCTGGCGTGGCGGGAATTCCCTAAACGTCATTAGGAACTGCCCGACGAACGCCTGCGCGGGAACAAGTATGTAAACGCGGTCAATCATCCAATGGTCGTAGTCAGAAGCCTCGTAAGAGGCTCTCTCATAGGGATCGGCACGGAGGTCTTCGATCAGAGGCACACGTAGAGGGATTAAAGGATTGCCCCAAACGCCGAATCCGTGCTCACGCTGTTCCAGGAAGACGAGCTTCCATTTTTCGTACCTGAGTCCGGCGAAATCACCGTCGTCGGTCCAATAGAAGAACTCTTTCCGCGGTCCAGGCGCCTTACCAGCCAGCATATCCATAAGGTTGTAGCCATCCAGATGGACTTTGAAGGTCTTCCCATTAGATTGGTACCCCTTCAGCAGCTTCTGAACAACATCCGGTTCACCTGCGGCCGCCAGAAGCGTTGCAGCCCAATCCTCATGCGCGCAAATATCGTTGATGATAGTCCCCGGCTTGATCAGGCCTGGCCAGCGAACGATCATGGGCACCCGATACCCACCTTCCCAGTTCGTATTTTTCTCGCCGCGAAATGGCGTGGTGCCGCCATCGGGCCAGGAAAATGTCTCCGCGCCGTTATCGGTGGTAATGATGACGATGGTGTTGTCGGCTATACCTAAATCGTCCAGCTTTTTGAGTAGCACGCCAATGTTGTCGTCGAATTCCGTCATCCCAGCGCCATAAAGCCCCTTCTCGGCAACCATGGCTTGGTACTTCGGCTGGAGGTGCGTCCAGATGTGCATTCGCGTCGTGTTGTGCCAGATGAAGAAGGGCTTTCCAGCTTTCACAGAGCTATCCATATCTGCGAGTGTCGCGGCCAGAAATTCTTCGTCTGCCGTTTCCATGCGCTGCTTGGAGAGAGGCCCGGTGTCTTCGCAGGTTTGCTTTCCCCACGGGCCAAAACGAGGATCCGGCGGTGCGGGATTTTCCGTGGCTGTCGCTGTGCACTTATACACTCCCCGCGGCCCAAACTTCGCCATGAATGCGGGGTTCTTGGGATAGTCCACGTTCTCCGGCTCTTCTTCGGCGTTCAAGTGATAGAAGTTGCCGAAAAATTTATCAAATCCGTGCACCGTAGGGAGAAACTCATTTCGATCACCCAGATGATTTTTGCCGTTCTGAAAGGTCATGTAGCCTTGTCCCTTCAGCAAATCGGCAATAGTAGGATCCTGCGCGCGCAAACCAAGATCAGCACCGGGAAGTCCTACCTTCAATAGCCCTGTGCGGAACGGACTTTGACCAGTAATAAATGCCGCCCGGCCAGCAGTGCAGCTCTGTTGCGCATAATAGTCGGTGAAAATCGCTCCTTGTTTCGCTACGCCATCGATATTGGGTGTTTTGTATCCCATCATGCCCATGTTATATGCGCTGATGTTGGAGTATCCGATATCGTCGCCGAAGATGACGAGGATATTGGGTTTCTTGACCTGCGCCGAGGCGGCAGGTGACACGATTAGTCCCACGGCTGTGAGGAATATGGCAATAACAAGAGCTCGCTTTACGTTGCGCTTCATTAAACTCTCCTTCTACCTTCCAAAAACAATGTGCCGAAATCCTGCACGGGACCGCGGGAAATTGAGTGAGTGCCTTGTCGCTCGGATCCCTCGTTTGATTGTCAACGGCATGGATCAGGGCCTCTCTCGAGTGGAATTCAATTCTTCGGAGGTTGCTCCTGTTCCAGCTGCTTCAGTTTTTTCTCCATTAGCATCTCCTGCTCTTCCTTGCTTAGCTTGGGAAACAGTAGCGCAAATTGTAATCGCATTGTCCAAGACGAAGCCCCAGGGGGATGAACAGCGTTTCCATAAAACTGACCCGTAATAGATACAGGCTGGGCTCCCAGTTTCATGATTCTTCCCAACCCACCGCCAAACGGCACAACCCAGCGGCCACCATTCGTTGCTTCCCAGTTTGCGGTCAGGGTGGGCTGCCAAGTGATATACCAGCCCTTCTTTAAGTTGTAGTTGATGAAATATTGCAGTAGGAACTGATTGACCGCCGGACGGCTGCCGGAACCAGCTACGGACCACACATTGTTGAGCAGCACACCTAATGTCCAGTGGCCAGGTTGCATCAGCGCAACCGCAGACGGCCCGATTCCCAACTTACCCTGCCCCAGATACGTGCTTGTGGCTGTGGGTAACTGGAAGACGGGGCCTATTCCCCAGATCAGCTTTCCTGGCTTCTTCGGCGATAGGAAGAATGTCGGGACCATATCCCCGAATCCGTAGACCCCCGTTTGCGGATCTGCTGGCGGGATGGGCAGCGGTTGGTAGACGATCGGCATAATCCAGCGAACGATTAGGTTCCAGTTCTTTGAAATGCCGACTGGTATCACAGGCTGAATATTTAAGACGTCCTGCGTACGGTCGCCGGGACTGATTCCAAAATTATTGTTGTTCTGGATGGGGACACTGATGAGACTAGCAACCGGATTTTGCGTCGCTTTTTGAAGAGCTTCCGCCCCGGCGTTGGTATTGGCTTCGGGTTCCTCTGCTGATTTCGGTTTTGGTTTCCCAGAGTTCTTATCGGCTGGTTTAGCTTCCGGTTTGTCCTGCGAGGAAACCGTGGTTTCCGGCTTCGCCGAAGTGGCATCGTCTGATTGAGCCTGCGCTTGAGTAGCGCGCGCTGCCGGAGCAACAACTGCGACGGAGAGTAGCAATGCAACGGCCGTGAAGCTTCTTGTCCATGTAGCGTTCATTTTTTTGGCCCTTCTATTCTCGATCCGCCTCGCGCACTCATGCTGTCCATCGCTGGAACGCTTTCTGGATGCTCCTCACGGCGCTGGCCTAAACTGCACTGCGTCTTAAGAGACTCGACAATGCTGCTCTTTGCTCCGTTGCGATGTAAGTGTAAGAAGTGACAGGGCCAAGGCCAATCGGCTTTGGCCCATTGCACTGATAGAATTCGCTTCAGGTCATCCGTCAAATCTTGCGTTGAACCACATGCATATCGCTCACTTCGCTTTACTAAAGTAGAAGTGCAACGTCACTCCGCCCACGTTCCAGTCGGTGGGAACGCAGGTATCGCAGTGTTCTCGTCTGTAATAAGTCTCCACCATTAGAAGACTCTTGTATGGCCATTGAATCCCTGCGGTATACCACTCTTCGTTCCAGGAATGCTTCGGGCCGTCGTAAAAGACCTCGGCAGAACCGTAGGGACTAAAACGAAAGCCGTGAACAAGAAGACCGCGTTCGATCGTCACCATGTTCCGATAAGTTGTCGAATACGTGCCATCGATCCAGCGAAGTTCGACCCAATTCCTGTCGCGTACCAGGATCTTGGCTGGAAGGAGAAAGCCTGGCGTCACGTCGATAGTCATCCGGTTCTCGTTTTTCACTACCCCCAACTGAGTCGTTCGAAGGAACTCATAGCCGCCGCCGAAAACAAGATAGTGCTCTTTGTCCGGGTCAATATTTAATACGTGTTCTCTCAAGATGGGCTTGAACTGATAGCCCAGTGCCCCTGCCGCATACCACTGTTGGTAAGAATAATTTATGCCTTGCTCCAGCCCACTAAACGCGAGGATGCGCAGATGCGACGGCAGTTGCAAATGGAGATCTACTTCAGGCCAAACTTGGGTCTCTGTATCGGATGTCTGAGACTGCCCGGCAGCACCCGGACAGAAAAGCGCAACCATGGACAATCCAAAGAAAACCGTGAGCAGGCAACGTTTTTTCATCAGCCCTCAAGGGTCTCCCAGTCGTCGATGAGGAGAGTGCGTGCCTTTTGTTAACGCGAACTCGACGAAGGCGAAGACGTTTTCGTTTTCAGGTCTAAGGGCGTGATACGCGTACAACCGCTCAGGTCATCGCCAGGCGGTACGCCAAGATTGATTGATGCTAATGAAAATCTCATCGCCCACCACGTTACTTTCCACAAGACCGGTCGATGATGTCTTCAGACAAGCCCCTGCAACTTCCGCGCAACGATCCCATCCGGCAATTTTGAATACGACGCCTGGTACATCATCAATGACAGCAGGCAAAGAAGATGGCGCCACGCCAGGCAAAACGGACGGAAAGCTCGCAAGTGCAGACGCCGCCGCAACAAATGGCGCACTCACCCGGATAAAAGTTCTGCGATCAACTATCATGTAGTTTCTCCCTTCTGACTTTCCACATGATTCACTGCCGCGAGTTCCGATAGTCCAAAGCCATACGTTCCACCCCATCGTTTGCGGGCAGAAATAAGCAGTTCAGATGCCGCTTGCGTTTCGCCAGCTCCGATTGCGGTCTCGTAGGCCTGCTCGAAAGCACGCAAGGTTGGACGGTTCGCGAGATTGACCATTGCCAATTCAAATGCCCTTCGCGAATCGTTGCCGCTGCCGGAGTAGAACTCTGCGCCGTGATCCGCAAACGCCAGCAAGTACTTATCTAGCAGAGTCTCGAAGCCGGACCGCGCGGCCTGCATCTGCGCTTCCGATTCCGTAGGTCTTCCCATCGCTGCCAGCACATCGGCAAGACGCCAATTCACTTCCGGATCGCCACTTGAAACCGCTGGAATCAGTAGGGCTTCTGCATCTGCAACATTTCCAGATTCCAGATAAATCTCCGACAAGTGCACGCGCGCTTTCACGTAGCACGGCAAATATTCGATCGCTTTTTGATACCAGCGCGCAGCCCGCTCAGGTTGTGGTTCGGGTACAAGCTCCCCCCACAGCGCGCCAAGCTGAAAGCAAACCCATGCCACGGCGAACGGAGATACATCTTGATAGCTACTCAATGCGCGCAGATAGACAGCGTCGGCCTCCTCGAATTCGCGCAGATCAGCCAGCAATCCGCCGAGCGGCACCAGGTCTTCCAATCGCTCGGACTCTGCCGCCATCTTGCGCCGGGCTTCCAGCAC
The DNA here is from genome assembly GCA_963784015.1 of uncultured Acidobacteriota bacterium. Classification (GTDB taxonomy): domain Bacteria; phylum Acidobacteriota; class Terriglobia; order Acidiferrales; family UBA7541; genus Acidiferrum. Next base: position 2,264,085 of record CAWAPX010000013.1, read on the forward strand.
CGACTCCAGGTTCGTGCCGCAGGCTTGATCGATGCTCAGCATGAGGCGATTGACATCGGCTTGCGGCGCCCCGTGGGCTACTGCTTGAGCGAGATAGCTTCTCGCCTCCTCGAAACGATGTCCCATCGATGCGACCTGCGCGCGGATGAGGGCCGTTCGCATTTCATCCGCACACACGCGATCGAGCTGATCCACCAACCCGTCTAACCGCTCCAGTGCGCCCAAGTCGCCGACATACTGCGCCATAAATTGTTCTTGTTCCACGATGTACTCAGCAATTCCGGGCCGTTGCGGATCCTGCCAGAACCGGCTCCAGGATTGCCGCCGTGCGCTTTCAAGATTATTCACCGCAATGTGGCCATCCGTAACCACGGGACAATCGAGATCGAGAGCTCGCACGGCGATCATTGCGAGGCACCAAATCGTGTTTTAAGGCTCGCCAGGCTAGTCTTCAGCAGCGTGGTAACAATAGTCTTCACGACTATGTCCGGCTGACCATCGGCCCAATATTGCACACGCCATTCGACGGAACTTCCGGTTCCTTTGGGTTTGACGTCCAGCCAACCCGTGTAATCCACGGCTGGAACGCCGTTAATCATCGTGTACTTATAACGTCTTTGCGAATTGTCGATCTCTTCGAGGCGTTCGATGATCTCTTTACCGTCTACTGTTTCGATCATTCGCAATTGGCCGACACCTGCTCCGACGACCTCAATTTTCGCGATCAACGGAGACCATGCACCGCCGAACTTCCCGATGACATCCCAGACCTTATCAGGAGCAGCGGACACGTCCACACTTTCAGTCACTGCTTGTAGTTCTGTGTTGGGAGAAGCTTCGTAGGGAAAGGAGTTCGTCCCAAGTTTGGTCGCCTTCGTTGAGCCGCCTTGAAGGAACTCGCGGTCGTTGTTCACCATCCACGTAATCATGATATCGATCACGTTCGCGTTCACGGTACGTCCGCCGCCCGTCTTATATGCTTGACCGTGGAGTGTGCTTTTCTCAATCTCAAGAAAACTCGTGTCGCTCGTCGGCTTCGAAACGTCGAACAATAAAAAATCATCAAGGTAGACCTCGGCGGCGGCAGCTATGGCCTGTGGCGTCCAATCCGCCTTGCCATCCCGCATATCCCAATTTTTCAGACTCTCCACCATGCGCTGGAGGAATAGAGGCCGGATTTCTTCTGGCAGCGCAAATGGAGTCTGCTGATTCCATAGGTCGCGCAAGTCGTCCGTCCCTGCCAGAGCCGGATTATTGAGACGCATGTTGGTCTGTTCCGGACGCCCCACCGAATCGAAACGCGGAGGTTCATGTCCGATGAGACTTCGGGGTTGGGGAATCGCACTGGTCTCAGCAACAACACCGAAGAGCGAGCCCTTATCGGGATCGAGTACGCGTTTAGTGTCAAATTCGATGACGATAGCCAGCACGTTGTCGTGCTCCAGCAGATTGGGGAACTTCGTCAGCGTTGCAACCAGCCACGCGAGATAAAACGGATCGGAGCGCAGGCCAGCAAACACACGAAACGTTCCGTCAGTAGTCGACGCACCTTTTTCGTCGTTTACTACAAAGCTGAGTTCCTGGCCACCCGGGAGAGTGCAAGTGCCGCGCTGTATGGGCTTCGCTCCCTCAGTGCCTCGTTCAAGCGCACTAAATCGGACGTTGAAGCGGTACTCAGGATCGCTCGGTTTAAACTTTGCGTTTTCGCCAAGCCCAGCCACAGTCATCCGACGAACCACAATCGCGTGATTCACAACGTTTGAAAACATCGCGGTCGTCCCTGCCGAAGGAAATACATTTGCAGCGAGCACCGTACGGCCCGGATTTTCCGGACTAGTGAACGCGAACAGATCACTCAGGTCTATCGATGGGTCGCCGATCGACCTCGGCCCATCTACATGGTCGGACATCGCTATTCTCCTGTGGTTGTAAGGGTGCGCTCAATTTCAGGGCTTTGGCTGCTCTCCCCATTTAGCATGGCCAGTGGTCGCGTTTGAGGGACCGCCGAATGGTGTGACCTGGCCTGCGTTCTCTGGAATCGATTTCAGATACTCGATGATCGCCCAGCGTTCCTGGTCAGTTAGCAGTGGTCCGATGATGCCGTTCCCCAGGGGGCCATTTTCGAATGAGTGGCCGGCGTTCGAACTTCCGACCAGCGATGTGTCTATCTGATAGGTTCCTGATTTCCCCGAGGTATCCACGCCGACCTTGACCGGATCGAACTCTCGTCCCAGATAGAACTTCTTCGTGCGCTGGGCTGCCGGAATGAGCATTTCGTAGAGATTGGGCACTGATCCGTTGTGCATGAAAGGAGGCGTTGCCCACACACCTTCGCGTGGCGCTGCCTTGTAGTGCGGCACCGGCGAGGGATTTGGGACGGGAAGTTCCCTATAGCCGTGCATCTGCGCGGCTTCCTCTGGCGTCTGTTTAACGTTTAACAGTGCTGCACGCAGAATGCTTTGCGCTAGCCCGTAATAGAGTTCGCCCTGCGGCAAGAGACTCTTGTCCTTAAGGGGTCCCGGCAGGTACGGAGCCAAGTGCGCCGTCGCCACGAACGGCCGCAGCTCTTCGAACTGCATCGGATCGGTGCCCACATAGCTCTCCGGCACCAGTCCAACTTCAAGGAAGCGCTTGCCGTACTTGTTGGGTGCGGTCCACGAATAGGGATAGGAATTGTGGCACTCCGCACAGTGGCTCTGGAATAGCTCTTTGCCCTGGGCTGCCTTCGCGCGGTCGATTTTTCCAAACGCCTCTTCTGGCCATTTGGGAGGTGCCAGGTGATTCAGCCAGCCCTCAATCTCCTCAAGAGTCTTCAGGCGGGCGTTCGATTGGAAGAGGCCTTCCTCGGGGGACTTGGCGGTCAGATTCATTGACATGAAAACGCCCATAGTTTCCGTTAGGTTGCGATCAATTGGATCTTGTTGCACGCCGCGCCATTGTGTCCAGGATCCTTGGGGAGAATTCCAGAGAAAGGGAGGCTTGCTAGGCGCGAGGGAAGCAAACCAGTTCTGGGGAATTTCGGGTGCCACGGAGGTTACGCGGTTGACGATCATGCCGATGGCGTCCATTCGCGACGGTCCCCAGGGGTAGGGGGTGAGCAGAACGGTGGTCCGGAAACTATGGATACGATTGGCATTCGTTTCGAATCGTTTCCGCAGGTCGCTCTTTGCGTCCGCACTTGAAGCTCCCATTCGCGCCGCCAGACGATCGAACTTTGCCGAATCCTTCAGCGTTCCTTGCACGGCGTCATCCAGAGCAAATACATACGCTTCGAGGTCGAAGTGATTTCCGACTCCTCCATCAATGCGGACGCGTTTGCCTTGATAGAACAGCTCAGTATTGTGGCAAGTCGCGCAGTTTATTCCGACGTCTTCGCCCTTCCATGGACCCTCGGTCGTCACGGTCTTACCCAGGCCGATCGGCAAGCCATCGGGATTCCACTGTGGATCCGCCGGGTCGGGGGTCAGGCCATACCTTTCGCTGTTGGCGTCTGAGCGAAAAAGTTCCTGGCTGCCAGCGGCCTCCAGGCTGAGAAAAATGTCGTACGGCATCACCGTTGTGCCCTGTGATATGTGGTAGTAGCCCTCCCGAACTTCCTTCGACCACCCTTGATCGAGAAAGATAACCTTGTCTTTAGAAGCTTGAGGTGTGCCGGAATCATGCCGAAAGACACCGAACGCCACAGCCCCGGTAATCAACACCACTAAAGCAACGACAGGCCAAAGAACGCTCTTCGAAATTGGCACGATAATCCTCCAAGACAGGTGCACGACCAAAAACTCTGATTTACGTCAACGCGATAGAGATGTGTGTTGGCATCTAATCGCGAGATCACAAAGCTGCAAATCGCGAGAATAGAAAGTCCAAGGCCACTCTGCTATTGGCAGAAGTAACAGGGAACCCCGGATCAGATCTCATAAAGGGCAAGCGGCTCATGGCTTCGACTACCACCCATGGCCGGACTGAGCATTCGGCGGTCCGCCGAACGGCGTGACGCGGCCAGCTTCCTCGGGAATGGATTTTAAATATTCGATGATTGCCCATCGCTGTTCTTCGGTCAGCAGCGGGCCGATGATGCCATTCCCGAGAGTGCCATTTTCAAAGGAGTGGCCGACATTCGAATTTCCTGGCAGTGATGTGTCCAGAAGGAAGGTCCCGGACTTTCCGCTGGTATCGAGCCCCACTTTCACCGGATCGAACTCTCTTCCGACATAGAACTTCTTTGTCCGCTCCTTGGCCGGGAGCAGCATCTCGTAAAGATTGGGCACCGATCCGTTATGCAGGAATGGCGGCGTGGCCCACACTCCATCGCGTGGTGCTGCTTTGTACACGCCGACCGGCGGGGCTGGCAGCGGGTACTCCCGATAGCCATGCAGAGCGATTGTTTGCGCCTCGGTAAGTTTGAGTTGCGCCAGCGCCTTTTCGAGTACCGCGCTTTCCACGATGCGGTAGAGAACAGCTGTCGGTATCATGTCGTTGCTCTTGTATGGAGGCGGCAGGTAGTCGCTGAACTGAGCCGTAATCGCGTACGGTCTCAGGTCTTGGAACTGCCCAGGATCGGTGCCAACGAGTGTTTGTGGAATGAGTCCAACCCTGATGAAGCGCTTGCCGTATTTGTTTGGCTCCGTCCATGTATAGGGCCAAACATTGTGGCAGCCCGCGCAGATGCTGACGAACAGCGCCTTGCCCTCGAGGGCTTTCTTGCGGTCGATTTTTCCCAAGAATTCTTCCGGCCATTTTGGGGGCGCCAATCGTTGAAGTGAGTTCTCAATTTTCTGCAGATTTAGGATCTGGGCGTTCGAATCGAAAAGGCCGTCTTGGGGCGTCTTGGATCGTAAGTCCATGGACATGAACACACCCATAGTCTCTGTCAGGTTGCGCGAGATCGGATCCTGCTGCACGCCGCGCCATTGCGTCCACGAACCTTGGGGAGAATTCCAGACGAAAGGAGGTTTGGTGGGCGCTAACGGAGTAGACCAGTTCTCGAGAATTCCGGGTGTCGTAGACACCAGACGATTGACGATCAAACCGATGGCATCGATTCGAGAGGGCCCCCAAGGTATCGGCGCGACTACGGCACGGGTGCGGTACTGATGCACTCGCCCGGCATCACTCTCAAAGCGTTTGCGAAAAGAGCTCTTGGCGTCTGGGCTGGATACGCCGAGTCGCGCGGCCAGGCGATCGAACTTTGCCGTGTCACTTAATGCGGCCTGCATTGCGTCATCAAGGGCATAGGAATACGCCATGAAGTCGAACGTATTACCGACACCGCCATCGATGCGAATGCGCTTTCCTTGGTAAGTCAGTTGTGCGGTATGGCAGAGCGCACAGTTCACACCGACTGACTCGCCCTTCCACTGACCTTCTGTCACCACCGTCTTTGTCAAACCGACTGGCAAGGCGTCCGGGTTGGTCCTGGGATTCGCGGGCTGAGTGATTAGGCCGTAGCGCTCGCTATTCGCATCCGACCGAAAGAGTTCCTCGCTTCCCGCAACCTCTAGATTGAGGAAGATGTCGTACGCGATGATGGTCGAGCCTTGCGAGATCTGGTACCACATTTCCCGATCTGCCTGCGACCATCCCTGATCGAGATAGACGACACTCTCAGCGGAAGACTGCGCTGCCACGTGCGCGTGCAGGAAGAGCCCAAGCATCCAGGCACAGAAGAGCGACGACGCCAATGAGGCGATCAAAAGAATTCTCTTTGCTGACCGCACGAGAATCCTCCAAGACCGATGAACGAACAAGAAATCCTGATTCGGGCGACGGCGAATGAGACGTGGTGGTCTCATTGGCAAGATCACAGTTCAGCGAATCGCGAGGATACGAAGGCAAATGCCACGGAGCAACTGGCAAAAATAACAAGGAAGTGACTCAAGGCCGTTCGAAACCAGCACCCAACCTCCCCAGCGTCTGTCATTTGTGACACTTACAAGAAAAGCATCAATCGGAGCAGTATTTGGCGTCCGACAATCAGAGACGATATGGCGCGTTCTGGCCTCTCGCTATTTGGATTTTGGGTAACGGGGCAAGCCGTCTCGCCGAAATAGATCGGGCGATCTTGCCTTGCGCTTACGAGACCATCCGCAATGGAGGTGCATGATGTCACTCATCAAGGATCTTCTGGAAAGGCCGGCCAACTTGTCCATTGGCTCCAAGTACACAGCGATGAACGGCCTCCTCTATCTGGGAACTGGAGCACTTCTCGTTGCTTGGCCGGGCGCGGTCCAGACACTCTTCATGGATCCTGCTTTTGTTGGGCACGAGGAAGCTCTCTTTCGCGTGATTGGCTTGACGGTTGGAGTTATCGGCTGGCTCTATGTATTCGGCGGTCGTTCGGGCGCACGGCAAGTTGTCGCCGCTTCGGTAATCGATCGTTTGATATTCGTACCGGCAGTGCTCGTGCCCTTGGCGATAGCCGGAGTGTTCCCTCATTTTTTGGTGGCGCTTGCCATTCTCGAGCCGACGCTCGCGATTGGTGCGTGGATTCTTCTCGGTCGCAAAACGTGATACACCGATGCTGGTCCGTTGGATGTGCTTATTAATGCTTGCCGGTCTGCTTTCAACGGTTCCATTTTGGGAGATGGCAACATCACAAACTGCAATGCCAATGAACCACGTGGAAGAGGGCGTGGTTAAGCTCGCCGATTCTAACATCGAGTACTTCAGTCAAGGAAAAGGTGAACCGATTGTCTTGCTGCCCTTCGGAAGCCTTACTGTCGGATATCTGAAGGGGCTTTCACAAGACTTGGCTGACGCTGGATATCAAGTGGTCCGAATAAATTTCAGAGGTTCGGGCAAGAGTACTGGTTCAGGAGAAGGCGTCACACTCCACACGCTGGCTGATGATGTTGCTGGCGTAATAAAGGCGCTGAAGTTGGGACGGGTCAATATTGCTGGGCATGCGTTTGGAAATCGCGTGGCGCGGACGCTGGCTGCAGATCATCCGGAACTGGTTCGCAGCGTCATTCTTTTTGCCGCTGGCGGAAAAGTTCAACCCGAGCCACCCGCGGAACTAGCCGTAAAAACAATCTTCGATCCCTCAGCGACGGATGCCGATATGATGGATGCAATGAAGTACCTCGTGAGTGATCCCAAAGACATCCCTATGGTGTCGAAACTGATCAAGCCCTGCCGCGCTCCCCAAGCGGCGGGCATACAGAGAACAGCGATGGACAACACACCACTCAAGGAGTGGTGGGCACCGGCGGGAGAGAGCAAATATCTTGTAGTGCAAGGGGCAGAAGACCAGATCGCGCCTCCAAAAAATGGCGAACTGCTGAAACAAGAGCTAGGACCACGAGTCACGCTAGTTTCATTCCCCGGAGCCGGGCACATGCTTGTTGTCACTGAGCCTAAGAAAGCCGCTGCCACGGTGGTTTCATTTCTGCATGGTCTGAATAATATTTCTCGCAAATAGACGTTTACCGTGACGCAAATATCCAAGCCCATATAATTCTAAAACGCTTTTTTGATGAGCCAGTAGTTTTGCCAATTGTAAGCTCATCTCGGTGAAGTGTACGTTCCCTCTCGGAATCGTTCCCGCGTGAATGCGTCTGAACGGATTTCGAAAGAGGATTAGTCATGCGCCCAGACCCGGAAATTGCAAGACTCGAACAAGCCCGTACATCCAAGACTCCGTGGAGAAAGTGGGGCCCGTACCTCAGCGAGCGGCAGTGGGGCACAGTTCGCGAGGACTACAGTCCAGGATGGAAATGCCTGGGACTACTTCACCCACGACCAGGCCCGCTCCCGGGCTTACCACTGGGGCGAAGATGGTCTCGCCGGAATCAGCGATGAAAAGCAACTGCTGTGCTTCAGCGTCGCGCTGTGGAATGGCAACGATCCCATCCTCAAGGAACGCATGTTCGGCCTGACCAACAGCGAGGCCAACCACGGCGAAGACGTCAAGGAATACTACTTCTATCTCGACAGCACGCCCACGCACTCGTACATGAAGTATCTGTACAAGTATCCGCAGGCGGCTTTCCCCTACGGCGATCTGATCGAGACCAACAAGCGGCGCAATCGCGGCGACATGGAATATGAACTGCTCGACACGGGCGTCTTCAACGAAGACCGCTACTTCGACGTCTTCGTGGAATATGCCAAGCAGACTCCGGAAGACATTCTGATCCAGATCAGCGTGTGCAATCGCGGGCCAGAGGCAGCCACACTGCATGTCCTGCCGACACTGTGGTTTCGCAACACCTGGACATGGTGGCCAGGAACACCCAAGCCCTCCATGAAACAGGTTCCAGGCCAGAAAGGCGCTACAGGCGGTTGCAGCGTCACACGCCGATCTAGGGCGAGCGGTATCTGTACTGCGAAGGAGATGTCCCGCTGCTGTTCACGGAAAATGAGACCAACAACGAGCGGGTCTTCGGCACAGCCAATGCCACGTCCTTACGTGAAAGATGGGATCAACAACTACGTGGTTCAAGGAGAATCACAACGCGGTCAACCCCGAGAAAACGGGAACGAAGTCTGCGGCGCACTATCAGCTTGAATGTGGGCGCAGGAGCAGACGGCCACCATCCGGCTGCGGCTGAGCGATCTGGCGCCCGCCGCCATGGGCGATCCCTTCAAGAGCTTTTCTGAAATCATGCAGACGCGCCAGCGTGAGGCGGATGAGTTCTATCGAGTCCATCACACCGGCAACGTGTCAACGAAGATGAGGCCCTCGTCATGCGCCAGGCGCTGGCCGGGATGCTGTGGTCGAAGCAGTATTTCTTCTTCGACGTCGACAAATGGCTCGAGGAACATGGCGACGATCCGATGAAGCCGGGCGGCACGCACCATGCGGAACAGCGAATGGTTCCACATGGTGAACCAGCACATCATCTCGATGCCTGACAAGTGGGAGTATCCGTGGTATGCCGCCTGGGATCTGGCCTTCCACACCATCGCGCTTTCCACGGTCGATGTGGATTTCGCGAAGGAACAACTCGACCTGATGCTGCAGGAATTCTTTCTGCATCCGACCGGTCAGATCCCCGCCTACGAGTGGAACTTCAGCGATGTGAATCCGCCGGTGCACGCCTGGGCGACGATCTTCCTGTACCGGACGGAACAGGCCCTTAGAGGGCAAAGGCGACATCGATTTCCTGAAGCGTTCGTTTGCGAAGCTGATGCTGAATTTCAGTTGGTGGGTGAACCGCAAAGATCGCTTTGGCAAGAACCTGTTTGAGGGCGGCTTTCTGGGTCTGGACAACATCGGCGTCTTCGACCGCAGCGCGCCGCTGCCTACCGGCGGTCACCTGGAGCAGGCTGATGGCACGGCATGGGTGTCGATGTTCTGCCCAGAACATGTTGGAGATCGCCGTCGAATTGGCGGCTCACGACCCATTTTACGAGGACATGGCAATCAAGTTTGCTGAGCATTTCATCTGGATCGCCCGCGCCATGAATCAGACGGGGCCTGAAGGGATGTGGGACGAGGAGGATGGATTCTACTACGACGTCCTGCGCCTTCCCGATGGCAGTGCGAGGCGCCTCAAGGTTCGCTCCATGGTGGGCTTGCTGCCCTTGTGCGCCACCACCGTGATCGAGCCGTGGCAGCGCGAACGGATGCCGCGTGTGGCGAAAATCCTGCAGGAACGCTTGCGAACGTATGCCGGAACTGCGCGAGAGCATGCATCCCACCGGGCCGGGCCATCTCGGGTATGGCGAACGTGGCATCGCTGCACTGGTCAATCCGGAACAGGCTGCGCCGGATTCTGACGCGCATGCTCGACGAGAATGAATTCCTGAGCCCGTATGGGATCCGGGCGCTCTCCCGCTACCATGACGAACATCCTTATGTCGTCAACGTCGAAGGTCAGGAATACCGAGTGAATTATCTCCCGGCGGAATCCGACACCGGCATGTTCGGAGGAAACTCTAACTGGCGCGGTCCGGTATGGATGCCGGTGAACGCGTTGCTGATCCGCGCTTTGCTGTCGTTCTATCTCTATTACGGCGACAACTTCAAGATCGAATGTCCACTGGCTCGGGCAAATTGATGAACCTGTTTGAGGTAGCTCGGGAAATTGCCAATCGGTCTGACCCGGATCTTCCTGCGCGATAAGTCTGGGCGGCGGCCGGTTTACGGAGGCACGGAGAAATTCCAGACCGATCCCCAATGGAAGGATTACATCCTGTTCTACGAATACTTCCATGGAGATAACGGCGCGGGCCTGGGAGCAAGTCACCAGACAGGATGGACCGGCGTGGTCGCGAAACTGATCGAACTTTTCGGTCGTCTGGACGCGCAGTCAACTTCTGGATGCTGGCAAATCAGGTGCCTTCGCGAAAACAGCAGGAACGACCTAACAATCGTTTAGATTGAGAGCCGACCTCACCCACCGTGTCCGCTCGCTTTCTGACTTGCCAGGAAACCGTACCGTATTGACCTGCTGGATGCTTACGCACTCGGTGTGCGGACTGACGGTTAATGGTTCCGGCTGATCGGACAAAATAGATGCCTTTGCTACGAGAGAACCGACCAGGGCGACGCATTTCATTTGGCTGGACGTGGGCTGGCTGCGCAGTTCTTGCTATCTTCGTGTTCCTAAGCTGGGCTACATATTTGCCGTCCCAGATTCCTGCACCCGCGACAGTCGAAACCTGAGCCTGCGGCCAGATCGATCCGCTCGGACGAGAGACTCCCCGTAGGGCAGTCATGGGCCTTCTGAAGTACTCAGCAAGCCAGGACTTTTCGAAGCCGCTCGTTACCTGCAGCCAACTCCGGGCCATGACACGAGCTTGGTCCAGCGGGCCAAGGAACTTCAGGCGTTGCACTCAAGATTCAAAGGCGATATCGCCCTGTTGAGTGATGATCCTAACGGTAACGTGGAAGCCGGACTTCCGCTCGGCCAGGTGCGGGCTGGCGTTCTGGTTGTAGGCGCTACGACAACGGACGTGATTCTAGTGCGGGTAGATGATCCGGCTTCGGGAAACATTTGGCTGGTTTCGAAAGAAACGGTTGCGAGTATTCCGCAGCTGTATGCCCAAATGGAAAGTGAAGCGCCAACCCTTGCTGATAGAATCGTCCCCGCCGCTCTAACCGATCACTGGGTGTTGGGGATGTCGCTCGCGCAGTGGCTCGGCTGGCTGATCTCGATCCCGATTTCGTGGCTGCTCGCTTGGCTGCTGAGTCTTCTGCTGAGTGCCCACCGGCGAATCTGGTACAAACTCCGAAAACTTCCTTCCCGAACCGTGTGGGATACACCACTAGGAATGCCGCTGAGATGCATTATGGCAATTCTGGTGCACAGCCTTTTCATCTACCTGCTTGCGCCACCGCTTTTGTATCGCTTGTATTACTTTCGTCTCCTGGAGGCCCTCTTAGCAGTCTCTTTCGCGTGGCTTGCGAGCGGAATCGCTGACAGAAGCTTCGACAGCGCGGTGAACCGAACGCGCACACAAGGCAGGGGCGGGGAGTCGATCCTGGTCCTGATGCAGCGAATTACTCGCATCGTAATGCTGGTTATCGCCTTTGTTGCCGCATTGGCCCTATTTGGGATAAACGTGAAGACGACGCTCGCTGGCCTCGGCGTCGGAGGACTGGCGGTAGCACTCGGTGCACAAAAATCGCTGGAGAACCTGATAGGCGGAGTCACGCTGCTGATGGACAAAGCGGTGCACGTTGGCAACTTTTGCAAAATCGGCATCAGCTTGGAACTGTCGAAGACGTCGGACTGCGCTCTGTTAAGCTGCGAACACTCGATCAGAGTCTTTGGTTGTTCCGAATGGGGCGCTTGCCCAAATGCAGTTCGAGAATTTTGGGCCTCGCCAAAAATGTCTTCTCAATCAGGTCTTTTCCCTGCGAATCGAGACCCAATTCAAACAGCTACGATTTGTGCTCGATCGCGTGCAGAACATGCTGAATCAACATCCTTCTATCGATACGGGACCGAGAATTCGCGTGGCGAGTTTCGCCGGCGCTGCCTACCAACTGGAGCTGTGGGCGTACATTAAGACGCGCGATTGGGCGGAGTTCACTGTCATTCGCCAGGACATCATTCTGAAGATAGCTGAAATCGTCGAGACTGCCGGTACTCGGTTGGCAGCGCCCACACAATTGACATATCTTCGGAGACGCGGGCGTCGACCCAGAAAAGTTGAGTGGTGTTGTGCGCCGCGTGACCGAACTCCACTCAAGCAATGCGTTCCGATTTCCAGGTGATCCGCAAACCGAAAAGGAATAATCTTCTTCGATCCGGCTGGCAAGAGATGACGATTCGCCGCATTAACACGGAGCGGGAGGGCAGCTCACCGTGAGCCGTTCTTCTCGGAATAAAATTGTAGAGAGATTTGCGGTTGTCGAAACCACTGAACTCGATTGGTAAGTAGGAGAATCTTGCCGCTGAGGTTTCAGCAGAGTCGATGTAAGCCTGCTCTCTCGAAACCTTTACCTACTTGAGTTCGCCGCTCGACTCTCCGTGTTCGATGCTCTCGTCCCGGTTTCCACTCTGTGGTGATTCACGATCAGCGCTGAACCTCGCTTGCCAGTCAGATAAGTCCAAGTCCATTGCAGGAAGACACTAAGACGGAGGTTTGATGTCGTCAGAAACTGGAGGTGTACACCTGCCCACGCAAGCCACGCCCCTAAACCGCTCAATTGGACTTTCCCACTCTCCAGCACAGCAAATCCCTTCCCCACTACGGCCATGCTGCCCTTGTCAAAGTAGCTGAATGCGGCCGGCGCACTTTTTTCGGTGATGCGGCTGTAAATCAGTTTTCCCGCGTAACGCCCTTGCTGCATCGCCACCTGCGCCACGCCTGGCAATGGTTTGCCGTTTTGATCGAGCGACGCCGTGTCACCGATAACGAAGATCTCCGGATGTCCTGGCACTGTTAGATCATTCTGGATTCGCACCCGCCCGGCGTGATCCGTCTCCGCGCCCAGCCAGTTCCCTGCAGGCGAGGGAGCTACACCCGCTGTCCAGATCACAGTCTTGCTCCCAATACGTTCTCCCTCCACAATGATGCCGTCTGCGTCGATCTGATCGACGCGTTTGCCAAGCAAGACCTCGACTCCTAATTCCTCGAGTCGTCGCTTCGTGGCCTGCGAGAGAACTTCTGAAAACGAAGGCAGGACCCTCGTCGCCATATCTACCACGACAACTCGAGCAGATGCCGGATCGATCCGCCGGAACTCGGATTTCAGTTTGCTGCGCCGCACAAGCACAGCTAAAGCGCTTGCCAACTCGACACCAGTCGGGCCGGCTCCCACCATTATAAAAGTCAGTAGGTCCCTGTGGCGGGCTGGATTTTCCTCGGCCTCCGCTTGTTCGAAAGCCTGCAGGATTTTGTTGCGGATCGCCACTGCATCCGCGAGACTTTTCAGCCCCGGTGCAAACTTCGCAAATTCGTTGTGACCGAAGTAGCTGTGAGTAACGCCGGTGGCTAGAATCAGGTAGTCGTAGTCAACCGGAACATTTTCGCGGTCCGCGTCGCTGACGAAAACGCACTTCTGGTCTTTGTCGACACCTGTGACTTCACCGAGGATCACCATCGTGTTCTTTTGCTTTCGAAAAATTGCGCGGATCGGTGAACCAATCTGACCGGGGGAAAGCATGGAAGTCGCCACCTGATAAAGCAGTGGCTGAAACACATGGTGGTTTGAACGATCAATCAGAGTAATTTGCACCGGCGCATTCCTGAGAGCTTTGGTGGCGGCCAAGCCTCCAAATCCCGCGCCGACGATGACGATTCTCGGCAGAGTCATTTCTGCTCCTATCCGATACCGACCAAGAAAGCGCGGATTTCCATGGAGTGCCCGTCGATTTTTATCTTCACGTTGGCTGAGGACTTCCTCAGTTCCCCGGTCACGGCGCAATCATAGTTTGCACTTTGCGCTCGAACGTGTGCTTCGCGTACGGGGGGTACCGCACTCCGGGGTCGATCTTGGCGCTGTGATAGAGGACGCCACGCGCGTTGGTGAAGGATTCGAAACCCCATTTTCCGTGGTACTTGCCCATCCCCGAATTACCTACACCTCCAAAGGGAAGTTCAGGGACTAGCGGATGGATGGTGCAGTCATTGATCACGGCGTCGCCCGACTCGGTCGCATCAAGAATGCGCTCGGCCACACTAAGGTCCTCGGCAAACACGTACAGTCCAAGCGGCTTTGGCCGGCTGTTGACCCAATCAATCGCCGCCTCGACCGAAGCGATTTCAAGCACCGGCAGGATAGGACCGAACACTTCCTCCTGCATAATCGGCGAATCCGCAGACACATCCACGAGTACTGTTGGTGCGATGTAGCGTTCCTTTGCGTCGGTCTGGCCGCCAATAACTGCCTTGCCGCTGGAAAGCAGCCCCACAAGACGATCAAAATTCCTGCTGTTGATGATTCGCCCGTAGTCTGGGCTAAGCTTCGGATCGTCTCCGTAAAACTTGTGGATCGCCACTTGCATATGCCACACAAATGCATCCTTGACGTCGGGCCATACCAGCACGTAATCGGGCGCGGTGCAGATGTGGCCCGAGTTGAGGTAGCGGCCATAGGCAATACGGTTGGCGGCCACCTCGAGATTAGCCGATGAGTGGACAATGGTGGGGTTCTTCCCGCCCAGCTCAAGCACGCACGGGGTAAGATTCTTGGCCGCCGCCTGGTGAACGATCTTCCCAACCTGAGGGCTGCCTGTGAAAAAGATTAAGTCCCACTTCTGTGCCAATAGGGCGGTCGTCTCGGGAACCCCACCTTCGACAATGGCAACGATCCGGGGATCAAAATACTTAGGCACCAGCCGGGCTGCAGCCGCGGAGCACGCCACGGCTATCTCCGAGGGCTTGAGCACTGCCGTGTTCCCACCTGCGAACGCTGCCGCCAGCGGCGCAAACAAGAGCATGAACGGCTCGTTCCAGGCGCCGATAATAAGTGTTACACCCAAGGGATCGCGGCGAACGCGCACGTGGCCGGGTTCCAAGACGAGCGGGGTCTCTACGCGCTCCGGCTTCATCCAAGTGTTGAGGTGCTTGAGTGCGTATTCGGCTTCTTTGACGTTGTAGGCGACGTCCATGAGGTCAGCGTCGACAACATTACGGCGCAGATCTTTCCAAAGTGCCTCGCACAGCTCGTCATGATTTTCTGTGAATAGTGCCTTGAGCGCTTCAAGCTGCGCCTTGCGCCACGCCACCGGGCGAGTTGCACCGGAAAGAAAAAATTCACGCTGCTGGGCGACGAGTGTCGAATAATCAGGGTTAGGCATTGAGTTGTCCTTTAACGCGGTAGTTTGGACGCGGCAATCCCCGCAGAGAATTCAGCGTCATCCGGGATGGCAGCCCAGGCGTGCGAGGGATTCATCTACCGATTTGCGTCTCTATCGCGTTCCTTCGCCGTTCATTGATACGCTTCGTTGTAATTAGCGTCTATTGTCAAAAGTATGGGTACCGTTGCGTATCTCCACGACCGGCTTCTCTGAAGCAACAAATCCGCGTCCTCCAGTAGATATTTGGAAAACAAAATGGGCTCTTTGTTTTGGCAATATTTCCTAACGGTGCGATTCCCCGACTGTCAGTTTTGCCACTATAAGGTGTCCTCCGAATCGCGCAAAGATTCGGCGAGTCGAATCGCGGAACTTATTCACTGTGTTCGCCGCTGTTCCCGTCGCGATCAGGAAGGAGCTGTCCATGAAACAACTTTCGGTAGTATTGCAATCGCTGCTGTTATGCGTCACGTCTTCATTTGGCTGCGCGCTTGCGCTGGCTCAAAGCTCGACTAGTTCGGACGGATGGTACACCCCCGGACAAGCGGCAAACGGCGCGAAGGCTTATCAGAAAGCCTGTGCCGGTTGCCATGGCCCTAAACTGCAAGGTGGTATGGCTCCAGCGCTCGTCGGGAAGATATTCTGGCTCACTTATGGCGGCAAGAAAGTCTCGACTCTCTGGTCTAACGTGCACACACAGATGCCGATGTCAGCACCTGGCTCGGTCTCCGCCAAGAACTCTGTCGACATCATGGCATTTCTCTTTGAGAAAAATGGCGTGCTCGCGGGCTCCACTCCGCTAAACGATACGACGGATTTGTCCAAGGTACTTCCGTCGAAAAGATAATCGAAAGGCTCTGAGTGCGCCGATCTAAGCAGTGCAAGTCCATCCAAAAATCGCCTTCGTCGGTCGGCCAATGCTCCGAACTGTTGGGAGATTCTGATGTCCACAGATGACCCGCTTGGCGTAAGCCGATCCGAAACGCCAAGAAACGTCAAGGGCCGCCGCTTTCTATTTATTTCTTCGTGGGCTTTGGGTTTTGTCTTGCTCGGTGTCATGTTCGTAGCGTTGACAACTCATGTAGTGAATTGGTCAAGCTCGGACAAATTCTGCGGAGCAACCTGCCACTCGATGTCCTGGGTTAATGCGGCATATCAGCGTGGACCGCATTACACGAATAGCGTCGGAGTTCGCGCCACTTGCGGTGATTGCCACATCCCCTATGACGCGGGCCATGCCAACGCAATTGAATATGTGCAACTACTCTTGTTCAAGGCCGACCGCGGGGCCAAGGATTTCTGGGGCGAAGCGACGAAGACCATCGCAACGAAAGAAGAATGGGATCAACGCCGTCCGGCGCTGCGCAACACTTTCCAGACTTATCTGACGCAACACAATTACATCACCTGCCGCGGCTGCCACTCCCTGCAATCGTTCGGAGGTCCGCGCAGCCACATGAAGCTGGTCATTCATCAAGGCATGGTGAAAGCGGACAGCTACGATTGTCTCCAGTGCCACGCGAACGTCGGCCATATCTACGAACAGCCCTCGTCCAAAGCGGGTGGCTGGTATTCCGTCGAACAAGCGACGGCCGGTAGAAAGCTTTTTGAAGCATCATGCTCCGGCTGCCATGGCGCAAAACTGGAGGGCGTCAGCGCGCCAGCACTTACTGGCGCCACCTGGCAACAAAGGTTCGGAGGCGCAAAGCTTTTGACAGTATGGGGAGAAATCAAGGGCCCGATGGCGGAATACGCCGGCGCAACCTTCACCACACAGCAGTCTCTCGATATTCTTGCCTATCTTCTACAGCAGAACGGACTTGCTGCTGGCAACCAATCCCTCGCTGACACGCGTGAACTCTCCGACACACTTCCCGAAAAGTAGCAGGACGCAATCGTCAGGACCGACAGTTCAGTTTCGACAGTCGAGCGCGCTCTGCCCCATTGTTAGTTTGTCGGATTGCGTCGTCCCACCGCTAGGACCACGCTACCCCCACTCTGAGCACGAAACGGAACTAGTGGCCAGGTGCGGGCGCTAGGGAGATTGTTCGATGAAGTCCCCGGCACTCGTTGTGCTTCTTCTGTCCGCGGTGGCGGCCTGCGCACAGACAGAGGATGCTCGCATTTCCGGCCGTGTGACCGACTTGATCGGCGCCGTCATCGTAGGTGCCGAATGCAAGATCACCAATATCGAGACTGACGTCTCCACCAGCACCACCACCAACGAGGACGGAATCTACGTCCTGCCCGACCTGCATCCTGCAACTTACCGATTAACGATTCAGAAGGAAGGCTTTCGCACCGTCATACGGCCCAACCTGCAGCTGTATGTCCAAGATGCAGTCAACGAGAATTTTACACTCGCGCTCGGTCCCGCATCAGAAAGCATCACCGTTCTGAGCGACACTTTCGGATTGCAAACCGATTCGGCGGCAGTCAGTACTGTAGTGGACCAGCAGTTAGTGGCCAACATGCCGCTGAATGGGCGCAGTTTCCAGCCGCTGATAGCGCTGACGCCAGGCATAGTGTTTACCTCGCAAAATCTTGGGCAAGGCCAGTTCAGCGCTAACGGCCAGCGCAGCAACGCGAACGATTTCATGGTCGATGGCGTGAGCGCAAATTTTGGCAGAACAACTTTTAGTGGTGGCTTGGGCCAGACTCTGGGAGGCGCTATACCCGCATTCACCGCACAAGGCGGCACCAACGGACTGGTTTCCGTGGATGCCATGCAGGAGTTCCGTAACGAGACTTCGTCCTATGCGCCGGACTTAGGGCGCACTCCAGGGGCCCAGATCTCCATCGTCACCAAGTCCGGCACCAACCAGTTCCACGGCTCGGCATTCGATTACTTACGAAACGAGATTTTCGATGCCCGGAATTATTTTGACGCTCCTCCACTTCTCAAGCCGCCGCTCCGCCAAAACGATTTTGGAGGGACTCTGGGCGGACCCATCCTCAAAGACAAAACCTTCTTTTTCTTTTCGTACGAAGGGCTGCGGTTGCTGCTGCCGCAGACGGACTCAGATGATTTCTATACGGCGTCCGCCCGAGCAGCGGTTGCTCCCGTCTACCAGCCCTTTCTGAAGGCGCTGCCGCTGCCGCTTCCGAACGCACCCCTCATCGACCCCACCTGCGATAACATCACAAATCCATGCGAGGCAAACCTCACCGTGGCCTATTCCGATCCTTCTTTTCTCAACGCCACCAGCATCCGCGTTGACCACAACCTAAGCAAGAAAATCACCCTATTCGCACGCTACAACCACGCCCCCTCCTATGAATCGACCCGGTACTGGGAGGAAGTCAGGTTTCAGAACTCGAATACGGACACCATAACTGTCGGCGCAACCATACTGGTCGCTCCCTCCAAAGTGAACGACTTCCGAGCGAACTGGAGTCGAAACGCAGCCACCTTCATCGACGACCTTACAAACTTTCATGGCGGCGTCGTGCCGCTGGTTCCGCACTGTATCCGTCCTCGTCCCCTGTTAGGCTCGATTTAACGAGTGTGCTTTTCTCTCTTGGCGATATGGACGTCAGAGAGGGTACTCGTAATGATAACGTTCAAAACCAACTCAATTTTGTGGAAACGTTCTCTTGGGTGTTCGGGCTGCACCAACTGAAATTCGGCATTGACTATAGGCAGCTAAGTGTCACCGAGGTCGGAACCACGGGTTATTCTATTTTCCCCTCATACACGGACATGTTGTCAGGGACTATGAGCGCTATCTCTTTAGGCACTGACGATCCCCCTTCCGTGAGGGCAAATAACTACTCACTATTTGCTCAGGATACCTGGAGGGCCACGAATCGCTTGACGCTAACCTATGGGTTGCGGTGGGAGATCAACACGCCACCGGTCTCTACGACCGCCGATAAACCACTTTACGTGATCCAGGGAATCTTCGACTCGAAAGCAATAGCGACAATGCCGGGACTTCTTTGGCATACCAGTTT
This sequence comes from uncultured Acidobacteriota bacterium, assembly GCA_963784015.1. GTDB lineage: Bacteria > Acidobacteriota > Terriglobia > Acidiferrales > UBA7541 > Acidiferrum. Next base: position 2,283,239 of record CAWAPX010000013.1, read on the forward strand.
AACAATTTCGCTCCGCGGATTGGAGCAGCATACGAAATCAATTCTAATACAGTGGTGCGAGGGGGTGGTGGCATCTACTATGATCTTGGCGATGGCAATGTCGGCGCCGGTGCCTTGGGGTTTCATACGGAAGCAGTAATTTCCTTTCTTTCTCCACGCGAGTGCCTTTGGATTTGTCGAATCCAGCTTTCCAGCTTCCACCGCTCTCGGCGGCAATTAATGCGAACACGCTTTAAGTATACGCTTACGAGCCATACCAGCGTCTGCTGTATACTTACAGTGAAAAGTCGCCAATGAGTTGCTAACTGGAAGCCCGTCAGATCTTGACGGCAAGCACTTTGGGTCGGACGGAGACAGGTTCTGGGAAAAGGCAGAATGCTTGCACCACAGCTTGCCAGTTTGGGAAGTAGCGCAATCGTTGAAGCAGTAAGGAACGGCGGCTACTCGCACTACAACGCTTTACAAGTACAATTCCAACGCCGGATGCTGCATGGTCTCCAGGCGCTGGTGTCCTATACATACGCAAAATCCAGCGAACAAGGTTCCGTGATACAAGCGGTTTATCGGGACGAGCGTGAGCGACAATGCGCTTCTGCCATTGTTGCCATCGACTTTGAACAGACGAAATTCCTTTGCGGCTGCCATCTCTTACGAGCGGCCAACACCCACTTGGGGTAGTGCTGCCAAAGAGATTCTGGGAGGTTGGGCGGTAGACGGTCTTGTGCGCGTGAGTTCGGCACGCCGATCAACGTGACCGCGGAGGGGATTTCTCCTGTGTTTGGGCCTTACACGACGCAGGCTGATATCGTGCGCGGCCAACCCTACTGGATCCCTGATCCGACGCAACTGGCTGGCAGGACGTTGAATCGGGCGGCGTTTTCGTCACCACGCGCTGGGATGACGGGAGACTTCCACAGGAACGGGCTGCGAAGCCCCTACTCAATCAACCAGACCGATCTCGCGGTTCGCAGTCAGTTTAGCTTAACAGAACGTCTCAAAACCTCGATGTGATCGAAGAGCACCAACGTGTTAACATCCGGTGATTGGAATCTTCGGGTCGCTGTGTAACGGATCAAATTGCAGCCAACCGCGCTCGCAGAATTTAACTTCCGGACGCTATGCCAGGAGAGACGTCTAACGGCTTTGCAGGCGAAGGCCTTACAAACGGGCAGAACGCGCTGTACGCAGTTGGCGGCTCGCGCTCCGCGCAGTTCACGATCAAAGTACATTTCTGATATGGACGGGGGCGGGGGCGAGGCAGAGCGGATTCCCTACCTTTTCGCGATTCATTCCCTAGTAGTGATACACGCAGAAAGAATTTACTTGGACGATTAAAAGGTCCCGCGCGTCGGACGAGTGTAGTTCCTCTAGTAATTGACGTTCTCCACGCCACTATTCCGTTCGTCGCTAATGACAAGACGACCTGTCTCGCGGGTTCATTGCTCCTTGTAATTACTCACCTGTATGTTCGTAAGTGATCTGATACGAGTCAAAGGCATTTCACTCGTTTACCAATATTACAATCAGCAGATTATTCTGCCTTCGGATAGATCGATCTATTTGTCCGGGTAAAGCTCTATGTTTGAGTCTCTGGTGGAATAATTCGCAATGTTAGTTTTGACAGTTACATTGTTTTTATCTGAGCTTCACCATCGCTATCATTATCGAAGCAGCTAAGGCAATGGCAGTAGCTATGGCTGTAGTTATCGCTCTGAGCATGTCTACGTTCAGTCGCGACAACATAAGCTAGTCATCTATCGGATATAAAAGAGGAAAGCTCACGGCAAAGACTGCATCCACATTCATCATCGGTCTTCTACTGCTAGGACAATACACTATGGCGCAAAACAAAACACCACTTACATCCGAAGAGTTGAACCGCCGGAACATTGGTGCCGCTTCTATGGCCGGAGAAGGCCGCCGAGGACAAAAGTTGGAAGATGCCGGATATTGAAAAAGTGAACTGAACGTCCTGTTTGCTACCCTTTTCTTGAACGGAGAACAAAGTGAATAAACTATTAAAGAATACAGTGGTCTTTTGCTTACTGATGTTGGCGTTCACTCTAGTAGCGCGGTCGCAGGATCAATAGAGTACAACTTCGCAGATTGCGGTCAGTTCTGCGCAAACAAAAGCGAAAGCAAAGCCGAGCGGCGACGAACCGGAAGCTGGCACCGCTGAAGCCGCGGAGGCTCTACAGAAGGCGACGCAGAATCCTGTGGCAAGCCTGATCAGCGTGCCAGTGCAGGACAACACCAATTTTGGTGTGAATCTCGGCTACCGAAACCAGAATGTGTTGAACATTCAGCCGGTGATTCCCATCGGTATCTCGAAGGACTGGAACCTTCTCGTACGTTGGATTATGCCGATCGTGTATCAACAGATCCCGAACGCTCCGGGAACTCCAGAAACGGGCGAGTACGGTTTGGGAGACATGGTGCCTACATTTTTTATATCACCGAAGAAGCTAGGAAAACTGATCTGGGGCGTAGGGCCGGTCCTTCAATTGCCCACGGCGACAAATACATTTCTGGGACAGGGGAAACTAGGTATCGGCTCATCGATTGTAGTGCTGACACAACAGGGCCACTGGACACTGGGTGTGTTGGCTAACAATGTTTGGTCAATCGCGGGTTCAGGCAGCGTCCGATGTTAATCAGTTCCTGCTGCAATACTTCATCAACTACAACGTGAAAAAAGGCTGGTACCTCACATGGCAACCTACTTTGACAGCGAACTGGGAAGCGTCGAATGGAAATACTTGGACGGTGACGTATGGCGGCGGCATAGGAAGAGTTATGAAACTCGGAAACTAGCCTGTGCAGCTAACGGGACAGTTTTATGGCAACGGGGTGCATCTCGTAGGAACTCCTGCTTGGACTATGCGTTTACAAATCTCGTTCTTGTTTCCCAAATTGAGCAACTAGGAAAAAGAGATGTTATTGGAGAAAAAGCTGAAACAGTTGGAACAGCAGCGCCCCCACCCCCTAGCAATTGACTCTCGGAGATTGTTCTCAATTTTTCGGTCGGCTTCAGTCCGACCTGAACATCTCTTCGATCCGTACTTCGACCATGATTACTCGTTCAAACGCCCCTTTCGGCGAGCGGGATGCTCCATCAAGTGCACGGCGTTCTACTTCGCGCCATGTCCGGTACCGAGCTGTCCCGCATACGAATCGAGCTCTAACGACTGCGAATACGCACATCCATTCCGCCACATCCAGTACAAGAGGATCGCTAGCCGACGCCCCATCGCTTCCTTGGCACTGCTTTTGAGCTGCCCGTGATCCGGGCACAACCGGGAACTCCCACAGTATTGACATGCCCTCCACCTGACCATCGATTCTTCAAACTGTCATTACTGACAGTACCGTTAATCGCTCCACCGGATAGAGTTGTTTGGGCTCTGCGACTTGTGCGTGAAGGATGCAACGCGATGCGTTCTGCCTCCAAGGACGGGTTGTGACTAAAGCTAACCCAACTGCCAAACCCATCGCACCAACGAGCAAAATTCCGAGCCCCGTTGGACTGATCGGGAGAGTCGCAGAAAGCGAAGATCCTTGGCTCCCGGCAGTAGTGATGGGCCATCGCGGACTTAAAGGGGAGTAATGCGTATTCAAAAGGCCAACCGAATCATCACGATATTCGCCGCATCGCTTTCGCTGGCGTCGGTGGCCTGTGTACTCGTGTCGGGGTATTTCAGACATCAGCAAGCGACGGCACTTAACGCCAGGACGCAGTCCCTGCTGCTGAGCATTCAGCTCGCTGCGGGCACCGACAAGTTGACCGCGGCGGCGCGGGGATTTGCGGCCACAGGTGATCCCCACTACCGCGACGCGTTCCGGCGAGAGATTGGTGTCGAGCGTAACCGCGACCGCGCCGTGGATGGCTTGCAGGCGCTTGGCCTGACCCAGGAGGAAAACGAACTGGTTTCTCGCGCCAAGCGAAATTCCGATGCTCTCATCGTCCAAGAGGAAAAGGCGTTCGAGGCCGCCGAACGCAAAGATTTCAGCAAGGCGATGGGATACGTTTACGGCGAAGAGTACCTCAAGGCGAAGGCCTTGATCATGGATCCCATTGATGAATTCCGCCGCCGCTTGGACGACCGTCTCGCTGGCCAAGCCCTCTCCGAAGAGCGCGCGGCCCAGCGGAGCGTCAACCTTGCAATCGTTGCCTCCGTCCTTAATGCCTTGGCTGTAGGGAGTGCACTCATCTTTTATCGTACCAAGATGGTAGCCCGCTGGTTGTCCTAGGGCGTAGCTTGAGCGACCTTCTCGCTACAAAACCAGGCATCGAGATTGGGTTTCAGGACGATCGCTCCGAGATCGGCGACATCGCGCGATCGCTGGAGTCGTACAAGGGGTTACAGGAGGAACGAGATCAAATCACGCAACAAATGCAGTTGCTCCTTGAATTTACGGGACAGGGTATTTACGGGATCAATCTGCAGGGCAACTGCACCTTCATCAATCGCGCCACCTGCGAGATGGTTGGGTACCGGGCCGAAGAAGCCTTGGGCCGCAATATGCACGATCTGGTGCATCATCACAAGTCCGACGGCTCCGCCTATCCACTGGATCAGTGCCCCATCTACCGTGCATTCAAGAAGGGGGAGGGCTGCCGCGTGGATAACGAAGTGATGTGGCGCAGGGATGGCAACCCAATCCCCGTTGAGTATTCCTCCTTTCCCATTCTTGAGGACGGAAAAATAACAGGAGCTGTTGTCACTATTGTTGATATCACCGCACGTAAGCGAGCTGAGGAAAAACTGGCGGAGAGAGAGCAGCTCTTCCGCTCGATCTTCGAGAATGCCCAGATCGGAATCAGTTTCTTAAGATTGTATTCACAGGAAATTTTCCCCAATCGGGCGCTGCAAGAGATGTTGGGTTACACGGAAAAAGCACTAAGCCATCTGGAAAAATGGGACGAGATTACTCATCCAGATGAACGTGAATCCAGCGCAGAACGATACGGCGAGCTCGTTCAGGGGAAGCGTGAAAAGAACGAGTGGGAACAACGCTTAGTTCACAAGGACGGGCGCATCGTCGTTACGAGTGTGAGATTCTCTCTGCTCCGGGATACGAAGCGCAGACCACAGTATGTAGCGGCCTTGCAGGAAGACATAACGGAACGCAAGCGACTAGAGGCGGAAATCGTGGCCGGGAAGGAAATGGCCGAAGCCGCCACCAAGGCCAAGTCCGACTTCCTCGCAAACATGAGCCATGAGATACGGACGCCGATGAACGCCATCCTGGGCATGACACATCTGGCGCTAAAGACTGACTTAACTCCAAAGCAGCGTGATTACCTGACAAAAAGCAAGGCGGCTGCCCAATCCCTTTTGGGCATCATTAACGACATTCTCGATTTCTCCAAGATTGAGGCCGGCAAGTTGGATATGGAGAAGACGGATTTCCGTCTCGATGATGTGCTTGAGAACCTGTCATCTGTGGTCAGCCAGAAAGCGAACGACAAGAAACTGGAATTCCTTATCGCTGCGCAACAAGATCTGCCTCCGAATCTTGTTGGAGATCCCTTGCGTCTCGGTCAAATCTTGATCAATCTCGCCAACAATGCGGTGAAATTCACTGAACGGGGCGAGATCACTGTAACGGTGGGCCTGGCGGAAAGGGTTCTGGACAGAGTGAATCTCAAGTTTTCCGTGCGTGACACTGGCATCGGTATGACGTCCGAACAGGCGGCCCGCCTGTTCCAGGCCTTCAGCCAAGCCGACAGCTCCACCACGCGGAAGTACGGAGGTACTGGCCTCGGACTTTCGATTTCCAAAAAACTCGTCGAGCTGATGGATGGCAGCATTTGGATCGAGAGCAATTTTGGTACGGGCAGTGCCTTTCATTTCACTGCGTGGTTTGGTATCGGTTCGGGGGAAACAAAACGCAGGAGTTTGATCCCAGACATCGCGGGCATCCGCGTCCTTGTCGTCGATGATAGTGCGCAGGCCCGTGAGATTCTCACCGGCTCGCTGAAAGCACTCGCTCTCAGGGTCGAGTCAGTTTCCTCGGGCGAAGCAGCAATCCGAGAACTCGCCGCCGCCGACTCGCCGGACCCCTATCAGCTGGTCATGATGGATTGGCACATGCCGGGCCTGAATGGACTCGAGGCGAGCCAGATCATTAAGAGAGGCGACCATCTCAAGCACATACCCAAACTCGTAATGGTCACAGCATTTGGGCAGGAAGACGTGCGTGCGCAAGCTGAGGAGATAGGAATTGACAGTTATCTGCTGAAACCAGTCACTCCTTCGACGCTTTTCGACACGTTGGTCGAGTTGTTTGGCAATGCTGGTGAGGACGCTGATCGTTCGCGAGTTGCAAGACCCGTTGCAACTTCTCACGACGCCACCGGAATCCGGATTCTGCTAGTCGAAGACAATGAGGTTAACCAGCAGGTGGCAACCGAACTACTTGAGAGTGCCGGGGCCATAGTGAGGATTGCCAATCACGGAGGCGAAGCCGTAAGAATCCTAACGGAAGGCGAACAGCCCCCGCCGTTTGACATCGTGTTCATGGATCTGCAAATGCCGGACATGGACGGTTTCACTGCTACCGGACAGCTTCGAGTTCAGCCCCAGCTTCAAGGACTGCCGATTATCGCCATGACTGCGCACGCGTTAGTGGAGGAGCGACAACGCTGCCTCGAAGCCGGAATGAACGACCACGTGAGCAAGCCCATCGATCCCGATGCGCTGTTTGCCACACTGCTGCGTTGGGCTAAGCCACGGCAAGGGCAAGCTGTCGGCGCGGAAGACAGAACTGCGAAGCTCTCCAACGAGGCGATTCTGCCCGTGATTGATGGCGTTGACATGGAAGGAGGCCTCAAACGCGTTGCCGGGAACAAACGACTCTACCGCGACCTACTCGTGCAGTTCGCTGCTAAGCAGAACGGTGTGCCTGAGCAAATCTCATCCGCGATCGAGATTGGGGACCGCAAACTGGCAGAACGAATCGTCCACACGGTCAAGGGTGTTGCCGGAAACATCGGACTCGGAAAGGTATTTGCTTCTGCGGAAAAGTTGGAGCGCGCAATTCATGAGGTGGATGAGGCCGTCCCAGTACTGGTCGAAGAATTCGTTCTAGCCTTAAGCCGCCAGGTTGAAGCCATTCAGCAATCAATGCGTGATGCTATGCCTGATCAGCCGACGGAAGGGGGAAAAGGCTCCGAACTCGATGTGCGAGCGGCAACAGCAGCTATCGCTCGCCTTAGAGTGCTTCTAGAGTCGAGTGACGGCGACGCAGCCGAGGCTTTTCTCTCCCTTGAAAGCGCTTTTGCGGGCGCTTGTGACAAGTTGCGGATGTATGCCCTCGGCGAAGACATAAGCGAGTTTAATTTTGATAGTGCTCTTTTGAAATTGGACGAGATTGCAAAGGATTATGGTGTGAATTGGGAGCAAGCAAAATGACTAAACCGACAGAAAAAAAACTCATATTGGTGGTGGATGATGCGCCTGCAAACCTTCAGATCGTGCGTTCGATTCTGAAGGACGACTTCATGATCCGAGTTGCCACGAGCGGCGCAAAGGCTTTGGACCTAGCAAAAGCCAACCCGCAGCCGGACCTGATCTTGTTGGACGTCGAGATGCCTGAGATGGACGGGTACGAAGTCTGCTGCAGCCTGAAAGCCACACCCGAGGCTAAGGACATTCCCGTGATCTTTCTTACAGGGAAGACAGAGACCGATGACGAGACGAAGGGATTCGAGGTTGGCGCTGTGGACTATATCCACAAACCGTTCTCACCCGCAGTGGTCAAAGCGCGAGTCCACACACATCTCGTGCTTCGCGAAGCCCGCGAGCAACTGGCGCGACAACTCCTGTTCATAAATAGCGAGCTTGAGATGGCTCGGGAAATTCAATTATCGATCCTGCCGCAGGAGATTCCCAGGATCAAGGGTCTGGAAATTACTGCTCGCTACCTTCCGATGAGCTCGGTGGCGGGTGATTTTTACGACTTTATCCTCGTGGACGAGAAGCACCTGGGGATTCTGGTTGCAGACGTTTCCGGGCATGGCCTGGCCGCAGCCCTGATCGCGTCCATGCTTCAGGTTGCTCTGGCCGCTCAATCCTCGCACGCTTCCGATCCCGGGAGGGTCTTGGCTGGATTGAACCAGTCGTTGTGCGGAAAGTTCAAGCATCATTTTGTGACTGCGATTTACGTATTCATGGACCTGGAGAAAAAATCCGTGAGCTATGCCGGTGCTGGACACCCGCCGCTCCTCCTGTGGCGCGCCTCGACACGCAGCGCCTCGGAAGTGGTGCAGAATGGCCTATTGCTGGGACTATTCCCTGCTCAAACCTACTCAGTAATCGAGATGCCGGTGGAACCAGGCGACAAGGTCGTACTTTTTACCGACGGAATAGTAGAAACCGAGAGTCCGTCGGAGCAGGAATTTGGGCTGGACCTTTTCAAAGGGTTTCTCGAATCCAACCATCATCTCAAAGCAAACCTGTTCGCCGATGCGTTGCTTGATGAGTTGTCGAACTGGTCCGAACATCCTAAAGGACAAGGACAGAAGGACGACATAACATTCCTAACGATTGACTTCTCAGTCAGCGAAGAACAGCTAATTCCCACGGAGCATATAGGTGCATTCTCTACCATTCCAGAATTGCTGTGAACGAAACAGATTCGCGATTGCGCAGTTCCCTGTTGCCCACTCCTAAATATTGCTGGGAGAGCCAAAGGCCAAACAAACGCTCCAATGCTAGTAACCAGTCGGTGGGAAGGCGAATGGCCCATCGGAGACCGAAATCCGTGAGAAACGTTCGCGCTCACCTGTGGACTGCTTCGGAAAAACTGCGAATAGCCGTTTGTTCGTCTGTAAAGACCTCAAATATGCTCTCTAGTTGAGTAAGTTGCAGGATGCTAAGAACCTTTTTCGTGGGATTCAAAAACTTCAGCTCGCCGCCTTTGGACTTCACCGGTACGTAGGCGCCAACCAGCTCTCCAACTCCCGCACTGTCCATAGAATTCACCTCGGAGAGATTGAGTATGATTTTGGTTCGGCCACTCTCGACCAAATCGCGTATGGTCTGGCGAAGAATCAGAGTCGCTTCCCCGAGATCAATCCTTCCGCTCAAGTCTACGATAGTAACCGAACCTGATTGCCGGCGATTCGTACTCAGTCGTGCCATGCATGTCCTTCAAGCTGCATGCGAGGTACTGCAATCCGTTCAGGCTGCGCTACTCCCTCAAGCAACGCAAAGCCACTGTTCGACTGACTTTCGCGGTCCCTTGATGAATCGCGGGCAAGAACAGTTGGTAAAACGTCGCCCCTGACGTTCCCCCACCCCATCGCCATCAAGGCCGAACATGCAGATAAGAAATAGTCACTACCATCGGGAGAAAATGGTGGCCGATGTCTGGGCCGCAGTAGACGAACACGCATCATGTCGAGCTCGAATGCAACAATGCCAGGGATGACGTTTGGTGGGTAGTGTCATTTCTGCCAGTAGATTCGCTCGAATAATCGAAACTTGATACGCGTTACTGAATTTTGAAGGTTTCAATCGCCCATGAATTGAACGCTGTTGCTTACCTACTTTCAAAAGCTTGCAGGAATAGGCTCGCATTGCCGGGGAGAAAAACCAACGTGTCCAGCCCTACAGATCGGTTCTCTAGGTGAAGCATTGTCGGATCAACTGATCAGAAGCTGTTGCGTCGACCGGTTGAGCTGGCACGACTAAAACGGTTTACTTTCAGCGACGTACTTAAACGATACACGCTTCCGCCTTCCCAATCATGCGATTAACAAGAGGCTGAATGTGTGCGAGCGAACGGTACTATCCACGCCCCCGGCACTATCCTTCGGAAATATCCACTGAATCAAGACAATGCATTTATCGAGCGCAGAATAGGCGCGTTCAATTGTTCAGTGAGATTGCTGTGTCGGCGGCAACGAGAAGGCATACAGAATGTCTTGCACGGCAAACACCAAGTATTGCCGCCTGTCGAGCTCGTAAGTCATGGGAGAAGCATCCAACTTGCCGCCGATATTCAAGTGCCACAAAGTTTTACCCGTAGCAGGATCAAGCGCCAGAAGATTGCCAGAGTTATCAGCGCTGAATAACAAATGTCCCGCGGTCGTTAGAATTCCTGCGATGCTTTCCCCGTCTCCAAGCTCATGGTTCCAAACAATTTTTCCGGTACGATAATCGAGTGCGCGCAGCGTGGAATTGGCCCACAGATTGCGGTCGCGCCCTCCCCAACCTTCCGCCTTACCTTCGACCGTATTGTAAAAAATGCTGAAGAGGCGCCGGGCGTTAACATAGAAAAGTCCCGTCTGCGGATTAAAGCTCGGCGCCATCCAATTCGTCGAGCCGTCGGAACCTGGTTCAACGAGCGCTCCATCCGCAGTCGGCGTGGCTTCAGCCTTGGCGATCGGCCGTCCCCGCGAATCAACTCCGGAGGCCCAAGTCTGGTCAATAAATTCCGAAGTGACCAGATGCTCTCCCGTCGCCCGGTCCAGTACAAAGAAAAATCCATTGCGGCTGGCTTGCGCGAGCAGCTTGCGCGGTTTGCCTTTGAATTCAGCGTCAAACAGAATCGGTGTCTCGACGGCATCCCAGTCGTGCACGTCGTGCGGCGACGGTTGAAAATACCAAGCGAGTTTGCCCGTATCCGGATTCAAAGCCACAATCGAGCAAGTGTAAAGATTGTCGCCGGGGCGCCCTTCGCCAGCCAGCACCGGATTCGGATTGCCTGTGCCCCAATAGAGCAGATTGAGTTCAGGGTCGAACGTTCCAGTCATCCAGGTCATCCCGCCACCATGTTTGATGGCGTCGCCATCTTTGGGCCACGTTTCAGAACCCGGCTGGCCGGGCTCCGGTTCGGTGTTCCAGCGCCACTGAATTTTTCCTGTTTCTGGATCAAGCGATTCGAGAAAACCGGGAATGTCTGTAACGTCGCCCGAAACTCCCACGATCACGTGGTCGCGTATGACCAGAGGAGCCATCGTTGAGAAATATTCTAGCTTCGAGTCGGCGAGCTCCACAATCCAGCGCACACTGCCATCCTTTGCATCGAGGCAGACCAATTTCGCGTCGGGAGTCGTGAAGTAGAGCCAATTTTTGTACATTGCGAGCCCGCGATGGCCGATATGGTCGCCTTCCGATTTTCGCTCGTAATGCCATATCCTGCGCCCGTAACGGGCATCGACTGCCCAAACATTGTCGGGTACGGAGAAATAGAGGATTCCGTTCACTTCGAGCGGAGTCGATTTAATAGCTGCGCCGCGAGTCTGAAAAGCCCAGGCAAGCGTGAGCGAGCTAATATTTCCTGAGTTGATTTGATCTAGCGTGCTGTAGCGCTTGCCGGAATAATCGCCGTTGTACGTCGGCCAGGTATCGGTGGCAGGCTTAAGCAACGTGGCGGGATCCAGCGCCTGAGCCGAAACGAAAGACGGGCTCAGTCCCAGAGCAAGAAGCAAAAGTAAGAGAAAAGCGCTAGCTCGTTTCCCAGCGAAAGGAAATCCATCACAACTGCCCAGGCGATTCATGTAGTCGCGCGCGACCTTAGCCACTCCACGGAAATTAGGAAGCATTCCGGCTCCTGTCCTATGACTTGCGCTCCTGATTCCCTACTTCAAAGTTTCCAAATATGCGAAGAGGTTGTGAACATCAGCTTGCGTGAGCTTGCCCAGCAATTCACGATGGGCCGCAAGGGCATCCTGCAATTCTACCTTCACTTGCTCTCGCGAAAAGGACCGATACCCACCCGAACCGTCGCGCAGCGAAACCATAAACTCGTCGACATGCTCAAGCGGCCCCTTGATTTGTTCGCCAGAAGGAAGCGTTACGACAACCGTTGTATGGTGACCCTCGGGATAAAGCATATGGGCTTCGAGATCGATGGGTGGATACTTGGTAGCGACCTTGTCCAGATCGCCCGTTGGAGAATGACATTTGTTGCAGCCGCCAGCGCCATTGAAAAATATCTTTCCGGAATCGGCATTGCCAGTGAGCAACTTCTCGACCGGATACTCGCTTGGGACCCCGTTCGAACTTAGCGCCGCAGCAGCGCGTGCGTGAAGAAATGCCGCGATATCGCTCACCTGCGCATCCGTCAACGGCATCGCAGGCATGCCCTTGTCCGGCCTGCCGTGACGAATCACATCACCGATGAGGTCACCTTTCACATCATGCGCAACAAGCGGCGAACGTACAAGGTCAGGCCCGCGAGCGCCCGTCGCATCAGGTCCGTGACAAAATCCGCAGGACTGCTCGAATTGTTTATGACCGCTCTCAATGGCCGGATCTGCTGTATCTGATTGTTTTTGCCTAGCCGGAGAGTTCGCAACCGCAATGAGAAAAACGATCGCCACGAACAGAGCTTCCGCCACAACAAATCGTTTCACCAAGTAAAAACTCTCATCACTCATCGGCAGTACTCGCCTCGCGAATTGTGAATTTTAGCATCGAGTCTCTTGAACTGCATCCACCGAGTCCAGCCCGTCACTATGTAGTCCAGGCTGACGCTCTAGGGTGCACAAATGCGTTGCGCAAAATCCGGGGCCAACTGCTGGAAGTGCCGAACGTTGAAGGTATATATACGCTCGCAATCCGATTCCCTAGCACAGCGGATGTGCAGTGCGTCATAAATCCGGCCCCCGATCCATCCTTTTTCGGCGCAATCTCGAATCGTTTCCCGATACATTTGCGGTGTAATCGTGACGATCTCAAAATAAGGGAGAATATCTGCGTTCAAGAGATTCCAGGCTTCCGACGGATAGACGGCTGGGTTGAATGGCGTACGCGTGAGCACCGCATAAGCCTCCGAGAGCCCGTGGCCGCTGACGTGGCCCTGGATTCTTTTTTCTCTCACCGATTCAAAAGCTACGATGGACTGGCTGTGATGCTCATGGCGTGCGACAGAAGCCGCCACTAAGACGGCGGTGTCGAAGTAAGCTTTCATGTCCCAGATATTTCTTTGATCCGCTCTTCGCGAGCAACGTCAACCAACTCGTCCCAGTCTAGACCGCGAGGAAGCTCTCCTAGGTGAACCAAAAAGCCATTCTCTTTGATCATCGAAGGCCTCTGGTTAACGGGCTTGAGCAGAACGCCCTCTGGACGTTCCTCGACTTCCAGGTCGCTTCCCTGTCGCAGACGGAAGCGGTCACGCACTGGCTTAGGAAGGACAATACGTCCAGCTTTGTCAATTTTCACGTGCATGCCATTAATAATGGCATATACCATTTTAAATGGCAATACTGGCCACCTTACTTGAGCCGCTAAGCGTTTTAGCGACCGTCGCCCGTATTACTACTTAGCGCGCCCGGTTTGTCGAGTGAGTCCGTTGCAGCTACCCCAGTAATAAGTCGTGCGCCGCGGCTGAAAGTCAGATACTCAAATCCCCACTGCACAAAGACGAGCACTCGGCTCTGAAATTCCACGATATAGATGAGGTGGACAAACAGCCACGTGAGCCAAGCAAAAAGTCCTGCCAGATGAAATCCAAATATGTTGGCAACGGCTGCTGCCCGCCCAATGACTGCCATGTCGCCTTTATTGAAGTAGTGAAACGGCTTGGTATCCTTCTTCCCTTTTAAGCGCGCGCGAATCGTCTTCGCCGCGTATGCTCCGCCCTGGATAGCCACTTGTGCGACGCCGGGCAGTGGTTTCCCATTCTCTCCTAGGGAAAGTGCGAGGTCGCCAACGATAAATATGTCTGGGTACCCCGCAACGGTGAGGTCCGGGCTGACTTTGATCCTCCCGCTGCGGTCCGTCTCCGCGTGAGTACGCTCGGCAAGTTTTCGACCGAATGCATTGGTTGTGACGCCGCCAGCCCATAGCACGGTTTTTGCCTGCAGGCTCTTTGACTCGTCGCCGGACTTGTACGTCACGCCGTCCGCATCGATGCACGTAACCATCACTCCCTTTTGCACTTCAACGCCGAGCCGCGATACGAGCTTTTCCGCTTTCTCCGAGAGATCCTCGGGAAACGTATTCAGCACGCGTGGACTAGCTTCCATAAGAATAATGCGTGCTTCACGAGGATTGATGCGCCGAAAATCGTTCTTTAGAGTCTCATTAGCGATTTCCGCCAACGCGCCTGCCAGCTCCATCCCGGTAGCGCCCGCGCCAACAATTACAAACGTGAGCCACGCACGTGCGTCTTCCTGATTTGTCGAACGCTCAGCACATTCAAACGCATATAAAATTTTGTGCCGGATCGCAGTAGCTTCTTCGACAGACTTCAGGCTCGGCGCCCACTCGCGCCATGCATCATTGCCGTAGTAAGAAGTCTGTGAACCGGTCGCTACAATCAACGAATCGTACGAAAACTCGCCGCCGTCGCGCAAAATCACCCGCTTCGTATCGGGATCGATATCAGCGGCTTCGCCGAGCAGAACTTGCGTATTCTTTTGCTTGCTTAGAACGCCGCGCAAAGGAGCCGCAATTTCGCCTGGCGATAGCGATCCTGTCGCGACTTGATACATCAGCGGCTGAAAAAGATGAAAGTTGCGCCGGTCGATCAAGATAACGTCCACCGGCGCGCGCTTGAGCTTCTGCGCGGCATTCAAGCCGCCAAATCCTCCGCCCAGAATTACGACGCGGTGCTTTTCTTCCATTCTGACCGCCCCCAAGAACGCAACCCGGTTCTCCCTATCATCATCTCACCTAGCATGAATTTCTCAATTACGATGCTCAATCAGCTCGTCGAGGCGCGAGGTTTTTCTGCGCACAGCTGACATGAAGACAAAAACAATTCCCAAAACGCCGAACCGCGAGCAAATGGAGCGCAACACTCTGCGCCTGCTCTGCTCTGTACTCGTGAAACCCGGCACGCGGCTGGAAATCTGCCGGCTCCTGCACTCTTACAACTTCCTAGATCCTCTGCGCAGAACTGTCTTTGAGGAAGTTCAAGCCGCTGGAGTGCTCAGCTCGAAACAACTTCGCGCCTCGCTTCCGCAGCGCATGGTAAGTCGCGGTTTTATCGATTTCAATTTGGAGAAACTGCTTGCCCCAAAACTCGCAAGCGAGGCTGAAATCGAACAATTGTTCGAGAGCACGCTATACTTGCTCAAATTAGGTGGAGCCGACGAGCCAACCTTTTTTGCCTCCGGGGACGATGTCGAAAATTAGCTTTCGCGTATTGACGGCTGTCGAGGCACTCGGTCTAACGGCATACATCGCCTGGTACATCTGGCAACTTCAAAGCGCGCGGCCCAATGCTTGGATCGTGTTCCCCATCTGGCTTTTAACAAGCATCGCAGTCCATCGCGACACTCCCAAAACCCTCGGCTGGAGGGCTGACAATCTCTGGCCAGCAACACGCCAAGGGTTTGAGATTTTCGCAATCTTCGTAATTGGGATCTGCTTCGCCGGTTTGTGCTTCGGCGCTTATCATCGCTTGCCGCTTCATTTAATTCAGTGGCGACACTTCTCGGGCTACTTCGCGTTCTGCTTGTTGCAACAGGTAGCGCTCAATTCTTATTTAACGAACCGGCTCCTCTATGCGTTTGATCAGCCTCGCGTGGCCGCGCTGGTAGCCGGCGCCGTTTTTGCCGCTCTCCACTGGCCGAACCCAGTTCTTGTCCCGCTCACTTTTCTCGGTGGAACTACAATGAGCTGGCTCTTTAGTCGAGAACGAAACATTATCCCTCTCACAGTAGGGCAAGCCATTCTAGGCGCGCTGGTGTGGTGGGCCTTCCCGGTAGCTTGGCATCACGGAATGCGCGTTGGGCCGGGTTACTACTCGTTTCACCTCTAGAATCTAGAAGCTTCGCGCTTCGGCCCCTTCTCCCGCAGCGGCTACAAATTCAAGTGATCGTACTTCCCCGCCGTTTTTCGTGAGCCCATCGCTTCAGACAAAGGCTTCCCAGACTTCTCCCACACGCCCGGAATAATCAATGAACATTTTGGACAAGCGCTTTCGATAAGACGATTCTCCAATACATCGTGCCAGGAACGCCGGATCAGCAACTCACCACACTTGGGACAGGACGTATTCGCGCCATCGCTAAAAATATTTCCCTCGTAAACGTAGTGAAGACCCGTTTCGCGAGCAATGGTGCGAGCCCGATGAAGCGTCTCCGGGGGCGTGCGAGGCTTATCCTGCAGCTTGAAGTCCGGATGGAACGCCGTGAAGTGCAAAGGCACGTCCGGCCCCAGATGCGTCAAAATCCATTCGGAGAGCTTCCGCGTCTCGCCGGGATCATCATTTAGCGTCGGAATCATCAGGTTGGTAATCTCAAACCACACCTTTGTTTCTTTCTTCAGCCATTCAAGTGTCTCCAGCACAGGCTGCAAATGCGTCAGCGTAATCTTCCCGTAGAATCCTTCCGTGAACGCCTTGAGATCGATATTTGCCGCGTCGATGTGATCGTAAATGTCGTGAAACGCCTCGTACGTAATGTACCCATTCGAAACCATCACCGTCTTCAGTCCGTATTCCTTCGCCGCCTTGCAAATATCGATGACGTACTCACCCCAAATGGTCGGCTCGTTGTAGGTAAACGCCAGCGAATCGCAGCCATGTTGAAGCGCCAGCAAAGGAACATCTTCTGGTGCAATGTGCTGCGAACGCACTTGATCCTGCCGCGATTTGGAAATGTCCCAGTTCTGGCAAAAAAAGCAGCCCATGTTGCAGCCAGCAGTACCCATACTGAACACACGCGTCCCCGG
Source organism: uncultured Acidobacteriota bacterium (assembly GCA_963784015.1). Lineage (GTDB taxonomy): Bacteria > Acidobacteriota > Terriglobia > Acidiferrales > UBA7541 > Acidiferrum. The sequence continues at coordinate 2,299,879 of CAWAPX010000013.1, forward strand.
CAGGAAATGATTCAGCGGCTTTTTCTCAATGGGATCGACCTGTAGCGCCGCAGGCGCGCCGTAGCCCAAGCTATAAAGTTTTCCGCCTTGATTCACGCGGATATAGCAAAAACCCGACTGTCCCGGATGAATATGGCAGTGCCGAGGACAAAGATAGCAGTGCACGCGCCCGCCAGCTTCCGGTTCCCACCAGCGTCCTTCGTGCAATTCGTCAGTTTTCTGGAAGATCTTCAGCTCACTCACAGACCGATCCTGCTTCCATTCAAATCATACGCCTCCGAGCCCGTCGGGAGGTCCATTTGTGCTTTTGACGATTACGTGCCGGCGAGCAAGCAGGGGAATTTCAGGCGTGATTCCGAATGCGTCGCTGGACCCGCCGCCGTTCGGCAGCCCAGTCCACAAAATTCATCATGTTCGATCTATATTTCCAGGAAAGTCGCAGAAATTTTCGCGCGTCCATGTTCTTCGCTTCCGGGCCAAGAAAAGTCTCAAACCGCCAGCGCAAGTATGGGCTCTTCCAAGGTTTGAATCGATACCCGCGAGCAACGTTCCAGTAGTACCGCAGTGTCTTAAACATCGGTCTTACACGGGCAACAACACCCGCTCCAATCTCCGTTCGTCTTAACTGCCGCCCAGACGGGGCTGACAGATGTTCATGTACCAGCACCCATCCCGACCCGCGCTTCTCCCAAATTCCCGTATACCGAATGTCTGTTTCAGAATTCTTACCGTCTTTTGTCTTTTCCGCTAAATGCATGGAAACTGTGGTCCACGCCACCGTGCCGTGGCGCCTCACCTTCAAATCCTTCCCGGCAGTTAGCGATATGCTCTCCGCATTATCCAGGAATTCCTTCTTCACGCCTGCGTCGTATTCCTTCCAATTGTGATAAGCGAAGGGTGCGACGTCATAAAATACCAGCCCATCCTCCTTGGCATAAAATCGCGCGGCATTCTCCGCGTTGCCGCTGCTCCAAGCTGCGCAATAGGAGTCGATTAGCTTGCGAAACGTTGCATCGTCAGTAGCCTTCTGCTGGGCGCGCGCTCCCACAAAAGTGAGCAACCCGCCGGCGAGCGCTATCGCCACGTACACAAGCCAGCGCCATCGTTCGCCATGTCTGGCGTTTGCATTTTCTATCTGCAAGACCATCTCCGTCCGCCCAGGATCTCTTAGGCGCTTGGTTTTGGGAAAGCCATTCCGTATTGCGCATACCCTATGGGGAATCGCGACTATTTGCAAGGGGGACCTAGTGCCCTCAACAAAATAGACTTAGCCACCTCTCTTCGCCGATTCCACCCGCCACTGGCCGGTAAATCCGGCCTCTTCGCCGAATAGCAAATGCACGCTCCACGGGCGATGCGTAATCTCGCTCTTGGGCAGACAAACTACCCGATTCGGAGGCGAGCATGGCACGGCGGCAACTCGCAACACAGGAAAAGAGGCGCTATATGGGCAGAATTCTAGTTTCTTTGGGCTTCGCAGGCTTGATTGCCGACCTCGCTTTCCTGGCGCAGCCCTTCGAACGGCTGGCCCAGAGACTTGGCGAAGGGCTGTTCAGCCTCGTGCCCGCTCTTGGCTTGTCGGTTCTCCATGCCGCGCGTGCCATCGCGTTCCACCAAATCGACTACTTCTCCCTCATTTCGCGTATCTTGGTATTATTCCTGGCGCTTGTAGCCATGGTGACGGGCACTGTTCTTTGGAATTCCCGCCACTCCGATTCCCTTCGAGGAGACCGTTGATGGATCAGTCTGGCGACCAACCAACAAAAGCTCCAAAGGTCGTCCTCCACGGCGACTTCCGCTGGGGACTCATCTGGGGGTTCATCGTCCTCATTGTGGGCGTCGCTTTACTCCTCGACCACATGGGCGTCATTCCCTTCGACTACGTCTACCACTTCTGGCCCTTACTGCTCATCGTTTTTGGAGTCATGAATCTCATTTCCGCCTCGAACCGCGGCCTTGGATTTATGCTGATTGGCGCCGGCGTTCTCCTGCAACTCAACAAACTCGGCTTCCTTCGTTTGAGCTTCGCCGACCTTTGGCCCCTGGCGATCATCGGCATCGGCATCCTGATGATATGGGGCTCCCTCGAGTCACGGGGCATCATCCGCAAGAAAATCAAATTCGACTGGACTCAAGCATCCGCGGCCCAGAAATTTCGCGAACACCTTACCGAACTCACCGGCGAAACCGATACCTCCTTCAACGCCGCTGCCGTTTTTGGCGGTTGCGAGCGCCGCTATACCGGACAGCACCTTCAGTCTGGCAAAGCCACCTCCATCTTCGGTGGCGTTGAACTCGACTTGCGCGACGCCAATATCGACGATGAAGCCGTCCTCGAGATTACCTGTCTCTTCGGCGGCGTCGAAATTCGCGTTCCCGAAACCTGGACGGTGCATTCCCGCAGCCTGCCCATCTTCGGAGGCTTTGAAGACAAAACCAGGCAGATGAGGGTGGATGAGGCCGCGGGCGCGAAGCAAAAAACGCTGGTTGTCACCGGCGTCGTCGTCTTTGGCGGCGTGGAAATTTCAAATTAAGAGACATTTCTTGAAATCCAAAATGGACAGCCGTCAAAAAACGCCATGCTCTCTATGCCCCATATAATCGCCCGCCTTCGGATCTCCAGCTAATGCATCCGCTCCTCACACCGATCAATCGTTATGGGTACTACCTGCTGGCTTGGACTCCGCTAGCCGGCATTCTCGCCTACTTGCTGGCCGTCCCCGGCAACCTCGGCTGGCTGGACGCCACCGTTCTGGTTCTCCCTCTTTGCCTCGTCTACCAGTTTGTTTGTCTTTCCGCATGGTACATGTGCAAGGCTGCGCCCCTTCGCGGAGCCTCTCTCATTCGCAACCGGCTTACACACTTGGTCGCCGCCGTCGTCATCAGCCTTCTTTGGATCGAATTTGCAAGGCTGCTAGCCTACGTCCTTTCGCAAACCGCTCCCTTTCGCGGATTGAGTGAACGCTTCGCGCCGCAAGTTCCCGTATTGTTCGGCGTCGGCTTTCTGTTCTATCTGCTCTCCGTCGCGGCGCATTACGTAATTCTCGCCATCGAGGAATCGCGCCAAGCCGAAGCGCGCGCGCTCGAAAACAGCATCTTTGCACGTGACGCCGAATTGAGAGCCCTCAAGGCGCAGGTAAATCCCCACTTTCTTTTCAACAGCCTCAACTCCATCAGCGCGCTCACCAGTGTCGACCCCGCGAAGGCCCGAGAAATGTGCATCCTGCTGGCCGAATTTCTGCGCATGACTCTGGGCCTCGGCGAAAAAACCAGCGTGCCTCTCTCGGAAGAACTCTCCCTCCTTCATCGCTATCTAGCGATCGAGAAGGTTCGCTTCGGCGCGCGCTTGCTGATGGAAGAAGACCTCCAACAAATTTCCAGTTCCCTTCAGCTTCCACCTCTTCTTCTCCAGCCGCTCATCGAAAATGCCGTAACGCACGGCATCGCCAATTTGCCAGAAGGAGGTACTGTCCGTCTCTCCGGCCAGAGTGAAAACGGTCGCGCCCATTTGGCGATTGAAAATACCTTCGATCCGGATTGCTCGCCTACGCGCAAAGGCGGACTCGGACTCAAGAATGTGCGCGAACGGCTAGAAGCGCGCTACGGCAAAGACGCGAATATGCGCGTCAGCGCCGAAAACGGGATCTACCGTGTGGATTTGTCTTTCCCAGTGGACACCAAAGAGGTCAAGAATTGAGTAAGACGCCCGAAAAGAAGATCACCGCCCTCGTCGTCGACGATGAAGACCTCGCGCGCCTGGTTCTCCGCGAATTGATCCAAACGCATCCGGAAATTGAAGTCCTTGCGGAGTGTGGAAATGGCTTCGAGGCGGTAAAAGCCGTCGCCGAGCACAAGCCTGACCTGATCTTTCTAGATGTGCAGATGCCCAAGCTCTCGGGTTTCGATGTGCTCGAACTAATCGGCACGGACACTGCCGTCATTTTCGTCACGGCTTACGACCAATACGCCATGCGCGCCTTCGAAGTTCACGCCGTCGACTATCTCTTGAAGCCCATTGGCCGCGATCGCTTCGAAGCCGCCCTCGAACGCGCGAAATCACGCATAGGCGAAAAATTGCCGCCAGCTCCCGACCTCGCCGCCGCGGCTCGCCCCCCAAAACAATTCCTCGAACGCATCGTAGTTCGCGACGGAACTCGCGTCACCTTGATCCCAACAAGAAAACTCGACTATGCCGAGGCTCAGGACGACTACGTCGCCTTGGCCAGCGAAGGAAAAAAGCATCTCAAGCAGCAAACGATCGCAAACCTCGAGGCCTGCCTGGATCCCGAACAGTTCGTGCGAATCCATCGCTCCTACGTAGTGAATTTCGAAAAGGTAGTCCGCATCGAGCCCTACGGAAAAGACAGCCGCCTAGCCATCCTGGCCGATGGTACCCGCCTACCAGTAAGCAAAGCCGGCTACGCCCGCCTCAAGACTCTGCTCGATCAACGCACCTAATCATCGTAGGGGCACGGCATTGCCGTGCCCGCGCGCCCCACCGCAAACGACAAATCTTCTCTTTGTTGGAATCCCGAATCGGACAACCAAAGGCCAGACTAAATCATGAAGCTCTCTTCGCTACTCACCAACCACTACTCACTTCCTCACCCCAACCGCCTCACCCAAATCCTCGAAGTCGCCGGCTTACCCAAATGCATCGTATGTCCGTCCGACCGCAACGTCATGGTCTCGTCATACTCGCGCTTCAAAACTTCCACCTTCGTCGAAGGCCGCAATTTCAGCCCTTCCAAAAATTCCAAAAACTGCCCATCCTTCTCATAAACACAAAGTATTTCCGCGTTCTCGTTGGCGCGTAGATCTGCCAGCAATACCGCACCCTGACTTCGCAGCTTCGCCACGCCTCCCCGCATCGGCACACCGTGCGGACACGTCTTCTTGTTGCTAAACCGCTTCAGCAAAAGCGCCTCGACTTCCGGCGAGATCCCATGCTCCAGCCTCTCCGCCTCGTCATGCGCCTTAGCCCACGACAGCCCAATCACTTCGGTCAGCAGCATCTCCGCCAACTGATGCCGCAAGGCCAGCCGCTCCGCCACCATGCGCCCCTTATGCGTCAGGTCGATTCGACCTGTCCGCTCCACACGCACATGCCCATCGCGCGCCATGCGCTTCAACGCCGCCGTCACTGCCGGAGGCGTCACCTTCAACTCCTCAGCCAAACGCGCACTGATCGGCGTCTGGTCCTCTTCCAGCATCTCCCAAATCGCCTTCAGATAGTCTTCCTGCGAAACGCTAGTCTTCTCTCGCCTCACTACAGAATCTCCTCGACGCAACTCATCCTTGCCCACTACCTCTCTCGAGTCCGCCTTCCATCCCGCGATCGTTTTCCTTTTCGCGCACACTACGCGCCGTAAATGTGCCGCCGTCCCACGTCCTCACTCTGCCGACCAGTTCCACCACTCGACGCTCGATGTCCTCGAAAACCCGCTGATACGCCTCCGCATCCGAACCATACGGATCTTCCACATTCCAATCTTCTACCTTTGAAGCGTCCTGAAACACCACCAACCCCGGTCGTCCCGTCATATTTACAATGATGTCGGCCGTCTGCAGGTCAACATCCTCACACGGTTTCGACTCGAGTCCATCTGCTGGATAACCGTTCTTCGTCAGCGTCAGCTTGGACATCGTTTGCACGCGCCCCAGCGCCGCCACTCCCGCGCTCGAAACCTCCATCACGTCCGAAGCAATGTGCGCTGCAATCCCTTCCGCCATCGGGCTCCGGCACGAATTTCCAATGCAAACAAACACCACCCGCGCTCGACGAATCTCTTTCACGCAAATCCTCTCGCACCAATCCAGCTACTAAATTCTACCAGCCTAACCGGGACCCCAAACCGCTGCAACAGGAACCACACTCTCTCCGATCCTGTGTTAGTTCACGGATCCATGCGTCCGCAGACGTCTATGGAGTGCGGCAGCTCTGCTGCCGCTTTCGCAATTGTTCCATCGCCATGCTCAAAGGCTCAGCGAGCCACCCGCACTCAAGGCTTCACTTTCCCTTTAGGCGTATCAGGTCTTGCGGCTAAGATTTAATCAGGCTCTGTCTGTATTTTGATGGCGGGATGCTTCTAAATGCATTCGGAGAATTCTGCCAAAATCGATTACCTCGTCCAATTCCGCGTTATGCCCTTCTTCCTTTGGATCATTCAAAATCGCGTACCAGGTCAGCCCATCCTGTTTAAAACGTAACCGCAGCGGAGATCTGCAGTGTGTATCCTTGGAAAGTAGATCTGCATTCGAATTCATGAAAATACTTAATACCCACGCTCACCTTCTGCCCCGGTAATATCGCGTTTGCTACGAACCCCAGCGCGTTGACTTTGTAGAGCGCGCCTGCTTGTTCCGGCGTAATGCTCGGGCCGGACTTATCCGTAGTCTGCCACTGTCCGTAGCCGGCCAACCCAACCTGAAGCCGCAAGTTACTCTTCAAGGGAAACGTACGGGTTAGAGAATAGTCCAAGTTAAAAGTCTGACCGGGGTGGACCATTGTCCCCTCTTGAGTGCCATGAAATTCATACATCTGAAAGGCAGAGAAGGCAGTAGTTTTAGCCGAATCGAGATATATCGTCTGTCCACTGGCAACAGCTGAGGTCCAGTAACCTGAACCGACATTCGTGTTGGCACCCGCGCTAAATCTTCCCGTCGGTGCCAGAAACCCATAAATAGCCCGAATGGCAATGCGCTTCTTGCGCCAGCCCAGAATCAACGGTTGATAATAGGAATCCGCAAACCCGCCGCCGCCGCTGATGGCGCCATTGATATCAGAAGTGAGCGAGTTGTTCGCAATGGGGAGAGTCGCTGAGGCCGAGAATACTGCCCCACCCAGGAAATCTATCTCTTTCTTGCTCGCCCAGACAAAACTGTTCAAATCCATTATCACCGAGTTCTGCCCGGTGGCCACTATTTCGCCATTGGGGCCTTTCTCTTCATCACGCGAGAAGAAAATAAAAAGATTTGAATAGGTGATTCCTGCTTCAGGTGTCACCCCAGAGTTGGTGGCATTCATACCCACGGGATAGACGCCTCTCACTTGCGCGTGGACGGGGACCAAGAAAATAAAATTAGCAACGACAATAAACGCGATCAAAGCAAAGAAACGAAATACCAAAGCTGCTCTTATCATAGTTCTGTTGTTCTAAGCTGGAGTTTCTGCGCCCCGAGTCCCAAAGAACCGCGCCAGCGGCATCAGAATAAGCAGCCCAACAACGGCAACCACCACAATCATGACGAGTACTTTGGGGTCGTCGAATTCCTTGCCCGCAACCACAAGTGCAGCGGCAATATTGCGCTGCGCAGTCGCTAACGACAGCACGCCTTTTGTCCCGAAGCCCGGACCGCCAAGGAGCCACCCCATTCCAGCACCAACGAAAAGAAAGAGGATGCTCGCCAAAATGCCGCGTGTTCCGAACAGGGAGATTACATTTTGAATATTCGTCACCAGCAGCAGCACAATCAGAAGCACTAGGCTGAGAGTAGAGATTTTGTTAAGCGGCCCCCGCATTTTTACAGCAATGCTTCCGAACCAGGCATTCACTGCAAGCCCGATACCCAATGGGAGCAACATGAGAAGGACCAGCGAGCGTGCTATTTTCATCGGGTCGACCGAAACGCCCTCCAAAAGCAGGGGCAGCACGAGGGGCATGTAGGCCACCGTCAAAACCATCAGTAGAACCATTAATCCCACGGCGAAGGCAAGGTTGCCCTTGGCAATTCCTGCCAACTTGGGAAGAAATGGCGCGCCGGCAGCTGCGCCGAGCAAAAGCAGTGCTATGCCAAGCGGTTGGTCAAGCTTCAGAATTCTGGCTATGCCTAATGCCCCCAGTGGCATCAGCACAAAATTGGCGAGCAGTGCGAGAAAAACAAGTCGTCCGTTGCGCAGGGAAGCCGCAATCTCCCGAATCGTGAGACTCAAACCAACTGCCAGCATGCTTGAAACCACAAAGGAGAGCATCGCGATCGGGACTGCCTTACTCAGGAGTTCCATTCGAACCTTTCCCTCCAGAGCTTATGCGCTCTGAGATTCGGATCAGGCGATGGCCTGAGTTCTTTGGGCTTGCATCCCGCTTGTCAGTGGCATCATTGCGACGTTCTTCCAAAAGGTTTCCAACGACTCCACGCCGCCAAACAAGGTAGTAAATATCGTGAGGTCCGCCAGCAGGATGTTTCCCGCGCGTTGTGTGTTTGGGGGCATCCAAATAAAAGAATTGAACTCGGTGTTGCCAGCCTGGGTGAAAGGATGCGGCCGGTCGAGATCAATCGGTTGGCGCGTAAGCACGTTGACGGATTTTGTGTCATCGCTGGTCAGGGCGTAATGCGGCAGGTGTAGATGAAAATTGAAAGTGGTAACCCCGTTGAGGAGGCCGAGCTTATCCAGGTCTTTGTTGATTGTGAGCGGCGTAATTTGTTTTGTGCCCTTAATGAGGGCGGGGCGAAGTCCGAATTGATTCACCACTGGAACGCCGAGTGCTTTCATGATCGAACGCGTGTATTGTCCAAAGCGCTGCTGGCGAGGGACGAGCTCATCCCCGTGGTGCGTATATTCCAGTTGGCGTTGCTTCAGGTCCTCTGTAAATCCCACATCGTGATGGGGCCCAAGCAGAAGGCAAGTTCCTTCTCGTTGCAGCCACTTGCGGATCGCCTCGATCTCCTCTGAAGCAGCCTCCTGCTCTGAAAGCAGATGATCGAGACCGAATACCATCAGCGTATCTGTGTCCTCCAGTATTCGCTCGTCGATCGGAATCTTGTACCCTGCTTGGTCGATTCGTTGAAATACTGCAACCGGATGTCCGGTGACTTCACCAACGACGCTCTGAAACGCGAGGGTGGAGCGGTGGAACAGCTCCAGCGTCCCAGCAATTCCTTGCAGGAAATGCATCTCGTCCCATTCGGTTCCCTCATACGCGGGCCAGGCGACTCTGCGTACCTCGGTCATGGTCGAGAAGCGGTTGTCTAATTCAGTGGTGTCCCGGTTGGCTTCCCAGGGGTAACTCCACGTCCAGTAGATGGAAACTCTCCGTTTGCCAGGAGTGTATTTGCGCGGCGCATGATTCTGGTTGTAAGTGCGTGGCGGTTGAGGAGCGGAGCTCATGATTCCTCTTTCTTTACTATCCAAAGATCTTTCGTTCAAACACTGTCACCGAGCGACGCCAGGTATCGGAGTGCCTTTATACCTGGTAAAAAAAAGTACGCGCCGCCTCGGATCGTGGTGAAAGCTGGTAGGCCCTTGATCTTTCTCCGAATGGGCCGCTTTGGGATGGTCATGTCAAAGGTGCCGTCCTGCGTACCGAAAATCGGATCGCGTTCGTTTCCCAGTTCGTGAAAGTTTGGATCGTTCGCCCAGACATTCATCGCAAATTCAAATTGACGTACGAGGTTCGCACAGCCGACAAATGCCGCGATACCTCGCTCTATGCCGTCTTCGGGGACACCTTCCGGCAGCGCTGGCCCGTAAGTCCCCCCGCGCCGGATCATCTTCCGCCGGTTCATGTTCACTGCGGTATCGCGTGGGTTCATACGCCGGATGTGCGCACCGAGCGGGCAGCCATAGCCGTATGTGTCCATATTTGCGTAATTGAAATCATTATTGCGCTGAAAGTCAGCACCGAGCTTTGGATCGTCCTTGTCCGGCGCGAGGACAAGCGGAGCGCCACTCCGCCATCGGCCCATCAGCTTGGCGGCTATCAACTCTTGCTGTTCCGGCGTTTCGCCATGGGCTCGGAGGAAATCGCGAAAAGCGCCTACGTGCTCTTCCATTTTCAAATAGGCAACATAGCTGCCGTTGCGAGAAAGAATTTCCGGCTGCGGCAATCCGCAAGCAGGACCTTCTTCGTCAGGATAGCCAAGGAAAAATTCGCCCGCTTTGATTGGTGGGCCAGAGCCGGGGGTCGGCTCCGCTCCAGTTCCTTCGATGACCGGCTGTGAAAGCCGATCCCGGTAGCCGAAGTGTTCGTGAGCGTAATCGAAAGGGGGGATGGCTTCCAGATCGAGAGATGACAGCACTTCGACTCCGCCGCATTGCGCGACATACCGCTCGTGCTCCGTGCGACAGCGCTCACGTTCCGCGACATCGCGGGCAAACAGTACGACAATCGCATGCAGGCTAGAACTCGCCAGCCCTCCCACCCAGTGGTCTGGATGATTGGCGCCTGTAGTGCCCAGGATTCCCGCCCGGGCCGCCATTCCCTGACGAAACTCTTCCGGGAAGCTGGCCAATGACGATTCAGCTACTCCAAGCGTTTGCAAGCCGTTCCAGGTGAAGCCCACGGTCACCCATCTTGCGTCAAGTAGGCTCGACCCGACAGCACTTGCCGTGCCCACCTTGTCGATCAGGCCAGTCACCCACCTTCGTCCTTCTAAACCGCTCTTAAACGCGAGGAACTCGTAACGCGCTGCCCGCGCGGGCGGCCTCGCCACTAAGAGGTGTTGAATGTCATCGAACTCAAGCAGATCTGGTTCTTCCGTTCGTTCGGTCAGATCACCTGAAACGCCATGCGGCTGTTGCAAGAGGGACACGCCCTTCTCCCTAGTGAGTAAAAACAAGTCTGCTACTGCATCAGATCCAGCATGCCCGCAAATGCAGCCTTGAGTTTTAGAGCCTTCTTGACTTCGTCGGCACTTACGTAGGGATATTCGCCGTATTCCAAGAAGCTCGGGCACTGATGATCGCGAAAGAACTTGATGACCGCTGTCATGTTCGTCTTCCAGTCCTCGGGAAATCCTTCGAGGTTTACGAAGACTGTTGTAATGCCGGTCTTGGCGAAGATCGCCACAGCGTCCTCGAGATATTTGTCGAAATCTGTGTCAAAAATTCCCTGGTACATGAAGTGCAATCCCGAGCCCACATCGAACAAGATCCAGCGTAGATAGTGCAGTTTCAAGGTGGCGAGCACAGAGGGATCGGCCTTCACCGCCTCCTCAATACTCTTCCCGTAGTCGCGGATCGTCTGCTCTCTGCCAGGCTTGACCTTTGCGGCGACTGAAAACCCGTAGCAGGCTGGAGTCTTGGGAAAGATCGGGCCGTACCTGCCTTGCTCAACCTTGTCCGCGAAAAATCCCCCCTTGGGAATCGCCATCGCTTGTGGTTTCGTCCAATCGTTTTCTTGGGGCTCTGATGGTTTCGCGGTCGAAGCTGTGGCCATGTCACTCTCCTTGGGCAAGTGATGAGATTTTCACCCACACTCAGGTTCTTGTTCTGTCGACGCTTGTTTCTCGTCTTGAGATATAAGAATCGTGCGTGTTGATAGTAGGATGACCCGTTGGTGGCAGCTACTAGGGGAATCCCTAGGTCATCGGAATTGCCGTTGGTCACCTGCAGGATCGTGACTAAAATGATTTACTTGGCCGGCTGCCTTTTCATTTTGATTGCACCTGTGTTTGCGCCATCATCGCTATCCTGAGAGGAATCGGGATTCCATGGCACTTCAAGCGAACGATGCGCTTGCCGAGATTCGCGACTCCCTGCTGAACACTTACGCGATCAACGACGCTATGAACCAGCTCATCCTCAAGCAGCTCGACGCTCGAGCATGGCGCGCCCAGCTCCCAGGCCAGAAAGCCACCGGCCGCACCGTCGCCTCCATCTTTGCGCACCTGCACAACTGCCGTCTGAAATGGCTCAAGAAATCCGCGCCCCACCTCAAGTGTCCCCCGCCGCTAAATCCCCATCGCTGCACCAAGAAGCAGGCCGCCGCCGCTCTCAAGAAAAGTGCCGCGCAATGCCAAAGCATGCTCGCGGATGCTCTCTCAGTCGACCCGAATCGACGTGTCACCAAGTTCGTCCGCGATAGCTGGATGCCAACCTGGCCCGCCACCGGCACCATGTTCGCCTACATCTTCGCCCACGAAGCTCACCATCGCGGCCAAGTCCTGATGCTGGCCCACCAGCTGGGCCACCCCCTCCCCGAATACCCTGGCCTCTGGCACTGGGAAAAACTCTGGAAGCAAGCCGGCCTAACGCCCCACCCCGCAGGGCGCAGACCCCGGTGAGCCAAGCCCAAGCTGCCTAGCGTCGCCTCGATGCCAATTGTAGTGGCGCGGCATGTTTACCCTGAGTCTCGAAGGGCCGTGCCCGACGCCCCATGCTCGCAACAATACGCCCACGCACAGAACACCTAAGTCCTTTATCAGCAACGTTTACAAAAAAGTGGGGGAGGTAGCAGCAGCCACTCCTGGATGTGCCCCGAGCTCGCTAAGCCACCCGATGGGAAATTGGTGTCGGAAGACCCAGCTACCGTCTCTTAGCCGAGATGGTAGCAATCGCCGATCCGGCAAAAGAGAAAGGCCATCGCCCTGTCAGCCCGAAGACAGGCTAGACCCACGCAAGTCCTTTATCAGCAACGTTTACAAAAAACGGGGGGAAGTACCACAGCCGACTCCTGGCTGTGCACTTAAATCGCTCGACCGCTCAGCAGGCAAATAAATCTCGATCGACTATGGCGTTACAGACGCGGACAACCCCTGGCGGGCCGCCACTAACTGCAGGAAATGTCTGTGCACGGTGGCGTCGCGGGTTAGCTCTGGGTGAAACGTCCCGGCCATCAAATTACCCTTCTGCACCAGCACGGGATTGCCGCCATGCTCAGCCAGAATCTCGATACCAGGGCCGACGCGTTCAATGATCGGCGCCCGAATAAAAACCATCTCCATGGGGGAGTCCGTGAGCTTGCTCGACCCAAAAAACACATCGCTAGCCAACTGCCGCCCATACCCGTTGCGCAGAACCGTCATGTCCAACAAACCCAAAGACGCCTGCGCAGGATTCTTCACCTCGGTCGCCAAAAGAATCGCCCCAGCACAAGTCCCGAAAATGACTCCCCCGTCAGTGGCAAATTTCCTCACTTCATCGAATAAGCCCTCTTCCTGCAAAAATTGCAGCTGCGTCGTGCTCTCGCCGCCAGGAAGAATCAACCCATCGCACCCGTCAAGGTCGCCAACGGTGCGCACTTCGACGGTGTCCGCGCCCAACTCTGCAAGCCGAGCCGCATGCGCCGCAAAATCTCCCTGTACCGCCAAAATCCCAATCTTCACGCCAAGCACTCCGTCAAAATTTGTAGGGGCGGGGCTTGCCCCGCCCGTCGTCGTAGGGGCACGGCACGCCGTGCCCGTCTTCGCGTCGTTGTAGAGGCACGATACATGGTGACCCTCGATGCAAGGGCACAGCATGCTGTGCCCCTACGAGGAAAAAAACGAACAATCAGTCTCAACGACTCATCACCAACCGCGAGTCGAGAGCATGTCCTTCTCTTCGAGTTGCCGCACATCGATGCCGCGCATCGCCTCGCCAAGCTCCTCGCACGCCTCGAGGACGGCCTTCGGATCATCGAAGTGCGTCGTAGCTTTCACCACGGCCTTTGCACGCGCTTCCGGATCGCTGGACTTGAAAATGCCAGAGCCAACGAACACTGCTTCCGCGCCGAGACGGCGGACCAGCGCCGCATCCGCGGGCGTCGCAATTCCACCCGCCGAAAAATTCGGCACAGGCAACTTACCGGTCTTGGCAATCTGCCGAATCAAATCGAGCGGCGCGCCAAGTTCTTTTGCCTCACGCATCAGCTCGTCGTCGCGCAAAGTCGTTAACTTTTTCATCTGGCTCACGATGGTGCGCATGTGGCGAACAGCTTCGACCACGTTGCCGGAGCCAGCTTCGCCCTTGGTGCGAATCATCGCCGCGCCTTCCGCGATGCGGCGCAATGCTTCGCCGAGGTTGCGCGCGCCGCAAACGAACGGCACGCGGTAGTCATGCTTCCATACGTGATTCTCTTCGTCGGCGGGAGTCAGAACCTCGCTCTCGTCGATGAAATCCACTTCGAGAGCCTGAAGCACTTCTGCTTCGGCAAAATGTCCGATGCGGACTTTGGCCATCACCGGAATGGTGACCGTTTTCATGATCTCGCGAATGATCTTGATCGACGCCATTCGCGCCACGCCGCCTTCCTTGCGAATGTCGGAGGGCACGCGCTCGAGCGCCATGACGGCGCAAGCTCCGGCCTTCTCCGCAATCTTGGCCTGCTCGGCGTTGGTCACATCCATAATGACGCCGCCCTTGAGCATCTCAGCCAGGCCGACTTTCACGCGCCATTCGTTCGCATTGCTATCTGCACCGCCGCTGCCGTTCACTTTCTTTGCGTCCATATCGTTTCTCCTCTAGTCCGAAATTATTCGGCGACTTTTTTTCGCCAAAATTCTTTGTGCCGCTTTCCTCTATGAGCCACTCACTTCAGCCGTGGCCTTTTCTTTCTGGCCGATCACCACGAATCTTCCGGTCCCTCGCGCCAGCACTTCGCCCGCTTCGTTCCGAATTTCTCCTACGAGAAACAGATTCCGCCCTTTTACTTCGGTCTCGAAACCCTCAACGATGATCTCCTCGTCTACTTTCACAGGCTTCAAGTACTTCACCGTTAGCTCGGCTGTCACAGCGCGAACCTCGCGAAAGCGGCAGACTTTCCCCATAACTTCGTCAAGCAGAGTGGCAATAATTCCGCCGTGCCCCATTCCTCCCCCGCCCTGATACGCTTCGCCCAAAATAAATTTTCCCACAATCCGGCGGTTGACGTTGTCTTGCACAAACGTCAGCTTCATGCCGAGATCGTTCGCTCCGCCGCAGCCAAAGCATTTGTTCGTTGGATTCGGCGCCAATGTAATTGTGTCCGTCAAATTCAGTCAACCTCTCCGCTTCTTTTCTTTACTCCATTACTTCCTTGCTTCGTTTCTTCAAACCAGCGCGACGCGGCTTCTTTCCGCGCGTCGCACTCCTCGCTGTCTCTTGCGCATCTCTACGCGGAGTATATCCGCGAGAATCGTCACGCCGCGCGCAATTTGCTTTTCATCCAAGCCAGCGTAGCCGAGACGAAGGGTGTTCGGCAGAGGATTCTGCACGTAGAAGTAGCGGCCAGGCGCGAACAGCACTCCGCGCTCTTTCGCGTGAATCAAGAGTTCGCTGGCGTCAAAGCCAGGCGGAAGTTCCAGCCACAAGCACATTCCGCCGTCGGGACGCGTCCAGCGCGTGCCTTCCGGCATGTGCTTGCGAAGCGCCTCGTCCAGAGCCACAAGGCGCGAGGCATAGACTTTGCGCATTTTGGCGATGTGTTTTGTAAACAATCCGCGCCGCAGAAATTCCGCAAGCGTTGCTTGCGCAAGCTGATCCGTGTGCAGGTCGGTGGTCTGTTTTACGATGCGGAGCCGTTCAATCGCAGTTGCGGGTGCGACAATCCAACCCACGCGTAGCCCAGGGAAGGCGACTTTCGCAAAACTATCGATATGAATCACGATGTTGCCGCGGTCGAGTTGCTTCAAGGAAGGCACACGCTCGTCGCGGGCGTGGAGCCGCGCATAAATATGGTCCTCGACGACGGGCACTTGGTGGCGTCCAGCAAGTTCCAGCACTTTGCGTCGCGACGCCAGCGGCATTGATGTACCGGAAGGATTTTGAAAATCTGGGGTAAGCACAATCAGTTTCACGCGATTTGCGGCGAGTGTAGCCTCTAACGCTTCCAGGTCAAGCCCGAGAGTGGTTCCAGGCTCTGGACGTGTTTGCATGGGCACAGCAAGACAGCGTGCGCGTGCGCCATGGAAGATTGCCATCGCACCGGGATAAGTCGGATTCTCGAGAATGACGGAATCCCCGGGCCGCACGAAAGCTTTGCTAATGATGTCCAGCGATTGTTGGCAACCGTCAGTGATGAGGAGATTTTCGTCTTTGGAGGGAATGCCGTCGGCGCGGAGATGATCGAGCAGCGCTTCCTTCAAAGGACCGTAACCGTCCGAAGGTCCGAGCTTCAGAACATCCGTGGCTTCGCGACGTAGAACGGCGTTCACGCAGATTTGCAACTCGTCGACGGGGAAAAATTCCTCGGCGGGACGCGCCATCACAAAGGACAACGCATTCTCGGGCGCGGAGGCCGTCAAACGGCTGAGCGCTTCCTCGCCGCGTTCATCAGCGAAGAGCAGCTCCCAGCGAATGCCAGCGCTTCCATTTCCATTCAGGACGGGCGGCGGTGGCGGAGTAAGCTTCAGGCCATTTCCATTGCCCTTGATGTACGTGCCGCGGCCGACGTGCCCCTGAATGAGGCCTTCGGATTCAAGCTCGGCGTAGGCATTGGCTACCGTGGTGCGATGGACTCCCAGCATGGTGGCGAGTTCGCGGCTGGCGGGAATGCGGTCGCCGGGGCGCAAATCGCCTGCATGAACGAGCGAACGCAACTGGTCGCGAAGCTGGATGTACAGCGGGACGTGGCTCTCAGGCTGGAGATGCAGTGGCAACATTGTCTCTCACCTTGAGCCAATTCTACACGATATTGGACTGCTTCAAGAGCCAATTTGTCTACCGGCTTTTGACGTGGCTTTTGGGGCGTTTTTTGAGCCTTGGAACGATGGAGAACTCGTTTTATTGAGCGTCGCCAGGCGCAGAGTGCTGGGAGTTGCTGACGAAAGCGGCAGCAGAGCTGCCGCACTCCAGATTAGTTGGAGGGTGGCTTGTAGCCTAGGCGGCCATTTTTTTCTCCGGAAGTTAGGGGCCGGATGCAGAGCTTGGTCAGGTCTTTTTCGTCGCATTGGAAAATTTCCATCACCGGGAGGTCCTCGTCCTGGATTTCGTACTCCCCTGCTTGCATGTCTTCGGTGTCGTCGTCTGAGGCGCTGACGACGGGACTGCCGGGATGGACGCGAATGCGAAATTGCCCGGAAGAAGGCTCGTAGTTCGCGTAGCTGAAGCAGTGGCCGATGCAGGCGCGGTCCACGATGTGCCCTATGAAGGAAACGCGCGAGTCTGGAGGCGCCCAGACTGTTGCGATCACGCGCGTACCGAATGGCAATCCGCTAACAATTTGCTCGGCGCTGGATTCCATGCGGTTCAAGTCGAGTGTGTCGGTGTACAAGAAAGTGAAGAAGAAAAGCGCGCATGCGCCGAAAGCCGCGAGATGCCACTTCCTCGGTTTCAGACAGCCCATCAAGCAGAGTCCAAATATGGCGGTGATCGCTGTCAGCCGAGAGGCGAGCAATCCAATCCAACCGCCGGAGATCGACGGTCGCAGATTTTCAGGCAGCAGAGCCACGGCAATGATGGCAATGAAATACAACTCAGCCGGAAGCCGCAAAGACTGCCAAAAAGAAGTGTCGCGCCAACGGGAAACTAAATCGACCACGACGCAGAGTAATCCAAACCCTAGCGCGGCCCATCCGAGCACGACGTAACGTTGCCCATAAAGCGTTAGCTGATCAACTCCGTTCATTATATAAAAAGGGCTGTGCTCCCAATCGACAGGAAAATTCGTCTGATGCGCGAGATACCAGTGAATAGCAAACAGCGAGACGAGAGCGGATGCCGGTGCGCACAATTTCCACCAATTCGGCAGCTTGGTCCAAAGAAAGAGATAGAGCGCCATCCCTACCAGCCAGAGGAATCCAATCGGGTGCGCGAACAGAATGAACGGTGCGATGAGCAACCCCAGGAATCGCTCCACTCCCCTTCCCCGCCATAGAAGGGCGATGCTGAACGATGCGAGTCCTAGCGACAAATAGTAGTTGAGGAAGCCCATGTTAAAGGCGTAGCCGTAGGCCAGCATGGCGATGCACGGCGTGAGAAACCAAGGAGGCCGGCCACTGGCTACAGTAATGAAAGCAAAAACTCCCCAAAAGAAAATCAGCACGCAAAGCGAGACGACAATCTTCTCGGCCGCAGCGAAACCCACGATATTTGCAGCGTGCAGCAACGTCCAGTCAAACAACACATTGTTCCACTGATGCACGATGTAGAGGCCCGGGGCTTGGCCCTTCTCAATCAACTGGCCAAGCCACGCGTTGTAGACGTGGCTGGCAAGATCGCCTGCTTCGATGCGCCGATGCCAAAGGCACGGCACGATCATCAGGATGGAAATGGCCAGGATGGTCCATTTTTTTGCGCGTACGAACTGCCACCCCCACGATGGTTCCGTCGCTTCACTGGTCATCTTTTAGCTCGCGCGCCATTTCGCAATGCACACACCTTTTTCGGGAATCGAGTCGAGCTATTCTACTATCTCTGGCATTGGCGCTCGAAGCGGATCGGGTGTATTTGGCTAGACTTGGGGACGCCGGCCGGCGCCCAACGTCACTGCGGCTGACATGCTTTACTTGCTATACTTCGTTGTTGTCCGACAAACATATGTCCAAAGGTCATTTAGAGCCGAGGGCCACCGAGGCCGATGCCCGCCTGACGGGTCTGCCGAATGATGTTGAAATGGCTGCGTCAGCTGAGGCCAAGCGGCGTTTGAAAGCGGTTCAGGCTGCCCATGAAGTGGCTACGTGGACTTGGGACATTCTGGAAAACCGGTTGGTGGCAGACGAAAATCTGGCTCGATTGTTTGGAGTGAGCGCCGAGGATGCACGGGGCGGTCCCATTGAGAACTATATCCGGGCCATTCATCCCGAGGACCGAGGAGCCGTTCAGACCGCGATTTCCAAAGTGCTGGAAGGCCCGAACGACAGGTACGAAATTACCTATCGCGTTGTCCGAGAAAATGGCGATACGTCCTGGGTTTCCGCACGCGGAACCGTTGAACGCGATGCCACAGGGAAGGCCACCTCTCTTCCGGGCGTCGTCGTTGATATTTCAGAGCTGAAGGCGACCGAACAAAAAGCAGACGACCTCCTCTTTCGCCTCGACCGGCAGGCGCGGATTCTTGATATCACGCTTTCTTCGATTTCCGACTTTGCCTATATTTTCAACCGCGAAGGGCGATTTGTGTTTATCAACCGGTCTCTTTTGGATCTCTGGGGGCTAAAGCTCGAGGACGCCGTCGGCAAGAACTTCTTCGACTTGAAATATCCTGATGAACTTGCCGCACGCCTTCAACGGCAAATTGAGACCGTGTTCGAAACAAAAGCAGGTCTGACGGATGAGACCCCGTACACCAGTCCAACTGGCGCGGGAGGCTACTACGAATATATATTCCGCCCGGTCCTGGACCGTGAAGGAAACGTCGAGCTGGTTGCAGGCTCCACTAGAGATATCACCGATCGCAAAAGCGTGGAGTCGGACCTTCGGCAGAGCGAGGAACGCCTTCGCTCCCTGACTGAATCGCTCGAGAGCCAGGTTCAGGAGCGCACCAAAGAGCTGGAAATGCGTACGCGTGATGTCCTGCAGCAATCGGAACAGCTACGCGAGCTTTCCGTTCGCTTGATGAAAACGCAAGACGAGGAGCGTCGTCACATTGCTCGAGAAATGCATGATAGCGCTGGGCAAATCATCGCGGCGTTAGCCATTAACCTCGCGCAAATTTCGAAGCAGTTCGGCGGCGTCAATCAAACCGCAGGGGAACTCACGAGCCAGGCCCAATCGATGGTAAAGGAATTGGAGCAGGAAATTCGGGCGACGTCCTACCTGCTTCATCCACCGCTTCTGGACGAACTTGGACTTCGGGCGGCATTGGCCTGGTACATTGAGGGCTTGCAACAGCGCGTCGGGATTGATGTTCGGCTGTCCATGACGGAGTTCGAGCGGCTTCCCGAAGACATGGAGCTCACAATCTTCAGGGTTATTCAGGAGTGTTTGACAAACATACACCGGCACTCGGACAGCAAATCCGCGCAGCTGAGTTTAGCCTGCGATCTCGCCAACGTTGTGATTGAGGTGCGCGATTTCGGAAAAGGAATCTCCGAACAAAATCTCGCTAAGATTAGAAGTCGTGGTGTTGGTGTGGGCCTCCGAGGAATGGTCGAACGTGTAAGGCCGTTCGCAGGTGACGTACGAATCAACTCAGAAGAAGGAAAAGGAACCACGGTCACGATCACTCTTCCGCTCGCATGTCAAACTGGCCGCGCAATGAGTTCAAGTGCCGGCGATTCAGGACAGTCCAGTTCCTGACTTATTTGAAAGAATAAGCCTGAACGCGAGGGCCCTTCGAAGCTCAGGGTAAACAAGCCCCTCCCCTACAACTTTTCAATTGTAAGGAAGTTATCGGGAAAGTTGGTTTTCGCCGAGTTTTTTGAGGCGGTCGCGGAGGCGGCGCTGCAGCGGAGTTGGGGTGTTGGGATTGAATGCGACGAGATACCAGAGCGGCTGGCTGCGATCTTTACTGAGCCAAGTGAGCGTGCCGGCGTCGGCGTTTGGATGGCGGGCGACATTTTCGCGAATCGCGCCGTAGGGATGCTTAGCAAGTTTGTTCAAGGTTTTTGCGTTGGCGCGTGGGTGTTCGCTGATCAGCCGCAGCAAATAGAAATCTTCTTCGGGAGCCTGCTTTACCAATTTCTCCAACATTTCAGGTTTCGCATCGGCACTCAATACCAAGCCGATTTTTTCGTCCCAGGCGGTGTTGATTTGATTGAGTTCACGGGTGCGCGCATGGATGAGGTCTTCGAGTATGCGGCGCTCCTGCTGCAGCCGGGCGATGGGCAAATCCGTGCCTTCGAGCGAATCGAGAACGCGCAGCAGATGCTGGCGCTCACCGAAGACGATTTGCGAAGTGCGCGTCACCGCGCCCTTCTCTTTTTCCTTGTGCTGCACGAGGTCGGATCGTCGCATTGTCAGATTGCTCCAGCCGAATCTTTTCCCAAGCCCGTACAGCGGGGCCGGACTGCTTGCCGCCAACCCACGGATTGCACTGGGGAGTGGGTAAATCGTCTATTGGTGGCTCAAGCGAATTATGTTCCGCGCACCGCATGGGGTAAAGTTTGGTGCGTGTTGTATGTGCCCGATGTGCAACCGTCTGGCGGGCCTGCGAAAGCGCGCGAAGGAACAAGGACTGCTATCCATGAATGCATTTGATGAACATAAGGATGAGCTGGAGCACTTTGAACAGATGTACGGACGGGAGCGTGGCCGGTTGGCCGTGTCACTGGACCGCATGACGAATGCGCTGGTGCTGGTGGGGCAGCACGGCGTTTATTGCACCAGCCAGCGAAATGCGGCGGTTCCGGCGATGGATCTGCGCATCATTACTCAGGAACTCGAGCACGCTAAGCAGCTTGTGCAGGCGGTGATGGAAGAATTGAAACGCGAAGAGAGTGAGTACGTGAGATAGAGAGCAGTGAGTAGAGAGCGCTAAGCCGGTAATTGCGGCGGCGGGGGGTTGAGTTTAGGTCGTTATCAGAAACGGATTGGTGTTGCGTTCCTGGCCGATGCTGGTCAGGCGCCCGTGGCCGGGATAGACGACGGTCTCGTCGGGCAACTGCATCAGCTTGCCGCGGAGAGAGTCCGTGATTTGGTCCATCGAACCGCCCCACAAATCGGTGCGGCCAATGCTGCCGGCGAAGAGAGTGTCGCCCGCAAAAAGCCGTGGGACGGGCATAGCTACGGCGCCGGCGTCCTTCGGCAAATAAAGGCACACGCTGCCGGGCGTGTGACCTGGCGTGTGCATGACGTTGGCTTGGAACGAACCCCAGCTCAGTGCGTCGCCCTCTTTCAAAAGCTGGTCGACATCGCAAATCTCGGGCGTGGCAACGCCGAGGAAGGCTGCTTGCACTTCCATCCCTTGATAAAGAGGGAGATCGTCGCGATGCATAAGGATGGGAGCGCCCGTGTACTGCCGCAGCTTGCTGAGGCCACCGACGTGGTCGATGTGCGCATGGGTGCTGACGATGGCTTTGACTGTTAGCCTGTGCCGGCCAAGAAGCTCCAGAATGCGGGTGACTTCGTCGCCCGGATCAATCACGAGCGCTTCACGAGTGATGGGATCGCCGATGATCGAACAGTTGCATTGCAGCATCCCCACGGGAATGGTGATGTGGATGAGTCCTTGCGATACAGCGTCGAAGGTGGGCACAGCGTCCGTCATAATTTTAGATTATATCATTCACTGCGGCCAAAGCAGGAGCGCGGCGCACGCAGACAGTCTTTTACTTTGCTAAGCTGTTGAAGGAAGGGAGACGCATGGAGACAAGAGAAACAGGCGTGGCGATCGAAACGCCGCTTGCTGCGTTGCATAAAGACTCCGGTGCGACTCTGGGAACGTGGTTCGGGTGCGTCCTGCCGGACTATTGGACCGATCCGCGAGAAGAGCAAGAATTCGCGCGCAAGAGTGTGGCGCTGGTCGACAAGAATTGCTTGGCTTATCTTTCGTTTACCGGACCGGACCGAGTGCGCTATTTGAACGCCATCCTGACGAACAACATTAAAGATCTTCAGGTTGGACAGGGAAATTCGTCACTGCTGCTGAATCCGCAGGGGCACATTCTTGCGGAAGTCGAAACGTACGCGCTGCCTGAGAGTCTCTTCTGTCTGTCCTACGCGATGATTCGGGAACGGCTTATCGAAGTGATCGAAAAATACATCATCATGGATGATGTGAGGCTGACGGACGAATCGCTGCGATACGGAGCCATGGCGATCGAGGGCCCAAAGGCTGCCGACGTTGTTCGAGAGCTGGCAGGAATCGATCTATTGGCGCTCACGGAGCTTGCTCGCACGGAGACGAAGATCGCTTCAATTCCCTGCTGGCTCAAAAGGCGTTCTCCGGGCGGAGTTGCAGGATGCGAATTTCTTGTCGAACGCGAGAAGCTGAGGGATCTTTGGCAGATACTTTCGGAAAGCGTGAAGAATCATGGCGGCGGTCCGATGGGTTATGCGGCGCTAAGTGCGCAGAGGCTTGCGCAAGGCGTGCCGTGGTTCGGATACGACTTTGGAGAAAAGCAGATTCCGCATGAGGCTGGCTTGCAGGACAGCCACATCAGTTACACGAAGGGCTGCTATACGGGACAAGAGATTGTGGAACGCGTGCGGTCACGCGGCCAGGTGAATCGGCGAAGGGTCGATATTCTTTTTGAAGGCGCAGGCGTTCCGTTGGCGGGCGAGACGCTGACCGTGGATGGTAAGGAAGTAGGGTTCGTAACTCGCGCCGCTGTTCCGTCCTTTTTGTCGCACGCGATAGGAATGGGATATGTGCGCAAAGACCACAACGCGCTCGGGAACAAGCTGAATTGGTCTGGTGGAATTGCGGTGGTTTCCAAATTTCCCGAAGCGTTTGCTACAGAAGCCGCTAGGGCGAAGTAACGGCAATTCAGATTTTCCGCAGGCATCCCTCCTCAGAACTTCAGATGGACTAATCGAATTCGCGGCGCGGGGCAGGTTGCTCAAAGCCAACGCGGCCGGTAGCGATTTCAGCTTTGAAATAATTTTCGCCTTTGATCGGGCAGCGAGCCAGGCGGCGGAGCATGGCGATCTGCCCGATGTGCGTGAGGGCATCCGCGATTGGTCCTTGAAACAAGGCCTTCGGCGGGAGAGTGAAGAGGTTCCGGCGAGGCGAGATAATCGTCGAACTTTTTCAGCGAGGCGAAGAAGCGCGCGACTTCTGCATCCCATGCGAGCGGTTGCGAATCGCGCCAGGCAGCTTCCCCAGTCGCCATCGAAAGAGCCCAATCGAAAAGATCGCCGATGTGAGCGAGGATTTTCGCGGGCGTTCGAGGGCTGTCGCCGAGAGTGAAAGTCGCGAACGATTCTGGGGCGCCACGCAGAGCTTTTCCGCCCCGATAGGCGACTGTGGCTACGGTGTGACGAAGAAGTTGACGTGCTGGATCAGAAGGCGTCGTCATATCGATCGATTCTCCCCTTCGAACGAAAAATTAGCGCTTAGTATAAACGCGGACGTAGTCGACGAGCATGCTTTGCGGAAATTTGGTGGCGGCGTCGGGGCTGCCCGGCCAATCGCCGCCTACGGCGAGATTGAGAATGATGAAGAAGGGATGGTCGAAAACCCATTTGCCGCCAGCGGGCCAGTCGGAAGAGTGGAACGTGGCGTAAAGATTGGAGTCGACGTAGAAACGGACTGTGTCGGGCTCCCATTCGACGGCGTAGAGATGGAAATCGGCGGCAAAGTTCTGGCCGGCGGGAAGAGTGAAAATTGAAGTTAAGTCGCTCGTAGGAGCGACTGTGCTGGGGCCATGCAAGGAACCGTGAATCGTGCCGGGTTCTTTGCCGATGTTTTCCATGATGTCGATTTCGCCGCACTTCGGCCAGCCGGCGGAGGGAATGTCCTGGCCAAGCATCCAGAATGCGGGCCAGATTCCCTGCCCTTCGGGGATTTTTATTCGCGCTTCGAAACGGCCGTACGTTTGTGTGAAAAGATTTTGTGTTTTGAGACGGGCGGAAGTGTAGGCGCGTGTTACGCCGTCGGAGCCCGTGAAGGATTCTTGTTGCGCGGTGATGACTAGGTTTCCCTTTTCGATGCGCGCATTTTCTTTGCGATTCGTGTAGGACTCAAGTTCTTGGTTGCCCCAGCCTTTGCCGCCGAGGTCGTAGGTCCATTTTTTGGCGTCGGGTGAGGAACCGTCTTGGCCGTTGAATTCGTCGCTCCAGACCGGGGTCCACATGGACTGCGGGGGTAGAGAAGCGGGGTCGCGGATAACATGACAGCCGGAGAGAAGAGGAATCGAGCAAAGGAGCGCGATGTGAAGGATTTGGGAGGGCTTCACGCTCAGCTTCAACATGCGGGCAAGGGCAAAGAGCACAGACTGAAGTCTGTGCTACTTAATCGAGATTCAGAGCGCGTTTGAAGGAGCCTTTTTCGTTGTCGATTTTCTTTTGGAGTTGAAGGATGGCGTAGAGGACGGCCTCGGGGCGCGGTGGGCAGCCGGGGACGTAGACATCGACGGGAATCACCTGGTTGCAGCCTTGCACGATGGCGTAATTGTTGAAGACGCCGCCAGAGGTGGCGCAAGCGCCCATGGAGATGACCCACTTGGGCTCGGGCATTTGATCGTAGAGCTGGCGAATGACGGGAGCCATTTTCTGCGAAAGGCGGCCGGCGACGATCATCAGATCGGCTTGGCGCGGCGATGGACGAAAAACTTCTGCGCCGAAGCGCGCAACGTCAAAGCGGGCGGCGGCCATGGACATCATTTCGATGGCGCAGCAGGCGAGGCCGAAGCCGAGAGGCCAGATAGAGCTTTTGCGGGCCCAGTTCACGGCCTTGTCGAGCGTGGTGAAAATAATGCCTTCGTCTTCGAGCAGGCTGCCGAAGTCGTCGGGTTTGGTGAGTGTGACGTGTTTGCCGAGCGATGTGCTCATGGTGCCCTCGTCTGATTTCATTTTCGCACAGGCGAGCGGGGGACACAAATGAAGCTAAGCAACGCATTCTGGCACGACTAGGTCAGCTTCGATGCTCGGACGAGAGTTCGATGCGTCCTCAGCAACAAGGGCGCGCAGAAACGCCGCGCTTTCTCGCAACGATTGGCGAGCTTCGGGAACGAGGTGTGGCGCAAGCTGCCAGGCGTGCGGAACGACCGGCCAAACCTTTAGTTCAACGCGAACGCCTGCGGCCTGGGCTTTTTCCGCTAGACGGGTGGAATCGTCGCGCAGAACTTCATCCTCGCCGACGTGAATGAGAAGCGGCGGAAGCCCAGTGAGATTGGCATAGAGCGGAGAAGCGATCGGGTTGCGTGGATCCTTCTCACCCAAATAAAGGCGCGCGCTGAAAGCCACGTCCGGTCCATGGAACATGGCACAGCTTTCGGAGTTGGTGCGAATAGATTCACCGGTGGCGGCGAGATCGGTCCACGGCGAGAACAGTGCGGCTCCCGCCGGAAGAGGATTCCCTTCTTCGCGAAGCGTCAGGAGGAGAGAGAGCGTGAGGCCGCCGCCCGCGGACTCCCCGCTGACGACAATGCGCTCGGGCGAATACCCTTCGCCCAGGAGTCCGCGATAAACAGCCACCGCGTCATCGACTGCGGCTGGAAATTGATTTTCTGGCGCGAGACGGTAGTTCGGCGCGAAAACGCGGAAGCCTTGACGCGCGAACGATACCGTAATCGCCCGGTGCGTCTGCGCCGAACATCCAAAATAGCCGCCGCCATGCAAATACAGAAGGACCGCGTTTGCCGAGCCAGTTCCCTCCACCCATTCACCGGGAACGCCGCCGACTTGCGCGGGAGAAATGCGCACATCAGCGGGCACCTTATAAGGATCAGGATTTAGAATTTTGCGTGCGACGCGGTAGTCGCGCACACCTCGAAGTTTCGTTTAACGCGCCATTTGATGACCCAAACTGCGAGATGAGCCTGCCAGCTTGCCATGTTTGATGCTTTCCGTTTTTGCCTGAGAGACGCCGAGAGAATAGCAAAGTTCGCAGGCAAATAGGCTATACGGCGAGAACTACTTTGCCGAATTGCGATCCTGCTTCGAGATAAGCGTGCGCGGCGGCAGCTTCCGCGAGCGGGAAAACGCGATCCACGATTGGCTTGAGGCGGCCTGCAGCGACGAGCTTCATGACTGTCAGGAGTTCCGACTTCGCTCCCATGTAGGACCCGAGCAGCGAAAGCTGGCGGCTGAAGAGGAAACGTAGATCGATCTTGGCGTCATAGCCGGTCGTTGCACCACAAGTCACCAGGCGCCCAGCAAGTGCGAGGCTTGCCACACTTTCGTCCCACGTCGCGGTGCCAACATGCTCGAACACCACGTCTACACCACGCTTATTCGTGATGCGGCGGACTTCGTCGCGGATTCTTTGCGTCTTGTGGTTGATGACGTAATCGGCGCCAAGCTCGCGGGCCTTCGCGAGTTTCTCATCGGTTCCTGCGGTGGCAATGACGCGCGCGCCAAAAAACTTGGCGACTTGTATTCCGGCAGTTCCAACGCCACTTCCTGCTCCGAGTATTAACACGTCTTCCCCCGGTTGAAGTTCAGCGCGCGAGCCACGAGCATGTGCCACGCAGTTTGAAAAACGAGCGGGATGCTCGCCGCCTCTTCAAAGGAAAGATTCTCGGGATAGGGCATGCAGTTTACTTCCGGGCAGCGAACAAATTCGGCGCAACCGCCATCGATCATGTAGCCCAAGTTTGTGAATTGACGGCAGCGATTGTCATGGCCGGAAATACACGCAGCACATTTTCCGCACGTGACGCCCGGCGCGAGCACTACTTTCTGGCCGACTTTAACCGTCGTTACATCGCTTCCAATTTGTTCCACGATTCCCGAAACGTCGCTTCCCGGAATGTGCGGTAGCGGAATCGGGACGTTGGGCAAGCCGGTGCGCACCCAAAGATCGAGACGATTCAATGCGCAGGCTTTGACGCGGACGAGCACTTCATTCGCGCGCAACACGGGCTCCGGCGCATCTTCATATTTCAATACTTCTGGCCCGCCGTGCTGATGGAATCGAATCGCCTTCATTGCGCCCCCATGTTTTGATACGAGAATCGCAAACTAACATCCTGACGACAGAGTGTCCAGAAAGAGCCGGCGTGGAGCGAGGGTACATTGACACGACCAGGGGTCAGCCGTAGGCTGAGGGCGGAGGCCGAGCGTGGACCTGTTCGAAGAAATCGTAAAAATGCGGCGCGCGGGGCTGCGCGGAGCGTTGGCCACGATTGTGCACACGAACGGCTCGATCCCGAGCTACGAGAGCTCGCGAATGCTTGTGCGAGACGATGGAACGATCATGGGAACGATCGGCGGAGGCTGCGTGGAGGCAGAGGTTTGGGCTGCCGCTAAGGAAGTGATGCAGAAGGAAGCGCCGCGCAAGATGGTTTTTAATTTGAACAATGAGGCGAGTTATGACAACGGCCTCATTTGCGGCGGCACGCTGGAAGTTTTCGTGGAACCTATACTGCCGCAGCCTATCCTTTATCTCTTTGGAGGCGGGCACGTTTCGATGGCTGTGGCGAAGGCTGCCAGCGCCGCTGGATTTGGCATTGCAGTCATCGACGACCGGGAGGCCTTTGCCAACCCTGAACGGTTCGCCATGGCGCAAGAAATTTATACGAGCTTACGAAGATGCCTTCGAAAAGATTCGTCCGAATGTTGCCAGCTATCTGATTATCGTTACGCGCGGCCACAAAGAAGATATGCGCGTGCTCGGCTGGGCCGTCCGAACGTCCGCTCGCTACGTCGGGATGATTGGAAGTAAACGCAAAGTCATTTCGGTATACAAAGCGTTGGAGAACGAAGGATACCGTCCTGAGGAATTTCAACGCGTCTACGCGCCCATGGGACTGGAGATTGGCGCGCTTGCGCCGGAAGAAATTGCCATCAGCATCGTGGCGGAATTGATTGCCGTTCGCCGCAATGCTGAATCCGCCGCGCACAAAAAATTAGTTTACGAACCGCGCCCTGCACTAACGGAACGCTGAAAGCGGAAAGAGGCGGCATGCTCGCTGCCATCATCCTCTCGGGCGGCGCATCGCGCCGAATGGGCTCGCCAAAGGCGCTGCTTTCCTATCAAGGCCGGCCATTCCTCGAACATTTGCTGGACGTGGCCCGCCATCCAAAAATCGGCGTGCGCCGGGTCGTGCTGGGAGCCGATGCGGAGCCTATCGCAAAAGAAGTAAATCTGGCTTCCGATGAGATCGTCATCAATGAGGACTGGGAAAAAGGCCAATTGAGTTCCATTCAGGCGGGGCTGCGGAGCCTCCCTGCACAAACCGATGGCATCATTCTCTTTCTGATTGACCACCCTCTTATAAGTTCAACGCTTGTCAACGAATTAGTGGAAGCCTTCTACAGTTCCGGCAAGTCCATCGTGCTTCCGGTTTACGAAGGCAAACGGGGACATCCTGTTATTTTTTCTTTGGCGCTCTACGAGGAATTGAAGAATGCACCGCTCGACACCGGAGCGCGCTCCGTTGTTTGGACGCATTCCGGCGAGGTTCAGATCGTGCAGACGAATGAAGAAGGCTGCATTCTTAATTTGAATGACCCAGGCACGATGCAGCGGGCTCTGGGCAGCTGATGGCGGTCTTGCTGGATTCTTTCGATTAGGCCAATTTCGCGAGCAAGAGTGCGAGGGCATCCGAGGCGAGTTGCGCGCCGTGAAAGGTTGCCGGCGGCAGTCCGCCCAAAGCATCGGAGATGGCCTCGGCAGTTATCAAGCGCGCTGCTGCGACGGTGCAGCCCGTGAGACGCTCCGTCAAAAATGACGCGGAGGCAATCGAAGTCGTACAGCCGCGGCACAGGAAGCGTGCTTCTGCGATTGCGCCATTCTCGACGCGAATTGCCAGCTCGAGAATATCGGCGCAAACCGGATTGGTGGCTTGCACTTCGGCGGTAGCGTTCGCTAGCTTGCCGGCGTTACGCGGATTCCGAAAGTGTTCGAGGACAAGTTCGCTGTACACAGAACTATCGTAGCCCAACTTGCGCCGCACATTTCAACTTGAGCGTAAAACTCAACCCAGATTGCAGAATCGGACAAACAGCTGCACACTTTCGTTGCGCGCAGCGGCAAACAGCCTGAACATACTATTAGCGTTTCGATCCGACCATGCCACGACTAATCATTGAACGACCCGACGCCCCGCCGCGTCTCTACGAGCTGAAGGACGGCTCAACGATTCACATCGGGCGTGCCGCGTCCAACGACATTACGCTTCCCCATTCGAGCATTTCCCGCAGTCACGCGCTGCTCGAAGGCAACCACGACATTTGGATTGTTAGGGACCAACGCAGCGCCAACGGCGTTCTGGTTAATGGCGTGCGCATCGAGCATGCGGAGTTGAAGAGCGGCGACATCATCGGGCTTGGCGATATCAAGCTGCGTTTCGAAAACATGATGAGTGGCACCGTTGTAGCGAAAACTTCGCCGGAGCTGGCCTCGCATCTGACGCAAATCCTGGATCAGGAAAGTGTCGCAAAACTTTTGGAGCGCTCCAAAAACCAGCCAGCTTCGGACTTGACCGGCTCGCGTGTCGATACAGAGGGGCGCGTCGAATATCTCAAGCGTGAGAATCGTTTGCTCACTCTCCTCTATCAAGTCAGCCGGGCTCTGGGTGACAAAACGACCGTTGAAGATGTGACGGAATGCGTGCTGGACCTTGTTCTTCAGATCGATGGAGCGGAACGCGGTTATGCGATGCTGCTCACGGAAGAGTCACTTCGCGCTGCGCCGCACGCTGCGGCAGGCTACACCTTTTTGCCTGCGATCCTCCGGTATCGGCGAGCTCCAAAAACGGCCACGCCGCAAATGGCGCTCTCGAGAGCCATTATTCAGCAGGTTATGGAGAGCAAGGGGCCGCTCCTGGTGATGGACGCGAAGGAAGACGCGCGATTCTCCGGCAGCCAGAGCATGGCCATTTCCGGCATGCAATCGGCGATGTGCGCGCCGCTGGCCAGCCGCGATCGACTCTTCGGATTGCTGTACGTCGACAATCTTTCCAAACGAGGGACTTTCCTGCAGGAGGATCTGGAAGTTTTCGCGGTCATTGCGGCGCAAGCAGGGCTGGTGATCGACCAGGTCATGGCGAAGAGCGAAGTGAAGCGCCAAGGCGTGCAGCTCAGCGCGCTGGAGCGTTTTCTTTCGCCCGCCATTTCGAGAAAAATTACCGCGGAAGCTGCTGATATCCGGCTCGGCGGAGAGAGTCAACGCATTACTTTGCTTTTCGCGGACGTGCGCGGCTTTACCACCATGGCCGAAACAATGAAACCGCGTGAGGCGGTGGAAGTGCTAAATGAATTCTTCGCACGAATGACAAACGTTATTTTTGAGCACGATGGAACGCTCGATAAATATCTTGGCGATGGATTGATGGCGCTTTTTGGGGCGCCCTTCGCTTTGCAGAATGATGCGGAGGCGGCTGTTCGCGCTGCGGTGGACATGCAAAAAAGTCTGGCGGAGTTGAACAAAATCTCGGGCCGGCCGGCGCTTAATATTGGAATCGGCATTCATACGGGAGAGGCGGTGGTCGGCTTCCTGGGGACGGAACGGCGCATGGATTACACCGCGATCGGCGACACGGTCAATGTGGCTTCGCGGCTAACGTCTCAGGCGGGGCCTGGGCAGATTGTTATTTCCAACGCGACGCACGCCCAAATAGGGCGGGAACTTTCGTGCTGCCCGCTCTCAGCGATGAAACTGAAAGGCCGCGCCGAGCCGATTGATGTTCATGAAGTTCTCTGGCGTGATCCGTTGCCGCAAAATCGCGGTGCTCAAGAAACCAAGTCTGAAGCGATCCTTCTGGATTGAGGCGCGGTTAGTTTACATTTCTCAATTCAATGCGCGGGAGCGGGACTTCGCGTGTTCGCTACTCTTGCGGGCAGGTATTTCTTCTCCACGGAAGCAACCACGACGTAGTTTGGGTCCACCATTTCCGTCAGGTGGATCTTGCCGACTTTAGAGAGCAGCTCGTAGGCGTCTAACTCGGATAGCCCGTAGTCGGCGTGAATCCACGCCACCAGTTCGGTAAACGCAATGCGCACGGCGTCGTCTACTGGCCGGTAGATGCCGGTGGTCATGATCTCCTTGCCGTTCTCGAACCTGGGCCAGCCGGTGCTCTTCTTTTTCATCACGTCAAATTGCAGGCGGACGCGCATCGGTACTTCGATTGCGCTGCCGGCAACTTCGCCGTCGCCCATCGCCGCGTGTCCATCGCCGAAATAAAACAGGGCACCGGCCACATTTACAGGCAAATAGAGCGTGTTACCCACGCTGACTTCCGGCGCATCCATATTCCCGCCGAATTCCGCGGGGACGATCGAGCTGCGCGCTTCGCCATTGGCCGGAGCCACACCGATACAACCGAGAAAGGGATGCATCGGAATTTTAACTTTAAAACCAGAGTCGAGTGCCTGGAAGGTGGCCGTGTTATCCGCGTGGTCGACTGGATAGAACCAAATCTTTTCCGGAAGAGGTTCTTTTTCGAGCATCGGAGTGTAATGCGTAGAATTGATTGCTCCGAACCCGGGAGAGAAAGTTCCTACACCTTGATTGCCGTCCACCTGCAAATCGAGTATTCGCACAACTAGCGTATCGCCAGGTTCCGCCCCTTCGATGAAGAATGGTCCAGTGAGCGGATTATCGCCCTTGGCCATCGCGGTGGTATCGCCGGGTTTTTGAATGCCGTTGCCAAAGCAATCGAGCGAATTCGCATCGAGGATATTTCCAGGCCGAAGACGCGCTACGGGCGGAGCTACTCCGAAAACGTATTTCACGTTGTCGATGGAGCCTTTGTAATGCACGACTTGTTTGTCCGCGTCTTTGTCAGCGTCCTGGCTTGCCTGTGGCATGGCGCCGCAATTCGCGGCGACGGTTAGCGCAAGCAAACTCGCAAACAAGATGAGTCTCATAGATAGTCACCTCAGAGAGAATTCCGTGAGTGCAACATACGCCAAAGACGAAGTCAATCGTCAACCGCATGGGACCAAGAAACAAATGTTGCACATTCACCGGAGAGTGTTGCGTTTGTTGCGTCTGCGTGATACAACGCGCCCACAGGAATGTCGAAAATAATTCCCACATCTGATGCGGTTAGCCGATACACCGCGAGCGACCGCCCCGTTCCAACTTTTTATCTTGGAGAATAATCATGCAAAATGTGGCCCACGATCGCAATTCGCAGAGTCTTCTGCGTGTCCTTGCGTGGCTCTTCGCCGTCGCCCTTCTGGCTCCTGCATGGGCGTCTGCGCAGGAGAAACCTCTGGCTCCGTGGGATACCACAAAGGCTCGGGGCGTGACTCGGAACATCGACTTTGACACCAGCGAAGGCACGTGGATGTCGCTCGACGTTTCGCCCGATGGTAAATGGATCGTTTTTGATCTCCTCGGACACGTCTACCGCATGCCTTCAACGGGCGGCAAAGCCGAATCCCTGACACAGGATTCCGGCGTGGCCTTGAACATGACACCGCGCTTTTCTCCCGACGGCAAGACCATCGCATTTATTAGCGATCGCAAAGGCCAAAACAATCTCTGGCTTATGGATGCCGACGGCAAGAATCCGCGCGCCGTGTTCAACGACAAGACGCTACGCGCACTAAGCCCGGTTTGGACACCTGACGGCAACTACATCATCGTGCAGCGCCAGGGCACGCGGCGCGGCGGTTCGCCATTTGCGTGGTCGCTGGTCATGTACCACAAGGACGGCGGCTCAGGGATCGTGCTCGTTGGAGACGACAAAGGACCGTCGTGGCATTCCATTTCTCGCGATGGAAAGTATCTCTACTTCGACGTACAAATCTGCTCCCCACTTCCCTTTGGACATACCGACCCGATGCTCGGCTGTGCGCAGATTAACCGGATAAATTTGCAAACGCGCAAAGTCGAAGAAATCACTGGCGGGCAAGCTGAGCAGCAGGATCGCGGGACAAGTGGTGGGGCAATTGCGCCTGAGGTTTCTCCCGACGGAAGATTCGTCGCTTTCGGCCGACGTGTTCCCGATGGGACTGAATCCTACAAAGGACATGTGTTCGGGCCACGCACCGCGCTATGGCTCCGCGATCTGCAAACCGGCGAAGAACGCCTGCTCATGGATCCCATCGAACTGGACGAGTCCGACGAGATTTCTCGGCAGATGACTATCCTGCCGGGAATGGTTTGGAGCGCGGACGGAAAGTCGATGGTGCTTTCGCAAGGAGGAAAGATTCGGCGGCTGTGGATTGAAAATGGAAAAGTTGAAAACATTCCGTTCACGGTGCACGTCCACCGCACCATCTCCGAAATGGCCTATTCGCCGATTCCCTTTCATGATGCGGCATTTGAAGCAAAGTTTATTCGCTGGCAAACGGCTTCGCCCAATGGCAAACGTATCGTGTTCCAGGCGATCGACAAACTCTGGCTCATGGATTTGCCCAACGGCAAACCAACGCGGCTGACGCCGGATTCGTTTACCCCTGGAGAGTTTTCTCCTGCGTGGTCGCCTGACGGAAAGTCCATAGCTTTCACAAGCTGGGATGATGAAAAGCACGGATTGCTTTGGACTGTCGCGGCTGACGGCGGCGAGCCGCATGCCGTAACCAAAGAGCCCGGCGAATATTTGAATCCTACATGGAGCGCGGACGGCGCGACGCTTGCCTACTCGCGCGGCTCGGGCGCCACACTGCGCGGCCGCGATTGGGCTCGCAATGAGTGGTACGACATCATTCTGCAACCCGCAAGTGGAGGCACAGCTCAAACGATCGTGCGCGTTGGCAGTCAGGAAGCTCCCGGCGCGCGCCCGCAATTTGGTCCCGGCGGCAGAATCTACTTTACGGAGCATCGCTCTGAGCGCGGCCAAGGACCTTTCGACGGTAAAAGCATCACGGACTTCGTCTCGGTGCAAATGGATGGTTCCGACCGCCGCGTTCACGCTTCGTTTCCGCACGCGACTATCGTGCAAATCTCGCCGAACGGGCAGCAACTCGCGTATCAAGAAGGTGACAATGTTTACGTTGCTCCGCTGCCGCTGAATGTAACCGGGCAGGAAGCCATTCGGCTCGATCGCAGCGCTCCGACTTTCACCATTAAAGCCGCCAGCCTCGACGGCGGCATGTACCCTCGCTGGCGTGACGCTGCAACTATTGAATACGGCTGCGCCAGCAAATACTTCGTTTTTCACACTGATTCCTCGAAAACGGACACAACCGAGATTCATCTCAACGTCCCACGTGCGATTCCGCAAGGCTCTATCGCACTGACGAACGCACGAATCATCACACTGCAGAACCGCAAAGTAATTGAGAGCGGCACAATCGTCGCTAAGGCGGGACGCATAACATGTGTCGGCACTTGCCCAACTGCTGGCGTTGATCGCGTGATCGATGCCAAAGGGAAAACGATCATTCCGGGATTTGTGGACATGCATGCCCATCACCACCGCGAGTCGGGCGGAGTTACTCCCACGCACAACTTTGAATCCGCGATTTATCTTGCGTACGGCGTCACCACAACTCTCGATCCGGCAACGTGGTCTGAGGAAGTGTTTCCGATTGCGGAGATGATTGAAGCCGGCAAAGCTATTGGCCCTCGAACTTACTCGACAGCCGACCCACTTAACAACGGCAGCGGTCCGCATGGGAACGAACTCACCAGCTATGAAGTGACAGAACACGAACTCACACGACTTGCTTCTTACGGCGTCGTCTCTCTCAAACAGTATCTCGAGCCGGATCGTGAGCAGCGCCAATGGATCGTCGAGGTGGCGCGAAAGCAGGGTCTGCGGGTGACCGCCGAGGGTTCTAGTGATCTTCTGCACAAAGTCAGCATGGCGATGGATGGCCAGACTGGTTTCGAACATCCCACGCCTTACGCTCCGCTCTACGGCGACGTCACTCAATTCTTCGGCCAGACTCACACTGTCTATTCGCCGACTTTCATGGTCGGAGGAACCGCTCCGTGGAATGAAGAATATTTTCAGCAGATCAGCGATGTCTGGAAAGACGCGAAGCTTCAGCGATGGACTCCTTGGCGCGAACTGATGCCGCATCTTCGCGCGCGTTGGATGCGTCCGATCACTGACTATCACTTCGGCGTGCAGGCACAGGGCTTGGCGGACATTATTGCCAACGGCGGCTATGGCGCTATCGGTTCGCACGGGCAGGCTCACGGCATCGGCTCGCATTGGGAAGTTTGGATGATTTCCAGCGCCACCGGCCCGATGGGCGCTTTGGAAGTTGCCAGCCTGCATGGCGCGCATTTCCTTGGTGCGGATAAGGACCTCGGTTCGCTTGAAGTCGGCAAGCTTGCTGATCTGATGGTGCTCAATGCCAATCCGCTCGACGATATCCACAACACGGCGAACATCGCGATGGTTATGAAAGCCGGCACGCTGTATGACGCCGACACCCTCGACGAAATCTGGCCTGAGAAAAAAGCGTTCGGCGCGTATTACTGGGTGAATCTCGATCAACTGCGGAATGATACAAAGTCTGTCGACATCTTCGATCCCAAATAATCACCGACACGCCACAATTAACCGCCGTCCCATGTTGCTGCGCAGCATGCTGCGCCAATACAACATCGCGACCAACACGTTTGCTACACTTTTCCCATGAAGCCGCCTTCGTCTAACGCCGCCCTGCGCATCGTGTCACTCGCGCCGAGCGTTACCTCGATTCTCTGCGCCATCGGCGCAAAGAAATCGCTCGTAGGCGTTACAAAATGGTGTGCTGACGTAGCGTCAGTAGACAGCATCCCAAAGTTGGGCGATTGCTGGCACATGGATTCCGTCGACGAAATCTTAAAGCTGAGGCCGTCCCTCGTCATTGGCTCGGTGCCTTACAAGCAGGAGACTCTTGCGAAACTCTTGGAGCACCCGCTTAGCTTTTTGGCCACGAATCCGCGGACGCTTGCGGATATTGAAAATGACGTTCGAATGTTGGGCCGAATCGCAGGACGTCCGGCGCAGGCTGAGCGCCTCAATAAGAAAATGTGTCAAGAATTTAATGCGATCGCAAAGAAGGGCCACACTCTGAAAGGCAAACTGCGCCTCTATTGCGAGGCGTGGCCGAATCCCCGCATCAGCTCTCCGCCGTGGGTTTCGGAAATCGTCAAAATATGCGGCGGAGACATGGTCTTGCCTCCTGGACAAAAAGTAAGCGACCAACAAGTCGCAAGCGCACATCCAGATGTGATTGTGCTCGCGTGGGCCGCCACTGGCGACAAAGCGAAGCCGCAGAAATCCTACCAAGTCGCTGCCTGGAAAGACGTGCCTGCCATCCGTAACAGGCAGGTCTACGTTATCCGCGACGAATTGCTTAACACTCCGGGGCCGCCGCTCGTCGCTGGCGCAAAACAACTTTCTCGCATCTTGCAAAACGCCGTAAAACGGGAAAGCAAACTATGAAAGTAATCGTGGCGGCAGTGATTGAGCGCAGCGACCGCCGCATACTCATCGGGCAGCGTCGGCGCAACGACACGTCTCCGCTCAAATGGGAATTCCCAGGCGGAAAGATTGAAGAAGGCGAAACGCCGGAAGCGGCGTTAGCACGCGAGCTTCGAGAAGAATTGAGCGCCACTTTGGAGAAATGCGTCGAACTGGGCCGCGTGCGCCACAGATACTCTGGGATGTCGGAAGAATTGGAAATTCGGTTTTATGCGGCAAGCATTGAGGAAGGCGAAATCATGCCGAACGAGTTCGAACAAATCGTGTGGGCACTGCCAAAAGAACTGGGCGACTATGATTTTCTTGCCGCAAACTCTCCACTCATAGCCCAGCTCGCGACGGGCCGGCTTAAGCCCGCGGAGTTTCTCAGTGAACCTCCACGCAACTTGCCGCACTCCCGCTAGGACAGGTTGTTGGCAAAGGCGGTGGCACCACACAGCGAGAATGAGCGGCCAGATACTCTGCCGTGGCGGAATTGTGATTCGTCTCCGCAATCCGCTGCGCGTTGTTATTGTACTGATACTTTGGGACTGTGCAGGGATCAGCGCCGTGTTCCAGCAGCAGTTTCGCCATTTCAACGTTGCCGGTTTTTGCCGCCTCCATCAAAGGCGTGTCGCCGCCAACGCTACTTTTGTGATTCACGTCGGCGCCTCTTCCAAGGAGAAACTCGGCAACCTCAAGTCTTTTCCCCTGTGCAGCGGCACTCAACGGAGTTTCACCGTCTCTCGCTTCATGATTGACGTTGTGTCCTTGCGCAACTAATTTCGTGACCTGGTCGAGGTCGCCCACGCGTGCCTCATCCAGAAGAAGAGCGTCGCCCAGCGGACCAGCGCTGCAAACCGTCACGTCCAATCGTTCCCAAGCGGAATACGGAACAGCCAAGAGTAAAATTCCAAGGAGGAAGCCACACAGAAGCAGCCATTCGCTCCTACTAAATCGAAGCCTCTTGAAGAAGCCGAAGACCAACATCGCCGCTGCAAACACAAGACCGAGAGGCAGTAACAGAAGGCCTATCAGAAAAATGCTCGGTCCAGTGTGCGCCAACGCGAATCCAATCATCTGGGGACCTTCTCCGCAGGTTAGGATCGTCGACTCATAGACAATGCGAATAGTGAGGATGCTTTGGCCCGCAAGAAGAGACCAGCCGCAAACGCGGACCAATGACGGAAGCAATCCAGCAGTGGTTGCTGAGGGACCGATAGTCACAATGAATCGCCCAACCAGACTGGGTCAGATAGTCGAGCTACGAAATAACGGGATTCAGTTTTTCGGGATTGATTCCCAGATCTTTAATGGCCTTGTCGACGACGGACCGCTCGATTTTTCCATCGGTGTGCAATTCATGCAGTGTCGCCAGCGTGATGAAACGCGAATCGACTTCGAAGAACTCGCGCAACGAAGCACGTCCTTCGCTCCGGCCAAATCCATCGGTACCGAGCGAAGCTAGCCGACGGGGCATCCACTTGCTGATCATATTTGGCAGCGTCTTCAAATAATCGGAGGCGGCAACCAAAACTCCGGGAGCATCGGCAAGCAGCTTGGTCACGTAGGGAACTCGAGGTTTGTCGCCGGGATGCAGACGGTTCCAGCGCTCGGTCTCGTTTCCGTCAACGTAAAGCTCCTTGTAGCTCGTCACGCTCCAAACATCAGCCGCAACGCCATATTTCGTGTCCAGAATTTCTTGCGCGCGGAGCACTTCGTTGAGGATCGCACCGCTCCCGAAAAGTTGCGCGCGAAGTTTGGATTTTGGATTGGCCGCCGGACGGAAGCGGTACATACCCTTCAAAATTCCGTCTTTCACGTCTCCCGGCATCGCAGGCATCGCGTAGGGCTCGTTCATCACCGTGATGTAATAAAAAATGCTTTCGCCGTCTTTGTACATCCGGCGAATACCGTCCTGCAGAATGACGGCCATTTCGTATGCAAACGCTGGATCGTACGCTCGCAAATTCGGCACGGACAGCGCCAGTATGTGGCTGTTGCCGTCCTGGTGCTGCAATCCCTCGCCCGCAAGCGTCGTCCTGCCGGAGGTTCCGCCCAGCAAGAAACCGCGCGTGCGCATGTCCGCCGCGGCCCAAATAAAATCGGCGATGCGTTGGAATCCAAACATCGAATAGTAAATGAAGAACGGAATCGTATTAATGCCGTGCGTCGCATACGCCGAACCAGCGGCAATAAACGAGCCCATCGAGCCGGCTTCGGTGATGCCTTCCTCGAGAATCTGTCCGTCCTTCGCTTCCTTGTAATAGAGCAGCGTGTTGACGTCGACCGGCTCGTACTTCTGCCCGACACTCGAATAAATTCCGACCGTTCGAAACAGCGATTCCATACCGAAGGTCCGCGCTTCATCGGGAACGATCGGCACAACAAGCTTGCCGATTTCCGGATCCTTTAGCATTTTGCGCAACATCCCGACGAACGCCATCGTCGTCGAGACTTCCCTGCCGTCGCTGCCTTCGAAGAATTCCTTGAACAGCTCGTCGTTGTCGGCCGTCAACGGCTTCGAGCGCACGCTGCGCTTCGGTGTGTAGCCGCCCAACGCTTCCCTGCGAGCCCGCAAATATTGAATTTCGATGCTGTCTTCCGCAGGGCGATAAAAAGGCACTTCGACGCAATCGTCATCGTTCAGCGGGACGCCAAACCGCGAGCGGAACTCGCGCAATTCCTCTTCATTCAATTTTTTCTGCTGGTGCGTGACGTTTTTGCCTTCGCCAGCCTCGCCAAGTCCGTATCCCTTAATAGTGCGGGCCAGAATCACGGTCGGGCCGCCTTTGTGTTCTACGGCGGCTTTGTAAGCTGCATACACCTTGCGCGGATCGTGCCCGCCGAGCCGCAAACGCCGCAACGCTTCATCGGGAAGCGGCTCGACCAGAGCGAGAAGTCGCGGATCGCTACCAAAAAAATGTTCGCGGACGTAAGCGCCCGACGACACCACCAGCTTCTGGTATTCGCCGTCCACCAATTCGCCCATGCGCTTGACGAGGAGGCCTTCGGTGTCGCGCTCAAGGATGGGATCCCACTCGCTGCCCCAGAGAACCTTGATAACGTTCCATCGCGCGCCGCGGAACGCCGACTCCAGCTCTTGAATAATTTGTCCGTTGCCGCGCACTGGACCATCCAGCCGCTGCAAATTGCAGTTCACGACAAAAATCAGGTTGTCCAGTTTTTCACGCGAGGCGAGCGTGATCGCGCCCAGCGATTCCGGCTCGTCCGTTTCGCCGTCGCCCAGAAACGCCCAAACTTTTGCGTCCGTCACAGGCTTTAGACCGCGGTCTTCGAGATAGCGGTTGAAGCGTGCCTGGTAGATCGCCATCAACGGGCTCAGGCCCATCGACACCGTCGGAAACTCCCAGAAATCTGGCATGAGCCATGGGTGCGGATAGGACGACAGTCCACCGCCCGGTTTTAATTCGCGGCGAAAGTTTTCCAGCTGCTGCGGCGAAATTCGCCCTTCGAGAAATGCGCGCGCGTACATTCCTGGCGCGGCGTGACCTTGAAAATAAACGGTGTCGCCCTCGAATTCGTCAGAACGCGCCCGAAAGAAATGATTGAATCCGACTTCATACAGCGTGGCGGCGGAAGCGTAGGTCGAAATATGTCCGCCAATGTTGTGTTCCACGCGGTTCGCGCGTACCACCATGGCCAGTGCATTCCAGCGGATCAAACTCTTGATGCGCCGCTCCAACTCCTGATCGCCAGGGAAAAGCGGCTCGAGCCGCGCGGGAATCGTGTTGGCGTAAGGCGTGTTCGCGGAAAACGGAAGATCGATGCCCGAAACAGTAGCGTGCGCGCGAAGCCTCTCGAGAATCTCCGCAGCTACTTCCGGCCCGCTGGATTCCAGCACGGAGTCCAGCGACTCCAGCCATTCTTGAATCTGCGTGTCTTCCAGTCCGTGCGGAACGCTGATCGCCTCGCTCGGGCTGTCAACGTGCGTGTAAGTCTCATTGTCCATAACTTAGGCTGGCCCCTCTTTTGTCGGATTCGGGCGCGCTCGTCCGCGCGCCTCCCAAACTTATTCACACTATAAGGAGAATAGAATACACTGCCGCGCGATTCTCTGCACACTACACTCTTAACTCTTAGCGAAATTCTTCTTTCGCCGGACCCAGGATTCTCCCGCCGTCTAAGACAAGCGTGTGGCCAGTCATAAACTCTGCGTGTACAAGGTACGAGACGGCATCCGCGATGTCACGCGGCGTCCCGGTTCGCTGCAACGGCGCCAATTTGTCAAAGTCTGCTTCCCACTCCGGCGGGTCGCCTGGCATGCTGA
Source organism: uncultured Acidobacteriota bacterium (assembly GCA_963784015.1). Classification (GTDB taxonomy): domain Bacteria; phylum Acidobacteriota; class Terriglobia; order Acidiferrales; family UBA7541; genus Acidiferrum. Next base: position 2,340,638 of record CAWAPX010000013.1, read on the forward strand.
TCGTTCCGGGAGCGATGGCATTTACGCGCACTTCCGGGGCAAGCGCCTTCGCAAGGACCTTCGTCAACATGACCACGCCGGCCTTCGAAATGGAATGCGGAATGTAGCCCGGCCAACCCATCAGACCGCCAGCATCGGCAAAATTCACGATTGCGCCTTTGGTCCGGCGCAGTAATGGTGCAGCCGCCTGCGTACAAAAAAATCCCGCCTTCAGATTGGTATTGAGCGACGCATCCCAAATTTCTTCCGTCGTCGACACAATGCTCGCGGGCAAAAAGTTTGCCGCGCTATTCACTAGAATATCCAGTCGTCCAAATTCCTTCGCGACCTGTACAAACAGTTTGCGAATCTCGTCCACCTTTTGTAAATCAGCGGAAAGTGCAACCGCGCGCCGCCCCAACTTCTCGATCTCTCCAACCGTTTCCTGCGCCTCTGCGTGCGACGCACCATGGTGGATCACTAAGTCCGCGCCTTCTTCCGCCAAACGCAAGGCTACCGCCCGGCCAAGCCGCTTCGCTGAGCCCGTGACCAGCGCCACCTTTCCTGTGAGCGACACCCTCTGTTCTGCTGTATTTTCTGTCATTAGATTTCCGCCGCTGGAAACGTTACCACACGCCGAGATCACCGTGCCCGCGTGGATGACCACACGCGGTGCTATCATCAGCCCGACTGAGCCCTGCAATGTGGTGCTTTGGAGTGCGGCAGCTCTGCTACCGCTTTTCCCAGCAGCCCCAACAATTCTGTATTTTGCGAAGCTCAACAAAATAAGTGCAATCGGAGACCGCGCATGAAACTTGATCTGCTCGCCATTGCCGCCCACCCCGACGACGTGGAACTCACTTGCGGCGGCACGCTCCTTAAAATGGCCGCAGCTGGCTACAAGACCGGCATCCTCGACCTCACCGCGGGCGAAATGGGTACCCGCGGCACTCCCGAAACCCGCGCCAAAGAGGCCGCCAAATCTGCCAAGATACTTCGCGTAAGCTGGCGCGGCACGCTTGGCGTTCCCGACTCGGATGTTCAGCCCAGCCGCCAGCACAAGCTCCGTCTGGCCGCCGTCATTCGAGAGCTCCGGCCCAAAACCGTCATTCTTCCGTATTGGGAAGCCCGCCACCCCGACCATTACCATGCCTCGACACTCGGCTACGAAGCCTGCTTCCTTGCTGGGCTCAAACAACTACCCATCGACGGCGAGCCTCACCGTCCGTTCAAAATCCTATATTCCACGGCCTTCGCTCCAGTCCGGCCCACTTTCGTCGTCGACATCACGCCTCATTATGAGCAGCGGCGCCGTGCCATCCTGGCTTTCGCCTCCCAATTCCATCCCAAAAAGGGCGAATCCCCCAAGAAGTTCAAGAAAACGAACGTCTTCCTGGCTATCGACCGTCTCGAAGAGGAAATGAACCTTTTAGCCCGCCACTATGGCGAAATGATCGGGGTTAAGTACGGCGAACCCTTCCTGATCAAGGAGCTGATGCAGGTGCACGACGTCGTAAAAATGGACGTTCGTTCCATTTGAACTTTGTCTGTTCTTTCAATAGATTTGCTAGGTCTACGCTGAAGGCTGCACTGAGGAACAACTACTCACCATTCACCACTCATTTCCCCAATCAAAAATTCTCTTCATCCTGCGCCGGCGAATACCCAGGAATCCCGGGTCCTTTGGGCGTACTCTCCGCCCGCAACCGCGTCAGTGCCTCGCCCTCCGCTCCTGACTTCCGCAGCACTACGATCGTGCTAAGCGCTTCGCTGTAAACGCGGGTCACCAGGTAAACGTCCCCGGTGTCATTCTTCCTCCAAAGCTGGCCGATTTGAATCTTTTTAACGCTCATTATGTCTGACCTTGACTGTAGAGGGCCTCGCCAAACGTGTCAACCCTTCTAATCCAGCATTTCGCACACCATTCACCACGCTTTTCCGTTCGGAGCAGCCTTTTCAGCTTGCTCGGCGGCCAGGTCAATCCCTCAAGACACTGGCGTTCGCTTCGTCCCACGAAATCCCACCTATCGTAAGGGGAATAGGAAACCTTCCTTAAGGGTCTTACATCGTAGTGATTAAGGGCGCGACTGCCATTACATCCTATTATTGCAAAATGGGTGTATACTGCCGAAGCTGGAGGTGGATGCCATGATACAGATTCCGAAAGTGACTTTGGGCCTTACGGTGGCAGGCCTCCTCGCTGCGAGTGCGGCTCTGGCAATTCCCCGGCCTCAGCAATCTGGCCAAAGTCCCACCCCAACGCAGCAAACGCAGCCGCCTACCGCGCAGCAGCCTGCTCCAACGCAGCCCGCTCCGACCGCGCCAGCTGGTCAAGATCCAAGTAAAACGCAAACCCCTCCGCAACCTGCTCCTCCTCAGCCGGCAGCTCCCGCATCTACGCAGACCCAGGCTCCTCAAGATCAGCCGGTGCAGCAGCAAGATACCGTGCATCCCAAGAATTCCAAGGACGACGTAGACGCCATCGGCAACCGAAACGTGGGCAAAGGCCCCAATTTCTATTCGCTCGAACGCGAAATCGCCCTCGGCAAGCAGCTCGCCCAAGAAGTCGAGCGGACTTCCAAGCTCATCGATGATCCAGTCGTTACCGAATACGTAAACCGCGTGGGTCAGAATCTTGTCCGCAATTCCGACGCAAAAGTTCCCTTCACCATCAAGGTTATCGACTCCGACGAAGTCAACGCCTTCGCATTGCCGGGCGGCTTCTTCTACGTGAATAGCGGCCTAATCCTCCGCGCTGAGGAAGAGTCCGAGCTGGCCGGCGTTATGGCCCACGAAATTTCCCACGTTTGCGCGCGCCACGGCACCAAGAACGCCACTAAAGGCGAGGCCATGCAGCTCGCCATGATTCCGTTGATGCTTCTCGGTCCCGGCGGTTGGGCTGGTTACGGCATTTACGAAGCCGCGAGCCTGGTGATACCTGTGACGTACCTCAAGTTCAGCCGTGACTCCGAGCGCGAAGCCGATTACCTTGGCGTCGAGTACATGTACAAGGCCGGCTACGATCCCAACTCCTACGTGACGTTCTTCGAGCGCATCCAGGCAGACGAAAAGCGGCGTCCCGGCACAATTCCCAAAGTTTTCTCGACGCATCCCCCCACTCCGGATCGCATCGAAGCCACGCAAAAAGAAATCGCGCGTATTCTTCCGAACCGTCCGGAATACATTGTGACAACTTCGGAGTTTGATTCCGTAAAGTCCCGCCTGCGCAACATCATGTTCGCGCGCAAAGTTACCAACAACGCGCCTGGCAAGCCGACTCTGCGCACAAAGACTGCGCAGTCCACCAAGCAGCCTACTTCTACGACGAGTGACCCGAACGCACCGAATGCACCCACTACCGACGGCACCGACGACGATCGGCCAACGCTCAAGCGTCGCCCGTGCCAACCGAATAACTAACTCCGACTTTCGCAATAATGCTGGAATCAAAACAGGCGGCTCGCAGCCGCCTGTTTTCTTTTGCTAGGATTTTTTCAGGGTCTGCATCAAGTGTCTGCGGTGCGAAAAAGTTAGTTGGACCATCACACCCGCTTTCTTCTTTTCATAACAACCACATCTAAGAACAATGTCCAATATCGCACAGCGCTGAAAATTGGATATTTCTATACTTGTGCCAACATGCCGCAACGACATCGGCGGCGTGAATTTTCAAGTTCCACATGCGCCTGCAAAAAACAATTCTTCAGATTGCAGATCGTAAAGGCCGAGTTTAGATGGCCTGATGTATCTCCAGCACGCAAAGAGTCATCAGGCGGAGGGAAACACAATGCGTTTTATTCTGTCTATTCGCTCGCTTATGTTCGCACTGGTATTGCTAGCCATCTCGGCGGCTTCGTCTGCCCAAATTGGCGTAGGAATATCGATTAGGATCGCCCCGCCAGAACTGCCCGTTTACGAACAGCCCATCGCCCCAGGAGATGGCTACATCTGGACTCCCGGCTATTGGGCTTACGGTGATGACGATTATTATTGGGTCCCTGGAACGTGGGTCATGGCTCCTGAAGTCGGCTATCTCTGGACTCCCGGCTACTGGGGTTGGGACAACAGCGGGTACCTCTTCCACGATGGTTACTGGGGAACGCAAGTAGGTTTCTACGGCGGAATTAGCTATGGCTACGGCTATTTTGGCCATGGCTATGACGGCGGCCGTTGGGACAACGGACATTTCTTCTACAACCAATCCGTTAGCCACGTAAACGTCAACATCAATCGAAACGTTTACAACACCAGAGTCAATGAGACCACAGTGAATCGCGTCAGCTTTAACGGAGGAAGCGGCGGCGTGCAAGTGCGTGCCACTGCCCAAGAAGAAGCTGCCGGACGCGAGCACCACATCGCACCGGTCGCCGCTCAGACCGAGCATGTGCAGTCTGCTCGCACCGACCCTGAGCTGCGTGCTTCCTCAAACCACGGCAAGCCGCCTATCGCTGCTACGGAGAAGCCAGGCGCATTCAAAGAAAGCGGCGCAGTAGCCGCCAAAGAAGGTGGCACAGTCCACACGGCCAACGAAAACAACAACGCGCGCCCGGCCACCGAGGCCGCCCGTCCCGAAGCCGGTTCTAATCGCCCGCCGGTTGAGAACACTCGTCCAGCACCGGCAGTCCATGCCAAGGATATTCCGCCCGCGCAACACACTGCTCCTCCGAACACGGGCAACACCAAAAACGATATGAGGCTCCAGCAGCAACAGCAAAAGCTTGAAACACAGCAGGCGAAGGAGCGCCAAAATCTTCAGACCAAGCAGGACCAAGATCATCAGCGCCTCCCGCAAAAGCCGGCCAATGAACCGAAACAACAAGCTCTAGAGCAGAAGCATCAACAGCAAACGCAGCAGCTTCAACAGAAGCACACGCAACAGCAGCAACAGTTGCAGCAACACCAGCAACCCGCTTCACACGCTGCTCCTCCTAAGCAGTAAACCGAAAAGGAGAAATCTTTCCTTGTTCAAGGGAAGGTTTGCTCCGCCATATACGCCAAGTGCCACATCCTTCGATGTACTTGAGGGGTGTGGCATTTGTCATTTTGTCTCTCAATTCCGAGCCTGCCATCGGCTCCTTACTCTCCGCAAGCTCCCACCCCATTTGCGGCCTTGCGTTGTCTTTTCTAGTTCTAATTCGTATTCAACGGAGCGCCATCGCTTCACTCTCTGTTTCAAGAATAATTGCATCCTCCATGCTCCAGATGTACGCTATTCCCCCAGCGCCAACTTGCCATCCCAGATCTCGTGAGAGGACCCCATGCAAATCCGCCTCGCCAGCATAATGGTTGAAAACCAGGACAACGCTCTTCGCTTCTACACCACGATCTTGGGCTTCGTGAAAGACAAGGACATCCCCATGGGTCCCACCTTTCGCTGGCTGACCGTTACCGCTCCTGAAGGCGCCGAAGGGGTTGAGCTCGTCCTCGAACCTATGGCCTTCCCGCCAGCTCAGACCTTTCAAAAAGCCCTCTTCGCCGCCGGTATTCCTGCCACATCCTTCATCACTAACGACATTCAGTCCGAGTACAACCGCCTGAAGGCTCTTGGCGTCACCTTCCGCGGCGAGCCAAAAAACATCGGCCCTATCATTGCCGTGCTTTTCGAAGACACTTGCGGAAACCTCATCAACTTGGCTCAGCCCGTGGCCTAACGCGGCGCCGCCCTAGCGTTCATCAGCCTTAAGGGTGCTCTTAGCCCTCCGTGCTCTTGCTTGCCATATTGTCGCTTTAGTGAAATACTCATATTGAAATGATCATTGGCGACCGGCTTCGCGAGCTTCGTAATCAAAAAAAGTTGTCCCAAGGCGAAATCGAAAATCGCTCTGGACTTCAGCGCGCCTATCTCTCTCGCGTCGAAAATGGGCACACAGTTCCCAACATCGAGACCCTTGAAAAATGGGCCAGAGCTCTCGAAGTTCCTCTCTACCAGCTTTTTTACGATCAAGCAGAGCCCCCTAATGCGAGCGATCTCCATTCGTGGAAATCCACCGAGGAAGCTCCCTGGGGTTCTTCCGGCCAAGACGCGGAATATCTCAAGCAGCTCCGCCGCTTACTCCGCAAGCTCAATGAGGCAAACCGCAAGCTCCTGCTTCAAATGGCAGCGAGATTGGCCCGGCGGGCGCAAAAGTCCAACGCCCGTGAAAAATAAGCCAGGCAGTTTCCCCTCCCTATCTAGCTAGCTTCAAATCCAAGTCCCCATCCATCTCTCACGGCCGCGGTATCCAGCTCCGGTCTATCAACACCAGCCCCCCTGTAAAAACTCACATCGAATCATCTCGTTTGTGGGCGGGCGGACACAACCCACCTACATAAATTGACAGTACCAGCCCAAAAACCGGGGTGCTATTCCTCCTGTATTGATTGTGTTTCTGGCTAACGAGATAAAAGTAGCCAAATTCAAACGGTCGAAGGGCAAACGTATGCTCGTGAAGAGTACCGGTAAGAGGAAATGCATGAGAGTTCTTCTTTCCTGGGGCTGCATTGGTATTCTTCTGGCTCTGTTTGGAGGTGCGGGCCCTGCTGAAGCTCACATTTGCATTCCTGGAATTTTTTGGCAAGCTCCTAGCACAGCACCAAGTGCTAACAGCAATCAGCCCAACGATTTACCGCTGCCCGAAAGCTTCACGACGGACGGCGACTACCCCGATCTTCCGTCAATACTGCTTTCCTCGACAGGGGACCGTCCAAAGGGCGCCACTGAACAAAGCCCTGCAGACGCACTGATTGGATTATCGAGTGCCTCCTCTCCCGCTAACGATCCTGTTGTGTTCGAGCCCAAAATGTCCTATCCACCGAATGGGAAGAAAGAAAACGAGCGGCCCGAGACTGAACGCTTTCACTGGTGGACCGCTGTCAAAGAGTCTCTTTTGTACACCGGAATCATGCACACCTTTAACCTCACGACGGAAGCGGGTACGAGGGATGCTCTGGACGGCCACTGGTTCCGCAACTATACGCGATCGCTCTCTGAGCTTCGTGGTTGGAGCGACAGCGACAGGTTCATGGCTCCTTACGTAGGCCATCCCATCGAAGGTTCCGTCTTCGGTTTTATTGAGCGGCGAAATGATCCAAAGTACCGTCTCGTGCAATTGGGCGATGGTCGCGACTACTGGGTCAGTCTGCTGAGGTCCATGGCCTTTTCAGCGGTATGGCACACTCAGTGGAAGATTGGTCCGGCCAGTGAAGCCTCTATTGGCAATGTCATGTTGCATGCTTCGCCGGGATTTATCACTCTTGTGGACACTCCCACGTTAGGCTTCTGCACCATGTTGGCCGAGGACGCGGCCGATCGTTTCTTGATCATGGGCTTGGAGAATCGCACCACCAATCGCGCCGTGATCATTCTGGCGCGTAGTTTTCTTAATCCCGGCCGTAGTTTTTCAAACCTGATGGCCTTCCATGTTCCCTGGGAACGCCCCACTCGCATAGGCCTGTTTGGTGCGAACTACGAACTTCGCAAGGAACTCGTACAAGAATTCAAGGAGGAAGGCGGGGAAAAGCCCTTTGAATTTGTCCGCGATGCATATAAACCCGCTGGCGTGGAATTCAAACGCGATTATCCACGGGAAGCCCCCATCGAACTTACCGCTTTCCCTGAATATGAGTCGTTCTTGGGTGGCGGCAGCTGCATCGGCGGCGGGGGCACGGGGGCGGCTCGCGTGAACCCTAAGCTCCAAGTCGTCGCCGAGGTAAACGGCTGCTTGATAATGCATCAGCCCACTTACAATATGAGCGCTGATTCCCTGTCCTATTCCGGCGGACTTCGTTGGACACCTCTCGCCAGCCACCGCATCTCTCCCTTCCTTCAGATGAAATTCGGCGGAAGGAAAGTCACGACCGAAACCGACGATCTTGAACTCAAAAAGCAGTTGTTAGATGAATGGAACAACGGGAACGGCACCCTCGCCCATTACCCAGTGCGCAGCGATTGGTCCGCGGAGGCGGCAGTGAACGGTCCCATGCTCTCCGTTGGCGGCGGGCTAGACGTAGTCGTCACGCGCCCCTTCGCTTGGCGTGTTCTCAACGTCGAATACTCTCACACCTGGATTAACAATATAGGTGGTATCCATCCACAGAATGGCGTCTTGATCGCCACCGAAGCTGTGGTGCGGATCGGCACATGGTAAATGAAGTCGCTTTTTTCACAGCTTCTGTGGAATTTTGAAGGAAGGACGACCAGCCAGGAAGGATTATCTGACTCAATTTATGAGCGTCGGCGGTCGCGGTCGTCGGGAACGGCGGCGATACCCAGGCGGCGAAGTTCATCAGCGTAATACTTTCGATAGAGAACGTTCCACTCTTCGCTGTCTTCAAGAATTTCTTTTTTCTGCGAGGTGATTTTCTTGCGGACTTCGAGGTCCGCCTTCTCTTCTTCGTGGAGCGTCGCAGTCAGAATCTGCACTACCTGCTGGCGTATGGTGTCGCGGTCTTCAACGAATTCCACGTCTTCGCTGGAAACCAGCACGTCGGTGATCTGATGCGAGATTCGGACAATTTTTTCGCGGCTTAGTCGCATTCCGGTTGCTTGCCCTCTAGTATTCGTTCTACGGCGGCTCGCTATGATGGGTGCCCGCCAGATCAACACAAACCTGAAACAGCCACGAATGGCCGTCCTACCTTAAACTGAAACCCTCACAGCCAAGAGTGGCTGTGCTACCTCAGCACCAGCTTGCGGTCGCGCGCGAGCTGCGCCTTCACTTTCTTATACATCTCCTGATACGAGACGTTCGTCCGCCGCATTTCTTCCTGATGGTCGGTGAGAATTTGGCGCACTTCTTCGTTCAGCCGGTCCTCGATGGTGATCTCTTCCATCATGCGCTGCCGCAACCGCTGCGCGACTGCGTCCGCGACCTTCGTCTCGATCAACTTCCCTTCCACCAGCCGCTTCACCACTTCCGTTGCCATGTATCCGACGTAATCTCGTGCGATCAGCATCCCAGAGTGAGTCCTTTGCGCGTAAGCAAGAGAAAGAGTTTACTGGCTGTACCATCAAAGTGCAAGGAAGAGCCCGAACAGGTTGCACAGGCACGCCCAAAATCGGCTGCCCACGTACAACTACAAGAGCTATAAGATTGAAAACCTTCAAAACAAGGGGATGGTTGGAGGGATTTCAAGTCGGGGTTTGGTTTCAGGTGTTACAGTGAAAAAATTGGAGGCGCGGGGCGGAATCGAACCGCCGATAAAGGTTTTGCAGACCTTTGCCTTACCACTTGGCGACCGCGCCCCGTTAAAAAGGAGCCCGTTTACTAAGAGCTGAACGGCTCCCACACGATAGGAGCGTCTCAGCCCAAAGCAAACGATTGCTACAATTATGCATTAGGGGAGCTACAAACTTCGATGCAAATCTTTGCTCCACTGCCGAAAAATAAATCATCGAAGCGCAGCGCTAACCGCCCACCAAAAAGCAGATTGCAGAGCGCGTTGACGCTGCCTGCTGCTTCCTGTACGATTAGTAAAGTTAGGGCGCTTAGCTCAGCGGTTAGAGCGTTCGGTTTACACCCGAAAGGTCGTCCGTTCAAATCGGACAGTGCCCACCATTGCAGCGCTTCACTTGGTCGTGCAACACTCGGTAGTGCAGCACCTGTGACGCTTCACCCTTCAGCGGGGACGTAGTTCAGTTGGTTAGAACGCTGCCCTGTCACGGCAGAGGTCGCGAGTTCGAGTCTCGTCGTCCCCGCCATTCTTTCCAAAGCAGTTAGGCGATTTGATTCAAACTTCGAGGGCACAAAAAGGCGCGTTTCGCGCCCTTTTTGTGCCCTTTTTGCTGGTCCGGGATACGAAACACGAGGCCGCAGACATCCCGTCATTTTTAGCGAGGGGCTCCTCCTAATTTCGGAGGAACGATGAGATCGGGCAAGTCATGATAGCTCAAGCGACATCACATGCCAGCGATGCCGTTTTCCGGTTGGGTGTGGCAACGCGCAGGGATATGCACACCATTACGTTCGTCGTCCCAAGCGAGGGCGGACATTTTCCAGTCCCCATCCTTTCGCACAAATTGAATCGTATTCATGCCACGCGTGTCGAAGCGTTCCCCGTGCAGCACTCCCGTCTTGCGGTACGCGAGGAACCGCTGTGCCACATTTCCGAAGATTTCGGTAGTCTCCCATTCCTCACGCTCGCAGAGATCCACCAGGCTGCCATCGTTGAGCAATAGTTCGCGCGGCGTAATGAATTCCGCGATTGAAAACACTTCTGTGTTTGGTCCGCAGGTCCTCACAATGATGCCCTGCGGGATGAACAGATCGTGGATTCGCTGGAGGCTAACGGTTGCGCCAGGCGTAGGTGAGAAAATCCGGAAGAATTCCGCCGTCAGCTCGTCGATACGGCACTTGTCCTTGTTAATGGATGGAACAGCTGGTGATTGCAAACCCTGCATGGAAAACTTCCTCTGGTTAGCTCAGTGGCCTTCTTCCGCCCGCTTCTCTGATAGGAGGATAGAAGCGATTATGGGGGAGTAACGGTTTCTTCGTCAATGTCCGGCGAGCTTATGTGGAGCAATGAAACGCGCGCCGTGGATGTCACGACAGAGGTCGCGAGTTCGAGTCTCGTCGTCCCCGCCATAAAGTTCCGAAAAATGAAATGCGCAAAAGCCCTTTTTGGGCTTTTTGTGTTTTGGTCTCGTGCCGTGGGCACATGAAGGGTACTTTGTTCGAACGAGGTCGGCGGACTTATCCTGCAGCGCATTCAAAGACCGGTATTAAAAAGCAGGCAAGGAAAAACGCTCAAAAGAAAGCAAGTCCGCCCTCACAAACCCGGGGACGGGGCACCCAAAATCGTTATAGCGACCTACGCCCAGGCCACCCGCTTGAACGAGGACCAGGGTTGCGAAGATGGTAAAAACCACCCGGAGGCCCAGCCCCCAATCGGGGATCGTGTCGAGCAGAGACCCATGAGCGCTACGCTGCAACCTTCACGCATCCGGCATCAACGTTTTGGCGCCGCATTTCCAGGCCGCGACAGGAGAACCAAGTCGGCCGCTTCCTCAGCATCTTTGAGGAGCGTCTTGCGCGGCGTGCCTATCCACGCACGCATGGTCAGGCCACGAGCAAAATCCGTGACCTGGATCGCGCGCACGGCCACCGGAAAGTCGGACGGGATTTCTCCGGCAGTGATCCCGTCCCGGAAACGACCTTCCACCAGCGCGGCGCCACCTGCGGCCGCGTTTTGCAGGAACCGCTGAACCTCAGCGTCGTTCACAAGCGGCGCGACGCACACCATAAGGCAGCCCCGGGCAGACCCTTTCTCGGTCGCACTTTCGACGGTGAACCTCAGAAAGCCCGCGATCGAGTCGCGAAGACCCTGTGGCGAGAGGAGTGCCTTCGCGGCTGATGCGCCCTTCCGTTCCGCGTACGCCTTAAGGACACGCAAGAATATCGCCCGCTTGTCTCCAAAGACGGCATACAGGCTCGGCCGTCCCACACCCATCCCAGCGACGAGATCGTCAATAGTCACTCCGTCGTAGCCTTTCGACCAGAACACCTGAGTCGCCTTTTCCAGCGCCCCCGTCTCGTCGAAGCTGCGCGGTCGACCCCGCGGCCTGGGGGGATTCTGAACCATTCAGTTAAAAACTCCTTTACAATGGCCATCGCACCAATATATAACTGAATAGTTCGAAATTAGCAAGCTGGCTCTGCCCACGCGGGGCCTCACGACTCTACCTTAACCTTTCCCCACGGAGACGCCCATGGAACATTCAATCGCTCTCGTCACCGGCACCACTTCCGGACTCGGTTATGCGGCAGCCAGCATGCTCGCCACCAAGGGCTACGGCCAGGTCATCGTCACCGGCCGCAGCCTGGCCGGGGTCCAGAAAACGGCCGCTCAACTCGCGGCTGAGACCAAGAAACAGGTCTTCACGCCGCTGGAGCTCGATCTGGACTCGCCGTCCAGCGTTCAGTCCGCCGTTGCCGAGCTCGTCAAGCGGGGTCAGCCGATCGATTTCCTGCTGCTCAATGCCGGGATGGTCCCGGGTAAGAAGCGTGTGATCACTGCGGCGGGCTTCGAGGCTTCTCAGGCCCCGCTGATCGGCCATCATCAACTGACTGTCGGTTTGCTTCGCGCCAACCTGCTGAGCGCCAACGCGCGGATTGTTATCGCCGGTGCGGAGCCTGCCCGAGGGGGCGTGCCCATGTTCAAGTACACCGACGTGCCAGCCTCCGCGGCCAAATACCACCAGGGTGACCGAACCGCCGCTGTGGAAGCCCTGATTCGCAACGGGCCGAACGTGAAGTACGTGCCCAACAATGCGTATGCCGACGCGAAGCTCATTATCGCTTGGTGGGTCGCGGCGCTGGCGCGCAGGCTACCCTCCGGCATGGCCGTGTGCGCCGTCTCGCCCGGTGGGGCGACCGCCACCAAGGTGGTGCGAAACGCTGGCCCGTTGTTGAAGTATCTGTTTATCCCAATCGTGAACCTTATTCCCGGCATGAATCAGACGCCGGAGACCGCGGCCCGTCGGTACCTCCAGGCGTCGGAGTTCGGAACCGACGTCTCAGGGCAATTCTTCGCCTCGGCTCAAGGGAAGTTCTCAGGCCCAATTGAGGCGCAGCGCCAGCCACACCTCCACGATCGCGCCAGCCAGGAAGCCGCGTGGCAGGCTGTCGTCAAGGTCTCTGGCGTCGACTTGTCTACCCCAGCATCCTTAAGCGCGGTGTCCTGAAGGAGAGCCCGGTCGCGGCTGAACTGATCCCGGTAACCCGAATCAGCAGGCAATTCCGCAACTAATTTCCAGTTTGCCGATACAACGACTCAGGAACTCCTACTCCTCTGCCGAATCACATGGTATGGGTCAATCAAACGTGTCCGGCGGAATGCGAATGAAGTGCAAAGGCTGATCATGGCCCTTAGCAAAAACCAGAAGATAAGGGTCACTCATTTCGAAGCGATCCGCTGCGGAAAGAAATTCTAGAAATTTTGTTTCCTGCGCAGTTAGTGCTTCATCTCCGCAGACCATGCGGGTCGAAGCGACCGAGCCGAACTTAATCGTGCTCCCGTTGACTTCAATCGCAGCCGTGAAGCGATTGCAGGAACCATTTCCGGAGGCGCGCCCGTTTTCAAGGACAGAAAAGGAAGCCTTTGAGGTAGCAATGACAGTTGTGCCCGGCAGGTCGGTAAGCAGCCATTCTGTACCCGTCAGCGAAGGCGCCTTCCTAAAGGACGCCTCGGCATTGCTGAGAACGGTATTGTGGCGAACGGACGTGCACGAAACACCAAACATGGTGGTAAATGCTGCCAGCAGGAGCGCAAGAGGCCATTTCATTGGTACATTTCTTCGAGCAAAACTTCCGGCCTCGTCGAGCAGGTTAATTAACACTTTCACTATTCGCCGAAGCGCTTGAGCACAATCAGTTTGACAGCCCAAAACCCGCTCTGTCTAGCGCAGATATTCTTCCTCAGCCTTCACTAGCTCCTTCAACGATTATATTTCGATGATATGATTTTTTACCGCGTATCGCACCACTTCGCTAACAGAATGCATCTCGAGTTTTCTCATAACATTGGCTCTATGAGCCTCGACTGTTTTTACGCTTATGCTGAGAGTGACCGCCAGCTCCTTGCTGCTCTTCCCTTCGGCAAGGAGTTGCACAATTTCTCGCTCGCGTGGTGTCAGTCTGCTTCGACGGAGGACTTTCAAATCCGCCCCCGGATTTTTCACAGCGAAACCATTAAGTAGCATCTCCGCCGCGCTCGACGTAAAAAATGTCTGATGATTGGCGAGTGCTTCGATTGCGCTTGGCAGATCGCTGTCCGCGTCGGATTTCAAAATATATCCCCGGGCTCCCGCCGCTACGATCTCCCGAACAAGTTGCTCCGAAAAATGCATCGTCAAAATCAGAATCCCCATTTTAGGAAATTGTTTGTGCAGTCTGCGGGCTGCTTCCAAGCCATTCATCTCGGGCATGGTGATATCCAAGACTACGACTTCGGGCTGCAACTCCTCGGCGAGAGCGATCGCCTCGCGGCCGGTTTTCGCCTCACCGCAAACTTCCCATCCCTCATGCGAAGTTAGAAGTTGTCTCAAGCCGCGGCGGATAATGTCGTGATCATCTGCAACCAGAATTCGCATCGTATTTTTTCCCTGGAATGCAGTGCGCTTAACCCATCCAGGATTGGCGCCGTCCGTCAGCTAATTCGGTACTGTTAGTCGAATAATTTCGCTTCTGAGGTAATTCGTTGGCCTGTCAAACCGGTGGCAGCAAGATGTGGAGAGTCTCTCGAGAACCGGCGTTCTAAATCTCTTGAGACGCTATAGCTACAGGTGGTTTTGGAGAGCTGGCCTGGCCGAGTGCGCCGAGAGATTGGCGTTTTTCTCGGGAATAACAACTCGAGCGCTTTTCAATCGCAGGGTGGCATGAAACCTGTAAGAGAAGACCTGAGAGTCCGCAAAAGAAGCTTCGAATCCGTGCGCCATAGCGATTCTCGCGAATTCTTCCCGAGAGTACCAATATCCCATAACGTCCATCGCCAACATCCGGATAACGCTGGATTTCGCGATGCGTATCGTTCGGGCAGCCAAGCCTTTGGTGTGCAAACCGGCTTCGTATCGATTTCGTTGAGACTTGTCTAATACCGAAGCGCACAGGAGCACTGAATCCGCGCTCATCATGCTACGTGCATTTTCAAAATGATGATGAAGCATTTCTTGATCGAAATGCTGGACCACGCCGTGCGAAAAAATAAGACGGTATTTACCGCTCGATTCCAGGAAGGAGGATCCTTCAGCGCAGCGCAGTTGAAGTTCTGGATAGCGAGAACGAAATAGTTCAAGGAGTGATGGCGAGAAGTCGACGCCCGTGTAATTCTCGCTTGGCAGGTCCAGGTACCCGAACAGACTGCCGTCGCCGCATCCAATTTCCAGCACCTTCGAAGATAGCTCCAAAGGGAAAAGCCTTTTGAGCTCGAGCGCTATATTCTGATAAAACTCGCTTGAGTCGTTTCCATGAAGTGGCGACTTTTTGTCCGCCCAGAATTTGCGAAATCGTTCGGAGGTGGAAGAGTGAGCAAGATCTCCACGAACATAGCGGAAGTAAATAAAGCCCTCAATGGCAAAAAGACCGATAGCGGACACGACCAATGCCCACCAACCATGAATGAATGCGTGGACAAGTCCCAGAAATGCGACCATCGGTAAACCGGTTACCACGAAATCCACACAAAATTTCCGCAAAGCCCCTGTTTTGAATCCAGCGACTCGATACGCAAAGTACAGCCAGATCGAACTATAGGTAACTTCTGTGACGGTAAACGCGGCGACCGCCTTTAAGGCACTGCCAGAGATTGCTAGTGTCAATGTCAGAGCCACCAAAGATCCCAGGTTACCGGCAATCTCGAGCCCCAGCGCGAGGCGCTGCCGGCTGTTCACGTCAAAAAGGCGGTCCAGCCACGAAGTCAGAAAATACATGTATCCGGCGAACGCGAGAAACGATGCAAACGCGCCGCTTTCCGCCCATCGAGCTCCAAAAATAGTTGCGAAAACCAGTTTCGATTCAATCGCCGCGAAGAAAAGCAGCGGCGTCATCAAAACTATCTGAATGCGCAGCACGCGATTGACGAAGGACTCCAGACGTCCCGGAGCAGTTTCCGTCGCTGCCTTTTCGTAAAACACTTGATTCATTGAGGAGGCAACGAGACTAACCGGCAGATAGATGGCTCGGCTGGCCATCGAGAACAGTCCAACAGTTGTGAGGCTTGAAAACATGCGAATCACGACAACGACCAGCTGGGAAGAACTGTTCGAAACAAAGCTATAGGGCGCTTTGTAGAAAGGAAAGTTTCTATACGTGTGCAGCAACCGCGGAATGGCCCGTCCATTCCAACTGCTTCGGAGAAAAGCGCCATCCTGACGCAGCACCTGGACTAATAAGACCAGGGAGCCAAGGGTCTGGCCGAATATCCAGCCGCCGATTAGCGCTACACCACCATTTGTGTGTGCGAGAAAAAGCGCAATCTGCATCGCGACCGTTCCGAAAGATTGCGCCATTCGCGACCAGGCTACCTGCCGGAAGCGTTTCATCCTCCCGCACCAATACCCCAAGACCTGGTTGAAACCGCTGACAAAGAGTACCGGCGGAATGGTCCACAACCATGACTCGACCAAGGGCTCGGCCAGGATGTGCGCGAGCCACCGGTGGAGAAACGTGACCGCAAACAAAGAGAGGACACAGATGGCCCCCAGGACGAGCGTTGCCACGTGGAAGACGTTGGCCGCTTCATGGTCGTCGTCCGGGAGCATGATCGCCAGCTCATAACGCGCCCCGCCCAGGACCGAAAACAGCGAGACGATGGTCATGAAGATTGCCAGCAATCCAAACGCTTCCGGCGCAAAGAGCCGTGTAAGCACCAGCATCGCCGCAAATGTGACGGCCTGAGAAACTGCGGTGCCCGTAACGAGAGTTGCAACGTGGGAGATGAAACTTCCCTTCTCGCGGGCTATGTGGCGTTTTGGATTTGCACTCATGGGGTCTTTGTTTGGGCAGTTCCTGGAACGTCTGGTTCCGCCTCGCCTTATTCTCTTCTATCTAAATCCTTTAGTACCTCAGGACACCCGTAGTACTAGTACAGGACAGCTTCCCTTTTTTTGGACTGTTGCACAGGTGTGCGCAACGCGTCTCTAGGGTAATCACTGTAGTGGGCTCTAGGGGATTCACTGTAGGCATACCGCTCCGACCTAGCGTGACCTTGCTGAAAAAAGCGCATTTCGGGGGTGTAGATTGGCACCTAATCGTCCTATTCAGTCTAATCTCATTGGAGTCCTGCTACTTTTGCTCGTGGCTTCCACGCTCGTAGGTTGCGCCGGCGCCATAAGTGCATCGCAGAGCGCGCCTCACTCATCGACAACGCCCCTGGCGATCTCAACGACTTCCCTACCCAGCGGGCAAGTGGGGTCCTCTTACCAGGACTCCATGTCAGCCACCGGTGGTACCCCCCCTTACCACTGGTCGATTGCCACTGGCGCTCTGCCAAACGGCTTGGGTATTAATGCGGCTTCCGGAATGATTGCTGGCCAGCCAGCCGCTGCCGGAACCTTTGGCTTCGCGGTCAGCGTGCAAGATTCTTCCTCCAGCAAAGCATCGGCTATGTCACAAATGTCTATGCAGGTCGCTGCGGCACCCACCACCAAAGCTCCCCTGCAAATATCCACGAGTTCCCTCCCCAGTGGAGAAGTTGGCGACTCTTACTACGGCTCAATGGTAGCTACGGGTGGCACGCCACCTTATCAGTGGTCGATCGCCAGTGGCGCTTTACCGGGTGGACTGGGTATCAATTCAACCTCTGGCGTAATTTCTGGCCAACCATCCGCTGCAGGAACCTTCAGCTTCGCGGTCAGCGTTCAAGATTCCTCGGCTAGCAAGGCATCTGCGCAGTCGGCGATGTCAGTGAAAGTTATAGCTGCCACCAATTCACCCGCGCCCACGCCCAACCCCGCGCCCGCGGCAAGCACATATTATGGTTCGGGGATCGGTTCGGATGGCCTCGGAAATACCACTATTGGCCCTAATCAAAATAAGCTTAGCTACCGCATCCGCGTCCAGCACACCGGCTTTATTTCCTCAGTTCAGCCCTACTTGATCATGGATCATACCGGCTATTGGGGCGGTACAAGCGGATCCATCTTGGTGAGCATTCAAACCGATGATGGCAGCTCCTCGCACAACCCCTCGGGCCAGAAGCTAACCTCGTCTTTGCTTAACGACCCCGATTCCGTACCCACACCGACCCGTTACTTCCCTACGTTTACGTTTTCTGCTCCAGCATCAGTGACCGCCGGTGAGCTTTATCACATCGTGTTCGAGAATACTGACCCGAATCCGTCGGTCAATTTCGTCTCTGTGGATGCGCTCTATCAAGCCGCCGCTCCCACGCCAAGCCAGCCCACAATGTCCGATACCGACTGTGCAGTCCTCCTTTTTTCTGCCTACTCCGACGGGACCGTTTGGAAGCCTCGCCAAGGCTACACTCCCGTGGTTCAAATGGACTTTGAAGATGGCTTCACCCAGGGATTCGGCTACATGGAAGTATGGGTCGGAGCACCAGAAACCATTTCCGGCACTGCAAGCGTGCGCGAAACCTTCACCGTTAGCGGAGCCTCGGACACGGTCTCTTCGGTGGCCGTCCGTGTGGCCCGCATGAGCGGGTCTGGAGCACTCACTCTGCGCTTGGAAACAGGAGAAGGCACGCTGATCGAGCAGGGCACAGTTCCGGCATCCTCCGTGCCGATAGGCGCATCAGCAACTTATGTGTGGGCAAGCTACAGGTTTTCGTCACCACACACCCTCGCTGTCGGTCAGAGCTATCATCTTGTTCTGCAATCGCCCTCTTCCACCGTTTACCAAGCGTATCCGATAAGAAAAGGCTCCGATTATGGCTATAACAGCACTACATTCTTCCCTGACGGTTACGCGCAATTCCTTCAGAGTGGAACCTGGGTTGGTTGGACGCAATGGGGTGTTGCAGATCGAACGGATGGAGATCTTCAATTTTACTTTGCGCCCTAACGCAGAGCTGCCAGCGATTTTTCACGGCGCTGCATTCCCCATCGCTTCCCGGACCTTCGCCCTCATAGCGACAGTATTTTGGACGCAGGCTTCTCTTTCGTCCGGTTTGCAAGCCCTGCTGTTATTCCAGCCTTTCCAAGTATCTTCGCCGCCAAAATTGCCCGGGAAGAATTCGATTCCTAAAACGCCGCCACTATCCGCAATTCTGAGGTCTTCATGAAAAACCTGGTCGAAAAAATTGATCTCTTCGTCGGTGGAACAGGGAGTATGACTGCCAGCGGAGCATGGAAGGTACTCGCGCCGGTCGTATGCGTAGACGCCTAAAATCACTTTTGCGTTCGGAAAGAATCGTTTCGCTTCCGCGACATAGTCGGCCACGGACTTGCGCTCCTTACGGTAGTGGGGGAAAAGATGAACTATATCGATGCTTTGTCGAGCCCCATCGCTGAGATGCAGGTTATCAAGTTCACCGGTAATCAGCTGATCTTGATAAATGGTCGCGCCAAACTGCACCTTCGAACTGCGCGATTTCAGGTTGGAGGAGAAGGTTTCTAGCAATGTCGAGAGCTCGGAAGGTCCAAGATGCGTTTTTTCGCATTGGCTGACAAAATCGTCGAACCCCACTTCCGTCAGGTTTGGATCCGAAATGCTTAGGCTGCCATAGGCCGCCGAATTGGTCGCGGCATTCGCAGGATTCAGGAGTATGGCAAGAAATACGCGTGACACTCCTTGGCTTCTCGCCATCTGGTCAACTTCCTGCATGCAACTGGGAGGAGCACCTGAACAACCCACCCTGACGCCAGAAAGATGCAGCATCCGATTCCAGTCCGGCGAGTTCCCTCCCCACGTAATAACCAGGAAGGGCTCCTTCCCCATCGCCGTAACAGCCGCGGTAGCAGCAAATATCAGGAGCAACAGAAGACACAAACTCTTTTTTTTCATCGGTCGAAACCGCCTCTAGGAAACCTTGGAAAATCGATCCTCAACTGTCCCCACCCTTGCAGCTTCGACGTTCTCGGCAACTTCCGCTGCGCTTAACTGCTTGAGCCAATTATCAACCAATTTCGACCATTCAAACTTCTCGCGGACGTAAGCAAGGCCGCGGAGTCCCATCTCACGAGCCTCCTTGGCATTTTCATGCATCGCAAGAATCGCCGAGGCGAACTGTTCTGGCTCGTCAGGCGCCACAATCACGCCAGCCCCTGAAGACGCAATCAGTTCCTCTGCTTCCCCCTCGGCAGCCAAAATGATTGGTTTTGCCGCCGCCATCATGACGAAAGTTTTCGCTGGCCGAGCGCCACGCGTGACTCCCGCTTTGCGGAGGGTAATGAGAGCAATGTCCGCAATGGAAAGGTAGGAAGACATACTTTCGAGCGGAACGGAATCCAAAAAGGTTGTGTTCCGGAGTTGCAGTTCGGCTGCCAGGCTTTGAAGACGAGGCTTGTCAGGTCCATCGCCTACAAAAAGAAAATGCAGATCTAGACGCGATTCTAATAATTTAGCAGCTTGCAGAATCTGCTCTGCGCCCGCCGCATAGCCATGATTACCGGCATAGATGGCGATACGCTTGCCCGCCAAGCCAAGTTGCTTCTTAAGAGATTCATCAGATGGCAAAGGCTGGACGATATTCGTGTCTACACCGTTCGGCAAAAAAAGAATTTTTGCCGCCGGGACATTCTTGCGATTCAGCAATACATCGTAAATGCCACGCGTCACCGCGTTGACGAACTGCGCCCGCCTATATATCCATCCTTCCAACCAGAAAGCGGCCTTAATAAACGCCCCTTCTTTCATGACTCCCAGATCCAGCACGGAATCAGGCCACAAGTCAGCAACATTAAAAATAAAAGGACACTTCCAATAAACGGACGCCAACCATCCGGTAACTCCCAGAAACAGCGGAGGCGAGTCCACAAAAATATAATCCGGAGCACGCACTCGGGTAATGCTGTACAACGACGTGACCATGAAAGAAAAATAACTTAGGATGCGATGCAAGCCAGAGCCTACAGCCGCATATAGCCATGTGCGATGAACTCGGACGCCGCCCTGAAATTCCAGACAGAAAAATCGGCGCCGATAGTTGGGGAATATCTCTCCAACCGGGTGATGCGGCATTGCCGTTACGACGTCCACCTGGTGGCCGGCACGGACGAGCTCTCGGCACATCGACGAGAGCCGCACCTGGGTAGCGCCGACTTCGGGCGGAAAATATTGGCTTAGGACGAGAAATCTCATGTCGGTTGGGATCCAAGTTGTTCGCAAGATTCCGCTGCGTGGCACATGCGGTTGTACATCTCGAGCAGCGTTTGCTCCTCATGTTGCCAGTTGAAGCGACTGCTTACCGCGAGGCGGCCCCGCGCTCCCATGGCTCGGGCCTCCTCAGGGTGCGCGTACAAAAACTCGATCGCGTCCGCAATTTGTCGATCAGAAAGTGGGTCAACAAGTATCCCGCACTTGGCTCCGTCGATAATGGAACGAAATACGGGAAAGTCTGAGGCAATCACAGGAATTCCCGCGCACATGTATTCAAACAATTTCACCGGATGAGAACTGACGTAATTAGGTTCCGGGTGGAGCACAACCAACCCCGCAATCGCGTTTCCAATCAGTTCCGAAACGCCCGCGCGACCCAGAGAACCAAGATAATCAATGGACGCCCACCCAGGCATGGCCTCCAACTGCTCCAGCAACTCTGGTGGTTCGATTGCGCCGGCAAGTTTCAGCCGGACAGGAAGAGACTCGGCGAGCAACCCCATTGCCCGAACCATTTCCTCAGCGCCCCTTGCCTTCGTGATTCGCAAACCCACGTATACAACGTAGCCGCCGCTTACTGAAGTCTCTGCCTCATCGCCGAACTCTTCGCGGATCGGATAATTCTGAATAACACACACATTCGAATGCCCAGAAAACCGCGCCGCAATTTCCGGAGTCGCAGCGATCAACCCTGAAAACTGGCGGACCGTGAGCGACTCCACGATCGCGCATACTTTCGCAAGTGGACGCTGCAGCCACTTGGGAACATACGGCTTGTAAGATACGGTCAGCGGTAGGTCCTCGTGAATGTCATAAATTACTTTTTTTCCGCGTGCCCGAAGCAGCAGACCGACCGGCAAAAGTTCCGGATCATGAAAGTGATAAACATCAGCGTCCGCTGAGACGGCAGCTCGATACACCGCGCCAGTGGTCCTAAACCACCGCTCAAACCGTCCCTTCGCGGGAGTTACAGCTTGCAGATTGACGCCATCAATCCTTTGAGATTCTCGATGCGGCGCCACCAATGTAACGTCGTACCCCGCGCGCGCCAGCGACTTGCACTCTTTATGAAATATCCGCACGTCAAAAGCAGGGTGCGCCGATGTCAGAACGCAAATCTTAATGGGCACGATTTAGTTAACCTTCGAGAGCTTGCGGATGAGCGAAAATGGAATTTGTCGAACTGACTGCCGGAACTGGACTCGCTACTTCTTGCGCGTAACGATTTAACAATTTGCGCCGCCGGCTTTCCAAATAAGCATTTCTGCAGACGGCCATGGTGATCCCCGCCCAAAGCCATAGAATGCGATTGTCGTCGAGGTCCCCGCTGAACATACTCACCGAAACGCAATAAAGTAGCAGCCCCGCGATTACTCCATATTGCAGTTTTGTCGCTTTTAGCATTCTACGAGTCGCACTCGCCAACAAGTAAAGAAAGCCCAGCAAAAGAAGTTCGCCAACCATGCCCTCTTCAAACGTCGTTTCGAGAAAAAGATTGTGAGGATAACCGCGCGTATCCCTGCCGTAGTAGAACATGCTCCAACTGCCGACCCCCTGGCCAAGCCAAAGGTTGTCAGGGATCGCAGCCAGTGTCTTGCTATAAAAGACAAATCTTTTTACGCCAGATCCCGAAGCGGCTTGTCCGCTCGATAGCTCAATCATCTCGCTCAGTTTGGCGTTGTACTTGTCTGGATCCACATGCCTCAAGTAAATAAAAGCAGCCACGCAACTCCCAATCAATAACGCGGCAACCACCCATCCAGAGGAGCGTTGCTTTGCAAACCAGACCAACGTAAGTGGCAAAGCAATCGCCAACGAAACCAAGGGGCCGCGCGCGGCCGAAGCGATCAGTCCAGCCGATAGCAGCGGCAGAGCTACGATGATGAATAACAAATTGCGTCGGGCATTTCGCAAATTTGGATAGGCCACCAGAAGCAAAATGCTCATCCCAAGTAGCCAGCCGGCTCCGATGCGGGTAATGTCCGTTTCAGCCCCCACATCACGGTGTTCAAGATGAAAAATCATCTGCAACGCGGTGACACAAGCCGCGAGAACAAAAAGTAAAGATATCCGCCGAAATTCGGCTTCATCCCGAACCAGAACAAGTCCGGAAAACAAGAAAAATCCGCCAATCAAAAGAAATCGGAGCAGCTTGACTCCGCCATAATTCGGCGCAGATGTATAGGAATAGCTAGCCAGCACCGCCCCACAGAATAGGAAGTAGGCAGTAAGGACCAGCCACTGTCCCCTGAAAAGGTGTGAGAAAGTTTCGCGCTCCAGGCCCCCAATATGTCTCAAGGAACGCCAGAAAACTCCCACAACCAAACCAAGAAGCACGACGAGTGTCAAATCGCCGACGCCGGTGAAACGGTCCAGTGGCCACGCGTTTTTCCACTGAGGCATAAACGCGCAGCCCACCAGAAACATCTCGGGAAACTTCGCCGCAATAATCAAGAAGGCGGGAATGGCTACGAGAGCCGCAAGAATGAGCCAGTTATCGCCTGGAAATCCCACAAAGATGGCCGCCAGGCAAACCACTCCAAATAGCGCCGCCAATGCCATACGCCAATCGTAAGAGAGTGCTGCAATCATGGCTATTTCTCTGGACTCGTGCGGCAATCGCTAGCCCAGTCGTACCTCTCGGCATCGACGAGCAACGGCAGCAGCCTCAGGTAAAGAGACCTGAACTCGGCATCGAGCATGTGATTGTTGTGCCAGACCAGCGTAAAAACTCCACCGACCGCGCGACACCGCGCAAGGCATTCCTTGACTGCATCAATGCTCTGCTCGTGCGTCAATTTCATGTAGTTCAGAAGTGTGCGGTCCATCACAAGGAGGGGAATCTCCAACAATTGCGCACGGCGATTCAGCTGAAATAGCCAAGGCTGATAAGGAACACAGGTTCCGGCACGAAAACCAATGTGCTCGGCAAAGCAGACACTGCTGTCATAAGCGAGCCCGCAGGTCTCCCAATGAATCCACGTCTCTGGGCACCACCGGAGATAATGTTGACGGCCTCCTAATGGACCAGCTCCCATGGCTTCCCGAAGAATTTGAACTTCACGCCTCAGTTTCTCGGGCGCCCGAAATGTTTCGTACCCAGGCTGTACACCACATTCCACTTGGTTTTCGTTCAACCACGCGATGATGTCACGGATTTTGTGATGGCGAGGATCGTATCCGCTATCGCGTGGCGTCGGCTGACTTGCTTTCCAGTAAACGGAAGAATCAAGATTTCGGCTTAAGGAGAGTCTTACAATCTCGCGCAAAGCTCGTAGATCGCTCGGTTCAGAGCCTGAGATCGCTCCGAACAGATCGCGAGCAGAATCCATAGGCCGGTGGTTGTGAGTGGTGTGCCGAAGAGCATCCCTCCAGCGAAAGGGGATGCCCACGTGGTCCGCATCGTGGCTTAGTTTTATCCGCAGATTCTTCCGTATCGGTTCCCATCCAGGAACGCAAACCTGCATAGCTTGTTGAAAGGCGAGTCCGTATTCGTCAACGATCGGCCGGTTCAGGAATCCGTCTCGCAAAGCAACACAGTCCTTCGCTCGGAAACGGCCATGGTGATCGAGTTCGCGCTTTAGTGTCTCCTCCCAACGGGTCAGTGTCATCAGGATAGAGAGTGGGAGGTCGACGGTGCAGGCGAGTTTGCCAGGTCCTCGAGACACAAAAAGAGTCTTCGGAAAATTGTCTACATCCATGGCAAATGGAATAAAGAAATCGGGAATATCGAGCGCCACCGCGTTTTTTGGCGCATACATCCATCGTCGCCGAACCGTGCGAATCCGGCCTGCGGACAATTCCCGCAGAAGATCTGGAGAGGCATGGGGAAAGACAATCGTTTTCTCACCGGCGGAATCTAGCTGAACAGTCGTCTCTTTCGCATCAACGCGAATCGTCCATTGCCTTTGAAATTCAGGAGAGACCCCCGCTCGGCGAGCCAGTTCGAAAATTGCATAACAACGGGCTTGCGGCGTTATGCGAACCTGCGGACTAATTCGCTGAACATGAAGAACAGGTTGCACCTTAAGCGGCGGAGTCGCTGCAGGCACTGATGTAGGAGGTGAATTCAAACTGGAATTCAGCATTGATGACGCGATTCTTTCATTCGAGCTCATAGCGTTTGTTTTCCTTTGGTGGGTTGGGGCCCAGGGAAAGTTTTGAATAACTTCATTGGGACGGCGAAGCACTAAAACGTTTTCGGTCTAGAAATCGAATCGCAAGCTGGGCAAGAGCACCCCTCATGCTTCCCGTTTTCTCGATTTTCCAGACGGGAACGGCTTCGCAGCCCCAGCGGCGGTAGAAAGTCTCGACTCCCCGGAGGCTCGATCCTTCAAAATCGTAATTTCTGCCGGCTTCGATGGCATCCTGAAGCGCGGTCCAAAGGACCACATTCTGTCCTGGTATATCCGGAGTAGAAGGATTGAACCCCGAAACAATTTGGTAGGTCGTCCGCTCGTCATGTACGGTCAAAAGAGCCGCCACGGACTGGCCCTTTTCCGTTTTCGCTACATAAAGATCAGCCTGCCCGCGCGAATGACTTGCTTCCCACAATCCACGAACCAAGCCGGCATCAAACGGCACTGCTGCTCCCTTGCGTTCAAACGTCATCTTGTTCAGCTCAAGCAGCGTGTCTACAGTCTCATCGCGAATGACTTCGAGATTCAGTCGCTTCGCTTTCGTCAGCTTTTGCATGTGCGTGCGAGTCATGCTCTTGCTGATCTCGCTTATCGATTGTTTGGAGGAAAATCGAAATGTATAGGCTAGCGAAGCGTTAAATCCTGCCCAAAGAAACCCTTGTAGATCGGGAGCATCCGCCCCCGCTATGTACCGAAAACTATCAAAGGGACCGATGGCGCGCGCGAGGGCTTCACCGCAAGAACGCATCAAGTGAAGCTGCTCGCAAACACCATCGGCCCCAGAGATATCAAAAATCGGTCCCAGATATGGAGTAAGTGTCGGAGCATGAAGTAATCTCAGCCCACGAACACGCTTGGAAGGAAGTGGCAAGCCTCCGGCAAGTTCCCCTTCCTCATTTCTGACGCCGAGGATACGGAAAGAACCGGAAGTAGCGGCAAGCCACCAGGAATGGTGGAACACAGTTCCATGTGGCGACTTGTTTACTAGAGCGTCCCAAGTCGGATAGTCCTCAACGGAAAGGAATTCGCATCTCAGTTTTGGTTGAGACGCGGGACTCGCTTTCGGTCGCGAGACAGGCGGGTTCGGCGCGATATTGGTTGTGACGGTGCTCATTGGGGAGCTGATCCCAAACTAGTCCGTGTCGTCTTACGTGGATTCTTTGTCAGTCGCCCACTGCGGCAGCAGCCGCGGGGGTATCACTGTGGGATGGAATGGTCTTCACTGTATTGGCTGAATCGACGGAGACGGAACCAGTGTTGTGAATCGTTTCTCCCGCCAGTTCGTAGGTAAGCCCGCAGCTTTCACATTGCGACTTGCCATCTTGGATCGTTAGCCGCACACCGCAACGGCACATCCATCCAATCTGGTGCGCAGGGCAACCGACCACCAGCGCATAGTCCGGAATGTCCTTTGCCACCACCGCGCCTGCTCCCACAAAGGCATATTCGCCAACTGTGGTTCCGCAGACGATGGTGGAATTGGCGCCGAGGCTTGCTCCGCGACGGATTAGCGTCCGCTGGTATTCGTTTTTCCGGTTTACGTGGCTTCGAGGATTAATCACGTTTGTGAATACCATCGATGGTCCGCAGAAAACGTCATCCTCAAGCTCGACTCCCGTATAAAGTGAGACGTTATTTTGGATTTTGACGTTGTTCCCGACCTTTACTCCGCTTGCCACGTGAACGTTCTGTCCCAAATTACATTTCTTGCCCAGCGTGGAATTCTTCATCACGTGTGAAAAATGCCAGATGTAAGTTCCCTCTCCAATCGCGCACGGTTGATCCACAATCGCGGTTGGGTCCACGTAATAATTGGGTTTAACCACCGGCTTCGCCGTTGACTCCTGCGCCTCCCCCTTATTCTCCAAGGACCGTTGCGCCGCATTCAAAACACGAAGAACCCGAACACCATTCCATCCATCCGTCTCTGGTTTCGACCGCGTTGCGACGCAGTCTAGAAAATGTTGACATTCTTTTTTCAAGGGTTCATCCGCGGGAAGATCGACAACCTGCCCTTCGGACCGTTTTGCCACGGGATGGCGCTCCACCCATTCGACTTCATGTGGATACAGAACAAGCTTTCGAACGGATTCGGTGTCATCGAAAACTGCCATCTGCTTGTCGCCTACGATAACCAGCTTCTGTTCCTTAAAAGGGTGCAACCAGCTGACGAAAATATGAGCGGTCACGCCGCTCGCGAAGGAGCAACTCGTCAGAGTTACATCCGTTATCTTCGAATTTAGATAGGCGCCGCCATTTGCAGAGACGGAGGTCGGTTCTTCTTCCAGAAGGTGCAAAATCGCTGAAATATCGTGAGGAGCGAAGCTCCACAGGATATTTTCCTCTGTCCGGAGCTTCCCGAAATTCAACCGCGAGGAATAAATGTACTCAATCTTGCCCAAAGCTCCCTCTCGGATGAGCTCTTTCAGCTTACGAATCGCCGGGTGGTAGTGCAGCAGGTGCCCAACCATAAGGATCCGTCCCGTGGTAACCGAGAGATCGGCCAGCTGTTCGCCTTCTTCGACGTTCAATGCCAGCGGCTTTTCGACAAACACATCCTTGCCTGCCAGCATCGCTTTCTTGGCCAAAGCGAAGTGTTCCGCCGCGGGAGCGGCGATTACGACCGCTTGCACGTCGCTGCGCGCCAGCATATCGCTATACGACGTGCAGGAATCCACGTCATATTTTGCCGCCAGCGAAGCAGCTCGTTCGGGGTCGACATCGCACACCACTCGGAGCGCACCGAGCTCGGAGAAATTGCGAATGAGATTCTTTCCCCAATATCCACAACCAACCACACCAACAGCAGGCAAGGCTTCCATTTGCGAATTCTCCTATTCTCTTAAGCTGGATTTGAATTGTAAAAATCTGAAATCGTTGCTACCACGCGTTCCTGGTCCTGACGCGACAGCTCGGGATAGACGGGCAGCGCAAGAACTTCCGTGGATGCTTTTTCGGCCTCGGGGAAAGAGCCGTGTTCGTAGCCGAGGTAGGAAAACGCCGGTTGCACGTGGAGCGGCGAAGGATAGTAGACGTCCGTGGGAATTCCCTGCGAATCGAGATACGCGCGGAGTTCCTCTCGCCTTGGGACGCGAATCACGAACTGGTTGTAGACGTGCCCGCGCCCTTCGGGGGTCGAAGGCAACACGAAAATATTCGTCAATCCGGCAGCGCCAAAGAGAGTCTTGTAGATTTCGGCATGCTCGGCCCGCTTTTCAGCCCAACTATTGAGATGCGGGAGCTTCACTCGGAGAATGGCCGCATGCAATGCATCCAGCCGGCTGTTCGTACCGATGATCTCGTACTGATATTTTTTCCGGCTGCCGTGAGCACGCAGCAGGCGAAGTTCATCCGCGATCTTGGCGTCCGTCGTGGTAATGAGTCCGCCGTCCCCTGCACAACCGAGGTTCTTCGAGGGAAAGAAGCTAAAGCACCCGCAAAGACCAAATCCTCCTACTTGGCGCCCGCGGTAAGTCGCGCCAATCGCTTGTGCCGCATCCTCAACCACGGCGATATTGTGGCGATTCGCAATCTCCAGAATTGCGTCCAGGTCAGCAGCCAGTCCGAACAGGTGAACAGGAATGATCGCCCGTGTCTTATCTGTGATCGCGGCTTCGATCTTCGATGGATTGATGTTGTAGGTTATCGGATCGATGTCCACGAACACCGGCTTCGCTCCGGTCCGTGCGATCGCTCCCGCCGTAGCAACAAATGTAAACGGCGTCGTGATTACCTCATCGCCGCGTCCGATGTGCAGCGCCAATAGCGAAAGATAAAGCGCATCCGACCCTGAAGCGCATCCCACGGCCTCAGGAACGCCAATGAAGCTGGCGATTTCCTGCTCCAAAAGCTGTACTTCTTTTCCAAGGATGAAATGCTGGCTCTCAAAAACCGATTCAACCGCCTTGAGCACGTCTTCCCGGATCGAAGCAAACTGCGCTTTAAGATCCAGAAACTGTAAGGGCTTCTTTTTCTCCGGTTGGGCCGTTGCGCGATCCGAACCGCTTACACCTGTGACTTGCTGTGCCGTTGCCATGTTACGAATTCTCCTTTTGATGAAATGGAATTCAACGAATGAAATTCGGCTGTGAAGTTGGAATGATGCAATTTGAATGTGTGAAGTTAAATTGCTGGCTTGACGAAACTACGGCGCAATCCGCAGACCCAAACCGTACCCGGCAGCCGTTGTCGCTATGTCACCCATGCGCTTGAGGCCCAGTCTGACCCCGCTCTGCGGTACGTACAAAATGTCATTGGCCATCAAGATGGGATCCTGCAGCTGGCCTTTCATGATCTTGCTCAGATCGACGGGAATCTCTTCTCTTCCCTCTACATTCGTCGATTTCCGAACGATGATAGCGCTGCCGAGCTTGGCGGTAGACAAGGTGCCTTCCACCAAAGCAATCGCCTTAAGTACGCTGAGCCCGCCCCTCGGATCTTGCACAGCGAATGCTCCCGGCTTTGTAACAGCCCCGACAACATAAACGATCGATGTGCCTGAAACTGTGATTTGATCCCCGGGTCGCACTAAAATGTTTGCATCCCGATTATTCGTAGACATCAGCGTCGCGATGTCCACGGTTTCAGAACTCCCATTCGAACCGCCCGGTGTAGCCGATTTCTGGTCTGACGCCGCACTCGCGCCACCTGCTGCCTGCTTCTGATCCGCAGGGCCGTGCGTAACTGTTATCGTTTGGCCGGCGTTGGGGGCCAAACCTCCGCTCATCGAAAGAACGTCCACCAACCTGGTCGGCCGCTCAATCGGATAAATGCCCGGCCTCGCCACGGGACCCGACACCGTAACGTTTTGGGTCATGCCGCGCTCGATGAAAACGGTTACGTAAGGATCCTTCAGAATGTCCTGCTTCTTTAATTCCTCCGCAAGGTGCCCGGAAAAATCAAAAGTAGTAAGGCCATCCGCATGAATTGGCTTCGAAAGCAGTGGAATCTTTACATCCCCCGATTCGCTGACCTGATAGCGTCCGCTTACATCATCTTCTTCCGCTATTCGAATGTTGATGATATCGCCCACTCCGATCATGTAACCGCCATACAGCTTCGAGCCGTCAGCATCCATCTGCGGCGCCGCGGCCGGCGGGGGCGCCCCGGCGCTCTGTATGCCCTGTACTCTCTGTTGCGCGTGAGCGACAGAAGCGACTGCGAATGAGCAAATGACGGACACGACTAGAAGTGGTTTGGTGTTCATATACATATATTCCTTTCGCACATCCAAATTGTTTCGCACGGCCAAGACGTTCTGTGGCGCCTATTGAATAAGCAGGACAATCAGATGAATCTTCATTAGGCAATTTGCTAGTTGTAGGGGACGGGCTTGCCCGTCCCACTCTGCAACTCAGCGATAAGTAGGACCAAATAATTAAGCGGGAATTGTCCGGTAATACCGATATGCGCTGCCGTACCCTTCGCAGTCGACAGCTATATCCACTCCATTCAGAACGACACCAAGTATTTGAGGTTGCACGTCGCCCAGGATATTCATCGTCCAACCTAGAGCGCGTCGCGTAGTCGTGCTGGCTCGAGCAACCACCACGATGCCGTCCGCGTGCGCCGACAACCACCGCGCTTCCGCAAAAGGAATTACCGGAGGCGAGTCAATCACAATGTAATCAAACCTGTTTTTCAGCCTGTCGAGAAGCTTCGTCATGGAGTCCGACGTCATCTTGTCGATCGCATCGGGAATAGCGCCCCCCGATCCGAGCACTGTCAAACTTGGAATCTCCATTGGCGTATTGTTTAGGTCATCCACAAGTTCGGGCTTCATCAGAGCATCCTGCAAACCGATCTCGCGCTTCAACCCGTAGGTGGTCGTGATAACGGGATGGCGCAAATCAGCGTCAATGAGGCAGGTCTTATAGTGTTTCGAAAGCGCGGCCGCCAAATTTGTAGCTACCGTCGTCTTCCCTTCTCCAGGAAAGCCGGATGTGACCAGAAGCGTCTTAACCCGGAGGTCCTTCAATTGGGCGGAAACGCGGACTGCAGTTTCCAGTGATCGAATCGCCTCTGCCTCAGGCGAATTGGGTTTTTCTTTAAGGAATTGCAGAACCGGGACGCTAAACCCAGCAATCTGATTTTTCCTGAAAATCCGATTCCCGTTCCCAATTCCCCCTCGCCAATTTCTTTCGCTTTCGGGAAGCAGTCCCAGAGGCGACATCCCCGAAAAGCGCTCAACATCCGCAAGCGTCGAAATTTTGTCGTCCATGCCTTCCGACACAAATGCGAGGACCACGCCACCAATCATTCCCAAAAGAAGTCCTGCCCCTAGAATTTGAAACCGATGCGGGCCAGACGGGCGGTACGGGATGCGAGCATCTCCAAGGATTCGAATGTTATTTGCCGCAAGCGATCCCGATACGGCCAATTCTTTAATGCGCGCCGACGTCGAAATGTAAAGGTTAGACTCCGCTTGCGCCTCGCGTCTTAGCAGATCAAATCGCACCGCATCGGCGTTGGATGAATCAAGTTGACCTTTGAGGTCGTGCAATGACTTCCGAAGCAAATCTTCACGTACCATGGCGGACTTGTAGGAACTCTTGATTTGCTCCACGATCCGCGCGCGTTCCGCATTGAGTTGTGTATTAAGCTCCTCCGTCTGCTGTTGCAGCTTCCGGACTTGCGGATTATTGCTCCCATATACGGCCAGCGCCTGTGCTAGCGCCGCGCGGCTATCCACTCTCTTTTGCGTCAGTTCCTGGATCAGAGGGCTGTCCTTCATTTGCGGCAGCACATCATAGTGATTCTCTTCAATCTGCCGGACGTTGGATTCCTGCTGAAGCCGGTCGCCTATGCTCTGTGTCAATTGCTGATTGAGCTGCGACACGCGCACTGCTACAGGATTAGAAGACATTGCCTGTCCCATGGAATCAGCGGTAGCGTCCCCTGTCTGCGGAAGGCCACCCGCCAGTTCGGCGCCTTCATGCGTCGTTTGGAAATCGGAAAGAGCCCTATTGCTCTTATCAACAGAGTTCTTAAGATCCGTTAGCTCAGGCGCAAGAGATTCCGCGGCCTTCAGCGTTGAATCGTATTTACTTCGGTGCGCATCATCGAGATATAGACGAACCAGATCGTTCACAATCAGTGTGGACAACCGCGCATCGCGGCTTTCAAACGACACCTCAACCAAGCGGCTGTTCTTCACCTGGTTAACGGCCAGCCCCGTTTTGAACGTTTTCACCAAGCCATCAATTCGTTCTTCCTCGGAAGCTTCCTTCGAAGAACCCGTCCATACTACTTTCACGCGGTTAATCGCTCGCGAAATGAGACCGGGAGAGTAGAACATCGTATTGTGGTCCAGGTTCAGATCCCGTATCACCTTAATGGCGAGATAATCGCTTCGCAGAATTTCACTTTGTGTATCGAGATAATCCTGCTGCGTCGGAGTAATCGGCGAGCTGTCGCGCAGTGCAACACTTTCACTGACTACAGGAGAGATTTCCAGCGTAGCCGTCGATTGATAGGAAGTATGTAGCGTTAACACAACCAGCAAGACGATCGCTTCGAGACCCAGCAAAAACGCAAGCGAAGGCTTCCAGTGGCGCCGCACAATTCTCTGAATATGATGCCATTCCACTCCCTGGCTTTCTGTCTCGTCCAGGTGCGAAACATTCACGTAGCGCGGAGGATTCTCAATAATTACGTCTTTCGGGATACGTGTAAGTTTGTTTGAACTTGCCATTTTTTTCTCCTGCCTCAAATTCCTTGAATCGACTGGTCCTGCTGATGCTGGCCTCTTATTCTTCGTTTAAACTTTGTTCGAGATGTGCTGACCCGATGGAATTACCAACCGCTTGCGTTTCTGTTTCAAACGAGCCCAAATGGAGCCCTACGAATCCGAATAGTCCCAGGCATGCTAAGAGTGGGACCCAGGACCCAACGTGGCCCCACGTAGCCGCGACAGAAACCATCACCAGAGCTATTGTCGAGACGCCCGAAAGAACCAGAATCTGCGGCACGCTCCAGCCACGGCGAATGAGAAGGTCGTAAAAATGTCGCCGGTCGCCAGAAAAAGGTGACTTCCGCGCGCGCAATCTCCGAACCACGGCCGCCAATCCATCGGCAATCGGCAGCCCCACAAACAGAAGTGGAATTACGATCGAGCGTTCTGGAGAATCGCTGACTGGCGAATCGCTGCGCGCCCAATCCAAAGCGAGAAACGCAAGAGCCGCTCCAAGCAACGTACTTCCGGAATCTCCGATAAACATTTGAGCCGGAGGCCGGTTGTACAAGAACATTGCAGCGCACACGGCTGCAAGTGACCAAGCGAGTCCTGACGCAAACCCGAGCGGCCGCCCGGAAAACAGAACAATGAATCCGATACTCGCAATACCGCTCACGGTCAGCGCCAGACCATCCATTCCATCCAGCATGTTCATCGAATTAATCGCAAACGTTAGAAACGCCACCGTCGCCAGAAAATCGAGATACGGATTGGAAAACCATTGAAGTTTCCAGCCCAGCAACCAAAGCGCCGCTCCACAGCCAAAATCAACCGCAAGCCGAAGGTAGGGAGAAGTACCTTTTAAATCGTCAAGCAGGCCAATCCCCCACACGGCCCCCAGTATCAACATGACTGCTGCCACGGGCCGCGCGTCGTGAATGCCGAACACCGCGCTCACCAGAACGCCAGCCATCAATGCGACTCCTCCCAGCCGTGGAATCGGAGATGAATGAATTTTCAATTTGCCAGGCATGTCGTACCAGCGATTGCTTATCGCGACGGCACACACGACCGGCGCCAGGAGAACACAAAACGTGAAACTCGCCATCGCCAGTAAAATATTCGCGATCATAAGGTCTAGGCCCAATGCAAGAGTCAATCGCCGACGGAATAACTTGGCGCCGAAAAAACCTGCGCAGATTCAGTTTCAGGGAAAGAGGAAGCCGCAAGATTTAACCCTTCGTGTATCGACGCTGAGACGAATTGCATTTCCTCTTCCGAAAGCCGTGTGAAGAACGGAATTGCCAAACACGTTTTCGAAACACTTTCCGTGACGCGCAAATCGCTTGTCTGCGAATATCCCAGTTCTTGAAAATACGGCTGGCTGTGGATTGGCGGAAAATAGATTTGGCTTGCGATTCCCACGCTGGACAGATGAGCGCGGAGTGCGTCTCTCTTTTCCTCGGCGAGGGGCCCCGTGGTACGAATAACGTATACAAACCAGCTTCTCTTGCTGTGTGCCGGCGTTTCAGGAAGTTTCAAAGAATCGCGCGAACGCAGCAGATTAAGATACCCGTCGGCCACCAGGGCGCGTTTTGCGAGCAAATCATCGATCCGCTCTAATTGCGCAAGTCCGAGTGCCGCCTGTATATCGCTTAGCCTGTAGTTGTAGCCGAGGCAAACGTGCTTGAGCCAGCGGCCATCCGCATCGCGTCCCTGATTCCGCAAACTCCTGCAACGCTCCGCGATTACCGCGTCATCGGTCACGACCATGCCGCCTTCACCCGTGGTCATTTGTTTGTTTGGATAGAACGCAAACACGGCCGCCTTGCCGAAAGTTCCAACGCGCCTTCCATGGAACTCGGCACCAATTGCTTCGCATGCATCTTCCAGAATCGCGAGCCCATATTCCGCAGCGATTTCGCCAATAGCCTCCATATCCACCGGAAGACCAAAAACGTGAACCGGTAAAATCGCCTTTACGATTCGGCCCGATTCCCTGCTGATTACTTCTCCGCCGCGATGGCGAATGCACTTGTCGCGCAGATATTCTCGAATCAAGTTCGCGTCTAGATTCAAGCTCTCACTGTCGATATCAAGCAATCGCGGATATACATCTTCGTAGAGCAGGCAATTCACGGAGGCCACGAAACTGAAAGAAGTCGTAATGACTTCCGCTTCTTTTCCCAAGCCCAATGCGCGCACGCACATATGAAGTCCCGAAGTCCCGCTGTTGCACGCGATTGCATACTTTGTGCCTGCATAGGCTGCGAATTTCTCTTCAAATTCCGCCAGCACGGGGCCCAAGCTCAGATGATTGCTGCGCAAGACCCGAGTGACGTATTCGATTTCGCGATCGCCGATGTCGGGCGAAGAGAGTGGAATTTTCACGAGGGCATCTCCACCAGGTGCGCTTCGGAGCTATAGTCTTGAATCTCCAGACGGGGAATCTGCCCCGCGGCGAAGGTTGGCATCAGCCCGTCGATGTATTCGATCAAGCCATCGTGATCCTTCGTTTTCAGAAAATCGTCGAACTTTTCAACTGCCCCAACGATGTCGATCGGAGCCGGATTTGTTCCTTTCAGCACGAACAAGAGCGGGTTCTCCGTCCCGTGTGGCCGCTCCCAGGACTCCCATAGCTCTTCATGCACTTTTTCCCCATCTCGAAGGCCGATGAATTCAATCGGCAGTTCTTCCTCGGGCATATAGCCTGCGAAGAGACTGAGCGTTCGAGCCAATTGATAAATGTTGATTGGCTCCCCCATATCGAAAATGTACGTCTCACCGTGTTTGCCGCGGGACGCCGCGCAAAGAATTAAGTACACCGCTTCCGGGATGCTCATGAAGTAGCGCGTCGCTTGCGGATCGGTCACCCGGATTGGCCCGCCCTTTTTGATCTGTTCGTTGAACAATCGCAGAACGCTTCCCGTGCTGCCCGCCACATTCCCAAATCGCACGTTAAGGAATCGCGATCGGTGCTTTTCGCCTATCTGTTTGACGGTCATTTCCGCGAATTTCTTGGAAAGCCCCATGTAGCAGCGCGGGTTCACGGACTTGTCCGTCGAAATGTTTACAAACCTCTGAGCGCCAATTTCCAGGGCCAGGGTCGCAATCACGCGCGTTCCCAGTACGTTATTCCGGATTGCTTCGTAGGGATGCAGCTGCATCATTCCGACGTGCTTGAACGCTGCGGCGTGAAATACCAGCTCCGGGCGCTCGCGCTGAAAAATTACGCGCATCAAGCTTTCATCGGTGATATCCGCTAGACACGGATGCGTTTCGACATCCGGATATTTCTCGGAAATGGTCAGATGGCTGTAAAACAAACTGTTTTCTGATTTGTCCACTAAGATCAGGCGTCGCGGTCCGGCCGCGGCAATTTGCAGACAAAGCTCAGATCCGATAGATCCTCCAGCGCCAGTCACTAGAACTGTCTTTCCGGCGAGAAGAGTCCGGGTCAATGTGGGATCAGGTGTAATACGGTCGCGCTGCAACACATCCTCGATCTGGACGCGTTGCAAGTCCCGCAAGGAGACATTCCCATCGACCAACTCTCTGAGCGTAGGTAGAGTCCGGATTGGCACTTCGCAGTGTTTGCAAACCGCGAGAATTCGCCTCATTTGGACGCGCGTGAGGCTTGGAATGCAGATTAGAATCTCCGTGGCTTGATGAGAAGAAACCGCCTGTTTCAACCGCGTTAGATCTCCAACTACCGGTATCCCGCAAATGTTGCTGCCGATCTTGTTTTGATCGTCATCGATCAAGGCAACAGGCCGAATTCCAGAATCCGGGTTCATCGAGAGTTGACGCAGAATGGATGCGCCCCCATCTCCGGCACCGATGATAATCGCCTTTTTCGACGCGAGATTTGGCCGCGATACTTCGCTTTCATACATGCGCAAACTAAAGTGAACCGCTCCAAGTGCAACGCCGCAAAGACCAGCGTCCAGCACGAACAACGCGAAGGGAGCGGAAGCTCTTGCCGTAACCAAATGGGAAGCCCCAACCAGCATAGTCGCGCTTAAAAACATCGCTCCATTGAGGCCAACGAGCTCTCGTATACCGGCATATCGCAAAGATCCCTTGAACACGCCAAAATACCAAAGCGCGAGGCCCTTGATAGCCACCACAAGAAAAATGAAGGCCGGAATTCTGGCAACGCCCAACGGGAGCGCGGTATATCTCAAAACTATGCGCAGAGCAGCCCAATAAGCGAAAAAAACAACCGCGAGATCCAACAGAACAATTGAGTATCTCGAGATAAAGGAAGAAAAGGTCCATGAACTTGTCGAACTTGTCGAAGTAGCACGCCCGGCGACTGTGGACGATTCTCTAGAAGCCTTAGTTCCGGCAGGTAAGGCAAATGTGTGGCTCATTTTTTATCCTTGGGAATCAATCGATGCGAAAACCTATCAAACTACCTGGACGCCATAACCTTGCAGTTGGATAATGAGGGACTTCTGGATTGCGTCGATGGACACGACGAGGCCGTTTTTGTTTCCAAGACCCACTAGAATTCCTTCAAGGCCGCGGAGAGCCCCATCCGTAACGCGTATGCGCTGGCCAACTTGTAGATAAGGGTGAGAAGCGTGCGGAATTCGATTTCGTAGCAGGAGTCGTACCCCGTCTAATTCGCCATCGGGTATTTGCGCTGCTCCCCGTCCGTTGCCGACAAAGCCGATAACTCCAACTTTGCGAAGGATCTGGGTTTTCTGGCTGGAGAACTGGGGGGCCCGGACAAACAGGTATCCGGGAAAGAGGGGAAAATCGATCAACTTCTTCCGGTCGGTCCATTGTCTAAATTGTTGAACCGTCGGGAGATAAGACTCAAAGCCATCTGCATTGATTTGGTCGCAGACTACTTTCTCATGACGTGATTTGGTTCGTACGGCATACCAGGGTTCTTGGGCTTGATTCCCGGTCACAACATCCAACTTCAAACATGCTGCTTGAGTCGCCATGTGCGTAGGGCTCCGCCATTTTCACTCCCAGGGGGCATTGGGAAGATAAATCGAAAAACAAACTTGCCCCACCAGTGCAAGCTTTAACGTTCGGGGCAGCCTTAGATAACCATAGGGGTTTTTGAAAAAATATCAGGTGAAACCCTGAGGGAATGCCCGAGCATCATGTAGAGCTCTTTTGTACAGTTTGCTGTTCGGGGAGAGCAGCTTTTGGACGGACCAACCTAGTTTTTATCGATGAACATTGAGCAGAATGCGGAAACGATCTTCTACCAACTCTCACTGAAGGAAGCTACTGGAGATTCCGTATGGCTCAGTAGTCGCTCTTCTCGTAGCCTGTTTTCGATTTGAACTTTCAGGAAGAGGAAGGAGCGCAATATGCGTATTGCCCAGGTTGCCCCTTTGTATGAGAGCGTGCCACCTCATTTCTACGGTGGAACCGAACGTGTAGTCTCGTACTTAACCGAGGAGCTGGTTCGCCAGGGACATGACGTAACCCTCTTCGCAAGCGGCGACTCTGTGACGAAAGCGACTCTCGTCGCACCATGCGAAAGATCTCTTCGGCTCAGTCCTGATTGCACGGATCCGCTTGCTCATCACGCCATTTTGTACGATCAAGTTCTATTGCGGAAAGATGACTTCGATATTCTGCATTTTCACACCGACTACGCACATTTTCCCATCAGCAAAAATTTGGAGCTACCGGTAGTAACGACGGTACACGGACGCCTGGATATCCCTGACCTTCTTCCCCTCTACCGGCATTTCTCGCAAATGCCTGTTGTTTCCATTTCAATGTCTCAGCGAGAACCGCTCGAACTTGAAGAAGTCAATTGGGTTGGCAATGTCTACCACGGCTTGCCCGCCGACCTTCATTCACTTTGCGATAAACCCAGCGATTATTTGGCATTCTTGGGC
This sequence comes from uncultured Acidobacteriota bacterium, assembly GCA_963784015.1. Classification (GTDB taxonomy): domain Bacteria; phylum Acidobacteriota; class Terriglobia; order Acidiferrales; family UBA7541; genus Acidiferrum. The sequence goes on from CAWAPX010000013.1 coordinate 2,379,063, forward strand.
CGCATCTCGCCTGAAAAACGTCCTGACAGGGCGATTCGTATCGCAGTGCGCGCGGGAATGAAATTGAAAATTGCAGCCAAGATCGATAAGGTCGATCGCGAGTACTTCGACTCCCAGATTAAGCCCCTGCTCAAGCGACCCGGCATCGAGTACATCGGAGAAATTAGTGAAAGCGAAAAGAGCTCGTTTCTTGGCGATGCGCTAGCATACTTGTTTCCTATCGACTGGCCAGAACCTTTTGGACTCACGATGATCGAGGCCATGGCTTGCGGCACACCCACGATAGCCTTCAACTGCGGCTCCGTTCCCGAAGTCATCGAAGATGGCGTGACAGGCTACATCGTGGAATCGGAAGAGGAGGCTGTCCGGGCGCTCAGCCGTCTCCACCTTTTGCGGCGCGAAACTTGCCGCGAAGAGTTTGAAACGAGATTCAGTGCGAGCCGTATGGCGGAAGACTATCTTGCGATCTACCGTAGCCTGGCGAAAAATAAAAATCGTCCTGCGAGACGAGCTTCTTCGGAGTCGGACATTTTGCTAGTCCCATGAATCCTTCAAATAGAGCTGGCGACGTATTAGCATTCGACAACGAATACTACGTTCGTGCCACTTCGGGGTTGGCGGATCACCGCACGCGTGTGTTGAAGTACGGCGATACCTTTGGCGTATTTAATAGATACGGGGACATTGAAGCGCTGGGTTCGCTTCAATTTGGACTATTTCATTCCGAAAGCAGGCATCTATCGCGAATGGTTCTTCGCGTGAACGATCAGCAATCTCAACTCCTGGGCTCTACGGTCCGGCAAGATAACGCCTTACTTGCTGTGGATCTAACCAACCTGGACGAAACCAACGGCCAAGAAGGAGGCTTCCCGCGCGGAATTCTGCACATCTTTCGCTCCAGCGTTTTGGACTATGCCAGTTGTCATCAGCTCGTGCGGCTCATCAATTACGGCTCGGAAGAGATTCAGATTTCACTCACTTTGCAATTTGACGCTGATTTTGTGGACATTTTTGAGGTACGCGGCTCGAAACGGGAGAAGCGCGGCGAAAAATTGCCAGTGCAAATAAACGAACAGGAAGTCCTACTGGGATACCGGGGATTGGACAATGTAGAGAGACGGACTCGCATTTATTTCTGGAAGGTTCCAGAGTCTCTCGCAAGCAATGTAGCAAGGTTCACGTTCAAGCTTGAACCCAAAGTCGAACAAAGCCTGGTAGTCGATATTTTCTGCGAGCGGGAGCACTTGAATCCATCGCCCAGGTTGAAAACGCCTTCGGTCCTGGGCCACTCGTCCTTGTACTCAAAAACACTTCGCGAGACTTGCCTCACCACATCAAGCGACCGCCTCAATGCCTGGATTAATCGATCGGAATCCGATCTGCGGATGCTCACTGAGGGGAACCCCGAGGGCGACTACCCCTACGCCGGAGTGCCATGGTTTAGCACGGTGTTCGGGCGCGATGGGATTATTACGGCAATGGAGTGTTTGTGGATTGATCCCCGTATGGCACGGGGCGTATTGAGCTATCTAGCGGAGACGCAAGCAACGGAAGAAAATGCAATGCAGGACGCTGAGCCTGGAAAAATTATTCATGAAATCCGGCGAGGGGAGATGGCCGTTCTTGGCGAGGTGCCCTTTGCTCGGTATTACGGAAGCGTGGATGCCACTCCCCTCTTTGTGATGCTTGCCGGGGAATATTTCCGCAGGACGAATGATCTGGCTTTCGTGAAGCGAATCTGGCCAAACGTGGAAGCGGCGTTGGGCTGGATCGACCGATACGGAGACGCCGACGGCGACGGGTACGTCGAGTATCAGCAGAAATCGGAACGCGGGCTCTTGCAGCAAGGCTGGAAGGATTCCAACGATTCGATTTTCCACGCAAATGGAAAGATTGCCGAGGCGCCGATTGCGTTGTGTGAGGTGCAAGGGTACGTGTTCGCCGCGAAGCAAGCGGCCGCCCAGCTCTGCGCAGCGCTGGGGTTTGCTGACCGCAGCGAAAGACTCTCGAAGGAAGCCGACACTTTGAAAGAGCGCTTCAATAAAGATTTTTGGTGCGAAGAATTGGGAACGTTCGCGCTCGCGCTAGACGGCCACAAGCAGCCGTGCCGGGTAAGCACTTCCAATGCGGGGCACGCGCTTTTTTCCGGCATCGCCGCCCAGCGACACGCGAAAGCGGTGTGCGACACGCTTTTGAGTGCTTCCCTTTTCTCGGGGTGGGGGGTGCGTACCCTAAGTGCGGCGGAGAAGCGCTACAACCCGATGTCCTACCACAACGGTTCCGTTTGGCCTCACGACAATGCACTAATCGGCGCGGGATTTGCACGGTATGGCCTGCAGGAGAAAGCTCTCCAGACCTTAGTTGCGATGTATGACGCTAGCTCGGAAGTCGATTTGCACCGGCTGCCGGAGTTGTATTGCGGTTTTCATCGGCGGGGAGACGCGGGTGGAGCGCCTGTACTTTATCCGGTGGCGTGTGCTCCGCAGGCTTGGGCTGCGGGAGCCGTCTACATGTTGTTGAGCGCATGCTTGGGGATGAAGATCGACGCTTGCGAGAGGTTTGTCCAGTTTGAGAATCCGCAGCTGCCGCCGGGAGTTTCCGAAGTGGGGATTCGTGGCTTGCAGGTGGCGGACGCTAGCGCTGATCTCTTGATTCGGAGGCACTCGCGGGGCATCGATGTGGAAGTCCTGGAGAAGCGTGGACAGCTTGAGGTGTCGAAGAAGATTTGAATGAGTGAGAGACCTGCTGTGTCCACCGGCTACCCACTACTCACTCCTAACCACTAATTATCCGTCAAAGAAACAGAAGGGGAACGAGGAGCTGAAGCAGTTCAGCGGGAGGTGCCGCGAAACTCAGCGGGGACGGAGTCGACGAGCTTGGCTTGCGTGAGTTGCGCCCAGGGACTCCACTCGTCGGGGGGGCGCCCGAAGAACCATCTCGCTCCGGCGGCTATCCACATCTCGCGCAACTGGGAATGGCTGTAGTCCACATCGTCATTTCCGAACTCTGTGCTACAGCATGGGCAAATATGGTTATCGTTAGGCGGATACGGCAAAGAGGCGAAACCGCAGACGGGGCAGGAGTATTTCATGGGTCGTTCCTGCTGCATTCGGAGGCGAAGAAACCCGCTATGCCGCCGCGCCGATGCTTTCTGTGAAATGGAACAACGTAATATGTGACGACGGTGTGGGAGGCGGCGACCGCGACGCCAAAGTGATCGTTTGCAATGTTGACGCGGAGACGGCGCGTCCTGCTGGACCGAAGGCACTCGCGCGTGGTAATGGTCATCGGTCGATTCAGGAACGTTTCGGCCATATGCTCATAGTCTAACTCAGTGGTGGCGCCAAATTCATGGCCATGTTTTGCGAAGTGGATGGCGCGCTCGTAAGCGTTCGCGAAAGGCATAAATGGATGTTGGACGGTAATTTGCAGCAAGAGAAAAGCTGGCAGGCGCCCAAATATATTACTTCACATAAAGATTATATAAGTATTATAAATGTGGGACAAGCGAAATTTGGGGTTTGTGGCGGGGTGGAATGGGGATTTTAACGCAGAGTGCGCGGAGGACGCAGAGAAGAGCGGACCAGGGTTCAGAGATTGACGATTTTCAGGCCGGAAAGGACCGTTTCTACCGTGGTCAGCAGCTCGGCTGCAGCGGAGGTTTTGAGAACGTAAGCGGACGCGCCAAGGTCCATCGCTTTTTGCACCACATCAAAGGACGATTCGTCACTCAGGAGAATTATTTTAGCTTCAGGAACAAAATCGCGAATTCGCCGGACGGTGTCGAGTCCATTTACGGTGGGGAGTCCGATGTCCATCAGAATTAAATCCGGTTCCAGCTCCACCGCTTTTTGAAACGCTTCCGAGCCGTCCGAGGCTTCGCCCACGATTCGGAGTCCGGACTTTGTGCGGAGCATTACAGAAACAAACCGACGCCAGGGTTCAAAGTCGTCCACAACAAGAACGCGGATTGTCGAAGGTTTCATAAAGGCTCCTACTGTTCGGGCTTCCGTCGAAGCACTCTGCAGCGCTGATCAAACCTTCGAAGGGTACGAATTAAGGGGGATTCTGTCGTTGCCTCAAGACATCTTCGTGGTTGCTCGGGAGCAATGAACGCGAATCGGCGCGGGGCTCACAATTTAAACACTACCCCCCGGGAGGCGTATGGACATTTGGCACAGAGAACCGAGGGATAGGCGATTTGACCCCTGATTCGTTTTTTGTCCGACACCTACTAGTTAAATGAGCATGAAATGGGCAGGCAGTACAGCTTAATGGGTATTGCTCTCTATGCTTCTTAAGACCAAGCTCAACGAGTCTCTGAGGTTTCTTGACATGGCTGTATGGACTGTGACTTGCACCGACTGCAACTCAAGTATCGAACATTCTCAAATCGTGCAAAACAACTTGTCCGAATTGTTTTTTCCTTGCAAGCCGGACGTTCTCACCGGCGCCACGATCAAATGTCCCAAATGTCGCACTGTCGTCTCGTATGTCCGAACCGACCTTCGCTACATTTCGGATTAACAAGAGAATCCTAGGCTTAAGACTGACGGAAATTAGCTCGGGTGACACGCGATTCCGCGCCAGTGCCTTCTGGCAAATGGATCCATAGGCTGTCGTGTTCCGCCAATACTGCTCTATGCCGTGGCGGCTTTTGTTTTGGCGCCCTGGGTATTTAAACGGTGAAAAACAGGGAGATTGACTTCTATCGTTGTGCCCGAGGCACCGGAGCGAATATCAAATTCTCCGTGTAAATCCCGTATGCGCTCGCGCATTCCAGCGATACCGACTCCAATTAGTTGTTTCCCGGACCGCAAGTGGTTCAACTTTTCGGCAGGTATTCCGCGGCCGTCGTCGCGGATTACTATTTTGATTTGCTTGTTGTCTTCCGCAAGCCGGATTTCTGCTACGCGGCTCTCGGAATGACGATGAATGTTCGAAAGACCCTGCTGAACTACGCGGAATATGGTCGTTTCAATTTCTGCGGGCAAACGTCTCAGCCCGTCCGGAATGTCCAAGTCCACTCGAATCCCACTTCTCTGAGCAAAACCCTCCACATAGGAAAGTATTGCGGAGCGCAGTCCCATTTCATCCAGTAAGGGAGGGTGCAACAAATACGAGATCGTTCTGATTTCAGACGAGCAGCGTTCCGCCAAGTTCCAGGAATCTTGAATTCTAGACTTCTCCGTACTCGTGATCTCAGGACTGTTGCGCATGGCACTGAGGTTCATTTGAATGGCCGCGAGATATTGTCCGGCGCTGTCGTGAAGCTCGCGAGCGATGTGCCTCCGTTCCTCATCTTGGGTTGTCATCAGTCTTGCGCTGAGATTTTGTAGTTGGCAGGTGCGGGCCTCCACGGCTGTCTCCAACTCGGCGTGGGACTTCTCCATCTCTTCTTGGGTATTACGAATCTCGGTCACGTCGCGACTTAGGCTGGCGAAACACGCGATTTTGCCGCCTTCGCGATGCACAGGAAACACAGAAACGTCGATTATCCGTTGTCTGCCCATGATCTCGGCTGTGAGATCACCGTGAAAGGCTTTTTCAGCCCTAAGGCTATTGATTTGACGTTGAAATTGTTCATCACCAAAAATAATGGCGGGAGTGTTGCCTAATAGCAGCTCGTCAGGAATTCCAAACAGCTCCCGGTGAGCCGCGTTTTGTTCGATTATCTTCCAGCTTGGATCAAGAATTCTAATCGCATCGGCGGACCTGCTGATGATCTCGGCACACAACCGCAGCCGTTCTTCCCTGAGGTGTCTTTCGATCGCAATACCTGCCAGCCGGGTAGCGACCCCAATTAGTTGATGATGATGAGCAGTTGGGGCGCCCGTATGCAGAGAATAAATCGCGAGGGTGGCGATTACTGTGCCGTCCGCGTCACATATTGGAGTAGACCAGCAAGCTTTCAGTCCCAGGCTTTTGGTCATGGAGCGAAATCCATCGGACCAACGCTCATCCAGCTCAATACTTTCGCTTATGACCGGTTGTTTCTGAAACGTAGCTAAGCCGCAAGGAGCGACGCAGGGATAAACCAGTACGTCGCCCAATTCCCCGCTATATTTGGCCGGGAGGCTCGGTGCAGAAGCGGGCCGAATCCGGTGTTCTGCATCAATGAATGTTATGGAGCATCGAATGTCTTCCGCCTGTTGCTCGACGTAATGGGAAATTGCGTCAAGTACTGAAATCAGCGGCCGCCCAGTGGCGATCATCTCCAAGGCTGTGGCCTGAAATCTGAGGATATTCTCGATAGTCGACATTAATGGCCCGTGGCCGGCGGAAAAGGGGTGGCCATCGACTTGTTGGTCGTTGGCTGCCGGGGTATAGAAACATTTCCGCGATCCTGGATCATCATTTTTGCTAGGAAGCTGGCTTGGGATGGAGGACATATCGCACCTTTCATTCCGACGGCAATCTCTCTCGTGTCAACGGAAATACCAGCTTGCGGCTTTCATGCGCACTGGACCCTGCAGCTGGTTGTCACGGGAAAAGGACCGCCAACGATTTGACCTTGGACCAGCGACGCCATCTCGCTGTTACATACGAAGCATTCGAGCCGGTTGTCCTTGGGATCGCCCGCCAGACCGATGTGTAGGATCATTTTCGCGGCACACCTCGGGCATTCAATCCGCAAGGCGTATTGCGAAACGCGATTAGGTTCCGATTCCGTTCCAGACATCAAATCTCCCAAGAAAACTGAACGGCTGTATTGGATGACCGGAATTTTACAAGAGCGCGCTCAGCCCTTCTGTTCGGTATTGAACAACTGATTGGCGCTGGTGTTCTGACCATTCTCGAATGCGCTGGCTTAGACGGAGATATGGATCGGCACTGAGACCTGGTGTGGAGGTGATGGAGAGGCGTGGGTAGCTTGAGGTGTCGAAGGGGATCAGAGAATTCTAGTTAACAATAACTGACTTCCACGCTATTTTTTTGCAAACGCTCATTCTGGTGAGAGATAAAGTCGTTTATTTTCATAGGTTTTTGTAAGTGTTGATTCTAAGCAAGTTAGAATTGCACTGAAATGGTGCATTTTGGGGGCTTTCAGAGGCATCCGGCGTGAGGTTCGTTGCGGACCGGTTGCCTTCCGCGGGGTGTTTGCGGTGGGTTGGGTAGGCGCACAGGCAGGAGTGCCTGTGCTATTTAAAAAACGCCAACGGGGTGCTGGGCTAGCGGTACAATTCATATATTACCTAGTGACCACTATACGCTGGCGTTACTTCCCTGTCAAGAGAAAACAACGAAGAAACTAAGCGGAGCGAAAGCAGAAGAGGTTCGCGGAAGAGTTTTTTGGGAAATAGAGAGGCACGACTGGCCTCTCTTCCCAAATTGGAACTGCTCGGCTGGCTGGCGCAACGTGCTCGGTTTAGCAACGGCTTCGGTTTGGCGCGAGGCTCGGGCTAGTTGGTGCCTGTGGCTGTTATGTGGATAGTTTCGGGGCTGATGGCGTTGCCGGGCGAGGTGTCGCGAACCGTGACTGTGCCAGGAGCAGCGCCGACTGCGACCGGTTTGAACGTGACTACGATGGAGCAGGACTCGCCCGGGGCGACGGTGTCGGGGCAGTTTTCTGTTACATGGAATGGGCCCGTGAAATTCATGGTCTTGATGATGTACGGAGTGTCGGTGATATTTGTTAGCGTGACGGATTGCGAGGCGCTTTGTGTGCCGACGCTTTGATTGCCGAAGTTCAGGACGGCAGGGTTGACCTCGAGAGCGTCCTGGCCATAGTTAATCGTGAGCCATTGGGGATTTGGCGTTTGAGATGGAGGGACGATAACGCCACCGAGGCCGGTAACGAAAACGTCGCTGCCAGAAACGGCTAGCGCGGTTGGCGGACCATACGCTACCGCCGTGTTGGGCTGAAACCGTTCGGCCCAAACCTGATTGCCATCACCATCGTATTTGATGGTGGCAAGAACGCTGCGAAGGCCTACGGAGCTCTCGACTGTCCCATCGCTCTGCCCAGTAATGTAGGAAGACCCGGCGGAATCGACGGAGATAGCGACGGCTTGATCGAAGCCGGAGCCATCCGAGTGGCCGTTGTAGTTGCTGGTCCAGAGAAGGTTGCCGTTAGGGTCGAACTTGTTCACGGAAATATCCGTGCCTTGGGAGCCGGGAGGATTTGCATCCTTAAGATCGGTGGTTTGAGCGACGAGGACATTGCCTGAGGGATCGACGGCGAGATCGACGATACCGGGAGTGCCGTTGTCGTGATTGTTGGGCAAGCTGAAGGTGTAGAGCCAGTTCAGAGCACCGCTGGAATTATATTTGGCCACGATGCGAGGTCCCACGCCGGATGAGTTGGGCGTGCCTGTGCCGGCAAAGTAGGAATTTCCCTGAGCGTCAACCTGGAACGGAAAAATGTATGGAATGGAAAAGGGGCCGATGATGCTGAATTGCGCTCCAGAAGTAGGGCCGAGTTTGTCGGAGCCAAACGAAGCCAATTGGGTTCCTGTGGTATTGAACTTGAAGATCGCGGATACGTTGTCCTGCCGGATGGGAGGAGCAGTTGGGTTCATGCTGTTCACGAGAAGGTAGACATTCTCGCTGGCATCAAGACCGATCGCTTGGGGAGTGTTCGCGCCGAAGGGGGTGGCCGACGCAGTCGTGAGCCATTGCCGATTTCCATTCGTATCGTACTTGATTATGTTGGCGGTGCTTTGGCCGTTAGAGTTCTGGGGGATGGTGTAGAAAGCTGTGTAGACATTGCCCGCGGGACTAACGGCCAACGCCGATGGGTAATAGGCGTTTATGATCGAAAGATCTGGTGAGGCTCCCGGCAGAAGTATCACCTGATAGGTTGATGCAAAATAGTCGACCCACTGGCGTACTCCGGAGGAGTTGTACTTGGCAGTCGCAATGATTGGCGGGCCTGCGGCGGGTTCGTTGGGAATGAGCAGGAGAGAAAGAACGTACACATTGCCCTCGGCGTCGAGCGCGATACTGAGACCCGTTCCAATCGCGCTGCCGGGGTCGCTGACGGTGTAGGGATCATTTGCCGGGTTAGCCGTGAGAAAGGCTCGCCAAAGGGTGTTGCCCTTGGAGTCGTATTTGACGGTAACGGATTCCGAGACGATGGAGCCGGTGACATAGACGTTGCCCTGGCCGTCGGGGACCGTGGCGACAGGTTGGCCTGCTGGGTTAGCGGTGTAATTGGCAGACCACTTGGTGTAGACGTTGGATTGCGCGGGCGAGGTAGGGGCGAAGATAAACGAAAGCAAACAAGAGATGGCGACGGTGCTGATGGTTTTCGCGGGGCCTTTGAGGATCGAATTTCCAAGATGCATGTGTTGTCTCCTATCGGACGCGGGAACGAAGTTCCTGGGAAACCAAAAACGGGACTTCAGAAAAGTGGCTGGAAACAGCGCCAAGCGGAATCGGGGGATAGTTGGATTCGCAGAGGGAAATTGCTTTAAGGGAGTCTACCTAGGGCATTTATGGTGGCTTTTTAGGGTATTTGCTGTATGGATACCTGTACCAGGTACAGGTGAACCCCTAGAACTTAAAATTTTTTGACCATTCTGGGGGTTGTGCTAGCCTGAGTTCCTCCAGCCTTCGTATGCGACCGCCCGTCGAGGACGCGTTGCATTCCTGCTCATACTCACGGCTGTAAAGAAACAAAGAAAGCGGACAGAGCCGGTGCTTTTTTTGCGTGCTCTGGAGTGGCAAGGTCCTGTTGCGAGGAGTTCGGCCCACGCACAGGAACGGTGCGGGCGTTTATCAAAAAAACATTGGAGGGTGCCAGTGAGAAAGTCTTTGGTGTGTAGGTCGAGGAGTGTGCTTGTTTTGTGTTTGTTGGCAGTGTGTATGGGGCTCTCTCTCAAACCGGTATCCGCACAGACAAAACCGAACATCATAAGCTGGGGAGAAAATGTTCCTTCGTGGAATACGGCGTTAGGAATAACGACGATGCGGGAGGCATGCGGGGATGCGCCGACGACGTGCGAGCCGTATCTAGATAATCTCGCGGCGCTGTCAAACGTTAAGACATATTACGTGTCGTTCCCTCTTGATCCAAGCACGTCGGTGAGCTGGGCCCAGCAATATAGTACGTTGAGTTTGACGCACAAGGAGATGGTGGCGATCGGCTTTGACGATTTCGTGGGCACAATCGAAGACGATCAGATCGCGGGCACGATGCCGAACCCAGCGACCTTTGTCGCCGACGTTCTGGCAGCTACAAAATCCAAGAATCCGAATCTGGCGTTTGGAGTGACCATTTATGAGGATTCGCTAACGCATACGGCGTTGACGAGCCTACCGCTGTCGGTGCGCGGAGCCATTCAGTTTGTTCATTTGTACGAGCACTACCGCGAGGATGCGCCGAACTACGCGGCCAATGTGGCGACCGCGAAGAGTCTTTTTCCGAACGCGAAGATTATTGCGGGGGCCTATCCGTACGACAGGATCAACTACATTCCTTGCGCCTATAAGGGCACTGTGGAATGCACGGCGGCGCAAGAGCAGTCCTTCTACCAGGAGCTGTTGCAGACGCAAGCGAGCATGGTAAAGGCGGGGACGATCTCCGGATTGGAATTTTTCTTTGGTTATTTTGGCGATCCACAGGATTGGCCCTCTTGGACGACGCAGGCAAATGCGTGCTTAACTTCGAGACTCTCGCAGTGCTACTCGAACACGACGATCTTACAGAATATTACGTTGCAGGTGCTGCAGGCCACGTTTGCGGCGGGGGGTAGCAGCAGCGGGAGCAGCAGCAGCGGCAGCGCGGCAAAGGTTTCCCTATCCCATACCGCGGTTTTTATGGGCCAAGAGTATGAAAATAAGCAAAGCACGCCGGGTACCGTGACCTTGACGAACACAGGCGGCAGTTCGCTGGCAATTTCGAGCATCACGACCGGTGGAGCTGATGGCAGCATGTTCCCTTTGAGCGAAAACTGTCCTACAAGCCTGGCCGCGGGAGCCAGCTGCACGTTGACGATCTATTTCAAGCCGACGGCAGTGGGAGCGTGCAGCGGCCAAATAGTGCTCTCTGATTCGGTGGGGACGCAGACGATAGCTTTAACGGGCACTGGATTGTCTTCCGGCGGCACACCGGCCGTTTCGTTGTCCAACACGTCGATGTACATGGGGACGGAATATGTGGGTAAGAAAAGTACACCTGGGTATCTGACGGTGACGAATACGGGAAGCGGAACGCTCACTTTTACCAGCGTCGTGGTGGCGGGAACGAACAGCACCAGCTTCCCGATCAGCAATGACTGCCCTGCAACGCTCGCGGCTGGAGCAAGCTGCAAACTGGTTGTTTATCTTGCGCCGACAGCGACGGGAGCTCGTGGCGCCCAAATCATCCTCTATGACAATGCAGGGAGCGGGAGTCAGACGGTGACTTTGACAGGGACTGGACTGGCACCGCTTTAGAAAAAGCAAAACGTTCGAATGGAAAAACTGCCAGCCGCCGGAAAATCCGGGGGCTGGCAGTTTTGTTTTGGTGCGCGATTTGCGCTCGGGCTGCGGAGGGCGGGGCCCTTCGAAACTCAGGGTAAATGAATCCCGCCCCTACAGAGCGAACGGCACGCCCACGACTGGGCGGCGAGTGGCTATTGTTGTTGCTGCTCGATGGTGCCGGATACGTATTGAGTGGTGTCGGTTTCGATCCAGAGGAGATCGCCGGTGCTGGCCTGATAGAGAACGAAGTTGAGGGCCGGCGGGTTAGTTCCAATGGAAACGGTAAGGGGCAGCGTGAAGCGGCCCACGTGAGTGGCGTCGGCGGTGAACGTTCCAGAGACGGCGACACCGAGATTGGCGCCGACCGTTGGCAAAGTGTTGGAGTCGGCGGTTCCTGTGAAGGAGCCGTTGCCAACAGCTACTTGGCCGGTGGCGTTTTGCTCGACACCCGCGGGAGTGAAGGCGCGGTAGCCGATGGAGTAGTTGCCGGTGAACGTGGGGCTGGCGACCTGGGGAAGCAGGACGCCGCCACCGACGTTGGTCGGGTCGAGATCCAGAATGAGAGCGCCGCCGCCACCGCTGGCGTTATTGGGATCGAGCGGGTTGATGGCGGGATCGATAGCGTAGACGCCGAGAGTAGTGACGTGCTGAGTGGCGCCGCCGGCGATCGCGATGCCGCCATAGCCGTTGGCGGCCAGCGTGTACGTGCCGGTGAAAGCGGCGCTGGTGACGGTGCCGGCTTCATCGACATCGGCGAAACCGGAAGTGATGTTGCCGTTGCCGTCAGTAGTGAAGAGTCCGGCAGAGGCGTAGGAGCCTGCGCCTGTTTCCGCGCTGGCATTTTTGAAGACGAAGTTGCCAGTCAGGCTGGCGCTGGAGAATGGTCCGGCGCCCTGACCGATGGCGACACCGAGGTCGGTTTCGCTGCTCTCGACGACGATGAGGCGGAGAGCTTCGGGACCGATAACGTAGTAGACGAAATTGTCGCCGCCGAAGGCGAACGTGCCGCGGCCGGAAGCGTCAGGGGCGGTGTAGGTGCCAGTGTTGGAGCCGCCCTTGAAGACGGAGCCGTTGGAGCTGGAGTCTACCGTGACGTGGGTGAAAGCCCCGGCGGCATTCGAAACGAATACGCCGCCAAAGACTTCGGGATTGTTGCCGTTGGCGCCGGCGACGGTGAAGGAATACGTGCCGGTGAGTTGCGTGAGGCCGCCCGCGACAGTTTGAGCGTCGAGCGTGCCGGAGGCGGTGCCGCTGGCGTCGGTCTGCGTGAGCAAGGCATGCTTGCCGTTGACGACGACGAGGCTAAAGGTTTCCGTGCCGGTGACGCCGAGAGCGGCATTGTTGGTGATGAGAGTGAGAGTGCCGCGGCCGTCGGCGCCGACGGTGTAGGTGCCGCCGGTGATGGAGTCACCAGAGGGCTGCGGAGAAAGCAGGCCGTGGCCGTTGTTGTAGTCCTGCTCGCCGGCGGTGACGTTGCCGTTGCCGTCGAGAGCGACGGTGCCGGCTAGAGAATAGGCGTGGGCGTTGACGTCGCGTCCGGTGAGAGCGAAGGCGTAGGAGCCGCTGAGGTCGGACACATTGCTGGCGGTGGTGATGGTGACCGTGGCGGATTGAGTGGCGGTGGCGAGTGCGGTGGCGGTCGCGGTGATGACGACAGCACCGGCTGCGCCTGGAGCTGTATATGTGGTGGCGGCGCCGCTATCAGTGTGAGCTGGATTGAACGTGCCGCAAGTGCCTGCGGGAGTGCAGGTCCAGTCAACGCCGGCGTTTGTGCTGTCATTCGCGACGGTGGCGGTGAGGGAGGTTGTGCCGTTCGTTGACAAGGTGGCTGGCGGCGCTGCGGAGAGCGTGAGCGTGACGGCCGCGGGAGCATTGACCGCGATGGTGGCGGTGGCGATGACTTTGCCAGAAGCCGTGGAAGTAGCGTTAACGGTGACGCTGCCTGCGGTGGCGGGCGCGGTGTAGGTCGTCGCTGCGCCGCTGGCGGTGTGCGTGGGATTGAACGTGCCGCAAGAGGCGGCTGGTGCGCAGGACCAATCCACGCCAGCGTTGGAGCTGTCATTGGAGACGGTGACCGTGAGGGAGGCGGTGGCGCCGGCTGCCAAAGACTGAGGAGCGCCGCTAAGGCTGCCCGTAATTGTAGGCGGCGTAGGAGGAGGACTATAGGATGATCCGCCTCCACATCCCACGACTATCCCAGAAACTAAAAGGAATGCTGCACAGACACTAATTCTTGATCGCATGGAAGCGACTCCTTATTTGTGGCGTTCGATTGAGTCTCGGAGATTGAGGGCCGAGCTAAACCATCGATGCCTAAATTGATTTCCTAACCTTAGAGACCGTATACCGGAGAAGCACTAGTAGAAATACCTGAATGCTGGTAGGCGAGAGCGAAGAATCGTTTAGTTATGCGTGGCGTTCCATGTAGCGCGATGGAAAATGCTGCGGCTGCGATTATTGATTCGCGACGAGGCGATTCGTTTTAAGGGGCCTTCAACGCCGGAGTATTGAAGATTCCGAGGCAGGGCTTCTACCGTAACTTCGATCCACCTTATACCAAGAACACCCGATAGAACTTTTGGGCGACGCGGAGTATTTACGTCGCAATCCAATTTCGCGTTTCTTGCGAAACCAATTGAGAGGTTATCGTCATGATTTCAGGCGGCCCTACCTGGACCCACCGCGCCGTTGTCGGCGTTTCTTGCCTTTTGTTCGCAGGAGCGCTTTTCGCTCAAAATCGCGGGCTCATCGGCAAAGAGATCTCCATCGTTCGCCACTTAAAAGATGGTGAAGAATACGAAATATCGATACCAAAGCTGATCGCTTTCGGCGACAAACTCTTTGAGGCGAAGTGGACGATACAGGAGGGAGCGGGGCGGCCACTGACGAAAGGAACGGGAACGCCACTTTCTGATCCTTCTAATCCGTTAGTATTCCCGCACAATTTCAATCGCGTTTCCGGACCCGATTCGAACTCATGCTCAGGTTGCCACAATGAACCTTTTGTGGGCGGCGGCGGAGACAGAGTCACGGAAGTGTTTGTGCTGGGTCAGCGTTTTGATTTCGCGTCGTTCGACCATACCGATGGAGTTGTGACAGAGGGATCGGTGATGGAGAACGGCCAATTTGCCATCCTGCAAAATATTGCCAACGAACGAAAAACAATTGGAATGAACGGCGCGGGCTTTATCGAAATGCTGGCGCGGCAGATGACTGCGCGAATGCAAGCCATTCGAGATTCCATTACGCCGGGAACGTCAAAGGCGCTCGCGGCGAACGGAGTATCGTTTGGAACGCTGGCGCGGAATGCAGATGGCAGCTGGAATACGGCTGGCGTGCAGGGACTGCCTCCGGCAAGCCTGGCTACAAGCGGACCGGGCCAGCCGCCGAGCCTTCTGGTATTTCCCTTTTCTCAGGCAGGCGCTTTCATATCGCTGCGGCAGTTTACAAACACGGCATTCAATCAGCACCACGGAATCCAGAGCGAAGAACGGTTTGGCGTGGGGGTCGATGCAGACGGCGATGGGTTCGTTGATGAATTGACGCGAGCCGATGTGACAGCCGTGGCGGTATACCAGGCAACACTGCCTGTGCCGGGTCAAATCATTCCTAATGATGAAGAAGTGCGGCGAGCTGTGAGTAATGGTCAACAGCGCTTCGCAGATGTTGGCTGCGCGAGCTGCCACGTTCCCAAGTTGCCGCTCTACAACAAAGGCTGGATCTACACGGAACCGAGTCCGTATAATCCCGCGGGAAATCTACAAATTGGCGGTGCGCCGACTCTTTCCGTAGATTTGACCAGCGATGAGCTGCCTGGGCCGCGGCTGAAGCCGGACTCGAACGGAGTCGTGTGGGTGCCGGCTTTTACGGATTTGAAGCTGCATAACATCACCACCGGTTCGACGGATCCGAACGCCGAACCTCTCAATCAAAACCTGGCATTTACATCACCGCAGTTTTTCAACGGCAACGGGTTTTTTCTGACAAGGAAATTGTGGGGCTTGGCAAACTCAGGCCCATTCCTGCACCACGGGAAGTTTACGACGATGCGCGAAGCTATCGGCGCTCATGCAGGAGAGGCACTAGCATCGCGCCAAGCTTTTGATGCGCTAAGCGAATACGACCGGGATTCCATCATTGAGTTCCTCAAAACTTTGAAGGTGCTGCCGCCGGGTACAAGCCAACGAATGCTGCAAAAGCCAACGGAGGAGTAGACGAACAGTACAGCCCTTACTTTTTTGGCATGCCGGATTCAGGGGATAGCTCGACGGAATGTGTTTCCTCAGAATCAGAGTGATGTTGGCTAACAAAAACAAGGGTGACCTATGGCAAACAAGCATAAGAAGAAGCTGGCTGGGATGCGCGTGGCAATTCTGGCGACAAATGGATTCGAACAAGCTGAACTTGAGGAGCCGCGCAAGGCCTTGCGCGCCGCTGGGGCTCAGACGGTACTGGTATCACCGAAAAGCGGGACGCTGCAAGGGATGAAGCATGATGAGAAGGCCAGCGAGTTTGCTGTCGACATGAAATTGCAGGATGCCAAGCCAGAAGAGTTTGACGGAGTGCTATTGCCGGGCGGCGCGTTGAACGCGGATCATTTGCGTGTCGAAGAAGAAGCCAAGCGCTTCGTGCAGGCAATCGACCACGCACAAAAACCGATTGCGGTGATTTGTCACGGGCCGTGGTTGCTGGTTTCAGCTGGCCTTGCGAAAGGGCGCGAGCTTACGAGCTACCACACGATCCAAGATGATATTCGCAACGCGGGTTGCAATTGGAAAGATGAAGAGACCGTCCGCGATAGAAATTGGATCAGCAGCCGGAGTCCGGACGATATTCCGGCGTTTAACAAGGCCATGATCGAGCTCTTTGAGGAATCGCAATTGGCAAGAGCTGCGGAAAACTGAGTGCACGGGCGCTGCCTTCGCCAAATGCGACGATGAGAGATTTAAAAAACTTTTCTGAGGGAGAAAGAGCATGGCAGACAAATCCGAAACGAAATGCGCGCATCCCAATTGCAGCTGTAAAGCGGAAGCAAAGAGCAAGTATTGCAGTCCTCAGTGTGAAGCGATGGAAAAAACACCGGACATCGATTGTAAATGCGGGCATCCTGGTTGTAAGGGCCGCGCGACGTAAAGCGTCAAGATGTTCCACAAAAAGGTGCCGCAGGGCCCCTCGGCAGCTTAAGCGCCTTCTCAGGCCACTGAAAGCGCACTGATCGTAACGTAATAGCCGTCCGGATCTCGGACCGAAAACTCTTTGGTTTGAGTGTTCGGATTCACATGTGGTTCGTCTTCAAGCCGAGTGACGAGCGACCGTGCCCTTTGAAGCGCCATATCGAAATCATCGACACGGAAGAACAACAGGAGCCCGTTGCCGGGTGTCACGTGATTAGGGCTCATCAATGAAGGATGCTCGTGGGCGCCCCACTCGTGAAGGCAGAGCAAGACTGTTCCATCTGAATCGAGGATTTGCGCAAAGTAATTATGAGCCGGAACGGTAGCTGGCTGACCGAACAGCGCCTGGTACCATTTGAAGCTGCCCGGCACGTCGCTCACACCTATGATCGTCCACGTGCGCTTCATCGGGTATCTCTTTGCGGACTAATTCTTGTTTAGACGGGCTTCGATAACACCGATCATCCCAGAAGTTGCCGAACTGAGGCAAGTCAGCACAAGTGACGGTCAGAAAAGCGGCAGCAGAGCTGCCGCACTCCAAGGGTTGTCGCGGATGCGTATGAGGTAGCTCTGCCGGCGTATAAAACTTTCTCCCGCTACAGTGAAACATGTATTTTCTGCTTGGTCGAAACTTCCTATAATTCCGCCAGATTACAAAGTGATTGGAATGAAGCAGTTAAACCTCTATCCCTGGCAGGAATCGTGCACACGGTATGACAGCGCCAACTTTATATTGGAGGTGCAACATGTTTCAAGCTGTGGCTAGTCCAAACACGGTTCAAAATAGCGACCTATTAATCACAGTACTCCTAGCCGACGACTCGGAAATTGTACGGCGGGGGATTCGTCAGCTTCTAGCGACTCGATCGGAAATTGAAATTGTCGCGGAGGCCGCTGACTTTGCGCAGACCATTCAGTTGGCGAATGATTTGAAGCCGAGATTGATTGTCATGGATTTACACATGCCCGAGGAATTCAAGGCTACT
This sequence comes from uncultured Acidobacteriota bacterium, assembly GCA_963784015.1. Taxonomy (GTDB): domain Bacteria; phylum Acidobacteriota; class Terriglobia; order Acidiferrales; family UBA7541; genus Acidiferrum. The sequence goes on from CAWAPX010000013.1 coordinate 2,396,632, forward strand.
TCTCAAAACATCAAATCGCATTTGAATTGCGGGTCAGAGATATTGGCCATTTCTCTGTCGAACGATGAAGACACCATGGCATTAGCCAGGAGTTTTGGCGCCACGGTCTTGCTGGACAAAATCAGCCTGGCGGACACGCTGATCCCCACCATCGTTCGATTGGGGCAGAGACGCAGGTCGGCGGTTGCGAGTTAAACCGCTTCCGCGATCGATAAGTGATCATCGCTGTTCGACTAAAGCTTACTTTAATAAATATGTCAATCGGCGGGATAGTGAGTTTCAGGGGCTAAAGCGCCGTCTTGCCGGTATTCTATGTCGGAGCTAAAGCTCCGCCCCCTACGAACGCATTTGTGAGAGCGCTTTTTGGCGGAGGCATTCTGTCCGTTTACCGTATTGGCTTTGACGCCCTGAGGACTGACAGCGCGCGCTTGATGGCCACGCGCTCATCATTGTCTACCGGCGTCATGATGCGAAGCCGAGTGGCTAATGCATGACGCAAATGCGCTACTTTTGCGGGGGAATCCGGGGAGTCTGGACTGTGAAGTATTTCTTGAAGCTGATTCTGCCACTCGAATGATTTGTCGCTCATGCTGGACCTCCATGTGCGGGCGAGGGGCGGCAAATATAACATACATGCCGATGATTTTTGCTTCGGTTTAGAGCTGTTTCGCCTGGAAATTCGGGTCGTTGGGAAGAATTTCCACAGGTCATGCACCGGTCTGCGAAATAGTTTCGCCGCGTCCTCGCCAGTTCCGTCAAGTGTGTATTTACTGCTATATCCTAGCTTACAGACAATTACCGGAATCCAATAGATGCAAGAATTGTTAAACAAATTGAACAATCCGACCATTGGATTGCTTATACTTTTCTCTCCTATTAGCGATAGCCGTGTGGCCTGGCATTGGCTATCAGAACGGGGGTGGGTATGTCCTGTCCATCATGCACGATAGGCAGTCAGGTGGAGTTGTCCGCGGAGATGATCGTCCACCTTTGCGGTTTAGAAAATCTAGATAATCCGGGAGTCAAGGTGTTCCCCAAGCTTGCGGTCTGTTTGGACTGCGGGAGTGTGCGTTTCACCGTTCCTGAAGCCGAACTGAGTTTGCTTGCGAAGGGATCTCCTCCCGGGGAGTGTTACATGGTTGTGGGCAGGAGTTAATTAGCCGCGTTGTGTACACGACTGTCTAAGGTGATGGCGAATTCCTGACTGCTGGTGGTACTACGTCCTGACCCAATTCCCTTTCGTTCCCATCTGCGTGCCGTAGTCGCATCCTTCGACACCGCAACACCACGCCGCTCCTGACTCCTCTACACGATCTCGGCGGCGGTATAACCAAGTCTCGTGTTTCTCGCACTTCAAGGTATTCACTCCGGGCTCCGCAAGGGGATTTACGCTGTCCGGCATTCCTATCAGAGTGAAATATCCGTTGGCTAAGTCATAGCAAACGCTGCAACCGCCGTGGCCGCAGTGATAGGAAGGCCGATTGTCGGTTCCGGAGGGGAGTCCGCTCGCTTCATATCGCATGATGTTGTTATCACGCGGGCAAAGTGGTTCCAACTCCGCGTCGAGCGCATAGGAAGAACCGGGTTTTGTCATGCAAGCCTTCCAATCCGAACATGTTGATGATGTTTGTTGGTTAGCGCAAGAAAGCAGAAACGGCTCAGCCAGAGCTGAAAGTCCTACTAAGTAGGACTACGCTTCTGCAGTCTTGCATCGGAAGTCTTGCGCTTGGGGGATTCAATGGCCATACAGGAATGACCGTAGAATCAAAGCGTACTCACTGCATCATCGTGTCTGGCCGGAAAGATGGGCTTGACTCGACGGAATACTTTCGGCAATACAAGAATTCTTGTAAGGCTACGCATTAATTTGCTACCAAAATTGTTTATCCACCGTGAAGAGAATTCTGGTTCCGGTACTAGTAAACACAGTGCGCGCATTTTTCGTGTCCACGCGTAACTCATTAAAATAATTGGAGTTTTCACTCTTTCGTTTGCGGCTAGGGCTTTGGCACAGCGCCTGCATTTATCAAAACGTCCGGCTAAACAAAATTCGAGGAGGGCGTAGAAATGAAAAATACATGGCGAGTCGGTTTTTCCACATTGGCTGGCACGGTTCTCGTAGCAGGGGCCTTGGCTATGCCACCAGCAGCAAAGCATCAAGCGGCTCAAGCTCAACAGGCTACTCCCCAGACGCAATCCGTGTCTGGAAAGATTGCCTCGATTGATCAGAGCTCTTTCACGATTACAGTCGGCTCTGGGTCTTCCATTACCCAGGACGCGCAAAAGCCTGCGGCTGCTGCTTCCAGCACGATGACCTTTGCCGTGGATAAGAACACCACGGTTGAGGGCAGCATGAAGGTTGGTTCGACTGCGGACGTCACCTATCGTCAGGATGGCGGAACGAACGTTGCAATCAGCGTCCACGTGACTCCCTAAACGGTTTGGTGAACACTCGTCGCTGAAGCAGCGTTAACTTGTCTGGGGGCTCTTCGTAAGACCGCTTCCCTTTCTTTCGAGGAGTCCCGGACAAGAACATATGAAATGAAACCGCACGAAGTCGGTGCCAGAAGAAGCGATTGCCGAAAGTTCAATTCGGAATGGTGGAAGCGGAAGCGGTTAGACTTTTTGCGTTGAGAATTTCTCTTACAACTCTGAGGAGATCCTGGGAGTCCTTGCCTTTAGATATGAAGCCGTGGGCGCCTGCCGCGTGAACCTCTTTGACCGTTTGATCCGAATCGTGGACGGAGAAAACCAAAACCTTTGTCTGCGGGCGAAGCCTTAGTATTTGTCTCAGGGCAACCAGTCCGTTAAGAGCCGGCATGTTGATGTCAAGAATGACCAAGTCTGGCCGCAGGGTTTTCACTTTCTCGACAGCATCCTGTCCATCGACAGCTTCGCCGCAAATTTCAAGATCCAATTCTGATTGCAACGTGTTTCTCACGCCACGGCGAAGCATTTCGTGATCGTCCGCGATGAGTATTCGCTTCCGCAACGTGTTTGCTGCGGGTCCCGCGAGGTCGGAACTGGGATTGGAAGGCGAGACCAGGACTGTAGCAGACTGCGCGGGCATTGCCGCCAAGCTGGAAAGGGGAATCGTCGCTGCTACCAGAGTTCCTTCGTTGGGGCTGGATGTAATCTCCAGCTTGCCTCCCAGTTGGCGCATGCGTTCCGTCATGCCTTGAATGCCGACGCCAAGACGCGCGACCGATCCATTTGGCGAACTAGCCCGGGAAGACTGCACGCCTTTTCCAAAATCCTGAATTTCGAGTTTGATCTCGTCTGCGGTCACGTCCATCCGGACGACTGCTTTCGGACTTTCGGCGTACCGATGCACGTTCGTGAGGCTCTCCTGGAGAACGCGGAAAATGGCCACTTCGGCATCAGGGGACAATCTTTGAATATCGGCGGGGATTTCCGTTTCAATCAGGATGCCCGTTCGGCTTGTGAATCCAGCCAGATACCATTTGACGGCTGAAGATAGTCCCAATTCGTCCAGCAAGGGCGGGTGCAACAGGTAAGAGAGTGTGCGAATTTCGGCGGCGACTTCCTTGCTCCATGCGAGGGACTCGGTCAGCGAACGCTGTGAGTCCGCATCCAGATTGCCGCTGGGCCGGTTGAGAAGGCCGGATAGAGCCATGGACAAGACGGCAAGTTTTTGTCCCGTGACATCGTGCAGATCGCGCGCAATGCGGCGGCGCTCTTCATCCTGGAGTTGCAGCAATCGAGCGGAGAGCTGCCTTAGCGATTCCTCATTGGACTTCAACGCTTCGTTGGCTTCGACCAGCTCGGTCAGCTCAGTGGCAACTACGCCGACTTTGTGAATGTCCGAGTCCTGTAGAGGGCGGAGAGTAAATCGGACGAGCTTGGGCCTTCCCTTCGTGGCATCCAAAGTAAGCTCTACCACTGAACTCCGATGGAGCGCCTGGCGTATGAGTTTTTTTAGTTTCCCGCTCTGCTCAGCCGATAGGTTATTGTGCAGCGAGCTCCCGGTGAGTTTTCCAACGGGAATATTCAAGATTTGAGCAAACCTGCTGTTGGCATAGAGCACTCTGCCATCCGCGTCCAGAGTGGCGGCACCATCGTTTATGGACTCGACGAGCACCCGGTAGGGATGCTCCGTACCTTGTAATGTGACGACTTTTTCGCCGTTCGTACCCTCCATTACCAGGGCATCGATTCCTCCGCGGCGAATGGCAAGCACGATCTCTTCGGCCTCGGCGGCGTTTCGCCGGGGTTTAGAGACAAAAGGACTCTTCGGCCGCGGGCGCCGGGAGTTCTTCTTCCGGGTATGCATTTTCTTTTTCAATGTTCTGCCTGGGTCCCTAGGGATGCTCCTATTGCATGCTCTCTTTTCACATCGGGGGAATCATGTATATACGGAGCCCTTTACTTGGCGCTCGAAGCAGCGTGTGCTTTGGCAGCTGGTTTCTTTCCTTTGGCTTTGCGGATGTCCAGACCCACGACGACACGCGCCGTATCTGACAAGTCACCTATTATCTTGCAGATGGGGACTGGTAGGCTTCTGACAAGCGTGGGAATGGCCAGAATTTGATGATCTCGCGCCAAGGCTGGGTTCTTGACCAGATCAATCACTTCAATGTGATAGTCTTCCTCAAAATCTCCAGCACAAATGTTTTTCAGATTGGCGATGGCCGCCACGGACTTGGGAGTTTGTCCTGCGACATACAAACGCAATTCGACCAGCTTTTTGGAGCTTTTTGCTTTTGGTTTAGTTTTCACGTGGCGCCCGCTTCCGATTTCTAGATTTTCAGATGCTTTTCCAATCCAGTGTTACCGAACTTTCTGCAAATATTTGGGTTGCAACTATCTGGGCTGCAAATCTCGGGAACCCCGACTCTTAGCCAAAGTGGCACGGTCTGTTTCGTCTTGCATTTCCCTCTCCCTATCTTCCTGGGTGAGGACCTTTTCTTCTTTTTCGACTGCTTCAAGTTCCGCCTGCAGGGCCGCCACTTGTGCCTGTATCGTAAGCCGCTTGCGCGTGGCATCCAGCTGTTTGCGCTCGATCTCCTGCTGTTTTTGAAGGGCTTCAGCCCGTTCCGCCGACTCTTGTGTAATCCTCGATGATCCCGTAAGGACACCACCCGGACCGATGTAAACAGGCAAAAGTCTTATACCGTCCCCCGTAAGCACAAACTCGCGGAGCTGATTCGAGTGGGCCATTCCGCGTGATTTAAGGACATAGACGCAGCGGTTACGTTCTCCGTTTAGCTCCAAATCACGGAGAAGAATCCAAGTATCGGTCAAGGAAGAGATTCCAACAGTGGTCTGTTCCATGTTGTCACCGCCACTTGTGAGGCTAACGAAAACCGCGGTGATTCCCTGCACCTTCAGGAAGTCCAGCAAGCGCATGAGCATGGAATAGACTTCCTTATCGCTACTCCCATTCAACAGGTTGGTGATGGGGTCGATGACTACGCACTGCGGTTTCACCTTTTCAATAAATTTGTGGATGCGAAGCAGGTGCATCTCAATGCCAAATTGCGTGGGACGCCAAGCTTCATGCGTCAAAAGCCCTTTCTTGGACCATTGATCGAGATCAAGGCCAACGGAACTCATGTTTCGCGCGACCTGGTCCCTAGATTCTTCGAAGTCAATATAGAGGCAGCGCTCACCTCTGCGGCAAGCGGCATCGACGAATGAGGCAGCAAGGGTGGTTTTGCCGCTGCCGGCAGTGCCTGTGATAAGCACGCTGGAGCCGCGGAAATAGCCCTTCCCTTCCAGCATTTCATCCAAATCGGGCACACCTGAGGAAACTCGTTCGTTAGACACGGTATGCTGCAATTGGAGCGAAGTCAGCGGCAGGATCGACATCCCGCGCTCGTCGATCAGGAAGGGATACTCGTCGGCTCCGTGCTTTGTGCCCCTGTACTTCACAATGCGCAGGCGACGCGCCGAAATTTGATCTTTTATTCGATGGTCGAGAAGAATCACGCAATCGGAGACGTACTCTTCCAAACCGTGACGGGTGAGGGTACCTTCGCCCCTCTCGGCCGTGATGACCGTTGTCAGTCCGCGATCCTTCAGCCAGCGGAATAACCGGCGAAACTCAGCTCGCAAAATCCCCGGGTTTTTAAAACCTGAGAAAAGAGCCTCGAGCGTATCGAACATTACTCGCTTGGCTCCTACGGCATCCACAGCGCATTGCAAGCGGATGAACAGGCCTTCCAGGTCGTAGTCACCGCTTTCCTGAATCTCATGGGGCTCAACACTTATAAAATCGAGGAAGAGCTTTTTCTGGTTCGCGAGGGCTTCGATATCAAAACCCAGAGACGCAACGTTTCGAGCGATGTCTTCCGGAGTTTCCTCGAAAGCCATAAGGACGCCCGGCTCGTTAAATTCCTGCGCCCCACGAACCAGGAACTCAATCCCGAACATCGTCTTTCCACAGCCAGCGCCGCCGCAAACGATCGTCGTGCGGCCTTTGGGGAGGCCGCCTTCGCTAATCTCATCAAATCCGGGAATTCCCGTGGGAGTCTTTTCCAAAGGCAAGAGTTCGCGGGGGGCGCTACTTCGCTTCACACGACTAGGCATGTCACGCTAACCTCGAATTTACGAATCAAATGCGTCCGACGGGCGCCGAAGCGGGACCGAACATAGAGCTCAGCGCGAGACGAACCCGAACAACCACACGTGGGGTCTGACTTATCCAAGTTACTTAAGGTAATTCCCCTACGATACTGGCCGAAAGAATTTATACTATACAGGGAATACTGTAGGGGACGTGAAAATCTCTCTAGATGGGGATCTACGTAACCTGCCCTTTTGGGGCTGGCCCAGCGCTCGGGGTGCTCTCCCTTAAGATCGCTCCTGATGATGGATCTAGAGCTAAGCGAGGCGTGTAATTTCGACCTGCTCGACTATTCCGGGCCCTTTGAAAGATACAGTCATCGACTCTCGCAAAACCAAGCGAGCTAGAACGTCACCAGCCGCGGCAGATCCCAATGGGCGGGTGTTCAAATAGGTGTACAGCTCGGTTTCACTCTTTTCGCCGAGATCCTTGCGGCGCGTTCCCTTTGTCAGGACAACTTTGTACCTTTCTTCCGCGGCTTCCATTAAACCTCCCAGTGATTAGGAAGGCTGGGGACACCAACAACCTAACATGACGCTTGCGAGAGGCTATCGGGTGAATTGGGTACGGCAGGCGCCGGGTTCACGGGGTGGGAAACCCGTCTGTGCCAGTTACCCACAGGTTCTAAATGAATCGGAGCGGCGCTACGCGCAGGACAGGAAAGACACCTGTCTATTTTGCTGGACCTATTCTGTTCCTCGGGACAATAGCTGTTAGTGCACAAAATGATTAGTGTGACGGTTGAAACGTAAGCGGGAGCAATTTCCCCCGGCCCTCCTCGCTTGATTTGCAAAAAATCCTAAATTCTCCTGGGGAGAACACGTGAAGAAACTTCTTTGTGTCTTGGCTTTGGCATTGCCATTTTGTTTGCCTGCGGCAGGGCAAACCCCCGTTCGAGTACATTGCGGTGGCGCGAAATACACGGACTCCAAAGGAAATGTTTGGCAGGCCGATTACGGATTTAAAGAGGGCAAGGCATTAACCAACAGCAGTCCGGTCGTGGGCACCCCCGATCCGGCGCTTTTCGCAACGTACCACTGGGACCCAGGTGCTTATTCCTTTCAGGTTCCGAACGGAAAATATCAGGTCAATCTTTACTTCGCAGAGGGGACCCCGACAGACGAAAAAGTTGGGGCGCGTATTTTTGACGTGAGTGTGCAGGGGGCCGACGTTTTTCCAAGTTTGGATGTTTTTAGTGAAGCTGGTGCGAATGAGGCGCTCATAAAGACAACCACGGCTTCTGTAACCAGCGGCACTCTGACAATTGCCTTTAAGTACGACTCTGGTTCCGAACCGGACGTTAGCGCCATTGAAATTCTTCCTGCGAGCCAAAGCCTATCCGGCCCAGCTTTGACTTTGAGCTTCAAGTATCCTGACGGCTCCGCTGTTACAGGCACGCTGAACTATGCGGTGGCTTCTTCCCTTCTCAGCTTTAATGGCAGCCAACCGCTTGTAAATGGCCTCGCCGAGTGCGACCTCTTCGCCAATCCCAGCGCCATGGGCATCAGCGCGCAATTTCAGGTAACGCTCAGCTTGACGGATACCGGCGGGCACATTCTTTGGCAAATTAATCTAGGGATGAATCCGGCCCAAGTAAACCTGGGCGGGGTGCAAAGCTCGGCCCTAAATGTGATTGTACAGAAAATGTAGGGACGGTGACGCACATCACTCTACCGGACCTAACAGAAGTCGTCTCGCGATCGTTTTATTTTTTTTAGCTGATGGAGAGCGCTTGGAGCCGTTTGCTGATTGGCGTCCCCTCTAAATCCCTATTTAACTTTGTTCGCCTTGAACCAGGATCGGATGCGCTCCATCCCTTCAGTCGTTGTGACAGAGCTGGAGCAAACGCTCCAGCTTTTGGGCAAGAAACGCAAGTGAGACTGCTCTTCGTCGGTCAGCGTTTGTCCGTTTCGGAGTTTGAGCCGCAACTCACCGGCTTGCTGGAAACCTTTTTCGAGGTCGTCGACAATTTGTTTAGGGGTGTGTTCAAAAGTCGTTGACTTGAAGGTGGTGGCGAAAGGCTCGCCATACGAGACGATGTAACAATCGATGCCAGCCATCATCAGGAACGCTTCAAGCTGCTGTTTCCCTTTGACGATTCCCATACTGGATAGTTGGGGACCAAAATCACTCGCCGCCGCAAGAATTGCCACTTGTTTGAGTTCGTTCAAGGAAACTAGAAAGAGTCGAAGATAATCGTTTGGATTTGACATTACGAACGCGCTCGATGCATACGCAAGATGCTTCCCGAAAAAAGCAACCTAATTTATAAATAAAAAAAGTCCGGACAAGAGCCGTCCAATCTAAACAGGATGACTCTCGTCCTACTTCCACGTTTTCGGCGCCCCATGCGGGGCACCTACGAATTTAATTTAATCTGGATGGCTGTGTCGCCAGTTCCAGTATTCCTCCTGTTCTTTCTTTTCTGATTTTGCGAACTCGTGGTCTTTCCTGTGCTTTTCTTCGAGGAAACGGCCCCACGCGCGATTTTCTTTGTCGTCCCAGTAGTGATAATCCTTGTGGTCTTTATCGTAAACGCGGACCTTGACGGTAGCCTCTTGCGGCACCGCGAAGATAGCTAGCGGCGAGGCAAGAGCACCGACAAAAACCAGAGAAGCAATGTAGCGCTTGGTATTTTGCATTGGGCAAACCTCCACGCATAGGGAAACAGGAATAGCGCGCGGAGGCCATACCGCGAATAAGGTATCGCCGACCAAGCCAGTATGCTTTGGCTGGCCACCGCGACACTTTTTTCCGCCCACTTCGAGACATTCGTGCCGGCGACGAAATCACATTCAAAACACAAGAACACAGTTTTAATTATGTTGTTGAGTCGACGGAAGTGGTTGCGCCTACCGATGTCAGCGTCTTGCAACCATCAACCGGCCACGACCTGACATTGCTCACTTGCTATCCGTTTCACTACATAGGCCCGGCGCCAAAGCGATTCGTGGTATTTGCACGCAAAGTGGAAGCAATGAAAGACCCGGAGGCCAACTGAAAGGAGAGCATGCCTCCATCCATTTGGTTCGAAAACCACAGAGCAGCTTGGCAGCCTTGTAATGGGCGATACAGGACGCTAACCTCACTTTTACGGGCTTCCCCGTATGGGCCCTAAGTATTCGGAATGGCACAATGGGTCATCATGCCGAAACTACAACCCTGTCAATGCTCCCATGGCAAATCAATCCATAGCGCAAAGCTGGTTAACAAAAAGCTGAAAAATCCATGCAATTATCCCGATTGTCCGTGCACGGATTACAAGCCAAAAGGATAGGGATTCAGATGGGTTTGTCGGCGGGGGCAGTGATGCTTGGATCGCAGAAGGTTTCGTGCCGGCCGACTTTCTCAAGCGCCGTAAAAAGGTTTTTCGAAACGGAAGACTTTACAACGTATCCCAAAGCGCCTGCACGGAAGGCCTGAGTGGCCATTTGAGAAGTTTCGTGTTGGCTTAAAATGATCACTTCAGTCTGCGGAAGCATGCGACGGATTTCTCGGGTGGCTTCAAAGCCATTCAAATTCGGCATGCTGAAATCCATGAGCACGAGATCGGGGAGCAGCATTTTGGCTTTCTCTATTGCATCCAGGCCGTCTACCGCCTCGCCACAGACATCAAGGCCTCGTTGGGTCAGCAGAAGGGACCGCACCCCTCTTCGAACAACTTCGTGGTCATCGACTATAAGTACTCGCAATCAGACCCCCGGTCTGGCGTGGAAAAACTACGAATAGCGCGCTCCACCACCCGCCTAGACAGCCTACCCCTCGGACACATTAGGCAGCATACATAAGTTGATGCCGAGACGCACCCAAGAAAGAAGGCTAACATTTGTCAGGGTGCGCTGATATACAGCATTCATTGTACGTAAAAGCCGAAATGGCGCGATTCCCCTCCTGGCCCACATCCCCTTCCCTCCTGCGCTGAATCAGGTTTCGCTGGTATTCCCGGGCATTGGGAGGGGATTTAAAGTGGTCGTGAACCTGGGCCTGCCATGGACCTACGAATCCTTATTGTGGATGACTCCCTAAGCATGAGGCGAATCATCGCCACCATCTTGGGGTCGCATTCCGGTTGGAAGATATGTGGTGAGGCAGAGAGCGGTATGTCCGGGATCGAAATGTTTCAGGAATTGAATCCTGATTTGGTACTGCTGGATTTTGGAATGCCTGACATGAATGGGATCGAAGCGGCGTCGAAAATGTACATAGCCAATCCCACGGTACCGCTGATCTTATTCACGGTGTGGGACATAGATGGCTTTGAACGGGAGGCAGCCAAGGCGGGCATCTGTGCGGTGGTGCGCAAGAGCGAGGCTTGGAAGCTGATCGCAAAAATTGAGACCGTATTCGCACAGAGGCCAAATCAACGAATTCAGTAGCACACGTACCCGGCGACGTTAGGCGTTTACCGAGGGGAAGATATGCAATTCGCAAAAATACAGGGCACAGGGCTGGCAGTACTTGGCTTATTACTTCTTCTACTGCAGGGATACCTCCTATTGCACTCGGCGGGCGCAGCGGCTAGCTCAACACAAGCGGCACCGATTGCGACACCGGCGGAACACACGTTTGGCTACTTGCCAGGAATTATCGGCGTTGTTGCACTCGGGCTCGGTGCCGTACTGGTGGTTGTTCAAAACAGGCGAGGGAGAAATGAGGAAGTTCAGCCGAAAAGAACTGCGTCTGGACTCCCAATGTAAATGCTGCATGTCTTGGAATAACCAGAACTGAACATAAAAGAGTTGCGACTACTTCGAAGCGAACGCAGCTCTCATAACATATCGGGAGGGGCCCTTGGAATTGCGAGTGCTAGTTGTGGACGATTCAGAGACTATGAGGCGATTGTTGCGCTCTATCATCGATTCCCGCCAATGGATTCTCTGCGGAGAAGCAGAAAATGGCTCGACTGGCGTCAAAAAGTTCCAAGAGTTAAAGCCGGACTTGGTGCTGATTGATTTGGCTCTGCCTGATATGAACGGTATCGAGGTTGCGCACCGAATGTCCTCAATGGATCGCAGTGTGCCGCTTGTTCTCTTTACGGTCCTGGATGTGGAGGGTCTGGAATCCGCTGCTCGGAAGGCGGGAATTTGTCAGGTTGTCTCGAAGGCGCAAGTGTGGGACCTCATCAAGGGCATCGAGATCGCTGTCGGTAAGTACCGAAGGGCGAAGGGGCAAGTATCCGAAATCAGTGACTAACGCCCCACGAAGCGGCTAAACGCTCCGCAGGCCGCGGCGTCCCCGCCTTAATCGGGATGACTGCCTCAAGAAGCGTTCCCGGATTTCCATTTTTCAGTCGCAGTTCTCCACCTAGCTCTTTCACGCGTTGGCGCATTCCAGCGATGCCAACACCAATCTTGTCCGCCTCAAAATCCGCCACGGAATCCGAAATACCCTTCCCGTCGTCACGCACCTTTATGACTATTTGGCCGTCTTTCATCGTGAGATTGAGAATGACTTTCCGAGCTTCCGCGTGACGAAATACATTGGTAAGGGCTTCCTGGACGACTCGGAACACGGTGGTTTCCAATTCCGACGCGAAGCGCGGAAAATCCTCCGGTTGGACATCCAAGGAAGTTTCAAGGCCACTTCGTTTCGTAAGCCCTTCCAGATACCAACGGAGTGAAGACTGCAGGCCGATTTCATCAAGCATAGGTGGATGCAGAAGGTGCGACATACTGCGAATTTGCTGGATGGCTTGGTCGATTAGGGCGCTGGCCTCGGCGGCCGCCTTCTCTTTCCATTCCATCGTTTGATTCGGCATCTTGATGCAATCAATCATCATCTTTGCGCCGCTGAGCTCTTGCCCCAGGCCGTCGTGAAGATCGCGGGCGATTCTGCGCCGTTCCTGGTCCTGCGCTGCGATGAGACTGCTCGAAAGGCGGCGCAACTCGAGGTTCAGCATTTCCAATTGGCGCGTTTTGCGATGCAAATCCACAAATACGCTAACTTTGGCTCGCAACAATTCCGGCACAACCGGGACGGAAATATAGTCCACGGCGCCGCGTTCGTATCCCTTGAGGCGATCGACGTCAGTCAGAAGCACTGCGGAGATGAAAATAATCGGTATTCTGTGGAAGCGCGGGTGCTGGCGGATCATTTCCGCGAGGTCAAAACCATCGATTTCAGGCATGCTAACGTCCAGAAGGATTACGGCGATATCTAACTTCAGCAGATTATCGAGGGCCTCTTTCCCCGAGTAGGCTTTGATTAGGTTCTCACCGAGGCCGGCAAGTATGACCTCATAGCTGAGCAACTTGCCGACTTGATCGTCGACCATGAGAATGTTCACTTTTTCAGGCCCGGCCATAGACTAGCCCTCGCAGACGATGAGCTTACCATTCGGCGCGCTCATTCGACATATTCTCAACTGCTCTACTCTTACCGATGGAGCCACATGCGTAGTCCCGACAGCAATTGTTCCGTGTTGACTGGCTTCGCTAGATATTCAGATGCGCCTGCTTCGAGACATTTCTCTCGATCCCCTTTCATTGCTTTTGCCGTAAGGGCAATGATGGGAAGACGCCGGAATGCTGGATTCTGCCTGATGACCTGCATGGTCTCATAGCCATCCATTTCCGGCATCATGATATCCATGAGTACGATCGCGACATCAGAAGTGGAAGTCAGAGTGTCAATGGCTTCGCGGCCCGTCCCGGCTGTCAAGACGGTCATTCCGCGACGCTCGAGGACACTGCTGAGAGCAAAGATGTTGCGGACGTCATCGTCTACAACGAGAACCTTCTTACCGACCAAGGCGTCATCCGAGCGGTGCAAGCGGTCCAGCATTTGCTGCTTCTCGATGGGAAGGTCGGAAACGACGCGATGCAAGAAAAGAGCAGTCTCGTCCAAGAGCCTTTCCGGCGATTCCACGCCTTTCACAACTACGCTGCGGGCCAGAGTATGCAGACGGGCGTCTTCTTCTGGCGACAAATCTTTGCCCGTGAATACCACTACCGGTAAGTCGATTAGAGGTGGTGTATCGCGAATGCGCTCCAAAACATCGAAGCCAGTCATATCCGGCAGACGAAGGTCAAGAACCATGCAGTCGAATGGCTGCTCCGCAATGGCGGCTAGAGCCTCTTCGCCCGTCGAGGCAATAGTGACTTGGATATCGTTATGGCCGAGCAATTCGCGAATACTTAGTTGCTCGCCAGGATTGTCTTCTACAACTAGCAGGCGCTTGAGGTGCGGCGATGCGTATTCTTTGATTCGTGAAAACGCATTGTGCAATTCGTCGGGCGTTGTGGGTTTCTGAACAAAGGCAAATGCCCCGCGCGAGAGACCATGCTGGCGGTCTTCATCCAGGGTCAGAATTTGGACGGGGATGTGACGCATGGAGGGATCTTGCTTCAGGTGATTGAGCACGGTCCATCCAAGCATGTCTGGCAGGAAGACGTCGAGCGAAACAGCCATGGGATGGAACTCACGCGCCAGGGCGAGCGCCTCGGCACCGCGAGTGGCAACCAGCACTTTGAATCCCTTGTCTCGCGCTAAATCGCGGAGCAAACGAGCATAGTGTGGGTCATCCTCTACAACGAGCAAAACGTTGTCACCCTCTTGCAGGCTTGCACGATCATCTTCAATGGATTCGATGCGATGTTCTGGGGCGATTGCGGGAACCAATTGCGGCGCCTGAGCGGGAGTGGCTCTCATTTCCAAGACGTTCACACCTGTCGATGGACCCACATAGGTTTGCGGCAGGTAGAGGGTAAACGTGCTGCCCTTTCCGGCTTCGCTGCGCAGTTGGATTTCGCCGCCGAGGAGACTCGCCAATTCACGGCTGATGGCTAGCCCAAGTCCCGTGCCTCCATATTTGCGGCTGGTTCCTGCGTCAGCCTGTTGGAAGGCTTCGAAGATGATGCGCTGTTTTTCGGCGGGAATGCCGATGCCAGTATCTTCGACCTGGAAGGCAATGACCGCCGGTGCCGCGCGTAGGACGGCGTGGTCATCACTCCAACCGCGCTCGGCCAGGAAAACGGACAGTCGCACGCTGCCTTGTTCCGTGAATTTAAACGCATTGGAGAGCAAATTCTTGAGTACCTGCTGCAATCGTTTCGAGTCTGTGACCAGGCTGCGGCTCAATCGCGGATCGGTCGTTAAATCGAATGTAAAGCGACGATTCTCCGCCTCGTGACGGAATGGACGAGCGATCATGTCCAGCAAACTTGCAAAGAATACTTCCTCTGCCTGAACGGAAACTGTTCCCGACTCAATCTTGGAGAGATCGAGAATGTCGGTAATAAGGTTGAGCAGGTCTGTGCCTGCGCCATGAATGGTGCGGGCAAACTCAACCTGCTTGCCAGTCAAGTTACCGTCGGGATTATCCGTGAGCTGCTGGCCCAAAACGAGAATACTGTTGAGCGGAGTTCGCAGCTCATGCGACATGTTGGCAAGGAATTCAGATTTGTACTTGGAAGTGAGAGCCAGTTCTTTTGCCTTTTCCTCAACGGCGCGGCGGGCCTGGTCAATTTCCTGGTTCTTACGTTCCACTTCCACGTTTTGTTCAGCAAGTTGCTGGGCTTTTTGAGCAAGCTGCTCGTTGGTCTGCTGCAGCTCTTTTTGCTGCGTTTGAAGCTCGGTGGCCAGCTGCTGCGATTGTTTTAGGAGGCCTTCGGTCTGCATCGTGGCCTCGATGCTGTTGAGCACAATGCCGATGCTGGCGGTCAACTGTTCCAGGAAAGCGAGATGGGAGGCTGTGAATGTGCTCAACGAGGCCAGCTCGATGACCGCTTTCACGCGATCCTCGAAAAGAACGGGAAGAACAATCACGTTTAGGGGAACGGCTTTGAATAATCCGGAGCGAATAGGAACAGCGTGCGGCGGGACTTCGGTGATGAGCATGCGGCGTTTTTCTGCCGCGCACTGGCCTACGAGGCCCTCGCCCACACGCAACTGACGGGCATGTCCGTTCGGTGCATCATCGGCATAGGCCGATAGAAGCATCATTTCCGCCGATTCATCTGTCTCCATTTGATAGATCACGCCCTGCTGGGCGTTGACGAGCGGTGCGAGCTCGGACAACAGCATGCGTCCTACTGTGGAAAGATCGCGCTGGCCCTGTAACATGCCGGTGAACCGCGCGAGGTTGGTTTTCAGCCAGTCTTGCTCCTTGTTGCGGTCTGTAGTTAGCCGCAAGTTGTCGATCATGGTGTTGATGTAATCTTTAAGCTCGGCTACTTCTCCGCTGGCTTCCACCTGAATCGAACGCGTGAGGTCGCCTTTGGTCACGGCAGTTGTTACTTCCGCAATGGCGCGAACCTGGTTGGTCAGGTTGTCTGCGAGCAGGTTTACGTTGCCTGTAAGATCTTTCCATGTGCCGGCGGCTCCGGGCACGTTGGCCTGGCCTCCGAGACGGCCTTCCACACCGACCTCGCGCGCGACGGTCGTCACTTGGTCGGCGAACGTGGCCAGCGTATCGGTCATGTTGTTGATGGTTTCGGCCAGCGCCGCAACTTCGCCCTTGGCGTTAACCGTGAGTTTCTTCGTTAGCTCGCCGTTGGCCACCGCCGTTACAACCTTGACGATACCTCTCACCTGTTCGGTAAGGTTGGCTGCCATGACGTTGACGTTGTCGGTCAAATCTTTCCAAGTACCGGCCACGCCGGAGACTTGGGCTTGACCGCCGAGTTTTCCGTCCGTGCCAACTTCGCGCGCGACGCGGGTGACTTCGCCGGCGAACGCGTTGAGCTGGTCCACCATCGTATTGATGGTGTCTTTCAATTCGAGAATTTCGCCTTTCACGTCGACGGTGATCTTGCGCGACAGGTCGCCGCGGGCGACTGCGGTGGTGACCTCAGCAATGTTTCTCACCTGGCCAGTAAGGTTTCCAGCCATCGAGTTAACCGAGTCGGTTAAGTCCTTCCATGTGCCGGCGACGCCTGGAACGTTGGCCTGTCCTCCGAGCCGTCCTTCGCTGCCTACTTCGCGAGCCACGCGCGTTACTTCGCCGGCGAAAGCGTTGAGCTGGTCCACCATCGTGTTGATGGTTTCTTTGAGCAGCAGGATTTCGCCGCTGACGTTGACGGTAATCTTCTTTGAGAGGTCGCCACTGGCGATCGCCGTTGCGACTTCGGCGATGTTACGCACCTGACCAGTTAGATTGCTGGCCATGGAATTGACAGAGTCCGTGAGGTCTTTCCATGTACCGGCGACACCGGGAACTTGCGCCTGCCCGCCGAGTTTTCCGTCGGTGCCCACTTCGCGAGCCACGCGCGTCACTTCCGACGCGAAAGCGCGCAACTGATCCACCATCGTGTTGAGCGTGTCTTTCAATTCGAGAATTTCGCCTCTGACGTCCACGGTAATTTTGCGCGAGAGGTCGCCGCGTGCGACGGCGGTTGCAACCTCGGCAATGTTGCGGACTTGGCCGGTGAGGTTGCTGGCCATGAAGTTCACGTTGTCTGTGAGGTCTTTCCACGTACCGCCCACGCCAGGGACTTGCGCTTGCCCACCCAGTTTGCCTTCGGTGCCGACTTCGCGAGCAACGCGAGTGACTTCCGCGGCGAAGGCGTTCAGCTGGTCCACCATCGTGTTGATGGTGTTCTTCAGTTCAAGAATTTCACCTTTCACGTCCACCGTAATTTTGCGAGACAAGTCGCCGCGCGCGACGGCCGTCGTGACTTCCGCGATGTTGCGCACCTGGCCAGTCAGGTTGCCGGCCATGGAATTGACGGAGTCCGTAAGGTCCTTCCAAGTACCGGCGACACCGGGCACGTTCGCTTGTCCGCCGAGGCGGCCTTCGCTGCCTACTTCGCGTGCCACGCGCGTCACTTCTCCGGCGAACCGGTTCAGCTGGTCCACCATCGTGTTGAGAGTTTCTTTCAACTGGAGGATTTCCCCGCGCACGTCGACCGTAATCTTGCGGGACAGGTCGCCGCTGGCAATCGCGGTTGCGACTTCGGCGATGTTGCGCACTTGACCAGTCAAGTTGCTGGCCATGAAATTGACGTTGTCGGTGAGGTCTTTCCAGGTACCGCCGACGCCAGGAACCTGCGCTTGGCCGCCCAATTTGCCTTCAGTGCCAACTTCGCGCGCCACGCGCGTCACTTCTCCTGCGAACGCATTGAGCTGGTCCACCATCGTGTTGATGGTGTCTTTTAGTTCGAGAATTTCGCCCTTCACGTCCACGGTGATCTTGCGCGACAAGTCGCCGCGCGCCACAGCGGTCGTGACTTCCGCGATGTTGCGCACTTGCGCCGTGAGGTTGCCAGCCATCGCGTTGACGGAATCCGTAAGGTCTTTCCAGGTTCCTGCCACGCCCGGCACAACCGCCTGGCCACCCAGCTTGCCGTCCGTGCCAACTTCGCGGGCAACGCGGGTGACTTCGGAAGCGAAGGAACGCAACTGATCGACCATCGTGTTGATGGCTTCCTTGAGCTGCAGAATTTCTCCGCGAACGTCCACAGTGATCTTGCGGGAAAGGTCGCCGCTGGCAACTGCCGTGGCCACTTCGGCGATGTTACGAACCTGCCCGGTCAAGTTGCTGGCCATCGAATTGACGGAGTCCGTGAGATCCTTCCAAGTTCCCGCGACACCCGGCACCTGCGCCTGGCCACCGAGTTTTCCGTCCGTGCCAACTTCCCTAGCGACGCGCGTCACTTCAGCGGTAAAAACGCCAAGCTGCTGAATCATGGTGTTAACGATTGTGGCGGAGCGGAGAAATTCTCCTTCCAGCGGCCGGCCATCTACGTCCAGCCGAACCGTTTGCGTCAGGTTGCCCTGCGCTACGGCCGCAATCGCTCGCGTGACTTCGGTGTTGGGCTGGAGCAAATCATCCACGAGGGTATTGATGGAAACTTCCATCTCGCCCCAAGCACCTCGCGGCTGGTGAAATTGCGTTCTTTCGCGCGTTTTGCCTTCTTTGCCTACCACCTGGCCTACGCGTCTAAGCTCATGGGCAATTTGCTGGTTAGAAGAGACGATCTCATTGAATGTATCCGCGAGTTTTCCGGGCAGGCCTGTCCATGATCCGGGGAGGCGAACGGAGAAGTCACCGTCGCGCATGGTCTGCAAACTGGAAAGAATGAGGCCTAGATCGGACGCTGACATTTCAGCGACATGGTCTTTCCCGTTGCTCCCAGGTTCCGCCGGGGGAATCGGCCTTGTGCTTACGCTCGACGATTCGCGGTCAACTCTTTTCATGCTCATCTCCAAACTGGCATTGAAATAGGCTGGCTAGCCAGTTGAATTCGAGATCTTGTTCCTCTTCTGCGCTGATGGACTGAATTCAACCTCAAACCTGTGGCTACCGAACATCACTTCCTGGAATTAGGAAATTAGGGTCAAGAAAGCTTAATTAGCATAAGAGCTGTAGGTATGCTCTACAGTCTTTCCTGTATAGCGAATTCAAGGGTACTTGCTGGCACTAGGTAAAAGTCCGTATTGACCGAGAAACGCAAATCCACTAACAGTGTCTTCCCCGATATTTGGCTTGACCATCAGAATCGGAGACGCGAGGTAAATTTCGATATGAACCCTACCCTACGAGAAAGCTCGGCTCATCGCTTTGAGATATCAACAACTTACGAGCCTGTGCGCCAGGAACAACTCACCATTTTGGTCGTCTCGGGTAACGTCGAGAGCCGGCGCCAAGTAAGCAACATTCTGGAAGCGCTTTCCGTCCAAGTCATTCCCTGCTCGACGGTGGCCCAGACTGAACAACTGCTTTCGCATCAATGTCCCAGCCTTATTTTCTGCGATGAGCGACTGCCCGATGGGGGCTATGCGGATGTCTTAGAATTGAAACTTCCCGGTAAGCTACCGCCGCCGATTGTCGTGCTCACGCGAAATGGAGAATGGGAACTCTATATGGACGCAACCCGGCGCGGGGCATTTGACGTGATTCGGAGCCCCTGGTGCCCCACCGATATCGAACTTAGCCTCATACGCGGCGTGCGCGAAGAAAAGCGCAAGATCGCCGCGACTGCCCGCTAACAGCCGTATCGGCACTCGTATATAAACAAAAACGCTCGGGCCGCCTTTCTACAGCGCTTACCTGATGTGACTCGAAGCTTCTATAGCAAAGAATAGGCAAAAGGAGTCCATATGCCTTCCTCCGTTTGGAGAGGCTCTATTGTGCTCAGTTTAATTTCGATTCCGGCGCAGCTCTACGCTGCTGCCCGGAGCGATAAGACTTATCTCCATCAGATTCATAAGGAATGCAATTCCCGGGTGCGACAGCCGTTGTTCTGCCCCACGTGCAACCGATTCGTGGAGCGCGGCGAAATCATCAAAGGTTATGAATTTGACGAGGGACAGTACGTGCTCATGGAAGATAAGGAAATCAAGAAGCTCGCGGCTGAATCTTCGCGAACGCTCGAAATCCTTGCCTTTACGAAACTGAGCCAGATCGATCCAATCTTTTTTGATTCTTCTTATTTCTGCGTCGCGGATGATAGCGGCAAGAAGGCGTATCAGTTGCTCGTCAAAGCCCTCGAGGACACCGAGACAGTCGGAATTGGCAAACTTCTTATGCATCAGAGGGACTACACCGTTTTTCTGCGTGCTTATGAGCATGGCCTGCTGCTTCACACCATGTATTTTTCAAACGAAATTCGGCGGCTGCCGCAATACGGCGTTATTGAGGCTGTGGATTTAAAACCGCAAGAAGTGAAGCTAACCGAGCAGCTCGTCAAGACAATGACGGAGCCATTCAAGCCAGCCAAATACCACGATGAATTCCAGGAAAAACTGCGCAAATTGATCGAGGCCAAGCAGCATGGCAAGACCATTGAAATTGACAAAGATGCTGGCCGGTCCACGGTTATCGATATTAAGAGCGCGTTGAGAAAGAGCCTCGCCGCTTCGTCTTCGAGCTCAAGAGAAAAGAAAAAAGGTAACGGAAAAGCCAAAAAGACAGGACAGACGGTGCGCAAGGCAAGTTAGCAGCTTTGCGTCATATACGACCCAGAGTGATTGCCCGTTGAGTTTTTCTTTTCGCATGAATTTGCGGAACCCGCGCAGCTTCGAATGAGAGATTAGGGAGAAATAAATGTCGAGTAAGAAGAAAAAGCTAAAGGCATCGGTGGGAAATCCATCTTTACTTGAGTCTCTTGATCCGGACGAAGATATTCTTCAAGTTGTGATCGAGACACCGAAAGGCAGCCGCAACAAATATGCGTTTGACGAAAAGCAGCGAGTGTTTGGGCTGAAGAAAGTTCTCCCTGCCGGGATGGAATTCCCCTACGATTTTGGCTTTGTGCCCTCGACGCTTGCCGATGATGGCGACCCTACGGACGTGCTGGTATTGATGGACGAGCCTGCGTTCCCCGGCTGCGTGTTGCAGTGCCGAATCGTTGGAATCATCGAGGGCGAACAGGGAGAGAAGAAGAAACTTGAGCGGAATGATCGCGTTGTGGCCGTGGAGAAAGAAAATCACAGCTTTGCGGATATTCATCACATCAAGGATTTGGGCAAAACCTTTTTGCAAGAATTGGAAGACTTTTTTGTGAACTATCACGAGTTGAGCGGCGAGAAATATCGAATATTGGGCGCGAAGGGACCAGCAAGTGCCATGAAGCGGGTCAAAGATGGTATGCGAGCATTCAAGAACAAGTGAGCAAGAGCGCGAGTAGCGTGTACAGGGCTAAGGCGTGAGTTTGGGAGGACGCGGTCCGCGGCGTGTAGCGCCGAACACTGGAACATATTCAAGAGCCGATCCAGTCGAACAACAATGCAGGAGCAGGCCTCCGCGGCTCATATCTCCCCGGCCGACAAAATCCTTCGGAAAAAGTAATTGCTGGCCAAAGACTTCCAACAAAGGCTGTACATACTTTTCAGTCGCGATGCTTCCAAGTAAGACCACCTGAGTTTCGGTCCCCGCGAGTTCTCTCAAACGAACTGCATCGCGGGCAAGTGGTGTTCGATACTGGAGATTTTCAGGGTCCACATTCGAGCTGGAAATAGATTCGAGCCTGGCCAATGTCATCGGTTCCTGAGGCAGGAGAAGTCCCGAGGTCGCGGTGATGATATGTACTCCTGGGACTCCCGGCGGCGGATTCTTAAATCTTTCCGCGTAGGCCAGCTTGCCGCGAAAATATAGGCCGCTAATGAAGCTGAAGATTTCCCCAAGAGGAACGTTGGAATTCCGGAGGCGCTGCGCGAGTTCGAACTGCGCATTGGGACTCGAAAGCATTCTTGCTCGGATTCCGTTGGCATTTGCGGGCGAGAGCAAGAAAATCCTATGTGGCCCGGCCTTTTCGCGCTTTTCGCTGGCCAGAGCCTTTGGCTCCGGAGAGTATCCCTCGAACGTAATTCGCTTTTCAGCCAAGTCGTAGTCCCGCCGTGAAAGCCTCTCTCTATCGACAGCTTTTACATATACATGGTTTCATGTAAAGCAAATCTGTCTCGAAGGATATCTAATGCCCTGCGGAAAGTGTTTGTGGGAAAATGATGAATAAAGTTCCCTTTCGACTGTCCCCCATGCTGGCGACATTGGTAGATGCCCCATTTACCCGGCCCAATTGGATATTTGAAGAGAAATACGATGGCGTGAGGATGCTCGCATACAAAGAAGGTACTCGCGTGACCCTCATATCAAGGAATGCGATCGATCGGACGGCCCGTTACCCGGAAATCGCAGAAGCAATTCAGAAACTTAAACCAAAGACGCTTTGTATGGACGGCGAAGTGATTGTCTTCGATGCCAAAGATATTTCACGTTTCCAACTGTTGCAGCAGAGGAAAGGCCGTCCGCAGTATGCAGTCTTTGATTGTCTCTACACGGACGAAGGCGATCTGAGAAAAAAAGCCCTTTCCCTCAGGCGAGCGGTGCTCGAACGAATCGTGAAGCCATCTGCACGTCTACGATTGTCAGCAATCTTGTCGGATGACGGTCTGAAGGCCTTTCAGATTGCATCGAAGCGCGGTTTTGAAGGTGTAGTGTGCAAAAATCTTGCATCTACCTATGTGGAGAAGAGGTCCAAGGAATGGCTCAAAGTAAAAGTTCATCAGGAAGACGAGTTTGTAATTGGCGGCTTTACGCAACCGACGGGTTCGCGACAGTATTTCGGGGCTTTGCTTTTGGGAGTCTATTCTCGCAATAAGCTCCTCTATGCCGGAAAAGTTGGCACGGGCTTCGATACAGAAATGCTGGCTTCTCTTCACCGTAAATTTCAACCGTTAGTTCGATCCAAGTCTCCTTTTGCATCTGAGGTGCGCGAACGAGATGCGACGTTCCTGGCTCCAAAACTAGTAGCTCAACTTTCATTTACCGAATGGACCAAAGATGGAAAGTTGCGTCATCCGGTTTATCTGGGGCTGCGCGACGACAAAAAACCTACGGAAGTCACTCGGAAGGAGGCTTAAATGCCGCCTGTATCAAAGACTATGCCAATAAAAGTTTCGAACCCCGCAAAAGTATTTTGGCCCGAGGAAGGCTATACAAAACTAGACCTGGTCACGTTTTATCAAGATGTGTTTCCCGTGCTTCGTCCCTACGTCAATGACCGCATTTTGACGATGGAACGCTGCCCGGACGGCATGAGCGGTGCATGTTTTTACCAAAAGCAGAAACCAGAAAGCATGCCGGCAGGAACTCCAACAAAGCGAATCGCAAACGACAGAGGCGGTTCTGCACGAAAAGCGACAGACTATGTCGTGGGCGGCTTGCTCGCCACACAGCTTGCCCTAGCCAATCTTGGATGTATTCCCATCCATGTAACTGGAAGCCGGGCCAAAACTTTTCCAAAACCTGATTGGATCTGTTTCGACTTGGATCCTCAATCGGGAAAGTTTTCGGATGCCGCGAAGGCCGGCCTGCTTGCGAAAGCTGTGCTCGATGAGCTCGACCTTGTTTCTTTCCCAAAGACATCCGGCAGCCGCGGGTTGCATATCTTCGTTCCAATCCGCGTTGGCCCCGAAGCCAGCGAGGTACTGAAGTTTGCGGAAGAATTTGTGGCGCGCCTCGCCGCGGCTTATCCGAAGCAATTGACGGTTGCACATGCCATTGCAGATCGCGGGGCGCTGGTCTACCTGGACGCTTTTAGGAACGGCTCCGTGCAAACAGTCGTGAGCCCTTATTCGGTTCGCCGAAAGCCACACGCTCCTGTCTCGACTCCCCTGGCATGGTCGGAGGTTAAGCCTTCTCTTAATCCGTCGAGCTTCAACATCGGGAATTTTAGCGCTCGTCTTAAGAAGAAGGACCCGTGGAGCGACTTTTTCAATAGCCGGCAGGCGCTGAAACCAGCGGTGGCACGTTTGAAACAGTTATAAGATCTCTCAGCATTCGTCGTTCATTGGTGCTCGAAAGTACCTGGGGAGGAACGATAGATGTCACTCGACAAATATAAAGAGAAACGAAATTTTAAGGTTTCGCCGGAACCTTCCGGAAAATCGCATTCGGGTGCAAGTTCAAAGAGTCATTTGCTTTACGTCATACAGAAGCATCGCGCAACGCAATTACACTACGACTTTCGGTTGGAGTTCAAAGGTGTGCTGCTTTCCTGGGCAGTTCCTAAAGGCCCTTCACTAGATCCATCGATCAAGCGATTGGCGATGCAGGTGGAGGATCACCCAGTTGAGTACGGAAGCTTTGAGGGAGTTATTCCGGAAGGCGAATATGGTGGCGGCACGGTAATGGTGTGGGACAACGGCGAATGGGTTCCGGAGAGCGACGACGTCGAAGCCGCACTTGAAAAAGGCGATCTGAAGTTTACTCTCGAAGGCAAGAAACTGCAGGGGTCTTGGGTGTTGGTGCGAACGCGTGGTTTTGGCAGCAAGCCAGATAAATCCTGGCTATTGATCAAGCATCGTGACAAATATGCATCGGACAAAGACGTAACTGTCTCCGAGCCGCGTTCCGTGTTGAGCAAACGGCTGCTAGCAGACATCGCACGCGACAATGGTGGAGATGTTGAAAAGGCCGCCACGGGCGATCCGAAGAAAATCACGACAACCAAGGCGGCGAAGCCTGGAAAAATTTCGACCAACGAGAAACGAGCAATGCGGCGAAAATAGTGATCGAACGGCTGGTCGAAGCAGCAGGGGCTCCTCAATCAGAGTTGCACGGGCTTTTATTCAAGTCGGTTGACGAATTACATAGGAAATCTGCCATAAGGCAGAGTTAAGAGGCTGGCTCGAAATGGGACCGCTCATCTTTCGCTTTGTCGTGGGTGGCATCATAGTGTCCGCCTTTTCGATTCTGGGAGACCTTCTAAAGCCCAGGAGTTTTGCAGGTTTATTCAGCGCCGCGCCTTCCGTTGCGCTGGCAACCTTGACCCTGACGATC
Source organism: uncultured Acidobacteriota bacterium (assembly GCA_963784015.1). Classification (GTDB taxonomy): domain Bacteria; phylum Acidobacteriota; class Terriglobia; order Acidiferrales; family UBA7541; genus Acidiferrum. The sequence continues at coordinate 2,421,444 of CAWAPX010000013.1, forward strand.
CTGACCAATGGAAAGCTTTATGCCGCTCGGGAGGGCCGCTCGATGATAGCCGGTGCCGTTGCTTTTTTTCTGTACGCCTGCGTGTGTATTCACCTGCTTGTGCGGAATAGGTGGGGCGCGATGGCAGCGAGCGTGTTTTCGTTTTCTGCGTGGTTCGTTGGGGCTTTCGGTTTGTGGTTTCTGGTTTTGAAATGAACTTTCATGCGTGTCCACTTTAATTTCTCTGCAATCCGGAAAATCCGCTGGTACGAATACGCGGTGCGTTTCTTATTTGGGGGTGCAATCACGGCCGCCACCGGTCTTGTAGCCAAACATTTTGGGCCGGTAGTCGGCGGACTGTTTCTCGCATTTCCAGCAATTTTCCCGGCGAGTGTCACGCTTGTGGCAAAACACGAGCTGGAGAAGAAACAAAAGGTTGGAAAGGATGGCACCACCCGAGGAAAGAACGCCGCCGCTTTGGATGCGCGTGGCGCTGCTATGGGGACATTTGGCTTGGCGTTTTTTGCGATAGTGATTTGGAAGCTTCTTCCAATTTGGAATTCGATGGCTGTCTTGACCCTCGCCATCCTGACCTGGCTGATCGTATCAATCCTGATTTGGTACGCAGAACAACACCGGCCGGTCTGACGAAACTCAAGCCCACGGAGATATGTCTTATCTCTCCCGGCAATCCTTCTAAGCTGTTCGCTTCCCGCTAAACAACTGCATGATGATGGATATGACGGCCAAAATCAGAAGGATGTGAATCGCGAATCCTGCGGCATGATAGACAACAAAGCCGCCGATCCATGCGAATACCAACACGAGCGCCAACAAAAGCCAAATGAATCTCATATCGCCTCGCTTTCAGCAGACAACATACTTTGAGAGGTCACTGTCCGTAATCAGGTAAAAGCCCTACGAAGCTGCGAGGGTCAAGGTACGCAGGCCGGTGTGATCAGCGAACTACGAAGCGCCCATCACTTCGTGCAACCAAGCTAAGCCACTTGCACTTGCTGCGTAAACCTTATTCATACTGGCGCAACTGATGATGAACAATTTTCCAGTTCTAGTACATTCCGAACCTGAAATATTAACCACTGATCGTTTGATAAGTCGCTTCCTCTTATAGCCTTCCAAAAAACGTGCCGGTTGGCATAGCTATTGCCCTTGCAAACAGTGCCCGCCCCACAGATAGAAACCCAGCAACTTGGATTTGGATATCGTCGGCCTAGGAGAATGTTTATGAGTTCACACCACTTGATTGCTGAGGGCTCCCCCACTGAGCAAAGCTCTCTTCATAGAAATGAATATGCTTCAGAGAGCGAATTGGAAATTCGCGTAAGGAATCTCGATAAGCTCGTGTATAGCGTACATTCGGCGCTGCGTCAGGTTTCCTTCTCGGGCAAGCCTCGTGCTCTTGACCTTATGAATGATCTTCGGGTGAAGATCAAAGCTACTGACAATAAGCTACGAGTGGCCAAGCTTCTGAGCGAACCTGCGCGTGGAAGTTTGCTCTCGGCAGTACGCGATTCCCTGAATGAACTTGAAGAGACCATTGCAGCTCACTTGGATGTCGAAATGACCTAGCGCTCCAGGCTTCGAACTTAAAACTGTTTAGTCGATTCGATTCCAGCTGCGTTTAGCGAAGTAATTTTCCTTATGAATTCATTATGGTTTCCTTATGCGCAGAAGAGACCTGCAGCGATACGATGGGATATGGCTTCCTGGATGTTGCGCTGCATAGGATGCAAACGCGCCTTTATACACTCCCCGATTGTAGACAAGCGCCTATCGGACTATCTCTCTCCCAGAAAACCTGATTTCCCCGCGGACGGGTCCGAGATGAAGTGTCCGAATTGTGGGCACACGGCTCTCTATCAGCGTACTGATCTCACCTATCAGGCTTAATTGGGATTAATTTGTGGCTTGTTCGCCCGGCGCTGAACGGCCAAGGTATTTTTGCGCCGATTCAAACATCTTCCATGGAAGAATTTTAGTGAGAATCGGCCAAAGAAGTATCTCAAATATAAAAAGCGCCCGGCTCTCGCGAACCAGGCGCCTTTTGTCGTGCTTATCGCCAGTTTTCTGACTGTTTCTGGATCACGGCTGCGACGGCGCTTTCGCCTTTGCAGCTTCGATCTTGCTCTTCAACTCGGTCTGCTGATCAGGCGTCAACACGGCGTTCACCTTGGCCAGCGTGCCTTCATGAAGTTCCTTCATCTTGGCTTTTTTCTGGTCATCGCTGAGCGAAGTATCGCTGGACACCGTTTGGTACTTGGTCCTCGCATCGGCAAAGATATCCTTTACCTTCGCTTTCTGATCATCCGTAAGATTCAGACTCTCTACGGCGGCCTGCAGTCCACCTCGCATTCCCATCTGTTTACCTGAGGCTTGAGGTGCGGATGCATCCTGTGTCTTAGCTAGAGTCACAGGTACGGCCATCGCCGCAACCATGCCCAAGGACAACAAACCGCCCAATAGTCTTTCGATTTTCATTGCAATTCTCCTTAGGTTCGTTTCTGGGCTGAGTGGAGGGTGGGGCTGACTTCATTAGTACCACAGATTGAGTCACAGACAAAACTACTCAGCTTCCGCAAGCTGCCGTTCCTGACGGCGCCGGCCGCATCCATTGCCAGAGCGAGATTCTTCACGGATTCAGGGCGTGATGATTATGTTCGAGGTACGTGAAAGCGATCTCCGCGATTACGGAAGAGTCCTCTTCGGAGAAACCGCCTGATAGAGCGTCCGATGTCATGGCCGCCACAATCTGAGAATCAGTCAGTAGCGTATCTCGATACGCGCTGGCGTATCTGTGCGCCATACCCATCGCCGTGTTCGAGAGTTTCTCTTCAATTTGTTGTGTGGCTGCGACCATTTTCTAAACCTCCCAAGAATATTTGAACGACCTCGCTCAGAACTCTATTCGGAAAGGCCCATGCACGAGCTGGGTTCTGCATCGAAGAAAGTCTCTCCGCGCAAAACGGCGTCCACCGCCTCCAGCAATTTGTCGGCGCACTCGGCCTTGGGAACAAAGCCCCTTGCGCCGATCGTGCGCAGAGCATCAAGTAGAGTTTTGCCGTCGTGCATCGATAGCATCAGTATCGGCACGTCGGGCATAAGTTCATGAATTTCTGTGGCGGCGCCCAAACCACTAAGAACTGGCATGGCCTGGTCGAGAATAATCAGATCGGGATGTAGTTGGCTTGCTTTATTAACTGCTTCACGGCCATTAACTGCTTCGCCGCAAATCTCCAGGCCCTTCCTGGATTCCAATATCGAGCGAACTCCTCGGCGAACAATTTCATGGTCATCAGCAATCAGAACTTGCATAGGGCCTCGTGGGGACGTCCATCCGTCACTATCCAATTTGGACGTGCATGTCTGGGCCGTATATAGGTGGAATGCTGTAAATGTTGTTCTAAGGGAAATGTTTGGTTTCTACTTCAACTTTCGGTGTTTCTTACAGATAAGACCCGATAGTTGTATCCGCGCTTGTTCGCTAGCCTAGCGACATTGCCTCTGAAATACACCCCGAGAGCGGGCGCTTATCTGGACATAGGCGCCCGCCCATCTCTCTACAAAAAAATCGTCAGTCATCGAGCAGAAACGGAGGCCGCACTATAAAGCAGCCTTGAATACAGCAACTGCCCTATGGTCGTGAACTTCATCAATGGTCACAATCGGGGTGCAATTGACCACCACAGAACGATGAGGGGGTCGCAGATGTCGAAACCATTTCCAGGTCCCGAATTAGCAAAATTTCCTGGCAAACATTCAACAAAGAAAATCACTTGGACTGGCCTTCCGGTTTCTGTGTGGATGCTGTTAATTATGATCATCAGTTCCTCGACCGTTGCCCAAGAGCGTAATCACATCGCACCGCAAGCATCATCAAACTCTGAGAAAAGTGTGGGCTATTTAGTGCGAGATATTATTGAGCACGAAATCGACGCCCAAGCGAAAGATGAGTCATTGTGGTGCTATCGAAAGCTGGAAGAGAAAGATGGCCAGCGACGTTTAATGATGGTGTGTCAGGCAAAGGGCGCGCAGATTGAACGGCTATTGGCCTTGAATGGCAAGCCGCTGGATGAAATCCAACAAGAGGCGGAAAATCAGAGGATTGGGAATTTAACCCGGAGCAAGCGAGAACTCCAAAAACAAGAGCGGCAACGACACGAAGATGGGAAACAAGCGACCGAACTGCTAGAGCTAATTCCAGATGCTTTCGTGTTTCGACTAGAAGAAAAGAACGGGAATAAAATCAAAGTACATTTTACGCCGAACCCAACGTTTCATCCTTCAGGCCACCAGGCCGAGGTCTTTTATCATATGGAAGGCACGTTGACTCTGGACGTGGAACAAAAGCGGCTCGCGGAGATCAGTGGACGTTTGAAAAGCCCCGTGAAGTTCGGTGGAGGTTTGCTAGGTCATCTAGATGAGGGTGGGACCTTTTTGGTAAGACAACACGAAGTGGGCCCGGGATGTTGGGAAATGACGACGATGAACGTGCAAATGAGCGGCAAAGTCCTCTTCTTCAAGACGATTGATGTACGACAGAAGGAGTTCGACAGTGAATTCCAGCCGGTTCCCGCGTCTGCCACGATCGAGCAGGCTGCGGAAATGACCAAAGATAAAGTTATAGCAGCCGCGGCACGAAAGTAAGCGCCGGCCAGAGTAAGCGAGGCGAACGGTTATCGAGGCTATCTAGCTTTGTTGGAAGGCCGCAGCGGCTGAATTTGAACAAGGCCTCGCGACTGACTGAGCAGAGACACCATGAGTAGCCGGCAGGCGATACAACAGAAACACCAAGAGTAAGAGCCCTGCAGAAAGCCATTGAGAGGTAGAAAGGGGTCCCCAGAAAAGACGATCAAGGTCGCCGCGAAAGAATTCAATGAAAAAGCGCCCGACAGCGTAGAACGACACAAACGTAAGAATCAACGCACCAGGGCGGCGTTCACGGCGGCTCAAATAAATCAGGACAAAAAAGGTGCTCAACCCAAGCAAGGATTCGTAGAGTTGTGTGGGGTGAAGGCGAATGCCAAGCGGTGTGCCCGCAAGTTGGGCAGCGAGCGGATTCGTAAAGGCCACCCCCCAAGGCAAGTCGGTTGGTTTCCCGTAGTTACAGCCAGACAAAAAGCAACCGATACGAGCAAGAAAAACGCCAAGCGCCAGCGAGGGCGCGAAACAATCCGCGAGAGCCCACAGGGATACGCCACGGCGGACAGCGATAAAGCAAATCAAGCACAGGGCGCAAAGGAAACCGAATAAAAATGTGCCCGCTTCGGTCACCAATGGCGCAAGCGATCTCCAGTAAGCGATTGGATCGATGGCCACGTGCAGAAGCCGCGCCATGACGAGAGCGGTGAGCGCCGCGAGCGAGCCTGCATAGTAAACAAATCGAGGATCAAGGTTGTGATTCCCAGCGCGGTAGACTGCAAGTTTCACTCCGGCCAAGACGGCAATGGACATCATGAGGCCGTAAGCAGGCAGCCAAAAAGGTCCGAGATGGATGAGGGGCATCATGCAAAAGGTTCTAGTTAACGGTACCCGTCACAGCTATTCCCGCCGGTGTCGTGCCGCCCGTCGGAACAGTGGCAGTACCAACTTGCGTGAGCGTTCCATTGGTCAAATTAATTTTGAAGATGGTGATGTCGTTTGAGCCCGCGTTTACGCAGTAGAGATACTGGCCTGAAATATCTACCGCCAACGCCACCGGTCCCGTTCCACTTGAAGCGACGGGTTCACCAGTAGTATTGAAGGCCAAATCTCCGACGGCCGGATTGATCGTATACGAGAAGATTTTATTCTCCACAAAATCGCTGACGAATACGTATCTCCCTGAAGGCTCAACAACTACTGAACTGAGCGCTGACCCGACAGGTAGAAAAGGCTGCGGGCCATTCACCACCAAATCTCCACTGCCTTCGGTAATAGTAAATTCACCGAGCGTTCCGTCAGTCAAATTGGCAACGTACGCATATTGCCCGCTTGGGTCCACAGCTATCCAGTTTGGCCCTATGCCTTCCGAATTTATGCCCGTGCTCAGTGTCTGGAGAGACCCTAGCGGGAACTGGATCGAATATTCACCAACTGTATTTGCCGTGCTATTGGCGGTGTACAGATATTGGCCCGTCGGATCCGTGGTTATGAACACTGGGCCGGCGCCGGTTGTAACTGTCTTTGCACCGGATGTAAGCGCGCCCGAACTATTTATATTGAACTTCCAGACGGTTGAATCCGTCTGGTTCACGTTGTACATCCACGTTCCGGAAAGGTCAGGAGTCAACCATGTCGGACCGTTCCCCGTAGGAGTCGGCGTCCCTGATGGACTTAGCACCCCGCTCGAAATGCCGTACGCGGAAAGAGTGGGGACTCCAGACGCAATTGCAGAATTGGCGACGTAAGCAAAATCGCCGTCAGGCAATACGGCCACTCCCTTCGGGGCTGTCCCCGCGGCTACCGGGGAGCCTGCGGTTAGCGCTCCGGTTGAAGGAGTGATGGTGAACTGCGAGACGTTGTTGCTCCCTGTGTTCGTCACATACAGCGCTTTAGGCGTGAAAGTGAGAGCGCTGCTCCCCGAACTCAAAAGCTGGCCGGCGATACCAAAACCCATGGTTCTATTTTGGCTTGTCGCTGTAAGTGCCCCGGTTGAGCTATTGAGCGAATAAACCCAGGCATCCTCGCGATTGGCGACGTAGACGAAACTGCCAGAGGGGTCGATGTTTATTTGATCTGGAAAGCTGCCTGCCGCAAAAGGCGAAGACGCCAGGGCGGCAGGCGCTCCTGATGCACCGATCGAGAAACCATATATCGCATCGTGGCCCTGGGCCGTGACATAGAGATACTTTCCGGTTGGGTCCACAGTTCCCTGTCCTGCGTTATTGCCTGTTCCCAGCACCCCGGTGAATGGCGAACCCGTGACTGGAGTCAATCCAGTTGAGGTGACGTTGTAGACATAGATCGAGTTCAGTGAGAAGACATATAGAAACTGTCCGTTGGGCGTCAACGTCATCGACTGGTCGTCGGACCCACCTGTCGCAGGGGTCCCAACGAGCGTCAGCGCTCCTGGCACTCCAGTGGTGGACCTATTAATGGCATACATGTTGATCATCCCCGGGGGGCTGCCACCATTCAGTACGAACAGGAACGCTCCGGTCGAATCAATCGCCATTTCGGTTGGGTTGGTTAGACCGGTGGCTACGGACGTAGGACTGCCGGGATTCCCGTTTTGGTCCAGCGCAAATACTCCAATCGATCCGCCGAATTGATCGACGGAGTAGAGGAACTGGCCCAGAGGATCCATAGCCAGACCCTGAAATGCAGTGTTAATTGTTATGGGACTTGAAGCGGTTTGCTGGAGCACGCCGTTCTGTCCCAAGTTCAGCGTCCAGATCTGAGCGTTGGAAATGGAAGGAGCCATGACATAGAGAACCGTTCCATTCGGATGAATCGCAACCCCAGGGGGCGGTCCGGTAATTCCTCCGCCGCCAAGACCAGAAGGAACGAAGTAGGTCAGCGAGCGCAGTTGTCCGGTGGATGGCCAAACAGCAAAGCTGGAGATGCTGAGGCCCGAGGGTGGCAACGTGCTGGCCTCGAATACATAGCGCAAGAAATTATTTTGTGCTTGAGACGACGTGATGGTTATCGTAGCGAAGCCAGTCTTGGTCGTATCCGTCGCCGACGTGGCCGTCAGCGTGACCGTAAAAGTAGCGGCCGCCGAAGCCGGCGCGGTGTAGGTGACAGGCGTTCCGGAAGCACTCGATGCCGCCGAGAGAGCCCCGCAAGTTGCCGCACTGCAAGGACCGCCAATGGTAGACAGAACCCAGTTTACGCCACCATTGTTCGCGTCGTTGGTCACGGTGGCTGTAAACGGTGTACCCGTTGTGCTGCCTGCAGCGATGCTTGCCGTCGACGGCAACACGTTTACCGAGATCGGGGGAGTGATGGTAATAGTGGCCGCGCTAGACTTACTTAGGTCCGCGGCAGAAGTGGCCGTTAGCGTGACCGTAAACGGGGTGGCAGCCGCTGATGGCGCCGTATACGTGATGGGTGTTCCCGAGAGGCTGGAAGATGTGGAAAGGCTTCCGCAAGTTGTTGTGCCAGGGCAAGTGAGGCCAGTAGAGGAGAGCGACCAGTTTACTCCGGCATTGTTCAATTCATTCGTGACTATAGCCGTAAATGGGACGCCAGTTGGGTTACTTGCCGCAATATTTGCAGTTCCCGGCGCGACGCTCACTGAAATGGCCGGGGTGACAGTAATGGTGGCAGAGTTGGATTTGGTTGAGTCCGTCACGGATGTGGCCGTAAGCTTGATCGTAAGGGTCGATGCAGCCGATGGGGGCGCTGTATATGTGATGGGAGTACCCGAGGCGCTTGAAGACGCGGAAAGGCTGCCGCAAGTTGTTGTGCCACTGCAATTGAGGCCAGTCGAAGCGAGCGTCCACTTTACCCCGGCACTGCCAGAATCGTTGCTGACGGTAGCCGTAAACGGGATGCCCGTAGAAGTGCTGGCTTCTATGGTTTGCGTTTGAGGCGCGACGCTCACCGATATGGGAAGAGCGGACGCCACCACCGTAAGGGTCTCGGTGCCCGTCAGTGTCGTTGTTGTAGGAGGCGTTACCGACGTATTTGCACCCGATATCATAGCTGCCGTGATAGTGGTTTGCCCCGGAGAAATGGCAGCGGCTAAGCCGTAGGTTGCGGTTGCGCTGCACTGTGTGGGTTGCTGATCATTGCAGATGGTGGCGAACTGAGTCATGGAAGATGACCACGTTACGAAGGTCGTTACGTCTTTTGTCGATTTGTTACCCGAACCATCCACAAAATTCCCAGTGGCTAAGAATTGGTCCGTTGACCCAGAAGGGGCTGAACCGTTGTCCACATCCGTAACTGTAATGGATTGCAGCTGTGCGCCACTCGTCACGGTCAATGTAGCCGTTGCTGTAATGGTGATATGGTTTGTATCAACAACCGTGACCGAAGGCTGTCCTGCTTGGAGGCCCAACGCCAATCCGTTATTAATCGGACTGTCTGCGCCGTTTGCATTGAGGTCACCAATCGCGACGAGTCCCTGGGGGGTGACAGACCAGCTCGTATCCTGAGCGGTTAATTTCGTTGTGCTGCCGTCTGAGTTCGTCTCCGTTGCAAAGAGCTGATCTTCTGAGCCTGCGGCGACAGTCATATTGAGGTTCGCGTCCGTGATCGCGATCGAGACCGGGGTTACGGGCCCGGATTTTTTCGTGCTGGAGCTACTGCAATTCCAAGTAAAGACGCCAACGATGACGGCGAGCAATAAGATAGGAAAAGGATGACGCATACACGCTCCTGGCCTGGGTCTTTACTTTGGGTCTTCTAAATTGCCGCACTTCTGGGATTCATGTGCCTCGGTCAACGCGCGTAGTTTCTGACGCTCTCGCTCCAGTGCGGCAGCAAGAAGCTTTTCGAACTCAGCTTCTTCTTTGGAAATGGCCGCGCGCTGTTCCATGAGCAACTTGCTCCTGAGGCGATTTAGCCGGAGTTTGTGTGGAACTGCCGTGGCGGGTCAATGTACGGAGGGAAGCTTCGCTCTGCATTAAGTCTTAAGAGGTAGCCGACAGAGAAGAAACGATTTAGGTCTTTCTAAGGATCGTAACCTCAATGCGATGTGGCGTGCTACAATCCGCACAATTCGTGCCTGTCCTCGAGGAATGACGATGGCGACGACCCCCAGCCCTCCCATGCTTCAGTTCGGACCCTATGTGCTCGACGTTCGCACGGGCGAATTGCGCAAGCACGGCGCCAAGATCAGACTTCAGGAGAAGTCCCTCCGTGTGCTGGCCGCTCTGGCTGAAGAGCACGGCCAGATGGTCACTCGCGACGATCTGAAGAAACGCCTCTGGCCTGACGAGACGTTTGTGGATTTTGAGACGGGGTTGAACACTGCTGTCAGCAAACTTCGAGATGCACTTTCGGACGAAGCCGAGAAGCCCCGATACATCGAAACGGTTCCCCGACGCGGCTACCGGTTTCTAGTAACCGTCGAACGCGTGAACGGTAACGCCTCAGGCCTGAAGACCTTCGAGGCGGCTCCGGCTATTGCGACAGCAGCTCAGCTTGCGGAACAATCTGGGACGGCGCCTGCGGTCGCGGAACCGCTCCGCGTTCCCAAGGCAAAACCGGCTCGCGCAAGTCTTTGGGTCTCGCTCGCCGTAGCCGTGGTGATTCTTTCCGGAGGTGGGTATTGGTTGACGCATGGTCACCCGGCGTTTTCGTTCCGTTCCCGCGACACCGTGCTGATTGGCGATTTCGAGAATCAAACCGGCGATCCTCGTTTCGATAACGCACTTGGCACAGCTTTTGCCGTCAGTATCGAGCAGTCGCGCTACGCAAACGTTTTCCCTCGCACAAGTCTCGATGCAGTCCTGACTCGAATGGAGAAACCTCCCAGCGACAGGATAACGCCCGCGCTCGGCCGGGAAATCTGCCAGCGCGAAAATATTCGAGGATTGATTGCCAGCAGTATCACTCGCGCGGGTCAAGAGTACGCACTGACGGCGCAATTGATTGATCCGCAGTCCGGCCAGACCGTGCGTTCTTACACGGAACGTTCCTTTGGTGAAGACCATATCCTCGAAGCATTGGATGTGCTTTCAAAAGAAATTCGTGAAGCACTGGGTGAGTCTCTCTACGAAATCCATCTTTCCGACAAGCCCTTGCCACAAGTAACCACACGGTCTCTGAGCGCTTTACAGCAGTATGCGGAAGGCTCCTCGTTGTGGCATCACGGAAAATACCTGGATGCGGGAACACTATTCAAAGCTGCTGTGGCCACCGACCCAGACTTTGCGATGGCTCACGCGGCGCTGGGTAACGCCTACTACAGCTTTATCTACCATCAGCCAGACGATGGACAGAAAGAGTACGAGAAGGCTCTCTCGCTGCTATCGCGCACCACGGACCGCGAACGAATGATTATTGAAACGAAATATGCGGCCGACCGAGGCCATGTTAGCGATGCAGACCTTCTCTATCATGCATATTTCAGCCGCTACCCGGATGACGCGCTGATGCTCTTCGATTACGCCAACCTTTTGCGCATGAATGGCCGCCAGCAAGATGCCATCGAGCAGTACAAGCAAGCCCTGCGCCTCATGCCTGACTTTGGGCACGCATACGTCGGGCTCGCAACCGCCTACAAAACGCTCGATCAATATCCAGACGCGCTTAAAGCGTATTCAAAAGCTTTCGAGCTCGAGCCGCAATGGCTGACGGCCGGGAACGTGAACCGCGAATACGGTTTTGCGCTGATCGCCAATGGGGAGGACAAAAAAGCAGAACAGCTTTTTTCGGCGCTTCTGGAGAAACCCGAGACTCGCGAAAATGGTTTGCGGTCGCTTGCTTTCCTTGACCTGTATCGCGGCAGGTACGACAGCGCGAACAGCCGTTCGAAACAGTCCCTCGAGATTGTCAACACCGGTCATGCACCTCTCAGCATGGCTCGCGTTCACCTTTTGCTTGCGATCGTTTCTGAAGGCAAAGGCGATGCAAAAGGCCGGCGGGAAAACCTCGATGCCGCACTGGCAGGCTTGCAGGCTATCCAATTGAAGGTCGTCATCGGCGGAATGTTGGGAGATGCCTTTGCGCGCGCCGGCATGATTGACCAGGCTCGCCAGATCGCCGACATGATCAAGCCTCTGGCCGATCCGATGAACAAGGAGCAAATGGGATACCTGCATCTGCTTGAGGGGGACATCGCTCTGGCAACCGGCAAGAATAAAGAAGCTATCGAGTTGCTAACGCAGTCGGACAAGGAAAACTCCACTGCGTTCTCCAGCGAGGCCGTCGCTCACGCTTACCAGCAAAGCGGCGACGTGGAAAAAGCCATCCCTGCGTATGAGAAAATGCTCAGCTCGACGGACCGTTCGCTCGGCTGGGAACCTCAGCAGCGCTGGCTGGAAGCCCGTTACACGCTTGCTTCGGATTACGCTTCCCGTGGGGAGAAACAGAAGGCTCGCGAGACGCTAGAAACGCTGCTGAATCTTTGGAAGGACGCCGACCCTAACCTACCCCTCTTGAAACAATCCAATGCCGAATTAGCGAAACTGCAGTAATCAAACACCAGTCTCCGAGACAAAACGCCACGGGTGTGCGCAGCATACCCGAAAACTTAGGGCCTCCCGCTTTTAACGGCATCTGCGGATGCGGCGTCAGGAAAAATCTGTCGATTTCGGGAGTTCCCCGCCACCCGCAGCAGTCTATCGCTAAAGCCACTCAGTACTTTTACCAGTGTCCTAAGATAAGCAGGCAGTCCTAAGCTGCCGAAACTTGGGGAGAGCTGTGCTACGCGGCAGAGCAAAAGGCACCGCAAGCGGCTCATAAGTTTGAGGGCTGCTCGGATCGGTCGACCCAGGAAAAGGAGTCTGTCGAATGCATGAAATCCTCTTTCATAGCGGCCGATTTGCCAGGAGTCTCAGCTGGCGCACCATTTCCCTGCAGTGCGTACTATTAGGATTTGCGGTCCAAGCCCTCGGCCAGGCGCCTTCCGGGGCAAAATCGGTCGTCCAGTTCGACTCGATGGTTGATGCTCTCATCAAAAAGGTTTCACCGAGCGTCGTCCAAATTGTTGTGACGGCATACGCACCCATCGAAGAGAGCGGTCGGGGGAATACCGGTGCTGTGATTGGCCGCCAACGCGCCAGTGGTTCAGGGTTCGTCATCGATTCGGAAGGCTACATCATAACGAACGCGCACGTAGTGAACGGAGCGCAGCGTATTGAGGTCGTTCTGCCACCCCCGAACACGGACGGTTCGCTGGCAACAGCCCTTTCGGGAAGGATCGACACCGTCCCGGCTCGACTTATCGGAGTGGCGCGTGAGAAGGACCTCGCGCTGCTGAAGATTGAAAACACAAACCTCCCGGCGTTGCCACTTGGGTCTTACCGAGACGTGAGACAAGGCCATACGGTTTTTGCGTTCGGCAGCCCCGAAGGACTGAGAAACTCCATCACTCATGGATTGATCTCGGCAGTCGCGAGGCAACTCGACCCTGATTCCCCGCTCATCTACATACAGACGGATGCACCGATCAACCCGGGAAACTCCGGCGGTCCTCTGGTAAACCTGAACGGCGAGGTCATAGGCGTGAATACGTTTATTCTTTCTCAATCTGGTGGAAATGAAGGATTGGGTTTTGCCATTCCTTCCGCCACCGTAAGAACTGTCTATCGACAGCTAAAGCAATTCGGACATATGCGCCGGCAAGAGATTGGCATCGGGATCCAGACCATTACGCCTTCCATCGCCGTCGGACTCGGACTGAAACAAGAATATGGGGTCATCGTTTCGGACGTGCTTCCCGGAGGCCCTGCGGAAGCGGCGGGCTTGATGGTTGGAGATATCCTGGTTTCCATCGATGGACAGCCTGCCGATAATTTACCGAGTGTGAACTACTTTTTCCTTCTGCGGGATTCATCCGACAAAGTGCAAGTCACCGTCCTCCGCGGCACAACTCGGCAGGTCTTCAATGTGGGGACGATTGAGGAAGGGCAAGATGTAGATCAGCTCGTCTCGCTTACCGACCCTCAAAAAAATCTGGTTCCACAACTCGGCATAATAGGCGTGGAAATCGATAAGAAGACCGCTCCCATGTTGCGCGGATTGAGAGACCCCTTCGGCATCGTGGTGACCGCGCGAGTCACGGGTTCCTCAGGAGACGTCCCACTGGCACCCGGTGACGTGATCCGTACTTTGAACACCCAGCCCATGACTACGTTGGAGCGATTGCGGTCAGCATTAAAAGCCAGTCCCCCGGGCGTTCCCTTCGTATTGCAAATCCAGCGCGACGGTAAATTGATCTACGTGCCAATCACCTTGGAATGATCGCAAACACACCCGCGCCCACTTGAACGTATTAAAACGAATTAAACCATAAAACGAAAAACTTGCGCGCGCATCAAAAGTTCGATTAATATGCGGGCAGTCCCCACGGATGCACGCGTGACCTCTTCGGAAATGGGGCCAACTGACAAACCAGCAAATACGCATTCTGGTTGTAGAAGATTTCGAACCTTTTCGCTCTTTCGTTTGTTCGGCGCTAAAACAAAAGCCCGAGCTGGAAGTAGTCTGCGAGCTATCAGACGGGTTAGCAGCAGTACAAAAGGTCGAAGAGCTCAACCCTGATCTGATTCTGCTTGATATTGGCCTCCCCGGATTAAATGGGATTGAGGCGGGTCGACAAATGCACAAACTCGTTCCAAACGCCCGAATAATATTCCTGACCCAAGAATCCTCCGAAGACGTAATACAAGAAGCTCTCAGCTTTGGGGCACAGGGTTATGTCGTTAAAACTCGAGCTGGAACCGACCTGCTGCAGGCCGTGGAGGCCGTCCTCCAGGGTAAACAGTATGTCAGCAGATTTTGAATGGTTAGTATGGCGAGGAGTCCTGCCACAGTCTGCACATTATTTTCGTAAGCCCAACTGGGGACCCAAATATCGGATCTCGGCTGAATCTCCGTAGACTTAGGTTCCTGCACCATCCTGCAGGAGTGGCAGTTCGTTATCCGAGAGCGTGAACTCCGTAAAACCGCACTTCAAACAGACCGTCAGTTTGGGGAATAGTAGTACGGCCTGCTTGTCCAAGTCGCCTTGACCCAGAGAGTGCAGGTTAATTTCCGAGCCGTACTCCGCCAGTTGATCCGATCCGCACTTCTTACAAAGCATAAGGCCTCAGCGAAAATTTCCCGTGCACAATTGCCGATTATAGATTTCCCCCAAGAGACGCTAGCCAAGAGGTGCGCCTAAGTGAACTGTCAAAACTGACAGGCAGGTCTTATGCCGTCAAACGTCAAATAAACAAGCGGGCCGTGAGATTGACAAAACTCCGATCGAGAGCGGCCGCGTTCCTACGCCGACGCACTCGCGGCTTTGCTGAGGGGTACTCTGGCACGAATGGTCGTGCCACGAAGAGGTTGCGAGTCGATTGTGAGCCGTCCGCCTACGAGCTTCACGCGCTCCGACATGCTCACGAGACCGAGTCCTTGTGCTTTGAGTGGGCTTTCGGCGTCAAACCCAGATCCGGAGTCGCGCACGGTGAGGTGAATTGCTTCCGACGCATAGCGTAGTTCCACGTCGAAGTGCCGCACCCCGCTATGCTTGACGGCATTTTGCAATGCCTCCTGTGAGACTCGGAAGAGGCAAAGCGAAATATCCTGCGGAAGCGTACGTGGAATCTCATCATAGGAAAAGGCGACATCGACGTCCTGCTGCAGCGAGAACTCATGGCAAAAAGCCCTCATGGCTGTCGTAATGCCGAGATATTCCAGTTTTGAGGAATGCAACTCGTGCGACAGGGACTGTACATCCCCCGCGATGTCGGAGCTGCGGTTCCGCAATTCCGCAATGTGTTGAAGCAGTTCCTCAGGCAAATCTGGAAACTTTTGGTTGAGTTGCTCCAGCTCGATCGTCAGCATCGCAAGCCGCTGACTGATATCATCGTGGAGCTCCCTGGCGATGCGGGCGCGTTCGCGCTCTTGAGCTTCAATCAGCTTGCTATTCACGCCGGAGAGAGCCTCTTCAGCGAGCTTGCGGTCGGTAACATCAACGCACGATCCAATAAAACCGGCAAACGAACCATCCGGATTGAACCTGGGCACCCCAAGATCCAGAATCCATCGATATTCGCCGTCATAGCGACGCAGCCGGTACTCCATCGTGAACCTTTCACGAGCATCAAAAGCCCGAACGTAGGTGTCAAGGCACCACTGCAAATCCTCGGGGTGAACGCCCTCCGCCCAGCCGTTTCCAAGTTCCAATTCCATGGGCCGGCCGGTGAATTCCAGCCAGGTGTGATTGAAATAGGTGCACAACCGATGGGTGTCCGACATCCAGATAAGCATCGGGGCGGTATTAGCCACCAAGCGGAACCGCTCTTCGCTCTCCCGCTGCGCCTCTTCTGATCGCTTGCGCTCGGTGATATCCGCCACAATGCCGAATATCCGCAACAACTTCCCTTGTTTGTTGAACTGCGCGCGACTGTTCCTCTCCACCCAAATCACGGAACCATTTGGGCGCAGCATCCGATAAGCGATCGAGAGCGTTGGCTTATCGGGGGTAAGTTTCATAACCGTAGCGATAAGTCTTTCACGGTCATCCGTGTGAACCTTGGCTAGAAGTTGCTGGCCGGTTAGAGGGGTGGACTCCTCTATTCCCAGAATCTCGGTGCTCTCAGCAGAACGAACGAGAATATCGGTAACCGCGTCCCACTCATAAGCGAACATCTTCCCTGCCTGGACTGCCAGCCGTAGCCGCTCTTCGCTTGTGCGCAGAGCTTTCTCCGCTCGCGTGCGTTCCGTGATATCCGTTACGATCCCGATGATTCGCAACAACTTGCCCTGTTGATCAAACTGCGCACGGCTATTCTTTTCCAACCAGATCAACGTGCCGTCAGACCGCACCATACGGTAGCTGATCTTAATCTCGGGTTTTTCAGGGCTAACCCTGGCGCCAGCAGCTATAAACCTCTCTCGATCGTCTGGATGTATGCTCTTTAAGAGTTGTTCGCCCGTGCTGCAGATCGCATTATCCCCCCTGAGAATCTGGGCGCACTCAGGGGAATGTGTGAAGATATTTGTGGCTGCATCCCAATCGCAGGTGAACATTCTTCCAGCCTGGATGGCGAGACGCAGCCGTTCTTCGCTCTTGCGCAGTTCGTCCTGGGCTCGCTTGCGAACGGTAATATCATCCACGGTTCCGCGAAGCCTAACGATATTGCCTGCGCCATCGCGCCGCACTTCGCCCTTGGCAATGATCCATTTGGTTGTGCCATCAGAGCGATTCATCTCAAGATCAAGTTCGTAAGGGGTTCCCGAGCGCAACGTTTCTTCGACAGCACCCTGCAGGCGGAGCCAGCTTTCGGGGGTATAAAGGGCTTCGTGCCCCATGTAGCTAACGGCAGGCAAAGATGGATCAAGGCCATAGATGCGATAAAGTTGCTCTGACCAAGTCACCGTGTCGGTTTGCATATCCCATTGCCAGCTGCCCACATTTGCGAGCCGTTGCGCTTCCGTAAGATCTGCCTCGCTCTCGCGCAACGACTGCTCTACGAGTTTGAGCTCGGTGACGTCATGCGACATGCCTAGCATGCGCTCGGCATCGCCACTCGCCGAATAATAGAATTTCCCCTTCGCAGCCACCCAGCGGACAGTTCCGTTGGGCCAAACGACGCGAAACTCCGCCTCATAAGGCAGATGACTTTCCCTCGCTTTGGCTACGGCTTGAGAGACTCGGTTTCGATCCTCGGAGTGAACATAGCGATGGAAGTCTTCCGGGCGTCCGTCAAATCGCTCGGCCGGGATTCCGAACATGGTTTTCAGGTCGCCAAACCAGGAATCTCTTCCGGCTTCCAGGTCCCACTCCCAGGCGACCGCCTTTCCAGATTCCATGGACAAACGCAGGCGCTCTTCGCTTTGGCCGAGCTCCCGTTGCGCACTTTTTCTCTCTTCCACCAGAACTGCCAAAATCATAAATGGAATTGAAGTGCATAGTAAGAACAACTGTAGCGACAGGACGCGATTGAGGGGGTCCGCTTCAGTAAAAGGCCCGCGGCCATGAATCGCACCCCAAATGGACAACAGCGCAACAACAGTTGTCGAGGCTCCCACGCCAGCGGACCCGAACCGTAAAGCGGCCCAGAGCAGAAATGGCACCAGAGAATAGAGGAGGGCCGGCGGATCGTTCCTTCCCGGAGCTACAAACACCAGATAGCTTAGCGAAATCAACGTGGAGACCAAGATAGCCGCCTCCAGGTAATAGCCTCGGGAGGCGCGCCATGACGGTCGGCTAACGCCAAACAGTCCGATAATGGCTGGGGTAACGGTGAGAAACGCTAGTGCTTCCGATAGAAAGCTAAACCGCCAACTAAGCCAAATGTCGCCGTTTAAGCCAAGGCTGCCGATGGACGAAACGATAAACGACGCCAGTAGCACTGTGCAGAACGAGTACCTGGCAAGGGCATTTAAACTGTCCAAACGGGGCTTGCCCTTCAAAAAATAGCTGACAGTCCAAACAGCGACGAGAATTTCAAGCGTATCCGCCAAAATGAGCCAAGCAATGGAAGAAATCGACACACCCGCTTGCAAGTCATACAGGGCAAAACCTGCTAGGCCAGCCGGGAGAAGAACCGGCCAGATTTTTCGCGGAACGAGAAGGAGGATGCCAACCAAAATGGCACATCCCGGCCAAATTGGCCAAATCGTTTGGGGGATGGTTATGACCAGGACCCCAGCCAGCTTCGCGGCCAAATAGCATATTGTGGCCACCAGCAATGCAAGCGTCCCTGTGTAGACACGAGAGTCCAAATTCGTCGCACTCCACGGCAGGTGACTCTGGGAGGAACTCATGCCCACCTCGACTCAGCTAAAAGCAGCCGCCACGAGCGCGCCGCCATCGCCGGTAAAGACCAAAGGGCGCTAGCACGAGCGAATCGCGAGGTCAAAGATGAGGAAAAGCGCAGGGGTATATAGCGAAGCCCTGGGAGGGATAGTACGAGACCGAGAAACAAATCAGAGCCGCCGTTTTCACGCATTGGGACACTCTTTTTTAGAATGCGCGCGCCGCCCGAACCAGGCAGGCGACGCGTTAACCACAGCGGATGCCGGGAATCATATACGCTTCTGAATTTCACCGCTACGATATAAATCCTACATTCATCAAGCCAGGCATGCGCCATTGGGCTGTGCGCTCAGAGCAGGCCAAAAAAGTGCCTGTAAGTTTTAACAGTGTGCATCCAAGAATAACCCGCGTACGCTGGCATACATTAATAGCTCTATCGCGTAGTGATTCTATCGCGTAGTGATTCTATCGTGCTGACCGATCATATAAAAGGGCTTAGCCTCCCAAGCAGCGCGGAGACTAAAGGTGAGCTTGACCCAGCAGACTCAATCAGCTGCTGAGCCCTGGGAATTGCCGGCAAATTGCAGGACACTTCGCCTAGGGAGAACGTATAAGTTTATTCGGAGGAATAACTTGAGAAAAAAATCACTATGGATCGTGGCCATCCTCGCCACCCCGGTAATCGTGGCCGCTAGTTCGCCAAAATTGCTTCTAAGCTGGAAGAATCCCAACTATACCGGCGGACAATTCGCGAACATTCTTGTGTTGGCCTTGAACGGCCAAGCAGCGAATCGTGCGGAATTCGAGGATGAGCTGACTACAGCGATCGTGAGGCCAGGGGTTCAGGCGACGCAAAGCTATGTGTTTCTGCCGCGTCCTAACGCGACACCCATAGATATGAAAGATCTGAAGGAGTTGATACAAGAACAAAAGTTTGACGCGATCCTGGTCGCGCGCCTTACCAAAGCAGAAAAGAAGACCACGTACGTGCCGGGCGAAGTTTACAATCCGTACCCCCTCTATGGAGATTTTTATGGGTATTACAGTACGATGGCTCCCCTGGTCTATAGCCCGGGGTACATGGTGAAAGAGAAGCTTGCGCAAGTGGAGACAAATTTTTATGCCACGGCAAAGCCCAGCGGAGAACTTGTGTGGACGGGTACCACCAATACCTTTGACGGCAACTCGCCGATGAAGGCGATCAAAGGGCTCGTTAAGGTTGTGATCGATGGTTTGGAAAAAGATAATGTCCTAAGCAAGAAGCCTTGAAGCGCACTCCCGCTGGTTTTGAAGCCAGCGAAGACTATCTTCACTGCAAGCCCTGCGTTTAGAAAGACCAGCCGATACCAGTACTTGTACCGAGAGCATTCTTTTTTGCCGTGGTGGGCGGGCGGCTGTCGTAATTGTCCCAAAAAGTGAAGGCCAGGTGAAAGTTGTTTCTAAGTTTGATCGTGAGTTCATTGTTGGTCGATAAGCGAACGCGGCCAGCGTCAGTCAATCCAGGAAATATCCGCAGCTGAGAGTCGAACTCCCCAAAGTTGAAGCGAACATAGTCGTATTGAAATCCGACAACAGCCTCCATGTTCTGATCGGACGGTTGTGAGGCCGTAACGTCAAAGTTCTCATGGCTGTACACAATGCCACCCATCCAGGAGAAATTGGTGTTCGTAGTACGTTTCAAATACCGCCCGTAGCCGCCGCCAAGGGTTGTGCGCAGGGTCAAATCTTGCTGGCTGCTGTGAAGGAAATCGGAAAGACCGGCGAGGAAAGAATTTCTGTTTAGAAACTTGGAGAATGTTGCCTGCAATTCTTCTCTATTGGTAGTCTTAGCGTCCGTCTGGCCGCCATAGGTGGAATCGAAAGAGGTAGCGGCTTCCCATGCCGTAGTCCTGTAGATTGCATTCGTATCTGCGTTCAAAGCGGACTGCCCATTTCCGCTGGTGAAGCTGTAGCCGAAGTCTATGGATCCTTTCAGTTGCTGCCAGAATGTCGCTTTATTCTGATCGATGTTCGCGATGGAAGATGAGGGAACTTCAACTTCTTCGGTGGCTTCACGAATCAAGAAATCTTCATTCTTCGCCTTTTCACCAGAAATCTTTTCAATGGTTCCCATAAGCCTGTGGCCGTTATTTAGGACAATCTGGAATGTGGCCGTGCTTTGTACCGATGCCACTTGATTCCAATCCAGGCCAATGTTGCCGGATACATAGTCGGTCTCAACGTATAGCAAGCCGTTTTCAAGGCGCTTCACTTTTCCAGTGAAATGATCGCCATTCATCATAACGACCACATCTTTTCGTACCTCCCCGGCTTGAGAACAGAGGCACGCAAAGAAAGACGCGAGGAGAAAACAGCTTGCCGCGCGTAGAAATGCGGGAATTGGAGCAGTCATTTTTTTGGCTCCTACGATTGCGATGCTATCCATAATACTGATAAATCTGAAGCGCTGTAGCGAGTGACGGAATGGGACGGTCTGTAGATTTTCCGTCGGCGAGAATGAATAGGCGTTGATCCAGCGAGGGCCGTGCGGCTGGATTCACATCTCGGAGCGAAACATCGCGGCTCTGGAAATGCAGCAGTCTTCGGTATCCAATGCCAAGAATCGTGAATTCGAGTTCCCCCTGAAGCTAGAGCGCCGGCTTCCAGCCATCGCCCGGGTTATACGCAGCAATGGCTGCAGCAACATCTGCGGTCTTTTCACCCAGATCTTTCTGATAGACGACGCCGTCCGCGCCCACGATAAACGTCATGATTCCCGAATTCCTGTATTCCGCAGGATAGGCCACGAGCGCGAATCCTCCGGTCATTTGTCCGTTCACGAGGTAGTCCTTCGCGCCACCTTTGGCGGTGTCTCCCTGCTTGGTGAGGAAACGGAAATAGTAGCCATTGAACGGCTGCGGCTTTTCTCCCGC
Organism: uncultured Acidobacteriota bacterium; assembly: GCA_963784015.1. Classification (GTDB taxonomy): domain Bacteria; phylum Acidobacteriota; class Terriglobia; order Acidiferrales; family UBA7541; genus Acidiferrum. The sequence goes on from CAWAPX010000013.1 coordinate 2,442,705, forward strand.
GTTCGCATAGCCGGCAGCTTTGGCAAAGTCTCGGACTTGTTCAAGTGGGCTTGGAGTCTGACCTGCTGCAACTGGCCAGTACAGTCCATTCTGTTTGCCATCATCGCTGATGAATTTCTGAGCGTACCGTTTTGTCTTGTCGCCATCGTGAGTCTGTCCAAAATAAGCTTGTTGTGCGTCAGCGACAGCGCTGCATGCGGCAATCGCGCTCAGCTCATCCTTGCCAATACGCCGCGCAAGAATTTCGTCCTTCCCCGCTGCCGTGTCAAACACCCACTGGCCTGAAGGATTTTTCCCCAAAGGTACAGGAAACGGAAAATTGTCTGCCCCGACATAGAGCATTTCGCCGCCTACCTTGATTTCACGCCACCGATGCATCTGCTCATACGCGGCCACAAACTCTTGCAGCGAGTCCTTGTCCTTTACCGCGTCTCCCGAAAACAAGACGCCATGGGAGTCGGGACCGAAAATCGCAACTAAAGCACTTTGGTCACCGGCCTTGGCCGCTGCTAGAAATGCGTCTCCCGCTTCGGCTGGAGAGTTGAAGGTTTTTTGCTCAATTTTCGGGCTCTCCGCTTTGCCACAAGAGACGAGCAAACAAACTGCTAAGAACAAAGCTGCGAAGATCGCGAAATGAGAAGCCAATACTTTTTGGTCCCGCGCTACTTGCGACATATGACTTTCTCCAAGGCTGGATTTCGTTGTACCCCACGAACAGAATTTCGCTGACATTACCGCCGCCCGCCAAATCCACCACCACCGAATCGGCTTCCACCGCCTCCGAATCCGCCGCCCCCGCCGCCAAAGCGCCCTCCACCGAATCCGCTTGAGCCCATGCTTCCCCAGCCCCGGCTACTTTCGGCCCGCGAAGACCAGCCGCTCGAACCACCAAATCCGCCGGAATGTCCGCTCATGCCGCTGAAAGCATCTGAGCCGCCACCGCCTCCGCCATGTGACCAGGAGTTCGACGATGCTGAACGATCGGTGTTGACGTTCACATTCTTGTTATAGGTGTTGCCGCTATTTTTGTAATTGTTTCCGTTCTGTGCGTAAGACTTGTTGTTGTAGCCGCTGTTGTAGTTGTTATGGTTGTAGTCGTTGTTGTAGCCGTAGCTGTTGTGGTAGCCACCGTTGTAGTAGCCGCCGTGCCAGGCCGTATTTCCGTAGTACGCCCCGCCGTGGTATACCACCGCGGTGCCGTGCCACCCGCAGTTCCAACTGCTGTAACCCCAGCCGCAGCATCCGCCGCTCATCATTGCTCCGACGGCAATTCCAGCGCCGAACCCAATAATGCCGGCGGCAACGACGTCGCCAGCCGTATATCCCGGGGTTACATATGGCGTGCCATAGATAACCGCTGGGTTGTACTCCGGCACATACACAACTTGGGGATTGGCCGGTTGGATGACGATCACTTGGGGCGACTGTTGCACGACAGTCACTTGGGGCGTGGACTTAAGATTGCCGGCAGCCTGGGCTTTCGCGCGCAAAGCCTGAACGGCCGTCATGACCTCCGCTTGTTGATTGTGAAACGCCTCGCCCAGAGAGGAAGTCCAGGTGAGATTGTGTGCCAGATTGGCGAGAACCGAAGGAAATTGCGTGAGCGCTTTGACGCTAGGGTCCCACGATTGTTTGTCTACAGCTTGCATCAAAGCGCTGCCCGTTAGACTCGTGTTCTGCTGCAGCCAATATTCCGCTATCGCAACCTGGTCGGGAAACGTCGAAGCCGTGAGAATTTGCGCCACTAGCGCGTCCGGATATAGCGCGATGGGCGCCACTAAGGACTGGAGTTCGGTGTCGGTCAATGGAGCTCCTTCCGTTGGAGCGCCAGAATTGGCCGCCGGGGCGCCGCCCGAGTCTTGAAATCCGTACAGAATTTGTGACGAAGTGGCGGCAAATGCAAGGCTGAGCAGGACTACAAATGTTTTCCTGATTTTTTCTGCAATCATTGGAAACACTCCATGTCGATGTAACTGCGACTATCCGAAAACTTTGCGTTTACGCCCACAGTTCATTTCGGCTGCACGATATTGCTCAGTTCTTAGCAGGCGCTGGCTTCGGAGGCTCCGGCCTCGGAATTTTGAAGGTCCATGCGGCACCGAACACTGTGGTGTTTCCCTGTGTGGCAGTGGTGGTTCTATATTCATGCTCGAACTTGAAAAAAAGGCTAAAATTTTTGGGCGGTAAAATGTAGTTCATTTGGAAACCGATCGCATGATTGGAGTAAGAAGGGACTGAGCTGGCGGGCAAAACTGGCTGACCGATGGGAAGCGGATTTAGAATTGCGCCGCTGTTTGGAGTGACTTGCCATTGGTCATAGCCGATGAGGCCAAATTGGAAGAGTTGAGTAAAATTCTTTTTGATGGGAATAATTTGGCCAATACCCCATTCGTCCGTGAAGGCCTGGCCCGGCGTCTTGTCGGTGCCGTGCATAGTTTGGTGAACTTCCCAGTCCGTGAACAGGCTTGCACTCGTACCTCTATTTTTTGTGATGTAGTAAGTTGTGCCGGTCTGAAAATGGTTGCCAAAATACCCAGTACCAACATTATTCGTTGCGCCGGCTGTGAAACGGCCGGTGGGAATCATGAAACCGTCAGCCACAGTTAAGTCGAATCGCTTGCGGTGCCAGCCAATTGTAAACGGTTGCATAAAAAGGTCGGCAAGGCCAGATCCGCCGGCAGCTGCGCTGAGATTGGGAGCTGACGGATTGGAAATATCGGCATCGAGGGAACCGCTCGCGTAGGTGACGGGCATGATCATAAGCCCTATATTTCCACCGAAAAGCTTCATGTTCGGCACGTAGTAGAAGATGTTTTCAACGGCCCAGACATTGTAAGTACCGGTAACGGGAATAGCGTTGCCCTGCGGACCATTAAAGGTGCCAGCGTTATAGTTGATATCCATGTTGACGTAAGAAAATCCCGGAGCCGGCAGGATTCCAGCGTTGAGGCCCATCTGGCCAGGCATCCATTGCGGCTTAAACTGGCCGCGCGAGGGCTCGGCACAAGCCAAGATCAAAAGCGTCAGTACCAGGCTTGCGATTTTAATTTGCCTAGTCATTGTTTGCTCCCTCTCTAATGAATCAGACTGTCAACTCAAACTGTTTCTGGTCAACGCATTTTCGTTTACAAATTGTGTCCGAACCGGGCCGCGCAGCCCGCAAACTCGTTGATACTGTGGCAGGCAGGCGCGCGGGGAAAGTGTCAAAAATGACAGCCAGTTGCAGCCAGGGCGAGGCGCGGATGAAAATACACCCAGAAACTCACGCTAACGCGGCTCAAGACACGTCTGATTGGGACAAAGCGAGGAAGACAAATTGACGCTCTAGGAGCGCTTCGTTTGTGGTCATTACCAAATAATTGTCCGTAAGAAGTTTTAAACGATTCTATGCTTCACGGCATAGCGTACAAGTTCCGCGCTCGTCTTGATCTGCAGGATTTCCATTACGCGATATTTGTGCGATGCGACCGTCCTCATGGTGATGTGCAGCAAGTCCGCAATCTCTTTCATCGAGCGTCCTTCTGCCAACAGCTGAATCACTTGGCGTTGCCGTGCCGTCGGCTGGGGGGCTTGCTCGCGAGTTTCGGGATCAAGCAACGAAATATTCGCCAGCCCACCCGCGATACAGGGCGTTACATAGGTCTTCCCTTTCAGAACGTCGGAGATCGCGAGCGTAAGTTCCAATGCGGCCCCTTGTTTGAGCAAATACGCGGAAGCTCCGGCGCGAAAGGCTTCGCCCACAAGGTACGGGTCTTCATTCATCGTCAGAAAAACCAATTTCGCTGCTGGAAGATTGTTCCGCAGCTGGCGGCCGGCGTCGAGACCGTTCAAAAGAGGCATGGCAATGTCGAGTACCACGACGTCAGGCCGTAGCCTTTCAGCGGCATTCAAGAGCGCGAGCCCGTCGCCGACCGAACCTACAACGTCATATTCGACTTCCAACACTTTTTTGAGCGCTTCAACCAGCATCAAGTGGTCATCAGCGAGCAATACACGAGTGCGACCCAAGCTTTACCTCCCCGCGAACGCGGTCGCTGTCTGTGCCCCATGGAATGATTTTGTCGGGGACATTTCAGCTAGAGCCTTTGTTCTCTTGCCGGTAGCAAACTGAATCTCTAGCCGGTCGGCCCCAAGTCGAAGTTGTTCGCGCATTTTAGTAAGCGGACTCCTGCAACTTCACTCTGATAATCAGGTTCAAAATTCAAGCTATCGTCCGTGCTATTCAAAACGAATCCGCACGAAAGCGTTAAAATTAGCTGCCTCCCGTTCAGGGCGATACTGTCATTAGTAACAGAGCGCCGGATGTACCACGAAGGGGCTCAAGTGAACCGCCTGGACAAGCATGGCTCGGGGATTGACTAGATGAGGTTTCGGTCCTGCCCAAAATCGGAGGGGGACCCGGCAACTTCTGAGAGAAAGCAAAGGCAAAGAGCGCCTCGCTATCGGAGGGAGGTTGGTCTCTCAAGCCGGATCCCCTGTCGGTTCAAGTAAGCCGACAGTAGCCCTCTCACTCAACCGCGTAAACTGTCAAAAGTACCAGTCGACAGCGAAAAAAGACCTTTGGCGGCTCTTAATTGCATGGCCAAGGATTAAGCCCATCCGGCATGGCTGCGCGCAAGCAAGTATCTCGACGGATCAGAATCGTGCATCGTAATTTGTGATTCCTCACAATCATGACGCCAGCTCGAGAAATCAAACATCGCTTGAGTGTGTACTGCGAGTCTTAACGACACACTCGAACCAGTTCAAGCCAATAACTGCGAATCGCAAGATTGTCTGGTCTCATGCAGAACCAAGAAGGTTTCTGGGGGCTGCCCCCACTTTCCGAAAATCTGCGTTACTCCGTGTACCGAATCAGAAGCACGCCTAGAACTATCAACAATGTCGGCCAGATGTACTTGAAGATTTGCTTCCACTTTGAGGGTGTCTCGGCTAATCCATTCGTCAGCGCGATCCCAAAACCTGTTGATGCGAACCAAAAATGTTCCTTCTGAATGCGTTCCATGCTCTCCATGGCCCCGGGTGCGTTCATGTCCCCACCATGCACATGAAACAGAAGGAGGACTGCTCCAGCCATCCCCACAATCGGAAAAAACCAAGCCGTCCACGCGGCCTTGAATCGGCCGCGCGCCCTTTCGAACTCGACATACCCGAGAGCCAGAAGGATGACCGCGAAGGTCTTGTGCTGAAGATCCTCCAAGTTATGAGTGATCGCATACCATGGCGTTTGGGGACCAAAAGGCCAAATTTCCGTGTCGCTGAAGATAAGGAGAAAAACCCCCGCTGCCAAAAAGCATACAGGCCACGCGTAGCGCAGAAGCGGCAAGCGCTTGGCGAGTTTGTCCTCCCCAAGAATGAATAAGCCTGCGAGAACTACGAAGACTCCTGCCAAGTGGTGATTGAACTCGCTCTCGCGTTTATCGGCAAGGCGCTTCGCCACTACGGCAGGGTCCTCCGGCGCTGTTGTCCCCTGCATATCCCCATGATTCATTCCCGGCATGTCTTTCATATCGGGCTTTTCCTGTTGTTTAGGCCACGCGGGGGATTCTATGGAAACCATTAATAAGACAAAAAGCGAACTCATCAGCACGATTTTGCAAATTCTTTGAAAAGCGGGAACCTGAATGGGCAACACTTAATTCTCCTCCGTTATTTTGTCCGGCGTAGTTTCATCCCACCACAGCTAGAGAATCTTTACTCTCGAATCCCGAAGTGGATGTGCCTCGAATCCACTCTATAGAGATTCGCGCGGGCGCGGCTTGCTGACAGAAGCGCAGGGATGGGCGGAGCCGAGGTCAGAAAAGAATGGCTTGGCTCAGTCGACAGAAAACACCGTCGAGCGTTTACTTGCACAGTAAGAATCTCCGTCAGAGCTAGTCCCATAGTGTGCATCAGATACATGCAAAAAAAAAGAGACTGCGATCCGGACCCCCGTTTGGTTGTCCGTCCGCAGTCCCCAGCAGCTTGCGATGATTCGCAACTGCAATTTCCACTAGAACCGGAAGCTAATACCGGCCTGGTATCGGAAATTGCTCTGATTGTTGTTGCCACCCGTAAAGCCGTTACCGAACCGTGTCAGAAGATAGTCAAACTCTACCGGCCGAACGGAGATCGCTTTGGTAAGCGGAACATCAAGGCCACCGCCAATGATGAAGTCAAAGGCGTTGTTGCTGGGTGACTTGCTTGCAGATAGGCAGCCCGGTACACCCGAACAAGACGTGAAGAGGTTCCCGTAGAAATTGGAATGAGCTCCGCCGAACAGCACTTCTGCGAACGGCTCGAAGTGACGCATGCGGTATTTAAGGATCGGACCCACGTTGTAGGTGAACAAGTTCCCGGAAGCGGTAATCACGCAGCCGCCAGGGCACACAGGGGTCCCTCCAGCGATAACGAGGTTGTGTTGGAAGCTGCCATAGCCTTCAAACTCCGCCTCGACTCCGATGTACTTGCTGAAGTAAAAAGCACCACTACCGCCGCCGCCATTCAAAGAGAACGTTCCGATGATGTTGTTGTTCTGCGGATTAGCATGGATGTAGGAATAATCGGCCGTGACTTCTACCTTCGGATAATCCTGGGCATATGCCCCGGCTCCGAACAGCAGAACAATTCCCAAAATAATCGCGCTTCTGATCTTCATTTCTTATCTCCTCATTTCTAGATTTTTATTCGAGCACTCAATTTAAAACCACGCTCCCGCACCCGCTGCGACCTGAAATACCAGCCTGGGAGCGCCACCTTCGGATCAGGCTTTACGCGCCTATGGAGGTTGCAAATGTGCATCCACAGGCGCTTCACTTTTTTCAGCTCTCGTCTTTCTCATAAGCCTTATCTGATCCGAGGACCCATTTGAGAAACTCAGAAGGAACTTGTTGCAGTTCTCTTCTCGAGCGAGCCCGCCTCTTCGCGGATTCTCTGTTTCTCGTCACTCGCTAACATAGGGGCTGGTGTGGGTGCTCTGGAACTGTCAAAAGTGACACTCCTGATTGATTTCGCTCAAATTCCGATCTTCGCTAAACAAAAATTCCGCGCAACTTTTTTTAGATTCAGAAAACACGATATAGGTTGGACGGCTCGCGTGAGTCTTTAGGAAGCAACAAACCTTCAACGACGGATGAATAATCGGAAAAATATTATCGCTCGACTCGTAGGAGCCACCAGATGTCCGAAAAACAGCACCCGCAAAATAAAAACGCTCCCTGTTTAAGAAGAAGACCACAAATAATTAAATTAAAATCGCGTTCGGGCAACCAGTCTGCGAAGAACCTCTCGGCGAAAAATTGCCTTCTTCTCCCTGTTAGTTTTGACAGTGTCGAGAATCGGATGCCAACGCTATAAAAATATGACTCGCTGAATTGCAAAGCTTCCAACGTGCGCATACAGGACGCGTGGATAGCGTCGGTTCGCACTTCCCTGCGATCACGACGTCGAAAAGGTGTTAACAACCATGCCCAAAAAACTGCATCGAAAACAATTCCGCACGAGGATATGTCAGAGCCTTGTCGCAATCCTCTGTGTGCTAGCGCTCGCACCGGGCGATCCGGCGATCTATGCTCAGCCAACGGCACCGCAAAATGCGCCAGCAGATCAGCCAGCTCCGCCAATTCCCGCCGACCAATTGGATTCCCTAGTCGCGCCAATCGCGCTCTATCCCGACCCGCTCCTGACTCAAGTCTTTGTGGCTTCCACGTATCCGCTCGAACTCATCCAGCTTCAGCAATGGCTCCAGAAGAATCCAGGCCTCACCGGGGATGCTTTGACAACCGCTGTTCAGAAACAGGATTGGGATCCCAGTATTCAGGCCATGGCTGTTTTTCCGGATCTGGTCAAGCGCCTCTGCGATGACATTAAGTGGACTACGGACCTCGGAAACGCTTTTCTCGCGCAGCAATCCGACGTAATGGACGCAGTCCAAGTCATGCGCACGAAGGCGATGGATGCCGGAAAACTGAAATCAAATGAGCAGATGAAGGTAGAAACACAAACGGTTGAAAGCAAAACCGTCGTGGTCATTCAGCCGGCGAACCCTCAGGTTGTCTATGTGCCTACATATAACCCAGTGGTTGTTTACGGGCCGCCCATCTATCCCTATCCGCCCATTTATTACCCTCCGCCTTCTTATTACGCGGCAGGTATGTTTTTTGCGTTTGGCGTTGGCATCGCAGTGGGATCGTATTATCGCGGCGGATGGGGCTACAACTGCGGATGGGGGCGGCACACTACCGTCGTCATCAACAACAACAACAATTTCGTCAGACACTATAACAACACAAACATCAACATAAATCGTAACAACAACATCAACACCAACATAAACCGGAACGGAAACAGCAACTGGCAGCATAACGCCCAGCACAGGGGCGGCACGCCTTATTCAAATCAGAATGTAGCCAAACAGTATGGCGGCACAGCTCGCGGGGATTCCATGTCCACACGACAGGCGAATGCTCGGCAGCAGCAAGGATCGAGCAATCGTCCGCAGCCAGGCCAGGGCGCCGCTGGCGGAAATCGAGGCGGCGCGAACCCAGGCGCTACAGCAGGAAATCGAAGCGGCGCAAACTCGGGCAACGCCGCAGCAAACCGCCCTGGTTCAAATGCCGGCGCGGGTGCGGGCAATGTCGGTGCGAACCGCAGCGGAAGTGGAAACAATATTGGTAACCGGCAGGTTCCAAAAACCGACGCGTCGAGGAACACCAGCGCGTTCGGAGGATCCTCGAACAGAGCCACCACGCAAGCAAACAGTGCGCGCGGTGCGTCCAGTATGGCAGCTCCCCGTCCTAGCGGGGGAGCCGCTCGTTCGGGGGGCGGCGCACGCCCTCGTTGATCGAGCTATGAACAAAAAGGAAAATATATGAACTCCAGGAAAATGAATATTCTCCTCGCGAAGATTCTCCTTACGAACGGTGGAATCGCCGCTTGCTGCTTGCTAGCAATCGCTCTTTGCGTTGCACCTTTGGTGACAGCAGCAACAACGAACACCCCGCCAGTCCAGCAGAAGACCTTTGACAACGCGCAGCAGGCTGCAGATACCATGATTGCGGCGGTGAAAAACGACGATGTGCCCGCTCTGCTGGAGATTTTCGGACCAGCTGGCAAGGATTTTGTCTCCACTGGAGACGATGTCCAGGACAAAAACTCGCGAGCCGAGTTTGCCGCGCTGGCTCAACAGAAAATGAGCGTGGAAATCGATCCCCATAACCCGAACCGCGCGATCCTCTCCGTCGGCAACGAAGACTGGCCCACGCCAGTGCCGATCGTGAAGCAGGCGGGAAAATGGCATTTCGATTCGCAGGCAGGCCGCACCGAGATTCTAGACCGGCGCATCGGCGCGAACGAACTGGATGCTATTACCGTTTGCCGCGGTTACGCGGAAGCACAGAAAGAGTACGCGTCGGAAATACACGACGACAGCGGACTGAACCAGTACGCACAACGTATCATTAGCACGCCTGGAAAACACGATGGACTGGCCTGGAAGAATCCTGATGGTACCGAAGGCGGTCCGATCGCAGCACCGGTAGCGAAGGCCATAGAAGAAGGCTATACAAGCAAGTCCGGTCCATACCACGGATACTATTTCAAGACTTTGAAGGGTCAGGGACCTGCCGCGCCATTGGGCCAGCTCGATTACGTTGTCGGAGGGGCGATGATCGGCGGCTTTGCCTTGGTTGCATGGCCTGCAGAATACCGTGTGTCCGGCGTGGAGACTTTCATCGTTAGCTACGATGGCGTCGTCTATCAAAAAGACTTGGGGCCGGATACCGCCAAAATCGCTTCGGCGATGGAGCGCTACAACCCGGACAAAACCTGGAATCGTACAAGTGACGCGGAGTAGCCACTCGCCATACCAGCATTGTGAGGAGAGCTATTTCAATTTTAAATCGTTGAGATAGTCTTGAAATTGTCCATCGTTCCGGACAGGTTCATTCCATGACTGCGTTCGCCAGTTATCTTTTCTTCGCCTCGGCCTCTCCCGCCGCGGGATCTCACGAAGATCCCGTCGCCCCGATTCTACTTGCGCTTGTCATGATGTCATTCGCAGCCGCCATCGGCGGACGCGTCATGCAACGATTCGGACAGGCGGCAGTTCTTGGCGAACTGCTGATTGGAGTCCTCGTAGGTAATCTTGGTTATCTTTATCACCAGCCCACAATTACGATCATTCGCGAAGGCGACTCGATTTCTAATATTGAACATCTTGCGCTCCTTGAACAGATGAGTGTTGGTGAAGCAACTCGGAAGATACTTCCCGCCGGACCTCACACAGAAGAAATTGCCGGAATCCTGGAAGGCCCACGCGGGCTGAAAGTCCTTGCCATCCGTTCCTTCCTGGACCAGTTGTCCCGCGTCGCGATTATCATTCTGCTCTTTTTAGTTGGACTCGAAACCAGCCTCAAGGAAATGCGTGCCGTGGGGTGGACTGCTTCGCTCGTTGGGATTCTCGGAGTCATCTTGCCGCTCGGGTTGGGGCTGCTAGTCACGACCATCCTTCTGCCCGCTTCAAGCTTTGGCGCGCATCTATTTATTGGAGGAGTCTTGACAGCAACGAGTGTGGGAATCACGGCTCGCGTGCTTCGTGACCTGGGACAAATGGATAGGCCGGAGTCGAAGATCATCCTGGGTGCCGCTGTAATCGATGATGTTCTCGGTCTTCTTGTCCTGGCGGTCGTCACTGCCCTTATTGTTCAGGGCTCGGTTAGCCTGATCAATATTTTCGGAATCACCCTTAAAGCAGTTTTGTTTCTGTCAGGATCCATCGGAATCGGAATGTGGATTACACCGATGATCGTAAGACGGCTTGCACGGCTTCGGATTGAAAATGTGAAACTCATCTTCGGAGTCGGCTTCGCGTTTGTGCTCTCCTGGCTGGCAAACCTTGCCGGCCTGGCAACTATTATTGGTGCGTTTGCGGCAGGATTGATCCTTGAACGTTTCTTTGACAAAGAGCTGGGTGGGTTCTCCTTGCGCGATATGCTCTCGCCAGTCGAATCTCTGATCGTCCCCATATTCTTCGTCTTAATGGGACTGCAAGTAAAACTCGAAGCCTTTAACAATTTATCTGTAGTCATTCTCGCAGCGGCGCTGACGGCCGTCGCGATTGGCGGGAAAATAGTTTCGGGATTTGCGGCTGGCCGGGGCCTCAAGCGGCTCGCCATCGGTATAGGCATGATGCCGCGCGGAGAAGTCGGCCTGATATTTGCAGGAATTGGACGGGGATTAGGTGTCGTCAGCGATTCCATCTTCGCCTCGATCGTAATCATGGTGATCATCACAACCATGCTCACCCCGCCGCTTCTGAAGCTGACCCTGGCCCGAGGCATGCCGAAAGCGATTGGCGATCCCGCGTAGCCCCAATCAGAGAGGCAAGTACCTGTTAGTTTTGACAGTGTTTGGCGTACGCGTCCCCAGAATAGTCTTTTAGGACTTGGAGTTCTCCTTTCTGAAATGGCCTGCACTGGCGATCCTTTGGAGCACCAGTCTAGGCCGCGATGGATTAGACTGGACGCTCAGTCGCCAAAGTGCCATTAGGGGCATAATGGTCGTAATGGCAATCATTTAGAGGGCAGCTGCAGTTACAGCATAAAGAGCCGTGGATACTTATTTAATCTCAGGACGGATAAAACGATGAAATCGATTCGGGCAATTACGGCGTGCGTGATCTTCGGAGCCATGAGTGTTATGGCTTTGGCGCAGACACCGCAGGAAATACCGGCTTCCAGCCTTATAAGTAAGTCCACTGTCGCGATCGGCTTCACGGTCGGTGGCGGCGCCACGAAAGTCGACATGACCGGTACTTCGGTCATGCCTCAAGCCAATGGTGAAGTAAAGGTTCAAGCCCGGGCGAATGCGGGCCTCACGAACATCGAGTTATCGGTCAAGGACATGACGTCGCCTTCCAGTATTGGAGCCGAATATCTTACCTTTGTGCTTTGGGCTGTCACACCGGACGGGCGCACCGGCAATTTGGGAGAGATTCTCCTCAACAAAAATGGCGAAGGTAAACTCACGGCCACTACGCCGGCCCAAACATTCTCCATGATTATTACCGCGGAACCTTATTTTGCGGTTCGCGTGCCCAGTGAGGTAGTGGTCCTGGAAATGGAGACCCGGAAAAACACTAAGGGCAAGCTATTCCCTATCACTTCGTACCAACTGATGAAGCGCAGTCAGTACGCAAAGCTGGGCAATCCACTGGCCCTGACGCCCGATCCTCGCGTGCCCCTAGAAATGTATGAAGCGCGCAATGCGGTTGAAATCGCAAAAGATCGCGGAGCCGCCGAGTATGCACCTGATATTTTTTCCAAAGCTCAAGCGAGCCTGCAAATGGCGGAAAACGCGCTCACAAGCAATGCCGACAAAAAGCAAATCATCTCTACCGCGAAGCAGGCCGTGCAATTCGCGGAGGATGCGCGTGCATTTTCCGCAGAACGTCAGGATCAACTGCGCATAGCGGCGGAAAAGCAAGCCGCGGCCGACAAGGCCCGTTCGCAAGCGGAAGCTACAGCCGCAGCCCAAGCTGCAGAAGCCAAGGCAAGGGCTGATGCAGAAGCCAAACGCCAAGCCGAACTCGCTGCCGCCAAGCAAGCTCAGATGCAGGCAGAGGCAGATGCCGCCGCAACGAAAGCGAAAGCGGAAGCCGACGCTTTGAAGGCTAAGGAAGACGCCGCCAGAGCGGAAGCAGAACGTGCACGTCAGGCCGCAGCAGACCTGCGTGCCCAACTGCTCGAGCAGTTCAACAGAGTGCTGCCGACGGTAGACACGCCGCGCGGCCTGCAAGTCAACATGGGAGACGTTCTTTTCGACACGGCAAAGTTCAACCTGAGAATGCCGGCGCAATTGGGATTGGCGAAACTATCAGGCATCGTCCTGTCCCACCCGGGACTCAAACTCGCGGTCGAAGGCTACACGGATACCACCGGAACCGCGGCGTTCAATCAAACGCTGTCCGAACAGCGGGCCAATGCAGTGCGCGATTATCTCATCCAGCAGGGCCTCGACGCGGGCACGATAACGGCACAGGGCTTTGGCCCCGCGAATCCCGTGGCCAGCAATGACACGCCTCAGGGCCGCCAGCAGAACCGCCGTGTAGAGATCATCATCTCCGGTGAGGTCATCGGCACAAAGATTGGCACTTCCGCTTCGTCGCAATAAGAGTAGTTTCCGAAGATCCTGGCTCTAAGAATAAGCGGTGGGACACTCTAACTGCGTATCTACCATCCGTGACGCCTTTACATCCGGAGGCTCGCCACAGCTATGCCCTGCCTCCACCAATAGGCTGGATAGATTGATAGATCACAGTCTGGCTACGATTTAATCAGCCCGTATATCCGCCTGCTAAAACCTAAAAGCGCGCGGCTAGGAGGGTTGTCGGGAAAGTATTATCAGGAAGGCGCGAATCAATTCCGTTTGTAAAGTGAGATTGCGCGACGAGAATCGACTTCGGTCAAAGCTTGGTTAAGTTTGTTCCCAAGAAACTGGTGGAGATCTACTGAGATGGCCTTAAGGATCGCAGGGCCGATAACATACACAACCCACGAATGGACATACCCTATGGATCCTTCGGCGAGCCTAGCTCGTCACTCGCTTGGCTCGCCCACCGCAGTTGCTGCGCAAGTTAGGGTTTAGCTCTTCGGCCACTGCTTGAACATCTTCGTTACGGCGTTCGCCACCGTTTTCTGGTTTTTGTCGCCATTGTTGCTCAATGTATCCTGAGCAATCCCGCGCCATATCAACGCCTGGGTCTTAACACTATGCAAATCAACGATCAAGGTGCCTTCAACATTCTGCTGCGGAGTAATTCCACCCATTCCCCCGCCAATGCCGCGCATACCCCAGGCGCTCCAGGAGGTTTGCTGCTTTAATCCACCACTGACAACAAGGAGCAGATCGGGATTCTGACCCTCCTGCACCAATTGGAAGCCCTTGGCTTGCATCGCAGAGTTGATGTCCGTTTGCGCCGCTTGCGCCAGAATCGAGTTTTGAATCTGGTTGGCATTGTTGGACGCCCATGCGTAGGTGTGGTACTGAGAAAAACTAGCGTTATGATCGTAATTAACAGAGACTTGCTGGCCGGCCGCAATCGTGGATGTAATGCACAACAGCAAAGCGCACAATACAAATTTAGCCTTCATAATCGTTATCCCTTTCGTATTCCGAATACGCTTCCAGCTTTGTGCCTGGCAGCGATCTTATTTGCCTCACAGCTCTCCGATACGTCCCGCGGTGACGCGGTCCCTGAAAATCCGTCACTTGGTAACTGGTTCGAGCTCTTGGCGCACCGGAGTGAGCCGACCTCGGACATCTTCGGCAGCCCGCGGTAGAGCGAAGCTTTCACCGCGTCGCGAACTTCCGCCGCGACAATTGGCGTTTACCAGCTTCTGCACTTCCGCGCGAGGCAGCTGGTGCGCCCCGCCAAGCAATTCCGCCGTGAGCATCACCTTGGCAAATTGCTCCACCGTTTCCATGCGCTGGTAGGCCGTTTCGATATCTGGGCCGCAAGTTACGACGCCGTGATTTTCTAGCAGAAACGCGTCGTGCTCATCGACAAGCGGTTCAAGCCCCGCGCAAACTTCCCAGGTGCCAGGTGTTCCGTAGGAAGCCAACGGAATTTTGCCGAGTCCTACGATCACTTCTGGCAGCACTGGAGCTTCCAGTGGTCGCCTGGCGGCAGCAAATCCTGTCGCTGTCGGCGGGTGGGCGTGGCAAATGGCATGTACGTCTGGCCGGGAGCGGTAGAAGAATAGATGCATCAACATTTCGGAAGAGGGACGCCCCGTCCCACGGACAATCTCGCCGCTCAGGTCCGTAACCAGCAGATCTTCCATCGTCAGCCGCCCCTTGCACTTGCCCGAGGGCGTCACCAGAATTCGCCGCTCATCCAGCCGCACGGAGAGATTGCCTTCGTTCGCGACTACCAGCCCCTTCGAATACATCCAGCGCCCGACTCTGCATATCTGCTTACGGTATTGTTTCTCTGCACTTAGCGTAATTGGCTGACAAACTACTTCGAGCTCGCTGGTCATCAAAGGGTACCTTGCACATGCGACGATTGAATTCATTTTGAAACTAGCGGACCCAGTTAAGCTTCGTAACTGTCAGTTCTTACAGAGCATTCCTGGGATGCGCAGATCTCGAGCTAGCCCTATGCTGGCCGTTCTTGAATGTCTGAGACTTTGTCCGAGGAACGCTCGCTGGTGGACAGAAGGGTTTTGGTGACCCAGTATCATTCACCCCCCTGCGTTCTGGTAGTACAGCTTTGGCCTCTGATAAAACTGACACTTCCCTACCCCTCCAACAAAGCCTACTATGCGCGTGTTCGGACGAGTGGGGGACCCTCAACCGCCTGCACTCCACACCGATCCGGTTTTCCGGGCTGCGACATGAGCAGTCGATTGGTGGCAAGAGATGCAAAACAAAAGTTATCGAACCACAGTCGGACGCTTGATCTGGCAGATGGGGATGGTGCTGGTGCTGGCCCTGTCTCTCCTCGCCGCGCTGGGGCTAATGAAGAGGGTCTATATGGTGCAGGAGGCTCTCGTGGTCATGTTCGTGACCGCCCTTTTGGTGGCAGCCATACTGTTTCTACTAGTCTGCTTTGTACTGTTTCAAGCAGGGATACGCCGAACCATTCTGTGGACGATAGCTGTCATACCAAGCTTGGCTAGGTTTAGCCACCGCCAGGTGGCTACTTCAAATCCAATTATCCCTCCACCCTTTCATCGCTGAATCTCGGAACCAAGGCGAACTAAGGACGACTGCCTTTCCGTTTGCCTCCATTTATCATCGCACTGATCATTGGAGTCACGTTCAGAGGACTCCGCGTTCTGCTGAATTGAGCGCCAGCCTCGAAGTCAGTCGTCCGAACTTTTTCCCCAATAAACTGTTACTTTTGCCAGTTAAAACTGCATAGCTCCTCGTGCGAGTGTAGACGCACGGAGTGAGAACTCGGTGACCAGGAAACGGTTAGCACTGGCTTTGAGCTTGCTGGGAACGATTGCATTCATCAGCGGATTGCTTCTCCTGGCGAGTCTTAAAGCTGGAGCGCAAGACAAGCCGAAGCGTGAAACGATTCAGGCCACTGCCAGGGGCCAGCAGAGAGCCGCCGGCAAATTGTTTCACGTGACCATTAACATCGAATCGTACTCCACCCCGGAAGACCAGAAAATTCTGATCGACGCATTCAACACCGGCGGCCACGATCTCTTGGCAAGAACCCTGAGCAAAATGCCCGCAAAGGGGAGAGTCGCGATCACCGGAACCGTTGGGTATCAGATCGCTTACATCCGCACGTTCCCCACCGACACGGGCCGGAGGATTCGCCTGATTACGGATCGCCCGATCCAGTTCGCCGAGGCTTATAACAGTGGCCGCTCCACGGACTACGACCTGTCGGCCATCGAAATCAATCTGAATGCAGCGGACCCGAAGAAAAGCGATGGAAGCCTAATCATTGGCGGCAAGTTCAAGGTGGAGAAAAATCAGCAGGTGACCTTCGAGAGCTTCGGCTCCGGACCCTGGAGTCTGGTGAACATCATGGAGCGAAATTAAACCAAGTGGTGAAAAACCGTGAAAAGCCTCACACAATACACGCAACCTGAAGAACCGCTCATCATCAGCGCCCGTCAGGGCAACGCGGAGGCATTCTCCGAGTTAGTTCAGATGCACTCACGGCGCATCTACAGCGTATCGCTCAGAATTCTAAAAAATCACGCGGATGCTGAGGACAATCTGCAAGACGTGCTCTGCAAAGTCTATAAGAACATCCGCCGGTTCCAAGGGCGCTCCCGCTTCTCTACCTGGCTTGTTCGCATCACCATCAACGAAGCCTTGATGAAGATACGCAAAGAAAACTTCGCGCGCGCCGCAGGTCAAACCGATCTGCCCACAGAAGTCAGCGAAAACAATTTTGTTCTGGATATCAGGGATGGATGTCCCGATCCGGAGCGCCAATATATCGCTGGCGACCTCGCTGAGAAAGCATTCCAGGGGCTGCATCCGTCGCTCAGGCAAACATTCATCCTTCATAAAGGCGAAGGTTGGACGCATGGCGAATTGGCGGCTTCTATGGGAATTGCCGTCGCGACTGTTAAGTCGCGTATTTTCCGCACTCGCGCTCGAATGCAAAACCACCTGCAGTCGCTTTGCTGAATGCCATTTCGCGAACTACACTGCCCCATTGCTACTTGTTATCTTCCTTCTGATAAGCAGAGACTAGCCGCGCCACGGTAATCGCAATGTACAGCACACCCGTCGTCGCTTCTAATGAGGCAACCAGCCGCGCTGGGGGTGTGACTGGCACTATATCTCCATATCCCAAGGTAGTTAGAGTGATCAGGCTCAGGTACAGGAGAGAATGCCGGGTAACCTCGTGTGAAGTCGTGAATCCCGTCTCCATAAAGGAATGCGGATGCACCGTTTCAAGCAAATTGAAAATGGCGAAGTAGAACACTCCCAGCATGAGGTAGAGACTCACTAAACCGTACAGGCGACCGCTTGTCACGGAGCCAGGGAGTCCAAGGTAAGAAAAGAGAGCAACAGAAACAAATCCGAGGAAGGCAGCCAGGCAAATCCAGTTTGCAACCATAATCATATGACCGGGATAGAAAAAGTGGACCATCATGACCGACATGGAAATGCCAGCCAAGAGAGTCCCCGGCCATCGCCAGTTTGTTTTTTGAGACAACTCCAGCGTTCCGGTAACCAAGGTCACATATATGGAAACCGCGAGAACGACGTCCCCCAGAAGGTGATGTTCCGACACAAACGCGCTGAGGAGTAAAAACAAAATGAGGGAAATCAACAACATTAAGGAGTAACGATCGTGACTGGCCGAGTTCATCTAGTAGTGCCCGCCCTGAGGTGAAAATATCCGGCGCAGGTCCTTGCGCTTCTCTCAAGTCTCATGCAGTTTCCTGATGGGACGATCGTCCCTTTGTTTCCAGTTGGAGTGAAACTCGTTGTCCGTCGCAAGGTGCGCCTATAGTTCCCGCCTCGAACGATTTAGAGAACTGTCAATTTTGCCAGTGTCCGCCCAAGAGGGGCCCTTCTGCCCTCAAAAATGGTTATCGCTGGACGAAGGAATTAATTCCCAACATCAAGGGAATACGAGCGCTCTTTAGTTCTAGAGAAGGGGACTCTAGGCGGATAGGGACGAGCCGAGGTTCAATCTCTCTAAACGCTGTGTTGCGAGGGGAATAGGAGGAATGAGGATACTTTCACTCGAATCAGGTATCTATCTACGAACGACTCGAAGGGCTAGAGGCCTCTTTTACCTGCTTGAGCCGGTCCAATTCAGGAATCGGGATGAAAAGTTCTGCAAAACCGCAATCCAAACAAACCATGACTTCCTGGCAAACGTAAATAGGCGGAAGGACTGCCCTCTTTAGATCAGGGAAACTGGCTGACAACTCCCCAGTCAGCCTTTGAAGGTTCGCCGAAGCACATATTTTGCAAACCATGGACGACTCCAAATAGAGTGTTCACTATCGAATGCAGCGGTGCCCAGCTAACGGGTCCCGAGCCCAAGGCATACTAGGCTGAGGTATTAACTCTACCACACCCAGCCGTTTCGCGCCGTTTTGGGATATTCTCCCCGTATACACATCAAGAATCAGCCTATTACGAGCTTTCGTGACTTGGATTTGCCTACTCACTCAAGGCTTTTCTCAAACTTGTCGGATATCCTCTCACTGGTATTGTTGACACTATCCCAGAGCTCTACTGGCGACTAGGCTCAAGACAGGCTCGGATCGGCTGCGTGCGAAAAACAAAAGTCCCTTGAGCCCCCAGGACCCTCGCAATCAGCTTTTTGTCGCGCCGCGCATCTGATAGGCGGACCAATTGGGGAAGGTAAGAGTTCTGTTGGCGGATGACCATCGACCTTTCCTGGACATGGTTGAAGGTCTGCTGATGCCAACCTGCGAAGTCGTTGGGCGCGTATCCGATGGCCAATCTCTGTTTGACGCCGCGAAACGACTAAACCCCGACGTCATCGTTTCGGATATCTCCATGCCGATTCTGAGTGGCCTGGATGCCGGCAAGCAATTAATAGAGTCAGGCTGCGCTGCGAAGATCGTTTTCTTGACGGTTCACTCCGACACTGATTTTGTGCAGGCCTGCCTTGCTGCCGGCGCGGCGGGGTACGTCCTAAAGCCTCGAATTATGAGCGACCTTTTGCTTGCCATTCGCGAAGTCCTTGCAGGGCGGATTTTCATTTCTCCCCCATTCTCGTATCAGGCGGCCCCTTAGGGTTACCGCCCTTCCACGAGCAATGTTCTCCTACGCAATCGCCCGGGCCGGGAAGGTCCCTGCCATCCGTGTGCGATTTTGAACAGACAAGCCTTTTCCCGGAGTCTACGCTCAGAGGCCCGGTGCGGGCATTGAAAACGATGCAGTATAGCCAATAAGAAATCAGACGGAGGTCGCTATGTCTTGTCCGTCATGCGCTTCGACCTATCAGGAAGAATTTTCTGCTGAAATGATCATCCATTTCAGTGGTCTCAAGAATCTGAACGAGCCTGGCGTTTGGGAATATCCAAAGCTGGTTGTCTGTATGGATTGCGGATTTTCACATTTCAAAGTTAAGGAGCCGAATTCGCACCATTTGCAGACCGTTCTCGGTAACGCAAGCCCGCAAGCATAAGTGCGAAGTCTAGACCTCCACATTTCCTGGCATGTAGTTCACTTTTTGCCCCTGCTTTCTCAGCCGTCGGCCATGGGCCCCGCCCGCCTGCGACGCCACAAAGGACCGCTAGGTAACATAATTCTGTCGCTCGTTGACAGAACAGGAGCGCACGCATATACCTCCGACCAATTGGTGTCGGTTGGGAGGGAGGATGGTAACAAACCGAGGGATATTTCTATTTCTCGCCATAGGTTCATTGGTGTGCCCGGCTAACGGTCCAGCCGCACAATCGCCAGCCGATGTACGCATCATAGCAAGCGTCGAGTTAGTTCAAATTCCCGTTACCGTGTTCGACGATAAAGGGTCCGTGGCCACAGGTCTCAGCAAGAACGACTTTCTGATCCTTGAAGATGGCGTAGAACAACGAATAGTGTCCTGTGAGAGGGAGCGTCAGCCGGTTTCTTTCGTGATTCTGGCGGATCTGAGCTCCAGCATGACCAGCAAAATTCCCTTCGTCCAGGAAGCTACCCTTTCGATTCTGGACCCAGGTCAGCTACAAGCTCCGATGCGTGACGAGTTTTCCTTGTTCGGTGTTGAAACCCGAGTGACACGCCTTGCTCCGTTCACTGGCGATCAAGCGGATCTTGGTCGAAGACTCCCCTCCCTTCTTACACCGACCAATGGAAGCACTGCACTTTTTGACGGGATCTACGCGGGCGTAACCGCGATCAAACGCGAGGCTATCAACAAGCGGCGCGCCGTAGTCATAATCTCAGACGGCGGCGACAATCATAGCCGGTACAGCCTGCGGGACATCAAAGGGTTCTTACAAGAGGCCGACGTGCCCGTCTTTGCCGTAATGGCAGGACCGTCATTCGAGCTTTCTGATCTTTTCACCGCTCCGTCGAACATACCAAAACCAAAACCTTCTACAGGGCCTGGGGATAATTCAAAACAACCGTTCCCAGACCTCACCACTTCGCAATACAACTACATCGGTCCCGCTGAGCAGCGTGGGCCTCATAACTTGAAAACATTGACGGAAGCCACGGGAGGAAGCGTTTTTACCGCCCGCAATTTAGAGGACCTTCCCCGTATCGTTCGAACTCTCGGCCTCGCGGTGCGATACCAATACGTTCTGACCTACAAGCCAGTTCCCAAGCCAAACGCCGGCGTTCTTGAAGGCGAGAGCAAATGGCATAAGCTCCATATCGAATTGCGTCCGAAAGACAAATTTGCTGGTTATGGGATCCCATACTACAAACGCGGTTACTCCCGAGTCGAATAAAGTAGTCTTCCACCTGATCGCCCCCGCCGCTTCGTCAGCGCCCCGACTGTTAGTTTTGCCAATTCCGATAAGTTCCGTTGAGCGCTAGCTTTTGGTAGGAGGGAGACGCCTCCGACCTGAGTGGATCAGAATCCTGATTCCTCCCTGAAAAATGTCTCCCTCCGAAAATTGCAGCGAGCCGCGCGAATGGGCTTCATCCTGGTTTTAGGCATACTGAGTCTGGCCATCTTCGTGTCTATTTCGAACACGGTGTTCAGCATGGCGGCTCGTTTGCGAACAGTTTCTCGACGCCCGGGACTTCAGACAAGAAAGCAAGAAGACGATCCTTCCTTTTCTTGAGCTCTGAGTTCAGTAAGCCGTGCAAATCGTTTCCACATTTGCACGAGTAACACTCCCAGAGCCCTTATGCACGTTTGTATGTTTGACGATTGCCGCTCGACGCGCCTATTAGCCGCGTACCGAGTGTTCACTACAAGCTATTTCATGAATGCTCTTCGGGAGGGCCCGGCTTCGGCCGGGCCGAAAGCGCCCCGGAAAGGGGGGGCTTTTAGCCCCTGAAGAAATCGGTATCTACGAAGCTCTAAATTACGAGATAGGTTCTCGCCAGCTTTCGGCGTGGGCCCTTCCCTACTGTTAGAAATGACAGTGTCGAGCTTAGCTTCCCAACCTCTATATGTATTGTGAATGGAGGAATGAATGAAAACACACAGAATCTTACTCGGCCTATCGGGCGCGTTGTGCCTGCTGGCGTTGAGCGTTCGGATTGCGCATTCGCAAGAAAGTTCTGCATCGAGCACGGCCCAGGTCCACATGGTCATAACGGACGGGGCCATGAATGACAGCAGCGAAGTTCCCGTTCTCCGCCCAGACGCTATAAAGGTTAAACAGGGCAAGAACCTCCTCAAGGTAACGCAGCTGATTCCCGCTCAGGGAGAGAACGCTGCTCTGCAGTTGTTTATTCTAATTGACGACACGTGCGACACATCGATCGGAAATAACCTCACGGATCTGCGCGATTTCATCAAAGCCCAACCCGCGACAACCGTGATCGGTGTTGCCTACATGTCTAACGCAACCATCCAGATCACGCAAAATTTCACGCCAGACCACGACCTCGCGGCCAACGCCGTGCGTCTCCCACGAGGAAACTTGTCCACCATGGATAGCCCGTATTTGTCGCTCATGAGCCTGGTCAAAGCGTGGCCACAGGCGAAAGTGCGGCGCGAAGTTCTGATGATCACTGACGGAATTGACCGCCTCCGTGCCGACAGATCTTCCGCTTCTCCGTATCCCTCGCGCAGCCCCGCAGGAATGGGGGCCCCGACGACTAATACCATGGCTACGATTAGCCCTGACGCGGATACGGCAAGTAGAAATAGCCAGCGTTACGGCGTTATTGTTCACTCGATTTATTCCCCGGGCGCAGGCCGGCTCGGCCGGAATGCTTGGGAAGCACAACTGGGCCAGTCCGGGGTCGCGAAAATCGCCGACGAAACTGGTGGCGAATACTTTGCGCTGGGCACTCAAAATCCCGTCAGTTTCAAACCTTACCTGGACCGCCTGCAAAAGATCTTTAACAGCCAGTACTACCTTGTGTTCCAGGCAGTGCCGAAGAATAAAGAAGGACTTCAGCGCGTCGATATCTCAACGGAAGTGGCGAACGCAGACATCGCGGCTGCCGACAACGTCTGGGTCCCTGCGGCTAAGTAAATACGAGGACGGAACAGTTGTTTGGACTTTGGTGCCTGAAAAAATGAGTGAGGCGCCACAAACTATTGTTCCGTCCTCCTACAAACCCGGTTAATATCCCAGTCGAGAAGCCGTTTTGATTGTCACCAGCCCTCAACGGCATTCCGTGATAATCCGCTTAGCGGTTCACAGTCGCGCACAACAGCTCGGAGGAGACCAGATGAGCGATCCCCTTAATTCCAAAAATCCTGCTGCGGGAACCACTCAGCCAATCCCAGCAGAACAGTGCTGCTCCGGCGAAGACTTGAAGCCCTGCGCAGTGGCCAACGAATCCTCAAGGCGCCGTTTCTTCCAAATGGCTCTGCGAGGTACGATGGCCGGCCTCGTCACTGCAACGGGCATCGACTTAGCAGCTCCGCGTCCCGTCATGGCTCAAAGTAAGCTCAGCCCAGACGCGGCCCTCAAGGAGCTCATGGATGGCAATGCGCGCTTCGTTTCTGGCCGTTCCAACGCCCACGAACAAGACGTGGCTATCCTCAAGCAAAACACGCTCGATAAACAGGAACCCTATGCTTCCGTCCTGGCATGTTCCGATTCTCGTGTTCCGGTCGAGATAATTTTCGATCAAACCATCGGCCATCTGTTCGTCTCGCGAGTCGCCGGAAACGTGATCACCCCGGAGATCATCGCAAGCCTGGAATATGGGGCGGCAGTGTTAGGCACAAAGGTGATCCTAGTGATTGGGCACGCTAACTGCGGGGCCGTGAAGGCCACGATTCAGGGGAAGGAAGTACCCGGGCAGATCAGCGCCCTCTTTCCTCATATTCAGCCCGCTGTGGATCAAGCCGGCTCCAATCTCGAGGCTGCCACGAAGGCTAACGCCAAGATCCAGGCAGCTCTCCTTCGACAAGCCTCCACGGTGATCGCGGGTATGGTGAAAGATAAGAAACTTAGGGTTGTGGCCGGTTACTACGACCTCTCCAGCGGTACTGCCACCCTGCTGGAATAAAAGAGCAGACGCAGAATCTGTTCACCTGCGTCGAGCAAACGCGCACTCGATGTTGCTCAAAGCTCGCGGATGAGTACTAGAACTGAGTAGGCGATTTCCTCTGTTACTTTTGACAGTTCCAGCCCCCGTAAAAAACCCCTAACTTGAACCCCACGGTTGCTGGATTTCGTCCCGATGGCGTTGTGTATCTGACGCGGAGTGTGTTTTGAACGGGACGAGGTGAAGTTCAGACCGCGAGCAAGACGCTCTAGCCCAGCATCTGTATGTCTCGATCCCTAGGAAAGGCAACGAGACAGATGACGGCATGGCAGAAAGTTGAACTAGCCCGGTAGGACCGAGAGAAGCATGAGAGAGATGGTTTCAATTGGTCTCATGAAAATTCGAAAAGGCGAGCGTGTTTTCCTGGCCATCGGATTGGCGCTGCTGGCGATATGGGCAGGAGCACGGATCTACGGAAGCTTGGCATCACGCGCAGCCATAAACCTTTTCCGATCTAACACAACGGATGCGCATCTCGCCGGCAACAGTGCCCTGCTGAAGGACGCTTACCTAGCAGACTCCGGCGTGGATTTCACGCTGTGGAATCCCAAACGTGTCGCCGCCTACAAGGAAAGCCTCGCCACGAAAACAGATCTGCCGATTGCGATTCTGCGCATACCCAAGATCAATCTTGAGGTGCCCGTATTCAACGACACGGATGATCTGACTTTGAATCGCGGCGTAGGCCGCATTCTTGGAACGGCCCAAATTGGACAGTCGGGTAATCTCGGAATCGCGGGGCATCGCGACGGATTTTTCCGCGGCCTTAAAGACGTAGTCCCAGACGACGTGATCGAAGTCATCCGCCCTGGCCAAACGGACTTCTACGCGATCACCCAGATTCAGATTGTCGATCCAGAAAATGTATCCGTCCTGGCTCCGACGTCCACACAGACTTTGACCCTCGTTACCTGCTATCCCTTCTATTTCATCGGGAATGCTCCTCAACGATACATAGTCACTGCGTCTTACCAAATTTCTGACCGGGTCGATGTGAGTGTAAGCAGCGAGTCATTTTCTACGGGCAAGAAAAATAACAAAAAGGAGAAACAAGATGAAAGCAAGTAGGTTGTCGAGAACGATGTTGCGTGGCCTGTTAGCTGGAGGAAGCTTTTGCTTCGCCTTCTGCTTGACTGCCTCGGGACAAGTAGAGACTACAACAAAAACAACGCAAGATGGAGCCGCAACAAAAACCGTCAAGGTCGAAAAAGGCACCGTGGTCTACGTTTCCGGCAACAGCTGCGTTATCAAGGCAGAGGACGGAACACTGCGCCATTTCAACAATGTTCCGGACAGCACAACCGTGACCGTCGACGGAAAGCAACTCAACGTTCACCAACTCCAGCCGGGCATGACGGTCGAAAGGCAGACCATTACCACAACCACACCGCAGGTGATCACCACCATTAAAACGGTCAGTGGCACCGTGTGGTTCATTAATCCTCCAAATTCCGTCATCTTGACGATGGAGAATGGCAAGAATCAAGAGTTCAAGATTCCGAACGGCCAGAAGTTTATGGTCAACGGGCAAGAAACGGACGCATTCGGCCTCAGGAAAGGGATGAAGGTAGATGCTCAGCAGGTGATTGAGCAGCCCGCCACTGTGGTCGCACAGATAGTGAAGCGTACCGGATCCATGCCGCCGCCGCCCCCTGCACCGAAACCGGACGTCGCAATTCTGGTTCTTGTGCCAGCTCCGGCTCCAGCGCCTGCTCCAGTAGAAACAGCCGCTGCAGCTCCCGAACCGGCTCCCACGAAGCTTCCCAAGACAGCGAGCCAGCTGCCGCTTATCGGCTTGCTTGGAATGCTCTTCTGCGGACTCTCGCTGGCAACCATGGCGATTCGCGGCACCATGTCACGGATTGCGACCCCGCGAGCCTGATTGGCAAACAGAGTTCTCTCCCTGACGTATTGGAGAGCAGAACTGTAATGCGTATAGGCCGATTGGAAGTGGCTCCCTCCCTTCCAATCGGCTTGTGCTCTAACCACCGGCAAACTTCACTTCCTCTTCACACTGGCACCGCTCTCTGCATGTCCTCTAAGGTATGCTGGAAAAGACCGGCGACCCGAATAGGAGTCCAACATGCGAAATAGAAGGTCTTTGGCACCTCTTATACTGACCATGCTGCTGATTTTGCCAGTGCTTGCCCTGTGCCAGGCATCAACGCAGCATACTCGCATCCTTATTCTAAACGGCCAGCTGGGACAAGTGACCGTCGTTCAGATGAACGGGCGGTCCTACGTTGACCTTGAAACCTTGGCACGTGTTGCGAATGGCTCTCTGAGCTTTAGTGGAAACCAGATCACGCTCACATTGCCGAGTTCTACAAATGCGCCTTCTGCGGTGCCAGCTTCAGCAAGCGCGACAAGTCCGACAAGCGCACCCGCCCCGGCAAATCCAGGCTTTTCCAAAGCTTTCCTGAAGGCAGGCATTGAAGCAATGTCCCTGGTCAGGGAATGGCACAGCGCCCTCGCTAACGCCATTCAAAATGGATTCCCGATAGCTGAGAGTTGGCTATCCGGATATCGCATCCAGGCCCAGGCGGGTCTCAGATTGGCCTCAGTAGCAGCTTCCACAGATTCTGATCAAAGTGCCGCCCAGTTGCTAAACAGCGAGTTCGAAAACATGAAGACTCTGAGTAACAATTACGTCGCCGCGCGCCAATCGCTTAATTACATCGCCCCCGACGCTCTCACGAATGATGCTTTGAACCAAAAAATCGTCAGCTGTGGACACTCCTTGGCTGGAATGGCTGCCAGCGGCCAGTTTGTGGATGACGGTTCCTGTCAGTAAGCCCTGCTAGCCTTCACGGTTCCCGCCGCCGCTACTTGCATTACCAGAGCGCTCCCGCTGCCGCTCTCTATTAATGTCCATTAACCTCTGGTATTTCTGACAATAGTCTTCAAACTTCAAGTCTTCTAGAGTCCGCGTATTCGCACTGTATGAATGCCTTGCCACATGTCGCGAATCGACCGGTCCCAGTTAGAACTGCACTTGTTGTCGACGCGAACCCCGAAGTCGACGAAGTGGTCACCAACACGCTGGTGCCCAATGCATGGTCAATCCGCCACGTTTCCAACAATCTTGCTGCACTGGCATGGGCGGAAACGACTTCCTGTGACCTTATCCTCACGAGTGAAAAAACCTCCGGTAAGCAAGATGTTGAACTCCTGCGCATGATCCGGCGCGTTCGGCCGCATACCAAGCTGATTATTCTCACGGATCAGGCTACGCCGGCTGACGTCATCGCCTCGATGCGTGAGCGCGCTTTCAGTTTTTTTTCCAAGCCAATCTCGCCGGAATTGCTAGCCAACATGATTCGTTCGGCCGCTGAAGGCCCTTGCTGGGATGAAGGCATCGAGATTCTCTCGGCTACCCCCCAATGGATCCGCCTCGCAGCTAGCTGCGATATGCGAACCGCCGAACGCTTGGTGCAGTTCATCAATGAGATTGCTGATCTTCCCGACGCCGAACGGGACGATGTCGCAACCGCATTCCGCGAAATACTCATGAACGCGATCGAGCATGGCGCGAATTTCGATCCCGATAAATTCGTTGAAATCTCTTACCTCCGCTCCCGGCACATGGTTATGTGCCGTGTCAAAGACCCGGGAGAGGGTTTTTCGCTGGATGAAATTCGCCACAGTGCCTTGTCCAACCCTCCGGACGACCCGATCCAGCATGCAAATTACCGTGAAGAACACGGCATGCGCGCGGGCGGTTACGGGGTCCTGGTTGCCAGATCGCTCGTCGATGAGCTCATCTTCGATGAGAAGGGTAACAATGTTTTGCTGATTAAATATTTAGGCAGATCACAGGAAGACGATATGCCGAGGGGAAAAGCCGAGGGTGCCTGATCGAAGTGTCCCACGCGGAGTTGACCGCTTATATCCGCATAAGCAATCGCACGGGGACGGCTGGAGAGCTTGGAAAATTACCGTTTCTTTTCTGCTATCGTTGACCCATCGTTGAGGACTCCAAACGCAATGAACATGAAACTGCGCTTCTCCCTGCCTTTTCGAGCGATACTCTTGGCCATTCTCCTGGCGGCGCCTTTTCGGTCTGGCGCTGGCAAAATTCCAGAATATGCTCCTCCCGATGTTCTGAGCGCCAGCAATATCGCCTACCCTGTAAATACCCAGGCTACCGGTGCCGTGTCTCTCCTCCTCAGCCTGGACAATAACGCGCAAATCCAGAACATGCAGCCTTTGCGCGACACTCCGCCCTTGACCAGCGCCGTCCAGGATTCCGTTCAGCTTTGGACCTTCAGGCCTGCCCTACATAAAGGTAATCCCGTCCCTTCCGAAATTTCTCTAACCGTTATATTTAATGTCTTCAACCCAGCGGGAGGCGCGGCATATCAGAGTTTAGTTCTCGCCCCTGCTCAGCCAACGAATCCGGACGCCGCGCAATTCACGCCACCGCAGATCAATCTGGCATCTTTCGCAAAATACCCGGCGAATAGCGTGGCGCAAGGAACCGTAGTACTCGACGTGACCATCGGCAGCTCAGGCAATCCCAAACAAATTCGCGTAATCAACGACGTGCCCACCCTCACCCAACAGGCAATCAGCGCCATTAAAACTTGGAAATTCAATGCCGCCACGTTTAAGGGACAGCCCACACCCGCCCCAATCATCATCGCCTTCGTCTTCCAACGCAACATGAGCTAAGCACCTGGCAGGGGCGGCTTCTGCAACCGCGTTTCCCAGGAGTTAAACCAATTTCCTTCGTGCTTTAAGGTCATCACTTCTGCTCTGCTAACTCGCGGAACCCTTAAGCCTCGTCTTAATCCCTCCTGACAGAGCCAGATAGATCGTCACTTTTGACAGTTGCCGCCGCGCGACGGTTGGGAAAGTATCGTCGCATCCTCGTGGAGCACGGAGCAGGCCCGGCGAAAGCGTTAAGACCGTTAGTCACGCGAGTGAGTAACTATACAAAACAAAAATGGAAGATGGCTCGCGGTCCGCTCCAAACAGGGGGCGGCGATTCGATCAGCGCCAGATTAAGGTTTTTCACTTTCTGCGGGAGGAAAACTAATGTCGATTGACGCCAGAAATCTCCGGAAGTTGAAATCGCTTCGGGGTGCCATACCGATGGTATTCATACTTCTCCTGATGCTTCCCAAACCGCTCCGCGCTCAGCAGAGCGACGACTTTGATGTCTATAAAGTGCGGATCGACGCTTTCTGGTTTTATTCGAATCCGTCTGGGAACATCCAAGGCTCGGTCTCAGGTGACAGCGCATCCGTTGATTTACAAAAAGACTTGGGTTTCAACACGTACTCGACGTTTGCCGGTAAGTTCGACTGGAAGTTCACCAGAAAGAACCACTTCTACGTTGCAGCCAGCCCGTTCGATACCGGCCGGCAAACGACGCTAATTCGTACATTTACCTTCCAAGGCCAGACGTTCGAAGCCAGTTTGGTCACTCAAAGCGATCTTCATGCCGTTCTCATCGCCCCGGGCTACCAGTACGACATTATCCGCCGAAAACGTGGACACCTTGGAATCGCAGTTCAGGTCGATTTGTTTGACACGTCAGCAAAAATCAGCGCCGCTGCCCAGGTCATCAACGGAGTGCAACAGGGAGCTGTATCCGCGAGCGCGTCTTTGCTGGCTCCCATTCCCGTCGCGGGGCCCGAATTCCGGTTGTACTTGTTGAACTCTTCCAGACTTTTTGTGGAAGGCAACGTATACGGGATGTATCTCGGGGGATATGGTAATTTTGTCTCGACATCCGACACGATTGGGGTGACTCTAACCAAGAATCTCAGCCTGAACGCGGGCTATCAGCTTGGGTCGCGTCTCGTGGTCGACAACAACGACAGCTCCAAACGTATCGGTGTCCGTTTGACGCAGAAGGGGGCCATCGTCGGATTGGAGTATTCCTTCTAGGGAATGGGGCAGGATTCGACTTCGAAGTCGTCGGTGAATTGAATAGATTCTTAAATGCGTTAATCATGAGGAGAGAAGAAATAACATGAGAAAAGTAAGCTTTATGGCTGTTTGCATGGTTCTCTTAGCGTTCATTTGTTTGGCGGATGACGTGGGAACTGTTGTCCACGGGACAGTGACCAAAGTGGATAGCGCCACGAAGACCGTGGTAGTGAAGAGCGCCGATGGCACGGAACACGTGATCAAAGTCACCGGCGATACCACATATAAGGGAACGAAAGAAGGCTTTGACGGCTTCAAGAAAGGAACAGAAGTCGTGGTTCGTACGACCGGCAAAGGCGCTGAAGAAACCGGCGTCGAAATCGGCAAGGTTGGCAAGGACAGCTTGAAGGTTACCAAGGGCACGATTACAAAAATCGACGAAGGCACAAAAACCGTGGTCGTGAAGACCGCGGACGGGACAGAAAAGACTTTCGAGTACACGGGCAGCGCCAGCAAAGACGTGGGCAAGGACGTCGGCAAAGGCACCGAGAAGAGTGCCAAAGTGACGGTCTACTACACGGAGGAGGCCGGAAAGAAGGTCGCCCACTTTTTCAAATTCTAGTGATCATTCCAAGAGCCAGGGAGCGTGCAGGCCAAACCGCCTCAAGACTGCCGCTCCCATCTCTTATATTTCAGTGACAAGAAATAAATGACCCAGGCGCCCGTGCCAATGCGGAGCTCTGTCATGCCGCGCTGCTATACCGAGGAAGAGCCCCTGAACCCCATAGGCTTCGTGCACCTATTCGACTCGAGAGTTCCTATATCACGGCGGCACGCCCGGCTCCCGAATTGTCGCGTTGCTGCTGATCGTTTATCCTTAGCGAATTGTGGTACGGCTGTTGTTTCTTATTAGGACAATTGTTTGTCTTCCGAAAAAGATTGTAAGCCGGAGTCCGCATGAAGCTGAGATTGTCCCTGTTTTTCTCTTGTATCCTTCTATTTTCTTCTTTCTCGTTCTTGTCGTTGAACGCGCAGCAGGTGGGCAATGTCCGGCTTTGGCTGACGACGGCTCTGCCTACACCTGCGGCGAAGGGCGCGAAGCCGGAGTTCGGACCCAATGTAATGGTCTTCGATCCGTCGATGTCATCGCAAGCGATCCAGAAGCAAATCGATGCAGTGTATTCGACGCAGCAGCACAACGAGTTTGGACAACAGCGGAACGCTCTGCTATTCCTGCCGGGAGACTATTCGGTGGACGTGCCGGTAGGCTTTTACACGGAAGTGATAGGACTTGGGGCGTCGCCCGATGTAACGCGCATTGCGGGCAACGTGCATGTGGATGCGAATCTTGAGCACAACAATGCGACGACCACCTTCTGGAGGGCTGCGGAAGGGCTCTCGATAAAGCCGGCTGGGGGCACGATGCAGTGGGCGGTTTCGCAGGCGGTGTCGCTGCGGCGCATGCATGTACGCGGCGACCTGGTGCTGCACCAGAATCACGGCTGGGCAAGCGGCGGCTGGATGTCGGATTCGCTGGTGGACGGAAATGTTGACTCCGGCAGCCAGCAGCAGTGGATCTCGCGCAACTGCGACTGGAAGAGTTGGACGGGTGCGAACTGGAACATGGTGTTTGTCGGTGTCGTGCATCCGCCGGAAGGCGCATGGCCCTCGCCGCCGTACACGAACGTGGCGCATACGCCGGTGGCGCGCGAGAAACCGTTTCTGCAAACGAATGCCGCGGGCGAATTCAGCGTGCGGGTCCCGAAGCAGTACAGCGATAGCGTCGGGATCACGTGGCGCGGCGGGGAAACGCCGGGAGAGACAATTCCGATTTCGCGGTTTTACATTGCGCGCCCCGATGTGGATACGGCGGAGACGATCAACGCGCAGCTTGCCCTAGGCAAGAACCTGATTCTGACGCCAGGAATCTATGAACTGGCCGCTCCGATTCGCGTGACACGGCCGCATGCAGTCGTGCTGGGGCTCGGGTTTGCGACCCTACGTCCGATGAAGGGCACGGCGGCGATGACAACGACTGATGACGACGGGATCGAGATTGCCGGACTGCTCTTCGATGCGGGGCCTAGTGAGTCTCCGGTGCTGCTGGAGGTAGGGCCAGACGGAAGCCGGGCGCGTCATGCGAACGACCCGATCGCGCTGCACGATGTTTTCTTTCGCGTGGGTGGCGCGGGCGTGGGCCGGGCCAAGGTGAATTTGAGCATCAACAGCAACGACACACTTGTGGACCATACGTGGATATGGAGAGCGGACCACGGCTCGGGAGTGGGCTGGCAGTTGAATACCAGCGAGAACGGCCTGGTGGTGAATGGAAACCAGGTCACCATCTATGGCCTCTTTGTGGAGCATCACCAGCAATTCCAGGTTCTGTGGAACGGGAATGGCGGTCGAACGTATTTTTATCAGTCCGAGATTCCTTACGACCCTCCGAACCAGGCGAGCTATACGAGTGCGCCGGGAGTGAACGGCTGGGCTTCGTACAAAGTGGCGGACGGCGTGACGACCCATGAGGCGTGGGGGCTGGGCGTATACAGCGTCTTCACCCATCCGGATGTCGAGCTGACCCGGGCAATCGAAACGCCCAAGAGCCCGCAAGTACGGTTCCATGACATGATCACCGTGGCGCTCGGCGATCACGGAACGATCAGCCACGTGATCAACGACACGGGCGAAGCCACCGCGATACATCCTCGCGTGACGCCGAAGGTAACGAACTACCCCTGAGTGGGCACGCGCAGCATTCGTCAGTGAAATGCAAAACCTCATTGAAACGAGCCTCGGGGATTCGATAACGAGAAGTTGGCTTGTAGGAAGCGATCTCCGCGCCTCACGTCGCTCCTGGACGTATCAGGGGCAACTCGGAAGTAAATCCACTTGCCTTGTAAGTCAAAAGCTTGAAATTCCACATGGGCGGAAATCCGGCCAATCGTCATCGCCTTCGTCTTCCAACGCAACATAAGCTAGGCGGTGTAAGTATTGACAGTATCGCTGCTCCTCTCCTTGCCCCGAATATGCATTAGGTGTCGGAACACAAAGAAAGCCGAATCGTTCCATACACACTATATGTTGCACTCGGGCATACGCACCCCGCCGCGGATGCCATAGAAAGAGGATGGCTGAAAGATGAATGAAAGAAAGAAGCTAACAATCGTCCTAAGAATGATTCTGGGTTTGCTAGCGCCTCTGGTTCTTAGTGGCGTAGCTGCCGCGCAAAGCACCCAGGTGAAAGGTGTGATTAATGGAAGGAGTGGCGCCACCATGACTGTTCAGTCTCAAAATTCCGAGACTGTCACCGTAGTCCTGACGGCTGCTACGCAAGTTTTGGAGCCTGAGGGAGCATTTCGGAAAAAGCACCTAGCCATGACCGCTCTAGTTCCTGGACTGTCGGTTGAGGTGAAAGGGTCCATGAATGCCCAAAACCAACTGGTTGCCGACAGCGTTATTTTCCATGGTTCGGACCTCAAGACTGCCCAAGACATCCAGGCGGGCTTGACTCCTGCCGAGCAACAAATCCAACAACAACAGCAGCAGATGAAGCAGCAAGAGCAGCAAATTCAGCAGCAACAGGCACAAATCCAGGAAGAACAAAAAGTGAGTGCCGAGCATGCGGCGGAACTTGCGGCGAACAAGGCTGCCATTGAAGCTGCCAATAAGCGCTTCGGCGAGCTTGGTGAGTACAACATTCTGGGCGAGGTTACAGTTCTGTTCGGAAACGACAAGGTGATTGTCGAGGACCAGTACAAACCACAACTGATGGCGTTAGCCCAACAGGCCAAGGGCATCAATGCTTACCTCATTCAAGTGAAAGGCTACGCTTCCAAGGTCGGCAGTGCGGCTCTAAACCAGAAACTCAGCACTGAGCGCGCCGAAAATGTCACCGACTTCCTCGAACAAAATGCCCAGATTCCGTTGACAAACATTCTGTCTCCCGGCGCCATGGGCACAAGCAGGCAGGTGGCGCCCGACACGACCGCAGAAGGGCAGGCTGACAACCGCCGGGTGGTAGTCAGGATCCTCCAAAATAAAGGTATCGCTGGCACCTAAGAGAGAGTCGTCAATGCGCGGGCAACGGCTGTTTAGTGCCTTTTGAATGCATTTGCAGTCGGGCACGATTCTAATTCGGTCTGCCCAACCAGGAATACTGCCATCCGACTGAAACGTTCTGATAGTTTCCGCCGAAGCTGATATATGTGCCATTGCTGTAGCTGGCTTTGATGGATTGGTGTTTGCTGATCGGGATGGAAACCGTGCCTCCAATGCGCGAGCCGACTTGTTTCGTCGCTAGGTTCTGTATGCCGCTCAGGCTGGTAATGCCGCCCCACCAGAAGTTACCGTCCAGCGAAAGCCAAAAGCGCGGCTTCACGTCGTAACTCAAATGCCCTTCCAGGGAAAGAATCGGCGATTCGCTCTGCGGTTGGCTTGCCGCGCCACCGGTATAAAACGACTGGTTTGTGGTGTAAAACCACCCGCCAGCGTAACCATCCAGCAACCAGTGTCCCCGCCGTTCGGAATATCCAATCTCCGGTTTGAAAGCCCACCGATTGGCGCCCCAGTTGATTAGTTTCGTGCTGCTGTACTGTCCGGTAGGCGCAACCACTCTTAGACTCACACCCAGTAGTCGCTTTTGCTTCCACTTGGCAAATTCTCTCGGTTGCATAGCCGGTCCGCCCATAAGGTTTACGGAAAACCGAAAGCTGGAATCGGCGAGGCCCGAACGGTATAACGATCTATGTTGTCCCGCGAGGTCGCCCTCGAAATTTCCCACTGCATAGGGCAGCAAAACCGTAAAATTTGCCGAGCGGCCAAAAAAACTCATGGAGTGGTAGTAATTGATGACCGATATATAGTAAGTACCCGTGGCGTTAGTGACCGGAATTGTGCCGTTGAAGTTTACGCCCCCGTCGAAGAACGACCAGGTGATCGTAATCGCGTTGGAATGCACCGGCGTTATCACATAGGCTCGAGGCGCAAGATCCTGCGCTTGCACCGCACTGATAGAACCAGCGGCGAGCACCACCCCCAGAGCGAGTTTGAATATGACTCGCATCCATTGAATAGTCAGATGGTTGGACACTCTACAGGCAGCATTCGAATGCGCTTTCTTGAAAGATCAGTCGGAAGCAGGAGGAGTATAGGAGGGTGTAGAATTAGCGGTTAACTGTCAAAACTACCAGTCAATCTCGGTTCAATTCCGGTTCTTCGGCGTTGGTTAGGTCTTCGATCCCCATAAGGCTGCGGCTCACAAATTGCTTGCCTTGAAGAACGGCATCCATAGCGTCCAAAAGAGCTCCCCCCGCGTCCATCTTGAGCACATATCCTGCTCCGCCCGCACAGAGAGCAGCCCGTATCACATCCGGATCGGCATTAGAACTCAAGAAGAGAATTTTTGCCTTGGGAACGAGCTTTCGAACTCTTCGAGCTAATTCAATGCCGTTTAACTTTGGGAGGCTGATATCAAGCAAGATCAGATCGGGTTGCAGTTCTTCCGCTTTCTGAAGACCTTCCAACCCATCCGATGCAAACCCAAGAACGCGCATGGATGGCTGGTCATTTAAATGTAGAACGACATATTCCCGCCAAGGGTCAAAGTCATCCACTATAAGAATTCGGACTAGCGACATTCAAAACTCAATTTAAGTGTTCCTGAACTTACTCTAACCCGAACTTGCGCTAAAAGTTTCTCAGTACCCTCAGTTTGGCAGAATTAGTTGCCGCAGCAAACGCCGTTCTTAACGGGCCGTGCCCTGCCCATCGCACCCTGTTCACGTAGCTGTCGGTTCGTCTTCTGGGTCTGACTCTTGGAAGTCCGTCACACTACCAGAATCCCCTAATCCGCGGCTGACAAATCGCTCGCCGCGAAGTACAGATTCGACGCCGGCCAATAGGTCTTCCGCGGCCTCCATTTTCGACACATACCCGGACCCGCCAGCCTCGAAAGCAGTCCGGACCGAATCTATATCACATTCCGAGCTCACGAAAATTATCTTCGACTGTGGCGCCACCCTCCGAATTTGTCGAGCAGTTTCAATGCCATTCAGCTTTGGCAGCATCATATCCAACAAAATCAAGTCCGGCTGCAGTTCTTCCGCTTTCTCCACAGCCTCCAATCCATCCGTTGCCGTTCCAACGACGTGAAAGTCGCGCCGTTCTTGTAACCGCGAGACGACGAATCCCCTCCATAGATCAAAATCATCCACTACGAGGATCCTCACTAACGACACTTGCAATTCCTGCACAGTTTCAACGTTCATGCCTTTCGCCATTTCTATACCGCGTCCGAGCTGATGGAGCAGCTCGCAAGATTCGCACGCGCAACTAATTCTGTCGTTGCTTGGACGCAACTCTGAGATTGCCCAAAAACAACCAGGAAATACTGCGGCAGGTCAGGGATTCGTAGCAGGATTCAAACTACGTTGAGGAACAGGCGTTCGGGGGACCGCAGGAGGATCTTGCCGCGTCTCTTTGCAATGGCGCGGTTCGCTTGCCACTCGCTGATCAGGCGGCTTGCCGTAAAAGGGGTGATGTTCGCTGCGCTGGCTAGCTCTTCATTTGTCGCGTCAAATTCAACTCCGCCGTGAACTTTCTGTCCAATGACTCCGGCCAAGCGCATCAGAACTTGGGCCAGTCTTTGCCGAGCCGTATTGCAAGTCAAAGCAACGTGATCGGCCAAATACCAGGTCAAATAGTCAGACGCCATTAAGAGTGCATTCTCAAGTAATCTTGGATACTGAGCTGTAAGATTTCGAAGGGCGGCACGGCCCCATACCAAAACCGAACTATCTTTTACCGTTTCGGAGCTAAGCGGATAATTGCAAGCTTTAGGTAGAAACGTTGCTCCGCCAATGATCTCCCCTTCGGGAAGCCAAAGAAGCAGAGTCTTCTGACCCTCTTCCGTAATGAAAAAATATCTGGCGCGGCCGCTCGTCAAAAGAAACAAGTGCTCGGCAGGGGTTCCTTGATTTGTGATTATAGTATTGGCGAGGAATCGCCGTTCAGTCGCCGCCGCTCGGATGATCGCCAGCTCACGCTGCGCGAATCCTTCAAACAGTCGTGACTTCAAGCCCGCAGGTAGGGCCGCAATTCCCGTGGCGGGCATAGACGAATCTCCCTGAAAAGCAGCTAAGTACCCGAGGTACAGAAGGCTATGCAGTCTCGGGCGCTACTTAGGCGTAGGCTCCAGCCAACCATTTAAGGAGCACTTCCCATCATAACTACCGTTTTCGTCCTTAGGTGCATACTGGTAGAAATACCAGCCTTTGTGCTTGTTGTTCGGAATGTTTCTCGATGTTAGTGGGCCCAGACGAGCTTCCAAATAGCCCATATCCCTACCAGAGTGACCATGGATGAGTGATCTGGCCAATTCTGTGGAAGTGCACAAGATTGAACAAAATAATGCTATTCTCTTGGGCACATGAAGTACCTGGCGGGGCAGGGTCTCACAATAGCAGTTTCATTTCGTCTTTAATGCCAAGTCACTGCCGGTCACAGTGCTTGGGTTTGGGTTAGGTTCGGAGGGTACGATGAAGCTTCCAAGGGTAATTCTTGCGGATGATCACAAAATTCTGGTCGAAGCCTTCCGGAAACTTTTGGAATCCCATTATGAGATCGTGGCCACTGTAGCTGACGGTCGCGCTCTCTTGGACGCCGCCGCGGCTCTCAATCCAGACGTGATTTTGCTCGATATAGGCATGCCTCTTTTGAATGGCCTCGAAGCCGCGCGCCAGCTCAAGACCAAATTCCCTGCTGTTAAACTGATTTTTCTTACGATGCACGAAGATCCTGATTTGGCGGTCGAAGCCATGCGTGCAGGGGCGTCCGGATTCTTGCTGAAGACATCGGCCTCCTCCGAATTACTCCACGCGATTCAACAAGCGCTCAAGGGAAAGACTTACGTCACCCCACAAATCTCCAAGGGAATGGAGAACAGTTTCATTCGCGACCCACGCGGCAGGCAGCGGGCTAAATCGCTGACGCCGCGCCAGTGCGAGGTAGTGCAGCTCCTGGCTGAGGGTAAGTCCATGAAAGAAATAGCTGACGTTCTTCATGTCACTCCGAGGACAGTTGCTTTCCACAAATATCGGACAATGGAAGAACTAGCGGTCAAGTCAACCGCGGAACTGATTCAGTTTGCGATCAAGAACCATATCGTAGTCATGTGATCGCCCCGCAAAAAATATTCACCTCGCGGCTCTGACTCGATCCACCTCCACAATTTATTTCTTCTCCGCAGAAAAGAAAAAATAGGCGGCGAGCCCCACCGATTCCACTTGTTTATTCGGATGCTTGCCCGTGTTGTTGTCGTGCTCATAATAAGGATTGAATTCAACGTGTTTGCCCACGGGAAACAAGCTGCCTGCATAAATGGAAGTGGTGCTTATCTTACCGTACTGACTTTCATAAAATAGTTCAGCAGAGGCATACGGAATAAAATGATAGGAATGAATTGCAAAAGTTCTCTCCAGCGTAAATCGATTCCGATAGCGCCAGGTGAAGCCGCCGCTCTTCCAGTCGAGATCCCCGCGATTTCGGTCCGAAATATGGAAACCATATTTGAGCGGTAAGTTCGAAGTAGCGGCAACTACCATCCGATTTTCGCCGGGAGTATCCGGAGCGGCAAGATAGCGGTATCCGATTTCCAAAACCAGCGCTCTTGACTTCGAATCGTCCAGATCAAAGGTCGTCACACGTTTCAGCGTTATCAGTGGTTTCAGATAAAACTGTATGCTAGGACCTATCGAAAGCTTGCGTCGAATCTCCACCTTCCCGATCGTCCTTGGCCTGCAAATACGCCCGAACAACGGAATTCAATTTGAGATACGCGTCAGTCTCCGGCATGAACTGCGTATCCTGCGCGCGAGCTGGCATACATGCGAAGCAGAAGAGCAACGCCCATCGCCAGATCGTCTTGCATATTCGGTTCATTTTGGAGAAGTGGGACTCACGTTTTGTACTTCGACGCCATAAGCCTTCCGCCGAACTGCCTGATAGGCTGGACGCGCTAGCAGGAACGCCAGCACAGCATGTAGAACGCACGCTGGCCACAATAGGAAACCAGCGAAACCTCCCACAACCCCGAGAGTGCCGATGTAAAATCCTGCAAACAGGTTGTAAGTAAACAGTGCCGCGATGGCCTGCACGTTTACGACCCTCCCATTCGGCCAACACGCCAAACCAAGTGAGAAAAGCCCAAATCCTCCAACCCGCCCTATCGCAATGCCGCCATCAGAAAGCGCGCTGCCTATTAGCAAATGAACGACAAAGCTAGGATTGGCTATCAGTGCAGCCCCGGTAGCCATTTCAAGCGCGGCAGACATCATCACCAGGGTTCTTGCCATCGCATTTCTCCAGGCCAAGCTTGACGCGTTTGAACGGCACCTGTGGTGCTTCTCGTTCACCGGCGTGCGAGAAAAACATCGCGCCCAATTCCTTTTCTGAATCGTAGACGGCAATGTCTTAAACGTTGGCGATACTGCCTTTTGCCCTAAGAAGTTGTAACTGTCAAAAGTGACACTCAATCGCGCGCCGGCAGTTGAAGCGTGCGCTGGATGGAGTCGTATAACCTTCTGTTTTAAGGTCTGTTAACGCCGCGGGTTTTAACTCTTCCATTTAATGCCCGAACTTTTTAACTTGCTCCGTATTATATCTGCGATATAATATTCCCGTTCAGTACTGCGCCTCGCCACCAGCGAGGCGTTTCTGTTTTTAGACGTAGCGCCGGGCTTTAGCCCGGCATTTTTCTTTTTCCGTCAGCATATTTTTTCCCCCGTAACTGCAAATCCAAAAATCTCAAAACTAAATCAAGGAGACTCCCATGGCTTCTCTCAGTCCAAAGGACCGCGTATCCCTCTGTCTTTTCACTTACGAAGACGGCCGCCGCTGCCGCACCCCACGCATCAGCAGCCACCCGCATTTTTGCTTCTACCACGCTCAAAAAGAATCCCAATCCCAAACCGCCGAAAAACTGGCTAAAGACCTAACCTATTTCTTCTCCGGCGACTACCTCTCCGCCTGCGATCTCAACACCGCCCTAGGCCGTCTGATCCCCGCCGTAATCCGCGGCCAAATCAAGCCCCGCGTAGCTCGCACCGTCGCCTACATGTTCCAAACCCTGATGCAGTCCACACGCCTGGCCCAACACGAATACATCAACGCCTTCGGCACCGACGGCTGGCGCGACGCCATCCACACCTCCGTCACCTCCAACCACGACCACCTCTACCCACCCGACCCCAACGCCCCCGAACCCGAGGATGTATCCGAAGACGATCCCGAACTCGAACCCGATGCCGTCGACCTCGGCACCGAACTCCAGTCACCGTCGCAACCGACCACCGCGTCTCCACAGCCGTCGTCCACAACGCGCCCCTCGGCCGCCGACACCGAAGCCGCCCTCAGGGCCGCGCGTTCCATCTTTCCCGACCACGCCAACGCGACCTTGCCACAATCCGCCGCGCCAACACCACCAGCCTGTCATCCTGAGCGCAGCGAAGGACCCTGCCTCGATCCCTCCCCATCGACTATCGACGAGACCCAACTCCGAACCGCCGCCGCTCCCCCTCCAACACAAACATCCCCACCCAACAACGCCCCGCCAACCACTCCACTGCCAGCGCAACCCCGACGCCGACCGGGCGAGCCAATCCGCGAAGACTACACCGTCCACTTCGACCACACCCACCGCCTCACCATCGACGGTAAACCCTGGTAACCAACCAACGTGCGGATGCCGTAGACGTAGCGCCGGGCTTCAGCCCGGCACTCCACCGCCCAGGCCATAACCCACGGCACGCAAACCGCAAGTCCTTTATCAGCAACGGTTACAAAATTCGTAGGGAGGGGGTAGCGAAGAACACCCGGCGATAAGCCCGGCACACTAGCGCAGAAGGTAGCCCAACAACACATCGGCGGAAATCATGAACTCCCGGTTACCAACCCTACTTCCCTGCCCGCCGAAGAAGCTTTATTTTTATATGTAATTACCAATCGCCAAGGAAATCTCTCGGGATGCTGCCAGCCTCAAGAGCGTCTTTATCTGCTAAGAAAAGCGAGAGACAAATACGCGGCCGCCGAGCGCCGCATTGATCGCAGGGATCAAGTCGTGGTTCATATAAACTTTAATAACGTAGCCTAGTCCGCCCACTGAAAGACATGCCGCCAAAATGTCCGCGTCCTCATGAACGGTCAGAAATACGATCCTCGTCTTATTGCCGCGCCTCCTGGCCTCACTGGCTACGTCT
The DNA here is from genome assembly GCA_963784015.1 of uncultured Acidobacteriota bacterium. Classification (GTDB taxonomy): domain Bacteria; phylum Acidobacteriota; class Terriglobia; order Acidiferrales; family UBA7541; genus Acidiferrum. The sequence continues at coordinate 2,483,486 of CAWAPX010000013.1, forward strand.
ATCCCACTCATACCTGGCATGGAGATATCCAAGACGGCTAGTTCAGGCTCATGTTTTAGGATTGCTTCCAAGGCGGCGTGGCCGTCAGAAACCATGGCGACGATATCGAAGGACTCACGCAACAATGCAGACTCAGCCTTCAACACGAGCGCGAGATCATCCGCCAATATCACCCGTCGCAGATTCATGGGTACATCAACATGTGTGGTTGGCCTCGCCTTACCACTCGCACCGGGGTCCAGGCTAACCTGGGCTTTCAGAGCTGTCTCCGATCGGGAGTACATCTCCTTAGCCGCGTGGCAATCCTCTGTGGTCACTATGCACAATAAGGAAACCGCTGACTATTGGCAGAAATTACTAGAGGAAAGGTAAATGACCGGACCTGGACCGCGATCATTCGGTGTTTCGTGTGCCATATAGCACAAGCTCGGGGATTCTTTCGATTCACCGTATTCCCGATTCGTCACAGTTGGCGCAGCAACGGCACGCGAGAACCACAATTTCAATTTTCCACAGCCCGCGCCCTCACCGGCGCGTCAATTCTCGAGCAGCCGAAGGAACCTCGGCTAGGATTTCGGTCCCATGCAGGAGTTCTGACTTTACGGACAGTCTTCCGCCCACAAGCCGGAGCCTTTCCCGCATGCCAACCAATCCGATACCGGCGTCCGGATTGCTAAGGTCAGGTTCAAAACCCTTGCCGGTATCGGTAATACGAAGGCTAATGCCCATTGGGTTCGAGATAAGGTCAACCTGCGCGCGTTGAGCCTGACTATGTTTAACCACATTGCCTAAAGCCTCTTGGGTGACTCGAAATAGGCACAGTTCTACATCCTTGGTGATCTTGGGAAGTGTTCCACTCTTGGTGAAATGAATTTCAACCTTGTACTTCTCGCCCATTTCTTTGCAAAGGCCACTGAGAGCTGACACCAGTCCCACAAGCTCCAGCTTGCTGGAATGCAACTGATGAGAAAGAGAATGAAGGTCCGACGACATTTCCTTGGTTCCCTTCAGTATTTCCAGGACTCCGGTTCTCTGCTCAGTTTGCGATTCGGGGAGTTCTTCCCATAGCTGTCCCAGACTAATACCGAGAAGAGCCAAGCGTTGGCTGAAGTCATCATGCAGTTCTCTGGCAATGCGTGCGCGTTCCTGCTCCTGGGCATGAATCAAGCGTCCGCTCAAGGTGTGAAGGGATTCTTCCGATGACTTCCGCTCGGTAATGTCAACGGCCGAGCCAATATACCCACAGAATGTGCCATCGGGTTCAAACCTGGGCGTCCCGTAATCCACAATCCACCGGTACTCTCCATCGAATCGTCGTAGCCGGTATTCCATTTCGAAGGGAGCCCGAGCGTCAAACGATGCGGTGTAGGTTCGAAGACAACGTTGGAGATCTTCAGGATGCACTCCCAAAGCCCATCCTTCTCCCAATTCCTGTTCCATCGAACGGCCCGTAAAACTCAACCAACCCTGATTGAAAAAATTACAACTCTTATCCGTGCCGGACATCCAGATGAGCACTGGGGCCGTGTTTGCAACCAAGCGAAACCGTTCTTCGCTCTCGCGCAGAATTGCCTGACCAGCGAGCAAGGCTTGCATCGAGCGCTTCCGCTGCAATGCGTTCCAGAATACTTCTCCTAAGACTCTGACTCTGTTGAGCAAGTCCGCAGTCCAGATCACGCGGCATTTCGTACTAACAAACGAAATGGCGCCATTGACTTCACCGCCTACGCTCAGCGGAACCGTGCCTGCCGACAAGATACCCATCTGGCGGAAGTATTCCCTCTCCGGGAGTGCTTCCTTCGGAAGGTCATTCGGGTCGGAGACAAAGGCTACCTCTCCACGAAGGAGCCGGACTCTCCACCACGGTAAATCAGCCGTCTTTACGGAAACGGGAGGTGGAGTGGCTCCTCGACCCACCCAGGAAAAAGACATCTTTAATTCTGTCCTGTCGGGCGAAAACTCGAAGAGCGTCACCCGATCCATTTTCAGAAACTCTCCGATACGCCCCAGTCCCTGCTCTACGTTTACGGCAACCTGATCCCCGGGCAGACTGATGAACTTTTCGGAAAGATCGGAAAGTAGTTTTTCGAAGCTCAGCTGCTCAACCAGAGAAGCTTCGACTTTCCTTTTTTCTCTTCGTTGCCACAAGAGACTGAGAAGCAGCAACGTTTCCAACACACACAGCAAAATGGCCACCACGATGTACCACTTGTAAGTTTCCCAAACGGTGCGCTGGCGGAATAAAACAACGCTGCCGGAGGGGAGAGCTGACTCTGAAATTTTCCAACGCTGTAATTGACGCCAATCGAAAAGATACACGTTAGGAGCAACGACATCGCTTGGGTGCTCGCCAGCAAGAATACGCAATCCCAGTTGGCCGCCAGCTTTTCCGACTTCTGCAAAGCTGGCAACGTAACCGCCCACGCTCCCGGTCCCAACATGCGTATCAAGGAGGGTAAACACTGGGGCGCCGGAGGCCGCCGCAATTTTCGGAATCACTTCCGCCGAGATAAGAGGCTGCCCTTTCTCGTCCCGTGTGAGACTCATGAAAATTACGATACTTTCCGTCCCTAGCTCGGAAACTTTTTTACAAATATCGGCCACGGGAAGATCCAGTAGATAAACGCTTTCCATGTCGCTAGCATTCGTGGAAATCACGGCTCGAAGTCTGCTTAAGAAACCGCCTTCCACATGAGAATCGTTGCCGACGATCACGATGCGTCGCGCACGTGGTTGGAGTCGCCGCGCCACTTCTAGAATTCTTTGAGGGTCAAAACTAACCCACACACTTGCAGAATTTGATTCTGATGTCACCGGGCTGGAAGGCTTTCGTTGAGAATCGGCTTTCAACAATACAAGTGGCACTCCCGGAAACATGTCTGCCGGGACGTTTCCCACTGTTATGACGAGGTCCAATTTGGAATTGGCATACTTTTTTTTAATCCATGCAACTTGCTCGGTTTGAATGGCAACATCCCGAAAATGGTCCCGATCCAGGTGCTCACTAAAGATTAGAATCTGTCCCGGCAAACTGCTTGTCAGGGTGGCGCGAATATTTTCATCCATTAGTCGGTAAACCGGCCAACTAACATCCTCTTCCATGAGAATCAGGACTCGCTTGGGCTCATTGGATTGGGCTGCAACTACGGACGATAGGCCGAAGACGACCAGAACGGTTCGCGCCGTCGCTGCAAACCAGGCCGAGTGGAAAATGCGCCGCGAAACCCGTCCGAAAAAACTGAAAATTGGAAGGCGAGTTAGGCTGTCGGTCGATGTTTTGAACCGCATTGTCTGGGTTCTACCTTATTTTCTCGCTCATGCGCAAGGCTGACGCTTCCGGAAGGGGCTGATTGGTCCCGAGCTATGCAGGAAGAGGCAAAACTCCACACCTTCAGCTGGCTCGACTAAGGCTGACCTAGCGCTACTTGCTGCTGCATTCCCGTATAGCACAACGACCGGGGCATGTCGGAACACTGGCAAAACTACCAGTAAGAGCATCATCGTTATCGGGTGTCTGGGATGAACAACAAGCGTGCTTTCTTGTGACAGTAGGCGCTCGCCTTTCGGGCGGTTGGGATGTCCGATATTCTTGGCGTCCGGTGTAGGGTGCCTACGAGTCTGCAGTCGAGGCCAATATGAACAGCCTCAGTAGAACTTACAGTGGACGGCGATTGACCTCGCCTTCATGCTGGCAGGCCCAATCCCCTGATTCATCTTCGAGAGGGCGTAGAAAAGCGCGTGATCATCTTCACGATGAGAGAGTGAGCAGGATAAGCATGAGCTCCGTCACAATCGGCTTGATTACCTTCGCATTCGCTTTTGGAGGTGCTTTGCTCGGCATATGGCTTAGGACCATTTTGCCCCAGCACCACATGAATGCCGATTCAAAAGATGCCGTGAAGATAGCAATGGCGCTGGTTTCGACGATGTCAGCGCTCGTTCTAGGTATGCTGATCGCTTCCGCCAAGAACTCATTCGACACTCAGAAGAACGAACTCACGGATATGTCCAGTAAGGTGATCTTGCTGGATCGGGTCCTGGCGCATTACGGCCCGGAGTCGAAAGAAGCCCGAGATCAGCTGCGAAACTCCGTGGTAAACGCCATCGACCAGATGTGGTCGAATGACCGCCCTGATCTTTCCCTACCGGCACAGGCTTCCGCCAGCTCAGAAACCTTATACGATGACATTCAGTCACTTTCGCCTAAGACCGATGTGCAACGCTCGATTCAATCTCAGGCGTTGAGCATTGTGATGAACCTCGGGCAAACACGCTGGCTAATGTTTGAACAGAGAACCCGTTCGGGCTCCGTACCAATGCTGATGGTATTGATTTTCTGGCTTACCGCCCTTTTTATTAGCTTCGGCCTCTTCTCGCCGCTGAATGCGACCGTGGTCGTTACCTTTCTCGTTTCTGCGATATCGGTGTCCTTTGCCATCTTCCTGATCTTGGAACTGTACAATCCTTACCTCGGAGTAATTCGAATTTCCGACACGGCGCTTCGAACGGCCCTCGAGCACCTCGGCCGGTAGCAAGGAAGCTCAATACGAAAAGTCTGTAGGTTCAGCCTGAAATGGAAAGAGGGCGCTCTCCATTTCCGGATGCTCCGTTATCCGGAAGCAGTCGCGATCACTTCCTGCGAGCCGGCTTATCGGGACTTAACTCTGCCTAGCGGAGTACCAATTATATGAGCTACTCGCCTTTATCCCGCAAGAGGATCGGTTAGTGGAAGTAATTCGCAATCATGATGTTGGCGTTACTTTGGTCGATTTGCGAGTAGAGCATGTAGCGGCCATCGGGAGAGACGGACATGCCATCGCCCAGGTCTTTATCGGCTTTGAAGATTTCGCGGGTGTGCCTGGTAGCGAAATCGAAAAAGCAAATGCTCCGTGGGCTGTCATGAGGGGCGAAGTAGATTCCGTCGTGCACGAGCGTCCACTGAGAAAAATAAGTTATTTTCGGCATGCCGGAAACTTCCTGGGGCGTCGCACCGAAGTGGTCCAGCGCAAGCATCATGATGTTCGGGTTGGCAATTCTCGATGGAAAGTAAAGCGCCTTGCCGTCGGAAGACTCGATGGAAGTGACGAGGTCCAGTGATCCCGCAAGAAGTGTGGCATCACCTCCCTCCACAGGGCAACGGTAGAGCTGATGACCAACGCCTTCGGAGCCGCGAAAATAGATCCACTTTCCGTCGTGCGACCAGTATGGAGAGTCCGCCTTCCGCACATTGGTTTTCAGTTTGTGCGCAAAACGATCCGATATATCCGCCGTGTACACGCCCGCAAGACCGCTGAGTTCTGTCATCACGAACGTAATTTTCTGCGAATCAGGCGACCAGCGGGGGGAACCGGCTGGCCCTTCGTGCGAAATCTGAACGAGATTGCCGCCATCGGCGTCGGCCACCCAAACGCTCCAGGTTCCCGAGCGAGCCGAATCGAAGACCACATGTTTGCCGTCGGGAGAATATTGGCTGTTGTTTTGTTGCCGGGTGGACACCAACATCTGGACCGCCGGGGCTTCAGGATGTTCCAGGTCTTTTCTCCAGATGTTCACGCGGTGGTCGGCCAGGCTGAAGGCCAATTTGTGCCCATCGCGAGAAATCGTTGGCCAATCTCCTGCTGCGACCGACAGTTCGTGCACCTCGCCATCGCTCACGCGGATTACATAGAATTCGTCGCCCAACGCATTTGCCCCTGCCACAATGAGCGACTTATCATCGCCGCTCCAAACTAGTCCGTGTGGAAATTCGTGCCGCGTGGTCAGCGATCGTTTGGATTTTCCCTGAAGATCGGTAACCAAGTACTCGAAGGAACTCGTGTTATGGACACAGGACATGGCCAGTTCCTGCCCGCTATGCGAGAACGTTAAGGCTCCCTCGTGATTGCAGGACGGATCATGGGGAAACTCGTGAGATTCGAGAGTCTCCATGTTGAGCAGGAAGGCGCGGCCGTCGGGTCGTCCGTTTTCGGTATCGGAAAAGGCGAGCCATTTCCCGTCGGGGGACCAACTGATGGGCGCGGCAACAGAGTACGGTATATGGGTGGCGAGGAGTTTGCGTTCCGGTCCGCCCAATGCGGGCACAACGTAGATGCCAGTGTCGTCAGCAGCCAGACGATGAAAAGCAATCTGCGTGCCGTCGGCGGACCACGTCGAACTGATCCATTCGGAAGGATGGTTGGTTAACCGTAGCACCGTTTCACTGCCAATTGCTTTTACATACAAATCAAACCCGGGCCCTCCCGAGCGGCTCCTTGTGCCGTTATCCCAGGAGAAAGCAATCCTTGAGCCATCTGGCGAAAACGAAGGAGCGGTCTCCCGGCCCGGGTAGGAAGTAAAGGGGACAACTGTCATCGGCTGGGAATTGCCAGATTTGCGAGATGGCCAGTTGAATAGAACTGCGGCAGCTACCAGGACGGCTGCGGCTACCGAGCCAAGGGTCCATTTCCGACTCGTCCAGGCTTTTGCCGCAGGGACGGGCACAAGTTCCACAGATTGCTGCGGCTTCGCAACCGCGATTACCACCGGCGCTTCAGGCTTGATCTTTCCGATGAATCGATAGCCGCGCTTCGGTAGCGTCTCTACGAACCGCGGCTTTTCCACCGAATCACCCAGCGCCTCGCGAATCTTGTTCACTGCGGCGGACACACTGTGATCGAAGTCAACAAAGGTGTCCGCCTGCCACAGGGCGCGACACACTTCGTCCCGCGTCACTAGCTCTCCAGCATTCTCGATCAGCATCGCCAACAACTGAAAAGGCTGCGCCTGCAATCGGATTTTTCGTCCGTCCTTGTGCAATTCCCCCGAGCGCAGGTCCAGTTCAAAACGGTCGAAGGCCACTCGGTGGGAGTTGCCACCCGATGCTCGTTCTGATTTGTCGGCCGAAGAGGACATTGGGTCACTCTCACAGGAATCCGAGGAAATGGCGTGATGCTAGCAGACCGCCAAAGCTGGCACCGATTCCTAATCATACTAGGTTCTAAATAATAAGTCCTTACACACGATGGTGTTAGCTGATGCTCAAGAATTGAGCAGAAAGTGATGGGCAGCGCATTGTATAGCAGCGCGCGTTTCCGCATTCTGCCTCAGCATTTCCACTTGGAGGTCGTTTTGGACGCCAAGCATGGAGCGCAATGAAATTGAGGCAAAACTCGAAGGAGAGAAACAATGAATCGAAAGAATATTTTCCGGGTTCTTTGGAGCCGGCGGTTTTCCACTCTTGGGGCATTGATTGCGTTAGGGCTGTTGTTTAACGCTGCCGGCGCTAAGGCCGGTGGTTGCGCCGTTCCTTACAAAGCAGGAGCGGGAGCCGTCCCCGTAATTCCGTTCGTCAGCCCCCACGCGGACGGGGAGTGGGACGAGCATGCCACCATCGTAGGTCTGTGGCATGTGAATTTGACTGCAAATTACGATGAGAATTTCCCTCCCGGAGGGCCTTATCCCACCACCCCATTCCCGTTCCTTGAATCCTTCAAGACCTGGCACGCGGATGGGACTGAATTTGAAAATGCATTCGTTCCACCGGTTGGCGGGAATATCTGCTACGGCGTCTGGAAGGACTTGGGCAAGGGCACCGTCAAGCTGCACCACATTGGTTTAATGTTCAACTCGGACGGCAGCCTCTCGGCCATCTTCACCGACGACGAAACGAACACGGTCGCGCCCGACGGAAAAACCTATAAAGGAGTGTTCGATTTCAAACTCTGGCCTCCCAGCTACGACGCCGTCGGCGTCGGAAAGCCAATAGCAGAGGTCAAGGGAACAGTAGCCGCTACTCGCATCACCGTCGATTGAAGAATCAAATTCCCATTTCCGCCCGATGACCACCGCATGGCGCGGCCCATGCTTTCGCAACCCGAGAGCGTGGGCCGAATCTCTGGATATCCGCTCAAGCGGATTCGGTGTGCTTGCCCGAGGATTTCGTTGGGAATCCACTTCGGAGGAACAAATAACGAGTGGATTGGGTAGGCCGCGGAGCACTATTGCAGGCGTGCACTTTCGGATTTGGCAGCGATGAAGATAGGAATTTGCGGATCGGCATCTTTCCAGAGCGTAAGAAAATCCTGATACGCCGCTCGCGCTTTTGCTGTGTCGCCCTGCAATACATACGCGCGGGCGAGACCGAGATGCGCCAGGGCCCCGATGGGCTCGTTTAGCACAACACCGGGATGATCGAGAATCTTCTGAAACTCCTCCATGGCTTGACTGCCTTGATGCGCGGCGAGATACGCTTGCCCTCGAAGATAAACTGGATAAAGGTTGGCGGAGAACGTGGTACCGCCGGCAAGACCCAGTTCGTACGGTGCAGCGGCTTCCAATGTCTCGACGGCCTTGGCACCGTCGTTTCGTTTTAGAGCGAGTTGAGCACGGATCGTTGGCAGGTAATTGAATTTTACAACTGTATCCTCGGGAAAACGCTTGGCTAGATCTTCCACGATCCCTTGAGCGCCGGAAGAATCGACGGCCAACGCCAATGCCAGCGCCGCAACAAACTCACCATCCCTTCCGATCGATTGCGCATTCGCTGCCAAGGCGCGTTTTCGAGCCTCCGCGAAATTGCCGAAGAGCGCTTCGTAAAGAGCCGCACTAGCTTCAGCGTCCGCCGACCTATCCTTCTCTCCGGCAAGCTCAGCAGATGCCTCCGACTTATGAAAGAGTTCCAAGGATTTGTTGAGTTGGCCGGTATAGGCCGCGGAATTTGCTTCGAAGTACAGAAGCAGACTTTCCGGTCCCGGCTTGCCCGTTGCCCACTCTATCTGCCGCGCCGGCTCCAATGGATCGCGTTTCAAAAAACCGATTTCGTATTTATAGAGGTGAAGATCTGTGGAATCTAAATTCTTTGCCTGAGCCTCTTTGGCGGTGGTCTGAGCCTCTTCCATTTGATTCAGGCAAATATAGGAAATCACGATGTTGCTGTATGTCAAAGCATCCTCGGGGGCTATGCGCAGAGCATTATGGAATTCCTCAAGGCCCTTCTCATATTGTCCGAGGCTCTGATAAACCACGCCTAGATTGGCGTGGGGAACCAAATCTCGTGGATAAGTCTGCGCCCAGAGTTCGTAGACTTTGCGAACATCCTCCAAGCTCCCGGTGACGTAATGATAGTAGTGAGACTCGATATAATATTTCTCGCGGTCGCTGACGTGCTCGCGAAGTTCGAAGCTTTTCGTGGTGCTCTCCGCCGCGAGTTTTTTTTCTCCGAGATTGTGGTAGGCCGTTCCCATCAGGGCATAGGCCATAGCGAAGCTTGGGTCAAGATTAATAGCCTGGTGTAATTGTTGAACCGCGGCGGTGTAATCGCCTCGCACGGTCATCATTTTTTGTCCCAGGCTGTAGGCTTGAAGGGCCGCGAGCGAGCGCGTTGTGGCTTGCTCCACGCTAGCGTCGTAGGCGGCGATCGAGCTGAGTGATTCTCCTAGCTTTTGACGCAACCGTGTAGCCGCATGAGAAAGCGCTTTCAGCACCTCTTCTTTACTTGTGGCCTCTTCCTGTTCGTGAGCCAGCATCGCGCCGCTGTGTCCATCGGCTGCCACAAGGGTGAGAACGTAGTGGCTCCCTATTGGAGCGATTTTCCCCGAGATGTACGCCTTCAGTCCTTCGCGTTCGCAAATTTCTCGCGCCATTTCTGGCGTGATTCGAACATCGTCAGGGCGCCCCATTAGTTGTAATGTGCGCCGCACTTCTGGCCCTGGCAATAAGGCTAGGAACGGTGACTGTTGCAACTGCACGGCCAAGCCCTCACGAAGCGTGCCATCGAAGACCGGGTCTTCGGTCTTGTTCTCAAAGTCAGCTAGAACCAGCGTATCTTTGTCCGTCAGTTTCACTGCGGTGCGCGAACGCCAATAAACGCCGCCAGCGGTAAGGATTGCAATCAGGAGCAGGGCCAAGGGAAGCAAAAGTTCCCAGCGCGTATGTCGTCCTTCCGCTTTCGTTGCTCCTTGCGAAACCGCTTCCTTTCTATTTTCACCGAGGCGCAGCCCGCTTGCAGAGGGCTGTCCCACAAGATCTTCTTCCGTCACGAGCACTCTGCCCGGGTCACTGTCTCGCTTGAGAAGTTTCAGTTCCGCTCGCATGTCGGCGACATTCTGGTAACGCAGATTGATGTCCTTCTCCATCGCCCTGCTAATAATGTGTTCAAGTTTCTGCGGAACGGCAGGATTCAGACGAACGGGAGCTGGCGGAGTACGATTCAAGATTGCTTCGGCAATTACGCCGGAGCTTTCTCCCCGGAAAGGCATGGTCCCCGTGGCCATTTCATACAGGACCACGCCAAAAGAAAATATGTCCGAGCGTGGGTCCAATTCCTTCGCTCGCACTTGTTCCGGCGACATGTAATACACCGTGCCCAGGGATGTCCCTGGACTAGTCAAGTGGTCTGCGCTTGCGCCCAATGTGTCTTCGTATTCAGCTCCACCTACGGAAGCAAACTTGCGTTTCCCTAGCGTCACTTTCGCCAGACCAAAATCCAAAATCTTGGCATGACCGCGCTTGGTTACAAAAATATTGGCGGGCTTGATGTCGCGATGAACGATGCCTTCGGCGTGCGCAGCTTCGAGAGCATCTGCAATCTCGATGCTCAAATCCAGCAACGTCTCCATCTCGAACTGACCGGCAGCGATGAGACGGTTCAAGGGCTCCCCTTCGAGCATCTCCATCGCCATGAAGGTTTGCCCGTTTTCTTCACCAATCGCATAGATCGTGCAGATATTCGGATGGTTCAGAGCAGAGGCGGCTTGCGCTTCCCGTCGAAAGCGTTCGAGCATTTGCGGGTCGCGAGACAGGTGGTCAGGAAGAAACTTCAGTGCAACAAACCTGTGGAGGGTCAGGTCTTCCGCACGATAGACCACTCCCATGCCACCACCGCCAAGTTTTTCCAGGACGCAATAGTGGGAGATCGTCTGACCGGTAAGAGGCTGCGATTCGGTCATGTCCAATGCTGAGCTAATCGCGGACGCGCGCGTACTGACAAAACTAACAGTCGCTCGCAGAAGCCGTCAATGAGAGCCGGCGGCGGGACTGTTACTTTTGACAGTTCTCGCAGTGCCTCTGCGCGGCGCATCCTTTCGAGAGTCGAATGCCATGAATCATGGCCGCAAGTTATGCATTTATATTTCAGGACAATTCTTCGGAGCGAGAGATGAGCGCCCAATTTATAGGTCGATTCTCCTGCCGCGCCGGTGGACCTGACGACAAAAAGCGGAGCTGCGCTTCGCAAAACTCCCAACCAATAAAGGATCTCTCGATGCGCTCAAGCAAGAAACTTATATACATGATGATATTCACGGCCTTCACTATGAGCCTGTGCTTGTTCGGCGCAACTGCTCCGTGCCGCGCTCAGGCGAGCGCAGCGTCTTCGGACAATGAGTACCCCTTCACCACCAATGCGCTTAAACCGTGGGTTACTACTACTGACTCCGTGGCCGCAGACTCGGCCTCCACCGATCAGCCAACAAGCGGCGATCCGGCCGGCTCACCAGCACCCCAAGCTGCCAAGTCCGTGCCAGATGACGGGTGGCATCTTGCCGTGAGCCCCTACCTGTGGTTTCCGGGAGCGCACGGCACCATAGAGGGCCCGAACGGCAACGGCATTGGCTTCCGTGCGAGCGCCGGCGATCTACTCTCGCATTTCCAAATTGGACTGATGGGGGCCGTCCAAGCCAGCCACAAGCGGATAGTCACGTCAGTGGACATTTTTTGGATCAGGCTTGAGGACGACCAAGCAATCCCGCTTCCCCCCGCCGTCGGGGATGGGGCCATCAGCGCCAAAGCTCATGCCACTGAGTTTTTTTTGGCTCCCAAAGTCGGCTATCGTGTGATCAATCTGGAAAAAATCAAGATTGATGCACTGGCGGGATTCACGTATTGGCACCTCGGAGAGAGTTTGAGCTTCAATCCATCCGTGCTTGGCATTAATTTTACCGGCTCACAGAATTTCGTGGACCCAATTGTGGGCGGGCGGATTCAGTTGGCCCTTTCGCCGAAAATCGTACTCAATATCCTGGGTGACGTTGGTGGATGGAATACCGGCTCGAAGCTCGAGTACCAATTCGGCGGTTTCCTGGGTTATCGAATCAAGCCGGCCCTTACGCTTCAGGTAGGGTATCGCTACCTAAATCTGGACTATGTAGGCAGCCGAAGCGGCAGTTTCGATATGACTACCGACGGCGCACTCATTGGCCTCACGATAAATCTCAAGTGAGTTAAAACAAAAAGGAACTCGATAGTGGCAAGAAGACATTCGCAAGTCGTGACCAAGGCAAACCAGACTTCATTGACGAGAGGTGGCGTCTTAGCGTTTCTGCTCGCAGCAATCTTGTTCGCTGTCATCGTCGGGGCGGCGCTCTATACAAGGTCGCCTGCGTCGGCTTCGATGTCTCCGCATCCAGCTGATCACGTTGCAGCGCCCACTGCACCGGCTGCCAGTCAACCTGCAGCGACGTCAGCACCAGAGCCGCCGTCTAACGGAGCGAACTTTCTCCCCACCGTAGCGAATGAAACTCCGGCTCCGGCCAATGCGCCGCGAGGCATGGTTTGGATTACGGGAGGTGAGTTCTCCATGGGCGCGCAAGATCCTCCTGACATGGATAAAGTCGGCATGCAAGCCACGACAGATTCTCGGCCGATTCACCGAGTCTACGTGGATGGCTTTTTCATGGACAAGACAGACGTGACGAACGCGCAATTCGCCGAGTTCGTAAAGGCTACGGGCTACGTAACCGTTGCTGAAAAGGCTCCCCGTGCGGAGGACTTTCCTGGTGCTGCACCCGAAAATCTCGTTGCCGGCGGCGTGGTATTTGCTCCTCCCGATCATGCCGTTGCCTTGAATGACCATTTTCAATGGTGGAGCTATGTGAAGGGTGCGAATTGGCGTCACCCAACCGGGCCAGAGAGCTCGCTCAAAGGAAAAGAAAACTATCCCGTTGTGCAGATAGCCTATGAAGACGCAGAGGCGTATGCGAAATGGGCGCACAAGCGCCTGCCGACCGAAGCGGAATGGGAATTCGCTGCGCGTGGGGGACTTTCAGGGAAGCCTTTCGTTTGGGGTGACGAGTTCAGGCCTAAGGGAAAGTGGATGGCCAACACTTATCAGGGACACTTTCCCGACAAGGACACGGGAAGCGACGGTTTCACCGGCCTATCTCCAGTGGCGCAATTTGCGCCCAATGGATACGGTTTGTATGACATGGCTGGGAATGTCTGGCAGTGGACTTCGGACTGGTACCGACCGGATTATTACAAACAACTGGCTAGCATTGGCGGAGTAGCACGCAATCCACAAGGACCGGACGCTCCCTTTGATCCAGCCGAGCCTAAGGAAAAGAAGAAGACTCACCGAGGAGGCTCGTTTCTTTGCACCGATCAGTATTGCTCACGTTATATGGTGGGAACGCGGGGCAAGGGCGAGGTTAGTACGGGAACGAATCACTTGGGTTTCCGCTGTGTGTCAACTACGGTTAGCTCCGCAGCCGCGAGTTCTCCTAAGTCATAGGGACGGCTTTAGGTATTGAAAGTGTTGGAGGACTTTGAGGAGTCTTCCAAACAGTCGATGTAGCCACCTTTGCTTCTGTTTGGCCCTGCTGTGCTCGTAGAATCTTCCAGCTAATCTACTTCTGTAGGCGATTCTCATGATATTTCTCAACGGTAGGAAATTCGGAGCTTTAAAATCGTAGATGGTTCATTCATTTTAGTTTTATTGCTTACCACGTAGGCTTCGCAGAAAACAAAGGTGAAGGCGTCGACCAAACGATTCGCTGATCGAACGCCTTCACTCTGCGCGACTAGCCGCCCATCTTCTGGTAATTGGAACTGGTTGTGGTCACCATGAGCTTTTTGGCGGTGGCGTTGAGAACTGTCTGTTGCACATAGTTGGTCCCATCGGGAAGAGTGGCCATCTGCACTTGCAACGTCACAGCATCCTTTTCTTGGCCCATGTAGGTATTGATGCTCAGGGAGATAACCTTTGATGCGGCAGTGTCGAAAGTAAGAGTCATCTGATCGCCCGGTTGTGCGTAATCCCTGAAAACCAAATTCACGAGGCTACCTTGGGGATTTATGGAAGCTTTGCCGGCCTGATAGGCTTGCTCCATCTTTTGCGGGTCGGGCGGCACGTACATGCTGAGCAGACCTTTTACATCGCCCATGTAGTCCTGCATCTCTGCTTTCTTCTTCTCAATGACTCTTTGCTTCAGTCTGCCACCGCTGGGTTGCTCGGGAGGAGGACCGATGGGAGTCTTCTGAACTTGGCCGCCAGGACCGTACTGGCATAGGTTTTGAGTAGGCGGCTTAGCATCTCCGTTCAGAGTGAGTTGCGTAGTCTCTGTCCATTGATATTGCTGCAAACTCTGTTTGTTTAGAGCGATGACCTGCTTTACAGCGGCAAGCTTCTGTTGCAGTTCAGGATTCTGCGCAAACGCGGGGATGGTAGCCGCGAGGGCCACAACGCCAATCATCACCAAGCGCTTGTAACTCGTAAAAGCATTGCCGCGGAATAGCCTTTTCTAGCTCAATTGCAAAACTTTGATTCATTAGAACTCTCCTTAGTCTGCCGTCAGGTTCTTCGAAAGAGCATCGCGCGAATTCCGCGGATCTGTTCGTTCTCGTGGAGAAGGCACCACGCGCGATGCCTTCGGTTCGCTTCCTAGGAGGGGCAATAGGTGGCACTGGTCGCAGCCACTCTGAAGGCCTCATAGTCTTCGCTGGTGGCCGGTGAGACCCTAGTGACGCGAGCAAGTTGTAGGCTGTCTCCCTGATCTCCAAGCTTGGTGTCAGTATCCGTCGGTAGGCATGGGAGTGCGCCACTGTCAAAACTGCCAGTCTGCTCCACATAAATGAGTGTCTCTTTTTGAACAATGTTAGTTCTGGCTGGTTTCTTGACGGGTCGCGTCGGGCTGTCAGTTTTGACAGTAGGAGGCTCTGGTGCATTTATGACAGCCTGATCAGATGCACGAGGCTATGTCGTCTGATTTGTGAATGAGGAGGAATTCAATGAGATTAGCGGTCGTATGTCTTTTAGCGTCAACTCTGCTCCCCTCGGTGAGCCGGGCGCAAGCTCCAGTCTTCGCGATTTCGCCGGCGCCTGATAGCGCAGTCACTTTCTACGTGAAGGCATCGGTAGAATTAAAGGGTACTTTCGACAAGTGGGAAGCGACGGCCACATTCACATCTCCTGATGTCACTACGGGAGTTCTGGACATCAAGATTCAGGCAGACAGCGTAAATACTGGAAGCGGGATGAAGGACGGCAAGCTGAAGAGCAAAGATTTCTTCGATGCCTCGCACGATCCGTTGATCACATTTCACTCGACGAAGTTCACACAAACTGGTCCCAACACAATCAAGGTGGATGGCGACTTTACAATCCGCGGGGTAACTAAACCCGAATCGTTGACTTTTACGATTACCGGTGTAGGGACAGGCGCAGGTTCCATTAAAGGAACAATGGCATTCGATCGCAAGGACTACGGGATGAATAAGGGCATTCCCTTCGTTACCATCGCCGATCGCGTCGAGGTGACAGTTGATCTAAAGGGGAAGCGCATCAGTGGGCCTCCGATGCAACTTAAGCAATAGAGGAGAACCTTGCAAAGGAAAAGGAGCGGGAGTGGCGAGGTCCCGCTCTAATTCTTGGCAACTCGGCAGTTCCACATGAGTTCTTGCTTTTGATTATCCACGACTCGTGGACACTTGTATCCCACCAGAAATAGTCAGCTGCAAGAACTAAAATCCCTGTCATAAAACAGAGTTTCGGAAATGCCACGATTCTTCAGGGGCTAAAAGCCCCCGCTTCCGAGGCGTTTTCGGCACGGCTGAAGCCGCGCCCTCCTGAAGAGCATTTATGAGATAGCCTTAGACAGCCTCTAAACGGGCAAGAAGAACTTTGCTGTGAGCCGGGACAATTCCCTCAGCTTCTGCTTTATGAGCTGGGCTTTGGTGTCTCTCTCGACTTGAAAAACAAGGCACTAAATTGGCTTTCGCCGAGCACTCTGCGCAACTCTATGAACGCAAAGAGCGGAATGAAAGTGCAAAATATGATCAAAGTACGGCAGAGCAGGTCGTCAATGCGAGTCTCGCGGAACAAAGGCGTGATGCTCTCCCCATGCACAAGGTGCTTGATCACTTCTTCAATGATATGAAAAGCGAAGACGAGCAGGCCGAACAAAAATGCCTTATAAACCGCCAAATAAATCAATGCCTTGGCCTCACGCTTCTTGCCAAGGTGCATGTAGTCTCCGATCAGAATGACTTTGGCGATTACCAGAGCGTTGATCAAGGAAGTCCCATAGGTAAAATAGGAGACTTGGAATTTGTTGAGCAACAACATGCTGTAGGTCGCTACAGCGCAAAAGAAAAAGGCCAGATACAAAAAGATTACGCCCATTTCCTCAAGCTCACGGACCGCCTTTTGCTTCATGCCGGTTTTCTGGGCATTTTCATCACTCATTCAAATCTCCTCTTGTCCGACATGCTTCGCCACCCATCCTATTGCCTATTCCACAGTCAAGGCATGTCCAGAAATGATTCCGTGGAGCAAAGAGAGTTAATAAATACCTTGTGCCGTTTGTTCAGAATTGCGCAGACCGGTTCTATCTCTCTTCCATCACGTACTTGACGAAGTCCGGGTTGTCGCGGAGAAGCAGCGGGAATACTCCTTCGGTAAAATAAATCCACGCGTGCAAATCCCATTTCTCACTGTCGTCATGGAAGTCCCGTTCCCATAGCGCTGCATGGAAAACTTCATGCTGAAGCGCCTGAACGTTTCTAAAACGATCTCGGCTGCGGGCGATGGAGATTGTTTTTTGTTCATAGTCGGTGACGCCCTCACCCTGGGAATCTCCATAGGTTGCCGTGGGCTCGTGAAAAGAGACCGTATACGTCACACAAGGGCGATCTTTCAGGCCACATATACGGATAGCGGCTGGCGGAGGGGCTTGCGTTTTCGCAGAGCTAGTGGGCCGCCACGACCCCAGCAGGATTCCACCGAGAAGAGCGACTGCTATCGATATGAAGTAAAAACGCCTCATTGGACTCAAATGGGGTACGAGTGAAAGATCAGATGATCTATAACATTGACCTGCTATTGAACTGTCAGAAATGACAGGGAGGGAGACACCTCAAACCGACATGGGCACGTGTGGGCATTGGCCAGCAACGTGCCCTGGTTGGGTGAGCGGGGATTGCTATTCGCCTTTTCACCCGTTGGTCTGAGACGCAATGAACGGCGGACTATTTTCCGCTCTTGTTTATCGGGGTAGCCTTCTGCAGTGTTGCCAGCAATACCACAGCGGACTCCGGCACCGGCACAGAATGCGCGAAAACAATGGAGCTACCGCTAACTTCCTTGCCGTATAGATTCTTGTTGGCACCATTATCTACACGAAGAGTGGAACCTGCCAGCGAGATGCCCGCGAAGAGGCCTCGAGCGCGCGAATAGGAAAGAATTTCGGCGCGCATAGTGACGTCCGTTTCCGCGGAAGCCGTGCGGCCAACCGGACCGGCCGCGGCGGAGGCGTCTCCACCAATCTTGACTTTGCTGGCGAGAATACTGGTAGCGGAGCGGGGACTCATAAGCAGCAGAACGAAGTCGGTTGCATTACCACCTAGCTGCAAACCTGCGCTGCCACCTTCGAGAGCCATCATAGATGGAGCGCTCCAGGCGCCATGAAATGTCTTGCCACCCCGGCAGGTCATAACACCGCGTCCATAGCTGCCTCCGAAACCGATGGCAAACTTAAGCACGGACGGCAAAATAACGATGCAATCGGCTTTGTCGAGAACACTCTGGGGGATGCTGTCTGGAGCGTTGAGAATTTCCTTCAGCACTTTGCCGGCGTTTTCGACGCGGTCAGTTTCTTTGTCTTGCGCCGCGGCTGGCAGCGCCAAGGCCACAATCAATCCAAAACTCATCCAAAGCTTCTTCATAAATTCTCCTTTAATGCGTCCAGCTCAAGCTAACACATCTTCTTTACGCGGACCCATGTTCTTTGTCAGCAACAAAGGCAAGCCATCGGCCAATTGTTGGAAATCCTATCAGACACTTCAATACCAACAATGCGGTATTTCCGTCAGCCCGGAACGGCTGCGGTCCGGGTGGCCCAAGCGCATTCGTCAGCAGACTCCCACGGTCTTTGCTTTTGGAGGTGCGTCAGGAAAAACTGACTGCGTTAATGTTTCCATATTGCCCAAGGGGCAGCCAGGCGAGAGCAAACTCAGCTTGCGCTGGATGATTTCCTGAGAATACTTCGCCATGTAGTGAACGATCGTTTCTACACGAATTTTTATGCTTCCGCTCGGTTTGGTGGAGTCTAGATCCCCAAACTTGAAAAACAGAGTGCCAGTGGCTTCCACGATTTTCTGCGTCGGCGTGTAGGTTGGCTGATCCATGCCGCATTCGTAGCTCGATAGACGGACCACGCAAGTGATCCACGGGCACCGCGCGGCAAATTTCGCGCCCCACATGATTTCGTTGGTGTTGCTGCTGTAGGATGACGTCCAAACATCATTGATGTCGAACGCGCTTTTGATCCGCCCTGCGCGCAGGTCTTCTTCGAACACCCAGTTCATTAGGTCCAGGTCGCCGGGAAGATACTGCAGCCAGAGAATCGGATAGCCGTGCGCTTGCAGCTCTCCTTCGATTTCATGGCCGATGCCGGTATCCATGTGATAGGGACGAGCAAGCACAAGGATGCATGGTTTCTGATTTTTTGCGCACCAGGTCAGAACATCCCGCGAATGTTGACGCGCTTTTTCAGTGAAGTTATCGAGCGCGAGAAATCCCGCCTGGACGGCGCGCTCCGTCTCTTCCAAGTCCAGATCAAAAGAGTCTTTCAATGAGCTATAGAGCTGATCCGCAACCATATTGCGATCGCCGAGGCTGGCGAAGGGCGAGGCGTACACGATGCCATTCTCCGCAAACACGTCGCGCTCCTTCATGAAACCGGCCTTAACGCTTTCCGGGCCGGCCATCACGCGAGTGCAAGTGACTGTATCCACTACGTGTCCATGAAGAATCGAGGGAAGAGAGTGAATCATGGGACTGAAGAGGATGTTGATCTTTTTTTTCTGGCCGAATATCAATTCGCCGTAATGCCCACTCATGCATTTCACCGGATAACAGCAGTCTACTGTGCCGCGGCCTTTGCCGAATTCGCGGCCCTGCTCTTCCGAAGTATCTGAACTCCAAACGATATTTTCTGAGGCGATGCCCAACGACTTCAAGAAACCTACCCAGAACTGGCTGGTCGTCCAGATATTCAAGACTTTCGGAATACCGACGCGCAGCTGAGAGCGGTCCTTAGGTGGAGACGCGACGGAAGGCTTCTTTGCGAACCAGGTCGGCAACATTCGGAAAGGCATTTTTCGTCCTCTCGATTTCGGTCTTGATGACTTTCATTTCGTTCAGATCTTCCACGAGCCCTTTGGGGCACGAATTATTTACAATGACGCGCTCCCAGCCAGTGCCCAAGGGGACTTTGCTCCACTCGCGTCCTTTGCCTCCGTCGAGTTCCACATCGATGAAGCTGCGCTGGCAATTGACTGGACACCAATGGCAAACCGTTTCGACGGCGGTCACAGTTTTGTAAGTGAGCCGGTCGATGGCGTCGAAGCCGCGAAAACTCGTGCGTCCGCCCTTTTCCCACCATTCGAGAGCGACGAGAGCAGCTCCGATGGCCCCGGCTTCTCCGGAATAGGGGTGAACAACAACTTCGGCTTCGGGAATTTTCGAAAGAATGAAATCAACCTGGGTTTTCACGACCGCGAGATTTTTGTGCGTTCCGCCCTGCAGAATGTATTTTCGGCCGACCTGTTTAAGATTGTTCAAACCGCCCGCATAGATCCATACGTTAAGCGGAAGAATGGCGCAAAGAGCCGCAAGAATCTCGTCCGCTTGCCAGCCTTTGCGTTGCTGATTCACGATGTCGCTTTGCAAAAAGACGCCGCAGCCCATCGACAATTGCGGCATGGACTCGGCGAGAAAGGCGCGGTCTGCCATCTCGCTCATCGGAATATTGAAGCGCTCTGCAACGCCCTGGAGGAATGCTCCATTCCCTGAGGAACACTGGGAGTTGAGACGAAAATCGGTTACGGCGCCGTTGTTGAGGAGCATGATTTTGACGTCGACGCCGCCGACGTCGCAGATGCAGTCCGCGTCTGGAAAGTAATGCAGGCCAGCGCTGGCGTGCGCGATGGTCTCCACTACAGGGCAATCGGCTCCCAGGATTCCTTTCAGCAAGTCCTTGCCATAGCCCGTGATCGCGAGGCCCACGATTTCGCCCACGCCAATGGCTTCTCGTATTTGGCGGAAGAGCACTTTGGCATCCTCGATTGGATTGCCGCGGCTCAGCGCATAGCACGAATACAGAAGTTCTTTTTCTGGAGACAGGCAAACGGCTTTGGCGGTGGTCGAGCCGAAATCACAGCCAACCACAACGCGCCCTAATTTTCCGAGCTTGCTTACGGCTTCTATGCCGTTCGCCGAAGTATGTCCGTTTCCATTGCCGTTTCCATTGGTATTTCCGTTGCCATGGCCATGGCCGTTCCCGTTACTTTTTCCGTTGCCGTTTCCGCCAGCGTAACGAGCCCTGAAAGATTCGAGTTCCTGGGGATCCTTCCAAAGTCCTCCGCGGCCAGCTTTTTTCTTTTCTTCGTGTTGCCCAACTTCAATCCACCGCCGTAGGTTTTCAATCCCGAGATAGACGCCGGAGGATGGCGGCTCCCCGCGCCCAACTTCGACGCATCCCTGTGCGGCATAGTAAAGCGCATCGTCTGGAACGAGAATCATCGATGCGGGATCTTTGCCATCAGGCATCTCGACCTTGCGTTCTTTCCACACTTTAGTCAGGTGATAACGCCACGCTTCCTGGAGGCCAGTAAAGAAAAGATTAGGCCCGCCGAGCAGGAGAATTTCTGGAACCGGCGTGTTGCCACGAGTGAGCGTTGCGAGATTTTGGTAGACGACGGCCTCGAACAGCGAAGCGATGATTTCTTCGACGGGCACTCCCGCTTTAAGCAGCGTATTGGCATCGGCTTCCGCAAAGATGCCGCACTTGCTGCTCACCTTGTGCAGCGTGTAGCCCGTGTAGCGCATCTTGGCGAGTTTTTCTGTCGGAATCTCCAGTTTGCGTGCTGTCTTTTCGATGAAGGTGCCTGTGCCGCCCGAACAAGCGGCCTGCATCAGAACTTGTTTGCTCTTGTTGGTTTCTGTC
Organism: uncultured Acidobacteriota bacterium; assembly: GCA_963784015.1. Lineage (GTDB taxonomy): Bacteria > Acidobacteriota > Terriglobia > Acidiferrales > UBA7541 > Acidiferrum. Next base: position 2,504,686 of record CAWAPX010000013.1, read on the forward strand.
CCGCTGAAGAAAATGGTCTTCATATCTTCGCCGCCAATTTCGCTGACGAAGCGCACCGAGGGATGAACTTTTTCGACGGATGCGGCGACCGCCACAACTTCCTGAATCGTTTTCCCTCCGACAAGAGGAGCGATGAGCCCAGAGCCCGAGCCCGTGAAAAAAACGCGGTCTTGATGAGGCGTGAGTTTGAATTCTGTTTCCAGGCGAGTGAGAAACTCTAAAACTTTTTCCGCCTGCTTGGTATTGTGGCGTTCGTAGGATTGAGCGAGTAGCTGGCCATCTTGCGCGACAAGGACGAACTTACAGGTCGTGCTGCCAACATCGATTCCGCATGTCTTACCAGGGCCCGCCGAGAGCATGGTTGAAGGAGCCGGAGTGGGTTTCCTCGCAAGAACACCTTCCAGCGGTAAAATCTGAACGAGTCGCTCGTTGGCCATAGAGAGGTCGCCTCTTTCTCTGCCTAGACTTGGCCTTGCAACATCGCTGCGTTAGGCTCTTGCCAATCCTCTGTCATTCGCAAGATGAAGCACGTAATTCGCTGCTACGCCCGCGCAATCGCGGTGAGGTATGCGATATGTGGCGCTGCGCAATTCCGGATGACGGGCTTCGTACTTCCGGATGGCGTCCACTGTTAGACCGGTTTTATTGAGCACGGATTCGAACTCCGCCTTCGCGCGCTTCTTCGCTTCGGTGAGAATCATCTGGCACCGCGAAAGAGCGTGCACTTCCGAATCGCCCTTCACTTCGATCGGGGCATAGAGCAAATCAGGATATTTTCCAAGCACATTGGCCATGGATCCGACTGACATGGTGTTCGGCATGCACGAATATGGAGAAAGCTCACAAGTCATGTGCGCTTTTTTGTGGTGATACGTGTGCAGCGCTTTCCCGATCAGCATGTGCCCTTCCCCACCTCGCAACTCAAAGTGATAGAAAGGCTCCGCGAGACGCCGCAACTCTTCCTGATCGGGTAGCTCGTAAGGGAGATTGCCGAGCGCTTTCCGAAACCGGTTGTAGGTCCCGCGATAGACACGTTCGAGCGCCTTCAGCGCCAGTTGCTGCAGACGGGGACGCTTGCTGGTGGAGTGCCGATGCTCGAGTTTGCGGATGCTGGGATGCAGCAAATAATGCAGCCATACGGCTACTGGCGGAGGAACTACTTCGCTATCCTCCTGCTCCAGCCAGCGCTTGATGTTGTAGTTCCCTTCTCCTTCGTGTGTTTGTAGCCAAAATTCCCCGGTAACTTTTACTTTAGCTTTTACACGGAGATGATCGACTTCGATCGCTTCCCATTTCTTGCGAACCACTCGCAGCGCCCGCGTGAAATAATTGGTCATCAAGTGCCATGCGAGGGGTCCTAGTTTCTTGCCGCGGTTAGGACGGTTGCGGAATTTATCGTACAAATACTCGATGCTTTCTTTTAGGACACGGTCCGTTTGTCCCGGGTTCACTTCGTACGGGCGAGTCATGTATTCCAGATCCATCAAGAGGTCTGCGCAGAGAATGCCCCAAATCATTCCAAGGCTTAGCGGCATGTTGATTTCTAGACCACCACCGTCCGCGGCGCCTTGGTCTAATTCGTCTTGTGCGAGAAGAAACATTCGAAAATCCCGCAGACCCAGGCCATCCAGCGCCATTGAATACGACTCGTGATACTGGCCGAATCGGCAGGGACCGCACGCGCCCGCGGTCAGATAGACGAACTTATCGTTCACTTCATCCTTGCCCTGATCGGCGACCTTTTTCTTGAGAAGATTCACCAAACTTCCAGTCGTAAAGATCGTGGGGCAGCACGCGCCAACGTCGATGAGTTCCTTCCCAGCGTCAAGGTCTTCGCGAGTGATGTTTGGAAGTGGCTCCGCTTTGTAATTCAAATTGTGCAAGGCACCCTGGATCAGCCGCTCATGCTTCCAGGTGAGGCCACCGTAAAGAATTGTTACTTTATCGCGCTCTTCTTTCTTAAACGGCCTGGGTTTGTATGCTTTGTAGTGATTGACCGGCTTTGAGGGATGAATCGAAGGACTGATGGTCGTTAGCTGCGGACTTGCCATTGTGTTTTCTCCTTCACGAGCCAGCTGTCTTTGATCGCAATGACTGGGTACGTTCGGGCCTAGCTACGCTTCGTTATCACCCGGCCTTTCCGGGTCCGCTTGCTTCGGTTGAAATCTGAAAATTCCACGCTCCTCGTCAGCGGCTGGTCATCATATTGAACGTCGCCATCCAATTCCGGCCGAGTTGAACCAGAAATCGTTGTTAAATAAGTACGCCTACTTGCTCGAAATGACAAGCAACAAAGTCCGGCGCCCCCCATCCCCAATGGAATCGAGATGATGAAACGAACTGCACTGGAACGTCACTACGTATGGCAGGTGCTTCTGTAATGTCGATTTAAGTAAGGAAGGCTCGCGGTGAGAGTTCCGACTACCCCCAGGGCGGCAATAAACGGAGACAAAATGTTCGGCCATCCAAGAATATACTTCGGCGAGTTTGACCGGCTGTCTGAAAAGACTCAAGAGCGGGAAAATCTTATATCCGCCGTAGCGTCGATTTATCGCCTCACACCGCAGTACGCGAATGAGGTTTACCGCGAGTGGAAGATGTCTCGGCAACGCCGGGCAGCGACTGCGGCTTGAATCCTGGGTGCGTTTATGGAAAACAGAAGAGGGACGCGCTGCCTTCGATGCTCAGGCCAAGGAAGCGCGCCCCTACAGACGCCCCTCCAGGGGAAGGGGCTGGATTGCGCTAGTCGACTTTGGACTCGTGGGTTTTCTCGGAGACTTGGGCTGGAGTCGGGAGCTGCGAACGGTCCCAGCCGCCGCCGAGGGCTTCGATCAACTGCACGGAGGCTGTCATAGCCTGTGTGCGGAGCGAGGCGAGAGTTTGCTGGTCGGAGAGCAGGGTGGTTTGCGCGACCAGTACGTTGAGGTAAGTATCGACGCCGGTATAGTAACGGGCATTTGCTAATTCCAGATAGCGCTCCGCGGATTGCTCGGCGGCTAGCTGTTCCTGGATTTGCTTGGACAAGATACGGACTGCGGCCATGGAATCCTCGACTTGTTGAAAGGCGGTGAGAACAGTCTGTCGATAACCGGCGACGTCGGCGTTGTACGTCGCGATGTACTGCTGGACGGTGGCGCGACGCAAGCCAGCGTCAAAGATCGTTTCGGAGAGCGATGTGCCAACGGACCAAATTCGGCTGGGCCAGGCGAGTAGAGTTTGGATGGCCGAGCTTGAAAAGCCTACGTCGCCAGTGAGAGAGAGGTTTGGATAGTAGGCGGCGACGCCGATTCCGATTTGGGCGTTGGCGGCAGCCATGGTGCGCTCGGAAGCGGCGATGTCCGGACGGCGTTCAAGTAGTTGAGAAGGCACGCCTACTGGGAGAGCGGGCGGAACGGCGTTCAATGGCTTAACGGGAACGGAAAAGCTGGAAGGCGTGGTGCCGATGAGAACGGCAATGGCGTGCTCGAACTGGGCTCGCGCGATACCGAGATTGGTGCCTTCGGATTCGGCAGTCTCGAGTGCGTTTTGCGCCTGGACGAGCGAAATTTGATCGTCGACGCCGGTTTCATAACGGGCCTTCGTCAACTCGACGGATTTCTTATCGGCTTCGATGGTTTCATCGAAGATTTTTTGCAGAGCGTCCTGGCCGCGCAGCTCAAAGTAAAAGACGGCGAGGCTGGCTTGCTCGGTCAGCTTCTCATTTTCGAGGTCGGCGGCGCTGAGCTGCGCATTGTACTGGGCTTCACTGATCGTGTTGCGGACTTTGCCCCAAAGATCGGGCTCCCAGGAAGCGGAGACGGGAATAGAAAAAACCTGGGCCTGTAGATTGGGTATGTTGGTTGAGCCGCTGCTGCCAGAACTCGAGTTGCTAGTATTTACTCTGAGATTGGCCGAGGTGCGGGTCCGCTGGTAAGAAGGCGCTACGCCCACTGTGGGAAAGAGCTGCGAACGGGCCTGCGCAACGAGTGTTCGCGCGGCCATGAAATTCTCAAACGATTGCTTAATGTTCTGGTTGTCGACGATCAGTTTTTCTTCCAGTGCATTCAACTCTGCATCGTTGTAAATCTCCCACCATTTGCCGTGGAGCATGGCGTCCTGGGGTTGCGCAACCTTCCAAGCTTCTGAGTCCGAGACCTGTGTGGGCAGCTCTTTGTAAGCTGCCGGTGGCGGCTGAACGGTGGCTGCGGGTGTGTGATACTTCGGCCCGACGGTGCACCCTGCAAGAAAAAGTGCCGCGATTGGGGCGGCCGGTAGAGTTTTGAATCGAATGTTCATCATAGTTTTGCCCTTGTCATCAATCTGCGGCGCTGGGGGCTGGCTCACCCGGTGAAGCAAGTGTGTCGTGCTCTTTTCCTAGCATCCGAAGCCGCAGCCGATCGAGTGTGAGGTAAACGACCGGGGTGGTGTAAAGCGTAAGCAGCTGGCTCATGATCAGTCCTCCAACGATCGTGATGCCAAGAGGCCGGCGAAGTTCGGAACCCGTGCCCGTTCCAAACGCCAAAGGCAACGCGCCGAAGAGCGCAGCCATGGTGGTCATGAGGATCGGACGGAAACGCAGCATGCAAGCCTGGAAGATGGAGTCTTCGGTGCTGAGGCCCTGCTCGCGTTCCGCTTGCAAGGCGAAATCAACCATCATGATGGCGTTCTTCTTTACGATGCCGATCAGCAGAACGATGCCGATGATGGAAATGACGTTGAGGTCCACTTTGAAGATCATGAGAGCGATGATGGCGCCGACGCTGGCGGATGGCAGGGTCGAAATGATCGTGAGGGGGTGAATAAGACTTTCATACAAGATGCCAAGAACAATGTAGACCGCAAGGATCGCCGTGATGACGAGATACTTTTCGTTGGCGAGTGAATTCTGGTAGGCCTGAAGTGTGCCGGCGAAAAAACCACGCAGACTGCTAGGCGCGCCGATGCGCTGTTTCATCTTGTCGATCGCCAGCGTTGCATCGCTCAGAGAGACTCCAGGCGCAAGATTGAAAGAGGTGGTGACGGAAGGCGAGAGGCCTGTGTGATTGAGCGCGAGTGGGATGGTGTTGGTTTGAGAAGTGGCCATGGTGATGAGCGGAGTGTTGCCAGCGGCGGTCACGTTGCTGTTTCCTGCGGGATGAAAATAGATATTCTTCAGGCCTTCGGGGGTTTGTGAATACTGAGGGTCGACTTCCAGGACGACATAGTATTGGTTTAACTGCGTGTAGATGAGCGAGACTTCCGACTGACCAAAAGCGCTATAAATGCCGCTGTCGAGAGATGAGGCAGTTTGGCCAAGCTTTGCGGCGGTGACGCGGTCGTAATTTAGAACAACGTCGAGGCCGCCGTTTTGCTGATCGGTGTTCACGTCCTGCAAGCCGGGAAGCTTTTTCATTTCCGCGAAGACGCGCGGTCCCCACGTGGCAAGGTCTGCGATGGTGTCAGTCTGAATGGTGTACTGATAAAGAGCGGCGCTGGAACGGCCGCCGATGCGAAGATCTTGTGAGGCCTGAAGGAAGGCGGACGCTACGGGAAGGCGATTCAATTGCGGGCGCAAGCGGTTGATGATTTCCGGAGCGCCGATTTTGCGCACGTTGAGAGGTTTGAGGGCGATAAAGATGTTTCCGGTATTAGTGGCGCCGCCGCCGCCGGTGAAGCCCATGACGTTCTGAATCGCAGGATCCTTATTGATCACCGCCTCGATCTTTTGGATCGCGTCGTTCATGGCCGGGAAGGAAGAGTCCTGAGGGCCCTGGATAGCACCACCAAGAGTGCCGGTGTCTTGCTGAGGGAAAAAACCTTTAGGGATTCTATAGACCAAAACAACGTTGAGAACAATGGTGAGGAAAAGAACTGTGAGAATAAGCGCAGGATTTTCCAAAACCCAATGAAGGCTTTTCCGGTACCCATTCAGTGCGCCATCAAAAAATCTCTCCGAGGCCATATAGAGGCGGCCGTGTTTCCTGGTGCGCTCGTTTCGGAGCAGATAGGCGCACATCATCGGAGTCGTACTGAGCGAAATCACCATTGAGACGATAATGGCGGTGGAGAGGGTGATCGCAAACTCGCGGAAGAGGCGGCCAACGATTCCGCCCATCAGCAGGAGGGGAATGAAGACAGCGATCAGAGAAATGCTGATCGATAGGACGGTGAAACCAATCTCCTTCGCGCCCTTGAGAGTGGCGGCAAAGGGGTCCAAGCCTTCTTCCAAGTGCCGGGTAATGTTCTCCATGACCACGATGGCGTCATCCACGACGAAACCTGTAGAGATGGTTAGGGCCATTAATGAAAGATTGTCGAGACTGTAGCCGCAGAGAAACATGACGGCAAAGGTTCCAATGAGAGAAACGGGGACCGCCACGGCAGGAATAAGGGTCGCTCGGCCATTCCGCAAGAAAACGAAGACAACGATGATTACCAGCACAATGGAAATCATCAAGGTTCGTTCGACGTCGCTAACGGACGCGCGGATGGTGGTGGTTCGATCCAAGACCAACGTGGTGACGATTCCATTTGGAATAGAGGCTTGGATGGAAGGCAGCTCGGACCGAATGCGATCGACGGTCTCAATAATATTGGCGCCAGGCTGGCGAAAAATGATGAGCAAGACCGCGCGTTTGCCGTTCAAATACCCTGCGGCGCGAACGTTTTGAACAGAGTCGATTACGTTGGCGACATCCTCAAGGTGAATGGCCGCGCCATTGTTATGGCCGACGATGATGGGCTTGTAGTCTACGGCGTGAGAGATCTGGTCGTTGGCGATGATATCAGCCGTGATGTTGCCATCCGTAATCTGGCCCTTGGCAAGATCGGAGTTCTGGATGCGCAGGACGGATTGCAGATCCACCATGGTGAGACCGTAGCTGGCAAGCTTCGTGGGATTAACTTCGACGCGGACCGAGGGCAATGCGCCGCCGCCCACGTTGACCTGGCCTACGCCTTGAATTTGTGAAAGTTTTTGCTGAACAACCGTGGAGCCTTCGTCGTACAGCTTGTCGGGGCCGTATTTATCCGAGGTAAGGCCGAGGATCATGATCGGAGAATCGGCGGGGTTGACTTTGCGGTAGGTGGGGTTTGCGGGCAAGTTCGCCGGCAAATAGGTGCGTGCGGAATTGATGGCGGCTTCCACGTCGCGCGCGGCTCCGTCAATGTTGCGGCTGAGATCGAACTGAATAGTGACATTGCACGTTCCGAGGCTGCTCGTGGACGTCATCTCGGTAACGCCGGCGATGTGGCCGAACTGGCGTTCGAGTGGAGTGGCCACAGAGGAAGACATAATCTCCGCGCTGGCGCCGGGCAAGCTGCCGCTAACCGAAATGGTGGGAAAGTCCACCTGGGGCAACGGAGAAACCGGCAGAACTTCGAAAGCAATGGCGCCGGCTATGGCGATGGCAATCGTCAACAAGGTGGTCGCAACCGGCCGGTGGATGAAAGGTTCAGAGACGTTCATAAGGAACCTGCGGGTTGTGGCTCGGCTCCGGAATCGGCCGCTTCCGGCCTCTTCGCGAACGAGAAACGCTGCGCCAGTTTGTCAAAGAAAATGTAGATGACCGGCGTGGTGTAAAGCGTGAGGACCTGGCTTACCAAAAGCCCGCCAACCATGGCGATGCCAAGCGGCCTGCGAAGTTCGGAGCCAATACCTCTGCCGAATGCCAGAGGCAGACCACCGAGCAGCGCGGCCATCGTGGTCATCATGATGGGCCGGAAGCGCAGAAGGCACGCCTCGTAGATGGCATCGGTGGAGTTCTTTCCGTGGTTACGTTCGGCATCCAGCGCGAAATCGACCATCATGATGCCGTTCTTTTTGACAATGCCGATAAGGAGTACGAGACCGATGATGGCAACGACGCTGAGATCCTGGCCGAAAAGCATTAGCGCGAGAAAGGCGCCGACTCCGGCGGAAGGAAGCGTGGAAAGAATGGTGATCGGATGGATGAAGCTCTCGTACAAGACGCCGAGGACGATGTAGACGGTAACCAGGGCCGCGAGGATGAGCAGAGGCATATTGGAGAGCGAATTTCGGAAGGATGCAGCAGTGCCCTGGAAATCGGCCTGCAAGCTAGCAGGCATGTGCATATCTTTTTGCACTTTGGTAATGGCAGAAATTGCCCCGCCGAGCGCGGCATTGGGTGCGAGGTTGAAGGAAACAGTAATCGCCGGAAACTGCCCCTGATGATTGATGGAGAGTTGTTCGGTTACCGTTTCAAAATGCGAAAAAGTTCCCAGGGGCACCGCGTTGCTCGTCGTGGAACTCGAAGTACCGGCCGACGACGCGCCCTTACTGGAAGTTGTGCTCGAAGTGCTAGAGGTGAGCGCATTCGCGGGCGAAGTCAGTGTATTCGCAGACGGAGTGTAGAGAGCGGAACCGGTCAACGCGTTGGATCCCGCGGAAGTGGAGCCGTTACCGGAGGAGGAAGCGGCCGCGCCGGTGGTATTAGCCGCGGAGTTCGACTGAATATAAAGTTTGTTCAGCTTGTCCGGATCGAGCTGAAACTGGGGCTGAGCCTCCAAAATAACGTGGTATTGATTCAACTGCGTATACATGGTGTTGACCTGGCGCTGGCCGAAGGCGTCGTAGAGCGTGTTGTCGATGGTCGTGGGAGCAATTCCTAGCCTGGAGGCTGTGGATCGGTCGATAACGAGCGAGACAGCAAGTCCGCCGGGTTGCTGGTCCGTGGCAACATCTTCGAGCTCGGGCAATTTTTTCAGGTTAGCGACGAAACGGTTGGTCCAGTCGTTCAGCTCGTTCGGGTCCGGGTCTTCGAGTGTGTATTGGTATTGTGTGCGGCTGACGCGATCGTCGATGGTGATGTTCTGCACGGGCTGCATAAAGAGCTGTATGCCCTGTACATCAGCCAGCTTGGTCTGCAGCCGACGGATGATATCGGAAGCGTTCATTTTGCGCTGTTCGAGCGGCTTCAGATTGATGGACATTCTGCCGCTGTTGATAGTGATATTCGTGCCATCTGCGCCAATGAAAGAAGAAAGACTCTCGACCGCAGGGTCTTGAAGTATTACATCAGCGAGTTCCTGCTGTTTTTGTGCCATGGCCTTAGAGCCGATGGTGGGAGGCGCCTGAGAAATGCCTTGAATAATTCCGGTGTCCTGCACCGGGAAAAACCCCTTGGGAATAGTGATATAGAGAAAGATGGTGAGCAGTAGAGTGCACAGAGCAATGAGAAGAGTTATGGTCTGGAAGCGCAGAACAAACTTTAGAGTGCGGCCATAGAAGGCGATCATGGACTCAAAAGCGTGCTCTGTGACGCGATAGAAACGCCCCTGCTGGTCCTTGGGATGCTGTTTCAGAATGCGCGAAGCCATCATGGGCGTCAGCGTCAGTGAAACGATAGCGGAAACGACGATGGTTACTGCCAGGGTGACAGCGAACTCGCGGAAGAGGCGGCCGACTACGTCACCCATGAAAAGGAGAGGAATGAGCACGGCGATAAGAGAAACTGTGAGCGAGACGATCGTGAAACCAATCTGCTCGGCGCCCTTCAAAGCCGCTTCCATGGGCGGCTCGCCTTCCTCGATGTAGCGGGAGATGTTTTCAACCATGACGATGGCATCGTCTACGACGAAGCCTGTGGAAATGGTGAGGGCCATGAGCGACAGGTTGTCGAGACTGTACCCGAGGGCGTACATCGCCGCGAATGTGCCCACAAGCGATAGAGGCACAGCCACGCTGGGAATAATCGTGGCGTAGAAATTGCGCAAAAAGAGAAAAATCACCATGACGACGAGGGCAATCGTCAACATCAATTCGAACTCGACGTCGGAAACCGATGCCTGGATTGGCGTGGTGAGGTCGGTGAGGGTGGTAACGTCAATTCCCTTCGGGAGGTTTGCTTCCAACTGCGGTAGAAGCGCTTTTATGCGCTTGACGACGCTGATCGTGTTGCCGCCAGGTTGACGCTGCACGTTTACGATAACCGCGGGCGTCTTATTCATCCAGGCTGCAAGATTGCTGTTTTCTACGCCGTCCACTATTTTTGCGACGTCAGTCAGCATCACCGGCGCGCCGTTGCGGTAGGCAACGACAACCTGTTGATAGTCCTTGCTGGTGACTAGCTGATCGTTGGCATCAATCTGGAAGTCCTGGCGCGGACCGTCAAAATTTCCTTTGGCAGCGTTGACGCTGGCTTGCGTTACGGCGGTGCGCAAGTCTTCAAGATTGATGCCGTAGGATGAAAGCGCCGCCGGGTTGGCCTGAATACGAACAGCAGGCTTTTGACCGCCGCTGATGGTCACAAGACCGACGTCGGTCAATTGCGAAATCTTGGGAGCAAGCCGGGTGTCCACGAGGTCTTCCACCTGAGCGAGCGGTATGGAATTAGAGGTGACCGCCAGGGTGATGACCGGGGCATCTGCTGGATTTGTCTTGCTGTAAATCGGCGGCGAAGGCAGGTTTGCCGGGAGAAAGCTTTGAGAAGCATTGATGGCCGACTGCACTTCTTCTTCCGCGATATCAATATTCAGACTTAGGTTGAACTGAAGGACGACGACGGAACAGCCGCCCGAACTGCTGGAAGTCATCTGGCTTAGGCCTTGAAGCTGCCCAAATTGGCGCTCGAGCGGGGCGGTGACTGTGGTGGCCACGACGTCCGGGCTTGCTCCTGGATAGAACGTGAGAACTTGAATCGTGGGATAGTCGACTTGCGGCAAGGCAGAAACGGGCAATTGCGTATAGCAGACAATCCCCACGAGGAGAATCGCCGCCATCAGCAGCGCCGTCGCAACTGGCCTCAAAATAAAGGGGCGTGACGGACTCAAGGAGCGGCACTCCCCGCAGAATTTCCGGATGCAGGTTTTCCGGTTCCGGCTACCACAACCTTTGAATTGTCCTGCAACTTGTCGAAACTGCTGTTCGCCAACACGTCCCCGGGGTTGATACCGGTGACCTCCGTCTTCCCTGCGTCGGTGACTCCGGACTTAACGCTGCGCATGTGAGCGGTGTTGTCCTGCAGCACGTATACAAAGTCGGCTTGACCGTTGTGCTGGATCGCGGACGCCGGTATTAGCGTGGCTCCGTGAAGCGTATCGACCAGCAACCGGACATTCACAAACTCATTCGGGAAGAGCATCAAGTCCTTGTTCTCGAACGCCCCCCGCGCTTTTACCGTTCCTGTGGTCGTGTCAATCAAATTGTCGAGCGTGAGCAGCTTTCCCGTGGCTATCTTCTTTTGGCCCGAGCGATCAAACGCATCCACAGTGAGAATGGCATTCGCGCGAAGACGCGGTTGCACCTGCCCAAGATTGTCTTCGGAAATTGTGAAAATTACGGTGATTGGCTGCATTTGCGTGATTACAGCAAGGGTCAGCGTTCCCGAGGACTGCACGACGTTGCCGGGATCCACCAGCCGCAATCCGACTTTGCCGGTGATCGGGGAAGTGATGTGGCAGTATTCGACCTGAATCTTGTCAAAGTCCACGGCGCCTTGATCGAGTTTTACCGTGCCCTGGTCTTGCAGCACTATTTTTTCCTGATCGTCCAATGTTTGCTTAGGGATAGCGTTTCGAGCCCAGGCGTCTTTGTAGCGTTCGAGGTCCATCTTTGCCTGGCCCAGAACATTTTCGTCGCGTTCGAGCGTGCCTTGGGCTTGTAGCAGAGTGGCTTCATATGTCCGAGGGTCAATGTCAATGAGTGGATCGCCCTTGCTGATAATTTGCCCTTCTTTATAGTGAACGGCCGTGACAATTCCGTTCACCTGGCTCGTAATCGAGGCTGAATAAACGGGAGTGACCGTCCCGATCGAGTCAAGGTAGACACCGATGTCGCCCTTTTGCGCGGTTGTAGTTGTAAGCGTGACCGGTCCGCCGCCGCCCCTTGGTGCTTTTGCGGCAGTCGCAGTGTCTTCGTGGTGACGGAGGAGCAGCACAACGACCACCACGACAATCAAAAGCAAGACAATCCATGCGATCCACTTTCCGCGTTTGTGGGGCGGTGTCTTGGAATCGGGAAGTTGATGATCTGGCCCTATGATTGGGCGTTCATTTTGATCGGCAGGCAAGGCGTTTCCTTGTTGTAAGCGTTAGATTGGACTCTGGGACAATCATCCGTGTACTTTTGACGATTGTCGACCCGATTCTGGATACAGCCTAAGGTAAAGAATGATGAACCATAGTGCCTGTACAGTAGAGTACAGAGACAACCACATAGGCAGGCGAGTTCTAAGGAATGAGATTAAGAGCGACAGCCTACGGGACTCAGTTTTCGGCTAAGTGATTGATTTAACATGACTTGAGCTCATTCCATTGCGGCACAATCGGGCGTACTTTGGAAGAGTTTTCTCTCCCAACATTATAGTCGTCTTATCAACGGGACACGCTAAACGAAGTGCTCAAGCTTCGACGATGTGGTGTCGAATTGCGTAGCGGACGAGTGCGGCGGTCGAGTGCAGGTCAAGTTTGTCCATGATGCGAGCTCTATAACACTCTACAGTTCTCGTGCTGATATCGAGAATGAAACCGATTTCTTTGTTGGATTTACCATCGGCCAAGAAGCAGATCACTTGCCGTTCCCGTGGACTTGGGCGGCCCTCGTCCGGATCCGTATCGTTCTGCGTGTCTGGCTGTGGGTCTGGTGAAATCGCCTCATCCGCATGGGAATCGCAGCCCGTTAAGGTATTAGAGACCGCCGGGTCGCATAAACGGTTTCCCGCCATATGCAGCGCATGCCGGACCAGGGCCGCCTCAAGCCGGGTCTCGGAGGTATAAAAACGCAAAGACAAAGAACTCTTTAGGAGCGCAACGGAGCGATTCACCAACTCGAATGTCTTCACCGACATACTGGCAAACTCCTCTTCGAGAAGATTGGGTTGACGCAAAACGTTGGATTGGAATTTATCGCGGAGGCGGGAGAGTTTTAGTTCCACGTAGCGCCCTTTGGTTACCTCGCACAGCGTGATGGCGACGAGCCGAACTTGTCCTGATTCGTCGGTTATGGGATAGAAGTTCATCACCCACCGACGAGGGCCAACTTCGGCAGGTAGCGGCGCCGTCAACTCAAGATTCGACACGGAATTTCCTGTGGCCCAAACCTGTCGAAAGGCAATTTCCAACTTGGGGGCACCGTCTGGAAATACTTGATGTAGCTGTTTGCCGATGGGCCTTTTTTGAGATACACCAATCATTCTGCGAATAGCGCCGTTGAACGCTCTGCAGTGCAAATTTCCATCGAAGAGAGCGACGCCGACTGTGGAATTGCGCAGAAGGCTGCTTACAGAGCCCAGGGTCCCCGCCAATGGCTCGCGAATCTTGCCTAGTGGAACCCTATCCAGAAATTCGGATTGGGTTCTTTCTTCATGGCGGATGATGGCCAAACTATCTCTCCAACACGATTACGTGCTTCAAAAGGCTTGCAAATGAGGGGACATCTTGAACCTAGACGCCTTACCCGCAGCAGTATAGTCATTCAGTTAACACAATGTAAAGCTAATACTTCAAAGTGGAAGGCTGTGATAAGGTAGACCCCAGATCGCGCTAGGACCGTCGTCGGAATCAGAATGTCATGCTTTGCCTCCGATTTTATCCGGAGCGATATCAACGATGGTGATCACCACTCCCTCAATCTTATTGTCGAGCGTCCGATAGGGAAGAATTTTGAACTGATAACGAACTCCGAGACGGTCCGTTAGTTCCCTCTCCAGCGGCCGGAAGTCCGAAACAACCCGCAGTACCATCGACTGCAAATCGGCAATTTCGATAGTGGGATTGATATTCGAGAGCGGGCGACCAATATCCCCGGCGATAAGCCCAAGAAATTTCTGAGCTTTGGGAGTGAAACGCCGGATGGTGAGATCGCTGCCGATCATAATCACCGCGATATCGATGCTGGAGAGCAAATTGATCAAATCATTGTTGATCTGCGTGACCTCAAGATTGCGGCTGCGCAGCTCGTCGTTCACGGTTGTCAGTTCCTCATTGGCGGACTGCAACTCCTCCTTAGCTGTTTCCATTTCTTCGTTCGTGCTCTGCAATTCTTCGTTGCTGGAGAGTATTTCCTCGTTGGCGGATTGCAGCTCCTCATTTGTGGCTTCCTGCGTTTCGATTACGGATTGCAGATATTCTTTCGTGGCTGCTAATTCCTGTTCGAGTTTCGCCGTTCGCTTCAGGGACGATGCCGTTTCTTCCCTTCCCCGGCTTCGGCCCGGCACAGCTTCACGCGGCGGCTCGACCGTCGCTTCTTGAAACACAATCATGAAACAAGACGAGCTTGTATTTCCGAACGTGACCGGCATGACATCGAAGTTCACGAGTCGCGTTGAATTCGTTGCCTCCGCCTTGTCGCCGTTTTCGCTTCCACTCTTGATTCGCAGATTTCGCTTTTCGATGACGGCGTTGTCTTTCTTCGCCCTGTTTATCGCGTTCCGCAATTCAACAAGGAGTCCCTCGCGGGCCATCTTCATAAGGCTCAAGCTGGCCCGCCCGGGTGCAAGCTTAAGATATCGGTTCACAGCTCCCCGTGTGTGCAGAATCTCCATTTCCTCGTTCACGAAGACCGTCGCGGGCGCGTACTCTGTCAGCAGCCGGCGGTCGAATTCCTTCTGCGCTTCGGTGTAATTCCAGAGGGAATCCTGCTGCTTAGCGGGAAGGCGGACTGGACCATAGACCCTCCGCTCTGCCTGCGATTCCGCCGAAAGATTCCCGCTTTGACGCGAGACACCACCTTTTCTTGAAAATATCTTTTGTGTGCGGTCTTCCACGGCGAACAGGCTCGTCGTCGCCCCGAGACCTTCGGAACTTCCCAAGACCAGAAATCCATTTGGTCCTAGTGCATAGTGAAACAGAGAGATCACTTTATTTTGCAGGACCGGCTCAAGATAGATAAGCAGGTTCCGGCAGCAAATAAGATCCATCCGGGAAAATGGAGGGTCATTCACGACATTGTGTTGAGCGAAAATACACATATCCCGGATCATTTTGCTGACCCGGTAGCCATTATCCCCTTTCGTAAAAAACCTGCGCAGCCGCTCCGGCGAGACATCGCCTTGAACATTCTCCGGATAGACTCCGTTACGCGCCTTGGTTACGCTCAGGTCGCTAACATCCGTTCCGAAGAACTGAATCGGAAATTGCGCTGCTTTGTCACCCAGGAATTCCAGCAGTGCAATCGCCACGGAATAAGTTTCTTCACCAGAGGCGCACCCGGGGGTCCATATCCGAATCCCGCGCTCTCGCGACAGTCGCTTCCGGATCGCTGGGAAGACTGATGACTTCAGTGCTTCAAACACGCGGGGCCCGCGAAAGAAGCTCGTGACGTTGATCAGCATGTCTTGATACAACGCCTTCACTTCCGCGGCATGGCCCTGGGCAAACTTTGCGTACTCTTCCATCTTGTCAATCTTATGCACCACCATGCGCCTTTGGATGCGCCGCAATATGGTCGTTTGCCGGTAATGCGTGAAGTCCACTCCCGTAGCTCGTCGTAAAACCTGAAAAATAGTGCTGAGCCCCACGATTGCGTCGGGAGCCGCTTTCACCACATCCGAATGGTTCTCGCGCACAACATATGGATGACTCGCGATCCGCGCCAGTTCCTTGGCGATGCCTTTGGGCGAAAGCACGTAATCCACATACCCCGCAACAACAGCGCTTCGCGGCATTCCGTCATACTTCGCGGTGGCTTCGTCCTGGGCGAAAGTTACCCCGCCGTGCGCCTGAATTTCCGACATTCCCAATGTTCCGTCCGTGCCCGATCCCGACAAAATGACGCCAACGGCGCGATTTCCTTTTTGTTCAGCGAGCGCTCGCATGAAGTGGTCAACCGACATATGCATCCCAGCCGATTCTTCGCGAGGGCTGAGGTGCAGCGTTTCCCCTGATATGGACATCGTGGCATTTGGCGGGATGACATAGACATGGTTGGGTTTTACAGCAAGCCCATCCATCACTTCCGTTACCGTCATCGACGTCTTCCGGCCGAGCAGCTCCGTTAGAATGCTGTGATGTTTCGGATCAAGATGTTGCACCAGCACGAAAGCCATGCCAGTGTTTGTTGCGAGATGATTCATCAGCTCCGTTAGGGCCTCGATGCCGCCAGCGGAAGCGCCAATGGCCACTATTGTGGTGTCGTTCTGGCTCGCAACCGATGAGGTATTCCCTGCCTTTGGCACTTCTGGTTGAGGATTTTTGCGTGCAGCCTTGGCGCTCATGAATTCCCTTTAGTCTTCGACGCCGATCACGCCTGCCCACCGAAAAATGAACGGGCATCCCGAGCTCCAAAAGGCGCAATCGACCGGTGAGTGTTTTCTTTCTTATCCAGCTCACAGGAAAATCGCTAGGGCCAGATTCTAGTGCAGATGTATATCTTGAGACAAGACCTTCTAGCCATTACTTACTACTTCCCCTGTTTGACATCGCTAACAGGTCTCTACAATTACCTCGCCGTCCCCAAGCCACGGTCAAAACAAAATTCTTTCGCTGCAACCGGACAAATACTGGCGCGGACAATCAATGAGGAACCCACGTGGGATTGTGTGTGAAGAGGCCGTTGACGAAACCCATTTGGTAGACGATGAAAATGCCGAACGCCACACTTAGGAGTCCTGAGACTAGTCCCAGGCCGCGATTGATGCGGGCAAATCGGCTTTCGGAAAACGTAAAGGGCACGGCAATCGCTGCGGTAATCAGCATCATGCCCGCGACCGTACCAATTCCGAATACCAGAAGATACAAAATTGCCCAGGAAGGAACCCGGATCGTTGTGAGCACGAGTAATGCAACGGCTGCCGATCCAGCTAGTCCGTGCACGATGCCAACAGCCAGCGGCCGGACAACTTGGTAAACGCCCATCCGGCCAAAAATGCGGTCCATCCAACCCACGGGTGTCGCTTCCTCGTCATGCCCGTGTTTCTCCGGATCGTGGCCGTGCGGATGACTGTGAACGTAGTCACCGTGTCCGTGTGGATGTGAATGATGCCCGAACTGAGAAGGCGTAAGCGTTTCCGTGATCCAGCGCATAATCCCCGAGAGATTCAGGATTCCGAGAAGAATCAGCATCACGCCCACCGACAATTCCATGGTGAGTCCCACTCGAGCCGGAATCACGATGCCGAACAAAATAATTGCCGAGCCCACAAGAAGAATCGTGATGGTGTGCCCCACTCCCCAAAGAGCCCCGATCACTGCAGCATGTCGAATGCTCCGTTGCCGGCTGACAATCGTCGTCACCGCAATGACGTGGTCCGGATCAGTGGCATGCCGCATTCCAAGAAAGAAGCCAAGAGCGATGATGGAGAGCAAAGGGATCATTTATTTTGAGACTGCGGCAACGGCGCCGACTGCGAGTCGGCGCGCCAAATATATTCAAATCCCTTATAACACGATCTGTTTCAGTTCTTCGATGCCATTCGCCTCGCGTTACTTTTCGCCGCTTTGCCGCGCATCACTAATGATGACTGCCGACGAGCAGTGGTCATTGGTTTGCGTCATTGAATATGACTGTTTCGTTGAATTTCTTCGGATCGAACAGAGCGGGATCGAACTTCGCGTTCGCCTTTATATCGAAATAGTCCTCATTGAAAAGATTCTTGCCGTCAGTATAAAACTCAACGCGCGCGGAAATCCATCCTGTCGAGAGTTTCCGATAATCCCTGAAGCGGGTGTCGCGAATTTTCGCGGCATCGTGTTCATCTGGCTCGATCAATCTCACGAACAGCAGGCGATTCTTCTCAATCCAGAATTGCTTGGATGTCAAATCTCCTTTTGCCGCACCAACTACATATACATCCTGCCTATCCCATTTCTCTTCATGAATCTGTGTCAAATCGATCCCCTGGCTCTTCACCTGATCAATCGTGGTCTTTGGGTCCTGGCGATACACGTCAAATCCCAACACCAGCAACATGTGTACATAGGGACGTGTACCCAAATCCTTGCCCTTTTGAAACCTCGTCAAAGTGCCATCGACAAAAATGAAACCATTTCCGTCGCTGGACGGTCCTCTGTTTATGCGGAGCTTTCCAGGAAGCTGTAGAGCTTCATCCCAAATCTCCGTGCTGCTGGTACCGTCAGCGTTGAGTGTTATCGCTTTCTCCTTGAAGACGACCGAGTCGTACCACGAGTCCTTGTAACGGTCGTGCATCGCGGTCAATAATGCCTGCCCGTCACGGATTTCCTGAGACTTTGCTGGCGCCGCCACCGACAAACACGCGGCCGCACAAGCCAAACTAATGATTAGTTTCACAATCACCTCGAAATCGTTTAGCGATCAAAGTCCCATGGCGCGATTCAGACTACTACTTATACGGCACTCGCAGGAAACTGCCAAACCTGGCTGTGCTCTTCCAGGATTTGCACGACCGGGCCTCTTGCAAACCTTACAGATCAGTGCGAGCTGGAGAGAGGCACGGCTTGAGGTGCCGTTTCGGCAAAGATTTGCTTTGCGCTGGGAGGCAATTCGTTCATGCGCGATAGGAAAGTCACGAGTTGCCAAAGTTGCTGGTCGCTTAGAACATTTTTCCAGCCGGGCATGGCGGTCCACCGAATGCCGTGTTGCAGGATAAAGAAATTTTCATTCTCGGGCATGTCGGCCTTGTCATCCATGAACTGAGGCGCAGGCGGGTTGAGAGAGTCGTTTAGCGGGGCTTTGGGATGGGCGGGATCGCCATGGCAGAGCGCGCAGTGCTCGCGATAAAGTCGAGCTCCGGCGACTAAGTTGGGCTCGTCGGCGGTGACGGGATTGTTTAGTTTGGTGGCGGCGCGACTGACGCTGGCGTCCGTGACGTGACCAGCTACGGCGGCTTCGAGATGCGAAGGCGGATTGTCCGCGCGCATGTTTACAAAGCCGAGTAACGCGAAAACGAGGCATATGGCCAGCAGAACGATTATCGTCAAAATTCCCAAGAAATAACCTTTCATGTGGTGCTCCTGTCGTCGACCTGCAGGGCAAGTGGCATAGCAGGGCTCATCCTGTCACTTCCCGTCATTCGCGGGAGTACCGAGCATCTTGATGCACCGAATACTGACTCAGTGTTGTACCAATATTGGTAGCGCTTGAATGTCGTTGAATATCCACAGGCATGGTACCACCACGCCAGGTTCTCCGATCAGATTGCAGGCAGGTTCCTTCATCCGCTAGAGCACTGTCAAAAGTGACAGTTTCGTGAGCCCCAGCAGAAGCCGGACACTGTGCGCGCTCGAGTCACCGGCAACTCCAAAGTAATGCAGATGTCTGACTAACGCTGCCTTAGCGGGCGAAAAGCACAAGCTGCCGTTTTCCAGGCCAAGAGAAAATTCCGATTTGAACGGTACCTAAAGAACGCGAGAAATAGAAATGGAAGGAAGGAATCTATGAACAAATGCAGATTTGTAGCACGTGGGTTTGTAATCGCCACGTCTTTAGCAACGCTTCTGCTAAGTAGCGCGGCTCAAGCTCAGACCAAGGCGCAGGGGTTAATAACGGGCCGAAGCGGGGAAACCATGACCTTGCAGACTCCGGATTCCTCGAAGGTAGTGGTGGTGCTTACTGACAATACGCAAGTGGACCAGGTACAGGGAATTTTCAAGGCTCGACGCAAGCAAATGTCGATGGCCGCGCTTATACCCGGGCTTCAGGTCCAGGTGGAAGGGGCCTACAACGCTCAAAACCAACTCGTGGCGAGCTCTATCAAATTCAAAGGCAATGACCTCCAGGACGCGCAAACTATCCAAGCTGGACTGCAACCTACAAAGGAGCAGGTAGCGCAGACTCAACAAGAGCTGGCGGAGCAGCAGGCCGCCCTTGCGCGACAACAGCAAGAAATGCAACAACAACAACAGCAATTAGCACAGCAGCAAGACAAGATCGACGCAAACAAAGCAGCCATCGCGGCCGCGAATAAACGCTTCGGGCAGCTGGACGACTACAATATTCTCGACGAGGTAACCGTTTTATTCGGCAACGGCAAAGTGGAGGTCGATCCAAAGTACAACCAGCCACTCCTAGACTTGGCTGCAAAGGCCAAGACGATCACTGCCTATACCATCCAGGTGAAGGGTTATGCCTCATCGGTGGGCAGCGCTGCGCTCAACCAGACGCTGAGCGAGGACCGGGCCAACAACGTATCCCAATTCTTGATGCAGCAGGGCCACATCCCGCTCACTAATATGCTGGCTCCAGGCGCGATGGGAGAGAGCAGGCAGGTAGGTTCTGACAAGACAGCTGACGGGCAGGCCGAAAATCGGCGGGTCGTAGTGAGAGTTCTTCAGAACAAGGGAATTGCTGGCACTTAGCACTGGCACAAGCGGTCCGGAAAATTCTCTGAAGAAAACCTCACCGCAGAGGTTGACGCGGTGCGCCGCGCAAAGTCAAGCAAGGCCTGCTTCGGAAATCACAACGGGGCTTTAAGCAATAATTCTGCCTACCCCAAGTGTGCGTTGTTTCTGATCAGGCGCGCCCTGAGGCGAGAGAAGCCGGATCGTAATGACGATTGCTGGAATTGTGTAGACAAACGTTCCGAACACCCACATGAGTGCCCCGGCTATTATTTGATCTTCCAGAGGTGAAATGCCGAACAGCCGAGGCGCTGCGGCATAAGAAGGATAAAGAACGCGGTCACAAAATGTAAGAAATGCTCCTAGCGCTCCGCCCGGCAGAGTTGCAAAGAAAAGATACAGCGGAATCGACCAGCGAGACCACGTAGCGCCACTCGGGAACGGCAGGACCGCAGGCCACCAAAATAAAAGCGAAGTCGAAAGAAAACAGATGTGCTCGACGTCATGCCACGCCTCGGATCGTAAAGCCAATTCGAAAGCAGCGGGAATATGCCACCCGATGAGGGCAACTGTAGCCGCGACCCAGCAAACAGCGGGGTGAGTGAAAAAATGCCCGAGCAATTTTACCGGGTGCCAACGGAGGAAAGGGCCGACCGCGTTCTTGACGATCCATTGCGGCAGCCCTCGCAGGAGTGGAATAGATGGTGTCCCAAGCAGAAGGAGAGGCGGGGCCACGGCCATGAGCAAGAGGTGCTGCACCATGTGGGCCGTGAGCGACGCATCATCGAATGCGGAAAGAGGAGAGCCGATGGCTATCCAGAGCGACAGTAATCCAGAGAAGAATGCGCTGAGCCGCCAAAATGGGATCAGCGCAGGTAGAAGCCGTCGAATGCTTAGCCAGCCCCGCGCGTATACCACTGCGGTGAGAACAAGCGTGACGTTAATCCACGTTGGGCTCGACCACGTTTGCAGAAGGGCATGAGCTTCGGGCGACATGGCAGAGTTAGGGTTGCGTCGAAATGGGCTTGCCAGGCTCCGGCTGCAGAGATCCCACGCTCGAAGAATCTCGCGCGGGTGATTGACCTTCGGGACGCAAGGTCAGCAGAAAGGAAACGAGGGCGGTCGTTTCCGCGGGGCTTAGGTTTTTTCCGTAAGCGGGCATGTTGCCACCGCCCTGAATCACTTGTCGAATGAGCTGATCTTGTGTACGGCGCACGGCGACGCTATCTAGAGCGGGGCCGCGCTGTCCGCCAATATTATCCAGTGCATGGCAGTTGCGGCACTGCTTCTCTTGAAAAACGAGCGCGCCCTGACGTTCGAGGGGGGAGCGGTTGTGCAGGAACTTAGGGGGAATGGAGTCGCTGCTCCATGCGTCCATCACCGGACTCCACGGGGTAAACGTCCCAAGATGAGTCAACTCACCTAAGGTAACTGCAATCAGCAAAATGGAGAGCACGGCGATAGGCCTTCGGCGCCAACTTTTCTCTCCTTCGCCAAACACAAACGGAAGCAATAGGAGTCCGGCAAGAACGATCACCGGCCCAATCAGCAGAGCGGGAGTTTCCATCGACGGCGGCAAGAGCGAAAGCACGGCATAAAGCCACAAGAAAAAAAAGTCCGGCCGCGGCGCTGTCTGAATAATCGTTGGATCTGGGCGGCCTGACGGGCCAAAGGGTCCAAAATAAATGGCGCAGGCTGCTACAGCAACCAAGATCAAAGCGCTGAAACAAAGATCCTTCCAAACTGCGGCGGGAAAGAAAGGCACACCTTCTTTTTTTGTGAGCTCGTGATATTCCTGGACGTAGGTCGCTTTGCGAACCACCCGGCCGGGCATTGGCCAGTCATTAATGCCGAGCTTTACGACCATCAGAAGATGAACTGCAACGAAGGCAATCAACAACCCGGGGATTACGAATACGTGCATTGCGAAGAAGCGGGACAAGGTCGCCCCGGCGATGATGGGACCGCCTAACATCAGGTGGACGATAGCAGGTCCAATGATCGGCACGCGGCTTGCAATCGACGCGCCCAGGCCCAGCCCCCAGTACGCATCCTGATCGAATCTCAAGACTTGACCAGTGAAGGCCATTCCAAGAGTCATCAAGAGAAGGAAGACGCCGACAATCCAGGTTAGCTCCCGTGGAAACTTGTAGGCGCCAAACAGAAAAACCTGAACCATGTGGAGCAGAACGATGGCGACCATGAAGTCGGAGCCCCAGCCGTGGAGAGCTCGAACAAACCATCCAAGTTGGATTCCATGATTGAGAACCTGAAGACTGTTCCAAGCTTGGCCTGCAGAAGGAACGTAGATTAGCGCAAGGAGAATTCCGGTAAAGATTTGGAGAATGAAGACGACAAAGGCGGCGCTGCCGAAAACATAAAACCAGCTCGCCGTGTCGCGCGGAACGGGGTGCTCTGCAGTTTCACGTAGAGTTTTACCAACCTGGAGGCGCGCATCCAGCCAATCGCCGATCTGTCCGATCAGACGCATCGGCGCGTCTCCAACGTGACAAGCGATGACTGCGATTTCTGGCCTGGAGTAGGCATCTCTCCAGCTTTGATGAATAGTTTTCCTTCCTCAATCTTGTAGTCATACTCGAACAATCCGCGTTCCGGAGGTCCGGATGCCCGTGAGCCATCCTGGTAATAGGCCCCACCGTGGCACGGACACATGAACAAATTGGATTGCGGAAACCATCGAACTGGGCAACCCAAATGAGCGCAGTTAATCGCAAAGACCTGAAACGTCTTGCCGTCCACGTTTCGAACCCAGCAAGCAATATCAGCCGTTTTTCCGTCCCAGGGATTCACGAACGGATTCCGGTAACTAGCGAATCGCGTCTGACCGGCGGGAAATTGGTTGAGTTCGCCGAGCGAGAGCCAGGATTGAAGGCCTTGTCCTCGCTCTTGAACCACAGGAGAAAGAATGTAACGGAAGATGGGCACGGCCAGCACGGCGGCAATGATGCCGTTGAATAAAACGCCCATCTTCATGAGGAGCTTACGCCTGGAAAGATCGTCCGGATTGGTCATCGAGATTCTCCCGCTGGTTTGTCGGAATGTAGATAGGGCTGGCCGGGAAATGCCGTGCGTTGAGAAGCAAGCCATGCCACCACATCAGAGATATCTTGCGAGGACATCGGTTTCCCTGGCACATCGCTCCGCCAATCCGGAGCGCCCAATTCGGGAATTCCAACGATTACGGTTGTTCGAAGAGATTGGTCACTGACTAAGGCGAGATAGGACGGATCGACAATTGAGCGTGCTTTGGGTCCACCGCGTCCCTGGGGGCCATGGCATGAAGAACAAAAGTTACCGAAGACTTGCAATCCACGCGCTGCATCGCCCGTATTGGGGGCAGAGTAAAGTGGCGCATTTTCACCGCTCAAGACTTCCGGCTTGGACCAGTGGTCGCGAATTCCCTTCACAAGGACATTAATTTGCTGGTCCGTGAGCATGCCGCCCTCACTCTTGGCAAAAGCTGGCATGAGAGTTCCCGCAACGCCGTTTGTCGCTACACGCCGGATTGTCGAATCATCAGCTATGGCGAGGTAAAGAGGATTTGCGAGCGCAATAGAAGCTCCGCCCTTCCCATTAGAACCGTGGCAACCGGCGCAGTTGTGTGCGTAAAGGAACTCGAAGTTTGAAATATCATCCGGGTCGATCGGAATAGCGTCGGCCGCTGGCCGGCCCGGCGAACTGCCACATCCTGAGCAAACCAACGCAAGGAGGGCCAGCGCACTCGAGAGGCGTCGGCAGAGGTTCATGGCCGGTTGTCCTCCGGATAATTCTCTGCCCTTACTGAGGGGGTCTCGACGCCCGCGCGCATAGCAAAAGGCATGAACTGATGGACGCGAACGCGTGCCTGGCGAACAACAACGAGCCCCGCCACGATGCCGAAAGCGAATTGAGAAGCAACAAACCACAGCCAATCAATTCGAGCGTTAAGCATTGGATTGATGAGTCCTAGAATGCTGTAAAGCAATCCCGTCCACAGCACAGGGCCGATGACGCCGCCAAGAATAATCGGCCGACGCGGAAACATTGGCAACATTGCTCCGTAAAGAAGGCCCACCAGCAGAGAAGTAACTAGGTGGAGCAGGGCGGCGAGAAGGAAGCTGCCGAGATGGAATGCATCGAGGGACGCGGAATCCAACCGAGCGGATTGAGAATAAATTGTGGCCCCTAGAAGGTTGATGGGATACCAAATGCTTCCCTGCTTGAGAATCCCGTAGAGGCATGCAAGCGCCGCCATCGCAACACTGCCCGCTAATCCACCCTTAATACCAGCAGAGACGGGATAGGTTTCGAGCGGGAGCAAAGCTCTGGGGAGATCGGGCGCGATGGGCAGCCGTGCCACTTGCGAGCGCGCAGTTGTGATGGGAGCGTATTCCTCAACAATGGGAACCTCAACGTGTTTTTCGTGAGGCAAAATGTCGCAGAACCATCCAACGCATCCGGAGATGACCAAAATCGCTCCCAGCAAACTTACGGATGCGCTTGTGACAAGGCCGGCAAACAACAATGTGACGCCGAAAGCCAAAACGATCGGCCAAGCGGTTGGCGCAGGTAGCCTCACTGTTCCAGACGGTGAGCCTTCCGCTGGTAAATCGGCATGAGCCATTTGAAGCTTCCTTCCTCAGCGTCCGATGACGTAAACGACCGTAAACACAACGATCCAGACCGCATCGACAAAGTGCCAATACAAGGAAAAGACATCGGCACGGTCACCGTGTTCCTGTTTCACTTTGCCGAGTAACGCTAAGACCATGGCGATAGAGATACAGATCAGACCCACCGTAACGTGGAAAGCGTGGAGGCCGACGAGCGAGTAGTAGGTTGTACCGAAAAGATTTGTGCTGATGGTCAAGCCCTTTTCAAAAATGAGGTGATACCACTCGCGAGCGGTTTCTCCCAGAAAGATGAGGCCGAGGATCATCGTGGCGAACCACCACATAGAAAAGGCGCCGACCCTGCCTTTGCGCAGGGCGCTAACCGCAGCATGGATCGTTAAGCTACTCGAGAGAAGGCAGACGCTGGCAAAGATCGGGAGTTCAAGTACATCCTTTGGCAGCGGACCGGTCAAACTTTTGCCGATGTAAAAAAGATAAGCGACGACAAAAATGGTAAAGATCGCGAGTTCGGCTGCAATCAGAGAGAACATTCCTACACGTCCGCGCGAAGGGAGTACCCACGGCTGTTCCATGGACGCCGGCGCTGCTGAAGTAGTGCTCAAGACGCTCTCCTCATCACTCGTACTTCCAATCAGGATCCTCGGGATGCTTGATGTCCCAGAGCGGGCGCCGGCTTTTTACGACAGGAATTCTGGCAAAGTTGTATTCCACCGGAGGAGAACTCGTGGACCATTCGAGCGTCCACGCGTCCCAGGGATCGTTTCCAGCAATCTTGCCTTTGAAATAAGACCAAAGAAGATTTCCGACGAACACGGCTGTGCCAGCGATTTGAAAAAACACGCCGATGGTACAGATCAAGTTCCAGATGTCCCATCCGAGGCCGGGTTCGTAGGTATAAATCCGCCGCGGCATTCCCAACAAACCTGGGACATGCATGAAATCGAAGGTCAGATGGAAGCCGATAAAGAAAAGCCAGAAGTGCCATTTGCCGAGCGTTTCGTTGTACATCTTTCCGCTCATTTTGGGGAACCAATAATAGAAGGCGCCAAAGAGAGTGAAGAGAATTCCTCCCACGATCACGTAGTGAAAATGTGCGACCACAAAGTAGGAGTTGCCAAGTTGCCAGTTAAAAGGCGCCGCGGAAAGCATTATTCCTGTTAGACCGGCAATCAGAAATTGAAAGAGGAAGGCGATACAGAAAAGCATTGGAGTTTTGAGAATGATCTTCCCTCCCCACATGGTCGCAATCCAATTAAAGATCTTGATGCCGGTGGGAATACCGATGACCATTGTGGTGATGGTGAAAAAACTGTTTGCATAGGAGTTCATTCCGACTGTGAACATGTGGTGCGCCCAGACACTGAAGCCCACAAATCCTATGCAGACCGTGGCCGCCACCATTATGGGATACCCAAAGATTGGCTTGCGAGAGAACACCGGGATGATCTCGGAAGCAAAAGCGAACGCAGGGATAACCAAAACGTAGACTTCCGGATGGCCGAAAATCCAGAAGAAGTGCATCCACAATACGGCGGAGCCACCCGCTTGCGTGTCAAAGAAGTGGGCACCTAAAAAACGATCGAGCGAAAGCATCATCTGCGCAGCCGTAAGAGGCGATACCGCCAGGAGCACCATTGCGGCCATGACCAAGTTCAACCAGACAAGCAGAGGCATTTTGCCTAGGGTCATCCCGGGACAGCGCAAACATATGACTGTCGCCAGTATGTTTACGGCTGTTCCGATGCTGCCAAATCCGGAGACCAGCAGGCCGAGAGTCCAGAAATCGGTACTGTGCCCTGGTGAGAACGCGCTGGCTGTGAGTGGAGCATAAGCAAACCACCCGACGTCGGGAGCATTTCCCGCTCCATAGAGCCCGTTGCCGCCTATGAAGCTGAAATAGAGGAGCAAACCTCCGAAAGCGGTAAGCCAGAAGCTCCACGCGTTGAGGCGCGGGAAAGCCATGTCGCGAGCGCCAATCATCAGTGGGATCAGATAATTTGCAAAACCGAACAGAATCGGCATGGCCACGAAAAAAATCATTGTGGTGCCATGCATCGTGAACATGCGGTTGAAAACCTGGGGAGAAACGAAATGATTGTGCGGAACGATGAGCTGTATCCGCATGATGGTCGCTTCGATGCCGCCTATGACAAGAAACACGAGGGCGTAGAGAATATAGAGAATCCCGAGCCTTTTGTGATCGACAGTGGTAACCCAATCGTGAAGGATCGTACCAATTGGCAGCGACTCTTCACGAGCGTTAGTGAGCGCGATTGATTCCGTCGCCATGCTGCTTAAATCCCCTCCGTCATCGAAGCGTCTCAAGATAGGCGGTTACTGCGTCCAAATCCCGCTGGTTCAAATTCATCGCCGGCATCAACGAGCCTGGTTTGATGGCATCCGGATTGTGAATCCACAAACGAAGGTTATCGGAAGTATTTGAGGCGGCGCCCGACGCGATGGTATCGCGGCTCATCAAATGAGTCAGATCAGGACCAAAACGCCCGTCGGCAACCGTTCCAGAAACAGCATGGCAATTGATGCAAGCCGTTGTCTCAAAAACCCTCCGGCCTTCCTGGGCTGCATCATTCGCCTGTGCGGGCACTTCTGCGGTCTTCGATTGTTCCTGAATCCATTTTTTGAATTTATCTGGCGAGTCCACGTAAACACGGAGAAGCATCTTGGCGTGCTGGGTGCCGCAATATTGGGCACACTGGCCAATATAAATCCCAGGTTCATTTGGATCCATCCACATGTGGTTTTCACGGTTGGGGATCAAGTCAGTCTTTCCAGCCAGACGTGGGACCCAAAAACTGTGATCAGTATCCGCGGAAAGCAAAGTGATAAAGGTGGGTGTGGGATGCGCCGGGTCGCTGGCCGGGACGTGAAGTTCGTTTGCGGTGACCACGCCAAGATCAGGGTAGCGAAACTCCCACCAGAATTGATGACCGATGGCAACAACTTCGATGGCCTCTGCCGGTTTTTTGGCTTGCTGGATCCCATGGATTACGCGAGTGGTGGCGAGGAAAAGTACCAGCACAATAAGCGCGGGAATCACGGTCCAGGCAAGTTCTATCTGGTTGCTGCCGTAGATTGGCGGAGGTTCACGGCCGTCATCATTAGCGCGCTTGCGGAACTTAATGACGGAATATGCGAGAAGAGAGAACACAGTTACAAAAATCACAGCGCAAATGGAAAGTACAAAGAGCGAAAGATGGAAAATCGAGTGAGCCGGAGTCGACTGCGGTTTGAAAATATTGGGGGTTTGCGCCGAATCCTGGGAATTGCCAAAAACAGGCAGCGCAACAAGCAAATAACCAACCGAGACGATAAGCGCCCACTTGATCCAACTCGCCTGATTTCGCGAATGCGAATTGAAAAGAGTTCTCTGCACCATCGTTTGCCCTTCAACTACGCCCGCACCCACTCTTCTTTACACGCTAAGCCCGCGGTTTTGCAAGATTTCTCTCTCACACACAGCCACAGTCTAAGCTCCGATGAGAGAGATTGATCCCTCACCTTTCGCAACAGCCAGTACGAGATCCTCTCCGCCTGTACATCGCCCTGAATGTGGTGATCCTTATTGCCCACGACAATAGGAGTCCCATCTCAATTTGTGTTCGTGCATTGTTGCCGCAGTAAGAAGAGATGTTCCGCACATCAGGACACCCCAATTACTTCTGGAAGGTCATCAACGTGACGAAGCGATAGCGATGTCCTCTAGCCTGCCCGAACCACACTTTCTAACCTGAGGTGGGGGCGCAGAGTACTGTCAAAACTGACAGTCTTCGATCTAGGTTGGGAACTATTGAAACTCGTTGTCCGACCAATTAGAAGGCTGGAGTAGCATCACCGAGGAGACGTGCCCAAAGCACGACCACAGACCGTGGCCCCGCGCGGTACGTGTAGCCCGGAACCAACATAGCCGTGTGCCATTCGACGATATCGTGCGGCGATGCCAGAGAAGTGTCGATCCATCGCCGCCACGGATCTGATTCTGCGCTATCCACCCGTGGCAGTTCGAACTCGAGCGGCTCCCAATAAGCATTGAAGATCAAATGGCAGAGAATGTCTTCTTTTGGTAACTTCGCGCTAAGCGCCACACTGTGCGAATGATCGGCCCAGTCCGGTTGATAGAGTTTTACTCCATGCCATGCCTTGTCCGCCTGTGCTATAAATTGTGCCAAGGTCATGCGCTGGCTCTCCGGCTCGTTGTCTCGCAACAGCCGCCTTCCAATGAGCAGTCTGACGAACCGATGCACGTCGGCGTACTTGATGAGTAAGTCCCAATCGAACCAACCAGTCTCGTTGTCCTGACAGTACGTATTGTTGTTGCCGTGCTGCGTTCGCCTCACTTCATCACCCATCAAAATCATCGGCAGGCCCAGAGAGAGCATCGTGACAGTGAACAGGTTCTTCACCTGCCGATTTCGCAGGTTCTCAATTGTTGGATCAGCTGAGGGTCCCTCGACGCCACAGTTCCAGCTACGGTTATCGTTGCTGCCGTCGCGGTTTTCTTCGCTATTAGCCTCGTTATGCTTCTGATTGTAGGAGACGAGGTCGTTCAACGTGAATCCGTCGTGACATGTCACGAAGTTCACGCTCTGTTCAGCCTCGCGCTCTTTGTGACGATAGAGTTCGTGGCTCCCGAGGTACCGGTCGGCAAAACGCGGCAACGAACCCCTTTCGCCACGAAAGAAGTCGCGGATGTCATCGCGAAATCGTCCGTTCCACTCCTTCCAGCTATCTCCGATGAAACTACCTACCTGGTACAAGCCTGCGGCATCCCATGCTTCGGCAATCATCTTCGTCCCGGCAAGCGAAGGATCGGACTCGATATCCCATAGCACCGGTGGATTGGACATTACTTCGCCTGACGAATCGCGCGCGAGAATGGAGGCGAGATCGAAACGGAATCCGTCCACGTGCATCTCCTGGACCCAATAACGGAGGCTATCCAGAATCAAGCGCCGGACGATGGGATGACTGGCGTTGAGCGTATTGCCTGTGCCGCTATAGTTGGCATAACGAGACCGGTCTCGATCCAGAATGTAGTAAACGCTGTTGTCGATGCCTTTGAAGCTCAAGGTAGGTCCGCCGTGATCGCCCTCGGCAGTGTGGTTGAACACGACATCTAGAATGACCTCGATGCCAGCGCGGTGCAGCGCCTTAACCATGTCACGAAATTCATCGAGTGGGCCAAGCGGGTCTTGGCACGAGCTATATGCCTGATGGGGCGCGAAGAACGAGACCGGAGCGTAGCCCCAGTAGTTAACCAGCCCTCGCGGACAATCCTGGACATCGAACTGGAATATTGGCAAAAGTTCGACCGCGGTGATGCCGAGGTGCTGTAGGTATGGAATCTTTTCGATCAAACCTCGGTACGTGCCTCGTGTCTTTTCTGGGACGCCAGAATTTGGATGGCACGTAAAGCCTCGAACGTGCATTTCATAAACGATGGTTCGCGAAGAAGCGCGCCTCAACGGTGCGTCACCGTCCCAATCATAGACTCGGGAATCCGCCACCACGCTTTTCATCGCGACCGCCGTGTTGTCACCTTCTACTTCGGCTGCTTCACGACTGTAGTTCTTGGGAACAACCACGCCGCGGCCATATGGATCGAGCAGGAGTTTGTCCGAGTCAAATCGCATTCCTCGGGAGGGATCGAACGGTCCATGAACTCGATATCCATAGATCTGCCCCGCCTCCACCTCGGGCACGAAGACATGCCAATAGTGGTAGGTGCGATTGGTTGAGGGATCGATGGCGATCACACGAGAGGGGCGAGCATCCTCTGTTCGATCGAAGAAGAGCAGCTCTACTTTGGCAGCATGGCGCGAAAAAATGCTGAAATTGGTGCCGCCGCCGACTACTGCGGCACCGAGCGGCGAGCTTTCCCGGATATTTTCACTTGTCTTCATGCGGCTCGGTTTTTGTGCCGACCATGTCTAACTGGCATGGGGCCCTCGTGCAAGCCCATCTGGTCCCAACGAATGCTGCCGATCTGCTCGGTGAGTCAGAGTTTGTGCACTATTGCTGTGGCTGCGCACAACCGACATCTACTTTTGCACCAATTCGATTATTCAACCCGGTTTTGCACCGAGTTATCTTTGAGTGTGAATCGAAGATAAGTATATCCGATGAAACCTGCGGCCAAGGAGGCTGCAATGACGGCGACCTTCGAAGTGGCGACGAGTGTCTCGTCCTCAAATGAAAGGCCACTGATAAACAGCGCAACCGTAAATCCGACGCCTGCAAGAATACCGACTCCAACAATCCCGGACCACGTCAGACCTTCCGTCATGGCGGCAATTTTCGAGCGCACGGCCACAAAAGAGAACAAGGCGATTCCTACCGCTTTTCCAACTACCAAACCCAGAAATACACCAAGTGCAAGTGGACTCAAGATCGCCAACTTCAGTTGCTCGGTGGACAATGCCACTCCTGCGCTCGCCAAAGCAAATAAGGGAAGGATCAGGAAACTGACCCAGGGATGAATACTCCTTTCCAATCGCTCAGCAAGGGAATCCGAACCCCGGAGCAGTTGATCCATTTGTGTCAGCGTAGCCTCCGCTGCTAATTTGTCCTTGCTCGCAATCTGACTTCGAAATGTGGTTAAGAGGGGCTCTGCGTTGTCAGCTAGTTCCTCAGGGCGCCATTTAGGCTTGATGGGTGCGACAAGTCCTAGAATCACTCCCGCAATCGTTGCGTGTACTCCAGAACTCAAAACCGCAGCCCAGAAAAAAAACCCGACAACCACGTAGACAGAGATAGGCCCCCTGCGTATCGCAATCACAACGAGGAGCGCCAGCAAACCGCCCGCCATCGCCAAAGCGGAGATAGAAATTTGAGGAGTATAAAAAAACGCAATCACGAGGATGGCCCCGACGTCATCCACGATCGCCAACGCCAGCATGAAGACCCTAAGACTCGAAGGAATGCGTTTGCCGAGCAGCGCGAGGACACCCAATGCGAAGCCGATATCCGTCGCCATCGGGATGCCCCATCCGCGCGCTCCTACGCCGGAGCGATTTAAAGCGAAATAAATAAGCGCCGGGAGAATCATCCCGCCGAGGGCCGCCATGATGGGAAGTGCCGCTTGGCGAAAGGAAGACAGCTCCCCCTTAACAATCTCGCGTTTAATCTCTAGCCCAACAACCAGAAAAAACAGCACCATCAATCCGTCATCGATCCAATGATGCAGGTCCATTGAGAAAAGGGAGCGGCCCCCCAGATTCAAAGGGAGCTTCCAAATCGCGAAGTAGGAACTGCTCCACGGCGAATTCGCCCAAACGAGGGCGACAACGGTGGCTCCGAATAGAAGGATCGAACCGGACGTTTCGCTGTGGACGAAACGCTCGAGCATCGTCCTGGGGTTCGCCAGAAATCGATTTTTAGCCGTATTGGCGGGAGAGTTTTCCATCGGGTTTATGTCTCTACGACTTGTTCTTGCCGCTGTCTACGTTCCCACGTTCACAAGGAGCTCAGCCTTTACACTTCGTCGAGAAAGAATACCTGAATCGTGTTCCTATTTTCCCTAAATCTCAACACTGTTGAAATATGGGTTTGGTTTCTTTACACACTGTCGCAAACAAGCGAGAAGCGAGTAGGATGCTAAAGTCTTCAAGATTAAGAAGGCGCCAGCGGCCGAATAAGGAGATCCATCATGCTAGCAAGACGAGTAGCGGTCGCGATTCTGTTTTGTATTGGCTTGGTGCAAGCTCCCTCTGTCACCTTTGCGCAAAGCGTAAAGTCAGCTTATGACAAGAAAACAGATTTCAAGAAATACAAGAAATATGCGTGGGGCCATAACTACCTGCTGACTCGCCAGCACCCCGAAGATCAGGCGCGTATCAACTTGGCGATCATCGATTCCATCAACAGGGATTTGCAAGCGAGCGGTTTTGTGCTGGAACAAGACAGCCCGGACTTCATCATTATCTACGAAGCAGGAGGTCTCCCCAAATCCGATGTGGGAGCCCAGCGCGATCCGACCGTAACGGATTTGGTCAACTACTCCTGGGGCAATATGGGGGGAATTTCCTCCGACGTTTGGGTTTATAGCCTGGCAAAAATGAAAGTCACTGTCACCGATGCGGCCACAAAAAATACCGTGTGGCAGGCCGCGGCTTCGCAGAAGATTCACGATCCCCTGAAATTTATGAACAACCTCAAGGAAAATGTGGACAAATATATACAAAAGACCATGAAGGATTTTCCGCCCAAAAAGTGACCTGCGTCTTTTTGAACCCGGGCGACATCGCTGGATTCACTTACTCGGTTTCGCGGCTGTCACAGCAATATGATCGAGTGCTCGTAGAACTTCGGAATTCCACGAAGGAAATCAAGTTACTCATGCATGGTCTTTGTCCAGCGGCCTGCGCGTCGGGTATAAGAAGCGCCACGGTGAGCGCAGGAAACTTTTCATAACGTATTTTAACAATCGCAACTGATCGCTATACGGAACGTTGTAGGCTCGCAACGCCACCCAAGCAGCTATCCCGAAGCTAACTCCTAGATTCAGCACAAAGATAATGGCGATTCCAAAGAGGGTGTGAAAAAACCAGTTCTTGTATAGCCAATCTTTTCCCAGGCTGGTCGCGGCTAGCGCAAGAGTCCCAGTAGATAATGTGACGTGCCTCACTTCAAGAGGGACGCCAAACAAGTGCCCCAATGTCGGAATAAACCCCAACGAATATCCAAGTACGATGCTGGCACTCCATCCAGAAATATTTCTTTCAAAAATATCGGCAATGCGGCGCATTTTATCGTATCCAACACGCAGGCCCAACGGATGATCGGCAATAGCTTCCGCCACCCGGTTATATGTCGCAAAATTTTCGACCCATCCGCCCGCCAATGCCGACATCCAGAGAATCACTCCGGTTAACGCCGCGTAGAAAGCGGTTCCCGAGGCAAGAGGATTAAGCGTCCGGTATATGTACTGGGAGTTCGACAGGGAGACGAATGGTGCAGAGAACCAATACAAGAAGAGACTGGCAAATGCTATACCTCCGAGGGTAACCGTCAGAAGATTTCCTAACGCTGCAGCGAGCTGCGTACGGGTAATCCGGCTGATGAACTCCGTTAGCTTTTCCCAGCGTTCCGATCCCTGCGTCGTGCGGACAATATTCGCGTACGTTGCAGCCGTCATCGATGGTTGTTTTGTTGCCAGTGCCAAGCCGAGAGCTTGCAGTACGAGAAAGCTAATCGCATAATCCGTGCCCACTAGTAAGCCTTCGAAAAAGGGAGGCAAGCCCGCCATGGTGATTTTTATTTTTATGGCTGCCGTTGCAACTGTCAGCAAACCACCCCCCAGCGCCGCCTTCCACATTCCCCAGTATTCGTTTTGTGTGTTGGCAATATAGTGTTCGCCGGTCTTCCCAGTCCTCTCCACAATCTTTCGAGCCAGCAATCCCGCATTTTCGCGAATTAAAGCCGAGAGGCTGAGATCTTCGATTCGGGCGCGCAGTACATCGTCGAGTAGCCTTTTGACAGCCGGATAGCTTTCTACACCCTCGGCAAACAAGACGTCCGTTATGCGGGTTAATCTCCTCAACGCACGTTCGATCGTAAACATGTCGAATTCGAGCGCCGTGCTCACGCCTGCTTCTTCCATCCGTTCGTGCATGTATTCGAGTTCCGCGCGGCAAAGGATCGTCTCTTCACGCAATGCCTTTAGCAGGCCTTGTGCGTCCGAAGCTGAACCGCTACGTACAAGCTCGCCGACCAGGCGCTGAACTCGATAAAATGGCGAGGCTTCCACAGCGTAAGGATGACACCGCTCCCGAACTTCTGGAGACAAGCCCACTCCTGCCACGTGAGTTCCTAGAAGAACGACTGCTTGTCGAAGATCTTCCCTCTGCCGATTCCATACATGGGGGTCATTGTCGGGCGAGAGCGCTCGCACCGTCCGTTCAAAGAGTTCCTCTGGCCAATCCAGAAATTCCGAAATGTAGCGATCGTCAGGATGTAGCTGGAAAACGAGTTTTGAGAGGTCCGCATCACTTTGAGCAGAAGGTAAGATTCGTTCCACAATTCTTCGGGCTAGTTCGGACCATAGACTCTCGCGCGGGTGCAGCCCGGCCTCCGCAAATAGCCCGACAGCTTGGGTTTCTCCCAGCATTGCATGAAATGTTTTTTGAAATGAGACACGGAGGTCGACGTCGCCTTCAAGCAAAGACAAAAGCTCGTTCAACCGCCTATTGCGCTCATCCACTGAACTTGCCTTGCCATCAAACCTGGTCCAAGCCGCCAGTCTGGAATATAGGTGAAGGCGGCCATTGAGACTCAATTGCGCGCAGAACTCTTGCAGGATCCCGCGTAACTGGGCTCTTTCCGCTTCAAGTTTCTTGTCCGTGAGAGACGAATTTAGGTTCGAAGGCACCAACCCCGGTGCTTTCTTCTCGTTGAGGTCGGATCTCATGCAGGGTGCTTTTGTGCCTCGAATGCGAGGCTCAGTCTACATCACGCCTACTTCGTAGTGAACTCATCCGCCAAAGAATAAGTTCTTCAGACCGCGTGAATCGATTACACGTCAAAGTGGTTTTTCTAATACGCAGTAAGGAAGCGAGAAAAGACAAAGCGTGGCCATCGCATCTGTCCAAGAATTTCCGCCTGAGCCTCAGGCTCGCAAGGCCATGCTGTCCGCTGGATTTAGATCGGATTTGAAAAATGAGCTATTTTTCTAACGTGGTGAAAATAAACGGTGAAAGATTGGTAGGGGCGGTGGGGATCGAAATCAGTTCCCCACTCGCCAAGTCATTGAATCAATTCACCCGAGAACTCAGATTTGGGGCCACTTGGGGCCAAAAGCTTCGCCACCTTCTCTACTGCCGTACGTTGCGAATCGCCGATGACGTGCCCATAAACTCCCAACGTGATCCGGGCATCGGAATGACGCAGTTGAGCTTGGGCTACGGCTGGCGACGCGCCGGTTTCCAAAAGTAGACTCGAATGCATGTGACGAAACGCATGCAAGCCGCATTTTGGAATGTTCAGTTTTTCGAGCAATGGCCACAACGCTTTCTGAACCACCTTGTTCGCGCTATACGGCCTGCCGCGCCGATTCAGGAACAGGAATTTCGCCGGATTCGGCTGCCACGACTCAAGGAACAACTTGATGATGACGGACAGCGCGTCCGGCATCGGGACGGGAGCCCTGGACGGGTGGCCCGGGCTGGTCATGAACAAGCCAAACCTGCAATTTATTGAGACGAACCACTATGAGAGATCGTAACTTCAATAATTTTAGAGAAGGTATAGAGACGCGGAGGGTGCCCCATTCTCGTTTTTCGAGAGTGGGTCTTGGGGTTTCCAATGCGGTCATGCAGTGTTTGGTAGGGGCGGTGGGGATCGAAAGGACAAGCTATTGAATAAGGCTTGCGCTCTCTGTGCGTTGCAGCCACCGCCACTCGCCAATTGGAACAAACGGAACAGGCGTCAAGCCCAGCCGTCTCAGGTGTGCCGCGCAGCTGACGCAAAGTCACAACAGCAACTGAGCGTCTGGCTTGGACCCGAAAC
>CAWAPX010000014.1:0-16483 GCA_963784015.1 uncultured Acidobacteriota bacterium
TCGCCACTGTCGGGCCATTCACCTTTGGCGGGAACTCTGACAGCGCAAACAACAAGTGCGACGCTATCCTTCGGAAAACCACCAATCCTTGAGACGTCAACCTGCAAAAGGCGTCACCGCTTCTTTTTGGATGTCAGCCGTTCAAGGCTTAAGAGGCGGTACGATAGCGAGAATTTCCTCGGTGCCCGTATAGGCAGCATCTACTTCATCGCGGCCCCTAAATGTGACTTCGGCGAAGAACTTCCAGCCGGTATCCTTGCAGCTCTCAGGAAGCTTGACGTTAACGAGCAAGCGCGAGACGGTGCCGGTCGTCGGAATCTTCTCCTCCAGACCAGTGTTGTCTATGAAGTTCTGCCTGTTCAAGTCTTCAAAGCAAGCTTTTTTTGTTGGGTCGTCAAACAGCACCGTGGAAATATTCGGTTGGATGCTGACGTCTCGCACTTTGGCCAGTAGGTGCCCCGTGTTTACGGTGTACATCACGAGAGTGAAATCATTTGGATTTCCCGTCTTTTCCAGCCGAACCAGTTCTGAATGCTTGACCTGAAGCCGTGGGGCGGCCTGTGCGATCTGAATATCAGAAATGCGATGGCTGTCCCGTAAACTGATGCCGCTGACGATCAACGCAACGATGCTGACCATCAGCGCCCAACGTGGCTCGACCGGATTAAAACATACGCCGAGAAAAAGGAGGTCCTAACCGCTCGAAGCTACAGGCTTCGCCGGTGTGCGTTGAATCTTTGCGATCTCGGTCAGGAGAAAAAGATCCGTGAGGAGCGCCCGCAGATGAATGGAAGCGTTCAGGTTGTCGATCAACGGAGAGCCGATGAGCCAGTGATTTTCGAGCTTCTGCCATGCGTGTCCAAAACTGAGCACGAAGGTATTAGAAGCGCGACGGACTAGAAGTAGACCCGCGGGTGACTGGGAATTCAGGGTCAGTCCAACCGAATTCTGGAGTGCTCCGCGAATCACCCCCACCCATGATGGCTCGCCCATGGTTGAAGGAAGAGGGATGAACTCGCCGTCGAGCGGCGGAGCGAGAGGGCGAACATCTCTGCCGGCCTTCAATTCGCTTTCGAACGCTGCGACCTTGTCAGGCTTCAAAAGATAGATTGTCAGACCGATTTTCGTGTCGACCACGGTCGCACCCCAGGGCCGCGTGTTCGTGGAGAGTGATGCAATAGTTAATTCTCCTGGCTCCTACATGCGAACGTCTAGTATTCGGGTACTCTAATAAACGAATGCGATATTGACCTGTTATACATTTAATTTGTCTTCAATACTTAGCTTGCTAGGGGGCCAGGTCCGCTTGGGTCCAGTTCCGTTCCGCGCGTAGCACGCGCAGCCGCGTTTTGCCGGCGATAGTTACTACGTCAGGGGATCGGACGGCTCGGAAGCGAGCGTCATCGTTCGAAGGTGCCCGCATTGTTCAAACGGCCACGACATTATTGCCACCACAGCGGACAATACAAGGAAGGACAATCTTTTGGAGCTTCGGGAGTGCCGTTGGCAATAGTTCGATAAACAAGGTTGACGCTTGGGCTAGAAATGTATATCATGGCCGTGATAAATAACGTGGCCATGATAATTACCATGGCCGTGGTACCTATGCCAGGCCATCACCGAAATTCTTCAGTCGACAACGAGGCCCAATTCGGGCGGATCGTGGCCAACCTGTTCCGTGAGGACGGCTGGAAGGTCCACGAAGAGCCTCGTGAAAAGGAAAAGAATGTTGCGCCCGACTTCCTCGTGTCGGGGCACGGAAAGAAACTAGTCGTCGAACTAAAACGGGCTTCGGAAGGACGCAAGGACCGGGTGATTCCGTTGCTCTCGCAGGCCGCACTGGAAGCGGTCCATTATTCCCGGGTCATCCCCGGTCATCCGGTCCCCGTTGCGATCGTGGGCGCAAACCGTATTTCGGATTCCGTTGCCGAGGAAGCGAAGCAATTTGTGCGGGAACGGGCGCCGGAAGTCGGAATTGGAGTGTTCGATCTTGAAGGTCTTCGATTGTTCGCAGGCCATGGGCTGGAGTCGCTGAGTTCGGCGAGGCGCAAACAGAGCGACCTCCGGCCGCCAAGAGTACGCGCGCCGCAGCTCTTTTCCGATTTGAACCAATGGATGCTAAAGGTCCTTCTCGCTCCTCGAATCCCCGATGTCTATTTGTCAGCCCCGAGAGGCCGCTATCAGGGACCATCACAACTGGCGGAAGCAGCTGGTGTTTCCGGGATGAGTGGATTTCGTTTCGTCGAGGAGTTCTCGAAAGAAGGCTTTCTCGAGTCCGGTCCGGGAGCATTGCGGCTAGTTCGATTAAGAGAATTGATGAACCGGTGGGTTGCTGCGAGCCAGCAACGCGTTCTGGAAATCCCGATGCGCTGGGTGCTTCACCGAGGCAAAAACGCGCTCGGGAGCGCACTTCGTTCCCACCAGTCCAACCAGGCGATGCCTTCTCCGAATCTTATCGATGAGCTTTCGTCGCCGCGACCGCGTTTGTGCCTCGGGCTGTTCGAAGCGGCCGAGGCGCTCGGCATCGGATTTGTGCACGGGGTGAAACCATATCTTTATCTGGAGCGTTTGAACGCGGAAGTCCTCAAGGAACTGGGCCTTTCGGGGGACGCCGAAGAAAAAGAAGCGGACCTCTTTGTGCGCATTCCAGGGAACCGCGAGAGCGTTTTTCGTGGAGTCGTCCGGAAAGACGGGGTCCCGGTGAGTGATATTCTCCAAGTCTGGCTCGATGTCGGACAGCATCCATCCCGAGGTAAGGAACAGGCGGATCTTATCTGGAGAAGAATCCTGTCTTCCGCATTTGAGTCATCCGAACCATGAGCGAACGAGATCCCGAACTCGAAGCATTTTCAAAATTCATTGCTGCGATTGAGCCCTGGCTCGGCGAGGTCGTTCTCGTCGGGGGATGGGCACACCGTTTGTATCGCCTCGATCCCCGTGCGAGAGAGCTCGACTATCTTCCGTTGACGACACTCGATGGCGATGTCGCCGTACCGTCCAAGCTCAAAAAGGAAGAATCGACCGTACGGAAACGCCTGCTGGAAGCTGGCTTCGAAGAAGAGTTCATCGGTGAGGACCGTCCGCCGGCGACGCATTATCACTATGGAAAAGGGGGCGGATTCTACGCGGAGTTTCTCGCGCCACTCGAAGGAAGCGAATACGATCGGCACGAAAAGCGGAAGGCAACGAAAGAAGTGGGGGGCGTTTCGTCGCAGCTCCTTCGC
This sequence comes from uncultured Acidobacteriota bacterium, assembly GCA_963784015.1. Classification (GTDB taxonomy): domain Bacteria; phylum Acidobacteriota; class Terriglobia; order Acidiferrales; family UBA7541; genus Acidiferrum. The sequence continues at coordinate 3,225 of CAWAPX010000014.1, forward strand.
TACATAGAAATCTTGCTGATCTCGCCCTGGAAGGTGGAGCTGGGAGAAGAAAACGGATATGCGCTGTCACCGAAACGGACAGTGCAAATAGCCAACCCGGCAAGCTTCCTCGCGCAAAAGATCCTCATCCACGAGCAACGCGACTACAAGGACAAAGCCAAGGACCTGCTGTACATGCACGATACGATCGAGGTGTTCTCCGAAAATCTGGAGGAATTGCAAAAGATCTTCCGCAGTGCCCTCGCGACGAAACTGCATCCGCGCCGAGTACCGGAACTCGAAGGAGCGGCCGACAGGCTCTTTGGAAAAGTCGAGGACACGGTTCGCGAAGCCGCTCTCATGGCGCCGGGACGGAAGCTGAGTCCGGAAAGACTCGCTGAAACAGCGCAAGCCGGATTGAAAGTTGTCTTTGGTAAGAAATCCACGTAAGCGAATTCCCTGACCGCTCGTTGGCGCTGACTAGCGACAAGGTAGGGATCTCGCGAAACCATGGAACATGAATTGATCGCACAGCTGGCCGCTTCAACTGTTGGACAGATAAGATGATGAGAATCCAAACGATCATCGATTCACTTCCATCAGGACTGTGGAAAGACAATTTGACCGTATTGAAGAAGGAGACTGAGGGCGTTTCACTGTCGAAGGCTGAGAGAAAATGGCTCGAGAATGAAATTCACAGCGTCCAGAAATCCGGAAAGCGAGGAAAGCTCGTCAATTTGATAGTTCTGGGGCTGGCAATCGACCGCGAGGTGTGGTCGATGTGGATTCGCAAGTCGTCAGTGCTCAGAGTTTCGAAATACGATTTCAATCCGGTCGCCCCGAGATTCCCGCTCGCGGTCTCGGTCAGATTTCTTCCGCTCCATCGAAGAACAACGTGACGCCTGACCAGGCATCGGCAGCCGATGGATATACACACTTCCAGCCTTCGTTGAGTATTTCGCCGTCCATCTCGTGGATCGGTGGTACGCAGACCCGAGATCAATACGGTGGGACAACAATGGTTTCCACCGTTCGATCGCGAGCATTCTGTGATTCCAATACGATTCAAGCGGGTCTCGTCGGGAGCGCTTCGAACTCAATTACAAGTTCGCCCGGCACCCAGTCGACAACGCTTGTAAACGATGACGTCAGAGCAGACGGGCTTTTCGGCATCCTTGGAAAGCGTTCGGACGATCCGGGTAGCATAAGTCTCACCAGGAACTATCTTTCTATCGATGCCGACTTCTTTATCAACAATAGTCTGGGCATCGGATTACAACAAGAGTACGCAGTTACTTATCAGCGTTACCTTCGTCCATGTGAATCGACCCTTAAGGGCCAACGTTTCTTTGCATCGGTGGGAGCCGGCGTAGGCTATATGAACCAACGATTATACGCGACAACAGGCAAGGTGAATTCCGCCGTGATCCCCTTGTCGGCGCAGTTTTCTTATATCCTCACCAATATCGGACAGGCTCCGAAAATGCTCTTTTCGGCCCAGATCAGCTTCGTTCCTTTGCTCAACGATACTCACGCTTATCAGGCAAATGCCAATGTGACGGTGCAAATACCTACCCGATTTAAGTTCCTAAATTTCTCCATATCTGAGATGGATTTTTACATGAATAACGCCCCCAGAGGTTTCAAACGGAACTACCAAAGTGGAAGCGTGCAGTTAACGTTCTCCTGGGGAGGAACGGTCATCAACAATCCGCCAGATTCAAGGATACCGGGTGCGTGTTACACCGCGGACACTCTGAGTCACCTTTACTGTTACGACCAAGTTGCAAGTAGCGAATGCAGCCCACCAAGTATCTTTCGTCCCCGCGCGAAGTGTTCGGCTCCGGGCATAGGGCCATTGAACCAGCCGCCGCATTCAGAAAATATCGCGCCGCCTATGATCGATCAACTTGGAATGAACCTAAGGGCATCTTTGGAACACTATCTTAGTTAGAATTTGGAACGAAAATTGTTATAGGGAAAGCAAGCCCCTCTAAGGGCGAACCTGACAAAAGTCGGTATTGTGAAAAATAGTGTCCATAGTGGCAGTTCGGTGGCGTCAAGATGCATATCATTGTTGATCAATCTAGATTCCTTTTGGAGTATCGAAGGAGGGGCACATGGCGCGTTTGGTAGTACCTAGGCACGCGGGAACGGGCCGATTCGCCGCCGAGAATATCTCGGATGTTCCGCCGGACAAATACAAAGACCGGCTCGTCAAATATATACCTGCCGAGTCGGTGGCGTTGTATGCGTTCACTGACAAACTATTGATTGCCTACTACGGCATCGATGCGAACGGCGTGGCGACGAAAATTCCAGCTGACGGAGTCTTGCAAGCCGTGAGCTGGGGACTTTTTATTCTCGGATTGGTCGGAACACCGATCTACCTCTACAGGCAGCGGCTTTCAGGGCAGACCTGGGAATTGAACGCCGCCCTTTCTACGATCGCTTTTGCGCTTTGGGCGTACACGCTGGGCGGTTCTCTCGTGCTGATACACCACTGGTACCACGTGCTGTTGGCCGGAATAGCCGCGCCCATTTTTACGTTCGTCGCAGGCTGGTTCGAGCCGAAAGCGTCGTAAGACAGCCGTACCCACTTATGTCGAAATTCGAGCATATTTCGATGAATCAAGGCGCTTTAAGGAATTCGTTTCGGCTGCTGCCGGAAATCCGATCGTGACGGGATTCCAAGGAGCTCGGAATGGTGTATCCGCATTTGGTGGAGACCTGCGGAAAAGGCGAATTGGTGGACTGGCCGGAGAACAAGTGGACGAAGGGTTCTTACTCATTTCCGAAACCAGGAGAAGTCACGAGGGCCGGACCTCTGCTGCATGCCGGGTTCTTGAAGCGTATTCATTTCGCTGGCGAGCATACCTGCTATGCGTTCATCGGGTACATGGAAAAAGCTTTACAATCGGGCATCCGAGTGGCTGAGCAGATTGCACGGCGTGACGGAGTGCTGGGGAGAAAATGCCGCCAACGGTCTCGTAGAAGTCGCCCGAAAGCCAATGTGCCCTCGCTGCCAAATGTTCTGACGCCCAGTCCGTCCTGATAGTCCCAGAGGAGAAATGGTGTGGCAGCGACGACCACCGTTTTGAACGTTGTTTGTCTCGCAGGAGTCGTCATCTACCTGTGGCGCTATTTTGGATTTGTCGGATTCGACCTGAGCAAATTTAAGCCAGCACCCCCAGCAAGTCGCGTTTGGAATATTCTTTTGGCGGTTGGATTTCCTCTTCTTGGGCTTATGTCTTCATTTGAGGACAGCACAAAAAAAACTCTGGTAGGAATTGGGGTCTCGACCATTCTTATCCCGGCACTAATTCCGGATCTGGAGCCGCCGGAAAGCGATTCACTCGTCAAGCGAATCTATTCCCAAACGATAGGCAAGGGCATATCGGATTTCTTGGAGGGCGCATTTTTTAATGTGGTGCTTTTTGTATGTTGGTTGTTCGGGTCATACTGGGCTGGAGCGTACGCGGGAATCGCCATTACCCTAGCGCTCTCGCGATCCATGTGGATTCGGATACAGGAGCAGGGACAGCCGGCCGAGGCCGCGCCGTCGATTCGTGGCCTGTTTATGATTTTTGTCGCGGCTTTCGGGTGGATCGTGGTGCTGACTTCAATCATGCCGTTGACTCGAAAAGAAGCTGGAAGCGAACTGCATGAATTGTACCGGCCAGCCATCTTGACCATTGTTGGAAACTGGGTGCTGGCAAGATTTCCGCGGCTCGTATTTGTTCAATGGTTTTTGCCAAGGGACTGAAACTTATGCGAGGAAGGAGTTTCGGGTGAGGATGACCAAGGATGACGTGCTGGCTCTCTGAGAAGGACAACGCGTGCGCCTTCTTCGAAGTCACAAGAACGCAACGATCGTGGAACGGAAGGAGATCTTTGACGCCGATGGAACGCAGGTCGTCGGAGTTCTATTCGTTTTTCAATATGCGGAGGGCAGTCTCCTCGATCCTCACGAATTCTCTTTTGACTCTGCGCAACCTTGGGTGACGGAAGTTCGGCCAGGCTGGCGAGGTTAAGCTGGGGAAGATACGTTGCTCTGATTGGTTGCTATCCTTTATATAGCGTCTATGTAACGTCGGTTTCGGCGTCTTTGCCATGTGTCTTTTCAGTTCGTATCCATATGAATCTAAAGGGAATACTGTTCATTTTGAATAAGTGGTCAGATTTCATTCGCTATTCGCGAATCGCGAATGTAGAATATGAGCATGAACTTAAAACCCCAAGATGTTGTTGTTGCATTGAAGCTGAGTGGTTATCCAAACGCACGTCCACCGATCTCCATCGTGGCAAGCGATCTTGGCCTCAGCCCGTCGGAAGTTCATGGGGCCATTCAGCGGCTGAGGAGTTCCAAGCTTCTTCATGGTGCAGCACTAAAGGACAAACCCAATATCTCCGCCCTCGAAGAGTTTTTGGTTCATGGATTGAAGTACGCATTTCCCGCTGAACATGGAGAGGTGACGAGAGGTATGCCCACTTCCTATGCGGCCGAGCCGCTCAAAAGTGAAATTGCCGCCTCGAACGACCTGCCGCCAGTTTGGCCCTGGCACGAAGGTGATACCCGAGGCATCGGGCTTGAGCCACTTTACAAAAGCGTGCCGCATGCCGCGTTGCGTGATCCTGCTCTCTACCAACTGCTGGCGCTCGTAGATGCAATTCGCGACGGGCGCGCGAGCGAGCGAAATCTTGCCGAGCGCGATTTGGTGCAAAGGCTCAGGTCGAGTCGTGGCCAATCCTAATCTTCAACTGGTGACGGATGCGGCCAAATTGTTGGGGCCGATTCTCGGAGAGTTGGTGTTTGTGGGCGGTTGCGCAACGGCATTGCTAATCACCGACAAGGCGGCAGCTGACGTGCGTCCGACATTCGATGTGGATGCAATTGCGGAAATCACGTCGTATGCCGGCTACACCGAATTCTCCGACAGGTTACGAAAGCTCGGGTTTCAAGAAGATATAAGCGAGGGCGGACCACTTTGCCGCTGGCGGCAAAAGACGACGACGCTAGATGTGATGCCGCTCGACGCAAAGATTCTCGGGTTTTCAAACACATGGTCCCATGCCCGCTGATCCGCTTCATGGGCTCGATAATCGGGACGGCCACCATGACGCGCCACCTCCGGGCTCACCGTCGACGTAGCGCGCTCCAAACCTTTCGCAATATCACGAAGCGACGAACCGGAAGCGAGCCCCCGGGAAATGTCCTCGCGCTCAACTACGGTGAGTGCTAACACCGAGCGCCGGCGAACCGCTGGAACAATCCCGCCGTGAACCCGCTGTTCTGTGCTGCCTTCTGTGGAGGGGTTAACGCGAACCTTGCTGAGAATCCATGCCGGTCGCGGACTTGCGATTGTGGCGGATGTTCCGGCCGAACATTTCATTCGCGGGCAGCGCGAAGACTTGGAAGAAATGCTCGGGAATCTGCTAGACAATGCCTGTAAGTGGGCAAAGTCCAGTGTCAAAATACAATCCGTGGAAGAAAATGGCGCCCTCATTATAACTGTGGATGACGATGGCTCCGGCTTGCCGTCTTCTATGCGAGATCAAGTGTTGCAGCGAGGCGTGCGAGCTGACGAAACCGCCCCTGGTTCTGGCTTAGGCTTGGCAATCGCTCGTGACCTCGCAGAACTTTATGGGGGAGCGATTGTATTGGAGAATTCCCCGATGGGCGGGTTGCGTGCGAGCCTGCGGTTACCGCTGTGAACATCGTGTGTCAACATTTCTCGAGTCCGCAATCAGCGTGTCTTGCGAAGGCTGTTGCTAGCTGCCGGGCGGTCCGGACCGCCTGGTGCTGCTTCACTGTCACAATGCTGGCAACGGTCCCACCCGCCCGTTAAGCGGGGAGTTTCTGGGGCGTGGGGTAATGATGTTGTTGCCGGCCGACATCGCCGTCGTACTTTTTTGTGGTTTTGAATAGTTCGTAGCGGCCGTCGGCGGCGAATTGTTGAACGCGATCACGTAATGCCTGCATGTCCTGTGCGGCCATAGGCTGAAATCCTCTCGCGACTTCCAAGTTCTGTTCCAGGACAGCAAGCGAATCCATGCCGCTGATGGTCGTCGCAACAGGAAGGCTCATCGCATAACGCAAGCCCTCGTGCGCGGTAATGGCACCGTGCGTTACCATTTCACCGGACCCGCCGAGACTCTTCATTCCCAGCACAGCAATCCCGCGCTTATTCGCCTCTGGCAGTACCTGCGTTTCAAAACTTCGAAAAGTGGCGTCGAACGCGTTTAAAGGCATTTGGACGGTATCGAAAGGAAAGCCCTGCGCAAGCATTCGGAGATGAATGGCGGGGTCCTTGTGTCCCGTGAATCCGATAAAGCGAACTTTGCCTTTTTGTTTGGCTTCCACCAACGCCTCGGCGACGCCCCCCGGCCGAAAAATCAAATCGGGATCGTTGTAATAAATGACTTCGTGAATCTGCCAGAGATCCAGATGATCCGTCTGCAAGCGCCGTAAGGACTGATCGAGCATCTGCATGGCAATGTCCTTACCCCTGCCGTGGGTACAGACTTTGGTCATGACAAAAGCCTTATCGCGCTTTCCCCGTAGGGCGTTTCCGAGGCGCTCCTCGCTGAGGCCCTGGTGATAGTCCCAGGCGTTGTCGAAAAAAGTAATTCCGGCGTCCAGAGCCTTGGCTACGATTTCATTTGCTTCTTGCTGGTCCTTGGTTGAGCCCAGGTGATACCCGCCCACGCCGACTGCCGAAACTTGCGCTCCCGTTTTGCCAAGAGGGCGCTTGGGAACCCGGCCGGCCGGGGCACTCGTAGAACCAGATTGCCTAGGGCCGGCGGTGCCGCTGACGTTGCGTACACCCGTCGCGGCCGCTGCTGTAATCGCGGCTGCGCCTTTCATGAAGTGCCTGCGTGTAAAAGTGTCGTCCGTTGTGTTTGACATGCACGCCTCTGAATGAATGATGCCGGCTATTACTTTGGAATTTCAGGAAACGGATGGCCGGTGTTCTGAGTAACGTTGATCATCTCCTGGACTTCCTCGGATTCGGTGTCGAGAGGAAAGCCGTGCGCGAGGCGAGCTTCGGGATTATCAAATTTGATGGACACCTTATAGAGCTCGAAGTGGCCATCGGCGGCGACCTCTTTGACTCGTTCCTGCAATGCCTGCATGTCACTGGCGGACATGGGCTGAAAATTCTGGGCGATGCGCAGGTTCTGGCGGAGAATCTCCGGCGTCTCCATACCGGTGATGGTGGTGGTGACGGGCAAGCTCATCGCGTAGCGAAGGGCTTCTTCGGCAGTGATCGCGCCATTTTGAATCGGCTCGCCGTGGCCGCTCAGCGGCTTCATACCAAGGGCTGCCAAGCCCCGTCGGTTTAGTTCCGGCAGGACTTGCGACTGAAAACTGCGGAAATTGGCATCAAAAGGGTTCAGGGGCATCTGCACCGCGTCGAAGGGGAACCCCGTTTTCAGCATGCTCAAATGCATAGCGGGATCCTTGTGCCCTGTAAATCCGAGGAAACGAACTTTTCCTTGTTCCTTCGCTTTGAGCATTGCTTCGGCCGCTCCGCCCTTGCGCATAAAGAGTTCCGGATCGTTCTCGAAAGAAACTCCGTGAGCCTGCCACAAGTCGAGATGATCGGTTTGCAGGCGGTTCAAGGATTGCTCGAGCATCTGCAGGGCTAGCGAGCCGTCGCGCCCATGGGTGCAGACTTTGGTCATCAGGAAAACTTTCTCGCGGCGGCCCTTCAGCCCCTTGCCCATCCACGATTCGCTCTTGCCGCGGTGATATTCCCAGCAGTTATCGAAGAAAGTGATTCCACCGTCGACAGCTTCTTGCACGAGCGACATGGCAGTTTGCTCATCCTTGGCGTCGCCTAAGTGATGACCACCCATGGCGAGAGCGGAGACATGTACGTCTGTATGCTTCCCAAAAGAGCGTAGTGAGATCGTTCCCGCAGCCCCTGTCGAGGTGTGCATTTGTGGTGTTGCGAGCATTTCACTCCCTTGGACAAAAGACGCTATGTGTTCGAGAACTCGCGCGCCATACCGTCAAGCATGTAGGAAGCTCTGATATTCGCCTGGGAAAATGATGGAGTTAGCGCGATCCGCGAGCACGCGCCGGACAAATCGTCTCGTCCAGGGATCGATTGGCTTACGACAAGAAAGGTGCTTCCAAGGTCTGAACAAAAAATTCGAAGGCCGCTAATTAAATCTTGAGCTGAGTTAGCAACAATTAGCAATCCCAGGTTTGATATAGCCGGATTGCCTTTAGGAGGACAAATCGAACTTCGACCATTCGACCATTCGACCATTCAGATTTCCGGGTAGCAACTAGATGTCGTAACCGAGTCAACCTTCTTGACTTCGCCAGCCGATGCATCAGAATAGACTTCCCTTCCAAAGTTGTCCTTTTAACAGACGGCCTCTCAGCCGAATGCAATCGTCGTACACTATTCAACGGTTCAGGAGTCACATGCCGCTAGATATTCTGTTGGTTGAAGATAACGAAGGTGACGCCCGCTTGCTGCAAGAGCTTTTGCTTGAGACCAATGAAAACGTGCGTCTTCACATAGTTCCTGATGGCGTTGAAGCTCTGGCGTTTCTGAGGTATCAAGGGAAGTACATCGATGAGCCGCGCCCCGACCTTCTCCTTCTGGACTTGCACATGCCTAAAATGGACGGTCTTGAGGTTCTCGCTAAGGTCAAGGCAGACGCTCGGCTGAGAACGATTCCAATAATTGTCCTTACAACTTCGCACGCGGAATTCGATATCGTGAGCAGCTACAAGCTCATGGCGAGTTGCTATCTGACCAAGCCTGCGGAGTTAAAAGAATTCGACAGTTTGGTGAAAAGCTTGAATGACTTCTGGCTGACAAGAGTCAAGTTGCCAAAGCGGGGCGCTTCGGCAATCGTGCAACTGCCCTCGGCTCTTAAACACTAGATTGGCAAAGGGACCTCCCTTACCTCATCCAGTAACCTACGTCACGTCAACGGTCGGTCGTGATCGCCCATCTCAACCGAGAGTCGGGCATTTTAATTTTGATGCAAAAACGCCTGGATTAGGGTGTGCCAGATTCTGGGTCGAGGACATTATTGGCTGGCTGGTTGCGTTTTCGAAGCGCGCAAATCCTCCGGCAGGAAGTCGCGTTCGAGCAACTAGGCCTTTCTGTGGAAAGGTTTGGAGCACGTTATAGCCCGCCCCGCCTGAAGGAAGAAGGCTTTGCACATTCGGTCCTGTGACATTCATCCATCAACGGTTTCAGATGTCCAGCGACCGCAGGGGTCGAATAGAAAATAGATTCCAGATAGATTAAGGTCGGTCTAGAAGTTTCCCAGACCAATTGTGTCGTGCCCCGAGGCAGGCGCGTTCCCTCAATCGCGCGGCAAGAAAGAGGACTGAACGGAGGTTTTCTTATTCGAGAAGAACGATTCGTTGACTGTGACATAACTATGCCAGAGATATTGTCTTGGTCCCTAACGAAGATACAATTACCGTGTGCAAACTGATCGCACATCCGGCGTCTTGGTTTTATGTACTGGATTCGGCTTTCGGGTCAGCACTGATGCGGGGGAAAGTTGTTTACCGCGCCATCTTCTGTAACGTATACAAAATGAGTTTTCGGTCGTCTTCTTTGGCCTTACCCAACAGTCGGCGGAGTTGGCTCAGATACTTGGCATCCTTGCCAGAACTACCCCACAGGCCATCATCGGAAGATTTCCGATTGAAAACAGCAGGCGCTTTCGCGGGTTGGTCGCCATCGTAGAACAGCTTATACAGTGGAACTTCCAGAGCACGCGCCATCTTTTCCAATGTTTCTATGGACGGAACCGTGTGGCCATTCTCAACGCGGGATACGTAGCACCGAAGAAGCCCGGTGCGCTTCTCAATGTCTCCCTGGCTGAAGTTCTTTAGTTCGCGAAGTTCCTTGAGTCTATCGCCTATGACCATGCCGGGATTATTCCATCAAGAGAATCGGAAGGCAAGGAAGGTCTCAGGACTGCCACCACCACCACCAGCGTGGTTTGAACCGCTGGGGACTCTAGTGAGAGAATAAAAGTATGGGGTCGTGCCTCTATCCAGGAGGATTAAATGTGGGCAGATTCCCGAAACCAGCTAAAGGCTGCCGCTGAGCTAGTGCAACGAGCTTCACACCTGCTAACCGAATGCGTTAAGACGGACATTTCGGCGGATGACACGGTCCGAGAAGAGCTAACTTCCGAAGTCCTCAGAATCAAACTTAGTTTGTCGATCATGCGACGGGACCTGACTGTCATCGCAGGGATGGTCAATCGGAGAAAACACAAGATAGTCCGGGTAAGTCATAACTGAATCATAAGAGGCCGGGTCCAGAAATCAGTACGATTACAAGGCAAAGGATGCCTGCCACGGCTGATCCTTGCATTCAAGCGTCAATGATCTTATTCCTCACAGCAAATCGCACGAGTTGAGCCAGACTGTGAATCTTGACCTTCTGCATCAATCTTGCACGGTAGCATTCAACGGTTCGCGTGCTAATGCCTAGCAACGCTGCCGCCTGTTTATTGCCCTTCCCGTCTGCGATGAGCTGCAAGACCCTACGCTCTTGTGGGGCCAATGCGGAAGCGCTGACTCTATTTGGAGAACAACCCTTCACATCGAAATGATCAGTCGGCGCCGACTTCATAGAGGTTTGAACACAAGGGCCTTCGCATAACACTTGCACTTCTTTAATGCATTGTGTGGCGAGTTCGACGGATTGGGTGAGCAATTCGGATTGCTGATTCTGTCCGTCAATAATTCGGGTTAATTGCAACTCATCTTTCATTGTCGTTCGAGTATTCAGCAAACTACCGACCAGATGATGTAACGATTGCTCTAAATTCTGCCTTTTTGTGACCTCTAAAACTACTACGACTACCTGCGTAACATCGCCTTTCGTATCTCGAACTGGAGAAAAACTTTCCAGCCAGCGCCCGATCCCCGGTCGCTGCGGCAGTTGCAGGGTCACGTCTAGCGAAACAGGTTTGCCTGACCCGACTACTTGGTCGATCACGCATTCTACTTTGGTTGCGGCATTTCCAAAAATGTCGAAAGGTCTCCTGCCAATGTGTCTAGCAGCGTGGATCCCGTTCATTCTGGCCAACGCTTGATTGATGCCACGATAACGCAGTCTAAAATCCAGCACGGCCACACCGATCACCGGAGATGCAAACAGTGTTGGCAATAATGGCCCGGATGAATTAAAAGAATTCGAAAACCGTGAAGGTAGTGGGTTTGACAAGGCGCATGGATATACCGGACCCTGACGACCATCAAGCCCGTAGAAATACCTACATCGTCAAAGCCCCATCAAGCTGTGGAAAACTCTTGGACTACGATTGGCGGGGCTGGACCGTCATTTGGCGAAACGTGTCCGCAAACGAGGTCTTAAGTGTGTGTCGGAGACATTAGTCTGGATGTACAAACACCAAAATTAGGGTGTTCAATATTGAACAATATTCCCTCGATAGTTGCCGTATTGTGCCTCCGCGAAATCTGTTGTGAGGAGGCTTCAAAAATGGATAGCCACTTAATTTGTAAAAATCCGGGATGCCGCTATATTCTCGACCGACGTATCAATGGCGAATCATTAGATGGGGTGCGAAGAATCGTCAAACAATGTCCAGAATGTGGGAGTGATTGGTCATCAGTATGTCCGTTCTGCAAGCGACCGCTAGGAGTTGCGTTTGTGAACGAGCTTCCTCACTCCGCGTGTTGCATACGGATATTACGTGCGGAAGTGCTGGCTGCCTGAGCTAACATTCGGGTCCTCGCCGGATAGTATGAAAGCGTAGGTCTGAACGCGAAAGCATTGGGTTGACCTACTCAGCGTTAAGGTGTCTTCGCGAATATTCTTACCGCAGAACCTTCAATTCCTCAACTCAAACATCTGACGGTTTCTGGTCGTGACATAAATCGAGCCGGTAGACCCATCACCAAAAGCACCGATCAATTCCATTCAGCACAATTTCCCAATTTGGGAATCCCCCGGGCTTCCCCAAAATCGCCGAGCCATTAGCCGTGTTAGAAGATAAGTATACTCTCAGATTGACGTCATAGATAATAGTGTGGTATTTGAATCCTGTGGCGGATCGTCCAAAATCGCGTCGTCCCTCCAAATCCAAGAAAAGGAGAAGTATCAAATGCTGCTCAGAGAACACCGATTCAAGTTCTTTGCCAGGACCGAGGAGTTTGTATTCAGAGTCGATGAGCTAGTCGATGGAATTGCGGCCTGGCCTGGTAGATTCAGGCTACAGCTTCCTGCCTCGCCCCACACCGAAGCCAAGACTTTCTACGGGGCGAGCTGCGAAGAAGTGGCCGGAATGGCCGCAGATTTTGTGGCCAGCTGCTCAGGGCACTTAGGGAAAAACACAACCACGCACCTGTCGCAGGTTCCGCAACCTGCCTCTCGTCAGTACCCCCGGCCTCTGCTACTTCAAACGTCCGAAAACGATTGAATCCGGCGCGGCGGGGCTGTTCGCAGGCACCCACCCGGCGAGCGCCAGCGTGGCCGGGGTCTTCGAGACCGCGCTGGCGTACCTGGGCGTCACCAACGTGGCGCTGGCCGTCTTCAACGTGATCCCGGCCGCGCCGCTGGACGGCGGCAGGCTGCTGCGCGCGATCGTCTGGTGGCGCACCGGCGACCGGGTCAAGGCCACCGTGTGGGCCAGCCGGTCCGGCCAGGCATTCGGCTGGGTGTTCGCCGGCGGCCTGTACGGCTTCTTCGTGACCCGGCAGTGGACCTGGCTGTGGTTCGCGTTCATCGGCTGGTTCCTGATCAGCGCGGCCAGCGCCGAGGCGCAGCAGGCGGTCGTGACCGGGCAGCAGCGCGGCGTCCGGGTTAGCCAGATCATGACGCCAGACCCGGTGACCGTGCCGGGCTCCTCAACGGTCAGCGAGTTCCTGGACGGTCACCTCTTCCGCGCCCGGCACCAGGGCTTTCCGGTCATCCAGGAGGGCCACGGGGTGACCGGGCTGGTCACGATCAACCGCATCCGGCAGGTGCCCCCGGACGAGCGGGACCGGACCAAGCTCGCGGACATCGCGTGCCCGCTCGCCGACGTCGCCACCGCGGCGCCCGACGACTCGGTCGCCGACCTGCTGCCGCGCCTCACCGCGTGCGCCGACCGGCGCGCGCTCGTGTTCCGCGACGAGCGGCTCGCCGGGATCGTCTCGCCCAGCGACATTGCCCGGATGCTGGACCGGCTCCGGGTCACCCAGTCCTCGTGATGTGCTGCCGGACAGGAGTGCGCAATCTTTACCTTGACGGGGGCCCTGCGGCCGACCGTGC
>CAWAPX010000015.1:0-33628 GCA_963784015.1 uncultured Acidobacteriota bacterium
AGCGGAAGCCCTTGACGGAAGGAGCGGACGGATCAGGCGCAAGCTTGGCCAAGAAGGGACTCAGCGGAATAAGTTCAAAAAGGACGGAAGAACTTCCAAAAGCAGTGAAAACAATGAAGACCTTACATATAGAATCTGAAACTCGGCTGAATCGGATTTCCTTCAGTTATGCATTTTAGGATATCGCCCACACGACGGGCGGCTCGTACGGTGATGGGTTCTCCTCCGTCGAACTGGGTATTATTCCAATTCAGTTTGGATAGCGACAGAATTTCGTTTGCGAGCTGCCGCAACGGAGTTTCAGCGTTGGTGACGGCAAGCTCCAACGGACGCGGGACGTACATGCCCGGATAAGCTTGGAAGAACTGCACACTTCCGCGGAGATAGAGAATTCCAGTGTTTGGCTGGAGTTCGGAAAATATGCCTCGAAGAGGAGGATAGGTTCCGGTCCGAAAGATTCTCGTGAAGGAACGACGAAGACTTAACAGTTCGACGACATCGATCTTGTCTTCATCCGCCGCCGACTTAAAACCACGCGCTTCTCCCTCCGTCAGTTTCGATGTCTTATGGACAACGAGCCGAGCGGGTAAGGTCCGATGTTCCCTGCGGTAGACAGCGATTGCGTTCTTGAGGAGTGATTGCGCATCCTGTTCAGTCAAGTGGGGCTGTCTGTCGTCCTTGCTCAATTGAGCCTGCGCTCCTTTAACAATCACCCCTTCGCCGCGTTCGTTGAAGACTTGGGCGACGCTCGTTAAAAGGCGGTCTCCGTCTAGCGATTTGTAGAAGCTGACACCGACGAAACAAGTCGCCAAGTCTGTGGGGTTTCGGAGCAACCGCCAAGGAACACCACCTGCCTTGTAGTAGAGGGCAGTATGCAGATTCCAAGCTCGTGTTGCTTCGTCTTGCATGGTTGTTGCGGAATCTCGACCACTCTTTTTGCGAGTCCGCGCTCGCTCACCCGTGTAAGTGTAGGGTCGCACCATCTGAATCGGTACGCTCAAACGCAATCCTTCGGCTTTCAGCAGATCGTGAAATGGAATAAGCCGCCGCCGTTCCTCCTTTGGGGGATCAGAACCCTCATCCAATTCCTGTTCGGCTGGGTCCGGCCGTGCTCCGGGAGGTTCGTCGACGGCTGCGAGCAGTTCCTTCGGCGGCGCGCAAAGGATGACCATGGGGCCTCCTTGTTCGAGTAGAGCCTGCGCGTGGGCGACAAAAAGATCAGCTGCGGCGCGAACGATCTCATTACCTTGGCCGTTCGCAATGGTAGCTTCCAATTCTCGCTGCCGAATGGGGGAACACCATCGATCGTGGAAGACCAATGAAGACCGGAAACAGGAATCGGTCGAGAATCCAGGAAACGGAGGAAAAAGATTTGTCAGCTTGCTTCGCTTAGCTTCGATACCTGAGCGACATTTGTCGAGCCAACCGCGTAAGGCGGCTATCGTCTCGTCGGTGCCTACAATACCGACGCGTAGTGAAGTGGGAGCAGTAAGATCGCCCAAGTCGAGAGGTCCGTGGCTAATGATTCCATATCGGATGTCGACGTGGGTTCCGCCGTTTCCGAATTCAAGTTCTGGTTCGGCGAGGAAACTTAGGTTCACGGCTCCGCTCCTTCATCGGAAACGAGAGCAAAGAACCCGTCAGGGAAGAGACCGAGTTCCTGGAAAGGATTTGGATCAACTGCCTGCCAGTCAGCATCATTGATGCCAATATCGCAGCGGAAATTGAGAAGTTTTCCAAACTGAAGTGGCGAAGGATCGCGAGTAAAAAGGTTCGCTTTGGGCTGCAGGTAGTCAGCCCATAGCATGACGCTGCTCAGCACGGCTCGGTTACCCTCAAGAGCCTTTATGCCTTTGAGATTTTCCTCGTGAAACCGGTCAAGCGTGACGCCATCGCTTGTGAAACGATATGTCGGAGTGATTTCCAGAAACCATGTCGAATCGAGTCTACGGAACTGGCCACGAAAGGCGAGGTGTCGATAGCGTTCGAAGGTGCGCCCATCTTTGCTTGTCGTAGTCTTGTGCGTGATAACGCTCACTTTACTCGCTCGTTTTACGGAACGGTAAGACTGTTTGTGAGGCTGTCCTTGTAACGCATAGCAGTCCTCGCGTGGCCAGTAGCGAACGTCGGGATAGAGTTGTGCTTTCAATGTGAGATTTAGAAGTTGGACGAAGATACGTTGTTTCTGTGGATCTTCCGTGTTGGACCATTCCTCTGTCGAGAATTCCTCCACGGTCCCGAGGTCGCAGATACTTGACCACGGAGATTTTGCAAGATCATGAAAGCTCAGGATTTTCTTTTCCCAGAGCATCCATCCACCGTCGACATCGTCGCCGCCGCTGGCACGGAGGGTTGTCCAGATGTCGTGAACGCTGCGGCACGTCGAGTGAGCGATAGAAATACTTGGTGGATAGAGTTCAAGTGGCAGCAGGTTGGTGAATAGGGTTTCCGGTTTGTGGCACGGGGGGCTATACAGGCCGACCTTCGGCGCCGCAATCGCAGCCAGTCGAGGAAACGAATGTTGATCAAGTTTATGTTCGGCTTTAATGAAGGTAATCAGGGTCGAATCGCCGGGCTTCCAATTCTTGAAGTGCTCTCTAATCGGCACAGAATATGTGTGGGCCGGATCTCCGCTTGAGACAACGAGGACTACGGGGATATTGCCTTGGAGCCAATAAGAAATGTCGTTCGGATCGCACGAGTAGTTGAAGGTTGGTGCATTACTACCTGCAATTGTAGATACCACCTTGCTTTGTACCGCTAGAGTAAGTCCTAAAGGACGATGGGTGGCGGGGTCAAACACCTCAATGTAGCCGTCGATCCCGATCTCGTTTGGACCACTGGCTGTCCACCGGGAGCCTGACGCTAAGACGATCTGTTCAATAGCGTTGATGCCGCGTTGTCCCGTGATTCCTGGTGCGGATATAGTCTTCGGCGTTGATTTCTTTCGATTTGAGCGGGCCATCAGGTTACGTCTCAGCTACGTCGATGATATGCATAGGCTTATGGGCTGTCCACTCAGGGGAGAGTTCTTGGCTGTGGCGCTCGCCCTTTCGAGGGGAGGATCTGGGTTGACTGTGGACTGCCAATCGTATATCATGGCCATGATAATTAACGTGGCCATGATGATTACCATGGCCGTGGTAAAGACGTGCCAAGCTATTATCCAAATCCGTCAAACGACAACGAAGCCCAATTGGGGCGGGTCGTGGCCGATTTGTTCCGTGAGGGCGGCTGGAAGGTCTTCAAAGAGCCCCATGAACAGCATGTATCGCCGGATTTATTGGTGTCGAGGCACGGAAAGAAACTGATCGTTGAACTAAAACGGGCTTCGGAAGGTCGCAAGGATCGGTTAATTCCGTTGCTCTCGCAGGCAGCACTGGAAGCCGTCCATTATTCCCGAGTTATCCCCAGTCATCCGGCCCCCGTCGCGATTGTGGGCGCAAGCCGTATTTCCGATTCCGTTGCCGAAGAAGCCATACAATTTCTGCGCGAGCGTGCGCCCGAAGTGGCGATTGGAGTGTTGGATCTCGAAGGTCTTCGATTGTTTGCGGGTCATGGGTTGGAGTCGCTGAGTTCAGCGAGGCGTCCTCAAAGCGATCTCCCTCCATCTAAAGCTCGTGCTCCGCAGCTCTTTTCCGACTTGAACCAATGGATGCTTAAAGTCCTTCTCGCGCCTCGAATTCCAGAACTATATTTGTCGGCCCCAAGGGGCAGCTATCAGGGAGTCTCTCAATTGTCGGAAGCGGCCAGAGTCTCCATGATGAGCGCATTTCGTTTTGTCGAGGAATTCTCGAAAGAAGGCTTCGTCGAGTCCAGCTCGGGCGTGCTGCGGGTAGTTCGGTTGAGAGAATTGATGAATCGGTGGGCTGCTGCGAGTCAACGACGGGTTCTGGAAATCCCCATGCGATGGGTGCTTCACCGCGGCAGGAAGGCGCTTGGGAGCGCACTCCGTTCTTATGAGTCCGAGCAAGTGAGGGCTTCGTTGAACTTAAGCGATCAGGATTCGTCGCCGCGAGCGGGTTTATGCCTGGGCCTATTCGAAGCGGCTGAAGCCCTCGGCATCGGATTTGTACACGGAGTGAAACCATACCTGTATTTGGAGCGTTTGAGCGCGGAGACGATGAAAGAATTAGGCCTTTCGGGAAATGCCGAGGAAAAAGAAGCGGACCTTTTTGTGCGCATTCCGGGAAACCGCGAGAGCGTATTTCGCGGAGTCGTGAGAAAAGATGGCGTACCAGTGAGCGATATTCTTCAGGTCTGGCTCGACGTCAGCCAGCATCCATCACGAGGCAAGGAACAGGCAGACCTCATCTGGAGAAAAATTCTCTCTCCAGCGTTTGAACTGAACAAGCCATGAGCGGATTAGATCCCGAACTCGAAGCATTCTCGAAATTCGTTGTCGCGCTGGAGCCCTGGCTCGGCGAGCTCGTTGTTGTCGGCGGGTGGGCACATCGTTTGTATCGTCTCGATCCCCGGGCGAGAAAACTCGACTATGTTCCGCTGACAACACTCGATGGCGACGTTGCCGTACCGCCCAAACTCAAGAAGGAAGAATCGAATGTGCGGAAGCGCTTGTTGGATGCGGGGTTCGAAGAGGAGTTCATAGGCGAGGATCGGCCGCCAGCGACGCACTACCACTACGGGAGCGGCGGTGGCTTCTATGCGGAGTTTATAGCGGCCCTTGAAGGAAGTGAACACGACCGAAGCGGGAAACGGAAAGCCACGAAGGAAGTGAGCGGCATTTCCTCCCAGTTGCTTCGTTATGTCGAGGTCTTGCTGATTTCGCCGTGGAAAGTGGAATTAGGCCAAGGAAACGGATACGCGATATCACCGAAACGTACCGTGCAGATCGCCAACCCTGCTAGTTTCCTGGCGCAGAAGATTCTCATCCATGAACAACGCGATTATAAAGACCGAGCCAAGGACTTGTTGTACATGCACGACACAATCGAAGTGTTCTCGGAAAACCTCGACGTGTTGAAAGAGCTTTTTCGCAGTGCTGTTGCGGCGAAGCTGCACTCACGACGGCTAACGGAAATCGAAGGAGCCGCTGAAAAACTCTTCGGGAAAGTGCATGACACGGTTCGGGAGGCTGCTCTCATGGCTGCTGGCCGAGGTCTCCGCCCGGAACGGCTTGCGGAAACGGCGAAAGCCGGACTAGAAGAGATTTTTGGGAATGACCCCGCGTAATCTTGCCGACTAGCCATTCCTGCTCGAGATTAGTGATTATCTTGACAAGGTTCCCGCAAGCCTTATAGCCTCACGGACAACAACTCTGTGCGGCATCACACTAGGCCAAACAAATGAATGCGCCAATTCTCGACGCAACACAAACCCGGTCTCATAAACTGAAAAGCATATCGAAATGGCTTTGTTTATTGTTCTTGTTCGGCTGGCTTTCGGTTCCCGCCGTAACAGGAGACGAGCCAGGAAACGGCATTACCGTCGGTGAGCCGAAGGTGTTCGACAATAAGTCACTCGCCTCTATGATAGAGCAGTTCGAGGAGAGTCTGAGTGCGAGCGGTTTTGTCAGCAAGAATGATCTGGCGGCTGCGATTGGGAACTACCAGGGCTCAGAAACCCGAGACAGTTCTCAGACTCTGCAGATTTCCACTCTGCCGACACCTCAAATAGCAACTACCTCTTCGGCAACCAATGGAGTTCTATCCCCAACGTCGCAAACGAACACGGCAAACAGTGTGACTCCGCAGCCACCCAGTCCGGATGCGACAAACGGAAGTCTTCCGCACGCGGTAACAAAGAAGTATGGGATTGCAGCAGCCGATCTGCTGAATCAGCAAGTTGATCTTACCTACCAGATTTTCAATCTAAAGATGTTACTGGAACGATCCTTAAGTGACCGGAACTTCAACGGCAAGCCTCGCCTGCAGTCCGTGATTGGATTTCAGATTAGTTTAAATCCACCGCAGAAGTACAGAGGCTGTGCCGCGGTTGTCGAGATTGGCGTACTGCCAACCAGTGGGGTAGAACCTGTTTCTCTTGTCGCACTCATGCCCCAGGAAAAGACTTACAACGTAGCCGCGCTGACGACAAAGACAAATCAATTTGGAGCCGCTGTAATTGTGAAAGTGGTTCAAGTCGGATTTTCTGAGCGCCGTCGGGGTCAGACATTTTTTTGGTCAAGGATACCGACACGTACGCATTCGAACGGGATCAAAAGGCTGAGGGTGGACAAGCTAAGCCACTAACGTTTGGTTGGGTATTTCGACCCGTCTTGGACCGTTCATCTGTGGATGCGGGAACCCGACAAGTGTTCGCAGTGATCGCGCCGCCCGTCGAAGACAGCTCGAGATCTCAGGCCTCTTCGCAAAACGTAACAGTTTCCGTAAAAACGTACTGGGTGCCGTTCGACCACAAAAGCTCTACGGTGAAAGACACTGCAAAGAAGGGATCGGATAGGAGCCGAGAAGATCACTCTTTGCCATTGTTCACTTCGTCTGAATTGCAGAAGGATCTGTCCGCAAAAGTAAATCAGCTGGAGTGGGCGGAATATGGAACGGATTCGGCGCTAGTCAAGGTTTCCGGCGATCACTTTTATTCAGGTACCGGAGCGTTTGTCGGAGGCGCGTCCATAGATAAACCATCGAACGGATTCTATTTGAAGGATGATCACTATCTGCAGCTTGTGGTTCCGCTGCGATCACTCACCCTTCAGGATGGCGAAATCAACGGGAGATATGGTTCGCCGGCGCCGCTAGTAGACCCGGACATCGAGCTGAAAGAGTGGAAGGAGCAGCCGCGGTGGGGTTTTCGAATGTTTGAGACCGGCTGGACTCCGAATCCAGATCGAAGTTCGAGCACCCTAAAGATTGCAGTTTTCGGGAAGGACGGAAAATCAGCTCCCGACTTGCATGGCCAAAAACCACTCGTATCGGTGGGAGGACAAACGTTTCCTCCTAGTCTTTCGAACCCATTGACCAATGATTCGTGCCCGGATTTCGAAAACGGCAAGCAGATTCCGAGAAGTTGCTTGAGTTTCAGGATTGAAGTCCCGAGCACAATTATAGCCGCCGAAGCGCCTCTGGACATTTCCGTGCCGTTCATGGGAGGGGACTATCACCTCCACGGATTAAATCGGGATCGTTGTAATAAATGACTTCGTGAATCTGCCAGAGATCCAGATGATCCGTTTGCAAGCGCCGTAAGGACTGATCGAGCATCTGCATGGCGATATCCTTCCCCCTGCCGTGGGTGCAGACTTTGGTCATGACGAAAGCCTCTTCGCGCTTTCCCCGGAGGGCGTTTCCGAGGCGCTCCTCGCTGAGGCCCTGATGATAGTCCCAGGCGTTATCGAAAAACGTAATTCCGGCGTCCAGAGCCTTGGCTACGATTTCATTTGCTTCTTGCTGGTCCTTGGTTGAGCCCAGGTGATACCCGCCCACGCCGACTGCCGAAACTTGCGCTCCCGTTTTGCCAAGAGGGCGCTTGGGAACCCGGCCGGCCGGGGCACTCGTAGAACCAGATTGCCTAGGGCCGGCGGTGCCGCTGACGTTGCGTACACCCGTCGCGGCCGCTGCTGTAATCGCGGCTGCGCCTTTCATGAAGTGCCTGCGTGTAAAAGTGTCGTCCGTTGTGTTTGACATGCACGCCTCTGAATGAATGATGCCGGCTATTACTTTGGAATTTCAGGAAACGGATGGCCGGTGTTCTGAGTAACGTTGATCATCTCCTGGACTTCCTCGGATTCGGTGTCGAGAGGAAAGCCGTGCGCGAGGCGAGCTTCGGGATTATCAAATTTGATGGACACCTTATAGAGCTCGAAGTGGCCATCGGCGGCGACCTCTTTGACTCGTTCCTGCAATGCCTGCATGTCACTGGCGGACATGGGCTGAAAATTCTGGGCGATGCGCAGGTTCTGGCGGAGAATCTCGGGCGTCTCCATACCGGTGATGGTGGTGGTGACGGGCAAGCTCATCGCGTAGCGAAGGGCTTCTTCGGCAGTGATTGCGCCATTTTCAATCGGCTCGCCGTGGCCGCTTAGCGGCTTCATACCAAGGGCTGCCAAGCCCCGTCGGTTTAGTTCCGGCAGGACTTGCGATTGAAAACTGCGGAAATTGGCATCAAAAGGGTTCAGAGGCATCTGCACCGCGTCGAAGGGGAACCCCGTTTTCAGCATGCTCAAATGCATAGCGGGATCCTTGTGCCCTGTAAATCCGAGGAAACGAACTTTTCCTTGTTCCTTCGCTTTGAGCATTGCTTCCGCTGCTCCGCCCTTGCGCATAAACAGTTCCGGGTCGTTCTCGAAGGAAACGCCGTGCGCCTGCCACAAGTCGAGATGATCGGTTTGCAGGCGGTTCAAGGATTGTTCAAGCATCTGCAGGGCTAGCGAGCCGTCGCGCCCATGGGTGCAGACTTTGGTCATCAGGAAAACTTTCTCGCGGCGGCCCTTCAGCCCCTTGCCCATCCACGATTCGCTCTTGCCGCGGTGATATTCCCAGCAGTTATCGAAGAAAGTGATTCCACCGTCGACAGCTTCTTGCACGAGCGACATGGCAGTTTGCTCATCCTTGGCGTCGCCCAAGTGATGACCACCCATGGCGAGAGCGGAGACATGTACGTCTGTATGCTTCCCAAAAGGGCGTAATGGGATCGTTCACGCAGCCCCTGTCGAGGTGTGCATTTGTGGTGTTGCGAGCATTTCACTCCCTTGGACAAAAGACGCTATGTGTTCGAGAACTCGCGCGCCATACCGTCAAGCATGTAGGAAGCTCTGATATTCGCCTGGGAAAATGATGGAGTTAGCGCGATCCGCGAGCACGCGCCGGATAAATCGTCTCGTCCAGGGATCGATTGGCTTACGACAAGAAAAGTGCTTCCAAGGTCTGAACAAAAAACTCGAAGGCCGGTAATTAAATCTTGAGCTGAGTTAGCAACAATTAGCAATCCCAGGTTTGATATAGCCGGATTGCCGCTAGGAGGACAAATCGAACTTCGACCATTCGACCATTCAGATTTCCGGGTAGCAACTAGATGTCGTAACCGAGTCAACCTTCTTGACTTCGCCAGCCGATGCATCAGAATAGACTTCCCTTCCAAAGTTGTCCTTTTAACAGACGGCCTCTCAGCCGAATGCAATCGTCGTACACTATTCAACGGTTCAGGAGTCACATGCCGCTAGATATTCTGTTGGTTGAAGATAACGAAGGTGACGCCCGCTTGCTGCAAGAGCTTTTGCTTGAGACCAATGAAAACGTGCGTCTTCACATAGTTCCTGATGGCGTTGAAGCTCTGGCGTTTCTGAGGTATCAAGGGAAGTACATCGATGAGCCGCGCCCCGACCTTCTCCTTCTGGACTTGCACATGCCTAAAATGGACGGTCTTGAGGTTCTCGCTAAGGTCAAGGCAGACGCTCGGCTGAGAACGATTCCAATAATTGTCCTTACAACTTCGCACGCGGAATTCGATATCGTGAGCAGCTACAAGCTCATGGCGAGTTGCTATCTGACCAAGCCTGCGGAGTTAAAAGAATTCGACAGTTTGGTGAAAAGCTTGAATGACTTCTGGCTGACAAGAGTCAAGTTGCCAAAGCGGGGCGCTTCGGCAATCGTGCAACTGCCCTCGGCTCTTAAACACTAGATTGGCAAAGGGACCTCCCTTACCTCATCCAGTAACCTACGTCACGTCAACGGTCGGTCGTGATCGCCCATCTCAACCGAGAGTCGGGCATTCTAATTTTGATGCAAAAACGCCTGAATTAGGGTGTGCCAGATTCTGGGTCGAGGACATTATTGGCTGGCTGGTTGCGTTTTCGAAGCGCGCAAATCCTCCGGCAGGAAGTCGCGTTCGAGCAACAAGGCCTTTCTGTGGAAAGGTTTGGAGCACGTTATAGCCCGCCCCGCCTGAAGGAAGAAGGCTTTGCACATTCGGTCCTGTGACATTCATCCATCAACGGTTTCAGATGTCCAGCGACCGCAGGGGTCGAATAGAGAATAGATTCCAGATAGATTAAGGTCGGTCTAGAAGTTTCCCAGACCAATTGTGTCGTGCCCCGAGGCAGGCGCGTTCCCTCAATCGCGCGGCAAGAAAGAGGACTGAACGGAGGTTTTCTTATTCGAGAAGAACGATTCGTTGACTGTGACATAACTATGCCAGAGATATTGTCTTGGTCCCTAACGAAGATACAATTACCGTGTGCAAACTGATCGCACATCCGGCGTCTTGGTTTTATGTACTGGATTCGGCTTTCGGGTCAGCACTGATGCGGGGGAAAGTTGTTTACCGCGCCATCTTCTGTAACGTATACAAAATGAGTTTTCGGTCGTCTTCTTTGGCCTTACCCAACAGTCGGCGGAGTTGGCTCAGATACTTGGCATCCTTGCCAGAACTACCCCACAGGCCATCATCGGAAGATTTCCGATTGAAAACAGCAGGCGCTTTCGCGGGTTGGTCGCCATCGTAGAACAGCTTATACAGTGGAACTTCCAGAGCACGCGCCATCTTTTCCAATGTTTCTATGGACGGAACCGTGTGGCCATTCTCAACGCGGGATACGTAGCACCGAAGAAGCCCGGTGCGCTTCTCAATGTCTCCCTGGCTGAAGTTCTTTAGTTCGCGAAGTTCCTTGAGTCTATCGCCTATGACCATGCCGGGATTATTCCATCAAGAGAATCGGAAGGCAAGGAAGGTCTCAGGACTGACCACCACCACCAGCGTGGTTTGAACCGCTGGGGACTCTAGTGAGAGAATAAAAGTATGGGGTCGTGCCTCTATCCAGGAGGATTAAATGTGGGCAGATTCCCGAAACCAGCTAAAGGCTGCCGCTGAGCTAGTGCAACGAGCTTCACACCTGCTAACCGAATGCGTTAAGACGGACATTTCGGCGGATGACACAGTCCGAGAAGAGCTAACTTCCGAAGTCCTCAGAATCAAACTTAGTTTGTCGATCATGCGACGGGACCTGACCGTCATCGCAGGGATGGTTAATCGAAGAAAACACAAGATGGTCCGGGTAAGTCATAACTGAATCATAAGAGGCCGGGTCCAGAAATCAGTACGATTACAAGGCAAAGGATGCCTGCCACGGCTGATCCTTGCATTCAAGCGTCGATGATCTTATTCCTCACAGCAAATCGCACGAGTTGAGCCAGACTGTGAATCTTGACCTTCTGCATCAATCTTGCACGGTAGCATTCAACGGTTCGCGTGCTAATGCCTAGCAACGCAGCCGCCTGTTTATTGCCCTTCCCGTCTGCGATGAGCTGCAAGACCCTACGCTCTTGTGGGGCCAATGCGGAAGCGCTGACTCTATTTGGAGAACACCCCTTCACATCGAAATGATCAGTCGGCGCCGACTTTATAGAGGTTTGAACACAAGGGCCTTCGCATAACACTTGCACTTCTTTAATGCATTGTGTGGCGAGTTCGACGGATTGGGTGAGCAATTCGGATTGCTGATTCTGTCCGTCAATAATTCGGGTTAATTGCAACTCATCTTTCATTGTCGTTCGAGTATTCAGCAAACTACCGACCAGATGATGTAACGATTGCTCTAAATTCTGCCTTTTTGTGACCTCTAAAACTACTACGACTACCTGCGTAACATCGCCTTTCGTATCTCGAACTGGAGAAAAACTTTCCAGCCAGCGCCCGATCCCCGGTCGCTGCGGCAGTTGCAGGGTCACGTCTAGCGAAACAGGTTTGCCTGACCCGACTACTTGGTCGATCACGCATTCTACTTTGGTTGCGGCATTTCCAAAAATGTCGAAAGGTCTCCTGCCAATGTGTCTAGCAGCGTGGATCCCGTTCATTCTGGCCAACGCTTGATTGATGCCACGATAACGCAGTCTAAAATCCAGCACGGCCACACCGATCACCGGAGATGCAAACAGTGTTGGCAATAATGGCCCGGATGAATTAAAAGAATTCGAAAACCGTGAAGGTAGTGGGTTTGACAAGGCGCATGGATATACCGGACCCTGACGACCATCAAGCCCGTAGAAATACCTACATCGTCAAAGTCCCATCAAGCTGTGGAAAACTCTTGGACTACGATTGGCGGGGCTGGACCGTCATTTGGCGAAACGTGTCCGCAAACGAGGTCTTAAGTGTGTGTCGGAGACATTAGTCTGGATGTACAAACACCAAAATTAGGGTGTTCAATATTGAACAGTATTCCCTCGATAGTTGCCGTATTGTGCCTCCGCGAAATCTGTTGTGAGGAGGCTTCAAAAATGGATAGCCACTTAATTTGTAAAAATCCGGGATGCCGCTATATTCTCGACCGACGTATCAATGGCGAATCATTAGATGGGGTGCGAAGAATCGTCAAACAATGTCCAGAATGTGGGAGTGATTGGTCATCAGTATGTCCGTTCTGCAAGCGACCGCTAGGAGTTGCGTTTGTGAACGAGCTTCCTCACTCCGCGTGTTGCATACGGATATTACGTGCGGAAGTGCTGGCTGCCTGAGCTAACATTCGGGTCCTCGCCGGATAGTATGAAAGCGTAGGTCTGAACGCGAAAGCATTGGGTTGACCTACTCAGCGTTAAGGTGTCTTCGCGAATATTCTTACCGCAGAACCTTCAATTCCTCAACTCAAACATCTGACGGTTTCTGGTCGTGACATAAATCGAGCCGGTAGACCCATCACCAAAAGCACCGATCAATTCCATTCAGCACAATTTCCCAATTTGGGAATCCCCCGGGCTTCCCCAAAATCGCCGAGCCATTAGCCGTGTTAGAAGATAAGTATACTCTCAGATTGACGTCATAGATAATAGTGTGGTATTTGAATCCTGTGGCGGATCGTCCAAAATCGCGTCGTCCCTCCAAATCCAAGAAAAGGAGAAGTATCAAATGCTGCTCAGAGAACACCGATTCAAGTTCTTTGCCAGGACCGAGGAGTTTGTATTCAGAGTCGATGAGCTAGTCGATGGAATTGCGGCCTGGCCTGGTAGATTCAGGCTACAGCTTCCTGCCTCGCCCCACACCGAAGCCAAGACTTTCTACGGGGCGAGCTGCGAAGAAGTGGCCGGAATGGCCGCAGATTTTGTGGCCAGCTGCTCAGGGCACTTAGGGAAAAACACAACCACGCACCTGTCGCAGGTTCCGCAACCTGCCTCTCGTCAGTACCCCCGGCCTCTGCTACTTCAAACGTCCGAAAACGATTGAATCAAACCACATTTACGGCGGGCGCTCCGTGCTTTCGGGCAAGTCCATCGAATCGAACGGTCAGGCGGCAAAAAGTCCCTGGAGCGCCTCGCCTAAATATTACGACTCCTATATCACCGTAAATTATATTTATTGTCTTGACAATAATGCTCGTTAACGGATATAAGTCCGCAGGCAGGGGACGAGCATGTCAGAGGACGACCGGGGTGTAAGTAACCAAGATTTTGCGTCTACGGACTTTGGAGATTTGACGTCCTATGTGCAGGGAGTATCTAACTCTTCCGTGCTTGGACTCGTCATCCTAGATGCGCAGTTGCGATATGCGAGCGTCAACGGAGTATTGGGGGCGATGAACGGAGTCTTGCCGGAGGCGCATGTCGGAAAGACTATCCAAGAGGTCATTGGCCCCCTGGCCTCAAAGGTCGAACCTCTGGTTCGCTCCGTTTTGATCACCGGCGAGGATGTGGTGAACGCCGAGATCACCGGTGCATTGCCTTCAAGAGAGGAGGAGGGATACTGGCTCGCGAACTATTTTCCCGTCCGCGATTCTGCCGGACAGGTAAAGCACGTAGGCGGTTTGATAATTGAGATAACCAGGCTGAGAAAAATCGAGAAGTACATTCGAACACTTATGGGTAATTCCCCTCGTAGAGGAGGGCCGGGCGCATATCTGGATATGTTTCCAAAGATTGAGCAGGAGAGCGTCGAGCTGTGGAGCGGATCGGTCGAGATGTTTGGGATCTGCATGCAACGAGTGCTCAAAGATGTTCATTGTTTCCAGCCGTACGTCGAGTTCCCCAGCACCGGCAGTAGCAGAGGTCGATTACAACAATCGGGCAATCTGCCTTACGCACCACCAATGACGCCGAGTCAACTCGCTGCACGAGGGAAAGACTCGGATCCGATCGGTACAAACGGTGTTAAGCCGCTGACACCAAAAGAAGTGGAAATCGTGCGGATGCTATCTCTCGGATACGGCAACAAAGAAATCTCGACTGCCCTCAATATCACCGTGCCCACCGTCCGAACTCATAGAGCTAATATAATGCTCAAGCTTCAAGTACATTCACTCGCCGATGTTACTCTCTTCGCAGTCAAGTGCGGTCTAGTTACACCTTAAAGTACCGACTCAGTACTCTTCTACACCTTTCATACTAGGGAATCAGATGTATTGTAATAGCTGTACCGCTCTGTAACAGTACGAATGCATTCATGTTTCAGATCGAAACGCCGTTCGGGTATCCCGAACGCGTTTCAGAAGAGAGGTCCCAGCCTCCCATGCTCATGGATAACTCTGCTCGAAAGGCCCTTTGTCTGACACCAACCATACCGCTCGAAGCAGCGTCGGTTCCAATGCTAAGAGCCGTCGAGGAAATTCGACGTATGCGCGGCGGCTGCCAGTCACATCTGATGCGCTGTTCCGATGACAATTATTACGTCGTGAAGTTCCCTAACAATCCGCAGGGGAGGCGGGTCCTCGCCAACGAACTCCTATGCAGTTCCTTGGCGGAACTTCTGTCACTTCCCGTCGCCCACGGGGTCATTATTGTCGTAAGCGAAGATTTGGTTCATCTCACGCCCGACTTGTGCATTCAGCGAGAGCATGGCCGGACTCCCTGCGGACACGGCCGGTGCTTTGGCTCTCAATTCGTGGTCGATCCGCGTGCGAAAGCTCTCTATGACTTTCTGCCTAGCAGCATTCTCACTCGGGTTAGCAACCTCTTGGATTTTTGCGGGATGTTGGTTTTCGACACCTGGACTTCGAATAGTGATACTAGGCAGGTCGTCTTCGCTCCAGACGAGTTGAATACGTACCACGCCGTAATGATCGACCAGGGTTCGTGCCTCGACGGCCAGGCCTGGCATTTTACGGACGCGCCGCGGCGGAGCTTGTATCTCGATAAACGCGTCTACGAGCATGTTCAGGGAATTAGCGTATTCGATCCCTGGCTTAACGATTTAGCCAAGATCAGTAGGGATGCGCTCAGCGAAGCCGCGAGTCGCATTCCGCCCGAATGGTTCGGTGGAGACCTCGCGCAGCTCGACCTGCTACTGGATCACCTTTACGAGCGGAAGGACCAAATTAGGGATAAGATCCAATTCTTCGGGGGTGCATTTCCGAAGATATTTCCCGACTGGGAGAGCCACGCAGCCCATGCTGGAAGCGCCACGCAGCACGCCGCGTGATGTCGTCTTACCACGAATCATTCATAAGGATTTCGGCGAAGTTGTTTGCCGTCAAATTCATAAAAGGTGTACAGGTGTCCGAGTTGTATGATCTTCTCGGCGAGCGTGTCCGCCAGAAGCTCAATATGGCGCATCAGCTCGGCCCCGCGCTTCGGAGGCTTTCTCAATATCACGACCACCGTTTCAGTGAGTCCCTTGGTTCCCGTGGATTCTCCGACCACCTGAGATCGAACTCCAGGTTCGCTTACGTACCAAAATCCTGCGGTCATCGTTGCGGTTCTGCCTGAGGACTTCTCAGCAGGGAAGGAGATCGGCCTATCTCCCAAGACTAGATGAAATGTCTCACCATCAGAACGCGAGATCATCGGACCTGAGTCGTTCAGCCGTTCGAGGAGGTAAGGGGAGCATTTCTTTTGACAATGGGGACAAATCCCAAAATTCCTATACAAGGGCTTCAAGACTTGATCTGAATCGTTAGGGCCGAGGTACCCAGAAAACATCCGCAGGCGGAAGTCGGAGACTCCCATAGGTCCTCCTAATTTAAAAAGAAAGAGCGTCCGCTTGGGAGCATCCCTGGCAGCCCCTTCTTATCCCCTACAACGCCAGTTGGATGACAGACGCTCTTCAAGTCCGGATTTATATATTCTGATGTGTGGCGTGTCAAGAGAATAATCATTTATATTATGGCATGATAAGCTATGGTACCTCTGTGGGTATCAGTATCTAACTCTAAAAGGCTTAGCGGACCAGAATGCGGGCGACCTCAACGTCTTCTCTCCGGGTGCTGCCAGAAAACGTATACCACGCTGCACACGGCGCGGAAACCGTTTTGACCTGCTACCTCCGTCTCTGAGTTGAAGAAATATATGCGTTGGTAGTCTCCGCCGGTTCGGAGGGCGAACGAGGGCGAGATTTGGTACTCCACGCCGCCTCCGACAGCCCAAGAGAACTTATTTACGTATCCCAGCTGGTATTCATCGCCGCTCTCGGGGATAACCCCAGTGACCCTTGCGCCACCGAAGAGACCGTGGACATACGTCGTCAACTTTGCGGCTCTCGTGGGATAAAAAACTGGGCCGGCAAGATAGCTCAGAACATCAGCGTGCCGCCCGGTATCAAATACGTTCGCGGCTCTGACGTAACCTGAATCTACGGACACGCCGAAGCGGGGCGACAAGTCCGCTGTCGCCGTCGCATCCACACCCGACAGATTCACTCTGTTGGACAACGGCATACCGAGGCTTGAGTAGGCATATCCGATGCTCGCTCGAACTGTTACACCCCTTCCCACAAAGATTGGTGCCCTCGCTATTGGTATCGGGTTGGAGTGGTGCCCTGGCGTTGTAAATGGGCCATCAATTGCGGGATTAGGTTCGACCGACGTTGGCGGAGACTGCGCCAATCCCAGGACAGGCAAGAACAAACAAAAAGCAATTCCGTACGCCATCACCAGACGCTTCGTCACTTTTCTTTTTCAACCCTCTGTTCTATTTTGTTTGCGTTCATCGTGAATTTTATCGGTGGGCCGAACTGGACCTGGGCCATCCGGCCCGTCTTGTGCCAATAGATGAACGGACGAATGTCCTTGAAGCCAGCGTTGATGGCCATCTCCGACACTTCCGTAATCGCCGACAGAGGAGCCCTGTCATCGACGACCTCGATCAGCTGGCAATCCCCTTCGTGCAATTTCAGCTCTGCAAGAAAATAGTTCGCATCTGACTTCTTATACTCAGAATCCCGGTAAGTGCCGGACTGAAGCTTGAAACGAAGACCATTCTCATTCACATAGACCAGGACAACGATTTGCCGAGGCTTCCCCGGAAGTGGCGAGGTATCATCCGGATTTGCGGGGGGCGCGCCAAGCGCGAGGGCTAGACCCGCTAACAGGATTACGGATCGTTTGATCGAGAAATTCATTATTTGTCTTAATGTTCCTTTCCATAACCGCGAACGGCGACCGCCGCTAAAACCTGATTGCGATAGAGAACTTCTGTACTCTGGCAGCCCCCGCCTTCGGCGAGGGCTCATCATTGGCGGCTGCAAAACCACCAACCGCCTCGTAGAAATGCACCGCCGTCGCCGCCCACAGGACCGCAAAAGCTATGTTTCCGTCGCCTCTCTTTTTCAAGAGAGCGGCCATCGCGTAGGTTGCGAAGGCAATTGGGATAGCAGTGCCATAAGCTCGTGCCCGGCTCGGGTTAGAACCAAAGATAGGGTTTGCTTCCGTACATGTGTGTGCGTGCAGACATGCTTGTGTACCTTCAATGTCAGCGACTGTCGCGGCGAGATTCAGAGCGTCTGCGATTAGCATCGCCGGATTCCGTGCAGCCTGTCCCCACGTTAGATCGTGTTGGGTCATGTGAATGGGATCAGAAAAATATAGGCGGCCGCCCAAGGCAGCGCAGGATTTGCCCTCTCCCAAAGGACAGGGAGCGGGACCATCTTGCAGGCTCGGAAGAACGGGTATCGGATCGTCGGGAAGGATTCGACTCGGAATCTGGTCGGGGGGCACAGCCGGCAACGGACTGGATCGTGACCAGTCAATTCGCGGAAGAGGCAATTCCTGAACCGACGATTGGGCGCTGGCCGTTGCTGCTGACAGGCACGCCACTGTGAGGGAAATTAAAATCCTCTTCATAAATCCACCGCCGAAGATCTGTTCCAAATGACTCGGGAATGGGATTGCAAGTCACGGACCACCAATCGGCCACAGCTGAGGAGAGAAGGTCTCTTAGAATGAGCACGCTGGCTGGCTGGTCCATTCCCGCGGGGGCGATTAACATTAGGGAATTCCCATATCGAAACCGCCATCCGGGAACGAACCCGTTTTGGAACGTTTCGCAGCCTGCGCCGGCGAACTCCGTCTGGCAAAATCGTTTGCAAATCTCAGAAAATACTAACGATGACCTAGAGAGAGTCCGCGACCGTTCAGATGGAAACACTGGCGAGGAAAATGCTCTCGTGGTTTGGACGAGGTACAAGGTCAAATGACGAAATGCATTTGGATCGGGGGCCTGCTCGGGGCACTAGCACTGTCGCCTGTTGGAATCAAAGATGTAAAAGCGCAGAGCAACGATATTAATCCTGTTCCACTTGTTCAAGTTCAAGATGGAGATACCGCCGAGATTAGAAGCGTTCTAGCGGCCAAGGAAGGTTGGTGGAGCAGCTTCAGGATCGCTTTCGGCGACGACGACTTTGAGCCAAGCCCCTGGACGCCCGATGACAGACTCCTTCCAATGCGGTTGAGAATGAAAGAGCAATTCTTTGGCCGCGAGACTAGTGTGAAGTCTACATTCGGTACCATCCTCGGTGAACATCCGTCCGACAGCTCGCGCGGGCTGGGAGGGTTTCTCTGCAATGAAGTCTTCTATGGAGCTGGGCCTCTCATTTTGCGGAGGTCTTCCAGCGAAATTTACGCTCGCCCGTTTGAAGTGTTCGCAAAGCTCGATGGAATTATCCGGTCATTGGTATTCGACACAGTGGGGACCTTTGGCTATGGATTGCTTGCCAGCACCGAGGCTGGGTCGGTGTACCGCATCGACAGCTCGGGGAAGTTCACGAAAATTGCCAATGTCGAGGAAGACCTCAAAGCCGTCGATATCGTGCCGGTAAGTCCTGAATTTGGTTCGCTAGCGGGAAAGATGATTACCGTCTCGCGATTTTTGGGCAAGGTCAGGTCCATTGATAATTCGGGGGCAGTTTCCGAGCTTGACGCGGGACGCGAGCTTCCAGGGTCGGAGGCTTTATTCATACTTCCGAGGAGTGATCGGCTTCAGCAGACCGAAGAGGCAGCTGCTTTCCTCCTGCACTGGCCTACGCAGCTGCGGGAACCCTACACCGAGGAACCTCTCACGATTAATGCATTTGCCCTGCTTGCTGTCCGACGCCGCGACGGGAGCGCGATATGGACGCTAGCGCGAAACGGGGATCGATTCGAAGCCAAACCATTCCTCAACTTACGTAAGGTTGACGAAGTTACGTTCTTGACGCCGGCTCACCTCCCCCATGGAGGAACGTGTCCCGCCGCGCCTCACTGGTAGGCCATGTCTTGGCTAGCAGAAAAACCAAGACTTCTTAACATGAACGAGCTAGGAGATTAGTTGGCGCTTGTACAGCCAGGAGCACTAGAAGATTCCCATATTGAAACCACGGTCCGAGAACACGTTCCAACTTTGAACTCGCCGAGCGAGATCTGTAGAACGGCCTCTGCCGAGGACTCTTGCAAATCTCAGAAAACAAAAATGATGATTCAGATAAGGTTCGCGTTGACCTGCGTCAACGCACTGGCAAGGAGAATGCACTCACTCGAAATATAAGGAGTCCATCCCATGACGACGCAGCATTCAAATAAAAGTCTCGCTCGGGCTATTACACTGGTTGCGCAGATTGCGCTCTTTAGCGCTTTCGTTTGTTCAGCCCGGACTCCGCACTACTCGCAGACGCTCATGCTCGGCGGCTTGTGGAAGCATGAAAAGTTGCGGCTCTTCAAGGCACGTTTCCCCGGTTCAATCTGTGGCACGCCCTTAGACCCCAAACACGTAAATCGGCATACGCTTGATGATCCTGATGACTCTGAATGGCTGACATGCTGCGTAGACGACCCCAAAGAGGTCGCGAGTTTCTCTGAAACTAAGGTTCTATCGCGAGACCACAATTGTCCAGTTCTCCTCGGCTTCTACCAAGAGCATTTGGTAGATATCGGCCTTGCGGTGGATGCAACGTCAGTTGAAACAGTCTTGCCACAATTCATAAGAGTGTATGGGCGGATACACTACGTGGGGACCATTCACACAAACACAGTTCCGGTCAGGTTTGCTTCCTGGTGGTACGGCAACGTAACCCTTGAGGTGAGCGAAGAGCTTCTCAGACTAAACGACTTTGAGATAGATCCGCCCCCGAGCGATAGATCGCCAAACGCAAGAATCGTTCTGCTTAACTTGTTCTAGCCTTGGCAGCGCCCGGCGGACGAGCGCCCGCTGTTATCGCTTCCAGTGGAAGTGGCTATAGACCATTCCTTGTGTACTCGCCGAAATCTGCACAAATTCGGGCACGTACCGAAAGCGCCGAACCCACGGCCTTCGGTCGGTCGAGAGCTTGTAGGACAGGAACGCAGACAGCGCAGCCGTAACTACAGGCCGCGTATAGAGCAGGCCCGGATGCGGCAACAAGGCATTCGTTAACGGGTTGGTTTCGTAATACCCCATATTGATCCGGTGGGCAGCCAAGTAGTGATCCCGCGTCTGGTGCATGTCCCAGAAATCGGCGCCGAACTGCGCAGAACTCAGCAATGCGATCTTGTACCAATTAATTCGGTACTCAACGGGTCTCGGGCCGCCGTGACACGGAACCGCTAGTAGGAGCATGAGGATTAGAGCTTTCACGACTTTTATTGGACTCGCCACACCCAGCGTGGACGTGTTGTGTTGCGCTTCCAGGCTGGTAGAAGCACCCGCGAGTCCTTTCTTTAAGTCGTCAAGAATCAGCGATTGCTGTGTGCAGGAGTGTTTCGAGAGGGTACCCGCGATTCAAGGCGGCACACACTCGCGGTGGGGTAATTCACGAATGGCATAGTCGTACGAGCGCTTTGAACTCGCCGACGTGAGGCTGTTCAAGACCGCAAATTTCAATCGTTCTAGATCGGGCAATTTGAGAACCGTTTTCGGAACTCGTTTGCGTTTGCTCTTCGCCATTGGAAGCGGCCTACGTTGCCGCGGCGAAAAGTGTGATCCTGTCCCGATCTCCTTACCGGTAGCGCGTTCCTCGTTACCTATCTGCCGAGACTTCACAGAACGGGACTTCTCGACCGCTTTGGCGGATCAAGATCGAAGTCAAATTTCTCCTCTTTACATCCAACAGGAATAGAGCTAGACTCCTCTATGTAACCCACAGGAGAGCTTCAAGTGGAAAACAAGACGGAAATCCTTCAAGGCACGCTCGACCTGATGGTCCTGCAAGCGCTGCAGGCCATGGGCCCGTTGCATGGGTATGGTATCGCGCGGCGTATTGAACAGCTCAGCGAAGAGTCCCTGAAAGTGAATCAGGGCACCGTATATCTCTGCCTGGTTCGCCTTTTGCAAAAGAAGTGGATCAAAGCGGAATGGGGCACATCCGAGAACAACCGTAAAGCGAGATTTTACTCGATCTCCAAGGCCGGCCAGAAACAACTCGTTCAAGAGACCGAAGACTGGCAGCGGTTGTCGGGCACCATCGGCCGTTTATTGCAGTTGAGTGGAACTAGATAGCCATGTTCGGATCCCTTCATAGAATGGCTGGCCGGATTCGGGCCGTTTTTCAATCGAATGAATTGGATCGGGACCTTCGCATGGAACTCGAAGCGCACATCCAACTCCTGGCGGAGGAGCACATCCGCAAGGGCGCTTCGCAGGAAGAAGCCCAGCGCCTAGCCCGGATTGAGTTGGGAGGGGTGGAGCAACTGCGCGAGGCGCATCGCGACGTACGAGCTCTGCCATGGCTTGATACCCTGCTCCAGGACCTCCGTTTTGCGTTTCGCCTGTTTCGCAAAAGTCCCGGATTCACGGCCATAGCCGTTATCACGTTTGCCCTGGGTATCGGCGCCAGCACCACCATCTTTAGTTGGGTCCGTTCCGTTCTACTCAACCCTCTTCCAGGCGTCGCCAACCCCGAACGCGTCGCGGCTCTCGAAACATTGGCCCCCAATGGCGAGTGGCTCCCCAGCTCCTATCTTGACTTTCGGGATCTCCGCGACGGCTGCAAACTCTCGGAGAAAATGTCTGTAACCAAGCCAATGGATCTTGCCGTTGGAAATGAGGACTCGTTCGAACGAGTTTGGGGCGAGGCCGTTTCCGGAGACTTCTTCGATTTGTTGCAGCTCAAGCCGGAGATAGGCAGATTCTTTTCGAGGGAGGAAGTCGATCACGAGCAAAACGCACACCCCTTGGTGGTCATCGGGCATTCCTATTGGGCCAGCCATCTTCACTCCGACCCACAGGCTATTGGCACAACACTGCGAATCGGCCGGTTTCCGTACACCATCATCGGTGTTGCGCCTGCAACGTTTTCCGGCTCCATGGCTGGTCTTTCCTTCCAAATGTGGGTCCCAGCGACCATGTACGGCCAATTGGCGTCCACAGGCGATCAGACGCTCGTTGACCGGAAATGGCGCACCTTCCGCGTTCTCGTGCGCCTTGCCTCTGGAGTGACGCTCTCTCAGGCCCGCGCCGAAGTGCAATCCCACGCTATCGATATGGCGCACGCGGATGCCGACACAAACGAGGGTATGAGCGCAACTCTTCTCCCGCTATGGAAATCTCACTACGGAATTCAAGATTCCCTGCTCGGCCCCTTGAGCATTTTGATGGCTGCTTCTGGGGTTCTTCTTCTCATTGTCTGCGCCAATGTCGCGAATTTGTTGCTGGCTCGCGCCACCACTCGGCAAAAGGAATTTAGCATCCGTCTCGCTTTAGGCGCACCGCGCTCTCGCCTCATTCGCCAGCTCCTCACGGAATCTCTCCTTATCGCCCTGGCTGGCGCGCTCGCTGGGCTCTTTCTCGCCGTTCCGCTCAGCAGCTCCCTTGGATATCTGCTTCCTCATTCTGCTTCTCCGACGCTGGCAAGCGCGCCCATCGATGGCGGAGTGCTCCTCTTCATGATCTCGGTAGCGGCGCTAGCAGCTCTGCTGGCCGGTATGGTACCGGCTGTACACGCCTCCGTCGGAAAGGTTGACGAGGCCCTCAAGGAACGCGGCCGCGGCGGAACAAGTGCTCGTTCCCCGCGTCTGCTGGGATTCTTCGTGACGTCTGAAATGGCCCTGGCCGTCGTGGCGCTTATCGCCGCCGGTCTTCTGGTGAAAAGTTTTCGCAACGTCAGCGAAGTCCGCACGGGCTTCGACCCCGATCATGTCGAAATCGCCCGCCTGGACCTGTCTGCAGCAAGCTATGACGCGCAGCACGCCGACTCGTATTGCCTTCGCTTCCGCGAACAACTCCAACGGCAGCCGGGTGTTTCTGCGGTCGCTTATACAGACTACGTCCCTCTCAGCGTTTCCGGTGGTTCCTGGGAGGATTTGCAAATTCAAGGTTACGTCGCGTCCCCAGGTGAGAACATGAAGATCTACCGCTCCCTGACGGCGCCGGGCTATTTCGACCTGATGAAAATTCCCATTCTTCAGGGGCGCGATTTCAATTTGCATGATGATGCGAGCGCGCAGCCCGTGATGATCGTGAATGAGGAGTTCGTGCGACACTTCATTCCAACTGGAATCTCCCTCGGTCGCCGAGTTCAAGGCTGGGGAAAATGGTTCACCATCGTGGGTGTCGTCCAGGACACCAAGGTCTTCCGGCTCACCGAACCACCCGCTCCCTATTTCTACGTCCCCATTCGTCAGATCTACCGCCCGGAAATGGGGCTGGTGTTTTTCGTTCGCACCACGGCTCCCATCGATTCCGCGCTCGCTACCTTGCGCCGCGAAGCCCAAAATGTCGATCCCTCGGTTCCCGTTTTTGACGCCTCTTCCCTCAACAACAGCATCGCTGCCTCTCTGTTCGGTCAGAGAATTTCCGCCGAACTGCTCAGTCTATTGGGAAGTGCGGCACTGCTTTTGGCTGCCATGGGACTGTACGGCGTGATCAGCTATTCCGTTGCACAGCGCACGAATGAAATGGGCATTCGCATGGCGCTCGGCGCACAAGCGACCGATGTTTCGCGTCTGGTCATCCGTCAGGGGGCAAAGCTCGTTGGCATCGGCATCCTCCTAGGCACGCTCGCGTCCCTGGCGCTCTCACGCTTGCTCACTAGTTTGCTTTTCGGAGTCAGCGCCACAGATCCGATCATATTTCTGGGAGTCGCCCTGCTGTTGAGTCTCGTCGCCCTCGCCGCCTGCTACATCCCCGCCCGCCGCGCCGCGCGTCTCGATCCCGTTGTCGCCCTAAGGTATTCGTGAGCCCTGGGAGACCAAAATCCAGCGCGCACGCGCACCTCATTGTTCAGCCCTCCACGGCTGAGTCTCATCCTCTGCGCTGCTCCGTCTGATCGTTAGTCTCGAGTAGAGTGCGATCCTAAGATGAAGTAGCGCGGATAGCAGGTGACAATCGCCGCTTGCTTCCATCGATGCATCAACCCGGGGATCGTTTCCATGATGTGGTGAATCAAGGCGTCGACAAATTGACGCAACGCAGCAATTGTCCTGAAACAAGATTGTGAAAGGCTATTCTCAGATTCTCGCCAGATGGCCGGCAATCCGGAAACTGTCAAGAAACGGGGTTCTGGGAAATGATGACCAGGTTCCGGACAGATTCTCAGCCACTCGGAAATGATCTTACGCTCGCTTACAACGATTGGTAGTGGGAAGTCGACTTGTGGGAAGTGATCTCCGCGCTTAGTGTCGATGATGGACGGATTGCGGACGATCACGGAAGTAGTCAGTTGTCGGACCGCTCGGGTGTCTCTTTCGGAAGGCTATTCGGTGCACGCTTGGTGCACAAGACTCCGCAAATAGGGTGCTTCTGTGCAACTGAGCGCACTCTAAGTGATTCAAAACAAATGAAGCGTGGTGTGAACGAACAGGGCAGGGAAAATTGGAAAACCGCCTCAAGGTGATGAGCCTAATTTGCGGGATTCTCTTGGCCGCTTTTGTTCAGTACCGATTCGATGCTTCTACACGGGCCTTGGAAAACATTGTAACTAGAAGCTGAGCCGGAATACGGATGCTGTGTCCGACGTAAGTTTTCGAATCCAAACAGCAGGACTTAGGACTGTTCTTTTTGCATCTCCCCTCGGGCCGTTGTTCCCAATGGTCCGCTGTAAATTCACCAATCATGGTCATCCTTGACCGACGCGTGCGTTGCTCGAGGTCAAGGACGATTTCGCAGGATCAGTCGATCCGCTAAAGAACTCTCCGCATGCAGGTTCTTGAAGCCGGAAAGTATATCGCGGTCATTGTGGACGGTAAAATTCACATCTGTTCGGCAAACACCTGCTCTGGTGGGTGTTTGCCGTATTTCGAGAATCGCCCATGACTACTGCTTTTGAATTGAATTTATTAGAACGATTTTTCTGGGACGGCTTTGCCGGTGTCTGGCCGCCGCTTGAAGCTCTTTGCAAAGGCTCTTGCCCCGTTCGCGTCCATTTATCCGTTCCGGTGTAACTCGACTATTTGCTTCGCAGTCAGCGTGATTCCCATTACTTCGAAAGTAGAACCACTCTCGCCAAGTGACGTGAGATCGTGGGCTGGAAATGGCCAAACACAAGACCTTCACGGTAGCCACGAATGTGAAAGTCTATTTCTGTGATCCGCACAGCCCTTGGCAGCGAGGAACAAACGAAAACACGAACCGCGTGCTGCGACAATACCTTCTTAAGAGAACTGATCTGTCCGGCTATGCTCAATCCGACCTGGACAGGATAGGCTGCATCTAAATCAGCGCCCCCGAAATACTCTGGGTTTTCTGACTCCTGCGAGTAAACTTCGAGCAAGTGTTGCACCGACCAGTTGAGCTCGCACGACGAATTAGGAGTTAGCTGAAAACAAAGCAATAGCACAGGTTCAACGGCAACTGCTGCAGCCTTGTGTATTCAGCCTTAGCTCTATTCGTATCGCAAGGCGACGATTGGATCGACGCGCGTGGCGCGGCGCGCAGGGATGGTGCAAGCTGCGATGGTAATTAGAAGCAGGAAGGCAGCGACGGACGCAAACGTCATCGCATCGCCCGGAGAAATTCCGAAAAGCAGCGTGCGCATCAGGCGCGTAAGCAACAAACCGGTCACAATTCCGATGCCTACGCCTGCACCCGCCATCTGGACGCCTTCGCGGAGCACCAAACGCAGAACGTCGGCGCGTTGCGCGCCCATCGCTACGCGAATACCGATTTCGCGGGTACGCTGCAAGACCGAGTAGGAAATGACGCCGTAGATACCGATCATCGCGAGAACCAGTGCAAGTCCCGCGAAGCTGCCAATGAGTAAGGACGGGTATCTGCGAAGAAAAACCGAAGGCGACTGCGCCGCGATCTGCTCCAGCGTACGTGGCTGGACCAGCGGAAGCCGGGGATCCATGTCGTGCAGCACGTTATGCGCTGTGGCGGTGAAAGACAGTGGCTCACCTGCTGTGCGTACTAGATAGCTCAGATAAGTATCGCCTGCTTGCTCGACGGGTTCGTAAACGACCGAGGGAGGCGGCGCATCGAGATCGATTAACGCAACGTCGCCAACGACACCAACGACTTGGCGGAACGGCTGCATCTGATTAAAAGTGAAGCGAATTCGTTTGCCGATGGGGTTTTCGTTGGGAAAGTAACGCTTCGCGAAGGCGCGGTTGACGATCACTGTCTCGGGCGCCTCCGGTTTGATATCGTCCGAAGAAAAGAATCGCCCGTCGATCAGCGGAATTTTCATGGTCGAGAAGTATTCTCGGCTTACGTCGGAGATGCTGCACTCGTCTTCCTTGCCTGTAGCCGTGGGTCGGCCTTCCACGATGAAGCGAATGGTCCCGCCGTTTCCGCTTACCGGCACGATCGTCGTTGAGGCGACGCTGACAACGCCCGGAGAATTCCGCAGCTTGTCGCTGAATTCACGCATGAAGCGGTCGGCGCCGTCGTTGCGGAATGGATACGTGGTTTCGCTGGGATAAGTCGCGTCCGGCAAATTGACGTCAAAGGTCAGCACATTGTTGGCATCGAATCCCGGATTTTGATGCAGCAGCGCACGCAAACTCTGCAACAGCAGTCCGCCACCGACAAGCAGGACCAGGCTGACGGCAATTTCGGCAATTGCCAGCGAATTGCGCAACCGCGCATGGGCTGAACTGGTGCCGCCCCTTGACTCATCCTTTAG
Organism: uncultured Acidobacteriota bacterium; assembly: GCA_963784015.1. Classification (GTDB taxonomy): domain Bacteria; phylum Acidobacteriota; class Terriglobia; order Acidiferrales; family UBA7541; genus Acidiferrum. Next base: position 27,130 of record CAWAPX010000015.1, read on the forward strand.
ACCTTCGTTCATGGAGGCTTTTGAAGCCGCCAAAGCCGGGGCCAGTCCGAAAAGTAGGCCCGTTGCAATGGTGACACCGCAGAGGAATGCTAAAACTGGGAAATCCGCACCGGCAGTGCGCAGATACGGCGCGGCCTGCAGCATGGATTCAGGTATGGCTGCGATAAGAACGTTGACTCCCCATTGCGCTGCAATGGCGCCGGCAACTGCGCCCAGCGACGACAGCAATAAACTCTCGGTAAGCAGTAGCCACACCAAATCGCTACGTGTGGCGCCCAAGCTCGACCTGATGGCAAATTCCTTGCGACGGCTGATCGATCGCGTCAGCAGAAGATTGGCGACGTTCGCGCAGGCGATCAGCAAAACAAGGCTGACAGCGCCCAGTAACACCAGCAGCAGAGGGCGAACTTGTCCGACGATGCGTTCGCGAAAATCCGCCATCAAGAAAACCATCGCGGCATTTTCGGTTGGATGGGCTTGCATGAGCTGCGCGTTGATACCTTGCATTTCCGCAAATGCTCGCTTGGACGAAACGTCGGGCCCCAGGCGCCCGATGACGCTGAACCAGCGTAGGCTTCGTCGCGATCCCAAATCGCCTGCCGGATGCAACGGTACCCAAAGCGGGGCGGAATTAGCGGGTGCAAATTCAAAATCGCTGGGAAGCACGCCGACGATCGTGACCGGCTTGCTGTCCAAGCGAATCGTGGTGCCGACGATGTTGGGGTTAGCGCCGAATTCGCTGCGCCAGAATGCGTGGCTGAGAATTGCAACGTGCGGTCCATCCGGCTGGTCTTCTCGATCCAGAAAATCGCGGCCTAACGCAGGCTTCACGCCAAGAGTGGCAAAAAAATTCGGTGTTGCTTGCGCCGCCTGCGTGAGCCGGGGCTCCTCACCGGTATCCAGAATGAATGCGTCCCCGCTGTAACCCGCAAGGGCCGCAAAGCTTTTGGCGGAATGCTTCCAGTCCAGGAAGTCTGGGTATGAGCACTGCGCTATGTTGATAGCTGGGGCCTGGTCGCGCGACTCACCGAGAAAGAACAGTTCCTGCGCGTTGCGATACGGAAGTGGACGAAGCAGGGCGGAGTAGACCACCGAGAAAATGGCGGTATTTGCGCCGACGCCCAGTGCCAGCGTCAGAACAATGACGCCGGTGAGACCTAGATGCTTACGAAATGAGCGAACCGCGTATAACACATTCTGCTTGAGCACCGGCAGACCTCCTGCAAGGTCTGGAAAGACGCGAGCAAGTCTCGCACCGTTGTTTCATCGTGGAACTCGTTTGCTACTAGTCAGATAGCCGCGCTCACCGACAGACCACGGCCCCGTTTGTGACCGCTTTTGGGACGCCTGAGCGTGAAACCGATCACGATGCAGCTCGCTTGAGCCCAGATTAATGCTGCCAGCTCAACCGGTCGGCGCAGCATTTACGCGAAGTTTACTCGCAGGAGTCAGAAAACCTAGAGTATTTCGGGGGCGCTGATTTAGGCGCAGCGCTATCTTGTCCATGTCGGAAATCCGGAAATAGTTGCTGGTACCGCCCCGTCAGAGTGCGGGAAGGCTTGAAGTGCTTGTTGCTGAACTCTTGCTGAACTTTAGACTGCAAATGGGTGTATTTCAGTGCAACTGAGGAGAATGTAACGCGCAAAAAAAATGAAAATCGGCCTGTGCGAACGGGTCAGGGTGAATTGGAAAACCGGCGCCCCCGCACCAAATGACGTGATCATTGTCATTTCCTAGAACCGAACTTCTGGCCTGAATGACTTCCGGTTAGCCGGTAACACGGGAACAACAGATCACTTCCCACAAGCCGACTTCCCGAGACGTATCCGCACGATGCCCAACTGGATTACTTCCGAATCACCGACAACCCACCCAGAATCTCACCTTTCGCTTCCGAACGCCTTTTGAAGTGACGGGAGCCGAGGCACTTGATCCCTTGACAGCGGCTGCTAACCATCCGACACTCGCATAGTCTAACTATGTCATGGGTGATCCTTTGCACCGAGACGAGATTCCTCCTGGAACACTTTATCTCCTGATCTTGAAAACTTTGGCGCGCTCCGGCGAGATGCATGGATATGAGATCGCCAATTCCATTCAGCGGATATCGGATGACGTTCTCCAAGTCGAAGAAGGCTCGTTGTACCCGGCTTTGCAGCGGATGCTCATCAAGGGATGGGTGATCGCTAAGTGGGGCACGACGGCTGGCAACCGCCGCGCTCGTTACTACCAGCTGACTGCAGCAGGCCGCAAACAATTGGCCGTCGAGACGTCGCAGTTCGTACGCATCATTGGCGCCATCACGCGTGTGATTGAAGCGGTCTGAAAGGAGTTTTGTCATGAACTGGCTGCGCGAAGTCGCGAGACGACTCCGGATGCTCGTGCATCGGCGCCAATTCGATGCGGACCTCGAAGAAGAGATGCAGCTGCATTTGGAGTTGCGACAGCAGGAACAGCTCGAGTCGGGCATGACCGCAGACTCTGCTCGGGCCGCCGCCCGGCGTCGGTTTGGCAACGTAACTACGCTCAGGGAGAAGAGTCACATGGCGTGGGGCTGGGAATGGTTCGAGAACCTCGTGCAGGACGTGCGCTACGGCCTGCGCATGCTCCGCAAGAATCCCAGCTTCGCCAGTATCGCCATACTCACGCTTGCTCTCGGCATTGGCGCAAACACCGCGATTTTCTCCATCGTTGACGCGGTCCTCCTGCGTCCTTTGCCTTATTCGCAGCCCGACCGCCTTGTTTTCCTCATTGAACAACGCCTCCGCGAGGTAAGGGACATCAGTATCTCCCTTCCGGATTTCGAAGACTGGCGCGCGATGAACACCGTATTCGACAGTATAGGCGCCTACCGGCTCGCTAATGTCGTTATGACCGGTCGCGGCGAGCCGGAAAACCTCCAGACGCGTGAGGTAACCTCGGACCTGTTCCCCACTTTAGGCGTGCAGCCGATTTTCGGTCGTGGGTTGACGCCCGACGACGACAAAGTCGGAGCAGTCCCCGTCGTACTTTTGAGCGACTCATTCTGGTCGCGAAAGTTTGGCCGCGACACCAACGTCATCGGACAGCGCCTTACCCTCGATGGCGAGAGCTATACAATCATCGGCGTTGTACCCACGAGCCGTTTCCATGCGTCGTGGCGTGCCACGTCGCTCTTCAGCTCGCTCGGGCGCCACGAAGACGAGTTCGGTGGCCCTGCGAGCCGTGACTCGCATCCGGGTATCTACGCTTATGCTCGCTTGCGGCCGGGATTAGCTCTCGTCCAAGCCCGCACTCAGATGCAAGGCATTGCCGCACGCCTGGCGAAACAATATCCACAGACCAATACTGACATTGCTGTATCTGTCGATTCGCTTCTCAGCTCCGTCGTCGGGGATGTACGGCCGGGATTGATCGTTCTGCTCGCTGCGGTCGGCTTTGTCCTGTTAATTTCTTGCGCCAACGTCGCGAATCTCTTGTTGGCGCGCGCTGCCAGCCGTCAACGTGAAATTGCAGTTCGAATCGCGCTCGGCGCTGGGCGTCTTCGTCTCATGCGCCAGCTTCTTACCGAAAACATCCTCGTTGCAATCGGGGGCGGCGCCGCAGGTCTAATCATCGCGCACTGGGTTACGAGCGTCGTTGTGAGCAGCGCTCCGGCCAGTGTGCCGCGTATTGAAGATGTCTCAGTCGATCGCTGGGTTATCGCCTATACTCTCGGGATCTCTCTTCTTACAGGGATTCTTTTCGGAATGTTCCCGGCATGGCAATTGACTCACACCGACGTAAACGAATCCATCAAAGAGGGTGGCCGCAGCGGTTCTGTGGGCGGGGGGCGCAAGCGCGTCCGCTCCGCGCTCATCGTGTCCGAAATAGCCATTTCAATGGTTCTTCTTGTCGGGGCGGGCTTGATGATCAAGAGTCTCTATCGCCTTCTGCAGGCGGATCCCGGCTTTGACCCAGCACTTGTGCTCACGGCAGTATTTTCGCTTCCGGACAATCGATACAAAGAGCCGTCGAAACGGCGCCAATTTGTCCGGCAGCTCGTCGACGAGATTTCGCGAACTCCCGGAGTGCAGGCTGCCGGCCTCGAAACTCCGCTGCTCGGCGGTTGGCAAGCTGGATTCATAGTTGAAGGGCGGCCGCTGCCGAAGCCTGGTCAGAGTGTATCGACCGACATCACGCGAATCACGCCCGATTCACTTCAGGCGACGCGCGTGCGATTGATTCGCGGTCGATACTTCACGCCCCAGGATCTCGATACCGCCGCGCAGGTTTGCATTATCGATACAACCTTGGCCCAAACGGCTTGGCCGGATGAAGACCCTCTTGGCAAACGCATGGCTGTTCGGGCAGAAAACAATGATCCGAAGAAGCCAATTTGGATGAGCGTCGTCGGTGTCGTGGCACACGTTAAAAACTACGGCGTGGACCGGCCCTCCCTGGTCGAAACGTACATTCCCTATACCCAAGACCCTGTCTACGGGGGCAGTCTTGTAGTTCGCTCATCCGTTGATCCCGGGAGCCTCGCCGCGACGATTCGTGCAGAAATGAAGTCGCTCGACCCAGACGTCCCGCTCTCGCAGGTCCGCGAGCTTTCGAGCATCACCGAAGACAACGTTGCACCACGTCGCTTCTCCGTGTTGCTGCTCAGTGGGTTCGCGGCGCTCGCCTTGCTCTTGGCGGCCGTCGGAATCTACGGTGTGATGGCGTTCACAGTTACGCAGCGCTCGCACGAAATTGGCCTCCGCATGGCCCTCGGCGCGCAACCGTGGCAGGTCCTGCAGCTCATTCTCAGCCACGGCGGAAAACTCACGCTCATCGGTATCGCCCTGGGTTTTGTTGCGGCGCTCTCCCTAACCCGGCTGATGACTGGCTTGCTTTTTTCCGTCAGCGCCACCGATCCTCTCACGTTTGCCGCCGTCGCTGCGGCATTCCTGCTCATTTCTCTCGCTGCTTGCTATATTCCCGCGCGCCGCGCCATGCGCGTCGACCCAATGGTGGCGTTAAGATGCGAATAGTCTGCCGTGCAAGTAGATGACAGTCATTCCTTGGAACAACCCCGCAAAACGTATGAGACATGTGGATATTTCCGGCGATTATTCCGGAGTGACGGGCCAACGGGAAGTTACGCGCGAACCTTCCAACTTCCGGATTGCCGACTATCCGTACTCATCGCTCATGGCTCTCTAGGCATTTCTCCGTACATCGCGCCTCATACGGTAGAGAGTGGCTATTGAACAAACCTTTTCAAGCGCTCGGATTGACGAGTGGAGGAAACATGAACATCACCTTGCGTTGTCTAACAGTTAATTTTCAAGTCTTGACGCTGAGCAGCGCGGTCGTTGCCGGCCAGAATGATGGAATTGCGTGTCGTCCGCAGTTCAAGACCGCGAACAACTGCTATCGCCTCTATAAGCCCGCCGATCCTGCTCGCGGCCTCGTCTGATGCTCCCATACGACGGCTCGGACGCAAACGAGTTTTCACTGCGCGTTGCCGGGGCTGCTCGCAAAGAAGAATGTAGCCACGATGGTAGTCAGCGCCAGCGGCTACCTTATGGACGATGACCTCGAGACGCTCAAGGGATTGATTGGAGAAGTGATTCAGGGCTGTGCATTCCCATCGGGAGCTTGGTGGTAGGAGGCATTTCTGCCGGAGGTACAGGTGCGGTCCGGTACTCCGAATACTGCACTTCCGGCCACTGCGATGCCCGTTCCAGGCCCGTTGCCATTTTCTCTGTGGATGCGCCTCTGGATTTTGAAAGCTGGTGGCATAGAGAGAAATTGAACCTGCGGCGCGGCAATCCGAAATCGAGCCTGGCAGAATCGCAAGCGATCCTGGATGCATTGCGTTCGGCTATGGGCGGTTCGCCCGATCAGCTCCGCCAGGCCTATCGCGGACGGTCACCATTCCGTAGCCTCAGAACAGGACGGCGCGAATGCCCGCTTGCTCAAGAACGTGCGTATTCGACTCTATACCGAGCCGGATGTTGTCTGGATGGTTGAGAATATTGGGCGCGACTACTACACCATGAACGCAGTTGATCAAGCGGCGTTAATCTTGCAACTACGAGCGCTCGGAAACACAAAGGCCGACCTAATCACGACAACGGGCAAGGGGTTTAGGCCGCTGGGGACACGCAATCCGCACTCTTGGACAATCGTTGATGAGCCGGACCTCGCCGACTGGATTGCCAAGTCTCTTCAGCCATAAACAGGATGCCACCGACGCGCGTGCCACTAGACGTATGCTCGGCGACTCGCCATAGCAACTCCCTTCGCAGACGAGTAGCGGCGCCTCTCGGGATTGCGCCCGGATCGCGGCTAACGGGAAGTTATCAGCTCCCCGTTGGGTTAATACCGACAAACGCTCTTGTGTTGATTGAATGTGGGGCGAATTTACGAAATGGTTGGCTACGCGGGGTTAGTGCTGGCGGCGCCCATCAGGGTGAGGAAAAGTCGCGGTTTTTTGCTGAATACTTGCTGAACTTTAGACTGCAAACGGGGGTATGCCGGTACAACT
>CAWAPX010000016.1:0-57782 GCA_963784015.1 uncultured Acidobacteriota bacterium
ATCGAGAGTGAACGGGGTGCCCGGAGCAACGGGAGCGCCGGGAATCGGCAGAACCGTTATGCTCTGATCCTGATAGTTGACGACCGCGACAGTGTGGTTGGTGGCGTTCACGGACAGATTGGTTGGAACATTGCCCACAGGGACAGGGCCACCGAGGGGAGTAAGGGTGCCGGGGCCGATGGTGTAGAACTGGACGGCATTTGAGCCGGTCTCGACGACGGCGGCGACTCCAAGAGTTTGATCGATCCCAATGGCGCTGGGATTTGTGCCAGCAGCTATAGGACCTGGCAAAAGGACAGGTGGATTCGTCGAGTAGCTCGGAAAAACGGCCAAATCCGTGACGGAGGGGTTATTCGTAAACGGAAGTGGCGGCGAGGTGCGTGCGACGGAGAGGGAATAAAGTCCGGGGAGGCCAGTGTTGATCGCGCCGCTTGGCAATTGCACCTGGAGCTGCTTCGGATTTGAAAGAGGCTGTCCCTGACCGTTGGTCACACCCGGAATGGTATTGCCTTGAAAAATTACGTTGGCGAGCTGGCCGTTCAGCCCAAAGTAGCCTCCGTCGACCGTGAGGCCGATATTGCCGGAAGGCGTGCCGCCCTGGAGAATGTCGGTCGGATAGGAAGCCAATGACGTCGGACGTACCGGCATTATGTTGTAAGTGAAGACTCCTCCAGGAGTGGTCGTGACTGGCTGGGAGGGATCAGTAATGGAGATGGTGACCGGGCCGGTCGTCGTTAGATTGTTCGAAAAGAGGCGGAGGCGGGCGCCTGACGACGGTGGATTCGCTACGGTCCCCGTGGGAATGGGAAACAGGACTTTGATCTGGTTAGAGCCCGAAGTCAAGAGTCGTTTTGCCATTGTTTGCATCGGTGAGAGTGATGATGGAAGCGGAAGACAAGTTGGGAGCATTGAGATAGATGTCCCAGTAGGCGGCGCCCTGCGGGGCGATGGTTGGGGTAATGCCGTTGAAGGTGATCGGTCCCCCCGTGGTGATCGTTATGGTACCAAGGGCAAAGCGCGTGGGGTCTTCCACGGAAGTTGCGACGATTGTGACGTTCTGAGGCGTAGTGGTGACAGTCGTGGGGACCGTCGGATTTGAGGGCACAACCGCGGGAGCGGTGTAGACACCATTCGCATCAATCGAGCCGCATCCCGTAGCATTGCCGGACACGGTGCAAGAGGGAAGAGCCGCGTAGGCGTTGGGCGTCGTGGGAGTAGTTGAGCTGGGAGTGGTTTGCGTAAGGGACCAGGTGACACCCTTGTTTTGAAGGTCATTCGCGACGGATGGCGAAAAAGGGCTGGGGCTCAAGTATAGGCACGGCCGCCGTCGTGGGCAAAATTGAGACGGCAATACCGGAATCAATGAACAGTTGGGCGGTACCGGTTCCATGCTTACTTGAGTCCGCAACGGATTGCGCGGTGATGATGATGGTCAGCGTGGGAAATTTTGTTGGATCGGGAAGAATCGAGGGAGCAAGAAACGTCGCGGTCCCAGTGGTCTGCTCATTAGAAAGCGTGCCGAAGGAATTATCCGAAGGGCAAGGTTTGGCTGTAGCTACTACTGGTGTGCCGCCGCTCGGAGGGAGTGGTGGCCGTTGTATAGGTGCAGCCCACCCAAGTGACATCCGTGTTGGTGGGACCGGTAACCGTGGCGGTGAGGGTGGTCGACTGCCCCAAGATAAGCGTGTTCCCAACGGATGAACTAATGAATACGGACGTCACGGTGGCGCCGCTGCTGCCGCCACATCCATTCAGAAGCAAACAGGGCGCTATGATCGCCAGCGCCAGATAGCTCGAAATCTTCCACAACTTCATTTCCCTTGCCTCCCAATTATCACGCGCCACAAAAATTGTGGCCACGCCTTACTTAACTATTCCTCAGACGATGCCAATTTCTCGGCCGCCCCTGGCGGTTAAAACGTCTTTCCCACGGTGAAGCGAAATGTCGTCTTAGGCTCGAAGTAGTTCAGCCGCCCTGGATTGTTCAAGAAGTTCAGTTGGGGCTGTATCTGCGTCTCCCAGATATTCGGCGTTATTCCATCCAGCGTGGACTTCCAGGTAGTCAGGGTGGCCGGGTTGACGTACGGATTTGGAGCCGCGATTTGCGAATACAATCTGTTCAAATTGTAGGCGTAATAGATCCGGAATGGCGCCTGCACGATGGGAAGATTGACGCCAAACTCGATGCCCACCGAGTCTCTGATACGGAAATTCGTTCCAGGATAGATGCTCAGAGTTTTGGTTAGCGGGGCGTCCGGAAACGTGGACATTATATTCGCAATGCCTGTGGGATCCAGGTGCAAGGCACTGGTCTTAAAAATTCCATCTGTGCCGACGTCACCAAAGAGAGACATGGTGACAGGGCCCGCGATGGGAATGCGGTACTCGATATTTCCGGAAGTCTGAAAGTCGCCGCCGGGCAATGTCGCCGTGTAAACCAGGACAGGAAGTCCGAAGGATCGCAACGCACCGCCAGAAGTAGGATCGCGGTAGAACATCGTCTGCTGGGTGACGACGGGAATGAAAACCACGGGAGAGATAGAACGAATATCAAATCCGCGAAGATCGTTTTCGCCGCCCATGTAATACCGGTTGAACGGAGGTACTTCTCCACCGCCGTATCCAGTGATATAGGCAACACCGAAATGCAGGCCAATGGCATTGCGATGATGGTAGACGGGATGGAAATACTTGGTGTCGAAAACGTTGGCGATCGTTTTCACGTTGCCGCCCAAGGGCCCGCCCGTAAACGCGAAGGAATAGAAGATGCTCTTGCCTTTGGTCGCGTTGATCGGATTATCGATAGTGTTGTAGCTGATCGAGGGCGTAATGCTGCTCGTTATAATCCCGTTCAGCGCGCTAGGACCGGCAATGGCGCGGAATTGCAGCTGCTCGAATAAGAGAGTAGAAGCGGCATTGAAGGCAGTGATATTCGTGTGCGTCAGACCATAGCTGACGCCTACCCTGGCGAAAGAAAACCGCTTCATCGGGTAGCTCATGTACGTCGTGAATCCGGTGCTGTCCTGGTCGTAATTCTGGATATATTGAGGATTGACGCTGACCTGCTGGCCGGTAAGCTGCGCTTCTTGCCTGGCCTGGTTGAAATTGTACTTGCTGGAGAAAATCGTGAAACCGGAGGAGATGGGACGGTCGAAAAGATAAGGCTGAGTAAAGCCGAATTGGAGGGTACGCTGGATTTCACCGAATTGCGCGGAGAAGGTGAGCGTTTCGCCGAGGCCCAGGAAATTGTTGGTTTGATAAGTGAGGCCGATAAAGCCGCCGGAGAGGCCGCTCACGCCGCCTTGCAAGCCAATGGACTGCTTGCCCTTTTCTTTCAGCTTGAGATTGATGTCGACGGTGCCGTCTTTGCTGTTCTTCTGCAGCTCGACAGCTTTGTCCGCTTCGATTTTATCGAAATAATTAAGCTGGTTGAGGCGGAGAATACTGATATCCCAATAGCGCTTGTTGAAGAGCTGGCCTTCGTCGATGAGCAGCTCGCGGCGGATCACTTTGTCGCGCGTGGTGGTGTTGCCGCTGAAGTTGATGCGGCGGACGTAGTATTGTTTCTGCTCGTCGAAGCGGAGAGTGAGGTTGATTTTTTTGGCGGCGTCGTCAATGTCGAAATCCGGTTCAGCGGTGAAATCGATGAAGCCGTATTGTCCGTACGCATCACCATAGTTCTTGATGGCTTTGCGGAGTTTATCCACATTGAGGATGTCGCCCTCTTTCATCGGGAAGATAGACTTGAGGGGCTCGACTTTGAGCGAAAGGGCTTTGTCCGGGTCCGAGCTTACGATCTTGAGCGTTCCCATCCGGTATTGCTCACCTTCTTCGATGGGAATGGTAATGTTGACGGCCTTTCCGGTCTTCGGCCTCACTCCGGGAATCGTAACTCCGCTATTTTTCACATCCACGTTTTGCAGAATGGGACCGTTGGGAGCGACCACGACACGGAAGAAACCGTTGTCCTGGTAGAGGCCGCGGATGCCTACTTCGAGATCCTCGTTAAGTTTTTCGCGGTCATAGGTCTTGGCCATCACGGGAATGTCCCAGAAATAGAGCGGAATTCCGTAGGGGCGGTCGTGCTTCATGGCCCGGAGAAGCTTGCGGTCGCTGAAAGATTTGTTGCCGACAAATTTAATGGTGCCGACTTTAACTTTGGGGCCTTCGTCAATTTTGAAGACGAGGATGACCGCGTTGCTCGAGGCGATGCGTTCGTACTGCGGAGTCACCGTGGCGAATTGGTGGCCGTGCTCGCCCTCTAATTCTTTCAGCACCACTTCGGCTTTTTTGATTTTGGTGGGATCGAACGGGCTTTCGACGGAGAGGCCTACTTTGCGTTCCTTAAAGCGGTCGAGAATGTCCGATTCCGAAACCGATTTATTGCCTTCATAGCGGATGCGGCGGATCTGCGGGCGTTCCTTGACATTGAAAATGATGATCTTGCCGTCTGGCCGGTCGGAGGAATCTTCCACTTGCAGCTTTACGTCCTCAAAAAACTGGGTATTCCAGAGCGCCTGGAAATCCCGGCGAAGGGTGTCTTCATTGTAGGGATCGCCTTCACGACTGAAAATGCGCGCTTTGAGGGTGTCCGTGCGGATTCTGCGGTTGCCGAAAAATTCGATGCGCTCGACGACGGCTACTGGCTGGCCGTTGGCGGGCGCCGGCGCGCTCTGCGGAGCATCTTGCGGTTCAGCCGGTGTAACGGATTCGGTATTCGGGGAATCAGAATCAGAGGACAGGGAAAAGGATCCCGAGTCCGCGGATGCAGACGGTCCCGCGAGGAGATTTTTTTGCGTTGTTGCTGGTGAGCTGGCCGCGAAAGACAGAATGAACACCGCGAGCCAGGTGACCCGAAACGCCAAAACTCCAAACGGCAAACAGACTCTCCTATAAGCGGCCATTGAGGTGGTCAAGGCCGCGCCCCCAAAACACAATTTGTTATTCTCCCGCCGAACCCGGTGTGGGCTGGTCGTTAAGCTGACCCCGACCTGGTCGAGATCACCCGTGCGTTGTGTCAGATTCGCTAGTGGATAACCGGGGTTGCCTCAACCACAGGACGGAAGGCCAAGGCTTCACCTGCAACATAAATTTGCAGCGTCGCCGGCCTCTGGATACCACCCTGGATGAGAGCCTCCGAGAGCGGATCTTCGACGTACTTCTGAAGAGCCCTGCGCAGCGGCCGCGCCCCATAGTTACGGTCCGCACACGTTTTCTCGAGGATCCACTGACGTGCTTCCGGCGAGACGACGATCTGCACCTGCCGGTGGATCAGCGTGTCGTTCAGCTGGCCCACGAGCAAATCGATGATGCGGAGCAAATCTTCGTCGCTGAGAGCGTTGAAAATAATCACTTCGTCCAGCCGGTTGAGGAACTCCGGATTGAACGCCCTCTTTACTTCGTTCATCACCATCTCTTCGATGGTCTTCTGGCTGGCTTCATCGGCGCCAGACTGGAATCCGATGGAGGTGCGCCTTTGCAAATGCCGCGCGCCGAGATTCGAAGTCATGATGATGATAGTGTTGCGGAAGTCCACGGTGTTGCCGAGACCATCCGTCAATTGCCCGTCTTCGAACACTTGCAGCAAGATGTTGAACACGTCCGGATGCGCCTTCTCGATTTCATCCAAAAGGATGACCGAGTAGGGCGTCCGGCGGACACGCTCCGTCAACTGCCCGCCTTCTTCGTAGCCCACATACCCCGGAGGCGCGCCGATGAGCTTCGACACGGAGTGCTTTTCCATGAACTCCGACATATCGAAGCGCACCAACGACTTCTCCGAACCGAACAAGAATTCCGCAAGGCGGCGGGCGACTTCGGTCTTTCCGACGCCCGTTGGCCCAAGGAAGAAGAAGCAGCCCACTGGGCGCAGCGGAGACTTTAGTCCGGCGCGGCTGCGGCGGATGGCGCGCGCGAGCGCGGTGATGGCTTTGTCCTGGCTGATGACGCGCTTATGCAGTTCTGGCTCAATGCGCAGGAGTTTCTGCTGTTCGTCTTCTTTAATGGAGGTGACGCCGATGCCGGTCCAGCGAGAGACCACTTCTTCGATGTCTTCGCGGGAGACGATGCCTGTCGAAGCGTCGTCCAGCTTGTATCGTTCGCGAAGCGTGCGCAAATTTTCTTTTTCTTTGCGCTCTTCCTCGGAATAGAAACGCGCTTTTTCGAATTCGTGATTGGCGATGGCCGTTTCCATGCGGTGCGTGATGAACTTCACGCGCTTCTGCACTTCGCCCACTTCTTCTGGAACTGTGGCTTGGCGGAGCTTTACACGTGCGCCGGCTTCGTCAATCAGGTCGATAGCCTTGTCAGGAAGAAAGCGATCTGGAATGTAGCGATTCGAAAGATAAACGGAATAGCGCAGCGCTTCATCGGTGTAGCTGACGGCGTGAAACTTTTCGTAACGCTCGCGCACACCTTGGATGACTTGTACGGCTTCTTCTTCGTTGGGAGCGGGAACTTTTACGGATTGGAAGCGGCGTTCGAGCGAACGGTCTTTTTCGACCGACTTGCGGTATTCACCGGGGGTCGTTGCGCCAATGCATTGAATCTCTCCGCGCGAAAGAGCCGGCTTCAGAATGTTGGCGGCATCGAGCGAACCTTCCGCAGAACCCGCGCCAACCAAAGTGTGCAATTCGTCGATGAAGACGATCGAGTTCTGGCTCTCCATCAATTCTTTCATGATGGTTTTGAGGCGCTCTTCGAATTGTCCGCGGTATTTTGTTCCAGCGACGATCAAGGAAAGGTCTAGCGAAAGGATGCGCTTGTCGGCAAGGAAGGGTGGAACGTCGCCATCGGAAATGCGCTGCGCAAGCCCTTCGACAATGGCTGTTTTTCCTACGCCGGGCTCGCCGATCAACACTGGATTGTTTTTTGTCCGACGGCAGAGAATCTGAATGACGCGCTCGACTTCGCCTTCGCGCCCAACTAGCGGATCAAGAGAGCCTTCGCTGGCGGCTTGTGTAAGGTCGCGGCTAAATTCCGCGAGCAGCGACGTTTCTTTGGGTCGGGCTGCGGTCGTCTTCTCGCCCGATGTGCGCGCCAACTCTTCACGTAACGTTGAGAGGCGAAGCCCGCGCTCCATCAAAATTTCCGCGCCAAAGCACTTTTCTTCGCGCAGGATTCCGAGCAGCAAATGCTCGGTGCCCACGTGTTTGTGCCCGAGCCGTTCGGCTTCTTCCGCCGACATATTCAAGATGCGCTTGCACTCGGCGCTGAGCGGCACTTCCACAGAGGTCGAGATGCGCTCACGAATCGTGATGCGCGCCTCTATCTCTTTACGGATCGATTCGATCGATCCTTGCTGCCGCAAGAAACGGTTTGCCAGCGCTTTGTCCTCGCGCATCAAGCCGAGCAGCAAATGCTCGGTCTCGATGTACGGGCTGCCGTACTGGCTCGCTTCGTATCGTGCGAAAAATATGACGCGACGCGCTTTTTCTGTGTAGCGTTCGAACACGTTAGCTCGCTTCTCCCCCGGGGGCCTTGCTCGCTGAGGCCGCAGCCCCGCGAGTTTGCAGAACGCCATGTTCGAGTCCGAGTATCCGGTCGCACCGCGCAGCAAGAGCCAGGTTGTGAGTCGCGATCAGCGACGTCAAACCATGCGTGCGGTGCAGCCGTTCCAGTAGCTCAAACACAGCCCAAGCATTCTGCTCGTCCAAATCTCCGGTAGGTTCATCTGCTAACAGCACGTGTGGCCCAGTGACGAGCGCCCGGGCAATCGCAACGCGCTGCTGTTCCCCTCCGGAGAGTTCCCCTGCGCGGTGATCAGCCCGATTTTCCAGGCCAACCTCCGCAAGCCACTTCCGCGCCATCCCCAGCGCCGAAGTGAAATTCTCGCCGCGCAAGATCAGCGGCATGGCTACATTTTCTGCAGCCGTAAAATCAGGCAATAACTGGTGGCGCTGCCAGAGAAAACCCACCGCGCGGTTTCGGTACTCCGCGATTGCAATGTCATCATTCGTTTCAATGGCTTTATCAGCGAAGTATACTGTACCGCTTGTTGGCGTGTCTAGCGCGGCCAGCAAGTGCAAGAGAGTGCTTTTGCCCGCGCCGGACGGCGCGACAATGGCGACCATCTCACCTTGCCGCAAACTGAGGTTGGCATCAGACAAAACTGCGAGGCTCTTCTCGCCGCTGCCGTAAATTTTCTTCAGACTCCGCGCTTCCATCACGACTGGATTTACGCCTCGCGTACCCGGCGCTCCAGTCGGGACTGCGTGGCTCGCGTCATTTTGCAGCTGGGTCATTTTTTTTCTTGGCCTGCTTCTCGTTGGCCCCGGGTTGCTACATTCCTTCTCTTTACTTAGATGCAACTTATGGCGTCGCAGTGATGATCAGTTGGCGCCCAGAATGCGGCCAAGTTGCCCAAGAGTTTCCTGTTTCCGCCAAACGCCTACCCGTTACAAAAGTGCCCGGCGAGCGTCAGCTTCGGGAACACTCCTAAGCCGTTTTTTTTCAATTACTTGTAGCGGGCTTTTACTCTTCCGGATAGCGAGGGCGACACCCGGCTTGGCCCGCTGGCCTCTGCACAGTTATTGAAGCAAATGACGCGCCAAAACCAATCCGGTAAAGCCTTTATATTCAACCCGCCTGCTCCGTTCGGCTATTCATACCGCAAAATCTCCACGGGCAATAGCTGGGACGCTGCGCGCGCAGGAAGGATCGTCGCTCCGACCGAAATCCCCATTGCGGCAACCGTGATCCACACGCCAT
Source organism: uncultured Acidobacteriota bacterium (assembly GCA_963784015.1). Taxonomy (GTDB): domain Bacteria; phylum Acidobacteriota; class Terriglobia; order Acidiferrales; family UBA7541; genus Acidiferrum. Next base: position 8,710 of record CAWAPX010000016.1, read on the forward strand.
CGAGCACGCTAGGATGAAACGGCACGTAAGAAACCGCGTAGATTTGCGGATCAAGCGGAATTAAATGATAGGTCCCCGCGATCAGGGCAAAAGCATAGCCGACACAGAGTCCGATCAGCGTGCCAGTAAATCCAATGGCTATTCCTTGCCAGAGAAAAATTTTTCGAATCTGTTCGCGGCGCGTTCCCATGGACATTAGTACAGCGATGTCGCGCGCTTTGTCCGTCACCATCATCGAGAGCACCACCAGAATATTCAATCCCGCAACAAATGTTATCAGTCCGATGAAGATGGCGGTTACCAGCTTTTCCAGGCGTAGCGCCCGGAAGAGCGCGAAGTTTTGTTCCATCCAGCTGGTGGCCATAAAATCCTGTCCGGCCATTCGTTCTGCCTGGCGCGCGACTTCTCTCGCATGCTCGGGATTGTCCAGTCGGAATTCCAGCACGTTGACGACATCGGTCGTGCCAGCTAGAGCCTGCGCCGCGTGCAGCGTCAAGAAGCACCAGTTTTCGTCGTAATCGTAAAAACCGGAATCGAAAACTCCGGCCACGCGATAGCGGCGCGTGCGCGGAATTAAGCCGAAGGGCGTCAGGCGTCCCTGAGGACTTGTGATCGTGACGTAGTCACCGGGCACCATCTTCCATTCGTCGGCCAATTGCTTGCCAACCATGAGCGCGTCAATACCGTCGGCGTCAGGCGTGAAATCCAGACGGCCAGCAACAATTTTCTGCAGCGCTTCATCTCCGCGCCGCTCGCGCTCGGGTTCGACGCCTTTCGCCACTACGCCGCGCGCTTGCCCGCCGAACGACAGCAGCACGGTCTGATAAGACGCCGGCGTCACGGAGCGCACTCCCGGAATCGTCGCGAGTTTCGTCGCCAGCATTTCGTAGTCGTGAATCACCGCGCCGGGCCGCGTCAGCGAAACATGCGCGGTGACTTCCAACAATCGATCCTGCAAGGTTTCACGGAATCCGGTGTTCATCGACAGCGCAATCACCAATGTCGCCACGCCTGCCGCCACACCGAGAATCGAAAATATGGTCACCAGCCGCAGCACCGCCGGCCGGTAGGGAGAGCGCAGATATCGCCGCGCTACGAACCATTCAAATCGCATGGGAGAATCGCATTATAGAAAGGATACTTTACGCGCCCTTCGCTTCGATAGCGGAGTCTTGCCGAACTTCTTGGCGCACTTCCGGACGCAGCAGCGGGAAGAGAATTACGTCGCGAATGGACTGCGAATCAGTAAGCAGCATCGTCAGCCGATCGATGCCGATGCCTTCGCCGGCCGTCGGGCGGCATAGCCGTGGCAAAGAGCGCGAATGTAATCCGCATCGAGCTGCTTAGGGACTTCTTCCCCGCCTTGCGCGATTTGGGACAGGAAACGACGCTCTTGCTCCGCGGGATCGTTGAGCTCGGAGAAGCCGTTGGCCACTTCCATGCCGGCAATATAAATCTCGAATCGCTCCGTCAACGTTGGGTCTTCCGGCTTCTGCTTGGAGAGCGGCGAAATATCCGTGGGAAAATCGTACAGAATCGTCGGCTGTATAAGCTTGTCTTCCGCCATGGTTTCAAACAGCAGCCCAGTCCACTCGCCGTCTTTCAAAGTGCCTTTCGATGCAGCATAAGGCGCGCCCGCGGCTTTTGCCCACGCGTTGTAGCGCTCCACTGCTGCTCGCGGGCCGCCGGGAGTTGCAAGCTCAGCTTCCGTAGGCGCGGCTCCGGCGCCAGCAGGCCAGTATTTCACGATCGCTTCGCGCATGGAGAGCCGCTGCATCTTGGAAAAATCGAGCTCCTGTTCGCCGTACTTCACCAAGGTCGACCCGGTGATGCTCATGGCCAGAAGGGCGAAGAGTTCTTCGTTCAATTCCATCAAATCGCGATAGTTGCTGTAGGCTTCGTAGAATTCGAGCATCGTGAATTCCGGGTTGTGCTGCGTCGAGATCCCTTCATTGCGGAAATTGCGGTTGATCTCATATACACGATCAAATCCGCCGACCGTCAGCCGCTTGAGATACAACTCCGGAGCAATCCGTAGGTATAGATCAATATCCAATGTATTGTGATGCGTGATGAAAGGCCGAGCCGCTGCGCCTCCTGGAATCGGGTGCATCATCGGCGTCTCAACCTCTATATATCCGCGCTCGTCGAAGAAGCGCCGGAGCTCCTGAATAATCTTCGCGCGGGCGACAAACACATCTCGCGATTTGTCGTTAGCAAGCAGGTCCAGATAGCGCTGTCGATAGCGCAGTTCGACGTCTGTCAGCCCATGCCACTTTTCCGGAAGCGGCAAGAGGGCTTTGGCAAGAAATGTCAGCTCGTCAACATGGATGGAAAGTTCGTTGGTTCTGGTCCGAAAGAGATACCCGCGAACGCCGATTAAATCGCCAAGATCGAGAAGATGAAAAAGCCCAAACCCACGCTCGCCAACAATGTCTTTCTTTACATAGATTTGTATGCGCTTGCCGGAACCTTGCAGATGCGCGAAGCCAGCCTTACCCATCAGCCGGAGAGAAACAAGCCGCCCAGCCACGCGCACTTCACGCTTGTCTGCTTCCAATTCAGCGGCAGACTTTTCACCATAGTTTTCCACAAGAGCGGCTGGCGTGTCCGTCCAGCGAAATTCTCTTGGAAACGGCTCATATCCCAGAGCTTCGATCTGCTCGAGTTTCTTCTGGCGTTGTTCAAACTGCTCGCGGGGCTCGAATTGCAATCGGAAATCCTTTCGGAGCGGAACCACGCGAGTATAGCGGTCAGCGCCTCTTCGGAGCAACAGCCTACGGATTCCGGCCTCGGATTGCTGGTGTTAGTGCTCAATCAACGGCGAATCGCACCTACAAGAAAACCGTTCTCTTGCAATTGGAATTTGCTATACTCCCGGTTCTGTTCCCCGGGAGATCCATTGTGAGAAACCGTGTGCGCCCCCTCTCAGCCCGCGGCACGACGGTAAAAGATGACTGGCGAGCTTGGTTACCGCAAGAAAAGGACCAGGTATTCCGCGCTTATGTTCGTCTGCTGGAAATCTCTTACAACATGCTGAGTGTTTCTCTGGACGAAGCTCTTGCGTTTCGCCAGGGAGGACACAACACCAAGGCCAGCCTAGCCGTTTGCGTTACGCCCGATCTGTGCAACCGCTTTGCTCACCCTCTAGTCGCCTTGCTGTGGTCGCTCAGCGAACACGCCAAACATCACGGCACAGTGCCGAACGCCGCTCCGCTCGATGCCGCCAATTTCCAGGGAGCCAGGGGCCAGCGCGCGGCGCGCGTTAGCGGCATGCTGTGCCGCGTACTCTTCAGCGAACGCACCCAGTTTCTCTATAAGCTCAGCACGCTGGGCGAGATGGTCGACGATCTCAGCCGAGATTTTTGTGCCGCCGCTACGGAGATCGCTAACGGCGGGGCGCGAGATTCCGTTTCCGAGTGGGAAGCGGTTGATGCCGCGCATTACGACCTGAATACCTGCCTTCGGGAAGCCATCGTTCTATTGAAATCCTTTCTTATGGCGCTTCCCCATGATGAGTTAGAGGCCTTCCAAGCCACTGTCCATACCCAGATGGGTGTATCTCAGCCCAAAAAGCTGACCATCAGCCAACGCTTGCTCCGCCATAGACGTATGGCCCCAATCGGGGGAGAATGAAGTATTCAGCCTGAAGGCTGACCGCCAGGCTCAAAGAGCCTGCGCATAATATAGTGTTCCCGCGTGTTTGATTGATTGAGAACAGCCTACTTTTGCGAGGACAACTCTAGGAGGGATTCGGTGCATCCGAAACGTTGGATGCGCCGCAATTGGACCGTTGGCCCGGAACCGACCAAGCGAGCCCAGTGTGACGACTGCTCTACCGTCGCCTAATCGGGTGAATGCCCAGCAGTCACCTCGATCGGCGACTGAAGCGGAAGCTATACGTCTGGCCCAGGCAGGGGATGCAGCGGCTTTTGAGCACTTGTACGGGCTCCACAGCCGACGCGTTTATGCCTTATGCCTGCGTATGGTTGGCAACCCGTCCGATGCGGAAGACTTGATGCAGGAAGCATTTCTGCAGCTCTTCCGCAAGATCGGGACCTTCCGCGGCGAGTCGGCTTTTTCCACCTGGCTGCACAGGATGACGGTAAACGTGGTCCTGATGCGCTTGCGTAAGAAGACGCTTCCTGCAGCCTCTCTGGAAGAAACGACGGAGCCCGATGAAGAGACTGGCGGCCCAAGGAAAGATATTGGCGCACCCGATTTGCGCCTCAGCGGGGCAGTGGACCGGGTCAATCTTGAACGCTCGATCGAAAAGCTGCCGCCGGGATATCGGACCGTATTTGTCCTTCATGATGTCCAGGGATTCGAGCACAACGAGATTGCAGGCATCATGGGATGTTCGGTAGGCAATTCGAAGTCGCAATTGCATAAAGCGAGGACGCGTCTGCGCGAGTTGCTTCAGGAGGATATTCGCGACCAGGCTCGAGCGGAACGTCACGCTGCAAAAACCCAGGCGGGGCTCGGCGATTGAGTTAGAATGCAGCCAACTGTCTAGCCCGGGGAAGCGTCTTAGTAGTCACAGTAGTAGTCGAGCGGGAAAAAAGGCTACCAGGTCTTTAGCCGCGGAGCGAAGTGCCATGCAGTGCAAAGACGTAGAACTTGTGTTGGAGCAGGAAGGGCTGGAGCCTCTTCCCGAGGAGGCCCGCGCGCATTTGGTTGGGTGCCGCGATTGCCGCAATTACGTCGCAGACCTTACCAGTCTCGTGGACGCCGCGAAGAAATTGCCGCCGGAAATTACTCCTCCAGATCGAATTTGGATTTCTCTTCGCGCGCAATTGGAAGAGGAAGGGATCATCCGAACTCCGGCTGACGTTATTCCCGTCGAGACAGCCTCTTGGTGGCAATCGATTAGCGCCTTTTTCGGCAATCGAACGCTCGCAACTGGAATGGTTGGCATCCTTCTGGCTGCTGCTATCGTTTTCCAGCTTCGCAGAGACCGGGTCGAAACTGACGTGCTGCAGGCCCAGACCCGCCAAGGTCCAGACCGTGGTTCCTCCTGTGAAAAAGACCGTGGCTGAACCAACCGCTGCGGCGCAAACCATTGGAGGCAAACCGTCGCGGCGCAAACCGTCGCGCAGTCTGCCGCCCCGCAACCATCCGGGGAGTTCGACCGCACGGCGCGGGACTTGGACGATCAGGAGCCGGTCGCGACCGGTATGCTTCTCACGAGCAGTTCCCCGATCGACGCCTCGTTGCGCGACAATCTGAAAAAAGTTAACGAATTTATTGCTGAGTGCGAGCGCCACCTCAAGGAACAGCCTCAGGACCAACTGACGCGCGAGTACTTGTCTGCCGCCTACCAGCAAAAAGCCGAATTACTGTCCGCGATGATCGAGCGCGGAAGGAGCATAAACTGACATGTGCCTTGGAATGATGGAGATCCCCGTGGCCGGGCCGCTCACTTGGGCGAAGAAGAGCATTTTGCCGGTTCTGAGCGCCGGACTTTTTCTCTGGAGTGCGGCGCCTGCACGCGCCGCCGGCACCGGGCAGCGCATTGAAAAACAGTTCAGCGTCTCGGGACGCCCTGTCGTCGTGATTCACAACGTGGCCAATGGCCGCATCGAAGTCAAGTCCTGGAAGAATGCCGAAGTAAATATCGTCGGCACGCAAACCTCCAACAAGATTGGCTTTGATATCGAGCAAGTGGGAGACCGGGTCGACGTTACTGCCAATATCCTGGACGCGACGGCTCGGCCTTTGGAACTCGAAGCCGATTTGCAGCTCACCGTTCCGGAAGAAACCGAACTTCAGCTCAAGACCGAGACTGGTCTCATCTACGTTGAACAGGTCGTAGGCGACATGAAGCTCGAAAGCTATGCCGGCGACGTCCATCTCAAGGAAGTTTCGGGCTACATTATCGTCAAGACCACCAGTGGTTCGCTTGTCTGTACCCAATGCGCTGGCAAGCTCGATTTCAGCTCCATCGGCGGAAACGCGCAGATACTTCAGCCTCAGCTGAATAACGTCAACCTGATGACTACGACGGGAAACGTTCTTTTCGATGGAGACTTCGTCCGCACGGGACTCTATTCCATGAAGAGCGGCAGGGGTCTCGTGGAAGTGCGCTTCTCCAGTACCGATTCTTTTGACCTGAAAGCGCAGACGGCCACCGGCGTCGTCGATAATCAAGCGGTCGCCTTTCTCAAGCCCGATTCCCACGGCGTGAAGCACATTGCTTCCAAGTGGACCCACGGCCTGTTCGGCACCGTCGGCCAGGGCCTCGCGAAAGTCGAACTTTCCTCCTACAGTGGTACAATCCGCATCATGAAGCGCGATTAATTGTTCGCGCATAAACAGAGCGTGCCCTTTCTGGCTGCTCTCTGCACAAACCAGTGACTCAATCGCCCCCTTTGCGCGGCGCTCCCGCGCGCGCCCAAGTTATTTGCCTTGCCGGTTTTATGGGTTCCGGCAAGACCACCGTCGGCACTCTTCTCGCGCGGCAGCTCGCGTGGCATTTCGTCGATCTGGATGAACGCATCGAACAATCCGCCGGGCTTGCCATCCCTCAGATTTTCGAACGCTTCGGCGAACAGTCTTTCCGCCAGATTGAAGCGGACCAATTGCGCGCCGCCTTGGGCCGCGCTTCCGAACTAAAAGAAGCCACTGTGCTCGCGCTTGGCGGCGGCACGTACGCTCAGCCGGGCTGCCCAGAATTTCTGCGAAACGCCGGCGTTCCTGTTCTATGGCTCGATTCGCCGATCGAGCTTCTGCTTTCTCGCTGTATGACCATGACCGGGCGCCCGCTCTTTCGCGATGAATCGAGCTTTCGCGCACTCCATGCGCAGCGACTTCCCTCGTATCAACTGGCGGATCATCGTGTGGACAGCTCCGGCGATCCCACTCAGGTCGTCGCGGAAATCCTCGGCCGTGGCATTGTGGTGGCAGGTGGCAGCGAAGCACATCTCGTCGTCGAAAAACCAAATTCTTGACTAGCCTTCGTTAGAATAAGCATCGGAGATTCTTTCTCCGCTAATTTTATATTGTGCTTCGCGGGCTGCTGCGAAGGGGGATTTTATGAATAAAAAACTTTCCGGCCCTTGGCCGAAATTCTCTCTCTCCCTGGGCGTCGCTCTGATTCTCGCGTGCACCGTCGCAGGTCTGGCCGGTCAAAAAAAGAACTCCGCAGCGCTGGGTGCTTCCGTCTTCTCTCAAGACAAAGGCAAGCTCACCATCAAGCTCGAGGGACAAACCGTTGGCCACGAAGAATTCGAAATCACGCCTGCCGCCGGCGGTTGGCTCGCCAAAGGCATCGCAGACATCAAGCCATCGCAAAGCCCCGCCAGTAAGGTCTCTGGCTCACTCACCCTTCTGCCTGATGGCGCTCCCGTCAGTTACGAATGGACATCGCAAGCGGAGAAGACCAACAGCGCCAACATTCTCTTCGCCAACGGCATCGCAAAAATGACGCTGCAAATGCAGGGGGCTCATCCTTTCGATCAAACCTTCACGTTCGGAACTCCGATCATCGCCGTCCTCGACAACAACTTGTATCACCAGTACGCCGTCCTCGCTCGCGTCTATGACTGGTCCAAACGCGGCCCGCAAACGTTTCCTGTTTTCATTCCCCAAGAGCTCATGCCCGGCACCATCACAGCCGAATCCACCGGCGCCGCTACCCTCGACGGCAAATCCTACGAAGGCTTTCGCGTCAGCACCGCCGACCTCGAAGTCGACCTCTACCTCGATGCGAATCACCGGCTGATGCGCCTCGAAGTTCCCGCCGCCAAAGTCTCCGTTGTCCGCGATTAACAGATCGGTTCAACCCAGCACGAACTTCGCAAGCGGACTCCGCTTAATTCGTCAAAGAATCACGGTATATAATTCTTTAAGGCTCGCGGCGGAGCATCCTCAAAAGGAGAGTCGGCAATGACCAGCCGATGGAGGCTTGCACCGCTATGGTTGTGCTTAGTTCCTTTCGTTTCCACGGCGTTTTCTCAGGAAGTCCATCGCGTCACGCAGAATAAGCAGCTGATGGATTGCGGTAAGAACGTTGACCGCAGATACGCGGTGTGTCACGGCGCATGGTCGGGGAAGACCGTTGCGCTGTTCAATACATGGATGGCGCCTGATACGAATCCCGGAAGGCGGATTGACCTTCCCTCTCCTGACGGCAAGAAGATCATTCAGGTGAGGGGATTTCACGTTCGGCTGAGTGTAAATGGGAAACGATACTGGACGCCATTTGGAAATATGCATGACGCGGAAGTGGCATGGGCGCCCGATTCGACCCGTCTATTTATAACTTGGAGCGAGTCGGGCCAGCTTGGCCCATGGCACACGCAAGCCTATGACGTGACCGAGGCCGGACTCGCGGAAATACCGGGCGTGACGCGTCATGTGAGATCCGACATGATAATTAGGATGAAGAGGGCATCACTCCCCAAATGGGTTGCTACTCGGGAAGAGCAGGCGATGTGGAGCACTCTAGAATATTGTGCGGATGACGCTGTCGGATCGCAGTGGTTGAACGGTTCGAGCGAAATTCTGGTAGCAGGGCTGTCGGGTCCGGACAGCGGGTGCAAATACATGGGAGATTTTGTCGTCTATCGAATTGACGTGGTGACAGGAAGGATTTTGCAGGTGTATTCGGAGAAAGACGCCCACCGCATTTTTGGCGATGAGGACTTGCCTCGCGTTGACGCGGATGACGACGAGTTGTAGCGCCGTGCCAATCGGCTTGCAGCGGTAATCGGACCAATCAGATTGATCCAAAACCACTTGTGAGATTCCGCTCGTCCTCTCGGCGATATACTGTCGCGCATGTCTCTTTGTAATCGGTTATGCACAATCTCTTTATGCTGCGTTCTATGCGCGTTGTCCGCAGTAGGAGCTGCGGCGCAATTCACTCACTACTCCGTGAAGTTGGTGCCTGATTTCGAGCGTCACGTGTTGTTGGGGGACGAGACGATTGAATTTCAGGCCGATGCTGGTGAAGTCGAGTGGCAGAAGCAGGCAGGCTTGCACATCGTCACTTCGAAGATTGCTACGGGAGCGGTGTCAGTAGCCGAACAGTCGGTGACCGTGCGCATGCTTTCCGCCGGCAGACACAGTGTTCGCTTCAAATTTGAGGCGGCTGCAGGACGAGGCATCGAATGGTTTGAGGGCAACGCAGGGCTGGCGACGACGTTTTACTGCGAAACGTGGATGGTATGTGACAATTCGCCTGGCCAGCGAGCCACCCTTCAACTGGAGATTGTAGTCCCCTTCAGACAACTGCCTCAGGGGGCGAGTGGATTCCGGGCCGTAGGACCCGGGCGCCGGGGAAAAGAGTGGGGCGGAGACGACGGCCTTCACTTTATTTTCGCACAGAACGATCCGGTGCAAACGTACTTGTTCAGCTTTGGCATTGCGCGGCTGGAGGTCGCGACGGATGGCAGGTATTCGATTTACTCGGAGAGAATGGACGCAAAAAGTGTGGCATTCGCCAAAACGGCGGATGCGTATGCGTTTCTACGATCGGTCGCGTCCATCGACCCGATGAATACGCACTACACGCAAGCGTTTCTGCCGGGACCGAGCTTGGGACAAGAGGCTGCGGGCATGGCGCTGATGTCGCAAGATGATCTTAGCGATTTGTTGGACAAAGATGACGTGCAATTGATGGCGCACGAGTTTGCTCATCAGTGGTGGGGCGTCACCGTAGGGATTCGGTCGTGGTCCGATTTCTGGCTGAACGAAGGGTTTGCGGAGTTCATGTCCGATGCCTATATCGAAAAGCACCAGGGGCGTGCGTCGTACAACCAGCAGATCTTGGAATTGCAAGATCGGATGAAGAAATTGCGCGAGGAAGGAAAAGATCGTCCGTTGCATTGGGAAAAGTGGAAGGATGCACATGAGGCGTTGGGGCCAATTCCGTACGTAAAAGGTGCTTTATTTTTGGAGCGACTGAGGACGGAGCTAGGCGACGAAATTTTCTGGCGGGGGATCGGTTTGTACACGTCCGGCTACGCGCGTCGACTTGTCGACTCCAGTGATTTCGAGCGGGCAATGGAAAAGGCGAGCGGTCGCGACTTGAAAACGCTATTCGACGAGGCGGTCTATCATTGAAATTAGAGTGTCGCGTGGGTGGTCTCGGATTGAAAGTATCGTTCCGCCTGTCAACTCTTGGTAAACGCCCTTGCCGTACAAGTTCAATTGTTCCGATGGCCAGCTGCAGGGAAACGCACAAAAAAAGCGCGGTGTGACCTCTCAATGTCACACCGCGCCAATTTGTGCTCTGGTTTAGAAACGAAAAACTACCGTGCTACCGGCCGTTGAAATATAGGTCCTGTGCCAGGTCGCCGCAACACATAGCCCTGCGGCTGCCCATGGGAATGCGTATGCGCATGCCCATTCGAATGGCCGGCACCGATATGTCCGTTGTGACCATTGCCGTTGCCATTTGCCGACGCGGGCTGCGGCATCCGCGCCGGATTACCGATAGGGCGGAGAGTAACCGGCACTGCATGGACGTGGTCGCTGATCGCCTGCAACCTCTTCAAAATGGACTGCCATTGTTCCCAGTCCAATTGGCGAAGAAACGGCCGCAATCCCTGGATGAACGGATCCTCGAGCAGCGCTTCGCCGTCGGATTCCGGGATAAAGAAGCGGTTCAGACCCACATTCAGCGCTTCGGAGATCTTTTCCAGAGTGCCGAGGCTCGGCGTCATCTGGCCGCTCTCGATGCGGGACAAGTAAGACCGCGACACCTTCGAGCGCGACTGCAGCTGGCTCTGGGTCATCGCGCGCGATTCGCGCAACTGGCGAATGCGCTGGCCGATATTCTCGACCGTCTGCTGGTTGGCGAACTTTTCGGACGTGGGCTCAGCGACTGTTTCCTCCGGAGGTGCCGGTGGAGGTATCAGGAACTCCAGACGCTGGGGCAAGGCGCGCACACATCGGCGGCAGTTTCCTGTGCGCGTCCGGTATTGGACGAGACCACATGTCTTACAGCGAATGACTTCCCTATCCATTTCGAACGTACTGATCGTTTCTTTTTCTATTTGCACAGACACCGGTACTCCTCGCTGACTTTGTGCGGCGTGCGGATAGTGGGGGGAACCCCGGAACGTCGTTCAGGGGAAGGCAGAAAACTGGCGCGACGGGAGTATCGTGCGATTGGCCATTTTCTGTCAAGAGTATTTTTGAACTATTTTTGTATATGCAGTTTTTTCCGCCGCGTCTCTACGAAAAATTTTCGCTGTACCTTTGGCCAGCCTGCTGCCGTTCTTCCCTCGCCTCCACAATCTATTGTGTTAACTGGCGCAGAGCACCAATCCGTTTGTGCCGTCCGTCCCAGTGGCACAGCCAATCTTGGCTGTGCTCTTTTTCCTTTCTCGACACGGTCCCTCATATCCCCGGCGCAGTCTCGCCGTTGTACGATATTCCTGCACCTAGTTGGGACACCGACGAAGAGACCGCATGCCCGAACTCCCCGACATCACCGTCTACATCGAAGCCCTCGAAACCCGCATTCTCGGCCAAACACTCGAAGCCGTGCGAATCGTCAGCCCATTTCTGTTGCGCACCGCAACTCCTCCCCTGGCCGACGCTTCCGGCAAAAAAGTCCTCCAACTCCGCCGGCTTGGCAAACGCATCTGCATCGGCCTCGAAGACAACCTCTGGCTAGTCCTTCATCTGATGATCGCGGGCCGACTTCACTGGCATCCGCTCGGTTCAAAGCATGGCCGAGTCAAAGTTTCCCCGCCGCGCGGTCTAGCCGCATTCGATTTTTCCGACGGCTCTCTACTTTGGACCGAAGCCGGCTCGAAAAAGCGCGCCTCACTTCACATCGTCTCTGGCGAAGCCGGTCTAAGCTCTCTCGATCCCGGCGGCCTGGAAGTTCTCGACGCGACTCCCGAGCAATTCACTACCGCGCTTCTCTCCGCCAACCATACTCTCAAGCGTGCCCTCACTGATCCCCGTCTCTTCAGCGGCATCGGCAACGCTTACTCCGACGAAATCCTCTGGGACGCTAAGCTCTCGCCCCTTGCGCTAACGCAGAAACTCTCCGTCCCAGAAATCAAGCGCCTCTTCGAAGCGATCCGCGCTAGCCTAACGCAGTGGACCGATCGTCTCCGCAGCGAAGCAGTCGGCAAATTCCCGGAAAAAGTCACCGCCTTCCGCGAGGGTATGGCTGCCCACGGCCGCTACAAACTACCGTGCCCACGCTGCGGCACCAAAATCCAACGGATCCGCTACGCCTCCAACGAGACTAACTATTGCCCCACTTGCCAAACCAACGGCAAACTCCTCGCCGACCGCGCCCTCTCCCGCCTCCTCCGCGAAGACTGGCCGCGCTCCCTCGACGAACTTGACCTCCTCATCTCTAAACCTAAATAGGTGCTCGCTTCCAGAGTTCCTCGATCGGGCTCATTCCAATCAACAGTGGCTTGCCACCTGCACACTGCGCGGTTATACTCTTGGTATGAAAACGGCGATTTCCATTCCCGACGATGTTTTCGAAAGTGCGGAGCTCCTCGCGAGACGGACAAAGCGGTCGCGCAGTCGTTTGTTCAGCGATGCACTGAAGGAATATTTAGCACGCCACACGCCCGACAAAGTAACTGAGGCTATGAATCAAGCCTGCGCGGAAATTGGCGAATTGGATGAGCTCTTCAGTTCGTCTGCAGCTCGCCGGACTCTTGAGCGAAGCGAGTGGTAATCTCGCAAGGCGAGATTTGGTGGGCAGACCTGCCCGCTCCCGCAGGCTCCGGCCCGGGGTTTCGAAGGCCCGTCGTCGTCATCCAATGTGATGCCCTAAACCGCAGCCGAATTTCCACGGTCGTATGCGTTCCGCTGACCAGCAACCTGAAGTGGAGCTTGGCGCCCGGAAACGCGCGTCTCTCTGCCCGCCTCACGGGGCTGCCCAAGGATTCGGTGGCTAATGTCTCCCAAATCGTCACCATCGACAAATCGTTTCTGACGGCTCGCGTTGGGAAGCTCCCGCCTGCCAAGTTGGAATTGGTGCTCTCGGGCATCGGCGTTATCCTCGGCAAGTAGAATTTTTCTCCACCCCGACGGTCTACACCTCTGGAGAAACGTGACGTTTACGACGCAAAACTGCCTTACTCAATTCGGGGTATGCATTACACGGCAGCTGGTATAAATTGAAAGACGGTTCTGCGCGCTGGCGATGATTTGAAGCTGGCCAACTGGGATAACATAATCTGTGTTCGGGGAACCAATGCCGTGGAGACGCGGCTCATTCGTTATTCAATCTTGGGGACGGTAGATGGTGTTCGCGTGATCTGGCAGTAGCGCCTCTGAGACAAAAAGGCCCTAGCGCTAAAACTTCCAGTCCCGTCTCCAGCGGTAACAGAATTTTTCAATGCGGCTGTTGAAGCATTGGAAGGCATCACAAGAGTTTGCACTGATTCAGGGGAAATATGATGATTTAACAAGGCATTCCATCGCGCGGGTAAATATATTTTGGCGCTGTTTTTGTTTCACTTGCCCGCTGCTTCTCTCGGCGCAGTCCGATGAAAAAAAGAACCCTCCCCCTCCTTCCAAGAAGAGTCTCTCCGCCGCAACAAAGGCCCTCGGAACACAACAAGCACCTGAAACCAGGGCAGGCCGACGGGCGGTACCAAGCCGGCGCCGTAGGCGGTGTCCCCAAGGAGGCTATAAACCCGGTCAACAAGGCGGCGGCAAGCCACCCCTTCCACTGGAACTCCTCAGAACGGTAGCGAACCGGGTCTCGGCACTCCTTAGGGTAGCTATAAGCCTGGGCAACAGGGCGGCGGAAAACCGGCCCCTTCCAACGGCACTCCTCAAAATGGCGGCAAACCCGGCGGCACTCCTCAGGGTAGCTATAAGCCTGGGCAGCAAGGCGGCGGCAAGCCGGCTCCTTCCAACGGCACCGCTCAGAATGGCGGCAGACCTGGTAACACACCTCAAGGCGGATATAAGCCCGGTCAACAAGGCGGCACGTCCCAGGCTGGTGGAAACCCGGCACTCAAAATGGAGGAGGCCTGGCTCGCAAGGCGGCGGTAAGACCTATTCCAGTGGTCAGGTAAATCGCCCGGACGGCGGCAAAACGGTAAGAACCCAGAATGGCAACACCCTCCAGTACAACAAGACCGGTAAGCTGGACAGTGTTGTGACAAATCGCGGCACAGTTGCCCGTTACAACCCACAGGGCGGCGTCCGCACCATCCAAACGACCAGCGGCACCACGGTTTTCCGCGGCCCCGGCGGCCAACGCAAATCACTACGGTATATCGCGGCCCCAACGGCCAGATCAATGGCAGCGTCACCACGGGGCCGAATCGCGGGTACGCCGAGCGGACCTATCAAACAGGTGGCGCAACCTATATGCGCCGCACTTACGTCTACAGCGGCCACACCACCGTCGCTGTCTACCGTGGCTATCCTTACCGCGGCCACACGTATTATCGCTACGTTCCGCCTTACTACTATCGTCCGGCCTTTTACGGATGGGGCTACCGTCCTTGGGGACCGCCGATCGTATACACAGGATGGGGCTGGTATTTTCGTGGTATCGATCTACGGCTATTATTTCGCGCAATACCCGTTTATCCCTCGGCAGCATTTTGCTAACGGACTACTGATCGCACAAAATTTCCAGGCCGCTTATGCGGCTCAGGCTCAGGCGGCCGCCAACGCTAATGCAGCAGCAGCAAATGCAAACGCAGCAGCTGCTAACGCAAACGCCGCCGCCGCACAGGCTGAATACCAGGCAGGAGCGCCGCAGCAGCAACAAACGGCCGACGCGCAGGTCACGCTGACTCCTGAAGTGAAGGAATTGATTTCCCAGAAGTGCAGCGTCAGCTCGCCGCTCAGCAAGCCGTGCGGAACAGACGTCGGCGTCCGGTGCGCTTCTCGCCCGATTCGCAGCCGCCTACGACGAGCACTGACGACGTACCCGCAGCTCTCGACCCCAACCTTCGCGTTTTCGTCGTTACTACGGCCCTTGATGTAACCGCGAATGATCAACCGTCCACTCTCAGCCCTGGTGAGGTTCTCATGCGCACCGAAACCACTCCCGACCAGAACAACACCCTCGCGGTCAATGTCGTCAGCAGTCAGAAGACGGATTGCGCGGGAGGATCGACGCCACGCATCCAGGTCGCCGATTTGCAGGACATGCACAATCAATTCGCTGAGCAACTCGACTCTGGGCTGGAAAGTCTGGCCGAAATCAAGGCAAGGACGGAATTCCCACGGGCCCCGCCGCCGATCCACCGAAGAACCCTGACGGCACAGCTGCTCCGGATCCTGCCGCCGTCGCCGACTTGCAAAAGCAACAGCGAGAGGCGAATCAAGCCGAGAAAGAAGTCCAGCAAGACGCCCCTCCAACGGGCCGCAGCGGAGAACTGACCAGTAAAGGATCCTGCCGCTTTCGCATCCAGAGCGGGTGAAAGAGGGACATTCCGGGCGGAACAACGTGCTGAGGAAAGCCAGGTCGCAACGAACTGACCTTCCCCAATAATTCGAACTCGAAGTCCAGTTACATTCCATAATGCGGGATGCCCTGGAGAAAAAGGGCGCCAGAATTACTTCCTGAGATACACTGCTGACCACTCAACCTGGAGAAACGCATGCCCACACGCCTCGATGCCTGGAAGCTTCTGTGCGAATTCACAGAATCGGAGAGCCTGCGCAAGCACATGCTCGCCGTCGACGCCTGCGTCCGCGCTTATGCGCGCAAGCAGGGTGCCGACGAAGAGACTTCGGGTCTCGCTGCGCTGCTCCATGACTTCGACTACGAACGCTGGCCCAACAACGAACACGCCGCCGACGCGGGCCACCCTGCGGAAGGCGCGAAAATTCTGCGCGAGCGCGGCTACTCGGAAGAAATCGTCCGCGCGATTATCTCGCACGCCGATTATTCGGGGGTCGCGCGCCAGTCGCCTCTCGAGCACACGCTGTTTGCTTGCGACGAGGTCGCCGGATTTATCACGGCTGGCTGGTACGTTCGCCCGTCGAAGAGCATCCTCGACCTTGAAGTGGCCTCCGTGAAACGGCGATTGAAAGACAAAGCCTCGCCAAAGGCGTCAGCCGCGAAGACGTCCGCAAAGGCGCGGAAGAGCTAGGCATCCCGCTGAAGAGCACATCGGCTTTTGTATTTCCGCCATGCGCGGGGAAGCCGAGGCCCTCGGCCTCCGCGGAAATATCGGCGCACAAACGGCCGGTTCCTAATTTGAACGGCAAACTTTTTCGCGCTCACTCATAGCGCAGTGCAACAAGCGGGTCAACGCGCGTGGCGCGACGCGCGGGAATATAGCAAGCCAGCGAGCGACAAACGCCAATAGAATCGTCACGACGGCGAACGACGCGGGATCATACGCACTGACTCCATAGAGCAGGTGTACAAGGGCGCGTGACAACGCGAAAGCAACGCCAATCCAATCGCCGCACCAATTAGAAACAACTTGAAGCCTTGCGAAAAAATCATACGCATACATCGCGAGGCTGCGCTCCCAGCGCGACGCGCACGCCGATTTCCTGCGTGCGCTGCGTCACAGCAAAAGACAGCACGGCATAAATTCCCAACGTGACGAGCAGCAACGCTAATCCTGCAAAACCGCCCAGCAACGACGCCTGCATTCTCCGCGACGATAGATTTCGTTGACAAGATCTGAGCGGCATTACCCCGGCGACGGGCTGTTCTTTATCCACCGACCAGATTTGCTGCCGCACGACTTCACGAGCGCCATCGGATCGCCGGAAGTTCGCACGGCAAGATACTGGGTTCATAGCCAAAGTCCTGCTGCTGATACGGCAAATACATTTCCGCTCTCGCGGGTACGTCGAGGCCTGCCTGGTGTACGTCGCCGACGATTCCAATCACCGTAATCGCGGGGCTTTTTCGTTTCCTGTCAGGTTTAAATTGTTGCCGATAGGATTCTTCCTGGCCGATAATCTCTCGCCATCGTTTGGTTAATGAGCGCAACAGGAAGAGTGCCCGCGCCGTCACGCGGTTCGATGGCGCGGCCCTCGACCAACTTCATTCGAAGCGTCTTCATGTAGTCCAGGCTGACGATGCGCGTGTTGGGAATCAGAAGATTTCCCGGCGCGGGCTCGGGTTTTCCCTCGATGGTGATGCCCGTTGCGCCGCAATTCGTCAGCGGAACCAAGTCGTGTAACCGGCAGAAACGACGCCGGGAATTGTTCCGCTTTGGCAAGAACTTGATCGAGAAAGCGACCCTGGGGCGAAGGTTCGTATTTTTGGCGCGGCAGGGGCGTGCGCATCACGAGCACATGATTGGCCCGAAGCCCAGATCGAGATGATAGAGATTCTGAAGGCTTCGAATCAGCAGCGCAGCCCCTGTGAGCAAAACAATAG
Source organism: uncultured Acidobacteriota bacterium (assembly GCA_963784015.1). Taxonomy (GTDB): domain Bacteria; phylum Acidobacteriota; class Terriglobia; order Acidiferrales; family UBA7541; genus Acidiferrum. Next base: position 26,021 of record CAWAPX010000016.1, read on the forward strand.
CGAGGGCTACTTCAACAGCAATGACGAATGATCGCGCAGGCGATGGCCGCCCGTATCAACGCCGCTTTGTCCGCCACCTTGTTTCAATGAGTATGTAAGATGGAACTGTGAAACACGCGAAGACAGGAATGATTCCGAAGAGGATTCCCGTCGAGAGAGAAATGGCAAGCGTGAAGAGAAGAACCCGGGCATCGACACCCTGTCCTGCCATCGGCGCAATCGGGGCCGGAATCAAAGTAGCGAGAAAAATCTGTTCCCCAAACGGAGAGAAGCAGCCCCACCGCGCCGGGCGAAGAGAGAAAGCAGGATGCTTTCCGTCAACATCTGCTGGATCACGCGGCCGCGCGTCGCGCCGAGAGCCAGGCGCATGGCCAGCTCGCGGCGGCGTCCCGTGGCACGGGATAGATAAGATTTTGCGACGTTGGCGCAGGCTATAAGCAACACAAAACACACCGCACCGACGAGCATAAGGATGGCCGGGCGCACACCTCCTGCAAGCTCTTCGCGAAGCGGCACGGCGAATGCGCCTACTTTCGTGTTCGACTCCGGAATTCCCTTTTTCCAACTGTGCCGCAATGGTGGCGAGATCGGCGTTCGCAATCTTGAGCGGCACGCCGGGTTTGAGCCTGGCGACCACTTGCAATAGATGATTTCCCGTGATTGGTCAGCTGTTCCGTCTGTAAATCGCGTGGGAACCCAGAGTTCGGTTTCGCGGTCGGGAAATTGCACCGCGCGTTCATCACGCCAACCACCGTGCACTTCTCGAAATTCAGCGTAATTTCCTTTCCAACTATTCTGCGGATCACCGCCAAACCGCCGCAGCCAGAGTCCATAAGCTCAGAGATCGTAACGTGAGGCGAGCCTGGAAGATCATCGTCAGCACGAAAGTCGCGGCCGAGGGCAGCAGTTACACCCAGCACAGAAAACAGATTGGCTGTAACTCGCTTTCCAATCAGGTCTTCGGGATTGCCGTCTCCGGCGAGACTCCAGGTACCCATCTGAATTGCCGCGACATCTTCGAAGACCTGGTTTGGCATCTTCCAAATCATTCAAATTCCCGGGAGCCGGAGTATTTTTCGGGAAGTTATATGCCTATGCTTATTCCCACATGATCTACAAAGCCGGTTCGTATCGCGATACGGAAGCGGGCGGATGAGGCCCATCTGCAATGCTGAAGATTGCGGAATTCGCGGCATTTCTGAATGCAAGAACGGCAACGGCAAAAAATCAAAAGCTGGGACTCTTCCGCAGCATGCGAAGGCCCAAACGAACGTCGTTCGGAAAGTTCTTCAAAGTAATTTACACGGCGCGTGTCGCGGCAATCTTCCTTCACTTGTTCCACGCCGCCGGTAATCGGCGCACTGCCGCGCGTGGCGCCTCTTCCGGGGTCATCCCTGCTGCAGCATCTTCTTCGACTTGCCGCTCAATGTGAAAGCGCAACTCCGAGCCAAGTTCCTGATCAACAGTGTTCCTTCGAAACAAGGAGCGGAGCCAGTTCGATATGTTTTGGAGCAAGCGCAGAGCCAGTTCCTTCTCAAATCGTTTTCAAGACGAGTCCTGATCGCAGATGAGAGGCGTTCCCAATTCGATTCTTCTGCCTTGAGGTATTTCTGCCCCGCCTTTGTGAGGGTATCACATTTCGGGGGGCCATTATTTTCCGATTCGCCCCACTTGGCTTGGATCCACGCTTGCTGTTCCAGGTGGTGCAGCGCGGAATAAAGCGCCCCTTGATTCACTTGGATATATTTTTGGTAACATGGCGAATGCGCTGGGCGATGGCCCACCCGTGCATGGTCTCAAGCGCGATGGTCTTGAGGATGAGCAGAGCTGAGTGGGCCCTGCACGAGATCGGTCGGCTTAGTCAATGTGGCTCCCCGGGTTACTGACAGGAATTATGCTAGCACTCCTGTCGAATAAGCAAGGGGAAGGACAACCGGGAACGAAGAAGGAAGGAATCGAGCACCTGATTTCATATTCGAATCGAAGTCAGGCTAAAATGGAAATAATGCTCACCCAGATTAAAGGTACAGATGCCGCGGCGAGCGGCCGACCGCGGCGCAAAAAACTTATGGCGTGCGCGTTGGCCATGTCCTCGTGGGCGGTGGCGCGCCAATTGTCGTGCAGTCCATGACCAACACGGATACTGCCGACGTCGCGACAACTTTCAAGCAGACCATGGAGTTGGCGGAAGCGGGCTCCGAAATTGTACGCTGGACAGTAAACGTGCCGGAGGGCAGCGGCGGCCGTGCCGGAAATCGGGAAGCGGCTGCTGGATGCCGGCTGCAACGCGCCGATTATCGGCGATTTTCATTACAAGGGGCACGTTCTCCTGACAAAGTATCCGGAGTGCGCCAAAGGCGCTCGACAAATACCGTATCAATCCCGGCAACGTGGGCGCGGGCCAGCGCCGCGACGAACAATTTTCTACGATTTAAAAAATTGCTCGCGACAACGGAAAGCCCGTCCGCATCGGCGTCACTCCGGGCTTGCTGAATCAAGAGTCTGGTGATGACAAAAGACGCAGGAGAACACGGACAAGAATCTGGGCAAGGAATCCGAACAAATCATTAATGACTGCATGGTGCTTTCTGTGCTGCAGTCCGACGGATTTGGCTCTCAAACGCGGCCTGCGCCACGATCAAATTATTATTTCCTGTAAAGACTTCACGGCCTCGCTATTTGATTACGGTGTATCGCGATTTGTCGAGCAAAACGGAGCAGCCGCTGCATCTGGCGTTGACGGAAGCAGGCATGGGGACGAAAGGCCAGATTTGGTCTGCAGCCTCGCTGGGCGTTCTACTCTATTAAAGAAGGAATCGGCGACACCATTCGCATTTCGCTGACCCCGAAGCCCGGTGGCGATCGCCGCGAAGTGGTTGATGCCGCGTGCGCCCAGCTCCAAGCGCTGGGGCTGCTATCGTTTTCGCCGAGCGTGACGGCTTGCCCCGGTCTGCGGCCGCACTACAAGACTACGTTTCAAGAATTGGCGGAACGCGTTCAAGACTATATCCGCGAGAGCATGCCCATCTGGAAGACGCAGTACGAAGGCGTGGAAACCATGACGCTAACGGTCATGGGCTGCATCGAGAATGGTCCGGGCGAATCCAAAGCCGCGAATATTGGCATTAGTTTGCCGGGCAGCAGGAGAAGCGCCCCGCTGCCCGACAGATATTGATGGGAAAAAAGATGTGACGCTTGGAAGGAACTTATGACGAAGCCGGCTGGCGGCGTTCCAGACGCTCGTCGACAATTACATTGCGAAAAAATATCCACGCAAGACCGCGGAAGTTGTTCCTGCCGTCCGCTAACCGATAAAGATAAAATGAAATTAGGGAACCCGAGCTGACAATGGAGTGCGACGCTGCGCAATTTCTCGAGTGCCATCAGACGCGCACGTGTATAGGCTCGTTTGTCCTCGAGTAGCTGATGCGCCCAATGTGCTGAAAATAGCGATTGCGTGAACTTCGAAGGCGCAGGCGCTTCGCGTCGAAGCCTTGCGTCGAGGTGGCCAGCTTTCTGCGTCCCCTCTACCGAACGAGTGATCGCGCCAATCCATTCGCGCACGATCTCCGCAATGCGGTCGCGCACAACGCCCAGTCGGCCATCGAATTCAAAAGAAGCAGCGGTAAAAAGTATCACCTTCGAAAAAACTTTTTTTCAACGAGGATCAACCAGTGATCAATCAAAGACCAGAGCCGGGGCAGCACCCTTCCGGGCGGCGATAGCGGGGCGCGTCACCTTATCGATGAAAACCTGGCGAGCCATTTCGACAGCAGCCAGTTGCAATTCTTCCTTTGAGCCGAAATGCGCAAAGAGCCCGCTCTTGCTCATATCAAGCTGCTCGGCGAGCGAGCCAACGGTGAGACCTTCCAAACCTTGAGCAGCGAAGCAATATCGACAGCGCGAGTGAGGATGGCCTCGCGAGTACGGAGGCCTTTAGCTTGGCGCCGCAGAACGTCTTTGTCGACGCCCTCCCGACGGTCTTTTGGCTGGGTTTGGAGCGAAGAGCGCGCGGCATGAAGATACTGTAACACGGGACACAAATAAGCACGAACGTTCGTTTGCTGTGCTATGCTCTTTCCCTGGAGGTGTCCTCATGGCCCATACCACCGTCATCTGTCCCCTTCGTTCTGCACGTCTTTTTTGCGCGGCCGCTCTTGAAGCTACGTTCTTCAATGCCACGACCGTGCCGCCCATCGCGTGCGCGCAGGAGTTCCGACGGGAGCGTTGCGATGTGCTTCCGATGATTGAAGTCCAGATCGCTGGACTGCACAAATGGTTCCTAGTTGATACGGCAGCGACTTCAATGTTGAATCTGGAATCGTTTGCTTCGGGGCAGGCGCGGGACCTTCACGTGACCTCGTGGAGCGGCACCCTCGCGACTCAGCGCGAAGGAAGTCACACTTCCCGACTTGACCGTGGGAAAAACCACACTTATGGAGCTGAAGTTGCCGGCCATCGATCTCTCCGCCATTGGAAAGGCTCGCGGGACGAAAAATCTGACGGTATCCTGGGCGTCGATCTTCTGGGAAAACTGGGGGGGAGCATCCACCTGAAAGACCAGACAATTCATGTCGCGACGGCGGACGAAATGCACGGCGCTGAAATGGTGGCGGCGATGCAGCACGAAATGCATCGATGTGTCGAGACATTTTGCAATGCATCGGACGAAGAGAAGTTTGGAGACTGTCTGTATTCTAAAGATTGTGCTCTTCTCGACCAATACGGAACTCTACGGGCGCGAGCAAAGTCGTCGGCTATTTCCGCCGGAGATACCTCCACCAGCAGCCGGCCGCAAAGCTGGAAATCCATGAGAGCGCCTTTCATCCGATCGGCGAAGCGGTCTGGTACGAATACGAATTTACGATTGACGCAGCGCGGGGCAGGCTTCATGGCCGCGGCATGGCCATGTGCAAAAAATCGGAAGGACATTGGCGAATGGCGAGCATGCATCATTCCATCGCAGAGCTGGAATCGGCGGCACTTCCGGAGGAAAAACGTTAGGCTGGGCGTCAACAGTAGTGTATGCCTGCCGGCGTTCAACAGGTTTCGCCAGGCACCTATTTTCTCTGGAACGTGTATAGTTTATAGTCCCTGAGAATTTTTCACATCGGCGGAGAAAAAATGAAAATGTATCGTGCTGGAGCGCTCGCATTCGCCAGCCTTTTTTTATTCACACCTTTTTTCGTGGGCGCAAAACGCGGAGTTTGCAGAAACGCTAAAGAAAAATCGCGGGGCAATCAGCGTGCAGAATGGCTAAAATCCGCCAACCATGGCGCAAACCGAGGGGCATTGGCCGACGCACAGTTCCGTGGCGCTCGGCGAACATCATGGCATCCGCCAAATTCCCGAATCGCCGCCGCCCTCTGTGCGTGGCTCCGCGCCCCATGGATTCCACCACATGGGGCTGGAAATAGGGACGTACGTTGCGCCGGAGCTTGAAAAAATGGCGCGCAGCGCGGACGGCGCAAAGCAGCTCGCGGAGTTCGAGCAAAAATATCCGGAAACGATCGCGTTCTACAACTGGCAGGAAGAGTTTGCCACGCTGCAAAAATGCGAGAGCGCAGCTTCGCCCGGGCACATGACGCTCTGGGGTCTGGATCAGGAATTCATGGGGGCCAACGGGCTTTTTGGCGGACAGGATTCTGGCAACGCATCCAGGCCCAGAAGCAAAAAGCCGCCAGGATTGTCTACAAAAAGAGGCGAGCGAGGCGCGTGCCGCCGCAACAAAGAGCGGCAGCTTGAGGTGATCATTGATGATGACCGCTAAACAAGAAGAATTGGATCGTGTAAAGGACCTCCTCAAGAAACAGGGCAAGCTCGAGGCGCAGAAACTATTTGACGCCTTTCTGGTCAGCCGCGAGATCTACCAAAAAACATGAGCGGCGACTATTACAAATCGAATCGGCAGCGGGCGTTGCTTATGAAAAAGAATTTCTCGGAGCCGTTTGCTGCTTCTTCTCAATCCTACTGTGTCTGCCCAAAGTGTTTTTCAAGTCGGCGCGTATCACATGTTTCGCGGGATCAATCCTCTGGATTCGAGCGAACTGGGTAATCTGATCGCCGAGGCGGCGGAGGCCAATCAGTTGAAGTCCGTGAACATACTTATCGTGGGGGTGAAGGGAGAGCAGCTACACTTTGCGGGCATCGGAAAGCCTTCGGAAGCCGCTCCGCTCGATCATCCGGGCGACAAAGATTCTCCATTCCTCTTTTTGAAGCCGCCGTTCGACCTACAAATTCAGAATTCCTGGACGCTCTATGATTTTGCGCGCATTGCGCGATAGCTTTTCGAAGTACGGCAAGATCGACCCGGAGGTCGAGCGGGTAATCTTCGGCTACGATTTTGTAGTGCTTATCCCCGATCCGAAGGCCTCCCACGTGATCCAGTAGCGATCCAGGCAACCTGCTGGGAGACGCCAGAATTTTGCTGCGTTTCGAGCGAACCAAAGACGGGGAATCACTTGAAAATCAGCCGCGAAGATGTGCAAAGAGTGGCGGAGCTAGCCTATCTGGATTTTGAAGCGAAGCCGAGCTGGAAACGTACCGCGCGCAAATTGATGAAATCCTGGAATACATTGGAGAGTTGAACGAACTGGATACTGCCGGTGTTGAACCAATGGCGCAGGTATTGGTCGACGGCCAGTCCGCCGACGCTACGTTGCGGGAAGACGTCGTAGTGCCACTGGAACGTGGCCGCCGAAATTCTGAGACAAGCCCCCTATCCCTACTTTCTGTACTTCAGAGTGCCGAAGGTAATTGAGCTGATCAGTAGGACAGACACTCCTGGTTCTGGTTGCGGGTTTTCTATCAGAAGGTTAAGCAAACGCTAAAGAGGTAACAGGCAAAGATGTTTTTCCCACTATGACGAACTGGACGATCGACGGTATAAAAGAAGCGCTGGCGGCCAAGAATACTTCCTGCTGGCGAGTGGGCATCAGATTTTTACAAGCGAATTGGAGAACGCAACACAGAGCTGAATGCGTACCTGACGCTCTCCGAAAAGACGGCGCCTATGCCCGAAGCGGATCGCATGGATGCGTTGGTTGCCGCAGGGAAGCCCCTGCCTTCTCGGGCGGGCTCACCCATCGCAATCAAAGACGTAATCAGCACGCGCGGACTGTTAATCATCCAAAAGAGGTTACAACAATCTAAAAAATTACATACCGCCGTACGACGCCACGGCGGCTGAGCGCCTCGAAGCCGCCGGAGCCGTGATTCTGGGTAAAACTAATTGCTGACGAGTTTGCCATGGGCAGCTCGAACGAAAACTCTGCTTATGGAGCAGTCCGGAACCCGGAAGCGCTGGACCGCGTGCCGGGCGGGTCAAAGCGGCAGGGTCGGCTGCAGCGGTTGCGGCTGGCCTAGCCGTGGCTTCTTTGGGAACGGACACGGGCGGATCGATCCGGCAGCCGGGTTTGTCCTGCGGCAACCCGCCATGATGGGAAGTTACGGGCGCGTTTCCCGATATGGGGACTGATCGCTTTTGCGTCCTCTGTGGATCGGCATCGGCCCGTTTGCAACTGAACACTCGCGATGTGGCCGCCGTCATGGGAGTGATCGCCGGACGCGACGCAAACGATTCGACCTCGACAACCGCGCCTGTCCCGGATTATCGCGCTGCGATGGAAAAACCTGTCAAAGGGCTGCGGGTCGGCATTCCCAAGGAGTATTTCGCTGAGGGCATGGACGACGGCTTCGCGTGAAGATCGAAGCGGGGATACAACTTCTCAAAAAGCTCGGGTGCGAGATGCGCGAAATCCACATGGCCCATACGGATTACGCGATTGCGAAACTGATTACATTATCGCCACCGCCGAGGTGCAGTCCACCTTTGTGAGGTATGACGGAGTACGATACGGGCTGCGCGAGTACATCATTCCCTGCTAGCGATGTACCGCAAAGACGCGAGGCGCGGGATTCGGCGCCGAGGTCAAACGACGGATTCGTTCTGGGCACCGATGTATTATCGGCGGGCTATTACGACGCTTACTACCTGAAGGGCCAGAAAGTTCGCGCGCTGATTGCTAAGGATTTCGAGACGCCTTCACCAAAGTGGATGTGATTGTAACACCCACTTCTGCTGTTGCGTCCCTTTAAACTCGGCGAGAAAACGAACGACCCGCTCCAGATGTATCTTGCTGATATATATACAGTTACGGGATCTTTGCGGTGGGTGCCGGGGACCGCCGTTCCCTGCGGGAAAATTTCCGGAAAGCTGCCAGTAGGTTTACAATTTTTTGGTCCAGCGTTCGGCGAAGCAACCGTGTTGCAACTCGCGTATGTGTTTGAGCAGGCCCTCGGCGGCTCCCTTTGACGAGCCCTCAGTGGAAGCCAGCCGCGATGCAAAAGCTGGATCCGATTATTGCCAACCGGTGAAAACGCAGAGAGGGCTTTTATCTGCAGCCGATGCGGTGCCCGCTGACGAATGGAAGACCAGGCCAAGCGAAGGAAGATGGTCGGCGGCGGAATTGGTTGCGCATTTGATGATGGTGGAACGAGCAGTGATCGGTAAAGCAGATCGGGTAGCGCAGAAGCTGCCAAAGCGCGTTTCTTTGTTAAAGAGAATTCACATTCCGATGGCCTTTGTGGAGTCGCGGTGGATTCGGCGCAAGACGCCTGCGCCGTCGAGCCGGAAATGCTGCGCGATAAAGAACGAATGCTCGCGGAATTACGCACTGTGCGGAAACGCTGACTCGCGTTTCTGGAAGAAACGAGAGACCGAAATATGGGCGAGTACAGTTGGGCGCATCCGGCGCTCGGAACGTTAAACGTCTAACGAATGGTCCTGCAATTTATCGCTTCCTAATGAGGTGCGCCACACAAAACAGATGCGTGAAATCGCGGTCAATCAACCCGAAACCCATATAGAGTTTGCAAAAGTAGGTCAACTATATCCTTATATTTCCTCCTTCGTTCGATTCGTACCAGACGCTCTTAAGCGCCCAGTTTTGGATAATGTCTTTTTACACAGGGGCTTGGAACAAAAGTACTAGCCTTTTCGTTTTAGCTAGAGAGACCAGTCTACTATTGCTCTACAAATGGTGCATCGCGTACGCTGAAAAAAGCATCAAAGGTAACGGGAGCGAGAAGTAGACGCGCGGTGTGGCAGACAGTAAGAGGGACAAGGCCATGGTCACCGGTAAAATCAAGCCAAAAAATTTTTACTGACGCGGGAAATTGCCAGCTTGACTGGGATCTGCGTGGATCACATTCGCAATTTTGCGAAGAGCCGCCATTTGGGCTTTATCGCGCGCGCTGCGGAAGCGGCGGGCAAGCAGGCGGACCAGTGGTTGTTTACCCTCTCCGACTTAATGGTGCTGGTTACCTTGTTTCCGCGCTGCGACAGTATGTAATTCTTCGCGACCTTCTATCTTGAAGAAAAGCTCTTTCCGGTATTCCGGGAAGAGCTTTTTTGCTTCTGTGACAGCGAGGTGGGACAGTTGCCGGAGCCCTGAGTCAGGGGGTATGCTCTGACCTGGGGCTAACTCACTATGCCCCAAAGGCATCTGATAAGCCAGAACCCTTCATGAGACTGCCATTTACATGAAGTGTCCTCCTGCAAATAGCCTTGCTGAGTTGGGCAGGAACAGCCTGGCATAGGCCAGCCGCCGCAGCCTCCGGTCCGCAGCAGAATTCCGGCCAGCGCCAAGAAGCCTGACGCCCAACCCACAACCAGCCCAGCTACACCTGCAGGCCTTCCACGCGGCAAGAAGCTGATGCTGAAGGATGGCACTTTCCAGCTCGTCCGAAGCTATGAAAAGAAGGGCGATCGAGTTCGCTACTTCAGCGTCGAACCAGGCACCTGGGAAGAGATTCCCGACGCGCTGGTGGATTGGGACGCCACAAAAAAGGCGGCAGCTGACGAGAAGACGTCTTCGGCTCTGGTAGAAAAGGTTCATATCCAGGAAGCGGTGGTGAAAGCCGAAACCCCGGTGGATGTGGATGCCAGTTTGCGGGTTGCGCCAGGAGTCTTCTTGCTGATGGTGAAGGCATGTTTGCGCTGGAAGGCAAGTCGATCAAGAAAGATCCAGCAGGCTGGCTCGCAGGTGAGAGAGCAGAAAGAAAAACGTTCTCAAGTCACTTTCTCCCATACCAATGATACCCAGCAAGCACTACATTGAACTCCCGGGAGCAAAAGGGGCCCCGTCCGGCTCACAAGCCAGTTGCCCTGGAGTTCTATCTGCGAGAAGCTACTACTACTCTGAACACGACTCCACCTTGCTGAGAACAAGGAGGCAGGGCGAGGGGGGACCGGAATTGGCCTTGGTGCACACCTTGGTGAAGGGCGCAGCAAGCCGGCGGCTTGAGTCGATAAGTAGCTTATTTGGTCAGAAGCTGTCGGAGGGACGTCCAAGAAATTGCGATCCAGCGTTGGGAACGTGGCTCCGGACATATACAGATTCACGCTGAGCGCGCCGCTCCCTCCGGGAGAGTACGTGCTGGCGCAAGTCCTGCAGGACGGAATGAACATGTACGTGTGGGATTTTGGTGCCTGCCACTCCGCCCCCGATCCAAGCCAGCTGCCCACTAGGCGGAAATTTCTAGTTAACAATAAGACCCCCCTCGACCCCTGTTTTTCTGGAATTGCACATCTCAAAAGGGTTTTAAGTCCTGTGTTTTGAAACTGCGCATTCCAAAGGGGTTACGGGCGTGTTTTTCGAAAGTGCGGATGCTACGGGACTTAGCGGCCAGGTGAAGGGACACGTCGGGGGCGGGGCTGAAGGTGGATTTTAACGCAAAGGACACAGAATGCACTGAGAATGGGAAGGCAGACCTGTGTGCGGGCACTGCCACGACCATAATAAATGGTAGCAGGAGTAAGAACCGATTGTCAATAGTGTTCTGGATTACTGAGTTGGCATTCGAACGGGGCTGGCGCAAGTTGAAGGATTTTAAAGAGTTGGGCCGAAGCTAACTAATTTGATAAGGCCGTGGAAACTTGAGGAAAGATCAACCTCCCGATCCAAGCCTGCTCCTCAATAGGCTTGAATTGCTGGTTATCTATTCCCCGTACCGAAATCACCCATCAGGAAAGCGGGGCACTGATGAACCTGAGTTTGCTGTTTTCTACGCGGAGAAACGTGTAGCCAGCGCGAGTGGAAAAACAAAGACAATCGTTTCCAAGGTCGACAGTGGAACATAGAGGCTATATGCATTTCCGGTGGAAGCGCGATACGAGGAACTGAACATGTATCATGCCCTCCTCGTCACTTTCTTGAAGGTATAGATATCAGGTCGCCTGCAATGGCGATAACGCCAGCACGGGCATCGTCGTCGGGCTTCGGCATCGGGATTCTTCTACGAAATCGCCGTACGCCGAAAGAACCAAGACAACATGACCGCTGACAAAATAAAAGTTTCCATCCGGGCCGACCGTCCCAGCACCATCATGAAATTTCGTATGCACAGTACCGAGGTCGACGGGACCCGGACCTTCTACGCTGAAGTCTTTTAGGATTCTACCGGGCGGTTGCAGCAAGGCCAGGAAGGTCTTGCCCTGCATGTCCTTAGGAGCGTGCTCATCGAAAAGCCTCCAACGAGAATAGTTCCAGTTCGGAGGCGACAAAGTCGGTAAGCCAAAGGTGGTCAGGAATTTGCAGCTGAGTATCAGCGATGTCATCCGTATCCGAGTCAAAGGTAATGACATGGTAGTGGCCGTCCATTTTTTCTTCTAATGAGCGGGTTTTTCCCAAAGGCGTCACGTTAAATTCGAAAAAGGCCATATCCTTCGCTAACTCAGTAGGAAGCTTAAAAAGATGAGGTTTCCAGGAGCTTCGGTCAATGCGCATAAGCGTGCCCGCGTTATTGTCGTTGCCAGTGTCAATATGGAAGTACAGATTCCCATTCGTGTCACATTGTGTCGGACCAAATGCGCCGAAAGTCGGAACGTCCGTGACATCGCTGGAATACGCGGAAAGTATTTTTACAGGCGGTTTCGGCTCTTGATGAGGAGTTTGACCTGAGGAAATACCCGCGCCTAAACACGTAAAGCAGAGACCCAAAAACGCGAGTGGTCTACTTGTGACGTCAAGTTACTCGCCCCTCGGCAGGCTCTTCGCGAGGCTGGAGCCAAATTAGAATTGCGTCTTCTGTGAATCCAAAATGACACTTCCCAACAAAGTATCGGCCAGCCGTAATGAGCCGTCAATGGACATTTACGGATACTTGAATTGTCATGAATTTGCCGCCCACCCCTCGCGGAAGAGAAACAATGGCGGCATGAAGAGGCCGGCACGCAATCGAGGAAAAAGGCTAAGGCTCGAAGAGGAATTTGACCGTGACGGTGACGTGAGCGGGGACTGGCTTTCCGTGCCGCGTGGCCGGTTCGTATTGGTACTGCTTGAGTGCTGTCATGGCAGCGCTTTGCAAAGCAGGAGACCCCGAGAGCGCCTTCATAGACTTAATCTGCCCCGATGTATCCACGAGAGCGTCGAACGTCACGTTTTCCGAGTTGTTCGCAGCAAAGTCTGGCAACGCGTTCGGCGAGGCAACTGCGCGGACCGATTTGATCAATTTCGGCGGGACGATATCGGTTTCGTCTGAAGGCGGGATGGCAGAAACCATCGCGGCTTTGCTTAAAGGCCGTGGCGAAGAGCGTTTCTCGGCAATGGCAGCAACCTCTCGCTTTTCCACCACGGCAGAATCGGCGCCGGAGTCGGGCGCTGATTTGGTTTCAACCGCCGTCTCGGAGATGGCGGGTGTGGAAGGCTTCGCGGCTCCGGACGCAGCAGTTTGCGACACATCGCCAGAGGCCGCGCTTGATTGAGCTGCAGGAGCCACGCTCGTCTGCGGAAACTTGCCGGAAGCGGCGGTGGCGCTCGCTGTCTTCTGGGGAGCTATAGCAACAGGATGCGTGCCGCTACTTGGAGCGGTGTTGGAGAAAAGACTCTTCAACAGTGGCAGGCCGGGAAGCAAATTTTGGTACCACGCCGCGCCTGCCACGATGAGCACAAACGCCGCGAAAAGTAAATCCTTGCGCATCGCCGCAGGATGGCTGTCTGCGGCAACCTCCTGCTCAGGCTTGGGAGCGAAGTTTGCCGGGGGCTTTGCGGCCTTGAAATCGAGCGCGGGCTTCGGCAGAAGATCTTCTTCGGAAAATGCAGGCTCGGCGGTGCCAGTGGGCAATTTTGTCGACTGTTCGCCGCGTGCCTCCGCAAGAACAGGAGCCTGGGCGGGAACATTCACAATAGCTGGTGGAGGCTCTGGAGCTGTGGTGCGGGAAAGATCGGGAATCTCAGCCGGGGCGGGCAAACTCCCTGTCGTCTTCTGCGCTTGAAGCAATTTCAATTGCTCACGGAGCGCCTCGACTTCCTCATTCAGCATGGCAATTTCCTGCGCGCTGGGAGCGTGCGCAGGTGCGATTGGCTCGCTGGAGAAGATGGCTGCTGCGTTTTGCCCTGATCCATCCGCTTCCTTTTGTTGGGGCGCCGCCGCAGCGAGCGCAGGGGTTTCCGAAAACTCGATGCCCCAAAATCCTGGAGCGGGCTCGCTGAATTCCACCTCGACGTAACAAATCATGGGCCGAAAGTCGCGCTTGCGCGTCACTTGCGCGACGACTTCGCGCTTGGATTCCTTGTGGGTGAGAAACAGCAATTGCCCGGGAACCACCGCTGCAGCCAACCGGAGCACTCCGCCATTCTCAAAAACCAAAGCCGTCGTTGTTTCTTCCGTGAAGAGCTCGCGCTGGCCGCCCTTTTCGGAGGGACGCGCGCCGGTTGCGGTAACCTGCACCTCACAAGCAACCGCGTTCATCCTGGGTTTGGGCGAGCTGGTTTCCCCAGAGGTTTTCGAGGAGCTCGCCGAGGGCGAAACAGTCGAAGGCCGAGTGTCCACTGCGGAATCCACGATAGGGTTGTTCCTCGTGCGCCGGAGGACGGCGCATGTTCAATGAACGATCAGGCCGCGGAGAGCCCCACACGCGACGGCCCTGACAACACTCGATTGTCGCAGGCTACGGGTGCGCTGCCGATAGTACAAACGTACTGCGTTGTGCGTTGAGGGAGCTGTACCAAAGGGCAGTAAGTTCGAACAGATGCAGGTGGGGAGGCCTTATTCGTAGCGGAGGGCGACCAGGGGATCGGTTTGGGCGGCGCGCCGGGCGGGCAGGAGGCAGGCGGTCAGGCCCACCGAAACAACGATGGTAACAACGGCAGCGAATGTAGCCGGGTCCGTGGCGGAGACGCCAGGGATTTGCGTAACAAGAAAACGGGTGAGCACATAACTTGCAATAACGCCTACAAAAATGCCAGCCGCTACAAGACGGAAGCCGTTGAGAAGGACCATGCGCAGGATGTTTTTCTGCTGCGCTCCCAGCGCCATGCGAATGCCAATCTCGCGAATTCGTATAGAGACGGTGTAGGCCATTACGCTGAATATGCCGATGACGACCAAGACGAGCCCGACAGAAGGGAAGGCTGCCAGAGTGACAAGTTCAAATTGCGGGCCACGATAAAATTCACGGAAGGAGCCTTCCAGAGTGCCGGACTTGGCGACCGGACGCTGGGATCGATGGCCTGGACCTCCATGCCAATGTTCTTAAAAATGAGTTCGCGTCAATGGCGGTTCTGGCCATGAAGGTTCGCCAGTAAAACCCTTAACGCTATAGGGAATAAAAACTTCCGGAAAAGCCTGCCAGGAGTCACGGCCGCGGGACTTGTAGTTACCCGCGATTCCAACGATCTCAAAGTAGATATCGTGCGGCATGTCGAGAAAAGGGCGATCGAGAATCTCCAATTTGACTTTTTGTCCCAGCGGGTCCTCGCCAGGAAAGTACTGCCGAGCGAAGGCCTGGTTCACAATCATCACGTATCGCGCGGCGTCCACATCATCCTTCGAAAAAAATCTGCCGTGAAGCAACGGCAGACCAAGCGTTTGGAAATAGCCTTCACTGCATATTTCATACCTCGTTTCCCAGCGTTCGGCGTGAGGCTTGCCAGGAATGATGGTGTCGCTCAAATCGGAGTTCAAAGGCGGTTCCTGTACGGATTCGGAGACGGAGAGGACACCCGGTAGAGCACCCAACCGATCTAAAAGACGGCGAGTCAGGGTATTTTGCCTGATCCGGCGGTCAGAAGATTGCGCATACATCGTGGGATCAAGTCGGAAATGGAAAACATTCCTGGGGTTGAAGCCGAAGTCAACGCGCGTAAGGATGAGAAAGCTGCGCATCAGGAGGCCAGCGCTAATGAGCAGGACGATCGAGAGGGCAACTTCGCTGACGACGAGACCCGCGCGGAGCTTACCTTGCCGAAATCCACCGGCACCTTTGCCGCCTGCCGGCGAGATGCGGCTGGACATCTCCGCGAACGACAACAAGCGCGGGTGCAAGGCCGCAGAGGATGGTGCTCAGCAAGGTGACACCCAACGACAGAAAAAGGACGGGCGCGTTCATGCGAATGACGGTTTCCTCGGGGAGCGTGCCGGCAGGAATTAGCGAGACGACGGCGTTCAGGCCGAAATAAGCGAAGCAAGCCAGCGACGGCAGCCGCCGCGGCAAGGGCGAAACTTTCGACGAGGAGCTGGCGGACGAGGCGGGCGCGCGTGGCGCCGAGTGTGACGCGCATGGCGATTTCGCGTTCGCGAGCGGTGGCGCGGGCGAGCAAGAGGTTGGCAACGTTGCTGCAGGCAATCAGCAGGAGGAGAAAGACGGCGGCGAGCAAGGCATAGAGTGTGTTTTTGAAACTTCCGATGAGGCTGTCGAGCAGCGTGCGGGTTACGACCGTAAAGTTTTCCGGGTAAATTCCCTTAGGGCTTTTTTTCTGCAGGCGGTGGGCGATTGCATCGAGGTCAGCGGCGGCAGCTCTTGGGGTGACGCCGGGTTTTAGACGTGCGATATGTTGCCCTCCACCGGAGAGAGGGGCCCTCATCGTCGCGGTGGTGGCATCCAGAGACTGGCGCGAAAGGCGTTGAACGCGGCGGCATGATGCCGACAAGATCGTCGGAGCGCCGCGCAAGACGAAACTCCTGCCAAGAATCTTCGGATCGCCGCCGAATTCTCGTTGCCAAGTCGGTAATTCAGCACAAAGACGGACGGAGCGCCCGGGCTGGCGTCTTCCTCGGTAATCGTGCGGCCTAAAGCAGCGTGACGCCCAGATAATTGAAGGCAGTGGCCGTAACGTCGCACCCAAGGGCAGATAGTGAATCGATTTGCCATCATCGTAGAGGAGACGTAGCCAAGTTTCGTAGGCGATCATTTCTTCGAAGACTTGATTTTGTTTCCGGAACGCACGAAATTCGGCCGGGGAAAAAAAGTCGCGGCCTTTCGATCCGCCGGCGTTTGCAATATTACGAATTTCAAATACGACGGAGCGGTTGAAGTTTTTGTAGGGAAGCGCCTGGAAGAAGACGTTGTAGACGACGCTGAAGACGATCGTGGAAGCGCCGATGCCTAGAGCCAAGGCAAAGATCGCGATTAGAGAGAAACGAGGATTTTGGCGTAGATTGCGGAGGGCATAGCGGAAATCGCGCGCCAGACCATCGAAGTAGGCTTCCATACGAGCAAACTCTACACTGAAGCGGTCAAGAATTGTAGGGAGGTCGGGGTGGGATGAGTGAAGGGTAGCTCCGAGACCAGCGTTTTTCTCAATGCGAAGATGACACGGAGATTGGAGGCGGAGCTACTCTCCGAATAGCCGGACTGGCAGCAGGCAAGTGACTGGGCAAAAGTTCATTCGAGCGTGGTGTCGGCTGGAGCGGCAGCGAAGACTTCCTGAAGCATGGCAAGAACGTCGGATATGCGGAAGGGTTTCTGCAAATGGCGAGTGACGCTGGGGCCCTCTGCCTCTTCCGACATTTCAATCAGTTCCCCCGATATGTAGATCAGCGCAGGCTTGCGGCCGCCCGCCGCCGCTAGGAGCCGCTGTGCAGCGTGCTTGCCATCAATATGGCCGCCGTCCTGCGAGAGATTTATATCGCAAAGGATGGCGTCAGGAGAGCGCTCGGCAAGGAACGCCAGCGCTTCTTCCAACGTGGCGGCACACTGCACGTGCAACTCGCGCGCAGTGAGCCCTTCGAAGAGCAGACTGCGCAAGCTTTCTTCGTCGTCCAGCACGAGAACAGATTTGCCCCTTAACAAACTGAGATTGGGCGCCGCTGCCGCAATCGTGCCGGAAATCTCGGTGGAGGGGCGAGTTTTCTGGTCGGCGGCAATGGGGAGATAAACCGTGAAAGCGGAGCCACCCGCGGGAAGAGCTTCGGCTTCAATCGTGCCGCCGTGCTCGCGAACGATCGACAAGCAGATGCTAAGGCCCAAGCCAGTACCGCCTCCAGGGCGCTTGGTCGTGTAAAAGGGATCGAAAAGACGCTGGGCGGATTCAGGGCGAATGCCGACGCCGTCATCCTGAAAGGTGACGGAAATGCGCGAACTCGTGCGGGCGAGGCGTATTTGGATGCGGCCCGATTCGCGGACTTCCCGAATGGCCTGCTCGGCGTTGGTGACCAGATTTAGAAAAACTTGAATCAGCTGATTGGCGTCGGCAATGACGCCGGGAAAGTCCGGCTGCGGACGGAAATCCACTTCAACGTTATTTCTGCGGAGCGAGTGTTCATGAAGCTGCACGGTGCGGTCGATAATGCTATTGAGATCGACGGGTTTTTTCTGAGGCGACGCTGGACGAGAAAATTCGAGAAGATTTTGAACGATGCGCGCGGCGCGGCGCGCCTGGCGATGCGTTATTTCGAGCTGCCGCTTGGTGGCTTGCTGGTCCGTTTGGCCCTCGCGCAACAATTCCGTGACGCCAAGAATGGCGGTGAGGGGATTGTTCAGCTCGTGCGCGACACCGGCGAGCATCTGACCCATGGCGGCGAGCTTTTCCGCCTGGATGAGCTGCTCTTCGAGCCGCTTAAGTTCGGTTACGTCGCGGCCGGAAAGAACTACGCCTTCGATTTTTCCAGTTTCATCGGCGAGAGGGCTGAAATTGAAACGGATGCGGCGCCAGTCGCCGGACTTGTGGCGCTCTCGCACTTCGAGAGAGGCGAAAGCCTGACGTCCCGCGAGAATGTCCGTGAATAACGCAAGCAGGACGGGAAGATCCTCGACATGAGTGCGCGTGCCAAGCTGCATATTTGTGGTTTCGGCGAGTTCGTAACCGAGGACCTCGCTGCAGCGCGGGCTGACGAATGTGAAGTGGGCAGTGGAATCCACAACGAGAATCAGATCAGGGAAGCTGTCGACGAGGCGGCGGGCGAATTCCTGTTCCTTGTGGAGCTGGCGCTCCATTTGGCGGCGGGCGGTGATGTCCATCAGGGAACCCTGATAGCGGATCACGCGGCCCGAGGTATCGCGCACGGTACTGGTTGTGTTGAGACAGTAGATGGGAGAGCCATCCTTGCGCAGCAAAGTAATTTCGCGACCCTGCGGCGAGGGCTGGCGTTCGACTTCCTCTATAAGTGACTTTCTTTCGGCATAGTCGGTAAAGACCTCCGGGACGTGCTTCGTTAGCAATTCTTCCTTGGTGTCGTACCCCAGCATGCGTACCAGCGCGGGATTGACGTCGAGAATGGTGCCGTCCGGAATAGCGATATAGATGCCTTCCTGGAGCGTCTCGAAGAGTTCGGTGAAGCGCGCTTCATTTTTGCGCAACGCTGTGATATCGCGTCCGAGAACGGTGAGACCATGGACTTCGTTGTCTCGGGTCATGGCATGCGCTACGCAATCGTAATAGCAGACTGCGTTTTGCTTTTTGAGGCGGACTTGTATGATGCCGGACCAGTGGCGGCGCTCAATGAAACGCGGCAGGGCGCGGCGAATCAGTTCGGGCCCGTCGCCGCTACCCTCTTCGAGAAAATCGGATATCGGGCGGCCGATGATTTGCTGGTAGCTGAAACCGATGAGGTCCGCAAAGCTTCGGTTCACTGCGCGGATTTCACCCTCCAACGAGAGAGCGATGAGGATATCGTCGAAGGAATCGATGAGGTCGCGATAGCCCTGCTGGGAGCGGGAGATGACGGAAAAAAGTTGATCAAACTGCTTCTCGGTCGGAGGCGCGGATTCCCGCTGCTCGAGGCCGTGGACTAGACCGCGCAGCTCGGAGATTTCCTGCGTGCGCTTCCAGGCGTAGGCAATGAAAAGAATGACGATGACCACCAATCCGGGGAGAAGAGGTTCGAGCCGCTGCGTAAGGCTTCGGATGGTGCCCCAGGAAACGACTGCAAATCCGATCGAGACGAGAAAAAGAAGGAGAAAAGTTACGCGCCAGAGATCCCGCTGACGTTTTTCAAATTGATTGAGGCGCGAGGAGACCGTGGGGCCGCCGGGGGAATTGTTCGCCGAATCTGGGGAGAGCTCGTCGTTTTTGGGCATTAGAACGCGGTCGGCACCCGGCGAAAGGGGCCAGGGAGCCGTCCAAGAGTTGCACAAATCATTGTAGGAATAGCGCCGCACCTGGGCAATGACGCATGGCGCGTGAAGTGCCTGAACGGTACAGGTTATGGATTGGATCGGGATAGGGGGAGCAGTCACCTGCTCGCCCCTCCCACACCACCGTACAGGCGGGTCCGCATACGGCGGTTCAGCAAGTTGAGCCCTGACGGGCCGGAGGTTCGAGTCGTCGTTCGCCGCAAGGGCTTCGCCGCTCTGCAGGTTTCCGTTTCGGCTTCACCGTCTTCTGAACCTGTAAAGCTCAGCCGAAGCTGATTGGCTGGCGCAGTGCCACCCGTGAGTTCGACGTTCTACTACTCGCTCTTACTGTTTGGGCCTTCCTCACTTCCGTGAGTACTACGCCCGCTGCTGACTTCTGCTGCAGGATCAGGATGAATTACTCCACCCTCAGTCCCGAGTCCGAGACGTGCAGCAGATCTCCCGCGATAAGCTCGACTGCTTTCTACGCGCAACCACCGGATTTACGCTTTGCGTCCTTGATAGATATGGGCTTCGCGATCATAGGCCCGCTCGCCCGACGCTCACGCCTCAGATCCGGTTCTTGTACATTGGCTCGCGTTTTTGCTCCGCGCTTCCTTCAGACCCCGCCTCGCAGCGACGCCCTTGCGCTTCGCTATCACTTCACCTCTATCAGGTTGTGAAGAGGACTTTCACCTCCAAGCTGTCGAACATGCGCGGCGTAATCGGGATAGGGGGAGCAGTCACCTGCTCACCCCTCCCACACCACCGTACAGGCGGGTCCGCATACGGCGGTTCAGCAAGTTGAGCCCTGATGGGCCGGAGGTTCGAGTCGTCGTCCGCCACAAGGGCTTCGCCGCTCTGCAGGTTCCCGTTTCGGCTTCACCGTCTTCTGAACCTGTAAAGCTCAGCCGAAGCTGATTGGCTGGCGCAGTGCCACCCGTGAGTTCGACGTTCTACTACTCGCTCTTACTGTTTGGGCCTTCCTCACTTCCGTGAGTACTACGCCCGCTGCTGACTTCTGCTGCAGGATCAGGATGAATTACTCCACCCTCAGTCCCGAGTCCGAGACGTGCAGCAGATCTCCCGCGATAAGCTCGACTGCTTTCTACGCGCAACCACCGGATTTACGCTTTGCGTCCTTGATAGATATGGGCTTCGCGATCATGGGCCCGCTCGCCCGACGCTCACGCCTCAGATCCGGTTCTTGTACATTGGCTCGCGTTTTTGCTCCGCGCTTCCTTCAGACCCCGCCTCGCAGCGACGCCCTTGCGCTTCGCTATCACTTCACCTCTATCAGGTTGTGAAGAGGACTTTCACCTCCAAGCTGTCGAACATGCGCGGCGTACCCTAAAACAAAGCGTCCCGGTATGAACCGGGACGCTTTGTGAGTTTATGCGTGTTGTAAGCGGGAAACCCGCCATTGAAACCGACTAGCCTTCTGTGGCGGCGTCGGCTTCGCTGTCTTTTTGCAGGAAGTCGAGCGCTGCGGCTTCTTCCGCGGTGAGCTCGGCGGCTTCCGGAATTTCCTCGATGGGCGCGGGTGCGGGCATTTCCGTCAGCAACTGAATGCTGCGGTAGTGCTCGAGGCCCGTGCCAGCGGGAATGAGGCGGCCCATGATGACGTTTTCCTTGAGGCCGCGGAGGTAGTCCACCTTGCCGGCAACAGCCGCTTCGGTGAGTACGCGCGTGGTCTCCTGGAAGCTCGCGGCCGAGATGAACGAGTCGGTCGAGAGCGACGCCTTGGTGATGCCGAGGAGCAGCGGGCGTCCAGTTGCGGGACGGCCACCATCGGCGATGACGCGGTCGTTTTCCTCGCGGAAGCGGAACTTGTCCACTTGTTCCTCGAGGAGGAACGTGGTGTCGCCAACGTCTTCGACTTTGACCCAGCGCATCATCTGGCGAGAGATCGTCTCGATGTGCTTGTCGTTGATGTTGACGCCCTGGAGGCGGTAGACCTCTTGAATGGCGTTGACCAAGTAGGCTTGCGTGAACTTTTCGCCGAGAACGGCAAGCAAGTCGTGCAAGTTGAGCGGGCCATCGATGAGAGCCTCGCCAGCCTTGACGTGATCGCCTTCCTGAACGTTGATGTGCACGCCGCGCGGAATGGAATATTCCTTGGTGGTCTTGCCATCTTCGCTTTCGACGTAGACCTTGCGCATGCCCTTGGCGATATCGCCGTAGCGAACGATGCCGTCGACTTCGCTGATGACGGCAGGATCCTTGGGCTTGCGGGTTTCGAAGAGCTCGACGACGCGCGGGAGACCACCAGTGATGTCTTTCGTCTTGGTGGTTTCACGCGGGATTTTCGCGAGCACGTCTCCGGCTTGCACTTCGTCGCCATCCTTGACCATCAAGTGAGCGCGAGAAGGCATGAGGTACTTTTTGCGGACCTTGCCCGAAGAATCGCGGACAAGAATCGCAGGCTGATGTTTTTCGTCGCCAGGGGGCAGAGTGACCACGTCCTGCGAGAGGCCGGTCACTTCGTCCACTTGCTCTTCGATCGTGACGCCGGTCTTCAGGTCGTCAAACCGGATGGAGCCGGCGGTTTCCGTAAGGATCGAGAAGGTGAACGGATCCCATTCGGCGAGAATCTGGCCGTGGGTGACGTGTTCGCCATCGACCACGCGGAGGCGCGCGCCGTAAACAACGTGGTAGCGCTCCTTTTCGCGGTCCTTTTCGTCCACGATGGCGATGAGGCCAGCGCGATTCATGGCGATGGAAGTGCCGCCGCGGCCCTCGACGAACTTGAGGTCCACGAACTTCACGACACCGTTGTTGCGCGCTTCGAGCGTCGAGCGCTCGGAAACGCGGGTGGCGGTTCCGCCGATGTGGAACGTACGCATCGTCAGCTGCGTGCCAGGTTCGCCGATGGACTGCGCGGCGATGACGCCGACCGCTTCGCCGAGCTCAACCATGCGCCCGGAGGCGAGGTTGCGGCCGTAGCAGAGAGCGCAAACTCCGCGCCGCGATTCGCAGGTGAGCACGGAACGAATGCGGACGCGCTCGATACCGGCGGCCTGCACTTGGTTGGCGAGGTCTTCGGTGATTTCCTGGTTGACGTCGACGATGATCGAGCCTTCGAAGTCCTTGATCTTGTCGAGAGAGACGCGGCCGACGATGCGGTCGCGCAGCGGCTCGACTTCGACGCCGGCTTCGATGATGGGTTCGACGAAAATGCCGTCGGTGGTGCCGCAGTCGCGCTCATTGATGATGACGTCTTGAGCCACGTCAACGAGGCGGCGAGTGAGGTAGCCGGAATCGGCGGTCTTGAGCGCCGTGTCGGCCAAGCCTTTACGCGCGCCGTGCGTCGAGATGAAGTACTGCAGCACGGTGAGGCCTTCGCGGAAGTTGGACGTGATGGGCGTTTCGATGACTTCGCCGCGAAGGCTTGGCCATCAAACCGCGCATACCGGAAAGCTGGCGGATCTGCTGTTTCGAACCGCGCGCTCCGGAGTCCGCCATGACGTAGACGGGGTTGATGTTGCCCTCTTTGTCCTGGTTCTCGAGAGCCTTGAACATTTCGTCGGCGACTTTTTCGGTGACGTCGCCCCAGATCGCGATGACCTTGTTGTAGCGCTCGCCGTTGGTGATGGCGCCGTCGAGGTATTGCTGCTGCACCTTGACGACTTCCTTTTCGGCGTTTTCCACCAGCTTGTACTTGTCGCTGGGGATGAGCATGTCGTCGATGCCGATGGAGATGCCGGACTTCGTGGCGTACGTGAAGCCGAGCTCCTTCAGATGATCGAGCAGAACGACAGTGTCTTCCAATCCATAGCGCAAGTAAGCGTAATAGACAAGCTGCTGAACGCCCTTCTTTTTGAGAAGACCGTTCACGTAGGGGAATTTTGCCGGCAAGTGCGAATTGAAAATCACGCGGCCGACAGTGGTCTGAATGAACTGACGCTCCATCTTGACGGGCTCGGTGTGCGGCACGTCTTGATCGTCATAGGCAGTGGTGAGGTCGATCACTTCGCCGCTGTAACGCAGGCGGATCGGAGTGAGCAGCTCAACTTCGCCGGCTTCGAGCGCGAGGACGACTTCGTCGGATTGACCGAAGACGCGGCCTTCGCCCTTGGCGCCGGGCTTGGACTTGGTCAGGTAATAGATGCCGAGAACCATGTCCTGCGACGGAACGGCGAGAGGCAGACCGTGTGCGGGCGACAGAATGTTGCGCGAGCTGAGCATGAGCACAGACGCTTCGACCTGGGATTCCGGCGAAAGCGGAATGTGCACGGCCATCTGGTCGCCGTCAAAGTCCGCGTTGAACGCGGTGCAGACGAGCGGGTGAATGCGGATGGCTTTGCCTTCGACGAGAACCGGTTCGAACGCCTGAATGCCAAGGCGGTGCAGCGTCGGAGCGCGGTTGAGAAGCACGGGATGTTCGCGAATGACATCTTCGAGAATGTCCCAAACCACCGGCTCTTGCTGCTCGACCATTTCCTTGGCTTGCTTGATGGTGGTGCAGTGCCCTTGCGCTTCGAGCTTGTGATAGATGAACGGCTTGAAGAGCTCGAGCGCCATTTTCTTGGGCAGACCGCACTGGTTGAGTTTCAGTTCCGGGCCGACAACGATGACGGAACGGCCGGAGTAGTCGACGCGCTTGCCGAGAAGGTTCTGGCGGAAGCGGCCCTGCTTGCCCTTGAGCGTATCGCTGAGGGACTTGAGCGGGCGGTTGTTGGTGCCACGAAGAACGCGGCCACGGCGGCCGTTGTCGAACAAAGCGTCAACGGCTTCCTGAAGCATGCGCTTTTCGTTGCGGACGATGACGTCGGGTGCGCGAAGCTCCATGAGCTTCTTCAACCGGTTGTTGCGGTTGATGACGCGGCGATAGAGATCGTTCAAGTCGGAGGTTGCGAAGCGGCCGCCGTCGAGAGGCACAAGCGGGCGCAGCTCCGGCGGAAGAACCGGGATCACATCGAGAATCATCCACTCTGGCTTGTTGCCGCTCTTGCGGAAAGCTTCGAGAACTTTCAGGCGCTTGGCGAACTTGATGCGCTTTTGAAGCGAAGGATCGGCCTTCATCTTCTCGCGAAGCTCTTCGGAAAGCTTATCCACTTCGACGCGGCGGAGAAGTTCCTTGATGGCTTCGGCGCCCATCTTGGCGGTGAACTGGCCGGGATATTCCTTCTGCAGTTCGCGGTATTTGTCTTCGAGCAGAACTTCGCGTTCGCGAAGAACGGCAACTTCGCCGGCATCCACGACTACGAACGCTTCGAAGTACAGAATGCGCTCGAGGTCGCGCATGGAAATGTCCAGCAAGTAGCCGATGCGGCTGGGCAAGCCCTTGAAGAACCACACGTGCGAACAGGGCGAAGCCAGCTCGATGTGGCCGAGGCGCTCGCGGCGGACTTTGCTGAGCGTGACTTCGACGCCGCACTTATCGCAGATCACTCCGCGATGCTTCATGCGCTTGTACTTGCCGCACAGACATTCCCAGTCGGTGACGGGGCCAAAAATCTTGGCGCAGAAAAGGCCGTCACGCTCGGGTTTGAAGGTGCGGTAGTTGATGGTCTCCGGCTTGGTGACTTCGCCGTGGGACCACGAACGGATTTTTTCAGGACTCGCCAAACTGATTCGAATCGAATCGAAATCGGCGATCAAACTGGCGCGATCATAAGGGCTGCTGCGATACAAGGTTGTTTCCTCCCTCCCCGGCTTTCACCGGGGACGCGATCCGATGTTTTGCACCGGACCGGCTGAGAACCCAAAAAACTAAAATCTACTCACTTGCAAAATGTTGCCGGTTGCGGGCGGGGCAAGCCCCGCCCCTACAAGCCGGATCAGTTCTAATCGGCTGCTTTTTCTGATGGCGCTTTTTGGCGCTTCATTAGCTCAACGTCCAAGCAGAGCGACTGCAACTCACGAACGAGTACGTTGAACGATTCCGGCACGCCTGGCTCGATGCCCGGCTCGCCTTTGACGATGGCCTCGTAAATTTTCGCGCGGCCATAAACGTCGTCGGACTTCGCCGTGAGCAACTCTTGCAGGATGTGCGCTGCGCCGTAGGCTTCGAGCGCCCAGACTTCCATTTCGCCGAAGCGCTGGCCGCCGAACTGCGCCTTACCACCAAGCGGCTGCTGGGTGATGAGCGAGTACGGACCGATGGACCGCGCGTGAATCTTGTCGTCGACGAGATGCGAAAGTTTGAGCATGTAGATGTAGCCGACCGTAACCGGTTGATCGAACTGTTCGCCGGTCATGCCGTCGAAGAGATTGATCTTCCCGGCGTGCGGCAAGCCTGCTACTTCGAGCAAGTGGCGGATTTCCGGTTCGCGCGCGCCGTCGAATACCGGCGTTGCGAAGGGAATGCCTTCCTTGAAGCCTTCGGCGTAGTCGAGCAATTCGTCGTCGCTTAGTTTCGCCAGCGTCTTCCAAACGGTCGTCTCGGTGAAGACTTCGCGGAACCAGCGGCGCAAAGCCTCTGCCTTGACTTCCTTGCTCAGCAAACGCTTGAGGCTGTTGCCGAGTTCCTTGGAAGCCCAGCCCAAGTGCGTTTCGAGAACCTGTCCGACGTTCATACGTGAAGGAACGCCGAGCGGATTCAGAACGATCTCGACTGGCGTGCCATCCGGAAGGCTTGGCATATCTTCCTGCGGCACGATGCGAGCGATGACGCCCTTGTTGCCGTGGCGTCCGGCCATTTTGTCGCCGATGGAAAGCTTGCGCTTCATGGCGATATAGACCTTGACCAGCTTGATGACGCCCGGCGGCAGCTCGTCGCCCTTCTTGAGCTTTTCCTTGCGCTCCTCGGTGATCTTGCGGAGGACGTCGATCTGGCGCGAAGTCATCTCCTCGATCTCTTCGATCTTTTCGATCAGGAGAGGATCTTTTTCGTTGAGCTTCAGGCGCTTGAGGTTGCGCGTGGAGATCTTTTCGATCAGCTCGCGGGTCAAGTCCGTGCCCTTGGTCAACAGGCGCTTGTTGGTCTTTTCGTCGTGCAAGTCGGCCTGGAGAATTTTTCCACCGAGCAAATCCGAGAGGCGCTTGAGGCGCTCATCCGTAAGGATGCGGATTTCGTCGGCGAGGTTCTTTTCCAGCTTGAAGACTTGCGTGGCTTCGATAGCCTTGTGGCGCTCGTCCTTTTCTCCGCCCTTGCGGGTGAAGATCTTGACGTCCACGATGGTGCCCTCGATGCCCGGCGGGCAGTAGAGAGACGCATCGCGAACATCGCCGGCTTTTTCGCCGAAGATGGCGCGCAGCAGTTTTTCTTCCGGGGTTAGCGTGGTCTCGCCCTTGGGCGTGACTTTGCCGACCAGAATGTCGCCCGGTTTGATCACGGCGCCGATGCGAATGACGCCGCTTTCATCGAGGTTGCGAAGGAACGATTCGCTGATGTTGGGAATGTCGCGAGTAACTTCCTCGGGACCGAGTTTGGTGTCGCGCGCTTCGATTTCGTACTCCTCGATGTGAATCGAAGTGTAGTAGTCGTCCTTCACCAGCTTTTCGCTGACGAGGATGGCGTCTTCAAAGTTGTAACCGCGCCAGGGCACGAAAGCCACGAGCACGTTGCGGCCAAGAGCGAGTTCGCCGCGTTCAGTGCAAGGACCGTCCGCGAGGACTTGTCCTTTCTTTACGCGATCGCCGACGCGAACGAAGGGCTTCTGGCTGATGCAAGTGTTCTGGTTCGAACGCTTGAACTTGATGAGCTGATAGATGTCCGCGCCCACTTCGCGGCTGAGTACGCCGGAGTGATCGGATTCGACGCGCACGATGATGCGCTCCGAATCGACCTGATCGACGATGCCTTCGCGCTTGCAAAGCACGACCGCGCCGGAATCGCGCGCAGTGACGCGCTCCATGCCGGTGCCGACGAGCGGCGCTTCCCCGCGGATCAACGGCACAGCCTGGCGCTGCATGTTAGAACCCATGAGCGCGCGGTTGGCGTCGTCGTTCTCGAGGAACGGAATCAAGCTGGCGGCTACGGAGACGAGCTGCTTCGGCGAAACGTCGACGTAATCGACTTCGTCGCGGCTCTTGAGCACGAAGTTGCCGGCTTGCCGGCAGTTGACAAGCTCGGTGGTGATCTTCAAGCGTTCATCGAGCGAAACGTTGGCCTGCGCCACAACGTACTTGTCTTCTTCCCAAGCGGACAGGTAGAAGCAGTACGGCTCGTAGACGACTTTGCGGCGCTTCAGCTCTTCGTTGAGTTCTTCGACTTTGTCCTTCTCGACGATTTCGCCGGCTTTGAATTCGCTGTCTCCGGCATTAACGATCTGGACGTAGTCGATGATGCGCCCGCCCTTTACGCGGCGATATGGCGACTCGATGAAGCCGTAGTCGTTGATGCGCGCAAAGCACGAGAGCGAGCTGATCAAGCCGATGTTCGGGCCTTCCGGCGTTTCAATCGGGCAAATACGGCCGTAGTGCGTCGGGTGAACGTCGCGCACTTCGAATCCCGCGCGTTCGCGCGAGAGACCGCCAGGTCCAAGAGCCGAAAGACGGCGCTTATGCGTGATTTCGCTGAGCGGGTTGGTCTGGTCCATGAACTGGCTGAGCTGCGAGGATCCGAAGAATTCGCGGATCGCCGCCATAACCGGCTTAGCGTTGACCAGGTCGTGCGGCATCGCCGTGGACATTTCCTGGTACACGCTCATCTTTTCCTTGATGGCGCGTTCCATGCGGACGAGACCGATACGGAACTGGTTTTCGAGAAGTTCGCCGACCGCGCGGACGCGGCGGTTGCCGAGATGGTCGATGTCGTCGACCACGCCGATGCTCTTGCGCAGCTTGAAGAGATACTTGATCGCCGAAACGAAATCCGGCGTATCGAGCGTGCGGTTATCCAGCGGCGTATCGAGACCCATCTTGATGTTGAACTTCAAGCGGCCGACGCGGCTGAAATCGTACTTGCGCGGATCGAAGAACATGCCGCGGAAGAGATTGGTCGCCGTTTCGAGCGTCGGAGGATCTCCGGGACGCAGCTTGCGGTAGATTTCGATGAGCGCTTCTTTCGAAGAGCGGATCGCGTCCTTATCGAGCGTGCGCGAAAGCACCAGGCCGATGTCGTCGCGCTCCGGGAAGAAGACGTCGACTTCCGTGATGCCGCCCTCGGCAAACGCTTGCCAGAGTTCGGGCGTCAACGGCTTGTTGGCTTCGAGAAGCACTTCACCGGTCTGGCGATTGACGACGTCGGCGACGCTGTAGGCGCCTTCGAGGTCGACCAACGCCGCGCGAACCTGCGAAATTTTCGCCTTGATGAGTTCCTTGAAGAGATTTTCGGTGATGCGCTTGTGCGCGCCGACGATCACTTCCTCGGAGCGCGGGTTGCGAATCTCGTGAGCCAGCTTGCGGTCCACGATGCCCGGCGAAACGTTCCACAAGAGATCCTTGTCGCGAAGCGAGATGCGCTCGACTTGATAAAACGTGCGCAGGATTTCTTCGTTGGACTTCATTCCCAGCGCGCGCAGGAAGATCGAGCCAAGGAATTTGCGCTTGCGGTCGATGCGAACGTAAAGAATGTTCTTGGTGTCGTATTCGAATTCTACCCACGATCCGCGGTAAGGAATGATCTTGCCGAGGAAGTAGGAGCGGTTATTGGCGCTTTCAAAGAAAACGCCCGGCGAACGGTGCAACTGGCTGACGATGACGCGCTCGGTACCGTTGATGATGAACGTGCCGTTCTCCGTCATCAGCGGAATGTCGCCGTAGAAAACTTCCTGTTCCTTGATGTCGCGAATGGTCTTCGCGCCGGTGTCGGGGTCTTTGTCGTAAATGGTCAGACGGATAGTGACTTTTAGAGGCGCGGAATACGTCATGCCGCGCTCCTGGCATTCGTTCACGTCGTATTTCAACTGCATGGCGACTGGATCGCCGCACTTGTTGCAGAACGTCGGCGTGTTCTTGTTGAACGTGCCGCACTTGTGGCAGATCACGTCGCCGGTCTGATACGGATTGGTGACAACCGAAGCGCCGCAATTGCGGCAAGTGGCGCGCAGGTGATGCAGGCCCTTCAAGTTGCCGCACTTGCACTCCCAGTTGCCGATCGAGTAGTCCACGAATTCGAGCTGCGACATTTCGCGGAAATCCTTGATCGGAAACACCGATGTGAACACGGACTGCAAACCACCGTCATCGCGCTCGCTCGGCAGGAGGTCCATCTGCAAAAAGCGTTGATAGGATTTCATCTGGACTTCGATCAGGTTTGGAATCTGAATCGTGCCCTGAATTTTCGCGAAATCGAGACGCTCGCGTTCCCTGACGTGCTGGTGACTATTTGACATTGCTTGGTCTACCTCTTCCCTTTCGGGCTGATCCCATTCGGGCAAATAGCGGAGATTCCGGAGAACTTCATGCAGCCGATGTGATGCGCTTCCTGCCCGAAGTCAGCGAGCACACGGCTGCATAGGGTCCAAAAAGGACCAGTGGAGTTGTGAAAATAACCAGCCTTGACTTGCGTACGTGAGTTCCTTTGGCGCGACGGATCACGCTTGTTCCAGCCGGTAAAATGGCCAATGCAAGCAGCCGCGCCTCTTCCCGAAGCCCGTACAACAAATAACTACTTGATTTCGACTTTGGCGCCCGCGTCTTCGAACTTCTTCTTGATGGTCGCGGCTTCGTCCTTGTTGACGCCTTCTTTAACGGTCTTAGGAGCGCCGTCGACGAGGTCCTTGGCTTCTTTGAGGCCGAGGCTCGTGACTTCGCGAACCGCTTTGATGACGTTGATCTTGTTGCCGCCGACGTCCGTGAGAACGACCGTGAATTCCGTCTTCTCTTCCGCCGGTGCCGCAGCCGCCCCTCCGCCGCCGCCCGCCACGACCGTAGCTGCAGCCGCGGAGACGCCGAAGGTCTCTTCCATCTTTTTCACGAGGTCAGACGCTTCTAACAGCGTCAGCCCCTTGATTTCTTCCAGAATCGTATCCACTTTCGCCATGACTTTTGCTTCTCCTCTCAAATTTAGAAATAAAGTTACTGGGCCGCTTCAGGGCTTGGTGCTGGTGCTGCTGGTACAGGAGCCGGTTCGGAACTGCTAGCCCCGCCGGACCCAAACTTGTTAGCTTTGATCGCTTCGTTGACCGTGACCGCGAGATTGCGCGGCAAGGCGTTTAGCGCCATAGCGATGCGCTGCGCCGGAGCGTTCAGCAGGAACATGATCTTGCTGAGCAGCTCTTCCTTCGAAGGAAGATTCGCAAGCTGCTGAATCTCGGCTATGGATATGACGCGGCCTTCGACGACTCCGGACTTGAACTGAAATGCCGGAACGTCTTTAGCGATCTTGGTGAGCGCTTTCGCGAGCGCCACTGCGTCCGTCTGTGTGTAAGCAATCGAATTCGTGCCGCTCAGATTCTTGAGCAAGTTTTCCGCGGGTGTGCCGGCTCCGGCGCGCTCCGCAAGCGTGTTTTTCACGACCTGGTACTTCCCGCCTGCGGCCTGCACGGCGCGGCGGAGCTTGGTGTCGTTTTCGACAGTGATGCCCTGGAAGGTCGTGAGAATCACGGTCGAGACCTTGGCCAGTTCCACCTTCAGTTTGTCTAAGTCCTGCTGTTTTTCACTTCGCTTTTTCATGATCCCGTTTCCTTAAAGTCTTCGCTTAGGCTGCTGCGGCCAGTGTTTCAGATTCGACGAGGTCTATCGGAATTCCCGGACCCATCGTCGAGGTCAGCGTGATTTTCTGTACGTACTTGCCCTTGGCTGCCGCCGGCTTGGCCTTAATCACCGCGCCGATGACGGCGTGAGCGTTTTCCGCGATATGTGCGGCGTCAAACTGAATTTTTCCGATGGCGCAGTGGACGATTCCGGCTTTGTCGACGCGAAACTCGACTTTGCCGGCTTTCGTTTCTTTGATCGCTTTCGCGACATCGAACGTAACCGTGCCGGTCTTCGGATTCGGCATCAGTCCGCGAGGGCCGAGCACTTTACCCAGCTTGCCGGCAGACTTCATCATGTCCGGCGTGGCGATTACGGCGTCGTAATCCGTCCAGCCGCCCATGATCTTCGTAACCATGTCCTCGCCACCGACAAAATCCGCGCCAGCTTCGGTCGCTTCGCGAACTTTATCGCCGCTCGCAATCACCAAAACGCGAACCGCCTTGCCGAGGCCGTGCGGAAGAACCACCGTGCCTCGAACTACTTGGTCCGAATGCTTGGGGTCGACGCCCAGATTGATAGCCAGCTCGACCGTCTCGTTAAACTTCGTGTGATGCGTCTTCTTAATCAGCTCGCTTGCTTCCGCGAGCTTGTACGGGCGCGCTTCTACTTTCTTGCGCGCATTCTCGATGTGTTTGCCAGACTTCTTCATTGCTTTTGCCCCTTCGACCTCGTAGCGCCTGAACTTCTAGGCTTCCACGACTTCCAGACCCATGTTGCGCGCCGTACCCATCACGGTGCGCACCGCGGAGTCCAGATTTGTGGTGTTGAGATCGACAAGCTTGATCTTTGCAATTTCTTGAACTTGCTTCTTCGTGACTTTGCCGACTTTGTTGCGAT
>CAWAPX010000017.1:0-38536 GCA_963784015.1 uncultured Acidobacteriota bacterium
GCCTCATCTACGTTGAGCAGGTCGTGGGCGACATGAAGCTCGAAAGCTATGCCGGGGACGTCCATCTTAAAGAAGTTTCGGGCTACATTATCGTCAAGACCACCAGCGGCTCGCTGGTTTGCACGCAATGCGCTGGCAAACTCGATTTCAGCTCCATCGGTGGAAACGCGCAGATACTTCAACCTCAGCTGAATAACGTCAACCTGATGACCACGACGGGAAACGTTCTTTTCGATGGAGACTTTGTCCGCACGGGTCTCTATTCCATGAAGAGTGGCAGGGGCCTCGTGGAAGTGCGTTTCTCCAGTACTGATTCTTTTGACCTGAAAGCGCAGACCGCCACCGGCGTCGTCGATAATCAGGCAGTCGCCTTTCTGAAGCCCGATTCCCACGGCGTGAAGCACATTGCTTCCAAGTGGACCCATGGCCTTTTCGGCACTGTCGGCCAGGGCCTCGCGAAAGTCGAACTTTCCTCCTACAGTGGTACAATCCGCATCATGAAGCGCGATTAATTGTTCGCGCACAGACAGAGCGTGCCCTTTCTGGCTGCTCTCTGCACAAACCAGTGACTCAATCGCCTCCTTTGCGCGGTGCTTCCGCACGCGCCCAAGTTATTTGCCTTGCCGGTTTCATGGGTTCCGGCAAGACCACTGTCGGCACGCTTCTCGCGCGGCAGCTCGCGTGGCATTTCGTCGATCTGGATGAACGCATCGAACAATCCGCCAGGCTGGCTATCCCTCAGATTTTCGAACGCTTTGGCGAACAGTCTTTCCGCCAGATTGAAGCGGACCAATTGCGCGCCGCTTTGGGTCGCGCTTCCGAACTAAAAGAAGCCACGGTCCTTGCCCTTGGCGGCGGCACGTATGCGCAGCCTGGCTGCCCGGAATTTCTGCGAAACGCCGGCGTTCCTGTTCTGTGGCTCGATTCGCCGATCGAGCTTCTGCTTTCTCGCTGTATGACTATGACCGGCCGCCCGCTCTTTCGTGATGAGTCCAGCTTTCGCGCGCTTCATGCGCAGCGGCTTCCCTCGTATCAACTGGCGGATCATCGTGTGGACAGCTCCGGCGATCCCACTCAAGTCGTTGCGGAAATCCTCGGCCGTGGCATTGTGCTGGCAGGTGGCAGCGAAGCACATCTCGTCGTCGAAAAACCAAATTCTTGACTTGCCTTCGTTAGAATAGGCATCGGAGATTCTTTCTCCGCTAATTTTATGTCGCGCTTCGCGGGCTGCTGCGAAGGGGGATTTCATGAATAAAAAACTCTCGGCTCGTTGGCCCAAATTCTCTCTCTCCCTGGGCGTAGCTCTGATTCTCGCGTGCACCGTCGCAGGTCTGGCCGATCAAAAAAAGAACTCCGCAGCGCTGGGTGCTTCCGTCTTCTCTCAAGACAAAGGTAAGCTCACCATCAAGCTCGAAGGACAAACCGTTGGCCACGAAGAATTCGAAATCACGCCAGCCGCCGGCGGCTGGCTCGCCAAAGGCATCGCGGACATCAAGCCATCGCAAAGCCCCGCCAGCAAAGTCTCTGGCTCGCTCACGCTTCTGCCCGATGGCGCTCCCGTCAGTTATGAATGGACGTCGCAGGCGGAGAAGACCAACAGCGCGAACATTCTCTTCGCCAACGGTATCGCAAAAATGACCCTGCAAATGCAGGGCGCTCACCCCTTCGATCAGACTTTCACGTTCGGAACTCCGATCATCGCCGTCCTCGACAACAACCTTTATCACCAGTACGCCGTTCTCGCTCGCGTCTATGACTGGTCCAAACGCGGCCCGCAAACGTTTCCTGTTTTCATTCCCCAAGAGCTCATGCCCGGTACCATCACGGCCGAATCCACCGGCTCCGCCACACTCGATGGCAAATCCTATGAAGGCTTTCGCGTCAGCACCGCCGACCTCGAAGTCGACCTCTACCTTGACGCGAATCATCGCCTCATGCGCCTCGAAGTTCCCGCTGCCAAAGTTTCCGTCATCCGCGACTGACAGATCGGTTCAACCCAGCGGACTTCTGTAGAGCGTAGTTTCCAAAATCGTGCCTCCGCGGGCTGAGCCAAGATTCGGCAGATCGGTCGCACGACTATTTGGCGCAAGGACTCTGCTGGAATGGTCTAAGATTCTCTCCCGGTCGACAGCCTGTCTCGGTAGCGTCGTCGAGCTTAAGATAAGGAAGATCCTGGGTCTGCGCCTGAGGAACAAAGCATGAGCGTTTGGAAAAGCAGACTTGTAGTGCTCACCCTGATTTTCCTAGGCGTCACCTTTCTAATCTTTGTCGTGACAGGCTATACCGCGCTTTACTGGGCGTGGACGCGCGGCAATTTGGAGGCAGCTCGGCCTTATCTGTCATGGGCAAGGAATTTTGGAATGCTGGCTGTGACCAGCGCTGCCGTGGCTCTCGGAATTTTATTTCTATCAAAAGCGTTCCCCGTTCCAGCGAAAATGAGGCTTCTGCTTTCACTGTTTGCCACCGCCACGATCGCCTTCTTTGCCGAATTTAGAAACGAAGGCAAGTTCTATTTCAAAAACCTCCATCACTTTTTCGGGCCTGGAACCTGGATTCACAACGGACTAAATCACGTCGCGCCCTCACTGGGCGATTTTCTATACCGAATCGAATACTCGCACTGGAACGATTTCCTACTGGGCCCAGCGATCGTCAGCGTTCTTTTTCCCCTTGCCATCACGCGAATCTACAAAGCTCTTTCGGATCAGGGTCCTATCAACCTGAACGCGCCGACTTTGGACGTGTCGACGGCTCTCGACGACGCGCTGCGGTTTGCGCGAATTCTGATGAACGTCGGACTCTTCTGGTTTTTCTGGCAGGCATGGGCGGAAAAGGCGGGATATTTAAGCAATCCTCATTCAAGCGATGAGATCGACCTGCCGTTTGAGTTTGGGGGAACCGTGCTGGGTTTCTGGATGGCGCGTGTGTTGACCAAGCCGTTCGACCAGCGGTCCGAGAAATTCAAGTCCACTTTTGTCATCGATTTCGTGTCGTCGGGAGTGATCGGTCTTTTGTACACGCTGATCGTAGGCCCGTTGATCGAGGGCGTGGCCAGTGCCGTTGGGCATTCTTTGTATCCGGTCGTTCCTCACTCTCTGGATGTCCATGAATTCACACCGTTTCAGAGACACATCCGCCCTCTTGAGCTTCTTTTGGTTGCCGGAGCAACATGGTGGAGTCTGAATCGGTTTTCCAAATCTGAGGAAATGACGCGACTTGGCGGCACTTACGAGGAGCCAGAAGCCAACCCCAGATGGAATGTACTGAAAATAATGGTCATGGCCCTGAGAGTGATGACCGGTTATCTGGTCATTCTCGCAATGATGTTCTCACTGTTAGAACCGCAAGGGCTGGGTTGGACGCTCGCGACAGCGGGTACAGGCCTCGCGGCCGGAACTGCGGCGTTCTTACTGGTCAAATGGGCCGGGCGACACGGCGTCACCAGACTCCTCGGTAAGAACGAGATGCGCCCACCCGGACCGCAATAGTCACGAACAGTACTCTTCAATTCTTCCAAAGTCCCGATAAACGCTGCCGTACAAGTCCAATTGTTCCGATGGCCGGCTGCTGCAAGGAAACACAAAAAAAGCGCGGTGTGACCTCTCATAGTCACACCGCGCCAATTTGTGCTCTGGTTTAGAAACGAAAAACTTACCGTGCTACTGGTCGTTGAAATATTGGTCCCGTGCCAGGTCGCCGCAACACATAGCCCTGCGGCTGCCCATGGGAATGCGTATGCGCATGCCCATTCGAATGGCCGGCACCGATATGTCCGTTGTGACCATTGCCGTTGCCATTTGCCGACGCGGGCTGCGGCATCCGCGCCGGATTACCGATAGGGCGGAGAGTAACCGGCACTGTATGGACGTGATCGCTGATCGCCCACAGCCGGACTAATTTGCTGCAGCTGCTGACGCATTGCGCCTGCGCTCAGACTCTTTAGGGTTCGAAGCGGAAATGAATGGTGATCGTAACGTGCGCGGGAACGGGCTGGCCGTTCCGCGTTGCTGGTTCGTACTTGTATTCCTTCAAGGATTCCACCGCGGGAGCGCGCAGTGAGGGAGGCCCGGATATCACGCTGATGAAATGCACCTCGCCCGACGTACCCACGACCGCATCGATAACCACATTTCCTCTCTCGAAATCCCGCATAGCTTCCAGCGAAGCCACTGCTTGCACTGACTGAATCAATTTTGGCGGGATAACAGCGCTGTCTTTCCCGGAATTCGCTTCCGAATTCGCTGCAGGTTTCGCCGCAGGCCGAACGGATGAGGCCTTCGCCGCCGTCACTGCGCGAGACGCTTTTTTCTTTGATGCCAACGGCTCAACCGGGGCGCCAGACGAGGCCGCTTCCACAGGTGCCGCACTTACAGCCGCGGGGGCCGTCGCGCCCGCATCGGGAACCGGCGCGCTTTTGGCAGGCATTCCTGCCGAAGTCACCGGAGCATCGCTCGCCACTCTCATATTGTCGGACGCTGCAGGTTTCTTGAGCTTTGTTCCTGCCCACTTCCAGGGCAGCCAATTCTTGTACCAAGCCGTGCCAGCCACCAGTCCCACCAGCAAAATCGCCAGGATAAGCACTGCCCGATTAAATTCGGGGGTAGAGCCGCCGCGCGGCAAGCGCCATCGCTTCGACTTGGGCAATGAGTTGATAAAATCGCTAACCGTCTGCGGCGTCTCCATGTGCTCAGCCGCTTCCGATCGCGCTGGATCCGCCACGCGTTTGGTTGGCGCAACCGCAGCCGCCGCTTCCAGCCCGCTTTCGAGAATCGCTTCCGTACTCAACGCGTCGTTCGGCCCGGGGATCGCGGAAGCCGGGTAAACTTCGCCTCTCAGCTGTGCCAAGGCACTCGCCTCCGAGTTCGTGGGCAGCGTCTCCGTCAAGGCCGGTTTGCCGCGTAGCTCTTCCATTTCCCGCTTGAATGTTTGCAGTTCGCTTGCATCGGGCGCAGTTGGCAAAACCCAGGGTTGGTCGGCGGTGCTCTCCGCGGTAATCACCAGCGCGGCCGTTTCCACATCCTTAGTGTTCTTCGGCAGCAAAGCCGTCGCCGCCGAAAACTCCGTGCCCCAGAATCGCGGTGCAGCCTCGACAAACTCAAGCTCCAGATAGCACATGGTCGGTTTATAGGAACGCTTCCGCAGTATCTGGACGATCACTTCACGCTTGGTTTCCACGTTGGCGAGAACCAGCAACTGCCCGGCGGTCACCGCGGCAGACAATCGAATCACCCCGCCAGTTTCAGCCACCAGGACAGAGGCAGTTTCCTCAGTGAAAAGGTGGCGCCCCGGCTCATTCTTCTCCGGTGAAATACCGATCGCTCGCACCGGCACTTCGCGTGAGGTCGCATTCGGTTTCAGAAGCGGGAGGGGCGTCGTAGGGAGTGGTTCCGTTCCTATCGGTTCCTCCGGATCGGCCGCTGTCTGTTCGACGTGAGGCTGCGCGTGCTCGATTTCTCCTGCGGAAGACACTTCGCTTGCCTTCGGTGTCGCTTCCTCCACCGGAACTGAGTCATCCACACTCCGCTGTTCTGGAATTTTCGTGGCGCTGGAAGCTTCGACTGCTCTCGGTTGTTCGGGCGCTGCAGGCGGAGTGGGAACGACAGGCTCTGTCTTGGGTCGTACATCGTCCCGTACACCGACGACAAATCCCAAAAGCAATAGAGCATAGAGCGCGCGAGAAGCTTCGGGCCTGGGCAACCCACTTTGTGCGACGACGTGCTTGACCGAAATGTGTTGGGAGATGAGGCTGAGCAAGTGCCGCTCTCCAACTTCCAGGTCCTCGGCTTTAGAAAGACGTGGCGCGTCCGACGATAGCTCAACCTGAAGAGTCGGCGTCCTCGGCGAGTTGGTCCAGAGGCAGGTCACCGGCTTTGCGCACGGCCGCCAAGAGCAGCCTTCCCAGCGGCACAGGGATGCCGCCGATTTCCGGGACTACATTTTTTTCAGGAGAGCTGAAGAAAAAGTAGCGCCCGGCAGGATAGTCGAGTGCGGACGCGGTGATTTGCAGGACCTGGCGTCGTACCCAGTTGACAATCTCCTCGACTCCGTAGATCCCCATCTCGGCAATGGCAGAACCAAAGCGTTGGCCAGTCTCGACGAGCGTCGACGCCTCCTCAAACTGGCTCTGCGTCAGGGCTCCGGCGCGAAGCATCACTTCGCCGAGCCCATCCTGCCTGTCGCTGCTCGTCGCGAAAACGAGCGCCCCGGCATCGAAAAAGAGCGCCTTTTCCACCCGTCCAAAGACCAGTTGCAACTTGCCGGTCAGGTGTTGGGAGTAAATCCGATGTACGATTGCGAGGAGGGCATGGTGACTATCGATTTCACCCGAATCGAGGGGCTGTTCGGCGGGAGAAAACCATCTGAATGGAGCGGCGGCCTTGCTCTGTTGCGAGTCCAATAGCTGAACAGACCCACTCGGCGCGGCCACAGTGGGATAGGGGCTACGATCTTGCTTTTCGCTTGAGATGGCTGCTGCCTCTACAGCCAGAATACTCGAACGGAATTGGGCTGAGGAAAGGCTTGCTCAATGACGTATTAATCCTTGCGAGCAAATCAGCCACTTGGGCTATTCCCAAGGACAATCCGAACCCTTACGAATCGGGCGCAAGGCCTTCGCGTCAGCACCGCCGACCTCGAAGTCGATCTCTATCTCGACGTGAATCATCGCCTGATGCGCCTCGAAGTCCCCGCCGCCAAAGTCTCCGTCGTCCGCGACTAGTTCGCGTTCCCAGCAATAATCTGCTTCCCATGCCGTCTCCGCAGTCCGATGGTCTCAGCAGGCCAAAAAGCGGGCGATCAACCTCGCCGCATTGACCTAGCGGCATATGATTAATTAATGGTTACTACTGGGCTTCGATATGTTTATGCTTGACACGGTACAACGATAGATGTACGAAAACATTCTCAGCCATTCGTTCCCCGGAGTTTAGGCCCCGTAACACTCCACGTCTCCGTTGCCCAAGCGGTCTCGTGGGATTCACAAATCCGGAGGTACAAACCAATGAGCATAGCTGGAAAGATTGAAACTACCGCGCACGTAACCACCATTGTCGCCGCCACTTTAATCGCGGTGGTCTTGGTCAGAGCGGAATTTCTCCCCGTTGCACGCCCAACAATAACAAGCCCGCCTGGAGCTGAGGCAGTCAAAGGCAAGAGTGTGGATAGCCATGCTCTAAAAGTGGACTGGGCGAAAAACCATCGCACGCTTATTATGGCGATCTCGACAACATTCCACTACTGTAAAGATAGCATCCCCTTCTATCAGAGGCTGGCGGGTACGGATGTGAAAATGGTTGCCGCCCTGCCTCAGTCAGTTACTGAAGCCCAACAATATCTTAGCGGTTCGGGAGTGCATGTCGATGATGTAAAGCAAGTTCCTCTCAACACTTTGGGAGTAAGAGGAACACCGACACTTCTGCTCGTGAATGACGCTGGTGTTGTCACGGACGTTTGGACGGGCAAACTCCAGCCTGATCAGGAAGCTCAAGTCTTGGCGGCGCTGGGAAAGAAAAACACCGGTGGATAGTTTCACGGGCCAAATAAATTCAAAAGTTTAACGCAAATTTGCAGGAGGAGGTCTTCGATGCGCACGAAACACAAAATCGGTGGAGTAGTACTTACCGTGCTGGTGTGCCTCATTTTGGTCAACGCCGGGTCCTTGGGAACCAGAACGGTCGACCTGCGCCAGATTCAGCGCGTGTGGGATGCGGTGAGGATAATGGGAGTAACCGTGGGGACTCAACAGATTCAGCCGGGTCTGAGCGGT
The DNA here is from genome assembly GCA_963784015.1 of uncultured Acidobacteriota bacterium. Taxonomy (GTDB): domain Bacteria; phylum Acidobacteriota; class Terriglobia; order Acidiferrales; family UBA7541; genus Acidiferrum. Next base: position 7,766 of record CAWAPX010000017.1, read on the forward strand.
GCGCGAGGCGTGGTCAAGCAGGGCACACCATTTCAAGCCGATGAAGATTGGCTAAAAAATATGTCCATCTCACTCACGAACCGGACGGACAAGCCCATCGTCTGTGCTCAAATTAGGCTCTGGTTTCCAGACACCGGTGACGGTACGCCTGCGCACCCAATGACGAGCTACCTCATCACAATCGGCCAACGGCCGGAATCGTCCCTCTACTACGGGAGTGGCTCCAAAATCTCCCCGGACACCACGAAGAAGGCACTGCTGCTTGCACCGGGTGCGGCACTCGTAATTCCAATCGCGCAGGAGCTCGAGGCGATCCAGTCCACCATCGAAGGAGTAGGCAACATCCCATTTTCGCAAGTTACGCGCGTGGAGATTGAACCCGCAATGTTCTACTTCCCGGACGGGATGCGCTGGGACGCTGTCGCAGGGGGCTATTACAATCCTGATCCTCAGCACCCTGGCAAGTACACGAAACTCAACGACTCATATTTCCCCGGCACCGAAGCTCGGGCTCAGAAATTGGAGTAGTCGGCGGCCACTACGAATCAGACAGGAGAAAACAAGACTATGAAAGGAACGATTTTCACTGTTATTAGGTTGATTCTATTTATTGGTATCCTCATTTTGCTGCCGAAAATGGTGACAAAAGCCCAGTTCATTGATGCGTGCTCAACCTTTACCGCGCCGACGAGCAGCCCCTGCCCAAATTGTTGCACAGCACGTGGGGAAGTTCCGGACGAGCCCTTTGTGACTGGGGCAGGAACCGATGGTCTAACCAGCACTGCTTGGAGCTGCGGGACAGCGGTGAAGACGGGGTGCTCAGTCGCGTGTACAGGGTCGACCGAAGTAGCGTCGAGTGATGCCAATTGCTGCTTGACCACAGGCCAGGCATGTTCAACTACCTCACAATGTTGCGGCAGCCCCGGAGATTCCTGTGAAGGTGGTACATGTACGGCTTCATGCCTACCTGTCGGTTCAAATTGTTCGACGGACGATGATTGCTGTGGCTCTCTTGCTTGTGATAGCGGCGTTTGTACTAACGAGGACGGTGGAGGAGGAGGTGGTGGTGGCGGTGGTGGCTGCGACGACGGCAGCGGTACCTGCGGATGCGACGACCTAATTCGGGCATCGCTCAAGCAATCGCTCGTTTTAGGAATGTCCACGGGAGGGGGCGCTGCGCCGCGCCCCGATGAGTGCAGCGACATTGTGACTGTCTCTACCAAAATTGGAACTGGCTATGTCGTTCTGCCAGCCGCCGATGGACTTGTGCATAGCGATAGGCAATTCCTCACTTCCTCCGCAAACAGCTCTAGCCTTACGAACCTGGCCGCGTTTGACCTGCCAGCAAACGGCGGCAATGGAGACGGAATCATAGACTCGCGTGACCTCATCTATTCCCATCTGCGCGTCTGGATCGACGCAAACCATGATGGCGTTGCACAACCAGGAGAACTGCACGCACTTTCTTCCCTGGGGACGTTCTCCATTAGCCTAAATCGCTCGCTGAGCCAGAAGACGGGCCGACTCCCGAACCTAAACTCAACGGGTATCAGATAGCAAGGAGGAATGGTGTCAAACGGCTGGCACGCTTGGATAAATCTGAGGGCGCGGAAAAAGATGCGAAGAGGGTCTGGTTTTCTTCCATTCTCCTTCATACTTACTCATCGTTCGCGGATTGGTTGTTCCATGACCGAAGCGGATGTGCCGGATTTCTGAAGATCCCCTATCTGTCGAACACGCCCGACACGAAAGAAAAAGCGCGGTGTGACCTCTCAAAGTCACACCGCGCTAATTTGTGCTCTGGTTTAGAAACGAAAAAACTTACCGTGCTACCGGTCGTTGAAATATTGGTCCTGTGCCAGGTCGCCGCAACACATAGCCCTGCGGCTGCCCATGGGAATGCGTATGCGCATGCCCATTCGAATGGCCGGCACCGATATGTCCGTTGTGACCATTGCCGTTGCCATTTGCCGACGCGGGCTGCGGCATCCGCGCCGGATTACCGATAGGGCGGAGAGTAACCGGCACTGCATGGACGTGATCGCTGATCGCCTGCAACCTCTTCAGAATGGACTGCCATTGTTCCCAGTCCAATTGGCGCAGGAACGGCCGCAATCCCTGGATGAACGGATCCTCGAGCAGCGCTTCGCCGTCGGATTCCGGGATAAAGAAGCGGTTCAGGCCCACATTCAGCGCTTCGGAGATCTTCTCCAAAGTGCCGAGGCTCGGCGTCATCTGGCCGCTCTCGATGCGGGACAAGTAAGACCGCGACACCTTTGAGCGCGACTGCAGTTGGCTCTGGGTCATCGCGCGCGATTCGCGCAACTGGCGAATGCGCTGGCCGATATTCTCGACCGTCTGCTGGTTGGCGAACTTTTCGGACGTGGGCTCAGCGACTGTTTCCTCCGGAGGTGCCGGTGGAGGTATCAGGAACTCCAGACGCTGGGGCAAGGCGCGCACACATCGGCGACAGTTTCCTGTGCGCGTCCGGTATTGGACGAGACCACATGTCTTACAGCGAATGACTTCCCTATCCATTTCGAACGTACTGATCGTTTCTTTTTCTATTTGCACAGACACCGGTACTCCTCGCTGACTTTGTGCGGCGTGCGGATAGTGGGGGGAACCCCGGAACGTCGTTCAGGGGAAGGCAGAAAACTGGCGCGACGGGAGTATCGTGCGATTGGCCATTTTCTGTCAAGAGTATTTTTGAACTATTTTTGTATATGCAGTTTTTCTTGGCGCGTCTCTACGAAAAATTTTCGCTGTCCCTTCGGCCAGTCTCCGCCAATTTCTTCGCTCTTCCACAATCTATTGTGTGCTTCGCCGCGAACCATCAATCCTTTTGTATTGTCCTTGAAGTAGCACAGTCACTCCTGACTGTGCGCCCTTTGCACCCGTCATCACCTAATCCTAACCTTCTTCAACCATTGTAGGATGTTCCTTGCCCCAAGTTGGGACACCAACGAAGAAACCGCATGCCCGAACTCCCAGACATCACCGTCTACATCGAAGCCCTCGAAAGCCGCATCCTAGGCCAAACCCTGGAATCCGTCCGCATAGTGAGCCCTTTTCTCCTGCGCACCGCAACTCCTCCCCTAGCAGACGCTTCCGGCAAAAAAGTCCTCCGACTCCGCCGCCTTGGCAAGCGCATCTGCATCGGCCTCGAAGACGACCTCTGGCTCGTCCTTCATCTGATGATTGCAGGACGACTTCACTGGCATCCGCTCGGCGTAAGCGCCAAGTCTAGCCGCGTCAAAGTTTCTCCTCCACGCGGTCTGGCCGCCTTCGATTTCACCAACGGCTCTATTCTCTGGACCGAAGCTGGCTCCAAAAAGCGTGCATCTCTCCACGTTGTCCGCGGCGAAAACGGCCTCCGATCCCTCGATCCAGGCGGCCTGGAAGTCCTCAACGCCGCTCCGGAAGAATTTACCGCAACACTTCTCTCCGCCAATCACACTCTCAAGCGTGCCCTCACCGATCCTCGCCTCTTCAGCGGTATCGGCAACGCCTACTCCGACGAAATCCTCTGGGAGGCCAAGCTCTCGCCCCTCGCGCTAACGCAAAAGCTCACAGTCCCCGAGATCAAGCACCTTTACGAAGCCATCCGCTCCAACCTCACACAGTGGACTGATCGTCTCCGCAGCGAAGCAGCCGGCAAATTCCCAGAAAAAGTCACAGCCTTCCGCGAAGGCATGGCTGTCCATGGCCGCTACAAACTACCCTGCCCCCGCTGCGGCACCAAAATCCAACGCATCCGCTACGCCAGCAACGAAACCAACTACTGCCCCACGTGTCAGACCAACGGCAAACTCCTCGCCGATCGCGCCCTCTCCCGCCTCCTCCGCGAAGACTGGCCGCGTTCCCTCGACGAACTCGACCTGCTCCTAACTCCGAAACTGTAGGTGCCGGACTTCAGCCCGGCAGTTTTTCTCGTCTATACTCGGTTGGTCCGAGACGGAAAACGCACCTGCACGGACGCAGCCCAAAAGGATCACTGACGCGTGCATATTGCCTCTCTCAATGTCGGCCTACCTCGCGACGTCCTCTGGCACGGCCACACCGTCACCACCGGCATTTTCAAAGAACCCGTCGAAGGACGCGTCCGTTTGCGCACTCTGAATTTGGATGGCGACGGTCAGGCTGACCTCACCGTCCACGGCGGCGCGCAAAAAGCCGTCTACTGCTACCCCATCGAGCACTACGATTATTGGAAAAAGGAATTACCCGGCAAGGAGCTTCCCACTGCGATCTTTGGAGAAAACTTCACCACAGAGGGTCTGCACGAAAACGAAGTCCATCTCGGCGATCGTTTCTCCGTTGGCTCCGCGGAAGTAGTTGTGACGCAGCCACGCCTTCCCTGTTACAAACTTGGCATACGGTTTCAATCCGACGATATGGTCAGGCGATTCCTCGCCAGCGGCCGCGGCGGCTTCTACTTCGCCGTCACCCGCGAAGGGGAAGTCGGCGCTGGCGATGAGATCAAACGAATTGCTCTGGATCCATACGCAGTCCGCGTCTCGGAAATCACTCGCCTCTACATCGCAAAAAGATTTAGTGAGAAGGACGTTGCTTCCCTGCGGCGCGCTCTGAAAGTCGGGGCATTGCCAGACAGCTGGAAAGGCTACTTTCAGGAACGCCTGGCAAGCACGTAAGGCTGAAGGCCGCGCCCAGCGCAGCAAGACTTCGCCGACCATTTGGAATTTTGCGTTAAGCGGTAGCCGGTATAGATTAGAGGATGATTCCGCTGGCCACAGCCAGCAGCAGGCGGCTTGGGTCCTGGAGAGAGGACAACTTTTCTCCAAACCCAGCAAAGTTGTTGAGACACGACTCTGCCCCATCATCGACTCATGGATTTGTATCCGACTCCTGCGCGGTACGGCAAGAATGACCGCGGGCCGGAATGGACTCGGCTGCAAGAGGATGCAGTTTTGCTTCTCACGTTATCGAATTCACTCCATGCAGCTGTCCAAGCATTGGAAGGCATCACAAGAGTTTGCACCGGTTCAGAGGAGATAGCATGACTTCCGATAAGGCATTCCATCGCGCGGCCAAATATATTTTGGCGCTGTTTTTACTTTTCAGCTGCCCGCTGCTTCTCTCGGCGCAGTCCGAAGAAAAAAAGAACCCTCCGCCTCCTCCGAAGAGGAGTTCTCCGCCGCCGCAAAGGCCCTCCGGAACACAACAAGCACCTGCAAACCAAGGCAGGCCGACGGGGGGTCAACAGGGGGGTAGCAAGCCAGCTCCGCCCAATGGCACTCCCCACAACGGTGGCAAACCCAGTGGCACACCTCAGGGTAGCTATAAGCCCGGACAGCAAGGCGGCGGCAAACCAGCCCCTTCCAATGGCACTCCTCAGAACGGTGGGAAACCCGGTGGCACTCCTCAGGGTGGCTACAAGCCTGGCCAGCAAGCAGGTGGCAAACCAGCTCCTTCTAATGGCGCCCCTCAGAATGGCGGCAAACCCGGCGGCACTCCCCAAGGGAGCTACAAGTCCGGACAGCAGGGTGGTGGCAGACCAGCGCCTACGAACGGCAGCGCTCAGAATGGCGGCAGACCTGGTAACACACCTCAAGGCGGATATAAACCCGGTCAACAAGGCGGCACGTCCCAGGCTGGTGGTAAACCCGGAACTCAAAATGGAGGCAGGCCTGGCTCGCAAGGCGGCGGTAAGACCTATTCCAGTGGTCAGGTAAATCGCCCGGACGGCGGCAAAACGGTAAGAACGCAGAACGGGAACACTCTCCAATACAACAAGACCGGCAGGCTGGACAGTGTGGTGACAAATCGCGGCACCGTTGCCCGCTACAATCCTCAGGGCGGCGTTCGCACGATCCAAACTACCAACGGCACCACGGTTTTCCGCGGCCCCGGCGGCCAGCGCCAAATCACGACCGTATATCGCGGCCCCAACGGCCAGATTAATGGCCGAGTCGTCACCACGGGTCCGAATCGCGGGTACGCCGAGCGTACATATCAAACAGGTGGCGCAACCTACATGCGCCGCACTTACGTCTATGGCGGCCACACCACCGTCGCTGTCTATCGTGGCTATCCTTACCGCGGCGCTACGTACTATCGTTACGTTCCGCCTTACTACTATCGTCCGGCTTTTTATGGGTGGGGTTACCGACCCTGGGGACCGCCAATCGTATATACAGGATGGGGTTGGTATGGCTCTCCGTGGTATCGCTCTTATGGCTATTATTTCGCGCCCTATCCCGTTTATCCCTCGGCCGCGTTTTGGCTGACCGACTACCTCATCGCACAAAACCTCCAGGCCGCTTACGCGGCTCAGGCTCAGGCGGCTGCCAACGCTAATGCGGCAGCTGCAAATGCTAACGCAGCAGCGGCCAACGCAAACGCTGCCGCCGCACAGGCTCAATACCAGGCCGGAGCACCTCAGCAACAGCAAACGGCCGATGCTCAAGTCACGCTGACTCCTGAAGTGAAGGAATTAATCTCCCAGGAAGTGCAGCGTCAGCTCGCCGCCCAGCAAGCCGCAGCTGAGCAGACCTCGGCGTCCGGCGCCGCTCCTGCGCCCGACTCGCAGCCTCCTACGACCAGCACTGACGACGTGCCCGCAGCTCTCGACCCCAACCTTCGCGTCTTCGTCGTTACTACGGCCCTCGATGTAACCGCGAATGATCAACCGTGCACTCTCAGCCCCGGTGACGTTCTCATGCGCACCGAGACGAATCCCGACCAGAACAACACCCTCGCGGTTAATGTTGTCAGCAGCCAGAAGACGGACTGCGCGGGCGGATCGACTCCGCGTATCCAGGTCGCGGACCTCCAGGACATGCACAACCAATTCGCTGAGCAACTCGATTCTGGCTTAGAAAGTCTGGCCAAAAATCAAGGCAAGGACGGTATTCCCACAGGACCGGCCGCCGATCCCCGGAAAAATCCTGACGGCACAGCTGCGCCGGATCCTGCCGCTGTCGCCGACTTGCAAAAACAACAGCAAGAGGCAAACCAAGCTGAGAAAGAAGTCCAGCAAGACGCCCCTCCAACCGGCGGCTCCGGAGGAACTAACCAATAAAGGATGCCGCGGCTTTCGCGCCCAAAGTGCGTGAGAGAGAGACACTTCGGGCGGAACAACATGCTGAGGAAGGCCGGTTTGCAATCGAGCCGGCCTTCCTCAATCATTGAACTCGAAGTCCTATTTTATTCGTTATGGAAGGATGGCAGAAGAGACGCATTCTGCAGGCGAATAATATAAGTAAGAAGACACCACGATCACTTCCTGCGGTACACTGCCGACTTCCCAACTTGGAGAAACGCATGCCCACACGCCTCGATGCCTGGAAGCTTCTGTGCGAATTCACAGAATCGGAGAGCCTGCGCAAGCACATGCTCGCCGTCGACGCCTGCGTCCGCGCTTATGCGCGCAAGCAGGGTGCCGACGAAGAGACTTGGGGTCTCGCTGCACTGCTCCATGATTTCGATTACGAACGCTGGCCCAACAACGAACATGCCGCCGACGCGGGGCACCCCGCGGAAGGCGCGAAAATTCTGCGCGAACGCGGTTACTCCGAAGAAATCGTCCGCGCGATTCTTTCGCACGCCGATTATTCGGGAGTCGCGCGCCAGTCGCCTCTCGAACACACGCTTTTCGCCTGCGACGAGCTTGCCGGCTTCCTCACCGCCTGCTCCTACGTCCGCCCGTCGAAAAGCATCCTCGATCTTGAAGTGGATTCGGTGAAGCGTCGATTGAAAGACAAAGCGTTCGCCAAAGGCGTCAGCCGGGAAGATGTGCGCAAAGGTGCGGAAGAATTGGGCATTCCTCTCGAAGAGCACATCGGCTTTTGTATTTCTGCGATGCGCGAGGAAGCCGACGCGCTCGGCCTCCGTGGAAATATCGGCGCGCAAGCCGCCGGTTCCTAACTTGAAGTGCAAACTTTTTCGCGCTCATTCATAACGCAGCGCAACAAGCGGATCGACGCGCGTGGCTCGACGCGCGGGAATATAGCAAGCCAGCAAAGCGACGACAGCCAAGAGAATCGTCACCACGATAAACGACGCCGGATCATAAGCGCTCACGCCGTAGAGCAAGTGCACCAGAGCTCGCGAAAGAGCGATAGCACAGGCCAATCCGATCGCGGCGCCGATCAAAAATAATTTGAGGCCCTGAGAAAAGATCATGCGTAACACTTGGCCAGGCTGCGCGCCCAACGCCACGCGAACACCAATCTCCTGCGTGCGTTGCGTCACTGCGAACGAGAGCACCGCATAGATTCCGAGCGTGACAAGCAACAGCGCCAGGCCCGCAAATCCGCTGAGCAACGAAGCTTGCATCCGGCGCGAGGAAAGATTCTCGTCGACGAGATCTTCGAGCGGCATCACCCCAGCAACGGGCTGTTCTTTATCGACTGACCAGATTTGCTGACGCACGATTTCTGCAAGCGCCATGGGGTCGCCTGAAGTTCGAACGGCAAGGAACTCTGGGTCGAAGCCATCGTCCTGCTGCTGGTACGGAAAATACATTTCCGCTCGCGCGGGAATATCGAGGCCAGCCTGGTGAATGTCCCCGACGATTCCAGCCACGGTAATCCATGGAGACTTTCCGCTGTAGGCTCCGGTTTTGAAGCGTTTTCCGACGGGGTTTTCGCCGGGCCAATAATTTCTTGCCAAGGTCTGATTGATGAGTGCGACGAGAGGTTTCCCGAAGCCGTCGCCCCGTTCGAATAACCGGCCTTCGATGAGCTTCATCCCCAGAGCGGCGGCGTAATCCTTGCTGATGATGCGCACGTTTGGAATGAGCGCGTGTCCGGGTGCGGGCTCCGGTTTTCCTTCGAGACTAACGCCCATCGCGCCGCCGGGATTTGTAAGAGGAATCCAAGTGGTATAACCGGCCGAAACGACGCCGGGGAGGCTTTCGACCCTTTCAAGCACTTGATCGTAAAAAGCAGTTCGGGCCGCGAAATCTTTATATTTCTCGCGCGGCAGCGGCGTGTGCATCACAAGTACGTGATCGGCACGAAAGCCTGGATCGAGGTGATAGAGATTTTGCAGGCTGCGAATCATGAGCGCGCCGCCAGCCAGCAAAATGATGGCGAGAGCGACCTCGCAAATAACCAGTGCGTCGCGCAGCCGCTGGCCGCCCGAACCAACGCCGCTTTGGCCGCCGCCCTGTTTTAGTGAAGGCGTGAGATGAAATTGCGAGACGCGCGACGCAGGAATGATTCCGAACAGGACGCCGGTAGCGAGAGTGACAGCGAGCGTGAAGAGCAGCACGCGCCCGTCAACACCGGTCCCCGTCATAGGCGCGATGCCCACCGGAATTAACGTGGCAAGAAATTTTGTTCCCCAGACGGAGAGAAGCAAACCTGCGATTCCGGCAATCATCGCGAGCAGGACGCTTTCCGTAAGCATCTGCTGAACAATACGGCCGCGCGTGGCGCCCAGCGCGAGTCGCATTGCCAGCTCCCGCCTGCGTCCGGTAGCGCGAGAAAGCAGAAGATTTGCGACATTGGCGCACGCGATGAGAAGAACAAAACAGACAGCTCCGACAAGCATCAGAATGGCCGGCCGAACGTCTCCCGCGAGTTCCTCGCGAAGAGGGACGGCGTACGCGCCAACCTTGGAGTTCGAATCGGGATGTTCTTTTTCCAATTGCTGAGCGATCACCGCCAGATCGGCATTCGCCCTCTGCAGCGAGACTCCGGGTTTGAGGCGGGCGACAACTTCTAGATAATGGCTGCCGTGATTCGCCAGTTCTTCCTTCGTGAAACGCTGAGGAGTCCAAAGCTCCGATTCGCGGTCTGGAAACTGAAACCCGCGCTTCATCACGCCAATAACGATGCACTTCTCGTAGTTCAGCGAGATTTCTTTGCCAAGGATTTGAGGATCGCCGCCGAATCTTCGAAGCCAGAGACCGTGACTGAGAATTGTCACCGGCGTTGCACCGGGAACATCGTCCTCGGGGCGAAAGTCTCGTCCGAGCTCAGGAGTCACACCCAGCAAGGCGAATAAATTTGCAGTCACCTCTCGTCCGGTAAGTTTTTCCGGAAGGCCCTCGCCGGTAAGATTGAAAGACCCTCCAAAACCGGTGGCGGCAACGTCGTCAAAAACCTGATTGCGCGTTCTCCAATCCCAAAAATTTCCAGGCGCGGGAGTGTCCTTGGGAAAGCCATACGCCGAGGCGTCTTCCCATATCATCGCGAGCCGACCTGCATCGCGATATGGAAGCGGGCGCACGAGTACGTTATCCGCAATGCTGAAAATGGCCGAGTTCGCTGCAATTCCAAGGGCAAGAACCGCTACCGCGAAAAACGTAAAGCTGGGACTCTTCCGCAGCATGCGAAGTCCGTAGCGGACGTCATTAAGCAAGTTTTCGAGATAATTCGTTCGGCGCGTGTCACGGCAATCTTCCTTCACTTGCTCGACGCCGCCAAATTCGCGCACAGCCGCCCGGCGCGCCTCTCGCGCGGACATTCCGGCCGCAATATTTTCTTCGACTTGCCGCTCGATGTGAAAGCGCAGTTCAGAGCCAAGCTCCTGTTCCGCGGTGTTCCGTCGCAGCAATGACCGGAACCAGTTCAAAATGTTTTGCATCCGGCGCATTTGCATTCCTCCTCAGACGGTCTTCAAGACGAGTCCGATTGCAGATGAGAGGCGTTCCCAATTCGATTCTTCGGACTTGAGATATTTCTGTCCTGCCTTTGTGAGGGAATAATATTTCGCGCGGCGATTATTTTCCGATTCGCCCCACTTAGCCTGAATCCACGCTTGTTGTTCGAGCCTGTGCAGCGCGGGATAAAGTGCGCCTTGATTCACCTGTAGGACGTTTTTGGAAACATGGCGAATGCGCTGAGCAATGGCCCAGCCGTGCATGGGCTCAAGCGCAATCGTCTTGAGGATGAGCAGGTCGAGAGTGCCTTGCACAAGATCAGTCGGCTTAGTCAATGCGGCTCCCCTTAGTTACTGACAGGGATTATGCAACCGCTCCTGTCAATAAGCAAGGGGAAGGAACAATCGAAAGCGTGGCGCGCACAAATGACCCGAGCCGCTGGTCTTTTGTTTTGCCGCGCGCTCGCGTTGATGCGACAATCGCGGACAGCGATATGAAATCAGATCGGTTTCGCTTCGGGATTTTTGAATTTAGCGCGACGGACCGCGAGCTTCGCCGCGACGGCCAGCTCGTCCGCCTGCAGGCCCAACCGGCCCAGGTTCTCGGGTGTTTGATTCAGCATGCGGGGCAAGTCGTCAGCCGCGAACAGTTACAGCGAGAAGTGTGGGGCGAAGATACATTTGTCGATTTTGATCGCGGACTGAACTTCTGTATGGCGCAGATTCGGTCAGCGCTGGACGACGATGCCACAGCTCCGCGATTCATTCGCACAATCCCCAAACGGGGATACCAGTTCATCGCGGCCGTCGCAATGGCCACGAATGCGGCATCCGAACCGGCGGAGCCGACTGGAGAAGGACGAAAGTTTTCTCTCCGCTTGGTCGTAGCCGGTGTTCTCGTTGCAACTCTGCTGTTGGGAATGGCCTTCGCTGCCGGATATCGTTTGCGGACAAAAGACCCTTCGAGGCGACTGCCGATCATAGCGGTACTACGGTTCGATAATGAAACCGCAAATCCGGACTTGGCGACCTTCACGGATGGACTGACCGACAACGTCGTCGAGCGGCTCACGTCCATGAGCCAAGGACAGTACAACGTGATCGGCAACGCGCAGATTTTGCGCCTCCCCAGAAGCGAGCGCGACTTGAAGGCCATTGCATCCTCATTGGGTGCGGCATATGTAGTTCTGGGACAGGTACAACGCAGCGGCACCCAGACCCGCATTCTCGCTCACTTAATTCGCTTGCCTGACCAGACGCATATCTGGGTAGTGCGCATGGACCGCACACTTGATGTTCCGCTGGACGTCGAATCCCAAGTTGCACAGAAGGTTGCCGCAGAGTTTTCGCCGCGCGTTGCAAAAGATGCGAGCGGAAGCGCCTTACCAGAAGCGCCAAACCATTGAGCTCGCGATAGATAGCCCATCACTTTTTTCTAAGCCCCGGCCATGCTCATTTGATTTGCGTTGCGAGTGCCGGCCGCGCATCCTGCCTCCGACAGTCTGCTACGTGGAGCGGAAAACTGATGGTAAACACCTGGTCGCGCCGAAGTCTGCTGAAAATCTCGACGTTCGCGGTTCCGCTGTTTGCATTGATGCGCGTCCGCGAACTGTTCGGAGCCGAAATGTCCAATAGCCTGAACGAGAGCCATGAGCCCGTGCCAGATCTTTTTCCGACCCAAGCGCCGGAATTGGTGCGAGAGATGGTGACGGTTGCTCATTTCGACCTAAACCGTGTGAAGGAACTGGTGGAAGCTCGTCCGTCGCTAGCGTGCGCAGCCTGGGATTGGGGATTTGGCGACTGGGAGAGCGCATTGGGGGCCGCGTCGCACATGGGAAACAGGGCGATCGCCGAGCATCTGATTTCCAAGGGCGCGCGCCCGTCGCTCTTTTCCGCAACGATGCTGGGGCAACTGGAAGTCGTTAAAGCATTCGTTGCAGCCCAGCCAGGTGTGCAGAGCATCCGTGGACCGCACAGCATCAGTCTACTGGCTCACGCGAAGGCAGGCGGCGAAGCCGCGCGCCCGGTTTATGAATTTTTGAAAACGCTAGGCGGCGCCGATGCCGATCCACAAGTTGCCGTCAGTGACGAAGACGCGGCGGCGGTGCGGGGAACGTACGTCCTCGGTATCGGTGCGAGCCAACAGATTGACGTAACTGTGGATCGTGGCCAAGTTACCTGGACGCGGAAAGGAGCCGTAGGAAGGCCGCTATTTCATCTTGGGAACCGGGCATTTTATCCGTGCGGCGCGGCGGCGGTGCGCATTAGCTTCGCGGAAACTGCGGGCGCAATGGTGATGACGATTAGCGACGCGGATTTAGTATTAAAGGCCCAGCGCAGGGAAACGAAATGAAGCGAAAAGTGCCTGCGGCCCGTTGATTTGTAGTACGCCGAGAATCCTGCACCGCATTCGTATTCGAATCGAAGTCAGGCTAAAATGAAGAAGTAATGCTCACCCAGATCAAAGGTACAGACGCCGCTGCTAGCGGGCGGCCCCGACGCAAGACCTATGGCGTGCGTGTCGGCCACGTGCTCGTAGGTGGCGGCGCGCCGATTGTCGTTCAGTCGATGACCAACACAGATACGGCAGACGTCGCGACTACGTTCAAGCAGACTGTGGAACTTGCAGAAGCCGGATCCGAAATTGTGCGCTGGACCGTGAATGTACCGGAGGCTGCCGCGGCCGTGCCGGAGATCAAAAAGCGTTTGCTGGACGCCGGTTGCAGCGCCCCGATCATCGGCGATTTTCATTACAACGGGCACGTTCTCCTGACTAAATATCCGGAGTGCGCCAAAGCACTGGACAAGTACCGCATCAATCCCGGCAACGTGGGCGCGGGCCAACGCCGCGATGAACAATTCTCCACAATCTGCAAGATTGCGCGTGACAACGGCAAACCCGTGCGCATCGGCGTAAACGGTGGCTCGCTGAATCAAGAGCTCGTAATGCACAAAATGCAGGAGAACACGGACAAGAACCTGGGCAAAGAGTCCGAAGAAATTATTAATGACTGCATGGTGCTCTCCGCGCTGCAATCCACGGAATTGGCGCTCGAGTGCGGCCTGCGCCACGATCAAATTATTATTTCCTGCAAGACTTCGCGCCCGCGCGACTTGATTACCGTGTATCGCGATTTGTCCAGCAAGACGGAACAACCGCTGCATCTCGGACTGACCGAAGCAGGCATGGGGATGAAAGGCCAGATCTGGTCCGCAGCGTCGCTGGGCGTTTTGCTCTATGAAGGAATCGGCGACACCATTCGCATTTCGCTAACACCAAAACCCGGCGGCGACCGTCGCGAAGAAGTGTATGCCGCGTGCGAACTGCTCCAAGCGCTGGGCCTGCGATCGTTTTCGCCGAGCGTGACGGCTTGCCCTGGCTGCGGCCGTACCACAAGCACCACGTTTCAGGAATTGGCGGAACGCGTTCAGGACTATATCCGCGAGAGCATGCCCATCTGGAAGACCCAGTACGAAGGCGTGGAAACAATGACCCTCGCGGTGATGGGTTGCATCGTCAACGGCCCAGGCGAATCGAAAGCCGCGAATATTGGCATCAGTTTGCCGGGCACTGGAGAAGCGCCCCGCTGCCCTATATATATTGATGGAAAAAAAGATGTGACGCTCGAAGGAACTTACGACGAGCTGGCCGCGGCATTCCAGACGCTCGTCGATAATTACATTGCGAAAAAATATCCACGCAAGACCGCGGAAGTTGTTCCTGCCGTCCGCTAACCTATAAGAATAAAACTAGATTACGGAACCCGAGGCGATTGTGGAGTTGCCACGCTTCGCAGCTTTTCCAGCGCCATCATTCGCGCGCGCGAATAAGCTTGTTTGTCCTCAAGTAACTGGTGCGCCCAGTGCGCCCCAATAGCGATCGCGTGAAACTCGAACGCAAGACGCTTCGCGTCGAGTTTTGCGTCGAGGTGGCCAGCTTTTTGCGCCCCTTCTACCGATCGAGTGATCGCGCCAATCCATTCGTGCATGATCTCCGCAATCCGATCACGCACGACGCCCAGCCGGCCATCGAATTCAAAAGAAGCGGCGGTAAAAAAGCATCCGCCCTCAAAAACTCGTTTTTCAACGAGGATCAGCCAATGATCGATCAAAGACCAAAGCCGCGGCATGCCTTTGGGCGCGGCGATGGCCGGGCGCGTCACCTTATCGATGAAAACCTGGCGCGCCATTTCAACGGTAGCCAGTTGTAACTCTTCCTTCGAGCCAAAATGGGCGAAGAGGCCGCTTTTGCTCATGCCCAGCTGCTCGGCGAGCGAACCAACGGTAAGACCTTCCAGGCCTTGCGCGGAGGCTATATCGACGGCACGGGCGAGTATTGCTTCGCGGGTGCGGAGGCCTTTCTCTTGTCGGCGAAGCACGGGCTTATGGACGCGCTTGTTGACACGCTTTTTGACGAGCGTTTTACGGGAACTCGAGCGAAGAGCGCGCGGCATAAAAATACTGTAACACGACACACAAATAAGCACGAACGTTCGTTTTCTGTGCTATCCTCTCGTGCCTGAGGTGTGCAATGGCAATCGCCAGCGTCCTCCGTCCCCTCTTTAGCTCCTCCGTGCGCCCCATCGCTCTGCTCGCGGGCATCTTCGCGATGGCTAGCACGCCAAACATTGCTCGAGCGCAAGAACTCCCGCTTGAGCACTGCGATGTGCTTCCGATGATCGAAGTGCAAGTCGCGGGACTGCATAAGTGGTTTCTGGTGGACACAGCGGCGACCTCGATCCTGAATCTGGAATCGTTCTCCGCAGGGCAAGCGCGGGACATTCACGTCACGTCTTGGAGCGGCACGCTCGCGACCAGCGCAAAGGAAGTGACGCTGCCGGACTTGTCTCTCGGTAAGACAAAACTTATCGAGTTAAAGCTGCCCGCCATCGATCTCTCCGCCATTGGAAAGGCTTGTGGACGAAAAATCGACGGCATCCTGGGGGTCGATCTTCTGGGAAAACTGGGAGCCAGCATTAACCTGAAAGAACAAACGATTCATGTCACCACGGCGGACGAAACGCACAGCGCTGAAATGGTGGCGGCGATGCAGCACGAAATGCACCGGTGCGTTGAAGCATTCAATGCATCGGACGAAGAGCAATTTGGCGACTGCCTGGATCCAAAGATTGTGCTCTTCTCAACCGACACGGAACTCTATGGCCGTGAGCAGGTAGTCGGCTATTTCCGTCAGAAATATTTTCATCAGCAGCCGGCCGCGAAGCTGGAAATCCATGAGAGCGCGTTTCATCCCATCGGCGAAGCGGTTTGGTACGAATACGAATTTACGATTGATTCAGCGAAGGGCAGACTGCATGGGCGCGGCATGGCCATGTGCAAAAAATCTGAAGGACATTGGCGGATGGCCAGCATGCATCATTCCATCGCAGAGCTGGAATCAGCGGCACTTCCGCAGGAAAAACACTAGGCTCGGCCCTCCACGGTAGTGCACGTCCGCCGGCGCTCTGACGGTTTCGTCAGGAGCCTTTCTTCTCTAGAATGCGTAGAGCATATACTCCTAAGAATTGTCTTCATCGGCGGAGAAAAAATGAACATGTATCGCGCTCGAGCGCTCGCATTCGCCTGCTATTTTTTATTTGCAGCTTGCTTGCGTGCGCAGAATGCAGCGTTTACGGAGACCCTGAAGAAAAACCGTGGAACGATCAGCGTACAAGATGGAAAGCTTGCCGGACCCAGCGCGGAGGTTCTTCGCGCCGCCGTGGCCGACGCCCAGTTCGTGGCGCTAGGCGAAGATCACGGCATCCGCCAAATTCCCGAGTTCGCGGCAGCCCTCTGCACGGAGCTTGCGACGCACGGCTTCCACCACATGGGGTTGGAAATTGGGACGTACGTCGCGCCAGACCTCGAAAAAATGGCGCGAAGCACGGATGGCTCAAAACAACTCGCGGAATTCGAGCAAAAATATCCGGAGACGATCGCGTTTTACAACTGGCAAGAAGAATTCGCGATGTTGCAAAAATGCGAGAACGCGGCTTCGCCCGGGCATATGACCATCTGGGGGCTGGATCAGGAATTCATGGGTGCGACGAGCTTTCTGGCCGACAGGATTCTGGCGACAAACCCGGGCCCGGAAGCGAAAGCTGCGGTTGAGGCGCTCTCGAAAGAAGCCACTGAAGCGCGGGCTGCCGCCGCAAAGAGCGGCAACCCTGGCGACCTGTTCATGATGACCGCAAAACAAGAAGAATTGGATCACGTGAGGAATCTCCTTAAGAAACAGGGCAAGCTCGAAGCACAGAGATTATTTGACGCCTTTCTGGTCAGCCGCGAGATCTACCAAGAGAACATGAGCGGCGACTACTACAAATCGAACCGGCAGCGAGCACTGCTCATGAAAAAGAATTTCTCGGAGCCGTTTGCTGCCTCTACTCAAACCAATGGAGTCTTGCCCAAAGTTTTTTTCAAGTTCGGCGCCTATCACATGTTTCGCGGGATCAATCCTCTGCATTCGAGCGAACTGGGCAACTTGATCGCCGAGGCCGCCGAAGCGAATCAATTGAAGTCCGTGAACATACTCATCGTGGGAGTGAAGGGAGAACAACTCCACTTTGCGGGCATCGGAAAGCCTTCAGAAGCCGCGCCCCTCGATCTTGCACGCGACAAAGATTCTCCATTTCTCTTTTTCAAGCCGCTGTTTGATGTACAAATTGAGAACTCCTGGACGCTCTATGATTTGCGAGCATTGCGCGATAGCTTTTCGAAGTACGGCAAGATCGACCCGGAACTCGAGCGCGTAATCTTCGGCTACGATTTTGTAGTGCTTATCCCCGATCCGAAGGCGTCCCACGTAATCCAGTAGCGACCCAGGCAGGCAACCGCAGGGGATATGCTAGAATTTTGCTGCGTTTCGAGCGAAGCGAAGGCGGGGAATCACCTTGAAAATCAGCCGCGAAGATGTGCAAAGGGTAGCGGAGCTGGCCTATCTGGATTTGAGCGAAGCCGAGCTAGAGATGTACCGCGCGCAAATTGACGAAATCCTGGAATACATCGGCAAATTGAACGAACTGGATACTGCCGGCGTGGAACCAATGGCGCAGGTGTTAGCCGACGACCAGTCTGCCGACGCCACATTGAGGGAAGACGTTGTAGTGCCATGCAATGTAGCCGCCGAAATTCTGAAACAAGCCCCCGATCCCGAACCTCCGTACTTCAGAGTACCGAAGGTAATTGAGCGATGAGTAGGACAGACACTCCTGTCTGTCCGGGTTTGGCGAGAAATTAAGCAAGAGTTAAAAAAAAGACAGGCAAAAACAACTCTCTCACTATGACGACCTGGACGATCGATGGAGTAAAAGAAGCTCTGGCGGCCAAGAAGACTTCGGCTCGCGAGCTGGCGTCGGATTTTTACAAGCGAATTGGAGAACGCAACCCAGAGCTGAATGCCTATCTGACGCTCTCCGAGGAGCGCGCCTACGCACAGGCGGATCGCATGGATGCGCTGGTTGACGCTGGGAAGCCACTACCTTCTCTGGCAGGCGTACCAATCGCAATCAAAGACGTAATCAGCACGCGCGGTGTGCGTACCACTTGTGGTTCCAAGATTCTTGAGCATTACATACCTCCGTACGACGCCACGGCGGTGGAGCGCCTAGAAGCTGCTGGAGCCGTGATTCTCGGCAAGACCAATTGCGACGAGTTTGCCATGGGCAGCTCGAACGAAAACTCTGCCTATGGGGCAGTCCGAAACCCCGAAGCATTGGACCGCGTGCCGGGAGGGTCGAGCGGCGGGTCGGCTGCAGCCGTGGCGGCTGGGTTGGCCGTCGCGTCTTTGGGAACGGACACAGGCGGCTCGATCCGCCAGCCCGGCTCGTTCTGCGGCATACCCGCCATGATGGGGAGCTATGGGCGCGTTTCCCGGTATGGGCTTATCGCCTTTGCGTCTTCTCTGGACCGCATCGGCCCGTTTGCAACAAACACGCGCGACGTGGCCGCCATTATGGAAGTGATCGCGGGACGCGATGCAAACGATTCGACCTCGACCACCGCGCCTGTTCCGGACTATCGCGCCGCGAATGGAGAAACCCGTCAAGGGCCTCCGCATCGGCATTCCCAAGGAGTATTTCGGCGAGGGGATGGACGGCGGGGTACGGAAGAAGATTGAGGCGGGGATCGAGCTTCTTAAGAAGCTCGGTTGCGAACTGCGCGAAATCCACATGGCCCATACGGATTACGCCATCGCGACGTATTACATTATCGCCACGGCCGAGGCGAGCTCTAACCTTGCGCGGTACGACGGAGTGCGATACGGGCTGCGCGTAGAAGACGATTCCCTGCTAGCGATGTACCGCAAGACGCGAGGAGCAGGATTCGGTGCCGAGGTGAAACGACGGATTGTTCTTGGGACATATGTATTGTCAGCAGGCTACTACGACGCATACTACCTGAAGGGGCAGAAAGTTCGCGCCCTGATTGCCCAGGATTTTCGAGACGCCTTCACCAAAGTGGATGTGATTGTTACGCCGACCTCGCCGATACCTCCCTTTAAGCTCGGCGAAAAAACGAACGACCCTCTCCAGATGTATCTTGCTGATATATATACAGTTACGGGGTCTCTAGCGGGCGTGCCGGGGATTTCCGTTCCCTGCGGAAAAATCAGCGGAAAGCTGCCGGTAGGCTTGCAAATCTTTGGTCCAGCGTTCGGCGAAGCGACGGTGCTGCAGCTCGCGCATGCGTTCGAGCAGGCCGGCGGCGGCTCCCTTTGATGGGCCGAAGTAGAAGCTAGCTGCGATGCAAAACCCTGATCCCATTATTGCCAACCTGGTGAAAACGCGGAGAGGGCTTTTGACTGCAGCCGATGCAGTGCCCTCCGAGGAATGGATGACCAGACCAAGCGAAGGAAGATGGTCGGCGGCGGAGCTGGTCGCGCATTTGATGATGGTGGAACGAGCGGTAATAGGTAAAGCAGATCGGGTAGCGCAGAAGCCGCCAAAGCGCGTTTCTTTGTTAAAGAGAATTCACATTCCGATGGCCCTTGTGGAGTCGAGGTGGATTCGGCGCAAAGCGCCTGCTTCTGTCGAGCCAGAAATGCTGCGCGATAAAGAGGGAATGCTCGCGGAATTGCGCACTGTGCGGGAACGCTCACTGGCGTTTCTGGAAGAAACGAGAGACCGAAATATGGGCGAATACTGCTGGGCACATCCGGCTCTCGGAACGTTGAACGTCTACGAATGGCTGCAATTTATCGCGTCACATGAGGTGAGGCACACAAAACAGATGCGTGAAATCGCGGGCAGTCTACCGAAACCCATATAGAGTTTGCAAAAGTAGGACATTTTTTCCCTCCTATCTCCTCCTCTCTTCGACTCGTACCAGACGCTCTTGAGCGCGCAGTTTTAGATAATGTCTTTTTACACAGGGGCTTGGAACAAAAGTACTAGCCTTTTCGTTTTAGGTTTAGAGAACGGAACTACTATTGCTCTACAAATGGTGCATCGCGTACGCTGAAAAAAGCATCAAAGGTAACAGGAGCGAGAAGTAGACGCGCGGTGTGGCAAACAGCAAGAGGGACAAGGCCATGGTCACCGTAAAATCAAGCCAGAAAATCTTTACTGACGCGGAAATTGCCAGCTTGACTGGGATCTGCGTGGATCACATCCGCAATTTTGCGAAGAGCCGCCATTTAGGCTTTATCGCGCGCGCTGCGGAAGCGGCAGGCAAGCAGGCGGACCAGTGGTTGTTTACCCTGTCCGACCTGATGGTGCTGGTTACCTTGTTTCCGCGCTGCACACACTAAATTCTCGACGAGTTTCGATCGAAAAAAGCTCTTTCCGGTACTCCGGGAAGAGCTTTTTTGCTTTTGTGACCGCGAGATGGGGCAGTTGCCGGAGCAGTAGCCAGGGGGTATGCTCGTCCGAGGGCAAACCGACTCTGCCGACAGGCATCTGATAAACAGCAACCTTCATGAGACTGCCTTCCACGTGTACATTCGCCCTGCAAATAGCCTTGCTTACTTGGGCAGGAACAACTTCGCATCGGCCAGCCGCCGCGGCATCCGACCCGCAGCAGGATCCGCCGCCCAGCGCCAAGAAACCTGGCGACCAGTCCACAACCGGTCCAGCAGCGCCTGCAAGTCTTCCGCGCGGCAAGAAGCTGATGCTGAAGGATGGAACTTTCCAACTCGTCCGAAGCTATGAAAAGAACGGCGATAGAGTTCGCTACTTCAGCGTCGAACGGGGCGCCTGGGAAGAGATTCCCGATGCGCTGGTGGATTGGGACGCCACAAAAAAGGCGGAAGCAGCGGACCAGAAAACAACGGCGGCATTGGTAGAAAAGGTTCGGATCCAGGAGGCTGCGGCAAAGGCCGAAACCCCGGTGGATGTGGACGCCAGTTTGCGGGTGGCGCCAGGAGTCTTCTTGCCGGATGGCGAAGGCATGTTTGCGCTGGAGGGCAAGTCAATCAAAAAGATCGAGCAGGCTGGCTCCCAGGTGAGAGCAGATAAGAAAAACATTTTGAAGACTCTCTCTCCAATACCCATAATCCCCAGCAAACACTACATTGAACTCCCGGGAGCCAAAGCGCCTGTCCGGCTCAGCAGCCAGCTGCCGGAGTTCTATCTGCGCGAAGCGACCACCGACCCGGAGCACGACTCCACCTTGCTGAGAACAAGGAGGCAGGGCGAAGGGGGACCGGAATTGGCCTTGGTGCACACTATAGTGAAAGGCGATAAGCGCCGGCTTGAGTCCATAAGCAGCTTATTTGGTCAGAAGATGTCGGAGGACGTGCAAGAAATTGCGATCCAGCGTTGGGAAGTCGCGCCAGACATATACAGATTCACGCTGAGCGCGCCGCTCCCTCCGGGAGAGTATGTGCTGGCGGAAGTTTTGTCGGACGGAATCAACATGTACGTTTGGGATTTCGGCGTGGACGCCGCTGCCTCATCCAAGCCGGCTGGCCACTAGGCGGAATTTCCAGTTAACAATAAGCCACCTCGACCCCGGTTTTTCTGGAACTGCACATTCTAAAGGGTTTTAAGTCCTGTGTTTTGAAACTGCGCATTCCAAAGGGGTTACGGGCATGTTTTTCGAAAGTGCGGATGCTACGGGACTTATGTGCGAGATGAACGGATACGACTGGGCCGGGCTGAAGATGGATTTTAACGCAGAGGACACAGAGTGCACTGAGAATGGGAAGAAAGATCTGTGTGGGATTGGCGACGACCATAGACAATGGTAGCAGGAGTAGTTACCGATTGTCAATAGTTTTGTGAGTTACTGAGTTGGCATTCGAACGGGCTGGCGGAAGTTGGATGATCTTGAGGGGTTGGGCAGGGCTGACTTACTTGAGACGGTTGTGGAAAAGTGCGTAAAAGTCCAAATCAAGGCCCAGGTTCACAAAACGAACCTGGGGCACGCTCTGCGTTGGTTCTGGTCCGAGCAGAGGGATGGAGGAGAATATCTCCGGGCCACCCTCCCCTCAAGAAAGCGGGGCGTTCACGAATTTGAGTTTGCCGTTTTCTACGCGGAGAAATGTGTAACCAGCGCGAGTGGAAAAACAAACACAATTGTTTCCAAGGTCCTCAGATGGAACATAGAGGCCATATGCATTTCCGGTGGATGCGCTGAGCACAAGGAACTGGACATGTATGATGCCCTCTTTATCACCTTTCTTGAATTCGACAGATATCAGGTCACCTGCGATAGCGATAACGCCAGCGCGGGCTTCGTCGTCGGGTTTCGGAATTGGAATTCTCTTTACGAAATCACCATACGCCGATAAAACCAGAACTACGTGGCCGCTGACAAAATAGAAGTTTCCGTCCGGGCCGACCGTGCCGGCACCGTCGTGAAATTTCGTATGCACAGTACCAAGGTCGACGGGACCGGGACCTTCTACACTGAAATCCTTCAAGATTCTTCCGGACGGTTGCAGTAAGGCTAAGTAGGATTTGCCCTGCACATCCTTCGGAGCGTATTGGTCGTAATAGCCTCCCACGAGAATCGTCCCAGCTTCGGAGGCAACAAAATCGGTAAGCCAAAGGTGGTCGGGAATTTGCAGGTGAATATCGTCGATGTCTTCGGTATCCGAGTCATACCTAACGACATCGTATTTACCGTCCATTTTTTGTTCCAGTGATTGGGTTTTCCCCGAAGGTGTTACGCTAAATTTGAAAAAAGCCATATTCTTCGCTAAATCAGTGGGAAGCTTAAAAAGATGAGGTTTCCAAGTGCCGCTTTCAAGGCGCATGATTTTGCCCGCGCTGTAATCGTTGACCCCAGCGTCAAGATGGAAGTATAAGTTCCCACTCCTGTCACAATGTACGGGAGGAAATGCAGTTAAGGTTGGAACATCCGATACAGAACTGGAGTTAGGGAATAGCGTTTTTATGGGAGGGGTTGGCAAATCTGGATGGGAGGTTTGGCTGGAAGCAAGTCCCGCACCCAGACAGCCAATGCACAGTCCCAGGTACGTAAGTAGTCTAGCACTGGCGATTTTCACTTACTTGCCTCGCGTCAGGTTCTTTTCAAGCCACGAATTAAATGTGGCTTGTGCTTTTTGTGACGCAGCTGCGGCTGCGAGTGTGGCCTCAGAAGTTGCTTCTGACCCGCAAGCAGATTCGCTCTTTGTATTCAGGTGTGCTGCGACAAGCTGAGTGCTTTTGGCTGGCTCGTTTACAAGTACTCCGACGCACAAAACCGTTTGGAACTGAGTCTGTGTGCACGGACACATCGTTTTCGTTGGCGTCGCAGTACCGTTCCCGCATACTCCCATTGTTTGCATTGCAAAAAGTAGATAGCAGCCTGAGAGGACCAATACTTTGGCGGCTAGAGATTGACGAGTCATAGACCACCTCCGATTGGGACTATAGAAGGGGGGGGTAGTCACGTCAACAGATATTATTCACTAAATCAAGTATCGCGGATTTAGGGAACAGCAGTGGATAGATGATTCTTGGATTCGCGTTCGAAACATATACTGAACCCCTTGGCTACGTGAATTCTCTAACCGTGGGGTTTCGATTGAGCGGGATCCCCCTCCTTATGCCACCGGCTCGACACGCAAATCGGGGAAGAAATCTATGGCTCGAAGAGGAATTTGACCGTGACCGTGACATGAGCGGGGACTGGCTTTCCGTGCCGCGTTGCGGGTTCGTATTGGTATTGCTTGAGTGCTGTTATGGCAGCGCTTTGTAAAGCAGGAGAACCCGAGAGCGGCTTCATGGACTTGACCTGTCCCGATGTGTCCACGAGAGCATCGAAGGTCACGTTTTCCGAATTATTTGCGGCAAAATCTGGCAATGCATTCGGCGAGGCAATTGCGCGGACCGCCTTGATCAGTTTCGGCGGGACGATACCCGTTTCGTCTGGAGGAGGGACGGCAGAAACCATCGCGGCTTTGCTTAAAGTCCTTGGCGCCGAGCGCCTCTCGGCAATGGCAGCAACCTCTGGCTTTTCCGCCACCGCGGAATCGGCGCTGGAATCTGGCGCTGATTTGGCTTCAACGGCCTTCTCAGGCACGGCGCGCGTGGAATCCTTCGTTATTCCGGACCCAGCAACTTGCGACACATCGTCCGACGCCGCGCTCGATTGAGTTGCAGGAGCCACGCTCGTCTGCGGAGACTTGCCGGTGGCGGCGGGGGCGCTCGCTACCTTCTGAGGAGCTATAGCAGCAGGATGCGTGCTGCTACTTGGAGAGGTTTTGGAGAAAAGACTTTTCAACAACGGCAGGCCGGGAAGCAGATTTTGGTACCACGCCGCGCCTGCCACGATGAGCACAAACGCCGCGAAAAGTAAGTCCTTGCGCAGCGCTGAAGGGTGTCTGTCTGCGGCAAGCACCAGCTTAGGCTGCGGAGCAAGTTTTGCAGGGGGCTTTGTTTTTTTGAAATCCAATGCGGGCTTCGGCAGAAGATCTTCTTCGGAAAATGCAGGCTCAGCGGTGTCAGTAGACAATTTTGTCGACTGTTCCCCGCGTGCCTCCGCAAGAACAGGAGCCTGGGCAGGAACATCCACAGTAGCGCGCGGGTGCTTGGGAGCTGCGGAGACGGAAAGATCGGGAATCACAGCCGGGGCCGAGGCGGGCAAGTTCCCTGTCGCCTTCTGCGTTTGAAGCAATTTCAACTGCTCACGCAGCGCCTCGACTTCCTCATTCAGCATGGCAATTTCCTGCGCGCTAGGGGCGTGCGCAGGTGCGATTGGCTCGCTGGAGAAGATGGCTGCAGCGTTTTGTACTGATCCATCCGCTTCCTTTTGTTGGGGCGCCGCCGCACCGAGCGCAGGGGCTTCCGAAAACTCGATCCCCCAAAATCCTGGAGCGGGCTCGCTGAATTCAACCTCGACGTAACAAATCATGGGCCGAAAGTCGCGCTTGCGCGTCACTTGCGCGACGACCTCGCGCTTGGATTCCTTGTGGGTGAGAAACAGCAATTGCCCGGGAACCACCGCTGCAGCCAGCCGGAGCACTCCACCATTCTCAAAAACCAATGCCGTGGTTGTTTCTTCCGTGAAGAGCTCGCGCTGGCCGCCCTTCTCGGAGGGACGCGCGCCCGTTGCGGTGACCTGCACCTCGCGAGCAACCGCGTTCATCCTGGGTTTGGGCGAGCTGGTTTCCCCAGAGGTTTTCGGGGAGCTCGCCGAGGGCGAAACAGTCGAAGGCCGCGTGTCCACTGCGGAATCCACGATAGGGTTGTTCCTCGTGCGCCGGAGGACGGCGCATGTTCAATGAACGATCAGGCCGCGGAGAGCCCCACACGCGACGGCCCTGACAACACTCGATTGTCGCAGGCTACGGATGCGCTGCCGATAGTACAAACGTACTGCGTTGTGCGTTGAGGGAGCTGTACCAAAGGGCAATAAGCTCGAACAGTATGCAGGTGGGGAGGACCTATTCGTAGCGGAGGGCGACCAGGGGATCGGTTTGAGCAGCACGCCGGGCAGGCAGGAGGCAGGCGGTCAAGCCCACCGAAACAACGATGGTCACGACAGCAGCGAACGTGGCCGGGTCTGTGGCGGAGACGCCAGGGACTTGGCTGGCAAGGAAGCGAGTGATGCCATAGCTTGCGATAACGCCTACGAAAATGCCTGCCGCTACAAGACGGAAGCCGTTGAGAAGGACCATGCGCAGGATGTTTTTCTGTTGCGCTCCCAGCGCCACGCGGATGCCAATTTCGCGGGTCCGTAGCGCGACCGTGTAGCCCATTACGCTGAAGACGCCGATGATGACCAAGGCCAGGCCGATGACGGAAAAGCTGGCGAGCGTTGCCAATTCGAATTGCGGGCCGCGATAGAACTCGCGGAGGGAGGACTCCAGAGTTCCAGAAACGCCGAGGGCTACGCTGGGATCGATGGACTGGAGCTCTTTTTCCATGCTTCCTAAAACTGAGGCCGCATCGATCGAGGTTCTAGCAATGAAAGTTCTCCAGTAGAAAACGTTAAGACTGTAGGGCGTGAAAGCTTCGGGAACTTCCTGCCAGGATGGATTTACGAAGTCGCGCGATTTGTAATTGGCGACCACTCCGACGATTTCAAAATACGCGTCGCGCGGGGCGTCGCGATACTTTTGGTCAAACGCGGCGAGTTTAACTTTTTGGCCGAGCGGATCTTCGTTGGGAAAATACTGGCGAGCGAAGGCTTGATTGATGACCATGACGTGGCGGGCGGCGGTTACGTCGTCTTCGGTGAAGACTCTGCCCCGGAGCAGCGGCACGCCGAGAGTTTCGAAATAGTCTTCGCTGACGGATTCATCGCGAGCTTCCCAGCGTTCCGCGTGGGGACGGCCGGGAATGATAATGTCGGTCAGGTCGGAATTCAGCGGAGGCTCTTCGTCACATTCCGCGACGGAGAGGACTCCAGGTACGGCTTTCATGCGGTCGAGAAGCTGGCGAGTGACGGAATTCTTGCGGATGCGGACGTTTACGACGGAGGCGGGATCGCTCCACTTGAAATTGTAGGAGTCGGGCCAGACGAGTTCGAAGTGGAGAAGATTTTTCGGGTTGAAGCCGAGGTCAACGCGCGTGAGGATGAGGAAGCTGCGCATCAGGAGGCCAGCGCTGATGAGCAGGACGATCGAGAGAGCCACTTCAGCGACGACGAGAACCGCGCGGAGTTTGCCTTGCCGAAACCCGGCTCCAGTGCCCGGGCCTGCGCCGGCGAGATGCGGCTGGACATCGCCGCGAACCACAACGAGCGCGGGTGCAAGGCCGCAGATGATGGTGCTCAGGAAGGTGACGCCCAACGTCAGAAAAAGGACGGGCGCGTTCATGCGAATGATGGTTTCCTCGGGGAGCGTGCCGGCGGGAATTAGCGAGACGACGGCGTTCAGGCCGAAATAAGCGAGCACGCAACCGACGGCGGATGCCGCCGCGGCCAGGGCGAAACTTTCGACGAGGAGCTGGCGGGCGAGGCGGGCGCGCGTGGCGCCGAGTGTGACGCGCATGGCGATCTCGCGTTCGCGAGCGGTGGCGCGGGCGAGCAAGAGGTTGGCAACGTTGCTGCAGGCGATCAGCAGGAGGAGAAAGACGGCGGCGAGCAAGGCGTAGAGTGTGGTTTTGAAGCTTCCGATGAGGCTGTCGAGCAGCGTGCGGGTTACGACCGTAAAGTTTTCCGGGTACCTTCCCTTAGGGCTTGTTTGCTGCAAGCGGTGGGCGATTGCATCGAGGTCAGCGGCGGCAGCTCGTGGGGTGACGCCGGGTTTTAGACGGGCGATGATGTTGCCCTCGGCCTCATCGTCGCGCATGGGCATCCAGAGGCTGGCGCTAAAGGCGTTGAAGCGTGCGGGCATGATGCCGACGAGAGTCCTTGGAGCGCCGCGCAAGACGAAGCTCCTGCCAAGAATCTTTGGATCGCCGCCGAATTCTCGTTGCCAAGTGCGGTAATTCAGCACAAAGACGGACGGAGCGCCGGGGCGGCCGTCTTCCTCGGTTATCGTGCGGCCAAGCAGCGGTGGCACGCCCAGATAATTGAAGGCGGTGGCCGTTACGTCGGCGCCGAAGGGCAGAGCGTGAGTGAATTTGCCGTCGTCGTAGAGGAGGCGGCCAACGTTTTCGTAGGCGATCATTTCTTCGAAGACTTGATTTTGTTTCCGGAGGACGAGGAATTCCTCGTGGGAGAAAGAGGCGCGGCCTTTGGATGCGCCGGTGTTTGCAGTGTTGCGAATTTCAAATACGACGGAGCGGTTGAAGTCTTTGTAGGGAAGCGCCTGGAAGAAGACGTTGTAGACGACGCTGAAGACGATTGTGGAAGCGCCGATGCCTAGAGCCAGGGCCAGGATCGCGATTAAGGAAAAGCGAGGATTTTGGCGGAGATTGCGGAGGGCGTAGCGGAAGTCGCGGGCGAGACCATCGAAGTAGGTTCCCATACGAGCAAACTCTACACTGAAGAGGACACGAATTGTAGCGAACTCACGATTACTAAGAAGGGTCGAAACCAGCGGAGCCAAGCTGCCACAACAGCCAGCTATGTGAGTGGCAAAAGTTCATTCGGGTGTTACGTCGGATGCAGCAGAGGCGAAGACTTCCTGAAGCATCGCCAGTACGTCGGATATGCGGAAGGGTTTCTGCAAATGGCGGGTGACAACGGGACCCTCTGGCTCTTCCGACATTTCAATCAGCTCCCCCGATATGTAGATCAGCGCAGGCTTGCGGCCGCCCGCAGCCGCGAGGAGGCGCTCTGCGGCGTGCTTGCCATCGAGATGGCCGCCGTCCTGCGAGAGATTTATATCGCAAAGAATGGCGTCAGGAGAGCGCTCGGCAAGGAACGCCAGCGCTTCTTCCAATGTAGCGGCGCACTGCACGTGCAGCTCGCGGGCAGTGAGCCCTTCGAAGAGCAAACTTCGCAGGCTTTCTTCGTCGTCCAACACGAGAA
The DNA here is from genome assembly GCA_963784015.1 of uncultured Acidobacteriota bacterium. Classification (GTDB taxonomy): domain Bacteria; phylum Acidobacteriota; class Terriglobia; order Acidiferrales; family UBA7541; genus Acidiferrum. The sequence goes on from CAWAPX010000017.1 coordinate 36,155, forward strand.
CGGATTTGCCCCTTAACAAACTGAGATTGGGCGCCGCTGCCGCAATCGTTCCGGAAATGTCGGTTGAGGGACGAGTTTTCTGGTCGGCGGCAATGGGGAGATAAACCGTGAAAGCGGAGCCACCCGCAGGAAGAGCTTCTGCTTCGATCGTGCCACCGTGCTCGCGAACGATCGACAAACAGATGCTAAGGCCCAAGCCGGTGCCGCCTCCAGGACGCTTGGTGGTGTAAAAGGGATCGAAAAGACGCTGGGCGGATTCAGGGCGAATGCCGACGCCGTCATCCTGAAAAGTGACGGAGATGCGCGAGCCCGTGCGGGCGAGGCGGATCTGGATGCGGCCCGATTCACGGACTTCCCGAATGGCCTGTTCGGCGTTGGTGACCAGATTTAGAAAAACTTGAATCAGCTGATTGGCGTCGGCAACGACGCCGGGAAAGTCCGGCTGAGGACGAAAATCCACTTCAACATTATTTCTGCGGAGTGAGTGTTCATGCAGCTGCACAGTGCGGTCGATAATGCTGTTGAGATCGACGGGTTTTTTCTGCGGCGAAGCTGGGCGTGAAAACTCGAGAAGATTCTGAACGATGCGCGCGGCGCGGCGCGCCTGACGATGCGTTATTTCAAGCTGGCGCTTGGTGGCTTCCTGGTCCGTCTGACCCTCACGCAACAACTCCGTGACGCCAAGAATGGCGGTGAGGGGATTGTTCAACTCGTGCGCGACACCAGCGAGCATCTGGCCCATGGCAGCAAGCTTTTCCGCCTGGATGAGCTGCTCTTCGAGGCGCTTGAGTTCGGTGACATCGCGGCCGGAGAGGACCACGCCTTCGATTTTTCCAGTTTCGTCGGCTAGAGGGCTAAAGTTGAAACGGATGCGGCGCCAGTCGCCGGACTTGTGGCGTTCACGTACTTCGAGAGAGGCGAAAGCCTGACGTCCCGCGAGAATGTCCGTGAATAACGCAAGCAGGACGGGAAGATCTTCGACATGAGTGCGCGTGCCGAGCTGCATATTCGTGGTTTCGGCGAGTTCGTAGCCCAGGACTTCGCTGCAACGCGGGCTGACAAATGTGAAGTGGGCAGTGGAATCCACGACGAGAATCAGATCAGGGAAGCTGTCGACGAGGCGGCGGGCGAATTCCTGTTCCTTGTGGAGCTGGCGCTCCATTTGCCGGCGAGCGGTGATGTCCATCAGAGAACCCTGATAACGGATCACGCGGCCCGAGGTATCACGCACGGTACTGGTCGTGTTGAGACAGTAGATGGAAGAGCCATCCTTACGCAGCAGAGTAATTTCGCGGCCCTGAGGCGAGGGCTGGCGTTCGACTTCCTCTATAAACGATTTTCTCTCGGCATAATCCGTGAAGATTTCCGGAACGCGCTTCGCAAGCAACTCTTCCTTGGTTTCGTATCCGAGCATGCGGACGAGCGCGGGATTGACGTCGAGGACGGTGCCGTCGGGAATAGCGATATAGATGCCTTCCTGTAGCGTCTCGAAAAGTTCGGTAAAGCGGGCCTCGTTCTTGCGCAAAGCCGTGATATCGCGTCCGAGAACTGTTAGCCCGTGGACTTCGTTGTCGCGGGTCATGGCGTGCGCAACGCAATCGTAATAGCAGACAGCATTTTGCTTCTTGAGACGGACTTGAATGATGCCGGACCAGTGGCGGCGCTCGATAAAACGCGGCAGTGCGCGGCGAATTAGTTCGGGCCCGTCGCCGCTGCCCTCTTCGAGAAAATCGGATATCGGGCGGCCGATGATTTGCTGGTAGTTGAAACCGATGAGGTCCGCAAAGCTTCGATTCACTGCGCGGATTTCACCCTCCAGCGAGAGAGCGATGAGGATGTCGTCGAAGGAATCGATGAGATCGCGATAGCCTTGCTGGGAGCGGGAGATGACGGAAAAAAGTTGATCAAATTGCTTCTCGGTCGGAGGAGCGGATTCCCGCTGCTCCAGGCCGGAGACCAGACCACGCAGCTCGGAGATTTCCTGCGTGCGCTTCCAGGCGTAGGCAATGAAAAGTACGACGATGACCACCAGCCCGGGGAGAAGAGGTTCGAGCCGCTGGGTAAGACTACGGATGGTGCCCCAGGAAACCACGGCAAATCCGATAGAAACCAGAAAAAGAAGGAGAAAGGTTACGCGCCAGAGATCCCGCTGACGTTTTTCAAATTGATTGAGGCGCGAGGAGACCGTGGGGCCGCCGGGGGAATTGTTCGCCGAATCTCGAGAGAACTCGTCGTTTTTGGGCATTAGAACGCGGTCAGCGCCTGGCGAAAGGGGCCAGGGAGCCGTCCAAGAGCTGCACAAATCATTGTAGGAATAGCGCCGCACCTGGGCAATGACGCACGGCGCGTGAAGTGCCTGAACGGTACAGGTTACGGTCTGGC
>CAWAPX010000018.1:0-4659 GCA_963784015.1 uncultured Acidobacteriota bacterium
TATTTCGCATATTTTTGTAATTGATGATGGTTCTGCAGTTCCCGCCGCGATCCCTGAGAGGCTCGAACTCTCGGGAAAAGTCTCCCTGACTCGATTGCCCAAGAATCAGAAAAACGCAGCGGCGCGCAATGCTGGCCTTGCAAAATGTACGTCTCCACTCATCGCCTGCGTCAATTGCGAGGTTTTGCCTGCTCCAGACTGGCTGTCGACATGTGTTACCTACCTGTCAAACCATCCTGACGTTGGCGTCTGCTTTACGCGGACAGCGCCTGACCATCCGAACCGGCTGCTTTCGCGCTGGCGGATGCGATTCCAGGAGAACAAATTTGGCGATGTAACGGGTCCGGCCCATTTCGCTACTGGGCACGCTGTCTTGTTTCGCAGGGAAGCCATCGAAAAAGTCGGCCGCTACAACGTTTGGCTAGGAAACGTGTCGGAGGATTCTGATATTTGCGAGCGGATTCGCGCTGCTGGCTGGGATACTCATTTCATCGCGAAAAGCCAGTGCGTTTCCATTCAGAATAATACGATTACAGAATTCGCCAAGAAAGAGCTGTCGCGTAATGGTTGGGAATCTCCGAAAGACTATCCGTTCAGCCGATTGTTCCTCGACCGTTCCAAGTGGACGATCATCCGAATGGGACGCAACGTGCTGAAAGGCCGGCTGCTGTTCCTGCCGGTGGATTTAGCCGTTTGGGCTGTAGCAATTAAGATTGCGATTTCAAAGACGCTCGCAGCGCGCAAGCAACCGGCGGTCGGGTCTGTCGACACCACTTAGAGTTTCGATTGGAACTCGCGCAAGCCAATGAGCAATCCAGCCTAAAGCGTCGTAGCGCGGAGCCCCTCACAGGAAATACGTTCCAGGCTTCAGAACCGGAAGAATGAACCGGTGTAATGCCTCTTTCGGAATGTCTGAGACTCAGTAATAATCAGTGTATCCGGCCCAAAGCCATTTTATGAGAATTGCATCGGCTCTCACTTCAGGCCAGTTTGCCAGACGGCCGCTACTCGCATTCGGCACTCTTGTGGTGGGGGCGTACGCCGCCTACGAAAGCGCACAATATGTGATCAACGACGATCTGACTGGCCTAGCCTACGCAGTCCTCTGCATCCTTGGCGGAGCGGTCGTTATAGCGATCCTCAACAATTGGCGTAGCGGCGTGTACTTTTTTTTAAGCTGGCTGCTGTTCGAGGATTTTGTGCGGAAATTCCTCGGCAATAACATGGCGATCTATTTTGCCAAAGATTTCCTGTTCATGGTGGTTCTTATTTCCTTTTTTGCGGCCTTCCGGCGAAAGAAAGTGGCGATCTTCAAGCCGCCTTTTCTCATGCCGCTGTTGATCTTCATTTGGTTTGGCGGCATGCAGATATTCAATCCGGCCTCGACCAGCATTTGGTATGGACTAATGGGCTTCAAATTATTCTTTTATTATGTCCCCTTGATGTTTGTCGGTTACGCACTTCTGAATTCCGAGGCGGAACTGCGCCGCTTTTTCACTGCGAATATAGTGTTGGTGCTTGTCATCGTCTCTCTGGGTATCGCTCAATCCATTCTTGGTCCAAGCTTTCTGAACCCCGCGGTTCAGGCCGAAGACCTTCGGCTGCTGAGCGGGCTGTATCGCGTGTCCGCATCGGGCGGCGCCGTCGCTTACCGGCCTACTTCTGTGTTCGTCAGTGCAGGCCGCTATGCGGATTTCATCATGGTGGCCTGGATTCTAGTGCTGGGATTCAGCGGATACCTTCTTCTACGCCATAAGAAAGGCAGGATTCTCAGCTTCATCGCCATCCCTGTGACGGCAGCCGGAGCATTCCTGACTGCGTCCAGAGGCTCTTTCATGTGGGGCATGATCAATGCAACGGCAACCAGCTTGGCGTTCGTCTGGGGCGCCCCATGGCGCCAGGGGGAAGTGTTACGAGTGTTCCGTTCGATTCAGCGAGTTGCCATTGGCATCGCACTTGGAATGGTTTTACTTTTTTACGCCTATCCAGATGCCCTTCTGTCGCGGCTTACAATTTACGAAGAAACGCTATTGCCCAATAGTCCGACTAACGAACTCACGCACCGAGGATGGACGTATCCTATCGAGAACTTCCTTGGCGCCTTCAACTACGAGCGCTGGCCCTATGGCTATGGCATTGGGACAACGGCGCTCGGCGGCCAATACGTCGCACGATTTTTTAGTGTAAAGCCGCCGGTGGTCGGAGTGGAAAGCGGTTACGGCACGCTGATTGTTGAGATGGGGATCATGGGGCTGATCCTCTGGCTCGTTCTGAGCGTGGCTATCCTGTTCGCCGCGTGGAAGGTGGTCAAGAAGCTCAAAGGTTCCCCCTGGTTTCCGCTCGGGTTCGTAATTTTCTGGTACTCGTTTTTTTTGCTTTTTCCTGCCACGTTTGGCGGCATTCAGGCTTACGAAGATTTCCTTTTGAATGCATATTTTTGGCTGTTGCTCGGTTTGCTTTTCCGGCTTCCGACCATCGCTCTCTCAGAACAGTTTGCGGTCAACGCTCCCACCACGAGCCGTTCGCGCCGCTGGATACGCTGACTTGCGCCTCGCCGTTGTTTCGCCCTTTGTCGATCGGCGCCATGGCACGGAGCGTGCGCTTGCGGAATTGCTTGAACGGCTAGCGCGGGATAGCGGCTGCGAGATACATCTCTATGCGCAGGGCGTTAAAGACATTCAGATCAGCGACCTGAGAGGGGAACGCTCCAAGGAATCGGGCGCCATCTTCTGGCACAAAGTGCCTTCCATCCCAGGTCCGCATGTAGCGCAGTTTCTCGCCTGGATGTTCCTGAACGGATTCCTACGAAGGTGGCATACGACATTTGGCGGCGCGTCCTACGATCTTGTTTTGTCTCCAGGAATCAATTGTCTTCATCCAGATGTGGTGATCGTTCACGCGCTGTTTCATCGAATGAAAGAGCTCGCGCACGAAGAGAAGCAAGATGGTGCCGCCGCACATGCCGGTTTTTTTCGAAGAGTTCACCGCAGAGTTTACTATGCGCTACTTAGCAGACTCGAGCGCCGGATTTATACAGATCCTGAAGTCATTCTTGGAGCAGTCTCCAAGCGCACAGCAGGGCTACTGAAGGAGTACTTTGGCCGTGAGGATGTCTCCATCATCCCGAACGGCGTGGACACGGCATACTTCTCGACGGCGGCCAGGCTCGCGCGGCGCGGGGAAGCCCGCCGACGGAGGAGTTTTCGCGACGAGGATTTTGTTCTGCTTCTCATTGGCAACGATTGGCGTAGCAAAGGCCTGTCAACAATTTTGGAAGCGATGGCTGCTCTTTCTACCTTGCCAGTGCGGGTGCTGGTGGTCGGCAACGATACCTCGGAGCCCTTTCTTGCACGCGCAACACGCCTCGGTGTGCAGGACAACTGCCATTGGGAGACTTCGAGTTCCGATGTGCTCGATTTTTACGCTGCGGCTGACGTTTATGTCAGCCCGAGCCACGAGGACTCTTTCGGGCTACCGGTGGCGGAGGCCATGGCGTGCGGATTGCCAACGATTACTTCCGTTTGTGCGGGCGTCGCCGACTATGTTCACGATGGTGCCGATGGCTTTGTTCTTCGCGAACCGCGCGACGCTCAAGCGCTGAGTAAACTGATTGACCGGCTTCAAAGCGAGCCAGATTTGCGGCGCAAGATTGGGGAGGCCGCAGCTAGGAGCGCCCTTCGCTGGAATTGGGATCGCCCTGCAGCGACGCTCTGGCAACTCTTACAGAGCGTAAACGCAAAAAAGCATTCATTTAACGCCTAGCAAGACCCAAGAGGGTGCGACTCGGCCCGTGCCTGAGCTAAGATGCATTCCCTAGAGAAGTAGTGGCATGGACATTCTTACAAGGTGCTGAATGGATCCGAAACTCGATTGCGGCGTGGAGATGCAACGCAAGTATTATACCGACACAGCCGCACGTTACGAACAGATGCACGAACACGAAGGCTCCGGCGACCCTCTCGCCAACAGGTTTGTCCACTCGATCCTCCGCATGGTCGACGCTCGATCCGTTCTCGATGTGGGGACGGCAACGGGCCGGGGGATGCAAGATTTGAAAGGAGCGCTGCCGAATGGTTTCGTATGCGGCATCGAGCCCGTAGCCGCGCTCATCGAGCAGGCGTTGCAGAACGGCAACGCCGCCGCCGGTTCCGTGGTTCGAGGGAGTGGCGCGGCGCTGCCTTTTGCTGATGCCAGCTTTGATGTCGTGTGCGAATTCGCCGTGCTGCATCACGTTGCCAATCCTAACGCCGTCGTCAAAGAAATGCTCCGCGTAGCGAAGAAGGCTGTGTTGATCTCGGACAGCAATCGGTTCGGGCAGGGCTCGCGCGCGGCGCGGCTTATCAAACTCGGCCTATACAAAAGCAAGTTGTGGGGGGCATACAACTACATGCGGACCTCTGGCAAGGGCTATAGAGTCACCGAAGGCGATGGCATCGCATATTCATACAGCGTTTACGATTCCTTTGGGTTGCTCTCGCAATGGGCCGACCGCATTATTTTTTATTCAGGAGCAGACAAGAATTCGAGCAGCTGGGCGCATCCCTTGCTTAATTGCGGAGCTGTTCTTGTCGGTGCGCTCAAGGAATCCTAGTAATTTCCAATACGCTATCCCCGCATCAGGGTTGCTTTTTAGAAGTGGCCTCGACAGCTTTTCGTGTG
>CAWAPX010000019.1:0-18903 GCA_963784015.1 uncultured Acidobacteriota bacterium
TAAACCGTTTTAGGGACTAAACACCCTAACGGGGGTTCGAATCCCCCCCTCTCCGCCAGAATTTTCCCATCACATTGTAAATAGAGGTATTCCGCTGTTCGTTGCCATCCCGGTTACGGAAATGGTTACGAATTTCACCACCTTGAATCGCTGCCCAGAACGAAAACCTAGCAATGGGTTTTAGGAGAATTGCCCCAACTAGGACGAACTCCAATCTTGTGTTAAACGTTGCGTGATCCGTCACCCTTTTATAGAGGTGCTTTCCCTCGATGTGATTTTGTACTTAAAGCTGTCCGGATCAAGGCAGTCGAGCCGCCCGTCGGCCGTCTCCGCCTGCGGATACATCAAGAATCCGAGTGACGAACCACCCGAACCCGGCAGCGCCACGTCGTGTGCGAAGTTGTAAGCCATCCAGTTCATTTCCCACGACCCGAACAGCCGGGCGCGCGCTTTCTTCACCATCTCGTCGTCTAGCGGGCGATTCCCGGGCGCCTCTTCGAGCATCACCTTGCGCACATCTGCCGGATCGACGGGAACCCAGCCGTAGCTGTTGAGGTACACCTCTGCACGGCAGTGCTGCGCTTTCGTCACAATCTCTGTCGAAGGCCCCAAGCTTTTGTATCCCAGGTCAGACTTCGCGACGCGAATGCCGTACACATCCCGCGCTGGGAGGCCGGCCGCACGCGCGAGTCCAACGTAGAGCGCGTTGAGATCGGCGCATTTGCCCGCCAAATCCTTTGTCTCAAGCATGAAGCGAATATCTCCGAGTCCGCAACCCCGCGTCTTCGGATTCCGGGTTGTGTTCTCCACGATCCATTCGTAGATCGCGCGCGCCTTTTCGACGTCCGTGTTCGAGTCCTTGGTAATCTCTGTCGCTGTCGCTCTCACAATGCCGTCGGTGGGAATCAACTTCGTCGCACGCAGAAAATGCTTCAATTCCGCGGGGTCCTCTTTCGGTGCCTTGCTCGGTGCGGAGAGATCCACCGCAAAATTCTTGGTGGTGACCCGGCTGGTCACCGTGAGCACCGGCATCACGCCGGAGGGAAATTCCGCCGTGATGATTCCCAGCGAGTCGGTGCCACCCTCGACCAGTTTCGCGGTACCGCCTTCGGCCTTGAAGTCATTCGCAAGTGTCTTCTGGAACGGAGTCGGATTCAGCAGCGCCGTCGGCATCCATATCCGGGTAGTTCCGGAAGGTTTCAGGACTTGTACGCTCGTCGTCACATCGAACGTACGCCAAGCCTCAGGAGCTGTTCCCTGTACGAACGTTCGCCCCACCTTGGGGAACGCCATTGCTGCTGACACCATTCCTGCAGAGCGCAGGAAATCCCTACGTTTCATGGACCCACCTCTTCGACCAGAATTTCCCTTTTGACTTCTTGTCCAACCCAAAATTTACTCCTGACTCTCCCTTTAGGCAATGTACCTACTCAGTTTGAATACAATGCGCTCGCCCTTGCCAAAATGATGAGGCGGGAATCAAACAGAATTATTGGTCCACCGTGGCGCCGTTCCGCATAAAACGCCAAACTATGGTCTGCTTGGCAGTTCGTTTCTTCCTGGCCCAGATGAGCAGTGGTGTATGGAAGAATGAATATCGAACGTGAGGAGGGCGAAATGTCTGAGCACCTGCGACAAGAATACAGCAGCGAGACTTTGCAGGTTTCACTTTCTGGATACGATCTAATAAATTCTCCCCGACTCAACAAAGGCACAGCGTTTCCCAATCACGAACGGGACATATTCGACCTGCATGGATTGCTTCCGCCGCACATCGGCAGTCTCGATGAGCAGATTGATCGTCGGCTCCAAGCACTGGCGGGGCAGTCAACCTCTTTCAATAAATACGCCTTTCTCCGCGATCTGCAGGATACCAATGAGACTCTTTTCTACGCGCTCCTGGTTCGCAATGTCGAACAGATGCTGCCATTGGTTTATACGCCAACCGTGGGCGAGGGTTGTCAGCGTTTCAGCGAAATCTGGAGAAAGCCGCGCGGCTTGTTCATCAGCTATCCGAATAAAGATCGAATCGCTCAGATTCTGGCTCATCCTCGCTATGACGGTGTGAGATGCATCGTGTTCAGCGATGGTGAAAGAATTCTAGGGCTCGGTGATCAAGGCGCCGGCGGCATGGGCATTCCCATCGGGAAAATGGCTCTTTACACCGCGCTCGGTGGCATTCATCCCGAACATTGCCTTCCGATTTTGCTTGATGTGGGAACGAACAACGAGGACAGGTTAAAAAATCCCCTCTACATTGGATGGAGAAATCATCGGGTCCGTGGTGAAGAGTACGACGCTTTCGTGGATCTTTTTGTCCAGAACGTCAAGAAGCGTTGGCCCCATGTCCTGTTGCAGTGGGAGGATTTCGCCGGTTCGAATGCCGCTCGATTTCTTGCGCGCTACCGGGACCAACTTTGCACGTTCAATGACGACATTCAGGGCACCGCGGCTGTAGCCACCGCCACATTAATTTCCGCCATCAATGTGACCGGCGTCCCACTCGAGAAGCAGAAGATCGCAGTAGTTGGTTTCGGGAGCGCCGGTATAGGCATCACGGATCTGCTGGCGCAGTTCATGCAGGACACGGGCATGTCGGAAGTGGAAGCTCGGAGTCATTTTTACGCAATCGATCGTTATGGCCTCATTACAGAAAGCACAAAAGACCTGCGGCCCGACCAGCGAATCTATGCGCGCAAAGAACAGGAAGTCCAGAGTTGGAGGCAAACGAATGGTGAAATCACGCTGCTTGAGGTGGTACGCAATGCGAAGCCCACGGTCCTCATCGGAGTGTCTGGCCAGGCTGGGGCGTTCACCGAACAGGCAGTGCGTGAAATGGCTAAGCAAACGACGCGGCCGGTGATCTTTCCACTCTCGAACCCCACCTCACGTAGCGAAGCAACTCCCCAGGATCTGATGGATTGGACGGAAGGACGGGCGCTGATCGGCACTGGCAGTCCGTTCGAACCGGTAAATTTTGGTGGCAGGAAAATTCCCATTGCCCAAACCAATAACTCTTACATATTTCCCGGGCTCGCTCTTGGAATTATTGCCTCCAAAGCCAAACACGTCACAGATTCGATGGTCAAAGCGGCAGCTCAGGAATTGGTGCGTCACCTGCCTACACAGAAGGATAAAAGCGCAAGCCTTCTTCCCGCGCTTTCGGAAGCGCGTCAGCTCGGCCGCTTGATCGGACAAGCTGTCGGAAGACAGGCGATTAAGGATGGACAGGCGCAGGTTGCCGACGAAGATTCCCTGAACCGCGAACTTCAAGCGAATATTTGGGAACCAGTGTACGTGCCTTATGAACGTAGGCAGCAGACCCTTCGGCAAGGTGCCTAGCGAACTGACCACGCACCTCGACTTTCCTTGTATCTACTTAAGCCTCATTTACATCTAAGTGGCTCTAACGGGTGTATCGAAAAAGATCGCTGCTTTGAAGACAACGTCGCCCGCCCTGTAGATTTGCCGTTTCGGATGAGGCTGGATGTCACCCATCAAAATTAGGGAGGGGTGCTACTTTTTCTCGTCGTGCAAGGAGTATTAATGTCGCTCGAATTCGCTGGCCCCGGACCGTTAGGTTTACCTTCGCACCGCAGACCGCGGCTCCGTGATTGTCGCTCCGCCTACTCCGCTGGTCCAGCCACGCTCTTCATGACCGCCGTTTTCCTCGTTCTCTTTTTCTTTGCTGGTTGCGGGGGAAAAGCCGCAGCGCCCTCCGCGCCTCCGCCGGATGTCAAAGTCACCGCTGTGGTGCAAAGAGATGTCCCCATAGTAAGTGAGTGGGTCGCCACCCTGGACGGCTACGTCAACGCCCAAATCCAGCCGCAAGTCACAGGTTACATCATCAAGCAAACCTACAAAGAAGGATCGCAGGTTCAAAATGGCGCTGTTTTGTTCGAGATTGACCCACGCCCTTTCCAGGCTCTGCTCGATCAAGCCAAGGCCCAACTAGCGGAAGCTCAAGCGCAGCTAGGCAAGACCCAGCTCGACGTTGACCGCGACACTCCCCTCGCCAAAGAGCGCGCCATCGCACAAAGCCAGCTCGACAATGATATTCAGGCAAATCTTGCCGCAAAAGCCGCCGTTCAGTCCTCGGAAGCACAAGTGGAACAAGCTCAGTTAAATTTGGGATTCACTCATGTCACGTCGCTATTCGAAGGCATTGCCGGCATCGCTCAAATCCAGCTCGGTAACCTCGTGAATCCCAGCACCGTCCTTACTTCCATCTCTCAGGTCAATCCCATCAAGGCGTATTTCCCGATAAGCGAACAGGAGTATTCGCGTCTCGCCGTTCGCATCAACGAGCCAGAGGATAAGTCTAACGTCCCCCAGGATTCTCCTCCGCTTGAACTGATCCTCGCCGACGGAACCGTTTATCCATCCAAGGGCCGCGTTCTTTATACCGACCGCCAGGTGGACATAACCACGGGAACCATCCGTGTCGTCTCCGCGTTTCCCAACCCCAAAAATTTCCTGCGTCCCGGACAATTCGGTCGCATTCGTGCCTCCACTTACACCCGCACTGGCGCTCTACTCGTTCCCCAACGCGCTGTCACTGAACTGCAAGGCAGCTTTCAACTGGCAGTTGTTGGCAGCGATAACAAGGTCAACGTTCGCATGGTCAAAGTCGGCGAACGCGTCGGGACGGAATGGATCATCGACAGTGGCGTGAAAAAAGGCGACATCGTCGTCGTCGAAGGGGTGCAAAAAGTGCGGGACGGATCTATCGTCAATCCCCAACCACTGGCCGCAGCCGCGGGAGCGGATTGATCCATGTCAAAATTTTTCATCAATCGTCCCATCGTCGCTATGGTGATCTCCATCGTCATGGTGATTGTTGGCGCCATCACCATTCTCACTCTGCCAGTCGCCCTCTTTCCGAACATCGTTCCTCCCGAAGTTCAAGTGGTTGCCACCTATGTCGGCGCCGACGCAGGCACCATCGAGCAATCCGTCGCCACCCCCATCGAGCAGCAGATGAGCGGCGTGGACAACATGAACTACATGTATTCGCTGAATTCCACCGCCGACGGTGGCATGCGCCTTATCGTCGATTACGACGTTAAGACCGACCCGAACACCGATCTCATTCTCACCCAGATGCGCGAAACGCAAGCCGCATCCCAATTGCCCGCCGACGTCAACAACTACGGCATCACCGTCCAAAAAACCGTCACCGCTCCTCTCATGCTCATCACTGTCTATTCCCCGAACGGCACTTACGACGCCCAATTCCTTTCTAACTTCGCCTATATCAATCTTAGCGACCAGATCACGAGGCTCTACGGCATCGGCAGCGTCCAGATTTTCGGCGCCGGCCAGTACGCCATGCGCCTCTGGGTAAAGCCCGACCAATTGGCCAAGCTCGCCATCACCGTTCCGGAAATCGTCAATGCCATCTCATCGCAAAACACTGTGAATCCCGCGGGCCAGGTGGGCAGCGAACCAGTTCCTAAGGGTCAGGAGTTTACGTACTCCGTCCGCGCTCAGGGCCGTCTTTCTTCCCCAGAAGAATTCGGCCAAATAGTCGTGCGCGAAGACACATTAGGGGGCGTGGTTCGTGTCAAAGACGTGGCCCGCGTCGAGCTTGGCGCGCAAAACTATAGCGTTCTTGGCCGTCTCAACGGAAAACCCGGCGCCATCATCGCGGCTTATCAATTGCCGGGCTCCAACGCCGTGCAAGCCGCCGACGCCCTCAAAAAATTGATGATCGAAGCCAAATCGCGCTTTCCCGGCGACATCGATTACGTCGTATCCCTCGACACCACGCTGGCCGTCACGCAGGGCATCAAGGAAATCGTCGAAACGCTGTTGATCGCCATTGGCCTCGTCATTATCGTCGTCTACATTTTTCTCCAGGGCTGGCGCGCCACTCTTATTCCGCTTCTCGCTGTGCCCGTTTCTCTCGTCGGCACCTTCATCTTCTTTCCTCTATTCGGCTTTTCCATCAATACGCTTTCTCTTTTTGGCTTGGTTCTGGCCATCGGTCTCGTCGTCGATGACGCCATCGTGGTCGTCGAAGCCGTCGAGCGCCACATCGAAGACGGCCTTTCGCCAAAAGAAGCCGCTCTCAAAGCCATGACGGAGATCTCCGGCCCCGTCGTCGGCATCGCTCTTGTTCTCTCCGCCGTCTTCATCCCTACTGCGTTTATCCCCGGCATTACCGGCCGTCTCTATCAACAATTCGCCGTCACCATCGCGATCTCTGTCGCACTCTCCGCTTTCAACGCCCTCACACTGAGCCCTGCTCTCTCCGCATTGCTATTGCGCCCCAAGGACACGACTCGCGGAGGTTTGCTCAAGAGATTTTTCGGTTGGTTTAACCGCACCTTCACCAGCGCCACCAACGCCTATGTTCGCGTCTGCGGCTTCCTGATCCGCAAGAGCGCTATCGCTCTCATACTCCTCGTGCTCTTCGGAGTCGGCGCCGGCTTTTTCAGCGCCAAAGTTCCTTCGAGCTTTCTCCCCGATGAAGATCAGGGCTATCTCTACATCAATCTGCAATTGCCAAACGCCGCCTCTCTTCAACGCACCGATGAAGTCGCGCGCAAAGTCGAAGACGTTCTCGCCCACACTCCGGGCGTCCAGTACACCACCAGCGTCATCGGCTTCAGCCTTCTCAGCTTCGTCCGCACTAGCTACAACGGCTTCTTCTTCGTAACCCTCAAGCCTTGGGACGATCGCAAATCCCGCCAAGAACAGTTCCAACAGATCAAACAGAACATCAATCGCGACCTCAGCAAAATTCCCGAAGGCATTGCTTTCTCTTTTTCACCTCCCGCCATCCCCGGTGTCGGCACTTCCGGCGGCTTCACTTTTGTCTTGGAAGACCGCGCCGGCAACGACGTTGAATTCCTCGCCGACAATCTAAATAAATTTCTCGCCGCCGCGCGCAAACGTCCCGAAATCGCCAACGTCAGCACCACTTTCCTTCCCAGCGTCCCGCAGCAATTCGTCGATGTGGACCGCGACAAAGTCATCAAGCAAGGTGTGGCCGTCAAAGACGTCTACCAGACTCTTCAAGCCTTCATGGGCGGCCTTTTTATCAACTATTTCAATCGTTTCGGCCGCCAGTGGCAGGTGTACATCGAAGCCGAAGGTGCCTATCGCACGCGCGCCGAAAACGTCGGCCAATTCTTCGTCAAAAATGCTAAGAGCGAAATGGTTCCGCTCGCCGCTGTCACGAGATTCGAACCTCGCCCCGGCCCCGAATTCACCATGCGCTTCAATGAATACCGCTCTGCCCAAATCAACGGCGCCGCTGCTCCCGGTTACAGCGCCGGCCAGGCCATGGCCGCCATGGAAGGGGTCTTCGACCAAACCATGCCTCGCGAAATGGGCTACGACTACCTGGGCATGTCCTTTCAAGAGAAAAAAGCCCAGCAGGGCGTCCCCGCCTCCGCGGTCTTTGCCTTTTCTCTCCTTTTTGTTTTTCTAATTCTCGCCGCGCTCTATGAGAGCTGGACGTTGCCCTTCAGCGTTCTTCTCAGCACTCCGGTCGCAGTCTTCGGCGCCTTCTTCATCCTCTGGTTACGTCGCGTTTTGCTCTCCGCATTTCTTCCCACCTACATGGTGCAGATCGAAAACGACGTCTACTCGCAAATCGGCCTGGTCATGCTCATCGGTCTCGCCGCCAAAAACGCCATCCTCATCGTCGAATTTGCCAAGGATCAATATGAAGAGGGCAAACCGCTGGTCGATGCCGCTCTCGAAGGTGCCCGCCTGCGATTGCGTCCCATCCTGATGACCTCCTTTGCTTTCATCCTCGGCTGCGTCCCTCTCTGGACCGCCAGTGGCGCAGGTTCCGTCGCCCGTCAAATCATGGGCACCGCTGTAATCGGCGGCATGCTCGCGGCCAGCGCCCTCGGCATCTTCTTTATTCCCGCCGTCTTTTACGTAGTCGAGCGCCTCTCCCTTGGCAAAGCTGGCCGCGCCGCTATGGTCAGCGCAAGTCCCGCGCCGCGGATAAGCCCGGCAGGAGGAGACGACTAAAATGAAACCTCTCCTCGCATCGTTTCTAATCACCTTGCTTATTTCTGGCTGCATGGTAGGGCCTGACTACAAACGCCCCGCCGCCGTCGTTCCCACAGAGTTTCGCGGCGTTTCGCGCGATGCAGCCGTAGCCGAAGCCGCCTCGCTGGGCGATCAAAAATGGTGGGACGTTTTTCGCGATGAGCAGCTCCAATCCCTAATCCGCACTGCGATTCAGCAGAATTACGACGTTCGCATCGCCGCCACCCACATTCTCCAGGCACAAGCGCAATTGGGCATCACGCGTTCCAATCAGTTTCCCAGCGTCAGCGGTGGCGCTAATCTCGGTGCGCAACGCACTCCGGAAACAATCGCCTTTCCTGCTCTTGAGCAATCCACCGGACAAGTGTTTCTTTCCGCCGCCTGGCAACTCGATTTCTGGGGACAATATCGCCGCGCCACCGAAGCTGCCCGTGCTTCTCTGCTCGCCACAGAGTGGGGCCGACGCGCTGTGATCAGCTCCCTTGTCTCCAGCGTGGCCTCCGCATATTTCCAGCTTCGCGCTCTCGATCTTCAGATGGAGCTCTCCCAAAACGCTCTCACCGCGCGCCGCGAATCTCTTCGCCTCACCACCGTCCTGGCCAATCATGGCAATACATCTGAACTGGACGTTCGCCAGGCCGAGCAACTTGTTTACACCGCAAGCGAAGAAATTCCCGACCTAGAGCGCCGCATTCAGCAGCAGGAAAATCTCATTAGTACGTTGCTGGGAAACAACCCGGGCCCGATTACGCGCGGCCTCCCACTCACCGAGCAGCCTCACTCCCCTGAAGTTCCTGCCGGCATTCCCTCGGAACTTCTCGAGCGTCGCCCGGATATCCGCCAGTCCGAACAGGTCCTCGTTGCCGCCAACGCCCAGATCGGTGTCGCGCGCGCCGCTTATTACCCTCAAATTTCTTTGACCGGTGCAGGTGGCTTCCAAAGCGACGCCCTCGCGCGACTCTTCGCCGGCACGGCGGGTCTCTGGACTGTTGCCGGATCCCTCGCTCAGCCCATTTTCACCGCAGGGAAAATTCGATTTGGCGTTCGGCTTGCCGAAGCTCAGCAGCAGGAAGCTGTTCTTTCCTATCAGCAAACTATTCAGCAATCCTTCCGCGAAGTTTCCGACGCCCTCATCGGCTATCGCAAACTCCGTGAATTTCGCGAGCAGCAGGAACTCCTCACCGCCTCCGCCCAAGGCGCGGCCCATCTTTCCAATATTCGCTACAAAGGTGGTGTGGCCAGCTACCTCGAGGTTCTCACCAACGAAACCAACTATTTCTCGGCCGAACTTAATCTAGCGCAAGCTCAGGCCAACGAACTCCTCTCACTCGTTCAGCTCTACCAAGCCCTCGGCGGTGGCTGGCAACAATAACCGGCTCCCTCAAAAGCGGTTCGCCGGGTACGGTGTCCTCGTTTCGAATCCTCTCGACATAGCATCGTCCTAAATGCGATTCTTCCCCGCGTGCACCACACACCTTTTCATGTGCTCGTCAAAGGTCTAACGCGCGTCTGTCGTTTCAATGTCCTTCGTAAATGCACCCTCCCGAACGCCCAAAACCATGACTGATCGAATAGACGCCCACCACCATCTATGGCGCTATTCGAAAGAAGACTACGGCTGGATCGCCGGCAACATGGCGCCAATTGCCAGAGATTTTCTTCCGCAAGATCTCCAGCAAGTGCTCGCGTCTTCAGGAATACAAGGAAGCGTCGCCGTTCAAGCAAGGCAATCGCTTGCGGAGACCGAGTCCCTGCTGAACTTCGCGCAAGAATTTCCCGTTATTCGTGGAGTCGTCGCCTGGGCGCCCATCGCCAGCCCCGAATTCCCTCAGGTCCTCGAACGTTTTCAACATTTTAAGAAATTAAAAGGTTTCCGCCATGTTGTTCAGGACGAACCCGACGATGCCTTCCTGCTGCGCCCGGATTTCAACGCTGGCATCGCGCTCTTCAAGCAGCACGGACTCGTCTATGACATTCTGATCTTCGAGCGTCAGCTTCCCGCCGCTATTTCCTTCGTGGACCGCCATCCATCTCAGGTCTTCGTCTTGGATCACATCGCCAAACCGCGCATTCGCGAGCACATGCTCGAGCCCTGGCGCACAAACATTCGCGAATTGGCGCGCAGACAAAATGTTTATTGCAAGCTGTCTGGGATGGTCACCGAAGCGCACTGGACCCAATGGACTCTTCCAGACTTGTTGCCTTATTTCGAAGTCGTCCTGGACGCTTTCGGTCCCAAACGGCTAATGGCGGGCTCGGATTGGCCCGTCTGTCTTTTGGCGGCTACCTACCAAACCTGGTTTTCCACTCTGCGCGAATTCATCTCTAAGTTGTCCAGCGCGGAGCAGGACATGATTCTTGGTGGTGTGGCCACGGAAGTCTACTCTCTGGGCCACAAGGCATGAATTCGAAAACAATGAAAGCACTCATCATCAAAGAACCAGGCAAGGCCTTCATCGAGTCTGTGCCTCAACTACAGATCGAGCATGGCAAAGTGTTGCTCCGCGTCCGCATGGTTGGCCTCTGCGGCAGCGATCTAAATTCCTTTCGTGGCAAAAATCCCATGGTCCAGTTTCCGCGCATCCCCGGCCACGAAATTGCCGCCACGATTGTCGAAGGAAGCCCTTCGTTTCCGGCGCTCGCCGCCGGAGTAAATGTCACCATGTCTCCCTACACAAATTGCGGCAAATGCCCCTCCTGCCTCCGCGGTCGCCCTAATGCTTGCGCGTTCAACGAAACTCTCGGCGTCCAGCGCGATGGTGCACTGACCGAATTCATCACCATGCCACCCGAAAAACTCTACCCAGCGCCACTTACGATCGAAGAGCTCTGCCTCGTGGAACCGCTCACCGTAGGTTTTCACGCCGTTGCCAGAGGCCGCGTGACTTCCGCCGACAGAGTCGCCATCTTCGGCTGCGGCGGCGTGGGTCTCGGCGCCATCGCCGCCTCCCATTTTGCTGGCGCCGCCACCATCGCTGTTGACCTCGACGATGATAAGCTTCAGCTCGCCAAAAAAGCCGGCGCCACTCACATCGTGAACTCCGCCAAGTCTCCGCTCCATGATCAGCTGTTGGAGTTCACCGACGGCCGCGGACCAGACGTCGTCATCGAAGCCGTCGGCCATCCCCAAACGTTTCGTGCAGCGGTCGAAGAAGTCGCCTTCACTGGCCGCGTCGTCTACATCGGCTACGCGAAAGAACCGGTAGCCTACGAAACCAAACTGTTCGTTCAAAAAGAACTCGATATTCTCGGCTCGCGCAACGCGCTGCCAGAAGATTTTCGCACCGTCATCAAAATGCTCGAGGAGCACAAGTTTCCCGTCCAGGATGCCGTCAGCTCAATCGTTTCCCTGAACGATGCTCCGAGCATCCTGGAAGCTTGGAGTTCCAATCCGTCGAAGTTTACGAAAATCATGGTGCAGCTCGACTGATCGAGAAAAACGCGCGCCAGTGTTCCGCTTTCACGGCGCTTTATGGAAAGTCATAGGAGAAGACGGACGATGGCACAGCATCAACTAGAAAGCTCCTCAGGAAAAACAGCATTGTCCGCCCGTCATTCCCTGTTTCCCGCGGGCCAGATTGTTCCCTTCGTTCTCGTCACCGTGCTTTTCTTCCTCTGGGGCATTCCCAATAACCTGAACGACGTCCTCATCCGCCATTTCATGAAGTCCTTCGCGATCTCTCGCTTTCAAGCCAGCCTCGTGCAAACCGCTTTCTATCTCGGCTATTTTCTCCCAGCCATTCCCGCAGCCCTTTTCATGAAACGCGTCGGCTATAAACCCGGCTTCATCGTCGGTCTCCTGCTCCTTGCTTCCGGCTGTTTCTTGTTCTGGCCGGCCGCACTACAGAGCAGTTACGCTTTCTTTCTTTTCGCGCTATTCGTTATTGCCAGCGGCTTGTCCTTTCTCGAAACGGCCTCCAATCCATTCATCGCTCAGCTTGGCGATCCTGACACCTCAGAGCGCCGTCTAAATTTTTCGCAAGCCTTCAATCCCTTCGGCGCCATGACCGGAGCACTCATCGGCACAGTCTTCATTTTTTCCGGTGTCGAGCTGACCTCTGCGCAAATTGCCGCCCGCCAAGCCGACAACACGTACCAGACCTATCTCCAGTTTGAGGTGCTGCGCGTGGTCCGCCCCTACCTCGTTCTCGGCGTTGTCGCGATAGTCTGGGCGATTCTCATCCTCCGCACGAAATTCCCGGCCATCTCAAGCGAAAATGAAGCCGCCGATGGCGATCACGGCAGCTTCAGCCAGCTCCTCCGTCAAAGACATTTTCTCCTAGCCGTAGTAGCGCAATTCTTCTACGTCGGAGCCCAGGTCGGCACGTGGAGCTATTTCATTCCGTACGTTCAGGAGTACGCTCACAAGCCGGAAAAGACCGCGGGCTATTTTCTCATCGGCACACTCGCCGCCTTCGGAGTTGGCCGCTTCGTTTCCGCTTGGTTCATGCGCTTCATTTCGCCAAGTCGCCTCATGGGTTTCTACGCCGTGGCAAATATGATCCTCGTCTCCATCGGAGTTTTCTTCCCGGGCTGGGTCGGCATCTGGTGCGTCTTCCTAACCAGCTTCTTCATGTCCTTAATGTTTCCCACTATCTTCGCTCTCGGCCTGAAAGGTCTCGGCCCAAACACAAAACTAGGTGGCTCCTTCCTGGTCTTGGCCATCGTCGGCGGCGCCGTTCTCACACCGATCATGGGCCTGATTTCCGACAAGTTTCACAGCTACGCTCTCGCCTACTCCATCCCCTTCCTCGCCTACATCTATATCTCCCTCTATTCCTTCCTGGGCTCGCAGCGAGTCGACAACGCTCCCGCCCTAAGCGAATCCGCGAGTTCAACTTACTGAGTCCCACATAATATAGGCACTAGGCATGTGGAGTGCGGCAGCTCTGCTGCCGCTTTTCTCAGTGACCAGCGCGAATCCAAATCTGGCAACGCTCAATAAGGAGAAAATTAATTTCCGGTTGTCCCCCTGTAAGGCACCGAGGACCTC
Organism: uncultured Acidobacteriota bacterium; assembly: GCA_963784015.1. Classification (GTDB taxonomy): domain Bacteria; phylum Acidobacteriota; class Terriglobia; order Acidiferrales; family UBA7541; genus Acidiferrum. The sequence continues at coordinate 13,010 of CAWAPX010000019.1, forward strand.
ACCGAGCCAAACAAAAGCAACAGCAAATCGAAATTTTGACGGGCTGTCATTCGTCTCCGACCTATAAACCGCTTGTGCCAATGGAACAGACTCTATATCGTGACCGCCATTGTTTGCCTGACCAGCTGAAGTATTGGCAGGAGGGTTCGGCTTAAGAAATGGCGCAAACGCTTCCCGAAGCAAACAGTTATGGATTGCGGCGCGACGTTCTCTCGCCGATGGAGACGCTTGCGCAGTCTGTCTCCACCATCGCGCCTACCACAACTCCAGTCGCAACCATCCCGCTAGTCTGCGCTCTTGCGGGTAACGGCACCTGGCTTGCCTACGTCCTGGCAACGGCCGCTATTCTCCTCGTGGCCCTGTGTATCGCAAAATTTTCACGTTACTCCGCATCGCCGGGCTCGCTCTACACCTATGCCTCGATGATTCTTCCACCGTCCCTCGGCGCCACAGCTGCTTGGAGCCTTCTCCTCGCGTATATCGCAACGGGCTCCAGCGTAATCGGCGGTTTCTATCACTTCGCAATCCTCTTGCTGCGTGACGCAACCGGTCACGGCGCCTCCGCCACGTTTCTCGCTTTATTCGTCACGGCCATCTCCATTTGGATCGCCTGGCGCGATGTAAAAATCTCCGCTCGCCTGATGTTGTGGATCGAAGCCGTCTCCGTCTCCTTCATTTTAATCGTCGTGCTACTGGTATTGGTTCGCCACGGTTGGCATCTCGACTGGGAACAATTCCACCTTCGCGGCATGACCGGCAGCGGCCTGCGCCTCGGCCTTGTACTGGCGCTTTTTAGCTTTGTAGGGTTCGAAAGCGCCACCACGCTCGGCTCAGAAGCGCGAAATCCGCTAAAAACAATTCCCCGCGCCGTAATCCAAAGCGCACTCCTCGCCGGCGCCATCTTCATCCTTTGCGCCTACACCGAAATCCTTGGCCTGCGCGCCGCTGGTCAAGATCTCGCCACCAGCACAGCCCCCATGCGCGTCTTGGCCAAACTTGCTGGCCTCCCGATATTTGGTCTGCTTATTGATATAGGCGCGTTGGTCAGCATGTTTGCCGGAACCCTGGCCTGCATCACCGCCGCCGCACGCGTCTTGCTTCTCATGTCGCACAACGGCCTCGCCCACGGTTCGTTACGCAAGACGCACGCGCGCAACGAAACCCCCGGCCTCGCCATCGCCGTCACTGGAACCGCCGCCGTTCTCCCCGTCGCCATCCTCGCCGCTCGAGGCGCCAGCGGCCTCGACGTTTACGGCTGGATGGGTTCGCTAGCCACCTACGGCTTCATCGTGACGTATGCCCTCGTCAGTGTCGCACTCCCACGCTATCTCCGCGCACACAACGCCTATCACCGCGGTGCCCAAATTATCCCCTGGCTAGCCTGCGCCGCCATGCTCCTCGCCCTAGTCGGAAATATCTATCCCGTCCCCGAGGGCCCCTACGGCAAACTCCCCTACATCTACCTCGCCTATCTTGTGATCGGCCTCTCATGGTTTTTCTGGCGCTCCCGCCATCAAAAGCCAACACTGGCTCAAAGCTAGCCAAACTCCCTACTACCGAGTTCCGCATATTATTGCGGAGTAGCGATTTGGAGTGCGGCAGCTCTGCTGCCGCCTTTCTCAGCGACTCGCGCCGCTCTATATTAGGCGCGGCTCAAAAAGCTGCCAGCGCGGTCGCCTACCTCGTTGAAATTAAAAAACAAATCGAGGAAAACAAAAGTTTGCGTTTCGGTTCTACAGCATTTTGGAATACTTTCCTGCAACCTTATCGTCATACGCGCACAGCCAAGCGGGGTGAAACCGACTTCCTTTGTAAATTTTTTGCTTGGTTTGCATCCGAATGACGACCAGTTGGGTGTGCTCACAGAAAGTGGGAGGCGTCGCGGAATGACCAAGCCATCAGGCAGAGCTTTTTTCTTCTTCGCATCTTTTCTTTGTTGTTGCGTCGCACTTCTTCTCCCGCTTCGCGCCTTCCCTCAACAAACTCTCGGCGGCATAACCGGCACAGTCACCGACTCTTCCGGCGGCGTTCTCGCCGACGCCACTGTCACCGTCGTCTCGGATAGCACGCAACTTACCCGCACTCAAAAAACCACCAGCGTCGGCAGCTACGATTTTGTAAACCTCCCGATCGGCTCCTATACCCTCACGTTCTCGCACGATGGTTTCGAAACGCAAAGAATCCCCTCCATCGTCGTCCAAGCCGATCGAACTGCCACGGTCAATGCCACTCTCAAAGTTGGTCAGGTTGGCACCACTGTCACGGTCGAAGCCACCCCCTTACTAAACGCAGTCGACACCACCAACGGCTACATTCTTGAAAAAATTCAAATCGAATCGATCCCCTTGCCCACCGGCAGCTTTACCGGCATCGCCATTCTCTCTCCTGGCGTGAACGCGGAACTCGCCAGCGGCTCTGGCGTCAACGCCGGCCTCGGCAATCTCCCCATCTGGGCCAACGGCCAACGCGACACCAGCAACACGTTCCTCCTCAACGGCGTCGACGCCAGCAACCTCTTCAACGGCAAAAGCACCAGCCAGGTAGCCAGCGCCCGCATCGTCAACAACACCGGCATCGGTGGCGCCGCCAGCATTTCCAGCACGACTGCGGAGCCTCTTCAAAGCACCGCCTCTCCCTATCTCGCCATCGGCCAGGCTCTCCCCACGCCGGCTCCCGAAACCATCGAAGAATTTCGCGTCAACACCTCCATGTACGACGCCCAGCAAGGTTCCACCAGCGGCGCCCACATCGACATGAGCACCGCTTCCGGCACCAACAATCTCCACGGAAGCGCTTACGTCTATCGCGCCTCGGACGCCCTCAACGCTGCTCCCTTTTTCTACAACGCCGACCCCAATATTCCCGCCAGCGACAAAGTTCCCGGCCTTCACAACTACACCGCCGGCGGCACAGTCGGCGGCGCTGTCGTCAAGAACAAGCTCTTCGGCTTTCTCTCCTATCAGCACGTCGAAAAATCCGACGCCGAAATTGGCAGCTCCCGCGTTTCCGTTCCTCCTGGCCTTACCAGCGACCGCAGCCCCGCCGCCTTAGCCGCCCTCGTGAACGGAAACTTTCCCGATTCCGCCACCGTCAATCCCACCATCGGCACCGCCCCCGGCGACATCAGCCCCATCGCCTACGGCCTACTCAATTACAAACTCCCCAACGGTCAATTCCTATTCCCCTCAGCCAACAGCTTCGTCCCCACCATTAGCTTCCCCGAAAACACATTCACACCCGGCACCGCCTACTTCAAAGCGGATCAAGTGGTCTCCGACCTCGATTGGATTGCCACTTCAACAGACACTGTCGCGTTCAAGTATTACTATCAGCACGATCCCAGCATTGCTCCCTACGCTTTTTCCGGCTCTCCCGGCTTCACCCAGAATCTCGACGCCGGCAGCCAGGTCGCATCCATCACCAACACCCAGGTCGTGAAACCCAATCTCAGCGTCGTCGAAGTCTTCGGCTTCATCCGTGAAAAGATTTACAGCACCATCCAGCAGCCCTTCACCCCTCAACAATTCGGCTCCTACGTTCAGGGTCTCACCGGAGCATCCGCCGCCGATTCCACCATTAACACCTTCGGCTCTCCCTTCTTCCCCGGCATCTCCATCGTCGACGACTACGGCAACTCCGCTCCCTACAACGAGAACTTCGTCTTCAACGCCGCCACCAACATCGGTAGCGGCGCCGCTTCTCAAGGCGCATGGACCGGCGTCTTCCAGAATCGCTTCATGCCGAGCGCCAACGCCATCTGGACCCTAGGCAAGCACACCCTCACCTTCGGCGGCAATTTCGCCTACACTCAGCTCAACACTCGCGATCAGCGCACCGACAAAGGCACTGTCGGTTTCGCCGATTTCTCCCAATTCCTCCAAGGCCTCGTCGTCCCCTACACTCCCGACGGTTTCATCACCACCGCCTATCTCCAGGGGGACGCCAATCGCTACTATCGCTCCAAGGAAACCGGCCTCTTTCTCCAGGACAAATATCAAATCTTGCCCAACCTCAGCCTCACTGCCGGCCTCCGCTTCGACGATCACGGCGGCCTCACCGAAAAATATGGCCGCCTCTACAATTTCGATCCCTCTGAATACGACTACAACGACGCCACCGACACCATCGTCAACACCGGCTTTCTCATCGCCGGCAATAACAAACAATTCCCAAGCAAAGGCGTCAGCGATTCCACTCTCACTGGCCGCCAATGGAGCCTGGGCCCGCGTCTCGGTGTCGCCTGGAGCCCCGAAATGTTTCACAACAAAATCGTCGTCCGCGCCGGCTGGGGCATGTACTACGACCGCGGCGAACTCTTCACCTACCTTTCCCCTGGCTTTGCTGCTGGCGTGATTGCTGGCGGCCCCTTCGGCGTAAATCAAGCTCCTCCCTTCGTCAATTCTCAGGTTTGCAGCGCCATCGGCACCTTCTATCAGAGCTTCATCCCCACCTGCGACCCTACTCAGCCAACCGGCGGCTCGTTCTCCAATCCTTGGGGAGCGACCCTGCAGCCTCCTCCCACCGGCAATCCCGCCAGCATTGTCCTCCCCAACGCCGCCGCCATCGAAAATGGCGCGCAGCTCTTCTCCTTCGCCGACTACAACCGTGCCAATAAACTTCCCTACACTCTCAACCAAACTCTCGACATCCAGTGGCAGCCTCGCAAAGATTTAGCTATTACCATCGGCTACGTCGGCAATCTCGGCCGCCATGAAATCATTCCTGTCCCCTTCAACCAAGCCGGCATCGCCAGTCCCAGTCATCCCATACACGGCCAGAGCTACACCTACGGCTACACCGTTCTTGCGCCAGCAGGCTGCAATCCCACACTCAACCCCGCGGCCTGCGCTTACACTTCCACTTGCAACGCTAGCGGCGCCAGCGCCGGCTGCGTACCTATGGGTCTCCCCGATGGCACCACCATGATGGAGAACTACGAAGGCGGCAACAACGACCTCCGCGTCCCCTACATTGGCTATTCCTCGGAGTCTGAGTCCTACACCGCCGCAGGCATCTCCGCCTACAACGCCCTGCAGGTCCACGTGGAAAAACGCATAAGCCACGGCTTCCAGGCCGGCTTCTCCTACACCTATTCCCACGCTACCGATGAACAAAGCGCCATGGGCCTCTTCTACAACGGCAACAACGCCACCGACCTTCGCAGCGGCTATGGCCTCTCGGACTTCGACCGCACACACGTCATCAACTTCACCTATCTCTACGAGCTCCCTAAATTTTATGAGCTGACTTCATGGCGCGGCCGCTTCGCCGACGGTTGGGCCGTGGCTGGCTTGGCCATCATCCAGAGCGGCCAACCCTACAGCGTCATCGACTACTCCGGCGCGGTCGGCAGCATCTATTACGGCACCAGCGACGGCATCACCAATCCGATCGTCCCTCTCGCACCCGGCTGCACGCCTTCCAATGCCTATACCGGCGCCAGCGGCACAAACCCGGGCTTCCCAGCCCTCAATCCCAATTGCTTTACCGTCCCGCTTCTCAACCCCGGCGACCTCGGCGGCGCCATCCCCGCCGGTGACACTTTCGAAACCACCTACACCACCGGCCAGCGCAACATCTTCCGCCAGCCCTGGCAGCGCCGCACCGACCTCTCCGTAATCAAAATGACCCAGATCACCGAACGCGTCGCTATGAAGTACACCTTCGAAGTCTTCAACCTAACCAACACTCCCAGCTTCGACATCCCCATCAACAACGTCACCCAAAACCTAAACTTCGACGATTTCCCCATCTACGGCGCGCCGCTCTATTCCTCTCCAACATTGAGCGGCATCGGCATCGTCAACAAAACCATCGGCAGCCCCCGCCAAATCCAAATGTCCCTAAAATTCACCTTCTAATCGAGCGAAGTCATTCCACCGTAGGGGCGCGAT
>CAWAPX010000020.1:0-25814 GCA_963784015.1 uncultured Acidobacteriota bacterium
CCGAGCCAAACATACAAAGAACTGAGGTCGCATTCTAGTTAATAGTGAACGATAAAGTCCCTCGGGTAACTGTCACCCTCAGACCAGTACCCATTGATGGTAGTAGAAAGGTGATTTCGGGAGACTGTGGCCAAACCTGGAAAAATTGGAATCCTTGATGGATATCTCCCGCCAAGTAAAACATTCCTGAAGAATGGGATGGGGAACAATACAGATAATTGGATGAGCTCTTGTAGATCAATAGGGTAGGATTTTACCTATAATGGGAACAAAGGACTTAGAAGTGTTCACCCGAGCTAAATCCGAGCTTAAGAGTGGGCCGCGTATGCCAAACTCGCGCACAGGAAGTCTGATAGAGGTGTTGATATCTGAAATACAGTCTGATCAATATAAGGGAAACTTAATGGGGGCGATTGTTATGAAATCTGCTATTGGCGGGGATTGGTTGGCATACCCTGTCTTTACTTTGACATTTGGAGTGGTGGTTACGACCTTGATGGCGCCTGCAGCTGTTCTCAGTCGAGCGATGGAACCATCGTCGGCACAGTAACTGATACTAGCGGCGCGGTAGTTCCAAAGCAAAGGTAACCGCTTCGAGCAAGGAGCTCGGTATAGAGCGGAGCACAGACACAACCGCAGGCGGATATAGAATTGAAAGTCTCCTGCGGCACTTACACGGTCTCCATTCAGGCTACTGGGTTTTCACATTTTGAATTGGCTGGGATTCACGTAAGGGCTCCTTTGAAGTTTCCGCGAATGCCTCGCTGCAAATCGGCGGTATATCGAGCACGATCACGGTGGAAGCAACAAGCGCGCAGGAGTTGCAGACTGAGTCTGGTCGCTAGGCGCAGAGATCTCCCAGAAAGAGGTCCACGATTTGCCCATTCAAAGCGGAAACCCGATGTCGCTCGTATTGACCCAAGCTGGAGTTAGGACGGCGACGGTATTCGTTCAGCAACGGGATAGGATTCTCGGTGAACGGAACGCGGCCACGCGCAAATAATTTCCTCATCGACGGCCAGGATAACAACGATAACTCGATCAACGGGCAAGCTTTCCAAACGACGAATCTTGGAGCGATCCAAGAGGTCACGATTTTGACAAATGCCTACAGCGCAGAATACGGCCGAGGCGGAGGTTCCGTAACGAACGAAATCAGTAGGACGGAACAAACTCCATGGAGAGACGTGGAGCAAAATCGGAATAGCGCCTTTGCCGCGATCTCCCAAGCCGCCTTGGGAGGTATCACCAAAAATCCTCAAAATAATGAAAAAGTCTTTGGATTTAATTTTGGCGGCCCCGTGAAGAAGAACAAGCTCTTTTTCGAACCGCACAATCGGATCGCGATTATTCGGCAGCGGCAGCAAACGCAGCGCCTATCACAATTCCCACGGCCGCTGGCATTGTTACTTTGAATTCGTTGCTTCCGAACCCCAATGTTGGCTGCTATGAAAGCCTTGGGAGGCCTCGTTGCACGGGTTTCGGATGGCACCCCGATTGCCCTTGGTCCTAATGCCGCTGGCATCGATCGGGGATCTGTGGATGTTGGAGATTTCGTCCGTAGTCAGGGCGACGTGGTTTCTCTAACCCGCGAGTGGGAAGTCCGAGTGGATTACAATCCAACAGACGTAGACAGCTTGCGAGCAAGCTACAGGCGAAGTGACTCATCGCTCACGCCAGATTTCTTTAATTTCCCCACCAATCTGCCGCCGTATGATACGCAGCAGGGTGGTCCCGCGCAGGCGTTCACCACGGTGTGGAATCATACTTTTAACGTGAATACGATGAACCAATTGCGATTCTCCTACTCAAATATCGACTTCAGCTTTTCTCCCACGGCGGCTTCTTTGGCAAGTCCTCTGGCTAATACTCCAGGGATTTCCATCGCCAACTCCGGGTTGCCTGGCCTCGGTATTCCAACGGGAATTCCGCAGTTCCGTGGTCACAAGTCTTACCAGATCCAGGATGCGCTTACCTACACCGTGGGCCGCCACCAATTTACCTTTGGCGGAGACATCGATTGGCTGCAGGTCGATGATGGTATTCCGTTCAACTCCCGCGGAACGATTTCTTATCAGGCTAGTCCGGCAAGCGCCACCAGTCCAGCGTTCACAAGTCTTGGTAATTTCGTAGACGACTTCTCAGGATCCTCGGGAGCTGTTTCCATTAATTTTGGGAATCCCGAAGTGCAACCCTTTGTTGGGATCTATGCCCCGTATGTTCAGGATACGTGGCACGTGAAGCCGAACTTCACAGTAAACCTCGGCCTTCGCTACGAGTACTGGGGCACGGTTGGCAACATTGTTCCATTCCCGTCGATTAACACTCAGGCTTTCACGTTCGGGGTTGCAGGAGCAGTTTTCCCCAACTTCCTGGCTACGAAGCAGCAAGGCGACAAGAACAACTTTGCACCACGTGTGGGTTTTGCCTGGACGCCGAAGTTCTGGCAGCGATTCCTCGGACAAGACAAGACCGTGATACGCGCCGGAGCGGGCATGTTCTATGACGGTATCTTCACCAACATCTTGGACAACACGGGCAGCACAGTTCCTAACGTTAACGGGGGCACACTAACTGCCACTTCAGCGAACTGGCACTGAGGTTGGCGGATGCCTCAGGCCTGCTCACCGGTTTGTCGCCAGTAGCAGACCCACAGGCAACTATGGATACCATGGCCAGCCACATTCTGAATCCCTTAACGTTCCAGTGGAACTTGGATATTCAACGGCAACTGCCAGGCGGATTTATTTTGACAACTGCCTACGTAGGCACGCGTGAGAACATCTATTTACCAACCAGGACTACAATTACATCGACGGCAATACCGGCCTGCGCCTGAATCCTAATCTTGGCGAAGTCCTAGTGCGCGACAATGCGGGGGACTCAAACTATAACTCCGGACAGGTCACACTTGATCGTAAGTTCTCCCACGGGCTACTGTTCCGAGGGGCTTACACTTACTCCAAGTTGATCGATGATACCTCGGAAGTATTTACCTCGACGGGCCTTAGTTCGTTCTCTCAGAACCTATTGAATCAGAAGCAAGATTATGGCCTGTCGGCCTACGACCGGCGTCATCGGTTCGTGATGACATATATCTGGGATCTGCCATATCCCCACGGTGGGGACAATATGGGCATGAAGATTTTGAGCCAGGTAATCAGGAATTGGCAGTGGGCTGGTACAGCTACATTCCAGACGGGTGCACCTGAAACGATCTCCGACGGATTCGATGTGAATGGAGACGGCCACACCCAGGACCGTCCGAACCTCGGCAGCATGAGTGCACCTTTCTCGTCCATCGGAATCGATGGAACGCAGCTGGGTCTCTCGGCGACACCGGGGACATTCTTTGGCCCAATCCAGGACTGCCTAAACGGACTGTCAACGTGCGTAGCGCAGCCAGCATCCAGCTTCCGTTACATATTCCAAGCGAGCGGCTTCGGAAATGTGGGACGCAATACGTTCGTCGGTCCCGGACAGATGTACTACGACACTTCCGTACAGCGCTCCTTCAAATTCCTGGAGCGCCAGTCGCTTACTTTACGCGTTGAGTTTTTCAATGCCTTTAACCACCCCAATCTGTTTACGGATGGCGGGGTCAACAGCTATGACCTGTTAAGCCCAAATTTTGGCAACATAGCTTCTACAATTGACGGAAACCGATCCATCAAGTTCTGGCTGAAGTACGCTTTCTAAGGCCAGCTGTCAACGAATTGATGAGTTAAGAGAACGGGAGCCACAGTGCGTGGCTCCCGTTCTCTATTTCCGGTGATACTCTACTTCAAACTTGTGCCTTTTAGGGTGTGGATGGTTGCGTCGAGGGCCTTTTGAACGCCTGACTTGGGGCTGCAAGGCACAGTCTGAAAGACTGCGCCTTGCGAGGAAATTCTCAATCTCGCGATTCAGCCATTCCGCACATTTGACAGAAAAGAAACCCCTACAGGTTCTTCAAGTGGGCTAGCCGGAACGGTGAGCCTAAGTGCTCGCGTAGATCGAGCCAGTGCTCTTCGGGAATGGTGGAGAAGACCTCGACGACCTTCGGATCAAACTGGCTGCCGGAACAGCGGCGAATTTCTTCACGGGCGTGTCCCATGGGGAGCGCGCGGCGGTAGGGCCGGTCGCTGATCATTGCATCGAGCGAATCAGCAATCGTGAAAATGCGGGCTCCAAGCGGAATCTGGTCACCTTTCAGTCCGCGCGGATAACCGGTGCCGTCGTAGAACTCCTGATGAGCGAGGACGATTTCCGCAGCCTCCTGGAGGAAAGGAATTCGAGTCAGCATGTCGTAGCCGATCTGGCAATGCGTGCGCATGATCTTTTTCTCGTCGTCGGTGAGAGGACCGGGCTTGCGCAGAATGCCATCGGGAATGGCCATTTTGCCGATGTCGTGGAGGAAAGCGGCGCGGGCTAGAACGGCCAGGTAATGATTCGGGACAGGCATGGCCTTGGCGATAGAAATGGTGAAGGCCGTGACGCGCTGACAATGACCTTCTGTTTCGGCATCTTTTAAGTCGAGAGCGCTGCCAAGGGCTTCGAGGGTGTCGTCGTACGATCGTTCGAGTTTGTCCAGCGTATGCGTGAGTTCCGCGGTCCGCGCTTCGACCTGCTGCTCGAGCTGAATCTGGTAGCTGCGGTTTTCCGCGACGAGGCGGCGATGCTGAAGAGCGCGTCCAACGCCCAAAAAGAGTTGGTCCTTCTCGAAGGGCTTAAGGATGTAATCGTAAGCACCGCGGCGGATAGCTTCTAGAGCGGTAGAAATGTCATGGATAGCTGTGACCATGATCACAGGAATTTCGGGGTCGTACTCTCGAAGCCAATCGAGCAACTTGATCCCGTCCATCTCGGGCATAATCATGTCGCTCAAGACGAGATCCGGTTTGGATTTTTTGACTTGTTCCTGGGCAGCGCGACCATTGCTTACGGCCGCGCAGCGATAGCCTTTCGATTCGAGCATGGTGGAAACGACTTCTCGAATCGCCTCTTCATCGTCCACGACCAGTATCTGTTCTAGCTCCACGAGTGTTTGCCCCCGTTGCCATTATACGGGACGGCACAGCGGGATTGCGGTGGCCTTGCCCATTAAGAAAATAGCATGTTAGCGTCAAAGGAACCTTCAGAGAGGGCTCTGTGACGTCCCTCGCGAGAGAAGCAGGGGCTTCGTCTCGCGACGAGGACGATTCAGACCGGGAGGCAGCGCATCGTGTTGGTGAACCAGGGCCTGCTCGGCATCGCTTTCTTCGAAGCGACAGCGTTCATTATTCTGCTGGTCCTCTTTTTTATTTTCCAGCGCGATCATATCAATAGGTATTTCCGGTTGTGGGTTACTGGGTGGCTTGTGTTCACCCTGGCCTCGCTCTGCGAAGTAGCAATGCTGAGCCGCAACTTGCCGCAATTTTGGATGTGGGTGGTGATGGGAAGAGTGGCGGCGATGCTGCTCTTCGCCGCCGCTGCGGTGCAATTTACGACCGGAGCGGGGAAGCGAAGCTGGCCAATCCTGCCGCTTGCGGGCGTGGTTCTATTCGGCGTTTATTATTTTCAACGCGCCGTCACGCCAGACTATGCCAACGTGGCGTGGGGAACCGCGCTGCTGGCAAGCGGCGTATGCCTGTGGGCCGGGATGGTGCTCTGGCGGTCTCCGTTATTGAAGCGCGGGCACGGAGTGCGATTGCTGGAGGGCATTTTCTTACTGACCGGCATCCACGGATTGGACCGTCCTCTTTGGCCGCAGCATCCCTATTACTTGTTGCGAGTGGCGTTTGACCATCTGTTAGGCGTGGCGCTGGGAATCGCCATGGTGGTCGTTGTGCTGGAGGGTGCGCGTTCGCGAACCGTCGAGCTGAACGAGAAACTGCGACGTCTTACGCTGCTGACGACTGCCAGCACGCAAACGCTTTCCGTCCAGGATGTCTTGGATCGCGTTCTTGCGCATCTGGTAGAGAGCTTGGGAGCGACGCACGGACTTGTACGCCTGCTGGAGGGCGAAGGAGACAAGGCCCAGCTTGTGGTGCACGCTTCGGTCGGCTTTCAGAAGGATTACCTGGAAAAGTACGGAAAATTGTCAGCCAAGACGCCGTGGACGCAGAGAGTGTTGCACAAAGAGTGCGAATTCTTCCGCATGGAAGATGAACCGGATCCGGCTGTGCGCCAGAGAATGGCTGAGGGCGGCATCGGGAATAGCATCACCATGGCGCTACCGGGAAAAGACGGACCGCTCGGAATCATCGCCATCGGTTCGACGCGAGACGAGCAGTTTCAGGCAGACGAAATCTCGTACTTGCTGAATATCAGCAACCTGTTGGGATTGACGCTCCAAAATGTCCGGCTGTTCGAGCAAGTCGCAACCGTACAGCAGCAATGGGCGTACACGTTTGATTCAATTGGGGACCCAATCCTTGTACACGACCGGCAGGGAAGGATTCTCCGATGTAACTTGCGTTTGGGGCATCTTCTGGGCAGAGATTCGCAAGCGCTTGTTGGCCGTGGGGTGACAGACCTGCTTGCGCGAAAGAATCGGTCTTATGAAGTGTGCCCGTATTGCGAGGGTGTCGCAGGCGAAGGAGATGACACGGATCCTTGGCTGCAAGGTTATTTTCTTGCGTCGAATTCAACGTTCACCGACCCGGCGGGAAATTTACTGGGCACGGTGCACGTCTTGAAGGACATCACGGAGAGAAAGCGCGCGGAAGAAAAGTATCGCACGCTCGTGTCCAGCGTGCAGGAAGGCGTTTTTATTTCGACGCCACAGGGACGATTCCTCGATTTTAATGATGCGATGATGCGCATGACAGGATTTGAGACTCGCGAGGAATTGTTGGGAGCTGATATTCCCGGCACGATGTATGTAAACTCCGCGGACCGCGAGCGGCTGAAGAAACTGCTCCAGGAACACGGGACGGTGGCGGACTTCGAATTCGAAATGAGGCGCAAAGACGGCGAGATCCGTACAGTGCTGGAGTCCTCCATTTCAGTCAAGGACGCCGCGGGCAATGTCACTGCCTATCAGGGTTTTCTTCTGGACATCACCGAACGAAAACGCGCAGAGCAAGAAATACGGCGGCGCAACCGGGAGCTGCTGGTTTTGAACTCCATCGGCCAAACGCTCATGGAGTCGATGGACTTGAGCGATTCGCTGCATCGAACACTGCGGCAGATGGCGGAACTTTTCAGCTTGGATGCATGCGCGCTGTACCTGTTTGACGAAGAAGGTACGAAGATCCGTCGCGTGGCCGCAGTGGGACACCGTTCCGAGTACGCCAGGAATTTCCCCGCGGTCACCCTGAAGCCCGAGCTGCTTCAGCACATCAAGGCCGTGCACGCGACGTTTCTATCCGTACAGGGACTCCCGCTGCCTGCAATTTTTCGTGAAGCTCAGAGGAAAGAAGAGCTGCTGTCCGCCTACATTGTTGTTCTCTGGTCGAAAGACCGCGTTATCGGGGGCTTGACGGTTGGCAGCCGCACGCCGAAGGAGTTTTCACCTGCCGACGTCAACCTGCTGATTGCTGTCGGCAGCCAGCTTTCCAGCGCCATTGAACGCACCACGCTTTACGAAGAGGCGCGCCAGGCGTACGACAATTTGCGCCGCACGCAGGAACAACTCTTGCACAGCGAGAAGATGGCCGCCGTCGGGCAGCTGATTTCTGGCGTGGCGCACGAATTGAACAACCCTCTCACGGCCATCCTCGGGTATAGCCAGTTACTTACTTCGAGCGGACAGATGGGGCCGCAAGGAATCGAATACTCCGAAAAACTATATAAACAAGCGCAGCGGACGCATCGCATCGTGCAGAATCTTTTGAGCTTTGCGCGGCAGCACAAACCGGAACGAGTACCTGTGCAGCTGAATCTGATTCTGGAAGAGACTCTTGCTCTGCGCGACTACGACCTACGCATGAATCACATTCGTGTGCATCTGGAACTTTCTCCAGAACTTCCTTATACATCTGCGGATCCCCACCAATTGCAGCAGGTGTTCCTGAACATGGTTAACAACGCCGTGGACGCGATGCTGGAACACTCCAACGAAGGAGATCTCTGGGTCCGGACGGGAGCCAATGGAGACAAGCTCTTCATCGAATTTACTGACAGTGGCCCTGGTGTGAAGGATGCGTCGAGGGTCTTTGACCCGTTTTACACGACGAAGCCGGTTGGTAAGGGAACCGGACTCGGTCTCAGCATCTGTTACGGAATCATCACGGAACACGGTGGATCGATCCGGGTTAGCAATGTTCCTCCTCGAGGGGCGTCCTTTACGATTGAGGTGCCCTATCAGCCGATTCGGCCGGTGAAGGCCCCCGAAGCAGGCCAGACGATCGAGCAGGTAAAAGAAGGCCGCATCCTATTAATAGATCAGGACGATTCGGTCTTGGAAACTGTTAAAGCCATTTTGCTCGAGCGAGAGCACGAAGTGGAGACGGCAAAGACGGCCGCGGATGCGATGGCCCTCCTCGAGAATCGCCAGTTCGATTTAATTGTCGCGGATCTTGATCTTTCCGGCACTGCGGGACGCAACATACTTCATGACTGGGTTATGGCTCGCAAGCCAGGTATGGCGAAACGATGTCTATGGATGCGGGGAGTCGCTCCGCTCGGGCGTCCTCCAGACGTCACGCCACAGAACGGAAATTACATTCTACAGAAACCATTCAAAGCGGCCGACTTGCTAGCGGCTGTGGATGGCGTGTTAGGGAGTATCGAGACCGTGCCCGTCGTCCAGCGATGACGCCAGCTTGGCTGCCAGCGCCGCACGCTCTCCGAGGTTGTTCATTGCCGACTCCAACCGGATCGAGAGCCTGCTAACCGCATCGCTCAAAGATCCAAGCTCGGGAAGGGGAGCGAACCCTAGTACGAACTTGATGCGGATCAATTCATAGTGCAAGGAAAAAGTCAGCCCCAGGCGGAGCCGTGCGAATTCCTCCGCGGCGCCGACTTGCGGCGACATTGAGGCAATCACTCGCGCCAACCGCCATAACCTCAGGAAGTCGCCCCGGAGGCAAGACAGATAGTCCAGAGCAATTTTTCGGCGCTCCTTGCGCATCCTGCGTACGAGTTGAGATGTGCCTCGCGAGGAAAGAAAGACTAAGTCTTCCGCAGACAGAGCTTGGCGCACCTGCGGAAAATAATTAACGTGGCGCTGTCCCAAATCCTCGGCGGAGTCGAGACCCTTATCGGGGCTCGTGCGCTTTCGAGGGTCCCGCAGGACCCACCCAAGAAGAAGCAGAATGAGAAGTGCGAGACCAATCAGCAGTGAAAGAGCGGGATTCACTGTTCACGCTCCTCCAGTTTCCAAAGCCGGAGGAGCTTTTCATTCAGCCGGCGCAAGTCTTCATTAATCTCCGGGGATAGCCGCTGATAATCGGCATCCGAAGAAGAGGCTGGTTTACGATCGTCTACGGGCAAGGCCTTCCGGAGCGCGACCGCCCAAACAACTAGGGTGACTATAAAGCAAGACATGGTCAAAAGTTGCCATGCCGCCGCGTGGACGAAAAAATCTTCTTTGAAGTAGGCTTGAAGCAGCGTATTGACGATGATCTCGCTGCAGGAATAAAAACAAAATCCGCCAAGTAACATTTTGTAGACGGACGGAACGGGAATCGAGTAGTAACGAATAAGGAGCAGGCAGGCGATCAGAGCAGTCGCAAAAGTGAGATGATAGCCGCGATCGAGTTCGAACCATCGAGCCACTGCCCAATGGCCGCGAGCTGCCAGGACGACGAGAAGGACGACGATTCCTGAGGTGACTGTCAAGGCGCGCCATCCGAGCCCCCAAATGCCTTGGTACGGTCTAAGCGTAATCTCAAGAATTTCGATTGTGGCCAGAGCCTGGGCGACAAGAGTTATGCACTCTGACGTCCATGCGAGGGTTCCGGGGGTGGCAAGATGATTCCAAGAATGCCTATAAACAAATACGAGGAAACCAGCCTGGCAAATATTTAGCGCAACGTAGAAGGTAAAATATGGCAGCTTCCTGAAATTCCCCTTCAGGAAGAGAAGGGCCAGCACGAATAGTTGTGTCAGAACGCTAAAGGCCCACAACCATAGCACGGCGTGAGTAAAGCCACCCATAAGCGTCGAATCCTAGCATGTCTTTACTGGCCGGTAAACAATCAAGTCATCTTTATTGGGTATTGATTGAAAGTTGGAAATATGGCAACACTAAAGCGTCGTTGCGCCTCGGACGACGCAATTTATTCATGAGACGATGGCCTCTTAGCTGCGATCAAATGTTAGGCAGAGAACGGGTAGATAGAGGTCGTGTAGATAGCACGGCACTGCTTGTGTGCGAGGCTGGACGACCGCAGCTCGTATTAGAAGCTTCTTAGAAATGAAGCTCCGCAATTCGCCTTTTTGCGACAAGGGCGAGTTGCGGAGCTATCGGGCTTCTCTGCGTCTCTGACATCCGTCGCGAGAAAGTTTAAAGTGAAGAGACCAGGCCTCAGCGGCTACGAGGCCAACCCAGGCGGCGTAGGAGTTGGAAGCGGTGAACCGCTTACGGCGATAAGGCTCAACCCAGGCGGCGTAGGAGTCGGAAGAGGTGAACCACTCGCGGCGATGAGGCTCAAGCCGGGGGGCGTGGGCGTTGGGAGGGGTGAGCCACTTGAGGCAATGAGGCTCAACCCAGGCGGAGTAGGGGTCGGGAGCGGTGAGCCACTCAGAATAGCAGCAGAGACCCTAGCCTGGCTGTTACTGAACAACTTGTTGACCGAGCTATTAACAGGGAGTACGATCGAGATCGCAAAGACAAGCAATGACAGGCGTATTGAGATATTTGTTTTCAAGGTTGAAAACCTCCTGGCTGCAACCTTGAAGAAGAATCGGAAGAGTTGAGGATGATGGTTTAAAACGTTCCGTCTGCGGAACGCGGCACTACATGAAAACGATTACGCAACTCCAGCAAAACCGGCGCATCATTCAGGATTTCACGCTGACTACTCTGGCGGGAATTCCAGGGGAATTCGGCAGGCTTACCTATATGGCCTCGTTGCGCGATCTCTCCAGCGGAAAATACGAGCACGCCGGGCTCGCGGCCTTGTATCCGGACGAAGCGGTGCAACAATCACTGGAATTGTGCCATGAGCAAATCTTTGAACGGGTTCTCGAAACTCCGTTGGTTAGGCAGGAAGCAGACTTAAAGGAATGTCTGGAGCGAATGCCGGGCGAGTTAAGCTCGACGTTGGCTCATTGGCGGAGGCTGGAGGCCTACCGCGTTTTGATTCCGGAGCGCGCTCCCGGCTATCTCAAGGAGCTTTTCTGTTCGAATCTCCGCGTACTGCTGGAGCTTCTTCAGAAAGAATGCTCCAAGGTTCATTCAGCCTCGTAACGACTCCCACCACGCGGCCGACCACTTCGGCTTCTTCCGGAAGGTGCCAAACCTCCGGCACACAGCGAGATAGAGGGTGGGGCTGCATGAGCAGGCGTGAGCCGTCCTGCTGAAACCATCCACATCGATAACCGCCGCGCAACTCCACAAAATACATGGGACGGTCGTATTCATTGGCCCAATCGTCGTCCTGGATACGGCTAACGGTCACGTCCACAAGCACGACGCTACCGGGACGGAGGAGCGGAACCATGCGCCTGTCCGAGAGACCGATGTATCCATAACGGTGGCGGGCATTGCCATTAGTAAGCACGCCCTCCAGACTCCCCCATTTCTCGACCATTCGGGAAAGCAGTTCCGTTCGCTTCGGATCGAATGCAGGATCAAACCTCAGAGGAGTCTTGAGCGAGACCGGAGGAGCGGCAAGATGCGTATGCGGGGCATGAAAGGCGCCTCCATCAGGAAAACAATCTTCAATAGGAACGTCATACCATCGAAATATTTCGAGCGGATTCAAGTGGTAGACCGCGGCAAGCGTATAAAGTTTGTGCAGGCCCGGGACGACCCCCCGATTCTCAATATCCGCCAGGCGGCTAATATGAAGAATCAGCTCAGGACGGCCGCGGCGCGCTGCTAATTCAAAACTGGCACGTTCGACATCACGATAGGTTAATCCAAGCCGTTCGCGCGATTGCCGCAGACGAAGTCCGGGGAGCATATTTTCCTCGGGAAAAGAACGCTAGGAGACAGGTTGCAGAGTATAACAGAATTACCATTCTGTTAAGGATTCAGAACGCGCGCCTGTGAATTTCTTTTAAAGATTTTTTCATCCGAACCAGCAAAAATCATGCGGCATGATTTTTGCGAGCGTTGCTGCGGGGCTATCTTCCTTCTTCTTAGATGCTTGCGCTGAGTAGGCGGCCTTTGCGAAACATCCAGCAGCTGAATTACCGGCCGGCCTCGCCGGATAAGGGAAAGAGCATTTCCTCCGAGGTGTCCAGAGTTTCGCAGGCCGCGGCTGTCGCCAACGCTTATCTGTTATTCTGCAAAGACTATGCTCCCATCGATCAAGAGAATCATTCCACGTCTTTATGCGCTTATGGTAATTGGTCTGTGCTTCGCCGGTGGGAGCACGTTTCGCGCGCAGCAAGCGACGACGGCTCCCCCTGCGGCTGCTCAGCCGAAAGTGAACACCTCGGAGTTTGCGGCGACGGCGGATGAAGTGTTGCAACAAGTGAGCGAGATCACCGGGCTTAAACAGCTCACGCCCGTAAAGAAAACTTTGCGATCGCGAGATGAGATACGCGCCTATGTCTTGCGGGAGATGGATGAAGAGAAAAACCCGGCGGAGCGTTATGCAGAGGCACGAAGCGCCGAAGCCTTTGGACTCATCCCTAAGGGATTTGCTTTGGATGATTTTATGGTTGATCTGCTCACCGAACAGATCGCGGGTCTTTACGATCCAAAAGCGCGCGAATTCTATATTGCAGATTGGATTCCGATAGACGACCAGCGCATGGTCATGGCCCACGAGTTGACCCACGCGCTGCAAGACCAGCACTTTCAGATTGAGGCGTGGGCGAAAGCGGCGCAGCCCAACGACGACGCTGAACTGGCGCGCGAATCCGTGCTGGAAGGCAGCGCCATGGCCGCCATGATCGATTACCTTCTGAAAGGCACGGGGCGTTCGGTAGAGGATTTGCCCGCGATTGATCCTTCCCTGTTTACCGGCGATATGTCCAAATCGCCCAAGCTGCAGGAAGCGCCCCAGTTTCTGAAAGACTCCATGATCTTTCCCTATTTTGGAGGATTGACGTTTTCCACGGCGATCTTAAAGCCTTCCGGGTGGAATGGGTTGTCGGCTGTGTTCGCCAAACCGCCCGTTTCCACACAGCAAATCATGCATCCCGACATTTACAAGTCGGGGAAAATTCCCACTGCGGTCACCATTCCTTCTTTCCAAAAGCTGGTTGGCGTGGATTGGACCAAGATCGATGAGAACGTCATGGGCGAGTTTGGCTGGATGGAAATACTGAAACAGTTTCTGGGCGAGAAGATAGCTAAGCCTCTTGCAGCGGCGTGGGATGGGGACCGCTACGCACTTTACGAACAGAAGCAAACCAAGCGGCTGATTTTGATTGCGCGTCTGCACCTGGACAGTGATGAACACACCGCCAAGTTTTTTGGCCTGTACTCCGGGGCGCTAGAAAAAAAGTATGGTGCACGCCAGAACGAATCACGCCTGCCGAATTTCCTTTCTTTTGATACAACAGACGGCGGAGTCTTCTTGCGCTGCGTGGGAACGGACTGCATCAGCGTGG
This sequence comes from uncultured Acidobacteriota bacterium, assembly GCA_963784015.1. Classification (GTDB taxonomy): domain Bacteria; phylum Acidobacteriota; class Terriglobia; order Acidiferrales; family UBA7541; genus Acidiferrum. Next base: position 13,642 of record CAWAPX010000020.1, read on the forward strand.
AAGGCACGAGCCGGACTGTATTTGACGGCATCAATGAGATGGTTGGCTGGTCCGCCGCGCCCGCGGCGTCCAAGGCGATTGGCGCTGCTCGCTGAACCCTACGTCGCTGAGGACTTTAAGAGAGACAAGCCGGGCGCTGCATGATCCACAGATTTGCTTTTTGTCTTACCTTCCAGACGGTTGATTCGAACTAACAATTTTTCAGCAAGGCGCGTTGCGCGGGCTGCGGCGTTAGGATCCCTCATATTTGCGCGCAGGCCCTGGAGTTTGGCCAATCCGAGGCGTGCAAATTCCGTTGCGCGGACAGTATCCTTGGCGCGCCGCTCGTAATGTATGGCCAGTTGTTCACAAGCCAGTACACCATCCTGCGGATCGGCGGCGAGTCCAAGCCAGAGTTTGGTTGCGGCTGTGTGGTCGCCCCGGCGTTTGGCGAGCAGCGCGAGATCACGGTGAGCGCGCGGACGGAATTCGGCGGGAAGGCCCAGATCGAGCGCCTGCGAACAAGCGACGTGGGCGCGATCCGAATCGCCGCGGCGTTCCAAGAATCGCGAGAGTCCGAAGAGATCGAGGCTGTCCACCCCATCGCGCTCCCCTTTTTGAGAAGTGAGAAGTGTATTGATCTTGCCGAAGAGCGCTGCGAGGCCGCGCAGATCCATCTGATTGTGACGCAAGACCCCTATAAGTGGATCCGCAGAGCCCCCGCGAAGATAGTCGAAGTAATACTGCGGGATAAGGGACGAGGCGATGTCTTCTTCGCGATGCCAGCCGAGGCGAGGAGCATCAAGGACGTGGCGCTCCAAATCGACCAGCCGAACAGAGCCGAGGCGAAGCTTCCAGAGAGCGCGCGCGGGATGTAAAAGATCAAGATGCGCCGCCAGTCGTGGTGTCGAAATCGTGCGCGTCATGGTGAAGCGGCTATCCAGAAGCGGCCAGTCGAACGTCTTCCCATTGAAGGTGACAAGAACGGGACGCTCCGCGACGCGGGCGGCAAGCTCGTGAAGGAGAGAATACTCTTCGGTAAAATCCCGCATGAAGAGTTGTTCGACCTGAAGTGCGCCGGCGTCCCACCAGGCCAGACCAATAAGAAATGCGTAGGTTCCCGTGCCGCCAGCCAGTCCGGTCGTCTCCGTGTCGAGAAAGAGCCACTTGGAGGGATCCGCCAGCGCGTCGCGTGTGCGGCGAGAGATCTCTGCGTCACGCGTACGGGAAAGAAGTTCGAGGGCGAGATCCGAAGGCTCAGAAAACTCAGGAGTGGAGAACCAGTTGCGCAAGACAAGGTGTTCGCCAAAATGATTTCGAGCCACACCAGCGCCGATGAGACGAGCAATGGCATCTTCCTGATCCGGTTCGCGCAAAGTTGGTGGGCGAGACGAAGCAGGTCGCGAGGGCTTGAGCGCGGCGAGGTGAGAGAATTTGTCAGCGGAAGCAGCCATCTAGCCACACAACCTGTCAAGAATGGCCAGCGCGGCTTCTTTGGCCCGTGGGGCAAGGTCGCCTGCGGGACCAACGCAGGAAGGGCAACCTTCATCGCACACGCAGGCGGAGATCAGTTCGCGCGTTTTGTGGATGAGAAGTTCGTGCGCCCGATAGAGCGGCTCGGAGAAGCCTATGCCTCCGGGATACGCGTCATACAGATAAAGATTGGGCTCGAAGAATTCTTTTAATTTAGATGACGATGCGTCTCTAAGCCGCGAGGGCGCGAAATCGTCGCTCGCGCCCTCGCCCTGAAGGGGCGGGGCTTGCTCCGCCCTCTCGGAGGAGAGGCCAACTTCAGGCGCAGGCGGGCGTTCGCCAATCGCTGTGCCAAGATCCCGCCCGTCGCACATAAGTAGCAATGTCGCAACTGACGCCAGCGCATGCAGCAGCCCGAACATTCCACTCTGCCGTTCGCTCACGCTATAAGGAAGAGATTCGAGCAACGGCCTTTCCAGTGTTATCCAGTACGACGTCGTGTGCATTTCGTTTTCAGGGAGCTCGAGCTTGCCGTCGCCGATGTTTTCGTTAGTAAAAAATTTTATTTTCTTGAAGCCGACCACTTGCGAGCGGACGAGAACGTCGCCGTGCGAATGCGAATTCGCAGAAGCTGCGCTCGTCTGCGTTTCCTCGAGCATGCGTACCTGCGTGTAGCGGACGGCGTCGGTGTAGTAGTCGACGTCCACCTGTTTGACGTAAGCCTTTCGCTCTTTGAAATCGAGATGTTCGACGTGATACTGCCGTCCTCCGTGAAGGTAGATTGCTTTTTCATGAAGAAAGACGAGCGCGCTTGGAAAATCCACTTCTCCGATGACATTAGCCGCGCCAGTGACATCAATAATTATGAAATTGTCGCTGCTGATCGAACGGAGACTGATCGTATCGGCTGGATACGCTTCGTGCGTCCAGTGATAGTGATCTCCAGCCAGATGCAGATAGCCGGCTTCGGCCAGGCGTGCGCAGAGGTCCGGAACGTCGACTTCGCCGAATCGTTCTCCGGGCGCGATGGGCAATTCGAACGCCGCGCACTTCAAATGATTGATCAGGATTTCGAGATTGTCCGGCTGGATGAAGGCATGCTCCGGCGTGTTTCCAAAAAAGTAGTCCGGATGCCGGACGATGTATTGATCCAGCGGCGAAGAAGAAGCCACCATCACGGCGCAGGAGCTTCCGTTGCGGCGTCCAGCGCGTCCTGCACGCTGCCAGGTTCCGGCGATCGATCCTGGGTAGCCCGCCATCACAACGGTGTCGAGCGAGCCGACGTCGATCCCCAGCTCCAGCGCGCTCGTCGATACCACGCCGCGAATTCGGCCATCGCGCAAACCGCGTTCGATTTCACGTCGCTCGTTCGGCAAATAGCCGCCGCGGTAACCGCGAATCGTATCCTGCTTGCCTGGCAGCCGAGGATTTGCCTGCTGGAAATAGGTCAGCAGAATCTCTGTCTGCAGCCGCGAATTTGCGAAAACCATCGTTTGCAGGTCGTGCTTCAAGAACTCCTGCGCGACTCGTGAAGTTTCGTTGATATAGCTGCGGCGAATTCCGAGTGCTCGATTCACCACCGGCGGATTGTAAAAGACGAAAGTCTTTTCGCCAGCCGGCGCACCGTTGGCGTCGAGCACATCCACTTCTTTTTCGAGCAGCCGAGTAGCAAGTTCACCAGGATTCGCAATTGTCGCCGAGCAACAAATGAACTGTGGATCGCTCCCATAAAAATTCGCAATGCGTCGCAGCCGCCGCAGCACATTGCAAAGATGGCTGCCAAAAACCCCGCGGTACGTATGAAGCTCGTCGATCACGATGTATCGAAGGTTCTCGAATAGCCGTGTCCAGCGTGTGTGATGCGGCAGAATGCCTGTGTGTAGCATGTCCGGATTCGTGAGCACCACATGACCCTTTTCGCGGATGGCCCTGCGCGCGTCGGCGGGCGTGTCGCCGTCATACGTGAAAACTCCGAAGCGGTTATCGAGACGCTGGTTAAGGTCGTACAGTTCCGCTAGCTGATCTTGTGCTAAAGCCTTGGTAGGAAAAAGATACAGCGCGCGAGTGTCCGAATTTTCAAGAATGGAATTCAAGATTGGCAAGTTGTAGCAAAGAGTTTTTCCGGAGGCGGTTGGAGTAACCACGATCACGTTTTTACCGGCATGGACAGCTTCTGCGGCGATGGCCTGATGCGTATACAGCTGACGAATGCCTTTGGCTGCGTACGCAACGGCAAGATCCGCGTGAACCCAAGCGGGATACTCGGCCCATTGCGCCTCGCGCGCGGGGAAATAGCGTATCGCTGTAAGCACTTCTCCACTGACGTCGCGAGCCGCCAATGAGTCGAGCACTTCACGCACGCGAGTTAGCGACGAGCCAACCGGTGGTTCGAGCGACCCAAAAGCCGCAGCCCGCACGGCAAGGGAATGGGACATCGTGAAAGCCTCCTGAAATTCGCCTTTTGTTCGCCAAGGCTAGCATGCGGTCGCAGCCGCCGCAACAGAGAAGTGTGTGTGGTTCCTATAGGTGAAGACACTCCGAAGGATAAGCTCGCACGGTACGTCGACCCGAAGCCTCGCGCATTGCTTGCTAGAATGAAATCCAGGGCTCGCGCCGCGTGCTGCGGTGAGATACGCCGCCCTGGGTCCAAAAGGCCGCAACGGACTAGCAAGGAGAATCGTGGCCGAGCTTACCGTACTTTACGATGGAGCCTGCAACCTATGCCGCGCCGGCGTGGCCCGCGTACGGCGCATGGATCCTCGCGACCATATCGAACTGCTGGATCTCCACGATGTGAGTGTGCCCGCTCGCTTTCCTCAGGTAAATCTCGACGAAGCTATGCGCCTCATGCAAGCCGTTGATCCACGCGGGCGTGTTTACTCGGGTATAGACGCCTGGGCGCGCATTGGGCTGTCACTGCCCGGCTGGAAGCTAATCGCCTGGCTACTGCTCGTGCCCGGGATTCACTTTGTCGCACAACATTTCTACGTATGGGTGGCACGAAATCGCTATCGATGGAATCGCGAGCTTTGCGAGGATGGCACCTGCGCTTTGCACGTCGAGCAGCGCTCCACCCCGCAAAAGAACGCCATCAATAAACGCTGAACCAGTTTGTCCGCGTCGCCACCCCGGTATAATGTCCCGCGTCTATGGAATGGACTCCATCGTCCGTCATTCGCTGGCTCTTCGATTCGCGAAACGGCCTCTCGGACCGTTTTCTGTCCCGCTGGATTTTCCTGCGCGCCCTAGGCGCCATCTATTTCTCCGCATTTTTCTCACTCGTTTTTCAAATTCGCGGTCTCATCGGTCCCCAAGGCATACTTCCCGCCAGCGAATATCTGAAAAGCATAGCGGAGCAAGTTGGCCACGCCCGATATTGGTATGTGCCAAGCGTTTTGTGGTTTTCAGACGGATCACGCATGCTTCTGGGGCTTTGCTGGGTGGGCATGGCAGCCGCCGTCCTGCTCGTTTTCAATATTTGGCCGCGCCCAATGCTCGCCATCTGTTTTGTTTGTTTTCTTTCCTTCGTTAGCGCCGCGGCAGAGTTCTCGGGTTATCAGTCCGACGGAATGCTGCTCGAAGCCGGTTTCCTCTCGCTCTTTCTCGCGCCAGGCGGGTTTCGTCCCGGGTTTGGAGAGCAACGGCCCCCCATGCGATCCGCTATCTACCTGCTTCTTTGGGAATGGTTCCGCATCTACTTCGAATCCGGCGTCGGAAAAGTTGCGGGCGGTGATCCCGAGTGGCGGAACTTCACGGCACTGGACGAGTATTACCAAAATGGACCTCTGCCAACCTGGATCGGCTGGTACGCCCAACATTTGCCCCACTGGTTTCACGCCGCAACCGCATTCTTCACGCTCGGGCTCGAACTTGTCTTGATTTGGGCAGCGTTTCTGCCACGGCCATTTCGCGTCGCGCTCTTCTTCATCGTCACGCCTTGGCAGATCGGCATCATTCTTACGGCCAATTACACTTTTCTGAACTACTTGGTTCTCATCCTGGCGTTTTTTCTGCTCGACGACCGCTTCCTAAGGCAATTTTTCCCTGCTAAATGGACTCAGTCATTGTTCAAGCGCTCAATCGCAATTCCCACTGAGCCTACTCCGCTTGCTGCCGACCAACTCTCGGTTTTGGCACCGCCGTTGGCTCCGTTGGCAGACGAAGCTCCGCCGAGGAAAGACGCTCCTCGCGATTTATGGCAGACTGTTCGCTCTTTGATTGCTCCGCTGCGAATAGCCGTAACGGCAGTGTTGCTAACGTGGATCTTCTACGCCACTACCGCACAAATGGTTTGGATGATCACTCCCGCGCCGCTCCCAACCTCCCCGGTAACCCTGCTCGAGCCTTTTCGAATCGCTAATCGCTATGGACTTTTCGAAAGGATGACCCGCGGCCGCTATGAAATTGAATTCCAAGGCTCCAACGACGGGCAAACCTGGACCGCCTATCCTTTCCGCCATAAACCTCAGGAACTGGACAAACCGCCTCGCATCTACGCCCCCTATCAACCTCGATTTGATTGGAACTTGTGGTTCGCGTCGCTCGGCGAGTGGCGCGACAATCCGCTCGTCTTCCGCACAGAGTGGCGTCTTCTTTCGAACGAGCCCGATGTGCTCGCGCTATTTGCCGCGAATCCTTTTCCTAACACACCGCCTCGCCAAGTGCGCGCCGTCCTCTGGCAATACTGGTTTACATCGATGGCAGAAAAGCGAGTGCACGGCTTGTGGTGGCGCCGCGAATTGCTTGGACTTTACGCTCCCGCCATTCAGTTGGACCCCGGCGGCAAGGTAGGCGTGATGCAGTGGCCGGAACAGCTGCCTCCTCACGAATAATCCGCACGCATTCCCGGTTCGCTTGAGCGAATTCGTTACCGCCGCAGCCGAAGAATGAGTATCGCGCCCGCAAAAAACAGAACAGTAGAAGTAGCGAAAGCCGCTTGAACAGAAACAGCGCTCCAAAGGAATCCCACAAGAATGCTCGAAAGGAAATCACCGGCAGCATTCACCGCAGCGAGTGTCCCGAACGCCATGCCGTGCTGCTCTTTAGGCACAAGCTCCGCTGCGACAGAATCTTCTAGAGCATCTTCCGTACCAACATAGAGGCCAGCCAAAACGAAAATCACACCGAGCAGCCACAGCGAATGCGTCCCAGTACAAAGCAGGATTGCCGTGATTCCGGCCAATGCGTATCCACCAGCGAGCACGAGCTTGCGTTGTGGAATATGATCGCTCAGCCAGCCGCTGGCATAAGCGGACCCCGCGGAAAACACGTTGTGGACTGTGTAGAGTAGGACGGCGATGCTTGCCGCGCGCGCCAGCCCATACTCAGGTGCCAGCATGCGCGAAGCATAGAGAATAAGCAGCGAGTGCGAAAAATCGCCCGCGCCAAACACGCCGACTCCCAAAAGAAATCGCCGGAAAGGAGCCGGCAAATCGCGTATACCCATCAAGAACGATCGCTTCGGTTTCGAAGCAATCGGACGCTCCCGTACCAGCAACCAGAAAGAAGCCACGGCAATCAGGCCAGGCGCAAGCGTCCACAGAAAAACCTTTTGATAGTTGTGCCCGGTCTTTTCCAGCAGCCATAGCGCGGTCAGCGGCCCAGCGATCGCTCCCACCGTGTCCATCAGTCGCTCAAGCCCGAAAGCGCGCCCATACGCATTCGGCGAAACATCCGCAGCAAGCAGCGCCTTCTTAGCCGGTGAACGCACGCCGCGGCCGAGCCATGCCGCCGTCCGTCCAAGTAGCACTTGATATGCATGCGTAGCAAAAGCAAACGAGGCCGTCGAAAGCGCCGTGACGGCGTAACCGAAAATGGCGAGCGGCTTGCGATTTTTCAACTGATCGGTGAAATAACCGGCGGCAAGTTTGGTAAAGCTGGATAGTCCATCGGCCAAGCCCTCGATCAAACCGAGCCAAGCAGGTCCCGCTCCGATTGCGGCAAGAAAAGCTGGCAGAACCGCCGTTGCAGTCTCGTGGCTCCAGTCGCTAAATAGACTAGTAAGGCCCACACCGAGGACCGTGCGGTTCAGCCAGGATTTGTTTTGTGAGTCTTCCGCCATGAAAAAGAGAGTTTACAGTTGAGTGTTCTCAATGCAGAGAAAATTGTGTTGCGGCTGGAAGAAAAATCTCACGATATTCCAGCAGGGCAAACCAGTCGATAAAGTCTGCTTATTTCTTGGCGGCTCGATACAGAATCACACGTACTTTTTCCAGCGTAATTAATCCGCCTTCCACCATCTCATCCAGTCGCGGAAGTATTGCCTCGATGCGCTCCGTCGATTCGATCACTTCGACAATAATCGGCAGATCCTGCGACATGCGCAGCAGTTTGTCCGTGTGATATATGCTTGAACCGCCATACCCCGCCACGCCTCGCAGAACAGTTGCGCCGGAAAAGCCCTCTTTGCGAAGGAGTTCAACGATGGCGTCGTGCAACGGTTTGCTGTGCCATTTATCCGATTCCCCAATGTGAATGCGCATCAACGTGCGCTCACCTTCGAATTTTTCGTGTGTCATCGCGGCTCCTAGAACCGGTTCGCCAGTCGAATCCCTGCTACGGACAAGAACAACCCCGCAATCACGCTTGCGGCGACGTAAGTCGTCGCGCGCAACCATTCTCCCGCTTCGAACATCTTCGCAGTCTCCCAGCCAAAGCTCGAAAACGTCGTGTAGCCGCCAAAAAAACCGATCGCGATAGCCATACGCCAGTCGGGCGAGATCACCATGCGGTTCAGGGTGAATTGCCCGATCAGCCCAAGAAAAAAACAACCTGTGAGATTCACAACTAGCGTGCCGTGCGGAAACGTGCTTCCAGCCCGTGTCTGTACGAAACCCTGCAGCCCATAACGAGCCAGCGTCCCGACGGCTCCAAAAATCGCAATCAATAGTATGCGCAATGGTTCTCCGATCCGGCGGCAATCGCGCCCCGCAACAAAAAAACTCCTGGAGCCCAGTGGCTGCCAGGAGTCATCAGAGCCAGCGCTCTGCGCCAGCCCGGTTTAGGCGAACTCCATCGCCTTCGATATTTCCGTCACTAAAAAGTTTACTTCCGCTGCTCCTCTGAGGCAACACGACAATTTCCCAAACGTGCCCACATTCCGTAAGGGCACGGCACGCCGTGCCCGTCCTAATACCTACTGCCTGTTAGCAGGCGCCACGCTCTTCCCTTGAAAAACCACCGCCCGCACCTTTTCCAGCGCATGAATATCGTTCAAAGGATCGCCTTCGACCGCCACAAGATCCCCTTCCTTCCCAGTTTCAATCGTTCCCAACTGTTCGAGCCCCAGCAAAGCCGCACTCGTTTTGGTTCCCGAAACCAGCGCCTGCTGCGGCGTCATCCCATATTTCACTTCCGAAATCATCTCGTCGCGCACCGTTCCGGTCCCTGGTCCATACGAATGATCCGATCCAGCCGCGATCGTCACGCCTGATTTCAGCGCAAGCTGAAAGCTAGGAAAATGAGTCTTCGCCAGCGCATTCACCTTTGTAATGACATACTCCGGAAAATGCATTTTCACCCCGTTCGCCACACTTTCCTCGACGACGAAAACGGTCGGAACAAACACAACCCCGTGGTTCTTCATAAAGTCCGCCGACGCCTGATCCATCTCCGACCCATGCTCGATCGAGTCCACTCCGGCTTCTAGAGAAGCGCGAATGCTCCGAATGTTCTCCGCGTGCGACCCTACCTTTACGTGCGCCATGTGCGCCTGCTCGACAATCACTTTCAATTCTTCCGGCGAGAGCTGTTCGGACGTCGGCGAATCCAGCGGCGAAAGCACTCCGCCCGAAGCCATAACCTTAATCACCCTCGCTCCATACTTGAGCTGCAAATGCACAGCTTTCTCCGCGTCGGCAGTCGAATTAATGAATCCGTGCAATGGGGTGTAAAAATCGTCCATCGGCAAATACGGTGGCTGTGCGTTGAAATCGCCGTGTCCGCCTGGAATCGAAATCGCGTGAGCGGCTGGCACCAGGTGCGGTCCGGGAATCGTGCCATCCTCAATCGCATCCTTGAGAGCAACATCAATAAATCCCTGCGTGGCCATAACGCGCGCTCCAACAACGCCGGAAGAAAGCGCATAGCTCATCGCCTTGCTCCCTCGCAGCGCCGCCAGTGGCTCCGAAACGGACTGCCCGAATGCTCCAGACCAAATGTGTATATGTGCATCCACAAATCCCGGCAGCACGGTGAAACTCGACAGATCAATTTGTTCCGCTCCCGCCGGCACCGCGATGTCCTTGCCAACGGCACTCACCTTCCCATCAGTGATCACCACGACTGCCGGCGAGATTGCTGGTTTTTCCGCGTCGAAGATCAACTTCCCGCAGCGAACATAGACCACTTTTGGTGGCGGAGCTGCAAACGCCGCAAGCGAACCAAGCGAACACACCATCGCAGCCAACAAGCTTTTCCGCATCAAACTCTCCTTTTAGCTCTTCCGGCTGGTAACGTTTGCCGCCGCCGCTGATTACACCGCGCGCCAGACTAATTCGCGGAGGGCCCAAAGTCAATTCAGCTTGTTAGGTTTCAAGGAAAATCGCGAGAGGCAGTTAGCAATTCTCGCCCGCTTCTCTCGCTGCCTGCAGTCAGCTAGAAATGAAAATGGTATCGAATCTGCGCATAGATTTGACGAGGATCGTTCCAATGCGTTCCGCCAAAAGTGAAACTGTTGTCCAGCAGCAGTCGTCGATTGGTCACATTTGTGCCGCTCACGGAGAAAGAGAACCGTTCGCCAAAATCCTTACTGAGCGTCAGGTCAAAGGTAGTATGGCCTTGCAGATGCGATGGAGGTGGATCGCCGTTGGCGAAACCAGAGCCATAGTAAACATCGGTCGAAGCATAACTACGCCAGGGCAGATTCACGAGCCCGCCAACATGCAAGGTATTGAGCTGATCGTGGTCGAGCGGGCTGAAACCATCGCCGAAGGAAAAGTCGGTGAGCCCTCCATTGATGTCGCCGAACCCAAGAGCCACCTGGTTCGAATAGGTCACATAAACCTCGGCGCGATTCCAGATGTGCGGTGAGCGCAACGTCAACTCCCATCCACTAATTCGCGCCCCCTGGATGGTGATGGGAAAGAAAATATCCGAGTTATTGAAATTGTTGTGGTCGAAATAGTTCCTGGCGCGAGTCAAGAAGTTGTCCGCATCAATGGTCCAGCCCTTGATAGGTATGGTGACGCCGTATTGATGCTCTTCGTCGCGCTCGCCGTGTAGCGGAATGAATCCAAGTTGCTGCACGTCAGTGATAAATTCGAGTAATGGTCCGGAAATAGTGGTGAGAGGCGGAGCCTGGTAAAGATCGCCGTAGAATGCCCGAAAAACCCAGTTTATTTTGGGGACACGCGCCGAAACGCTAAATCGCGGATCGGTGGCATTCTCCACGACTCCTCCGGAGAAATGTGTTTGTCGCACTCCCGCGCTCAACGTCAGCCAGGATGTCGCGCGGAATTGCTCTTCGGCGTAAGCCGCAATTAAGCTCCCCGTGGAGTTCACCGGAGTGGGCTCTAGCGGCGGTTTGCTTCCGTCGTTGTAAACGAGGGCGAATAGCTCATCATTCTGTTCGCCGAAGCCAGTAGCCCTCCCCGGAAATTACTTCGGTCTTTGATCCACGCTAGCGTTGCCTGTCCACCCTCGTAATAAGACGCGCGATCTTGGGTTGCCGATGACGGAATGTCGTCGGGGCTGCTCTCATAATTGGCACGGTTGTAGTGGTAGAAGGGAGAGACCGTCAGCAACAAACCCGGGTCAAAGTCTGCACCCACAAAACGTGGCAATCGTATCGGTCTCCTGGTTGGCGTCCTTCAGAAACTGCGGTGGCGTAGTCACCGGAAGACTGGGATCATTTGGATCAAAGGGCACTTGGTAGTAGTCTCGCCGGATTTGTCCCACGAAACGTAACTGGTCCTTCGAGTCCAGGTTGTAAATCACCGAACCGAATCCGCCGTAGCCGTTAGCAGCATCGTGGATCACAGCCGCGGTTGGTGTCTGCAATCCCAGGTCGGTACGATTGCCGTTTGCGCTCACATAGTAGGCGAGTTTGTTGGTGTGGCTGCCGAAATTAATCTGATCGTCGGTTTGGTAGAAATTTCCCGCGCTAAGAACCAATTCGCCTTCGTTGTTGCGTTCAAATCCAGTGCGCGGCGCGACGTTAAACACGCCGTATGTGCGGTCACCGTAGTCTGCCGTGTAGCTGCCGCGTTGCGCTTCCAGCATGTCTATGTCCTTGGGATCGATTTGCGGGCCAAGATTGCTTGCGATATTTGTGTTGGGAATTGGTACGCCATCAATCAACCAGCTGACTTGATGGCCGCCGCGTACATGGAGTTGATCGTGCGTCACGTACGAACCCGGCACGTAGTCCGTGATCATCGCCTGACTGTTAGTCTTCGAAGCTCCCGGCGTCTGCTGAATTTCGGCTCGGTCAACAAGAGTTGTCGGCGTTGCCGATTCGGTTTGCCCGGGAGCGGCTAACGGCCGAAACCGTAACAGATTGGTTCTGCGTGGCGATGTGCAGTTCGAAATGCAGAATGGGTGCCGCCCCGGAAAGTACGGTTACGCGTTGTTCTTGCCCGGCAAAAGATGAGTCCGTCACCGTGACCGTATACTCTCCCAGCGGCACGGCATCAAAATGAAATTCTCCATTCACATCGGTCTGCGCTTTTTGCGTGTAATCGGATGACTTAGCCTTTAGCACGATCTCGCTCCCGGAAACG
>CAWAPX010000021.1:0-27266 GCA_963784015.1 uncultured Acidobacteriota bacterium
CCGGAAAACGATTTCTCGACCGGGCTGAGGCAACTGCTTCTTCAATTTTGACCTTGGGTCCAAATGTGTCCTAGACTCCGGGCGCCCGAACCCTGAGTGCTAGTTTGTCTGAATCAAACTCCAAAGCATCAGCAAAACCATGGCCCGGACAAGTGTTGTCGCCCTGAAGGAAGGGTGGCGATGTAGCTTTTAGATTCACTTTAGCGGAGAGTCCTAATGGGTTTATACATAATATGGAAGATGTGGACATAAAGCCATGCTTACAGCCGCAATTAACTTATTGAAATTAAAGGAGTTAGATAAATATTATATAAATTAGAGATTGGAAAGAGCCTTGCCTTTAACTCATAGCGTTGGAAGGCTCAAACAGAAGCCAAGGGTGTTCTCATTCGCAGAGATTTGAATTTTATGGGGGGTATGGATATGAAGCGTGTCTTATCAGCGAAGCCTGGAGTGTCGGCTGCTCAGTCCTTCGCTTTTGTCCTGACGTTAGTGGCACTGATTTTCTCGCTCATGAGCTTGGGCGTGGCGCCTGCAACGGCGCAGGTTACCAAGGGTTCGATCTCGGGCGTGCTACTTGATGCTCAGGGTGCGGCCGTGCCGGGCGCAGAGGTCAAAGCAATCAATGCAGATACGGGTGAAACAGCCAACACCACGTCAGATGCCTCGGGTTTGTTTCGGTTGAACCTGCTATCGATCGGCAAATACAACGTCGAAGTGACAAAGCAGGGATTTCGCAAGAATACGTTTACCAACGTCGGCGTCAATTCGGGGCAAGACACAGGTATGGGCTCGCTCCGGCTGGAAGTGGGTGACATTACGACGACGGTTGAGGTAAAGGAATCCGTTTCCCTCATTGACACAACTCAGGCGCAGATATCAACAAGCTTCACCGCTGTCGATCTCAGTACCATGCCGAGTATCCAGGCCAACCAGGGGTTGGACTTCCTTGCTCTTTATGTCCCCGGCGTATCCATGCCGGGTTCCGAGAGTTTCAGCAATTCCAACGGCACGGATTTTGCCGTGGAAGGAATTCGCAGTCGTAATAACGACCAGCAGATTGACGGGCAGTACAATAACGACAACTCTGTCGGTGGCCCTAGTTTGTTCCTCAGCGACGCCCAGTTCGTGCAGGAGTATCAGCTAACCACCAACAACATGAGCGCGGAATATGGCCGCAACTCTGGCTCGGTTGTGAACATTCTCACAAAGAGCGGCACCAACACGGTCCACGGTTCGATTTACGGGACAGAAGGCAACTCCGGCCTGGATGCCTTGAATAACACTCAGAAAGAATTTCAGGACCTGACGCAGGTACCACACTACAACGACAGTTTTGCGGGTGCGACCATCGGCGGTCCAATGGTAAAGGACAAGCTCTTTTATTTTGGTGGATTTGATACAGAGATCATTCCGCAGTCGTCGGTGTATGCGAGCGGAAACTTGACTCCCACCCCAGCGGGCATTGCGGAGTTGGAAAGCTGCTATCCGTTCGCGGGTGGCGGGATCTCCCCGGCCTTGCAGGTTTTGACGAAGTACGGCCCATATGGAGTCACCGCGGGGAATCCGACAACAATCTCGCCGGTCACGAAGTATTACGATGGTGCGCCGAATCCGAACGGCATGGATCCCTCCACTGGATTGCCTGCCTGCGCGGTAAACGAAGGGGGAGTTCAGAGAACGCTGCCGACCGGTTCGCATCAATACAACTGGGTTTACAAGATGGACTTCAACACTGATAAGAACCGCTTCTATGGCAGATACATCTACAACCACTCCACTTTTTTCAACGCAGACGAGGGCCAAGCTGCTGCCGGCTACCCTGTAAGCGTGCCGGGATTCTCTCAGGATTACGCATTTAGCTGGGTGCGCACGATTTCGAGCCGCCAGACGAATGAATTTCGCGCCAGCTACGGACGTGAGAATGTCATGTTCGGAGGCAACAGCATTGGCAACACGGTGCCTCCCGCGACTGATATTTCAGGAGCGCTGGCGAGTATATCGACCGGGAGCGGGAACCTTTCCTTTGGTCCAGCCGATAACTTCCCACAGGGCCGCATCGTGAATAGTTACCAGTTCCAGGATAACTGGGCGTTCATCAAGGGTCGCCATGCACTAAAGGCGGGCGTAAATTACACTTATCAACGTTCGCCGAACTATTTTCTGCCCAACTTCAATGGGTCGTACAGTTATGCGACGGGAAACCCATACGTAAACATGGCGGAGAACAACGCAACCTCCATCAGCGTCACCTCGGGAAATCCGGTACTTGACTTCCGTGAGCATGATTCTTTTCTGTACGTTCAGGACGACTACAAGCTCAAGAGCAACTTAACCTTGAACCTGGGCTTGACCTGGAGCTATTACGGGCAACCGGCGAATCTTTTCCACAATCAAACGACGAAGCAGCAATCCAGTTCCGACCCTTTCTGGGATCCGACGCTTCCGAATTCCGTTACCACCTTCCCGTCGATTCCGGCTCCAAAGGCTAGCTTTGGTCCAAACGTCGGCTTTGCGTGGACACCGGGGCTGAACAATAAAATCCTTGGGAACAACAAGACCACGCTTCGCGGCGGCTATCGTCTCGCGTACGATCCGCCGTTTTACAACATCTACCTGAACATCGCATCCGCCGCCCCGAATGTGCTGGCGCAGACGATCACGCCCGCGGGTATTGGTGGTCCATTGCCAAGTATTCCGGTTGATCCCTTTGGCCCGGCGGTGCGCAGCTCCCTGGGTTCGTTCCTGACTTTTGGTGTTCAGGATCCGCGCAATTTCAATCAGACGAGCGTCACTCCAAACTTTGGTCCGCAGAAGACCAGCCGGTGGTCGTTCGGCGTCCAACGCGAGATTACCAGTGCCGTTGCGGTCGAAGCGCGCTACGTGGGAAATCACGCAACCAACCTGTTTCAGTCGATCAACGAGAATCCTCAAATCGCGGGAATCGCAGCAGATTTCCCGAGCCTTCTGCCAACTGGCGTTACGCCTTGCACCACTCCCGCGATTCCAAGTGCTTTGGGCCGCGAGAATTGCAATGAAGGCGTCATCCGTCAACGCACGAACAGTGCCTTCTCCAATTACAATGGAGTTGAGTTGGAAGTCCGGACCAACAATCTTTTTCATCAATTGACGATGCGGGCCAACTACACCTACAGCAAGACCACCGACAACGCCGATGAGATTTTCGGTACGGGTTCAAATGGCCAGGCCATCGCTTTCTCTCAGAATCCCTTGAGCTATACCGGAGCGGAGACTGGTCTATCGGCCCTTGATTTTCCGCAACAACTCCACTTGCTTGTAACCGAAGCAATCCCCTTCTATCGTGAGCAGCATGGGATCCTTGGCCATGTACTTGGAGGATGGATGGTTTCGGCTGCCTACATCTTGTCTTCCGGCCAGCCATTTACGGCACAGCAGTTCTCTCTGGGTGTTGGATCCGGAGCGAATTACTGGGATGTGCCCTTTAACAACGCTTTCGCCGGTAATTTTGACGGCGGCGCGCGTCCCTTCTTGGGCAGCCCTTCCGCCCCCCAGACTGCCGTGGGCATCTATGCGGCGGATGCTTGCAACAATTTCGGCGTCGGTTGCGCTCTTGCAGCTAACCAGTTGATCAGCATGAACGCGATCAACAATGGCGATGCCGTTGGTACTCCAACTACAAGTAAGAACGTCCGGTTCATCGTCAACGGGCTGGAAGCAGACACGATCTTCGGCACGCCCTTCGGCAATGTCGGGCGAAATACTCTACGTGGCTGGAAGACCAACAACGTCAATCTATCCCTGATCAAGAACATCAAGTTCTGGGAGCGCGTCAGCCTCCAGTTGCATCTGGATGCGCAGAACGCGCTCAATCACCTGCAGCCAAACGGAGGTATCGACCCGTTCCTGGATGATGCCGGTCTCGCTCAGTTGGGAACCGGGTTTGCCAATGACTCTGTTCAAACGAGCCCCGCTCGCGTCATCCGCACAGGACTAATCCTTACTTTCTAAAAACCAACAAGACCTGCTTAAAACGCCGGAAGCTAGCCCTTGGGCAGCTTCCGGCGTTTTTCATTTTCTAAAGCCCTCCGGCCGTTGAAACCGGAAAACACATACTTAGTGTTCAGAGACACATTCTAGGAAGATGATTCCTCGGGACGGGTGCGGGATTAGCTCTCGAGTGGGGTGGTCCTCAAGACCAGTAAAGAAGAGGGCCGGGTCGAAAAGAAAGCGGTCGCGCCCTGCCGACGGACTGGGCACTTTAGGAGCGCAAGCAGTGAAGGCTTGCGGTGATTGTCAAATTCTACAGGTTCTTCAAGTGGGCTAGCCGGAACGGTGAGCCTAAGTGCTCGCGTAGATCGAGCCAGTGCTCTTCGGGAATGGTGGAGAAGACCTCGACGACCTTCGGATCAAACTGGCTGCCGGAACAGCGGCGAATTTCTTCACGGGCGTGTCCCATGGGGAGCGCGCGGCGGTAGGGCCGGTCGCTGATCATTGCATCGAGCGAATCAGCAATCGTGAAAATGCGGGCTCCAAGCGGAATCTGGTCACCTTTCAGTCCGCGCGGATAACCGGTGCCGTCGTAGAACTCCTGATGAGCGAGGACGATTTCCGCAGCCTCCTGGAGGAAAGGAATTCGAGTCAGCATGTCGTAGCCGATCTGGCAATGCGTGCGCATGATCTTTTTCTCGTCGTCGGTGAGAGGACCGGGCTTGCGCAGAATGCCATCGGGAATGGCCATTTTGCCGATGTCGTGGAGGAAAGCGGCGCGGGCTAGAACGGCCAGGTAATGATTCGGGACAGGCATGGCCTTGGCGATAGAAATGGTGAAGGCCGTGACGCGCTGACAATGACCTTCTGTTTCGGCATCTTTTAAGTCGAGAGCGCTGCCAAGGGCTTCGAGGGTGTCGTCGTACGATCGTTCGAGTTTGTCCAGCGTATGCGTGAGTTCCGCGGTCCGCGCTTCGACCTGCTGCTCGAGCTGAATCTGGTAGCTGCGGTTTTCCGCGACGAGGCGGCGATGCTGAAGAGCGCGTCCAACGCCCAAAAAGAGTTGGTCCTTCTCGAAGGGCTTAAGGATGTAATCGTAAGCACCGCGGCGGATAGCTTCTAGAGCGGTAGAAATGTCATGGATAGCTGTGACCATGATCACAGGAATTTCGGGGTCGTACTCTCGAAGCCAATCGAGCAACTTGATCCCGTCCATCTCGGGCATAATCATGTCGCTCAAGACGAGATCCGGTTTGGATTTTTTGACTTGTTCCTGGGCAGCGCGACCATTGCTTACGGCCGCGCAGCGATAGCCTTTCGATTCGAGCATGGTGGAAACGACTTCTCGAATCGCCTCTTCATCGTCCACGACCAGTATCTGTTCTAGCTCCACGAGTGTTTGCCCCCGTTGCCATTATACGGGACGGCACAGCGGGATTGCGGTGGCCTTGCCCATTAAGAAAATAGCATGTTAGCGTCAAAGGAACCTTCAGAGAGGGCTCTGTGACGTCCCTCGCGAGAGAAGCAGGGGCTTCGTCTCGCGACGAGGACGATTCAGACCGGGAGGCAGCGCATCGTGTTGGTGAACCAGGGCCTGCTCGGCATCGCTTTCTTCGAAGCGACAGCGTTCATTATTCTGCTGGTCCTCTTTTTTATTTTCCAGCGCGATCATATCAATAGGTATTTCCGGTTGTGGGTTACTGGGTGGCTTGTGTTCACCCTGGCCTCGCTCTGCGAAGTAGCAATGCTGAGCCGCAACTTGCCGCAATTTTGGATGTGGGTGGTGATGGGAAGAGTGGCGGCGATGCTGCTCTTCGCCGCCGCTGCGGTGCAATTTACGACCGGAGCGGGGAAGCGAAGCTGGCCAATCCTGCCGCTTGCGGGCGTGGTTCTATTCGGCGTTTATTATTTTCAACGCGCCGTCACGCCAGACTATGCCAACGTGGCGTGGGGAACCGCGCTGCTGGCAAGCGGCGTATGCCTGTGGGCCGGGATGGTGCTCTGGCGGTCTCCGTTATTGAAGCGCGGGCACGGAGTGCGATTGCTGGAGGGCATTTTCTTACTGACCGGCATCCACGGATTGGACCGTCCTCTTTGGCCGCAGCATCCCTATTACTTGTTGCGAGTGGCGTTTGACCATCTGTTAGGCGTGGCGCTGGGAATCGCCATGGTGGTCGTTGTGCTGGAGGGTGCGCGTTCGCGAACCGTCGAGCTGAACGAGAAACTGCGACGTCTTACGCTGCTGACGACTGCCAGCACGCAAACGCTTTCCGTCCAGGATGTCTTGGATCGCGTTCTTGCGCATCTGGTAGAGAGCTTGGGAGCGACGCACGGACTTGTACGCCTGCTGGAGGGCGAAGGAGACAAGGCCCAGCTTGTGGTGCACGCTTCGGTCGGCTTTCAGAAGGATTACCTGGAAAAGTACGGAAAATTGTCAGCCAAGACGCCGTGGACGCAGAGAGTGTTGCACAAAGAGTGCGAATTCTTCCGCATGGAAGATGAACCGGATCCGGCTGTGCGCCAGAGAATGGCTGAGGGCGGCATCGGGAATAGCATCACCATGGCGCTACCGGGAAAAGACGGACCGCTCGGAATCATCGCCATCGGTTCGACGCGAGACGAGCAGTTTCAGGCAGACGAAATCTCGTACTTGCTGAATATCAGCAACCTGTTGGGATTGACGCTCCAAAATGTCCGGCTGTTCGAGCAAGTCGCAACCGTACAGCAGCAATGGGCGTACACGTTTGATTCAATTGGGGACCCAATCCTTGTACACGACCGGCAGGGAAGGATTCTCCGATGTAACTTGCGTTTGGGGCATCTTCTGGGCAGAGATTCGCAAGCGCTTGTTGGCCGTGGGGTGACAGACCTGCTTGCGCGAAAGAATCGGTCTTATGAAGTGTGCCCGTATTGCGAGGGTGTCGCAGGCGAAGGAGATGACACGGATCCTTGGCTGCAAGGTTATTTTCTTGCGTCGAATTCAACGTTCACCGACCCGGCGGGAAATTTACTGGGCACGGTGCACGTCTTGAAGGACATCACGGAGAGAAAGCGCGCGGAAGAAAAGTATCGCACGCTCGTGTCCAGCGTGCAGGAAGGCGTTTTTATTTCGACGCCACAGGGACGATTCCTCGATTTTAATGATGCGATGATGCGCATGACAGGATTTGAGACTCGCGAGGAATTGTTGGGAGCTGATATTCCCGGCACGATGTATGTAAACTCCGCGGACCGCGAGCGGCTGAAGAAACTGCTCCAGGAACACGGGACGGTGGCGGACTTCGAATTCGAAATGAGGCGCAAAGACGGCGAGATCCGTACAGTGCTGGAGTCCTCCATTTCAGTCAAGGACGCCGCGGGCAATGTCACTGCCTATCAGGGTTTTCTTCTGGACATCACCGAACGAAAACGCGCAGAGCAAGAAATACGGCGGCGCAACCGGGAGCTGCTGGTTTTGAACTCCATCGGCCAAACGCTCATGGAGTCGATGGACTTGAGCGATTCGCTGCATCGAACACTGCGGCAGATGGCGGAACTTTTCAGCTTGGATGCATGCGCGCTGTACCTGTTTGACGAAGAAGGTACGAAGATCCGTCGCGTGGCCGCAGTGGGACACCGTTCCGAGTACGCCAGGAATTTCCCCGCGGTCACCCTGAAGCCCGAGCTGCTTCAGCACATCAAGGCCGTGCACGCGACGTTTCTATCCGTACAGGGGCTCCCGCTGCCTGCAATTTTTCGTGAAGCTCAGAGGAAAGAAGAGCTGCTGTCCGCCTACATTGTTGTTCTCTGGTCGAAAGACCGCGTTATCGGGGGCTTGACGGTTGGCAGCCGCACGCCGAAGGAGTTTTCGCCTGCCGACGTCAACCTGCTGATTGCTGTCGGCAGCCAGCTTTCCAGCGCCATTGAACGCACCACGCTTTACGAAGAGGCGCGCCAGGCGTACGACAATTTGCGCCGCACGCAGGAACAACTCTTGCACAGCGAGAAGATGGCCGCCGTCGGGCAGCTGATTTCTGGCGTGGCGCACGAATTGAACAACCCTCTCACGGCCATCCTCGGGTATAGCCAGTTACTTACTTCGAGCGGACAGATGGGGCCGCAAGGAATCGAATACTCCGAAAAACTATATAAACAAGCGCAGCGGACGCATCGCATCGTGCAGAATCTTTTGAGCTTTGCGCGGCAGCACAAACCGGAACGAGTACCTGTGCAGCTGAATCTGATTCTGGAAGAGACTCTTGCTCTGCGCGACTACGACCTTCGCATGAATCACATTCGTGTGCATCTGGAACTTTCTCCAGAACTTCCTTATACATCTGCGGATCCCCACCAATTGCAGCAGGTGTTCCTGAACATGGTTAACAACGCCGTGGACGCGATGCTGGAACACTCCAACGAAGGAGATCTCTGGGTCCGGACGGGAGCCAATGGAGACAAGCTCTTCATCGAATTTACTGACAGTGGCCCTGGTGTGAAGGATGCGTCGAGGGTCTTTGACCCGTTTTACACGACGAAGCCGGTTGGTAAGGGAACCGGACTCGGTCTCAGCATCTGTTACGGAATCATCACGGAACACGGTGGATCGATCCGGGTTAGCAATGTTCCTCCTCGAGGGGCGTCCTTTACGATTGAGGTGCCCTATCAGCCGATTCGGCCGGTGAAGGCCCCCGAAGCAGGCCAGACGATCGAGCAGGTAAAAGAAGGCCGCATCCTATTAATAGATCAGGACGATTCGGTCTTGGAAACTGTTAAAGCCATTTTGCTCGAGCGAGAGCACGAAGTGGAGACGGCAAAGACGGCCGCGGATGCGATGGCCCTCCTCGAGAATCGCCAGTTCGATTTAATTGTCGCGGATCTTGATCTTTCCGGCACTGCGGGACGCAACATACTTCATGACTGGGTTATGGCTCGCAAGCCAGGTATGGCGAAACGATGTCTATGGATGCGGGGAGTCGCTCCGCTCGGGCGTCCTCCAGACGTCACGCCACAGAACGGAAATTACATTCTACAGAAACCATTCAAAGCGGCCGACTTGCTAGCGGCTGTGGATGGCGTGTTAGGGAGTATCGAGACCGTGCCCGTCGTCCAGCGATGACGCCAGCTTGGCTGCCAGCGCCGCACGCTCTCCGAGGTTGTTCATTGCCGACTCCAACCGGATCGAGAGCCTGCTAACCGCATCGCTCAAAGATCCAAGCTCGGGAAGGGGAGCGAACCCTAGTACGAACTTGATGCGGATCAATTCATAGTGCAAGGAAAAAGTCAGCCCCAGGCGGAGCCGTGCGAATTCCTCCGCGGCGCCGACTTGCGGCGACATTGAGGCAATCACTCGCGCCAACCGCCATAACCTCAGGAAGTCGCCCCGGAGGCAAGACAGATAGTCCAGAGCAATTTTTCGGCGCTCCTTGCGCATCCTGCGTACGAGTTGAGATGTGCCTCGCGAGGAAAGAAAGACTAAGTCTTCCGCAGACAGAGCTTGGCGCACCTGCGGAAAATAATTAACGTGGCGCTGTCCCAATTCCTCGGCGGAGTCGAGACCCTTATCGGGGCTCGTGCGCTTTCGAGGGTCCCGCAGGACCCACCCAAGAAGAAGCAGAATGAGAAGTGCGAGACCAATCAGCAGTGAAAGAGCGGGATTCACTGTTCACGCTCCTCCAGTTTCCAAAGCCGGAGGAGCTTTTCATTCAGCCGGCGCAAGTCTTCATTAATCTCCGGGGATAGCCGCTGATAATCGGCATCCGAAGAAGAGGCTGGTTTACGATCGTCTACGGGCAAGGCCTTCCGGAGCGCGACCGCCCAAACAACTAGGGTGACTATAAAGCAAGACATGGTCAAAAGTTGCCATGCCGCCGCGTGGACGAAAAAATCTTCTTTGAAGTAGGCTTGAAGCAGCGTATTGACGATGATCTCGCTGCAGGAATAAAAACAAAATCCGCCAAGTAACATTTTGTAGACGGACGGAACGGGAATCGAGTAGTAACGAATAAGGAGCAGGCAGGCGATCAGAGCAGTCGCAAAAGTGAGATGATAGCCGCGATCGAGTCGAACCATCGAGCCACTGCCCAATGGCCGCGAGCTGCCAGGACGACGAGAAGGACGACGATTCCTGAGGTGACTGTCAAGGCGCGCCATCCGAGCCCCCAAATGCCTTGGTACGGTCTAAGCGTAATCTCAAGAATTTCGATTGTGGCCAGAGCCTGGGCGACAAGAGTTATGCACTCTGACGTCCATGCGAGGGTTCCGGGGGTGGCAAGATGATTCCAAGAATGCCTATAAACAAATACGAGGAAACCAGCCTGGCAAATATTTAGCGCAACGTAGAAGGTAAAATATGGCAGCTTCCTGAAATTCCCCTTCAGGAAGAGAAGGGCCAGCACGAATAGTTGTGTCAGAACGCTAAAGGCCCACAACCATAGAACGGCGTGAGTAAAGCCACCCATAAGCGTCGAATCCTAGCATGTCTTTACTGGCCGGTAAACAATCAAGTCATCTTTATTGGGTATTGATTGAAAGTTGGAAATATGGCAACACTAAAGCGTCGTTGCGCCTCGGACGACGCAATTTATGTGCCGTTCGACGATGGCCTCTTAGCTGCGATCAAATGTTAGGCAGAGAACAGGTAGATAGAGGTCGTGTAGATAGCACGGCACTGCTTGTGTGCGAGGCTGGACGAGCGCAGCTCGTATTAGAAGCTTCTTAGAAATGAAGCTCCGCAATTCGCCTTTTTGCGACAAGGGCGAGTTGCGGAGCTATCGGGCTTCTCTGCGTCTCTGACATCCGTCGCGAGAAAGTTTAAAGTGAAGAGACCAGGCCTGGGAGGCTACGAGGCCAACCCAGGCGGCGTAGGAGTTGGAAGCGGTGAACCGCTTACGGCGATAAGGCTCAACCCCAGCGGCGTAGGAGTCGGAAGAGGTGAACCACTCGCGGCGATGAGGCTCAAGCCGGGGGGCGTGGGCGTTGGGAGGGGTGAGCCACTTGAGGCAATGAGGCTCAACCCAGGCGGAGTAGGGGTCGGGAGCGGTGAGCCACTCAGAATAGCAGCAGAGACCCTAGCCTGGCTGTTACTGAACAACTTGTTGACCGAGCTATTAACAGGGAGTACGATCGAGATCGCAAAGACAAGCAATGACAGGCGTATTGAGATATTTGTTTTCAAGGTTGAAAACCTCCTGGCTGCAACCTTGAAGAAGAATCGGAAGAGTTGAGGATGATGGTTTAAAACGTTCCGTCTGCGGAACGCGGCACTACATGAAAACGATTACGCAACTCCAGCAAAACCGGCGCATCATTCAGGATTTCACGCTGACTACTCTGGCGGGAATTCCAAATAGGCAGGCTTACCTATATGGCCTCGTTGCGCGATCTCTCCAGCGGAAAATACGAGCACGCCGGGCTCGCGGCCTTGTATCCGGACGAAGCGGTGCAACAATCACTGGAATTGTGCCATGAGCAAATCTTTGAACGGGTTCTCGAAACTCCGTTGGTTAGGCAGGAAGCAGACTTAAAGGAATGTCTGGAGCGAATGCCGGGCGAGTTAAGCTCGACGTTGGCTCATTGGCGGAGGCTGGAGGCCTACCGCGTTTTGAATTCCCCGGAGCGCGCTCCCGGCTATCTCAAGGAGCTTTTCTGTTCGAATCTCCGCGTACTGCTGGAGCTTCTTCAGAAAGAATGCTCCAAGGTTCATTCAGCCTCGTAACGACTCCCACCACGCGGCCGACCACTTCGGCTTCTTCCGGAAGGTGCCAAACCTCCGGCACACAGCGAGATAGAGGGTGGGGCTGCATGAGCAGGCGTGAGCCGTCCTGCTGAAACCATCCACATCGATAACCGCCGCGCAACTCCACAAAATACATGGGACGGTCGTATTCATTGGCCCAATCGTCGTCCTGGATACGGCTAACGGTCACGTCCACAAGCACGACGCTACCGGGACGGAGGAGCGGAACCATGCGCCTGTCCGAGAGACCGATGTATCCATAACGGTGGCGGGCATTGCCATTAGTAAGCACGCCCTCCAGACTCCCCCATTTCTCGACCATTCGGGAAAGCAGTTCCGTTCGCTTCGGATCGAATGCAGGATCAAACCTCAGAGGAGTCTTGAGCGAGACCGGAGGAGCGGCAAGATGCGTATGCGGGGCATGAAAAGCACTGCCATCAGGAAAACAATCTTCAATAGGAACGTCATACCATCGAAATATTTCGAGCGGATTCAAGTGGTAGACCGCGGCAAGCGTATAAAGTTTGTGCAGCCAAACATACCCCATTCTCAATATCCGCCAGGCGGCTAATATGAAGAATCAGCTCAGGACGGCCGCGGCGCGCTGCTAATTCAAAACTGGCACGTTCGACATCACGATAGGTTAATCCAAGCCGTTCGCGCGATTGCCGCAGACGAAGTCCGGGGAGCATATTTTCCTCGGGAAAAGAACGCTAGGAGACAGGTTGCAGAGTATAACAGAATTACCATTCTGTTAAGGATTCAGAACGCGCGCCTGTGAATTTCTTTTAAAGATTTTTTCATCCGAACCAGCAAAAATCATGCGGCATGATTTTTGCGAGCGTTGCTGCGGGGCTATCTTCCTTCTTCTTAGATGCTTGCGCTGAGTAGGCGGCCTTTGCGAAACATCCAGCAGCTGAATTACCGGCCGGCCTCGCCGGATAAGGGAAAGAGCATTTCCTCCGAGGTGTCCAGAGTTTCGCAGGCCGCGGCTGTCGCCAACGCTTATCTGTTATTCTGCAAAGACTATGCTCCCATCGATCAAGAGAATCATTCCACGTCTTTATGCGCTTATGGTAATTGGTCTGTGCTTCGCCGGTGGGAGCACGTTTCGCGCGCAGCAAGCGACGACGGCTCCCCCTGCGGCTGCTCAGCCGAAAGTGAACACCTCGGAGTTTGCGGCGACGGCGGATGAAGTGTTGCAACAAGTGAGCGAGATCACCGGGCTTAAACAGCTCACGCCCGTAAAGAAAACTTTGCGATCGCGAGATGAGATACGCGCCTATGTCTTGCGGGAGATGGATGAAGAGAAAAACCCGGCGGAGCGTTATGCAGAGGCACGAAGCGCCGAAGCCTTTGGACTCATCCCTAAGGGATTTGCTTTGGATGATTTTATGGTTGATCTGCTCACCGAACAGATCGCGGGTCTTTACGATCCAAAAGCGCGCGAATTCTATATTGCAGATTGGATTCCGATAGACGACCAGCGCATGGTCATGGCCCACGAGTTGACCCACGCGCTGCAAGACCAGCACTTTCAGATTGAGGCGTGGGCGAAAGCGGCGCAGCCCAACGACGACGCTGAACTGGCGCGCGAATCCGTGCTGGAAGGCAGCGCCATGGCCGCCATGATCGATTACCTTCTGAAAGGCACGGGGCGTTCGGTAGAGGATTTGCCCGCGATTGATCCTTCCCTGTTTACCGGCGATATGTCCAAATCGCCCAAGCTGCAGGAAGCGCCCCAGTTTCTGAAAGACTCCATGATCTTTCCCTATTTTGGAGGATTGACGTTTTCCACGGCGATCTTAAAGCCTTCCGGGTGGAATGGGTTGTCGGCTGTGTTCGCCAAACCGCCCGTTTCCACACAGCAAATCATGCATCCCGACATTTACAAGTCGGGGAAAATTCCCACTGCGGTCACCATTCCTTCTTTCCAAAAGCTGGTTGGCGTGGATTGGACCAAGATCGATGAGAACGTCATGGGCGAGTTTGGCTGGATGGAAATACTGAAACAGTTTCTGGGCGAGAAGATAGCTAAGCCTCTTGCAGCGGCGTGGGATGGGGACTGCTACGCACTTTACGAACAGAAGCAAACCAAGCGGCTGATTTTGATTGCGCGTCTGCACCTGGACAGTGATGAACACACCGCCAAGTTTTTTGGCCTGTACTCCGGGGCGCTAGAAAAAGAAGCAATGGTGCATGCCAGAACGAATTATGCCTGCCTAATTTCCTTTCTTTTGATACAACAGACGGCGGAGTCTCTTGTGCTGCGCGGGAACGGACTGCATCAGCGTGGAAGGCACGAGCCGGACTGTATTTGACGGCATCAATGAGATGGTTGGTGGGCTCGCCGCGCCCGCGGCGTCCAAGGCGATTGGCGCTGCTCGCTGAACCCTACGTTGCTGAGGACTTTAAGAGAGACAAGCCGGGCTCTGCATGATCCACAGATTTGCTTTTTGTCTTACCTTCCAGACGGTTGATTCGAACTAACAATTTTTCAGCAAGGCGCGTTGCGCGGGCTGCGGCGTTAGGATCCCTCATATTTGCGCGCAGGCCCTGGAGTTTGGCCAATCCGAGGCGTGCAAATTCCGTTGCGCGGACAGTATCCTTGGCGCGCCGCTCGTAATGTATGGCCAGTTGTTCACAAGCCAGTACACCATCCTGCGGATCGGCGGCGAGTCCAAGCCAGAGTTTGGTTGCGGCTGTGTGGTCGCCCCGGCGTTTGGCGAGCAGCGCGAGATCACGGTGAGCGCGCGGACGGAATTCGGCGGGAAGGCCCAGATCGAGCGCCTGCGAACAAGCGACGTGGGCGCGATCCGAATCGCCGCGGCGTTCCAAGAATCGCGAGAGTCCGAAGAGATCGAGGCTGTCCACCCCATCGCGCTCCCCTTTTTTCCAGAAGTGAGAAGTGTATTGATCTTGCCGAAGAGCGCTGCGAGGCCGCGCAGATCCATCTGATTGTGACGCAAGACCCCTATAAGTGGATCCGCAGAGCCCCCGCGAAGATAGTCGAAGTAATACTGCGGGATAAGGGACGAGGCGATGTCTTCTTCGCGATGCCAGCCGAGGCGAGGAGCATCAAGGACGTGGCGCTCCAAATCGACCAGCCGAACAGAGCCGAGGCCAAGCTTCCAGAGAGCGCGCGCGGGATGTAAAAGATCGGAGATGCGCCGCCAGTCGTGGTGTCGAAATCGTGCGCGTCATGGTGAAGCGGCTATCCAGAAGCGGCCAGTCGAACGTCTTCCCATTGAAGGTGACAAGAACGGGACGCTCCGCGACGCGGGCGGCAAGCTCGTGAAGGAGAGAATACTCTTCGGTAAAATCCCGCATGAAGAGTTGTTCAACCTGAAGTGCGCCGGCGTCCCACCAGGCCAGACCAATAAGAAATGCGTAGGTTCCCGGTGCTGCCAGCCAGTCCGGTCTGTCTCCGTGTCGAGAAAGAGCCACTTGGAGGGATCCGCCATACGCTTCGGGCGTGCGGCGAGAGATCTCGCGTCACGCGTACGGGAAAGAAGTTCGAGGGCGAGATCCGAAGGCTCAGAAAACTCAGGAGTGGAGAACCAGTTGCGCAAGACAAGGTGTTCGCCAAAATGATTTCGAGCCACACCAGCGCCGATGAGACGAGCAATGGCATCTTCCTGATCCGGTTCGCGCAAAGTTGGTGGGCGAGACTGAAGCAGGTCGCGAGGGCTTGAGCGCGGCGAGGTGAGAGAATTTGTCAGCGGAAGCAGCCATCTAGCCACACAACCTGTCAAGAATGGCCAGCGCTGGTTCCCTGGCCCGTGGGGCAAGGTTGCCTGCGGGACCAACGCAGGAGGGGCAACCTTCATCGCACACGCAGGCGGAGATCAGTTCGCGCGTTTTGTGGATGAGAAGTTCGTGCGCCCGATAGAGCGGCTCGGAGAAGCCTATGCCTCCGGGATACGCGTCATACAGATAAAGATTGGGTCGTAGAATTCTTTTAATTTAGATGACGATGCGTTTCTAAGCCGCGAGGGCGCGAATCGTCGCTCGCGCCCTCGCCCTGAAGGGGCGGGGCTTGCTCCGCCCTCTCGGAGGAGAGGCCAACTTCAGGCGCAGGCGGGCGTTCGCCAATCGCTGTGCCAAGATCCTGCCTGTTGCACATAAGTAGCAATGTCGCAACTGACGCCAGCGCATGCAGCAGCCCGAACATTCCACTCTGCCGTTCGCTCACGCTATAAGGAAGAGATTCGAGCAACGGCCTTTCCAGTGTTATCCAGTACGACGTCGTGTGCATTTCGTTTTCAGGGAGCTCGAGCTTGCCGTCGCCGATGTTTTCGTTAGTAAAAAATTTTATTTTCTTAAAGGTGACCACTTGCGAGCGGACGAGAACGTCGCCGTGCGAATGCGAATTCGCAGAAGCTGCGCTCGTCTGCGTTTCCTCGAGGATGCGTACCTGCGTGTAGCGGACGGCGTCGGTGTAGTAGTCGACGTCCACCTGTTTGACGTAAGCCTTTCGCTCTTTGAAATCGAGATGTTCGACGTGATACTGCCGTCCTCCGTGAAGGTAGATTGCTTTTTCATGAAGAAAGACGAGCGCGCTTGGAAAATCCACTTCTCCGATGACATTAGCCGCGCCAGTGACATCAATAATTATGAAATTGTCGCTGCTGATCGAACGGAGACTGATCGTATCGGCTGGATACGCTTCGTGCGTCCAGTGATAGTGATCTCCAGCCAGATGCAGATAGCCGGCTTCGGCCAGGCGTGCGCAGAGGTCCGGAACGTCGACTTCGCCGAATCGTTCTCCGGGCGCGATGGGCAATTCGAACGCCGCGCACTTCAAATGATTGATCAGGATTTCGAGATTGTCCGGCTGGATGAAGGCATGCTCCGGCGTGTTTCCAAAAAAGTAGTCCGGATGCCGGACGATGTATTGATCCAGCGGCGAAGAAGAAGCCACCATCACGGCGCAGGAGCTTCCGTTGCGGCGTCCAGCGCGTCCTGCACGCTGCCAGGTTCCGGCGATCGATCCTGGGTAGCCCGCCATCACAACGGTGTCGAGCGAGCCGACGTCGATCCCCAG
The DNA here is from genome assembly GCA_963784015.1 of uncultured Acidobacteriota bacterium. Classification (GTDB taxonomy): domain Bacteria; phylum Acidobacteriota; class Terriglobia; order Acidiferrales; family UBA7541; genus Acidiferrum. Next base: position 16,731 of record CAWAPX010000021.1, read on the forward strand.
CTCCAGCGCGCTCGTCGATACCACGCCGCGAATTCGGCCATCGCGCAAACCGCGTTCGATTTCACGTCGCTCGTTCGGCAAATAGCCGCCGCGGTAACCGCGAATCTGATCCTGCTTGCCCGGCAGCCGAGGATTTGCCTGCTGGAAATAGGTCAGCAGAATCTCTGTCTGCAGCCGCGAATTTGCGAAAACCATCGTTTGCAGGTCGTGCTTCAAGAACTCCTGCGTGACTCGTGAAGTTTCATTGATATAGCTGCGGCGAATTCCGAGTGCTCGATTCACCACCGGCGGGATTGTAAAAGACGAAAGTCTTTTCGCCAGCCGGCGCACCGTTGGCGTCGAGCACATCCACTTCTTTTTCGAGCAGCCGAGTAGCAAGTTCACCAGGATTCGCAATTGTCGCCGAGCAACAAATGAACTGTGGATCGCTCCCATAAAAATTCGCAATGCGTCGCAGCCGCCGCAGCACATTGCAAAGATGGCTGCCAAAAACCCCGCGGTACGTATGAAGCTTGTTGATCACGATGTATTGAAGGTCTCGAATAGCCGTGTCCAGCGTGTGTGATGCGGCAGAATGCCTGTGTGTAGCATGTCCGGATTCGTGAGCACCACATGACCCTTTTCGCGGATGGCCCTGCGCGCGTCGGCGGGCGTGTCGCCGTCATACGTGAAAACTCCGAAGCGGTTATCGAGACGCTGGTTAAGGTCGTACAGTTCCGCTAGCTGATCTTGTGCTAAAGCCTTGGTAGGAAAAAGATACAGCGCGCGAGTGTCCGAATTTTCAAGAATGGAATTCAAGATTGGCAAGTTGTAGCAAAGAGTTTTTCCGGAGGCGGTTGGAGTAACCACGATCACGTTTTTACCGGCATGGACAGCTTCTGCGGCGATGGCCTGATGCGTATACAGCTGACGAATGCCTTTGGCTGCGTACGCAACGGCAAGATCCGCGTGAACCCAAGCGGGATACTCGGCCCATTGCGCCTCGCGCGCGGGGAAATAGCGTATCGCTGTAAGCACTTCTCCACTGACGTCGCGAGCCGCCAATGAGTCGAGCACTTCACGCACGCGAGTTAGCGACGAGCCAACCGGTGGTTCGAGCGACCCAAAAGCCGCAGCCCGCACGGCAAGGGAATGGGACATCGTGAAAGCCTCCTGAAATTCGCCTTTTGTTCGCCAAGGCTAGCATGCGGTCGCAGCCGCCGCAACAGAGAAGTGTGTGTGGTTCCTATAGGTGAAGACACTCCGAAGGATAAGCTCGCACGGTACGTTGACCCGAAGCCTCGCGCATTGCTTGCTAGAATGAAATCCAGGGCTCGCGCCGCGTGCTGCGGTGAGATACGCCGCCCTGGGTCCAAAAGGCCGCAACGGACTAGCAAGGAGAATCGTGGCCGAGCTTACCGTACTTTACTGATGGAGCCTGCAACCTATGCCGCGCCGGCGTGGCCCGCGTACGGCGCATGGATACTCGCGACCATATCGAACTGCTGGATCTCCACGATGTGAGTGTGCCCGCTCGCTTTCCTCAGGTAAATCTCGACGAAGCTATGCGCCTCATGCAAGCCGTTGATCCACGCGGGCGTGTTTACTCGGGTATAGACGCCTGGGCGCGCATTGGGCTGTCACTGCCCGGCTGGAACTTAATCGCCTGGCTACTGCTCGTGCCCGGGATTCACTTTGTCGCACAACATTTCTACGTATGGGTGGCACGAAATCGCTATCGATGGAATCGCGAGCTTTGCGAGGATGGCACCTGCGCTTTGCACGTCGAGCAGCGCTCCACCCCGCAAAAGAACGCCATCAATAAACGCTGAACCAGTTTTGTCCTCTTGCTGCCACCCCGGTATAATGTCCCGCGTCTATGGAATGGACTCCATCGTCCCGTCATTCGCTGGCTCTTCGATTCGCGAAACGGCCTCTCGGACCGTTTTCTGTCCCGCTGGATTTTCCTGCGCGCCCGAGGCGCCATCTATTTCTCCGCATTTTTCTCACTCGTTTTTTCAAATTCGCGGTCTCATCGGTCCCCAAGGCATACTTCCCGCCAGCGAATATCTGAAAAGCATAGCGGAGCAAGTTGGCCACGCCCGATATTGGTATGTGCCAAGCGTTTTGTGGTTTTCAGACGGATCACGCATGCTTCTGGGGCTTTGCTGGGTGGGCATGGCAGCCGCCGTCCTGCTCGTTTTCAAGAAATCGGCGCGCCGAATGCTCGCCATCTGTTTTGTTTGTTTTCTTTCCTTCGTTAGCGCCGCGGCAGAGTTCTCGGGTTATCAGTCCGACGGAATGCTGCTCGAAGCCGGTTTCCTCTCGCTCTTTCTCGCGCCAGGCGGGTTTCGTCCCGGGTTTGGAGAGCAACGGCCCCCCATGCGATCCGCTATCTACCTGCTTCTTTGGGAATGGTTCCGCATCTACTTCGAATCCGGCGTCGGAAAAGTTGCGGGCGGTGATCCCGAGTGGCGGAACTTCACGGCACTGGACGAGTATTACCAAAATGGACCTCTGCCAACCTGGATCGGCTGGTACGCCCAACATTTGCCCCACTGGTTTCACGCCGCAACCGCATTCTTCACGCTCGGGCTCGAACTTGTCTTGATTTGGGCAGCGTTTCTGCCACGGCCATTCCCAGTCGCGCTCTTCTTCATCGTCACGCCTTGGCAGATCGGCATCATTCTTACGGCCAATTACACTTTTCTGAACGTACTTGGTTCTCATCCTGGCGTTTTTTCTGCTCGGCGACCGCTTCCTAAGGCAATTTTTCCCTGCTAAATGGACTCAGTCATTGTTCAAGCGCTCAATCGCAATTCCCACTGAGCCTACTCCGCTTGCTGCCGACCAACTCTCGGTTTTGGCACCGCCGTTGGCTCCGTTGGCAGACGAAGCTCCGCCAAGGAAAGACGCTCCTCGCGATTTATGGCAGACTGTTCGCTCTTTGATTGCTCCGCTGCGAATAGCCGTAACGGCAGTGTTGCTAACGTGGATCTTCTACGCCACTACCGCACAAATGGTTTGGATGATCACTCCCACGCCGCTCCCAACCTCCCCGGTAACCCTGTTCGAGCCTTTTCAAATCGCTAATCGCTATGGACTTTTCGAAAGGATGACCCGCGGCCGCTATGAAATTGAATTCCAAGGCTCCAACGACGGGCAAACCTGGACCGCCTATCCTTTCCGCCATAAACCTCAGGAACTGGATAAACCGCCTCGATACGCCCCTATCAACCTGGATTTGATTGGAACTTGTGGTTCGCGTCGCTCGGCGAGTGGCGCGACAATCCGCTCGTCTCCGCACAGAGTGGCGTCTTCTTTCGAACAGCCCAATGTCTCGCGCTATTTGCCGCGAATCCTTTTCCTAACACACCGCCTCGCCAGTGCGCGCCGTCCTCTGGCAATACTGGTTTACATCGATGGCAGAAAAGCGAGTGAGGCTGTGGTGGCGCCGCGAATTGCTTGGACTTTACGCTCCCGCCATTCAGTTGGACCCCGGCGGCAAGGTAGGCGTGATGCAGTGGCCGGAACAGCTGCCTCCTCACGAATAATCCGCACGCATTTCCGGTTCGCTTGAGCGAATTCGTTACCGCCGCGGCCAAAAATGAGTATCGCGCCCGCAAAAAACAGAACAGTAGAAGTAGCGAAAGCCGCTTGAACAGAAACAGCGCTCCAAAGGAATCCCACAAGAATGCTCAAGGAAATCACCGGCAGCATTCACCGCAGCGAGTGTCCCGAACGCCATGCCGTGCTGCTCTTTAGGCACAAGCTCCGCTGCGACAGAATCTTCTAGAGCATCTTCCGTACCAACATAGAGGCCAGCCAAAACGAAAATCACACCGAGCAGCCACAGCGAATGCGTCCCGGTATAAAGCGGATTGCCGTGATTCCGGCCAATGCGTATCCACCAGCGAGCACGAGCTTGCGTTGTGGAATATGATCGCTCAGCCAGCCGCTGGCATAAGCGGACCCCGCGGAAAACACGTTGTGGACTGTGTAGAGTAGGACAGCGATGCTTGCCGCGCGCGCCAGCCCATACTCAGGTGCCAGCATGCGCGAAGCATAGAGAATAAGCAACGATGCAAAAATCGCCCGCGCCAAACACGCGACTCCCAAAAGAAATCGCCGGAAAGAGCCGGCAAATCGCGTATACCCATCAAGAACGATCGCTTCGGTTTCGAAGCAATCGGACGCTCCCGTACCAGCAACCAGAAAGAAGCCACGGCAATCAGGCCAGGCGCAAGCGTCCACAGAAAAACCTTTTGATAGTTGTGCCCGGTCTTTTCCAGCAGCCATAGGCGGTCAGCGGCCCAGCGATCGCTCCCACCGTGTCCATCAGTCGCTCAAGCCCGAAAGCGCGCCCATACGTATTCGGCAAAATATCCGCAGCAAGCAGCGCCTTCTTAGCCGGTGAACGCACGCCGCGGCCGAGCCATGCCGCCGTCCGTCCAAGTAGCACTTGATATGCATGCGTAGCAAAAGCAAACGAGGCCGTCGAAAGCGCCGTGACGGCGTAACCGAAAAAGGCGAGCGGCTTGCGATTTTTCAACTGATCGGTGAAATAACCGGCGGCAAGTTTGGTAAAGCTGGATAGTCATCGGCCAAGCCCTCGATCAAACCGAGCCAAGCAGGTCCCGCTCCGATGCGGAAGAAAAGCTGGCAGAACCGCCGTTGCAGTCTCGTGGCTCCAGTCGCTAAATAGACTAGTAAGGCCCACACCGAGGACCGTGCGGTTCAGCCAGGATTTGTTTTGTGAGTCTTCCGCCATGAAAAAGAGAGTTTACAGTTGAGTGTTCTCAATGCAGAGAAAATTGTGTTGCGGCTGGAAGAAAAATCTCACGATATTCCAGCAGGGCAAACCAGTCGATAAAGTCTGCTTATTTCTGGCGGCTCGATACAGAATCACACGTACTTTTTCCAGCGTAATTAATCCGCCTTCCACCATCTCATCCAGTCGCGGAAGTATTGCCTCGATGCGCTCCGTCGATTCGATCACTTCGACAATAATCGGCAGATCCTGCGACATGCGCAGCAGTTTGTCCGTGTGATATATGCTTGAACCGCCATACCCCGCCACGCCTCGCAGAACAGTTGCGCCGGAAAAACCCTCTTTGCGAAGGAGTTCAACGATAGCGTCGTGCAACGGTTTGCTGTGCCATTTATCCGATTCCCCAATATAAATGCGCATGAACGTGCGCTCACCTTCGAATTTTTCGTGTGTCATCGCGGCTCCTAGAACCGGTTCGCCAGTCGAATCCCTGCTACGGACAAGAACAACCCCGCAGTCACGCTTGCGGCGACGTAAGTCGTCGCGCGCAACCATTCTCCCGCTTCGAACATCTTCGCAGTCTCCCAGCCAAAGCTCGAAAACGTCGTGTAGCCGCCAAAAAAACCGATCGCGATAGCCATACGCCAGTCGGGCGAGATCACCATGCGGTTCAGGGTGAATTGCCCGATCAGCCCAAGAAAAAAACAACCTGTGAGATTCACAACTAGCGTGCCGTGCGGAAACGTGCTTCCAGCCCGTGTCTGTACGAAACCCTGCAGCCCATAACGAGCCAGCGTCCCGACAGCTCCAAAAATCGCAATCAATAGTATGCGCAATGGTTCTCCGATCCGGCGGCAATCGCGCCCCGCAACAAAAAAACTCCTGGAGCCCAGTGGCTGCCAGGAGTCATCAGAGCCAGCGCTCTGCGCCAGCCCGGTTTAGGCGAACTCCATCGCCTTCGATATTTCCGTCACTAAAAAGTTTACTTCCGCTGCTCCTCTGAGGCAACACGACAATTTCCCAAACGTGCCCACATTCCGTAAGGGCACGGACGCCGTGCCCGTCCTAATACCTACTGCCTGTTAGCAGGCGCCACGCTCTTCCCTTGAAAAACCACCGCCCGCACCTTTTCCAGCGCATGAATATCGTTCAAAGGATCGCCTTCGACCGCCACAAGATCCCCTTCCTTCCCAGTTTCAATCGTTCCCAACTGTTCGAGCCCCAGCAAAGCCGCACTCGTTTTGGTTCCCGAAACCAGCGCCTGCTGCGGCGTCATCCCATATTTCACTTCCGAAATCATCTCGTCGCGCACCGTTCCGGTCCCTGGTCCATACGAATGATCCGATCCAGCCGCGATCGTCACGCCTGATTTCAGCGCAAGCTGAAAGCTAGGAAAATGAGTCTTCGCCAGCGCATTCACCTTTGTAATGACATACTCCGGAAAATGCATTTTCACCCCGTTCGCCACACTTTCCTCGACGACGAAAACGGTCGGAACAAACACAACCCCGTGGTTCTTCATAAAGTCCGCCGACGCCTGATCCATCTGACCCATGCTCGATCGAGTCCACTCCGGCTTCTAGAGAAGCGCGAATGCTCCGAATGTTCTCCGCGTGCGACCCTACCTTTACGTGCGCCATGTGCGCCTGCTCGACAATCACTTTCAATTCTTCCGGCGAGAGCTGTTCGGACGTCGGCGAATCCAGCGGCGAAAGCACTCCGCCCGAAGCCATAACCTTAATCACCCTCGCTCCATACTTGAGCTGCAAATGCACAGCTTTCTCCGCGTCGGCAGTCGAATTAATGAATCCGTGCAATGGGGTGTAAAAATCGTCCATCGGCAAATACGGTGGCTGTGCGTTGAAATCGCCGTGTCCGCCTGGAATCGAAATCGCGTGAGCGGCTGGCACCAGGTGCGGTCCGGGAATCGTGCCATCCTCAATCGCATCCTTGAGACAACATCAATAAATCCCTGCGTGGCCATAACGCGCGCTCCAACAACGCCGGAAGAAAGCGCATAGCTCATCGCCTTGCTCCCTCGCAGCGCCGCCAGTGGCTCCAAACGGACTGCCCGAATGCTCCAGACCAAATGGTATATGTGCATCCACAAATCCCGGCAGCACGGTGAAACTCGACAGATCAATTTGTTCCGCTCCCGCCGGCACCGCGATGTCCTTGCCAACGGCACTCACCTTCCCATCAGTGATCACCACGACTGCCGGCGAGATTGCTGGTTTTTCCGCGTCGAAGATCAACTTCCCGCAGCGAACATAGACCACTTTTGGCTGTGGCGCCCCCCACGCCGCAACAGTCCCCACCAAAGTCACCAACACCACCACCCAAACTTTTCGCACGAGGCTCTCCTTTGCAAAGGCGAACGGACCAAAGCCGCATTGACTTTGCGGTTCGCTCGTCGCGCAAGCCTAGAAACGCGCCTTCCCTCAAGTCAACACGAGCAGGGGGTTTAGCCGTGCGTGCCGCGCGTCCTGTTAATAAAGCAGGAGCCCGGCCCGCTCCCTGGATACAGGAACGAACCGGGCTCAACCCTGCGCCTCGGAGAAACCTAGCCGCAGCACTGGGTCAGTAGTAAAAGCGGTAACGGACCCTACGGGGTTTCCAAATATTTCCCGGGGTTCGCATCGAAGGCCGCTTTGTGGGCGTCCATGCAGAAGTAGTAGGTTTTGCCATGGTAGATTGAGGTCCGCGCCGTTTTGCGATCAATCTCCATTTCGCAAACAGGGCAAAGCGTGTGCTCCTCCGTCGAGATAGGCACCTTGGCGTAAATCGAATTGGAGTCCGGGTTCAACCAGCCCTGCCCCTGATATTCCATCTGGTCGGCCGTCTTGGTGGCCACTTCTCGGCCAAAATAGCGCTCGACAACTCGCAGCGCTAAGTCAATTCCCGACGAAAGCCCGCCGGCTGTCGCCAGATTGCCGTCTTCCACGAACCTCGCTCCGCGCTTGACACGAATGTCCGGAAAGTCCACTGCTAGCGAACGGTACCCACCATGGTGCGTGGTGGCCGCTTTGCCGGACAACAGCCCAGTTTGCGCCAGGACAAACGCTCCGGTGCATACGGACATGGTCAGGTCGGTGGTCTTACTGGATTTCCGAATCCATTCCAGCATCTCTTCATTGCTTCCATCCTGGGCCGGTATGACGATGACCTTCGGCGCGGGCGCATTCGCAAACGAGTAGTTGGGAACGATTTTCAACCCGCCGGCGGCTTGAATCACTTCGGTTGTTCCGCTCACCGTGTAAAGTCGAAAAGCGCTCTCCTGACGCCCGGGAATGTATACATCCTCGAAGACCTCCCAGGGTCCGGAGAAGTCGATCACCACCGCGCCTTTCGAGATCACGAACGCTACCGGAATGCTCCCTCGGGCTGGAGGTTTGAGCGGACTTGCCTCGCTAAGATGCGCGTCGGCTCCTGCCTCCAGCTTTTGCAGAGACTCGCCACCAAGGCTGAAGGGAAGCGTCCCGATGGCACCGAACATGCCCATTCGTTGAACCAATTCTCTTCGATTCATATCTAATCTCCTTTTTTTGACAGTCCGTGACTGTATGGAAGCGCTGAGCGCTCCTGATGCGATTGCAGGGTGGGCCAGTCTGGGTTAGTAGTGAAAACGAAATCGGAACTCAGCGTAGATTTCCCGCGGATCGTTATAGTGAAATCCTCCGAATGTAAGGCTGTTGTCCAGGAGGACTCGGCGATTCGCGACATTCAGCGCGGTTACGGAAACGGCTGTATTTTTCGCCGAAGCTCTTCCCGAGCGAAAGATCAAACGTGGTGTGACCCGGCAGATAGTTCCCGGGATATTGGGCGTCTGGCATCCCGTTTGTGAATCCCGAGCCGTAGTACACATTCGTCGAAGCGTAGGTCTGCCAGGGAAGAGTTGCGTTGAAGCCCACATTCAGCGTATTTCTCTGGTCGTGGTCAACCGGTGAATATCCCGGCGGAATATAAAGTCGGGCATGACGGCGTCACGGGGCTGGGGCAGATCAAGCCACCGGTGAAGGGCGCGGTTGCCTGCGCGATCTGATTCGCATAGGCAAGGTGAAACTGGCCGCGATGCCAGAGGCGGGGGGATCGCAGCGTGAGTTCCCAAGCCTTGAATCAACGCGGCATCCCACGTGAGCGGCCAGAAGAGGTTGGATTCTCCGATGTTGCTGTGATCGAGCCAGTTTTGTGCTCGCGTTTCGAAAGTGTCCGCATCAAGAGCCCAGCCGCGAAAAGGAATGGTCACGCCAAACTGGTACTCTTCATCCCGCTCGCCGTGCAGCGGAGCGAAAGTCAGATTTTGGCTATTCGCTAGATCGAGCAGCGGCCCGGTAGCCGTCAGCAGCGGCGGCGGCTGATAAAAGTCGCCGTAAAAAGCGCGAAAGACCCAATTCAGCCGCGGAACTTTACGGCAATGCCGAAGCGCGGGTCCACCTCGTTTTCCACGATATCCGCCGTAAAGTGCGATTGGCGAAAGCCAGCGATTAACGTAAGCCACGGGGTCACTTTGAATTTGTCGCTGACAAATATTTCTTCAAGCCCTCCCGTGATGGAAGCTGAAGAGGGGGGAAGTTCGGGCTGCCGTCCGTGAATTGGTTATTGAAGTAGTTGCTCTGATGTTGAGCGAAACCGTAGAGGCCCGCCTGAATGTCATTTTTCCAGACGTTCGCGTTAATCGACGCCTGCAAGCCTCCGTAATTCGAAGTCTGATTCGCGTTCGTGGCCACAGGCGATGTCGTTGGGCGAGGCTGGTAATCGGCATTGCTGTAGTGATAAAAGGGGGAAACCGTAAGCAGCAGATTGGGATTGAACGTGTGCACCCAGGAGAATGCAACATAGCCGTCGGTTTCGTGCTCGCCATCGCGAAGACCGAAGCTGGGGTACACCTGATTTCCAGCTGAGTTGGGGTCCGGGTCGTAGGGGATCTGGTAGTAATCCTGACGCAACGAGGCTGACCAGCCGAAATTGGTTCGTGGGAATCGGGATTGAAAATGAACGAAGCAAATCCCCCATAGCCGTTCTCCGCATCGTGAACAACCTGCCCGATCGGGGTTTGAAGTCCGTAGTTGCTTCGGTTTCCGTTCAGGCTCGCGTAGTAAGCAAACCGCTGCGTGTGTCCGCCACAACTGATCTGATCGTTGGTTTGATAGAAATTTCCGAAGGCTGGTGACGAGATCGCATTCCTTGTCACGTTCAAAACCGGTTCGCGGCACGATATTGAAAATTCCGTACGTTCGGTCTCCGTAGTCGGCCTCGTAGCTGCCTCTTTGAACTCTCGAGATAGTCGATGTCCTTCGGGTCGATCTGCGGGCCCAGATTTGGCGCGATATTCGTGTTGGGTATAGGGACGCCGTCAATGAGCCAGTCCACCTGGTGGCCTCCGCGCATGTGCAGCATGTCGTGTGTCACATAAGCAGCCGGCACATAGTCGGTGATCATCTCCAGGCGTTAGTGCGGTCGGCGCCGGGAGTCTCCGCGATATCCTCGCGTGTACCAGCGTCGTCGGGGTTACCGAATCCACGTTGGCCAATTTTCCTGTGCTGCGTCAGAGACCGTCGCGGTTTGGTTCACCGCGGCGATCTTCAGTTGAAAGTGAAGAATCGGCGAAGAATCCGAGGCTACTGTAACCGTTTGCTGCGTCATCCGCAAAGCCGTCCTTCGTCACCGTCACCACGTAGTCGCCCACCGGCACCGCTGTAAAAGTGAACGCGCCATCCTGGTCCGTTTGCGCCGTCTGCGTCCAATCGGATGTCGCCGACTTGAGCTTCACCGAGGCGCCCGCAATG
>CAWAPX010000022.1:0-3872 GCA_963784015.1 uncultured Acidobacteriota bacterium
TCTATTGCATCGAACCGAAAGGCCCGGACGCGATGAGCTTCCGGGCCTTTTCGTTTTAGGAACGAGCCGCGTTCGGCTTTGCATGTTATGTTGTGATTTCGTTCGGATCGATGCAGTATTCCTACCTCCGATTGACGCGCGCCGAGGTTCAATGCCACTGCTGGAAAAACACTTGCCAAAAGACCGCGCCGAGTTCGAGAAACGCTTGACGCTGAAGGATATCCACAAGCTCTCTTCCGATCCAGACCTGCGAGTATTGCAATGTTCTTCACCCGTCGAACCTGAAACCTGGGATCTCATCAATGAAGAATTGCTGATTCGTAGCAGCAATCTCGAGATTAGAGTGTTTGGATTTTACTCTTCGGCCTGCGACCTCTCTTTTGTTACTCGGCTCAAAAACTTGCATCACTTCTCGGCGGATTGTCTCAAGGAGGCGGTCGGTGTCGAAAATGTTGTCGCTCTGCAGAATCTCGAATCTCTTTCAATTGGAATTTACAACCTCAAAAGCTTCGACTTTCTCGCTGATATTCCCCGTGAGATCAGGGTTTTGTCTCTAGCTGCAACCAAATCGAAGAAAAACCGCCTTGACCACCTAGCAAGGTTCCGTTCTCTGCGAACTTTGTATTTGGAAGGACAACAAAACGGAATTGAGGTGCTGTCAGAGCTCAGGGCGCTCGAAAAACTGACCTTGCGCTCCATCAGTACCAGCGGATTGAGCTACATCACTGACCTCGAACGGCTCTGGTCTTTAGATATCAAACTGGGAGGAATACGGGATCTCTCGGCTATCCAGGGAAAGACAAGTATCAAGTACTTGGAACTCTGGCAGATTCAAGGCTTGCGAGATATCAGTGTCATCTCTACTCTGTACGGCCTGCAGCATTTGTTTCTTCAATCCTTGCGAAACGTCATTGCGATTCCAGACCTATCCAAGCTCAAGAAGCTGCGAAGGCTCTATCTCGAAAATATGAAGGCGCTCGTTGATGTGGAAGCTATTTTTCAATCACCGTCCCTGCAGGAGTTTATTCACGTTTCTGCCCACAATATTGAGCTGACGCAGTACGCTGACTTGGTCAGGATGGCGACACTGGAGCGGGTATCAGTGGGCTTCGGAAACCGTGCAAAAAATCAACGGTTCGAGCGTTTGATGTGCGAATCCGGCATCGAAAAATTCAGTGGAAGCCAATTTATATTCCAGTGACTTTTGCAGAGTCGTGGTGCTGCTATTCTTGCCAAGCTATTCGCTCCTCGACGCAATCATTGCCCCCACCACCCGAATCGCTGGCTCCTCCGACCAAATATCTTATATAGTGGCGCGTCTCCTCCCCGCCACCGAAAGGTCCCAGTGTCCAGCGAACACGAATCCGTTTTGGAGCAAAATAAGCGCCTTGTCTGCCGCTTTTTCGACGAAGCCTGGAACCAGGGCCGCCGAGAAGTCATAACCGAAATTTTCACAAGGACCTCTATACTTCACTCACGCAACCGCGATTGCCACGGCCCCGCCGAATTCTTGCACTTCTACGACATCATGCGCGCGCAATTCTCGCAAATCTCCATTAACCCCGTTGTCTCCCTCGCCGAAGCCGATCTCGCCTGTGTGCACTGGCGCCTCGACTGCATCCACAACACGACCCGCACGCCCGTCTGCATCACCGGCATCTCCATTTGCCGCATTAAAGACAGCCACTTCGTCGAAGCTTGGCAAAGCTGGGACGCCGCCGGCCTCGTCTCTCAGGTCCCGGGTTTCGCCATTCCCTAGAGGAAAGTATCCATTTCCCAGCAAAGGAGAAACTTCATGATCCATTTTCTTTCCAGCCGCCGTTTTCTCGCCGCTTACTCCGGCTTTCTCACCATACTCCTCTCACTTTCGATCATTTACGGCTTCGCTCGCGCCGACGCGAAACAATCTTTCGACGAAATCACCGTTCATCGCATCAACGTTGTCGAGCCCGACGGAACCATCCGCCTGGTCCTTACCAACACCGCCAACTCCCCCGGTATTTACATCAAGAACAAGGAATATCCTCATCCCGGCGGTAGAAAATCCGCTGGCTTGCTTTTCTTTGACGAGGAAGGAACCGAAGACGGCGGCCTCAGCTACGGCATCTCTAAAGACGCGGCAGGCCACGTCACCGGCAGCGAGGGCCACTTAAGTTTCGATCAGTACATGCAGGATCAGATTTTCACAATCGATGCCGGCCGCGACGGCAACAAGAAATACTCTCTCCTCAGGATGGACGACCGCGGCGACTATCCCATCACAGACGCGCTCGAAGCCCTCACTCGCATCTCAAAACTCCCCGAAAATCAGCGCGAAGCCGAACTCAAAAAGTTTCTGGAAACTCACCCCGGCGATCACCCGCGAGTCATCCTCGGTCGCGCTCGCGACGGCGGCTCTATACTCCAGCTAAAAGACGCGGAAGGCCACGACCGCCTAGTCCTGCGCGTGGCGCCAGACGGCACTCCAAAACTGCAATTCCTCGACGCCGCCGGCAAAGTCCTCAGCGAACTCCCCCAAAATTCCGCGAGTTCCGCACCTCATCTGTAATTTCCACACGAGGTCCCAAAACATTTTGTAACCTCGGCTGCTCGTAAACAGTAATTGTATATAGAGATGACTGATGGAACTGCTAGAACGGTTTGCGGCGGGCGACCTCGAAGCTTTCGAGGTGCTGTTCCGGCAACATCAGAGGGAAGTTTACGCCTGGATCGTCCGCATCGTCCGCGACTCCGGCATCGCTGAGGACCTGACCGTGGAAACTTTTTGGCGCATCTACAAATACCGAGCTCGATTCAAACCGGACGGAAATTTTCGAGCCTGGGCCCGCCGGATCGGCACCAACGCAGCTCTGGATCATCTAAGGCACGCGCGCCACGAAACCCAGCTCACCGAGGACGTCCCTTGCGCAGCAGGCGCGGATCCCGCGGTCCGCCGGGAAGTTCGCGATCAAATTCGAAACGCTTTTCATGAGCTTCCAGCAAGATACCGTCTCGTTGCCACCCTAGCTCTGGTGGAAGAAGAAAGTTATGCCGAGATCGCTCAGGCCGTGGGGATCTCCGAAGCGCTTGTGAAAATCAGAGTCTTCCGTGCTGTTCGAATGTTGCGTAAGAAGCTCAATTCTCTTGGAGTCGAGGTCAGCGCGAAATGAGCAACGACGAAATCACAAAAGAAATGAAGGAGCTTCTCAAGCAAGCCATCGCTCCCGTGAAAAACAGCGAGCTCCGCCGCGACCTCTGGCCACAAATGCTGGCCAAACTCGAAAAGCAACCAACCCCTGTGCATGCGATCCCCTGGTTCGATTGGGCGCTCGCCGCGCTTGCCGGAGCCACTCTTCTCTTTTTTCCTGGAATCATCCCGGCGTTGTTTTATCACTTGTGAAGCAGGAGGCCTTATGAATCAGCATAAATACCTGCGTGCCTACATGGCGGGCATCATGGTTCCCACGATTGTTCTTGTGATCGGTGTAACGGCGTTTTGCATCGCGCGCTACGCCTACGGCTTTTCCATGCAGCTCGAGCGAGTGATGATTTTCCCGATGGCTGTCGTTCCTCCCCTGTGGGGATTCTGGAACATGCTCTACATCGCGTCGCACTCACGCACTCATCTTCCGATTGGTTTCCATGGAGCGCTGCTGCCGTTTATCCTCGGCCCGCTCGGCATCTTGCTGACGGTTGCCCTCGACTTTCAGGTCCCCGGCTTCGCAAAGCACATTTTCCCCGTCCTCGCCCTAGTCGGCCTGACCACCTACTATCTAATCTGGAAGTACATCGTTAGCTTCCTCAACACGGTTGTTGGCCTTGCCTGATCCGGCTGAAGAGATATCTATCTTTCTTTCGAAAGGAATCGCCTTAAAGAACAGCCAGCCGGTTAG
>CAWAPX010000023.1:0-1482700 GCA_963784015.1 uncultured Acidobacteriota bacterium
GTTCCTGCCCTTGAGCCAAGCCGCCTCTGTCGCCATCCTTCCATCCGCACTCTTGGTTGAGCGATTTTCGCTCGGTGCATGGTGGGTGTTCCCAATTCAGTAGGTGCTGCTACCTGATAATCGACCTCGGCTCCCGTCTTTCGATGGAAGCTGGGCCAGGACTTAGCCGCAGTCACCTGATCTCGGCGGTTGAGCTCGGTTGTTCGGATACCATCTCTCTTCTTTCTTGTATGCTCTTTTTCTTTCTTGCCTTTTCTAATTGTCCACAGAAACATTTCGAGCCAGGATCGCCTAGCAACGACGATCGCCAACTAGGCCACCGCGCGCATCGCTTTGCGGTTATTGCGCAGTGGTTCGTACACCTCTCCACTCACCCACAACCGATGCAGTAAGACTGCCAACTTTCTAGCAACTGCAACGATCGCTCGTTTCTTGGCGTTTTCCCCTCCTCGCTCGGCAAGTCTTAGTCCCCATCGCCTCAGATCGCTGTCTTCTCCAAAGGGCCCCAAATAGAGCGTGTCCCTTGCACCATCATCGTTTCAAATAGCGGTCCATTCTTTGCTGATTTGCATCTGGGGCTGGCTCTCTCCGGAGTTCCTTCGGCCAGGTTTCAGCCACAAAAAACATCCGACTCGCGACTCTTCCGAATCGATGCGGGTCTTCTAGCGTCAGGACATACGTCAAAGCAATCAGTGTTCCCACACCCTTCACCTGTTTAAGCAGCGCCACTTCGGGGTACCTCTCCTTGGCGATTTTCTCCATCCGCGCGTCGTATTCCTTAATCCGCTCGTTCAGCGATTCGATTTCTTTTAGAAGCGGCTCCAGAGCTTCATGCAACTCTGCGTCAATTTGGCGGCGAGCTCCCGGGCGACTTGCTCCGTCCCACACTTCGGCAGCCGTTCCCCGTAGGACTTCATCAATCCTCGCGCCGCATTCACCAGGGCGGTTCGTGCGCTCACAATTCCGCACGTGCCCGAATCACGGTCAGATGAATCTGCGCTTTCGCGCTGCGATGCTGTACCGGCCCCAACAGCTCAGGATCGATTCGGCCAGCCGCGCCAGTGTCCGCGCATCGTGGCGATCATCTTTTCGCCTGCTCTTGGTGATCAATTGCGCTTTCTGCGCATGCGCCACGATCACTTCGTGTCCCAGCTCCGTTAACAGCCGGCTGACCCACGGGGAATGTGTCCCGGTCTCCAGCGCCACGCGACTTCGCGGCAACCTCCAAAAGTTTGCTTCATCGCTTCCGGTGTCGTCGGCTAGTTTCTGTTCCAGAACGATTTCGCCCGCTTCATCCAAAACGCAGTAGAACGACCAGCGATCTCCAGGTCCAAACCAATTGTGAGCTTGTGTCCTTTGAAAATCACGTTTCCATCCACGCGACGGTGCTAATCTTCTGCATTGCCGGTCTCCTTTTCTTTGTGCCTTGAGCACGTCGAACATTGGGAGCGTATCGCATCCCGCGGAGACCGGCCTTCTCATCCCATCTGATAAGTCTTACCGGAAAAGTGTTTTGACCTAATTCCACATGGACGGTTACGGCGTATCGGGACATGAGCTTCAAAGCCTGAGTGCAGGCCCTCCCCGTCGCTCGACGCTTCTGTACTCGTTGCTAGACTGCGCAGGTCGGAGGCTTGACATGCTCTATCGCTTGTTGCTTTGGCTTTTGTTTGTTGGAATATTTAGCTGGACTCCTCCACGCCACAGTCTAAACCTTCTGATCGAGGTGCTACTCGCCATTTGCCACTCGAATTGATCCTCAAGGGCGATCGCAGTGTGTACCGTATGTCCGTACCTTGGGCTAGAAACGACTGAGAATGTCAGCAACGAAGATATGTACCTCTGGGATTTGGACCTGTGCTGGAACGCGGCGCGAGGGCAAACCATGTGGATCACGGAGCCGATGGAAAAACTGTTCAGGGACTTTTTTGCAGACTGCGTCCCGCCGCCTCCTGGCTCGCGGGACCCTTACCGATTTGTGAAAGTCGGGCCGGCCATCTTTAGGACTTTTTGACGACCTAGAGCTGTCAGAGTATGTTAACAAGCCTGGAGAATACGATATTTATGCCACTTTCAATAGCTTTCTGTCCGCCGATTTTATCAGTCAGTATTTGGGAAACGACCCGATCGGCGAACCACTTGGACCCAGGAACACCCCTCCATGACTTCGCGGCGCGTTCACGTCACGGTGAAACCCTAAAGATACGGCACAACAAAATATTTGGAATCGCAAATCGAACCCGCGCCCTTTAAAGTTACTCTTCCCTTGAAGTGCCTGGCACGCCTAACCGGACATATGTGGAATTACCAAAACCAAACCCAACATTGTCATGAAATAATGTCTATAGGGGGTCTAAAACTCGGCGCAGAGAATCTGGCGGCCCAAAGGGCATAGTAAGTCTGCCCAGTTTTTTTGGCTGAAAAAAAGGGGTCACCTCAGCAACTGGGAACAAATCGAGAACAAATTGGGAACAAACTGACGAAGAACACCGGTGAATCAGGTAGACCAACACACACGTAAGTCATTGAGAAGCAAAGACGGGCTAGTATTTTATTCGGCTCATAACCCAAAGCTCGTCAGTTCAAATTTGGCCTACGCAACTAAGGATCTATTGAATCCAGACCTTCCCCTCTTTGTGCGACTGGAAGTCTCAAGCGTCGTCTGTTCGGAAGTGTCCATCTATCCTCTCGTGGACACTTATCGATGTGCCCACAACAGGCAGCATCCTTATTTACTCTCAATTCGTCCAGACGGCCATGAGATGACGCTTACGACCTTCCGAAAACATGCAACTATCCAAATTTGGTGGTTTCGCGGCACCGATCCACCAGGGTTCCATTACAATCCCTCGTTAAGCGTGACGAAACATCAGCTGAATATTGATTCTGTCTCGATGCGCCGTCGCGCGGCCAAAACAATCAGAGAGTCACAGAAGATCTTATCGACGGAAGGTGAGATCAAGGGTTTCGACGGCAGGAGGCAAAACCTCATCGAAGATCAAGCGATGTTGATGTTCGGTTTGGCTTCTTCGTAGGGCGTAGAGCGAGATTGCCCAGACAAAAAGCAGCATCACAATCTGCTCTTCGAATGGAAAGTGACTTTCAAATGCCCCACGTTCCAGCGGGGAACAACCGTCGAGAAACCGTAAAACCCCAAAATACACACAAAAAGCCTTACAAGACTGGTGTCCTTAAAGGGTGGCGCGTTGCACGTGAACGGAATTTTTTTGTAGCCAAGCAGAAGAGTTTCGATCAGCAACAGCATCATTGTCGATACAACAATCGTGTGCGCCGCTGCGATTTTCCATCCCCAATAACGCGAGTAGATCACTAGAGAGGCAATCGGTACCGGCGAGGCAAATGTAATCATCACGCGCCGAGCGAGAGCCCCGCACTGCGACGTAGCGGGATCGACGCTCATTCGAAAGATCCAATTCGAGCGCCGGAACGCTGGGATTTCAAATGCCAGACGCAACCGAGCAAGAGGAAATATGCGAGTACCAACGGAACACTCAATAGCCCAGCTGACGGCAGCAGCTCAAGGGCAGAAAGATTCGCTGTGGCTGCGGATACAGTTTGCACGGCAACGATGACGCCAATGCCGGTTAAGCCGATCCAAGCAAGCGAGTGGGCTTCGCTACGGATGAGCGTCTTCATCACAAAACGGTAGCCTGCACGCTGTAAAGAATTTCGAAGCAACAGAAGATCGGCTAGACGGAGGGTGAGTGGTGATATTGCTCCTCCTCCGGCGGGCAGATTTATCATGCTTTCGGGGCTGCGCGCGAAGAAACGCCTATAAGTAAACGTGTAGCCACCGAGGGCAACGAGACAGGCGCAAATGGTTCCAAGAACCGCAGCGTCACCTAATGAGCCGAACAGCGGCTCCCGAATGCCGCGCAACGACTGACACAATGCGGCAAACCAAGCGGGTGGAGGAAATCGCGACCAAGTGCTTGCGCCATGCTCGAGGCGCTCGATCCTGGCCGGTTCGGAAAAGGATGTGGTGAGCAAGGCTACGAGGAACATCAGAATGGCGCTCCGCGCGTAAACGGAGACCTTTCGAAACGTCCGGTACGGCAGGACGCTCATCAGAACGGCCAAAAGCGAGAGCACACCGAAAAATCCGAATACGCCAGCGAGGATAACCGAGACCGCGTGCGTCGCGAAAAAGAGCGCCGTGTAGCTGAAGACTTCGCGCGAGCCGCACACGACCAATGGGAAGAGTACGGAGGAGATGGCGTTGATGTCCACGGATAGAATGGCGGCAAGGAGAACCAGTGTAGTGAGATTTGCAAAGAAGATCTCCCTGCTCCGAAGAGGGAGATGCGCCAGATTTGCATAGTCGTGCCTGTCGGGCAACAGGGTGTCCCATTTCCAGAGCGCCACAGCAGCAGCGACGACCATCGAAAGAACAATAAAGAAATACTGATCAGGCAAAGACGCCGTGAATGGATCGAAATGTAAAGTCTCGCCACCCCGTCGCAACGAACCGACTGGATCCTTGACATAATATTCCCGAAACCACAGAAAAAAGGCGCCATACTTCCCGAAAAGCGCCAACGACGCGAAGGCTCCCGGCGCTGCAAGTATCGCTAGAATGACTCCTATGCTGACATCCACACCGCCAGTTCCGGACGCGTCTCCTTCGTAAAACATCCGGTGAATACAGTGTCGAAGAAGGCGGTAGAACGGTCTTTGCAGGACGATCTCCAAGCTCGATCGCACGCATTTTTTCAATGGGGAAATCACGTCGAACCCATTACGGTGGCGATATCACGAGCGGCCTGCGCTGCATCGCCACCTTCGACCAGATAGGCAAATGCGTGTTCGAGAGAAGACTGCCCAGCCGATTTCATAACCTCCGCCGGATGTCCGTAAGCTAGGGTTCTCCCCTTTCGAAGAACGATGATGTGGGAGCAAACTTTCTCAACGACTTCCAAAACATGCGAGCAATACAAAATTGCTTTGCCTCGTTCGGCAAGCGTCCTGATTAAATTTTTGACAATCATCGCAGACGTGACGTCAAGACCTGAAAGCGGTTCATCAAAAATGAGAAGCGAGGGATCGTGCAGAAGCGAAGCGATAAGCATCACGCGTTGGCGCATTCCTTTCGAATAGGAGCCTATGGCTGAATGGCGGTGTGCAGCCAGCGAAAAAAGTTCCAGAAGGGCATCGATCTTCGCGGTTAAACTTTTGCGCGCTAACCCGCGAAGCGTGCCGACAAGCTCGAGATACTCCCAACCAGAGAGAAAGGGATATAGATCGGCTTCTTCGGGAACATAACCCAAGTGTTTGCGATACTGAACCAAGTCATGCCGGATCGCCGTACCGCACCAGAGAACTTCGCCGTGCGAGGGTGCAGCAGCCCGGTCAACATCTTTACTGTGGTGCTCTTACCCGACCCATTGGGGCCGACAAATCCGAGTACCTGGCCTTCAGTCAAACAAAACGAGAGATCTCGCACAGCGGGCACCGAAGGCAAGTAGCACTTCGTGAGTCCGCTTGCTTCGAGCGCAACCACGACTTAGTCCCGACCTGCACAGGTTAAGAGCGTAAGAGGTTTCTCCCGGCTCTGGTGCGGGGCTTGTTCGTCCTGGCGAAAGCGGGCGAGCATTGCCACGGGCGAATGGTGGGATGCGACCAATTGCTTTTGCAACAGTTCTTTCATTCGTACCTCCGTGCTACTTTCCCTCCAACCTCACTCGTACCTCAGCGCACTTATTGGATCAACCTGCATGGCGCGGCGGGCGGGGAGGTAGGCAGCGACTAAGCCGACTGCGATCATTATTGCGGAGGCGATGACAATTGGAAGGCGGTTAGCAACTGGAAGGTCGGGAATTAAACTGGCAGCAACGCGTTTTCCCCAGAATGCGAGGGGCGCCCCGGCAGCAAGACCGGCGCAGACCATCCATAGCGCATCGCCAACGACGATGCGCATCACGTCGGCGCTTGCTGCACCTAGCGCAATACGGACTCCGATTTCACGCGTGCGGCGCGCGACGGTATACGCGAGCAGGCCGTACAAGCCTATGACTGCGAGCAGTGCGCCTAACGCGCCGAAGGCTGCGGAAAGCGATGCGAACAAGCGTTGCGGGACGATGGTCGAGTCGAGTTGATCATTCATTGCTATCATCTGAGTGATCGGAACGCTTTTGAGAAGGGCGACTTCGGCTTCACGAACCTCGGTTCCGATTCCGGCCGAATCAATTTTGGTCCGGATCGCCAGTTGAGAACCGAAGAGTCCTTCGCGATAGAGATTCGCATATATGGTGGGCGGCGCGGGTTCCTGGAGATCTTTGTATTTGGCGTCACCGACTACTCCAATAACCTCGTAGGTTTTTTCTTCGTCGGCGTTCGTGATGTGGCTTAGAGCTATGCGCTTTCCGATGGGATTTTCGGTGCCGAAGCAATCGCGGGCGGCGGACTCGTTGATGATGGCGACGCGAGAACCACTTGCGTCGCGCGATAAGAAATCTCGACCGGCAAGAAATGGTGTACCGTACGTTTGAAAATAGTTTGGTGCGATGTAATTGATCGAGGTGTGGATTTGCTTGTCGGGGCGGCCCTCGGCGACGGCGATGCCCACGGACGCGGGGCCTTCCATTGGGCTCAAGTCACTGAACGTGGTTGAACTTACGCCGGGGACGGCGTTCAGACGCGCAGTGAGTTCTTGAGACAGGTGAGAGAACTGTGCGGCGTCGATCGCGCTCTGCGCGAAATCGAGCGTGACGAGCAGGAGATTATCGCGTTCGAATCCCAAGTTTTTTCTGAGCTGCGACAGATATCCGACAAATACACCCGCCAAGCTGATTAGGACTAGGGCAAGCGCCACTTGCGAAACGACCAAGCCTTTGCCGAAAAGTCGCTGACGTCTTGTATCACCAATCCTCGATCCCGGTAGAAGCGCGGAGGCCGGTGCGGCGTTCGAGGCGCTGAGCGCAGGCAGTGCTCCGCACAAAAGCCCCGTGATGAGCGCGATCGCGATGGTAAACAACATCACGGACGCATCTGGAGTTTTAAGGGCTTCAAGATGTATCGGCAATCCTGCGATGAATCTGCCGGACGCAAAGACGCGTACGAGCGTGTTCGCTGCAACATAGGCGATCGAGATACCAGCTATGCTTCCGACCAGGGCCAGCACGAGCGATTCGGTTAGCGTCTGGCGCAGCAATCGAGTGCGAGCTGCGCCGAGACAAACGCGCACGGCCATTTCGTGTTGACGTGACGCTCCACGGGCCAGAAGCAGTCCAGCGAGATTCGCGCACGCGAGGAGGAGTAATAGACCGACTGTTGCCATCAAGACTTTCAGAGGCGTCGAGAGCATTTGAGTTAGCGGGGTTGAAACACCGTTGCCCGCGGGTTCGACGCGCAAGTCGCTTTGACGCCAGATCGGATTGGCGTCAGGGCGGTCGACGGCGGTTTTGAATAGTGTCGATAGCTCCGCACGCGCTTGTGAGATCGAAACGCCGGGTTTCAGACGTCCCAGCAGGGCGACCATAAATCCGGGAGAAGAACGATCGACGGGTGATTGGTACTGGGGGAGCCAAAGGTCCTGCTTTGCCTGATTGCTGAGGCCGTAGAATCCGCGCTGCGTCACACCAATGATGATGAAGGGCTTGTCACCGGCACTGATTTTCTGACCGATGATCGTAGTGCTCGCATTGAAATGGGCTTTCCAGAAGGAATAACTCACGACGGCAATCGGAGAAGAGTCTTTGATGTCTTGCTCGTTGATCAGGCGACCGATGGCGGGTTTCACTCCGAGCGCTTCGAAGAAATTTCCTCCGATATTGCTGACAGAAACGGATTGCGGTTCCAGTCCGTGTCCGCTCACAACGCAGAAGTTGAGCGAAGCGATGATTATTTCCGAGAGGA
Source organism: uncultured Acidobacteriota bacterium (assembly GCA_963784015.1). Lineage (GTDB taxonomy): Bacteria > Acidobacteriota > Terriglobia > Acidiferrales > UBA7541 > Acidiferrum. Next base: position 7,876 of record CAWAPX010000023.1, read on the forward strand.
CGTGATTGCCGTCGCGCATGGACTCGTAGGCATCCCACGTAAAGCCGTTGAAGCCAGGCTCGGGCTCGTCGGAGCCGTGATGAAGGATTTCGACGAGGCTCTCTGGATCGCGGACCGGGAGCGCGTGGAGCATCAGACCGTTCATCATCGTGAAAATGGCGGTGTTAGCGCCGATGCCGAGCGCGAAGGTCAAGATGGCGATAGCGGTGAAGCCGGGGGAATTGCGCATCATGCGGAAGGCGTAGCGGAGATCCTGCGCGAGGCCGGCGAAGAAATGAGTTGTGGTGACTGCGTTTCCGAGCGCGATGGGCTCGCGATGCAAGTCGGTTTCAACGGGTTGGAGATTGTGCGCGAGGGGGTTTTCGGTTTCGAGTTCGTCGAACGTTTTGCGGAGGGCGTCGTGCGGTGCTTGTCCGGCTGCGAGGAGATCTTGATAGCGATCGTCGAGATGCTGGGCGATTTCGTCGGCGATTTCTTGTTCGCGGGCGGGCGCGAGCTTCAGGGGAGCGAGGCGGCGAAGGATTTCAGATTTCCAGTCGGATAGTTTTGGGTCAGGCATTTTCTGTCTCAGTGATGCGATTGATGCCGGCGACGAATTCGCGCCAGTTGCGAAGCTGTGCGGCGAGGACTTTACGGCCTTCGCGGGTCAGGCGGTAGTAGCGGCGGCGGCGTTGTCCGTCCTTTTCGACCCAGCGTCCAGACAGCCAGCCACGGTGTTCAAGTCGGTAAAGCAGCGGGTAGAGCGAGGCGACGTGAAAGCGGACTGCGCCACCTGAGCGCTGCTCGATGAGTTTGCTGATCTCGTAGCCGTGGCGCGGGCGGGCTTCGACGAGGGACAGAATGAGGAGCTCGGCGCTGCCTTTTTTCCACTCGAGTTGTGAAACTGTCTGATCCATATGTTGCGGCGCAATATATTGCACAATGGCATGGATTAGGAGTCAAGCAAATGTTTCAGGGCTGGCGACGAAGGGCTTCACTCGTGAATCCGATTAGTAGTCTTTGCGGAGTGAGTAGCTGTCCATAACGGAGACCAATTTGAAGATTCGACTGTAAACGAATGCGTCTCATTTGCGGAGTGTGGAGCCCCTCGGCACTATGGGCGGATGAAGGCAATTCACCTGGTATGTCCGAGTTTGTGACAGAAGGCGTGCAGTTCCGAAAACTTGGGAACAACTTGGGAACAAACATTGACGAATACCGTGCAAGACCGTGATGCATGACATAGGAAAATGCTAGACGAACCAACTACTTAGCGTTTCTGCTCTTGCCTTGGGCGCAGGAGGTCCCGAGTTCAAATCTCGGCGCCCCGACCACTTACTTCTTTGTTTTCAATGAACTGTTCCTGATACTACGGCGCTGGAAACCGAACTTGGGTCCAAGTACAAGCCTCTCCACGCTTTCAACTGCGCGACGTTGTTCTTCCGGTACCGCGTGCAAGTAAATCTCGCGCGTGATCTCCGGTGCGGAGTGCCCCAACAATGCCTGCATGGTTCCTATTGGAGTACCTACGCCATCAAGCATCGTCGCGTGGCTGTGCCTCAGAAGATGCCAAGTGACACCTGAAAGGCCTAACTTCTTTGCGGCAGGCTTCAGGTGCTTGCGTAAGAGATTCCATCGGTCTAATGGCGTCTGATCGCTTTTGGCAAATATCAGGTTTCTGGCATCAACCGTCGCTGGACGCAGGGCAGCTAGAATTTCCGCCGTCTCTGCTCCAATTAGGATTGTGCGCATGCCTCGCTTCGTCTTGGGTTTGTCGAAGTGACCGTCATACACCGTTTCAACTACTCGAAGTAGTCGAGCCTTCAAATCGACATTGCCCCATCGAAGCGCAAGCAGCTCACCGACTCTCAAACCCGTCAACACTAGCAGCAATGTGAACGAACGCACTGGCTCTCTCAACGCATCAGCGAGCAGTTGCGCTTGGACAGGAGTAAGCACGATTCGCTCCGTTCCATATTGTCGTCGCGGGAGCTTCGTCTTCAGAGCAACGTTCTCGGTGATACAGCCCCATTCTTCAGCTGCTCCGAGAATCTTGCTGAGACCACACTTGAAGTGGTGAACGGTTTCCCATGACAGCCCGCTGTTGAGCTTCCGACTTAGAAATCCTTGCAGATCTTCTCGCGTCAGATCTCTAAGTTGCGATTTTCCAAAAGCCGGAATCAAATGCACGTCGAGCACATAGTGATAGTGTTTCTGGGTTGCGAACTTGAGCGTCGGCAAGATCACAGGCATCCAATCATTCTTTACAAAATCTCCGAATATCTGGATTGACTGCGGTCGAACATCGCCAAGGTTGATTGCCGTCAACTTCTGAGACAGAATCTGCATTGCTTTACGGCGTGTCGGGAATTCGGCGACCGTTCCGATCACTTCTGATCGCCTCAAACGCCCGAGCGTGCCGTCTACTTGAATTACATCCTCCCACCAACGAGCTACCCAAAGTTTTCTTCGAGTGCCCCGCTGGAAAAGCATGCCTTGCTGGAAACCTCTACGAGCCATCGTTCCTCCCTTTTCAGGGACCTCGATGGCCCGCCCAGCTTGTTCTGCGTCAGTTTTCAGTGTAGCCCGTATGTCAAGTGGCATGGGATTCGCCGCAATGACAATCGACCCACGCCAATACTTCGTTCTTCTGGAATCGCCAGTATTTCCCAAGCCGGTAACCGGGCAACCGCTCCGGGGAGCGTTTGCGCATGCGTCCGTAAACCCAGGACACGGGTACATGCAATAGTTCGGCGACTTCTTGCACATTCAGAAGATGGCGTTCGTCACCCGCGCCTCCCCCCGTGGCCCCGTCCTGCGACAAAGCATTCAAGGAGTTCTGGGAGTACTTCAGCGAGCGAGCACTGAGTGGCGAACTCGGCTGGGTTTCCAGGCTTTCTTCAACTATATGGCCAATATTCGAACGATTCTGTACTGCAAAGCGCGGGGCATGCTGTCTTGGGGACGCTGTGTTCTCGCGCACACCGAATTGGGTTGAACGGGGCTTCATGTTTGTTAGACGGCCTTCACAAGAACGTCTCCTTTAGCTTTTTGATTGTTGTGGTTGTTTGTGTGTTGTTCTGTCCTCCGCCTGAAGTCCTCATCCTCGCGGAAGAGTAGCTTTAGGGCTTCGGTAATCACGTAGGACGGTGAAGCATCGATGAACTCTGCATAGAGCTCAATCTGAGTCTTTACCGATTCTTCGACACGCGCTTGGATGGTGACTGCTTTGGGCTGTTTTGGTGGTGACTTCAATATAGGCAACTGACTTCTCCTTTCGTTTTCATACAAAGTGTCAGACGTGCTGTCTGACAAATTCTCTGGCCTCTGGATACAACCGCGCGAAACGCTGACATGAACTTCTGGTGAGGGCGGGAGCGACCACACGGCAACCGTGACGCACCGTGCGTCAAAGGGTGGGGTCGCTCCCGCCTCACGCGCGGTCTGGGCCGCGCACAATTTCGCTCTTCGGGACGATTCATCTGATTGATTTCCGTAATGATGTGCTCGATCGAGGGTGAAGTAGCAGGTGAGGTTGCGGTGAAGTAGAGGGGTGAAGGCCACTTCACCGGAACTTGAGAATTTGACAGCCAGGAGCGAGACTGTTTTGCCCTTGGCGAAAAAACACGCGCACAGGAATGCGGCGACGGGCGGGCGCGACCCGGACAAAACTTCTGTGCGGAATGACTGCCAAAAAGTGGGGTCGCTCCCGCCCGTTTTGGTTTTTTTTCCACGGTGACTTTTGGTTGCACTGCCTTCTGCATGCGACTCTCCTCAAAGAAATTGCGCGCTCCACGGGGTGAAGAAACAGGTGAAGACGAAGGTAGAGTGTGTAGTCTTTACCTTCTGCACCTGTTTCGCCCAAATTCTCGCGCCGCGCACCAGAAGAATTTTCTTGTTGGGCTGGAGCGACCCACGACTCACTTTGGCCACGGAACCGTGCGCAAAAGTGGGGTCGCTCCAGCCCAACACGGTGCCATCCCGCGGCCATTTTGCCCATTCTGTCGTGTGCAACTTCCTCTCCTTAGGGGGTTTACTTGATCGCCGTGGTGAACGCGAGGGTGACGGAAAGGGTGATCTGTGTCTTTCATGCAACATCGCCCTGCGGAAGGCCCCGGAAATTTCTTGGCATCGTTGGCTCCTCTACTATTAAAGAGGCTTCGAAAACGGCAAAAGTAAGAAAAAAACTTTCCGACTGACCTACAAGAAACCGTAGCGAGTCTCTTCAGCATAAAAAGTCCACCGAGCCGCCTCTACTTACAAGGGAACATCCAGGCGGGGAAAAGTAAGAAAAAATCCTTACCCTCCAGAAAACTTCCAGGCGGGGAGAGAGATTTCGGCATCAACCCCCTACTTATCTAAGGAACATCCAGAAGGGGAAAAAGGAGAAAAAATCTTCGTACTAGTTCATTTTTCCGGAAACGTGCTAGCCAGGAAATGGGCCACAGTGAAGAAAAACAGAGATTTGATGCTGGCGTTTGAGGTTAAGCACGAGCCGGTAAGAGGGCCACATGAAGTGTGAACCCTTCGGTGCTTAGTGCTGACACGAGTTCGCAGAACGTTATTCCGATGAGATCAAAGAAGCGGAATCTGATCAGATTGCCATGCACAAGTGGGCACGGAATACCGTATTTCGTTCAATACGAAAGCTTACCGTTGGATTGAAAACCTCATCCCAACGAACGGGTTCCCTGGCATCATTCGTAGCCGCGACAAATGCCTTTTCATTATCTGCTAGGGTCAAATGCAAATTGGGGTCCGAGTTGCCAGCGTCGAAATGCGGTGGGGGTGGCCGCCTCTGAAGAAGCGGTGACGTACCATTGTTGAGACCAGCAAAAAAATGATGAGTGCTAGGACGACAGCAAACAAGAGGCTTCCAATTCCAAAGGAGGGTGACTTTCGTCCTTCAGGGCCCGTGGAATTCAAATGAGCTGTCATTAGATCGGCCTCTAATTTATTAGCAGGAAGGGGCCCATCGGCGAGTCGTGAAATTGGAAGTTGCGCAAAAATTCTTAGTAGCTTTGAAATCTAACTCCTCGTCCAGCGAAGTGCGTTTTAGGGTTGGGCAGTCCCCGCATTCAAGATGTGGGAATCCGTCGTCACATTGCATTTGTCCTTTCAGCATCGGTGCGTAGGTTCAAGAATGTATTGATTGCTGCAGTAGCTAATGGTGCCCGCCACCCCCACCACCGTGGAATCCGCCTCCGCCGAATCCGCCACCGCCTCCGTGAAATCCTCCCCCACCATGGAAGCCACCTCCGCCGTGGAACCCACTAGCCGAAACACCTCCTCCGTAACGAGGTCCATAGTGGACGCCATGGCCATAGCTGGCAGGGAGGCCGTAGTGAGCTTCGCGGCCCCAAATACCATTGTAGGGGCCGAAGCGATGGGGGTAACGGCCACCATAGAACGGCGCGTAATAGGCGCACCACGGAGAATAAAAGCCCCAACCGAACGGACTGTAGAAGATCCCATCTCCCGGAAGAAAAGTGTAAGCGTCAAACCATGGATCCCAATACCAGCCATCCCCGTACCAGCCAAACCCTCCAAAAGAGTACGTGCGCGCAGCGTCAGCATTCGCTTCGGCGAGGTAGCCCGAGCGAAGGCTGGTCCAGCGATACAGATCCTCAGCTTCCAGCTCTTTTTTATCGAACTTTTGGGTTTTGATGGGTTCGATCATCGCCAAGTTCGCCATGTGCCCGGCCTTGACTTTAATGCGCCGATCGCTTTCGTCCAGAATTGCCTGGCCATCTAAAACGCGCACCACGTGAAGATTTGCGTTGAAGTCATAAAGACCGACCTTCAGCAATTCCATCGATTTGCCATCCTGCAGAATTCGCAAGTCATTTTCGGGATGGATTTCCGCCACCTCTACCAAGGCTTCACCTTCGTCGATGGACATCTGCGTGTTTGTCAGTCCGGCAGAGATCATCCTGGCCGCGCCGTGGTCTCCGAGCCGCACGAATACTCCCGGAGTCAGCAGAATTTCGACTTTGCCGTCTTGCGTGGCGAGTGTTTCTCCCGGATCTAGTTCCACGCTGCCAACCGATTTGGCATCCAGCATTTGGGAGCCGATATAGGCCTGACCTTCGACATAATTGATGGTTCCGGGCCGCCCCGGTTGGTGATCTTCTGCATGAAGAGGGGACACGAGAAACGCAATGCCGAGGAAAACGGACGTTGGAAAAAACCGTGAATTTTTCATGACGCGCTCCTACCAGGATTGCGCGGCGTTCTCCTGGAACACAAATATGAAGGAGCAATTCTCATGCCGAATTGCGTCATGCCTAAGAGAACGAACAACTACCAAAGTCTTTATATATTTAGAGGAGACCTCAAAGAATGGCGCAAGACGGTTTGTAGCTTCTGTGAAGGACGGGTCGGAAGAATGTAAAGAAACCGAACAGAACGCAGCGCGAGCACGCGACAGAGCACTTCGCCAGTTGTTAGTCGAACTTCGAGCCGGGATGCTTAGACTCATCTGAAGAAGGGAAAGAAACGTTCCATCGAGTCTGACCTTGAGAACTAAAGGACTTTGGCTCCGAATTTCTCGCCCTGCAACACTTCCACATCGCTAAGAAAAGCAATCATGGCGTAGTTGTCAAAATAGTTTCGAGCGACGTGCTCAAGAATTTGCTTGGCTACTTCAGGAGTCGCGATGACCTCGATCTTTGTATTCCCCGGTTCTGCGTGCCTCGGCCGGATACCCCTTGCTCCCTTCCCATGGGCCGGACAGTCGGTGTAGCCGGTCGCACCTAGTTTTTCGATCTCCGCCAAAATCCGGTACTTGACTGTCTCGTCTCCGATGATCGTCACCCGCTTCATAGGAACCGTCTGCATCACTGAGTTCTCCCCTACTCCTCGATTTTGTGTTCCTCGATTTTGTTGTACAACAAACGGCGATTGATCTGGAGCCGGTTGGCCGCTTCCGATTTGTTGCCTCCTGACTCCTTGAGGACCTTGCAGATTAAGCGTTTTTCGAGTTCGGCGATCGACTTGTGAAACGGAAGGGCGAACAAATCGACTTCGAGTTGATGTGCCTCTCCATTACTGCTCGTATTTGCTTTTTCCGGAAAGTGGTCAGGCATGATAACGCGGCCGCGAGCCATGAGGACGGCCCGCTCGACCATGTTTTCCAGCTCCCGGACATTTCCTGAATAAAAATAGTTTTGCAACATCAGAATCGCTTCATCCGAAAACCCAACCATTTCCAGACCATTCTTCTCGCTGTATTGTCTAAGAAAATGCTCTGCCAATGGAACAATGTCGGAGCGTCGCTCGCGCAGAGGAGGGATTTGGATGCGCACGACATTTAGCCGGTAGTATAAATCCTCGCGGAAGACCTTTTCGCGTACGGATGCTTCCAAATCCCGATTCGTCGCGGCAAGGACTCGAAAATTGCCGTTGATTGTTTCCGTCCCTCCCACTCTTTCAAAAGTGCGTTCTTGCAAAACGCGCAGCAGTTTGGACTGCAGGCCGGGTGACAGCTCTCCAATTTCGTCCAGGAAAATCGTGCCGCCCTCTGCCATTTCAAAACGGCCCGCTTTGCGGCCAACCGCTCCCGTGAACGCTCCCCGTTCATGGCCGAATAGCTCCGTCTCGAGCAAATTATCGGGAAGCGCAGCACAATTGACGACGACGAATGGCTCCTCTTTTCGCCTGCTGTAACTATGAATGGCCTCAGCAACGAGTTCTTTTCCTGTACCCGATTCTCCACAAATCAGAACCGTCGAATCCGTTTCGGCCACTTTGCCAATCATGATGAAAACATCCAGCATCGGACCGCTCGTGCCAATCAAACGGCCCGCTCCAGAAACAGAGCCCGGACCCTCCTTGGAGTGCAGGCGAATAACCTCGCGATTTAGCGCGGCATGATCCAGCGCCCGCTCGGCAGTCAAAACAATTTCGTCAAGGTCGAAGGGCTTGGTAACGAAATCATAGGCGCCTAAACGCACCGCTTGGATCGCGCTATGGCTGGAACCATAGGCGGTGATAACGATCACGGGCATCGACGCCAAGTTCGAGTGGCTGTGCAAATGTTTAAGAAACTCCTCGCCGCCGATCCTGGGCATCTTCCAGTCGCTGAAGATGAGATCAGGCGTGGCTGTGCGCAACAATTCGATGGCGGTAGCGCCGTCATCGGCTTCCATAATAGAGTATCCGCGAGCGCGCAGAATCTCCGCCAGCGTTCTGCGGAGGTTTGCTTCGTCGTCGACTATCAGGATCGTGGCTGGCATTTTAGAAGGAGGATGAACTCCCACCACATTTAAGTTAAGGAGTCCGGAATTATGATTATCACGCTAGTGCCACGGCCTTTTTCACTATCAATCTTAATGTCACCGCCATGGGCACGAACGAGTTCGTGAGATATGGATAAGCCCAGCCCCGTTCCGGACGGTTTTGTCGTGAAGAATGGATCAAAGACGTGGCTGACCACGGCTGAATCCATCCCCTTGCCCGTATCCTGAAACTCGACATTGACCCTGGGCCGCGTTTCAGACTTCACTTTCTGAGACGTCAAAGTGACGGAGAGGGTTCCACCATGATCGGCCATAGCTTCGAGCGCGTTCTGGATAATATTGTCGAACACCTGAGCGATACGGTCTTTGTCAATCACCGCCAGAAAATTCCTAGCAGGAAGATTCGTCATGAGCTGCACCTGGCGCTGCAAAGCCAACTCCTCGAACGAGTGTATACGCTCCTGCACCAGCCCCTTCAAGTCGACTGGCTCGAGTTGCAACTGAATGGGCCTTGCAAAACTCAGCAGCCGGTTCACAATGCCGTTAAGCCGCTCGATTTCTTCGAGTGCAATCCCGCAGGACTCTTTGACTTTGGCGTCCGCTGCGTCCCGCCGGCACATTTGGACACGCAATCGGATCGTGGCCAGCGGATTGCGGACTTCGTGTGCAACTCCAGCAACCAGTCGCCCGAGACTCGCAAGGCGCTCCGCGTGGCGAAGTTGCGATTCAATCTCCTTCTCATGCTCCATCTTTTCTTTGAGCGTCAGTCCGAGTCGGTTGATGGCCTGGACGATATGCTGAATCTCGGCGGGCTCGTTCTTCGTGTCAATCCGGGAAGATAGATTGTTTTCGAGAGTCTGCAGGCCGCTTTCAATCTTCCGCACGCCGCCTTGCAGATTGCGAATGACCAGCAGAGTCAGCAGCACGCTGGCAAGCGCCGCCGCCGCAAGACTTGCCGTAATCAAATACGCCCGAAATCGGTTCGCTCCGGGCAAGTCTGCGATTCGCCTGACAGACCACGCACTCCCGATGGCCGAATGCCCCTCACGTATTGGAATAGCGGCGATGAGAAACAGTCCGGTTGGGTTGACGATGACTCTTTCAGAGCCTTCACCCGCGGTTGCGGCGCTCCGTGCCACTTCGGTAACAGCCTGACGTTCAGCCTGTGAAGTCGGGCTTTTTTCCGCGCCCCCTCCCGGCACGTCCCCAGACGCATGGAAGCTCCCTACTAGCTTGTCGCCCGATAGCGAATAAAAGCCTCCTCCAATTCCCTCCAAATTTTGCAATACAAGGCGGCTGGTGAGAGACAACAGTTCCTGGGAACTCGCGGCGTTGGGATCGTCGAGTGGAGGCTGCTGATTATTCTGGCGGGCGGAATCCGCGCGATCCTCATATTCCTGCGCAAGACTTCGCGCGGTTTCCGCTAGCCGTTTTTTCTCGCCGCTGAGGACCGCGGACTTCGTATAACGCAGGGTTGCAACGATCGCGAACAAAACTGCCAGAGACAAAACCACGACGAGCGTGCCGAGCAGGCTTACCTGCCAGCGAAAACTTAGTCTTGACAGTGAAAGTTTGCCAGGCAGAACTTCACCTCTCTTCCTGTCTCCGATAACAGCATGATAGCAATTTTCCGAAAGCACCGGGGCGTCGTCGACTCCGGCATTAATCTGGGTTTGGGAATGACTCTGTTCTGTGCTCGGCATCGCTCAAGTATGGATCGGATGGCTGACATACCATATACGACAAACGTGTTCTGCAGAATGGGCTCCGGCAAGTGCAGCCTGGGCGAATTCGGCGGCGTCTTCCAGCACGGTGTCTCTATACTTGTGCTGTGCCTGCCTGTAGAAGGCATCACCCCAAGCGGCAATCTTGCGGACTTGCGCTCGATCTTCAGAAGGAAGCGTTCCGTTTTCCAATACCCAATGAATCCTAGAAAGAACTGATTCCGCCTGCGCCAGATCTTCCTCGACATGTCCGGGTTCCTGGGATGCTCGGAGATGATCCGGAGGGGGCGGTACTAGAGAGGGCAGACTTGTATCCGACCGGAGTGTTCGTGCCATCACGATCTCAACGACTCGTGAAAGACTGCCAGAGGCGTCCGCAAATTCTTTCGCCCCTGGATAGTCGCGCTCCGTGAATCGCGATAGGGCTTGCTCGTATGTATGCTTGGCCTCGTCGAGAAACTGGCTAATCCCAGGAACCCTGTGCTTAATGATATGCAAGTAAGCCAGGATTGCTTGAATTCGGTGAAGGCGGTCGTAGGCAAAACCAATTTTCCGCGCCGCGTCATTTCTCTCGAGATCAGCCCCTTCGCCATCGTTTTGTCCGGGCAGAGATTGAAAATAAGACCCGGGATGCAGAGGTTTGGTGTCCATCTCGTTTAGCCTTTGCTCAAGAACGCCCTCAAGGAGGGTGGCCCTTGAACCTGCGTCACTCACCCCGTCTTTCCCGCTTACAGCGTTAGGAGGGGCCAGGGATGCCGTCGTTGTCGGGGTGGCATGCAACAGCATCCCTGGTTTGCCTAGGCACACGGGGGCCGGCAAACTTGCGGTTTGGTTCGAATCCAGGTTGGTGATTCGTACAGCGCTTAGAATGCTCTGCTGGTAAGTGCTGAATCGAAGGTCACCTCTAATTTCAATTCTGGAGCCGGGTGTTACCATCGCGGTAATCTGGTCCATCTGAGCCGAGGAGGAACGGACTTCCCTCCCGCCTTCCAAGGCAAAGCCATTTATGTGGCCGAGCGGGTCGCGTAAAAGCTCTGAGATTTTGCCTTGAATAGATTCCATACTCCCCTCCGACACGCCAGACCAGAGCTACTTGCTGCACCGCTGAGACTCTGCAAACGCTTAAACCGGAAACATTATTATTGTCAGTTAGCCAAGAAACATGAAGAACGCGGCGCTCACGCCAAAAAGTACGATCAATCGAAAGATAGAGTAGGCATAAGTTCTGAACATGAGTTCGTCTCCGTGGCCGTGATCTAGGCTTTTCTTCAAACTCCGGAAAGTGACCACTACTACTTACTGCAAACGACTGACCACCTCATTCACGGCGCTGGAGGTCGAACAAGTCCTTCCTTTTCTTTAGTTAGCGATTTGACAGGCAATGAATCTCTCGCCGTGTGGCGGAAGCTGTGCAGGAAACGAACACGGTTTGTAAAGAAAGCGAACGCCAACAGGAACGACTCAACGATACGGACGATTTCACAATTCAAATGAGAACATGTTCAGCCCGATGGCTCTTAGGGTATGGACTCAGTTGCAGCCTTTATTTTCTTACCGTTGCGAACCTCGCTCTTCCATCTACTCGCCCTGGTTAGCTGAAACTCAAGAAAACAAACAAGTGGCAAGCGATTGGAATCATCCTTGCATTTAGAATGGCGTACGCCGTCAACGTTTGAACCATTGCCCAAAGGAGGCAAATTGAGACTGGAAGAGCCACGCACCCCTACGCGGGAGATTCCGCCCCCGTCAGTTCTCCCGATCAACATGAACGAGGCTGAGTTGGACCAACTCTTCGCATCTTGCATCCCCAGACTCCAGAGGACGGCGAGACTTATGCTGCGCGATCCACAAGATTCGGAAGACGCAGTTCAGGAGGGGCTTCTCTTGGCTTTTCGGAATCTAAAACAATTTCAGGGGCGGTCATCATTCTCCACCTGGCTGCACAGTATTCTCAGAAACGTCGCAAGAACGCACTATCGCAGGACGAAATGCCGGCCGAAATGTTCTCTTGAGGAAGAACTTTCCGATGAAAAAGGATCCAAATTTGAGCAGCATTTCATCGATCCGAGGCCTACACCGGAGCAGGAGTGCGAACTTGGCGAGAGGTCGCGACTCTTGAGCGAGATTGTCCAGGAACTACCTTCAGGGTACGCATTTGCCATGAAACTTTGCGATGTCGATGGCTTGGAACCAAGAGACGCCTCACAAATCCTGGGAATCAGTTCTAGCGCTCTAAAGACCTGCTTATTCCGTGCTCGGCGAATTGCAGCTCGCCGACTACGCGCTAGGTTTTGCCCTCCCATTCAAGGTATGCCGATTAATAAGAACTCCGGCTCCCAGCCTCATCTTGGGCCTCCCTTCAGAATGTCGGGATCTCCTTTTGGCGATGCGCAACTCCCTGGAGACGAGAAGGAATATCCAAAGCACGCGAGGGCGCGCAAAAGAGTCGAAGCTCTACGAGGCACCCATGAACCGAGAAGAAAAAGGCCACACTTCTGGAAAAGCAATCTGGCGGCTTTTGGTCCTGTCCACACTGCTCTGCGCAACACTCAGCCTCCGATCCGCTAACGCAGCCGACGGGGCGCTCACCGTTCCTCGAGGGACCATCTTACCTGTCCGGTTAAACTCGACCATTTCGTCTGACAAATCCAAATCCGGTCAAGTAATCACGGGCAGGATTATGCAGGACGTTCCCTTGGCGTCGGGCACCGTGCTACGTGCGGGAAGTAAGGTTATCGGTCACATCCTCGATGTGAGCTCAGCCAGCAACGGCGGGCAAGCTCGCGTCTCTTTCCAGTTCGACAAGCTGATTGCTTCAGGTCGAACAATCCCCATCAAAACGAATTTGAGAGCGGTTGCCGAGCCTATGACTGTCATGCAAGTGGAAGTGTCTAACAGCAGTCTCCACGACTATTTTTTGCCAAGTCTAATTGGTGGTGACATAGCCTACCAATCGGGAGGGGGTGCTGTGACGGCGCCAGATGGCGCGGTGGTCGGAAGACTGGGGAAAGATGGCGCACTGGATCTGGTGCGCGCGAGCGACCGGCAAGATAGAGATTGCCGAGGACCCGTCTATGGCAAAGGCAGCCCGGCGGCAATGTGGGTTTTTTCGTCAGACGCATGTGGCATGTACGATCTGCCACAGATTCGTGTCACACACGCGGGAAGAACAGAACCCGTTGGGGTGATTAGCTTGATCTCTGAGAAGGGCCCATTCAACTTGCCGCGTGGTGCCGGCATGCTTTTGCGCGTCGACCAATAGGTACGTCGACACATTTGGGATTTGACGAAAGTATATTCGATGCACGCGAGGGCGCGTAAGAAACTTGACCATTTAGGAGGTTCACATGTACCTAGGAGAAAAAGACCACACTTTTGGAAACGCAGTCTGTCGACTTCTCTTTATACTTCTCTTCACAACGCTCGCCGTCCAGCCTGCTAAGGCAGACAGCGGGACGATCGTCATCCCCAGTGGAACCATATTACCCGTGCGCTTGAACGCGACCATTTCAGCATCTGCATGTAAGCCAGGCCAAATTGTCACGGGCAGGATAATGCAAAACGTACTGCTCGCTTCAGGCGGGAGGATAAGAGAAGGCAGTAAGATCATAGGCCACATTGTAGAAGTGACTCCGGCAACCGCCAGCGCAGAAGCTCGTATCTCCCTTCAGTTTGACAAACTTGTCTTCTCGCATCAGAACATCTCTATCGTCACAAATCTGCGAGCAATCGCCGGTTTCATGGAAGTACTCGATGCACAGACGCCTACAACCGCTCCTGGAGAAGGCGACATCTTCAACGCGTTGACTACCGTGCAAGTCGGAGGCGATGTTGTTTACGGTGTGGGCGGGCCGGTCACAACTGCGGAGAACTCAGACCAAGTTGTTGGAAGAGCGCGCGCCGACGGCGTCCTCGGCCAAGTAAGAGCTAAGGAAGGTACAAAGTGCCGAGGCGCTATAGATGGCAATAACTTTCCACAGTCCCTGTGGGTATTCTCCTCCGATGCCTGCGGAGCCTACGGCCTCGAACACATTTCTATTGCACATGCGGGCCGTACCGACCCCACCGGAGTGATTGTCTTAACTTCAAGCGGCGTCAAGCTCAAGATTCCAGGTGGAGCAGGGATGCTTTTACGTGTGATTGCCAACAGCCAGAGTTAGACGCTTCTTGGTGACAAGGCAGGTGGTCGCGATAAGTCTCGAAGTGAATGTCCCGTGATTGCGAAAACGAGATTTCAGTTGTCGCGTTATTGTCCCTCAAGGCTGAGTAGAAATTCATTGAGTTTGGATCGCGAATGTTTCCTTAGAGTCTCGCTTCAGGTCGGAGGACTGATCGCCCGCGCAGGCTACCGGCTTCCTCGACTCTCATGGAAGCGATCTACCCTAACCTCCTCCGCTACGTCGCCATTGTGCCTCTCTCAAAAAGCATTCCTCTCGTTACTTCCGCTTGAACAATTCCCCACCTGCGTTTTTTTGCGTTACTCATTTTCAGCTATCCTCTTTTCTCTCCTTCTTCACTCCAATGCCGCACTCCATCAAGTAACTGCGACCAGCTCCGAAGCATCCCATATGTAGGGAGGTGAAAAGCAACGACTCGTTACAATCGCGCGGCCTGGCTGAGACACAACTCCTCAGGTCGCCCGCCGGAATGAGGCTCGCAATCTCAGATGCCCGGCTTATTCCAATTAGGAGGATCGTTATATGCGTATCGTTAAAGCACTTCAACTTGGGCTTTGCGGAGCAGCCCTCTGCGCCTTCCTCGGCACAGGCGTTAAAGCCGACGACTGGAACAAAATGACAGTCGTCACTTTCCGTGAGTCCGTCGAAATTCCCGGCCAGGTCTTGCCCGCGGGTACGTACGTGTTCAAGCTTTTCGACAGCCAAGCCAATCGCAACCTGATGCAAGTCTGGAACGCCGATGAGACCCATCTCATCGCCATTCTTGAGACCAATGACGACACCCACTTCCCCCCGCCCCTAACTTCGAACTTCCAACCCAATCATCCCAAATTTGAATATGACGAGCGCCCCGCCGGTCAGCCCATGGCTCTGCGCAGTTGGTTCTATCCCGGCCAGCTCTATGGCTACCAATTCATTTACCCCAAACACGAATCGGCCCCCTACTCCGCCAGCTACAGCTCCGGCCGGTGATCTAATCTCTTGGCGAGTCGACCTGGAGGAACCTCCAAGCCGAATGCGCGACTGAAATCACCCGGGTAACCAAACGCGGCGATGCAGCCCACTAAACTCAAATGGGGCTGTATCGCCGCTGCCATTTGTCTCGCCGCCAGCCAGTTCTTTCTCGATCTAAGCTTCGCTCCACACAGAACTCACTACCGCAGATCGGCATCGCGCGCGAGACTGAGGCAATTCTACAGCTCTAAAATGAAGCTACTTGCAGCCGGACCCCAGCCAGTTTAAAGCGTCACGTTTCTGAGCTCGCCTCATAACAACGGCAAGCTCAAGATAAATTCCGAGCGGAGCGGTATGCTTTTACGTGTGATTCCCAACAGCAAGACTTAGACGCTTCTCGGA
Source organism: uncultured Acidobacteriota bacterium (assembly GCA_963784015.1). Classification (GTDB taxonomy): domain Bacteria; phylum Acidobacteriota; class Terriglobia; order Acidiferrales; family UBA7541; genus Acidiferrum. The sequence continues at coordinate 23,353 of CAWAPX010000023.1, forward strand.
GACAAGGTCGATGGTCGCGATAAGTGTCGTAGTGAATGTCCCCTGATTGCGAGAGCGAGATTTCAGTTGTCTCGTAATCGTTTATCTGGAGTAAGTAGAAACTCATTCGCAGTGGAACGCGTCTCTCTCTTTAGAGCCTCGCATCAGATCGGCGAACTGATTGAGCCGAATCCTGTTTGCCTCCGGCTGGGTGGCCTAGGCAGCTTGTTAGCGGCCATTCTGGCGCAAACAGAATGACGAAGGAAAACACCCTAATCTGGCCGCTCGCCGTGGTTGCTCAAGTCTCCGCTCTTCGGCAACGGTTGGATATTTGGAGACCGAGGGGAGCTTGAGGTTTAAAGCGTCGGTTTGAACCTCCGACTTTCAGGATCGTTCATGACTCTGGTGGAGTCCTCTGGCCCAACCCGGCCTTCGCCCCGATTCGAGGAACACATGTTCGAGCACTTCCGTCTGGTCATTGCAAGACTTATCAGGAAAACCTTTGGAGCATCGCTGTGCGCGGCGATCCTGTTCGCAGTTATCTCCGTTCACAAACTGAGAGCTCAAGGACAACAAAGCTCCTCGGACCAGACCAAAATTCGAGTGACTTCAGCCTTGGTCTTTCTTGATGTCACAGTGCTCGACAAGAAGGGACATCCAGTGATGAGCGGGCTAACGAAAGACGACTTTACCATCACCGAGGACAAAGAGCCGCAGCCCATATTCTCTTTCGAAGCCCCAGAGACGCATGTCATCGCACCGAGCGCCGGAGACAGCAACCCGGATGGAAAGGCTCCGGTCACCATCCTGGTGCTCGATCTCTTGAACTCCAGCTTTCAGGACTTTGCGTACATCCGTTATGAGGTCGCGCAGTTTCTTAAGGCACAGCCGCCGCAATTGGCGGATCCCACGGAACTGATCGTTATCGGGAACAAATCCCTCGAAATGCTGCAAAGCTACACGCGAAGCAGAGCAAATCTGCTGAACGCTCTCAATCATTTACCAGCCGCGCTGCCCTACAAGAAAATGAACGGAGCATTCTTCTGGGAGCGGTTCGTCCAGTCTCTCGACGGCTTGCAGCAAATTGCTCTGCAAAACAAGGGTGTGCCCGGACGGAAAAATATCGTGTGGGTGGGCCATGGTGGCCCTAACATCTACCTGGATACGGTTGTTTTCCCTGCCAAGCTGGAGGACGAACTGAAGCAATATGTGCATTCCACAACAAACATGATGGTCGACGCGCGAATCAGCCTCTTTGTGATTTATCCCGGGCTGCCGGTTTGGAACAGACCCTTCTCGTTCAGTGCCCTGCAAGCGGGCGTCGACATCGGTGACGATGATCCCTTTGCGGGCGACGTCAACTTCGGCGTCTTCGTGAATGAAACCGGAGGCGAGTTCTTCTACAACCGCAACGACCTGGACATGGAAATCAAGCAGTCCGAGCAAATGGGTGCAGGGTACTACACCCTGACCTACCAACCTCAGAATGTCGACCCGAACGGCAAGTTCCGCCGCATTCGTGTGTCTCTGCGCGATCCGAAGCTCCACGCTGTCACCAAAGCAGGATACTTCGCGCCAGACAAGAACGCGCCCATCAATCCACGGCAACAGAGGATGATTAAGCTCTCCGAAGCCGTGCACTCAACCATCCCCTTCAACGCATTGGATGTGAGCCTTTCCGATGCCGTGCGGCACCCAGACAGCCAGACTGTGGAGTTCACGGTGCAATTGAAATCGAAGAGCCTAATCTTCCTGCCTGCCGGGGACGGCAAAGACGCTGTGGACCTAACTGTGGCAGCGGCAAGCCTCAACGAAGACAGAGGCATCCTGGCTGCCAAGACCGAGGTGCTAACTTTGCTGTCCACCAAAGAGGATCCAAACCAGCTGCCACAAGTAGCGACACGATTCCAGCTCACCGTCCGAGTTCCGCGTAACACCAAGAGCGTGCGCGTGGCAATAGAAGACCAAGACGGCGGCCGGATTGGAGCAGCTGAACTTGACCGCAAAACTATCGACGACGCACCCGCAAGGGATACACCAAGGCCACAGTTACATCCACGCTCGCCAGAGCACGTCACTTGTCAGGGTGCGGCCTTGAAGACGAAGTCGATCGCTCGAGTTTCGCTTCCTGCGATGGTGATTTCCTGCCTTTGTGTCCCATAGGTTTCATGCCAGGCTGTGACCGTATATTTGCCTGGCGGAAGCTCGGGCAGCCTGAATTGGCCGTCCTGTCCCGTAACAGCAAAGTGTCCGGTTTTTAGAACGACAAAATAGGCCTGCATCCAAGCGTGAATATTGCATTTTACCGCGATGAATTCTTCCTTGTCGTACGAATAGGAGAACGGCGGGGTGCCGGCCGGCTGAATCCTGTTCCACTCGCGGTTGATCTTGGCTAGGGGGTGAATATTGTGGCCAAAGGGATCGCTGTTGGAGATATTTACATCCTGCCCCGCTCGAAAGGCAAGCACGTGCGTGGTGTAACGGCAATTCTGTTGATCGAAATTCACGGGCGTAGCGGGTACCGGAGAGGCTTCGGATTCGCCCGCGGAAATATACACCACGACATTTTCCAGCGTATTACCTGGTCCGGGGACGACTTTCTCCGTCATCAGCGGCCTTGATGAATATATTTTGACACATTCGGGCTGCTTGGACATATTTATGGACTCGGGTTTCGGCGGCGTGCCCGAAAAAGTCACTCTTCCCGTTATGGTCCCACTCCCAGGGCCGGCCATTGCTGGCACAGACATAATCATTAGCGCTGCAATGCACAGTTTTTCTAATCGCATTTCTGATCCGACCTCCTCTCTAACATTGGAGATTCCATGTAAATGACCTGGATGAAACCATTTGCCCTGTTCCGTGCGAGGAATGGCGCCCTTACGGGGATCCACACTGACTCAGAACTTCCGCTAGGAATAGATTCTAATGTCCGACTATCGGCCAGCAATACAGAAGCGCGCATGCGATTCTCAAAGAACTATTAACCTTTTGGGGCGGGCATACATCCAGATGCCAAACGCTCTAGCCGAATAGAGGGTGACTCATGCGGGTTAGAGTTTCTCAAGGGACCAACGTTTGCGTGATTGATGCGGATGTGAGCTGGAGCGATCAGAAGAGGAGGCAATATTTGGATCGAAACGCCCGCGTCAGGAGGCTTTTTTGATGCGGTTCAGGGCTCGCAACGGCGAGCGTTTCGATGGTTCTGGGACTACGGGCTAATTTTCTAGTCCTAGGCCTCCTATCAGCCTACTAGTAGGTTGCGGTGGTGACGGGTGACTTTCTGCCTGTACACCGCCGCGGACTCCGCCTCTTTGACTACTCTAGATGTGATACTTGGTCAAAGGATCTACGCCTGAAAATAGTATGACTGCTTAACTCCCCGCTTATGATAGAGATATAAGGTCACATGAACTAACTCTTGGTTCGGGGCTCGTGCTTATGTTACAGTTTGCGCCGACCTGACTGGGGGTATGGCTTTGCCCGGACCAGAGATTTCGACAGGCAGCAGGGTGCGATTCGGACTGTTCGAGGTGGACCTTGCCCGAGGAACTCTTAGTCGACAAGGTACGCGCCTAAGGCTGCAAGAACAGCCGTTCCGAATTCTGACACTCCTTCTGCAACAGCCGGGCGAGATTGTGACTCGAGAGCAGTGCCGGCAGGCCCTCTGGCCGGAAGGAACGCACGTCAATTTTGACGGCAGCCTCAACGCGGCCTTAAAGAAGCTTCGTGCGGCTTTGCAAGACGAAGCGGAAAATCCCAGATTTATTGAGACCGTGCCCCGGCAGGGATATCGCTTCCTGGCCCCCATCCAGACTATTAATGATGCAGTTGCATCCGTCCAAGAGGGGCGGCTCGCGCGACTGGGTAATGGCGATCAATCTATTGAAGTACGTCTGCACCTGCCGCCCGACATTGCGCAGGGGTTCGCTACCCCGCCGGATTGGGACCGCGAAAGGGCGGAACGCACCCAAAAACGGTTCGACCTGATCCTGCTTTCTATCGCAATTCTGTTTGGATCCTGGCTGCTCTTCTTCATCGTCTACCCAGTGCCGCATCCCAGCATGCAGCACATGGCTCGCATTACCAATGCTGGCCGGATTGATGAGTGGGGAGGAATCGTTTCCGACGGAACGCGAATTTTCTTTCTGGAACGTAACGACGGCCGCTGGAATTTGATGCAAACTTCCGTGGAAGGCGGGAATGCGGAGAAGATGGCGACGCCTTTTGAAAACACACGCCTCTTCGCTATCTCTCCTGACCACTCTCAGTTTTTGATCGGGCAGTTCACCGGCCGTGACGAAGAGATGCCTCTCTGGCTCTGGCCGGTTCAAGGAGGAGAGCCCCGCAGGCTGGGACAGGCCATCGGAGCTGATCCAGCATGGTCCCCTGACGGGACGCAGATCGTATTCGTGCGTGGGCAAAGTTTGTACACAATCCATCGCGACGGCACGCAAAACCGGCAATTGGCACATGTCGAAGGTCATCCACGTTCACCGGCTTGGTCACCCGACGGAGGGAGCATCCGGTTCACACTGGATCTCGGAGAGTTCGGCACGCAATCGATCTGGGAAATGACGCCAGAAGGCAATGGACTGCACGCAATTCTGTCAAAGACAGAACATCCTTCACGCCAATCCGCTGGAAATTGGACAGCAGACGGCAAATACTTTCTGTTTTCCGGGTGTGAAGGCTACGACTGTAACTTATGGGGTATTCGGAATGCGTGGAACTGGTTCCGCCGCTCACATCACGAGCCTTTCCCGCTGACCAGCGGTCCGGACTCTCTGCACGTTACGATTCCAGCTCAGATGGGTTCGCGCATTTTTGCTTTCAGTTTTCGGTCGCATCGGGAATTGGAAAAAATTGAACCGCAAACACAGCGCACATCCACGCTGAACCTGGACACATCCGTCGCACGGGCAAGCTTTTCGCCCGACGATGAAATGGTCGTCTATTCGGACCGCCCCGATGATTCCCTCTGGCGAAGCCGGCTCAATGGCGAAGCGCGCATTCCATTGACGATTGCTCCGCTGCACGGCAGCTATGCACGCTGGTCTCCCAACGGCAAGCAAATTCTCTTTACAGGCGCTCGCCAAAATCAGCCACGCAATATTTACGTTATTTCACCCGATGGAGGGTCGCTTCATCCGGTCCTTCCCGGCGGATGGGAAGCCTCGGAAGCGGATTGGGCGCCGGATGGCTATCGCATTGTGGTGTCCATGCGAAATCAAAAGGCTCAATCGGACTTTGGACTGTACACGCTGGAACCGACGACCGGAACGCTGAAGGAGTTACCGGGGTCGAAAGAGCTGATGGAACCGCGATGGTCGCCCGACGGCCGGTATATCGCGGCGATCGATGAAGCTAAGCGAAGACTGCTTACTTATGACATGCAAAATTCCAGCTGGGCACAGCTCGCTTCGGGGGGACTTCTCGAATCCCTGCACTGGGCGCACGATGGCTCTGCGATCTATTTCCAGGACCAAATCGATGAACAGGAATCCATTTTCCGCGCGAACGTAGCCTCACGAAAAACGGAGCGCGTGTTTGGATTCGGCGAACTGCTCCGCGGAAGCGCAGCGCAGTGTTACTTTACCGGCTTAGACCGAGCCGGGTCATTTTATGTGATGATCGAACGTGGTACGACCGACATCTACTCGCTGGATTTAGATCTTCCGTAATCGTGTTACTCTTCGTTGAACTGATTGCGCTTCCTGTAGGCCATGAAGGCGAGACCGATGCAAATCAGCATCGGCGGAAAAACCAGGATTAGAATGCCGCTGCGCAGAGCTTGTATCAATCGTGCTCCAGAACCAGCAGCTTGTGAATAACATAGTGCGCAGTTTTGGGCGAACGCCAGCGCTGGTGTGAACAAGGCAGCAAACAAAGCGGCACCGCGAATCAAAAATCTCCAAATCATTTCTGTTTTGTTCATCGTGAGTGTCTCGCTCAGACTCCCGGGGCAGCAAATCAAATACAGGCTTTCCCGCTCGACTCCTTTTCGCGGTTCGAAAAAAAGGCCTTAGTGCGCGAAAGGCTTCATGTGCAACAGGCGAAAACTGTCTGACCACAGCATGTTCATCATTATTAGAACGAAAATGACCGCCGGTATCAACGTCAAAAAAAGGCTCCGGCGCTCCTGATTGAGATGCATAAAGTACATGACCGCCAGCGCCGCGCCACAGAGCGAGAGGGCGAGCAGGATAGCGAGGAGCACTCCCGGAGAGAATCCCTGATAGGCGAGTACAACCTCCAGACCCGCGATCGCGAGCAAGACAAAATAGACAGGCAAATACCTTACGATCACGTTTCCAGATTTTCTTGACGCTGCCATATTTCCCTCGTTTCGCAGTCCGCTGGAGCTAACGGGCAAGATTCAACAGATACACCAAGGGAACAACGAACATCCATACCAAATCCACAAAGTGCCAGTATAAGCCGGTGGTCTCGACATGGCCCGCGGTCAAGCTACCTCGCGAAAAACCGCGCGCAACGACCGCAATAGCCACAACGCCTCCCGTCACGTGAAGAAGGTGCAGGCCGGTTATGCTGAAGAAAGTGGCACCAAACAGCGGCGAACCCCAAGGATTTTGGAACATGCTGACGCCTTCATCAATAAGTCCAATCCATTCACGGATGTGGAGCCCGGCAAATATCAGACCCAATAGAATCGTGGACCAGAGGAAGCGCCTAGCCTTTGCCTTGTCGCCGGCTTTGGCGGCATCGACGGCGCCGAGCATCGTCAAGCTGCTTGTGAGAAGGATGAACGTCATGAACATGACATTCAATATGCTTGGGTTAAAGCGGAAGGGAGCGGGCCAGTCGGTGCTCGCTGCGCGCAAGTAACCGTATCCGAAAAGCAGCGCTCCGAACGTCACGGCGTCGGAGATAATAAACAGCCACATCGTCAGTTTTCTGGAAGGAATGCCGTAAGGCGATCCTTCTACCAAGGAACCGCTCGCGCCGTGCATCGCCGCTTGAGACTCGCTCACAGTTTTTTCTTCCCCCTTTGCGATTACAGACGTACGCAAATGACGACGAGCAGATAAAGCCAGAGAGCGGCCATAAAGTGCCAGTAGATGACCACCCCATTCACCAGGTTTCGCCGAACAGATCCGCTAGCGGCATGCTGCGCAAGCAGGTAAGCCAATGCCGCAACTCCGCCGAGAACATGCAATGCGTGGACGCCGGTGAGGAGATAAAAAAATGAGCTATTCGGATTGGTGGCCAGGTAAAGCCCTTGAGAGGCAAGCTGTCTCCATGCCAAGTATTGCCCACCCACGAAAGCTAAGCCGAGAAACAGCGTGGTCGCCAGGAGCATCAGGCCCCTGCCGCGTTCCTTTATTTGCGATACTTGCGAGGGCGACTTTCCGTCGAACCCACGCCGAGACATTTCCATCGTGAAACTGCTCACGAGCAAGATGGCGGTGCTTACAAACAATATCGGAGGCACCGCAAGGTGTGTCCAGTCCGTGGAAGCCTGCCGAATAAACAGCGCGCTCGTAAATGCTGCAAACGACATGGTGATCGCGAACAGAGCGATCCAGATTCCACTCTCGGAGCCTTTCCTCGTTGCTGCGCCGCGGGGCAGTGCCACTGGGGCATGTAACGTTGACGACATGAGATCCTTTTACGGCCAATTTAACTTTGTAAATCGCATCTTACTTCCACAGTAGTATCGCAGGGCGTTACTCGTTCAAGATCTGTTCCGGAGATGTTTGCATCACAAAGTCACCGGTTGAGCCCTTCAAACCGTATTGATACGGGTCGTGGTAAACAACCGGATGATTTTCGCCAAAATTGTTCCAGGGTGGGGGTGACGGAATGCTCCATTCCAGCGAAGTTCCCTTCCAGGGATTTGCCGTGGCCTGTTTTCCGCGAAACCGGCTGTATATCAAATTAAAAAAGAAAATGAATTGTGCCGCGCCAGTAGCCAGAGCAGCGATGGTGATGAATTTGTGCGTGCCCATCAGCGCGGGCATGAAGTCATCCACGAACGACGAATAGCGGCGAACATTACCGACGATGCCGAGATAATGGAACGGCATAAAGATGCAGTAGGTTCCTACGAACGTTAGCCAGAAATGCAGCATGCCGAGCTTTTCGTTCATCATTCGCCCGGTCATTTTGGGAAACCAGAAATAGGTTCCAGAGAAAATGGCGAAGATAGCAGCCACTCCCATAACCATGTGGAAATGACCGACGACGAAATATGTAGCGTGCAAGTAGATGTCGATCGACGGCTGCGCGAGAAAGAATCCGCTCACGCCGCCGGTGACAAACATCGAGACGAATCCAAGGGCAAAAAAGGATGCCGCATTGATTTGAATGTTCGCCCCGTACAAGCTTCCCAGCCAGATCAGCGTGATGATCGTGGCGGGTATGGTGATGGTCAGCGTGGGGAAAGAGAATAGCAGCGACGAGAAAGGATTCATGCCGCTGACAAACATGTGATGCCCCCACACCATCCAGCTGAGAAAACCGATGGACAGCATTGAGTAGATGATGACTTTCGCACTCAAGAGAGGCTTACGCAGGCTGTTCGTCAGCACGTGCGACACAATGCCGACTGCGGGCAAAATGGCAATATAGACTTCCGGGTGGCCGAAAAACCAGAAAAGGTGTTGCCACAATAGAGGCGAGCCGCCGGCGTGATTCTGCAATCTGTCGCTCACCACAAGTCCCGAAGGTATAAAGAAACTTGTTCCGGCCATACGATCAAGCAGCAAGAGCAAGCAGGCCGGCAGAAGCACCGCAAACGCAAGCAGCCCGATGCACGAAGTGATGAACCACGCCCAAGTGGATAGCGGCATACGCATGAGAGTCATACCCTTGGCGCGCAAATCCAAAGTTGTGGCAATGAAATTCAGCGAACCGAGCAATTGCCCAATACAAAAAATGGCGATTGAAATAACCCAGAGATTTTGTCCCCAGCCGAGACCCGGACCCGCATCCTTTCCAATCGCGCTGAGGGGGGCATAGGCCGTCCAACCGGAAATCGGCGGACCATCGGGAATGAAGAAGGCAGTTACGAGAACGACGAAAGCCACAAAGGTCGTCCAGAACGACATCATATTAAAACGGGGAAACGCCATGTCCTCTGCGCCAATTTGGATGGGAAGGAAATAGTTGCCGAAACCGGCGAATGGGGCGTTGGTGAGGACAAAAAACACCATAAGCGTCCCGTGCATCGTAAGGAGCGAAAGATAATATTCGGGAGTGATGATGCCGCCAGGCGCGCCCGTTTTAGCGATGAGCTCAAGGCCGGGGATTTTTGCATTGGGCCACACGAGATGAAAACGCATGAGCCAGGACAGCACCATGCCCACAAAAACGGCTACAAGAGCGAGCGCATAGTATTGTTTGCCGATCACTTTGTGATCGAGGCTGAACACATACTTCCACAGAAAGCCTTGGGGCGGCGCGTGTACGTGAGCTTGCGATTTCAGAGCTTCTTCCAAATTTTCACCTCGTCCCGCGAGAAGCAGAGAACCGATTCAAACTTCAACAACCTCAGCCAAGCAGCTGAAGCTATTGCTCCGAAACTTTCTGTTTCATCCACTTGTCAAAATCCTCTTGAGACAAGACGTTGAGGTACGCCTTCATATTGTAATGACCCAGCCCGCACAGTTGCGTGCATAGGATTTCGAAATGGCCAGTTTGCGTGGCTGTGAAATGAAGCGAGAGGTCCAGTCCTGGCACAAAATCCTGCTGAATCCTAAGCTCGCGAACATAAAAGGAATGTCCAACGTCTTTCGCATGCATCAGAAGATGAATCTCCCGATTCACCGGAATGGCCATCTCCGCCGTGACGACGTCATCGCGAGCTTCCACGTCATTTGCCGGATCGAGACCGAAGTAGTTTTGATTTCCTTCGTCAATTTTGTCGGGATGAAGCGGTCCGAACTTTCCGTCCGCTCCGGGATACCGAAAATAAAAGGCAAACTGCCCTGCCTGCGCCTGAACTTGCAACGCATCCGGTTTGGGCGACGTAAAATACACTTCGGCCCAAGCCTTCTGTCCAAGTACTCCCAAAGCGAGGACTTCCGTTCCCACAAGAATGAACGCGGCTACAACCACTAATTTAGCGCCACCCCACATGTGGAAGACCTTGGCGCCTTCTTTCCGATTGGAAAACTTCCAAACACAAAAGGCCAATAGGAGCTGAGCGAGCACGAACGCCAGTCCCGCTTCCGCCATCGTGTCGGCGAGTTGCTCATCGATGGCGTGACCGTGTGTGGAGATGTCCACGGGCTGCACATACATGTGGGTCACGATAGGGTACGCGGAAGCTAGCGCAATGATCGTGAGAATGACTCCAAAAATTTTCCCCATAGCACCTCGATTATGCCTGAACGCACCTCAAGCGTATGCTAAGCCAATAGCCATCAGTTTAAGTCGCGCGCGCCTGCGAATTCAAAAGTTCCCGCCACGATCTTCTAATAGGGTTTTGCTTTAAACGTAAAGCTAACTGTTTTGGTCTCGCTTCCGGAGATCGTCACTTCTTGCGATTGATCGCCATAAGACTCGTGGAACGCCGTAATAGTGTATTTTCCCGGAGGCAGGTTAGGCAGAGTGAAGCTCCCGTCTCCGCCAGAAACCGAGTAGTGAGAATTCTTCAACACGGCGAATGTGCCGTGCATCCAGGGGTGGATATTGCACTTGACGGCAATCATTTCCGCCTTGTCGTACTTCTCGTCAATCGGAGGAGAACCAGGCGGTTGCGACTTGTTCCACTCGCGATTGATTTTGGCTAGCGGATGGATATTGTGCGACGTCTGATCCTCATTCAACACGGTCAATTCCTGGTTCACCTGGAAAGCAAGAACGTGAGGCAGGTAGCGACAACCCTTTTGAGTAAACACGGCCGCCTTTGAAGGAGCGGCCTCATCCGGAGCTCCCGCGGAAACATACACCACGACATTCTCGAGAGCATTGTTTGGACCGGTTACGACCGTTTCTGTCGTGGGAGGAGTCGTATATTGTTTCGCGCAGCTCGGCTCTTTGGACATGTCGATCGGCTTCTGCTTGGCGGGTGTGCCCTCGTAAGTGATCTTGCCACTTACAGTTCCCCCGCTTGGTCGAGCAGGCGCCATCATCGAAGCTGAGCTGACAACTACTACTGCCGATAGTAGATACTTGCCTCGCATTCGGATATTCCTCCCTAAGCCCTCTTGTATGTGCTACCGATTATTGATTGACGCCAGAACCAGTTGGGGTTCCGCGCACTTTCTGTGCTTTGACGATCTCGGCACCTTCTTTTGTGCCCATCCAGAGCGCCAGTTCCGGACTCTTGTGGTACACCTGAAGCGTGCGCAAGTAATGCACGAGATCCCACGCGTCTTCAGGCTTGATGACGTCCGCAAAGGACGGCATGGGAGTGCCATCCAGCCCGGTCATGAATATTTTGTAGAGATCATGGTTCGAGGTGCCGCATTTGAACCGGGAACCCGCAGAGAAATTATATGGCCGGATGGGCTCATCATTGCTGTCGGTGAGTGTTGAGGCCGAAGGGCCATCTCCACGGCCTTCAGGACCGTGGCACTTCCAGCATTCCAGTTTGGTGAATAATTCTTTTCCGTGCTGGATGCTTTGCACGGTAGGCGCGGGCTCCGGCGGGACAGTAATCGGCGTTCCGGCTTTCTCGCTCTTCCACCGGTCTGAGAACGTTTTGATAAAGGCCACCAAGTCAACGCGGTTTTGGGTGGTCAATGTGACCCAGGATGGCATGTTGGAATTGACAAGTCCGCGTACGAGGGAGTTGTAGAGATCCTCATCCGTGGGCAAGGTTCCCGTCGGTGTGGAGCGGCACTCAAAGGTGGCCGCGACAAAGTTTCGAGGTTCGACGTTCAGGTACGGCGAGTCCGGGAAAGATCCGGTAGGGATCCAATTTTCGCCATTGCCGTTACCGCGGAAGCCATGGCAGCCCCAGCAATAGCGAAAATAGAGCTGTCTGCCGGCGCTCTCGTGGCCAGTGACTTTGCCGATGTGCGTTTCAGCCTGTTGGGCCGAAATGAACAGCGGCGAGGCCAGGAGGATGGCGATTCCTACAAGACATTTTGATATGTTCATTTTTCTCATCGTCTTCCTCCTTAAAACGCGAAGTCAAAGCCGAACAGCAAACTGCTGAAATCAAGGTTCTGGCCGGTTGTCGGTGATGTGCCTATCTGATGGCTGAAGGCATATTCGCCGTGGAAAGCGAAACCGGCGCGGCTTGATATGAACGGGTAGTAGCGGCCGCCGAAGGTGTATACGTCCTCGTTGCCGAAGCTTAAAGAAGGAACGCTGACGCCGGGAATGTACGGAGTTCCCGGCACAATCGGAAGCGCTTGCTGCGACATGCGTATGAGCTCGACGCGTTGGATCAAAATAAATTGCGGGCTGGGGGTGTAGTGGCTTTCAAACAGCGCGCCATTCCATACGGCGTTTTGCGCGCCCGTGGGGAGCGTACCGTATGCGGGATTTGACGGCGTGCCGGTTGCCAGGTACTTATTGTCGGAAGAATGGAAATACATCGCGGTGAGGTCATACTTCTTGATGTAAAACTGGCCGATCAGGCCCGCTCTGTAAAAGGACTCATTGCCGATCCCTGTGCCCGGAATACCATAAGCGGCGTTGTCGGGAATTCCGCTGGTATTGCCCTGGGTGAACTGAAAATACGTGGGAGCCTGGCCGATATAGGCGAATGCGCCGACGCGCTGCAGTCCAAGGCTTCCGACTTGAAATGCCTGGCTAAAAGTGAAATAGCCATCGTAGGTGCGGTTTGTGGGCAAACCGGGACTACCGTCATTGGAACTTAGGATCGAGGCTGAATAGCGGGTGCGATCATCCTTGGAATGCCCCATCAACTCGAGCCCAACTTGATTGTCGCCAATTCCAAACGTGAACAAGGGGAACGCTGGATTTAGACCGTTGTTCTCCGTTGCAGGTTGGTAGTGGTAGTTGGTGTAGACGCCGGAGACGTTGGTCAGCGTGAGGATGCGCTTTTCGGATAGCAGGTTATCGAGTTCGAATTTACCGAGCTTGATATTCAACCAACTGCTGCCTGCAAGATTATCGAGACGGGCAAAGACAGTTTCAAAGTGGAATGCGCCCGTATTGTCCGAGGATGGCAACACGTAAAAGGAGACGTTTTTCGCGAGGGTGCCGCCAGTATGGAAATCGAGGCCGCTCCAGTCGAATCCGTGGGTCGTGACGTTGCCCTGAGTTTGTCCGCCGGTGGTGCTGGTGGGGTCATCCACCGGGGCGCGATTTTCGTTCTCCCGATGCCAAAACGTGGTCATGCGAAATGTTACCGGCCAGTAGGCTGGGTTCTGATAGATGGGGGCGTCGCGCTCGTTGCCCAGTTGATAGCCGTTGTCCTTGAAGGCTTGTCCAAATGGACTCAGCATAGGCCATGCTTGGTGACACGAAGAGCACGGCATGCCGTACTTCCGAGCGAACGCAGGTATAGCGCGAACAGCGCTCCCCGGAATGGGAAGCGCAGAAACTGGCCGAGTATCAGCAAGCAAAATGGTGAGAATCAGAATCGCAGTCACGACAAAAAATGCGTGAAAGCGCATTTTCTTCTTCACGAGAGTGTAATCCCAATAGGACATGTCGCCTCCTCAGCATGAAACTCACTATGCGCTATTGAACCATAATGGGAAATTTTGCAAGGCACAGCGTGGTGGGGAGAAGGCGTAAATACACACAGCCCCTTGGATACTGGAGATATCCAAGCTTCGTCGAAAAGCTGTAGCGGAGCGGTAAGCAAGTCGCCCATAGAGCATCGCGGCCCCGCTTCTCAAAAAGAAAAGCGTGCCGAATCCTCAAGTCCCTGAACCGCGGGCATGCTACTCCCGCAAAAAATCGAATGCAAGAGTTTTCTTATTTTTCTTGAAATTATTTTTCTGCGTGCAGTCCTGGTACTTGTCTATTCGCTCCCGATTCCGATTTTTTATGATCGAGGATTGGTCCTCCACAGACAATTAGTCCCCGATGAACGATGGAAGAGAGATCGCCCCGACCAAGGTGGTCGCCTCCTGGACAACCCGATGCGAGTTCAAACATCTAAATCTGGATTTGACAGCTCTTAGGCAATTGCAGTAGTAAGAGGACAGACCACCGATCGCGAGGGGCGCGGATTCATGCAAAACCGGCCTTGGTTATAACTACATGGGTGCAAACTGGAGGAGAATTCAGAGAGCTGTAATCCGTAAAGGCAGAAGCCATGTTCGAACACGAATTATTTCTCCCCCTCTTCTTCTGCTAGCTCTTGCTTGCTTGATTTCTCCGCTGTCCCGTGCTGGCTTACCTTCCAAAGAACGGCAATTGGGGCCAGGTATCACAAGGGAATTTTCTGCGACGATGGAAGATGTCATGGAGGCGTTGCAGGAGGTTCTCCATGATCAAACCATTCATGGAACGGTCATTTATGACAAGCAGCCGGTAGTGACCGGTGCGACTGTTGTGGATTCTACTCCGCTGTTCGAACCGTGGAATCAGCCCGGCAAAGCCTTCTACAAAATTCGCAAGGACGCCATTGCCCCCCGCAACTTTCTGGAAACTGCTGATCAAGGCACCATCGCGGTTCGTTATATCGTCACCAGTATCGGTCAAGAGCGCGTGCGGCTGCATATCGATGCGATCTATGTCGAAAACACGCATCGAACCCCGCACATTTCCGACGGTACGGTGGAAGCCAGTGAAGCGAAAGCTATTGAGGACCGCCTACACGCGATTCAAACCACGGAACAAGAAAACCTAGAAATCATTCGACGACGCGAAAGCGCCGACCTGGTTAAAGCCACCGAATTGAAACAGCGCGAGGATGAAAAAGCGCTCCTGGCGGCCGCTCAGTCCTCAGCACAGGATCTGGAGCAGCAAATAAAAGTTTTGCAACACGACGTGGAGCGCCGCGTCAAAGCACCAGGAGTGGAACTTAAAGCGGCACCCTTCCACTCATCGGCCAGCATTGCGGCGCTTGCCGCGTATACAGAGGTAATCGTCGTGATCGTCACTCCACACTGGTATGGCGTGGAACTGCACAATGGTCAGCATGGCTGGATCCATGTGGACAACCTGGAACCACTTCCGTGAACAACTTGAAATCATTCCGGTCCAAATTCTTCTACTTTTGCCTTACGTTGCCCGGGGTACTGCTTGTCTCGCCTCCTCCTCCTCCGGCAGGGGCTCAGGCGATCCCTTATGCGCGGACATTTTCGAAATCAAAAGAAGATATCGAAAGTGCGTTAAAAGAATTCCAAGCCTACGCTGGCCAAAAGCTCCCCATTGTCGATGGATTTGTCTCCATGGGACAACAACCCTTGGATCGCTACGAGCGCGCCTTCTACCAGTTTTCCATTGAGCTAATTCCCGAAACTCCACAGAGCACCGTCGTTAAAGTCACGGCGAAAATCACGGCCTGGTATGCCGATCCCGACCCTGCGAAGTCAGGCTATCAAGCGCTCCCATCCAATGGCAGGCTTGAATTGGACCTGCTGGACAGGCTGAGTGAAAAATTGGGAGGAAAGGTTTCTGTTCACGTTCCGCGGTCAAGTTTGCAAGCTCCACGTGCCAAAATTGATTCATCAGGAAACCCTTTGCCGCAAGTTTCCTCTAGCATGGGCACGTCTTTCAGTCCATCCAGCGGAACGACAGATGGAGCACCATCCCCTAGCCTATCATCCGGTGAAAACGCAGCCCTCAAAGCACAACGCGAAAACGAGCAAAAACATATGCTGCAGCTCAAATCAGATCTCGAAGCCTTACAGGAAATTCAACACAACCAAGCTCATCCTCGCAATCTCGTCATCGTAAAGAAATCCGGCACACCTGTACTCGCGCGCCCGGTGGAAGCCTCGAAGGTCTTGTTTACCGCCGCTGCCGACGACGAATTCGAATTCATCGAGGCGGAAGGTGAGTGGTTTCACATACAAATCTCTGGAGCTTCACGTGGATACATTCGCCGATCCCAAGTCGAATCCATGGATCCTCGCTGGAACACTCCCGCGGAGACACCGAAAACCGCGACGGCAAGCGCTCCCACTTTCAAAGTAACTCGCGAAGAGAACGGAGCGTTTCCCGGCACGTGGGCTCCGCTAAAAAGCAAAACCGTTAAAATCTTTTGGGTTCAACCCGTCGATTCGCCGGCAACCTCGACCACACCAGACGAAAAGCTCGTATTCACGAAATCGCTTTTCCAGCGAGCCTGGAATGATTCCAAGCAATCTCCGAACGCTGTAGCAGGAGTGGTCGTTGTATTCGATACCTCTGATGGCGGGCAAGTTTCCACAACCATTCCCATCTTACAAAACTGGATGGAAGGCAAAATCGCTGAACCACTATTCTGGCGCCAATGCACAATCGATCCGCCGGAACTGTTCAAACCGTGATACATGACATTGAAATTATTAGACGAGCCAAATACTTAGCGCTTCTGCTCTCGCCTTGGGCGGAGGAGGCCTGGTTCAAATCCGGGCGCCCCGACCAATCTTGAACAAGAACTCAGTATAGTTCGCCAAGTTTATTGCGACTTAGACGAACTTTTCTCTGCAGTTCCTAGAGTGAAGTGGATTGGGGCAGCGGATACAATTCCCTTTCCTTCCTGGATCGTGACGAACTGGTTCGGCTTCAGGCCGACTATCGAATCCTTCCGCCCACTTGGCCAAACAATTTGCATGCGAACAATTTTGTTACTTCCTGGCTTCCCCAAGCCAAAGGTTAGCGGCAGTTCGCTCTGGGATAGATAGCTCGATCCGCCCTTCACCATGCGTGCCAAGGAGCCGGTACTCGTGGTTAGCGTGACCTTTGCGCCGATGGCGTCGCGATTCGACTTGGTGCCGATGAGTTTCATTCGCAAAACGTCGTTTTGATTCGCATTGTCGTTGCGGAGAAGGCGGGCCGGACCATTGTTCGCGGTGATCACCAAATCCAAGTCACCGTCGTTGTCGAAATCGGCGTACGCGATACCGCGAGCGACCACGGGCTTCTGGAGTGCTCGGCCTAGTTTTGCCGATACGTCTTCAAATTTTCTATTTCCAATGTTTCGGTAAACTCCAGCGGGTTGAGCGTACTTCAAAGTCGGTTGAACTACGGCGATGTCGTCGGAAACGTGGCCGTTCGCTGCAAAGATGTCGAGAAGTCCGTCCAGGTCGTAGTCCATGAAGAAACAGCCGAAGGTGAGCGACTGAGTTGTCATCTGTGCGATGCCGGATCGCGGCGATTCGTCGGTGAACAAGCCGGATCCGTCGTTTTTATAAAGCGACATGCTTTCATTCGTAAAATTGCCGATTACGAGGCTGGGAAAGCCGGAGCCGTCGAAGTCGGCCGCATCGGCACCCATGCCGGCGCGGACTCTGCCGGAGTCGCTGAAGGCAACGCCGACGGTCACGCCTACGTCGGTGAACGTGCCGTCGTGATTGTTGTGGTAGAGCTTGTTTGGCTCGGTGTCATTCGAGACGAAGAGATCCATCCAGCCGTCGTTATCGTAGTCGAGTAGCGCGACGCCAAGAGCTTTGCTTTTGGGATCAAGCAGGCCGGCTTGTTTTGTGACGTCTTCAAAGACTCCGTTGCCTTTGTTGTGGTAGAGGCGAGAGCTCTCGCCCTTATACGTTTGCGGCGTGCAGTAGGATTTGTTTTTGTTGTCGAGCGTGCAGTACTGATCCTTTTCGATGGACCATTCGATGTAGTGCGTAACGAAAAGATCGAGCTTGCCGTCGTTGTCGTAGTCGAACCAGACCGCGCTCGCGGAAAATCCTGGGCTGGCGACGCCCGCTTTTGCGGTGACGTCGGCGAACTTACCGTTTCCGAGATTGCGGAAGAGGTGATTGGAGCCGACCGTCGTTAGATAAAGATCATCGTACCCGTCGTTGTCGTAGTCGCCGACTGCACAGCCTTGCCCATATGTTTCGATGGCTAGACCGGCCTCTCGCGTCACATCCGTAAACGTTCCATCGTGATTGTTGTGGTACAACGCAGGGAAGGATTTGCCGGTCTTGTGTTCCGGCCAGTCCATCGAATTCACAAGGAAAATGTCCTGCCAGCCATCGTTGTCGTAATCGATGAAGCAGACGCCGCTGCCCATTGTTTCCGGTAAGTATTTTTTGCCGAATGCGCCGCTGTTGTGTTTGAAATGGATGCCTGCTTGCGCGGTGACGTCTACGAATTCGATTGGGCCTGAGGGTCTCGCAGGTTCGGCGCTAACTTTCGGAATAACTTGCACCGAAGGTTGAACCGGCGAAGATTGAGCTGCTACCGGAGACGGAGGAGATATCGCTGGCGAATTCGATTCGGCATTAGCTATTGGCCTAGGCTTGCAGCTGACAGCTAGAAATGATGTTGCGAGCAAGAGGAGCAACTTCTGTTGCAGCTTCCTTCCCCAATACCCTCTAACTAAGAATTGCCGCTTCATGCAGCCACGCGCACAGGGACGGTTCGCCGGGAATCGAACCACATTTCAACCAATAGCGCCGCAGGCCCGACGAGAAACAAAGCATAGAAAGGCGCGTAGACTACGTGCGACAAACGAAGAATCATTTCAGCCAGGGCAACCACCGCGACAACCACGCATTGCCAATACTTTGACTTCACCGTCGTCTTGGGATCGGTGATCATGAAAAAAATGAAGAGCTGATACATAGGCCCGGTCAGCGGTGCGATTTCGGATTGCCAGGGGCTGCCGGTGATATAGCTGCGCAGGAAAGCAAAAACGATGAAGCAAGCAACGTAGGTTCCCGTGATGTGAAAACGATGCAGCCGCGCGATGATGATTGAACCAAGAATCCATATCACCAGCATAGGCAGCAGATAGTTACCCCATTGAATGCTTAAAGCTGCCACGGTTTCGGGCGCCAGAAACAATAAAACCGAAATGCTGAAGTTCGAAGGATTCCAGATGTGGCGGCCCTTCACGCGAAGAACGTACTTCGACATGATCGAGACGATTGCGCAAACCGCGTAGGGCCAGTACGCCGGTGACCGGACGAGAATGCCGACGCTGATACCGCTGATATAGGCGCTGGCGAGGATCGGCCACTTACCCACAAATATTCGGCCAAGAATTAATTCTGTAAGCAGGCTCGCTACGATGGCCAGCCCAGTTTTCTTATAACTTTCCAACATTCCAAACGATATTTGACCTACGACGAGAATGCAGGTGATGAACATCGGCGCGAGGTAGCGGTTCTCCATGCTGAAGAACCGTTTCCACTGGAAGGGTTGAGCCGGTTGCGGCGCCATCGCAATGCTCTGTTGGCTCATGAAGGTTCCTTAATCACGTGGTTCTCGTTGGGAGCGGGGCTGTCGAGGGTTTGGATTTTGCCAGAGGGCCAGCGAATCACGGCCTTTTGGATCTGCGGGAATTTGCCCAGGCCAAAATGCAAGCGGCGTTGGTTTTGAGCCGCGAATCCGCTGCCCCCGGAAACTTCTTGTACCTGCTGCTGGCCGTTCCAGTACACCGTGACCTGCGCGCCGATCGCGCTTCGGTTGCTCTTGGTTCCTTCGAGTTCAAACTCGATCCACTTGTTTTCGGGGATTACCGTATTTTTGTAAATGAGCAAAGGGCCTCGCTCATTGGCAACGATAACGTCGAGCACGCCTTGGTTCCATAAGTCTGCAAAAGCAACCGCGCGTCCGTCGTACGTATCCGTGACACCGACTGCTTGTGCTACGTCCACAAATTTCCCGCTGCCATCGTTGAGCCAGACGTGCTTCGTTTGGTAACCGGACAAGCTGCGCCCGTCCATCGCAGGCCAATTTTTCGCATCGTTGATAATGGCGCTGTGTCCGCCTGCGATTTTGGAAAAATCGTACCAGTAGCTGCGGTCGTGATCGAGCGAGACGTAACCATTGGTCAGATACAAATCTAGCGTGCCATCATTGTTTAAGTCGCCGAACTGCGCGCCGAAGCTCCAGCCGCCGATTTCCACGCCAAAATCTCGCGCGAGGTTTTCATACTGGAGCTTGTCGCCGCTGGTGCTCTCTTTCGGCACCCACAAATTATTTCCCTGAATGAGCACGCCTTCTTCCGAAATGTTCGATACATAAACGGCGTAGCGGCCCTGGTTGAGGATGTCGCCAAAACTCGCGTTCATCCCGCTCTTCGGAGCAAATCCAACGCCGGTTTGTTCGCCGACTTCGTGAAAACGCTTTCCGTCATTGAAATAGAGTTCGGAGACTCCGTAGTCGTTCGCTACGAAAAGATCCGGATGGCCCGTACCCCGAAGG
The DNA here is from genome assembly GCA_963784015.1 of uncultured Acidobacteriota bacterium. GTDB lineage: Bacteria > Acidobacteriota > Terriglobia > Acidiferrales > UBA7541 > Acidiferrum. The sequence continues at coordinate 43,543 of CAWAPX010000023.1, forward strand.
TCGGCCGCGGCGGAAGCCAAAGCCCACCGGCGGCTCTTTATGCCAACTTTCTCGCTGACTTCCTCGAACTTGCCGTTTCCGAGATTGTGAAAAAGATATTTACGCCCGCCGTTTTTCGCATACTCGAAACTGTCCGGCATCATTTTGGTGGTGGCAAGATGCCAGAGGTCGACGTCCTCGGAATAGTAGCCGCCGATGAACAAATCAAGCAGGCCATCGCCGTCGTAATCGAACCACAGCGCTGTGTTCGCGTTGATCCAAGGCGGCAGGCCAACTTGATCCGTCACCCGCGTAAAACCATGTCCCGCATCGTTGTGAAATAATTCTGGCTTGCCCCACTTGATCAACAAAAGATCTTCGTAGCCGTCGTTGTCGTAATCGCCCCACACCGCACCCATCGAGACGCCTGTGCCGGGACGATTCACATCCGCGATTCCCATCTCTTCCGCAACATCCTTGAACGTGCCATCGTGCAAATTGTGATAGAGCGCGTTCTTCGCACCTTCTTTGCTGTTCGTGACATAAATGTCTGGCCATCCATCGCGATCAAAATCGACGATAGAAACAGATGCGCCCATCGAAGCGACTTGCGGCATGATGTGGTTCAACCGAGGATCGAGTGTGGGAGCTTGATGAACAAAATCCACCCCTGCCGCGTGCGAAACTTCCTGTAAATAGAAACCATGGCGAGATAGGGCGGTCTGAAGATCCAACTTTGTTTTCGTTTCATCATGACGCGCTGCGAAACGCTTGATGAATAGGGGGGAGAACACCAGGCCCGTGAAGACGATCGCCAGAACGATTCTTGCTCCAATACCTTGCTTCACTTGGGCGGCGCGCTCCTGAGGGAATTTTGAAATACGTCTGGCGTGACGTAGCGCGTGTGATATTTCTCCCAATCTTCCGGATGCTGGCGGTAGACATATTCGTCTTCCAGACGGCCGGGACGCTCGACGTATTCGTTCTTTGCGTGATATGGCAGAGGCAAGACGGTCTTTGAAAAAGTAGAGTTGAAATCGCCATCCTTTATCCAGCCATCGCCTACAACGATAAAATCGCGAAGCCAGCCGGCCGGTGGTGGCGGTTGTTCGGCAAAACGCAGAGACATCTCGTCACCGGAATTGACGATCACGTAGCGATCGTCAACCTGACGCAGCAGCTCGCGCACATCGCCGTATCGCGTGTAGTAACCGATCAAATCGCGCCAGCGTTGCTTCGAGCCCAGAATCTGATAATAATCCGGGACTTCAGGCGCGGGCGCACCTGGGTCGGGAGTATCGATTGTCGAGTATCCGCGATAGTGCAAATCTGCGGCCTCGGCATCCAGCGTCTGCGTTTTCACCTGCGTGCCAGGATCGCCTTGCGCCCACTCGATGCAGTCCCAATAGATTTCCAGATTTGTCCGCAAGCGCACGCGCCGCGGAGTCCCCGGCCGGAAAATATTCGTGAGGTTGAAAAGGACGGTCTTCTTGCGGCCCGCTGGAAAACCGAGATCCGATTGCGCCGTTATCCATCCACCGTGGCCATCGGGAACTTCAACGCTCATGCCTTTTGCGTGCCAGCGGTTCCCCTGCGTGATGGCTACATTCAACGACGATTCGGTATCGTGGATGGAACCTTGGGCGATCAAATAGAGCGGACCGCTCTTTGGAGTGTCGTCGCCCAGGTCGATCTCAACATAATGGTCGCGTGTGATTCCCTGATACTGGCCGCGGCCGAAAGAAGCGAGCGCGCGACCATCCAGCGTGCTGACAATGTCCGTAACGTCTTTACCGTTGTCGTCGGTGGCGCGAGCAATCTTGTGAGGCGTGGCCACGGTTGTGAAACCGAGCTTCGCAGGTGGAATCACGAATCGCTCGTCGACGTAGATTTCCGTATTCGCAGGATGGTCCACTGTCATCAACGCAATACGATCGTAGTAGTAGACCTCCCAAAGCTCCGCCGTAATGCGAAGGTCGTAGTATCCGTCATGAGGAACCAGTTGATCGCGGCGGATTTTGTACCACTCGCCGGTGGCAGCGATCTTCGCTGAGCCTAATGTGTTAATACGCAGCCCAATCGCCGAACCCCACGGCACAGCATCCTTGATGAACTCCATCTTCGTGCCGTTCCACGCAAAAAGAAATGGACAGGATGCTTTCAACCGTTGTTCGGTGACGACTTCCTGGTCCGCCTTAACGCCGAACTCCGCGCGCACCGTGCCGTTCGGCCAAACCACACGCACCACTTCGGCGCTCGTCTGGTTACCTAGACCAAAGTGAAGCTGAGGCCCATTGATGGGTTGCTTCTGAACCAGCAAGCCCGATCTAATTTCAATCTCTCCGCCGATGCCGAACGGATTGATACGCTGATCGCCAACAGCCTGTTTCGCGTGGGGCCGAACCACTTGCCAGTGATAGTTCTTCGAACCGTGGTTCACGCCTTCTACAGCTTTACCATTCGCATCGAAACCGAGCAGATCGAGGCGTCCGTTGGAGCTCAAGTCCGCGATATCCCCAATGGTGTTGGGACCTTGCACGTGATTTAGAAGCGTAAATTTAGAAGCCGCATCCCCAAGCCAAATCAGCGGCGCTGCGGCAGCTTGTTCCCCAAGCGGCGCAACCTGACTGAGGATCAGATCAAGCGCACCATTATTGTCGAGATCGGCCACTTCCAGCCGGACCTCGCCAGCCAAGTTCGTTGCGGGATTCGGAACTTGTACAAGAGGCGTAACGTTCCATCCGGTCGCTTCGTTGAACGAAACACTAACGATGGCGCCACTCGACTCAACGGCAAGCAGATCCAGTACGCCATCATTGTCGGTATCAGCAACGCCGAGTGCTTTCACCGTCGCCAAACTTGCTGGAAGCGCAACTTCCCGAAATTGCCCTTGGCGCTCGTTGTGAAAAATGTGAAGCCGCCCGGATCCATCGACAATTGCTGCGTCTGCATTACCGTCTGCATCGAAATCTGCCCAGGCGAATGCTTTCACTCCGGATATGCCCGAGAACGGCTGGATCACAGTGAATGTGTCGTCGCCATTGTTTCGCAAGACCTGTGGAACACCATCTTTCTTCCCGAGAACAATGTCCAGATCGCCGTCGGCTTCGATGTCTACAGCCCAAGCCCCCCTGTACGACGCATTTGTAACGCTTTTCGGCAGCTTAGTGATTGCGGTGACGTCGGTGAACTTATCGGGAGCATCTTGCCGCATCAGACGCACGCCGCCTGCACCGGCAAGAACCAGATCCGTTTTGAAATCGTAATTAAAATCGACCTGCGAGATCCCCTCGGGGAGAGGCGCGATACCTGACGAACCACCTGGGAACGGAAATGTCGCTCCAGTCGACAGGCGCACTTCCCGACCGTTCGCCAGCGCGACAACCGGCGCCCCTGCACTGCCAAGTGCAACCGCGCCTATCCAAGTCCACGGGGCGGCATCTCCATTCGGAGCCGGCTTCACGTCGAACGCAAGTGCGGTGTCCGCAGGCGCGGGAGTAAAATCCGGCGTCTCCAAGCGCAAGAAATGAGTGAACGGTTCCGCTTCCTCTCCAGGAGGAGCCTTCAAGACAGCGAGGCTCTCGCGAAATTCAGGAACGCGCATGAGCGTGTTGCGCAAAAAGGTTGTGCGCGTAGCGGCAGTACGCGGATTCGGTCCATCGGCCGCCACCTGTACGGCGGATAATTGTGCTTTGACCTCTGCCGGCCAATTCGCGGAACGTGAGTCGATCTGTGCCAGCATCGACTTTAGTGTTGCGGTGTCGCCAGTCTTGGCGGCAACGCGCGCAAGTTCGAGTTGCGCCGCCAGATTTTCCGGCTGAGCCGCCAAAATCTTTTGAATCAATCGTTGATATTCTGCGTCACTATTCGCGTCGCCTTGACGTTCGACCTCTTCGGCAAGTTGATAGGCGGCGCGATAATTGCGTGGATTGAGTTCAATGGCTTTTCGCCAGTCCGCGATTGCGTTTGCAGAATTTCCGCGATTGCTCTCCAAAAGCCCAAGCAGTTGGTAAATCTGGTCATTGTCAGGAGCAAGGCCGCGTGCACGCTCGATCCGTTGCGCGGCAACATCCAATTTGCGCTGGCGGAGCGCCAGCACGCCCCAATTCGCCCAGCCAGCCGGCTCACCCGGCACGAGAGTCGTCAGTTCAGAAAGTTTATTCTCAGCGTGGACATCATCGCCAACCTGCAGCGCGCCGAGTCCGATGTAGAACGCGGAAACCGCCTCCGCATATTCCTTCGAAGTTTTCTGGGGGAGTTTCGTCCCGGAGCCACATGCATACAAACCAATGCCGACTGCGCAGCAAAGAAACAAGCTGCTGACGCGACGCATGGACAGACATGCTGAGACGGGCGCAGGTACTGACGCCATGCGCACCATCACAGTAGAAAGTGTGGCTCTGGTTTGCTGCATTTATCCCCTCGGAAGCAGCGCGCAAAACTATAGGACGTTTATTTGCCCTTTAGTCTCTCACGCAGAAAGCGTAACCGCAAAACCTCACGAAACCTGCTGCGTCCGTAATTTTTTAGCCGGCGCCGCTTTGTGATGGCGCTTGCCCACAAAAACCCAACACCCAAAAATGGCAAGAGATAGAGTAGAAGATCCCATCGGCCAAACCCGGCGGGAGTCGGCACAACCTGCGAGATTGCTTCGCCACCTCCAGCAGAACTTGCAAGAATCAGCCGAACTTTCCAATTCTCTTGCTGGTCAAATTGAACCTCGGTTTTGTATTCCACCTGTCCCCGCAAATCAAGGAGCCATGCAGAATAAACAACCTCGGCTAGCCTACCGCTCGCCGGTTGTACACCAATCTGAATCTTCAAATCCTTTGGGACAGTTCCACCCAGCACGGGATCGACCATGACGAAAAACGTGCCGGTGCCCAGGTCTGGATGAGTCCACAGAGAAATTATGTACGGTCCGACGCGCTGATCCGTGATGATCGGAAATGGCGGACCGTTGTGCGCTGCGGCTCTCGGAACACCGAACATCGAAAGCAAACAAGCCGAAAGCCAAGCGAGCAACGCGCGCGACGCTCGATAATTCCCTGTTCCCTTCATCCTTGGCCTTATGCGCTCCATCAGCCGCCCATTATCATTGCGCGCATTTCCATTGGCTGAAACATAAGCCAGACCGATGCCAAACCAACCAATAAACAAACGACCGCCCAAGGAATAAAAGCGCGCATCGGCTTACTAGGGCAATCCTCTTCCGCCAGTTGGTGCACTACGAGAAGCGAACCTGCAAATCCCAGCAGCAAAAATCCGATTTCGACAGGCTGCACAAACCGCGTCGGCAAACCCGTCCACGTCCAAAGCGGCTCCCCGAATAAATGCACACCGAGATTCGCAACGGCCGCTTGTGTGACCGGAATGATCGTGAGAATTCCAGTAAAGAAATGAAAGCCGTAGTGGGCCAGCCACATCCCAAATCCTAGTGGAACGAGCGCGTAACTGTAGCGCACAGCAAGCGGAACAAGCGCTAATTTGCTGCCTCCCAACACGCGCGTCAGCCAAGAAGCTCCGCCGAGCAAGATCGCCGGCTCGACGACGAGAAACACCACAAAAACAATTGCCAACACTGGAGCTCGATTGCTGACGGAAAGTAGCCTCTGCATCCACGCTTCAAGCGCGTAAACCGGACTGACCATGCTGAACGCATTGAGCAGCGCTCCAAAGCTGAACACGATCGACAGTGCGGCAATATCCTTGCGGCGCGAGAAATAGCCTATGCCCGAACGAATCGGATCGATCATCAGCTCCGCAGCCGGCAAGCGGCTCGTCACCCCAATATTGTCGTGGGGACAGGCGTGCACGCAGTCGAGGCAGAACGTGCAGTCCATGTTGCCGACCTTACGTGGCTGGAAGAGGGCAAGTTCGCAGCCGCGCTGGAGAATCACGAGACCATCCGTATTTCCAGAGCCGTGCCAATCCGGTTGAACGGCCGCCGGACTCGGCTCACTCACCACCGCACGTCGTCCGCGGATGCAATCCTTAGTCGCACAGCGATCGCAAACACCGTGATCTCGAACCTGAACCTCCAATGGCGAAAGGGTCGAGGCAATGAAATTAAACTGACCAATCGGACAAACAAACTTGCAGAAGGAAGCATGCTTGAACAGCCCGTCGATCAACAGCACCGCGACGAAGTAAGCCACGGCAAGCGAAGCCGTCCACCACGGCGATGACCATAGGCTGAAAAGTTCGTACGTGAATAAAATGGCGACGAATAGAGCCACCGAAATCCATTTGTTCCGCAATGCCCTTGGCCAGTTGAAGCGAGGCCGAAACAACCGCCGCGCTGCATTGCGTACGAGCATGAACGGGCACGCCAGACAAAAAAAGTTGCCTGCACAAAGCAGCACCAAGACTAATGCGCCACGGAAGTGTATCCACGTGAGCACAGTCGACAGGTTTCTTGGCGCCAGCGTAGGGCCAAGCAACCCGTGAAGGATCATTACGACGGAAATAATCAGCAAAGGAATCTGGAGGATCGTGCGCGAATGCCGCCAACGCAGAAAACCACCAAGAAGAGGAATGCGAAGCAAATCGAAGCGCGGCGCCTCAACGGACAAGAGTGCCGGATTGGAGGATGGGGTGGCCAACGAACTCAAATCGCCCGAATGTCTCGGATCTCTATTTCGCGGTCGAAGGTCTCGGCGTCGAGCAACAAAAAACGGTAGCTTAGGCCGAGCAGGCTTCCGCGCTCTTTTCCTCTTTATTCCACTCACATGAGCAAACGGACATGCTTTCCTCACCCTTGCGTGGAAACATGTGGTAGTACATGCCGATGACCATGGGGATAAACACGACCGTGTTGTAGAAAAGATGTAACTCAACGCGCGGGAAGAACAACTGGAGAACGCTGCACGGGACCGGCTTGCCCCAGAAATTATGGTGCGTCGTCGCCTGGATAATCAGGAGCAGGTGCTCGATGTGATGCCAGAATTGAATGATCAGAGCCACGGTCCACCACGTGCGGCCTGTTCCTGTAAAGCCCTTGCGAAGAACCCAAATCCCGATCAGCATCACCAGCGCATAGCTATAATGGAGCACTTCCGACTTAATCAGCCAGGGATACCAAAGTCCCAAAATGCCATTGGCCATCGGTCTGGGCCATCCCATCACATAGATCTGATACGCCTGCACAAGATGCTCGCCCCAGTGCGCCAAAACGATCGCCATAAACACTTGAAGGGCGCGCTCGTGCCAGGTCGAGTTCAACTTGTCGTAAATGCTGGCGCCAGCAGCTGCCGGGATGTGTGCGCCGCTTATCGCAGGGGTGGAAACCGCCATGCCACTATCCTCCAAAACTCAAGATTAAGCAGGAAACAAAAGATTAGCTCTTCCCCGGGGGGGATGCTCCCACACGGCTCTTGGGTCATCAATAGTATATTCATACTAGGGCTCGGCCTACGGTTGAATGATCAGCAGCGGGTATCTTATTGCAATCCCCCGAAAACACTATTGACGCTGACAAGCCGAGAATACAAAATGCACACGCTCCTCGTATATCGCGCGAATACTCAAGCCGCACGAACAACCATTTCGGAAATGAGGGACTTCGAAAATGTCTGAGAACGACGTAATCGCAAACCAGAAGCACATTTTGCAAAACCAGAAATCGATTCTGGCGAACCAGAACGCCATCAGGGCAAATCAGGAAACGATCAAGAAAAACCAGGCGGCCATTTTGAAGAATCAGGCCACGCTGAACACGATCGTGCAGAATCAAAAGAAGATTTTGGCAAAGCTCAAGTAACGCTCGCCTCCCACACTTAAATCTCTTCGCTAGGCCAGTGGCCTACCATCCTGCCGTCAGACCTCGCGAGACAAGATCTGACGGCAGTGCGATTTCCTCCATCGCTTCCATTGCGTTGTCTGGTGGTCCCCGGCCACCGCTCTGTTAGGACCACTCGATTGCTCCACTCCTAGTATTTTCCAATTATTGCGCTCATTTTCTTTCCGCATAGACTGACGCCACTCTTGTGTTACCGCCTCGATTCAAGACACCCGCGAGGCGAAAAAGATTCGCAACGTCGAGGAATTGCCTTGGTTCGCTCGCCTTCGGACGAACTTGCGGCGAATAGCGCCCCAAGCAACGCCCGTTTGCGCTGTTTGGAATCCCAGTGAACTGGAGATTCAGTGAAAAGCTTACTCGCTTGTTTGTTGCTTCTGCTGGCCGGGACTGTGGTCGCGGCGCAAGAGCCAGACGCGCAACCCATCCAACTCGGGGGCGTGACCTTTTCCGGCAGCATCCGCGAAAGATACGAAGCTTGGAATTGGTTTGAGCCGCCGAGCGGCAACAACTTGTACAGCTATTCCGGAACAGTCGTGCGATTTGGTTTTTCGCAAAAGCGCGAACACTACGACTGGAACATCGAGTTTGAGGCGCCTATTCTGCTCGGACTACCGGACCATGCCGTCCATCCCGCTCCCTTGGGACAATACGGCCTCGGTGGATCGTATTACGCCGCGAATGACAACACGCAGAACACCGCATTTATTTTCCCGAAGCAGGCGTTTTTCCGTGTCAAAGGAGAACACTCCAGTTTGCGAATGGGCCGCATGGAGTTCACCGACGGGAGCGAGGTAACTCCTAAGGATCCAACATTGGCTTCGCTGAAAACGGATCGCATCGATCAGCGTTTTCTGGGAAACTTCGGTTTTTCCGATGTCATGCGAAGTTTTGATGGATTGCAGTACCTGTATTCCAAGGGTCCGTGGACATTCACAGCGCTTAGCGCGATACCGACGCGCGGTGTGTTTCAGGTCGACGGTTGGGGGTGGGTGAAGACGCCTGTCACCTACGTGGCGCTCACGCGCCAAACGGAAATAGGTAGCGCTCATGCCGAGTGGCGTATCTTCGGAATTTATTACAACGACGACCGCCCTCTCGTGAAGACCGACAACCGCCCAGCCCCCGCCAAAGCCACCGACCTCGGCGGCATCAATATCGGCACGTACGGCGGTCACTTCATCCTCGCCGCGCCGACCTCCTTCGGTACATTTGATCTGCTCGGCTGGGGAGCGCTTCAGAACGGCAGTTGGGGAGAATTGACTCAGCGATCGGGAGCAGGCGCCATCGAAGGAGGCTGGCAGCCCACATTTTGGGATCGCGTTCATCCGTGGTTTCGCGGCGGATACTATTACTCCAGTGGCGACGGAAACCCGTCGGACAACACGCATGGAACCTTCTTCGCAATTCTCCCTACGCCACGCGTCTATGCCCGTTTTCCGTTCTTCAACTCCATGAACAATACGGACCTCTTCGCCGAAGTGATGTTGCGGCCATCCAAAAAACTTACCATCCGGAGCGACGTCCACGGGCTCTGGCTAAGTAACAAGAATGACTTGTGGTACACGGGTGGTGGCGCGTTTCAGCCATGGACCTTCGGTTTCAATGGAAGGACTTCAAATGGAGACACGTCTCTTGCGACTCTGTATGACATCAGCGGCGACTACAAATGGAAGCACGGCGTTTCGTTCACTCTATACTTCGGCTACGCGGTCGGCGGCGACGTAATCAAGAAAATCTATCCCACCAATTCCAACGGCGCGCTCGGCTACAGCGAACTGAATTATCGCTTCTAACGGGCGCCGCCACCGGTCCACCGCGAGACGCGGTGTTCAGCGGAATGACGCTCAATATCTTCGACAGAAATCTGGAAAAAGTGGCTATGGCGAATTGCGCGCAGCTTATCAACCGCTCGTATCTCGCCCACGAAGACAAGTTCGTGATTACGCCTGTCGGCCACGTGTTCGAACTCTACGCGAGCCATCAGGGTGCGCAGGCGCTCCGCATGGTCTGCTATCGAGATTTCGCTACGTCCGAACAACGGGCGTCCACACTTGCATCGGTGTTGCCGCACGGTTCGCCCACGCGTAGTAAGGCACAAAGCTCAACTCCACTGGCCGCGCCTCAGGTGCCTCGGCGGTGTACGAACTATAGAGCGAGCCATGCGAATTGGACTTCACGCTGACCGCTCCGGTATGTTTCAGCACCACGATTCCTCCGAGCAAATCGCGGCGAAGCTCCTCGTGAAACGCCGACTCGCCTTTCTGCCGCACATTTAAAGAAACATCAAACAGCTGCACACCATCCGGCTGATCCAGTTGCTCAAGGCAATAAACTAGCGGCCCGCGCTGCACGGCCACGCGTCCGTAGTCATCCACCACGCGCGGATTTGCTTCGATGACCTGCGGTGTCATGCCAAACTTCACTTTGATAACGTCGCCAGGCGCCCAACGGCGCTGCAATGAGAGATACTGGCCCGCTGTCGCTCCTGAAACGGGCTTGCCATTGATTGAGACCTGCGTGCCGCCGGACCATCCGGGCACGCGCAGATAAAAAGTAAATTCCGTCGGCTTCGCCGGCGTAACGGAAATCTCCACCGCCCCGTCCCACGGATAATTCGTCTTCTGCACCACTTTCAGCCCGGTCCCATCCTCAAGATGCCAATCCAGTTGCGAATTGTCATAGAGGTGCGCGTAGAGCCCGTCCTTGCTGGTGCTATAAAAATAGCCTGGCAAGGAAGCGAAGGTGCGCTCGAGATTCGGAGGGCAGCAGGTCGTGTCGTACCACGGGTTGCGAATGTGGTCGCCGCCGGAAGGATCGAATCCCAACGGATTGCGGTAACAATACATCGTGCCGTCCAGCGACATGCCGGAATTGATACCGTTATACAACGCACGCTCGATCACGTCGGCGAATTTTGCGTCCCCCGTGGCGGCGAGCATCCGCCAGTTCCACATCATGTTGCCGATTGCCGCGCAACTCTCCCCATACGCCGTGAAATTCGGCAACTCATAGGAATCGCCGAAAGCTTCGCCTTCGCTGCGCGCACCGACCCCGCCCGTCACGTACATCTGCGATGACACGAGGTCTTCCCAAAGCACGTTGAGAGTCTTCCAGTAAGTTTGGTCGCCGGTTTCCAGGTAATAGTCGGTAGCCCCACAGCAGGCATACATCGCGCGCACCGCATGGCCTTCGAGATGTGTGCGCGATGTAAATGGAATTCCGGAAAAATGATAAACGTAGCCATCCTGCGGCAGCTTGATGCGATCGTCGCCCTGCAGAATGTAGCCCGCAAGTTCGAGATAGCGTTTGTCTCCGGTGGTGCGGAATAGCTCGATGAGCGCCAGTTCGATTTCTGGATGCCCCGAGAGAATCGGTTTCTTATCGGGTCCCGGGCCAAAATTGGGCAGCAGGTATTCGTTGACGAAGCGAATTCCTGCGTCCAACAATGTACGGTCGCCGGTCGCGCGATAATACGCAATCGCGCCCTGGATCATGTGGCCAATGTTGTAAAGTTCATGGCCCCATCGCTGTACCTGAGGCGACATCCGGTCTTTCGCGTGGTCTCCAACGTAGTAAGTGTTCAGATAGCCATTGGGTTCTTGAACCGCTACGACTTCTTTGATGATTTTGTCCGCCGTAGCGCGCAGTTCAGGCCGATCGCCAGACTGTAATGCAAAGCCAGCCGCCTCCGTCCATTTGTAAACGTCGGAGTCCGAATAGACCGGTCCATGCTGCGCGGCGTCGCTCTTCCCGACTAGCCGCAAAAAATTGTTCATCCGCCCGTTGGCTTCGAGCAATTTCTCCATGGACGGAATGCTTTTGTCGACGTTGGTCTCGCGGCGCGCTCCCCAAAATCCCTGTGTAATCGTCACCGCGTGAACTGGAATGTTATGCAGCTTGGCGTACGGCGATTTATTGACAAACAGAACGCCTTCCTCTTTCCACGCAGGATCGGCGGCGGCCGGATTACCTCCCCAGGACGAACCAAGGAAACTCGGAATAGGCACTGAACTCACAGTGGCTGCGGATAGCGCCGCACCGACAAATTCCCGGCGCGACAACCGCGATCTCTTCGACATGTTTGCCTCCTCAGAACCGTGTTTCTCAATGTATCCGACGGGCATTATACGCGTCGAAGAGCAATCGTCCACAGAAGTACGCCAGTAAAATTCTCCCGGCGAGCGTGTGTACTCGATTATCCATTTGCTTGGCGGGCTGTGGCGGCCAGCGCGCTCATCGGGTTATGAAGAGCTCTGATTCGCCCTCTCAGCAATGTGGATCAGCGTGGGGAGAACATCGCCTAACGTTGCATCGTGCGGCTGCCCAAATGCGAAATAAAGCTTTTGATAGAGCGCGTACAGCGAGCTGTAGACCTTCTGTGCCGCCGGTTCCGGCGTAAACACGGCATGGTCAGGACAAATCTTATCCTGCGCTTCTTCCACAGTCTTAAACGTACCTGCCGCTAGAAAAGCAAATATCGCCGAACCAAGACTTGTGACGCTCTTGTTCGGTACAAGAACCGGCCGGCCCAGCACATTCGCGTAGGTTTGATTGAGCACGTTGTTCTTTTGCGGAATTCCACCAGCATTAATCACACGTTTGATGTTTACGCCATGTTCTGCCATTCGGTCCAATATAATTCGCGTGTGAAATGCCGTGCCCTCGATAGCTGCAAAGAGTTCGTCCTGAGCGGTACTCTGCAGGTTCCAGCCCAATGTGATTCCACGCAAATTGGGATTTACGAGCACGGTCCGGTCGCCATTGTCCCAGGTCATGCGAAGAAGACCAGTCTGCCCCGGCTTGTACTTCTCCAGTCCACGGCTTAGCGTTGCGACATCGGTTCCAGCGCGGGTGGCAATGGCGTTGAAAATGTCCCCAACTGCGGAAAGCCCTGCTTCAATTCCCGTGCGCCCCGGATGCACGCTCCCCTGCACAACGCCGCAGACTCCCGGAACCAAATTGACTGATGGCGTGATCCCAATGATGCAAGTCGAAGTGCCGACCACATTCACCATGTCCTCGGTGCGGCACCCTGCCCCGATGGCGTCCCAATGCGCATCGAATGCGCCCACGGGTATCGGTATGCCAGCCTTCAAACCTAGCTTCTCAGCCCAAAGTGGAGAAAGCGTTCCAGCGATTTTGTCCGAAGTGACATACTCGCCCTGAAGTTTTTCCCGAACGCCGGCAAATAACGGATCCACTTTGACGAGAAACTCTTCTGACGGCAGGCCACCCAAATCTGCATTCCACATCCACTTGTGTCCCATCGCGCAAACGCTGCGCTTCACTTTGCGCGCATCGGTGATTCCGCAGAGCGTCGCCGCAGCCATGTCGCAGTGCTCGAACGCCGAAACAAATTGCGCGCGCTTTTCTGGATTGTGACGCAGCCAATGCAACAGCTTCGAGAAACCCCACTCGGACGAATACACTCCGCCGCACCACTGAATGGCGGTAAGCCCTTCACGATGCGCCGCTTCCGTGATCTCCGCGGCTTCGGCTTTGGCACGGTGATCGCACCAAAGATAGTATTCATCCAATGGTTCGAGATTTTTCCCAACAGGAATCACAGATGAGCCGGTGGTATCCATAGCAAGGGCTTCCACCTGATCGCCAGAGATGTGCGCTTTTTGAACTGCCTCGCGGGTAGCGCTCGCCAGCGCGCGCATCTGATCGTCATGCGACTGCGTGGCATACTCAGGATCTTCGCGCTTACGGTGTAGCGGATATTCCCCGAGCGCGGTTGCCAGCAAACCTCGTTCGCTGTCCACGATGGAAACGCGAACGCTTAAAGTTCCGAAATCCACTCCAGCCACGATTGCCATGTGATTGTATTCGCTCCGGACGCATAATACCGCTACTCAGCGCGAGCGTACATCTCCGGTCCCACTATCGCATTGTGCTTCTTACATCGCGAAAGCTTCCGGCTAAAAACCGGTGACCTGTTGGGGTTCGAACCACTACTTTGAATTCTTGGCCCTGGGGTTTGGTACGAACCGGTAGCCTATGCCTCGAACGGTAAGCAGGTAGCGAGGCTTACCAGGCTCCCGCTCAATATACCGGCGCAAACGCACGATGAAATTGTCGATGGCACGCGTGTCAGTGTCTTCATGCAAATTCCAGACCTCATGCAACAGTTGTTTGCGAGAGACCGAACGGCCACCGTTGTTGATCAGGCAGCGGAAAAGATCGGATTCCATCATCGTCAGAGGAATAATCTGGTCGCCTACGCGCAGTTGTTGATTCTGGAAGTCCACGACCTTGTCATCAAAACGAAAAATTGCCGGCACAGGTGCGTTGGCGGTTGGCGACGAGCCTTGTGAGGATACGGAATTGCCTGAATTCTGCCAGTTCTTCCGCCGCAATAAACTTTCGACTCGGGCGATCAAAATGGCGAGGTCAAAAGGTTTCGGTAAATAGTCATCCGCGCCAGATTCAAATCCCTTAAGAACATCTTCCGGGCGCCCGCGAGCGGTAAGCATGAGAAGTGGAGTGTAATTTTCTGCTTTTCGCAACTCGTGCGCCACCAAAAATCCGTCCTTGCCGGGCAGCATGACGTCGAGCACGAGAGCGTCAAAGATTTCACGATCCTTCAACAGCCGCTTCAATGCGCTCTCTCCAGTGTCCGTAATCTGCACGCTATGGCCCTCCGCTTCAAGATTGAATCGAAGTCCCTCGGCGAGGTGCGCTTCATCTTCGACGATGAGTATTCGGCTCATGCCTGGTAGACCCTCGGAAGGCGAATGGTGAATGTACTCCCTTGTCCTTCGCCGGCACTTTCCGCGAAGGCGTCGCCTCCGTACCTGCGGGCGATCGAGCGCACGATAAAAAGACCCAGCCCGGTTCCCTTCACTTTGTCCGTCTTTGAATTCGACGCACGATAAAAGCGTTTGAAGATTCGCTTTATCTCGTTGTGCGGGATACCAATACCACGATCATGTACGCGCAGCAGAACCGTGTCGATATTGGGCGTGAGCAAATCGACAACGATGTCCTTCTTCTCGCCGGAATATTTGATGGCATTGTCGAGCAGATTGAATACGGCAGTGCGAAACTCTTCGGGATTCCCCAACACCACAATTTCATCGGACGGCGCCGTTCCAAAACTCAACACCTCTGGTGAAAGATTTTGGCGCAGACGCGCGAGCTCCAGGCCTTCGCGCACAATCTCAGCGAATTGCACTTCCTGCCAGTTCTTTCGCGCACTGGCGTGCCGGACTTCGCCAGCCTTCAATACTTGTTCAACCGTCCCAAGCAAGCGATCGGTATCATCGAGCATGATGCGATAAAATTCGCGGCGCTTCGCTTCATCCAGGTTCCGGCTTGTCAATGTTTCCAGGTAAAGACGGATGGAGGCGATCGGTGTTTTCAGTTCATGAGTTACGGCATTGAGGAAGCTGTCTTGCTGCTCATTTCGCCGGATCTCGCGGACAAGGAAAATAGTATTGACGACCAGCCCGGCGATGAGCACGCCGAAGAAAATGATGCCGAGGACGAGCGGAACAACTTGCCGCCAGTGAAAGATGATCCAGCTGACGTTCAGTACGATCGTCAGGGCAACGAGACAAGCCCCGAGCGCGATGAAGAATGCGATGGCTTTGGTGCGGCGCGTGATGCGCATGTCGTCTTAGTTTACGCCAGGGCGGGCGATTGCCATATCAAGTGGGCAGTAAA
Source organism: uncultured Acidobacteriota bacterium (assembly GCA_963784015.1). Classification (GTDB taxonomy): domain Bacteria; phylum Acidobacteriota; class Terriglobia; order Acidiferrales; family UBA7541; genus Acidiferrum. Next base: position 58,994 of record CAWAPX010000023.1, read on the forward strand.
AGGAACTCGTAGTCCCCGAAGCCCACGCACAAATCCAGGACAGGTCGGTCAGGAACGAATCAATCGCCGCTGGATATCACCAAGGGAGAAACCGCCGGGGCAACTTCCGGATTGATCGCAGAGTGCCGTTCATCTTCATGCGGCGCCGGCGCTAGTTTGTGGCGCTTGACGTCCCACGCGAGGCCAACCGCTTGTAGCGCGCGGATGCCATACCAGTTCAGATCGATTTCATACCATACAATCCCGTGGCGCGCGGATTGTGGAACCGCGTGATGATTGTTGTGCCATCCTTCACCGAAAGTAAGCAATGCGACCCAAAGACTATTTTTGGAAGTATCGTCTGTAAGAAACCGCCGCGAACCCCACATGTGCGTCGCAGAGTTTACCAGCCATGTTGAGTGTAGGCCAAACACGGTTCGCACGAATATTCCCCACAATAGAAAGGGCCAGCCACCGATTGCAAAAAGCGCAATGCCGAGCACAGTAAGCGGAACCCAGTGCCACTTGGTGATCCAAACATGAAACTTGTCTTTTCGGAGATCGGGAACATAAGCCTTCAGTTCGTTAACGCTGTTGTGCATCGCCTGACCCGTCATGATCCAACCCATGTGCGCCCACAAGCCGCCATCCTGCGGAGAATGCGGATCGCCTTCTTTGTCCGTATTCTGGTGGTGAACCCGGTGCGTGGCCACCCACGCTATCGGTCCGCCTTCGAGTGCCAGCGTCCCGCAGACCGTCAGAAAATACTCCATCCATTTCGGCGTTTTGTAGCCGCGGTGCGTGAGCAAGCGATGGTAGCTCATGCCGATGCCGAGGCTTCCGGCGATCCACCAAAGAACAACCGCCAGCGCCAGCGCCTTCCAGGTGAAAAAGAACAGCGCGGCGACCGCGCCGATATGAAACGCAAACATGAAAAAGGATGTGGTCCAATTGATGGGTTGAGAAAATGTTTTGTCGCGGCCTAGGATGCTCATGAATCCGAAAGTAGCATGCGTAGCGCCGCGCTTCTGTAATACTTGTGTAATCCCCGCTCTCGAAGTTCCAAAAATTGTGGCGAAAAAGTTAAGGGCAACATAAACTCGCATGCGCTCTCGGATATGGGAAATTAACCGTCTTCCGGGTGCCATTCAGTGTAAATCCATGCAGGTACAGAAGTTAGCAGAGCGGTCGAAGTAGCGGCGGATTTGGCCCGAAAAACGGCGAAAGTAGCGTATACTGTGAAGGAACAAATTCCAGAATAAAGGTACCGTCACCCGAGCGCGTCGGGACGAATGTGGTTGTCATGACGGTCACCGCGGCGAATCTACCGCCAGAATTGCAATTCGGCTCCCGCCTTCTCGTTTGCCACAAATGCTCCTCGGCTATTTTCCTTGGCCATGTTGTGGTGTGCAGGCTGGACAGCAGTATCGGGCGATACCATACAGGGGGAAAACGCTTGGCTCCGCTCATTCAGGAAAAACAAGATCTGGTCGGCAACCTCATCAACCTCGGCAAGAGCCGAGGCTACGTGCTTAATGAAGAAGTGAACGATCTTCTCTCCGCGGAAGAACACACTGCGGAAGAGATCGACAATCTCTTTTCCACGTTCGAACGCGATGGCACCGACATCTACGAGGATATCGCAGCCGCCAAAGCTGCGCACACCACGCTCGAAGTCACGCAACGAGTCGAACTCGGCCCGAGAAACGACGCGATCCACGAAGAAGAAACCGAGATCGAGCGGCCCGTGCATTCCGTGCAGAAGAGCACCGACCCCGTCAGCACCTACTTGCGCGAGATGGGTGTGGTGCCTCTCTTAACGCGCGAAACGGAGATCGTTCTCGCCAAGCGCATGGAACGCGGCAAGTTGCGAGTGCTGAAGACCGTATCGCGCTCGCCAATCGTCGCCAAGGAGCTAATTTCCGTCGGCGCGGAGCTTCGCAAAGGCGCTCTTTCCATCAAGAGAATCATCCACATCCAGGAAGAAGAGCTTACAGACGAAAAGGTCGAAGAAAAGCAGCGCCAAACTCTGCGGATCATCCATCAGGTTGAGAAACTCTACCAGCTGGGACGAAAGCAGGCGCTCAAGCTGGAGAACACCGGAAAATCCGAAAAATTGGCGTACATACGCGCGCGACGACGTCTGGCCCGGACGCGCATTGCCATTTCGCTCCTGGTTCGCTCTATCGAATTCAGCGACGCCGAGAAGCGGCGCCTGATTGATACGCTGCGCATCACGGCCGAGCGGCTGCATACGCTCGAACGCGAGATTGCCCGGCTGGAACGCCGCGCAAACTCTTCCCGCTCAGAAAGCGCAAACGGAGCACGCGATGAGCTGCGCGCGCGCCGTGCGGAACGAAAGAACATCGAGGAATCTTGCGAAGTTGGTCTGGACTCGCTGAGACGCGCGCTCACGGCAATTCGGCTTGGCGAAACGGAAACGGAGCAGGCCAAGACCGAGCTTACCGAGGCAAACCTTCGCCTCGTCGTATCCATCGCCAAGAAATATACCAATCGCGGCATGCAGTTCCTCGATTTGATCCAAGAGGGCAACATCGGCCTCATGAAGGGCGCAGACAAGTTCGAATGGCGCCGCGGTTACAAATTCTCCACCTACGCGACTTGGTGGATTCGCCAGGGCATCACTCGCGCCATCGCCGATCAGGCGCGCACCATCCGTGTGCCTGTTCACATGATCGAAACGATCAACAAGCAAGCCCGCACCAGCCGGCAACTTGTCCAAGAACTCGGACGCGAGCCTACTACCGAGGAACTCGCAAGGCGCATGGATCTTTCCGTTGACGCGGTCAGCAAAACGAAAAAGATCGCGCAGCAGCCCATGTCTTTCGAGACGCCTATCGGAGAAGACGAAGAGTCTCACCTCGGCGACTTCGTCGAGGATAAGGGTGTCGTCTCCCCATCGGATGCGGCCATCCACCTCAACTTGAAGGAACATCTTGCTTCCGTCCTGAAGACGCTTACACCGCGCGAGGAGAGAATTATCAAGATGCGCTTCGGCCTGGAAGACGGTAACGAATTAACTCTGGAGCAAGTGGGCCAGTCGTTCGCCGTTACCCGTGAACGTATCCGCCAAATCGAAGCCAAGGCCCTGCGAAAGCTGCGGCATCACTCGCGCTCAAGGCGGTTCCGAATCTTCCTCCAAAGCGCGTTCTAAGAATCGATAGCGCTATCACAGGCTGTCAAATCGAGACTTAGGCCACCCTTGGAACTTACACGGGTGGCCTTCCTAACTTTCGGCGTGAAGAGCACCGATTAATCTACCGGGTACAAACCCTGATTTCTCGGCCAAGCAAGTTGCCTCCCCTTCTCAATTGTGTGTTAAGAATTTCCTAGCTATCGCGTCTTAGGTTGTAGAAGAGCCGAGGAGGGATACTTGGCGGCCGCGATAGAAAACATTATGGTGACGCAAGCAGCCGCAGAGCTTGAGGTCGTCTTTCGGGCACACCAGGCGTGTGTCCTCAAAGCCGCTTACCGCGTAACCGGCAGCATGGCCGACGCCGAGGATGTGGCACAGTCCGTCTTCCTCCGTTTAGCTCGCGGCACCGTTGACCACAGCCGTATCTCCAACCTACAGGGTTATTTGCACAGGTCGGCCGTGAACGCCGCCTTGGATCTCATTCGATCGAGAGGCCATCGCGAAGTCGTGCCGGTGGAAGCAGCCGACGAACTGCACTTCAATCCCAGCCTCTCCCCGGAACGGGCGCATTCCTCGATGGAAATCAAGAATTGGCTTCGCCAAGAGCTTGCCAAGCTCAGCCCCCGCACTGCCGAGATGTTTACCCTGCGTTATATCGAAGGCCTGGACAACCCCGAAATCGCCGAGCTAATGAACACATCGCAGGCTGTTGTTGCCGTCACACTCCATCGAACTCGCGCGCGACTCAAGAAGAGCCTTCGTGGACTTAGAAAAGGTGCATCATGAATTTTTTTCGGTCAAAGCAAAATGATCCTCTGGATCAAGCGATTTCCGAGCTTCGTGCCGAACAGCCCGACGCCAAGACTCTCTCCGCGTCCGCCGAGCACGTGTGGCAAAAGCTCCAAGCTGGCCTGGGCGAGGACGCCGCAAGTAGCGCGCTGCAGCCGATCCGTGGCTGCGCCGATATTCGCGCTCTCCTCCCCGCTTTTCATCAACAGGAACTGCCAGAAGCTCGCGCGCTCATCGTAGAACACCATTTGAAGGAATGCGTCTCCTGCCGTTCCTATGCTCACGGCCGCGCGGTAGATGCTAAGTCAAATATTAGCTGGCGCATGGAACCAACCTCGCGCGGTTTCCAGTGGAGCTTTTCCACATTGTCTTTCGCGGCCGCTTCATTGGCCGTGTTGGTTGCATTGATTTGGGTTGGGCGCACGTGGTATATCGATGGCCCCTCTGGCAGTCGCGCGCGGATTGACTCTATCGCAGGGCTAGCCTACCGAGTTGGCCCAACTGGCCAGCACGCCCTGAAAATGGGTGACGAAATCGCCCAGGGTGAATTCATCCGCACAGCAGCAGGTTCACACGCCATGGTCAGGCTCTTCGATGGATCCAAAGTGGAAATGAACCAGCGCGCGGAATTAGCCGTCAGCGCGGACCGCCGCAACACCACCATCCATCTCGATCAAGGCAGCATCATCGTCCAAGCCGCACATCGTAAGACAGGCTACTTGTACGTCAGCGCACCGGATTGCAACGTAGCCGTCACCGGCACGGTCTTTTCCGTGAACTCCGGCACCAAAGGCTCGCGCGTCTCCGTCATCGAGGGGGAAGTCCACGTTAAGCATTCTGGTCTTGAATCCATTTTGCACTCGGGCGACCAAGTAGCGACAACGCAAAGCGTTGGGACCGTTCCAGTCAGCCAGGAGATCAGCTGGAGCAGCGATCTCAATCATGAACTGGCTCTGCTCGCGGAATTCTCAACCCTTCGCGAAAAACTCGAGGCCATCCCGACTCCCGGTCCCCGCTACGAAAGCAAAATCCTTCCCTTGCTCGCACCGGACACCATCCTTTATATAGGCATTCCCAATCTCGGAGACGCGCTCCAGCAGGCCAATCAAATCTTCCAGCAGCAGCTTTCGCAGAGCAAGGTTCTGCAAGACTGGTGGAACAAGAGCGGCAACTCCAATCAGCATCCCACTCCCGAGGAATTGATTGGACAGATTCAAGCCATCAGCCAGTACTTGGGCAACGAAGTGGTGATCACGTTCAGGGCCAGCCCCGGCGCAAACGATCACGGCCCTATCCTCCTGGCAGAAGTGAAACAGCCCGGTCTCAAGGATTACTTGCAAAATCAACTGACGGCTACTTTGGCCAGCACGCAAGGCAAATCCGATCTACATGTCGTGGATCAGCAGTCGCTCTCTTCCCTTACGGTTGGTGAGCGCGGAATGATCATGCTTGTCAGGCAGAACATGCTCGTCGTTGGTGGCGACGCAGCTTCCGTGCAGGAGATGAGCGCCCAGCTCGACGCCGGCGCTACACAGTTTGCCGCAACCGACTTCGGCCAAAGAATTCTGAATGTTTACAGTCAAGGTACCGAAACCGTAGTCGCCGCGAACCTCGGCCAGATTCTGAACTCTACACACACCGAGCAACATGAATCGAATGCGCTTCAGAATAGCGGCTTCAACGACATTAAGTATTTGATCGCCACTCGAGGCCAGGGCTCCGGTCCAGCAGACAACCGCATCACCCTGGAATTCAATGGCCAGCGACGCGGCATCGCTTCCTGGTTAGCCGCTCCTGCTCCCGTGGGCTCGCTCGATTATGTTTCCGCCAATGCGGGTGCTGCGGTCTCTTTCGTTGGGAAGCAACCAGTGCAAATGCTCGATGACGTGTTCAGCACGTTTGGCGCCGCGGATGCCAACTTCAGCAAAGGTCTGGCTCAGCTGAATACAGAACTCGGTCTGAATATTCGCGACGACCTTGCCAGCGCTCTGGGCGGAGAGATGACGATTGCTCTCGATGGTCCGGTTCTTCCCACGCCTTCGTGGAAAGCCGTTATCGAAGTCAACCAATCGGGAGCTCTCCAGCTTGCCATCGAAAAACTGGTGCAAGCTGCTAACCGGGAAGCGCAAAAATCAAATCACGCCGGCTTAACTCTCAATCAAGCACAAGTCGGTGGACGAACGTTCTACACGATCCAATCGCAATCTCCTGGACTCACATCTGTTACGTCTGAGTACGACTACACCTTCGATGACGGGTACATGATCGTTGCACCTTCTCGCGCGCTGCTCATCGCCGCAATAGAAACCCACGCGAACGGCACATCGCTGGCGCACTCCGCTTCGTTCCGAGCACTTCTGCCCAGCGACAACCAGGCGAATTTTTCGGCGATGCTCTATCAAAATCTCAGCCCGATTCTGAAACCGCTCGCTTCCCAACTCAATTCCGGGCAGTTGGCGATGCTTCAGCAACTGGCAGCTGACTCCAAGCCGAGCGTGATGTGTGCGTACGGAGAAAGTGATCGCATCGAAGTGGCCAGCAGCGGCAAGCTTCTTGACTTGAATCCAGCTTTTCCAACGCTGCTGCACTTGCTGGGCTTGTCGGAACATGGAACTTCACGATAGGCTGATCCGTATTAAATTCTAGATGACCACTCCAACGATTGAGCTAAACGGTCTCGAAGTTCAACTCGGTGGCCGAACAATACTTCATGGCATCAGCGGCGTTCTGAAGAGCCGCGCCATCGGGCTCCTCGGGCCCAACGGTGCCGGAAAGTCCACGCTCATAAATACATTGCTTGGTTTCCACGTTCCTAACAAAGGAAGCGCTCGCGTGCTTGGTTTGGATTCTCACACCAACGGCAAAGCACTTCGCTCTCTCGTCGGCTACATGCCCGAAAATGACGCTTTCATCTCAAAAATGTCCGGTGTCCGCTTCGTTCGCTACATGGCGGAAATTTCCGGCCTTCCTTCTGAACAAGCGATGGAGCGTGCCCACGAAGCTTTCGTCTATGTCGGCTTGGGCGAAGCGCGCTATCGCGCGATAGGAACCTATTCTCTCGGCATGAAGCAACTTGCGAAGCTGGCCCAGGCGATTGCCCACGGCCCCAAAGTTCTCATTCTGGACGAACCAACCAACGGCATGGATCCGCCGGCGCGTAAACGATTGATCGAACTCATTCGCGAAATCCGCGAAGTTAGCGATATCTGTCTGTTGCTCTCTTCGCATCTCCTGCGCGACGTGGAAGAAACATGCGACGAAGTCCTGATCCTTCGCAACGGACAAATCGCTTCCATCTGCAATCTCGTCGAAGAACGACAAGCCAATCGCAAGTTTCTGGAATTGGAAACAATCGGCGCCGAGGCGTCTTTCACCTCTGCGCTCGAAAGCATCGGTTGCGAGTGTGCAGTCTTCAGCAGCGGCCGGATCAAAGTTGTTATGCCGGACAGCGTCGAAATCCGCGAAGTCTTCAAAGTCGCCGCAGACCGCGGCGTGCAGATTCGCCGCATGAATCATCGCCGCGATTCGCTTGAAGACATTTTCCTCAACGCCATGGAACAGACGGGAGCGCCGGATGGCCGTCTATAAGCGCCGATACAATCCCTACACCGGCTCGCTGACGCCCACATGGTCGCGATTTTTTGTTCTGACGCGATTCGCTTTCGCCGACCTGTTCAAATCCCGCTTCTTCGTTCTTCTCTTGATTCTTTGTGTCATTCCCTGCCTGCTCTCTGCAGGCTTCATTTTCGTCGCCAATAACAAGACTCTACAGTTGCTGATGCAACTGCGCCCGGATATGGATTTTTTCCAAGTTGAAAACCAGTATTTCGTCATTATGCTAACGGTGCAGACGCAGGCGGCCTTCCTGTTGAATTGTTGGGTTGGTCCCGTCTTGATCTCTGGCGATCTAACGAATGGCGCGCTCCCCCTTTTTCTGAGCCGCCCCTTCAGCCGGGTCGACTACGTTTTAGGAAAACTCGCCGTCCTAGGCCTGCTTCTATCCGCGGTCACTTGGATTCCCTGTTTGCTCTTGTTTAGCCTTCAGGCTGGGCTGGCGAGAAATGGCTGGATCTGGTCGCACTTGTGGATGGTTGTTCCCATTATATTGTGCTCAGCAATTTGGATCCTGATGCTTTCCCTCATCTCATTAGCTGTGTCAGCGTGGGTTAAGCTGCGCATTGTCGCCACTGGTATAATCTTCATCACATTTATCATTCCCGCAGGCCTCGGCGGGATGTTCAACGCCATCATGGGCACCTATTGGGGCGGCCTCCTGAATTTCTCGAGTCTTTATAGACAGATTCTGGTTCGCTCATTTCGCGCGGATTCGATGATGGGCGCCTTCACGCGTGGAGACGATATTCCGCTCCCGATGGCCTGGGCAATGCTGGTTCTCGTCTGCATATTCGCGCTGTTGGTTCTGAATACTCGTTTGCGAGCCCGTGAGACGGTGCGTGGATGACGCCCGACACCCGTCAAATCGTCTTCGACAACGTCTCCAAGTTCTACGGAGAAGTTCTCGGCGTAAATAAAGTGAACTTCTCTCTCGAGCCGGGGATCACGAGCCTGGTCGGCCCGAACGGTTCAGGCAAAACCACCTTGATGAATTTGCTCACGGGCTTGATTAAGCCATCCCACGGCGCGATTTACGTTCTCGGCCTCACACCCCAGCAACCCATCGAATTCTTTCGCCAAGTCGGCTACTGCACGCAATTCGACTCTTTCCCCCCCGGCACCAACGGCTACGACTTTATCTATTGGCCGCTTCGCCTTCACGGTTTTGACCACAACCAAGCCACGAAGCTAACGAACGAGGCCCTCGAGCGCGCTGGCATGGCCCAAGTCGCCCGCCGCAAAGTAGCCGGCTACAGCAAAGGAATGCGCCAGCGAATTCGCCTCGCTCAAGCCATCGCACACCATCCCTCCGTTCTTGTTCTCGATGAACCCCTCAACGGCCTCGACCCCATGGCCCGCGCCGAGTCCATCGCCCTCTTCGAAGCCATCGCCAAACAAGGGATGCACGTCATCATCTCCAGCCACATTTTGGAGGAGGTCGATCGCATCTCCGACCGCGTCGTGCTCATGAGCAGCGGCTACGTCGTCGCCGAAGGCCAAATCAAAGAAGTTCGCCGCGAAGTCCGCGATCATCCCATGCAAATCCTGGTCCGCTGTTCAAACGCTGCGAAGTTAGCATCCGCCGCCTTCGAGCTCGATCACGTCGTCGAAGCCAAAATTCTGAGCGACGGCCAAAGCGTTCTCGTCCGCACGCGCGATGCCGAGCAGTTCTCCCTGTTGCTCAACAAAATTGTTTCCGCAGGCTTGGTCGAAGTCGACGCCGTCGCCCCGGCCGACGACGACGTAAACTCCATCTATCAATATCTCATCGGATCGGATGGCAGCCCGACATGAGCCTCCAGCAATCTGTAGCTCGCGCGCAAAGCAGTTTGAAAGAACAGCCTTGGCGGCTCTTCGCCAGCCAGATCTCCATCCTTGTGCGTACGGAAGTTCGCCGAAACCTCTTCACTCGCCGAAGGATTGGTTTTCATCTTCTCGCCTGGATACCGGTGTTATTCCTTACTGCCCATTTCATCTTCGGCAGATACCATACCGAGTCATCCTCAATCGAAGACGATACGTTTGTCCTCGCCAGTATTATTCAGGTCTATTATTTCCGCCTGGGCATCTTCTTTGCCTGCATGGGTATCTTTACCTGGCTCTTCCGCGGCGAAATGGTCCAACGCACTCTTCACTATCAATTCCTGGTTCCGGTGAGAAAAGAAGTCCTGGTGGTTGGAAAATTTCTCGCCGGCGCGATTATTTCCATCGTGCTCTTCGAGGCCGCTGTGTTTGCCTGCTTCTGCCTTATCTACGCGCGCTTTGGTGCCGAAGGCAGAGCTTACGTCTTTGACGGCCCCGGCCTCGGGCAGTTGGGCTCTTATTTACTAGCAACGGCTCTCGCCTGCCTCGGCTACGGCGCCGTGTTTCTCGCTCTCAGTCTTCTTTTCAAGAATCCGATCATTCCCGGCGCTATGCTGCTGGGCTGGGAAACGATTGCTCCAATTTTTCCTTCTTGGGCCCAACATTTAAGCGTCACTTTCTATCTGAAGCATCTCTGCCCCGTCAAACTGCCCATTGAAGGTCCCATGGCCATCTTTACCATCGTCGCCGAACCTGTCTCTCCGTTCGTCGCCGTCTTCGGCTTGCTCTGTCTTACCGTCGCAATTCTCGTTCTCTCCTGCTTCCTGATTCATCGGCTCGAAATCACCTACACGGCCGAGTAGCCTCGCTTTAGAATCAGTTCCACCGCGAGTGCGCCCTCCTGTACCAAAGGACAGTAAGTTCCTACTCGTCAATAACCTTCCTGTGCGGAGAATTACGTGCGTCTTGTCCGTTTGCCCACCATAACCGACCATAAATAATGGGCGGGAAGCGCTCGCCCCTGGTCCAAGAAATGACGCCGCTTCTTGAAGTCAAGAATCTCCATGTCTCGTACTCCGCCCGCGCGGGCGAAGTCTGCCCGGCGCTCGCAGGCGTTAATTTTGACCTAGCCCCCGGAGAAATCCTGGGCATACTCGGCGAATCCGGCTCTGGCAAGAGCACCCTTGCCGCCACTTTTCTGCGTCTCCTTCCGTCCAACGGAAAAATCCAAAAGGGTTCAGTGCTTTTCGAAGGAAGGAACCTCCTGGAAGTTTCTCCGCAGGATCTGCGGAAAATTCGTGGCGGACGCATCGGCCTGATCTCTCAAGAACCCTCCTCCTCCTTGCACCCAACGCTGCAGGTGGGCCAACAAGTCAGCGATGTTCTGGCCGCCCACGAAAATTTGGATCGACGCACTTTGCGCAGAAAAACCAGCCACCTTCTCACCTCTGTGTTTCCCGAAGACGCCGAACGCATATCCCGGTCCTATCCCCACGAGCTAAGCGGAGGCCAGCGCCAGCGAGTCCTCATCGCCCAGGCAATTGCCTGCGGACCTTCCCTCGTGGTTGCCGATGAACCGACGGCATCTCTCGATCCAACGACTCAGCAGGAAATCCTGCAACTTTTTCGGACTCTCCAGCAGAAGCTCGGCCTTGCCATGATTCTCATCACTCACAATCCCTCTCTCCTAGCTGGCCTCGCGGATCGCGTCCTAGTTCTCTATGCCGGACGAGCCGCTGAGATGGGCCCAACCGCGCAAGTTCTCTCTGCGCCTCAGCATCCCTACACCGAGGCATTGCTGCGGTGCCTTCCCTCGCATTTTGCGGAAGTCCAAAGCGCCCGCAAAGCCAGGCTGCACGTTATTCAGGGAGAGTCACCAGACCTCTCTTTGCATGAACCCGGCTGCCAATTCGAACCGAGGTGTACGGAAAGAATGGAAGTTTGCAAATGCGACGAGCCCGCGGCCGCTGAAGTAAGCGAGCTGCATGAAGTCTCTTGTTTCAAATTTTCCGGCTGACTTTCATCCAGGAAACATGACATGCAGCCACTCTTAAAAGTCGAAAATCTCGTGAAGCATTACCCAGCTGGGCGAACTGCGCACTCGAAAGACAAACTCGCCGCGCTCGATGGAGTTTCCCTGTCCATTCCACAACAAACAACCCTGGCTCTCGTCGGCGAATCCGGCTCAGGTAAAAGCACACTCGCCCTCTGCGTCGCCTGCTTGGAACCTCCCACATCCGGAAGCATTTATTTTGAAGGAATCGACGTCGCGGCACTCGCCGATCATCAGCAGCGTCTGCTCCGCCCGCAGATACAACTCATATTTCAAGATCCAGCCAGCTCACTCAATCCGCGCTGGACCCTTCTCGATATTGTCAGCGAACCATTTCTTGTCCAGCGTCGCTTCAGCAAACCAGACCGCGCCGTCAGAGCGCTACAACTTCTCGATCGTGTCGCCATCCCACGCAAACTGGCCGGCCGAAGAGCCAGCGAACTTAGCGGTGGACAAAAACAGCGCATCGCCATCGCCCGCGCCTTGGCTCTCGAACCAAAACTCATCATTCTGGACGAAGCGCTCTCCGCTCTCGATTGCTCCGTCCAAGCCCAAATCGCCAATCTCTTGCGCGAGCTGCAGTCCTCTCTCGGCTTGACCTATATTTTCATCACTCACGATTTTGCGATGGCCGCTCATCTGGCCGATCAAATCGCCGTTATGGACCACGGCCGCATTGTCGAATCTGGCCCTGCCGAAAAGATTCTCTCGTCGCCAAGCCGCGAAGTCACCCGCTCTCTGCTTGCGGCCACACCGCGCTTCGTCGAGACGCCCAGCGTCCTGGTGACCGCCTGATGCGCTACTTCCTGCGCCGAATGCTCCACGCCGTTTTTCTACTCTTCGGCGTATCCCTGCTCACGTTCCTTTTCTCCGCTCTAACTCCCGGAAATTATTTCGACGAGATGCGCTTGAATCCACAAATCTCTCCGGAAACCGTCGCCGCCCTGCGCGCGCAATACCAACTCGATCGTCCGTTACCCGTCCGTTACGCCCACTGGCTGAACGCCGTCGCTCACGGTGAACTTGGCTTTTCCTTTGCCTACAACAGCCCCGTCGCTCCGCTTCTCTGGGTCCGCGCACGCAACACTCTTCTTCTCACCGTGACAGCCACGCTTCTTGCCTGGATCATTGCCCTTCCTCTCGGTATCTGGAGCGCCGCGAGATTCGGCCGCGCGACCGACCGCGTCCTCTCCTTCGCCACCGCGACGTTTCTTGTAATCCCTGATCTGGTCCTTGCTCTAGGCTTATTGATCTTGGCCGTCCGTACCGGTTGGTTCCCGACAGGCGGTCTAGTCTCTGTCGGCTACGAAGAATTCTCTCCGCTGCATAAGCTCCGAGACCTCGCCCTACACATGGCTCTACCGGTGATCGCGCTTGTCTTGGGAACTCTGCCAATGCTCGTGCGCCACGTCCGCGCATCCGTCGCAGAAGTTCTCGATGCTCCGTTTCTTCGGGCAGCCGTCGGCCACGGCCTGCCCCAACGTAAACTCCTCTTCGGCTACGCCCTCCGCGCCGCCGCTAATCCCCTCATTTCCCTTTTCGGATTCAGTGTCGGCGCACTTTTGAGCGGTTCTTTGCTCGTCGAAGTCGTCATGAGCTGGCCCGGCCTCGGCCCACTTCTTCTCGAATCGATTTTGGCGCGCGATCTCTACGTGGTTATCGGCGGCGTTCTTCTCTCCATGATTTTTCTGGTCGCCGGAAATCTTTTCGCCGATTTGCTCCTCTATTGGGCCGATCCGCGCATTCGCACCGCAGCGAGAGCAAAATGACACAGCGCCGCAAACTCGCGAATTGGCTCGTCGCCCTGCTGGTGCTACACGGCATCATCGCAGCCGCAGGGTTTTTCGCCCCGTATGATCCCGTCGAACAAGATCGTGCACGCCCCTACCTCCCTCCTATGCATATCCACGTGGTGGATGCGCAAAGTCACCTGCATCTGCGCCCGTTTTTCTATCCACTTCGTTTGCGAGAAGGTTCGTTCGACCAATACGAGGAAGATACCGCGAACGCTATTCCTCTGAACTTTTTCGCGCACGGTGCCAGCTACCGCCTGCTCGGCTTTATCCCGTCTCGTTTGCATCTCTTCGGAGCCACTGGCGCACGAATCCATCTCCTCGGCGCCGACGCTTACGGCCGCGATCAGCTCTCGCGCATTCTCTACGGTGGACAAGTTTCCCTCCTCGCCGGCCTTCTCGGCGCAGGAGTCACCCTTTTTCTCGGCGCGTTGATCGGCATGGCAGCAGGCTACTTCGGAGGCTGGCGAGACAACCTCTTAATGCGCGTCGCCGAACTTTTTCTCGCGCTCCCATGGCTCTACTTACTCTTTGCCCTGCGCGCCTTCTTGCCGCTCGCCGTCAGCCCTCTCGAAGCCTTTCTTCTCGTTGTGGTGGTCATCGGAATGGTCGGCTGGGCGCGCCCCGCCCGCTTAGTTCGCGGAGTTGTTCTCAGCGCAAAGGAACGTGATTACGTCCGCGTCGCGCGCGGCTTCGGCGCCTCAGACTTTTACTTACTCCGGCGCCACATCCTGCCCGAAACAACCAGCGTCCTCCTCACGCAAGCCGCCATTCTCGTCCCCCAATTCGTCTTAGCAGAAATGACGCTCTCCTTTCTCGGCCTCGGCGTCCCCGAACCCATGTACAGCTGGGGCAATCTCTTGGCATCCCTCCAGCAATACAGCGTCCTGGTCTCCTACTGGTGGATGTATTTGCCCGCTCTGGCAATGGTCCCGTTCTTCCTCGGATACCTCGGTCTCGCGAGTGCATTGCAGCAGCGCACTAGCCCCTACAAGATAGAAGAGCAGAGTAGCTGGAATCCATCATGAGAAAAGAATTTCTCTCTTTCCAGCGCGGGCGCCTTATCGTCAGCCTCTTTCTGGCTGGCGTCTCTACTGTTGGGCTGACGACCAAAGCCTTCCCTCATCCGCAGCAAACAAATGCAAAGGAAGAATTGCTAGCTTTGCCAGGAGAAATTGGCCGCTCGGGCGGACGACTTGTCATCTCCTTGCGCTCGGAGCCGAAAACTCTAAATCCATTAACCGCCGCGGACACTCCCTCTCGCGAAGTTATCGGCGCAATGCAGGCCGACCTCGTCCATATCAACCGTGCAACGCAACTCACCGAACCTGCCCTGGCAAAATCCTGGAAGATCTCCGCTGACGGCCTTCAATACACGCTCACTCTGCGCCAAGGCTTGCGTTTCTCCGACGGCCATCCTCTCGATGCCGACGACGTGCTGTTCACCTTTCGTGTCTACCTCGATGAAAATATTCACGCGACCCAGCGCGATCAGCTGATCGTTGGCGGCAAGCCCATCACTGTCCGCAAGGTGAACGCGCAAACGCTCGTTTTCCAATTTGCCAAGCCCGACGGCGTCGAAGAAAGACTTTTCGACGGCCTCGCTATTCTTCCCCGCCATCTTCTCGAAAAACCCTACCAGGAAGGAAAGCTCAGCCAACTCTGGACGCCCTCCACGCCGCCGAACGAATGGGCCGGCCTCGGGCCTTTTCGCCTCAAAGAATACGTCGCAGGCCAAAAATTAGTTTTGGAACGCAATCCTTACTACTGGAAGACCGATGCGAGTGGCAATCGCCTTCCGTATCTGGACGAATTAGTTTTTCTTTTCGTCCCCAGTGCCGATGCCCAGGTTCTGCGTTTTCAATCTGGCGAAACAGACATCATCACTCGCCTCAGCGCGGAAAATTTCTCAGTCCTCTCGCGTCAGCAGCGCAACTACACCATGGCCGATGCCGGCCCCGGCCTCGAATACAATTTCCTTTTCTTCAACCTGAACGACCTCGGAGAAAAGTCCTCCGCCGACCTCACGCGAAAGCAAAAATGGTTTCGCGACGTGAAATTTCGCCAGGCCATATCCGCCGCCGTCGATCGCGATGCCATTGTTCGCCTCGTCTATCAAGGACGGGGCGCGGCGCTTTGGGGCCAGGTCACTCCAGGAAACCATCGCTGGCTGAATTCCTCAATCCCACATCCCGCTCGTTCCCTCGATAACGCGCGTGCGCTTCTGAAACAGGCTGGCTTTTCCTTGTCCTCCGCACCGAACGGCGAACCCGCACTCGTAGACTCGGATGGCAAACCCGTCGAGTTTTCCATCCTCACAAGCTCCTCAAACGCCGACCGAACTAAAATGGCTACTCTTAATCCAGGACGATCTCAAGCAACTTGGCATGCACGTTCAAGTCGTTCCCCTCGAATTCCGTTCGCTCATCGATCGCGTCACCCAGACCAAGGAATACGACGCCTGCCTCCTGGGACTCGTCAGTTTCGACGCCGACCCAAACCCCGATCTCAACGTCTGGCTCTCGAGCGGCGGCACGCACCTCTGGAATCCTTCGCAATCCCATCCAGCCACAACTTGGGAAGCCGAAATCGACCGCCTCATGGAGCAGCAGCTTGTCACTCCCGGTTATGATCAGCGCAAAAAACTTTACGATCGCGTCCAGGAAATCCTCGCCGAGAATCAGCCAATGATTTTCCTCGCGAGCCCCGACATCCTAGTCGGCGCAAAAAACTCCATCGCCAACATCCATCCAGCCATTCTTGAGCCATACCTCCTGTGGAACGTCGAGCAACTCTATTTCCGCAACGGCGCGGAGAATGCCGCCAGATGACGCCAATAATCACCAAAACGAAAGTAGCGAAGAAAGCTCCTCCGCTTTGGACCGATGAGCGTCTCGTGAAGGAATGCCTCACCGGCAACGAAGAAGCCTGGTCGCTCCTCATCGAAAAGTACAAAGCACTCATCTATTCGATCCCCGTTAAATACCGATTGCCTCCCCACGAAGCCGCCGACGTCTTTCAAGCCACTTGCGTCGAACTCCTGAATCGCCTCCCCGAACTGCGCGAACCGCGCGCCCTTCCCAAATGGCTCATGCAGGTTGCTCACCACCAATGCTTTCGTTACAAGAAGCAGCAGGAGCGCCTGGTCAGCCGCGACGGAGACGCCGGCCTTCCTGAACCAGAAACCCCCGCCATCGCCGAAACTCTAGTGCAGCAAACCCAGGAAGAACAAATGCTGCGCGAAGCCATGGCTGCCCTCTCGCCCCAATGCCGCCGCCTTGTCGAACTTCTTTTCTTCGAAACCCCCGCGCGCTCATACGCCGAAATTGCCGCAGATCTCGGCCTGGCTGTCGGTTCCATCGGCTTCACCCGCCAAAAATGTATGGATCGCCTGCGCAAGCATCTTGGCGAATTGGGATTCGACTGATGCCCACCGCCATCAAAAAAATCACAAGGGAAGAGCTTCTTTCCCAATTGGCCCGCATCGAAAAAGATGCGGACCTCCGCAAATTTCTGACGCGGCATAAAGCGCTAATTCACAGCGAGGTCGTAAAGCAACTCGCCGATTTAGTCGTGGAAAAGATCCGCGTAGACACTAAAGACGCGCTGCACCTCGCCGAAGCCGCCGTCCTGATCGGCCTCAAGTTACGCCGCAAAGAAGACATCGCCCTCGGCACCCGCGCCAAAGCCAACGCTCTCTACGCCTGCGGAGACAATCGCGCCGCCGTCGAGCATCACGAGCAAGCCATCGAAATGTACGAATCTTTGGGTAATTTGAAAGAAACCGCTCGCACCCTCAGCAGCTCCATCCAGCCGCTCATTCTGCTCGGCGAGTACGACCGCGCCTTCAAATCATCCGAAAAAGCGCGAGAGATTTTTATCCGTATCGGCGAGACCAGACGCATCGCTAATCTCGACAACAACGTCGGCAACATCTTCCATCGCCAAGACCGCTTCGAAGAAGCCATGCTTCACTACGAGAGTGCATACAAAACGCTCTCACAATACGAAGACTGGGAGCGCGCCGCCGTCACCCTCCACAACATGGCCATGTGTCTCATCAGCCTCAACGACTTCGCCAAATCCCTCGACTGTTACCAGAAATCCCGGGAACTCTGCATCCGCTACGACATGCCCCTTCTTCGCGATCAGGCCGATTACAACATCGCCTATCTTTACTATTTCCGCGGTGAATACAGCCGCGCGATTGAAATGCTCTTCGCCACGCGCCGCGCCTGCGAAATCACCGGCGACGCCTATCATCTTGCCCTCTGCCATTTGGACCTCTCGGAAATCTATCTCGAACTCAATCTCAGCGAAGAAGCCCGCGAAATGGCTCACGAGGGTTTCCTTCGTTTCGAAAAACTCGGCATGGGCTACGAAGCCGCAAAGACTCTCGCCAACGAAGCCATCGCTTACGGCCAGCAGGGAAAAACCGTCCACGCACTCGAACGCTTCACAAAAGCTCGCGCCATGTTTGCCACCGAAAAAAATCTGGTCTGGCCCTGGCTCCTCGATCTCTATCAAGGCCTCCTTCTCTTCCACGAAGGCCGCTACTTTGAAGCCCGTCGGCTGTGCACAGGAGCTGCCGCGTTTTTTGATTCATCAGCCCTTCCCGGCAAAGCAGCACTTGCTCATCTTCTGCTGGCACGCATTGCCTTGCAGATGGGAGAATTCCCTTCCGCACAGGCGGAAACAGACGCGGCCATTGCCAAAATCTCCGGCCTCCAGGCTCCCGTCCTTGCTTACCAAACACACTTCCTTCGTGGCCAGCTCGCTCAAACGCGCGGCGACCGTCACAATGCCTTCGCTGCTTATCAAGATGCCCGCAAATCTTTGGAAGCCCTCCGCAGCCGCCTGCACGCCGAAGAACTGAAGATTTCGTTCGTAAAAAATCGCTTGCAAGTCTATGAAGCCCTTGTCGATTTGCATCTCAGCGGCGATGGAGGTGACTCCTCCGCCGCCGAAGCCTTTGCCTGCATCGAAGCCGCCAAATCCCGCAGCATGACCGAAATGATTTTCCAGAGCGGCCAAAGCCTGCCCCTCGGCGACACTGGCCAAAGTGAACTCGTCCGCCGAATTCGTGATCTCCGCGAAGAATTGAATTGGTATTACCATCGCATCGAACTCGAACAACTCCGCCCCGAGGACACCTCCGCCAAACGCCTCCAGCAACTCCAGGAGAAAGCCCTCTCTCACGAAAACGAATTTTTGCGCACCCTGCGCGAACTGCCCGCGCACGAACGCGAAAATGCCACCCTCGAAGCTCCCGCTGATTTTTCTCTCGAAAAGCTGCAAGCCGCCATCCCCGCCGATGCCGCCCTCATCGAATACTACTCAACGGGAGATCGCCTGGTCGCCGCCGTCGTCACCAGAAACTCCATCGATATCACTCCCATCACCGTTTTCTCCCGCGTCCTCCATTTCCTGCACCTTCTCCGCTTCCAACTCTCGAAATTTCGCATGGGTGCCACTTACACACAACGCTTCGAGCAACCTCTCCTTCAAGCTACACAAAGCCATCTCGAAGCTCTTTATGCCGAACTAATCGCTCCGCTGCGTCAGCATCTTCAAGCGAAGCACCTCATCTTCGTCCCCCACGGCCCGCTTCATTTCCTACCCTTCCATGCACTTAAAAACGGAGATACCTACCTCTGCGACACCCACACCATTTCCTACGCCCCGAGCGCCACCGTCTTTGCCCTCTGCCAGGAAAAACCGCCCAGCGAAATGACCACTTCTCTAGTCATGGGCATCCCCGACGAGCGTGCTCCGCAAATCCTGGACGAAGTTCAATCCGTAGCCGCGATCCTTCCAAACTCGGATCTTCGACTTGGCGGCCAAGCCACCACGGAAGTCCTCAAGACCAGAGGCTCGCAAAGCGCCCTCCTCCATATCGCCACTCACGGCACCTACCGCCAGGACAACCCCATGTTCTCCGGCATCCGCCTCGGCGATGGCTACCTTAACCTCTACGACCTCTACCAGATGCGCCTCTCCGCCCGTCATGTCACACTTAGCGGCTGTGCCACCGGCATGAACTTTGTCGCTGCCGGCGATGAGCTTCTCGGCCTACAGCGTGGCCTCTTTTGCGCGGGAGCATCCTCCCTCCTACTCTCCCTCTGGGATGTCCACGACCGAAGTACCGCCGAACTCATGCAATCCTTCTACAAGGGTTATATGGAGACCGGCAATATGGCGCTTTCCCTCCAATCTGCCATGAAGCAGCTCCGCCAGAAGAATCCCCACCCCTATTTCTGGGCTCCTTTCGTGCTCGTCGGTCAACTCGCTGTAAATACAAGACTTAAATAAATTCTCACAGCCTATATTTTTTGCCGTACTTACCTCCCTTATGCGATGGGAGCTGTTGAATCCTTGCTACCGCTGGGGAGCGGATAGGCAGAGAAAGAAATTAGGGGGAAAGAGATGAAGCACTTTTCGACAGAGGAGTGGGTTGATTTCGTGAACCAAGTTATCGCAAGCAACCGACGAGAAGTGATGCAAAAGCACCTCGCAACTGGTTGCAAACGCTGCACGGAGACAGTTTCGTTATGGCAAAAGGTCAGCAAAACGGCATCTGCGGAAGCCAACTATCAACCTTCAGCGGATACCGTGCGCCTTGCCAAGGCTGCGTATTTAACCACTGGGTTAAATACAACGCAAAAGGAATCACGCAACTTGATTGAAGTGTTGTTCGACAGCTTTCTGCAGCCCGCCCTTGCCGGAGCCCGTTCGGTCGTAATAGGAACAAGGCAAATGCTTTATAGAGCTGACCCGTACCAGATCGACATTCAGATCGAGCCCAAGCCGGGCAGCAATCGCCTCGTCATCACGGGCCAGCTTCTAGACCTTAGCCATCCCGGCATCATTGGCCGAGACATCCAAGTGACCCTCTCAAACCATCGTGGTCACAGCGTTATCGCAGCTACAAATCAGTTTGGCGAATTCTCCGGCGAAATCGAAAACTCCGGCGACCTGGAGCTTTCCATCCCCGGCGATAGCGATCAGCCCATCGTCATTTCCTTACGGAACGCATTGGGCAATTTGCCCGGAGGCAAGCCATGAGCCTGGCCGCCGGCACACCTTTTACAACGGAGTCCCATTTTGGTACGGAAGTACCAAAATCCCTTGTAGCTTTTGATTGGCACCTCGAAACCACCCGTACCATTTGCTCAAAAGGAAGATTCCGCAAGACTTAGTGGGTAACCCTTTGCGCGGATGTGCGGCTGGTTCGGAAGCAGGAGACCCGAAAGGGACTGAACAAAACTATGAAACGCAACCTTTGCATCCTCTTGATTCTAATCGCTCTCTTCTCCCTCGGAGCGACACCAGCAAACGCACAGAACCGTTACATCGTCCGCACGTCCGGTGGCCTCGGCTCAATCCTGAAGCTCTGCCTCTCCGCGAACTGCCAGGTCCAAGGCTCCTTGGACGGCAATCTAGGTCACACCTATCTTGTGACCTCTTCGCAAAATCTGATCTCAAACCTCCTCGGCTTCGTCGGGAACCTTCTAGAATCTTTGCTTGGTATTGAAAGCGTCGAAGCCGACCAGCTCCTAGC
The DNA here is from genome assembly GCA_963784015.1 of uncultured Acidobacteriota bacterium. GTDB lineage: Bacteria > Acidobacteriota > Terriglobia > Acidiferrales > UBA7541 > Acidiferrum. The sequence goes on from CAWAPX010000023.1 coordinate 79,744, forward strand.
CCTGCCGCAAAAGCCAATCACTACGATCCCCGCCGGTCTCTACGACCTAACTCCGGTCAATTACTACGGGACAGTCACCATCCACGGCTATGTCGCCCAACCCGCAACGCAAATCATTCGTCTAGTCGATGCTCAGAACGGTTTTAACGTCGCCGGCTCCGGCATCGTAGCTGTCATAGATACGGGCGTGGATATAAACCACCCTGTTCTCTCTCCAGTGCTGCTTCCTGGCTATGACTTCACCCGCAATCAACCGGGCGCCTCTGAGTGGCTCGATGTCCCTCAGCTTCAGGCCGGAAACCTCAGCACCGGCTCGCAAACCGAACAGCCCGTCATCGTCCAGCAATCGAGCGCCGCGATTCTTGATCAGTCTTCAGCAGCTATTTTGGACGGCGGATCTTACTCCGACTTCGGGCACGGCACCATGACCACGGGTCTCGTTCACTTAGTCGCACCGAAAGCGCAAATCCTTCCCCTGAAAGCCTTTAGCGCAAACGGCACGGGCTATGTTTCCAACATCGTCGCCGCTCTCTACTATGCGGTTCAGAACAACGCCAACATCGTGAACATGAGCTTTGACGTGTCCACGCCCTCGGCCGCGCTGTCTTCGGCAATCTCTTACGCGAACCAATCCGGCGTAGTGCTCGTCGCCGCCGCCGGCAATGGCAGCACCAGCGCCCCCGTCTATCCCGCCGCACTCAACTCTAGCGTGATGGGAATCGCTTCCACATCGAACTCGGACACTCTCTCGACCTTCTCCAACTACGGCGACATCGACGTCTGGATTGCTGCTCCCGGCGAGTACGTAATCAGCACCTATCCGGGCGGCACGTACGCCAGCGCCTCCGGAACATCCTTCAGCTCCCCGCTCGTGGCGGGCTCGGCTGACTTGCTCTTAAGTGCAAAGCCTTCTCTCAACCAGTCAAACGCTGCTAACGCGTTTTCTCATGCCATCCAACTCACCCCTAACCTCAACCACGGGCGCCTCGACGTCTATCAAGCCATCTCGGCGTGGCTGAATAGCTCGAGCGGAAACAACTAATCCTCGTGTCGACCGAGCGGATTCCGGTGTTCACCATGTCCTCAAATCCTTTGTGGACACCGGAATCTCTCCGCATCAAGCAAGTCGAAGAGCAAGTCTCTGCTCTTCGCACTTCAGTTATCTGCGCATTCAATCAGCTGCTCGATCTGAAGGATCTGAACACCGGCGTACACAGCACCCGATTAGCGGAATGGGGCATGCGCGTTGGCCAAGAGTTAGGACTCGAGGAAGCAGAACTGCAGAATCTCGAGGTCGCAGCCCTTCTCCACGACATCGGCAAAGTTGGCATTCCCGATGCCATACTTAAAAAGCCCGGGAAGCTCGACGACGAAGAATATGCCCTGATGAAGAAACATCCAGAATACGGGTGGGCAGTTTTGCGGATGCTCCCGGGATTCGAACGCGCCGCTCTAGACATTCTTCATCACCACGAGTCATTCGATGGCAGAGGCTACCCAGCAGGCTTAAAGGAAACAGAAATTCCGATCGTCTCTCGCATCGTGACAGTGATCGATGCCTTCGATGCCATGGTCTCTTCCCGCCCCTACCGCAAAGGTCTCCCGCACGAAGAAGCCGTCCGCCGCCTCATTCAATGCAGCGGCACGCAATTCGATCCTGTCGTTGTGCAGTCTTTCCTGTCGTTCGCGCAAGCGGAGATGGATACCGTCTTCGCCGCCGCCGGCACGTCCGTCTCGTCAGCCTTATAACTCTGTGGAGTGCGGCAGCTCTGCTGCCGCTTTCTCAGCAAGTCGCACTACTCCGTATTTGGCGAAGTTTAATAATCTCAGTTCTCGCCAGCGCCGCTAGACAGCGCTTGAGATTCGTTCTCTTTCTCAATCCGCAAATGCGCCGCCACAAGTCGAATCTCTTCATAAGTAATTTCTGGCGGCAGAGCTTCCTTCAAAGGTTTCATCCGCTCAAATCCAAGCAACGCACAAGCCTTCTCGATCTGCGTCTGCTTCTCCGCATCCACCCACCTCGCCTGGAACTCCACTTCCCCGCGCTCCATCAGCCCAACAATCAGATTGACGACACTCGAAAATTGCCTCCCACGCGTTTGCGCAATCTCTTCCAATGTCCGCCCCTCCGTCAATAATTGTTTCGTTTCTTCCACAGGCTTCGGCTTTTTCTCTTCCACCTGTGCAGCTCGCACGCCGCGGCGAAACTCCTCCAATGCCTCCAGGATTCCCTGCCCATACAACTCAGTCTTCTTGTCGCCAAATCCGGAGACTCCCCGAAGCTCGCTCAGCGAACGCGGCCGCACCCGGCAAAGCTCGTCGAGCGAAGTATCGTGCATCACGATGTAAGCCGCAGTCCCGCGCTCTCTGGCCGCCGTCCTTCGCCACTCACGAAGGAACTCGCGCAACTCAGGATCGATCCCTGCAGCAGCGCTACTCCTGCGGACATCGGCCAAAGGAATGTTTGTAGGCAGTCGTCGACTTTCCTTAGCCGGAAAAGTGCTCGCCCGACCCGCCCCGGCAGCCACCGCCGCAACCTTTCGTTTCGTTGCCTTCTTCGCCGTTGAAGCCGCGCCCAACCACTCCGGTTCTCCGACACACACATCACATGCTCCACAAGAGTTCCATTTCCGATTCTCGCCAAAATGCGAACAAATCTGATGATGGCGGCACGCGTTCCCTTCCACGAAGTTCCGAATCTCGTGGTAGCGCTGCCACGCGCGTTGTTTCTCCGCCGGGTCGCTCAACTGTTCCACGAAATACGTCAGCAACCCCACATCGCGTTTTTGCCACAGCAAAATGCAATCTGCCGGCTCGCCATCGCGCCCCGCACGACCCGCCTCTTGGTAATACTGCTCAATCGATTTCGGCAGCGACAAATGAATCACAGCGCGCACGGCCGCCTTGTTGATTCCCAACCCAAAGGCGACCGTCCCCACTAAAACGCGCACCTCATCCGACATCCATCGCTCTTGATTCTGCCTTCGCGTATCGCTATCCATCTTCCCGTGATAACCAATTGCGCCAATCCCCTGCTCCGCAAGAAAATCCACGGTCTCTTCCACCCGCGCGATCGTCGGCGCATACACAATCACATTGCTATCGGCATACTTCCGCATCGCGCGAACCAACAGCTCATCCTGTGTCTTGCCCACGCACTCTTTTACGATGTAATTCAAGTTCGGCCGGTGAAAGCTCGCAATATATTTGTCCGGATCTCGCAGCGCGAGCTGAGCGATGATGTCGTGCCGCACACGCCGCGTCGCGCTGGCCGTAAACGCGGCAATCGGCTGCTCTGCAAAATGTTTTCTCAGCGAACTCAATTGCCGGTATTCCGGACGAAACTCGTGCCCCCACTCCGAAATGCAATGCGCCTCATCAATCGCAAAAAAAGAAACGGGAACGCGTTTCAACCATCCGATCGTGTCTTCCCGCGCCAGCCTCTCTGGCGAAAGATACAAAAGCCGGTACGCTCCCTCGATCGCCTTGCGTTGCACACGCGACTGCTCGTCTCCCGCCAGCGTGCTGTTCAGCAACGCCGCCGGAATCCCCATCTGCGTCAACTGCGCTACCTGGTCTTGCATCAACGCAATCAACGGCGACACCACAATCACAGTTTTGTTCTGCAAAATCGCCGCCGGCAACTGATAGCAGAGCGATTTGCCTCCGCCGGTCGGCATAACCACGCAAGTGTCCCGTCCCCCTAGCAAACTCTTCACGATATTTTCCTGCAAAGGACGAAACGCGTCGTAACCCCAGTATTTCTGCAGCGGACCGAGCAGATCTTTCTCCGAATCCATGCACAGAGTATAGTTCCCGGCCGAAGGTTGGTCTATGAGCTCTGGCTCCGGACTATCTTCGCGCGCATACATTTGCCATCTGGGCAGACGCCGAGCCTTTGTGAATATTCGTTCACACTTCGGAGCCGACGCGCGCTGACTTATCTCTTGACAAGAGAGTTCCAACAGCGTAACTCATCACCCGAAATGTTCGCTTTCCAGTCCGGGCGGCATCGGCGATTATCGGCACAGCCTCCCGCAAAGCGTTGGGTGGAGTTCATGACAATCAAACCGGAACACCATTTTGCTTTGGAGGCCCAACTGTGACTTGGAACCAAATCTATGATCCTCTCGGCCATTGGTGGCTCTCCACATTAGTCGCCGCTCTCCCCGTAGTCGTTCTCCTCGGCCTGCTCGCCGGATTCAAAGTTCGCGCCCACCTCTGCGCCGTCGCCGGCGCCGCCACTGCCATTCTCTGCGCCATACTCGTCTTCCACATGCCCGCGCAAATGGCCTTCAGCAGCTTCCTCTACGGCTCCGCCTACGGCCTCCTCAAAATCGTCTGGATCGTCATCGCCGCCGTCTTTCTCTACGACATCTCCGTCGAAACCGGCCAATTCGAAATCATGAAGCAGTCCGTCGCGGCCATCACTCCCGACCGCCGACTCCAACTTCTTCTCGTAGCCTTTTGTTTCGGCGCCTTCATCGAAGGTTGCGCCGGGTTCGGCGCGCCCGTAGCCATCGCTGGCGCTTTCATGATCGGCCTCGGCTTCAAACCCTTTCACGCCGCCGCGCTCAACCTCATCGCCAACACCGCGCCCGTCGCCTTTGGCGCTATCGGCACTCCCATTCACGCGCTTGCTTCCGTCACCGCCCTCAATGAAAGCGATCTCAGCGCCATGATTGGCCGTATTCTTCCCATCACTGCGGTCATCGTGCCCTTCTGGCTCGTTCGCGCCATGGTCAGTTGGTCAGAAACTGTTGAAGTTCTTCCCGCCATCCTGGTCGTCGGCGTCTCCTTCGCTGGCACCCAATTCTTTTGGTCCAACTACATGGACAGCAATCTCGTCGACATCGCCTCCGGTGTCGTTTCTTTAATCGCCACCATGATCTTCCTCCGCTTCTGGAAGCCCAAGCGCATCTGGCGCTTCCCCGAAGAGCGCGACGCCGACGCCACCAAAGGTACCGCCGCCGTCCAGGCTTCTGTAACCGACACCATGGGCGACGAATGGAAAATCCGTCAACGATCCCTCGCCGGCACGCGTTACTCCGCCGGTCAAATCGCCAAAGCCTGGCTGCCCTTCGCAATCCTCTCGCTCTTCGTCCTCGCGTGGGGACTGCCCAGCATCAAGTTAGCCATGAACAAAGCCACTACTCCCGCCTTCACCGTCAAGCTCCCCGACGGCAAAAATCGCCCCGGCCCCGCCGGATGGGACTGGCCCGCGCTCCACAACAAAGTCTTTCGCACTCCTCCCGTCGTCGCCAAACCCGCCGCCGAAGCAGCCCGCTTCGATTTCAACTGGCTCACCGCCACCGGCACCGCCTGCTTCCTTGCCGCACTCGTTTCCGGCGTCATTCTCGGCCTCGGCCCAGTCAAAATCCTGAAAATCTTCGGCGGCACACTCGTCCGCCTGCGCTTCGCGATCGTCGCCATGACCTGCATGCTCGGCCTCGGCTACGTCACGCGTTACTCCGGCATGGACGCCGTCCTCGGCCTTGCTTTCACGCGCACCGGCTGGTTCTTCCCCTTCTTCGGCGCTTTCATCGGCTGGCTAGGCGTCGCTCTCACCGGCAGCGACACCTCCTCCAACGTCCTCTTCGGCGGCCTCCAAAAAATCACGGCCCAGCAGCTCAACCTCAGCCCCATCCTCATGTGCGCCACAAACAGTGCCGGCGGCGTCATGGGCAAAATGATCGACGCCCAATCCATCTGCATCGCCACCGCCGCCACCAACCAAGTCGGCCAGGAAGGCTCCATATTCCGCTTCGTTTTCTGGCACTCAGTCGCCCTGGCCTCCATCGTCGGCGTGATAGTGATGCTGTACGCCTACGTCTTCCCCCAATTCATCCCCAACGGCCTAAACTTCATTCACTAATCTCGCCGTTTCCTTTGTAGGGGCGCGATTCATCGCGTCCCTCTTGCACTCTCCTGCTGTAGTCGCGCAGCATGCTGCGCCCTTCCTCGTTCGTCCGTCGTAGGGGCACGGCACTTTATCCTGAACTTCGAAGGCCGTGCCCGTCTAGTCGCTCTCTGTAGGGGAGGGGCTTGCCCCTCCCTCTGTAATCGTATCGCGGAAGAAAAATGAGATATCGTTGGTGACAACACGATCCCAACCAATCCTGACGGAGGCCACGCATCATGCCAAAAACCAAAGACCCAACCACCAAACCTTCCGAACCCGAAAAAGTCGACGCCTACATGGCCAAACTCAAACATCCACTCGCAAACGTAGTCGCCGACCTCCGCCAAATCATCCTCAGCACCCACAAAGAAATCGGCGAAGAAATCAAATGGAACGCGCCCACTTTCTTTTACGCCGGCAAAATGAAACCCACCGATCCGAAGGAATACCGCCGCTATCTCGTCGTTTTCAATCTCTACAAAAAAGACTGCATCCGCCTCGTCTTCCCCAGCGGAGCCAAAGTCAAAGACACCTCCGGCCTGCTCGAAGGCGACTATACCGATGGAAGAAGACTGGCGATGTTTTACAGCCCGCAGGATGTGCAGTCTAAAAAGAAAACTCTCGGCGCCATAATCACTAAATGGCTGAAATTGTTGGAAAAATAATTAGCTCTCGAAGCCCCGCGCCCGAACCCTCAACGTGAAGGGCCGACAAATCCTCGAACCAACGCGGCAATCTCATCCGCAGCCGTATCCAACGCGAAATGTCCCCCATCCACGATGTGCACTTCGGCCTTCGGCACGTCGCGGCGATAAGACTCCGGCTCCGATGGATCGAACGACGACTCATACTTACCCCAGATCACCAGCAGGCGCGGCTGCTTCGCGCGCATCCATGCCTGCCATTTGGGATAGTTCTCCACATTCGTGCGGTAGTCGTAAAAGAGGTCGCTCTGAATATCAACTTGGCCGGGCTGGTTGATGAAATAAAATTCGTCGGTCCACAAATCCGGGTCATGACGTTCCACGTTGGGATCGTCCCCCACATGCCGGGCCCGCGTCGTCGGCAGCGACAGCAGATTTACACGCAACGCACTTTCGTTCGCAGCTCGATCGGCCCAATAAGCCCGCCGCGTTTTCCAATTCGCCCCCAGCCCTGTGTCGTGCGCCACCGCGTCCTGTACGATGAGCGCTTCTACGCGCTCAGGATGCGCCAACACCATGCGAAAACCAACGGGGCCGCCGTAGTCCTGCATGTAAAGCGTGTAGTGCGTGAGCCCAAGCGCCTCCGTAAAGTGATTCATGATCTCGGCGATGTGATCGAACGTATAGGCAAACTTTTTTGGGTCCGGCCAGTCGCTGTGTCCGAATCCCGGATAGTCGGGCGCGACGAGGTGATACCGATCAGCAAGCCGGTCAAAGAGAGGCTCGAACATTCGCGACGATGACGGCAGTCCGTGCAGCAGCAGAATCGTCGGCGCATCTTTCGGACCAGCTTCTCTGTAAAAGATAGAAAGCCCATCTATCTGTATCGTGCGGAAAGAAATCGGGTATGCCACGGAAGGTTCCTTTCGTTGGGCTTGGGCTAGCAACGGAAATGAGGCAAGCGCCACCGAAAGCGCCAACACCACGCCGGAGACCTGCAAGCACCCAGCCCATCGCAGCGAGCTGAAAAGACGCATCAATTGGTCACCTACAGCGAATTATTGTGGGACCGCGTTCTCTCGCCGACTTTACATCGTCAGAACAACGCGGAACTGTGCATTGCCGCTCATCATGCGCGCGTAAGCTTCGCCCGCTTTTTCGAGCGGATAGGTTTCAATCATGGCGCGCACGCCGCTCAGTTCGGCGAAGCGCAACGTGTCCTCCGCGTCTGCCGGCGTCCCCGAAGCCCAGCCTTGAATCGCTCGGCTTCCATTGATTAGCTGTACAGGCGAAACTTCAATCGGTTCAAACGCTGCTCCGATCACCATGAGCTTGCCGTTCGGCCCAAGTCCGTTAAAGAGCTCCGACATGGCTTTGGAGCTCGGAGCCGTGGCCAGAATCACCTGCGCTCCGCCCATCTTTAGCAAGGCCTCAGCTGCGTTTGTCGTTTGGCTATCGATGTAAACGTTCGCTCCCAATTTTTTGGCGAGCGCCTCGTTTTCCGGTCCTCGGCCGATGGCCGCCACCTTGTACCCAAATTTGCTCGCGAATTGAATCCCGAGGTGTCCCAAGCCGCCGATCCCCTGCACCGCAACCAGATCGCCGGGCATCGCGCCGCTGTGCCGCAACGCATTGTAAGTCGTTATTCCGGCGCAGAGCAGCGGTCCCGCTTCTATGTCGCTAAGACTGTCCGGAATCGCCGTCAGCGCCTCCACAGGAGCCACCATGTACTGTTGATACCCGCCGTCATAGCTGATGCCAGCGATTTTCATGTTCACGCAATTGCCAAAATCCCCGCGCCTGCACTGGCGACACGTGCCGTCGTGCCCTCCATGCCAACCTACGCCAGCGCGCTGCCCTTTCGTCCAACCAGAAACACCTTCGCCGAGTTCTTCGATAACGCCAGCAACTTCATGCCCCGGAACACGCGGAAACTGGATCCCCGGCCACAAACCTTCCTTTGTCAGCACATCGCTATGACACACACCGCAAGCCAGCACCTTGATAAGCACGTGCCCCGCGCCCGGCTTGGGAATCTCCCGCTCAACAATCTCGAAATCGCCTCCCGCCTTGGAAATCTGCGCCGCTTTCATCGGTGCTATTGCCACTTTTGAAGTTGCCATAATGCCTCCCACAAAATCTCAACTCTTAAACTCTGAAAAATCTCAACTCTAAATTCTGAAAACACTCGCGAGGCGGACAAATATATCCGCCCGTAAAGTTTGGATGCGCGCCGCAGCTGAGTGATGCATCTTTCTAAACAAATTAAACAAAAATTCCATAAGGGCCCTATGTTGGCTACAAACCATTCATCTTCTGGCCTTCCATAACACTGGTCTCCCACCTCGGCGTAATCGTCGCGCTTTACCTGCGTCTTCCTCCAATTCATCCTCAGCAGCCTATCCTTCATCCTTGAATGCCATTCCGCATTTTGTCGTTCCCCGTAGGGGCACGATACATCGTGCCCTCTTGCTTTTGACTTCACCAAATAGTGGCACAACACGTTTTGCCTCTTTGCGCAATCTGCAAAGGGTCGGTGATAGGCCTATCTCCGGTCAAGACGTTATGAAAGGCAATCCTTGATTGGGAGTTGTGATATCCTCTCGCCCCTCGATGGCTAGCGATGGTTAAGAAGATCGCCTCTCCAATTTTCTGTCTCTTACTGGCTGTGCTGCTTGGACTGATCTCAACTGCGCTGGCCACCGACAAACGAGATTTTTCCGGCCTATATACATTGAAAGAGAAGACGAAAGATCCCCAGGTACAAAAAGGCGAGGTCTGGACTCTACGAGTAATTCAGACACCAGCCGCAATTGAGGTCACAAGGGTCGGGGAAGGACATCAGAACGTAAACAAGTTTCCTCTCGATGGCAGCGAGGGACCATACGTAAGTCCGGGCGGGCCGACCGGTACATGTAAAGCGCAATTCAAGTCCAAGTATCTGATCTTGGACACATTTGTTACAACGCGTCCGCAGGCAAATGGCCCTGCTGTGCAAATGCACACGAGAGAACGCTGGGAACTATCCCCGGATACAAAGACTCTTAAAATTCGCAGTGACGTGGATTTTCCCCAGTTCACTGGCACTTTGAACGGTTTTCAAGTCGTCGAGCCATGGTCTGAAATCTACATCCGAAATTGACTTCACTGGTGCACGCGCCGTCATGAACCTGCCCAAAGTGAAAATCGCCGCGTGGCTCAGACGCCGAGGTTGCGTCTGGGGTTTTTGACTTTCTTTTCGCTCCCCAATCTCCGTTCAATCTTCCCTGATAGCCGTTCCAACCCTCAATTTTCCGAATCATTTTGCCTGAAACTGTGGCTCAGTTCGCGCAACGGTCAACGCACGTTAGGAAAACGTTCCGTCTCCCCCTGCTTTCCCAGGTATGCGGGATCGGAACATTCGCAGTATCATTCCGGTTTTGTATGCGCCGAGGGCAAAAGCAATGAGGAGAGTATGGTTCGGTTCGATCGTTTTCTGCGCGTTCGCCGCCACAGAGGGTTGCCGGGCACCCTCGCCAGACTGGAACGGCACATGGAGATTGAACCGGACTAAAAGCAGCTTTCAAGGCCAGGTTTTGACCATTTCGATTTCGACGGATGGTGAGTATCGCTTTGATGAAAATTCGAGTCACACTCTTCGCTGCGATGGAAAGGATCGACCGATAGGGAACAACCTCACGCTAGTCTGCGTAAAAAGCGGCGATACAGTGTTAGACATAACCCTAAGAGAAAATGCGGTAAAGACGAGGGTTACTCATGATGAGGTTTCGACGGACCGGAAAGTTTTTACGACGACGGTGACCGAGTTTCGACCGAATGGACCCGTTATCACATCGCAGATCATGTTTTCCCGATTGTCTGGGGCCAATGATTTTGCGGGCCAGTGGCGAGATGCGAACTACCTTCAGGAGCATGCTGACATGACTCTTAGACTCGACAATCAAGCTTTGCACATCGACTATCCGAGCGCGGGCCAGCACATCGACGCACCGCTCGACGGGGTCGAGGCGGCCGTACGCGGCCCCCGCGCTCTAGAGGAATCCACCTATACTGTGCGGCCTGCTGGAAGTCGCGAGTTTCTTAAGGTGACTAAGCGCCATGGTAAAGTTTTCAATCAAGGCTCCCTTGAGTTGAGCAAGGATGGAAGAACTATTACCGATTCGTGGTGGAATCCAGATCGGCCAGCTGTCAAAGGCACGCTTGTGTACGACAAAAGGTAGTGGCCGCTCTTCAAGGGGAGACGGGGACAGACGGGTGCTTTTCTATTTTTAGAATTCTTCTGCGGATTCCCGCAGCCGTATCAAATAAGTTAGCCTAGGCCCAACCCTTCAAATCCTTCAACTTGTACCAGCTCGATTCGAATACCAACTCAGTAATCAATAAAAACTATTGATAATCGGTAACTATCATGCTACCATGTTTTATGATCGTCGCTAATCCCATCCATTCCGTTTGCCCTGAGGAACGACGGGGTTACCCTGCTGGCACTGGGTTTAGCCGAAGTGAGCGAGCGCGAAGCACCCGTCCCTGGGCCCAGTCTGTCATCCTGCCTGCACTGAGCGTAGCCGAAGTGAGCGCAGCGAAGGATCCCGGCCTGATTGCCTCCGCCCCCGTTTCCGAACTCTGTGCACTCTGCGTCTCTGTGTTTAGCTCTCCGAATCTTGACGCTCTTGACGCCGCGTCAAGCCTAAGTCCTTTATCAGCAACGCTTACAAAAAACACGGGGGGGTGGGGCATGCCCAAGCGTCGGCAAGAAACCCGGATCGCATTCCCTCTCCCTTCAACTTTAAGACATTCAACTTTCAACCGTTTTTCTCCTAACCGCTTTAGCATCCGCACTTGCGAAAAATTCGCCCGCAACCCCTCTACAATGAACAGTTCCAAAACACAGGACTTAAAACTCTTTAGAATGAACAGTTCCAAAAAAACCGGGGAGGGTGCCTACCCCTTGCGGCCCTGTTCACTACTCACTACCCACCACTCATTGCTTTCCCGTAGTATCCTTCCCTGAGCGTCCACCCATGAATTCCTCCCTCCTCACCGAACTCCGCGCCATCACCGGCCCTGGCGCCGTAATCACTTCCCCCGAAGAACTTCACACCTACGACTCCGACGCCCTAACCAACTTCCGCACCATGCCCCAAGCCGTCCTTCTCCCCTCCTCCACTGCCGAAGTCCAAGCCATCCTCCGCCTCTGCCATCGCGAAAAAATTCCCTTCGTAGCTCGCGGCTCTGGCACCGGCCTAAGCGGCGGCGCGCTCCCCGTAGAAAACGGCATCGTCATCAGTCTCACCCGCATGAACCGCATCCTCGAAGTCGATCTCCCCAATGCCCGCGTCGTCGTCGAGCCCGGCGTGATCAATCTCGACGTCACCGCGCGCGTCCTCCCGCAGGGCTATTTCTACGCGCCCGATCCCTCCTCGCAATCCATCTGCAGCATCGGCGGCAACGTTGCCGAAAACTCCGGCGGCGCCCACTGCCTCAAATACGGCTTCACCACCACGCACGTCCTCGGTCTCGATGTCGTCCTCCCCGATGGCACCCTCGTCCACCTCGGCGGAAAAACTCTCGACACTACTGGCTATGACCTCCTCGGCGTCTTCGTCGGCTCCGAAGGCACGCTCGGCATCGCCACAAAAATGATTCTCCGCATCGTCAAACGCCCCGAGTGCGTGCAAACTCTCCTCGCCGCCTTTCCGGATACCAATGAAGCCGGCGCCGCCGTCAGCAGCATCATCGCCGCGGGCATGCTCCCCGCCGCCATCGAAATGATGGACACGCTCGCCATCCAAGCCGCCGAAGCCGCTGTTCACGCCAACTATCCGATGTGCGGCGCGCTCCTCCTCGTCGAGCTCGACGGCCCCATCGCCGAAGTCGAATCCCTAATGGCTCACGTCAACGAGATTTGCCGCGCCCACTCCGCTTCCGAAATCCGCGTCGCGCAGTCCGACGCCGAGCGCGCCCTCGTCTGGAAAGGCCGCAAAGCCGCCTTCGCCGCCATGGGCCGCATCTCCCCCAACTACATCGTGCAAGACGGCGTTATTCCCCGGACCGCCCTCCCGCGAGTCATGAGCGAAATCGCCCGCCTCAGCGCCGCAGCAGGCATCCGCGTCGCCAACGTCTTCCACGCCGGCGATGGCAACCTCCACCCGCTCGTCCTCTACGACGCACGCATTCCCGGCCAGCAACACGCCGCCGAAACTCTCTCCGCCAAAATCCTCGACCTCTGCATCGCCGCCGGAGGCTCCATCACCGGCGAACACGGCGTAGGCCAGGACAAAAAATACGCCATGTCCAAAATGTTCGCCGAACCCGACCTGGCCACCATGCAACGCGTCCGCTGCGCCTTCGATCCGCTAAATCTCAGCAATCCCACAAAAGTTTTTCCAACGCCACGCCTCTGCGGCGAAAAACCCGGCGAGTACATCCCGCATCCGTCCGAACTCTCAGGCGCCGCCGACCGCTTCTAATGCTGACATGGATGAAAACATCACAATTGAAACTGATCTATTTGAACATCGGGAGGTGAAGCCGCATTTCATTAACCCTTGCTGCTTTGGAGAGGATTTTGCGGCCTGGTTGAAAGAACATCTCTCTTCGCTTGCGAATTCTGGCTTCAGCTTTTCGGAAATTATCCAGGAAGACTACGGCTGGGGTTTCTGGGCTCGGCATGGCAAGGATCCGTTCTGGGTAGCCATCGTATACGTTGGGGATGGTCCGCAAGAAGTCCCGGCCCAATGGGTCATCTCCGTAAGCTACGATCCCGGACTGAACCTACTAAAGCGCTTGCTTCACTCGCTTGATCGGGAAGCATTGAAACAACTGCGGGATAGCGTCGAGCAAACACTGGTATCCAACACGAACATAAGGATCGTGCCGATGCCCCGGTACGGTTCATGATCTCTTGCATCCCGCGATACGCGCACCCTTGACATCAAAGATGCGCTTACCTACATTGGTTCCATTGTGACAAAGACTGTCAAAGACGAAATTATCGAGCAAGTAGACCGCCTCGATCCTCCTCACCAACGCAAGGTGCTGGATTTCTCGCGCCGCTTGATCGAAGCCGTCGGAACACCAGGCAAGAGTCTCTTGCGCTTCGCCGGCAGTATTGATCCCGCCGATCTCGAAGCCATGTCGCGCGCCATCGAGGAAGGCTGCGAAAAGATCGACCCGAATGCCTGGTAGAATCCTTCTCGACACAAACATCATCATCGCTTTTTTTCGCGGGTCAGAAAGCAGTTACTCAACTCGTCTCCCAATCCGAGGTCTTTGTCTCCAGCACCGTCTTAGGCGAGCTTCACTACGGCGCCTGCAAGTCAGCCCACGCGGCCGCTAACCAAACCAGGATTGAAGAGTTTGCCTCTCCGGTTTCAGTCTTGAACTGCGATGCGGAAACAGCCAGGCGTTATGGTCAGATCAAGGATCACTTGCGTTTGAAGGGTCGGCCTATTCCAGAGAATGACATTTGGATTGCCGCATGCGCATTGCAATACGGCTTGCCCTTAGCTACGCGCGACGATCATTTCGGACACGTTGACGGACTCAGCATCGAAACTTGGTAACTATCCTTAAGTTCCCACATCGCCAACAAAGCGCGCGTGCTTGGTGTTCCTTGTCGCTTCAACTCTAAACTCTTCGCTTCTACTCTCGCCGCCCTCTCACGAGCCCTTACCTATCCGCTCTTCCAACACCACGCTCACAGTGTCGCCCACGTCTTTCCCGATCGCTTTGCGTATTTCCGCTTTCACTGGCAGCTTGTGCGTCCCATCGCCCAGCGCCATAAACGAACTCCGAAACGGATGACCATCGATTTTGCCACTGACCTTCACCAAACCACGAGTTCCAAAAAACTTGACCGATCCGGGCCAGACCACGTATGTCCACCCACCTTTAGCTTTGCTTTTCTGTAATTTGGCCCTGAATTTTTTGTTCAGCATGATTTCAAACCTTCCTCTTGCCACAGCGTCGCAGCCCCATGATGCATTCCACGCCCCAAAGTATTAAACTCACCCAAGCGCACCCGCGCGATCCTCGCAGCCGTGCTTCCTTACTGCAAGGAGGGTAACCGTATGCCGCTCGTCGTCAGCCGCGTTTCCATTCCCAGAAAAATCTTGATGATTGCTGCCTGCGCGCTGGCTTGTGCTTGGTTTCAGACTCCACTTGCCCTAGCGCAACACGTCGGCCATGCCGGCGGTGGCGGACAGTTCAGAACTGGCGGCCGTATCGTCGCACCGCATATGGTCTCCCAACCAACTTCACGCGCAATGTTCATCCACGGCCCCGCCGGTCTTCAGGGACGCCCCTTTTTCATTTTTCGCCGCCCTTTCCTCAATCCCGCGCCATTTCTCTGGTCTTGGCAAGCTTTCAACTCTTCTTGGTGGCTCTACTGCGGCCCCGTCTGGGGCTGGTATTCCGGCTGCGGCGATTTCTTGTCTTCTGCACCTGCTACGGAACACTATCTCGCCCCGCCACTCACCTACGCGAGTCCTGTTTACATCTACAGCCTCTATGGACAGCCGCTAGTGCAACTCTGTCTGCAGGACGGCACGGTCTACAACGTGAACGACTACTGGTTCGCCGACGATCAGATACATTTCACCATGCTTGATGAGAGCGGCAGGAAGTCCGTCGAACAGGTCATCGCCTACGACGATTTGGATGTGCAGAAAACCATCGATGTAAATTCGCGCCGCGGATTCCGAGTCGTGATGCGCAGCGAGCCCATTGAGCAGTATTTGCGAGATCATCCCGACCTCACCCCGCCGCTCCTCGAGCCTCCCCAAAAAAACTAACCGCATTCGCCCGGATTGTTCGTTTCTCTGGTGAGTGAACGAATAGCATCAAGCACGCTAAGAAACCGCGCGTCAGTGAACCGACGGCAGGGCGTAATACCCCTGACTGGTGCGCGCCGTCAGCTTTTTATCGGTAAGATGAACCTCTATGTGGTGATACTCGTCTCGTTTCTGATCCAAAGGCAGAGCGAACGAGATCTCGTAGTAAGCCTGCGTGTCCGCGAGGCACAGTTTCATGGATCCCGTGATGTCGTTGCTGCTCGTCAGCGCTAGCCCGCCGCTCTGAGTTGCAATTACTTGCAAAGCTAAGTTGCCCCATTCTGCCTGGCTAGGTTTGGTGAGCCCTTTGGTGTAGGCCTCCCAGCGGAAGGCGCGTCCGCCGAAGTCGGCGCTCCCAAGCGGATCGATGCTGTAGAGGGTGACCTGCCCTTGTCGAAACATTGTCGACAGCTTCACAACATTATTGAAGATCCCTTGCTCCTGTTTTGCGTCCATCTGTTCCGCCACACCTGGGCCTGAGAGCGTCGGCCAGCCTGGCGAAATCCACAGAATAATTTTGCGTCCTGGACGCGCCGCCTCGCGTGACCCGAGCTCAAACAGAGCCTTCATGGATATCTGCAAGCGCTCGACGTCGCTATAGATTCCACCCGAGCGATGAATCGTATGTAAGCCGAGGTTGTACTGAGCCAGTGCGGCACTGAGCGCGTTGCCATCACTCGAGGACTCGTCCTGAACCTTGATGCCGTCATCCGTCAGGAAGGCAAGCGAGAGCGGGTGGGCAAGGTGTCCTCCATCAGCCTTTAGGAATTTGTCGATCTCCGAACGTTCGTAGGCGATGTTCGCAAGACCGGTGTTCACGTCATCGATAACGAGCATGACCTCGACAGGCGCCTCGCGCCCACGTACAGCGTCAAATGTCAGAATAGTCTGCGGGACTTTATTATCCAGCACCGTGAAGTCTTCCCGTTGAAGACCGCCAACTGGCGGCCCGGATTTGGGAGTCACAACAACGTCGAGAAACATCGCGCTATTATCGGGCTGAGCTGGCGCACTTGATTCTTGGGCTGAGACTGTGGCCACGCAAAACATAGGGACGAGAAAGAAAGAGCCAAGACGTGCGTTCATGAACATCAGAATCCTCCGTCCGACCAAGAACCGGCGGCTCTCCATTTGCAGCGTTTTCGCTGATTTGGATCATTGAGGCCCCGCTGGATAGACGTTACAGAAGCTCATTGAGTTACGATTTGTCTGCTCAGCCGTTCGGCTAATCTGCGACGAACCTGCCACTCAGCGAAGTGCCGGTCCTTCCAAGAAATCGTTGCTAAACTGACAGACAGAAGCTAGATTCTCCTCACGCACAACCCGCATTTGGCCGCTCGCACCTATCCGCCAATCGCTGCATGAAAAGAGCATAGAAATGGGACACACCAACCGGCAACTGATGTGGCATGGCATGTTTTTGTTTCTGATTGGGCTGTTGACTGGCTTCGCCGAGCAGCATTTCGCGAACGTACGCATGGGACTTGCTGCGCATCTGGAAGGCATTATGAACGGTACGTTCCTGCTTGCACTTGGGGCGGCCTGGAACGAAGTGCGACTGTCGCCGCGACCAAAGGCATTCGCCTATTGGGCTGCGCTCTATGGAACATACGTAAATTGGCTCGCAACGACGCTTGCGGCGACTTTTGGTACTGCAGCACTTTCTCCAATTACAGGTGTAGGCCATCATGGAGAATCGTGGCAGGAGGGCCTTGTAACCGTAGGATTCGTTAGCGTTGGAATCGCAATCATCATCTCGTCGTTGTTTGTACTCTGGGGCTTTCGAGCCAAAGCTATCGCCTGAGTTCGCTAAGTGGAAACCAGCCCGTTGCTTACTTCCGGCTCGCCCGCTTTTGCGGCGCTGCTTGGCGCGTGTTCCCAGAGGACATCTTGACGGCGCGCTACTGTTGTAATGTACTGAGTCTCTCCAATGCCGACGCCGCTGCTCGACACCGAACACGAATTCCGCGCGATTCTCGCACTTGATTCCGTTCGCTCAGCCACCGCGTCCGACGCAGTTTGCGGCGTTCAGCCGAGGCTTGTCCTTGAACCCGCGAACGAACAACAACTTACCTCTGTTCTTCGTCTCGCAAATGATGCAAACCTCGCCGTAATTCCTCGCGGAGGCGGCACAAAACTTTCCTGGGGCAATCCGCCATCCCGCGCCGACATCGTTCTTTCCACCGCTCGCCTCGATAAAATCATCGAGCACGCCTGGGCCGACCTCACAGTCAGCGTCGAAGCCGGCTGCACCATCCAAAAATTGCAAAACGCGCTTGCGCAACACGGCCAACGCCTCGCCCTCGATCCTCTCTGGCCGGCGCAAGCGACCATCGGCGGCGTGCTCTCCACGAACGACAGTGGCTCGCTGCGCCTCCGCTTCGGCGCGCTGCGTGACTTGATCATTGGCGTCACGCTCGCACTTCCCGATGGCACACTCGCTTCCAGCGGCGGTAAAGTCGTAAAAAATGTCGCGGGCTACGATCTCCCCAAACTCGTCACTGGTGCTCTCGGCACTCTCGCGGTGATCACGCGCGCTATCTTTCGTCTCCATCCTCTCCCGCGAAACGCGAAGACGCTTTCCATCTCCGGCTGCAATCTCGAAGAGATGCAACGCCTCATCCTCGCGGTGCAGGATTCCAAACTGGCCCACACCGCACTCCAAGCTCGGATCGCGCACGATGCCGAGCCGGTCGTGGACATTCTTTTCGAGAGCACGGAAGCAGGCATCGCCGCGCAAGAAACTCAATTGCGAGAACTAGCTCGTCCCGCGACAGCGATCGAGGAAGCACCCACAGTCTGGGCAGCGTCGCAAGAACTGTGGAACTCAGGGAATTCCACAACTGCAGCAGTCGCAAAAATCACCGCGCTCCCGACCTCAATCGCCCGCACAGTGGAAACTGTGCAACGCGCGGCAAGCTCTCGCAACGCGCACTGGCGACTAACGATGCAGGCCACCGGCATCGGCTGGCTGCTCTTGGAAGCCACACCAGAAAATCTCCATGCTGCGCTTTCCGATCTTCGTTTCGACCTCGAACACGCGGGAGGCTCGCTCGCCGCGCTTCATCATCCCGTGGATATGCAAAGCATCGACGCCTGGGGCACGCCTGGCGACTCTCTTCCCCTTATGCGCGCCGTAAAAAAGCAGTTTGATCCAAAGAACACGCTGAATCCTGGCCGCTTTGTGCGAGGCATTTGATCAAGGAGCGTTCGTCCATGAAAGCATCCCGCATTGTTCTTCCGCTAATTGCTCTGCTGTTGGTCACTGTGCCAAGACGCATCGCCGCGCAATCTGCCGCCGATTCTCACCCCGAGGTTCGCACTCTCAAAATTACTATCCTCTCGACCATGCTCGCTGACGACGGTATTGGCGAATGGGGCTTTGCCGCACTGGTCGAAGCCGATGGCCGCAAAATCCTTTTCGACACGGGCGCTCGCCCCAACACCGTTCTTGAGAATGCCCGCGAACTGAAAATCGACCTCAGTGACGTTCAGGACGTAATTCTCAGCCACTTTCATGACGACCACACTACTGGTCTCATGACGCTGCGCCGCGAATTTTCCAAATCGAACCCGAAAGCGCTCTCGCGCGTTCACGTTGCGCAGGGCATTTTCCTCGAACGCCGCGGCCACAATCCCAATCCCATGATCCAGATGAAAAAAGACTACGAAGCCACCGGCGGCGTCTTCATCGTCCACGACAAACCCGAAGAGATTTTTCCCGGCATCTGGCTCAGTGGCCCCG
The DNA here is from genome assembly GCA_963784015.1 of uncultured Acidobacteriota bacterium. GTDB lineage: Bacteria > Acidobacteriota > Terriglobia > Acidiferrales > UBA7541 > Acidiferrum. Next base: position 98,869 of record CAWAPX010000023.1, read on the forward strand.
TTCCACGCATCTACCCCGAAAAGAATTATCCGGCGGGCACCGAGCTCAACACCGGAACCGCATGGGTGGAAGACACCGTTCCCGACGATCAATCTCTCGTCTTCAACACTTCGCGTGGCCTAGTCTTGCTCTCCGGCTGCGGCCATTCCGGAATCATCAACACGCTGCAGTACGCTCGAGGATTTCTGCGCCCGGCTCCTGTCGACGCAGCCATTGGGGGCTTTCATCTCTTCGCCGCGACCGATCAACAACTCACATGGACCGCCTCCAAACTTAAGGAGTATCAGACCGCCCGTATTCTCGGCGCTCACTGCACCGGAATCGAAAGCGTTTACCGCCTCCGCGAGCTTCTCGGACTCACTCGCCAAACCTGCCTTGTGGGAACCATCGGCGCCGTCTACGATCTCAATAGCGGAATCCAGACGGGCCCCATCGCGCGATAATTTTCAACCGAGGCTTGTAGGGGCGCTATTCATTGCGCCTTTTTAGGCAACGCTGACGAGGTGCACTCATGACTTTCGTAGTTGCTTCGAAGCGTCTTGAAAAATTCGCGCTGCACTCGACCCTTTGCGTTTTGCTTTCTCCGTTTTTGACGACTCCTTCTTCAGCCCAATCGAACGCTATCCCTCCGGCGCAACCCGAACGCGCCAATCCTGCCGTCCTCCTCGAGACTCTCTCGTGGGACGAAGCCGAACGCATTCTCACGCCCGACACCGTCGTCGTCATCGCTCTCGGCGCGGAATCCAAAGAGCACGGCCGCCATCTCCAGCTCAACAACGATTTCCTCATGGCCGAGTACCTAAAAAAACGCGTCCTCTCTGCCGCGTCGCAAAACATCGTCATCGCTCCCACCATCAACTACAGTTTCTATCCCTCCTTCCTCGAATATCCCGGTTCCACTTCCCTCAGCATGGACACCGCCCGCGCCATGATCACCGATATCATCCATTCCCTCGCGCACTACGGCCCGCGCCGGTTCTACATCCTCAATACGGGCATCTCGACACTCAGGCCTCTCGCACAAGCCACTGCCAACCTCGCAAAGGATGGCATCGTCCTCCGCTACACCGACCTAACCAAAGACGATCCCATCGAAAAAAAACTCCGCCAATCCGGCGGCACCCACGCCGACGAAATCGAAACTTCGATGATGCTCTATATCGCCCCCGAATCTGTGCACATGAAAAAAGCTGCAAAGGATCTCAACCCTAATCAACCAGGCGGCCTCACTCGCGACCCTCAAGGCAAAGGAACATATTCGCCAACCGGAGCATGGGGAGATCCGACTTTGGCAACGCGCGAAAAAGGCCAAGCCGTCGTCGAATCCCTGGTCGTCACAATCCTGAAAGATATCGAGGATCTTCGCCAAATCGTTTCGCCGCCGCCCAAATGATTTTATTCCTCCTCTGCGCGGCTCAGCGTTCTCTGCGTCTCTGCGTCTCTGCGTTATCTTTTCTCTTTCCTTCTTTTCTCTGTCCTTCTTTCCTCTGTCCTTCTCCTCGCAATCGCTGTTTGCCAGCAACACCGCCATTCAGTTATGTTCACGAGTGACAATGAGCAGCGTTCTTTCATGACTACCGTTCCCGAAACCAATCCTCTACCAAGTGCCTTCGACGCCCACCATCCACCGTCCAAGCAAATCATCGAAAACTGTGTCCATTGCGGCTTCTGCTTGCCGGTCTGTCCCACGTACGTCCTCTGGAACGAAGAAATGGATTCTCCGCGCGGCCGCATCTACCTGATGAAACTCGCCAGCGAGGGCAACGCGCCCATGAACCCGCAGTGGGTCAGCCATTTCGATTCCTGCCTCGGCTGTATGGCTTGCATGACCGCCTGCCCTTCCGGCGTGGACTACGGAAAACTCATCGAAGCCACTCGCGCGCAAATCGAACGTCATCATCCACGCTCTTTCATGGAAAAGCTTCATCGCCGATTTTTGTTCGCAGTTTTTACGCGGCCAGACCGTCTGCGTCTGCTGCGTTGGCCGCTGTTGGCCTACCAAAAGTCTGGCCTGCAATCGCTGGTTCGCGGCACCGGCCTTCTGAAACTGTTTCCAAAGCGCCTGCAATCCATGGAATCGCTGATGCCCAAGCTCGGACAAAGCGAGCGCGTATCCAAGGTCACTCCAGCGCAGGGCGCGCAACGCCGTCGTGTCGGCCTCATCCTCGGCTGTGTTCAGCGCGAATTCTTTCCTGAAGTGAACGCAGCGACCGCGCGTGTCCTTGCCGCCGAAGGGTGCGAAGTCGTGGCGCCAAAAGATCAACCCTGCTGCGGCGCGCTAATGGTTCATGCGGGAGAGGAAAACGGGGCTTTGGCGTTGGCAAGAAAGACGATCGACGTGTTCGAGCGCGCCAACGTCGACACCATCGTCACCAACGCCGCAGGTTGCGGCTCAAATGTAAAAGAATACGGCCATCTGCTTCGTGACGATCCAAACTACGCCGATCGAGCCAAGGCCTTCGCCGCGAAGTGCAAAGACATCACCGAAGTTCTCACTGAACTGCCGCCGCGCGCCACAAGAAATCCCCTGCGCATGCGCGTCGCATTCCACGATTCCTGCCACCTGCAACATGCCCAAGGCGTGCGTTCCCAACCCCGCCAATTGCTCGCAAATATTCCCGGCCTCGAACTCGCCGAAATTCCAGAAGCTGCCATCTGCTGCGGCTCCGCAGGAATCTACAATCTTGTTCAACCCGACGCGGCCAACACGCTCGGCGATCGTAAAGCCCAACTAATCGCTCCGCTTAACGCCGAGGTTGTAGCCACCGGCAATCCCGGTTGCTTGCTTCAACTCCAATCCTCGCTAACCCGCCAGGGCCACTCGACGCCGGTAGTCCACACAATCCAATTGGTCGACGCCTCGATCCGCGGCAAGATTTTGTAGGGGCCCGGCACGCCGTGCCCGTCTTGGGCTAGTGCAACACTCACAAAAATTCCCGCCGTGTTCCTCTACGCGGCCTTTTTGCTCCACGCCCCCAGAATCGCCCCCATCAAGCAAAATCCGACCAATGGATAAAACTCATTAATCGCAAACAGCTGCATGGACCTCATCTCATACATGTAAGTAGTGAATGTCACCGGCCCCAAAAATCCAATCCACAAAAATATTCCCAACGCCGCTCCCCGCGCCGCCGAATTCGCACTCCGCCAAATGCAAATCTGCGCCAAAACAAACGCAATCAATAAGTTCAGCGCAAATGTCACGACGTAAGGCAAAACAGGATTCATGGCCTTTGCGCTTTCCATCGAAATGTTTTCCAGCGCCATCCACGGTTTGTTGAACAAAAGTCCGTACCACAACGCCCCGAGTATCCAATACGCCAAAGCCGAAACAAACACCGCCGCATAATTCGTCTTCATCGCTCGCCTCTCATGCCGTTTTCTATCTCAAGAGCCCTCACCGATACCCGCGCACAAAAAAATAAACCGTCATTGCCGCTCCCACCAAAATCACAAACGCTCGAATCCATGGCTGCGGAAACTTCTGCGCATAGTGCGCGCTGGAAAACCCTCCTATCAACGACCCCGCGGTCATCACCAATGCCTGCGGCCAAAATATCGCTCGCGTGATGATGAACGTTACTGCTGCAACTCCGTTGATCACCCCGCCCAGCAACACCTTCAATTTGTTCATCGCATGAATATCCGTCATGCCCATCGCAGCGAGCATCGCCAGATTCATGATGCCGATGCCGCCGCCGAAATATCCGCCGTATATAGCGACAAACAACTCAAAGATTGACGCGCCCGCAACCGCCGCATTGTTCGAATCGTGTGAGATCCCCGCCGAAATCCGTCCCGTAAGATGCTTGCCAAACGCAAACAACAGCGTCGCTCCAAGCAAAAGCCACGGTAAAACTTTCAAGAACGTCTGCGCCGGAGTCTTGATCAAGAGAATCGCGCCAGCCAACCCGCCAATCACGCTCGTAACGATCAGCGGAATCATCACTCGCCGCGGAATGTTCAGCTTCATGCGGTACGCGCCACCGCTCGCCGTCGTCCCCACCCAAAGCGCCAGCGTGTTGGTGGCGTTAGCCGGCACCGGCGGCACACCCGTAAACAACAGAGCCGGAAACGCCACAAAGCTTCCGCCGCCGGCGACGGCGTTAATAGCCCCACCAATGGCCCCGGCGAAAAATAGAAATATGGCGTTGTGTAAGGTCAAGCAAATCTTTTATCACGATTCGCGCTCCCCACTCCAGCACGAGATCCTCGCGTCCCTCTTCTATTCCGCCAAGCCGCAAAAAGAACTGTGGCACCCTCCGCCGCGTATAAGTCATTTCTTGACAACGCGCGCCGGGCCGTATATGAACGGTGCGATTTATCAACCTTCTGCCACTGGATACCTGGCTCGCACCCTTAGCGGGCCACAGGGGGTATTCAAGAGGAAGGAATCACAACTCAGGTAAAAGTGTGTTTTGCGGCCGCTGGGACGGGCGTTCGTGTGCGCCCTAACAACAGGTATCGTGCGGACCGCGTTTCAACAGGAGGAAGCATGGCCAGTCAGGCAAACGTTATCGGAGCGGGCGGAGCTGGGAGCGACAGTATTCCCAAGGTAATTCTCGCCTCCGCAGTTGGGACGATGATCGAGTGGTATGACTTTTACATTTTTGGGAGCCTCGCCGCCGTTCTCTCTCCGAAATTTTATCCTGCTGGCAACGACACCATCGCGCTGATTGCCTATCTTTCGACCTTTGCCGTCGGCTTTCTGGTCCGTCCCTTTGGTGCACTCTTTTTCGGCCGCATCGGCGACCTCGTCGGCCGCAAATACGCATTCATCGTCACCCTCACGATCATGGGCGGCGCAACAGCCCTCATCGGTTTTCTTCCAACATTCGCAACTGCCGGATGGTTTGCGCCAATTGCTCTTCTCCTCATCCGCGTCCTGCAAGGTCTGGCTCTTGGCGGCGAATATGGAGGCGCAACCGTTTATGTCGCCGAACACGTCCCTGATGGAAAGCGCGGTTTCTACACCAGCTTCATCCAAATCACCGCGACTCTCGGCCTTTTCGTTTCACTGATCGTCATTCTCGTCACGCAGCAGCTCCTGTCTCCCGACGACTTCAAGGCCTGGGGCTGGCGTATTCCCTTCCTCATCTCGATCGTCCTCGTAACCGTCTCCCTCTACATTCGGTTGAAGATGAAAGAATCTCCGATCTTCGCTCAAATCAAAAGCGCTGGGATGACTTCGACCCAACCACTCACAGACGCATTTGCAAAATGGGATAACCTCAAGCGCGTCCTGATTTCTCTCTTTGGCGCTACCGCCGGACAAGGCGTTGTCTGGTATACCGGCCAATTCTACGCGCTCTTCTATCTTCAAACCGTGCTCAAGGTAAATGGCAAAACTTCCAACATCATCGTGGCGATTGCGCTTCTCTGCGCCATGCCTTTCTTTACGCTCTTCGGTTATCTTTCCGATAAGTTCGGTCGCAAATGGCTCATGATGCTGGCTTGCTTGCTCGCCGTCGTCACGTATATTCCGATCTACAAAGCGATGACCGTGGCGGCAGGAAACAATATCGTCACGGTGAAATCGACAAAGAACAAGGTTACCGGAGCGATTGGCTTGACGCCTATGACCACCGACGCCAACGGAGCGCTGGTGGCGGCGAAGGAAGCGCCTAGTCCAAACATCCCGTTGCTCGTGCTGCTGGTGTTTATCCAGGTGATTTACGTTTGCATGATCTACGGACCCATTGCCGCATATCTCGTGGAGGCCTTTCCGGCCAAGATTCGCTACACGTCTCTCTCATTGCCCTACCATATAGGCAACGGCGTCTTTGGAGGGTTGGTGCCGCTCATTGGCCTATCTGTATGCGCGGCTACTGGCAACATCTATGCCGGGCTCTATTACCCCATGATCGTAGCCAGTATCACGCTCGTCCTGGGCAGTATCCTGCTCAAGGAAACGTACGGACACAAAATCTGGGACGAAGTGGGCGGAATGAAGTAGCGCCTCTCCGCATTTCTACGCGGGCGTGGGACGCATTGACTCTCGCGCCTGCGTGGGAGCATCATTTTTGGCGGGCAAACTCGTTTTGCAGAGGAAATGAGTCTGCCTGAACCAAGATGTCCTTCGTTGTAGCGTTGCATTCGAAATCGAACATCCAAGGGGAGTTGTCGCCGTGGCCAAAGCTCGCCAGAAAACAAAAGCGAAGGCATCGAACAGCAAAAGCAAACTTACCGAAGCGCAGATTGCTGTTCACTGGAAAGAAGAAGAGTATTTCTATCCTTCCAAAAAATTTATCGCTCAAGCCAATCTCGGTAATCCCGCCTTCGTAAAAAAATTCAGCGAGAAACATTTTCCGGAATGTTTCGACATCTACGCCAAGCTGCTCGATTGGGACAAGCCCTGGCGCAAAACTCTCGACACCTCTAACCCTCCTTTCTGGAAATGGTTCGTGGGCGGAAAACTCAATGCCTGCTACAACTGCGTCGATCGCCATCTCGCCAAACACAAAAATAAAGCGGCTTTGATTTTCGTCCCCGAGCCGGAAAACGAATCTGCGACAGTTATCACCTACCAGGAACTCTACAAGCGCGTGAACGAAGTCGCCGCCATGCTGCGCGATTTTGCCGGACTCAAAACCGGCGATCGCGTCACCATTCACATGCCGATGATTCCCGAGCTGCCCATCACGATGCTCGCGTGCGCTCGTCTCGGTGTCGTCCACTCGGTGGTCTTTGGTGGCTTCAGCGGAGAAGCCTGCGGTCTCCGCGCCGCGGACTCCGGTAGCCGCGTCCTAATTTACGCGGATGGATACCACCGCAACGGCAAATGGGTCGATCACAAACCCAGCGCCGATATCGCCGTCGCCACCGCAAAAAAAGAAGGCCAGCACATCGACAAAGTTCTCTTCTGGCGCCGCTATGCGGGCCATTACCGCTCCGAATCCCCGATGATCATGGACCGCGACTACTTCGTCGACGAAATTCTCAAGGACTACAGCAACCAAATCGTCGAGCCAGTTTCTCAAGACGCCGAAGCTCCGCTCTTCCTCATGTACACCAGCGGGACCACCGGCAAACCGAAAGGCTGCCAGCACCGCACCGGAGGCTATCTCGCCTACGCCGCGGGCACTTCGAAGTATTACCAGGACATTCATCCCGAAGACGTCTACTGGTGTATGGCCGACATTGGCTGGATAACAGGACACTCGTACATCGTGTACGGCCCGCTCGCCCTTGCCGCCACCAGCGTACTTTATGAAGGCGTGCCGCAATTCCCCGATGCCGCTCGCCCGTGGCGCATCGCCGAGCGTCTCGACGTCAACATCTTCCACACTTCTCCTACCGCGATCCGCATGCTGCGCAAAGCGGGCGGCGACGAGCCCAAAAAATACAACTATCACTTCAAGCACATGACCACCGTTGGCGAGCCGATCGAGCCGGAAGTCTGGCGCTGGTATTACGAAACAGTGGGCAAAGGCGAAGCGGTCATCGTGGACACGTGGTGGCAAACCGAAACGGGCGGCTTTCTCTGCAGTACGAAACCCGCGCTCGATCCCATGAAGCCTGGAAGCGCTGGGCCCGCGGTGTTGGGCATTTATCCGGTCATCTGGGATGAGAACGGAGAAGAGATCAAACCCGGGACCGGCAGAGCCGGAAACATTTGCATCCGCAATCCGTGGCCGGGCATCATGCAAACGATTTGGGGCAGTTCGGATCGCTTCGTCAATCAGTACTACAAAAAATATTGCAAAAATCCCAAGAGCAAGGATTGGCGCGATTGGCCTTACTACGCCGCCGACGGCGCCGTTCTCCCCGCGGACGGTTACTACCGTATCCTCGGCCGCGTCGATGACGTAATCAATGTCGCCGGCCACCGGCTCGGCACCAAGGAAGTTGAGTCTGCATGTCTCAGCATCACCGAAATTGCGGAAGCCGCCGTGGTTCCGGTCGTTGACGAAATCAAAGGGCGCGTACCCGAAGTCTACATTTCGTTAAAGCCGGGCGTTCCTTCAAACAAAGCCATCCAGGACAAAGTCATCTCCACCATCGAAACTATCATCGGCAAAATCGCCCGGCCTAAACGCATTCATATCGTCCCTGATATGCCCAAAACCCGCTCCGGCAAAATCATGCGCCGCGTTCTGGCAGCAATTTCCAATCACATGGACACCGGCGATATCACCACGCTCGCCAATCCGGATATCGTCGCGCAGATTCGCGAGCTCGTGCAGGGGCGCAACACCGGCCCTCTCCAAGAAGGCCCCGAAGACATAAAGTTGTTCGGAGAAGAAAAGTAGTCTTGCCGCGCACCACTCTGTAGGGGCGGGGTTCACCCCGCCCGCTTCAACAATTGCAACACTGACGAACGAACTCAAGGAGCCGAAAATGCCCGAAATCCCAAGAAGAGAATTCATCAAGAATTCCGCCACAACAGCCGCCGCGGTCGGTCTTCTTTCCGCTGGCGCATTCGAACTCCACGCCAATCCGCTCGGCCTTCCCATCGGTTGCCAAACCTGGCCAGTAAGAGAAGGCATCGCCAAAGATTTCCCCGGCACAATTAAGGAGCTCGTTTCTGCCGGCTTTCAAACGATCGAACTCTGCTCGCCTGTCGGCTACGACGACTCCGGCTTCGGCGGCCTGGCCAAGTACAAAGGTTCCGAACTCAAAAAGATGCTGAACGATTGGGGGGTTACCTGCATCAGTTCGCACTTCAGCATGGAAGAGCTTCGAAAAGATCAGCCCGGGCGAATTGCATGGGCTCAAGATCTCGGCCTCCAGCAGATGCTAGTCGCCAGCCTCGACGGCCCCAAAAAACCCACAATGGACGACGTGAAACGAGCCGCCGACGAATACAACAAAATGGGCGAGAAAGCTGCCGCAGCTGGAATCCGCCAGGGTCTTCACAACGAAAACTTTGAAACGTCCATGGTCGACGGTAAGCGGACCTACGATGTATTAATCGGTCTTCTCAATCCCAAATTCGTCAATTTCCAGTTCCAGGTTTCCACGATCAGCGAGGGCTTTGACGCTGCTGAATATTTCACGAAATATCCCGGCCGTTTTTTCTCCATGCACGTCCAAGGGTGGTCCGCAACCACGAAGAAAATTGTCCCCGTGGGACGAGGCACTCTCGACTGGAAGAAAATCTTCACAGCTGCCAAAACCGGCGGCTTAAAGAACTATTTCGTGGAAATGAATTTAGATCTGATGAGAGCCAGCGTGCCCTATCTGCGCAAACTTCAGGTGTAGCGCAAGAGTTCGCGGACTTACTAGAAAGCCTCACCGACCCCCAGGCCAAACGTGTGCCCATAAAGGCCCTGGGCTAAGTCGGCGCGCAGATTGACGTGGTACTTCTTGCTTAATTGGAAGCGCAGGCCACCACCACCGCTCGGCAGGAAGTGGCTGTTCTGCTGTTGCTGTAACAACTGATTCCCGCCGGGAATAACGCCGCCGAGGCCGCCGAATACCACCAGGCCGAACCTCCACGGCAAGACCAAACGGTATTCCGCTTGAGTCGCCATGCTGTAGCGAGTGAAATAGTGCCCCGCCGTATAGCCTCGTAATTCGTTACTGGTGCCGTATATGCAGTTGCCATAGAAAGGCGGATTTCCGGCCGTGCCGCAGAAATAGGCGTCATAGGCCAGGACTTGGTTTTTGCTTAGACTCCAATATTTGTCGAACTGAGTTCGATAAGATTGAAAAGAATACTTGCTACCCAAATCCTGGGAAAAGAAATCTGCTGTAAAAGTGAACTGTGTTCCGCTCAGCGGATAGAAGTGATTGGGGCGAGTATCCCGCGTGAGCTTCGCGCCGATGGACCTGAGGGCCGTGTGGAGGCCGACTTCCGGGGGGATCGGAAAGTTGACGACGTCATTTGGGCGGACCGTAATAAACGAATTGCCTGAGATGAATCGTGGTCCCGCGAAGAATTTCCAGAAAAGGCGACGGAGGAATTCCCCAAAGAACGCTTCGCCCGTTTGTTCGAGAGGTAGCTTAACGCCGGGAGCAATTTCATCGGCGTATATGTTGTAATTCACATTTCCGTGGGCGTAGCCAGAGGTGACCTCATAGGTATTCTCTTTGAAGAAGAACTGTCCACCCACGACGAATCCACGGCTTCCGTTGTTCGTAATGAGCCCAGCCCCACCGATTGTGGAAGGCGGAGAAACCTTGTCGTTCTTGTTCAAGGGGAAGATATAGCCAAGTATGGGGGTGATCCCTGTGCCGATGGCTGGACTGGAAAGAGGAAGTGGTGCGACCACAATTCCATCGGGTATGGAGAACTTCTTCTTTTTTTTGGGCTGCGGCTCACTCTGGGCTGGCGTGGCTGTTTGCTGGGGCTGGTCAACTGCCTGCGGCGGAGTGGGTTTGACCTCCTGATCCAAGACTGCAGCCGGGGCTTCTATTTTTTCCGGCCCTTGGGCGAATGCCGACGCGCCCAAGAAAGCGTCTAAGCCACAGATTATAAAGAGGTTAATCAGGGTCGAAATGCAAACCTTCGAGATGCGACAGCCGCCACGCAACCCCGATTCGCAAATCCCTTTTCGCATATAGCTGGGCATACCCTAGCAGAGGACAAAATCCTAGATACTGGTAAGATTGACAGGTACCCCCTCTGTCGAGTCCGCACCAAAATTCGAGATTTTTCTGCAGATTGGCCGCGCACAACGCTCCCGTCCTGGCCGCCAGGAAGTGCCTTTACCAGCAAAGAATGGCGCTGCGGAAAACTAACTTCTGGCAGCTCAGGACACCGAACAAATTGAGGTTTAATGGTCTCGTTCTGAGGCGGCAGGATCCTATTATGCAATTCGCAACAAACGTTTCATCCGGCGGGAGACAATAACAATCCCGCTAGTCTAGGCTAGAAACCATGAATCCCGACCGCCGTGGTTTCAGGTTTGCGTTTAATGCCAATGCCGAAGTCGCCCCGGAGGGCTCACCGAGCGCCACTGTCTCCGTTCGCGCCACCGAAATCAGCCTTCATGGCTGTTACCTTGAGTCGCCCGCGCCCTTCGCCGAACTATCGCCTGTTTTCGTGAAAATTTTCTATGCAGATGAATACTTCGAGGCCAAAGGCACTGTGGTTTACGTCAAACCAGCCGAGGGAATGGGCGTGGAGTTTCGCGACCTGAAGCCACACTGCCGGCTAGTCTTGCAGAAGTGGATTCTTGCCGCGCTTCGCAAACAGTCGAAGCCAGAGTAGAAGCGATCTCATGAATCGAAGTCAGAGTAGAAGCCGTTTCCTCATCGACGCCTTCCTAGGGTCGGAGGTTTAGCCTCGATATAGGATACCGGTGCCTTTCTAGGAGTCGCAGCTTTAGCTCCGACATAACAAACCTGTGCCTTCCCAGGGGTCGGAGCTTTAGCTCCGACATAAAAAACCGGCAAAACGGGGCTTTTAGCCCCTGAGGAAACTCACCACCCGCCGCTTGCGCGATTTCGTTAACGAATCACACGCATCGCAACTCGCTTACCCCCCAACGCGAATATGCGAGAAGGAACTGAAAAGTCCAAATACGTTCAAAAGCCACAACACCACTACGATCACAACCACCGCGTTCAAAATGGACTTAATCGTCCCCTGCATCGGTATGAACCGGTTGATAAGCCAAAGCAGAACTCCCACAACGATCAAAACGGTCACTACGGTTATTAATGGCATTATTCAGCGACCTCCTAGCTAAACGGGTTTACCGTTTATTCTCAACGGGCAGAGTAAGCGCATCGCAGGGGTCTACGCCATACAGGGAAGAAAGTAGCTCGCCCGGTGAAAAGCGTTAAGTGGCCTTACCTGGAGCTATGGCACTTCCCTCAATCCACCGTCCTGCCGCAGGCAACTGGCCTAGCTTCATAATCTCAATTCCCAGAAGGGTGAGTTCCGCCACTCGTTTTCTAGCTGAGTCATTTGAGATCAGTCGCCAGAAATGTCTGTCTTCGGGAAGCCACGCAGGTCTTTGACAATTTCAAATTTCTGAAAGCCTGGTCGCGCCTTTATAAGCTTGACGTATTGGAGCGGTTGCAGCGCCTTTAAAATTTGATCTTTCGTGAGACTACATCTCGCTCCCGCAATCACTTCCACCAGATTCAGGTCTTCCCCAAACTCTTTGAAGTACAAACCACCGGATTTGTCTGTGAGTGTCGTACAAAGACGAATCTCTTTTTCGTAGGACCAGTTCGCGAACTTGGTAAAGATCCAGGCCGTGGCGTCGTCGAGTTGTAGTTTATCTGGCAACTGCAAGCGATCATCGACGTATCTTATCTTCCTTCCATACACATCAGGAATTTGAAAGCCGAGGCAGAGTCCACGGTGTTTATCGCTGTAATGCGCCCAAATTACAGGGTCTTGCCAAGCGGCACTAAAACACAAGATTCCTCTAGTCCTGCCCCAAGTCTTACGAGCTGCATTCAGCGCCATTCGTTTCGTTTTGTCCGTGATTCCGAACGGCAACAATTCGAAGGGGTCATTCAAGTCTTCTACCGTTGAAATCTTCAGTCGCTTCTCTGCGATGCTTTTCATCCCATATTGTGCATCCAGGAATTTGTATACGCGCATGAAAGTCGCTCACCTAGTTTTAGTCATCGACCTTGTTCCAAGAGACGTAGACAAGTTTGCTTGGCTGAGCCGGAGTACCTTCGTCGTTCCAAGCCCAGGTTTTGCCCTCGTCATAGGAGACTATAGGACGATTCGTTCTAGTATCGTTGCCTGTGATGATCTTCTCGACTGTGACGGTCTTTACGTATTTGCAACCCTTGGACCCAATCGGGGCGTGGAGGAAATCACAATCGCTTGGCGGTTTGGCTTCGATTTGCTTTACCTGATCGGTGGTTACGTCGTACCAACTAGAATACCGAAGCTCGTTCAGCCAACGTGCTCGTACCAAATAGTCATAACAACTGATCGAAGCCCACACAATAAATAGCGCAGTAGCGGCTTCCGAAAAGGAGCTTCTGTTGCTATCCACGTTGCACCTTATTGACGCGTTTTTCATGCTGAAATCACTTGGCCACGGAAGGCTGAGTGATAACAGGAATGATGTCAGCGTGTAGGGCGGACAACTGAGCCGGAACTGGGTCTCCCTTTGCGACCAGCGCTTGTTTGGCCTTCGCTGTCTGGTTAAAAAGGGTTTCTAATGTGTGGTCGTTTTTATCCGTCTTAGGAAGAAAAACGAATTTTTGCAAATATCCGCCATTACTCGCTACTTGCTCAGTTGATTGAAAACTCTGAGACGCTAGATTTTGTAGCTGTTCCGCAGATAAATCTTTCCAAATCGCTGCCGAACCTTGTGTGAATCCTCCGCCTAAGATGCTTACGGCCTGAGTGACGCCGTGACCGAAAAACGGCTCGATAGCACTCCCCAAAGTGGCGGCTGCTTGGAGGATGTTAAAGTAGATCGCTCTTCCTCCAGTAAATTCCTTCCCGTTGTTATACATGCTCGTAATATGGTCTAAGGAAAGAGCGTGAATGTCTGGCCGGGGAGGGACCGCTACATAAATTCCGGCAAGCGGAATCAGCACTGGAAGAGAACATTTATTTACTATAGAAATTTGAACAACATCGAAATAACTTCCAACAGTACTTCCGTACTTCTTCTTCGACTGAGCCTGTGTGATATAGAGATAGCTTCGATCTATATCCTCATCGGCGCACGTAGTCTTCAATGTGGCCTTCGTTACAGGTCCCGTGGTATAGGACAAAGTGACTTCAACTGGAACGAAAGACGCGTCTGCTCCCTTAACAACCGCATGAATGGTTGTTGCGGTTGAATCGATCTCCTGCACTGTGGCGGAAGGGTAGACGAGCACTCTCGGTCGCTCAGGAGTCCACAATGAAGTCCCAATAATCTCAATGAAGAAAGCGGGTGGATTTCCTGCCGTTTGCTTATAGACGTTTAGGTTCGTGATGACAGCCTGACTTCGGGCGATACAAGGCAAAATTAGAACAGCAAGCCCAACCAGTACAAATTGGAAAGGGCGGAGACGGAGCATGGGTTCGTTCTCCATACTGAAGATTTGGCCCGCAAAGCTGGAGCATCATCCGCTTCAATCGTCACAAAGTCAATAGAAGGATATTGGCTTGTAAATCATATAGAAATAGGGGAAAACCGGGCGGGTGGCAGCTACTTGACCCTGAGGTGGCCAACCCTTTGCGCTATTGTTTCTGGCAAACAGTGGGGCACTCCTCGCGCCCTCTAGTCTTTCCACTCACTACCCACTATTAACTTCTCACTTCTCGGATTCACACCGATAATCGCCCTTGTAGCGATCAACGGGCCAACTCACGGATTGCCGGCCAATTGCTGTTCCCCTTAGCACACATTGGCCTGGTACTAGAGTTCCTCAAAATTAGGACTATTGGGGGATTCCTGAACCCCTCGAATTCTTTCATCCTACCTAGTGCAGCAGGGGCGGGCGACTCATTTGCCGCAGCTTATGAGCAATCCACAAAACCGTTACGAAGTCTTCGAGAACCTCGGCACCGGCGCCACCAGCCGTGTCGATAAGGCTCGCGATACGCTCATTGGACGCACCGTCGCCCTAAAAACCTTGCTTCGAGGTTTCGGCTCCCGCGATCTCCAGCAGCAATTCCTGCGCGAAGCCCAAATTATCGGCGGCCTCTCCCATCCCCACATTGTGGCCCTCTACGACGTCGGCACCAACCAGGACGGCGCCCCGTATTTCGTCATGGAATATGTTGAGGGGAAAACTCTGGAGGCTTTTTTCGAGGCTGGGCCTCTGCCACTTTATCGCGCAGCCGCGTGGGCGGGCGATCTTGCCACGGCCCTGGGCCAGGCGCACCGCGCCAATGTTATCCACGGAGACATCAAACCCGCCAATATTCTCGTCACCTCCGATAATCAAGTGAAGCTCGGCGACTTCGGCGTTGCCCGCTTTTCCACGCAAGCATCCGGCAGCGGAAATCTGATGGGCACTCCGGCATATCTCTCGCCCGAACAGATTCGCGGAAGTTCGCAGGACAGCCGCTCCGACCTGTTCTCACTGGGCATCGTTCTTTACCAGATGTCGACCGGATTTCGGCCGTTTGATGGAGATTCCGTCGAAGCCGTGTGCGCGCAAATCGTTTCGAGCACACCACCACCACCGTCAAGTTACAATCCAACGTTTCCGCCTGCGTTTGACGAGGTTGTGATGCGCTGCTTGTCGAAAAATCCCGAAGAGCGATTCCCAAGCGCCGAAGCAATGGCTGCAGCCGTCTATCCCTTCGCGCGAACCAAGCGGACCACACCTTCAAAGGCCCACCCTGACGCCACTCAACGAATAAAGGTCTCCTGGTGGAACAGGCCATTTCAGCAAAAGGATAAGTGGGCAGTCGCAGCCGGTCTGCTCGTTCTCGTTTCCGTCGGGGTGACTTTCCGCGCCATTCGCAGACACTCTGTGCCCAACCTTACAGCCGTTGCGGCCCCGGCGGATATCCCCTCCGTCACGCCGAACCGAGGTGCGTCAGATCCAGCAGTTTCAACTTCAACGGCCGCTATCGCCTCGCCTGAAGTCTTGGAAGCGCCTCAAACAGAATCTCCGTCGGTCTTAATAAAACCAGAATTGTCGGTTCCAAGCGTAAACACTCCGCCGAGTCCAAAGTCTTCGAGGCGTGCTAAATCATCTGTGGCTGCGCAACACGATTCCGCTTTGAAGACCGGACCGGAGCGCGACGCTTCGCACGCACAGCCTTCCGGCACTTCCCCTTCCGCTACTGCGCAGCCCGCTCTTCCCAAAGCACTCTCTTCCCTTCACGTCGAGATTGTCTCCGCCATCGCCGAGGAGACTCTGGCTGTCTATGCCGGCCAGGAGGTCCTGGTTTCCACGCGGCTCGACTCCGCGCATCTAGGCGAGGCTCTCGAGTTCGACTGCCCGCTCTCGGCAGGCACCCATCCTCTACGCGTAGTCCTCTATCACGCCGACGACAGCCTGCACTTGCAAAAAGAAGGTTTTGCGGAAATCGTCTCCGATGGTTCGAACACCCTCGATATTCGCGTGAATCGCCGTTCCAAACTTCTCATCCGTAAGGAAGCCGCGCTGGAAGTCACCTGGCCCAAGGCGTCTTCAGCCTCAACAGAGCACACTTCTCCCGTGATGGCCGCGTCCATTTCATCTAAATAATCTTTCGCGGAAGCTGAACACACTTCTCTTCAGCAGTCCGCGTCGATTGAGTCTAAATAATTTCAGGTCGTGATATTTGAAGACTGCTCGGCTTTAGAAACACTCTCATAAATGCCTTCCTAGGGGTCGGAGCTTTAGCTCCGACATAAAAAACCGGCAAGTCAGGCCTTTAGCCCCTGAGGAAACTCACTACTCGCCGCTCGAAAGATTTATGAGACAAGTTTTAGATAATTAGCGCCCTGCGCCGCAAAGGCTGCGCGTTTGCGCCAGAACATCTGCGTCGAACTGAGCGGACTGCCATCCTTTTGTAGAACAAACCTGCTCGGCGGTAAGTCCCAGCGCTCCGCGAAGGTCCGCGCCAGCAATGTTTGCGCCGGTAATTTCAGTCCCGCGAAAAATAGCTCCGCCGAAAAAAGCCCCGCGAAGATCCGCGTTTCGAAGGTCCGCGTCCATCAAAATCGTTCCCTTAAATTGAGCGCCCGTCGCGTTGGCTTCAATCAATTTTGCTGAGGAAAAATCCGTTTGCTCCAGCGTCGCGAAGGACAAAATGGCGTGTTCCATTTTCGTGTCTCGCATGTCTGCTCGTGACAAGTCGGTGCGCAGCAATTGGGCGTTGCGCAAATTTACTGCATAAAGCGAAGCGCCGGCGAGTCGGGCGTTCGAAAGGAGAGCGTTCTCGAGCGTGGCGAAGGACATGTCCGCGCCTCGCAAATCGGCACCGGTAAAATTCACGCGGGTCGCGTCGGCCGAGACCATCACCGTTTTCGAGGCCAGAACGCGATCTAGAACGGCGTCTTTCAAAACCGCTTCGCGCAAATTAGCTCCGCGCATGTCTGCTTCGGAAAGGTAAGCTCCCTCCAAATTTGCGCGCCAGAGTTTTGCGTTCACGAGATAAGCTTTGTAGGCGCGCGCGAATCGCAAATTCATTTCGTTCAACTTCGCTCCGGGGACAGCCGCGAGCGCTTCTTCACTCCAGTTCCCGTGCGGCGGCGGTCCGGAGAGCGTTGCTTCCGTCAATTCCGCGTATGGCCTGTAACCGATCGATTGCATCGCTTCCGAAGCCCACCTAAGCAAACTTGCCTGCGAGTGTTGCGTCGCAATGTTGCTGTCGGAAGGCAAGCCGCGATTCACGCCAAGCGAGAAAATAAGCAGGGTGCAGCCGGTCAACAACGCGATTCGCGCGGTTGCGAAACTCAGCCGGAGCAAATTCTTCGACTTCTGCCGCAACAAATCGCCAGGCTGCAGCACGCGCGCCACGATTGTCGGAACACACGTCGCGGCAGCCACCGAAAGCGTCAAGAGAAATGCATGAAGAAGTGTCCCGCGAAAATCTTGCCGCACGAGATAACGCAGCCAGAACAGAAACAGTGTCGCCGGCACCACCCAATAAGCCAGCACGGTCGCTACGATCGTTTCCAGCACCCAAAACGGCGAGCGACCTTCGCGCATCCAGCGGAAATGCCGTCTTACCAACCCCATCAAATACCAGGGCCCATCCTTTTCCAGCGTTTGCCCGTCCTTAAAAACCGCTGGCAACCCGGACATGCTGCCCCACAAACGCAACAGCAAAAAATGAAACCGCAAATACAAAATGAAAAGAACAAGCGGCGCTCCCAAATAAAAACTCGTCATGGACAGAATTTTCGGGAAGCGCGGTATGGGAATCGCGGAAGCATCAACAACAAGACGCACATCAGTGGTCAATCCAATAAGAGCAATGCAAGCAAGACTCGCACCCAGAATCAAAAAATAAAACCACCGCGCCACTTTTGAAGCATCCGAAATAGCTTTCGTGCTGTCGAAGGCCGCGATGGTCTCCGGCAAAATCGCGTCGAAAAGATTCGTTCCGCCAAGACGCCCGACCCACACGCCTTCGGCTCCATAGAGATTAGCGCCCATCAAATTGGCGCCCCGGAGCTCAGTCCCGAGTAAATTAGCTTCTCGTAAATCGGCTTGTACGAGGCTGGCTCCGCGCAAATTAGCCATCGAAAGGTCAGCGCCAATTAAATTTGCGCGCTGAATAAAAGCGCCTTCGAGATTGACTCCAGTCAGGTCAGAGTGGGAAAGGTTGACTCCGCAGAGATCCGCTTTTACGCCGGACTCTCCGCCCGTTTCCACCCAAATTTTGTGCTGATCGAGAATTTCCGCCAGATCCAGAAGAGAGATCGACCCAGTGGCTTCTTCGGCAGAAGGCTGATTAGAAAGTTGATTCTGCTTATCCTGAATATCCGCAAGCATCGTGAAACTTTCCCCCACTCGACGTTTTTCACTCGAGACGATGGCGGCCATTTATCCATTCATGGCGCCTACACTACGGCCCACAGTAGCCGGGTGTGGCCGGTCCGCATCGCCGGTTTGCTTGGGCTGGGTTGCTGCCGGGCGAAACCCATCATCGCCTATAAAGCAGAGGAAAATCTCCTGCCCGGAAGTACAGGACGCGCAGAGGTAACTGTGCTTCTGTGGATTTCCGCGCTGGCTCGGCTTCCACTTTATTGACCGAGACATGAGGCGATCGCGAAAGCGGCAGCAGAGCTGCCGCACTCCAGAAATGCCCGCGAAGAAATTTAATGAAATGTGAGAGAATTCGCGCAACCCCGAATCGTGTGAGGAAACCCTTGGACGCTGCAGCTGCAACCATCCCAGAATCGCCTATCAACCGATCCGAGACAGTGGCGAGTACCGTTCACACTGTGTTTCTTCTCATTGTCCTTGCCGCTGTTTGTGCGCTCGGCTATGTATCCGTCCATCGCCAAGCCGTTGTGCATAATCCGAATCGCTTGCTTTTCTACCTGCCTACCATGGCGTGGGAATGGATTGTTGTCGGCTACATTTATTGGGGACTGCGCCGGCACGGAAAATCGTTTCAAAACATCGCCGGCAAAAGATGGAAGAGCGCGTCGGAGTTTTTCCTGGACATCGGAATCGCATTTGCGTTTTGGATCGGCGCGATAATTATTCTCAGTATCGTTTCGCACTTGGTCCATGCAACTGGAATGGCCGAAGCCGCGCGCCTTCTTGCTCCGCAGGACTGGCTGGAATCCATCGTTTGGGTCGGTCTCGCGGTTACCGCCGGCATTTGCGAAGAAACCATTTTTCGCGGCTACTTACAGCGCCAGTTTGTTGCATGGACTGGCAGCGCTCCCTTTGGCGTGGTGCTGTCGGCGGTGCTGTTTGGCCTCGGCCATGTTTATCAAGGGGCGAAAGCCACCATCGTTATCGGTGTGTATGGCCTGATGTTCGGGATTCTTGCGGAGGTCCGGCAAAATCTTCGGCCTGGAATTATCACGCACGCGTGGCACGACGCGATCACGGGTCTAATTATTCGTTTCCTGCCAAAATAAATGATCTCTACGCGGCCGGACTCCGTCGCAATTCGACATACGCGGACACCAGTCCCCAAATGTATAGCGCAAGTAGAGCCAGCAGGCAGAACGTGCCGAGCCGCACGTAGCGATCGACCATTTGCAGGACCGTCCAGCCGTACATTTCGGTGAGCAGGCTGGGATCGGAGAGGTTCACTCCCTCGATCTCGCCAAACGGAAGATCTTCGAGCGGCCCGCGCCACATCAGAAAAACGTGCATGAAGCTGAGCGCGCCGATGGCCAGCAATCCCCAGCGCAGCCCCCAACTCTTATATAGCCGGCTTTCGCGCGGCGCGTAAAACGTCGCCATCAGGATGGTGGCCAGCACCAGGGCGCCGCCATCGCCAAAGAATATAATCATGGCTTCCGCGGGCGAAGACAACGCGATCAATTGCAGGACGAGCAGCCCAGCGGCGGCCAAAAGCCATCCCGGACGTTCCATCTTCCACGCCAGAAATCCGGCAAAGCCAATGGCGGCCGTTACCAGCAGAACGATCAGCCAGGAGCGTTCTTGGCCGTGCGGGGTAACCCAGGGCAGCGGCACGGCCCAGCGGCCGGTGAGCCACGCCGTGATAGCGTGCCCGCTTTCGTGCAGCACCATGGCAAGCATGGCAGCGGCCATGCGAAGAGGCGTGCCCGCGACGAGGCGCGCCAGAAGCAAGGCTGCGGGAAGCGCGAGGATGCGGTACTTCAACTCGGCTCGTGCATCGGCCCGGGCATCGGCGCGGACATCGCCTAGGTCATCGCTTCCGCGATGGGCGTCGTTGGCAGCGGTAGCAGGCCCCGCTAATGCGGAAGAATTGGACACTCCCAGTGCAGGAGGAGCGGACACGGCCACCGCGGCGGCGGGATGAACCTGGTTCGCGGCGCTTTCCAGCGGCGCCTGGTAACGCGAAAAAACGATTCCGCACTTCAGACACTCAATGGTCTGCAACGGATGATCGAATTGGCATTTGGGGCAGCGCATCTGGATGGCCTAATTCCATTGTAGGAGAGCATCTCGGCGGATCCACAGGCGTCGAGGGCGAACTGCCGAAACAGGTATTGGCGTTCTGGAAAAAGCGTTGGGAGAGTCAACACCCGCAGGAATTCTCTGCTCCACCGCCGCTCACCTTTAGAGCGGTTTCGATGTGAAGCAGAAGAAACTTCGGTGATCGTAGAAAGTAAGTAGCCAAGCCGTTACGAACGGGTCTGGAGGAGCGCACTGAGCGAAGGAGTATCGGAATACCCCACCTCCAATTGTTTTCAGCCCTGGGAGCAGCATGTCTATCACGTCACTCAACGCGGCCGCTCTTCTTGGCTGGTCACTAAGCGAGACAAATTGGAACGGCACGAACTCCGGCAGACGCATTCCGACGCTGCGATAGAAAAGGCCTCGAACGATACGGCGTAAAACCGCGTCGACGCGCTTGCGCTCTACCACGAAAGAGCCAGAATCAGGTTGGTATCTTTGCATCAGGTACGATCTAAAACCTGCGCATTCTGGCCGGGACAAGTTGTGAATCGCCTTTACTGAGTCCGCGTTTGCGGCGCGAGATTTATTACGATCTATACCGAGTTTCACCATGAAGTTGAAGTGTTCATCTTCCTCGGAGGCTCCGTGGTTGCAAAAGTAGCAACTCGGAACCGTGATGAGATCGCTTGGACGCGGTTTGGGAAAAAGACTGCGCGGCGGGATATGGTCCCGCGTTAGCTCGCGCCATTCGCCGCAGTAAACGCAATATCCCATTTCGAATTTGCGTTTCCGGCTCACGTCTCGATTGTATCACTGTGTTCTGGCGAGTCGATCTCAGACCGCTATGCCGAAGATGCCCAGGACCTGTTATTTATCAGAAGATCGTTCACCGCCGGGTGCCGCAGACGTTTGAAGGGGTGCCGCATCCCTGCGGTTTTCAGGGTGCGGGTTTTGACTTTGTTCTAACTTCCAGCCTCGAACTTCTAACCTGTGCCGGATTCCTCAAACTGGAACGATGCGGAAAGAGGGGCGCTTCCGAATCATTTTGCCTGAAACTGTGGCTGAGTTCGCGCAACGGTCATCGGACGTTGGGAAAACTATCCGGCTGTCCTTGGGTTTTGCTTTTTGAAAGAGTAAAAGACGGGCACGATGTATCGTGCCCCTACAAGAGGCGGGAACCGCACAGGCTGAAGCCTGTGCCACCCGGCAGCCCATATCAGGCTAGATCTACTTGCGAACGCAATCTTTCCGTCCCGTATCTGCGACGCTGGCAATGACCCATTGACCATCCGCACGGACGACGTTGAACAAGTCGGTGCCGCAGTGGTCCACCTTGCCGTCCACCAAAAACTCGAAAGGAGCCCACACCACCGCCAGATCGTTATCGATCCGCACTAGCGGATCATGAATTCGCTCCTGAATCTGCGTGGTGCCAGGTTTTCCTACCCGATTCGCAAAATCTTCAAAAGTCATCTGAGTCGGCTTGCCGTCCCTCATCAGCACCATCGTTCCGCCGCTCAGCAAAGGTTTCTTAATCGCCGCAGCGTCGCGTTTCGCCATGCCATCAAACAATTGCGTTATAGGCGCGAGGACCGCCTGCTCCTCCGCGCTATCGGCCGAAGTCATCTCGCGGTCGAGCCCCGCGCCGGTGCCCGAGCCGGTGGAAGTTCGAGCGGTTGCCGCTGGAAACGAAGAAATCAGAAAAACGGTAAAGGCTGTTGCAACCGTAATGGAAAAAAACGAGAGCAGTGAACGGAAGATGATTTTCATGGGCCCGATTCTAACCTGCCTTATCCCCGATTCCAAAGTTTTCGAGTTGGGAAGAGCCCGCCGGGTGCTGCATCCCTGCGGTTTTCAGGGTGCGGGTTTTGACTTTCCTTTTCTCGATCGGGTGGCCCATCCTTGCGGGTTTGGTTCATGCAAGGGTGGGGCTTTTCTACGCTCTCGACTCTCGGGGAATCCGGAGACAGACGAGACGATTCCGAATCACAAAAAAAGGGCGCGGGCAGTTAGCCCACGCCCCTCTCTTCCCTGCCTGCTCTTACCTGCAGCCGCTGCACGAGGCGCAGCAATCGGCCGACGCACAGCATGTTGTATGCGCCTTTGCCGTCCCTGCCACACCGAGTGCGATTACTGCCATCAACAGCATCACTTTTAGCGTCTTCATAGTCTTCTCCTTTAGAAGTGGAAAGAGTTGTAGTCAGGCGAATGAAATCATCCGCGCGAGGCACTTCGAACATCGGTGGGTTTGCAGTTATTTCTAAATGCGGAGGATGTGCACTCGGCTAAGAATATCCCGACCCGCGTGCCAGGGGACGGATTCGCCCGAGGCTGCGTCTCCAAATGCGAAAGTCGCGGCCTCAAAGTCCACGAGCGCCAACACCGCAGCGAACAGGTGGGTCATCGTAGGCGGCGCCATGTTCTGCTTCTGGATCAGGGCAGTTTCGGTCGGGCAGCACGACATCGCATGTTGCTCGTCCTTGCCGGATCGATTCGGATTGTGTCCGTGCTTGCAACAGGAATCCCCGGCATCGCTATCGCGCTCGGGGCAATTTATCCCACTGGTCTCCCTGTGCTGACCTTGCATCGGCGAGGCCATCGCAGGCTTCGCGCATCCTAACAAGCATGCAAGCACCCCCAGCCACAACGAAAGCGAAGTCGCCGTCATCGATCGCAAGTCGAACGGTCTCATACAGACTGTAGGTTATCAGTCTTTCAGCGAAAAAGATTCCCAAGACCGGACAAAGAAGTATGCCGACATCAAAGAACGCGGCATGACTTGCTCGCTCCCATCTGGCATTTTATGGACCTTGCGCCGCAGGTCCGCGGAAACTGGTATACGAGCCTGGAGTACGGCACGAAAATTGAGGCCGCCGCTGGATAGAATCAGAAAGGCAACTTCGGGACCCAGGTTCAGAAAGCGAACCGGGGCACCCTGTACGTAAAAATACGTACGGCAAGATAATGATTTAGTTCTTGACAGCAACTATAGCTTTTTGGTAATCTCGTCGCGTAGAAGAGTGCGCCCCGACCTTCGGTCGGGGCTTTTTCTTTTTTGGGGCGTGTTTTCGCGTTGTCCGCGTAGTAGTACGATTCCCGGCGATTCCTGAAAAATCAAAAACAAAAGCAGGGGACGCGCTAAAGCGCGCCCCTACATTGAAGCCGGCAAGATGCCGGGCTGAAGCCCGGCGCTACGTAGAACCTCCTCCGTCTGGAATAAAACCATGACAAACAAGAAGAAATTGGACGGCATTCAGATTTGGAAGCAATTTGAGGATTTGTTGATTCCTAAGCTGCGGCTTTCGATGAGCGAGCGCGGGTTGTATTCGCATCTTCTGCGGCATAGCCGGCTGGAGGGGAAAAGCCGCTTGCGGTTTTCGATTGGCTGGCTGTCGCGTGGCGTGGGTATCGGCACGGCGGCGGCTCGCGGGGGAGTGCGGCGGCTCGCGGCCAAGGGCGTTTTGCGGCTAACCGAAAAAAGCAAACGAGGACACACCATTGAAGTGCGCTTGCCGGCGGAGGTGCGCGGATTGCGGGCTAGAAAAACCCCAAAGCGTGGGGCGAGGCGTTTACGTGGAGCGGTCAATCTGGAGGAAGCCGACTTTCTGGTCAACCGAGCGCTGCGGGAAGCGATCTACGCGCGCGAGGACGGCTACTGTTTTTACTGCCTGCGCCGCGTTACATCGGTGACGCGGTGCCTCGATCACATTGTTCCGCTCGCACGCAGGGGATGGAATGGTTATCGCAACCTGGTCACGTGCTGCTCGGAGTGCAATTCGCTGAAAGGCGAGCGGCGGGCGGAGGACTTTCTGCGGTGGCTATATCGCAACGGCAGGCTGGAGAGTGGCGAACTAAAAGAGCGGCTGCGGGCGCTCGAAAAGATGGCGGCGGGGAAGATTCGGCCCTCGCTCCTCCCGTAGGGGCACGGCACGCCGTGCCCGCTCTTCGATCGCAAGGGTGCCCCAGGTTCGTTTTTTTTGAATCCCGGTCTTGCGGTTGTCCATACCTCGAGGGAAAGTTGAAAAAAATTGAGCCGGGGCACTCCGCTGAGGGGCCGAGAGACCCCGGCTTATCCTGCCCGCCTCCGCAGTGAGCGAGCAAGAAACTTGTCAGAAACTTTTGTGGCGGCGCGGGCCCCTTTGCTGCTCCGAGCAGAACGGACTGGGAGGCCCGCTACAACACTTAAGAACAGAACGGACCTGAAGGTCCGCCACTACATTGATCGTCGGCACGTCGAGATGACGAAGCTTCATCGCGACGAGATGCCGCGTGAGCGACGACGATTACGCCTTCGAATCTTCGTCGCCGCGAAGGAATTCGTAGCGCTCGATCGCGGCGACGACGCCAATGGCGCCTTCGTCGCGCGGCTCGGTGCGCTGGACGCGGCCGAGGCAGCGCACGCGTACCGGACCAGCCAAGGTGATTTCGTTCGGCAAGGTCAGGAGAATTTCGACAGGCGAACCTTCACGAACGTCTTTGGAAAGAAAGAAGTAGACGCCACGAGAACTGACGTCGCGGGATTCGGTGCTTGTTTCGCCAACCGCGGCGCCCGTAGTCCATCGGACGGTGAGCGGCAGCCGCATTTGGAAGCGTTGCGTAGTGCGGCGTTCTGAACCGGTCAAGGAAGACCTCCTGATCGAAGTCAAAGTGTAGCCGGGAGCGGTCTAGGGAACAATAGGACTGCGGGTACAAAATCGATTCAATACTTGGAGGTACGCGTGTACTAGGACGTGTCGGAGATCGCGTTTTGGGGCTGGGTAGTGGAGGGTGTTACCGGGGCGTTTGTATAGGCATGAATCGAAAGGAGTTGCAGGAGAATTGATTTGTAAAAGGATGAAAATAAAAGAGTTGGGGACTCGATTTTTGGCACGTCTAACTCGGTCTTGATTGAGGATCGGAAAGGTGATTCGAAGCTGTGGAAAGGTGTGGAAAAGTTGAAGGCCGCATCCCTTTGCTATGAAAAGAGATGCGGCCTCCGGCAGACTCTGAAGAGAGCCGGGTTAGAAGTCAAACTTCAAAGCGAGTTGAAGAATGCGCGGATTGCCAATGGTGCTGGAAAAAATTCCGAACGAAGGCGTCCCAAATGCAGTATTGGGGGCAGTGAAGTTCGGATGATTGAACACGTTGAAGGCCTCCGCACGGAACGTGAGGCCGTATTTTTCCGTGATGGAGAATTTTTTGCTGAGATACATGTCCCAGTTCTGCTGGAAGGGTCCGCGGTAAATGTTCCTGCCGAGATCGCCGAAGAGCGCGCCGCCGTCGCCGCTTATCGTGAAGGATTGATTGCCCGGGCCGCCTAAGGTGTTGAGGCCAGAAACGACCGTGCCGGGCGCCAAGGATTGCGTGGGAGCCAAGACGCTGGAGTTAAATATGCTTGTGCCGGTGAAGTTTTCCGGGCGACCGCTCTGTACGAGCTGTCCTATATTGCCAACAAGGTTTGGATATGTTGCCCCAGGCAATACGCCGAAAAGAGTGCCGGTATTACCGGCGCAGACCGGGCAAGTGATTGAGGCCGGCAGACCGGATTGAAAAGTGGTGAGGCCGCCGACGGACCAGTTGCCGAGCGGATAGCTCTTCCATCCGTTTTTAAAGCCGGGAATGGCGTATTCGTAGGCGACAACGATACGTTGCGGAACGTTGAAATCAGAGACCGCGCGTTGACCGCGGATGTCGAGTTGGTTGCTGTTGGCTGATCCAAGATCCTGGTCGGCGCCGCCGGATTCATTGTCGATGGATTTGGAAAAGGTATAGGAAGCCTGGAGGAAGAGGCTTCCAGTGCGGCGATTGACGGTGAAGATGAGGGCGTTGTAACTGGAATGGCCCAGATCAGTGACCTCATTGAGACCGCCGCCGGCGTCGAAACCGAGTACGCCCGCGCGAGCTTCCACGTTGTTAACTGAGTTCGTGGTGATAATCGACTGCGGCACGCCGTTTTGGCCGCCGACAATGATCGGGTTGGCTGCGTTCGCCAATAGCGCCTGATTGCGTTGGAGGCTGTCGATGAGATGCACCCCTTCGGAGCCGATGTAGCCGACTTCGACGAAGAAATGCATGGGAAGTTCACGCTGAACGGTGACGTTCCAGTTGCCGACGTAAGGAGTGACTAGATTCCGATCGAACGGGTTGAGGGACAAAAGGCCGCCGTTGAATTCAGGAGCGCCCGTTGCGTCGAGGCCGGTAAACGTCGGAGGCGTCGAATAGATTGGGAATTGGTTGGCCGTCGGCAGATTTGGATACGGATTCGAAAGGGAAACGCCTGGATTTGAGCCGCCGAATTGCAATGCAGACAACTGGAAAAATGGCTGGCTAGTGATCAGCTGCAGCAGTGTCTGCCCCGACGTCCTTATGTAATAAATTCCGTAGCCTGCGCGGACGGAAGTCTTGCCATCGCCTTTGACGTCCCAGGCCAAACTGACGCGGGGAGCAAAGTTGTGGGGGCTGTTGCTCAAGAGCGTGGAACGAGACACGCCTGGAGTGCCCTGAATGGCGCCGAAGTTTGCGCCTTGCGGCAACACGAATCCGTTCAGGATGCCTTCACCTGCATTTTGGCGGGTAGGAATATCCAGTCGTGTGGGATCGAAGTTGCCGACGCGGTCTTGCGTGTCTGTCAGCGGGCCCATGTAATCGTAGCGGATTCCAAGATTGAGCGTCAGCCTTCGAGTGATCTTCCAATCATCCTGGAAATAGGCGCCTACATCGGTGCCGCGGAAGTCCCGGTTAGTGATGCCGGTACCCACGAATGTTTCACCATTCTGAAAATTGCTTTGGAGGAAATCGGTGAAGCTATCGAAGAGGAGGAAGCCGTTCTCGGCGAAATTATTGAAGAGGTTGATTTGGTAACGGCGAATTTCAGCTCCCATGCGGAAGGTGTGCTTCCCGTGAGTCAATGCCAGTGTGTCCGCGAAGTTAAACGTGTTATCGATATCTTGTTGATCGAAATTGGTAGAAGGACCGCCAAATTCGGGATTGATGTCAAAGGTAGCCAGGACAGGGATCTGGGTGTTGGTAGCCGAGTTGAACCTGCTCATACCCACGGAAGCCAAGGAGGCGGTGGGATCGGCCATATTCGAAAAGGTGATGCGGTTGTAGCCGAAACGCGCTTCATTGATGAGATTGGGCGAGATGGTGTACGTCCAGGCGAGAGTAGCCAGGCGATTCGTGACGGGTTCGGTGTTGCCACTTCCGAAGCTGTTATTCACCGCACTCTGCGCATCCTCGCCACCAAGAGGATTGATGGTGTTTGAATTCGAAAAGAAGAAGCGCTCGGAGATTTTGTGCTTGGTGCCGATAAGGCGATCCACGTTGAGGTTGAACTGATCTTCGTTGTAGAGAAGCGGCTCTGAAAAGGTAGCTTCGCCGAACTGACCGGGAGTTCCTGTTCCAGAAGGAATCAAGAATCCATTGAATTTTCCGGGAGCATTGAGAAGTGCCAGAGCCGTGGGATCGAGGGAGCCTGGGGCGAGTCCAAATGCCGATTCGATGTTGGCTTCGGTGCGCTGCGCTGGCAATACGGGAAATGACGCCTGCGCCGAGCCTGCGACTCCATTGATCTGGCGCGTACCTTCATACGAACCGAAGATGAAAGTGTCTTTGAGCTTGGGAACTGGGCCACCGAAATTTCCGCCAAACTGGTTCTGCTTGAGCACCGGCCTGTCCGTGCCGGTGGCGTTAAAGAAATATAGATTCGCGTTCATGTCGTCGTTGCGGAAGAATTCGTAGGCTTCACCGTGCCACGCAGAGGTGCCACCGCGAGTGAGTACGTCGATATTGCCACCAGAAGTCTTTCCCTGAGAGGCATCGTAGAGACTTGTTTGGACTCGGAATTCTTCGAGGCTGTCTGGGGAAGGGACTGGTACGGTACTAAGATTATTACTGAGCAGCTCGTTGGAGTCCGTACCATTGATGACCAGATTGTTGGCTGTCCCGCGTTGACCCGCTACGTAGATCATGGCTTCGCCGCGGCCCGCTTCGGTGGCGTCGGGCAGCGGCGAAGCGGTCCCGGCGTTAAGACCCAACAAGAACGTGAAATTGCGAGTGGCGAGCGGAAGATTCTGCAAGACTTTTTCGGTGAGGACGTTGCCAAGAGTTGCGTTGTTCGTGTTGATCTGCTGGGCAGCATCAGCAGAAACCACCACCTCGGAGGTGATCTCGCCGACTTCCAACACGATATTTAAAGTCGTAACTTCGGTAACGTGGACGGCGACGTTATGGAGAACTGTTCGCTTGAAATTAGGGCTCTCAACTGTAATTTCATAAGGACCCGGATCGAGCAGGGGAAAAACAGTGCTTCCATCAGGATTGCTATCCTTGGTCTGAGCAGCACCTGTTTTTGAGGTGACGGAAACCTTTGCGCCGGCGACAGTGCCGCCTTGGGCGTCCGTTAGTCCGACTCGGATGGCACCTTTCTCGGAATTGATCTGCGCGGATAGAGATTGCGAAGAGAGAAAGAAGAGAGCGATGCAAAAAGTACTAAAGAGACTTAGAAGATTACGACGTAAAACCATTTAATTCCCCCAGTGACGAGTATTGGGCAGCAAACTGCGGAAGCGTCCCTGCGGACGATGCAATAAACTGGATATCCATCATCAAGGGACGATGGCATTTGTTGCATCTCCACCACTGCTGAGGGTGCAAGCGAAGAACCAAAGGGGACATCGAGTGGAAAAAATGCTTAAGGTTTTGTTTTCTGCGCGTTATGCCGGCTCTTTAGCTCGGCGTTGACATAATTAATTCTAAATTCATATACATACTCATATCGGACTACAGCGGACCATCAGTTTCGGACGATGAGTGTCTCTGGAACGGCTTGAAGATTTTTCTCGCGTTACATTAATTGGAAGATTCCAACTATTCGCGGGCTCAATGGTTCGTTTGAAATGAGTCTCTAAAGTTTTCTTGAGTACAACCCATGTCATAAATTCGAGCCTCGAAAATACGACAATTCTTCAGGGGCTGAAGCCCCGTTTTGCCAGTTTTCTATGTCGGAGCTAAAGCTCCGACCCCTAGAAAGGCATTTATGAGATAGCTTGCATCCATTTATGCAGCAGGCATGAGATCCCAGACCCGCCAGAATTCTTTCATTTCGGGGGGCGTGCCGAAGGAGA
Organism: uncultured Acidobacteriota bacterium; assembly: GCA_963784015.1. Classification (GTDB taxonomy): domain Bacteria; phylum Acidobacteriota; class Terriglobia; order Acidiferrales; family UBA7541; genus Acidiferrum. Next base: position 128,361 of record CAWAPX010000023.1, read on the forward strand.
CGCGGACGTAGGTGTTCATGGAGGGAAAGAGGCGGGCGATCTGGACGTTGTTCTTCTTAAAGTGCTCGATGACTTCGACGGCGGGGCGGTTGGTTTTTAGCATGGCGAAATTCGTGTAAGACGGGATTCCTGGAACGCTTCGGAGTCTGGCTTGGTTGAAGAATTCCTGGCGATCGGCGGCGTTGCGTTTTTCGCTTAGCTGCACATATTCGAGATCGTCGTAGGCAACAAGACCGGCACGCGCGCCGACGGCGTTGAGGCCTTCCGGGAGACGGCGTGTGGCTAGAGATTGGATTTTTTCCGGGACGCCAACGGCGTAGCCAACACGGATTCCTGCGAGGCCGAAAACTTTTGAGAAGGTTCGGGCGACGATGACGCGATCGTCGTTCATGGGTTTGTCGATGAACGAGGTGTACTCGGGCGTTGCGCCGACGAAATGATGGTAGGCCTCATCGATGAGGACGGTCGTGGACGGCGGAAGTTTACGGACAAATTCTTCGAGATCTTTGCGAGGAGTGAGGCTGGCAGTGGGATTGTTGGGATTACATATGTAGACCAAGGCGGTGGAGGCATCGGCTCGCGCCAGCATGGCCGGCAGATCGTGAGAGAAATTCTTGTCGAGGGGAATCTCGACGACTTGCGCTCCGAGAGCTTTGGCGCAGCGGCCAATCGATTCGAAAGTGGGCACCGCGGTGATGAGAGTCTTGCCAGGACCGAGAAAAGAGGAAGCGGTGATGCTGAGAATTTCTCCGGAGCCGCAGCCGAGTACCAATTGATCTGGCTTGATGGAATGAGATTGGGCAATTCTTTGGTGGAGGGCGTTTACGGCAGGATCTGGATAGCGATTCGCGAACTGCAGAGCGTCTTGCATGGAGGCAATTACTTTTTGTGAAGGGCCATAGGCGTTTTCGTTGCGGCTGAGAATGATGGGGCCGCCGGGTTCGCTGGCGCGGGATGCGGGTACGAATTCGCTGAAGACGAATTCTGTTAGGGGAGGAAGGGCTGCGGCAGCGGCCACTCCTGAAGCCGCGTTTCGGAAAAATTTTCGTCGTGTGGTTGGCATGGGAACCTCGCTGTTCGTTTGTGGTGCGTTGTTGATAGCAGAGAAAGGTATAGGAGGTCAACAAAACGACTTGGGCTTGCTTCATAAATGTATCAAGCGACGAAGCAGAGAGTTTCCTCAGGGCTAAAGCCCCATTTTGCCGGTTTTCTATGTCGGAGCTAAAGCTCCGACCCCCTGGGAGGGTACTTATGAGATGGAGTCTTGTCAGGTAATGAGGCAGTTTTTCGCAACGGCGTTTACCCCGGAACTAAAAAACAATTAGTTTCTAACGTCGACGCAGCGGCCGTCCATTCGCCGGAAATCAGATTAGGTGGCAGCTTTAACCAAGCCCCATTGGAAAGTAGGGTGCATAAAGGAAATGAGGATTATCTCCGTCACTGTTTCAGGTAACGAAGCGCAACACATCCTGATTTTAAAATCTTGGACTCAACGAGTTTTAATTGCAATTTCTCCAGGCTAATACCTTCTAACAACCGTCTCCCTTCTCCTGCAAGGATTGGCTGAACGACAAAACGATATTCATCAACCAAGCCAAGCTCTATAAGTTGTGAGGGAATATTCACACCACCGGTTAAAATATTTTTGCCTTGTTCTTGTTTCAATTTAAGTATTTCGTCTTTAAGGTTCGTACGAACGATCCGCGTATTTCCTTCGGCGCTGTTTAATGATCTCGAAAAAACAATTTTGTTGATGGAGTCAAATGTGTCAGCAAATTCGATCTCTGCTTTTGTCGCAGAACGATTTTTTGCGATATCGGGCCAATAAGGAACCATCAATTGATAGGTTTTACGCCCATAAACGATTAGGCCGGCATCTCGCAGGAGCAGCGTATAGTGTTCGAGTAGTTCTTCATCGGCAATCGCTTTGGTGTGGTCGCAGCAGCCATCCAGGGTGGTGTTGATTGCGAAGATTACATTTCTCATTTGCGCCTCGGATTGAGCAGCATGGTCTTCGAACGTAAAACCGATCACTTTGAACCGCGCATTATTGCAACATAAAGATTAGGTGCATCCAACTGGGAAAGACCATTGGATCTAGCCAATTTCACTTCTCCGGATGAGCCCGCAGCGTTTATCAGGCATTACACGATTCGTCGCCCCGTAGCCCAATGCGCTTTACAGAGATTCGACCTGAATCCAGAGTGGAAGGTGGCGCTCCACTCTTGCGGCCAGAGTAACGAAAGTGACTGTAACGTGAACCCAGACCTGAGTCAGAAAACCTCGACCTCCACAGCAATGGGGGCTACGCTACGCAGACTGGGCCTCGCCATTTCGTATTTCGTTTCGATTGTTTACGTTTTGTCGATTCTGTTGCCTTCTGTTTACTGTCTCCGGCAGGGATGCAGAGGGCCGGCCGAGCTTGATGCTTTCATGCCCGCCTTCGGTCTTACTCCGTTTGGCGCAATCGCTACCGCTTTCTCATTGCACAACGCCGTACAGCGCATCAGAAAACGACAAGCATGGTCTTGGGTTTTCTGGCCTCTGGCCATCCTTTTCGCAACTGTTCTCCTGGGTGTAATTGCCTTTATCGTATGGATCGTTTATGAGACTGCATCTCATCGTTAAGGGCGACGAAAACCGCTAACTTACCAGCCTTTCTCAGTGCCTCAACATTTCAATGAGTTCAGGAAAGTTTCCAGGCGATCGCAGCTTATGGCCATGCCTGTTTTCATGCCGGTGTTGGGAGTGTCAAGCCCCTGAAATTTCTGATCGTGGGTGCGTGGCTAGAACGAGAGCCAAGGGCATCCTTAGGTTTTGCGGAAGGAAACTTTTATTTATGCGGCGAAGCGGCAGATATTACTGATGGGGTTGAAGGGACGAGAAATGGATTGGCTTGGTGGACGCGGGCGGATGCGATTTAAGGCTGGCCGTGCTTCGGAAAAAACGGGAATCGCAATTGAGGCAGCGAAACGGCTTCATCGCTAATTTGGACAGGAAGCCCTCGAACAATCCTCGGCTTTTGGATCTACGAGTTCGTTTGCTCTGGCACGAGGGACAAGGGAATAACACGGAAAGGCCTTTCAGGAATAAGTGGTTGCGAGGAAAGCAGAGAGCCGTCCCAGCCCGGGCACTTCGATCGCTCGAAGTGTCTCGTCTCTCAGCTCTCCCCGCACATCCAGAATCGCGGATGGAGCGATTACTGTCTATCCAGCGAATCCTGTAGATGTGCCTTAGGCCGCTTTTTCTCCAAACCTTCTCGGAGTCGTAACAAGATATTTATGCGCGAAGAGCGACGAGGTCATGCAAGCGGGGGTATTTACTTTGGAAAATCGCGAAGATATGCTCTGGCATGCTCAAAACAAAGAGATGTGCCCTGGCGTTCGTTGCTACCGCTGCATTCCTGTGCGTTTTTGTTTGCGTGATTCCCTGTGGCGCGCAAGTCGCTGTAACGACGAATCCGTCGCCTAATGTGCCCACGCCGGAATCGGTGCTTGGCCACAAGCCGGGCGATGATTTTTATCTGGCGAATTATGACGAGTCTCGCGAATATTTCCGCAAGCTCGCGGCGAGTTCGAACCGCATCAAGCTGATCAACGTGGGCAAGACGACGCGAGGGCTCGATTGGGACATCGCGATTATTTCTTCGCCGGAAAATCTCGCCAGTCTGGACAAATATAAGGAGATTTCGCAGAGGCTGGCAGACGGGCGGGGCTTGTCGGAGGCGGAGGCACGTGAACTTTCGCGTCAAGGCAAAGCTATTGTGCACATCGATGGCGGCTTGCATTCCTCGGAAGTGGCGGGCGCGCAGCAGTCGATCAATCTAGCGTACAAGCTGGTTTCTTCGCAGAACGATCCGGAAGTTGATGCGATTCTCAACAATGTGATTTTGATGCTGTGGCCTACGCTGAATCCCGACGGGCAGAACGAAGTTGTGGCGTGGTATCGAAAAAACCTGGGCACGACGTACGAGGTCAGCCCGCTGCCGGATCTGTACCAAGAATATGTGGGGCACGACAACAATCGCGACGGCTACATGAACAACATGATGGAGTCGCAGGATGTGACGCGGACGGAGATTGAATGGGACCCGGTCATTTTTTACTGTCACCACCAGACGGCTCCCTTCCCTACCCGGATTTTTATTCCGCCGTTTGTGGAGCCGATTTCGTCAAACATTCATCCGCTGATGGCGCGCTGGCTGAGCGTGATGGGAACAAGCATGGCGGCGTACCTGGACGAGCACGGCATGCCTGGCGCGGTGAACCGCGTGGGCTTCGACAACTGGTATCCGGGATTCCTGGATTACACGCACATTTTCCGAAATAGCATTTCGTTTTTCACGGAGACGGCACTTTTCCGGTATGCGACGCCGCGATTCTATCCGGTGGATGAATTTCCGAAGGAGCAGCGCGGGTTGCGCTCGGAGATGTTTTACAGCAGTCCGTGGAAAGGCGGCTGGTGGCGGCTGCGCGACGCGGTGAATTATATGGAGGGCGCGTCGATGTCCGTGCTGGACACGGCCGCGAAATATCGAGAGGAACTGCTCTACAACCGATATCAGGCGGCGCACGACAATGTCGAGCGGTTCCGCAAGGAGGCGCCTTTCGGGTACGTGATTCCGCAAGAGCAGCGAGATCTGCCGACTACTGCTTTGCTGGTGCAAAAATTGATGGTCAATGGCATCGAGGTGCAGCAAGCGACGAAACCTTTTCACGCGAATGGCCGCGAGTACGCGCCCGGGACGTGGGTGGTGCTGATGGACCAACCGTTCTCGCCGCTGGTGAAGGAATTGTTCGAGCCACAGGTCTATCCAGATCTGCGCGAAACGCCAACCAGCCCACCGAAATTGCCGTATGACGTGACGGGCTGGACGCTGCCGATGCAGATGGGCGTGCAAGTGGCGCCAGTGCTGCAACCGATTGGGGCAGCGGAGCGCGGGGCGTTGCAGAAGCTTGATAAATTCGCGCCGCCTGCGGGAAGCGTGAGCGGGACGGGCGGAGTGTTTGTCTTGAGCCACAAATCTAATGCGAGCCTTAAACTTTTGAACGAAGTGCTGGCAAACGGAGGCCACGCTAGTTTTGTGCCTGGCGATACCGAAACTTCGGATGGAACCGAAGCGGGGGCGATTGTGGTGTCCGGGATTGAGCGCGACAAGCTCGACGGATTCGTTAAGGAAAATTCTTTGACGCTTCGAGCAGTCGCGGCGGCGCCGAAAGATTCGATTAGCGTGAAGAAGGCGCGCGTGGGGCTGTATCGGGCGTGGGTTCCGTTTATTGATGAGGGGTGGACGCGGTGGATTCTGGAGAATTTCAAGTTTGATCCAGTCGCGCTGCGCAATGGCGATATCCAGGCGGGGAATTTGCGAGAGAGGTTCGATGCGATTGTGATTCCGGATGGATCGCCCGAAGCGATTTTCAGCGGATTCGGACCGGGCAGCGTGCCGGGAGAATATGTGGGTGGGATCGGTGAACTCGGAGTGATGGCGTTGCGAGAGTTCGTGCTGACGGGGGGCACGCTAATTACGTTTAACAATGCGTCAGTATTTGCCATCGATCAGTTGGGGCTGCCGGTGAAGAATGTGCTGGGTGGTGTGAAGGATGAGGAGTTTTTCTGCTCTGGCTGCTTGTTGCGCGTGGAAGTGCAGGATATGGCGCATTCGGCAACGTGGGGATTGCCACACGACCCGATCGTGATGTTTGAGCGTGGCCCGGCGTTCGAGGCAAAGGAGGGTTTTAAGGGACGCGTGCTGGCAGCGTATCCGAAGGACGAGAGCCCGTTGATGAGCGGATATTTGCTGCATCCGGAGAGAATTCAGGGAAAAGCTGCGGCGCTGGAAGTGCAATACGGAAAAGGGCGAGTTTATTTGCTGGGATTCCGGCCTCAGTGGCGCGGGCAGTCGCATGGGACTTATAAATTTTTCTTTAATGCGTTTTATGAATCGCAGGGATTGTCGAAGCCGGGGTCGACGACGGCGGCGAAGGGCGTAGAGACGTCGGCGCCGCACCAGGAAGGCGCGCAGAGCAAGCCACCGGCGCAGTAGAGGCAAAAGCAAATTTCTCGATTAAGCGGTGATCGACGCATTTCGATCGCGGACGGGCACGGCATGCCGTGCCCCTACGAGGATTAGGTCTGGTCGATTAGGCGGTGGTGGATGGCGTAGAGGGCTAGTTCCAGGCGGTCGGAGACGCCTAGTTTGTCGAAGATGTTGTGGAGGTGGTTTTTTACGGTTTGTTCGCTGATGAAAAGTTTTTCGCCGATTTCTTTGTTGCGGAAACCTTGGGCGACAAGTTGAACGATTTCTTTTTCGCGATCGCTGAGCAACGGCTTTTCGCGGCGCGGGCCAGACTCGGAAGATTTCGAGAACGCCTTCATGACTTCGGCGGTCATGCGGTTATCGAGCCAAATTTCGCCGGCGTGAACGCGGTGAATGCTCTTCACCAAAAGGTCCGTGGCGGATTGCTTGAGAACTACGCCGCGTGCACCCAGACGCATGGCGCGGACTACGTCGCGATCGTCTTCGGCGGCAGTGAGAACGATGACGCGCGTGGGCAGCGTATCGAAATTGACTTCTTCGAGGACGGCGAGGCCGTCTTTATCGGGCATGCGGAGATCGAGCAGAAGGATTTCCGGCTTGAGTTTAGCGAGGAGCTTGATGCACTCGGCGCCGTTTTGCGCTTCGCCGACAATGGTGATGTCTTCGTCGGAATCGAGAAGTTTGCGGAGGCCATCGCGAAAGATCGCGTGGTCATCGGCGAGGAGGACGCGAATTTGTTGTTTAGTTTTGGCCATGTCAACCGAGCGGAACCTCGATAGTCAGTCGAGCGCCATGGCCGGGGTTTGACTCTACAGTCAACAGGCCCCCCACAGTACGCGTACGCTCCTTGATGGAAATCGGACCCAATCGCAGGCGGTCGAGCTCATCCCCGGTAAACCGGCCGGCGAAACTAAAACCTTCACCGTTGTCGTCGACTACCAAAACGATGCGACTGTCGTCCTGCGACAGTTTTACCACGACATGGGAAGCCTTAGCATGCTTTTTTATGTTGTTGAGTGCTTCACGGTAAATCTGGAAAATCTCGCGACAGACGCGGTCAGGAGCATGCAGGTCGGCGGATTCGATGATGACGTCGAGAGCAAGGGTGGATTCGTTGCGAAAACGCTCGGCGAAACCTTGCATTAAATCGATAAGATCGGCGCTCTGGACGCGCAGAGGACGCAGGTCGGTGACCATGCGGCGGAGCTCGGCAGACTCGTTTTTGACGGTTTGCTGGAGGTTGCCGAGGTTGGCTTCGGCGTGGTCGGGAGCTGAGGCGACTTTGCGGCGGAGGACGTCGAGCTGGATTTCGATGCTTAAGAGGGTTTGGAGAATGCCGTCGTGGAGGTCGCGGGAGATGCGGCTGCGCTCGCCTTCGATGGCGCGGGCGCGAAGATGGCGGAGGAGGAAGACGTTTTCGAGCGAGGGGCCGACGTGGCGGGAGATGCGTTCGAGCCAGGCCAGGTCGGGGCGCTCGAAGGGCTTGCGGCCGTTAATTAAGAAGAGGCGGCCAGCGGGCTGGCCCATCTGATCAAAGGCAACGCTCAGCATGGAGCGCATGTGGAGCTCTTGCTGGGTGGGGCCTGGTAGGCGGGGGAGAGTGGCGAGGCGGCGACCGTCGCGGCGGTCCCAGCCAAAGCCGCTGCCGGCGCCTTCGAGGCTGTTCCAGCAAACGGTGGCGTCCATGTCGTCCAAGAGGAAGCCGTCGGCGCGAGCCAGGGAGTAGCTTTCGGGTACGAGGCGTTCGCTTTCGCCGGCTCTGAGGCGCCAGAGGTAGATGCGTTCGAGATCGGTGTCGCGGTAGGCGAGGAGGGCGACTTCGACATGGAAGGCGCGGGCTAGCTCGTCGAGGAGGAGGCGCAAGGATTCAGCCAGGCCCTGGTCGACCTGAAGGGTCGAGGTGATGCGGGAGAAGAAGTCGTTTTGCGAAGCGAAGTGGCGGCTGCGGTCGGCCAAGAAGGCGAGGGCGGCGCCGCCTGCGAAGGTGCCTCCGACGAGTCCTACCCATGCGATGACGCGCATCCAGCCGATTTCGCCTTTGTGGGCGGTGAGGAGAACCAGTATGAGCGCGAGCGCACCTGCGAGAGGGATAGTGGCGCGGAGTCCCCAGCGCATGCCGGCGACCCAACAAACGAATAGATAGGGAAACCAGACAGGGACAGACAACGGGCTGATGGACATAAAAAAGCCGAGCGCGAGGACATCGAGAACAATTGGAAAGTGCCACGACCGTTTGCGCAGGAAACGCTCGAGCGGAATCACGGCGAGGGCTACGATTAAATAGGCGACGAGGAACGTGATAGTACGCTTGGCGGCTTGCAGATCGGGTTGCTGAAGTAACGCGAGGATAGAAAGCAAAACAATAATAGGGCGCGCATAGACGATTTGCCGCTCGAGATGGCGGCGATCCGTTTCGTGGGGGCTCATGCGCGGGGACGCGATTCCTCTGGAATAGTCTAGCAAGTCGGCGAGGGCGCTGAGTCGGCGTATACGGGCTGCAGCGGATTAGGCAATGCGGCACACAACCTCGATAAGTACCGAACGTCGATCCATATTTTCGTGAATCTCGTTTATGCTCTAAGCTGCGGGAGGACTGATTCCCTATGATCATGCCGCGGCTTGCAGTTCTTCTCTTCCTTACGCTTCCTTTTGGCAGGATTTGCACGGCATGCTCGTGTGCTCCTTTGATACCGGTCAGGAAGATTTAAGCTCAGGCGGAATTAAGCTTCTGACATTGTTTCAGAGGCAGATAATTGCGCACAGATGGGCGGTGTTCGATTGGTCGGCCTTGTCAAATACTGATCACCCGGAGCAACGCCGAGAACTTCAGATTCGCTTAGCTGAGGTCATGCGTCGCATCGCGCTAAGCAAGAATGAAATTGAGACCTTGCCGGATAACTACAAGGCTGCCGTGGAATCTGGCGAACTCGCACGGCAGTACGACCCGGATCATCGGGATCGTGCCTTCTTGCCACCAGACCTTTTCCAAGCCGAGGGCAACTGGGTATGTATTACTGGAGGTTCGGGTGCGCCGGTTGCGAAGCTCCACACCATGACATTTTCTGGGCGCTCTCGTTCATTGAATTCATCCGCCTTCCACAAGGGACGCAAGGTCAAACTGGATATGCATGCGTCGAGGGATTACCAAGACCGCAGGGGAGACAGCACATGGGCGACGAAATGCTTTTAGGCCGGGTGACCTGAAAGTCGGGAATGATCTTCTCGTCTTTGCCAGACCAAATCGGCATGATAGTGGCGATTAAGGCGGGCGGTGATACAGATACCATTGCTTCAATCACCGGGCAGATTCCACGGCCGCTGCTGACTGCTTCCCCCGATTACGTGAGGCTTTTCTCCAACATTGCGGGAGACGATGAACTTATCAGGTTGACCGTTGCACAACGTTTAGCGGATTTCTCGACATGAAGGAGGCCATCGGGCAAAGCTCCAGGGTCGGTAATAGACTGGGCAAATTTGCAGGTCGTTGAACAGTCGCATATAACGTAGCGATTCGGCGCGGGCGTGCATCAAAAATGTTATGAAGTTTAAGAAGATCGAACCGGAAGCTTTTGTGTGTACGACGTCGGCGGCGCGGCCGTTTGGGTGCATGGAATTGTGGGCGGGAAACGAAAGGGCGCATCGGACGCTGGAGTTGGCAGGGTTGGAAGCGGACGTCATCGCGATACCTTCAGGGGCGGATCGGGGCGGAGACCTTTCGGCGGTGTTTTCTTGCACCGACGATATTGCGCGGGTGGTGCTGGCGGATTGCGTGGGGCACGGGTATGTGGCCAGCGGAGTGGCGCGGCACGTCCATCACTTGCTGCACAAATTTCAGGATGTGCGGGATACGGCGGGGTTACTGGCTTCGCTGAATAACGAATTTACGCTGGATTTGGAGAAGAGCAGTGGGCCTTTGCGGCTGACGACCGTGGTGACCGGAACGTTTGATGGCGGGACAGGAGAGTTTAATTTTGCGTATGCGGCGCATCCTCGAATGCTGCTTTGGCGGGCGCGCGAGGGGAAGTTTTTTGAGTTGGGAGAGGGCATGGAAAATCTGCCGCTGGGATTCGTCACGGGAGAGATGTATAGCGAGCAGAGTGTTCGGCTCCAGCCGGGGGACATGATTTTGGCATTTTCGGATGGAGCGACTGAAGTGCAGTCACCTGGGGGCGAACAGCTGACGCCACGGGGTTTTTTGCAATTGGCGGAAGCGACTTTGGCAAAGATGCAAGGGCCCGTGCGGCTTCCTGATTTTTCCTCGGCTTTGCTGGACGGCGTGCAACTTCACAGGGGCAGGCCGGAACTGGACGACGACGTGACTTTATTGACGCTGCGGCGTCTGGGCTAGATCCTCCGGCGCGATTGATCACAAATCAATTAAGACGGGCACGGCCCTTCGCAGCTCCCTTCGTTCCTCAGGACAAGCACGGTAAACGTGCCGTGCCCCTACGAGATTACAGCACGCAAATGGCTTCGAGAAATGCGCGCTAGGGAGCGGTTGTGGGTGGTGCGGGCGGATGCTCGGTGAAGTATTGATCGAGGCTGGAGCGGAATTCTGCTACGGCTTGCTGGACGTTTTTGTCGAGGGCCGCGACAACCCCGCCAACCTCTTTTCCGGTGACGGGTTCATCGTGCGTGTAAAAGTGGGTCCACACCGAAGTGCCCGTCTTGATGTTGCGAAGCTCCAGTTCCATGGTGAGGCGAGCAACGATGCTGGTTTTGGATGTGGAGATTTCCTTGAAGTCGTAGAGGCGCCCGTGCAAGAGAAAATCTCCGTGAATGTCGCTGCGTAGCATGTAAACGCCGCGATAATGGCCGGCGGCGCGGAACTGGCGAAGAATGATTTCCGCGATCATTTCTGTGGGAGGCTCCGACCAGCGTTGATATTCGTAGGTTCCCATGCTTTCCCCGCCGGAGCTGTAAACAATCTGGTCCGCGCGATAGAGAGCAGGGCCCGTGAGGCGTCCGATCAGCAGCGTGATGGGAACGGGATTGGGATTGGCCGCGGGCGCGAGGTCGCCGGGAACGGTCAGCTGGTAATACTTGCTCGGCCGCGAGGCGCCGCATCCGGCCGCCAAACCCAGTGCCAGAGCAAGCAGTGAGAGCGTGATTTTCGCGGCCGTCGCGGCGCCGAGAGCCGGAAATTTGCGGAGAGCGCGCGTCGGATTAATGGGCGATCCAGTGGTTCTCGTCATGAGTTCTTCATTTCCTCGCTTCATTGATGCTCACCGGGTTTGTGGTCTGGCGGATTCGTGGCGCGAATGAGAGTGTAAGGACGCTTTTTGATGGTATCCGTGAATTCCTTGAGATTCTCGGAGATGCGGCGGAAATTATCGAGAAGCTCGTCAATATTTTCGGAGTTGACGTCGAGCGTTTGGTCCACGCGCGAGGTGATATCAGTGAGAGTTGTCAGTGATTTGCGAAGATCGATGACGGCCGCGCGAATGTCGGCGCGATTATCTCCTAAGAGCTCGTCTATGTGGTCGAGGGCTTTATTGGCTTCCAACGAAGTCTTGTGCAAGTCCTGAATGAGCGGTTCGATTTTCTGACTCGCCGTATTCAAATGCTGGATGGTGGCCTTTATTTCCGGTCGATTTTCTTCGATCATGCCGCGGGTGTTAGCGAGTGTGGCGGAGAGATTTTCGCGATTCCGGTCGTTAAGCAGGTCATTGACGCGGGCCACAGTGACTTTCAGTTCCGTGGCACGATCGTTCAGTGATTGGATGAGCTGCTTGGCTTGCGGCGCCAGGTCGTTTATTTGAGCGGTGAGGGCGTTGAAATCGACGTAAGGATCCGATTTCAACAAGGACCCGGGGGGAGCGGGAGCGGCTTGCGCGCTGCCGGAAAAAATCTCGAGATGATTGTCGCCTAGCGGACTCAAGCTCATGATTTTGACGGGGCTGTCCGTCTTGACCGGCAGATCGGTATCCACGCTGAAGACCACGTCTATTTGCGCAGGATTTTTCGGGTCGATGGTTAGCTTGTCCACGCGGCCCACCTTGGGGCCACCCGCGTAACGTACGGTTGCGCCCTGTTCGAGTCCGCCGGCGAATGGAAAATAAGCGTGATACGTCTTTGCGCTGCGGCCGAAGACACCCGAAATGGCAGAGACCATACCGATCAGAACTGCAGCGGCGGCAATAACGAAGAGTCCTACGAAAACCTGGTCGCGCTTCCCTGCCATCACGTCCTCTTTCCCCTGCGAGCGCTCGTCACAAGCGGCGGTCTTGTGTAAGCATCTGCAGATAATCCATTTCGCGCGCGACTTCGGGTTCGGGCACGCGGTCCAAAAATTGCCGCAGACGCGGCTGAGTGCTCGCGCGCATTTCCGCGGTCGTGCCGATGGCCACGACGTGGCCTTTGTCGATCAACACCATGCGGTCGGCGATTAAGTACGCGCTGGCCAATTCGTGCGTGACGACGATGATGGTCATGCGAAAGGCTTGCTTTAGTTCCAAGATGAGCTGGTCGATGCCGGCGGCGATGATCGGATCCAGGCCAGCTGACGGTTCATCGAAAAAGAGAATCTCCGGGTCCATCGCCAGAGCGCGCGCGACGGCAGCACGCTTCTTCATGCCACCGCTGAGCTGCGAAGGCATGTAATATTCAAACCCCTGGAGGCCTACTTGCTCCAGCTTTAGGCGCAGCATGATTTCGATCGTGGAGTCTTCGAGCTTGGTGTGCTCGCGCAGAGGGAGCGCCACATTTTCGCCGACGGTCATCGAGCCAAACAACGCGCTACCTTGAAACGACATGCCTATCTTCTTGCGAATCTCGTCCATTTCCGAATTGGAAATCGCCGCGATGTTTTTGCCTTTGATCCAGATTTCTCCCGAGCTCGCTTTTTCCAGGCCGACCAATGTACGCAGAAGAGTGCTTTTGCCCGAACCGGAGCCTCCGAGGATGACAAGGGTTTCGCCGCGCTTCACGTCAAATGAGACGCCATGCAGAATCTCGACGTCGCCGTAGCTCACGCGCACATCACGCAACGAGACCATCACCTCTGAATCGAGCGAATCCGTGTTTTCCATTTCTGATGCCAAGGTCCCTCTTCCCTAACTGCCGCTGACAAAAAAGAACAGGGTCGTAAAAACCAGATCTACGAGCACAACAAGAAAAATCGAGACCACAACAGCTCTGGTGGTGGAGCGACCGACTTGCTCGGCGCCAGCGCCGGTGTCCAGTCCCTCTTGGCATCCGACAGCGGTGATGGTGATACCAAACATCACGCTCTTCACCAGCCCGGTCATAATATCGCGCAGGAGAAGAGAATCCAGCGAGGCTTTAACGTAACTGACGAACGTGAAATCGGCCTTAGCTACGCCGAACAGCGACCCCCCGAGAATGCCCATGGCGTTGGCCCAAATGGTGAGGCAAGGAAGCATCAGGATCATGGCCAGAAATTTCGGCGTCACCAGAAAACGGATCGGGCTGATGGCCATCGTTTCCAGCGCGTCGATTTCCTCCGTGACTTTCATCGTGCCGATTTCGGCGGCGAACGCCGAACCCGAGCGGCCGATCACCACGATGGCGGTGATGAGCGGGCCAAGTTCACGCGACATCGAAACCGCGACAGCTGTGGCGACATAGCTCATGGCGCCAAATCGCCGTAGCTCATAGGCGCTCTGGAGCGCGAGAATCAATCCAATAAAAAATGTAATTAAAGAGAGAATCGGCAGAGCGCGGACACCTACGTCCATGGCCTGAGAGACGGCGCGCTGCAAGCGCAGCGGCTTGCCCTGGAACGGGGCCACAAAAGTGTAGTAGGCGGCTTGGCCCCCCAGCGACGCGAGTGAACCAACGTAGGCAAGGCTGTTCATTACCGTGCCGCCGATTTGTGACACGAATTGCATCGCTATTTTGTAGTACTCGATCCCCCGTCACGCCATACAGTGAAACTCAGGAAAACTACTGCCCAGAAATAGTCTGCTCGCCGGCCAGCGCCTGCTCCTCGTTGTCGTAAACCTCGAAAATCTTCAACAGCCGCGAGAGCTGCAAAACTTCTCGCGCTGAGGTGCTCAATCCAAACAAGATGAAGCGCGAGCCGACGTCTCGCGACGCTTTCAAGCCTTCGACGAGCGAAGCTACGCCCGAGCTATCGATGTAACGCACCTTGCTGAGGTTCATCACCACGCGCGGGGTGCGATTGTCTCGCACTTCCTTCAAAAGTGCTTTTCGAACGGCGGGTGAATTCGCCAAGTCAATGTCTCCCGACACATCGAAAATCGTGGTCTTATCGAGCTGCCGGCTGGAAATCTGCACAGTATGTTCTCCTTAAAGTTCTTTCTCGTTTACATTCTGCTTCGCGGCGCGCATGTACTTGACCAAACGGAGACGGTTGGCCCCCCTCGCGCGCCTAAATTCAACAACGTCCATGCTTTGTTTAATAAAATGCAGTCCCAATCCGCCTGGCTTTACTTCTTCAAGTTCTCGCATGCAGAGCTTCGCCCGCTCGATGGACGGTCCTCGATCACTCATCAGGATCTCGAGACCTTCGGACGGTTTGCCGTTGGCTTGCTGGTGGACAGAGCTGAAGAGCACTTCAATTGGCTGGTCGGGCCGGCCCTTGTACGAATGCCTGATAATATTTGTCAGCGCTTCATCGACTGCGCGAGTTACCGCGCGGCAATCTGGTGCAGTAAATCCGAAGTATTCCGTCAATCGTTCCACGGCGCCGCGCACCGCACACAGTAAACTGGGGTCACTGGGCAACTCCAGCTTCAGCAGCAAGCCGCGGCTCGAGTTCCCGTTCCGCTCCCTGCCTTTGCTTCGCCGCACTGGATGAAGGAATTTCATGTGAAACTCAATTTCGTCCTCGGGTTTCGTTCGCCTGCGGAACCAATTCGGCTCGCCTCGATCCTCTCTCTGCAAAGCTCCAAAAACTTCATTGACATCTTGCCAAGACTGAAAAGCTGCGGCCTCCTAGCCGCGCTCTTCGAAAGAGGTCGAATAGCGCACGCAATGCCAAAACTCGCGGAGTACCGCTGCCAGCGGCCATAGGAAAAAGTTGCGGAAGATGTGATCCTCAGGCCTGGGCTGAGTTTTGCATAGCGTACTGTAAGCGTTTGTGCCTGCTTCTTGCAATGCCCGTAATAAAAATTGGATGCTCGCCGCGGGTGGATAGGTTCAAGGAAAGGGGCGCGCGAGGCCGGGCCGCTTTCTTGCCAAATAGACGGAGAAACCGCGCTCACTGGAAGCTTTTTTGAGCCGCTTTTCCATGGCGAGAAAGTAGCGTAAACTAGGTCCATCGTACGGTGGTGGGAGTAGCTCAGCTGGTAGAGCGTCGGTCTGTGGCACCGAATGTCGCGGGTTCAATCCCCGTCTCCCACCCCAAACCTCTCTGAAAATTGGCTTTTCTACTTTCCACAGAACAGGTATTTCAATTCGTATTTGAGGAAAGTGCGGTCCGCTGTTAGCAGCACCATATTTTCCATCCGGGCTTGAGCGATCAGCATGCGGTCAAACGGATCCCTGTGATGCGGCGGGAGTTCGCCGGCCGCCAGCGAATGGAAATGCGTGATACCCAGTGAGCGGAGACCCAGCAAGCTGATGGCGCTCGGGATGAACTGCGAGGGCGGTTTTGGAAGGGCGAGCGTCCCCAGCGCGTACTTGATGGCAATTTCCCAAGAACTGGCTGCGGATAGATACAGTTCCGTTGCGCTTGCTGAGAGCAGCTCTCGCGCTTTTTGATTCAGCTTGTGCTCGGCGCCCAGACTCCAGAGCAAGATGCTCGTATCCAGCAAGTATTTCATGCTTTCTTTTTATGCCGCTTCCTCTTTCCTTCGAAAGCAGACATGAGATCTTCCGGCAGGGGCGCGTCAAAGTCAGCGGGGATCGTCATCTGACCTGTGAAAGCCCCAAGTTTCCGTTTGGCCCCTGCGGCAGGCACCGGCACGAGCCGCGCAACAGGAACACCCCGATTTGCGATGGTGATCTCTTCACCCGCGGCGACTCGGCGGAGGAGGCGTGAGAACTGGGTTTTGGCTTCATGCGTATTCACGGCTTTCATAAAGGATATAGTGGACTAAGTTATCGGACTAAGTCAAGTTTGATGGGCTTTGTCCAAAATAGATAAAACGCGAACGCGCCGGGCAGCAAGAGCCGCTATGGCTCAAGTAAGGCGTTCAAGCGTTCGAGCTTTCTTGTTTTCTTGAACTCCAGTAGTCTTAAAATCTTTCGGAATGACACTGTTGATGAAGGGCAAATAACTCCACGATGATTTTGATTGAATGTGGTGCGGTGCTGTTCGACATGGATGGCGTGCTTGTGGATTCGACGCCTGCGGTCGAGCGAGTGTGGACCAGTTGGGCATTAGAACACGGTTTCCTTCCGGACGAAGTCGTTCGTAGAGGGCACGGCAGGCCGAGCCTCGCAACGATTATCGAATTTCTCCCGAGTGGCGATCACGAAGCCGAAAATCGAGAAGTCGAGCGTCGGGAAATCGAGGACGTTGCGGATGTAGTCGCGCTTCCGGGCGCTTTGCAACTTCTGCAAAGCATCCCCCCCCAGCGCTGGGCCGTCGTTACCTCCGCGACGCAGCGGCTGGCCAAAGTGCGGCTGCGCGCTGCTGGATTGCCTGTTCCTGAACATCTGGTTACGTCGGACAGCGTCCAGCGCGGCAAGCCCTTCCCCGACCCGTATCTAAGGGGCGCGGAGGTTCTTGGGATCGCTCCGGCCGATTGTGTTGTTGTGGAGGATGCCGCGTCAGGTGTCCGCTCGGGCAAAGCGGCTGGCGCGCGCGTACTCGGATTGCTCACTACGTCGAGAGAGGACGAGCTTTTAAGTGCAGGAGCGGACTGGATCGCAGAAAATTTGAGCGCGCTTTCTCTTGATCCAAGGGAGCGATCTGACGGCCTCGCGCTTCGCTTGCAAGAGAAGAAGTAGCGCGAGCTCAACTCAAAAAGAGATACAATCCTGCGATTCGCCGAGTGGCCTAATTCAATCTGATGAGGGAGTGTCTCGATGAGTATTTCGAAGTGCTGCAAGTTTGCCCTAGTGTCGGCTGTATTTTTTGCCGCGATGCCTTTAAGCGTGCCAGCTCAGGACAAAGACGCAAAACCCGCGGACAAGCCCGCAGATGCTGCAGCTGCGGCAGCGCCTGCGCCAAAAGAAGAATCTTCGGTCACGGAGCACTCGATCAAACTCGGCTCGCAAACGATTCCCTATAAAGCGACGGCAGCGACGATTCTCCTGAAAAACGAAAAGGACGAGCCCACTGCACTGCTCTACTCGACAGCCTATACGCGCAGTGACGTAAAAGATCCAAGCACGCGCCCGATTGCGTTCGTTTATAACGGAGGCCCGGGCTCAGCGTCTGTGTGGCTGCACATGGGCTCATTTTCGCCAAAGCGCGTCGTAACCGTGAACGCCGACGCGACACCGCCCGCGCCATACAAGCTGGTGGACAACGTAAATTGCCTTCTGGACAAAACGGATTTGGTTTTCGTGGATCCCGTTGGCACGGGCTTCAGCCACGCCGTGGGCAAAGCGCAGGATAAGGATTTTTGGGGCATTGACCAAGACATGAAGTCCCTGGCGCAATTCATCAACACGTATGTGAGCCGCAACAATCGATGGAATTCGCCGAAGTTTTTGATTGGCGAAAGCTACGGAACATTCCGCTCGGCAGCGCTTTCGAACTATTTGCAATCGCACGACGGCATGGACTTCAACGGCATCGTCTTGATTTCTTCTGTTCTGGACCTGGGAACAATCTCTTTCAATCCAGGCGAAGACATGCCTTACGTTTTTTATCTGCCCAGCTATGCGGCGACGGCGTGGTATCACAAGATGCTCAAAGACCGTCCGGACAATTTGCCTGCGTTTATTGAGGAAGCCCGGAACTTTGCGCAGACGGCGTATCTCAGCGCATTGGTGAAAGGATCGAAGCTCGGCGCTGCGGAAAAATCCGAGGTCGCGAAGCAGCTTTCCCGTTACACCGGATTGAGCGAAGACTACCTGATCAAAGCCGACCTGCGCGTAAACCTTCCGCAGTTCATGAAAGAGCTGCAGCGGAGCCGCGGCTTAACTACCGGACGCCTCGATGCTCGCTTCTCCGGCTTTAGCTACGACCTGCTCGGTGAATATGCCGAATACGATCCGCAAGATACTTCCATCACCGGGCCGTTCACGGCGGCCTTTAATACTTACGTTCGCGAGGAACTGAAGTTCGGCCAGGACAAGGTCTACCACACGGGCTCCGACGAAGCCGGCAACAATTGGGATTGGAAACACCATAGCGGCGACAATTTTGGCTTCCCTGGTTCGCCGAACGTCGAGGGCGATCTGATCCAGGCGATGCTTACCAATCCGCATTTGCAAATCGAAGTCGAAAACGGATGGTACGATTTGGCCACGCCGTTCTTCGCCACGGAATATACGATGGAACATCTGGGCCTTCCGGAAAAGCTACAGAAAAATATCCATCTGCAGTATTACGACGCGGGCCACATGATGTATCTGCGCGACGAGGATCTTGCCAAGCTCAAAGCGAACATCGCGAGCTTTATTGACAGCGCTTCCAAATAGCGTCCATCGCAATTAAATCTCCGCCCGCATACCGCCAAGCCGGAATAGGGCGGTGGTGTCTTCGCAAACGAACCGGATGCGCTTTTGAGCGGCGCTGCGTGGTCCAGCCATGTTCGTGGCTGCTTAGGTATTAGTCGTTTTCTTCTCTTCCAATAACTTTTAGGCACGTCTGCTGAGAGTTACATCCCCGGCTGACGGATTCTTCACTTACAATCGCTGATGTCGTTACTCGCTCAACCAATCCCCTTCCCTCAGGTGACCTGGTTAAAGAACTATGGGAACTCCAACACAAGTAGCACCCGCCCAGGCGGTACCATCTCAATCGGGGCCCGCGCAGCGCAAATTTGACACGGCACAGCTCATCGCCGCGATGCTGAAGGCTCGCGAGCATGTGAGCGACCTGATTTTCTCACCAGGCCGCGCGCCGCAAATTGAAATCAGCGGACAACTCGTCGAGCTGAGGTTCAAAAATCTTGATCGTTTGACCCCGCAAGATACGCAATGGCTCGCCGAAGACCTGATGGATAAAAACGAGCACGCCATCGGGAAGCTGGAGCGAGACGGCTCGGCCGACCTGTCCTACGGCGTCGCGGGCGTGGGCAGGTTTCGAGTAAATATTTTTCGCCAGCGAGGGAGTATTGCGATTGTCATGCGTGTAATCCCCGATTCGATTCCGGGATTTGAAGACCTGCATCTGCCGCCGCAGTTGAAAGAGATTGTGCAGATGAAGAACGGAATCGTTCTGGTGACCGGTCCCACCGGCTCGGGAAAGTCTTCCACGCTCGCGGCGATCATTGACACGATGAACGCGGAGAAGGCCTACCACATCCTGACGATCGAAGACCCCATCGAGTTTTTGCACAAACACAAAAAAGCCACCATCCACCAGCGGGAACTCCACAGCGACACGCCGACGTTTGCTCTCGCCCTGCGCGGGGCGCTTCGCCAGGCCCCCAAGGTTATTCTGGTTGGTGAGATGCGCGACCGCGAAACAATTGAGATTGCCCTGGAGGCCGCAGAGACCGGGCACCTTGTGATGTCAACATTGCACACGATTGACGCCGCGAAGACCATCGAGCGAATCATCGGCGCTTTTCCTCTAGCTGATCAAGCTGCCATACGAAATCGGTTTTCAAAGGCATTTCGCTGTATTGTTTCCCAGCGTCTTCTTCCACGAAAAGACGGCAAAGGCAGGATCGCGGCAATTGAAATTTTGAAGTCCACCATGCGAACGCGGGACTATGTGGAAAAGGGAGAAGCAGAAGGAAAGTCCTTGCTCGATGCCATGCGTGACGGCGACACGGAAGGAATGCAGCACTTTGACGGAGAGATTGAGAAGCTTATTCGCGCCGGCGTCGTGGATTTTGAGACCGGACTGCTCTTTTCCTCTAACGCGGGCAACCTGCGGCTTGAGCTGGCTGATTTCACTGAATCGCGCGGGAGCCGATCATCCTCCGCCGCACCTGCGCAAAACGTCGAGATGGAAATCGAGCGCTGATCTCATGGCAGTTGGCTAGGATTCCCTCATAGCTATTCTGGAATGCCCTCGCAAACGCGCATTCCAGAACGATTTCACGCTAGAATTCTTTGCACGTAATGAATCCACTCGGAAGCCAATCGGATACCCAGTTCTGGCCGTCGGCAGAAGTTGTGTTGCTGCTTACGGTTTTCTTCGGGCTGCTGGCTCTGTGGAAACCAACTATCGGCAATCGTGCCTTTGGAAAAATAGAGCAAGCTCTCTCTCGCTTTGCTGAGCGCAAAAAAGTGGTTGTAGCTTTGATGTTTCTTGGTGTTGTGGCTATTCGACTCGCGGCCCTGCCGCTGCTGCCAGTGCCTATTCCAGGGATTCACGACGAATTCAGTTACCTGCTGATGGCAGATACTTTTGCTCACGGCCGCCTCGCCAATCCTACCCATCCGATGTGGATGAGCTTTGAAACTTTTCATGTGAATTGGTTTCCGACCTATTCCTCGATGTACCCGCCGGCGCAGGGCTTCGTGATGGCTATCGGGCAAGTGCTGGGGAATCCGTGGATTGGTGTGCTGCTGAGCGACGCTGCCATGTGTGCGGCGATCCTCTGGATGCTGCAAGCGTGGATGCCTGCGCGATGGGCCTTGTTGGGAGGTGCGTTTGCTGCGTTGAATTTGGGAATCGCAAGCTATTGGATGAACAGCTATTGGGGCGGCGCCGTTGCGGGAATTGGCGGAGCGCTTGTCCTTGGGGCATTGGCGCGCATCTTTCGACGTCCCGGCATGAGCAGTGCCCTGCTGCTCGGGCTGGGTGTGGCTATCCTCGCGAATAGCCGGCCTTACGAAGGATTTCTCTTTTGTGTTCCGGCGGGACTATGGCTCTTGTGGTGGCTCATCGGAAAAATAAAGTCCCGAGCGGCAGTGGGAGGGCGTATTCGAATTGTCTTCCTGCCGCTCTCCGCCGTCCTGGTTTTAACTTTGGCATTCATCGGCTATTACAACTGGCGGCTGACGGGAAATGCGCTTCTCATGCCGCACGTTCTGAACACGCGCACGTATCACTCGACTCCGCTATTTCTGTGGGAGCACCTCAAGCCCGAGCTTACCTACCACAATCAGCAATTCGAGGATTTCTATAACGGCTGGGAGCGCGAAGACTATCAGACCACA
Organism: uncultured Acidobacteriota bacterium; assembly: GCA_963784015.1. Lineage (GTDB taxonomy): Bacteria > Acidobacteriota > Terriglobia > Acidiferrales > UBA7541 > Acidiferrum. The sequence continues at coordinate 149,566 of CAWAPX010000023.1, forward strand.
TGGAAGGACGCGCGCGATGTAACTGCGGAGAAATTGGCGAGGATGGGCGTTGAGTTCTTCTGGCCAGGCGTGCTGTTCCTTCTGCCTGCGCTGCCATTCGCATTTCGCGACCGCCGGATGCGCTTGCTTGTCATTACACTTTTTCTTTGCCTCGCTGGAGTTTTTGCGGTGATCTGGTCGGCGCCACATTATGCCGCGCCGGTCACTTGCGTCATCTTTGCGCTGCTGACACAAGCCGTGCGCCATTTGCGCATAATGAAATGGAAGGCTCGGCCGGTTGGCGTAGCGTTGTCTCGCGCCCTTGTTGTGCTGCTCGTGTTGAGCACCGGGGTTAGCATCGCGCGCCGCTCTTGCGATCCGCTTTGGTGGACTTGCACCGGCGATCCGAGCCGCGTCGCCGTCGCTAAACAACTTCTCGCTACTCCCGGTAAACACCTGATCATTGTGCGCTACTCTGATGATCACAATATCCACGACGAATGGGTCTACAACGGCGCCGACATCGACGGCTCCAAGGTGATCTGGGCCCGCGACCTCGATCCCGAACAAAACGCGAAGCTCTTCGCCTACTTCAAAGACCGCCAAATCTGGCTCATCGAACCCGACGTCGACAACACCGAACTCAAGCCCTATACCCCGCCACCTGATCAATGATTTTCTGGCAGCACTTCACAACCAGGTAATTCTCACCGAAAAGCGACCATCAGATTGTTCAGACCAAACTCGAATCGGCGGTGAATAAATTTCTGAAAGCCGATGCGCTGGAGCATTTGTTCAAGCGCTTCGACGGGAATTCGTTTTTGGTGTTCGTCGCTTTCCATTTCATCGCTGATCAGGTGTAGCCTGTGCAGGGTATCCAAAATTGGATCAACCATCGCCGATGGCCACGTCATGATCAATGAACCGCCGGGCGCGAGAATTCGATGCGCTTCGCTAAGCACCTTCTCCGGTTCGGTAAGATGCTCTAGAACGGCAAGCATCACGACGTGATTGAAATTGGCGTCCGGCAGCGGAAGCGGCTTACTCAAATCCCCGCACACGCGTTGCCAGCGACCTTGGACGCCGTCCGCAACTTGATCGTCGACACCAACGCCCGTGGCGATGCGATCGGAAGCGTAATCCAGAAAAGCCGCCTCCAAACCGCAACCGAGATCGCAGACACGCGAGCCGGGACGTATATGGGGATAGGCAGCGCGAAAACGAAGCTTGGCGATGAAGTGGTCGATCCCGGTATAGGGCATTTATTTTAGGTCGTAGTCGCCAATATATGTGCCGCGGCTGATGCCGAGCATACTCAGAAAAAAAGAAGCGAAAATCACTTGAACGCCGAGGAAGAGCCACATCGACCAGAAAAGAACCTGACGGACTTGGGCAAGCGGTCCGAACCCACTGGCAGCCCATTGCCAGGTGACCCAAGCGCATCCCGCAAAACCCGCAAGAAAGAGCGCGCCGCCCAGAAGCAGCCCGGTCTCGAGCGTTACCCGTTTTAGCACGCGCTTCAGCGAAACTGTGTTGCGGTCAAATCGCTCGGCATAACTGAAAACTTTCGCGAACGATCCGATCGAAAGGATCTGGACGCCGAGTAGAGTGAAGATAACGCCGAAGATCATCGTGTGAATGTCCAGAACAACATTTGGCGAGACGCGGCGCGGTCCCGGCAGCAACCAAAACACGATAAAAAGGCCCGGTACGACCAGTAACGCACCAGGAAGAATGAAAAGCCAGTTCGGCGCATACAGCAGCATGAATCGCAAATGGCGCCAGCCGTCGCGAAAACTGCGAAGATGTGGCGGACGCCCGCGCTTGTCCGGCCAGAGCGTGATGGGAATTTCTGTGATGCGCGCGCCGAGTTGCGCGGCCTTGATCACGAACTCCGACGCGAATTCCATTCCTGTGCTGCGTAAATCCATGCGGTCGTAGATGGAGCGAGTGAAGCCGCGCATCCCGCAGTGGCTGTCGCCGATGCCCGCGTGAAAGAAAAGATTCAGCACCGAGGTGAGTACGGGATTGCCAAAATATTTGTGATGCCAGGGCATCGCGCCGGGCTTTATTTCCCCGCGGAAGCGATTGCCCATCACCACGTCGTAGCCCTGCCGCCACATCTCGACGAAGCGCGGCACATCGCCGAAGTCGTAGCTGTCGTCGGCGTCTCCCATGATAATGAAGTCTCCGCGCGCCGCCGAAATTCCCGCGCGCAGCGCTGCGCCGTAGCCGCGCTGCTCCACGCGAACCACGCGCGCTCCGAGTTTTTCGGCAATTTCGATGGAGCCGTCCGTCGAGCCGTTGTCAGCGACAACAACTTCTCCGCGCAGCCCCGCCGCCTGAAAAGACTTCATCGCTTTTTCCACGCAAAGGGAAAGCGAGTTCGCTTCGTTCAAGCATGGAATAACGACCGAAACGTCCGCAGGTGGCGCAGCGCCGCTAGCGTCAAGCTGCGTGTCAATTTCTCTCTTAATTGCTGGCGCGCGCTCTACTTCCAAATCCGCTCCCTCTCCGGTAGATCGTCATGAAACCTGCTGGCCGCCATTTTTTAAATCACGGAGTTCTGGCTTGCATTTTGCCACATCACCATTATGATGGCGGAGTTTCCGATTCACACCTGAGACTCCACATTGTCTAACACATCGGCCGAGTCTTCCACCAGCACCAACGCTGCTGGCCCGCAAACTCGCGGGTCCGGCAAGCTGCTGCAAGTGCTTGGCGTCTGGTTCGGCATTGCCGTAGCGGTTGGCAACGCCATCGCCGCGGGGATTGTTCGCACGCCCGGAGACATCGCGAAAATGTTGCCCAACGCGTGGCTCTTCATCGGCGTGTGGGTTGTTGGGGGACTCTACGCGCTTTTTGGCGCCTCCTCGCTCGCAGAACTTGGCGCCTCGATTCCCCGCAGCGGCGGACAATATAATTTTTCGCGCCGCGCCATCGGTGAATATGCTGGCTTCATCGTCGGATGGAGCGACTGGCTTTCGACGTGCGGCACAGCTGCTGCTGTCTCAATCGTCATTGCAGAGTATAGCCGCTATTTTTTCCCCGCTCTCGCAGGGCATGAATCGCTGATTGCCGTCGGCATCATCTGCGGATTTTTCCTGCTGCAATGGCGCGGCATTCGCTGGGGCAGCGGGACACAACTCGTTACCTCCGCGCTTAAGACCGCCGCATTCGTTGTGCTCGTCGCCGCGTGCTTTGCGCTGGGCGGCCACTCCCACGGAGCGTCTTCAGGTTCTACTTCCCCGCTTCCGGCCATGCCCAGCGGCTGGCCTTTTCTCATCGCGGTCATTCTCAGCTTGCAAGCCGTCGTTTACACCATTGATGGGTGGGACGGTGTCGTCTACGTCGGAGGAGAAGTACGTAACCCGGGACGCGACGTTCCTCGTGCGATCTTCGGAAGTGTTTTTTCCGTGATGGGAATTTATCTCCTACTGAACCTCGCGGTACTTTATGTGCTGCCCATGAACGAAATTGCTGGAAACGACTTCGCGTTGGGAGCGGCCGCAGCGCGCATTTTTGGAAGATACGGCGATCCAGTGATTCGCTTAATCATGATTGTGTCGATGCTCAGTTCGATGAACGCCAACCAGATTTTTTGTACGCGCACTCTGCATGCGATGAGCTGTGACGGGCTCTTTTTCCGCCGCGCAGCAAGCGTAAACAAGGGCGGTACACCCGTACTGGCACTTTTTCTAAGCACCGTTGCGGGTGTGCTCTTCTTGCTGACCGGAACGTTTGAGCGCGTGATTGATATGCTTGCGTTTTTCTTTGTCGCGAACTACACGCTTTCGTATGCATCGCTTTTTGTGCTGCGCAAGCGCGAGCCGGACATGGCACGGCCATACCGAGCTTGGGGTTATCCGTGGACCACAGGAATTGCACTCTTTGCGTCCGTCGTGTTTCTAGTCGCTTCGATCATCACAGACCTACAAGGCTCGCTTGCGTCGGGTAAGTTTTGGCCACCGAGCCCCGCGGTGTTAGCGCTCGCGGTGCTCGTGCTCAGCTACCCGGTTTTTCTCATACTCAAGTGGGCGAGGAAAGACAACGCTATAACGTCGCCCGGTTCTTAACTGGGCAATTTCTCGGCGACAGTTTTGGCCTGCATGAAAAGCAGCAAATAATCTCTTCCGCCCGCTTTGGAATCGGTTCCAGACATATTGAAGCCGCCGAAGGGATGCGCTCCGACCATTGCGCCTGTGCATTTCCGGTTTAGATATAAATTGCCAACGTGGAAGGATTCCCGCGCTTTTTCGAGTTTCTCCGGATTTTTCGAGTAAACAGCTCCGGTTAGTCCAAATTCGGTGTTATTGGCGATTTCAAGAGCGTGGTCAAAGTCCTTCGCTTTAATCACCGCGAGGACCGGCCCGAAAACTTCTTCCTGGGCAAGCCGAGCCTTGGGATCCACGTCAACGATGACAGTGGGTTGCACGAAGTAGCCATCGCCGGGAGCACGTTCGCCGCCGAGAACCAATTTCCCTTCCTTTTTGCCTAAATCGATGTAACCAAAAATGGTTTTCATAGCTGATTCGCTGACGACAGGTCCCATATAGTTGCCGGGATCTTCGCTGGGACCGACAGTGACTTTCTTGGCGCGCTCAATCAATTTCTGGACGAATGAGTCATAGACTTTTTCCGAGACGATGGCGCGCGAGCAGGCCGAGCATTTCTGTCCCTGATAGCCGAAAGCAGCTTGCGCAACGCCCTCAACCGCGGAATCCACGTCGCCTTCCGCGTCCACAATAATGGAATCCTTGCCGCCCATTTCGAGCACGGTACGCTTAATCCAGATCTGGCCGGGAACTTTCTTGCCCGCGTTCTCACTGATAAGCAGGCCCACTTCCTTGGAGCCGGTGAAGGCGATAAAACGAGTCTTAGGATTTTTGACAAGTGCGTCGCCTGCCGTTTCGCCGGGACCAGTGAGGAAATTCAATGCTTCCTTAGGGATGCCTGCTTCATAAAAAATGTCGACCACTTTTGCCGCGACGAGCGGAGATTCCTCCGACGGCTTGAGAACAACTGTGTTGCCAGTCACGAGCGATGCAGCACTCATTCCGGCGGCGATGGCGGCGGGGAAATTCCACGGCGGAATGACGGCGCCGACACCCAGCGGAATATATTTGAGATAGTTCCTCTCGCCTTTCATTGGTACGACACTTTGCGGCCCGGCAAAGCCGAAGCATTTCGCGGCAGTAGAATTCAAGGAAGTCGATGGTTTCGGCGGTGTCGGCGTCGGCTTCTGCCCAAGACTTGCCGACCTCGTAACAAATCCAGGCTGAAATCTCGAATTTGCGCTTCCGAATGATGTCCGATGCGCGCAGCAAGAATTTCGACACGCTTTTCGGCTGGGACGCGCTTCCAGGAATCGAAGGCTTTGTACGCGGCTTCTACGGCCTGATTCGCGTGATCGGCCGTAGCTTCCTGAAAAATGCCAAAAATTTGCGTCGGGTGCGACGGGTTGGTCGAAGTGCGCTTCGCTGTCGTGATGACTTTTTGCCCCCCAATATACATGGGGTATTCGCGGCCGAATTCGGAGGCGACTTTCTTCAGCGCGTCTTCCATGGCTTTGCGATTTTGGGGCTGCGAGAAATCGACAAAAGGCTCGTTCGTGAATTCAGTCATTTGGATTTTGGCTTCGGCCGTGGCCATGGCAGGTTTCCTCCTCGATAGGCAAACAAGGAATTGTACAGCGGTGGTTGAATTTGCGACAAGGCTTTGGCCAAGCGACTCCGGTTGAAAGAAACTCGGCGGATACGAACGTGCCAAGGGGAATGCCAATTCTAATTGGTTGCGTTAATTCTTATGGACATCGAGGAAGGATTTTTCTACATTCGCAATTCGAATGATTGTCCACACAACAACTGAACACCACCATGCATGAGGAGGCAGATGGGAACGATTAACTCGCGGGCAGCCATGAAGATGCAACCAGAAATGCTGTCCGGAGAAAACTTGCATTGGGCCGGCATGCCCAATCCGGGCGTGATTTTTCATTCTGATGACTGGGCGACCATACCATTCACTCTATTGTGGACCGGCTTCTTTGTGTTTTGGGAAGCCAACGCACTTGGATATTGGGGAAGTAGTGCGCGACACGCGGGCCCGTCATGGTTCATGGTGCTGTGGGGTGTTCCTTTTCTCGTGATAGGTCAATACATTGTCTGGGGACGATTCTTCCACGATGCCTGGTTGAAACGGCGCACTTACTATGGAGTGACCGGCCGACGCGTCCTATTGTTCAGGAAGGACGTAAACGGAAGGCCATCTGGATGTTCTTGGAAGCTATACCTGTGATTGAGCGCAAGGGACAACCATGGGAACCCTGTGGTTCGGCGAGAAATGACCGATCATTGTTGGACGAAGATCAGGACGGAAACCAAGAAGCATGAGCCGTTTTGAGCTTGAAGATGTTCCCGTGTTTGCGGACATCGAGGATGTAGACGGCGTCCAGCGACTGGTGAACGAACTTCGGGAAAATGCGAGAAAGGGGTCAAACGCAGCGAGCGCAAGTGTAGCTGGGCCGTTGTCCTATCCGAAAGAACAATGACTGCAAAGACGAGTAGAAATCCGGAAGAGGGGCAGGGCATGCCCCGCCCCTACGAGACGAGTTCGTGCGTCGCGGAGGCAAAGATTCTAGTGTGAAGGTCAACGTCGGCTTCGGTGGTGGCGGGGCACATGAGGGCCATGTTGTGAAACGGAGTTAGGAGCACGCCGCGGTTTAGAGCGTAGAGATGGAGGAATCGCTCAAGTTCGAAGTCCGCTGATGCAGCGGATTCGCCGCCGTTGTGCGGCGCGTGGGGCGCGAATGTGTACTCAGCACGAGCGCCTAGGCGCGTGACATTCCAGGGGAGGCCAACGGCGACGATTTGGGCTGCCACCGCGTCGGCGAAACGGTTGGCTAGCGGGATCATGTGAGCGAAAGCGGCTGGCGTCAGGATGTGCTCGAGCGTGACGCGCATGGCGGCAAGGGAGAGCGCGTTGCCAGCTAGCGTGCCGCCGATACCGCCTACGTCAACGTCTTCGAGATGGAGGCGTGAGGCGATTCGCTGGGCGACTTCTTTGGTGACGCCGTATGTGGCGCCGGGAATGCCGCTGCCAATGGGCTTGCCGAATACGAGTATGTCGGGCTGGAGATTCCATTCGTGAGTGCAGCCGCCGGGTCCAGCGCAGATGGTGTGGGTTTCGTCGGCGATGAGGAGCGTGCCGTAGCGACGCGTAAGTTCTCGCGCGGCGGCCCAGTAGCCGTCCTGAGGAAGGATGATTCCGACATTGGTCATGGCGGGCTCGGCGAGCACGCAGGCGACATCGTGATGCTTGAGCGCAGCTTCGAGGGCCTGCAGATCATTGAACTCGACAACGCGCGTGGTTTCAGCTGGATTTACAGGAGGACCGATGTTGCCGCGGCGGGGGCCGACGCCGCCGTTTTCGAGCGTGGCGAAGGATTCATCTACCGTGCCGTGATAGCAGTAATGAAAGACAAGGATTTTAGGGCGCTGGGTGATTTCGCGCGCGATGCGAATTGAAAAACGGTTGGCATCGGTGGCGGTGAGCGTGAATTGCCAATAGGGCAGGCCGAAACGGCGTTGGAGATCTTCACCAACCCAGAGCGCGTCCTCGGTGGGAAGCATGAAAGTCATGCCTTCTCGGACGCGGCGCGCGACAGTGTCAGCAACAATCTGCGGAGAGTGGCCTGTCATAGCGCCGGTGTCGCCGAGGCAGAAGTCGACGTAATCGCGACCGTCAACATCAGTGAAATGCGCGCCGCTGGCGGATTTTACGAAAACAGGGAATGCGCCAGCCCATTTGTTCATCCAGTTCATGGGGACGCCGCCGAGGAGAGAGGATTGTGCGCGCAGATAGAGTTCGGCGGAGCGCGGGTGATCGGCGACGAAGCGCTTTTCTTCGCGCTGGTGGAGGGCTTGGAGTTTCGCGCGGTCGATGTGGATCATGTATAAAGCCTGCAAATTAGGGGACTCGCTGCAGCCCCCGCTTGATTCCGTCCCGAACTTCATCGCCATACCTTCCTTCGAATGGAAGGTTGCTCATCTTCGCTGCCGCCAACTCGTAGTGTCTCTTGGCTTGCTCCCAATTGCCAAGATCTTCATGAGCCTTGCCAAGATTCAGGTAGAGAGATGGATAAAAACCGTGAACTCGCTCGTCATTTACCGCGTCGGCACGGTCCAGCGCCTCTCTATTCCAATGCAGAGTCTCCTCTAGAGTCTTCTGGTGTCTCGCAACGTAATGAGCTGCGATGCAAGCATCAAAGTCATTCTTGCTCTGTTCCCACGCTTGGACGAAAAGTAGACGCGCCTCGTCTATTCTGCCTTCCGATTCCGCCTTCATGCCGTCCACGCACAGTTTGACTATCGGATTGTCGGGATCCATGGAAGACCCGATTCTTCAACAAGCTCGAGTTTGGTCATGCCAACTATCTGAGGTCGTGGATGATTTCGCGGGCGGCGTTGGCGCCGGATGCGCCGGTCAGACCGTTGCCGGGATGAGTGCCGGAGCCGCACAGGTAGAGTCCTCGGATCGGCGTTTTGTAGCGAGCCCAATCCAGAACGGGGCGCATGGTGAAAAGCTGATCGAGGGCGAGTTCGCCATGGAAAATGTGGCCGCCGGTAAAACCGTAGATGGTTTCAAGATCTTGGGGAGTAATGACCTGAATATGTTCGACGAGGCCGGGCAGATCAGGGGCGTACTCAGAGAGAGTTTTAACCACGGTATCGCCGAGGTCTTTGCGTCGGCCCTCCCAGTTCGATTCCGACTTAACGGATGCTTTGCCGTCGGCAGAGGGACCAGAAAGTTTGAAGGGAGCGAATTGGACGTAAGCGGAAAGTACGTGCTTGCCTTCTGGCGCGAGAGCGGGATCGAGAAGCGTCGGTATAGTAACGTCTAGGTAGGGTGAGGAGGAAAACTCGCCGTATTTGGAAGCATCGAAGGCGCGTTCGAGATAATCGATTTCGGGGCCAATGTGAATGCGGCCGGAGAGCGCCTTAATGAAGCCGTCGGGAGCAATAGCGTCGGTGAGCGCGGGAAAAGTTGGTAGACCGCCGAGAGCGAGATTCACTTTGGCGACTGTGCCAGACGCGCGAACATTGCGAATACGAAGAGCGAAAGTTGGATCGAGTTGAGTGGGATCGAGGAGTTTGAAAAACGTGCGTTTGGGGTCTACACCAGAGACGACGGCCTCGACGGCGATTTCCTCGCCATCGGCGAGAACAAGCCCGGTGACGGCGCCGTCTTTTACGCGAATGTGTTGGACCTCGGCATTGGTGCGGATTTCAGCGCCGGCTTTGCGGGCGGCGTCGGCGAGAGCGTGCGTGAGAGAGCCGAGGCCTCCGCGCGGAAATGCAGCGGGACCGGCTGGATTGGCGTCGACTGCGGCGCGGAGGAGAAGGACCGCAGTGGAACCAGCAGACCACGGCCCAAGCGCGGTCCCGAATATGCCGCGAGCGGCGATGACAGCGCGAAGCAATTCGGTCTCAAAAAACTCAGCGACGAAATCAGCGACGGCCATCGGGCCCCAGCGGAGAAGATCGAAAATGCCGCTCTTGCCAAGGCTGCGCACATGGCGGCCAGTCTTGAAAAGATGCCAGAAATCTTCTGGAGAAGGGGAGTCAATGGCGGGCGGCGTGATGGAACAGAGTTGCGCAAAGAAGCCGGAGATTTCTTCGAGCGACGATGCGAATTGCGAATATTTTTCAGAATCTTTTGCGGAGAGATGTGCGATGCCGCCAGCCGTCTTCGCAATATTGTCGTAGAAGAGAAGCGCTTGGCCGTCCGGGCGCGGTGCGAAGACGCGCGGATCGGGGCGCAGAATTTCGCAATCGAATTTTTCCAGTTGAAGATCGCGTGCAACATCGGCGCGAAGTGGCCCAACAGTATGCGCTAGCGTGGAAACGCGAAAGCCGGGATGAAATTCCTCGGTGACCGCACCGCCGCCGACCAAATCACGGCGTTCGAGAACGACCGGCTTGAAACCACCCTTTGCCAGATAGAACGCGGTGATAAGAGCGTTGTGGCCGCCGCCGATGATAGCTACGCGCTGTCCAATGGGCATGATTAGTTCTTGCTCCCGTTCGAACGGGAGGATTTGTTCTTCTTCCAATCCTTGAGAATGACCTGGCTCGCGATGCGCCCGGGTGCGCCCATGATGCCGCCGCCGGGATGCGTCGCGGAGCCGCACATATAGAGGTTGTCGATGGGAGTGCGGTAGTACGCCCATCCAGGAACTGGGCGAAGAAAAAAGAGCTGCTCAAGAGAGAGCTCGCCTTGGAATATGTTTCCTTGCGTTAAGCCGAATTCGCGCTCGAGATCGAGCGGGGTGAGGATTTGGCGACCGGTGATAATTTTTTTGATGTTGGGAGCGTGCTCAGCGATGGTGTTGATGACAGCGTCGCCGAAAGCCTCGCGCTGGTCGTCCCAGGTGCCTTTCGCGAGTTTGTATGGCGCGTATTGAACGAAGCAGGACATTACGTGCTTGCCCGGAGGCGCGACGCTTGGATCGGTGAGGCTGGGGATGACCATATCAATGTAAGGCCTGCGCGAAAAATTCCCGTACTTGGCATCGTCGTAGGCGCGCTCCATGTACTCGATGCTGGGAGAAATCGAAATCGCACCGCGAAGATGAGCTCCGGAGCCGGGCAAACACTTGAAATCGGGAAGCGCATCGAGAGCGAGATTCACTTTGCCGGAAGAGCCGCGGTATTTGTAACGACGGACACCATCGAGAAAATCCGAAGGCAACTCGCTGGGTTCGAGAAATTTCTCGAAGGTGAGATGCGGGTCGACACTCGAAGAGACGACGTTGGCGGATATTTCTTCCCCGCTCTGCAGAGCTACGCCGCAAGTGCGCCCGTTTTTGACTAGGATTTTCGCAATGGGAGCTTGCGTTCGAATTTCGACGCCCGCTTCGCGAGCCGCACCAGCGATGGCGTTGGAGATGGCTCCGGTGCCGCCGCGGCTAAATCCCCAGGAGCGGAACGCGCCGTCGATTTCGCCCATGTAGTGATGCAAAAGAACGTACGCCGTGCCTGGCGAGCGAATGCCTAAGAAAGTACCGATGATCCCCGAGGCGGACATGGTGGCTTTGAGAACGTCCGTCTCAAACCACTGATCGAGAAAATCAGCCGCGCTCATGGTCATGAGTTGGACGAGTGTGTAGCGCTCGTCGGAAGAAAGGCTGCGGAAGCGTTGCATGAGGAAGTGAAGCTGCTTGAGATCGCCGGGCTTGAGAGTGGTTGGATCGGGCGGAATCATCGAGAGCAACGGCTTCACGAAGCGGCACATCGGCGTCATCATTTTTGAAAATTCGTCGTAGGCTTCAGCGTCAACGCGGGAATGGCGGCGAATTTCGCGCTGCGTGCGCGCATGGTCGTTCATGCGCCAGAGGTGGTTGCCGTCGGCCATGGGCGTAAAGGTGCCGTCGAGCGGAAGGATCTCGAGACCATGACGCGGAAGGTCTAGTTCGCGAATAATTTCCGGCCGAAGAAGAGAAACTACGTAAGAGCACTCTGAAAAAAGAAAGCCTGGGATGATTTCTTCCGTAACAGCAGCGCCGCCGAGAACATGACGGCGTTCCAGGACGAGCACCTTCTTCCCTGCCTTGGCAAGGTAGGCGGCGTTCACAAGTCCGTTGTGGCCGCCACCGATGACGATGACGTCGTAGTGCTGCGCCATGCAGAAAGACCCCGTTAAAGATGCGCACTGAAAAGAAGATGCGATGCGACTGGAAGACGGGACATTTTACTGGCAGCAGGGACTTGGCACAAGGGCGGCGGGATGAAGAGGTTTTCGGACCAGATTGTGCCGATTCCCATTTTGGAACTCGGCCCTTCCAATGAACCAAATCGGGAATAGAAATCAAGGCCCCCGTGGAGGGCCGAACACCGGAGGAACCGCCATCACGCATCGTAAATATTAGATTCTTCAAAGAATACAAGCGAGGACGCGGTCAACGAAGGATTCGTCAACATCTGGTAACTGTCGTGCATTTTGACTGAACGAAGGTGCAACGCTGTTCTCCAAAACGCGCCGCATCTCTGAGAGGTCGAAATGGATCGCAGGACTTTGATTTCAAACGCGCTGGTGTGCCTAGCCGGGATGCATGCCAGAACAGGCCGAACGGTACTCGAAGCAATTTCGAAGGCTCCCCAGAATTCCATTGACTCGGGGGAATGGCAAGACCCTCAGAGTTCACCTCCTAATACACAGACCGCGCCACCCGAGCGAAGCTTGAACGAAATCGCCGAGCGGGTGTTTAGGCGAGAAAAAGAGCAGGTAGAGATCATCGCGAGTTACGCGCCCATCGTCGAGACCTATATTCAGGAAGAAAAATCGGATGTGCTGATGGGCACTGTTCCAAAAAGAGATTTGTATTTTCTCGGTCAAGCGGATTTTCATAACAAGACGATGAAGGTTCACCCGATGACCGCCAGAACACACAAAGGGTCAATGATGTGGGCGTATGACCCGGCGGGCTTCCTACAAATGGCCTTTGTGGACACGCATGAGTTTGATAGAGAGCATTACCGTCTCACGCCTCCAAGGCCTGGGCAGCGCATGTTTGTCGGTGAAGTACGTTGCTATGTTTTTGATGTGGAACGAACGCCGAAAGCGAAAGGGCCCCGATTTCGGGGTCGAATCTGGGTCGAAGACCAGGACTTCACGATTGTTCGAATGAACGGAACGTACGCGCCAGAGAGCAGCTTTTCGCTAAAACACTTCGAAGACGAGTTCTATGAGCACTTCGATTCCTGGCGTACCAATGTCAGATCCGGATTGTGGCTGCCGAGCGACATCTACATCCAGGACTTGCGAGAGCCACCTCCAACGGGTGGCCCGAGATTCAAAGCGCGAACGCATCTCTGGGGATATGGGCTTTCATCGCGAAACCGTCAGGAAGAATTAGGCCGCCTGCTTGTTGAAACCGAAGGCCAGGTGAAAGACGAATCAGAAAAGCAGGATCGCTCCCCACTCGACCAACAGAGAGGATGGAGAGAGATGTCGCAAGACAACGTGATGGAGGTTCTCCAGAGGGTTGGACTAATGGCACCAGAAGGAGACGTCGAGAAGGTCCTCAATACGATCGTGAACAACATCATTACGACCAACAACTTTGACCCAGGGATCGAAATCAAATGCCGTGTGCTCATGACAAGTGACTTTGAGTTATTTTCGATGCAGAAAACGATCGTACTGAGCCGTGGTTTAATCGACGTTGTGCCGAACGAAGAGACGCTCGCTGCGCTTCTTGCATTTGAAATTGCGGATGCGATGACTCCCAAACCGGCACAAGACCAGTATGGGTTCAGCGATATCTTGCGATTGACTCCGACCGAGGCATTAAAAAAACTCTCTTTTGCCGACAATCAGCAAGAAGCCCGAAGGAATAGTGAGAGGGCGCTGGAGTGGCTAAGAAAATCTCCATATAAAGACAAGTTGGCCAACGTGGGGTTGTTTTTCTCACAACTTCAGTCCCAGGAACAGGCTTTAAAGCAGTTGATTAGCGCTCGGTTGGGGAATCAGGTGTATTTCACATCGCAACTGCTTCAGCTAGCTCCGCCGCTCAACCCGGCCAGCTTGCAGCAGCTAGGCGCTCTGCCAATGGGATCAAGAATCAAGATCAATCCTTGGAACGATGGCGTGAGCTTAATAAAGACACAGCAGATGCCGCCAATTTCCCCTCGAGAAAAAATTCCATTCGAAGTAACTCCGATAGAGTTGTATTTGACAAGGTATGTGGAGTCAGCAGCGGAGGTGGAACACTCGATTGTGCCGAGAACAGCTATTCCTGTGGCTGGGGATGCTGGCCGGGATTGATCCAATGGTTCTTCAACAGAGCGTGCAGGAATCAAAGGAAACGTGACGACCACTGATCAGGCTTTCTTGTGATTGACGAAGCTCGCAATCGTAGCGTTATTTCGCTTTCGGCGGATATGGCGGCGGAATCTCAGCGTAACCCGGTGCCGCGGTCTTCAAGTTAGGCGAAACTGAGGCCTTTGCATCACCGATCGCCCACCGAATTCCGCCCGCTAGCAGATTGAGGAAAAACGCATTTTGCCAGTTTTCGGCGCGGTCGCCGATGGCGTTGTAGAACACTCTTCCCTTCCCGCTCATGCGTGTCCAGACGACAGGATACGGCGCCCGCTTGTACGCAAGGCCATTCATCGTCGAAGTATCCAAAGTGCAGACCACATGAAGGTCCGGAGCAAAATCCTTCATGGAATACCATTCTTCCATCAAACTCACGGGAGATTGCACTCCATCGAGGCCGGGAAACTTGGGGTCGTTGATGATGACGTTCGCGGTTTGTAGCCGGGGATCTTTGTCTTGGCCATGAATGATGAATTCGCCGCCAATCATCCGAAGATACGGATCGGACTGTTCCCCATGCGCGATGTATCGATTTGAAAGATCAGGCGTATCCGGCGGCGTGTGGAAAGTGTCGGTGGCGGCATGAATGCCGACGAACCCCATGCCATTTTGAATAGCATCTAGAAAAGTCTGCTTGCCTAGCACGGACATGGGCGGATTCTTGTCGGTGCCTTCCTGTGTGAGGTCACCGGTCGTAAAGAAGATGACCGCGGCATACTCGTGGAACTCTTTCGAGTCGAAAATGCGGCCGTCCTTTGATGCGGTGAGATCAAAATGGTTCTGCGCGGCGAAGGAACGAATGGCCGTTTCGGCAATGCTGGGTTTCCCGTCAGTGACTTTGATGGCCGCGTGTTCGAAGCCAGACGATTTCGTGAATAGCAGAACATATTTATTTTTCGCGGCACTAGCGGGATGCGAAAGCAGAAGTCCGGCGCCAGCAGCCGCGGTGGTACGAAGAAAATCGCGTCGAGTTGAGAATGCATTCATTTTGTTTGTCCGTTGCGTACCAGGTTTTGAACCTTCTTTACCAAACCAACCTGAATGGAAGACGGCGTAGTCTACTGCGAGGGGTGGAAGCGGGGCAAGCACACAAGCGCAGCTCTTTCGGAATACATGGATGCACACTGCGGGACTCATGACGAATGACAAATCTTGCACCGTTCTCGAAAAGCGAGAAAGGTAACCGCCGTTTTCCACCTTCTCATGGGATACTCTGCCCGGCGATTGGATGGACTTTTCTCCTGGATTCTTGGTGGGAGACAACTCGAGAAAATATTTTCATGGTGGCGACTCTGGACCACGCAATTTCTGAACCTGACCGCATTCCCCGTCGCAGATGGGCAATCGCCTGCCTTCTCGGTTTCGGCGTCCTCGTCAACTATTTCGATCGAGTCAATCTTTCTGTCTCGAAGGACGCACTAACTGCCGCCTTTGGCATTTCGGCAGTCACGTTCGGCTATCTGTCGAGCGCGTACAATTGGACTTATGCGGCGCTTCAGCTGCCTTCCGGTTTGTTGCTGGACAAATTCGGTGTTCGGCGCGTAGGCCGCCTAAGCACTATTCTCTGGGCCGTAGCTTCCTTCGGCGCAGCGATCTCGACAGGACTTGGCGGTTTTCTAGCAGCACGGCTGCTCCTTGGAATTGGCGAAGCCCCCACGTTCCCGGCGAACTCCAAAGCCGTCGGCTACTGGTTTCCAAAACAAGAACGCAGCCTCGCTACGGCAATTTTTGACTCGATGGCAAAACTTTCTTCCGCCATCGGAGTGCCGCTGCTCGGCATCCTGCTTTTGCATTTTGGCTGGCGATGGAGTTTCGCGTCGACAGGCTTCATCAGCATCCTCTATTTTATTTTGTTCTACGCGTTCTACCGAAACCCGAGCGAAGACAAGCGCCTCTCGGTTGCGGAGCGGCAATTCATTGCAAAGGGCGGTGCACAGCCGGAGGACCAAACCAGGGCCGCAAAAGGCGCGCCACTCTGGTATCTGCTCCGCCAACGAAGAGTGAATGGCCTCGCATTAGGTTTTTTCGGCTACAACTACACCTTCTATCTGCTCTTAACTTGGCTGCCGTCCTATTTTTTGGCAGTCCATCATGTGGATTTGCTTCACTCTGTCGTTTACACCAGCGTTCCCTGGCTCTTCGCGACGCTGACCGATCTCGTGATTGGAGGATGGCTGGTCGATGCGCTGATCCAGCGAGGATGGAACGCTGTCCGCGTTCGTCAGGCCGTTCTCATTGCTGGAACAAGTTTCGGGCTCGGTATTCTCGGCACGGCGTACGCACAGACCGCCGCCGGCGCGGTTTTCTGGATCAGCATTTCTATCGGCGGATTATCCGCGGCGTCGCCGGTGGGCTGGTCCATTCCTTCGTTGATTGCTCCGAAAGAGAGTGTGGGTACGGTGGGCGGTATTTTGAATTTCAGCAATCAGTTAGCAGCCATCGCTGCGCCGATCGTAACAGGCTACGTCGTGCAGATAACCCATTCTTACGCTTGGGCCTTTGTGGCGGCGACGGCAATTCTTCTCATCAGCATCGCGGCCTACATATTTCTGCTAGGACGAATGGATCCTGTACCGGAACCCGCGTGAATGACGGCAACTTAGTGCCGCAGCGCGCAGTGATTCGCCGCGAGTGCCATTTCATTACGATTTTCACGGATGTCTACCTAGTTTCTTGAGAATGATCGGACGCCGTCTTTGCAGGAGTAACCAACGCACGCGTTGCGCCCGTTGAAATTCCACCATCCACGAGCAGCGTTTGCCCTGTTACATAGCGGCTGGACTCCGCTGCAAGAAAAACGACCGCCGCGTCCAGATCCTGCGGCTGGCCCGGACGTTTCAACGGAATGCGGTCGCAGAGATATTCAAACCACTCTTTGTTCTCGTACAAAACTTTGTTCTGCTCGGTGCGAAACCATCCTGGCGCAAGGCAATTCACGGTGACACCGTGCTTGCCCCAGTCATCGGCGAGACTCATCGTCAATTGCTTTATGCCGCCGCGGCTCGCGCCATAAGGTGCTAGGCCCGCATACCCGGCAACGGTGGTGACGGAGCCGATGTTGATGATACGCCCGTAGCCGCGAGCAATCATGCCGCGCGCGACAGCTTGAGCGACAAAGAAACTGCCGCGCAGATTGGTCTCGAGAATCAAATTCCAGTCGTCCCAAGTTACATCAAGCGCCGGCTTGCGTACGTTGCACCCGGCATTGTTCACCAAAATATCCAGATGGCCGAATGCAGCTTCTGCGGCAGCCGCCATCTTTTCGATGCTCTCCTGGCTGCGGACGTCGAGTTCGACGGAATACGCGCGGCGGCCCAGCGATTTTATTTCCGCTTCGAACGGGGCCAGGCGATTGACGTCGCGGCTCGTAAGCACAAGATCCGCCCCGGCCTTCGCGAGAGCGCGCGCCATGTATTGGCCAAGGCCTCGACTTGTTCCGGTAACAAGCGCGACGCGTCCGCTAAGATCAAACAGACCGTCGCTCACGAAACCGTCTCCGGAGTGAGAATGACTTTCATCAAGTTGGGTTCGCGCGCATAAAGTCTCTCAAACCAGCGCGGACCTTCCTCGAGCGGAGCCACAGCCGTGATAAAGGGTTTCACGTGAATCGCCCCATTCGCCAGCAATTCGATAGCCCGCGGATATTCTCCAGCGGATGCGCATGAGCCCTGTAGGCGGATCTGACGAGTCACGACTTTTTGCAGCGGAAGGGTCACTTCGGGCGAAATATTGCCGACTAAAACGACCGTTCCTCCCTTTCGAACACTCTCGATGCTAGCCTTCACAGTTTCGTTTCTGCCCACAGCTTCGATTACCACATCAACGCCAACTCCGCCGGTCAGTTGCATCACTTGTGCGGCTACATCTTCACCTGAAGACAGAACAGCAGTCGCTCCGACCTCCTGCGCAAGTTTGAGCCGCGTACTGTCCAAGTCGGCGACATAAATTGTCGAGCAGCCCGCAGCACGCAAAGCTTGAAGAGTGAGCAAGCCAATCATTCCTGCTCCGACAACCAGGGCCGTGCTGCCCTTGGAAATCTGCGCTAGCGAAACGCCATGAAGCGCCACTGACACCGCCTCCAGCATCGCTGCTTCATTAAACGAAAGATTGCCCGGCAAGCGATAAAGGATGCGTGAAGGAACAGCCACATACTCCGCAAAAGCTCCGGGGCGGCGAAACTCCGCGCACGAAACCCCCAAGACCTGGCGGTTGTCACACAGATTCACATCTCCGCGGCGGCAGTTGCTGCAAGCGCCACAAAATATTGTCGAATCGAAAGTGACTCGGTCACCTTCCGCAAATCCACTTACGCCAGCACCCAGCGCAGCGATTGTTCCGGCGGCTTCGTGTCCCATGACAATCGGCGGAATGCGTCGCCCAGAAGAACCGTCGTAACCGTGAACATCGCTTCCGCAGATGCCGCAGGCCGCAACTCTTATGAGGACTTCACCGGGGCTCGGTATCGGCTTTGGAAGATCGGCAATTTCCAGGTGCTTGTATTGCGAAAGCAGAAGGGCTTTCACGGCTAGCGCAGTTCCCTTCTCAAAGCGAAACTCCCCGTTTCCAAGGAATAAAATCGTCTTGAGCGAGCAATTCCGCTTTGGTACGAGTTTCCCCGCTCACAACCTGAATGACTCGTTCCAAAATTCTCTCGCCCATTTGCTCGATGCTGGTTTCGCCTGTGATGATTCCGCCCGTGTCGATATCGATGATGTCAGCCATGCGCTGCGCGAGATTCGAATTGGTCGAAATCTTCAGAACGGGCGCAATCGGATTGCCCGTCGGCGTGCCCAGTCCCGTCGTAAAGAGAATTACGTTTGCGCCGGCTCCAACCTGCGCCGAAACGGATTCCACATCGCTCCCCGGCGTGCACTGCAGGTTCAATCCCGGCACCGTGCAGTACTCGGGATAGTCCACAGCCGCGGTAACGGGAGATGTGCCGCCTTTCTTCGCCGCTCCCGCGGATTTCATTGCGTCCGTTAACAATCCGTCCCGAATATTGCCCGGCGAAGGATTCATTTCGAAGCTCGCGCGCACAGCCTTGGCGCGAGCCGCATAGTCCCTCATAAGGTTCGCAAAGCGGTCCGCAACTTCTTTGCGAACGCAGCGATCAATGAGCTGCTGTTCCACGCCGCAAAGTTCTGGAAATTCAGAAAGGATACCGATTCCTCCGAGCGCCGAGATTATGTCGGAGACGTGTCCGATAGCGGGATTCGCCGAGAGCCCGGAAAAACCATCGGATCCGCCGCATTGCAAGCCAAGCGTTAGTTTCGATAGCGGCGCCGGCTGCCGCGTGATTTTGTCCGCTTCCACCATGGCCAAAAAGGTTTCGCGGATCGCCTTGCTCATCATCGCCGTTTCGGAAGGACTTTTCTGCTGTTCATAAATCAATACGCGCTTCTTAGAATTCGGGTCGCGGCGCTTGATCTCTTCATGAAGCATGGAAACTTGCGCATGCTGGCAACCCAGGCTCAAAACCGTGGCGCCAGCGACATTGGGATGGTGAATGTAACCAGCCAGCAGACCGCAAAGATTCCTGGCATCCTCGTGCGTCCCGCCGCACCCAGCCTCATGCAAAAGAAACTTGATGCCGTCGATGTTCTTAAAAACTTTAGGGGAAGCGCTCGCGCGCTGCGTCTCGCCGAACGCGGATTTCTGTAGCTCTCCCGATTTCCCTTCGCGATAAAGCCGAGCCAGCTCCGCAACTTGACTGCGGTAAATCTGAGGCGCCGCAAAACCCAATTCTTCTTCAAAAGCCTGTTTCAAAACCGCCAGATTACGGTTCTCGCAAAAAACGAGCGGAAGCACCAGCCAGTAATTCCGCGAGCCTACCTGACCATCGTCTCTGTGATATCCGAGAAACGTTTTGTTCGCCCACGCCGAGACATCCGGAGGATTCCAGTGCGGACCGGCCACTTCCGTTTCATGGAAGGACGCAGCGGCGTGACGGATATTCCGAGTGGAAAGTAAGTCCCCCCGCCGAAGACTCTCGACGGTCGTGCCAACGAGCACGCCGTACATAATCACGTCGCCGCCGGCGCTCACATCCTGTGTCAAAAACTTATGTTTAGCGGTCACATCGGACAACAAAACGTATTCGTTCCCGAGGTAACTTACCGTTTCACCTTTACGCAAATCAGTGAGCGCCACGAGAACATTGTCCTTCGCATCGAGCCCTAGAACTCTTGCCTGCGTCGCGCCGTTGCCCGGCATCTTTATCCCGCCTTTTGTCACTTCCACGCTTCATTCTATCCGGGTCGTTTCAGACATGCCAGCGAACGCGAGCGTTGGCGCGCTTGCCGCGCATAGGCACACGCAGACACAACGGCTTGCCGCGGCGCGAAGTTCACACCTATAATCCGATTTCCTTCCTGTGGCGTGCGTCGCACAGGAGCCTCGGAGGAATCGTGCCCGTTGGAACTGCATTTCATGACAAAACGCTCGCGCTGTGCGAGAGCCTGAACTACCGCGAATGGTCGGGCTATTACACCGTCAGCGTATACGAGATGCACCACGAACACGAGTACAATGCCATCCGTAATTCCGCAGCGCTGATCGATATTTCGCCCCTCTTCAAGTACCGCATCACGGGAAGCGACGCGACGCGCTTCGTGAACCGCGTAATTTCACGCGACATAAATAAAGTGGCGATCGACCAGGTCATTTACTGTTGCTGGTGCGATCCGGAAGGAAAAGTGATCGACGACGGAACCATCACGCGGCTCAGCGAAAACGACTACCGCTGGACCGCAGCCGATCCGAGCCTGCGCTGGTTTCAACAAAATGCTTTGGCGCTGGATGTAAAGATCGAAGATATCTCCGAAGAGGTAGCAGCTCTGGCGCTCCAAGGGCCGACCTCGGCAAAACTCCTGCATGCTGTGACGGAAGCAGATGTGGCGAACTTGAAATATTTCCGGGTTACACGCGGGCAAATCGCGGGCGTCCCGGTGGACATCTCGCGAACGGGATACACCGGCGATCTGGGATTTGAAATTTGGATGCCATGGAAAAACGCTGGGAAAGTGTGGGATGAGCTGATCAAAAAAGGAAAGGCCTTCGACATTCATCCGGCAGGAATGATTGCGCTGGATATCGCCAGAATCGAGGCCGGTCTCATTTTGATCGAAGTGGACTATACATCGAGTAAAAAGGCGGTCATCGAATCGCAGAAGTTTTCTCCGGCTGAAATTGGTCTCGGAAAACTGGTGGACTTGAAGAAAGACAATTTCGTCGGGCGCGAAGCGCTAGCCAGAGAAAAGAAGAAGGGCGGCGCCGCGCGCGCGCTGGTCGGTCTGGAGATTAATTGGAACGAAGTCGAGGCACTCTACGACAAAATGGGAATGGCCCCGCAAGTGCCAAGCGTGGCCTCGCGCGTTGCGGTGCCTGTCTATCATGGCGGCAAGCAGGTAGGAAAAGCGACATCCACAACGTGGTCGCCAACACTCAAAAAGATGATTGCGCTAGCGTGCGTAAACCGAGACAAATCATTGGTGGGCGCGACGGTGAACATCGAGATGACCGTCGAAGCCGTGCGACACACCGTTTCCGCAAAAGTGGTGGCTCTACCGTTCTTCAATCCGGCGAGGAAGACCGCGACGCCGGCTATCTAGTGCGTTCGTCTGACGCACCTGGTTGGTGCAAAATCAAATGAAGTGAGTTCCGCCTCCGCAAGACAATCGCGCAAAAGTCACGACCAATAATTTCGCGGCCCACAATGTTTCGTTTAATGCGCTTTCGCAAAGTTCTCTTCCTTCGTCAAAACTTCATCCAGAAAACTTCTGTCAAGCAGCTTGCCACGAAGGACCACAGCTCGAATTTTCTGCGTATTGTGTATATCGTCGAGCGGATTGGAATCGAGCAAAACGAGGTCGGCGATTTTGCCCTGTTCGACGGTGCCTTGCGTTTGCAGCTTGCCTAGAAATTCTGCTGGCAGTTTCGTTGCGGCTTGCAGTGCCTGCATCGGCGTCAGTCCAGCCTGAACCAACAGCGCGAGTTCCTCATGCAAGCTGGAACCAGGAAAGATAAATGGAGCCGTAGTGTCCGTGCCCGCCAGGATGGGAACGCCTGCCACGTTCATCTTGGCGACGATGCGAAGCGACGCTTGCATCAAGCCGGAACGCAGAGAGTATTCCAGCGGCGTTGCACCCTTGTCGCGCTCTTTCGCGCCCTTTTGCCAATTCGCGAGAACCTGCAAGGGGATGTATTTCCTTCGAGGATCGCGCGAGGGATCCGTAGCCGGCGTGGGATATGCGTCGTTGCGTAGAAGGATCAACGTAGGTACCTGCCAGGTTTGATTGCCGATGAATTTTGCAATCAGTGCTGCGGCTTGCTGGTCCGAATAACTCTCCAACAGTTCGTGCTGCCACGAAAGTTCGCGGTCCATGGATTGCCCTTTCGTTCCATTCTTGGGACCGGCGGCGAACTGCTTGCGAATGAGAAGCGGTTCCTCATTTGAACAGGCACGAAGCACGCCTGTGAGATGCTCGATGCTTTTCTGTCCGGCATCGGAAGCTTCGCTGGCAGTAACACGATCGGGTACGTGCCCCACGAACGTGATGTGTTCGCGGCGGCAAACATCCGCTATCGCAAAATATGCGTCACGACTGAGGTTCGATTGCGCCTTGATGAAATCGGCGCCGCGCGAAATCAAGGAGTGAACATCTTCGCCGGCTTCCGTGGAATTGGTGACGACCAGCGAAGGCTGAAAAAACGGCGGATTCCCATCGAGGTACGGCCCAGCAAAGAAAATTCGCGGAGCTTGCAACTTTCCTTCCACTATTTCTTTTCGCAGCTTAAGCAGGGAATCAAGGTCGCCGCCCATGTCTCGGACAGTCGTGATTCCATTCGCGAGGAGAAGCGGAAGAATAAATTCGCGGCTGCCAGTTGGCTCTCCGGCGCCAGTGAGGTGAGCGTGCATGTCGACGAGGCCAGGGATGAGGAACTTGCCGGTCGCGTCAAAGGTCTTTGTCTCGCGCGGAATGAAGACCGAGTTTGACGGCCCAATCGCGGCGATCTGCTCGTCGGCAAGAAAAACTGTCATGTCAGGCTGAGCAGGGGCGCCAGTGCCGTCGATGAGCGTGACGTGAGTGATCGCGAAAGACGGTGGCGGATGCGAAGAACACGAACAGGCCAAAACACCAATGAAGACAATCAGAAACGTTTGCCGCAAAATGCTGTGGCCACAATTCACACGCAATGGCTTCGTTTGCCCAACGCTCCTCTGCAAATACAGGCGCTCCTTCATTGCGCAAGGCGATTATATTTTTTGAGCACTTCCCGCAAGCGGTCGTGCGGCAGGGCAATGACTTTGTGATTCTCGATGCCAGTCATGGTCTCGGCGGCAACCATGGCATTGATCACGGCTTCTTCGGTAGCCTGTACGGTCGAAGCGAACACTTCTTCCAGCAGATCGTTGGGAAGCATCTTGAGTTCTACTACATGATCGGCGCCATCGGCACCCGAGTTTGCCGTCGAAAAAGCGATGAAGATATCGCCGGAGCCGTTGCCGGAGATACTGCCATTACGTCCAAGGCCAAGAGAAACACGCCGCGCCAATCGCTTCAGCTGATGGGAAACAAGCGGCGCATCAGTGGCGACGACAACTATGATGGAACCGCGATCGAGTTCGGCAAATGCAGCGGAACTATAAGCGGCATCTTCAGGAATTTCCTTACCAACGGGAACGCCCGCGATGCGAAGATTCGGGCGCACGCCGTAATTGCACTGCACTAGCACTCCCACGGTGTAACTCGTTCCCTTGATTGCGAACCTGCGCGAAGAAGTTCCAATGCCGCCTTTAAATTCATTGCAAATCATTCCCGTGCCGCCGCCGACGTTGCCTTCTTCGACCGGGCCGGCGTGCGCGGAATCAATCGCATGAAAAGCGTCCTCGGCCTTAACGTGGAAACCGTTGATGTCGTTCAGCCAGCCATCCCACGTTTCCGCGACCACGGGCAGTGACCACCAATAGCCGGTGGGATCGGGCTGCCCATGATTCACGCGCCATTGAATGACCGCGTCGCGAACGACACCGACGCTGTGCGTGTTCGTGATCATTACGGGCCCTTCCAGAAAACCCGATTCTTCGACCCACGTCGTGCCGGTCATCTCTCCATTACCGTTGAGCGACCACCAACCGGCAAAAACGGGGTTCGACATCGTATCTTTTCCCCGTGGAAGAATTGCAGTAACTCCTGTGCGCACCGGGCCCTTACCCACTTGCAGTTTTCCTTCGCCAGAAATAATTGTCGTATGCCCCACGGTAACGCCGGAAACATCCGTGATGGCGTTGAGCGGGCCAGGCGTGCCATCAAAGGGAACGCCGAGATCGCGTGCGCGAGGTTTAGCGGCAGGCTTGTCCTGGGCCTGAACCAGGAATCCGGCGAAGCAGCCTGTGCAGAACATTAGTACAATCTTCAAAGAGAGACGGCGCATCGTCGATCGATCTCCTCTACGTAATGAACAAGCAGAGTACGCTAGAAATAAGAAGAACAGCGACACCTTAATCAGGAAATACTTTCGCGAGTGCTGACGCGAGCGCCGTCGCGGTGAGCGCTGATTCCTCGGGCGTGATGATAAAAGGCGGCGCAAGCAGAATGTGATCGCCGCTTGTGCCGTCAAAACACCCTTGTGTTGGATAGGTCAGAACGCCGCCTTCGTCCATCGCCGCCGCGCGAATTTTCTCGGCAATGCCTTGGGAAGGATCGAAAGGCGCGCGCGCAGGCTTGTCCCGCACAAATTCAATGCCGACAAGCAGGCCGAGCCCGCGGATGTCGCCGACGTGCCGGTGATCAAGAAGCGGAGCGAGAGCATTGCACAGCGATACAGCCGCTGGTGCGACGCGCGCGAAAAGATCGTGCGACTCGATGTAATCGAGTACGGCGTTCCCGGCAGCAGTAGCAACAGGATGAGCCTGGTAAGTAAATCCGTGCTTGAAATTTCCGGTTCCGTTTTCAAATGCTTCCACGACATTGGAAGCGACGAGAACAGCGCCGAGCGGAGCGTAGCCGCTCGCTATTCCCTTCCCTGCGAGAATAATGTCCGGCTCGAGTCCCCAATGTTGCACAGCAAAAGGCTTGCCGGTACGGCCCATTCCGCTCATAACTTCATCCGCAATGAGAAGGATGCCCCGCTTGCGGCAAATCTCAGCGATGCGCGCAACGTAGCCTTCCGGCGGGACAACCGCGCCCAGAGTTGCTCCGACAACTGGCTCGAAGATAAAAGCGGCTGCGGAGTCTGCGTCGTTTTCGGCAAGAACAGAATCTAAATCATCGGCGCAAGCGAGTTGACACTGCGGAAATGTTTTGCCGAATGGGCAGTGATAGCAAAAGCAAGGAGCGATGTGCCCCCACTCGGCGAGCAGAGGCCGATAAGGCGCTCGGCGAGCGACATTGCCGCTGACGGTCATCGCGCCGAGTGTGCTGCCGTGATAACTCTGGCGGCGCGAAAGAACGAGGTAGCGAGCAGGCTGCCCTTTTTCAATGTGAAATTGGCGCGCGAGCTTGATAGCCGTTTCTGCCGCTTCGGAGCCACCCGACGTGAAGTAAACGCGGCCACCTTTTCGAAAATTTGGCGGAGCCATCGCGAGCAGCCGAGCCGCAAGCTTTTCTGCTGGCGGAGAATGAAATTGCGAAGTGTGCGCGAAGGCAATTTTCGCAGATTGCTCAGCCATCGCGCGGCCGATTTCGGGAACTCCATGGCCGATATTGATCACTGCGGCCTGGCCTGCCGCATCGAGAAATTTGCGTCCATCCGCAGAATAGATCCAGCTGCCCTCGCCACGAACGGCAACGGGAAACGTCTGACGAAAGTTGCGCGGGAAAAGAGCGGCTTCGTTTGACATGCTAGCTCTGTGTGCGATTGTAACAGACTCGCGCGGCCCTTCACGTCGAGGGCGCGGACCACTAACGGGCTCGCAATGAACTTCTGAGCGTGCTTGCTGGCGCACAAATTATGCTACGCTGGCGCGAGTTTTAGGGAGAACTCATCGATGCTCATGCGCACGCCTGGCTGGATTCCGCTAACAATCGCTTCGCTCATTTTTTCCGTTGTTCCGGTGAGGGCGCAAGATGCGCGAAAACCCGTTCGGCTCAGCGTGGATTTGCGCGAGGCCACGAAGCATATTTTTCACGCGAAACTGGCTTTCCTCGTGACAGCGGGTCCGCTGACGCTCGTCTATCCAAAATGGATTCCAGGAGAACATTCCCCGGTGGGGCCAATCGTCAACCTGACGGGCGTACTCTTTCGAGCGGGTGGCAAAGAGATCGCATGGCGACGCGATGACGTGGACATGTTTGCCTTTCACTGCCAGGTACCCGCAGGTGTGAGTGAACTCGAAGTTTCGCTGGATTACGTTTCGCCAATTGGTCCCACGCCAGGACGAGAAAATCCCTCGGCGACCGCGCAGCTGGCACTTTTGAACTGGTACACCGTGCTCCTCTATCCACAGGGAGCGAAAAGCGACGATCTCACCTATACGGCGAGTTTGCAGATCCCGGCGGGATGGAAATATGGAACCGCGCTCCCTGTCGCAAGCGAAACTGGCGGAACGATTGAGTTTCAACCAGCCAGCTTGACGACGCTGGTGGATTCGCCGGTGTTAATGGGCGCTCACGTGCGGGTGATCGACTTGTCTCCCGGACAGAAACCCGAGCATCACATCCACATTGCCGCGGAATCCGAAGCCGGGCTGGAGGTCACGCCCGAAACCATCCAGGAGTGGAAGCAATTGGTCGCGGAAACGGGAGCGATCTTCGGAGCGCGTCATTATCGGCATTACGATTTCTTGCTGACGGAAAGCGACAACATGGAGACGGATGGCGTCGAGCATAACGAATCGAGCGACAACCGCGTGCCAGCGCGGACATTTCAAGATCCAAACATTTCCGACGCGATGACGGATCTTTTGCCCCACGAATTCACGCATTCGTGGAACGGGAAATATCGGCGGCCAGCCGGGCTGGCGACTCCAAATTATCAGGAGCCGATGAAAGGAAATTTGCTCTGGGTTTACGAAGGAATGACCCAGTATTACGGGACCATGCTTTCGGCGCGAATTGGAAGCTGGACGCCGGAAAGATTGCGGGAGAATCTCGCTTGGGTCGCGGCATATCTCGATCACCGCAAGGGGCGATCGTGGCGCGACCTGGAAGATACGGCGGTTACGGCGCAGCTTTTGTATGGATCGCCGGAAGAATACCGGACATGGCGGCGCGATACGGATTACTACGACGAAGGCACGTTGATCTGGCTCGAGGCGGACACCATCATTCGGCAGGTGACCAAAGGAAAAAAATCGCTGGATGATTTTTGCCGACAATTTGAGGGTGGAGAAAATACCGGGCCGAAGATCGTGCCGTATACATTTGACGATGTCGTCGCCGCTCTCCAAGTGGTCGCGCCTTACGATTGGCGGGCATTTTTCATGGAGCGCGTGAATTCGCATGGACCCGGCGCGCCACTCGGCGGACTGGAAAACAGCGGATGGAAACTGGTGTATACCGAAACGCCGAACGAGAGCCGTGAAGCTGGCGAAATCGCCATGCATCTGACGGATGTGCAGTTTTCGCTCGGGTTTTTGGTGCGCGATACGGGAGGCGAAAACGGGGACGAAGTTATCGATGTGATTCCTGGCTCTCCAGCGGCGCTTGCGGGAATCGCGCCCGGGATGAAGTTGCTTGCGGTGAATGGCCGTAGGTGGAGTCCGGACGATCTTCACGCCGCGATCCGGCAAGCAAAGAACGGAAGCGAGCCGATTCAATTGCTTATCGAGAATGAAGATTTTTTTCAAACCTACAAAGTCGACTATCACGGCGGCGAGCGTTATCCACACCTGGAACGAATCAGCGGAAAACCTGATGTGCTCGGCGAAATTGCAAAAATGAAGGCGCCACCCGTAGCCGCGGCAAAAGATTGAGCGAAGCAGTAACAGAGTCAGGCTATTCCCCAGGCGGCCTCGTTCGCACCATCGGGCGCTGGAGCCTCGCTGCGCTGATGCTCAACACCATGATTGGCGCGAGCATCTTCGGGATACCGTCGATCATCGCCGGATATTTGGGGAAGCTAAGTCCCGCAGGATACTTGATCGCGTTTGCAGGTATAGCGGTGATCGCCGCGTGTTTGGCAGAGGTTTCCTCCTATTTTCAGGAAGCCGGCGGACCTTATTTATACACGAGGGTCGCGTTCGGACGGTTCGCAGCGATTCAAATTGGCTGGCTCACATGGTTATCGCGGATTACAGCATGCTCCGGCGTGGCAAATCTGTTCATCACCTATCTTAGTTCGTTTTTTCCAGCGGTGACTCGGGGATGGATACGGGCAACCATTCTCACTGTGCTCATCGGGTTTTTGGCCGCTGTGAACTATCGCGGAGTGAGCGGCGGCAAAGCTTTGAGCAATTTCTTTACGATCACGAAGATACTCCTGCTCACTCTTTTTATTGCTGGCGGTTTCCTGGCGCTCGCGTTGCATCCGAGTGTGCGAGTGACTCCGGCCGTCGTCCCCTTAACGGCCGCAAATTGCTTCCAGGCAATCCTGCTTATGGTTTATGCGTACGGGGGATTTGAGGCGGCGCTCTTCGCCTCGGGTGAAGCTAACGATCCGCGGAAGGATGCGCCGGTCGCGCTTTTGATTGCCATTGTGACGGCAACTTTGCTCTACATTTGTGTGCAAGTCGTCGTGATTTATACGCTGGCAAATCCGGGTGCGACAACAAAACCGGCGGTGGACTCCGCACGCCAATTTCTTGGCCCGATCGGTGTGACTCTTGTCGCCGTAGGCACGCTGATTTCCGTTTACGGCTACCTGAGCGCGAACATGTTGCATACGCCTCGCGTCACGTTCGCGATGGGGGAGCGCGGAGACTTCCCTTCTATCTTTGCCGCCATTCATCCACGTTTCCGGACGCCTCACTTTTCCATTGTGATCTTTGCGTCGATGCTCATCTTATTCTCGATCGGCGGAAACTTTCGGTGGAATGCATCGCTATCGGCAATTTCGCGGCTATTTATGTATGGAGCGATTGTTGCCGCGCTGCCGGTGCTCAGAAGAAAGTACCCAGACGGGGCCAAGTTTCGGCTTCCGGCAGGAATATTTTTCGCGTTTGTGGGGCTCGCGTTTATGGGAGTGCTTCTCACGCAAATGCATCGAGCCGAAGTCATCGTCTTGTCCATTACGTTTACCGTGGCGCTGTTGAACTGGCTATGGGCTCGGGGCCGTATGCTTGGAATCGTCCACGAATCGTGACATCATCCACAGTTCCGCACAGGGAAAATGCAATTCGACGTACTCCATCGGGGAGGAAATGCAATGAAGCGCGTCATTTCGTGGTGCAGCTTGTTTGTTGTGACTTTATCGGCTGTTCCGTCCGGCGCCACGGCGCAAGAAGCGGGAAAACACGCCATCACGTTTGCCGACATGATCCAGATGCATCGCGTGGGAGAAGCGCAGGTATCGCCCGACGGCAAATGGGTGGCGTACTCGGTGTCGACGCCCGACCTCGATGCGAATCGCGGCGTGAGCAACATCTGGATTGTGCCGACAGCAGGCGGAGCATCGCTGCAACTGACGCAAAGCGGACACGATTCGTCGCCGGTTTGGTCTCCAGATGGAAAGACGATTGCCTTTTTGTCGTCGAGAAGTGGGGACTCACAGGTTTATCTTCTCTCGATGGATGGCGGCGAAGCGAAGCCCTTGACGCATCTTTCCACGGGTGCGGACAATCTGAAGTGGTCGCCAGATGGAAAGACGATCGCGTTTACCTCGGGCGTGTATCCGGATTGCAAAGACGACGCTTGCAACAGCGCGCGGGACGCGGAAATAGAAAAAGACAAAGTGAAAGCGCACGTCGCGGAACATCTTCTCTACCGCCACTGGACCCACTGGAACGAAGGCAAGCGCAGTCATCTATTTGTAATGCCTGCGGATGGCAGCGCAACTCCACGCGATCTGACGGCGGGAGCGAATTACGACGTGCCACCGGATGAACGCGGCGGGCCCAGCGATATGAACTTCTCGCCAGACTCAAAGGAGATTTGTTTTACCGCCGTGACCGATCCCGTCGAAGCGATCAGCACGAACGGGGATTTGTTTGTCGTGCCAGTTGCCGGCGGCGAAGCGAAACGAATCACCACGCAGCCTGGATTTGATAGTGGCCCTGCGTATTCGCCGGATGGAAAGTACATCGCGTATCACGCGCAATTGACGGCGGAATACGAATCGGACCGCTGGCGCGTGATGCTCTACGACCGGGCGACCAGCAAGATCGAGAATCTATCCGAAGCATTTGATCGCAGCGCTAACGAGCTGACCTGGTCGGCGGACAGCAAGACAATTTATTTCACGGCGGAAGACGAAACGCTGCAGCCGATTTACTCGATGGCCCCTCGTGCTGGAGATGCCCCGAAAAAACTGATTGCAAACAGCTTCAACTTGGGAATTTCATTGA
Source organism: uncultured Acidobacteriota bacterium (assembly GCA_963784015.1). Classification (GTDB taxonomy): domain Bacteria; phylum Acidobacteriota; class Terriglobia; order Acidiferrales; family UBA7541; genus Acidiferrum. The sequence goes on from CAWAPX010000023.1 coordinate 179,870, forward strand.
GTGGCGATGGCAAAACGCTGGTATTTGAGCGCACGAGCTTGGCGATGCCAGCTGAAATTTTTGTGGCATCGAGCGATGGAACCGGGGTGCGGCAACTAACCCACCAGAACGATAGCATTTTGGCATCGCTCAAAATGAACGAGCCGGAAACGTTCTGGTTTGAAGGCGCAGGCGGAACGCGCGTTCAAGCCATGCTGATTCGGCCGCCGGATTTCGACGCGACCAAGAAATATCCTTTGCTAGTGCTGCTGCATGGCGGCCCGCAGACGATGTGGTCGAACGCCTGGGGCTACCGGTGGAACGCGCAAGTGTTTTCCGCGCCCGGTTACGTGACACTGATGATCAACCGGCGCGGCTCGACGGGCTACGGCCAGAAATTCACGGACGAAATCACCAACGACTGGGGCGGCAAAGCCTACGTGGACGTGATGAACGGCGTGGACTTCGTCCTGAAAAAATATCCATACACGGATGGCGCGCGGATGGCGGCCGCGGGCGGATCCTACGGCGGCTACATGGCGGACTGGATTGCGACTCATACGGGGCGCTTCAAGGCAATCATCAGTCACGCCGGCATTTACGATAAAAATGCGATGTATGCCACCGAAGAACTTTGGTTTGAAGAACACGACATGCAGGGCATGCCGTGGACCAGCGGCGAGAATTACCGCAAGTGGGCCCCGCTTACTTACGCGGCCGACTTGGGAAAATTCAAAACCCCGACGCTGGTGATTGCTGGCGAGCGAGATTATCGAGTGCCTTACACGCAATCGCTGGAATTCTTTAACACATTGCAGAGACAGGGCGTGCCGTCGAAGCTGGTTGTTTTTCCAGATGAAGGCCACTGGATTCTAAAGCCGCAAAACAGCCAGTTTTGGTACAAGACGTTTTTGGACTGGCTCGCGACTTACCTTAAGTAGCGCTCGGCCCCGCCTGAGCAAAAAGAGCGTCGCGCTCCTTGGCAAGAAAAGCGGCAGCAGAGCTGCCGCACTCCATATTGCCTTAAATTGCGAACAGCTTTTGCAGTGCTCGGCGCGCAAACCGGAAGAGATGAAAGAGTAGAAAAACGGAGAGCGCAACGAGTGCAATGACGACTATCGTTGTTGCCAGCGGATGCGCCGTGGCCATCCACGTCAGCCAAACTGCCAAGACGTCTTCTCCAAAACTCAGCGCCCAATTGCTTAGCGGTTCCGGCGTAGTGTTAACCGCGGCGCGTGCGCTCGCCTTGGTGCCGTGAGATGTTAGAGCGACTCCACCGGCGAGAAGCGCAGCGGCCCAGCGCCAATGAGCGGGCGCGGCGCCTGCAGCGCTATAGGCAAGCAGCGCGGCAGCGGGCGGACGAATGAACGTGTGCAGCATGTCCCAGACCGTGTCGACAAAAGGAATTTTGTCGGCGAAGAACTCCACAAAATACAGAACGACGGCAATCGCAAGAACTGCCGGGTGCGCAAGCACGTGTAGCGACGGCGGAAGGTGGATGACTCCGAAACGCTCGAGCAGGCCAAGTGTCGCGACGGTCGCGTAGAGATTCAGACCGGAGGAAAATCCGGTGCCAAGAGCGATCCCAAGTACGTCAATCGGGTTCATTCCGCCCATCATAGCAAAGCGACATAACACCAGTGGACAGTTACTTCTGCTGATACTCATACGACGTTCCGTTTGACCAATTGGCGCGATGCGGCGATGCTGTCCCCAAGGCGGTCGTCCATGTTTGGCTTAAGTCATCTCTTCTATCCTTGGGGATTTATCGTGCAAATCCTGGCGATCGTGCACTTCGTGCGGCGCCGGCCAGAGAATTACTGGTTCTTCGTTATTTTTTTCGGAGGATTTCTCGGGGCTGGAGTCTACATCGTCGTTGAAGTATTGCCTGACCTCGGCTTGCTGCGTGGCGTCTTTCAAGGGTTTGGCCGGAGATCGCGCATTCAGATTGTCGAAACGCAAATTCTGGACAACCCTTCCGCCGCAAACTATGAAGAACTCGGCGAGCTGTACAAGGATCAGAAGCAATTTGAAAAAGCACGTGAGGCGTTCACGAATGCGATCGCGGCGCGCAGCGATTCCGTGTACACCTTTTATTACCGCGCGCAGGCTTCCCTAGGGATGGGCGATTTCGACGCTGCGATTCCCGATCTGGAACGTGTCGTCGCCAGCGATCGGAAGTTCGATTACTACAGGGCCGCGGGACTCCTGGCCGATGCTTATGCGCAAACCGGGGAGTTGGAACGCGCCGCTCAATTGTATGTCGACGTAGCACAATTCTCGACGACGACCGAGACGCTTTATAACTATGCGTATTTTCTGAAACTTGCAGGCCAACGCGAGGAATCGCGCGAATGGGCGCAAAAGCTACTCGCGAAGAAACGGACACTCCCTCGCTACATGCAGCGGTATGAACGCCCCTGGTTCCGCAAAGCCAACGCGCTACTGAAGGAATTGGCTACCTCGCAAGGCGGGACGAGCTCGTAATTAGCTAGGAATACCGAAGGCTCAGGCCGCAACTCGTCTCGTCATACAATTCCCGCGTTTGCCCGTCGAGAATGCGTTGGTTCCTTGACGCCGAGAGGTACGTAGATTTAACAATGGAGCAAACTGCGTCGACGTGACGACGCCTCCATTGGGGACAATTTCCACGGGCCGGTTTGTTAACGATAATGACCCACCCCCTGTGTTTTTCGTAAACGCTGATTCTAAACAGCTTAAACGTACTTAGAATCAACACCTACAGAGACGCTGATTCTAAACGACTTACGGACGCCTACCCCCATATCGATGCTTCGGAAGGAGTAAGACATCGAATCGCCTAAATCTCGGTTCCTGAACTGACTCCTAGATGAGGATGGGGTATATGCAGGTAGTGCGCAGAACGTCCTATTGAGAATGATATCAGAATGTAACTAGAAATCAAGAGATATCACAATGTTTGCTTTCGGTCCGCTGGAGGAAATTAGCAGAGGAAGCAAAGTTTATGGGTCGGAAACCCAACTTCGCCTAAACCAACTTTTTAGAGCGGCGAGGAGGTGATAAGAACTCGGCCCAGCCCTGCTTCCGGTTCCTGCCGTTCTCCCCTCGCCGTTTACGGAGCAACAGTATATGCAACGAAAATAGCTGTCTGTGCAATTCTGCACAGCTTAGTTTCGCTGGCCAACAATGGAAGCGGGATAAAGGTATGCGAGAAGGGTGGAAGCGGGTAGTGAATGCCTTGTCTACTCCCCCGCTTGTTCACTCTTGCACAGTCTAATTCAGGAGGGATTGTTAAGCTGAAGGCAATATATTTTTTGGGAGTCCAAGGACTTATGAAAAGTTTGAAGAAGATAGGCGCTTCTCTGACCGGATTTGGTAATGGAGCCAGTCTGGGCGGCAAGGTCTCGCGCTACAAAAATAAACAAAACATTTACAAACAGGGTGCACCTGCTTTCACGCTGTTCTATATCCAAGAAGGCGGAGTGCGCCTTAGCCTGCGATCGAAGAATCAGACTTCAGCAGTCACCGCCATTCTGGGCGTGAATGATTTTTTTGGCGAACTTTGCCTAGCCGGCTATCCGCTCAGGATGTCTACGGCGGTGGCTTTGACCGCCAGCTCCATTCGCACTATCAAGAAAGCAAAGATGCTGGAGATGCTGCGCAAGAAGAATAAAACGTCAAACGCGCTGGTGGCCTATCTGCTTTCGAGCGTCAAGAATTACAGCGATCACGTGGCAAATCTGCTCACTTCCTCCGCGGAACAAAGGCTGGCGCGCGTGTTGCTGCGGCTGGCGCACTTGGATAAAAACGGCAAAGCGGTTGCCGAAATTCCCGTGCTGAGTCATCAGGTCCTGGCGGAAATGGTCGGAACTACGCGCTCGCGGATCAACTTGTTTATGAATCGATTCCGAAAAAAGGGATACATTGACTACGATGGCGGACTGGAAGTGCATCAGTCGCTGCGTAAGGCCCTCTAGAGACAAGATTCAAACGCAATGAGGAACGGACCGTCGAGGCACTAACCTTGGAGGTCGCAGCCGCTATGTAGGGGTCCGGGAGATGTGCATAGTTCCCGCACGGCGTTGGCACTTCTTGTTACAAAATGACCGTAAAGCGAGATATCAGGATGTTCCCAGAAACGCGAAATCGTTTAGAATCAGCATAGCGCCCGTAGCTCAGTTGGATAGAGCATCTGCCTTCTAAGCAGAGGGTCGCCAGTTCGAGTCTGGCCGGGCGCGCCATATCCTCGTGGGTCCAACCTCACGGCTTCGTGAGACATTCTGTGGTTTTTATTCCCAAGCCCAAGCCTATTAGACGGAGCTGGATTAACCTTAGAGAAGTGGCGGCGGTCTGGAGGAATTTCAGGTTGTGGATCAGGCGATTCTCGGCTGGCCGGTCTTGAAAGGCGCAGTCTCCGTCATAAACAGAGACACGAGCAGAACTAGAATTGCCCCTCCGCTGGCTATCCAGAGGGGTGCGCCGAGGCCATACCGATTTGCGGCAGCGCCTGCCAGTGCTGGAGCCATCGCTCCACCAACTATTTCTCCGACAAGTGTCGCCAACCCAATAGCCGTGGCAGCAAACTTTGCGGGAACGCTTTCTGTGGGGACCAGTACCAAAACGAGAGGGGCGATGGCCTGTCCGCCATTGACGAGGAATCCCGCCGCGGCCATTAGCCACGGGTGCGCGACCAGAAACGGCACTTCGTAAATCAGCGGGGCCGTCGCAGAGATCAGCGCAACAAACATCAGCGTTGGTTTCCGTCCCGTGCGGTCAGAAACCCACGGGAAAATCCAGCCCCACATGAATGCGCCCAATCCGCCGGCGCCAATGATGAATCCGGCAGTTGTGGCAGAGCGTTTCGAAACCTCTGTGATGTACAGCGGCGCGAAGGAATGCATCACGAACAGCCATGTCATAAAGCCTGCCGCTCCGACGCAACACAGCAGCATGTTGCGATATCGAAGGAGCGACAAATAGTCCTTGAGCGAAGGTTTAGCGTGATGATGCGGCTCAGACTCGCCTTGGACTGGTTCCTTGACGAATCTCCAAATCAGAATGCCAAGGATGATTCCAGGGATTCCTGCGACGAAAAAAGCTGCACGCCATCCGAATCGCGCAGCAATTTGTGTGGTCAACACTGGCGCTAGCGCCAAACCCGCGAGTGCGCTGGCGCTAACGACTATACCGATATTGCGTCCGCGGTTTTTTGGTTCGGAGGAGGCCTCAATCATCGAGGTCATGGTTGGCCATGTCGGTCCCTCGGCGACTCCCATCAGCGTGCGGATAAAGAGCAACTCAGCGAAGGAGCGCGCGAGGCCCGAAAGCCAGGATAAAATGGAAAACAGAAAGACCGTTGGAATCAAAACGGGGCGTCGTCCAATACGGTCGGAGACTGCTCCAAAAATCAATCCCGACCCCGCCCAAGCAAGCGCGAGGGCCGACGCGAGCAATCCAACCTGCGCGTGACTCAAATGAAGGTCGGGCGCGATAAACGGCGCCAAATACAAAACGCTCATACGTGCAAGAAAAACGCTGCCCCATGTGAAGAAAAAAAGAACCACTAGGCCGGTTTGATATCGCTTCGTAATTGGCACTCTTTTCCTCTCTGCACAGCGACCGAACTCTTCAGTCCATTGGCAGGCCGACGTAATTTTCTGCGAGAGACACAGACGCGGCTCGCGAGCTCGTCACATAATCGAGCTCGGCGAGCTGGCGGCGTTGATCAAACTCATTGTCATCAGAAAAGCGATGTAGCATCGAAGTCATCCACCAGGAAAAGCGCTGCACTTTCCACACGCGCCGCAAACAGGTCGCCGAATAACTGTCCAGAAGCTCCGTTTTTCCGGAAGCGTAATATTCCCCAAGCGCGCGCGCAAGGACACGAATATCCGCCACTGCCAGATTTAGCCCTTTGGCTCCCGTGGGAGGAACAATGTGCGCTGAATCTCCCGCAAGAAATAGCTTCCCGTACTGCATCGGTTCAACCACAAAACTGCGCATTCCCGTGACGCCTTTCTGAATCACGGGCCCGTCGATAAGCTTCCAGCCGTCAATGCACTCGAGGCGCGTATGAAGCTCCTGCCAAATCCGCGCGTCCGGCCAATTCGCAATGTCTTCGTCCGGCTCGCACTGAATATAAAGGCGCGAAATCTCGGGCGAGCGCATGCTGAGCAATGCAAAGCCTCGCTCATGATAGGCATAGATAAGTTCTTCTGAAGAAGGGGGAGCCTGCGCAAGAATTCCAAGCCAAGCAAACGGGTACACCCGTTCAAATGTTTTCAGCGCTCTGGCCGGAATCGCTGGCCTGCACACGCCGTGAAACCCATCGCAGCCCGCGATGAAATCGCAAGTCAGCGATTGCGGCGATCCATCTTTACGAAACTGAATCTCCGGCGCTGCACCGTCAAACCCACTCACGCTGACGTCTTCAACGTCAAAGAAAAGATGCCCCTTCGCGGCAATCCGCGCCTCGATGAGATCTTTCAACACCTCGTGCTGCGCATACACCATCACCGACTTCCCACCGGTGAGCTCCTGAAAGTCGATGTGGTGCCTCTTGCGCCCGAATTGCAATGCGATTCCGCGATGCATAAGACCCTGGCGCATCATTCGCGCGCCCACACCCGTTTCGTTCAGTAAATCGACAGTGCCTTGCTCAAGGACTCCCGCGCGTACGCGTTCCTCAACGTGCTGCCGGCTTCGCGCCTCCAGTACGACCGATTCGATTCCCTGCAAATGCAAGAGGTGGGAGAGCAACAACCCTGCCGGTCCCGCTCCGACAATTCCAATTTGAGTTCTCACGAGGATTCGCCTTCAATGCGTTGCGATGCTGTTGGAATGATTCACGACTGGTGTTCGGAGAACACTTCCATCGCAGTGTGGAATGCCGAATTCGCTGCGGGCAGACCGCAGTAGATCGCGCTCTGCAACAGGACTTCTTGAATCTGTTCGCGCGAGACGCCGACGTTTAACGCCGCACGCAAATGCATGCGTAGTTCGTCGGGCCGATTCAGCGCAACCATCATGGCCAGAGTCAGCATGCTTCGCGTTTCTTTTGGCAGGCCAGGCCGGCTCCAAATTTCTCCCCACGCATAACGCGTGATGAAATCCTGAAAGGCATCCGTGAATTCGTTTCGGTTTTTCAACGTGGCATCAACATGCGCGTCTCCCAACACGGCTCGGCGCGTCTTCATCCCTTCTTCGTAGCGCTGGCGTTCATCCATTCGAATACCTCCTCGGACCCTCAACAATACACAAAAACGAGCATCCGAAAGCGCCGAACCTCACCGTGAGCGGTCCACTTACTTCCGCGTAGATGCTTTCCGAGTCATCTTTCGAGCCAGGCGCCAAGACCTGCCGAGCAGATCTCGCATCGCATCTGCATGCACCCGCGAAAGGCGAACGAGAACCCACGGATATTTTAAATAATGATCGGTGATGTAGTAGGTTTCCGGATCCGCAGCCATCATCTCTTCGCGCTCCTCGAAGGTGGTGCCCACAACGAGCGATTCTCCATCCTCTTTGAGGCGCGCGAGCAGTTTGCCGCCGACTTTAAACGCCGGCGTTCCGTACGATGTGCCTTCTTCTACGTTTTGGAGTGCCAAGGCGAGCTTGCGGACTTCCTTGAACGTCAGCGGCACTGCGCTATCCTTCCTGTCCGAGTCCGCATAACGCAAACGGGCTCAAAAAGAAGTTAAAGAATATGCTAAACGAAGCTAAGTCGAATCCCCCGGGAAACGAACATCAAAAAAGCCAATGCCGCGAAGCAGCTTACACGAATATGGCCGGTGTGGGCCCAACACTTCGATAATCGACATTGCGGGGACTTTTAAGGTGCCATAAAATGCCCGCCGCGGTGGAAGTATCATTAGGAAGGAGGCTCGTGGCATGAACAAAATTCCGGCATACCGACGATACATGCCAGGCACGCAGCCGCCTCATCTGCATCCTTCCTATGTTTCTTCCATTAAGCGGGCTCCGCTGGAGCCTCTTGTGGTGCTTCCTCACACGCTTTCTGAAACTACAGGGCCTGTATTCGGAGCGGAGATCGCCGATGTGAAAGCTTGCGATCTAACGAGGCAGCACTCCGGCGATCCACTCGGCGAACGCATTATCGTGAGCGGACAGGTCCTGGATGAAAACTCGAGGCCGGTACCCCACACGCTGGTGGAAATCTGGCAAGCGAATGCCGCAGGGCGGTATCTCCACGCCATCGATCAACACAACGCTCCACTCGACCCCAACTTTTCTGGTTGCGGGCATGCGGTGACGGATTCCGATGGGCGCTATCGATTCGTGACGATTCGGCCGGGAGAATATCCATGGGGAAATCATCACAATGCGTGGCGGCCGGCGCACATTCATTTTTCGTTGTTCGGCCCTGCTTTCGCGACCCGGCTTGTGACGCAAATGTATTTCCAGGGCGATCCTTTGATTCCCTTCGATCCGATCTTCAACTGCACGGACGATGAAAAAGCACGGAACCGGCTTATTTCACAGTTCGATTGGGAGACCACGATTCCTTCGCAAGCGCTGGGCTACCGGTTCGATATTGTCCTGAGTGGACGAGAAAGCACTCCGATGGAAACACATGCGCACGGAGAAAAGTCGTGAGTCTTCAGGCTACAACGTGGCAAACCGTTGGTCCGTTTTTCAGCATCGGCTTTTCCTGGCTTTATCGCGACAACTTGGCCGGTCCTGGCGTTTCGGGTGAACGCGTAGAGATCTCGGGCCGCATTCTCGACGGGGATAGCAAACCCGTGCCCGACGGGATCGTCGAAATTTGGCAAGCGAATTCGCAGGGCAAATATTCTCATCCGGATGATCCGCAGAAACAAACGGCCGAATCAGCTTTTATCGGCTATGGGCGCGTTCCAACCGATGCCGCGGGAACGTTTCGTTTTACGACCATTAAGCCGGGGAGGGTTCCTGGGCCGGATGGAAAACTACAAGCGCCTCATCTTGCAGTTTCGGTTTTTACCCGTGGGTTGCTGCGTCGGCTTATTACTCGGATTTATTTCCCGGACGAACCCAGCAACGCGGAAGATTTCGCGCTGGGGCTCGTTGAAGCGAGTAGACGCGAAACGCTCATCGCAAGAAAGATGGATGGCCGTGCTGACGCGCTGGAGTGGAATGTCATTCTCCAGGGTCCAGGCGAAACTGTTTTTTTCGATGTTTGATTCGAGCCATTCGACATGGGCGGGGCCCTTCGAGGCTCAGGGTAAACAAGCCCAACTCCTACAAGTTTGAGGCGTTCTTGCATCGCTATGGATTGCCTCGGAATTGCTGACGCGCTGTATACTTCAGCGCGACAAAGTTCCTGGAGATCGCCTCACGGACTCACGAAGAATAGGAGACTCATAGAATGCGAGATTTGAATCGTCGCTCGTTTGTTGGAGCAGCTTTGGCTGCTCTTCCGCTGGCAGCGCTGGGGCAATCCAACAAATCGTCAGTTCCGGGGTCAACGGGTAAAGCTGCTCTCGTTCCTGGAGGTGAGGATCGGCAAGGCGAACACCACAGCATCGGCATCAGCACAACCGATTTCAAGGTCCTAACGCAGGATAGCAGCGGCGCTCTTTTTATTTTCGAACACACGAATCATAAGAAGGGCGGCCCGCCACGCCATTTGCATCACAACGAAGACGAATGGTTCTACGTGCTCGAAGGCGCGTACATCGTGGAGGTCGGGTCCGAGCGGTTCCATCTAAAAGCTAGTGATTCCATTCTCGCCCCGCGAGAAGTGCCACACGCCTGGGCGTTCGCTGGTGACACTCCTGGCAAAGCGCTGATCGCTTTCGCACCTGCCAACAAGATGGAGGCGTTCTTTCGCGACAACGCGAAGCACTTCAGCGGAGGCAACTACGCCAATGAGGCCGAGATTTACCGCGCTTACGGAATGGAGCTTCTTGGCCCACCGCTTTCCATCGGATAGGTCTATCGCAACGTAGATTGCTCGATCAGGTTACTCCGTGACCGCTGAGCTTGAATATTTTGGAAGGAAGAGGTTCATTGCCGCGGCAAGCGCTAACGCCACAGCGAGGACGACCAGCAGAGAAGTGTAAGATCCGGTCAAATCAAATGCACGGCCGAGTATTACCGGACCGATGGCTCCCGCGGCGGCGTAGAACGTCCAGGTAAGACCGTAGAGCGTGGAAAAAGAGCGTATTCCAAAATAACGCGTCAGCAAGTAAGGCGTGATGGCGGCTTCGCCACCGGCCCCAATGCCGATAAGCGCAGCCGCAAGGCAGCCAGCCGGAAAGCTACTCGCATGCGCGAGCAGAAAAATGCCAGCGGCGGTGATCAGGTTCACTACAAGAGCGACGCGGGCGCCGAAAAAGCGATCCAACAGCCAGCCCACACCGATCCTGCCGAGCACGCTCGAACCACCAATCATGGACGCGCATAACGCCGCATCGCCGGGTGTGATTCCTCGATCCGTCAGCAACGCGGAGAGTTGCGTGATCGCTCCATTCATGCTGATCGAGCTCACGAAAAGGATGGCGACGATAATCCAAAAAGCATAAGAACGCAGGCCTTGCTGCCACGTCTGTCCAGAATGAGCAACGGGGGCAACCTCATGCCGAACCTCGCCGCGTTCGACGATGTAGCGCCAGCTGAGCGGAAGTCCGAGCAACAACGCAAGGCAGCCCAGGGCGAGGTAGGCCGCCCTCCATCCAGATCGACTGATGATGGATTGTGCGACAACCGGCAGGATCAAGGCACCCAAGCCCGCTCCCACCATGACGAAAGCCAGCGCCGTTCCCAAACGTTTCTCAAACCAAGAAGAGATAGAACGAGAGTAGGCCAGATGAGCAGCGCCGTTGCCAACTAAGCCGAGCACGATACATGTCAAGTAGAACTGCCACAACTCCGAGCGCAAAAACGCCAGCGAAATAATCGCGACACAATACACCGTCATGCAGGGAAGAATGATGCGGCGAGGACCAAAGCGATCGATCCACCGCCCCAGCAGTGGAGAAACGACGCCCAAGGTGATAGCAGCGAGTCCGAACCCGAGCGAGACGCTTTCGCGGTTCCACCCGAATTGCGCGCTCAGCGGTTTCACGAAAACCGTGAACGTATAAACGAATAGCGAACCGAACCCGGCCATGACGCCGAGGCATGCGGCGAGCACGACGCGCCAGCCGTAATAACCGAGATTAAATTCGGTTAAGCCGTCCGCCAATTCGGTCCTCTGCGCGGCATTCCTATTAAGGAGCCCCATCCAGCCTCAGCCCCACACGCGGCGAGCCGTATCCGCCACGAGTTTTAGCTTGGCCCATTGGCGGTCTTCGGTGATGAGATTTCCTTCCGCAGTCGAAGCGAAACCACATTGCGGGCTGAGCGCCAGGTTTTCCATTGGAACGTAGCGCGACGCTTCCTCGATGCGTTTGGTGAGTTGTTCGGGATCTTCCATTTGTGGAATCTTCGAGCTAACGAGCCCCAGCACAACGATTTTTCCCTTCGGAATGAACCGGAGCGGCTCGAATGTTCCCGAGCGATGGTCATCATACTCCAGGAGAAAGCGATCCACCTCAAGAGTACCGAACAATTTCTCGGCGATGGCGTCATAGCCTCCTTCCGCGTACCAATGGCTGCGGTTATTTCCACGGCATAAATGGATGGCGAGCGTCACGCCGGGACGGCGCGCGGCGCGAAAACATGCGTTGTCGGCCTTAACGGCTTCCTCGAGGGCGGCGTCCGGATCCATTCCAATTTCTGCGCGGATCCATTCGCGCCACTTCGGGTCCATGTAATAACTGTAGCGGGGCGCGTCAATCTGAATGTATTTGACGCCGGCGTCCGCGAGTGTCGCCAAGTCGCTCTTCATGATGTCGACCACGGCCCACAACAGCGCCGAATGGTCCTTATAAATAGCATCGGATACGCCGCGCTTGAACGAGATCGCAGGAAATTGCGTCGCGCTCGGCAAAGTCATCTTGATGTCGCCGGGACTGTGCTTTTCTGTAAATGGGAGTTCGTGACCGGTAAGCGGACGCACCTGGCGCAACTTCTTGCTGACGATGCCGTTGACGTTGCTTACTGGGGCCGTTCCTTTATCTCCAGCGCTCCAATTTCTAGCGACGGCATCGCCGAAGTCGAAGCCTTCGACTGCGTCGGTGAAATCGCTCATGAAGTTGCGGCGGCGCAATTCACCGTCCGTGAAGATTTCAAAACCGAGCTCCTTTTGTTTTGCGAGCACGCGGAGGATATGCTGATCTTCAAGGGCGTGCAGCATCTCGGCGTTTCTGGCCGACTGTCTTGCTTCCAGCAAGCCAGCCGGCCTCAAGAAACTTCCGACATGATCGGCGCGGTACTTTGTCGGCATCCGAAAGGGCCTCTCTTCCATTCTCTGAAACGTAGGGCGGACTGATTGTCGCAAAATCCGCGTGGCTACGGCTGAAAAGTTTGGAGAGCTTGGTGGCGACATTTATTGGAAAGCAACGAGCAAATCGGAAAAGTTATCGTCACAGTCCCCTGATCGGGATTGGCCTTGTAACGCCGGGGAAGCGCCAAGCGTCCTTCTCAAGGTGATATGCTGCTCAGGCAGATAATCGCCAAGCGGAATAAATGCAGAAAATAGACTCTCTATCTCGGCGCGCATTTTTAGGAAAAATCTCGGTTCTAACGGCCGGTGGATTCACGGCTGCTAGCACCCTCGGCGCCATGCCAAGTCCCGAACTCGAACCACATATCATTTTTCCTACTCATCCTCGCGAGCGGATCTGCATAGCGTCGTATCCGTTTCGTGCATACATTCTGAGCCCCGACAATCGCGATCGCGATACGACTCTTCCAGGAATGAACTTGCTCGAATTCCCTGCCCATGTCGTCGCAAAATTCAATATTCATAATATTGAGCCGCATAGCCGCCACTTCACATCGTTGCAGCCGGACTATCTCGATGATTTCCGGCAGATTTTGCTGAAAACCAAAGTGCGCGCCGTGAATATTGCGGTAAGCACTGTCAACAGTTTCTACGACGCGGAAGCCTCTGCGCGCGAAAAGGCTGTCGACTTTGCAAAGAAGTGGGTGGATGTCGCTGTGCGTATTGGCTCTCCGGGAATCCGCACGCACATTGCCACGACGAGGAATTCTCCCCCAAGTGTCGAACGCACCACCGAGAGCCTGCGCCAGGTGACCGAATACGCCGCAGACAAGAATATTGTCGTCACGCTTGAGAACGACGATTTAGTGAGCGAGGACGCATTCTTCCTCGCGAAGGTCATCGAGTCCGTCAACAATCCCTATCTTCGCGCTCTGCCCGATTTTGCGAATTCCATGCTGGGCGGCGACGCCGATTTCAATTACCGAGCGCTGCAAGCGATGTTTCAGCATGCCTACAATATTTGTCACGTGAAAGACGGCGAGACAAATGATGACGACAAACAATTCAATGTGGACTTGAAGAAATCGTTCGATATTCTGAAAGCCAGCAATTATCGCGGCTATTGTTCGATGGAGTTCGACGCCCCTGGCGACCCCTACGCCCCCACTTTGAAGTTAATCGAAGAAACCGTTAAATACCTTTCCTGATCGCGCCAAGTCGCGTTAGGAGATTCAGCACTGCAGCTGGGCGCTCAAGGTTCTTCCATTCAACTGACTGGCGCACGATCGCTAAATGTCTCGCTAACCGCATCCCAGTATTGCTTCTTGCCGGACCAATAAGACTCCGTCGACATCATGTTTGCAACAGAATGGGCGAACCCATCCTGCACGGTGCAATGCGGCTGCTGCCGCGAGCGCATGCACTGGAACCAGTTCGCCATGTGCTCCAGAGTTCTGTCATCAATTCCCATCGGCGGGAGTTTTGTTTCGCCGGGCGGCAGAATATATTTCGCAGGCCGCTTTTTATCGATGTCCGCGTCGTCCTCGTGATTCCCCTTCTCGTCGACCAACTGGTATCGTGGACTGCCTTCGCCGCCAATATTCGTAAGAGTCGCCTTCTTTCCCATATACCGCGTCGAAGACGGTGCATCATTCCCAAAACTCGTCGCATAGCTCACTAGAAATCCCTTCGGGTATTCGAGCAACGCCTGGAACGTGTCCGCATTCTCCCTGCCATCGTGCCACGCAAAAATTCCGCCGTGTGCCATCGCCGAGCGGGGGAAGCTGTCTTTCATAAACCAGTGCACGAGATCAATCGCGTGGCTCATCCATTGATCCGGAATGCCGCTGGAAAATTCCTTATACAAGCGGAACTCGCAATACACTTTCGGATCGAAAGGCCGGTTAGGCTTCGTCAACAGCCACTTGCGCCAATCCGTATCCTCTTCGCGGAGCAGTTTCGTTTCTTCGCGCCCGCGCCATCGTGGCCCGTGATAATTCCAGACGATTTCGATTTTGCTCACGTCGCCGAGGACGCCCGTCTGCACTAGATCGTGCGCGGCTATTTGATACGGCTCGCTGCGATGCTGCGTGCCGACCTGCACAATACGGTCGCTTTTTAACACCGTGTCACGCGCCGCCTTTGCTTCGGCTAATACATTGCCCATGGGCTTTTCAACATAAGCGTCTTTGCCCGCCTCGACAGCCATCTTGAGGATCGGCGAGTGTGCATGTTCCGGCGTGGAAATGATGACTCCGTCCACGTCTTTCAATGCAAGCACGTCTTCCAAATACTGATAAGTCCGGGGCGCGCGGCCATAATATTTCGCATTGGTCGCAGCAGCTTTTTCCCGGTTCAGCTTCCACAAATCGCAGATCACCGTCATCTCGGCGTTCTGGCTCGTCTTCAGTTGCGCCACTATCCAATCCAGATCGCTACCGCGGCTGCCAGTTCCAATATGCGCCAGTGAAATGCGGTCATTCGCGCCAGCGATCCTGGCGTAGGAAAGCGCAGTACTCGGCAGCGCCGCGCCTCCGGCGATCAACGCCCCTGTCTTGCTTAAAAACTCCCTGCGATCGATTGTTTCGTTTGTGTCGCTCATCGTTTAACCTCCGGACCGTGATGTTCCACTCGCTCTAATTGAGTTTCAGCGGAGGCATTGTGTGGTTCGCATTGCGGCTTGTCAATCAGGCAGCTCGTTACTCAGGTCATGTGACGCCGCGTTGACAAGCCCACGCCTCTAGTCTTAAATGTCCACCGTGAACGTTCACGGAAGCCGCTAGCTCAATTCTTATTGGCTGGCTCCTGGACCCAATTCCCTATCAAGTAAGGGCCCACGAACAGCATCTTGGGCAAGTTTTGTGTAAGAAGGAGGCCGTATCCCAATCCTCGGCATCGATGTCGGAACCAGCGGAACCCGCGCCCTAATCCTCGATGAACACGGCACCGTCCTCGCCTCGGGCACCGAAGAGCACGCCAATTTCGCCAGCCCGCAACCGGGCTGGGCGGAGCAAGACCCGCGCGATTGGTGGCGCGCCGCGGCAATCGCGGTTCGCAAAGCGCTTCAGGCCTCGGGCCTCGCCGCTGAGTCCATCGCCGCCGTCGGCTTTTCCGGCCAGATGCATGGCGCCGTCCTGCTTGACGAGAATGACGAGGTCATTCGTCCCGCTCTGATTTGGTGTGACCAGCGCACCGAAGCGCAATCCAAGGAGCTCGAGCGCACCATCGGCCTTGACCGCATCATCCAGTTGACCTGCAATCCGCCGTTGACAAATTTCACTCTCACAAAGCTTCTCTGGGTCCGCGAGCACGAGCCGCAAAACTGGCAACGCGTGCGCAAAATCATGCTGCCGAAGGATTACGTCCGTTTGCGGCTGACCAGCGAATCCGCCATTGACGTCGCCGACGCTTCCGGAACACTGATGCTCGACGTAGCCCACCGCACGTGGTCGAGCGAAGTCCTCTCCAAAACTGGAATTGACGTGAAGTTGCTCCCAAAACTTTTCGAATCGCAAGATATTTGCGGAAAGCTTTCGCAAGCTGGCGCAGATGCAACCGGTCTTCGCGTGGGAACTCCGGTGGTTGCTGGCGCAGGCGATCAAGCTGCTGGAGCCGTCGGCATGGGCATCACGCGCGCCGGAGTGGTGAGCGCCACCATCGGAACTTCCGGCGTGGTTTTTGCCGCCACGGATCGGCCTTCGCTCGATCCCAAAGGCCGCCTACACACGTTCTGTCACGCCATCCCCGGCCGCTGGCACGTTATGGGAGTGACGCAAGCCGCTGGACTTTCTCTGCGCTGGTTCCGCGATCGCTTTGGTGCCGGAGCCGATGACGGTCGCGATCCCTACGAACGCATGTCCGACGAGGCCGCCACCGCTCCAGCCGGCTCAGAAGGCGCATTCTGGGCGCCGTACTTGATGGGCGAGCGCACTCCGCATCTCGATCCATTCGCACGGGCCGCGTTTGTCGGTCTTTCCGCCTCGCACACCCGCGCCGACCTCATCCGCGCCGTGCTCGAAGGGGTGGCTTACAGCCTGAAGGATACCTTCAGCATCTTCAACGAGATTCAGGTGCCCGTGGAACGCATCCGCCTCGGCGGAGGAGGCGCTCGCTCACCCCTGTGGCGGCAAATCCAAGCAGATGTCTATGCGCACGAAGTCGAAATTTTGAAAGCGGAAGAAGGCGCGGCCTATGGCGCCGCGATTCTAGCAGGCGTGGGTTCGGGATGTTGGAAGAGCGTCGATGAAGCGTGCGACGCCGTGGTGCGTGTTGCCAAGCGGGTCAGCACAAATAAAGAGAACAGCACCGCCATGCAGCGGGGTTACCAAACTTATCGCCGGATTTATCCGGCATTGCATTCCATCTTCGCTGAGGATCAATCTACCTCAGCCAACTGAGCGGCAAATCCGAACAATCTCAAACCTAGTCGAAACAGACGCGGCAACTCGCGGTCATCAAGAAGCTTTTTTCTGCCCCGGCTTGAAGTGATAGCAGTACCAGGCTCCGATCACCGCCATCAGTGCGCCCCACCATATACCCGCATGCAAGTTGAACAGCTGCACTCGGCCGTCAAGAGCTGGTGGATGCCAATATTCGTACACGCCCGCACCAAAAATGAGCAGCCCATTCACGAGCAGCGAAATTCCTATAAAAAACCAAATGGAAACCATCCTGTAAACCTCCGGCTAAAGAACTACCAGAATATGATGTTCAGAGTAAAAAATACGACAGCAACCACACCAGCCCAGAAAATAGGCTTCTGATACAGGGAAATATTTCCGACGGACGGAACTGTGGTCAACCCATAAACCAAGCCAGTCAGTTCGGAGTCTGTTTTTGGCTTCGTCGCCAGACTCACCACTACGGTCACGATCACGCATACGAGAAAAGACCACAGCGCCTGAAACATATCCTGCGCCAAGGCCTTAGCGTGCGGCGAGAGCGCCACATAACGCAGCGCCGATGGGTCTGCTTTCACCCATGCCCACATGCCGATAGAGGATATGGTGCCGCACAGCAAACCCAAGAAGCCGCCCGGGCCCGTCGCTCGCTTCCACAACATGCCGAGAATGACGGTGCCGAACAGTGGAGCAATGAAAAAGCTAAACAGCGCCTGTACATAATCCATGATGCTGGCGAACTGCATCACTAAATAAGCGGTGCCTACGCTAATCAGCACGCCGATCACCGTTGTCCACCGCCCCATGTTCACGTAGTGGTGGTCCGTACCCTTGCTATTGATCAACGGCCGGTAGATGTCATACGTCCAGACGGTCGTGAACGCGCTTACGTTCCCAGCCATGCCGGACATGAAGCCCGCGATCAACGCGGTAATCCCTAGGCCAAGCAAACCAGGCCCGCAGTAGCGCGCGAGCATCAATGGAAGTACGTCGTTATAACTGTGCATACCAGTGGCGGCTGCCACCGATTCAGGCACAAGCTTCATTGGAAGCACGGCCAAGCCCAGCAGTCCTGGCAAAATCACGATCAGCGGAACAAACATCTTGAATCCCGCTCCAATGATGGGGGCCATTTCCGCACTGCGAATATCCTTAGCGGCGAGAATGCGCTGCACGACAAGGAAATCCGTCGTCCAGTAGCCCATGGAGATAACCGCTGCCAGCCCGAACACAATGCCGACCCAGTTGATTCCCATCGGATTGTCTGTGAAGGAACCCAAGTTGGACCACATGTGAACGTACTGATCCGACGCCCGCTGAGCAATTTGTAATTTTAGATTCGTCCAGCCGCCGGCTTCGTAAAGCCCAAGAATCGGAATCAGGAGCGCGCCTGCCCAAATCAGAAAGAACTGCAGCACTTCATTAAAGATGGCCGACCGCAAACCGCCGAGCGTGACGTAAACAGCCACAGTAAGAGACGAAACCCAAATGCTGAAGTTGATGTCCCAGCCCAAAACAATTTGCATGACCTTGGCCATGGCAAACATGTTGACGCCGCTCATCAGCACAGTCATGAACGCAAATGAAACCGCGGAGACGGCACGCGCTGGTTCTCCAAAACGCAATTTCAAATAACCTGGAACAGAGTGCGTCTTGGAAATGTAATAAAAAGGCATCATCACCAGCGCGAGGAACAGCATCGCCGGGATGGCGCCGATCCAATACCAATGCGTCGCCAGAATGCCGTACTGATACGCCGAACCCGCCCAGCCCATCAACTCCAAAGCGCCAAGATTGGCGGAGAGAAAGCTAAGCCCCGCCACCCAAGCGGTCATTTCGCGCCCGGCCATGAAGAAATCTTCGCCAGTATTCGCGCGGCCGCGCAGGTAGAAGCCGATGGCCAGCACCAACGCGAAGTAAAAGACAACGATGACGACGTCTACAGCGGAAAGATGAACGAGTCGAGCAGGTACGATAAGCGCGTAAGGAATAGTCATAGAGTGCCCAATCGCTTCTCCTCTGCGTGCGTCTTACGACTTACGGGAAAAATCACAATCCTCATTACAAACGAGCAAACTCGCTATCGGCGTCACTTTGCCGAGAATTTGTAAATCGTTTCCGAATGAAATTTCATCCCCGGCTTCAATTCCGCGGATGGAAAATTAGGCCGGTTCGGCGAGTCTGGATAGTGCTGCGTCTCGAGACATATCGCGCCGTATTTTTGATAAGCGACTCCGCCTATCCCCTTGATACTCCCGTCCAAGCCGATCGCGGAATAGAACTGCACGCCCGGCTCGGTAGTCCACACTTCTATCTGCCTTCCCGACGCAGGGTCTGTCACGCGTGCGGCAATACGCATCGTTCCAGCCTTCCCGTTCAGGACAAAGTTGTGGTCGTAACCACCGATCCCTTTGATCTCCCCGATGTGCAACCCGATCTCCGTAGGTTTCCGAAAATCCAGCGGCGTATTCTCGACACTCGCGATTTCGCCCGTTGGGATAAGCGTCGAATCCACCGGGGTATATTTGTCCGCGTTCAGATAGAGGACGTACTTCAGAATGTTCCCAGAGCCGTCGCCCGAAAGATTGAAATAGCTGTGGTTCGTCAGGTTCACAACCGTGTCTTTGTCGGTCTCCGCGGAGTATTCCAGTTTGATCTCGTTCGAGTTCGTCAGTGTGTAAGTCACGCTTGCCGTCAGGTTCCCGGGGAAGTTTTCTTCGCCATCCTTGCTCAAATAAGTGAACTTCACCGCCGAACCGTCCTTCACTTCGAGCTGCTCCGCTTTCCACACTCGCTTGTCAAAACCGGCGGGGCCTCCGTGTAAACTGTTGGGACCATTGTTAGTCGCCAACTGATACTCTTTGCCATCGAGCGTGAATTTCCCTTTCGAAATCCGGTTCCCGTAGCGCCCGATCGTCGCGCCAAAGTAGGGGTGGGGACCCTTAACATAGGCTTCCAAATTGTCGAAGCCGAGCACCACGTCGCCCATCTTGCCGTTCCTATCTGGAACGTGGAGTTCCGTCAGCGTCGCGCCGTAGGTGATAATCTTTGCCGAGGCCCCCTGCGTGTTGTAAAGGGTGAAAGCCTCGATCACTGTCCCATCCGGCATCTTCCCAAACTCTGCTTTATCCACATGCGCACCCTTTTTGGCAGCCGTCTGAGCTTCTCCCCCGGGCGACGACGACGCAAACTCCGGACCGAAAGCCATTAGAAACGCCAGCATGCAGATTCTCCCCCTGAGCACCATTCCGCCCCTCCTCTACCCTCGACAACGTTAGAATGCATCGATTCTTCCTCACGCCTTGTATCACAAAAATTCATCAATCGCGAATCTTGTCCTTATTTTTCTTAGACTTGCCGAATATGGACTGCCCGGCTTTGCAATCCCTGTGGTTTGCAAAGGCCATTGACAACCTCGGAGCCAGGGTGCCAATGTTCCCCCGAACAATCGCCCCAAATTAACGTTATCGTACACGGAGTTCCATGATTTTCATGCGACCAATTTCTTTTTTGCATGCTTACAAGTACATCTCCCTCCTGGCCGTCCTAGTTTTGATGGCGGCAGCCTCCCCGCTTCATGCCCAGTGGGTGCCCCTCAATCCCGTAAATTCGGTGGAGCAGCAGCCTGACGGAGTCGTGCTCGTTCTTCAAACGGGATTCCTGCGATTCCAGGTCTGCTCGGGCTCCATCGTTCACGTCGTTTATTCCATCGAGCGTGATATCCCTCAGCGCCCCGACAATCTCATCGTCAAAAAATCCTGGGCGAAAGCCGACTTCGCTCTCCACACGGATGATCCAAAACTCATCACTCTCACTACCGCCCAACTCAAAATCGAAATCACGCGCGCCGATAGCTCAATCATCTTCTACGACTCCACTGGTCACAAACTCACGCAAGAAAACACCCGCACGCTCACGCCAACCGAAGTCAACGGCGAGAAAACCTATCACTCCGAGCGTTTCGTCAATATGTGGGACACACAGGAGGCATTCTACGGCTTAGGCCAGCATCAAGCCGGCGTCTGGAACTATCGCGGCGAATCCATCGACATCTCGCAAGACAACACAAACATCTCCATTCCTTTCCTTCTCTCAAGCAATGGCTACGGCATCTTCTGGAACAACGGCTCGCGCAGCAAATTCACGAATCGCTTCGTCCACGCCTTTTACCTAAGCTCAGAAGTTTCCGACTCGATGGACTATTACTTTTTTTACGGGCCCGACTTTGACCGCCTCATCGCCGACTACCGCGAACTCACCGGCACAGCGCCCCTCTTCGGCAAATGGGCCTACGGCTACTGGCAATGTAAAAACCGCTACGACTCGCAGCAAGAACTTCTCGCCATCGCGCAAAAATACCGCGACCTGCAAATCCCGCTAGACAACATCGTCCAAGACTGGTTCTGGTGGAACACCATGGGCGAGCCCATCTTCAACAAAAACTATCCCGATCCCAAAGGCCTGATCGATGCGCTCCACAAAAACAATGTCCACCTGATGATTTCCGTCTGGCCTTATTTCCGCCCCGGCTCACCTGTCTATGACGACATGGACAAGCGCGGATATTTCATCGCCAAGACCGTCGCGCCAAGTTTTCATCCTGTCGCGCAGGCCCTCTACGATCCGTTCAATCCAGAAGCTCGCAAATACTATTGGAACCTCATGAATAACGCGCTCTTCAAAATCGGCGCGGACGCCTGGTGGCTGGACACCACGGAAGCCGAAACCGAAGGTCGTGAAACCAATATTCTCGTCACCAACAAAATTAATCACGGCGAAAATGGCGCGCGTTACGCGAACGAATTTCCGCTCATGACCACCACCGCAGTCTACGAAGGCCAGCGCGCCGCCTCCGACAAAAAGCGCGTCTTCATTCTCTCCCGCTCTGCGTATGCGGGATCTCAACGCAACGCCGCTGCCGTCTGGTCCGGCGACGTCGATCCCAATTGGGAAACTTTCCGCCGTCAAATTCCCGCCGGCCTCAACTATTCCGTGTCCGGCCTCCCCTACTGGACCACCGATATCGGCGGCTTCGTCTCCGCTAATCCTAACGATCCCGCCTACCGCGAGCTCTACATCCGCTGGTTCCAGTTCGGCACCTTCTGCCCTATCTTTCGAGCTCACGGTACGCGCACAACAAATCAAAATGAAATTTGGTCCTACGGCCCCGACGCGCAGAAAACTCTCACCGCCTACGACAACCTCCGTTACCGCCTGATGCCTTACATCTATTCGCTAGCCTGGAAAACAACGAGCGAGGGTTACACCATCATGCGGCCCTTAGTCATGGACTTTCGCGAAGACACCCGCGCGCAAAATATCGGCGACCAATTTTTATTCGGCCCCGCGATCCTCGTAAATCCCGTCACCGAGCCCGGTGCCGCCACTCGCCGTCTCTATCTGCCTAATGCAAAGTGGTACGACTTCTGGACCGGCGCCGCAATTCAAGGCGGCCGCATGCTGGACGCTCCATCACCGATCGATCGCATGCCGCTCTACGTCCGCGCGGGCTCCATCGTTCCGCTCGGTCCCGACCTCCAATACGCCGCCGAAAAATCCGCCGATCCCGTCGAACTTCGCGTCTATCGCGGCGCAAACGGCGCGTTCACTCTCTACGAAGACGAAAACGACTCTTACGACTACGAAAAAGGCGTCCACGCCACGATTCCCTTTTCATGGGACGAGGGCGCTCGCACTCTCACCATCGGCGATCGCACCGGCACATTTCCAGGCATGCTGGAAAAGCGCACCTTCCACGTCGTCTTTGTCACCGAAAATCACGGCGTCGCCGGCGACTTAACTGGAAACGCGGACAAAACCGTGGAGTACTCAGGAAAGAAAATCACAGTAACGCCATAAGTCACTAACTCCAATCCAGCGTTCCGCTCCCATCCATTAAATTTTCGGCCATCTTCACTAACACAAAGCCCTCACCCAGTAACGAGATATTCATTCCAAATTCACAGCATTGTAATTTTCGATTTTACTCTCCTCTCTCTGGTCGCCATACTCTCGCCAACCTGTCGGGCGTGCCAGGAGATATCCACAGGCTGGCGCTCGATTTACAAACCGCGGGTGTGATACATCCGTGGCAAGGGCCGGGGCGGTTGAATCTAACGTGGGGGTGTATCGAGATGAAAAAAATCGTACAGCGCATCCTGTGTTGTCTGAGTCTTCTTTGTCTGCTTACCTTACCTGCGCACGCGCAGGAAAATCTCGGATCAATCAATGGCACGGTGACAGACAGTTCCGGCGGCGTAATACACGAGGCCACGGTCAAGATCCACAATCTGGCCACCGGTTTGGAAGAAACGGCCACCACAAACTCAGACGGCTCGTTCCATTTCACCGATCTCCCCATCGGCACCTATAGCGTGACTTTCTCTCGCGATAGTTTCAAAACCGAGTTCCACTCGCAAATTCTCGTGCAGGGCAATCGCACTACAACCATAAACGGCTCCTTGCAGCCTGGCGAAGTAAACGTGACCGTGACTGTTAATGGCACTCCTTTGATGAACCAGACCGACACCACCAACGGCTACGTCATCGATCATCAGATCATTGAGGACACACCACTCGGCACTGGCAGCTTCACCCAACTGGCGATTCTGAGTCCGGGCGTTCACGCGGATTTTCTAGGCGGTGCGGGCTCGAACTCTGGCCTTGGCAATCAAGCTATTTTCGCCAATGGAAACCGGGACACCAGCAATAGTTTCTCTTTAAACGGCACAAGTACGAACAACCTGTTTAACGGTAACTCCACCAGCCAGGTCGGAGAGAATCGTTTCGTCCTCAACACTGGTGAAAACTTTGGCTCGGGCGGCGGGATCCAGACCAGCACATCGGTTTATGGAGCGATTGGTCAGGCTCTCCCGACTCCTCCTCCGGATGCCATCCAGGAAATCGCCGTCAACGCTTCGATGTATGACGCCACGCAGGGTAACAACAGCGGTGCGCACATTAGCGTGCTTACGAAATCGGGCACGAATGCCATTCATGGTTCGGTCTGGGAGCAGTTCCAGAACAGCGCTATGAATGCAAACCTGTTCTTCTACAACGCGGCCGGGATTCCGGCCCCTTTCCTCAATCGAAACCAGTTTGGCGCCACGATGGGCGGCCCGATTAAGAAAGACAAACTCTTCTTTTTCGGCTCTTATCAGGGGGTCCGCATTGCCGATGGGGAGTCTTCCACCAAGGACGTCACCGTGCCATTCGCCCTGACAAATGATCGCAGCGCACAGGGCATCACGAACATGATGAATGCAACATATTGCAGTGCTACTCCTATGCCCTCAGGGTGTCCCTTCCTGTCGAGCCAAATCAATCCGGCTGCGATGAATCTCTTGAATGCCAAGCTTCCCAATAATCAATTTTTGATTCCCAGTCCGAATCTGGGGCTCAGCGCCACGCAAGCCCAGACGCTCGGCTTCGATGCAGTTGCGCAAGGGCCCAACTCGCAGTCAACAGTTAATCAGGCCATTGGCAGCATCGACTATCAGATCAACGCCAAGGATCGTTTGAGCGGCAAGTATTACTTTCAGAGCGATCCAACCACTAATCCGTTCGGCGCCGTCGGTTCCCTGCTGGGCTTTTCGCAGCAGCTTGAGGCAGGCAGCCAGGTCGTTTCCCTGTCCAACACCTGGATCATCTCCCCAAATCTCACCTGGGAGCAGCACTTTGGCTTCACGCGCATGCGCGCCTATGCGAACACGGAACAGGGCTTCACGCCGGGTTCCATGGGCATCAGTCTGTTGGGATCGGCGACGTTCCCACAATTTGATATCAAAACTGCGGATCCGCAAATCGCTACTGGATTGGAGTTCGGCCCTAGCACCAGCTTTGGCGATGCCGGCATGTTTCAGAATCAATGGGGAGGCGGAACCTCGCTGAATCTGCTGAAAGGTAAACACACCATCAGTTTCGGTGGGCAGGTGGACCGCACCCAGCTGAATGTCATCAACAATAACACCAACACGGATACGCTCAATTTCACATCCTTCGAGACCTTCGTGGAAGGGAGCGTACGCAGCGGAACGGCATTCGCAGGTTCGGCGGACCGCTATTACAGATCTACTACCTCTGGTCTCTTCGTCAACGATAACTACAAGCTTCGCAGCAACCTGACCTTAACTGGCGGCCTACGATGGGATATCGACGGGCCGCTTTCGGAAAAGTATGGCCGCCTCACCGCCTTCGATCCATCCAAATACAGCTACACACAGTGCACAATTAACGGAACTCCCGCAGATCCTACTACGAGTACTCCATGCGACGCTGGGACGGACGTTATCAACAACTCCGGCTTGGAAATTGCCGGCAATAACAAAACTGCCGCCACGCCTGGAGCCAGCAACTCTTTGATGAAAAACCACCAGTGGGGCTTCGCTCCGCGCATCGGCGTCGCCTGGGCGCCGCTTACGAAACTGACTGTGCGCGCTGGTTACGGCATGTACTTTGATCGCGGCGAGCTTTTCAGCTACCTGTCCCCAAGTGCCGGTTCCGGCTTTAACGGCCCGTTCGGTGTGACATTGGCGCCTCCTTTCGTCCAACCGGTTTCCGCCGCAGCGAACGCGAACCTTTCGGCTCCGTTTGGCACGGTTGCGCCGCCGCCGCCGCCGGCAACCGCAGCTGCTTTTCTCGCCTCATTGCCCAACCTGTCGCAAACCGCGTGCGGTTTCCCCGGCTGCTGGCCGACGGGTAACCTCTTTGGCCCCTTCTTGTTTGGCGGCTATGACATCCATAACAAATTGCCTTATACGCAGAACTGGACCTTGGACCTTCAATACGAGCTCTCCAACACGTGGATGTTTGAAGTTGGATATGTTGGCAATCACGGGACGCATGAAGTGCTGCCCATTCCCTTCAATCAACCGGAAATCGCCACGCCCACAAGCCCCGTGAATGGCCAGATCTACTCCTACGGTGGGACGAGCCCGCTGGAACTTGATAATGAGCCCGTTTTTACGAACCAGTTTTCCGGTAACGCGCCAATCCGCGTTCCCTATCCAGGGTACGACATGAACTCGGTGCTTTACGAAGCCGAGGGTATTTCCAATTACAGCGCTCTCCAGGTTCAGGTGCATAAGCGGTTGTCTTACGGACTCCAGCTAACCGGTTCCTATACCTGGTCGCACTCTCTGGATGATCAAAGCGGACTAGGTCTTTTTTTCACGGGCAACAATCCGCTAACTCCCCATGCCAACTATGCTTCGTCGGACTTCGATCAAACGCACGTTTTCCTTGTGAACTACAGCTACACGATCCCAACCCTCGTTAAGAGCCATGCTTTAGGGTATGTGGTCAACGGCTGGGTAATCGGAGGACAGACTGTGGCCGAGAGCGGCCAGCCTTATAGCGTCTATGATTTCTCGGGTTCGGTGGCCAGCATGTACCTCGGCACGAGCGACTATATCGGGAATCCCATCGTGCCCCTTAAACCGGGCGTAACGCCCGGGCAGGCGAAACTGCAAGGCACGCTCGGTGTCAATCCAGGCACGCCTGTGCTCAATGCAGCCGATTTTGCACCGCAATTTCTCGCGCCTGGTACCAACGGTGTGCCTCCCTGCGATGCCTCCGGATGCGATGAGTTCGAGTCCCTGTACGGCACTTCCGGCCGAAACCTTTTCCGGGGTCCTTTCCAGGTCCGCTTCGATATGAGTTTGGCCAAGCAATTCCCCATCAAAGAGCGGTTCCAGCTACGCTTTGAAGCGGACGCGTTTAATATGTTCAACCATCCGGATTTCGACGCGCCGAATAACAACGTCGAATTCTTCCCGAACTTTGAAGGTCCTCCTTCGATCCCGCCAGCGGGCAGCCTGGGAATTATTCAACACACGATTGGGAGTCCGCGGTTCCTGCAGTTGAGCCTGCATCTCACCTTCTGAAACAGCCAACATTCAATTTAAGTTTGGTTGAACCCACGGGGTCACTTCTGCGGCCCCGTATTCTTTTCAAGTGAATGATTCTGGCGGCGAGAATGCGTCCACGCTAAGCAGCTTTGGCAAAGCGAAATGTTTTGCTTGACGCGGTCAGAGTCGAGGACTAGGCTCGCGCCAACTGGTCGGGGGCCTTCATGCGTTATTTCCACGGAGGGGCCCGGAAGTTGGTACACGTGCGGGCTCAGGTGCGAGCCCAAGCCCAAGGATACCCTCGACTAAGCCTCCCCCAACTGTGTAAGAGCACTTCGTATTTTTTCCTGCTGATAGTGTCTTCCGTTTCGTTTGCCCTACCGGCTTGGTGTCAAGACAGTGGAAGCGAAGTAAACGAGTTTCACGGAAAGGGATCGGAAATTACCGTGAACGTGCGTGACAGTTCGGGAGAGCCGATCTCCACGGCGGCAATGGTGAAACTCTATCGAGACGGAACGACCTTGAGCAGGCAAGGAGAGACCTCCCGCGGAAGCGCGGTGCTGGTCGTAAATAATGTTGGTGAATTTACAGTGATAGTCGAGGCAGCCGGATACGAGAGCGCGCAGAAACAAGTGTCGGTACAAGTTTCAGGACGAACGCAGGTGGATGTCTTTCTGCGGAAGCTTTTGCCAGCCGGTAGTTCAGTGGGAGTTCCGGGGAGACCCGTGCTCGCACCAAAGGCGAAGCAAGCTCTCGATAAAGGATTGCTGGCGCTGAGCTCGGACAATATCGGTGAAGCGGAAAAGTATATCGGCGAAGCGATGCGGCTCGCGCCTAGCCATCCTGACGTGTTGTACGTGCAAGGAGTGTTGCACCTGAAACAACGCAATTGGACGCAGGCGCAAGACGTACTAGAAAAAGCTACGCGGATTGATCCGAGTCATGCGCGGGCTTTTGCGGCACTGGGGATGGCTCTTTGCGATCAAGGGAAATGCGATGCGGCGATCGTCCCACTCGAGAAGTCGGTACAGTTGGATCCTGGCGGAGCGTGGGAGACACGCTGGATGCTGGCAAAAGTGTATTACCAGAACGCGCGATATGACGAGGCGCTGAAAATGTCGCAGGACGCTCTCGCGGCGTCGAACGGGAAAGCGCCGGAGATCTCCCTGCTGGAGGCCCAATCGCTGACGGCGGTGGGGCGCTACGAGGATGCAGCGCAGGCGTTGCGCGAATTTGTTAGAGATCACGGAGATCGGCGCGAAGCAGCCACCGCGCGGAAGTGGCTAGAACGGCTCGCCGCTAGCGGTAAGATCCCGGCGAACTAAAATCGCGGCGGCTTCGGGGCGCGACTCTCTCGTCAGAACGTCTAAGCGAGCGGAATGTGCGAGCATCTCGCTCTCTCCAGATGCAATGAGGTTCCGCGTTAATTCCCCGCGGTGGCATAGCGGCGGAAGAAAGAGTCGTTGTTCCACTGCGGCCTCGCATCTGCGTTCGTGGTATCCACCAGCAGGCGCAGAACGATTTCTTCAAAAAGCGCGGCAGCCTGCAAATCGACTGGCTGATTTAGATCATCCGATGGCGCGTGATAACGCGTGCTGAGCCACGTCTCGAATAACTTGTCCTCGGGCGATCCCGGTTCGGCCCAGACACTCATCATCACAGACGGTACTCCATGCAGAATGAAATTGTATTGATCGCTGCGGATAAAAATATTGCGTAGCGGCATGGGGTCGGGAATGGCGTGGACGCCAACCGATTTCGCTATCGCGGTGGCGCGGGCGCCAAGAGTGGATTCGTCGATTCCCAGCACGAGCAGCGTCTTCAGCGGCACAATGGGGAGAAACATGTCGGTGTTGATATCCGCCACGATCGAGTGAATATCTACCGTCGGGTGCGCCGCGAAATAGCGCGAACCTAGCAAACCCTTTTCTTCCGCGGTGACAAATACGAATAACACAGACCGCCGAAGCTTTTCGGGGTGCGCTTTCAGCTGAGCAGCGATATCAATAAGCAGGGCGCTGCCAGAGCCGTTGTCCATCGCGCCGTTGTAGATTTTGTCTCCGTTGATCGGAGCGCCGATGCCAATGTGATCGATGTGCGCGGAAAGAACCACGTATTCGTTCTTCAGTACGGGATCGGAGCCAGACAACTTGGCGATGATGTTGTCCGATTCGATCGTCTTGCTTTCAATTTCGGCATGCGCTTTAAGTGAAACCGCCAGCGGAAAGCGCGGCAGTGGCTTACGCTCTTTGGCCAGTGCTGCCAGTTCGGCAAACGTGTGCCCCGAGCCTTCAAAGAGCTTCTCCGCATGTTCCGGGTTGAACGCAAGAACGACTTTGGTCCCGGCGAAATCCTGCATCTTTGGGTCGGCAAGCTGCATGGCAGGCGCAGTGCGATTCAGCGAGATGCGAGTCCACGGAAGGTCCATCGCAGCGGGATTGAAAATGCGAATAACGCCGATAGCTCCCGCCGCGCGCAGCGCTTTGCCTCGTTCCGCACCTGTCTGCGAATGCGCCGAAAGCGGCGCGGGAAGATCCGCAGGCGATCCGCTAATGTAGACCACCACTTTGCCTTTCAGGTCGAGGCCCGCGTAGTCGTCGTCATTTTTTTCGGGGACTTTCAGACCGTAGCCGATAAATACGAGAGGTGCTGCAACTCCCGTCGAAGGCATGTCGACGGCCGTGGAAAAGTAGGCGTCCTCGCCGAGAACGATTGGGACCATATTTCCGGTGTGAACCAGAGCGGCAAAAGACTTTTTTTCATCAACCTGCCGCTGATCGAACTTCACAGTTTGATAGAAACCGTTCTCGCCGGCGGGTTCGAGGCCGGATTTCTTCAGTTGCTCTACGGTGTAGGCCTCCGCACGGCGCAGACCGTCGCTCCCCGTGTCGCGCCCTTCCATGTTGTCGTCCGCCAGCACTTTTACATAATTCCACCATGATGAACCGTCGAATCGGAGCGTCGAGGTTTGCTGCGCTCCAACTGTCATGGTCAGAGTAAGCGCGCCGATCAGAATGAAATTTCGATGCAGCATTAGGAAGGGACTCCTTTGGGTTTTATAGAGAAGGAAGACTTTACTCTGTTTTCGGATTCGGAGGAAGCCACCACCGGCCCCCTCCTCGGTTTTCTTCGGAACTGCACATTCTAAAAGGTTTTAAGTCGTGTGTTTTGAAAGTGCGCATTCTACAGGGGTTACGGGCGCGTTTTGCAAAAGTGCGGATTCTAAAGAGCTTAGGGAAAAGACTTGCTGCCAAAACGAAAACGCCAGCAAGGATGCTGGCGCCACACAACATGGAACACGAGATTACTCAAGAAAGACTATACGCTGCGAGACACTTTTTGTCAAGAGGAAAGGCAAAAATGGCAGGGGAAAGCGTAAGAAAAGTGGGATGTCTGGCCCAACCGTGGCCTTCCTCATTTCTTCAAACTCCCTCAATCAATATGACGTGGTAGGTCGCCCCTTTGAAACGGTGCTCGCGTACTTTGCGGTAGGCGGGACTGTCGTACCAAGCTCTCGCCTCGGCGGCGCTTGGGAACTCGATGATTACACTGCCTTCCGTTGCAGCCCCTTCGAGATCTTCATGCTTGCCGTAAACAGCAAGAAGCTTGGCGTTATGCCCGGCGAGAGTCGGCGGGACTTCCTTTGAGTAGGCCGCCAACTCTTGCGCATCGAGGGTTTTTTCGCGTGTGAAAATCAGGTATGCGCTCATATCAGGCGTTCGTGCCGCCGTCGACGGTTAGGTTCGCGCCCGTAATGTATGCGGCCTCCGGACTTGCAACGAACGCGACCAACGCAGCCACTTCGTTCACAGTGCCATAGCGGCCGAGCACTGTGTTGGCCTTCTGCGGCGCTGCCCAATCACCCGCGGCGGGATTTAGATCGGTGTCGATCGGTCCCGGCTGCACGTTGTTGACGGTGATGCTCCGGCTGCCCACCTCTCTGGACAACCCCTGCGTGAACATTTTGACGGCTCCCTTCGTGGCCCCATAGGCCGCCAAGCCGGGTGTCATGTTGCGCTCCCCGACGCACGAGCCAATGTTGATGATGCGGCCGCCGTTCTTCATGTCCTTCAGAGCGGCCTGCGTCGCGACCAGCATACCGCGGACATTGATGTTCATCATGCGGTCGATGTCCTCCAGGGAAGTCTCCGCGAATAAGTTCGGGATGGCCGTGCCGGCATTGTTCACAAGCACGTCGATGCTACCCAACGTGGCGACCGTCTTCGCAACCGCGGCCTTCACTGCATCCGCGTTAGCGGCATCCGCCTGAATCGCAAGCGCCTTTCCGCCGCTCTGCTCAATCGCTTTGGTCACCGCGGCTGCCGCGCCGGCTTCTTTCGCGTACGTGATGGCCACACTCGCTCCATCCGCTGCCAAACGCTTGGCGATAGCGGCCCCAATACCACGCGAACCGCCGGTGACAAGCGCAACTTTCCCTTCGAGCTTCCTGGACATGGTTTTCTCCGTTGTTCCTGCTATGTGACCTTCCCTAAGATGTTTGAAACCACCGCGGCGGTGCATGATACTTTTTTCTTTGCCTCGCCAACTTTTCGCAGTCTATAGGGAGCGATGCGCCGACGATGCTTTCCGGGCGGGTTAAGGCCCTCCGATTCACATATCGAAGTGCACTTGCCCGGGGTGCACATTTTGCGGTACAGTAGTACTATATAAGGTGCAGGATGGCTGAAGATCGACGGCCACGAAAGATTCCACTGATTTTTTATCGCGCGCGGTTTGGGAGCGAGCCGGTGCGCGAGTGGCTGAAGGGATTACCAGAATCCGAGCGGCACGCTATAGGCAAAGACCTGATGCGTGCGCAATGGCGATGGCCTGCGGGGATGCCGCTGTGCCGCCCGCTGGGAGGCGGCTTGTGGGAGGTCCGAACGGATTTGCCAACGCGCAGGACAGCGCGCGTGTTGCTCTGCCTTCACGAGGAACAGTTGGTGGCGCTGCATGCGTTTATCAAGAAAACGCGAGCAACGCCAGATGGCGATTTGGAATTGGCACGCAAGCGGAAGAAGGAGCTGCAACGATGAGCAAGAAGCGCGGCGGACGGGCAAGAAGCATATGGGTTCGAGCATCGACGATTTCCTGAAGCGCGAGGGCATCTTTGAAGAGGCGCAAGCACAGGCCATCAAGGAGGTCGTGGCATGGCAGCTCGACGAGGCCATGAAGAAACGGAAAATTTCGAAAAACAAAATGGCTACGCTGCTCAAAACGAGCCGCACTCAGGTTGATCGGCTTCTTAATCCGAAGAGTGACATCACGCTTTCCAGTCTGCAACGGGCGGCGGCAATGGTTGGGCGGCGGGTGATGATCGAGCTGGTTTGAGAGGGTCAAAGTCCGCACCCTTTGCAAAACCAAAACCCAAAGGGTGCGCCACCCAAGTCAAAAGCCTGCCCCATCCAGCCATTCGGTTCAATCTCGCGGTGGCCATCGCTGCGCGCCGTGAACCACGTTTGCGATTTCCACCACCTCTCTCAAAATGCGGTAAACCACGACGAAGGGAAGCGGGGGCAGTGGAAGCTCTCGTGTACCTTCCACGCGACCTGCTCTGCCTTTGTATGGGAAGGACTTCAGCGAACCAACGCTCTCGTAAATTGTCTTAGCGATACGTTGAGCGGCAGGTGGATTTTCTTGGCGGATGTATTCGATGATACGGAAAAAGTCTTCAGAGGCGGTGGGTGACCAGCGAATCTGCATTTACGAGCGAAGCATTTTGTCGATGCGGGCGCCGACTTCCTCGTGAGTTAGAAATTCGCCGCGGTCGAGCTGGTCTAAACCCTTCTTCACCTGCTGACGGAACCACGCGTCGTGATCCAGATAGTGTTCCACAAGCTGCTTGACGTATTCCTCTGCGCCGCTGTTGTTTTCTGCAGCGGCACGGTCTACTTTCGCTTGTAGCTCAGGAGGGAGATGCACTTCCATAATTTCTTAGACTAGGTATACCCGGAGCCAGTGTCAAGAGCCTGCCTAATGGTTTCCGGTTAGCGCTCCAGAAGCTCCCACGCGGGAGAGTTGGTTAGTATCGCGGATGCCGGAGGATTCCACGACCGTGTAGATAGCGTCGGCGGGCACATTTTCGAGGGTTTCGATTTTGCCGCTGGGCCAGCGGATTTCTACTGAGTCGATTTTTGTGGATTTGCCGAGGCCGAAATGGAGGCGGAGATCGTTTTGGGAGAGGTAGCTTCCGCCGCCGCGGACTTCGCCGATTTGGCGGACGCCAGCAGCGTGGATGGTTACGCGGGCGCCGATGGCGGAACGATTGCTTTTTGTGCCGATTAGTTTGAAGAGGACACGGTGATTGGGGGCGGCGTTTTGATTTACAAGGAGAGTGGGTGGTTCGCCAACGTTGATGAGGACTACGTCGATGTTGCCGGTGTTGAAGATGTCGCCGAAGGCAGCGCCGCGGCGGGATTTTAGCGGAAGGTCGGCGAGGCCGGCTTCTTTGGCGACTTCGTCGAAGGTGCCGTCGCGGTTGTTGCGCTCCAGAAAAATTGGTTGACGGTAGTGCGGGCTGTTATCGAGCGAGTCGATCTGGGGATAGACATGGCCGCAGGCGATCAGGAGATCGAGCCATCCGGTGTTGGCCATATCGAAAAAGCTTGTGCCCCAGCAAACGTCCTGATAGCTCGGGCGTCCAACACCGGAGGGCCAGCTTACGTCTTCAAAGCCGTTCGGCGCCGGTGTTGCGCCAGAGCGCCTTGGGCTGCTCTTGAAATGTGGTGATGAAAAGGCTGAAGCGGCCGGAGTGGTCATAGTCGGCGAAATCGACGCCCATGTTGCCAAGCTGCGTGCCGTCGCCACTGAGGGAAATTCCAGACAGCATGCCGACTTCGGAAAAAGTGCCGTTGCGATTGTTGTGATAGAGATAGTTGGGGACGGAATCGTTGGCCACGACGAGATCGGGCCAGCCATCGTTGTCGTAATCGGACCACATGACGCCGAGACCGTAGTAGCCGACTTGATTATGGACGCCAGCTTTCACGGAGACTTCCTCGAAGGTGCCGTCGCCGCGATTGTGGTAGAGCAGATCGCTTTCACCTTCCAGGCCCCAGGGGCCGCACTGCACTTGCAGTCCTTTATATAGGCAGAATTTGTTGCTGCCGGGTGCGGGCATGTGCGCGATGTCGACGTGGACGTAGCGCGACACGAACAGATCGACGTTGCCGTCGCGATCATAATCGCCCCAGGCGGCGCCCGTGCTGAAGCCGCCGCCGCGAACGCCAGCCTTTTCGGTGACGTCCTCAAATTTACAGTTGCCGAGATTGCGGTAGAGGACGTTGCCGCCGTAGCCGGTGACGAAGAGGTCGAGCTTGCCGTCGTTGTCGTAGTCGGCGACGGCGACGCCCATGCCCCAGCCAAGGCGGGTCAGGCCGGCTTGCTTGGTGATGTCCTTGAAGGTTCCGTCGGGCCCTTGATGATAGAGGGTGACCATGGGGTCGCCGCCGTTTTGGTAGCGGTCGACTGTGGAACCGTTGACGGTGACTATGTCGAGGCGGCCGTCGTCATCGCAATCGAAGAGGCCTGCGCCGCCGCTTATGGATTCGATGATGTAGCGTTTGTCCCCGCTCGAGATGTGCGAGACCGTTAGGCCAACTGCCTGGGCGACGTCTTTGAATTTTGGGATGGGAGGAAACCCGGGACGGTTTACTTTCGGAGCCGGGAGTTTTGCGGAAGGCGGAAGAGGGACGGAAGTACTTTGGGCGCGCGCCGTTTGTGGAGATGTGGAACCTAGGAAAAGCAGAAGGGGAAAGAGAGATAGAGCCGAGAAACGCGGGAAGCGAACGCGCATTGAAAGCATTCTAGCCTAACAGGCCCTCGGCGTGAGCGAATGTGCGCTTCGAGGAGAAGCTGTTCAAGGGCCACGAACCGAGCGCATTGGGACGGGTCCCTGCTATACTCGCGGCACGTTTTATGGGTAGCACCGAAACAGGTTGCGGCCCACCAGGTGCGGCAGTGCGGTTCAAGAACTGCCAGAGATTGTCGAGGGCGTCTAAATGACACCGACGCAGAAGAACGCCGGTCCGCGCAGAGAAAACAAAAAAGTGACGCTGAAAACGGTCGCGAAGCATTTGGGCCTCGCCGCGGGAACTGTTTCCGCGACGCTAAACAATTCTCCCGCGGCGCGGTCCATCCCCGAACATACCAAACAACGCATACTTGCCGCCGCCCAGGAATTGAATTACCGGCCGGACTTTTTTGCGCGCACGTTGCGGATGCGTCGCACGTTTACGATCGGCGTGATCGCCGAAGAGATCGGAGACGCGTACGGCTCTCAAGTGATTAGCGGCATTGAGAAATACCTTACCGGGCAAAATTATTTTTTCCTGACCGTCGTGCATCGCCACGATCCAAAGCTGCTTCAGATGTATTCGCAGATGCTGGTGGAGCGAGGCGTCGAGGGATTTATTACGGTGGACACTTCCATTCTGGCAGAGCCATCGCTGCCCACTGTCGCTGTCGCGGGGCACACGCAGATTGCAGGAGTGACGAATATTGTGCTCGACCATAAACGAGCGGCGCGGTTCGCGCTGGAGCATCTGAAAGATTTGGGTCACAAAGAAATTGCTTTTTTGCAGGGCCAGGTTTTCAGTTCGGATTCCGAAGAACGGTGGAATGCGATTTGCGAAGTGGCCGCGGAATTGGGGATTCGTATTCGGCCGGAGATGACAATCCGGATCGAGAGCAAGGTTTCCACGCCAGAAGTGGGATTTCCCGTAACGAAGGAATTGCTCGCGAGGCGTGAACCCTTCACGGCGCTCTTTGCCTATAACGATATTTCCGCGATCGGTGCAATCTGGGCGCTGCGCGAAGCGGGTTTGCGCGTGCCGCAGGATGTGTCTGTCGTAGGATTTGATGATATTCCAGGGGCGGCTTTTGCGAATCCAGGATTGACGACGGTGCGGCAGCCTTTGGTGCGTATGGGCGAGATCGCCGCGCAAACACTGGTGAGCAAGATCGAGGGACGCGATGAATACGTTCCGGAGATCGCTATCGAGCCAGAGTTCGTGATGCGAGATTCAACGGCGCGCGTGGCGCAGATTCGGGCGATGAGTTCAAGAAACTGAGATAAGACAGCGCTCTTCATAATTTTTCCATGCCGTTCCCGCTCTTCCCTGTTTTTCACGGCTTAGAAAGAAACTCGCTGAGGAGCATGTGGAAATGGTGGACGCCATTTTCACGTTTGACGGAATAGCGGCCTCGGTCGTAGGTCGAAGAGTTTAGTCCTCGCTGGACACTTCTGCAGAGCTCGATGTCTTCTTGCTGAACTTCGTCACTGAAGGCGACAGCACGTTGGATTCGTTCCCGAACTTTTTCGGAATGCGCGTCGTGGAAAAACCATTCGAAGATGGTGAGCGTTTTGTCGTGTGATAGAGGGACGATGAGGTTGGTGGAAAGATTGTCCGGATAGACGTTGAGCATCAGATTGGGAAAAATCCAGAAATACAAGGCTTCTTGAAGCCCGCTGCCCGGCGCGTAGAAGCGTTCGCCGGCGTCATCTGGTTTCATGGCGCGAATGGGCGCGAACTGTTGCGAATAGTAGCGGTAAGTGTCAGTGCGATAGTTTGCGTAATCGATTTCGCGCATTAGCCCGGGGTGCGCGATGGGAATGTGGTAGCCCTCGAGATAGTTGTCGACGTACACCTTCCAGTTGCAATCGATGATGTAATCTCGGCGCTCGACGGATTGCAGGCCTTCGAATTGGAAGCCGCGAGCTTGTTCGGGAATTTTGCCAAGATAGGAGGAAAGCGGTTCGGCGTTCTGATCGAAGTTGACGAAGATGAGTTGCTCCCAGGTTTCCAGGCGCAGCGGAAACATGCCCATGGTGCTGCGGTCGAAGAATTCGACGCCTTCGACATCCGGCGTGCCGATCAAGCGTCCGTCGAGCGTGTAGGTCCAGCCGTGATAGCCGCAGCGAAAAACATTTTTGCAGCCGCTGCCTTGCGCGATGGGGCCGGCGCGATGGCGGCAGACGTTGCTGAAGGCGCGTAGCGTGCCTTGTTTATCGCGGACCACAACTACAGGCTCACCGATCACATCCAGCGTGAAAAAACTTTCTGGATCGGCGATGGTGCGTTTTGTGGCGTTTGGGCCGCCACTTTCTCCGCAAGGAGTATTGAGAGTGCCGACAAGTTGCCACGTGCGGCGGAAGATGCGGGATTTTTCAGCGTCGAGAATCGCGGGGTCGGTATAGAACTTCGACGCCAGCGTATGCGCGGATTCGATTTGTTCGTGGACGTCGAGCTTGATGGGTTGAGTGGTCATGGAGGAACAAAAGAACACAGACTGAAGTCTGTGCTACTTAGAACTTGCGGGTTTCCTGGCGCGACCAGCGCTCGACTACGATTTTGGATTCGGTGTAGAACTCGACGGCGTCGCGGCCCTGGCCGTGAAGGATGCCGAAGAAACTTTCTTTCCAGCCGCTGAAGGGAAAATACGCCATGGGCGCGGCGACGCCGATGTTGATGCCGATATTTCCAGCGGGAGCTTCGTAGCGGAATCGCCGCGCCGCGCCGCCGTTGGTCGTAAACAGAGAAGCTTGATTCCCATAGGGGCTGCGCCGGAGGAAATCCATCGCTTCATCCATGGAATCGGCGTGGACAGGCTGAGTACAGGGCCAAAATTTCAGTGTTGGCAAGCTGGCTTGTCGATGGAAGTCCGTCAAGAACTGTAGGAGTAAGGAAGCTACCGGTTTCGTGATTCGCGATCTTCGCGTTGCGGCCATCGAGAATGGCTTTCGCGCCTTCTGCTTCACCGGCGGCAATTAAAGATTCAATGCGCTTTTTGCTGTCCCCGGAAATTACGGGGCCCATTTGAACACCAGGCTCGAGCCCGTAGCCGACCTTGAGAGTTGACGCAGAGTGAGCGATAGAATCGCGAAACGATTTTTGCGCGTCGCCAATGGTGACGGCTACAGATACGGCAAGGCAGCGTTGTCCAGCGCAGCCGAAAGCGCTGTCGCTGATGATTTGCGTGGCGAGTTCCATGTCGGCATCGGGAAGAACGATGACGTGATTTTTTGCGCCGCCCTGGCATTGCATCCGCTTGCCGCTGGCCGCTGAGCGCATATAGACGTGCTTGGCAACGGGGGTGGAACCGACGAAACTGATCGCGCGAACTTGCGGGTGATCGCAAAGCGCGTTGACCACATCCTTGCCGCCATTGACAAGATTGACGACGCCCTTGGGCAAACCTGTTTTTTCAAGAAGTTCGAACGCGCGGATCATGCTGAGCGGGACACGCTCGGAAGGCTTCAGCACAAACGTGTTGCCGCAAGCGATGGCGTAAGGCAGGAACCAGTAAGAGATCATCGCCGGAAAATTGAAGGGAACAATGGCAGCGACGACTCCCAGCGGCTGGCGGATTTGCATTTCGTCGACGCCCGGCGTGACGTCTTCCAGGTTGTAGCCCTGCATCATCATGGGAATGCCGCAGGCCACTTCGACATTTTCGATACCTCGACGCAATTCCGCTTTCGCTTCGCCGAAGGTCTTGCCGTTTTCGAGAGTGATGAGGCGCGAGAGTTCGTCGATGTGCTCTTCAAGTAGATTCTTCAGCTTGAAGAGATATTGCACGCGCTCGCCCGGCGGAGTGCGTCGCCACGCAGGAAACGCGTCGGCGGCAGCCTGCACGGCCGCATCAACATCAGCAGGCGAAGACATCGGCGTACGCGCCAGAAGTTCGGTGGTCGCAGGATTAGTGACGTCGAAGAATTCGGTAGATGACGGACGGCGCCATGCGCCGTTGATGTAGTTCTGCAGTTCGGTGACTTGGGTGGTTACGGCACTGCTCATGACTAACTCCTTGCGGCCAAGCTCAGGAATTCTGCTTGTTAGGCGGCTTCAACAATCGAATTTTACGCTCCGAAGCGACAACAAAACAACCCGCCCAGTCGTCCACATATTCGGTTTGAAAGATCTCCTCAACTCTCGCCAACAAGCTCTTTCGATCTGCTGAGCGTAATCGAAGCAGAAGAATGCCGTCGTGCGATCCGAGAGAGAAATGTCTTAAATCAGAGAAGTCAAGATCCTGAGTGACTAGGAATCTCGATTCTTGTTGCGCTGCTTCCCAAACTTCGACATCTGGTCGGCCGGTAAGATTTTCTTTGTGGACGGTGTCAACTTCGTGACCGAGTCTTTCCAGAGGGATCACCAAACCCGAAGGAAGATTTTCGTCCAGCTTGATTTTCATCGAACACGCGGAACTTCAGGGACTGGCAGATCTTCCTCCGCGGACGCTGCAGCAAACGCGATGGCCGCTTGGATGTCTTCCGGCGTCAGGCTCGGAAAATCGGCGAGGATATCCGAGGCGTTATCTCCTGTAGCTAAACTGGCTAGTACGGTCCGGAGCGTAACACGTGTACCTTTGAAAACGGGATCGCCTCCACAAATTTTGCGATCTCGAACAATTCGCTCTTCGTAGAATCTCTTGTTTCCCCGTTGGTCGCCCATGGCGCCTCCCGGCCCTTCACGGTTGATGATATCACGCTGACCAGAGCGCCGATTCTTCTGTTACGTGGAAGCCGACGGCCGTGAGGCGATCGCTTCGGCAAATGCGGAGAGAACCCACGCCCAACCATCCTTGTGACGCCGCCCCATCTCATCGTCCGGCACGTTTGAGTGGCGGAGTGTAACTTCCGTCTCATCTCCTCGCGCTTCCATCGACACGCTCACGATGGACTCGACGCCTTTGGTGGCTTCTGACACCCACGTGTACTCCACCACGCGAGGCCGCTCAATTTTGAGAAAGCGCCCATAGTGAGGCCAAGCCCGGCCTTCATGCTTCACGCAAAAATAGAAGAGTCCGTCGACCACGGGATTCACGATCGCGCGCTCTCCCCCAAACCAAGGTCCGCCCGGACTCTTCGGATCCATCCAGACGTCGAAGATTTTTTCGGGTGACGCGGCAATCGTCCGCGAAACGGTGACCTCGGTAAGATTCATCGCGATTTCTCCTTGCGTAGGGCAAAAAACTCCTGCAATCGGTCAAGCCGGACATTCCAAAACTGCTCGTATTTCAGAGCCCACCGCGCGACATCGCGCAGCGGTTCAGGACGTAACTCAAGAGTGTTTTCGCGGCCACGGCGAGTGCGCCGGACAAGCCCAGCTCGTTCAAGCACTCGCACGTGCTTGCAAAACCCCGTGAGCGTCATCGAAAACGGCTCGGCAACATCCGAAATGCGCGCCGAACCGCGAGCGAGCCGCTCGATGATCGCGCGCCGTGTCGGATCGGAAATGGCTGCGGCGACGAGATTGATGTTGCTGGCCTTAGAATACTGAACCATATGGTTCAGTATATTTGCGCCGCGTTACCGTGTCAATAGGCGCTGCGTGCGTCCTGCGACTGGAAATCTGGCTTAGCGTGGGAGTGAAGCGAGGGCCTCATAAGCTGCGCCAAGCAGCGGCGCGGATTCATTAAGCACGACGGAGACGGGGATATTGCTCAGCATACTTTCGAATTTCCATTTATCGCGGAAAGCTTCAAAGAAGGCGCCGTCCTTTATTTTTTCTATGATTTTGACGGCGATGCCGCCAGCGACGTAGACGCCGCCTAACGCTAGAACTTTGAGAGCGAGATTTCCTGCTTCCGCGCCATAGATCTCAGTCCATAGATCGAGCGTGTCGACGCAAACGGGGCACTCTTTAGCCAGCCCGAGTTTAGTGATTTCGGGCGCTGGATCCGCGCCAGGGTCCTCAAACGAAGGATGGATTACGCTGGGATTCAGGAACTCATGGATGGTTCGGAAACCGCGCCCGCTCAGGATCAGCTCCCAGCTCACTTGAGGATAGCGGCGGCGCATGTAGCGGAGGAGCTCGATCTGCTGTTCGGTATGAGGAGCAAAATCGGAATGACCGCCTTCCGAGGGCACAACGCGATACCGTGCGCCATCCCAAACAAGAATGGATTGGCCCAAGCCGGTGCCAGCAGCCAGCAGAGCGCGTGTTCCACCGTGCTCGGGCGTGCCAGCGTTGAGGACGCAATATTCCTCGGGGCATAGATGCTCGATGCTGTGACCCGTCGCACCCAAATCATTCATCAGAACGACGTCCGAAAGCTTTAGTTCGCTCGCAAGCACCGCGGCGTCCACGGTCCACGGAAGATTCGTGGCGCGCACGCGATTGTCGATGACCGGGCCAGCGACTCCAAAACCTGCCGCTCGCACTCGTTCCTTGGCAAGATGTGGCGCTGCTTGCAACGAAAATTCGCGGACGATCAAATCAAATTGCGCAAAGTCTTTGCTCGCGAAGCGCTGCTTAAAAACGGACGTGAGTTTCCCGCCGTTTTCAGAGAAGAGCGCAAGGTTGCATTTCGTGCCGCCAACGTCGCCCGCAAGAATCACCCATTCCCCCTGTTATGCTGTTGTTCGATATCGTTGGCGACGCTCGAAATCATGGATTGATCCATTTTTTCCGGTCGCGTTCGAGCAGAAGATCGGATTCGGGCGGGCCCCAGCTTCCCGCGGCGTACTCGGGCACTTTGGCGCTTTTCGCTGCGCTCCAAACGTCGAGTATAGGATCCACCAGTGCCCAGGCGGCTTCGACATTATCCCCGCGATCGAACAGCGTGGCATCGCCCCGCAGACAGTCGTTGACGAGTGTGGCGTACGCGCTTCGTGATGCTTCGCCAAAACCATCCTTATAATTGAAACTCATATCGACGTTTCCGATGCGCATTTCAGTTCCGGGACGCTTGGCGCCGAATGAAACCGAGATGCCTTCTTCGGGCTGGATATTCAGAATAAGGCGGTTCGGCTCGATTTCGCGATCCCGGAAGACGATGTGAGGAGCGCAGCGGAACTGGATCATGATTTCCGTGCTGCGTTTGGCGAGGCGCTTTCCCGTGCGCAAATAAAAGGGGACGCCAGCCCAGCGCCAATTGTCGATCAACAAGCGGGCGGAGACAAAAGTTTCGGTGCGAGAGGTTTGGCTTACTCCTGGTTCCTCCCGATAGCCGGCGACATGCTTGCCCTCGATTTGGCCCGGCGCGTATTGCCCACGCACCACGGATTGCGCGACCATCTCGAGATTAAACGGGCGTATGGATTGCAGGACTTTGAGCTTTTCGTTTTGGACGGAGGTAGCATCAAAGGAGGCCGGTGGCTCAACGGCGACCAGTGAAGTGAGCTGCAACACGTGGCTTTGGATCATGTCGCGAAGCGCGCCTGTGGTTTCATAGAACCCGCCGCGGCGCTCGACACCAAGCGTTTCCGCCGCGGTGATTTGGACGAGATCCACGTAGTTGCGGTTCCACAAGGGCTCGAAGATGCCGTTGCTGAAACGCAGAACAAGCAAATTCTGGACGGTATCTTTACCAAGGTAGTGATCGATACGGTAGACCTGTTTTTCCTCGAACACGTTGAGAACGGTCTTGTTGAGTTCCTTTGCC
This sequence comes from uncultured Acidobacteriota bacterium, assembly GCA_963784015.1. GTDB lineage: Bacteria > Acidobacteriota > Terriglobia > Acidiferrales > UBA7541 > Acidiferrum. Next base: position 221,800 of record CAWAPX010000023.1, read on the forward strand.
GTGGCAAGATCGCGGCCAAAGGGCTTCTCAATAATGATACGCACCCAGGAGTTTGGCGAAGAAGGGCGCGCCAGTCCGGCACGGCCAAGCTGCTCGACAATGTGGGGATAGACTTCCGGCGGCGTGGAAAGGTAGAAGAGGCGGTTGCCGCCTAATTTTTTTTCCGCTTCGAGTTCGGTAAGGCGTTTGATCAGCTGCTCATAGGCCTTAGGGTCGGAGTAATCGCCGGAACTGTAATACAGAGAAGTGGCAAAGTCCGCCCATTGTTTCGGGTCAACCGGCCCGATCTCGGACATCGTCTTCGCCGCTTCGCCGGCGGCGTTGCGAAAATCCTCATCGCTCATCGGAGTACGCGCGAAACCCACGATCACGTAGCGGGAGCCGAGTGAATTGTGATTAGCTAGGTCGAACATCGCTGGAATAACTTTGCGCTTGGCCAAATCGCCCGATGCTCCAAACAGCACGACCGCGCAAGGTTCAGCTATTCCGCCGTAGAGACTTCCAGATCGATTAGTTTCCTCAGCCATAGGCCCTCTCAGCTTGTCGACGCCATTGTCGCGCCTGAAAATGCGCGCACGAAACTATACCTCAACGCCGTGTTTTCGCAGCTCGGCGCGTAATTGCTCGGCATTTTGGTGATGGATAACGTTAAATCCCAAACGGCGCGGACTATCAAGATTGAGCAGCCGGTCGTCAATGAAAATACATTGCTCCGGCGGGCGTTGCGTGACTTCAAGAGCGATCCGGAAAATAGTCTCTTCCGGCTTGCGCGAACGGACGTAGCAGGAACTAAAAAAGACGAGAAAATCCCGCCTCAAATTAAACGCTTCGATGCGGTACTGGTTCAGCTCGAAAGGTTCGTTATTAATGGAGCCGATGAAATATTTGCCGCTCCGCGCGGCATCTGCGAGAACCGCCCGAGTGTCAGAATATTCTTTGGATTGCGCGAACATAAAGCCAGTGAACTCTTCACGGGTGAACGAACGCTGGCGATAAAAGAGGGTTCGGTCGAGATACTCGTTCAGCGTGATCTGGCCGGAATCAAAAGCGGGAAAGGAGAGATCGTGGCGATCCTGAAATTCTTCGTAGTCGAAGTTGAAAGCAGTCGCGGCCTCGCGGCGCGAACCACGGTCCCAGCCGTTGGTGAGGATGACACCGCCGATGTCCCAGAAGAGCGTGGTAATCGCAGCCAAATGCGCGGCACCTCGGGCCGGGCAGCCAAGGCAACCATGATAAACGTTTCGAGGTAAGAAAACACGTTAATGGCGTAATTCAAACGGTTCAACATTGGGGATGACAAGATAAACCTGCTTCGTTTAAACATCGATTGACCGGAAAAAGAACGCCCCGCCGAGGACTTTCACCCCAGCGAGGCAGCAGAGAACTAATACAAAATTCTATCAGTTCGAGTTTGGCTTCGTACTTGGGCTGGGCGTCGGCTTGGGAGTCTGTATGTCCGCCTTAGGTTGGATAGACTCCAGTTCGACTTCGAAGACGAGAGTCGCGTTGGGACCGATCCCACCACCGGGACCACCGCGCGCGCCATAGGCAAGATCGGCTGGAACAAATAGTTCCCACTTTGAGCCGACGGGCATAAGCTGCAGCGCCTCTGTCCAACCTTTGATCACGCCGCTGACCGGAAATGTCGCAGGCTGGCCGCGCTTATAAGAGCTATCGAACTCCGTGTTGTCGAGCAACGTGCCTTTGTAGTTGCAGACGACGGTGTCGGTGGTTGTAGGCTTGGGACCGGTGCCTTCTTTCAGAATCTTATATTGCAGGCCACTCGGGAGCGTCACGACGCCGTCTTTCGTTTTGTTTTCCGCGAGAAAGGCATCGCCTTGCTTTTTGTTGGCCTCTCCCTGGATGAGCATTTTCTCTTCACCCTTTTTGCGCAGGTCCGCCTGCAGTGCGACCATCGCGGTTTTGGCTTCCTCGTCTGTCAGCAGCGGTTTGGCCCCAGACAACCCATCTTTCATGCCGCGAAGGAGAATGTTGGGGTCAACGTCGACGGAATCCTTGTGCATGCTTTTGCCGATATTCAAACCGATGGCGTAGCTCGCTTTGTCTTTCTGGGTTTTGAGCGTCAGCACGGTTGGTGTGGTTGGTTTTTTCGCGGCCGTGGTACCTGGTTTCGCCGCGGGGGTCTTGGGAGCCGTTGTTCCCGGAGTCTGTGAGGAGCTCGCCGGGGGAGTTTGTGGAGCGCTTGACGCGGGAGTCTGCTGTGCTTGCGCATAGCCAAGGACAAGCACGCCCGCCGCGAATGCTGTTACTGCTAAAGTGAGTGTTTTTCGCATGGATATATTGTCACACTGGTTCGGCGTCTCTGCAAACCACGTTTATACGGCTAAAAGTGTAAATGGTTAATGAGCAGCGCGCGAACTCTCTCCAAGTAGCGGCCGCACTAGGCAATTCCGCGAACTTGCAGTATGTTGAGAATTGACAATTCTGATGAGGTGATTCAAATGGCGAATGAGTCTTGCGATCCAGTTCCGGCTCCGAGTGAGCCAGCGAAGCCCGGGGCACGCATGGTGATGTGCGTGAAATTCGGCAAGGAGTTGCCGGGTCTGGACCGCATTCCGTGGACGGGCGAACTTGGAAAGCGCGTTTACGAGAGCGTGTCGAAGGATGCATGGAAGCTCTGGATTGAGCATTCCAAAATGATCATGAACGAATACCGGCTGAATCCTATGGATCCCAATTCACAAAAAATTATGGGAGAGCAGTTGGAAGAGTTTTTCTTTGGCGCCGGCGCAAAACTGCCCGAAGGTTACGTAGCTCCCAAAGCCAAAGGCTAGAAGCTTTCGTCTCGACCACACCTCTGTAGGGGCGGGCCTTGTTTACCCTGAGCTGCGAAGGGACCCGCCCGACGCGCCGACCACCACAAATCCCGGTTAATCAACGACGGATGGCAGGCGCCCCGTCGCGGGATGTTCGACAGGCAGCCGCGGTGCTAATCCAAAGCTCAATCTAGCGTGAGCTGAGCGGAGGGCTGCCTCCACTTCCTCCGCGCTCTTGCTCGACGCAAATAAAAACCCCAGGTAGCTCGATCCTTCGGGCCATGCGGCGATGTAGTCATGCAGGCGCGCGGTGATTTCGAGCGCGGTAATTCCCGGCGTGCTGCGGGCGGCTTCGTCTCCTTCGATTTTTTCGAGGATGCCGCTCTTGGGAACAGGAATCATCATCACGCCGCTAGCGGATTGCTCGCGAGGCCAATCGCTGCCGGGCAGGCGGAGGGCGTGGCGCAACAGCAATTCTTCGAGGCCAATGGTTTGGCTTCTTGCATCTGGCGCAAAACGCAGTGCCCGCGCGCACAGGCCGCCGATCGGACGCGGCGCAACTTCCAGCGGCCAAACGCCCTCGTCATTTATACGGAACTCTGTGTGGACCGGCCCCTGCGATAGTCCGAGCGCGCGAACCGCATCCACCGCGCAGCGTTCGATCTCGCGCTGCTGTGCTCCGTCGAGGCGCGAGGGTGTTACATAGATTGTTTCTTCGAAATACGGACCTTCGAGTGGATCCGGTTTGTCAAAAATCGCTAGGACGCGCAGCTCGCCATCGGTAAGCAATCCTTCCACTGCTACTTCCCTGCCGGGAATGTATCCTTCAACGAGAATCTGATCGAGATTGGGCTCGCGCGTCGCTCGGATTTCTGGTGATTCCAACAAACGACGGATTCGCGTGGCGGCGGCGATAAATTCTTCGCGCGAATTTGCACGAACGACGCCTTGGCTGGCCGAGAGTGAGAGTGGCTTTGCAACACAAGGATACGTAATGCCTAGTAGTGACGGTTCAGGTGTGGGAGTGAGCGAAATCGAGCGAAACCAAGGCACATGCAAGCCAGCCTCGCGAAATACTTCGCGCATGCGGAGTTTGCTGCGGGAGGCTTCGATGGCAGCAGGATGGTTGTAAAGAATGCCCAAGCCGCGCGCGACATAGGCCGCTGAAACGGCAGGACGGTCGCCGAGCGCAAGAATTCCATCAACATTTTGGCCGCGCACCGATTGCAGAACCGCATAGGCTGCCGCGTCTGGCGTCTCGAAATGGACGGGGATAGCGCGATCGCCCCACGGATCATCTAGTTGGTGGCAGCGATCCGTGACAAAAACAAGGTCAACTCCGAGCTTGCGTGCCGCTTCGTCGAAGCTGCGTGTCTGATAGCCAAGTTTGGCGGTGAAGATGAGGAGTCGCGACATTTTTATTTTGCAGGGCCCCGGGCTTGTCTCTAGACGTAGCTGCCGGGGGCCGGTATTGGTTCTTCCATTTTCTTTGCGACTTGGCCGATGGACACAAACTGTTCTCGCGTGGGCTCGGCGCAGCAATACCACGGCTCGCTCAGAAAAGGGACAGCGGCTGCGGGCGCGTCCGATGATTGAGAAATTCGAACATCGAGTCCAGCGGCGGTGTGCGCCGCTTTCCAAATGCGCTCGAAGACTATCGAGCGAGACTCTTTTCGGCGATCACCTTCCGCCGCAATGGCTTGTACGGTTTCGCTGAGCACATCGACTCGAGGGTCGACATGCTTCCAGGGATAAAAGAGCGATTCGGGATCAAATGGTCCGACGTTGCTCCTCACTTCGTCCAATTCCAAGAGACGCGAACCCTCGGGAATGAGCAAGCGAATGCCAAGCTGGATAGGCGCGACATTTTCCATCAAGGACTCAGCGCGGATTACCAGCAACAGATCAAGATAACTTTCCATCGTGGTCCATTGGGTGAACGGCACGAATGTCGGGTGAAGAATCATGCCGAGGGCGCGGAAAGCATGCACGACATGCAGAAAATCTTCGCGCGTATGGCCTTTGTCGAGAGCATTAAGCACGGCATCATCCAAATATTCCACGGCGCTAATGACAAAGAGGCAGCCGGTTTCCTTTAGCTTAGGCACGTACGCTTCGTATTTCTTCAGATGCTCGATTTTTATCGTGACGTCGTAGGTCACGTTGGGAAATTCGCGGTGGAATTCTTCGACGAGCTCCATCGCGTGACGAATGCCATTGAAGAAGTCTGGATCACCGAACGAAATGTGTTGCGCGCCAGCGACAACCTGCTGGCGGATGTCCTGCATCACGACGTCGCGGCTGACGATGCGAAACACTCCTTTGTAAACGGGGACTATGGGGCAGTGGCGGCAAAGATGTTTGCAGCCGCGGCTGGCTTCCGTTGAGCCGACGAGGCGGAATCCGCCGCCGGGAATAATAAGATGAGCGTATTTGCCGATGGGCGGCAAATACGAGCGGTCCGGAACCTGAAAGGCGAGACGTTCAAGCGAGATGAGGGGCTCTGGTTGTGGTGAAACTTCGGAGCGATCTTCGCTTTCCAAGCGAGCTTGCAGGCGCTCAGCGAGTTGCGTAAGTTCTTGCTCGAATTCGCCGCCAAGGATGGTTCCAACGCCAAGCGTTCGCAGATAATCCACGTTCATGGGCGCGTAAAGGCCATAACAACACAATTCAGCCAGTGGATTCAGTTCGCGCAAGGTGGGAATAAGTTTTGCAGCAAGACGTGTGGCCGTATGCATAGGCAAGTAAATCGCGATTAATTCGGCAGAGCGAATCGCGGATTCATCGAGCGATTGGCGGGAAAGATCCAGGCACACCACATCGTGCCCGCTTTTGCGGAGCCACGTTGCCGGCGACGCGAGTCCAAATGGCTGTCGCCCCAACTCGTACGTCGAAATCAGAACGATATTCACGTGTTCAACAGTATAGCTGGCCGTCCGCCGTAAAGAATCGTTTTCGGTTATCATAAAGGGCTGATGAACTGACGGAAAGGACGGCGAGAATGGCCATTGCCGCAGGGAATTCTTTCGGAACACGCGACAAACTGAACGTTGGCGCGCAATCGTTTGATATTCACCGGCTCGAGGTGCTTGAGAAAAAAATCTCCTGCAATTTATCGAAGCTGCCTTTTTCCCTCCGTATCCTTCTCGAAAATCTTTTGCGCTGCGAGGACGGGCGCTTTGTCCGGCCGGACGATATCAAGTTCCTCGCCAACTGGGCGCCGGGAGCCGCGGAAAAAGAAATCGCTTTCATGCCGGCGCGGGTGCTGCTTCAGGACTTTACGGGCGTGCCCGCGGTGGTGGATCTGGCTACGATGCGCGAAGCCATCAAACGCATGGGCGGCAATCCGCGGCTGATCAATCCTCTCTTCCCTGCTGAGTTGGTCATCGACCATTCTGTGCAAGTCGACAGCTTCGGCAGCGCAAACGCTTTTGGTTTGAACGCCGAACTGGAATTCCAGCGCAACATTGAGCGCTACGCTTTTCTGCGCTGGGGGGCGACCGCGTTTCAAAATTTCAAGGTAGTGCCGCCGGACACCGGCATCTGCCATCAAGTGAATCTCGAATATCTTGCGCGCGTGGTATGCGCGATGCCTTCGGGAAGCAGAGTTGAAGCTTACCCGGATTCCGTTGTGGGCACGGATTCACACACGACGATGGTGAACGCTCTCGGCGTGTTTGGCTGGGGCGTGGGAGGAATCGAAGCAGAGGCCGCGATGCTTGGCCAGCCGTCTTCGATGCTCATCCCTGACGTCGTTGGTTTCCGCTTGCACGGAAAACTTAGCGAAGGCGCCACCGCGACGGATTTGGTTTTGACCGTAACGGAAATGCTGCGCAAGAAGGGTGTCGTCGGCAAATTTGTGGAGTTCTGCGGCACTGGCCTTTCGAGCTTGAGTGTGCCGGACCGCGCGACAATTGCGAACATGGCGCCGGAATATGGCGCGACGATGGGCTTCTTCCCTGTCGACGAAGAGACACTCGCGTATTTGCAATTCACGGCGCGCGGAGCTGAACAGATTGCGCTCGTCGAAGCGTATTGCAAAGAGCAAATGTTGTTCCGCACGGATGACATGGCGGATCCGATCTTCAGCGATAAGCTGGAGCTGGATTTGAGCACCGTGGAACCGACCGTCGCCGGACCGAAGCGCCCGCAGGATCGTGTATCGCTGCGCAACGCCAAGAGTTCCTTCACGAAAGTTGTGGAAGGAACGCCGGATAAACATGTGGCCGTGAAGAATAACGGCGACTCGTTTGATCTATCGAGCGGCGCAGTAGTGATTGCGGCGATCACGAGTTGCACAAACACTTCGAATCCTTCGCTCATGCTGGGCGCGGGTCTGCTCGCAAAGAAAGCGGTGGAGCGCGGCTTGCAGGCAAAACCGTGGGTCAAGACGAGTCTCGCGCCGGGTTCGAAAGTTGTGACGGATTATCTGGATGCTTCGGGATTGACGAAGTATCTCGACAAACTAAATTTTCATCTAGTCGGCTACGGATGCACGACATGCATCGGCAACAGTGGGCCGTTGCCCGAAGCGATTGGCGCGGCGATCAAGGACAACAATCTGGTGGCTGTAGCTGTGCTCAGCGGTAATCGAAATTTTGAAGGACGCATTCACCCGCTCGTGCGTGCAAACTATTTGGCTTCGCCGCCGCTCGTCGTGGCATACGCTCTTGCCGGGCGCATGGACTTGGATTTGACGACCGAATCGCTCGGCAATGATTCCGCAGGGAAGCCGGTTTATCTGCGTGACATCTGGCCGACGCCGCAGGAAATTGAATCCACGGTACGCGCTTCCGTGACCAGCGAGATGTACGCGAAAGAATACGCCAACGTGTACGAGGGCGACGCACATTGGAAATCCATGCCTGTTCCCGAAGGCGACTTGTACAAATGGGATGCGAAGTCCACGTACATTAAACAGCCCCCATTTTTTGAAAATATGCCGAAGACGCCGCCGGCCCTTGCGGATATTCATGCGGCGCGTGTCCTCGCCATTCTCGGCGACAGCGTAACTACCGATCACATTTCACCGGCGGGATCGATCCCAGTCGATTCGCCCGCGGGAAAATATCTGATCGCGAACGGTGTGAAGCCGCACGAGTTCAATTCCTATGGAGCGCGGCGCGGCAATCACGAAGTAATGATGCGTGGAACTTTTGCGAACATCCGCCTGCGTAATCAACTCGCTCCCGGAACCGAAGGATGCTGGACGCTCTACCTGCCGGGTAACGAGAAGATGACGATTTATGACGCCGCAGTGAAATATCGCGAAGGAGGAGTGGCGCTGGTCGTTCTGGCCGGTAAAGAGTACGGCTCGGGATCTTCGCGCGACTGGGCGGCCAAAGGGACTCGTTTGCTCGGCGTGCGCGCTGTGATTGCGGAAAGTTACGAGCGCATCCATCGAAGCAATTTGGTTGGCATGGGCGTGCTGCCGCTGGAATTTAAAGCTGGCGAAAATCGCGAAACACTTGGATTGACTGGACAAGAGATCTTTGAGATCGAAGGCGTCGCGTCGCTCTCGCCGAAGAAGGTCGTCAGCGTCCGCGCTCAGTCCGGCGACGGCTCAACAAAAGCGTTTACTGCGATCGCTCGCGTCGATACCCCAGAAGAAGTCTCCTACTACCATCACGGCGGCATCTTGCAGTACGTTCTGCGGCAGATGCTCTGAGATTTTCCTCCTTTCTGACAAATTTTTTACGGACAGCAGCCGCACTATTGGAATTAGTCCAATTTAGAATTGTGCGAGTTGGTGAGAAAAGCGGCAGCAGAGCTGCCGCACTCCACATCGCTTCGCCGGATTAAGTACGTCCTTCGCGCTTTTGCGCTACCACTAAACCTCGCGGCGTAGGCAATAGAAGAACGGACAGCAGGCCTTCTGCCTCTAGCTTGAGCGCGCCTTCTCGAACTGTTTTCATCAATGAACTTGCGTCGTGCATCAGGATGAGGCCGTGCGGATTCATTTGCGGAAGAAACTTGCGAACTTCCTGCTCGCGCAGCGGGGCGTCGCTATCGCAGAAGAGAAGATCGATGCGGCCTTCGACTTTCATGTCCAAGCTGGACTCGTTGCGAGCGTCAATCCATTCGCCGAGGCCGGAAGAATTGAAACGCTGCCGCGCTAGGGCGAAGACTTTCGCGTCGTACTCGCAAGTAATGACGCGTCCGAAACCGTTGGCTTTCAGGCCTTCGGCGAGGCGCAGCGTACTGAGGCCGGAAAATGTGCCGGTCTCCACGATCAGCTCCGGCTTGATCGTCGTGACGACTGCTTTCAGAAAATCGAGGACTTCGACTTCGGCGCTCATCGAATCGTACATGTGCCAGCGCTCGGGATGCGGACACTCTGGTGTGGGGCGGTGATATTCGGGCTGAAGGACATCGCCGCTCGACGCGATGTGCTCTACGATGCGGTGCTCTTTTTTCTGGCGGTGGAATTGGCTTTTAATACGCCAAAGTAACACCGCGCCAAGCAGGATCGAAAATACGCTTGCCGTTTGAGCATTGGACATGCCGAAAAACGAACGCGGATTGATTCGGATGAATTCAATGAGGAAGCGGGCGACGCCAGTGAGAATCAGGTAATTGCAGAAAATTTCACCTTTGGCTTTGGGACCCTTGAGGGATTTTGTGCCCATGTGCCAAAGAAACGCGGCAATCCCCAGCCAGATAAAAAACTCGTACAGCGGAGTGGGGTGCACGCGCTGCGTCGTGGGAACGAGCCCGTTCGGAAAACTCATGCCCCAGGGCAGCGAAGTCGGAATGCCGTAATCTCCATCGCCGGAGAGCAAGCAGCCGATTCGCCCTATGGCGTAGCCTACGCATGCGGCAGGCGCACAGATGTCCAGAAATTCGAGAACCGGAATCTTTACCCATCGCGCCAAAATTATCAGAGCGATGAAGCCGCCGAGAAATCCGCCGAACCAGGCGAAACCGTAGCGGCTGATGAGCTGCGGCCAGGGGTCCGCGAAAAACTCGTGCGGACTTTCGAGAACGTGGTAAAGCCGCGCGCCGACCAGACCTGCGAGTCCCGCGATTCCAATGATCAGGAATCCTTCGTCCTTTTCATTTCTGGCGGCAATGCTCTTGAGCTGCGATCTGCGGCGATTGAAATCGGCCTGCAAGACATAGGCAGCGGTGAGCATGCCGAGGGCAACCATCAACCCAAAAGTGGGAATGGCTAGAGGTCCTAGATGGAGGAAAGGGATCATGTGTGAATGCGAGTCAGACTCCTTCGAGAGTATACATGACGCTGCGTCGACGCTCGGGGTGCAGACGCACGGGCTGCGAGCCAGGAACGGACTGAAAGATTCATTGGCTCAGCGCCGGAGTGGCCGGAGCGGCGCGTCGGTGAAGAATCGCGCCGAGGATCAGCCATATAGCCAGAGCGATCCATTCGGCGTGCGTGAAGTGACCCGGAAACGCCGGGAGCAGCTTCATCAGTAGTAGGAGAAGGGAGACCAAAATGCCGAGAGTAGTGATGAAGCGTATGCGGGGGCGCGGGTCGACTAGCCAGAAAGAGAGGCAAGCGGCTAGCCAGCCTAGGGCGGAGGCCATGGAGCCGACTTCGGTGATGGGGACGAGGATGGAGTCGCCGAGGAGGAGGGCGATTAGGGTGCCTATGGTGATGGCGATTACGGCGGCGGACGGGGTGAGGAAGCGGTCGTGGATTTTGGCGAAGCGAGGGGAGATGGTGTGGCGGCGGGCATAGGCGAAGAGCAGGCGCGTGGATGCGGCGAAGTTGCCGTTGAAACATTGGAAGAGGCCGAAGAGAGACATGACGAGAATGAGTTGGACGGGCCAGTGTTTGCCGAGGCCGTGTTCGAAGGCGATTGCGGTGGCGAAGCGTTTGCCTAATAGGGATTGCCAAGGAGCGATATAGCCGACAGCGAGGATGCAGAGCGCGTAGAAGAATGCGCCGACTCCAAGAGCCAGACCGATGGCTTGCATGTAGCTCTTTGGGCGGAAGTCGGGATTGGATTCTTCGGCGTACTTGGGGACAGATTCGAAACCGGTGAGGAAATACGGAACGATTTGCAGCGTGAGAAGGATGGAGAGAAAGGGAGTGGCCTGGAAAACGGGATGGAGATTTGCAGGGGCGCCGCGGACGGCGCTGATCGCGACAAGGGCGACAAAAATAACGAGGACCATGGAGGACATGGTTTTCTGGAAGATGGCGCTGAGGCGGACGCCGCGGTAGTTGATGGTAGCGAGAAACAGAGTGAGAGCGATACCGAGGAGGAGGCGGGGGAGAAAGACTGGTTGGCCGGCGACGCGATAGAGAACGAAACGATCTAGCGAAGGAAAAATGTAGGCGGCGATTTTTCCGATGGCGACGGCTTCCCACGGGCAGACGATGAAGTAGGCGAGAAGCATCATCCAGCCGGTGAAATAGCTGACGATGGGCGGAAAAACTTGTGCGGTGTAGGCCGCCTCGCCTGCGGCGTCTGGGAGACGCTTAACCCACTGGCCGTAAACGTAGCCGACGGGTAGAAGAATTACGCCGCCAATGGCAAAGCCGAGAGCAGCGCCTAGCGGACCGCCGCGGCCGAGCCAGTCGTCCATGAGGACGAGCCAGCCGGTGCCGATCATGGTGCCGAAGGCGAGCGCGAAATAATCGTGAAGACGAAGCTTGCGAGCTAGGGCGGCGGGCATTTAGAGGACGCAGAGCAATTCGTAGAGGAGATTGGCGGCCAGGAGCGAAGTGATTTCGCCGGTGTCGTAAGGCGGAGAGACTTCGACGAGGTCGCACCCGATGATGTCGAGGCCGCGGAGGGCACGGACGAGTTCGAGGATTTGGAAACTGTTAAAGCCGCCGACTTGCGGAGTTCCGGTGCCGGGGGCATAGGCTGGATCGACGCAATCGATATCGAGCGTGACGTAGACGGGTTTATTGCGAAAGGCGCGGAGGTGGCGCTGCACGGCGGGCAAACCTTTTTTGTGAAATTCTTCGGCGGTGACCATTTTTACTTTATGAGCGCGTGCGAAATCGAAATCGTCTTCGCCATAGACTTGGCCGCGAAGACCTACCTGCAGGACGCCGCCATCGAGTAAGAGGCCTTCTTCGAAGGCGCGGCGGAATGGTGTGCCGTGAGAATACTTGCTGCCGAAATACTCATCCCACAAATCGTTGTGAGCGTCGAACTGGATGAGGGAGACGGGACCGTGTTTTTTTGCCACGGCGCGGAGAATCGGCAGGCTGATGGAATGATCGCCTCCCACGCAAACACAGCGCACACCAGCTTTGAGAAGAGGGGCAATTCCCTGCTCGATGCGAAGAAAAGTGTCCTCGATGGAAAGCGGATTCACGGGAAGATCGCCAAAATCGGCAATGCGATGCTTCGCGAAGGGATTCACCTTTAGGACAGGATTCCAGGGTCGGATGATTGCGGATTGCACGCGGACATTGCGCGGGCCGAAACGCGGGCCGGGACGATAGGTGGTGCCGCCGTCAAAAGGAACGCCGATAATCGCCACTTCCAACTCTTCAGGGTCCGAGATATGCGGCAAGCGCATGAACGTCGGAATACCCGTGAAACGAGCATAGCTAAGGGCGTCGAGCGACTGGGGATGAGGCAGGCGAAAGGCGCGTCGGGGTTTAGGCACGGCGGGCATATTAGTCTTCGGGCGGGAATAGAGTCAACGGAAGCGGGAGCTAACAGCTGACAGCCAGAAAGAAGAGTGTCTTAGTATTGTCGGCCACCGTTTGGCTGGATCAAGCCATGGTCCTTCGCTTCGCTCAGGATGACAAACCATGATCGGCTCGAGCGTGGTTTAGGCACGGGGAGGCATCTTCGTTTCGCGGAGCGAAGGAAGTCAACGTGGGCGAGGACTGATAGATGACCAAAGAAATAGACTGCTAAAGATGTAGTTGGCTGGGCTTACCTATACTAATGGTACCGGAGGACTGGAGTTTACGTTGTCTGCATGCGGTATTCACATGGGCGTAACCTTCCGTGACTAGCCTCGGAGCGCTTCTGTTGACTGCTGGCCAGCCAACTATTCATGAAACCCATGGAGGATCCATAAAGAATATGCGAAGAGTTTTCGCGACTTTACTCGCGGGATTTATGCTCAACCCGGCAATGATCGGGGCCACGCCACCGAATCAAAGCTTCGGCGGCACGGCCACACCCATCAAACATCTGGTCATCATCTTCCAGGAAAACATTTCGTTCGACCATTATTTCGGAACGTACCCGAATGCCCAGAACCTCAAGGGCGAGAATCCCTTTTACGCCGCACCGAACACGCCGGGAGTGAACGGCTATAGCCCCGCCCTTTTGACGCGCAACCCGAACTTGAATCCGGCAAACGGAAGCGGCGCGACGAATCCATTCCGCCTCAGCCCCGCGCAGGCCGCCACGAACGACCAGGATCACAACTACACGCCGGAACAGGAAGCGTATGACGGCGGGTTGATGGATTTGTTTCCCGAGTTCACCGGAACGGCTGGCCCGCCACCAGGGGCACCGCCGATCGCCGATACCAAGGGGCTCACGATGGGCTATTACGACGGCAACACCGTCACCGCGTATTGGAACTACGCGCAGCATTTTGCGATGAGCGACAACTCGTTCGACACGAACTTTGGGCCCTCGACTCCGGGAGCACTCAACGTGATCTCGGGACAGACCAACGGCGTGGTTGACAACACCAACGGCAGCGGGGCGATCACCGCGGATGGGAACGGCGGATTCTCGGACACTGGCGACGCAGACCCAGCGGGCGATGTGTGCTCGACAACGACCGGCGAGACCTTCAGCATGAGCGGGAAGAATATCGGGGACCTATTGAATGAGAAGGGCATCAGCTGGGGCTTTTTTGAGGGCGGCTTTAACCTGAGCCTTACGAATGCGAACGGGTCGACCGGCTGCGCGCGCTCGACGACTTCGACGATCACAAACTCGAAGAAAGCGGACTACATTCCGCATCACCAGCCGTTCCAGTATTATGCGAGCACGGCGAACCCGCTGCACCTGCGTCCCGCTTCGATCGCGGAGATCGGGCACAACGGTCCGGCGAATCATCAATACGATACGGCCGATTTTTTCGCGGCTCTTAGCAATAGCAACTTGCCCTCGGTGAGCTATTTGAAGGCCCCTGGCTTTCAGGATGGGCACGCCGGTTATTCGGATCCGATCGACGAGCAGAACTTCGTGGTGACGGTGATTAATGCACTCGAGAAGAGCCCGGAGTGGCAAAGCACCGCGGTGATTATCGCCTATGACGACTCCGACGGGTGGTATGACCACGTGACGAGCCCGCTGGTGAATCAGTCGGCGACTGCGTCCGACCAGAACACCGCCGGCGCGTTCATGTGCGGCTCCTCGGCAAGTGCAACCACAACGGCTCTGCCCGGTGTGGCCACAGGCACGACGCATGCGCAAGGGCGTTGCGGATATGGGCCGCGCCAGCCTTTCCTGGTGATTTCGCCGTACGCGAAGAGGAACTTCGTGGATCATACGATCACGGATCAGAGCTCCGTCGTGAAGTTTATCGAAGACAACTGGCTTGGCGGCGAGCGCATCGCGGGTTCGTTTGACTCGGTTGCCGGCTCGATCACGAACATGTTTGACTTCGATCGTTGCCGCGATGAGGATGGCATCCTGATACTTAGTCCGACGACCGGCGAGCAGACAGGACCGTCGATCCCATTCAAGTTCTAACTTTAACCAGGAGCGGCCGGAGAAGTTCGCTGGTGTTTCGGCCGAACTGAATTTAGCAAGCAGCGGGCGTGCGAAGACGATTCGCATGCCCGCTGCTTTTTATGACGGGTGGCGACGGCATACAATGAGTCGTCGTTTTGGCGGGGAGATGGCGTGGCGATTACGCGAAGAGAGTTCTTGCAGAAGAGCAGTTTGATGACGGGTGCGATGCTGACACATCAGCATCACCAGGCGGCTGTTGTGCAGGAGCGGCCAGCGCTGGACCCGAACTCGCTGACGCCCTGGGTTGACGCTTTGCCGATTCCAGCTATCGCGAAGAGCTCGGAGATGCGGCCCGCGCCTGGGAATGGGGGGGCGAAGGTTCCGTACTACCGTGTGGCGATGCGCGCATTCGAAACGAAAGTGCATCGGGACATGAAGCCGACGCGGATGTGGGGATTTGGCGGGACATTTCCCGGGCCAACGTTTGATTTGAAGAGCGGCGAAGAAGTGATGGTGGAGTGGGTGAATGAGCTGCCAGGGCAGCATTTTTTGCCGATCGATCGCTCGCTGCATGGGGCCGAGGTGGACAAGCCGGAGGTGCGCGCGGTGTCGCATCTCCACGGCGCGAAGACGCGGCCAGAGAGCGATGGGTATCCCGAGGATTGGGTCGTGCCGGGAAAATCGGCGGTTTATCACTATCCGAACCAGCAGGATGCGGCGATGCTTTGGTATCACGACCACGCCATGGGGATTAACCGGCTGAATATTTTTGCGGGGCTTGCCGGGGCTTACATTTTGCGGGACAACACAGAACATGCGTTGGATTTGCCGCGCGAGAAATATGAGATTCCACTGGTGATTTGCGACAGGATGTTCGACAAGGATGGACAACTTTATTATCCGGTCTCGGACAAGGAAAAGTCTCCCTGGATACCGGAATTTTTCGGGAACGCCAATCTGGTGAATGGAAGCTTGTTTCCGTTTCTTGAGGTGGATGCGCGGAAATACCGGTTTCGTGTGCTGAATGCTTCGAATGGGCGGTTTTTCCGGCTGTCACTTTCGAACAAGCAAACGTTTCACCAGATTGGGACGGATCAGGGTTTGCTGGCGGCACCGGCGGCGGTGCAAAAGATTCTTGTGGCGCCGGGCGAACGACTGGATTTGATTATCGATTTCAAGGAGTCCGCTGGAAGCAGGATTACCTTGAACGATGGCTTCGTTTCTCTGATGCAGTTTCGAGTTTCGAATGGTGGCGCGAAGGACGATAGTATTTTGCCTGCGTCTCTGCGCACGATCGAAAGATTGAAAGAGTCCTCGGCGGTGAAAACGCGGATGCTTTCGCTGGATGAAATAGACGATTCGATTCAAAACCCGGTGAAAATGCAATTGAATGGTTCGAGTTGGCACGACCCGGTGACGGAAAACCCCGCGCTTAACTCGACGGAGATATGGAGCTTCGTGAATCCGACGGACGATTCGCATCCCATCCATCTTCATCTCGTGAAATTCCAGATTTTGGATCGGCAGAAATTTGAGACGTTTGGTTACCTGACGAAACAGAAGCTGCGATTTTTGGGCGATCGGGAGCTTCCCGATGCGACCGAGGCGGGGTGGAAGGATACAGTGCGCGCTGATCCTGGGATGGTGACGAGGATTATCGCGAAGTTCGAAGGCTTTCCGGGGCGGTACGTCTGGCATTGCCACATTCTGGAACACGAAGACAACGAAATGATGAGGCCTTACGACGTTCTTCCACAGAAATAGACGGAGTGCGTGAGGGCAGACGCAAACCGCATTTACATTTAGTGAAAATTTGACTGCTGGAGACAACCTCGTGAAGCTGGAGACAACCTCGCGAAGGCGGTGCTCATCCGTTAAGTCATCCTCCTGGTGCAAGGAGGAATGAACGTGCGTTGGCTCATGGTAGCGGGCGTTGGCGAAGTGTTTTTTGTCCGGGGCGGATCGGCGGCGGCTTTCGGAAACGAGGCTGGACCGGCGAATCGTGGCGCCACTTCTGCGCTTGTCGAAGGACCGCTCCCATCATTGATGAAATTTCATTCGTGGGATTGCGCCATCTCTCTCAGGATGCAGTGCAGGCGGAAATTTCAATGGACGGTGCCGGAGATTCAAGTGCCCGTGCGAGTCAATTATTCGGTGAACATTTTGAGATTGAATCGCTTCCTGCAGTTACCGGACGGCTCGCTGTTATACGCACATAACAAGTTGTTCGCCTTCGGCTGGGCGCTCAGAACGCTGTTCTGAGGGTTCTCTCTGTACTAAACTCACAGCACCATGAAATATCGGAAACAGATCAAGGAAGCCGCGCGACTTGCCGAACCTTACTGCATCACGAAGGGCGATAAATTCCGCTTAAAAAACTACGACACTAACGACACAGGCGACGTGAAGGACCAGGAACACGGCCAAAGAATTATTGATCATCGTGCTGGTCTTATTGCCAATTTGCAGGAGAAGCTCTACGCGCAGGATCACTGGGCGCTGCTGCTCGTTCTGCAAGGGATGGACGCCGCCGGCAAAGACGGCGTGGTCAAGCATGTCATGTCCGGCGTGAACCCTCAGGGGTGCGACGTCCACTCTTTCAAGGCGCCGAGCACGGAAGAGCTGAATCACGATTACTTGTGGCGGGTCCACAGTTGCGTTCCGGAGCGCGGCAAAATTGGGATTTTTAATCGTTCCTACTACGAGGAAGTTCTAGTCGTTCGCGTTCACCCCACTCTCTTGCAAGCGCAGAAGCTGCCGGACTCTTTGATTACCAAGCATATCTGGGAGCAGCGCTATGAAGACATCAATGCGTTTGAACAATATCTGACACACAACGGCGTGGTCATCCGCAAGTTTTTCCTGCACATCTCAAAGAAAGAGCAAAAGAAGCGCTTTCTGGAGCGGCTGGATGATTCAAAAAAGAATTGGAAATTTTCGATGGCGGACGTCAAAGAGCGCGGCTACTGGAAGGACTATCAGGAAGCGTATGAGGAGATGATCCAGAATACGGCCACGAAGCATGCCCCCTGGTATGTGGTGCCCGCGGATAACAAGTGGTACACGCAGCTGATCGTAGCCTCCGCGATCATCACCACGCTAGAAGAGCTAGATCTTTCGTTCCCCGATGTGGACAAAGAAAAAAAGAAGGAATTAGAGAGTGTGCGGGACTCGCTGCTGCACGAGAAGAACTGAACTGGCCGCGAGTCGGCGGTTTTGAAGATAACGCTCGCTGTTTCTTGAAAGCTAGAGGGACCGTAGACACCGTGTTCTCGATTTCTATGTAAGGTAGAATGGAAGTAGGAGCCGCCTGGCTCGCACGGTCTCGCAAGCCAAAGAGGTGATGATGGCGAAGCCGATCGAACTTGAAATCAATGGCAAGCGGCACGTGGTCCAATGCGATCCGGAAACGCCGCTCTTGTCCGCGCTCCGCGACGAACTAGGCCTGACCGGCACTAAGTACGGTTGTGGCGAGGGGCAGTGTGGCGCTTGCACTGTTTTAATTGCGGGGTCGCCGCGCCGATCCTGCCAGATCGCGGTCAGCGCAGTCGGTGCAAAACCCATTACAACTATTGAAGGCCTCGAGCAAAACGGACATCTGCATCCCGTGCAGCAGGCATTTTTGGAGGCAGAGGCTTTCCAATGCGCCTATTGCACCTCAGGGATGATCATGAGCAGTGTGGGCTTTCTCAAGGTAAATCCACGTCCTACTTCAGTGGAGATCGTTCAATTCTTGCAGGGAAATATTTGCCGCTGCGGGACTTATCCGCGAATTATCGAAGCGGTGCGACAGGCAGCCATGACGATACTGGAAGCCGGACAAGGATGATGAGCGATATATCGGTAAAATTCGTGCCGGAACCGGAACGCTACGAGTTTCGCGCAGGCCCAATACATCATTTCGAATTGGCGCGCCGTGACTTTTTCAAGTTTCTCGGTGCAGGAATTGCCATTTTCGCAGTGGCAAAAGATTCTTTTGGCAAGCAGGAAACCGCTCCCACACATGGCTTCCACCAGGAAGAACTTCCAAAGGATATCACCGCGTGGCTGCATATCGGTGAAGACGGAACCGTAACCGCGTTCACGGGCAAAGTCGAGATTGGACAAAACATCCGCACGTCTCTGGCACAGACAGTTGCTGATGAGTTGCGCGTGCCTTTTGAGAGCGTGCGAATGGTTACCGCCGACACTGCTTTGACACCATTCGATTTCGGCACCGTGGGCAGCCGTTCGATGCCGACGATGTCGCCGCAGCTTCGCCGCGCAGCAGCCGCGGCCCGCGACCTGCTTGTCGGTGCAGCGGCGAGAGAGTGGAATGTCGCGGTGGAAGACCTTACAGCAGCTAACGGAAAAATTACGGATCCGGCGACTGGCCGTTCGCTTAATTACGCGGAGTTGGCACGTGGCAAAACATTGGCGCAAAATCTTCCGGCAGAAGACCCCGTAACTCCGCCCAATGAATGGACCGTTGCGGGGAAACCCATTCCGAAAAAGGATGGTCAAGCGTTTGTTACCGGCAAACATCAGTACACGCCCGATCTTCGGAGGCCTGGCCAGCTGTATGGCAAAGTACTTCGTCCGCCGTCCTTTGGAGCAACGCTGACTTTTTACGATGCGAAGGCTGCGCAGGCGATAAGCGGGGTGGTCGTCGTGCGCGACGGCGACTTCATTGGAGCTGCTGCAGCCAATGAACGAGACGCAAGCAAAGCTCTTGAGGCTATCCATACCGAATGGAAAGAAGTGCCGCAAATTTCGAACAAGGAACTATTTTCGTATCTAAAGCAGAACGCAAAAGCCAAGGGCGATGATCGCTCTCGAAGAATAAAAGGATCCGTCGAGAACGGCCTGTCGGCAGCTGCACACCGTTTGGATGCGACCTACACTGTCGAATTCATCGCGCACGCTCCACTCGAACCTCGCGCGGCGTTGGCTGAATGGTCTGATGGAAAACTCACGGTTTGGACGGGGTCGCAACGCCCCTTTGCGGTGCGCGATGAGTTGGCAGATGTATTTCACATCGCGGGGTCTAATGTGCGGGTCATCGTGCCGGACACGGGGTCCGCTTATGGCGGGAAACACACGGGAGATGCGGCGCTGGAGGCCGCCCGGTTATCGCACGCTGCCGGACGCCCTGTGCAGGTAGTTTGGACGCGCGAAGAAGAGTTCACGTGGGCCTACTTTCGTCCGGCGGGGGTAATGGAAATCAAAAGTGGAATTGCGGCGGACGGCGCGCTGACGGCATGGGAATTTCACAATTACAATTCGGGAATGTCTGCTATTGAAACGCCATACGTCGTTCCCAACCAGCACATCGAATTTCACCCCACACAGTGCCCATTGCGAAGCGGCTCTTATCGCGGGCTTGCCGCGACGGCGAATTTCTTCGCGCGCGAAAGTCATATGGACGAACTGGCGCACACCGCGCAAATGGATTCTCTGGAATTCCGCCTGAATAATCTGTCCGATCCTCGGTTGCGTGCCGTGTTGGAGGCAGTGGCAAAATCGTTTGGCTGGCCGCGCAAGAAAACGCAGGAGGGGCAGGGATTCGGCATTGCATGTGGTTTCGAAAAAGGCGGGTACGTGGCGACATGCGCGGAAGTCACCGTAGACCGCTCTTCCGGCGCAGTGCGCGTCGCGCGAATCACGACGGCGTTCGAGTGTGGCGCCATCGTCAATCCCGACGGATTACGCAATCAGGTGATTGGTGCAAATATTCAAGGACTCGGAGGGGCGCTCTTCGAGGCCATTGAATTCGAGAATGGCCGCATAACAAATGCTCGTTTTTCGCAGTATCGGGTGCCGCGTTTTCGCGACGTGCCGGATGTTGAAGCTATCCTTCTTGATCGCAAGGATCTCCCCTCGGCGGGCGCTGGCGAAACGCCCATCATGGGCGTCGCACCCGCCATCGCCAATGCCATCTTTGACGCCACTGGGATCCGGCTTCGAGGACTTCCGTTGGTCCCGAAGGGCCTGGCTTCGGTGAAAACTTGAAGCCAAGCCCGCGCGAATAGAGCAGAACAAAAACCGCGCAGTCTGTTCCACAGTGAAATGGTTCGTGGAGTTTGTCCCAACCTGGGATTTTTTTTGTTCCGACAGTTACCCGCGATCTCCATAACATATTTCCTTTCACTAGCTTAGGCATCGCCGAATCCAGCATGTCTGGCCTCAGTCTTGCCCCAAAGGCGTGAAGGCCGTTGTGCTTTTCAACGGTGGCAGGACTTCGTGTCGCCAGCGACGGTGCGCGACTGGCATTCGCGCCGGCTGTGCCAGCCTTGGGAGTTGCCAGGCGCCAAGCCAGATAGACTGAGCTGCTTTGATTTGTATTGGTCGCCAAACCGGGAAGTGAAATGATGAATAAAAAAGAAGAAGGACATTCGGAACCGGTTTGGAACCTCCCTGAACTACTGGAGAGAGTCGACAATGATCAGGTTCTGCTCCGAGAACTCCTCGACATATTCAAAGAGGATTTTCCCCAAACACTTCGGTCCCTCAAGACAGCCGCAGCCGCCGCGGACTTGAAAAGCTCCTCCCGGTTGAGTCATACCCTCAAGGGAATGCTTTCCAGCCTGGGCGCAACACGCGCAGCCGCCGCTGCGTCAAAACTTGAAGCATTGTCCTCCGCCGGAGAAACAACCTCACTGCACGCCGCTTTGAACGCCTTGGAAAGCGAAGCGGAGAGTCTCTTCCCAGAGCTAGATGCGTACATGACGGAGGTGCGGCGTTGAAGATTTTGATCGCTGACGATGAAGCGCTCTCGCGTCGATTGCTCGAAAAAACGCTGGATCGCGCGGGTTATGAAGTCATCGCCGTGGAGAACGGCAAGCAAGCCATGGAACAACTCTGCAAACCGAACGGACCTCGCCTAGCTTTACTAGACTGGATCATGCCGGAGATGGACGGGCCCGCCGTGTGCCGCGCGGTTCGTACACGCACGGAGCAGCCCTACGCCTATATGGTGCTATTGACCTCGAAGGGGTCCAAAGAAGAAACCGTGCTCGGTCTGGAATCTGGAGCCGACGATTATCTAACTAAGCCGTTCAATGCCGAAGAATTGCGTGCGCGGCTACGCGTGGGAGAGCGCATTTTGTTGCTGGAAGACCGTCTGGTGGAAGCCCGGGAGAACATGCGTTTTAGGGCTACTCACGATCAGTTAACTTCCCTGCTGAACCGCGGCGCAGTGATGGATTTGCTGCTGCGCGAGTTGCATCGCTCGCACCGCGAGCAGAAATCCACCGCCATCCTGCTGGGCGATGTTGATCACTTTAAGCGCGTGAACGACACAATGGGCCACGTGGTGGGTGACGAAGTCCTTATAGAAATTGCTGGCCGTCTACTCAAGTCCGTGCGCTCCTACGATTTCGTGGGCCGCTACGGAGGGGAAGAGTTCCTTGTTGTCCTAAGCAATTGCAATCCATCGTATGCGCCAGGCCGTGCGGAAGAGATTCGCAAGTCCATCTCGACTCGTCCAATGCAGACGTCGAAGGGCCCGCTTACGCTCACAATGAGCTTTGGTGTGCTCTTGAGCTCGGAATGGGGACAGAGACCCGTGGAGGAGTTGTTGCACGAGGTAGATATAGCGCTTTACGAAGCAAAAGCGGCTGGCCGGAACTGCCTTCGGATGGCCCAGCCGGCAGCAAAGTTGGAAATGTCACCCGCAATGCTGCCACAAGCCGTTCGGCGCAGACAATGATGAAGTCTTGCGTGATAGACCACATCCGGCGCGGATAAACTCAAGCGCCGGTGTTTTTTTTGCGTTCCTGCTCCATCATTTGGCGCATCGCCGCGCTTGAGCCCGGTGCTTTCTTTTCGCGCCAGGCCTCCAGCCGTTTGCAAGTATCTTCAATGTTGGAAAACAGGTGCGGATTCTTGAACGCAGACCGCCAAATGGGCACGACGGAGTGCATGCGGTCCCACACGACCCAGATCTCGCCGTTACTTTCGAAGAAAAGCTCATCGTTGATTAGGCCGCGATTGACGATACTGGCCACCATGTCCCAATAGCTGATGACCATGCGGATGAATGTGTTTTCTTCGCCGCCCTGCGGAAACTTCTGAATCATGTCCTCGGGCGACAAAGGGTGAAAGTGTTCCAGGAACCAGGCGCGCGCTTGCCGCAGCGTGGGCTCGCGTCTCATTTCGTAGAGCTTCAACATCAGATTCACTTCATCGTACGTAACTTGGCTCATTTCGGGTCTCCTGGCTCTAATTCTGGTGGTCTGGTTTGGGTGTCTCTGGCAGAGAAGGAGAGGCATTCATCAGCTCAAAGCGTTGCACGGTGGACAGGGGAAGGCCTTGGCGTTGAAACTCGGTTTGAATGCGGCGGCGAAGTTCGCGAGAAACCTCATCTTGCCGCGTCGGCGCGGTGCGCACCTGTAATCGCACGGTGGAGGACGAGCGGTCAAAGGCTTGCACGCCCAAAATACGCGGTCCATCGACGAGTGCCTGAGACCACGACGGATCGGCGCGCATCTCCGCAGCAGCGGCTTCCAAAGCATGCATGGTTTTCTCTAGGGATATTTCGGGGGCGATGGATATGTCCACAAAGGCTTGCGACCAGTCGCGGCTAAGGTTGCTCACTGTGCGAATTTCGCCGTTGGCAATGGTCACCAGCGCGCCTCGGGCATCGCGTAAGACGGTGCGGCGCAACGTCAAATGCTCGACGCGGCCGGTCGTGTCTGCAACCTGAATTGTATCACCTATCACATATTGGTCTTCGAGCACGATATAGAAGCCGGTAATCAGGTCGCGGACAAAATTTTGCGCGCCGAAACCCACTGCGACGCTGACCAGGCCGGCAAGCGTCAAGGCCGGGATGGGATTGATACCAACTTTGTCTACGGCCGTCAGCAACGCCACGAACCAGACAACCTTGCTTGCCGAGCCATAGAGGACGCTGGCGAGTGTGCGGGTTTGCTGTTCGCGGACCTGCGCGGCGCGGCTCTGCGTGGCGGCCGGTTTGATCATCAAATTGGTCATCACGCGGAGAAAGCGGTTGATGAGCAGCGCAATAATGAAGATGGCGACGAGGTCAAGTATGGTGCTTACTGTGAATTCGGGCCAGTGAATGGAGAGACTGGTCATCGTTTTTTCGGGAGTGAAAGTATAACATTGGATGAGCGGGGATGCGCGCTGGCGGCTAGTTGAATTTTGGGCTGCTGGCAGCGGGGGCGAGGTGGGTATGTATGAGACGAGACGAGCGTTTTTGACGATATTGGCGGGCGCGGGCACGGCGGCAATCCTACGCGGTCAGACGGAACGCGGACAAACCAAACCGACGGACCGGCCATCGGTCCCGGACCCAAGTCCGGATGCGGACGCTCCGGGCGGTTTGCCAGGAAAATCACCGACCAAGGTGCTGCTCGAAGCAAACGAAAAGGATATTAAGAAAAATATCGAGAAACTCTATCAGCTCGCGACTGACTTGAAGGAGGAAATAGAGAAAACGGACTCTTCTCAGGTGCTCTCGCTGGCGATGGTGAAAAAAGCGGAAGAAATTGAAAAGCTCGCGCACGTGATCAAGACGCGAGCAAAGGGCTGAAGCAAAGCGATTTTGTCCGCGTGCGAGTATTAAGAGGTAGTGGAAAGTGCTCTGGCGCGGAATGAGCGCACGCGCTAAAATGATGGCTGAAGCGGCGATTTTAACGTATGCACGTTTCCATTGCTGTCTTCTGAATCGTCACAGTGCGCCCGTAGCTCAGATGGATAGAGCGACAGCCTCCGAAGCTGTAGGTCGTGAGTTCGACCCTCACCGGGCGCGCCATTTTTTCCGGGCTTTTCCCTGCAGGTAGATAAGCGGATGCGCTTCCAGAAGTTTGGAACCTTGGCCGCCTGACGCGCCGATCAAAACCTACTTTATAATTTGCGGCCAAGAAAAATAGTGTGGTGGGGACCGCCACTTTTCAGGCGACCACGGACGCTCTGCATCTCGACGTCGAAACCGGCAGCTCCCAAGCGCTGCACGTATTTCCGATCCTCTCGTGTCGCCCAGACAGCAAGCACCCCATTCGTGTTGAGACCAGCATGGGCGGCAGCTACACCGTGCTCATCGTAAAGCCCGGCGTTGTTCGAGGAGGCAAATGCAGCGGGACCGTTGTCCACGTCGAGTAGCACGGCATCAAATGGCCCGAGTCGCGAACTGAGTATGGCGGCGACGTCACCGATTTCGACCCGTACCCTCTTATCCTTCAGCGGATGCCCCGCCAACGGCCCAAGCGGGTCGCGATTCCACTCCACAACGGCGGGAACCAGTTCAGCGACGAACACCATCGCGTGCGCGGGGAGAAGATCGAGCGTCGCGCGTAGAGTGAAACCCATTCCGAGGCCGCCAATGAGCACGCTGGGTCGATCCAACTTCCCCAAGTGTTGGCAGGCGAGCGTGGCCAGGGCCTCCTCGGAGCCATGCATACGGCTGGTCATTAGAACGGCGCCGTCGGCGAGGATGAGGTACTCGTCGCCGCGACGAGTCAGCTTCATGACGGTACCGTCTGCAGAAATTGCGTGGCCGAGCAATTCGAAAGGCTTCACGCGTGCGATGTTACAGGAACGGAAATCTTAAGTAAAAATGGACCGTCCTGAAATTGACCCCGAAGGCGTCCCATTTCGCCAGATACTTGCCGGGAATCCGTCTTCACTCAACGAGCGAAACTGTCTTCTGATCGACGTTAAAAACACACCGAGAGCCAACCCCACAGCTGCGAACGTGCGTTTGCAGGCTCAGGCGTTAATCAATATCGTCGCCATCGTCCGATTCTGGCGCCTGGGTTTCCAGATGAATTTCTGGAAGACTTGCATCGTGGAGCTGCTTGTTCAATGCCGGAAGATCAACCGTTTTCAATTGATTCCATTGCTTGGATACTTCAGCAAAAGTTTTTTCGGTGGCAGCCGTGGCGTTCAATTGTGCAACGGTCGGCGTCGCGTCAGCGCGTCCTATTTCTGCGTAGAGCGTGCTAGCCTCGCCGTTGACGCGGCCGAGCGTTGGCTTTGCCGAGGGAGGAGCGAAGAACCCGCTTGCGCCAAGAAGCGCGGTGAGTTTCTTGTCGAAAGCGGAAACCGCATCCGCCACCGGACCGCTTGCCTGCTTGCTGAGTTTCTCTAACTGTTCATGCGCGGAGCGCGCTCTCATGAGGTCTTCCGAGCTTTCTGACATCAGTTTTGCCAGCTGTGACTGGAGCTGGAACATCTGCACGAGTCCTTCGTGAGCGGTTTTCACGCGTGGATCCATTTTTACCGTCAACGATTCCGTGAATGTGTGGCCACCCACAGTGAGGCGAACGGTGTACTGACCGGGAAGAGCGGTGGGGCCCTGTGGCTGTCGCGGTGTGTCTCCTGGTATCGCGGCGATGGGATAGTCATAGCGTGTGGAAACGGGCGTCGTGTAGTGCAAGTCCCACACCCAACGATGCATGCCCGCAGTGGTCGCAAGAATTTTCGGCATGCGCACCCAGTACGGCGGAATCAGCTGCTTGGCGATATCTTCTTCAGTGAGATCCGGCTTGTCTGTGCTGGCGTAGCGCCGCACAACTTTGGATTGCGCGTCGAGAATCTCGATCTTGACGGCACCATCAGCCGGCTGCGCGAGAAAATAGTCCACGATGGCGCCATCGGGAGGGTTTTTCGCCGTCGGTTCATCTGGTGGAATTGGCGTATCCGTGTTGGTATCGCGCATCACGCGATACGCCACGCCGGGCTTGAAGAGAAACGCCGGCGATTTCTGCATCGATTCGGTGATCTGACGCAGCGGAGTGATGTCGTCCAAAATCCAGAACGAGCGCCCGTGCGTGGCTACGATCAGGTCGTCATCATGAATCCAAAGGTCGCGCATGGAAGAGTGCGGCAAATTGAGTTCGAGGCTTTGCCAGTGGTCGCCGTCATCAAAAGAGACCCACACGCTTGTTTCCGTGCCTGCGAACAACAGCCCCTTGCGAACGGAGTCTTCGCGCACGGTATCGACAGCGGAGTTATCGGGTAAGCCAGCGGTGATGAGCTTCCATGTCTTCCCGCCATCGTGCGTGCGATAAATGTACGGATGCTGATCATCGATGCGAAATCGGCTGACGGAAGCGTAAGCACTCACGTCATCGAAATGTGAGCCGACGAGTTGAGAGACCTTGCTCCACGGCGTCAGTTCAGGCGGCGTGATGTTTTTCCAATTGGCTCCCGCGTCGTGCGTGTTCCAAATCTGGCCGTCGTCTGTTCCTGCCCAAATCGTGTTCAGTGATTTAAATGAAGGAGCCAATGAATAGATGACTCCGCGTTGCTTATCGGCATTGGGGTCTTTGCTGGCGGCGTTGCCAACGCTTGGAGGAACGCCGGAATGTTCTCGTGAGAGATCCGGGCTAATGACCTTCCAGGTGTTCCCGCCATCCAAAGTCTTAAAAAGAAAATTCGTTGCGTAGTACAGAGTCTTCTGATCGATCGGCGAGAAAATGATCGGCTGTGTGCGATCGGCACGATATTTGGGATCAGCTACGGGAATCGGTGAGACATTTTGTACCTGGCCCGTTTTCAAAGAATATTTCGTGACCTCGCGCCTGCCTGCTCCATAAATAATGTCCGGGTTGAGTGGGTCTGGCGCGGCGTAGCCGTATTCGATGACGCCGACGGGATGCCAATCGCGATATGTAATTTCGCCATCGTTGCCTCGGCTCGAAACGCAGACCGAGCCGCTTTCCTGTTGTCCGCCGCAAACGAGATAGGGAAACGAACTGCTGGTCGCCACGTGATAGAGCTGCGCTGTGGGCTGGTTGTACCAGGTGCTCCACGTATTCCCGCCATTCACGGTTACAAGCGCGCCTTGATCGGCGACCAGCAAAATAATGTTCGGATCATTCGGGTTGATCCACATATTTTGATAATCGTCGCCGCCCGGAGCACCGCGGAAACTCATCCACGTTTTTCCGCCATCCGTCGATTTCATCGTCACAGTGCTGGTGCTATAGACGATATCCGGATTCTTGGTGTCAACTCTTGGCATGGGCAAATCGCCGCCGCCGATGCGTCCCGCAGGCCGTGGGTCGGTGGTGATGTGTTGCCAATTTTCTCCGGCGTCATCGGAACGATAAATCCCGACTTCGTTTCCGGGACTATTCGCATCGCGCGAACCGGCCACGCTGGCGTAAAGCCTGCTCGTCTGGCTGGGGGCTATAGTTAGGTTCACTTGAATGACGACTTTAGGAAGACCGTTTGTCAGCGGATGCCAGGTCTTGCCGCCGTCAGTTGACTTGAAGAGTCCACCGCCGGGTCCGTTATATTGATTTCCGTCCTCCCAAGGGCCTAGCCGCAACTCCCAAAGCCCCGCGTATACGACATCGGGGTTTGACGGGTCGATCTCGACGTCCGAGCCGCCCACGTTTTCGCTATTGGAAAGAACCTTCTTCCAATTTTGGCCGCCGTCGGTCGAAAGGTAAATTCCGCGCTCTTCGTTTGGACCGTAGGGATGGCCGAGCGCAGCAGCGAAAACGCGATTCGGATCGCGCGGATCAACGGCCAGAGCCGGTATGCCCTGGCTGTTGCGCAGGCCGAGATGAGTCCATGTTTTGCCCGCGTCGGTCGACTTATAAATCCCGTCGCCGACCGCAAGATCGGGACGAGCCAGGCCTTCGCCGCTGGAAACATAAATTATGTTCGGATTGGAAGGTGCGACGGCGATGGCGCCGACCGCTTGCGAAGGCTGGTCGTCAAAGATCGGCGTCCAGGTGCGGCCGAAGTCGTCGGTTTTCCAAACGCCGCCATTCACAGCGCCAACGTAGAAAACATTCGGCTGGCTCGGCACGCCGCACGAGGCGCG
The DNA here is from genome assembly GCA_963784015.1 of uncultured Acidobacteriota bacterium. GTDB lineage: Bacteria > Acidobacteriota > Terriglobia > Acidiferrales > UBA7541 > Acidiferrum. The sequence goes on from CAWAPX010000023.1 coordinate 250,005, forward strand.
CGTCCGGCCGCCGCGAGTGGGGCCAATCATCCGCCAGCGAAGCTCCTGGTACGTACTCTTGGGATACTGCTGCGCTTTGCTTGCTTTCGCGCCAGGGAATAAGCAGAGACAGACAAGCACAACTATCGAGAGTAGTTTCATCCGACGCACGTGGCACCTCAAAGAAAAATTTGAATGGCGCAGCAAAAACGAACCGCCTACGGCTCCGATTTGCTGGAGGCGGTGTTCCGTTCACAACGAAAGCCAATTTATGAAAGCAAACGCCGGCCAGAACTATGAACCCAATCGCGAGAAAACTCAATGCGCTCCCGCAATGTGTGGGAGAAAGCGAGCGCACAGGCACTGTGAAGTGCGCTAGTCGACCGAGACCTCCAGTTCACCCCTCGCGCGCTTGGCGCAGCCTTGAATCCGTAATCCTTGTGAGCTTTCCAGCCGCAGGGTAAACTTTCGCCAGTATTTCGTGCCGAGCTTGTGGGAGGTAGTCATGGCCCGTGTTGTCCGCTGCGGTCTGATCCAGGCCAGTTGTGAATGGTCGCCCGAAAAATATTCCCTCGCGCAAATCAAACAAAAAATGATGGCGAAGCATGACGACCTCATCGCCGCCGCCGCGAAGAAAAAAGTCCAGGTGCTCGGCCTGCAGGAACTTTTCTATGGCCCCTATTTTTGCGCCGAGCAGCAAACGCGTTGGTACGAACTCACCGAGTCCGTCCCCAATGGCCCGACTATCACGCACATGCAAAAACTCGCAAAAAAACATCAGATGGTCCTCGTCGTCCCTATCTACGAAGTCGAAATGACCGGAGTTTATTTCAATACGGCCGCAGTGATCGACGCTGACGGCCGCTACCTGGGAAAATATCGCAAGCACCACATTCCTCATTGCCACCCGGGCTTTTGGGAAAAGTTTTATTTCACTCCGGGTAACGCTGGTTACCCTGTCTTCCAAACGCGGTACGCCCGCGTCGGCGTTTATATCTGCTACGACCGCCATTTCCCCGAAGGCGCTAGAGTCCTCGGCTTGAACGGCGCGGAAATTGTCTACAATCCCTCCGCCACCGTCGCCGGGCTCTCCGAATATCTCTGGGAACTCGAGCAACCCGCCCACGCCGTCGCTAACCAATACTTCGTCGCTGCCATCAATCGCGTCGGCACAGAAGCTCCGTGGAAAATCGGCGAATTCTACGGCAAGAGCTATTTCTGCGATCCGCGTGGAAAAATCGTCGCGCAAGCCAGCCGCGACAAAGACGAACTGCTCGTCGCTGAACTCAATCTCGACGACATTCAAAAAGTCCGCGATACCTGGCAGTTTTATCGCGACCGCCGCCCCGAAACCTACGGCGAAATCACGCGCACCCGCGCCGCAAACAGTTCTGAAGCAGCAGACTGAGCAAAACCTTGTCCAACATGACCGACGCGCAATCCGGTTCGCTCGCTGCGGAGACGATTCGCAGCAGCTCTCTATATAACAAAGATCTAGCTCCCGTCTCGCCAGAGCGCCGCACCTGGGGCACTTACAACTACGCCGCCCTTTGGATCTCCATGAGCGTCAACATTCCCACGTATTTGCTGGCCAGCGGCATGATTGCCGGCGGCATGAGCTGGAAGCAAGCTCTCTTCACCGTTTTTCTAGGCAACGTGCTCGTGCTGATTCCGATGTTGTTGAACGCGCACGCAGGAACGCGCTACGGCATTCCCTTCCCCGTTTTCGCTCGCGCCTCGTTTGGCGTGCTGGGTGCCAACGTGCCCGCCATTTTGCGCGCGCTTGTCGCGTGCGGCTGGTTCGGCATTCAGACGTGGATTGGCGGCCAAGCGATTAACGCCATGCTTATCGCACTCGCTCCTAGCTGGCAGCACCTTCCATACGGTCCGGCGATCTGCTTTGCTTTCTTCTGGCTGCTGAATGTTCTGGTCATCCTGCGCGGCATTGACACCATCCGCTTCTTGCAAGGTATTTCCGCGCCGTTTTTGTTGCTCATCGGGCTGGCACTTCTTCTCTGGGCCAAAGGTAAAGCGGGCGGTTTCGGTCCCATGCTGGCAACGCCCTCAAAGTTTCAGAGCTTCGGAGAATTTTTCCGTTTCTTTATTCCCTCACTTACTGGCGTGGTGGGTTTCTGGGCGACCGTCTCCCTTAACATCCCAGATTTCACCCGTTACGCCCGCAGCCAGCGCGATCAAATGCTTGGCCAGGCTTTGGGACTTCCCGCGACGATGACCTTTTATTCCTTCATCGGCATCGCTGTAACATCCGCTACTCTGATAATTTTCGGCCAAGCTCTTTGGAATCCCGTCGATGTTCTTTCGCGCCTCGGTAATCCGCTGGCCGTCGTCATCGCCATGATCGCTTTGCTTATGGCCACGCTAAATGTGAATGTCGCCGCAAACGTCGTCTCGCCCGCCAACGACTTCTCGAATCTTTCGCCGCGACGCATCAGTTTTCGCACTGGCGGCCTCATCACCTGCGTTATGGGCATCGTGATGCAGCCATGGAAGCTGATGGCAAACTACGGCAGCTATATTTTCGGTTGGCTAGTCGGATACTCGGGGTTCCTCGGTCCGATTGCAGGCGTCTTGATCTGTGATTACTTTGTTATACGTCACAAAAATCTCTCGACACAAGATCTCTACCAGCGCGGCGGCCTCTACGAATACTCGCGCGGCATCAATTGGCAAGCCATCGTCGCTCTCGCAGCAGGCGCCGGAGTCGCCTTCGTGGGCCTCTTCGTCCCTGCCCTCAAAGTGCTCTACAATTACGCATGGTTCGTCGGCTTCGCCGTGAGCTTCGTCGCCTATCTCGCGCTAACGCCCAAACCCGCACATGTTGTGCAGGCCGCAGACTGAGACCAGGAAATGAAAAAAGCGCATCCGAGCGAAGACGCAACTATGAAGATAATGTCATTCCGAGCGAAGCGAGGAATCCACTTTTTCTTCTCCGTGCCCTCTGTGTCTCTGCGGCCTCTGCGCAAAATCTTTTTCTTTCTTTTTCCTTCGACTCAACTTTCGTGAGGCTCCTATGGACTTCGGCATCACCATCAAACCCGACATTCACATCGACCGCATCGTTAGCCTCACACAACAAGCCGAAGCGAGCGGCTTTTCCTACGGATGGATTTTCGACTCCCATGTGATCTGGAAAGAGCCGTTTCCGCTGCTAACACTGATGGCCGCGAGCACCCAAACCATGCGCCTGGGCACCTGTGTCACGAATCCCGCCGTCCGCGATGTAACCGTTTCCGCGAGCCTCTTTGCCACGTTGAACCTCGCCTCCCGGGGCCGCATGCAGCTAGGCATTGGCCGAGGCGACAGCTCGCGCCGCGTCCTCGGCAAAAAACCTACCACACTTGAAAATCTCGAATCCTTCGTCCACGTCTTCCGCGAACTAAATGCCGGAAAAACCGTCGACCTCGATGGAGTCTCCACAAGTTTTCCGTGGGCGAGCGGCGAAATTCCTCATGTTTGGGTCGCCGGATACGGTCCGAAAGCCTTGCGCACCGCCGGAAGAATCGGCGACGGCGTCATCCTCCAATTCGCCGATCCCGATCTGATCGATTGGTGCCTCGGCTTCGTCCGCGAAGGCGCCAAAGAAGCAGGGCGCGACTTCAGCAAGTTCCAGGTCATGGCCGCCGCGCCCGTCTGGCCTTCGGCCGATCTCAAAACGGCCCGCGACCGTGTCCGCTGGTTCCCCGCCCTCGTCTCCAACCACGTGATGGACCTGATCTCGAAATACAAACCCGAAGAGCTGCCCCCTTCCCTCACATCCTTCGTCAAAAACCGCGGCGACTACGACTATCATCACCACTGCGAAGTAGGCAGCGACAACGCCGATTTCGTCAGCGACGAAGTCATCGACCGCTTCTGCATCATTGGACCCGTCGAAGCCCACGTCAAGAAGCTAGAAGCCCTGCGCAAAGTCGGAGTGACGCAATTTAATATTTATTTGATGTGCGGCGAGGAAGAAAAAACATTGGATGTGTACTCGCGTGAGATCCTGCCTATTTACGCGAAGTGAATACGGCGCGCTAATTTTCTAGGAAAAGCTGGAGGGCCAGAGATGCGTTTTGACACTATCATCCGAAACGGCACGATCGTAACGGCGTCGGATACCTACGTCGCCGATATTGGCATCAACGCTGACAAAATTTCTGCGATTGCTGCTCAGCTGCCTATTGAAAATGCAGGGCGCGTGATCGACGCTGCGGGACTGCTCGTCATCCCTGGCGGCATCGACGTTCACACCCATCTGGACATGCCTTTCGGCGGTACCACCAGCGCCGACGATTTCCAGACCGGCACGATTGCGGCGGCTTTCGGTGGCACGACTACGCTGATCGATTTCGCGATTCAATACAAAGGGCAAACTCTCCGACAGGCCTTTGACACCTGGATGCAGAAGGCGCACGACAAAGCCGTCACCGACTACGCCTTTCACTGCATCATCACCGACCTAGGCGCCGCACAGCTTGAAGAGATGGGCGAATTGGTACGTGAAGGCGTCACGAGCTTCAAACTTTTCATGGCCTATCCCGGCGTCTTCATGCTCGACGACGCTACTATTTTCCGCGCCATGCGCCAGGCAGCCAAGTACGACGGCTTGATCTGCATGCACGCGGAAAATGGCGGTGCGATCGACGTGATCGTTCAGCAGGCGCTTGCAGAAGGCAAACGCGCACCGAAATATCACGCGCTGACCCGGCCGACAACAGCCGAAGCAGAAGCCACCTCGCGCGCAATTGCGCTGGCCGAAATGGCCGGAGCGCCCGTGTACATCGTTCATCTCTCGTGCAACGAGGCGCTCGAAAAAGTGCGCGAGGCGCGCGACCGCGGCCTGCCCGCTTATGCCGAAACTTGTCCTCAATATTTATATCTTTCTCTGGAAAACATGGAAGCTCCCGGCTTCGAGGGCGCCAAATACGTTTTCACGCCGCCGCTGCGCGAGAAATGGCACCAGGAAAAACTCTGGCAAGGGCTTGCGAAAGACACGCTGCAAGTAGTCTCGACAGACCATTGCCCGTTTTGCTTCAAGGAACAAAAAGAAATGGGCAAGGACGACTTCACGAAAATTCCCAATGGGGGACCGGGCATTGAGCACCGGCTGAGCCTCATCTACACCGGCGGCGTTCACGGAAAGCGCTTCTCCGCTAACCGTTTCGTCGAACTTGTGGCCACCGCGCCCGCAAAACTTTTCGGCCTCTATCCACGCAAAGGAACCATTGCGGTAGGCTCCGACGCTGACCTGGTAATTTTCGACCCGAACGAGGAACAAGTCATCAGCGCGAAAACTCACCACATGCGAGTGGATTATTCCATGTTCGAGGGGATTCAAGTAAAAGGTGCGCCGAAGACTGTTTTTTCGCGCGGGCGCGCGGTGATTGACGCAGGAAAGTTTGTTGGCCGCCCAGGCGCAGGCCAGTTTCTCCGTCGCCAGACACACAACACCGTCAAGTGAGATGATTTATGCAGATGAGCTGGCGGCAGGCACGCTGTTTGAGCGCCAGACTAAAAAGAAGGGCCTACTATTGTTTTTGCTTCACTGCGTCGCCTGGAAGACTATCCGTGGAGGTTTCGTCAACCTTGGGCACTGATATCTTCTGTCTGTCTTCGACACCAAACAGCAAGTAATTGCTGAAACTGTGACGCCGATGAATACGCCGCCCCTTCCAGTCGTAATACACGTCAGCGCTCTGCGGCAGCCACATTTTTACATCGCTCTTATTGAATTTCACAGGACCATATTCGATGTCCGCGTGATCGGCAACCAACCGGATCTGTGGAACGGGCGAGACCAAGTCCGTCTCCAGCCTCACGATCTGATAGGTGTCTGCTGAAATCCAAGCGCGGCCTTTTAGCGCCACCGCATAAGACGGGCCATCCGCACCGATTCTGTACCTCTTGATCGTGTTCGGCTTGTCTGTCCTTTGCTTGAAGTGGACTTGCCAGGCGAGCCCGCCGTTCCATCGCGCCAATCCTTCACATGTCATCTCAAAGTTTACGGCGTTGTATGGATGAAAAATCAATACGAGAGCAGGAAGCCCGTTGGTCGCCACACCGTCAGGAAAATCGGCCGCGGAACCGCCGTGGCCGTTTCGGTATTCTTCCACATTCAGATACCCACGCTTCACTTCCTGAATGGAAACCACGTAATCGAACTTGCGCTTTTCAGGATACGAGGCGAGCCCATTCTTCCCGATTAATTCATGGGTGAGCGACTCCGTGGCAGCGAATCGATCCACATCCTTTACCAGTTCCATCAGCTGTATTCCGGCCTTGCGCACAACATCATTCACAGCGCAAGAAGCTCCAGCCTCCACCGGTGGGATATGTTCGTCCACGTCGGGCGGCAGCCAGTTAGAGCCCCCCGGCAAAGCAGTCGCTTCTTTTGTCAGCGCCGCCATCTCGCTTGCTTCAGGCACAGTGTTACCAGAAGCGTTCCCTGGCTGCGGATTTTTCAGTATCCCGAGATCTTTGTTTGCCGCAGCGTCCGTGGGATGCGCCTGAACATAGGCTTGCAATAGCTTTAGGGCCTCGTCCCGATCACCGTTTTCTCCGCGCGCGGCCAAAGCGCGCGCCAATAGCGGTTGAACAACAGCGGCTCGCTCGTGCCCCAATTGAATCGCCCGCTCAGCCTCTTTGATCGCTTCGTCGTTCTGTTGTTGCAGAACCAAGGCTTCCGCGAGGAGCGCGTGGGCGCGCCAGGCGGACGGTTCTACTTTTACCGCCCGGTTCAGATACGGCTTCGCTTCGGTTGGCTTATTTTCCTGCAGTAAACCCTGGCCAACGGCTAGCAGCGCACTTAGATGCCTTGGATCGAGTTCGAGAGTCTTCATCCAATAAGCCTTGGCCTGGACGGGGTCGTTCACCTGCGACGAATAAATACCAAAGAGGTATTCGATCTCCGCGCTTTTTGGAGCATCTTTTTGCGCGGCTTCGAGATGCTTGCGTGCATCATTCGGCTTGTTTGCACGCAACTCCTCCATTGCCTTCGCCAGTTCCCTTTGCGTTTTGGGAGCAAGGGCGTAGATGCCCACGGAGGATGCGGCATCTTCCGCAGACAACGGAGTCAATTCAATGATGATCTTGGCGAGCGAACGCGAGGAAACCTCGAGTTCCTTTGTTGTTCCTTCATATTTGGGGGCAACAACCTGAACTTTGTACTCTGTCGGAGGTACGTCGTTAAACCTTACGTAGCCGTTTTTCACGGTTTTCTGGTCCAAAACCTGGCCATGCACATCTGTGAGGGTCACCACCGCCGTCCCTTCCAACGGTGCTCCGTTTGTTCCTTTCACAAACACGTCAACACTTGATAAGAGATAGGCGTTTTCCGACATCGCATCGTGGGCGGGGTAGGGATTAACGTTTTGCCAAGCCGCCCCGGGTGCCGGTTTGCCTGCCCACACCACGACCGGGAGTGACAACACGCAACACACAATTAAAATGACCCGGAGACACTTCAGGACCCGTATACACATGTAACCCACCCGTCCATTGCTGGCCAAAGAACCTGAGGACTGTCCTTCATAATACTCCTGATATTCGCTCAAGGGATAGCGGTAACCGGACATCTCACAACTCCAAGACTGCAAAGGATTTCTGTGGAAACAAATCGGGCAGTCTGGCGACCACGCTTTTGTCGCATAAAGGATCGAGCGAGTTCAATAGTAAATAATACCGTTCCCTTCTGAAGGCAGGCTCTAATCGCCGTCCATTTTGTGGCCGGAGGCTGGGGTGGTAGAGTACGCCCCAATTGCGAATGGCTTTGAAGAGCAATCCCGCGCTATAAAGCACACGTAAGACTTGATGACAATGACTGAAAACGAAAACCCAAGCAAACAAGTAAAACAGGGCAGCGGGCTCGCGCGGCAGCTTGGATTGTTTGGCACGACGATGGCCGTGATGGGCGGGATCATCGGCGCGGGGATTTTCATCAACCCCTACATTGTTGCTGACAGGGTGCATACTTCCACGCTGATCCTCAGTGCTTGGGCCGCTGGCGGCCTCATTGCGCTGCTCGGCGCCTTCATTTACGCGGAGTTGGCCGCGAGGTTGCCGGTCGTTGGCGGCCAATATGCCTATCTGCGCGAGGCACTTCATCCGGCAGTGGCATTTCTATACGGCTGGGTACTTCTCTTGGTCATCCAGACGGGCGGCATGGCCGCGGTTGCTGTCACCTTTGCTCGATACTTTCTGGAGCTAACCCATTGGCAGGTCAGTGCCTCGCTCATCGCGGCTTCCGCTCTCGCCCTGCTCACCGTGATTAACTGCCTGGGTGTTCGCGCCGGCAGCCGAGTGCAGTCGGCGATGACTCTAGCCGCGATTGCCGCCATCGGTATGCTCGAATTATTCAGTTTGCTTCGAGGTGGACTGTCCCAAATATCCTGGCGCCCAGTTCTGGACCAGCCCATGTCCATGAGCCTCGTTTTCACTTTTGGGGCGGCTATGACACCGGTTTTGTTCGCTTACGGAGGGTGGCAAACTTCGAGCTTTCTGGCTGGCGAAGTGCGCGATCCTCGTAAAACCCTACCGCGCGGCCTCGTTCTCGGTGTTCTTGGCGTCATTGCGGTCTACACCTCGGTGAATTTCGCCTACGTGCGCGTCCTCGGACCCACTGGACTGGCCGCCACCATGACGCCCGCATCGACCGTGATGCGAGCTCTGCTGGGCCCGCGGGGAAGTTCGCTGATCGCCGCGGGCATTGCCTTCTCCGCGTTCGGGTTTCTTGGGCAATCTATGTTGACGGCCCCGCGCGTCTATTTCGCGATGGCAGAAGACCGCGTCTTTTTCCGCGGCGTTGCGTGGATCGATCCGCGGACGCACGTTCCAGTTGTCGCCATCCTGCTGCAGGGCGTATGGGCCATCGTTATTGCGCTGACAGGGACTTACGCTCAGGTCGTCAACTACGTCGTAGCAATGGACTGCGTATTCTTTGGGCTCACGGCGGTCTGCTTACTTGTTTTGCGGCGTCGCGCGGCGATTCAGGGGTCGCCCACAATTGAGTTTCAAGTGCCCGGGCACCCTTGGACCACGCTACTGTTCCTTGCCGCGGAATGGATCGTCGTCGTGAGTACCTTCGCGCACGATCCTAAACGCTCTTTTATTGGGCTAGCTATCGCTATCGCTGGCTTGCCCGCCTACTATTTGTGGAGCGCGAAAAACAGGAGAGAATCGGGAACATGAGCGGTCTAGAACAATCAAAGCGTTCGGTGTACATGGAGTGGGCGAAAACGCATTCGCATGCACGCTTTAATTTAGCGACCAGCGGCCTCATCAGCGTACCGCTGTCCGAGTTCCCAGTGCGCCTCGAAGATTTGGAAATCACCGAACCCGGCGGTTATGGGTACGAGGCGCTGCAGCAGCGGCTGGCACGCCATAACGGAGTGCCCGAAGAATGCGTGGTCGCCGCAACGGGAACATCGATGGCGAATCACTTGGCAATGGCCGCCGTGCTTAACCCGGGCGACGAAGTGCTGGTCGAGCAGCCGGTCTACGGGCCGTTGCTGGACGTCGCGGAATACCTCCAGGCACGAGTGAAACGAATCCCTCGGCGTTTCGAGACGGGATTCGCGCTTGAACCGGAGGAGATCGAGAGAGCTATCACAAAGGAAACGCGCCTGATTGTCCTAAGCAATCTCCACAATCCAAGCGGGTCGTTGGCGCCGGCGGCAACGCTGCGAACTATTGGCGAAATGGCACACCGCGTTGGCGCACATGTGTTGGTCGATGAAGTTTACCTCGATATGCTATTCGACCGCGGCGCGCCATTTTGTTTTCCGATAGGCCAATCCATCGCGCCTTCAGGCGATAACCCGTTTATCGCCACCAGCAGCCTGACGAAAGTCTACGGTTTGAGCGGTCTGCGCTGCGGCTGGATACTCGCCTCGCCGCCGCTGACCAAGCGCATGTGGCTTCTGAATGATTTGTATGGAGCCGTCGCGGCACACGCCGCCGAGCGCATGTCGGTGATCGCTTTCGATCACCTCGATCAATTTCGCGAGCGTGCACAGTCGCTCCTCGCCGCCAATCGCGTGGTAATCGATGCCTTTCTCGATTCGCGCAGCGACCTAGAATGCTTCCGGCCGCGCGCTGGGACGGTGTTTTTCCCCCGCCTCACCCACGGTGACCCTGAAACATTTTTCAAATTATTGCGCGACAAATACGAAACGACAGTTGTTCCGGGCGCGTTCTTTGAAATGCCGAGGCACTTCCGGATTGGCATAGGTGGCGAGACTGCCGGCCTGCGAGCCGGACTCGAACGCCTAAGCTCGGCCCTCGATGATTTCGCAAAGCAATAGCCTGCCAGGATATGGTCCCTGTGAATGTAACTAGCTCGCAACTGGTGGCAGGCTGAGCACCAATCCGTCAGGCTGGGGCCCCTTACTAGCCCCCATTGTGTTGGAATACAATCATTCACATTGAGACGAGAATGAAAAAACTTAAATTCGTGGTTTCGCTCACCACCGACGATAACGACTACCAGATTGAGCAGAAGGATTCCGCGGAGCAAGCCGCGCGCAAAACTGGCGTGGACGTCCAGATTATCCACGCGCAAAACGACGCCATCAACCAGAGCACACAAGTGTTGAAAGCCATCCAGGCGCCGAAGGAGATGCGCCCAGATGCCATTGTCTTTGAGCCCGTCGGCGGCACTGCACTGCCGCAAGTTGCGAAGGCCGCGGTCAACGCCGGCATCGGCTGGGTAATCCTGAATCGCGATGCCACCTACATTGAGGAACTACGTAAGACCTCGACAGCGCCGCTCTTCTCCATTAGCTCCGACCATGTCGAAATTGGCCGTATACAGGGGCGCCAAATGGCAGCCCTGCTGCGTGGCGGAGGTTCCGTCCTCTATATTCAGGGACCTTCAGAGAATTCCGCAGCCAAAGATCGTACTGCTGGAATGCAAGAAACCAAGCCAGCGAGCGTCCAGGTCACCATGCTCAAGGCTCAGTGGACTCAGGAAAGCGCACAACGCTCGGTTCGTTCCTGGTTGAAGCTCACGACCTCTCAGCGCGCCGCGATCGACCTCATTTCCGCGCAAGACGATTCCATGGCTATGGGCGCCCGCGATGCCTTCAAGGAACTGACCAACGAAGACGAGCGCGAAAGATGGCTCAAGTTGCCATTCACAGGCTGCGATGGCCTTCCGAAAACGGGCCAGGCATGGGTGCGCAGCGGAATGCTAACCGCCACCGTTTTTGTTCCTCCGAACGCCGGCCAGGCGATTGAACTGCTCGTCGACGCGATTCAAAATAAAAAGACGCCGCCGGAACGAGTTATGACAGCCGCCGTATCTATCCCCGCTCTGGATGCTCTTGGTCGCAAAAAATCCTGATCGACCATTCTGGCACCCCTCGCTCCCCGTAGCAGCACGGCACCGTTTGCCCTGAGCTTCGAAGGGCCGTGCCCGTCCTTATTTTCGTCTACTTACCGGCGTGCGCCCTTTCCGGCTCACCCGGTTGATGGCGGATTCCCCGGCATTCAACCCTACTAAAACGATTTTGTGACTTCCCCCCTCGCTCAGGAGGCGTATAATGCCGCGGGCCGTAATTTGTCCCGGGGTGAGAGGGTCTTTTCGGAGGGTTGGGATGCGCAGCTCGCGCGTTAGTAAATCGGTTGACCGAAGGCAATTTCTCGCTGCGACCGGCGGAGGTCTGCTGGCTGCGGCGGTGCCGGGAGGGGCAGGTATGAGGGACACCATTTCCCGTGCGGGCGCCGACGCTGCTCTCGCCTCGAAGAAGCAATCGACGTCTTCTGCTGCGCCGAAGCGCAAAATTCCTATCGGCGTCTTCGATCCCGTTTACGACAATTTTTCTCTCGACGAAATGCTCGATAAGGTAAGCGCCCTCGGCCTCGAAGCGATGGAGATCGGTACGGGTGGCTACCCAGGGACGAAGCATTGCCCGGTGGCCGAACTTCTGGAAGATCCCGCCAAAGCCAAGGCCTGGCAAAAAAAATTTACGGATCGTGGGATTCAGGTGGCCACGCTGAGCTGCCATGGCAATCCCGTTCACCCGGACGAACAGCACGCCCAGCGGGATCGCGAAAGCTTTCGCAGAACGGTGCTGCTCGCCGAACGCCTGGGCGTAAAAGTGATCGTCGGTTTTTCCGGTTGCCCTGGCGGTACGCCGACGGATGCTCAGCCAAATTGGATCACCTACCGCTGGCCACCCGAATACGCGCAAATGCAGGACTGGCAGTGGAAAGAAAAGGTCATTCCGTATTGGCAGGAAGCTGCGAAATTCGCCCGCGATCACGGCATACATCGCATCGCCCTGGAAATGCATCCTAATTTTGTCGTCTATAATCCGCGAACCCTTATCAAACTTCGCGAAGCGGTCGGTGAAGAGATCGGCGCAAACTGCGACTTAAGCCATCTCTTTTGGCAGGGCTGCGACCCAGTGGAAGTGATTCACTTCCTGGGCAAAAAAGGCATGATTTATCATGCGCACATGAAGGACACCGTATTCTTTCAGGACAATGTCGCAAAATATGGCGTGCTGAATTTCGCATTTGAGACCAGCGATCTTGGCAATGCTTCGGAAACTTTCCGCGCCGTAGGCTACGGCCACAGCGCGAGTCTGTGGAAGTCCGTCGTGCAAGCTTATATGGACATCGGCTACGAGGGCATCCTCAGTATCGAGAATGAAGACCCCATCCTTTCGGGTGAGGTAGGTGTCGAACGCGCCGCCTACGTTTTAAAAAACGTGCGCAAAGAAATTCTCGAAGGTTGATGTATCGGAAGAAAAAGAATTAGGGAGGTTTTATGCAACGGCGTGATGCCTTAAAATTTCTTGCGACGGGTGCTCTTGGTTCGACTGCCGCACCCGATCTCTTCGGCTTTTTTCAGGAAGCGCATCCCGCATCTGGATATGCGCTGCGCACGCTCAATCCACACCAAAACGCCACTGTTGTTCTGATGAGCGAGATCATCATTCCGGAGACCGACACGCCGGGCGCCAAGGGTGCTCGCGTCAATGAATTCATCGACGTCATACTCACCGATTGGGCCATTGAAGACGACCGCAACAATTTCCTCGCCGGTCTTGCCGGCGTGGACAAGCAAAGCAACGAGCTCTATGGGAAAGACTTCGTCGACGCTTCTCCCGCTCAGCAACTTGCCCTGATGCGGGCGTTGGACGAGACCATTGGCATGCTCGCTGGCCGCCCTGCCCGTCACGGCAACACCGTCCCCGATTGGGACACACAACTCAGAGGCAATTTCTTCGTGGTGTTCAAAGGCATCACGCTTCACGGTTATTACACCTCCGAAGTTGGCTTCACCCGTGAACTCGGATTACAAATCATTCCCGGCGCTCAGCACGGTTGCGTTCCGGTAGCGGCAGAGAAAAAGGCTTAAGGGAGACTCGCATGGCGGCCAATACTTACGACGCAATCGTTATCGGCTCGGGAATAACCGGCGGTTGGGCAGCGAAAGAACTTACGGAAAAAGGGCTCAATACGCTCATTTTGGAAGCGGGTCGTAGCATCGTTCCTGAACGCGACTATGTCGAGCACGTTCCCGTTTGGGAGCTCAAGTACCGCGGCTGGGATGATCACGTGAAGCGCATGGGCACTCAGCCCATTCAGCGCGAGTGCTACTACGCCTGCGATGAGTACTCCAATAAATTTTTCGTGAGCGACGTCGACAATCCTTATACCTGCGAAGAAGGCAAGCACTTTGCGTGGATTCGCGGCAGGCAAGTCGGCGGAAAATCCCTCACCTGGGGCCGCCAGAGCTACCGCTGGAGCGATCTCGATTTTGAAGCCAACTTGAAAGAAGGCGTCGCCGTTGACTGGCCGATCCGCTATGCGGACATCGCGCCCTGGTACGACTACGTCGAAGAGTTTGCCGGAATCAGTGGCCAGGCGGAGGGGCTGCCGCAATTGCCTGACGGAAAGTTTCTCCCGCCGATGGAAATGACGTGCGTCGAGCTGGATGTTCGCGCGGCGATGGCCAAACATTTCGACGACCGCATGCTGACTATCGGACGCTCCGCCGTTCTTACGCGCGTACACAAAGGGCGTGCGGCCTGCCACTATTGCGGCGTCTGTCATCGTGGCTGCATTACCGGGTCCTATTTCAGCAGCTTGAGTTCCACTCTGCCGGCGGCGATAAAGACCGGCAAATTTACGATCCGCCCCTACAGCGTAGTTCACAGCCTGATATTTGATTCCGCAACGCGCCGCGTCACTGGCGTTCGCGTGATCGATGCGCAAACCAAAAACGCTCTCGAGTTCAAAGCGCGGGTCTTTTTCGTATGCGCCTCCACTCTCGAGTCCACGCGCATCCTCCTCAATTCCGCGACGCCTGAGTTTCCCAATGGCCTTGCCAACAGCAGCGGCGAGCTCGGCCACAACCTCATGGACCACCACATGGGCGCCGGCGCGAGTGGAAGAATGCCCGGCCATGAAGACAAAATGCCTTTCGGCAATCGCCCCAACGGCATTTACGTTCCGCGTTTCAGAAACGTAAAAACCAAGCAAGCCGATTTCCTCCGTGGTTACGGCTATCAGGGCGGAGGAAGCCGCGACGGATGGTCGCGCGGCGCGTCAATGGTCGGTCTCGGCCCCGAATTCAAGAACGCGCTAAAGATGCCCGGTCCGTGGCGCATGAGTCTCGGCGGCTTCGGCGAATGCCTGCCGAATCACGGCAATTACGTCGAAATTGAAAAGGGTAAAGTGGACGCCTGGGGCATCCCCACTCTGAGAATCAACTGCGCCTGGGGCGAAAACGAATTAACGATGTCCAAAGATATTGCCATCCAGGCCGCGGAAATTCTCGCCGCCTCAGGCGCCACGGAAATTTCCGTGTTTCAGAAACCGTCGCCGCCGGGACTCGGTATTCACGAGATGGGCACGGCCCGCATGGGCCGAGATCCCAAGACATCCGTCCTGAACGCGCACAACCAGGCGCACGATGTGAAAAATCTCTTCCTGCCCGACGGCGCTAGCATGGTCTCTAGCGCTTGCGTCAATCCTTCGCTAACCTACATGGCCTTGACGGCCCGCGCTTGCGATTACGCTGTTACCCAAATGAAGCAAAACGAGCTGTAACTCGAGGTCCACGAAATGTCGCAAGTGATTCGCTCGCCGAAAATGTACGACGTGTGCGTCATTGGCTCGGGCGCCGGAGGCGGCACTGCCGCGAAAATCCTCACGGAAGGCGGCCTGAACGTCGCACTACTCGAAGCCGGCCCTCCCGTTTTCCCCGAAAAAGATTTCAAGATGCTCATGTGGCCCTACGAGCTGCCACACCGGGGAATCGGTGTGGGCGGCCGCGCCGCGGAAAATTTTGGAGAATTCCTCGCTCCCAACGGCGCTTGGCAAATCGAAGGCGAACCGTATACGTCTGCTCCCGGATCAAACTTTCAGTGGTTCCGTTCGCGGATCGTTGGCGGCCGAACAAATCATTGGGGCCGTATCGCGCTGCGCTTCGCTCCGATCGATTTCAAGTCCGCTACACGTGATGGCCTCGGCGACGATTGGCCGATCACTTATGACGATCTCTCGCCCTACTACGACAAAGTGGAATCCTACATCGGCGTTTTCGGCACGCACGAAAACGTATCGAGCGCGCCCGATGGAATGTTTCTTCCGCCGCCGAAGCCACGCTGCACGGATCTCATCGTAAAAAAAGCTTGCGACAAGATCGGCGTAATTTGCATTCCATCGCGGCTTGCCATCCTCACTAAATCCGTGAATGGCCGCCTTCCCTGCCACTATTGCGGCCAATGTGGACGAGGCTGCGTCACTGCGTCTAACTTCAGCTCGAGCCAGGTGATGATTCCGCCGGCGATGAAGACCGGCAAGCTCACGATGGTCACCGGCGCAATGGCGCGCGAGGTGATTCTCGGCAAGGACGGCAAAGCCGAAGGCGTTTCCTACATCGATAAAGCCACGCGCACCGAGAGACGCATCAGCGCTCGCGCCGTCGTTCTCGCAGCAAGCGCCTGCGAATCTGCTCGCTTGCTCCTGAACTCCAAATCCGCGCAGTTCCCCAACGGCTTGGCCAACTCTTCCGGCGCCGTTGGAAGATATCTCACCGATTCCGTTGGCAGCGACGGCTGGGGCATCATCCCGCAGCTCGAAAAAATGCCTCCTCACAATCACGATGGTGTTGGCGGCATGCATATGTACATCCCCTGGTGGAAGTTCGATCGCAAGAACGATTTTCCGCGCGGCTACCACATCGAATTCGGCGGGGGCCGCGACATGCCCGGCGTTGGCGAGTTCGACGATCTCTTGCATGAAGAGGAAGGCTACGGCGTCAGCGTGAAGAGGCGCGCGCGTCAGGTCTACGGCACCGGCATCGGAATGGCCGGACGCGGCGAAATGATTCCCAATCCAGACACCTACTGCGAGATCGACCGCGAAGTTGTCGATAAATGGGGCATCCCCGTGCTGCGCTTTCACTTCAAGTGGAGCGAGTACGAAATACGCCAGGCTAAGGACATGCAGGAAACGTTTCGCGCCATCATCGAAGCCGCCGGCGGCGTGTACAAAACCAAGACGCCCATCAGCGGTGAGAGTCCCTTCGGTATTGCCGCAGGTGGAAAAATCATCCATGAGGTGGGCACGGCTCGTATGGGCGCTGATCCAAAATCTTCCGTCCTAAATGGATTCTGTCAGGCGCACGACGTCAAGAATGTCTTCGTCATGGATGGAGCGCCGCTCGTTACCAATCCCGATAAGAATCCGACTCTTACGATCATGGCGTTGGCATGGCGCGCCTCGGAATATCTGCTCGACGAAGCGAGGAAAGGCAATTTGTAGCCGTGCGATCATCAGAATCAGCGCCAGAGGAACTGGAAAGCCTTCAGGGAGACATTCTATGAGCGAACATTCCGTAACGCGCCGCGACATCCTGAGAACACTGGCCGTAAGCGCGGTAGGCGGCTCCGTATTGCAAGTGATTCCCGCTAAGGCGGCGGAGTTTGCTCATCAATCGGTCCACAATGAAAAATCGGTGTCGCCCGCGGGGAAGTACGCGCCAAAGTTTTTTTCGCCCCACCAGTACGAGATGCTCCTCTCGCTTTGCGACACGATCATCCCGAAAGATGAAAAGTCCGGAGGAGCCGTGGAAGCCGGCGCTCCGGAATTTATTGACCTCCTGACCAGCGAAAATGAGGAATGGCAGGTAGCTCTCGGCGGCGGGCTCCAATGGCTGGACAGTTTCTGTTCCGACCGTTACTCGACTACATTTCTGGAGTGCACTCCGGAGCAACGCCAAGAAGTTCTGGACCTGATCGCCTTTCGCAAAAACGCGAAACAGGATTTGTCTCTGAGCCAAGGCGTGGCCTTCTTCGCTTTCCTGCGCAGGCTCACCTGCGACGGCTTCTACACCAGCAAAATCGGTATCGAGGACTTGCAGTACATCGGCAACACCGCTCTGCGCGAATTCCCGGGGTGCCCTCCGCTCCCCGGCGCCTAAATAAGAATTGCTCCAGCCACTGGATGCCCGCCTGGAGCAATTTTCTTTCGATTTGCAATTAAACCACCGCACCGGGGAAGTCGCGCCGTGGCTCAATTGTAACTGGCCGGATGATTGGCCCGTTTATCGTCGTCGCTAAGAGACAGACTTAATTGTTCCTGAGGCGGGATCCCACACCACCGCGCTCTTGCGGAAGTACGATTCGTTGGACATGTGGCATGCCAGCGCCGCGTTGTTTCCAAATACCGCGTCTTCGGTCACCGGCTGGCGGGTCTTCACGCCCTGGAAGTAACGCCAGAGGTGCGGCTTTTCGTCATCCCAGGAATCGCCGCGATACGTATAGCCTTCCAGCACCGGCTCTTTGCCTGGAACGGGGTCGTTTTTCGCGTGCCATTCCGCCACGTAGGCATCGCGCATTTTCTGCGGATAGCCCGAAGTGTAATAACTTGGCCCCGAGTCTTCGCCCGTCTGCGGATAATAGGTAATCGCAAATTCCGTGACTTCCAGAATCCCCTTCGATCCCTGGAAGCGGTAAATCTCCGGAGTCTCGCATCCAAGATTCAACCGCAGATAGACCGGCGCGCTTCCGTAATCAAACAGCGTCGCGTGTACGTCTGGCATATTGCGTCCATCCGGAAATCGCAGAATTGCGCCTAGTGACATCGCCTTCTTCGGCGGAGCATTCCAACCCAGCATAAAGTTCATGCCGCTGACCAAATGGACGAGCAGATCGCCCGCAAGCCCCGTCCCGTATTCCTTCCAGCAACGCCAACGCGCAAAAATATTCGGATTGAAGGGCACCTTGGGAACCGTGCCTTGCCACGTATCCCAATCAAGATTCGAGGGGGAAAGATCCGGCGGCGGCGGATACTCCCACGCACCCGTAGGGTCGTTGCGCCCCAGCGAAGCTTCCACCAGCGTCAGCGTCCCAAGGATGCCCTGCGCGATCATTTCCTTGGCCTTAGCGCAAATCACCGAACTCACTCGCTGTGAACCAATCTGCACGATGCGCCCGGTTTTCTGCGCCGCGGCCACCATCGCCAAGCCATCCGCCGCGGAATGCGACATCGGCTTTTCGCAATAAATATCCTTGCCTGCATTCACCGCGTCCACCACCACTTGCTTGTGCCAGTGATCCGGCACTGCCGCGATCAGGCAATCAATCTCTTTGTTGTCCAGCAGATCCTGATAGCGCCGCGTCGTGGGAATTTTCTTTCCGACGATTTCTTGCGCCAGAAGGTGCCGACCGTCGTACAGATCGCAAGCCGCAACGCATTCCACGCCAGGCAACTGCACCGCAGCGGTCAGCAAGCCTGAACCCTGCATCCCAATTCCGATAATTCCAAAGCGCAAAGTGTCGCTCGGAGCCACTCTTTCGAGAGCCGAAGGAATGTACTCCGGCTTCAGGAAGATGCTCGGAGCCGCCGCCAGCGCACCCGTAGCCCCAGCCGTGCTCTGCAGAAACTCGCGACGCGAAAATTGGTTCTTGCTCATGACATCCTCCCGATTTGAATCCGTAATTCCGCCTTCCGAATTCATTACTTCAACGATTGCACGCTGACTTCTTTAAAAAACACGATGTCGTTGTCGCTGTGGTTCTGCAAACCGATGTAGCCTTCATCCGGGCGCCGCCCGCGTTGCGGCTCGAAATCGAATTTCCGCTCAGGAACAGGCTGCCCCTCGGTGTAATCGGTGACCTTCACATCGTTCAGAACCACAACCGTGTGCGGCCCGTCGAGCGTAATGTCCATCGTGTTCCACTCAGGCCCGGGCTTCCCTGGTTTGGATA
Source organism: uncultured Acidobacteriota bacterium (assembly GCA_963784015.1). Classification (GTDB taxonomy): domain Bacteria; phylum Acidobacteriota; class Terriglobia; order Acidiferrales; family UBA7541; genus Acidiferrum. The sequence continues at coordinate 269,216 of CAWAPX010000023.1, forward strand.
ACGGCTTCGTCAAGGAATAAAGCGCCGCCGTGATGTGATACTCGTCTTCGTTCGATGTCTCTGGATGATTGTCGATCTGCACTTCATAGCCGTAGTTCACGGGCATCCACGCTTCTCGCGGCTCGATCGGAATACGAATGAACACGCCCGAATTGTCGTTGAAATCCCGCATCTTATAGGCCACGTGAATGCGGCAATTCCCGAGCTTGCCTCCGGTCCAATAAAGCAGCCCCATCCCACCATGCGTTCGGATGAGCCCATCCTCGACAGTCATGTCGCCAGGTCCGACATGCTTCCAGCCCGTCAGGTCCTTGCCATTGAAAAGCTGCTTCCACGGTGGCGATTGCGCCCGCGCCGCAACCAATAGCAAAGCTAGGCCTACGACGCAGGCCACACAAACACCTACTTTACGCAAGGTGCTCCCTCCCTGATCCCGAATCGCCACCAACTAGAAGCGCAAGGCGCTCAAATAGTCGTAGCTGATCTTGATGTCCTCGAACGGCATTTTCGCGTCGTCATTCTCAACAAAATAATGTTTTATGCCGCCCTTCTCGGACTCCGCGAAGATCCGCTTGAAGTCGATCGTCCCCTTGCCAGCATCCGCCAGCCGCCCCTTAAACTCCACAGAGCCGGTCGCTCCAGCGTAACTACTCGTTGCGTTCGGGTCGTTCACGTAATCCTTTACGTGAACCAGCGGGAACCGCCCCGGATATTTGTTGAAGTAACTCAGCGGATCTTTCCCCGCCACGCTGATCCAGCACAAATCCATTTCCATCTTTACGAACTTGGGATCTGTTTTCGTCAGCAGAAAGTCGTACGCCATCTGTCCGTCCAAACCTTCGACGGGAGAGAATTCGAACGAGTGATTGTGATAGCAGAACTGAATCCCAGCCTTTCGGGTCGCCTCGCCGGCTTTATTGAACAGATCCGCCGCCCGCTTCCAACCATCCGCATTGCGTTGTTTCTCGTCGAGCCACGGGCAGACGATGTACTCGTGCCCGATGATGTGCGCCGTTTCAATCATCTCCGGCAATTTATTTTCGATGAGATCGTAGCTGTAGTGTGTCGAGGGGGCCGTTAGTCCGTTCTTGTCAACGACGGCGCGAACTTCTTTCGGCGTGCGGCCGAAGTACCCCGCAAACTCCACTTCTTTATAGCCCGTCGCCGCCACCTTGGCGATCGTTCCGTCAAAATCCTTGGGCATTTCCGTGCGCACGGTGTAAAGCTGCAATCCCACCTTCTTGATTTCGTGTTCGCTCGCGACGGCCCACGACGGCCTCGCTGCAAACACCGCGGCTGCGGCGATAGACTTTTCTATAAATGTTCGGCGTTTCATGGCGGTTTTCTCTCCTCATGGACGGGCGGTGGGAGTATACAAAAAAGCGATGGCTATTATCAGAAAAAAAGGGCGATCCGACCAGGTCGGACCGCCCTCCTCGTTTCCGTTCTTGTTAGAAGTAGAACCGCAAACCAAACTGCATGATGCGCGGGTCGTGTGTGCCACTCAAATGGAGGAAGACTGCGCTGGCTGTCGGGTCTACCGTATCCATAGCAACGTTAGCTCCCGTACCGCCGCTTGAGCCGTTTCCGCTGACTTGGTTGTATTCGGTATGGTTGAAGAGATTGAAGTTTTCCCAGCGGAACTCGAATCCCATCCGTTCATTGATCGCGAAGCGCTTAAATACTCCGAAGTCGAAGTTCACGCGGTCGGGCAGAGTGAGCGTGTTTCGCCCTACGTCCCCGAAGGTGAGCCCCTGAGGAGCCGCGAATGCGGCTGGATTGTAAGCGAGAGGTCCGCGATCGCCGGGCACATCCGTTGAAGTGAGACCGGCGCTGGGATTGCCGACCAAATCCAGCCGGGAGCCCGTACCGGTGCCATTAGCTACGCCCGCGTTATCCCCGAAAGGCAAGCCATCGGTGACACTGAACGGGGTGCCGGACTGCACGACTGTGATGCCCGAAACTTGCCATCCACCGAGCAGTGCCTGCTTCAGCCCCGTCGAACTCTTTAACAGTGGCAGCGCATACACATAGCTGATTGCAAGGTTATGGCGCATGTCAAAGGTGGAACTCGCTCGATTGGAAGCAATGTCATAGGCGTTCACAAAAGCCGTATCGCTTCGGTCGGACGAGTCGTCGATCGAGTGGCTGTAAGTGTACGCAAGACTCACCGTTAGAGCACCGACGGTACGCCTCGCTGAGACCTGCAGCGAATTGTAGATTGAATTCGCGGCATTTCTAAGCGTGTTGACGTCGCCATATCCAGGATACGCGGTGCGCAATGTATTCGCGGTAGGAATGAGCCCGCAAGCAACGTTCAGGTTATTGGCGGCCGCTGTATTCAGTGGTCCATTGGTTCCAAACACGGTCTGACCTGCGCCCCACGCCTGCCCTGGGTTTGTGAGCGGGGCCGATCCGGCGCACGCACCAGCGGGTTGACCAGTAGTGGGATCGATTGGTCCGGTGTTGTAAAGTGTCTCGCCAACGCCGAACGGATTTTGGTCAGCTGGAAGAGGCTGAAGCTGATTTCCGTCGCTGAGCAATGTCAAGTGCGTGCCTTTGCTCCCGACATACGCTACCGAAACAATAAAGTGAGCCGGCAGCTCCTTTTGGACGTTTAGGTTCCACTGCTGAACGTAAGGCCATTGTGCCTTGTTCGGAATGGAAACGACCGTAAGCGGAAAGAAAGGCACCGCTCCGGCCCCGGAGCCGATATTGTCATAGCCGATGACGTTGGACTGTGCAGCGGTAAGCACAAGTGGCGCCGAGCCTTCCAGCGATTCAGTGTTTCCCTCGTTGCCGTTTGTATGCTCGTAAAAGATTCCGTAGCCGCCGCGGATGGCCATCTTGCCGTCGCCCTTCGGATCAAAAGCAAATCCGATGCGAGGTGCGGGATTAAAGAGGTGACCCTGCAAACAGCCTGCGTTCGGCGAGGAACCCACGGTTGCCCCTGGGAACTGCGAGAGAACGACGGAAGGGATGGCTGAAGTTCCGCCTGCACCGCCGCACTGAACGATGCCGTTGAATGGATTCCCGGCACCGGGTACGAAGGCACCCGAATTGGGATCAATCACAGGCGAACCGCCGCTGACGAACTCACTCGGGTTAAAGTTGTAAGCCTGCTGGTACTTTTCGCGGTACGTTCCAAAAAGGCTGACCCGCAGGCCGAGATTTAGAGTGAGCTTCTTCGTGACGCGCCAATCATCCTGGAAGTACGGCTCAACGATCTTGTAGCGATTGTAGTACTGGGTCTGTTCGCTTGTCTGTTGATAGCTTGCGATGTTCCCAAGCAGCAAGTCAGCGAAGGCGTTTCCTGTCGTAACCGAAGTGGCGCCAGAGTCAAAAGTAAGAATACCCTGGACGTAGGGTGAGTTCCCCTCGTTCTTTTGAGCGAACGCTGCATAGGCGCCAAACTGAAGGCTATGTTGGCCAATAATCTTCGTTACGTTGTCCCGATACGTGTAAGTGGGGTTGGCGTTGTGCCACGGGAAATATCCCGTATCCGAGGTAAAAGTCCCACCATACGCCGCGTTGCTTCCCACGGATATGGCTGGAAGTTTTCCGCCGAAACCATTGTTGAAGATAGAACCCATCGAGAAGCCCGCGGGTAGCCCCACCGGGCCACCGGCGGTTAAGTCGATATGGTCCGCTGTATAGCTCGCCACGAATTCATTGAGCAAAGTCGGCGAAATATTCGCGTTTAGGCGTGCGACAAAACTTGTTCCGGGCCCCGTGAAGTTAGTAGTTACGTTTTGGAAGCTGGTTCCATTTCCCCATAGTGCATTGGGCACGACAGTTTGCCAGGAATCGTGAATGTACCGAAACGTCAAATGGTAGTTGTCACTTAGGTTTTGGTCCACTCGCAAGAGTTCTTCGCGCCAGGTGGTCGGGCTCGCAACGGTTTCACTAACCGCTGGGAATCCTCCGTTGGTTGTGTTGGCTTGCGGGATGATGGCGAGTAGTGCGGTGCCCGTGGCAGTGGGCGCAACTGTAAAGTTGGGCGCGACTTGGGCTCCTGTCGGGCAATCGTTTAAATTGCCGGCAGCACCGTTCACACTCGGACCTGGGCAAAGGTCGGCGAAATTCCCGCTCCTCTCGGCGTCTGACGGAACGTTTTGCAGAATTGTCGTCGAGCTCTTTTCCCTGCGCCATTCCTGCGACCAGAAGACAAAGGTCTTCTTCTTGTCGGTGTTGTAGTGGTTGGGTATGAATACGGGCCCGCCGAATGTATATCCAAAGTCGTTCTTATTGTATGCGCCCTTGGGCTGCGTGATATCCGCACCCTGTTCCCAGGATCTCGCATTGAAGAAGGAATTGCGCAAGTATTCGAATGCGCTCCCATGAAAAGTAGTGCCACCCGACTTGGTCTCTACTTCCACAGTGCCCGACCCGTTGCGCCCGTATTGTGCGCCGTAGTTCGACGTCAGGACCTTGAATTCCGCAATTGCTTCCGGGTTAGGATAAACGTTCAGCGTTGAATTGCTTCCGTTATCCATGTTGTCGCCGCCATCCAATTCCCAGTTGTTGTACTCGGTGCGGCCTCCGTTCATGCTGAAAGCCACGTTGCCGTAGACGCCCACTTTGCCTTCGTCCGATCCGGTTTGGTTGACGACACCGGGCGACAGGGTAACGAGCTGCGTGAAGTTGCGTCCGTTGAGCTCAAGTTGATTGACCTGCGATCCGGTGATCGTTGTGCTCATGGCCGAGGATTGCGTCTCCACTTGCGCCACGCTCTCTCCCGTCACTACCACTTCTTCCGTAACCGCACCGACGTTCAGCTGGATATCCACGCGAATCTTCTGCGCAACGTCCAGCACGACGCCCTTAGCCGTATATTTCTGGAATCCCTTTGCCGTCACCACGATGTTGTACGAGCCGCCCGGCAAGCCAGCCGCAACGTAAGCGCCGTCCCCGTTCGTGGTTGTCGGGTGTGTTGAGCTGCCATTCGTGCTGGAAATCACCACGTCTGCTCCAGCAACAGCCGCACCCGTCTTGTCCGTTACTGTTCCGCTGATATAACCAGTGTCTTGCGCCTTCGCGACAAACGCGGTGCACAAAATCGCGATTGTCCCACAGATCACGAGCCGCGCCATTTTGGACAGATTTTTCAGCATACAAGCAGCATGAAAACTATGACCGTGTAACTTCACTTTGCTACCTCCCCAAATTTTTAATATGGATTACCGGTCTGGTGGGGGCACAATTACACCTGCTACTGCGGGTACCCCTGGTATCTGCCGCTTGCAGAAGGCCACTCATTGGAGGAAGCCCCACCACTCGACATTCAGAAACGCACCCAATCGCACCTATTAAATCGGATTAATAAGGCATATCCGCGTCCGTGTCAAGCTGAAAATCGGGCCGTTAGCCCCAATCGCGCGCGCCATCCATTTCCTTCCCCGCCGTTTACGTTCACGTCCGCTGTTCACCGCTTGAATTCCTGCTTCCCCTGCTGGACACTACCGAACGATGTCTCCTAGCCTCCGTGCCTGGCTCGCCTATTTTCTCTTCAGCTTTTTGGGCACCGCTTCATGCGTCTGTCTCCCGCCGACGTTAAATAGCTCCCTGCTTGCGCAGTCCCAACAAACCCCTTCAGGCGGCGCGAGCCACGTCCCCGCGATAGACCCACAGGCCTCTTTTGCGCAAGGCCAATCCGCCCTTCAATCCGGCGACTTGGCGGGTGCCGAAGCAGCTTTCCGTCGCGTTTTGGCCGTCGATCCGCAATCTGGAGCTGCTTACGCCAATCTCGGCGTCATCGCCATGCGCCGCAAAGAGTGGGACCACGCGCTCACCCTTCTTCAAAAAGCCGAAAAGCTCGAGCCCAAAATGTCCGGCATTCGCCTGAACATCGGCCTGGTAAAATACCGCCGCGGCGATTATGCCGGAGCCGTCGCCCCACTCACCTCTGTCGTCCGTGACCAGCCCGATTCCCAACAAGCACGCTACCTCCTCGGTCTCTGTTACGTGTTCACCGAACACTATGCCGACGCTGTCGCCGTCCTCGAGCCCCTCTGGCCGCAAATGTCCAACGATTTCACCTATCTCTACGTCCTCGACATCGCCGCCCACAATGCCAATCAAAACGAGCTCGACGAAAAAACCCTCAGCCGTCTCGTCGAAGTCGGCGGCCAAACTCCCGAGTTTCACCTGATTCTTGGCAAGGCCTATCTCAACCGCGAAGAACTGGACAAAGCTATCTCCGAGCTGGAAATCGCCGCCTCCACGAATTCCCACTTACCCTACGTTCACTTCAGTCTCGGATTCGCCTACATGAAGAAAGAAGACCACGACCGCGCCGAAGCTGAATTCCGCAAAGACATCGCCATCGAGCCCGATCTTCCCGACAATTACGAACAACTCGGCCTGCTCTACTCACAATTGCAGAAGGACGCCGAAGCCGAGCATTTTTTCCGCGAAGCCCTCCGCTACAATCCCCGGCAACCCGCTTCGCTCCTCGGCCTGGCCCGCCTCTATCAGCGCCAGGGAAAAAATCGCGAAGCCCTCATCGCTCTCGACGCCGCCGAAAAACTCGTCCCCGACAACCAAAATGTCCATTTCATGCGTGGCCAAGTCCTTCTACGCCTCGGTCGCCGCGAAGAAGCCCAAGCCGAACTGGCCTCGTCAAAAAAACTCGTCGATTCCAGCCTCACCAAACAACGCGAAAAATACGGCGACTCCCCTGTCCCCAATCCCGAACTAAAACAACCTCCCGCCAACAACCCGAACCTGTAGGGGAGGGGCTCGCCCCTCCCGTTTTTGCCGCGCCGTCTTGCTTCGTTGTCTTACCTCTCCTGGTTTGCCCAACCCTAAATATTCGGCGCCTGCCATGCACCGCGGCCTCTCTCAATCGCCTCCCCCACCGCCAAAATCAACTCTTCCTCATACGGCCGTCCGATCACCTGCACTCCAATCGGCAACCCTTCGCGCGACTTTCCCACCGGCACCGCCAGCCCCGGAAATCCCGCCAAGTTCAACCACTGCGAATGCCGCATCGTGTCCCGATAATTTTCCTTCTCACTCACTCGCCAATTCCCTTCTCCGTGGCGAAATGCCGGTCCCGCCGACACAGGCGCCAAAAGTATTCTCACATCTTCCATTTGCCGAACAATGTCCGCGCGCAACTTGTCGCGTTCTGCGCAAGCGCTCAGAAATCCGTCGTAAGTCAACGTTGTCTCCGCAGTAGCTAGCTCCACGTACTCGCGTAGCATCGGACTCAACTCCTCTTCATGCCCCACCGCGCCCTTCCGAATCGAATCCGCGATTACCGGCCCAAAAAAATACCACCACACTTCAATCGCCCTATCCAGCCCACTCAAACACTTCTTCTCAACAGTAAATCCCAGCTCACTCAAAATCTTCGCAGCTCGCTCCACGGCGGCTGACGTTTCTGGCGTCACCTTGCCAAGTGCTTCACTCTCCAAGATCCCAATTCTCAATCCGCGTATTTCCTTCTCTTCGATCTTGCGCACCGGCACTGGCGCGGAAAGCGCGTCCCCCGCATCCGGCCCCGCTATTACTTCAAACAACGCCCGTACGTCCGCAACCGTCCGCGCCATCGGACCAACCACGCCGATCCAACCAAACGCGCCTCCTCCTTCAGGATAATGCCCGGTTGAGGGAATCCGCCCCGGCGTCGGCTTCAATCCGCAAATCCCGCAAAAGTGCGCCGGCACCCGTATCGATCCGCCTCCATCGCTCCCCACTCCGCCCGCCGAGCAGCCCGACGCAATCGCCGCCGCCTCTCCTCCGCTCGACCCACCCGACGACCTTCCCAAATTCCACGGATTGCTCGTCTTGCCGCTCAAAGAATTGTCTGTCTCGTACGCCATCAAAAACTCCGGCGTATTCGTATTTCCCAAAATAATCGCGCCCGCCGTCCGCAACCGCGCAACCAGCGGCGCATCCACCTGCGCCACATAATCCTTCCGCAGCAAAGACCCCGACGGTGTCGGCCAGCCCGCCACATCAATGCAGCTTTTAATCGTCAAAGGAACGCCATGCAGCGCCTCCAACGTGTCCCCACTCATAACCGCGGCTTCTGCAACGCGCGCTTGCCTCCGCGCCTCCTCCGCATCAAGGTGCACAAATGCGTTCAGTTTCGGCTGCAACTCCGCTACTCGCTCCAGGTGCGCCTCCAAAACCTCAACCGGCGAAAATTTCTTCTCGCGAATCCCCGCAGCAATTTCCGCAATCGTCCCCAATATTATTTTGCCCATAGTCAGGCATTCGAGCGTATGTGCCCGCCCGTTTATGGTCAAGTAGCCCGCAAATTGGCCTATAGCTTGCCTTTGAACAAAAGATTGCGTATCGTGAAAATAACGAGAAATTCAATGAATCTCGAACGCCTCAATCGAATCACAGTCGAAGCCGATAAGTGCGGCGGCCGTCCTTGCATCCGCGGACATCGTATTCGGGTTACGGACGTGCTTGAACTGCTCGGGGCAGGCGCCTCCTTCGAAGAAATCCTGGCGGACTATCCATTTCTTGAGCGTGAGGACATCCTCGCGGCTCTGGACTACGCAGCTCATCAGACCGACCACGTCGTGCTTCCGACGTCGTGAAATTCATCGTTGATAACCAGCTACCGGTCGCGCTCGCCCAATATCTGCGAAGGCGAGGATTTGATTGCGAGCACGTTTTGGAGGCTGGTTTGGGCAGCGCGCGCGATAGTGACATTTGCCGTCACGCCGAAGCGTACGAACGCGTCATCATCAGCAAAGACGAAGACTTCTTCTATCTCGCAAAAAAGCGCGACGCGAAAATCAAATTCATCTGGGTTCGTCTTGGCGACTGCCGGACGAGTGCGCTCCTTGCGGCATTCGAGCGCTCGTGGCCAAGGATCGAGTCATGCCTGAAATTCGGCGACCAAGTTATTGAGATCCGTTAGAAAAATCGAAGAGTTATTAACGCCGCACACTTCGGACCAAGAGTCATCTACGGGTGGGAATAATTAGCTAAAAAGCGATTCGTAAATCATGGAGACTTTATTCATATCGCAGCGCCGTCAGCGGATCGACGCGTGCCGCGCGTCGCGAGGGAATCCAGCACGCCAGTAGCGCAACGCCAGCAAGGAACACCGGCACAACTGTGAATGTCAACAAATCGTGCGGACGAATCCCATAAAGAATGCTCGCGAACATTTTCGACACCGCAAACGCCGCGCCCAAACCAAGCACCAGGGCAATCGACGTAAGCGCCATCCCCTGCCATACAATTAGTCCCTGCACGCCGCCCGCTTGCGCTCCCAGCGCCATGCGGATGCCGATCTCGCGCGTTCGACGGCTCACCGAGTAACTCATCACGCCATATAATCCAACCGCCGCCAGCAGCAATCCTACGACCCCGAAAATTCCGAACAGCGTCCCAGCCAGCCGCGGCAGAAACAGCGCCCCTCGCAAATGCTCTTCCATCGTTACCTCATTGAAAATAGCCAGCGTCGGATCGAGCGCGCGAATCTCGCCGCGCACAGCGCTCGCTAATCCCGCCGCATCTCGCGCCGATCGCACTACGATCGTGTATCCAAGAAACGAAGGGTCACTGGCGACATTCTGCGCAAGCGAGCGATAGAGCACCGGCCGAGTTTCCTCGCCGAGCGTCCGCGACTTCGTATTCTTCACCACGCCGATAATCTGATACGTCATCCCGGCGCCGTTAACGCGCTGCCCCAGAGGATTTTCCTTCTTGAACAACTGCGCAACGAATGCTTCGTTCACCACCGCCACTTTTAGTTCCGCGGCGCCCTCGTTCCCAAAATCGCGTCCCGCAATCAGCGGAATGCCCATCGTGTCAAAATATCCGGCCGTCGCCATATAAAGGTCCACGCTTGAATTCAAGTCCAAGGTCTCTGGCCGCCCTTCAATGCCAAACGCATCGCTCCGATTCCCCATCGAAAGTGGTGCAACATCCGTGCCCGCCGCGGAACTAACGCCCGGCAGCGCGGCTACACGCTCGCGCAGTTGGCCCAACAGTCGCACCGTCCGCTCAGCCGTATATCCATGCTCACGCGGATCGACAGACATCATCAAAATCCCCCGCGAACGAAAGCCAATATCAATGCCAGCCGCACTCTGCATGCTCCGCAAGAAAAGTCCCGTAGCGCATAATAGAACCAGCGACATCGCAATCTGCGCGACAACCAACACATTGCGCAACGTCCAGCACCGCCCCGGTCGCGCCAGAATGTCTTCGCCTTTCAGCGCGCTCGTCAAAATAGTTCGCGACGCGGCCCACGCGGGCGCCAGCCCAAACAACAATCCGCTGCCAACGCTCACGCCAAACGTGTATAGCAAAACTCTCCAGTCAATGCTCACGCTGAGATCCAGCGGCACAGGCGCAGGCGTCTGAAATGTTGACAGCGCCCGCGTCGCCCACAATGACAGCACGACGCCGAGAAGCCCACCGCCCATCGCCAGCACCACGCTCTCCGTCAGCATCTGCCTCATCAACTGCGCGCGCGTAGCACCAACCGCCAGCCGCACAGCCATTTCGCGCTGCCGCCCCGAAGCCTGCGCCAGCAAAAGATTCGCCACGTTCGCACAAGCGATGCACAAAACCAGCAACACCACCACCGTAAGCGCGCCGAGAAAAATCATCACCGCGGATTTATCGTGTGGCGAAAGCGTCCCTGCTGTCTCAAACCGAAACCCACCATCTTTCTCCGATTCCGGGTGAGCAATCGCGAAGCGCTGCGCAAGCACATCGAGTTCAGCCGTAGCCTCCGCGCGCGTAACTCCAGGCTTCAACCGTCCCAACACCGCCAGCCAGTGATAATTGCGTGAATCGTAGTTGCTAGTTTTTGGAAGCAACTGATCAAGATTCCCGAGTGGCACCCAAAATTCCGGATCAAGCGGCAGATCGACCCCGCGGAACGTCGGCGGCGCAACCCCGACAACCGTAAAGGAATGCCCCGACAGCATAATCGTCTTCCCAGCAATCGCCGGATCCGCGCCAAACCGCCTCTGCCACAAGCGATGCCCCAACACAATCACAGGCAGCTTTTCCTCATCGCTGGCAAAACCTCTTCCCAGCGTCATCCCCAGTTGCGCCACATCAAAATAATTCGCCGTCGTGGCCTGTCCCCACACGCGCTCCGGCTCGCCATTGCCTCCGATCGAGGCCGGCAACAGGTCCTGATAGCCCGCGACGCCAGAAAACGACTTAGTCTCCTCACGCAAATCGCTAAAGAGCGGCCACGAAAAATGGTTGCAACATTCTCCTCGCGTCGTTGTGTGTAGCGACACCAGCGTATTCGGATCGCCCACCGGCGCCGGACTCAGCACAAACCGGCTAACCATCGAAAAAATCGTCGCGTTCGCCGCAATCCCCAGCCCAATCGACACAACAACGGCCAGCACAAACCCCGGCGCCTTCACAAGCCGCCGCAACGTCTGCCTCATTTCCTGCAACCATGCCGTCATTGTGTCGCCTCCCGCCGCAATTCAGCCATCCTGATCTGCACGCGCAAATTCTTCGGCTCGCTCTTCAACGCCGCATCGCACTGCGCCATTGCGCTGACGTAATCCTTCACCGCCGTATACGCCGTCGACCTTAGCAGCCTCAACTCAATTGACTCCTCAGCCCCCGGTGTTCTTTCATTCAAAACCACAATCGCCTCATCCGCGCGCCCAGCCTCCAACAAGATTCTGCCCACCGAAACTCGCCTCTCCAGCGTCGCATCCTTCGATTCTCGCAACTGTTCGTACGCGGCAACGGCATTTTTCTGCTTCTCGGCACTCACCCACCGATGGAATTCAGCACTCGCCCCAATCTCCGCGTAGTTTCCTTCCCCAATCTCCGCGTCCGCCCAAGCCGGATTCTGCGTAAACGCCGCATCGATATATTTCAGGGCTAAGCGCGGCTCCTCAATATTTTCCGCAACCCGCGCCGCCCGAATCCACACTCGAGTCCAATCGTGTCCACGTGCAATGGCTCCGGTCAGCAACGCTCTAGCTTGGTCCAAATGTCCCGCTCGCGCCGCCAAGCTCGCCTGAATCACTTGCTGCCGCGCGCTTTGCATATCAAACAATTTTCTCAATCCTCCGACCGGATCGTTCGAATCATCGACGCGTAAATCGATATCCATCGGAAAACCATCCAGTGTTTTCACGAGTAGTGCCGCCGATTCGCGTCCAGTCTTCTGTCCACCCGCCAAATCTCCGGCCGTCAATGCCGCCATCAGTCTCTCCGCTAGAGTTCCCTCCGTCTTCAAAAACGCTCGTTCCATTGCCTCAACCACATTCGGCCCCACCAGCCCGTTTCCCTGAATGCTATAGCCCAAGCCCGAGCGCGCCCCTGCCCAATCCGCACGCGCAGCTTCCTCGCCGGTGTAGTTGGCGCCGCGCCCGTCGATGCTGACAATCCCAACCTGGCGCGACTCAATCCCTTCACCGTCGAAATGTCCATCCTCCTCCAGAATTTTTTTCAACGCATCCGCGGGACCAATCCCCTGCGCCAGCAACGCCAACCCCCGCGCCCCATAATGCGGATTCGTTTCGAATTGCGAAGCCACTGCACCAACGCCCGCCTGCGCATACGGCACGCTCGCGCCAACCGCCAAATTGTTCGTCTGCACCGCAACCCCGCACTCCCGCGTCTTCGCATCGCAAGCCACAATCGAGTACGTCGCTTGCGCACGTTCCGCAGCCGCCAAAACCATCACCAGAATTGTTAGCCTGGCACCCACAAAAATTCGTCGAGACATGGATCTCCCTTTTCCTCATGAGGTACGACCTGCATTCTCAAAAGGTTCCCTATACGTGATTTCGTATCGAAATGGCTGATATTGAGCTGGAAAAGCGCAAACGGGCACAGCCGTAACAGCTACGGCCCGCTGTCAATTGGCGTGCGGCGTAGGCGCCTTCATCAATTCCACAAACATCTTGTCAAATCTTGCCAGATCCAAATCCATCTGGATTTCCACCGGCCGCGCGCCGAGCTTTGGGTTGTCTTTCTCTACCCAAGTCAGTGTGTTTCCATAACCCGCGCCGTGGTCGATATCCACGCTCATATAGCGCATTTCCTTTTTCGTGATCAGCGTCGGGTCAATCCACGCCGCAGCCGCCAGTTCATCCCACATATACGAACCGCCCTGGTCCGCCATGAAATATTTCACGACGTACTGCGCGGCGCCGCTATTGCTTTTCTTGATTTCCGCAACCATGGCGTCGGTAATTCTGGTTTTGACGGAGATGTCCACCGGCGTGCACACGATCTTCTTCCACGGCGCTTCCAACACGCTCTTCGCGGCTTCCGGATCGAACCAGAAATTAAATTCGTGCCGCGGGCTGCTGATAAACTCCGGATCGTCCGTCTGAGGGCTCAAACTCCCGCCCATGAAGACAAAGCCCTCGGCCATTTCCGCAAAGTGCGGATCTATGGCGTTGGCAAGCGCCAGATTCGTCATAGGGCCGCCTTCGTAGATCGTCACTTCATGCGGATATTTGTGAACCATGCGGATCAGGAAGTGCGCGGCGTCCTCATCGGCTGGCTTTGTCGTGGGCTGCCCTTCCTTCAGCGCCGGAATCACGTCATGCTCGTGCCACCAGCGATCATCCCAAGCCCCGGCGAACTCAACTTTCCCATACCTCGCCTGCCACAAGAGCGCTTCCTTACGCCGATGCACGAGCGGAAACACAGCTCCCGGCACCACCGGGATATCGGTCCTCCCAATCAACTCCAGCAGCCGCAGCGTATGCGCGACCTCCTCATCGCGCCATTGATTTCCGCTGACCACGGTTATCCCCAGCACTTCCACCTTGGGAGATTGAATCAAGGTCAGCAACGTCTGCATATTGCTGCCGCCGGGCCCCGAACAATCCTGATTGATGATCACCTTACGAGGCTGCTGCGCAAATCCCGAAGTGCTGGTAATCAAAAATAATAAAACGAATACCGGTAGTCTTAAATTCCTCATCACAAGCCTCTCAGGATATTCATAGTCCAACCATGCCGACCGCGTTCTTGAAAAATCAGCAAAGAAATTCGCGCCCCCCGGGCCCTTGGCTAAAGCGGTCCAACCTCGACCACCTGCCCGGGTTTAATCGAAAGAAGGGCTTCGGAACAAGCCGGCATCAACGGCAATAAATCCGCCATGCGATTCGATTTCGCGCGGAGAATCAGAATGGAAACACTGCGCCCCGCCATGTTCTGTTGGTATTTGATATTCTGATCGTCGGAGAGCGGCACATCCCATCGGCCCTCGGCAAGTCTCAGCAGCTCGCCGTTCTTCTTGGAACCAAATCCCGCTTTTCGCACTGTTTGGCACTCATGGCCCAGCGCAGTGAGAATTTCTTTCAGTCCAGCTGGAAGGCATTCATCGATCAGGATTTTCATTTCCCGAAGCGTGCCAGCACGAGCGCCTTGGCTTCTTCCAGTGCGGCAATAGCCTGTTCCCGGCTGACTCCAGGAAATTGTTCCAGGAATTCATCCAGCGTTTCCCCGCCTTCTAAGTAATCCAGCAGCGTCTGAAAAGGAACACGCGTGCCCCGGAACACAGGTTCTCCACTGTGGATATCCGGGTCTTGGACAATTACGCTTTCAGAACCATTAGCCATCGCCGTCCTCCCGAGCTCATCCTGATTATCGCATCCATCCTAAAGAACATGAAGAACATGGCCAAAGGTATCATCAGGCGCTGAAAATCGCTGTGGAATTCAATGCTTTGAGAGTTCCCAAGTGCATCTCGAAACCCAATCTCGCCTAGAGGAACTCGCCGCGACGACCGGTCGAGCGTCAGAAGATATGGCTTAGGACGGAATTTCGAAGAGTGGCCCCCTTGAATCTGCCCAATGGCAAGACGCCTTTCCCCACTTGCGCCAAAAAAGCCAGGATCGCCGGCAACAAGCCACTCTAGCCTTTGCAGTTGTGAATGTGCTTCGTCTTAAACGAGGACCAATCCGGCAACGAGTGGGTTGGGCCATTTTCTTCGCGGCCCTTTGGGAGGAGATCAAAAAAGCCATAGATCCCGAGAAATTGCTCCCCACCTCGCCCGAAAGTTGAATACGTGTGGAAGACCTGACCGTTCTGGTCTTTGTAAAAGATGCTGTTGCCGGAAAGATTTTGGCTCCCCTTAGGATCAAATTCATGAAAATTGTAAGTGGCGCGATGATTCGCCAGCTCCTCAGGTCGGTAGGAGACGTGGAAGTCGTAATTAAAATCGGAGTTAAACGAAGACACCCATTTGAATTTCCAATCCATCTTGCGGCGCACAGCTTCAATCTGATCAATAGGCGCGCGGGCTACGGCCACATAGCTCATATCGTGATGCTCAAAGTAATCGAGAAGGCCTTCGACGTGGGCCACTTCCAAAGTACAGCCCGGGCACTGCCAGTCCTGGTCAGGACCCATCATAAAATGCTTGATGAAAAGTTGAGTCCGCCCCTCAAACAGGTCACTTAGCGAAACGTCCCCCGCCGTGGTCGTAAAGATGTAACTCTTCTCGATCTTCCTCCATGGAAGCTCTCTCTGCCGTTTCGTAAGCTCATCGCGGCGTTTCGTGGCTTCCTTTTCTTCGCTCAACAATGCACGTCGTGCTTCGAGCCATTCTTCATCCGATACAACGCGATGACTTGAAAGAACTGGGTCGTTATTTTTCATACTCAAATTTCCCTCCTTAAACCCGCGACTAAGACTCGACAATGACTCCAAACCGATTGTAAATGCAACCAGTATGGGATCAAGAGCGGGCAGGTGGCGCAGAGATTGTGACGGCGGCGAGCTCTGCGAAGTTGGTTTTGATGTTGGGGGTGCCGCACCCTTCATCAGGACTTGAGAAGAGCTGAGACCTATTGCGGGTTCCCAATCTTGACGGATACTCTATAGCGTCGATAATTCGTATAGTGGTGCACGTTATGGAATTTTTGCTTCTTAATTTCCATCAATACATCCACGTCGCTGGGCAGCCATAAAGGATTTGGAACGTCCTGAAGTTGCACCTCGGCGAACGTCACTTCTGTTGTCAGTTGATCGAGTCCAATTTCATTTTGCGGCGCGAGTAGATCGCTTCGCATTCGGATGATTTGGAAATTATTCTTGTCCACCCACAGGATTCCCTGTGTCAGCATGTCCGCTTCTGCTCCGCCGGTTCCACTCATCACAGTTCTGAAAGTAACCTCGCCAGGTTTCTGAGCAAACGCCAAGACATACGTCTCTCGTGAGCCGATCTTTTCCTCGCCAACGTAGCGGAACTTCGACTGGGCCTGCGCGACCGTAGAGAAACTAATACAGCTCAATGCCTGGCCGGAGGTGACCAGATATCCCTTCTCCAAACCTATTGGCCCCAGGCGCTTTCCATTCTCGTCCATCCTATATTCAGCGCTTGCACCCCATTCATAGCCATGATGAAGGATCAAATAGTTGTCTTGAACACGTTGTTTCGCTTGAATGCCGCCCTTTTTGTCCAACTTCTCCTGTGTCACGTCTTCGTGAGCGATGAGGTCACCAATGTCACGCGTGAAATTGTCCACGCTCTGGCCCATTTTCTGCAGGATCACTGGTAGCTCTTGCTGGTCTGCTGCAGGCTGAAGAGTTTTCAGCTCTGGAATGCGGTCGACCAGTTGCGCCTGGGGCAGGTCAAAGTATGGATGTGCATTCGCATAATAGACTTGCTGGCTCAGAGCTTCCGGAGTCACACTCCCTGCGCCCGGGTCGAGTGATAGCGTCTCATCCTCGACCCTACCAGGCTTCTCAGACCCGGCCGTAAACTCCCCTGCGCCCCCGGGCCGCGAGTAATACCCCTGCCGAGTGCGCGCTGTCAGGCCCGGTTTTGCAACATGGACTTCCAGTTGGTGGTATTCGTTGGGTCGATCTGTAGTGGTTGGATCGAAAGAGATTTCGTAGTAAGCCCCCGCATCAGCAATGCATTCTTGTAGCTGCGCAGCGATGTCGTTGCTGGAGTTCAGCGCCAGACCACCGCTCTGGGTTGCGATTACCCCTAGTGCCAAATCGCCTATCTGGACCTTGCTCGGCTCGCCGACTCCCTTGAGGTTGGCCTTCCAGTAAGAAGCGTCGACGTCCGGGATGCTAGATGGATCAACGCTATACAGCGTGATCCGGGCTTCTCGGAGCTGCGTCGACGTGTCAAACATGTTTCCGAAGACTTGCTGTTCAAGCTTTGAGTCAAGCATGTTCTTCGGACCGAAAATCAGTAACCCGGCGGGAGCAACCCAAACGACGATCTTGCGGCCCGGCCTCGGGCCCTCGCGCGTAACGAGTTGGCCCAGGCCGAGAAGGGTCAACTGTGAGCGTTCACCCGCCCCACGGTCCGTCGTGTCGTTGGTACTCCGGAGCGGAATCGTGTGGTGCTCCAGTGCGGTGCTGAGGGCGTTTCCGTCTTTTGAGAACTCCTCACCAAAAATGATTCCCTTGTCAGTAAGAATTGCGAACGTAGTGGATTGGCTAAGACGACCTCCGTCGGCCTTCAGGAATTTGTTGATCCCATCACGTGCTACGGCCACGTCTTGGAAGCCGAGGTTCACTGCGTCTACAAGAAGAACGACCTCCAACGGGGCCTGCCGCCCGTCGACAGCCTCAAACGAAGTGACTATCTGCGGTACGTTGTTATCCAAAATAGTGAAATCTTGCTGCTGAAGACCGCTTACGGGCGGGCCAGACTTCGGAGTAACTACGACGTCGAGATAAATCTTGCCGTGGCCGGACTGAGTTGGCAAATTATTCTGCCGAGCTAAAACTTGAGGGGCGCACAGCAAGGAAAGCAGGAGAAAAAGGTCGAAACGCGAATTGGTGAACATGCGTTCTCCCTTTCCAGCCAAAATTGGATCGGGCACCCGCTCGCAAGCCGCATATTTGGACAGCGAGCCCTTACTTATCTTCGACGCGATTTACGCTTGACCTAGGTACAAGTGTCACAAACCGGCGACAGCAATTGTGGACACAGGATAACTTGAAAATTGCTCAAGTGCCTGGTAAGTCTGGTTCTATCCGAAATAGGAACCACGGCTGAGAAGCCAACGCACGCGGCGAAGAATTAGAAGGGATTTACACCCGCGCTCCTCCGTAGCGCGTCGGGAGAGCTTTCGCTCTCTTGACAAAGACCTATCATGGAAGTCGCGTTAATGAAGCCGATCGCCCCGTCACGGCAGGTGGCACAGTCAATCGGGACACCCAACCCGACGCTTCCTCTAGCGCATCCTCAGGCGCTCTCTACAAAAACGGTTGACGCTATCCCCTGCTACACACAGAATCTTTACTGCTCCGCGCCGCAACTTTCCAGCATCTGTCGCGCTTCGCGGACAGGACAAATACCCTGATGCAATCTCCCCTTCGGCGTTCGGCTGTCATGCTCGCAGTTTGTCTCTCTTCGTTCTTCGCGGCTGCTGCCTTTTTGCACTCGCGCGCTCCGCAATCTTCATCCGCTTCTGCCCCGCAAAAAGCCGCTCCTCACATCGACCCCGCCGAAGCCTACCGTCTCAACACTCTCGGCGTCGCCTACATGAACCAGCAGCGCCCCGCCGACGCGCAGAAACTCTTCGAACAATCCCTCGCCGCCGATTGGCAATTCGAAGTCGCCCGCGCCAATCTCGGGATCTCCCTCCTTGCTCAGCAAAAGCTCGAGCCTGCGCGCACCGCCCTCGCCGCGGCCGCTGAAAAGCTCCCTCAAGATCCCTACGCCTGGTACAACCTCGGCCTCGTCTACAAAGATCTCGGCGACGCGGAAAAAGGTGTTGCGGCCTTCACGCACGTCACGCAAATTGCCGACGAAGCCGACCCCTGGTACTTCGTTGGCTACCTAAACTCGCAGCTTCAACGCTACGATCAAGCTATCGTCGCCTTTCAAAAAGCTCTCGCCATTTTTCCGTTTCACGCCTCCGCCGAATTTGGGCTGGCCCGCGCCTACCAACGCAGCGGCAGCGCCGAAGCAGCCAAAGAGCACCTCGCCAAATTCCAAAAGATGACCGCCGACCACGTCGCCACACCTTTCGGCGCAGGCTACGGCGATCAAGGCCGCTTCTCGCTCGCCGAACTTCCGCGCAGCTCTGTCCAAAACGCACCGCCCGCCATTCCCGTTCACTTCGTGCAGCAGCCTGTCGCGTCCATACTTCAAGCCCCGCCCGTCGCTACGACGCCAATCGGCCCAAGCACTGGCGCATGTTTCTTCGACTACGACGGCGATGGCAGACCCGATCTCTTTCTCGTCAGCGCGACAACCGATGGCACCAGCCGCCTTCTCCACAATCTGGGCAACGGAAAATTCGCCGACGTCACGAAAGAATCCGGACTCGAAATTACCGGAAGCGGCCTCGGCTGCGCCGCAGGCGATTTCGACAATGACGGCCACACCGATCTGGCCGTATGCTTGGCCGATGGCGTCCATCTCTTTCACAACAACGGCGCTGGAAAATTTGATGACGCCACCGAGAAAGTCGGCATCCGCCGCGAAAAAGGCTGCGTGGGCGTTACCTTCGTCGACTACGACCACGACGGCGACCTCGATCTCTATATCACCATGCAGCCCACCGCAGCCCGTACTCGTGAAACAGCCGCCCACAATTTTCTCTGGCGCAACAATGGTAATAGCACGTTCACTGATGTCTCCGCTGAAAGCGGCCTCGGCTTCGACGCTACCAGCGCGGGCCTTGTCACCACGGATTTCAACAACGACCGCGCCATCGATTTCGTTTTTGCAGGCGGCCTCGACGGCGCTTCGATTTATCTAAATCCGCGCGAAGGTAAATTCACCCCACTCGCTGCAATCGACTTCAAAAAAGAAAATCTTCCGCCCGCCGTCGGTGTCGTCGCTTTCGATTTCAACAAAGATGGCTGGATGGATCTCGCTTTCACGCACGCCGGCGCGCCCGGCATCAGCCTGTGGCGCAACGTCGACGGCAAGCATCTCGAGCGCGTCCCTCTTCCGGATTTCGGATGGCAACGCGGCTGGGGAATTTCCGCTGTCGATTACGACAATGACGGCTGGCTCGATCTGGTAGCAGTCGGCGAATCCGGCAGCGGCGGCGAACTCCGCCTGCTCCGCAATCTCGGCGCAAAAGGCTGGGCCGACGTCACGAAAGAAACCCATCTCGATGCCGTCAAACTTTCGCAGCCACGTGCCATCGCCATCGCTGATTTCGCCGGCAACGGCAGCCCCGATCTTGTCGTTACGCAGCTCGGCAATGCACCGCTCCTCCTGAAAAACGAAGGAGCGAATCAGCACAACTGGATGAGCATTGACCTCAAGCCTCTCGCCGACAACAAAAACGGCATCGGCACAAAAGTAGAAATCTACGCAGGTCCGCTCTATCAAAAGTGGGAAGTGCAAGGCGCATCCGGGTATCTAGGACAGAACGCGCCGAACATTCTTGCTGGTCTTGGCGAAGAGAAAAACGCCGAAGTCGTCCGCCTTCTCTGGCCCACGGGCGTCCCGCAGGACGAAATAAATCTCGCCGCAAAGAAAACGCAATCCATCGGCGAACTCGACCGGCGTGGCAGTTCTTGTCCCGTTTTATTTTCGTGGAACGGTAAGGAATACGAATTCATCGCCGATATGATCGGTCCCGGCGTCGTCGGCCACTGGGTTGGCCCCGGCCAGAACCATGTCGCCGAACGCGACGTCCCCGATCCCGACGAATATCTAAAAGTCGGCGCTGACAGCCTTCGTCCGCTCCACGGCATGCTCAGCTTCCGCTTCATGGAGCCGATGGAAGAAACTGTTTATCTCGATCAACTCCGCCTTCTCGCCGTTGATCATCCCGCGTCTTACGAAGTGTTTCCCAACGAGCGCTTCGTTTCCAATCCTCCTTTCCCCGAATTTCGCGTTATCGCCAGCCAGGAAGCGCATCCACCTCTCGGCGCGTGGGACGATCACGGTAACGACGTTCTCTCGTTAATCTCGCAACGCGATCGAAAATACGTTACCGATTTCGAAGGCTTGCCATTCACCGGTTTTGCAAAACTCCATTGGGTCGAACTCGACCTCGGCAAGTGGGACGCCGCGAAACCGCTGCGCCTCATCATCGACGGCTACACCGACTATTTCACGGCAACCTCGATGTATGCTGCCGATCAAGCCGGCGTCAAGGTGATTGCTCCGTACGTCGAAGCGCTCGACGCTCAAAACAAATGGGTTCGCGTCGTGGAAGACATGGGCTTTCCCGCAGGCCTCGAACGCACGATGGTAGCCGACCTCACCGGCAAATTGCCCCCGGGCACGCGCCGCATACGCATCGTCACCAACCTGAAAATTTATTGGGACGCGATTCGCATCGATCAAACTCCAGCAGCGCAGGAAATTCGTACCGCTGAGGTTCCGCTCGCGAAAGCATCGCTCGAATTTCTAGGTTACCCGCGCGAAATTCGTCTGAAACCCGCGAGCGACACCATTTATTCTTTTGCGAATCGCAGCATGACCGGCCCGTATGCGCGCGCCGCCGGCAACTACACGCGCTTTGGCGATGTACTGGATTTGCTCACCGCCGCGGATGATCGCTTCGTTGTCTTCGGCTCAGGCGAAGGCGTCAAGCTCGACTTCGATCCGCGCCAGTTGCCTGCGCTTCCCGCCGGGTGGGTGCGCGATTACTTTTTCTATGCGAACGGCTTCGAGAAGGATCTCGATTTCTACGCTGCGTATGCTTTCAGCGTCGAGCCACTTCCGCGACATTCGCTGCTGCCCTACCCGTATCCCGCTGGCAAAGAATATCCTGATGATGCGCAACATCTTGGGTATCAACTCGAGTACAACACGCGACAGCGTTCGGACCGCATGCCGCCGAGTTTGAGTTATCGCTATCCGCCGCAGCAAAAGTGATGCGGCGGGCCAGCTAGGGCGCGATGAATCGCGCCACCCACAAACGGGTGGCGCAAGTACCACGAATAACGGCTCTTCCGCTTCGCGTTCGAGTCGCTGGCGTCGCTGAAGAAAGCGGAAGCAGAGCTGCCGCACTCCAAATGGGTAGAGTGCGCGTGCTTCAGTCCCATTCGACGGTTTCCCAGGCGCGGGATTGCGAGCTTTTTAGAATGGCGTCGCAGAGCACCATTTCGTCGTGGCCGGTTTGAAAGGTCGGAAATGTTCGCGGCGCGTTCAAATCATTTTTCGCGATGTACTCGTAAAAATCCTTGAAGAGTTGCATGAACGTATCTGGATAGCCTTCGGTATGGCCGCCAGGATACACAGCGTAGGGACGTGCTTCGGGAGTCATCAGCGCTGGGTCTTTTAGCATTGAGCCATTCGCCGTTTCGCGCCGTCCGATCCACATTTCATTCGGATTTTCCGCATTCCACCACAACGAACCTTTTGAACCGTCAATGCCGAAGCCCAGCTTGGCTTTGTGACCAGCGCTGACTTGGGAAACTGTAACGACGCCGCGCATGCCGTCCTGAAAATGAAGCAGCATGGTGGCGTAATCGTCCGTGGTCATGGGCATTTCGTCGTAATCGGTAGACTCGGTTTTCTTGAAAGTTTCCACACGGCCACGCGGCTTGCGGCGAACAGCAATGACCGTGCCCAAATCGGCGCAGACCTCGGTGATTTTCTTGCCTGTCAGGAACATCAGCAAATCCATGGCGTGGGTGCCGATGTCCGAAACAGCGCGCAATTCGCCGCCGAGCTTTTGTTCCAGACGCCAGTTCCAATCCGTCGGATGCAAGAGCCAGTCCTGCAGAAAACTACCGTGCGCAGTGTGCGGCGTGCCGATCTCGCCTTTCTCGATCAGCGAGCGCGCTTCCTGGCAGAGCGGGTAGTAGCGCAGGTTGTAGGCGACGCCGCCGACGCGATTCGATTCGCGCGCGAGTTTTACCAGCATTTCGGATTCGCGCGAATCCATGGCCAGCGGCTTTTCGCAGAGGACATGTTTTCCTGCGCGGAGCAGTTTGCTGGCTTGCTCGAAGTGAACGTAATTGGGCGTGCAGATATGGACGGAGGTGACGGCCGAATCTGCAGCAAGTTCATCGAGCGAGGCGTAAGAACGATCGAGGCCCAAAGCCTGGCTGGATTCCGCGCCACGTTCTTTCGTGCTGCCGAGAATGCCGCGTATCGGAATTCCCAGCCGACGCAAAGCGTCCACGTGCGCTCTGCCGACAAATCCCACACCGATTACAGCTGCCGTATGGTTCATCGCTCTCGCTCCTGGTAGTGCCGTTTCCCGTATGCGCTGCCGTCAGCTTCGCAGCGCGGGAGGCAGTTTGCATTCCCAAATCTGCAGGAGGCAAGGTATCAGTTTTTGGGCTATTCGGAAACTAAGGGCCACCGGCGGCGGTGGCCCTTGGTCTCACGATTTATATTTAACCGTTCCTCTTCTTACTAAAGGTCTGCCTGCGCCTTCGATTAGAAGCTCAGCTTCAGAGCCAACTGAACGATGCGCGGGTTGCCATAGGTGTTGGTAATTTGTCCGAACGCTGCATCGGTGAAACTCGTGTCAGGATCCTGGAACAACGGATGATTGAAGATGTTGAAGAACTCCGCACGGAACTGGAGGTTGGCGCTATCCCTGATCTTATGGATCGGGAAATTCTTGAAGAGCGAGAAATCGAAGTTGAGCTCGCTGGGTCCTCGCAATATGCCGACGCCAGCGTTGCCGAAGCCCGTTGCCACGGCTGGGCAGTTTCCGTCTGGAAGCACTGTAGTGGGGTCACACGTTCCGGGTGGCTCTTCATCGCCTATGACCGCGGGTGAGGTGAAACAGCTCTTATTAATGTAGTTGGTGAGCTTGGAGGTGGTGGAACCGGGGTTTACGTATTGTCCTGGGGTGCAAGTTCCAGACACGGAAGCTCGGTCCGTCGTTATGCCGTAGATATTCTGAGCATTAGTGTCGGATACGGTGAGATAGTGGCCGGTTTGGAATACCGTGACACCCTGAACTGACCAGCCTCCAAACGCCGTCTGAACGAAAGCATTGTTTGAGGGAAGCTTTGGCAGTTGATAGGAATAATTGATCACCAATCGCTGGGGACGGACGAAGTTATCTGGCCCATATCCAGAGGCGAGATCGTTCTGGTTTCCGAGGACCGTTCCGCCGTTGGGCCCTGTCGTCGTGCCAACCGCAGTCGATTCGTCCTTAGCCCAGGTGTAGGAGACTTGGGCCTGCAAACCGTGACTGAAGCGCTTGTTCAAGCTCACCAGAAGAGCGTTATACCACGATGCTCCGCCGGACTCGATCTGTTCCATGAGAGAACTCGAAAAGCCGGTAAAGGGTACCCGCGACTGGATATTCGCGAATGTATTCGTGGTCTGGCCATTGATCGGATCCGATGCGCTGGCAAGAGAAGCCTGGTTGACCGACCGCTCTTCAATAAGGTGGAGACCACGCGCCCCCGAATAGCCAACTTCCAAAACCAACGAGGGAGTAATTTGCGTCTGGGTGCCGAAGCTGTATTCCTGAACCAGCGGCGGACGATAATTGGGCTCAAAGAAGGTGATGGAATTTATGGTGCTTGGCGAATATGGAACGAAAGTTGGGAAAGTCGGATTATCCAAGGGCAGCGGTTGCTGCTCGTCGAAGGTTGTGTTGGGGAGGAACTCGCGAATTTGGCCGTAGGGCGGCGCGGAAATCAGCTGGAGGAACGGCTGGCCGGTAGAGCGGGAGTGATAGACGCCGTAACCGGCGCGAATGACGACACGGTCGTGTGTGTAGGGCACTTGGTAAGCGAGGCCCAGCCGCGGATTCCAGGTATTCTGGCCGATTCCGTTCAAGCCGAAATCGTTATTGAGTTGTTTAACTCCTGCCGGGATAGTGCCCACATAATTGTTGGGAACAGTCGTACCAGCCAAGGTGCCACCGGCTGGCGGATTGGTGTCCGCCAAAGATGGATCGAAACCAGCGTTGCGGCCTTGGGCATCGCCGAAGTCGCCAATGCGGTCGTAGCGCATGCCAAGGTTTAGGGTAAGGCGCTTAGTAACTTTGAAGTCGTCTTGCGCATAGCTCCAGACTTCCCAGTCGCGATAAGCGCGATCAAAGAGGCCGAGCAGGTCCAGGGAGCCGTAGACGTTGCTTACGCCAGTGCCATTTTGTGCGCCGGATTGGCCAACCAAGAAATCGGCCCAAGTAAGGAAGAGATCACCAGCGAGATAGTGAAAGCCAACCTGGTTGTTTTGTTCACGCTGAAGGCCAGCGCCAAAACGGAAGTTGTGTTTGCCATGAGTCCAAGAGACAGAATCCTGGAAGGTATAGGTGTTTTCCGCAATCTGAACGTTCTGGCCGTTGCCGCCCAGGGAGAGCCCGGTCGTACCGCCCGCATCAATGGCAACGGCAGGAATGTCGTTGTCTTGCGGGATAACGGTAGCGCCAACCTGCGACCAAGTGAAGCCCGGGATGGCCTGCGCAAAGGTGGCGAAAATGCGGTGATAAGCGACTTCGGCTTCGTTCAGGAGCGTTGGCGTGAAGATATAAGTGTGGGTAAGGGAAAAGTTGCGGAAGTCCTGTGTGAGGTTGACGGGCGCGCCTGGAGGTGAACCGCCGCCGGTGAGGTTGGTTTCCGGCAAGGTGTACGTAATTCCGCTATTTGCAAAAAAGAAGCGGCCCGTGAGTTTGCTCTTGGAGGACATCTCGTAATCGGCGTTAGTCATGAACTGATCTTCGGTGAAGGGGCAGGCCTCACTGAAAACCAGAGTACCCTGTGAATCGAAGGGGATACTTGGACTCGTGTTTACAGTCTGCGGCGTAGGAATCAAATAGTTCCCATTTGGCAACTTGGTATTGAGCAGAGCGAGGGCGACAGGATTGATATTGGAGCCGTCCTGGGCGTAATGGGGTGCCGCCGAGAGCAGTCCGGCCTGTGGGATTTGGGCCGTTTATATCTTCATAGGGGAAAATGAGCGCGACCCAGCGCGGCTGCGAGCGGTCATTAGTGAGCGGAGCTTCTTTCATACTGGAGGAACAGTTGACGTCAAGGCCGTTACGCTGGCGCGTGCCTTGGTAGGAGGTAAAGAACTGGAGCTTGTCTCTTTTAATGGGACCACCGAAATCGCCGCCGAACTGGTTCTGCTTGAGTTCCGCGCGGGGGGCTCCGACGGAGTTGAGGAAAAACGTGTTGGCGTTCAGAGCGTCGTTGCGGAAGTACTCCCAAGCCGCGCCGTGATACTGGTTGGTGCCGCCTTTGGTGACGACGTCGACGTTGGCACCGGCGTTGCGGCCATACGATGCATCGTATTGACCAGTCTGCACTTTGAATTCCTGAATGGTGTCCGGATTGGGAATTGCGACACCGGCGCTGAAATAGCCGCTCTGCTGAATATCGTTAACGCCGACTCCGTTCATCTGGAAATTATTGTCGGAGGCCCAGTTGCCAGCGGACACGGTGGGATCCTGGTTGTTGCCGCCGCCGCCACGGCCCAATTCGCCGGCGTTGGAGACTTCCGCAGATACGCCCGGGTTGAGAGCGATGATCTGGGTAAAGTTGCGCATGGCGAGAGGAAGCGATTCGACCTGTTCGCTGGAGGTTACGCGACCGAGCGAACTGGTTTCCGTTTGGAGTTGAGCGACCTGGGCTTCGACGACCACGGTCTCGGCAATCTGGCCAACCTCGAGGCGGAGGGTGAGCGCGTTGGTTTCCGTGACGGTAATCTTGATGTGCGCGACGCTAACGGAGCGGAAACCGGTTTGGCTGACTTCGACGTGATACGTGCCGGGCAAGAGCAAGGGAACGACAAAGTAACCGGTGGGGCTAGTGGTGACGGTACGCACTTCGCCAGAAGCCTCGCTGGTAACTTTCACTTGTGCGCCGCCGACGCTGGAGCCGGATTGATCCGTCACGGTGCCGGAAAGAGCGCCAGTGCCCGCAGTTTGCGCGGCGGAGATTGCGGGCATTGCGAGAAGGAATAATGCAACAAGCGTTGCGCACAGAAACAGAGCGCAGCTGCGCGAAGCGCGGTTTCCTTGCATGTCGATCGAAGAAATGAATGTTTCTTTTGCGGCCATGAGTCAGTCCTCCACTCGAGTATTGTCTGCGACTAACTTCCCCGACTGATGCCGCCACCCGCCAGTGCGCGGCTTTCGCAACATATGTTGCTGTCCGATTGCAGAGAGGCTAATCGCATAGAGCGCTGGTGTCAAGGGGATGGTTTTCGATTGAGCGCATCGGTTTTTTGGCGCGTTTGAGGCCAGTAACATTTGTTGCGCAGATAGCAATTGTTGGACGTGCACAGGCTTTCCTCCGGTTAATCGTCCTGGTGCTGCGAACGGCTGACGACAATTTGCGGCTCTTGTTCCGCTTGCACGCGCTTGATGGCGGCGAAAGTGCGGAGAAGTTGATTGGTGATGTAGGCGAGAACAGCGGCACGGCGAGTGGAAATGCGGTTCTGAGCCTGGAGGATGATGAGCCTGGCGAGAAAGTCGTAGATGCCATCGAGGCCGTCGAGGTCTTTGGGATCTTTGATGAGTTCGGGAGTGAGGTCGGCAGGCTGCATATTTTCGGGAAGAGCGGCGTGACGAGTGCAGAAACGGGAATTGTCGTGGGAGACGAGTTTGCGGCAGCGAGTGCGATTGGAGAAGCGATGCTGGCAGCGGTTGGAATCATCGATCGGAAGAGAATTGGGTAATTGCTGGGTCTCGGGCGACGGAGCGTTGCTGAGTTCTGGCTGGTTGATTTCAGTTTGCGTGTTCATTTTTTCCTCGATTGGGGAGAGAGCAAAAAAACATTCCCCCTTGAATTTGTAAGATTTTGAAAATAATGGAGTTACGAAAATTGCGGTTTGTAACAGCATGAAAACAAAGGGCCGAAAATGCTCTCGTTTTGCTCTGGGAGAGAGCAGGAGAGCGGAAGGAAATGGGAGAGCGTGGGGCGAACGGGGAGTTTGGTGCACTGGGGGCGGAGTAAGGCGGAGGGACGGCTGGTATCACAAGGAATGGTAGCACGGGAACTGTATCTTGTCAATAGTTAATTTATGGGTATACATTCGAACGGCGAGGGGGTGAGATGGGAAGAGTGACGGCGTAAGGCGAAGAAAAGAAAGGGGTAGGGGCGGGAAAAAGTGGCACGTGGCGTGCGTTGAGACGAATTGTGAGAAAGATTGTGGGATGGATGATGAGCTGGGAGAGAGGAAAGAAGAGGATAACGCAGAGGCGCAGAGTTCACGGAGAAGCGCGGAGAGGTATGCGCTCAGGCTACAGAGTGTGGCTCGGAGACATGTATCGCGTTGCGGACATATATCGCAAAACGAAAATGCGAGGAGAGGAATGCCTCAGTGGCGGTGGTGGAGCGGCACGGACCTTCGAAGCTCCCTTCGCTTCTCAGGGCAAGCAGGGTAAACATGCTCCGCCGCTACAAGGAACAATAGAAGAGGAAAAGAAAGAGGGACGGGCTGAAGCCCGCCCCTACAGAGGCGGGCCGGGGACAACGATAAGAGCGGGCACGGCCCTTCGAAGCTCAGGGTAGACGGTGCCGTGCCCCTACGGGACTGCAATGAGGAGGAGTTTAGATTTGGGCCATGCCGCCGTCGACGAAGAGTTCGATGCCGGTAATGAAGCTGGCGTCGTCGGAGGCCAGGAAGGAGACGGCTTTGGCGATTTCGTCGGGGGTGCCCATGCGGCCCATGGGGACACCGCTGATGAGTCCAGCTTTGAGCTGGGCGGTATCACCGACGGTCTGCCCCAGGCGATCGATGGCAGGGGTTTCGATGGGGCCGGGGCTGACGACGTTGACGCGGATTTTGCGGTCCTTGAGATCGACGGTCCAACTGCGGGCGAAAGAGCGGAGGGCGGCTTTGGTGGCGCTGTAGACGCTGAAGGCGGGCATGCCTTTTATGGAAACGATGGAGGCATTGAGAATGACGGAGGCACCGTCGACGAGAAGAGGGAGGGCTTTTTGTACAGTGAAGAGAACGCCTTTTACGTTTACGTCGAAAGTCTTGTCGTAGTGGGCTTCGGTGATGGAGCCGAGGGGCGCGAATTCGCCGAGGCCGGCGTTGGCGAAGAGGATGTCGATGCGGCCTTTTTGTTGTTTGACGGTGGCGTACAGGCGATCGAGATCGGCGAGATTTGCGACATCGCCTTGGACGGCGGTGACGTTTTTGCCGATTAATTTTACGGCGGCGTCTAGTTCAGATTGGCGGCGGCCGGTGATGAAGACGTAGGCGCCTTCGGCGGCTAGGCGTTGGGCGGTGGCGAGGCCTATGCCGCTGTTACCGCCAGTGATTACGGCTATTTTCCCTTCGTGCTTGGACATTGCGTTTTTCTCCTTGGATGCGTTTGCGATTGTGATTTTTTGGCGAAAGTCAACGGCGCGGGTCTAAAGACCCGCCACTACAGAGTCAAAAACGAGGGCGGGCCCTTACAGGGTAAACAAGCCCCGCCCCGACAGGGTCGGGTACTAACCGTGCAAGACAGCTGCGCTGGTAACGGTGACTTTTGTACCAGTCGTTATGAAACGTATGATAGGATGCTGGAGTATGAGAAAGGATACAAAGAAAAAGAGGCGGGGGGCGCGGCGGCTATCCGGGCGCTCAGGCACACGTTCTGCCGCCCGTTCGAACGGTCGGCCAGCTAGCGCGCATCAGGGACGACCATTGGGCTTCGATCCGGATACGGCGCTGGAGGCGGCGCTGCGTGTGTTTTGGACGAAGGGGTATGAAGGGACGGCGCTATCGGATTTGACGGCGGCCATGGGGATTAACCGGCCGAGTATTTATGCGACGTTTGGGAATAAGGAAGCGTTGTTTCGGAAGGTGCTGGACCGGTATAACGCGAAGATGACGGGCTTCACGGCTGACGCGCTCAGGTTGCCGACGGCGCGGGCGGTTGCGCAGGCGTTGCTGATGGGGACAGCGGATTTGCTTTCGTGCCCGGGGAATCCGAAGGGATGCTTGATGGTGCAGGGAGCGCTGGCCTGCGGGGATGAAGCGGATCCGATACGGAAAGAGTTGATTGCGCGACGGGCAACCGGGGAGGCGGCGCTGCGGGAGCGATTTGCGCGGGCTAAGGCAGAGGGGGATTTGCCCGCGAGGACGGATGCTGCCGATTTGGCGCGGTACGTTATGGCGGTGATGCATGGGATGTCGGTGCAGTCGGCGGGCGGGGCCTCGCGCGAGGAGTTGCAGGGGGTGATTGATTTGTCTTTGCGGGGTTGGCCTGGGTGAGGGATTTTTTGTGTGAGCGTTTGTGTTTGTTGGAACGAGGGCTAGGGCGCACAGCCAGGATTGGCTGTGCCACATTACTTGACGGGACCTGCCTGCCAGTATTGGTTGAAGCCGATATAGTCGGAGGGCAGGTTAGCTAGGATTGTGCGCCGCAGTTCGAGGATGTCTACGCTGCCTAGGTTTTTGTAGAGAACTTTGCCATTTGAATCGAGAAGGACCGTGTAGGGAACGGCGGATTCCCAGGTTGGATCAAAGGCTGTCTGGAGCGCGGCGGTATCGTTCGAGGCGAAGAGGAGATTGCGGCTCGTTGCGCGCTTCTTTTCTAGCATTTTCTGGACGCCGGTTTTTTCGTCGGGCATGTTGGCGGAGACGGTGACTAGATCCAGATCGCGGACTTTGTACATCTGGTAGGTGTCCTCCAAATCGGAAAACTCATCGATGCACGAGCCGCACCAGGTGGCCCAGAAACTGATGAGTAGCATGTGTTTCGCGGGATTCGTGCGAAGCGTCTTCAGGTCCGCCGCTGTGGCTAATTCCAACTTTATTGGTTGCTCATCGATCTTTCGGAGCGATTCGAGGCGAGAGGCTTCTTTTTCCTGCCACTTCGTGGAGCAGCCGAAGACACCCGTCTTTTTCACGGGGACTTCCCTGTTGGCTAGCAACGCGTCGATCGCATTGCGGGCGTCCTGTGTGTTCACTAACTCCTTGCGATAGCTGTTGTCCATGCGGCCTTCGTAGCGGAGCTTTCGATCCTTATCGAATATGAAAACGTGAGGTGTGGCCTGCGGGCCGTAGGCGCGGGCGACTGATTGTGTTTCGCCGTCGTAAAGATAGGGATAGTGGAGATTTTTGTAGGCAAAGCGAATTTTCATTTCTTCGAGGCTGTCGCTGATGTCGGAGGAGTCCAGTTCGTCGATGCGAATGGCTTTGGGGTTGTTGGGTTGAATGGCGACGACGGCGACTCCGCGATCACGGTAATCCGCTTCCAGTTGCTGGATGCGCTGTTCGTACATTTGCGCGATGGGGCAGTGATTGCAGGTGAAGACGACGACCAGGATTGGACTGGATGCATAGTCCGCAAGGCTATGGTTTTTTCCATCAACGCCGGGCAGAGAGAAGTCCGGGGCGGATGAGCCTAATGGCAAAATCGGATGAGAAGTCTGCGCCGAAGCGGTGAAGGTCAGAAGAAACAAAAAAATCGTTCGCCACATTTGGTTTAGACCTCTTTTAAAACATTCGTGAAAAAACATTTTGGCATTGGCACCAGGGCGAGCTTGCTACGGCGTTCCTGGGGCCGTGTATAACGAGCTAATTCCCAGGCCATCGCTGTGACCGCTGGCGGATGGATTGGGAAGCGGACGCGGCGTCACGTCGGCGTCCACGAGTCCCATGGACCATTTTATGGCTTCGACAAACATTTTCTGCATGCGAGGATCGTCCCAATTTTGTTCGACGTGGCCGAGCGTTGAGTAATAGACGCGTCCCTTGCCGTACATCTTGGCCCAGGTAACTGCAAAATCTAGGTCCTTGCGGTGAACGCGCGGATTATTCAGGTCCAGTTTGCTGGCGTCGAGCCGCATCAAGACGCGGACTTTATCGCGCGAGAAATTCTTGATTTGGTAGATCTCGTCCTTTAGTACGAAGGACTTGGGCCACTGCTGCATGCCGGGGAAGTTGGGATCTTCGACGACGATGGGCGCGTCAAACGTGAACCAGGGATGCTCGTCGAAATATCCGCCGATCATTTCTCCGTATTCGGGCCAGTTCGTAAAGGTGATCGTGGCGCTGTGGACGCCGATGAAGCCTTTGCCGTCGTCGTGGACGAAGGAAAGGAGGGCGGCTTTTTGTTCGTCGTTCATTTCGAGGTCGCCGCCGGTGTAGAAAAGGACGGCGTCAAAATCGTTTAGATTTTTGGCGTTGAACTCGAGCTTTTTCTTCGTAAGGACTTCGGTGTCGGTTCGAATCGTCGTAGACCACAATCCGGTCTCACGGCCGAGGCGCTCGATGGTCGCCATGGCGTGGGAGACGGCTTCGTGCCGGTAGCCTTTTTCTTCGCCGATGATCAAAAGGTGCTTCGTTGGCGTGGAGACGGTCTGCGCCATGCAGAGGCTACTGAATGCTACCAGGAGAACGAGCGATGCAATTCGAAGCGGCTTCAATTTATGGTCCTCCACTTTTGCCAGCGCAGAGAAAACTATTTCTGGTTTCCTAACCAAAGTATCGCGTTTGCGAAAAGGATATTCTGTGTTGGGTCGGAATAAATCTTTTCCCCTTTGGCGCCATGACCCATATTCATATAAATCATTCTGTATTTCGTGTTCGTCCAGACAACGGGAAGGTCGCCGCCCGTGATGATGTCCTTGATGCCGATGGGATAGTTTGAAGGATCGAGCGTGACGAGAACATGGACATTCTTGTTGAGGCGAGGACTGGGCTTCCAGAGATACCATTCGTTGGCTGGAGCGTCGTAGGTTGCGGGGAGATGCCGAGTCACGGGATGAGCGCGGTCGTCCACGATCAACTTCGCGGGAAGCGGAGGCCAGTTATTCGTGTAAAAAACGGCTCCGCCCATAAAATCGACAAACCACGGCCACTTTGTCGTTTCATCGTTGTAGCCAGCGACGTGAAAGCCTATCCAGCCGCCGCCATGTTCCATGTACTTCTCGAACGCGGCTCTTTGCTGGGGCGTTTGCGGGAAATTGTTCAGCCACAAGATCAGCCCATAGGGCTTTAAGTCTGTTTCGTTGAGCTTGGTCCAATCGGTTGTGGAGTCGAATGTGAAATTGTTTTTCGCGGCCAGCGTTCGATAGAAAGCGAGGGCATCGTTGGCGGTATGGACATGATCGGGTTCAACATCCGTCGAATAGAAAGCGAGCACTTTGAAAGCGGGTTCTTGCGCGACGGCCGCAATGTTCCAAAAGAGGAGCAAGAGCGTGGCTGCCAAGAGCGTTCGAAATTCGGTAACTAGAACTCGTCTCATAAATAAATCCTACAAGAAGCGATGAATTTCTTCAGGGGCTAAAGCCCACCTTTCCGAGCCGTTTACGGCACGGCTGAAGCCGTGCCCTCCTAAAAACGATTTAGAAGATAGGCTTCAAATAGATTCTGAGGCGCGTGAGAACAGAACCAGTGGCTCGCTTCATTTTCCGCGATTCTCCTGCTGGCCAGCGGCCCAGAAAATTGAGTTCCTGAAGATTTTAGTAAACGCCGGATTATCGAAGTGTTCCGGACGGTGTCCCATGAAGATGTAGATGTTTCTAGCCTTGTAGTGTTCGTTGGTCCAGATCACGGGATGATCGCCCATCTTTAGGTCGGTGCCCGGCGTATAGGTCTTCTCGTCGACGCTAGCCAACACATGTACGTTCGGGCGAGGAGAAGTATCGTACGTGTACCATTCTTCTTTCTCGATCACGAAAGGGGACGCGATGTCCTTCATCGCGGGGTGATTCTTGTCCTCGACCGTGACCGTTCCAGTGGCAAACGTAGCAATGTAATTCTTGAAGCGAATTCCTCCCATGAACTGTTGAAACCAGGGCCAGATCTGGTAGCCATCGAATTCTCCCAACAGAGTGGCGTGGTGAAATCCGATCCAGCCCCCTTTGCCTTGTTCGATGTATTTGATGAAGGCGGCTTTGGCGGTGTCCGTCCACATATAGGGCGGGTAGTTCAACTGAATGAATAAATTATATTTTGCGAGGAAGGCGTCGTCTATTTTTTGGGTGTCCTCGATGTAGTCGACGGTGAAATTGTTTTCGCTTGCCAATTTCGCGAGCCAAGGCTTGGCGGCGTCAACGAAAGGCTTATGAATACTGCCGTGCTCCGCCAAGGCAATCACGCGGAAGCTTGGGGATTTGGTTTGCGCCGCGAGACTGCCATTCATAAAGAATGCTGAAAGAGCGAGCAGCAGGGCACGCGCAAAGAAATGATTGAGCGAGTTTCGCACGGACGTGAACATATTAATGGACGTGGACAGCTCCTTCCTGCGCTTTTATTTCTTGTGCGGGCATGGCGGCGTCAAACCTCAAGTTGAAGAATCCCACCATCATTTCGTCCCAACTTTGCTGTCCCCATATCACGCTTTTGGTTGGGTCTGGATTTTCGGGATTGTTCGGCGAATTATCGAAATGGGCGGTGCATTCGATTTTAGTTCCTTGAGGGAGAGCGATGGGTTCGGCGAGGTTGTACCACAACTGCCAATGCCAGTTGAACGCCGGCACGCTCAAGATGGTTTCTTTTCTGCCGTCGGGAAATACCAGTCTGTATTCGAACGCTTTGCCGCGCGAGTGCATGTGGGGATGGAGGGCCACGAGCGTGACGTCTTTATGGACTTCAAAGGTGGCATCCACTTTGTAGTCGGGAGCGCCTGGCGGAATCTTGAAGGTTCCGTTGGAAGCCGAGAGAGTCAACACACGGTCTTTCGGAGGAGTCTTGGCGAAAACCAAGC
The DNA here is from genome assembly GCA_963784015.1 of uncultured Acidobacteriota bacterium. Lineage (GTDB taxonomy): Bacteria > Acidobacteriota > Terriglobia > Acidiferrales > UBA7541 > Acidiferrum. The sequence continues at coordinate 303,676 of CAWAPX010000023.1, forward strand.
CAAGCTTGGTCTGGTCCATGGTGGCTGTTCCGTTCGGTGTGTAATGAACTTCAAAAACGATATCAGAGCCGGCTTTGATGAGCTTGCCCTCGCCGGGATGGAGAATTTCGGCGGGCTGTCCCGGAGCATAACCGACGAGAAAATCGCTGGGCAGCGCACTGGTATCCGTCTTTTCGTCAGCTTTTGCAGGCGGCGCTACAAAAAAGACTCCCTTTTTTTGGTCCTTGAAATAGTTCGAGCCGGGCTCGCGGAGGTAAGCAATGATGTGGTGAACGACGGCGCGGTCGGTTGGCCGAACCTCGAGCATTTGCACCCATTTGTCTTCAGTAAAACCTGTGGGCACGATTACGTATTGGTAGTCGATCACTCCTGAAGCGGGCACGGGGAAAGGCTTTGGCAGCTGAAAAACGACATCTGGCGCGGGGATGCCCCAGCCCTCGACAAAATCTTTTATTGGAGGCGGCATGTCTTGCTCGGCTCCTTTTTGCGCGCCTGCGTTCACCCAGTTGACCAAGGTTCGGATTTCTGCGGCGGACAACGACCGTTCATTTGCAAAATGGCCATACTGAGGATCGGCGTACCAAGGCGGCATGATCTTTTGTGTCACGACCATCTTGATTGTGGTTGCCCAGGGCTTCGTTTGCTCATAGGTGAGCATGGAGAAGGGTGCGGCCTCTCCAGGCCGATGGCAGGTTTGGCAATGCTGCTGCAAGATTGGCGCGACGTCCCTAGTGAACGTAGGAGGGGCATTGCCCGGCTCCTGCCCGAGCGCGGATGCCGCACAGCACAGCATGACCGCAAACAGAATAGAGAGAAATTTCATGGATTTTCCAACCTCGCGATTTGGACTTGCCAAGCAAGAACGGGACAGAACAGCAGAATTTGGGCGCGTGTGCCGGATCATTTCCATTTGTCCTCGCCTTCGACGATGGTGATGTAGCGATTGACGGGAAGACCGGTGAAGCGCTGAACAAGGCCGCTGGGCTGGGGCCATTTGATTTCGAGGATATCGAGTTTTTCGTGTTTGCCCAGGCCGAGAACGACGCGCGGGTCGTGAGAAGAGAGATAACTGCCGCCGCCAACCTTGAAACGCGTTTGCTTCAAATCGCCGGCTTGATAGGAAATGCGCGCGCCGATGGCGTCGGGGTTGGATTTTTTCCCTTTGAGATTCAGGCCGAGCCAGTGATTTTGGATTCCAGCATTATTGCGGAGAAGAAGCGGGGCGCCATTATTGAGGGAGATCAAGACGTCAACAGCACCGTCATTATTAAAATCTCCGAGTGCCAGACCGCGCGAGGACATTGGCAATGAGAAAATAGGCCCGCTCTGCGGACTGACGTTTTCGAAGGACTTGCCGGTGTTGTGAAACAACAAAAGCGGCTCTTCGTAGGTGCTCTCCCCATGGAGCGAGGTGATGAGATCGTCCGGATTGCCATTCGCAAGAAACAGATCCAAATTACCGTCGTTGTCGTAGTCAAAAAATTTCAGTCCCCAGCCGCTCATGGCTCGCGTGGCTTTGGCTATCCCCGTGGGAATCGCCAGATCATCGAAGGTGCCGTCGTGATTGTTGCGGTAAATGGCAAAATCCTCGCGGTCGAGATTGGCTACGAAGAGGTCTTGCCAACCGTCGTTATCGAAGTCCGCGGCGTCCACGCCCATCCCTGAACGAGGGAAGCCGTTGGAGCTGTAGGCCACGCCAGCTTCGGCTCCGGTCTCAACGAATTTTCCTTTGCCGTTGTTTATAAACAGAAAATTGGCGACGGTATCGTTGGCAACGAAGAGATCCATCCAGCCATCGTTATTGATATCGGAGGCCACAACGCCCCAGGCTTTACCGAGATGCCCGGAGATGCCAGCGGCTTTGGACACATCGGTGAAGGTGCCATCGCCATTGTTGCGGAACAACCAACTGGGCATGGGCTGATAGACTTTGGGAATGCAATAGTGGCGCTTGCCGTCGTCATGGACACCGCACGGTTTGTTCAGCTCCTTGCTGAATTCGGCAAACTGGCAGACAAACAAATCCAGAAGACCATCGTTGTCATAATCAAACCAAACGGCACTGGAAGCCCATCCGGGAGCGGCCACGCCGGCTTTTTCCGTTACATCGGAAAAGGTGCCGTCACCATTGTTGTGAAACAAAATACTTCGCCCGTATTGGGTGACGTAGAGATCGGGGAACCCGTCGCGGTCGTAGTCGCCGGCGGCCACACCCTGGCCAAATCCACCACCCGACACGCCTGCTTTTTTGGTGACGTCCGTAAAGGTGCCATCGCGATTGTTTCGATACAACGCATTGCTGAGCGGAGGATCGGGCGTGTAGAAATCGCATTTGCCGCTGTTGACAAGATAAATGTCCATCCAGCCATCGTTGTCGTAGTCCAGAAAGGCACAGCCGGCGCCAGTCGATTCAGGCAGGTATTTTTCAGGGGATTTGCCGTTCACATGCTTCCAAGTGATGCCGCTGGCCGAGGTGGGTACCTGTTCGAACGGAAATTCGGCCGGCGGAAGCGCCCAAGATTTTCGCGGGCAAGCGCCGGCCAAAGCGGACGCGGCAAGTCCTCTAAGCAAATCGCGCCGCGTTAATGAAACCGCGCTTCTCATCTTTGGAGTCTTTGGCAAAGAGATCCGCCCTCAAGGTTCTATTCTTTTTTTCCTTCACCTTGCGGAGAGCTCTGCGTTAATTGGCGCTGCACGGCAAATTCCCTTTCCGCCTCCTCCTGGTTGCCGGTTCGGCTCAGGGCCACGGCCAGATTGTAATGAGCCGAGGGATTGCCCTGCTGAAGGCGGACAGCTGCTCGGAGAGGCGGAATGGCTTCTTCGTACTTCTTTACGGTGACAAGACAAAATCCCCAAGCCAGGTAGGCTTCCCCGAAATTGGAATCGAGATTTGCCGCTGTGGAAAATCGGGAGATAGCTTCATCCCATTTCTGATCTCGCCGGGCAAGTTCTCCCAAGATATACTGGGCGCCTGCATTCTTTGGATCGATCTGGACTTCCTTTAGGAATTCCTGCTTCGCGCGTTCCGCGGCGTCCGCGCCAGCGTCAGGTCGCGAGAGTAACAACCTGCCAAGCAAAAAGTGAATGCCGGGCGCATCGGGTTCCTTTTCGATCATGCCTTCATACTCTAGCTGCGCGGCTTCCCACTTCCCCTGCATCTCGAGGGCTTCCGCGTTCAGTTTATGAGCGGGAAGCGACTGAGGGGCGGTGCGGCCAAGATCCTGGGCCGTTCGCGTCGATAAATCAGAATAGGCGTGGACAAGGATAAAGAGTACTTCGGGGTCCCGGCCAAACTGCTTGTTAAGCAAGCGAATAAAGTCGACAGTGGAGTCGCGGTCGTCTAAAGCCAAAGAGCATCGCAGCCCAGCGATGCCAGCCCTTTTTCTGGTTTCCGACGGGACTTGAGCGCTCATTGCACGTTTGAGCGAGGAAATACTTTCCTGGCAATGGCCTTGTTCCGCCAATGCGAGCGCTTTATCCGGAGACAACTCGGACGCGGCGCCCGGCCTCGCGGGAACTTTCGTTTGCTGAGCCAAAAGGAATGGTTCGGACCACAAAAAGCCGATTAATAAGAGGACAAAAACGGGAGCCGCAGCTTGGCATCTAAACATTTTGCAATAGGAGTTGGTGCTGTCGAAGGTCCTCTCTGAACGAGACCGCAAAATGAAAATGAGGCAGGCGGGGGTGTACGCCTGCCTCAGTATACGCGGTTTGCGTTTAGTAGTAGAGCTTGAGCGCGAACTGGATATTTCTCGGGGGCTGGGCGCTCGTGACCTGTCCCATGTTGGAGCCAAGGCTCATGTTGGGTGCGTTAAGTTGAACGTGATTAAACGCGTTGATGAAGTCAGTACGGAATTGCAGCCTGAATCGTTCCGTGAGCTGGAAGTCCTTATGAAGGCTCAGGTCCATGTCGGTGTAGTGCGGTCCTCGCAAGCCTCCAAGCTGTGGGGCACAGTTTCCAAAAGACCCTACGGCCGGGTTGGTGAAATTACCGTTGTTGGTGAACCACTGGTAGCCACCGACTCCTGGGAACGCGGTCGGATTAATAGGAGTTTCTCCGGTAATTGCCGGCAGGCCATTGCAATCGGCGCGGGAACCGCGAGAGAACGTCCCGGACTCATCCGCTGCTCCGTAAACCGGCATAGGAAAGCCAGTGCGGAAGGTGACGATGGGGCTAACCGTCCAACCTGAAACAACGGTATTTGCCACCTTGTTCATGTTGCTTCCAAATTGCTTGCCGCGACCAAACGGTAGTTCATACACGGCGTAGGCTGAAAGAACATGTGTGGCATCGTAATAACATGGCGCCCATTCCGACTTCGGATCGTAGATGTTTTGCCAGTATGCCGATGCACTGAGAGCGTTGTTCCAAGCTCCGTAGTAGCCCGTGCTGTCGGACATGCACTTGGAATAAGTGTAGGACACCTGGTATTGCAAGCCGTGGCTCATCTGTTTCTGAAGGACGGCCTGCAGCGAGTTGTACATCATCGTGCCGTTCGACTGGGTCCCGCCGGTTTGCGTAGCAATTGTGTTGTAAAACGTCGGGTTTGCGGCGAAGAACGGACTCGGATCGGTACATGGCGGAGTAGAGCAAGAGGAATTCGGTTCTAGGACCCTCTGGGTGTATGAGAAAGGCACCATGAGGTGCGTTGCACGCTGACCGACATAGCCAACCTGGACGGTGGTATTTCCCCAGAATTGGTGCTGGATTGCGAGGTTCCACTGATCGTCAATCGCCGGCTGAACATTGGGATCCCAGAGGTCAAGAATAGCGCCAGCGAAACATGAGTAGTTCGCGCAGGTGCTCGTCGGAGGCGTTGCCGGAATGCCATCCGTCGTGGTTGAACCAGGTATAGCCGAGTTGTTGTAGACGGTGTTGATCTGGGCCGGAGTAAAAGGCGGGTTCTGCGGTAAGCGCAAGTTTGTACCTGTCCCCTCGAGGTAAGAGGAGATGGTGAACGCGCCGCGGATCACGGTGTGGGTACCCAGCATCGCAGGGGTCCAGGCAAACCCAATGCGAGGCTCGAAGTCCTTACCTCCATAGACGCCGTTATACAGAGCCCGGCTGGCTCCATCCTGGCCAGCGAGTTCGACCGCGCCTGTGGCGAAATTGTAATTGGACTGTTGGTTGTTCGCTTCAACCCAAGGAGTAAACGCCTGGTAACGCAGACCGAGGTTCAAGGTTAGGCGCTCCGTGATCCTCCATGTGTCTTCCGCGTAGACGCCGATAATGTTGTCGGACTGAGTCCAGGTTTTGCCGGTGCTGACACCACGGCCGATGGTGAACGGGAGGCCAAGGAAGAAGTCGGCCGCACCGTATCCAGCGCCAGTGGAGGCACTACCGATAGTGTCGCTGGTGAAGCGGCCATCAAAATTCATGAGGCCAAGTTCACCGTTGTTACCCGGATAGAAGGTCTTGATGATTTCATGATTGTATTCGCCGCCGAACTTGAAGTTGTGCCGGCCGTGAGTCCAGCTAACCACATCTTCGGCCTGCCAAACCTGGTCGTTGAAGCTCTCGCCAGTCTCGGCGTTGCCCAAATTGAGGTTAGTGTTGTCGGTAAAGTTGAGGGCTAGCAACCCATCGAGACCGGCAGGGTTCCCATTCCCGATGCCAATTGAGTTGCCAAATTCTCCGACTCCCGCAGCCCAGCTAGTACCGTTATTCAGCGTGATATGGCTCCAACCAAACCGTGCATCATTGACGAGATTGGTGCCAATGGAATGAGTCCAATCCCCAACGGTGTTATAGATTGGAGTGGTCGAAAAACCATTTCCAAGCAACTCATAGGCATTCGCTGACGGATTGTCCTGGTAAGCCCGGGTAAAACGGCCTGAAATGTTGTCCTTGTCGGAGGCTTTGTAATCCACCTTGATATCGCCCTGATCTACGTTTTGCTGGGAATTAGTAATGTAGGAGGCGTTGTTCTGCAGGCTGGAATTAGAAGGTGTCAGATATAGCGGAGAGGCGAACAGAGCCTGCGCTACAGGGCTGATCATTGCCGCAGGAATCTGATTGTTGGGGAACGGCTGGCGAACGGTGGCCGCGGGAGAAGAAGCAGTGCAGACCTGCGTAAAGGATACGCATGGGTTATACAACTGGATGTTTCCACCGGATGTTGAATTGCAAATTCCGGCGGTAAATCCGGCAGGGCAGAGAGCGCTAAAGTCGCCGCCGCGCTCGGCGGCGGTAACGACAGTCGCCGTGGCGGACGAAGTGGGAATATCAAAGCGCTGGCCTTGGTAATCCATGAAGAAGAACAGCTTATTCTTAATGACCGGGCCGCCAAGGGTTGCGCCAAACATGTTCCATCGCAGTTGCGCCTTCGGGAGGCCATTAAAGTTATTCGACCAACTGTTCGCATTTAGGACATTGTTCCGGAGGAACTCCCAAACATCGCCATGGTAGCTGTTCGTACCGGACTTGATCGTAGCGCTGACAACACCGCCCATGTAGCTTCCGAATTCGGCCGGGGCATTATTGGTAATAAGGTTGAATTCCTCGATCGCGTCCGGGGCCGGAGTGTAGCCCAGCAGGTTGTCCGATACCTGGTTGTTGTCCATACCGTCCAGCAAGAAATAGTTAGCTTGCTCGCGGTTGCCGTTAATCAACGGACGACCGCCGTAACCGCCAGTGTTGTTGCCATTGTTAAAGCTACTGGGATCGGTCGATACGGCACCAGGCGCAAGCAAGGTCAATTGAACATAATTGCGCGAGGCCAAGGGCAGATTGTCGTTGGTGTTCGCATCGATAATGGTATCGACCTGCGTCGATTCGGTCTTCAGTAGCGGCGCAGCGCCGGTAACCTCAACCGTTTGGGTAACCTGACCGACTTTCATGGTGACATCAATGCGCGCAGCTTGATTCAACGTGAGGACAAATGCCGGGTAAGCGACCAAGGCAAACCCCGGCTTTTCGACTTTGAGTTCATAACTGCCAACCGGAAGTTGCGCGAGGCGATAGAGACCAAGATCATTGGTCACGGCTGTATAGGTGACTCCGCGTTCAACGGACTTGGCCGTGACACTGGCACCAAGAACGGCCGCACCGCTGGGGTCGGTAACCGTCCCCGCTATCGAAGCAGTGACATCCTGAGCCCATACTGCATGCGCGCCGCACAGAAGCGCGAGCAGCGTCATACACAAAATAACCAGCCCCAAAGACTGCAGTTTTTTCATGTCCATTCCTCCGAGGCGAGGCCCCCGACAGCCATTCCGCCTCTCCGCAACTGTCAAAAACTTTTGCACAGCACCCGCACCGCTGAACCGCTATAGTTCCGATTGTTGAATAGCTATATAGCACGATTTTTGGCTTGTCAAGCGAAAAGTAATGATTTATAAGGTTTATAGAAGTGAGGATGTATAGCACTGCGCGGCGGTGATGTATAGCAGCATTGTATGCGCTCTATATCACTGCAGCCGGAGATGGTTGGCCGGGAAATTCTTCACTGTGTGGCATTGGCCAGCCTTTAGGTTCGCGCCAATGGGCTCGAACGGTTGGCATCGGGACGCGGCACGGGAATTTGGAATCCAACGAAGCACAGGATTTGCCGTTTCTTTTTGCGCGCAGGAGACTGCGAGAGCGCGCGCCAGTCTAAGGTAGAGTGTTTGTAGATTCCGGGAGCAAGAATGCCTGCTAAGAGTCGAAGTAACGGGTTGCCCGCCTACCAAAGAATCCAAGGTAGTCTTCGGAAGCGAATCGACGCCGGAGACTTGCGCACTGGGGATGCCGTGCCTTCGGAGCGCGACTTAGCCAAGATTCATTCGGTTAGCCTGATGACTGCCCGGCACGCGCTGGCTTCGCTGGAGCGGGAAGGCGTTGTGGAGCGGCGGCGAGGAATCGGCACATTTGTCTCGGCGCCGAAAATCCATTTCAACAAGCTAATGAGTTATACGGAACAGATGGCCAGCCGCAGCCTGACGGCAGTCTCGAAAGTGCTGTTTGCTAAAATGATCGATGACGAGCAAGAGGCAAACGCACGACTCTCTCTTTCGCCGAAAAGCGGTGTAATTAAGCTGGAACGACTGAGACACGCCGCAGGAGAGCCCTTTGCGCTAGAAACCTGCTACCTTTCGGCCGCGCAATTTCCCGGATTGCTTTCCGCCCCTTTGCAAAGGGAATCCTTGTTCGGGATTCTGGAACGCGATTACAAAGTGGAAATCGGATATTCAGATGAAGAAGTGGATGCCACTGCGGCCGATCCGCGTACGGCCGATCTTTTGGATGTGCCGAGGCGCGAGCCGGTGCTGCGAATCCGGCAGGTGATTTTTTCCACAAACGGAAAGGCTGTTCTGTACGTTTTGGGGTTCTATCGGTCGGACCGGCATAACCTAGTGATACGGCGATTCCGGTGAAACGAAATTTCGCGTGAGGCTGCAGCGCGAGGCGACTGGTAGTCTGCTATCGAGCGAGTCCAGTACGTTAAGCTAAGGCTGAGATTTGGATGACGGTCACCCAGCCGACGTTCCGAAGGTTTGGTGGCTGCCCAAGAGGCGTAATGATTCTGGCCGGAGATATCGGCGGCACTAAATGCAATCTGGCCGTGTTTGAAGAGCGCGGCTCTTCTTTGCAGCTTTTTTTCAAGCGCCGTTATGCCACGTGTGAATTTGATAGCCTCGAGAATTTGATCGAAAGATTTCTCCATGAATGCTCGGCGGAGACTGGTGTTGCAGTCGAGGACAAGATTGACGCCGCGGGTTTCGGAGTTGCGGGAACAGTAGTGGACGGCCGCCTGGTGGCGATCAATATTCCGTGGGAACTGACCACATCCGGGTTGGCCAACAAACTGAAACTCGATCCCGAACAACTGACATTAATCAATGATTTGGTAGCCACCGCGTACGGACTGGTGCACCTGACACCGCAGGATTTTCTGGTTTTGAATCCGGGGACTCCACAATTCAACGGAAACCAGGCATTGATTGGCGCGGGCACAGGACTCGGCGAGGCCATGATCATCTGGGACGGCAGCCAACATCGAGCGTCTCCGTCGGAGGGCGGCGCGGCTGATTTTGCGCCGCGAACAGAACGCGAGATCCAGCTGCTGCGCTTTTTGAAGAAACGGATGGAACGTGTTTCCTGCGAAGAGATATTTTCTGGACGTGGCTTCCGAAAGCTGCATGAGTTCCTCGATCCCGCTGTGATGCATGCGACGTTTAGCGAAGCAGAAAGCGGTTCAGCCAGCGAAATTACACAGAACGCGATGGCGGGCTCGTGTCCGGTGTGCGTGGAAGTGCTGGATTGGTGGATCGATGCGTTTGGGGCAGAGGCTGGGAATTTGGCGCTGCGCGTACTCGCGTATGGCGGCGTATATTTTGCAGGCGGAATCGTTCTGAAAATACTTTCGAAATTGGGACAGAGCAGCTTCTGCCGGTCGTTCGCTGAGAAGGGACAGCTGAGTTCGGTGCTGTCGAAGATTCCGATCTCCGTCGTTTTAAATGAGGATGCGCCGCTTTTGGGGGCAGCACATCAGGCTCTGGGCACGGTTGCTGCATCGAGACGCGAGCAGCATGAAATTTTGTTTGAGTTTCAGCATGAACGCGAGGGGCAGCCGCGTTAGAAGAAGCATTGTTCAATTCTTCGAAGTTTTTCTTACCAAACTTGTGTTAGTGCGGGCTTTTGATGGCGGCTTGTGATGCCGCCATTTGCGCCCGGGTGTGTTTTACGATCGCGAGAAATTTCCTGGCGTTCTCCGCGATGATTTCCGGCTTGTTTGCTTTCAGGGCATCTGCTTGCACTAATTCTCCGCCGATACCCAGCGCAACGCAGCCTGCTCCGAGGAATTCTGCGGCGGTGTTTAGATTGACGCCTCCGGTGGGGATGAATGGTATTTGCGGGAATGGGCCTTTCAGAGCTTTGATGTACTTCGCTCCTCCTACCTGTCCGCATGGAAAAACTTTGATGATGTCAGCGCCGGCATCCCATGCGGCCATGACTTCGGTGGGCGTTAGGGCACCGGCCATAATCAACTTCCCTTCCCTCGCGGCGAATGCGACGGTTTGAAGGTTCAGGCCCGGGCTGACGAGAAACTGCGCCCCAGCATCGATACAACGGCTGCCAGTTTCTGCGTTGAGCACGGTTCCGGCTCCGACTAGAACATCTGAGCCGCAATTCTTTACGAGTTCGCGGATGACGTCGATGGCACCGGGAACGGTCATCGTGATTTCGACGATAGGGATGCCGCCTTGGCGAACGGCATCGGCGGCTAAGCAGGCTTCGGCTGGCGATGAGGCGCGCACGACCGGGACGATTCCAATTTCGATGATGCGTTCGCGAACTTTTTGTTTATCCATGGGGGATCACCTTTTTGAGGAAATTTCAGCGCGCGATGCGGGCTCCGACTCCTTTCATCACTTGCGTGACTTCCTGGAGGGTGGCCATGGAAGTGTCTCCCGGTGTGGTCATGGCGAGGGCGCCGTGCGCGGCTCCGCACTCAACGGCCCACTGCGGGTCGTGCCCGGCGAGGAAGCCGTAAATGAGGCCTGACGCGAAGGAATCGCCGCCTCCTACACGATCGAAGATTTCGAGATTCTCGCGGTTTTTTGCCTGATAGAGTTTTCCATCGAAATAGCAGATGGCTCCCCAATCATTTTGCGTGGCGGTTTTTGCTTTGCGTAGAGTAGTGGCGACAACCTGGAAAGGATATTCCTTCACAACCGTGGCGATCATTTGTTTGAAGCCTTCGACTTCGAACGTCGAGTGATGCTCGTCCATGCCGGGGACTTCGAATCCGAGAGCTGCCGAAAAATCTTCTTCGTTGCCGAGCATGACGTCCACGTGGGGGGCGAGGCGGCGGTTTACTTCCTGAGCGGTTTTCTTTCCGCCATGCGATTTCCAGAGAGACGCGCGGTAATTCAGGTCGTAAGAAACGGTTGTGCCGTGGCGCTTTGCTGCTTGCATGGCTTCGAGGGCAACTTCGGGTGTTGTTGCGGAGAGCGCGCAGAAAATGCCGCCGGTGTGAAACCAGCGCGCGCCTTGCCTTCCAAAAATGTCGTCCCAATCGATGTCACCGGGCTTTAATTGGGAAACGGCAGTGTGGCCGCGATCGTAACTTCCGAGGGCGGCGCGTACGCCGAAACCGCGCTCGGTGAAATTAAGACCATTGCGCGCCGAGTGGCCTACGCCGTCGTGTTCGACCCAGCGGATCAGAGACTGGTCGACGCCGCCTTGGTAGATAAAATCCTGAAGGAGCCGGCCGACGGGGTCATCGGCAAAGGCGGTGACGACGGCGGCGTCCAAACCGAAGCAGCGCTTCAAACCGCGAGCGACGTTGTATTCGCCGCCGCCTTCGCAGACTTCGAAGGAACGTGCCGTGGCGATGCGGCGGTCGCCTGGATCGAAGCGGAGCATGACTTCCCCAAGACTGAGGATGTCCCAGCGGCAATTTTTTTTCGGTTTGATCGTCAAGCCCACGTAAGCACCTCAACTCGCCCTTTCACTGGCAATGCGCGCATTCATTTTTCCCTTAACTATTTCGTTCTTCAAGCTAGCTTTTCCTCGATGATTCTAGCGGGTTCCAGCCTGGGAGCCAGAAGTTGAATCGCGCCGAGTGCAAGTAAGTAAGCCACGCTGGCGATGAAGAAAGGAACTCTGTAGCTCCCCGTCCACTGAAGTACGTGGCCGACCAGGGATGCGACGAAGATGCCGCCGATGGCGCCAGCCATGCCGCCGATCCCGTTCACCGAGCCTACCGCTTGAACGGGAAACATGTCCGAAGACAGAGTATAGAGATTGGCGGACCACGCCTGGTGGCAGGCTGCGGCGAGCCCGATTAGAAAAACGGCGGACCAAGTGCTCTCCACTCGGTAGGCGAATACAACCGGAATCACGCCGATGGCACAGATCAGCATGGCGGTCTTGCGCGCGGTATTGACGCTGTAACCGCGCTTGATGAGAGAAGAGGAGAGCCATCCTCCGCCGACGCTGCCGAAGTCCGAAATTACATAAATCACCAGGATCGGAAGCCCAAGTCCTGTCAGGGCCAAGCCATGTTTGCTTTGCAAGAAACCTGGCACCCAGAAAAGATAAAACCACCAGACGGGGTCGGTCAGGAATTTTCCGGCGACGAAAGCCCACGTTTGGCGCAGCGGAATCAGGCGTGCCCAGCTGATTTTTCCTGCGGGCTGGGACGGGTCGCTGCAGATGTATTGCAATTCCCCTTTGGAGACTCTTGGATGTTCGCTGGGCTTGCGATAGATCAGCAGCCAAAACGCGAGCCAAACGAAGCCGAGTGCGCCGATGGAGACGAAGGCTGCTCTCCAGCCCCAGTGCACAACTATCCAAGGGACGAGGAGCGCCGCGAGGATGGCGCCAGCGTTTGTTCCGGCATTGAAAATGCCGGTGGCCAGCGCACGTTCTTTCTTTGGAAACCACTCGGCTACCGCTTTGATACTGGCGGGAAAGACGGCGGCTTCGCCAAAGCCCAGAGCGTAGCGAGAGAGCGCGAAGCCGCTGAGAGAGTTTGCGAACGCAGTGCTCATCGAAGCAAGGCTCCAGAAAATCATGGCCAGCGCGTAACCTAAACGCGTGCCGAGCCGATCGATCAGCCTGCCCATCAGCAACATGCCCGCTGCATAGGCAATCTGAAAAGCGGTGACTAGATTGCCGTAGTCGATTTCGCTCCAGCCAAAGTCATGTTGGAGCGTGGTTTTGAGAACGCCCAAGACTTGGCGGTCCATGTAGTTCTTTGTGGTTCCCAGGAGAAGCAGGGCGCAGATGGCCCAGCGAAAATGGCCAGCCCGAGAAGAAACCGAGGGTGGGGCCTGCTCGTTAAGAGTCGGGGCTTGGTCCATGGTGTGAAGGGAAAGCTACTAGTTTTTGCGCCCTTGTTCCAGTGCGGAAGTTTGTTGGGTCTGACCTGCGGAAGCTGGTCCAGTTGAGATAGTTTCCGCCAAGGTTTGGTGAATGCTGAGAATCTGAGTCAACGTAAGCTTGATAAACGATTCCTTTGGTAAGACATAACGGCAGAATTTCCGGGCTTGGCTTATGATTTGGCGGTGGGCTGTGCTGGGAGGCAGAAGCTGAACATGCGCATTCTTATTGCTGGGGCATCTCTTATACTCGTCTTTGTGGCCACGATTTTGACAACCTTGGTTTCCGCTGCGCCGGAGCGGGTTTCCGTCGTGGTAAACGAGCAGGACCGCCGTGTCGACATCGCCATCGATGGAAAACCCTTCACCTCATACATCTGGCCCACGACGCTGAAAAAGCCCGTTTTGTATCCTCTGCGCACGGCCAGAGGCACGATTGTCACGCGCGGCTATCCTCTCGAGCAGCGGCCCGGCGAACGCGTTGATCATCCGCATCATGCGGGGCTTTGGTTCAACTACGAGAACGTGAATGGACTGGATTTCTGGAACAATTCCGATGCGATTAAGGCGGAAAATGCGCCGAAGATGGGGACGATTCTGCAGCGTGCGATTGTTTCGGCAAAAAGCGGTGCGCAGCAAGGGCGAGCTGGATGTTGAAACGGATTGGGTCACGTTCGAGAAGAAAGTTTTGTTGAACGAACACACCCACTTTGTGTTTCGCGGTGGGGCGAACTTTCGAAGCATTGACCGCATCGCTACCTTGCGGGCGCTCGATGAGAAAGTTTCTTTCCCTGATGAAAAAGACGGCATGCTTGGACTCCGCGTTATTCGGGCGTTGGAGATTCCTTCTGATAAGCCAGAGGTGTATACCGACGCGAGCGGCCGCGCCACCACCGTAGCAAAGCTGGACAATACTGGCGTCAACGGAACATATCTTACGAGTGCGGGAAAAAAGGGCGACGCTGCGTGGGGTACGCGCGGGCGGTGGTGTAATTTAAGCGGCCTCGTCGGCGACGAGCCTGTCACGATCACCATTCTTGATCACCCAGAAAATCCGGGGTTTCCTACCTATTGGCATGCACGCGGTTACGGACTATTTGCAGCGAATCCGCTTGGCCAGAAAGTTTTCAGCAATGGGAAAGAGGAGCTGAATTTTTCGCTGGCGCCGCACGCTAGCGCCACTTTCCGCTATCGCATTTTGATCTCTTCGGCGATTCTCACGCCAGAAGCTACCGAAGCGGCTTACAAAGAATTCGTCGCGGCGTATCATTGATTCGCTCAACGATCCACTGGACTGCATGACGACTCACATCGGCCTTATCGGGGGCGGCAACATTTCGGATACGCACGCGCGTGCGGCGCGCGCCATCCCCGGCGTTAAAATCGCGGCCATTTATGGAACGAACGCTGACAAAGTCGCCCGCCTCTGCAGCGACCATGGCAGCACTGGATATCAAAATTTCGAAGCCTTCCTAAAACATCGCCCGATGGATGTCGTGATTATTGGCAGCCCTTCCGGGCTGCACGCCGAGCAAGGCATTGCGGCTGCGCGTCACGGGCTTCATGTGCTTACGGAAAAGCCAATCGAAATCAGCACAGCGCGGGCCGACGCGCTTATCGAGGCTGCAAAACAATCGGGCGTTCAGCTCGGCGTGATTTTTCAGGATCGGATGAAGCCGCACATTCGCCAGCTCAAAAGCTGGCTCGATCGGGGCTTGCTCGGCAAGGTGTTGCTCGTGGATGCTCGCGTGAAGTGGTATCGCCCTCCCGAGTACTACGCCAATTCGCGCTGGCGCGGCACGCTCGCGCTCGACGGTGGGGGCGCTTTGATCAATCAGGGCGTTCATACTATCGATTTGCTGCTTTGGCTGCTTGGTGATGTCGTTCGCGTGCAGGCGCGCACGGCCACGCTGCTGCACAAGATCGAAGCCGAGGACACCGCAGTTGCCAACCTTGAATTTGTAAACGGAGCTTTGGGTATTTTTCACGCCACCACAGCCGCATATCCCGGCTACCCACGCAAGGTTGAAATCACCGGCACCGAGGGAACCGCCATCCTCGAACACGACCGCATCATCGCGGCAGATCTCCGAAATACTCAAGCCGCTGTCGTCGAATCCGCTGCGCCTGACGAAAATAAGAGTTCTTCGTCTGCCGCCGTCAGCGATTTTCGCGGGCATCAAGCCGTCCTCGAAGATTTTCTTGGCGCCATCCAAAATAAACGGCCTAGCGCCTGTGACGGTGTCGAGGGCCGGCGCAGCATCGCCCTGGTTGAATCCATTTACCGGGCCGCAAAGACTCCCGAGCGAATCGTCACTATTTGAATTGGAAAAAACTTTCTGCAACCTCTTCTTGCTTCGTTCGACGGCGGCTGGGCTGTACCATATCCATTCGTTTCAGACTCATCGCGCGTAAATTTTGTGAAGTTTCACCTGAGGTTCTTGGCTATGCGGCGTCACAATAGATTCGCGTTCGCGACCATTCTGTTTCTATTGCTAGGCAACGTTGCAATCTCGGCAGAAAAATCGACGGCGGCGCAGCTCATTGAGCTCGCCAAATCAAATAGCCCTGCGCTTAAAGAGGCGATCACCACGACGCTCGACGCCAAAGAGCTAAAGGACGGAACCGCCTGGATTGGGCACGGGCCAGACTTTTTCTTTGCGATTGAAGCGGCTTCGAAACCTGCGCTTTTCGTTGACGGTGCTTCTAGCGCACCGATGAAGAATTTGCCCGGCTCCGATCTTTGGTATGCCTTCGCTTGCATCGAGCCTGTCGGAAAGTTGCACGCTTTCTACTACGTTCTTAGTGGCGCGAAGGACGGTGAAAAATTCGGCGGCAGGTTGGATCTTCCCGCGTTCGGTCCCTTGTCGTATCAGCAATCGGGAATCCCGGCGGGGACACTTTCGCCGAAACTCTTCCACACCAGCAAAATCTACGATGGCATGAAGAGCGAATATTGGATTTATGTGCCCGCGCAATACGATTCGCACACGCCTGCGGCGCTGATGGTGTTTCAGGATGGCGAGTGGTATCTGGACCGGAATGGGAACAATCCGGCGCTCAACGTCATCGACAACCTGATCGCTCAAAAGAAAATTCCGGTGATGATCTGTGTGTTCATCAACCCGGGCGACATCGAGGGTGCGCCCGGCACGCCCACCTACAATCTGGTGAAGAAATATTCCGACGAGTGGCAGCGCACGTTAAAGGATTCCATGCGCAGCACTTTGTACGATACCGTTAGCGACCGCTACGTGCGGTTTCTGCACAGCGAAGTGCTCGCAGAGGTCGAAGCCAAATACAACATTCGCAAGGACGCTTACAGCCGCGCGATCACGGGCCTCTCGTCCGGCGGGATTTGCTCCTTCAATGCGGCGTGGCAGATGCCCGATCAGTTTAGCCGCGTCATCTCCTGGATTGGCAGCTTCACGAGCATTCAATGGAAAGAAGACCCCGCGGTTCCCGACGGCGGTCAGGATTTCCCCGAAAAAGTCTTGCACGAACCCCATCGGAATCTTCGCGTGTGGCTTCAGGATGGTTCGGAGGATTTGGAGTTGGAAAAGTATGGCAGCTGGGCGCTGGCCAACATCCGTCTCGCCAATGCACTAAAAATGAAGGGCTACGATTTTCACTTCAACTTTGGCAAAGGCACCCATAATTCGGGCCAGGGGGCGGCAGAGTTCCCCGAAGAAATGGTCTGGCTCTGGCGGGACTACGACGCCAGCAAAACGTCTTATACCTATGAGATGGAACCAGCGGAAAAATCCAAACCACTGTTTCGGGTATCCATCACCAATCGTGAGGCGCAGTAGGTAAGGAATAGGTTCGGATCGCATTTTGGGAACCCGCTGCAAGGGTTGATTAGGCCCATGTCCAACCATTTCTCGATCTGAAACCCCCGTCAGAAACTAATTCAGTGTCGGCAACGTCAGCACATTGAGAACGGAACTGTGCAGTGCCGCTTAACGAAGGTATAGACTTGGTTGCTGCAGAGCAGCGGCCAGTATTGACGTTGTCGGAAACAACCAATTCGGCCCTTTCGCGTTCCAAGAATCTAGCTTGACGGGCTAACACTTAAACGTTTTCAGAAGTCATACGAGGTTATGGGCCAACTATCTCAACCCCGCGGCAAGCCCAGGACCGTTCTCATTCGTATTGCCGCGGTATTGTTACTTGTCTCTATCCCCTTTCTTTTTCTGCACTTCCGGCAAGGACGACCCTCGGCGGACAGAACAGATTCCCTAGTCAAAGTCGAACGAAAAAACCTTTCGCAGACGCTGCGGCTGAACGGAACGACGCAAGCTTCGCGTTCTTTTATCGTGTTGGCACCGAGGCTTGAGGGAGCCCAGGTGGGGTCGATGGTCGTTACGAAACTCGTTCCGGCAGGCACGCACGTGAAGAGCGGCGACCTCCTGGTCGAGTTCGATCCCCAAGCGCAGACGAAGGATTACCTCGATAAAAAAAGCACCTACGACAACCTTGTAAGCCAGGTGGCGCAGAAACAGACGGATGAGGATATCGCGCGCGCCAAAGACGATACGGCGATGAAGCAGGCCGAGGATGAGTTGAAGCGCGCGCAGCTAGAGCTCCAGAGAAATGAAGTGGTTTCGCGCATCGACGCCGAAAAAAATCAGGAGGCTGTAGACGAAGGTCAAGCCACGCTGAAGCAGCTTAAGGAAACGTATCAGTTGAAGCGTGCCGCAGCGGCGGCGGCAATAAAGATTCTGGAGATTCAGCGAGATCGCGCGAAGGAAGCGATGCGCTACGCCTTGGCCAATGCGGCGAAGATGACCGTGCACTCCCCTATGGCTGGAGTGGTGGTCTATAACACCATTTGGCTTGGCGGGCGGATGGGCACGGTGCAGCAAGGAGAGCAGGTGCGGCCCGGAGTGCCCTTCCTGCAGGTCGTCGATCCCTCGCGGATGGAAGTACGCGTCGAGTTGAATCAGGTGGATCTGTTGAAGGTTCATCCAGGCCAGCAGGCGCAAATGCATTTGGATGCTTATCCGGGAATGATGCTTCCGGCCGTCCTTGATGAGCTCTCGCCGCTGGGGCATACCGGACAATTTACGGAAATGGTGCGGTCATTCACGGCGCGGTTCCTCGTGCAAGGGAATGATCCCAGGCTTTTGCCTGACTTATCGGCAGCCATGGACCTGGATCTCGGAACGGAAAACAGTGTGCTTGTGGTTCCGTACCAAAGCATAGGAACAGAATCGGGTCATTCGTTTGTGTGGCTGAAAAACTCGAGCGGTTTCGAGAAACGCACAGTGAAAATTGGCCGGCGCAATGACCTGAACGCCGTGGTGGAGTCCGGACTGGCAGAGGGGGATATGATCCGACGGGACGGGGGCGAGGATCCGGAAGCGGCGGAACGGCCATGAGCGGCGGAAATCAGAAGTGGAAATCGAAAAAGAAAGCGCTCGCTGGCGCCGCCATCCTGGTTATTGGCGGGCTCGTGTTTGGAGCTTTCCGAATGGCGAGTTCGGCTGTGAATTTTCCGATGGTGGATGTGAAGCGCAAAGAGTTCGTGGATTATCTGGAAATTAAGGGCGAGGTTAAAGCCATTCGCTCGGCGGTGATTGCAGCACCATACGGGGCAGGAGACTTGCAGATATTGAAGCTTGTCGACAACGCCGCGAAAGTGAAGAAGGGCGATTTTCTGGTGGAGTTTGATGCGACTACGGTGAAGCAGAAGCTTGCAGAAGATCAGTCTGCCGTCAAATCCGCGGAAGCGGAAATCCAGCAGTCGCGCGCGGCCTCTCGATTGAAGGAAGAGCAAGATGTAACGGACGCTATGACCGCGAAGTACGACACCGAAAAGGCACGCATGGATGCCAGCAAGCAGGAAATCCTTTCAGTGATCGAGGGCGAGCAAGCCAAACTAAAACTCGCGGATGCGGTGCAAAAACAAAAAGAAACCGAATCCAAACTAAAAGCCGATCGAGCGGCAGCTGTCTCCGATCTCGCCAGCAAACAGCAGAAGCATGACCAGGCTGCATTCCAAGTCGAACTGGATCAACGCGCACTCGACTCCCTCACTCTGCGCGCTCCGCTCGATGGCGTGGTGGCGTTGCAGAATCATTGGCAGCCTCAGGGCAGCCCCACCACATTCAAGCCCGGCGACCGAGCGTGGCCTGGCGCGGCGATCGCGGAGCTTCCGGACGGCTCCGCGCTGAAGATTTCCGCTCGCGTGGAAGAAGCAGAAAGGGGTCAACTGAAGCTGGGCCAATCCGCAACGGTGCGCCTTGATGCGCTTCCGGACCGCAGCTTCGAAGGGCATGTGGACACGATCAGTCCAACGGCCAGCATGGATTTCGGTGCCGGATGGCCAGTGCCGCGAAATTTTGCGGTGGAGCTTGGCTTGGCTGAGACCGACGCGCGGCTTACACCTGGAATGGGAGCCACTGTTCGTATCGCGGTGGCGCGCGTCCCCGATGGGATTGTGATTCCGACAAACGCTCTTTTCAGGAAGGCGGGACGAACCGTGGCCTACGTGCAACGAGGATCGAAATTCGAAGAAACTCCCGTGGAAGTGTCGCGCCAGAGTGGCGATGAGGCTTTGATTGCCAAGGGACTGCAAGCTGGCGAACGGCTGGCGCTCAAGGATCCGACGATTGCAAAGTAGAAACTTCATGTCGAGAAAGAAAACAACGCGGGTAGCAACATTTCTCTTGGCGGTTGCATTGGGAGGGAGCGGCATCGCTTGCCGACAGACCACGGTGCTGGCCGGCGATGCGGAAGTACCGACAACCACGGTCAAGGAAGTTGATCTTCAATTGAAGGTGTTCACAAAGGGCGCGTTGCACACGGAGCAATCGAGAGGCCTTTCGGCGCCGCCCATCGCTGGGGGGACCTTACAGATCGTCCAATTGGCGGCCGCTGGAGCGCATGTGCATGCCGGTGAGGTTGTATTGGAGTTTGATCCGAGCCAGCAGGAATATAATTTGGCGCAAAACCGCAGCGACCTTGAACAGGCCGACCAGGAGATCGTCAAAGCCAAGGCGGATGCCGCAGTCCAGACGGCCGAAGACCAGACCGCGCTCTTGAAAGCAAAATATGCTGTTCGCAAAGCGGAACTCGAGGTTAGCAAAAATGAAATATTGAGCTCGATCGACGGGCAGAAAAACATTCTTGCGCTCGATGAGGCAAAGCGCGCTCTGACGCAGCTCGAACAAGACATCCGCTCGCATGGCGCGTCCAATGATGCGGCGCTGGCGATCAGCCAGGAGAAGCATCACAAGGCGCGCCTGGAAATGGATCAAGCAGAGCTAAACATAAAAAACATGAAGATTACCTCGCCGATCGATGGGCTCATGGTTATTCACGGCAACCGCGATTCCACCGGAGGATTTTTCATGGACGGCATGACGCTGCCGGATTATCACGTCGGGGATCAGGTAAATCCCGGCAGCTCGATTGCAGAAGTGATCGACAGTTCCCACCTGGAGATTTCCGCACAGGTCGGCGAGACGGACCGTACGAATCTCAAGACAGGTCAGTCCGTAGAGATAAAGGTGGATGCGCTTCCTGGTGAGTCGTTCACGGGAAAAGTGCGAACGGTTGGCGGAGCTACCGCCCGCGAATTCTGGGACGACAACGCGAAGCACAAATTCGACGTAGCCATTCAACTGGATCGCGCCGACCCGCGTCTGCGTCCGGGCTTCGAGGCGCAATTGAGCATTCTGGGCGATCACCTCGCACGTGCCGTGTCTCTTCCGGCCGAAGCTGTTTTCGAACACGCCGGGAAGAAAATTGTGTATTGCGAGCGCGGCCGAGGGTTCGAAATGCAAGAAGTCAAAGTCCTCGCCCTAAGCGAAGGTCGAGCGATCCTCGAAGGAATTCCGGTCGGAACGGTTGTCGCACTCGTAAATCCAGACAAAAAAGGCGCCGGCAAACCTAAAGAGGTCGGCAGCGCGACTCCAAGCCTGGGTGCAAGTTCCAATTGAAGCGAATGGGGCGGCCGATGAAACCTGGTTCGATGGCTCAGCCTAGATCCCTGGAACAGTGGCTGCCCGACCTTGCTTTTGGCTTGGAGAACCTGGCCAGCCACAAGCTGCGTTCCTTGCTGACCATGCTCGGAATGATTTTCGGCGTCGCGGCGGTTGTAGCGATGCTTTCGATCGGCGCAGGAGCGCAACAGAAGGTGATGGCATTCATCGAGCAGCTTGGCGTGCGCAACTTGATCGTGGAAGCCAAGGAAGCACGAAACGACCAGGAGCTTCAGAAAGTCAGGAAAATTTCGCCGGGCCTTACGCTCAGGGATTATCAGATCATCCGGCAGAATGTTTCGGATATAAAGGAAGCAACTCCGCGAAAGCGCTTCACGCCCACGAAAATTCTTCCGAAGCCTCAACAGGACGCGCCCGTCGTTTACGGCGTCGAGCCGAGCTATTTGGAGATTGGCCATTTGCGCGTGACGGAAGGACGCTTCTTCGACGCTTCCGACAACGCCGCCGCGGCACCGGTGTGCGTTCTGGGCGCGGCGGCGAAAGACAGCTTGTTTGGCGCGTCTCAGGCGGTCGGCGAATACATAAAGCTCAACGAAATGTGGTGCCACGTGATTGGCATCGCAGGGCCACAACTTGCTCCTGAATCCGACGTGTCCGGCGTTCGCACTGAGGACATGAATAATCTGGTGTATGCGCCGTTGAATTCTGTCTTGTATCGCCTGGAGGACTCGCAGAGTTGGTTGAAGGACGAAATTGACGGCATGTATTTGCATCTGGCATCGACGGACACGAGCGTTACAAATGCTGAAGTGGTGCGCGGCATTCTTAATTCTTCGCATCACGATGCGGGAGACTTCAGCGTCATCGTGCCCGCCGAATTGCTGGCGCAGCAGAAAAGAACAGAGCAACTCTTTAACACCGTGATGGTGGCCATAGCTTCGATTTCCCTTTTGGTAGGTGGAATCGGAATTATGAACATCATGCTCGCCGCGATTCTCGAACGTACCCGCGAAATCGGAGTTCGCCGGGCCATCGGCGCAAGACGCTGGGACATCATTCGCCAATTCGTAATCGAAGCGACGCTCATTTCCTTCGCGGGCGGCCTGCTGGGCGTGGTCGTTGGATTCGCCATGTCGCAACTGATTGCGTGGCTAGCCGGATGGTCGACAGTGGTTACGATCAGTTCGATCCTTTTGGCGTTTGTGGTTTCGATTTCTGTGGGATTGATTTTTGGGATCTATCCGGCAGTGAAGGCAGCGCGGCTCGATCCTGTCGAGGCCATTCGTTACGAATAACTGCAGTTTACGTTCAGATGATCCTGTCGGGGGTGATCATGAAAGTGGTGCGCTTTTTTTGTGTTGCGATCTCATTACTCGCATGCGTAGTGAGTGCGGTCTCGTCGAGGGCGCAGAACTCCTCGTTCACAGAAAGGTATCTGGGAATCAGTGGAAAACAAAAGCCCGCGGCGCCGCTGCTGGCTCCGCAGGATTTGAAGGACCATGTCGTTAACGGAGAGCTCGTGCTTTCCCTGGACGACTGCATTCGCTTGGCTCTTTCCTACAACACCGATATCCGTCTGGACCACTACCAGATCGACGCCGCGGAGAATAATCTTCAGCGTGTTTATGCGCCGTTTGATCCGTTGCTGACGTCGAGTTTCACCGATCAGAGGAACAAGACACCGACTTCGACGCAACTCTCTGGAGCGTCCATCCTCAATGAATTGACCCAGCAGACGCAGGTCGGCTACTCGCAAACTTTTCAAACGGGCACGAATTTTCAGGGCTCACTCATCGCGGGCAAAACCTCGACCAATAGCTCATTCAACACGCTGAATCCTGCCACCGCGACGACACTGCAATTTATCTTGACGCAACCGCTTTTGCGCAACCGCGGACTCTTTCCCAACCGCGCTCCGATCTTGATCGCACAGCGTAACCTGAAGCAGGCTCGCGCTTCGTTTCTTGGAGAGGTGAGCGACATTGTTCAGCAGATTGTGGGCAATTACTGGAACGTCGTGCTCGCTCGAGAAGTTCTCGCGGTGCAGCAAAAATCGCTGGATGAAGCGCAGAAGAGTTACGACCACGACAAAAAAGCGCTCAGCCTGGGGGCGTTACCTCCGCTGGATATTTATCGCTCGGAATCGCAGGTTGCGTCGCGGCGCGTGGGAGTGATTCAAGCGGAATACGCCGTCAAGCAAGCCGAGGATCAATTTCGTCAGGGCATAGCCGCGGACATCGACCCTGCGACTCGCGTGCTTGACCTTGAATTGACGGATCGTCCTGAACCCGTTGGAGAACTGCTCACCATTGATATTCCCACTGCTCTCTCGCGCGCTATTGCGAATCGCCCGGAGTTGGAAGCCGTGCATCAGCAGCTCGCCATCGATGAACTGAGCATTCGTCTTGCTCACAACAATCTCAAACCGGACCTCGAACTCTCTGGCTTCTATTTGGGGAACGGGCTGAACGGCTACCAACCGGGCGTTGCAAATACAGGAATAGGCACAAGTCTGAGCCAGTCCTTCCGTTTTGCTTTCCCTGCGTATGGCGCGACGCTTTCCTTGGCGCTTCCGATAAAAAATCACAGCGCGGAGGCAAATCTAGCTGATGCCCTGGTGAGCCGGGGCCACGACCAGTATCAACAGAGAGAGACGAATCAAAACATCTTGTTAGATGTTACGAGCGCCGTGCACGCGCTCGAAGCAGCCAAGCTCGGGATGGAAGCTGCCAAAGTGGCCGTGGATCTGGCGAAGGAGACGCTTCACGCGGACGAACGAAAGTATGAATTGGGCACGGAACAAATCTTCTTTGTCCTCGACGCGCAAACTCAGCTCGCCCAAGCTGAGCTGAACCTGATTCAATCTCAGGTTAATTTTCAAGTGGCCGTTACACAGGTGGATCACGCGACGGGCGATTTGCTCGCACATCATCATGTGCAAGTCGTGGACCCGTCGAAATAAAGTTCTCAATGCCGGCAACGTATTTTGCCGTGGAAAATTGGCACGGCGTTGACGCGCGATCAGGAGACGACTGATCACACGTTGGCAGAGTGGATGGCGTCGCAGACGGCCGAGGTGACTTCTTGTGTTGTGGCTTTGCCACCGAGGTCGGGAGTGTGAACGCCAGAAGCTGTGACGCGTTCGACGGCGTGCATCAATTGCGTGGCAGCATCTTTTTCGCCAAGATGGTCCAACATTAGCGCGGCAGTCCACAACGCACCGATTGGATTCGCGATTCCCTTTCCTGTGATGTCAAAAGCTGCGCCGTGAATGGGCTCAAACATGGAAGGAAAACGCCGCTCCGGATCGAGGTTGGCGGTCGGCGCGATTCCCAGGCTGCCTGCGAGTGCGGCGGCTAGGTCGGACAATATGTCAGCGTGAAGATTTGTGGCCACGATGGTGTCGAGGCTGGCGGGCTTAGCGACCATGCGCGTGGTCATCGCGTCGACGAGCATTTTGTCCCATTTGACATCGGGAAATTCTCTCGAGACTTCCGCTGCGATTTCATCCCAGAAGACCATACCGTGGCGCTGCGCGTTGGACTTAGTGACGACAGTGAGCAACTTGCGTGGGCGCGATTGTGCGAGTTGGAATGCGAAGCGCATGATGCGCGTCACGCCACGGCGCGTAAAGATCGAAGTTTCCGTAGCGACTTCCTCGGGAAAACCGCGGTGCGCGCGTCCGCCTTGTCCGGAGTATTCGCCTTCGGTGTTTTCGCGGACAATGGCCCAGTCGAGATCGCCCGGCATGCAGTCGCGGAGCGGCGATGACAAGCCTTGAAGGATGCGCGTGGGCCGCAGATTGACATATTGGTCGAAGCCTTGGCAGATGGCGAGCCGCAAACCCCAGAGCGTGACGTGATCTGGAATATCAGGCGAACCAACAGCGCCAAAATAAATCGCGCTGAACGGACGCAAGAGTTCGAGGCCGTTGTGCGGCATCATTGCGCCGTATTTTTTGTAGTAGTCCGAGCCCCAGGGAAACGTTTCCACTTTTAATTGAAAACCACCGGCCTTTTGTGTGAGGGCCTGCAACACTTCAAGACCTGCGGCAATCACTTCCGGGCCGATGCCGTCCGCGGGGATAGCTGCAATCGCGTGCTCTCGCATTTCAACTCCAGGAGCAGTCTGACATTGTAAGAAAGCCTGGTCCCTTTTTTGTGTGTGCCACTCGGCACAAATTTTACGCCGCGAAAAACCAAAAGTGGTGCAGGATACCTCCGCCGCTCCTTGCGAGCATGCGAATCGAGGGAAGATGGATGTCACATTGACGGTCCCAGCCGTCGCCCAGCGCGCACGAAAACGAATTGCGTGGCGCCTACTTCCCTTTCTCTTGCTGCTTTATATCATCGCCTTCCTGGACCGCATGAACGTCAGTGCGGCGGCACTCCAGATGCCTGGCGATCTGGGTTTCAACGACAAAGTCGTCGGCCTCGGAGCCGGTATATTTTTCCTCGGCTACCTGGTACTGGAAATTCCTGGCGCACTGATTGCCGAGAGGTGGAGCGCGCGCCGGTGGATTGCCCGCATCATGATTTCCTGGGGAATCATAACCGCGCTGATGGCGTTTATCCACACGGCCCGGGAATTTTATTTGGTGCGCTTTCTTGTAGGTGCGGCAGAGGCAGGCTTCTTACCTGCTGTCATGGTTTACGTGTCGCATTGGTTTCGATACCAGGACCGCGCCAAAGCCATCGCTGTGTTTTACGCGGCTAATCCGCTTTCTTATGTGATTGGCTCGCCGCTCGCAGGTTTGTTACTCGGCATCACATGGCTCGGTCTGAGGGGCTGGCGATGGTTGTTCATACTGGAAGGAATTCCCGCTGTCGTGTTTGGCGTGTTCACGATTTTTTATCTAACCGACTGGCCGCGAACAGCGACTTGGCTGCGGGTAGACGAACGCGATTGGATAAATACTGAGTTAGAGAAGGAAAAACTCGCAAAGCAGAAAGCTCGCTCTTACACCATTTGGCAGGCATTTTCGCAGCGCGATGTGATTCTCCTGACGTTATCTTACTTCTGTGCGACGACGGGAGGCTACGGGATCTCCTTCTGGCTACCAAGCATTTTGAAGCGGCTGTCCGGGCAAAGCGACATCCGAGTCACGCTATTCGCCGCGTTGCCGTATCTCGCAGGATTTGTGATGCAGCAGTTGAATAGCTGGCACTCCGACCGAACTTGCGAGCGGCGGTGGCATACGGCAACGCCGATTTTTCTCGCTGGTGTGATTTTATTGCTGACAGTCATTTTTAGCTCGAATGTCGCGCTCGCCGTCGTACTGTTCACTCTAGTGGGGGCTTGCTATTTTGCCTTCCACCCATGTTTTTGGGCGGTTCCAACGGCCTTTCTGAGTGAGTCGGCGGCTGCGGCCTCCATTGGATTGATCAATTCGCTGGGGAATCTGGGAGGGTTTGTTGGGCCACTGATGATGGGTTATCTAGCTCACCGAACGCATTCCTTCACCGCCGGGCTCTTATATTTGGTCGCGAGCCTATGCCTTTCCGGCATTCTGATGCTTGCTGTCGGTGCGGGACGTCGCTCGTTGCCGCAGCCGAGTGAGGCCGTCGCAAGTTAGCGCGAAGTTTCTCAAATCGTTCCCGCCAATGTTCGTGTTTACTTCCTCAATGAATTTCTGGCTCGGGGATAGGAGCGGTGCCTTCCAGAAAGTCAAAGTCACAACCTTCGTGCGCTTGCTTGATGTGCTGCATGAACAGCTTGCCGTAGCCGCGGGGGTAGATGCCTTCTTTCGGGCGCCAGGCTGCACGGCGGCGGGCTAGTTCCTCCTCATTCACACGCATGTTGAGCTGGCGAGCGGGAACATCGAGTTCAATGATGTCACCTTCCTTCAGCAGCGCGAGTGGTCCACCGACGAAGGATTCCGGAGAGACGTGCAGCACGCACGCACCGTAACTTGTGCCGCTCATTCTTGCGTCAGAAATGCGGACCATGTCGCGGACGCCAGCTTTCAGGAGTTTCTGCGGAAGCTGCAGATTTCCCCATTCGGGCATTCCCGGAGCGCCTTTCGGACCTGCATTGCGCAGCACGAGGACGCTGTTCGCGTCGACATCGAGAGCGGGATCGTCGAGGCGGGCGTTCATTTCGTCGAAGCTGTCGAAAACCACGGCGCGGCCGGTGTGCTTGAGGAGACGCGGTTCCGCAGCGGACGCTTTAATGACCGCACCGTTAGGGGCGAGATTTCCGTAAAGAATCGCTAAGCCCCCGGAGGCGAGAACGGGGTTGTCCAAACTGCGAATGACGTCCGTATTGTAAATCTCAGCGCCGGAAATATTTTCGCCGAGCGTTTTTCCTGTGATGGTCAGGCAAGTCATATCCAAGTGCGGCGCGAGCGCCTTGAGAAGAGCGGGCAAACCGCCTGCGTAGTAGAAATCTTCCATCAGATATTTGCCGCTCGGCCGAATATTCGCGAGCATTGGAGTCTTCTTTGAAAATTGATCGAAGCGGTCGAGCGTGATTTTTATTCCCGCTCTTCCGGCCATTGCGATCAGGTGGATCACTGCGTTTGTCGAACCGCCGAGGGCAAAGACAGCCGCAATCGCGTTATTGAAGGAAGCGTCGCGCAGAATATCGCGCGGCCTCAAGTCTTCCCAAACCATTTCCACGATACGGCGGCCAGAGCAGTTAGCCATTTTGGGGTGATTGGCGTCGACAGCGGGGATCGAAGTGGCACCCGGGAGTGTGAATCCTAGAACTTCGGTCAGGCTGGTCATGGTTGATGCCGTTCCCATGGTCATGCAAGTTCCTGCCGAGCGTGCGATGCCGTTTTCGATCTCGGTCCAGGCTTGCAGATCGATGTTGCCCGCTCGGCGTTCTGCCCAATACTTCGAAACGTCGGAGCCACTGCCGAGAATTTCGCCGCGCCAATTGCCGCGAAGCATCGGCCCTGCTGGGACATAGATCGCGGGCAGATTCATACTGATGGCACCCATCAAAAGCGCCGGCGTGGTTTTGTCGCAGCCTCCCATTAGCACGCAGCCGTCGGCCGGATAGGAGCGCAACAATTCTTCCGTCTCCATCGCAAGGAGGTTGCGATACATCATGGTCGTAGGCTTCTGAAACGTTTCGCCAAGAGTGAACGCGGGCATCTCGACCGGAAAACCGCCCGCCTGCCACACGCCTTTCTTCACGTCTTCCGCGCGCTCGCGAAGATGGCTGTGGCATGGATTGATGTCGCCCCAAGTGTTGATGATCGCGATGACGGGCTTCCCCGCATAATCAGCTTGTGTGCAGCCCATGGAAGCGGCGCGCGATCGATGCCCAAAAGAACGCAGATCGTCGGGCCCGTACCAGCGATAACTTCTAAGAGACTTGGAATCTTTTGGGGGCACAGAATTCCTTTCGCGACTTTGTTAATCGATGCAGACAACCGTAGAACTTTGGGTTCGTTAGGTCAACTTTTGACTTTTCAAGACTTCACTTGCTGGATACGGCTTTGCACGATTCTGGTGTAATCTCTTGCGCTGTTCGGGTGGCGACGATGAAAAACGAAACAATACTGGTCCTGGTCAGTCCCGCTGAGCCTGCCGAGGCGCAACTTGCGTTGCTAAGGCAGCAGCTCCCCGACGTGAAAATTATCGCTGGAAACTCCCCGGACGTGTTTGAAGGGGCGGCCAGAGACGCCAAGGTGCTGTTCAATTGGTCAGGTTCGCTCGCGCTCTTCAAAGATGTGTTTGCGATGTGCCCGAACCTGCTTTGGGTGCATTCGCGTTCCGTGGGTTTGGAGAGAACGCTGTTCACAGAGTTAAGAGAGAGCCCCGTGCCACTCACCAATGGGGCGGGAGTGTTTAGCGCGTCGCTCGGCGAGTTTACGCTTGGCGCGATCTTGTATTTCGCGAAAGATTTTCGGCGCATGATTCGGAATCAGATGGCGGGTGTGTGGGAAGCATTTGACGTTTCGTGGGCGTCAGGGCAAACCGTCGGCATAATTGGATACGGAGACATCGGGCGGGCGATTGCTGAGAGAGCGCGTGCGCTTGGAATGACAGTGCTCGCTGTGCGGCGGCATGCTTCGTCTTCGCAGGCTGCAGATACATTGGTTCAGCAAACCTATAATCCGGACCGGCGGCTGGAGATGATTTCGCGTTGCGACTATGTGGTCGTTGCGGCGCCTCTGACTCCGGAGACGCGCGGAATGATCGCCGAGGCCGAGTTTGAGACGATGAAGCCAACGGCGGTGGTGATCAATGTCGGGCGTGGACCGGTGATCAACGAGGAGGCCCTGATTGGCGCGCTTTCTAATGGCCGAATTAAAGGCGCGGCGCTGGACGTTTTTGATCATGAGCCCTTGCCGGCAGGTCATGCGTTCTACAAGCTGGAGAACGTTTTGCTTTCGCCGCATTGCGCGGACCACACGCCTGACTGGCTGGACAACGCCATGAGATTTTTCGTCGAGCAGTATGAAAGATTCCGAAAGAGCGAGCCGCTGCTCAATGTCGTGGACAAGAAATTGGGATATTGAAGGGCAAGATTGGCCGCGAACTGTTGTGACACACAGAATTCAATCTCGCGCAGAAGGCGGGGCAAGCCCCGCCCCTACAAGTGATCCACTGACACTCGAGCGCGTGGAATTTACTTTCCTGTGTAGCTGACGCGCCAGATGGATTTCGAGCCGTCATCAGTGACTAGCAGCGAGCCATCTTGGGCGACGGCAACGCCCACGGGGCGTCCCCACACGTGGCCGTTGTCCACAACAAAGCCCGTCATGAAATCTTCGTATTCGCCAGTGGCGTGGCCCGTTTGATGCAGAGGCACGCGAATGACTTCATAGCCAACGCGAACCGAGCGATTCCATGAGCCATGTTCGGCTGCGAAAATATCGCCCTGGTATTCCGCTGGAAATTGTTTGCCGTCATAAAAAGTCAGTTCCAGCGAGGCGTTGTGCGGATTGAGGATGACGTCTGGCGTAATGACTTTGTTTCCCAGCTCGGGATGCTTGCCCGCGTGGCGCGGATCTTGGTGGCCACCCATGTACCACCACGGCCAGCCGTAGAAACCGCCGTCCTGTACATGTGTGATATAATCCGGAACGAGGTTGTCACCGAGAGCGTCGCGCTCGTTCACCGAACACCACAACTCGCCCGTCTTTGAATTCATTGCCAAGCCTACACAATTGCGGATGCCGTAGGCATAAATTTGCATCGCCGAGCCATCGGGATTGAACTCCAACACATCAGCGCGATTTTTTTCCGCTGGCGTGGTATCGGGGTCGTCGATATTCGATGCCGAGCCCACCGAGACAAACATTTTCTTGCCGTCGAGCGAGAACTGAATATCGCGCGTCCAGTGTCCGGAGCTCGCGGGCACGTCAGCAATATGCTCCGAGGGACCGCGAGCCTTCAAATCGCCGTTGCGATAAGGAAAGCGCACGACCGAATCCGTGTTGCCAACGTAGACCCATTGCGGGTCCGGACCAGGCGGGTAAAAGTTGATACCGAACGGACGGTTGAGGCCGGTAGCGAAAGTCTCTGTCTGCGCGGCCTTGCCGTCGGCAGTGACTCCGCGGAAAACCAGAATGTTATTGGTGTGGCTCTCGGCAACGAAAAAATCGCCGTTGGGCGCTGTCCGAATCAAACGCGGTTGGTCGAGCCCGGACGCATAGAGCTCAACTTTGAAGCCGGGAAGAACTTGCGGCCACGCATCCTTTGGGCGCGGGACGAGCTTGGGGCCATTGCCGGACGACGACGTAGCGAGTGGTTCGGGCAAATCTTTGAGTGTGATCTTGCGGACCATGCCGGGCTTTTCGACGCGGTAGTCGGTAAACGGCGGATTGGCCGGAGGCGCGTTCGAGGCAGCCGCGACGGCTTCATCGGCGGAAAGCTCAACGCGTGGCGAGCCGGGTTTCATGCTTCCGAGAATGCGCAGATAATTGATAATCTGCCATCTCTGCTCTTCCGGCAGGCTTGCCCAAGGCGGCATGCCGTTGTTCACATCTCCCTTGGTGATGTACCAGAAGAGCTCGCCATCGCTGGCGCCCTGCGCTTTGCCCGTGGCCAGCGCGGGAATATTTCCCGTGCCTTCTCCGTTTTGTCCATGACACGAGGCGCACCGCGAAAGATAGTCAGCCTTGCCCGAAGGAGGGTGCTGTCCCTCGAAGGGATTTTTTTGTTGTTTGGCCGATGGCGGCGCGCCATGGAAAGCAGAATCCTGCGCCAGCAATGCAGTGATCAGAAAAAGAGACACTAATGCGCACTCTGCGAGTGCGACTGTAAGGATGCGAGCATTCGATCTCAAGGTGGTTGTAACCTCCTGCGTCGTCGATTGCTGAATGGGCTGTGCGCTTCCGCGAACGAAATTATATTGGATTCTATGGGCTGGGGCGAATGGAAAGCTTAGCACGAGCAGATGAGCGCTCGCATTTAGGTGCGAGCTTTACGATTGCCTCGGAGCATCAGAGACGGGCGCCCGCGAAGTGATCCAGGCCTCCGCGTTCGAACGAAAAAGGCGGGTGACATCGCGCTGGATATCGGCGCGCGTCACGCCGCGGCCGTCTTGGGACAAAAGACGATAAGAGTCAGACAGGATGCGCGCCATGGTCCGGCGCGTGTTGTTCCATTTATAGATGACTTGCTCGAGCACGCGGGCGTCGGAATGCTGCGGAATGAAACTTGTACCCAGCATTTCGAGGCGCTCTCGGGTGATTTCCTCGACAATCGACGGATTGTTCAGGAACCACCAACAGCCAAACGGCATCAGGTTATTGAATTTTCGTGCGTAAACGCAAAGCTCGTGCTGATTTTCCCGGCTGAGGACGCTCACCAGAAAACGATTTTCGGGAAATTCGCGGCAGAGATTTTCCAGAGCACGCAAGTCCGCTCTGCCGAGAGCATCGCCGGCCAAGCGTAGCGATGGATTAACTTGTTTGCGAACTCCAATCATCAGGGAGAGCGGCAAATCCAGTTCGCGGCAAGCCGGAAGCACCGCATCCCTCAGTAATTTGTTGCCGACGGTTTCCGCGGGGTAAGCGAAAGTATCTGGCAGCGAGACTGCCATGTAGACGGGCTGCATGCGCTGGCACCAGTCCATCAAAAAGCGTCGCACTTCGGATACGGAGTTCCCAGCGGCGTGCTCGTCCACGCGGTAGCCTTGGCCGGCCAACACATCCCAGTGCGCGGACCAGGTGCACAGAATTCGGTCGAGCCTAAGGACGGGACGAAATTGTTTATGGCTTGCGACTCCCTTCAACCAGACTGCAGCTTCCGCCGGGTCGAGAGGGTCATTTGTCATAACAACAGTGCTGACGCCCGCTATTTCAAACACTTTCTCAATGTGCGTTTCAATCGTTTGCGCCCGGAAGAACGATCTTGCTTCGGCCAAATCCGGTCGATCAGTAGGCAATCGGAAAGCCTTGAGCACGGCGATGACGCCGCGCGTGGCTTCTGAGATCGGAGTGTTTTCGACGAATAGAGCTTGCCAAATTCGATCGGCTTGTTCGCTTTTGGAAAGCGCCCAGTATTGCTCTGGCTTGATGGCAGAAGAACGGAACAGTTCCGCTTCGAGATAATGATAGGTCAGAAGTTCGTCGATGCCCCATAAGCCAATCTTGCCGAATGCCGGAGAGTACAAATGGGTGTGAATGTCGACGAACGGGGTAGTGGCGAGTATATCTTCCACAGCGGCAGGGATTTGCGCATCTGAGAGTCGAGCGCGATCAGCGGGGAGCACAGTGTGTTCCGTTGATTGGAGAGACGAAGTGCTCATGCGTTCCACCACCAATTGTGTCTCTTACGACAAACTTGTGGGCGGGGCGGGATTCGCACCCAACCACGCATTGATAGCGCGTGACCGATTGATTTTACATGAGGAAGTAACGGATGCAAGGGACGCTGCGGAGGGGTGGCTGGTCAAGAGGCGTCCGGCAACGCATTAAGAAAATGTGTGACCTGCTTACGAGGAGGTTGCTCGATTCAGCATAGACTCCAGGACCAGGAGGAGTGGAGACAGTCCGTCTGACTTTGAGAGAATCACGCTGACACCGGCTGCTAAGGCAATACTCTTGATGTAGTCCTCGTACATCGTAAACAGAATAGTCTTGGTCTTCGGTAGGCTTTTTTTCAAGATGGATGCCACCTCGATGCCATTGAACTCTGGCATCATCACATCCAAAATGAGCAAGTCCGGCTGGAGGGCTAGAGCGGCATCAATCGTTTGACGGCCGTCAGCTGTTTCTCCGCAGATTTCCACATTCGGTCTTAGTGCAAGGAAAGTACGGATTATCCCTCGCACTACCTGGCTATCGTCGGCAATGAGTACACGTGTAACCATTTGTCGTTAAACCTACATAAGCCTACACCGACCTGCTTCGTTGGTGAAGTACAGGATTTCCTGTAGGTATCCCTCCTATATAGATCCCTGTCTTTCTTTGGCTCACGGCCATGACGCGCCTTCGGTTAAGACGCGGCAACATCCCCTGGTCAGAAGCAAGACACCGAAACCGTCGTACAATTTTCGGGCAATTTTTCAAAACATATCAAATTAAGGGGAGAAAAAAAGTGGAGGCGCGGGTGGGATTCGAACCCACGGATAAAGGTTTTGCAGACCTTCCCCTTAGGCCACTTGGGTACCGCGCCGATTCAGCCAGTATAGCAAAAATTCTACCAAGGCTCGGAAACTGGGCGGTCACTGCGCGCGTGGCGCGCTATTTTTTTAAGGGCGCCAGCGGCGAAGCGATTTTGGCTTCGCGCAGAAAGCGGGCGGATTCTTCGGGTGGCGTTGGGTTGATGTAAAAACCGGTCCCCCATTCGAAGCCAGCGACTTTTGTAAGCTTGGGAATGATCTCGAAGTGCCAGTGGTAATGATCGTTAATTTCTTCGCCGATGGGCGAAGTGTGGATCATGAAATTGTAAGGCGGACGGTCGAGAACAGCGTCGAGCCGCATCAAGGTGTCTTTCAACATGCGCGCCAAACTCGCGTACATGGTGCTCTGGTTATTTTCGTACGATGAACCGTGCACTTTGGGGAGCAGCCACATCTCAAACGGAAAACGCGAAGCATACGGAGCTAGCGTGATGAAGTGATCATTTTCGCCGATGACGCGCTCGCCGGTGTCGCGTTCCTGGCGAATGATGTCGCAGAAAATGCAGCGCTCTTTCTCGTCGTAGTAGTGCCACCCGCTGTCCACCTCTTCGCGCACGCGCCGTGGCACGATCGGAAGAGCGATCAGCTGCGAATGGGTGTGTTCCACCGAAGCCCCCGCGGCTTCCCCGTGATTCTTGAAGATCAGGACGTAGCGAAACCGCTTGTCGTTCTTGAGATCGAGCATACGGTCGCGGTAGGCCCAGAGAACATCTTCGAGAGCGCGTTCCGGCAGCGAGGCCAGCGTCGCAGCGTGATCGGTCGTTTCGACGATCACTTCGTGAGCGCCGACGCCGTTCATCTTGTCGAAGAGGCCTTCGCCCTCGCGGTCGAGGTCACCTTCGATGCCAAGCGCCGGGAATTTGTTGGGTACAACGCGAACGCTCCAGCCCGGTGAGTTCGCGCCTCCATTGCTCCGGCCGTAGACGAGGATCTCCGGCGGCGTCTTCGCTTCATTGCCGGGACAGAACGGGCAATTCTTGCCGTTTGGAAGAGGGGCGACGGTCTCGCGCAGAAAATCATTCGGGCGCTTTCCGCGTTCGGTGGAAATAATCACCCAGCGGCCAGTAATCGGGTCTTTTCGCAACTCCGGCAAAGCGATCCTCCTCGAACGTGGTTAAAAGCATGGAGGGTGGCAGCCCACCCATGGGCTCCGATTGTACCGCTTCTTGCGACGCTGAGAAGATGTCCCGCAGCAACTTCTTGTGGAATTTTACATCTGGGGGCTGAAAGCGTCCTTATGAAGTCGAACGACCGGCGGCTTGCCGGGGGAATTGTCGATCGCGACAACGTCAAACCGGCAAGGACATTCCGGGACGCGGCGCTCCGCCAGGAAGTGTTGAGCGGTACGAGCAAGGACGTGTTGTTTTCCCGGTGTGACGCTTAGCTCTGGTAAAGCCGACATTTCGTCACGCACGGTGCGCGTGCGGACCTCGACGAAAGCGAGCGTCTTTCCGTCATAACCGACCATATCGATCTCGCCTTTTGAAGCGCGGGGAGTGAAATTCCGTGCAACGAAGACGTAGCCGTGCCTACGGAGATACCAATAGGCATAAGTCTCGCCCCGAATGCCGGTTTGGCGCGCCTCGTGTTTTCTTCGTTCGAGAGATGGAGCGGGCGAGTCGCCTTCGCGCAAACCGTTTCGCGCGGCCCAATGAACAGCTTGGAAAATCAGTCGCGAGACAAGTGGCATAGAGTTTCTCGAAAAACGTCCCTTGCGGTAGGCAGTATATCCAAAGAATTAATCTATGACATTATACTTTTACGATAACCAGGATGCGGAATTAGCGAAGTAGGGGCCCGGCATGCTGCGCCCCTACAATTGACCATCAATGATGCGAGTTGTTAGCGGTAAATCGGCGCTAGATTTTTGTTTCGGCTTCGCGGATGCTCTCTTCAAGAATGCGCACCGCGAAGTCGGCTTGTTCCTCGTCGATGAGGAGCGGCGGGGACAACCGAACGGTATTCTCGCCCGCGCCCAAGATGCATAGCCCCTTGTGGAACGCAAGGTCGACAATCAAGTTGCGCAGGTCCGCGGCTTTTTCCTTGGTGCGCTGATCGCGAACTATTTCAATCCCAATCATCAAGCCGCGTCCGCGAACGTCGCCGACGATTTTGAACTTCTTCGTCCAATCGGCGAGTCGTGTGAAAAGATAATCGCCCATGCGGCGGGCATTCTCGAGGTACTCGCCCTCGATTAAGTTGGCCGTCGCCAAAGCCGCCGCGATGCAAACGGGATTTCCACCGAATGTCGTACCGTGAGATCCGGGCTTCCAGTTCATGATGCTGGCTGGCGCGAAGATTGCACCGAGCGGCATGCCGCTGGCGATGCCTTTCGCACTGCAGATAATGTCCGGCTCAATTCCGGCGAATTGATGCGCCCACCATTTCCCGGTGCGGCCCATGCCGGACTGCACTTCGTCGGCGATCAGCATGATGCCGTGCTTGCGGCAAATGCGCTGCAGCTCTTGCAGGAAGAAGTTCGGCGCAACGACGTACCCGCCTTCGCCCTGAATGGGCTCGATGATGATTCCAGCGACTTCCTCGGGGTCAAACAGGCGCTTGAAAATCTGCTGCTCGAGTAGCTCAAGAATCTCCGCGCCGCAGGTTTCCGCAGTGTGTCCGTGCGCGCAGCGATAAGCGTACGGAAACGGAATGTGCTCGACTCCAGAGAGCAGCGCGCCGAATCCTTTGCGCTGGGTGGTTTTCGAGGCGGTCAACGAAAGCGCTCCCATGGTGCGGCCATGAAAGCAGCCATAGAACGCGATCATTTTGTCGCGCTTGGTCGCATACCTGGCCAGCTTAATGGCGCCTTCCACGGCTTCAGCACCCGAATTGGTAAAGAATGCTTTTTTCGGCGCAGAACCGGACAAGGTGCCCAACAGGTGCTCGGCGAGCCGCGGCATACTCTCGTAGTAAAAATCTGTGCCGGACATATGAATAAGTTCGGCAGCCTGTTGCTGGATAGCTGCTACGACTTTGGGGTGGCAGTGCCCCGTTGAGCAGACAGCGATCCCGGCTGCGAAATCCAAAAATGCGTTTCCGTCAACATCCTCAACAATCGCGCCGTGGCCGCGCTTGGCAACAAGTGGGTAGTCGCGCGTGTAAGACGGCGACATGAACTTGGCGTCACTCTCGACAACGCGCTTGGCGTTGGGTCCGGGCAGAGCGGTAATGAGCTTCGGCAGTTTCGTTTCCGTTGTGGCAATCATCTCTTCCTCCTGGGGAAAATGGTCAGCGGTGAATGTGGATCGGCTACCGCAAAGCAGGTTGTGTGCGTACACCAATAGTGCGTGCGCGCCCTGCCAGGAGAAGGATTGCTTAGTCTACGCCAAAGAGGTTGGGACGCAGCTCTGCAGGGGAGAAATTACAGGGGAATCGGTAATGATTAGAGAGTTTCATTTGCGTTTCCAACGGACGCTGCCGTCCTTTGAATCTTCAATAAGTATACCACGATCCGCGAGTTCTTTGCGGATGCGATCGGAGGCCGCGAAGTCTCGGCGCTGGCGCGCAGCTTGGCGATCAGCGACGAGTTTTTCGATTTCGGCATCGTCAGGGCCGCTGTCCGCAGGGCCAAAACCGAGCGCGCGAAGCTTCTCCGCATCATTGTCTTCCATAATGGCGAAGACGCGGTCGAAGTTAGCCAGAAATTCCTGCACGGCAGCTACATCTCCCTGACGGAACTCTCCCTTATCCATGGCGATATTGGTTTCTCGCGAGAGATCGAATGCGGCGGCCAGCGCGCGGGCGGTATTCAAGTCATCGGAGAGCCCTGCGTCAAATTCATCCGCGGCTTCGGCGATCCGGTCGGCCATGCCCTTCTGTTTTCCCGCCGGAAATTTACCCTGCGCCAGTCGCGCGGCAAAGTTTCGCAAGCGTTCAACGGAGCTTGCCGCCTGCTGCAACCCGTCAAACGTGAAATTCAGCTGCTTACGGTACGGCACGCTGGCCAGTGCAAACCGCAGAGCCGAGGGCTTATAACCCTTCGCAAACAAATCACGCAGCGTAAAAAAATTGCCGAGAGACTTGGACATCTTCTCGCCTTCCACGAGCAGATGCTCCGCATGCATCCAGTACCGCACGAACGGCTTTCCCGTCGCCCCTTCGCTCTGCGCAATTTCGTTTTCATGGTGCGGAAAAGCAAGATCGATTCCGCCCGTGTGAATGTCCAGCGTCTCGCCGAGGTACTTCATGGCCATGGCCGAGCATTCGATATGCCAGCCAGGGCGGCCTTTGCCGATCGGCGTCTCCCAGAAATGCTCGCCAGGCTTTGGCGCTTTCCACAGCGCAAAGTCGCGTGCGCTCTCTTTTTCGTATCGGTCCACATCCACGCGTGCGCCCGCCTGAATTCCCGCGACGTCAATATTCGAAAGCTTGCCGTAGTTCGGAAACTTTGCGATGCGGTAGTAGATCGAGCCTTCGCTTGGATACGTGTAGGTCTTTTCTTGCAACCGCTCGATGAGCTTAACCATGTCGTCGATATGGTCGGTGGCTCGGATCCAGTGCTCCGGTGCCTCGATGCTAAGCGTCTTGCAATCGTCAAAGAAAGCCTGTGCGTACTTCTCTGTATAGTCCCGAATGCTCACACCCGCGGCGGCCGAGTTAGCGATGATGCGGTCGTCCACATCAGTGAGATTCATGACGTGCTTCATTTTGTAGCCGCGCAGTTTCAGGAATCGCCGCAGAATGTCCTGGAACACGAAGGTACGATAGTTACCGATGTGCGCGTAGTCGTACACCGTCGGTCCGCAGGTATACATGCGGACTCCATCGCTTTTTTGCGGCGTGAAAGCTTCGATCTTTCCGCCCAGCGTATTGTGAAAGCGTATCTCGTGCATCGCAGCTCAGTCGGCTCTTTGCCCCAAGGGATAAACGTCAGATTGTAGCTGAGGCTTCCAGACAGCCGCAATGAAGAAGGCCGCGCAAGTGTCCAGGACTGTGCAATTGCGACTCAAAGAGCCCGCATTGAGGGATCCCGGTTGAGGACGCCACGCGGAGACTGAGCCGTAGGCGGCCAATCAATAGCGCGCTGTGGAACCGTTAGTTCCCGCCAGCCGTGCGAGGAGTGCCGCTCAGAAGTAAAACTTCAGAGCTAGCTGCACTTGGCGGCCCGGCAGGCTTTCCGAAATCTCGCCAAAGGTCGGGGAGCTGATGTCGTTATCCGGCAACCGGAAGTTAGCGTGGTTGAAAACGTTGAAAAACTCCGCGCGGAATTGCAGGCTTTTGGACTCGTGAATCGGAATATTTTTGAACGCGGAGAAATCCCACTCCTGCAGACCCGGCCCTTGCACGATGTTGCGGCCTTCGTTGCCAAATTGCCCTGCCTGAGTAGTCGGATTGAGTTGCTGGAAGGCAGCCGTGTTGAACCATTCCTGCGGCGTGCGTGGCCCATTATTAGGATTGCCAACGACATCCGGGCGGTTGCTGGAGAATCCCGAGATTTCCGGTGCGCTTCCCTGCAAAGAAACGTCAGTGGAGTCAT
This sequence comes from uncultured Acidobacteriota bacterium, assembly GCA_963784015.1. Classification (GTDB taxonomy): domain Bacteria; phylum Acidobacteriota; class Terriglobia; order Acidiferrales; family UBA7541; genus Acidiferrum. The sequence continues at coordinate 342,508 of CAWAPX010000023.1, forward strand.
AGACGGTGAATGGAGTGCCGCTCATGAAGGTGCTGATGCCATTCAACTGCCAACCGCCCAGCACATGTTGATACCAGTTCTGCGGGTGATTCCAGAAGGGCAGCATCCACTGGTAGCTGATCACGAACCGATTCCGCGCGTCGAACATGGACCTGCCGTATTCCGCGGGGAGATTAAACGGGTCCTGCGCCAAGTCATTCTCTCCTGCGACGCTCTGCGAGGCCGAGCCGGTGATGTTGAAGGACGAAACGTCGTCCAGAGTCTTCGAATATGTGTAAGACGCAAGGAACGACAACCCATGGCTGAAACGCTTCTGCAAACTCGCCTGCAGGGCGTTATAACTGGAATCCGCAATGCCCGCGATCAACCCCACCGACGCAAAATTGCACGGCGGGCTGGTGGGTGAGAGATTGCATCCCGAATAAAGGCGCCTGTTGTTGACGTTGTCTTCGGTGGAATTTGGCACTCCGCCCGTTTCGCCCGGAACAAAAACGGCCGGATTCCCCTCGATGAATCGCGGCAACTTGGTGCCTTTCGTCCCGACGTAGCCGATTTCGAACAGCCAATCGTTGGCGAAAGATCTTTGGACGTTGAGATTCCAATCCTGTGCGTAGGGCAGGCGCAGATTCGGAGACAACGTCAACAATGTCATTGGCTGCGCGAAAGAACCATTGAAGGGATTCGTTCCGCCGTAGGGATCTGCGAAATCCGGAAAATTCAGCTGCGGAGTTTGCAAGTAGGGTGGCGCGCTGCTGGGAGTCTGCAGCGGCCCGCCCTGTCCGTTGTAATAGGGATCGTAGAAGATTCCGTAGGATGCGGTGACCAGCCACAGGCCGTTCCCTCGCGGGTCCCAGGCCAAGCCTACGCGCGGAGCAAAGGCTGTTTTTTCCGTGGGAATCAGACCTCTCGGCACGCCCGGATCACCCGGATAGACGAGACCCGCGGGCGCTGTGGGAAACACGACGGACTGCACACCCGGCTCAAAGAGATTCTGGCGATTGTGAATCTCCGTGTAAGGGAATGGCAATTCATAGCGGAGTCCGGCGTTCAGAGTCAAACGTGGGGTGATCTTGTACGTGTCCTGGGCATAGGCACTTAGGCCGTTCCCTCGCAGCCCGCGCGATGGGTCGCCTCCGCCTTGCAGGAAAAACGCCGGAGCGCCAAGGAGAAAACTGGCGAAGGCATCATTGGCAGGGACCGGTGCGAAAACAAAAAATCCATTCGAGGCGATTCCAAACAAAACATTGATCTGGTCATGGTCGTAACCACCGCCGAATTTCATCTCGTGCCGGCCGTGAATCCATGTTATGGAGCCGGAAATATCGATGGCATTTTCGTAAGTGTTGCGCGGACCGGTAATCGGATCGCCCACGGAAGCATAGCCGCTGACCTGTATGAACGGTGGTCCAATCGCGGCGTCCAGCGACGGTTCATATTGAAAACCCAGGCTCGCCGGCGTCGTGTGATTGACCGCTTGGTTGAAGAGATACTTATTCCGCAGAAACGAGAATCGCGCGACGCCGATGAGCGTCGGCGAAAATGTGTGCGTTTCCTGCGCCACAAAGTTTTGCGCCCGCTGGTTTTCTCCAACGGGAAAGCCCGGCACATTCGCGCCTGCTGTGGAAAGCGGGTCGATTGTGTCTCCTTGTGAAAACATGTAGCGGAAATTCAGGACGTCTTGCGGGGTCAGGTAATGGTCCACACGCACTCCAAACTGATCGTTGTTTTGATCCAGCGTTTGCGTGGTGCTGAAAGCGTTTGGTCCCAGGCTCGGTTGATTCGGCAACGGAAAGAAGGGCAAGAGCGATTGGGAAAGCGGATCGATGCCGGGAAGCTTATTGAAGGGGAAGGGCTGGTTTGAGAATTCGTTCACGAGCTGGCCACTGGGGACGCTGCAAATGCCCGAAGTGTTAAAGGTTCCTTGTGCCTGCGTGCAGAGCTGGCCAAAGTCGCCTTGTTGTTCCTGTAAAGTGGGCACCGCCGCCCCAACCGTTTCACCCTGGCGGTTGCGCAATCCTTCGTAGTATCCGAAGAAAAAAGTTTTGTCTTTCTTGATGGGCCCGCCGAAGGTTCCGCCAAACTGGTTGCGCTTCAAGGGCTCGACGCTGGTAGCGAAGAAACTCTTCGCGTCCATGGCGTCGTTTCGCAAAAATTCCCAGGCCGCTCCGTGAAACGCGTTCGATCCGGAGCGCGTGACGATATTGGTAGTCGAGCCGCTGCTGTGCCCAAACTCCGCACTGGCTGTGTGCGTGAGGATATGAAACTCGGCGATGGAATCGATGGGAAGCTGAATCACCAGGCCGCCGTCGACCGAATTGAAATTGTTTGCTCCATCAATCAGAAAATTATTGGATTCCGGACGCTGGCCATTCACGGCGTAAGCCTGCCCACTACGCAAAGAACCGCCAGCCTCTGCGAGCCCCGGAGTAATCGGGACCACGCCAGGCTGAAGCAAGCCGAGCTGAGCAAAGTCGCGCCCGTTCAGCGGCAAATCCAGGATCTCGCGCTCACCCACCGTTTTTCCGAGGCTCGTGACGGTTGTTTCCACCAAGGACGCGTCGGCTTGAACGCGCACTTCCTGAGTGGGAATACCCACTGCAAGACGCACCACGACGGTTGCAATATGATTCACGTCGAGCGAGATTCCCTCTTGAACGTACTTCTTGAACCCCTTAGCTTCAACTTCAAGGCGATAGTGGCCGATGGGTAGTTCGACAAAATCGTAGACTCCCTGAGAATCCGTCGTCGCGGTGCGCGCGAGTCCCGTTTCAGTTTGCACTGCCGTAACTTTCACGCTAGAGACAGTAGCCCCACTCGCATCCAATACTGTGCCGCGAATGCTTCCCGCGATTTCTTGCGCCGAAGCGTTAAGGCTCGGGTAAATTGCAATCGCCAGGATACAAATCAGCCTTCCAAAATTCCGCATGCGAGTCTCCGGTTTCCACTAGATAAATTTTTTCAATCTTTGGGGTAGACGAGTACGCCACACGCAAGAAACGCTTGCGCACCGGGCGTGCAAGTCGGACCTCACCCCGCTTTTGGTTGGCGCATTATAAGGAGCGATGGTGCGGCAGGGTCAATAATGCAAAAGAACTACTGAGCGTCCGCGAACGAAATTGACGGTGGGCCGCGTGGTCGTTAGAGTTCTAGGTTCTCACTGGAAAGGTACAAAGATGATTCGCTTCGCCTTGAGCAGAGGCTTTCTCGGAATATTGGCGCTGGCAGCTGCGGCCGTTGCGCGAGGACAAACGCCCATAAATGCGCCCAAGGTTCTCACACCGGAAGCATCTCTCAATTTGCACTCGATTTCCGACCTGCAATTTTCGCCAGACGGCTCGCGGGTTGCCTTCGTCGTCACGGAGCCGCCCAAGGGCGAACGGCGTGCACGGCATATCTGGCTGTACCAAAAAGAATCCGGCGCGGTTCGGCAATTCACATTTTCCGCCAAGGATGAAAATTCGCCGCGCTGGTCTCCCGATGGAAAGCAGCTTGCTTTTCTTTCGAATCGCGACGACCAGCAGCAGATTTACGTAATGCGAGCGGATGGTGGCGAAGCTGCAGCTGTAACCAAAGGCAAGCGCAGCGTGCATAGTTTTGCGTGGTCTCCCGACGGCAAGCAGATCGCTTATCTCGCCCCCGACGCCAAGAGCGCCACCGAGGAAAAAAAGGATAAGGACAAAGATGACGCGCGCGTCGTGGATAAAAACGATAAGCAACCTCGGTTGTGGCTGCTCACATTGGCTGCAAATGAGGCCAAAGTGCTCACCGACACCAAATGGGAAGTTAGTGACCTCGCGTGGCTAAAGACCGGAGACCGCCTCGTCGTCAGCGCCACCGATCATCCCGAATCGGACCAGGAGACGCATCGCATTTTTTCCATTTCCATTCAGGACAGCTCGCGACGGCTGATTTTCGCGCCGCACGGCCCTTTTCACGACTTGCAAGTCTCGCCCGACGGCGCGACGGTCAGTTACGTTGGCTCTCGCGTGGATGGCCCATCGCCGCATGACCTCATGCTTCTGGACATCGAGAAGCGCGCTACGCGTAATCTCACCGGCGCGAGCCTCGATCGCGCCATCTCCGAGTATCGGTGGATGAAAGACGGCTCCATGCTCGCGCTCTACGCCGACGGCTTCCGAAACAAACTCGTTGGTTTTTCTCCCGAGGGCATGAGCAAAGATCCCGCGAATCCGCCAGCCAGCAATGTGAACGCTTTCGCCGTTTCCAACAGCGGCGACGTCGTCTTCGCGGGACAGTCCGCCACGGCGCCTCCTGAACTCTGGCTGTGGGATCAGAAAAATTCGCCGCGACAAGTTTCCCATCTCAATGATTCCTGGAAGCAGTTCACGCTGAGTGCGCCCGAGTTTTACAAATACAAATCCTTCGACGGCCTAGAGATTGAGGCGGCTCTCCTGAAACCCGCAGGCGCCGAAGGAAAATCCAAGCTGCCGCTCGTCGCCTTGATTCACGGCGGACCAACCGGCAACTGGCAAGACTCCATCGAAGTTTGGGGCCAGCTCCTCGCGGCGCGGGGCTACGCGGTTTTCTACCCCAATATTCGCGGCTCGGTCGGTTACGGCCAAAAGTTCTTAGAAATGAACCGCGGCGATTGGGGTGGCGCCGACTTCAAGGACGTGATGTGGGGCGTCAAGGATCTCATCGACCGCGGCATCGCCGATCCCACGAAACTTGGCATCGGCGGGTGGTCGTACGGCGGCTATATGGCCGAATGGGCCATCACGCAAACGAACGACTTCAAAGCCGCCGTCTCCGGAGCGGGCCTCTCCAATTTGATCTCCGAGTACGGTAGCGAGGAGCATCCTTCCTACGATGAATGGTTCTACGGCGTGCCCTACGAATCAGATAGTCTCGTTAAATTCCTGAATAGTTCTCCGTTCACACAGCTCAAGAATGCTAAGACGCCCACACTCATTCTTCAAGGCGAGACCGACACAACCGATCCGCCCGATCAAAGTCAGGAGCTCTATCGCGGATTAAAACACTATGGGGTGGAGACCGAACTCGTCATGTATCCGAGAGAGCCACACGGATTTCGAGAGGAGAAACATCTTCTCGATCGGCTCAATCGCATCCTCGCCTGGTACGACGCTCATTTGAAGTAGTTGCAGCCAGAATCTCAGCAGCTTTGGTTTCAACCGATCGCTACTGTTCCTCGCGTGGAGCTTTTACTTCTGGCTCCCAACCATTTGGAGTTTCGAGAGTTTCCCGATAGGCGGAAAGGATTCCAGCTGGGTCACAGTTCTTTCCGGCACGACTGCCCCGGTGCGCAGCGTCTTTGCCATAAGTTGCACTGCCTGTCCTACCATCGGCGGCGTTATCACCGTTGCAGCCAACGACCCGGAACGCACCCACGCTTGCCCGGTGTTTGGCAAGCCGTCCGCGCCAAGGAATGGCAGGCTTAGCCATTTTTCCCGTTCTTGTGGATTGTTTATTGCCTGCAGGGCTTTTCTCGCACCCATGGCCATCGCGTCATTTTGGGCCGCCACCGCAACAATGCTCAATTTACTCGAGCCTCCCAATTTCAACCAGGTCGCCAGACTCCGGTGACCGCTTTCTTCCGTCCATTTGCCTCGCAGCACCGTGACGCGCAATTTCTTTGGGCAGACCGCTTCGAACCCTGCTTTTCGGTCCCTGACCGTAGCGCTTTCCGTGGGACCAATAATGTACAAAACACCGCCGCCCTCGGGAACCAACGCCCCTAGCTGCCGTGCCTGAATTCTCCCGATCTCCGTATGATCGCTTGTCACAATAAAGATTGGAATCTTTGAGCTTCGCCGCAGCTCTGAGACATAGCCCGCGTCGTGGTTTACGAGCCCCCAGGCGATCCCAACCTCGATCGCTGCCTTGGCTACTTGCGGGAGCCCTGTTCCGCCCGCGGGCTCGACGATGATTCCGTCCGGCCGCAAAGTAGGTTGCGCTTGTATGACTTTGAGCACTTGCGTGCTCTGCGTAATCGTGTCGCCATCGGCGTACACAATCTCAAGGTCAATTCCCAGTTCTCGCGCAGCCATCTCCGCCGAAGCCGCTTGCTGGAGTTGGTAGTCGTTGTCTTTGGTGATCAATGAAACGAGGAATCGCAGCTTCTTCACGTGGCGGGGCCCCCAAGTTGCGCCTTGCCGTTCTCTTTCTGCTTGTGTGCATCTTACGGCGAATATTCCAGTTGTGGCGGAAGAAAGACCGCTTTGGTTACATCTTGGATAGCCCCGTACTCAGGGAGTATCCCAACCAAGTGGGTAGCTTTCGCAAGGCGTGCATTGTGGTCACCCACAATCTGACACTATCTGTTGCGTAGCCCTTTACACTCTATAATGCTCGTGGTAATCTTTTTTCCCGTACCGCCATCCACGCGCCAGGCGGCTGGGCCTCTGACTGAGAACCTGCCACACGTTTGTCTAAGCGACCGCAAACCGGTCGACTTATCGCTCGAAAGACCTCCCCTTGAGGAACAAAGCGTCGTCTTTGCACGCGTATTTTGCCCTTGGTCCCTGTTGTGCTGTGAGTATTCGCGGTCTGCGTCGAACTATTTGAGGGTCGGGGAGCGCAATTGACGACAAAAAGAGGACATCTTGCTTAAGCTACGAAAAGTGGAAATTGTCGGCTTTAAGTCATTCTCTGACCGGACCGTAGTCACCTTTAGCGGCTCCGGCACGACGTGCATCGTCGGACCTAACGGCTGCGGCAAATCCAACGTGGTCGATGCTATCTCCTGGGTTCTGGGCGAACAGAGCCACAAGTCCCTGCGTGCAGGGCGCATGGCCGATTGCATCTTCAACGGCACGGTCAAGCGTCCGCCCCTGGGCATGGCGGAAGTAACCATCACCATGGAAGATGCCGAGTTGGCGGAAGCCGCGCGGTTCGTTCTTGAAAGCGCGATGATCGAAGACGCTGTTGAAACCTCGACCACCGCCTCTCCTGCCACGAATGGCGATGCCGCCTCTGCTGATGACTCAAACATACAAATTCTCTCGCTTGACCCCGCGACGGCCCCCGAATCGCAGCAACAAGAAGGAGCAGCAGAGCTAGATTCTGTTTTACATCCTGACGAATCTTCTGCCACCGCTCCCGAATTTCTGAAAGGAAAGCGCCGCAAAAAAGGTGGCGACAAGCCGGTTCTCGCTACTAAGCCAGGTGAAGTCGTCGTCACGCGCCGCCTGTACCGCTCCGGCCAAAGCGAATATCTGATCAATGGCCGCATCGCTCGCCTCCGCGATATTCAGGAAATGTTCATGGGCGTGGGGCTCGGCCCCGATTCTTACGCCATCATTGAGCAGGGCCGCATCGGCCTGATCCTTTCCACGAAACCGATGGAGCGCCGCGCCATCATCGAAGAAGCCGCCGGTGTAACAAAATTCAAGACCAAAAAGCGCCTCGCCGAAGCCAAGCTCGAATCCTCGAAACTCAATCTCGCCCGCGTGAACGACATCGTCGTCGAAGTGGAGAAGCAGCTCGGCTCGCTAAAGCGTCAAGCCTCTAAGGCCCGCCGCTACGCCGAAATTCGCGACCAGATGCGCGGCATCGTTCGCCAGATGCTCGCCGGAAAAGCCCGCGAGTTGGACGCCGAGGCGGAGCGCATCGCCAAACAGCTCACCGAACTCACCGCGGCGGAAACGCAGCACGCTCAGACCATTCAGCAGCAGGAAGGCGAGCAGGACCGCCTCAACCAGCGCATCTACGAACTGGACGCCGAGATCCGCCAGAATCAAAACGTCCTGAATCTCACCGCCCTCGAAGTCGATCGCACCGAAAACCGCATCGCGTTCAACCAGCAGCGCGCCACGGAACTCGGCTCGCGCCGCACGCAAATCTCCTCCGAAATGGCGGAAGCTGCCGCTCAAGCGACGGAGTGGCAAGCTCGCAGCACCACGCAGCAGCTTGCGGTGACTTCGCTGCACGATGAGTCCGGCGTCCTTTCCGCCCGAGTGGATGAGCTTTCCGTGCGAGCGGAATCGCGCGCCACTCAGATTCAGGAATCCGAGGCGCGCATCGAAGAGCTGCGCCGTTCCGCATCGGAAGCCGGCGACAGCCTTCTTCGTTTGCATGGCGAACAGAAGCAGGCGGAAGAGGCTCTCGTCCACCACCTCGATTCGTTGCGCAAGCGCGAAGCGAACGAGCACGAACTGCTCGAAACTTCCATTCGCATTCGCGACGATGCCGATCAGGCGGCCTATGACTGGGAAGCCGCAAGCGGCAAGCTCAACGCGCTGAGCCAAAACGCGGCTGCTCTGCAATCGCGCATCGCGGATTTGCGCCAGCAACGTGAGGCCACTACGCAGAAAGCGGATGTCCTGCGCGATTCGCTCTCCGGCGTTCGCGCGCGCCATGAGACGCTCACGCAAATTCTCAACGACCGCTCCTACACCGCCGATGCCGTGCAAAAGCTCTTCGCCGCCAATGAACGTGGGGGCGGGCAGAGCTTCCGCGCCGTCGGCGTCCTCGCGGACTACGCCGAAGTCGAGGAGCAACACGAAGCCGCTATCGAGCAATATCTTCGCGACGAACTTGAGTACGTTGTTGTCGAAACCTTCGACCACGCTCGCGCCGGCGTTTCCCTGCTCCGAGACGAAGTCGGAGGCCGCGCCACATTCTTTGTCGATTCCCTGCGCAATCTGCGCTTGGCCGAATACGAACCGATCATCAATTTCCACATCGAAGACGGCGTGATCTCTCGCCTCGACAAACTAGTCGGCTTCCGCGATCCGCTGGGCGCAGCCGCCAAGCAGTTTCTCCCGCGCTTGCGTTCCGCCTATTTGACGAACAGTTCCGCCGCCGCGGAAACGCTAGCGCGCGACAATCCGCAGTTCGCTTTCGTCGCCCCGGATGGCACCTGCTACCAGGGGCGTATGGTCACTGGCGGCCGCGCAGATGAAGCCGGCCCGCTCGGCATGAAGCGCGAACTCCGCGCTCTAGACGCCGATGTTTTGCGCATCGAGCATGAATCGAGCGAAGCGCAAGCCGCGCTGGCGCAAGTGAGCACGGAACTGCGCGAAACAGAGCAATCGCTTGAACAAATCACGCTCCAGCAACGCGATGCCGAGCGCAACGTCTTCTCCGCTACTCATCGTCACGAGCACATGCAAAGTGAACTGGCGCGGCTCGGCCTCGAGCTCACCGTTTGCCAGAACGAACTTTTGCGCCTTCGCAAAGATTCCGAAGACGCAAGAATGCGCGCCGAACAAGCCAAGCATCAGCACGCTGCCGCTGCCATTAGTCGCGCCGGAGCGGAAGCTGAAAGCACTCGCCTTATCGAACAACTCGCGCTACTTCGAAGTTCGGTTCATACCGAGCAGAACGAACTCGCTACCGGCCGCGCCGAACTAGCTGCTCTCAACGAACGTCTTTCGGCAGCCGAAGGCCTCGCCGCGCGTTTGCAAGAAGAGCGCGCGGAACTGGACCGCCGCGAAACTCTGCTCTTGCAGCAAGAATCCTCGATTTGGGATGAAACTGCCGCTCTAACCAAGCAGAGCGAAGAGCTCGCGCAACAACTCGAAGGCCTGCGCGGCGAAAAGCTTCGCCTCGAAGTTCGCCAGCGTCAGCTCGAGCAAGAGTGGGACAGCGGCCGTACGCGTGTCACCCAAATGGAAGATCATCTCCGCGCAGGTCGCCAATCGCTTCAGGAGCTGCGCGAACAGCGCAGCCACGCCGAAGTAGATCACGCTCGCAACGATTCTGACCGCCAGCATCTGCGCGAAACTTGCATGACTGAAGTCAACGCACAGCCCGAAGATCTGATCGCCACGGAAGCCGCTTTCATGACCGGCGAAGAACTCGCCATCGCGGAAACGAATTATCGCGAAATGAAGCAGCGCATCGAAGCCATGGGTCCCGTCAACATGATGGCTCTCGAAGAGTTCAACGAGTGCGAGCAACGCTTCACGTTCCTGACCCGCGAACGCGATGATCTTCTCAAATCCATCGCCGACACACAGCAAGCCATCGCCGAGCTCGACCTTGTCTCTCGCGAAAAATTCGAACAAGCCTTCAACGCCATCAACGCAAATTTCTCCGAAGCTTTCCATACCATCTTCGGAGGCGGCATGGCGGAAATGCGCCTCACCGAACTCGACAGCTCTGGCGACGCCGGTATCGACGTGGTCGCTTCGCCTCCTGGCAAGCGCATGCAGAACGTCCTCTTGCTTTCCGGCGGCGAAAAGGCCATGACCGCGCTCGCCCTGCTCATCGCTATCTTCCGCTATCAGCCGAGCCCCTTCTGCATCCTCGACGAAGTGGATGCACCGCTCGACGAAGCAAACGTCGGCCGCTTCACTCGCCTCGTCGGCGACATGAGCGGCCAAACGCAATTCATCATCGTTACCCACAATCGCAAAACCATGGAGACCGGCTCCGTGCTTTACGGCGTCACCATGCAAGAGCCCGGCGTCTCCAAGCTGGTCAGCGTCCGCTGGGAAGGCGACGAAGCTCCCGCTCTCAAACAAAAAGCAGCCTCCGCCGCTTAAGCACTCGCTAAAGCACCATCCGGTGCGCTGGAAATGGTGGGCGCTAAATCTCCTTGTGCACCTGCTAATGCATTGCGGTCAAGCTCTCCAGTCCGAGCCGCTCGGTTGTTCATCGTGAGCCCGCGCAAAAATAATCTCTTCGTCTCATATTCTTTATCCAAAAATTTCCTCTACGCGCAGCTTCCCCTCGACGAGCCGCTGCGCTAGAATGCTCCGCACCTTTGGGGAGAAACTTTCCTGTGCCTTCAGGCCCTGTGAGTCGACTCATTCAAGAAACGCATTTCGCCGGTCTCACTCCCGCGGCGCGCGGGAAAGTCCGCGATATCTACGACCTCGGCGACAAGCTCCTCATCGTCGCCACGGACAGGCTCTCTGCGTTCGACGTCATTCTCCCAACGCCCATTCCCGATAAAGGCCGCGTCCTCACCCAGCTCTCCCTTTTCTGGTTTGATCTTCTAAAGGACGTCATCCCCAATCACGTCCTCAGCTCCACCGAATTCCCCGTCGCGTTCAACGCCTTCCGCGAGGAACTCGACGGCCGCTCCATGGTCGTCCGCAAGACGCAGCCTCTCCCCATCGAATGCGTCGTGCGAGGCTATGTTTCCGGCTCAGGCTGGAAAGATTATCAGGCCACCGGAAAAATTTGCGGCATTGTGCTCCCGCCGGGCATGCGCGAATCCGAGCGCTTGCCCGAACCCATCTTCACGCCCGCCACAAAAGCCGCCACCGGTCACGACGAAAATATCTCTTTCGAGCAGGCCGCATCCCTCATTGGCACGGACCTCGCCGAGCGCGTCCGCAGCATCAGCATCGACATCTACCGGCGCGCCGCCGCCTACGCCGAGCCCCGCGGTGTGATTCTCGCCGACACTAAGTTCGAATTCGGCCTTCTCAACAGCACTCTCGGTTCGCCCGAGGCCGTGGATTCCCTAATGTGGATCGACGAAGCGCTCACCCCAGACTCCTCCCGCTTCTGGCCCGCCGCTCAATACCAACCCGGGGGCCCTCAACCCTCTTTTGACAAACAATTTGTGCGAGATTACCTCGAGCGAATCCGGTGGCCCAAGACCCCACCCGGCCCGGAACTTCCGCCCGATGTCGTCGCTGCCACGCGTGCCAAATACCGGGAAGCGTATCGCATCCTGGCAGGGCACGAGCTGGACCAATTGCTCCAAACGTAACTGCAAACGGGCCCAGAACAAGCTGGAACAAATTCCGCGGAGCGTGCGATCGTGAAAGATCAACTCGAAGGACTCGTCACACAAATGGTGGATCGCGGCATTCTGTTTGATGAGGCCGTGGGCGAGTTCGAGAAGCGTTTCATCAAGCGCGTCTTGGAGCGCGCCAACGGCAACCAATCCCGCGCCGCCCAAGTTCTCGGCATTCATCGGAACACCCTGAGCCGCAAGATCGACGAATACAAGCTCGCTTCAAAAAACCACCACTCCCGCTGAGCGAATTAACTTCGTAGCCCTGTAGGGGCGGGGCTTGCCCCGCCCGCTTTCCCACCTCGTACTGTTTTTAACGAGAGAACCTTCTCCTCCAAAAGAAAAACGGCCCCCCGGTGAAGCCGGAGAGCCGTTCGTAATTTATCCTCTGTCCTGTGCCGCTCGATCAGCTCGCAGGCTTCTTCCTCACCGTCTTCTTCGGCGCAGACTTTTCCTTCGGGATATCCTCTTCGTTCACTTTGCCTTTTTCCCAGTGCAGCATGAACGCCGGGTCCGGATCGTAGGAAACGAGCGTCCCCGTAAAGTGAATCGCGCTATCCTTCTCTATGCGAGCCACATCCGGCTGCCCAGCCACCTTCACTTCCATGTTCGCCACCGTCGCGGCATCGAACTCCGCGTCGCTCGTCACGAAGGCTACTTTGAGCACAGCAACATCTCCGGGAGTGTTCTCAATCACCTTGCCCGGCACTCCGGGAAATTCCAGCCCGCACGACGCCAGCCACGTAACTTTAGCCTTGTCGCCGCCCGCTTTCAGATCCGTCATCACCGAGGCGATCGTCATATCCTTCCGGGCCGCATCCAGGTCCGCGCTGCTCGGCAAGTTGTAGCTCGCCGGTCGCTCCGCGGAACTGCCCGCCAGTTGCAGCAACTCCGCCAGCTCCGCGTCCGTCAAGTTATCGCACGCAGCTTGTTGGTAATTCACGATCAGCTTTCGCAGATACTCCTTCACTTTCGTGGATTGCGCCTGCGTGGCACCCTTCGCCGAGACAGCGCGCGCGATCGACCAGAAAGCATCCATGTGCTGTGGTGGCGTCAACGCCTCGTACGCCAGCCCCAGCCGATAACTCGTGACTCCATCGTCAGGATTCAGCGCTAGCATGGCCTTATAGAAAGGAATCGCGCCTGCGAAATCCTTTATGTTCGCCGAAGCCTGCGCGGCTGTCCCATTAAAATAAATCTGAATCTGCTTTTTCTGCGTGGCGAACGCATCATCCGTCATGCTGTCTGGTTTCTTGACCGCATCCAGCGCTTTTAATCCGGCGACGGCGGAATCTCTTGCCGCTTTCGCAGTTGCAGGGTCCGCCTGTTGAGCTGGAGTCAAGGCGTTATACGCAAAGCAATGTGCGTACAGCGCTTGATATTGCCCGCCCGCATCAATCTTGTCTCCCAGCCCGATGACCTTGTCCGAATACTCGATCACCTTCTGATAATTTTTCAGCCCCCCGTAAGCCTGGACGTAGAGCGGATAAACGTAAATCAGCAACGCGGAATTGGGATACTTCGAGACGAAATCATCGAGACACTTCAACTGCGTGGCCGGAACCTTCTCACTCGCACAAGCCTGATACGAGTTGTACTCCGGCATCGTGTACGGCTGCTTCCCCGCCCCGGCGTCCTGCCCTCCCGCTGCCGGCGCTTGGGCCCGCGCCACCGCGCTCATCCCGCTGACTAAAATCAGACAAAGCGCCGCGACAATCGCGAGGCCTGCCACTTTGCGTGTTCCACTCATTCCCACTCTCCTCGCCCTAACTTCAACCTGGATTTTCGTTTCTGGTTTTTCTCGCACAATGCCGCTGCCGATAGATCCGTTTGTTTCAAAATTGTTCTTCTTCTAAAACTTGGGAATTATAGGAAAAGCCCCAGTCTATCCGCAAGCTGTCATCTCAGGAATTTTTAAGGAGCCTGTGGAAGCGCTCGCCTGAAGCGTTTCTTTGTATTCCCTACACACCTTCGAGGATCCCAAGCTACGTGGGAACTGCTTAGACTCCTGGATGGTAAGATGAGTTTCGCATAAAAAAGGTGGCAAGCGAGAGGAAGAATTCAAATGCCTCCAAAAGATACAGTGAATACATTAGCTCACGACCGTGCACCGCTCCTCGGAGCAGTTGCTCTCGTCACTGGCGGCAATCGCGGCATCGGCCGCGCCATCGCGCTCCGACTTGCCGAACTCGGTGCCAGCGTCGCAATCTGCGGCCGCGATGCAGAGGCGCTTGCCGCCGCGGAAGCTGAGCTGAAAAAATCCGGCTCGCCCGTCCACTCGCAACTCGCTGACGTCTCGCGCTCCGCTGATGTAACCGCCCTCGTGGACAAGACCCAAGCTGCGCTTGGCCCAATCTCTATCCTCGTCAACAACGCCGGCATCGGCCTCTTCGGTCCAGCCCACGAAAAAACCGAAGCCGACTGGGACCGCGTCCTGAACACAAATCTCAAAAGCGTTTTTCTCGTCTCCCGCGCGGTTGTCCCTGCAATGATCAAGCGCGGCTCCGGCGACATCATCAACATCAGCTCTCTCGCTGGCCGCAATGCCTTCGCCGGCGGCGGCATCTATTGCGCCTCCAAATGGGGCCTTCAAGGCCTTTCCGCCTGCATGGCCGAAGATCTCCGAGAGCACGGCATTCGCGTCAGCGTCATTTGCCCCGGCAGCGTAGCCACTGGCTTTTCCTCCGGCTCCGCACGTGGCCCAAAAAATCCCGCCAAGGTTCTCTCCCCGAAAGACGTAGCCCACGCCGTAGAAATGATCGTCACCCAAAGTCCCCAAAGCTTCCTAAGCGAAATCCACGTCCGTCCCCTCCGCAAACCCTAGCCATCCGAATCCCTCGTAGGGGCACGGCACGCCGTGCCCGCATCTGCTGCCCAGGACGCACTCCTGCGTACTCCGCCTTGTCACATTCCAAGCGGTTTCAGTCTGAATTCTTTCCTCTTGACATTAGTCGTCATAACAACTATCGTAGCCCCATGAGTCGCCGCCCCATCCCCCATCCACCTCTCCCCGTCGAAGCCCGTATCTTCATCTCCCTCCAAAAAACGGCCGACTCCCTCGGCCTCGAAGCCGAGCAACTCCTCAAACCTCACGGCCTAACCGGCACGCAATACAACGTCCTCCGAATTCTCCGCGGGTCCGAACCCGCAGGTCTCGCCTGCAGCGGCATCGGCGAACGCATGATCTCTCACGACCCGGACATGACCCGTCTCCTCGACCGCATGGAAAAGCGCGGCCTCATCTCTCGCGCTCGCCAGACCGACGACCGGCGCGTCATCAAAACTCGCATCACCCCCGCGGGTCTAGCTCTTTTGAAAAGTCTCGATCAGCCTGTTCGCGAGCTTCACAAGCGCCAGTTTCACCACCTGCCCGCTGCGCGCTTGAAAGCACTCGCCGAGCTGTTGGAGGAAGTCCGCGCTCGCGGACCGGAGTAAACGTAGCAAAATTAAAATCTGCTTAGACGCAGCACTCGGTTAAGGAGGCAACACTCATGGGACAAGCTTTCTCTCGCATCGCACTCACCGCAGGACTGGCAGCCATTCTTTCCCTGCCCGCCGCCGCGGCCACTACCACCTGGCAAATCGACCCCGCACATTCATCAGCTCAATTCGCCGTCAAGCACCTGATGATCTCGACAGTTCGCGGTGCTTTTACGAAAGTAACTGGCACTATCCAATTCGATGACAAGGACATCACCAAATCCACCGTGGATGTCACGATCGATGCGACTTCGGTGGACACGCGCGTCGCCGACCGCGATAAGGATCTCAAAAGCGATCATTTCTTTGACGTCGAACACTATCCAACCATCACTTTCAAGTCCAAGCGCGTCGAACAAGTTTCTCCCGGCAAATTGAAAGTCACGGGTGACCTCACCATTCGCGGGGCCACCAAAGAAGTCGTCCTGGATGTCGATGGTCCCACCGCTCCTGTAAAGGATCCCTGGGGAAATCAGCGCATGGGCGTTAGCGCCAGTTCCAAAATCACTCGCCAGGACTACGGCATCACGTACGGCCCAGGTATGATCGGCGATGAGATCTCCATCACTATCGACGCCGAAATGATTCCTGCCAAAAAGTAAATCGGGCCCTTCCCGATTTGGCCCAGTACGAAAATCAATGTAACGCTGGCTACGCCTGTAGAAGACTCTGTGGCCTGCCGGAGCGAAGAACCGAATCTCTTCGCTCCGGCGGATTGCATAGATCTATCGCAAAAAAAGTGCCAGTTTCGCACGCACCGTTCACTCGCTCTCGTTCATCTAATCCCTGAAACACGCTAAAGGAAGAAACCCATGCATAAGCCAGCGACGACAGATTTTCCGGTTCACGATCTCATCCGCCATCGTTGGAGTCCGCGAGCCTTCTCCGACAAGCCGGTTGAGCCCGCAATTCTGGCCAGTCTTTTCGAAGCCGCTCGCTGGGCTCCCTCCAGCAGCAACGAACAGCCCTGGGCGTACCTCCTCGGAACAAAGGACATTCCTGAAGACTTCGCAAAAATGCTGAGCGTACTTGTGGAATTCAACGCCGGTTGGGCCAAAAGCGCGCCTGTCCTTGCTCTCGCCATATCGCATCTTAAATTCCAAGGCAACGGCAATCCGAATCGCAACGCTTTCTACGATACTGGCGCGGCCACCATGTTGTTCAGCTTGGAAGCTACGGCGCGAGGCCTTTACGTTCACCAAATGGGCGGCTTTGACGCCGCCAAGGCCAAGCAAGTTTTCGATATTCCTGCCGACTGGGAGCCTATCGCAGCCATCGCCCTCGGCTATCCTGGAGATCCAAAATCGCTCCCGCAACCATTGCACGACCGTGAAGTTGCTCCGCGAACACGCAAGCCTTTAACCGAATTTGTCATGTCAGGCCGCTGGGGGCATACTTCTCCTATCGTCTCTCGATAGTCGGTTACGTTAATTACAGAAGGAACTAGCCCAGCCAAATGCACCGCACCATCGAGTTCCTTCTCCATCATGGCTATGTCGTTTTGCTTGCCTGGGTCTTCGCCGAACAAGCGGGAGTCCCCGTGCCTTCGCTTCCTCTTCTGCTTGCCGCGGGCGCGCTCGCGGGCTCCCATCAGCTGAATATCTTCGCGTCGCTCTTCGTGGTTGCCTTTGCCGCGGTTTGCGCCGATTCACTCTGGTATCAACTTGGGCTCCGCAAAGGCATCAAAGTCCTTCAATTTCTTTGCAAGATTTCCATCGAGCCGGATTCCTGCGTCCGCCGCACTGAAGGTGTTTTCTCCAAGCAGGGTGCACGCTCCCTGCTCTTTGCCAAGTTCCTTCCCGGTCTTAGCACCGTCGCTCCGCCGCTTGCCGGGGTCTTTCAGATGCGCGCCAGGCGTTTCTTCCTTTTCGATAGCGCTGGCTCCATCCTATGGGGAGGCACTTTCCTTGGCCTCGGCTACCTCTTCAGCGGCCAGATCGAGCGCATCGCCGAACGCGCCATCTCTCTCGGCGGCTGGCTCGCCGTCATTCTCGTTGCCGCTTTCGCTTCCTATCTCGGCTACAAATTCCTCGCGCGCAAACGCTTTTTGCGCGCGCTTCGCATCGCCCGGATCTCCGTTGAAGAATTGAAGCAAAAGCTCGACGCCGGCGAAAACCTGGTCATTGTCGACCTTCGTCATTCCATGGATTTTGAAGCCGACCCGGAAACCATCCCCGGCGCTTTCCGCATGGACGCTAAGGAACTGGAGGAGAAGAACGATCTGCTGCCCCACGATCGTGAAATCATCCTCTATTGCACTTGACCAAACGAAGCCACGAGCGCCCGTGTGGCGCTCCTCCTCAGAAAACAAGGAATCACACGGATTCGCCCACTCGAAGGCGGCCTGGAAGCCTGGCGCGAACACAACTATCCCGTCGCCAACATCAAGCTCACTCAAATTTCCACTCAGATTTAGTAGGGGCACGATACATCGTGCCCTCTCTCGCTTATAACCGCGGCAAAACAATCCCGCTCTGTGCCTGATACTTCCCCTTCTTATCCTTATAACTCACTTCGCAATCTTCATCCGACTCAAAAAATAGTACCTGGCAAAGCCCTTCATTCGCATAAATCTTGGCAGGCAAAGGGGTGGTGTTGCTGATTTCCAAAGTCACAAACCCTTCCCACTCCGGCTCGAACGGCGTCACGTTCACGATGATCCCACACCGCGCGTACGTCGACTTCCCCAAACAAATCGTCAAAACATTCCGTGGTATCCGGAAATATTCCACCGACCTCGCCAGCGCAAAAGAATTCGGCGGAATCAAACACGCATCGCCCTTGAACGGCACCAGCGACCGCGGATCAAAATGCTTCGGGTCCACAATCGTCGAATTCACATTCGTAAATATCTGAAATTCGTCCGCCACGCGAATGTCGTACCCATACGACGAAACTCCGTAACTGATCACTCCTTCGCGCACCTGCCGGTCGGTGAACGGCTCAATCATCTTATGTTCCAGCGACATCTTGCGGATCCACCGGTCTGGCTTAACAGACATCCATTCCTCCTCAATTCACCTTTTGAATTTCGAACTTTTGAACTGTTGAACTCTAGAACCCTGAACTTTTGAACCTCGTCCTCACCGCACGTCTCTGACGAACCCCTGTAGGGGTGGGGCTTGCCCCACCCAGATTCTAACTGTCCAACTCCGAACTGTCCGACACGGAACTCCTCTTCCTCAACTCCTCTAACTTCAACTCTTGAACTTTGAACTCTTGAACTTTGAACTCTTGAACTTTGAACTCTTGAACTTTGAACTCTTGAACCCCTTCCTTCCGCCACATCCCCTTCTCTCTTCCCTAAACTGTAAGCTGTGAGCTGTAAGCTGTCAGCTCCTCGAAAGCGCATCAGTGTAGTTTACCCATCTCGTCTTGACAACCCGCGCCTCACCCTCTAGCATTTCCTCACGAAGCAGGAGGCGCGTGTGATCAAGCTGGACATCGTGAATGCGGTTGTCGCCAAGACTCTCATCAGCCGCACCAAAGCCGAGCAGGCGGTCGAAACAGTTTTCGATTCTCTCAAACAAGCTCTCGGCCGTGGCCAGCGCATCGAACTCCGCCGCTTCGGCGTCTTTAGCGTCAAGCCCCGCAAAACCGGCATCGGTCGCAACCCGCGCACCGGCGAAGAAGTCAGCATCCCTCCCGGCAAAGCCGTCCGCTTCAAACCCGGCAAAGAACTCCAAGGCATCGAAGCCACGAAGAAGGCATAGGATTTTCCTGACGTTTAATAACCTCCTTTAATAGGCTCCTTGTACCGCAAAGCTTGTATTGGCACGCACCTGTTCTCCCTGCTACCGTAATCACACAGCCCGCTTGAGAAGATGCCGCCAGGTATTTTTCTGTAAGGAGAATAAATTCATGAGATGGTCCCCCGGTGACGAGAGCCAAGACATCGAGGACCGTCGCGATGACAGCGGCGGTGGCGGTGGCGGCTTTCAATTCGGCGGCTTCCATCTGGGAATCGGTGGCGCGCTTATTCTCCTGATCCTCAGTTTCATTTTCAGGACCAACCTATTTACTTTGCTTGGCGGTGGTACAGGAGATCCGGGCACCACCGTCAGCCAACCCGACCCGGCCCGCGACGAAACCGAGAAGCCGCTGGTTCAATTCGTGTCGTTCGTGCTTGACGACACGCAAAAAACTTGGACTCAAATTCTTCCGGAGCAAACGAACACTCCCTATCGTCACGCCAAGCTAGTCCTTTTCCGTGACAGCATACAATCCGGGTGCGGCGGCGCGGCTGCCTCCACTGGTCCTTTCTATTGCCCGGAAGACGAGAGGGTCTACATTGACCTCGGTTTTTTCGATGAACTGAACCGCCGCTTCGGCGCACCCGGCCAATTCGCACAGGCTTATGTTCTCGCCCACGAACTCGGCCACCACGTTCAGAAACTGTTAGGAATTGAAGGTAAGGTCCATCAGCTTCAGGAAAGTAATTCTCGCGAAGCGAACCCGCTCTCCGTGAAACTGGAACTCCAGGCCGATTGTTTCGCGGGAGTCTGGGCGCACTCCACTCAGCAACGCGGCCTACTCGAAAGCGGCGACGTGCAATCCGCGCTAGGTGCAGCGGCTGCCGTCGGCGATGACCGCCTGCAAAAAATGTCCACTGGCCATATCAGCCCGGAATCCTTCACGCATGGCACTTCCCAACAACGGATGCACTGGTTCAAAGCCGGTCTGGATAACGGAACAATCGCAGCCTGCAACACCTTCGGCCAGTCCGAGTAAGTCGCAACTAAATTGTCAAAAACCAGGCCGCTATCTTGTGCCCAAGCCCTCGCGATCCAAAATGTACTCCAATCCAAACGCGATCCTGCTCGTCTGTGAACAAATCTACATACTGATTCCCAGAACCCAATGCCACGCGGTCCGCGCTCTTCGCGCAAGTCTTGATCTGGCTGACCGCCCCCGCATCGGGAGGCCCCCAAACCGGAATATCGTCAATGATTTGCATATCGTCCCCATTCTGCCAACCGCTTAATGAGTCGTGCGATATGGAGTGCGGCAGCTCTGCTGCCGCTTTTCCAAGCAACTTACCCAACTCCCTATCTGTCGATGCGCTAAAAGTTTGTGCCAGCTCAATTGCTGACAAAAAATCTATCATCTGACTGCGCCCGATGCACATCTCGCTTGAGCCGCTAGCGCAACTCGTCCAACTGTGCTGTACTTGTATTTGTAATTTTTCAGGTAGTCCAAACTCTTTGTGAGCACGCCACCTTCAAATTCCACAGTGAACCCTTTTCCAGCTCCCATTGATTGGAGCGACGTACCCCCGCGTGCCCAATTTTACGTTCCGGTTTTTCCGCGCCCGTCCCTCAAGTCGCTCATTCTCGCCATCGCCCTTTTTCTACTGACGCTCTGCACTTGCCTTGCAGCAGGCACCCAATTCGCCATCGCCTACGCCAACAATCAAGCCGCTTCCCTCGACGAATTCATCCGCGCCTTCACTCTCTTCTACAAAAATCCCGCCGCCCTACTAGCCGGTCTTCCCTTTGCCGTCACTCTGCTGACCATTCTCCTTGCCCACGAACTCGGGCATTTCTTCGCCTGCCGCCACCATCACATCCATGCAAGCTACCCCTTCTTTATTCCCTTCCCGTCTCTTATCGGGACTTTCGGCGCGTTCATTCTCATGCGCTCCCCGATTCGCACCACACGCTCTCTTTTTGACGTAGGCGCTTCCGGCCCGCTCGTCGGCTTTGTTTTTGCCGTTCCTGCCCTGATTTATGGCGTCCTTCATTCGACGATCGTCCCCGCCATCGCTCATGTCGATCCCAATCAAAACTCCGTCATCTTCGGCACCCCACTCCTTCTCCGCTTCCTCGACGCCCTCTTTCATCCCGGCGTCAATCCCCACATCCTCCTACTTCCTCCAGTAGGCCGCGCTGCCTGGGTCGGTCTTTTCGCCACAACCTTGAATCTTCTTCCCGCCGGACAACTCGACGGTGGCCACATCCTCCGCTCCGTCAGTCCCCGCCTTCACCGCTTTTCCACCCTCCTTCTCCCTCTAGCCCTCATTCCTCTCGGCTATTTCTTCTGGTACGGCTGGTTCGTCTGGGCCGCCCTTCTCTTCGGCCTGCGGTTTCTCCGCATCGCCCCCATCTACGATCCCATCTCCCTCGATCCGCCACGCCGCCTAGCCGCCCTCCTGACCCTCGCCATCTTTATCCTCTGTTTCATGCCCGCTCCCATCATCGGCCTTTAAGCTCGAAAATATTTGTTGACGGAGTTATGTCGTCAGTCATAACACTCTCCATCCGCGGCCCACTGAGCGCACTTCGTATTTCGAGTTTCGTATTTCGAGCGTTCACCAGGCGAGTGTATTGTTTTCGGGTTTCCCGTCACTCCAGTAGACTAGCGTTGGGTTTCTGCTCAGGCTGCCAACGATAGCGACCTGTCACTTTTGACAGTGCTCAACGAACATTCCAACGCCTAGCATCGCCCCAAAGCACAAAGCATAACAGTTAAGGACACACAACAATTTGGTTCCTTTCGTTGGCTTCTGCAAAGATGAATCTGCGATGAGATCTCATGAACTCAGGAGTTGTGTAAAATTCTCGCAACAGCAAGTGAACGGTAAATAGGAGATCAAGTATGCGAAAACATCTGATTTGGGCCCTTGCGGTCGTCGCGTTTCCTTTAGTTGGCCGTGCACAAGTTCCTGTTTTCGAGGTTACGCCGGTTGTAAGCGCGATTAGCTTCGATGTGGAAGCATCGGTCGCCATCAAAGGTACTTTCCATAAGTGGGAATCGAACTTCACCTGTCCCTCTACTGATGCCAGCCTGTGCGTTCTGGAAATTAAGATTCAAGCCGACAGCGTAGACACTGGAAACGGCATGAAGAATGGAAAGTTAAAGAGTAAGGATTTTTTCGATGCGGAAGCAGATCCCTACATAACATTCAAGTCCACCAAGGTCGTCCAAACGAGTCCCACAACTTTTGAAATGAACGGCGACTTTACGATCCGCGGAGTTACCAAAGCCGAGAAGCTGAACCTTACGCTTGCCAGGACAGGAACGGGCTCGGGAACGGTCACAGGGACGATGGCCTTCGATCGTAAAGATTACGGAATGAATAAAGGCATTCCCCTGGTCAAAATCGCCAACCGCGTCGAGGTGACCGTCGACCTCAAGATAAAGCGAGTCAGCGGGCCTCCCCTCGTCTTCAAGGAGTAACGACCTGACGATGCTAGAGTCTAGAGGCTGTCCCATAAATGCCTTCCTAGGGGTCGGAGCTTTTTCTCCGACATTGAAACCGGCAAACAGGGCTTTAGTCCCTGAGGAAACTCACTACCCGCCGCCTGATACATTTATGAGACAAGTTTTAGCCACGTGGAGGCGCACCTATGCCCACTAAAGACAAGCGCGACGCACATCAAAAAGCACTCTCCCTCAACCTTGACCTCTCCATCTTCGGTTCTTTCGCGGAAATCGGTGCGGGTCAAGAGGTGGCTCGCTGGTTTCTCCGTGTTGGCGGCGCCTCCGGCACGGTAGCGAAAACGATCTCAGCCTATGACAAGGAAGTGAGCGACCACCTTTACGGAGTGGGGACCCGCTATGTCTCCAAACCCCGTCTCCTGGCCATGCTCAATAGCGAGTGGGAAGAGCTGCTGGAACAATTGCAGGCCAGTCGCGGAGCCGATGCGAAATTTTTCTCATTCGTTGATACCATTTCTGCCCGCAATTACGCGGGAACTAACGACTGCCATGGATGGGTGGGCTTGCGTTTCCGGGCCCAACCGAACGCGGCGCCCAATGACGTAATTCTGCACGTGAATCTGCGCGATTCCAGTAACGTGCAGCAGCAAGAAGCCGTGGGCATTCTCGGCGTGAATCTGATCTGGGCGGCCTACCGTGCTGCAGGTTCGCTCGAAGAGTTTCTCGCCGGCGTATTCGAAGACCTTGGATTGGAGCGACTGGAAATCGACTGCATGGAATTGAAAGGACCGGTCTTCGAGTCTTGGGACCGCAACCAGCTCCACGCTTTTCTGGTGGCCGGCGGATACGCGGAAGCGGTGGTCTTTCCCGCGAATGACCAATTCGTCCCGCCCAACGAACTGCTCTACAAACACGCACTGGTTTTGGCTCCTGGCCACTTCGACAACGTGGACCAGCTTCATGCGAATCTCGTCCAGGACACCCTAAGTGCATTGCCGCAAGCGGAATTAAAGGAGAGCAAAGGTGGGCTCGGATTGTTTTGTCTGTCGATCGACGGAGCAAACGACGGACGTACAGAAGTGTCCCTCAAAGAGATCGTGGAGCACGTGCAAGCGCTTCACACCTTGGGTTACGGCGTGATGTTATTCCGCGCACGCGAACTCTACACCATGAGCGCGTATGCAAATCGCTACACGAAATCGCGGATTCACTTCGCCATCGGACTGATGGTCCTTGTGCGTGTCTTTGAAGATCGCTACAACGACCTGCCAGGAAGTTTGCTGGAAGGAATCGCCCGGCTCTTCACGCAAAATGTCCGGGTATCCGTCTATCCTATGCCGGTGGAAGATATGCAACGATATGTAAAAGTAGCGGGACTGACGGGCTGGACCTGGAAAGAGACAAACGGCATGGTCACTGCTGACAACCTCCATCCGTCAGGACCGCTGGAGTCGCTGTATCAATATCTGCTGGGTAGCGAATTCATTCTCCCGGGGAAGCCAGCGAAGCGCTGAATCTCGTACAGCCGCCTTCCTAGCCTTGGCCATCTTGATCCCCTGCTCCATGTCTGTTCCCGTCCTCGGCCTTAAAAACTCAAAAATATTTATTGACAGAGTTATATCGTCCGTGATACTCTTCTGTTGGAGAATCAGACCCAATCTGCTCGTTGCGCCGCCTTCCAGGCGGCTATTTTTTTGCCCGCTCGAACACCGGCTCTCTAAGCCGAAAACACCGTTTGGAGTGCGGCAGCTCTGCTGCCGCTTTTCTCGGCGGCCAGCACAACTCAATATCGAACGTAACTCAACAACTCAAATCCACTCCCAAGAGGCTTCCATGACGAACAACAATTCCAGCACGAGCATCGCTCCGCGCTGCCTGTTTCAATTTTCCGACGACCGCTGCTGCCGCATGTTACGCAGCCCTGCCCATTCTTCCTTCTGCGCCTTCCATGCCCGGCAAGAACTCCAACGCATCGAGTCCCAGCGCCTTGGCGAAGAAGTCTCCACGTCCCTTCACGGCAATTTCCTCACCGCCACCGACATCAACCACGTCCTCGGCAAACTCTTCATCGCCGTCGCCCAAAACCGTATCTCCCTTCGCAAAGCCGCCAACCTCACCTACCTCGGCAAAGCCCTGCTCTCCTCCATCCCCCTAATAAAGCAAGAGTTCCGCTTCGAGTACAAATTTAAACAATGGCAAAAAGTTCTAGCCAACGCCACCCCGCTCTCCACCCCTCCGCCCCTCACCGATTCCAACTCTTCTCCTGAGTGTCCGCCCGAACTCCCCGAACCAGACTCCCCCGAAGAAGAATGATCGAAGATCCCTATCAAGGTATCGAGCCGCGTGATTGCTCCTTACGTGCGGTCGCGGGGTGCCCCCGCACATCGGTTTTTACGTGTGGGGCTTTTGACTTTGACCTGTTCGTTCTATTTTCTTTGCCAATTCACTAACCCCTCTGGAATCCGCACTTCCAAAACACGCACGTAAACTCTCTGGAATGAGCAGTTCCAAAACATTGGACTTAAAACTCTTTAGAATGAACATTTGCGCGCGATAGCCAGCTCTGCCCCTTCCATCGGCTCACTGAGCTGACGTCTCCATTTGGAGTGCGGCAGCTCTGCTGCCGCTTTTCTCAGCGACTAGCACAACTCTCTATTTGGCGAAATTCAACAACTCAAATCCACTTCCAAGAGACTTCCGTGACGAACTAGAATTCCAGCAGTGACATCGCCCCGCGCTGCCTGTTTCAATTTTCCGACGACCGCAGGACGGGTGGCTCGCAGGGTTAGACGCGCACCTTTGACTTTGCTTTTGACCTTGCGGGGCTCCCCACACGTCGATTTACGTGTGGGGCTTTTGACTTTGGCCTGTTCGTTCTATTTTCTTTGCCAATTCACTAACCCCTTTGGAATGCGCAGTTCCAAAAACACGTCCGTAAACTCTATGGAATGAGCAGTTTCAAAACATTAGACTTAAAACCCTTTAGAATGAACATTTGCAAGAAAACAGGGGAGAGGACCCAGGCCTTCCAGGTTAGGCAGCTTGCCTCGGTGGGACAGGCACTCCTGCCTGTCACCTATTCACAGTTGATGCAATACCACGCGAAAACAATGGCAGCCTGCGCGGTAACCAGACTAAGCCGCCCGCAAACTTTCGATTGACCGCCCGGCAACTCCAGCTATGATGCATGCCTTGAACACGCGCCCCAAGGTCCGCGCCACCTACTAATGCCACCGCTCCTCCGAACTCTCCGTCTACGCGACCTTTTCTTGCTTTTCATCGGCGGAGTCATCGGCTCCGGCATCTTTCTGACTCCCGGCCTGATCCTGCGCCAGCTAAACGGTTCGGTCGGCTACTCTCTCCTTGTCTGGATCGTCGGAGGCGCTCTCTCTCTTCTCGGCGCACTCACTTATGCCGAGCTCGCCGCCACAAATCCCGAGGCCGGCGGACTCTATTGTTTTATTCGTGATGGGTTCGGCCGCATCCCTGCTTTTCTCTACGGCTGGTGCCTGTTTCTCGTCATTGCGAGCGGTTCCGTCGCTGCTTTGGCCCGCGCTTTCACCGAACACCTCGCTGAAATCATTCCCCTCGCCGCGCTTGGCAAGACCGTCCTCTCCGTCGTCATGATCGCCGTCGTCACAGCGGTAAATGTCTGGGGCACGCGCAAGAGTTCCAACCTACAGAACTGGACCACGCTGATCAAAGTAGCAATCATCGTGATTCTCAGCGTCATCCTTCTGACAATGGGCCGCCATGCGGGAGATTTACCCGCCGCCTTCGGCTCAACGCAGCACGGTTTCGATCTCATTTCAAGCTTTGGCTTAGCAATGATCACTGTGCTCTGGGCTTACGAAGGCTGGCAATTCGGCACCTACAGTGCCGGTGAAGTCGTCAATCCGCAAAAGGCATTCCCTCGTGCATTCCTGCTAGGCTCGCTAACCCTCGCGGGCCTCTATCTCATCGCCGTAGTCGGGTACCTGGTCGCCCTAGGCCCTGCGGGAGCCACCGCCAGCAATACCATTGCTTCCACGTCCGTCGGCGTCGTTCTCGGCCGCAGAGCGGAAATCATCGTCGCACTCACAATTCTCATCTCCACCTTCAGCGCCGCCAACAGCGTTATGCTCACGGCCCCACGCGTTTTCTACGCCATGGCCAATGACAATCTCTTCTTCAAAAAACTTGCCGAAGTTCATCCACACTTTCAGACGCCCGCATCCGCCATCGTCGCGCTGGGTGTGTGGTCCGCGGTCCTGGCATGCGCCGGAAAATTCGCCGAGCTGATCGGCGGCGTCATCTTCATCGGCTGGATTTTCTACGGCCTCGGCGCTGCCGCCATTTTCCCGTTACGTCGTGCAGGCAAAGGCTTGGCCATTCCCTATCGCGTTCCCGGCTATCCCTGGACTCCTCTGCTCTTCGTCCTCGCCGCGGCCGCCATCGTCGGCAATGCTGTCTATGTCGCGATTCACAATCCGGGACAGTCCATAAACCTGTACATCGCCATCGCGCTATTCATTCTCGGTATCCCCGCCTATTATTTCTGGCGCAAACGCGCCGTCGCCGCTTCGTAGGACGGCGGTTTGCGGCCAGCTGTTTTGTCCACGCTGCTCGCACTACGATTTGTTGGAAACTTTTCGCTTTCCCTCGGTGTCAAAGGAACTATCCTGGGATTCGCTCGTGGTTTGTCTGTTCGCAGGAAGGCGCCCGATGCTCGAAGCAAGAGGGCTCACAAAGTATTACGGCTCGGTGCTAGCTGTTCAAAGCATCGACTTCAGTCTCGAACCTGGCCAGGTTCTCGGCTATCTCGGCCCGAACGGCTCGGGCAAAAGTACGACCGTCAAGATGCTCATCGGCCTTCTGGAACCTTCCAGCGGCCAGGTACTTTTCAACGGCAAGAACATCCAGCAGGATTTAGTCGGCTACCGCAAACATCTCGGCTACGTTCCAGAAGAAGCCAACCTGTATCCCTACTTAACCGGCAACGAATATCTTGAACTTGTCGGAACTCTGCGCGGCATGCAACAGCAGCGGATGAAAACTAAAATCGAGGCTTTCCTCGAACTCTTCTCTCTTTTTCCTCATCGTCATGTTGCGCTCAGCTCTTATTCCAAGGGCATGCGCCAGCGCATTCTTCTGATTTCCGCCCTCATGGACAATCCCGACGTGCTCATCCTCGATGAGCCGCTCTCCGGTCTTGATGTTACTAGCGCGCTCATCTTCAAAAATCTTATTCAATCGCTGAGCGCTAGGGGTAAAACTATTTTCTATTGCTCGCACGTGCTCGAAGTTGTTGAGAAGGTTTGCACTCGCTTGCTCATTCTCAGAAAGGGCCAAGTAATCGCGAACGGATCAACGGAAGAGGTTCGCCAGCGCATCGGTCAGACTTCGCTCGAAAACATTTTTCTTCATCTCGTGGAAGATCGAGACGTCGCGCAAATAGCCAGCAACATTGTGGATGTGGTGGTTTCGCCGTGATCGCGTGTGTGCAGCAATCTCTCCGCGCTGCGTGGGAACCTTACTCTCGCCGCCCGTTTCCCACGCTTCTTCGCGTTTTTATCGGCCGTGTTTTCCACGGCGGCGGAGAATCGGGCGCATCCGAAATGGATGTCGCTCTTGGCGTCGTACTGATCCTGCTCGCCCTGCCCGGCGTCATGGTTTCTCTTCTCCTTTTCGAAAAGTACGGCTCGCTCATCCGCTGGATGCGCGGCGATGGTGTCTTCGACCCATTCACCGCCACGATTCCCGACGAATATTTTTTCATTGTGCTGTCCATGGTCGTCACGGGAACGGCAGCAATCTGGCGCTGGGACGCGCTCTTCCTGGACCGCCGCGATTACACGAACATCATTCCTTTGCCAATCTCCTTGCGCAGAATTTTCGTAGGGAATTTCGCCGCTATTCTCCTTCTCGCGGCTGCGCTCACTCTTGACGTGAATGCAGCGAGCTTTGTGCTGTTCCCTATCGCTGTGGTCGGTTCGCAAAACTCTCTTTCCCTTTTTCTCCGATTTGGGGCAGGCCATGCCGTCACCGTCGTGCTTGCCAGCGCCTTCAGTTTCTTCGCGGTGTTCGCCGTTATTGGCCTGCTGATGGCGGTTTTGCCCTACGCGCTCTTTCGCAGAATCTCGTTGTACGTTCGCTTTGCGATCGCGCTTTTCTTCCTGGGTCTTCTGGCTACCAGCTTCACCGTCCCGTCTTACCTCGCTCAGGCGGAGCGAATGAATACGCGCGGAATCAGTTCACTTCCTCCCGTTTGGTTTTTGGGAATTTGTGAGACCCTCTGGGGGAACGGTCACCATCCATTTTTTGCGGCGATGACTCGCAGCGCTCTCTTGGCTTTAGGAATCTCTCTTGTTGTCGCTGTTCTGTCTTACGCGCTCAGTTTTCGCCGCTCCTTCATTCGCATCCCGGAAACTGCCGAGGTCGGTCCACTCCCACGCTCGCAATTCCATCTTCTTCCCGTCAACCTCTTCGATCGCTCCATTCTTCGCGACCCGCCCCAGCGCGCCTGTTTCCACTTCATTACACGAACGCTGCTGCGCAGCGAAGCGCATTTGCAAATTGCATCGGCGTTTGTCGCCATGGGCTTGGTGGTCGTCGCGCAATCCATCGCTTCGGCCGTTCATAGCAACAGCCCAACCACGCTGCGTAATCCATCCGAAGATCTCTTGTCTATCCCGTTTATACTGAGCTTCTGTATTATTCTCGGAATTCGCTTCGCGTTTGAAATCCCCGCCGACCTTCGCGCCAATTGGGTCTTCGCAGTCTGGATTGATCCCGACGCGTTGCAAACTCGCCCCATCGCTCGCAAAATCCTTCTTACTTTTTCGCTCGCCCCGCTCGTGCCAATTTGCTTCGTCTCGTCTGTCATCGTGTGGGGCTTCGGCATCGCGTTTCTGCACACCGCCATCTTCGCCGCCTGCACAGTGGCGTTCGTCGAACTTCTTCTCCTGCGTTTCCGCAAAATTCCATTCACTTGCACTTATCCGCCGTTCCAAAGCCATTCCGCGCTCATTCTCGTGGGCTATCTCTTCGGCTTCGTTATTTTCACAAGCTACGTGCCCGAACTGGAACTCTGGTCGCTCGCGGAACCATGGCGGACTTCCCTCTTTATCCCACTCGTAGCTGCCATCCTTGTTTCCGTCCAGCAATATCGAAAGCAAATGCTGGACATGGACAAGCACCTCATCTTTGAAGAAAGCTCAGCTTCCGGTTTTTAACGCCTTCGAGCGGCTGGCTGCGGCCAGAGACCGAACTTAATTAGAGGCATGATCCTGGACGGCTACCAGACATACGTGGCGACAGCTCCATCCTTCAGTGATGCCTTGAAGGACTTGCCGTGGTACTGAACGCGAAAAATCTGCAGTGACTTTCCATCATTCGCCACGATTAATACGATCTTGCCTTCTGAGGTCTTGAAAGCCACATCGGGGAGTGTTGCGGGAGAACCGGAAGCGATCCGGACTGATCCTGGTCGAACAAATTTTGAAAAGTGCGCCATCGCGTAGTACGCCAAGTTCCGAGTGACTTCGTTGCCGTCGATGGTGACGGCACCCTGACAAATGCCGCATCCTCCATTGTCGGTATGCGGTTCAAATTTAGAATTCGCGGCAAGATTCCATAGAAGTACGTTGCGGCTCCAGTTCTGCGACGCTCCGATAAATGTCCCCACGACAGGCTTCGAGATTGAGATTCTCGCGCTCTCGGTCGGCTCAGCCGCCATGAATTCCGTGAAGTATAAATTCTTTTGAGGGAAGGCGTTGTGCACTGTGGACATGGCGCCTATTTCTCCGCCGTACAGATGAAAACCCGAACCATCCACGTAGGGATTCGCTTGCGGATCGTTGAGAATGGCGAGCGCATATTCGGGAACGTCGCAGTTGTGATCATAAAGAATGATTTTCGTCCGTATACCGGCGCCTTTGAACGCGGGACCCAGATAGCTCTTGATGAATTGCGCCTGCTCTTCCGCCTGCATCAGCATGCTCGGCGTATTTTTGTCATTGAGCGGCTCGTTCTGAATGGTGATGGCGTCGATAGTGATGCCTTCCGCTTTCATACCCTGGATGTATTTAACGAAATAATTCGCATAGGCTCCGTAATATTCAGTCTTTAGTTTTCCACCTTTCGGGTCGTTATTCGTCTTCATCCAGGCGGGCGGCGACCACGGCGAGCCGAGTATCTGAATCTTTGGATTTACGGCCAATATCTCTTTCAGGATAGGAATGAGTTCCGTTCGATCCGGCGCCAAACTAAATTTGACTAGCTCAGAGTCGGTTTCGCCCGCAGCCAGGTCATCGTAAGAAAAAACATGATCGTTCAGGTCAGAAGAACCGATGCTGATTCGCAAATAACTGATACCAATGTTCTTGCCGTCCAAGGCAAAAAGCTCTTTGAGCAGCGCGGCTCTTTTCGCCGCGTTCATGTGCGCGAGGTGCTGGGCACTTCCTCCGGTTAGAGCAAATCCAAACCCGTCGATGGTCTGGAATGTTTTCTGGTCATCGATCTCAATGGTAGTCTCTTCGCCCTTGGACCTGGAGAACTGCAGAGAAGGTTTCTGCTGCTCGAAAAGCGCTGACTTGTCGCCGTTCGTCAGCCATACCTGAATATCTCCGCTTTTCTGAGCACGCAACAACGCAGGTGCAGCCGCCAATCCACACATTAGCAAACAAATGACAAATCCCGATTTCATGCCGCTCCTCCGCAGTGAGTCTCTCAAGCGGATATCACGATTACGAGCATCCGACCGAGCAAGAATATGTCAACTCTGGCTCAACCTGTTAACCCGACCTGCCGGAAACGATTACGCCGCAACAGAAGATCCCGTGATATTGTGCGTCGAAGCCGATATTCCCTAGTGGAGAGTGAATGATGCAAAGGCGTGCGTTTATGAACTTTACGGCCAGCGCCGCGACGGCACTGGCGTTCCATCCGCTGGCGCGTGCCGCCGAAGAGGCACAGAAAACCCCGGTGCTCTATCCCGATCCGGCCGTGGAGGTGATTGACCCGCGCTTTGCAAAATACAAAATCGGCAACGCGGCCGTGGAGCGTCTCTATACGGGCACGCGCTGGGCGGAGGGGCCGGTGTGGTTTGGCGACGGGCGCTATCTCCTCTTCAGCGACATCCCCAACAACCGCATATTGCGATGGCTTGAAGATACCGGAGAAGTCAGCGTCTTCCGCGGGCCTTCGAACTTCAGCAACGGTAATTATCGGGACCGGCAGGGCCGGCTGCTGACCTGTGAGCACGACACACGCCGCGTGACGCGCACAGAATACGACGGCACAATCACCGTGCTGATGGACGGTTATCAAGGCAAAAAACTGAACGCGCCGAATGATCTAACCGTGCATTCCGATGGCGCTATATGGTTCAGCGATCCGGGCTACGGCATCATGTCGAATTACGAAGGCCACAAAGCCGCGTTCGAGGTTCCCGCCAATGTTTATCGTCTCGATCCGAAGACGCGCGAGGCCACTGTCGTCATCGGCGACTTAGATAAGCCCAACGGCCTCTGCTTTTCTCCGGATGAAAAACTTCTGTATGTTGTCGACACCGGCGTTCCAAAACATCCCACTGACCCGCACCAGATCCGCGTCTATGACGTTGTGGACGGCGTACGCTTAAAGAATGGCCGCATGTTTGCGGATATGTCTCCTGGCAACTCCGATGGCATTCGTTGCGATGTGGATGGCAACCTCTGGTCGGCCGCGGGATGGGCGGGAGAAAACTACAACGGCGTACACGTCTTTGCTCCAGACGGAACGCTCATCGGCAAAATTCATCTTCCGGAATCTTGCGCCAATATCTGTTTCGGCGGCGCCAAGAAAAACCGGCTGTTCATGGCGTCGAGCCAGTCTCTTTATGCCGTGTACGTGGGAACCGAG
Source organism: uncultured Acidobacteriota bacterium (assembly GCA_963784015.1). GTDB lineage: Bacteria > Acidobacteriota > Terriglobia > Acidiferrales > UBA7541 > Acidiferrum. The sequence continues at coordinate 374,714 of CAWAPX010000023.1, forward strand.
GGCGCGCAGTTACCCTGACACCGCACTCGCTGGTGCGTGTCGCAGGATTGGCTGTATTCGCGTTTCAATCTTGGAAAACTTTACGGAATAAACGAATCATCTCGGCGAATGCCAGATCCGTTGCTTCCGGATCGAAGCGTGGGCCTTCATCTCGCGTGAAGGCGTGTTCAGCTGGATATAGCAGCGTGTTGTAGCGGGCACCGGAGGCTCGCAGGGCCTTATCAATCGTCGCGCGACCCGCGTCGGGCACGTGTGGGTCTTTTGTCCCAAAAATCATCAAGAGTTCGCCGCGTATTTCTTTTGCGCGGGCCAGCGATCCCGCATCGGGGTCTTGACCGAGCTTGCCGTCGTGGATGCCTGTGCCGTAGTAACAGACTGTTGCGCGTACGTCGGGCTGGAATGCGGCGCGAAAAGCGAGGTGGCCGCCGATGCAGAAACCCGTCACACCGATTTTTTCGCGTGCAACTTTCGGATGTTTCGAGAGCCAGTCCAGACCAGAGCGGCAATCCTCATCGAAATGGGCGACAGGAGTCTTAGCAGCATCTTGCTGGCCACGTGTGCGCCCGGCGTCATCAAACGGAATCGCTGTTCCCGGCGGTTCGATGCGGCGATAAATTTCTGGGGCTGCAGCGACGAATCCGTAGCCGGCGAGTCGAACGCAGAAGCGCAGAAGCGGCGGTGTTAGTTGGAAAATATCGGAATAGCACCAGATGCCGGGATATTCGCCTTCGGCTTTCGGGGCTGCGACGAACGTTCTCATCGGGGAGCCCGGTAGAGGAATATCCGAGTATTCGGTATGGACGATCATTTGATTGCCCTCTGTATTTTTGCGGAGAAACTGATGCGCTCAATTCCAGATGATCCAACCTTTTGAGCCTCGACTAATATGGAGTTGCGCTAGTCACCGAGAAAAAGCGGCAGCAGAGCTGCCGCACTCCACATCGAGGCGCTGTGGCTACATTAGGCCGCTTTGTCTGGCTAGTTTTAGAGCTTCGATCGCTGCGCCGCGGGCGCCCGCGGTGTCGCCATTGGGCATTACGTAGATGGGTATGGAGGCTTGCTCTTCTCGCTGAGCGGGCATGCCTACGCGAATTTCATCGAGGAACCAGCGTTGAAATTCCTGACTCGTCTCCAACGCGCCTCCGCCGACGATGAGCGCATCGGGGTCGAAGGTGTTCACCATTTCATCGAAGAAGAGGCCCAGCGCGTGGGCTTGCACCCTGAACACGTCTTTGCACATCGGGTCGCCTTTGTCGGCGAGTCCGCGAACGAGTTTTGCGGCCTGATGGGGATCCAGTTTTGCGAACTCGTGATTTGGGTAGTGCGGCAGAAAATACGGCACTAAATTCCTTTCGATCGCTGTGAGAGAGCAGAGCGACTCGAGGTCGCCAATGCGCCCGCAATTGCAAAGAGGCTTCAGCCCGCTGGTGCCGGCGATGCTTTGGTACGGCAGGAGTACATGACCGAGTTCTCCGCCGAAACCATTTCTGCCTTTTACGACATTGCCATCAAGAATAATTCCGCCGCCATTGCCCGTGCCGATGATGGTCGAGACTGATGTCTCACGGCTGTTTGAGCCGAAAATTGTGTAGTGGCCCCAGAGCGCCGCGGCATTTCCGTCGTTTAGATAAGAGACCGGTTTATCAAGCGTGTGCGCCAAGCCGCCGCGAATGTCGAATTCCACCCAGTTCGGATGCACAAAATTGGTGGAACCGCGTGCGCTGAGCTGGCCAGCCGCGCTAGCCGGACCAGGAGTATCCAGGCCAACAGCAACCACGTCAGAAAGAAGAACGCCGACGCGGTCGGTGGCAATCTTAAGACCGTCTGCAATTTGGCGAAGGCAGACCTCGGGTCCCTGCTTGGAAAGCGCGGGATGTTCGCACAAACTCTCGATGAGAAAGCGTTCTTGCTGATCCACCAACGTATAGTTGATGGCCGTTCCGCCAAGATCTACACCAGCTACGACTGGCACGCTGTTTCTCCTCTGCTCTTTGATGTTTGCTCGGCCCAGACTAGCAGAATTCTGGCGAGCTTTCCCGGAAAACGACGGTTTCGAAATATTTCGCGAAGAGGCGTCTGCTGCGCTTGACTCCGAACAGTCGCGCATTCGACCTGCTGATACACTACAGATCGAAATGAGTCCGCCATTTTGCAACGTCGCCCTGCCCGTGCCGCTGCGTACGACGTTTACGTACGCTATTCCCGAGGGCCTGAGCGAGGCTATTCAGCCTGGCAGCCGCGTGCTTGTTCCTTTTCGGAAGAAGTCAATGATCGGTGTGGTCGTCGAAATGGTTGAGCAGCCGCCGGCGAATACCAAGCTTCGCGAAATAACCAAAGTGATGGAATTTGCGCCGGCGCTCACTCCAAAGTTGATTGAGCTGGCGCAATGGATCGCAAATTATTATCTCGCGCCTGTCGGTGAAGTTTTCCGCGCTATGTTGCCACCTGTTACGGAGCTGAATTTGCGTAGGGAGATTGTCTTGACTGCGGCGGGACGCGGAGCAGCGGAGAGTCTCGGAGGCGGTGAGCTTTCTCACGGATTGAGCAGCGCGGAAGCTGCATTTCTTGAAAAGGCTAACGCGAAAAAAGGACCGATACTATTCAGCTTGGCGGCGAAGACGGGAATTTCGTCAGCCGGATTGCAGAGATTGCAGCGGCTCGGGTTGATCGAAATTCGGGAGAGTTTGCAGGACACGAAGAGAAAATCGCAGACGATCGTTGCGTGGAAAGGGTTTGGCGACAAAGCAGAAAAAACGCTGAAAGAAAAAGAAGACAAGGTACGGGTACTGCTCGAAACAGAACGCGGGCCTTTGCCGCTTCCGCAACTGGTCAAGCTCGCCCAGGTTTCGCGGAGTTTGATTGAGCGGATGCTTGCGGATGGCTTGGTTGAAAGCTGGGAAGAGCCTGTGGACCCGGCTGAGGATCCGTTCGACGTGGGATACACGCCGCCCGCTCATGCTTTGAACGAAGAGCAAGAGAGCGCGATGAAAAGCATTCGCGCGCGATTTGAGCTGGGCGAATTCGGGGTGCAACTGCTGCACGGGGTGACGGGTAGCGGGAAAACGGAAGTTTATTTGCGGTGTGTGCAGGAGACGCTGGCGCGAGGGAAGACGGCGATTATTCTGGTGCCGGAGATTGCGCTGACTTTGTGGATTGGGCGGCAGTGCCGGTCGTGGTTTGGGGCGAAGTATGAAGGTGTAGCGGTTTTGCATTCGGCGTTGAGCGACGTAGAACGAGCGCGCGAATGGTGGCGGGTAAGAAATGGCGAGGCGCGCGTTGTTGTTGGGACGCGATCGGCTGTGTTTGCGCCCTTGCAGAATCTTGGCCTGATCATTGTGGATGAGGAGCAGGAGAATAGTTACAAGCAGGAAGAGACGCCGCGCTATCACGGGCGCGACGTGGCGATCGTGCGCGCCAAGAGCGAAGGCGCGCTGGCGCTGCTCGGTTCGGCGACTCCATCGCTAGAGACATATCACCACGCACGCAATGGGAAATACGATTTGCTCACGATAGCCTCGCGTGTTTCGAATCGTTCGCTGGCGAGCGTGGAGATTGTGGATCTGCGTGAAGATTTTCAGAAGACGCATCAGACTAGTCCAATTTCTGCGGCGCTTCATGCGGGAATTCAGGAGTGCCTCGCGGAGAAGACGCAGGCGCTTGTACTTATCAATCGACGCGGTTACTCGTGGTCCGTTTTGTGCAGGAGCTGCGGTGCGGGCGTGCAGTGCGCGAACTGCAGTATCTCGATGACTTATCACAAGAGCCGCAACCGTCTCGAATGCCATTATTGTGGTTCGATCCAACAGGTGCCGAAACAGTGCCCAAAGTGCCAGTCGCAGTATGTATATTTTTTTGGAGAGGGGTCTGAGCATCTTGAGGAGAGATTGCGTAAGGAATTTCCTGGCGCGCGGATCGCGCGGCTAGATCGCGACACCGCACGGACCAAGCGGCAATATCAGGAAACACTAGGAGCATTTGCGGGAGGAGCGCTGGACATTTTGGTTGGCACGCAAATGCTCGCTAAGGGGCACGACTTCCAACGTGTAACGCTGGTCGGCGTGATTTCAGCAGACTCTTCATTGAGCATGCCCGATTTTCGCGCTGCAGAGCGCACCTTCCAATTGTTGACGCAAGTCGCGGGACGCGCGGGACGCGGTGAGTTGAAAGGCCGCGTGCTAATTCAGACTTATTATCCGGAGCATTATGCGATTCAAGATGCGGTGAAGCAGGATTACGCTTCTTTTTTCGAGCGGGAGATGCATTTCCGTCGAATGATGGCGTATCCCCCGCTCACCTCGCTGGCGAATGTGATCGTGCGGGATGTTAGCCTCGAAAAAGCGATTCGATTTTCTCGCAAGCTTTCGGAATATTTTTCGCCGCACGATGGACACACGGTGCGCATTCTTGGCCCGGCAACCGCGCCGCTCGCGCGATTGAAAAAGGAACATCGCTTCCAGTTTCTGCTGAAGTCGCCGAAGCGTTCGATTTTGACCAAACTGCTGAGTGGGGCCATGAACTACTGCGACAAGCAGGAGATTCCGCAGACGGCTGTGCTTGTGGATATGGATCCCTTGAGTTTGCTTTGACGTGGTTGACGGGATCGCCGGGCGGGGCCCTTCGAAACTCCCTTCGTTCCTCAGGGCAAGCAAGGTAAACAAGGCCCGCCCCTACAGATCGAAGAAGCGCTAGTGGCTGATTAGGAAGATGCCGGCGAAAATGGCGATGATTCCCAGCCACTGCCAGCGCGAAACGTGTTCACGCAGAAAGATGGCGGCTAGGCCGACTGTTACGGCGCCATAGAGCGACGCGAGCACGCTGACAACGGCTACTTGCTCGACCTGCATTCCGAAATTATTCATTACGAAAGCGCCGGTGTCCGTCAGGCCCATGCCGAGAATCCAGCCGGCAACGCGGTCCGTGGGTGGCTTGATTGATTTGCGTGCGGCCAGAATCAATATTGCTGTGAGCAAGGAACTTGTCAGCCGGATGAGCCAGACCGTTTGCGTGGCTCCAGTAACAGGCACGATTCGCGTGCCGAGCAGCCAAAATAAAAACCCAAATCCAATCGCGGAGCACAACGCCAAACCGATTCCCTTTCCGCTACGTTGCAGGCCTTCCTTATCGTCTGCACCTGGAGCTTTCTCTCCGCCTGCAACTAGGACGACGCCAAGCAGAGTGCACGCGATGCCGATGGCGCGGGCCGCTCTCAGGTGTTCGCCGCTCAGGAGAGAAAGAAGAACAGTCAGCGCTGGATAGCTCGCGGAGATCGGCGCGACAACCGAGAGTTTGCCGATTTCAAACGAACGATAGAGCGTCAGCGTGGCGAAAAAGTTCAGAGTGCCTGCCAAAACGCCCCAGGCCCACGGTTGCCATCCGGAGCCATCGGCGAGATGGCCCCAGCCGCCGAGCCACGGGAGAAATATAGTGAGCAGGATAAAGCCAGTGAACTGCATGTAGAGCATCGTTCGAAGAGTGCCGATGCGGTGGGTAGCGAAACGGGCGAGAAAATCGGAGCCGCCCCAGGAGAGCGCCGTCAGAAGGCCCAGCAAAATTCCCATGTCGGATTAGGAGGACTTGCCCGCTTCGGCGGACTTGCCTTTCTTTGCTTCGAGGCCGAGAACTGCCATGACTTTTTGTAGATCTTTCCAGACTTCGCTTTTCGCGCTGGGATTGCGCAACAAATAGGCAGGGTGATAGGTGGCCATTAATTTTCTGCCGCGAAATTCGAGCCATTGCCCGCGGAACTGGGAAATGCCACGGTTTGTTTCGAGAACGGTCTGCGCGGCGGTGCTTCCCAGGCAGACGATTACTTTAGGCGCGATGGCGTCAATCTGACGCAGCAAGAATGGAGAGCATTCGCCGACTTCGTCTTTTTCCGGAGCGCGATTTTCCGGCGGGCGGCATTTGACAACGTTGCAGATGTAGACGTCTCTTCGCTGCAAGCCCATGGCTTCGATCATCTGGGTGAGAAGTTTTCCTGCGCGGCCAACGAATGGAAGACCCTGCATGTCTTCATCGTGGCCGGGGCCTTCACCGACGAACACCAGTTCGGCTTTGGGATTGCCATCGCCGAAGACGATTTTGTTGCGCGTCCTGTGAAGTTTGCAGCGGGTGCATTCGCCGAGATCGGTTCGAATCTTGAGCAGTGTATCGTCCGGAACTTTGTTGAACGATTCGAACAGCGATGGCCCCGTGGGGACCGGCAATATATCGGGCATTAGCGCGGCTCGCGGCGGAGCAGTTTGAGCGGGAGCAGTTCGCGGGGCGGCTTGCGCGGGTTTGGGCAATTCCGGTTTTCGTGTGGATTTTGGCAATGCCGCTTCCTCGTAGGGGATTTGTTGACTGGGCGAAGCTGCGAAAGATTCCGCGGCTGGCGTTGTGGATGATTGAAATTGCAAGTCACCACGCTGCTTGTAGAACAGGCGCACGCCGAGATCTTCGTAAAAATGCAATCGCTCGGAAAGTTTTTTCTGGAGGGATTCCGTAATGCGCTCGGACATGCTACGCATCATACAGGAGAATGGTGGGCGGCGCGGAGAGTTCGCAAGCGCAGAACTTCGTCGAGGATGCGCTGGGCGACTTCACTCTTCTTCAACTTCGGCAGAGCGAGATCGCGGCCATCGCGAGAAAACAAGGTGACGACGTTGGTGTCGTGATCAAAGCCGGCGCCTTCGGCGGTGACGTCATTGGCCACGATAAGATCGGTATTCTTGGCGGCGAGTTTTTTGCGAGCGTTTTCCGCAACGTGGTCCGTCTCGGCGGCGAATCCTACGATAGTGCGATCGCCTTTCGATTGTGCGGCTTCGGCCAAAATATCCGGCGTTGGCTCGAGGCGGAGAGTCAACGGCTCCTTGATACGCTTTATCTTTTTAGGTTGTGTTTCAGCAGCGCGATAGTCTGCGACGGCTGCGGCGAAAATCGCAATGGTGGACGCGGGAAGACGATCCATAACCGCGCTGCGCATTTCTTCCGCAGTTCGAACAGCAATGCGCTCTACTCCGGCAGGCGTTTCTAAACTCACGGGACCGCTCACGAGAAAGACTTTGGCGCCGCGGCGCGCCGCTGCTTCGGCCACCGCGTAACCCATTTTCCCGGAGGAACGATTGGTCAGGTATCGCACGGGGTCGAGGTCTTCGCACGTCGGGCCGGCGGTGATCAAAATCGTTTCGTTTTGCAAATCTTTTTGCGCATGGAGTGTTTCGCGAACGGCGGCGACGATTTCCTGCTGTCCCGCGAGGCGGCCCGCGCCGGTCATACCGCAGGCGAGATAGCCTTCATCGGGATTGACGATTTTTACGCCGCGAGCGCGCAGCGTCTCGACATTTTGCTGCGTCGCGGCGTGGTTCCACATGTTGACGTTCATCGCGGGAGCGACGATTACTGGAGCGGTCGTTGCGAGATAGAGTGTGGTGAGAAAATCGTCGGCGATTCCACGAGCGAATTTCGCGAGGATGTCCGCAGTGGCTGGGGCGACCAGGAGTAGATCGGTGCGCTGCGCCATGGCGATGTGTTCGATGGCACTTTCGAGATTGGCTTCGCCGGCCGAGGATTTTTCGAAGAGGTCGGTGATTACCTTTTGGCCGGTGAGCGCGGCGAAAGTTAAGGGAGTGATGAATTCGCGCGCGCCGCGCGTCATGACGACTTGCACGGTGAAACCGTCTTGTTGGAGGAGCCGGACTAGTTCGGCGGCTTTGTAGGCTGCTACGCCGCCGGTCACGCCTAGGGTGATTCGCATTGCGTCTTATCCCAGCACATCAAAGATCGGGCGGGGCCCTTCGAAACTCAGGGTAAACAAGCCCCGCCCCTACAGTATCTGGAGAAGAACGGGCACGGCGTGCCGTGCCCCTACAAATTCCGCGCGGGCGGCTCGCGCCCACGACCTGCGGACATTTACTTTCGGCGCTTGTTGCCGTCTTTGTCTTCGTCGATGGAAGACGGCTCGATGAATTCGTACTCGATGAGACTATTCTCAAGTTCTTCGCAAGCAATCCGAGTCGCTTTGAGCGTTCTCGGGTTTTCAATGAGCGACGGCGCACCTGCCATGATTTGGCGAGCGCGTCTCGCCGCCAGCACAACGTAAGCAAACTGGCTCTCCGGAGCTTTCGTGGCTACAGTCATTTCAGTCTTTCCCCCCAAACGATGCCAGAAGTTCTTCCACCCGTGGTCTGCGCCGAGCGGCGGAACAGCGAATCGCGATCACAATAGCTTGCGCTTCGTCTCCCGCACGCTTCACATCTTCATTCACAACGCAATAATCGTAATAACGTCCGAACGCCGCAATCTCGTCCCGCGCTTTTGCCAACCGCCGCGCAATTTCTTCGTCGGAATCCTGGCCGCGGCCACGCAAACGCCGTTCGAGTTCCGCGCGAGACGGAGGCAAAATAAAAATCGCCACCGACTCCGGGAGCTTTTCCTTTACTTGCGCCGCACCTTGCACGTCAATCTCGAGGACGAGGTCGAGACCCTTCTTCCGCGATTCTTCGAGCCATTTCTTCGGCGTACCGTAAGCGTGTTTTCCGAAGACGCGCGCATATTCCAAAAATTCGCCGCGCGCGACCATGGCGTCGAATTCCGATTCCGTGACAAAATCATAGCATTTCCCGGTGGCTTCGGTCGCCCTGCGCGACCGGGTGGTACACGATACCGAAGGCATCGTTCCGGGCAACTCCAAAATTCTTTGTACCAGCGTCGATTTTCCCGAGCCCGATGGCCCCGAAACGATGAGCACCAGCGGGTCAAGCTTGCTCTCCATGCTCATTCGATGTTCTGCACCTGCTCCCGCAATTTTTCAATCTCGGCCTTGATTTCGAGCGCGAGCCCGGTGATTGCCAGAGCTTCGCTCTCAACGCCAGGCGTTTTCGACAGCAGCGTGTTTGCTTCGCGATGCATTTCCTGCAGGAGAAAGTCGAGCTTCTTGCCCATCTCGCCGGCGCCGTCCAGAAGTTTCCCGAACTGTTGGAGATGGCTGCGCAGACGATCTAATTCTTCACTGACATCGCCGCGTTCGGCAAGCAGGGCGGCTTCTTGCGCGAGCCGCGCGGGGTCGATTCCGGCGCCGCCGAGCAATTCTTTTAGGCGCGTTTCGAGACGCCGCGCAAAAACGGGACGAAGCGTGGCAGCCAGTTCGCGAACTTTTTCGGCTTCCTGGCCGATGCGCGCCAGACGCGCGCGCAAATCTTCAATCAGATGTCGGCCTTCGGCACGGCGCATATCATCCAATTTGTGGAGCGCTTCGAGCAAGCAGGTGTCTAGCGCTTGGCCGAGGCGTTCCTGATCGTCCTCGGCTTCGGGCACCGCGGCAGAAAGACCGGCGATGACTCCGGGCAAGCGTAGGATTGCGACGACGTCCACATCGGCGGCCGCTCTGGACACCTGGCGAAACTCTTCCGCGACGCGCATGTAGGTTTGCGCAAGTTCACGATTCACTTGCACAGGAGCGGCGGCTGCGGGATCGACGTTGACGTGAACCTCTACGTGGCCGCGATGAATGCGCTCTCGAAGCACCTGCCGCAAGCGCAGTTCATAAAGGTCGAAGCCTTCGGGAAGCCGGAGCTTCAGATCGAGGAAGCGGTGGTTGACGCTCTTGACGCTGACACGAACGGCCCAGCCATTCTGTTCGGTACGAGCCTGGGCATAGCCGGTCATGGAGAAACATTCGCCGACTTTTTTTGCTACCACTTCTTTTGGTAGTACCGAGGATTGGGTCATAAGGTTTCCGCTGGTGCCGTTACGCTAGCCGGCGCTGCCTGTGCCGGCGCGAGAATGTCGTCATCCGCAAATTGCAAATCGTGGAGGCGGGCATAAGTGCCACCGCGAGCCATGAGCTCCGTGTGCGTGCCGCTTTCGCGGATCTGGCCGTCCTCAAGAACGAGAATTTTGTCCGCGCGGCGAATGGTGGCCAGGCGGTGCGCGATTACAAAAGTAGTGCGTCCGATCATTAGATTGGCGAGAGCCTTCTGCACATACATTTCGGACTCCGCATCCAGCTCCGACGTTGCTTCGTCGAGAATGAGGATGGGAGAGTCTTTAAGTATGGCACGCGCGATGGCAATTCGCTGCCTCTGGCCGCCGCTCAGACGGGTGCCGCGCTCGCCGATGACGGTGTCGTACTGCAGCGGCAGTTCCATGATGAAATCGTGCGCGAGGGCGGCTTGTGCGGCGGCAACGACACGATCTTTGGGAACATCAGTCAGGCCGTAGCAGATGTTGTTCCAGACGGTATCGTGGAACAGGATATTTTCCTGAGCCACCATTGCGATCTGTTCGCGGAGAGAGCGAATAGTAACTTCGTTAATTGCCACGCCGTCGATGCGAATGGATCCGGTCGTGAGTTCGTAGAAACGCGGTAGCAGGTTGACCAGAGTTGTTTTTCCCGCGCCGCTGGAACCTACCAACGCGATGACCTCGCCTTTGCGCGCCATTAGGCGAATGTTCTCGAGGACTACTGCGGAACCGTTCTCGTAGGCAAAGCCCACGTCGTCAAACTCGATGAGCTGAGAAAAACGAGCAAGCGTTTTTGCGCCGAGCTGCTCGATTTTTTCTTCCACGCGGTCGAGATATGAGAAGACCTGCACGCTGGCGCCCTGCGCGGCTTGAAACTGCTGATAGACGTACCCCATGCGCTTGAGGGGCATATACGCGCCAAACAGCGCATAGACAAAGGCGAAGAACGTACCTGTCGTCATTTGGTGAGTCCTGATTTGATCGCGCGCGTAGAGAAGCAGAAGTGGGATGACGATGGCGCCAAGCAAGTCCATGATTGGCGGAGTGATGACGGCAGCGCGTACCCAGCGCATGTTGTCGCGCAGCAACTGGCGAGCGGTGTCGCGAAATTTGCGGATTTCGAAATCTTCCATTCCGAAAGCTTTGACGACACGATTTCCAGTGGTCGTTTCCTGCAGAATCTGGCTAAGGTCGGCAAGGCGAGTCTGGCTGTTTTCCGCGGAGCGCCTGATTTTGCGGCCAAATTTTCCAACCGGAATGACGACAAGAGGGAGGAGCACGACGGAGGCCAGGGCCATTTTCCAGTTCAGCCAAAAGAGGACACCGACGAGAACGATAAGGCTGAATCCCTTTTGAAAAAGATCGGCGAGATATTCGGAGAGAGCCACGCGCGTGCGTTCCACGTCGTTGATAGTGGCTGAGAGGAGACGACCGACCGGATTGTGCTGAAAGAAGGCGATGGGCTGGCGGATGATTTTTGCGTAGACCTGATTGCGAAGATCGGTGATTGCGGACTGTCCGACGTATTGAATTTGTGTGAGGCCCAAATACTCGGCGACAGCTTTTGCCAAATATAGTCCGAACAGACCAGCGCCAAAGAGAGTCGCTACGTTGTGAAGACCAGATGGGAGAAAATCGTTTAGATAAATGACTCGGTTCCCAGGGAGAGTGAAGAGAACCGGTTTCGTGACGAAAACGGAAGGATTCAGGACATAGTCAACGGCGATCTTGACCATGAAAGCAACCATGCCTTCAGCGAGCGCGACGAACGCCACAAGCACGACGCCGAGCGAGAGCCGGAACGCGTAGGGCCGCACATAGCTCAGCAGCCTTTTTAATTGCGGTGAAAGCAAAGACGACAAACCTCAGACTCCCCTGATAATCCTACTTGGTACGCTATTCGCCGCTACGCGGCATGTCAAGTTTCCGGGGCATGTGTGATGTGGCGATTGGAATGGCGCGCCGTGGTTATTTCTCGATGTCGCGATGCGTGACCTTGGAAGAAAAACCGTGTTTCGCGAGGGATTTTTTTATTTGTTCGCCGAGCATGACGGAGCGATGCTTTCCGCCAGTGCAGCCAATGGCGATCGTTAAATAGCTTTTGCCTTCGGTGATGTAATGCGGAATCAAATAGGTGAGCAATCCTTCGATGCGACGGAGAAATTCGCCAGTCTGAGGAAACGAGCGGATGTACTTTTGGACTTTGGGATCTTTGCCAGTGTAGCGTCGCAGGCTTGGAACAAAGTGGGGATTGGGAAGAAAGCGCACATCGAACACCAGGTCGGAGTCCGTCGGGACGCCGTATTTGTAGCCAAAGCTGACGACGGAAACGAGCATCGGACGCTTATCAGGATTCTTGAAACGCTCGGTGACGAAGTGCCGCAGCTCATGAACGTTGAACTGTGTGGAATCTATGACCACATCCGCCAGCTTGCGGATGGGCTCCATGAGCGTGCGTTCGTGGCGCAGGCTTTCGCGAACGGATAAAGCTTTGCCGAGAGGATGCGGACGGCGCGTCTCGCTATAGCGGCGGAGGAGCGCGTCATCAGTGGCATCGATGAAGACCAAAGTGATTGGGTGATCCTTGCGAAGATGTTTTAAGAGCGGCGGGAGCTTTTCGAGTTGCACGCCTTCGCGCGCATCGACGAGCAAAGCCGCGCGGCCAAAATCCCCTTCGCCCGCGGCGTGCAGCTCGGCAAAAATAGGAATCAATTCGACGGGAAGATTATCGACGCAGTAGAAGCCCATGTCCTCAAAGGCGCGGAGGACGGTGCTCTTCCCCGAGCCGGAAACGCCGGTGAGGATCACAAGGTGGCGGGCGTCGTGTCTAGTGGACGGCTTCACGTGAGGCGGCGGCTCAGCTTTTCACCCGGCGCTGGTGAGTGCTGGGAATGCGCATGTCTTCGCGGTATTTGGCTACGGTGCGGCGGGTGACGTGGATGCCGCCGTCGTCGAGCTTCTTAGCGATTTGCTCGTCGGTGAGCGGCTTCGAAGTGTCTTCTTCTTCAATCATTTTTTTAACTAGACGCTTGAGTGTGAGCAGCGACATTCCGCTGCCCTCGGGACCATTCACCGATTCGCTAAAGAAGGAGCGCAGCTCGAGCACGCCTTGCGAGGTGTGTGCGTACTTGCTCGCGACGGCGCGGCTGACCGTGGAAGGATGCACGCCGACCTCTTCTGCGACTTCTTTAATCATCATGGGCTTCAGAGCGTCCGGGCCATGAGTCAGATAATCGCCCTGGCGCGCGATGATGGATTGGCAGACGCGCAGGATGGTGTGCTTGCGCTGCTCGATATTTTTCATCAGCTGAATCGCTGCGGTGAAGCGTTCCTTGACGTAGTTGCGAACGTCGCGGTCAGCGGCGTCGCGCGCGAGGAGACGGCGGTAAGTGGGGCTTAGGCGCAACTGCGGCATGTCGTCTTCGTTCAAGAAGACTTGCCACGTGTCATCAACTTTACGGAAATAAACGTCTGGCTCAACGAGACGCGGTTCGGTTTTGTTGTAGCGCAGACCGGGGCGGGGGTCGAGCTTCTTGATCACTTCCAGCGAGCGTTTGATAACTTCTAGAGGGCGGTTCAACGCGCGGGCGATTTCTTTCAACTGATTGGACTGCACTTGCTTCAAATGTTCGGAGACGATTTGCTGAGCAAGCGTGTTCGTCGGATCGAAGGCTTTCAACTGTAACAGCAAGCATTCGCGCAAATCGCGGGCGCCGACACCGATGGGATCGAAATCCTGGACGACGGCGAGGGCGTCGTCGAGATCGTCCTGAGTAAATTTGCCACTCAGAACGAGTTCTTCCGTCGAAGCGGTCAAATATCCATTTTCATCGAGGTTACCGATGATGCTTTCGGCGAGCTCTGTGACAGCTTCGGAGCAGATGGTCATGCTCAACTGCCAGGCAAGATGATCAGTGAGGCCGCTGGGAGAGGAGAGAAACTTTTCGAAGGAGGGGCGCTCGGAGACTTCTCTTTCCTGGGATTGGCCGCCGTCGCCGCCGGTATCGAGATATTGGTTGAAAAAGCTGCCGACATCGAACTCGTCAAAGGGATTGGCTTCGGGCTTCTCGGGAAGCTTCTCGGTTTCGGCTTTCAGGAAGGTTTCGTCGCTGTAGTTATCGCTCTGGGTTGCTTCTTCGCTGAGCTCTTCCAAGACGGGGTTTGCGATCATCTCCTGGTTGATCATCTCGCGGAGTTCGAGGCGGTTCAGGGCGAGAACGCTCACCATTTGGACGAGACCCGGCGTCAGAATCTGCTTCTGCGCCACTCGTAGGTTGAGCTTAAGTCCCTGCCAAGCCATGATCTGTTCTGATTATCCCTTCAAAGTCCCCACTATAGGGTTTTAGTTCAGGCGGAAATGATCGCCCAAGTAAACTCGGCGCACTTCCGCATCATTGCTCAGGTCAAGCGGAGTGCCCTTAGCCATTATTTTGCCATGATTCACGATGTACGCGCGGTCCGTCACGTTGAGTGTTTCCCTGACGTTATGGTCGGTGATTAGAATGCCGATGCCGGAGCGGGCCAGTCCACGGATGATCTCCTGCAGATCCTTCACAGTTAGAGGGTCAATGCCGGAAAAAGGTTCGTCGAGAAGAATAAAAGAAGGCTGCAAAGTGAGCGAGCGGGCAATCTCCAGACGGCGGCGTTCTCCGCCGGAGAGCGTGTAGGCCTTGCTGGTGCGTACTGTTTCGAGTCCCATTTGAGCCAAAAGCTGTTCGAGACGATCTCTTTGCTGCTCGGGCGTGAGAGGGAGGGTCTCAAGAACAGCGAGCAGATTTTCTTCGCTTGTCAGCTGGCGAAAAACCGAGGGTTCCTGAGGAAGATAGCTGATTCCACTGCGGGCCCGGAGGTACATGGGTAGGTCGGTGATTTCGCCGCCGTTCAGGAGAACGTGGCCGGAGTCTGGCCGGGCGAGACCAACTAAAATATAAAAGGTAGTGGTCTTACCGGCGCCGTTGGGTCCCAAAAGCCCTACGACTTCACCCTGGCCGATCTCCAGTTCAACGTCATCAACGACCTTGCGACCGCGATACGACTTGCTCAACTCAACGGCCTGGAGTTTCAGCATACCTCGTCACGAACGGCCTATTGGCGGCCGCGTCATTTCTCGACTCGGTGTTTCGTCAACGTGCGCGAACCATTTTCAGAGTCGACGATGATCGTATCATCCGCTAAATAGAAGGTCAATTGACGGCCTTTTGTGGTGCCTTCGGTGCTGTCGTAAAGCGTGGGATCACCGCCGGTCATAACGAACTTTCCATCGGACGCGGTGTATTCTCCGCGCTCGGCAGTGGCGCGACGGCCTGCTTGATCGACGATCACTCCGCCGGTTCCAATGGCGCGGCTGATTTGCTGGGCTCCGGGAGTCGTGGGTGTTGCGTTCGCGCTGCTTGTTGAGGCTTTTGTGGGGCTGTTTGCGCCGCGAGTGAAGTACAAATCCATGATTGGCGCTCGGATTTTCTGATCGGGAGACTGGACGACCACGTTTTTTTCGAGATGGGCGATGCTGGTGGCATCGTTATACGTGAGCGTTCCGGAACTTACGTGCCAGAGAACGGTTTTATTGGCAGGTGATGTCTGCGCGCCGGCTTGTTGCGTGCCGGATTGCAGAGTACCTGTTTGCGGAGTGCCTGTTTGCAAGGCGCCTGGCTGCGCCGGGGCAGGCGTCTGGGGAAAGACGGCACGAACTTTTCCCGCTGCGTTCAGCACTTTTGTATCGCGAAGAAGTTCGATGGAGTCCGCTTCCAGAACGGAATCGCCCTGCCAGAGGCGCGCGTGGCCGGTATAGACGGCGCGTCCCGCTTTCGAATTGCCCTGCATCGAGTCCGAGGTAATGTTGGCGGGGACCTGTGCGAGTTGTATGGCATTTCCGCTGGGCGAGAAATCCGTGGAGCGCACGCCTCCCTCTGCGCGGATGTCACCGCTTGTTCCGGTGAAGAAGATGCGCGGAGCGTGCGTCTCGGTGGTCGCATCACGAGCGACTGCGTGTCCGGTTAGAGTCGCAGTCTGCCCTGCGTGTAGGAACGTCGCATGATCCGCCTGCGCGTTGCGGTCCGCTTCTTTCAGCTTCACGTCGCCTTGGAGATCCATCTGCGACCAGCCACCCGTGGCGAGAAGCTGTGCTATTCCACTCTTGGCCGCAGCGGTCTGAAGCTGGTGACCGGCAAAGGCGCGCTCCGTTTGGACGTTTCCGATCGCATCGAGCTGCCTGGGCTTGCCTTCATCTCCGAAAGCCAACTCCAGCTTGTCGGCTTGCAGCTTCGTACGCGTGGGAGCAGTGTCGGGTTGTGCCGCAGCGTCAGTCCATTCCATGCTTCCGGCCGTGAGCGTCTCCGCAATTGTGGGCTTGCCGGGATGGCCTTGTTTTCCTTCGCTGAATTCCAGGCGAAACGCGCCCGTCTGAAGCACTCGAGAGTCTCCGCTCTTGGCCATGCGCGTCTTAAGAAAAACTCCACCGTTGAGATTCAATTCTTTGGCGCGATTCACGCGAGGCCAAAAATCCAGTGTGCCTGCGTCCGCGTGGACTTCGTCCGCTTCTTCTTTGCCATGACGCACGCCATGCACGCTTCCTGTGGCGTCCACTCGAGTGACCCAGCCTTCCGGAGTGATCAACCCGGTCATTTTGTCCGCGTCGATGACCATTTTGTCGTCGCCGCGCGTAGAAGTAAGTTCTGGCGGTTTTCCGTTCGACCCTGAAGTGGCCAAAAGCCTCCGTGCGCGAAACGCAGAGTCCAACTCGAGCGTGAACTCCCCAGCGGTCAATCGATCGCTGTTCGACACAGCTTCCGCCGGGCCGAGGATGTGAAGCAATTTTTCATCACGGCCGAAGTCGAGGCTGGAGCCGGTGA
Source organism: uncultured Acidobacteriota bacterium (assembly GCA_963784015.1). GTDB lineage: Bacteria > Acidobacteriota > Terriglobia > Acidiferrales > UBA7541 > Acidiferrum. The sequence goes on from CAWAPX010000023.1 coordinate 391,285, forward strand.
CCAGAACCTCCTCGTCTGTTTCCGATTTCGCCGGCTTATTCACGACGTCTTTCTTGCCCGTGTCTTTTTTCGGGGATGGTTTGAGCTTCAACCGGACGTTTTGCAGAAGGCGGAGAGTGCCTTCCTGCGAGTTGTACTCGGCTCCCACGGCATCGCCACTACCGCTGGGGAAAGTAAACGTCACGGGTTGATCTGTTTTCGCGGCGCCACTGCCCTGATCGAAATTCACGCCGCGCGTCTCTACGTGGACGATTTGTGGCTGGATTTCGTGATTTTTTGCGCGCTCGACGTCCGCCGTACTCTCTAAATCGATCTGAACATCTCCGTCGCAGGTGACGCCGCCGCTGTCTTTCCGGTACTGGCAACTTTGCGTGTGAATCGTGTCGTGCCGGTCGCCGAGTTTTCCAAAAATCGTGACTCTTACATTTTCGAGCAAGCTCGCGTCCTGCCCCTTGAAATCCGTAGAATTCGAGGCTTCGACCGTGAAAATCTTGCGAGGCCCGTCCATTTTCGAGAACGTCAGTCCGCTGGATTGTTTTTCAACGTTCGTTGGGGCGGGCGGGGGCGCCTTCTTCCGTTCGCCGATTCTTTGCCAGCCGCGCTTCAGGTACACGCCAGCCGTCAGACAGGCCAGCAGCAACGCAACAGCCGCGGACCAGCGCGCATACCGCGCCGCTTCGCTTCTTCGCATAAGTGTAAGTTAAACAAAATTCTCAGAAGCTGTATAGAAGGTGGAAGACAGTGAAGTAGAGTTTAGGAGAGTCTAACCGGCTGTTTCGGCTGCCGCTGCGGTTGTGTCCGGCAAAATTCCGATGTTTGCCGCGGCCACGCTGTCCCTGTTCGTATTTTTCACCAGGTACATAGCCTCATCGGCGAGGTGCAGGAGACCTTCTTTAGTCCGCGAATCGGTGGGATAAGAAGCCACGCCTAAGCTCGGGGTCAAACGGATGCTCAATCCCTCTGGGTCGAGCCATCGGGTTTCGCGGATGAGTTTATGCAGGCGGCGCGCTACGTTGAGCGCGTTGTCCTTGGAAGTCTGCGGCAGAAGGATCACAAACTCGTCGCCGCCGTAGCGAAAGGCAAAATCGATCAATCGGCAATGAGCCTTGAGCGCGTTGCCAATTTCCGCGAGCAAACGCGAGCCAACGAGATGGCCGTGCGTATCGTTGACCTGCTTGAAATGGTCCAAGTCAATGAACACCAGCGAAAACTGGTAGTTGTATCGCTGCGAACGATAGATTTCTGTCTCGAGAATGAAGCCCATGTGGCGCGCGTTGTAAAGACTGGTGCAATCGTCCGTGATGGTCAGCTCGTGAATTCGTTTAACGTGCCGGGCATTTTCGAGCGCGATGGCGGCAAAATCGGAAAGGGCTTCCAGCAGCTTGAGATCGCGATCGTCAAACCCCTCGGGGCCAAAGCAATTAATCAGCTCGATGACACCGAGGCAGGTATCGCGGAATTTGACGGGCACGGCGACGATTGATTGCGTCTCGGTTTTCGTTTTTTCGTCCACCTTGCCGAAAAAGCGCGTGTCCTTGGAAGTGTCCGGGACGACTACGGTTTCTCCGTGCTGCGCCACCCAGCCGGCGATTCCCTGCCCGATTTTAATGCGAACGTCTTTCAGCGCTTGGGAAGCTTTGCCGACTGCCAGCTCGAAGTAGAGTTCTTGTTTGGATTCATCCAGCAGGAGTAATGACCAGTTGTCCGGGCGGAGAAACTCGTCGATTTTCTCCATGATCGTGCGGAGAACCTGGTCGAGCTGCAGTGACGAGGTGAGCGCCTTCCCCAACTCCTGGAAGATGGCGACTTCGCCCGCTTCACGTTGCTCACCGGACACCGCGGGATTGCGGCGGCGTTCCACGGCTGGAAACTGCTTTACTTCGTCCACGCTCGGTTAGTCCCCGCGCTAAAATTTTATAGGCCAGCCAGCAGCCGCCCCGGCAGACAACACCACGAGCGCGATTCGGCGCTGTAGCCCGAATCCTTGCCAGTATAGGCGCCTCGCAAAAAGAGGTGCAAGAATCTCGTGGTACAGGCGTGGCCATCTTGCCATCGGCAGGTACAGGGCGTACCGGCGCGGTGATTTGCCGTCAAATACTTAGCGAATAAATGTGCTGTGCGCGCCTTCGCGCAAGACCAGGCAGCCGGAAAGCCTGTCGTGGATGGCGCGTTTGTTGGGCGTCAGTCCGACGCAGAGACAGTCGATCACGAAATAGTAGCCGCCCAAAACTGGCACGAAGGCTAGGAGACGTCCACTGCAGAAACGCAGGCTGGCTCGCCAAAAATCGATTGGTTTGCCTGCGCTGTCGGCTACATAGATGCCTAGGAAGCGCTTACCTAGAGTTGCGTGCCAAGCGGAACTCTCCGAAAGCGCATAGTACAGCCAGCTTTCTACCGCGAAGAAACAGAGGCAGATGAAAAGAAAAGTTGGTCCGGACTGAGTGAGCGTCTCGTTGAGAGGCGTTCCCGCACGATGATTGAAGAAAGGATTTGAGATTCCCGATGCCGCAGCGAAAAAAGAAATGAAGACTGCGAATGGAACGATGAGAAGAACTAGGTCGATGATTCCGGCTATGGAGCGAATCCAGAAGCCTGCGTGCGATAGCGGCAGAGGCTCGGAAGGATTGTCGCGCGGAGTTTCCATTTGTTGTTCCTGAGTCCGTTTTCTTACCGTGACCATGGTCAGCCAGCTGTACCGTTTCGCGCTTTAAATATATACATCATTCTTTCATCGAGGGAGCCACTGACGGTACTGCCTATCGTTCCCGTTGTTTGACACTGCTGCGCGACACCGCCTATAGTTTCGGCGAGGGGATTTTTTGCGCCTTGCGCGGATCGGATTGGGGTCGCGCGTAGGTGAACCGTCGATCGGTCACACCTGATCTGCCTGGGTAGCGGTCATCCACAAAAAAAGGGCAGAAAAAAGCGCGCCCAACGCAGTCGGGAAGTTTGCGAACACCCGCGAGTTTGATCGCTCCGCTGCCCCGAGTGCATCGGCAAGGACAGGTTTCGATTCATGGCTACGGGAACTTTTGGCGAGCGCCTGAAGCGCGAGCGCGAGATGCGCGAAGTTTCGTTGAAGGAAGTTACTTCGGCCACGCGCATCGGTCCGCGCTTCCTGGAAGCCCTCGAAAACGAAGAGTGGGACAAACTCCCGGGCGGAATCTTCAACCGCGGGTTTGTGCGCTCCATCGCGCGCTTTTTAGGCCTTGACGAAGAAAATCTGCTCGCGGAATACGACCTCGCACGCGGCGACCAGAGCATGCCTGCTCCGCAGCCTTACGAAAACAAGCTTCCTCGACCGCCCATCTGGCTTCCGATACTGGCTGTGCTGGCATTTCTTGCCGTGCTTGGCGGCCTCGTCGCAGGCGGAATTTACGGCTGGCGATGGTATTCCGCGCGGCGCGCCTCGAAACATTCTTCCTCCTCCGCGCTTTTGCCTGCGCAAACGCAGAGCGGAATTACGAGTGGGACACCGGCAGCAACTGCTGCTCAATCTTCCGACTCCACCATCGCAACAACCAATGTTCCCCTAGACCTTGCGGTTTCCACCTCCGCGGCTACTCGCGTGCGCATTCTTGCCGACGGCAAGGCGCTGCTGGACGCAGAAATTCCTGCTGGAGAAACGCACCACTTTTCCGCCTCCCAGCAATTTGAAGTGACCGTCGCCGATTCTTCCGCAGTGTTGCTGGAATTGAACGGGCGAGCCATGCCGCCGGTTGGAACTCCAGGAGCCTCCGGTACAATAGTTTTGTCCCAGAAAGACTTGAGGCAGGCATCCGGTGGAACCCCTCAGCCCTGAAGTAATCGAAGATCTTCGCGTAGGACGCGCTCCCCGCGAGCGCAAGATTGCAGTCTGCGCCGGCGGAGCGCATCTATCGCCCGCGGATCGCGCGGAAATTCTCGCCGTGCTCGCAGGAGATGCGGATGAGATGGTTTCCGAACGCGCACAACAAGCTATTCTTTCACAACCTACGGAAACCTTTGTGGAAGCCCTAAAGCGCGAAAAGGCTGTCCCCGGGCTTTTCGCTTACGCGGGCAAACATCTTGCGGATAAGCCTGGCGTCTGCGATGCGATGGTGCAAAACAAAAATTGCGCGGCGGAACACCTGGTTCCTCTCGCGCGCCACCTCTCTGCGCTGGGTATCGCCGCGCTCATGGAAGACTTGGAACGTATCAGCGAGTCTCCTGCGCTGGCGGCTGCGCTCGAACACTCTTCGTCCATCACCGCGGATCAAAAACATCTTCTCCACGAACTGCTTGGTTCCGCCATGGACGAAGCCGCACTTGCGGAAGCGGCGGCCGAAGCCGAGCCCGATGTTGCCAAGCGGCAGACGCTTCTCATGCGTCTCGCCAAGATGAGCGTTTCCGAGCGCGTTCAGTTCGCGATCAAAGGCGGGTCCGAGGCGCGCCGAACGCTGATTCGCGACTCCAACAAAGTTGTGCAGCGCGCCGTGCTGCAATCGCCGCGCCTCACGGACCAGGAAGTGGAAGCCTTCGCCACAATGACCAGCCTCACGGACGAAATCCTTCGGCTCATCGCCAGCAACCGCAAATTCCGAAAAAACTACGCCGTCGTGCGCAATTTATTGAACAATCCGAAAACTCCGCTGGACGTCTCTCTCCACATGCTGCCGATGGTCAACGTCATGGACCTCAAGAAATTAACCAACAATAAAAATGTGCCGGAAACTCTGCGAACCACCGCCACCAAACTGCAAAGAACACGAGCCGAGCTCAAGAAATAATTTCTGGTGAAGGACGATTGATTTCAAGGGCCGCGGTCCCCGCGAAAAGGCATCGCCCTAGCTACGATTTGACTCTACAATCGTGCGCGGAGGCGTCCGATTGTGTTCATCCCGTACAAATTTTGCAGGTGCGCAACTCTCTTGGCACTGGGCATTTCTGCAGCGCTGCCTCTTGCTTCCGTCCTTCAGTCTGCTCAGAGTGAGGCAGCGAAACAAGAAAAGCCGGCGGATCCCTGGACCGATGCCCAAGTTCTGCATGCTGCTGACTTCGCACCTGAAATTACCGGCGCGAAAGGTGCAAACTCGCCGACCATCATTTATGTAGGATTTCGCACGCTGTTCGAAGGCGGCCACATTTCTGGAGCATCGTTTCACGGAACGGCTTCCAAGGAAGAAGGCCTCGCTGAACTGAAAAAATGGGTGAACGCGTTACCGCGCTCAACAAACCTAGTCATCTATTGTGGGTGCTGCCCTTTCGATCACTGCCCAAACATTCGGCCTGCATACACGGCCCTTCATGACATGGGTTTCACTCACGCGCGCGTCGTTGTCCTTCCGACAAGCTTTGCGGTGGATTGGGTCGAGAAGGGCTATCCCATGCAAAAAGGTTTCGGATTGTCTGATTAGTTGAAGACGGCCGCGGCAACTCGAAGTCCTCGCATTGCATCTGGCAAAGGAACGGCTCGAACTTAGACGAGCTTCATGACGGAGGGCAGCATGGCGCTCTGGTCCAGCATCCGGTTTTCGCTGCGCATTCTAGGAAAGCACTGGAAGCTCACCTCCATCGCCGTCTTCTCACTGGCCATCGCGATGGCGGCCGGAGCCGTAGGATTCAGTGTCTTCAACGCGCTGTTGTTGCGCCCGCCTGCCGTCCCATCGCCAGAACAGTTGGTCTCGGTTTATGCGTCCACTCCAACTGAAGAGTTCAGCGGCACCAACTACGACGACTACAAATATTATCGCGACAATAATCACGCCTTCTCCGATGTCCTGGCGTTTCCGTACTCCGTCTCAGTGCGCCCCATTTCGTATGAAGGCCATCTCAAATCGGGGCTGACGAATGCCGTCTCGGACAATTATTTTTCTGTTCTCGGGATTCAGCCCATTCTGGGCAGGGTGTTTTCGCGAGGCGAAGACGACAAGCCATCCTCTCTCGCCGTCCTGAGTTATTCCTACTGGGCGCGGTTGGGATCAGACCCGAACATTGCGGGGAAAATTGTAACGATCGGTCGCGTGCAACTCACCATTATTGGCGTCACGCCAAAAAGTTTCGTTGGCACAATCTTTAGTGATCTTCCGGATATCTGGTATCCACTCTCCATCGACGCGACCGTCAATCAACAACCGCAAGATTGGCGCGCTGATCGCACTGTCCACTATCTCGGCATGATCGGGCGTCTAAAGCCTGGAGTTACTCGTCCGCAGGCTTTGGCGGATGTGCAAATACTGGCGAGGCAACTCGCCGAAGCGAATCCGCAAACCGACAAAGACCGCGTCGCCCGTCTAACAGAAACCACCATGCTGCCAGTGGATTCCGTCTCTTCCGCAAAAATCATCTCGGCGATTCTTTTTGCTATCGTCGCTCTGGTTTTGTTCGCAGCGTGTTCCAACGTCGCTAATCTGCTGCTTGCCCTCGCCAGCGCGCGCCGACACGAAATCCTAGTCCGTGCGGCGATGGGGGCCACTCGCGTGCGCTTGATTCGCGACCTTCTGCTCGACAGCACAATTCTTGCGGCCGGCGGTGGAGCGCTTGGCTTCTTTCTGGCATGGGTTGGGCTTCGCCAACTTATGCAATTTAAGCCTTACGTTCCCGGTATTGGCGTGGTTCCTGTGACCATTGATTTTCGGCCGGACATTCGAGTGGCGCTGGCGACGGTCGCACTCGTTTTTCTCGCGGGTCTTGCGACAGGCCTCGTGCCGGGCCTCTACTCTTCTTCACCCAATCTCGCAGGAGCATTGAGCGGTGAAATCGCTGTAGGCGGAACGCGAAAAGGAAGGATCCGAAGCGCTCTGGTAGTTATCCAGGTAGCGGTTTGCACCGTGGTGCTCATCGGCGTGGGTTTGTGTTTTCAAAGCATAAGTAATCTGCAGCACGTCGATCTGGGATTTTCCGCTCGCAACATTGCGATTTTGAGCAGCGATCTACAAAGCAATGGATTCTCCGAAGAACAGGGCCGAGCTGATGTACACAAAAATGCGCGGGGCTGCTGCGCAAATTTACGGGGTAGAAGCGATTACCTTGGCCAGTAACCTGCCTCTGAGCGAGGATGGCGGGCACGATGAGCAGGTGCATGTGGAAGGTTCGCAAGCCACAAGTCAGCAGACGGCCACCATATCCTCAATGGCCGTTGACGAGAATTATTTCTCTACGCTTGGAATTCCTGTCTTAGCAGGGCGAGTAATTACGGCGGGGGACACGACAAAAGCCCCCGGCGTAATCGTAATTAATCACTTTATGGCAGAAAAATATTGGCCTGGCCAGAATCCCTTAGGCAAGACGGTACGAAGCGAAGACGGCAATCAAGTTGCCACCGTTGTGGGCGTGGTGGGCGACGGCAAATACGTCGATATTGATGAGCCTGCTCGCCCGTTCATGTATTACGCCTTAAATCAGCGCTACCAGTCTGTTGTCTATCTCATGGCGCGCACGCACGGCAAACCGAATCAGTGGCTAGCGCCAATGTCCGAAGCTTTGCAGAAAATAGACCCTCAGCTTTCCTTCCAGACCCTTACGATAAATGACTGGATGGCCCTCTCGCTTTACATCCCGAGGGTTACGCTAGTCTGCACTAGCGCGTTCGGTGGCCTCGCGTTCATTCTCGCCGCAGTGGGACTTTATGGAGCCGTCTTCTACTCTGTCAGCGAACGTAAAAAAGAACTGGGTATTCGCGTCGCGCTTGGTGCCGCTCCGCGTGATCTGTGGAAAATGATTCTGCGCCAAACGAGCCTAGTGACAGCCACAGGCGTCATCCTAGGAATCGTTTGCGGAACCATCGTCGCCGCACTTGTCCGTTCACAACTGTATGGAATTCATCCGGTGGAATGGAGCGTCTTTCTTGCCGTCGCACTTACGATGGGAGGGATGACTGTGCTCACTGCATATTCCGCCGCTCGGCCGTGGCTGCACGCCGATCCGATGGAATCCGTCCGCCACGCGTAAGGTAGTGGGAGTCCCGCAAGCTGAGCCCCGGAGCCCAGGCGAAAATAACGCTAAACTTTTCGCAGAACCAGACAGCTCGCAATCATGTCGTGAATGGCCTGCTTTTTCTCGGTGAAGCCCGCCAGGATGTAGCCGATCATCAGAGGAATCAGTCCGGTGATGATCTTTGAAAAGTACCGCCCCGAAGCCCTGCCAAAAGAAATCGGCTGCCCGCTCAGGTCGGTAACCTTCAGGTTGAGCATTTTCTTCCCAAGCGTGGCTTGCCAGGACGAGCTTTCCGACAGTGCGAAATACAACCATCCAATGAGAAATATAATTCCAAAAAATCCGAAGAGAAACCCAAGGCCCATGAAGGTGGCCACGTCGTCACTGATGTTCTCGCCGGAAGTAATTTTGCTGAGCACAGTTCCCGCGCCCGTCAGTATGAACAGTGGGACCAGGAGAATCAGAAATGCGATGCCGCAAATGACTCCATCAATGATGTAAGCGACGAACCGCAGCCAGAAACCGGCATACACCACTCCACTGTACTGCACGCTGCTATAGCTGGGGGGCGCGACCTGACCGTACTGACTCGGATCAACAGGCGATAACGAAGGCATCGCCGGCACCAAGCCGGAGATAGCTTGGCCGCACGTGGAGCAAAACGCTGTCGTCGGAGAAATCTCGCTTCCACATTTTGAGCAATACACAACGTCTCCTTTTTCGCGCTATGCACAAAACAGTCCGCCAGCTGCGAAATCCTACTTCCCCCTGTGGCGATGGTCAATCACGTGCAACGCCAATGATTCCTGTACGCGCGCCCGTCAACCTTCAACCCGGAAGGGATTCTCCACCTGCACGTTGAGCTGTGCAAAGTCCTTGTCATTCCTTGTCGCGATCACAAGCCCATGAATTCGCGCCGTCGCAGCGATCATCGCATCCTCGACGAGATGCTCTTGTTTTCCCTCCATCAAACGCCCCCATTCGCGAAAACAAATCGCATCCATCGGCAAAATCTGGCTGGTGCCTGTGAGCCGCTCAACCCACGATTCAATCTCCTCAGCTTTAGTACGATTTTGAGCTCTAGTTCGTTCAATTCCTCGTTGAAATTCTCCAAAGGTCACTGCAGAAAGGAATATCTGCTCATCTCTCAACTTTTTAAGCCAGGCCAGCACACCTCCATGAGGCTTAGGTCTCCTCAATTCGGAAACGACATTGGTGTCGAGCAGGTACTTTTTCACTTGAACTCCACGGGCGCGCGCCGCTGCAAACCTCCACGCTCCATCTCAAATTCTTCAATGGTTGGGTTTGCTTCCAGGAGCAGTTCCTTCAATCCAGGCCGGGCAGCACGCTGAAGCCGACGCCAATCGTCGATGGGAATGAGAACGGCGGTCTCCACGCCGCGTCGAGTTACAACCTGCGGCCCTTTCTTAAGGGCGGCATCGAGAAATTCACTGAACCGCGCTTTTGCGTCTTGAAGCTGCCAGGAAGCCATATTTCACCCCAGAAGAGGCCACTATATGACTAGTCTTCTGACTAGTCAATGCAACCATAGCAATCCGGCGATCAAACTCAAGATATAAGTCAATGCAAAACGAAAGGCAGCGCCCCGCTTGTTGCAATTGCGAGGCGCTGCCTTGAGGAACTTCGCGATACGACTTTGCGTTACCTGTCGTACTTCAAGCAGATTTCGAGCTGGCGAATCGCTTCATCCGTTGCCCGAAGTGCTTCCACTCTGTGGCCGCCGAAATCGTGGGCAGCGTGTTCCAGATGTTCTCTCGCATGACGCAGCGAATTGAGCGCATCGTGAATTTCCGGATGATCCGCCGGAGTCGCTTTGGCCGGTTCGGGTGCGGGCACTGGGGCGGGCACGGCGGTCGCACTAGCGGTATTGGGTGCGGCCGGAGCAGAGGCGCTGAACGCCACTGCCATTATCAAGGCTGTGAGAATCACTACACCTAGGATTTTAATTTTCATGAACCACTCCTCCTCGTCCGATTTTTGGCTCGGACTGCCAGATGTTCCTCGATCCACCGTTTGCACCTTTGCCGCGATGACCCTGCCAACCTGAACGCGGCAAACGCACCAAAGAGGCACGTTCGGCTCGAATGAGCCGTTACTGCTCTTCAATTCTTAGGTCATCTCTCCGAGCTTTAACAGTGGAATTTTTGGACAAGCGCACAATCAGAAACTGCCCAGTGGGACAGCGAACCCTTCCTCCTGTGATTGACATCGACCGGCAACGAAGATCACTCCGATGCCGCGGGTTGAGCATGGATCAGCCGAAGAATGCGATTAGGCTTCTTCAATTGCACGCTGTTATGCGATAAAATGCGCATTATCGTCGCACTTCAGGATCTGCCACTTCTCTCGTCGGAGGCGTTCCATGGCCCGCAAGTTTTCCATAAGAATCTGGGTCGGCACTCGGAAGGGTGCGTTTGCGTTTACCTCGAAAGACCGCAAGAAGTGGGACTGCGATGGTCCATTTTTCGCCGGCCAGGAAGTGCATCACGTCGCGCAGGATCCTCGCGACCCGAAGCGTCACTATGCGGCTGTGGGAAACGCTTGGTTTGGTCCGCATCTTCACGCCAGCACCGACAACGGCAAGACGTGGCAAATCTCCGAAAAAGGGCTCGAGGTCAAAGGCATTACCGGTAAGTCCTGGCAAGTCACAGAAACAGGGATGGAGCTGAAAGCTACCCCGGACGCCACTCTCAAACGCATTTGGCATATCGCACCCGGCGCAGATGACGAACCGGACGTCGTTTATCTTGGCGCCGATCCCGGCGTGCTCTTTCGCAGTTGCGATAATGGCGCGAATTGGGAAATGGTCGCCGGCTTGTGCAATCATCCGACGCGCGAGAAGTGGAATCCGGGAGCCGGCGGCATGATGGTGCACTCGATTCAATGCCTTGGCAAAGGTCGTCTCGTCGTGGGGATCTCCGCCGCTGGCACATTTCGTTCGAACGACAATGGAAAAACTTGGACGCCTTTTAACGGAAATGTCCTGGTCGAGTTTGGGCCTGAGAAATTTCCCGAAGTCGGCCAATGCGTCCACAAACTGAAAGCGCATCCCCGCCGCCCGGAGGCCCTCTACCAACAAAATCATTGCGGAGTCTACCGCTCCGGTTTTGGCGACGAAAAATGGGCCGATATTTCGAAGGGTCTGCCTTCGCGCTTTGGATTTGGCTTGGCTGTTCCCGCGGCCGAAAAAGACACTCTCTTCACAATTCCCATCGTTTCGGCCGAGGAACGGTACGTTCCCAAAGGCAAACTCCGCGTGGCCTGCAGTCGCAATGGTGGCAAGACTTGGAAATTTCTCAGCAAGGGACTGCCTCAGTCCGATGCCTACGATCTCGTTCTTCGCGAGGCGATGTCCTCCGATGACTGCGACCCTGCCGGGATCTACTTCGGCACTACGGGTGGAACACTGTTTCACTCGCGAGATGCGGGCGATACCTGGCATCTTCTCTCAGGACATCTCCCACCGATTTATTCGGTTACGGCTACCTTGCACTGAAACCTTTAGGCTGTCCGCAATGGCCTGACAACATTTCTACGACCACACAGTACCGATACCGCGCGCCTTAATTTCACTTCGGAAGGGCGAAAGCCACGTAAACTCCACCGGAGGGCGACTTGGGATCCTTCCCTCCCCCCGCCGCGATTACGACAAACTGGCGCCCATTCACTTCGTAAGTTGCAGGAGTCGCATTGCCGGAAAACGGCAGCGTCGCTTCCCACAGTAATTCTCCGGTGGCTTTGTCGTACGCGTGGAATTTCTTGTCAAAATCACTCGCCCCGATAAATACCAGCCCTCCCGCTGTTACCACAGGGCCTCCGTAATTCTCTGTGCCCGTATTCTTCAGACCCTTTGCGGCAAGCTCCGGATACTCGCCCAAGTTTATTTTCCAGACGTATTCACCGGTGTTCAGATTGATTGCGTTGAGCGTTCCCCAGGGCGGCGCGAAAGCAGGATAACCATCCGGATCGAGAAATTTGTGGTAGCCGGTAAACCGATATTTCATAGCCGGGGGCGGAGGCTCTGAACTCGGCAATTCCTTGGACTTCCCGCTCACTAGAAAATCGATCAGTGCATAAAGTTGATCGTCATCAAAATTTGCAAAAGCCGGCATTCGTCCTTTGCCATTTCTAATGGTGGCCCCAATCTGCCGCGGCGACAATCTGTCTCCCACGCCGACGAGCGAAGGTATCGCTGGAGGCGATCCGGTCATTTTCTCGCCGTGGCACACGCCGCACTGGCTCATGTAAAGGGCTTTGGGGCTGTTCTCTCCCGTCTCGGGCGCGAGCGCTCCCGTCCAAGCCATTTCGTTTGCATTCACATAAAGAATTGCAGTCTGCGTATCAACGGCCGAGCCGCCCCACTCCGCGCCACCATCAAATCCCGGAAATATCACGGTGTCTTTTCCCACGCTGAACGGAATGAATTGCCCTTGGCTGCGAAACGCTCGAAATTTCTCGAGCGCCCATGCATGCGCCTCGGGCGTGCGATTCGTGAGCATGTCCTCGCTGAGAATCTGTCGCGCAAACGGAGCAGGTTTAGTTGGCAGGGGTTGTTCGGCAGCGGCAACTTCGCCGGGCACATTACTTGGCGGATATTTGCTGTATTCGATCGGAAAAAGCGGCTCCCCGCTAACGCGGTCGAACAAATAAACGAATCCCTGCTTCGTCGTTTGCGCCACAGCGTCAATTTCCTTGCCGTCGCGATTCACTGTCACGAGCGTAGGCGGTGAAGGAAAATCGCGGTCCCATAGATCGTGCCGCACTCCCTGAAAATGCCAGATTCTCTTACCAGTCTCGGCGTTCAAAGCGATCAGGCAATTGGCAAACAAATCGTCGCCCAGACGGTTTGCCCCGTAGAAATCGAATGCCGCCGAGCCCGTGGGCACATAAACAATCCCGCGCTTGGCATCGACAGCCATTCCCGCCCAATTGTTCGCCGCGCCGCTGTACTTCCAGGCTTCCTTTGGCCACGTCTCGTATCCAAATTCGCCGGGATGCGGAATCGTGTGAAACGACCAGCGCAATTTCCCCGTTCGAACGTCATAAGCGCGAACGTCTCCCGGAGCGGCAGGAAGTGTCTCCGGGTTTCGTCCCCCAACAATGATCACATCCTTGTAAACGATCCCCGGGCTCGTTAGCGTGACAGATTGTCTTTCGGGATTGCGTCCGAGATCGCCGCGCAAATCAATCCGCCCCTCGGTCCCAAACGATGCAATGGGCTTGCCCGTGCCAGCATCGAGCGCATACAAAAAATTCATTACGCCAACGAGGATGCGCTTCTCTTTCTCACTCGACCAATAAGCCAACCCTCGATCGGGTTGAGTGCCGTTGATCCCTGAATCAAATTTCCAAATAAGCTTCCCGCTCGCCGCATCCAACGCGAACACCTTCTGCGTCGGTGTGATTCCGTACAAAACTCCTTCGACAATGATAGGACTTGTTTGCAACCCACCCTGTTCGCCGGTGTCGAAGCTCCAAGCGACCGTCAAATCCTTCACATTGCTTCGATTGATTTGCGCGAGGCTGGAGTAATGTGTGTTTTCTGGCGCGCCGCCATATGCCGGCCAATCGCGTCTTTCGACACTGGAATTTGCGGCATCCTGTGAGGCAGTGGCGCGGAGCGAAAACAGCGCAGAAAAGGTCACACTTAAAATAACGACTACGCCACAGATTGCAGCCAGCTTTTTATCGAAATGTCTCATCCCGTAACTCCGCGATGCGCGTCAGGGTATCACGCAATTGCCGCGGCACAATATGTTTACGGACTCTTGCCACTCTGCCTAGATCTAAATCCATCATAAAAAATCGGCGTCCCGATAATCTGGGACGCAGACTCGTTTGCTTAGGGGGAGAAAAAAAAGTCTAAGACGTAACCATTAATGTCCGCGTGCCTGTCGGCTGGGATTTCCAGTCGTCCGCCTGCTAACTGCAGGCGAGACTGCCTTCAACATTTCCTTGGCTTGATCCAGGTGTTGCTGGATCATCGGAACAGTCTCTGAGGCGAAGCCCCGGACTACATCGTCATTGCCGTGGTTTGCCTCCCTCTGAAAGTCCCGCAAATCCTGCTGATGATCTTTAACCATGTCTTGCGCATAGGCTTGGTCAAATTCAGCGCCACTCAATTTGGAGAGCCTGTCGTAAGTGGCTTGGTCCTTGGCCGTGAGATCCTTAGGCAGCCCGATGTTCTCCTCTTTAGCCGCTTCCTTCAAATCGTCGCCGGCTTTTGTATGCTCGGCCACCATCCGAGTTCCGAAAGCCTTGACTGCTTCGTTTGATCCCTGATCCATTGCAAGTTTGCCTAATTTGATCTCGCTCAGGCCTCCGCGAGCTGCTGCCCTCACAAATGCTTCGTCCTTCATTACCGCTTCACTTGTCGATAGCACAGGCGAGCTTTCCTGGTGCCCTAAAACCGCCCAGCAGCCCAGCGTAGTCAAAAGAACTGTTAATCCCGCTACATAAGAAATTTTGCCGGCCGTCGTATCCAGTAACATGTTCTCCTCGTTCCGTTCTGGCTGAGGCTTACGGGGTGTAGCTTAGAAAGACGGGGCAGGTGAGCCAATCCAGCGATTCCATTATCTGCGCGTCAAACAACCCTGATCTATACCGGATAGCACTGGTATAATCCGCCGGGATTTGTTCCAATTCGTCAGGCAAAATGCACAAACGAGGTTAAATATGTCCGAAAATTTTTCGTGGCTGATCGCTTCCCTGATGTTCCTGGCGCTGGCGGCCGGAGGAGGCCGCATCTCCGCTCCTGCTGCCCACGGGATGCTGGTCGTGGCCAACCAGCGGGAGCATACCGCTCTGCTTATTGATCCGGAGACGCGCCAGGAGCTTGCGAAGGTGGTCGTCGGGGTCAACGGCCATGAAGTCGCCGTCTCGCCGGACTCGCGCTTCGCCTACGTTCCCATCTACGGGAATTCCGGCGTCGGCAAGCCTGGCACGGACGGCACTTCCATCGACATCGTGGATTTACGAGACCACAAACTGGCCGCTACCATCGACCTCGGCAAACCGCTTCGTCCTCATCGCGCCGAATTCGGTCCAGATGGCCTGCTTTACGTTACGGCGGAGCTGGACAAAGCCGTCGGCGTGATAGATCCCGCCACTCGCAGAATCATTGCGGAAATCCCCACGGGCGCGATCGAGTCCCACATGGTCGTTCTCTCTCCCGACGGTAGCCGCGCCTACACCGCCAATGTGGCCGCGGGCAGCGTAAGTGTTCTGGACCTCAAGAAACGAGCACTCATAACCGTCATCCCCGTCGCAAAAACCGTTCAACGCATTTCAATTTCCGCAGATGGAAAGCGTGTCTTCACTCACGATCAAGACGCTCCGCGAATAGCGGTCATCGACACAACGACAAATAAGGTCGCCAGTTGGATCTCAGTACCCTCAACTGTTTATTCCTCATCGCCTACCGCGGATGGGCAGAAATTGCTGGCGGCTTCTCCCGCCGGGAAAATCTTCGTCATCGACCTGGCCAGTGCGAAGCTCGAAGAATCTTTCGACATACCGCCCGCCTCAGGCGAACTGCTACTAGCGCCTGGCGGAAAGTTTGCTTTCGTAAGCTGTCCTCAAGCGGGAACAATAGAAGTGCTGGACGTGCCCGGCCACAAACTGCTCCAGCCGATTAAGCTCACGCCCGGCGTGGATGGCCTCGCCTGGGCGCCGGCAATTCCATAATTCTCGGTGGCTCTATACGGGAATCGCTCATGGATATCGATTGGATCCGAAATCTCTGCCTATCCTTCCCCCAGACCACCGAAAAAATCCAATGGGGCGAGGTCCTGGTTTTCAAAGTGGCCGGGAAAATTCACGCGCTAACCGTTCTCCAGCCCGCCAAAACTTGGCTCACTTTCAAAGTTTCCCCGGAAAACTTCGCTGAATTGACGGAGCGCTCCGGCATCATTCCCGCACCTTACTTGGCTCGCGCCAAATGGGTCGCTCTGGAAACCAGGGACGCTCTATCGTCCGATGAACTCTCGCTCTTGTTGCGCGAGTCCTACGACATGGTAGTTGCCAAACTACCCAAGAAGACCCGAGAAGCGCTCGCCAGCGGCAATCCGCCCGCACAACGAAGATCTGCCAAAAAGCCCGCGACTAAGCAGCACTCCGGAAAGTCTCGCCACAAAAAGAAAAAGCCCTCCCGATGAGGAGAGGACTTCCGATAACGTTGATCTCTAATCTTTGAAAAGTTGTTGGCGCTTTCGCGGCGCCGTTTACCCTGAGCTTCGAAGGGCCGCGCCTTGCTATGCGATAACTTTGGACTCTGCGCCACGGCGCAACGGCCTGGCTCCTGGCAGGGGAAAACTCATATGCCAGAAATTTGAGTCCGCCGAAATAAACTCCACTCCGACGTACGTTTTGCTATCGCGGTCTCGCCTGACGGAAACAACTCTGGATTCCACCGTCCTGTCGCCGTTTTCGTTCACCAGAATGAGCATCTGTCCCAGGACCACGGGCTCATCAATCTGCAGCAGTGCCCCATGGCGGTTCACTGATTGCGACTTGGCTTTCACGCGAAACTTATCGCCGTTCTCATCCTGTCCGTGCACGGTTACAGGTACAGTGATGCTCACTCGCAATGTTCGGCGCCGTTCTTTACAACGAAAATGAAGTATAGCCATGAGAGACGCTTACCTCTCGATTGATCTCAATGAATCGGAACTTAAGCCTGCCCATACTGGACTGGCTTTAGCATTACCACTTTCGCGAACATAACGCTGAAGTGAACGGTCGACACGAGCGAGGAAACAAGCACGAACGTCGTCCACATTGTTCGTATTCTGGGCTTTGGCACGCCCCCGAGCAATAGCAGGACGGTACCAAATTGACCCTATTTGTTCCGGTACTCTAGTACGTTACCCACAATAGTTCAACACCATTTTGGGAAAACAATGACTTGGAGTAGTGCACGCAAACTTCCGAACGTTTCTCTCACCCATAGAGTGATCCGTAATGGTCAACCCGAAGGTGCATAAGATGGAAATGCTGACCAGAATCAGTTGAAAAATCCTGTTAAGTCTATTATATCCTTTAACTTGCGTGGCATTAATCCCGCTTTGTTGATTTCAACCCTTCGAGATTAATGAATTCGACTTTCCAAGGCCTGACATCCAGGTCCAATCTGGCCACTGTGACCGGTAGGTAAAAACGCCTAGGACCGGCACTTCCCGGGTTAATATAGAGAACGCCGTCTTTCTCGGTTTGCCCGGGTTTATGCGAATGTCCATTTACCACGATGTGAAATCCCGCGGCGGCGGGATCAATGCCTAAGTCCTGCAGAATGTGTAGCATATAGATCATCACTGAGCCTACTTGAATCACTTCAGTCAAAGGCAGAGTTTGCCCCCATTTGTCTGTATCCACATTTCCACGCACCGCAACTACAGGGGCGACGGACTTTAGCGTTTCAAGGATTTCCGGCCCGCCCACATCCCCGGCATGAAGAATAAGGTCCGAACCGCGTAGCGCGTGTACGGCCTCCTTTCGCAGCAATCCATGTGTATCCGATATCAGTCCTAGCATTTTCATTGTTTTAGACGAGGTTTGTTCTCTCTTTCGGCAAATTTTTTCGTCGGGGACCCGGGGTGAACCCATATTCAACACCCCTGGTTAGATATGCCAGAGCTAACACGGGCATTGGGAAGCCCGCTACGGCTCAGCTGCTTCTGGGCTTTTTCACAACACCTTCAAGATCTCGATCGCGTTCACGCGAGCGTGCTCTACCTGCAAGCCCCAGTGCAGATGAGGACCTGTCACGCGACCCGTTGCTCCGACCTTTCCTAACACAGTTCCGGCCACCACTTCATCGCCAACTTTCGCGTCAATTTCGGAAAAATGACAGTAAAACGTGTAAATCCCCAAACCGTGATCAACAATGACGGTGTTTCCCGAGAAAAATAATTCTTCCGCCAGTACCACGCGCCCTTTTTGTGCCGCATGAACCGGAGTACCCGTGGGCGCCGGAAAATCTACGCCGCTATGTGGCGAACCGGGATGTCCATTCAGAACGCGCCGCTTCCCAAAGTTGCTGCCTTTAAAATCCCCAACTAACGGCATACGAAATTGTCCATCCCACAAACGCTCCGGCGTTACCCGGTCATAAATCTCGCGCAGTCGTTTCGTCTCTTCCGCAGCGCGCGCTTCTTGCTCGGGGTTCGGCTCGACAAACTGCTTTTTCACCGTCAGGTTTTCCGTGGCGAAGTGTCCTTCTTTCACATCAATCATCGCGCGGCAGCTGACGCTCTCTCCGCTTTGCAACTTACCCACAACAGTGAACTCGTACTTCCCCGCCGCTTTTTCTAAATCCACTCCGAGCAGGGCTTCACGTAGATCTGCGCTGGAAGTCGCGTGTTCCTTCTGGTCTGCCTTCCAAAAGGGAACATCCCGGTCGTTCCATTTGCCCGTGACGTCGCCCAACGGCTTGGCGCTGCGGATTCGCGCCAAGAGCAGTGTGCCCTGCGCCGCATCCGGTGCGCTCAAGGTGAGCTGCACACTGTTTCCGCAATCCTCCGCGCCGGCTGTGGCTGTGAACAAGAGTGCCCCGGCGATGACAATTGAAGCTGCCAAGGCGAACGAAAACCGTCGCAATATGCCCTCGTGCAGTTTCATTACTTAGGCCACATCGCCAGAACTCGCGGCTCTACCTTTGCAAATCGAGCCCGTCCGAGCTTCGACCCCGTGATCAATTTTTCCACCGCCAAGAACATCTCGGGATTCTTTGATTTTTCCCTAAGCTCCTTCAAAATAGGCCGAACCTTTGCGAAAATAAAAAATAATTCTCCGCAGAACGCCGTGGTAAAAAACAACTTCTCGTTAAGCACGCCATTCTCGACGAACGAGGCAGCGATTCCCCAATAACTGATCACCTGCCTGAGCCAGTTGTTCTCGTTGGACCCCATCGCCATCGCGACTTTCAAGTATTCATCCGAGGTATTCGGCCAAAATTCCAACAGCCACCATTGCCGTGCTTTCCGCATTTCAGGTTCGCGCCTCAAGTTATAGAGCTCGAGAATCAAGCGCGCATCATCGACCGTCGGTTTCTTCGCCATCGTTCCGCTCCTAATGCTTTCTGATTGCAATTCTACCTTCTGGGTCTGCTTTTTTGCTTTCGGATTTTTGGTGTTTGTCGGCAATGTAAAATCCCGACGCTCGCGGCAGCAGGTTTCAAGGGCTACTTTCACTTCCAGAGCAGACAATTCTCGCTATTTACTCGGGCAGTCGGGTCGTACATGATGCATGCTCAAAAGATAAGTCCATGCCTCACTTGGGGAGAACTTTCATGCGCAGAGAAGCTGTCGTCGTTGCCGCGACCGCGGTCTTCACACTATTTGGTTGCGCGTCGGCCCTTGCGCAACAAATGTCCGCGGCTACCGCAGCCACTTCTGCCGAGGCGAAGCAAACCGAAACGGATGAATACACACGTTACGAACTTCTCGCGCCGGAAACCGCCAGTTTCAGAATTTATTACGAGGTCACGGCCACAACGCCAGGCGCAAAGTTTTTCTACAATCCCATCCGCAGAGGCAGTGCAGCAAGCGACGAAGCCGTCTACGACTCAATGACCGGTGCGGCCCTTCCTTTCGAGGTGGTCAGCGGCACTGAGGCCCGCAAAGACGCGCTCGTTTCCGACGCGGACGCCGATACAAATTACATCAAAATTTCACTCGCGCGCCCGGTACCCCAGGATGGCCAAGGCCGAGTCCTCATACTGAAAACGTATAAGGACGCCAAGAGCTATTATCGCGAAGGGGATGCTATTGTTTTCAATCGCCCGCTGAGCATCAAACGAAACAAAGTCGTTCTGCCCGCGGGGTACGAACTGGTTGCATGCAATGTACCGTCGCAAGTCTTAGCGGAGCCAGATGGCCGTATCTCCATCAGCTTCCTGAACGCCGGCTCCGGCGAAGCACCGCTCATTCTCCGGGCCAAACTCGGAGCGCAAACCGGTCCTTCTGCTGTTCCGCGCCCCGCCACCCAGACCCGCAGTTGGGAATCGCCATTCCAAGGAGAATCCGAGAGAGAGCGCCTCTCCGAGCGCGCTCATCAAGATCGCGATATCGTCTACTTCCTCCAACAGCCGGAAACGCATGCCTTTAGCCTCTACCATGACTACACTGAATCCCACGAAGGGGCAGACAAATACCTGAATGTCGTCCGTGAAGGCAGCACTGTTTCTGGCCCGTCTGCCTACATTCTGGATACCGGTGAAAAGCTTCCTACCAAGATGATGACCGGCGCCGAATTGGCCGCCGCGAAAATTGACGCAGGAGACCCTGTCACTCCGACCACACAAATTGTCCTAATCCCTTTCCAACCCGTGAAAAAAGGACAGTCCATCCGTCTGCGGATTTCCGAAACTTACACGGCCCCGACAAGTTACAAACTCGATGGCAATGACCTCATCTTTGATCGCAGCTTAGGTCGTGCCCGCAACGCTGTGGTACTCCCGGCGGGCTGGTATCTAACGGCAAGCGCCATACCCGCCACCGTCACGCAACTTCCAGATGGCCGCATACGGCTCGATTTCTGGAATGGCCGCCCCGACTCCGTCGACGTCCTAATCAAAGCAAAACGCCGCGCGGCGGCTGCCGCAAATTAATCCGCGGGCAAATCCGGCAAAAGTTAAAAACCCGTAAGCTATTGCAAAGGCGGGGATTGTTTCACTGAGCAGGCTAGATTCTCGCCGTGCTTATTTGCACTTTATTTAGACTTGGTTACGTCAGGTCGCTTGCCACCGCATTCGATCAGCACCTCGCACGCCTCCAGGCACGCGTGTTTGAATTCCTTCTCAATTGCGGTGTCAACTCGCTCTCCCAGAAGCAACATCGCCGTCCCATGTACTGTAGCCACCAACGCAAGCGCAAGCTGTGCATAGTTTGTTGGAGGCCCACCAAGGTCAGCTGCCAGCCTTTCTTGGACGTACTCATAGGAAGGCAAGCGCTCTCTGCGCGCAAAGCGCTCCGCCCAATCCGAGGTTAGCAGCAGATATTCATTTCCGTTGGCAATCGCGAACTCTAGCCCAAGCCGACAAACATCCACCGAAGACTTCGCATGTTGCAACGCCGCGAGCATCCGCTCTCGCGCGCGCACGCGCATGAAGACGATCAGGTCGTGTTTGTCCTGAAACCTCTCATAGAGCGTTGGTGTCGTCGTTTTGGCGGCCAGCGCTACGGCCCGCATTGTTACGGCGTGTTCCCCGCCTTTGCTCCACAGCTGATAGGCGGCGTCAACGATGCGGCCTTCCAAATGTTTATCGGCTTTCCTCGGCATTCACCATTCCTCCAAGCCCCGCTTGACCTAAATTATAACCTTGACATCGTTAAAGAAACAACGTATAAATAATCCTCGTCACGGTCCTTACCGGCGACCCGGCCCGAAGAAAACCTAGTAAGGAGATGTCAGAAACAAGTTATGGCTAGATTTGAATATACCGTTACCACAAAGGCCAGCCCAGCGCTCGCCTGGCTCGTTTTCTCCGATATACACCGATGGAACAATTTCGCCAATGTCTACGGCGAAGTGCGATGGCGCGACGGCAACCCCTGGGAACCCGGGAGCCGTCTACAAATTGAACTCCTACGCCCCGTAAATGCCATCGTCGACCACGTAATTACCACATGCGTCCCCGGAAAGAAAGTAGGCTGGATAGACCACGCCATCGGCGTCGCCATGGCGCAATGGGTCACCTTTGAAGAGCGCGAGGAGGGTACGCGCATCCATACTTGGGGGGAAGTAATTCACTCGGGTATCACTATTGGCGGGCGCACCGTAGAAGAGCTCCTCGCCAGCTTTACGCGCACTTGGTACGATGCCTTTCGCGTCGCCTGCAACCAGCTTGTGTTGCCTGGGGGCGCGGGTGGACCCGATGACGGGGCTTTTGTAACACAATAACCCGCCGATGACTTATGCTGGCTCGGTCTTGCCAGAGCAGACCGAGGGTGGCCTGAGCCAGATTTACAATTTCTTAGCTGGGGTCCTGAGTTTGGCGGCGCTGCACTTGGAAGTAGTACCTGTCACTATTCATTCCCCCGATGCTCGGTGCCTTAAGCTGGGCTTCAGTGCGCCTGTGGCATAGTCCACTGGCCGACGCTCACAAATAATTCCAAACCGATAGCAAACGAATCCTTCCCCAGCGGTTGGCAATAAACGACACGCGCTCTTGATCTTAGGTTCCCCAAAAGCGATCTGACCGTCACATGATCGTTTGGATGCCAAGGCTTGTTGGTCACGACGCGCGCACCTCGAGCGCTCACATTTTCCGTAACTCCCTGTTGAGCTACGGTGTGGATATCCAATCCGGAAAGGTCTACGGTGACGTGCACCGGAGAACGATTTTCCAATCGGCGCGCCTCGCTGTCCATGGGGCACCGCGCTGCTTTCTGGGCCGAGTTCTGGGAGTGGACGTTGTGGTGGGTTCAACGACTGGGAGAGCATACGCTTCCATCCCCCAAGATGGTCAAGGAGTTTCCTTCCTAATAGAACATCCTAGTTAACTGTCCGGCAATGCGACAATCTCATCCCACGAACGAACGCCTTGGCGTCCGTGGTGACTTCCGGCCGAAACTTAAATCTTTATTTTTCTGGCAGTTACGCGGCCGCGAAAATCGGTTATTCGATTGCGGTGCCTTTTAGGTTAGGGTGTTGCCATCGTCCATCGCTTTTCGTCAAGGAGGCTGCTATGAAAAAGCACGAACGGATCCGGGAAAAAGTCACCATTCTGCCGACCTCCATGTATCTGTCGAAGATGCACGATGCCGGCTGGACCCTCATCGCGCTCGAATGGGAGCGTGAAGTGGAAACCGGCTCAGCTCCGGAGCCTCCCGAAGAAGTTACGGGCTCTGAAGAAATTCCGTTCGGCTTGCGCATTGCCGCGGACTGCCATCACCTCGAAGACGATCCGCTGGAAACGCAAACCCTTAAATTCCTCGCTGAGCTTATCGTTCAGGACGTTTCTTTTGGGAGCATGGCAGATGCACTTAATGTACGCGACTATCGAACACGCGACGGTCGACCATGGACTTCCGCCGCCATCTTTAGGCTCATTCCCCGGTTGATCGATGTGGCCCCGCGCATTCTCTCCGGCTCCGAATGGGAATCGCGAAAAGAACAGCTCTCCCGCGTTGCGTGGAATTCCTAGCCGGCCAAATGAGCAGCAACTCCCAGCTCACCTAGCGTCTGACGGTTCACAGCGTTCATCGGCCCACGGGATCGATTCCTATCTCTCTCCTTGACATTCTACCTATCATCGTCATATATAGGTAGAATGTCTAGGAAGAACGACTCCGGACTAATTCCTCTAATGGCGGCC
The DNA here is from genome assembly GCA_963784015.1 of uncultured Acidobacteriota bacterium. Classification (GTDB taxonomy): domain Bacteria; phylum Acidobacteriota; class Terriglobia; order Acidiferrales; family UBA7541; genus Acidiferrum. The sequence continues at coordinate 414,515 of CAWAPX010000023.1, forward strand.
GCTATTCTGGTCATTGTTGCGGGAGCGGCTCGCGCGAATCCAATCGGCACAGAACGAGACGCCGTATCCTCTCTCGTTCTACAAATTCAGAAGGCCGACTACGAAGACGACCGAGTGGCTCTCCAGCGCCTCTACGGAGAGCTGGCGCCCTTTACGGAGAGCAAGGATCTTGCGTCCCGCGTCCTCTACTGGCGCGGCTTTGCGCTATGGCGCAAAGCGATAAACGGCTTCAACGATAACGTCGACAAAAAAGATCTCGAAGTGGACCTCAATCAAGCTGCAGAAGAATTCGAGAAGTCGGCCTCAGCGGATCCAGCTTTTGTGGATGCTAAGATCGCGCTGGGGTCCTGCTACGGGCTCCTCGCCTATTCCGTCAACAAAAAAGAGCCCGCGGAAATGCAGGCCTTAACGGCAAAGTCCCGGCAAGCCCTGAAAGATGCTCGGGCCATGGCACCGGATAATCCTCGCCTGCTTTGGGTGCTTGGGCCGATCTACTGGAACATTCCCGTGGAGCAGGGAGGCGGCCAAACCAAGGCGATGGATGGGTATGAGAAGGGCCTCGAAACAATCCGAAGCCACAAGGCTACGACGAGCGGCTCCCTCGATCCCGTATGGGGTGAGCCGGAACTTTTAATGAGTCTTGCCTGGTCCAACTTGAATCGCGCCACGCCAGATTTAAAAGCCGCGGAACAAAACGCTCAAGCCGCGTTGGCACTCGTTCCTAATTGGCATTACGTTCGCGACATTCTCATGCGCCAAATTCGCGACGCAGAAGCGAAACAGAGTGGAACCAGTTAGCTCTTTACATGTGGCGCTGCTGAATTCGGCGCGCATTCGGTTGAAGCATTAATCGATTTCAGGAGACGTAATGCCTATTGAGAAATCGGATTTACTGCAAGGCACTCTCGACATGCTCATTCTCAAGATCGTGGCGCTCGGTCCCGTCCACGGTTACGGCATCTCCCTCCGAATCCGCCAGATTTCCAAAGAGGTTCTACAGGTTCAGCAAGGTTCGCTCTATCCGGCGCTTCATCGACTCGAGAAACGCGGCTGGCTTGAAGCGGAGTGGGGAGAGTCAGACAAAGGCAGGCAAGCCAAGTTCTATAAATTGTCAGTCAAGGGGCGCAAGCAATTGGAGAGCGAAGAATCGAACTGGAATCGTCTGGCGGGTGCGGTGGCCCACATCATGCAGACCGCGGAATAGGAGCTAGCCATGTCGTGGTGGAAATCGATCTTTGCGAAGCGCGCTTCCGACGCTCAAATGAATTCCGAACTCCGCTTCCACATTGAAGAGCTCACCGACGAGAACATCGCCGCGGGCATGACTCCCGAAGAAGCTCGACGCCGGGCCATCCTCGAATTCGGCGGCCAGGAAAAATTCAAGGAAGAAGTGCGCGACGTCTACCGCATCCGGTTTCTCGACGCCACTATTGCCAATCTCAAATCCGCCTTTCGCTTCATTCGCAAATCCCCGACATTTTCCATCACCGTAATTTTGACGCTAGCCCTTGCTATTGGCGCAAATAGTGCTGTCTTCTCTGCCATCGACGCCATTCTCCTCAAGCCGCTTCCCTTTCCTCAAAGCGATCAGCTCATGCGCCTCCAGCAGCGCCACCCCAAACTTTCGGTCCCAAATCCTTTTGTAGCTCCAGTCCGCCTCGAGGACTGGAATCGCCTCAATTCTACCTTTCAAGTCCTGACCGGTTACTACACCGACGACATCTCAGAAACCTCAGGCACCCTTCCTGAAGAATTCACAATGGCCCTTGTCGCTCCCCGCTTCCTTCAAGTCTGGGGCGTCGCGCCCGCCCTCGGCCGCGACTTCACCTTCGGGGAAGGACGCGCCGGCGGCCCAGATGCCGTTATCATCAGCGATCGCTTCTGGCGCCGCCGCTTCGCCGCCGATCCCAATGCCCTGGGCCAAAAGCTCCATATCGGAGATTCCTCCTACTCCATTGTTGGTATCATGCCCGCTTCCTTCCTCTTCCCTGACCGCGACGTGGATCTATGGTCACCCGTCCCGATAGACGCCCCATATGCCCAGAGTCGCGAATCCACGTGGTACAACGTGGTCGGCCGCCTCAAGGCAGGCGTTTCGATTGACCAAGCTCGCGCCAATCTTGCCACCGTTCAAGACCAACTCGCACAGCAATTCCCAAAAACAGATGCGGAACTCTCGGTAGGCATCGACCAACTCAAAGAAACTACCATCGCGGGCTCTCGTCGCTCTCTGTGGCTGCTCTTCGGCTCCGTTTCTCTGCTACTCCTGATCGCTTGCACCAATATCGTCGCTCTGCTTCTAGCCCGCGCCACGCAGCGCCAGCACGAAATTTCCGTTCGCTTTTCCATGGGCGCTCCGCGCGGTGCGCTTATAGCGCAACTCCTCACCGAAACCTTCCTCCTCGCGCTCCTCGGCGCCCTCCTCGGCTTACTGGCAGCGAATGCCGCTTCCGGCGTCTTCCGCTTCCTCGCCGCGAGCCTGCCGCGCGTCGAAGAAATTCGTCTCGACTCGCGCATCGTTCTGTACTCGCTCGCCTGCTCCGTCCTGGTCACGCTTCTCTGCGGGCTGTTCCCCGCCATTCGCGGCACGCGTCGCAACCTCTACGGCTCGCTCAATCAGGCAGGCCGCACGCAAGTTTCCGGCCGCAACTCGCTTCAGTGGCTACTCGTCGGGATTCAAGTCGCACTCGCCGTCACTCTTCTCTCTGGCGCCGGCCTGCTTCTCCGCAGCTTTCAAGAATTGGGACGCGTTTCCCCCGGCTTCGATTCAAGCCATATTCTTACCTTTCAAATCAGCATCGGCTGGGGTGAAACCGCGGACTTGAAGAAACTCCGCCAGAAAACCGACCGGATTTTGGAGGCTCTCCGCTCGACACCCGGTGTAGAAGCCGCCGCAATATCCGTTGGCGCTCCGGGTGTTCCCTTCAAATACCAAACCGAACTAAAACTCGTCGAAGGGCGCGCGGAAAGCGAACCGAAACTTCTCGCCGACAACCATCTCGTTTCCGCCAGCTATTTCGCCACCATGAAAATCCCGATGCAGGAGGGCGCGCTCTGCCGCGAAACGGATGGCCCGCCTTCCGTCGTCGTCAATCGGTCCTTCGCGAATGCTTATTTCACCGGTTCCCCGGCCATTGGCCATCATCTAGAGGCTTCCAATCTCGGCTATACCGGATCGGCTGAAATTGTCGGTATCTCTGGCGACGCTCGCGAAGCCGGCCTCGATCAGCCGCCCGTTCCAACCGTCTATTGGTGCGCGCCCGTCGCCGAGCCCGGCACCTACTTCCTCGTCAGAACTCACAACACCCCGATGACCATGGCCGAAACCATTCGCCAGCAAATCCATGACTTCGAGCCGCAGCGCTCCGTCTACAATTTCGCCCCACTCGAGCAGCACTTCTCCGATGCTCTCGCCGAAAATCGCCTGCGCACGATTCTCTTGACGTTCTTCGCCGCCACTGCCCTCTCGCTCGCGTGCATCGGCCTCTATGGCACGCTCAGCTATTCCGTCAACATCCGCCGGCGCGAAGTAGGCCTGCGTCTCGCCCTCGGCGCGCTACGCGGCCAAATCGTTCAACAATTCCTTTGGCAGGGACTTGTCGTATGCCTCCTCGGTTGCGTGGCCGGGTTCGCCCTCGCCGCCGCCTCGTCCCGCGTCCTCGCTGGACTCCTTTACGGCGTCTCGCCCACCGACCTCCCCACTCTCTGCGCAGTCATCTCCCTGGTTCTGGTTGTCTCTGGCGCCGCTTCCTTACTCCCCTCCATCCGCGCTTCCCGCGTGGAACCCATGCAAGTTCTCCGCGACGAGTGATCTATCTATTGTCGGCGGCTCTCGGGACGGGACTAGGACCTGTCTTTCGGTTTTCCGAGCATCGCGGAAATGCTGTGATATAAGCTGTGCAGTGCTGCATGGCACAGATTCTCCTTCTGGCGGGTCCTTCGAATGAGACACGACAAAACCAAGTTGCGTGGTTCACTCATGCGAATTGGTCGACTTAGCCTGATTTGCGGATTGGTTTCGATGGCGGCGGCTCTGGCAGTGGACGCCACAAAAAATGAGGCACCTACTTCCACACAAACACCTACTTCAATTCCAGAATCATCGGCTGGTCTCAAATCGCAACTTGAAGCGATTCTTCGAATTGCAAAAGATAAGAAGTCAAAACAGCTGGATAACCTGGTAAACGAGCTTCAAATCCCGGGCGACGCAGATTGGTTCTCAGCCACATTCGGAGAAGAACTGGGATCTAGTCTCGCAGCTACCTACAATGATTCCTGGAAAGACTCTGGAGAAGCTGTTGCTCGCATGTTTCGCGATGAGGTATTGGCAAAGAAGTTCCAGGTCATTGTGAAGGAGTATTCAGCTTCTTCCCCTGTTCCGAGTGATTCCTTTATTCAAGCAATCCTTCAGAATTCCAAAATTGCTCTAAAGCTTTACACCGCCACCGTTGGCAGGGATCGCTCGATTGACACTCTCCCCGGCATTTACATCTATTACCAAGGATCTTTCCGGCTTGCGAATTGGCGGACATTCTACGGCTTGCCCAACGTGAAACCAGTTCGCATCCGACTTGGCACCGGGAGCGCGCTCAATCAACTCATCCGGCAGGTCAATCCCGTCCTTCCCCCCGAACTTCGCGGAAAGAAACTTAAGGGCACAGTCCTCGTTCACATCGTCATCGATCGTGATGGAAACGTTATACGAGCCGAACCAGTGAGTGGTCCGCCAGAACTCATTAAGGCGTCTCTGGATGCCGTTCGCCTATGGCTCTTCAAACCTACTCTTCTCAACGGTGATCCCGTCGAGGTGGACACCGCCGTAACAATCAACTATTCGATCACTCAGTGACCGATCGGCATGCAAACGAGAGATAATCAAAACCCTGTTGTAACCGACCCGCCAAAACCCTACTCTAATTCAACTCGGACAAACATCGCTCATGACGCAGTTGCGACCCTCAAACTTAACGGGAGAGAGAGAATGAATTCCGACCTTATTCAGAAGCACACGACGCGGCGCGAAATGTTGCGAGGTTCGGCTGCGTTGGCGGGCAGCGCGTTCTTGGCGCATCTGTTTCCTGGCAGCCTTCTGCGCGCAGCCGTTCTGGAATACCCGCAACAAGCTCCCGCAGTCGATCCCGCGGCAACCTTTCGCGCACAGATGGGCGCCGTTCCGATCCAGTCGCAGAAACTCGCGGATAATCTGACCATGCTATCCGGTCCCGGCGGAAACGTCGTTGTGCTTAACGGACCCGACGGCAAGTTTGTCGTGGATACTTTCGTTTCTCCTGCATGGCCCAGGCTCAAAGAAACTCTAGATGGCATCGGCAATGCTCCTCTGAAGATCGTTATCGATACACATTGGCATTTCGACCACACCGACAACAATGCGTCCTTTCGTGCCGCTGGCGCGACTATCCTCGCCCATGAAAACACCAAGAAGCGCATGTCCGAGCCGCAAACAATTCCGATCCTCAACGTACATTTTCCGGCCTCGCCTGCCGATGCCCTGCCACAACAAACCTTCGGCTCAGGCCACAAACTGCAAGCCAACGGAGACTCTCTCTCCCTTGAGCACTTTTCCCCCGCGCACACCGACTCGGATATTTATGTTCATTTCGAAAAGGCCAACGTCCTCCACATGGGCGATACTTTTTTCAATGGTGTGTATCCCTTTATAGACGCCGGCTCCGGCGGCAAAATCGACGGCATGATTGCAGCTGCCGATAAAGCTCTCCCGCTCGCTGACGAGAAGACTAAAATCGTTCCCGGCCACGGGCCGCTAGGCAATAAAGCTGACCTTATCAAGTACCGCGATATGGTCGTGACCGCCCGTGACCGCGTCCAAAAACTAAAGTCCGAGGGAAAAACTGCCCAAGAAGCTGCCGCAACCAAGCCTCTAGCCGATTTTGATGGTATTTGGGGCAAAGGCATGCTCAGCAGCGACCTCTTTATTCAAGTTATTTATCTGACGCTTTGAGTCTAAGATCCTCGGCCGCGCGGGACGTCTAGATTTTCTGAGCCGCTAAAATCAGAGGCTCTCAATTACACGAATTGTGCAATGAATTGCGGCCAAGGCTGCAACCTACCTTCTCGGCCGAGAACAACCATTCCGGTATGCTCGCGCGAACAGTCGATCTTTTATTGGGGGAGCTGTGCTTCGATACTGGTGGAGATGCCATCGCCGGTGCGTAGTATGCGCACTTCGGAGGAATTGAGTTTATAACGCCGATCGATTCTGATGACCTCGAGCTCGACAGAGTGATTGACTGCAGGGCAGAGTGAGGTCTTCCCCAGTCCCTGTTCATCGAGAGTGACCTCCCCCGTTGGAGCTCCTGCGATGCAGGTGGTGACATGCATGCTGCCCGAAAAATGATCGGGCACGTGTAGCGTAAGCTGATCGGAATGCATACTTGCACCACACGACAGCATCAAGAAAACCGTCGCGAGAAATGCGCACGATAAATAGAGCAGGTTGGAGCGAATCAGCAAGTGTACTTTCTCCCGGAAGACTTAGCGTCTTGTGTATAGCACCCCTTGGCCCAGAAAGCTACACACTGCGGGACGAGTTATTCTTCGATTTCGTACCGGGCTTTTTCAGGATGGCGCGAGTAGGCTAAGATAACCGCCTGCATCGAAGATTCACTTTGGTTAATCGGAGCTGACTATTGCTGCCGCGACCCAATCCGCGCCTCATCTTCGCGTCAGCAATCTTCCTGCTGATGGCTTGCGGGATTGCCTCGGTCTGGACGCTATACCGAATTTATTCCGGAGAAAAGTGGGTCCGCCACACGTATATCGTACAGGTTCTAATAGGAGATACCGAATCGTACCTCGCCAACATGGGGCGTGCGCGACAGACCTATCTGCAAACCGCGGATAAGCAGTATCTTCAGGATATCGAAGAAGCGCGCAAGGAATTATTCGACAAGATCAACCAATTGAAAGTACTGGTCCAGGACAATGCCGACCAGGAAGACGCCGCCGAGAAACTGGAACAAGCGTCGTATGGCCGTTGTCGCACGCTGGATGAATCGCTGCAACTTGCGGAATCTGGAAAATCCACCCACGAAGCGCAAGACAATTACTCAGTGCAGTTGGTGAAGTGGTCGCAAGTGACTTCGACAATTGCGCAGGGCATGCGGGACGAGGAGTCCGGGCTGCTGGAACGCAGGCTGTTGCTGACAAATTCTCTCTTCATTTGGATCATCGCGATTTTTGCCGCTACCTTCATTCTTTCTCTCTACATGCTTTGGGAACATTATCGCGGGCTGACACGTGAGTTGGCGCAGCGCCAACTAGCGGAGCGCAATGCCCAGAATCTTAGCGCGCAGCTACTGAACGCCCAGGATCAGGAGCGGCGGAAGATTGCGCGGGACCTGCATGACGGGCTGGGGCAAACTCTCGTGGCGGCCAAGATGATCGCGGACACTATTGTGAACCGTCCGCCGGAAAGGCAGAATTTACTGGATCTGAGCACGCTACTGGACGATGCGGTTTCGTCGACGCGCTCCATGTCGCATCTACTGCATCCCCCGTTGGTCGACGAACTCGGATTCACCGCCGCGGCGCGGACTTACTTGGAGGGTTTCTCGCGCAGAATGGGAGTGAAGGTTAGTTTCGATCTTCCCGATGACGAAGAGCGCTTGCCGCGTGATCTGGAACTCACCTTGTTCCGCGTGCTGCAAGAAGCACTCACCAATATCCAGCGGCATTCGAAAAGCACCAGAGCCGAAGTGCAGTTCGTCTCGAATGGCAAGACCGCAACACTGAAGGTGCGGGACTACGGAGTCGGCCTGCCACCTGAGACGGCCCACAATTTTAAAGAAAATGGAACCAATGTAGGCGTCGGCTTGGCAGGGATGAAAGAACGAGTGCGCGAGCGAAATGGAGAGTTTGAAATTCGGTCGGATTCGACGGGAACGCTTATCTCTGCCACATTTCCCATAGTGCCGGACTCCTCCCTCCCGACTGACTGATCTTCTATTAACGTACCTCGCGCCACCAATCACGAATGCCCTCTTCTGCTATGCTATTTTCTCGCTTCGAAGGAGTGCCATGCAGTCGCTGCGCTTGAATCCGATTCTTAACACTGACTCCTACAAACTCACGCACTGGTGGCAATACCCGCCGGACACGCGACATATCTATTCGTATGTCGAGTCGCGGGGCGGCATGTTCGACGAAACCATGCTGGCCATGCTTCAGTACATCGTGAAATCTAATTTTGCCGGCCAGGTTTTCACTCTCGAGGATGTCGAGGAAGCTCGCCGCATCGCTCATGCTCACTTCAGCGGGCATCCTAAATCCTTCAATTACGAGGGCTTCAAATCGCTCTACGCCAAACACGGCGGGCGGCTTCCTCTGCGCATCCGCGCCGTTAAGGAAGGCACGGTCGTCAAGAGTCTCAACGCGCTGATCACGATTGAGAACACCGATCCGGAATTTTATTGGCTTACGAATTGGGCGGAAACGGTTCTCCTGCAGGTCTGGTATCCAATTACTGTTGCTACGCTATCGCGCGCGATCAAGCAAGTGATCGGCAGAGCTCTGGTCCGCACAGGCGATCCTTCTCTGCTTCCCTTCAAGCTGCACGATTTCGGCTTTCGCGGCGTCTCCTCGAAGGAATCCGCTGGCATCGGCGGTGCCGCTCATCTTTTCAATTTTCTGGGCACAGACACGCTGGCCGCCATCCAGCTTCTCAATCAATTTTATTCCGCGGACCTTACAGCCAAAGACCCGCTCAACTGCGCCGGTTACGCCATTCCTGCCTCCGAGCACTCCACAATCACTGCGTGGGGCGAAGCCAACGAGGGCCAAGCTTACGCCAACATGCTGGAGAACTGCCCCGAAGGCGTCGTCGCTTGTGTCAGTGATTCGTATGATATTTACAACGCCGTGCGCAATCTTTGGGGCGGCGCGCTTCGCGACAAAATTCTTCAGCGCAAGGGAACACTGGTCATTCGTCCGGATTCCGGCGATGCCGTCGCGGTGCTCGAAGAACTTTTCAAGATCGTTTCGGAAGTTTTCGGCTACGAAGTGAATAAAAAGGGCTGGAAGACTACTGTACCCAATGTGCGCTTTATTCAGGGTGATGGCGTGAATTTCTATACTATCCAAAATATTACCGGACAGCTCACGCGCAAAGGCTGGTCACAAGATATTTGGAGCTATGGCATGGGCGGCGCGCTGCTCCAACAGGTGAATCGAGACACGCTGAAATTTGCTCTGAAATGTTCCGCCATCGACCGCGGCGGCAAATGGCATAACGTCTACAAGAATCCCAGGACCGATCCATCCAAAGCCAGCAAAGGCGGCCGCTTCAATCTGATTCACATCGGCAAGGAATTCGCCACCGTCGAAGTAGACAATGACGCTCCCAATCCTGATAATTCCCGGCTCGGCGTCAACGCGCTCGAAACCATTCTCGAAGACGGCAAAATCCTGCGCGAGATGACCCTGCAGGAAGCCCGCGACATCGCCGTCAAATACGACACCTTCAACGAGTACGCCTAAGCCTCACTTTATTTACGCGTCTCCATGGAGTGACCTGTTTTCAAGCCGGCGTTCTTTCGCCAAGCGCGCAATTTCCAACCGTCGAACTTTCGTCACTTCTTCACGAACAAAACGCAATAATCCCTTGTTGGCCAATCATCCACAATTTTTTCGAGTTGAAACCCTGCCGCGGTCAACTCATCTATCAGGATTTTCTGCTGGATTCCATGGTCTTCGCGGTCTTTCGGAACGCCCTTCACTTTGCCGTACTCTGGATGAGGGGGAAAATCGATGATCGCAAGCTTTCCTCCAGGCTTCAAAGATCGTAGCAAGCTCGCGTCGAACTCCTGTGGGCTTCGTTAAATGATGGTAGACGCGCCGCAAAAAGATCGCGTCGCAACAAGAAACAGGCAAATTCGTTTCCGCTTCGCCGCTTTCCACAACTATTACGTTTTGAAGGTCTCGTTTCTTGACTTCGGCTCTCAACGATTTGAGTTTTTCTGCGTCGATCTCCGTCGCAATTATCTTTCCCGTTTCGTCAACATGTTCCACGGCAGCGAACGCGTAACTTCCATCTCCTGCGCCGATGTCGGCGACAACTACTCCGGGTTTCCAGTCCATGAGCGCGGCGAGCCTTGGAATTTCGTCCGCGGAGGACGCCTTCGTACGCAGTGCGAAGACAATGCTTGCCATTGCTGCGCAGCCCAGTGCAAATAGCAGCCACTGTCTTCTACTGATTTCTCGATTCATGGATAATTCACTCTTTCGACGCGGTGCGTCGCGGCTCGAAGGTGCGAGGCTCACTCCTCGCCGATGTCTTCGTGCCACAGTGCTGGATTCTCAGCGATGAATTTGCCCAGCATCCGCACACATTCGTTAGACGCAAGATCAATCACTTTGATTCCGTTTTCCTGCAGCCAGTCGATGCCGCCGCGAAAATTCACGGACTCGCCCACGACAACCGTTCCGATACCGAATTGGCGGATCAGTCCGCTGCAGTACCAGCATGGGGCCAGCGTGGTCACCATGATTTTGTCGCAATAACTTTTGTGGCGTCCAGCCTTGCGAAACGCGTCCGTCTCCCCATGGGCGGAAGGATCGCCATCTTGCACTCTGCGGTTATGTCCGCTACCCAAGAGTTTCCCAGTGTTATCGAACAAAGCTGCGCCGATCGGAATTCCGCCCTCGGCGAGTCCGCGGCGCGCTTCGTCCATGGCCGTTTCGAGCATCGCCAAATAGTTTGCCGGGTCCATCTACGCAACCTCACTGCGTTGGCTTCGCCCAAAGCGCGGCGCGATCGCGTAGTAGAGCTGCATGAGGACAATGAAACCGATGCTCCAATACGCATGGAACACACAGAGCAGGGCGCCGAATGCGTAGAACAATTGGGCAGTCCAGATGCGGCGGCAAATCGCGTTCACAACTTTCGGCGGCGTATCGTTTTTTACTAGCCCTGCGCGTGTCGCGCGTCCCCAGCTGAGGTAGAGGAGGGCGCCGAGAAGAAATATGTTGGCCCAGTAAGCTAGCAGCGACGTGCGATAGTTGATGAACTCGATCAAGAGCCTCGTGGAAAACGGCATGATGGTGACTACAAAAAGAAACGCCAAGTGAATCCAGGTGAGGTGGCGTTCTGAACGCGCGAGGTGATTGAGCTGCGTTTGTTGGCCGACCCAAAAAATGCCGAGCGTCAGAAAGCTCATCAGATAAACAAGAAGTTGCGGTGCGAGGAGGACAAGCGCGCTGCGCAAATCGCTTTCGTTGTGAATGAGTTCTTTTGCGGGGACATGAAGTTCCAGAAGGAGCAACGTCATCGCGACGCCGAAGATTCCATCGCTCAAAGCAGCGAGTCGTTCCACGCTCTGGCCCGCAACCTGATTGTAGGAGGTGTCCATCGCCGCGTTACTTTAGAGACGCTTCGACTTTTTTGCCATACTCGCGCGCTTTCGCGAGAATCTCCGGCTCGTTAAGCGTCAGCAGTTTTTTGTTGAGCATGACGATGCGGCCACCAATCACAACGGTTTCGACATCACTACCCTTTAGCGCGTAAGCAAGCTGAGCATAGATGTTGTACATGGGAACGGCGTTTGGTTCGTCCAACGAAATCAAAATAATGTCTGCCTTTTTCCCTGCTTCGAGCGAGCCAATTTCCTTTTCCATGTGCAGCGCTTTCGCGCCCTCGATCGTGGCCATCTCCACTACGGATTTTGCGCCAAGAGCACGCGGGTCCATCTTGGTGATTTTTTGCAGCTTGGCAGCAAGGTCCATCTCTTCCATTAGATCGAGATCGTTGTTGCTGCCGGCTGGGCCGTCGGTGCCGAGGCCGACCGCAATGCCCGCGGCGCGTTCTTCGATGACAGGAGCTACGCCGCTGGCAAGCATCATGTTGCTCGAAGGATTGTGGACACATCCCACCTGGTGTTCGGCAAGGATTTTGCGGTCTTTTTCATCGACGAAAATGCAGTGCGCGGCGAGCACATCCGGACCAAGGACTCCGAGTTTTTCGAGGTACTGCACGGGGGTCAAGCCATTTTGTTTCAGGCTGTCGTCCAGCTCTTTTTTCATTTCGGCGAGGTGGATGAGGATAGGCGCGTGATATTTGCGCGCGAGGGTGGCGGCGTCTTGAAGAGTTTTTGCGGAGCACGTGTAAATCGAATGCGGAGCGGCTGAAGGGTGAATCAGCGGATCGCCCTGCCAACGCTTCAGAAATTTTTCGGTGTATTCGAGCATAGCCGCATTAGTTTTGTTGTCAGGTGCGGGAAAATCTATGAAAGTTTCGCCAAGCACGCCGCGCATTCCGGCAGCTTTGGTCTCTTCGGCTACAGCGTCTTCGAAGTAATACATGTCCGCAAAAGTGGTAACACCAGAACGAATTTGCTCTGCGGCAGCGAGACGGGTGCCCCAACGAACGAAATCTTCGGTAACGTTTTTCGCTTCGGCTGGAAAGATGTATTTGCGCAGCCAGTCGTCGAGCGTAACGTCATCATGAAGACTGCGGAGAAGCGTCATAGGAACATGAGTGTGGCCGTTGACAAATCCCGGCAGGATGAGCGCACCCTGAGCATCGATCGTCTGCTTGGCGATAACACCTTTGACGAAGAGCTGTCCGTCACCAATGGCATAGATAGAGTCACCGCGAACGGCAATCTGGCCACGCTCGATGATGCGGTGGTCGCCATCCATGGTGACGATAGTGCCGTTAGTGATAAGCAGATCGACGTTTACGGCTTGTTTCGCAGGAGCTTGGGCGAAATTCTTGATGGGACTTAAGAGAACGAAAAGAAGCGACAAAGAAATCATTCTTGCTTTGCGGCGCATTGGGCCTTGCCTCATAGAAGAAAATCCAACGACATGAATAAAGCAACTACAAATTCGACGAATCAAACGGCTTCGGAAACAGCTCACGCATCTGGATTGTTTCGGTTTTGCCTTTTAAATTTGCCAGAATCACGGGGACATCGCCGCAGAATTCCCAGATCAGCTGGCGGCATGCGCCGCAGGGCGGGGTAAGAGTGTCGGTATCCGTGACGACGGCGATGGCGTCAAAGTTGCGTTCGCCTTCGCTCATGGCTTTAAAGATCGCGACGCGCTCGGCGCAGACAGTCAGGCCGTATGTAGCGTTTTCCACATTGCAACCGCCAAAGACTCTGCCGGAGGTGGCATGCAGCGCCGCGCCAACGCGAAAATTGGAAAACGGTGCATGCGCATTCTCGCGCGCCTGCTGTGCGGCTTCTACAAGTGCGTCATGTTCTGTCACCTCAGCAACCTCCTAAAGAATCTCGCTCATTAATCGACTTCTGCCGCAATTCGAGGAATGACGATTTTTAGCAGCGCGATAAACTGCCCCTTAACGCGTTCTGCCGTCTCCAAAACTTCCTTATGGTCGAGAGGTTGATCCAGGATGCCTGCCGCGGCGTTGGTTACGCAAGAGATTCCGAGCACACGTATGCCGCTGTGGCGCGCTGCAATCACTTCCGGGACGGTGGACATGCCGACAAGATCGGCGCCGATGGTACGCAAGTATCGAATCTCAGCAGGGGTTTCGTAGCTTGGCCCTGGCAGCGCGGCGTAAACGCCTTCGTAGAGGCCGATGCGATTACGGTTCCCTTCGCCGACCGTCATTTCACGAAACCGGCGGTCGTAAGCGACGGTCATGTCTGGAAAACGCGAGCCGAAGCGCTCATCATTGGGACCCGTAAGAGGACTCACGCCTTGCAGGTTAATGTGATCCTTGATTACGACTAGTTGGCCTTGCACAAATTCTCGTTTGATGCCGCCTGCGGCGTTAGTAAGGATTACAGCTTTGATGCCCATGCGCGCGAAGACGCGTATGGGAAATGCCACTTCCCTAGCGGAATACCCTTCATAGAGATGAACACGGCCTTGCATTCCGGCGACAGCGATTTCGCCAACTTTGCCGACGACTAGTTGGCCGGCGTGGCCGATGGCCGTGGAGCGGGGGAAGTACGGGATTTCGGCGTAAGGGATTTGAGTCGAGCTTTCGAATTCGTCGGCAAAGCCGCCCAGGCCGGAACCTAAGACCAGGGCGATTTTGGGGCGGAGATCGGTTTTGGAGAAAATAAAATTCGAAGCAGCTTCGGCGCGCTCAAATTCGGAGTCAGAGTTTATTTTTGGGACAGCTTTTCGTTTTGGACTCATGCTGTGGTTGAGATTTTACCTTGAGTTTGCTTACCGGCACCATTTGTAAAGCACAACCAGGATTTGTTGTGCCACCGGATGGACGCGCAACAGGCGTGTAAAGAGCGAGCACGGCGTGCCGTGCCCCTACGGGAGAAAATCATGAGAGGATGCCGACGATCGAGGCGGACATTAAGTTGGCCATTGTGCCAGCGAGCATGGCACGGAGGCCGAGGCGGGCGAGGTCGCCGCGTCGCGTGGGAGCCAGAGCACCGATGCCGCCGATCTGGATACCGATGGAGCTGAGGTTGGCGAAGCCGCAGAGCGCGAAAGTGGAGATGGTAAAGGTGCGGGGGTCGAGAACGCCTTTCATCGTGCCGAGTTGGCTGAATGCCACGAATTCGTTGGTGACCATGCGCAGGCCGAGAAGGTCGCCGATCTTCGTGGCGTCGTGCCAGGGAATCCCGATAAGCCATGCGATGGGAGCAAAAAACCAACCGAGGACTTCTTGTAAGTTGTAGGGGAACCAGCTGATGTGAATATGAACCCAGCCCATCATAGCGTTGAGCAGAGCCAGGAGGGCGAGGAAGACGATAAGCATGGCGCCGACATTAAGGGCGAGATGGAGGCCGTCAACGGTGCCGCGGGCGATGGCTCCGAGAACATTGGATTCTTTTTCCATGGCGGGCATTTCTACGCGGCCGGCCGTGAGCGGCTGCTCGGTTTCCGGAACGAGCATTTTAGCCACGAGCAACGTGCCGGGCGCGGTCATGATAACGGCGGTGAGAAGATTCGTGGGGTCCGCGCCGCCTATATGGATGTAGGCGGCCATCATGCCGCCGGATATGTGAGCCATGCCGCTGGTCATCACAGTCATGAGTTCGGAAATGGTGAGAACCGCAAGAAAGGGCCGGATCGTGAGAGGCGCTTCGGTCTGGCCCATGAAAATGCTGGCGGCGACATTGAGAGACTCGGCGCCACTGGCGCCCATGATTTTGGTCATAAGCCACGCAGCGACGCGGATGACAAGCTGCATTACGCCGATGTGGTAGAGCACAGCGAAAAAAGCGGCGATAAAAATGATGGTTGGAAGGACCTGAAAGGCGAAGATGAGTCCGAGGTTGGAATCGGACTTGCCGAGTTCGCCGAAGACGAAGGTAGAACCAACGTAAGAAAAATCGAGCAGATGCTTGGCGCCATTGCCGAGAGTTTGAAAAATAATCCGGCCGGCCGGCACCTTCAAGACGAAAACGCCAAGAACGATTTGCAAACCGAGGCCCCAGAGAACAGTTTTTAGCTTGATGGCTCTGCGATCGGTGGAAAAGAGATACGCCAGGCCTAGCATTGTCAGCAGGCCGAGCACCCCGGTGTAACGTCCCATGCGTGAACCTCTTTCTGCCGATCAAGTTTGAGTCAAGCCAGCTGCGACAAAATCGCCGAACCGGGCGCTATACCCCGAGAATGCGATGAATAAGCACCGATTTTTCGCGGGGCGCAATTTCGCCGATTTGATAACTGTTGGCGATGAGATTCGTCGCCTCGGCCAACTTTGTGCCGCTATTGTAATGAATTGTGGCCAAGGGTTCGCCTTTTTCTACGCGGTCGCCGATGCGTTTGTGGAATTCGAGGCCGACCGCGTGGTCGATGGTGTCTTCCTTTTTTTCGCGGCCACCTCCGAGAGTGGCGAGGGCAGTGCCAAGTTGTTCGCAATTTATTGCGGTGATAAAGCCCGCGGACTGGCTGGTGACAAGCGCGTGAGAATGGGCTTGCGGAAGAAGTTGCGGATCGTCAACTACACGCTCGTCGCCACCCTGGAGGCGAATGCCCTGCTTGAATTTTTCTTTGGCTTGGCTGGTGGAGATCATACTTTTGGCAAGGAAGCGGCCCTCTTCGAGGGATTTCGCGCGTTCGCCAAGAAAAAACATCCAGGCGGAAAGTTCGATACTCAATTCGACAAGATCGGCAGGGCCGCCGCCGTTGAGAACGTCGATGCACTCGGCGATTTCATTGGAGTGCCCAGCCATACGGCCAAGCGGCTGGTTCATGTCGGTGATGAGCGCGACGACTTTTTTACCCATGCGCTGGCCGGTCTCGACCATGAGTTCGGCGAGGCGGACGGCATCTTCTTCGCGCTTCATGAAAGCGCCAGAACCGGTTTTGACGTCGAGAACGAGAGCGTCGATACCCTCTGCAAGTTTCTTACTCATGATGGAAGCGCAGATGAGGCCGATATTTTCGACCGTGGAAGTAACGTCGCGGAGAGCGTAGATTTTTTTGTCGGCAGGAGCGATTTCCGCCGTTTGGCCAATGAGTCCCATTCCACATTCGCGGAGAACGCCGATGAATTCTTCGAGAGAGAGATTAACGTTGAAGCCCGGAATGGATTCGAGTTTATCAAGCGTGCCTCCGGTGTGGCCAAGGCCGCGGCCGCTGATCATAGGAACCGTGAGGCCGCCAGCGGCGACAATGGGCGCGAGGATGAGAGAAGTCTTATCCCCGACGCCTCCGGTAGAATGCTTATCGACTTTTTTTCCAGGGATGCGGTCGAGATTGACGACTTCCCCAGAATAGAGCATGGCTTCCGTGAGCGCGGCGGTCTCGGAACGATTGAGGCCGCGAATCCACGTAGCCATCAGCCACGCAGCCATCTGGTAATCGGGAATATCGCCGCGCGTGTAACCGGAGATCAGGAAGTCAATCTCCTCGCGGGAGTGTTCTCCAGAATCGCGTTTTTTTCGGATGAGGTCGACAGCGCGCATGCGTGATCGTGAACTGCGGCGCGAGCGTAACATCGGCGCAATGTGCCGTCAACGCAGCGGCAAACTCGGCTTGTTCATTTGTAAAGGCGCGCTGCGCTACTTCGCAAGCGCGCCGGGTCATTTTTGAAACCAGGATCGTGTGGTTACGGCGCCAGCAAGTAGTTCACAGTGATGGTGGTGTCCACTTCGATAGGTTCTCCGTTGAGGAGGGTGGGAGTGTAGCGCCACTGGCTGACGGCTTCGACAGCTGAGCGGGCGAGGTCCGGGTCGATCTGGCTGTTCATCACGCGCAGAGAGAGCGGCTTGCCATCCGTGCTGATGACGGCATGAAGGATAACGGTGCCGCTGATGCCCGCAGACTTGGCTGAATCAGGGTAGACCGGCTGAACTTTTGTGACGCGGCGGGAAGCTTCAAGATCGCCGCCGAGTCGAAGCCGCGAAGGCTTGCCCGTAGTGCCCACAGGCAGCGGCTGTTTGGTGCCAGCGGGAACGACCTGGACTTCCTCCATGATTGTGCCGATTTCCAAGGAAATGTTTTGAGAGAAATCGCCGCCAGATGTGAGATTGACCTGCGGAAGCCGATAGACCTGGAATCCCGGCTTCATGGCCTTGAGTTCGTACTCACCAGAGGGCAAAGCTTTGAAATTAAAGTTGCCGTCGCGGTCGGAAGTGGTCATATCCACGGTGTTGGCTGTGTGGTTGGACATGATGACGGTCGCGTTCGCTACACCTGCGCCGCTGGGGTCATGGATGGTGCCTGCAACTTTTCCGGAAAGATTTTGCGCGCTCAGGTGAAGAACGGCGAGCGGAAACAAGAGGCACAACGCAAGAAGCGGAATAAGCAGGCTAGTTCTAAACGACAAACGGCTTCGATTGACGGACGGATTCAGCATGGCGGCAAATCTCCTTTCAAGATTTGAGGGACGTGCGATGGCCAGAGCAGTGGACCACGCGCGGCCTGAGTTTTCGAGTGTCCTTGCGAGATCGAGTAACTGACTAGCGTAGCTGGAAGGCGCGATTCCCGAGCGCAGGACGGCGTCATCGGAGGCGCGTTCGCTTTCCTGCCGCAGTTGTGCGGCAGCCAGCCAGACAAGTGGATGAAACCAGTAGATAGCGCGGGTTAGCTCGGCACAAATCTGCAGGAACCAGTCATGGCGGGAGATGTGGGCAAGTTCGTGGGAAAGCACGATGCAGCGGCAGTCTTCGGACCACTGCAAGGCGCTGGAAGGCAGCACGATGACGGGACGAAAGATCCCCCAAGTGAGCGGCATCGCGGTCGAGCTGTTGCGTAGCAGAAGACGGACCGGTCGACCGATTTTGTGGAACTTGGAAAGCTCCAAGACGGTGTGCATCCAATCGTCGTCAAAGACGGGTTTCGCATGCGCGGAAACCCACGCGAGGCGAGCTAATCCCACCAAAAGCCGAAGCAGAAAAAACGAGGCGCCGACGGTCCAAGCCAGAAGCGTTACTCCGGCAAGTCTATTGAAGAATTGAGGGGAAGCCGTGACATTGACAATGCTGGAAGGAATTGTGTGCGAGATGGGGCTTCCAGCATTCGCGTGCGCTGGGCTCCAGAAAGTAGCTGCGCTGCCCAATGTGGCGGAGTGCCATGCAGGAAGCAGCATCGCGAAGAAAGGAAGCGCGAGCGAGGCGAGAATGGCGGCAGTCCAAACGTGGTGCCGCAAGGCAGAGGAACTCTGGCGCAATGCGACGACGATTAGCCATGCACCGGCGAGGAGCACTGTAGCCTTGGCACAACACACCACGAGAAATGCGAGCAGCTGTTCATAATCGGCGAGCGCACTCGTCATCATATTGGCTAGCTCTCCTTCCGGCCTTTCGCAATGAGGCGGGCGAGACGATCGAGTTCTTCCGGGGAAATTCGGGCGACTTCCCCGCCGAGGAGCGCAGCCACGACTTTTTCAGTCGAACCATCAAAAAACGTTTCGACGAGATGGCGAAGGGCGGAACGGCGGGCAACATCGCGCGGTACCGCTGGAACGTAGACGTAACGGAGACCGTGCTCTTCGTGTCGGACGTGCCCTTTTTCTTCGAGGACGCGAAGCTGAGCGCGGACCGTGGAATAGCTGGGCTTACCGGCGATCTCTGCGAGGACCTGGCCGACGGAAGCGCTTTCGAGCCGATAGAGAATGTCCATAATCTGGCGCTCACGGCGAGATAGGGCGTTTGGCTTGGGTTTTCGTGTCATATGCTATTTTTCCAGCAGATATGCTAGAAAACTAGCAGCGCTATATTTTCGTGTCAAGAGCTTTTTTGCATAGCGACAGTCCCACTTCTTGAGAGACGAAAAAACGAGACATCAGCTTACGAATCAGTTGGTAACTCGAGTGGCTCGCGATGCGTAGTAACATCGAGGGACAATGATGACGACAGGTGACGGTTTGGGTGTACGCGCCGAGCGTGTTTCGCGGCACTACGAAATGGGATCCGCGGTCATTCGAGCCGTAGATGATGTGACGCTCCAGATCCGCACGGGAGAATTCGTCGCGCTGCTGGGAAGTTCGGGATCGGGAAAATCCACGTTGCTAAATTTGATGGCCGGTCTGGACCGTCCCACAGGCGGCGCGATTTTCGCGAACGGCAGGAATCTCTCGGAACTGAATTCGATCGAGCTGGCGCGTTACCGTAGCCGGACCGTCGGAATGGTATTTCAATCCTTCAATTTGCTTCCTCGCATGACACTGGAAGAAAATGTGGAGCTGCCACTTCGGCTGGCGGAGGTGGATCGGGCCGAACGGGGTGCGCGGGTACAAGAGGCGCTGGAGCGCGTGCACTTGGAGAAGCGGCTGACGCACCGGCCGAGTGAATTATCCGGCGGGGAACAGCAGCGGGCAGCATTGGCGCGGGCTCTCGTGAATCGGCCAATACTTTTGTTTGCCGATGAACCGACAGGAAATCTGGACAGCGCGACCGGCGAATCCATCATGCTGCTGTTAAAGGAAATTCAACAAAAGCTGGGCATGACGATTGTGATGGTGACGCACGAGCGGCCGCTGGCAGAACGATTCGCGGACCGGATCGCCGCGCTTGCCGACGGGAAATTGCTGACCGACGGGGTGAACTCATGAAGGCGGGGGACCTCGGCGAACTCGCGCTACGCAATCTGCGCGAGGCAATACTTCGCAGTTCGCTAACGACTCTTGGAGTCGCAGTAGGAGTGGCCTCTTTGGTGGCGTGGCTTTCACTAGGCATCGGACTGCAGGCACTGGCAACAAAGCGGCTTTCGAATTCAGGATTGTTCGACACGGTAATCGTGACGCAGCGAAGAAATGCGCAATCGATGCGTCGCCCGCCTGCTGAAAGTTCTCCCGCAAAAAATGCACGACAGCTCGATGATGATGCGAAAAACGAATTGGAACACCTGCCGAATGTCGTTGAAGTTTATTCGCAGGTCCGTTTTCCAACCGAGGTTCGTTACGATGGAACTCCCTACTCGACGATTGTGGCGGGGATCCCGGCGTCTGCACGCGGGAATGGGTCGTTCGATGGAATCCAGGGCAACTTTTTTTCTGGCCCAAATGCGGACGAAGCGATTTTACAGATTGAGTTTGCGAAAGACTTATCGACCCAGCCCTCCAGCTTAATCGGCAAGGACTTGGTCGTGCGTTACGCGGAGAGGGAGGCGTTGCCGCCGCAACCTGGCGGCCTCGCCAGGAGAGCAACAATGCCAACGCGGACACCGGAGGATTCTCGATTATGCCGCGCGAGAAAAAGCTGCGCATCGTCGGGATCATCGAAACGGAGCCAGCGGCGGGGTTTGGAGGATTCGGAAGCGGGAGATTGCTGATTCCATCTGGAGGTAGCTTCTTCGCTGCGCGCGGCGCAGGTGAATGACCTGCGAGACGCGGTTCGAGCGACAAATGGAAAGTCCAGTATACCCAAGCCTAACGGTGCGCGCGAAAAGCGCGTCACAGGTTCAAGGGATTGAGACGGCTATCAAGAATATGGGATTCGGAACATTTTCTCTGCAGGATGCCTCGAAGAGTTTGGAGGTGTTCTTCAGAATTTTCGACATGTTGCTCTTCATTTTCGGCAGTTTGGCCCTGGCGGTGGCAACGCTGGGAATTATCAACACGTTGGTGATGGCAATACTGGAACGGCGTCGCGAGATTGGAATTTTGAAAGCGTTAGGCGCCGCGGATCGCGACGTAAAGAACCTTTTTTTTGTGGAAGCCAGCGTCATGGGCTTTTTTGGAGGGGTTCTTGGCGTGGGATTTGGCTGGCTCGTAGGCCGGGCTGTGACGTTCGGAATAAACTTGTATTTAAAGCGGCAGAGCTTGCCTCCGACCGATGTTTTTTCTGTGCCGTGGTGGTTGGTGCTGATGGCCATTGTACTTGCGGTCCTGGTCAGTCTTGCTGCGGGGCTCTATCCAGCTTCGCGTGCGGCCAAGCTGAACCCCGTCGAGGCCCTGCGGTATGAATAAATTCCGGCGCGCTGGTTGGATGGCGCTGCTGATGTGTTGGGTATGCTGCGTTTTATTGCCGCCTGGTTCGCGAGCTACTGGCCGAGCTGAATGCGTTTCGCTGCCAAGCAAAATTCTCAATCATGCCGTTCCCTACTGCATTCTGCTGCCGCCAAGCTATGACACGGACAAGACACGCCGCTATCCCATCCTCTATTTACTTCACGGCTTGGGCGACAACGAACAGATGCTTGTGCATTCGGGCGGAATGAATCTCGTTCAGGACTTGTGGGAGCAGCATGAGTTGGGAGAGTTTTTGATAGTGACGTCGCGGGGCGGCACAAGTTTCTTCATCAATTCGAGCGATGGAAAGCGGCGCTACGAGGATTTTTTCCTGCAGGAATTCGTGCCCAGCGTCGAGAAGCGGTATCGCACGCAAGCGGGACGGAGCACGCGCGGGATTGCCGGAATCTCGATGGGCGGATATGGCGCGCTGCATATCGCGTTCCGTCATCCGCAACTTTTCGCAGCAGTGGGAGCGCATAGTGCCGCGCTGATCGAGAACATGCAGAGCATCAGTGCGCACAATTCCGGACAATTAAGCCGCTTGGGCTTTCTCGGCGATGCCTTTGGCTCGCCATTCGATGCCGCGTACTGGAATCAAAACGATCCTTTGACAATAGCGCGCACAGCGAATCTCGCCGGACTGAAGATTTATTTTGATTGCGGCTCGCAAGATGAGTACGCCTTCGATTCAGGCGCGGCCGCCTTAGACAAACTGCTAACGTCACGGCATATCCCGCACGAGTTTCACTTGTATCCTGGCGGCCACGACTGGACCTATTTCGCGGAGCATTTGCCCGCCTTACTCAAATTTGAATCTCACGCGTTGGATGCCGCACCAGTTCATGCAAATTCATCCCGCTGATCTGAGGACCGCGCCAAGCTCAACAGGTTGCGTAAAAGCCCTGGTCGTGCAATCGTCAAATCGTATTGACGGATGGCGGCGTCGCGGGTATCTTTGCGGAACCCCTTTCGGAATCCTGCATATTCGTGTCACAGACGTAAATTCGGGAGGCACTTCATGACAGCAAAGAGGAAAATGCGCACCACGACGCGACCTCTGTCGGAGGTTATCGCGCGCGATGCCAAAAACAAAAAAGCTCTCGAAGCGCAGTTCTTGACTTTTTATAAGCAAATAAAAAAAACCATGCACGGCAAGTCAGAGCTGAAGGATCTAGATATTCCTCTGGAGAAGATCAAAGAATCAATCAAGGCCGTCGCCCACGGAGCCTTTTTTGGGACAACCTTGGTAACCGTGGAAGAACCGGACGATTGGGAAGAGTGAGCGACGAGCTTAGTCGCGCGTGTCCCGGGGGCGCATGACTGATTTCGCGTTTTGCCTGGTCCCATGAGACGGAGTTGTCGGCTTGCCACTTATCAAACGTTCTGAATGTCTCGTCTTTTTTTTCCGAGACGGGAAACTCCACTGCAAGAACTACCTAACAGGCGTCGAAGTTTCGACTGCTCCAATCATTGTATCCGTCCTCCAAGTGCTCGGACACTGGCGTGCATCCGAAGAGGTGGAACGTCTGCTGGCCGGGTACTCCCCCGCCTCAATCCGGCGCACGCTGGCAAGTCTACGCCGCCATACATTCCTGTTAGAAAAGGGCTCAGAACAAGCAAAGAAAGAAGCGCTGCTCGAAGTGTGGAAAGTATGGGGAGAAGAAGCGCGCTTCTTTCATTTCGCAACAAAACACGCGTTTAGTTCGGGAAAAGTTGTGGATGAGCGGAAGTTTGCGCGCGCGCTGCTCAAAAAGAATCCGCAGCCTGCCCAGCTTAAGCGCTATCCGCGTGCGCGCCAGATTCCCTTGCCTGCCCCCGCAGTTGGACTCCACGGTGAATTTGAAAGCATTCTTTTACGCCGACGAACTCATCGGCAGTTTGCAGCCGGAGGCATTTCGCTTGAGCAAGTTTCGAGAATTCTTAATCTCACCTGGGGCATCAAGGGATATCTCCAATGGCCGGGATTGGGAAGGCTTTTGTTGAAGACCAGTCCTTCGGGTGGATCGCGCCACCCCTTGGAAGTCTATGTGTTCGCGCTTCGTGTGGCAGGGCTGCCGCGTGGTATCTACCACTACCGAGCCGACGGCAACGCATTAGAGTTGCTGCATCGCGGCGCCAATGAAGAGCGCTTGGTGAAACTGTGTGCAGGTCAGGATTGGATTCGTCATTGCTCTGCCCTATTCGTGATGTCAGCGGTCCTGCCGAGGGTGATGTGGCGCTACCACTTCTCCAGAGCGTATCGCGTCCTGTTGCTCGAAGCCGGACATTTTTGCCAGACATTTTGTTTGGTTGCGACTTGGCTAGGATTGGCGCCTTTTTGCACGGCAGCCCTGGTCGATACGAAATTGGAAGAAGAACTCGGCTTGGATGGTACAAATGAAACGGTATTATATGCCGCCGGTGTCGGGCGAAAACTTTCCAAGGACAAGGAGTGAATGATATTGCGCAGGTTCACGGGACGAGGGAATAAGTGGATCTTGTTCTTCCTCCTGGTTGGCAACTTCCCATTCTCGCTGCGTGGATTCCAAGAAGGTCTGAAATGTTGGATCTCCCCGAAGATTTGCAAAGAGCGGATTTTGCGATACAAAGGGATAGTTCGTGAGCCCCAGCTCATGCGCTCGCTGGAGCCAGCGCACTGCTTCCTTGGGCCGCCGCGCCACTGCATAGACGCCAGCTACGTCGAAACAATAGCCGCCATCCGCCCAGTAAACTTTTTCATAGGGTTTAAGCCACGCTTCGATGTGGAAGGGCTTTCCCTCGCGGACTTCCAATAAAGCGTGAGTGTATTGCACGGTTGGGTCGCTCGGCGCATGTTGTAGCAAGGTGCCCTCGATCTGGCGTGCCCCTTCGATGTCGTCCAACCCTACCAGGACGCCTGCCAAAACGGCTGCTGTCACTTGATCGGAGGGATGGGCTTCCAGGTCTTTTCGTAACTGATCACGGGCCCGTAGAAAATCGCCCTGAGAGCGATATGCCAGCCCCAGCTCGCTACGTATGAGTTCCGGGTTGAGCTGCTGAGCTCGCTGGAAAGCGGGGATACTCTTCGCAGAGAGGCCTTTCGTCATGTAGTAAAGACCGGCAGCATAATAGGCTAAAGCCGAATTACTGGAACGTTCAAAAGCTGCGCGTATACTTTTTCGAGCCTCGTCAATCTGCGCTTTCTGAATCTGGATCAGAGCCAGCGCGGCATAAGCCTCACCCGAGTTAGGTTCGTATTCGATGGCTAGGTTCGCCTGTCGCTGAGCTTCATCCAGTACCCGCGGATCGTCCGCATAGCCCCAAAAGGAAGATAGCCACTTCAGTTTCGCCAAACTCACAAGTGCCAGCGTGAAGTGTGGATCAAATCGCAATGCCTCATCGAGGTCTTGTTCAGCCCTATTGAGTTGCGTCGCGCTTGGCTGCCTCCAGAAGACTTCCATCTCATAGCTGCTGCGCAAATAGGCCTGGAACGCTTCGTTTTTTTGAGTTGAGGAGGCTGCTAGCCGCTCGCGATCTTCGTTGCTAACAGAAGCCTGCAGCGAATCCGTGATCTCTGCTCCAAGCTCGTGTTCCGCCTCAATCGAGCGGGTAAAAGGAACTTGGAAATCCTTGCCCGCTACCTGCACTCCGCGCCGCAGATCCACTAGGGTGTAGCGCAAACTCAGTGCTCCGCCCTCGATCTGATAACTGCCGCTGACAATCGCATCCACGCCCAGTTTTCGTCCTTGTTGCAAGGGATCGACGTTCCAACCGGCCAGACTTGTTGGAGTAGGGACGGCGCGTACTTCGAGAATCCGCGCGTTGGTCAACTTGGCGTTCAGCACATCCGCCAAACCCACACCGAAATAATCATAGCTTTTGTCTACGCCCGCATTGCGGAAGGGAATGATGGCAATTGACCGGACCGGCTGATTGAACGCCGCGACTTCGCGCGCGTGCTGCTGCTTTTCCTGGAACCAATATGCCGCTCCCGCGACGATGACCAATAGCGATGAGACCAGGATGGCTGCAGCCTTGACTCGTCTACTGGCCTTGGCTTCGCTCGGCACAGACGAAGGCGTGGCCATCGTAAGAGGAGGCTCAGCGAGACGACGCAAATCCACGGATAGCTCTTTGGCCGATTGGAAACGCCGCGCCGGATCTTTGTCTAGGCACTTGAGGATAATGCGTTCAAGCTCCGGCGAAACGCGGGAATTGAGAGCGCGGGGAGGAACGGGCGGATGATGAAGAATGGCATTGATAACACGCGACGGCAGCTCTTCCGGAAAAGCACGACGGTCGGTGGCCATTTCGTAAAGCACTGCGCCAATAGTGTAAATGTCGGCGCGAGCGTCCACGGACTCGCCTTGAAGTTGTTCGGGCGGCATATAGGGTAGCGTACCGGCGCCCGCTTGCGTGTCCGTCAAGGTATCCGAAGCTGTCAGCTCGTTTACTTGGGGAAGAAGCTTCGCCAGGCCGAAATCCAATACTTTCGCCTGTCCTCGCTCCGTGATGGCAATATTCCGGGGTTTTAAATCGCGATGGACTATGCCGCGTTCGTGAGCTTGTTCCAGTGCGGCAACAATTTGCATACCCAAGGCAACCACTTCTTTCTCCGGGAGGGCGCCACTGCCAAGCCGCTCTGCAAGCGTGTTCCCCGGAACATACTCCATCACGAGAAAGTCGATACCATCTTGTGTATCGAACTCGTAGATCGTTTCAATGTTGGGGTGGCTTAATTTGGCAAGAGCGAGAGCTTCTTTGCGGAACAGACGGCGAGAAGTGTTATCACTAAGCGTGCCCGATGGAAGGACCTTAAGCGCCACATCACGTTCAAGTTGTTCATCATGAGCGCGATAGACCACCCCCATCCCTCCGGCGGCAACTTTTTCGAGGATGCGGTAGTGGCCTAGAGTTTGGCCTATCATAAGGCGGGACCAGCCTTTGCGCTCATCTTAGGGTGCGTGTTAAGGCAAGTCAACGCGCGACGCACTGAAGTGTGCGATTCAGCGCGTTGGATGATGGGCAATTTCGAGAGTTGCCATTTTTTTAGATGCCTCAAGATCATCGCAGTCTGGGCCTGGGAGTGCTGAAACGCAGGCCTCAGGCAGGCGTCTAACGAGGCAGTGCACAGGGAGACAGTATGGAAACCCTTTGGCAAGATTTGCGGCATGCGTTTCGAGCGCTTCGCAAGAGTCCCGGATTCACCACAGTCGCGGTGCTGACGCTTGGGCTCGGTATTGGCGCGAACACCGCGATTTTCAGCGTGGTCGAAAATGTGCTGCTTCGTCCCCTTCCCTATCAAGATCCCTCGGCGCTCGTTCAAGTCTGGAACACGTACTTGCCAGCCTTTCCTCAAACGCCGATGTCTTCGGGGGATTTTCAAGACTTCCAACGCCAGGCGGCCAGTTTTTCTCAAATGGCCGCGTATGTGGATCCTCCCAGCGGATTCAATTTGACCGGCGATGGCCAACCCGAGCGCTTGGAAGCGACACTTGCGACCTCCGGATTGTTTCCGCTTCTTGGCGTGCGACCGGTCGCGGGACGCACATTTACGCCCGAGGAAGACAAGCCCGGAAGTCCGCCGGTCGTCTTGATCAGTCACCGTTTGTGGCAAAACCATTTTGGGTCCGACCCATCGGTGGTGGGGCGAACAATTGTCCTGGATGGAAGAGGCTTCACATTGGTGGGCATCCTACCGGCTGAATTTAGCTTGGTGCCCACGACGGACTTGTGGATGCCGGTAAGCGAGTACGGCGACGATCTTTCGAGCCACCTGCATCATGAGTTCAACATACTCGCGCGACTGAAACCAGGCACCAGCATTTCGCAGGCGCAAGCCGAGCTAGCAACATTAAATCGTCAGGAAGAACAAGCGTTTCCTGACACGCACAAAAATTGGGGTGTGCTCGTCACTCCGATGGTGAATCCCTCGGCAGTGAAGATGCGGGTAGCGCTGTTGGTGCTCTTCGGAGCAGTGGGGCTTGTGCTGCTCGTGGCCTGCGCCAACATCGTGAATTTGCTTTTGGCGCGTAACGCCGTTCGTCAGAAGGAGATTGCTTTGCGAGTGGTACTAGGCGCGAGCCGCTCGCGACTCCTGGGGCAACTTCTGACAGAGAGCATTTTGCTTTCCCTGCTCGGCGGGGCGCTGGGAGTTCTTCTTGCTTCGGCAGGGCTGCGGGTTCTCAGCGCGCTCGTTCCCTCCGATCTCGCAAGCGTCAAAGAGACGGGACTCAACGGGTGGGTGTTGAGCTTCACGCTGGCTGTGAGTTTCCTGGCGGGGCTCATCTGCGGGCTGATTCCAGCTCTGCTGACATTAAAACAAGACTTGCATGGCATTTTGAAAGAAGGAACAAGAACAGCGGGCGCGGCAGGCGGGCAAAAAATCCGAAGCTTCTTGGTCGTTTCCGAGATTGCACTGGCGCTCATTCCACTTATCGGCGCGGGACTGCTCATTCGCAGCTTTCATCGATTGCTGGAAGTCGATCCGGGCTTTCAACGCGACCACATATTGGCAATGGAAATGGACCAGCCGGAATTGCCGCTCAGCGAAGTCGTGAAATTGACGACCGAACAGCAACTCGCGTTCGCACGCAAACAATCACTCCAGTTCGATGAACTGGCTCAGCGCATTCAGGCGTTGCCGGGGACAAAAGCCGTCGGCGGCGTCACGGTACTTCCGCTAGGTTCTGCGATGAGGTCGGCGTCCAGATTCATGGTGGAGAATCAGCCTCTTCCGGCCAACGGAGCGCGCCCTATTGCGGAAACTCGCAGCGCCAGCCCGGGCTATTTTGCAGCCATGGGTATTCCGCTGCGCATGGGTAGACCGCTGGATGCACACGACTACGCCAGCCAAACCATCGTAATAAACGAAGCCATTGCCCAGAGATTTTTTCCCGGCGGTGATCCCATCGGGAAACGCCTCAATCTCTGCTCGCTCGATCCGAAGCCCTGCTGGCTGACGATCGTTGGCGTAGTTGGGAACGTGCATCAATACGGGCTCGAAGCTGCGCCGACTCTCGATGTCTACTGGAGCGAAGGTTGGCCTCGATACATGGTCATTCGCACCGCGGCCGATCCATCTGCGCTCGCGCAAGCCGCAATCGGCGAGGTACGCAGATTCGATCCGAATCTGCCGGTAACGCACGTAATGACGCTGAATAACTTGTTCGCTGATTCAGTCTCGCCTCGGCGTTTCTCTACATTTCTTCTCGGAGTGTTCGCGGGCCTGGCGCTTCTGCTGGCCTCGATGGGAATCTACGGCGTGATGAGTTACGTCGTCAGCCTGCGCACAAACGAAATCGGCATCCGCGTGGCTCTCGGCGCGCAACCGGGAGATATCTGGCGCCTTGTGATTGGCCGTGGAGCGCAGTTGGCGCTTGCTGGAGTTGCGTTTGGACTGGTGGGTGCGCTGGCCTTGACGAAGTTGATTTCAAGCCTGCTTTACGGCGTGAAACCCACCGACCCGTTAACTTTCGGCGGCGTAGCACTACTGCTTGTAAGCGTTGCGCTTCTGGCCTGCTACATTCCTGCGCGCCGAGCCATGCGCGTCGACCCAATGGTCGCACTCCGCTATGAATGACGCATATATTGGAAAGAGTAGCTACAGCACCTGCTGCGTGTAAGGCGGCAGTGGGCTTGCCTGACCGGCAACTACTTTCCAACCGCTCCCGCTGTTTACATAAATGTGCATCACGCGCATCTGGCTGTTCACGTACTGTCCTTTCACGATGCCGCGGGCGGACCAAAGACATGTTGCCACTGCCGTTTCCCGGAAAATATGTATCCTGATATCCGAAGCGTTGAAGGCTTCGTATTTGACCGCGGTCGACTGCACGGCATTTATAAAGCCGGCCTTGTTGACAGCTTCGCCTCGCGAAAGCGTGCCCGTGAAATCGTCGCTATACACTCGCCGAAAAAACGTTCCGTCGCTCAACTGAATCGCATGCGCCGATTCTTTTTCCAGGTTGACGATCTCCTGCCGCTGCATTTCCATGTCGATCGGCGGCGCGTTGCAGCGGCTATAGCAGTCGTTCAACGATTCGTTTTGAGGTCTCCATGCGGGGGAGAGCGCCAGCCAAATCGTGAGCATAGCAACAAGCTTATACATGCGAAGAATCCTCCTCGGCAGCACCGCGGAGCAATGCCGCGGCCCCTTTATAAGGTATATCGATGCTGCATCACCGGAGAGATAGATCGCCGAAGATGTGATGTATTCGTGACGGCATGCGCAAGGCCGTGTTCCGAGCGGAGCGGTAAACGGCGCGAAGGCCTAGCATCCTCCGGCGGTCATGCTATTTGATTCGACGTATGCGTATTTTGCGTAAACGGGCTAAAAGCACGATGGTGTACATTCACCAAATCCGGAAGGCCAAAACTGGCCTTGTCGATCAAGGCGCATCTGATGCGGACGGGCAGCTTCTGCTTTTACCGAATCAGTTAAGAATTATCAGGAGAGGACCATGCTGCTGCGAAAAAAAAGCTCGTGGGTAATTGTCATCGTTGCCGTGCTGATTGTCACCGGCACCATGCTTGGGAATGCGGTCGCGCAAAAAGCATCCGTTCCGAAGCCGCAAAATAAGCTGGCGATGGGTGAGAACGAGGTCAAGCAATTGCTCCCCCTCATGAACACCGACACGAGGGGCATGATTTCTAAGCAGGAGTTCATGAAGTTTATGGAAGCAGAATTCGACAGACTGGATAGAAACAAGAAAGGCGAACTGAACGCCAAGGAACTCACGCAATCAAATTTGACAGCAGCCCGTTTTGTCGGGAAGTGACGGCACCAGCACGCCGTCAGAACCGGAAAAAGCCCTATATCCTTCGTCCGTCGAGATCGGAATAACAGTCCCCCGCTTATGAATCCACCAGTATCTCTCGCTCCGCAAAACCTGCCAGTGCACCGTGTTTGCCGGAGCGCGCCAGTTGAGTGCAAGCCTGACGCGCTCGGGCAGTAGGATTGCCATCCTCAGCCCTCTGAGCACTTAGAACTTGATGAGAATGGACAAATCTATAAAGGACTCATTTCTCCGGAGATCAGGGAACCAGATACTGCTGATTCCCCCTCCGCAAGCAGCTTCGGCAGGCCCCAGCGCTCCTTGGCCGGAAGAGCTGCCATTGCTGCATGTGTAGAATTGAGGTGAACCGTTATTTCCGCCGGGGGGCGTGATTCCGCCTGCTCCACTCCAATAGGGGACGCTGGCATGACGATAGTCGTATTCCCATCGGAATGTGATGTATTGCTTGGGCATATAGTCAAATGTGACAGACGAATCCCAAGCTTTGAAAGGATCCCCTGGGTTTCCTGTGAAATATGGCGAATTTGTTGCTGCAGTGATGGCGGTTTCTCCATTGATTGGCGGAATTAGAACAAGATAGCGTCCCGGATTGTTGATTTGTCCTCCACCGACCGTTAACGCGAATAGATCGCTGTGGAACCAGAGGCGGTTGTAAAGCATGTAGCCTATAAAGCTCTGCTTGGGCCCACCCTTCGTATCGCCGTGGCAACTCACTCCGGATCCATACTCGCAACCCAAATCTCCGGTCAGTGAGAAGGCCATTTTGTCCAGGGTTTTTTCGGGTTTGTCGTAGTACTTGACCTCGATACTGTTGTCCGTGTGGATACGACGGCGGCCTTGGATGAAGAGGTCGTCCTGACCGACACCATAGTTGTTAGAAATGATGTTCAACCATGGCTTTGGAGTCCATTTAATCTGTCCGCCGATGCCCGGCGTGTGATTGGCTGAACCATAAGACTGCCAACCGTTAATGAACCAGGGCTCAATCTTCAGATGCTCGGTCGGAAATATCTGCACGCGCACGCCATTAAAGAACCACGGAGTATTGGAGGAAACATAAGAAGGCTGGTAGGCCCAATTGTCGAAGTTGTAGTAACTGAAAAGGCCGATGTAGGACATGAAGATCCCCGCGTCGACATTGACACCGTGCAGCACATTGAAGTGGTATCCGCCGTAGGCTTCCGATATATAACGGTAGGCATCGGCTAAATTCCATTGGCCGTGCCCTGGACTCGGGTCATTTCGAGGCGTCGTCTCAGAATACATGCCGAACTGTGTCATCAGCCTGGCGCGGACATTGTCATAGTGGAAGTCGCCACCAACGCCGAGCTGCTCCAGCTGAACTTCGTACGACCGAAACAGCTCACTCGAACCGCCGATGGTGTGATCTGTCGGATGGTTGAAGTCGGCAACATAATTCGTGTCGACTCTGATTTCTGGAGTAAAGAATTTCGAGTCCCAAAAGATCTCTTTTGTGCGGGGGTTGCCGTTCAGCCAGGTCCAATCCGCATCCGAAAAAGGCTCGATGTAACCAGGCTTTCCGGTTGTCGCGACCGCGGCCACATTTGTTGGCGCAGTTTGATCCTGAGTGGGCGGAGCAGCGGATACTGCTCCTGGCACAATGGGACCCGCACTCTTCGCGACATTGATTGACGTCGGTGAGCCCCCGTTCAATGCAGTGGTATTTGCGGCCGGCACGCCGCCCGCCACTGCACTAGTTTCAGCCGGTCCAACGGGAGCAGCGGGTGATGCTTCTGCAGGCTTGTTTGCTTCGAGATCTGCCACACGTTTCTCAAGTTGCTCGACGCGATCCAGAAGCATCCGCTCACGCTCAGTCAAGGGAGCAGGTGCATCTGGCTTTGCAGTGGCAGCCTTTGCCGGCGGCGTGTTTTTGTCTTTGTCATCGTCAGCAAGCAAGAGTCCCGGATTTGTGCTGGCATAAAGCAATGCCGCGATTATCGCCAAGATGGACATTTTTTTCTGAATAAACGCGCGCATATCCCTCTCCAATGGTCAATGCAGAGCAACGGAAATGTCGGTGTCGGAAGTCGGCCGACTTCAATGGGCAAACAGCGCTGTATCGTTGCCAAAAAAGGGTAGCGTGCAGGGCATTAAAAATTCGTAAGAAGGCCGATAGCTTTTCGTAAGAGGAATTTGCAGCTAAGGAAACGACTTAGCGGCGAAGAGGAGCGGTGGGATCGCGTTTGGAAATCTCGAGGGCTATTCCTCGTGTTTCTTCGTGTATCACGCCATTCGTGGCGAGCACGACGGGGCCGCCTAGTTGGTAGGGCTGCCCCGCAAAATCGCTGACTTTGCCGCCTGCTTCTTCGATCAGCAAAACTCCAGCTGCGGTGTCCCACGGTTTGAGCCCGAATTCCCAAAATCCATCGAAGCGCCCTGCGGCGACACTCGCCAGATCGAGCGCCGCAGAACCGTCGCGCCGAACGCCGTGCGAGCGCAAAGTAAAATCCCAGTAGTAATGCATGTTGGGATTCGCGAGGCGTTTGTGAACCGGGAAACCGGTACAGAGAAGACTGGTTGCCAGCGTATCCACAGTCGAAACGAAAATTCTCTTTCCGTTCAGCGTGGCGCCCCCGCCGCGGAGAGCGGCAAACAGTTCCTCGTAGAACGGATTGTAGACTACACCGGCGAGTAGCTCGCCGCGCTGGGCAAGAGCTATAGAAACCGCAAAACAAGGATACCCGTGGGCGAAATTCGTCGTCCCATCCAGCGGGTCCACGTGCCAGCGAAATTCCGAGGTGCTTTCGTGCCCGGTTCCCTCTTCCGCGGCGATGGAGTGTTCCGGAAAATATTTTGTAAGGCCCGCTACAATCGCTTCTTCGGAGCGCTTATCTGCTTGCGTGACCAGGTCGACGTCGCCCTTATAACTGATTTGGACGGGCCGGTCGAACTCTTCACGTAGGATTTTGCCCGCTTCCTGGGCGATTTCAATGGCGGCATCGAGGTAATCTTTGCTCATAGAAAAAAGGGCCACTCATTCCAACTGTGCGGGCAGTGCTTGTTTACCCTGTAAGGGCTCCGCGCAGAGATTCGCATGTTCTTGCGTTCCCCACTTTACCATCTGCGCCGAGAAAAAAGCTTCGCCCGTCCACACTAAGTCTGCTGCCGATTTTTCCTCTGTATAGTCGCCGTTTTTGAAGACATCTCCTTCCCATCCGAGTTAAACTAAACTTCCAGCCTGAATGCGAGGGAGCATGATGTTTAAAATGTGGAAGCTCC
The DNA here is from genome assembly GCA_963784015.1 of uncultured Acidobacteriota bacterium. Lineage (GTDB taxonomy): Bacteria > Acidobacteriota > Terriglobia > Acidiferrales > UBA7541 > Acidiferrum. Next base: position 447,890 of record CAWAPX010000023.1, read on the forward strand.
GCCCTGCGGCGAGTTTGCTTGCACTTTCAATTCTCTTCATCGGAACAGTCCGCGTTTCCGCCCAAAGCAGCAAAGTCATGGGCGAAGTTCATTTCGAAGGGGATACGCAGATCGATAGGGATTCCGGCGTTTGGATCGACGGCGAATATGTCGGTTACGTGAAGGAACTCAAGGGCGACAAGAAAGTCCTGCTGCTGCCAGGCAAACACCAGATCGCCGTCCGGCAAGCGGGATATGCCGAATTCGCGCAAGAGATAGTTATCGAGCCCGGCCAACTGGAAACGATTCAAGTCAAAATGCACATGCTTCCAGGCGAAAAAATGCCCGAGGTGACTTCTGAGCTGAAGATTACGGTTCAGCCGAAGCGCGCGGCTGTATTCCTTGATGGCCGTTACGTGGGCCACGCAAGTGAGCTAGGGGGAAAATTTCATTCGCTGGAGGTCAATCCGGGAAAGCACAAGATTAAAGTCGAGCTGCCCGGCTATCGGACGTATGAAACCGAACTTGATGTATTGGCCGGACAAAAAGCGGAAGTGAAGACCGAACTGGTCAAAGGCAGCATTGAGCAAGCCGGCTCGGACATCAAGCAACCGCAGTAGCTTCCTCGTCCGCCGAATAACCCTCAAATTTTTCCACAACGCTCTTGACAAACTCTTACCCCAAGCGTATAGTAGAGCTTGGGTAATAGTATGCCTCTTGCCCGGAAGCGCCAGTCTCCTGATTGGCGCTTTTTACTTTTTGCCGGCTCCGACCCGCGAGACTTTAAGACACGCTAACTCCTTCAGATGCAACATTTATGAAAATCATGGGACGGGGACAGCCGACAAAGTGCGTCGCATCCTCTAACTCTGCGACACGCAGGAATGCCCGCAACTCCCGTGCTGTCAATCGTTTACTTCACAACTCGTGCACGCACGGGGTGGGGGGGTAGCCAGTTCGTTCTCTTACGCAACCTTTCCATGAACGAGGCTCACTGCGGACCGGTCAGATAGGTCTTGCGCGAGCGGGCGTGATAGTCGCCGTTCAGGACTTTGACTTCAATCTTGCGATACGTATTGGCGGGCCCGCGCGGCGTAGGGTAATACCCCAGCCGGTATTGCGTACGTAACTCGCGGTCGATCAGATCGAAAATCACATCGAGCTCCTGAGGCGTGTCCGGGAAAAACATATCCCCGCCCGTTGTCTCCGTGATCGTTGTCAGCGCGTGCTCGCCGGCGGTGTTGCGGCCGCTCTCATTTTTCATCGGCCGAATAACTATCGTGTAAAGTAGCGCATCCGAACGGACGGCTTCTTTGCGTGCTGCTTCAAAATCGGCGGTGCTGGTCGTTTCGCCCGCGTCTGTAACCAGAATGATGACTCTCCGACGATCTTCACCGCGCCGCTCCAGCGCCTTCGCACCCAGGAGTACGGCATCGTAAATCGAGGTCCCCGACCCAGGCGGAATCCTTCGTACAGCAGACTGCAAGCTTGAGACATTGTCCGAAAATGCCACTATCTGCGTGACGTTTTCATCAAACGCAAAAACAGATAAGCGGTCGCCGGGCCGCAATATCTGCCGGATGAAATGCGCCGCAGCCTCTTTCTCGAAGGTAATTTCTTTGTTCGCGCTCAAGCTCGCATCGATCATCAGGGCAAGGTCGAGAGGCTGTTGCGTTTCGGATTCAAATACTTCGATTTTCTGAAGCACGCCTTCTTCATAGATTTGGAATGCCTCGACGGGCAAATCTGGCGCAGGCTTACTGTGATCATCCAGCACGCTCGCCAAAATATTTACGAGTTCCACTTTAACTTTGATCTTGCCGCGCTGTGGATTGGTGTCGTCAAGCGGTCTAAGTGGCTGCTCCGGCGTTGGCACGATGCTGCCGAGGGGTGGAGGCGTAGGCGATGGCAGCGTTGGCGGTTCCGGAGCCGGGGCAGTGGCGGAGGACGAATTGGCAGGAAGCTTGGGCTTCGGCTGTGCCCAAGGCGGCCGGTCAGGCTTGTCTTGAGCAAGTGTGAGCTCCGCCACAAATAGCGCCGCGAGAAAAACGCCGGCAGCGGCAAGTATGCGAGGGGGTGTGGAGCTCATTGATTCACTAAGATGCAGGTTTCGTCGCACGTGTCTCCAGCGGAGCGGGAGGCATCTCGCCGTCGGCCCACACCGCGCCGTCCTCAAAATACTCCTTCTTCCAAATCGGAACAGTGCGCTTGAGGGTGTCGATCGCGAACCGGCAAGCGTCGAAAGCAGCAGGCCGGTGGGGGGAACTGACCGCGATGAACACGCTGGTCTCGCCAATTTCGAGTCGTCCCAAACGATGCGCAATGGCCACGAGATGCACCGGAAATTTCTCGTGGATTTGTTCGGCAATTTCGCGAATTTTGCCGAGCGCCATGGATTCGTAAGCTTCGTAGTCGAGGTAGAGCGTACGCCTGCCCTGGGAGTGATTTCGAACGCAGCCATCGAAGGTAACGACAGCCCCGTTTTCGGGCGCGCGGACATGCCGGATCAAAGCGGCCTGATCGATAGCGTCGCGCACGAGAACGAGAAGATCGGGTTGAAGCGATTTGTTCATGGAAATCCCGGCTAGCCGCCGCTTACGGGCGGAAGAAAAGCAACTTCATCGCCGGAATGGAGCGGCGTGCTCCACGCGGCGAATTCCTGATTGCGCGATGCGACCAGCGACGCACGGAAGCGCGTGAGCTCGGGATGACTGGCGCCATAGTGGGAGAAAAGCGCTTCGATTGGCGCACCATCGGGAAGCTCGACGAAGTCTTCCGCGTGACCAACGATCTCTTTTAGGCGGCCGAAGAAAAGGACTTTGACCCGCGCGGTCTGTACAGACAGGCTCACAAGAGAATTGTAACCTGCAGAAGTGTACCGGGCCATAGCCTGCGCAGTCAGCGCTAACAGCCGAGCGGATTGCGACAGCTTCGATATTTTTGAACCCGAAAATCGCGTTGAACTTTTCTATCCCTTGACCCAGGAACCATGCTTGCGTAGCTTTCTGTCATAGTTTGTTTTTGTATTTTTGTAGTTCAGGACTGAACAAAATCGCGATGAAAATTCTGGTGACAGGATCGAGTGGCTTGGTTGGAAGCGCGCTCGTGCCCGCGCTCGTAAAAGCTGGCCACACAGTCTGCAGACTCGTGAGGCCTGGCACCGTCACGAAAGATTCTCTGAACGATGGTTTTCAAGTCGCTTGGAATCCAGCAACCGGAGAACTCGGAGGCGCCGCCGTTGGCGCGGATGCCGTCGTGAATCTGGCCGGAGCATCGATCGCCGAGGGGCGCTGGAGTGCCGAGCGCAAAGCGTTGCTGCGCTCCAGCCGCATCGATACAACACGCGCGCTGGTCACGGCGCTTGCGAAAATGAACGCCCGTCCCAGAGTGTTGGTTTCCGCATCCGCAATCGGCATCTATGGTAATCGCGGTGATGAACTCCTAACGGAAGAGAGTCAGCCAGGGGATGACTTTCTCTCGAACATGGCGAAGGACTGGGAAGCAGAAGCCCTCAAGGCTGAGGCGATAGGCATTCGCGTAGTCCTTGCACGCTTCGGAATCGTACTCTCACGAAAGGGAGGCGCACTTCCCGCCATGAGGCTTCCCTTCCGGTTTTTCGCCGGCGGAAAAATTGGCTCCGGCCAACAATGGATGTCCTGGATCACGCTGGAAGATGTAGTTGAAATCTTGCGATTGGCGATCGAGAACGGCAACATCCGCGGCCCAATCAATGTCATCTCCCCGCAACCAGTGCAAAACGTCGAGTTCACGAAAACTCTAGCTGACGTCATGCACCGCCCATCGCTCTTCCCCGCCCCGGCCTTTGCCCTGCGCCTTGCCCTCGGCGAAATGGCCGACGCGCTGCTCCTATCCAGCCAGCGCGTCCTGCCGCACAGATTGGAAAAACTTGGCTATCACTTCTTATACCCGAACCTGAAAAATGCTCTCGCGGAATTGCTTAGCAAGTCGTGATCTACTCACGGTCTACTTGATCACATTTAACGTGACGTCCACCTTCAACACGTGCCCGGTGACGGGATCGGTCGCGACTGTCGATTGAATGGTCTGGCCATCGCGAATCAGTAGATTTACCTGTGTGCGAAAATCTTGTTGGATCGGATCCTTGGTGGAAACTTCGTTTCCTCCAAGGGAAGATGGCTTCTGATTGGCACCCGTCAGGTAAATCGAATTCTTCTCCAAGTTCAGCCTTAGAACGAAACGGCCGTCATCCGTCTTTTCTGCGCGGCCGTCCAGATTGGTGGTCAGTGGATACTGGCCTACATGCTTTTCACCTGCATTGCTAGACATCTCGACAGGAACATGAAAAGTCATGCGCACGGCCCCCGGTGCGCCTCGGTCATCCGCATTCACCAGAAAGGAATAGGGCAAGCTTCCGATTTTTTTGTCGCCGTCGAATTCTGTGAAGACGACCTGGACACGCAGAGGCGTGATTGGTTTTTCAGCCGCCGCAGGTCTGGCAGCGTCCGCCGATTTCTCCTTCTCTTGCGCCCGCACGCGGGGGACGACGAGCATTAGAGTAACGACCGACATCGCCAGAATGGACCTTTTCATGGAACGCTCCTTTTCCAACTATTCAAGAAGTTCAAGGTCTTGTCTTTTCGTCTTCTGAAGGCAACTCCGAACTGACATCCGCAAGAGGTTTCACTTCGATTGGAGAGATCTCCAGCGGCAAAATTCGCAACTCTAGCAAAACGTCTTCAGATTTCTCAGCAGGCAAAGCATTCGTTTCGACTGTTTTCTTCTGAACGCCGGCGAACAAAGCTTCGATAGCCCGCTTCTGACCGGTGGGAATCAGCACCGTGACATCTTCCCCCTCCCGAACATTCTTAACGGACGAGGTCGGACTGACTCTCTTAGATAGTCTTTTTGATTCCATGGAAGCCACCGCAGGAGGAATTACTTCCATTCCGGCAGGGACAATATTGTCCGCAGCAGAAATCGCTGATGGAGCTGGCAGAGCTGCACTGCGCTCAGATTGGCGAACGAAAATACCCAACAAGATGAGGGCCGCTGTGGTAGCAATCGCAGCAGCGGCGGCAATCCAAGTACGTTGCAGAAGAGCTCGCTCGCTTAGTTGAACGCGAACGCGCGGAAGAAAAGTTGGCGGCACGTCGGCGTTGGCAGCGGCGCGCAAACCGGTGTCGATAGCGGCGAAGAGCTCCTGCTCTCCGGTGAACGCCGTGCGGCAGGACGCGCAAGCGTCCAGATGCAAACGCAATTCGTGTGACGGCGCAGAATCCGTGGCCGCCGCTTCTGTCAGCGCTTCTCTATAGTTTTCGCATGGCATCGCAATTTCTCCGCAAGTTGCTTTCGTGCAAAAAACAATCTTGATTTCACCGTTCCCACTGGCAGACCAAGCATCTCCGCTACTTCTTCGAGCGAATGTCCCTGCATCGCCGCAAGCAGAAGGACGAGCCGGTGTTTTTCCGGAAGCTCTTCCATCGCGCGGTCGAGATGCGCCTGAAATTCGCTAGTAGCCGCCACGTCTTCCGTTGAAGGCCGCGGCGCCGCTTGCGACCAAAGCGTTTCGCGCACTTCTCGCCGCTTCGAGGAACGCGCTCGATCGATCGCCAGCCGAAACGCGATGCGCACGAGCCAAGCGCGAAACCGCGTGCGATCGCGCAATCGCCCAAAGCGCCGGTACGCGCGAAGCAGCGCTTCCTGCGCCACGTCTTCCGCATCCGCGCTGTTGCGCAGCACGCCCCGCGCGACGCGATACGCCAGCGGCCCGCATTCCGCAAGCCGCTCCTCAAATTCCCGGCGGAGAGCAGCTGCGGCCGCTTCCTGCACGAATTCCTTCTCAGCGGTACGGCCTGGCTGGATCAGAACCAGCTCCTGCATTGGGTCTTTTATGCGAGCCAAAATCACTCGCCCTCCCCGTACACCTGCCAGACGCCACGGCACGCCGTTTGGTTCATAGAAATTCCTGCAGCCACATATTTAATCTACCGGTTAAATACACGAACTTTGGATCGCGTACTCAACCCGTCGATTCAATTCAGAGATGTTTGGAAACTAGCACAACCAGCACACATGGAATGACTCCCGTTTTGGAACAGCGGCTCAAGGCCACAGTTCCATACTGGGATGCCAAGAGTTGCGATAGCGAACTCCACTTCGCCCTGCTTGTGGGCGAGAAATCGTGCACCCTCGAAATCTAGATAAATAAACATTTTATTTTCATGCGGTTAGCCGTTACCAGGACAAGCCAAGGTGGTCGGCGTGGGAGCTCATTGGTTCCGCGGCTTTCGCTGGCCCTTCGCCTGCATTCCGACACAGCATGCGGCCTCTCACGCACAACCCAGTGAAAATGAAAGCGGGTCACCGATCCAGACATGCTCTCGGGGCTCGCGCCCTAGGACTACCTCAAGCCACCTTGGCGGCACTGTGGTTGCTGGGCTGCGGCGGTGGTCCAGCCTCTGTCTCGGTCGCGACTCCGCCACCCCCACCTCCTCCATCGATAAGCGTCACGGTGATCCCGACAAGCGGTTCGGTACTGCTGGGCATTTCGCAGACATTGACCGCGACGGTCACAAACGCCATCGACACAGGAGTGAACTGGAGTGTAAACGGCGTCGCGGGAGGAAGCACATCCAGCGGAACGATCACGGCGGCTGGGGTCTACACCGCGCCGGGCGATCTGCCTTCGCCATCGCTTGTCCAAGTGACCGCTACGAGCCAGGCGGATGCCACGAAATCGGCGACCGCGCAGCTCTCCATCATGAGCGATATCGGGATCAGCATTGCGCCGCCAAATGCCAGTGTCGAACTGGGTGCCGTCCAGGCATTTCATACAGCGATCGCAAGTGCGGGACATCCCGACACTTCGGTGCGCTGGAGCCTCAGCGGCGCCGCTTGCCCCGTGGCGTGCGGCAGCTTGGACCTGAACGGCAATTACACCGCGCCGGGGATTCTTCCATCCGCCACAACCGCGACGCTTACGGCGCAAAGCGTGGCCGATCCTTCCAAACAAGCTTCGGCCGCCATCACTATCACCAGCAATTTCACATTGCAAGTCACCGCCCCACAAAGCGTTCCTGCTGGAGGCGCAGCGACGATCGTCGCCACAATGATGCCCGTCGCAGGTTCCAATCCCAACACAGTTCTGTCGTGGTCGCTCTCCGGCCCCGGGTGCAGCTCCACAACATGCGGGACGCTGACTGTGGTGACCACGCAAGGCTCGGGAGGATCCGGCATCGCAGATACCGCAACCTACACAGCTCCAATCACGCCGCCTAGTCCTAACAGCGTGACTGTCACCGTAACGCCACAAGCTGATCCTACGAAAAAAGCGCAAGCCACGATGGCTGTGCAGGCAGGCGTGAATGTCGGCCTTTCTCCCGCCACAGACACGCTGGCCGTGAATCACCGCGTGACGCTAACCGCGCAAGTCTTTGGCACCACAAATACCGCAGTGAACTGGAGCGTTAGCGGCGTCTCTGGCGGAAGCACTACGCTCGGGCAAATCTGCGTTGTGGGCTCAAGCCCATGCCAAAGCGTTGCCAGCGGAAGTGCCCTGCAAGTGGACTACCTTGCGCCCGGAGCGATTCCCCAGCCGAATCCAGTAAGCGTGATGGCTACAAGCGCGGCGGACGCAACGAAAAACGCGGCAGCGCAGGTCACAATCATCAATCATGTGCTGGTTTCGGTGTCGCCACAGAGCATCACGCTGGCGCCTCTGGCGGTCGAGGGGTTCACGGCCACGGTCCTCGGCACTAGCAACCAAAGTGTCGTTTGGCAAATTCAGGGAACGGGCTGCGCGAACGCCGCCGTTTGCGGCGCAATCGACGCAAACGGCAATTACACCGCACCGAGCTCCGCGCCATCGCCGGACGCACTTCAAGTTGTGGCTGTCAGCTCGGACGACACCACACAATCCGGCGCGGCAAACGTAACGATCTCCACAGGATCCAACATCCTTACGCTGCATCCGGCGAGCGTCTACGCGGGCGCGGCCCAAGGCTTCACGCTGCTCGTTGAAGGAAGCGATTTCACGGCGTCAAGTCCTGGCCCGGGTTCGACATTGACGATTGCCGGAACTGCGCGAACAACGACTTGCCTGTCGTCAACAGAATGCACCGCGCCAGTCACGGCTGCCGACGTCTCTGTGGCAGGAAATGTCTCCGTACAAATCCAGAATCCCGGCGAGACAGAATCCAACGCTGTCTCCATGGTGGTCGTTACCCCGAACACCTCAAACGACGTAATCGCTCTGAGCAACGCGTCACCAACGGCCACAGCTAAAGACATTGTGGTTGTTGACCCGACCACGGCAGGCGTGAGCGCCCAAGGCAACGACGTGGACCTAAACGTTATGGCTCTTGGAATGTTTTCCTCTGCGAACAATTCCTGTTCGCTCTCGGGCGATCCGCTGCCGCTGCTACGGCCAGCGAGTGGAAGCACCACATTCAATGTCTGCGTGTTCTCCGAAAGCGGATTGGACACCAGCATGACATTTACCGTGACAGGGCCCGGCGATGTCGCGGTGATCGCAAAACAGCCCGCCGGGCTCGGAATTATCCAACTGACGCTGCAGGTTCCGTCCAGCGCTTTGCCCGGCGCTCGCACACTTTTCATCCAAAACACAAATCTGGACGAGACCGCCGCCAGCGGAGCTCTGGTCATTCAGTGAAAATCGCGAGGTAAATAAGAATGAACTACGTTCAACGACGCCGATTCTTGTGGATTCTTTTTCTAGGGGGCCTTGCGCTGCTCGCGGTTGCGGCGAGCGCGACGACATTGTCGCGTCTGAAACTTGAAGACCTGGCGCAGGAATCTACCGCCGTAGCGCGGTTGCGCTGCCTGGGAGCAACGAGCCAGTGGGAGCAGGGAGAGATTTGGACCGAGACGAGATTTGAAGTGCTTCAGCGCGAAAAAGGCCCTCTGCCAGGAATCGTTACGGTGCGCCTCATGGGAGGACACGTGGGACATCTTCATTCCCATGTGGATGAAGTTCCCGCATTTCGTCCCGGCGAAGAAGTTTATCTCTTCCTTTGGGCGCGCGAGGGTGAGCCGTATCAGATTATGGGATGGTCGCAAGGAACTTTTCGCATTGCGCGCAATCCGCAGTCCGGTTTGGAACTGGTCACACAGGATTCCGCGTCCTCAGTGATTTTCGATCCGCAAGCACGTGCTTTCCGGCGCGGCGGAATTCGCAATCTCCCCGTTTCCATTTTCAGAGAAAAACTTCATAAGGCCTTGAGGCTGGAAAATCAGTAGACCGAAGGAGAACATCGATGATCCAACAAAAAAAATATCGCGCGATTCAAAGTTACATCGCGGCATTTCTTGCGGCTTTCTACAGCGTCTGCGGCATCCCTGGAGCGAGCGGTTATGCTTTCGATCAAATCGTGCCTGATGTGCGTCAGCCGGCGAGCGTCTCCGGAGGTTCGGCGTGCCCGGTGGCTGCGCACGATGTCATCGCGCCCGGCGCCATCGCGGAACAATGGAGCACAGTGCTGGGAACCAATCCGGTTACCATTTTGACTCAAGATCAGACGGTCACGGGGCAGCTCAACGAAATCGAAGCAGTCATAACCCAATCGCTGGCCGTCTGGACCGGAGTGAGCGGCACTACTCTTGTGCCAGGAACGTTTGCCGCGGTAACGCGCATAGCTACACAAAACGCGTGCGGCTCAGACGGAGTGAACTCCATCTGCTTCGATCAGGCCGATGGCGCATTTACGCCGGGGATTCTGGCGTTTACGCGGGTAATCACTGCGGACATCATTGGCGTGCAGGTGGGAACGAGCGCGCCGTCGTCACAAGTCGGACAGATTCTGGACGCGGACATTTATTTTGATCCCGGCAATTCCATGATCACGTTTGCTACTCCTGCAGCGCTTGCGGCGCCCCGGCAGCATACGATTTCGAGTCTCTGATGATTCACGAGTTAGGGACACACGCTGGGATTCAGCCATTCCGCCGTGTTGGCCGCAATGATGTATCCCTTTGCGCCCGCGCCGGGCACATTTTCCGGAATGCGGCCAACTGCCCAGCAGCCCGATGCCCACTCGGAGATGATGATCGCACCGGCCTGCGCGTTTTGTATCCAGACCCCGCAGATACAGTAAATGTTGGTTCGCTCAACGGGCACATCCTTCCCGCAAATCCGCTTTCGCTGCCCTCATCACCGCCTGGAGTGACTGGCATTTTCGGCGCGCACGTAGTGGCCGTGGATGCCGCAAGCGGCGCGGTAATCGGCGCCACGCTCGGCGGCTGGAGCTGCGCCGCGCCGGGTCCCGTGCAGTTCGATGGAAGCTATGAGATCGGGCATCTGTCTGTTGGCCACAGCTACCAGGTCTATGCGGAGCCGCTCGACAATACGGTCTATCCTTCGCTAGTTAGCCCCGCCATCGCATCTCTCTGCCGCAATCCCACCACGGATGCCGGCTGGCCTCCCCTGCAGGCCTGCATAGTGCCAGCAGTAAACACCAGCTTCACGACCCGCACTCGTCCCGGCTCATAAGTTCGTTCCCGCAGCGACCACACAAAGTCTGTTGGGGAACTTTCCGGTTGAGCATTCATCTGGAATCAAACCACAACGAAACGACACGTATCCTTGGATTTTCGTTTCATGGTAAGCGCTACTGAAAAAGCAAACGGCCCCGGGGGTAGCCGGGGCCGGTCGCGAGGGTGCAACTGTTGGCTGCGTTCTACTGACTAGGCAAAAGAAGCTGCGTAAAGCCAGTCGTGTTGACGTCGCGGAAGAGCGGCGTTCGCGGCGGCAACAGAGAAGGAGTCAGAAATTCCGTATCAAAGTTGTAGCCGCGGGTTGGCGGTTGATAAACGGTGGTGCAGCACTTGTAAGTCCCGATGGCCTGTCGGTTGTAGTACATGCTGATGATCGAACCGCGATAGTTCAGCTGTTGGCCACCCCAATTTTCGATGTATCGCAGGAAGTTGTGGACACCGCCATCGGTACCGTAGTCCGCGCTGCAGGCTGCAGTTCCGCAGGTCGTGGGCTGCGGGAAAGAGATTCCCTTGCCGGCCATGATTGCGGTCCGATAATACGTTGTCAGGCCGGTATTGTTATTGGCATAGGGGAACGCAAAGCTGTTCACGTCGTTAAAGTTGTTGGAGAGGAGTGTCACCGCATCCGCATTGACGGAAACCGCTACGTTGGTATTGTCATCGAAACCCTCGCCGGCTGCGTTAGCGTTCAAGTCGCCCCAGATGTAAGCCGGATTTTCCGTGGCAATCGCCAGGCCGCAAGGAACTGCGCCCGGGCAAGTGCCGAGAGCTGTTAAGAGATTACCATCCATGATCTTGACGGCGCGGCGGAAGAATGGATTCGGGTTTTCACGTGCTTCGTTGGCGTGGATCACATAATCCATTGGCCAAACTGTGGAAGGCGAGGTCACCGTGCAGCTGGGATTGGCTGTAATTGCATTGCTGGCGGCCGTGGTTCCATAAAGATTGCCGGGGGAGCCCGTACTGTACGTTCCGTATTGGCCGACACCTAGGCTACTGTAAACTGTGCCTGCGGCCATGATATACGTGGGGTTCTGCCCGTAGGTATAAAACCCTGTGCTGCCCAGACCGTCGAGATCTTCGCCGGCGTCTTGGGTGCTATTGGGGCATCCATTCACGCTGGTAAGGTTCACAAAATCATCCCAACCAAGTTCTCCGGTCTCGTGAGCGCTCGGAGAGAGCGGAGGCCAAGCGTTGGTAAGTGCCGACGCCGTATAGTTGCCGCGGCGGTCAGAGATATAGACTTCATAGTCGTTCGGCGCGTTGACAGAATCGTAGGCCTGATGGCCGGACCCGCCGAGGGCGCCGCTCAGATATTTAGCAACATTCTTCGCGTCGAGTTCGATGTATTGCATGACGCCGCCAAGCGTTACCATCTGCGAATAGTTGATACCGCCCAAGGTCCCCGTCGGGCTTACGTCGCGCAGCGTTCCCTCGCGAGTGTCGAAGAGTGCGTTAGGCCAGTAGTCCGCCGGGTTGGTCGGGTATATCTGGGTGGCGGGTGTGGCGGAGTTGGTTACGCCGCAATGAGAGTTAGTGGTGGGAGGCGTATTCGTCCAATTCGCGGGATTGTCGCGAACGCGCTCGAGACGAATGATCGCGTTTGGATGAACGTCCTGGCAGGCACTTCCTCCGGTCGGAGGTCCCACTTGGGCTCCAGGCAGGCCTAGGATGGGTTCGTTAGATCCGTACTGTGCGGCGGTCAAACCCGACCAAGGGTTGACGTTGCGGCCAGCATAACCATAACTTAGAACTTCGAGGGTTACGTCTTTCCAGGTCCCACAAGGATTTCCGTACGCAGTCTGAATTTCAATTTTGATGAAGCCCTTAATGATAGGCAGGCCCGAAGCTGCCGAGTATTGAGCTACGTTAGGCGTGGGCAGCCAGTAGCCGTTGGCCGTGCTGTAAGCGGTTGCACCTTTCACAGCGCCAGAAGCTGCGAGCGGCACAGGCGGCGTATTAAGTCCGGCGGTGTTGTTGGTGTTCATCAACGTCTTCAGAGTAGCCGCATTCCCCGTCCAGCTGGCGACGGGCATGGCCAGAGTGGACAAATCAAAGGGCGCCGTGGACGTATCAACACACGGAAGTGACGAGATGTCGGTTGAATTATCGGAGAGGAGAATCTGGAGGCTGGCCTGCGCGAAGTAGCGCAAGTTCGTGACGGAAGCGCTCTCGCCGACGACTGGCCGGCGGATCATGTCCACTGGCTGCGTAGTGCCATTTCCAAGCAGCACGATGCCGAGGTTCAGCTGGTTCGCACCAGTCGCGCCATTCCTCAAGTTGCCGGCGTAATCGGCAGTGCCGAGCGAGATCGTCGGCCAGTTGGAATTTGTCGCGGAGCCGATTGTTCCCACCAAACTGCCCTCTGTCTCTGCCAACGGGCGGGTGCTGCTACCATTGAACACGTTTACGGTGCCGTTGTAGGAGCTTGAGGTGGAGTACCCGTTAGAAAGATTGGTGCGGATCACGTTCAGATAAGCCGAGACGGGCTCTGAAAGCGTAAGAGGGCCGGGGTTCGCGGCCAGGAACAGGTTTCCATTGGTCGCGGTGCGGCCGCCGAAACTGAAGACCGGGCCGGCAAAGAAGCTCAGATCGGTTGCCGAGAAGATACCGAATTGGAACATGGGGATGCCAACGGTTTGCGTGGTGCGCTGCAGCTTCACTTCAGAACCGGAGGTCGTGCGGGCCGTGACGTTAAGCGTGTACAAAGTCTGCAGCGCCGTCATTCCTTCGTAAGAACCGGAGTTGATCACATTGTTGGTAGCGAGAGGGTTTCCGTTGGAATCCGTCGGAAAAGTGATGTTGTAGCCGCTCGCTCCGTTGTATTGAACGTAGTTGATGCCGGATAGGGCCGGAGCAGTCGTTGTGAGAGCGGAAATCTGAGCGCCGCTGGGCGAATAGTTCGTGTCGAAGAGAGTGCCGATATCCGCCGTCAACTTTTCCATGCCCGCTTCTGCGGCATAAAAAGCCTTGCTGTAATCATTGTTGTAGCCGCTGAGCTTCTGCCCGGAGCTAATCAGCAGAACGAAGCCAACCAGCAGGCTGGACATGAGCAGCATCAGCAATAGGGTGGTGAGCAAGGCGATGCCGGAATCGCGTCGCATAAGTTTATTCGGGGCATTCATGGTAAGGCTCCTCATTATTGATACCTGTTGACGTAGGCCATGCTGCGGAGGCTGAGCTGCGTCTGGAAGTTTTCACGCGCGTACTGTCTCGTCTGACCGAGCATGCTGGTGGAACGCGTGCTCATAAAGAGATTCACGGAGCGAATCTGGCTTTCGGAATAGCCGTTAGGTACGGTGAGCTGATTAACGGCAATGCCGTCGTTGAAATTGAAGGTAAATTGCAGGTTCTCAAGCGTCTCACCGACGGGCTGCGGAGCATTGAAATTAACCGCGCGATCGAGGCGGATGTGAATCGGGTCGGTCACGTTATCAAGCCAGTAGGAAACCATCCAAATGCGCGTGGCTGATGTCTGCGGATAAGTGCCAAGGTAGGTGACAACGCCGGTCGTGCTATTGACCGTAGTGTTTTGGAGCTGTTTGATGGTGCCGCCGGTCGCACCTGTGATTCCGTTGAGATGGAAAGCATCGCCGGTAGCGAAATTCAGCGTTTGGCCGGAGACGCTGGTGACCAGTTGAAGAGCCTTGCCATTCGTATTGCTAAACATGATCAGGTCGCCGGGATTGATTTGCACACCGCTAGCAGCGAGGCTCGTGAGATTGAAGCAGCCGGGGTCAAATGTTACGGAATTTCCGGAAGCCGAGATCGTACCAGCGGAGCAACTGCTCCCGTTGATCGGCTGAGCGTTCATACCGATGATGGTGGAGGTAGAGCTCGCCGTGTTGTCCGCGTAGACTATGGTAAGAATGTCCGTATTCGTGGCCGAAGTGGCATCAGGAGCAGTGATGAGAGGCCCCATGGCGTTGCCAGGCTCAATGGCCGGTAGCGAAGTGTCGCAAGCAGGAAACGTGGCTGTGCCAGTGGGAACGGGGCGCGCGAGGTTGGAAGTGCCGCCCGGACAACTCGTAGTGGCCGCGAAAGTAGGAATGGTGATGCCGCCCGTCGGAATGCCCATGCCCGTCATGATGACGTCCTGTTCCAGAAGATTTAGGCCAGCGCGAATGTTGTCGGCCATGTCTTCGCGCTGTGTGACGTTCTGGTTTGAGTACGTGGCCATTCTGAAGGCCATCACGGTAGCCAGCAGGGCGACCATGGTGATGGCCATGGCTACAGAGAATTCAACTAGCGTGAAACCGGATTGTTTCTTCATATCCAAAGTCCTCATGGCTCTCTAGGCGAAGGCTGAGATGTAGCTGATCAGCGTGTAATTGCGGCTCATCTTGCCAACCTGATAGGTGATGGTGACGGTGATCATGCGAAGGTTGGTTTCGCCAGTCACAGATGTAATGGCGATGGTGCGCTTCATCCAGGGATTCAGGTCCACGACTTGGTCGTCGGCAGTGCCGAGAACTCCGTCAGGGCCGGGCCCGATGGTAATCAATTCATCCGCGGAACCCTGGTCTGTCACTGTCCCCACGAGGCCGTCCGTGCCGGGAACCAGGATGGGCTGCGGGGCATCCAGGAAAACCCCGTTGTTACTCACGTTCTGGATGGAAGCCCAGGTCAATTGCTTGATGTCGCGAGCCGTAAAGATCGCTTCAACAGCCTGTTCGGCCTTCTTCTCGGCTACGTAGTCGTATTGAGAAAGGCTCGCAAAGAAGATGCCTTGGGCGTAGACAGCGGCGAGCGATAGTACGCCGAAGGTCAGCACGAATATTGAGATCATGGCTTCAAGAAGCGTGAAACCGGCTAACTGTCGAGAGCGTTTGCGCTGTGTTTTCATAGATGGGCTTCTCTCCTACTGCTCTTCTTGCCAATTCACGAGCGTGCCGCCCGTCGCTCCGCCAGTCCAGGAGTAAGAGCGGACCCGTCCAGTGGCTCCCATGACAGTGACGGCGCGTACGGTATTGGGCTGGCCGGCAGTGCCGATAAAGATCGAGGCGTTGACCGGATTGTTATTCCCAACAGTGCTGTAGCCGGAGCCGCCTGTCGTTCCAACCAGGCTGCCTGAAGTGCTGAACATGATCGCAAGGCCTGCGGTACCGCCGCTCGCAGGGGAAAAATTCAGTCCGTTGGTATTGGTATTCCCGAATCCCATGGGTGTGTCCGGTAATCCAGCGTACTGGTAGAAATTATTGCCACCGGGCACTCCATCGTTAAGAAACACAGGTGCAATGACCGTCGCGGGGGCCTCGCCGGGCAGCGTCTGAACCGCGATCTGAATCTGGTTTGGAGTGGTGAATGTAACCAATACGTTGCGGCGCTTGGTAACTGCGATTTCGCGCGCGGTCCGCAGTTGGGAGATCACTTGGAACATGGCATCATTGGCACGCGAGGCGTATGTCGAACTTCTGGTCGACATGACCGCCATGCTCGCCAGGACAAACGTGATGCCCACCACGGTGACCAATTCAACTAGGGAGAATCCTTGTTCCGCCCTCTTAATGCTTCTTCGCTGCATTCTTCCACCTCTACCCCGGGATAGATCCCGTCTTTGTCGGTAAGAGGAGTGCACGAGGGCAGCCAAGCTCAGCATTTAGATAAATTGTTTATTTTCTGTATCTTATAAGGAAACCAAGAGGAAGGGTCTAATGGTGAATTGAAGGAATGTAACAAAACGTTACAGGTCGCAACCTTGAGAACGAGGCAAATGGCTACCCGGAACAAGCCACCCTCCACCGAAAAGAAGACCCGGGCCCATGGAAGCCGTGAAAACAGGGCCGCATTGTTCAACCGGATGGCTCCGAGCCGATTGCAGAATAACGTCGAGTGCCACACCGCACGTGGACGAGCCTAGATTCTAAAAAGCCTTGGCAACAGTGCGGGGCACATAAACTCCGGTGCCGAACAGATTCTGGCGTCCGTTATTTTCGCGACAACGGAAAACAGGCCGAATTTCAAAGATTGTGGGAAGAGGAATTGGAAGGGCTGGACAGAGGGTTTCCGAAGGGCAGTCTTGGGAGCGAGTCTGAGAGCGAAATGGCCATGGAACTCATCTCAATAGTACATTCCTCGCGCCACCGATTTGTTCACTGTTTTTCTTATCGTGACCAGTTTTATCCCTGAAGCTCCCGAGCCCGGATACTGCCCCTGCCCACTTCGTTAAATAGTTCGAAAAAATACTGAACAAAACCATAATTAGAGGAATATTCAGATAAGCAGGCTGAGGGAAGGCTCGGGGAGTGGTGTGTCATCCTGATAGTGACTTAGACTGCCCAGGTATATCACCCAGCGCGACTACCATTTCTCAACCGGGGCCAATCATCGATGAGGCGATTTTTACTGATATTTTTAGCGAGCGTTTTACCGGTTTTTGGGCAGAGCAATACGGGTGAACTGCGCTTGAGTGTAGTGGATTCCTCCGGCTTGGGCGTAAAGAGTTCGGTCGAGCTCGTTTGCGAAGCGAATCAGTTCCAGCAGAGTTTCGAGACCGATGACAACGGAAACCTTGTGGCAAAACGCCTGGCCTTTGGCCTCTACAGACTTCGTGTCGAGCGTTCCGGATTCGCGGTATTCACGGATTCCATTGAGATTCGCTCCGCGATTCCCTTTGCATTTGCCGCCAAGCTCAGCATCGCTGCGCCGACTGCGTCGGTGGTAGTAAAAGATTCGGATACGCTGATCGACCCTTACCGCACGGGAACGATTTACCGTATCGGTACAGACATGATTGAAACGCGCGTGAGCTCTCTCCCCGGACGCTCGTTGCAGGATTTGATCAATACTCAGCCCGGCTGGCTTTACGAAGGTAACGCCGTGCTGCATCCGCGCGGCTCGGAGTACCAGACGCAATTTGTTTTAGACGGTATTCCGTTAACCGACAATCGCTCGCCAAGCTTTGGGCCGGAAATCGGAGCGGATGACCTTGATTCCATGAGCGTCTTTACGGCGACCTTCCCTGCGGAGTATGGCCGAAAAATGGGCGGTGTTGTGGAGTTAAACACAGCGAAGGACGATCGCGAGGGATTTCACGGCGAAGTCGTACTGTCGGGAGGCAGCTTTGATACCGCGGGCTCTTATGTCATGGGGCAGTATGTCTGGGGGAAAAATACACTAGGCGTCAGCGCGAGCGGAAACATGACCGGCCACTACCTGAATCCTGTGGTACCGGAGAATTATACGAACACGGGCACCACAGGCGATTTCATGGTTCGCTACGAAATAGACTTGACCAGCCACGACCGGCTGAGTTTTTCGATGCGCCACGCACTCTCACGGTACGAAATCCCCAACGAGCAGGTACAGCAGACTCCCCACGAGGATCCATTTGATCCGTTACAGCCACTCGGATCGCAGCTTCAGAACGCGGACAACTTTGAAACAATGGGAATCGTTTCCTACCAGCATATTTTTTCGGCTAATGTTGTCGGCGATTTTCGAGGGATGGTCCGCGATAATTCCAACGATCTCTATTCAAATCCGTATTCCACGCCGGTCATAGCCTTCCAGCATAATTATTTTCGCGAAGGATATTTCAAGGGATCTGTTTCGGTCCATCACGGCAGACAAGAGTGGAAGACAGGGGTCGAATCCGATTCGACGTTTCTCCATGAAAATTTCAACGACACAATTACGGATTTCACGCAATTTGATCCGGACACGCCTGGCACGTTCACTTTCGCGGCTAGCAAGCCGGACCTTGAGCAAGCCGCATTTGTGCAAGACCAGATCCGTTTGGGCAACTGGACAGTCAGTGCCGGGGTGCGATGGGATCACTATCAGTTGCTCGTGAATCAGAACGCCGTAAGTCCGCGGTTGAGCGTAGCCCATTATTTCCCCAAGCTGGGCATGGTTGCGCACGTATCCTACGACAGGATCTTTCAGACGCCGTCATTCGAGAACATCCTCATCTCCAGTTCGTCCGCCGTAACCTCTCTCGATCCGATCGTACTGCGGCTGCCGGTCCTCCCTTCTCACGGAAATTACTATGAGGTTGGACTGACAAAAGATTTTTTTGGGCAGCTGAGATTGGATGCCAACGTCTTCGACCGCCGCGTGAATAACTATGCCGATGACGATCAGCTACTGAGTACTGCCGTGAGCTTCCCGATTGCATTCGCAAAAGCTTACATCTATGGGGCGGAGGGCAAGCTCGAAGTCCCGAATTGGAAACGTTTCAACGGTTATGTGAGTTACTCCTATATCGTCGGATCGGCCTATTTGCCGGTGACGGGCGGGCTTTTTCTCGGGGACGATGCAATGGATGCATTAGGTCAAAGAGTGGGGCGATTCTGGGATTCACAAGATCAGCGCAATACCGTACGGACTCGCGTGCGCTACGAATTTACGAAACGGATTTGGGGAGGCATCGGCGCAGAGTACGGATCAGGGTTACCCTTTGAGTTTTCAGGCGATGAGGCACTGGCACTTGCACAATATGGACAAGCTGTTGTCGACCGGGTGAACTTCGACAAGGGCCGGGTGCGGCCATCTCTTTCGATTAACGCGTCGCTTGGCGCGGATATCTGGAAAACGGAAAAGCTCAACGTGAGAATACAAGCCGACGGAACGAATCTGAACAATCGCCTCAACGTTATTGATTTTGCGGGACTTTTTTCTGGAAACGCAATCGGACCTCCACGCAGCTACAATCTTCGCTTGACGACAAATTTCTAAGGCAGACTCGCCGAAGTCTCATGCGTTTCATCACGCTAGCGACTCTTCTTCGACAGCGTGATCGGGCTACTTGCGGTTCGCTTTGGAAAGCAGCCGAAGCATTTCCAGATAGAGCCAAATCAGCGTGACCATCAGGCCAAACGCGCCGTACCACTCCATGTACTTAGGAGCGCCGCCCTGCACGCCAGTTTCGATCATGTCGAAATCAAGTACCAGATTCAGCGCGGCGATGATGACCACAAACAGACTGAAAGCGATGCCCCAAAAGCCGCCGCCGTTGATCGCCGAAAATTGAAAGTGAAAGAAGAAACTCAAGGCCATTTCGACTAAGTAAAAAACGGCGATGCCGCCGGTCGCTGCAATCACACCAATCTTAAATCCTTGCGTGGCGCGGATTAGACCCGTTTTATAAGCAAGGAGCATGACAAAGAGTACGCCGAGTGTGAGGCCCACGGCCTGAATGGCGATGCCGTGATAGGTTTTCTCGAAGATGGCTGAGATGCCGCCGAGTGCGAACCCCTCGAGAAGGGCGTACATTGGCGCCGTGACCGGCGCCCAATTCTTTTTGAAAATAGTCACGAGCGCGACGGCGAAGCCGCCGAGGACGCCGCCAATCATCCACGGATAGACAGCTTCGGGCGTATTCGAGTGTGCGAGTCCCCAAGTCCAGGCGGCGGTCGCTACAACGCAGAGCAGGAGCAGGCCCGTCTTGTTGACGGTGCCTTGCAAAGTCATCGCTTCGCCGATGGCTACTTGACCCTTGAAAGCTTTTTCGTTTAGAGCGGGATTGGACGTACGCATAAAACCTGCCATAGCTTGCCTCCGAAAGGGTGCAAACTCATTTTACTCTTCATCAAGCAACAAATCCAAACGGGCTGGCTTTACTCGAAAACCACGAATCCGGCTTCCATCACGCCTGTTTTTGCCCGCTGGAGATTTGGCTTTGGACTTGTGCTCGAAATTCGAGAGGGTGCGCAATCTTCTCGAACGTTTCGGGAGTTCCGCCGGTGCCCCGAATGATGACAGTTCCGTAGCCGAGCATCCGGCCCATGGCCGGCTCTTCCACGACCACGCTCTCAATTCTTGACAGGAGGAGTTCGACCGTTCGCCGGCTGGCCAAACCGGTTTTTACAATGACTCTTTTGTTGGTAATGGCCATGACCGTGGCGTTGCGCTTGATCATGCCGATCCCGAAAAGAATTACGGCGACAAGTAACGCCCCGAGCGCTAGAAAAACAAGCGCGTTCGGAGGAGATTGCCCATTGCGCTTGGCATTCCAGGAATAGACGAAGAGGGCAATGCTCGCTGCAACAAAAAACGCCGCGAGCCCCGCGTGCCCCAGCATGACCACCCAATGCAACTTAGTCTGATACTGTAGCGTTTCGCCCTCAATGAGATGTTTTTCTACGTAGCTCAAAGCGGCTCCTCAAGAGCTTGTGAATCGTACCTGAGAAACCATGATGACAGATTATTTGGTAGCGCTAACGGGAATCGAACCCGTATTTCGGCCTTGAAAGGGCCGCGTGCTAACCGTTGCACCATAGCGCCACATTTTGCAGGGTGTGTAACCTATCTAGGATAAGAGAAATTCGCGGAATGGACAAGCGGACGGCGAACTATTGCGGTTTGCGCCAACTAGTTTTGGCGATCCTCAAATTCTTCGTGCCAAGCCATTTGGATGGCTTCGAGTTTGCTTTCGTTCGAGGCCGCAGGGTCACCGTTGAAGCCGGGAAGTTCGGTGATCCATTTGTGCATATCGGTGAAGCGGACGGTGAGCGGATCGGTGTCTGGATATTTGTCTGTCAGCCCGATCGCGATGTCTTCGATTTGGTCCCAGCCGAATGTTTGCGGCATCTTAGCTCCCAGTTAAAACGTGATAGTGACGCGTAAATGGTGAAAAGTCGAAGAGCTCAGACTGAAGTCTGAGCCATCAGAACTCAGTGATCTGCTTCTTTGGCGTAATTTTTGTTCCACTCGGGAATTTCTACGACGATATCGGTGGTGCCGTCAGGAACGGTTTGGCAGCCGAGACGTGATTTTGGTGTGATGCCCGGAGCCATATCCAGTTCGTCGAGTTCGGCGTCGGTGGCTTCATTGCAGGACTCGAGCCCTTGTTTCACGATGACGTGGCACGTGGAGCAGGCGCAGACGCCGCCGCACGCGTGGTCGAGGCCGGCTTTGATGCCTTCGGAGATGTCGAGAATGCTGCCGGGAATGCCGTTGTGGCCGTACGGAATTTGCGTAGGATCAACTTCAATTGTTTTGCCGCTGGGAAGAAATGTGACTTTGTATTTCTTCGTAGCGGGCGTGTATTTGACTTCTTCGATGTACGGGTTGCTGCCGCCCATTCTGTTTCACTCCATTTCAGGCGATTACTCTAAACCTCTCGCCATTTGACGCTGTTGCTTGTAGTGGCGCAGCATGCTGCGCCACTACGGAAAAACCGCGACGGACGATATCGCTTTTGCGAGGCGGCCGTCGAAAAAGACAAAGACAAGACGGGCACGGCGTGCCGTGCCCCTACTAATATCAGACTTCGGCTAGATTCTTCCCTTGCAGCGCGCTTGTTACTGCGCTGTTCATTAGTAATTCTGCCAGGTGCTCGGTTGCGTGATTCAGATCGTCTATGCGTTTGCGAATTAACTTGTAATCCGTGCTCTCAGCGGCATCTTTCAGCGCGGTGATGGCCGCATCGATCGCCACACGCTCTTCGGGCGGCAAGGTCGCCGACTGCGCGTTGGCTAGGGCTTTCGTGGTGGCCACTAGAATCGATTCGGATTCGGTGCGCGCTTCGATGAGTTGGCGCTCGGCGAAGTCCTGTTCTGCGTATTCGATGGATTCTTCGAGCATGCGTTCGATCTCGTTGTCGTTAATGCCGTAACTAGGTTGAACCTCGATCGAGTGTTGCTCGCCGGTGCGGAGATCTTTCGCGCCAACTTGCAGGATGCCGTTGGCGTCGATCAGGAATTTTACTTCGATACGCGGCAGACCGGCGGGAGCGGGCGGCGTTTTCAAAGTGAAGCGGGCGAGCGAACGGCAATCTTTGGCTAGTTCGCGTTCGCCTTGCAGGACGTGGATGTCGATGCCGGTCTGGTTGTCGACGCCAGTCGTATAAAGCTCTTGTGCGCTCGCGGGGATTGTCGAGTTGCGCGGAATGATTTTTGCAACGGCGCCGCCGTAGGTTTCAATGCCCAGCGAAAGCGGCGTTACATCGAGCAGAAGCATGTTAGTGACGCCGCGATCGAGAATATTCGCTTGAACCGCCGCGCCGAGGGCGACGACCTCATCTGGATTCAACTCGGTGTGCGGCTTGCGGTCGAAAAATTCCTGGACGGTTCGGCGAATCAGCGGCGTGCGCGTGGCGCCGCCGACGAGCACTACTTCCTCAATCTCGGATGGCTTGAGCTTTGCATCGGCGAGCGCTTGCTTCACTGGGCCCATCGTGCGGTCAACGACGGGGTGAATCAGCGCATCCAGCGCGCCGCGCGTGAACTCGTGCACGTAGACGCTGCCATTGGGCAACGGGAATCGTAGCGTGGCTGATTCGGCTTCCGAAAGCTGATGCTTGACTGCGATCAATGCTTTGCGCAGTTCCTGTGCGAGTTCACCGTGAGGCGAGAAGTCAATCTCGTCAGACTGAAGAATTTGCTCATGGACGAAAGCTTGGAGCAGATTGTCGATGTCGTCGCCGCCGAGGTGCGTGTCGCCATTGGTGGAGAGGACTTGATATATGTCACCTTCGGCCGTGGAAATAAGTTTAAGAACGGAGATGTCGAACGTGCCGCCGCCGAGGTCGTAGACGGCAACGCGGCCGCGCTGCTTTTCATGCAGACCATAGGCGAGTGCCGCGGCAGTTGGCTCATTGACGAGGCGAAGAACTTCGAGGCCCGCGATTTTGCCGGCGTCCTTGGTGGCTTGGCGTTGCGCGTCATTGAAATATGCAGGGACGGTAATTACGGCTCGGTCGACCGTTTCACCGAAAAAGGCTTCAGCCCAGTTTTTTAGTTCGCGCAAAATGAACGCGGAAATTTCGGGAGGAGTAAACACTTTCTCGCCGAGCATCACGCGAATAACATTTTTGCTGGCGGGATCGATGCGAAAAGGGAAAAGTTTCAGCTCGGTTTGCACGTCCGCGGGACCGCGACCCATCAATCGTTTCACCGAATAGATAGTGCGCTCGGGTTGTGTAAGCAAACGGTTGCGTGCGGCTTCTCCGACGATAATGCTGCCATCCGCGTCGAGGCTGACGACCGACGGACACAACGTGCTGCCGTACGGTCCGGGAATACACTTCGGCTGATTCGTCCGCGGATCGATGTACGCGACGAGGCTATTTGTGGTGCCGAGGTCTATACCGACGATTCTGCCCATGGCGAAAAGCGGGAGGGGCAAGCCCCTCCCCTACAAAAGCTCCTTTTCCAAGTTCACGACAGTTCCTTTTGAACGTTTACAACCAGATTTCTGATATAAGAGCGGCGATTCAACAGTTCGTTCATTCGCGCCATCAGGTTTTTGCGAGTCGGGTCGTCTGAGTCTGCATCGACGGCGGCGTCCCATTCGCGGGCCGTTGCCTGAAGCTGAGCGTCAACTTCGGCAAGTTTTTCGCCGAAATTTTTCTCGGCAGCTTCCAGGCGCGATTTCAGAACCGCCAAATCGTCCCCGGCGGATTTTGCTTCGCGCAGCTCGTCGAGCGATTCGTTCAGCTCGAAGACTTCCTCTAGAAGTTCCGGCGGAGCCTGTTGCTTGTGCTCGCCTTCTTTGCGCATGTTCTCAAGGCCGAGCAAGTATTCGACGCGGGCGACGGGATCCTGCAGCGCGCGGTAGGCGTCGTTCAGCTCAGAACTGCGGCGAAGAGAGAGCTCGCGTTCTTCTTCAGTGGCGTTGACGAAGTTGTCCGGATGCAGCTTCCAGCTAAGTTGCAGGTATTTTTGTTCGAGCGCGTTCATTTCAATCCAGAGCTTGCGCGGGAGGCCAAAAATGGCGAAGTAGTCCTGCGCCGGGGCGTTCGTCTTGGATGTGGCAGGCGTGCTCATTTAGGAATCGATCGTTTCTAACCGGGCACAAAAAAAGTGGCTGGCGGGTGCGGCTGCCAACCACTGGACTGACTCGCCTCGGAATTCCCCCGCTGAAACAAATGCAAAAACTGGCCTGGGCAGAAATAAAATCAAAAGCCGAGAACCAAGAGCACAGGCAAGAGTGCCTGTGCTACTTCTACGCTGTGAACGAGCTGCCGCAGCCGCAGTTTCTGGCGGCGTTGGGATTTTGGAAAACAAATCCCTGACGCATCAGCGTTTCTTCGTATTCGAGAGTAGTGCCATTCAGATACAGAAAACTTTTCGGGTCTACAAAGAGGCGCGCGCCGAATTCTTCGAAGATTTTGTCGCGGTCGCGGGCTTGCGTGTCCAGGCGCATCGCGTAGGACAAACCGGAACAGCCTCCGCCCTGCACACCGACGCGCAGGCCACCCTTCTCGGGCGAGACGCCATCCTTTTCGAGGAGTTCGCGGATTTTCTTCGCGGCTCGCTCGCTTAAGGAGATTTTCGCGATTGTCGGATTGGCGACTTCTGTTGCCATTATCAGATGCTCCAGGGGCCTTATAAGGTTCTAGCCTTGCCGCGGACGGGCACGGCATGCCGTGCCCCTACCAAGAGAGCGCGAGCCACCGCTGACCGAACGCAGAATTAGTGCGCAGCCTTTTCGGCTAGCGGCACTTCAATGCCGTGCTTTTTCTTCCAGTCGCCGATGGCGGCTTTGATGGCGTCTTCGGCGAGCACGGAGCAGTGGATCTTCACCGGCGGAAGCGAAAGCTCGCGCACGATGTCCGTGTTCTTGATCGAAAGCGCTTCCTCGACCGTCTTGCCTTTGACCCATTCCGTCGCGAGCGATGAGCTGGCAATCGCCGAACCGCAGCCGAAGGTCTTGAACTTGGCTTCTTCGATGACCTGCGTATCGGGATTGATCTTCATCTGCAGCTTCATTACGTCGCCGCACTCGGGAGCGCCGACGAGACCCGTTCCAACATTGGGGTCTTCTTTCGGCAAGCTTCCGACGTTGCGCGGATTGTTGTAGTGCTCAACCACCTTATCGCTATATGCCATTAGCTGTTGCTCCTTGCCAAATTGACGAGATTTCCAAAGCCTGCGCTCTTCACGGCCTTCTCGGAGAGAGAAACGTTCGGCACGGATGCCGAGCGGCCCGCGGTGAGCTGACGTAGAGCGTCCTTGATGAACTCAGCGCCAACGCCGAGCATCTTCAAAAAGGCGCGAACCTGCTGGAGTTCGTGGAAAGAGCGCTCGCCTGCGGCGGGAGCTTCTTCCCCTTCTTCATAGGGTACAAAGGTCACTCGAAATGCGGCTCCTGTGCCGCCGATCGAGCGGTGAATTCGGATTGTGCCTTCGTTTGCCATCGTAGTTCCTTCTGTGCTTGAGATCTTGTGCTGCTAATCCTTTTAGATGCAGGGTCTAGGCCGTTTGCCACTTCATCTTGGAGATGTCGATACCTTCCTTGGCCATCTCGTAAAGGGGCGAAAGCTCGCGCAGCTTGGTGACGACCTGCACCATCTTATCGATGACGTAGTCGACCTCCTCCTGCGTGTTAAAGCGGCCCAAGCCGAAGCGGATCGAGGTATGCGCCAGATCTTCGCCAACTCCCAGAGCCTTCAGCACATAGCTGGGTTCCAAGGTAGCCGAAGTACAGGCCGAACCGCTCGACACCGCAATGTCGTTGATGCCCATCAAGAGAGACTCGCCTTCGACATAGGCAAAGCTCATGTTGAGATTGTTCGGCAGGCGATGTTCCAGCGAGCCGTTGATAAAAACCTCATCTAGCTTGGCTTCGAGGCCCTTTTTCAGGCGGTCACGCAGCCCGCTGAGCCGAATAGCCTCTTCCTTCATTTCCTGTTGGCAGAGTTCAGAGGCTTTGCCGAGGCCGACGATGCCCGTTACGTTGAGCGTCCCGGAGCGCATGCCGCGCTCGTGGCCGCCGCCATCAATAATAGCCGAGAGCTGCACGCGCGGGTTGCGCCGGCGAACGTACAACGCGCCAACACCTTTGGGACCGTAAATCTTGTGGCCGCTTATGGCCAGCATGTCGATGTTGTCTTTCTGCACGTCGACTGGAATTTTGCCTACCGCTTGCACGCCGTCGGAGGCAAAGAAAATCCCGTGTTCCTTGGCGATTTTACCAATTTCAGGAATCGGATTGATCACGCCAATCTCGTTGTTGGCATACATGATGGTGATCAGAATGGTCGTCGGGCGGATGGCGGCTTTCAGCTCATCCAGATTGACGCGCCCATCTTTTTGCACCGGCAAATAGGTGACTTCAAAGCCGTCTTTTTCCAAGCGCTTGCAGGTATCGAGTACAGCCTTATGCTCGATGGCCTGCGTGATGATGTGATTGCCCTTCTCGCGAAACATCTCCGCGATGCCCTTGATCATCAGGTTATCGGATTCTGTCGCGCCGCTGGTAAAGATGATCTCTTTCGGCGTGGCATTGATTAGAGAGGCGATCTGCTGACGCGCTGTCTCGACCGCTTCTTCGCCAGCCCAGCCGAAACTATGATTGCGGCTCGCGGCATTTCCAAACTTTTCCGTGAAATAAGGCAGCATCGCATCCACGACACGCGGATCGACTGGCGTGGTTGCGTGATTGTCCATGTATATCGGCAGCTTGACAGCCATTTCCTGGTCTCCTAACTCGAACTCATGTACGAACCCGAACGCATCGGGCCCGACAAGGCAACAAGCGCGGGCTCATTCGGGTCCTCGCTCATCTGCGCAATCGTTACAGTGCTCAAAACTCCCAAAATACTTTCATTCACTTTGCGGAGCGGCTCGCGAACCGAGCATCTCTCCGTAGTTTCGCAATTCCCGTGGCTGGTCACACAGGATGTGATGAGAACGGGGCCATCGATGGCTGAAATAACGTCGAGGGCGCTCACTTGTCCGGGGTCTTTCGCCAGCTGATAGCCCCCCGTAGAACCATGTTTCGCAACAACCACGCCTTCTCGTGCCAATCGTTGCAGCACTTTTGCCATCAGTGTGACTGAGATCCCGTACTCTTCGGCGATTTCGTTCGCGCTGCACGCATGCTCTTGACGGTGCATCGCCAAATGCTTGACGGCGATTAGCCCATAGTCGGCTTTTTTGGATAGCTTAAACATTTCTCACTCTGATTCCTGCCCCCGCAGGATATGCGACTGAATCAGTCGCAGTCAGAGGATACTCTGTTTTGCATTTCAAGTCAACCTAGCAGACCTAGTAACAACCGCCAAACCCTTTATTTCGTGCAGTTTATAATAAGACTGAATTGGTCGGACTTGCCAGCGATTTGCACCGAACGGTCGTATCTTGCAATGGATGGCGGATTCTGAGAGGCCAACGGTAAGCTGGGCACCACGTTCATCGGTCATGATAGGCTAGTCAGTGAAAATATGGACAAAATAAATTCAAGCGGGGCAAGGCCGACTTCGTCCTTGGTTGGCTGTGTGTCTTGGCTACTCATCGTTGCAGCAAGCTTAATGGCGACCAGCTGTTCCCGACCAGAACAGCCTTCGGCAATTGAACACCGTACGGATCCATCGCCCTCCCAAACCTCAGCTGACGGACAAACTTATACCCTGGTGGGCGCAGGAGATATTGCAGGTTGCGAGAATATCGAAGGTGCTCGCGCGACGGCGAAACTCCTCGAACGTATTCCAGGAACCGTTTTTGCTGCAGGCGATCTCGCATACGAAAGAGGCACAGCCGCCGAATTTCAGAATTGTTACGACACGACATGGGGAGAATTTAAGGCCAGGACGCGCCCCGTTCCAGGAAATCACGAGTATGCAGAGGGGGGCGCTTCAGCATATTTTCAATATTGGGGAGCGCAAGCCGGACCTGAGGGCAAAGGATATTACAGCTACGACCTTGGGTCATGGCACATCGTCGCGCTGAACACAAACTGCATCGTGCGGGGCCTAGGGGGTTGCGCTAAAGGCTCTCCAGAAGAGGAATGGCTACGCCAGGACCTCGCTGCGCATCCGGACTCATGCGTCCTCGCTTATTCCCATCAGGCGCTCTTCAGCAGCGGCTTGCTCAAAACACATGCGATCCACCCTGAGTTGAAAGAATTTTGGCAGGATCTCTACGATGCGCATGCGGCGCTGTTCCTTGTAGGCCATGAACATTCCTATGAACGTTTCGGACCGCAGGATCCAGAAGGGCACTCAGAGCCTGAGAGAGGCATTCGCGAGATCGTGGTTGGTACGGGTGGCCGCAGCCATGACCCCCTCGGCTTTGCGATTGCGAATAGTGAAGTCCGCAACGCCAGCACTTACGGCGTCATCAAACTGACCCTCACGCCCGGCCATTACGTTTGGCAATTTATTCCGGTAGAGGGAGACTCGTTCACCGACTCTGGCTCAGGCGAGTGTCCTAATCACACCAGCCCCAAGAGCTAGCGCCGGGCGGGGCCCTTCCAGGATAAACAAGCCCCGCCCCTACGAACCCTGCGATTACTTTCAGTTCGGTGACGAGCAAGCTCCGCCGGCCGAAGCAGCCTCTACCAGTCTTTGGACGGGCGAAGCGGGCATCAGCAGGAGCTGGCCCTTGGGCTTTTCGATTTGCTGCAGGGCTGCGAGTTGTTGCGCCTTCCAATCATCCGGCGGTCGTTGACCCTTGGCAATGAAATCCAAAGCGGCAAGACCGATGCTTCCCAGCGTCGCAAGATCCTGAGAAGTCGGAGTAACTGCTTTCACCAGGAAGGATCGCTCTGCCAGCGGCTGGAGTTTCGCGTCATTGTCCCGCCAAACGGAGAGTTCCGCGCGTAAACGAGCGGCATCGGCGGTGTCGTGGCAGGAAGCAGCGATGAACTTGTCGACCAACTCTCCAAAATGGCGAGCGGTCGCACTCTCAAGCGGTACTGCGTCCACGACTCGGTTTAACGGCGTCGCGCTTGTTGGCTCTGTGGTAGCGGTTTCTTCTCGAGCGTAGTCTTTCACCGGCTCGACGACGCTTGCAAGTGTGACTAGCGCGGCAAATTCCATCGGAGTGCTCGGTCCGGCGATCCTCTGCAGCATCTGCCGGTGATACGTCTTGTGGGTAAGGCCCAGCCATTCCAGGCGCTCACCCATGAATTCCATGCGCGTGTGCATCGACGCAACATCCGTCACATTCTGTGGAGACCACAAGCGCTCCGCGATAACAGCGTTTCGAGGCCAGATTCGCGAATCGATATTCTCCCGATTGATATACTCCGCCCACATACAGGATTCCCCACCAAGGACTCGGGCTTTTTCTTCTGGAGAGAGATTCGCCCCGGCACCGCCTAGCGGATCCACGGCGTAGTGACGCGCAGCGGACCATCCGAGATCAAGGTAGTAGCCATTGGAAAGAATTCCGCGAAAGCCCTGCTTTGCAGCAGCGGCGAGGGCATCCGGTCCGCGCCATGACTGAATCACAATGTCCTTTGGCAGCGTGGGGTCCAGCACCTCGTCCCAGCCGACCATGCTCTTGCCATGCTTGCTCACGATGGGCTCGAGCCGTTTGTTGAAATAAGATTGCAGGCCTTCGTTGTTCTTCAAATCGTGAGTCTTGATGAACTCCTGGATTTTGGGGTTGGCGTCCCACTGTTTTCCATTTACTTCGTCGCCGCCCACGTGAAAAAAATGGTCCGGAAAAAGTTTCGCCATTTCGCCGATGAATTGATCGAAGAATTTATAGGTACGCTCGTTCGTGGGATCGAATGCGGGATCGAAAACGCCCCATTTCCTTTCAATTTGGTAGGGGCCCGGGCCGCTTGAGAGTTCCGGATACCCGACAAACCACGCCGTGCTATGGCCGGGAATATCGAACTCGGGGACCACGCGGATTCCGCGGTCGCGCGCGTATTCGATCAGGTCACGTACCTCATCCTGCGTGTAATACAGGCCGTCGGAACCCATTTCGTGGAGCTTCGGAAATTTTTTACTCTCGACGCGGAAACCCTGGTCTTCGGACAAGTGCCAGTGCAACACGTTCATCTTCACCGCTTCGAGGCCGTCGATGTTTCTTCTGAGTACGTCGAGCGGCACAAAATGGCGCGCCGAATCGATCATCAATCCGCGCCAGGGAAATCGCGGCTTGTCGTTTATCGTTACGGCCGGAGCGGCGAATCCGTCGGGCGAGACTTCCACCAGTTGCAGGAAAGTCTGCAAGCCATGCAATGTGCCGAGCGGAGTTGGCGCACTGAGTTTCACGCCGCTGGCACTAACCTCAAGGACGTAGGACTCATCCTCGCCGAGTTCCTGAATTTCCTTGCCGGCATGGTCAGTGTGAATCACGAAAACAACTTTTGCCGCCGTGCTCGGTTTTCCGGCCAGCGGAATTGCCGTCTGCCGCGAGAGTTGGCGTAGAAAACGCTCGACGGAGCGTTCGAGGCGCGGCTCGGTATAACCAGTCAATCCCACGGAAAAAGAAGAGTCCACCAAGAGGCGGCCTGTGCCAATTTGGACGCTCGAAGGAACGGGCATCAGGTTGAGCGGACGCTGCTCCTGCGCGATGGCAATTCGTGACAACATCAAAACGCCGAGCACCAACAAACCGAGACCTCGCTTCGAGGGGCCTGCAACCATGTTTTCGGAGCTCCTTTTAGAATTGCCATCAAGAACAATCCACGGCCGTCTCGTTCGCCGAGCGGCACGGAGGATACTGTCACAGTCATTGCCCAGTGCGAAGCGAAAATCCATGGCTTGAAATCGGGGCGCTCCCGGCCCCACAAACTTTGCGGCGCATCCGATTCGCGGCATGAGTTAGAATAAGCAATTCTGTGCGGTGCCCATGAAAACATCCATTGCCATCTATCCCGGCTCGTTTGACCCGGTGACGAACGGCCACCTCGATCTGATTGAGCGTGGCGAGAAAATGTTTGATTTGGTGATCGTGGCCGTGTTGAGCAATGTGGAAAAGCGGCCTCTCTTTTCGGTGCCGGAGCGCGTGGAGATGCTGCGCGAGGTCACGCAGAAATGGCCGGGCGTGGAAGTGGACGTTTTTCACGGGCTGCTCGTGGATTACGCGCGGAAACGCGGTGCGGGAGTAATTCTGCGCGGGATTCGAGCGATCTCCGATTATGAATACGAATTGCAGATGGCTTTGATGAACCGAAAACTGGAGCCGCGACTGGAGACGGTGTTCATGCTGCCGGGCGAATCGTACAGCTATTTGAGTTCGAAGTTGGTACGAGAGATTGCGCAGCTTGGTGGGCCTTTGAAGGATCTCGTGCCTCCGGAAGTGGAGCAGCGGTTGCGAGCAAAAGTTTTGTGAACCGTTACGCGCCTTGTATGGCGCGATGCAAAAAAAGAGACAGGCTGAAGCCCGTCTCACAGGAGAAAGCAGTGCAACTTACCGAACGCATCAATCGCATACAAATCTCGCCGACGGCGGCGGTCATCGCGGAAGCGGACCGGCTGAAATCGCAAGGAGTGGACATCGCGGACTTCGGGCCGGGCGAGCCAGACTTTCCGACGCCGGATCACATCAAGAAGGCGGCCATTGCGGCCATCGAGGGAAACAAAACCAAGTACACGCCGACGGGCGGAATCATGCCGCTGCGCGAAGCGATTTGCGCGTGGCACAAACGCGAGCTGAGTTCGGACTACTCGCCGAAAGAATGCATCGTCACGGTCGGCGGCAAGCACGGAATTTTTAATGTGATGAGCGTGCTGGTGCAGTCGGGCGATGAAGTGATCATTCCCGCGCCGTATTGGGTGAGTTTTCCGGACATCGTCAAGTATGCAGGCGGCACGCCGGTGTACGTGCAGACACGGCCGGAAGACGGTTTCAGCGTGAAAGCTGCTGCGATTGAAAAGGCCATCACTCCGAAGACGAAGCTCTTGATTCTCAATTCACCGAGCAATCCGACGGGCGGCGTGGTTCCTCCTGACGAGTACGCGCGAATCCTGGCAGTGTGCAAGAAGCACAATGTTTGGCTGATGGGCGACGAGTGCTATTCGCATTTTACTTATGACCAGCACAAACCGTTTTCGATTGCCAGCGCGGCGGACTCGAAGAACAACGTCATCATCATCGGCTCGGTATCCAAAACATTTGCAATGACTGGCTGGCGCATCGGCTACACGCTAGCGCCCGCGGAACTTATTCAGGCACTAACGAAATTGCAGAGCCAGTCGACCTCGAATCCAACATCCATCGCGCAATATGCAGCCGTCGCCGCAATGACAGGGTCGATGGACTCCGTCCCCGTAATGCTCGCCGAGTACGACCGCCGCCGCAAGCGCATCGTCGAAGGCTTGAACGCCATTCCTGGCGTGAAGTGCGAAATGCCAGGCGGCGCGTTCTACGCGTTCCCGAATGTCGCCGCGCATCTCTCGAACGGCGAAAGCGGCCACGCCATCGCAAAAGACACGGGCGAACTTGCCAAGCTGCTGCTCGATCAGGCGCGCGTCGCGCTAGTCGCCGGCGAAGGATTCGGAGCGCCAGGCTATTTGCGGCTCTCGTATGCCACTTCGATCGAACGCATCGACGAAGGCTTGCGCCGCCTCGAGCGATTCTTCACACGCGTCGAAGCCGCGGCCTAAATTGTGACCGTGTTGCCGATAAGTCCTGCGCCCTTCCGGATCGAGCCGGTTTTTTCCGAGCGCTTGTGGGGTTCGAGCTCCCTCGCGCCGCTTTTCCCCGAAATGCACAACCTCCATCCGCTGATTGGAGAAGCGTGGCTCACTGGCCTTGACTGCAGAATCGCCAGCGGCCCGTTCGCGGGACAGACACTCGGCCAGGCGTGGAAAGAAATGACCGTGGGATGGCGTGGCGCGAAATTCGAAGGCGAAGCAGACTTCCCTCTACTGCTAAAATTCATTTTCCCGGCCGACAAGCTTTCGATTCAAGTTCATCCAGATGACGCCTACGCCGCCGCGCATGAAGCTGCTGCTGGCGGGCGCGGGAAGACAGAAATGTGGTATGTCTTTTCAGCTGAGCCCGGGGCGCGACTGCTTGCAGGGCTCAAACCGGGTGTAACCAAGGATAAATTTCTCGCTGCGCTAGCCGATCACAGGCTAGAAGATCTCTTTCAATCGCACGAAGTTCACGCCGGCGACACATTCTTCATTCCCGCAGGAATGCCGCACACCATAGGTCCCAAGATGGTCATCTGCGAAGTGCAGGAATATTCCGACCTCACCTATCGCATCTACGACTACGACCGCCGCGATGCCAACGGTAAGCCGCGTGAGCTTCACGTCGAAAAGGCTTTGGCAGTCATGAACTTCAACACCGACGCCGGCGGGAAAATAGCGCCACGCCCGTGGTTTTACCGCGACAAGCAAGTCGGCGAATTCTTACTCGACTGCCCGTATTTCTCCGCATCGACGCTCGGATTTGACCAGCGAATCTACATGAGTGTGCCTACGAAACCACCTGAGCAGTTTAGCTTGTGGGTATTTCTGGAAGGCGAAGGTCGAATTGATTGGTCTTCAACTCCGCATGGAATGTTTAAAAGGAGTTGTGCAGGCGAATTCTGTTACAAGCCCGGTGAATGTTGGTTCATCCCCGCCGATTTCGGGAGCCGAGGGTATTCTCCGATGTCGAAAACGCGCGTGCTAATAGCGTCTCCTATCAATATCAATCGGAAGTCTGAGCTAGACAAAAAGAAAACAAATGCCGAGTGAAAAACTTCAAAGTCACGCCGTCATCCTTGCCGGTGGGCGCGGGACGCGCTTCTGGCCGAGAAGCCGGACGCGCACTCCTAAACAACTTTTGAACATCGTCGGGAAAGACACCATGCTCGAGCAGACCGTTGCTCGGTTGCGGCCGATCGTTCCCGCCGATCGCATTTGGACCGTCACGAACGCCGAGCAAACTGCCGCCGTCAAAAAGCAGCTTCCGACCGGCGCACGCAAACGAGTTCTAACGGAGCCACTTGGACGAAACACCGCTGCTGCCATCGCGTTGGCCGCGATTCACGTGCGTCACGCCGCAAAAGGCGATGCGCTGATGGCAGTGCTGCCCGCCGACCACTTCATCGCGCAGCCGGAGAAATATTGCAAAATCGTTAGCGCGGCACTCGAACTGGCGCGCGAACCGGGGCGCATGATCGTCCTCGGCATTCCGCCGACTCGTCCCGACACCGGCTTCGGCTATGTCGAGCGCATGGGAGACGCACTCGGCTCAAGCGGCTTTCCGGCGTTTGCGGTTCGTCGCTTTACGGAAAAGCCCGCGCTCGAAGTCGCCAAGGAATATGTTGCTTCCGGCAATTTCCAATGGAACGCCGGCATGTTTTTCTGGCGCGTCTCGACGTTTCTCGATAATCTGAAGCGCTTTCTTCCCAAAACGCACGAAGCTCTCGAATCGCTCGCCGAAACTATCGGCAAGAAAACCTACGAGCGCCGCTTGCGCGCCATCTATCCGAAACTGGAAAATATTTCCGTCGACTACGCCATCCTGGAAAACGCTACACGCCAGGAAGGCGCGCCGCAGGTTTACGTCATCCCCGCGGACGTCGGCTGGAGCGACATCGGCTCCTGGGCCGCGGTTTACGAACTCCTCGCAAAACACTCCGGCGACAACGTTCTGGCCGGTCACGGCCTGGCTCTCGATGCCACCGGCAATTTTCTGTACAGCCCTACGAAATTCGTCGCCGCCATCGGCATCCGCGACCTGATCGTCGTCGAAACTCCCGACGCGCTTCTGATCGTCCCCCGCGACCGCGCGCAGGACGTCGCCAAAATCGTAAAATCCCTCGAAGAGCGAAAGCTCACCAAACTGCTGTAGCGGGATTTCCGGCAGGCTTAGTCCAATGCGGCTGTTTGCGGATAGTTCGCTTCGCGTATACTTTCCTCAGTCCCTTATGGCCGCGATCAAATTTGGAACCGATGGCTGGCGCGACGTTATCGCCGAAAACTTCACGTTTGCGAACGCGCGCATTGTGGCCAAAGCCATCGCCCGCTACGTCGTGCGCTGCGAGGATGCGCGCAAAGGCGTGCTGATCGGCTACGACCACCGCTTTGCGTCCGACAGTGTGGCGGCTGCAGTGGCTGAAGTGATTGCCTCAACCGGCACGCCCGTTTGGCTTGCCGACAAGCCCTGTCCCACTCCCACAATTTCTCTGCTCGTTCGCCAGCGCGCAGCTGCAGGCGGCATCCTCATCACCGCGAGTCACAATCCTTACCAGTGGAATGGCATCAAGTACAAAGCGAGCTACGGCAGCAGCGCGCTGCCGTCCATCGTCGCGCAAATCGAAATCGAACTCGCGGAAGTTCAAAAGAACGCCGTAACTCCGCTTCCTCCTAGGAACGAATTGATTCAATCGCTTGAGCCGCGCGCTCCGTATCTCGACACCATTGAGAAACTGATCGATTGGGAGAGATTGCGAAAAGCAAAGCTGCGTTTTGTATCTGACCCGATGCACGGTTCCGCAACAGGCTTGTTGCCCGCGCTTTTCGCTCGGAACGGAATCGCCTGCGACGAAATACGCGCCACGCGCGATCCGCGATTCGGCGGTGTCCACCCGGAACCCATTCCGCCGCACATCGCGCCTCTTCAAGAAGCCGTGCTCGCCGGAAAATATGACGCCGGCCTCTGCGCAGACGGCGATGGCGACCGCATTGGCGCGGTCGACCGCGACGGTTCCTTCGTGAATCCGCACCAAATCTTTGCGCTTCTCGTCTGGCATTTGGCAGGTACCCGCAATTTGCCCGGCGATATCGCAAAAACTTTCAGCGTCACCAAGCTCATTGACAAACTGGCCGCCAAATTCAACCGCAAGCTCCATGAAGTCTCGATCGGCTTCAAATACATTTGCGAGCTTATGCTCGAACAAAACATCTTGATCGGCGGCGAAGAAAGCGGCGGCATCGGCACTAGCCTCTATCTGCCTGAACGGGACGCTACAGTTTGCGCGCTATTTCTTGCCGAACTGATGGCCTGGCACGGCAAATCTCTCGGCGACATGCTGCGGACGCTCTACAAAGAGTTCGGCGAATTTCATTACGGCCGCGTCGATCTCGACGTCACCCCGACGCAGAAACAAAAAGCTGTTGCGTATTTTTCAAGCGAGAAAACCACCAAGCTGCTCGATTGGCCCATCGCCCGCCGCGAAAATATGGACGGCATCAAAATCTATCTCGGCGAAATCGGCTGGCTCCTGGTGCGTGCTTCCGGCACTGAGAATTTGCTCCGGGTTTACTGCGAGACATCGAAACAGGAAACGACGCAGCTCGCTCTTGATGCCGTAGCCAAACTTGTTCGAGCTTTGTAGGTGAACCCATGGAAACGATCAACCTGAAGGACAAATTCAGCTGCTTCTCGGACTACTGGAATCCTCGCGTGATCGGCGAGCTGAACGATTGCCACATCAAGGCCGTCAAACTCAAAGGTGAATTCGTCTGGCATCATCACGACAACGAAGACGAACTCTTCCTCGTCACCCAAGGAACTCTGCGAATGAAGTTTCGCGATCGCGAAGCGCTCGTTCGCGAAGGCGAATTCATCATCGTGCCTCGCGGCACCGAGCATTGCCCGGTCGCTGACGAAGAGGTCCACCTGATCTTGATGGAACCGAAATCCACTCTCAACACGGGAAACATCACCAACGAAAGGACCGTCGCGCAGCTCGAGCACATTTGATTTCCGTGCCCGCTCCAGCCCGGCTAAAAATCCCATGGAACATCGTTTCTACACTCTCGACGTTTTCACGAATTCGCGCTTCGAAGGCAATCCGCTCGCCGTATTTCACCGATGGCGACAGCCTCTCGAACGACCAGATGCAAGCCATCGCTCGCGAAATGAATCTTGCCGAAACGGTTTTCGTGCAAAAGCCGACTGATGAGCGCGCCTTGGCTCGCCTTCGCATCTTCACCACGCGAGAAGAGCTGAAACTCGCCGGCCACCCCGTCGTCGGCACGTGGTTTCTTCTCGCGGAGCTGGGCGTTGTTCCCGCGCAAGAAGGCGGCGTGCATATCATGCAGGAAACCGGCGCCGGCGTGCTTCCCGTCGAAATCCGGTTCAAGGACGGCCGTCCGCAGCGTGTCACGATGACGCAGACCGAGGCCGCTTTCCGCCCCATGAAATTCAAGAAAGCTGCGCTTGCTAAGGCGCTGGGCCTCACGCCGAAAGATCTTGATCCGCATCTTGAGCCCGAGTGCGTCTCCACCGGCATCTTCAACCTCATGGTGCCGCTCAAGAATCGGTCCGCGCTCGGCAAAATCTCCATGAATATGTTTGAGCTGCGCAAACTGCTCGGAAAAAACGCGACGATGGCCTACTGCTTTGCGCTCGGCGGCAACAGCAAAGTCTTCTCGCGCGGCATGCTTCCTTGGGAAATTTACGAGGATCCCGCCACGGGCTCCGCCGCCGGCTCGCTCGGCGCGTATCTGGTTCGCCATGGCAAGCTCGCACCCGGGCACACCCTGTCCATTTTGCAAGGTGAAGAAATGGGCCGCCCCAGCCACATCGAAGTGGAAGTGACGCAACGCGGCAAAAAACTGGTCCCGCGCGTCAGCGGCGCCGCCGTTAAAGTTTTTGAAGGCACGATTACTGTCTAATCCGCATGGGAAGGGCCCGCCGTGCGGCACGATGTGCCGCGGGGCAGCAGATTCAAACTAGATAATTTCAAATCGATGTTAATTTATTTCGTCGCGATGCTTTTGTGGACCGCGTCGAGTATTCCGTTCACAAACGATCCCGCATCTTCTGAGGAGAATTTCTTTGCCAAATCAACGGCCTCGTTCAGGATCACCTTTGGTGGAGTGTCCGTGGTCCGCAGCTCGTAAATCGCCAGACGCAAGATTGCGCGGTCGATCACCGCAAGCCGCTCGAGCCGCCAGTTCTCCGCTTGCTTGACGATCAGTTCGTCGATCGCCGCCGTATCCTTCACGGCTCCTTCGAATAAACGATTCGCAAACGCGCGCGTGGAATCCGTTGCCTTCGCGGCTCGCCAGAATTTTGCTTCCAGTTTCACGGGCTCCTGCTCGCTCATGTCCCATTGAAACAACATTTGCATCGCGAACTCGCGTGATTTTGTGCGCAGCGACATTTACTTGTGCCGCGTCTTTCCACTGGCGGATGGCTTCGCTTGTGCGCCGCGCAATTTGCGCGACAATTGCGCCATCTCGATAGCGCCAAGTCCCGCTTCGAAACCCTTGTTCCCGCCTTTCAACCCCGCGCGGTCGATAGCCTGCTCCAGGGTGTCGCAAGTCAAAACGCAAAACATAATCGGCACGCCGGTGTCCATCTGCGCGAGCTGCAATCCGCGCGCCGTCTCCGAACAAACATAATCGTAATGCGACGTTTCGCCGCGAATCACGCAACCGATCGCGATCAGCGCATCGTAGCGCCCCGTCCCTGCAAGCTTCTTCGCCGTCAATGGCAATTCGAACGAACCCGGCACATGCACGACGTCCACGTCCTTGTTAGCCGCGCCCGCGCGCTCCAACGCATCCACGGACGCCGCCAGCAGCCGCTCAGTAATAAAACTATTGAATCGGCTCACCACAATCCCAAATCGCAATCCCCCCGCGCTCAGCCCGCCGCCAATCTTCCCTGTTTGCATTTCTTAGCCTGACTCTCTCTTCTCTGTGCTCCCTGTGTTCTCAGCGCCCTCTGTGAAAATTCTTCTGTCTTTTTTCCCTTAAAATTTCATCGCCTTAGGTTTTTGCGGATCGGCGTAGTCGTAAAATCCCCGCCCCGATTTCCGCCCGTTCCATCCCGCCAAAACCATCCGCTTCAAAAGCGGCGGCGACGCAAATCGCCGTTCGTGGAACTCTTCAAACATAATCTGCGAAATGTAATACGTCGTATCCAAACCCACAAAATCCAGCAAAGTCAGCGGCCCCATCGGATGTCCGCAACCGAGCTTCATCGAATTATCGATATCCTCGATGGAACCAACGCCTTCTTCCAAAGCGCGAATTGCGTCCAACAAATAGGGCACGAGCAGCCGGTTTACGATAAATCCGGTTGAATCGTGAGCGCGCACCGCCGTCTTCCCCAGTTTCGTTCCAAACGCGACCATCTCTTCGTAAACGTCCGCGTCTGTCGCGATCGTGCGCACCACTTCCACCAACCTCATCACTGGCACAGGGTTAAAAAAATGCAGACCCACAAACCGCTCCGGCCGTTTTGTCGCAGCGGCAATTTCCGTAATTGTCAGCGACGACGTATTGCTCGCAAAAACCGTGGAAGGCGGACACAGCCGATCCAGCGCGGAAAAAAGCTCGCGCTTCGCAGGCAACTGCTCGATGATCGCCTCAACGATCAGATCGCAATCCTTCAAATCATCAATAACCGTCGTGCCTTGCAGTCGTCCGCGGATTTCGCCTTGCGCCGCAGCCGTAATCGTTCCCTTCTCCACCAACCGTGCCAAATTTTTCTCAATCCCCTTCAATCCCTTCTCAACAACCTCCGGCGACACTTCCCGCACCACCGTCGCAAATCCCGCCGCCGCGCACACCTGCGCGATCCCCGACCCCATCAACCCACACCCAACCACGCCCACCCTCTGAATTGCCATGATTGATTTCCTCGCAGATACCCCAGTCGAACGCCTTTGCGGGCTCCGAGAGTTTACCAGAATCCCGTTTCGACTGCGGACCGCCCACTGCCGCGCTCATGCAACGTTCACTTCGAAGGCGGCAACACTTGTGAAATATGGAAGTGGAAATCTTGATATGCAAGCTCATTCATGCTATTGTAGCAATGCAGCATAAATTCCCAACGGACGAGTCTATATGACAAAGATGGCGGATGATATTCGAACCTATGGCCGGAACAAATATGTCCTACCTGCTCGAAATCAAAAGCTACGCCGGTTTTCGATTCGTGCAGGCGACGTTGTCCGGGATCTCAAGCTGTATGGGCGAGTGCCCGCAGTTTGCAGCGCTCTTGGGCGCAGTGTATTCCTCAAACAAAATGGCCTGAAGTTAGTGGAGAGCACGGGCCCTAGCTCGGGCCAGAGTACGACTGTGACATATCTCTATGAGTTCGTTGATTCACCGGATTCGGCAGCGCCAAGCACGGATGCTTGGACCGAGCTGCGAGGTTCGCTGAAGGATGTCTTTGCGGAGTTTGGTGGTGGCGAAGCCTATCTCCGCGGCGAACGAGAGAATTTTTACGCCGACAAGGAAAACTCGTGAGCCGGATCTACTGGGATTCGATGCTCTTTGTCTATTGGCTCGAAGACAACCCCCAATTCGCCAAACGCACAGGAGCGGTCCATTCAAAAATGAAAGAGCGTGGGGACGAACTTATCACCAGTGCTTTCACTTTTGGAGAAGTGCTAGCTGGTGCATACCGCGCGGGTGCCATCCGAGCCGCGGACGAGTCGCGGCGACTTCTACAAAGGGTGATTTCCGAGGTGGTTCCATTCAACCTCGAAGCCTCGGAGCATTACGCCAG
Source organism: uncultured Acidobacteriota bacterium (assembly GCA_963784015.1). Classification (GTDB taxonomy): domain Bacteria; phylum Acidobacteriota; class Terriglobia; order Acidiferrales; family UBA7541; genus Acidiferrum. Next base: position 488,410 of record CAWAPX010000023.1, read on the forward strand.
AATCCGTGGAACCCAGGGGGTCGCGCCTGCGGATGCAATTCATTTGGCTTGCGCCGCTCAGGCAAAAGTAGATCTGTTTCTGACTAATGACAAACGTCTTCTAGGTAAGTTTGTTCCAGGAATTCAATTCATCGCAACTTTGGAAACCCAGTTGTTTTGAATCGCGAACCAGGAGAGTCTTGGCGGGTAAAAGGCTCAGTGTAAGCTTTCCACAATCATCGCAATTCCCTGCCCCCCACCGATGCAAGCCGTCGTCAACCCATAGCGCAAATTATTCCGTCGCAATTCATTCAAAATCGTAATCAACAACCGCGTCCCACTCGCCGCCAGCGGATGCCCAAGCGCAATCGCGCCACCGTTCACATTCGTCTTGTCGCGATTCAACTTCAGCGCCTTCTCCACCGCCAGATACTGCGCCGCAAACGCTTCATTCACCTCGACGCGATCCATCTGTTCTAAAGTTAACCCTGCCAGCTTCAACGCCTTCTGCGAAGACGGCACCGGTCCAATTCCCATGATGCTGGGATCGACTCCCGCCGTCGCCCACGACACAATTCTTCCGATCGGCTTCAGCCCATGCTCTTTCGCCGTTTTCTCGAGCGTTACGACAACCGCCGCCGCTCCATCCACAATCCCGCTCGCGTTCCCCGCAGTCACAATCCCGTCCTTCTTAAACGAAGGCGGCAACTTCTCCAGCGTCTCCATCGTAGTTTCCGGACGCCGGTGATCGTCCTCGCTAAAAAGAATCGTCTTCTTGCCCTGCTTCACTTCCACGGGCGCAAGCTCTTCCCGAATCCGGCACGCCTTGTACGCCGCATCCGCCGCCTGCTGGCTGCGCAACGCATACGCATCCGCGTCTTTGCGAGTAATCCCATGCTGCTCCGCCAATTTTTCCGCCGTCATCGCCATCGGCAATCCGCAGTAACTGTCCGTCAACCCAACAAATAGCGAGTCCTCCAGCGCCCCACCACCCAGCCTCAAACCAGTACGCGCTCCGCGAATCACAAACGGTGCCTGCGTCATATTCTCCATCCCGCCCGCAAGCACCATCGTCGCTTCGCCTAGCAAGAGTCGCTGCGCCGCCTGCGACACCGCCTCGATTCCCGATCCGCACAACCGGTTCACCGTCACCGCCGGAGTCTCAACATTCAATCCCGCCTTCAGCCCCACATGCCGCGCGCCATAAAGCGCATCCGCGGAAGTCTGCATCACGTTCCCAAAAATTGCGTGGTCAAACTCCGCCGGATCCACTCCCGACCGCCGGATCGCCTCCTTAGAAGCGTGCGCCGCCAAATCAATCGCGCTCACCTCCGAAAACGCCCCCGTATACCGCGCCATCGGCGTCCGCGCCCCCGCCACAATCACCACATCCGTTGGAAACATACCCGCCTCGCTTTCAAAAATGTTCGAGTTCAGTCTACCAATTCCCTTGTAGTGGCGCAGCATGCTGCGCTCAGCAATGGAAGCGTATAACGCAGACGAAAATCAGCAAAAGTTGCACGCCGCCGCCGAGCCTTTCATTGGCGTTCTCTGCGGAAGCGACTTCGCTGATGCTCAATCCGTTCGTAAAGTAGTCCGGCGTATCCACGCACGCCGCTATGACCGCTGACGCACTCATCGATTGCGGAGCGATTGTAGCCATCCTCGCTAAAACTACTCCGTGACATCGACACGACGGACTCTTGTTCGCCAAATCGAAGCGAATAACTCAAACGCCGATCGAAATTGAAATAAAAGAAAAAGAGAAAGCGCTACGAGCCCGGCATCCAGAGCAACACCGGCCTTTGAACTAAGGAAATATCCAGCGAGGGCAACGATCGACGCAAAGAACACCAAGACAACGTTTAGGACAATGGACCCGTTTACACGATTTCTTTTTTCGCGATCGCTCAGATGATCCCACTCTGCCGCGCCAGTGAGCCAAGCGTGTCCACATGCACAACGGAATCTTTCTACGCCCATTGGCTGCCAACTATGCGACTGCTGGCGACGAACTTGCTTCGTTACGTCTCGCCCGCAATTGTCACAGAAATATTCTTCAGCCCATTCAGGGAGTGCGCTTACAGGAAGCCTTTTCTTCGAACGTGCACTTAAATCCAACCCGATCATAAAGCCAGCGCTCTCGGCCTTCTAGAACTTCAAACCTTCGGCGTATCCAGCGTCACCACAGTATCCCCGCCCTTTTTCCGGGCTTCTTCCACGCTAAATTCCGCGCGGTTGATCAAGTCCGTAACAATATCTTCACTGTCGTACTCGTGCTTCGCCACCGCTTCCACAATTCCGGCGCTGAGTGTGATTTGCGTCGTATCCCACGGCGGCCGCAAACCCGAAGCCGCGCGCCGCAACTTGTCCGCCAAGTTCTGCGCACCCGACAAAGTCGTGTCCGGCAAAATAAACGCCAGCGACCACGACGTATATTTCACCGCCACATCATTCTGCCGCACGATCGGCTGCAGCGAACGCGCCAACTGCTCCAAAAACCGCTCCAGCGGCGACTCCCCCTGCTGCCGCAAAATTTCCGCGCCACGATCGATCTGCAAAATCGCCAGACGCCAGCGGCGTGCCCTGACTGCGCGCCCGATCCGCTTCCGTAAGCAAGCAACTCTGATACGAACTGCGGCTCAGCAAACCGGTTCGTTCATCCGAAACACCCATGCGACGTACCAGCGAACGCAGCCGCGTATGGCTCACGCTCATCAACATCTGGTCGCCGATCGCCTGCAAAAAATAAGCCTCGTTCGGCTTCCACTTATGTGGTTCCGCGTGGCCCACGATTAACATTCCTGCGGGCGCCTGCGTCTCTTTATCCGTGATCATCACGCCAAGCGCGGTCGCCAGCCCCATTTCGATAAGAATCGATCCCTCGGTGGCATCGACAACCAACCCGCCAAGCTCATCCGGCTCCGCCTTTTCCATCTGCGCAAGTAATAAGACCACCTGCGCACCCGGCGCGGGCTTCGTCGTCTGGCTGCAAAATTCCGCGGACATTTCCGGCGGGCGTCCAGGCGCGCCGACGACCGCTATACAACGCAGCGTGCGCAGGTGAGAGCCCACTTCGCTCACCGCCGTGTTCAGCATCGCGCGCGGCGTCTGTTGCCGAAAAATCTTCTGGTTGATTTCTGAAATCTTCGAAAGATCGCGCAGCGTTTCCGCGCTATACACGCCCGTCCGCGTCGTCACTTGAACCGGCTGTGCTTCGACAACCGGAGCAGCCACCGGGGCTGCGGGCGCAGGAGCAGCAGCGGGTTCCTGCTTCGGTTTCGCCGCACCTGGAGGCCACCAATTTGCCATCTGGTACAAATTTTGCAATCGCGCGTTGCGCGCTTCTTCCCCAGGAAACATCGCGGCGATCTTTTGCAAACGTTCGAGCGCTTTGGTTTGCAGCGAATACTGCAGAAAAATCTCAGTCTGCACGATCAAGTCCTCAAGGGCTTGCGCGTGTCGTCCTTCTTCCGTGCTGGGCGCAGATTGAGCGACACTTCCCCCCACGCCAGTGTTGGCCGGCGGTGGTGGCGCGGTGTTCATGGACTTGGCCAGCCTCCCACCTACACGTTTCAAAAACGCTTCATCCACGTGCCCGCGAAGCTTTTCCATCCGCTCCTGATTGCGGTAGTCGTAGGCGTCGATGTCCACCAGCCGCTCGAGCGAATCGCAAGCTTTGCGAAAGTCGCCCGCGTTGAAATACACATCAAAAAGTTTTACGAGGATTTCGAAATATTGTGATTCGCGGTTCAGCTCGTTATACACTGCCGCCCAGAACTCCATCATGCCTTGCGAGTGTGGGTGCTTTGCGGCCACCGCGTCTAACTGCGTAGCAAAATCATTTTGCCGCTTGTCTGCGAACATGCGGCGCTTCAGCGTCTGAAGCACGTCGACGCCTTTAGTGGTTTGCGCCGAAGCCGTATAAGCATCGGCAAGTTCGAATAGCCGCTCTGTGCCTGCGTTTTTCTCGCGTAAAAGCTTTTCAAGAATCTCGCGCGCCCGGTCGAGATTCCCGCCCCGGATTAGCGCGTCGCCAAATGTCTCGAGGAAAACGGTGTCGCTTTCCGTGGCCGCAAACGGCTCAAGTAGCGTCGCCGCTTCCGCAGCTTCGTCGCCGCGCAATTTTGCCTGTGCGTAGAGCAGCGCAACGCTGCGCTCTTGCGGCGCAAGCTTGTGGGCGCGCCCGAGCAGCTTCAGAGCGTCGACTTCGGCACCGCCTGCCGAGGCAAGCTGTCCCGCGCGAAGAAATGTACGCGCCGCCAGCGCATTCTTGCCAATTTGCTCCGCCGCTTCCGCCAATCGCATTTGCCGGCTGAGATTTTCAGGATCGAGCTGCGCGATGCGCTCCCAGCAGAAAAGCGCGTCCTCGTGGCGACCCGCGCTGGTGAAAAGCTCTCCAGCTTTGTTGTACTGATCGATGGCTTCTTCAGGATGATTCTGTTTTTGTTGAAGGAAGGCGTAACGGGCAATGCGCTCCGGCGGCTGTGGCGTGGCGCCGCTTCGCAGAAAGCGGTTGTAGATAGCCAGCGCTTTCGTTTCGTCGCGTGGCTCGATCAGCAAATCGAACAGCATCCCATAATAAACAGCCGCGCGCTCCGGCTGATCCATGCGCGCGTAAAGATCTCCCAGCGCTTGCGTTGCTTCCTGGTGCTGCGGCGCCTCATCCAGCACGGCCAGATACGCTTCAATAGCGTCCTCGACGCGGTTCTTTTCGAGGAATCGCTTTGCGCGGTCCAAATGCTTGCTGACGTCTGCGGCCATCCGTCCGGGTTGCCTTTGCTTTGCCTGTCGGCTGACTAGAAAAACCTGTGCCGGGTCGTGCGCGGGGCGAGGTGCGAACGCCCTCGTCCCACTATATACCGCGCTGGCAGGACCCGCAAAAAAAGCGCAATCGCGCCTTGTGGTATCCGGCACGCCCAGCCTCGCCAAATCCCTGGAACCTTTTGCCGTTTCGTCCGTCTGCTATGTATGTCCCCGCCGACCTGCCTTTCATCGGCGGCCAGGAGTGCCTTCTGATGCGCAACCTCTTCTCCGACCTTCAACTCGGCCTTCGCATCCTCCTTCGCAACCCAGGCTTCACGGTCATGGCCATCCTCCTGCTCGCCCTGGGTATTGGCGCCAACACCGCGATTTTTTCCGTCGTGAACGCCGTTCTCCTCCGCCCGCTGCCCTTCCAGGACTCCTCCCGCATCATGCAAATTTGGCACGTCCCTCCCGCCAAGAGTTTCCCTGGAATGACTCAGTTTTCCGTTTCACCGGCGAACTTTCTCGATTGGCAGCGCCAGAACACTTCCTTTGAAGGCATGGCCGCGTACGGTGGCACGATTCTGAATCTCGGCGGAAAGGACCGTCCCGATTCGCTCTTCGGTGCCACAGTCTCATCAGGCTTCTTCTCCATCCTCCGCGCCCAGCCTGCTTTGGGCCGCACTTTCTCGCCCGAAGAAGATCATCCCGGCCAAGGCCATGTCGCCATTCTGAGCGATCAGGTTTGGCGCAATGATTTCGGCGCCAGTCCCGCCATCCTCGGCCAGGACATCATTCTCAACGGCGAGCCTTACCATGTCATCGGCGTCATGCTGCCAGGCTTCAAATTTCCCAGCTGGGCCAAGCTATGGGTTCCCACGGCCTGGAGCGACGAAAAGCGCGCCGTTCGTGGCAATCACAACTACTCCATCATCGGCCGCCTAAAACCCGGCGTTGACATGGGCGCCGCGCAATCCGAACTCAGCGCCATTTCCACGCGCCTTGAGCAGCTCTATCCCGAAGACGACAAAGGCTGGGGGGCCACCATCATCCCCCTGCGCCAGCAACTCGTTGGCGACATTCGCCCGGCTCTCCTCGTCCTCCTGGGTGCCGTCGCTTTCGTCTTGCTCATCGCCTGCGCCAACGTCGCTAATCTCGTTCTTGGCAAGATTCTCGCCCGCAAAAAAGAAATCGCCATTCGCTCCGCTCTCGGAGCTACCCCCGGCGCGATTCTCCGGCTGGTCCTTTCAGAGACCCTGATTCTCTCCTTCGCGGGAGGCGCACTGGGATTGCTGCTCGCCAATGTCGGCATTACACTCATCTCTAAATTTTTAGCCGACCGCCTACCCCGGTTCGCGCAAATCCATCTTGACGCCGCGGTGCTGGCGTTCACCGTTGTCTCTCTCTCTTCGCCGGAATCCTCGCCGGACTGCTTCCCGCTTTGCGCTTCACCAAATCCGACGTCAGCGAAGCTCTCAAACAAGGGCAGAGTCGCGGCAGTTCCGACTCCGGCGGCCGTCGTACTCGAAGCGCTCTGGTCGTCTGCGAAGTCGCTCTTTCTCTCGTTCTCCTCATCGGGGCCGGACTCATGGTTCGCACGCTTTGGGAACTCAGCAGCATTCGCCCCGGTTTCGACCCGAACAACGTGCTCACCATGTCGCTCTCCGTTCCCGCTAACAAATTTCCCACTCCGGCCGGCCAAATCTCGTTCTTCGAACGCGTCCTCCAGCAAGTGCGTACCACTCCCGGCGTCGAATCAGCCGGTGTGGTTGACGACATCCCGATGGGCGACGGCGGCTCTCATCAACCCGTTCAGGTCGAAGGCCAGCCCGTCCTCCCCATGTCCGACCAGCCCGAAGTGGACGTCCGCTCCATCAGCGCTGGTTATTTCAGCGCCATGCGCATCCCGCTTCTCCGCGGACGCGACCTCGACGCGAGCGACGCAGCTGGCCGCGCGCCCACCGTCATCGTCAGCCAATCCTTCGCCGAGCGGTTCTGGCCCGGTCAGAATCCGCTTGGCAAACATGTCACGCTGACCTTCTATCCCGGCGTTGCGCGCGAAGTGGTAGGAGTTGTCGGCGACACCAAACTGGACTCCCTCGACGAAACTCGCCCTGTCGCCATGGTCTACTGGCCCATCGATCAGATCTTCGCGCCTCCTTCCGAAGCCTGGCGCTCTTTCGGTATGGCTATCGCTGTTCGTACCACCGGCGATCCCATGAACTTCGTTTCCGCCGTTACCGCCGCCGTCCATCAAGTCGATGCCGAAACGCCTGTCATCGACGTGTTCAGCATGAACCAGCTCATCGCTAATTCCCTCTCGCCTCAGCGTTCCAATATGCTTTTGCTCGCTGCGTTCGCCGGCCTTGCGCTGGTTCTCACCGCCGTCGGCATCTACAGCGTTCTTTCTTACGCTGTTCACCGCCGCGTCCGCGAAATCGGTATTCGCATGGCTCTCGGCGCGTCTCACTCCGACGTGTTGAAAATGGTGGTCACCGATGGCCTGAAACCCATTCTGCTGGGCGTCGCCATCGGCCTCGCGGCAGCGCTCGCGCTGGGCCGCGTCGTATCGTCCCTCATCTACGGCGTGCGCCCCACCGACCCGCTCACTTTCGCCACAGTCGCCGTTCTTCTCGTCATCGTCGGCATTCTCGCCACAGTCGTGCCCGCGTACCGCGCCACCCGCGTCGAGCCCATCCGCACCCTCCGCGACGAATAGCGCGACTCTGTGTAGGGGCGCGCTTCAGCGCGTCCCACCGCGTAAGCCATAACGACAACTCCGCAACAACCGTTGAGCACTCTCTTCTACTTCACGCCTTTACTCGGGTCCCAGGAGCCTTGCTCCTTGCGCACCATCACAATTTCGCCGATGTGATAGGCGTTGTGCGTGTTGATGTTCGCGATCGTCGGAGCGATGGCCTTCAACTTTGCCTCATCTGCGTTCTCGACCAACTTTTCCAGTTCCGTCAGCACCGCGTCCAGCTTCTGCACGGTTTCGCTCCAGCTTTTCGCGTCGAACTTGTCGAACGTTTCATCGTTGTTCCCGCTGAACTTCCCCGCGTCCTCGCCCTTCAGCCGCCGCAAGTTGCGGTCATTCCAGAACCAGATGTGATACGCCAGCTGGCCGACGGAGTGATTCCCCTTGCCGTCCGTCCAGTTCGCCTGCTCCGGCGTGACTCCGGCCAACGCAACATCCGCGCACACGAACCAATTGCTGTTGGTATGCGTGTCCTTTAATTGCTGGAGTAAAACGCTCCTTAGCGTGGGCACCGGCTTCGCGTTGTTGTCTTGCGCGCGAAGAACCATCGACGCAATCGCCACCGTTGCCACCACCATCACGATCACCATCTCCATCACTCGTTTCATCATTCGAGGATTCCTCCCAGTCCTTAGACGCCTACAAAGTTCACAAGGCTTTCCCAAGAAAATATACTCTCGGCTGTTTGCTGTATAGTCCGACTCCCCTCGTATCGCGCTGCCATTTGTCTCAAAGTGGATTTTCGTACGACATCATTTTTTCCGCACCATCCGCACTTTTTGCATCCAAATTGGCCCGCTTCCATGCAAGAAACCATCACTTACATTTCACTAAACCCGCCGTCTAACTTGGCGTCCGAATCCTCTACGTGTATTCGATGAAAGGGAGCGCCTCATGGAAACCCTTTGGCAGGATATCCGTTACGCGCTTCGCGTCTTACGCAAGTCTCCCACCTTCACCGCCGTCGTCATTCTCACGCTGGCTCTCGGCATCGGCGCTAATACCGCCATTTTTAGCATCGTGAATGCTGTCCTGCTGCGCTCCTTGCCGTTCCGCGATCCAGATCAGCTCGTGAAAATCAGCTTCGATAAGCCCGGCATCGGCCTGCACGATTCCGTTTTCTCCTATACAGAATTCGAGGATCTGCAATCGCGCGCCGGTGTCTTTCAAGATGTCAGCGTCACCTGGCCAGTCAGCGTGAATCTCACCGGCGCCAAGGAACCTCAGCGGCTTGAGTTGCTCGTTGTCAGCCCCAATTACTTTTCTCTTTTGGGCGCAAAGCCTGAGCTCGGCCGCTTGTTAGGAACTCAGGACGAAGCCCTCGGCTTCGCCACCGCGGCCGTCATTAGTGACGGCTTGTGGCATCGAGCGTTTGGCGCGGATCCCGCCATTCTCGGCCGCGATCTGCGCCTCGACAATGATCTTTACACCGTCGTTGGCGTTCTTCCGCCCGACTTTCACCATCCCGGAAAAACCGTCGCCAAAGACGTCGAAGTCTTTGCTACGGCAGGCTTCCGCGCCAATCCCTTTCCGCCAGCTGGGCGCAGCGTGCGCTTTCTGCCTGGCGCCATTGCCCGTCTCAAGCCCGGAATCAATGCCGCCCAGGCTCAGGCACGCCTCAACGTCATGACCAGCGAACTCCTTCGCGAATTTCCCAACGACTATCCTCCCATCGCCAAGTTGTCCATCAACCTTGAGCCTCTACAGAAATCTCTCGTTGGCGATGTCCGCGCGATGATGCTGGTGCTCATGGTCACCGTGGTCCTTATCATCCTCGTGGCGTCCGTCAACATCGCCAGTCTTCTCTTGGCGCGCGCTTCCGGTAGGCAAAGCGAAATTGCTCTCCGTTTGACGCTCGGCGCCAGCCGCTCCCGTATGGTGCGCCAGTTGTTGACGGAATCCTTGCTCTTGTCGCTGCTCGCCGGCCTTGCTGGCGTGATCACCGCGCGCATTGCTCTCGGTTCGCTGCTGCGATTTCTTCCGCCCGCCATTCCCCGATTGAATAACGTCGGCATCGATCTCCCTGTTCTTCTCTTCGCACTGGCAATTTCCGTCCTCACAGGACTCTTGTTTGGCCTCGCTCCTGCTTTGCAATCCACAAGGCCCGAAGTCTTCCACGCCATTCGCGACGGCGCGCGCGGTTCGGGCCACGGCAGGCGCACCACGAGTTTGCGCGGCTTGTTGATTGTTTCTGAGTTAGCTCTCGCGGTTGTCCTGATGATCGGCGCCGGTCTCCTTCTTCGTTCCTTTGCCGCTCTTCTTGAGAAAAGTCCTGGATTCAATCCGCCGGGCTTGGTGGTCGCCAGCTTCTGGCTTCCCGTTCCGAACGATCCCAAAGCGGATCCGTACGGAACCATCGCCGCGCAAACTACATTTGTTCGCGAAACTCTTCGCCGCGTGCGTGCTATTCCCGGCGTGGAGCTCGCCGGGTTTACTTCGGCGCTTCCAGCCTCTGGGCAAACCAACAATGCCGCGCTCTTTCTTGAGGACCATCCTGTCGAATCTTCTCAAGACTTGCGCACCGAAATCATCTCCATCAGTCCTGGCTATTTCGAAGTCCTGCAAACTCCTTTGGTTCGCGGCCGCCTCTTCACGGAAGACGACGACTCCACGAGAACACCCGTCGCCATCATTGATGAATCCACTGCTCGCCACTATTGGAGTGCCGGCGATCCCATCGGAAAACGCATCCGCTTCGGGCAAAACCCCAACCAGAAGTGGCTCTCCGTTGTCGGCATCGTCGGCGACATTCGCCACGACAACCTCGAGCGCGAAGGCATACCTCACGTTTACGTTCCCATGTACCAGCGGGGCAATCGCGTTTTCAGCTTTGCCATGCGTACCCGCATTCCTCCTGCCCTTCTCGAATCGCAAGTGCGCCGAGAAGTGCAAAGCGTGGACGCCGGACTACCGGTGTTTGCGGTGCGCTCGATGCAGGAAGTTCTCGACGTTTCGCTCGCTCCCCGTCGATTCACCGCATCTCTAGTGGGCATATTCGCCTTCGTCGGATTGCTGCTCGCTTGTTCCGGAATCTACGGCCTCCTGGCGTACATGGTTGGCCAGAAAACCTACGAAATAGGAATTCGTGTGGCTCTCGGCGCTCAGCGGCGCGATATTCTTCGCCTTATTCTCAGCAAGGGCATGCTTCTTTCCAGCTTTGGTATTTTGGCCGGCCTGTTCCTCGCAGCGCTTGTCGCTCCGCTGATCGCGTCCCTGCTCTATGGGGTTCATCCATTTGACCTGCCCATATTTTTGAGTGTTCCTGCGGTCTTTTTGGTAGTCGCACTATTAGCCAGCTGGATTCCCGCTCGCCGCGCCATGCGCATCGATCCCATGGTCGCATTGCGCCAACAATGAAAGGTTCTTCATCCGCCTCGTCGCCTCGTCTTCGTGCCAGCGAGCGTCTCGCCGCGCTTATAGCTGCACCGCTAACGGGCTGCGCACATCGGCGATTTGTGGCAAACTGAACTGTCACACGGCACGGTTTTGCGCAGCCTGGTGTCTTGGCTCCTCGAAGCATGCGGCTCCTGCCGGGAACTAAAAAATAAAAGCGGTCGCTCAGCGGAAACGATAACCGGAATACATGGACCCGAAGTTCATACGCAATTTTTGTATCATCGCGCACATCGATCACGGCAAGTCCACGCTCGCGGACCGTCTGCTCGAGATGACTGGCGCGCTTACACAGCGCGAAATGCACGAGCAGGTGCTCGACTCGATGGATCTCGAGCGCGAGCGCGGCATCACCATCAAAGCGAAAAGTATCCGGCTGCACTACACCGCGAAAGACGGAAACACGTACCAGCTCAATTTGATCGACACGCCAGGCCACGTCGATTTTTCCTACGAAGTGTCGCGGGCGCTTTCTGCGTGCGAAGGCGCGCTTCTTGTTGTGGATGCGAGCCAGGGCGTTGAAGCGCAAACCGTTGCGAACACGTTTCTCGCGGCTGGCAATAATCTGACGATTGTTCCCGTCATCAACAAGATTGATTTGCCGGCTGCGCAAACCGATTTCGTCAAAGAACAAATTGAAAACGTGCTCGCGATTCCCGCACAGGACGCTTTGCTGATCAGCGCGAAGAGCGGCCTCGGCGTCGAAGACGTTCTCGAAGCCATCGTGCAGCGCATTCCGGCGCCGAAAGGCAGTTCGGATAATCCGCTGCAGGCGCTGATTTTCGATTCGTGGTTCGACATTTATCGCGGTGCCGTCGTGCTCGTGCGGGTTATGGAAGGCCACGTCAACAAACATACAAAAATCCGGCTGTGCTACAGCAACGAGGTTCACGAAGTCGAAACGCTTGGCACGCTCACTCCCAAGCCGGTTGCGCTTGAGGAACTTGGCGCCGGCGACGTGGGCTTCATCGTCGCAAATATTAAACGCGTCGCCGATGCCCGTATGGGCGATACCGTTACTGAAGCGGCGCGGCCTGCGCCACCGCTGCCCGGTTTTGAAGCCATCAAGCCCATGGTCTTCGCCGGGCTTTTTCCCGTTCTCGCTGACGATTACGAGCCGCTGCGCGACGCGCTCGGCAAATTGCAGTTGAACGACGCCGCGTTTTTTTACGAGCCGGAAAATTCCGTCGCGCTCGGCTTCGGTTTCCGCTGCGGCTTCCTCGGCTTGCTGCACATGGAAATTGTGCAGGAACGTCTGGAGCGCGAGTTCAACATCAATCTGATTACGACAGCGCCGAGCGTGCGCTACCGGATTACGCGCACTAGCGGCGACGTGATCGAAGTCGACAGCCCGGCGAAATTTCCGAATCCCAGCGACATCGACAAAATCGAAGAGCCGATCATCACCGCGATGATCATCACCAACAATGAGTCGGTTGGCGGAATTCTTCAGCTCTGCCAAGAAAAGCGCGGGACGCAGAAAAATCTCGAATACCTTTCGCCGACGCGCGTGATGCTCACCTACGAATTGCCGCTCAATGAAATCGTGCTCGATTTCTACGACCGGCTGAAAAGCGTTTCACGCGGCTACGCTTCGCTGGACTACCATCTGGCCGGATACAGCGAATCCGACCTGATCAAGCTGGATGTGCTGGTAGCGGGCGAACCCGTCGATGCCCTCGCACTGATCATCCATCGCGATTTCGCCGCGGAACGCGGCCGCGAACTGGTGACGCGCCTCCGCAAACTCATTCCGCGCCAAATGTTTGAAGTGCCCATCCAGGCGGCCATCGGCAGCCGCGTCATCGCGCGCGAAACTGTTGCCGCGATCCGCAAAAATGTGCTCGCCAAGTGCTATGGCGGAGACATTTCGCGTAAACGCAAACTCCTCGAAAAACAAAAAGAAGGCAAACGTCGCATGAAGCGCGTCGGCCAAGTCGACATTCCACAAGAAGCATTCCTCGCCGTCCTCAAGGTTGCCTCTTCTTCCGACGACGATTGAGCTCGAGCTGGTATCCGCATTCTGCTTCTTCAGCTGAATGAAACCCATTTATTCCGGTCGAGGAATGTCAACCATGATCGAGCTACAGGCTCCTGTAATGGCTCCCAGCTCTCCAAAGAATCTCCATCGAACAGTTCAAACGGATCGCGAACGAGCAACATGCTCAAACTCTGATCCGGGCATTGAAAAGCGTAGACTTGCAATGAATTCTTCAGTGGATCAAAATCTTGAACATGCGAAAGTGATTCCCACCCATGACGTCGCGCTTTCTGAAGAAAATCGAGCAACTCATCTTGGCGTTCCGTCGTTGCAACCTTCATTGCGTAAATCTGATAGCGGTGCCCGCTCAAAACTTGAAGGCACCTAGGGCACACCTCTCTTAACATCACCCGAAATGCTTGGCTGACGGCGAGTTCTGGGTCGTTTGATGAGATATGCCTCGCGAACTTGTGCAGCCGTTGTGAAGGCACAGGTTTCATGGTTCCTTCTTGCGTACTTCGGTGGTGAGGCGGCCGCGGTGAAGCTGGATGGCTACCGCGTCGCCGACGTTTACCTGGGCGGCGTCGCGTAGGAGGTTGCCGGCGGCATCGGTGGCGATGGCATAGCCGCGTTCGAGGACTTTTAGGGGACTGCGTTCCTGGAGTTGGAGAGACAGGCGCTCGAGGCGTTCGCGCTTGTTGCGCAGCAGGCGTTCGGCGCGGACGCCGAGGTCGGCGTTGCGTTTTTCGAGGCGCAGGCGGAACGCGGAAATTTTCACGCGAAAATCGAACGTGGCGATGCGCAGGTGTAGCGCGGTGAAGCGTTTGCGCGATTGTTCGAGGCGTGCACGGAGCCCTGCCGCGAGCCGCGATGTCATTTCATCGGCGCGCTGGCGCTGCTGGCGGAGCAGATCGAGCGGGCGGCGGAAACCGCGGCGGGCGGAAAGCTCGTGGACGCGCTTACTTAGATCAAGGAGGCGATAGCGGACTAAGCTCGCGAGCGTCTCGCGTAGTTCTGCGATGTGCTTATCGAATTCGCGGCGCGTTTGAACGACGAGTTCCGCGGCGGCGGATGGAGTGGAAGCGCGAACGTCAGCGACAAAATCGGCGATGGTGAAATCTGTTTCGTGACCTACGCCAGAGATAATGGCAATTTCCGAGGCGAAGATGGCGCGCGCGACAATTTCTTCATTGAAGGCCCAGAGATCTTCCATGGAGCCGCCACCGCGCGCGAGGATGAGGACATCCACCAACTTTTTCTGATTAAAAAATTTTAGGGCTTTGACGATTTCCGCGGCGGAGCCTTCGCCCTGAACGCGCACGGGATAAACCGTGAGATGAACATTGTGAAAGCGGCGGCGCAGGATGCGGACGACATCACGGACAGCAGCTCCGCGCGGCGAAGTGATCAGGCCAATGCGGCTGGGGAGCATGGGCAAGGGCTTTTTGCGCTCGGCGGCGAACAGGCCTTCGGCTTCGAGGCGTTTTTTCAGCTGCTCAAAGGCTAGCTGAAGCGCGCCTAGACCGACGGGGTCGATGCTCTCAACATAGATTTGGTATTCGCCGCGAGCTTCGTAGACGCTAATTGATCCCCGAACGGTAACGTGGAGGCCGTCCTCGGGACGGAACTTGATGCCGCGCTGCTGCTGTTTGAAGAAGACGCAACGGACCTGCGAACGGTCGTCCTTGAGTGTGAAGTAAATGTGGCCGGATTGCGCTTCGCGGCAGTTGGAAATTTCGCCTTCAACCAGAAGGTCGTTGAAATTTTTGGCGAGGAGATCGCGGATGCGGGCGGTCAACTCGCTGACCGTGAAGGTGCGGCGGGTGGGTTGGAGGTTAAACGTGAGCTGGCTCATGGGGCAGTGATCCTTGACCTGTGCTCTGTGATTATCCGTGTTCCTCGGCTGGTGAGTCCTGGCGGGTTGACAGGAGTTGAAAGCTGAAAGCTAAAAATTGATGGCGGAAGCGGGGAATGGAGGGCAGATGTAGGAGGGCAGACCCTCACCCCCCCGTGTTTTTTGTAAGCGTTGCAGATAAAGGGCTTAAGGTTAATGGGACGCGTGAGAGTGACAGGGAAAGTCGGAAGTGGAAGCCTACAGTCGAGACCAAACAATCGACAGCTCGAAGGGCTAAGAGGTGAGATTCTAACAAAGAGACACAGAGTACGCAGAGGAAGAGTGGACATGGCGTTAGCCTCGCTTTCTCGTCCCACCCCCCCGTGTTTTTTGTAAGCGTTGCGGATAAAGGACTTAGGCGTGACAGGGCTTGTAAGAATGGCAGGGGGAGAATTTAGAGGAAGAGCAAGCTCACAGCCGACGGTTGACAGCTGACGGTTCGGAAAGAAAAGACAGGAGAACCCAACACAGGGGCACTGAGTACGCAGGGAAGGAGCGGACATGACGCTGACTTTCCTTTCTCCTCCGCGGAACAGACACCAGCATTATATCACATAGGTACTCTTTGTCAAGTGATTACTGTAAGTGATTTGTTTGCTGGAGGATGGAGGGCGTTTCGAACTGTGGCAGGGATGGAAGCGGTTAGCGGGGTTTGGACCAGTCGGCCAGGGCCAAGCGGGGAGCGATATTTCGGAAGGATTGGTCACTAGTGACGAGAGTGAGGCCGGAGGAGAGGGCGTGGGCGGCAACGAGAATGTCCATGGCGGCGAGCCGCTTGCCTTGCTTCCAAGAAGAGGCGGCGATGCTGGCATAGGCTTGCGCGGCAGCGGAATCCCAAGGCAGCGAGGTAACGCCAAGAAGAAATTGATTTACCAACTCGGCTAGCTTTATGGCTTGGGGCTTGAGCGCAAGGCCCAGGAGAAGTTCTGCTTCGGTGATGGAGGAGATACAAACCTGCGCCATGGGAACGCGGCGGAGGCGATCGCGGACGCTTGGAGGGTCGCCGCGGAGAGCGTAACTCACCGTATTGGTGTCCAGCATGAAACGGGGCATGGCTTGGGTGATCAGAACACGCGGCGTTTTTTGGGTGGACGGCGGTCGCGCCTACGGAGGAAGTCGGCGGGGATGTCCGTGGCGTCAGCTAGAGCAAAGAGGGCGTCCCACGATTCCGGCTTGCGAGAGAGGATCACATCTCCGGTTTCGGAATCTTTCCGGATGTAAACTTCGCGCGAAGAAAAACGGAAAGAAGATGGCAGACGGACGGCTTGGCTGCGACCGTTTTTAAAGAGTTTAGCGACTTTGTGCACGTCGGCCCCCCTTCCAAGGGACAGATTTCCGGTATATACCAAAGCATATCACATTTGCATGAAAATGAGGGGATCAGAAGTGGGCGAATCCGTTTCCTCTCAGGCGACAAACAAAAGGGCCGCCCAAGGGCGGCCCCTACCATTTGGGTGGATGCGCGACCTACCGCGCTAGGGTTTGGCGGGAGCCGGGACGGGCGCGGCTGCGGGAGCTGGCGTGGTGTTGAAATTTACTTTGGGGGCTTCGCGGGCGCCGGGTTCGGTTTTGAAGTAGGCGTCGTTGCGGGTGAAGCCGCCGAAGCTGGCTACCAGACTGTTGGGAAAGAGGGAGATGTAGGTGTTGTAGTCCTGAACGGTTTCGTTGTAGCGGCGGCGCTCGACGGCGATGCGGTTCTCCGTGCCGGCCAGTTCGTCCTGGAGGCGGAGGAAATTCTCGTTGGACTTTAGTTGGGGATAATTTTCCGTCAGGACGAGAACTTTGGCCAGTGAGGCTTCGAGCTGGCTATTGGCGGCGATTTTGTCGGCTGGAGTAGTGGCGTTCATGTAGCCCTGGCGAGCTTTGGCGATGTCAGCGAAGACTTCGGTTTCGTGCGTAGCGAAGCCTTTGACGGTTTCAACGAGATTGGGGATCAAATCGGCGCGGCGCTGGAGAACGACGTCGACCTGCGCCCACGCGGCGTTGACGGCCTCGCGCTTGATGGCCATTTGATTTCGGCGGCCGACGAAAGAGCCGCCGACGAGCAACGCGATGATGACAAGAACGACCAAAATAATCAGAGCTACCTTCATGATACTTTCCTCCGCAACCGAATCCTTGAAAACAAGTCAGGTCCTTGCGAACTACTCAGGAGCCGGTTTTGCCGGCTCGCTGCCACTCGCGCTTGGGGACAATTTTGTCCAGAGCGGAAATTACCACAGTCAGAGCATTTAAGTATTGTCCGTAAGCGCGCGCGATGTCTTCGGCATGAGAGTGGCGATCGCGAAGCTTGAACGCGGCAGTGAAGGCTTCGGCGTCTGCTCCGGTGAGCGCGGCGATCCGCGCGAAAACTTCGGGAGCGGTGGCGGGCGGCTCTTCCTCGAATGCAATCAATGTGTGGCGCAAGAGCGCAAGCACACTCGAAGATGATTTAGCTTCGGCGGCGCGCAACTCGCCTTCTTTTTGCCCGGTGAGCAGAAAATGCTGGCGGAGCTTGAGGAGGAGCGTGCGCAGATCGTGCTCGACCTGAACTCGATGGAGATTCATGGGCACGGCGATGCCGGCGACGACGTCAGCGCCATAAAGAACGCGGCGGCTGTCTTGCATATCGAGCAGTTCAATCGCAAAAACATCGGCGGACTGGCGGAGTTCTTCGGCGGTGAAAAATAATGGGGCCGGTTCGCTTTGGTCCTTGCACCACCAGTGGACGACCGGGGTGACGCGAGCCAATTCGCGCGCGGCTATGGAGCGCAAGACGCACAGAACATTCAGATCAGAGTGACCTTCTTTGAAGTCGCCGCGCGCGGCTGAGCCGTAGAGAATCATGGACTCGAGATTCTCTCCGGCGAATTCCTTCATCCGGCTTACGAGATCGGTCAGTTTTGCTTCCGTCGAGAGCATGGTGCTACCGCTCCTTCTGCAAACTCGTGGACTGCGCCCGCATACTTTATACGCAAAATCTGGCTAATAAACTTCGGTTACCAACTGCCGCTGGCACCGCCGCCGCCGCTGCTGCCACCGCCAAAACCCCCGAATCCACCACCGCCGCCGCCCGAGCTGCCGCCAAATCCCCCGCCACCACCGCCGCCGAGCATGCCACCAATCATGGGGCCGATCCACCAGCCGCTGCCTCTTCCGCCGCGGCCCGACCCGCCTCTGGAGACGGCTCTTATGATGTTAATAACCACGAAAATGAAAATGAGAATGGGCCAGATAGGGATGGACGGCGAGTCATCTCGTCGCCGGACGGGCCGAGCAGGAGGCGTCGCGGTGAGCGTCACACCGCGGTCGTCGGCAATGTATTTGGCAAGCTGCCAGGCGGCGGCTTCGATGCCAGCGCTGTAATTTCCCTGGAGAAAATAGGAGCGCATCAGGCGGCCGGCGTCGCCGGCGCGAGCATCGTTGATGACGGGTTCGAGGCCGTAGCTTACTTCGACGCGGTAGGTGCGTTCGGTGGGCGCGATGAGCAAGAGGACGCCGCGATTGTCTTTTTTGTTTCCGACACCGAGCTGCTTGAAGAGATCGTTGCCATATTGATCGACGTCCTGACCTTCCAGAGACCGGACGGTGACGATGGCCATCTGGGCGCCCGTTTTTTGTTCGAGCTCCAGGCAGAGATTTTCGAGGCGGGTTTTGGTGTCCGCGTTGATCACTCCGGCAAGATCGGTGACATAGCCGGTGGGATGAATGTCTTGGATCTTTTCGGCGTTTGCAGGGAGGGCGAAAAATAGAAAAACGAAAATGAGGTACGGCTTAAAGAATCGCGTGGTCATGGAAAGAAGTTTGGAAGAGGCCAACTTCATGCAAGAAAGACTATAGAAGTTGCGCGGTGGCCTGTAAAGAGAGGCGAGAGAGAAGAACCGACCGCCGTCTCCACGGGGCGGGGCAAGGGGCGGCGGTCCTAGAAACGCAGAATTTGAAATCAGGGCTTGGTGGCGAAATCCTTGGGAAGAGGATTGTCGGGCCGCTCTTCGTCCCAGAGGATGCCGACGATCCACCAGCGCTTGCCGTCATTGAGGAGTTGAATGCTGTTGATGCCGCGCGCGAAGGGCGCTTCGCTGGCGTTGTGGCGCGATTCATAGCTGCTGAAGACTTGCGCGATGTTGCCGAAGGTTTCGATGCGGCTGTGAATGGCCGATTCGAAAAAACCGTTCTTGAGGAAGTAAGCGCCGCCACGAGTGACGTAGTCCTCGACAGTGTTGGGATGAACGCGAATGGAGCCGTCGGCGGACTTGCCGGTGGAGGTGAGATGCGCGCCCGGAAGGAAGAGTGAGCGAAAGCGATTCCAGTCGCGCTCGCCGGGAGGGCCAGAGATCACGGCGTAGAGAGCGACGAGGACATGATCGATGGTGTCAACGTCTTCGGGTTTAGCTGCAGGAGCCCCTGCAAAGGGATCGGGGCCGGGCTGCTGCGAAGGCCGGACCGCACTCTGTTGCTGCGCGGCGGATGGGCTGGATGCAGATTGCGCGGCGGATGATTGCGAAAAGGTGAGGGTTACGGCAATAGCAGCGGTCAAAGCGAATAGTCCCGACTTCATGGCGAGTTCTCCCGTGTGATCTTAAGTGCGCGAGTTGCGTTTCTTCGTTTTGGACGCGGGAACTATATATCAGGAGAGCAACAGCGCGGGGAAAATCGGCGAAGCGACTAGCGGCGGAAATGGGAGAAGAGCCAGAGGAGGAAAGAAAATACCACGCTGAGTATGAGGCACGTGACGATGGGAAAGTAGAAAGTGGAATGTTCGCCGCGATGGACGATGTCGCCGGGGAGTTTGCCGAAGCGGAATGGGAGTTTGGCGCCGAAGTAGAGAAGAGCGCCGATGATTACGAGGACGACGCCGAGCAAGAGAAGAGTGCGGCCGAGGTCACGGAGCGGATCCACAAAAGCATTATAAAAGAGGCGCGTGCCGCCCGCGAGCATCTCTAAAATCTCTTTTCCATTATTTACTAATAGATTATAATAGATATCAGCTTATTCTTCAGGGCCGGGAGCTATTCCCGCAACCCTGGTTTTCGGCATTACGGCGTGTAAGGAGGTATCGCATGGCGGGCACCCAGCGCCTTCTGGCGATCGCAATAACATTTTTACTGACGGGCAATCCCGGCAATGGCAACGTGGACGCGGTTGGAATGGTTCTTCTGGCGGATCACGCAAGAATAGGCTCTCAAGCTACCGCCGAGGGAACGACCATCTATGACGGCGACCGCGTTTCGACCGATGCAGAGGGATCCTTGCAGTTGCGAGTTGGCGAAGCGCTCGTATATTTGCCGGACAAGAGCTGCGTGACACTTCACAAGGGCGCGAGCGGCGCAGCGAAGGAGTTCGAGGCGGAGCTCGTTTCGGGGACGGTGGTGCTCTCGGCGACGGCGGGGACTGCTGCGGAAATCATCGCGAGTTCTGCTCGGATTCGACCGATGGCAGAAACGCGAGGCGTCGTTCAGGTGGGGATTGCTGGCCCGCACGAGCTCATCGTTTTCGCGCGGCGAGGGCCAGCGCGGATTTCTTATCGTGGCGAAACCGAAATGATAGCGGAGGGTAAGTCCTACCGCGTGCGGCTGAATGATTCCGACGATGGTACGCCGGGAGAACCGGACGCAAAAAAACCGGGGAGGCACGGCAAAGCACTTGTGCTGATCGTGGTTGGTGCGACGGCGGCAGCTAGTATCGCAGCGCTGTGGGGCGGAGGTACGAAAGGGAGCATCGAGAGTCCGGATCGACCGTAAAGCAAACTCCGTTCGGCTCGATTCGAGGTATGCTCGCAGGGCGCGGGGCCTTGGCATGAGCTTACGTTCTGGGAATTCTCGACGAGAACGAAATCTGGCGGTTTTGTCTGCGGGCTTTTTACTTGCGGCAGGGGTTTTTGCAGTTGGCAGCGGGGTGGCTGGCGGTCGCTGTTATCCTAGGCCTCAAAAGGCCGAGCAATCTATTCCAATACTTAGCGTCAAGATTTTGCATGCGTATCCGCATGATCCACACGCTTTCACGCAAGGTCTAGAATACTTCGGCGGATTTCTTTACGAAAGTACCGGGGAAACGGGACAGTCTTCTCTTCGAAAAGTAGATCTGGAGACGGGCAAAGTGATGCAAAAAGTGGACCTCGCTCCGGAATATTTTGGAGAAGGGCTGACCATCTTTCTGGGGAAAATATATCAATTGACGTGGCTTTCGAAGATCGGCTTTGTGTATGACTTGAAGACGTTTCGGAAGTTGCGGGATTTTCATTACTACGGGGAAGGCTGGGGACTTGCTCATGATGATTCCAACCTGATCCTGAGCGACGGCACCAACACGTTGCGTTACATCAACCCGGAAACGTTTGAGGTGGTGCGAACACTGGAGATTTACGCGGGGAAAGAGGCAGTGACGAATTTGAATGAGCTCGAGTGCATTGGGAATGACATTTACGCCAACGTGTGGCACGCGAATCGAATTGCGCGCATTGATGCGCGGACAGGGCAGGTGCGGGACTGGATTGATTTGTCGGCGATCGCTGAGAAGGAGCAGACGGAGCCGGAGGCGGTGCTCAATGGCATCGCTTTTGATTCCGCAAGGCACCGGTTTTTTGTGACCGGCAAGAATTGGGCGCACCTTTTCGAGGTGCGGATTGAGGGCATTACGTTTTAGGAAGTTGCGGCGCCGGTGAGGAACGCAGGCTCAGTTCAAGAGCACAGACTGAAGTCTGTGCCACGCAGGCGCTCAAATCAGTTCGAGGCCGGCGAAGAAGTAGCCGATTTCGAAGGCAGCGGTGTCCGGGGCGTCGGAGCCGTGCGTACAATTGTTGCCGATGCTGGTGCCGAGGTCGTGGCGGATGGTGCCGGGGGCGGCTTTCTTGGGGTCGGTGGCGCCCATGGCGTCGCGCCATTTTAGGATAGAGCCTTCGGCTTCCAGGACCATGGCGATGATTTTGCCGGAACTCATGAAGTCGGTGAGCTCGCCGAAAAACGGGCGGGCTTTGTGGACGGCGTAGAAGCCGCCGGCTTCTTCTTTGGTGAGGCGCATGGATTTTATGGCGACGATGCTAAAGCCTGCTTTGTGAATCCGCGAGAGAATTTCGCCTTGTTGACCAGCCTTAACCGCGTCGGGCTTGATAATTGCAAATGTGCGTTCTAGTGCCACGAAAGATTCCTCCGATATATTTGGGTGCGAGATGCCGGGCTAAAGCCCGGCGCCTACATAAGCAAAACTACTATTTGAGGACGGCGGCGATGGTTGAGCCCATGTCCGCGGGAGTTTCTACGGTGTGGATGCCTGCGGCCGCCATGGCGGCGTATTTGTCTTTGGCGGTGCCTTGGCCGCCGCTGATGATGGCGCCGGCATGGCCCATGCGGCGGCCGGGAGGCGCAGTTTGGCCTGCGATAAAACCGACTACAGGCTTTTTTACGTTGGCTTTAATCCATTGGGCGGCGGTTTCTTCGGCGTTACCGCCAATTTCGCCGATCAGGATGACCGCGTGCGTGTCGGGGTCGTCGTTGAAAAGGCGCATCGCGTCGAGAAACGACGTGCCGATGATGGGATCGCCACCGATGCCGATACATGTGGACTGACCGATGCCGAGACGCGTGAGTTGATCTACAGCTTCGTAGGTGAGCGTGCCGCTGCGACTGACTACGCCAACATGGCCCTGCTTGTGGATACGGCCGGGCATGATTCCAATTTTGCACTTCCCGGGGGAGATGACGCCGGGGCAGTTGGGGCCTATGAGGCGCGTTTTGTTGAAGTCGACAGTGGCGGCGGCGCGAACCATGTCGATCACCGGGATGCCTTCGGTGATGCAAATGACAAGAGGAATTTCGGCGTCGGCAGCTTCGAGAATGGCGTCGGAAGCGTATGGCGGCGGAACGAAAATTACGGAGGCGTTTGCGCCGGTGGCCTTCACAGCTTCTTGAACAGTATCGAACACTGGACGTTCCAAGTGCTTGGTGCCACCTTTGCCTGGCGTTACGCCACCAACGACATTTGTCCCATACTCAATCATTTGCTGGGCGTGGAACGTGCCTTCGCGTCCCGTGAAACCTTGCACGATCAGACGTGTCTTTTCGTTGACCAGAACGCTCATCGCGCACCTCCTGCGAGAGCGACGACCTTTTGCGCGCCGTCTTTCATGCCATCGGCGATAGTGAAGTTCAAACCGCTCTCACGGAGAATCTTCTGGCCAAGTTCGACGTTCGTTCCTTCCATGCGGACGACAACCGGGACTTTCACTTGCAAATCTTGGGCTGCAGCCACGACGCCCGTGGCGAGAACATCGCACCGTAAGATTCCGCCGAAGATATTGATGAACACGGCTTTCACTCCTGGATCGCCAATCAGTATGCGAAAAGCATTTTTGACTTGATCAGAGGATGCGCCACCTCCAACGTCTAGGAAATTCGCGGGGGAACCGCCGGCGTACTTGATGATGTCCATAGTGGCCATGGCTAGCCCTGCGCCATTGACCATACAGGCGACGGTGCCGTCGAGCTTAATGTAATTCAATCCATATTTCGAGGCTTCGACCTCGAGTGGATCTTCTTCGTCGAGGTCGCGCAGTTCTCGTAGCTCTTTGTGGCGGAAGAGACCGTTGTCATCAAAGGTCATCTTCGCATCGAGGGCGACGAGCCGGCCGTCAGCGGTGACGACGGCAGGATTTATTTCGAGCATGGAAGAATCGGTATCCACAAACGCACGATGCAAAGCCTGGAGAAACGGTCCGGCTTTCATGGCGACATCGCCGGAAAGACCCAGGCCGAAAACGAGCTTGCGCGCCTGGTAGGGTTGCAGGCCAGTCGCGGGATGAATCGTCTCGCGCATGATGGCTTCGGGATTCGTCTTGGCGACTTCTTCGATGTCCATGCCCCCGGAAGCACTGGCCATGAAAACTACTTTGCCCACGCTGCGATCGACGAGAATGCTGAGATAAAGTTCGCGCTTGATGTCCAAGCCTTCTTCAACGAGTACACGCTTGACGGTGCGGCCACTTGGGCCAGTCTGCGCCGTTACAAGATTCACGCCCAACATGTGGGAAGCGATGTCAGCGGCTTCGTCGGGCGAATGCGCAAGCTTGACGCCCCCCGCTTTGCCCCGCCCGCCAGCATGAATCTGCGCTTTTACAACCACTACGCTGGATCTGAGTCTTGCGGCGCCTTCGCGGGCTTCTTCCTTGGAAAAGGCGACCTCGCCGCGCGGGGTGGTGACACCGTAACGCGCGAGAATGGCCTTAGCCTGATACTCATGAATCTTCATCGGGGTTCCGTAGTGTTAGAATTTTGGAGTCGTCGTGAACATAAGAGTGTACTCGGAAAGTATAAAACGGAGCAAGGTTGCGGCCGAATTGCCGCCAAATCCAGATGACAAAATCGCTTATTGACGGCGCCGTATCCGGGCGGATTTTCTCCCGGGTAGATGCGGAAACGCTGATGGAAGAGCTGCTCACGGGGCGAGTCGAGACTCCTGATATCGTGCGGCTGCTCAGAGCGATGAATACGCGGCCCGTGCGCGTCGATGAACTGGCCGGTTTCGCAAGCGTGATGCGGCGGCACGCGGCGCGCGTGTTCGCGGAAGGCGAGCCTGCCCCCGAGCGTCTTGTGGATACATGCGGGACAGGCGGCAAGGGATTTGCGACGTTCAATATTTCCACGGCAGCGGCAATTGTTGCGGCGGCGGCGGGGGCACGCGTAGCAAAGCACGGGAACCGCGCGTCGCACACGGGCAGCGGCTCCGCGGACGTGCTTGAAGCGTTAGGCGTGCGAATCGATTTGCCAGTGGAGCATTTTGGCAAAGCCATTCGCGAAATCGGGATCGGCTTCTTCTTCGCCCGAGCGGCACATGCCGCGGCACGTCACGCCGCGCCGGCACGCAAAGAGATCGGGGTGCGCACGGTTTTCAATCTTCTCGGCCCTTTGACGAATCCCGCCGGTGCGCGAGCACAAGTCGTCGGTGTTCCGTCGCCAGAACTGATCGATTTGGTCGCGGCGACGCTCGCTGAGCTTGGCGTTGCGCGCGCGTTCGTGGTTCATGGTGCGGGCGGGCTGGATGAAATTTCGCTCGCCGGAGAAACTTTGGTCGCCGAAGTAAAAGATGGACGCGTGCGGCGTTTCACGGTGACGCCGGAAGATTTCGGAGTTTCGCGAGCGCCGATTGAATCCGTAGACGGCGGGACTGCTCAGGAAAATGCGGCGACGATTCGCGATATATTTGCGGGCAAAGTCGGACCGCAGCGCGACATCGTTCTCGTGAATGCCGCTGCGGCGCTTGTGGCTGCTGGGGTTGCGTCAGATTTTGGCGATGGTGCACGGCTGGCAGGATCGGCTCTCGCTTCGGGTGCGGCCAAAGAAAAACTCGCGGCGCTTGCCGCGTTCACTCAACCGGCTGAGTGAGTTTTCGAAGCTTGATGGGTTTTTCCAGCAAGACTACTCAGGGGCGATCAGGGCTCTCAAGACCTTTGTGGATCGTCCATACTGCAATCACTCCCACAATAGCCGCGGGGAGCAAAAAGAAACGGCTTTGGCCCACGGCCATAGCCGGCTGATTCAAAGCCGCACCGCAGGCGCCCTTGCGGACTACGCGATAGGTTTTCCCCTCTTCGAGGATCTTGGTTTCTTTACCGGCGGAGACTTCGAGATCTTGCGTGCGCGCGGTTACAAGAACGTCGCAGTCTTGGAGCGTCACTTCGCCAACCGTGAGCACGGGAGAATGCGGCCGCACGAGCACGTCGTCGGCTTTAATCTCAACTCCCGTTCCGTTTTCCGCGCGGAAAATTACGGTGCCGCGCTGCAGCGTAGGCGTGAGAACCGAATTTTCGTGGTTCATCCAAACGGTGCTTGATTCGGAGAGAGTAAGCTGCACTTGACCGGAGCGGAGGCTCAGCGCGCCTTTCTCCTGAGTTTCCATACGGTCGCCATCAAAGATCGTGGTTCCAACGGTCGCATCGGTAGTATTCAAGCGCGCGTTAGCGGATTGCTGGATGACGCCAGCGGGAGCGGTTTGCCCGGGCGAAACAACTCCCAAGAGTAGACAGGACAGCGCAACAGCCAAAATGCGGCGACTCATAATGGTGCGAAACCTCCGAGGAAAGCGAATTCTTAGTTTTGGTTAATGAAACGACGGGCGCACTGGTACTTTGCGCAATCCGCTGTTACCGGGTTCCGCACAAAATGAAACGCAGACTGCCCGAAAGGACGGCTGTCCGTTGGTACAGGTAAAATGAGAAACTGAGGCCGCAGCAAGAGAAGTGTCGACGCACGGGGCTTGTACGGCAGCGGACGTCGAGAGAGTAAGAGGAGAAAGTCCTTGAGATTTATTGGAGTTATTTTATTTGCTGCTGTTTGCGCGTGTCCCACGATGGGACAAAAGCCCGCTCCCATTCCGCCGGCGCAGGTTGCTCAAGAGGTGCGCGACTACCGCATGGACCATGAAGATCGCATCGTGCGGGAACTCGCGGAATTCCTTTCCATCCCGAATGTGGCGAGCGACACGCCGAACATCCAGAAAAATGCTGAACACCTGCGCGAGATGCTGGAAGCGCGCGGGATCGAGACGCATTTGCTGCCGATCACAGGACGCGGACCCGTGGTCTTCGGTAAGTTGATCGCGCCCGCGGCCACGCGCACCGTTATTTTCTACGCGCACTACGATGGGCAGCCAGTGGATCCTGCGGCTTGGACCGACGGAACGCCATTCGAGCCAGTTTTGCGAAGCGATGCGTTGGAAGCGGGCGGGAAACATATACCGTTCCCGGAAAATAGCGCGAAACAGCCGGCGGTCTATAAAGACGATTGGCGGATTTATGGGCGATCGTCTTCCGACGACAAGTCCCCGATCGTCGCATTGCTTGCGGCAATCGACGCGCTGCGGGCGAAACAGATTCCGCTGAAAGTGAATCTGAAAGTAATTTTTGAAGGAGAAGAAGAAGCGGGATCGACAAACCTCGCACATACCTTGGAGCTGAACAAAAACCTATTCGGCGCTGACTTGTTGATTACGGCGGATGGGCCGGTGCATCAATCGGGACGGCAGCTTATTTTCTTCGGAAACCGCGGCGACATCGGGCTGGACATCACGGTATACGGACCGGTGCGAGCGCTGCACAGTGGGCACTATGGAAATTGGGCGCCGAATCCAGCGATGGAACTTGCGAGGCTGCTGGCAGCAATGAAAGATGCCGACGGCCGTGTGCTGATCGACGGGTATTACGACGATGTGACGCCGCTCAGCGATCTCGAAAAAAAAGCGCTCGCGGAGATGCCGGTGAATGACGCCGATCTCGAGCGAGAGTTGGGGATCGCGAAGCCGGAAGGGGCGGGAAAGAAACTGATGGAATTGTTGCAGGAGCCTTCGCTCAATATCCGAGGCCTGTCGAGCGCCTATGTAGGAGAGCACGCGCAAAACGTGGTGCCGGACAAGGCTGAAGCTTCGATCGACGCGCGGCTTGTGAAGGGCGAGGATCCCAAGAAGAAGTTCGAGCAGATCGCGGCGTTTATTGCGAAGCAGGGATATTTTGTGATTGACCGCGAGCCGACCATGGAAGAGCGCCGCACTCATGCCTTGATCGCGAAGGTCGTCGACCAGGGCGGCTATCGCGCTTCGCGCACGCCGATGGATTTGCCGGTTTCAAAAGCGCTGATTAAGGTGGCACAGGACGCAACGGGCAACGATACGGTGATTGCGCCTACGCTTGGCGGGAGTGTGCCGATGTATATTTTTGAGGATTTGGGCTTGCCCTGGATCGGCGTGCCTATCGTGAATTACGACAATCATCAGCATAGCTCGGATGAGAATTTGCGGTTGGGGAACCTGTGGCGGGGAATGGAAATTTATGGGGCGATTTTGGCGGATTTGAATTGGTAGAGTATTCGGCCGATCGTGGAGTTGGCGCGAGTCTCTTTGCTGGCGGTTTAGTTGGAAAAAGAAAGAAGCCGGCAAGGATGCCGGCGCTACGAAGCAGGTGCTTTTTAACTTATGCGTTTATTTAACTATTAATATATATAATTGCATATTCTTCTAAACATCCCTAGTAACGCCAGCATCCCTGCTGGCCGTTTTGTTGGAAAAGGAAAGAAGCTGGCAAGGATGCCGGCGCTACCAATTCGATGCCTTGGTCGAAGATTCGAACCCGGGGAAGAATGCCTCATTGCAAGGAGCCTGAGGGAATCTATTTTGTCACTTTTCGTGTGGCAGATTCTTTGCCGCGGGAGGCGCTCTTAAGAATTGAAGCTGAAATTCGGGAAGGAAAAGATCCCGGCGGAAGCAAGGCCAAGAAATTGGAGCAGTATCTGGACCAAGGGTGCGGGGCATGCTTCCTTGCACGACCAGAGATAGCCGAGATCGTTGCGTCCACACTGTAGGCTTTCGACGGAGTGCGCTATAGGCTCTTTGCCTGGTGCGTGATGCCAAACCATATTCATGCCGTGCTGCAGCCCCACGAACCGTTCGAGCTAGCTTCCATCCTGCACAGTTGGAAATCGTATTCAGCGCAGATCGCAAATCGTGCGATGGGAAGAAAAGGGAGCTTCTGGCAACGCGAGTACTATGATCACTTGATCCGCGATGGGGATGCGCTTAGACACGCAATTTCTTATACGGCGGTAAATCCGTTGAAGGCGGGACTTCGGGACTGGAAGTGGGTGTATGTGTCTAAGGATTGGACGTGAATCCCTGGAGGAGCGAGTTCCGGAAAAAGCTACGTAGCGCCAGCATCCTTGCTGGCGGTTTTTTTTGGGAAAAGAAGGAAGCCGGCAAGGATGCCGCGCTACCCTGCCGCTAGAATGTAGAGAAAAGATCCGTTAGAGCGATCAAAGGGACAAGAAATTTTGGAGGAGCTGCTTGCCTGATGTAGTGAGGACGGATTCGGGGTGGAATTGGACGCCTTCGATTTTGTAGCGGCGATGGCGGAAGCCCATGATGATGCCGTCGTCGGTTTCGGCGGTGATGGTCAGCTCGCGAGGAAGCGATTTGCGTTCGACGATGAGCGAATGATACCGCGTGGCGGTGAATGGCTCTGCCAAATTGCGGAAAATATTTTTGCCGTCATGATGGATTTCGCTGGTCTTGCCGTGAAAGAGCTTTGGGGCACGAACAATTTTGCCGCCGAATGCTGCGCCGATCGCTTGATGGCCGAGGCAGACGCCAAGGATTGGAAATTTTCCCGCAAGCCGCTCTACTAACTCCACCGAAATGCCTGCCTCTTGTGGGGTGCAGGGGCCAGGAGAAATTACAATTTTCTCAGGCTTCCGCTTGGCGATCTCTTCTACAGAGATTTTGTCGTTGCGGCGGACTTCCACCTGACAACCGAGTTCGCCCAAATACTGAGCGAGGTTGTAGGTGAACGAGTCGTAGTTGTCGAGCAGTAAGATCACGTCAGTGGATGCCTTTGTTGCACAAATTTAAAACTTCGTTCACTTCCCTTTTCGGTGCGCTGCCTCCAACGCTGCAAGGAGGGCCTTCGACTTATTTACGGACTCTTCGTATTCGCCCTCGGGCGTCGAATCGGCGACAATTCCTCCGCCCGCTTGCACATGGGCCACACCATTTTTGATGACCATGGTGCGCAAGGCGATGCATGAGTCAAGATTGCCCGCGAAATCCAAGTATAGGACGCCGCCGGCATAAATGCCGCGCCGCGTGCGCTCCAACTCCTCGATAATCTCCATCGCGCGCACCTTCGGCGCGCCGGAAACGGTTCCCGCAGGGAAGCAAGCCATCAGTGCGTCGAAGCAATCGACATCCTCGCGAAGACGCCCGCGCAAGCTCGAAACAAGATGCATAACGTGCGAGTAGCGCTCCACGGTCATCAATTTTTCGGGCTTCACCGTACCGTACTCGCAGACGCGGCCCAAATCGTTGCGTCCCAGATCGACGAGCATGATGTGCTCGGCGCGCTCTTTTTCGCTGGCGAGCATTTCGCGTTCGAGGCGCTGGTCCTCAGCCTCGTCCTTGCCGCGCCAGCGCGTACCGGCAATCGGCCGGTAGAAAACATCGCGGCATTGCACCTTCACGAGCATTTCCGGCGAGCTGCCGACGACGGCAATGTCGTTCATTTGCAAATAGAAAAGATACGGCGATGGGTTGAGTGCGCGCAGCTCGCGATAGACATCGAACGGCGCGGCATGCGTTTTAGCTGAGAAGCGCTGGCTGATCACTACCTGAAAAATATCGCCTGCGCGAATGTAGTTTTTCGCTTTGCGAACGGCTTCGAGGTATTCCGCGCGGCGAAAATTGGAAGTGACGCGAAGCGGTGCGCCGCGCTTCTTTTTTTCCTTCTTCGGTTGCTCTGACGGCGAAGCTTGTTCGAGTAGCTGGCGAGTTTTGCGAATCTCGCGAACAGCTGCGTTGTACTTTGTGCGGAGGCTGCCTTCGCCGTCGGTGTAGACGTTACGCACGATCCACAGGCGATGCTGCACGTGATCAAATGCAATGATGCCGTGATAGAACATCAGTTGAGCGTCGTAGAGGCCGATGTCATCACGCAGGCGCTTGGGGATGCGTTCGATCAGGCGGACCATGTCGTAGGAAAAATAGCCGATGGCGCCGGCGACCAGCGGAGGCAACCCCGGCAAGCGAACGGGACGGAAACGCTCCATGCGGGCACGAAGAAACGTGACTGGATCGCGCTCTTCCCAAACAATGCGGTTGTGGCTCTCGAGAACGCAGGCGCCGCCCGCATAGCGAAATATTTCTTCGGGATTTGCGCCAGCAAAGGTGTAGCGAGCGATTTTTTCGCCACCTTCGACGCTTTCCAGCAAAAAGGAATAGCGCGCTCCCTGCGCCAGACGCAAGTAAGCGCTGACGGGGGTAAGCAAATCAGCGGGAAACACTTCATAGACAGGGATGAGGTTTCCCTGCTTGGCAAGACGCTGAAATTCGCGGAAGTCCGGCTGGATCATGGGCTCAGTTCACGGCCAAAGTTTGTTTTCCGAGGTCGGCATTATCGCATTTCTTGATTAACTGCGCTGGCGGGACTTTTCTTCGGAGCGCAAGGCGCCGAGAACGGCTTTACGCATGGCGCTTTCCGGCGCGCGCAGTCCGGTCCATAGTTCCCATTGAGCGACACCCTGCGGAATAAACATTTCCACTCCGGAAATGGTGGTGATTCCTTTGCAGGCGGCGAGCTTTAGGAGCTGTGTCTTTTCGGGCCGGTTGATGAGGTCCATAACAATACGGCAATTTAACTCTTTCGGCGACAGAGGTGAGATTCCGTCATGAGGATGCATGCCGACCGGGGTGGCGTTCAAGATGGCGTCAAAAGACTCGGTTTGTAGAGCGCGGCGCGGGACAACCTCGCCCCCGACGGCTCTGGCTAATTCCCGCGCAGCTTTTTCCCTGCGGGCACAGACCGCGACATGGGCTCCCGCATTCGCAAGAGCGAACGCCGCGGCTCGCGCTACGCCGCCTGCGCCGAAGATCAAGACGCGGCTTCCAGCCAGAGCAAGTTTCTCCTCGATCGCACGCAGAATCCCGATGTAGTCAGTATTGCAACCGTAGAGCGAACCGTTTCGCCTTACTACGACGGTGTTAACGGCGCCAATCTCGGCAGCGAGGGGGTCGCATTCCTTCAAATGCCGCAGAATGGATTGCTTGTGCGGAATCGTCACGCTGAAGCCGCGGATCCCGAATTGAGGCACGGCTTTTAGGAAATCGCGAAGATCTTTCACGAGGAAGGGCAAGTAGACGGCATCGACTTCGCGCTCGACGAATCCGGTGTTATGCAGGAGCGGCGAGAGGGAATGCCCCACGGGGTCGCCAATCACGCCGTAGACACTCGTGCGGTGCGTCAGTTCATGGGCTCGGTAGAGGTGCTTCAGAGCGTGCAGAGAGACTTGACCCGGAGCAGTGGCTTCGCCAACCGGCGCATAGGCTAGCGCGCTCCCCTCCCGCAGGGCGAGGATGCGCGCAGGAAGTCCAACCTCACCCATGGGCACTGCGACTAGGTTTGGCGAATGGCGAACCATCCGCAGAAGGCGGAGGCTCTCGCCTATAGTAGCGGCATGGGCAGCGATTTTCACGGCTTCGGTGTCAGAAGGAGCAGCCGAGCGGAAGGGCTTAAATCGCGCAGGCATGCGCTGGAAGTCGTGCAAGGAGAGCAAAATGTGTTGTGGTAAGCCAAGCTTTCCCAGGGACTTGCCGGACAATTCGCGCAAAGTTTCGATTTCCAGGTCGCACCAGGAGCAACCCATCTTACGGGCCTCGCCCAGCCAATAAAGCTCGGCTCGAACATCTCCTCCAAGCTTTCCTCCTCCCTCCTTTCGGCGACAGGTGGCGAGGAAAGTAGCATTCCGCGGCTTATTCTTTTTTAGCCAGAGCAGGAAGCGGGTACGCTCGGAATCGTTGCGAAGCCAGTCCAAACGCAGCTCAATGGTCGGTGTTTCGCGGAGCCCCGCTCGCACCAGTTTCGCCATTTCCACGGCCGTGGAGGCGGCCGCGACCGCGCAGATTCGCCGGATTCCCGCCCCAAACAGACTCTTCCCTAGCGTGGCTCTTGCCATGTTATTGAGAATAAAGCTTCTAGCATGCCCGTAGCAAAAGTGTAAAGCGGTCCCGGCGTATTTGTTGACGCATGGGGGTGCGCCTGCTATTTTCGCTAAGAATCGTCCCCGCACGGCCCACAGGGCGTGTTTGAAGGAGTCTTAGAATGCGCGCTAAATTAGCTGCTCTTTGCACCATTGTCTTTGTCGGCGCCGGAATTTGCTCGGCGCAGACCTCTCCAAACGTCTCGCAGGCGACTTTTTCGAACGTTTATTGTTCCGGCTTCTATACGGACGAGAAGGCCCCCGATGCAACCCGGCTGGTCTCCGGAGAGCAGTCGAGCGATAAGCTCACGTTCGCCCGCGGCGATTATGTATATATTAACCGCGGGATGGACAAAGGCGTTCGCGTGGGCGATCGGTACTCCGTCATAAGGCCAGAGAAAGACCCGCTGGAGGTTGAGTGGTTCAAGTGGCAAGACAAGCTGGTGAAGGCGATGGGTACGCACTATTTGGACGCTGGACAGCTTCGGGTCGTTGTCGTTCAGCCTAAGGTGGCGATCGCCGAAGTAACACTTTCCTGCGACTACATGCAGCGCGGCGATATCGTGCTGCCATATCAGGAGAGGCCGGATCCTACTTTCAAGGACGCAGGCGCCTTCGATCATTTCGCACCCGTCAGTGGCAAACCAGTCGCGATGATCGTTGAATCGAAGGATTATCAACAATCCGCCGGGCAGGGGAACACGGTCTACGTAAACCTCGGGACCAACAAGGGCGTAAAAGTGGGCGACTATTTTCGAGTATTCCGCTACCAGGGAACGAGGGCAGAGCTTGCTCCTCAGACGAAAGACTACCAGGACCGCATTTATGGCTTTGGGAGCTCACCTGGGAACTACAAGTGGAACGATTTGCCGCGTGAGGTGGTGGGCGAAGGCGTCGTCATTAATGTGAGCCGTAACTCTTCCACTGTGCTGATCACTTATAGTTCGCTGACTATGTACACCGGCGATTACGTCGAAGTCGAATAGCGCGCCAGATAAAAGCAAAAACTGAACCTTCCGGCCCGCTGCGAGATACTCCTCGCGCGGGCCTTTTCATTGGAATCGCCTCGCGGCCACTGGCGCGTGCGAAAGAGCTCAGCCATTCGGAGCAGGTTGTTCCCTGGCACTCTTACCTTCTGAAAAAACCTCGCAAGTAAATCCAAAGATTTTTGTATCTGGCTCTTGCCATGCGTTTGCGTTCAGACCAGCTTTGCGGCAGGTCTCTTCCAGAAACTGGTCGCGGCTAAGTTTGTGCTCAACGGCAACTTGCGGAAGTAGAAGTCCGCGCTTCGGGCCTTGGGAAATCAGCAAGCCGTGCATCCCGATCTCGATGTTCTCTGGAAGAATCGGCTCAAAGGGAGACAGTAGGGAGAGTTCAATTTCCAATTCTGGGAGTTCTTCCGCACGGACAGGTGAAAATCGTGGGTCGCGGAGGGCCGCGTTAGCGGCACAACGCGGGATGGATTCGCCGAGCGCCTCGAAGGCCTCAATGACTCCAATGCAGCCGCGCAAACGCCCGCGAGCGTGGAGAGTTACGAACACTGCGCGTTTTTCCTGAAGCACTCCAATTCGCGAAATATCCACGGCAGACTTCTGGGGGGAAACGGCCTCGACAATCGCCCGGCGTGCCAATGCGAGCAGAGGTTGCCGATCGGCTTCAGAGAGGGACGGCATCCTCGGACTTTTTGTGACCTTCCATCATACGCAGCTTTCGGCGCTGCTTGATGCGGTCGTCAAGCTGGCCCCAAAATTTCAGAAAGTATTGCGCCGCCGAAACCAAAGCGCTGATGACAACGAGCCAAAGAAGTACAAGCGCGAGAGAATTCAGATAAGGATGGCGAGCCCCAGCAATCAACACCGCCACGGCGCATACCTGCAGCACCATTTTCGTTTTACCCAACAGAGAAGCCGCAATCGTAAATCCTTCGGCGGAGGCAATATTGCGCAAACCAAGCACCGTGAATTCACGCCCGATAATGATTACTACCATCCAAGCGGGAACCAGCTGCATGCCGACGAGAGAAACAAACGCGGCAGAGATCAGTAGCTTGTCCG
This sequence comes from uncultured Acidobacteriota bacterium, assembly GCA_963784015.1. Lineage (GTDB taxonomy): Bacteria > Acidobacteriota > Terriglobia > Acidiferrales > UBA7541 > Acidiferrum. The sequence goes on from CAWAPX010000023.1 coordinate 522,695, forward strand.
CGATGGGATCCAAAAGAATCCCAAGCGTCGTCACCTGAAGTCGCCGGCGCGCAAAATACCCGTCGGCCCAATCCGTGGCCGCAGCCAGTAGCAGGATCAAGACTCCCCAGAACTCAAAATGCATCGGGAAGCCGCGGAAATCGACGTTTGGACTCTTCGTGAGCAAAACCGCAATCAGCAGGGGAACGAAAAAGATGCGCAGCACCGTCAATGAGTTGGGGAGATTCATGGCAACATGGCGGCGGGGAGGCCGCCCCTTAGGCTTCGGCCACCGCTCGCCTGACTATAGACTTCTGCTCGGCAGGCGTCAATGTTTCTGAGGACCTGCTATGAATCGGTGGCGGTTTCGCGGGTACTGTAACGTTAACAAGTAAAATGAGTTGCGCCCTGGAGGATGCTGTACTCATTCGTACTTTCTCTGCTGCAAACCTGTGCAAATGTCCAGAATCGATTACGAACAAGCCAACTTGCCGATGCGCCCTAGGACGAGACCCGGCATGACAATAAGTCATTTATATTCAGCATGCTAGAAAGAAATATAGAATAATGCGCCGATTTCTTTATCTTCCAAATTGGCGCGGCTCGTTTTTGTGAAAAACAGTTTCCACAAGGTTTCCACAGCAAGGCAGGCTTGGCAACTCTACGCAAACCACTCAAGAAAGAGCCATTTAGCGGCCAGAATTCGTGTTTTTTTGAGTGTCGAGGGGGAGTTACTCTAGTGCAAACAGAACGACCGGCCGTCAGATGGCTCGCGGTCCTCGTAAGAGTCGTGCGGGCAGGAAAAAAAGCCCTCGCAAAAACGCCAAAACGCCATGCACTGCTATTCCCGCAATGCGAAACGGCAAAAGTATGAGCCACACGATGGGATAAACCACGAGCGCGAGCAAGGCAAGAGGCCAACAGAAGCAAAACAAGATGCACCACAGGATAAACGTAATCATGGCAACCCTCTCACTTCTTATTACGTACGCGTGCGGCTCGAAGTTCCATCCTTTGCAAAGGTACTCAACTTGAGCTTACGCGCAATCGACACAGGAACCTCGGCATCCATTAGCATGTGAGAATCTTCAACTTCGGAATGTAGCACCCGACCGAGAGCATGAACCAGAGCCAGTGTGCGACCCTCCGCAAGCGGCAGCCGCAACGAAAGTGTCACGACGGGATCGACTGGAAGAGCTGCGTCCATGCGCCGCAGCAACTCTTCGACGCCTTCTCCCGTGAGGCCAGAGACTAGCATAGGTCCGCCGTTTGTATCTGCCCCCATCGCGTGAGGGTGAATGAGCGAAGCTCTTTGCTCTGGCGACAGCCGATCCACTTTATTAAAAACGCAGAGATTCGGGCGATCCGCGACGCCGAGGTCATTCAAAATTTTGTCTACTTCCTCATCAAGTTCGGCGTGACGCGGGTTCGAGACGTCGCTCACATGGAGGATCAATGCCGCTTCCTGTACTTCTTCGAGCGTCGCGCGGAATGCTGTAAGCAATGCTTTGGGCAGATCGCGAATGAATCCGACAGTGTCCGACACAAGGACGCGGCGGTTCGAAGGCAAACGAATAGCCCGTATCGTCGGGTCCAACGTGGCGAACATCCGCGAGGAAACGAGAACTTCAGCTCGGCTCAGCGCATTAAACAGAGTCGATTTGCCAGCGTTTGTATAACCCACAAGCGCGATCGTGCCAAGCGGCACAGCGTTGCGGGCTTCACGCCTCAGAGAGCGCTGCTTGCGTATGTCTTCGATGCTCTTTTGAATTTTTCCGACGCGATCGCGAATGCGCCGGCGATCTGTTTCCAGCTTCTTTTCACCAGGTCCGCGAACGCCGATACGCCCCGCACCACCGCCCGCTCCGCCGGAGCCTCCGCCGCCGCTCTTGCCTCCGAGACGCGACATCGAAGTGCCCTTGCCCGTGAGACGGGGCAGCATATAGTTCAACTGCGCAAGCTCGACCTGCAACTGTCCTTCACGGCTTCGTGCGTGTTTCGCAAAAATATCCAGTATCAACTGCGTACGGTCGATGACGCGGCGCTCGGTAGCTTCTTCGATGTTGCGCTGCTGCATCGGCGAGAGGTTGCTGTCAAAAATAATCAACGGCGCCTTGTGCGCGGTAGCTTCGGCGCGAATTTCATCCAGTTTGCCGCGCCCGACGAGCGTCGCCGGGTCCGCCGATTCGCGCACCTGAAAAACCGTGCCCGCGATTACCGCGCCAGCGCTGCGCGCCAGCTCCTCAAGCTCCAAGAGCGATTCCCTGCCTTGTTCGCCCGCGGGCATCCCAGGAAAGCGTGGCTTGCGCTTCCAGCCCAAACCCACAAGCAAAGCGCGATCCGCAGTAGAGGTAGAGATAGATTGCGAAGTTTTCGTCACGAAGTCAGTCCTGAATCCTTTGCACGGAGGGAGCCATCAAGGAGAACGTCTCTCTTCACCTGCGCCATTATACTCGCTCAGCTTGTCCGCGGCGACTCCGCCAAGCCCTGCTGACGAAGCAACTCGCGTACTTGGTCTTGGATGTGCGGATCGTCACCAAAACCCGTGAGCCAGTGAACGCAAGGATCTTTTCGGAACCACGTAATTTGGCGTTTCGCATATTGTCGCGTGGCTTGTTGAATCGCCGCTCGCGCTTCTTCGAGTTTCATCTTCCCGTCCAGAACTTGACGGAGTTCGGGGTATCCGATGAAATCGAAAGGCTTCGCGTCTTCTGGTAAATCGCTATCCACCAAACTGCGCACTTCGCGCATCCATCCGGCTGCGAGCATCGCATCCGTACGGGCGTGGATACGTTCGTAGAGCGCCTCGCGCGGTGGCATCAGTCCAATTTTCAATGAGCGCCAGCCCGCAAGCGGCGCACGTCCCGCGCGATGCACTTCGGAAAGGGGCCGCCGCGCCAGCACGCATACTTCGACGGCACGAATCAATTTTTGTTCGTCCGCTGCAGCAATTTTTCCTGCTGCTTCGGGGTCGAGCCGCGCCAGCAGCCGATGAAGGTAACCCGGCCGACGCACCTCCGCGCTCGCACGCAGCCTATCTCGCAATTCTTCGGAACGCTGCGGCAGGTCAGCCAATCCCTCTAGCAAAGCGCGTAGATACAATCCTGTGCCGACCGTAAGAATTGGCAATCGTCCACGCTTGCGTAAATCTTCCAACACAATCAGTGCCATCTGACGATATCCGCCAGCGGTCGCAGCCTCGCTGGGCCTTAAAGAGTCGATTAGGTGATGCGGAATACCACGACGCTCCGCAACCCCCGGCTTGGCTGTGCCTATATCGAAACCGCGATAGAGTTGCGTCGAATCGCACGCCAACACTTCTCCGCCGAATTGTTCGGCCAGCCACACGCCGAGCGCGGACTTTCCCGATGCCGTAGGCCCAACCACGGCAACCAGCGGCAGTTCAGATATGCCCGGATTCATCGAAACAGAATATGCCAAGCGCGGAGGAGCAGCACAAAGAACACAACCAGCGCAAGCAGCAAACTGCCAAGAATCTGGGGGCGCGCGATCCTCACTGCTGATTGAGACTTTCTGGCGGGATGTTGTAGAGGTAGGTGTATCGCAGCTCAATGTAAGGCCCGGTGAATTGAGAAGGCAGCGGCTCGAAGGGATTTGAAGCGCGCACGGAAGAGTAAGCAGCCCGGTCGAGCGGCTCTTTTCCCGAGTTGCGGTTAATGAGCGGCTCAGCACCAGGCACGCTGCCATCTCTCATAATCTTAAACGTCAGGACGACGATGCCTCTCTCCCCAAGCTCGACAGACTCGGGCATTATGGCAAACCAGTTTCGCTTTACCGTGACGTACACGCGCTGGAGGTAACTGTTAAAGTCCACGCCCTGATCCGGCGTGAGCATCTCGAGTCCGCCATAGGCGGTTCCACCGCTTCCTCCACCTCCACCGGTGGGGCTGTGGCTGCGGATCCGTCCCCCTCCCCCAATTGGGCGCGAGCTTGAGCTCTGCGCCCGGGACATGTCTTGCACGGTGTCCTCGAGCGAGGGAGCTTTCGGCAACGTCAGCCCGCTATGCGGCGTTGGCATGTCCGGCACTGTAAGTTTTAGGGGCGGCTTCGGAGCATCCGGCTTGGGCACCACTGGATCCTCACGTGGAGGTTCTTGTACTTTTGGCGCGGGCGCATCTGGAAGCTCTCGTTTCGGCACTTCCGGCTGGGGTCTGGGCGGAGGTTGCGGCGTAGGAGGAGCCACTTTGTTGATTACTTTCGGATCCACATGAACGGCAGGCGGCGCCGCTGGTCGAGGCTCCGCTTTCGGTTTGGGAGCGTACGAACTCTCCGGCGGAATCCACGTCAATTGCCGGTTGGCTAGATCAATTTCATCCTTCGTGGGCACGTGGGGCGGAAAAATCTTTGCCCACAGAATAATCGTCAAAAACAGCAGGATGTGAAACGCAAACGATGAAACGCGCGTGATCAAATCCCATTTGTTTTTTTCTTCCGTTTGCGGCTTGGTAAGAAGATTTACCTCGCCCGTCATGAACACGTCAAGATCGACGATATCCGCCGGGGGGATCAGCCGGCCTTCCGTGATTTCCAGCGGCGCTCCCCCAATCGGGATAGCGATGCGCTCGTCCATGTCCGTCGGCTGGACCGGAGTCGAGTGTTTTTCCACGACGTTGTAGGCTTCTTGATTTACGTCACGCGGCACGACGACACGCGCGGCAATCGATTCCAGCGGCAGCGATCGCGGAATAGTGGATTTCCCGTCCAGCTCGATGATTGGAAGCATGGCCGGGACGAGCGTGCGCTCATCCATGGTGGTGGGACGCCGGCGCTGTGTCGTAGTGTCTGCCGACGCAGGCAGACGGGCACCTTCCGGAACCAGGGTGCGGGGAATCATTTTCCTGCTTTCTCTTGTGAGGCGAACGCTGCTAGTTGGACGCGTTCTCCGTGCTCCTGGATGCTTGCCATAACCCGGGTAGCCAATTCCAATGCCGCACGACCAGCGGCGCCGTTGGTGCGCGGTTCACGGCGGGTGCTGACCGCCTCCAAAAAGGCCTCGAGTTCCGCGCGCAAAGGCTCGACGTCAGGCGCGGGCAATTTTTCAAAGGAAAACTCAGGTTGCGGTCCGGGCCGCTTTACGCCAACGCGCAGTGCGTCGCGCCGCGCATAGTCCAGCGAAATATATTCGTGCTGCTGAAAAAATCGCATTTTGCGAACGCGTTCCGTCGAGACGCGGCTCGCGGTTACGTTGGCGACAGCGCCACCCGCGAATTCCAGCCGCACATGAGCGATGTCCACTTTGTCCGTCAGCACAGGAATGCCTACCGCTTTCAGTTCGGTCACCGGCTCCTTCACAAGCGCCAGAAGAATATCCAGATCGTGGATCATTACGTCGTAAATCACTTCCACATCGAGACTGCGTGGCGTAAATACTCCCAGACGGTGCACTTCGAAAAAAAGCGGCCGATTGAGAATCGGCTCAACCGCTGCCACGGCTGGATTAAATCTTTCGACGTGGCCAACCTGTAAAATTCGTTTGTGCCGCCGCGCCGCTTCTAGAAGCGCATCTGCCTCCGCGAGATTCAGAGCCATGGGCTTTTCGACCAGCACGTCCAGCCCGCTCTCAATCAACTTGCAGCCTATTTCGGCATGCGCGACTGTCGGCACAGCTACGCTCACGGCTTCGGCAAGTTCGCGGACTTCCTCGAGGCTGCGCAGCGCCCTGGTATGAAATTCTACAGCGATAGCTTCCGCGCGAGCCTGATCCCGGTCGTAAACGCCAACGAGTTCAGCCCCTTCCAGCTCGCGATATACTCGCGCGTGGTTGCGGCCAAATTCCCCCGCTCCCACGACTGCGGCGCGGACTTTTCCCATATCTCGCCCTGCGCCGCTCATTCTTTGGTTGTTCCCCCCGAAGCACTCTTCGGTTCCACTGCCGTCGCCGGCGCAAACGCCTGAATGGCGATATCTGCCGCGTCGGCCAGCTCAATTAATTTTTGACGGTCAAACAGCAAGGTGCGTCCCGCATCCACCGCAAGCGCCGTGGCGCGAGAGCTCTTCATCTGTTCGATGGTCGGCAAACCAACCACGGGTACATCAAACCGCATATCCTGGCGCGGTTTGCTCACTTTCACAACCACTAGAGCCTTACCGCCAGCAATGCGAGCCGCCCGCGCAATGGTTTCGTCCGTTCCTTCCATGGCTTCCACGGCCACGCAGGCTTGGTCCGAAATCACCACCGTTTGTCCGATGTCCATGCCCGAGATTTGCCGCGCCACGCTGTGACCGTAAGCAATATCCGCGGCTTCTTGTTCGTTGGGCGCCCTTCGAGTCAGTACACCCGGCTCGGGGAGCAATGGCTTCAGAAACAGCGTCGAGTCCACCAGCTGAATCCCTTCATCCTGAAGGACCTTCGCGATCCCTCCAATCAGCGCATCTGTGCTTTTCCGCGGCAGCGAGAAAAGCAGCTTCGCCAATTTCCAGTCCGGGCGGATCGCGCTGAAAATTTTGTTGTGCTTCACCTGCCCGGCCATCACCGCTTGCGTCACGCCTTCCTTGTGCATCAGGTCGATGGCCTTGCTCAATTCGCCGAGGCTTACCCAGTGCAGCCGCTTGGCGCTTTTTTCCAATTCCGGCGAGGCTTCTTCCTTCAGCGCGATCACCGCCATCTCAATGCCCTGGCTTCGCGCGCCTTCCAGCACGAGAAACGGAAACCGCCCATTTCCGGCGATAAGTCCCCATCCTGTCACGTTTGCGCTGGTGTCCGGCATGAAGTGTGTGTGGGCGACTGTGATTCTTACTTCACGATTCCGCGTTCAGCAGTCTCGATAAATCGGACGAGTTCCTGGACGTCATCGGAGCCGGCTAGCTTCGCTCGCATCTCGGCGAGAGCTTGCGATGTGTTCATCTTCGATCGGCTCAAAAAACGAAAAGCCCGATCTAGCACTTGCAATCGCTCCTTCGAAAAACCCTTGCGTTCAAGCCCAATGGTATTGACGCCGTAGCTCTTCGTCTCGCGCTCCGTAACCACACGCGAAAACGGCGGCACGTCCTGCACGATCACCGTGCATGCACCCACGTAGGCATACCGCCCCACACGGCAGAACTGGTGCACCACCGAAAACGAGCCGATGGTCGCAAAATCCTCCACCGCAACATGCCCGGCCAATGTCGCGCCATTCACGAACAAAGTCTGATTGCCGATCTGGTCGTCGTGCCCCACGTGCGAGTAGGCCAGAAAGAAATTCTCATTGCCAACCCGCGTGACTCCACCGCCCTTCACCGTTCCCCTGCTAACGGTGACGTACTCGCGAAAAATATTTCCGTCGCCCACAACTAACTCGGTCCGTTCGCCACCAAATGTGTAGTCCTGCGGATCACCACCGACCGCGCAAAACGAATAGAACACATTGTTGCGGCCATACTTCGCAGGCCCGCCTACAAACGCGTGCGGGTGAAGTACGCAACCCTCGCCGAATTCCACTTCGTCACCCACAATCGCATAAGCCCCAACCTTCACTCCGGGGCCCAGCTTCGCGCTTGGGGCCACGATGGCCTGCGGATGAATCTCCGGCTTACTCATTTCGCGGGTTCTTCCGCCTTTGCGCCCATCGCACGATCCACCATCTTGCACATCAACGTCGCCTCCGCCGCCAATTGTCCGTTCACGGTGGCTTTGCCTTCGAGTTTGCAGAAATCGCCCCGCCACGAAATAACCTTCACTTCCAGCCGCAACTGGTCGCCAGGCACCACCGGCCGCCGAAAGCGCGCGCCGTCCACGGCCACGAAATACAGCAGCTTGTTGTCGCGATCCGGAATCTCCAGCAAGAGCAGCAAACCACCCGTCTGGGCCATCGCTTCAATGATCAACACGCCAGGCATGATCGGCTTACCCGGAAAGTGCCCCTGAAAATGAGATTCATTGATGCTTACGTTCTTCACGCCCACGATGTACTTCAGCCGCTCCATCTCCAAAATCGCATCCACCATCAGAAACGGATAACGGTGCGGCAATATCTTCTGAATTTCCACAACGTCGAGTATCATCCCTGCTCCCCATCGCGCCCCGGGTCCTCCCTGCGGCGCCCACTCTTTGCTAACAAACTTTCTATTATATGCGAACCCACGTCAACCGGGCTACGCGCTCTCGCTGTGCCGTCCTTTGATGCCGGGGCTGGAAATTCTTGCTATTGCCGCATTTTGCGCTTGTACCGTTGCTCCGGCTGCCCGTCATTGTTAGCATGTCCCGGCCATGCCCGAGACCAATTACCCGAATGAATTGTTGCGCGCTCTGAAACCTCGCTTGCCAGAGATGCTTTCCACGCTTCAGAAGCTTGTCCTCGCGGAATCTCCCAGTCTCGAAAAAGAGCCATCAGACCTATGCTGCGACATTCTCGCTAAGGAATGGCACAAACGCGGCGCAAGCGTCGAAAGAATCATACAGAAAGTTCGCGGCGACCAGCTTCGTGTGACCTGGTGGTCCGAAAAATCGCGTCCTGCGGGCCAGTTCCTCGTCCTCGGCCACTACGACACTGTCTATTCCTGCGGCGCTCTGGACAAAATGCCCTTCCGCGTCGCCGGTGGAAAAGCGTATGGCCCAGGCATCTTCGATATGAAGGCCGGCCTCACGCAAGCTCTCTTTGCTCTCGATGCTCTGCAGCAAACAAAAGTTCCCTTGCGTCATCGGCTTGTCTTTCTCTGGACCTCTGACGAAGAGATCGGCAGCGATGCCTCCAGGAAACTCATTGAAACAGAAGCGCGCCGCAGCGATGCAGTCTTTGTCCTTGAGCCATCTCTTGGACCGAAAGGCTTGCTCAAGACCGCCCGCAAAGGCGTCGGCGAAGCTGAGCTCATCGTCCATGGCCGCGCCTCCCATGCAGGCCTCGCGCCGCAAGAAGGCGTCAACGCAATCCACGAGCTGTCGCGTCAGCTTCTGCGCATCCAGGAGTGGAACGACCTGCGCCGCGGAGTCTCTGTAAACGCCGACATCATTGAAGGTGGAACGCGCGTAAACGTCATCGCCGAGCACGCCCGCGCTGTCCTCGATCTGCGCTCGCTTCGCGTCTCGGACATGGGCCGCATCGAACGCAAACTCCACGCGCTCCGTCCCATTCTTCCCGGTGCCAAGCTCGAAGTTCGCGGCGGCTTTAATCGCGCCCCGCTCGAACGAAAATCCAGCGCAGCACTTTTCGCCAAGGCCAAAAAGCTAGCCGCGCAAATGGATCTCACCCTCGGCGAATGCACTGCCGGTGGCGGCTCGGACGGTAATCTCACCGCCGCAGTTGGCGCTCCCACGCTTGACGGTCTCGGCGCCGTCGGCCATGGCGCCCACTCTGCGGATGAGCACATCCTAATCAATGCCATGCCAGCCCGCGCTGCGCTTCTCGCTGCTTTGCTGAGCTCTTAAAAAAACTTGAAAGCCTGATTATGTTAGTGCCCGTAGGTCTTGCTCAGATATTCGGCGGTGGACTGCATCAAATCGTTGTAATCACTATGCAATACTTCGCGCAGTGCCGCTTCCGTGGAACTGCCGCTGCCGATGCGATCGAGGATTCGCTCGATGTCGCCCATGCCGTCCGTCTGCACGATGTATTCAATATTTGCGAGGGCCCACGCATACGCATAGCCCGCTGCATCGCTCTGCAGGCCCATCCACGATCCTTCCAGATCGCCCAGCGAAGCAGCATGCCCTTCTTTTTGAACTTGTGCCAAAACTGCGGCATTGTCGCCGCTGCGTTTGCCCTCCATCCATTGCGCCAAACCTTCCTGGATCCAGGTCGGCGCGTGGCCGCGCGTCTTCTGCCCCACAAAACTGTGGGTTAGCTCGTGCTTCAGGACGCGCGACAGCTCCGGCGTCACGCCGCTCAGTCCGTGAACAGGCACGCGAATTCGCCCATCGTTCAGTGCGCCCACCCAGCCCGGTGCGCGAGTAATGTCGGCAAAAGCCTCTTGGGTATAGAGCACCACACCGATGGAATCCGGTGGAGCAAAATTCAACTCGGACTCGATCGCGGAATAATGTGCCTCCAGCGTGTGCAGAACGTCGCGCGCCAGCGCGGGCTCCGCCGAGCCGCTGTACCGCAGCGTAAAGTGACTGCTTTCATTTTCCTTGTAACTTTCTTCTTCCTGCTTGTCGCGCTGCGCCTTGTCGAGCGCCGTCTGCACCTCCGGATCAGGTCGCAAAGCCAGCGCGCGCTTCCACTCCGAAACAGCCTGATCCATCTTGTTCATTCCGTAGTACGCCCAGCCTTCCAGCTTCGCGACGTCGGCGTTGTCTGGAGCGACGCGCCGCGCACGCTCAAGATAATCCAGCGACTGCTTGTATTCGCTTCGCCGTAAATGCAGGTAAGCCACATTCATCAGGAGTGCCGGCTCTTCCGGCGAATATGTGAGCGCTGCGCGTTCGTCGGCCAGCGCGCGTTCCATGTCGCCTCGTGAAAGTTCGAACTGCGCCGCCGCATGATGCGCAAGTGCAGCACCCGCATTCGCGCGCTGATCGCCAGCGTGCGCTGCTGCTTCCAGCTTCGCGATGTACTCCCGGTCAATCGCACCGTCGTGCACGGCGCCGCTCTCAATCTCCGAGCCACCGCTTATCGCTCCCATCGCGGGCGGAGTAATGGCTAGATTCGCGGCGGCTGCCGCGGGAGAATCCCCCATCGGCACACTGCCGCCTTTCTCGATATGGTCGACAATGGACTTTGGCAAACTCAGCTCACCCGCAGAAGTCTCGTACTTAACCTTGTCGCCTTCTTCTCTTACGTTGTTCGCGACAATACGCCGTCCGTTTTTCAGGACGATGGTGTCCGCACGAGCCACAACCGCCCCAAAAAACACCACGGCACACAGCATCAGCGCGCGTCTAAATAAGGTGGAATGGCCCATTTTCACATTCTAGCCCTCCTCGCCTTCGCGCTCCTCGCGGCCTTGTTCCGCAATGCCGAATGTGACTACACTTCTTACATGCGGCCAGGGGGGGCACTTCTTGTCGTGTGGTGCCTTATGGCGCTGCCCGTTTCCGCCGCCACTGCTCAATCACCTCACGAACTCTACGACGCCATCAACAATTTGCGTCTCGATCCTGCGGCCACTTACGAACTCTCCGCCGCCAACCGCATCGAACTCCGCCGTGGCGATGTGGAAATATACTTCGAAGAAGGCAAACTCGCTTTTCTCGCTCCCCTTGACGGACACGTCACCGGCTTCATCTTCTCCGGCCGAGGGCACGCTCTGGCGTTCCCGCGCGAACCGGTGGAAAAACAGCAGATGGCTCACTTTCTCGGCGCTCCCGTTCTGGACCAGGAATTCCTCAGCGCCTATGTGCGCTTCACCGATGACGCCGCGGATGATCTCCTCCGACAATTCCATTCTGCTAATCTAACCCCACAATTGGATACCGCCTTCGCTTCGCTTTCGGACCCCTTCGTCGCGCAGTTCAATGTTTCGCAATCCCTTCGTATTCTCGAAGACCGTCTCTCGCAAAATCCAAAGCCTTATTTCTACGCGGCGCTCGAAGGCGTTGAGACCGGCGCTTTCGATATTCTTTTCGACACCCAGCGGAGGGAGCAGCTCCTTCTGGGCCAGCGGCGAAAATCCGATAATTTCATGTACTACGATGTCTGGGCGTCCTACAGTGTCCCCGGCTCCGTTCCTCCGCCAGTCGATTTCCGTGCACTTGACTACACCCTGGACACCACAGTTCAGCCGGACAATTCCCTCGACGCCACAGCCGCCGTTCATTTTCGTGCCGAAACTTCCGGCGAGCGCGTTCTTACGTTTCAACTTTCCCGCGCACTTCACGCCGAAACCGTTTCGGACGCCCAAGGCAAACCCCTGGCCTATTTCCAAAACGAAGGGATGAACCTCCAGGAGCGCAGCGTGCGCGGTAAGGACTATCTCCATGTCGTGCTTCCGCAGCCTTCTCAGAAGGGCCAGGAGTTTACGATTCAATTTCATTACCGTGGCAATGTCATCGAAGACGCAGGCAACGGTGTGCTCTTCGTCGGCGCGCGCGAAAGCTGGTATCCACATCTGGGCGATCAAGCGGATTTTGCTTCGTATAACCTCACCATGCGCTGGCCGCACCATCTAAAACTGGTCGCCACCGGTGCCAAGATCGATGAACAGAAGTCTGGAGATTTACAAATAGGCCACTGGCGAAGCGACAAGCCACTCGCAATCGCTGGATTTAATTTGGGCGAATACGCTTCCAGTTCCATCTCCAACGAAACGCGCACGATCGACGTGTACGCCAACCGCCAGCTCGAACAAGCTCTCAGCAATCGTCTTGACGCGCCTGACCCTAGTTCACTTCCGTCAGTAGATGTTCCGTTTCGCATGCCCGGCGGAAACAGCCGCGCGGCCATGCAACCGCCGAACCCGAGCCCCGCCGACGCGCTCAAGCAACTCGGCAAAGAAATCGACTCTTCCATTCGCTTTTACGAAAATTTCAGCGGGCCTTTTCCTTATCGCACGCTAAGCGTTTCGCAGATTCCCGGCACTTTCGGCCAGGGTTGGCCTGGATTGCTTTACATTTCGACATTTTCTTTCTTATCCGCCGAAGCGCAAAATCGCGCAGGGCTCTCCTCCGCCCGCCAGGAAGCATTTACCGATATCGTCCCTTATCACGAAGTTGCCCATCAGTGGTGGGGCAACGTTGTCGGCTGGTCGAGCTACCGGGATCAGTGGATCGATGAGGCCTTTGCGAATTACCTTGCGCTGCTCTTCGCGGAAAGCAGAAAACCTTCCGAGCACGCCGTTCATATCTGGCTTGAACGCTACCGCAAACAACTCGAGGAAAAGATTCCCGGTTCGGACACAACTGAGGGTGAGATTGGCGCGCTGGCTCTCGGCAACCGGCTGAATTCCTCGAAGTCACCGAGCGGTTTTGAGGAAGTGATTTACGGCAAAGGTTCCTGGGTCATTCACATGCTGCGCGAAATGCTGCGTCAGCCGAGCGCCAAGGATCCCGACGCGCGGTTCGTAGCATTGCTTCGCACGATTTCCTCAAAGTACGCCTACCGCGCGTTCTCCACGGACGATTTTCAGCGTGAAGTTGAGGCCGTCATGACGCCTGCCATGGATCTCGAAGGCGGCCGCAGCATGGAGTGGTTTTTTGAACAGTGGGTGCGCGGGACAGGCATCCCGCACTACCGCGTAGAGTTCTCTACCCACCATACCGATAAAGGTGAAGTCGTTCGCGGAAAACTCTTTCAAACCGGTGTGCCGCATTCGTTCATCGTCAGCGTGCCGCTCTACGCCAACACTAGTGCCGGCCACAATGTTTATCTCGGTTCCGTCGTCGCCGCCGGCCCCGAGACTTCCTTCCACTTCACAACGCTAGTCGCGCCGCACAAGCTCGTCATCGACCCTCAAATGACGCTTCTCTGCACCACAGAACAAACAGAAAAAATGCAGGAAGGAGCCAACTAACCGCCCAGTGGCACAGGCTTCAGCCGGTGCTTTTCTCAACAAGGCAAGACTCGAGTTAAACCTACTTTGAATCTTGGTGCAAAAGTTGCTGCTCGAGAAGCGGGCTATCCAAATTCAGCTCCGCTTTGCCAGCCGGTCCGAAAACGTAAGGGAAACCCGCCGGATCCACTGGCACGCGCGGCAGCAGCCCAGCCTGGACGAGTTCTATGACGCGCGAGGGGCGCCGTCCTGTCTTCTTCTGAAATTCGCCCGCGAGCGCATCAAGCTGTTTGCAATCCTGCTCAACGCCCAACAGTTGCAGATGCGTCAGCGCGTTTGCTTTCACTTGAGGATCTTTCGCCGTCTGGTAAACCTCGTTCCACAAAAATACTGACGTAGCAAGAGATTCGCCCTCGGCTGCGATTCTCGCAGCCATGATTTTCATCCAAATCTGCGCATCCGGGTTCTTGCTTCCCTCGGCAAAAGCCGCCGAAGCTTTTTCGTAATCCTTTAACTCAAAGTAGTAAACGAATCCCAGGTCTTCATAAAACCGCCAGTAGTCGGGATTCGTCTTAATGCCTCGCTCCAAAAGCTCGATGCCGAGTTCCGGCCGCCCGGCTCCGCGTGGAGAGGGTTCGCTCAGGAATGTCGAGCCGAAGCGGTAAGCCACCAGCAAGTTAGGATCAAGCGTCGTCGTGACATCCAGAAGCGGCCACAACAGCTCGAAATTCGCATCGTGTTTCGCGCGTTTGTCGCCGTAGTATTGCACCACACGCGTCCAGTAAATGTCAGCCATCAACGGCGCGTATTCGAGGCTCATCGCCTTCAACAACTTGCCGGAACGCAGCACCAGCTCGTCTCGCTCCTGATGCAAGGCCGTTCGCTGGGCGTCGATATGCTTCTGAAGCTGCCACACTCCCGCGAATCCCAGCGGAAGTAAAATCAGCAGCAGCCAGTTCTTCGAATTCTGTGAACTCATTTCAGATTCCGGCGCGAAAAAACGGCGGCGGCCACGAGCAGCACAATGCCGCTATACAATGCGGCGTAAGCCGTGTTCTGCAGAATCAGAGCGCCAGGAATGTCGCGTCCATGCGCGGCGGCGGCCATCACATTGAAATTTTCAAAATTCGGCAGAAGGTAGGAGAGTCCCCGAAGTAACCCCTCCGTCCCTGGATTTGGAGAAGCGAAGTGAAAAGTTCGCATTTCCTCCACAAACAATCCGGCAATGTATAGTGCCGACGTATATAAAATTGCCAGCAAAGGCGTGGTGTAACACGAGAAGAGCAAGGCCAGCGCCACCACCATCATCAATTTCAACAAAATGAAATAAATAGCAATGAGCAGCACGCCATCCGTGCTTTCCAAATGATGCTTCACATACAACAAGGCCACGAACAATCCCGCGGCCATCGCCAGCGTGTTTACGGCCAGCGTCAGGACCAGTCCGCCGAATTTTCCCAGCAGAAATTCCCATCGCCGCACCGGCTTGGCCAGCAACGCATACAGCGTCCGCTTGTCCATCTCTTTGTAAACAAGCCCGACGCCGATGAACACCGCGATCAGTAGCCCGATCACGCTGATGGCGCTCAAACCCAGGCTCTTGATCACCATCTCTTCGATCCCGATCGAGATTCCCCCGACAAAGATCGCCGCCGCCATCATAAGCAGGGCAAAAAAAACAAGATTGTAGAGCACGCGATCGCGCACCGCTTCGCGAAACGTATTCAGCGCCACCGCGCCAGCTCGCTTCATTTCCCGCTCACTTCGACGGCCGCCGCTTGCGCGCGGTCTGCCTCAATTAGGTTCATGAAATACTCTTCCAGCGAAGCCTTGATCTGCGCCACAGAAAGAATTTTTGCTCCCACCGCGCGAAGCTGTTCCAATGCTCCGTACAGCTCCTCTTCCGAAATTTGCATGCGATAACGGTCGCCTGTTTTTGTGGCCTTCGCAATCACCGCCGCCGCGTTTGCGCCGCCACCTGCCAATTCGAACAGGATTTCCATGCCTTGCACTTTCATCCCCACCATTTCACCCGGCGCGCCAACGCCGCGCAGCTTCCCGCCCACAATCACACCCACTCGGTCACACAGCATCTCCGCATCCGACAAAATGTGCGTGGAGAAAAGCACTGTCTTTCCCTCGCGCTTCAATTCCAAAATAATGTCGCGCACTTCTCGCCGCCCAATTGGGTCAAGCCCTGACATAGGCTCATCCAAAATCACGACTTTCGGGTCGTGTAGAATCGCCTGCGCCAAACCCACGCGCTGCAACATTCCCTTTGAATATTTCCGCAACTGAATCTTCCGTGCCGTCTCCAGACCAACTTTCTTCAGCATGCGCGCGACACGCTCGCGCCGGTCCGCCGCCGTCAAATCATGAAACCTCGCGAAATAATCCAGTACCTCCGCAGCCGTCAGGTAATCGTAGAAATAGGGCTGCTCAGGCAGATACCCGATATCGCGATGCATTTCGATGTCGGTGGTTGACTTTCCCAGAATCCGCGCAGTCCCTGCGTCGGGAAAAATCAGTCCTACAAGTAATTTGATCGTCGTCGACTTCCCCGCCCCGTTCGGCCCGAGAAATCCAAACACTTCGCCGCTCTCGACCTGCATCGTCAAGCCTTCCAGCGACCTTTTCTTCTTAAGGTGCAGGAACCCGAACGGGTAGTCCTTGGTCAGGTTTTCAATTTCAATCGCTGCGCCCGGCATCCTCTCATTCTTCGCAAGCCAGGCCTAACCGTCAATCAATCACACCCATCCATGTGCGCGGAGAGAAACTATAGAGTTCGTAGCATGAAGAAAATTAGTTCGCTCTTAGGAATGGCTTCGTGTACTGCCGATTTGCACCAACTCGGGTTGAGGTGATGGCGGTGCCATGGCCTTCGGCTTCAAGTTCTGCGGCCCGCGCCAATTGTCAATAATCCCCACCTGCTGCACACAGGAAACCGTGCACATCGGCGCGCAATGCTTCGTCGTGTAATATTCGCGATGGCGCATTTCGTCCGTGTATTGCGACAGTGGAATCCCCGGATACCCCCGCTGCTGCGAGCACCAGTGCACCAGCCCGTCCTCGCAAATATACAAATACCGCGAGCCCGAACGGCAACGCCAGTCATGCTCTTTGCCGCGCGCCACGCTGTGCTGAAAATCATTAAATCGCGAGAAAGACCGTTTCCCCAGCGTCATGACTTCTTCAAAAATCTCCAACTCGCGCGGACCAAGCGGCTTCAACTGCCCATTTCCGTCGTGAATAATCCCCACCGTGCTCGTAAAACCCAGATCCACAGCACGATGCGCAATCTTCAACGCATCCTCCGGATCCTTGACGCCGCTCCCCAGCACCGAATTGATATTCACCTGAAACACGGCGAATTCCGCAAGCCATTCGAGCCGCGTATCCAGAGTCTTCAAACTCTTCTTCGACACTTCATCTGGCACCAGGTTATCGATGCTGATCTGGAGGTGCTCCAACCCCGCCTCGTTCAGCGTCCCGATTCGCTCCTTGCTCAGCAAAAAGCCGTTGGTAATCATCCCCGCGATCATCCCGCGCTTCCGGATGTGCCGAATCACGCCTTCCAGCTCCGGATGCATCAGCGGCTCGCCGCCGCTGATCGTGATGATGGACGTCCCCATGTCCGCCAAAATATCCAGCCGCTTCTTCATCTCCTCCAGCGGCACCGGCTTCGAGACATTGTCGTACTCGTTGCAATACCCGCAATCCAGATTGCATCGCCGCATGGGAATGATGTGCACCAAAACGGGATGCTTCGTCGAAGCGAGCGCCTTTGCAATCATCTTCAACTCGCGCATACGCGTTCGCCGGAACCTCTGTCGACGCATGCGCAGCACTTCCGCGCTAGCCTTTACAGTTTTTGTCTCTTCTGGCATGAATTCCGCTAATTCCCCAAGGCTTCAATTATACACAACGCAGCCCCCTCACTCTCTCCCCGTGCGCTACCCGACGGCCACCATGTTTCCAATCGCACAAGTCATTTCTCAAATGCTTCCAGCGCGTGATAGGCTCGCGGCGTTGAGGGTCAATGTGGGCTTAGGTTCTGCTTGGTTGTGGCCAAAAGTCAGCAATCGTAGGTTTGCACTCCGACATCCTATCCTCCAACAAGCCAAATCCAAATACGCCAAACTTCACAAAACACGCCCAATCCCTTGTACGAGCGGGGCTTGCCCCGCCCAGCTTGCCCAGACGCAATGTTCAAGCAGTCTTTTCCTCCGAAAACTTTCCGCGAATCTCTGCGCTCCTCTGCGCCTCTGCGTTATCTTTTCTCTGAATCCGTTTAATTTCTAGCCACCGCGTCTCCTGATAGGTAGTATTCCGCCTTCGAGGCTCTTGCATTCTGCTCTATCTCAGCTAATCCATTCGGAGGACCTTTCAGTGTCGAGAAAAATTATTTTTCCTGCGTTGCTGATCGTGTTTGCCTCGTTCTTCGCATCGAGCAATCCAAATCAATCCGCGCCAGAAGACTCCGCCACCTTCGATCCCGACGGCACCGCCCACATCACCCGCACCATCCCCATGCCCACCACCATCAGCCCTGAAGCTCAAAAATGGCTAGCCTCGCTAGCGCAATCCACACCCGGCCCCGAAGACCTTGCCACTCGCCGCAAGCGCACCGACGAATGGCGCGTAAAACAGTCCGCCGAAGCCCGCCGCCTCTTTCCGGTAAACGTGGAAGAAACCACCACAGCCGGCGTTCGCACCGACATCATCACTCCTCTCTCCACGCCCGAAGCCAACCGCAATCTCGTACTGATCAATCTCCACGGCGGCGGTTTCAATTCCGACTCCGGCTCCCTCATCGAAGGCGTGCCCATCGCGAATCTCGCCAGAATCAAAGTCGTCTCCGTCTACTATCGCCTCGCGCCCGAAAATCCCTTCCCCGCCCCTGTTGACGACACTGTCGCCGTCTACAAAGCCCTTCTCAAAACATACAAGCCGCAAAACATCGGCATCTTCGGCACTTCCGCCGGCGCCATTCTCACCGCCGAAGTCGCCGTCCGCCTCAAGCAACTAAACTTGCCTGAACCCGCTGCGCTTGGCCTTTTCTCCGTCCTAACCGACTACTCCCGCACGCCAGACTCTCACCAACTCTTCGCTCTCAACGGCTTCCCCGGCAACCTGAAGCCCCAAGACCCCAGCGCTCCCACCGGCGAGGAGTACGCCCGCAGCACCGATCGCAGAGATCCCGTGCTCTCCCCGATCTTCGCCAACCTAAAAGGCATGCCCCCCAGCCTGCTCGTAACCAGCACACGAGACCTCCTCCTCAGCGACACGGCCCTCTTCCACCGCGCACTACTCCACGCCGGCAACAATGCCCAACTTGTTGTCTTCGAAGCCCTGCCCCACGCTTTCTGGTACCACTTCCAACTCCCAGAAACCACCGAAGCCCTGAACATCATGTCTAATTTCTTCACGAAAAATCTCGGCCACTAGAAAGCGTAGGTAGTGTCGGCTCTCGGTTTCCTCCATGGCTGTTCGCGATACCATGCAACCAACACTTCTGCCCGAGCTTCCCACCAATCGGGAACAAATTCATCGTTGCGACGTCTACTAACCGGGAGCACCATGCCGTCGTCTATCCTTGTGAACTCTCGAGCTGCAGCCTTTCCGAGGCCTATCCCTTTGTGTCGGCCCCATCGGGAGTTCACGTTTTGAGGCATCCATGAACTCGCTGCTTTCCGATTTACGCTATGCTGCACGAGAGGTCCGCAACCGCCCAAGCTTTACGCTGACCGCCGTGCTCTCCCTCGCCCTGGGTATAGCAGCCACAAGTGCCGTGTTCAGCGTCATCTACGCAGTACTGCTCGATCCCTTCCCCTATCCCGGCGCCAACCGCATGATGGAAATTCGGCTCACGGACAAGTCCAGCCAAGACCGTTTCTCCGGCCTCAACGGGCCCGAAATAGAACTGCTTCGCCAAACCAAGTCGTTTGAAAGCGTCGTCGCCCTGGGGGGCTGGAACCTCACCACTACCGATGGCGACCTTCCCGAAGATGTCCGAGGGATGGACATCTCCCCGGAAGCTCCCAATCATTGGGGCAGCACCGCCATGATGGGGCGTTGGCTGATTCCCTCCGACGCACCCTTTGGCCAGGATGCGCAAGCTGTCGTCGTACTCAGCTATCCATTTTGGCAGCGCTATTACGCAGGCGATCCAAACGTTGTGGGCCGTACCCTTCAGTTGGTTCACAAACCCTACAAAGTCGTTGGAGTCATGGGGCCGCGTTTTCGCTGGGGAGAAGGCGACGTCTACCTCCCGCTTAAACTCACCAACGACCCCGACAAATATTACGGAGGCTCGCTCAAACTTAGGCCGGGCGTTACGGTCGCCCAGGCGAACGCAGAGCTTCAGCCGCTTCTCGAGCAGTTCGCCAAGCAAACGCCCGCGCGTTATCCCACCGATACATTCCGCGTAAATCTGCGCAGTATTGTGGAGATTTACGCGAGGCCGCTCGGACCCATCCTCTATCTGCTACTCGGCGCGGTTGGTTCACTCTTGCTGATCGGCTGCGCCAACGTCTCGATCCTCCTACTGGCGCGAGGCACGGAGCGCCAGCACGAGTTGGCAGTACGCGCTGCCGTCGGCGCCAGCCGCTGGCAGATGATTCGCCAGTTGCTCACTGAGTCGCTCTCCATCGCCGTCGCAGGAACTCTGCTCGGCGTGCTATTGGCATGGAAGAGCCTCGCATTCATCACCGCATGGCTACCGCGGTACACCTTTGCCGCCGAATCCGTGATCAAGATGAACGTCCCGGTTCTGTTGTTCAGCGTCGCCTTGGCCTGCGCCACCACGATTATCTTCGGCTTATGGCCAGCTCTGCAGCTTTCTCGCCCTGATCTGGCCCGCCTGATGCAGAGCAGCACGCGACGCATCAGCGGCAGCGCCCGCGCTCGCCGCACTCATAGTTTGATGGTCGGCGCGCAGGTCGCCCTTACGCTGCTCATGCTCACAGCGGCAAGCGCCGCTGGCAAGGGCTTCCTAAAACTGGTGAAAGCCGATCTCGGCTACGACCCGCACTTCGCCATGTCGGTCCCCATTCCCATCCACGAAAACACGCACAATTCCTGGAAGGAGCGCTCGGAATATTTCGATCAGCTTCGCGCTCGCCTCGCTTCCATGCCGGAAGTCGCCATGGCCGCTATTTCCACAAACGCCACACCGCCTTCCAACGGCAACGACAACCGCTTCGAAATCATGGGCCTCAACGATGGAGAAAAGCACGAAGCGCGGCTCAACCTGGTCAGTCCCGAATACTTTCCTCTGCTTCACATTCCTCTCTCTCAGGGCCGCATCTGGGATCATGCCGAAACGATGCGCGGAGCCACTGTCGCCGTCATCAACCAAACCATGGCACGCCAATACTGGCCAAACGGCAATGCCCTCGGCCAGCGCTTGCGTACTTCGGGCCTGAAAGCCGAGCCCCTTTATGCGCCGGCTGCTCCGGGCAGTGACGATTGGCTACAAATCATCGGCGTTGTCGCGGACGTACGGGACGATGGTCTGCGGAACCCGATCAAGCCCGCCGTCTACATTCCGTACACCCTCAAAATGTGGATGTTTACGCAGGTCCTTGTGCGCACGCACATCCCACCTCTCTCGCTCCTTCGCGACATTCGGGCCCAGATCGTTCAGGTGGACCCCGATCAGCAGGTCCTCGGCGACGTGCGCGACCTCGAAGGCTGGATCACGAACCTCCCCGAGTACGGCCAGCAACGTCTCGTGGCTATCCTGTTCGGCATTTTCTCGGTTCTCGCGCTCTTGCTCGCAGCGGTTGGGCTTTACAGCGTCGTCTCCTACGGCGTCGCCACACGCACCAACGAATTCGGTATCCGCATGGCACTCGGCGCGAAAGCTGGCGATGTCTTCCGCATAGTTCTTTCCGCAACGGCGCTCAATGTCGGCGCTGGCATCGCGGCAGGCATTTTCCTGTGTTTCGCGTTCAACAAATTGGCCACGAAGTGGGTCAACGAAAGCTCGCGCGACCCGCTCATCCTCGGCACCGTCACCCTTATCCTAATCGCCGCGGCAGCACTGGCCTGCTTCGTGCCCGCCCGCCGCGCCTCCGCGACCGACCCCATGGAAGCCCTGCGCTACGAATAATGCGAAATGTGCGTCTCGTGTAGGGGCACGATACATCGTGCCCTCTTTCTTCTGCTTCTTCCCACAACCACACAACCACGACGCCCCAGTTCTCAAATCCTCAATTTTGAATTTCAAAGTAAGACTTTGGTGGGACTACGACCCGGAATGCGTACGTAACTCTTCGGCAGGAACCGCAACAACTTTTCCATCACGCCATATATACAACGGCAGCCCCTCGCGCGCGTGCTCTTCAATAACCTTCTTGACCGCAGCCTTCAACGCCATCAGCGCGCGCTCCTCCAACGGCAGTTCGAGAACATTTAAAGGGGGGCTAATCATGGTCTTCCATGGCTCGCAACAATCCCATTGTAGCGCTGTGAGTCGACTATGCGAAGCTCTCCGTTTCGCGCTGTCGCCATGACTCTTGGTTCTGCTCCGGAGTTGTCGAAGAGAATCCATCTGTCCGCCAAGGGCCGATACTCCCCCAAGAAATTCCGGATCGACCGCTCAAACCGTCTGCGCACAACCTCCTCCGGAATGTTGTGCCCACCACGTAAAACCCTATCTCTCACCCGCGACAGCGCCAGCTCCGCGCTAGGCACCCAAAGATAAAAAATGTGGACCGCATACCCGCGGGCCTTCAGCCCTCGCACAACTTGCAAGTGTCCTTTCCCGGATAACGTCGTCTCAAATCCAAAATCCGCTCCTCGCGCAGAGTGGAACGCAATTTCCTCCAGCATCAGTCTGCCCGCTCGAAAAGCCGCGCTTTCCGGCAAAAAAGGAGCCATCCCCTGCGCAATCAAATCCGCGTTAATGAAAATCTTGCAATTCGCATAGTTCGGCAGAAATTCCCGCGCGAATGTCGTCTTCCCCGCCCCATTTGGCCCAGCGATAATGTAAGTATTGGGATTCACGAAAGTTAAGCCAGACTACCTTCCCGATAAGGAGCGCGCAAGGCCAACCGGCAGAGGTGCCGGTTCGAATTGGCATCAGCTATCCCTCTGAATTCAAACGTCTTAGTAATTACCAATTGACAAACAGAACCAACATGCTATAATTGCCCGTGAATCTCGCCAAACAAATCTTCTCCACTCTTCTTCCTCTGAGCTGCGGGTTTCCATCCCTCTGCCCCAACGCTTCTTTTCCATTAACTCCTTTACAATCCGCACTTCCACAAAATCCGGCCCTAAGTCCTTCAGAATCCGCAGTTTCAATTTCGTTAGACTTAAAGTCCTTTAGAATCCGCGTTTACAAAAAAACCCGGGGGGTGGGGGTCTTATTGTTAACTAGAAATCCCATAAAGGCTTTGTACCCCGCTCGCCCAAAACGCCGCCAACGGGAGCGACCCTCCGTGTACTCTGTGCCCTCTGCGTTAGAATCCCCATTCCACCCAGCCCAGACTTCAGCCCATTCGCGCAAAGCGATCCCCGCACCTCGTCTCTTTCACTATTCACTACTCACCACCCACTACTCACTCTCTCTTCATCATTTCAAGGTAAGATTTACCCGTTCAAATCCAGGAGCCATCATGTCTGAACTCATCGAAACTGACACCAACATCCCGACCCGCACCGAGTCCGACTCCATGGGCAAGATCGACGTCCCCGCCGACCGCTACTACGGCGCGCAGACCGCCCGCTCGCTCATCCATTTCGCCATCGGCAAGGACACCATGCCGCCCGAGTTGATCCGCGCCTTCGGCATCCTCAAAAAAGCCGCCGCGCTCGTCAACCAGGACCTCGGCAAGCTCCCCGCCGGCAAAACCGCGCTCATCACGCAAGCCGCCGACGAAGTGATCGCCGGAAAGCTTCACGAGCATTTTCCGCTGCGCATCTGGCAAACCGGCAGCGGCACGCAGACCAACATGAACGTCAACGAAGTTATCTCGAATCGCGCCATCGAAATCGCCGGCGGCGCGATGGGCAGCAAGAAGCCCATCCATCCGAATGACGACGTAAACATGTCGCAGTCCTCGAACGACACCTTCCCCGCGGCCATGCACATCGCCGCCGCCACGGAAACGCGCCAGAAGCTTCTCCCCGCCGTGAAAAAACTTCGCGACGCGCTCGACGCCAAAGCCAGGGAATTCGCCGGCATCGTAAAAATCGGCCGCACCCATTTGCAGGACGCCACGCCGCTCACCGTCGGCCAGGAATTTTCCGGCTACGTCAATCTGCTCGACCGCGACGGCGGCCGCATCGCCATGGCTCTCGACGGCCTCTACGACCTCGCTATCGGCGGCACTGCTGTTGGCACCGGCCTCAACGCCCATCCCGAATTTGCCGAACGCGCCGCGAAAAAAATCGCCGAGCTTACGAACCTGCCGTTCCGCTCGCATCCCAATAAATTCGCCGCACTCAGCGCACACGACGAACTCGTCTTCGCCAGCGGCGCCCTGAAAACACTCGCCGCGTCGCTTATGAAAATCGCCAACGACATTCGCTGGCTCGCTTCCGGCCCGCGCTGCGGCCTTGGCGAACTCACTCTTCCCGAAAACGAGCCTGGCTCCAGCATCATGCCCGGCAAAGTGAATCCCACGCAGGCCGAAGCGCTAACCATGGTCGCCGTCCAAGTGATGGGCAACGACGCCGCCATCGGTTTTGCCGGCTCGCAAGGCAATTTCGAGCTAAACGTGTTCAAGCCCGTCATCATCTTCAACTATCTCCACTCCGTCGAACTTCTCGCCGACGCCATGAACAGTTTTGTTGGCCACTGCGTCCAGGGCATCGAAGTCAACACCACGCAAATCGAACACTACGTCCACAATTCCCTGATGCTCGTCACCGCGCTCGCCCCCAAAATCGGCTACGACGCCGCCGCCCAAGTCGCCAAAGCCGCCCATCACTCCCACCTAAGCCTCCGCGAAGCCGCCATCAAGTTGGGTTTCGTAAGCGCCGAAGAATTCGACGCCCTAGTCAAACCCGAGGACATGACGCATCCATGACCAGAGTGAATGCTTGCTTATGAAATTCATCGAATGGTTGAAGCGAAGATGGCTGGCGATCTGGCTGTCTCTGGTTCCCGCTCTTCTTCTGGGATTGCTCGCTGGCCCATTGCTTTACTCTTACAGCCACTGTTGGGCCGCGGGAAACGACTGTGAAGCGTATTCACCGGTGCGAATATTTCTAGCCTATCTTTTGTCTTGGCCAATCCTTGTCATGCAGTTCGTTCCTGTTTTCTCACACAGTGACAGTCTCAATCCGTTTCGATCGGGCAATCCAGGACTTCTCATTTTGTGGGCCTACTATTACTTCCTTGTCTCAGGAATAGATTTCCTGTTTAAGCTGAGGACCAAGAGGAGAGCTGGAAGAATATGAATTACCGCGCGATAGTTCTTATCTCTGCGCTCTGCGCTGGCCGGGTGCCGCTCCCTTGGTTTTTAAGGGTGCGGGTTTTCCCCCTTGATCGAGGGTCGCTAGCAGGGCTAGCCTAGGTCATAACGATCAGAAAAGTGGCGGGTGTTAAGCCCGTAGGGGTGGTATGCTATGAGTGAAATGAAGAGAAAAAAGGTCAGCAAGCTGGACCAAGCTGCCGAACGAACGGCGGAAATCCTGATCGAGCACATGTCCACGCTGCCGCTCGAAAAAGCCAAAGCCATGCGCGAGGAAATCCGGCAGCTAGCCGCTAAACCTTCCCGCCGCGTAAGTCGCGGAAAAACTTCAGGATCTCAGCGAAGCGCGAATCTTCGTCCTGTATCCCGAACTTCCGCAAAATCTTCATAAATTCGCGCTCGTCATCGCGCCGGTAGACCCTTGCGAGCTCACGCAACAGCGCGTTCTTCTCCTCTAGCGTGAACCGGTATTTTTCGGCCATCATGGCGAGCGTATTCTAGCAGACCGAGATAGCTTCTCAGGTAACTTAATTGGAGATATCAGACATGCTATTTAGGAGGCCGGTTGAAAGGGACTAGCGGGATTCTCAGCCTTGCAGTTCTTTCTATTCTTGCACTGCCCTTTGCTCAGGAGACTCGCGCACAGGCGACGTATACGTTGAAGGCGACGCCGAAGACTGTGGCGTGGGGTTATTACGACGCGAAGGCTACGCCCGTGTTGCGCATCAAGTCGGGCGACACGGTGCAGATCGATACGCTGATTACGAATAGCCCGAAGCGGCTGGAGGATGCGGGGTTGCCGCCGGAGCAGGTCGAACAATCGCTGCGCGATATTACCGACCAGGTGAAAGACAAAGGGCCGGGCGGGCACATTTTGACGGGGCCGATTTATATTGAGGACGCGCAGCCGGGCGACGTGCTGGAAGTGAAAATTCTGGCGATCAAGCTGGCGATTCCGTATGCGTACAACGCGTTCGGGCCGGGGCGCGGCTACATCCCGGACGATTATCCTTACGCGAAAATGAAAATCATTCCGCTGGATGAGAAGCGCATGATCGCGAAATTCGCGCCGGGCATCGAGATTCCGCTGCATCCTTTTTTCGGCAGCATGGGCGACGCGCCGCCGGAAAGCGCGGGCCGCTTCAACAGCGCTCCGCCGTGGATTATGGCGGGCAATCTCGATAACAAGGACCTTGTCGCCGGCACGACGCTTTACATTCCGGTGCACGCGCCCGGCGCGCTCTTTGAAGTGGGCGACGGCCACGCCGGGCAGGGTGACGGCGAAGTGGACATCACCGCGCTCGAAACTTCGCTCGTCGGCACGTTTCAATTCATCGTGCGCAAGGACATGCACCTGAAGTGGCCGCGCGCCGAAACGCCCACGCACTACATCACCATGGGCCTCAACGACGACCTGAACGCCTGCGCCACGCTCGCCGTCCGCGAGATGATCGATTTCCTCGTCACCGAAAAGCATCTCTCGCGCGATGACGCCTACATGCTAGCCAGCGTCGCCGCCGACCTCCACATCACCGAGCTAGTCGACGGCAACAAAGGCGTCCACATGATGCTCCCCAAATCGATATTCGTGCAGTCGGCGAAGTGAACTGCGATGGGATATTCTCTTTCATGGGCGGCGCTGAAGGGCGGCAATGTGAAGAGTGTCTGCGCAGTTCTGGGGCTGCGTCCCACTGGAAAGCGGGAGGAGGTCGCGGAAGCCAAGATCGACGGTGTGCAACTGCCGTCCGGATGGTATGTCGTTTTGTTCGATCACGATGAAGTTAAAGACAGCCTGCTTGAGAAACTATCCAGGAACGGCGAAGTCGTGTCCTGTTTCGTTGAAGACCATGTGATGTTCAGTTCCGCGTCAGGATGGATCGAGGGCAAGGAAATTTGGAAGGTTTGGCACGATGGCGGCGAGCTCGGGCACACGCACCTGGAAACACGCGGCAAATTGCCACCCGAATTTGAGGACATGCGGAAAGTCTTATTTGAAAAGCAAGTCGCTGCGGACCGGGATAACGAACCAGTTGACTATGTGTATGACCTGACGGCCGAACTTGCCAAGCGACTCGTAGGTTTCCGGCATGACGAGGACATTCCAGGATTGTCCGGCGATGTGTTTGAGGTTCTTGAGCGCGAGAGCGCGCTCGGAAGATTTTTTGGCGGGTCCGGACGGAGGAACACAAGTGTTGCGTAAGTCTCTCAGTGTTTTGCCTGCAATTTTGCCACTTTGTTTCCTCGTCTTCTCTGCGAACTCTGTGTCTTTCTGGCCCTCTGCGTTAAATCCTTTTCGTTCTTTTTCTCCCGCGCCGCAAACGATCAGCCCGGACTGGTGCAAAGCGCTTCCACGCCCGGAATACAAGTCGCTCGAACGCGTGCTGCCCAACGAGCCGTGGTTTGAAGTCTACAAAGTCGCGCCCGGCGTCTTCGCCATCTATGAGCCGCACCAGGCCGAAGAAGTCATCTCCTATCTCATTGTCGGCACCAAACAAGCCCTGCTCTTCGACACCGGCATGGGCATCGCTAACATCCACAAAGTCGTCGCGCAATTAACGAACCGCCCCATCGTCGTGCTGAACTCGCACACGCACAACGACCACGTCGGCGGCAATTCCCTTTTCACTTTTATTTTCGGCATGGACACAGACTTCACGCGTCAAAACGCAAAGGGCTCTCGCGACGACGCGCAAGAAGAGCTCGGCCCCGGCATGATTTGCGGCGCGCTGCCAAAAAGTTTCGATCCGAAAACCTACGCCACCAAACCCTGGCACGTTTCTCTCTTCGTGAAAAACGGCTTCAAAATCAATCTCGGCGGCCGCACGCTGGAAATCATTTCCACTCCCGGCCACACGCCCGACGCCATCTGCCTGATCGACCGCGCCAACGGGCTGCTCTTCACCGGAGACACCTACTATCCCGGCCCCATCTGGCTCTTTCGCCCCGAGACAAATCTCGACGCCTACGTCGCGTCCGTGAAGTGGCTCTCTGATCTCGCGCCGCAAATAAAACTCGTCCTCGGTGCGCACAACGTGCCCATCGCCGACCCGTCCGTGCTGCCGAGATTGGTCACCGCGATCGAAGCCGTCCGTGCCGGAAACGTCGAAGCCAAGCCTCTCGACGGCGGCAAAGCCAGCTACACGACCGACGGCATAACCTTTCTTCTCAAGGCCCCGCCTGCGGGAGTAAAATGACGGCGTTGGAAGCCAGCTATGAGCTCGACCCATACACGAATCTGCTGCCTGGCCATCGCCGGATTATTTTTCAGTGTTTGCGCCGGCGCTCAATCGCAACCCGCTCCATCGCAAAATGCCTCGCCGCAAAAAAAGTCCAAGCATGGAAAACCTCCAGAGCCCAAGGTTGAGATTTATTATGGCGGCGTCTTTCTCGTCGGCGACGGCGGCATCCCCAACGGTCCCTGCTTCCGTATCAACGGCCGCGTCACCTCCGCCGGGTTCTTCAACGAGCTGAAATCTTACGACAGCGATGACGGAACCATCTTTCGCCTCGGCACAAACGAAGTCACGCAGTTCCCCGACAAAGTGATGCTTTCGCTGACCATCCACGATCAGCCGTGCTCCTTCGGACTGCAGCCAGTGGGCACAGGCGTCTATCTCACGCCGGAAAACATGGGCAACCTGAAACTTTCGCTGTATTGGAAACACGGCGTGGAACTGCGCCCGGCAGGAAAAGTGGCGGTCGTACACTTCTCCGTCGTCCCTCTCCAGCCGTACGCAACGGAGCTTGCCGCGGAATTGCCCAAGCGGTATCTGTGGTCCTACGAATTCGGTATTCCCGGTGCGGGCGTTCCCTTGACGGACAGCCTCGTGCTTATTTTCCGCACGCCGGATGGACACATCGCCGCGCGCGTGGCTGCGCGTCTGTAATTTGAGCGATGTGATCGTAGCGTTCGCGAAATTGAACAGAGTTTTTTTTCAGCCCATGGAGCTGACTTTTTCGGGCTCGATCTTGTAGAGGACGCGGACTTCGCCGGGTTGGCGGAACGGGTAGACGGGCTTGCCCAAATATTTTTGCGAGAGCTTGTCGATGTGAGCGTCGGCGCCGTTCTGAGTGATCTCGACGACCTTGCCGCGAATTTCGAGATAGCGATAAGGGATTCGCCGGATCTTGCAACGAAATGGAAACGCGCGGATCGCGGCGAATGTTTTTGTCCTTGACGCGGCCGAGCGCGGAATTGATGCGCACGTGTTTGCCGTCGTAATCGACCCAGACGGGCGTGACCTGCGGGCTGCCGTCCTTCATGAGCGTGCCGAGATTGCCGAACGCGGGCTTTTCGAGCAGGTCCGCGTATTTTTCTGGAATGTTTTCTGACATGGCTGCCTCCTAACGATGCTGCATTGTACCGCTGAACACTTAGACTTTAGCACGGGCGAAGCGGACTTCGCAGGATGAGCGCGCGTTTACGAATCGCACGGCATCAAGCGAGCGTTCAATCAACTTTTATTTCCGGCGCGCGGTTCGGTGACGTGAGCGGCGCTCCGGTGAGTTTCCGCAACTCTTCGATGTCCCAACCCGGCGCAATCTCGCGGAGCACCAATCCTTCCGGTTTGACGTCGATTACCGCGAGATCGGTAACGATGGTATCGACACAAGCGAGCCCTGTCAGCGGATACGTACATTCGCGCACAATCTTTGGCGCGCCTTCCTTGGTGGTGTGTTCCATGCAAACGATCAGCCTTTTCGCGCCCGCCGCGATATCCATCGCGCCGCCAATGCCTCCGGAGCCTTTTGCGCCGGGGATTTTCCAATTGGCGAGATCGCCTTTTTCAGAGACTTGAAATCCGCCGAGCACGGCAATGTCGAGGTGGCCGCCGCGCGTCATAAGATGCGCATCCGCCTGGTGAAAAAAAGACGCGCCGGGAATCAAGGTCACCGGAACTTTCATCGCGTCCACCAAGTCGTAGTCTTCTTCGCCGGGTCTGGCGCGACGACCCATGCCGAGAATGCCATTCTCGCTGTGAAAATATACCTCGACGTTTTTTGGTAAATAATCCGCGATGAGATTCGGAATACCCCAACCAAGATTTACGTAGGCGCCGTTGGGCAATTCCAGCGCGGCACGCTGAGCGATCTGCTCGCGAGTCAGCCGCGGCTTATCCGGCATAGCGGACTCCCTTGGCTTGTACGATGCGGTGAACAAAAATCGCCGGCGTCACGACATGCTCGGGTTTGATCGAGCCAACCGGAACAATTTCGTCGACTTCGACGATCGTGGTCGTCGCTGCCATAGCCATGATGGGATTGAAATTCCGCGCTGCGAGGCGATACGTCAGGTTGCCCAGTTCGTCGGCTGTCTCTGCCTTGATCAGAGCATAGTCGGCATGGATGGGCATTTCGAGAATGCAGCGTTTTCGTTCGATGACGCGCTCTTCTTTGCCTGCGGCAACTTCCGTGCCGACGCCAACAGTTGTGTAAAACGCGCAAAGACCAGCGGCGGCAGCGCGCATGCGTTCACAGAGAATTCCTTGCGGCACGAGTTCGAGAGTCACTTTTTTTGTGGCGAACTGCTCTTGAAAATAATTGGAATGCGGGCCAGGAAAGGATGCGATGACATGGCGGATCTGGCCGTTTTTGAACATCAAGCCCAGTTCGCCATCGCGCGTTCCGCAATTGTTGCTGATGGCGGTGATGTCTTTCGCGCCTTTCCGGGCCAGCGCCTGGATCAGATTATTGGGGAAGCCAGCGCCGCCGAAGCCGCCGAACATGATTCGAACACCGTCTCGAATATCGGCCACAGCCGCATCCAGGCTGGGATAAATTTTGTCTTTCATGGCTCGGCGTATCCTACCAGAGGCGGTGCAAGTCTGCAGGTGCGAGTGCGCGGGACCAGATGGCCGATAAAATCCGGGCTAGCATCGCGCGGCTCGCGTCGTCTAACATAGATACAGCTCATGAAACGTGGAACTATCATTGTGATTTTGCTCGTTGCCGTTGTGCTTGCGATTGGCGGGGTCGGATTTTCATTCTTGCATGACGGCGTGAGCGCAAAAGCGACACCCACAGCGCTTGAGGTGGCGATGGCGCGGAAAGCGAGGCACATGGCGCTTCCGAGCGCGTCGCGCGCGCTGACCAATCCCGTCCCGGCTTCCGAGGAAAACTTGCGCGATGCGCGATTGCACTTCGCGGATCATTGCGCCATCTGCCACGGCAACGATGGCAGCTGCGACACGATGATGGGCAGCGGACTTTATCCCAAGCCGCCGGACCTGCGGCTGGCGGAAACGCAAAAGCTTTCCGACGGTGAACTTTTTTGGATTATCGAAAATGGCGTGCGATTTACGGGAATGCCTGCGTTTTCTAATCCCCACAGCTCGAAGGAAGATAGCTGGAAGCTTGTCCACTTCATTCGCCACCTGCCGCAGCTGACGGCGGAGGAACGCCTCGAGATGGAGCGAAATAACCCGAAGAGCCCTGCTGACCTCCTCGAAGAGCAGCAAGAGAATGATTTCTTGAATGGCAAAACACCGGCGCCTCCTACGGGATCACATCATCATTAGCGGCGCGCAATAGCACTGGAAATTCGAAAGGCGCACAGGCAGGAGTGCCCGTGCTAACGGGTTGCGTTTCGCGCTATCGTGGAATACTGTTTGAAGAGGCTCGGGCCCGAGGAGATGGCTATGAAAGTTCGCTTCGCTGCATTCCTGTTATCGCTCGCCGTTGCCTGCGGCGCCGCTTTTGCACACGGCGATCTGAAACACGTCAGTGGAACGGTAGAGAAAATCTCTGCGGGTTCTATCTTCGTAAAGACGGCTGACGGAAAGTCGGTCGAGGTGAAAATTGTTTCGTCGACCGTCTATATCTTTCATGCTGCAAACCAATCCGGGACGCTAGCCGACACCAGCCCAGACAAACCAGCTAAATTTGCCGACCTTGCGGTAGGCGATCGCGTGCTCATCCACGCAAAGCCGAATGGCGATGCGCTGGAAGCTGCAGAAGTGAAATTTTCCGTGCCAGCCACCCTGGCTACCAAACCAAAATCCTGAAGGACTGGCCGGTCTGCGCCCATTCCTTCCTCTCGTATCACTCCTCGACCAGATGACAAGAGTGCGTCTTTAGCACAAGCCAGACGTGGCTTCCTTCCGAGAGTTCAAGCGCCCTGACGGCTCCAGGTGTGACGTGGACGATAAATTCCGCGCCACAATCGACGCGAGCTCGAACGAGCGTTCCGCGCGGTTCCATTGTGACGATTTTGCCTTCAATAACATTGCGAGCGCTCAAATCGTGTGGTTGCGAGGTTGCGAGCAAAATATCACCAGCTCGAATAGCCACGAGCACGCGGTCTCCTGCGACCGCGTAGCCCAACGGCACTTCGATTTCGCACTGGCTTTCGTTAAGACGTACGCGCATCACACCGTCGGCTTCGCGCAAATCCACGACCGTTCCTCTTAGCAGATTTTCAAAACCGG
This sequence comes from uncultured Acidobacteriota bacterium, assembly GCA_963784015.1. GTDB lineage: Bacteria > Acidobacteriota > Terriglobia > Acidiferrales > UBA7541 > Acidiferrum. Next base: position 554,895 of record CAWAPX010000023.1, read on the forward strand.
CAGCTTGGGCCAGACGCTTGTGCCTTGGCACTTCCAGCACTTCGAAGGGCGTTCCAGTGCCGATTACGCGCCCGTGATCCATAGCAATCACTCGTTCGCCGAGTGCGTCCACTTCTTCGCGTGTGTGCGTCACGTACAGAATCGGAATACGTCGCTCGGCATTCCACGCGCGCAGGTCATCGACGATCGCAGACTTCAGTTCCGCGTCCAGGCCGCTCAGTGGTTCATCGAGAAGTAAGACGCGGGGCTGTGTTACCAGAGAACGCGCCAAGGCGATTCTTTGGCGTTCACCGCCGGAGATTTCTGCTGGCTTGCGAGTGCGCAACATGTCCACGCGGAAAGCTTTCATGATTTCTTCCACACGCGTTGCGCGTTTCTCGTGCGTCAGATCAGTGAGTCCATAGGCGACGTTCTCTTCGGCGCTGAGGTGCGGGAAAAGCGCTAGCGTTTGAAAGACGTAAGCGATGTGACGAGTCTGCGGCGACCGGTTCACGCCAGCTTGCGAATCGAACAACACTTCTTTGCCAACAGCGATACGTCCGGCTTGAGGCCGCGCCAATCCGGCGATGCAATCGAGGAGAGTTGATTTTCCCGCGCCGGAAGGACCAAAGAGAATGGTGATTCCCGCAGGAACTTGCAGGAATACATCCAGTAAGAAAGGAGCAGAGTCCGCACGAAAGCGTTGCAGCCGTACGGATGCCGTCAGCATGGATGCGTTTACTTCGCCGTCCACGGTGTCCACAGGCGATGTCTGATTTGGCGGCCTACTTGACGATTGAAAGCGTATACGATCGACAATACTGCAAACGAAATGGCGAGCAGCACGAGCGCCATGCGATTCGCATCGGCGTACTCCAGCGACTGCACGTGATCGTAGATATCGATCGAGACCGTACGCGTCACTCCCGCCAAATTACCTCCGACCATGAGTACGACGCCAAACTCGCCCATAGTGTGGGCGAAGCTGAGCACCAAGGCTGTCACGACACCGGGAATCGAGAGGGGGAGAATGACGCGCCAAAATGTCCGCAGGCGTCCGGCGCCGAGTACAGCAGAAGCGTCGAGGAGTTTGCGATCGACGGATTCGAATGAGGCAATGAGGGGTTGCACGGCGAATGGCAAACTGTAAAGTACCGACGCGAGGACCAACCCCTCAAACGTGAACGCTAAGCCGTGTCCGAAAAATGTCTGCCACAATTTTCCAAGCGGGCCGCGTGGACCCATGGCGACAAGCACGTAAAACCCGAGAACCGTCGGAGGCAGCACCAGCGGCAGCGCTACGATAGCTTCGAACAAGAACTTACCCCGCCAATTGGAATACGCCAGCCAATACGCGAGCGGCAGTCCGCCAGCCAGAAGAATGGCGGAAACGCATAGCGCGAGGCGAAGAGAGAGCAGGAGCGCGTCCATGATTATTTATTCTGCGGAGCAGCAGGAGCGGCGGTAGCGGGCGATGGGGCAAACGTGAAGCCATACTTTGAAAGTGTCGCGCGACCAGCACTGCTCTTCACGAATTCCAAAAAGGCGCGCGCGCCCTCTTTGTTTGCGGCGCTCCTTAGAATGATGGCGGCTTGCTCGATCGGAGGGTGCATATCGGCGGGAATCTCCCAGCGTTTGCCCTCTTTCATGCCGGGAGAAACGGCGAGTGACATCGCGACAATGCCAGCCTGAGCGTTTCCGGATTGCACAAATTGGGCCGCTTGCGAAATATTTTCTCCGAAGACCAGCTTGGGCTTCACCTGCTCGTAGATGCCGGCTTTTTGAAGCGCTGCGACTGCCGCGCGGCCGTAAGGAGCGTGCTCCGGGTTGGCGATGGCGATCTTTTGCACGCTTGGGTCCAGCAATGTCTTCCAGCCGAGACTCGTTACGTCGACCTTGGCATCCCCGGGCGTCCAGATCGCGATGCGCCCAATTGCATATTCGTAGAGTGTTCCCGGCTCGGCAAGGCCTGCAGCTTCCAGTTTTCTCGGATAGTCGATGTCCGCCGAATAGAAGAGATCGAAAGGCGCGCCGTTCTGCAGTTGCGAGAAGAAGTTCCCGCTTGAACCGTAGGTGACGTCCACTTTTGTCGCCGACTGCTTCTCGAATTGAGCCGCGACATCCTGCATGGCAAATTTTAAATCGGCGGCGGCAGCCACGCGAATTTCTTGCCCCTGCACGGCACTCGCCAAGGATAGCGTCATCACTGCTATCGTCAAAAACGCTCGACGCTTTAACATTTTAGTTCTCCAGCGGTCACGAGTAATCCCATCTTCACACACGCAAAATCATCACTTCGGTAGACTTAATAAGCGCTGCGGCTCGCTCTCCGGGCTTCAGCCGCATCTCTTTCGCCGCATCCGCGGTGATAATGGCGGTGATGTGCTGCTCGCCGATGGCCATCGTCACCTGCGCCAGCAGGCCGCTGTATTTGACGGCTATCACGCGGCCATGCAACTGATTACGACCGCTGATTTTCCGGAAATTGCCGCGGCGCGTGGCGATATCGCCCCGTTCCAGCTTCTTGGGAATCATGCGGTCAATTTCACTTTCCGGGATACGGTGATGGCCGCCGGGTGTCTTCACCGTTTTAATTTTCCCGCGATAAATCCATTGTTTCAGCGTGGGGTAGCTGATCCCCAGGATCCTCGACGCTTCTCGAGGCGGCAATAGTGCGGCTCGGTACATCGAAGTCTCCTCAATTACAGTGTTGCACTTTCTCTACTTCGAAACCGCCATTGTAGTACGATTCTATGCGTTTTTATGCGTTATTTTATCGAACCTCTTGCAAGCCACCCTTTATAGCTGCGGCAACTATCATCGAATTACCGCGCTGGAGCTTCCCGGCATCGCGTAAAGTAACAAAAGAAAGAATGCAAGAAGCCGACTTGGGGGCCACTCATGTCTCTCGCCACCGTCAAACTGACCGCTGATGAAATCCGAAAGGCCGTCGAACTGTTTTGGACAACATTTTTGGCCAAATCAGAGGAAGAACTGAACAATTTTTATGCTCCAGGGAGCACTGTTTTCCAAGTGGCCATGGGCCGCAGTGAACCGGGAAGGCTTGGCGCCATGCGCCGTTCACGCGAATACTTCCATCCGGATACCCGAATGGAATTGAAACTGAGCCCGATCGACATTGTCCTGTGCGGAAGCGACGCGGGCGTTGCCAGCTACACGTTTCAATTCCAGGCGAGCGGCCGCGATGTGGGAGGCAAACGCATGGCGGAAAAATTGGAGACTGTGCGAGCGACGCACGTCTTGCATCGAGACGCGTCTGGTAAACTGCGTATCGCGCACGAGCATTTTTCCGTACCGGTGGTGTAGAGCCGTTTAATACTTCTGATAGTTAGAGCCGATTCGTAAGTTCCAGGTATCTCTCGCGACTGATCTGAGCCGTCCTCAGCACGTTCTTGATAATGAATACCGGCAGCGCATCGTAGCGCGGGACAACAATTGGGCGCAGGACTCCGGTCTTGGTGAAGATCATTTGGTCGCCGCGCTCGCGCACAAGCGTGAATCCTTCCATTTCAAGAACACGGACCAACTTGCGATAGTGGATTGGAACGATTCGCGGCATCAAGCAACCCGCTAGGCGGCGGGGAGGGCAAGTTTCATTTTTTCACGGGCGAGAACTGGCCGCAGGCGATAGGTTTTGCCACGCCGCTCGAATCCCGATTCTTCTAAAATTGCGCCCAACGATCCCATGCGGGCAGCTTCTTCCATGAAGAGAGAAACAGCTTCACGCAAATGCGACTTGGCTTGTGCAGTCGTTTTGCCGCAACTGGATATATCTAGTTCGGGAGTGTAAGCAATGTGGGTGGATCCTTCTTTCCACACTCGTACACTCAGTGCGATCTCTGCCTCGTTATTGCGCGGAGAGATGATTGTACTTGCCATGGCTACTCGTAATCATAGGCCGGTATTGTCGCCGAGGCAACACCGCTCGATAAGCCGGGCGTCTAATTCCTCAGCGGTTTGCCTGTTTTTAAAGTGAAAGCCATGCGTTCTTGGGTTTTCTTTTCGCCGCAGAGGGAAACGAAAGCTTCGCGCTCGAGATCTAGCACGTATTGTTCGCTGACGAGTTGCGACGAGGTCAAGGCGCCGCCTGCGAGGATGTTTGCGAGTTTGCGTCCCACATGCGCGTCGTAGTCGGAGATGTAGCCGCCGCGCTGCATCATGTGAATCACCAGTTTTGCGCCAGCCAAGAATTGTTCGCCGAGCACTTTGATCTGCGTGGTCTGTGTGCCTTCCTGCCAGCTTGCCGCGAGCGGCTTGTAACCACTTCGCACCAGCGCAAGCGCGGCTTCTTTGGCATCGCCCACGAGTCGATCGCGATTCATTGAAACGCCGTCTCCACGGCGCAGGAAACCAAGGGAGCGGCTGTCTTCCGCGCTCGTTCCTACTTTGGCGGTGGCAATCGTTTCGAACACGGGCTTCATCGCGTGAAACAAATCTAAGTCATCGCCACCGGCCGCGTGTTCGTTAGCGCGAATCAACATTTCCTTCGTTCCGCCCCCGCCCGGGATCAAACCGACGCCTACTTCAACGAGACCGATGTATGCTTCCGCGGCCGCCTGAATTTTCGCAGCGTGCAAGGCGATTTCGCATCCTCCGCCGAGCGCCATTCCCTGTGGTGCCGCAACCACCGGCTTCGGCGCATATTTCAATCCCAGATTCGCATTTTGAAATTGCTTCACGGCCATGTGCAGATCGTCCCACTCCTGTTCCTGCGCTGCGACCAGCATGAGCATGATGTTTGCGCCGACGGAAAAATTCGCCGCTTGATTGGCGATGACCATGGCGTCGAAGTCCGCGTCCAGCCGCTTCAATCCCTTGTGCAGCATGGATATCAGGTCCGCGCCGATAGCGTTCATCTTCGCATGAAATTCGCAGCAGACTACGCCATCGCCCAGGTCTATCAAGCTAGCGCCGGAGTTGCGCTCGATCTCGCGGCCCGCTTCTTTTTGCAATTTAAGAATGATGATGCCTGCCGGCGTTTCGAGCGGCTTTGCCGTGCTAGTGGTGACATCAAAAACCGTCGTTTTGCCCTTTTCCGATTCGTAAAATCCTGTTCTGCCGCTCGCCAGAACTTTTTCGATTGCCGGAGGAATCGCGCGGCCTTCTTTTTGGATTTGCGCGGCGAAAGCTTTCACACCAATCGCATCCATCATTTCAAACGGCCCCATCTCCCACGCGAATCCCCATTGCAGCGCGTGGTCCACATCCACAACGCTATCTGAGATTTCCGGCACGCGGCGCGCCGCATAGAGACACATTTCCGAGAGGCCGCCCCAGATAAACTGCTGAGCCTTATCACCTTTTTGTCCTTCGAGGATTGGACTTACAAGCGTGCGTAGCCGCTCTCGCGTGTCCTCAATCGCTTTTCCCATTTCGAGCGAAGCGAATTTCGCTTTTTGGCGTGGGCGATACTCCATGGTGTTGACGTCCAGCGTCATAATTTCTTTTTCGCCTTCGCCTTTCACTTTTTTGTAGAAGCCCTGGCCGGTTTTGTCACCGAGCCATCCGCGCCGCGCCATTTCTTCGATCAACGTCGGCACTTTGTACATTTCGTGCGACTCATCGTTTGGCGCGGTCTCGTAAATATTCTTGATTACGTGGATGAGCACATCCAAGCCAACGAGGTCGGCGGTGCGAAACGTCGCGGATTTCGGCCAGCCCACTGCGGGGCCCGTACAGGCGTCCACTTCTTCGATGGTCATCCCAAGACTTGTCATGAGCCGAATGGCATTGAGCATCGAAAAAGTTCCAATGCGGTTGGCAATGAAGTTTGGCGTGTCCTTGGCGATCACGACGCCTTTGCCCAATCTCCGATCACAAAACTCGTGGAGAGTCTCGATCACGTCGCTGGACGTTTTCGGCCCGGGAATCACTTCCACCAATTTCATGTAGCGCGGGGGATTAAAAAAATGCGTGCCGGCCCAATGCAGTTGAAACTCTTCGCTCATGGATTCCGCGATCAAGTGCACCGGCAATCCGGAAGTATTTGTTGTGACAATCGCGCCAGGCTTACGGAATTGCGCCACGCGCGACAGCAAATTTCTCTTGATCTCGAGGTTTTCCGCCACAACTTCAATAATCCAGTCGGCTTCGGCGCAACGCGCCAGATCGTCTTCAAAATTTCCTATAGAAATCCTCTCCGCCAGTGCCGGTGTAAAAAACGCCGCAGGCTTCGATTTTTTCGCCGCTTCGAGTCCCGCTCGGACAATTTTGTTGCGATCTCCCAAGGGCGCGCCGGGCTTTAGATCGGGCGGAACGATGTCCAACAAAATGCATGGCAGCCCTGCGTTGGCCAAATGCGCGGCGATACGCGAACCCATGGTTCCGGCACCTAACACCGCTGCCTTCTCAATTCGACGTTTCATGGCTTACCTTTTCGGACCCTTTTAAATGTTGAGACAAGTGGACAGGTTACAAAACCGCTATCCCCTGGTCAAACGAACTATGGTCCCGCCGCAAAACGCGCGTTACAGTATTGTGAGAATGAGTCCTGGCAAAGTGACGGATGCCATCGGGTGGCTGCAGTCTGCAAAAGACAGGCTGCTCTCGCTGGCCGAGCCTGAAGAGCGCAAACCCACGGAGAGGCCTCGCGTCGGCCTCGCCCTAGCGGGCGGCTTCGCGCGCGGCATCGCCCACATTGGCGTCTTGCGCGTTCTGCGCGAGGCCGGCATACCTATTGATTTGGTTGCCGGCACAAGCGTCGGTGCCCTCATCGGCGCGGCTTTTTGCGCTGGCACTTCGCTCGATGAAATGGAGCGCATTGGTACGACCACCAGCTTCACCGATTTCGGCCGCTGGACACCTTCATGGCTTGGTCTTGCTACCAATCAGCGATTGGAAAAATTCCTCGCCAAATTCACTTCGGTGAAAACTTTCGAGGCGATGGTCGTTCCCCTGGCCATCGCCACGACCGACATCAATGCTGGCGTCTCCGTCTACTACACGCGTGGCCCCATTGGTCTACCTTTGCGAGCGTCTTGCGCGTATCCGGGACTCTTCGTGCCCATTCAATATGAAGGCCGCACCTTAGTGGATGGATTTTTAACTTCGCCTGTCCCGGTGGAAGGAGCTCTGCTACTCGGGGCAGACGTGGTGATCGCCGTCTATCTTGAAGCTGGCAACCTTGAACAGCCTCGTACGTTCACTGACGTGCTCAGCCGCTCCTTCAACATCATTCAGCGGCACACCGATCTCACGTGGCGGCAGCAGGCTGACGTGATTATCGAGCCCGACGTGAAACCCTTTGTTTGGGATGATTTCACCAAGACACCGGACATGGTCGCGGCGGGCGCCGCAGCTACTCTGGCGGCTCTTCCGGCTATTCGCGCAGCTATCAACGGCGAGAAACGCGACTCGGCGGCATAACACCGACAAGCAGCAAGTCCTGATTCCCGTTCAAGCGTTGGGTGCGGATTCTGCCGGAGTGACCTGCACGACGACCGGCTGACCCTCGCCTTTGCCTCGTTGCGTGAGCCATGCCCCCAGACCTTCGGCAAAGCGCTCCGGAGTCAAGCGGAAGCTGGCTTCGATCTGGCCATCCGCCAATGGAAGTGTGTCGTCGAAATCCGCGGAATTCGTGAAATTGCGCATACAGAATTGATCGAGCCAATCCAGCGGGCAGGCGCGGCTCTCGCCGCGAATTACGACATCTACCTTGAATTTTTGCGCGTACATGCGTCGATCATAACATCGTGTCGAGCATGTTTCTGGCGGGACTAAGAAACTCGCTAGGAAATACGCGGACGCTTGACGCTGTGCGCGAGACCGACGCGTTCGAGCGTCCAGATGAAGTACCAACCGATATCCGTTTGCCACCAGCGCAAACCGAGTCGCGCCGACCCGGCGTGCGAATGATGGTTGGCGTGCCAATTCTCGCCCCAGGCGGTGATTTGGAAGGGCCCGAGCCACCAGACGTTCATGCTGGAGTCTTCGATGCCTTCTTTGGCGTGTCCGAGATGCGTGAGGCTATTTACAAGGCATTGCATGTGCAGCGTGTAAACCAAGCGAATCGCGCCGATCCAAAAAAAGCCCATCCAACCGAAGCCGAGAAGAAATCCAGAGAAGAGCGAGAGAATGATGACGGGGGTTTCGAGCCAGCCCCATGCAGTGTACATGCCTTTCGTCAATTCCGGAGCCCAGCGCTTTTTATCCGCGGGTTGCGTCTGATACAGCCAGCGCAAGTGCGCCCACCAGAAGCCGCCTTGTTTGGGACTGGAAATATCGTCCGGGGTGTCGGTGACCGAATGATGAAGCCGGTGGTAGGCAACCCAGCTTGCGGGGTGGCCGGAACCGTTGAAAACCGCCCAGAAGATAAGAATCTGCTCGACAATTTTATTGACCTTGAGTGTTTTGTGCGCCAGCAACCGGTGATAGCAGACCGTAGTGCCGAGCCCTCCAAACGCAATGAACAGAATGGCCAGACCAACAACCTTCAAGCTGGGAAGAGGGAATAAGATCAAGCCAACAAGCGCGAGCCCGTGAATGAGGACGAGGTAGGCAAACACGCCCTCTTTACCGTGGACTGGCTTCCAGAATGGGCGTTCCCACGGCCGCGCTTCTTGTGTGGCGACTAATTCCATGATTTCTCCGGGCGATCTGCTTAATTGAACGCGTGAGTGCCTGGTGTGTCGAACCTGATAGGCAATCTTACAATACCATTTTTCTGGTATGGGCGATGTAATTCTGCACTGAATTGGACACCAAAGAAGAAATGGTTCTTGGCTGGTTCGTGGTCCGTTCAGCAGCCGCCACGCGGTATGAACAACAAAGAGGAGCTAAAAGAGGAAAGAGAGTAGATCTTATCTCTGCAGGTCTCGCAGCGCGTCATTCAGCGCCACCAGGTCCGAGTCGAGCCGGTAGAAGCCGGGGCGCCAGTCTCCGACTGTTTCTTCCGCGGCAAATTTCAGAACAGCAAAGTCACCGCCGCCTGTCAGTCCCTCGGAAAGACTGGGGAAACTTTCACCGAAGAATGTGACGGGATGCTTGCTGACTACTCGATCGCACTCATTTACGGAGAGTACCGCACGTAACATCCCCTGATTCTTGGCGTGGGGCTGGCAAAAGTAGAGGTTAGGCATACTCGCGTATGATGGGTGGAAGAGCGGAAAAGTCGAATAGTACGTAAGTCCCTTTGTTTTAACAGAAGTTGCTTAGGCGCCACCCCCTCCCAGACTTTCTCCCCTACTTTCGCCCTATTTTGGCAATTATTTTGACCCTTAACTCGCTCAACTAACGATAGACTCCCACAACTGAGATCGGGGAGGAATTCGTGGAAGATGAACGGCGCCGAACTCCCAGGTATCCATTTAGCGCTACGGCCGAAGTTATTGAAAAAGGCTCACCCACTGGCATGCCCGCGCGTGTGACCGAGCTAAGTCTCTACGGCTGCTATATGGAAATGACCAGTCCGCTCGCGAAGGGTCTGGTAGCCCTGTTCAAGGTCTATTCCGAAGGAAGGCATTTCGAGTCCCAGGGCACGGTTCTCTATTCTCAGCCAGGCCAAGGCATGGGAGTCGGCTTTCAGAATGTAAATCCGCACTATTTAGGTGTATTGAGACGGTGGCTGATCGAAGCCGCTCAGGCGAAATTTGGAAAGAAGGATTGGACTCCGTAGGCTTCCGTCTCGGACGACTGGCATGGTGGATCCGAGAAGACTATGCCTAAAACTCGGATTTCCGAACATTTGTAAGGCAAAAGCGAACGGCTGGCATCCTCGCCAGCCGTTCGCTCTTACGCTTTAATTGCCTGGTGTTGCGGCCCTTGCTTTTAGTTAGCGGCAGTTCACTTAGCCGGTTTGGTGGTCTTGTCGTTGTGCTTTTCGTTGTGGATCTGTTTGCTATTTTTATTTTGCTCTTTGTTGATTTGCTTTTTTTGCTCAGCGTTGAGTGCGCCGCCGTTAGCGGTGCGGTCGTTGTGAACCTGTTGAGCCGTCTTGGCCTGGTTGGCGTTGGTTTTGGCGGCCTCGCCGGAAGTCATCTGACCGCTGCGAAGGCCGTTGGCCGTGCGCTGCTGCTGATTGGCTTCGCGGTTGTCAACGGCGTTGGGTTTGACGGTGTTGCCGTTGTGTTTTTCGTCGTAGATCTGGCGGCTGGCTGCGTTTTGTTCACCGTTGATCTGCTGTTTCTCCTGGCCGGTCAGCTTGCCACCATTGGCAGCGCGATCGTTGTGAACCTGCTGGTCGATTTTCGACTGCGTGCGCTCGGCCTTAGCGGCCTCGCCGGAGGTCATCTGACCGCTGCGGAGCCCGTTGGCGATGCGCTGATCCTGATTGGCTTCACGGGTGTTGGGGTTGTAGCTGCGGCCAGCGGTGCGGTCGGCAGCAGAAATCGGCTGCGACTGCGAATGCTGCTGCGCCACCTGATGATAGGCGTTCATATTGGAAGCCGCCGGAGTTCCGGGAGTTCCGTGGTTTACGGAAGCGAGCTGGGAACGGTCTTGAGCAGCGAAGTTCTGATGCTGGAGTTGGTTAGCGGTTGGCTGAATGTGCTGCTCGTTGGCAGCTTGCAGCTCGGTCGCGGAAGCCCGCGCCTGTATGCCGACGCCGCCGTTGAAGCTGACATGTTCGTTGTTGACGATAGTGTTCTGCGTCACGATGGTGCGGTTTTCATAGACGTTGGTCACGTGGACACTGCCAAAGTTCGCGACGGCGCTGTTGTAGGCAAACGCACCACCACGCCATTCGCCGCCGGCGAAGCCGACGCCGCCGTAGCCGAAGCCGTAGTTAACTCCACCGTAGAAGCCGATATGCGGGCCCCAGTAACCGGCGTGCCAGCCGTAAATGCCGCCAGCGAAGCCCCAATAGCCAGGGGTCCAAAGAACGCCAACCCGGGGCGGTTGCACCCAAACGCCGGGAACCCAATAATAGCCCGCGTCTCCGTAGGCCCAATAGCCGGGGGTCCAGAGATAGCCCGGAGCGGGGAGCGGGGGCTGCACATACACGGGCAGAGCCGGTGGAGCAACGTGCACGGAGATACCGACGCCGATGGCGATTTGCGCGTGCGCGACCGGCAGGGTGAGCATAGGCGCAGTCATCGCGGCGGCTACAAGCAGCCTGCGAAATCCTGTGAGAATCGACATAACCTTCCTCCTGAAGTAGATATGCATCAATAATACCGTTCTTTTTTCGATCGACTGGGACTGCGTGGGCCTGTGTTTACAAACACGGAACTGGGGAATTTGTTGCTGAGAAAAGTTTGGGGATGCTCTGGTGGCGGGTCCGTTGTGTCGGGGACAGGAGTAGCGTACCGTGCACAGAGCATGTGTTTGGATTGCTGGGAAAAATCAGCAGGGAGGAAATCCAATGGAACTTGGCAGGGTTTTCAAATCAATGATTGGGTGCTTGGGTTCATTCTTGCTTTTGGGCGTGGCCGCCACGGCACAGACACCTTCCAAGGCGCTCTTGATCCTTGAAAAGAATGGGACACAGCTCGACATAATCGATCCTGCGAGCTTGAAAACAGTGGCAAAGGTGCCTGCGGGGCAGGACCCGCACGAGGTGATTGCTTCCGAGGACGGAAAGCTGGCATTCATTACGAACTACGGCGGGGCGCAAAGCCCGCTGCACATGATCTCTGTAATCGATCTGGTGGCCCAAAAGGCGCTGGACCCTATTGATCTGGGAGCGCTTCACGGAGCGCACGGATTGGACTTTGCGGGTGGCGAACTTTATTTCACCGCGGAAACCAGCAAGGCGATCGGGCGTTACAATCCTTCGACGAAAGCGATCGACTGGATCATGGGCACCGGTCAGGATAGGACTCACATGGTCTGGGTGGCTCCAAGCCTGGACAAAGTTGTAACGTCGAACGTCAGCTCCGCGACGATCAGCATCATCGAACTGCTTTCGCAGCCAAACATGGGATTCGGGCCGCCGCCGGGCGCACCGCCTCCTCCAGGCGCGCCACAGGGCGGACCGCCACCGGGACAAGGCAATCAAAAAGCATGGGAAGTGACCAACGTTTCTGTAGGCCGGGGCTCCGAAGGATTCGATGTGTCGCCTGACGGCAAGGAGATCTGGACGGCCAACGCGCAAGACGCAACGGTGAGCATCATTGACTTCGCGAGCAAGAAAGTCATTCAGACTGTGCCGATTTCTGTGAAGGGCGCGAACCGGCTCAAGTTCACGCCAGACGGAAAGCTGGTGCTGGTTTCTGGTTTGGGAAATTTTGGACCTGGGGCCACCCCGTCCGCGACTAATCTTGTTGTGCTCAATGTCGCAAGCCGCAAGGAAGTGAAGCAATTGAGTCTGGGAGGCGGCGCAGCAGGAATCCTTATGGACCCCGATGGTTCTCGCGCGTTCGTGGCAGTAAGCGGCGGGAACAAGGTCGCCATCGTGGATTTGAAGAGCCTGACGGTGACAGGACAAATCGCTCCATTGGGACAGCCGGACGGCATGGCTTGGGCCGTTAGGAAATAGGGAAATAAACCGACATCGATGCACATCCATTTTTACCGCAATTAGGCGAGTTCACTCGCGGAGTCGTCATGCTCTCAAACCGTTCCGTGCCTCCCTGCACCGTCATTCCCGTACTTTCTTATCCCGATGTCGGCGTAGCCGCGGACTGGCTTTGCAACGCGTTCGGTTTCAGGATCCGCCTCCGCATCGGGAACCACCGCATACAGCTCAAAGCAGGTGACGGATGCATCGTGCTGGCCGAAGGAAACGTGCCAGCGGATACTGCACACGTGGTGATGGTGCGTGTGCCCGATGCGGACAGTCACCATAACCGAGCCCGCCAACATGGCGCGCAAATCCTCTCTCCCCCAACCGACTTTCCCTTCGGCGAACGCCAATACAACGCAAAAGATTTCGCCGGTCATCGCTGGACATTTACCCAATCCATCGCGGATGTCGCTCCCGAAGAATGGGGTGGGACATCTGTAGCACTAGAATAGAAAGCACGTCGTGTGGCACCAAACTGGCAGCTAAGGTCGCGGCGCTACTTCAGCGCGGTGTAGAGAGCTTGCTTCCAGCGCGCGTTGTCGATGGTCCACAGGACCTTCGCTTTGCGTCCTCCGGAGAGATGCGCAGCCCAGACATCGCGATTGCGTTCGTCATGCGCGACGTTTAGACGGTCCACCACCGTCATACCGCGGGTGAGTTCGCTCTCCGTTTCGACGTCCACGAAATGCTCCGATTGCGAAATGACGATAGACGGATCCAACGCGATGGCCATGGCGACCGGATCCGGTAAAGATATCCCGTGTTCGCCAGACTGCTCTAGGAATGCCTGTTGCGCGCGGCTATTGCACTCGATGGCAAATTTCGCGACGGATGTGCCGAAGCTTAGAATGTGCTGAATGTCGGAGGGGTTGAGCACTGCTTCACCGCGGCAGAGATGCCAGCCTACAAGTTCAACGGGCAGGCCGCTTCTCATCACGATGCGCACCGCTTCGGGATCGCACCAGATGTTGTATTCGGCTGCGGGAGTGACGTTGCCCTCGCAGCACGGCGCGCCACCCATAACCACACAGCGGCTCACTTTCGCGGCGATGCCCGGTTTTTTTTGCAAGGCAAGCGCGATATTGGTAAGCGGGCCGAGTGTGACCATCACGAGGCCGGGATGAGATTCAATCGTACAGATGATGGCATCGGTTGCGCTCCGCGTTTCCGGCGCGCGCCGTGGCGGCGGGTAGCCGTGATCGCCCAAGCCGTCGCGGCCGTGAAACCAAGAAGCGTTTAAATGCGCGCGCTTCAGCGGCTGCTCCGCGCCAACAAACACTGGCACTTTCGAATCGCAAAGCTCCGCCGTATAGAGCGCATTACGGCTGGCTTGATGAACATCCACGTTACCGGCTACGGTCGTGATGGCCAGGACTTCAATTTGTGGATTGCGCAGCGCCATGATCAGCGCGACGGCATCATCGGAAGCTGTATCGGTGTCAATCAGAAATGGAAGTTTCACGCGACGCAGAATATCAAAATGTTCCGCGTAACTCGGCACAAAAATCCAAGCAGTCTCCGCAAATTCGCCACCTGAGGTAGAATCTGGTCGCTAAAGCTGGCAGGAGGCGTCTCGGTGACTAGAAAAGAAAAACTCTCTCGTGCTCTATGTGGTTTGTTACTGACCTTGGCTCTTCTTGCTTGGGGCCCGCTGGCATTTTCGCAAGCCACCGCAACGGCGACTCCCGCCCAAAACCAAATACCTGCGGACCAGGTAGCGGCCTGGGAACAGTTGACGCCTTACCAAAAATCGCAGTTGGAGCGGACCTACAACGACTGGCCGTTTCTTGCAAAGTTCCGCGAAGCCAATGCGCTCTTGCCGCCGCCCTCATCGGGCGAGACACGAGTCGTGTTCATGGGTGATTCCATCACGGAAGGCTGGGGAATGAAAGCCACCGCGACTTTTCCTGGCCGCGGCGAATTTTTCCCCGGAAAGCCGTATATCAATCGTGGCATCTCCGGGCAAACTACGCCTCAAATGCTGGTCCGTTTTCGTCAGGACGTCGTGCTGTTGAAACCTAAAGTAGTGGTCTTGCTCGCCGGCACAAATGACATCGCCGGGAACACCGGGAAGGAAACTTTGGAGGAGATTGGCAACAATATCGCGTCGATGAGCGAGATTGCCCGGGCGAATGGCATTCGTGTCGTACTGTGCTCCACATTGCCAGCAAGTGATTTTAGTTGGCACAAGGGGCTGGAGCCGGCCCCCAAGATTAAAGCGCTGAACGCATGGATGAAAGAATACGCTGCGAAAAATGGCCTCGTTTATGTGGACTACTACTCACCGATGGCCAACAGCGAAGGCGGTCTTAAAGCAGAGTTGAGCCCGGACGGAGTTCACCCCAATAAAGCAGGCTACGACATCATGGCGCCCCTTGCCGAGGCCGGGATCGCGGAAGCTCTAAGAAAGCCACTTCCGTGACGAATCTGTTCCTCGACGAAATTCCCGAACAGCCCTTCCTCTCGTAAAATCTAGGCGGACGCACGAGCATCGGGAGGCACCATGAGATTCGCGAAAATTGTCTTTTGGATTGCGGGCATCTGGGGGCTGCTAGTCATCACCCCGCTTTACTTCCTCTTCGACATCATCGGCCAGAAAGATCCGCCTCCCATCACGCATCCCGGGTTTTTCTACGGCTTCGTGGGGTGCGCCCTGGCCTGGCAAGTTGCGTTTTGCTTTATGGCAACAGATCCGGTGCGTTTCCGGCCATTGATGATCCCTTCCATCCTCGAAAAAGCGACCTACGCCGTTGCTATCGTTATCCTGGTGTTGCAAGGCAGAACGAACCCACGGGACCTGGTTTTCGCGGGCACAGATTCCCTGCTCGGAATACTTTTTATAATCGCCTACTTTAAAACCAAGTCCAATTGACTGGAGCTACATCCAGTTCACGCGAAACTCCGTACATAAAGAAGTGGGCTGAGCAATTGTTGAATGGAGGGGCGCAGTGGTCCACCTGACCCGAGATTTTTTTGCTTGACGGCGGCTCGCAATGGGAGGATACCTGATGTACCACAGCCCCGGATTGAGGGACGGGGTTTCAACTCAGGGACGTGTGTGCGGCCCTGCCCTCCCGAAGTCCTTGGAGCAGAATCAATACTTACCCGATTTGCGATGGCCGGGAATAAATTCGGGTGGCCACGGGTCCCCAAGTCTAGCTGGAGTTGTGCGCGAAAACTGTTTGAACGGGATTCTGGCGAGAACGCAGGGAACGCTTTTTGATCTTCGTGGCGTGGGCATGTTTTGTGAGTGACTGAATCGTTTGCTCTCACCTGCCGTCTAATCCCAACGGATATTGTCCGCATTAAGGGGGCAGGGGCGTAGTAGGAGAACGGGCAGCTGGGAAAAGTGGGGATGACTCACAACATTGAAGACCGCACCCAGCTAAAACTTTTGATCTTCACGGCGGGCAATCCGTCGGAAGGGCAGCAGTAGATTCAAAATTCACAGGAGGTCGGAGACAGAAATGACAAAGTCAAATAAGTTCCTTATCACTGGCGCAGCGATTGCGGGTTTGCTCGCGGGAACCGGCGCCAGCATTCAGGCTTCCAATCTGCTCACCGGGGCAAAGGCTTCGGCCGCGGCCCAGGATACAGACAAGCCTGCTGACAAGACGGTGAAGGAAAAGCATGCTTGTAAGGGCAAGAACTCTTGCAAGGGCAAGGGCGGCTGCAAGTCGAGCGACAACGGCTGCAAAGCCAAGAACTCTTGCAAGGGCAAGGGTGGCTGCGCGACCGACGGCTCCAAGATGCCCGATTGATCCAAGCTCGCATAATTTTTGTTATTGGCTTGGGTTAGTACAATGATGGGGGGCCGGTGGGGAACACTGGCCCTTTCGTCGTTTTAGTTCCCGGAGACTTGCATGTCAGCGAATCGCTTTAATGGATTTACGGACTACGGTATAGGCATCGGCCTGCGCGCCCCGCATTACAACCACATTCTCACTCGCAAACCTGTCGTCGACTGGTTCGAGATCATTTCCGAAAATTTCATGATCGATGGTGGGCGTGCGCTGCACATTCTGGATCAGATCCTCGAACAATATAAAGTTGTCCAGCACGGCGTTTCCATGTACTTCGGCTCCGCGGAGAAACTGAACCGCGAACACCTGCGCCGTTTGAAGGACCTCGTCCAGCGCACGAAAACTCCGTGGCTTTCCGATCATCTTTGCTGGGGCAGCGTCGATGGCCGCTACACGCACGATTTGCTCCCCATGCCGTACACCTTCGAGGCCGCTCGAATTACCGCGCAAAAGGTGCGCGAGGTGCAGGACTTCCTGGAAATTCCTATTGCCGTTGAAAATGTGAGCAGTTACGCGGAATATCACGATTCGGAAATGACCGAGTGGGAATTTCTAAATGAAGTCGTCGAGCGCGCGGATTGCGGCATTCTGCTCGACGTAAATAACATTTATGTCTCCTCGCAAAATCACAGTTTCAATCCGTTTGACTACGTGAACAGTGTT
Organism: uncultured Acidobacteriota bacterium; assembly: GCA_963784015.1. Classification (GTDB taxonomy): domain Bacteria; phylum Acidobacteriota; class Terriglobia; order Acidiferrales; family UBA7541; genus Acidiferrum. The sequence goes on from CAWAPX010000023.1 coordinate 571,803, forward strand.
CCAGCCCATCGTGTCGCGCAGATTCACATCGCCGGCCACTCGAAATATCGCAAATATATTCTCGACACACACGATCACCCGGTCATCGATCCCGTTTGGAAGCTTTACGAGCGTGCCATCCAGCGCGCCGGCCACACCGCGACGCTCCTTGAATGGGACGACAGCATCCCCACGTTCCAGGAAGTTCACGACGAAGCGCTGAAAGCCAATAAATTCCTGCGCGCCACCGCCTTGGCGGAAGCTGTATGAAATTGATGCAGCTTCAGCGCACTATGGCTCGTGCCGTGATGCAGCCGCTGACTTCCTCGGAACGCATGCAGCGCCGCGCTCCCGATGGCGGACCGATGAAGCGCTACGCGTCGCGCTTCATCAAGCCCAACGATCGGCTTACTTCTTTCGAACGCTTGGAAATCTACAATCGCCAGTATTGGTTTCGCGTTCTTTCTGCGCTCAGCGAGGATTTTCCTGGCCTGCGCGCCGTGCTTGGCGAGCGCCGCTTCGATGCTATGGCCAAAGCGTATCTGATCGCCAATCCCTCGCGGTCTTTTACGCTTCGCAATCTCAGCGGGCGCATGGAATCGTGGCTACGGAAAAATCCCAAGTGGGCCGGCAAAAAACAAACCCTTGCGCTGGATATCGTGCGGCTCGAATGGGCGGACATTGAAGCTTTCGATGGAAAAGTTGAGCCTGCTCTTCGTCCCGAGGATTTTGCGAGCGCGGCCGGCCCACGAATGAAATTAACGATTCAGCCGTACGTGCGACTGCTGAGTTTCCGTTATCCCGTAGACGATCTTCTCCTCGAAGTGCGCAAAGAAGACGAAGACACGGATTTCGCCAGCAACACTTTCACGGAGCATCGCAAGCGCAAACGCGTTCGCGCTGTTGCAAAGCTGAAGCCAGCGCAGATTTTTTTGGCCGTGCACCGCATCGACTACTCCGTTTACTTCCGCCGCATCGAGCAGGAGGAATTTGCGATTCTCACCGCGCTTCGAAAGGGAAAAACTCTGGGCGTGGCCGTCGAATCCGCTTTCCGCAAAAGCGCGGTTCCGCATGAGGAGCGGCCTACGAAGGTGCAAGGCTGGTTCGCGGCTTGGTCCGCTCTCGGTTGGTTCTGCCGTCCGGAGAAAAAAGGCGCTGCGCGCTGAATCTTATTGTAAAGTGGCGCTTCGACACGACTCATGAGCAAACTACTCGCTACAGCAAGAACCTGGCACTACAAGTTTGCCGATCTCGTTGGATATCTTCAGTCGCCGTTCCTGCTCTTCGTTCGCCTGTACTGGGGAATCCAGCTGATTCAGAGTGGTTGGGGCAAACTCCACCATCTCGCCAACGTGACCGAATTCTTCACGAGCCTTGGCCTGCCTGCTCCGGGCTTTACCGCACTGGCTATCTCCTGCCTGGAATTTTTCGGAGGCATCCTGTTTGCTCTCGGCTTGTTCTCACGGCCGCTCGCTCTCGTGCTCACCATCAACATGCTCATGGCCTACATCACCGCCGACCGCGAATCGCTTTTTTCCATTTTTTCCAATCCCGGCAAATTCTATACCGCAGACCCGTACACATTCCTGATTGCCTCTCTCCTCGTGCTACTCTTTGGCCCCGGATATTTTTCGCTCGACAGTCTCTTAGCCCGCATTTTGGGCTGGTCCGATCCCCCGGCCGGAAATTCCGCGGCGACCCGCCCTTAATTCATTCACGCGCAAACGTTTCAATTGGGATAGGATTGCTCTCTGGCGCTCCATGGTCCAAAAGGTATCTCCCTTTGTTCTTCGCAGACACATGTGGTTCGGAGCGCTTCTTCTGTTGTTTCCCTTTTTTGCCGCAACGGCCGGCGAAATGACCTCGACGCTGATGATCGGCGGCTCCCGCATCGACGTGACCATTGAAACGGGCGACGCGCCGCTCTCCCAGCCTGACGTGATGAAGTGGGCGCAGTCCGCCGCGGAATCCGTCACCGCCTACTACGGCCACTTCCCTGTTCCTCATCTCACGCTTCGCGTCATTTCTTTTGACGGCAACGGCGTCCGCCACGGTATGACTTGGGGTAAGCACGGTGGGCTAATCGAGATTCATGCGGGAAGCAAAACCACGCCCGCGGATTTCGCCGACGATTGGATGCTCACGCACGAAATGATTCATCTGGCTTTTCCTTCCATGGAAGATGAGCATCATTGGATTGAAGAAGGCCTTTCCGTATACGTCGAGCCGATTGCCCGCATTCGCGCCGGCCATTGGACAGCACTGCAAATGTGGAGCGACCTCATGCGCGATATGCCCAAAGGTCTTCCGAAAGACGGCGACGCCGGATTGGACCACACGCATACCTGGGGCAGGACCTACTGGGGCGGCGCGCTTTTCTGCTTCGTCGCCGACGTCGAAATCCGCAAGCAAACCAAAAACAAGAAAGGCCTTGAAGACGCGCTGCGCGGCATCCTGAATGCCGGCGGCGATATCAACCAGGATTGGGATTTGGAAAAGGCTTTGAAAATTGGCGATGCTGCGGCAGGCGTCGAAGTTTTGCAAAAATTGTACACAGACTGGAAAGACAAACCAGTCCAAGTCGATCTAGCTGCGATGTGGAAGCAACTTGGAGTCGAATCCGATGGCGGAACGGTTCGCCTGCTTGATGATGCCCCGCTGAGCGCAGTGCGGCGGGCGATCGAAATGGGCACGCCGAGCGCAAAAGCGAGCGACGGCGCTGCGCCAGCGATGCCGAAGAATAATCCCTCAGCGTCGCGACCACTGGCGGTGTTTGCCGGACGCACAAAAAGATCGAACTGACGGGCCGTCCTACTGCGGGACTATATTGACCCGATAAAACCTCAGGAGATTCGCGATGCCTTCCGATCCAATCGAACACGTGATCGTCCTCATGATGGAGAATCGTTCATTCGACCAGATGCTCGGATATATGAAGCAGATTTATCCCGGCATCGAGGGTATCGACCCTAAGAATCCACTTTGCAACCCCGACCTGATGCAAGGTTCCCCAAGCATCTGCCAAACAGCAGCCGCGAGAGATACAACCGATCCCGACCCCAAGCACGAGGTAGCGAATGTGCTCCAGCAGTTGGATGTGCCCGGCAAATGCCAGGGATTCGTGCAGGACTATGCGGCATCGCATGCCGAAAAAGAGCCATTCGATCACAGCAATGTGATGTGTTACTTCCCTCGCGGATCGCTCGGCGCGCTACACACACTGGCTGAGTCCTTCACCGTTTGCGACCACTGGTTCTCCTCATTGCCCGGCCCGACGTGGCCCAATCGGTTCTTTCTGACCACGGGAACGTCCCTGGGACACACCGATATGCCCGACGGAATCACGCACCCCGCACTGCACATTTACGACCAGGACACGATCTTCACGCAGCTCGATCACGCAGGTAAAAGCTGGGCCATCTACCACGGAGACTTTCCGCAGACGCTGCTGCTGACCCGCCTGTGGGCGCACCCGCTGCACTTCCACAGTCTCGACAAATTCTTCGACGATGCCGCGGACGATGAAGCAGATTTCCCGGAATTCTCATTCCTTGAGCCTGTGTATTTCAATACTTCTGGAAATCAGAACGACCAGCATCCGCCCACGGAAGTCTCTAAGGGCGACGCGCTGATTGCTCAGGTGTACAATGCAATCCGCGCGAACGAACCGCTTTGGGCGAAGACGCTATTTGTCCTGGTTTATGACGAGCACGGCGGATTCGCGGATCATGTCTGGACTCCACCGAATAGCGCCGTTCCGCCGGACGACAGCACGGACACTACTTCAACGTTTAAGTTCGATCGATTGGGATTGCGCGTGCCGGCGATTCTGATTTCACCCTGGGTTGCCAAAGGATTTGACGCCACCACTTACGACCACACCAGCCTGTTGAAATATCTGGCCGGCAAATGGGGTGTGGAGGAGCTTGGAAACCGCACCGCAAACGCAAACTCGTTCGGAGCGCTCTTAACCCAGCTGAATGCCCCGCGGACAGACACGCCTGAAACGGTCAAACCTGTTGCGCCGCCAAAAACTCTCGTGGATGCCGCCGCCCCTGCACCGGTGGAGCAGTTCAACGAAAACCAGGAGGCGCTCTATCTTTTCAGCGTGTACCTGGAAAGCCAGATGGCGACCGTTGAGAGCGCTGAAGACTTCCGGGCGCGAACGATTCGCGCATTGCAAGGCCCCGCGGATGCAGGCGCGGTCGCCACGGAAAGAGCCACGCGATTCCTTGCGCACCTGAACGAGGGTCTGATTCTACCGACGGCGTAGCAACGTCGCCCTGCAGCATAGACTTCAGTCTGTGCTTGTTCCGCGGAACATACAGTACATTCAAAGAGCACAGGCTAAAGCCTGTGCCAAAATTACGTTACTTGCCGAGGATTTTGCGGAACAGCATGGTTAGCGGATCGTAAAACTGGTCGACAACCCGTTCCTTGAGCGGAATGATGGCGTTGTCCGTGATGTGAATATCTTCCGGGCAAACCTCAGTACAACATTTCGTGATGTTGCAAAGGCCGATTCCCAGATCATCCTTGAGCATGCCAATACGATTGAGCGCATCAAGCGGATGAAGTTCGAGGCCGGCCACACGAACAAAAAAGCGTGGCCCGCCGAATGTTTTCTTTTCGTCATGCTCGCGAATGACGTGGCAAACGTCCTGACAGAGAAAGCATTCGATGCACTTGCGGAATTCCTGGACGCGGTCGACGTCGATTTGGGAAATATTCCAATCGGTGCCCTGTTTCGGCTGGAACGCTGGAATTTTCTTATTCACGGCGTAATTCCAGGAGACGTCCGTGACGAGATCTTTAATGCGCGGGAAGGACTTCATGGGCATGACCGTGATGGGCTGATCCATCGGCAAAGAGTCCACGCGCGTTTTGCAGGTTAAGCGCGGACGCCCGTTCACCTCGGCGGAGCAGGAACCGCACTTCGCGGCTTTGCAATTCCAGCGCACGGCCAGATCGGGCGCGAGATGGCCCTGAATGTAGTGGAGCGCGTCGAGAATAACCATGCCGGGAGCGATCGGCACCGTGTAATCAACCGTTTGCCCGCCTGCCGCGCCCTCGCCGCGAAATATTCGTAATGTTGCATCTGGCATCGATGAGTTCTCCAAACTGCGCTCGGCGTGTTGCGCCCGAGTTTTGCTAAAGACTGCCGCCGGACTAAAGCCCCGTGCCTACAAAAGCCCCTCAACCATCGCGCTTCAACAAAATCTACTCGGCCATTACGAACTGCTTCAAATCTTCCGGCATTTCCTCGACGGGAGATTCCTGGCGCTTCATCTCCGCGCCTTCGCGGACAATGATGTTGTGCTTTTTCTCCCAGACGGGATCGTAATTCGGGAAATCGATACGGCTATGCGCGCCGCGGCTCTCCGTGCGAGCGAGCGCGCTGAGCGCGACCGCCTCGGAAACCGTGAGCATGGATTTCAGCTCGCGAGCGAGATGCCAGCCTGGATTGAAAAGGCGTGAGCCTTCGACGCTGGCTTTTGCGGCACGCGCTTTCAGTTCTTCCAACTCGGCGAACGCCTTCTTCAAATCCTCTTCCGTGCGGAAAATTCCGACGAGGCTCTGCATCACTTTCTGCAGATCACGGTGAACAGCGTAAGGGCTCTCGGCGCTGGGATTGGAAAAAGGAGCAAGTAGCTCTTTTTCGGCTTCCGTGATTTGCGCGTCGGAAATTCCGGCATAGGAAACGCGCTTGGCATGATCCGCTGCCGCCATACCTGCGCGCCGGCCAAACACCAGCAGATCGGAAAGTGAATTTCCGCCCAGACGATTCGAACCGTGCAGCCCCGCAGCCGCTTCACCGGCAGCAAAAAGTCCCGGCAAAGTGGATTGCGCCGTTTCGGCTTCCACGCGAATGCCACCCATGACGTAATGGCAAGTGGGACCGACCTCCATAGGACCTTTCGTGATGTCCACGTCGGCCAGCTCTTTGAACTGGTGATACATGCTGGGAAGCTTTTTCTTCACGTACTCGGCGGGTTTGTGCGAGATATCAAGGTACGCGCCGCCATGCTCCGTACCGCGTCCTTCTTTCACTTCCGTGTAGATCGAGCGAGCGACGACGTCGCGCGTGGAAAGCTCCAAGCGCTTCGGGTCGTACTTCTCCATAAAACGTTCGCCAAGTTTGTTGCGCAGGATTCCGCCTTCGCCGCGAACCGCTTCGGTTACAAGAAGGCCCTGCACGCCGGGCGGCCAAACCATGCCCGTGGGATGGAACTGCACAAATTCCATATCCATCAGCTCGGCGCCAGCTTCATACGCGAGCGTCATGCCGTCACCGCTGTACTCCCAGGAATTGGAAGTGATGGGCCACGCTTTTCCGATTCCGCCGGTAGCGATCACGACGGACTTGGCTTTGAAAACAATGAATCGACCATTTTCGCGCCAGTATCCGAAAGCTCCCGCGATGCGCCCGCCCTCGGTGAGAAGCCGCGTGACGGTGCATTCCATATAGACGTCGAAGCCAAGCTGTACGCCGCGATCCTGCAGCGTTCGAATCATCTCAAGACCGGTGCGGTCGCCGACGTGACAAAGTCGTTTGTACGTGTGGCCGCCGAAAGCGCGCTGCAGAATCGCGCCGCTTTCAGTGCGGTCGAAGAGCGCACCCCATTGTTCCAGTTCTCGAACGCGGTCGGGAGCTTCCTGCGCATGAAGTTGCGCCATGCGCCAGTTGTTCAAAAATTTTCCGCCCCGCATGGTGTCGCGAAAATGCGGCTTCCAACCGTCAGCGGCGTCGACGTTGGCCATGGCCGCCGCAATCCCGCCTTCGGCCATGACGGTGTGCGCTTTTCCGAGAAGGGATTTGCAAACGACGCCAACGCTCGCGCCTTTCGCGAGAGCCTCAATGGCGGCGCGCAATCCTGCGCCCCCGGCGCCAATAATAAGAACGTCGTGTTCGCGTGTCTCGTAGCTAGTGGTCACAGTATCCTCAGGTCATGGATGGCGCCGCTGGCCACCAGGCGCACGTAGAAATCGGCGGAGCCGACGGAAATCAAGCTGCACCAGGCCAAAAGCATGTGGCGCTCGTTCAGAAAAGTGACCCCCCGCCAAGCAGCGTGGCGGGGCTTGCCAAAAGTAGCGCAAGAGAAACAGTCGAGCTTGCCTCCTGCAAGGTGCCGCAACGAATGGCAGGAAAACGTGTAGAGCGTCAGCAGAACAACGTTCGTAGTCAGGACAAGAGTGCCCAAGCCGATGCCGAAATGCCCGTCGAAGTCGAAGGCCTTTATAACGTCGTGCCAGAGGAACAGAATGAACACGACTGCGACGTAGAAAAAATAACGGTGGAGATTCTGAAGAATAAAAGGAAACTTTGTTTCGCCTTGATATTTGCGTTTAGAAGGCTCACCGACAGCGCATGCCGGCGGATCGAGGAAAAACGCCCGGTAGTAAGCTTTGCGGTAGTAGTAGCAAGTAGCGCGAAACCCGAGCGGCCCGGCAAGAATAAGCAGCGCCGGAGAAAATTTCCACCAATGATGCAAAGGATCGATCAGCGGCGAATAAAACGGGGAGAGGTACGGCCCCCATTCGTAAAACTTGCCCTCGAAGGCGCGTAGCGTGGCATAGAGGCCAAAACCGCCAAGAAGGATAATTACCGGCAGGATTTCGACCCACCATGCGTCACGGCGCAGCGTGCTTCCGAGCCGCGATTCGGGCAAGAGGGTTGGCGAGCCAGCCATCTAGGGACCTCCAGAGTGGCAGTGAGTAAATCAGAGTCTAAATTATAACAAACGGATTATATCGAAGACGCGCCGGAAGGGCCAATTCAGAGAACCAGCTCGGACCGATAACGATAAGAAACCTATCCATAGCTGTCCAAATCTCCAATGCCCGAACGTCTTTCTACTAGCAGAACAATATGCCTCCGAAACGAATCAACGAATGACGGAGGCCAGGGAGAATAGCAATGAGCATCGGTAGAACGTTTTTGGTCATCGGAACCATGGCGACTGTCGCAGGGATATTACTCGGGCACTTCTGCTGGTTCTTTGCTGTGGAGGTGTTCGTCAAAATTGCTCCAGCCGCCTTGCTAATGGCTGGCACGGTTTAGGCAATGTGGCAAACTGGAGCCGAAAAAGAAATGTTGGCCTGCCTGTCCAAATCGCCGGTTTCCGAACGTCATCCCAGTAGCAGAACAAAATATGCGCTCAAAACCCACAGTGGAGGCAGCAAATGAAATACATCTTGATGGACTATGTAGGCGAGGCGGGTTGGCCCCAACTGACAAGGGACGAGCAAATACATTGGTTGAGCGCTTATAAGGCCTACATGGAGGCGATGGTCAAAGCGGGCGTGCTGCAAGACAGCAAAGGCTTGCAGCCTACCTCGGCAGCGACGACTGTGCGAGTCCGAAGTGACAAGACCCAAGTGCTGGACGGCCCCTACGCCGATTCGAAAGAGCAACTCGGCGGATTTCATATCATCGAGGTGGCCGATCTCGACGCCGCTATTGGTTGGGCAGCTCGCTCCCCAACCGCACTTCACGGTGTCGTCGAAGTGCGTCCCGTCGTTGAAGGCACGTGGCTGACCGTGGACATTCTCGATTTCGTAAAGCCAGAGTAAGCCGCTCAGCGGTGCAAATTCACAATTTCACATCAACTACACATCAACGAAAATAAAGGAGAAGAGTCATGCGCAAATTAATCGTTTTCAACATGGTGTCCCTCGACGGTTTCTTCGTGGACGGCAAGGGCGACATGAGTTGGGCCCACAAGCAGGACGCGGAGTGGAACACTTTCGTTAGCGGCAATGCCAGCGGCAGCGGCGTGCTCGTCTTCGGCAGGATTACCTACCAACTTATGGCAAGCTACTGGCCGACGCCGATGGCCCTGCAAAATTCCCCGGCTGTCGCCAAAGGGATGAACGAGATGCCGAAGATCGTGTTCTCGCGAACGCTGGACACTGTTTCGTGGAACAACACCAAGCTGCTCAAGGGCGACCTGCCGACGGAAGTACGCAATTTGAAAAAAGAGTCCGGACCCGACATGGTCATTCTGGGAAGCGGCACCATCGTTTCCCAATTGGCGCAGGAAAACTTGATCGACCAATATCAGCTCGCGGTGAGTCCCATCGTTCTTGGCAAAGGTCGCACACTTTTCGAAGGCCTCAAAGAAAAGCTGAACTTGAAGCTGACCAGCTCACGCACCTTCGGCAATGGCACCGTTTTCGCGTGCTACCAGCCGGCCGCATGAGCGGCAACGCGTCTCGAAAGCCGGTACCGGTTGTCCAAATCGCGTACGGCCGTACGTCATTCTAGTAGGGGTGCGACTTGCCCGCCTGATATCAATAAAGGAGACTCAAGATGAAATACATGTTGATAGCTTACGTGAACGAATCTGGCTGGCCCGCAATGACCAAGACCGAGCAGGAACAAGGCATGGCGGCTTACATGGCGTACGGGGAAGCGTTAACGAAGGCCGGCGTCCTCGTGAGCAGCAACCGCCTCCAGCCAAGCTCGACGGCGGCGACCGTCCGGCTTGCCAATGGCAAATCCCAGGTTTTGGATGGCCCCTTCGTGGAATCGAAAGAGCAGTTGGGTGGCTACTTTCTCATAGATGTCGCAGATCTCGATGCTGCGCTAACGTGGGCGGCCCGTTGCCCGGCAGCTGGTCATGGTGTCGTCGAGGTGCGCGCCATCTGGAGCATGCCCGCGTGATCCGCGCCGCGGCGTGAACGCATGACCTTCTACAATGGCGATGAGCAAGCGCGCAGCACAGCGGATGCTGTGGCGCGCCGAAGTTACGGAAAGCTCGTCGCCTTTCTCGCCGCACGCGTCAGAGATGTGGCTGCGGCCGAGGACTCGCTTTCCGAGGCTTTCGCCTCTGCGCTGGCGGACTGGCCCAAAAATGGCTGTCCATCGAATCCGGAAGCGTGGCTATTGACCGTCGCCCGGCGAAAGGCGATCGATATGCACCGAGGAAAACTCCGGCATGAGATCGCTGGCAACCAATTACGGATCATGGCGGAAGGCTTGGACGCTGCGGCCGCCGAATCGGAAATCCCAGATCAGCGTCTTGCGCTTATGTTTGCCTGCGCACACCCCGCCATCGACGCGGGCATTCGTGCGCCGCTCATCCTTCAAGTAGTGCTCGGCCTCGATGCAGCGATGATTGCCTCGGCGTTCCTCGTATCCCCGGTTGCTATGGGCAAACGCCTCGTCCGCGCTAAAGACAAAATCCGCCAAGCTGGCATTCCGTTTCGCGTCCCGGAGCCCGAAGAACTTCCAGGCCGCTTGGACGCCGTCCTCGAAACCATTTACGCCGCTTTCGCCGAAGGTTGGGCCGATCCTGGCGGAACCGATGTGGCTCGCCGCGACCTCACCGAAGAATCTTTTTTCCTCGCGAGACTTGTCGTTGAAATGCTTCCCCAAGAGCCGGAGGCTCTCGGTCTGCTTGCACTCATGCTTCATGCCGAAGCCCGGCGTCGCGCTCGCCGCAACGCGACCGGAGAATACGTTCCCCTCGCCGAACAAGATCCGGCGCTGTGGGACTGGCAGACAATCGAAGAAGCCGAGCGACTGCTTCTTCGTGCGAGCACTTTGGGTTTGATTGGCCGCTATCAGCTGGAAGCTGCGCTTCAATCGGCGCACGTTGCTCGTCGCCGCACTGGCCTCGCCAACTGGGACGACGTTGTGCATCTTTACGATGCACTTTTCGCGCTCACAGCCTCGCCCGTAGTCGCCATCAATCGCGCCCTTGCGATTGCAGAACTGCATGGCCCCAGTGCCGCTCTTGACGCCATGCCAGACGTCGCCGCCGATGCGCGTCTCGCCGAATACCAGCCCTACTGGGCCGCACGCGCGGAGCTACTCGCCAAGACGAGCGCAAACGCAGAAGCTCGACACGCCTACGAAATCGCCATCGGCCTCGAGCGCGATCCTGCTGTGCGCCGCTTCCTGCAGCAGCGCCAGTCCGCACTACCGCTTTGACCACTTCCCAGTGACGCTTGCACTTTGTTTCGATTCCTAGAGGATGGAATTGATTTCAGGATCGATGGACACGTGCGTGGCAGGAATGCCGTTAATGCTGAATTTGACGCCGTCGCTCTCGGCGAAATGGAAGAAACGGCTAATGTGATAGTCCTCATCGTACGAAGAAAAGAGCCGCACAATTTCAGCGGGCGAGAGTTGAAACGCAGACAGCTCCACCGAGCTGCCGAACTCGCCGGCGAGCGCGAGGTACAGGTCAACCAGTTGACGGAGAGTCATACCAATAGTTCCGCGAGCAGGTTCAGCGCTCATAGCAAGCTCCGCACGCAGTGTACCGCCAGCCGCCCACCAATCAAAGAGATCAGACGCAGCACCGGGCTTCAGCCCGGCACCTTTCCTGGTTTGCTTTGTAACCTCTCTGTCTTCCGAGTCCTCTGCGTAGAGTCCTTTTCCCATAACCAACAAGTCCCGTACCAAATCGCGAAGAAACAATTTGGAGTGCGGCAGCTCTGCTGCCGCTTTTTCCATCCCCCGCACAAATCTATATTCGCCGACGCTCAACAGTTTGTAGCCAAACTTGTGGATTGGTAAGATGGAGCAGAATTTAGCGAAACAGGAGGAAGCCCATGAGCATCGCGGTCGGACAAACAGCCCCGGATTTTACGTTGCTGAACCAGGAAAAAAAGGAAGTGAAGCTATCAGATTTCACAGGGAAAAAGAATGTCGTGCTGATGTTCTATCCCCTGGACTGGAGCCCGACCTGCACCTCAGAACACGCCTGCATGGTGAACGATATGCGCTCGTTCGACACGCTGGACGCAGAAGTTTTGGGCGTGAGCGTGGACAGTTTCTGGTCGCACAAAGCATACGCCGAAAAAATGGGGATCAAGTACTCGTTGCTCGCCGATTTTCAGCCTCGCGGTGCAATGAGCGAAAAGTATGGCGTGTACCTGGCTGACAAAGGGATCACCGGTCGCTCAATCGTGATCATCAATAAAGATGGAAAAGTGGCTTGGGTGAAGGATTATGACATTCCAGTAGTGCCGGACTTGAAAGAAGTGGCCGCCGCGCTGTCGACCGTGAAGGCCGCAACAGCGTAAGAAGAAGTAATGAAGTAAGAATGTAAGGACGCAAAGATAAGAAAAAACGGATCCTGCTTCGGCAGGATCCGTTTTTGTTTCTGGAAGCCGAAAAACTCTTGCCAGATTCCGCCGCGGAACTTGTAGGGGCGCAGCGTGCTGCGCCTCTACTCGGCAAGCATGCAAACTACCCAGTCTTTGTTTGCTTACTTCCCTGCCACATCATTCCGAACCACGGCGCCGCCTTTCATCACGAATTTCACGGATTCCAGGGTGCGCACGTCGGCGAGCGGGTCGCCGTTAACCGCGATGATATCCGCATAGTGGCCTGTCTCGAGGGCACCGACTTTAGCGGACCAGCCCATCGCATCGGCGGAGTTGATCGTGGCGGCCTGAATGGCATCGATGGGCTTCATACCCCACTCGACCATTTTGGCGAATTGTTTGGCATTGTCACCGTGGGGATAAACGCCGGCGTCGGTGGCGAACGCCATTTTTGTGCCTGCTTGAAAGGCGCGGCGAAAATTTTCGCGTTGCATGCGCCCGATTTTCTTTTCTTTCTCGATGGATTCCGGGAGCATACCGGCTTTTTCGCCCTGCTGAAGAATGTAATCGTCGTTGTAAATATCGAAGTCAAGATAGGTGCCATGCTCTTTGGCAAGCGCGATGCCCTCGTCGTCGATCAGGCTGCTGTGCTCGATCGTGTCGATGCCCGCGCGAATGGCGTCTTTGATGGATTGCGTGCCGTGCGCATGCGCGGCCACTTTGCGGCCCAGCTTGTGCGCTTCTTCAGCGATGGCTTGGAGCTCTTCGAAGGAGTATTGGGGTGTGCCGGGCTGGTCGCCTTTGCTGAGGACTCCGCCGGAGGCGCACACCTTGATGAGGTCGGCGCCGTACTTGATGACTTCACGGACTTTTTCGCGCGCGGCCCACGGACCGTCGGCGACGCCTTCGGCTTTAAAGTGGAACTCATAAGGCAGAAGGTTGTTGTCGCAGTGACCGCCGGTGATGCCCAGAAGCGGGCCGGAAACGAGCATCCGCGGACCTTCGATTTCGCCGTCGTTGATGCCGTCGCGCACAGCTACATCGCTGAAGCCGTCAGCGCCGACGTTGCGAATCGTTGTGAAACCGGCATGCAGAGTGATGCGAGCGTTTTTGACGCCGGTGACGGTCTGGCGTGTGATGGAAATGCCGAGGCCTTGATAGCCACTGGCGCTCGGATCGGCGGTGATGTGCGTGTGCACGTCAATCAAACCGGGAAGACAAGTTGCCGAGGAAAGATCGATCGCGGAGACACCTGCGGGCAGCTTTGTGCTCGCTGTGGGTCCCACGGATGTGATCGATCCGGTGTCGTCGAAGACGACGACTTGATCGGAGAGCATGTGGCCCGCTCGGACGTCGAGCAACTTGCCGCAACGCACCGCACCGGGCGCGGCGTGACTCAACGAAACAAAAATGAGTGATGCCAGGAGGCCGAGCAGCGTTCTGCGCATGAGTTCTCCATGAAGGGCGAATTCGAACAAGAGAGGATATATCGATGAGCTGGATTTTGGAAATGCGCGACCGCAATTTTCGGAAACAAAAGCAAATTCTATTTAGCTAGCGACTTGTCGGCGCGGTGGGGGCCAGGGAGCGCACGTAAAGAACGAGTTGCCAGCGCTGCTCTTCGGAGAGCTTCCTCTTAAACGCGGGCATCGGTTTCCTGCCTTCGCTGATTTGGTAGAAAATTTCGCCGTCCGTAACGCTGCTCATGTGCTTGGCGTCCACCAGGCTCGTGGGAGACGGATAGTAACTGGCGGCATCAGGCCCGTCGCCTTTTCCGGTTTGGCCGTGGCATTGCGTACATTTGTCCATATAGATGGAGCGGCCTGCGGCCAAAGCTGAGCCAGAAACCTGGATGGGATTGGGCCGCAGCTTGGCTTCTTCAGGGATTTTCCACGGCCTATTTTCATAATAAGCAAAGACGGCGACCACACAGAGCACCGCGAATATTAATGCCAAAAAAAGTTTGCGCGCGCGAGTTGCGTTCTGCGAGTTGGGAGACATTGTAAAAGTTTCGCACAGTGCATTTGAGGACGGAAACAGAGAAAGACGAACCATTTCACCCGAGACACGGAGCGTTTGGAGAATAAGAAATCGCAAAATTGATAGAGAATAAAAAGTGCGGCGCTACTGGCCGCGGAAGATGAGCCAGAGAAGTTCGGCGTTGAAGAAGAGGATAGCGGCGGCCACGATCCAGGCAATGACAGCGGTAATGCGCGAGTTAGTGAATTCCCCCATTTTGTTGCGATCACCAGTGAATTGAATCAGCGGAATCACAGCGAAGGGCAGTTGGAAGCTGAGAACGACCTGGCTGAGTATGAGCAGCCAGGTGACCTTGCCCTCGCCGGCGAAGCCGATAACGATGACCGCGGGAATAATCGCGATCGAGCGCGTGATAAGACGCCGCAGCCAAGGTTTGAGCTGAATCTGGAGAAAACCTTCCATTACAATCTGGCCAGCAAGCGTTCCGGTGAGAGTCGAATTCTGGCCGGAAGCCAGCAGCGCGCAGGCGAAGATCGTGCTGGCGAGGCTCACACCGAGAACGGGGCTGAGGAGCTTATACGCGTCGGCGATTTCGGCGACGTTATTCAGGCCGCGCGTATGAAAGGCGGCGGCACCGAGGATGAGAATGGCGGCGTTGATGAAGAGTGCGAAGCCAAGAGCTACTGTGGAGTCGAAAATAGCGTATCGGATGGCTTCGCGGCGGTTCCGAACAGAGCTGCCGAAGGCGCGGGTCTGCACGATGCTGGAATGAAGATAGAGATTATGCGGCATCACCGTGGCGCCAAGGATGCCGATAGCGATGTACAACATTTCGCGGTTGCGAAGAATTTCCGCGCGTGGGATGAGTCCAACAACAGCTTCTCGCCAGATGGGATGAGAGAAAAAGATTTCGTAAGCAAAGCAGCCGGCAATGGTGGCAATAAGAGTGACGACGAAAACCTCGATAATGCGGAAGCCGCGGCCCTGCAAAGCGAGAACTATCAAAACGTCGAGCCCGGTGATAATCACGCCGGCGAGAAGCGGCAGACCAAACAGCAGCTTAAGCGCAACGGCCGAGCCAAGAACTTCCGCAAGGTCGCACGCGGCGATAGCAATCTCGCAGACAATCCAAAGCGCGATCGAAGTGCGCCGAGAGTAATGCTCCCGGCAAGCCTGGGCCAAATCGCGGCCAGTGGCTATGCCGAGCTTGGCAGAAAGACCCTGCAGAAACATCGCCATCAAATTGCTGATAAGAATGACGCTGAGGAGTGTGTAGCCGAATTTCGATCCGCCGCCGATGTCGGTGGCCCAATTTCCCGGGTCCATGTAGCCGACCGCAACAAGGTAGCCGGGGCCGGCAAACGCGAGAACTTTGCGAATCCAGGAAGCGGAATGCGAAATCGGAATTGTGCGATGGGCTTCTGGTAGCGAGGGCAGGCTCGTAGCGCGGAATTTGGCCGCCGCGGCTGGAGCAGCGCCCGTAGATTCGATGCCAGCTGTATTTTCGGCGTCGAGTTGGGGCGGCAGCGCGGGCGGCATGATTCTTTTTAATGATACTGAGTAACTGAAATTTTGTTAACTACGGTAAATGTCCATACTAAACTAGACTTAATAAGAAAATTTGTCAATAGGACTGAGGCCAAATGTTCCTTGCTTGGGGGGCAGCTAAACATATTCCGTGCTCCGCGAGCGAGCGCAAGAGGAAGCGCTGTGATACCTTCGAACAAGACGTGAAACGGGAAGACGACTAACGGGAGAAAACGATGGAAGAGCAGCGGCCGGTGCCAGGGCAAGTGCAGATCAAAGCGGACGAGAAAGATTTGCAAGGGCAGTACAGCAATTTAGTAATGCTGCACCACAATCTGGAAGAATTTACGCTGAATTTTATTTACATCTTCCCGAATGGGCCACAGGGCAAACTGCTGAGCAGCGTGATCGTAAGCCCGGGGCATGCGAAGCGCATCCTGCGTGCGCTGGGAGAAAATATCTCACGCTACGAAGCACAGTTCGGGCCAATCAAGGAAGCCCCAGAAGGAAGCGGGCAGCCACCGAATGTAGGCTTCGTCCAGTAAAAGACCGGCGAAAAGCCCGACGTTGGAAGTTCGGAACGGCGATCGATAACCAAAACGAGCCGTATCTTGTGCAACTGCCGCGTCGTGCTAAACTATTTCCCTGCATTGTAAGAAGGGCCTGTAGCTCAGGTGGCTAGAGCGCGCCCCTGATAAGGGCGAGGTCGGTGGTTCAAGTCCACCCAGGCCCACCATTTATTTCAATGACCTACGCGTTGCCGTCCAGAAAACCCCGGCCCACAATCCAACTCACGCCTCACTGCACCATATAACTGCCCACTCCTAGTGCTGTTGGCTGCCTGGAGATGCGAGATGCGAATTGCTTGCCCCCGCCTGCGATGGTTTTGGGGTCGGGTGTCGTCGCATTTTCTCCCGGCCGCCACGGGCTTTGTTACGAGCGCGGACAAGTGCCAATTGTCAACCGGGAAGTCTCGATAACCGTTGATCCCCAAACAGCACGCCGACCGCATTGATCAAATACTGCTCATCGCTAAGCATCTCCACCAGTTCGTCGGGGAAAGGGGAGATCTCGGTCTGCAAATACGCGGCGAGTTCGCGATAGATTTCCCGGCGGGCATAAGAAGCCAGTTCATTGCGCCTTCGCAGCGCATCTTGAATCAGGCTGGCCAGTTCTGGCGTCGCCGCTCGGCGGAGTTTCATCGCGATTGTGGGATAGTCTATAAACGAGTTGTACTTCTGCTGCGTCCAAAATTCCTCTGCCGGCGCAACCAGAGGTGATTGGCGTATAACGAGCGTCCCCGCCACGCGGTCGCCGAAGCGCTGCATCAGCGGATTGCTCAATACGGAAAGTCCTCCAACCAGATATGCGAATGGCAGGCCATCAAGCACGCGCATCACATTCCGCACCCACGCCTGTTCGATCCGCAGCGGAAGTCCAGACTCGTCAATCACCCGCAAATGGAACAGGCGTTTTCCGATCGTCTGCCCGTTCCAAAAGCCTTCCAGCAATGCGCCATAGGCAAACCCGATAGCGAATTCCGCGAGCGTGATCACCATAACTCCAAATCCTGGCGCTTTCGCGAAAATCCAATAAATCAGCAGTCCAATTCCGTTCACTGTCCCCAGCACGATGGCGATATCGAGCAGCATGGCGTAAAGCCGGGAAGCGGGGCCCGCCAAAGGCAATCGAAAGAACACGCCCTCCGGCGTGGCAATAGTAAGTTCGGCCGTTGTGGCCCAGCGCATTGGTTGAGAACCCGTCATTTGGTCTCCGCAGGAACTCTGGTATCCATTTCGGCATCAGTCTTTCTTCGCCCGATCAGCGCTAGATAGACCGTCAGCAGGACAAGTTCCGCCCCGCCGAACGCAACTTTGAACCAGTACGGCAGAACCGGCTCGTGATGCTGTGAAAAAAACGCTTCCATCACTCCGGCCCACACCAGCATCATCGCCGTCCCGGCGATGAGCACCAGCCATTCGCGCATCGATTGACGCACATCGCGATCCTCGCGCCGGCGCAGCAATACGCGCGCCAGGTAGAACCCCGCTTGCCCGGCGATCAGGATCGATGGAATCTCGAACACGCCATGCGGCAACAGCCACGCCGACATGAATAGCCCGAAGCCCTGTTGCGTGTAGCGCACCGCCACCGCCCCGAGCAGAACGCCATTCTCGAACAGCAGGAGCGCTGTCCCGATACCGAACGTTACGCCCAGCGCTGCCGCGAGCATCGCCACCTCGATGTTGTGCCGGATCAGTTGCGCCGAGAATGCGGCTTCCGTCTGCGTCGAGTGCCTTTCCTGATTCTTCGCTTGCTCCTCATCATGCACACGCTGTCCCGGATTGCGCAGGTAGTTCGCCGGTAGCAGCACATCCACGGCTGCGGGGTCATAGCGCACCGCTAGTCCGCCCAGCGCGCACCCCAACAGCGTAATCAGCAGAGACAGTGCGAAATACCGAGACTGTCGCCGGAACGTTTCCGGGAACAGCGTGAAGATTCTCAGCCAGCGGCGTGGCTGCCAGAGTTCGGAGCGCGTAGGAGGAATGTAGTGCAGTTCCGTATAGGCTCGCGCCACCAACCGCTCGAGATACTGTCGTAGGTCGGGCGCCAATGCCCCGTGTGTGACGCGATTCAAATCAACCGCAGTCTGCGCGTAAAGCTCCTGCAGTTCTTCGGCTTCCACGGGATTCAACCGGCGGTCCGGCCGGCCTTCTATCGCAACGAGCAGCCCCTCGAGGTTGCTCCAGCGTGGTCGTGCCTGCGTCTGAAATCGTTCGAGATCCAAAATCACAGCCGCTGCTCCCGTTTGCTTTCCAGATACCCTTCGACGGCCTTTCGCAGGAACATCTCTGCTGGAATGTACCGGAGTTGCACATCCAGCTGGCGCAGTTGTCGCGCCAGCGCGCCGAGGCGCTGGTTTTCTTTTTCACCTGCAAGTGCCGCATATACGTCCTGGTCCATTTGCAACTCCTCACCAGGCGAAAATGCTGGCCGGGCGTGAGCTGGCAAGATGCTCGTCATTAAGAGGGCATGTGATGATCGGACCAGGCCGACTCCGCGGCGCAGCGAGTCCGAAACCGAGCGCTCCGTCAAATCTGCCAGCAACACCAGATACGCGCGCCGCCGCAACCGCACTCGAATTTCGCTGAACAATGCCTCGTAATCCGCGGTCGTCGGCAAAGGCTCGATATGCAGCAGACGATCGCGGAATTGATGAAACTGTGTTTGGCCGCTTCCCGCTCGTAACCAGGACTTCGGCTCTTCCGCGAAGGTCACCAGCCCGAATTCATCGCCCAGTTCCAACGCCACCGTCGCGCCCACTAGCGCCGTCTCCACTGCCAGATCCAGCAGCCGTCGTGGCGCGCGCGTTTGCGGGGCATTGCTCTCGATAGCTGTCGCGGCTTCGATCGTCACCGAGGACGCCCTCGACTGGTCCACCACGAAATAGACTTCCTGCTTCTGCTCCCACTGGAACAGCCGCGTCACCGGAGCGCCTCGACGCGCCGTGGACTTCCACGCGATCTCCGAGTACATGTCGCCAGCCTGATATTCGCGCAAGCGCTCGAAATCGCGCCCGTGTCCGGTCCACGGAGTCTGCCGCGACGCTACAAGCGTGCGGTAAACCGGGCTGCGCAAAATCTCCCGTCGCCCCGACCGCAAATCCGCTTCAATTCGCAAGGGCTCCGGCGAATCGAACCATCGCCGCAGCCGCCAGATACCGAGGCGTGAGCTACGTTCGATGCCAACACGCGGCCCCGGCCACAGTCCGCGGCGAAGCAAAGCAATCTCAGGTGTCCAGGGCCAGAGCTGGATAGGCGCGGCGCTTGCTGCGGTTGATTCCCCTGCGGCTGGCTCCGGTTGCTGAAGCTTCAGTCGCTGAGGATCGCTTTTCACCCGAATAGCGGTTTCGCTCTCCGGTGTTGCCGGCATGATCGCTACCTGCACTTCACCGCGTAGCCGGCGCCGTCCGGAGCCCATGAACGCGAGCGGCAACGGCATGGTTTGGCCTTCCCGTCCACGAAGGCCTTTCTCCGGCGCCAACAGGAGGGGTGCGCATTCTTCGCGAGCGATCCACACCTCGAGCGCGTCATAGGCCGCAAGCACGGCCGCAATTGCGGCCATCAGCGAGAACAGGGACCACCCGTGCGCAATCCATGGCGCAACGCAAGCCGCCCCACCAAGCACTCCTGCTATCCACACGAGCGATCCGGTTGGACTGAATAGCTTTCCCGCCGGTTGAAGCGCGATTCGTTGAGTGGGCCTGTCGCGCGATTGCAGGCTCCGGCGTGGCGGTTCCGCGGTGGCACGCACCTCCGCGAAGATGTCTGCGCTTGCTCCCGCTGACTTCTGGTCCCCAGCCATCATCAATTCGCCCGCCTCCATGCTGCCGCCTGCCTCATGCGCCGTGAACCTTTTAGCGCGGCACTTCGACCGCTTCCAGCACCGCCTTGATCACCTCGCGCACCTCGACGCCTTCCATCTCGAACTCCGGTCGCAACAGCACGCGATGCTCCAGCACGGGCCCAGCCAGCGTCTTCACGTCCTCTGGCAGTACGAAATCGCGTTCTTCAAGCGCTGCCAGCGCTCGCGACGCCGACAAAAGTGCAAGCGTTGCCCGCGGTCCGGCGCCCACCCAAATCGCCGCGTGCTGCCGCGTCTGCCGCGCCACGCTGACGATGTAACTACTTATCGGATCGCTGACGCGCACTCGCGCTGTTGCCGCGCGCAATTGTTCGAGTTCACCCGGCTGCAAAACCGGCACGCGCAAGTCCTCGGCCAGTCGCCGCTCTGGCGTTTCACCCGCAGCCACGAGCCTCGCCAGCTCGTTTTCATCCTCCGCCGTCGGGTAACCCATGCGGATTTTCACTAGAAAGCGATCCTTTTGCGCCTCCGGGAGCGGATACGTGCCCTGGTGCTCGATCGGGTTTTGTGTCGCAAAAACGACGAAGACTGGGGGCAGTTCGCGGGTTTCGCGATCTATCGTTACCTGGCCCTCTTGCATGGCTTCCAGCAGTGCCGATTGTGTTTTTGCGGGTGCGCGGTTGATTTCGTCGGCCAGCAAAAAATTCGTGAAGATGGGACCGCGAACCAAGCGGAATTCCTGCGTCCGCAGGTCGAAGACGCTTGTCCCGGTGATATCCGCCGGCATCAGGTCCGGCGTGAACTGAATGCGCTGAAATTCACCGGCCACTGACCGCGCCAGGGCCTTCACCAAAAGCGTTTTCCCTACGCCCGGAACACCTTCGATCAGGGCGTGCCCGCCGGCGAGCAGCGTCACCAGCGCGAGATCGATGGCTTCACTTTGTCCGACAATCACGCGGCCCATTGCCTCTCGAACACGCCGCGCTCCGCTTGTGATCGTCGTGGACGCTGTGGGCGATTGCGTTTCTATGCTCTCAGGCTGTGTCTGCCCGTCCGAACCCACTACCGGTTCTCCGTTCATGCGATTGGTGCCTCCTCGGGAATCCTCTTCGGCGCAGCCGCGGAACTATCAGGCGCAACGCCCTCGGCACGGACCACACCTTTTGCCGCGGCGCGGCGCTCGGCGATCAACTCACTGAGTTCTTTGTAGCCCGCTAGAATAGCGTGCGTGAGCGCGGCGCGCAGCCGTGGTCCGAACACTGGATCTGCGGAAATGGCCTGCGCGTCCTGCGGTGATCGCCGGCGGTACTGCTCCCAGCACTCCCCTACGACCTGTTCAGCCGGAATACTTCGTTGAAGAACGTGTCGTGCGGCTACTCCCGCGCTCTCCCCATGACGCACAATCTGCGTATTCTGGTTGCGCCTCGGGCGTCTAACTAGATCGCCGCTCATGCTCCAAAGCAGCGCCAGCAAAGCTGTCCAAAAAAGCATCAACGCGGCCTGCAGACGGTACCTCTGTACCAGCCAAAGCAGGCCTTGATTCTGGCGCAGACCGTGCAACGTCTCATCCACCCAAATCACCGGCCGTCCGCCAGTCAGAAAATCCAGCAGCACGGGGTTCGGATGTGTCTTGATCGCCTCATTCAATAGGAACGACTCCTGGCTCGCTGCGATTAGTTCGCCATTTCCGGCTCGACGCATCGCCATATAAACACGTGCAGATGTTCCGGCTTTCGTGTCGGCTTTCGCATCGGCTTCCGCGGGTCCCGCATAGAGTGTGGTCCAGTGCCCATCCGTCTTGAGCGATGGCACATCCGCGTTGAGATACATCATTTCGCTACCCGCTGGCATTTCCCCGACATCGGGAGAGATCCATGTCGGACCGGACTCATGCGGTGTTTTGTTCCAAATATTCTCGACTTCCCATCCTTGAGACTTCGACTTTAGTTTCCCGTTGGGCTGGATCAGTACGACGCGGCCGCCACTCGAAAGAAATTTCTCCAGCCGCCCGCTGAGCTTGCCTACGGCCGGGTCCCTGTTCCCATTTTCCCAATCCCCAAAGGGGTCGCCTCCGATAAAGAACGCTGTCGTCTTCCCAGCGTTCTGGTCCGTTAGCGTGTCCTCGTCCTGGCTGCGGTTCACCTGATAGCCGGCGCGCGCGAAGGAATCGAACAACAGGCTGGTGCCGTAGGGATCCTCGCGTAGGCTGGACCCCATATCGCTCGTATTTGATTCATTCTGATGCGCCATAACCAGCAGAATCGCGAACGCTGCCGCGAAGATCCCCGCCGCCAGCAACGGGCCTCGCCAGTTGAGCGCCATGCCTCCTTGTGACTTGCTGTCAAACATGGCTGAGGAACTCCCGCTGATCTTGCCGGTAAACGGCGACCGCCTCTGGAGTCAGAACATAAGACCCATACCACACGCGATCGAACTGCCGCAGGCTGCCGCGTAATTTCTCGGGTATTTCTATTTGTTGCCCTTGTGCCGCCTGCGGACGCCGCCGCCAGCGCCGTGTAAACTCACTCAGGTAATCGCGATTGGTGCGATCGCGGCGAATCGTCAGCCACTCGCGCTGCGCCAGTCCGGCCAGCAGGCCTAGGTAAGTCGAGCGCAACGCCAGCCGCAATTCACCTTCCCGCTCCAGCCGGTTCGCCAGCGCAAACCACTCATCCTCGGAACGTTCACTCGCTACCGCGGCATCGCTCAGATCGGGAAACGGCGCTATTGCCAGGGGAATGGAAAGCTGTGCTGCCGTCTCGCGCCGCCGCCGCAGCCAAAAGAGCACCGCTCCTGCGCCGACAGTCAAAATCGCGATCAACGATAGCCAAAGTCGAAGATTCCTCAACTGCCAGGTCCCCGGCTTTCCCTCTCCGGGCGAGAGGTTCAGCCCGCGCGGCCACAGTCGGCGAAGAAAATTGCGAAACGCATTCCAGGAGCGATCCATACGTTGCTGAATTCTGGTCATTAGTCTGTCAAACCAGGTGGGCGCGCTCGGGTGATCAACGTCATGCCAGCGGTAAATTGCGCGCTGCGATTCCTCAGCCAGGGCACGGCGCAATTTTTGAACCTGCTCCTCGCGCGCTGTGTCGGCGGGCGTTTCCCCGCTGCTTCGCGTTGGCGCGGCCCGCGCGCTCGCCAGCGGAGAAGTTCCTACCAGAATCGCAGCCAGCACGGCCAGCGCCCCGATCGTCACCCTGCCGCCAGGCGCGGTGGATGCGATCATCTGCGCCTTTTTCTCCTGCTCGCGTGGCAGGCTTGCCAGTAAGCCGCGCAGGTCGTCTCCTTCGCGCCTCGACTGCAGGTGCTGATAGACAATGACAAACGAACATTTGACAATGGGATCGAGCGCAAGCCACGCGCCCGCAAACAACGAAAGCCAGAACGCGGAACTGCGGGTTAGCGAGAAAATCCCCATGGCGGTTGACAGAAGGGTGTTCACCCCAAATATCGAATGCAGTAGCTGCGGAACTAGGAACGCCACGATCAAGCCGTTCAGCCATACGGCGATCCAGAGCGGGAACAACATCAGGAACAGAAGCAAGCCGCCTCCGAACCACTGGCTCGAGAGTGCTATGCAGCCGCCCAGGGCATGTCTTTGGGAGCCATCCTCCCGGGCCTCGAGGCTGGCGAATTCGCACGCGGTATAGCACCAGGTTGCCCCGACGATGGTCGTAAGCCCCACCAAAGTAGCAGCGCTCAGGACAATTTTCCACGCAAGCAAGCGTCCTATAGCTGCCAGTTGTGCCACCGCGCCCTCGGGTCTTGGTCTCGGCACGGCGAACGCGCGCTCCCGCACACGCTGCATGTAGTTCGAGACGCTCCATGCGCGCAGCAGGTACGCTCCAGTGAGCAGCGCCGCCTCCGCCAGCAGCGCGCCATCGGACAATCGGATCTGCCCGTTCACGACCCATATTGGTATGAAACAAAGGACTAGCGGCGCGGCCCCGATGTAGTACCGCGAGGCCTCCAAAGCGAACGTTGACTTAAAAAGCGCGAACCCGCGTTCGAGCGCTTCGAGCGCGTTCAGCCGGTTCCGGCGGCCTCGCGCGGACGCCCGGCGTCCACGTTGCAAAGTGGCTGGCGCCAGCGCAACGTCACTCATTACTTTCCTCAGTTGGCTGGTTATCAGCGGGAGCGCCGAAGTTCAGGTGCTCCTCCGGAGTATTCATTCGCCAACGCAGGAGCGCGAAAAAGAGGGCCATCAGGGCAGCAATAGCAGTAAGTCCCGCAAGGACCTGCCGGAAGCGGCGCATCAGCGACGCTTTCGGTGCAGGCGGACGAGCCATGCGGCGCAGACAAGGCGGGCACGCGAGCTTTGCCTCCTCGTCCGTTACGCATTCCCGGCAGAACGTTCCTCCACAATGCGGACACCGCGCCGCTGCTTCACGCAGTGGATGAAATAGACAGCGAGCGTGGCGCAAGCCCGCGACGGCGCGTTTGTCGAAGGGCGCGGCTGGCGTGTCAGGAGCCATTCGTCTGTGTGGCATCCGCGATTGCAACAGTCCCGGACGGTGCTTCGGAGCTCATTTGTACGACTGGTTCCGCCGGTTGGGTGCTGGTTACAGGAGCAGTCGCTTGCTCGACGCCGCCGCGCGCTGCGCGAATCGCCGCGTCAATTTTTCCCAGAACCTTGCGTCCCCGGCGCGTCCGCGCCACTAAAGGCAAGTCCACGCTCGCTCCCGTGGTGCGAATACGGGCCGCCGCTGTCGGCCCGAGGGCCAGTTCCGCCAGCAGCCCAGCTAAACCCACGCCGCCAATGATCGCGCCGGTGGTGGAATCCACCCACTGCCAAAACGCAATGCCGAGCGCCCCAAACAGCACCAACACGAGCGCCATGCGCCATAACCAGACACGCGTCGGCCAGACTACGATGGATTCCAGATCGCGCAAATAAAACCGCCGGTATTCGACCGCGTACATCGTGCGCTTCGCGGCCAGCAAACAGTCCTCGCTTAAGTACCACTTCGTTCCGCCGGTGAGGGTTCCAACGCGCGATATTTTGCGGAATGCACTTTTCAATCAGTGCCTCCTCTTCATGAGCACAGCAAAAAACGAGGCACCAAAGAGCAGCGGGAGCCACAGGAGTCCCGCGTACGCCGCCCAGAAGCGCCACCCGTAACGCGGAATCAAATACGAACGGGGCGCTTTCCTGTACTTCACGTGCAAAAAAATCGCAGCCGGGAGTGCGGCTACGTACACCGGCCAAAAGAGAATCCAGCCCCACCCGATCGTTACCGCAATGGAATCAAAGAGCACATCTCGATGCCGCCATTCCGCTTTGCCGGGCTCTGTTCCGGAACCGACGCGGCCACGCTCAAAACACGTGGGACAGACATGCTCGGCTCCTAACTGCAAATCGCACAACGCGCACACAAAACGGCCGCACCGCTGGCAGCAAGCCTGAAACGCCTTGTCCGGATGAAAGAAGCAGGTCGCCTGGTCCGTAAGCGCGGCCGCCGAATTTGTATTCTGCTGGACTGCGCCCCACACGCGCATTTGTAGCCGCTTTTGGCAATAGGGGCAGGTCTGCCATCCGGACTCCGACTCAACTTCCGCCACGTCCCCGTTGCAACCGGGGCAGATCACCGCCCCCGCAACCGCAGGCAATAACCGGCGCCCCGTGCCCGCCGGGGAGTTCGCAGCGTTGGATTCGCCAGGGGTAAAAAGATTGATGTTGAAGGTCACGCCAAGCTCTGTTTGTAGACCACCCGTGTATCGCACACCCTATCATGC
This sequence comes from uncultured Acidobacteriota bacterium, assembly GCA_963784015.1. Classification (GTDB taxonomy): domain Bacteria; phylum Acidobacteriota; class Terriglobia; order Acidiferrales; family UBA7541; genus Acidiferrum. The sequence continues at coordinate 597,453 of CAWAPX010000023.1, forward strand.
AGCGCTCGTTTCTCGCTATCGGCCCCGGCCATGATCCCGCTAATCAGTACCAAGATTGAATTTAAATAGGGTATGCCGCTGGTGACAACATTCCACATCATGAAACGCCCAATGCACGTACCCCATCCCAGGCTGCTGCCGTCGGCACGCACGACTTTTAGCCCGCAGGCCATCTTTCCGGGGGTGGCACTGCGATACTTCAGAAACATAACCTCATAGAAAAATAGCACGAGGAAATAAAAGAGAAAGAAGGTAAGACCGAAAGCAGCGAACCCAGCGACAGCCGCATTGGGCTGATTGCCCTGCGTCCTGATTAAATTTGGTATCAGCACAGCGGCGATGATGATGAGGGGCAGGCCCAGCACGATGCCGTCAATGAAGCGCGCTCCGAAACGAATCCAGACTCCGCCGTATTGCCATCCGAGTGGCGAAGCCGCTGCGGCCCCGCTCGCCATCACCCGGCTGAGATAAGCCGGCTTGCAATTGCCGCACACCCAGTTCCCGGCGATTTGTACCAGGTCGGAGTGCGCGAACGTCCGTCCGCATTGCGAACATGCCAAAACCGTTTGCACTTGGGCTTGTTCACTCATTGGGTATTCTCCACGTGTCAAAAGTGGCACTGAGGGTACCGCAAATGATTCCTCACGCCAAGGATTTAAGGTCGCGGAGTTTCGCGAGTATGAATCCCCAAGCTGACAAGGGCCCGGTTTTCTTTCGGATATTTGACACACCAAATGTCGGAATACGCCGGTCGGAGACGGCAAGACAAAGGTTAGTGTGCGTAGCCTCCATTATTCATAGCGTCGCGGCGATTATTCGTAGCGCAGAGCGACGATGGGATCTACGCGCATGGCACGGCGTGCAGGAACGTAGCATGCAGCGAGCGACACTGCGACAAGAAGGGTGAGGACGGAGAAAAAGATCAGCGGGTCCGTGGCACTCACACCGTAAATCATTGTCGCAATAAATCTGGTTGCGAGCAGCGCGAAGAGAATCCCCAGCGCTGCGCCAGCGAGAACGAGCTTCAGTCCTTCTCCCAAAATCAGACGCAGGACGTCGTGGGGACGTGCTCCGAGCGCCATGCGCACGCCGATTTCGCGCGTGCGCTGCGAGACGGCGTAGGAGATCACACCGTAAATGCCAACGGTTGCCAAAGTTAAAGCCAGCGCGGCGAAAAGACTGAGCAGAAGCATCATGAAATTGCGAAGAGCGAGGGAATGGGAGAGCACCTGGTCCATGGTGCGGATAGAGCCTATCGGGACGATGGGATCGACGGCCGCAACCGCTTCGCGTACCGAGGGGCCGAGGCTTAGCGGATCAACGTTGGCGCGCAGGATGATGCTCCTTGGAAACCAGCCTTCAAAGAGCGCGGACGTTTCGTAGGACGCTTGCGCCGAAGGAATAAAGGTTGTGGGAGGAGGCGGCTGATCGAGGTAGGACTTGACATCGCCGACGACGCCGACGATTTCGCAGGACGTTTTGCCCAGCAAGATGTGTTCGCCAACCGGGCTGCGGGTCGGGAAGTGTTCCCGGACGAAGGCCTGATTGACGATCACTACTTTGTTGGCGTTCTCGGAGTCTGCCTCGGAAAAGACGCGGCCCTGGCGGAGCGGAATGCCCATGGCGCGGAAAAATCCCGGAGTGATTTCGCGATAGTCGACGCTGTAATACTCCGGAGAATTGGAGACGCGAACGCCATTGTTGCCACCGCGTTCGAGCGGAAGCCCAGCCGCGACAATCGAAGCGGATTCAACTCCGGGCAGCGACTCGAGCTTTTGGACGAGAGCGCGATTGAAATTTTCGATCTGCGCGGTGGAATCATATTTCGAGCCAATCAGCCAGAACTGGACGGAGAGCATGCGATGCGGATTGAAACCGGGGTCGCTGTGTACCAATTTTGAAAAAGTGGCGATCATCAGTCCCGCACCGGTGAGCAGTACTAGCGAAACCGCGAATTCTCCAACGATAAGCAGCTTGCGAAGGCGCGCACGGCCACCGGAAGCGCTGGCGCGGCCCGCGCCTTCCTTGAGGGCTTCGTTGATGCCCGCGCGGCTGGCTTCGAGAGCCGGCGCGAGACCGAAGAGAACGCCTGTTAAGAGCGAGACACCAAACGTGAACGCGAAAACCCAGCCATCTAGATGCACATCGGAAGCGCGCGGCAACTCCGCGGGCGCGACGGCAAGCAGCGAGCCGAGGCCGAGGTTAGCGACAAGCAAGCCTAGCGCCCCGCCGGCGAGAGCGATGAGCATGCTCTCGGTCAGCAATTGCTGGAAGAGCCGCCAGCGAGATGCGCCCATGGCGATGCGGACGGCGATTTCGCGACCGCGCAAACCGCTGCGCGCGAGAAACAAGTTGGCCACGTTGGCGCAGGCAATCAGAAGCACAAATCCGATGGCTCCGAGCAATACGAGAAGATAGGGGCGCACATCAAGGCCGATCATTTTTTGGTACGGCGCGAAGCTAATGACGAGTTCCTTGCCGACAACGCCGGGAAATTCGCGGCGAAAATCCTGGGTAACAATTTCCATCTGGGCCTGGAGCTGGGCGGCGGTAACGCCAGGCTTGAGACGAGCGAGGACGTCGATGTTTTCTCCGCTTCCGACAGTGTTGGCAACGAGCGCCAGAGGAGTCCATACGTCCGCTGTTCCGCTATTTGGAAAATCAGGAGCGACCGCGACCGGAGAAAAACTGCGCGGCATTACGCCGATAAGCGTATAGGGATCACCGTTCAGCAGAATTTTCTGGCCGATCTGCGAGGGATCAGCTCCGAAGCGGCGGCTCCACAGACCGTAACTGATGATGGCGACGCGCTGGCCTCCTGCGGATCCGTCTTCTTCGGTGAAGTCGCGGCCAAGCGCCGGCTGGATGCCGAGCACGCTGAAGTAGCGCGACGAAACGGGCGCGCCGCGCAGATGCTCGGCGCCCGTTCCGGTGGCGAGGTTATAGCCCGCGGAGGTGTATGCGGCCATGAACTCGAACGGCTTGCTGTAATCCTGGAGGCGCTTCCACTCGCGCGAGTCGAGACTCATTTCGTCGGTGGCCTGGTTGTAGGACTCGGCGAGCTGGACGATGCGATCCGGCTCGGGAAATGGGAGCGGCCGGAGAAGGACGCCGTAGACGACCGTGAAGATCGCGGTGTTCGCACCGATGCCGAGAGCCAGCGTGAGTATTGCAACGAGCGTGAAAGCTGGGGATTTAGCCAAAACGCGGAGGCCGTATCGAAGGTCTTGCCACAGGGTCGTCATGCTCATGCAACACCTCGCGGAAGATGCGGGCCGCCCGGACGGAAGTTCGGGCCGTGCGCCGACCGATTCTTGCACAGTAAACGGGGCGTAGTCGGGAATTGTTTCAGGCCCCTACCCCCGTGTTTTCTGTAACCGTTGCTGATAAAGGACTTATGCTTGACGCAGCTCGCAAGAGTGACGAGAAAAGAACATCCCGACATTGCAGACGGGATGAAACTCAAAAAGCGAAATTCGAAAATAGGCGTGGTAGGGGGTACACCCCCTATGTGACGGAAAGTGTGTGCAAGCGATTGAGCAGGTTGAGGTTGCGGGCGATCCTGCGTGTCAGGGTAGGGAGCAAGGAAGCAGGGACGTAAAGAAGTGACAGAGCAAAGGCAGAAAACAAAGGAAAAAGTCGTCGGAAGGTGTGGAGAATCAGGAGATTGCGAGCGGGAGAAGATTGGAAAGAGGTATTTCGAGGCAACCATGGGTGAGGGTACCACAGAGCGCTTTTATTGTCAAGATAAATATATACTTTCTGCATATCATTGCAGGGCCGGGAGTTAGCGATTCCGGGTTAGAGTGAAATTCGCTGAAGCGTGGCTCGATCAGATCCCGAGGAAAAATCAAAAGCCGCACCCTGAAAACCGCAGGGATGCGGCACCCCTGATCGACTGTGGACCACCCGCCGTCGTAAGCATCCGCTAAGCGATTCTCAGTTCCTGAACGGCCAAAAATGCTTCAGGGACGATCTGTAATCCCGGGAGGCTCGGTGAGAGGAACGTCGACTGTAATTGGAAAATGATCGGACAGTGAATCGTCAGGAGCCTCATTCACTTCCTGCAGCGTTCGGCCAAAATTCGGGGAAAACTTGTAGATTCCTCCCGGCTTGGAAGAGTCGGTGGCGTAACCTTTGACAAAAAACCAGTCAAGCTTGTATTCACCGACGAGCCCGCCGTAGGTGCGCGCCAGAGCAAATGTGTACCGGAAACCCTTGGTGGCGCGCTGATTTGAATCGCTGAGGGTCCCGGCTCTGTTATCCGTACTGCGCGCAGCTTCGCCGCGGAAGTCAAACGTGTAGCCATCATCGAAGCGAAAACTATTTAGATCGCCAAAAAGTTTTGCCTCTTTTTTGCGTGAAAGCAATGGTAAGTCAAAACCCGTAGGATCATTCTTGTTTCGCATCAGGTTCACAGGCATGAGCAGGATAGTGGGGGCTCCGGTTGACCACTTGATCGCAGATACCGCCCACTTATCGGGGTCTTTCAGGCGGTTGGTGACGACTTTGGAGACGGAAGTCGGCGAAGTGTCGCTCCCGGAAGTATTCAAATCGCCCGCGAGAATCACGGGATTTTTCTCCGCTTTTATCCAGTCGAGGATCGCAGCCATTTGTTTTCTGCGGCATTCCGGAATGCACTTCGTCTCCAGGTGCGGCGCGACCACGGTTATCGCTCCCGTCGGAGATTCCGGTACTGCGAGCTCCACGAAGAGCGCCGTTCGACCGCCTCGACGAACCTCACGTGAGATTCGCTCCATGAAGACAAGATTAGCGCTGGCTCGCTTGCCCGATTCGAGTTTGGAGATGGCCTTCTTTTCGCCGAGGAACCAATCGTAGCAAACCGGGAGAGAACGGATGGTCGCCTTGCGGATCGGATACCGGCTCAAAACCGCGGTTCCATGCAAGCCGAGGTATCGACTCTTGTCTGGCTCGAAGGACTTCTGTATGTCCGCTTGTGCTTCCTTGTCGCTCATCTCTACTTGTTCGAGGCCCAAATTCAGCGGATCGATCTCCAGGAACTCGACGGCATAGGCGTAGTTCATGTGAAGCGCTTGCGCGAGTTCACGACCAACGTCGCGATAATCCGTGCGCGTAACTCCGTCGTCCACTTCGTTGAAGATGAAGAGGTCGGTAGGTTTCAGGATGTCCAGTTGACTCTTGACGACGGCAAGGGCATCGGCTGTGAGCGGCTTTGATTTGGCGTCCTTCTTCTTTTGAATGTAGGCTTCAAATTTATCCGGCTCGGCGAGACTGGTCCGAATCCCGCCAAACTGAATCCCTCTTTCTATGTTCCACATCGTCGCGCGCAGGAAGGGGCCGAGGGCTTGAGACGATGGACGATTGGGCTTGGCCCCGGAGTAAAACGCCTCATTGCTGAGAAACGGAGTGTGCAGAAGCTGATCCAGACGAGCGGCGAGCTGGGGACTGGGATCGTCCGTCTTTTCCAGTTGGACCAACTCGTCGAATGTCAGCAGTTTGGGCGCGGACTGGCGGACGTACTCTGCCTTGTTCCCGGGCGTTTGGCCCAAAGTGGCCACGCACGCTATAAGTAGCAGAAAGCCGGCGGTCCATCCAAACATGTGGGCAGACCTGGAGAGCGAAGGCATTCTCACCGTCTGCGCGATTTTTATTTTCAATTCTTCTGGCGAATCGTACGGATTCATGTATATCCGACCTCGCAGCTAATTTTCGATTGGCGAATCACTAATGTAGGAATGATGAACCGGATGAGGATACAGTAAGTTTTAGGAGCCCGTTGGAGTTTTTCGCATGGCTCCGGATTGGTCGCGCGAACTCAACTGGCCGGCGCAACACTTGCGCGAAGTTCGAATCCGAACTGGAGTTCCCAAGCGGTGTACAATGCCTGCTGTTTGGCACGCAAAAAATGGAGCTAAGCCCAATGTGTTTGAGAACCTCGCCCCTTCTGTACACCTCATTCGGAGAGCCAGCGCGATGACATTTCCCCACACGAAAAAGCCCCATCTATCTGCTAAAGCGGGACTGCGTAAATTGATCGAAGGAAACGATCGATTCGTGCGAGGTCAAGCTCGTTTCCCCACCGTATGCAAGGAAGTGCTTGCTCACTTGGCAAAAGGACAGCAACCATATGCGACGATCCTCGGCTGCAGTGACTCCCGGGTCCCACCGGAATTGATTTTTGATGTCGAGTTTGGAGAGCTATTTATCGTGCGTGTCGCTGGGAACGTGATCTCGCCCGAGGTGATGGGTAGTCTGCAATATGCCGGCACGCATCTTCACACACCGCTTTTCGTTGTACTCGGTCATGAGGGATGTGGTGCAGTGAAAGCCGCGCTGGAATTCAAATATCACCGCGTCAAGCAGCGTTCCCGCATTCAAATTCTGGTAGAGAATATTGCACCCGGCCTGCCCGACTCCGACAAGCGATTACCGAAGGATGAGCTAATGGCTGCAGCGGTTGAGGCGAACGTGCGTTGGTCTATGCACCAACTGCACCAGACCCCCGAGGGCAAGAAAGCGGTGAAACGCGGCACCCAATTGGTCGGCGCGATCTACGAGATCGGCTCAGGACGTGTCCGCTTTCTGTTTTGATGCTTCCCGACAAATCGGCGCGGAACGCTCTACATCGTCTTATATTCCAAAATTGAAACAGCGGCTAAATCGAGTCCACCCTAGGTACTTGTGCGGTTAGGCGACTAACCAGAAGTTGGGATATTTGCCGCCGCTAAAATGATCCGTCGTGTTGATAGATTAGAATGAACGTCGATGGCAACTCGCGTCATAGTCGGAGTCGTCGCGCTGGTATGTTTTTCGATCTGTGGCATGCTCTCGACCTTTACAAGGTACGAGATGATGGACAAAGTAAATGAAAAACTGCCAAAGGAGGAGCAGTTTGGAGCGCTCTGGTGGTATACATCCAAGTACCAACGACTCAATCTTGAATACAAAAGGCTATATCCAGATGCGGGCCTTCTCTTAAAGGTTCGCGTGCTTACGGCGCTGATGTTTGCTTGTTTGCTCGTTTGCGCTTGGGGATTCGGAATCTTCGCAAAGTGAGCGTGAAATCGACTTGTCCAGTAAGCCGACTAACCGCAACCTTGAGACCAGAGCGCGAGGCCGATGCTGTATTATGGCGTCACATGGCGGAAATCTCAGTCACCTTCCCATTTTTAATTCTCGTAACATACGGCTGGGCAAGCACACGATAGTGGTGAAATAGTTGCATAAGTTAAAATAATGGGTATGCCGATGGTCACCGGTTGCTCAGGTCTCATGCACCGCCGTGTGTGGCTTTTCGCACCGCTACTTTTTTCACTCATTGGTACGGAAAGCGCCGCGCAGACGGTCAAGATTCGCCTCGTCAACTCGACAAATGGAAGTCCGGTGACAAACCTGAAAAGTCTCGTTTTCGGGGTCAGTGGAAAGGCCAATGTCCAGCCAGAGGACCCACAGAAGTTGTTGGACAAACACGCTGCACCTGACGTACGCCTCGTAACGGACGCCAACGGTGAGGCACACTTTGATCTACCCAATCCTGCTCCTAACCATTTCTATATACACGCCGAACTAGCTGGCCCGGTCTGGGACTGTCCTTGCCTTGTGCGGGTTGTTACCGAGGACGTGCTGCGCAAAGGACTCCTAATCCGCAACGCGGAAGACGAACGCTCGCCCGGTAAATTACAGGCCCAGCCAACACCAGGCGAGATTCTCTTTCGCCTCAAGCCATTGCCATGGTGGGCCCATGTTTTGTGGCCGCTAGTGAAAGACTAGGCTTGACGTTACCGCTCTCCACCGGGCTTTCCATACGGTCCTGATCAACGCGGTTACCATCCAAGCGGGTACTAGCCCGTCAGTAGCCTTTGCAGAGGACAAGGTCAGCAGCCTTTCCGTTCTTCATGACAACCATCAAGGGACTGTCCCGCAGGAAGAATGCATCTTCGCTTTTGACCGCAAGCTCAGCGCGGTCTACATTCCCTAGGGTGAAGACTCCCGGCGTGAAGTAACACGCCTGGTAATATGGGGTGACTTCTGCCAGTGTCCGTACATAACCAAAGCGGGTCTTGAGTTGATCCTTTGTCAATCCTTCCACGCGCCTTGCGGGCGAAACGTCATGAGACATTGCCGCCAAGGCGGAATCGAGATTAATGTTGTTATTTAGGCCATGTTTCCACAGCACATAGTAGATGTTCTTAGGGTCAACCTCGTCTCGATAGATCTCCACCCATGTGTAGAACGCGAGCAACGACAGAATCACGCCAAAGCCGGTGAAGAATGCAGCTAACGCGCTTCGTCCAAACCATGTCTTCCAGTGAGCGGGATTCATTGTGGGGAGAACAGTTTCCTTACGTAATCGTAGCAGAAGGTGTCAAGGTCCTGATCAACGCTACAGGAAAAGTGGGTACTGGAATCAACTTATCCGATTGTGCCTGCCCTCACCATATCGGACTACTCCGAGACCTTGGAGAGCAGGCCACTTCGGCGTAGTATCGTGCTTCGGCCACCGGGAGGATATAGCTCATGATCTCTCGTTCCACTTGCAAAGCTTTCGTTTTTTTCCTCACCTGCGCGTTGATGCCCGCCCTTTTACACGCCCAATCTTCCGCGCATCCCCATTGGAGTTATGAAGGAAAGGAAGATCCCAAGCACTGGGGCGAACTCGACCCCGCTTACGCTGCTTGCGCCAGCGGCCATACTCAATCTCCGATTAATATTGTCAACGCCAGGCAAGCCGATCTTCCTCCGCTGCAATTTAATTACAGCGCTGTGCCGCTCAGCATCGTCGATAACGGCCACACGATTATGGTGAACTACGCTCCGGGCAGCACGTTGACCGTCGGCGACAAGGTTTACACTCTCCAACAATTTCATTTCCATCATCCGAGTGAAGAGCACGTCAACGGAAAAAAATACGATCTAGTCGCGCATCTCGTCCACGCGGACGCAGATGGCCACATTGCGGTCGTTGCCATACTTTTCAAAAGGGATTCGACGCCTACCCCGCTCTTCGATACGCTCTGGAAAAATCTTTCCACGGAAAAAGGGAAAGTCGTCGAAGTCTCTTCCGTTACCGATCAACGCAAAGGATCTTCTCCCGCCGACTACCGGCTACTATACGTTTGCCGGTTCCCTCACCACTCCTCCCTGTACCGAGGGAGTGACGTGGTATGTGCTCAAAACTCCAGTAGATATCTCCGGATCCGAACTGGAGGTCTTCGCCAGAATATACAAGGACGATAATCGCCCCATTCAGCCAACCAATCAGCGGGTAGTTCTCGAATCTAAGTAACGGTTGGGATTTTGCGAACCGCGATCTAACGGCGCACCCGGCGATTAGTTCCGAATTGCGGAAGACTGCCGGAATCATGCTAATCGGAGGCTTTACGGCGTGGCTTCTGTTTTTTCGAGATGGATCGAATGATCAGCTTGCCTTTGCCGCTTCCAGGCAACGGCCTTTCAGCTTGCGCGATGGCAGCAGCGATAAGTTCCTCAACTTCCGGACGCCCCAGCGTCGCCGCAGACTCGAGCCTAAAAAAACGGTTTTGGCTGCCGCTGCCTGAAAGCAACTTATGAGGATCGGAGAGCGTGGCTCCGTAGTAGAACGACAGTCCAACTCCATTCGCGGCTGCGGCAATGGACAAGATGCAATCAGACGGTCGCTCGGTCGAGCAGTAACCAATCACGAAAAAGTTATAGTTGTCGTAAACCAGTTCATCGGCAGTGGGCAGACGCTTGCGCAAAACTTTGCGCACGGAACGGATCAATGCTGCGTTCTTCGAGTCAAATTTCTTGATGAACCCGGCAAGTTGCTGCTCGCCTGTCGCACCGGATTGCGAAGCAATTCGTTTGGTCGTCTTCATGGATGGTGCATCCGCCTTCTTGCGCCAAGTTGACGGTGAGTATAGCGCCTGACGATCGCCTTTTGCCGATTTTTCGGCTCCGGACGTTCACGGACAAATAAGAAGAAATCCCAAGGCGAGAATTGTTCGGCAATCCGCCCGGAAGGCTTGTTGCCTCCCATGTCTCTGCCACCGGAGCCAAGGCGGATGCTGTTCGGCTCGCGGATTAAAAATTGGGCGCTGCGTGCTATAAAAGACGAATGCGCCTACACGATTATGCGCCTCGACCCGCGCACATAAAATGGCTCCTCGATTCGGACCCGGCAATCCGTTGGCAGGTTATGAGGGACCTCACCAATGAAGTCCCCGAGGTAATTGCAGCCGAGCGATCGCGCGTCGCAACTGAAGGCTGGGGAGCCGAACTTATTGCGCGCCAATCTCCTGCTGGTCAATGGGGCGACGGGCCGAAGTGGGACCTTATTACCATGTACAGTCTCGTCGCCTTGATGGACCTAGGTCTCGACCCCGCCAGCAAGCAGGCTCGCAAAATGATTGACCGCGTCGACAAGCGTCTCGTCTTCAAGTGGCTTAACAACCGGCCTTACCTTCATGGCGAAACTGAGCCGTGCATCAACGGCAGAATCCTCGGCATCGGCGCGTATTTCAAAGAGCCGAACGATGCACTAGCCAAGCAACTTCTGGGCGAGCAACTCGAAGATGGCGGGTGGAACTGCGAAGCATGGCCCTTCTTGTCGCCGAAACGCCCGCCAAGCCTACGCTCTTCGTTCCACACAACCATCTGCGTGCTCGAAGGGCTTCTCGAATACGAACGGGCGGGGCGTAAATCGTCGGCCGTCACGAAAGCTCGCAAGCGGGGCGAAACCTATTTGCTCGAGCGCCGCATGTTTCGCTCGCTGCGAACCGGCAAAGTGATCGACCAACGCTGGCTGCGCTTCTCGTTTCCAACGTTCTGGCATTACGACGTTTTGCGCGGGCTCGACTATCTGCGAAATGCAGGAATCAAGCCGGACAGGCGATTCGGCGAGGCCATCAAGATCGTGATGGAGATGCGGCACGAGAACGGGCGCTGGCCGCTGAACCTTCTTCATCCTGAACAGATTCCGCTGAAGGTGGAGACCGCGGTTGGCAGCGCAAGCCGCTGGATTACACTGCGCGCGCTCCGAGTTCTGCGTTGGTATAACAACTCAACGAAATAGGCCGCGGTCGGCTGCTGCTACTGGCCTGCCGGCTTTTTGTCTGGCGGCGGGGGTGGAGGAGGGGGCGGCGCGAACTTGGCGTCGTCAACGGGGACGTTTTGCTTCACTTCATCGATTTGGATGGTAAAACGATTGCCCGGGCGAGCGAGCGTCCAGCGGTAGGGGATTTTTACGCCGTCGGCGTCGCGGTAGTCCGCGTAATCGATTTGCGTGGGCATGCGGCCGAGCGCGGTTTCGGAGTAGCGGACGAGGCGAAGCAGCAGGCCGGATTGTTGATCAAGGTAGAGGCGCAGAGGCGGCTGGCCTTCGTTGCGTCCGACGACGAGGTAGGTGTCGTGGCCATCGATTTTTTCGCCGGGGACGACGGTGAATTTCTGGAAGAGCGTCTTGACGTGAGAGGCAAAATAAAAGTCGGAGTCGATGCGCGCAGCGTCGTTTTCGGCGGCCGACATCATGTGGGGATGACCGGCGTTGCTGAGCCAACCTTGTTTGCCGTCGAAGGCGGTGATGCTCTCGCCGTTGGGCATGTGCATGATGGAGATGCGCTTGTCCGCAGCTTTTGCGTAAACCTCGATGGGGAGTTGATGGCCGCCGGCATCGATCTTGCCGGTTTCAACGCGACTCGTAATCTTTTGCAGGGCGGCTTGGCCACCGACGGCGGTCAGATACTTATCGAGTAGCTGGTCCGCGGGCAGGCAGAACGGGTTTCGCATCACCGGGCTTTGCAGGCGCGGGCTCCGGCTTTTCGTCGCCGGTGGCGACGAGGGGAATGGCGACAGGATCGGCAGCGCCGCGATGGCAGGAATAACAGGTGACTTCGCGGTGGCCTTCGAAATTGTCTTTGTTGATGGCGAACATCATCTCCATCATTTTGCGCGCGGTGACTTTTGTTTTCTTGTCGTCTTTATCGAAATCGAGGCCCTTTATCGCCGCGAACGTGGCAATACTCGCACTCGACGCCAAGCGAAGCGGTGATGAATTGCATGGACGGAAATAATCTGGTCCGCGGGAACACCTTTTAAGACTTTGATGTTCTTGAACTGATCTTCAGCGAGTTTGGGTGCGGCGGCGGATTGCGGGGCTCCGGATTGTGCTTTTGCGGCCGCAATTGCCAAGCCGGTGCTCAACGCCAATGCGCACACTACGAATGTTGTGTTGCGTCGGTTCAGACTCATCCCAACCCCCAGATGATAATTTTGCGGAGGAAAGTGTAGCAGAAAGTAGAGGCGGCCATCCGCAGAAGGATGACCCTGTCTGGATAGAGCCGGTTAGGCTGAGAGATCGCCGCGTTTGGCGAGAGCGCGGATACGATCGCCGGCGCGGAAAGCAAGCGCTTCGATGGTCATGGTAGGCTGGCCGCGGCCGCTGGTGACAAGACTGCTGCCATCGCAAAGAAAGAGATTTTTTACGTCGTGCGTTTGATGGTCAGGATTTATGACCGAAGTCTTCGGGTCATTTCCCATGCGGCAGGTGCCCAGCAGGTGGACGGAGAATTCCTGTTCGCCCGCAGGGAACGACCATTGTTTCTGCGCACCCGCGGCGTGAAGAAGTTCTGCCGCGCGAGCATTCAGCCAGTTGCTCAGCTTGACGTCATCGGGATGGTCTTTGTAGGTCATGCGAAGGGCGGGAAGGCCCCAGGCGTCTTTCACGTCGGGGTCGAGCGAGAAGCTATTGTTCTCGACAGGCAGTGAAGTGCCGTGGCAAAGAATTTCGACGGTGCGCGTGAAGTTGTTGCTGAGGACTTCTTTGAAACCTTTGCCCCAGCGCGGAGTGCCGGGCGGAAGACCGCCCAGAGCGAAGCTGATGGGCGTCTGATCGAAGCGCGCGTCGAGACCACCGCCGCCGTGGAAGCCGACTTTGTCGGGGTCGAGCTCGTAAAAATCGTGCAGGATGCGGCTAACGGCAAAACCTTTGTAGTCGTTCAGAGGATGCTCGAAAACGCCTACGGAAAGCGCGCCACTGTTGAACATCAGGTTCTTGCCAACGATCCCGCTGCTGTTGGCGAGGCCATCGGGAAATTGCTTGTTGGCGGAAAGCAAAAGCAGGCGCGGCGTTTCCGCGCCGTTCGCGCAGACGACGACGGCTTTCGCTTTTTGGCGCTGGACGTTGCGCTGCGCGTCGAAATAAATGGCGCCGGTGGCGCGGCCGTTAGCGTCAAGCTCGATGCGGTGCACGTAGGAATTTGGGCGAATTTCGCAGCGGCCGGTTTTCTCCGCCATGGGGATGGCAGCGGCGAGCGAACTGGACTTCGCGCCGACCTCGCAGGCGAACCCGAGACAAAATCCGCAATTGATACAAGCACTGCGCCCCGGGCGCGGTTGCGAAAGAATCGCCATCGGCGCGGGGAACGGATTCCAGCCGAGCTTACGAGCGGCGCGTTCGAAAATGACTCCGCCCGATTTCACGGACAACGGAGGCATCGGATAGGGTTTGGAACGCGGCGGATCAAACGGGCTGGCGTTGGCCAGGCCGGAAACTCCAATCTCCCATTCGACTTTGGTGTAGTACGGCTCGAGATCGGCATACGTGATCGGCCAGTCCGCCAAATTCGCGCCAGCCACAGCGCCGACTTTGCTGCGCTCGTGAAAATCGATTTCGTGGAAGCGCCAGAAATTCGCGGTGAAGTGCGTGCTGGTGCCGCCGACGAGGCGTCCATAGGCAACGGCACGCTGATGCTTGGCCTTTTCGTCGGGCGTTTTGCGAAATGTGTTGGGTTGGAGGTCCGGATGATTGGTCAGCAGGTCTTGATTCAAAACTTTAATTTCGTCGTGAACAAAATCCTTCTCAGTGAGATACGGCCCCTGCTCCAGAACTACGACGCGGAATCCGTTTTCGGATAGCTCTTTGGCGATAATGCCGCCGGCGGCGCCGGAGCCGATGACAACGAAATCGACTTCATCTGTCGTTTTATATTTGGGCTGATCGAGCGTCATGTTTTGGTTTTGTCCGCGCTGGCCGGATTCGGCTGCCAGCCTGGATAGTCCTTGTCGTAATAACCAAACGGCGGCTGGAACATGTGCTCGTTCTCGCGGCCGATCACTTTCCAGCCGACGCCGTCGCGATTGCCACGTTTATCGGATTCGGGATCGATCAGAAACCCAGAGACAGTGTGAACGCGAAGGGTTTCGAAAAAGGATTGCGCGCCAGGAATCGGACGGAATGGGCGTCTTCCTTCGCCGCCGGATTGTGCTTCAAAAGATTCCAGGATCTGGTCCTGCTGCTCGGGGGTGGCGGCGGAAAATTTGGTGACGCCTGGAAACATTTCGTGCGCTCGGGCCTGCAATGCCGGCAAACCCTCGGCGTACTCCTTCTGATTGTCTTTTGCAAAAGTGACTAGAGCGCGGTCGATAAAAAAAACAACGCCGGCTTCGCGGGCGCCGGGCGTGTCCGTTGTGGGAATGATGCGAGCGGTAATGGCATCGATCTCGGCGGCTTGCTCGGCAGAAAAATATTCAAATTTGGCGGGTTCGGGCGATTTCGCAGCCTGGCGCGCATGGCTGGCCGCCGAAAGCATAGCCGGCCAGTGCGACGATATCCAGACGGCCGAAATCCCGCTTAGACCCTGAGACAAAAATCCGCGGCGTGAGAGATTGTTTTCCATAAACTCGCGTGTATAGCGCGAAAGAAGTAAAGTGAATGTATGCTGTGAGCCAGACAGGGTCAAGCAGAAACCGGCTTAGCTCGCGAAGTTTTTCAGTCCGATTTGGCACTCTCGTTTGCGGACTGCCGCGACCCTAGTGTACGATTTCGCTGGCGCGCGGAAAAAATCAAATTCCCGATTGGTCGTAGCAAAAGAATGGCTACCTTTACAGGCGCGATAGGAACCGGAAGCAAGTGGCTGCTGGACAAGATCGTCGGCGTCCTGGCGGCCACCGGCGTGAATCCCAATTTCCTGACGTTTCTCGGCCTGGTTGTAAATTTCGTGGCCGCGGCAAATTTCGCTCTGGGAAATTTCCGGATTGCCGCGCTGATTATTTTCTTCGCTGGTTTCCTGGACATTTTGGATGGGCAAGTGGCGCGGCGGCAAAACCGCGTGACGGCCTTCGGCGCTTTCTACGATTCGACGCTTGATCGCTACGCGGATATGGCGCTTTACATGGGGCTGCTTGTCTATTACTCCGTGAGCGGGCGTACGCCTTACGTTGTGCTGGCTGCCGTGGCGACCGCAGGTTCCGTGATGGTCAGTTATGCCAGGGCACGCGCGGAGTCGCTCATCCCTCTCTGCAAAGTAGGCTTTATGGAGCGGCCGGAACGGCTCGTACTGCTGATCATTGGCGGACTCACGACTCGCATGGGCGCCGTGCTGTGGGTGATTGCCGTGGTCTCCACGATTACGGTGATCGACCGCATCGTGTTTACCTGGCAGGAAACCAGAGCGGGGCGCACCATTCCGGGCATCAAGCTTCCATCATAACTTTGATGCGTTTGCTGTTCGATGATTTCGGCAAGAACGAACACCGCGTTCCAAGACTCTACTCAGACTGCTTTTCCAACCCCACTTCGACTGGCGCAGCGATGATTTCGTGAACGCGATCGCAAAGCTCGGGGACATCTTTCTTGGTCATGCCCTTTGTCTCTATAACATCATGAAGATGGACCGTGATAGTCGCGGGCCAAAGCATCCAGTGCCCGGTGCGATGATGCTTGATGGATCCGGCGAGGCTAACCGGCACAATGGGAATCCCCAGCTGTTGTGCGACGCGGAAGCCGCCTTCTTCAAACGCATCCACGTGTCCGTCGCGAGTGCGCTTCGCTTCCGGAAAAATGATCAGGCTTGTTCCGCCGTCGATGGCGTCCTGCGTGAGCCGCCACATGCGCTTGAGATCAGAAGGGCGGCGCACGTCGGGAACCGGAACGTTGCCGAAGCGCTTCATCAGCCATCCATAGGCCGGAATTTTGAAGTGCGATTCCAGCTCCCAGCCACGAACATATTGAGGGATGGCGCAATAGAGTATGAATGGATCAAAAAGATTGACGTGATTCACCATAAAGAAGCAGGTGCGCTGAGGATCGAACCCCGGCGAACGAACCACTTCCACGCGCGCTCCCGCGAGATAAACGATCCTGCGGCAAAAACTGCGCTGAAGCCAGTCGTGTTTGTGCGGGTCGAGAAAAACGCCAAGGAAAACGAGCAGCGGCGCAAACACGAAAAAATGCAAGCCGCTCAGAATCCATAAAAATCCGCTGCGGAGCGCAAGAAGTCCGCGCTTCATATATAGATGTCCACGGCAGCAGGAATTATATCGAGCGAGACACATTCGAGCGCGGCAATTTCCCCGTCGATCAGCACGTCTACCGGAACGTTCACGCCAAATTCGATGTGACGCACGGCCCGGCGCGAGGCCAGGGGATGTTCGATGTGGGTGCCGTCATAGAGCTTGGGCAGCATGCGCAGCAAACCGATGCGTCCGATCGGCCCCCAGCGGACAAACTCGATCAAGCCGTCCGTAGGGTCGGCTTGCGGCGCGATGAGCATCGTCCCGCCAGTGAATTTGCTGTTGCTGAAGGAAAGAAAAAGGCAGCGGCTTTCATTCCATTCCTTGTCATCGTCGCAACGTAAACGAAAAGCGCGCCGGCGCAATTGAACCACGCGCACGAAGACACCTAGCAGATAGCCGAGATAGCCGAAGGGTTTGAAATAACGATTGGTCAGAGCACCCACGTCCGCTGTGAAACCCAAGCTAAGAAGATTGAACGAGTAGACCTCGCCTTTCGTATGCGTCAGCCGAATTAGATCGACGGCGCGCTTTCGGTCTGCGATTAGAGCATCGAGAGAAGCGTCGGCACCATCTTTTGTAAAGTCCCGGAGAAAGGAATTACCGGTTCCAAGCGGTAAAAACCCAAGAGCGATACGTTCCTTGCCGCGAGCGCTTTCATAAACTCCATTCAGAATTTCATGCGCGGTGCCGTCGCCGCCGACCGCGATGAATCGCCGATATCCCTGCTCGTAGGCTTCGCGCGCAAGCTCGACAGCGTGACCGTGCCCAGTAGAGGCAACGACGTCAATCTTCAGTCCCTTTTCGCGCAGCCTCGCGAGTGCCGGCCCGGCGAGCTTGGCCGAGCGGCCGCCACCGGCGGCTGGATTTACGATTGCAAAGAATTGATGCCTCAAACCGTTTCATTCCTCAAAGGAAATGCTAGTTCCTGTTCAACCGTGATCCTCTTTACAAAGGCAGAAATGCAGCGGCTCGGTCGACCTTCGCAAGCTGCTCTGCAAGCACGTTCCTCTTTATCTTCAGCGAAGCGGTGCGCGGAAAATCCTGATCAAACAGAACCACGCCGTGAATGCGCTTGTAGTTCAGCAGCTTGTTGTTGCGCGCGGATATATCGCGGCGCAGCTCCTCGGAGTAAGTCTGGCCGGGCTCGAGATGCAGCGCAAGCAGCAGCTGTTCGCCGACCATCGAGCGCTGTGGCCAGATATAGTTGGCAGCGAAAACGCAAAATTCCTTTACCGCAAGACTGTCAAAGACCGCTTCGATGTCCTCAGGGTAAATGTTTTTGCCTTCTTCCGTGACGATCATGTTCTTTTTGCGTCCGAAGAGTTGCAGGTGGCCAGCGGAATCAAAGCGCCCGAGATCGCCGGTCATGAGCCAGCCGTCGACTATAGTTTCGGCCGTGAGTTCCGGCTCGTTCAGGTAGCCGGACATGATTGTTTTGCTGCGAACAGAAACTTCGCCGATGCCGTCAGCGTTCGCATTGACGATGCGAACTTCCATGCCGGGGAGTGGCTTGCCAACAGTATCCGCGCGGAAAGGCTTAAGGTCGTTGACGGTAATGGCAGTGCCGGCTTCGGTGAGTCCATAGCCATTGGCCACCGGAATACCCAGATCGTAAAAAAATTGCAGTGTCTGCGGCTCGGTGAACGCGCCGCCTACGATAATCGTGCGAAGCTCACCGCCGAAGGGTTCGTGAACTTGTTTCAAGAGGCGGCGGCTGAGACCAAGCCTCGGGCGGCTTTTCGTCAGCGTCTTGTTGATGCCTACGAGTGCGTTAAAAATCCCGCGCTTGCCGGAAGAAAGCTCGTTAAACCGCGCCTGCAAACCTTTCTGCAAATTTTTCAATACCAGCGGCACGAGACTCACATAAGTGATTTTGTATTTTGAAAACGCCTCGCGGACAAATTCCGGCCGCAGCGTACGCAAATGCACCACAGCTGCGCCACAAATAAAGGGTCCGAAAAAGCCGACCATGAAGTCGATGGCATGATTCGTCGGCAGAATGCTGAGATATCGCATGCCAGGCGAAAAGGAATAGATGGATGTGAGCGCGACGCACTGTTCGAGATAATTCTCGTGCGTCATCATGCAGCCTTTGGGGCGGCCGCCGGTGCCGGACGAATAGACGATGCAGGCCACGTCCTTGCGCGTGCGAGGAACGAAAACTGGTTCGCCACTGCCGCAAAACTCTTCCCACCGATGAGCGCCAGAAAGGTCGGCGTTCTTGGGCGCTTCGGTTACCAGAATGGTCGTGACGTTTGTTGCAGCAGAGCGACCTGCTGCCACGCTCAATTGGCGCCAGATGGGGTATTCAGTGATCAGTACTTTTGCGCCAGAATGGTTGAGCAACTGCCATTGCTCATCGGGCGTGAGTTTGTAGTCGAGCGGAACCAAAATGCCGCCAGCATAAAAAATCGCGTATGCCGAAATCAGCCACTTGGACTGATTCGTCATGATGATGCTGGCTCGGTCGCCAGGGGCGAAGCCCGCGTCTTGAAGCGCTTTCGCGAGAGGGTGCGCACGCGCTTTGAACTCCCGGTAAGTAAGCCGCTCTTTTTCTCGCTCGCGGTCGGCCTCGATCAGGCAAACTTCATTTGAAAATTCTTCCAGCGCATCCTTCAGCGCAGCGCCGATGGATTGATATTTCGAGAGGTCCAGCATTACAGGCGGGATTGAATCCGCGAAGCGAGCGTGCGAAAGTCGCTTACGCCTTGCACTTCATAGTCGGGCAACTCAATACCGAAATGATTTTCGAGGCGGCTCAGCATTTCGAGCGTTTGCAGGCTGTCGATTCCCAGCTTCTTGAAGAAATCGTCCTCGGGCGCGAGCGAGCCCGCTGGCACGTTGAAGTGCTTCGACGCCAGATCGAGGACTTCCTGGGTGGTTTGCTCAAGCGTTCGCATGGAAGCCTAAATTTACCATTTTCCGCACGAAGAAAGAAAATGACGTACCCGCCGGTGAATCCGCTAAATTCCCGAAAATTCTCTAAGGCAAATACGGCATCGCGTCGGTGGACTCGACGAATTTCTTGAGCGCAGCCATGACCGTTGGACGCGCAAAGAGATCGCAAAAGAGATCGATTTCGCGGCGCAGCTCTTCGTGCGGGATGGGCTTGATGAACTTTTTTGCGGCTGCCCGCGTGACTCCGTCAAACTTGACGATTTGAGCTGCCGTGGCCCGCGCGATGCGAAGAGCCTCTCCTTCAGCGGCAATCTGCGCGACCAGCCCCACAGCTTGTGCGCGCGTGGCGTTGACACTGCGGCCCGTCAAAAGAAGATCGCGGATAAACGCATTGCCCAGATCACGCTTCAGCCTGGGAATGCCGCCGAACCCCGGGATCAGGCCAAGGCGCAATTCGGGAAAAGCGAAGCGGGCCATCTTGTCTGCCACGATGATGTCGCACGTCAGCGCCAGTTCGAATCCACCTCCAAAACACACTCCGTGGACAGCGGCGATGGTCGTGAATGGCGCTGCATCAATGGCGTTGAAAGCGACATGAATCCTCGCAAGAAAATCGCGCACGCCCAATACGCGGTCTTCTTCGGAAAGTTGAGCGGCCCCATGGTAAAGTTCGCGGAGATCGGCGCCCGCCGAAAAACCATGCTTGCGCTCGCTGTAAATGATGCAAGCGGCGGTCTCCGGCGAAAACGCATCCATCGCAGCAACGAACTTTTCCAACTCTTCGAGCATGGCGAGTCCAATTTCGTTCGCAGGCTCACGATCGAGCACCAATTCGATAACGCCATCGCGCCATTCCCAGCGAAGAGCTTTGCCGGTGAACGACTTCACATCTTGCTCCCGGCGGCCGCTTTGCTTTCCAGCGCTTCCGCGTACATCGCGCTGATTTCCGCAGCGAATCGCGTGTTGATGGCTTCACGGCGCAGTTTGCCCATAACCGTGAGAAGCCCGCTTTCTGGCGTGAGGTTTTCCGTGAGTAAAGCGAAATTTCGAATTTGCCGATAATGCGGAAGCTCAGGATTGACAGCATCCAACGCAGATTGCACGGCGGCGCGGTCGACCGAGCCCGTTACCAACGCGCAAAGAAAGCCACGCCCGTTGCCCACCACAACGATCTGCTGCGCGCTGGGAAGTAAACGTGCCAGCTTCTCTTCGATAGGTTCAGGAGTAATTTTGTGGCCCGAATTGAGCACGATCAGATTCTTGATGCGCCCGATGATGCGCCAATTGCCGCGAACATTCACTTCGCCCTGGTCGCCGGTATGAAACCACCCGTCCTCCAACACGCGAGCTGTTTCTTCGGGACGGTTCCAATAACCCGGAAAGATATTCGGTCCACGCACCACGATCTCTTCGTTTTCGCCAACTTTCATCTCGATGCCATCGATCGCTGTTCCCACGTAACCAGGCTCGACGGGAACACGAGGATCGTCCAGCGTGCAGATCGCGGTGGTTTCGGTAAGGCCATAGGCCTGCAGAACGGGAATTCCCAGCATTAGAAAAAACTGCTGCGTTTCTGGAGCAAGCGGCGCCGAACCGCAAATCAGCGCGCGAATATTCGGACCAAACCGTTCTTTAATTTTGCTGAAAATAAATTTGCGTCCGAGGCCCAGCCAGAAAGCATCGGCGGCGCGCCCTCGACCAACATGTTTACGCACCCACGCCTCGCGCGCCTTGGCGTAAAGCAACCGTATTGGAGCGGCACGCTTCGAAAGCGCTTCCTCAACGCCGCGACGTACTCGTTCGAGCAACGTTGGCACATTCAAGAAATAGTGTGGCGAAGCCAGCCGGATTTCGTCCGCCAGCTTGGTAAGATCCGTCGACAGAGTCAGAACGCTTTCCCGCGAGAGGCACGTCAGCAAAGTGATCCACGAGGCCGCGAAGCTGAACGGGCCATAATGGAAAACGCGGTCAGGCTCTTGCGTCCCGCCCATGAGCAAATCAAGCCGCTCACGCGTGCAAGCAAGCATGTGCGTCACGTTGCCAACGTTCAGACAAACCCCTTTAGGCTCGCCAGATGTGCCGGAGGTGTAGATGATGGCGGCGAGATCGGCATTCGTACGGGGATTCGGCTCTTCGGGCGGCAAGGCGTCGGATGTGGTTTCTTGCAGAACATCCTCAAAGAGAACAAGCCTTCGGGCATTCGACCATTGCGGCGGCAAAGCTTTCGCCACAGCCTCGCCCAACGCCAAATCACTGGTAAACAAAAATCGCGGCAAACAATCTTTCATCATCGCCGCCAGTTCGGCCGGCGCCTGCCGTGCGTAAAGCGGCACGACAATAACGCCTTCCGCGAGCAACGCGAGATTGAAAGCCACCCATCTAGCGGAGTTCGGCGCGAGCAGCGCGCAACGCTCACCAGGCTGAAATCCCGTGTTCCGCAGATGTGCGCGGACGCGTCCCACCTGTTCAAGCAATTCCCTTCCCGAAACACTGACGAACTCTTCTCCATGAATTTCGCGCAGCACGACGCGGCTATCGGCCTTTTTGAGCTGCGCGAAAATATCCTCGAGAAAATTCGGCATGGTGGATAGGTCGGGCATCAGCGCGAGGCGGTTCCAGCAACGGAGTGTTGCGGCGCAGCGGCGGAAGAGTCGTAGCGCTCGGCGAGTTGCACCAACGTGTCGCTCAACGGCGGGAGATAGTCTTCCCACGAAAGAATTCCTGAGCGCAGCGGAAATTCCGGATACGTGCGTCGCATCGCGTCTTCGAGAAAAGTGCCCATGCGCGCCATGACTTTTAGATTACGGACAACGGTCTTGCCGATTCCGTCGCGCACTGACTCCGCCTCGGCCACCAGCGTATCCATCATCTTTATCAATTTTGGCTCGAGATCAGGATCGTCGACGGTCAAGAAAAGATGCTGATGCCCACGCTCGCGCATCAGATTTCGTATACGCTCATCCATCGTGACGCCTGCGGAAGCCACCAAGCTCGGCATGCACGTCACGATTCCGTGATAGCGCGAAGAGACCATGTAAGTCGATGCGCGAAGAATCGAGACAAGCTGAAACATGTCGTAATCATCAGAAGTAAAAACGGGAATGCCCGGGAGGGCTTTCTCAATATCGCGGCAAGCGACCGCGTCCAGCCTCTCCATCGCGACGAGAATAGGGAAAACATTGTGGCGTTCGCGGAACGAAATGAGCGCTTTGATGAAACTGTCGATGTAGTGCCGGTATTTTTTCTCGACTTCCGAGCCCGACTGGAAAAAGTAAACGGTGCGGTACTGGCTGTCCTTGTACGCTCCGGTGGTAACGCGCGCGAGATATTTTCCGATCGAAGCCTTCACTGGCCAAACGAACGGATGAATCGGACAAACCGCGAGCACGGGAGTCTTCTCATCCCATCCGGCGTCGCGCAGCGCTTTGCGGCCATACGCAGGCGGATGCGGCTCGAACGTCCACGCGGTATCCGTTCCAAGTTCCGTGGGAATGCGCAACGAACTGAGAAGTTTTTGCGATTCCTCGTTCCGCGTGATCACCAGGGAATCGTGAACGTAGCGTTCGCACATCCACTCAATCAGCCCATCCATGTGTCCCGCTTCGCCGCCATAGCCGAGCGAAAGCTTGTTCTCCGCCGAAGCAAGGCCCAGCGAGCCAATCATCATCGTGGTCAGTGCGTTGGCAAACTTGCTCTTGAACATCGAGCCTTCGCACGCGAGGACGCCATGATTTTTCTTAACCTCGCGGAACAAAAAC
Organism: uncultured Acidobacteriota bacterium; assembly: GCA_963784015.1. GTDB lineage: Bacteria > Acidobacteriota > Terriglobia > Acidiferrales > UBA7541 > Acidiferrum. Next base: position 620,363 of record CAWAPX010000023.1, read on the forward strand.
GGCGGAAACACATCCGGCAGATGAACCTGCTGCGTCCCCTCGAAATAACCGCGCGTGCGGTCGAAGCTCTGGGTCATCACGCTAAAATCGACTTTGTCCGCGCCGAGCACATGCCGCACTTGCCGCAGCATTTCTTGCACGCGCACGTCCGAGCCGGTGTTTCTTGTGCCGTTGTAGCCCGCAAAAAGCAGGCGCAGTTTTTCGCCCGGAGTCCAGCGCTGGCCGAGGCCAAAGGTCCAACCCAGCCGCCTGATCTCAATCAGCGCGCTCACCCAGGCAACAAGAAGAAAATCCGTCATGCGCGAGCGCTCCCGGCAACCGTAGTTTTTTCTGTCATCTCGGCGTTCGTTTCCGGCCACGGCTTTGCAGGATAGCGAAACTTATTTTCACGGCTGAATTTCAGCAGAGGAAACGCGTACGTCGAAAACTTTGCCGGAGATTCCCCCAGCTCGGCGACAACGCGAGAATTATCGAACACCGTGTTCCAATCCAGATAAGGCCAGAAAACTCTCAATAGCGATGCTCCGTGAGCCACAGCGCTTTTCCCGTTCGAGAGCCTGTTCACCGTGCCGGAAAACGTGCCGCCCATCCACGGCCAATACGCCGGACGCCGCCAGCCGCCCGCTTCCGCAAGCGCGTCCGTCAGTTCTTTATATGTCTGCGATCCAGTGCCGGACGACAAATGATAAATGCCTTGAACTGGTTCGTTTTTCTGATGAATCTCCACAATTGCTTTGCTTACATAATTTGCGGGCACGATGTCGATTTTATCCTGAGGACGCAGCGGAAGAACAGGCATCCGCACAAGAACGTCGAAAGCCTGGACCATATCGAATTGCGAAGTCTCCGGGCGCCTGCTATCGCCCAAAACAATCGCAGGCCGGAAAATCGTGTGCGGCACATCAGCAAGCAATTGGTGCAGCATATGCTCGCCGAATTTTTTTGTGCGCGCGTAGGGATCGTAGTCCGACCGCGCCCAATCAATCGCCGCGTCCTCCGTTACGACTTCGTTTCGGCGTTTCCCCGCGACAGCCACCGTGGACACATGCGAATACCGCCGCAGCCCGTTGCGATTCTGAGCGCGTCGAGCCAGCTGAATCACTTCGAGGCCGCCTCGCAAATTAACGTTGAGGCATTGCCGCTCCGATTTGCGGTTCAGCGAAGCAGCGCAATGAATGATCGAATCTGTTGTGTCGACCAGCGCGTGGTATGCATCGTCGCTAAGACCGAATCGTTCGCCCGTCAAATCGCCGCGAAAGATTCGCACGCGCGAGTCAATGTATTCGCAAAACTCGCGAAACCCAAAATGAAGCTGTAGCGAAGTCCACAATCGCTCGCGCGCTTCTTTATCGCTCTTCGCGCGAACGAGAAGATTCAGCGTGTCGCGGTGTTCGGTGAACAATCCCGCGGCAACATAGCTGCCCAAGTATCCGGTCGTGCCGGTTACGAAGATCGCCATAGAGGGTCTGACGGCGTCGCAGAATTTGACACAACAGCGGCCCGGGCGTGTTCAGGAGACCAATCCAGCTCGCGGGGAGCACGCGATTCGAGCGGGCGCCCTTCCATCAAGGGATAGCACCACCGGCGCAGTGCCGGAATGTGCACGTTGATCCAGTAGTCCCACCAGTCGATCGATTCGGGAGCAAAATCAAAAACAGCTCTCTCGTCGGGTGAGAGCGCCGCGGAAAGCAGCCTCGCGTTTTCGCACTCGAAGACGTGTTCGTTGTGAAGAATAAACGGCTCGTAGAGTTCGATAAGCTTTTCCGCGCGGATTAGGTCGCGCTCCTGCCTGGCCAGCGGAGCCTTCTTCATGTGCAGCGAAACCGCGGCGCGGTTGATGCGCGAGATGAGCGCCTTCTGCATGGGAATGGATAGCCGCTCATACCGCTGCTTCGAAACAGGAATCGTTTCGAATTTCACCTTGAGCCAGTGCTCGATTCCCTGCTGCGTGCGGTAGTGTTTTCTGTGCGCGAGGCCGGTGAGTTCGATGCTGCGGCCCATGTTGACGGGATTGATCGCCGAAGTAGCCAGCTGATACATGCGCGCATGCTTCCGCGAAATCACGGCCGCCGCGATCAGCGTCATGCCGCGGCATACCATGTCCACGGGAATCACGTCGAGGCACTTGCGCTCGTTCGATGGCAGTTGGCGAAAGTTCGTGCCCAGTAAGTATGACAGCGGACCAGACGTGTTGATCCCCTCGTTCCAACCGGTGAACGGCGAGCGCTCCGAGCTCTCCACAATCGAAGGCCGCACAATGGCGATCGGCAACTCGCCAGCGCTGCGCGCAAGCATGGACTCGCCCAGGCTCTTCGTAAACGTATAGGTGTTCGGCCAACCCAAATGCTGCGCGCGACGCAAGCCGATGCGCACCAAACGGTTCCGCGCCCAGCGCAATCGATTCCGTTTCAATACGCCATCGAGCTCCGTCGCAGGCACCACCGACGGATCGCCGCTTCGCCCAAGCGCCTGCCGTTGCAGCGCTCTCGTAAGTTCCGGGCTTCCCGCTCGCTCTTCAACGTGACGAATTGTTTCGCGCAGCGAAGCAATTTCTTTTTCGGCGTTGAACGCCGGGTCGCGGGCGGGATTGTAGTTGGCTTGCAACTCTTCGGTCACGCGCCCATCGCGCATGCCCACCACATAGCAGGTCGAAAGATGCATTAACCCGGCGTGGTCACACTTCCGCAGAAAGTCCAGCAGATGCAGCGTGGAATCCACGTTGGAAGCGAGTGCATCGCGCAAATCCGGATTAAAATCGGTCAACCCGGCGCTGTTTACGACCAAATCGAGCGATTTTGCCAGTCGCGCCTGCGTCGCCTGATCGAGGCCAAGGCCAGGCTCGCCCACATCCCCTTCAACAACTTCAACCTTGTCCTCAAGCAGCGCGCCTAGTTTGCGTCCGTATTTTTCTTGCAGAGTATCGAACGCCGGCGATTCCTCGATAATTTTTTGAAAACGTTTCTGCGCCGAAGTCGTCCTGTTCCTGCGAATCAGCAGCGTAATCTTTCCAATGTTGGGGATATTTTCGAGCAGATCGACAAGCCACACTTTGCCAATAAACCCAGTCACGCCTATTAACAAGATGTGGCGATTCGCAAGCGTCTCCCGAACTGCTAGAGGACCGGTGCGCGGCGCTCCGTCAAAAAGCGTGACGGATTTGCTTGCAGGAAGCTCAGGACGCACCGCCGTCTGCACCGCAGTTTCGAGTCGCGTCGGATCTTTTTGCCAGCCAAGCTGACGCAACAGTTTCTCGGGCGCGATCCGGCCGTCGGTCGCGCCACTTGTGAGCCACGCAAACGGCCCACGCGGGCGCACGACCGGGTCCAGCAAGCGTCCCGTAGCGTGCCCATCGCGAAATTCCATGCGGTTGGAAATAAACGATTCGACGCCGAGGTGCTGCGCCAGCGGCCGCAAAATGTGATCGAGCAAGCTGGCCGACAAGCACAATCCGCTCGCCGCTCTGCGCCGCGTCGAGCAATTTTTCGACAGCCTCGCGGCGAAGCTGCGGCTTCAGTACATAATGAAAATATTCCTCGCCGAGAAGGTCCAGTCGGTCGCGGCTAACGCCTCGCAGCAGCGTGTGCAGCAGTCTCGTGGCCAGCGTCCGGTTTATCGCGTAATCGATGGGCCGGGTAATCGTTATCCACGCGATTCCCGCTCGACGCCTCCAGCGCTCCGCAAAGCTCTGCGCATTCCAAGTAAAAAACCACACCGGGCGCATAGCCCCCAGCTCCAGCAAAGAGCCTTCGACGCGCCAGTAGGTCGCCGGGCGCGAGGCCGCCGTATCGCCGGTCACGCGTTTCGAGTTGTTAGCTGGGTCCGCCATTAGAGATAACCGGCCATCGTCAGGCCGCTGTTGCAAGGTGAAACATATCTGCGATGAAAGCTTGAATAATGATTCGCACCCTAAATGATTTCATTCAGGACCGGATGCCAAACAGCCGTCCGCCTCCACACCCATGTGTGTACCCCGACCTGGGGGGCGTCAGCTGCCTAAGAAAGTGTAAAAGTAGCATCCTCAGCGGCTTACCGCAAGCTGAGCCCGCACGAAGCGCGGTACCATCTAGGCCCGGCCGGACTGCGCCTGTAAATGCTTGCCTATCAATGATTAAATCGTAAGTGTCAATCAATTCGACAGATTACTGTTCCCTTTTTCTTTGTCTTCACGACTTTCGGTTGCTCGAGCCCAAGAAACTGCCCAGGTGAACCAGATTCTGAAGATGCATCTTGGTCCCAAGTCCATTTGAGATGCAGAAGTCGAACTCGTGTCCTCACGATTTATTCCGACAGGTGATTCAAGAACTTGCTCGGTGTAATCCTGGAAGGACAACCTACCCTATCAGTTTCATGAAGTCGCTACCTGGACCCTACAGTCTCTGTCAAAAGGCACTGACACATTCGGACTCTTGGAGCTCAGAAGCTTTTGCATCCTCCGGCAGATGATGGCAGAGACCGCTTTGATAGTCCGTCGAGCCCAATTGCTATTCCGAGTCCGTACCGATGCAACCATTGGTTATGGTTATTCAAAGCCACCAATGCGCTTACAGCGTTGTCGATCTAGAGCAGAAAGGTCAGCTCCGGAGCGTTGACTTGCCGATGGACAAAATCGAAGTCGGGAAAGCAGCATTATAAGGGTAAGGCCAAAAATCCCGCAGCCTGTCTGGAAGCTCTGAAGGGAGCCGGTCTATAATTGAGGAGATCAGGATCCGTAATAACCGGCCCTCAGACCCCCCAGCCATACCGCTCGGCGTGCTCCAGCGTGCGCTGCATCTCCTCGCGCAGCATCTCTGTGAAGACCGATCCGCCGATAGTACTAGCGCCGGGCTGCGCGATATCCGCGGTGCGATAGCCGCCCGCGAGAACGCGATGGAGCGACTGCTCGACCCAATCCGCTTCAAGCGAAAGCCCAAACGCATCGCGCAGCATCAGCGTGGCACTGAGGATGGACCCAACCGGGTTGGCGGAATCCGTGCCCACCAGCGACGGCGCCGACCCATGAATTGGCTCAAACAGCGGCGCGCCCGTCCCAAAGCTCGCCGAAGGAATCAATCCAATCGAGCCTACCAGAGCGGCGGCAGCATCGCTCAAAATGTCGCCGAACATATTGCTCGTCAGCATCACGTCAAACTGCGAAGGCTTCAGCGTAAGCTGCATCGCCGCGTTGTCCACGTACATGTGTTCAAGCTTCACGGAAGAGTAGACGCCGCTCAGCGCCACGACGGTTCGCCGCCACAGCTGCGAGCTCATCAAAACGTTGGCCTTGTCCACCGAGCACACGCGCCGCGTGCGATTCTCTGCCCGCGCAAACGCAAATGTCGCGATCCGCTCAATTTCCGGCGTGGAATACGACTCCGTGTCCCAAGCCCGCTCGACCCCATTCTCAGTCGTGTTCCCGCGCTCGCCGAAATACATCCCGCCCGCCAGTTCGCGCACAATCTCAATATCCAAATCGCCCAAACGCTCGGGCTTCAAAGGGGAAATTCCGCGCAAAGGCTCCAGCACTTTCACGGGACGCACATTCACATACAGCCCCATGCCCTTGCGCAAACCAAGCAGCCCACTCTCAGGCCGCTTCCCCACCGGCAGTGAATCCCACTTTGATCCGCCGACCGCGCCAAGAAAAACCGCGTCCGCCTTGCGGCAAGCATCCAAAGTTTCATTAGGCAGAGGAGTCCCAATCGCATCGATCGCCGCGCCACCAATCGGAAACTCATGCAAATCAAACTCATGGTGGAATTCCTGCGCGCACTCGCGTAGGACAGTCACCGCAGCGCGCGTAACTTCCGGCCCAATGCCGTCCCCCGGCAAAAGCACAATAGTTTTCTTAACCTTCATCGAGTTCCCCGCTCACCAACTAAGTCCCACCATGGAGTGCGGCAGCTCTGCTGCCGCTTTTCCCATCGACCTGAACAGCTCCAACCTGCGAGTCGAGACTCCCCAAGATCTTCCAAAGCCCCACAGATCGACTCCGAGCTTCTACTCACTAGAAGCTGTCTCATAAATGCCTTCCAGGGGTCGGAGCTTTAGCTCCGACATAGAAACCCGGCAAAACGGGGCTTTAGCCCCTGAGGAAACTCCCTGCTCCGCCGCTTGATACATTTATGAGACGAGTTCTACTCACTACTCACCACCCACTACTCACTCTTTATCAAACCGCCTCCGCCGCCACAGCCGCAGGCCGCCGCCGCATCACTTCATGCGCAATCGCCACCAAATCCCGCGGTCGCACCTGCTTCGCCTCATCCGCCAAAGTAGTCACCCGCTTATAGCACTCCGCCAATTCCTCTTCCGTCGGCTCATAACCCAAAGTACGCAAACTCACCTTCAACGCATTCCGCCCCGAATGTTTCCCCAAAACGAACGACCGCGAAGGCACGCCCACCGACTCCGGTGACATAATCTCGTACGTCAACGGATTCTTGATGATGCCGTCCTGGTGTATGCCGGCTTCGTGCGCAAACGCATTCGCTCCCACCACCGCCTTGTTCGGCGCAACCACCGCCCCGGTAATTTCCGTAAGCATCCGGCTGGAGCGGAACAACTCCTCCAACTTAATGTTCGTCGTCACTCCAAAACTTTCCTTGCGCACAGCCAGTGCCACGGCAATCTCTTCCAGCGCCGCATTCCCGGCCCGCTCCCCGATTCCGTTCACCGTGCACTCAATCTGCCGCACGCCCGCGCGAACCGCGGCCAGCGAATTGGCTACCGCCAGCCCCAAATCGTCATGGCAATGCGCGCTCAACGTAATGCCCTGCGGATCGTCAAGGTGTGCGCGCACCTGCTCAAACATCGCGCCATACTCATCCGGCACCGCATAACCCACCGTATCCGGCAGATTCAAAACGGTCGCGCCCGCGTCCACAGCCACCTGGCATACCTGGCACAAAAATCCGATATCGGTGCGCCCGGCATCTTCCGCCGAAAACTCCACTTCGCCCACGCTGTTCCGCCCCAGCCGAATCATCGACCCAATCGCTTCGAGCGCCTGCTCCCGCGTCATCTTCAACTTCACGCGCAGGTGCAAATCCGAAGTCGCCAGAAAAATGTGAATCCGAGGCGACGCTGCCGGTTCCAAAGCCTCAATCGCCGCATTCACGTCCTTTTGCATGGCGCGCGCAAGAGCCGCAATCGGCACAGTCCGCACTTCACGCGCCACTTGCTGCACCGCTTCCAGATCACCGCGCGAAGAAATGGGAAAGCCAGCCTCAATAACATCGACTCCCAGCGCCGCAAGCTGCCGCGCCATGCGGATCTTCTCCTCGGTGTTCATCGAGAAGCCCGGCGATTGCTCGCCGTCGCGCAAAGTCGTGTCAAAAATCCTTACGACGGAAGAATCCATATTGAGGGTCCCCCAAGGATAGTAGTAGGACAGAAGACCGCCCCACGGTCAAATTTATCTTTATTCTGCTTTTGATAATCTAGGCTTATACTACGGTAGCACAGGCAATCCTGCCTGTGCTCTTAGTTCGTGCACTTAGTCTGGCTCTTAGCCTGTGCACTTAGTCCGTGCACTTCGGCCGCGAACCCAAGTATAAGCAAAGGTCGTATTCAATGGATCTCGGCGAACTCCAGGTATTTCTGATGGTTGCGAAGGAAGGCAGCTTCTCGCGCGCCGCCGAGCGCCTCTATCGCACTCAGCCCGCAGTTAGCTTAACCATTCGCAAACTCGAAGACGGTCTCGGCCAGCCGCTCTTCGTCCGCGGCTCACGCCCGGTGCGCATGACCGATGCCGGAACGCTCCTGCAAGACTATGCCGAGCGCCTGATCAATCTTCGCGACGAAGTAAAAAAAGGACTCAGCGAACTTGAAGGCCTCAACCGCGGAGAGCTCTCCCTCGGTGTAAACGAAAGCTCCATCCACGCTCTGCTTCCAGCGCTAGCCACATTTCGCCAACTCCATCCCGGCGTCCTTGTCCGTGTGCACCGAATGTTCTCCCGCGATATTCCTCACGAAGTCCTCAATTACCGCCTAGACGTAGGCGCTGTCTCCTACGTCCCGCAAGAGCCGCAGCTCCAAGCCACCGAAATCCGTAAGGACGAGCTCACCCTCGTCGTTCCACCGAAACACGCGCTCGCAAAAAAACGCGAGGTCGACGTGGCCGACCTCGGCAACGAAGACTTTATCGCCCACAGCGTCGAGTCTCCCTTTCGCCGCCGCGTTATCGAACTCTTCGCGCGCAACCGCACCGAACTGAAAATGCCTATCGAAATGCCCACCATCGAAAGCATCAAACGCTTCGTGCAAATGGGCATGGGCGTCGCCATCGTCCCGCGCATGTGCGTCCAATGGGAAATCGAGCACGGCTGGATGAAAGAAGTAAAAGTCCGCCAAATGAACATGCCGCGTCACGTCTACCTGGTCTCGCGCCGCGGCGCCCGCCTTCCCCACGCCGCCGCCGAACTAATCCGCATCCTCCGCGAACCGTAGGGGCACGGCACGCCGTGCCCGTCTTGCCTTTGTAGGGCTGGGTCAGTTTCGGTGACCGCGTTAATCAGGACCTTGCGCAACCTCTGCAATAACTTCCGGGTCACCTATAGGCACCTCATTGGCTCACCGCATTTTCTAAGAGTGCCACAGGAAGACCGATGTATCATTCGATGTCTGGCCCGCGCACATCGCCTACGTTGACTGTGCGAAGAATTATCGGGACCGAGGCGCGGATCTCCCGAGATTGGGTCACCCACAAGTACACGAAATCCCATGGCAGATTGGCAAATGCGAGAAAAGCAGCCACTCCGAGGACCTCGGCCGGAGCCAGCGGGACCGACGCCCAAGAACTACATCACGCCCGCCGGATTGCAGCGGTTGAAAGACGAGCATGTGTTCTTACTGAGTCGCGAACGGCCCGCGGTGGTGGAGGTCGTAGCCTGGGCTGCTAGTAACGGGGACCGCAGTGAAAACGCCGACTACCTCTACGGCAAACGACGGTTACGCCAGATCGATTCGCGGATTCGCTTTCTCACGAAACGCATTGACGCGGCCGTGGTCGTCGATCCCGCCGCTCCGCGGCAAGGCTCAGCCGCTGCGCGCGTCTTCTTCGGCGCAACCGTGACCTACAAGGATGCCACCGGCCTCGAACACGTCGTCTCGATCGTAGGCATCGACGAGATAAATCTCGACCGCGGCTACATCAGCTGGCACTCGCCTCTCGGCAATGCGCTGATGAAGTCGTGCCCCGGCGACCGCGTGCGCCTGATTGCGCCAGCAAAGTCGGAGCATCTCGAGATCATCGATGTCGAGTATGCCCCGATTCCGATGGACCCTTTCCGCGAACCGCTAGGAGCTCAGTCGAAGCCCAAGGTCGAACGTTCCTAGACCAAGCCGCGCGACTCTGAGCGTTCCCCCGATCCTACCGTTTGCACATTGTGCCGTCAGGAGCTGGACAGCGAAACGTTTCCAATAAGTGCTCGCCGATTCCCAGAGTCAAATCACCTTATGTCCGGCAGTTCTGAGCGAATCACGGATTAAAGCTCCAAGTTACCCAAACCACGCGAATGAGCATTGGTGGAACGCGCTATTACGTCCGCTTAGCCGTCTAAATCCTTTGTTTCGGGCAAGCGGATCTATTTTGCATTCGAGGTGGACCGTGCGGCGCTCCCTTTTGGTACTCGTTTCGTTCATGCTTCTGGCTGACTTGGCCCGCGGGCAATCTCGCCCGCAGCTTTCCCCCGAAGTGCGGGAATTTGTGAAGATCGATGCCCCTGTCATCGTGCTGAATCACGTGCGCGTCATTGATGGAACCGGATCTGCGCCCCGCACGAATCAAGCTATCGTAATCCAGGATGGAAAGATCGTCGCAATCGGCGACGCAGCGGATGTGAAAACACCCGATCACGCTCAGGTGGTCAATCTCTCCGGCTACAGCGTGATCCCCGGATTGGTCGGGATGCACAACCACCTGCACTACACAGCGGACCAATCGCAGGACGCCCCGGGCCAATTGATCAACTCGATCGTGTTCAGCGCACCGCGGCTATATCTGGCAGCGGGCGTGACGACGATGCGTACAACGGGCAGCATTGAGCCTTACGCCGAACTAAACCTGAAACGCAAGATTGATGCCGGGCAATCCCCAGGTCCGAAGATCGATGTTACGGCGCCTTATCTCGAAGGGCCGAACGGCTTCTTGACACAGATGCACGAACTGACCGGGCCCGACGACGCGCGGCGGATGGTGAACTTCTGGGCGGACAGCGGAGCGACTTCTTTCAAGGCGTACATGAACATCACGAGAGAGGAGTTGCGCGCCGCGGCGGAGGAAGCGCACAAGCGGCATCTGAAAATCACCGGGCACTTGTGCAGCGTGGGTTTTCGCGAAGCGGTCGAGGCGGGCATTGATAACCTGGAACACGGCTTCTTGATCGACACGGAATTCATCCCGGGCAAGAAGCCCGATCAGTGCCCGCCTGGCGGTGGCATCGGCTCTCCCGAGTTTCTCGCGCTCGATCCGAAAGGCACGCAGATGCAAGACTTGTTCCGATTTTTGATCGAGCATCACGTTGCGATCACTTCGACTCTGCCTGTTTTTGAGCAGTTTGTGCCGGGCCGGCCACCACTGCAGCAACGCGTGCTGGATGCCATGCTGCCGGAAGCGCGGTCGAACTACCTAACCGCGCGAGTGCAGGTGCACTCGGATCCGCAGAACGGTTTCGCGGCGATTTTCAAGAAGGAGATGGAGCTGGAACATGCGTTCGCGCAAGCGGGTGGATTGCTGCTGAGTGGACCGGACCCGTCGGGAATCGGCGGGACGTTGCCGGGGTTCGGTGATCAGCGCGGCGTCGAGTTGCTGGTAGAAGCGGGATTCACGCCAGTTGAAGCGATTCGTATTTCTACGCTGAATGGCGCCGAGTTCGAGGGTAAAGCGGATTCGATTGGCTCGCTAGCGGTTGGCAAGACGGCAGACATTGTGGTGATTCACGGGGATCCCTCCGCGAACATCAACGATATCGAGAAGGTGGAAATCGTGTTCAAAGATGGCGTTGGCTACGATCCGACGAAGTTGCTAGATTCGGTGCGTGGAATCGTCGGGATACGCTAGGGGAGCACGGTCCAACCCGTCGGCGCTCGACAGTAGGGGCGCAATACATTGCGCCCCAGCTCGCCCAGGCGTAATGGTTTCAAGACGCCTTCGTCCCAGATCGCACGGGCAACCTACGTCGCCCGATCCGTCTTCCCCGCCATACACATAATCGTCGCAAGCACCGTCGCGCAATGATTCTCCGCTCCCGCCTTCTTCACAAACACATCCGCCATGCAAATCTTCAATGTCTTCCCTGACCGCACCACCCGCGCCCGCGCCACCAACTCCTCCCCGTCCGCCGGCGCCAGCAAATTTATCTTGTATTCCACTGTCAGCACCGAATCATCCGCCGCCATCAACGTGTAAGCCGCATACCCGCAAGCACTGTCCGCAATCGCGCCTGTCACCCCCGCATGAAAATAACCATGCTGCTGCGTCAGCTCCGCGCGAAACGGCACCCGAATCACCGCCCCTCCCGGCTCCAGCGAAACCAGCTCAGCCCCCAAATGCTTCATCAACCCTTGTCGCTCAAAACTGTCCCGCACGCGCCGCTGATATTCCGTATCCCGCAGCTCAAATCCAGATTGCTTGTTCATGCGCCCGAGTATACCAGCGCCTTAGAACCCGACGGCCTCGATCAAGCCCACCCAACGCCCTGTAGGAGCGCAATTCATTGCGCCCGATCATGCCCAAGCGCACGGCCGTTCCAATTTGGAACTCTCCACATCTTCTTCCGAGGCAGACCGGGGGCAACGTCGATTTCCTTGGACAAATTATAGTATCTGTAGTATATTAGTTGGCAGGTAATATTTCGTCTTTCCTGGAGCGCCAGCACCGCTGGCGTTTTTGCTTTTTTGGTGGCACCAGGCTTCAGCCTGTGCGCTTCCACAAAGCCGAGGTGCCAACATGAAGTTATTTTTCGCACTAACTTCTTTAGAATAAGCACTTCCAAAAATTCGCCCGTAAGCCCTTTAGAATGCGCAGTTTTGAAACGCAGGACTTAAAGTCCTTTAGAATGTGCAGTTCCAAGAAAACAGGGGTAGGGGGCAGGCGACCTGACCTCAAATTCGCTGCCGATCGTGCTCGACGACCAGCGTCAGTTCTTTGCAGCGAGCGCGTCCTCAACGGTGGGAAAGTTCGGCAGCAGCTTCACCAGCCCAGCTACCTGCAGCACCGCCATGCCCTGCCGCGTCAGACCCGCGATCGCAAACGTCTTTCCAACATTGCGCCGGTGGACGAAGAGCGATACCAGCGCCCCGACTCCCGCCGAGTCCAAAAACGACACCCCGCTCATATCGAGCACCAGGTGCGCCGCGGGCTCCGGCCGCAGTGTCTGAATGAAGTTATGAACGGTCTCGAGACTCAGCTTTCCGTTGAGGCGAGTAACAAGATTACTCTCGTCGGATGACGAAAGCTTTTCCAAATCAAGGTGTGCTGGTTGCATAAGCTCCGAACGGTAACGCAGGAAGCGCAGTTCCAACATTAATATTCTTTAACAATCGATCCGCCCGCCCTAACCCGGCCCCCGGCTCCCCAGCACTCCCCAATATACACAGCGAAGTTTATTGAATAAGTAGATATATTTTGTTGACGCCGTACTCTTTCCGGCTTACCTTGAATTCGCAAACGTTTCCCTCTCGGATTCAAACGAGGCCCGCTATTTTCGACGGCCAAGGAAGACACATGGCCCAAACCCGCGAATTCCCCGCTCATTCGCACATCGCTCCTAGCTTGCGCACAACGAATTATTTGAGAATTCTAATAATCCTCGCGACCCTAGTCTTGGCTTCCTTGATAGTCCCCGCATCTCGCGCTCAACTTCAGCAGCCCTTGGTCTTCTCCTCCGCGGGCGCCGTCGCCTCGCGCAATGATCAAACCGGTTTACTCACTCCGGTTGCAGGATCTCCGTTTACTGCCGCCAACCAAGCTTTGGCGATCGACGTCCAAGGCCGCTATCTTTTCGCCATCGGCACTAGCAGCATTCACATGTATGAGATCACCAATCCCACCACGGGCGCCTACCAAGAAGTCGCCAATTCCCCGTTCGCCTCGTCGGTCACGAATCAGCCGGCTTACGTAGCCGTCGAGCCAACGGGCCAGTTCATCGCTGTAGTCAATCGTGTCGGAGAAAATCCTGGCGATGGTTTGGTGGAAACATTCCAGATCTCTCCAAGTGCCCCCGGCGGTCCCGCTCTCATTCCCGTTGCAGGTTCTGGCACCGAACTCGACTCAACCGCCATCGGCTTCGCCCAGCCGCCAAATAACAAAACCTTTCTCATCTTCATGGGCGCGAACCCTCAGTCCTCAAACATGGCGATTACCCAAGGTTCGGAGTTTCAGACTCTCTCCATCGATCCTTCCACCGGACTAATCGCTGGGTACCAGCAAGACGCGGCGCTTTCGCAACGCGGTCTCAGCTTTGCCATGGATCCGCAAGGCCGCTACTACGTCGCCGGCACGCAAGACAATCTTCTCGAGTTCGGCATCATCCAACTCGTGGGAATTGGCGGTGACGCACTTCTCGGCAACATCCAGCTTCCCGAACACAACTATCCCGACGGCCTCTGGGTGGATAGCACGGGCACATTCGTTTACGCGGCCATCAACGATCTCTCCGGTCCCGATGTCGTGAACATCTATTCGGTGAATCTGCAAACGGGAGTGCTGACGGAGACCGCTAGTTCCCCGCTGCCGAGCCTTACTTCCGTTCCCCCATACTTCGCCGACCCTACCGGCTCCTTCAACTATGGATTTGGCGCGGACCAAAATACCGCCATCGCTTATACGGTCGATCCGCAGACCGGCTATTTCATCGAGACAGCCAATTCACCTTTCACTATCCCGCAGATCAATGGCTCTCTCTCCTTCAGCATCCCGCCTGGACAACAAGGTGTGAGCGGCCCATCAATTTTGCTTTCTCCTGCCAGCCTGTCTTTCGTTCCGATTCAGACCGGCACCTCGAGTACGTCGCAAACCATCGCTCTTACAAGTAACGGCAGCGAAGCTCTCAGCGTCAATTCCATTTCCTTGGCTGGCGCAGACCCCAGCCAATTTCAGGAATCCGATACCTGCCAAGCGCCGTCCGCGCTTGCCCCCACCAAGTTCTGCTCGATAAGCCTCACGTTCGCTCCTACAGCCACAGGGCCGCAACAGGCCATGCTCTCGATCACCGACAATGCGCCCGGTAGTCCGCAAACTGTTGCGCTCACAGGCACGGGCACCGCCCCGCCACCGCCCGCCCCGGTCGTAACCGTAACACCGGACCCAGTCAGCTTTCCCACTACTGCTCAAGGCACGCCCAGCAGCCCAATCGCCGTTAGTGTGACGAACTCAGGCAACTTAACCTTGCACATTTCTTCGGTCGTTCTAGGTGGCAATAATCCCGGCGATTTCAGCATGACGAATCAGTGCAGCGGTCCATACGCCGCCAACGCCAGTTGCATGATCGCCGTGACTTTCACACCTCTCGCCGCCGGACAGCGGTCTGCCATCATTTCGATCACAGATGACGCTTCAAATTCTCCGCAGTCCATCCAAGTCAGCGGCATGGCTACCTCGACTACCTCCACCACGCCCGCTGTTTCCTTATCGTCGACCAGTCTTTCCTTTGCGGCAATCACGCAAGGCACGTCCAGCGCCGGACAAAACGTGACGGTAACGAACTCAGGAGGAGGCCCGCTCCATATTTCTTCGGTTGTTCTTGGGGGAGCGAACAGCGGCGACTTCATCCTGACAAACGGTTGCACCGCTGCCGCTTATGCCGTGAACGCCAACTGCACGCTCGGCGTTTCTTTCGCGCCGCTGACCTCCGGCGCGCGCTCGGCCACGGTCACGCTGACGGACGATGCAGCAAATTCTCCCCAAGTTATCAATCTCGGCGGCTTTGCGAATCCTGCATTGACACTCGGCGCGGCGCCATCTGGTTCCACTACAGCAACGATTTCAGCCGGTCAGACAGCTCAGTTCAACCTTCAGATAACTCCCGGCCCTGGCTACAGCGGAACTATTTCCCTCGCGTACAGCGGCGCCCCCGCGGGCGCGAGCATTCAGGGACCGTCTACGCTGCAAGTCTCGAACGGCAACGCAGCCACGTTTACAGTGTCAGTCACTACTAGCGCCGGAACTAGCAGCGGTCTCCCGTTCTTCAATGTTCCGCGCTCAATTCCGTTTCCAATTCTTCGCGCAGCGACCGGCCTGACTATTGCCTTTGTCCTGCTTCTAATTCTGGCATTCGGCACAAAACGCGATTCGGAAACGCCACTGCGACGGGGCGCATTTTCCAACGCAGTCAGCGCGATCATTTTTCTCATGATGTTGTGTGCGATCTGGACTGCTGCAGGCTGCGGCGGAGGAAGCGCAATGCTAACAACAGCTCCACCGCAGATCGTGACGCCTCAAGGGCAATTCACAATCATAGTCATTCCGTCAGCAACGTCCGCCAACGGCAAGCCGCTTCAATTGCAACCCATTCAGTTGACGCTAACCGTGAATTGATTCGGAGGACGAAGGCGCCAAATCCCTCGTAGGGGCACAGCACGCTGTGCCCGTCTTACCTGCGTGCGCAACTACCCGTCGTTACTTCGCAACCGAAATGCGATAAATCTTCCCCGCTCCATCATCGGAGACAAGCAAAGCTCCGTCCGGCGCAACCGTCACTCCCACCGGCCGGCCAGACACATCGCGCCCCTTTGGGTCCGGCACAAACCCCGCCAGGAACGCCACCGGATCCGCCGAGGGCTGCCCATCCTTAAACGCCACAAACGCAATCTGGTATCCCGCGCGCGTGGCACGGTTCCACGAACCGTGCTCCGCGATAAACGCTCCGCCCCAATAGCTCTCCGGAAACTGCTTCCCTGTATAAAATGCGAATTGTAGAGGAGCCACGTGCGCACCCAAGAGCACATCGGGAATAATCGCCTTTGCCACAAGATCCGGCTTCTGAGGCTTCACCCGGTCATCCACGTTGTCCCCGATATAGCTGTACGGCCAGCCGTAGAATCCGCCGTCCTTCAGCGAAGTAAAATAATCCGGCGGCAGATTGTCGCCAAGCTCGTCGCGTTCATTCACACTCACCCATACCGTTCCAGTGACGGGCTCGATCGCCAATCCCACTGGGTTCCTCAGCCCGGTGGCAAACAAGCGCGCGTTCTTGCCGTCGAGATCGCAAATCGTAACAGCCGCGCGAATAGGATCTTCGCCGGTGTTGATGTTTGAGCCCGACCCAACGGAAACAAACACGTGTTTACCGTCCGCGGAGATCGCCACCGAGCGCGTAATATGAGCGCCGCTATTCGGCAGCTTCAAGAGTGGTTCCGCTTCACCCAGCCGTTTCGACGTCTTGGGGTCATAGCGGAATCGCACGAGTTGGTTTATGTTTCCCGCATAGACGTAGTCATCCTTGAACGCGATGCCAAACACGCGTGACGTTCCCGTTGCAAATACTTCGCGCTGCTGCGCTCCACCCGTGTTCTGCGGATCGCGCAGCACCACAATTTGGTTCGCTCCTGTCTCCGCCACAAAAATATCTCCATTTGGCGCCGTGGCAAGCCAGCGCGGCACCTTGAAACTCTCTGCAAATACATTCACGCGGAACCCTTGCGCTACCGTCGGAAGAAAACCGGCAGGAGGCTTTTCATTGCGAGGTCCGTTGCCAGACGATTTCGTGGCATAGGGCGCAGGAAGCACCGGCTTTTGCCCGTGCGTTATCTGCGCGCAAAGTACCGCAGGTAAAATAAGAAAACTCCCGATCGCAGAGACAGCACGAAGGCCCAATGACATGAATCTCTCCTCAGTTCATTTTTTCAAGGCGCAGTATGATGCCCTGCACCGGCTTCCGCTCCAAGCTCAAATCTATTGCGAAAGCTGACCAAGCTTTCGTGTCACACCGCCGCATCCTAGCGAACCCGTAAAACATCCAATTTGTCGTGCCAGGCGTATACTTTAGTAGGAAGCAGTTGCCGGAGCCTATACCATGCGTGCTGTACTCATTGCAGTTTTGATTTGTGCCGGTATTGGGGCCTTCGCTTGGGCCACGGCCAAGCCCGATAACGGCCGCGCCAATACTAAAGTTGTATTTCCAAAGCCTGCCGTAGACGCACCTCTAGCCTCCGAAAAGGCAAAGGAGACTGCCGTCGTTTCCGGAGGCTGTTTCTGGGGGATTCAAGCTGTCTTCCAACACTTGAAGGGTGTGACTTCCGCAACTTCGGGGTACTCCGGCGGCGCGGCAAAAACCGCTCACTACGAGGAAGTCAGCACCGGCGAAACCGGCCACGCTGAATCCGTCAAGATCGTCTATGATCCCTCGCAGATTTCCTACGGCCAGATTCTGATGATCTTTTTTTCCGTCGGCCACAACCCGACCGAACTCAATTACCAGGGACCGGATCACGGCACGCAATACCGCTCTTCTATTTTCTTTTCGAGCGAGGAACAAAAGAAAATCGCCGAAGCCTACATCGCGCAATTGAACGCGGCCAAAATCTATTCTCAGCCTATCGTCACGCAAGTGGTCCCGCTGCAAGCCTTCTATGCCGCAGAGGGCTATCATCAGGACTACCTCAAGCACCACCCCTACGAGCCTTACATCATGATCAACGACCAGCCGAAGCTCACCAACCTGAAGAAAGAATTTCCCGACCTCTACAAAAATGATTGAGCTGCGCTTCCCTGATCTCCTCAACTCTGGTTTACGGTTACATTGCCCAGAGTGCACGGCAATGAGTGCTTCCAGGCCTGCAATTTGCGCCCTATTCAGCAAGTATCTAAATGACTACAGGACCGGGCACAGCCTGGAATATGCATACCTCCTGCCGAGTTAGAGTAATTGAGTACTGCTTCCCGCAGTGCCCGGAAGGCCTTCGAAACCTACAATGAGAGAGGTAATCCCAATGAGAGCAATCCTATGCGGGGTGTGTCTTCTTTTCGCCCTGGCGTCTGGTGCCCAGGCCCAGGAGTCTCACAGCCGCGCCGCTTCCAAGCCGGTAACCGTTGAGTTCAAGAATACCGACGGCCAGAGCGTGGGCTCAGCACAACTGACCAGCACACCGAAGGGCGTGAAAATCACGCTCGACATCAAGAATCTGCCGCCGGGCGAACATTCCATACATATTCATCAAGTTGCGGCGTGCGACCCGCCGGATTTTAAGACCGCAGGTCCGCACTTCAATCCAGGCGGTGCTGAACACAACCATGAAGGCGCCCCTGCCGGCGACATTCCTAATTTTTCGCTTATTGTCGGCGCTGACGGCACAGCACACGTTTCCGTAATCGCGCCCAACGTGACACTCGGCACCGATGATCACTCCGTTTTCAGCAATGGAGGGACAGCGATCGTGATCCACGCGGTGGCAGGTGGCACAGGAACAGCCGCTCCGGCGCGCATCGCGTGCGGCATCATCAACAAACCGTAACGAAGGAACTCCAGGGACGGGCGCCCGCCACTGACGTTTCTACGGGCGCTCCGTTACCGATTTACCCGCCCCTCAAGGAGTGAGCCGCACAGAATCTCGCACCTCGAGCATTATTCGTCGCTCGAGACTCGTCATTACTTGTCCTCGGGACTGACGATCTTGAACGCGGCAGCCGCTGCCGCCGCACCTGCAAAGTCCGCCACCAGATAAATCCAGATGTTCGACCATGCGGATAATCCGAGTATTGAGATGCCCACGGCGATCGCGGGATTGAACGCTCCACCGGATACATTTCCCACCGCAAACGCTCCCACAACCACGGTAAAACCAATCGCTAACCCATAGAACGAATTTCCCGCCGTTCCTTTTGCCGTGGCCACGTTGAGCACAACGTAAACCAGCGCGAAGGTGAACAAAAACTCCGCTAGCAGAGCAGGCAGAGTGGCCACGGTCATTGGAGTGACCGCGGTTCCTGCCCTCAGATACTTCACGACCATGGCCGCAAGCGCCGCCCCGGCGAGCTGGGCAATCATGTACGGCAGAACATCCTTCGTCTCGCATTTCCCGCGCAGCCAAACTCCCAAGGTCACCGCTGGATTGAAATGACCGCCTGAGATGTGTCCCCCGGCGTAAACCATGATCATCAGCACGGAACCGATGGCCAGCGGCGCGAGCGCTCCTATGCTGTTCCCAATGACCGCGCAGCCGACGGTCAGAACAAAGAAGAACATCCCTATAAATTCAGTGAGGTACTTGTTCATTTTGATTCCTCCCAAGTCTCAGAATCGTGGCCTCGAAAGCGGAATTCGCGGCGCACCATAGCACGGTTCATTGGTGATAGAGACTGTCAAAAACAACAGTCCGCCGGATTGGGCTGTACCAAATTTGTACCCTCGACCAGTCGTTTCCCAACGCCCCGTCTCTCATAATTCCATCCCACAGGGCTCTGGGCTCGAAGGGCCGCATCATCTTCATTTTCATTCCGGGTTCACTCCGGGCGGGTCTCTTTAGGAGGGCACATTCGTGCGGCGCAACTTATTGATTCTTCTTTCCTTGCTTGCGTGCTTACAGGTGGGCTGTGGGCGGGTCTCCGGTTCGCACTCTTCGCCCACGCCGCCAACTGGTCCTCCGCCTTCTTCCGGCAATGTTCAGGTTTCCGTCACGCCAAATCCAGTGAACGTACGCGCTGGCAGTTCTCAGCAATTTGCCGCCTCTGTCACTGGCACCACGAACACCGTCGTCACCTGGTCCGCTAACAATGTCGCGGGAGGCAACTCCGCAAGTGGGACAATCACTTCTTCAGGCAACTACACCGCTCCGGCTGCTTTGCCCAACCCCAACACTGTCACCATTCAGGCCACCAGCGCTGCCGATTCCTCGGCTAGCGGTTCAAGCGATGTCACCATCCTCAATCCGACGCCGGTCCTCACGGCGATCAGTCCCACTTCGGTGAATGTAGGAGCTTTCTCTCTGACCATAACCGGCAGCAATTTCCTTAGCGGTTCTCAAGTTCTACTTGCGGGCGCCCCTCTCACAACAACTTATGTCTCGGCGACCCGACTTACTGCGACGGGAACCACCGCAGCTGCAGGCATTTTCGCCGTGTCCGTCAGCAATCCCGATCCAGGGCAAAGTACCTCCTCCAGCGTCAATTTGCAGGTCACTTCCACTACGCAAGCAAGCGCCTGTAGCGGCATAGGAGTCGGCGCTGGAGCGAGCCTCAACGGGTTCCGCCCGTTCCCCGCCAGCAACGCCTGGAATCAAGACATCTCCACGGCTCCAGTCGATCCCAATTCCGATTCCTACATCAATTTCATCGGAACCACCGTGCCGGTCCACCCGGATTTCGGCTCAGGCGAATATCAGGGCAGCTACATGGGCATTCCCTACTCTGTTGTGGACTCTTCGCAGGCTCCGGTGAATATTCTCTTCAACGCTTACGGCGACGAAAGCGATCCCGGGCCCATGCCTATTCCCGCTAATGCCAACGTTGAGGGCTACCCCAATCCTGGCACCGGCGATCGCCACGTGCTGGTTCTGGATAACAGCAACTGCTGGCTCTACGAACTCTACGGGGCCAGTGTGAACACGGACGGAACATGGAACGCGGGCTCGGCCGCCGTCTGGGATTTGCAGAATTATGATCAGCGCCCGTTAACCTGGACCTCTGCCGATGCCGCGGGCTTGCCGATTTTCCCTGGACTGATCCGTTATGACGAAGCTGCGAGCGGCCAGATCGCTCACGCCATCCGTTTCACGCTTCAACACAGCATCGCCGCATACGTCTTGCCTGCAACTCATTGGGCCTCAAACTCGAGCGCACAGTTTGCCGCTCCCATGGGCATGCGTTTGCGTCTGAAATCCGGCTTTGACATCTCCAGCTTCTCGGCGACTAACCAGGTCATCCTCACGGCTCTCAAGCAATACGGGATGATCATGGCCGACAACGGTTCCTCGATGTATATCAGTGGCGCTCCGGACGATCGATGGAGCAACGACGATCTGCACAATCTCACGTCGCTCACCGCGTCGGACTTTGAAGTGGTCACTCTGGGAACCGTCTACACTTCCGCAAACGTTCCGACAGGCTCTGCTCCGACCATCTCCGCTTTCACCGCCAGTACGAGCAATCCCGTTTCAGCGGGAACTGCCGTCACTCTCTCGTGGGCGGGCACTGGCGCCTCCTACTACATCGTCTCGCCGCAAATCGGCGCTGTTCGTGGCACGACTGCAATCGTGAATCCGTCGCAACGACTACTTACACTCTCTACGCGACCAATCCATTCGGCCGCACTACGGCCACTGTGACTATCACCGTACAGTAATTCTCCGCTGGTCAGTGGCGCCGGGCGCAACAGTTGACATGCCTTTGCCCGGAGAGTATCTACTTTGCACGCGGGATCTGCCTCTGCCTTCCTCGTTTCGCCGCGAACGTCCAAAACTGCAAGGAGCTCGTATGCAAGACAAAGTTCAACCCATCCCAGAGGGATACCATTCCCTGACTCCGGCCATTACCTGTAAAAACGCAGCCAACGCCATCGACTTCTACAAAGAAGCCTTCGGCGCAACAGAAATCAACCGCATGCCCGGACCCGGCGGCATGATCATGCACTCCGAACTGCGCATCGGCGATTCCGTGATTTTCGTCTCCGACGAATTTCCTGGAATGTCCGCTGCTCCGACCCCGGGCGCGACTCCTTCCTACTACCTCTTCCTGTATGCGCCGGACGTCGACACCATCTTCAACCGCGCCGTGGCGGCAGGTGCCCAAGTGGCGATGCCAGTCGTGGACATGTTTTGGGGCGATCGCTACGGCAAACTCACCGACCCGTTCGGCCACAGCTGGGGAATAGCGACTCACGTGGAAGATGTGGCTCCAGACGAAATGGCGCGCCGATCCGCTGAGTGGACCGCCAATATGACCAAGGCCGCGGCAGCTACCGCCGGCTAAAGCTAAATAACTCCGTTGGGGCACGGCACAGCGTGCCCCTCTTCTTTCGCTTTCAAGCCGCCCTTCCCTTAAAGGATGGGCGGCTTTCTTTTTCATCGCACCTTCTGGAAAACTCAAATACTCGCGCCTTCCACACAGCTACAAGAGTTCGCACCGAGGATGAAACAAACGTTGAAGGTGATACTATCTCGGCGCACAAGCGTTTCATCTCACAGTGGCATCCTGCCGAGGGAGAAACAGAAATGAATCGTCGCAAGTTTGTGGGGAACTCCATAAAAGGCGCTGCAGGCGCAGCGTTAATGAACTTCGGCCCGTTTTTGAATCGTGGCGCTTATCGACTCTTTGCGGGCTCCGATCAGACTTATTCGGCGCACGCCATCGAACTCGTTCAGCGCACCACGGTCATCGACATGCTCGCGCCGCTGTGGATCAGCCCCAGCCGCATGGAAAAAATGCTGGGCAATCCCGAAAATTTCACCGCTGCCGACTATGCCCCTTTCAAACAATCCGGCATCAACGTTTTCCACATCGCCATCGGGACGGGCGGCCCGGACGCCTACCTCGAAACGCTACAATTTCTTTCCGGCTACAACACATTTCTCGCGCGCCACGACGACTGGTTCGAGCGCATTGAAACTCCCGCTCGTCTCGATGGCATCAAGGCTTCAGGCAAAGTCGGAATTCTGCTCGGCGTGCAAAACTCCGAGCACTTCCGGAAGGTGGAGGACGTTGATTATTTCTACGGGCTCGGACAGCGCGTCTCTCAACTTACTTACAACGCGCGCAATCTTCTCGGTAACGGTTCTACTGAACGCCGCGACGAGGGTCTCTCGGACTTTGGCATCGCCATCATTGAGCGCATGAACAAACTTGGAATGGCTGTGGACGTCTCCCACTGCGGCGATCGCACCACGCTCGAGGCCTTTGACGTTTCCAAAAAACCCGTCCTAATCACCCATTCTAACTGCCGAGCTCTCAATCCGAATCATCCTCGCTGCAAAACCGACGAAGCCATCAAAGCCATGGCCGCCAAAGGCGGCGTCATGGGAATCACTGAAGTTCGCATGTTCATCAGCGCCAAAGAACCCACCACGATTGAAACCATGCTTGATCATTACGACTACGTGGCCAAACTGGTAGGTGTCGAACATCTTGGCGTGGGCAGCGACATCGACCTCCTCGGATATGACGCCATGCCGCCCGACGAATACAAAGCACTTAAAGCCGGCTACAAAAACAGTTACGGCTTCCGCGACAAGATCGACATCGATGGCTACAACTATGCGAAACGCCCGTTTGATCTGGCCGAGGGTCTGATCCGCCGCAAATATTCCGACGCCAACATCGAAGGGATACTCGGCGGCAATTTCCAACGCGTATTAAAGCAAATCTGGACCGTATAGCCAGCATTCTGCTGGAGCGCGTTTCTTTTGTGTTCTTTCTGAAGACGTTCAGACATTGGGAAATGAGAGGAAGTTACGCGCCGAGCTCACAATCAGACTGACGTTTCTCAAACCCGACCGCAGGCCCGCTAGGAAGCGCGGCTGATCTCTTCGCGTATCACGCGCCGAAGAGTTTTTTCAAGCGACTCCTGAGCGCGATGTAGATGCTGGCGAAGGGCTTCGTTGATGAGAGTCTGGTAGTTGCCACCGCCCGCGCTTTGGACCTGCTCGCGGAACCAGGCAAGAATTTCGTCATCGAGACGAATGGTGATCCGCGTTTTTCCTTTGGGCACGGAAATGACAACGCCACGCCTGGCCTTGCTGAAATCGTATTCACGCTTCATGGTGTTTTTCATATTGATTCTTCTCCTTCGGCGTAGCTGGGCGCGCTGAAATCAAACGTACATCGTCGCCGCGCCAAGCGTAAACTACAACCAATATGCGGCCAGTCTCATTCCTCCCAAGCGTGACCCACCGTTCTTCATTGTCTGAGAAAGCGTCCCGGATGGTCAGGGCAAGGTCGTCTTCAAACACTGCAACGGCTTCGGCAAAATCGACTCCATGCTTGATGAAGTTGGCCCGAGCCTTTGCAGGATCCCACTCATAACTCACGGGCTTGCCTCACGTCTAAGTATATGCACACTTGTGCATACATGTCCATTACCGTCTTCCATTTTGTGCAGTAAGACTCATAAATGCGGCGGCACGGCCTGGCTTAGCGATCTCGCCAGTTTAGCCGAATAGCCATTCGAGAAATGACTTCGGTCGGCGAGGTTTCTCAACATGGTTCTTCGACGCCGGCTGCTTTGTGGAGGATGGGACGTTTGGGGAAAGCGAGCGCACACGTCTAGCGTCGGGTGGCTGCCAATATCCGTAAACGCATCTCGTTCCCCGCCGCGAGCAATCATGTGTATCGTGGATCACGCCATCAATCATGGCTGTCAAATGCTTTGATACGCTAACGACCAATCGTCCCGGCGGCAATTCATCGGCGCGCAAATGGACGGTGCAGCCGGAACCGATCTGCATCGTGGGTGTCCACACCCAGCCCAACTGTTTCATGATTCGCTTGATCGAGACTTTGTAGACGCCCGTCCTCGCATTGCTGATCCCGCGTTTCCGTTTGCCAGTGCGTTCGTGGACTGCCGCGCTGTTCACCAGATCGTAGACTTGCTGGTAAGGCTTCTCCGTTGCAATCGCAATCGCGCGGACAACACAATCGCCCGCGTTGCCTTTGTAGCCGGCGGCCCGTCGTCCCCCATCATCCAATTGAAAATGTCGATTCACGTTTCGTTTGGATCATCCCTCGCGACAATACATGTTCCCTTGCGTGTTGCCGAGCTAAAGAACGATTCTCACGCGCCGACAAGCTGGTGAAACCGTTTTACACGGATTTCTTTTTCTCTCTTGCGCGTTTGCGCGATGTCGTAAGAGGCCTGCATCCTCATCAGCGTATCCATTTTCACTCCAAAGGCCTTCTCAATGCGCAGCGCCATATTCCCGGAAAGATCTGCTTTGCCGTTAAGCAAACTCGAAAGCGCCGGGCGCGAAACCTGCAGCGCGACCGCAGCCGCCGTCACTGACAGGCCCGCAGCGTCAATAATCTCGGTCCGAATAAAATCTCCCGGATGTGGTGGGTTCTTCATTGGCATGACAATTGGTCCTCCTGCTTAATGGTAGTCCTCCAAATTTATGTCGCAGATTTCCTGCTCTTTGGTATCGATACGAAACGTCAAGCGGCGGTTGCGGGTGACGCTAAGGCTCCAAGTGCCCTTGCGATCGCCAGATAGCGTGTGCGCCTTCCAAGTCGCGAGCGACGCGTAATTCCTCCGGGTCCTGCATGTCATCGAGGAACGCCAGCATCTTCCGAAGCTTGTCCGCTGAATCTGGTGGAACGCCCCTCACGCTATCTTCCGGGTACAACTTATGCAGCCCATTGTGGGCAAAGTTTCTTAACTTCACCTGATAGACTGTAGCCTGTTGCTTAACACTTGTCAATCGGAGGGCAGTGCGCGCCCATCTCCCGGGGGGGACTTCCGGCTTGACACTAATGCCGCGCAAGCCTATGTTCTTCGCTCAGGCAAGTGGAAGTCGCAAACTCCCCCCTGCTTCCAAAATTTCCGCACTGGAGGTACCCATGCCATTAAGCCTCACAACGCTTTCCCTGGTGGCTTTACCTGTGTCCATGGCCGAAGGCCTTAAGATTCTGGAACGCGATGATTACTGCTGCAAATACTGCGGCCTCGACGGCCGAGCCAGCTTCGAAAACGCCCTGGTGATGCGTGTGGATTTCGTCCACCCGCGCGCACGCAAAGGAAAGAAAGATCCCAGCAACCTGGTGGCTTGCTGTTCTCCCTGCAACACCATCAAAGGGACAAAGGTCTACGCCAGCTTCGACGAAGCCAAAACCTTCGTCCTCAAGCATCGCGAAGATCTACGCAAAGCCTGGCAATCCAAAACCGCGCGCCAGTCTTCGAAACCAGCCAACGCGTAGGCTAGCTTCACGCCTTTTGCGTCTCGCTGCGTAGGGGGGCACGGAACGGCGTCCCCGTTTTTCGTTAATTTTTTTGGGGGAGGGCGCAAGACGGCCCTCGATAACACGGAGGGCCGTCTTGCCTGTGCGGGAACTTCAACAATTTGCGGCAAAAAGCAGTGGGCTGGGTCCTGCTTGTGTTTGGCTAAACCCCGGCTGCGCGAGCAGTGTTCACCAATTGGGCTGCGGCCAGTACGCTTTTCTGCATCGTCGCTAACTGGACCGAATGCGCTTTGATGGACTCCAGGGAAGCGAGCAGGAATGCCGATTCCGCAATAGTCGTCCATCCCGGGTTGTGAATTATTTTGAACAGTTCATCCATCTCGCCGCCGCCGGCGAGTGCCGCTTGAGCCGTTCGTATGGTCTGAATGTGGGATTCAATTTTGGACAGGTCGTGTTTTTCCATCGAGTTTTACCTCACACGAGACACAGACTACCGCCGACGCCATAAGCAGTTCGCTCCATTCTCTCTCGAATAAGAAAACCGCCCGAGGATCGCCGCGGCAATATTCTGCGCCTCGCCTTTCACACATTAGTGCGCCAGATCCTCCGATCGTTTCAGGCACCGGGGCCCGGTCATGTGCTAGCATGCTCGCGCCTTGTCTCAGAAAACACAAAAGAACACACTGTGGTTCTCTGTCGTCGTCCTCTTCGCCATCAACATCCTTAATTTCTATGATCGCCACGTGCCCGCCGCGCTGGTTGAACCGATGCGCAAGGAGTTTCATCTCAGCGACACGCAGATCGGTCTCATCGGCAGCGCCTTCATCTGGATTTACGCCATTATCGGGGTTCCTCTTGGCCGCATCGCCGATACCGCCAGCCGCAAAAAAGTTCTCGCCTGGGGCGTCGTTATCTGGACGGCGCTCACGGCTTCCGCGGGTCTCGCCACCACGTACACCGTTTTGCTTTGCTCGCGCGTGGGCGTTGGCGTGGGGGAAGCGGCCTGCGCGCCCACAGCCACCAGTTGGCTCGGCGATCTTTTCCCGCCAGACAAACGCTCTCGTGTCCTCGCTCTCTTCATGATGGGCGTTCCTGTGGGCGGTGGACTCGGTTATCTGATTGGGGGACCCGTCGCCGAACACTACGGGTGGCGAACGGCCATGGTCACTGCAGCCATTCCTGCTCTTTTGCTCGTTCCGGCGTTGCTCATGCTACGCGAACCACAACGTGGCGAGAGCGAACAACACAGTCACTCCCTTGCTGGCACCTCCATATGGAGCGTGCTGCGCATCCCCACGTTATGGTGGATTATCGCGAGCGGCGCCCTGCTTAATTTCTGCGCATACGCTTTTGCCACGTTCTCCCCAGCATTGCTCAGCCGTGTCTACGGTCTCTCTCTTGGCAACTCCAACAAAGTCACGGGTACTCTTTATCTCCTCGGTGGAGTGAGCGGAGGCCTTCTCTCCGGTTATCTTGGCGACCGCATCCTGCATATTCGCAAAGATGGTCGCTTGCTTTGCGCGGCCGTCATGGCGCTCGTCACCATACCGCTGGCCTGTATCGGAATCATGCAACCCCGAGGCTCGATCATCACTGCGGCAGTCTTCCTCGGAATGATGTACGCCTCGCTATCGAGTTACTACGGTTTCGTTTATTCCGCTATCCAGGACATCGTCCCACCAAACCAGCGCGCCTCAGCGATGGCCATCTATTTCATGGCTATGTACATGTGTGGAGCATCGCTCGGTCCGCTCTTGACGGGCAAATTGAGCGACGTGCTTGCGCATCGCGCCGCGGCGCTTGCAGGATCGCCTTCGGTTACAGAAACGTTTCGCGCCGTTGGCCTGCAACAAGCCATGCTCATCATTCCGGTTCTTTGCACAGCGCTCGCGTTTGTGCTCTACATGGGCTCGCGAACTATCATCGCCGACATGGCAAAGCGTGAAGCTGCTGCTCACGTCGTAACCGCGGACGCGTCTTAATTCCTGACAGGCGGAATGCCAGCTGGAATCCCCCGATAAAATGTAAAAGTAGAACCTACAAGGTACAATGAACGTGCAGGTGAAGAATGAAAACCGTGAAACCGCAAACCGAAAAGACTGAAGAAACACTTTCACACCGGAAACGCATCCAGCGCGAAGTCATCGCCTGGATGTGGGTGATTCTCATATTCCTTTTGATCAACGGAACGCTTGGCCAGGCGCGCGTGATTCCCTCCGGCTCCATGGAAAATACTTTGCTCGTCGGCGATCACCTCATCATGAGCCGCATCGGCTATGACGCTGGCGTGCCGTTCACGAGCTGGCATGTGCCGCTGTGGAGGAATCCGAAGCGACAGCAAATGGTGATTTTCACTCCAATCGTCCCGCAAGAAACTTCGGACATCATCAAGCGCGTCATCGGCCTGCCCGGAGAAACGCTGGACATCCACGATGGGTCTGTGTGGATCAATGGCCAAAAGCTGGCCGAAAATTATACGACCGGCCCCAGCGAGCCGTACGAAATGCACACGCCATACAAGATCCCCGAAAACTGCTATTTCGTTATGGGCGACAACCGCGGAAATTCCTACGACAGCCGCTTTACGGGCTGCGTTCCACGCAACCACATTATCGGAACGCCGGTGATGATCTATATGTCGCTGGACGCGTCGCCGGATGCGTGGGGATCCGGCCAACTTCGTGAGCGTTTCTTTGCGTACGCCAACGCGGTAATTCATCCGGGTACGGTGCGTTGGAGAAGACTCTTCACAACGTTTTGAACATGAAGCAGAGTTATATTCGCTAACGAATTTCTGAACGATTTTTGGTGGCGTTTTCTAACGAAGGGGAATTCGCGATATGAGCGAGACAGCACAACAATATTCGCAACGGATCTTGGGACATATCGAAGGCAAGGATGCTCTGAGGTCGCAATCCGCTGCGGCGAAAAGGCTTGAGCGTCTGATAAAGGGGGTGCCTGCTTCGAAGCTGCGCAAGCGCCCGGCGCCCGATAAGTGGTCGGCCGGCGAGGTCCTCGCCCATTTGGCTGACGCGGAGATTGTGATTGCCTGGCGCATTCGCTCGATACTCGGCGCGCCCGGTACGCCTATCCAGGCCTACGATCAAGATGCGTGGGCTGCTGTTGGTAATTACGCGAAGCGCGATCCGCGCAAAAGCATCGAGCAATTTCGCGCCATGCGTGAGGCAAATCTTGCGTTTTACAAATCACTCCAGCCGGAACAATGGAAGCAGTCCGGCATGCACTCGGAACGGGGCGAGGAAAGTATCGAGCGAATTGCCCGTATGATCGCAGGGCACGACATCAATCACATTTTGCAGATCGAGCGCATTCTCGAGCCGAAGAAATAGCTGATTTCCCCCGGCCCCGCCTGGACGCGTGCTTTATTCGTCTCCCCGAACCCGCCACCATTCTAGCCGTTCGAATTCGCCCAGTTTTCCGGCGCCATGGGAGCCATACCAGTTCTTCCAAGCCTGGGGATCGCTGGGAACATTTGCATCGGTAATTTCGCGCAGTGCCATGTAAGACCAGTCGCGCATTTGCGCGTTAATGCTTGGATCAGAAATCAAACCCAGAAACTTTGGCACCATGCGCATCCGTTGCGCGCGCGTGAAATTTCCGCAATCGGATAGATTGCAGCCCGCGCGCTCGCGAACGCTATCCGAAGGGTCTTGTGTGAACGATTCGAACAACTCGTCGAGGGCCTCGTCCTTGCCGAGATAGCGCATCCCCTCGACGGCCCACTGTCGCACGTAAGCGTCCGGATCGTGCTTCGCATAATCGAGGAGCACCGGATGAATGCGTTCGTAGGCTACGCCGCGGCCCGCGAGCATCCCGAGAAAATAGACAGCGGCGGGGCGGTAATGGAGATCCGTGCGCGCGCGGTCGATCAACATCTCTGCGGCTCGGTCATTTTTCTGCCAGCCATCCAAAGTGAGATTAATGTCCGCATCGGCGTAGCGCACGCGCAAGTCGCTGGAAAATTCCGAGCGGCGCTCGAGCTGCTTCATGTGATCGGTCAAACGGATGTGGCCAACCCAGCTTTCCACTTGCTGATCGAAGAGTTCGCGAGCGCGTTCGTCGTGTCCGATGGCGCGATCGAGCAATTCCTCCGCTTGAGACTGAGCAGGCAAAGAAAGCACGCGCTCTACATCCGCACTGCTCATTGGTGCCGCATAGATGCGGTGAGGCGCACCCGCGTTCGTTGTCGTGGCCACGCGTGAGCCGTTTGTCCCTGCCTTGTTCGCACGCGCGGCGCTCGCCGCAGCCTTAAACGTTGAGAATCGCCAGACTTGCCACGCAAACATGCCTCCGACAAAGAGTAGGAAGATCGCGATCGGAGCAATTGTCGAGGCGCGTGACTGAGGCCGCGACTGCTGCCAGCGGGCACGCATGCCCGCGGGACCGAGAGATCCCGGCTGCGACGAATTGAAGAGCGGCGGGCCAGGCTGCGGCGGCGGCCCGTAAAGCGAATCTACTTCGACGTGTGTATCAATTTTCAGACCGGCGAGAGCTTCCATTTGCGAAACGACCCAGCGCGCTTCTTGGCGGCTGGAGATTTCATCGGCGAGCGCGACGCGGCGGCCATTCTTGGTGCGTAGGCGAACGGCGTACGTCATTTGTCCTTGCGTGCCACCCTGCTGCCCGCTTGTGACCGCAACAATCGCGTCGACGTCAAAGACGGAGAAAGGTTGCGTCGTCCCGATACCAAGGATCCGTTTGCTGGAAGTGATTTGGCCGTTGCCGACGCGGATGCGCGCGGTTCCGAAGGAGACTTTGAACAAAGCGTAGATCAAGAGCAGGTCTGCAAGTCCGAACACAACGGGGAAAATTCTGGGAGCTTTGGAAAAGAACAGGAAATAAGCCGCTCCGCTCCAGATCGTAGTGAAAGCCAGAAGAAAAAATGCGCGAGAGGGGCTGCGAAAAGCCGGAAAGTAAAATTCCGTGCACCCGTCTTGCGAAGAGATGATTACTTTTGGATTCGCCGGCGCGGGCCCGGGCGCTGCATCGAGCTCGTTGAAGGAGCCGCCCGTGGACGCGAAATTTCCTGAGGAAGAGTAAGCCGGTAACGGCTCTGAGGCGGAGGAAGTCTTGAAAACGGGAAGTTCATAATCGTCGGTGTAACTTATGCCAGGAATATTTGCTTGAGCATGCAGAAGCCAAAGAACCTGATCGGAAGGATTGTCTTTGTCGGTGACGTACGCATCCGAAGGAATTCCGAAATCCACGGGAATCGTTCTGCCGAAGGGATCTGCGCCGATCGCGCCATATGCAACGTTTTGTTCCGTCTGCCACAACACGGTCTGCACTGTTGAGCGGTCTTCTCCCGAACCGGTGGCTGTCTTTCGAATGCAAGAAAGACGAAGATTGACGCCATCCGAGGCATTCGAATCGAGCTGGAGATGAATCCTTCCCGTGACGCGGCCGCCAGGCGAAAACGGCAACGAGTCCAGCTCGAAATAGGTGTTGCCGAAACGGCGATGCCGAAGAGTGGAGCGTAACGCGACGACGAAAAGAATCACGCCAATAAGACAAAAGCCAACAATCAGGAATACGCGGGGATCATTGCGACGGGCAAGTTGCGGGATGAGAGTGACCGCTACAGGAATCATCACCAGATTACAAAAAATGCAGGCCACCCAGGCCGTGACTTCGGTTTTCTTGTTTTGACTTTCCGCGCGACGGTTTGCCCAATCCGTGCGCCACAACCAGGGTGACGAAGGATTGGCCTCTTCGATCGCGGCCTGCTTTTTCAGACGGAGGTAGCCGCCAAAAGCAACGAATACAAGTCCCGCGCCAATCGCGGAAATAAAAAGCGCGATCGCGGCGCCGACAATCGCGCCGCTGGTGCCGGGATTGCGGCTATTCACGAGAAATGTAAACAGAGCGAGCAGCCCCGGAACAAGAAACATGAGCCCAAAGCAAATAAAGAAAAGGGCGGCTCCTTTGGAAGGCTTGGTCACACAACAATTTTAGGAGGTATGCCTGCGACCGAAATGGGCCGGAAGGACAGGTTTGTTCTTGTAGTTACAACAGGCTACGCGGACTTCAGGGCGAATCGCTGAGCGGCTTAGAAAGGAAGAGCACTGCGCGGAATAGCACGACCAAGGGATCCATTCACTTGCGCGGCGTATGCAGCTTGATAGACAGAATCCTGGCATAGCGTTTGAAATCGGAGTCAGTGGAAAAGATGGGCCAACCACGCGACTGGGCGATGGAACAGATCAGCATGTCTGACACTGAGACGGAGACACCCTGGCTGCGGCATTTGTTGCCTAACAATGCGGCAAACTCATAGTCGGATGAATCAGCGGGCTCATCAGGAAAAGCAGCAAGGATATCTCGGAGCTTCGCAAACTGTTCGTTGCTCTTGATTCCGGAGAGCAATTCTTGCCGAACGAGGCCGATTACCTTCGCGCCCCCTTCGTCAATGAGGCCTGCCAATTCAGCAACGATTGCCTTTTCCGTAGTATTCAAGTTTCGCGAAGCGCGGCGCAGTGCCAGCGACCACACAGAAGTATCGACCAGGACGTTCACGAACGCTTTTTGGCGCGCTCGCTCTTGTAGTCGTAGCGGGCATCGTAATCAATCGTTCCAAAGAGGGGGACTAGCGCGGCTTGCTTGCGCCTGCGAATATATTCGTCCAGAGCAGCGTTGACAGTGTCTTTCTTAGAGCGATGGCGGCCGAGTCTTTTAGCCTGATCAATTAGTCTGTCGTCAATGGCGAGGTTCGTTGGCACGGTCAAACTCCTACACATCATTCTACACATTTGTTTATGTAAACAGAATGATAAAGACTCCGCAATGCGCTACGAACTGTGTGCAAGGATCAACGGGCGACTGCGTTTTTTTGAGGGGCAGGGGCAGGTGCCGGAGCGACGCCAAGCTGCTCCATCAAGCCTAGGTAGTCCACGCTGACGTTCGAATCTATGATCTTTCCGCCAGAGACGTAATTGATGGTGATTCCGTCGAAGGAGACTTTTTTGTTGGTGGCGGGAATGCCACGAAATTCTCTCTTGTGCGTGCCGGAAATGGTCCAAGAGACGACCACTTTGTCTTTCTCGGATATGACATCTTCGACAGAGAAACGCAAATCAGGAAAAGCCGCGATGAACTGGGTAACGGCACGTTTATAAGCTTCAGGGCCGACCGCCGAGCCTCCCAAATGAGAATCGCTAAGTGCGTGACTTGGAGAGATTAGTTGGTTCGCAACCTCAAGGCGGCGCTTGTTCCAGACTTCATCATAAAGACGGCGAACGATGGCCTTGGCTTCTGCTGACATACGCGCGCTCCCAAGAGTGACGTGATTCAAGCTCCTCAGAGATGGCCTTAGCCTCGCGAAATCGCGGCCGGGTGAGCGGCGGAGGGAGGCTTGCCAGAGCGTACTCCCAAGAATTGTGGTTTGCAACGCAGCTCAGTCATTCTCAAGGCAGAAGCAGCTCTATTTGAAAGTGTGAATCAGTTCGCGGTTATTCTCATGGAGAAGATAAATGGTGGTGTGATCTTTGTTTTGCGCTTGAGCGTGCAGCCAGTTTTGATTTAGTTTGATGCGCTCGCAACTGGAAGCGCGAAAAATGCCGTCAGTTGTGTTTTCTATTCGCTGTGGTGGAGTTCGGAGATCTAATACTGGCATCTCGAACACAACTCCCAAGATCTGTTCACTAAAACAACAGCTACTACACCTGCCTTAGGGCTCCTCGAAAGGAAAAGGGACAAGCTCCTTTGTCGAGCCCCGAGGCAAGTTAACTTACTTCAGTGCGTTAGTGTGTAGCGTCAGCGAACTTCAGGGAGTGACGTGGACGCTGATCGCAACATTGGCGCCGTTGTCCGTACGATAGGTGACGTCCGCAGCCGAACCAACCTTCAGTTTGCCGTCGACCGTCGTGTTCTTGTCGATCGTAAAAGACATAGTGCTCGCGGCGCTAGCAGCTTGATCAGCAGAAACTCCCGACCCAACTGTGAGCGTGAACGAACTCTGATCAACAGAGGCAATCTTTCCAGACACGGATTGCGTCTGTGGGGTCGTCTGCTGCGCCGGCGCAGCCTGATGCGTGCCTGCCGGTGGAATTGCCAAAGCTCCCGCTACAAGAACCGTACCAGCCAACATCGAAAAACCAAATCGCCATGCGTTCTTCATTTCAAAGCCCTCCTCGGAGATTTGGCTGAGCGCATGTAATGGTGCAGAAGGCGTGCCATACGCGCGCGCGCGGTGAAGTATTTGGGAACTCGAATGATTCTAATGAGATACGGATAAAGCAGAAGGCTGCGGAGCGCCATGCTTCCTAGTACCAGAACCGGAAAACTCTGCGCGCTGCGTAAACAATCGCATTAGGAATTAATGGGAAGTAACTACAGTTAACCCGGTATTGGCGGATACGCTGGGTTTGGGCAATTCTTTCTGTTCGATTTTTATCGGAGAACTTGCTGCCGGTGGCTGCGCGCCAGCGTCATGGAACGAAGTATTGAGCGAAGCGGTGAGCGCATACGATTTTCCATGGTCGGTGAGTTCCGTTAACAGAAGCTCGTAACGAAAACCTTCAGGATGGTTTTTGCTTCTGAGAAGAACAAGAAGGCCGCGGACTTCTGAATCGGCATGAATTACGACGCCATCGCCTCGGCTCAGATCAGACACGACGGAACCGTGAAATTCGGAGCCATCGCGATCTGCATTCGAGTCGACGGACGTTAGCATTTTGACGCGGAAGACAGTCCCTTGGGGAAGCGTGTCGATAGGATCGGCGGCGTTGGGCCGCAAACGAGTTTGCAAGTGAAACGGGAGAACCGATCCAGCGGAAACGCGGATTGGTTCAATCGTGGCATTGGAGATCTGCGCCGAGGAGGGAATCGCAAACACACTGACAGTACAGAAAACTATGCCAAGGAAGCGATACATCGGGGATTGACCTCTCTGCCTTCAAACCGAACAAGCGCCGAAAGAAAATTCTAGATTTATGCGAGAAGGCCGTCAATGAAAAATTGACGTAGTGGTGTGCGTAATTTACCTGGACGTTAGGACAGTGTTACAGATGTGTATGAGGGCGCGTGTTTGACCGAGAAGAGCTTCTAAAACAGGCCAATTTCATAAAAATCCTCTCCCGGCGACAACCACAAGTAGAGCACCTGCCAGAATTCCATATCTTTTTTACACACTAAATGTCTGTGAAAAGGCACCGATACAATGCTTTTGACAGCGGTTTGATTCCGCCAAAATCCGCCCGAAATCTAGATCCAATGTGAGTTTTCTTGGAACTGCTGCATTCGTTCTCGCGGCAGGCGGCCCGCCGAAGAAGCCCGAACGCTAGCCCTGCTTAGCAGCTTTGAAGTGGCGCGTTGAGCGGATCGGCGCAAGAAGGGAAAAGGCCGGCTGAAGCCCGGCATCTACACAAACGAACCCAAAATAAAAAAAGGGTCACTCTAAAAGAGTGACCCTTTGCGAAGTTCGAAAAGCTCTTTGACTCGATACGATCTGACAGAATCCGCCCGAATCCTGGATTAAACC
Source organism: uncultured Acidobacteriota bacterium (assembly GCA_963784015.1). Lineage (GTDB taxonomy): Bacteria > Acidobacteriota > Terriglobia > Acidiferrales > UBA7541 > Acidiferrum. The sequence goes on from CAWAPX010000023.1 coordinate 655,660, forward strand.
AGGTTGTAAACCGAACGTGTATCCCTGCAATTCGTGAGAAGAGCGGGATACATTTGCGTGGCATGATCCGCACACCATAGCGGAGTGAGCCACGACTACTTTAGAAAGGAGGTGATCCAGCCGCAGGTTCTCCTACGGCTACCTTGTTACGACTTCACCCCAATCATGAGTCATACCTTGGGCGCTTGCTTCCTTGCGGTCAGCGCGGCGACTTCTAGTACAACTCACTTTCGTGATGTGACGGGCGGTGTGTACAAGGCCCGGGAACGTATTCACGGCGTCGATCTGATACGCCATTACTAGCGATTCCGGCTTCATGCAGTCGAGTTGCAGACTGCAATCCGAACTGAGCAGAGTTTTCTCCGATTAGCTCCCCCTCGCGGGTTGGCAACGGTTTGTGCCCTGCATTGTAACACGTGTGTAGCCCTGGACATAAAGGCCATGCGGACTTGACGTCATCCCCACCTTCCTCTCCGTTATCCGGAGCAGTCCACGTAGAGTTCCCTCCTTGCGGAGTGGCAACTACGTGCAGGGGTTGCGCTCGTTGCGGGACTTAACCCAACACCTCACGGCACGAGCTGACGACAGCCATGCAGCGCCTCCACACTTGTCCCTTGCGGGAAGGCCATATTTCTATAGCTAGTCAAGTGCGCTTCGAGCCCAGGTAAGGTTCCTCGCGTAGCGTCGAATTGAACCACATGTTCCACCGCTTGTGCGGGCCCCCGTCAATTCCTTTGAGTTTCAGTCTTGCGACCGTACTCCCCAGGTGCAGGACTTAACGCGTTAGCTCCGGGACGACGCACGAACGTGCGGCACCCCAAGTCCTGATCGTTTAGGGCTAGGACTACCAGGGTATCTAATCCTGTTTGCTCCCCTAGCTTTCGTTCCTCAGCGTCAGTAGTGGTCCAGCGCGCCGCTTTCGCCACGGGTGTTCCTGCAGATATCTACGCATTTCACCGCTACACCTGCAATTCCACGCGCCTCTCCCACACTCAAGCACAGCAGTTTCGGAAGCAGTCTCTGGGTTGAGCCCAGAGATTTCACTCCCGACTTGCTACACCGCCTACGAACCCTTTACACCCAGTAATTCCGAGCAACGCTGGCCCCCCACGTCTTACCGCGGCTGCTGGCACGTAGTTAGCCGGGGCTTCTTATACCCGTACCGTCAGTTCCCTTGCGGGACATTCGTCCGGGTCGAAAGGGGTTTACACTCCGAAAAGCTTCATCCCCCACGCGGCGTCGCTGCATCAGGCTTTCGCCCATTGTGCAAGATTCCCCACTGCTGCCTCCCGTAGGAGTCTGGACCGTGTCTCAGTTCCAGTGTGGCTGGCCATCCTCTCAGACCAGCTAACGATCAAAGCCTTGGTAGGCCGTTACCCTACCAACTAGCTAATCGTGCGCGGGTTCCTCCTCCGACGCCTTACGGCTTTGAGTCCCCAAACCGAAGTTCAAGGAATGTTATGCGGAATTAGCTTCGGTTTCCCGGAGTTATTCCCCATCGAAGGGCAGATTACCCACGTGTTACGCACCCGTGCGCCGTGCGCCACCTGTATTGCTACAGGCGCGCACTCGACTTGCATGTGTTAAGCACGCCGCCAGCGTTCGCTCTGAGCCAGGATCAAACTCTCGTTTGAAACTGGTAGCTTGGCGAAAAAAAATGCCCTCTGATTTGCATCAGAGAGCCAGCCTGCCAAGCGAATTATTGTCGCTCGATTTACTCAGACCATTCGGGCTCGAAAAGGCCGAATGGTTTCGAACGGATTCTGGCACATCGTATCGATTGTCAAAGAGCAAGTCCTCCCTGTCCAGCAGAAAGGCACGTCCACAGCCAAAGGAGAATACGACAGGCGTGCGAATATGTCAACAGGAGATTATCGATTTTCACAGATTTCCACAGTCGCGCGCGGAGAACAGGGCTAAGGCGTTTATTGGAAACGAGTTGCGGGGTTCGCGACCCGTAATTCTTGCGAATCAGTGCTGGACTTATTGCGATTTTGAAATTAGCCTTGCGAGCTTCGCAGAGCGAAAAAAGCAAATAGGGGTACGGCGAGAATTCGTGGCGTGGCGTCTTTGAGGATTGGAAAAGCGCACGGAGAAACTGCAAAAACACACAGGCAGGAGTGCCTGTGCCACTCGGAAAAGCACAGGACAATGATGACCATGAAAAAAATGATGATTTGCGCTGGGATGATTTTGTGCGCCGCAGCTATTACTTTGGCGCCTGTTGTGCGGGCTCAGAACGCAAATTCGGCGGAGCAGTCGGGGCCTTACCCGTCGCTGGAAATTCGCGAGGTGACCGTCATTGATGGTTCGGGAGCACCAGCGTTTGGCCCGGTTAATATTTTCATTAAGGGGAATCGGATTGACCGCGTCGTCCCGTCGGATTCAATTTCGCGCAAGGAGAAGGACGAAGAAGGTACAAGCAAAGAGAAGCAGAAGGCGCCAGATCGCGTGATCGAAGGCAAGGGCATGTACGTGATGCCGGGATTGATCGACGTACATATTCATATCAACTCGTCTAAGGACGTGCCCGCCGAATACATCTACAAGCTGCTATTGGGGCACGGCGTGACGACGGTTCGAACGTTTAACGTGGGAAATGACGATCCGGCTGAGATGGTGGCGGAGAAGAAAAAGATTGCAGCGAACCAGATTATTGCACCGCGGATGTATGTGTATCCCTTCTGGGGACGCGGCGACGATCCGCGCTATTCGAATCCAGAGGGTGCGCGGCAGATTGTGGACGAGTGGCACGCGCTTGGCGTGGACGGGGTCAAGATTATTGGCAAGCCAGGATTGTGGCCGAATGTGTTTCACGCGATTGCGGATCAGGCGCGGAAAGATAGCATGGGCGTGGCTGTGCACATCGGGCAGGATGGCGTTTATCCGATGAATGCGGTGCAAGTCGCGAGCGAAGGCGCTTCAACGATTGAGCATCACTATGGGTATCCGGAGTCTTCGTATACGAACCAAACCATTCAGAATTTGCCGCCGGGGTACAACTATTCGAGCGAGCCGGACCGGTTTTTGGAGACGGGGCGGTCCTGGCTGCAGGCTGACGTGGGGAAATTGCACGGCGAGGTGATTCAGTCGCTGCTGGAGACGATGCATCGCACGGGATTCATCATGGTGCCGACGTTCAGTATTTATGAGGCGAATCGCGATGTGACGCGGGCGGCGAATTTGCCGTGGCACTCGACGTACACGCTGCCCGTGGTAATGGATTCGTTTTTGCCGAATCCCGCGCATCACGCTTCTTATTTTTATGAGTGGACGTCGAACAAGGAAGCGGATTGGGCGCGCGCTTACCGGCGGTGGCTGGATTTTGTGAACGACTACAAAAACCAGGGCGGCGTGGTTGCGGTGGGGTCAGACACGGGATTTTTGTTCGAGCTGTGGGGATTTGGAACGATTCGAGAATTGGAGATGCTGGAAGAAGCAGGATTTTCGCCACTGGAAGCGCTGCATGCAGCTACGGAGAATGGAGCGAAAGTAGTGAAGAATCCGGAGCTGGGATTGGTGCGGCAGGGTTATTTGGCCGACCTCGTAGTGCTTTCGGAAAATCCGCTGGCGGATGTGAAAGTGTTTTATGGAAATGGCGTGACGCGAGTAGGCACAGATCGCAAAGAAGTTCATGAGCAGTGTGTGAAGTATACGATTCGCGATGGGGTGATTTTCGATTCGCAGGCGCTGCTGAGCGACGTGCGAGATATGGTTAGCAAGGCCAAGCAAGCGCGGCCAGCGCAGACAAAGCAGTAAAAGTCAGGATCAGTATTTTTGCCAGAAAGAGTAGCAGGGAAAGGATCATTCCATCTTTCGGTAGTTGGCCTCTATTATCTTTTTGAGTTCTGGATTTTCAACACCCTGTAAGGCTTGCCGGGCATTAAAGGTGTTGCGCCGTCGCCAGAATTGCCACCATCGCGGTTTATTCCGGGCCGCCCACGCAGCCACACGCTTCATTCCTGCATCAATTTCATCCCAGACGACAAGGCTGCGCGGACCCAGCCAACGTCGGAAAGGAGAGGCTCCGAAATCGCGATGGCTGGCGATGTTCTGTATGTCCTCGAAAAGCCCGACAGCGATTAGATTCTCAAGCTCCGGATCCGAACTCTGGAGAAGTGCCTCAACGGTGTCAAACAAACTCGGAAGCTCCACTGTAGAGCCCTGGGCGTAGCTGTCGACGACGTAATGAGCAAGTTCGGAGAATCCCACATACCATGGCGGTGACACTTCCCCTGTCCAGTCATTGAGGAATCCGTCCCAACGGTTCCGAAAATCAGGAACCGTTGCGAGGATTCGATCTATCTGTTCGCGATTCACTGGCATTTCACGCCCCCTATGAGAATTCGCGTCAACGATGGCCGCTCTGGGAATCCAGATAGTGTAGGACAACTAAGTGGCAGTTGGACGGAGTGCCAGATTATCGCGAACTGATCCCTTGAGTACGGCCCACGAGGCTCGACCTGTTTGGGCGGCGCTGCTACTATGGCGGCCACTCGTTAATGGGCGGGCAGACGGAGGAGGAAAGATGAGGATTGGGAAGGCGCTGCGAGTGAGTTGCGGGATTTTGGTGGTGGGAGTTAGCGGAATTGGGGCGGTGTGGGCGCAGCAGAAAACGCATGTGGATAGGCCGATTGTTGATGCGCGGACTGAAGACGTGAGCACGATTGAAGGGATTGTGACGGCTAGTTACGAGACAATCTCGGGCGGCGTGGGTGTGCCGCGCCAGTGGGGACGCGACCGGACGCTGTTCGATCCTAATTCGCGATCGGTGGCGATCCATGTGGATGCGAAGACGGGCGCGATCAAGACGGAGTCCATGACGGAACAGGATTTTGCGGACCGATCAGACACTTCGCTGGTAAAAGACGGCTTCACGGAACGCGAGTTGAAACATGTGATCAAGCAGTTCGGGAATGTCGCGACGGTGCTGAGCAGCTATGAAGGTTCGGCGTCGGGCAAAGTGATTGAACGCGGCGTGAATATTTTTCAGCTTTATTTTGATGGGAAGCGCTGGTGGATACTTTCGATGGTTTGGGATGAAGAGCGCCCCAACAACCCCATTCCCAAAGAGTTGCTGTAGAGTTTTCCCGTTCGGACGAAATCAAATCCGAAGAATACGCCGGGGATTCAGTTTGGAGCGTGCTTCCCTGCGCTATTTCTACGATACTAGGCGCATTCTCAGTGGGGAACCAAGATTGCCGTTCAATTGCGTAGCCATGCGTTCAAGCCTAGCCGACCGCTTGCTGACATCACTAAAAAAACGAGGAATGCTGCGTGCAGGAGAGCGCGTGGGAGTGGGTGTATCTGGCGGCGCGGATTCGGTGGCACTGTTGATGCTCGTGCTGGAATTACGCGAGAAGCTGGGAATCGTGCTGAGCGTCGCGCACTTGAACCACAAGTTGCGCGCGAAGGCTTCGGAGGCAGACGAGAAATTTGTCGCAGGGCTGGCGGCCAAGCACGGGCTGGCGTTTCACATGGAGAGCGTGGACGTGGCGGCGAGGGCTAGGCGCGAAAAGGCTAATCTTGAAGATGTCGGTCGACGGGCACGGTACGAGTTTTTCGCGAAGCTAGTGGCGGAAGGAAAAGTGGATCGCATAGGCGTTGCGCATACCGCAGATGACCAGGCGGAGACGGTACTCGCACACATCTTGCGCGGGACGGGATTGGCGGGGCTTGGCGGGATTCATCCGCAAACGGAGAGCGTTGTGAGGCCTTTGCTCGGGATGAGGCGGGCAGAATTGCGCGCATATCTGCGAGCGAAGAAACAGAAATGGCGCGAGGACGCTACGAATCAAGATACACAGCGAACGCGGGCGAGGATTCGAAAGAAACTCTTGCCACTTTTGGAGAAACAATTTCAGAGTGGCGTGGTAGAGCATCTTGGTTCGCTGGCGGAATTCGCGCGGGAGGATGAGGAGTTTCTGGAATTGTTTGCGCGGGAGCATTGTGAGGCGCTCGCACGGAGAACTAAAATTGATGGACGAATCTCCGTGGGGGATTTGCTGCATCCGATCAAAGGACAAAAACTTTACACAGAGCGCGAGGAGAGCACAGAGGACACAGAGAAGAAAAACCAAGCTGCCCTGACGAAGCGGATGCTGCGTCGTCTAATTGAGGAGAGGAAGAGCGGGACGGGCCAAATTACTGGGCAGCACATTGCGGCAGTGCTTGAGCTGGCGCAGCACGGGGAAAATGGCAAGGCGGTGCAGTTGCCCGGCGGCGTCGACGTTCGGCGCGAGCAAAACGAGTTGGTTTTCTGCACAAATTCGTCGCGGCCAGCACTTCGGAACCAGCGGAAAACGTGAGAAGCCAAAATCTTCTGCGGCAGAGTACGAGTACAAAATCGATTTTACGAATGCCAGAAATGGCGACGTGATTTTGCCAGTGCCGCAGGCGCAGTGCGTTTTCCGCCTCAGGGTGATTGACTGGCTCGCCAAGAGGGGGGAAACTAGAGAATCAGGGGCGGTCTTGGACCGCGACCGGCTGCGTTTGCCGCTTGTGCTGCGCAACTGGCGTTTCGGGGACAAGCTGCAACCCGGGGGGCATCAGAAAGCGCACAAGCTGAAGCGGCTATTGAACGAAAAGCGCATTAGCCGATGGGAACGAGACGGCTGGCCGGTTTTGACGAGCGGCGGCACTCTTGTGTGGGCGCGCGGCTTTCCAGTTGCCGCTGAGTTTGCAGCGAATGAGGGGACCCGAACAGGAATTTTGATCGCCGAGGAAAAGTCTTGATGCGTGACCGCCCAGCGGTCAAGTCGAGTGCTCCAGGCCGTGTGGCTTATTCTGCCGCGCGAATTGGCGCGAGAGTTGCGGCGCTCGGACGAGAAATTTCGCGAGCGTACAAAGGCCGGCGGGTAGACGTGGTTGTTACTCTTGACCGCGGATTTGTTTTTGCCGCGGACCTGATTCGCGAGATTAACACCGCGGTGGTTTGCCACTTCGTCCGCGAGGATGTGCGAGACGTGGATGAAGGCGGACACGCAAGGCGCGAAGTTTACTTTGGTTCGCGGCCGGAGCTGAAGGGCCGCGATGTTCTCCTGCTTGATGCGGTGCTGGAGAGCGGGGTAACACAAGAGTTTCTTTTGCGGCGCTTGGGTGAAAGCCAGCCCAGGTCGCTGCGATTGGCGGTACTGCTGGATAAGCCTGCGCGGCGGCGCGTAGGACTGGAGCCTGATTACTTTGGGTTCCGAACGGCATCCAATGAAGTATGGGTCGGGTACGGCCTGGCTGCGGACAATGGAACGGGGCGGAATCATAAAGCTCTTTCCAGCGGGGCAGCGCAGGTGAAGCGACGGCAAGGCAGCAAAAAGTAAGTTCGACAGATTTGCCAGTCGCTTCCTCACGGGATGAATTTCCGCGAGGCCAAGGACAAAGGTGAGGACAACGTGAATTCCAGTTCTACGGCAAAAACAATTCTTTTCTGGATCTCCATCGTGTTTCTCGGCGTGATGCTGTGGAAGCTGGTGTCCGCGAATGGGAGCCAGGCGCGGGAAGATACTCCCGGTTACAGCGAGTTCATGGCCCACGTGGACGCGGGCGACGTCAAGGAAGTGACGCTATACCTCTCGCCGAACAGCTACGAGATACAGGGCGAATATCTTCGCCCCGCGAACCGCAAATTTACCGTAACGGTTTTCAAGGAAGCTGCTCCAGATCTCGTCAAGGAATTGAAAGACAAGGGAGCGGTGATCAAGAGCATGAAGGAGGTTCGGAGCGGAGATTGGATTTTGATCCTGCTGAACGCGGCGCCTCTCATCTTGCTTGTGGGCTTTTGTCTCTTCCTGATGCGGCAGATGCAAGCCGGCGGAAACAAAGCGCTGAGCTTTGGGAAGTCGCGCGCCCGGTTACTTTCGGCGCAGCAGAAGAAGGCCACGTTCAAGGATGTCGCTGGGACGGACGAAGCTAAAGAAGAGTTGCAGGAAATCATCGAGTTTTTGAAAGACCCGCAGAAATTCCAGAAGCTCGGCGGACGCATTCCTAAGGGCGTATTGCTGGTCGGGCCTCCTGGGACGGGCAAGACTTTGCTTGCCAGGGCGATTGCGGGCGAAGCGAACGTTCCCTTCTTCTCGATTTCGGGTTCGGACTTCGTGGAAATGTTTGTCGGCGTCGGGGCGAGCCGCGTGCGCGACTTGTTCGAACAGGGCAAGAAAAACGCGCCCTGCATCATCTTCATCGACGAAATCGATGCCGTTGGACGCCATCGGGGCGCGGGCTTGGGCGGTGGACACGACGAGCGCGAGCAGACCTTGAACGCTTTGCTTGTCGAAATGGACGGATTCGAATCAAACGAAGGCGTGATTTTGATTGCAGCGACCAACCGGCCCGACGTTCTCGATCCGGCGTTGCTGCGTCCCGGACGATTTGACCGCCGCGTCGTGGTTGCTCGGCCAGACGTGAAAGGCCGCGAAGAAATTCTTCGCGTGCATACCCGCAAAGTGCCCCTATCCGATGATGTGGAACTGTCAATCATCGCTCGCGGTACCCCGGGCTTTTCTGGAGCGGATCTCGCAAACCTGGTGAATGAAGCGGCGTTGTGGGCTGCCCGCCAGAACCGCAAATTCGTGATGCAGGTCGACTTCGAGATGTCCAAAGACAAAGTGTTGATGGGCGTCGAACGCAAGTCGATGATTCTTTCGGATGAAGAGAAAAAGAACACCGCGTATCACGAGGCGGGACATGCGTTGGTTGCGGCGATGACGCCGGGAGCCGACCCCGTTCATAAAGTGACGATCATTCCGCGAGGAATGGCGCTCGGCCTTACGATGCAACTGCCTGAAGACGACAAGCACACCTACACGCGGGAATATCTCGAAGCCATGCTCGCCGTGTTGATGGGCGGTCGGTCGGCGGAAGAGATTTTCCTCGGACACATCACCACCGGCGCCGGCAACGACATCGAACGAGCCACCGACTTGGCGCGCAATATGGTTTGCGAATGGGGCATGAGCGAACTTGGGCCGCTGGCTTATGGCAAAAAGGACGAGGCCATCTTTCTGGGCCGCGAAATTACGCAGCATCGCGACTACTCCGAAGATACAGCGATTCAGATCGACAAGGAAGTGAAGCGCATCGTCAACAGCGGCTATGAGAATGCGAAAAGGCTGCTTTCCACCAATCGCGAGACGCTCGAGCGGATCGCACAGGCTTTGCTTGAACGCGAGGTCATCGACGCGCTCGAAGTGAAAATGCTGATGGAAGGCAAGCCGCTGCCGGAAAAGCCGCGGACACCTCCACCTCAGGCTCCTCCAGCGCCTAGCGCAGATCCAAAGGTGGTGCGGCCGGAGTTGCGGCCTGCACCAGGATTTACGCGCGGAGAAAACCCGGCGAAAGCGTAAAGACGGACACAGGATACTGGCGGGTTTGCCAATAGGGGCACGATATATCGTGCCCCTACTTTTTTGGCCTGCCCAGATTTTGGTGTCAGCGCGGCGGTGACCGTTATAGCGAAATGGCGTAGAATGCGGTTATGGGAATGAAGGAACCGGACAATCTGCAGGTGACGTGCCCGTGCTGCCAAGCGAAGCTGGTGGTTGACGCCGTGTTTGGCGCGGTACTCTCGCACGAGGTCCCCGTGAAGGCGGGGCCGAACGTCGATCTTGAAAATGCGCAGGGGATTCTTGCCGAGCAGCACCGTCAGCGCGAAGACAAATTTGCCGACTCGTTTTTTCAGGAAACCCACAAAGAAGACATCCTCGCCAAAAAATTCGAGGAAGCGATGAAGAAGGCGAAGGACGCGCCCGTCGGCAAACCACTTCGCGATTTTGACTTGGATTGAAGTAGGACAGGCACTCCTGCCTGTCTGTTTTTGCTTTTTGGCATCGAGCGAGTAACACGCGAGCTTCTTTCTGTCCCGCTGAGATAAACTCCTAGTCCACTGTTTGTCCATTCCATGAACCGACGCAAGAAATTCCGGCTGAAGCTGCCTTCACGAGCACTCGTACTTGGGGAACGCACGCTGCTAATGGGTGTGTTGAACGTTACGCCAGACAGTTTTTCGGATGGTGGGAAATATGCGCAACCGGAGCTCGCCATCAAGCATGCGCTTGCGATGGAGCAGGCCGGTGCCGACATTCTTGACATCGGAGGCGAATCCACACGGCCGGGTTCAGAAGAAACTTCTGCTTCGCAAGAGTTGGACCGCATTCTTCCTGTGCTGGAAGGGTTGCGAGGCCGGCTAAAGATTCCTGTATCGGTGGACACGCGGCGATGCACCGTTGCCGAGCCCGCTCTTCGCGCCGGCGCAGAGATCATCAATGACGTCTCCGGATTAAAAAACGATGCGCGCATCGCGGGGATCGCCGCGAAGTATGGTGTGCCGCTCATTCTGATGCACATGCGCGGCGAGCCTGCAACGATGCAACGCGGGCCGTTCGCGCGAGACGTAATAAAGGATGTGACGCGGGGTCTGCGCGAATCCGCGGCGAAGGCGCGTAAGGCTGGCGTAGCGAAATCTCAGATAATTTTGGATCCGGGGATTGGATTTGGAAAGAGTCATTCGCAGAACTATGAGTTGCTCCAGAAGCTTTCACAGCTCGCTGCGCTCGGCTATCCGTTGCTTGTCGGCACGTCAAGAAAAGGATTTCTGGGCGCCACTCTGGCGCGCGATGGTAAACCTGCTGCGCCGGAAGAGCGTATCTGGGGGACGGCGGTAACAGTCACGGCAAGCATCCTGGGCGGCGCGCACATTGTTAGGGTGCACGACGTTGCGGAGATGGCGCAGGTAGCGCGGGTTGCCGATTGTGTCGCGAATTCCGGATTGCGCGTTCGCTAATTGCCGGCCCTACCGCAGTTTTTTTCAGGCTACGGTTTTAGCTCAAGTACGTCTGTAGTTTCCCGGTCGACGGATGGTTTGCTGTAGCGCAGCGGAAAATATTGCCCGTTGACCCACAGCGGCAGTAAATCATCGTAATGCACGCTGCCGGGTTGACCGCTTTGTCCGGGTACATTTACGGCTGCGGCGTTGTCCCAGTCGCTTAAATCAAATATCTCGCGGTAGCTTGCACCGGCCAATTGGTCAAAGGAAGCTCCGCCAAAATATGTGGCGTCCACGGTGCTACCGTCGCCGGGACGCGGATAGCGACCCTCGATCGAAGAGTGCGTCGGCGCCAGGCGCAACGTGACCGAGCGGATGCTTGAACGAAACGCGATGTAATTTTCCCCAAGCCCAGTTTTTGGTGTCAGGACCGAGCTTGGCGGAGAGTTTCTGCTCCGCCATCTGGAGTGTCTGAAGCAGCAGAGTGTCGCGCGCAGCTTCGGGATTCTGGCCGAAAACGGCGACGCTCGGATGAGACAACTCTTGCAGTATTTCCGGCAGGGCAAATTTTCCTGCGATCTTTTGCGCTTGCGCGGGAACGGCTAGCTTCGTGACCGCATCACGCAACTCCGCGTCCCAGAATTCGTAAAGCGTGGCAGCTATCGAATCAGCGGTGACTGCGCAATCCCAATCGAGCAACAGTTTGGCCGAGCTGGTTGGCGCGCTACCTACAGCATGCTTCAACAGAGCTTGCAGATCACGCGCCGGCAGCGACACAACGTCATTCTGCAAATTCTCCATGTCCCCAAGGGTGAGTTTGTGCCCGCTCTTTGCCGCGCCGCTGAGCACTTCTGAGATGCGCAGGAATCTTTCCGGCGAGGCCCATTGGAATCCGACCGCGTAGACGTAATTTTCCGGAATCATTTTGTGATTCGCTGTGGCAACGAAACCAGAAGCTGGATTGTAGGTATGTGGTAGCTCGGCATTGGACACAAAACCGCTCCACTCATAGCCTCCTGTCTCGGGCACGGGAAGAAGGCCTGTCCAGTTCTTGCGGAGAGGCGCGAGGCCTGTGGAATGTTCGCCAATGTTTCCGTCGCGATCGGCGTAAACGATATTCTCCGACGGGACTTTCCAGCGGGGCATCGCCTGCTCAAACTCCTGCCAGCTTTGTGCGCGATCAAGAGCCAGCGAGCCAAGGTAGCCAGCTGTGCCAGGCTCCGCGCCGACCCAATGCAAAGCTAGCGCGCGTTTCCCGTCTTCCCAAAGCACGGGGCCATGACGAGTAAATTTCAGTTTCACTGTGACCGAGGCTGCGCCGCGCACGGCGATGGTTTCCGTTTTTACTTCCATGCGTTCCCAGCCGTGCTCGGTCTTATATTGTTGGGGATCAGCGGGATTTAATTCTGCCAAGTAGAGGTCCTGCTGATCGAGCCCGAAAATTGTAAAGCCCCAGGCAATTTTTTCGTTGTGCCCTGCGGCAACTCCGGGGAGTCCAGGCTCGCCCGCGCCGATGACGTTCCATCCGGGCGCCACTAGATGCACGATATACCGAAGCGAAGGTTCTGCGATGACGCGGTGAGGATCGTTAGCAAGAAAGGGCTTGCCGGTGGCCGTCAGCGAGCCGGAGACGGTCCAGTTGTTGCTACCTTGCGTAGGCGTTTCCGGGAAATGGAGAGGCACGTCGCTGCCAACGAGATTCTCGAGCAGCGCCGGGGATAAGCCTGAAAAATCAATTCCAGGAGCCGGATCGAGTTTTACAGGTGGATCGAGCTCGAGGAGTTCCGCGGCTTTTTCTGGGCCAAGAAGTGCGACCAGTTGGGCGCTGTGAAGTTCGCTCGCGCCATTGCCCGTCACCGAGTAGGCTGCCAATCGGTTCAGACAGTCTTCAGGTTTCCAGGGCTCGGGCTTGAACCCAGCGAGCTGGAATTCAAGAGGTAGACCAATGCCGCCAGGCTTTTGGATTTCTTCGATGTACGCATTGATCCCGGAGGTGAAGGCTTCAAGAATTTCCTTGGTGTCGGGCGAGTAGCTCTTATATTCGGCATCCATGTCGCCGCGATAGCGCAGCAGTCTAGCGCTCGTGTCGCGCTTAACGTAAGAAGCCCCAAGAATTTCCGCTAGGCGGCCCTGGCCGGAGCGCTTCCAAAGCTCCATTTGAAACAGGCGGTCTTGCGCGACGACGAACCCTTGCGCGAAGAAAAGGTCATGCTCATTCTGGGCGTAAATATGTGCCACTCCCCAGCGGTCACGCTGCACGCGCACACTTCGTTGGAGGCCATGCACGTTGAGCGTTCCGCGAATCACAGCCAGGGCGACTTTTGCTCGGGCATCGAGGCTCGCTGTAGCTGTTTGGGCCGCTGATTGCGTAAAGGCCGTGACAACGAACACCAAATTAACTACAAAAGCCGAAATCGATTTTTTCATCGCGAATTCTCTCGACGGAATGGAATTTTTCCACACATTTCTCACTGGCGCGGCGCGAGCTTATACTACTCCGCGCCAGGATGCACGGCCTCGCCGCTGAAAGAAGCGGCCGCAACGCCGTCTCTTCACGGAGAGCATTCCGATGCACTACGTCAAAACTTTCTTTACCTGCTCACTTCTTTGCCTCATTGCCTCGCTTCCTGCCTCAGCGCAACTGCCACAGGCGAAGGATCCTCTCAGCCCTGCCCAAATGGGACAAAGTGCCGCGGCTTGCTCGGCGACGGATGCATCGAGCTGCGCGCAAGCCGCCGCAAAGATTTTGCCGCTGGTGATGGGCCCATCTCCTATGGAAGAGAATCTGCGCCGCCTCACCGACGAAATTGGCGGCCGCGTGACCGGATCACCCCAGATGGCGAAAGCGGTGGAGTGGGCCGTCGCTGCATTTCGCGCGGAGGGCGTGGAAGTTCATACCGAGAAATACATGCTGCCGGTGACGTGGAGCGAAGGAGAAACGCGGCTTGAATTGCTGGGACCGGTGAATTTTCCGGTGCGGCTTAAAAGCCGAAGGCTGGTCGCCGCCAACGCCTGCCGGCGGCATCGAGACAAATCTCGTGGACGTTCGAATATGGGACTGGGGAAGATTTTGCACGCGCTGGCTCGACCGTCAAAGGCGCGATTCTTCTCGTACATAGCGACATTGGCTCGACTTGGGCTGATCTCTTCAACGAATATCTGCGCCCGCCGGAAATCATTGAGCAAGCTCTCAAGGGAGGCGCTTCCGCGATTCTTTGGATGGGCGCGCGTGAACGGCTGCTGCTTTATCGCCACACCAATTCGTTGGCGGGCGCGATTGACAAAATTCCTGAGGCGATTGTCGCGCGCGAGGACGCTATGCGTCTGGCGCGAACAGTGACCGCATATCCAGGCAAAGTGCATGTGCGTTTCACCATGCCCAACAAAATCGGCGGCCCGGTCGAGCAGGAAAATGTCGTTGGCGAGATTCGCGGCTACGAAAAGCCGGACGAAGTGGTGATCCTGGGCGCGCATCTGGATTCGTGGGAGTTGGGGACAGGCGCGCTGGATAACGGTTGCAACGCGGCGTTGGTGATTGAAGCGGCGCGCGCGATTAAGGCCACTGGCTTGTTGCCGCGGCGCACAATTCGCTTCGTTCTGTTTAGCGGCGAAGAGCAAGGCACCATTGGCTCCTATGAATACGTGAAAGCACATCGCACGGAGCTGGACAAGATTCGCGCCATGGTCACTTTCGATTCCGGGAACGGCCGTGTCACCGGCTATTCATTAGGTGGCCGGCGCGACATCGAAGCCGGCGTGCGCGAAGTGCTGAAGCCCTTGGAGTCCTGGGGCGCGAACGATCACACGGTCGACGCTTCGTTCGGAACCGACAATCTCGATTTTCTGCTCGAGGGCGTGCCAAATCTGGTGGCGAATCAGGAAGTGTCCAACTATCTAGCGAACTACCACGCCGCCTCGGATACCCTCGACAAGGTCGATATCCGCGAGTTGAAGCTCAACACCGCGCTAGCCGCGCTGACAGCCTGGGGCATCGCCGATCGCACCGAACCCCTCGGCAAACGCCTAACGCGCTCCGAACTCGATGTCCTCGTCAAAGAAACCGGCCTCGACCAGCAGATGAAGGCACTCGGCTACTGGGACGCCTGGCAGAGCGGCGCCCGCGGCCGCAAGCCTTAAGGTTCCATTTTCATCCAAAACAGATGCCTTGGTGCTCTAGAAGATAGTCCACTCTTAGGTAGCATCGCGCGTATGTGGAATTGCTTCCCGGTATACTGGAAGTGTGAAGCATCCCTCTCTGGACTTGATGAATGCAAAGACGGTGCGCGTCTTGGCGCTGGATTACGGGCGCGCGAGGATCGGTCTGGCCATCGGCAATACGGAAGCAGGCCTAGCGCAGCCGCTGGGCACACTGGACCGCATCAATCGCAACGAAGATATGCGGCGCTTGCGTGAACTGGTGCGCGAGCATGGCGTACAACAAATTGTGGTGGGACTGCCGCTGCGACTCGATGGAACACGCGGCGACATGGCAGAAGAAGCGGCGCGTTTTGGGCAACGAGTTCACAAACAAATGGGATTGCCCGTCGAGATGGTGGACGAGCGCCTGACTAGTTGGGAAGCAGAGCGCTTGCTCGAAGAACAACAGGGCCGAACGATTCACGCAGCTTCCAGCAAACAGCGAAAGAAAGAAAATCCAAAGCTCGGCGTCGATGCAATGGCTGCAGCTTTGATCTTGAAGGAGTATCTGGACCGGCGGCAGTCGGCGCATACAGTACAAGACGCGAAGTGAAATACATGCACTTGGGATTCGCGAGGCTGATTTGAAAAAGGTTTTGCTCTTTATTTTGGTGCTGATGCTGGCCGTGGCAGGGGTCGCAGCCTGGGGATGGTATTGCATCACTCAGCCCTATCAGGGGTTCGCGAGCGGAGGCGTGTTCCTTACCGTGCCGCACGGAGCTTCGAGCCGCGGCGTGGCTCACATTCTTGAAAGCAACGGCGTCGTGCGCAGCGCTCTTGCGTTTGAGATCTATGCGCGGCGCCATCCGCGGCGATCGCTCGAAGCCGGAGAATATTTTTTCGAACGCCCCGTAAGCGGCCGCGAGGTTTTCTGGAAACTGGCGAAGGGCGAAGTCTACGAAATTCCCTTTACGGTTCGCGAAGGCGAAACTTTGTACGACGTTGCGCATGATCTCGAAGCAGGTCATTTTCTTCCCGCCGATGATTTTGTGAAAGCCGCCAGCGATCCCATGATGGTGCGCGACATCGACCCGCACGCGCTCACGCTCGAAGGCTATCTCTTCCCTGCCACGTATCAATTGCCGCGCCACCCAGTCGCCGTGGAGTTGACCGCCGCCATGGTGAAAAAGTTCAAGGAACAGTGGGCGCGGATTTCGCCGCCGATGGCGGGCGACGATAAAACGCGTCTCGCATCCGGCTACCCGATTTCCTCAATCGTGACGCTCGCTTCTCTCGTCGAACGCGAAACGCCTAAAAAAGAAGAACGGCCTCTCGTGGCGGGAGTTTTCGAAAATCGCCTGCGCAAAGACATGATGCTGCAATGTGACCCGACCGTGATTTATGCTTTGGAACAAGAAGGCCGCTACAACGGCACTCTTACCGGAGCCGACCTGCACGTGAATTCGCCTTATAATACTTATGCGCACACTGGATTGCCGCCGGGCCCCATCGGCAATCCGGGCGAAGCTTCCATCCGGGCGGCGTTGCAACCGGCGGAGACGGACTACCTCTATTTCGTTGCCAATACCCAGGGCGGACATTTTTTTAGCGCGACACTGGAAGAACATAATCGAAATGTGACAAAGTACCGCCGTCTGCTGGCGGGGCTTCCCGCTGACCCTCCGCCTCCCCCGCCGGAGACGCCGAAGCAGACGCAGGCGCATACTAAGAAGAAGGCACATGCCAAACCGCGTAAAGGCACAGCTTGATGAATGATTCGGAAAAATCTAAAAAAGATCTGATCCTCGATACGGCAAGAGAAATTGGCGCTTCGAAATGGACGCTCGCGGAGATCGATCAACTGCGCCGCCGCCTCCATGCGGAGCACGGCGAGGCCGGAAAAACCAGTTCGGAATACATCGGGGACGTCTTGAAATCGGCGGGCTGGAAAGTGCTGCTCACCTTGCAGGAAGAAGCAGAGGAGCAGTATGAAGAAGAATTCGAAGACCTGCTGCATTTCAAAACGCTGGAAGATGCGGAAGTCAGTATCATGCGGCTGGATGAGCTGATGCGGAAATTTCAGGCACACAGCGAACATGCCGCGGTCGAACGAGTTTTGGGCATCGCCCGCCTTGGCAAACGCCGCGCGGAAATGATTTCGCGAAACCATAAAGTAGAACCGCACAAACGCGAGGAAAAAGTGGAGATTGCCAATTGGTTTCGCATTTGGCTCGAAACTCCCGATGCGTTTTTCGACTGGTTGGACGTGCGAAAGCAGTCACCCGATTTTCGAACGAAATTCCCTGAAGTAGAGACGTTGGAATGAGTCTTCCCCCCGGCGCGCCGCCTGGTGCGCTCGAGCTGCCTCCTTTCTCTTTGGACGTAGAAGCGCTCGACCTCGGCCCTGGCGTAAAAGCTGTCGGGCTTGAGCTCGTCGAAACGGAAAACCGCGAGCCCGTTCGTGGCAAGAAGGCAGCGGAGATTTGGTCGGCCGTCTTCCCTGCCCTGGCGCATGAAGAATATTACGTCGTGGATTTCTTCAGCCATATCGATCGCATTGAGGAGTTTTGCAAGGCACGGAAAATCGAGTATCGCGAAGCAGGCGTGCGCTGTGTAGTGCTGCCACAGCCGCGTCAAAGTCAACTGTTCCAACTTTTCGAACGTTTCGAAGGCGAAACGTTTGGATTGCGTGCTGGAAAGGTTGCTGAAGCTCCTGACGCTGCGCTAGAGGGTGATCTTTCGAAACGGGGCGTCGATGCCTATCAACTCGCTTACGAACGGTACGCCTTTTGCGCGGTCTGCGAGCCAGAAGATGGTTGGGTTACGCTGCTCAGCGCAACGCTCTGGGCTAGCGAAGTCATACGACGCGTTCGGCCCGCGGTGCAACCGTTCGATATCTACATCGCGCGTCCGCAATAACTGACCCAATTCGGGGGCCGCCGATTTGCGCCCGGCCACTCGCGGTTCTAAGCCGTTCCCCAAATTTCGCCTAACACGCGCTGAAAATTGGCCCCCAAAACTTTTTCAATCACGGAAGAGGGCTGCCCGCGGCGTCCCAGTTCTTCCGCAATAATCAGCATGTGATCCGGCCCATCCAGATCGGGCACGTAGGGATAGCGGTCCTCGCCCGGCGCGCCGATACCCAATTTTTTGCGACGCGCGATGTCGGCGTCGAAATCCGCCTTCTGCGCAGAAGTAAGAACAACTTTCTCAATCGAGCCGTCCGAGCCGATGCCTACGTGATCCGCTCCGCAGACGTTGATTGCGTGTATTAGATGATCGAGGACGTGCTGGCGCGTGGGCACGGTGGGAGAAGCAACTAAGTACGGCATCAAGTACACGCCGAAGTAGCCGCCGCGATCGGCCAACGATTTCAGAATTTCATCAGGCTTGCTACGCGGATGCGGATAAACTGCGGCACAGCCTGAATGGGAAATCAGCACTGGCTTCGTGGAAGTGGCGATTCCTTCGGAAGTAGTGCGATAGCCGCTGTGACTGAGATCGACCGCGACGCCGATTTCGTTCATCTTGTTGACGGCCGCAATTCCGGCCTTGCTTAGCCCGGCATTCCCGGGCTCGAGGCAGCCATCGCCAAAAACGCTGCGATTGTTATAAGTAAGCTGCATGATGCGCACACCTAAATTGCGAAAAATATCGATGCGCTCAGGGTTCTCTTCGAAAAACGCCGTGTCTTGAAAACCGGGAAGGATGCCGAGCTTCCTTTCTTTCTTGGCAAGAGCAATATCGGAGTGTTTCCGCACGATTGCGAAAGCGTCGGGATACTTTTCAGCGAGCGCCTCAAGAGACGCGAGGTTCTCGAGCGTTCCATCAAGAGTGCGTTCCGATACCGTGCAATTGATCGCGGTTATTCCCGATTGTCGAACCGTAGCCAGCAACTCGGTACTGGGAGATGTGTCCAAATGTCCAAAAGGGCTGCAAAGTGAATCCATCACCACAGCGCGTTTGTAGAGTTGCGCGGTGTCGTCCGAATCGCTCGCCAAAGGCCGTGCAAACAATCGAGGAGCGACGACTGTTCCGGCTGAAAACTTGAGCAAAGACATGTGAAATTCTCGGCGATTCAATGGCACCTCCCTCAAAGCTCAAAATCGAAGGCCAGATTATATAATGCAGCGAGCTCTTCGTGCCCTCTGCGATCTCTGAGTTAATTCTTTGTTTTGTTTAAGTTATACCGCACAAGCGCGTCGTGAGATTCCCCCGTCTCGACACATAAATCCACGTGTGGCATTCGCAGTCTACCTACCCCTTCGTTCATAATGATCCTTGGCACTTGGTTGACGCCTGTAAACATGGTTGTTAGATTGCTTCGTTTGTACCTAAAGGGCGGAAAAGACGAATGCGGCATGGGTTGGCGTGCATGGTCGGGGTGACAGTGGCGGCAATTTGCTGCGGCTGCGGAGGCACAGTCAGCACAAAGGTTACCGTCCCACCCGCGCAGATTGTCGTCGCAAAAGATGCCACTCGCGAGGAATTGCTCGATAAATACAACACGATGGCGAAGGGCGTGAAGAGTGTGAACGCAACCGTGGAGCTAAAACCCACGGCGGGTTCAGAGTATAGCGGCGTGATCGAGGAGTATCACGAAGTGAAAGCGTTTTTACTTGCGGAGCGGCCAGCCTATATCCGCATGGTCGGGCAGGCGCCGGTGATTGGTAAGACGGTCTTCGACATGGCCAGCGACGCGGAAACGTTTCGCGTGTCGATTCCGTCCAAGAACAAATTTCTTGTCGGGCCAATCACGCTGGAGCGCACCAGCAGCAAGCCCATTGAAAATCTCAGGCCGCAACATCTCCTGGACGCGCTACTGTGGAGCGAAATTCGCAAACAAGAAGACGTGCTGTTTGAAGAGTTCAATGATGAGAAGGCGCGGTATTATGTGCTGACAGTTTTGCGCGGCGGATACCAAAGGGAAATTTTACGGAAGATTTGGTTCAACCGCGCCGATCTAGAGGTCGCGCGATTGCAGGAGTTTGGACCTAATGGTGCCTTGCTCTCCGATGTGCGCTACTCGGACTGGGAGGCGATTACTGCCGATCAAGAGCAAAAAGACGCAACGCCGTCTGGCGTTACTTCTTTCCCGCGCACGATTCAAATCGATAGATCACACGATGATTACCGGTTGGCCTTACAGGTGACCAAGCTGATGCTGAATGAAGACATTCCGGCGGAACGCTTCAAACTCGAGCAGCCCGCCGGCTCGGAACTGGTTCACGTTGGCGAAGAGACAGCGGTGAAGAAGC
This sequence comes from uncultured Acidobacteriota bacterium, assembly GCA_963784015.1. GTDB lineage: Bacteria > Acidobacteriota > Terriglobia > Acidiferrales > UBA7541 > Acidiferrum. The sequence goes on from CAWAPX010000023.1 coordinate 675,811, forward strand.
CATGATGGGCGAGCTGATTGTCCGCAACCTGCTCCACCGGCCTCTCCGCACTTTAATCGGCGTTCTAGCCGTTGCTGTCGAAGTGGCGCTCGTCGTGTTAATTGTGGGCCTTACGTCTGGCCTGTTGACCGAAACGGCCAAACGAATTGAGGGCATCGGAGCCGACGTTATGGTTCAGCCACCCGCCGCTTCCATGTTCATCGGAATGACCGGCGCCCCCATGCCTATAAAAATCGCGGACAAGTTGGCGGAATTGAAATATGTCCAAGCTACGGCACCGGCCCTTCTCCAATTCAATTCCAAAGGCGTGATCGAGACCATTTGGGGTATCGAGCCCGAAAGCTTTCGTGCCGTCTCGGGTGGATTCGTTTTCCTGGAAGGCCATGACCTGGAAGGCCCAGATGATCTGCTGGTGGACGACTGGGCAGCCAAGGCGAAACACATCAAAGTCGGCGATACTTACAAAGTCCTGAATCATGATTGGCATGTGGTAGCCATCATCGAGCATGGAAAAGGCGCGCGCTTGTTCGTTTCTCTCGCGACTCTCCAGGACCTGGTGGGCGCGCATGACAAAGCCACCATTTTCCTGATTAAGTGCACGCGGCCCGAGCATGCGGAAGATGTCATGCAGGAGACTCGCCACCTATTGCCGGGCTATACGGTCAGTCCTCTCAGTTCGTTTTTGTCGGTGATGACTTCCACCAACATTCCCGGCTTGCAGACATTTATCAACGCCATGATTTCGCTCGCGGTCACCATCGGATTGCTGGTGATCTTTTTGACGATGTATACGACCGTGATCGAGCGGACACGCGATATTGGTGTGTTGAAATCTCTTGGGGCAGGCCGCGCGTTCATCGTGCGCGCGCTGCTGACGGAGTCGGCCGGGCTGTGCCTGATGGGCATCGTGGCAGGCGTGGGACTGAGCTACGCGGTGCGCGCTGCATTTCTGGCGGGCTTCCCTACCCTGTCTATACTCATAACGTGGCCATGGATCCTTCGCGCCGGGGCCATTGCACTGGCAGGAGCGATGTTTGGCGCCAGCTACCCCGCGTGGATGGCCAGCCGAAAAGATCCCGTGGAGGCGCTCTCTTACGATTGAGAATCAGAGGAATGCCGAGGTTGCAGAATCACGAAGGAAGAGCACGGTTAAGAGGGGAGAAAACGCTGCGGAAGCTTGCGGCGGCTAGGCAGACATGGAAATCGCAGCTACAATACAGCAACCTGCCGAAGGGCTGATTGTCCCAGGAAAAAAGAGCTTGGAGCCGATACTTAAAACAGAAAATTTGTGGAAACTCTACCGCGCAGGGAAAGTGGACGTCCCCGCGTTGCGTGGGGTGAACTTTTCCGTGGCGCCGGGCGAATCAGTGGCTGTGATGGGACCATCAGGTTGCGGGAAATCCTCTCTACTCTATGTGATTGGCGGCCTGGCACAGGCGTCCAAGGGCCATGTGCTGGTAGACGGCAACGATTTAACAGCAATGAGTGATGCCGAACGCACCAAGCTGCGACGAAGCAAAATTGGATTTGTTTTCCAGCGCTTTAATCTCTTGCCAACGCTGACCGCCAAAGGCAATATCGCCATCGCCCAATTTATTCATGGGGATGGTTTTGACCCGCACCGTTTCGATGTTGTCACCGGCCTGCTGGGCCTCGCAGGACGTTTGCAGCACAGGCCATCTGAGATGTCCGGTGGCGAGCAGCAGCGCGTGGCGATTGCGCGAGCGATTATCAACGAGCCGAAAATTTTGCTGGCCGACGAACCCACGGGTAATCTCGACTCAAAAAATTCGGAAGTGGTGCTGCAGATGCTTCGGCAGCTCAACAAGGATTTGGGCCAGACGATCGTCATGATCACGCACAATCCCGAAGCCACCACGTATTTTGACCGCGTGGTGCACATGCGGGATGGCGTGATTGTTGACGGAATTCCTGCGGACTGAGATGGCGAGTCTCGGACAGATATTTTCGAGGACGTTTTTCTGGGCCTACGAGCGCGGCACGTGGCAGTACGATGCCGCGGTCATTCTAATTTTGATTTTCGTGTTGGCCACACCACGCTCGTGGTTCCACGATCAGCCGCAGATGGGCCTTCCCGCGAACACTCCAGGACAAGTTGTGCTTGTTAGCGAGCAAGGCGACAGCAAAATCTACCGCGTCGATGCACGCATCCTCGCGCCTCCCGAGCAAACACCCGCGCTTGAGAATGAGCTCCACAACGCGATGCAAAAATCGCTTCCGGAACTTGGCAACAAGCGTTTCACCATTTCCAAAATCGAGCCAGTGCGTGATGGGCAAGGCACGGTGATCGCCTATCACGTCGAGATCCACCGCTAGGAATTAAAATTCAGCCATAACAACTAGCCTGTAATCAGTCTGCGAGAGCCGCCCGTAACCTGGGGCAAAGTTCGTGCATCTCTATCTATATGCTAGGATTTAAGAGAATTTAACGAGCAGCACATCTGAGTACCATTAGGGGCTTCTATTGACCAAAGGGCGTTTGACTCCATCGATTTTTGCGCTAGGAGCGATGGCCATTGCCATAGGTGCGGGCGCATCGCAAACCCCCGCTAAGTGGACGACCGAGAGCGTGCTCGGGATGATGGATAGGTCCGCAAAAGGTTTCCGCAGCCTTACAGCGGACATTGAAAACACAAAGTACACGGCCGTAGTGAAGGATACGTCGACGGAGACGGGGAAAATTTGGGTCCGGCACGATCAAAAAATGCGTATTGAATTCACAAAGCCCGAGCCGCGCACGATATTGCGCACGGGCAACTCCCTGTTCCTTTACAATCCCAAACTTAATCGCGTGGAAGAATATGACCTTGGGAAAAACAGCGCCATGGTCGATCAGTACATTCGTCTTGGCTTTGGAACAAAGAGTGAAGATTTGAAAAAAAGCTACCAGGTGTCGGTCACAGGAGAGGAAGAACTAGACAAGAGGAAAGCTGTTCTATTGGAGCTGACGCCAAAATCCGAACAGATGCGTGGCCAGATCACACGGATTCAGATGTGGATCGACGAAGCTACCTGGCTGCCGATGCAGCAGAAGTTTTATGAGACCGGCTCGGGCGACTACATTTTGTTCCACTACACGAATGCCTTAGAAGACCTCAAGATCAATGAATCCGAATTCAAGCAGGACTGGCCCAAAAACGCCAGCCACGAAAAACCACACGTCTAAAGCATTTATTTTGCCTCGCCACGCTCCGTAGCGAGGAGTTGTTCTTTGCGCGTGAGACCCCACCGATAACCCGCCAGGTTTCCGTCTTCGCGAATTACCCGATGGCATGGGACCACGATCGAGACGGGGTTGGTTGCGCAAGCGCGTGCTACCGCGCGAACGGCCTTGGGATTGCCGAGGGCGCGAGCCACTTGCGAATACGTGCGCGTTGTTCCGCGCGGAATGCGCTGCAACTCCTGCCAGACGCGCCGTTGAAAGGCCGTGGCCTGCAGGTCCAGCGGCAACTCCACTTGCGCAGGCTTGCCTTCGATGCGTTGAACAATCTCGCGGACCCACCGCTGCGCGCTGCCGGTGGCGGGCGAAATTTCTGCGCGTGGATATTCTTCGCGCAATTCCTCGACGAGCTTGCTCTGCGCGTCTCCCAGATAGACTGCGGACACGCCGCGTTCTGTAGCAGCTACCAAAACTTTTCCGAGCGGTGACTTCGCAATCGTGTATTCGATTTTCATACCCTTTCCTCCCTTTTGATAAGTTGCGGGTGTCATTCCTAGTTGTGCGTTGCTCCGTTCATAGACGCGGCTGGACGAACCGTATCCCGTCTCGTAAAGCGCCTCGGTGATATTTTTTCCTGCGCGAAGCAAACTCTTGAACCGTTTGATTCGCAGCGCTTCGGCGAGCTCGCGAGGTGCCAGCCCGGTGACTTGCCGGAAAGCGCGGCGAAGCGTCCCAGCATTTGAATTCAGTTCTCGCGCGACTTCGGAAAGCCGCAGGCTTTCTTCCGACGATCGCGAAAGATATTCCGCAGCGCGCGCGACGAGCGCCGCCGAAGCGGCAATTTCATTTGGGCGGCAGCGAAGGCAAGCGCGGAAGCCCTGTTTTTCCGCTTCTTCGCGTGTGTGAAAAAAGATTACGTTTTGCCGCAACGGCCGCCGAGCCGGACAAGATGGCCGGCAGTAAATGTTCGTGGAACGCACGGCCAAAACGAATTTGCCGTCGGCGCGCACGTCGCGCTCCAGAGTCGCGCGCCAATACTGCGCAGCTTTGCGCGGCGAGACTTTCACTGGTCCGCCTGCGCTCGAATTGTTCATCGTTTGCATGCTACGAAAATAGCGCAGCGTCCGAATCAAATCTATCCGGAAAGGCTCGCCAAAGTGATTCGAACGAAAGAGTCGACGGTGGCCGTCGCCGAGCCGCACAGTAAGGCGCGCCAATTGTAGGGGAGGGGCTTGCCCCTCCCGCTGCATCAGCGCCGGGCGTGCCTGCAAGATCGAGGCTCAAGCTTCGCCGGGATTCGGCAAAACTTCCGCAGCTTCCAAGGCAGTCTTGTGCGGCGCGGTAATCACCAGCAAAACCGCAGTAAGAATGACCGCGGCGGCCAGCGCCGTGCGCAAGGTGATGGTTTCTCCGGCTCCGAGCCAGCCAAGAAAGAGCGCCACGACGGGGTTGACGAACGCATACGTCCCCACGCGAGCCGCGGTACTTTTCTTTAAGAGGTAAACGTAAGCGGTGAAACCTATTCCGGTGCCAAAAACCATGAGATAGGCGATGGCGATCCAAGAACGCATTGATATCGCTGCGAAATGGAGTTGGCGGCCTTCGCCTGCGAGCAAACCGACAACCCAAAGTGCCGCCCCACCGACCAAGCTTTGCATGGCGACGCCAAGCAGAGGCGAGCTAGGCAGATCGTTGTGCTTGGAATAAAGCGAGCCCCCAGCCCACGCAAAGGTAGCTATGAGTAGAATTCCCGCGCCGGTGGGATTTACGCGCTCAGAGCCTCCCAGATGCGCCGGACCCACCAACAGGGCCAATCCGCCAAATCCCAGGATGAGACTGCCCACCACTCTCGGCGCAGGCCGCAATCCCCCCGGACGAAGCCAATCGAGCAGCACCATCCAGAAGGACACCAGCGCCACGATCAAGGCCGCCACCCCGGTTGGGAGAGTCCGCTCCGATAGGCAAACGCCTCCGTTACCCACAAGAAGGAGCAGAAGCCCAGTAATGGCGGCAGTACGCCACTGAACAGACGTAGGCCGAATCCCGGTCTTCCAGCGCAACAGTGGATAAAGCACAAGTCCGGCCGTGAAGTGGCGGGAAGCCGCCAGCAAAAGCGGAGGAAACGACTCGATCCCTACCGCGATGGCGAGATACGTCGAACCCCAAATGACATAGACAGCGGCGAAAGCTGCGATCAGAAGTATGGCATCGCGCTTCTCAGGGTCATGCGACAAGGAGGCTGATGCCTGTTTGTTTGCAGCTCGATCGACCGTGGGCGTAGGCATTCCGTGGAGCCTGAAAAATCAACACTAGAGATAGCAAGCCGTCCTGTCGAGCACCATATTGGACGAAGATATTCACAGTACAGTGAGAGAACCGCTGGACGCACCTGGTACTATTACCAAGTGTTTGACGTTAGGACACTTCAATCGTTTTCCACAGGTTGACGTCTGGAGCCTGAAGTGGCATTTTATCCACCCACTCACCAAGTTTGGGAACCGGGGCAAGTTCAAGGGCAAGTGTAGTCGGGGCATTTGCAGTCGGGCCAGGTATGGCAGCGACGATGTGGTATCTCTGAGGGTTAGATGGGCGCGACGAACCGCGCAACATCCATTCGGTCGGGGGAAACAGAAACAGTCAGGGCCAAGCTGGCGCCGCCGTTGCAAGAAGTAGCGGCCCAACCGGTGCGAGTCCCTGCTCTGCGCGTGACGCCGTTGCTCACGCCAGGACAACCGCGCCGTTTTGTGCGCGTCCCGACGCACGCCGTGGGCGTGAATCACGAGCAGCGCGAATATCCGCGCGCCTCCCTAAAACTTCCTTTGCGTTTGCGCAGCGTAGGTGCCGTCGCGGAAGATTTCCCTGTAACGCTTGTCACGCGGGATATCAGCTCCACAGGCGTCTTTTTTCTTTGTCCTAAAGAAATTGCAGTGGGTGCGCTGGTCGAGCTGGAAATCGTGCTGGTCAGCCGCCCCATGGGACACGGCAGCGTGGTCATAGTCAGCACGGCGCGTGTCCAACGTATCGAGCCTGCGGCTATGCCCGGATGGTACGGCGTCGCGGCTGCTTTCGACGATGTGAAGTTCGACCGCGATGATGGCCTTCCTTCCCGATTCCTTCGCCCCTGATTGCTATTTTCCCTAAACGCAAGCAGGCACACTGCCGCACGCGGATTGCCTCGTTCAAACGGAACGGGGGGAACTGTACGCTCAAACAAGAAAACTATTGAGCAACTGCTCCACGTTTATCGCGGGGTAAAAAAGAGATCGGAGCATGTCCTGCTCCATCCATGAATGGATTGAGGGCTTATCAGACTGGGAGTGTGGCTCTCGGCTCTGTCGCTCATGTGAAGCGAATAGCCGTTCGCCAGGTAAGAAGGGATGTCGCGGGAGTCAGTGACAGGAATATATGGGCCTTCCTTACCCAGTTGGACGTGATATCGGTCGTCTTTGAATCTGTGCGGAAGCAAACGGGTTCCGCGCTTTCTACCCCGCGAGACGGTAGCAAACAGCATGGAAATCCTCCCAGAGAAATAAAACCACGTCCATTCTACAAACCGCAGGCTGAGCGAGTAAGTGGTCTAACTGTGGAAATATGTGCACCATTTTTTGCTTGTCGTATCGTTCAAAGCTCTCCGCAACCTTCCGAGGCTAAGGCTTGCTACTCTAGAGATTGATGGCTTCTGTGAAAAATAAAAATTTGCAAGGAGTGCTGTTCGATTGGGACGGCACGTTGATTAATTCCTACGCGGCGGATTCCTCGGCGTATCTGGCGATGTTTCGCGAGATGGGGATTCCGTGGGGGTTGGAGGAATTGGCACAGCATTATTCTCCGAATTGGTATCGCGTGTATCGGGCGGCGAAATTGCCGCGCGCGCGGTGGGACGATGCCGACCGGGCCTGGCGCGCACAGTACGCGAAGCATTCCCCCAAGCCTGATTGCGGGGGCACGGCAGGTGCTTGCCCGGCTTGGGCGCGCGCATCACTTGGGTTTGGTTACCAGCGGCGATAGAGATCGTGTGACACAGCAATTGCGTGAGTTTCGCCTCACCCAGCTTTTTGGGGCACGCGTGTGCAGCGGCGATACCCCGGAAAAGAAGCCGCATCCCGCTCCGCTGCGGCTGGCTCTGCAGAAACTTTGTCTAAAGCCATCGGCGTGCGTCTACGTAGGAGATTCGCCGGAAGATTTGGAAATGGCGAAGAGAGCTGGAGTGCGCGCGATCGCGGTGCTGGGGCCGTTTCCTACAGAGAAGCGCCTGCGAGCCGCGCGACCGGACTTTCTGCTCGAATCGATTCGGGAATTACCGGAATTGTTGAAAAGACTGCACGGATAACTGGTGAATCCGCGCCTCGAAATTTCCCTGTAGGGGCCGGGCTTGCCCGGCCCGCGACCACAGCTCGGCAGAACTATCTTCAGGAATTTGGTTTTGGTGGTGTCGCGGGTGCTGCAGGTACCGCGGGTGCGGTGGTGGGTGCTGGAGTAGCGGCCGATGGAAGCTTGTATTCGGTCCACTTAATCACCAGGCGGACCGGGATATTGGCATCCTTGAGATTTAGCGTGTCGTCGGAACGCATGTAATTGGGCAGCCAGTATTTGCCATCGACATTTTCACGATAGGTTTCAAAAATATTGAACGGCATAGTTGCCGAACGCATATCACCCATATCGTTGACCCACTTTCCATAGGTCTTCACGACTTCGAGGTACACAGCGTCCACCCAGACGATTCCGTCGAAATAGAAATGCGCGCGCTCGACGGTCTTAGGCTTCGCCTGAAAAATGTAGCAATCGACTTCATCGACGAGTTCCTTGCCCAGGTATTTCAAGTCGTATTTCGCAAGCTGTGCGGTCGTGAGAGGGTACGCCGGCATGCGCGCCAAAGACTGGAAGTCTTCGGGCCCCATTTCGAGGTAATGCAGCGTGGACTGTGGCCTCTCCACGGTCTTTTCATACATTTTGCCGTCGGGACCTGGCTTTGCTTCGATGACCAGCGAAAGCTCTCCGGAAGGTTTGCCGTCAGGGCCGAACTCCTGCAGGCGGACTGTCTTCTTATAGGTATATCCGGCGCGCGCCACGATGTATTGATCTTCTTTTTGGGTGAAGCGCTTGATGATTTCCTCTGGGGCCATGGAAGGCGGGGCTGGTGGAACTGGTTCCGTGCCGATCCGGTGGATGTCATGTTCGGGAGGCGGCGTGAGGGGCCCTTGCTGACCAGCGTGAGTGCGGTAAGCCGAAGGCCCGAGGATAAATGCGCAGAGAAGAAATGCGCCACGGAGTGCAACTCGGGAAAAGTTGTCGCAAGAATTTTGAGCGTGCCGGTTCATGGTAAATAGGATGCGCTTGCAGCGCCGAAGAGCAGCTTCGGGGACTGGGCGAATCTGATTGAGTTTAGCGCAATTCAGCGAGAGCGTCTTGCGCGTCGCAGCGTTTGGCTCGAAGTCATCTAATAAATGCTTTTCAGGGGGTCGGAGCTTTACCTCCGACATTGATAGCCAGCAAAACAAGGGCTTTAGCCCCTGAGGAAACTCTTGCTTATTTTTTACGCCGTCCATGAAACAAGCTCTACTCTCGGAGCCAGACAAGTCGCAGTTTAAGCAGAATGCCGGAAGTCTCTGCTACAATTTTGAAGTTTGTGGGCGACGAGAAACAAACCAGGCGCTATTTCGTCTCTGGCATCGTGCAGGGCGTGGGATTCCGCTTTTTTGTGCAGCGCGAGGCCGAGAAGCTGCACGTCGGCGGTTACACAAGAAATCTCTTCGACGGTAGAGTCGAAGTTCTCGCCGTCGGATCTCCTGCACAGCTCGATGGGATGAAGAAGGCGCTCGAACGCGGGCCGCGATTTTCGAGTGTCTCGGGCGTTCGGGAAGAGGAAGCACAGCACTCGCCGCAATATGCGAAGGAGTTTGTGATCGAGCCAGATGCTTAGTGAGTCCCGCAGAATATTGCGGTTTAGCGATTTGGAGTGCGGCAGCTCTGCTGCCGCTTTCTCAGCAAGTCGCACAACTCTTTATCTGGCGAGTCTCAATAAGTAGGGCGCTTGAGAGGAATGAGCAAGCAATGACAAAGGGGAACCGTCTGAATGGATGATTTAAAAAAGTTGATTCGCGAAGTGCCGGATTATCCCAAGCCGGGGATTCTTTTTTACGACCTGACAACGCTTTTGAAGGACAAACAAGGATTCCATTTGCTGATTGACCGCCTCTGCGATCATTACAAAGGACACACCATCGATGTCGTCGCAGGCATTGAAGCGCGCGGTTTTATTTTTGCACCAGCACTGGCGTACAGGCTGGGCGCGGGATTCGTCCCGGTAAGAAAGCCGAAAAAGTTACCGGCAAAAACCGCCAGCATTTCCTATGCCCTGGAATATGGCACGGACACCCTAGAGATTCACGAAGACGCCGTAAAACCTGGCGATCGTGTGATCATTTGCGACGATCTGCTCGCAACGGGCGGCACGGCCGCGGCCACTGCAAAGCTTATCGAGAAGCTTGGCGGAAAAGTCGAAGGCGCAGCATTCGCAGTAGAGCTGACATTTCTCAACGGCCGCTCGAAACTCAATGGCCTGGATATTTTCTCGCTAATTCAATACGACAAGTAGCTGTGCTCCCTAGTGAGAGGCCCCGGGAGCGGCAGATAGAACTCCAGAGAAAATGACCAAAACAAACAGAGCAACGACTCCGAGAAGGATTCCCAACATCCATGTCGGGTAAGGCGAACCGGAAGCCATAGTCGGCGGCAATTCGATAGTTAGAGCGCGGATACGATCTAGAATCTCCGGAGGAAGAACATCGGCGCCTGATCGGTGCGCCCAGTAGACTGGTGCCACTTGTTAAAGGGTTCAGCAAGAAGACGAGCACACGATTTCGCTTACGCCCAGCTTTTGATCACCACTCTCAGCTTGAAACCTATCCACTGTATTTCCAGGACATCTGCCCAATCGACAGTCTGGAAGCGAAAATGGAGCCGGTAATGGATGCCACTCAGCTATCCACAGTGCCTGTGGCGACTCTTCCGAGGACGAGGCAAATCATTAAAAACGCGCCGATATGCGAGTAAAGGTTCTCTGAAAAATACGCGGTCCCCAAGCCCAGAGGTAGATCGCCTTGGCGGAAATCGACACCCAGAGGCAACTGAGCACCGCGCGTCAGGACCCAAGGAGCCGGAAAATCAATTTGCTCAGGGCGACGTCCGCTGGGCTGGTCATTCTCCACGACCGCTCCTTGTACTACTTTCGGATTCCAGTATTTCGCTGGCGGAGAGCTTCGAAGAGGACTACGCCTGCGGCGACGGAGACGTTGAGCGATTTCACGGGGCCGGTCGTGGGCAGCGAAACGACAAAGTCGCAGCGTTTGCGCGTCAGGTCGTGGAGGCCTTTGCCTTCGCCGCCGAGGACGATACCTACCGGAGATGTATAGTCGGCTTCGGTGTAGCTTTTGTCGGCGCGTTCATCGAGGCCGATGAGCCAGTAGCCTGCTTCCTTCAGCTCTTCCATGGTTTGCGCGAGATTGGTGACCTTGGCGACTGGCATATGCGCGATCGCGCCGGCGGATGCACGCGCAACGGTGTCGGTGAGGCCGACGGCGCGCCGCTCCGGAATGATTACGCCGTGCGCGCCAGCAGCGAGCGCCGTGCGAATGACGGCGCCGAGATTGTGCGGATCTTCCACACCATCGAGAAGAACGATGAGCCCTTTGCTTCCGTGTCCGGGGCTTTTATTTGCCGCGGCGAGAATGCTGTCGAGTGTGGCCGGTGCGCTCGCGGCGGCCAGAGCGACGACTCCCTGATGATCTTTCGTATTGGCCAGACGATCGAGTTGGCCACGGTCTTCAAAGCGCACGGGTATGTCGCGCGCGCGCGCTAGCTGGACGATTTCTTCGACGCGCGTATCTTGACGACCTCGCGCGATCAAGATCCGATCGAACGGGCGCCCCGCATCAAGAGCTTCACGGATGGCGTGTATGCCAGTGAGTTTATCCATCGGCCAAATAGTGTACAGCACGTAGGGGCACGATATATCGTGCCCTCGCAACTGAATCGCCAACTCCGATCAATCAAGCGCTGCGCAAAATTCCAGAATACGTTCGCGGGCTGATTTAGCCGCGACTGGAAAAGATGCGGCCGCGGCTTCGTCGAGCAACAAGATTACGCGATCGAGTTCTCCTTCACCTGCGCGGCCAGTGAGCGCTAAACGTATGGGATGAAAGATTTCCCGGCTGCCAATGCCGACGCGATCCTTCAAAGCGGTAACAACTTCTTTGAAACGCTCGCTGGTGAGAGGAGCTCCATCGAGCAACAGAAGAGCGAGGTGACGCAGCACATCGCGCGCGGCATAACGAGATAGGACAGCGTGAGCCTCAACTTTGGCCAGAAGCTCCTGTGCGTTGTAATAAAAAACGGGATGCAGGAGATCGGCAAGTGAACGGCGTTCGGTGACTTGTGGACCGAGGAGCGCTGCGGCACGTCCGCACCACGCGAATTGCGCTGGAGTAGTGTCGGCGGCAAGCCAGCCATGTTGGCGCAGAATTTCGACTACATCACTGGCCGTGAAAGTGTGTGCGGCGATGGCCGGCGAAACCGAGTTCGGAGTTTCTTGCGGAGTCATTGCGAACTTTTATCGCACGTTGACGAGATGGCTTGAGCGCAACGACATGATTATTTCTGCGAGAGCGTGGCAACCACGTGCGCGGCGATAGCTTCGCCGCGGCCAACCGCATCTACGCCTTCATTGGTTTTGGCTTTGAGATGAATCTTGTCTGCGGGGACGCTCAGCGCGCCAGCGAGGGCTTCGCGCATTTTCGGAAAATGCGGGCCTAGCTTGGGTCTTTCCAGAATAACGACAGCATCGACGTGCTCGATCTCAAATTTCTTTTCGTCGAGCAGTTTTCGCGCGTGTTGTAAGAAAATCAGGCTATTCGCGCCTTTCCATTCTGGATCCGTGTCCGGAAAGTGCGTGCCGATATCGCCGAGCCCCGCCGCGCCGAAAAGCGCGTCGCACAACGCGTGCGCTAGAACGTCTCCGTCGGAATGTCCAACGGGCCCTTTATCGAAAGGAACCTCAATTCCGCCGATGATCAGCTTTCGGCCTTCCGCGAGACGGTGAAGATCGTAACCAATGCCGCAGCGCACGCTCATGCTTTGTGACGCTCTTGTTCGAGATAGAAGCGGGCGAGCTCCATGTCAGCAGGCTTGGTGATTTTGATGTTGCGCTCCGAACCCAGCACGACGTGGACATCATGGCCGATTCGCTCAACGAGGCCGGCTTCGTCCGACGCGTTGACACCATCGCTTTGCGCACGCGCGAAGGCTTCCTTGATGAGTTTTGTCGCAAATGCTTGCGGAGTCTGCGCGAGCACGACGCGTTCGCGCGGAATGGTGCCGATGATGAGCGCAACATCCTCCGGCAAGCTGGCGCGCTTCACTTCCTTGACGGTGTCCATCGCCGGAATGCCCAGTATAGCGGCTTGGCAACGGCGCGCTTCCTCGATGACCCGGGCGATCTGTTCTCGAGTTACAAACGGTCGCACGGCGTCATGAACGAGAATGATTTCCGTGTCGTTGGAGACTTCGTTGAGCGCCAACGCAACCGAGTCCTGGCGCGAATCTCCGCCGCGCACTACGCGGACAGTCTGCATGAATCGCTCACCGCGAATGCGCTCCTCGAGAGAGTCGACGACGTCGGCGCGCGTGGCAACGATGATGTCTGTCACTAGCGGGCAAGAAGCGATGCGGCGCACGCTGTGTATGACGATCGGCGTTCCATCGAGTTCGAGGAATTGCTTCGGCGTGTCGGCGCCCATGCGAGTGCCGAGACCTGCAGCTGGGAGAATGGCGGCTATGCGGCTCATGTTAGGCGCGACCCGCCTGGATAAGAATAAAGATGGGGCCGCAAACTTTAGAGTGTACCTCAAGCTGCGTTGACTGGCGAATCACGCAGGCGTGCGATTTGAACGATAAGCAGGGACGATTCAAGCTGTCGATTATTTTAGATAGACGCGGGGAACACGCTGGCTCACGGCGCAGAGGAGATCGGAAGTTACGGTGCCAATGCCGCGCGCGATCACGTTGGCGGGGCGGACATGCTCGCCGTCACTGCCGTAGATCGTCACAGCGTCGCCAAGCTCGGCATCTGGCACGTCAGTGATATCAATCATAGTGACGTCCATGGAGATGATGCCGACAATCGGCGCGAGCGTGCCGCGCACCAGGACGCTGCCGCGATTTCCGAGCGAGCGGTGAATGCCGTCGCCGTAGCCTGCGGCGAGGACCGCAATGCGCGAGGGGCGCTTGGCTATGAAAGTTTCGTTGTAGCCGACGCCCGCGCCTTCGGGAATGTTGCGGACATTAATGATGCGCGTGCGAAGGCTCATGACTGTCTTGAGCGGCAGGCGCGCTTCGATTTCTGGGCGCTGCTCAACAGGATCGTAGCCGGGATGGTAGCCGTATAAAATCGCGCCGGGGCGGACCATGTCAGCCCACGTCTCGGGACGCGTCGCGATGGCCGCGCTGTTGGCGAGGTGGATGATGCCGGGATCAATTCCAAGCGCGCGCAGGCGATCGAGTGCGGTGTAGAAGCGCTCTTCTTGCTGGCGCGTCTGCTCTCCTACTCGCGTGTTTGTTAGAACTTCGGAGGATGCAAAGTGTGTGAAGACTCCGCCGAGTTCCAAGTGCTTGCACTTTGCCAGCTCGCGCGCGAAACATTCGACATCGCTTGGCGCGATGCCGAGGCGGTTCATGCCTGTGTCCATTTTTAGGTGGAACAAGACTTTTCTGCGGGCAGCTGATCGAGACCGGCCTAAAGGCCGGCCACTACGGGCGGCGGCGCGATCGAGTTGCTTGAGCTGTTCGCAGCGGTGGATGACCGCTGTTAGATCGTGTTCGATTAAACGTGATTCCTCACCGGGCCAGAAACTTGTCAGGACGAGAATTGGCTTGCGTACGCCGGCTTCGCGAACGGCGATGCCTTCCTCGGTGCACGTGACACCAAACCAGTCCGACCCAGCTTTTTCCAGCGCTTTGGCGACCTGTGGGCCGCCGTGGCCGTAGCCGTTGCCTTTGACGATGCAGAGAATTTTTCGCGGCGTTTTGCGCTTCTCTTCCGGCGGGTTCACGAACTTGCGAATCGACCGGAAATTTTCTGACAGCGCGCCGAGGTCTACTTCCGCCCATACCGGGCGTCTTGCTTCTTTGTGGGGACTTTTCTGTGTGCGAGCCATGACCCTTCCGAAAAAATTAGTTTACGACATCCGGCCGCTCCAAGCAGACAGCCTGTTTGGATGCCGCGAGAAAGACAACCCCTTGCTATGCAAGTGCGATACCTGCGGATGTCTGGGAATGACTTGTCAAAAGCCAGCCCCGGTTTTCCTGTAAACATTGCTGATAAAGGACTTACGGCGCCTGTAAGTTATTTAGAATCAACACTTGCGGGACAGGTGCGTAAACACTGATTCTAAAAGATTTAACCTCACTGTGGCGCCCGGCAAATCTGGGCGACGGATAGGCCGTTTTGGAGGGCATCGCGTCACGTAGCGTGGGGATTTTTACACAGAGATCACCGAGGACACAGAGTCCACGGAGAGTGCGGGTCACCGGATTCAGTAGGCAGTTAAACGTGTAAGTCAAAAAACAAAAGAGCGGCCTGAAGGCCGCCGCTACGGAAGCTTCCGCGGGGAGGGGTAGACATTTTGCAAATTAATCAGAAAAGTCAAAACCCGCACCCTTGCAAAAAACGCAAGAGTGCGCCACCGGCCGCGGACAGAGAGTTGCGATGCGCCCATACTTACATATCGCCGGGGGAGAATTGGGAGAAGGCGTCGGGGGCGGCTTCCTCGAAACGCGTGAGGCGGCTGCGGAAGACGAATTTTACGTTGTCGGTGGGGCCGTTGCGTTGCTTGGCGATGCGGAGCTCGGTTTCTTCGCGTTCTTCGGGGCTGGCGCCGGCTTTGAAGAAGTGAGGGCGGTAGATAAACATGACGACGTCGGCGTCTTGTTCGATGGCGCCGGATTCGCGGAGGTCGGAGAGCTGAGGGCCGCGTTCGTCGCGTTCGGGGGCGCGAGTGAGCTGGCTGAGGACGAGGACGGGGATTTGGAGTTCTTTCGCGAGACCTTTTAGGCCGCGCGAGATGCTGGCGACTTCTTCCTGGCGGTTACCGAAGCGGCCGCGCGCCGTGATGAGCTGGAGATAGTCGACGATGAGAAGCGAGAGGCCTTTGTCGCGCTTGAGGCGGCGGGCCTTGGCGCCGATTTCGAGAACGCTGATGGAGCCGGCGTCATCGACCCACAACGGCGCGTTTGAGATGACGCCGAGAGCTTCCGTCATGCCCGTCCAGTCGTTGCGATTCAGGTGGCCGGTGCGAAATTTGTGGGCGTCGATCTGGGCGACAGAAGCGACGAGGCGCTGCAGGAGCGACTCCTTGGACATTTCGAGGCTGAAGATGGCGACTGGCTGGCCGGCGCGGATGGCGATGTTCTCCGCGAGGTTCAGGGCCAACGCGGTTTTTCCCTGCGAGGGGCGTGCGGCAAGAATGAGCAGCTCGGAAGGTTGCAGGCCGGAGGTCAGCTTATCCAGCTCGACGTAACCCGTGGGAATGCCGGTGATGCTTTTGCCTTCCTTGAAGATTTTTTCGAGACGCTCGAAATTGTCGCGGACGATGTCCTTGACGGAGATGAGGCCGGCTTTGACGCGGTCTTCGGCGAGCTCGAAGATGGAAGATTCGGCGTTGTCGAGGATCATGTCGGCGCCGTCTTCACCTTCGAAGGCGCGCTGCTGGATGTTGTGCGTGGTGTGGATGAGGTTGCGCAGCATCGCTTTTTCTTTGACGATGCGCGCGTAGTGCTCCACGTTGGAAACTTTGGGCATGCCATCGGCAAGCGAGGCGAGATAGGGCGCGCCGCCGGCGGCTTCGAGGTCTCCGCGACGGTGAAGCTCTTCGGTGAGGGTGATGAGGTCGATGGCTTGCTGAACTTCGGCTAGCGCGATCATCTGGGTGAAGACGCGGCGGTGTTGATCGAGGAAGAAGTCGTCGGCGCGGAGAGTCTCGATGGCGGTGTTGAGGGCGTTGTTGTCGAGAAGGATGGCCCCCAGGACGGAACGCTCGGCGTCGAGATTATTGGGGAGGGGCTTTTCGAGAGTGGTTTGAGCGGTAGCCATTGCCATATTTCGCTTTACTTTCGCCTACGATAACACGAGTCCTTCCACCGCGCAAGATGCCTTGCACGGCCAAGTTAGTGAAAATATTTTTCGGGGCGCGAGACTAAGCTGGGTTCGAACAGATTCCCTGTGCGTGCTCGACGGTGAGCGCATTGTGCGGTGAAGAGAGGTGGAGGTCAATGGGATTTTGTGTGCGGGGCTGTGCATGAGTTCGGAAATGTGGAAACATTTTCGAAAATAACTTGGCGCGGAAAAAAGGGGCGCAATGTATTGCGCCATCGCAAGAACCAAACGTGATATTTTAGTGTGCGCGCAAAAAAAGAGGGCACGGCGTGCCGTGCCCCTACAAGGAAATTCAGATCGACCAGTGAGTTGGGATTATTCTTCTTTCGTGACGTGGACGGTTACTTGCGCGGTGACGTCGCGGAACACCTTAATCGTCACTGGATATTCGCCCAGGGCTTTGATCGGCTCGGCGATCTGGACTTGGCGCTTGTCGATTTTGAAATTTTGCGCGGCAAGAGCTTCGGCGATGTCGGCAGTGGTGACAGAGCCGAACATCTGGTCGTTCTCGCCAGTCTTGCGCGTGAACTTCAGTGAGATGCCATTGAGCAGGCCGGCTTGTTTCTGCGCGGCGTCCAGCTCGGTGGCGGTCTTTTTCGCGAGCGAGGTGCGGATGCGTTCGATCGCTTTCAAATTGCCGGCGTTGGCTTCCACGGCGAGCTTGCGCGGCAAGAGGAAATTGCGGGCGTAACCGGGCTTAACGGTGACGACGTCGCCGCGATGGCCCAGCTTTTCGATGTCTTCCTGAAGAATGATTTGCATGTTGTCTCTCTATGCTCCTATTTCAATTCACCCGAACAGGCGTTAAGCCTTCGGGGCCTCGGGTGCAGCGACTGGCGCAGCGGCAACTGGTGCGGCTACTGGCGCAGGTGCAGCTGCGGGTGTACCAGGCGCTGCGTGAGCGGCCTGCGGAACGACCTGGCGTGGGGCTTGCGTACCAGCGGCGCTGCCTGCGAACGGCAGCAGGGCGATGTTGCGCGCGCGCTTGATGGCGACGCCAAGCCAGCGCTGGTGGCGCGAGCAAACTCCGGTCATGCGGCGCGGCAGAATTTTGCCGCGTTCCTGGACGAACTGGGAAAGAATGTCGGCGCGCTTGTAGTCGACGAAATCCATCTTCTCGACACAAAACTTGCAGACTTTCTTCTTGCGGAAATATTGGCGCTTGCCGCGCGGACGGCCGCCGGGTCCACCCGGACCACCGCCTCCTGGTCCGCCTTCGCGGCGCGGGCCACCATGCCCGCCGCCGGGTCCGCCATGGCCGCCACCGCCTTCGCGGCGCGGCGGTCCACTGTGAGACTGTGCTTGTTTCGGATCCTCTGCCATTGCTGCCTGCCTTTCTCTTTAAAAACCGGAAATGCGAAATTCGAAAAACGAAACTCGAAAATGGAAACTTAGCTCGCTGCCGGTGTTTGTTCCGGCGCCGGAGTTGGTGCATGTGCTGGAGCCGAAGCTGGGGCGGCCGCGGTGCGGCGAGGACGCCGCGCGGCGCGCTGTTCGCGCTTGCCGCCGAGCTTCTTTTGGCGCTTCAGGTCTTCGTCGAGGCGGACGGTCAAATACTTGATGACCACGTCCTGAACGCGGAGGCGCCGTTCGAGCTCGGCAATCAGCTCTTCGTGATTCGTGCGGATCTGCTGATAGACGTAAATGCCTTCGCGATGCTTGGCCACGCGATAAGCGAGCTTGCGCGTGCCCCAGAACTCGGTCTTCTCGATCTTCGCGCCTTTTTCCGCGCAAGTGTGTTCGATGCCGGCAATCACTTTCTTGATTTCGTCTTCCGGCGTTGCCGGGCGGGCGATAAAAATCAGATCGTACAGTCGCTCTTGCATGATGACCTCTTTCCTCTTTGCGCCCGAAATGAATCGGGGCGGTTGCAACTAACCACTGACCCACCAATTCGTTCAGCTGCCTGCTCGCCGGACCTCAGCGGCTAAAGCCGCCTTGGTAGGCGTTGGTTACGGCACGACTGAAGTCGTGCCCTCCCACGAGCCTCAGTCTGAGTTTCAGCTACAGTCTCAGTCTGAGCCTCAGTCTTGAGTCTCAGCCGCAGTCTCCAGTCTGAGTCTCAGCCACAGTCTCAGTCTGTTTCCGGCTCTTCCGCTTCCGGCTTTCGCCGGTTGAAAATATTCATGGCCGGCTCGATTCCCTTCGCGAGAATCATTTCCACGGCATCGCCGGCTTTGCCAATCATCTCTGCCGCTTCTTCAAGCTCGGCCTTTTTCATGGGCCGCAGCACGAATTCTTTGCGGCTGCTCAGCGGATGATCCGGCCCGCAGCCTAATCGGATGCGCGAGAACTCCTGCGTGCCCACGCCGCTGATCACTGAATTCGCGCCGTTGTGGCTGCCGCCGCTGCCTTTGCGGTCGATGCGAATCGTTCCAAAAGGCAACTGCACTTCATCCCACATCACCAACAAATCCGCAGGACCCAGCTCGTACTTTTCCAGCAGCTCGCGAACCGAGATGCCGCTGAGATTCATGTACGTCTGCGGCTTCGCCAGCAAAACATCTTCGCCAGCGATCTTTCCCTTGCCCACGAGCGCTTTGCCTTCCGGGCGCTCGACGCGAATCCCATTGCGATTCGCCAGCTCATCCACCGCCATAAATCCGAGGTTATGCGGCGTCCATTGGTACTCCGGATCAGGATTCCCAAGTCCGACGATGAGCCGCATAGGCCTCTGTTCGGCGACTGGATTGACGCCAGCCGCCGGGATCTACAAATTGCCGTGCTACTTCTTCTTCTCGCCCTTTTCGGCCTTGTCCGGTTTGGCTTCGCCCTCGGCACCTTCTTCGCCCTCGACTTCTTTCTTGCCCTTCTTGATGACTTCGGGCTCGGCGGGCGCAGCAGCATCCGCGGCAACGGCTTCGACGGGCTTCTCTTCTTCGACTTTGAGAGCCACGACGTGGGCCAGAACGCGTTCCGGATCGGTGATCAGCTTCATCTTGGCGGTGTCAATCGGCAGTTCTTTGGCACGAAGCTGCTGGCCAAGCATTAAGCCGGTGACGTCCATCTTGAATTCGGTCGGAATCTCGCCGGGCAAGCATTCGATTTCGACTTCGCGGGTGACGACTTCGAAGACGCCGCCTTGCTGCTTGACGCCGGCGGGTTCGCCGAAGGTGTGCACAGGGACTTTTACGCGCATGCGAACGTCCATGGCCACGCGGACGAGGTCGACGTGCAGCAGATTTCCGGTGACGGGATCCACTTGCCAGTCTTTCAAGATGGCGGGCTCGTGTTTGCCGGCCAGATCCACCTGGAAGAGAGTGTTGTGGCCGCTTTCGGAGCGGAGAATCGCGCCGATCTGCTTGGTGTTCAGTGCGAGCGAGATCGCATCGCCCTTGCCGCCGTACAGAATCGCGGGGACTTTGCCGGTCAGACGCAGGCGCCGGGCTTCGTTCTTGCCCCGATCGGAGCGGGGCGCTCCTTCTACGATAATTTGTGGTTGAGCCATACTTTCATTCCTTCCGTGAAATTCTCTAAAAACTCTAACTGCTTGAAGAGCACAGACAAGAGTGTCTGTGCTACTAAATAAACAGCTCGCTGATGGACGTTTCTTCGTGAATCGAACGAATGCCGCGGGCTAGCAAGTCCGCGACGCTCAAAACTTTTATCTTGCCCATACCCTTTGCGGCTTCGCCTAACGGGACGGAATCGGTGGCAACCACTTGTTTGATTTGCGAGCTCGCGATGCGCTCGATGGCCGGGCCGGAAAGTACAGCATGCGTGCAGGCAGCGTATACCTGGGTTGCGCCTTCGCGGATCAGTGCTTCGGCGGTTTTCACCAGCGTGCCTGCGGTGTCGATAATGTCGTCGACGATGAGGGTGCTGCGGCCGCGAACGTCGCCGATCAAGTTCATTACTTCGCTGACGTCCACGTCGACGCGGCGTTTATCTACGATGGCCAAAGGTGCGTCTAGTTTCTTAGCGAAAAATCTCGCGCGTTCCACGCCGCCTGCATCTGGCGAAACGACCGTCAGATTAGGCAGTTGCAGATGCCGGAAGTGTTCGACGAGGACGGGAGACCCGTACAAGTGGTCGACCGGAACGTCGAAGTAGCCTTGAATCTGCGGCGCGTGCAGATCGAGAGTCAACGCGCGGCTAGCGCCGGCTGTTTCCAGCAAGTCGGCGACAAGTTTTGCTGATATCGGGACGCGTGGCTTGTCTTTGCGGTCCTGCCGGGCGTAGCAGTAATAAGGAAGCACCGCAGTGATGCGCCAGGCGGATGCGCGTTTGAAGGCGTCGATCATCAAGAGCAGCTCGAACAAATGATTGTCGACGGGATAGCAGCAAGGCTGGACGACGAACACGTCAGCGCCGCGCACGTTTTCGAGAATCTGAAAATAAATTTCACCATCGCTGAAGCGTCCGAGTTTTGCTTTTCCCAACGGGACTTCCAAATGACGGCAGATGCTCTCTGCCAGAGGCAGATTCGCGGTCCCCGAGAAAATTTTAAATCGGTCGTCGTTCACGAAACTCGCGCTCCGTCAGATCAGCTTTATGGGCTTGCACACTTCCACGCCCAAATTCACCTTCAACGCTAAACAATTCGGTTCTATGGAGACGCTGCGGATCAACCGAGGCAAAACAGAGGACACAAATCTACGTTAACGAGTGCCCTGCATTTTACGAACGTACCTGTCACGCGAGAGAGTCTCGCAAACAAAGGTCTGATCGTCCGGAAACCCAACAGCGGCTCGGCGCGCCTGCGCTGGGCTCGGGAAAACTCCAAACACCGCCGAACCGCTACCCGCCAGCGAGGCTTCTGCAGCTCCTCTTTGAAGCAAAGCCCGTTTGATCTGATCAAGACGGGGGTGACGCCGGAAAACAGGCCGCTCAAAATCGTTGGAAAGACCGCTCCCCTGCGTGCTCCAGCACAGAGCACAGAACTTCCAAAGTTTAGAGTCTGCGGCGCCTTTTGTCAATGTCAGCGGGCGGGCCTTGAGCCATTTGTAGGCATCCAGCGTAGGAACGTGAATATCGCGCGGAGAAACGATTAGGACAGGGAGCTTGGAGATATCTGGAAGAGGGTAGATTTCGTCGCCGCGACTGACGCCTAACGCGCGGCCTCCTAATAGGAAAAAGGGGACGTCAGCGCCAAGTGAGGAGGCAATTTCGAGCAGGCGCGGTAGCGGCAGCTTGCGTCCGGTTAAGCGGAGATAACCGAGCAGGGCGGCCGCGGCGTTGCTTGAACCGCCTCCCATGCCGCGCCCGGCCGGAATTGTCTTTCTGAGTTCAATCTCGACGCCGGAATGAATCTTAAGTTCGTGGCGGAGCGCATCGACGGCGCGATAGACGAGATTTTTTTGAAAAGGCTCCCGGGAAAGGATGGCATTGCCTTGGATCGAGAGCGTGATCCCCGTCTGCTTTGAAGTACGCAGTCGCAACTCATCATGCAGCGAAATGCTTTGGAAAATTGTGCGGAGTTCGTGGTAGCCGTCGGAACGCTTTCCAAGAATGTCGAGGCGCAGATTGATTTTGGCAAACGCGGGGATGCGGACTTCGCGCATGCGGTTATTGCGGCTTCGCGTCTTGCGGCGAAGATTTTTGCGCCACGCGGTGCTTCACCTGAGAAAGTTTCTTTTCGATTTCCGCAATTTTGTCGTTTTCAACGTCCGCGGGGAGCGCACGGTGCCATTCGGCTAGCGACTTCTCCCATTCGATCGCGGCGAGGTCGGTACGGCCGGACTTGGCGTAGACGTCAGCCAGGTGAGAACGAATCGTGGCATCGTGGCTGTCGCGTTCGACGGCTTTGCGAAGCGTTGCTTCGGCTTCGGTGAGTTTATTTTCGCGGTAATAAATCCAGCCAAGGCTATCGAGGTAAGCGCCGCTGTGAGGCTCTTCCTTGAGCGCACGCTGCACAAGCGCCTCTGCCTCATCGAGACGAATGCCGAGATCGCCGAGCATGTAGCCGTAGTAGTTGAGCACCGGTCCGTTTCGCGGATTCACTTCCAGAGTCTTCTTGAATTCCGTTTCGGCGCGGTCGTAAAACTTCTGCCGTTCGTAGATGGCTCCCAGCAAAAACCACACCATTTCGTTGTCATGTGGATCGCCGGGGATGGCCTCCGCGGTCCGGGCTGCGTCTTCGGCTTCCTTGTAACGGCGGCCGCGCTCGTAGACCTGCGCAATATTCATATAAATATCGCGGTCCGCTTCGGTCTTGCTGAGCTGCGAGCGGAGAATCTTTACGGCTTCGTCGGTCTGGCCGTTCTCTCCCAGGAGGAGAGCATCAGATGTGCGAAGACCCTGGTCGCTGGGATATTTTGCCAGCGCGTCCTTGCCGGCCTGGAGTGCTTTCGGCAAATCCTTTTCCGCGCGGTAGGTATCCATGATGAGCATGCGTGAACGGCGATCTTCTTCTTCGCCGAGGCGACCGAGCTCTTCAAAGGTAAAAATAGCGGCCTGGAAATTCTGCGTATCGCGGTAGAGCTGGCCGAGTTGCTGGTACAAAATGGCCAGAGAACGCCGGCGCGATGGCTGGACGGGCGATTGCGATTTCAAACCTGTGACGGCGTCGGAGAGGACGCGAATGGCATCCTCATAGCGGCCTTGCGCTTCGTAGAGCATGGCCTCGTTGTACATAACTTCAAGGCTGCCGGGCGCGTACTGACGGGCTTTCAAGAGACTCTCTTCCGCGTGATCGAGCTGGTGCAGTTCTCTGTAAATTTGCGCCAAACGCAGGTAAACATCTGAGTCGTCGGGCATCAAATCGGCGAGCTTCTGGTAGACGGAGAGAGCGTCTGCGAATTTTTCTTCGGCGAGCAGCGTTTGGCCCAGTCCACGAACATGACTTGACTCCGAGGGGTCCAGATCCATCGCTTTGCGATAGGCGCCTTCCGCCTTCGCGAGGTCATGAGTCTGCGTATAGGCGTCACCGAGAAGATCGAGCAAAGCAGGAGAAGGCGTGCGGTTGGTGACACTTTCGAGCAGCAAAACAGCATCCGCGGATTTGCCTTCATCGAGGAGAAGCTGTGTGAGCTGTTCTACCGCGGCTTCGTTCTCGGGGTCCTGCTTTAGGAGGCTGCGGAGAACTTCTTCGGCCTTTTCGTGCTCATTGCGAAGGCGGTAGAGCCGCGCCAGCCATAACGCCGACTCCGAGTCCGTGGGATCCAGGCGGTAGACTTCGCTGTACTGTTCGATAGCCCGCGCCGCCATTTCTGATTGTGCGCTCGAGGTCAGGTCCCCCAAGCTCCGCAAATAGATGCGGCCGAGAAGACGTCGGGTTTGCAGGTCGTTCGGATCGCGTTTGAGAAGCTCCTGTGCTTCCGTTACGGCTTCGTGGATGCGTTGCGCTTTCCAGTACATCTCGGCAAGTCGTTCGCCTATGACAGGCGACTTTGGATCGAGGGCATAGGCCTTTTTGTAGGCATCGATGGCCTGCGTGGCGAATTCCGGTTGATTGGTCGTCTCATATTGCTGCTCGAAGAGGTGCCCCATCGCGTAGTTGTAGTACGCATCGGCACGAGGAGAAGGGGGAGCTGCCGCTTCCGAAGGTGGCGCGTCAGCCTTGAATTGAGACTGAGCATTCTTCTGGACTTGCGAGTCCGGAGAAGTCTGAGCGACGGCCGCTACGCCGAGAAGGCAGGTGCAGAGTGCGGCGAGAATGATTCTTCTTAGGTTCATCGTAGCCCCAGGAACAAAAAGTATCCCATGCAGCTGGAACGCGGTCAAAAGCCAAACGTCACCCGTTTCCAAGGCCCGTATGCGCCTATTACTAGGATGCTGGAAATTTCAAAAGAGTTGAAATGGAATCTTTAAATGCATCGCCGCCCGAATTCAGCAGCCAAGTTTCTAGTGCAGGAAATGCCGTATGCCCGTGAACACCATGGCCATGCCAAGGCGGTCGGCAGCGGCAATCACGTCGTTGTCGCGGACAGAACCTCCCGGTTGAATCACGGCGACCGCCCCGGCTTTGGCGGCTTCTTCGACGCCATCAGGGAACGGGAAGAATGCATCCGACGCAACGACGCTTCCGGCCAAGGGAGACTGTGCTTTCATTACCGCGATCTTGACGGAATCCACGCGGCTCATCTGGCCCGCGCCTACACCCAGCGTCGCTCCATCCTTTGCAAAAACGATGGCGTTGGATTTGACGTGCTTGCAGACTTTCCAGGCGAAGCGCAGAGTTTGCATTTCTGGGGCTGTCGGGGCGCGCTTCGTCACGGTTTTTAATTGGTCTTCGATGATTTCCCCC
Source organism: uncultured Acidobacteriota bacterium (assembly GCA_963784015.1). Lineage (GTDB taxonomy): Bacteria > Acidobacteriota > Terriglobia > Acidiferrales > UBA7541 > Acidiferrum. Next base: position 700,390 of record CAWAPX010000023.1, read on the forward strand.
AGGTCTGGCTGCTGCACCAACACTCCTCCCAGGATGCGCTTGAGCTGCAGTTCGCGCTCCGGATCGAGGCCATTGGGCGGCAGCTCCAGCAATCGCAAATTCTTTTTCGCCGCGAAAATTGCTTTGGCCTTTTCGTCGAACCCTGGCGCGGCGATGCATTCAACGAAAAGCTTCGCTACTTCTTCCGCGGTTGCCGCGTCGATCCGGCGGTTGAATGCCAGGACGCCGCCGAATGCAGAAACTGGATCGGTCGCGAGGGCTTTCAAGTACGCGTCGAGAAGAGTTTCGCGCTCAGCCGTTCCACAGGGAGTGTTGTGCTTCACGATGACCGCAGCGGGCTGTTTGAATTCAGCCGCGAGGCTCCGCGCCGCTTCCAGGTCCACATAATTGTTGTACGAAAGCTCTTTGCCTTGAAGCTGTTTCGCCGCAGCAAGTCCCGTTGGTGCGGTCCCCGCAGGTATATAGAGGGCCGCGGCTTGGTGAGGATTTTCTCCATAGCGCAGCGGATTCATCTTCTGCAGCGAGATGTGTATTCGTTCCGGCAATGCCGGCTTTGCGCCCAATTCCAAATGGCTCGCCGCGACTGAGAGCCGCTCCAGTTCCGTCGTGATCATCCCGTCATAACGTGAAGTTGTAGCGAAGACTTTCCGAGCCAGCTCGAGCCGCGTGGCATGCGAAGTCTCGCGTGCCGTTTCGAGCTCTTCGGCCACACGTCCGTAATCGGCAGGGTCGGTCACCACGGTAACGCTTTCGAAATTTTTTGCCGCCGAGCGCAACATCGTGGGTCCGCCGATGTCAATGTTTTCGATAAGCTCTTCCGCCGTTAAGCCCGATTTCGCCGCGGTGGCCTCGAAGGGATAGAGATTCACAACGACCAGATCGATCGGGGCGATGCCGTGCTCTGCCGCTTGCTTGATATCCTCAGCATGCTTGCGACGATACAACAGGCCTCCGTGAACCTTTGGATGCAGCGTCTTTACGCGGCCTCCGAGCATTTCCGGCCAGCCCGTAAAATCGGCGACGTCGCGTACGGCGACGCCGGCTTCGCGCAGGAGCTTGGATGTCCCGCCGGTTGAAAGAATCTCGATGCGCAGAGCCGCAAGCCGCTTGGCAAACTCCACGATTCCTGTTTTATCAAACACGCTGATGAGCGCGCGCTCCACTGCCATGAATTCCTCCCGAAAAAGAAAAGCACAACAGTGTAATGCGCCCGGCAGAAAATCGGAAACCGGAAAGCCTTGAGTGAGATGAAATCGGAAGGCTAGAGGCAGGGATTAGAAACCCAAAAGGGGCTCTTTTTGAGACGGAAGGTTTGACGTCAAACGGCTAATTCTTATCGCGCTCAGACTTTTACGAGGGCCTTGAGTTTCACCTGGCCATTGATGACTTCGACGACGTACTCGACGTCCCGGCAATTCTTTTGCTTCTGCAGATCTTTCGTCTTTTTGAGCACAAACTCATTAAAACTGGAGCGCGAAAGCTTCTCAGTCTGTTCTCCCGCTTGCTTTTTTGCTTGCAGGAATGCCTGGTAGAGCTGGTCGACCTTCTCGGATTCGCGTTCCGGCTCGGAGCAGGTGACGCGGAATGCACCCTGCGCCGCCGCCGCTGCTACTGCGGGCGTCACAGGGGCTTCCACGGGATGCTCGGGATTTTTGTGAGCTCGTTCCGCTTCGATCGCTTTGGCGGCCGCGCCGAAGTGACGCTGCACTTTGCCTTCTTCCTTCTGCTGCGTCTTCTTGCGGAAAATATCCTTATACTTTGCGTAGGTCTGGGTGAGATTGTTTAACCGGAACCGGTGTCCGTATTTCAACTCGCCGCCGCGTTCGGCATATCTCTTTACCACCAATTCAATGCGCCACTCGATTTCCGTCGGCGGACGCTTTCTGCCGCCGCCGAAATATTGGTCATATTCAATTTTGAGCTGACGGATATCCCGTTCGAGCTGCGCCAGCTCTTCGTCAATGGTCGCCATGGGTGGAAATGCCCCTGAGTATCATGCTAGGAGCACAAGGCGAAGGCGTCAACCACCGGAGCGAATGGCGCTGCGGATTGTGCATCCCACCTGTATTGCGCCGCTTGCGTGCATCGGCCTCCGAACCGAAGGCGGGAAAGCTTCATTGCTCGCGGAGGTGCGGTGTGCTGAAATAAGGGCATGGAAGCGCGCACAAAACAGGTTCTTTCCGCCGAGCAGGCAGAGTTGCTGCGGCAAATTCCTTCGGTTGATGAATTGTTGGCGCAGCCGCGGCTTGCGGCGCTTGCGAGCCGAGTGGACCGCACACTTCTCGTGGAAGTTACGCGGACGGTCCTTGGGGAGTTGCGCGCGCGCATTACAGATCAACTTGCGTCTGCTCTGCTGGGGGAATTTGCGCTGCTGGCTGCCGATCCGGCTTCGCTCGAGGAGCACATCGGCGTTATTGTCGAGCGCATCCTGGCGCACTCGCTTCAGCCGGTGATCAACGCGACGGGCGTAATCCTGCATACGAATCTTGGTCGAGCTCCGCTTGCTGAGGCGGTGGTGGAAGAATTCCGGCGGACGGCGACGCAATACTCGAATCTTGAATATGATTTGGAAGCGGGCGCGCGTGGTAAGCGCGACGTGCACACTGCTTCGCTCTTGGAGCGACTGACGGGGGCGGAAGCAGCCATTGTGGTTAACAACTGCGCCGCGGCCGTCCTGCTCGTGCTCGCCGCTTTGGCAAAGGGCGGCGAAGTCATCGTTTCTCGCGGCGAGCTGATTGAGATCGGCGATGGTTTCCGGATCCCCGAAATCATGGCGGAAAGCGGAGCGGTGCTGCGTGAAGTTGGAACCACGAACCGCACGAGGGTGGCCGACTACGAAAACGCCATCAACGAGAAGACACGGCTCTTACTGCGCGTGCATCCTTCGAATTTCAGTATCACTGGGTTTGCGGAAAAACCGTCGCTCGAGGAACTGGCCGCTCTGAGCCAGCGGACCGGGATTCCGCTTGTCGAAGACCTTGGCTCGGGCTGTCTCGTTGATCTTTCCGCGAACGGAATCTCAGAGCCTCTCGTGCGGCAAAGTATCGACGCGGGAGTATCCATTGTGATGTTCAGCGGCGACAAGCTTTTGGGCGGGCCACAGGCTGGGATCATTGCTGGAAAGAAGGAACTCGTTACGCGCGTGCGCCGCCATCCGTTGTTCCGCGCGCTGCGCGTCGACAAGCTCACGACCGCGGCGCTGGAGGTAACTCTCAGCGCGTATCTTCGAGCCGCTTGGGATGAAATTCCCGCGCTGCGTATGATTCGAACCAGTGCGACAGAGCTTAAGCGCCGCTCCGAGAATTTTCTGCGAGAACTTCGGCCAGAGCTTCCTCTCGACGAAGTGGAGATGGAAATTGCGGATGGAACATCTCTCGCAGGTGGCGGCTCGACGCCGGCGCAAGCGCTTCCCACAAAAATTATTCGGATCGCAAGCGCGCGCTATTCCGCAGCACAGCTCGAACAGAGGCTCCGCCGCGCGCCGTCAGGCATTTCCGTTATCGCGCGGGTGGAAAGCGATCGCTTAGTTCTCGATTTAAGGACGGTGTTCCCGGAACAAGAACCACTGCTCATTAAGACCCTCGCTGCAGTCCTTCACTGATTCGCAGCTCGCCCTCGGTTACTTTGCTGATTTTTCTACTTGTCGGCTTTCTTGTGCTTGCGAGCGCTTCTCCTACTGTTCGTTTCGAAGTGAAACTCGAATTGCGGCTCACGCGTCCTACAACATGTTTCGGGCGAGTGGAGGGATTCTCCCGAAAAGTCGTATTACCCCTGGTTGCCCGACTAATGCTGTGAAGAAAAAAGGAGAATTGCGAAATGAGGAGAGATTGGTGCGTCCTCGCAGGAATTGTTTTGTCACTTGGGTTAGGCACGGCCGCGGCACAACAGCCGACTGTTCCCGCAGGCCAACAGCCGCCTCAGCAGCAACAGCGGACCCGTCCCCCGGCGGAACAGGCTGCGCAAGGCGAAGGCGCTCAGGGCAAGCAAGCGCCGCGGCCAGCTGCTCCTGAAGAGAAGTCATCGGTCACGCATCATTCCGCGCGCATCGGTGGGCAGACGATCAACTACACCGCGACGGCCGCCACGTACAACATTAAGGCGGACGACGGCACCGTGAAAGCGACGATGTTTTACGTTGCTTACACGAAGGATGGAGTTGCCGACCCCGCAAAGCGACCTGTGAGTTTCGTTTACAACGGAGGGCCGGGCTCGGCTTCCCTTTTCACGCACATGGGTATGGGCCCGAAGCGTGTGGTTTTGACCGCCGATGGCCACGGAATGCCAGCGCCGTATAGTGTGGTTGACAATGAAGATTCATTTCTTGACGCGACGGACCTGGTCTTCATTGATGCGATTTCTACCGGATTCAGTAGACCCGCTCCTGGCGAGGCGACTGCGCAATTCCACGGCATCATCGAGGACGCGAATTGGTTCGCGGATTTCATCTACCAGTACATCACGCGCACGGAGCGATGGGCTTCGCCGAAATTTCTGATTGGTGAAAGTTACGGCACGACGCGTTCCGCCGAGCTTGCGGGAGTGATTCAAGAGCGGCACCAAATTTATTTGAACGGGATCGCGCTGCTTTCGTCGGTCGCGTTCTCGAATTGGGGCGCGGACAATCGGACGATTTTCTTTCTGCCAACATACGTGACTACGGCCTGGTATCACCATCTGCTGCCTCCCGACTTACAGAGTTTGACTGTCGACCAGGTGGCGCAAAAGGCGCGCGAGTTTGCGCATGGGGAGTATGCGCAGGCTTTGGAAAAAGGCGACCAGCTTTCCCCTGCAGAACATCAGAAAGTCGTCGAGGATCTCGCGCATTACACCGGGCTTTCAACCAAGTTCATCGAGCAGGCAAACCTCCGCGTGAGTCCATTTCGATGGTTCAAGGAACTGGAACGGGATAAGCGTTTGACGATCGGGCGGCTGGATTCGCGTTTCACGGGCATGGAAGTTGATGCTGCCGGCGAGCGAGTCGAGTATGACCCGAGCGAGGCTTCATACGAGGGCGCGTTTGTGGCGACATTTCACGACTACGTTCGCCGCGAATTGAAATGGGACAGCGACGCTTATTACACCGTGAGTGCCAATGTGCGGCCATGGGACCAAACTGGAAATACGGAAGTCGCGGAAGTCTTGCGTGCCGCGATGACACAGCAAACGTATTTGAAAGTGCTGGTCCTCTGCGGCTACTACGATGTGGCAACTCCGTTCAACGGGATTGAGAATACGTTTGCGCACATGAATCTCGAACCGCCGGTCCGCAAGAATGTGAGTTTTGCATACTACGAAGGCGGGCACATGATGTACATCGATGAAGTTCAACATCACAAATTGCATAAAGACATCGATGAGTTCATCAACGCGGGTTACCCGCACTAACTTAACGCGAATCAAGGGGCCGGCGGCGCACCGGCGTTGGCCCTTTCATTCCATAGCACTCCACGGCAGGGCGTATGGTGATATGATATAGGTGTTATATAGGAGCAATTTATGGCCACCGCGCTCATTCACTTTGATGAGAAACAAAAGCGGCGTCTCACTAAGCGGGCGCGTCTTCGGGGGAAATCTTTTTCGCAGGAAGTGCGCAATGCCGTTGATATGTATCTTTCCGTTCCAGTGGAAACAGAAGCCGAACTGAGTGCTCTCGCAAAGTTGGCCAACGAGTCGACCGACAGAAGCATCGCCAAGCTTGACGAGACGATAGCTTACCTTCGCAAGGGTTTGAGGTCGATGAGGAAGGCTCGGTGAGTTGGGCGTTTGAAGCTCTTGCGGCATTGAAACGGGTCATGCTGCTGGAGGAGCGAATTACCAACCTCACGGCAGAGTCGAAACGATTGCTGGATGTTTGCACGGAATTGGACCGCCGCCTGATACGGCTAGAAACGAAATTTGAACTGATAGAACATGTCAGTTCCGTTCGGGGTCGCGCACTTCCATCTTCGTCTGGAAAATTGAAGCATCCCAAGAAAAAAGATTAGACTTAGATCGTGCTGGCCTTTTCGGTCTCCAACGGAAAACTCGAACCCACTCCGAAGCCATTGCCAAAGCTGCGCCCGGGATGGGCGCTGATCCACGTGCGGCTCGCGGGGATTTGCAATACCGACATTGAGATTTTGCGCGGGTATCACGCGTTTCGTGGAACGCCGGGGCACGAATTCGTCGGGGAAGTGGTTGACGTTCACGGCGTTTCAAGCGCGCTGAAGAAGCAATGGGCTGGCAAGCGCGTCACTGGCGAGATAAACGTGTCTTGCTCGGCCTACGCGTATCGGCCGGTTTGCGCTTTTTGCCGGCGCGGGTTGAAGACGCATTGCGTGCGGCGCACCGTGCTCGGGATCGTATCGCACGACGGAGCGTTCGCAGAGCATTTAGCGCTGCCGCTCGAAAATCTGCATGCCATTCCTGATTCCATCAGCGATGAGCAAGCAGTCTTTGTCGAACCTCTTGCGGCGGCTTGCGAGATTCTCGAACAGGTCGACACCAAACAATTCCGGGAAGCTGCTGTGCTCGGCGATGGGAAACTCTCGCAACTGATCGCGCTCGTTCTGGGGACGGCTGTGGCGCCCGTAGTGATGTATGGAAAGCACGAAAAGAAACTTGCTGTCGCCCGGCGCGCTGGAATAAAGACGAAAAAAGTGCGTGGCGATGCCTCCGATACCCAAAACGTGAAGGAAACTTATAGCTTGTTGGTCGAAGCGACCGGATCACCTACAGGATTCGCGCTCGCTCAACACATGACCGAGCCGCGCGGCACACTCGTTTTGAAATCCACATTTCACGGCGCTGCTCCTATCGAGACTTGGCCAATCGTCGTCAAGGAGCTTACCGTCGTCGGTTCGCGCTGCGGCCCATTCGCCAAAGCGATTGCGCTGTTGCGCTCCGACAAAGTTGATCCGACGCCGCTCATCACGCGCATTTTCCCTCTAAACGAAGCGCCTGCAGCGATTGACTTCGCACAAAAATCCGGTGTAATGAAAATTTTGTTGAAAGCCTGAGGGCTGGACCGTTTGTATACTGGTTCTACAACCGGTTGATACATGAAGCCACGCACGCCGCGCCGAAACCATTGTCAATGTTTACGACCGTCACATTCGATGCGCAAGAATTGAGCATGCCGAGCAGCGCGGCCACGCCGCCGAAGCTTGCTCCATAACCAACGCTGGTTGGCACCGCAATCACTGGAGCCGCAACTAATCCTCCAACGACGCTCGGCAGAGCACCTTCCATTCCGGCGACGCAGATAATCACGCGCGCCTTCGTCAAATTCTCGCGGTGCTCCAGAAGCCGGTGAATACCGGCCACGCCCACGTCATACAGGTGTTCGGCGCGGTTTCCCATCATTTGCGCGGTGAGTAGTGCCTCTTCGGCAACGGGAATATCACTCGTTCCAGCAGAAACAACGAGGATCGTTCCTTTCCCCGTAATTTCCTGGCTCCGCTCGATGGTAATCACTCCGGATGAGGCGTGAAACTTCGCTTTGCGATTCACGCGCTTCACGGCCGCAAAAATCTTCGCATCCGCTCGCGTAACCAATATGTTCTGGCGCGAATCTTTTTGCCGCAACATGGCACGAACGATACCCGCTACCTGCGTCGGCGTCTTGCCCTTCCCGAAAACCACTTCCGCGAATCCCTGCCGAAGCGCGCGGTGGTGATCCACCTTTGCAAATCCCAAATCCTCGAACGGCAGATGCTTCAGCCGCTCGATGGCTTGCTGGGAGGTGACGCTACCCAGGCGGACGGCTTCGAGCAGTTCGCCAAGATGCTTTTCTGTCATAGATTTTGCCGGCGCCGGTTCGCGCCCAGGCTTAAGGCGCGCTGTCGCCCATCAATTTGCGCAGCGGCTGATTGTCCGCGTAAACGCGCCATTCCGCAATCAAATCACCGCGAACAAAAGCCCGCCACGCTGCAGGCACTTCCCAGAAGTTTTCCTTGCCCGAGATTCCATCGCGAGAGTACGCGCCGCTGGCGCTACCGAAAACGGCAAATGTATGATCTGTCTGAAAAAATTCATCGGCTCGAATGCGATAGCCAGGGACGATCTTGAAGTATTGCTTCCAGCCTTCCCTCATTTTGTCGCGGCCCACGAACCGTTTTCCTAAGGCGTCCTGAAATATATGATCTTCGGTCATGACTCCACTGAGCGCGTCGGCGTCCCCCGCATTGACGCGTTTGATGAACTCCATTACGACGTCGAGAGCTTTCGTGTTGCCCATCGGGCCTCTCCTTTTGGCCGGAATCCAATTATAAACACAAGCCGCGGCGGAAGAGCGCCGTGTCTTGACTTGCGCTGGGGTGGCTGCGAGACTGAATGTATCCACACAGAAACATGCATGACACGCAAAAACAAGTCGTAACCGTAGGTGTGACCGGGGCGAGCGGCGCCATCCTGGCGCAAAAAGCGCTCGACCTGCTTGAAAAAGATCCGCGTGTTGCGCGAATCCATCTAGTAGTCACTGAGGCTGGACAGCGGCTCTTCTCCGAAGAGCTGGCAATCATTTCCGGTGACTTGAAGCAACTCCCTAGCCGGCTAATCGGCCGCTCCGCTGCAAAAATCGAAGTTCTCCCAAATAAGGATATCGGCGCGGCTATCGCTTCCGGCAGTTACGCGGTGGATTCGATGATCGTCATTCCGTGTTCCATGGGAACACTCGCGGCAATTGCCAGCGGTGTCAGCGACGATCTCGTCTCGCGTGCGGCGGACGTCATGCTCAAAGAAGGTGCGTAAGCTAGTTCTTTGTGTTCGCGACACGCCTTTCAATCGCATCCATCTAGAAAATATGTTGCGCGTGCAACAGGCCGGTGCGGTTGTTATGCCTGCGATTCCAGCGTTCTATCATCACCCGCAAACGATCGACGACCTGGTCACGCAATATATTTATCGCGTTCTTGCGCAGATTAATCTTCCCCAGGAAAATATGTATCGCTGGACAGGTCAAACCAACGTGAAAAAGGCGGAGGCATAAATCGCGATGGCTGGCCGCATCCGCACCGTGCTCGAAATGATCAAGTTCGAGCACTCCGTCTTTGCGCTTCCGTTTGCCCTGACGGGCGCGCTTCTTGCCGCGCGCGCAACGCATCAACCGCCGAGAGGTTGGCCGACCTTGCGCCAGTTCCTCTGGATTATCGTCGCCATGGTTGCGGCGCGCTCTGCCGCCATGACCATGAACCGCATCGCCGATCTTCGTTTCGACAAAGAAAACCCTCGAACGAAGCAGCGTGCGCTCGCGACTGGCGCTCTTTCAGTTTCGTTTGCTTGGGTATTCACGTTCGGCGCCGTGGCTTTATTTTTCGTTGCGGCCTGGCAGCTCAATTCTCTTGCTCTTAAGCTCGCTCCGCTCGCCATCGCCATACTGTTTTTCTATTCCTTTACCAAACGATTCACGAACTGGTCGCACATTTTTCTAGGCTTCGCTCTCGGCATCTCACCAGCCGCTGCGTGGATTGCCGTTACGGGAAGTCTCGACGTTCGCATACTCATTCTTTGCGCAGCGGTCACTTTTTGGGTTGGTGGCTTTGATGTGCTCTATGCTTGCCAAGACATCGATTATGACCGCCATGCTGGCCTTTACTCCCTCCCCAAGCGCTTTGGCATCGCGAACGCTCTGCTTATCGCTCGTGTAATGCACATCGGCGTGGTCGTGCTTCTCTCCTGGCTGGCTTACAGTTTTGCGCTCCCGTGGCCGGCATGGGCAGGCATTGTGGTTGTCGCCGCGCTCCTTGCTTATGAGCATTCTCTTGTCAAACCCGGCGATCTCAGCAAGCTGGACGCTGCGTTTTTCGCCGTGAACGGTTATATTAGTTTATTGTTCCTGTTGTTCTGGGGCGCTGCGGCGGCAGTTTGGCGCGTTTGAAATTTTCAGCGGATTCAAAATGAGCGAACTGACAATCACGGATCAGCGGTTGAAGCCCATCGCGAAGAAAGTCCTCGAGGGCGAGCGCCTGAGCATGGAGGATGGCATCGCGCTGTATCGTTCGCCAGATCTTCTTGCGGTCGGCTGGCTGGCGAATTACGTTCGCGAGAAGCGCCACGGCAACATTACGTATTACAACATCAACAGGCACATCAATCCGACGAACGTGTGCGTGGCGCACTGCAAACTCTGCGCTTTTGGCCGCGATCCCAACGCGCCCGGCGCCTACACGTTTGCGCTTGAAGAGATTTACGAGCGCGCAGAACAAGGCGTGCGGGAAGGCGCTACGGAGTTTCACATTGTCGGCGGCCTGCATCCGGATTTGAGCTTCGACCATTACTTAGAGATGGTTCGCGGGCTCAAGCAACGGTGCCCCACCGTGCACATCAAAGCCTTTACGATGGTGGAAGTGCACTACTTCTCGCGCATCGCCAAACTCTCCATCGAGGAAGTCTTGCAGAAAATGAAAGAAGCGGGAGTGGATTCCTGCCCCGGCGGGGGCGCGGAAATATTTCACCCGCGCGTGCGAAAAATTATTTGCGACCACAAAACCAGCGGCCAGATGTGGCTGAACACCGCGAAAAAAGCGCACGAAGCCGGCCTCCGTTCCAACGCCACCATGCTATACGGGCACGTCGAAACGGAAGAAGAGCGCGTCGACCACCTGATCAAATTGCGTGAATTACAGGACGAAACGCACGGCTTCGTCACGTTCATTCCGCTGGCGTTTCATCCGGATAACACCGCGCTGTCGCACATTCCGAAACCAACTGGCTACGACGACCTACGCAACATTGCGGTCGCGCGACTGCTTCTCGATAATTTTGATCACATCAAGGCGTACTGGATCATGCTTTCGCCGAGTATGGCGCAGATTGCTCAGCGCTTTGGCGCGAACGATTTGGATGGGACCGTCGCCGAAGAAAAGATTTACCACGATGCTGGCGCCAAGACGTCGGAGTTCACGCCACACGCCGAACTCGAACGTCTCATTCGCGCCGCAGGCCGCGTGCCAGTGGAGCGCGATACGCAGTATCACCCCGTGGACCGCTCCAAAATGCCACCAATTCAGCCAACGCCGCGGGCTGATCTTGTCTCGCTAACTTTGAACGTTTAGATCTCCGAGCAGGCAATCAGCGAATTGTTTCCGCTTTCGCCGTCACTTTAGCGAGCAATTCCTCGGGTAGCGGCGGATAACCCTGTTCCTGCGCGATTTTCTCGCCGCTGGTGTACACCCATTTCAAATATTCAACAACCGCGCGGCCACGCTGCGAATCTTTGGCGACCGCCGGGACATAAAACCAGGTAAAGCTGCTGATGGGGTAGCTGTCTTTCCCAGGGGCATTCGTCAGCGAAATCCGGAAATCGTCCGTTGTCTTGCTTGTCAGCGCCTTGGCTGCGGCCGCGATCGAATGCGGGGATGGTTTAACAAACTCGCCATCCGGGTTTCGGATGCTGGCCATCCGCAAAGAGGCTTTCATTGCCATGTTCAATTCCGTGTAGCCGATCGCGCCCGAAGTAGCCGCGACCTTTTCTGTCATATCCTGCGATCTGCCTGCGGTTCCGCCGACTGGCCAGCTTGGCGATTCGCTACGACCGACTCGCGCTAGAAATTCAGGGCTCGCTTTCGACAAGAAATCCGAAAAAATATAGCTTGAGCCTTTTCCGGCCGAGCGGTGTAGGACTTGGATGGGCAGCGCCGGAAGTTTTATGTCCGGATTCAGCTTCGCCAGCGCCTGATCGTTCCAGACTGTAATTTTCCCAAGGAATATGTTTGCAAGGACTGGCCCCGAGAGCTGCAGGTCTCCCGAAATACTGGGCAAGTTGTAGACCACCACGATTCCAATCAACACGGTGGGAAGCTCGAAAATCTTGGTGGTGGATCCCTTCAAATCCTTTTCCGGAATTGGAGCGTCACCCCCGCCGAAATCTCCCGTGCCCGTCAGGACGCGAGTGGCACCTACGCCACTGCCTTCCGGCAAATAGCGTACCTGCACGCCTGGCTGCTGCTTGTGGAATTCGTCGTTCCACTGTAAGTAGAGAGACTCGGGCATACTCGAGCCTGTGACTACCAGCACCGTAGACGCTTGCCCATCCGTTGTAACGGGCACCAGGATCGCCAGCGCCAAGAAAAGCACACTAATCTGTCTCACAATCCGTCCCACGAGATCCTCCACAATTAAATGGGCCCAATGCGCAAATCGGATGAGGGAAGCCAAACAATCATTCTTTGAGGACTTTAACGGAGTTCCTTTGTCCAGATGAGCTGGTACGGGGTGCAGGTGTGCAGAATCCGGTATTAAAGATTAGGCAACAGTTCAAAAGTGCAAAACGAGGCGTTTCGAACTGGATGGCTCTGCCCGCCAGCGCATCACGACATCTATCGCAGAATCACAAAATCAAACAATCGATCGGTTAGATTGTATCCTTAGCCCCAATTTCTGCGTCTGAACGAGAACGACTAATCACGCAAAGCGAGGACGGAAAACATGCGGACCATCATCCTACTCACCATTTCAAACATTTTCATGACGTTTGCCTGGTACGGCCATTTGAAATATCGCACTTCCGCGCTTTGGAAAGTCATTCTGGTGAGCTGGGGAATCGCTTTTTTCGAATACTGTTTCCAGGTCCCGGCGAATCGGATCGGTTCGTATGAATTCAGCACGGCGCAGCTCAAGACCATCCAAGAAGTGATCACACTCTCGGTCTTTTCTGTGTTCTCGGTCCTTTATCTAGGCGAGAAACTAAAATGGAATCACGCCGCAGGTTTTGGCTGCATCGCCATGGCCGTGTTTTTCGTTTTTCACAAGTGGTAAGCGCGCAGGAACCGAATCAGCGTGCCAATCGTCGAGGCTGCCACACAACCACGTCCTGACGTTTTGCAAAATGAAGCAGCGGTTTTGCTGGCGCCAAATAAATTCCCGCAGCCTCCGGCATTGTATTGCTGATTAGTTCCGCTTCCGCAGTTTGGAGCGGCCACGGAGCGTGATGAATTTCGCCGGAGATAACTCGCCCTTGTCCATCTGCCGTATAGAGGCAATAGCGTTCGGTCAAAAAGTGTTCGAGCGACCCTGCGGCTGCCGAAAATATTTCCCCTGTCGCTCGATATCGTCCGTTAAACACTCCGCAAGCTGCGCCACGATGCGAACGCCCGCATTTGTACTCGATCCATCCATTCCGTTCCTCGCAAGACATTCGCGCGCGAAAATACGGCAAGTGAAACCACGCCCGCGCTATCGCGACCGCAATCCTGTTGCCCGCATCGAGGCTAAAGAACCACACTCCCGGCTTGCCATTGGCCACGACGTACGTTCGCACATTCAATTCCGGAAACGCCGAGAGCCAGGGAATCGCAGGTATGCCGCGCAGATGCACACCAGACATCCGGAACGGCACAACTCCAAGCCATGCCTGTCCTTCATACGTATCGATTTCCAATTCCGCAGGAATATGCCGTCGTAGCGTTGCCTCTTCCACGCGCCAGTGTGCAAAAAGCAGATCATGCCAGCTCTGCGCCATGATCCAAGGGCCCTCAGGGAGTGTCCATGGACGGTGAGCAATTTGCTCTAAGTTTGCATTCATCGGATTTCGCTTGCGCCGTCGGATTTCGCTTGCGCCGCTCGACATCGCCATTCCGCCAATATACCCTTCTCTATTGCTGGCGAATCGAATTCTAAGCATTCAAATCAAACGAAAGTTACAAAAGGAGCGGAATCATGCAACGCAAAGCATCGGCAGTCTGGCAGGGCGGGTTGAAAGACGGCAAGGGCGCGATTTCCACGGACAGCGGCGTTCTGAAGCAAACGCAATATTCGTTCAGCACACGCTTTGAAAATGGTGTCGGCACCAATCCGGAAGAACTCCTTGCTGCGGCGCACGCGGGATGTTTCACCATGGCGCTTTCAGGGCAACTCGGCGCGGCTGGATTGACAGCGCAAAAGCTGGAAACCAGCGCCACTGTCACGCTCGATAAAGTTGGCGACGGTTTCTCCATCACCAAGAGCCATCTCGACCTCGTCGCCACGATTCCGGGCGCGGACAAAGCCAAGTTTGACGCCGCCGTGAAAGCCGCCGAGACCGGCTGCCCAGTCTCCAAGCTTTTCAAAGCGGAGATCAGCGTCAGCGCGACCCTCAACTCCTGATCCATCGCCGTTCATCGACCGCTAGGCGAAACGAGTACAATGCCGCACATGGTTCCAGCTCCAGGCGCCTTCATCGCGGGCGTCGCGATTTTTCTGATCGTTTTGTGGGACGCGTTCGAGGCCATCATCCTGCCTCGTCGCGTCACGAGAAAGTTTCGTCTTGCGCGGCTGTTTTATAGATCGACATGGCAATTGTGGAGATTCGCGACCAGCCTGGTCTCGTCTCGCAAAAGCCGCGAGGCGTTCCTCGGCTTTTACGGGCCGCTCTCTCTCCTCGTTCTCGTTGGTGTGTGGGCAACCGGGCTGGTTTTCGGTTTCGGGCTCATGCAGTACGGGGCAGGCTCAGCCGTGGTTATCAGCGGCAGCGAACCTAGCTTTCTTACCGACATATATCTCAGCGGAACAACATTTTTTACCCTGGGCCTTGGCGACGTGATTCCTCGTTCCGGCTTGGCGCGAGCTCTGGTCGTCATCGAAGCCGGTTTTGGCTTTGGCTTCCTAGCTGCGGTGATTGGTTATCTCCCTTTTATTTACGGATCGTTTTCCAAGCGCGAGGTAGACATTTCTCTGCTCGATTCGCGCGCAGGCACGCCTCCCACTGCTGGAGAACTTCTTCGGCGCCATAGCTATCCCCACGGACAAGAAGCGTTACGCGAACTCCTAAAAGATTGGGAGCACTGGTCCGCCGAGCTCATGGAAAGCCACCTCTCCTATCCGGTTCTCGCTTTCTTCCGCTCGCAACATGACAACCAGTCCTGGGTCGCGTCGCTTACCGCTATCCTCGATACTTCCGCACTCGTCATGGTCGGTATCGAAGGCGCTTGCGAGAAGCAAGCCGAGCTCACATTTGCGATCTCACGTCACGCAGTCGTCGATCTCTCTCAAGTTTTCGGCACCGCACCAGCTTCCATGCCCTACGACCGCCTCACCGCCGAACAATTGCGCCACATCCGCGACATCCTCGCTCAGCACGGCTTGAAGCTGCGCGACGGCGAGGAAGCCGATCGCCGACTCACCGAGCTCCGCCGCATGTATGAACCGTACATTTATGCGCTGGCTTCCTACCTAAACCAAACGCTGCCACCCTGGATTCCTGAGAAAAAAGGCAAAGACAATTGGCAGACAACCGCTTGGGGTCAGACGGCAGGCCTGCTCGAAAAGGAAAAAGAATCGTCCCATGTGCACGCCGACGATCACTTCTAGAGGAGTTAAGATGCCGCGAAACCACGACGCCAAAATTTCTTCGTGGGGGCACGGCACGCCGTGCCCGTCTTCGGCTAGAATCTCGCAATCGAGAGTGCAGCCAAGAATCGCGAGCGAACTCAAATCAACTTTCTCAAGCACCGGAGGCCATAAATGAAAGCCATAGTCGTCCACGAATTCGGCGGTCCCGAAGTCCTAAAGCTCGAGGAAATCCCCACGCCGAAACCCGCCGCCGGGCAAGTCCTGGTCCGCGTCCACGCCGTCGGTGTGAATCCCTACGACACCTACATGCGTAACGGCACATACGCCGTAAAGCCTCCGCTGCCGTATACGCCCGGCTCCGATGGCGCTGGCACCGTCGAGGCGGTCGGCACCGGCATCATCAAAGTTAAACCCGGCGACCGCGTCTACGTCGCCAAGACCGTCACTGGCGCGTATGCCGAATACGCGATCGCTCTCGAAAGCCAGGTCCACCGGCTTCCGGAAAAAGCCAGCTTCAGCCAAGGCGCGGGCGTCTGGGTCCCGTACGGCACCGCCTATCACGCCCTCTATCACTCGGCGCAAGCTCACGCTTCGGAGACTGTTCTGATTCATGGCGCCAGTGGCGGGGTTGGCATCGCCGGAGTCCAAATAGCCCGCGCGGCAGGTCTTACTATTTTCGGCACCGCAAGCAGCCAGAAAGGTCTCGACCTGGCGACTCGCGAAGGCGCTCATCAAGTTTTCGATCACAGCAAGCCGGGTTATCTCGATGAAATTATGAAAGCAACGGGCGGCCGAGGCGTGGATATCATTCTCGAAATGCTCGCCAACGTGAATCTCGCCCATGACCTGAAACTCCTGGCCACTAACGGGCGCGTTATCATCATCGGAAATCGCGGAGAAATCACCATCAATCCCCGAGACCTCATGGCGCGCCGAGCCTCGGCTCGCGGGTTCACACTCTGGGCTCTCACTGCTTCCGAAGAATCCGACGTCCACGCCGGGATCATCGCCGGCTTGGAAAATGGCACCCTCCGCCCCGTGGTAGGCAAAGAATATCCCTTGGCCGAAGCCGCGCGCGCCCACAAGGAAATCCTGGAGCCCGGCGCCGCCGGCAAAATCGTACTGGTCACGTAGCGGCAGTCATGCAAGTGTTCTGAACCGTCAGACCACTCGCAGCCTAATTCGCCTCAGAAGAACTGTCCGCGGACCTTTCGCGGTTTGCAGTTACGCCTTATAATCATTTGTCGGTAGCCAAGCGGTAGCGATTCATCAGCGCATAACTAAAACTGTCTTCATCGTGCTAAACCTGCTCTACATCGCAAGCGTTTTCGTCGCACAAACATCCCTTAGCCAATACTGGCACAAGCTAACGGATCGCACCTTTTCAGGCGTCTATCATGCGGATGCCTTTGACCTCGCGATGATGATTCCCTATTTTCTCGTTCTTTTCGTCCTCGCTGCCTACGGACTGCACCGCTACTGGCTTGTCTACGATTACTACGTCTACTCGAAAAACGTTCCTGGTCCCCCGCCCGAAGTCAAAAACTGGCCGCGCGTCACAGTTCAGCTTCCCATCTTCAACGAGCGCTACGTGATCGAGCGCCTCGTCGAGGCTTTATCTCGCTTCGACTATCCGCGGGAATTGCTAGATGTTCAGGTGCTCGACGATTCCACCGACGAAACGTGCCAGGTCGCCAGCGCATGCGTGGAACGCCATGCCGCGCAAGGCATGCCCGTCGTCTATATTCACCGCACCAACCGCGAAGGCTACAAAGCTGGCGCCCTCGAAAACGGCCTCAAGACTTCGCGGGGCGAATATGTCGCTATCTTCGACGCGGACTTTATTCCCGAGCCTGATTTCCTGCGCCGCACGATTCCGTATTTCGTCGATCCCGCGAACGGACCCAAAATCGGCATGGTTCAGACGCGCTGGACCTACCTCAACCGCGACTACTCGCTTCTCACGCAAGTCGAAACCATCCTGCTCGACGGCCACTTCGTCGTTGAGCACGGCGCGCGTTCTCGCCGCGGAACCTTTTTCAATTTCAACGGCACCGCGGGCGTCTGGCGCCGTGCAGCTATCGATGAAGCCGGCGGCTGGGAGCATGACACACTCACCGAAGACACCGACCTCTCCTATCGCGCGCAGCTCAAAGGCTGGAAGTTCCTCTACCTCCCGCAAATTGAGTGCGCTTCCGAGCTACCTGTCGATATGAACGGCTTCAAAGCTCAGCAAGCGCGCTGGGCCAAAGGCCTGATACAAACCGCGAAGAAAATCCTTCCACGAGTTTTGAAGTCCGACGCTCCCTGGCACGTCAAAGCCGAGGCTTTCTTCCATCTCACAGCCAATATCAGCTACCCGCTGATGGTTCTCTTTTCGGTTATGCTCCTCCCCGCCATGATTGTGCGTTTTTATCAGGGCTGGTTCCAGATGCTCGTGGTCGACCTCCCTCTTTTCCTGGCTTCCACGTGCTCGATCTCCAGCTTCTACATCGTCGCCCAACGGGAACTCCGACCGAAAAACTGGTGGCGCACGTTCCTTTATATGCCCTTCGTCATGGCGACCGGCATCGGCATCTCGGTGCGCAACGCACAAGCCGTCCTCGAAGCCATTATCGGCAAGAAGAGTGAGTTCGCGCGCACTCCCAAATTCAATATCGAAGGCAAGAAAGGCACCTTCGTCGCGAAGAAATACAAAAACAAAGCCGGCTGGATGCCCTACGCCGAAGTCCTGCTGGGTCTATACTTTGCGGCCACCGTCGTGTACGCCATTACCAATGAAAACTACGCAACAATCCCATTCCTGCTCCTCTTTGTATGGGGTTATCTCTACACGGGGCTAATGTCTCTCGGCCAAACGTACTTCGCGCACCTCCGGTTCGGCGTCAACGCCCCAGAAATGCGTCCTGCCGCCACGGGTGCCCCCGGTTTTTGAGCCGATTTCCTGATTTAACAGAGCCTGTTTTTACACTTCGCCTTCTTTTGCCGCCTGTTCAACCCCCGAATTCCACCGTTCAATGATTTTCATTTGAAATAGGACTAATCTTGTCGTATATTTTAGTTGCAAATGCTTTGCAACAACTGCTCTTCTATCATCTGCCTGAAATAAAGTCTTGCCATTGTTTCCAGGTCGATTGAAAGACAGAAAACTCTGCAAGATTGCGAACTAGCTTCAGGAAAACTTGCCCTTTAGCCGGCCAACCCTGAAATCTGGGGGAGTTCGTGATGGGTTTACGGGGGAACGTCAGGATGTTCGGCATGAAGTGGAACTACAAAGGCGCTTTTTCATTTCCCATCATGAGGCCCTCAGGACGACTTGCTCTGTGTCTCTCCCTTTGCTTTGCCCTGCTCATGGCCGTTGATTCGTGGGCTGGCGTTGGAGGAACCATCTCGGGCACAGTGACGGACTCGAGCGGCGCGGTAGTTGTAAAAGCCGACGTCACGGCGACAAATGCTGACACTGGCATCAGTCAAAAAACGGCCACCGACGACAGAGGTTTCTATTCGTTTCCGAATCTTCCGATCGGGAACTACGAACTCGAAGTTGCAAGCTCGGGGTTCCGTTCGTACCGCAAGACCCGAATCGTGATTGATGCCAACAGCGCATTGCGAATCGACGCGGTCTTAGTCGTTGGGGAGAGGACAGACACTATCTTAATCGTCGATCCGCCAATCCTCATCGACACATCAAGCACACAAAATGGCGAAGTGATTTCTGGCGCTCAAATGACGGCCGTGCCCCTGAACGGCCGCAGCTTTACCGATTTGCTGGCCCTTCAGCCCGGCGTAGTTCCCGTCACCTCTATCACGG
Organism: uncultured Acidobacteriota bacterium; assembly: GCA_963784015.1. Lineage (GTDB taxonomy): Bacteria > Acidobacteriota > Terriglobia > Acidiferrales > UBA7541 > Acidiferrum. Next base: position 719,447 of record CAWAPX010000023.1, read on the forward strand.
GCGATACTGTGCAAGATGTGGGCGCGAGCGTGCTTTCTCCTTCAGGCGACTTGAATCCCGGCACGATTTCGATCAACGGACAACGCGAATTTGCGAACAGTTTCATTGTCAATGGAAGCGACGTCGAAGAAGACGTGAACAATGGGGCTTCGGTAATCCCCAATCTCGATTCCATCGCCGAGTTTCGTATTCTGACGAACAACTTTGACGCCGAGTACGGCGAATTCAGTGGCGGCCAGATCAACGTCATCACGAAATCCGGCGCCAACGCGTTTCACGGCGACGGTTTTGAGTTCCTGCGCAACACGGAACTCGATGCGCGCAATTATTTCTCGCCCACGCGCGGGACCTTCGATCAAAACCAATTCGGCGGCACATTCGGTGGCCCGATCCGCAAGGACAAAATTTTCTTCTTCGGCGACTATCAGGGAACGCGTTCGACCCAAGGCGTTGACACCGGCCAAATTCCGGTCCCCTCCGCACAGGACCGCACGGGAAATCTATCCGATCTAGCCAGTTCGTTCGTAACCACCGATGCCAACGGAAACACGGTACCGACAACTGTGAGCGGAGCGGCCTTTGCCACCACCCTTTCGCAAAAATTGGGCTACACAGTCACCGCTGGCGAAAATTACTTCACGCCTGGATGTGCGAGCACCGGCCCCAATCCATGCGTTTTTCCGGGAGCCGTGATTCCGCAGAGCGCGTGGTCCACACCGGCCCAAAATCTTTTGAAATACATTCCTACGCCGACCAACTCGAACGGAACATTTTCCACCTCGGCATTCAACCAGACCTTGCGCGATGACAAAGGTGCGTATCGGGCGGATGCCGAAACCAGATGGGGATCGCTCTCCGCCTACTATTTCCTCGACGATTGGTCACAAGACAATCCCTATCCTGTCGCGCAAGGCGGCGCAAACGTCCCTGGCTTCAACGCAAACTATTCGGGCCGCGCTCAGTTGATCAGCCTAGGCGATACGAAAACAATCGGTCCGACGGCTGTGAATGAATTTCACTTCAGCTATCTCCGCAACGCGGTCGACCTGGGCAAACCGATCGGCGGCCTCGGCGTCAGCTTGGCTTCGCAAGGCTTTACGGGAATCCTGCCTCTCTCTCCAAAAACGGAAGGCGTCGAGAGCGTTGCCTTTAACAGCTTCACGATTGGCACTAACACTAATGAGCTCAACCAGATTGGAAACACCTATCAGTGGCTCGACAATTTTTCCAAAGTGATTGGAAGGCACACGATCAAAACAGGCGGTGAATTTCACTACGATCAGGTCAACGTCAATGCTATCGCGCAATTCAATGGCAGCTTTCTCTTCTTTGGAACGGAAACCGGCTCCGATTTCGCGGACTTTCTTCTGGGAGCGCCCAGCCAATACAACCAAAGCCAGCTGCAAGCTTTTTACGGACGCAACAAATATGTCGGCCTCTTCGCCCAAGACAGTTGGCGGCTAACGCGCAATCTCACGCTCAACTACGGCTTGCGCTGGGATCGCATTGAGCCTTGGTACGAGAAATACAACCAGATCGCAGCGTTCGTGCCAAATGAGCAGTCTGTGGTTTTCCCGAGCGCGCCGGCAGGGATTGTCTATCCTGGCGACCCTGGAGTACCGCGCACGCTTGCGCCTCCGGGAAATCGCGATTTTGCTCCGCGCATTGGCTTGGCCTACTCGCCCAGCTCTTCTGGTGACGGCTTGCTTGCCAAAATTCTCGGCGCTCCCGGCAAGACGAGCATCCGCGCGAGCTACGGGATTTTCTATACCGCGATTGAAGCGCTTTCGATTGGCGTAATGAGCGCAAACGCGCCTTACGGTTCGACCTACACGAGCCCCGCTCCGCCGCAGTTTGCCAATCCTTTCGTGACGCTCGCCACCGGACAGGACCTTGGCCAAGCGTTCCCGCTCCAGCTTGCGCCACTAGGTGCAAGTGCGCAGCATCCTGATACGACCACGGACTTTTCGCAGTTCGAGCCGATATCAGGGCTTCCGAATTATCTTCCCAGCAATCGTATTCCATACACCGAGGAATACATGCTGTCGATCGAGCGCGGACTGGGCGCAAATACGGTGCTCAGTTTGAATTACGTGGGCAATCAGGGACACCGGCTTTTGGTGCTTGAAGAATCCAACCCAGGCGACCCTGCGCTGTGCTTGTTCCTGACCAATCCTGCCAATCTTGCCCCCGGGCAAGTCCCGTGCGGCCCTTTTGGGGAGGACACTACTTACACGACGGCCACAGGTGCGATCCAGCAGGGCACGCGCGGCCCCTTGGGACCGAATTTCGGCAGCAACGCCAACCAAGCCACTATCGGAAATTCCAACTACAATTCAATGCAGGCCACCTTGCGGCACACGGGCCGGAGTTTGACGGTGCTGGCCGGCTACACCTTCAGCAAATCTATCGATCAGTCCTCGAATTTGGGAGAAGCCGTCAATCCGCTGAATCCTTCGCTCAGCCGAGCGCTATCTTCGTTTGATGTGAAGCATAACTTTGTGGTGAGCTACAGCTACCAACTCCCTATCGAACGACTGCTGCATGCCACAAATCGTTTGACGCAGGGCTGGGAACTATCCGGGATCACGCGCTTCAGTTCGGGTCTTCCAGTGACGCTGATCAACTTCGGCGACAACTCTCTGCTCGGCGCGGAGCCGAACGGCATCAACAACTTTGGCGTGGATGAACCCGACTTTCTGGGAGGCCCGCTCAACCTCAATGGCAATCCCCGCAATGGCCGCGCGTATTTCAACGCCGCGCAATTCCCTGAGAACGCGTTGGGCACGCCCGGCACGGCGCGCCGCCGCTTCTTCTACGGCCCGGGAATGGACAACTACGACATAGCTCTTCTCAAAAATTTGCGTTTAACGGAAGCGAAATCTTTGCAATTCCGCGTCGAAGCCTTCAACGCGTTCAACCATGCGCAGTTCTTCGGCCCGCAAGCCGTTGACGGCAACATTGACAGCTCGACTTTCGGCGATGTCGTCAGCGCCGCGCCACCCCGCCTCGTCCAGTTTGGCGCAAAATTTTTCTTCTAGCGCAGACGGCTTCTGATGCCATCTATCAGAGAGGACAGCCTCCCTCGCTTTCAGCGCTTCCAACTTCCGGATTGGCGAATCGGAAGTTATGGCGCGCTGATTTGCATTGAAATGCTGAAGGTCTCTGTCATGACGGCACTTCTCATGCCGCGCCCCGACCTTGATATTGTTCGTCGCTGACCTGTTCCAGCCAGTCGACAACTTTTCCGTCGAGCTTTTCTTGAATGGCGATGTGCGTCATGCCCGTGGTTGGCGTGGCGCCGTGCCAGTGCTTCTCGCCGGGCGAGAACCAGACGACATCTCCGGGCCGGATTTCCTCGACTGGCCCGCCCCATCGCTGTGCTAGGCCGGAGCCGGCCGTGACGATGAGAGTCTGACCGAGCGGATGCGTGTGCCATGCAGTGCGCGCGCCCGGCTCGAACGTTACGCAGGCACCTTGAACAAACGCCGGTTCGGGTGCCTGAAATAGCGGGTCAATTCGCACCGCGCCGGTGAACCATTCCGACGGGCCTTTTGCGGAAGGCTGCGACCCAACTCTTTTGATTTCCAATAGAGCGTCCTCTCCTGATACTCGGTTAAGTCTTCAGAAGCGCCTGCACATAGGTACGCTTCAACGGAAGCCGCCGTGAGAACCTTTCCAGTGGCGTCGTGGAGGGCCGCTGCGATCGCTGGAGCGGCAAGCGCGTTCGCAGCTTCGGAGCCTCCGCCGTACGCGCCGACTTTGGGGTTGTGAATGAGGACGACTTTGAATTCGGGAGTGTCCGTCATTTTGGCAATCGGGATAGGTATTCCAGTCGCGCGAAGTAATGCCGCTTTCATCGAACATAGCTTCTTCGTAGAGCGCATGGCTGATGCCCATCATGGCGCCACCTTGGACTTGCCGCTTTAGTTGAGCGGGATTGACGACGATGCCGGGATCCACGGCGATAGTGTATTTTTCAACGGCGATGGCACCAGTGTTGGGCGAGACGGTGATTTCGCACACGCAAGCCCAATAGGTTCCCGAGCGGAACATGGCGGAGACTCCGCGGCCGCGAACGGGAGTTGAGCCGACAGATTTTGCTCCAGGGCTAGGCGAGGGACGCGTGTCCCAGCCGGAAGCTTCGCGAACTTGCTGGAGAACATTGATGAGGCGCTCTTCTTTGGCGTGGTCGATTCGAAATTGAATCGCATCGGCACCGGCTAGCGCTGCGGCTTCGCTGAAGGCGAGTTCGCGCGGATAGTTTTGCTGGTACTGTCCGGGCGTACGCATGCTGTGATCGCGAAGACCGACGGCGATCGGCGAAGCTTTTTGTCCGACCTGAAACGTGCCGTGGCCGCGCTCGGCCACGTTGGGAATGAGATCGTAAGACCAAGGATCGGACACGAAGTTGGCCGTAGAGCTGGTGAATCCTGAGCCGCCGCCTCCCGGCGCGGGCATGGTAGGAAGTCCAGCGAGGATGGCGCCGATGGGGCGATCATCCTGGAAGGCCGGCATGTAGTGATCTATCTGGTAGCCGGAGATTCTTCCTTTTTCGTCGAGAGCGAATTCGACATCGGCGAAAGCAGCCGGGGATTGCGTGGACCACTGTAAATCCTCGGCACGCATCCACTGAACGCGCACAGGTTTTCCAACAGCCTGGGACAGGAGTACGGCGTCGTCTTCCGCGCCAGAGTTGCCGCCGTTGGAGCGGCCGTAGTGTCCTGCTCCCGGATGCGTGTGAACGATGATGTGATCGGGCGTGGTGCTGAGCATCGTGGCGATTTCGCCGCGCAAGGCTTGGGGATTTTGATTGTGCGTGTGAATGTGGACTGTGCCGTCGGGATTGACGTCTGCAACGGCTATCGTTGGACCGATGGGGGCGTGCTTCATGAAGGGAAAGTGATACGTGGCAGCTAGCTTTTTATGAGCTGAAGCGAGCGCTGCTGGCACATCACCTTTGTTGGCGTCGCCTTTGGTAACTTGCGCAGTGGTCCAATCGGCCTCTTTACGTAGGGAATCGTAGAGTTTTTCGTTACCGGGCAGGCCTTTCCATTCTGTCCATTTGGTTGCGGCAGCGACTTGCTGCGAAGCCTGAATAGCTTCCCACTCGGTTGGAGCGACGACTCCGATGAGATTTCCTTTCACGACGACTTGCGAATTGGGAAATTGGGATTTGTCGAGCTGGCCGGCAGAGACGAGCGTGGAGCCGAGCGTTTTGGGATGAACCATGCGTCCGTGCAACATTCCGGGAAGGCGAATGTCGGTGGCCCAAGTCTCTTTTGCGGTGACTTTGGAGGTGATGATGGAGTTTGGGTGCGATTTACCGATGACGGTGTAGGCGCTGACAGGCTTCATCGGTGGATCGCCTTCGACTGTCAATCCCATAATGCCGGTCAGATCTCCGCTGACGGGAATCGTTAGTTTGAGCTGCTGATCTTTGACGAGGTCACCATACGAGATGCTTTTGCCGCCGCCGGAAAAGACGCCGTCTTTGGCGGTGAGCTGACCTTTAGGAACTGAGAGGCGTTCAGAGGCAAGGTCGAGGAGAGCTTGATAGGTGTACGCAGCGGCCTTTCGGATGTTGGGAGTGCCGCGGCCGAGAAAATCGAAGGCGCCGCTGCCATCGGGCGTTTGATCGGTGTGCCCGGCGACGACGGTGGTGATGGCTTCGAACGGGACACTCAATTCCTCGGCAACAATCTGGCGATATGCCGTGAATGTGGAGCCCTGGCCGAAGTCGCTCTTGCCGGTGCGAATGAGGACGGTGTTGTCCGGATGTATTTCGATCCAGGAACTGAGTTGAGTCGGATCGAGAGAGTTCTTGAAGGGAGCCCCGGTGACTTTCGGGCCCTGGAAACGCTGAGCTTTGAGGAGGGAAGGACCGACAAACGCGATGCCGACAACAAGTGCTCCGCCAGTTTTGACGAATTGGCGGCGGGAAAGAGTAGCTTCATGTACCTTGACGGTGTTTTCAGCGGCGGTAGTCATGGCTCACCTCCCCTTTCCCATAAGCGATGCGGCGTGTTTTACGGCGTCGATAATTGCAGCATAGCTGCCGCAACGGCAGAGGTGCGGCGATGGCCCCTCGGTGGTGAAGGCAGCTTTGATTTGTGCGTCGCTGGGATTGACATTTTTCTCGAGGAGTTCAGTGGCGACGATCATCATTCCACTTTGGCAGAAACCGCAGAGAGGAGTTTGCTCGGCGATCCATGCTTGCTGGACCGGGTGAAGCGTGTCTTTCGCGTCCTCCGCCGAGAGGCCTTTTTGCTTTGCCCAGCGCGCGGGCAAACCTTCGAGCGTGGTGATCTCCTGATTGGCCTTTACGGTGGAGATCGGGGTGACGCAGGAACGAATTTCCTTGCCGTCGATGAGGACGGAGCAGGCTCCGCATTGTGCGAGCCCGCAACCAAATTGCGGCCCGCTGAGTTGCAGATCGTTGCGCAAAACGTAGAGGAGTGGCGTGTCGTCAGGCGCTTGGACCTCACGCTGAACTCCATTCACGATAATCTTGACCATAGCCAACTCCCTTCAAAGGCACACTCTGGATTCGCTCTTACTCTACTCCCCAAAACGTAGGAACGGGTATGTCACCTCCGTTGCCGTCACGATTCGCTCATTACATGCGGGCGAGGACGGCAACATCCAGCTTGGAATAGTATTTCTTCACATCACCCGTTCCATACTTGGCACGGAATTTCCAACCACCGACGAAACTTTGTTCTGATCCGTAACAGGAACACCCTGAAAATCAGCTCCTGCGCCGCGCGCATCAATCCGAATGGACGGGTGTTGCAGCAGGTTCTTATACCACTGTGTATCCGAGCCTCGCACCGGCAGTAGGCAAAGCGTGTCATCGTCCAATACGAACCAAACCGGCTGTGAGATGGTCCGCCCAGACTTTCTTCCAATCACGCTCAGGTCAATTTCACGATACCGGGAGAGGCGGTCTTTCAGTGCATCGTTCGGCTTTGGCATGTGCCTCCTTTCAGGGATTGCTCATGCGCTCAATGTCCTCGGGATGGCGAGCGCTTTATTTACTCAGCTCCCCCATATCGTTCTCGGTTTACTCAGACTTCAGAGAGGCCATATCGATCGAGAAGCGGTACTTCACATCGGACTTCAGCAGCCGCTCGTAGGCCTCATTGACCTTCTGGATGGGGATCACCTCAACATCCGAAGTGATGTTGTGCTTCCCGCAAAAATTCAGCATCTCCTGGGTTTCCGCGATGCCACCGATAGGGGAACCTGAAATGCTGCGGCGACCCATGATCAGACTGAAGACCGAAACTGCAAGCGGTTTCTCGGGCGCGCCAACCATAACGATATGGCCATCACGCCGCAGCAGATTAAGGTAAGCGTTTATGTCGTGATCGGCGGAGACCGCGTCAAGAATGAAGTCGAAGCTGCCAGCATGTTTCTGCATCTCGTCCGCATTTTTCGAAAGGATGACCTCATCTGCTCCCAGGCGTAGCGCATCCTCCTTTTTGTTCGGCGAAGTCGTAAACACGGCAACATGCGCTCCGAGCGCATGCTGCAAACTTCACGCCCATGTGGCCTAGCCCGCCGAGCCCGACGATGCCGACTTTCTTGCCCTTCGTGACGCCCCAATGATGCATCGGCGAGTACGTCGTGATTCCCGCGCACAGCAGAGGAGCAGCGCCCGCGAGATTTAGATTTTCTGGGACGTGCAGGACGAACCTTTGATCGACCACGATACCCTCGGAGTAGCCGCCGTAGGTCACGCCTCCCAGATGCTTATCGGGAAAGTTGTAAGTTAACGTGAAATTCGGACAGAACTGCTCGAGGCCCGCTTGGCACTCGGGGCAGGTGCGGTCGGAGTCCACCATGCAGCCCACCGCGGCAAGATCACCGCGCTTGAACTTCTTAACCGCCGCGCCGACTTTCGTGACTCGGCCGACGATTTCGTGTCCGGGGACGCAAGGGTAGACGGTGGGCATCACGCCGCTCCACTCGTTACGGACCTGGTGCAGATCGGAGTGGCAGATGCCGCAGAACAGAATTTCGATCTGCACGTCGTCTTCGGTGGGATCGCGCCGTGTGATGGTAGCCGACGCAACAGGCGATGTTGCACTTGCAGCCGCATACGCTTTTGCTTTGTACATAAATTCTCCTGGTTTTTAACCCTTTGTTCGATTCGAGATTTAGTCTGAAGATTAGCTGCTTAGCGGCCAACCATTTTCTGCAAGTGCTCCGGATACCGCGCGCCTTCAACCTTGATTTTGGATGCGGCACTGTCGATTTCGGTCAAATCGGCTGTTGTGAGCTTGATGTTTGCTCCTCCAAGGTTCTCGTCCAGGCGCGATACCTTGGTCGTGCCGGGAATCGGAACCATCCATGGCTTCTGCGCAAGCAGCCATGCCAGTGCGATCTGCGCCGGTGTCGCCTTCTTCTGTTCCGCAATTCTGCCGAGCAGATCCACTACCGCCTGATTCGCTTTCCGCGCCTCGGGCGAAAAACGCGGCACGATGTTGCGGAAATCGGAACTGTCGAACGTGGTTTTCTCGTCGATCTTCCCGGTAAGGAAGCCTTTCCCCAGCGGACTGAAAGGCACGAACCCGATTCCGAGCTCTTCCAGGGTCGGTATCACTTCGGCTTCAGGCTCTCTCCACCACAATGAATATTCGCTTTGCAGTGCAGTCACAGGCTGAACGGCGTGCGCGCGACGAATGGTTTTGACTCCCGCTTCGGAAAGTCCAAAGTGTTTTACCTTGCCTTGCTGAATTAATTCCTTCACAGCTCCCGCGACGTCTTCGATGGGCACGTCGGGGTCAACGCGGTGCTGATATAACAAATCGATGACTTCCGTCTTGAGGCGTTTCAATGAGGCTTCAGCGACTTCCTTAATGTGCGCAGGCCGGCTGTCCAGCCCAGCCATCTTGCCTGTGGCCGGATCAATTTTGAATCCGAACTTGGTGGCGATCGCCACTTGCTCGCCGAAGGGAGTGAGGGCTTCACCTACGAGTTCTTCATTCGTGAACGGGCCGTAGATCTCAGCAGTATCAAAGAATGTGACGCCGCGTTCGACCGCCGCTCGAATCAGCGCTATCCCATCCTTCTTGTCGACTGCGGGCCCGAAGCCGAAGCTGAGCCCCATGCAACCCAGCCCAAGAGCCGAAACTTCCAAATTGCTTTTTCCAAGTTTGCGCTTTTCCATTGCTTCTCCTTCCGAAGCATTTCTGCCATTCCCAGACTAAAATCAAATGCAGAGAGAACGGTAGCCCGATCCTTCCGATTCATTGCCTATTCCTCTCGTTATGTGAAAAATTCTTGGTATATCCAGAGCTAAGCGGGTATCTTAGGGCAAGGATGAGCGAACCAATACAATGAAAAATGCCAGCAAAGACGCTACTCTGCGATCAAATCGAGCGAGTGAATTGCGCATTGAGCTGGCTCGCAAGATTGCCTCGTTTATGGGCTCCGAAGAGAATCGGGCAACTGAAATTCACGGCCTGACGCTCCACCGGCGGATTGCACCGACCGCCCCATGCTCGATGACCTACGAGCCAAGCGTGACCGTGATGGCCCAAGGACGAAAAAGAGTGGACCTTGGCCGAACCAGCTTCATCTACGGTGAATCGCGATACCTGCTGACGTCGCTCGATTTGCCAATCGTCAGTCAGGTCATCGAGGCCAGTGAAAAAGTACCCTCACTGGCGATGTCGCTGAAACTTGAAATGCCCATGATTCGTGAACTCCTCAGCCGTGAAGAGATTAGGGTGGCCGAGGCGCCCCCCGACAGTCCTGCAATGGCGATCGGGGAAGCCACGGCGGAATTTCTCAGCGCGTGCTGCCGGCTCATAGATCTGCTGGATGCTCCTCTAGACATTCCTTTTCTGAGTGGACTGATTCAACGCGAAATCATCTATCGAATACTTCGCGGACCAGAGGGGGCACGCCTTCGAGCGATTGCCACCCTAGGAGATCAGAGCCACAGGACGGCAAAAGCCATTGCGTGGATCAAAGCAAACTACGCGAAGCCTCTACGTATGGAAGATCTGGCGCAAATCGCGGGAATGGGTCTATCCACACTGCACCATCATTTTCGTGCGCTGACCGCCATGAGTCCTCTTCAATACCAGAAGCAGCTTAGGTTGCAGGCAGCGCGGGCACGCATGCTTGTCGATGGCCTTGACGCCGCCAGCGCCGCCTTCGAAGTCGGGTACGAAAGTGCCAGCCAATTCAATCGCGAATACAGTCGCTTCTTCGGCCAGCCGCCGATGCGGGATATTCGGACTCTCCGCTCGCCGGGGGCGCTGCCCATGGAGTCGGTCAGCAATCAGCAGAATATTGTCTGATCGCATTACTAGTGTCGCTTAGATTCCAGGCACAGCGAGTGACTGCCCAATAGGACCTTTTTATGCAGCGGCTTCAGCGAAGTGCGGCTCAAATCCGGTCTCAGGAATTTTGAGGTTCTGAGCTGACATCAAGGTAGCGAGCCACCACACGGTGTTGAAGTTCGCAAGCTCGACTAGAGAGTTAGCGACAACTGCTGGCGGTTTATTCAGTATTTAGGGGCAGTACAGTGGGATCTGCCGCCTTCCGCCCCCTTTACAAATCCTCCCAATCCGCCATTATCGTTTTGGGTTCCGCCCCCACCGTCCCGCCTCCGTGCACGCTAAACTATTTGGGCTGCGTCACTTGGAGCGTTCATGCGGGGCAAGAATTCCTCCGCCTTTTTCTTGGCTATCATACTAGTCCTGGTACTCGGTTCCCTTGCCGCTCAGGCAATGCCCACTGGGACGCCTGCGCTTTCTCTGCCCCACAGGCCGCACTACGTTTTTCAGCGCGTTGGCGAAGACTTCGGCCTTAGTTCTTTGACTCCATCCTGCATTCTGCAGGACCAGGACGGCTTCATCTGGATCGGCACGCCTGACGGACTTCTTCGCTTCGATGGCAATCGCGTTGTGCGCTACGGCATCGAACAGGGGCTCCCCAGTACCAACGTGAACCAGCTTGTCCTGGCTCCCACTGGGCGAATCTGGATTGTCACGTCGCGCGGGATCTCTTACATGGAAGGCGGCACGCTTCACCAACTGCCCCTCCCGAAGGTTTACAATTTTTTCAGGCAGCCTTCCGTACTTGCCCTCGACCCTTGGGGCACTGTCTATCTCGCGACCGAAGGCGGCCTGCTGCGCGTCGATCCGTCCCGCCCCAACGATCTCCGCCTCTGGTCCATCGCGGACGGTTTGCCGAGCGAGGAAGCGGAGTCGGTCAACATTACCTCCGAAGGCCGTATTTGGTTCGCGTCCGGTCACCGTGTCGGCTGGCTGGATTCCCAGGATCATGTTCACATGTTCCCCGCTCAAAGCGGTCTCCCGCACGAACCTGTGATCAGTATTCTTCAGGATTTCGAGAAGATTTTATGGGTTCGCACTTCGGCGCATCTCTATCGCCTCAATCCGGGCGCGACCGGCTTCATCTCCGAGCTTCCCGATCTTCCCCCAGCGAACGACTATGGTTCGCCGGCACTGGATCGTTCCGGCAATCTCATGATTCCCACTGTTGCGGGACTCTATCGACGCATCTCTGGGCAGTGGGAAGTCATTGATCAAAGCCGCGGCATGGCTGTCAACGCCACCTTTGCCATCACTGAAGATCGCGAGGGAGCTTATTGGATTGGCCTCGGCGGAGCTGGCATCCAGCGATGGATCGGTCGGAAAACGTGGTCCAGTTGGACACAAGGGGAAGGCCTTCCCGACAACGTCGTGTGGTCCGAATTGCGCGATAAACGCAAACGTCTTTGGCTTGGCACCAACAATGGTGTCGCCATGTGGGATCCGCAGGCTGCTCACTGGCGAATCTGGAAATCGAAGGATGGCCTGAACGGTTCGCTGGCCCGCGAAATGATCCTCGCGCCCGATGGCGCCGTGTGGGTCCTCTGCTATCCAGGCGGACTGACGCGTTTCGACCCCGAATCACTCACGCCCGAAAAAATTAAGACTCCCGAGCCCGTTCCTACCGGCATTCACGTCGGCCCAGACGGCCGCATCTGGATCGCCAACCATGAATACCTGAAGGCGGTCCGTCCATCGCAGCGGCCATTTCAGTTTGTGGATGTTCCTTTGCCTCCTGAAATTCATCACGGCATCGGCCGCTTCACTTCCAGCGCCGACGGCGTCATGTGGGCCGTTGGCAGAAGCGGCATCTCTCGCTTTGACGGCAAGAATTGGCTGCACTTCACGACCGCCAATGGTTTGTTGCAGGACGAAGTTGTGGAAGCTGCTGCCGTAAACGGCAATGAAGTCTGGTTTCGTTATTCCGACGCTCTGGGCCTCAGTTGCCTGCGCCTCGTCGACGGAAAACCACAAATCACTCACTATGGTTTGGCGGATGGCCTTCCCTCTCTCGACGTTTACATGATCGGAGCCGATCACGACGGCAACGTCTGGGCAGGAGGCGCTTTTGGCCTCACGGAATTTCAGCGTAATGGCCACACTCTTCGCTTCACGCAGGCCGATGGCCTCATTTGGAACGACCTAAGCGACAGCGGCTTTTTCGCGGAAGAGGACGGCACCCTGCTCTTCGGTACCAGCGGTGGCCTCGCGCGCTACAATCCCATTTCCGCCGACGAACGTGTCGAGCTTCCGCCGCGCGTCGTGATTACTTCCGCTCACCTCGGCGCGCGCGATCGCGCCGGCGAACGCAATCCAGAAGCTTCGCGCAGCGACAATACCTTCCGAGTGGATTTCGCGGCACTTACATTCCGCGATCCAGAAAATGTCCGCTGCTCTTATCGCCTGGCAGGCCTCGAAAGTGAGCCCAACGAAACCTCTGGCCGCGAAGCGCGTTATCCCGCTCTTCCGCCCGGCAGTTACAGCTTCACGGTTTCTTGTCGCTCCGCGCGCGGCACGCTCAGTTTCCCCGCCCAATTTTCGTTCAAGGTGATACCTGCGTGGTGGCAGACATGGTACTCGCGCGGCTTCGTTATCCTTCTCGGCCTTTTGGCTCTCTACTTCCTGATGAATTACCGCACCCGCAAACTGCAGAGCGAACGCAGCCGCCTCGAGGAAGCCGTCGCCGAGCGCAGCGAAGCTCTCGCTCAAGCCAACAAAGAGCTTGAGGAAATGTCTCTCACCGACCCACTCACGGCCGCGCGCAACCGCCGTTTTTTCCAGGCCACCATCGCCAGCGACGTCAGCCAAGCCATTCGCGCCTACTCGGCACCCGACGCCACGCGCAGCCGTCGTAATCGCGACATCATTTTCTATCTCATCGACGCCGACCACTTCAAAGAAATCAACGATCGCTTTGGCCACGATGCCGGCGACCAAATGCTCATCGACTTGACCGCTCGCATCAGCTCCGCTATTCGCTATTCGGATGTCCTGGTCCGCTGGGGCGGCGAAGAATTCCTGGTCGTCTCCCGATTTTGCGAACGCAAGGAAGCCGCCACGCTCGCCGCACGCGTCCTCTCCGCCGTCGCCGGTGAACCGTTCAAGATCAAAGGCGCAGGACTTTCTCTGCACCGTACCGTCTCGATTGGCTGGGCTGCCTTCCCGTGGAACATGAATTCGCCGGTCGATGTGAATTATGAAGAGGTCCTCGCCCTCGCCGACCGCGCGCTATATAAAGCCAAGAACGCCGGCCGCAATCTAGCCATTGGCGCTCTCCCGCCCGAATCCGCCGCTGAGCCGCACACTTCGGTCGCTCACGGCGATTCCGAAGCTCGCGTCTCGGAAATCGCAACCACTGCCGCCTACGTCACCACCTACGGCCTCGAAACCACTTCGATCACGTAGGGGAGGGGCTTGTTTATCCTGGAAGGGCCCCTCCCGCTTGCTCGGTGCATGTTTCCGTCGCACATCCATGTAAACTCTGCACCGTGCCAATCGTTCTCGAAGACTTAACCTTCCACAACAGTTCAATCGATCTCCACGCCGTCGCGGCCGGTCCGCCAGACGGCCCCGTGGTCATCCTGCTCCATGGCTTCCCCGAATTCTGGTATTCCTGGCACAGACAAATCGAGCCGCTCGCCGCCGCCGGCTTCCGCGTCATCGTCCCCGACCAGCGCGGCTACAACACCAGCAGCAAGCCCCGTGGCGCCGCTAACTACACGCTCTCCGAACTCACCTCCGACGTTCTCGCCATCGCCGATCAACTCGCCGCGCAAAAATTCTTTCTCACTGGCCATGATTGGGGCGCCGCCGTAGCGTGGAGCGTCGCGCTCCTCCACCCACAACGCGTCGCCAAACTCGCCATTCTCAACGTCCCTCACCCGAGCGTCATGCGCCGCTACCTGAAAACAAATCGCCGCCAGCTTCGTCGCAGCTGGTACATGTTTTTCTTCCAACTTCCCTGCTTTCCCGAAGCAGCGTTCTCCGCCTTCAACTTCCGCCTCGGTGTCCGCTCTCTCGTCGGCTCCAGCAGCCGAGGCACTTTCTCCGACGAAGATCTAGCCCAATACCGCACTGCCTGGTCGCAACCCGGCGCGCTCACTGCTATGATCAACTGGTATCGCGCCGCCTTTCGCCATACCTCTAAATTCCCTGACACGACCGTCCACGTCCCCACCCGCATCCTCTGGGGCGAACGCGACGCCTTTCTCCTTACAGACATGGCCCACGACAGCCTACGCTACTGCGACTCCGCCGAACTCTACACTTTCGCCAACGCCTCTCACTGGCTCCAGCACGAAGAACCCGCTCGCGTAACCGAACTTCTCATCGATTTCTTCCGGAGCCGGCCAACGTAACACAAAGTCAACTGTAGGGGTGGGGCGTGCCCCAAGGCTGTCCAAATTAGACAAGGTTGGAGCAGGGGAGAGTCGAAAAGATTGGATTTTTGTATGCGGCGAGTGTGTTTGGCGGTTCAGGTTGTGCTGGTGCTGTCCTAAACGGCGGGCGGAAAATGGAGCGCCAGTTGGCCGTCATGCAGACCGGCCAAGGCCGGTGGAGCTTCAAACGGCGTATCCAGCCAAGCTTGCAGATCGCGGTAGACAAAGAGCTGTTGGCGCAGCAGGGCGACCAGATTCGACAAGGACCAGCCGTAGCGCGCGCGTAGTTGCAGGTATTTCAACAGCAGCATGGCGATCAGTGCTGTCCAAATCTGGATGTGCAGGGCGTTGGCGGACGTGCCCACGAAGGTTTTGATCCGCAGGTTTTGCTTCAGATAGCGGAAGAAGACTTCGATGCGCCAGCGTTCGCGATAGATTTGCGCGATGGTCGTGGAACCAAAGCCCAGGTGGTTGCTGAGCAGCACCAGCACTTCTTGACGATCTTCCAGCCACAGTTCGACGCGGCGGAAGGATGCCCTTTGCCGGTAGTGGTGGCTGCCCAAGGCGATGATTTGGTCTTTGAGAATGTGGCGATTTTTCGGGACCGGCAACTCTTGCAGAACCTGATAGTGGGCATCGTGGCGCAGGCGGGTGACAAAGAACACCCCGCTGTCGGTCAGTCGTTGATACCACTGGTAGTCCACATAACCGCGGTCAAAAACCAGGATAGTGCCGGCCGCAAATTGCCAAGCGCGCGCTATTTTCACCTCTGAGGCTTTTCCTTCGGTGATCACCGCATAGCGCGGGAGATAGCCATCATGGTCCAGAACCAAGTGCAGCTTGGCGGCGCCCTTGCCTTGCTGGTAGTGAGCCCAGTCAAACATAGTGACGCAGAGATCGATGAGCGTGCCGTCGATGCTCAACAGGGGGTTGCGAAAACGAAAGCGGTGCCGCGTGCCGGCCACTTGCTGGCAACGCGCAAACAAAACGCCAAACACTTTCTGATACAAGGGCCAGGGCCGGTGTTGGTTGGCATAGGCGAGAGTGGACTTGTTGGGCGCCTGGGGCACCCCGAGATGCTTGAGCTTGCCTTCGCAACTCGCCAGCCCGCCACAAATTTCGCGCAAGGAACGAGCCTGCCCCAACTGGCAGAACAACATGGCCACGAATTGTCCCCAGCAACTGAACCCACGCGCGTGCCGTTCGGCGCGCGTCTCGCGAACGGCCTGCTCAAATTCCAGACGAGGAAAGAACTGCAACAGCTGAGAAAAAATACTGCATACTCGGTTCAAGGCGGAATCTCCTGTCCTTTAAGTTGGTTCTTGTCACGGAACCCAACTCAAAGTAACAGGTCTTTCCGCCCTATCCCCAAAACCTAATTTGGACAAGCTTGGGGCTTGCCCCACCCTCTTCCACTGCATCGCACACTCGACCATACCAGCCTAGCTTTCGCTCAACCACAGGCCAACCAAACGAATCGTCTCGCACTCAAAAGTGGTACGATTTCCGCCCATGAGATCCCCTATGAAACCAACGCCGACCAGATCAACGACCACAAAAGCCCTAATCCTCCTGACCGCGGTATTCGCGCTCCTCGCGGTGGGCATCTGCAGTTCATCACTGCTTTCCCCTAAACTCTCCGCCAGCAATCTAGCCAGCGCCCTCTCTTCAGCACAACAATCCTCGAATTCCCCGGCACCCGATCCCGCTCTTGCTGCCCGCATCTCCCGCATCGAAAGCGGCCTCCTGCCTGCCGTCATCATCAAAGGCCAACCGCCAGCGCCGATGACCATCGCCGATCGCATGGCCCACTACAAAGTTCCCGGCGTCAGCGTCGCCTTCTTCGACCACGGCCAAATCATCTGGACGAAAACCTACGGATTCGCGGACGTTGCCTCCAAAAAACCCGTCACGCCCGACACACTTTTCCAGGCCGCCTCCATCAGCAAACCCGTCGCTGCCCTCGCCGCCCTCCGCCTCGTGCAAGACGGCAAGCTCAGCCTCGACGAGGACGTCAACGTCAAGCTTCGCACCTGGAAAGTGCCCGAAAACAACTTCACGGTAAAAGAAAAAGTTACTGTCCGGCGCATCCTCAGCCACAGCGCCGGCCTCACGGTTCACGGTTTCGCCGGCTACGCGTCCGACGAACCCGTTCCTACCGTCGTGCAGGTCCTCAACGGCGAAAAGCCAGCCAACTCTGATCCCATCCGCGTCGATGTCGTCCCCGGTACTCTTTGGCGTTATTCCGGCGGCGGATTCGTCATTCTGCAAACGCTTATGTCCGACGTCACTGGAAAGCCCTTTCCGCAAATCATGCGCGAACTCGTCCTCGGTCCCGCGGGTATGACCCACAGTACCTACGAGCAACCGCTTCCGAAAAATCGCGCACAAGAAGCCGCTACTCCGTATCGCGGCAACGGCGACCCAGTAAAAGGCGGTTGGCACACTTATCCGGAAATGGCGCCCGCGGGGCTTTGGACAACTCCCTCCGACCTAGCTCGCATGGCCATGGAAGTCCAAGGCGAATACGCTGGAAAATCCGCGAAAATTCTTTCGCAAGACATGGCGCGCCAGATGCTCACTCACCAATTCGGCACTTCGGGCCTCGGCTTCGGCCTCGAATCTCCCGGTGAAAAACTCCATTTCGGCCACGGCGGCGCAAACGAAGGCTTCCGCTGCGACATCGAAACCTATACCGATTCTGGGCAAGGCTTCGCCGTCATGACCAACTCCGACAGCGGCAGTGAACTAACCGAAGAAATCTTTCGTTCGGTAGCCAAGGAATACAGCTGGCCCGATTTCAAGCCCATCGAGCACACGCTCATCAAAATCAATCCCTCCACCTTCGCCGCCTATCCCGGCGTCTACGAAATCACCGGCATCGGCAAACTAACCGTCACCACAAAACCGACCGGCCTTTTCGTGGAAGCCGAGCCCTTCGGACCAGACCCGCTAGAACTCCTCCCCGAATCCCCGCTCCAATTCTTCATCCTCTCCGGCGACATCACCTTCACCTTCCACAAAGACCCGAGCGGCGCCATCACCGGCCTAACCCTCCACGCCGCCTCCCAAACCTTCGAAGCCAAAAAAATCTCGTAGTCCGTTCCGGCATTTCTCTCGTAGGGGCACGACACGTCGTGCCCTCTTCCTCTGCGCACCTCTGTGAACTCTGCGCCTCTGCGTTATCTTTTTTTCTTTTTCGCTCGGCACTAGTCACTCACCACTCGCCACTTCCCCCATCCACAAAAATGTCATTCTGCTTGCCCTGAGGAACGAAGGGAGCGTAGCGAGGAATCCGCTTTTTCCTTCCGAACCTTTAACCGCCTACGCCGTTTTCCGGTCCTACTTGGTACGTAGTTGACTTTTTATTGATTCATGAGATATGGAGGAACGCTACAAAGTCCAAGAGGAGCGTCCATGCGAAAACAGCCATCCTGTTCGTACCTCGCAGCGGTTCTGATGATTTACCTGTCCTTCTTTTCAGGCCGCGCCTCGGCGCAATCAGCCACCGTAACGGACGACGCATTTCTGTCTACTAACGCGGTGGTCCAATCGCTCAACTTGAACGGTCAGGGAGGCTCACTAATCGTAGCGGGCCCCAACGCCATGGTCGGGTCTTCGCGCGTGGGGACGACCACGTCGTACATCAAGTTTCAACTACCAGCGTCGCTGCCCCCTGGTGTCACGGCAGCAAACGTCGCCAAAGCCACGCTAAAGCTCTATCTCAGTTTGGGGACGACCCCGGGTGGCACAATTAATATTTATCCACTTACCAGTGCGTGGACCGAATCTGCTCTAAGCGCCTCGTCCCCTCCGACGTTATCCCCGACACCGTTTGCCTCTGGTCTCGCCGTGGGGAGCTCGGACTCATATCTGGTAGTGGATGTGACAAAGCTGGTTCAAGAGTGGCTGAGCGGTTCTGCAAACGGAGGCTTCGCCAACGATGGAATCGCATTAGTGGCCGACACTAATAATACCTATGCGGTGTTCGACAGCAAAGAAAGCATTGTCACCAGCCACGAGCCACGTCTGGAAATTACGCTCATTAATGGCGGGGTCCCAGGGCCGCCAGGAGCCCCGGGACCTATTGGACCGGCGGGGCAGCCTGGGCCGCAAGGTAACCAAGGAATTGCGGGCCCGATGGGCGCAATCGGTGCCCAAGGTCCCATCGGGATTAACAATCGCGGGACTTGGACTGGTTCAACAGCTTATAACCAAAATGACGCTGTGTCAGACTCAAGCTCGTTCTGGTTGGCATTGATCCCCAATCAAGCCTCCGAGCCAAACCTCTTCAATCCAAACTGGCAACTCCTTGCCGCCGGAATCAATAATCGCGGTGCATGGGCTCCCACAACAAACTACAACGTGAATGATGCCGTAAGCGACATAGGCTCGTACTGGCTGGCACTGATCCCGTCCAGCGCGAACACTGCTACACCAAACACAAGCTGTGAACCTTCTCAGCCAGAATGCGCCGCGTACTGGCAGCTCCTCGCCTCGCAGGGAGCTACAGGCGCAACGGGCCCACAAGGAGCTGCCGGACCAAGCGGACCTCCAGGCCCGGGCGGCGTTACAGTCGTGAATAGCGGTCCGGGGATCATCGGCGGGCCTATCACTACAGTTGGCACTCTCAGTCTGGACACTCAGTATACAAATCAGCTCTACGCCCAGCTTGGTGCGGCCAACATTCTCAACGGGAACCTAACGCTTAACGGTAATTTCTCAGCGCAGTCAGCATCAACCGCGAACGGTCTGAATTCCACTTCTAATCTAAATATCTTCCCATACACCGGTAACGGTTCATTGGCATTCTCGGCCGAGGCGGATTCTGGTATTGGAGATGCCTTTGTCGGGGTCTCGAAGCTTAGTTTGGGATTCAACCAAGGCGGAGGCTCGGCTGTCATAATTTCTACCAATGCCACAACCGGGCAGGCACTCGAAGTAGACTGCGAGACCCCACATGGCGGGACTGACTGCTATGCGATCCTTGCGAATGGATCTTCGAAAGCAGCTTTGCTTAACGGCGAAGTTGATGTCATTGGGACACTCACGAAATCTGCTGGCGCATTCAAAATCGACCATCCCCTCGATCCAGCCAATAAATATCTTACCCACTCCTTCGTCGAGAGCCCCGACATGATGAATATTTACAACGGCACCGTAGTTCTGGACAACAACGGTGAGGCGTGGATCAGCCTCCCAGATTGGTTCGAGGCGCTAAACCGTGATTTTCGCTATCAGTTGACAGCGATAGGCGCTCCGGGTCCGAACCTATATGTCGCCGTAGAAGTTTCTGGGAATCGGTTCAAGATAGCTGGGGGCCAACCTGGAGGCAAGGTTTCATGGCAAGTGACAGGCATACGCCACGATGCCTACGCGGATGCGCATCGCCTTGCATTGGAAGAAGACAAACCAGAGGAAGACCGCGGTTACTATTTGCACCCCGAACTCCACGGCCAGCCAGCTGAAAAAAGCATATTTCTCAAGCGCCTTCCAAAAAAGAAGCCCGCTGACGTCGAAGCTCAACAGCATAAATAAGCTCTGGCGTGGGAATTTGAAACGGAGGTAATGGGTAAGTTCAAACTGACCGCTACAAACACTAAAGATGACTGGCGACGCTCGCCAGGCACAGTTGGATAGCCTCACTAGGTTCTGACTCATAGCCCCTTCGATGTTCCGCGATCCGATTTGGCAGTCTCCCAACATAAGCAACAGAGATCTCGACGCAAAGGTACATTGTTCCGCTTAATTCGCAGGCTGCTGGACCTTTACCGCTAATGCCGCGACGTAAGTAGACAGACGCTTCAAATCGGTAACATTGCCGGGCATCTCTCGACACATGATCTCAACGGTCGTTACATCATCAACTAGGTCGGCGCGCGGAGAGAGAGCCTCCATGAGGTGTCCACACCTAGAATCAAGTCTTGCAAAATGGAATTTTCCTTTCGTTTCACCATAATAGCGCTGCCTGATCATCCAAGGTTCGTTAGATTTTCCTTCCGGTATCGAAGGGTCTATCGGAGGAAATGCATCTTCTCCTTTCTTCCTGTCTTGCTCAAAATCTGAAATATCCTGCGAAAGAGCTGCGAGTTGTCGGGCTAAGAGCTGGCTTACTTCCGGCTGTTCCGAGGACTGTTTAGAAGTTGGCTTGACCATCGCACGCACTACAGAAGCTATCTGTTTCTCTGTGAATCCAGACGGCGGGTGCCCAACAAAACGGTCAATACTTTCCAACCTTCCTTGCACTTTATCGTATTGAGTTTTTGTTTCCTGTTGTTCTCTAAGAGACTCCGCCCTGGTTCTAGCTTGTTCTTCAATATTCCGTTTTCCTTGCCAGTAAGTGGTACCTATAAGAAGCGTGCCAAGAAGAATGAATACGGACCGATAAACCCACTTTGCCTTTCGGCTGGTGGGAGGATTGTTTGCCATTTCGATTCCGACAGCCGCAAGAAACACTGTGAGAGCTACCGAGGCGAGGAGGAGCGCAAGGTCGAGGTTCATGGACAGGCATTATACGGCTAGCAGGGCGAGTGGGGCAGCCTCAGCATCGCATGACCATTTTGACTTTGTCTTTTTCTGGGATGCCCCACCTTTTCAGGTTTGGTTTTGAAAAGGTGGGCCTTCCGTCATTCATGCCGCTAACTTCCAATCGTGTCCCTACTGCTTGTCGTAAATCTGCGTACTCGTGATTTTCGCGCCGCTCGCATTCGTCCCGCTGAGCGTCACGGTACGCGTCTTGCCATCCGCCGACAAAACGATGCGCGCCGTATTGATCTCCTTACCGCCCTTTTTGCTGGTGGCCAAAAGCGTGTGGTCGTTGATTACTTTGTACGAACGCATATCGTTCGCGGGATCACCTGTAAGAGCGTAGTCCTTGCCGTCGAATTTCCCTGTCCAGTCGCTGTGGTAGGCCTGTCCCTTGGCATCTGTTCCATCGATGGCCACTTTTACGTTGTCTCCGCCCTTCGTGTACACAACCGTGGAATTCTTCGGCGACCCAGCCGCAATCTTGGACTTGCCTTCGTTTATCTTCCACGTACCGATAAACGCGTCGTACCCCGCTGCCGAGGCTATCCCGACGGCGAGAAGCAAAAGCACACCAATACGCACAAAGCTCTTTCTGTTCATGTCATCTCCGTTCTTTCTTTGGGTAGGCGTTTGAACTACGGTGTTGCCGCGGATTGTACACCAGAACCACCCTCGCAAGGGCATGAATCCTCCAGCCGAATCCAGATCTACTGACTAGAAGCTTTCTCATAAATCTTTTCCTAGGGGTCGGAGCTTTAGCTCCGACATAGAAGCCCGACAAAACGGGGCTTTAGCTGTGGTGCCTCAAGAGGTTGTTAACATCGAGGCCGGATCGAGAGATGGGAGGTTTTTGATTTAAGGCGGCGTGTGGTCGGTGCCAGTTGTAAGCGTGGGTCCAGGGAGCTAAGCAGGAGTGGCGCTCGGCGGAATTTTGATAGAGGCGGGCATAGGCCCACTCGCGGATAGCGGTTTGAATAAAGCGTTCGGCTTTGCCGTTGGTGCGTGGAGTGTAGATGCGGGTGCGAATATGTTTAAGTTGGAATTCGCGGCAAGTGGCGGCGAAGCGGTGGGCGTAGAAGCAGGGACCATTGTCGGTCATGACGCGGCGCACTACGATGCCAAAACGTGCGAAGTGCAGCACCGCTTCCCGAAGAAATTGGCTGGAGGAAGAGGCGGTTTCATCCGGCAGCATAGTGGTGAAAGCCATGCGGGAATGGTCGTCGACGGCGACATAAAGAAATTCCCAACCGGCTCCGCGGGTTTCGTCTTGAGGATTACCGGTCATTCGATGGCCGGGCTTGGCGATGCGTGCGAATTTTTTGATGTCGATATGCAAGAGATCCCCGGGATGGGGATGTTCGTAACGGATGATGGGAATTTGCGGTTCCAGTTGTCGCGTAGTGCTGAGATTACAGCGCCGTAGAATGCGGCTAACGGTGGCCCTGCTTAGGTGGGTGGTTTGCGCGATGCGCACGCCAGTCCAGCGCTGGCGGCGTAGCGTTTCGACGCGCGCGGCGAGTTCGGGGGAAGTGCTGCGCGGGGAGCGCTGCGGACGCGAAGAGCGGTCGGCCAAAGCCACTATCCCACCTTGGCGAAAGCGGCGCACCCATTTCGCGGCGCTCTGCCGACTGAGTTTGAACTCGGCCGCGGCCAAGTTCAAACTCAGCTCGCCCTGCAAGACTCTCCGGGCCAGTTGCTCTCGACTGTGAATCGTGAGGCGAGCATTATGGCGGTAGTCCATTCGGTCTCCTGAGAACCTGTTGTTCGCAAACTCAGCTTCCCAGTTCTCGACCGAATGGACAACAACCTATTGAAACTTCACATTTAGCCCCTGAGGAAGCTCCCCACTTGATACATTTATGAGACAAGTTCTGCTCACCACTCGCTATTCACTACCCACCATCCACTACTCGCCCTTCACCGTCTCACCAAACTACAAAAACTCCGCCAACTCCCTCTAATGCTTCGACTTCCCCGCGTCTCATTCGAACGGTACTACTGAGGTACTATAACTTGACAGTAAGTAGATTCGATGCTATCATTCCCCATGTTCCGCCCATGCCCCGTAGATCTGGTTCTCGCCCGGCAACGCATTACGCTGGCATCGCTCTCCCCAACCTCTTCCCCTGTCTTTCGTACTCCCTGCTCTCCTGTTTGCCAAGCTTCTTCCCTACACTCCTCTGCTCTCTCACAGAGCAGAAAAAGAGCAAACCGAGAGCAAGTAACCCATTTGTTTTTAGAAAGATACAAAGCCCTATTCCGACAACTCCTTTCGATTCATGCGCTTGCAAATTCAGGGGGGAGGGTATTTTTCTCCGCCTCTATTTCTCCGTCAGTCTTCGCCGATCCCTCATTTCGGGCCCACGCCCATTTCCGCTACAATCTCCCGGCCCTGGCCCCTTCGGGTCTCCCACGCCCTGTGGGTGCAGCTCAAGAACTGGTTTCGAGGTGAGTGGATGAGTGGTCGTCTGGAGAAACTTTTATTGTCTGCTGTCGCGCGTCATCCTCTTTCCGGCAGGGGCACGACACGTTTACCCAGAGCCTCGGAGGGCCGTGCCCTCTTTTCTTTATTTCTGTGCGCTCTCCTCTCAGCAATTGTCGCTGCAACCTTTTTCTGCGCCGCGCCCCCCACCCGCGCCCAGGAACGCCGCGACCGCGAAGCCAACAGTGTCTACTCTGCACGCCGCGCCAAACTCGCCGCACAGATCGATTCCCCGATCCTGCTCTGGGGCTTCACCGGCCGCGAAGAATCCGCGCAAACCTACATCTTCGCGCAGGAAGACAACTTTTATTACCTCACTGGCCACAACGAAGAAGCAGCAGGCCTCATTGTCATGCCGGCTTCTCGCAGCGGCGCAGGCACGGCTCCAGCCACATCGTGGGACGGTCCGCAGGAAATGCTGTTTCTGCCGCCGAAAAATACCGCAAAGGAAAAATGGAACGGCCTCCGCATGTCGCCCTCCGATCCCGGTATCCAGGCGCGCACCGGTTTCGCTTCGGTTCTGCCATTCCCGGAAATGCGCGCCACTCTCGAAAAGCTCGCGAAACTCTATCCAACCATCTACACCATTCTTCCCTATGAAAAAGAAAACGGCGGCTACCCGCACGAAAAAGAGGTTGTGGATTGGATTCACACTTCAGTCCCGCAAACCAAGCTGAGAGACATTCGTCCCAATATCGAGGATCTGCGAGAGATCAAATCACCCGGCGAAATCGCGTTCCTCACCCAGGCCATCGAGCTTTCGGTGGATGCGCAGCTAGCTGCCATGCGCATGATGCGCCCCGGTCTGCACGAGTATGAGATTGCCGCCAAAATGGTCGAAGTTCACGCCATGGGTGGCTCGGAAGCGGAGGGCTACGCGCCCATCGTCGGCGCCGGACCCAATTCCACCGCGCTGCACTACGACAAGCTCGCTCGTAAAATCGAAGACGGTGACATCGTTGTCCTCGACGTCGGCGCTCAATACGCCGGCTACTCCGCCGACATCACGCGCACGCTTCCTGCCAACGGCAAATTTACGCCGCGCCAACGCGAAATTTATGAAATTGTGCTTGGCGCCCAAAATGCCGCCCTCGCAGCGATCAAACCGGGCATGGACTATTGTCAGCGCGGCTCCAAGAGTGTCCACAAAATTGCCTACGACTACATCAATTCCCACGGCAAAGATCTTCACGGCAAATCGCTGGGCCAGTATTTCATTCATGGCCTCGGCCACGACATCGGTCTCGACGTCCATGACCCCGGCGATTATTGCAAACCGCTCCAGCCAGGAATGGTGGTCACTGTCGAGCCCGGCATCTACATTCCTGAAGAAAATCTCGGCGTGCGCATCGAGGACGACATCCTCATCACCGAAACCGGCTACAAATTCCTGAGCGAACGTCTCCCCCGCAATCCCGACGAAATCGAAAAAATCATGGCCGAAGCCGCCGCTCAACGCGCCAAAGAACCCAAGAAGGGCAACGATTAAAAGCTATGTGCGCCATCGTCCGAAGCAAAGGCAAATCTCTTGCCGTTTCTCATTTTTCAGCGGAGAATCAATTATATGAAGCGCAAAGAAAAATCCGTAACCATGGACGAAGCCGTCAAGAAATTCGCTGCCCTTACCGATCGGGTGATGGCCAAATACTCCCCAGAAGAACGCGCGAGACGGTTTCGAGACGCAGCAAAGATCATCGCTTCCGCGAAGCAGAGAACGCACGCCAAGCCTTCAAGATCTCCTCGAACCTCTTCGGGTCGTCGCCGTACCCTAGCGCGCGGATAGATCGCACAAAGTCTTCTTCGCGAGGCGTCGCAAATATTCCGCGAAGCACTTCCATCTCATCCTTCCTTTGCTTTCTTGCCTTGGCGTCGTGCGGGCGTCGGCCGCGATTTTTCTCCTCGGCCATTACCTCTCGGATATCATCGTCTTTTGTGCCGTTTGCCATGTTCAAAGCTCGCAACGATAGCGGCTTCTTACTTACAATGTAGCTATCTTCGCTGCCCAACAAGTCTCGGCGATTGACCGCCGAGAACGTGCCCGCTTATACTGTTAATTCGCGTTGGGCGCGACATTCCGCCCCGCGTGCCTCGAGTCATTCCGCGTGCACCGCATCGCAGAGCGGGCTGCCTGCAGGAATTTCCGAAATTTGCAATCGTTCAGGGAGCTTATGAGCAGCGTTAAAGCCACACAACTCCGCCCCGGCATGGTCGTCCAGCACGAGGGCCAGCTTTTCACGGTTTTTAGCGTCGATCACCGCACGCCTGGCAACAAGCGCGGCTCGATGCAAACACGCATGAAAAATCTCCGAACGGGCATCATGATCGACTACCGGTTCCGCGCTGAAGAATTTGTCGATCGCGCGATTCTCGACGAAGTGGAGTTCGAGTACCTCTACAACGAGGGCGACGAGTTTCACTTCATGAACACGCAAACTTACGAGCAGATGCAGATGACCCGCGAAGAGCTCGGCGAAACGGTGTACTATCTCATTCCGAACACCACCGTGAAGATCGAATTCTACGAGGAAAAGCCGATCGGCGTGGATCTTCCCGACACGATGGAACTAAAAGTTCTCGAAACCGAGCCGACGCTGCAAAAAGCCACGGCTAGCGCCGTGATGAAGCCGGCGACGCTCGAAACAGGCCTGGTGATTCAAGTGCCGCCGTTCGTTAATGCGGGCGACAGAGTGAAAGTGGATACGACGGAAGCGCGCTACGTTCAACGCGTTGAGTAGAAGTCCCACCTTTGCTCGGGGTTTGGTTTGCGAATTTCGATTTTCGCGGTTCGTTGTTAAAGTTTTCCGCCTCCGCAGCTAGTTTCCGCGCAAGCGAAAATTAGAAGAGGCGAAAGAGCCCCGGGCAACCGGGGCTCTTCGTTTTTTACGAATTGAATCGCGAGATTTCACGTCGCAGAAAAGCGGAGCAAAAAAAGCAGCAGCAGAGCTGCCGCACTCCATATTCTTAGGCATTGATGGCTGCGGATTTTTCGCCAGCAGGATGCGCGCCGAAAACGCGGTCGAAAATAGCGTCGACGTAACGAAGCTGCCGTTGCAAATCAAATGTGTGCGCGAGCCCTTTTGCATCCAGAAACTTCGTGATCCTCGCGTCGTTGGCCACACGCTCCTGGAAACTCGATTCCGTTTCCCAGGCAGCCATCGCGTTTTCCTGCACCGCCTTGTATGCGTCGTCGCGTGGCATGCCCTTCTCCACCAGATCCTGAAGCAACTGACCGGAGTACACCAGCCCGTGCGTGGATTCGAGGTTGCGCAACATGCGCTCCGGAAAGACGCGCATATCGGCGATGATCGCGGTCATTTTTGCCAGCATGTAGTCGATGAGAATTGTGGAGTCCGGCAGGATGATGCGCTCGACGGAACTGTGCGAAATGTCTCGCTCGTGCCACAGCGCCACGTTTTCGAACGCCGCGAGCATGTTCGAACGCACGAGCCGCGCCAGGCCGCAAATCTGTTCGCACGTAACAGGGTTGCGTTTGTGTGGCATGGCCGAGCTGCCGCGCTGCTCTCCGCCGAACGGCTCTTCCGCTTCGCGCACTTCGGTGCGCTGCAAATGCCGAATCTCTAGCGCGATTGTCTCCAGCGAGGCAGCAATCAACGCTAGCGCGCTGAGATACTGCGCGTGACGATCGCGCTGGATGACTTGGGAAGCGACGGGCGCAACGCTGAGCCCGAGTCTTTTACAGATGCGCTCTTCCATTTCCGGTCCGAGATGCGAAGCGTTGCCAACTGCGCCGGAAATTTTTCCCACAGCCATCTGCGCAGCCGCGGCACGGAACCGGCCGATGTTGCGCTGGTTTTCCGAAAACCAATTGGCAATTTTTAACCCAAATGTAATCGGCTCTGCATGCACGCCGTGTGTGCGGCCGATTTGCGGCGTATTGCGAAACTGATGCGCGCGCAGGTCAAGCACCTCGCCGAACAGAACAAGATCCCGCTCGATGATGTGGGAAGCATCGCGAATCTGCAGCGCCTGGGCGGTGTCGACGATATCGTTCGAGGTTAGTCCGTAGTGCAACCAGCGCGCGGCGGCGGGATCGCCAATGGATTCTCCGACATTCATCGTGAACGCAATGACGTCATGCTTCACGCGGGCTTCGAGTTCGTGGATACGCGGGACGTCCACTTTGGCGCGCTCGCGAATGATCGCAGCGGCGTCTTTCGGCACCAGGCCAGCTTCAGCGAGCGTTTCCGTGGCGGCCAACTCGACATCAAGCCACTTCTGGAAGCGATTTGTATCGCTCCAGACTTGGCCCATATCCTTGCGGGTATAACGTGAAATCAAACTCTATCTCCTTGGGCGTGAAGCGATTCTGACACGATCGGAAAAATCCAGTGGCGCCAGCTTCAGAAATCGCAAAATCGGCGCCGTGCTTCTCACACTCCATCATACCGTAACTCGCTGCTTGACAGTCCGCAGAGAGCGAAGTGCCAGTGGCCGCATCGGATGGAGATCAAAAGTTCTAGGATATAGACAGCCTATATTGTAGGGTATAGGCGTTCTATAGCCATACCGCAAGAGGAGAAATTCGTGCCGTATCAAAACCGGATGGAACTGCTGCAAGGGACGCTGGACCTGCTGATCCTGCAAACACTCATGTGGGGTCCTCGTCACGGCTACGGCATCGCCCAGGCCATTCGCGCGAATTCTGGCGAGCTGCTGCAGGTCGATGCCGGATCGCTCTACCCGGCTCTGCATCGGCTCGAAAAGAAAAAATGGATCGGCGCGGAATGGAAAGTCTCGGAAAACAAGCAGGACGTGAAAGTCTACAAGCTGACAGCAGCAGGCAGAAAGCGCCTAACGCAAGAACGCACGCGGTGGGAACAGATCACGGACGCGATCGCAGGAGTGCTGAATCCGGTGAAGAAGGAGAACCAGCCATGAAGCACTGGTGGAACTGGCGCAAGCGAAGCGACGAGTTGGAAAAAGAGATCCAGTATCACTTGCAAATGGCGGAAACGGAACGCATCGAGCGAGGAGCGTCGCCACGAGATGCGCAGGCCGGTGCGCGGAGAGAATTCGGCAACGTTGAACTTGCGAAGGAAACGGCGCGTGACATGTGGGGCTGGCGCTGGCTGGAAGATTTGTACGAGGACTTGCGCTTCGGAATGCGCACGCTGCGGAAGAGTCCCGGATTCACGGCCACCGCGATCCTGACGCTGGCACTCGGTATCGGCGCAAACACGGTGATTTTCAGCTTTATCAGCGCGGCGCTGCTGCGCGCTATTCCAGTCAGGGACGCAAAAGATCTCGTCTTACTGCGATGGAAGGCGCGAACGCAGCCAAACGCCGGCTTCGGCCAATTCGGAGATTGCAAACCAAATCTCGAGAATGGCGCAACGTCATCCGAGCCAGTCCTGACGTCGGACTGTTCGTTTTCAGTACCATTTTTTCGAGAGATCCAAAAGAGGAAGGGTGCCTTCGCTAGTGTTTCTGCCTTTGCAGGCACATCTCCGCTCGTTTTGAGCCGCAGTGGAGCGGCAAGCACAGTGCAGAGGCCGAAATATGTCACGGGAGAATATTTTGAAACGCTGGGGATCAAGCCCGCATTGGGAAGATTGATCAACCACGAAGACGACACCACCTCCGCTCCGGCCACCGTAGTTCTCAGTTTCAGCTACTGGCGCAGCGAATTTGGTGGAGCGGCAGCCATTGTGGGAAAGACGATTCTTTTGAACCGCGTGCCATTCACGGTTGTAGGAGTGGCGGAGAGGCAGTTCGATTCCCTAACGCCGGGGATCCCGATCGATTTGTGGATCCCACTGGGAGCGACACCCCGCATTGAGCAGTTCTGGAGGAATCAAGATATTGATGGTTCGTTCTGGTGGCTAGTGGTCGTCGGAAGGTTGAAGGCAGGCGAGACACGGCAAGCGGCGGCCGCACAGCTAAGTACCCTCTTCCAGAATGAAACGGACCACGGCGCGTACGGCGTTGCTGGGCGGCCGATGCTCAAGCGGGAAGACGGCGGAGCCATTGAGCTCGAACCACTCGGGCAAGGGCTGACTGGTTCCAGAATGAGTCTGTCGAGGCCCCTATACATGATGATGTTGGCAGTCGGGATTGTGTTGCTGATCGCTTGCGCGAACGTGGCGGGGCTATTGCTTGCTCGCGCAGCACTCCGTCAGAGAGAAATGGCGTTGCGGTTTGCCCTCGGCGCTTCGAAGGGAAGAATTCTTCGACAACTCTTGACGGAGAGCCTGATGCTTTCCTGCGCCGGCGGAACAATAGGAATGTTGTTCGCGGCCTGGCGGCTGCAATCGATCATGGGGTTCCTCTGGGCGAGCCAGCACAGCAACCTGCCGTTTACACCGGGGATCGATGCGCGGGTGCTGCTTTTCACGGGCGCCGTGACCGTCACCGCCGGAATACTGTTTGGCCTGACGCCCGCCCTCCGTGGCTTGCGTGTCGATTTAACTCCCGCGCTGAAAGAAGGAACAGGCAGTAGCGGACCAGCGTGGAGAGCGAAGCGCGGCTGGTTCAGCCCGGCGAATTCCCTGGTTGTCGTGCAGTTGGCGTTGAGCATTGTCGCCTTGGCAGGTGCAGGGCTACTAGTACGAACGCTGCAGAATCTCAAGAATGTTGATCCGGGATTTGATCCGAAGAATGTGCTGACGTTCAGCCTCGATACCACGCCGCTGGGGTATACGCAGGCCGGTTTGGACAATTTGTTCGGCGAGCTGCAGGAGCGGCTGGAAAAAATGCCGGGGGTGACGGCCGTGAGCTATTCGTGGATACCGTTGCTCTCGGGCGGCATTAACAAGCTCGGATATCCAGTGCCAGGGAAACCGAAGAACGAGTTGGCGGTCGTTGAGGTAATGCCTGTAGGGCCGGAGTTCTTCCGTACCATGCGAATCCAATTGCTGGCCGGAAGAGACTTCGAAGCGGGGGACTTTGCGGCGGAAGAGAAGAATTCGGCGGAACAGGCAGCGCAACAAGCGCGCGTGCCAGCGGCCATGAAATCAGGGGGAGACGTGGCGGCAATCGCGAGGTCGGCCGCGGACCTTCCGCCGACTCCCGCGATCGTGAATGAAGCCATGGTGCGGCGGTATTTACCGGCTGGCAATCCCTTGGGCCAGATGTTTGGTGCGCAGGAGGGAGACCCGGAGGCGGGATTCGAAAAAAGTTCGGGGTTTCAAGTTACCGGCGTGGTGGCGGACTCGAAATTTGCGCAATTGCGTGATGAAGTTGAGCCTGCCATTTATGTTCCGCTCACCGGGGAGGACGCAACGTTTTCGGTGCGCACGGAAGCAGACCCCATGAAACTCGTTCCGAGTGTGCGCGCAATGGTAAGCCAGATGGACAGAAACCTGCCGGTAACAAAGATTCTGACTGAAACGGACCAGATCGACCGGCTAATTTTCAACGAACGGCTGGTAGCGCGTGTTTCAGGTGTGTTCGGAGCGCTGGCGCTGCTGCTGGCATGCATCGGATTGTACGGTTTGATTTCTTACGAAGTGGCGCGGCGGACGCAGGAGATTGGAATCCGGACGGCGCTGGGAGCCGAACGGAGCGATGTATTGCGACTGATCCTGATGCGAGGAATGCGGTTGTCTTTGGCTGGCACGGCAATCGGACTGCTTCTTGCCCTGGCGCTAACGCGCTACACGAAATGTATGTTGTTCGGCGTGAAGGCCGCGGACCCGCTGACCTTCGCAGGAGTGATAGTGCTACTGCTCGCAGTGACGCTGCTGGCGTGCTTCGTGCCCGCGCGGAGGGCGATGCGGGTCGATCCAGTGGTGGCGCTGAGGTACGAGTGAGGAAAAAAGGCGACGTGAAGAGGTAGAGAAGCAAAAGGTAACGAAGCCCAGAATCGGCGCGTTTGTGCTCCCCACTTAGGCGCAGCAACGCTTGCGAAAAACGAGACTGTTTGGTTTCGAAACAGTTGCCAGATGGCTTGCGCCTGCCAGCCCTATGATATTGCCGCACTTATGGCCCACCTTATAAAGTAGCCTCGGAAGTGTCCGAATTCGGACATCCTGACCTAACCGCAAGGCCCGTTTCCTGTCTAATGATTCGGATGAGCGAAAGCGCTGGAAGCACCCAAGACCGCGAAGCACTTCAGAACGCGGCCCGAGAAAGCGATGCCATCGCCGTGGAGCGCACGCTCGCGGGCGAGCGCGATGCTTTCCGAGTGCTGGTCGAGCGTCACAGCCAGCAGCTTTTTCGCCTGGCGTATCGCATGACGGGAAATGAACAGGACGCCGAGGAAGTGGTGCAAGAAGCTCTTTTGCGCGCCTACAAGAATCTTGGCCAATTCGGATCGCGCGCGAATTTTGGGACGTGGGCTTATCGCATCGCGGCGAACTACGCGATTGACCGGATGAGGCAGAAAAAGAACGAGGATTCGCGGCGGCAAACGCCGAGCGCTTTGGCGGAAGAGCAAGAGCAGGATCCATTGGATCTAGTAGCGGACGAGAGGCCAACGCCGGATCGTATCGCGGGCAATTTGGAGCTGAGGAAAAAGATGGAAGAGGCATTGAAGGAATTGAGTTCCTCGGAGCGAACCGCGTTCGTGATGCGGCACTGGGAAGGTTGCGCGATCGAAGAGATCGCCGCCGTGCTGAAATCGACGACGAGCGCGGCCAAGAACACGGTTTTTCGTTCGGTGCAGAAATTACGGCGAGCATTGGAACCATACGTGGGAGCGCGAGGCACGTTGCAAGCAAAAGCAGCAGGCGCCGCGCCGGAACCCAGGGGAACAGAACTATGAAACACCTGACAGAAGAAGAGCTGATTGCTTATCGAGAGGGGGAGCCTACGCAACGCGAAGCCATTGCCGAGCATTTGACGAGCTGCACCGCCTGCCGCACGGAGCTTGAGCACATCGAAGCGGTGCTGAGCGCGCTGGATAATTTGCCAGTTCCCGAGCGAGGCCCCGAGTACGGGCGGGCGGTGTGGCAGCAAATTGCGCCGCGGCTGCCAGAAAGAGCTGGGCGCGGATGGCGTGCATGGCTCGAACCGCGCCGCTGGGTGGCTCTCGGCGCAATGGCTGCCATGGTGATTGCGGCATTCGTCGCGGGGCGGTGGACAAAGAAGCCTGACGCTGGAGCTCCGGCTGCCACCGTGGCGCAAGTTCGCGAACGCGTGCTCGTCGTGGCGGTGGGAGACCACCTGGGCAAATCAGAAATGGTGTTGATGGAGCTGGCGAACGCGGCACCTTCAGCGTCGGAGCCAAAGCAAATCAATATCGCCGCGGAACAGCAACGAGCGGAAGATTTGCTGGACGCCAACCGCTTGTATCGCGAAACGGCGCAGCAGAATGGCGATGCGGCGCTGGCCGACGTCCTGGATGATCTGGAGCGCGTGTTGATGGACGTGGCTCACAGTCCACAGGAGATTACGCCGGCGAAACTGGAATCGCTGCAGAAACGCATCGAGGCGCACGGGATTTTGTTCAAAGTTCGAGTGGTCGGCAAGGAATTGCAAGAAAAACAGAACAAGACGAATTCCACGCCGCCGGCGACGGAATCGAAAGCACGAGAGAGGAATAAGGCATGAGCATGGGAGAACGGACAAGCAGAGCAGCGAAAATCGGAATGATCTCGGCGGCGCTACTGATCGCGCCATGGATGGCAAAGCCCGCGGCAGCCCACGTCGCTGCGGCCACGGAATCCTGGCAGGAACAAAGCAGCGCGGACCGGGAACAGGCAGCGCGGGATCGCGAGCAGGAGAAACGCGACCGCGAAGAAGAAGCCCGCGACCGTGAACAGGAAAAGCGCGACCGCGAGCAGGAACGGCTCGAGCGGCTCGATGAGCTCTACAGCGACGGACGCGAAGCTCTGGACGAAGACCGCTACGACCGCGCCGCCGAGAAATTCAGCGAGCTTGCCACGCTGAATGGAGCGCAGACGGACGCTGCTCTCTATTGGAAGGCGTATGCAGAAAACAAACTCGGCAAGAGAGACTCCGCGCTAACGACTATTGCCGACTTGAAGAAACGGTTTCCGCAAAGCCGCTGGATCAAGGATGCAGGAGCACTTGAAATCGAAGTGAAGCAATCGACAGGACAGCCCTCTCATCCTGAATCACAGCCGGATGAGGAGCTGAAGATGCTTGCTATCACCGGCCTGATGAACAGCGATCCTCAGCGGGCCATGCCGCTGCTCGAAAAAGTGCTCAACGGCCCCGGTACACCCAAGGAAAAGTCGAAGGCGCTCTTTGTGCTCGCGCAGAATGGCTCGCCGCAATCGCGCGAAATACTTGCTCGCATCGCTCGCGGAGAAAGCAATCCGGACCTGCAGCGAAAAGCGGTCGAGTATTTGGGAATGTTCGGCGGTCAAGAATCGCGGCAAACGCTGGCGACGATTTATGCGTCCACAAGCGACGTCTCGGTGAAACGCGCCATTATTCGCAGCTACATGATCGGCGGCGACAAGGAACATCTGTTTGCGGCGGCGAAGAGCGAAAAAGATGCGTCGCTCCGCGCTGAGGCAATCCGGCAGCTTGGCATCATGCACGCACCGGAAGAATTGCGGCAGCTCTATGTGGCCGAGACTTCCGCCGAAGTGAAAAAGGACATCCTGCAGGCGTTCTTCCTTTCCGGCGATGCAAAATTCCTGGCGGAAGCAGCGCAAAGCGAAAAGGACCCGGATATTCGCCGGACGGCGATTCGCAATCTCGGACTGGTCGGTTCGGAAGAGGCAAAGCAGGTTCTGCTCGCGCTCTACGCCAAGGAAACCAACCGCGAGAACAAGGAAGCCATACTCAACGCACTTTTCATTCAAGGCAACGCGCACGCTCTGGTGACGATCGCGCGGAGCGAAAAAGATCCGGAGTTGAAGAAGATTGCGGTTTCGAAGCTTGCATTGATGAATTCGAAGGAAGGCAACGATTTTCTGATGGAGATTTTGCAGAAGTGAGCGGGAAGGGAGTAGGGAGTGGTGGCTCTGAAACGGTGACTGCTGGATCCAAGAAACATCGCGGTGAGGTGAATATGAAGTCCTGGCAAGAGATTGTAACGTCGAGCATGATCCTAGGCTGCGTGCTTATCGCGGGCGGGGCAAGCCCCGTCCCTACAGCGGCGGCGGACACTCCACAGGTGATCAACTCCAAACTGGAGACACGCGCGGTGAACGGTTCTCTTGCGGAGTCTTTGCGCGGCATTCAAGCGCAAGCAGATACGCCGGAGTGGGTGGGCTACAGCGTCGCGGAAGTAACGGGCGACCGCACGGTGTGCTGCGGAAATTTCAACGATAGCTACGGCGGCTGCGGCACCTGCCGGCTCGAAAAAGAAAACGGCGTCACAACCACGAATTCGCAAAAAGACTCGCAGACAGGAACTGTGCAGCTGGAAGGCTCGCGCCAGCTTGTCGTGCTCTTCCGACTAGAAGGCAAACAGGTGATGCGTATTCGCGAAGCTTCGGAAAATTGCACGCTGGATGCAGGTGGGCTGGCATTTATCTGGCTCACCGGCGTGAAGCCTGCGGAGAGCGTAGCGTTGCTTGCCGATTTCGTTCACAAAGCAACGTTCGAAGGTCACGGCGAGCACGAAATCGGCCAGGGCGCGTTGTCTGCGATTGCGTTGCATGCCGACCCCGCCGCCGATCGCGCGTTTGAATCATTCGTTGCCGCGGATCAGCCGGAGCAACTACGCAAACATGCATCCTTCTGGCTAGGGGCCTCGCGCGGAAAAGCCGGTGAGGTGCTGCTGCAAAAAATGGCGAAGAGCGATCCCAGTCCCGAAGTGCGCTCGCAAGTCGCGTTCGCGCTCTCCGTAAGTCACGAACCCGAAGCACTGAACGAAATGATCCGTATGGCCAAAGACGACGAGAGCACGCACGTGCGCGGCCAAGCACTCTTCTGGCTGGCGCAAAAGGCAGGGCAAAAAGCCATGGGCGCCATCACCGGCGCGATTGACAACGATCCCGACACGGAAGTGAAAAAGAAAGCCGTCTTCGCACTGAGCCAAATGCCGAAAGACGAAGGCGTGCCGAAACTCATCGAAGTGGCAAAAACCAACCACAATCCCGAAGTGAGGAAACAAGCCATGTTTTGGTTGGGGCAATCCAACGATCCGCGCGCGTTAGATTTCTTTGAACAGGTTCTGTCGCGCTAGAAAATTAGCGGAGAAGATCCTCGAGCTGGATGCGGGAATCGGTTTTTGCGTCGCGGTATTTCACGATGACGGCGCACTGCAGGCTGAGGCCGTGTTTGGCGCCAACGGGATGCGAGACGGCACGCGATCCGGGAACGACGATGGCTTCCGCGGGAATTACGAGTGGCAACGATTCGCCGGCTGAAGTTTCACTTGCGGTGTATACATCGTCGCGCACGAGGTCGTAAACAGGAATCGAGCGATTCAGAATCGTGCCCGTGCCGAGAACCGCGCGATGCTTCACAACGGTTCCTTCATAAACGCCGCAATTCCCTCCTACGAAGCACTTCGTCTTCGATGATCACGGGCATCGCGCCCACCGGTTCAAGCACGCCGCCGATCTGCGAGCCGGCGGAAATGTGGCAGTTGCGGCCGATTTGGGCGCAACTGCCGACGAGCGCGTGCGAATCAATCATCGTGCCGTCGCCGACGTACGCGCCGACGTTGACGAACATCGGCGGCATGCACACAACGCCACGCCCGATGTACGAGCCATCGCGTATGCTTGAGCCGCCCGGTACGATGCGAATTCCATCGCCGACCGTGACCGCGCGCACCGGGTAGGTGGACTTGTCAATAAAGGGCTGGCGCGCTGCGTCAACGGACATGTCCACAACCGCGCCCATGCGAAAGCCGAGCAGGATTCCCTTTTTTACCCAGGCGTTGACACGCCAGCCTGTAGGCGAGGCAGCATCCGGCTCCGCCGCGCGGACTTCGCCGCGATTGACGGCGTCTTTGAATTCGCGGAAGAGCCGGAAGTCTTCTTCGTTGTATTGAGCCGGAGGCTGGTCAAACAATCGCTCAATTTGCTGTGGCAGCATGCACTCTCTCAAGCGATTGCGCGGCGGTCTCGTGCGGGGATGCAGCTGATCCGAGCAAGTCGAGCGATTCCAGCACGGTGCGAATGCGCGCTTCGTTTTCCGCCTTCGGCGCAACGAGCGGCAAACGCCAGACCGCTTCGAGTAAGCCCATTTGCGCCATCGCGGCTTTCACCGGCCCGGGATTCGACTCGACGAAGTTTACCTCCATCAACGGATGCACGCGGCGATGAATTTCGCGCGCGGCCGAAAAATCGCCATCGAGAGCGAGATGCGTAAGGCGCGCCATCTCGCCGGGAATTTCGTTGGAGACAACGGAGATGACGCCGCGTCCGCCAAGCGCGATGAGAGGCAAAGTGATAGCGTCGTCGCCGCTGAGCACAATAAAATCGTCCGTGACGGCGTTGAGAATTGCCGCCATCTGCGAAATATTTCCTGAAGCTTCCTTGATGCCAACGATATTTTCAATCGCCGCGAGACGTCGTACCGTCGCGGGCTCGACGTTTACACCGGTACGCCCTTGCACGCTGTAGACAACGATTGGCAGCGTCGTGGCGGCCGCAATCGCTTTGTAATGCTGGTAGAGGCCTTCTTGCGTCGGCTTGTTGTAGTACGGCGTAACAGAGAGGATTCCGTCAGCGCCGATTTCGGCAAGTTCGCTAGCGAGTGCGATGACTTCGGCGGTGTTGTAGCCGCCTGCGCCTGCGAGAACCGGTACGCGTCCCTTTGCGAGTTCCACGGCGATCTCGACGACGCGCAAGTGCTCTTCGTGCGTGAGCGTGGGGCTTTCGCCGGTCGTGCCGCACGGGACGAGGAAATCTATCCCCGCGTCGATCTGGCGCTTGATTAGTGCGCGGAGCGTGGGTTCGTCGAGCGAACCGTCGCGGCGAAATGGAGTGACTAGCGCAGTGCCTGTACCGGTGAACATGGTGTTTCTCCTTCTTTTGTTTAAACGTCGTACTGCCGAAAACCTCACGTAGCGGCGGCCTTTAGGCCGCCATCTTCTGAATCTGTAGCCGCGACTCCTGCGCCGCCGAGTGTGCCGGCCTGAAGGCCGGCGCTACGAGTTCAAATGAGTTCGCTGAGGATCTCCTTGAATTCGTAGAAACCTTTTTTGCCTGCGATCCAGCGAGCCGCTTGCAAAGTGCCGCGGGCAAAACCCTCACGGCTGTGCGCTGTGTGCCGCAGCGTAATGGTGTCGGCGGCGGAATTAAAACCGATTTCGTGCGTTCCAGGAATTGCACCGGCGCGATTCGAGCTGAGGCTGACTGGCCGCGTGTAGCCCGCGTCGCGCATTTCTTCGGCAAGTTTTTTCAGCGTGCCGCTGGGCGCGTCTTTTTTTGCGGAGTGATGGATTTCCCAGCCCCAGGCTTCGTATTCGGGATGTTTCGCGAAGAGAGCGGCGGCCTGTGCGACGGTTCGTAGAAAAAGATTTACGCCAACGGAAAAATTTGCGGCCCAGACGAGACCCGTCTTCGCTTGCACAACGGCTTCGCGCGCAACAGAAATTTGCTCGAGCCACCCTGTCGTGCCGACGACGGAGTTGACGCCGAGGGCAGCGAGCCGGCGGATATTTACAGGAGCGGCGACCGGCGTGGTGAACTCCACGGCGACATCGATGCCGCGCAGAGTTTCGTGCGACAAGCCTTGTCCACCTGGATTGTCGCCACCAGAAAACTTCGCGCGTACTTCGAAGCCATACTCTGGCGCGAGCCGCTCGATGAGCTTGCCCATTTTTCCGTAGCCGACGATGGCGAGGCCCTGGCTCATGATGGCGCGACTCCTGTAACAAGAAGCTGCTTTACCATGCGGGCGTAGATATCGACGGCTTCCGACAATTGTTTTTTCGGGATGCGCTCTTCGGCGGTATGCGCTAGATGGATACTGCCTGGGCCGATTAGGAAAGGCTGGCCCCACGCGCCGTTGAATGTCGGAATATCCGTGGCGAAGGCGACGACGGTGGTCGGAAGGCCGTCGAAAGCCGAAAGACGTAACGCAGGCGTATGCAAAACTTCGCGAGCTTCGGCGCGTCCTGCAACAGCTGCTAGAACGGCCTGGCGAATTTCCGCCGGGTCGCCCACGGTACGGAACATGATTTCGGCTTGCGCGTGATCAGCAACAACGTTCGGAGCGCGGCCGCCGGCGATGGTGCCGATATTTAGCGTGCCTTGGCCGAGCAAAGGATCTTCTGGCAGCGGGATGGAGCGAATGGCGCGCAAAGTATCGAGCAGCGAATGAATCGCGGAATGGCCCATCTCGGGGTACGCGGAGTGGGCAAGTTTTCCGTGGGCGGTGATTTCGTAGCGCAGTACTCCCTTTGTTCCGAGCGCGAGTTGGTTTTCGGTGGGCTCGCCATTGATCAGAAATTTCGCGCCACGCGGATTCGCAGCTGCGACTTTCGCGCCCGCGCTGTTGCGCTCTTCTCCGACGACAAAAAGCAAACCGAAATTTGTAGCGCCGGAGTCGAGAAGTTTTTCCGCCGCCGCAATCATCGCCGCGATGATGCCTTTGGCGTCGCAGGAACCGCGCCCCCAGATAAATTCGGCGTCCTCGAGAGACGGAAAGAAAGGCGGGACAGTATCCATGTGGGTCGAAAGCGTGACAATGGGTTCGCCCCAACACGCAAATATATTGTCGCGATTTGGCTCGACCGCGATGCGTTCCAAGCAGCCGGACGTGCGCGAGGCCAGGAACGATAGTTGCGCGAACAGAAAGTCCGCCGCGTTCTGCTCACGATTGGTCGTCGATTCGATATCGACGAGAGCGCGTGTAAGTTCAAAAAGATTCATTCGGACCGATTATTTCTGGAAGGAACGATACGAAAGGAAGGAACCGCGAAGAAATGCTCGGGGCTGCTGCCTCTCGATAGCGCTCCACCCGGCTTTAGCACTGGCGGCAATGCCGCCATCTAAACGGATGACAGTGGACAGGCCTTAGACCTGTTCCCCAACCGCCGCGGTAACAGCTACCGTTGCGATTTCGGCGGAGTACAACAACTTGGCCCCTTTTGCCTAGCGCTCCGAAGCTGATCGGAATTGCTCGCCGGGCTACTCATGGCCTCCGCACCTCTACCAAGAACAAAACAAGTCTAGAAGAGCTGCGGGGAAAAAGCGAGTGGAAATTCAGGCGGCTCGGCTAATGCCAAGAAAACTTGTCATTCCGAGCGTAGCGAGGAATCTGCTTTTCTTGACTGCGGGCTAGAGCTCGAGCGGCTTGAGAGGACGGTCTTGCGTAGCGATCATGAGCTCGCCGTGAAAGGCGCATTCCGCAGGACGACGATTGAGAGCTTCTTCCGCCGAAAGACGCGCGAGATCGGGATTGTTATTTTCCAGCGAAAGATGCGCGAGGACAAGATAGCGCGCGCGGGCGTCAAAACCTTCCGGATCGCAAAGATATTCGCTGACGGCGTGATTCGAGAGATGCCCGGTGCGGCTGAGGACGCGCTGCTTGACGACCCACGGATACGGTCCCACTTTGAGCATGTCCAAATCGTGATTCGATTCAAGCAGCAAACAATCGGCGTCGCGCAAATGAACTTTCACAAGTTCGGGCATGTATCCAAGATCGGTAACAATCGCCATCTTGGTGCCATTGGTGCGGAAAGTGAAGCCGATGGGGTCGGCAGCGTCGTGCGGAATTTGAAATGCGTGGACATCGATATCGCCAATCGTGAAGTGCTGGCCGGCTTGAATGGTTTCAACTCCATTTAAACGCTTCGCGAGCCGATCGGGCAGTGCGCGGTGCAGCGCGTCCATGGTCTGTTCCGTTACATACAGCGGCGCTTTCCAGAGGCCGAGCATTTGCGGAAGGCCATTGCAGTGGTCGCTATGTTCGTGGGAAATGAGAATGCCGTCGATGCGGTCGATGTTTAGTTCGATGGCAGCGAGACGGGCAAGAGTTTCGCGTTTGCCGAGGCCGCAATCCACGAGGAGTCGGGTGCGCTGCGTCTCGAGCAGGGTGATGTTGCCCGAGCTGCCTGACGCCAGAATGGAAACCCGCAAGCCGATCGGTTGCTCCTCGTCACCGCCAGAAAAAGATGCCGGGCTAAAGCCCGGCGCTACGTTGCCGTGCGGCGGCCAAGCCCACAAACGAATTTTCAGAATGATGGCAGAGCTGCGGCGGCTCGTCAACGTGCAATCGACGCCATCGCTTCCATGGAAAGATCGAAATTCGCCTGAACCAGCAGGCCGCTCAACAGCTGAGGCGGGAGCGGTCGAGGGTGAAGCCGTTTAGGGGGCCTAGGACGGTGACGGCGATTTGGTCTGGGCGGAAGAAGGCGTGTGCCAGGGATTGGACTTCGGCTAGGGTGACGGTTTCGATGGAAGCGAGGATTTCGTCGAGGGAATAGAAGCGGCCGAAATAAAGTTCCTGGCGGGCTAGATTCGACATGCGGGACGAGGTGGATTCGAGCGAGAGCATCAGTGAACCCTTGAGATGATTTTTTGCGCGAGTGAGTTCTTCTTCGCTGACCGGCGATTCTTTCATGGCGCGAAATTCTTTGATGGTGAGGTCGATCACCTGGCCAACGGTTTCTTTCGCGGTGCCGGCGTAGACGGTGAACATGCCGGCGTCGGAGTACGGCGTTAGCTCGCTGAATACTGCGTAGGCCAGGCCTTCTTTTTCGCGAATATTCTGGAAGAGGCGCGAAGACATGCCGCCACCGAGAAGATTATTGAGGACCGCCGCGGCGAAGCGAGCTTCGTGGCCGAGCGGCAAGGATGGTACGCCGATGCAGAGATGGACTTGCTCGAGGTCGCGCTTGGTTTCGAGATGAATCGGAGCCTGTGTCGAGGGAGCTATGTGATCTTCGAGCATGCGAGCGGGGCGCAAATCGCCGAACTCGCGCTGCACGAGGTCCAAAACTTTCTCGTGCGTGACATTTCCCGCGGCGGTGATCACTAGACGATCGGGCGCGAACCAGTCACGGAAGCGCTCGATCAAGTGCTCGCGGTTGAAACTGCGGACGGTTTCTGAAGTTCCGAGAATCGGGCGGCCGAGTGGATGCTCAGGCCAAAAGCCGCGCGTGAAGATGTCGTGAAGCTGATACTCGGGATTGTCCAAGTCCATCTTGATTTCTTCGAGGACGACCTGGCGTTCTTTTTTTACGTCTTCGGAATCGAATTTGGGGCGAAGAACTAAATCGGCGATGACGTCAAAGGCGATCGGCAGATGCTCGTCGAGGACTTTGGCGTTGAAGCAGATTTGCTCCTTCGAGGTGAACGCGTCGAGCATGCCGCCTACGGAATCCATTTCGCGGGCGATGGCTTCGGCGGAGCGGCGCTCGGTGCCTTTGAAGACCATGTGCTCCATGAAATGGGCCAGGCCGTTTTCTTCCTGGACTTCGCGACGCGAGCCGTTGCGGATCCAGACACCGACAGAGACGGAGCGGACGTGGGTCATCGTCTCGGTGATGACGACCAGGCCGTTGCCTAGCACGTGCTTTTGGATGTCACGGACTTCCGTGGCGGTGGGCATAAGCTTTATTGTGACATAGGCGGCTTGGAAAAGCGCCGAGACAGAATTCACCGTGCCAGGACCCCGCTCTGCCGCAGAGTTTGCTGCCTCGCAAAAAGCTGACAGGCTAAAGCCTGTCGCTACAGGAGCTTTTCGTCGGGGTGGAGCTTGCCGTATTCGCTGGTGTAGTGGAGCGGGACATCGCCGTAGGTGCCTTTTTCTTTCGCGTAGACTTCGCAACTATCGAAAGGCTTGGAATAGACGTGGATGCTTACGGCGCGCTGATTGAATTCGGGTAGATTCAAGACTTGGTGGACGGGTTCGAGCGGATTTACGTGGACCGGATGCGCGGCGTCCATTTCGTAAATTTCCGTGGGAACGATTTTGCAGGTGCCGCAGGTTGCGTCTTTTTCATCGACGCGAAAATTTTGAACCTTGAGCCGGCCGATGGGCGCGGACATCCAGCAGTTTTGGTCGCGATGATTGTGGATGCGGCTGTGCTGGCCGACTTCCCAGCAGATAGTCATGCACTCGAAGAGATCGTTCTTGAAAATGAGATTGCGTGTGTAATTCCCTTTCGAGAAGAAGAGATATTTCTCGATTGTTTCGGGGCGGACAGCGTGTTGGAT
Organism: uncultured Acidobacteriota bacterium; assembly: GCA_963784015.1. Classification (GTDB taxonomy): domain Bacteria; phylum Acidobacteriota; class Terriglobia; order Acidiferrales; family UBA7541; genus Acidiferrum. The sequence continues at coordinate 762,204 of CAWAPX010000023.1, forward strand.
GATGTAGTCCTGGACAGTCTCGAGAGTGAATTCGCGCTCGGGAATGGCGGCGAGGCCTTTGACCCAGTCAGAGATGGCGAGTTGCTCGATGGCGAGTTGTTTTGGCATGGCAGGAAAATTATAACGCCGAAAAGATAGGGATAAACGGGCAAAGAAGAAATTTGTGAGCGAAACACGATATTCTGTAGGGTGATTCGCGGTGGAACGAAGCGACGACCTGGTCGCGGGAATACTTGATGGAATTGCTGGGAAAATCGAAAGAAGAGTTGCGCGAGATATGCGTGGCGATGGGCGAGTCTGCGTATCGAGGTGGGCAGATTTACCACGCGCTGTACGCGGAGCGAAAACTGGATTTGGCGTCGATGACGAACTTGCCGGCTGCGCTGCGCGAGAAGCTTGCGAAGGAAGCGGCGATTTCTTTGCCTGTTGTGAAGCAGCGATTTGCGTCTACGGATGGATCGGTGCGGTATTTGTTTGAGTTGAGTCGAGGGGAAAGTGGGGATTTTAACGCAGAGGGCGCAGAGGTCACGGAGAAGAAAAAACCTTTGCGCGCGGCTTCTGTCGAAGCGGTGTTTATGCCTAGTGAGGGGCGGCAGACGATTTGTGTTTCTACGCAGGCTGGTTGCGCGGTGGATTGCCAGTTTTGCATGACGGCACAGTTGGGCTTGATTCGGAATTTGACGGCTGGGGAAATTTTGGCGCAGGCCTTGTTGCCGTTGGAGGAGCATAAGGAGAAGTTGGCGCCGAGGACGAATATCGTGTTGATGGGGCAGGGAGAGCCGCTGCTGAACTATGAACCGGTGATGGCCGCTATGCGCATTTTGCTGGACAACGCGGGAATGGGCATTGCGCCGAGGCATGCGACCCTCTCGACGAGCGGGATCGTGCCGGGAATTGAACGGCTGGCAGGCGAAGCGCTGCGGCCCAAGCTGGCGATTTCGTTGAACGCGTCGAATGACGAGCAGCGCGATGCGTTGATGCCGATCAACAGAAAGTATCCACTTAGCGTGTTGCTGGAGGCATGCAAGAAATTTCCGCGGGGGGCGCGGGAGTACGTGACGTTTGAATATGTGCTGCTGGGCGGAGTGAACGATTCGCCGGAGGATGCGCGGCGCGTGGCGAAAATGATGACGGATCTGGGGCGCGTGAAAGTCAATTTGATTCCATGGAATCCGGGGGCGCTGCCGTTTGCGGAGCCGGATCAAGGGCGAGTGGCTGCCTTTCATAAGATTTTGCTGGACCGTGGGGTGCCGGTGTTCACGCGGTATTCGCGCGGGCGCGACGTGATGGCAGCTTGCGGGCAGTTGGCGTTGACGCAGATTGAGAATGCAGGGTCGTCGGCGGCGCCGGTCGCCGTGTAAAGAGTGCTCTGAGGCCCGTTGTGCCGTCGGTGCCAGTTGTCAATACCCCACCCCGGGGTGTACGCAAGTCATGAAGTAAAGGCATGAAAGAAATGGAGTTGCGGGAGATCCCGCGTGTTGCGCACTCCGCGGTTGTGGAAAAAGATGGAACGTTTTGGGCGCACCGCCCCAAAGTCACAGAGACCTAAAACCAAAAATGCCAGCGCAATGCTGGCGGGGGCAAAAGAATCACAATGTTAGCTAGTGTTACTTATACACCTAAAGTAACTAATTGTCAAGGCCCAAAATGGGAAAGTGAAATTAGGGGCGGAGGGCGATTAGGGACATAAGACGGCCGGATTGGGGGCCCTGTTTGCGGTAGGAGAAGAGGAGATTGGGGTGGCAGGCGGTGCAGAGGTCGATGGTGTGGATGTTTTGGGGGCGGAGGCCGGCGGATATGAGTTGGGAACGGTTGGCTTTGCGGAGATCTAGGAGGACGCCTTTGGGCGGGGGTTGGTGGCCGGGGGGCATCATGTTGAGCCACTGGATGGGGTTAGGCTCGTCGCCGGTGCGGAATTCGTCGAAGTAGGTGGGGGCGTCGGCGAATTGGGAAAGGAATTGGGTGGCGACTTCCGTGCCGACTTCGTAGCAGCAGGGGCCGATGCTGGGGCCGATGGCAGCCAGGAGGTCGCGCGGGTTGGTGCCGAAGTGCATTTGCATTTTGCCGATGGTCTTGGCGGCGATGCGGGCGAGGGTGCCGCGCCAGCCGGCGTGGATGGCAGCTATAGCGCGTTTCTTGGGGTCGACTAGGAGGATAGGGACGCAGTCGGCGGTTTGGATGGCTAGGAGGAGGCCGGGGCGGTTGGTGATGCTGGCGTCGCCCTTGCAGGGCTCGCCTGAGGCGGTGTCAAAAAGGTGGATTACGTCTGAGTGGAATTGTTTTAGGGTGATGAGCGGTAGATCGTTGGCGCCTGCGCCCTTTTGGAGTCGGCGGCGGTTTTCTTGGACGTTTTCGCGGGTGTCCCAGTCGGTGAAGCCGAGGTTCAGAACCTTTTCATTCTCTAGTGGGGAGATACCGCCGTGGGCGGTGCTGAAGGCGTGAATTAGCCAGGGGAGTTTGGAGAAGGCGGGGACTTGGAGGAGCTTGAGACCACCGGAGGTGCGCGTCGTCCAATTGGCAGGAGTGGATGAGGCGCGAGGTTTGCGGACGGGGCGCTTCGGCGATGTTTTGGTCGCGGGCACGAATGGACAAGTATAATCGCAACGGCGGCGTGAGAAGCAAAGGCGGGAAAAAGATTTATCGCAGAGGGGCGCAGAGGCACAAAGATCGTAGAGAAGAGAAAGAAGAAAAAGGCAGATTCCTCGCTTCGCTCGGAATAACAATTTGGGTGGCGGCAGTGGTGGTAGGGGCTGCTTGCAGGGGCACGAACAGGATTGAAAGAAAGAGGGCACGATGTATCGTGCCCTACGAGACACAATGGAGGACCGACGCGCTGAAGCGCGCACCTACATGGGAGACGACGTGGTTGTTGGGATGGGAGTGGACTTGGCGGAGGAGCGATGCAGACATTCCTGAAAGATGTTCAGTACGCCTTGCGGATGCTTCGCAAGAACTTCCTGATGACCGCAGTGATCGTGGCTTCGTTGGCGATTGGAATTGGGGCCAACTCTGCCATCTTCAGCGTTGTCGATGCTCTGCTGCTGCGTCCCCTGCCTTATCCCCATCCAGAGGAGTTGGCTGCGGTGTGGTTGCATTCTCCGGCGATTGGAATCCTGCGCGACTGGCCGTCTCCAGGCCAGTACATTGATATTCAGAACGAAAATCATTCCTTCGACCAGATGGCGCTAGCGCAGGGCCGGACCTTTGTGTTGACGGGCCGCGAGCAGCCGGAGCGGGTCTTTGGCGTACGGACACAATCCAGCCTTTTGGAAATGCTCGGCGCAAAGCCTCTACTTGGCCGTCTCTTGCTGCCGGAGGAGGACAAACCCGGCAAGGCGCCCGTGGTGATTCTCAGCGAGCGAGTTTGGAGGCGGCTGTTCAACGCGGACCCGCAGATCGTGGGCAAGACGATCGTATTGAACGGCAACTCGTTCACCGTGATGAACGACAACTCGTTCACCGTGGCGGGCGTACTGAAGGCTGGCTTCCAGCTAAACGCCGAAGTGATGCCGTCGGAATTCCCGATGAACAAGACGGACCTCTTCTTGCCGCTGCCGCTGGGAGCCGATGCGGAGAAGAACAGGGGCGACGAAAACTACAACATCATGGTGCGACTGAAGCCAGGCCTTTCGGTGAAGCAGGCTCAAGCGGACATTGACATCATCGCCAGCCGGATCCGAGAGAAGGACAAGCGGGACGCCAGTTTTGGAATGCACGTAATCGGCCTGCAGGAGCAGGTGGTCGGCGATGTACACCGGGCGCTGCTGGTGCTGCTTGGGTCGGTTGCGCTGGTGCTCTTGATCGCTTGCGCTAACGTTGCGAACTTGCTGCTGACGCGTGCAGCAGGGCGAGAAAAAGAAGTGGCCATCCGCACCGCATTGGGGGCCGGGTGGCAACGGATAGCACGGCAGCTATTTACGGAGAGCGTTCTGCTGGGGCTTCTTGGCGGTGCGGCTGGACTGCTGGTTGCGCAGCTGAGTATTTACGTGGTGCGCACGATGAATCCAGGGAATATTCCGCGGCTGGAGGACATCGCCATCAATGGCGGCGTTCTGGTTTTCACGCTTGGCGTTTCGCTGGCGACTGGCATTCTGTTTGGCGTGGCGCCGGTGTGGCGGGCTATCAAAGTCGACCTTAACACTTCGCTGAAGGCCGGCGGACGCAGCGGGCAGAGCGACGGTGGGTTGTATTTAAAGAGGCGAAGCGTGCGTGGTTTGCTGGTCGTTTCAGAGCTGACGCTCTCGCTCATGCTCCTGATAGGAGCGGGGCTGTTGATACGGAGTTTCGTGCGGTTGCAAAGCGTACCACCGGGATTCACCACGGATCATGTGTTGACGATGGAAGTTGCCGCTAGTGGCCCTAAATATCGCGAGGATATGCCGGTGATCAATTTCTATCGGGAAATCGAGAGCCGTATTGCTCATCTTCCGGGAGTTGTGGCCGAGGGGGCCGTTTCGGGATTGCCGCTCACGGGTTCGGTGGGTTGGGGAGGCATCGATGTGGAAGGCTACACGCCACCGCCGGGACAAGAACTGCAGGCGGACATACGAATCGCAAGCACGGATTATTTTCGGACGATGGAGATTCCGCTGCGCACGGGCCGATTCTTCAGCAAGGATGATACGACAGAAAAAGAGCAGGTAGCCATCATTGATGAAAAATTCGCGCAGCGATTTTGGCCAAACGGTGGCGCGATCGGAAAACACTTGTGGTTTAACCCGAAGAAGCCGATGACGATTGTGGGCGTGGTGGGCGTCGTCAAGCAATACGGCCTGGAGACGGACGGCAAGATCGCGACGTACCTTCCCTTTGAGCAACATCCCGGGAATGAGCTTTTTCTAGCAGTGCGCACGTCAGCGGAAGAAGCGGGGCTGTCTTCCGCGTTGGCCAACCAGATCCACGCGGTCGATCCGAACGTCGTGGTTTACGACATCCGGACCATGCATGAGCGGCTTTACGATTCGCTGGCGCGGCAGCGCTTTTCGACAACGATGCTGGGAGCGTTCGCGGTGTTCGCGTTATCGCTGGCTGCGATCGGTCTTTACGGTGTGATGTCGCATCTGGTGACGCAGAGTACGCGCGATATCGGAGTGCTCGTGGCACTAGGCGCGCGGCCGGGAAACATTATTCGGCTGGTGGTGCAGCAGGGAATGGGTTTGGCGGGTGTTGGAATTGTGGTGGGGCTTGTAGGCGCGGTCGCGTTAACTCGCGTTATGACGAGCTTGCTATTTGGGGTAAGCACGACGGACGCGCTCACCTTTGGGATGGTGCCAGCGCTGTTGGCGGCGGTAGCGTTTGCTGCGACCGTTATTCCGGCATGGAGAGCAACGCGAGTGGATCCGATGGTGGCGCTGAGGGACGAGTAGCGGAGCGAGAGGCTACCACTCACAGGGCGATGGGAAAGGAAAGAGAAAGAAGGAAGAAGCAGATTCCTCGCTTCGCTCGGAATGACAGTTTGGAGGTACGGACGGCCAGGGTTGAAGTCGCATAAACTCGATAAAGAAAGAGGGCACGACGTGTCGTGCCCCTACGAGGGACCTTTGATCATTGGGATGGGGGTGGATTTGGCGGAAGTCGGCAGGATTCAGAAGGCGATTGAGAGGCATGGGGAGCCGTTTTTGCGGCGGGTGTATACGGCGGGGGAACGGGAGTATTGTGAGCGGTTTAAGAATAAGTACGAGAGGTATGCGGGGCGGTTTGCGGCGAAAGAGGCGGCGATGAAGGCTTTGGGGACGGGGTGGAGGCGCGGGGTGCGGTGGGTGGATTTTGAAGTGGTGCGGGAGTTCGGGGGGCGGCCGACGATCCGATTGCATGGGGAGGCGCGGGAAGATCGCGGAGAAGTTGGGAGTGAAGAGGATTGCTTTGAGTATTACGCATACGGAGGCGCAGGCTTTGGCGCAGGTGATATTTGAATCATAGGCGAAGATGTCTTCAAGAACCTCAAGAGCTTGGCTAGCCCTCGGGAAGTGGATTAGTTTCTACAGAACCACGCAATTGATAACCCAGATGTTTTGAGACCAGGTTATAGGCAAGCGCCGTAAGAAGCCCTGAGATCCAGCCTGTGGCAGCACAGAAAAGAACAAAAAACATGGCTTGGACGATAGCTCCGGGAAGAGTCGGCGCTCTGGTGATCGTGAAATTCAAGTGTAGGTCGACGAAGGGAATGAACAGGCCTAGCGGTACCGTGAGATGCACGGCAGCCGAAGATAGAAAAACCATCCCCCCGACCGCACCCCACAAGCTGTACCACAGCGCGAACAGATGCGCTGCGGATCTCAGTCCTAGTGATCGTACGGGCATCATTTCAGCATTCATACTCATACACCTCAAAAAGCAAAACTAAGAGCTGCAGATCCTAAGAGGCCTTGTGAATTCTCAGCTGAGACGTAGACGTCTATCCACTGATTGGAATCGAGCTCGCGATCGATAATGACGCGGAGATAGTTGGAGGAGAGTGCGGGAGTAGAGTCGGCGTTTTTGTAGGAATCGCGGTGAAGAGTTAGGACGCGGGCGGTGCAGCCGATTTGGGTGCCGCGGAAGGCGGCGGATTTTTGGTCGGCTAGGGCACGGAGTTCGCGGGCTCGGCGCTTGATGATGTGGCTGGGAACTTGATTGGGCGACTGGGCGGCTTTGGTGCCGGGGCGGGGGGAATAGGAGAAGACGTGGAGATAGGTGAAGGGGTGGCGGTCGATAAAGGTTAGGGTTGCTGCGTGGTCGGATTCGGTTTCGCCGGGGAAGCCGGCGATTACGTCGGCGCCGATAGCGGCGTGGGGGAGGCGGTCGTGGATTAGCTCGACGCGGCGGGCGTAGTGTTCGGAGCGGTACCAGCGGTGCATGGCGGCCAGGATGCGGTCTGAGGCGGATTGCAGGGGCATGTGGAAGTGCTGGGCGATTCGGTCGGTGCTGGCGAAGAGGGTGATTAGATCTTGGGTGACGTCTTGGGGCTCGATGGAGCTGATGCGGAGGCGTTCGATTTTGGTTTCGTTCAAGATGCGGCGGAGGAGGTCGATGAATTCTACGCGCGGGTTGAGGTCGCGGCCGTAGGTGCCTAGGTTGATGCCGCTTAGGACGACTTCACGAGCGGAAAAAGAGTGAGGTTGCAGGGCGGGTGAGGCTTGCCGAGAAAAGTCGGGGAGCACAGACAGGAGTGCCTGTGCTACGGGGAGGCCTCGGGAATGTTGATGGACAGCCAGGATTGGCTGTCCCACTTTTGGATTCGCGGGACCGAGTGGATATTCCGAGGTCAGCTTTTGGATTTCGCAGATGACAGTATCGGGAGGGAGGCTGCGGCTTTTGCCGCGGACGTAGGGGATGACGCAGAAGGAGCAGCGGTTGTTGCAGCCGTCTTGGATTTTTAGGATGGGGCGGGTGTGATGGGATTCGCCACCTTGGATGGGAGCGGAGAGGAATTCCGGGTGGGCAAAGATGTCGCCTGTTAGGATTTGGGCCTGGTGGAGAGAGTCGAGATTAGAGATCTTGCCCAGCCCGGGCACAGCATGCAGTGCCCCTACGAAGGATTGGAATGGGGCGTCTGGCGAATTCGAAGGAAAAAGCGGATTCCTCGCTTCGCTCGGAATGACAGTTTGGTCTTGTTGCTGGCAAGTGGCCCGAGGGAGAGTAGGCGGGGCGATTTCAATTACCAGATTGGGGATTTGAGGTTTGTGGGAATTGCCGACGACCCAGGTGACGCCGGGGAGGGCGGCTAGTTCTTCGGGGGCGCGTTGGGCGTAGCAGCCGGTGACGATTAGGCGGGCGTGCGGGTTTTGGGCGTGGATTTTGCGGATGGTGTCGCGCGCTTGGGCATCGGCGGCATCAGTTACTGTGCAGGTGTTGAAGACAACAATAGCGGCGGTGGAGGGATCTTCGGCTTGGGTGCAGCCGCGGTCAAGGAGCTGGCGCTCGAGGGCGGCGCCGTCGGCTTGGGTGGCGCGGCAGCCGAATTGTTGGATGTAGAAGGTGGCCACGAGACAAAAGATTCCGGAAAAAGAATTTACACAGAGTTCACGGAGTACACGGAGGGCACAGTGAAGAGAGCGAGGAACAAATCCCTCGCGGCAGTGCACGCCGTGGACTGTGGATAGGATAACTGCTTCCTGAGGTGTGGGAAAGTGCAGGACTTTTGGGACAGCGGTTGTGGAAGTAGTGCCTAGTGCTGAACGCTGTCCTCTTGAATCAACGATCGTAAGCTAGTCCAAAGCTCAGGCTTGAGTCCCGTGCTGGCATGCGGCAGCTTTCTCGGGGACATAACGCTGAAAAGCGGGAGCAGAGCTCCCGCACTCCAGAAGGTCTCGTTGTCGTGCGGGGCGGCTTTACTCGGTGAGTGAAGGGCCGTTACAATCTGTTGCTGAAAATGTGTGCTCTGCGGCGACACCCTTCTGCGCTGGACAACCCCAAAATTTCGGTTGTGATTCCCGTTTATAACGAGAAGGCGACGATTGAGGAAATTTTGCGGCGCGTGTCGGAGAACGGGCTGCGCAAGGAAATCGTGATTGTGGATGACTGCTCGACGGATGGGACGCGAGAGTATTTGGAAGCTATGGTACAAGCGCAGGGGAAGGGCGAGACTTGGGCCCCGGCTCATGACGGCGGGGATCCTGTGGACGTGCGGGATTTGCGGATTTTTTTTCAGACACAAAATCAGGGCAAGGGCGCGGCTTTGCGGAGCGGGTTTGCGAAAACGACGGGCGATATCGTTTTGGTGCAGGATGCGGATCTGGAATATGACCCGAAGGACTACCCGGTATTGCTCGGCCCGATTATTGATGGGCGAGCGGATGTGGTGTTTGGGTCGAGATTTCTTGGCGGGCCGCAGCGGGTGCACTATTTCTGGCACTACGTGGCGAACAGAACGTTGACGCTGCTTTCCGATGTGATGACGAACTTGAAGCTGACCGACATGGAGACTTGCTACAAAGTGTTCCGTAAAGAAGTGCTGCAGGGGATCAAGCTGAAGTCAAACCGGTTTGGATTTGAGCCGGAGATCACTGCAAAAGTGGCCAAAGGCAAATGGCGGATATACGAAGTGCCGATCAGTTATGCGGGGCGGACGTACGAAGAGGGAAAGAAGATTACGTGGAAAGATGGCGTGAAGGCGTTGTGGTGCATTTTTTGGTTTAAGATTGCGGATTGAAAGAGTGAGTAGAAGCCATCTCATAAATGCCTCAGGAGGATGATTGCGCAGGCGAGTTGGATCATGGCGAGAAAATTTCCCTCGTGATATTCCCACCGCACCACGATGCGGCGAAAATTATGGAGCCAAGCGAACAGGCGCTCAATCTTCCAGCGGCGGCGGTAGCGACGCAGCGCGCGGCCGTCTTGGGTGACGGGCTTGCTGCGGTTCCAACGGTGTGGAGAGATCAGCTGCACGCCCAAGGTTTCGCGCAGGCGCTGGTCCAGCGGATCGCTGTCATAGGCTTTGTCGCCGATCAATCGCTCGGGAGCTTCTGGGAGAAATCTTTGCTGGAGGGTGGCTTCGACGAGGACCGCTTCATTCGGTCGAGCGCTGGCCACGTGCACGGCGATAGGAAGACCATGGCGGTCTGCAATTGCCACGATTTTGCTGCCTTTCCCGCGTTTTGTAGGGCCGACAGCAGAGCCCCCTTTTTCGCCGAACTGAAGCTGGCGTCGATGAACGCTTCGCTCAGATCGAGCTTTCCTCGATCGCGTAAGTCCTCGGCCAGTTTCTGCAGCAAGCGCGAGAGGAGCCCGGAGCGCTGCCACTGCTGAAAACGTCGATGACAGGTTTGGTAGGGCGGATAGCGATCGGGCAGATCGTGCCAGGGAGCGCCGGTGCGCAGAATCCACAAAACGCCGTTCAGCACTGCGCGCGTATCCTGCCACGGTCGGCCACGACCGTCGGTCCGCCGTTGGGGACGAAACCACGAATCGAGCTTCGCCCATTGGGCGTCGGTAAGATCCATACTCTCGATTTACGCTACTTTGCATAACTCTCAAGCTCGCAATGCCTTGCATGTGTTTATGAGATAACTTCTAGTTTCTCTGCTAAGGCAGGTCTGGGCAGAGATCGCCGAAAGACAATCAAATACAACTTGATTCTGTGCCGCTCGTTCGATTTTAGGACTCGAGTTGAGCTCTAGTGTGACGCGGCTTCGGCGTAGCCGTGGGGGTGTTTTTGTTTCCAGGTCCAGGCAGAGGTGATGATCTCTTCGAGAGAGGAGTGTTGGGCTTCCCATCCCAGAGCGCGGTGGAGCTTTTCTTTGCTGGCGACCAGAACGGCGGGATCGCCGGGGCGACGGGGCGACATTTTGCGGGGAACTTTGCGGCCGGTGATTTTCTCGGCTGCGTCCAGGACTTCCAGGATGGAAAAACCGCGGCTGTTGCCTACGTTGAAGGCTTCGCCGGATACGGTTTCGATGGCTTCTAGTGCGCGGACGTGGGAGTCGGCGATGTCGAGGACGTGGATGTAATCGCGGACGCAGGTGCCGTCGGGCGTGGGATAGTCCGAACCGAAAACTTCGAGCTGCGGAATGATGCCAAGAGCGGCGTCCAGAACTTTAGGAATTAGGTGGGTTTCGACGCGGTGGCTTTCACCGCGCTCCGCGGACGCGCCGGCGGCATTGAAATAACGCAGCGTGGCGTAGTCCAGGCCGGTGTAGGCGCGATAGTCAGAAAGGATTTCTTCGAAGCGGAGTTTGGATTTGCCATAGGGATTGATGGGGTTTTTGGAATGATCTTCAGGAATGGGGACGGTGTGAGGTTCGCCATAGGTGGCCGCTGTGGAAGAAAAGATTAATTTTTTCACGCCTTGGCGAGTCATGGCATCGAGAAGATTGACGCCGGAGGCGATATTGGCGGCGTAGAAGGTGCTTGGTTCGCGGACAGACTTGGCGACAAGGGCTTCGCCTGCAAAGTGCATCACCGCGTCGATTTTGTGTTTGGAGAAGACTTCTTCGATTTGCGTGCGAACGCCGAGATCGGCTCGGCAGAAAATCGCTTTAGGAGGGACGGCTGCGGCATGGCCCTCTTGAAGATTATCAAGAGCAATGACCTGGTAGCCGCGGGCCAGGAGAACCTCTGTACAGATACTGCCGATGTAGCCCGCTGCTCCGGTGACAAGAACGTTCAAGGGTGTGACCTCGCTTTACAGGTGATGGATAAATGGAAGCAATCTCAGTGGTTCGCGTAGTAGCGGAATTTCCTCAGGGGCTAAAGCCCATTCTCCTTGGCTGGTGAATGTCGGAGCTAAAGCTCCGACCCCCAAGAAGAAATATCTGTCGACGAACCTAAGGTATTAAACGTAGCAGTATAGATGGGCGTTGTCAGCGAAATATTGAAAAACCGGGATGGATTGCGCAGATGAGTCGGGAGAATTTTACGGGGCCGACATACGGCGCTGGAAAGTGAGAAGGATTAAGTCGGCACGGCGGCGGACTCCGAATTTGCTGAGGAGATTAGACACGTGAAATTTTACCGTGCGCTCGGCGATGTTGAGTTTGCTGGCGATTTCTTTATTGGAAAGATTTTCGAGCAGAGAGTCCAGGACTTCTTGCTCGCGGCGGCTGAGATTAGTGACGGAATCGGTCTTGAGGCGGCGGCCTTGATTCGTGAGAATGGAGTCCACGAATCCAGACAAGACAGAGCGCGGAACCCAGAAACCACCGCTCGCTACGAGCGGCAACGCGCGGACCAACTGTTCGCGAGCTTCCGTATAGGTTAGAAGACCCTTAACTCCGAGGCGCAAGAGCTGATAGCTATTGGCGTCGGTGTGCTGTTCTCCGACGACGATGAGGCGAGCTTCGGGGTGACGTTCCATCAGATTGGATAGAAGAGCGCCAGTCGCAGGGCGCGCGGCGTGGCCGTCAATGACGTATACCTGTGCGACGGGCGGCTCAAGATTGCGCATGTCCGGCGCGAGCGTGGATTCGAGCTGCTTGACGACGACCTTAACTTGAGCCTTCGACAAAACGCGCTCGAACTCGCTCAGCACGAGAGGGTGCGGCGAAAGGATGCAAACAGACAGTTTTGAACTGGTACGTTTGGTAGCCACTGTATGCCAGCGTAGTGAAAACTGTCCGAAGGGGCAAGTCTCTTGGAAAGGTCTGTTCTCGAACTGTTACGTGACTGGTAGGGTGCTTTTTCGATGGGGTCCGAGGGGCGATTTTCGCAGTAAGACCTCGACAATGCGTTCGGCGGCGTGGCCGTCCCAGAAGGGGGGGATGCGGCCGGGCTTACCTTTTCCGGAAAGGACGTCTTGCGCGGCAGCGAGAATTTTCGCTGGGTCGGTCCCAATGAGCTGATTTGTGCCTTCTGAAATCGTGATGGGGCGTTCTGTGTTTTCGCGGAGGGTGAGGCACGGTACGCCGAGAGCGGTGGTCTCTTCTTGAATGCCGCCGGAATCGGTAAGAACTAATGTGGCCTTGCTGAGAAGGCAAAGAAAATCGAGATAGCCGACGGGAGGGATCAGTTTTAGTTGAGGATGAGTCTTGATGCCGGCCTGTGTGAGGCGTTGTTGGGTGCGTGGATGAACGGGAAAAATCACTGGGATCTGGGCAGCGATGGCATCGATGGCGCCGAGGAGCTCGGCGAGTTTTTCGGTGGAGTCGACATTCGAAGGACGATGAAGAGTGAGAACGCCGAAACGGTGCCAGTCGGCGCCGTTCTTTAGACCAAGATCATCGCCGATGGAGGACTTCTGTGCGATGGGAAGAAAATGACGGAGAGAATCGATCATGACGTTGCCAACGAGATAGATGGACTCGCGCGGGCGACCTTCTTTTAGGAGATGCTGGATGGCGTCTTCCTCGGTGACGAAGAGATAGTCAGCGAGGGCGTCGGTGAGTATGCGATTGATTTCTTCGGGCATACCGCGATCAAAGCTGCGGAGGCCGGCTTCGACGTGGGCTACTGATATGCCGAGCTTCACCGCAGCTAGCGAAACGGCGATCGTGGAATTGACGTCGCCAACCACGAGGACGAGATCGGGCTGATGTTGGAGCAGAACAGGTTCGATGCGCTTGAGGACTTCAGCCGTTTGCACGGCGTGGGAACCGGAGCCAACTTCGAGATTCACGTGAGGCGTGGGGATGCCCATCTGGCGGAAGAAAATGTCAGAGAGAGCTGCATCGTAGTGCTGGCCGGTATGGACAAGGATCGGCTCAATCTCCGGGTGGCGCTGCATTTCGCGCATGAGAGGCGCGATTTTAGGGAGATTGGGGCGGGCCCCTACTATGTTGATGATTTTCAGTCGCGTGGGCATGAAGTTTTTCCGTTCGGATTAACCATGGTACAGCACCCTGGTTGCTTCACTGCGGAGGGATCGGGATGGGCTTTTCCTAAGAACAACGGGTCTTGTGGCAATTATGCATGGTCACGGAAATTATACGAGCGGGGGCAGCGACCAAGGTGAAGAAGCAACAAGATCAGTCTGGTCGCCCGACGGAATGGTACTCGAAACCGAGCGACTTCATGTGCGCAGGAGAGAGTAGATTGCGGCCGTCCAGGACTAGAGGGCGAGCCATGGCGTCGCGAATCCGTTGCCAGTCAAGGACGCGGAATTGGTCCCATTCAGTGAGGATAAGCAGCGCGTCCGCCTTCGCGGCGGTCTCGTACGGATCGTTGCAAGCAACCAGATTTGGATAGACGTTCTGGGCGTTCGAAACGGCCTGCGGATCAAAGGCTGCGACGCGAGCGCCGGCTGCTACCAAGCGTTTGTAGAGTTCTAGTGCAGGCGAACTGCGAATGTCGTCTGTATCGGCTTTGTGAGAAAGACCGAGGAGGGCGATTTTCTTATCCTTTAACACCCACAGGGCGCGATTTATTTTCTGAAAGAAGGCTTCCACGCGGCGGGAGTTTACGTTTTCGGCTGCCTGGAGAATGCCAGCGTCGACGCCTTCCGCTTGGACCAACTGGCAAAAGGCTCGCAGGTCCTTCGGCAAACGATCACCGCCGAAACCAATGCCCGATTGGAGAAAAGATTTTCGAATGCGTGGGTCGAGGCCAACAGCGTGAGTAACTTCCTGAACGTTCGCGCCAATCTGTTCACAAAGATCGGCTAGAACGTTGGCGTAGGAAACCTTGACGGCCAAGAACGCGTTAGAGGCTTGCTTGATGAGTTCCGCGCTGCGCACGCTTGCCAAAAGAAGCTCAGGAGTATCGTGCGGCGGGCAACCATTGGGGTGAATGGGACACTGGAAATCTTGTTCAAGGATTGGAGCATAGAGTTGGCGAAGAGCCGCTTCGGAATCAGCATCGTCCACACCCAGGAGAATCCGCTCTGGATGGAAGAAATCTTCGACGGCAGTACCTTTGCTCAAAAACTGGGGGTTTGCCGCAACGCGGAAGGTGGTGCGGGGATTTAGCTTAGTTACGGAGAGCAGATGTTTTAGTTGTTCACCGGTTTTGACGGGCACGGTGCTGCGCTCAACGATTAGTTTTGGCGTATCCACGACTTGGGCGATCTGATTTGCGGCCGCGTCCAGCGCCGCGAAATCTGATTTTCCGTTTTCAAGCTGGGGAACACCAATGCAGAGGAAAATGATATCGGCGCTTTGGAGGGCATGGCTGGCGTCAGTAGCAAGCGTCAGCATTCCGCTGGTACGGCTGCGCAAAATCAATTCGTGGAGGTGCGGTTCGTAGACAGGGAGACGACCCTCCCCGAGCAAACGGATTCGTTCTGCATTGCGATCGACACAGAAAACGTGGTGTCCGATGGCGGCGAGGCAACCGCCCATAACTAGGCCAACATGGCCACAACCTATGACACACACTCGCACGAGCGCACGCTCCGACGATGCGGTTGATTGTATGACGGTTTCGCCGGTGTCGCGTGAGGGAAAGTCGAGACGATGACGCGTTCAAGTTCATACACGCAGTCGCTGCAATGGATTGCCTGAGAGAACGTTGCAATACGTTGGCAACTGTTATTGCTTCGCTGCCGCCCGCGTTCGGAGTTGTTCGGAAAACAAGGTTTCCAGTTCGCCAGCCACTGTGGCCCACGTGCGCGTACGTGTCTGCTTCGAAATGGCTTCCCGATCCCACTTCTTCAAGAGCGCTCTCTCGATGCCATCGGCGACACTACTAACAGTTTGCTCGACTACAATTCCGAGCTCAGGCGAATGAAGAATTTCAGGGACGCCGCCTACGCGAGTGGCTACTACCGGTGTACCACACGCCAGCGATTCCGTGAGCACGTTGGGCCAGCCCTCGCGCTCGCTGACGAGAAGGCTCACGTCTGCCGCATTGAACCACTGCGGCAGTTCTTCGTTGGGTCGTTTACCAGGCAAACGCACTCTATCCTGCAGATTTAGGTCGCGGACCAAGGATTCTAGTTCAGATCGTAAGGGCCCCTCGCCGAGAATATAAAGTCTCAATTCCGGGTGCCGCGGCGCAATAGTTGCGAAGGCGCGAATGAGGGTTAAGTGCCCCTTCGGACGAATCAGCGCACCTACGGAGACTAACAAGGGTCCTTGAGGAGGAAGATTGAGATTCCTTTTCGCTTCCTCGCGATCCATCGGTTGAAAGAGCGCTGCATTAATGCCGTTGGGAATCACATGAATTTTATGGGGATTCGCACCCAACCTTACCATGGCCTCTTTCAACGCATCGGAGACCGCAATAACACCATCGGCTTGCAAAAGCGTCCAACGAATCATCGGCCGGATCAGTTTGAATGATGGGAAGAGATTAATATCAGTTCCACGCGCGGATACGGTCACCGGCACGCCTAGGATTTTCCCGAGAAGTACAGACACGAGACCATCCGGATACACAAAGTGTGCATCAATGGAGTCGATTCTTGCTACACGGTTCAATCTCCGAACGCAGGCGATGCATCCCAGAAACATCAATAGCGCGTGAAAGGGCATAGAGATCTTAGGCAACAATGGATAGCGGGGATGATGGACGGATAGATTTCCGAATTGTTCCTGAGAAGGTATTTCACTTGCTGAATGCCAGCGGCGAATCTTTAGCCATTTCGGAAACCAAGGGACCGGCGAGACGACAGTGACGCTGATTCCGGGGCGGAGCGCCAGCTGGGACGAACGCTGGTAGATGAAGATTCCGTATGTAGGATCGACCGAATTCGGGAATAGGGCGGTAAATGTGAGGATTCGCAATCGCAAGCTCAATTCGCGTTAGGAAAAAATTCTTTCACACACAAGGGTCACACGGCCAATCGTTTTTTCGCAATGTTTCCGGAGGACAGGAGGGGTTATTCCCTTCGCTATCATATACCGGCAGCCCAGTCCCACAGGGCAAGAGCAGGAATACAATGACCTCAGGGAGCAACCCTCAGCTCCGAATCAAACAGTTCGATGCAATCCTGAGACGTGGAAGCGACGGGTGTAGAATATGGCGAAGTTAAGACCAAAATGAAATTCTGCCGAATCACGATTTTTCTGATTCTTTTTTGTGTCGGACGTGCACATGCCGCTGTTCCGACATTTGCCGGAAATCACGTGAGCGGTTCCAGCACGCAGGGGAACACGGTTAGCAGCTATGCCCTGCGTCTACCAAACCTCACTCAGACGGGAAACTGCATCATCGTTGCGTTTCAATACTCCGTTTCGGCAGGAATAGCTGCAACGGTCAGCGACGACATGGGTAATACCTATAGCACGCCCATCAGCAACAGTGATGCACGTCAGGTCGTGAATCTCTCTCTTGCGCTGAACGTTGCGGCCGGAACGCAGAAGATCACAATTGCTTTCTCGGGAGGGATACCGGCCTATGTCACCGGCATGGCCTCTGAGTTTTATAATGTGGCCACCTCCAATGCCATCGATGGGAGCAGCGGCCAAAGTTCAACTGGGACAGCCGTCAGCGCTGGCAGTATTACACCCACGACTGCGGGCGACCTCATTTATCAATACGCCGTGGAAGACTCCAGTTCCGGTTCTGTCACTTCCTGGACGCAAGGTAGCAGCCCGTGGACACTTCTCAGCGCCGATATATTGGATGGCACCGTCGCCCAGTACCAGGTGCAGCCATCAACCACCTCTATCAACCCAACCCTCACGATGGCGCCCTCACAAAATTTCAATTCCGTCGCGATAGCCCTTAAGTCGGCGAGCGCGGGAAACGCCCCTCCAGGTGGCATTCGAGTCTTGCGCGTTCAGCACAATTCTATTTCTGCGAATGCGCCTAATCCCTTGCGTCTCCAATTCCCATGCACCGGGAATTTGATTGTCGTGGCTTGGATCGGAGAGCCGGGCCACGACATCACAGCCATCGCGGATGGAAACGGCAACAGCTATGCAGCAACTGGGGCGGCTTTTGAATTCGGGCTATCAGGCGATAATCAGATTTATTACGCTGCGAATGCCACCACGAGCACAATGATGACAGGGCCAAACCTGACAACGATCGGCAGCGAGGTTGCCGGGTCCAATGCAGTGCTCTTCGATGTAGCTGATGCCGCAACTACAACCTCCCCGTTCGATTCAACTACCGGTCTGGTGACCGCATCCGGAGATCAAACTGGTTCCGGGCCCGTAACAGCGGTTTCCATAGTGCCAAGCACGGCAAACGGTCTTGTGATCACATCCATCGCCGTTGACTCGAACACGATTGACGGCGTATCTCCTGGCAATTTCCTATCAGCGGTTCCGTCCCCGGTAGTGACCGATAATCCTGTAGATCAAAACAACGGCTGGGCGCTAGCCTACAATACGAACACAAGCGCCGAAACATTTGTGTGGGGTACGGTGAGCGGAGCGGTTAGCAATTGGGCCTCGATAGCGGTGGCGTTCAAAGCGGCAAGTGGAGTCGGGGTTTCCGGGAGTTTTTCGGGCACTGTCTCTCCGTCGTCAGCGACCATCAATACAGGCGGCTCTCTGACGTTCAACGTCCAAATCAGCTCGGTGAATAACTTCCAGGGGCAAGTGTCGCTCTCCTGCCCGAATGCGCCCACTGGCATTAGCTGCCAATTCGCGCCAACCCCCGTTCAACTAAATCCTGGTGGAACGGGTTCGTCAACACTAACTGTCAGCGTTGCCGCTCAACCCAACGCATTTAATTTGTCCTCTCCCAGGTTCTATTCAAGATCAGCTTACCCTCATCCAGCTTTCCGAGTAATCGTGGAATTTCTTGCTCTGTTTCTTATTTTGGCTTCGCATCGGAATCGCTCAAGGAAAGTCCTGCGTTATGGTCTTGCGCCCGTAACGGCGACGTCTCTCTTACTCATTCTGGCTTTGCGGCTTGCATCGTGCGGCGGAGGGGCGAGTGGAACTGGAACAGGGGGTGGCGGAACTGGCGGAACTCCGACTACTGTGGAGGTTCCTGTGCAGGGTGTATCGGGAAACGAAACTGTGAATCTCGGCACCGTGACGATTACGGTTCCATGATCGAGTTCTCGTGGGTGCGACCGGATTCCCGAGGTGCTATCTAAGGCTCTGTTGTCGAAAAAGCGGCGATCAGCCGAAGTGTGACCCAACTAGATGACTGGCAGGCTCCGCATATCATTCTAGATAATTTCTCGCTTACGCTCTTGCCGCTTCTCCGCGAATAATATCGTAACGCTCTATCACCGCGGCGACGCCCATGCGTGCTGTGCCATCTTCCATGCGCCGCTCGACTCTTACGACTTTTCCCAGGGCTCGAACAAATACTTCCGTGCCATGCGTAATTTCGGCGGGAAGCGTTAGAGTAATATCCAGCTCCGAGCCTGCTTCAAGATCCTGCTCGATGACGAAATACAGCCCTCGTGTGGAAATGTCCCGCGTCTTTCCTTCCTGGGAATCAACTTGGCGTTCGGTGGGTATTCGAATGATGACTGGCAAGGATAAATCATACCTACGCGTCGTCCGGCGTTCCGTCATTCCCCCGACCTCCAATATTTGCGGCGGTGACGTGCGTTGAACCGCGCTGTCGGCCTGTGAAGTTACTAGAAATCAACAAACTTTGCCAGTTCTGTATGCCGCTGAATCGCCAGAAAAAGGCAGAGTGAATCGTCCTATTCGTTTCTGGTCCCTACGGTGCTGGCGTTTCTGCCGGACCCGTCGTTCCAGCCGTACGTCGCGCGCGAGGCGTATCTAAATTAAACTGTCTCATTTTGTAGAGCAGAGCCTTGTAGCTGATGCCCAGCATTTTTGCGGCATCCTTGCGGCACCACCGGGTCTTCTCCAGGGCATCCGCGATCGCTTCCATCTCCGCTTCATCTTTCAATCCGCGCACAAGCGCTTTCAGCCCTTGTTCGCGCGGCGGAGCGGACTCTTCGCGCGGAGAAGTTCGTTGCCGCGCGGAAGACATCTCCACCAACTCCCGCAAGCTGCCCTCATCGTCTTCGAGAATCACGTATCTCTTGACGAAATTCTCCAGTTCGCGCAGATTGCCCGGCCACGGATAATTCACCGCCGCATCCAGCAAATGCTTCGACGGGCCAGACGGAGTTTTCCCGAATTTCTCGCTGTACTGCTCCAAGAAATGCCGGAATAGCAGCGGAATCTCAACGAGCCGCTCGCGCAAAGGCGGCACCAAAATCGAGAGAACGTTCAGCCGGTAATACAAGTCTTCGCGGAAACGGCCCGTCTTCATGGCCTCTTGCACGTCAACGTTGGTCGCCGCAAGCACGCGCACATCTGTATCGATCAAATGCCGCCCGCCTAACCGCGAGTATTGATGATCCTGTAGTACGTGAAGCAACTTAGCCTGCAAAGGCGTGGTCATCTCAGCGATTTCGTCGAGGAATATCGTCCCCTTATTCGCCATTTCAAATTTGCCGGGCTTGCTCCGTATCGCACCCGTGAAGGCGCCCTGCTCGAAACCGAAGAGTTCCGATTCCAGAAGTTCGCCGGGTAGCGCTGCGCAATTCACTTTTATGAATGGCTGATTGCGCCGCTTCGAACGCAAGTGAATCATCCGCGCTACCACTTCTTTGCCAACGCCACTCTCACCGCAAATAAAAACCGGCACATCCACTGGAGCAATCTGCAATATCTGCTGGCGAATGCGTACCATCTGAGGACTGGCCGCAAGAAAACTCAAATCTTCTGTCACTTGGTCGCAATAATCGCGCAGCGCCTGATTTTCGGTTGTGAGCTGTTTCTTCTGGCGAGACTTCAACATCGCCGCGTCCAACTCGGTTTTTTCGAACGGCTTGGTCAGGTAATCGTGCGCTCCGATACGGATGGCTTCCACGACCGTGCCCACTTCGTTCGAGCACGACAGCATGATCACATTCAAGCTGCGGTCCGCCTGCATCAGTTCTTTCAAGGTTTCAATCCCGTTGAGTTCGGGCATCAGAACGTCCAAAATAATGAAGTCTGGCCGCTCTCCGCCGCTCACTTTCGCGATAGCTTCTCGTCCTGAGCTGACGGTCTCCACATCGTATCCGTCCACTTCCAGCAACGTTTGCAAATACTTCCGGATGCTAGGCTCGTCATCCACAACGAGAATTTTTTCTTTAGCGGCCATAGAATTCTCCCTTTGCCCTGCCCCAAGTCCTCAAAAACTATCCTTGATCCATCGGCAATAAAAATGTGAATTTGCTTCCCGTCTTCGGTTCGCTTTCGACCCAAATTTTCCCGCGGTGCGCTTGAATCAAGCGCTTCGCAATCGCAAGTCCCAGGCCCATGCCTGAAGTATTGCGATCGACACGCACAAAATCCTCGAAAATTTCCTGGTGATGCTCTGCCGCGATTCCTGGACCTGAGTCCGCCACGGAAACTTCCACGCTGTTTGGCCTCGGCAGCCGGAATCGGCGCCGTTCTTCCACAGGCGAAACCGCAGCCACGCGGCGCTCCCAAAAATGTGGGCCAGCTTTCAAAGTCACGCTTCCTCCGGCCGGCGTATGTTTCAGGGAATTGTCCAAAAGGTTCGCAGCGGCCTGCTGCACTTTCTGGTAATCGAACCGGAACGTCGGGATCGATGGATCGAAGCTCGCGTCCAACTTCACCCCTTTGCGTTGGAAGGCTTCTGACCAGCGCTTCGCCAGTTCATCCAAACAATCGCGAAGATCATTCTCTCGAAGCTGCAGCACCAGTTTTCCGCTCTCCAAAGCGGAATAATTCAGGAACATGGAAACAAGGCGCACCAGCCGCTCGCAACTGTCTTTCGATTCTTCCAGAATGTCGCGCTGTTTATCCGTCAACCGTCCCAGCGAGCCTGTCAGCATCAGGTCGTAGTAACCTTTGATCACAGCAAGTGGTGTCTTTAATTCATGGGCCGCTGACGCAAGAAACACCGTCTTCTGCCGATTCACTTCCTGCAATTTCAAATAAGCCGCCAGCAAATTCCGGTAAGTAATCTCTCGTTCCTGTAACAATTCCTGGACGGTAAGTTGCGTCGCTGAATCAGGTGCGGCCTCGGCGGCGGGCTCTGTCTCCAGTTGGACGATCAAACATCCCGGTTCGGCAATCCACTGAATGCGCGCGCGAATCTTCTTCTCGCCGCGCACAACTCCCATTTCCACTTCGTGCTCTCCGGCTTCAATCTTCTTGCTAATCTGACTTGGCTCGACTTTAAGGAGGTCGTGAAACACATTCGACTGGCTAAAATCACCGCCATTGTCTGGTCCTAAATAGCGCCGGGCGTTTTCGTTAGAGAGGAGTACTCTCCCGCTTCTTTCCGCTACCCAAACGGGTATTTTGGCCGCTTCAAGCAACGCCTTTACGAATCCAAACGGCAAGTCTAGGACTTTCCGGTGATCGTTGACCGTAGGTGTGGCAATAATGCCAGGCATTTTGGGGGTTCGACTCCGCTGCAGTAGGAAAAAGTTTTCCCTTGCTGAATTTCCATGCTCGCAGAGGACTTTCGGACTGTCAATGGCAAAAGCGTTCCATTTGCACATTTAAGGAAACCCAATGGAGTACCCGTGAAGAAGATTGGATGAACTGGATTTCACGTGGGGGGACTTTCTTGTAACTATCTGCAATTAAGTGACTTATTCTTTCTTCCTCATCGATGAAAGTGGCACTCGATATGCTTAATTCCGTACTAGTTCCCTGGTACTAAGCGAGATATGGCACATACTGGGCTTCTCAAGGATAATCAACGCGTGGATCCCTCTAACCTAAGACGGTCCCCGCGCATTCGGTTGCAGATGCCCGTCTTCCTGCGCGCCGCTGATACGTCCGGGGCTGAATTTATCGAGCTAACAAAGACGCTCAACATCAGCTCGACAGGCGCCTGTGTGGCCTCCACCCATATTTTGCGCCCCGACCAGATAGTCCATCTCACCATCCCTGCCCCTTCCTCCGCTTCCTCAGGCGTCGTTCCCAGCGAAACTCCGCCTATCACCGCCAGAGTCCTGCGCCAGGATTCTGCCGGCGAAATGCGCCTCTTTGGACTGGAATTCCTTAAGCCACTTGAGTAAAGTATTGCCGCTTTAGTGGACGGCGTCCCTTTGACTTGGGTAGAAAAGTTACGTTTATATAAACTGTTCCAAATCCGTTCTCGAAGACCCGGCCCTATATCTAAGTTGTTAAAAGACTTATCCAGGGATTGAAGTTTGTCCGAATAACCCCGGAACTGCTTGAGACCTGTTTCGATTGGTCCCCGGCTTGCTCCTTATAGAAAGCGAAAGCCAAATGTGCTTTCCCCAAACCCCGCGGGGATAGGCAAGATCAGGTGTACACCGGATATGCCCAGTCCCGGCGCCCCTGCGCCCCCGCGTTTGCCGATTGAGGATTCTTATCTCGAGCTGCTAGCCGACACGCTCGAAGGTCTGGATACACCTGCGCGTGGCCAGTTCCTCCAACGCTACTTCCGCACCATAACTCACCTCGATCTTCGCGAAGCTCAGTGTGTACAGCTCTGGGATGACATGCTCACGCGTCGACGCGAACTTAGCGAGCATATGGACCGGCAAATCTCCTTGAAAACCGCTCTTATGGATGTGCTTACCTCCGCAGGACTTTTCCGCGTTCCCATCCTCATCGAATACGACGAGCTAAAGAAGTTACAGTTGAATGCCGTCACCGATCCCCTTACGGGCCTCTACAACCGGCGACTGTTTAGCGAAGCCTTTGAAAAAGAACTGAATCGCGCCCGCCGTTACGGCCAGCCTCTCGGTCTCGTCATTCTCGATTTGCATCGCTTCAAGGAGGTCAATGACAAGCACGGCCATCCGCGCGGTGATGAAGTTTTGCGGTCCGCCGCTACCACACTGAAAAAAGCTCTGCGCACCTCGGACTCTGCATTTCGTATCGGCGGCGACGAATTCGCTCTTCTACTCCCGCAGACCGATGCCGCTCAAGCCCTCGCTCTCAGCCGCCGTGTCGGAACCGTTTTTGAAGAATCCATCGCGCACTTGCAAATGGGCGTTAGCGTCAGCATGGATCATGGCGTCGCCACGTTTCCCCAGGACGGCGATCAAGCGGACCAATTGATCCGAGTTGCCGACGAGCGCCTCTACCGGCTGAAGCACGCGAATCATGGCAAGACTCCGGCCGGCACTTCTCGCACCGAGTTAGCTTCAGATCCCGCCCCCGCCCTGGAACCGACAGCGCCAGCTCCTTCCGAACGCCAGTCTGCCGCGCCAAAGCCTATTCCATTCGAATCGAAGCGCACCGCAGAAAAGCCCGATACCGCGATTTCCGCTGCAGCTTCTACGACTGCTTCGGAAATTTCAGGCAGCCACGCTCTCGCAGTACCCCCGCCCGCGCGCGTCTATACCGTGCCGCGCAAGGCCGAGCGCGTCACGATGTCCGGCACAAACGCTTACGCAGTTCTTGGCGATCAGGGTATTCGTCGCGCCCGTGTCTTGGATCTCGGCTTCGGTGGTGTTGCCCTTGAACTGGAATCGCAGGAAGAAATCCCGGAAAGCATTCTTGCCGTCTTGCACGTACCGATTCTTCCTCCGGTACGTGTCAACCTCAAGCCCGTCTGGTTTCAGCGTACGCCACAAGGTGCTTACCGCATCGGCTGCGCCTTCGTCTCCTGAGCATCAGCTTTCTTAGCTACCATCTGAATCTCGCGAGTCAGTCTTCAAGATCAACCGCCGTTTTCGAAATATGTAGCCGTAGAAATCGTGAGCTAAAAAGCAACGCCTGCTGTAGGTGCGCAAGACCCAAGCCCCAGCGCAGCACGGCCTGTTCAGGCGATTCCCCTTTTGCTGCGAGCCTGATCCACAATTCAAGTTCTTTCAGATTTGGCTTTTCTTGCATGCCCGAGCTGCTTCCCAGCGTGCTTGTAGACCTTAGGCAGAGTGTCGCTTGAAGCGTTTCCTTTGATCCTGCTTCCTTCAAAAGCTCGATCAATTTCTCTATAAGAACAAAATGCAAACTCTTCTGGCACTTCAGTTCAGCCTGACGAAATTCCAGCACAATATCTTCGGAAAAAACTTGGCCGCTCGGCGATTCCTCCGCGGAGGGTCCAGTCAACGGCTGCGCAACACAAAATAACGAATCGTCGTTTTCAATGGCCGCCAGAAAACTCTTGATCGCAAGGCCGGCGGCCGCATCTCCAGCCACCGTGCGAGCCCCGCCAATCCGTTTGGGAATCTCTCCAACCGCATCTACGCGCATGTCTGCGAAGCTACGCGAAGCGAATCCCCCCTGCAAGCGTAAACGCTGGCTAGCGCCACCCATAGTCACCGCTCACTGTGCCTTCCCAATTCCCGCGTGATTCCGATCCTGTTAGAATTCCGCCCGTAAAATACCCAAGCGCGGAGGCATTCGTGAACGAACCCACTCCAAGCCGTCCCTACTGGCCTGACTTTGCAGACATGCCAAAGGATCCGTCCCAGGGTCTCAAGCCCTGGAGCTGGGCCCTCGAGCGTCTGGAAAAATCTCACAACTATTGGATCGCTACCACGCGCCCCGAAGGCCGCCCTCATCTTATGCTGGTCTGGGGAGTTTGGTGGGAGGATGCCTTCTGGTTCAGTACCGGCCCAAATACTCGCAAGGCAAAAAACATCGCCGCACACAGGCACTGCTCAATTGGCACCGAGCAAGCCGACGAAGCCGTCATCCTTGAAGGCATCCCCGAAGAAATCAAAGACCGTGCCGTGTGGAAGCGCTTTGCAGGTGTCTACAATAAAAAATACGGCGGCGATGTCGAACCCATGCTCACGGGATCCGGCGGCAACGTCTATCGCGTCGAGCCCGAAACCGCTTTCGGCCAGGATGAGCACGCCGCAAATTTCGCCGAATCCGCTACGCGCTGGCGCTTTTCTAAAACTTAGATCGGTCGAAACACGGCTCTTATCTCAAGAAAAGTACGCAGCGCCCTCTTCCAACTCAGTCTGGGTTACCTCTCCAGCTATTCACTGCTTGGGCGCTTGGTTCCACATCTCCTGCTTGACCTTCCACTCTCCGCTCGTCTCTCTGTGCAACACCAGCGCCATCTTTCCCCGCGAATCGATGACCGGCTTTCCATCTGGGGGCTGCACCACTTGATGCTCGTTAGCCCATTCCGATGCCCAATCCCCCGAAATCTGTATGTCGTGAAAATCTATCTCTTCCTTTACGACTTTATATCCCTTCATCTGTGAAAGAATATTTTCGACCCACGCCACAATCGCCTTCTTCCCAATTAGCGGCGCTTCGCCAGGCATCAAACTCACGCCATCGTCTGTCCACGTGGCGTATATCCCCGCGGTATCCATTTTCAAATGCAGTTGCACATATCGCTTGTTAAACTCGTCGATTTCATCCACTGAGCTGCCCCCGCCAGCTCCGAACGCCACCGTCGCCACCACGCCAACCACAAAAACCAAAGTCATACCGCGCATCCAGTTCATTTTCTGCCCCTCAATCCCGACCTCAACTCCGCAGAGTATGGATTCCCGCGGAATCGCATCCCTCCCTCAAGCTTCACCGACATTCTGGCCACATTTGGAAAACCCGCCAACTTCCCCTATAATAGACGTTCCTCGCGACCTAGCGACGCGGCGTAGCGCACCCCTTTAGGGGTGCACTCTTCCTCCCGGGAAACCGGTAAGCCGTGCAGACCGGACGCGAACGAATGGAGCCTCATGAAACCCGGTATTCATCCCGATTATCACGCCGTAACAGTCCATTGCGCCTGCGGCCACAATTTCTCTACCCGCTCGACCATCAAGGGCGACATGCTCAAAGTCGAAATCTGCTCCAATTGCCACCCATTCTTCACCGGCAAACAAAAGCTGATTGACACTGCAGGCCGCGTCGAACGCTTCACCAAAAAGTACGCTGACGCCGCCGCCAAAGTCGAAGCCTCAAAGACCGCCGCCGCAAAAAAGTAATAACGCGGTTCATCCCAACGTTTCTTCTCAAAGGGACAGACTTCAAAGTCTGTCCCTTTTTCTTTACCTCCTCTCTGCGAGTTTCTGCGCCCTCTGTGCCTCTGCGTTATCCTTTTCCTTCTTCTTTCCTCTCAACTTTCAACTTTTAACTTTCGACTTCCGTGTAAAATGACTCACCAACGTGGCCACTCAATCCCGCATGTTCGAAGGCATCCCCTCCGGCGCGCAACTAGAAACCTCCGCCCCTCGCGTTACTCTCAGAAATTCCTTCGCCCATCCATTTGACTCCGCCATTGCCGCCGCCCGCACCTGCTACGCCGACCATCTCATCACCCCCGAAGAAATCACCGACAAGCAGCGCCTCAACATCGGTGCCGCCACCTTCAACAGCGGCCACCACACCGTCTTTCAGCACGCCACTTTTGAATTTGGCCTCGAAAACGTCAGCCGCCAATTCGTCTGGTCTTTTCTTCATGCCCATCCCTTCTACAATTCGGAACAGCAAAGCCAGCGCTACGTTCGAATGGACCGCGTCCAGGCCTACGTTCCGCCCGTCGATCTCTACTTCAGCGAATCTTGCAAGGAAATCTATGAACAAGCCGTCGTCAAAGCCTGGGATTACTACCGTCAGATTTCCACTTTGCTGATCGCTGACGCGCGCGCGATTCTCGCCGACATTTGGCACGTCGGCCCAAACTCCAGCCCCAAGCACATCCAAAAAATCGAGCGCGCCGCCGAAAAACGGGCCATAGAAATCGCCCGTTACGTTCTCCCCGTCGCCGCTTTCACCACGATGGTCCACACCATCTCCGGCATCGTTCTTCACCGCCTCTGGCGCATGAGCGCCGCTAGCGACACCCCTAGCGAATCTCGCGCCGTAGTCAAAGACATGGTCGAGGAAGTAAAAAAAATCGATCCGCAATTTTTCGAACGCTTTGGAACAGAACCTCTCGAAGAACGCCCAGAATGGGCGGCAGACGCAACGAACACGAAAGCCGGCGAATCCTTCGCGAAAGAATTCGACGCCAAACTCCAGGGCAAGACTTCCAAGCTCCTCGATTACTCTCCGAATGCGCCCAGCGTAATGGCCGAAGCCTACCGCGCCGTAGTCGGACTAACCGCCTCCCAATGCTCCGACGCCGAAGCCATCGACCGCCTCCTCAATCCCGCCCGCAATTCCTACCGCCTCGAAGTGCTCGACATCGGCGTTCACGCCCCCATGATGCGGGCGCTCCAGCACGCCAATTACACCTTCGCCAAAAAAATCAGCCACACCGCCGACTCCCAGGACCAGCGACACCGCATGGTTCCCGGCTCCCGGCCGCTCTTAACTCTCGCCGACACCCGCGACCCCGACTACATCACGCCCGTTCTCCTCACCCAAAATCCTCGTGCCAAGGAACTTTACGACCGCGCCATGCACGAAGCCTGGTCCGCAAAAAATAAGCTCATCGATGCCGGCGTCCAACCCGAAATCGCTCTCTATCTTCTCCCCAACGCCAAGTCCATCCGTCTCGTCGAGTCCGGCTCCCTCCTCCATCTCCTCCACAAATGGACCATGCGCACCTGCTTCAACGCCCAGGAAGAAATCTACGCCGCCAGCATGGACGAAGTCGCCCAACTCCGCCAAGTCCATCCCCAACTCGCGAAACACATCGGCCCCCCCTGCCACCTCCGCGCCAACATCACCACCCCCATCTGCACCGAAGGCTCCCACTTCTGCGGCGTTAAAGTCTGGCTCGACTTCCCCAACACCCCCCGCCGCATCTAGCTCTTCGTTATTTCCCGCGGCGCCCGCTTGCCCTTGTAGGGGCACAGCATGCTGTGCCCGATCTCGGCAACCACTCCAAATTGAATAGCGATCCGATGTCCGCGCTGTCTCTGGAACGGTTGCGTAGGCTGAATCCTAGGACACCCGACATACGTCCCATTCTCAGGAGGCAGCTGCTCATGCCCCTTCACCTGAAATCTCTTGCGTGCCTTCTCGCCACCGCCCTTCTGCTGCCCGCGTCGGCCTTCTCCATGGATACGCCTCTCTCCGAAGAAGCCGTCCGCGATGCCTATTTCCTGGGCCAGCATCACGACCAAACCCTGAACGTCTTCCTCGCCAAATACCTAAAGTCCCTCCCGATGCCCAAAACGGGCCCCGACATCGCCTCCATCAGCTTCCTAACCCCGTTCGCCCTTCTCGCCCAGGAATCCAGCCAGCGCACGATGAACTACAGCGCCCAACAAGCCGAACAGGACCATCGCAGCCAGCAGGAAATCGTTCGCATCGTGATTCAGATCCAGCTCACCGTGACCTACGGCGCCCTGATGCCCACTCCGACAAGCTCGAGCTCCGGCTCGCCCGTCGGCTTTATCCAGCGACCTCCCGATTTTTGGAAAGACTTCGAAATCCAGGTCCTCGACAAAGAGCGCGCCCTCATCCCTCTAAGCTCGACGGGGGACTCCGTCTACTCCTGCGACATCAACGGCGGTTGCACCCTCAGCGGCGCGACCGTCCAGTTTGAATTCCGAGCCAGCGCCTTCAAATCCGACTCCCCCACCGTCCAAGTCACCCCGCCCGAAGGCGAGCCCGTCTCCGTAGACTTCGACCTTACCCGCCTCCGCTAACTGGGCGACGTGCAATCCAATGTGCAAACCTTGGTAGGAGCCGCTACGGCACAAATAACGACGGTTGCTCACGCGCACGAAGCAAGACTTCAGGAGAAGATTTAGGTTGGATGAGTTTCGAAGGAAGCCGAATCGTACTGCGAAACGCAACGTCGGTTCCCGAGATGCTATTTTTCTTATGGAGCAGCTTTAAACGCTACCGCAATCGAGGACCAATTGAACACCGGCCCTCCCAGCGTGCTCCATACGAAAGTCTGCGCGCCCGCGCTTGGGTTGTACCACAGTCCCCAACCATTGTTTTCATCCACGGGATTTTCACCGGCTTCTGGAGTAAGTATGGACGACAGGAAGTTGCCGGGGGTAACGCCGTCGATGCTATTGGAATCCACTCCGATCGTGGTAATGACCAAGCCGTCTGCGGTGCTCGGCGAAATCGTGGCGCCAGTAACGTTTCCATCGCTAGTTTGGTTTCCGGACGCCTCAGCATTCGTGTCGTAAGGCGTAGAGGCTGCGCCGCTTATGTCAAACAGGATGGCCGTTGATCCAGAACTATCCGTGTTGGTAGTTGTGATGGTCGGCCCGGTCATGGTCGAGCTCGTGGAAGCGCCAGCCACGTAGTAGATCTGGCTGTCTCCTGACAGACCAAACCCAAAGGCGGCCGCAGGAGAAACATACTTGTTGCCGTTTCCATCGGTAACTCCTGTGATGTCGTGGTCGGGCGCACCAATCCATGCAAGAACGACCAGATTTCCCGTGCAGGGAAATTGCAGGTGCGAGGTACTGCTAGCGTCAACGATGGCATGATGCTGCACGCGGACGACTCGGATACCCGCAGGTGGTGCACTTCCGGAATTGCCTGCCTTAAGAGCGATCGCCACCGACAGAAAATTCTGCGACGGAGACATTCCGAGAGTCGGAGTTACACCCGCTGCGGAAGTCTGCACCTCGTACTGAGCCGCGCTGGCGTCTTGCGTATCGGTGCTCAGCAATTGCCAGGGACTGGCGCCCTGCGTCCAGGAATTTATCGGATTTGACGAGGAGTCCTCCACCGCGTACTGGTAGATCAAATCCCCGTCGCTCGCTGGCGCGAAAGCACCAGCCGTCACGCTTGTGCCCGTTCCGTCATTGCCGGAAGAACCGTCAAGCGCATTAGACGGCGCAATGTTGTAGAACTCCGTCGCGAGCGCTGAAACATAGGAAGCTCCGCCACCAGAAAATGTGACGGTGATTTTCTGCGCCCCGGCAGACACATTCAATGCGTACGACAGATTCACAATCTGGTTGCCGTCGCTTTGACTTATGGGCGCGGAGAAAGAGTCGCCTTTGTCGTCGCTGACGGAAGCGGTTACTCCCGCGCCGGCGGAATATTGGAATCCGACGACAAGGCAGTTCCCGCTCATCGTGACGTTCGGAAGTCGCAGATAGTACTGGTTGACGGCATTGCCTTGCGTGCTCGAGCCGCTCACATGGTTAGCCGCGAACCCTGCAACCCCTCCACCGCCCGAAGGCTGCGTGACGGTAATTGCAGCAAACCCACTCTTCGTGGCGTCCGAAACGGAAGTCGCGGTGAGCGTGACCGTCGCTGGAGTCGGCACCGATGCTGGTGCATTGTAGGTGACCGAGGTTGTTGTAACGTTGCTCAGCGTGCCGCACGTCGCTCCGGAACAGCCCGTTCCGGAAAGTGACCAAGTCACTCCCTTATTTTGCGAATCGTTCTGCACCGAGGCGCTAAAGTTGGCCGTTGTCGAGACTTGCACGGAGTCCGATCCGGGACTTACCAAAACGGAGATCGGCAGCGGAGCAGCCGTCACCGTGATCGTTGCAGACGCGGACTTTGTTCCATCGGCCACCGAAGTAGCTTTTATCGTGACCGTCGCTGGAGCCGGCACTGACGTTGGCCCCGTGTAGGTGACTGACGTGATTGTGACATTCATCAGCGTACCGCACGTCGCTCCGGAACAGCCCGTTCCGGAAAGTGACCAAGTCACTCCCTTATTTTGCGAATCATTCTGCAACGTGGCCGTGAAAGCCGCCGTCGTTGAAACTTGCACGGATGTCGAAGTAGGGCTGACACCAACAGAGATTGGCAATGGAGCTGCCGTCACCGTTATTGTTGCAGCCGCCGACTTCGTTCCGTCGGCCACAGATGTAGCTTTCAGCGTGACCGTGGCTGGTGCTGGCACGGCAGCCGGCGCGGTGTATGTCGCTGATGTGGTTGTGACGTTCGTCAGCGTACCGCAGCTTGCTCCCGAGCAGCCGGTCCCCGAGAGTGACCACGTCACTCCCTTGTTCTGCGAATCATTCTGCACCGCAGCGCTGAAGTTTGCCGTCGTGGAGACTTGTACAGAGTCCGACGTTGGGCTCACGGAAACAGAAATAGGGGGCGGCCCTGCCGTGATCGTCAAAGTCGCAGTCGCGGATTTCGTCCCGTCGCTTACAGATGTAGCTTTTATCGTAACCGTCGCTGGAGTCGGCACCGATGCTGGCGCTGTGTAGGTGACTGATGTGATTGTGGCATTCGTCAGCGTACCGCACGTCGCTCCGGAGCAACCCGTTCCAGAGAGTGACCATGTCGCACCCTTATTTTGCGAATCGTTCTGCAACGTGGCCGTGAAAGCCGCCGTCGTTGAAACTTGCACGGATGTCGAAGTAGGGCTCACGCCAACAGAGATTGGCAACGGAGCTGCCGTCACTGTGATTGTTGCTGTACCCGACTTCGTTCCGTCAGCCACCGAGGTAGCTTTTATCGTGACCGTCGCTGGAGCCGGCACTGACGTTGGAGCCGTGTAGGTGGCCGACGTGGTTGTGACATTCGTCAGCGCGCCGCAACTTGCTCCCGAGCAGCCAGCCCCAGAGAGTGACCACGTCACTCCCTTATTCTGCGAATCGTTCTGCAGTGTGGCCGTGAAAGCTGCCGTTGTCGACACTTGCACGGATGTCGAAGTAGGGCTGACGCTAACGGAGATCGGCAGCGGAGCTGCCGTTACTGTGATTGTTGCGGACGCCGACTTTGTTCCGTCGGCCACCGAAGTAGCTTTTATCGTGACCGTCGCTGGAGTAGGCACCGATGCTGGCGCCGTGTAGGTAACTGACGTGGTTGTGACATTCGCCAGCGTGCCGCACGTCGCTCCGGAGCAACCCGTTCCGGAGAGTGACCACGTCACTCCCTTGTTCTGCGAATCATTCTGCAGTGTGGCCGTGAAGGCCGCTGTCGTTGACACTTGCACCGAGGTCGAAGTAGGGCTAACGCCAACAGAAATCGGCAACGGAGCCGCCGTCACCGTGATTGTTGCAGACGCCGACTTCGTACTGTCGGCCACCGACGTAGCTTTCAGCGTGATGGTCGCTGGAGTCGGCACCGATGCTGGCGCGGTGTACGTTGCCGACGTGGTTGTGACGTTCGTCAGCGTGCCACACGTCGCTCCCGAGCAACCTGTTCCGGAGAGAGACCATGTCACTCCTTTATTCTGGGAATCGTTCTGTACTGCGGCGCTGAAGTTCGCCGCCGTCGAGACCTGTACAGAGTCTGTCGTTGGGCTCACGGAAACAGAAATAGGAGCCGGCCCTGCCGTGATCGTCAAAGCTGCGGTCGCTGATTTTGTCCCGTCGGTTAGAGATGTAGCTTTCAGCGTGACGGTCGCTGGCGATGGGACTGCCGCCGGTGCGGCGTAAGTCACAGAGGTATTGGTGACGCTGGTGAGCGTGCCGCAGCTAGCTCCGGAGCAGCCTGCTCCCGAAAGCGACCACATCACCCCCGCGTTCTGCGAATCGTTCTGTACCGAAGCGGTAAAATTCGCGGAAGTCGAAACTTGGATCGACTCCAAAGCAGGACTCACGGAAACAGAGATGGCAGGCGGATCGGCTGAGATGGTAATGGTGGCTAGAGCTGATTTCGAGCTATCGGCTACGGAAGTCGCGGTCAACGTAACCGCTGGGGGAACTGGTACCGAAGCAGGCGCGCGAAAGGTCGCCGAAGTAGGTCCCATGCTGGTCAGCGTCCCGCAAGCTGCACCCGAGCAGCCGCCCCCTGAAAGAGACCACGTAACTCCCCTATTAGAAGGATCGTTTTGGACCGAAACGGTAAAAACCTGGGACTGCGAGACCTGAACGGTCGCGCTAGCGGAAGTGAACACGACCGCGACAGCAGGCACCTGCTCCGACTGCTGAGAATGGACCAGGCCCGCGCAAGAAGTCAGCCAAAAGCACGCTAAAGAAAGGACTCCGGCATAGGCAGCCCGCCGCAACCCGCATTTATTCTTGCTTGAGGCATGGCTGGCAAAGGAGATGCTTCTGCTTGTTCCCAACATGTTGATCCCCGTAGGTTGTCGAAAAGAAGCGCTGGCGGGTCAGCGACTTTTCAGTTGCAGGGTGCCTGAATGATGAGTGTCCCTGCTTAGATGATGTTAGCCGCTGCAACGTTTGCAGGATATGGTGCAAGAGTACAGATGTGAATCTGCCCGTCGGTACAGCGACGATGTGGGCAGCTGTTAGCCCTAGGTCAGGTTTCTTCTTGGACCATCTACTCATAAGGGGGCGTATTTAGCCGTCTGGCTAAATACGCTCCCTCCCGCGAATCAACTTAAGGTCAAAAAGCCCCGCTCAGCCTCAGTGCGGAGCGGCTGTGAAGGCCACGCCAATAGCCGCCCAATTGTCGACAGCGCCGCCTTGTGAGGTCCAAACGAAGGTCTCGGGACCAGCTGCGGAGTTATAAAACAGTGCCCAGCCGTTGTTTTGATCAACGGGGTTAGGACTGGAGACGGGAGCCGGCACGGTGGATAGCAAGTTGCCCGGTGACACCCCTACGATTGTGTTGGAATCGATGCCTATCGAGGTGATAACCAAGCCGTTGGCTGTCGTCGGCGAGACGGTAACCCCGGTAACGCTTTCGCCGGAACTCACGTTACCCGAAGCCGTCGCCCGCCCAGCAGCCGAGTCGTAAGGAGCGCTCGCGGCGCCCCGAATATCGAAGAGCAGCGCGGTAGAACCTCCCATTTGACTGCCGGTTGTGGCCAGCGTCGGGCCCGTCATCGCCGAACTAGTGGTCGCGGCTGCCGCGTAGTAGATCTGGTTGTCTCCAGACACCCCGTATCCGAAAGCGGCGCCCGTCGATGCGTAGCCGTTGACATTGCCGTCAGTGATGCCGGTTATATCGATACCCGGAGCGCCGATCCAAGACACCACCAGTAGGTTACCAGTCGCAGGAAACTGCAAGTGTATCGGGCTGCTCGTATATTGCGGAACGGCATTATGTTCAACGCGAACAACCCGGATGCCAGCCGGAGGCGCCGTTCCCGCGCTCGCGGGTTTCAGGGCGAGTGCAATGGACAGGAAGCTCTGTGCTGGTGACATACCAAGGGTGGGTGTGATGGCAGCGGCAGAAGACTGCACTTGGTATTGGGCTGCGGAGCTGTCGAGCAGGTCAGCACTGAGCAAAACCCACGGCTTCGCACCCTGAGTCCAGGCGTTCATTGCCGATGAACTCCCGTCTTGTATAGCGTACTGATAAATCAGGTCGCCGCTGGTGGCGGGGGTAAAGGTCCCGGCCGAAACGCTGCCGCCGCTTGCGTAGTTGCCGGAGTAGCCGTCGATAGCGCTAACCGAAGCCACGTTGTAGAACTCCGAGGCCAGGGCGGACACGTAAGTCGGGGAGCCTCCGGAAAAGGTGATGGTAATCCTCTGCGCTCCAGGAGCTACATTAAGTGCGTACGACAGATTCACTATTTGATTGCCATCGGTGCTCTGTACGGGAGCGCTGTAAGAGTTCCCCTGGTCGTCGCTAACCGACGCTTTGACGCCGGACATATTTGAGTACTGAAAACCGACCACGATGCAGTTTCCATGTAGGGATGGATTCGGCAACCGGAGAATATAACTCGTCACGGAGTTGCCCTGTGTGCTCGAACCACTTACATGGTTCTCTGCAAAAGTCGGGACTCCGCTGCCTCCGGTGGACTGAGCCTGAGTTACGGTAACGGAAGCTACAGCGCTTTTCGCGGTGTTAGCGACCGACGTAGCGGTAATGGTTACGGTCGGTGTGCTCGGAACCGTAGCGGGTGCTGTGTATGTGACCGAGGACTTTGTCGGATTGGTGAGGTCTCCGCAAGAGCTTCCGGAGCACCCGGACCCGGACAAATTCCAGGTAACTCCTTCATTTTGACTATCATTCTGTACGGATGCGGTGAAAGACGTCGACGCAGAAGTTTGCACAGAGGTCGACGAAGGACTGATGGTGACACTGATCGTCGGGGTCGTAGCCACGGTAATGGTTGCAGAAGCCGACTTAGTCGTGTTAGCTACGGAGGTCGCCAGCAAAGTGACGGTCGCCGGGTTTGGCACCGCGGTCGGCGCCGTGTAAGTCACGGATGCTGCCGTAGCGTTGCTTAGGGTACCGCATGAAGAACCGCTGCAGCCGCCGCCGGAAAGACTCCAGGTCACACCTTTATTCTGCGAATCGTTCTGCAGAGTGGCCGTAAAGCCCTGAGACTTCCCCACTTGCAAGGTGCTCGAGGTCGGAGAGACCGCAACGGACACTTGAGTCACGGAGAATGCAACGCCATTGCTGGTGAATCCGTTTACTGTGATGTTGACATTGCCGGTCGTGGCCCCGTTTGGCACCGTCGTGACGACTGCCGTCGAGCTCCAGCTCGAGGTGGTCGCCGAAACGCCGTTAAAAGCCACGGCGCTCGTGCCTTTCGTTGCCCCGAAGTTCGTTCCGCTAATCGTTACAGAGGTTCCAACGGGCCCGGACGTCGGGGATATTCCCATAATGGTGGGGGTTGTGGGGCTTTGTGAGCTACCTGATGCCCCGCCTGTCTTGAATGCGGCTACGGCTGCGATCCAGCTTCCGGCGGGGTTCAGAGTCCAGGAAGCTGCGATGGAGCCTGCCTTGGCCTGACTAGTATCCTCGTCGGCGTAAGCTGCGGCATTGCCGAGATCGACCCGCTTGACAAATGATGTTCCGGCGCTAAACGTATCGCCGCTCCCGCTACTGTCTTCCACGCCACAACCAAAAATCAAGTCCCCGCTCGCTGTGGTCGTCACTGTTCCGCTGGATGGGGTCGAGCTCTTTCCCATGGCGCCCTTTGTGACATCAAGGGCTCCGGAAGCGGCTATGCCGCTGTATTCATGAATTCCCAAGGCCAAATAGCTAACCGCCTGGCTGAATTTCACTGTCACGGTATTGCTCGATCCACCCTTGATATTGGTGGCATACAGAATCGCCGAGCCTTGGCGGTGGCTGGAATCATAGGTCATAACCGCCTGGAGATAGGTATTTCCCTGGCTATCGGTTGCCGTGATCGTGGGGCTAAGGTCGCCGAAGGTGACTCCAAGTATGATTGCATTACCTGAGGTCGTGGGGCTGGAGAAGACAGCGCTAAACGATGTAACCGTCGCGCCTCCGACATTACTATTCGAGGCTTGCTGAACGTGCGTAGCGCCTGGCGTGGCCGATGCCGCGAGCATCTGAAAGACAATGAGGGCGAGGATTGATGCCAGAAATCTTGTAAATATAAGAAACGACTTAGGTTGTCGATCAGATGATAAATATGAGTTAATAGATACAAGGATACTCGTCAACTTGAGCTCACGCCCCATGTATTACTCCGTCTTCGATTAGGTTGAAAGGGCGGCTGGAAAGCTGGGGGACCCTAACTGTGGTTCACTCACCACATGTACAATAATATGATGGCATGAACCAGGTGTCCAATCCGTGCTAAATGGTACTAGTTCGGCAGAAATCACCCTACGAGTCTTAAATTGGCCTACGATTACTAATTTTGCTAACTAGTGGCATTTGCTTGCCTCTGCGACCCTATTACGCTGGGCGCAGTCGAACTCGCGATTCATTTATAGTACTCAATTTAAAAGACTTACTTTTCCAAAACCAGAGAGCGATGGGCACAAGAAGGGAGACGGGCGTGCTACGTTCAGGGCAGATTGTGTGTGTCTAGCCACCATCCGCGTGGAGACGGATCATTGATGCGAGAGAAATTCCTGCAGGGCCTTCGGGCTGTGCTAGTTTTTTGTGCCTTTTCACTTTTGCTCCTTCCTGCCGCAGCCAGTGCACAAACCTTCGTACAAGTGAACGATGCGGTGCCAGCGAACGGGGCGTCGGTGGGAGTGCCGTACGGAGCAGCGCAGACCAGCGGGAACCTGAACGTGGTGATCGTCGGCTGGAATGACACCGTAGCTACCGTCAGCTCCGTAACCGACAGCAAAGGCAACACCTATGTGCGCGCGGTTGGCCCCACCGTCCTTGCCGCCGGCCTCACTCAGTCGATCTACTACGCCAAGAACATTGCGGGAGCCGCAGCCGGCGCGAACACCGTAACCGTGCAATTCAGCACTTCGGCCACTTACCCCGACATTCGTATCCTCGAGTACAGCGGCCTGGACGTCAATAATCCCCTCGATTCGTTCTCAGCAGCTATCGGAACAGCTGTGGCCATGGATAGCGGCGCCGCAGTCACCACCAATGCCAACGATCTACTGGTCGGAGCCAACATCGTGCTGACCAGCACAGCCGCAGCAGGAAGCGGGTTCAGCAACCGCATAATTACTTCTCCCGACGGTGACATTGCCGAAGACAAGCTGCTCACTGCTATCGGTTCCTACCATGCCACTGCCACACTCTCGAATTCCGGCGGTTGGATCATGCAAGCGGTGGCGTTCAAAGCCGCAGGAGCCGCGCCGGCACCGACTGCGCCGGGCAGTCTCACGGCTACTACCATTTCCAGTTCGCAAATCAATTTGGGTTGGACAGCTTCCACAGAGAGCGGCGGAACTATCGCCAGTTATCTGGTAGAGCGCTGCTCGGGCGCAGGATGCTCCAGTTTTGTGCAGGTGAGCAGTACTCCAAGCACAACCTACAGCGATACCGGTCTAGCTTCGGGGACTAGCTACAACTACCGCGTGCGTGCGCAGGACACAGGCGGCAATCTGGGACCATATTCCACCACCGTGACGGCGATGACCGCTGGGACCGCAGTGCCGACTGCGCCGGGAAGTCTGGCGGCAGTTGCAGGAGCTTCCGGGCCTCAAGTGATCGCTACACAGAGTTACATCTATTCGATTTCGTTGACCTCGCATACGACTGCGGCATTTGACAGCACCGGAGGAGACTTGTTGGTGCTGTGCGCTTCCTCGCATGCCGGCGTGACCATGACGCCTTCGGACACATTTGGAAATACGTGGACCTCGGTCGCCGGGCCGACCAGCACCTCGACTGGATTCGATCTCCGCACGCAAGTGTGGTACGCACGCATGCCGGTGGTGGGGCCCGGAGAAGAAGTGACGATGACGTTGTCGATTGCCCAGCCGCTGGTGATGTCCATCATCGTGGTGAAGGGCTCGAATATCAGTTCACCGCTCGATGTGGTGTCGGGCATTGGCGATGACGCCGGGACTCAGAGCACGGCCGTCAGCAGCCCGAACATCACGACCACAGCGGCGAGCGATTTGTTGATCGGGTTCGCGAAGAGTTCGATCGGCGAAACGTGGACGGCGGGAACGGGATTCACAACCCAAGTGGTGGCTTCGACGAACTACCTGGATGCTGAGACCGGCTTTGCCGCGACTCCGGGAGTGCATGCGGCCACGTTTGCGATCAATGCGGCAGCTACGTGGCAGTCGGCGGCGGTGGCGGTCAGTCCTTCCGCCAGCGCAGGAAACCCGAACCAGGTGAATCTGACGTGGACGGCTTCGACGGAAACAGGAGGCACCATCGGTGCATATCTGGTGGAACGCTGCCAGGGCGCCGGATGCACCACGTTCAGCCAGATCGGCACTACCACTCTTCTCACCTACAACGACACCAACGTTACGGCTGGAACCAGCTACACCTACCGCGTTCGCGCGAGCGATGCTTTCAATATCGACGGTCCCTATTCAAACACCGCCTCTGTTGTCACTGCGGGAGCGCCGGTGCCGACCGCACCGACAAATCTCACCGCGACTGCTTTGTCCGCAACGGCTGTGAGCTTGTCCTGGACGGCATCTACGGAAGCAGGCGGAACAATCAGCAGTTACTTGGTGGAACGCTGCCAGGGGAGCGGCTGCACGAGTTTCGCACAGATCGGAACGTCCGCTTCGACAACCTTCGCCGATAGCGCGTTGACGGCATCTACTATTTACAATTATCGAGTGCGCGCCGAAGACGCGGCGAACAATATCGGCCCTTATTCCGCGACTTCCACGGTGACGACACAAGCCGGACCAACTCCGACGGCACCAACAAATCTGAACCCGACGGTCATTTCTCCCGTGGAAATTGATCTGTCTTGGACGGCAGCGACGGAAACTGGCGGTACCGTCGCTAGTTATCTAGTGGAACGGTGCCAGGGCACGGCGTGCACGAGTTTTGTGCAGGTGGGCACGACCACATCGGTAGCTTATAGAGATGCGAGCCTGACAGGTTCGACCAGCTACAGCTATCGCGTTCGAGCGGAAGATACCGTTAACAACCTCGGGCCTTACTCGAGCACCGTGAGCGCG
Organism: uncultured Acidobacteriota bacterium; assembly: GCA_963784015.1. Classification (GTDB taxonomy): domain Bacteria; phylum Acidobacteriota; class Terriglobia; order Acidiferrales; family UBA7541; genus Acidiferrum. The sequence goes on from CAWAPX010000023.1 coordinate 801,439, forward strand.
ACGACTTCCGCGCCCATACTTACAGCGCCGGGAAACCTGACGGCGACTACAATTTCGCCGGTTCAAATCAATCTGGCGTGGACGGCGTCCACCGAAACTGGTGGAACAGTTAGCAGCTATTTGATCGAGCGCTGCACGGGTTCGGGATGCACGGCTTTTGCGCAGATCAGTACGTCCACGAGTACAACGTTCGCGAATACGGGGCTGAGCGGCTCGACGAGTTATAGCTATCGAGTGCGCGCAACGGATGCAGGGAACAATCTTAGTTCGTACTCGGGGACAACAACGAGTGTTACGTCCGTCCCCACGCTGACTGCACCCACAAGTCTGACGGCGACATCGGCATCGAGTACGCAAATTAATCTCTCGTGGACGGCGGCTACGGAAACGGGCGGGACGATTACCAGTTATCTGGTGGAGCGGTGCCAGACCGCCGGCTGCTCGAACTTTGTACAGGTGGGAACGTCAACGACAACGACGTATAACGATACAGGGCTAACGGGTTCGAACAGCTACAGCTATCGGGTGCGCGCGACGGATGCCGCGAGCAACCTGGGGCCGTACTCGTCGACGGCGACAGCGTCTACGCCTGCAGCTACGCCTTCGGCGCCGAGTAACCTGACGGCTACCGCAGCCAGCAGTACGCAAGTGAATTTGAGTTGGACGGTATCAACGGAAGTCGGCGGGACCATTAGCAAATATTTGGTTGAGCGTTGTCAAGGGACGGGCTGCACGACGTTTGCGCAAATTGGAACTTCGACCTCCGCGACGTACGCGGATTCTGGGCTGATTGGATCGACGGTGTATCAGTATCGAGTGCGGGCTCAAGATTCAGTCGGCACACTCGGTCCTTACTCAAGTACAGCGGCAGCGACGACCGCCGCGCCAGTGATTACCGCGCCGCAGAGTTTGGCCGCGACGGTAGTGTCGGCGGCGCAAATCAATTTGTCATGGACCGCCGCAACGGAAACAGGCGGAACAATCGGCAGCTATCTGGTGGAGCGTTGCGCGGGGGCAAGTTGCACATCGTTCGCACAGATCGGCACGTCCACAACTACGACCTATACCGACACTGGACTGAGCGGGTCGACAAGTTACAGCTATCGCGTGCGCGCAAAAGATACCGCGGGTAACACCGGTCCGTATTCGACGACGGCTTCGGCCACGACGACGGCTCCGGTGATTTCGGCCCCGGGCAGCTTGGCGGCAACGGCAGCATCCAGTTCGCAGATTAATTTGGCTTGGACGGCTTCGACGGAAACCGGGGGCACGATTGCGAGTTACCTGGTGGAGCGTTGCACCGGAGCGGCGTGTACGTCATTTGCGCAGGTCGGCACATCGACAACCACAACGTACAGCGACACGGGACTGACGGCCTCGACCAGTTACAGCTATCGCGTGCGCGCGAAGGATGCGGCTGGCAATACCGGACCATATTCGACAACGGCCAGCGCGACGACTCCCTCTGGAGGCTCTTCGGGTTCCATCGCGTTTGTACAGGTGAACTCGGCGGTGCCGGCGACAGGCGCGACGGTTGGAGTGGCGTATACAAAAGCGCAGGTCGCCGGAGACCTGAACCTCGTGATTGTGGGCTGGAATGACACAACCGCGATGGTGAAGTCGGTAGTGGACACCAAGGGAAACACGTATGTGCTGGCGACAGGGCCGGTGACAGTTTCGGGATCACTGACACAATCAATCTATTACGCAAAAAACATTGCAGGGGCGACTGCGGGAGCAAACACCGTAACCGTGACGTTCAGCACAACAGCGACGTATCCGGATATTCGCATCTTGGAATACAGCGGACTGGATACTAACAGTCCGTTTGATGGCGGGGCGGGAGCGACGGGGACAGCGACGACGACCGACAGCGGTGGCCTGACAACGACGAATGCCAACGACCTGCTCGTGGGAGCAAACATTGTTCTGACCAGCACGTCGGCGGCAGGGACTGGATTTACGTCGCGAGTGATCACCTATCCCGATGGAGACATTGCGGAAGACGAAGTCGTGAGCGCCGTGGGTACGTATCACGCAACGACGAAGTTGAATGGAGCGGGAGGTTGGATCACTCAGGTTGTGGCGTTCAAGGCGGCTGGAGCTGCGCCGGCACCGACCGCACCGGGCACTCTCACAGCTACGACCATCTCCAGTTCGCAGATCAATTTGAGTTGGACAGCTTCCACCGAGAGCGGCGGAACTATCGCCAGTTATCTGGTGGAGCGCTGCTCGGGCGCAGGATGCTCCAGTTTTGCGCAAGTGGGCACCTCTGCCAGTACCTCTTACAGTGACACCGGATTAGCTTCAGGGACGAGTTATAGCTACCGCGTGCGCGCACAAGACACGGCGAGCAACCTAGGGCCATATTCCACAACCGTGACGGCCATGACGGCAGGAACGGCAGTACCGACCGCGCCGGGAAGTCTGGCGGCGATTGCGGGACCTTCCGGGCCTCAGGTGATTAACACGCAGAGCTATATCTATTCGGCTTTGATAACGTCCCACACCACTGCGGCGTTTGACAGCACCGGAGGAGATATGCTGGTGCTGTGCGCTTCCTCGCATGCCGGTGTGACCATGACCCCCTCGGACACTTTTGGCAACTCCTGGATCTCGGTGGCCGGACCAACTAACACTTCCACCGGATTCGATCTGCGCACGCAAGTGTGGTACGCGCGCATGCCTGTGGTCGGACCCGGAGAAGAAGTAACGATGACGCTGTCGGCGGCACAGTCATTAGTGATGTCCATCATCGTGGTGAAAGGCTCGAACGCCCCGTCACCGCTCGATGTGGTATCGCTAATTGGCGATGATGCCGGGACGCAGAGCATGGCTGTCAGCAGCCCGAACATCACGACCACAGCGGCAAGCGATTTGTTAATTGGATTTGCGAAAAGCTCGATCGGTGAAACGTGGACGGCGGGAACAGGATTCACCACGCAACTGGTGGCTTCGACGAACTACCTGGATGCCGAAACCGGCTTTGCCGCGACGCCGGGAGTGTACGCGGCCACGTTTGCGATCAATGCCGCGGCTACGTGGCAGTCGGCGGTGGTGGCGGTGAGCCCTTCCGCCAGCGCAGGAAACCCGAACCAGGTGAATCTGATGTGGACGGCTTCGACGGAAACAGGAGGCACCATCGGTGCATATCTGGTGGAACGCTGCCAGGGTGTCGGCTGCACCACGTTCAGCCAGATCGGCACGACTACCCTTCTGACCTATAACGACACCAATGTCACCAACGGAACCAGTTACACCTACCGCGTTCGCGCCAGCGACGCTTTCAATATCGACGGACCTTATTCCAGCAGCGTCTCGGTCACGGCGAAGTAATGACTGAGCACTTGGATGGCTTACGCGCGGGTTGCTCGCGCAGATTCCAATGGGGCTGCGATGCCAACAAATTTCTGTTTGGCAAGATTGAAATCGACGTTGGCAGAGTCTTTCATTAATTGACCATTATCCTTCCCATCAAAATTTACGAGGACAAGCGCCCGCTATACGCCACACCATCCAAACAAAGGACTTAACCAAAGTTTAGAAGTCGTCGGCGCCAAGAAATTGGCAAGCTGCTGGCCGCATTTTGGAAGCACGAATGCTTCAATCGTTCGTTGCAGCCGACGGTTGACGGAAGGAATAGTGGGATGCAGGGGGAGAAACCAACTCACCGGGCGTGCTCTGAAAAGGAATTGCCTCCCGAGGAAATCCTATTTGGAACCTCGGCCGCTATGGGTGCGATCCAGCAAACACTGCGAAAAGCCGCGAGAACCACCGTACCCATTGTGATCCAGGGAGAAGGCGGCACCGGCAAGGAGATGCTGGCGCGCTGGATTCACAAGCATTCCGCTTGCGCGGACGGAGAATTTGTCAAAGTAAGTTGCGCAGCGATACCCAGCCAACTGCTGGAGAGCGAACTCTTCGGCTATGAGAAGGGAGCCTTTACCGGAGCCAACCAAGCGAAGCCCGGCCGCTTGGAATGGGCCGATAAGGGCACACTGTTTCTGGACGACATTTCGGAGCTCGAACTGCGCTTGCAGGGAAAGCTGCTTCATTTTTTGCAAGACGGAGTCTTTTGCCGGATCGGCGACACGACGGAGCGAAGGGTAGACACACGCGTGATCTGCGCGAGCGGGAGAGATCTGCAGCAAAGGATCAGCACCGGAGAATTTCGCGCTGACCTCTTCTATCGAGTCAGCGTGGTGCAGTTACGGCTCCCACGATTGCGCGAACGACGCGAGGATATTCCCTGCCTGGCGGAATATTTTCGGGTGCAGCACGAGAAGGAACTGAAGAAAGAGAGCGAACCTTTTCGTTCTGAGATTCTGGAGTACTACAAGACGCTTAACTGGCGAGGCAACTTGCGTGAATTGTCAAACCAGGTCGCGCGTTATGTACTGATTGGCGCGGAGAGCTTCGCAGGAACTTACAGCCAGCCGAACCGGCCACATCGGTCGACGGCGATCACGAGCGGCCAGGCCTCGCCACCGTTGAAGCATATCGCGAAAGAAGCCGTGCGTAAGATAGAGCGGAGCGTGATCCTGCAGGCGTTGAACGAGAATCAGTGGAATCGTCGAAAGACGGCCGAGGCCCTGCAAATCAGCTATCGGTCCTTAATATATAAGATTCGAGAAGCTGGCCTAGGCGACCGCTCAGAAACTTTTTGATGTAGTCCCAAACCGCTTCGGGAAAGCCCTCGGTTACACAGCCCACCCTCTTCACAGCTCGCTCCGTTCGTTTTTTTCTATACGAGCTGGCCCATGGCTGACATTGCTTTCTTATAGATCTTGATTCTAAATGGTTTAGCTGCTTTGTAAGTTCTCTAGAATCAACAGTTGCGGGAGACTTGCAAATATCTTCTTAAGTTAAGGCCACTTATTCCTCAGTAAAAGCGCTAAAACCTCGTTCCCCTCTTAACTGCTCATTACAAAGGATTTGGCGCTCAGGGTGTCCACAGAAACGAAAAACGGCAGTGGGAATTGCCACAACATCACAAAACTCGCTGCGCAAGGAGTTTGTGCGCGGACCCAGTTTTGTCAGGATAGGTTTGAATTGCCAAGGGACATGACAGGTCGTCGCTAACCAGCAATCCCATCAATGCATTGGCCAGAAGTACAGGTAAGGGCGTGACAACACACTTGCCCTCTTTCGCGACGATTGTCCAGTTACGGAAGACCTTAGTACGCCCGTACTCTCGGTATGCGTGGGGACGCACCGGCAGCCATGAGCTCGCCGTAACGGGGGAAAGACCTAATGTCGATCGATGTTCACTTCGCGAAGAAGACCGCAAACCGAGATTTGCGAGTATGTGCTTTCCTATTCATCGCTTTCATCGCTATTTTCAGTCTGGGCCTGACAGGCTGCGCCGGTGTGGTTTCCCAAGCAAAGAATAGTGATTCGACTCCAATAATGCCCTCGATCACGGCCGAACCCACAAGCCAGACCGTCACGCTGGGGCAAACAGCAACATTTGCGGTGGCAGCGACAGGTACGGCTCCGATGACGTATCAGTGGAAGAAGGGGGGCGCGGCTGTCTCCGGCGCGACTTCCTCAACTTACACGACGCCCGCAACGACGAGCGCGGATAACGGCACGCAGTTCGCCGTTACGGTGACGAATGCAGCAGGCAGCGTTACGAGCAACGCGGCCGCGCTTACCGTAAATCCGGGCACTGTGGCACCGACGATCACAGCGCAGCCGGTGAACGAGTCAGTAACGACAGGGCAGACGGCGACATTCAGCGTGGTTGCCACGGGAACAGCTCCGCTGACGTATCAGTGGAAGAAGAGCGGCAACACAATCTCTGGCGCTACGGCTGCAAGCTACACGACCCCGGCGACGACGAGCGCTGACAATGGATCGATATTTACCGTGATGGTTACGGATGGCGCGGGCAGTACGACAAGCAATGCGGCGACGCTGACGGTTACCGCGACGGCGGTGGCGCCTTCGATTACGACGCAACCGACAAATGCAACTGTGACAGCAGGACAGACCGCTACGTTTAGCGTGGCGGCTTCGGGCACATCTCCCTTGACGTACCAGTGGAAGAAGAGCGGCACTGCTGTGGCTGGCGCGACTTCCTCAAGTTACACAACCCCGGCTACGACGAGCGGCGACAGCGGAACAACGTTTACAGTTGTGGTTACTAATACGGCGGGCAGTGCGACCAGCACTGCGGCTACGCTAACTGTCAACGCGGCCACAGTGGCTCCTACGATCACGACGCAACCGGTCAACCAGAGTGTGACGACAGGCAAAACGGCAACGTTCAGCGTCGCCGCAACGGGCACAGCTACATTGACGTATCAGTGGAAAAAAGGCGGAACAGCGATTTCGGGCGCTACTTCCACGAGCTATACGACACCAGCGACAACGAGTTCCGATAACGGGTCGCAGTTCACGGTAGTGGTGAGCAACACGGCGGGCAGCGCAACCAGCACTGCGGCTACGCTGACCGTCACAGCTACTGCGGTGGCTCCTACGATCACGACGCAGCCGACAAGTAAGACTGTTACGGTGGGGCAGACAGCAACGTTTAGCGTGACCGCTACTGGTACAGCTCCATTGACATATCAATGGAAGAAAACGGGCACAGTGATCTCGGGCGCCACTTCTTCGAGCTATACAACCCCGGCTACAACAAGCGGTGACAACGGAACAACGTTCACGGTTGTAGTTACCAACGCAGTGGGCAGCGCTACCAGCACTGCGGCTACATTAACCGTCAACGCGGCTGCAGTGGCCCCTACGATCACGACGCAACCTGTCAGCCAGACCGTGACCGCGGGCCAAACGGCAACGTTCAGCGTGGCCGCAACGGGTACTGCTCCCTTGACCTATCAGTGGAAAAAAGGCGGGACAGCGATTTCGGGCGCTACTTCCTCGAGCTATACGACACCCGCGACAACGAGTTCCGATAACGGATCGCAATTCACGGTTGTGGTTACCAACACGGCGGGCAGCGCTACCAGCAACGCGGCTACATTGACTGTCAATACAGCCGCAGTGGCTCCTACGATCACGACGCAGCCGGCAAACCAGACTGTGACGGTGGGGCAGACGGCGACATTTAGCGTGACGGCTTCGGGCACGGCTCCCTTAACCTATCAGTGGAAGAAGACGGGAACGGCGATCTCAGGCGCGACTTCCTCGAGCTATACGACGCCGGCCACAGCTAGCACAGACAATGGGTCGACCTTCACGGTAGTGGTGAGCAACGCAACTGGAAGCGCGACGAGCAGCGCGGCGACGCTTACTGTAAATCCTGTCGTGCCACCAAGCATACCTACCGGTTTGACGGCTACGGCAAGTTCTTCTTCGACAATCTCGTCTGAATTGGAATGCATCGACGGGCAGCGTGGCCGGATATCGCGTCTATCGCGCGGGCACGCAGGTTGGAACCAGCGCGGTGACTTCTTACCTGGATACGGGGTTGACGGCTTCGACGAATTATAGTTACACCGTCGCGGCTTATGATTCGGTGGGAGATGTTTCCGGGCAGTCGACCAGCGCTTCGGCGACGACTTTGAGTGCAACTGCTTCGTGCGCGTCTGGAATCCCGTGCGCACTGGGGTGGTATGAAGTCCCGAATACATCCCTAACAGGAATTTGCCCGACGTATAGCGACATCCAAGGGGACAGCGGCTGCGCGGCGGTCGAGAGCGCCTGGGGCAGCGCGTTGGTGGACAACACGCGTAACCGGCTCATCCTCCATGGCGGCGGGCATGTTGACTACGACGGAAACGAAATTTACGCAATAGACTTTAACGCGAATCCGATCGCACCAGTGCTCGTCAAGGACGCTTCGCACGGCTCGGGCGTCGACTCTGCAGTTGCGGCTTGCAGTGAGGCGTTTCCGGATGGGACGCCAAACTCGAGACATGACTACAGCGGACTATGGTATTTGCCGAATCAGGATGTGTACTTTATGTATGGGGCCGGTATCGCGAGCTGCGGAAATTTCTCGGACGGCAACTGGATTTATTCGCCGAATGCCGGCGCGTGGACTCAACTCGCGCCATCCACGCACCCGAACACGTCACAGAACGGCTCGATTGACCTTGCAGCCTACAATTCGACGGACGGTTGCTTGTACTTCCTCGAGAACAATCTCCCGGCGTTCTGGAAACAGTGCTATGACAGTTTTGCAGGAGCAAACTGGACGGCGCTAGCGGCACCGCAGGGAGCACCATGCGACACCACCAACGCCTCATCGACGATAGACGTTTCCCGACAACTTTTCGTATGCGTGGGAGGCGGCTCGCTCTACACGATAGCGCTATCCAGCTCCGCTACGGTGAATGACTCGTCCGCTAGCGGATGCTCGGCGGCGGTTTCGGCATTTTCTCCTGGCATAGCCTACGACCCGGTGCAGCAGTTGATCGTCTTCTGGGAGGGAGGCAACAACGTCCTAACTTATAACGCTACGACGCACTCGTGCTCGACGGCAACATTCGCAGGCGGCCCGGGCGCGCAGCTATCCAATGGGACGTTCAACCGTTTCCAGTACATGCCTGGGATTGGCGCGTTTGTCCTCGCCAATGGAATGAGCTCGAACGTTTACACGCTACGTCTCACGCCCGGCCCTTCGACTTCAGCGGCCGACGACTTTGCGAGCCGCTGCTCAGCATCGGGACGTGATCGGTATGCGACAACCTATCTGCGACGAGCAACCTGCCGCAGCGAACGTGCGCGGACAGCGATTCAGGGCTCTACTCTGATTCATGTCCGAGCGGCACGACTAATGCCACTGTGGACAGCACGACGTACCGCTCCGGTGGCGGATCGGCGCTATTCACCATTCCCGGAATGTCAGGTACATCGGCGTCAGGATATTATCGGCGGCTGTTCACGGCGAACCAGAGCACAGTGCCGGGGACGAATGACGGAAATTTAACCGACATTTGGCACGAACTCCGACTATTTACATATCTTACGCACAACGGATGGACTCCGCGTTCATCAATGAAGTGGCCACCACGGGCAGTTCGAACACCTACTGGAAACAGCAAATCATACGTGGTCAGGCTCGACGTGTGGGCAGCTTGAGATCACGGACGGTGAATGATTTCGACGAAGGGTACCCGCTGGCGTATTCGCAGTGTGGCGGACTTGCCGATTCCAAAACACCTCACCAGCGGAATATGACGAGTCGAACGCCATGTAATTACCAACGGAATTAACGGAACGAGAGACATTGATGGTGAATTCGAAGGCGGGAGGCGGGATACAATTGCCCGTACGGTTCATCGCAGCCAAACGCAAACTGCTTTGACTATCCGATCGAACACATGGGTGACATACTACTACCACGTGCACGTCGGGAGCTTCGGGAGTGCGAATAGCCTAGTCGAAGGTTTCGTCTCCACACCGTCGTCGCCAGCTTGGCGCCAGTGGCATCTATCAGAACAAACTGACGATAAACCTAGACCCTGGAAACACATGGGGATTCGACATGGTCACCCTGATTCCCTATTGGACTGGTCGAGACAGCGAAACGTGTTCAACGCCATGTTCAACAGCACACACGTGGTATAACGAATTAATTGTCAGCAGCAAACCAATCGCACCACCCCAAACGGCCCCCTCCGTGCCGTAGAAATACTCGATTGCAATATGATGTACGGAGAAGACCCGCCGATGCCTAGCGGGTCTTCTCTTTTTAGGAGTGTTTCGAAGTTGGGCGACAAATCGGCATTGCGCACGCTAAAGAAGCGCATATAGTCGATACACAGCTGTACGAAGATAATCCCATTTTGCAAGCATGGCTGGTAAGTCGCGCACACGTCAGGCTGCCAAACTGATCGCTGGTGGTCCATGTGATTTAGAATAGAAGCCGCAAGTCTCGGAAGCGAGCGAGGTTCGACGACCAGGGACCCACTGAGTTCTTATTCAATGTTCATGAGCGTTCAAACGAGACTTTTTTCGGTGTTGTCATTTGCGGCCGTGTCTTGCTGGATGGCATTGGCGCCGCCTTACTATAGTTGGGGAAGATACAGCGCTGCCATTTCCACGAGCCTCGCGAGAAGGGGCCCGGCTGGGAAGCGCAATTCCGAACACGCAGTTGAGCGCCGTGTGTCCAGACGTGGAGCAGATTCGGGGCGGTGGAAGGATGCAAGCGGTGATAGCGGATTGGAACGGGGGGCTGGCTGATACGAAGAGGAACCGCCTGATTCTTTGGGGAGGCGGGCACAGCGGGTATTTTGGAAATGAAGTATATGCGTTGGACGTCGAAAAATCGACGCTGCAACGGATTACAGAGCCATCGACGGGAGAAAGCCTCTCGAATTTGAAGTCGTGCCCGGAAGAGTACGGCGATGGGAAGCCGAACGCGCGGCATACGTATAACGGGCTGCAGTATATTTCGAAGCTGGACCAGTATTTTGTTTTTGGAGCAGGGCTCTCGCCATGCGGGAACTTCTCGAATGGAGTTTGGTTTTTTAATCCTGCGCTTCTGACTTGGACGAAACAAAACCCCAAAACGCATCCAAATCCCGCGCAGAATGGAAGCGTTCCGATGACGGCATACGATTCGGGAAGCGGGATGGTATATGAAGTGGAAGGTAACACTGGAGTTTTCTGGAAATACGATCCGAGCGCGGACAATTGGACGAGCTTAGGCGAAGTGAAGGCTTGCGCGAAATTGAACATGACGTCGGCGGTGGATCCGGCGCGCAAGTTGTATTTTTGCATCGGGAACGGCAGCTTCAGCAAGATTGGCTTGTCTGGGTCGCACAAGGCGACGACTCTCGCCGGGCGTGGATGCGAAGGACTTATTTCGGCCGGCGGTCCAGGATTCGATTTCGACAGCTCGCAGAACCGGCTGGTGGGATGGGCAGGCGGAGCGTCGATTTATATTTATGATCCGGATTCGGATAGCTGCACGACAAAAAGCTTCGCAGGCGACCCCGGGCCACAGCAAAAGAACGGGACGTTTGGACGATTTCGTTATTTTCCCGCGCTGAATCTTTTTGCGGTAGTGAACGACTGGAAGCAAGATGCTTATGTTTTGCGGCTTGCGACGGCAGGAAGTTCGGACCACTAAGCAAGTAAGCGATTCGGATGTTTGATGTTTCGGAAGCGTGCGCCGCCGAGTATCTGTGTTGTTGACGCGAAGGCGAAGGGATAGAGTGAGTTTCTGGCGTTGCCATGTGCGGAGCAAACGATGAAAGTTTTTCGCGTTGTATCGTTTCTTGTCTTTTCGGTATGTTTGTGCGCGCTTTGCGGTGCGTGGCTCAGGTTTGACGCTGCGGCTTCCGGGCGAGCGAGCGGTGAAAGAAGCAGGCCTTCGCCGGACAAAACCGGCAAGGCGCAACCCATGGAACTTGCAGACTTCGACAAGCGATGTCACGCGAGCGGCGTGCTGGTTTGCGAGGGATTTGATTCGGCGGACAAGTTCCGACCGGCAAAATGGCCGGCGACAGGACTTTATCCTTCGGGGGACGGGCAGTTAAGAGGCACGCTCGATACCAGCGTAAAGGCTTCTGGGCAAGGCTCACTGAGATTTGAGATTCCGCCACATTCGCCAGCAAACGCGTCAGGCTACTGGAGGCAAATGATTGGGAAAAATTTTGGGGCCGGGACGACGTACTACGTGCAGTTTCGTCAGAGATTTTCGAGAGAGATGCTGAAGAATAACTTTGGCGACACGACGTGGAAACAGGCGCTCTTCCACAATGGGGTCCGCGACCTGCAGCGACATAGAGATCGCCACGGTGCAGTATTATCACGATGGATTTCCAATGATGTACACGGCTTGCGGCGGACGAATGATCGCCACGAATGGGGGAAACCCACCGTACTTGCTGGAGCAAGGCGACTATAACTGCTGGTATGGACAATACAACGCGAAAAGCTGCTTCATGTATCCGGCGGAGCAGTGGGTGACTTTTTATTACCAGGTGTCGGTCGGACAATGGGGAAAGCCAGACAGCGCGGTAAACGCGTGGGTAGCGCTGGACGGGCAGCAATACCGCCAGTGGATCAAGATCAAGGACTTCCTGCTACAGAACGACAAACCCGGGCAGGACTACGATACGGTGACACTGCTGACGTACATGACCGGAAAGAGCATGAAGATCGATCATCCGACAGCGTATACGTGGTATGACGAACTGATAGTCTCGAGCGAGCCGATTGCGCCGCCCACGGCTTCCGATGATTTGACGCACGCGAAATAGGCCGACGGTATCACTTTGTTTGACGCGGCTTCTCTCCTACATAAATGACGACGTGCGGACCGACCAGGGGAACATTCCTGTGGGTTCGGGTGGAAATTGTTTCGCTTAGCAGAAAGCCAGATTCTTCGAGACACGCCTGGCCGGACCGCGTCGTATAGCGACGCTGTATAGGTTGCGAGATAGGTTTGACGCTTTTGGACGAGAGGTATTTCAGGAGCGCTCCAAAGTGAGGGCGCGGGTAGAGGTATTCGCGGATTTTCTGCTGAAAGCGCTCAGCGACAGTTGTATCGACGTGAATCAGCGCAACGTAGTGGCCGCCTGGCTTCAGGACGCGAAAAATCTCTGCTGTGGCCTCGCGATCGTTAAGGAAATGCTCCATGACACCGACCGAGGCGACAAGATCGAAAGAGTTCGAAACGAACGGAAGGCGTTCTGCAAGCGCCACGCTGAATTCGGCCTGGGCACGGGTGCTCGCCGTTTTTAGCGCCCTCGAAGACAAGTCGATGGCCGCTTTTTGTTTGGCTTTGATGGCAGAAAGCAAAAATCCTTCACCGCAGCCGATTTCCAGATAGGTGGCTTTTGAAAAGCCTGCAAGAAGATCCGAAAAGTAGGCGATAAATTCTGGCGTTCGCCCTTGGTCCTCCCAAACACCAGAACGATTGGAGTAGATATCATCGTACGTGTCACCGATTTCTCCTGCCGACTTGAGTTGAGGCTCCTGCGAAAGCAAGACGGGAAAATCGTCCTTACGGGTAAATTGCATACCGCAGGCGGAACATCGGAGATCGTCAAGTTTGCCTTTGCAATCGGGGCAGACGAACATGGGCACCTCTGTGGAATTCAAATTCCGTGCGCTCTTTGCATTATCGGAGACAACGTTAGGAATCGTAGACATGGGTTTTGTTGGGTTGTCCTTTAAAGAATCAACGGTTTCGAGAAATCTCGCCGCTCGCGAGGCGCTCAGAGGTATTTGAGGCGTCGGCCGAATGCTCCTGCCGGACGAGAGAGAGGCATGCCGCTAAATCCCTTGCCTGGTTGTGGCGGGCGTAGCGTTCGAGGCGGAGGCGGTCAGCGACGGGATGTTTTCCGGCACGGATCGCGTCGAGAAAAAGCGGGAGAGCGCGGTAGATGTCGTCCTCGCTACCCAGATCCACGATGGTGGCTCCGCCGATTTCGCTGAGCAGGCTTCCGGTGTCACCGGTTTGTGTGGTCAGCGCGAAGACCGGACGCTGTACGCGCAGATATTCATAAGCTTTAGCGGGGATCTGGTGGTCACAATTGGCAGCCTGGAAAAGTAGGAGGGCATCTGCGTCGGCACATTCTTGCAGAGATTGATGGTACGGAACGTGGGGCTGCAGCTGGACGATATCCGCAACATTCATTTCGCTGAGAATGGTGTGATACAGATTCTCGGAGCCCGGGGCACGGAACGCGATCTGGAGATTCTCTTTGCTGATGCGACCTTCGGACTTAAGGCGCGAGACGGCGCGAAAGAAGGGGCGGGGATCGCGCTCGTCAGGATAGAGGGTCCCCGTATGTAAAAGGCGAAGAGGTTTTTCTGCATCGGGCGCGTAGTGGCGAAGGGAGAGCTCGGCGAAATCCTCCTCGTCATAGCCATTGGAGATGACCAGGCACTTCTGAACATCGAGATCCGGATAGCGTTCGAGATACATGCGGCGCGTGGAAGGCGTGGTGAAGATCACGCGGGCGGCACGGCGAACAGCACGCCGTTCGATCCAGCGCCAGAAGCGGCGCGTTCGCGGATCGCGAGGGTAATTGTCCTCGGTCATGGAATCGCGGAGATCAAGGATCCAAGGCTTGCCAGTGAAGCGATGTAGAATGAGGCCGATCAAGACGGCGCTGCAGATCGGGAAGGTGGTGAAGAGAATCTCGGCGCGATGCTTGCGAATGGCAAGAAGACCAGCGAGCACGCCACCCAAGACCCACGACGCCCAGCGATCGGGAAGCGCCAGGAAGTCGGGATAGGCTCCGCGAAAGCTGAGATGCTTCTTGGTATCGAGCGCGAAAGCATGAGTGACCGGGAGGTCATCGGGCAGAGATTTTTCGGCGAGTGGGTCGGTGGAATCGTAAGCGCGTGGATGGGCCGTGACGACCACGGGTTGCCAACCGAGGTCAGGAAGATATCGCGAGAATTTCAGGGTACGAAGCAAGCCGCTGCTACCGGACTGCGGCGGGAAATGATACGCCACCATCAAGACAGCAGGCTTGGGGCGATTGGTGGATTGTTTCATGCAATTCCCGACAGTTTGGATATTTCCGGTTCGAGAAAACGCGGCGATTCGGCGGCGACTTTTTGCACTGCGCGTACGATGGCGTCGAGGTGCGTGGGAGTAAGGTCCTGGTGCACGGGGAGAAACACCAGATTGTCGTACAAGTAAGCTGCGTCGGGAAAAGCAGCAGAGTCGACGGCAGGGGGACGCACGCCGGCCCAATTTACGGCGGGAATTCCTTCGTTTTGCAGGCGGAGATGCGCGTCGTGAACGTCATTCAGGAATATGGGAAAGATCCACGGACAGGTGGAGTTGGGAAGATCAGGATGGAGCAGTGTTACATGAGGAAGGGCGCGCAGACGATCGCGCAGAAACTGGAAATTCTCGCTGCGTTTCGCGGCTATGGCCGGAATATCGGAATGTTTTCGCAGCCAACTCGATACGCGTGAGATCTTTTGATTGACGAGCGAGGTGTCGAAGGTCGCGCGGTTGCTATCCAACTCAAAGAGGGGCGTGTCGCCCGATTTTGCGCGAAAGCGTTTGACGACGGACTTCAACGATTCAATAGTCCAAGAAAAACACCTTGCAAGAATTCCCGAAGAGTTTTCAAGCGTCTTATCGACGAGGGACTTCGCAACTTTGAGCGTGAACGCCAGAGATTCCTTCTGCCAAGACGGCGGAGGAACATCGGAAGATTTGCGCAGCCAGAGATCGCCACCATCATAGATGGGAAGAAACTTTCGCCAACTGAAAACGCCGGCGTCGCCGAAAGTGCCAAGAGCTTGGCCGTGGAACGAGCCTTGAAGCACGTGAGCGCAGTCCTCGATCAGATAGAGGTGATAACGATCGCAGAGCGATCGCAGTTTATCGATCGGCTGGGGGAAACCAAAGTAGTGGGCAACAAGAACAGCTTCTGTGCGCGGCGTGAACTTTGCTTCGAGTTCGGCGAGGTCAGGCTCGCAGCCGCGGCTTATGGAGTAGAACTCAACGTCGGCGCCGAACACCTCAAAGGGTTCCACGGCCGCACGGCAAAGATATGCGGGCAGAAGGACATGAGCGCCTGGAGAAATGCTCAGGGCCTTGAGGCTGTAAAAAATGGCATTGCGCGCCCAAAAGAAGGATAAGGGACGTGGAGCGCCTGCCATGGGACTGGCCAACGGCCGACCGAAAAACGAAAAGAACTTCCGCGACGGAAATTGTTCTTTGGGAATCGTAAATGCGGGAGAAGCGGGGTTCATTTGAAGCGTCTCACCAGGTTCTTGAGGGACGCCACCCAAAGATGGCGAAGGCAATTGACGTGATAGAGAGTACGAACCTCCTCGCTCCAGCGAGTGTGCCACTCCATGACGCGGCCGTAGAATTCGACGACGCGCACCTGATTTTCCGCAAAGAGTTGTTTCATGATGTCTTCGCGCATCATCAATGCCGGGGAGTATTCGTTTAAGGATTCGTCGTAAGCCGTCTTGAGGACAACCATCATGCCATTGCGGAAAAGGCAAAGGTCGCTGGCAACAACTTTATCGCCCACAACGAATTGGTAGATCACGGCTTCGCCGCGAGCGCAAAAATGTTCAAAGACGTCGCGATAGAAGCGGCCTTGCGAATTGTCGAGGCTCACAGCGGTGCCGTCTTTCGCTTTCCATCCAGCGGACTCGAGGCGGCCGTATTCCCGAATGGCATCGGCGACTTCTCCGGGAGCGCGACGGGCGAGCAACTCGCCGTTCAGATTCTTCTCGGCCATGCGGCGCCGGCGTCGCGCGAGATTGTGGCGAAGATTGCTGCCGCGTTGCTTCCAATAAGATTCGAAGTCGCCAGCGATAGTGATACGAGCAGTCTGAATGTAATCGAGTCGTTCGATGCCCGGACGACTCTCAGTGAGAGGCACGGAAGAATAGTCAGGATCCTGCTGCAACACGCTCAGTTCAAGAGCGTAGCCGGGGAGTTTTCTGGTCAATCGTTGAAGGGCGTCTCCACTAGTGTCCGGGGCTCCCAAAAGGAAAAGGCCGATAGGAGCTTGCGAGGGCTGAAACGTTTCCCAACGACCCTGGCCCTTGGAAATCAGCAATGCGGCGCCAGGATCAGAAGAGTTAGTGCTGCGGCCGAAGAGCACTTCGCCATTCGCGAAGTGCTTCAAAAGAGGCGATACAAATCCGGAATCCAGCAGGATATGGTTGCTGCGCGCGCGATTGCAATCATCCCAAGTCGCACGGAGAGAATCGAAGCTCTTTGTTGCCGGTTCAAATTTCCAGCTCATAGAGGGGACACGAACAACTAGCGTGAACTTCCTTTCATGACAGGCAATGGGACAACAAAACCAGTGATTTCGCCGCGAGCCGTGATCAATTCGTCGGAGCCGGCACCCACAAGAATTTCTGCCGGGGCCGGGTGGCTCAAAAATCCCAGAGGACTGGCAGAACGGCCATACGCGCCGGACTGAAAAATCGCGAGAAGATCACCGATTTCGGCGCGAGGAAGAGTGACATTGCGGGCAACGGTGTCGAGCGGAGTGCAGAGCGGTCCGACAACGTCGACGGCTTCATCAGCGGGAGAATCGAGTTTATTGGCGATGGCAACCGGGTAGTTTCGCTTAATGGTCTGGCCCAAATTGCCGGAAGCGGCGAGATGGTGGTTCATGCCGCCATCAAGAATCAGAAACTTTTTTCCGCGCGAAACTTTGATGTCGTTTATGCGCGCCAAATAGATTCCGGACTCACCAACGAGAAAGCGACCCGGCTCAACAAGGAAATGCGTTCCAGCAAAATCGGGATCGGATTCCATTTGGGCGAATAGGGCTGTAAGGCCGGTACGGACTTTGTCGAGGTCGAGTTCCCTTTCGTGAGCGAAGTAGGGAATGCCCAGCCCACCGCCAAAATCCAGTGTGTGGAGGGGGCCGCCGGCTTTGTGAGCTGCACGGCGTGCGATGGCGAGGCCGTGGCGATACTGGTTAACGAGAGTGTCGGCTTCCAGAATCTGCGTGCCGGCAAAGACATGAATGCCGCGGAAACAGAGGGCGGAGTCAGCGAGAATTGCGTCCACCATCTCATCCAGAATTTCCTCGTCGACTCCGAAGGCAGCTGGACGACCACCCATACGCATCGCACCGCCTTCGGCTTCGGCCGCCGGATTGACGCGTATGGCGACATTGGCGCGAACGCCTAAACGGCGGCCAATCTCGGAGACGCGCTTGGCCTCGATAAGAGATTCAAGGTGAATCTCGCCGATACCGCTAGAAAGAACTAGTTCAAGCTCGGCAGGACTTTTGCCCGGCCCGGCAAACAAGATGTCTTGCGGCTCGCAGCCTGCCTGCATCGCAAGTTGAAACTCGCCAGCGGAAGCGATCTCAAGCCCACAGCGGCGCGAGAGGAGATGACGAATGATCGAGAGATTCGGATTGGCTTTCACAGAATAGGAAATCGAGAACCGGCCTGGAAGCGCCTGGCGGAGCGCGCTCAACTTTCGATCAATTACACCCCAGTCATAGATAAACGATGGTGTGCCGTATTTGTCCGCAAGGTTCCGAATGCCAACGCCACCAACGAACAATTCGCCATTGGACACGCCGAAGTATTTCTTCGCGAGAGCTAGTGCGGGGTCACTCATCAAATTCCTTCGCGGCGGCGAAGCGCGGGATAGTCCACTTTGCCGCTGCTGGTCTTGGGCATTTCGGCCAAAACTTCAATGAACTTCGGAACCATATAGCGAGGCATTTTCTCAGCGCACGCGGCAAGGAGCGCTTCAGTATCCAGCGGATCGCCATCACGCGCGATGACGAAAGCTTTTACTACCTGACCCAGAACATCGTCTGGGATGCCGATCACAGCCGCGCCGCGCAGCTTGCCTGTCTGAAACAGAACTTCCTCAACTTCCGTTGGGCTTATGCGGAAGCCGGAAGACTTGATCATCGTGTCGCGGCGCCCGATGAAATAGAGAAATCCGTCTTCGTCGGTCTTAACCAAGTCGCCCGAGTAGCAGACGCGTTCGCAGTCGCCAAGTTCGGGCGGCAAGAGAGGATTGGGCCGGAGAGCCCGCGCGGTGTCCTCGGGCCGGTTCCAATAGCCAAGGGAAACGGTTGGGCCGCGATGCACGAGTTCGCCGGGCTCGCCAGGTTTGCAGATTTCGCCTTTGTCGTTGAGAACGAGGATCTCGGTATCGGGAATGGCCTTGCCCATGGAAGTGGGTCTGCGGTCGAGTTCTTCCGGTGGAAGGTATGTGGAGCGAAACGCTTCTGTGAGGCCATACATCAAGAAAATCTTTGTAGCGGGCAGAAGTTCGCGCAGGACTTTCAGAACCGCCTGGGGCATGGCGCCACCGGTATTGGTGATGTAGCGCAGATTGGTCATGGGTTGCTTGCTAAGCGTTGAGTTGGGTTGGGTGATCAAACTCCACAACGTGGGGACGCCAGCTAGCCCGGTGATGCGTTCCTTGAGAAGGACCTGCACAATTTCTCGCGCGAACATGAAGTTGATCAGGACCAGCGTGCCACCTTTTTCGAATGCGGTCATGAGCTGATTCATTCCGGCGTCGAAGCTGAATGGAAGAACCGCGAGGATTCTCTCGGTTTCGGTGATTCCCAGATAGGTGGAAACGATGCGGCTTCCGGCGACGACATTGGCGTGGCTGAGCATCACGCCTTTGGGCTTGCCGGTAGACCCAGACGTGTACAGGATGGCGGCCAGATCCTTTTCGATGCTGGATTCTTTCCAGACGGCCGGCGGCGGGGCGGCGCAAGAATCGTCGAACTGATAGACGGGAAGCTGCAGATCGGGAAGGGCGCCCGTGCCTGCGACGATAAGGAATTCGAGAGACGGAATTTGGGGAAGCACTTCCAGGAGAGCTTGGACTTTCGCGGGAGTAGTGACTAGCGCCTTCATTCCGCAATCGCGCGCGATATGCATGACCTGTTCCGGATGCAGCAGCGCGTTGATCGGAACGTAGACGGCCTCGCTTTGGGAAATGCCAAAAATCGAGATGACTTGCGGCACAGACGCTTCCAGATAGATGCCAACGCGTTCGCCGCGCTTGACGCCGAAAGCGCGAAGCGAAGTTGCCAAGCCCGCTGTTCGGGTGGCAACATCGCGATAGGTCAGTCTTTGCTCGCCGTGAACCAAGGCTTCTTTTTCGGGAGTTCGCCTAACGCTGTCTCTCAAGAGGTGCCAGATCAAAAAATCCATTTTTCTCTTTCCATTCTACGATTTTTAAGGAACTAGGGCCGCGCTCCAAACATTGCTGGCGCGCGACAAAACTGACGATCTACCTAATGCTCGCGGATTGCTTTGTATCAACGAATGAGACAACCGCCGCCAGCGATTGGAAATTCTCCGGAGAAAGCTCCTCGTCACTCACGTGAATTGAAAATTCGGCTTCGAGAAAATGGACGAGATCAAGAATTCCCAAGGAATCGAGGAGTCCCGTTTCGAGCCATTTGTCCTCCAGTCTTACGCCGCTTTTCCGCGCGAGAGGAAATTGCCTTAAGACGAAGTCACGGACGCGGTCTTCTACTATTTGCGCTTGGGCCATCTAATCTCCTTACGGTCTAACCACCTAGCTATCGCGTTCGCCCTGCATGGCGAACCAATTGTGCTCGAAGTCGTTTCTGGAAATCGTGCTGCTCGACGCGAGGACAACGACAATCGGCGTGCCTTCGCGACGTTTAAAACCAGCCCGCTTGAAAAGGTCGTTCCAGGGATGCGCGGCTCCAGCGTTCAGACTGACAGTGCCCGCGCCCTGGCCCTTCAGTCGCTCGACGGCCGCGAACAGAAGCCTCGCGATTACGCCCGGTTCTTCCACAGAGCAGAGATCGACGATGCGGGCGTCGTCTGCGCCTGGGGCGCACACCACGTAGCCGATGAGTTTGCCAGAACGACGTGCCGTCAAAATCTCATGGCGGGCAACTGGGTTTCCAAGATAGCGCCAATTCATATACTCCGCGCTCCGCAAAGTCCGAACGCCAACGTTTGCGGAAATTTCCTGATCGAGCAGGGAAAAATCGGGACCACAAGGGCTCTCTTGAATGCCGAGTTCACATAAGCGCTTGTCACCCCGCCAGCCACGACGCGCAATCAAGGGACTCGCGATCAGGCTCAAACCGCGCGCGAGAGATTTTGAGCGCACGAGGGGAAGGAGCTTTTGTTCCACGCGCAAGGGTTTGGCCCAGCGGACGAGCTCACCGCTTTGATCCATGCCAAGTCTTTTGTAGATCGCCATCATGCTTCGGCTCGGGAAGTCATATATAAACTCGAAGGGCGGCTCCTGCAGAGCAGTGAGACAAGCGCGCTGCAATTGGAGCGACGGCCCAAGACTTCGGTACTTCTCGTCGATGCAAAAGTCACCAAGGACCAACCCATGCTTTTCGCGCCCGCTGAAGGACAATCTTCGAGGATAGGCGGCAGCTGAACCGATAATGCGCTGAGTAGCCTTTTCAACGGCAACCCAGACGCGGGCGGGGCCGTGAACTCCTTCTCGATACAGCCACTGAAACCTCGCCAAACCCGATTGCGATGAGAGGTGCCGACTGAGCAAGTTCACCAAAGCTTCGGAATCCGAATCCAAGTCTGCGGGACGAATCTGTATATCCATAATGATTGTCTAAATATTGACCGTCGACCGACTCCCGCAGATCCTGCATATATTGTGAACAACACTGCCCGACGTCGCAGCACACACATAGCTGGCCGAGTCGTAAACAGCAACTTGTGTGCCAGATCGGGTATCCGAAGTTCATATTAAATTCAAGAAAGACAAGGCTTTATGTCGACTTTAAGAGGCTTAAAACGGGTTTTGGAGCTAGTTCTAGGCCCTGCCCTACCTGATGCCTCCAGTGTGTGCCAAAATAAGGAAAAGCTTTTCCGTGGCACCCGGCTCCGCGGACGACCCATCTGTGACACCGTCGGCCCTTCCAGCGAATTCATAAACTAATGAATTAAAAGGAGTTAAACAAAAACCGAGGTATTGCGGGCCAGGGTGGCGATAAATCCTGCCGCTGAGAGTCGACCCTAAGACTTCTAAAATCAATTAGTTAGGTAGCATACGGATGGGTTTACGTCACCCGAACAATTTGGCCCGCTAAGTGCACCTCCTTACAGTGTTCGAGGGATCTTGCCCGATGAACCGCTCGGCAAACCGCTAGCCTTTCGCAGCGAGGTCGTTGTAACCCGATTCAGAGTCGTTTTTCACCTAAGCCGAGACTGCAAGGTTCCAAATGAGGGTCCCATTAGTCTACTGAGCGTCTCATGCTGAGAATTGGCGGCCAAAAAGTTCCGACGCCTTTGCTGTTGCTGCTGGCGATCGATTGCTTCCTTATAGCATTCGGTTTGTTTCTTGCTTCGGTCTTGCGCTTCACGGTCGCCAACTACGGACCAGTTTTCCATTACCTCCTTAGTTGGCAGACGTTCTTCCGCTTCGTGGTAGTCATACTTGTTTGTGTGGTCTCGCTCTATTTCAACGATCTCTACGATTTCCGTCTTATGAAAACGCCCAGCGAGATGCTGGTCCGCTTGCTGCAGGCTTTTGGCATTGCATGTCTGGCACTGGCAGTTTTCTACTATGTACAACCGGACCTCGGACTTGGCCGAGGCATTGCGGCGCTCGGGGCGCCAATAATCGTCGCACTGACCTTGGGTTGGCGGCTATTGATGGCCCAGGAACCCCATACTCTGGGGGCTCCGGAGCGCATGCTCATCATGGGCACAGGACCGACTGGAATATCGCTAGCGCGGGATATTATTGCGCGTCCTGAACTGCAATTGAAGGTTGTGGGCTTTCTTGACGAAAAGGGAGAAAACATAGGGAAGTCGCTGGTCAACCCGGGGATTATTGGCGCGGCGGCAAACGTGGAAGAGATCGCGCAGCTCGAGAAAATAGATCATGTCGTGATATCGCTGCTGGAGCGCCGCGGTATGATGCCGGTACGTCAACTGCTCCATTTAAAATTCGCCGGAGTCAAAGTTGAGGACGCGCATAGCTTTTATGAGCGCATGACGGGACGAATCATTCTGGAGCGACTGTCTCCGAGCTGGCTGATTCTGTCCGACGGATTTCGCAAATCAACGCTCTTGATTGTGGCAAAACGGGCGATTGATGTGTTCCTTTCGCTTATCGCTCTCGTCCTCTGTTTGCCAATTTTTGTTGTCGCTGCTGCGGCGATCTGGCTGGAGTCTGGAGGTCCGGTGCTCTTTCGGCAAGAGCGTACAGGGCTAAACGGGAAGCCTTTTGAGATGCTGAAATTCCGCTCGATGTATAAAGACGCGGAAGCGGCCGGTCCACAATGGGCAGCGACCGGCGACCATCGGATCACCCGAGTCGGAAAGTGGATTCGAAAATTCCGAGTAGACGAATTGCCGCAAGTGATTAATGTTCTGCGAGGCCAAATGAGCGTAGTTGGTCCGCGTCCGGAGCGTCCGGAATTTGTGTCCATGCTGGAAGAACAGATTCCCTTTTATGGGCTGCGTCACTTTGTGCGTCCAGGCATTACCGGTTGGGCGCAAGTGAAATACCAATACGGCGCGAGCGTCGAAGAGACAAAGACTAAGTTGGAGTACGACCTGTTTTACATCAAACACCTGTCCGTGATGCTCGACTTTGCCGTCTTGTTTGAGACGGCGAAAGTGATGCTGTCCGGACGAGGCGCCAAATAGCGTTCTGATATGGACAAAACGCAAGCAGGCCGGACTGAGACGCGTAGCTCCAAAAGGAATTTGAGAGACCGTGTGTTGCTCGCAAGCTGGATTGCGATGTACTCCCTGTTGCTTTTTGGGTTTGGCATATTGAAGCGGTTCGAAGGCGCGGGAGAACGAAGCAAGGCTGGGACGGCGGCTCGATGAGGGTTGGAACCGCCATCTAGAGCTACATCGACGGCTTTCTCGGACGTGTAATGCTTGGCACTTGGATGAGGTTGAGCTATATTCCTCTCATCCATTGCAAGCAAACTCCCAGGGAACTCTCGTTACGCTGACTTTGTAAACGGAACTGTTTTTTGGGTCACACTAAAAGGAGAAAATCGTGGCGACACGCCGTTTGATGAAGGCCGCGGAGAGTGGATTGAGGGGAATAGCCTTTCTTCTGATCGTTACGCCAGCGATTCGCGCGCAAAATCCCGCCGCGCCAGCGCCCAAGACCGAAGCTTCCAACCCTTCGCCCAAAACTCAGAGTGATACAACGGCTGCCCCAAAACTGCCAACGGACTACCGAATCGGCGCCGAGGATGAACTAACGATCTCCGTGTGGCATGAACCTGAGCTTTCCCAAGCCGTTGTAGTGCGGCCTGACGGCCTGATCACTATCCCTCTGCTGAACGAACTGAAGGTGTTGGGGCTGACGACGGATGAATTGCAGGTGCTGTTAACGGAAAAGCTCAAAACTCTGGTGAACGACCCGCAAGTAACGGTCATCGTAAAAGCGGTGCACAGCCGTAAGGTGTTCGCTATGGGAAACGTGGCAAAACAAGGGGCCTATCCCCTCGGTGGAAAGAAGACGGTGCTTGAGCTGATTGCGGAGGCGGGAGGGCTAGGACCTTTCGCGAAGACGCGCTCGATTTATATCCTGCGCAAAACAAACGGAAACGAGACCCGGATTCCGTTTAACTACAAGAAGGCGCTTTCTGGCAAGAGCGACAATCCGGAACTGCTTCCAGGCGACATTGTGGTTGTGCCCTAGAGACTGTGATGTCCGGTGAGGGCCAAACCCACGAGAGAAGGATGTAGCAGGATGCAAAACGCAAGACGCCAGCATTTCTGGTTGCAGGTGATAGTGCTTGCTTTATTGGGGTTTTTACCGGCCGCACTAGTGGCACAGGACCCTAATCAACAACAGCAGGGCAATCCTCCACCGCAAAATCCGCCGACTACTCAAGAAGAGCCGCCGCCACCCCCAGCTCCAGCCACGCCTGCAGCAACAGGACCAACTCCCCTGGATACCCAGATCCATCCGGCCGGCCAAGCGGTACCTTGGTTAGGGAGCTCTTCTCCTCTGCGGTGGGGAGATTTCTCAATTTCCAATTTCACGTACAATTTTGTCGTAGATCATTTCCAGCCATTCGGAGGCGACCCAGCCGAGGATATGGACCTGAATATCTTTCGGACTTCGATTGTTTTCGAGCATTATTTTGGCAAGCAACACTTATTGCTCCAATACAATCCACAACTAGCTATTCTCAACGGAGACGTTGCTGGAAACGCTGGCATGGACAATCAGATCGCGCTAGGAACAACATTTCTGATAAGCCCCCGTTTCACTTTCGTCGTAAAGGACGCATTCATACAGATGAATGCAAGGCAGCTGTATCCAGAGGACTATCTCGCAGTGGATAACTTAGGTGGCAACGTAATTCAGAACAATTTTCTACAAAACGCCGGTAGCTACATCGCGAACACAATTACGGGGATCGGAGTGTACCAGTGGACTCCGCGAGATACCTTGACCTTTTCTTCCTCGTATAAATACGCTCACGCCACCGGAGACGACCCTAACAACAATGCTCTTGTACAGACTGGAAGCGATTTTGCAGAGTCGGTGGCGTACACGCATCGCCTGACCTCACGTCAAAGTATTGGAGCGATCTACACGCTGGAGTTGCTCCATCAATCAGAGAATGTGGCTATTCCCGGTAACTCATATTTCAATACGGTCGCCGGCTTCTACGCAATCCAGGTTGCCGAGATGTGGGCCGTGCGTGGCGAATTTGGAGGAAATTTCGCTACGTACACGGATGGCACACCGCCGCTCAAGACGTTGGCGGGTGGTGTTTCCATTGTCAAGAATTTCAAAAATGACATGGGAAATTTTGCTTTGGGTTATACTCGCGGGGTCACGGAGAACAACTTCATTACGGCCCACACAGGCGATTTGCTCCAGGCCGTGTACTCCCAGCACTTATTCAAGCGTTTAGTCTGGAATAGCGGCGCTGGTTACTACCGACAAATGGGCGCGGATCCACGAGATGTTGGAAAACTTGTACATACCGCGCTTGATTATGAAATCATGCCAAACTTCTTCCTGTCCGGGCAATACGCATATCTTTTCCAGAAGGCAGACACTCCAGACTTGCTTTCCGGTGAGAGAAACACGTTCATCCTGGGTTTAAAATGGGAGCCGCATCAGCTCCAAGCGCACTAGAGTCGGCCTTATTCTGGATGCCCCGTTCCCAAAGTGTTGGGAAGCCCCTAATTGAGCCTAAACGACGTATTCTGGGAAGCCAGTTCCGGCCAATCGCCTTCCTATCCCCTTTATTGCCATGAAACACCTACCCAGCAGCCAAATCGACGAATAGGTGGCGTTAGACAGCAGGGGAAAGTACGGAACTATGGAATTGATTTCCCTTAGACAAAGAGGCACTCAAATGGACCCCCAGCAGAACGGCTCCTCTTCGTTAAGCACATTGTTTTCATTTATTTATAGACATAGTATAGGGGTACCGGTACCCTGTTTTTTGGCACTCGAAGTGCTTCTTACCTATACGCAACAAGTTTTTGGCACGTGAAACGAAGGAGGCCTGCTTCTCGTGGGCTCAATGGAAAACAATAATTTGCCTGGATCGCATGCGGATGAAGGCCTTCAGTTGGGGATGTATTGGGAAATCGGCGTTCGCCGCAAATGGTGGATCTTACTAAGCGTTATCGGTCTGTCAGTGTGTGCAACGGTATTTGCGCAGCGGCTGCCAGACATGTACAAGGCAGAAACAGTAATTCAGGTCGACTCAGCCCAAGTTACTACTCCAATTGTGACGCCGATCAACAATGGCGACATTGCGGGCCGACTCGCGACGCTTCAGCAACAGGTGCTCTCACCGACCCGCCTGAAGAAGTTGGTTGAGGCGGAAGGGCTCTATCCGGAGCCGACCGGTAAAAAAACCGAAGACCAGGTGATTCACGGGGTACAAAAAGCGATTGTTGTGGATGTCGGAGCACCCGGCGCAGGAAAATTGAGCACCTTTCGGATCGCATACAGCAGTCAGCGCAGAACTGAAGTAGCCCGGGTGGCGAATCATTTGGCGCAGATGTTCATCGAGGAAAACGTCGCAGCGCGCATTACTTCGGCGGAAGATACGACACAGTTCCTTCAAGAGCAGATGGACGAGACAAAACACGAGTTGGATCTGAAAGACACGGAATTGGGTGCGATCAAGTCGAGAAATATCGATGAACTCCCAGAGTCCAAGCCGTATCACATGGAAGCATTGGCGAATTTGCGGACGCAGGTGCAGGCGATTCAAGACAAACTGCAGCAGGACCAGAGAGAAAAGGGCGTTGTGCAATCAATGATGATGTCGGGCGACGATGCCCCTACGGTGGATGTAGGCACCGGCGCAGCGGGGGAAAGCGGGAACCCGTACGACGCACAGATTTCAAAACTAGAAACCAAGTTGTCCGAACTCAGATCTCGCTACGGACCAGGCCATCCCGACGTGCGCCGTACGGTGGATGAATTGAACCGGCTGAAAGCGAAAGCCGCAGCGGAAGCAAAGGATAACCCGAGCGAACCAGCGGAAGTTCAGCAACCTGCGGTGCAGGTACAAAAGAAGCGGCGAAACCCTGTACTTGAGGCCCAGCTGGCTGCGCTCGACCAGGACATTCAAGACCAAACCAGATTGTTGCAACCGCTGCAAGCCCAAATGGCCATGCACGAAAGCAAACTGCAGCAGATTCCGGCGTTCGAACAGCGAATCGCAAGACTGCAGCAAGATTACGATGCCTTGAAAGCGCAGTACGCGGGCTTGCGCGAGAAAGAGAAAACGGCTGAGATTTCACACGCTCTGGAAGTGCACCAGAAGGGCGAGAAGTTCGAGGTTCTGGATTCAGCTGTGACGCCGCTCCAGCCAGCCTCACCGAACCGGGTGCTAATCAGCCTTGCAGGGCTGTTCGGCGGTTTGTTCGCTGGCATTGCGCTGGCCGCTGCTGCGGAAATGAATGATGAGTCTGTGCGGTCTGAGAGTGAAGCAGCACGGATTTTCGGAAAGCCAATACTGAGCGGAATTCCGCAGATCGTATCCGCCGACGAGAAGCGCGCATGGAGAGTGCGCGCGGTCGGCGTCGTTACCGGAACCGTAGTTGGAGCCGCGACAGCCGGTGTGCTGCTTTCGATCGTGGCGAGAGGACTTTTCTAGATGTATCTGTCCTATTACGACCTAAAAGAAGAGCCCTTTCGGCTGACGCCCGATCCGCACTTCCTGCACCTTTCGGCGCCTCATCAGGCAGCGTTGACCGTG
Organism: uncultured Acidobacteriota bacterium; assembly: GCA_963784015.1. Taxonomy (GTDB): domain Bacteria; phylum Acidobacteriota; class Terriglobia; order Acidiferrales; family UBA7541; genus Acidiferrum. The sequence goes on from CAWAPX010000023.1 coordinate 829,050, forward strand.
TTGCTCGAGGGTATCTTGTACCGTAAGGGTTTGGTGATGGTGACCGGGCCGATCGGCACGGGAAAAACCACGCTCGTTCACACCGCTCTGAAAATGTTGACGGACGTCTCCAAACAAAAAATGCCCATCAAGAGCGCGCTTATGTTTAATCCGACGCTGACGCGCGATGAGTTCCTGGAAATGATGCTCGAGGATTTCGAGATATCGTGCCCTTCGACCAGCAAGCCGCGCCGTCTGATAGCGCTGCAGCAAATGTTGCTGGAAACACAGAGGCGCGGCGGAACGGCCGTGCTGTTCATTGACGAGGCGCATTTGCTCAGCTCCGAACTGCTGGAAGAGATTCGCCTACTTGGCAACGCGGACACACACCAGGAAAAACTTCTACAGATCGTGCTGAGTGGACAGCCAGAGTTGGTCGCGGTAATGAACAGACGCGAACTCAGCGCTCTCCAGCAGCGCATCGCTGCTCGTGCGAGCCTGCGGCCTTTGAGGCTGCCGGAGGTTTGTTCCTACGTCGCCGAAAGACTGCATTTCGCCGGGCTGCAGACAGTGAGTCCATTCTCCCCCGCCGCTCTGGAACAGATCCTTCACTTTTCGACCGGTGTTCCGCGACTGATTAACTTGATCTGCGACGCTTGTCTTACGCTCGGCTTTAAAACTTCGCGGAGGACGATCCAACCGGACATCGTCGAGGAAGTAGCTGTGTCATTGGGTCTGATTCCGGAAGTACCAGAGTTTGTGGAGAAAGAGAAAAAACCCATTCTTCCCAGTAATGCCGATAACATTCCCACTGCGCCGAAATCGATTGTTGATACGTTAATTGAATCCATGAAACAAAATCGCACCGCGGTGATGAGGTAGCCGAAGATGAGCAAGTTTTTCGACCAGAGCGTCAGATTCAGGGAAGTGGCCACGCCTTTCGAGGAAGTCAGCCAGCGGGAACCGCAAGAACGGCCGGAGGTCGTGCCCGCCGTGCAACCGGCAGCGGTAGTCATCGAGACTTCGCCGCTTGATGAGTGCCGGAAACTGGAGATTCCGCTGTCCAGCCTTCTGCAATCTAAATTTCAAGGCAGCGATTCGCTAGAGCCTGTCCAGGAGTCATATCGCGCGCTTCGCACGCGGCTGCTTCGTATGCGATCCGCGCAAGGACTGCGCTCGATTGTGATCACGAGCGCCGTGCAGGGCGAGGGCAAAACCATGACGTCCCTGAATCTCGCCATGTGCTGTGCGCAGCTTCACGATATGCGCGTGCTTCTGGTGGATACCGATATTCGGAGCCACGGTTTGACGCGGCTCATCGGCATGCCAGAAGGTCCGGGACTTTCCGAGGTTCTCGCGGGGACATGCACGGCCGAGAAGGCAATTCTTTCGACCGACCTGCCGAATTTGCATATTTTGCCGGGCGGAATGCCCACTATACCACCGGCGGAACTACTGGCCAGCCGGCGTTTTCAGGAATTCGTAGAATGGTCGGCGGAAAACTTCAAGTTGGTGCTTTTCGACGCGCCGCCCGTCCTGAATCTTGCCGATGTCGAAATTGTTACGGCTGGTTGTGATGGTGTGCTGATGGTAGTTCGCGCGCAGAAAACGCGAAGGGACGTGCTGCAAAAATCCGCGGGACAGCTCGATGCCAAGAAACTTCTGGGAGTCGTGTACAACGGCGCTGAAGGGGCACATCACCACTACACTTATGCTTATCAAGAGGCGGAGAAGTAAGAAAAAGATGCCAGGTTGTTTAGGAAGGCCGCATCTCTTTTGCGGAGCTAAAGGCGAGCCAGACTTTTATGTTTCCTAACTTGAAGCTTAAAATTTTCCTTCGCGGCAGCCACCAAAATCGGCTGGCCAAAAGTGTTGGAATCGATGAGACCGTTCTCAGCAAGATTATTCACGGTTATCGCCAGCCAACAGCTACTCAGAGAAAGCTCCTGGCGGATTTCCTAGAAGCTGACGAAGCTTGGCTCTTCGAGCAGTTCGAGGTGCCAACTCCCCGAGCGGAAGAAATAGAGATCGCCGCAGCCAAAGGGCCGAGCCAAAATGGCGACGATTGAAAGTTCTGCGGTGATGCATCAAACAGAGGACTCGCTGGGGGATAGGAGTTCTCTTAAAATTCATCCACTGACTCCCGAGATCGAAATTGAGTGGGAAGAATTCGTTCGCGCGCATCCGAATGGCTCTTTTTTCCATCAAGTCGGCTGGAAGAAAGTGATGCAGACAACCTACGGTTATCAGCCTCGCTATTTTTATTCCGAGCGTGAAGGGCGACTCACAGGAATCGCGCCTTCTTTTTTGATATCCAACTGGATGGTGGGACGCTGTTTAATGTCGCTTCCTTTCGCCGTGTACGGCGGTGTATGCGCTTCCGATGCGGAGAGTGAAGCAGCGCTTGTGGCGCATCTGGAGCGGATCTCGCAAGAGGAACGGGCCGAGTACCTGGAAATCCGTAATCGTACAGGCGAGATTTTGCCGGGATATCATGCGAATCCGCGATATGCGACGTTTACCCTTCCGCTGGTCAGCGATACCGAAACTCTCTACAAGGCACTTCCGAAAGACATTCGATATATGATTCGCAAGGGCGAGAAAGCCGGTCTGACGGTAAAGCGCGGCGCGGAACTGCTGGATCAGTTTTATCGCCTTATGACGGTCAATCTGCGACGGCTTGGCACGCCCGCGTTTCCACGAGCGCTCTTCGAAAATCTGCTTCGCGAATATCCGTCACAGGTAGAAGTCACCGTGGTCTATTCCGGAAACAAAGCGGTTTCCGCGGGCATGTCCTTTTTCTTTCGAGACTGGATACAGCCGTATTACGTCGGTTCGCTGGATGAGGCCAAAGGTCTGGCGGCGAATAACTTTTTGTGGTGGGAGATGATGAAGCTTGGCGCGGAAAAGGGCTGTGCAATCTTCGATTTCGGGAGAAGCAAAAAAGATTCCGGTAATTTCGATTTTAAGAAAAAATGGAACCCACAAATCGATACGCTGAGCTACCAAGTGCGGCTGGTTCGCGGCAAGAAAGTGCCGAATTTCTCACCCACGAACTCGAAATTTCAGATGGCGACCAATGCCTGGAAGAAAATGCCACTGGGACTGACTAGAGCGCTTGGCCCATACGTTGTTCGATGGTTTCCCTGAGACCCGCGAAGGCTGGGTTAATGAGCATTTCTCGTGTCTTGTTCCTGATTCTTAGACAAAATGAGCGTACAAATCCAAGAAGAGGCTGAGGAAGTCGTGAAGACGACCTCTCGCGATTTCGCGGAAACGAAGCTGGGGCGCCTGCGTGTGCTCCACGTTATACCCCGACTTGGATTGGGTGGGACCGAAAAAGGCGTCTTGAAGGTGATCCGCGGGCTAGGTGAGGATGGCTTCGCTCACCAAATCTGTGCGGTAAGAGGAATTGACGAGGAATTTGCTAAACAGGAAAGCATCCAACCTCCGCCGTACTCGGCGGATTCCTCGAGAAATGGTTTTCAGTTTCCCTTGTTTCGGCTGAAGAGAATAATGCAGGAGTTTCGGCCGCACATCGTTCATTCGCGGAACTTCGGGGCGCTTGAGGCAATCCCCGCTGCGCGCCTTGCCGGAGTACCTGTCGCCATACACAGCGAACATGGTTACGAACTTGAAATTCTGCGTGGATTGCCGGCGCGGCGGCGGATTCTTTACCGCTGTTTCTATGGAATGGCCGACGCGGTATTTACGGTGACCGACGATCTTCGCAAATACCACGCGGCGCAGTCCTGGCTACCTGCGAGCCGATTCCAGGTGCTTTACAACGGAGTGGACACGGAAAAGTTCGCACCCAATCCTCTTTCGGCCCCCCGTACGCGGAGTGAATTCGGGATTCCGGGCGGTAGATTCCTGATTGGAAGCGTTGGCCGGCTCGTGCCCATCAAGGACCAGAAAACTTTGCTTCGTGCGGCCGAGGTGCTCCTCCGCAATAGAGTCGACGTGCACGTCTTGCTCGCCGGTGCAGGTCCGGAAATGCACAACCTGCAGAAATATGTTGCTGAATCGAGCAGCTTGGCCGGAAGAGTAACGTTCCCAGGAGCTTCCAATCGCGTGCCGGAGTTGCTTAATGCGATGGACACCTTCGTTTTGCCGTCCATTTGCGAGGGGATGTCGAATACGATTTTAGAGGCGATGGCTTGCGGAGTGCCTGCCATTGTGACGCGCACCGGAGGTAATCCGGAACTGATCGCAGAAGGCCGCTCCGGTTATCTCTTTCCGGCGGGAAACGTCGAGATGCTCTCGACGCTGCTCTCTCGGCTTGCGGAGAGCAGCGCAACCCGGCACGAATTCGGAGTTTCGGCGCGGCGGCGCGCTGTTGAACACTTCAGTCTCGCTAGCATGATGCGGCGCTATCAGGAAATGTATACGCAACTCGCCTCGCGCAAGGGCGTGAAGGAAGGAAACTAGAGACACGCTATGTGCGGAATTTGCGGCATTTTCGAGTACGAGCGGCGGACGGACCTTCCGTCTGATCTCGTTCATCGCATGAATCAGACGATGATTCACCGAGGCCCAGACGATGGCGGCGTCTTTGTGGGGCCAGGAATCGGGCTCGGCCATCGACGGCTCAGCATTATTGACCTCGCAGGCGGCCACCAGCCGATGTCCAATGAGGACGGCACGATTTGGGTGCTTCTCAACGGCGAGATCTACAATTACCCCGAACTGCGTGTGGAACTTTTGCAGCGCGGCCACAAATTCGCGACCAAGTCCGACACAGAAGCCGTCGTTCACCTCTATGAAGAATATGGCCACGAGTGCTTTGGGAAGCTGCGAGGCATGTTCTCGATAGCAATCTGGGATTCGAAGAACCGCAAACTCGTTCTGGCTCGCGACCGGGTTGGGAAGAAACCGCTGTTCTACGCGGCGGACGGCGTGCGCATTCTCTTTGGTTCCGAGCTTAAAGCGCTGCTGGCAGGCGGCTCGTTGTCGCGCGAGATGGATGAGCAAGCGCTCTCGGATTATTTCTCGTTTGGATACATTCCCGCGCCCAAAACAATCTACCGATCTGTTCGCAAAGTGATGCCGGGGCACTATCTGGTGGCATCCGCGAACGGCGTGCAAGAGACGCGTTACTGGGATTTGTCTTTCAGCCGCATCGAAGAGAGAACTGAAGAGGATTGGGGCGAGCGCCTACGTCACGAATTGTGCGAAGCCACGCGCGTGCGCTTGATGAGCGACGTTCCGCTCGGCGCATTTTTGAGCGGCGGCATCGATTCATCCGCCGTAGTGGCGATGATGAGCCACCTGATGAAGCGTGCCGTCACCACGTGCTCCATTGGCTTCCACGAAGAGAAATACAATGAAGCAGAGTACGCCCTCCAGGTGTCGAAGTTGTTTTCCACCGATCACCATGTTGAGACGGTGGAACCAAATGCGGTAGAGATTGTCGATAAGCTCGCATGGCATTTCGACGAGCCGTTCGCGGATTCCTCCGCGGTGCCAACCTATTACGTTTCAAAGATTGCCCGGCAGTTCGTCACAGTGGCACTTGGAGGGGACGGAGGCGACGAGAGTTTCGCCGGTTACCGGCGCTACAAGTTGGACTATTACGAAAATCGGTTGCGAAACCGAGTTCCGGCTGGCCTGCGCCGTTCTATGTTTGGGCCTCTGGGCCGCTGGTATCCGCCGCTTGCCTGGGCCCCCCGCGTATTCCGGGCAAAGTCGACGTTTCAAAGTCTGTCTCGCTCGCCGCTTGAAGGGTACTTCAATTCCATTTCCTATTTTCGGCCGGACGATAAGGCACGGCTGTTTACGCCCGATTTCCGGGCCCGCTTAGGTAACTACGAATCGATCGACGTTTTTCGCGAATACTACGATCGCGCGGACACGGAAGATCCGCTCTCGAAGATCCAATATGTGGACATCAAGACCTATCTTACCGACGATATTTTAACGAAAGTGGATCGCGCAAGCATGGCGGTGTCGCTCGAGGTAAGAGCTCCAATGCTGGACCATAAATTCCTCGAGTTGGCGGCGTCAATGCCCAGCAACCTGAAACTGCGAAATGGTACCGGTAAATACATACTGAAAAAGGCGCTGGAGCCGACGCTTCCTGCGGAGATCCTGTACCGCCAGAAACAAGGATTTGCGATTCCGCTCGGTGACTGGTTCAAGCGGGAACTCAAGGAAATGGCGCACCACGTAATTCTGGAAACTGACGACGGGATTCTAGATCGAGGTTTCCTTGGCACTATTTGGGATCAACACCAGAAGGGCTATTACGATCGGTCGGCATTGCTTTGGGCGACGTTGATGTTCCGAAAATGGCAAGCGACATTTTGCGAATAGATCAAAGGATGGCATGAGCGGAATTTGCGGCATTTGCGAGGTGGGCCGGGAGTTTAGCGCGAGCAACGTCGTGCCGATGCTCGATGCAATGGCTCTTTCCGATGAATCCGAACGCGACGCGTTTGGAGGACGTTCGATCGCCATGGGAGTGGCCCGCCGCTGGTCCTTTCAGAGCGCGAGCACAGCCAGCGGAGTATCAGTTGCGGTTGACGCTGACATCGTTGACTACGACGCGATATCGGAAGTGCTGTCCGTATCTGTTGCAACCGTAGCAGCGATGCCAATAACGGAATTAGTGATTCGTTTATACGCGCGGCTGGGAGCCGACTTTGTGAAATCTCTGCACGGCGGCTTCGCTTTCGCGCTTTGGGATGAAAGACAACGAATCCTCGTTCTCGGCATCGATCGTCTGGGAATTAAGAGCCTCTACTGGTACCGAGAGGGTGATCGGCTTTTGTTCGCCTCACGCGCGGGTGCCGTTCGATCGGTCAGAAAAAACTCCCCTGAAGCAAACCCCGACGCGATATTACAGTTTTTGCTGTTTGCGTCTGTGCCGGCCCCCATGACGAGTGACCGTGGAATGAACAAGCTGCGCCCGGGAACCGTGCTGCAGTATGCCAATGGAAGCGTCTCGGAAAAACAGTATTGGGATCTTGAATACCCTGAGAGTGACAATCACGGCGTCACCCACTGGTCGCGAAAATTGCGCGAAGGGATGCGCTCCGCCGTTCATCGCCACCTTACTAGTTGCGAACAGCCAACAACCGGGAGCTTCTTAAGCGGCGGAACAGACAGCAGCTCCGTGGTGGCCTTCGTAAGCGAGCGGCATCGTCCCGCGCAGACGTTCTCCATTGCTTTTGACGAGTCGGATTTTAGCGAAATTGAATTTGCGCGGACCACAGCAGCCAAATTTGGCACGCGGCATCACGAGAAATTTCTAACGCCCCAAGACGCCAGCGATGCCATCGACAAGATCATCGCGTATTACGACGAACCCTTCGCGAACTCCTCGGCAATCGGTTCTTACTATTGCGCCGTGCTGGCGCGGGAAAAAGGTGTAGGGACGCTGCTCGCGGGGGATGGCGGCGATGAACTTTTCGGCGGGAATGAACGCTATGCGAGCGACAAGCGATTCGCTCTTTATCAATCGATCCCTCGCTGGTTACGCCGTGGATTTCTTGAGCCACTCACTGGCCTGCTGCCGGACAATGACAGCAAACTCAGTCTTCCGCGGCGCTATATCCGGCGTGCAAACATTCCCAACCCAAGGCGAATACTATCCTACGGCTTTTTCCTGAGCATGCCTCCGAAAGAAGTGTTTGAGGACGGATTTTTGGAGCAAACAGGCGTGGACACGTGGCTGGGTATCCCCGAAGGGCACTTTGCGCGCGCTAAGGCGACCAGCGAGCTAAACAAGATTCTTTACCTGGATGTGAAGATGACGCTCGCCGACAATGACCTCCGCAAAGTCTCCGGTACGGCGGAGCTTGCCGGCGTCAATGTGCGTTATCCGCTGCTGGACGACCGTCTCGCCGAGCTTTCCGGACAGATTCCGGCGGCCCTGAAGCTAAAGGGATTTCAGAAGCGATATATTTTCAAACAGGCGATGAAGGATATCCTCCCTCAGAAAGTTCTCTATAAGAAGAAACACGGTTTCGGCGTGCCTCTCGCCCAGTGGCTACTGGAGAATCCGCGGATGAAGCAATTGATGAACGATATGATGCACGATCCCCTGACGCGGCAGCGCGGATACTTTCGCGCGGGATTCTTCGAAAAACTGATGGAACTTCATCGCCGCCAGCCGAACTTTTACGGCGAGATCGTATGGTATCTCGTGGCGTTGGAGTTGTGGCACCGACAACATCTGCAGAAAGCCCGCGAGGCGGTCCATGCCGGCTAAGAATCCTCCATCATCGCCGAAAATGGAGGTTGCCGCAGAAAGTGCCGAGCCTCAGGCGCGCTCCAGCGCTAAGGAGAAGCTGCGGCGCGGAGTTGCGGCGAGCCTTTCCGCAACGGGCGCACTTCATTTGCTGCGGCAGTTTGAGGGCACTCGCCAACTCATTTCATCTCCGGAATCAAGGTGGCCGAAAATTCGGCGCTTTGCGGGGTCGAAGTTCGCCATTTTGTGCTACCACCGTGTCGGAACCGAAGGCGTGCCATTGTTTTCGCGGCTGGACCCCCAGGTTTTCGAAGCACAGATGAAGTACATCCGGAAGCACTATCGCCTGGTCTCGGTTGGACAACTGTGCCGGGAAATCGCGAACGGTGACAATGTAAAACCGTCGCTTGCCATCACTTTCGACGACGGTTATCGAGATTTGTACACCCATGCATTCCCAGTGCTGCGGAAATACGAAATTCCTGCCACCATCTATCTAATCGGACGAAGCATGGAAACCGGCGAATCGCCTTGGTACGACAGAATTTTTGTTGCCCTCGATCACGCTCCGGGAAGCTCAATCGAAGTGCAAATGGATCTGACTCGTCAATTCGCCTTGACTTCCGTTGCGGCCCGGCGCCAAGCCGCTTGGGAGATCGTTTGTTTTCTCCGCACGATTTCCGACGCTAACCGGCGGAAGTGGTGCGTGGCATTTGAAGCAGCGATGAAGCCTCCGCGGGACAAACTTGAGCAGCGCATGCTGGATTGGAATCAAGTCCGATCGATGCAAGCTTCGAGTATTTTTTTCGGAGCGCACACGATGACGCACCCTTCCGTTGCGCAAGTCGAAGCTGCCAGCCTTGCAGAAGAGCTAAAGGCATCGCGAAGTCTGCTGGAAGCAGGACTAGACGCGCCCATCGAAGATTTTGCTTATCCCTTTGGCAAAGCGAGCGACTGCCTTTCGGCGAACGACGGTTATCTGGCGGAGTGCGGCTACCGATCCGCGGTGACGACCGTCGAAGGAATTAATTCCGGCGGCGCCAACCTTTTTCGGCTGAACCGCATGCAAATCGGCGATGATCGCTCGCTCTCACTATTCGCCTTCAACCTAGCTCGCATGTTTTTCGAGAGTGTTTCCGAGAATTCGGTTTCGCCAGCTGCAAATCGTAACAACATGCTCGCCCTGGAAGCGGATCGGAGCGCCTCCTAGGCCTGACTATGCGAGACTTCTTGGTACTGGCGATCATTCTTGGTGCGGCGCCGGTTTGCCTCTTCAATCCTTACTTTGGCGTTCTGATGTGGTATTGGGTGACCTATTTCAATCCTCATCGGTTCACTTGGGGCATTGCATATGACTTTCCCGTTGCTGCTGTAATTGCTGGCCCCACATTAGTCGGGACATTATTCGCAAAAAAGTCCATTCGTTCCCTTGCCGTTCGAGAAACCGTCTTGTTGCTCCTCCTTTGGGCTTGGTATTCATTCACTTACATTCATGCCCAAAGCGTTCCCCTCTTTGCGGGGAATATGCCAGATGCCGACTATGAAATAGGGCACATCAGCAAGATTCTTTTGTTCACGGTGGTGATGATCCTCCTGGTGAATACGAAAGAGAGGCTTCGCGGCGTGGTTCTGGTTACGGCTGGCAGTTTGGGCCTGTTGGCGGTGAAAGGGGCGCTGTTTGGATTGCGAACTTCGGGAGAATCCCGCGTATGGGGACCGCCGGATTCTTTCCTATCAGACAACAATGCATTTGGTCTTGCCCTCAACATGTGCTTGCCCTTGCTCTTCTTTCTTGCCGCGCAGGAAAAACGGAAATGGCTGCGGGTTGCCATGTGGATTACGTTTGCGTCGACGATTCTGGTGATTTTGCTGACCTATTCGCGTGGCGCGCTTCTTGGACTCGCGGTGGTAATTACCGCTCTCATGCTGAAGTCTCGTCACAAAATCGTCGGCGCATTTTTCATGGTGGTCGTAGCATTTTTTGTGTTGAGTTTCGCGCCTGATGCCTGGATGCAGCGTATGGGACGGTTTTTCAGCGGTGATCTTGACGAATCCGCACAGCAGCGTCTGGTTTCCTGGGGCACTTCTTGGAATTTCGCGCACGACTATCCGCTGACCGGCGGATCGTTCGATGTTTTGCCGAACGTCCAGGTATTCCAGCGCTATCAGCCCCGGCCTCTGCCCCTCGGATTTTTGTCGAGTGGCCCACACAGCATTTATTTCCAACTTCTAGCGGATCAGGGATTCCCAGGTTTGGCTTTGTTCCTGCTGCTGATTGGTTCGTGTTATTGGAGCTTGTGGAGAGTTCGAGTGAGCGCTCGTTCAGTACCTTCCGCAAATTATCTCGTCCCATACACGCACATGGTCGAAGTGTCTATTCTGGGATTTATGGTGAGTGGCGCGTTTTTGGGTTTCGTCTACTTGGACGTCATCTACCAGATGATTGGTTTGGTAGTGGTCTTGAAAGTCTTGTTGCGAAACGAGCGACGAAATTACGTCGAAGCCCCTCTTCCCCAGCACGAAAACGTTATTGATGTCACGCCTGAGTCAGAACTGGCGGCGGTTTGAAAGTGCGTTTCATCAGAAAGAACCCGGGAGGGCGAACCACGATGTTGCAATTCGGATTTCCGGAGGCGATTTGGCGAACGATACGATTTTGGCTGGCTATCGGCATTTTTCTAGCTATCCCTCATTCTTCTAGGGCTCAGAATTGGACTTGGACCTCGGAAGATGTCGACGCGCAGGGCGAGAGCACTTGGATCGCGGCTGACGCGGACGGGAATCTGCACGTTAGCTATTACGCGATAACCGGCGGCCAGTTGAAGTACGCTTTTCGTCCCACCGGCGGCTCCAAGTGGTTCACGATGACGTTGGAGCACAGCTTGGGCTTTTTTGTTACGCGCATCACGGTCGATTCGAACTCCAATCCACATATCTGCTATACGCCACGAGTCACGAAATATGCTCATTGGGATGGCCAAAAATGGCACCTACAGGAAGTCGACCCGGGGTCGGGCGTCGTGGGGTTCTGGTGCACCATCAACGTCGGAAGTGACAACAAGCCGCAGATTTCCTGGTATCTCGAAGGCGGCACGTACTATCGGTATGCGACTTTGAAAGATGGAGTATGGGCGGCGCAGTCCATTGAGGGTGGAAATGGTGCGCTTCCCGGCAAATGGAATTCCATGGTGCTCGACGCGCAAAACAGGCCGCAAATGTCTTATACGTGGTTCCCGACGGGCCAGCTGAAGTACACAGCGTTCGACGGCAAGAATTGGAAGATAACCCTCGTGGATGCGCCCAACGAATCCCCAGGCGGCACGCGCGGTATGGGTTCTTCCATCATCCTCGACAGTCAAGCCAATCCTATGATCGTGTACTACACCGAAGATGCGCTCAAGATGGCCCGCTACGTCGATGGAAAGTGGAAAAAGGAAATCGTCGAACAGCTCCCTCCCTTCGGGCCTCTATACAGCTGGAGAAGCTTTCGCAGTTCTCTCGTTCTGGACAGCAAAGGTCATCCGCATATTGGCTTTGAGAGTCTGAAGGGACTCGAGCATGCCTGGTGGGACGGCAAGCAATGGAGGTCGCAGATCTTGATTGCAGCGCTGGGCAACACGTTCTTTGACAACGCGATGGCCATCGATAAGAACGACAATCTCTTCATCAGCTTTCGAGATCCGGTGGACGGGTCGCTCAAGGTGCTCGCGGGCCGCCCAACTCTAGCAAAGTCCGCCGCCCCGGAGCAGAAAGTTCTACCGGCCAAAGAATAAAGGTATCGTCGGGCGCCCCGATCTTCCGGCTCCCACGCATAAAGCGAATTGTGAAAACAGATCTTATCGCAGGCTTCTTCTGGTTTTTTGGTGCATTGATACTCTACGTCTATGCGGGGTATCCACTGCTGCTTGCATTCTTCGCTCGTCTTTTTCCTCAAGGCAACTCAAAGAATATTCACTTTTCGCCCCGTGCGAGCCTTCTAATATCCGCGTTCAACGAAGCTGAGGTGATCAGCGAGAAGCTGGAGAACGCTCTTGCACTGGACTACCCGCCGGGGCAACTTGAGATCGTCGTAATTTCTGACTGTTCCGACGACGGCACCGACGAGATTGTCAGCGGCTTCGCACCCCGAGGCGTGCGGCTCGTGCGTCAAGGGCAACGGCTCGGCAAAACGGAAGGACTAAACCTCTCGGTCCCTCAAGCACGAGGTGAGATTTTGATTTTCTCGGACGCGAACGCCATTTATCAACGCGATGCTGCGCGGCAGCTTGTCGCTCATTTCGTAGACAACAAGGTAGGGTACGTCGTCGGCAACGCGCGCTACCTTCAGGAGGAAGGCCAGGAGGCTTCGGCCGAGTCCGAGGGTCTTTATTGGAAACTGGAGACTTGGTTAAAGCAGAAGGAATCGGAATTCGGCTCGGTAGTCGGCGGAGACGGTGCGATCTACGCCATTCGTCGCGAATTGTTCAGCCCCCTGCGCTCGACGGACATCAATGATTTTCTCAACCCGCTCCAAATTGTGGCACGTGGTTACCGCGGAGTGTACGAGCGCGACGCGGTTTGTTTTGAAGAAGCCGGCGAAAGCTTTGATAAGGAATTCCGCAGGAAAGTGCGCATCATCGGCCGTAGCCTGAACGCTCTTCTGCGCGCGCCAAAAGTCCTGCTTCCCTGGGTCCAGCCTCGCCATTGGTTCGCGCTGATCTCGCATAAACTGTTGCGATGGTTTATTCCTTTTTTTCTGATTGCATTTTTCTGCTGCAATCTCGCTCTTGCCAGTTCACGGTTTTTCCAGATCACTCTCGGCCTGCAAATTCTGTTCTACGCTTTTGCCGGTGTCGGCTGGGCACTTGAGAAGCGTGGGAAGTCGCGTAAGATTTTCTACCTGCCCTATTATTTTGTACTCGTGAATATCGCGTCGCTTCTTGGCATCTTCAACCTTCTTACTGGATCGCTGTCCCCCACCTGGCAGACGATTCGTCAAGCGAAGCCTGTCGGAAACGAACCCGGCATTTCGGTCGCGGGCAAGGAGTCCTGAAGCTTGCCCCTTCGCGTTCTTCATGTGCTGGATCATTCCGTGCCGGTTCTGGACGGCTACAGCCATCGCAGTGGCAGCATCATAAGTGCGCAGGCGGCCATGGGCTTTCTTCCTGCCGTCGTCACCGGTCCCCTCCACAATCTCGACGATGCGAACGCGTCCGAGATGAATATCGATGGAGTTCGTTACTATCGAACTCCCGAAAATTCGGGTTTCTACTGGGGCACACTTCGCCGGCGCTACCCGCTTCTTCGAGAATGGTCGGTCATGCATTTGTTGGAAGGCCGGATCAACTCGCTTTTAAAGGACAATGCCTTCGACTTGGTACATGCGCACTCGCCTGCCCTCTGCGGTCTGGCGGCGGCAAGGGCCGCGAAAAAGCACTTGCTGCCATTCGTTTATGAAATTCGATCTTTTTGGGAAGACGGAGTGGACCAGAGCACATCCTCTCTGCGTTATCGGCTTGCGCGTGGGCTTGAGACCATGGTTGTGAAACGAGCGGACGCCGTCATAGGTATAGCGAAGCCAATTCTTCGCGACATCGCGGCCCGTGGAATCCCGCAATCACATTTGTTTCATGTACCCAACGGGGTCGATTCAGCCCGCTTCGTTCCACGGCCTCTTGACAGCGACCTCGCCGCGCAGCTTGGTGTTGCGGGTATTCCGACTCTGGGTTTCATCGGCACATTCTTTCCCTGGGAAGGAATCGATTGGCTCGTCGACGCAGCTTGCGCATTACATCGTCGCGGTGTGCATTTCAAACTTCTTATCGTGGGGGATGGTGCGGATGCGGGGGCCGTTCGCGCCGCCATCCAAAATCAGGATGCGGGCGGCTTTGTCAATTATATCGGGCGCGTGAGCCACGAAGAAGTCGCGCGGTACTATTCCGTCATGGACGTGCTTGTCTACCCGCGGCGGCGCCTGCGAATCACGGAGGCCGTTACGCCGCTAAAACCCCTAGAGGCGATGGCCCTCGGCAAAGCTATTCTAGGGAGCAATGTCGGCGGAATTCGCGAACTCATCGATGCCGAGAAAACGGGGATACTATTTGAGCCGGAAGACATCGAGGATTTTTGTCGCCAGGCAGCCCGATTGCTGAACGATCCAACCTTGCGGCACCAATTGGGACAACAAGCACGGACGAAGGCATGCGAAGAGAAAGACTGGAAAACGGTGGCGCGTCTCTACGAGCCCGCATATGCGGCCGCTCGCGAAAATTTCAAGAGGTCGTGAGATGCCGTGTGTGCGATTCGACTAAATCGAGCTGTCGGCGCCACCGGTTGCCGGAAGGGCACATCCCGGAATTCACATAAGTCTATATTTATGAATATGTTAGAATGAACCAGAAGGCTCTAAACCGATCTATTAGACGATGCAAAACGCACTCACAATCGATCTTGAAGACTACTACCACGTAAGTACATTCAGCCAGCAAATGCCCGTGGATCAGTGGGGTTCGGTGACGAGCCGCATCGAGCGCAGCACGGATCTTTTGCTCGATTTGCTCGACTCGGCGCATTGCAAAGCTACTTTTTTTACGCTCGGCTGGGTGGCGGAGCAGCATCCCCACGTTGTCCGAAAAGTAGCTGAACGCGGCCATGAAATCGCATGCCACAGCTTGCGCCATCGCACCGTATATGCAATGACGCGCAAGGAATTTCACGACGATACGTTACAGGCGAAGATGTTGCTGGAAGATTGCAGTGGCGCGCGTGTTGTCGGGTACCGTGCGCCGAGTTTTTCCATAACGGAAAGATCATTGTGGGCGCTGGACGTGTTGGCCGAGCTTGGTTTTGCGTTCGATTCGAGTATCTTCCCAGTCGCGCATCCAAATTACGGCATTCCAACATTCACGCGCGATCCTCATCGTGTGCAAACGCCCAGCGGCCCCATCGTTGAGTTTCCAATGACCGTTCTCGAATTTGCAGGCCTTCGCTCGCCTTTTGGCGGAGGCGCATACCTGCGTTTCCTTCCCTACTGGTTCACGCGCTGGGGCGTCCGATTTCTGAATGCCACGGAGGGCCGTCCTGTCTGCGTGTATCTACACCCTTGGGAACTCGACCCGGACCAACCGCGTGTATCAGGAAGCCTGACCTCGCGGATGCGTCACTATGTCGGCTTGGCCAAGACTACGGCAAAGTTCACTCATCTCATTAATGATTTTGACTTCGGAACCCTCGGAGCGATGGTCGACCACGTCTAAGGACGGGCCCGCATCCCTCACGAAAAGAGAAGATAAAGCTCCCATTTGTATCAGCCGCGGGCGAACGCGCGCTCGAAGGACTTCGAGATGCCGCGGAAATATTCCGTTCGCTGAGTTCTATCCAAGCAAACTAACCAATATCCCGCCAAAGCCAGCGGAAGGACCAAAGCGACTTGTGAGAAAAATACGAAGAGATGCTCGACGGGCCAATACCGTTCGATCGCAACCGTCGCCACCGCGAAGGGCACCACGGCAACTACCGGGCGCACCCAAGCAGAGATCGCGTAGGTCAACGGATGAATGCCCAGGGCGCGTCGGATGTACCAGGGCCAGAATATAAGAGTCGAAGCCACGCTGGGAATTACGGTTCCCCAGGCGACTCCAACAATTCCCATCCGGCGGACCAGGAATATGCTTAAAACAAGATTACAAATTCCCTCCGCCATGAGCATAGGAACAATTGGCTTATGTTTGCTAAGCCCCAAGAGAGTTCCGCCAGTTACTGAATTCGCAGCCCAGAGTAGTAGGGTCAAAGACAGTATCCGAATTACTTTGCCAGAAAGATCGGCGTACTCTTGGCCCATCCACAAACCAATGAAAGTTCCCCCGCGAATCATAAGCGTAAGCGCAATCGGCAACACGACCATCGTCCCCGCCCGGCTGCCGAACAGCACAATCTTTTCCAGGAGCGCGTGGTCTTTCTTCGCCTCGGTCGAACTCGCCAGCGGCGTCATCGTTTGGGAGATTCCCGCGACCAACGTCCGCGTGTATTCCGCCAGATTTCCGCCGATCGCGTAAAACGTAACTGCTGAAACTGGCAGAAAAGCTCCAATCACAACGTTGTCGCTGGCGTAGATCAAGCTTGCGCTCACGTGCATGAGAAACGAGTAGATGCTGAAAGAGAAGATCAATTTCGTTCCAGCACGATCGGCTAAGGCGGGGTTAATTCTCAGCTCGGGGTAAAAATGGCGCGCCAAGCTAAAGTTCGCCGCCAGCCGTGCCAGCGTAAAACCAAACTGGATCAAAGCCAGCGTAATAATTCCGTAACCGAGATGCAAAAACAGGACGATCGTAAACGTACGAAGCAGATTGTTGGCGATTTCGATTCCATTGGTCAGATCGAAACGCTGCAAACCCACCAGAATCCCACCATACACCCCGTTTACCAGCGAAGCCGCGATGCTCAGTCCCGTGATGATAAGCACGAAGCGAGATGCGCCCAGATACTGGCTTGGAATGCGCAATCTGCCGACAATCAGTGTGGCGAATACTAGCGAACTCAAGAAGGCAATCAGCCCAGCGGACGCAAAAATGAGCATGGCAGAGGACGCCACATTGCTGGCGTTCTTGTGGTCGGCTTGCGAATGAAATTTGGCAACATAACGGGTCACAGCCCCCCGAACGCCCAGATCAAGCAGCCCGAGGTACCCGGTGAGGGAGAGAATCAGAGTCCAAACGCCATACCCGTTGTCCCCCAAATGGCGAACGACATAGGGCGAGAGGAAGAAATTGACGCCCATCGCGAGCACATACGCGCCCCAGTTGGACATTACGTTTCTAAAGACTCTTGGTTTGGCGCTCGTTGGTTTAGCGTTATCGGCGGTTGCGGACGTTTCGGGCATACCTTTCCTGTACGGCTTGGCCACTGATTGGCACGTGACTAGCCATTTGCAGATTTTTCTACATACTTAAAAACAGGGAAGTTAACTGTTCCGCTGTTTTTTTCGCCTACCCACGCTCTGGGGCTGGGAAGGCCGGCAGGTGCAAAGTACTGCCATAATAGGGAAAACCTCCGCCTGCCCCACGAGATTGCTTACGCGAGGACCAGCTCCTATACACTCAAAGCAAGGAGCTAAGCATCCTCTTATCAATAGCTTAGCATGATATCTGAGTCAAGGGATTTGGCATCGAGGTTGCTTAACTATATACACCACGTCGGGCAGTTCGGGACCGAAGGAAGGATCCCCAGGTCGTCCTGTCTAGGGCATTGTGGAAGTACACCTCCCAGACCCGGTCATCGGCAGTAGCCGTACGGAGCAACATCGCAGGAATAAAATCGGGAGCCTGGATCGACACATAAATGGAAAACGAAATAACCAGTTCACCAGGAGACGCTGGCAATAAGCCTCTTCCAACGATCGAAGATCAGCGTCAGTTCTGGAATTGGCATTGGCAAAACTCGGAGCAGCGAAAAGTACTGAATGATTGGACGAAGCGCCGCGCCCAGGAGATTCTGCGTTTAATCGAAAAGCTTTCGATTAAGCGGCCGAGAATTCTCGACCTGGGATGCGGCCATGGATGGTTCACCGAGATGCTCGCCGACTTTGGCGAAGCGCACGGAATTGATCTTTCGCCGGAGGGCATTGCGGCTGCACAAGCTCGCCGCCCCGATATTACCTATACAGCAGGGAATATTTACGAGGCCCCTCTCCAAAAGGGCTATTTTGATATCGTCGTATCTCAAGAAGTGATTGCTCATGTTGAAGATCAGCGGAGGTACATTCAGCGTGCCGCTGAAGTGCTCCGCGATGGTGGCTATCTCATCATCACTACGGGAAACAAATTCGTTATCGACCGCCTGGGTGATGTAGGCTGGGTTAAGCAGCCGCCACAACACATAAGGCAGGAGCTAACTCGAGGTGATCTTCAGAAATTGCTCTCGCCATACTTTAAGACATTGGAGATTTTTACGATTATTCCGCATGGCAAGCTCGGAATCCTGCGGATGGTCAACTCTCAAAAACTAAACTCTCTCGCCCGCTTGTTCATGTCGCAGAACAAGATCGACGACCTGAAGGAAAAGGCGGGATTCGGCTGGCAGATGATCTTTTTGGCCCAAAAAAAGAAATAGGCTTCTATATCTCGTCGAATGACTTCTTAGAGAAAGAGAATTGCATGGGACTTTCTGCGTCGCCTCGAAAAATCTGTGTGATCAGCCATGGTGGAACCAAAAACCTTGGCGACGAGGCCCTTTTTGCCACCGTCGTTCAGAACACTCGGCTACGTATTCCCGACGCTGAAATCATAGGCTTTACTATCAGTCCGGAAGATACTCGCCAACGGCATGGGATTCCCTGCTTTCCGGTTCGGCGTTCGGAAAACCCAGTCGAATCTCAAACTGATTCGGCCATGGAGATTCCTGCTCCATTAAGCGCAACCTCCTCTCCCGCCCCTGTTGGTGGTGGTGAAAAGATCAAAAGCGCTTTGAAATCCATCCCAGGACTTCGTCCACTCATATCGATCATGCGCGGCTTCGCCAAAGGACTTGTTAACGTTTTGGCGGAACCGAAATTCTTGATTCAGTCCTATCGCCGGCTAAAAGGCGCGCAGCTCTTGCTGGCCGCAGGGGGCCAGCAGTTAAACGACGGCTACGGCGGACCTTGGGGATATCCCTTCACTCTTTATAAATGGACGCTGTTAGCGAAACTGACCGGCACAAAAGTGGCCCTTCTAAGCGTCGGTGCCGGCCCCATCGATTCCCCACTCAGCAAGTTCTTCTTCCGGCGCACGCTGAATATGGTCGATTATCGCTCCTATCGTGACGCAATCTCGAGCAAGTTGATGGCGAGCTTGGGTATAAAGGGCCTGCATCCCGTATTCCCCGATCTCGTTTACAGCCTCCGGTTGCCAGAACCTAAGCCCTCGCCCGCTGGCTCCGAGCGCGTGGTGGTGGGTACAAACCCTGTGCCGTTTTTCGGCGCGCACTACTGGCCCACCCCGGACGAAGCCCGCTACCAAGAGTATGTGCACAAATTTGCAAAATTCGCGGAATGGCTTGATAAAAGCGGTCGATCTGTCCTCTTCTTTCCGACCCAAGTGCGCGCGGACGCCATCACCATAAACGACATTCGGGCGGCCATGAATGGCTCCGGTGATTCGCCAAATCTTCTGGAGCGCCAGCCAATTCACAATCTCGAGGATTTAGTTTCAGAGATTTCGCGCGCGGACCTGATTGTTGCAAACCGTTACCACGCGATCTTGATCTCACTGATGATGAATAAACCGGTTCTCGGGATCGCCTACCATGAAAAGAGCCGGGCTCTTCTCGAACAAGCCGGTCAGGGCGACTATGTCCTGAAGATCGAAGATTTCAAGATTGAGGAATTGATGGAACGCCTCGAAGCCCTGGAAACCAACGCTCCTGCCCTAAAAAAGCGTATCGGAGAGCGCATGGCCCCTCTGCGAAAGGCTCTCGAACAGCAGTACGATGCCGTCTTTGGCCTTATCGGCGTCAAGCCAGACCAAACCCACGGGCCGGCCGCTTAGCGACTCATGAAATTCACAGAAACCAAGATAAAAGGCGTCTGGGTTATCGAACTGGAGCGGCGGGAAGATTCGCGCGGTTTCTTTGCACGCACGTGGTGTCAGAAGGAATTTGAGGCCCACGGCCTCACGTCTCATCTGAAGCAGATTAATGCCGGCTTCACGACAAAAGCAGGCGGCGTGCGCGGCTTCCACTTTCAATTGCCTCCCCACGCCGAAGCCAAGACCGTACGGTGCACCATGGGCGCTCTCTACGACGTTGCTGTGGACATTCGCCCTGATTCGCCAACATACAAACAGTGGGTCGGCGCCGAATTGACCGCCGACAACCATCGTACACTTTACATCACTGAAGGTTGCGCGCACGGCTACCAGACTCTCGTGGACAACACCGAAATCCTGTACTTGACTACTGCGTTTCATGCGCCGGACTCGGCGGCCGGCTATCGCTACGATGACCCGGCCTTTGGCATCTCTTGGCCGCTGCCCATTGGGATTGTCTCCGAGGCCGATTGTCGCTGGCCCTCATTCAACGGTTGAAATTGCCCGCCGGCGCGTCCGGCATGAAGGAGCAATTATGGTGATCGTGGATACCGCTCTCGAACAACGAGAGAAAGAAGGAAAGCCAGTTCGCGTTGGAATCGTAGGCGCCGGCTATATGGGCCGGGCAGTCGCTTTACAGCTCCTTAAGCCTTCCGTGGGCATGCGTCTGGTAGCCCTCTACAATCGGACACCCTCAAAGGCGCAACAAACTTTGCGCGATGCCGGCCTGATCAGCTTCCCGGAAGCTACGTCTGTTCAGCAGCTCGACGAGGCAATCTCGCGCGGCGAAGTCTCCATTGTCACCGACCCGCTTCTTCTATGCGACGCTCACAACATCGACGTAATCATCGACGCTACGAGTGATATGGAGTGTGGCGCCCGGGTCGTGCTGCGGGCGATCGAGCAGCGCAAGCATGTCGTCCTTTTCAACGCCGTGCTGGATGCCACGGTCGGCCCGATTCTCAAGACGTATGCTGATCGCCACAACGTGGTTATCACCTATACCGACGGAGACGAGCCGGGAGTGGCCACCGACCTTTATCGCTTCGTCAAAACTATCGGCTATCGCCCCGTTGCTGCTGGGAACCTCAAAGGTCTGCTAGATCCCTATCGGACACCGGCAACCCAAAAGGTATTCGCGGAGCGTGTTGGCCAATCCCCTGCCATGATCACGTCTTTTGCAGACGGCACGAAGCTCTCCGTCGAATGCACTATACTGGCGAATTCTACCGGCCTGCGCGTCGGAAAGCGCGGCATGTATGGCCCGAAATGCGCGCATGTAAACGAAGCGTCCAAACTCTTTCCGCCCGAACAAATGTTGAACGGGGGCCTGGTCGATTTCCTTCTCGGGGCCGAGCCGCACACCGGGGCTTTCGTCATCGGCTACAACGACAATCCCATCGACAAGAGCTATATGAACTTTTTCAAGATGGGTAACGGCCCGTTCTACGTCTTCTACACCCCATACCATCTCCCACAGGTGCAAGTGCTCACGACGATTGCACGCGCCGCCCTGTTTCATGATCCGACGACATCTCCCATTGGCAAGCCGGTCTGCGACGTCCTCACTTTGGCCAAGCGCGACCTCAAAGCCGGCGAAGTCCTCGACGGAATTGGTGGGTTCACCTGTTACGGCGTGATTGAAAACGCCGAGGTCGCCCATGCGGAAGATCTTCTTCCCATGGGCCTTTCCGAGAACTGCACTCTGAAACGCGACATTCCCAAGGATCAACCGATTGCGTACGCGGACGTTCAGCTTCCGACCGGAAGGCTGTGCGACAAGCTGCGCGCCGAGCAGGATCAGCACTTCTACGCTTTGGTGAACGCATGACGGTGACGGAATAACCATGTCAACCTTCTGGCGCGATAGACCAACCCTTGTCACCGGCGGCACCGGGCTTCTCGGCCCGTGGCTCGTCAAGCGGCTTCTCGAAGCCGAAGCGGATGTCGTGTGTCTAGTGCGGGATTGGGTTCCCGATTGTGAGCTTGTTCGCGCAAAATGGATCGAGAAGGTCAAGGTTGTTCGAGGCGACCTGCGCGACCAAGCTTTACTGGAGCGCACCCTCGGTGAATACGAGATCGATACGGTTTTCCACCTGGCCGCTCAGACGATCGTCGGCATCGCCAACAACAATCCTATTTCTACTTTCGAAACCAATATCGCCGGCACCTGGGCACTTCTGGAGGCTTGCCGTCGCTCGCCTTCGATAGGCCGCATCCTAGTCGCTTCTTCGGACAAAGCATACGGAGATCAGGAGAAGCTGCCTTATAGCGAGGACACGCCCCTCGAAGGCCGCCATCCCTACGACGTCAGCAAATCCTGCGCGGATCTTATTTCGAAAGCCTATTCCGTCACATTCGATTTGCCTGTGGTGGTCACTCGCTGTGGGAATTTCTACGGCGGCGGCGACCTCAATTGGAATCGCATTGTCCCGGGCACCATTCGTTCCGCGCTCCGCGGCGAGCGACCGATCATCCGCTCTGACGGCACGTTCCTTCGCGATTACGTCTACGTCGAAGATGGGGCCGCTGCTTACATGATGTCCGCGGAGAAGATGGCGGAAAACCCCAAGTTGAAAGGCGAAGCATTCAATTTCTCAAACGAGAATCCCGTCAGTGTGCTCGATCTGGTTCGCCAGATTCTGGCGCTCATGAATTCGAGCCTTGAGCCTGTTATTCAGGACCGCGCGAAGAACGAGATTCGGCATCAGTATCTGAGCGCCACAAAAGCCCGCCGGGAACTAGGCTGGAAACCGCTCTTCGGTCTTGATGAGGGTTTACGTTGTACCATCGAGTGGTATAACCATTTTTTTGGAGTTACCAAGTGACGAAAGCAAGCCCCTTTCCCCTATTTGCAGGGCTTGAGCCTATCGCGAAAGCGGTTGTATCTTGGAGCAAAGCGCGCCGGGGCCACTACCGGCATAGCTCTCGGGCTGCGGCGTCAAAAGGAACTAAGTCATGAAAGTTGTTCTCTTCTGCGGCGGATTGGGACTTCGCTTGCGCGATTATGCCGAAAACATTCCTAAGCCTCTCGCAACCATCGGCTACCGTCCGATTCTCTGGCACGTCATGAAGTATTACGCGCATTATGGCCACAAGGACTTCATTCTGTGCCTCGGCCACCGCGGCGACGCGATCAAAAACTATTTTGTTAACTACGACGAATATGTCTCGAACGACTTCGTTCTTACCGGCGACGGCAAGAACATGAACCTGATCAACAGAGATATTCACGATTGGAAAATCACCTTCGCCGACACCGGCATCAATTCCAATATTGGGCAACGCCTGAAAGCCGTCGAAAAATACTTGCAAGGCGAAGAGATGTTTATGGCCACCTACACCGACGGTCTAACTGATCTTCCTCTGCCCGAACACGTGGACCATTTCCGCCGCCATGGTAAAACTGCCAGCTTCGTGTGTATTCGCCCCAATTTGAGCTATCACCTGGTTACCCTGGACGGCGGCGACCTCGTCAGCGGCATCGAGGACATCACTCACAGCAACATTCGCATCAATGGCGGCTACTTCATCTTTCGCACCAACATATTTAAATACATGCGCGAAGGCGAGGAGCTGGTCCAGGAGCCTTTCCAGCGACTGGTTAAAGAGCAGCAGCTCCTGGCGTATCGTTACGACGGCTTCTGGGCTTGTATGGATACTTTCAAAGACAAACAGCAGCTCGACGACCTCTATGCTAAGGGCAATGCCCCCTGGGAAGTTTGGAAAACCCCTGGCAATGGCTCCTGAGTGAACTTCATGCTTCCCTTACAACTCTCCAAGAAGTCTCGCGGAAACTATAGCGTTTTGTGCCTTGGCGCCCATTCCGATGATATCGAAATCGGATGTGGCGGCTCGATACTCGAAATGCTCCGTCATTCGCGAAATCTGGATTTTCACTGGGTGGTGTTTAGTTCGGGCCACCAGCGCACCCGCGAGGCCCGTGATAGCGCCGGCCTTTTCTTGAAAGGCGCAGGCGGGAAGAACATTGTCATCCATGATTTCCGCAACGGCTACTTTCCGACTGTCATGGCAGACATCAAGGACTATTTTGAAGAGCTGAAGAAGGAAATTTCTCCAGACTTGATTTTCACTCATACCCGTCAAGATCTGCATCAGGACCATCGCGTCCTTAACCAGCTAACTTGGAATACCTGGCGCAATAACGTCATACTGGAATACGAGATTCCGAAGTACGACGGTGATCTCGGCACGCCGAACTTTTATGTGCCCTTTGATGAAAAAGTCGGTGCGCGCAAGGTCAAGTACCTGATGGAGTGTTTCGGTACTCAGCGAGATAAGCACTGGTTTACGCCTGACACGTTTCACGGGCTGATGCGTATTCGTGGCCTGGAGGCGAATTCTCCAGGCAAGTTTGCGGAAGGTTTTTACGCCCGAAAACTGGTTTTCGCGGCTCAATAGGATTTGGAAGGCGGAGGAAGTTTATGGCAGAAGTTAATCATAAACCGCGTGTTAGCATTGGGATGCCGGTCTACAATTGCGAGCAATACGTCGCCGATGCCATTGCTTCACATTTGCGGCAGACCTATACCGATTTCGAGCTCGTCATCACGGATAACGCTTCTACCGACCGATCCGAAGAGATTTGTCGCGCTTACGCCGCTCGGGATCCCCGCATCAAGTATCACCGTAATCCAGAAAACGTAGGAGCTGGAGGCAACTTCGGACGCTGTTTTGAACTTTCCACGGGAGAATATTTCCGCTGGACTCCCTCGGATGACGTTGTGGGGCCGGAACTTCTGGAGCTGTGTGTCGAAGTTCTCGACCGCGATCCTTCTGTCCTTGTCGCTTATCCACGCACCCGGCTGATCGATGGCGAAGGCAAGATCATCGGGGACTATGACGAAAACCTTCATCTCATGATGGAGCGGCCAAGTGTTCGCTTTCGCGAAGTCTTGAAGCGGCTGCGTCTTTGCAACCTTCAGTACGGTTTGACGCGCCGTGCCGTGATGGCTCAGACCGGTCTCATGCGCGGTTATAGCGGAGGGGACATCCCTTTCATCCTTGAGTTGGCTCTCCTCGGCAAATTCTACGAAGTCCCGGAACACCTCTTTTACCGCCGCATGCACGAGGGCGCGGCGAGCGCTATGAAAAGCGAAAAGGACGTAATGGCCCTTTATGATCCCAAGAAGCGCGAAAAGCTCTTCCTATACCACTGGGTACATTTGGGTGCCAATCTGAAATCGATCGCCCGAGCTCGCATTTCTATCGTTGAGAAGCTTCGCGCCTTTGAGATCCAGGCGCGCTGGCTGCTCTGGGGCCGCCGCGCCTATTTTAACGAGCTTGGTATGGCTGCCCGGCACGCTGCTCAGAAGCTAACTACCCCCTGATTTCGTCACTGGGTGGCCGACCCCCAAGTGTCACATCCTCGTCGAGGCAATTCTGCCGGGCTCGGGGCCCTCGACATTCGCTCCTTTCTTTCACCCGTCTATATCCTTCGGTCACCGCCTCAAGCCCCCGGTTTGGGCTTATGACGCCTTAATAGTTACAAGTCATCGCCTTGGGAGTGAACGGAAGTTGAAGGAACAAAGGTGCAAGACTTTTCCATTGTTTTTCCCGTTGCACCAAATCCAAGAAACGATTACTGATTCTAAGTGCATTAATTACAATAAGTTACAGTTCTGACTGCTTTGGTCACAAGACTGCTTTTTCCCTTGGTGTGAATACAGCCCTCATGTTTATTAGCACTATCCCGGAGCCCGGCAGACTAGCCCTTCTTGGCACGTCTTTGATTGTCGTCGCTTTGGTCCTGCGCAAGGTTCTGACTCGCTTTCAGCCTGTTCTCGATCCTGCACACAAGGCCGACGCCCAAACAAAGTAACGGCAAGACCTCTCCAAAGGCTCCTAGTCTGCTGCACGTGCTTATGTTGGCTTCTATAGCCTCTTTAGCACAGGCAACGGCGTTGTCGACGCTGGAGTGAAAAAATGCCCCAGCGCAGCCAGATAGTGTGCGCCTTGAGCCTCTGGGTCGGAGCGATCGACCTTTGATGGTTCAAGAGGTGTCGCCCCAACTCGAGCCAATCTGGCACTTGGGCCAGGTTCACGAGCGCCAGTGCAAGGTTACCGGCCCAGGCATGGGGTGAACCATCGCCGCACCCGTTCGACGCGATTCCAGCAAGTTGGCCTTCAGCCCGAAATACCACTTAGCCGGGCGATCCGCATCGTCAATCAACATAAGCCGCGGATTGTGCTTCAACCCTTCGGCCTGCAGAATCATCGTCTCCTGGTCCTGCTGCAAAAATTTCTGGGCAAAAATCCGGAAAATCCAAACCGGCAGCAACAAATTCCAGGCCGCCACAAAATCAATCCGGCACAAATCCCGCCGAACCGGGGTCACTGTCGCCCGGCTGGAAAACCACAGCTTCCCGCTCCGAATCTCTTCCGTGCGCATATTCGGCAATACAAAGTCGATGGTAGTAGTTACCGGCTCGCCCGTATATTTCTGCAGCATCCGGTATGGCGCGCTGTTTGAGCTCGGCGTATGCGGGCTCATCCGAAACCCATTTGGAATTGGCTCAAACTTTTTTTCTTTTTCGTGAA
Organism: uncultured Acidobacteriota bacterium; assembly: GCA_963784015.1. Lineage (GTDB taxonomy): Bacteria > Acidobacteriota > Terriglobia > Acidiferrales > UBA7541 > Acidiferrum. The sequence goes on from CAWAPX010000023.1 coordinate 855,324, forward strand.
TGCTATGCCGGCTCCGCCAGTACCACGATTGGTGCACAAACGGCCCATGCGCCGGATCCATCAACCCAATAATCCCCTGATCCACATGAGACGGAAGTTCGCAGGTCAGATGCGTGATCCGAAATTTCTCACTGAATGTAGCCAACCTGGGTGCCGCCGCAATCCCCAAAGACGCACCTGTAGGGGAAGGGCTTGCCTCACCCTCTTCTCGTCGGTTCGTCTCTCCACGCTCCGCAGCCGCAACCCGCGTACCCGAACTCATGTAAACCCAAAAATATCCATCAAGTTCTTCGCAAGGATAATGCCCTGCAAAAATTCTCTCCACTTTCAATTTGTCCTGGCTGGTCAGCGAGGGAATCTCAACGCATTGCCCGCTGCAAGCCTCGAACTTCCATCCGTGATAACTGCACTCCACGTTTTTCCCATCAAATCGCCCATACGAAAGCGGAATGCCCCGGTGCGGACAGGAATCGCGCATCGCAAACGCTTTGCCCTCGGCCGTGCGCCCCAACACCAGCGGCACTTCCAACAACATCGCAGTCTTTAATTGGTTGCCGGTAACTTCCGTGCTTCGCAAAGCCGGATACCAGAAATCCCAAAGGAATCCAGCGCCGCTCTCCAGCACGCTTTCCCGCTCGTCAAGTTTAGTCTGCAAAATCTGTCGCACCGCTTCGCTCATTTTCTCTTCCCGCCACGCCAAATCGTAGTATACCTAGGAATATCCGCCAATCACGCGATTCTCCTTCGGCGTATGCAGCCGCAAAAATTCAAATCGTGCTGGGGAAAGCGTGGTCCTCAAAGCACATCAACGCCGCAGAAAGCAAATGCGTTCGGTCCAGTCCCAACGTGTCGTGCTCCTCACGAGCTCGCTTAACGCCCGTACAAGCCCGCCCGTATCCGCCGGTGAAATCGTCTTCTCGTCGACAAAAATCACCCCGCCGTGCCTGCGCCCCTCTTCCGCCCAAACCTTGAGCAGCAAAGGTATCGTTCTCCGATCATACGTGACGAGCGTCAGCCCTTGCATGGCAGCTCCCTGCAGGCAAACAAAGTCTTGCTGCCCCAAAAATTCGCCATCTCCCCACGTAGCCATGCAAACAACCGCAAGAGGCCTGTCACGCCGCCGGAGGCCCTCCGCAACGGCCGGCGAGATATGCTCGTCCAACAGTAGTTTGACCATTTCAGATCTTGGTTTTTCTATGCGCTGCAAATTCTGCGGCTTGCGGCAGCATGCGCTTCAACTCTTCAAACCCTAGGGCGTTATTTTCGGCGAGCGCCGCATCGATCTCTTGCGGAAAAGCCTTTGCGTAATTCACGGCCGCTTGGATTTTTGCTTCCGGCCATTTGAGATGTGCCGCGACGGCGGCAACACCGCTTTTATAACCTTCGACAAGCAGCAGTATCTCCCAAATCGCGAGCGAACTTCCCTGGATGTACGCTTGCCGCCCCGCTGGGGAATCGCGAAAATCTACAAACGCAAATTCCGAGCGCCTCAGCCCCTCTTCAACAAGCCGCGCGCTTGCGTCGCTGGCGGTCCAGCCATTTCTGTTCGCCATTCGTTTCAGACGGTTTCCGCTTTCCGCCGGAAGCCTCATGCTAATCACAGTAGAGCGGTTCGATTTCATCGCACACTCCCTGACAATGTAACTTCTGTAAGCATTGTAACATCCCGTTCCTACAGGCGGCACACAATTTGCGCACAGCGTAATTCGGAGTTATTCTTCTTTTGTGTTTGCTACCTTTTATTAGCTGATCCAGCCTCGCTCGCCCTTGTCGCGAGCCCTCTCGTTCTCCTGCTACTCACTATTCACTGCTCACTACCCACTTTTTTCGAGGACTGCCATGGCCGTAATGACATTGTCAGACAAATTGGATCAGCTTGGCACTCGCTACGACGAGTTGACGCAGCAGCTTTCGACGGCGGAAGTCGCGTCGGATTCCGCGCGCTTTCAGAAGATTGCCAAGCAGCATGCCGAACTTGAAGAAATCGTGGCAAAGCACCGCGAATTCAAGCAGCTCGAAAAAGATCTTGCTGGCGCTCACCAGATGGTCGTCGAAAACGAAGACGCCGAGATGAAGCAAATGGCGCTCGACGAAGAAAAGCAGCTCATCACGCGCAAAGAAGTCGTCGAGCGTGAATTAAAGCTGCTACTTCTCCCGAAAGATCCGAACGACGAAAAGAGCGTCATCGTAGAAATCCGCGCCGGAACTGGAGGTGACGAAGCCGCGCTCTTCGCTGGCGAACTCTTTCGCATGTATTCGCGTTACGCGGAAACGCTGGGCTGGAAAGTGGAAGTTCTAGAAAGCTCGCCCTCCAATCTCGGCGGCCTCAAGGAAATCGTAGCCGCGATTCAGGGCCACAAGGTTTATTCCAAGCTGAAATACGAAAGCGGTGTGCATCGCGTCCAGCGTGTCCCTGCCACGGAAACGCAAGGCCGCATTCATACGTCGGCGGCAACGGTCGCCGTGCTCCCCGAAGCCGATGAAATCGACATCAAGATTGAAGCTAAGGATTTGCGCATCGATACCTTCTGCTCATCAGGCCCTGGCGGACAATCGGTGAACACGACTTATTCCGCCGTTCGTATTACGCATATTCCGAGCGGCCTGGTCGTTTCGCAGCAGGACGAAAAATCGCAAATTAAAAATCGGGCGAAGGCTATGCGTGTTTTGCGAACGCGCTTGTATGAAATGGAACTCGAAAAACAGCAAGCGGCCATCGGCGCGGAACGTCGCGGCCAAATCGGAACCGGCGACCGCTCCGAAAAAATCCGGACGTACAATTTCCCGCAAAACCGTGTCACGGACCACCGCATCGGGCTGACTCTTCACCAGTTGACGGACGTCATGGAAGGAAAGCTAGGCGCACTGGTCGACGGCCTGGTAAGCCACTACGAAGCCGAACGCCTTGAACAAGAGCTAGGTGCCGCGTAATAGCGCATTGCCTGGCGGACTTTTAGAAATGCAAGACTCTTTCCTATTCCGGCTGTTTTTTCTCATCCCTCCTCTCTGCGTCTCTGCCTTAATTTTTTGTGTATCGGCATCCCAGGGGCGTCGATGATCGCGGACCCGGAGCACGTCGACGTTCGCACGGCGCTCAAGCGAGGCATCGCTGGGCTTCGCGACGCGAATGTTCCCTCGTACACGCTCGCGGCGGAATTGCTGTTATTGCACGTGCTCGGCCGCGACCGTGCCTGGCTCTACGCGCATCCAGAAGAAGTGATCCCCGGCAACGACGCTCACCGATTTCTTTCGCTCATTCTGCGACGCGCCGAAGGTGAGCCCACACAGTACATCACCGGCAAACAGGAATTCTGGGGGCTCGAGTTTGAAGTTACTCCCGACGTGTTGATTCCCCGCCCCGAAACCGAACACGTCATCGAAGTTGCGCTCGATCGTCTGGCCGTAAGAGAAATTCGCGCGGGCCGAAAACAAACTCTCACAGGCGATGGACTGCAAATCATTGACGTTGGCACCGGTTCGGGTTGCATTGCCGTCGCCCTCGCGAAAGAACTTCCAGGCGCACGAATTACCGCGACCGATATTTCTGCTGCCGCTCTCGCCGTGGCCCGCCGCAACGCAGCCCGGCACGCATTCAGCGATAGCATTCAATTTATCGAATCAGATCTGCTCGATTACCTAGCAGGACGGGCACGGCATGCCGTGCCTCTACTCGGGAATACTTCAACGCCAGACGAGGCGCACTCGCGGCCGTTCGATCTGATTGTTAGTAATCCGCCTTACGTTGGTCGCAACGAAAAAGATTCTTTAATGCGCGAAGTCCGCGACCACGAACCGGAACTTGCTCTCTATGGCGGCGAAGAAGGCTACGAGATCTACGCCGACTTGATCGCTCAAGCCGCGCAACACTTAAAGCCTGGCGGCGTCCTCGTTCTCGAACTCGGCCACAACAGTCTCCCTGCCGTGCAACCGCTTCTTGATTTGCCTAACTGGAAAAACGTTGGCGTAACCAAGGATTTGGCTGGAATCGATCGCGTCATCGCTGCCGAGCGAACTTGAGCGATGGCGAAGTTGTGGCGAAGATGGAATCGGGAGTAGGCTAGCGGCATGCCGGAGATGGCACGGTTTCGGGCGAAACATGGGCCGTTGGAGGAACGAGCGGCGGATGCGGTCGCTTCGATATTGCACGTGGATATGGACGCGTTTTTCGTGTCGGTGGAATTGCTTGAGCGGCCGGAACTTCGCGGCAAACCAGTTGTGGTTGGCGGACGGCCTGATCAGCGCGGAGTTGTTACCGCAGCGAGCTATGAGGCTCGGAAGTACGGCGTTCACTCGGCGATGCCGTTGCGAACTGCAGGGAAGCTCTGTCCTCAAGCCGTTTTTCTGGATGGGCATCACGAAAAATATGGCGAATGGAGTGACCGAGTCGCGACGATTCTTGCGAAATTCTCACCCATCGTTGAAATGGTTTCGATCGATGAGGCTTATCTTGATCTCTCCGGGACGGAACGCCTACACGGGCCGCCGCTTGCTGCTGCGGACAAACTTCTTCGCACCATCACGCGAACAACGGACCTTCCCTGCTCGGCAGGCCTGGCTACGACGAGGCTTGTCGCCAAAGTAGCATCGGACCAAGCCAAGCCACGTGGACTCGTGTGGGTTACGCCTGGGCAGGAAGCGCGATTTCTTGCGCCGCTTCCTGTGCGGAAAATTCCGGGCATCGGCGAAGTCACTGAAAGAGCGCTACGCGCACTTGGCATCGAAACTGTAGAACAGCTTGCGGCAGTCGCACCAGAAAAGCTCGAAAAGATTTTTGGCCAGTGGGGCGATGCGCTCTATCGCAAAGCGCGAGGTGGCGATTCCTACGAATTCGTCATCGACGCCGAGCCAAAATCGATTTCGCATAATCACACGTTTGGTGAGGACACGAACGATACCGAAGCGTTGCACTCCTTGCTCAGCCATCTCTCGCAGAAAGCGTGCAAACGCCTTCGCGAAGCGGGACTGGCGACGCGAACACTCACGCTGACGATTCGCTACGCCGGATTTGACACCCACACGCGTGCTAAGACTCTCTCCGAGCCTACGCAACTCGATGCCGACATTTTTCGTGTGTTTCAAAAACTTTTTGCTGAACACCGCGACATGAAACGTAAAATCCGTTTGCTTGGCGTGAGCCTCGGCAGCCTGGCGCATGGCGGCGAGCAGCTTGATCTGCTTGACGCTGAGAGGCGCGAACGGCTGGAAAAAGTGACGCGCGCCACGGACAAACTGCGCGACCGTTTCGGTTTTGGAAAAGTGCAATTTGGCGGTTCGCTGCGCACGGACGGGTCCAATAACGAGCGCGACGAACCGAGACTGTCTACCTTAGCAAGGGCAAACCTCAAGAAATCGAGTGAGTCGTGATGCCAGTCACGACGAATCGGATTGGATGCCCTATACTTCTCAAATGAGCCCCGTAACACCTCCTTCCGGCACTGCAGATCGCATACGTGGCGGCAAACTTTCCGGATTCTGGCAACGCATCAGCGAAGGCCGCCGGATTGACGAATTGTGGTCGCAGTTCTCGGCAGACGCGCGCTCCAGCTATGGGTTTTACATGACGGACGCCGTCGCCGAGGACATGGTGAACCGTCGAGGGCGGCCCCGATTCTTTCGAATTGCCAAGACTTTGTTCTGGTCGCTGGTGATGAAGCTGACGCCGGCGCGGCGGGTGCTTCTGATTCTCGCCTGCGTACTGCTGGTGGTTTCCGGCTTCCATTTTGAGTTTAGCAACGATGTGAAGGGCGATTTCAATTTCACTTTTATTACTGTGATGCTGCTTCTGCTGTTGCTTGCGCTGGAACTCGCGGACAAAGTGACGATGAAGCGCGATCTGGAAATCGCGCGGGAAATTCAGACGTGGCTTGTTCCATCCAAACCGCCGCAAGTGGCTGGCGCGGAGATTGCGTTTGCGTCGCGACCACAAAATTCCGTCGCGGGCGATTACTACGACGCGTTCTATCCCACATTGAGCGCTTCGGAAAATGGAAAGCTGATGCTGGTGATCGCGGATGTTGCGGGAAAGAGTATTCCCGCCGCACTGCTGATGGCCACGCTGCAGGCCAGCTTGCGCACGATCGCTGGCGAGGGAGTCCCGCTAGACGCGCTTGTCTTGCGGCTAAATCGGTACGCTTCCGCGCACAGCCTGGATGGGCGGCGGTTTACGACGGCGGTGCTTGGAGAATACGATCCCCCGACACGGCGTCTTGTCTATGTGAACGCCGGCCACAATCCTCCGATTTTGCGCCGCGCCGGCGGAGAGACCGAAAAATTGGAAGTCGGAGGTTTGCCGCTCGGGATCGACGGCGCCGCCGTTTACGATACAGCCGCCATCGAATTAAAATCAGGCGATGCACTGATTTTTTACACGGACGGGGTCGTCGAAGCGTTTGACGAAAAAGGCCTGGAGTTCGGCAATACCCGCTGGATCGATGCCATCCGCGCGCTGCCGGATTGGGGCGCCGCGGAATCGTTGCAATTTTTGATGAAGCGTGTGGATGATTTCGTGGGCTTGACCCGGCAGTCCGATGACATTACCTGTCTGGTGATTCGCACTAAATAATCCTCTGAAAGCTTTGGAACCTCGTCAAATACAGGGTTGCGCGAGATACCGAGAAAAGCGGCAGCAGAGCTGCCGCACTCCATACCGCTTTTACTGGATTCGCGTTGGGGTGCCGAAAGTCGCATAATCGCGGTGTGACACCTCGTGAACTTGCTAATTCGCTTTGTGATGAGTTGCAGCGCAATGGGCATCAGGCGCTGCTTGTGGGTGGTTGTGTGCGCGACTTGTTGCTCGGCCGCGAGCCTGCAGACTATGACGTCACGACTGATGCGACTCCTGAGCGCGTTATGGAATTGTTTCCGGAGAGCATTGCGGTCGGGGCGCAGTTTGGCGTGGTGCTCGTGCCGCGCGACGGACTGAAAGCAGAAGTCGCAACGTTTCGCTCCGACGTAGGCTACTCCGATGGGCGGCATCCGGACCGAGTCGTTTATTCCAAAACGCCGGAAGAAGATGTGCAGCGCCGCGATTTCACGATTAATGGCCTGCTGATGCGGCATGACACCGGAGAAGTTCTTGATTTTGTGGATGGCCAAGCGGATTTGAAGGCTGGAGTGATTCGCGCGATCGGCGAACCGGACCGGCGTTTTGCGGAAGATAAACTGCGCATGATGCGCGCTATCCGATTTGCGGCGCGATTCGAATTCGAGATCGAACATGCAACGTTTGCCGCGATTCGGCGCCATGCTGGCGCAGTTACGGATGTTTCAGCGGAGCGGATTCGCGAGGAACTCACAAAACTTCTGACCGAGGGCGCGGCGCGAGCGGGATTCGAATTGCTGGAAAAATCCTGGCTGCTGTCGATTGTGCTGCCAGAAATCGCGGCGATGAAAGGCGTGCCGCAGCCACCGCAGTTTCATCCCGAAGGCGATGTATGGACCCACACTTTGCTGATGATCGAGGAACTTCCGGCGGGCACTTCGCCGACGCTTGCTTGGGGCGTGTTGTTGCACGACGTTGGCAAGCCTCCAACCTTTAAGCCGGCTTCGCTGACCGGCGATCGGATTCGCTTCGATCATCACGTCGATGTAGGCGTTCGAATGGCAGAGGCGATTTGCCGGAGGTATCGGTTTTCGAATGAAGAGACGGAGCAGATCGTCGCACTCGTTGCCAACCACATGCGATTTATGGAAGTGGGGCGCATGAGGACCTCGACACTGAAGCGATTCGTGCGACTTCCCCATTTTGAAGAGCATCTGGAACTGCACCGGCTGGATTGTCTATCAAGCCATCGCAAGCTGGATTCGTATGGAGCGGTACAGCAGTTCCTTGCTGAGACGCCTGCGGAGGAGGTTCGTCCACAGCGTGTCCTAACGGGTACTGATTTGAGCGAAATGGGCTATATCCCTGGACCACTATTTAGCGAAATACTGAGAGCCGTGGAAGACGCGCAGCTCGAAGGGCAGGTCATAAACAAGGCCGAGGCCGTGGAATTGGTGCGGAAAAAGTTCGCATTGAAATAGTCAAAGGTCTGGAGTAGAAGAATTTCGGGCCGGTGACCAGTGCAGCGGCTAAGAGTTGATCGAAATGCGGGAATTCATCGTATGTATTTGATACAAATAGAGTTACGTAGAAACTGACAAGAGAAGAGCGGAAAATGTTAGAATGTGAGCATACCATGCTAAGGTTTCATGCTACTTGTATTCTCATCTCGCCGCACCTTTTGCCTTTGTCTAGCATCTAACCTTTTTAAGTGCGGGACATTTTCCCCGCGCCCGGATTTAGGGGACACTCACTATGGCTGAGAAAAAGTATACGGTGCCAGAAATACTCGCGATCCTGCCGGTTCGGGATACGGTCCTGTTTCCAGGGGCTGTACTGCCTTTGACGGTAGGCCGGGAGAGCTCACTGGCCCTTGTTAACTCGCTGGAAGGCGAGGAGAAATTGTTGGGGGTTGTGGCGCAGCTGGACCCTCGGATTGAAGACCCTGCCGCCGCAGACCTGCACAAGGTCGGTACGCTGGCAAAGGTTCATAAGACCGTCAAAATGCCCAACGGGAACGTGGTCATCTTCCTGGAGGGCTTGCAGCGCGTTAACGTGCTGGAATTGATCGGTCTGCGGCCGTTTCTGCGGGCACGGGTGGAAGCGCAGCCCGAAATCACCGGTGATGTGGATGCGGAGCTCGAGGCCCTGCAGCGCAATGCGCAGGACCTATTTCGCGACGTCGTTAGCCACTCGCCGCAACTTTCGGATGATCTGCAATCGGTTGCGCTGAACATTGACGACCCAGGACGCCTGGCGGATTTTATCGCCGGGACCTTGCCGTCACTTTCGACGCTTTTGCGCCAGGAGCTGATCGAAACACCGAGCGTGCGCAAGCGGCTCGAGATGTTGATCCGCGAACTGTCGAAAGAGCTGGAAGTGCTGGAGCTGCGCTCGAAAATTCACGAACAGGTACAGGAGCAGGTGGGCCAAAACCAGCGTGAGTATTTGCTGCGCGAGCAGATGAAGGCTATTCAGAAGGAACTCGGCGAATCAGACGATTCTTCGCAGGAAATGGACGAACTGCGGAAGAAAGTCGATGAGGCGGGGATGACCGCGGAAGCGAAGAAAGAATGCGACCGCGAATTGAAGCGTCTCGCGAAAATGACACCGGCTTCGGCGGAGTACATGGTTTCGCGGACGTACCTGGAGTGGATGACTTCCTTGCCGTGGGCAAAGTCTTCGGGTGTGAGCGAGATCGACATCGCCAAGGGAAAGCAGATTCTTGACGAAGACCACTATGACCTGGCGAAGGTCAAGGAACGGATTCTTGATTACCTGGCGGTGAAGAAACTGCAGCCGGGCATGAAGGGGCCGATCCTGTGCTTCGTTGGGCCTCCAGGCGTGGGAAAAACTTCGCTTGGGAAGTCCATCGCGAGGTCGCTGGGCCGCAAATTCGTGCGCATCGCCCTTGGCGGCATGCACGATGAAGCGGAAATCCGCGGCCACCGGCGCACCTATATTGGCGCGCTGCCGGGGCAGATCATTCAGGGGCTGAAGCGAGCTGAGTCGAATGATCCGGTGATGATGCTGGACGAAGTCGACAAACTAGGACGCGATTTCCGAGGCGACCCGTCATCGGCGTTGATGGAAGTGCTCGATCCGGAGCAGAACAATGCGTTCCGCGATCACTACCTGGACGTGCCGTTCGATTTGTCGAAAGTGCTGTTCATCGCGACGGCGAACTGGATGGATCCGATACCGGAGCCGTTGCGCGACCGCATGGAGATTATCGAACTGGCCGGATACACGGGGGAAGAAAAGGTTCATATCGCGCACAAATATCTGATTCCCAAGCAGGCCCAGGAACATGGGCTGAAGGTGGGAGAGCAGATTGAATTCTCGGACGACGCGCTGCGGGAAATAATCCACAGCTTCACACGGGAAGCCGGCGTGAGAAACCTGGAACGGGAAATCGCGACGATCACGCGCAAACAAGCACGGAAGATCGCCGAAGGCAGCCTAGAGAAGATGGAAGTTTCGCCGGAAATTGTGCGCGAGTATCTTGGAGTTCCCAAGTTCCGAGCGGAAAAAGAAGTCGTCGAGCGCGTCAAGCAACCAGGCGTGGCCGTTGGCCTGGTGTGGACGCCAGTGGGCGGAGACATCGTGTTCATTGAAGCCAGCCGCATGCGCGGCGGGAAGCAGTTCACGATGACCGGACACCTGGGCGAGGTCATGCAAGAGTCGATGACCGCGGCGCTGACCTGGACGCGTGCGAATGCGGAGCGGTACGGAATCGATCCGGACTTCTTCCGAAAGCATGACATCCACATCCACGTACCGTCGGGCGGCGTGCCCAAAGACGGCCCGTCGGCGGGAGCGGCGATGGTGACGTCGCTGATCAGCTTGCTCACGGGGCGGCCCGTGCGCGAACGGTTGGCAATGACCGGCGAGATGACGCTGTCTGGTGTCGTACTCCCTATCGGTGGCGTGAAAGAGAAAGTCCTCGGCGCAAAGCGTGCGGGGATTACAGAAGTGCTGTTGCCGGCAGACAACGAGCCGAACGCGGTAGCGGATCTTCCTCCGGATATTCTGGGAGACATGAAGATTACCTACGTGCGGAACCTCGATGAGGTGCTGGAACATGCGCTGTCCAAGGAAGCGGTGGCGCCCCCGATCGTGCCGCAACCGGAACCCAAGCCGAAGCGAGTCGGCCCGGAAAGTCCGCGGGCGATTCATTGAAACAGAAGTGAATAGCGAATAGTGAGTAGTGCAAGAAGCCCAGCGAACTGACGTTCGCTGGGCTATTTGTTTTGGGTTGTTTTGCGCGAGCGCGCGGGGCGCAAAGCAAGTCCTGCTAAAATGGGTTTCGGTGAAATGCGCCAAGGTGTAGCGGAGCAGCTGGGCGGGCACGATGAATCGCCCCCCTACAAGAACGGACGATGGATCGCGAGAAACAGATCATGACGGACGCTCCTGCAGAGCTGTCACAGCGGCTGGCAGAGGGATTGCAACGCGAGCGGATTGTTCCGCGATTTGTCGATTCGTATGTTGTGGAGCACGGACGGCACGCGCTGCAGGTTCACGCGTCGCTTTATCGCGATTTGCTCGAATTGTTGCGGCGCGAAGCTTTGCTAGCGGTGACGGCGCGGGCCCTGGAAATCACCTATACGGAACCGCTGCCTTGCGGCCGGGGCAAGCCGCGGCCGATGTTGCGCAAGGACGGAGTGGCGTTTCGCCGGAAATTTCTAGCGGCGTTGACGCGGCAGCAAAAATGGAGCGCGGGAGACGCGCTCGACTTTCAGACAGATTTGCAGATGTACGAGGATTTGCTGGCGCGAAATAGTTCATCGCGTAGAACACGCAAGCCGTTTGAGGCAGCCAACCATCCTTTTGTCGATCGTTGCGCGTTCTTGCTGGATTCGTCTTTTCTGGAGAAGGCGAGGATGGCGGCAAGCCGGGCGCTGAACGAATTGGAAAATCTCGCCGGTCATGTGACAGGTTCCGTGTTGCACTCTAAAGAGACAGCACCCGCGCTCCGCAAACGTTAGCGAACGCATTCCTCGCTAACTCTATTGCTCGAACGCCTTCATCGAAAACACGGGCTGGCCCGCCAGCGCTGTCCGGAAGCCATAAATCGCCAACGCCGCAATTGCCGTCATTCCCGCTAGCGAAGGCGCTGCATACCACCGCGACAAGTGAATCGTCGCCGGGAATTGCAAGAGCACGGACTGTACCACCAACCCGACCACCAGCACCAACAGCCCAAACCGTTTTAGCACCAGCAAAAACGAAAGATACAAAACCACGAGGAAAACCGCGCTGATCCACGGATATTCACCGCCGTTGTTGCCCAGCGAAAGCAGCGTCCCCGCGGCGGCCACCACAATCGCCGCGATCCACGCGCTCCGCAAGATCCGCTGCAATATGAACAGGATAAAGAAAATCCCCAGCGAATCGATCGTCTGGCCCAAAACGTACAGCAGCACTTGCGCCACCGCGTGCCGCAACCCCAGCAGTGATTCCGTCGAAACGCCTCCCGGAATCGGCGGCAGCTTGCCGAACAGCGGCAACAGAAAATTGTCGCTCGCCTCCACCACAAATATCACTACGCCGTATACGGCTCCGATCAGCAGGTCGCGCCCTACCAGCGGATCACGCAGGTTTCCCGCCAGCAGCCGCGTCCACGAAATCAGGGTTTGCGGTTCCCGCCGCCGCACGAACGGCTCGAGCGCCACGTACAGCACCATCGCAAAAAAGGTCCGCAGCGCGGCCGAGGCCACCGCCACAAGAAAATTGATAGCTTCCAGAAAATTCGACAGATGATGTGTACTCAGGATCCACAGCACCAGGAACGTCACAAACACGAACGCTCCCAAGCGTGCCGCTCCCTTCATATCGGCGCGATTCGCCTTAATATTCCAGCGCGCCAACGCCACGCCACCGACAAATACCGTCAGAATCAGCAATACGAGCAGAACCGAGGCAATCTTTTGCGGCCGCGTCGTGGCCGTCTCGGTGTCTCGGCCTGCTGTCGTCCACGGATACACGATGCGGTAATACACCGGCTCGCCATGAAATGCCGCCGCTTCGACGCGAATCGGAATGTCTGGCCGCGTTGGCAACGTTCCCGTCCACGCCGCTCGCGCATCCATCGGCGCCAGCGGCGCCCATTCCGGCGTGGCCGCGCGAAACTCCGCAATATTCAACCCGCTGGTCGCAAAAAATCCCGCCCAATCCGGCGTCTTGGCGTTCTGCGGCGGTGCACTCTTCTCTGGCGGCACCACCTCGAACCGCACGAGCCGCCCCGTCGTGTCTAATACCACTAGCGCCATCGCTGTCGTGTCCATCGGCGGATCCCATCGCGCAACCTGCCCTCCGCCCGCTGATCCGGGCCCAAAAAACGCTTGCGCAAAGAGTGGGTTCGGACTCTCCCTGTACCAGAACGTCATCGCTGGCGCGTCATCTTTCGCGAGCGCATCCCAGCGCGCTGGGCTTTTGTCGTGCGCCTGGAGGTAACTTAGGTATCCGTCGTTAATTTCGAAACCGTAGGCCGAGTCTGCAGCCTTCCCCGCCAACCCCAACCGCCCGATCACCTCGCGCGCCCGCGTCGCTAAAACTTCGGGAGGACTATCGAGCGTCACCCGATTCACCAATTGCGTCGACTCTGCGATGAGTAGCGACGCCACCAGCCCCAGCACCACAATCGCCAGCAGCACCAGCGCAACTCGCGGCCGCATCCCTTCCTTCGCTCCCGCCGCGGCCACCATTTCGGGCGATGGCGTTTCACCGGCCGCAAGTGCGGCGGCCAGAGGATCGCCTCCCGGAAGTGCGGCGGCAACTTGAAGTGCGGACATGGGGCGCTTCGAGGGATCAATTTCGAGACAGCGAAGAATGACGCGTTCAATTAGTGGATCGAGATCGCGCACAAGAGTCGAAGGATTCGTGATCGTGCCTTGTTCACGGAGCTTGATGAGCTCGGGCAGAGTCGAAGCTTCGAAGGCGCGTTTTCCTGTGAGGATTTCGTAGAGGATCAAGCCGAGCGAATAGATGTCGCTCTTGGTGGTGACTTCTTTTCCGGCGAGCTGTTCGGGAGCCATATAGGCCGGCGTGCCCGCGCGAATGTCCGCGCCTTGAATGCTTGCGGCGATTCCCGCAAGACCAAAATCAGTAATGCGAATTTTTCCGGCGCCATCGAACATGACGTTCGCGGGCTTGAGATCGCGGTGAACGACGCCGCGCTCGTGCGCCGCGGCGAGTCCTGCGCAAATCTGGCGCGCGATTTCCGTGGCTTTGTCCGGAGAAAGCCTTCCGATGCGGCGCACGACGGAGGCGAGATCCTCGCCATCGACATATTCCATGGAGAGGTAGGGCGATACCGCTGGCGTCGCCGATATCGAAGACGCGGCAGACATTTGGATGCGAGACCTGGCGTGCGATGCGAACCTCGGAGTGAAAACGCGCCAAGGTGGCGGCATCTTGCGAAAGGCTCTCGGGAAGAAACTTGATGGCGACGACCTGGCCGAGCGTCAGATCTTCCGCGCGATAGACTTCACCCATTCCACCGCGGCCAGCCATGGCCACAACGCGATAGCGCTCGGCGATTATTTGTCCCGGCGTGAAGCGCCCGCCGCCGATGGGATCGGAACTTGTTAGCCTAACGCCAGGGCCGCCACTGGAAGGCGAGCGCGGGGGCCGCGTTGGAGTCGGAGCCGAGGAGGGTTTGCGCGGAGTGGCGGAAGGTCCGGGCGGCGCAATCGTCTCTTGCTCGGCACTTAGATCATTCGAGTCAATAGTTGGCGCAGCGTTCAGATCGAGAGCTCCGCCGCATGTGGAGCAGAACCGCCCGTTGGAAGAAACCTGTGCGCCGCAGGAAGAGCAGTACATAGGAAGCGAGATTCTACCATTGCGGGAGGGCTCGCTGCGAACGGACGCGAAGGCTCCCAGTGAAATCTACGAAATGCGCTCGACTTGCACCGCGGTGCCGTAAGCCAGCACTTCGGTTACACCTTGCATGACTTCCGTGGCGTCGTAACGCATGCCGATGACAGCGTTCGCTCCATGATCGCCGGCATGCTGCAAAAGAAGTTCGTAGGCGTCCTCACGAGTTTTCTCGCAAAGGTTTGTGAGAATAGTGATATTGCCGCCGACGATGGTTTGCAGGGCCGCGCCGAGGTTCCCGATTACGCTGCGCGAACGGACGATGATACCGCGCACGATCCCAAAATTTCGAACGATGCGGTAACCGGGGAGTTCGGTTGAGGTCGTCACCATGCTGAAGTCCACACGATTGGGCATATATTTCTCTCCTTAACCAGACGTTTACCGGTGCGATTCTACCCGCACACGCGGACAAGCGCGAGCGTGGGCTGTCTGCTATTCTCGAAAGGCATGGAAAACCTGGAAATCTTATTCTATTTTTTGGCGATACCGCAGATCCTTCTCGGCCTCTATTTGGTCGGATTAGGAATGCAGTGGCTGGGCTATGCGCGGCGGCGCATGCACACGGATCCCGGTTTTTATTCGCCGAAGGTAGCGGTGCTGTGTCCATGCAAAGGAATCGAGGCAGCTCTCGAGCGAAATCTCGTTTCGCTTACGGAATTCGATTATCAAAACTACGAGATATTCTTCCTGATCGCTTCGGCCACCGACCCGGCATATAACATCGTGAAGCGCGTTGTCTCGACGTCGCGTGCGAAAGCGCATGTGGTGATTACGGAGAAGCCGGATGGGTGCGGCGAGAAAGTAAATAATCTCCGTGTGGGAATCGCGCAGCTGGATGCGGAATTCGACGTACTTACTTTTGCGGACTCGGACGGACGCCCCGGAAAAAACTGGCTGCACCGTATGGTTGCACCGCTTGCTGATTCGCGCATCGGGGCTACGACCACGATGCGATGGTTGATTCCGAACCGGGGCAATTTGGCGACGGCTCTGCTTGCGGCATGGAACGCGCCGATCGTCACCATGCTCAGCGAAAAAGGAAAGAATTTCTGCTGGGGCGGTGGCACGGCAATACGGCGAAGCGTCTTCGACCAATCCGGAATATTGGAAGAATGGCAGCATTCGGTGAGCGATGATTATTCGATGACGCGGGCTCTCGAACGGGCGAACAAGCCGATTGTCTTTTTGCCGGAATGCCTCGTGCCTTCTTTTGTCGAGACTGATTTCACCGGTTTGATGGAATTCACAAACCGGCAGGTCTTGATCACGCGCGTGTATGCGCAAAAAATGTGGGGGATGGCCGCTGCGACTCACTTGCTCTACTGTCTTTCGCTCGTCATAGGAACTATTTTGACGCTTAGCGATTTTCTGGCTACGCGGCCGGCGTTTCATCTTGCGGCGCTTACTTTCTTGCCTGTGCTGCTTTCGATGATTCGAGGAGCGTTGCGAGCCGCAGGGGTGTCGGAAGTCTTGCCGGCACACCGTTCACAAATCGCGGGCCAGGCGTGGATCTATGTGCTGTTGACGGTCATTATCCCATTCCTCTACCTGGTGAATTTCGTCAGCTCCCTCTTAACGCGGAAGATACGTTGGCGTGGAATTACCTACGAATTGATTGCGCCCGAGCAGACCCGCATTGTCTCGTATTGAAAAGAAAACAGTCTCGGTTGCCGTATACAGAGAAAAGTTCCACAGCGAGATTTCCACAGGCAGTTTTCCACAGACGAAAGCAATCCACGATCCTTATGCGGATAAATCCGCTAGTTCCGCCAAAGTTTTGGTCTCCTATGAAGGCATGTTTTTGTCCCAAAATGGAGCTCTGCTTCGTGCATTGGTGTAGATGATAAGGAGTCGGGGAAAAATTTCGCCTACTGTGCAATTCCTACCCGGGAATGAGGCTACGCCGGTCTACATAGCTCAGCTAAGTACTCCTCTTCTGAACGAGTTGTAATTTATGGCCATTCGGTGAGGAAAATGCATAGATGAAACGGTTCGGAGAAACAACGCAGGCGAACTGGCAGGGAGCTCCTTCTCGCAGATCGGTGTGGCCTTTCTGAGGGTCCAGGCACCGAGCGCACAGCCCTCTGTATCGGCTTCTTACCTGGCCGCTTGCCTACGCAAATGCAGCTTGCCTCCTGACGGAGGCTCAATCTAAAAATAGCTTCGGTTGTCCTACGAGGCTGCATACTGAGGGGTGCGTGTGAAGCTTATCCGCAGAAGTGAACAGCATCATCATACTTTGAGCAGTCCCCGCCCAGCAATTCCTCGCGATCATTATTATTTTTATGAAAAAAACACCGGCGTAACCCATTTTCATGTGGAGGCAGGCCCCGACGGATGCTTCCCCGTGGACCAGGCCGCCGGCCTTCTGGCAATGCACTGCATGGTGAGAGGGCAGACGCCAAACGACTACGTAGTGATGGTCAAGGCGGAAAATGACCTTTTGGAAGGCCTTACCGAAAAGGCGGAAAAACTGCTGCAAGCGGGACATTCCGTCGGCAGCCCCGTGAAGCTCACGCGCCGCGAGGAAGAAGTGCTTGGCGGCGTGATGAAGAGTCTGGCCAATAAGGAAATTGCCGCGACTTTGAATCTTTCCGAACGCACGGTGAAATTTCACGTGTCTTCGCTGCTTGCCAAGTTCCGCGTGCGGGGGCGCATGGAGTTAGTGCGCGAAGCCTCGCGGAACACGATTGGGCCGATGCCCATGCCAATGCCGCTCGCCACGAGGGAAGCCCGCACGTTTGCGCCGGTGCCGCAAAGTTATAACAACGGCTCTCGCGTCGGCTCGATTGTCCCGCTGGCAAAACGACAGTTGATGGCTTAGTCCAGAATCAAAGGCAACAAGTCAAACAAAGCACGAAGGCCCGGTTCGATTTCATCGAACCGGGCCTTTGTGTTATTTGCGGATGTGCAGAGGCGTGAATTACTTCTTTGCGGCCGCGTAGTGCTGAGCGGCGGAGTCCCAATTGACGACGTTCCACCAAGCCTTGATGTAATCCGCGCGGAGATTCTGATACTTCAGGTAGTAGGCGTGCTCCCAAACGTCGATGCCAAGCACAGCCTTGGCGCCGAGCGAAATGGGCGTGTCCTGGTTTGGCGTCGAATCGATCGCCAGCTTGCCATCCTTGACGAGCAGCCAAGCCCAACCAGAACCGAAGCGGCCGAGGCCAGCAGCGGCGAATTTTTCCTGGAAGCCAGCGAAGGATCCGAAAGTCGAAGATATGGCCGCGCCAAGGTCGCCTTGGGGCTCACCGCCGCCACCCTTTTTCATCTGCGTCCAAAAGAGCGAATGGTTCCAGTGGCCACCAGCATTGTTACGGACTGCGCCGCGAATATTCTCCGGGATGGAGTCGAGATTCTTCAGAAGGTCATCAAGCGATTTGGCTTGGAGATCGGCATGACCATCGAGCGCCTTGTTCAGGTTGGTGACGTAGGCGCCATGGTGTTTGTCATGGTGAATTTCCATGGTTTTGGCATCAATGTAGGGTTCCAGTGCGTCGAATGAGTAAGGCAACGGTGGGACGGTAAATGGCACGAATTTTTCCTCCACTTTGAGATTTGATGCAAACTCTGATGCGGTGGCGGAGCGCAAAACTACAGAAGCGCCGCTGCCCGCTCCAAGCAATCCCGCACCGACAATCCCGGTATTCACCAGGAAAATTCGGCGATTCATGGGGATCTCCTGCGGCGAGAACGCTGGCCAACCAGGCGACTGTATCATACCGCTCTACCGGACTACTGTTCCATACTGGCCATTGCTCAGACTGGGAGGTCCGTGGGGACGCTCCTAATCGGCAGCGTTTACGCTTAGAACTCGCCACGCTTCTTAGATGCGCGAGAGCGCCCATTGGGCAGACTCCGCGATTAGCGGCTCAGATGAAGTTGAGAGCTTGGTTAGGAGTGAGCAAATCCTTTTGTAGTCGTCCGAACCACTCGTTGGCGCGGAATTGCCCAGGGCGACGCAGGCGTTGCGTATTAGCCCGCGCCACTTTGTGCGCTTGACTGAGCTTCCCCGGAAGAACACGCGGAATTGATCTTCGTTCATTGCAGCCAGCCACTCGAGCTTCGGCAAGAAGAGAGAGTCTTCCTCGGGCTCTTTGGTAACTGGAGCATCCAACGCACTTGGCTGGGCTTTTGAGGGCTGTGGAAAAGTTCTCGGCTGAAACTCCGCAGCATGTGTCACAGGGGCACGGCGATTCCACGGGCATACATCCTGGCAAATGTCACAGCCGAAGACGTGGCGGCCCATGGGTTCGCGCAGCTCTTCGGGAATGGTCCCACGTAGCTCGATCGTAAGGTAGGAGATGCAGAGGCGTGCATCCATTACATAAGGTTCTACAAGCGCGCCGGTTGGGCAGGCGTCGATGCATTTTGTGCATGAGCCGCAGAGATCCGGAGGAGGCAACTCAGACGGACCAAGGGTGGGTGGAATATCAAGAGTCGTGAGAATCGCGCCGAGAAAAAACCAGGAACCGAGCCTCGAGTTCAGCAGAAGAGTGTTTTTTCCGAGCCAGCCGAGGCCTGCATGCTTGGCGAAGACACGCTCGTTCAGGGGACCAGTGTCCGCGTAGATACGCGCTTCGTGCGGTTCGCTGAAGCGTTCAGGAAGCAAGCTTGCCAGGCTTTGGAGCTTCTCCTGGAGAACCTCGTGGTAGTCCTGTCCCCAGGCGTAACGAGAAATCCAACCGCGTGGCTCGGAATTCTCTGGAGTGAGCACATTCACAGATCGTGGGGCGGCTGAGTTGTAGTTCAAGGCGCAGACGATCACGGTGCGGATGCCGGGTATTACGCTCTGCGGGTCGCGGCGGCGAGGATCAGCGAGATACTTCATCTCGCCGGCGAATCCGCGTGCCAGCCATTCTTGCGTCAGGTCTAGCTCTGGAAACTTTTCCGCACGCACGACTCCGCAAAGGTCAAACCCGAGAGCGCTTGCCTGTTCGACAATCCAGACGGTGTCAGAGGCGGTATGCACGGAGGCGGCATCAATGGCCATGAAAGAATTGTGCCGCAGGAAAGCGCGCTAAGCGAGCGGCAGAAGCGGAGTTGCCGACGCCTCGCTTAATTGCGAGCGTAGATCAGGTAGATTGCTGGAAACTGTTCAGTGCGGCGCTCTCTTCCGTGTAGACGTCGAAGACGGTGTAGAGCTTGGTGAGTTGCAGCAAGTCGTGCACTTTTTTTGTGAGATGAAGAAGCTTTAGCTCGCCGCCCCGGCCTTTCGCGGTGGTGTAGGCGCTGACGAGCTCACCAATGCCGGAACTGTCGATGTAGTCCACGTCCGCGAGGTTGAGCACGATGTGGATGCGTTTATCGTCCAGCAAACCGCGAATAGTTTTGCGAAGCAGGGCGCTACCTTCGCCCAGCGTGATCTTGCCGCTGAGGTCCACCACGGTAGCTTGAGAAGCATCTCGATGTGTTGCGCGCAGAGGCATGATTTCGTTTAGGCTCCTTGATGCGGGGTAGCGTCCTGGCCACCCTGGCCGTTCGTTCCCGGTTTGTCTTGCAAGGGCAGTTTTTTTGCCATGACGATTTCGGCCCCGCCGGTGCGTCCTGGCACTACGTCGAATTCGTCCATAAACGCGCGCATCAGGAAAATTCCACGGCCCGACGTGCTCAAAAGATTTTCTTCAGCAAGCGGATCTGGGACGCTGGCCAGGGTGAAACCGCTGCCTTCATCCAAAACATGAATGATCATCTTATCGCCAGTGAGATCGACAGCCAGATGAATCTTCTTTTCGGGGCGTTCCTGATTGCCGTAGTGAAACGCGTTGATGACGCCCTCGCGCACGCTCATGCCTATCTTATAGCAATCGTCTTCGCCAAAACCCGCAGACTCGGCTACGCGAATACACATCTCCTCAGCAAGATTGACGCTTTCGACCTGCGTCTCCAACGTGATTTCGAGGTGCTTGGGGTCTGTGCCCATTCGCGGCGCCCTTCCAGAGGCTAATTGCACCTAAGAGAGCGCACTTATCGGTAACACAGCGGCTAAACCTAAGTCAATGGAGCACTTGGGGATTTTCGTGCGGATGGTGGGACAGACATTCTTGTCTGTCTCTCATTTGTATAATTACTGGCTGGGTTTTGAAACGCTCCAGTGAGGTAAAGACGACAGAGAGGAATGTCTGTCCTACTCTGAGAGCATGAACGCTAGGCTGATTGCGCCTTTTCAGCCGCTCTAAAGACTGCACTTGACCAAGGCCAATCCTGCGGATGAGGCACTAAGCCAGCCGCTACCGGGTTGTTCTCGATGTAATGTCGGATTTTTTCTGACTCGGGCGGATTTCGAACCCAATGGTCGAAGGATTCGTCTTGCCAAAATGCCTCGCCCCGCTTGCCGAGGATCTTGTGAGACTGGAAGGCCGTGTAACCTTTGAGGACCTGTGTGATTTTCTGGAGAGGCACATTGGCCTTGAGCAAAAGATGTACGTGGTTGGGCATGACCACATAGGCTAGAAGCCGATAGAAGTCGCGAGCTTGTTCGCCATGATGGAATGCTCGCACAATGAGCTCCGCTACCCGAGGATCTCGGAGCCAGAGCGACCCGCATTTTCCTTCGTCTAGTGCGCGGTCGAACTCAACAAATCGTCGGCCGTCAGTGAGTTGCTTGCAGGATCGCCGGAAGCGCCCAGGCAGGGAGCCCGCTAGCCTCCAAGTGACGAATAATTTCTTTCCGGGCGGCTGCCAGTGCGGTAGGTGACGTTCGTAATATGTTCTTGGCGGTAGCGACATCTCTCCCTCCTTTTGGGCAGGCATTCTTGCCTGCCTATGTATTTAGTGGCCCAAGATCCGACGCTAAACCAGTTCGGAACCGGCGACAGACAGGAATGTCTGTCCTACTAGGCCCAGTAGGAACGATCCAGGGTGCGGTATTGGATGGCTTCGCTTAGATGCCGCGGATCGATGTTCTCGGACGCATCCAGGTCGGCAATCGTCCTGGCGACCTTTAGGATGCGATCGTGGGCGCGGGCGGATAGTCCGAGGCGGGTGATGGCGTTCTCCAGAAGCTTTTCACCCTCGGCGGAGATGGCGCAATGCTTGCGAAGCATCTTGGGCATCATCTGGGCGTTGGCGTAGGTCTTTTTTTCCGTGCGGAAGCGGTCGAGCTGCTTGTCGCGGGCCGCTATTACCCGTTGCCGGACGGCGGCCGAATCTTCGGAAGAGGATGGAGCGCGCAGTTCTTTGTATTTTACGGCGGGCACTTCGATGTGAATGTCGATGCGGTCGAGAAGAGGGCCTGATATTTTGGAGACATAGCGTTGGATCATTGGCGGCGTGCAGTGGCACTCGCGCATGGGATCGCCGAAATAGCCGCAGGGACACGGGTTCATGGCCGCAGCAAGCATAAATCGCGAGGGAAACGTGACGGAGACGGCTGCGCGAGAGATCGTGACCGCGCCGTCTTCGAGCGGCTGACGCATGACTTCCAACACATTACGCTGAAATTCGGGGAGTTCGTCGAGAAAGAGAACACCATTGTGGCCGAGCGAAACTTCCCCGGGACGCGGGACGGCGCCGCCGCCGATCAAACCCGCATCGCTAATGGTGTGGTGCGGAGAGCGATAGGGACGTGTACCGACGAGGCCGCGGCTGTCTTCGAGAACGCCAGCTACGCTATGAATCCGGGTTGTTTCGATGGCTTCATCCAACGTCATCGGAGGCAAAATTGTCGGGATGCGTTTGGCGAGCATGGTCTTGCCGGCGCCCGGAGGTCCGATAAATAAAATGTTGTGGCCGCCGGCGCAGGCGACCTCGAGTGCGCGCTTAGCAGCTTGCTGTCCGTGTACGTCGCGAAGGTCAACGGAATACTGTGCCGCTTCTGAAAGCATCTGCTTGGCGTCGACTACAACGGGCCGGAAAGACTCCGGAGCGTTCACCAGGTCCACAGCTTGCGGGAGGGTCTTCAGGGCAAATACGTTGACACCCTCGACTACGGCTGCTTCGCGCGCGTTTGCCTCAGGAACAGCGAGCGATTTCAGGCCAAATTCGCGCGCAGCGAGTGCGGCAGAAAGGGCACCCCGTACCGAGCGAATGCTCCCATCAAGGGACAGCTCGCCGAGGAACATGCACTGGTTGAGCTGCTTGCCGAAAAAATGACCCATACATCCAACGAGTCCTAGAGCCATCGGAAGATCGAACGCAGAACCTTCCTTGCGAATGTCGGCTGGAGCGAGATTGATGGTCACGCCTTGGCCGTGAGGAAACTCGAAGCCACAATTGCGGAGGGCGGATTTGATGCGTTCACGGCTTTCCTTGACGGCATTGTCTGGGAGGCCAACCACATTGAAGTCCTTCATGTAGGCTGAGCCCACGTCGACTTCGACGTCAACAAGGTAAGCGTCGATGCCGTAGACAGAAGCGCTTTGTGTTTTGAAGAGCATACCCCAGGCAGACCCCATACGCCGTGGGCAGCATAAATCAATCAGATACTATACGCCAGAGATAATCTACGGCAGTGCGCCACCTGCAGTCTCAGCTAAATCCCAAGACAGGATGCGGCGTGTACGGCTCTTCAAGAGACGCAACCTCTTCCGGTGTGAGACGCAACGAAAGGGCTGCGACGGCGTCCGAAAGGTGATGCGGCTTTGTGGCGCCGACAATCGGCGAAGCGATGAAGGATTTGCTGAGCATCCATGCGAGCGCGAGCTGGGCCTGAGGAACGCCGCGTTTTTTGGAGAGTTCGCTTAAGCGGTCAACAATTTTGTGGTCCGCATCTTCCGTCTTCGAGTACAAGGTCTTGCCGAACTGATCCGTCTCGAAACGTTTTGTACTTTCGGCTTGCCATGCGCGAGTGAGGCGGCCGCGCGCGAGCGGGCTCCAAGGAATGACGCCAATGCCCTCAGACTGGCAAAGCGGCATCATCTCCCGCTCCTCCTCGCGATAGAGCAGATTGTAATAATTCTGCATGGAAACGAAACGAGTCCAGCCGTGAACGTCAGCGAGATAAAGGGCTTTGGTGAACTGCCAGGCGTACATAGAGGAAGCACCGATGTAGCGCACTTTGCCTGACTTCACGACGTCGTGGAGGGCCTCCAGTGTTTCTTCGATGGGCGTTTCGTAATCCCAGCGGTGAGTTTGGTAGAGGTCAACGTAATCGGTGCCAAGACGGCGAAGGCTCTGGTCGAGTTCGTAAAAGATCGCTTTGCGGGAGAGGCCGCGGCCATTGGGCTCGTCGCGCATGACGCCGTGGGCCTTGGTGGCAATGACCACGGATTCGCGGCGCGCGTTTGCTTTGAGGAAACGCCCGAGGACCTCTTCGCTCGCGCCCGCCGAATAAACGTTGGCGGTGTCAAAGAAATTGATGCCGAGTTCCATCGACTGACGAAGGAAGGGCTGGCTCTCTTCCTCATTGAGGGCCCAAGCGTGGCTGCCAGGCTTGATTTTGCCGGTCGCTGGCGCGCCATAGGTCATGCAGCCAAGACAGATACGGGAGACTTTCAAGCCGGTCTTGCCGAGGTTGATGTAGTCCATTTTTTCTCCAGAGAGGGTTCAGTTGTAGAGGCTCACGCTGAGTCGAAGAGACTCACGTTCTCAGAGTTGCCGCTCCAATTATGCTTTTTCGGGAGACCCGACACCATAGAGGGCCAAGACATCCTTCAGCGTGACGATGCCTTCGAGTTTGTGGATATTAGCGCGGCTGACGACAGGCATTGCATTGATCTGACACGCGCCCATGCGTTCGAGCGCCAGACTGAGAGAGTGATCGGCGTGGAGATGCGGAAAATCTACCCCATCCAGGAGCTCTTCCAACTGTTTGGACTCGGGGCCGGCCGTTGCGGCTTGCTGAAGCTTGCCAAAACTCAGGATGCCGATCAGACCTTGTTTGTCGAGTACGGGCCACGCGGTGGATTCGCTTGAGCGTATAACCTCCAGGGCTTCCTGGACGGTCATGTCCGCCGAAAGAATTTCCTTCGCTGGCCGCATGGCGAGTATCACTTGCCTGTGCCCTTCCTGTTGGCGAGTTTCGGCTGTAGGCAGGTGAATGCCGTCCTGACGCGCCAAGGCTTCGTAGATAGGTTGCTTCTGCAAGCGCGAAGCGATGAAGAGGCTCACCAGATTAGAGATCATCAGGGGAACGATGACCGCATAGTCGCGAGTGATTTCAAAAATCATGACGACGGAAGTCATGGGCGCGCGGACGATCCCTGCAAAGACCGTGCCCATTCCCACAAGAGCATAGGCCCCAGGTGTCGCCACGTGGTAGGGAAACAGACTGTGTGCCGCGGTGCCAATAGCTCCGCCGAGCATGGCTCCAAGGAACAGGCTAGGTCCGAAAATGCCACCAGCGTTTCCAGAGGCATAGCTAATGGTGACCGCAAAGAGTTTCAAGACTAAGAGCAAGATCATGAGGCGAAGCGCCATGCCTCCATTCAAGACTGCACCGACGTGGTCGTAACCAACGCCCATAACCTGAGGAACGAACCAGCCCATAAGTCCGACAACCACTCCACCGATCACGGGCTGAAATGGGACCGTCTTGCGAGAGAGTCTTAGAAGGCGCTCGCGCATGCCGAGCAAGAGCTTGGTGAAGGCCACTGACACGAGGCCGCCAGCGACACCGAGGACGGCGTAAATAGCGAATTCCCAAGGATTGACGAGCTGGTATTGCGGTACTTTAAAAAGCGGATCGTTGCCCAATAAAAGCCGCAGGACACCCCAGGAAGTTGCGGCCGCGAGAACGACCGAACCTAACACGGGAGCGTGGAGATCGCCCACGATTTCCTCGAGCGCAAACAGTACTGCAGCTAACGGAGTGTTGAACGCAGCGGCAATGGCCGCAGCCGCTGCTACCGGGATAAGCGCCTTCACTTTTTCCGGGCGAAGACCGAGATGGCGGCCCAACACAGAAGCGATGCCAGCGCCGACCTGCACGGTCGGGCCCTCTCGTCCCAGGGGAATTCCGCTGGCGAGAGTAGCGGAAGTACAGAAGAATTTCCCAAACATCGTGGCCGCAGTAATGCGCCCTTCGCGTGCGTAGAGAGCCGCTTTGGTTTGCGGAACGCCGCTGCCGCGCGCATCGGGAAAATAGCGGTACAGCAAATACCCCATGACCAGAGAGCCCACAATCGGAATAAGAACGCGATGCCAGGCAGCTCCGCCGGCAGGATAGAGCCGCAGGCCGACTCGCTCGGTTAGCAGAATGAAAGCGACGGCCATCAGGCCCACCAAGGCGCCAATGAGCAACGTCAGAACAAGGAAGACTTGCTCTTCACGCTCATTGAGCAACGCGTTCCACTGACGCGAAGGGAATTTCCACCAGCTTGTCTGCGTCTGTTGAGGGACACCCGTCATTTTATTGGCGGCTCTCCGTGCACCTATCTGCACACCTATAGGATGCCTTTTCGAATGGATTGGGCTTGTGCATTGTGCGTTTTGTGTGTGCCGGTGCGATTAAGAGACAAGTTCTTTTTCAAGGCACCGCGGGCGTCTCCGTCTCGGTTTCTTCTCGCCTTCCTGGGAGCAGGAACCTTAAATTCAAAGTTCGCTCGCGGCGGCGCTCTTCTTCCAAATGCCTGGAGCGAGCTTTCAGCAAATCATCGAGAGAAATTAGCCCTAAAAATTTTCCGGTGGAGAGTTCGACCACCGGCAGCCTCGTCACAGCTTTTTCTGCCATGCGATATACGACTACACGCAAGATTTCGTCGGGATTTGTTTCGATCGTTGTGGCTCGCACCAATTCTCGGAGCGGAAGTTGCAGGACGGCATCGCCTTCTTGTTCTATCCGTTCGCGGAGATCTCTTCGAGTCAGCACGCCGACGAGCTTGCCCTCTGCATCCACCACCGGAAGCAACCTTTGCTTATGCGGGTGTTCCACGTGAAGCGCATTCAGTATTTCGCCAACCTTCGCTTCCGCCGGCAAGACAACGACATTCGAGCGCATCACCTCGCGGACAAAGAGAATTTCGAGTGGGTCGACGGCGTACTCGCGGCTCAAGTGAAAACCGCGCCGGGCGACTTTTTCGGTCAAGATGGACCTTTTCAGTGTCAGAACTGTGAATGCGTGCGCGATCACGCTGCCAACGAGGAGCGGTAGAAAAACATTTGCGTCGTGCGTCAATTCAAAAGCAAAAACGATGCTCGTAAATGGAGAGCGCATGGTCCCGCCAAGAATCGCGCCCATGCTGATCAGCGGCCAGAAGCCGGCGCCCTCGTTGGGCAGAAACATCGCTTCCAGGCCTCCTAACGCGCCGCCCATCATCAGCAATGGAGCTAAGACGCCGCCCGAGGTACCTGAACCGAGCGAGACTGCCCAGATAAACCACTTAACGAGCAAGACACCCAAAATCACTTTCGTGGTCACGCTGCCCTGGAGCAACGCGCCGATGGTGTCGTACCCGACGCCGAGGGCTTGCGGAAATATCAAACCGCCGATCCCAATGGCGAGGCCGCCTATCGCCGGCCACCACATCCAATGAATCTTGAGATGCTGAAACGCGTCCTCGGCCGCGTATACCGACAAAGTCAGCAGGGCTGATAAAACTCCAGCAAGAAGCCCGACAAGAGCGCAGCCAAGCAAGGCCTTAGGACCGATGAAAAGTGGGTGTTCCGGCACGGGAAACAGCGGGCCAAACCCCAAGATATAACGCCGAGCAACAGCCGCGACTGCACTGGCTAGCGCAACAGGGATCAAGCTGCGCGGTTTCCACTCAAAGAGCAGGAGCTCGACAGCGAGCAGCACTGCTGCGACGGGCGAAGCGAACGTTGCGGACATGCCACCGGCCGCTCCCGCCACTAGAAGAGTTTTTCGTTCAGCGCTCGTCAAATGAAAAAGCTGGGCGATCATTGACCCAAACGCGCCGCCCGTCATGATGATCGGGCCTTCCGCGCCAAACGGCCCGCCGGAACCTATGGAAATTGCCGAAGAGATTGGTTTCAGAAAGGCGACCTTCGGCTCAACGCGGCTGCCATTGATTAAAATCGCTTCGATCGCTTCCGGAATGCCGTGGCCGCGGATTCGTTCCGAGCCATATCGCGCCATCAATCCAATGATGAGCGCGCCCCCAATCGGCACGAGAACGCTGTAGTAGCCCAAATGGTTGCCAGCCGGCGAAACCATCGCCGTATTCCAGCGGCCAAAATAAAAAAGGTTGGTAAATAGTCCGATCAAGCGAAGAAGCACTAACGCGACGAAAGCGCAGAGGACTCCGATGAACATCGCGAGGCAGGAGATCGGGACAACGCGTAACGTAGTTGTGAAGTCTCCCAACTCTTCGTTGTGCTTGTGGGGCGTCCTGTTAGCTTTCGTATGTGAGCTGTTTTTTTGGTTGTCGTCAGGCACGCTTGTCTCGCACTTCCTTGTTCGCTGTTTTCTTGAGGTTTTTGACGCTGCGCTGGCCGCGTTCTAGCAGGGCTTCGATTGCGCCGACTAGCGCTTCTCCACTGGTGCGTAACTCACTGATGCGGTTCTGTGCGACTTGCTCGAGCAAACGCTCGCCACGCGGCAACAGAGTGACGAACACGCGACGACGGTCGTCACGGCTGCGGGTCCTACGCACGTAGCCGTTCGTCTCCAAACGGTCAACAAGCTCAACCGCGCTGTGGTGTTTTAGCGCGAGCCGCTCGGCAAGCGTCTGAATGGTGGCCTCCCTACCTTCTGGGAGGCCGCGAATGGCGAGCAGCATCAAGTACTGTTGGGGCTCAAGACCGACGGTCCGCGCCTTGGCGTCCCCTTCGCGCAGAAAGTGGCGGATGCGATAACGCAACTCGGCCAGCGCGCGGTACTCGGCAGGGGTGATGTCCAGTCCCATGGTCTAAGTGTATCGTAGTGCGATATACCTTGCCACGCGGCGCTTGGAACTAGTTACTGGCCTTATTTATAGGGGACGGGTGATTCAGAGCGGCTTGCGGAAGGCTTTCTGCGTCTTATAGTGTTCGTACCCCTGCCGTTCGTAGAATTTGTGAGCGCGTTCGCGAATCACATTGGATCGCACGGACATGCTTGGGCAGCCGTGCTTGCGCGCCCAATCTTCGGCGGCCTCCAGAAGCCGAGCGCCCGCACCAAGGCTGCGATGGCCTTCTGCAACGATGAGCCCATTTAATTCCGCGCGCGTGCCAACCTCGACGAGGTGCGTAACACTAACATGCGTCCAGCCAACGACTCCTGCACCGGGAGATTCCGCAACGAACAACGCGTTTTGCGATGCGGGCTTCAGTTTGCGCAATCGTTTTGTCATTTCCGCGGCCGACGTTGGATATCCGAGCTGGTCGGCCAGCTCTGCCAGACGCAGCGCGTCGCTGACACGCGCTCGCCGAGTTACGACTCTTTGTTTTTCGGCTTTCTTGGCCATCTCTTAGCCCGCTTTCTTGCGCAGCCGTATTTGCACAGCTTCGCTCTTCAGTTCGCGGAGCGCGTCCGCTGCGATCCATCGCGCGGATCGAGAATCCTGTTGCCGAATTCGCTCTGCAGAGCGCATTGCTGCCGCGTTGAGCTGTAGATTTCTTTTTCCGATATTGCGCAGCGCCCAATTAACGGCTTTTCTTACGAAATTTCGTTCGTCATTAGCTTCGCGCTCGATTACAGAAAGAAACCGTTCGAATCGTGCATTCTCGGCGGATTTGTCCTTGTAGCTCAAATACGCGGCCAGGGAAAATGCGGCGCGCTTCTCGAACTCCGCCCTTCGATTGCTCCACTTGTAGATTTTGTCCCAGGCAGGCTTTGCGGCCGCGTAGAGATAACAACAAACTGTGTCGACCACATCCCAGGAATTGAAATCGCGCACCCAGCGTTCCATCTGCGCAGCAGTGATTTTTTCCGATTCGCCGATCAGCGGGGCGAGGATTCTTGCCTCGTGAATGCCGGACGACCAGAGTTCCTCCGCCAGCGCCTGATCTTTCCCTATGTGTCGCGCGAACGCGTGTAACACAGGTGCTGAAATCCCGTACGCCTTCGGAACGTTTACGCCGAAATATGCCAGCTGTGCGCGTGCCTTCGGATCTGCATGTTTTTTCAGTTCGCTCAGCACCTCGGCTCTCGTCCACTTTCGAGTAGCTTTAGAGCGGCGCGCAGAGCTAGAACGTTTTGTCGGAATCGAGGAGGATCGTGACCGGACCTTCATTAACCAGCTCCACGGACATCATCGTCTGAAAGATTCCTGTTGAGACGCTGACACCTAGCGCTTGCATCGCTCGCGTGAACTCTTCGTAAAGTGCTTTGGCCTTTTCTGGCGGGGCGGCAAAGATGAAGCTTGGCCGCCGCTGCCCCCGCGCGTCGCCATACAGCGTAAATTGCGAAACAACGAGGGCCGCGCCCTTCACATCCAGGAGCGAGCGGTTCATTTTCCCCAAGTCGTCCTCGAAAATGCGCAGATTTGCTACTTTCTCCGCCATAGACGCGGCGATCGCAGATGTGTCCTCGCGTCCCACGCCAAGCAAAATCATTAACCCGCTAGCGATTTCGCCCGTGATGCGTCCTTCGACCGTCACGCTTGCGCGACTCACTCGTTGTACTACGGCTCGCATCCAATTTTCCTACTTGGCGGCTCTCTTCGCCGGCTTTCTAGGCAGAGGCAGGGCGACGCAACCGCGCGGCGCCGGCTGACACTTCGGGCAAAAATAGCTGCTCCGCCCCGCAACAATCGCGCGGCGTATTCGTGTGCCGCAGCGGTAGCAGCCCTCGCTTTCTCGGCCGTACGCCCGATGGTGGCGCTGATATTCGCCCGGCTGGCCATCGGCGTCAAGAAAATCGGAAATCGAGGAGCCACGCAACACGATTGCCTTCTCCAGGATTTCGCGCAGCACGCGATGCAACCTCGCTGCCTCCTCTTTCTTCAGCGAAGCACCTAGCCGCGCTGGATGAATTTTCGCTCGCCATAGACTTTCATCTGCATAAATATTTCCCACGCCTCGCAAGAAGCTCTGATCAAGCAGCAGGGCCTTAATCCTGGCTCGCCGGGTTCGCGCTTGCTTCACAAATTCTTCAACGCCAATTTCGAGCGGGTCGGCGCCAAACTGCCGCAACTCTTCCGCGAGTGGACCTGCAGACAGATAGGCCAGACGCCCGAAACGACGCGCATCGGTGTAGCGCAGTTCGCGAGTGTCGTCGAGCAGGAAGCACGCGTGAGTATGTTTTACGCAAGGCTGTGCGGCAGGATTAGGGGCGATCTGCCCGGTCATTCCCAAATGTACTAGCAGTGCTGCGGACGCCGCGTCGCCATTTGCACCCGTAGACTCGATGCCGATCACCGGCGAAAGCCGCAGCAGCATGAATTTTCCATAGCGCTCGACGGCTTCGATTTGCCTGCCCGGTAGATGCTGCTCAAGCGCCACCGGGTCATCGATGAAATCCGTTTTTCCCAGCCGAACGGACAAAATTCGCCGGCCTACAATCGTTCGCCGCAGCCCGCGCGCTACTGTTTCGACTTCAGGAAGTTCTGGCATGAGGGGATCGCAAACAAAATAACACATCCCCTCGTTGAGACGCAGGCCGGCCACGCGAATCCTCTAAGATTCGCGCGGCTGCCTCAATTTCATCAAGTTGCTACTTCGGATAGCTGGGATAAGGCGGAGGTCCGGGGATCACAACCGGGTGCGCCTTCAACGCTTCCAGTGTCACCTGGACGGCGCGTTCGAGTTGCGGATCGTGTCCAGCCGCAACGGACGCTGGATCGTTCTCCACTTCGATGTCCGGCGCAATACCGTGATTTTCCACTTCGTACTCGCTGCGCAATCCAAAGATCGCCACGCGCGGAGCGGTGACGCGGCCCCCATCCATCAGCGGCGGGTAGTTATAAATGCCAACGAGGCCGCCCCACGTTCGTGTCCCGACCAGCGGCCCTACCTTGTCTTGCTTGAACATCCAAGGCAAAGCGTCGCCGCCGGAACCGGACATTTCGTTGATGATCATGGTCTTAGGGCCATAAATTTGTGCAAGCGGAGAACAGAATTGTTCGCCTTCCCGCGTAATGTCGCAATTGCGGAGCGGCCGTTTAAGCATGTCGATAATATAGTCCGCGATTTGGCCACCGTGGTTGTAGCGTTCGTCGATAACTGCGGCTTGTTTGCCCACTTGTGCGAAGTAATAGCGGTTGAAATTGGTGAAGCCGCCGTTAGCGGTGTCCGGCACGTGGACGTAGGCGACTTTGCCTCCGCTCAGCTGATCGACTTTGCGGCGATTATCTTCTTCCCACGCGAAATTGCGCAGATCGAATTCACTGGGTAGCGGCACGACAGTGACTTCCCGCGCGTCCTTGCCGTCCGCGCTTGGGCCAACTTTAATCTTAATCTGTGTTCCGGCCGTGTTTTCAAAATAGCTGTAGACGTCGGTCGGTGGGAGCACTTCGCGGCCACCTACTTCCAACAAATAGTCGCCAACTTTTACGTCGACGCCTGGCTGAGTTAGCGGTGCGCGCAATTCCGGATTCCAATTTTCTCCATTGAAGATACGCACAAAACGGTAACGCCCGTTTTCCACTTTGTAGTCCGCCCCCAGAAGGCCGCCCTTCACCTTCTTAGGCTGCGGCACATCGCCTCCGCCGATAAACATGTGGCCGACGGTAAGTTCACCAAGCATCTCGTCGAAGAGATGATTGACGTCAGCCCGGCCACCAGCACCCATTAAGTACGGGGCATATTTCTTTTCTGCTGCGGCAATATTCAACCCGTGGTGGTTGGGATCGTAGAAGAAGTCACGCTCGATCCGCCAGACTTCGTGGTACATCTGATTCCACTCAGCGCGTGGATCGGTGTAGACCTCCATCGCATCGAGATTCAGCGCGCCATCGCCCGGCTTAGGCACGACTGCCGCCGGCGCAATGAACCATCCGGGGCCCTGACGGTACAACACCTTTTCGCCGTTGGCCGAAACCACAAAACTACCGAGACCTCCAAGGAATGGTTCCGTCTTGCGCGTGCTGAGATCAAACTTCGAAACGGAGGCGGGTGTCGGTTCCGTCAGGCTCGGCACGCTTGGGATTTCGCTCAGGAAAAGTATGCCGGTCTTCCCCGCATCCAAGCCGATGTAATTAGCTGCCTTGATCGGCAAGGCCACAATTCTCTGCCCGATTCCGTCCAGGTCGATCGTCACTGTTACTTCGTCTTTCTTGTCGCCCTCTTTTCCTTTGTCCGCGCCCTTTACCTGCTCTTTCGATTTGTCTGCATCTTTGGCTTTGTCATCGCCCGCGGCTTTCTCCTCGTCACTCTGCGGTTCGACGGGAGAAGCATCGCCCTTCTTCAGCACAACCGCGTAAACGCTCCTCGACACCGGATGCTGATAACTGGAAAGATCGAGCCAGCCAATGGAAAGTCCGAGGTCTGTGCTGGCAGTGAAATAAAGCGTCTTGCCGTTTTTATCGAATATCGGATACCGCGCATCACTGGTGCCGTCCGTGATTTGCGATTCCTTTCCTGTTTCCAGGGAATAAACAAAAATGTTTCGCATGTGGTTTTCGAGAAACTTGGCATAGGTTAGCCACTTGCTGTCTGGTGACCATGTTTCTGTCATCGTGGAGGAAGGATCTTCGTACCGATCCGCAGTCACCCTTACAGGCGTGCCTTTTGCTACGTCCACATACCAGAGATTCAGTCGCTTGTCCGTGTAGGCGATTTTCTTGCTGTCTGGAGACCATATGGGTGCATAAAAAAACGAGGGAGGATTTCCTAAATTGATTTTCTTAACCGTTCCTAAGCCGGTCTGATCGACAATATGCAACGCATATTCGCCGGATTCGTCGGAGAAAAACGCGATCGACTTGCCGTCTGGCGACCACGCTGGATCGCGCTCAGCAACTGCCGTCGTTCGCGTAAGGTTTCGTACGTCGCCCTTCTCGGCCGGAACTGTCAGGATTTCGCCGCGCGCTTCAAAAACGGCGCGAGCACCTGTTGGCGAAATGGCGGCATTCTGAATCTGTGCTCCCACCTTTTCATAATGCGGGCGTGTCGCAGGCAAATCGCCGGAGATATGAATTTCTACCTTGCTAGCTTTCTCGGTTTTCAAATCGAGTGTGTAGATTCCGCCGAATTGCTCATAAACAAGCGAATCCGGCCCCGCGGAAAGCGATTTCACGTCAAGGCCCTTGTTGTCCAGGACTTGCTTCACGTTCTTGGTTTTCGTGTCGTAAGCAAAGATCGTCACAGACCCTTTACGGTCCGAAAGAAAATAGACGGTATCGCCGATCCAAACAGGTTCATCGTCGTTCGAGTTCTCGCGAGGAATTTTCTCGAGCTGCAAATCGCTTAACCGGAGCACATAGACAGGTGTCGTTTGGCCGCCGTGATAACGCTTCCATGCAACTTGCCATTTCAGGTTTGGCACATAGGCGATGCGCGTGGCATCCGGAGAATAGGAAGCCGCTTCGCCGCGCCACATGGGCAGCACTTCCGGCACTCCACCTTCGACTGGGATCGTGTACAGACGGTCAAAATCTGCGTAAGCTTCGCGGGCTGAACTTATCAATACCTTCTTGCCATCCGGCGTCCATCCGACAACGATGTCGGGATCGGGGTGCCACGTGAGGCGTTTCGGTTCACCGCCATCGGCTGGCATGACATAGGCGTCGACATTGCCATCGTACTGTCCAGTGAAGGCGATCCAAGTTCCATCCGGAGAAAACTTCGGCTTGGTCTCATGACCGCCGGTTGTAAGCTGGCGCGCCTCGCCGCCTGCGCGCGGTACGCTCCAGAGGTATCCACCGTAGGCAAATACGATTTGCGTCTTGCTCATCGTAGGTGCCTGGACTAGCAGTGGGGCTTCGTTCATCGCAGAAGACCAACTCGCGGTGCACAAAAAGGCCAGCAACGCAGCCGCTAACATCGTCGAGATTCGAAAACGCATCATTCCTCCTGAAGAGTGCAGCATAAACTTTTTAGAACGCGCGAGTCCTAACTAATTCCGCTACTTTTGAGCAACCGCTGGCGGCGGCCAGAAGCCGGGATCGCTGATGGAACGCTGGTCCATTTTGTCGGCGTACTTTTTTACGGCAGGCCCGATGGCAGAAGCATTCCCAATGAGCACAAAAACTAAGTTATCCAGCGGAAAATGTTTCTCGATGGTCTGCTTCGCGATGGCAGGTGTTACCGCGTCCACGCGCGCTTCCAACTGGTTCACCTCGTCGTCGCCCAGACCGTAATACTCGTCGACCACGATGCGCCGGACGAGCTGGCTCGAAGTTTCGATAGTCGGCGGAAACTGCCCCTTGATGTAGCTCTTCGCGGAAGCCAATTGTTCTGCCGTCACGCCGTTCTTGTGAAGCTTATCCAAAACCTGAAGCGCGAGGTCAATCGCCGGAGTCGTCGTTTCGTTCTTTGTGAAGCTGGATATTTCGAACGGGCCAGGCTCTTTGCGCGAATCAAAAAAAGACCGTGCCCCGTAGGTGTAGCCCGATTCGACGCGCAGCGCTTCATTCAGCTCGGATGTGAATCGCCCGCCGAAAATTGTGTTGACTACACGAATCGCGACACGGTCTGGATCGTTTATGGCGGTACCGACATTTCCAATCGCGAAATAGGTTTGCGTGGCGTCAGGCTTGTCGATCAGCAGCAGCCTTTTCCCTTTTGCAGGTGGAATGGCGGAGATGGATGGTGTTGACACCGTCTGCGCAGGCCATGCGCCCAGCGTTTCTTCGAGCTTCTTCCGCATTTCCGCGGGATCGAATTCGCCGGCGATCCCGAGGATGGTGTTCCCCGGCGCATAGTTTGCTTCATAGAATTTCACTATGGCATCCCGCTGGATGCGTTTGAGGGAAAGCTCATCGCCATCCGGGGAATGTCCGTAGGGATGCGCGCCGTAGAGATAGCCGCCGAAGTACAAACCCAGCACGGACTGTGGTTCGTCTTTCGCTGCCTTCACGCCGTCGAGGCTCTGCGCCAGTACTTTGTCCGTTTCGGCCTGGGGAAACGTCGGGTGAAGCAAAGCATCCGAAAAAAGTTCCAATCCGCGCGCCAGATCCTTGGTCAGAAATTCTGCGTTGACACTCGTGAAATCGGCGCTGGCGTCCGCACCGAATGAGCCGCCGATGTAATCGAAATCGGCGGAAAATTGCTGGGCTGTGCGGGTCTTCGTTCCCTTGCGCAAGAGAGCGGCGGAGACGGCCGCAAGCCCTTCTTGTCCTGCGGGATCAGCAGCTGCTCCCGTCTTGACGATAGCAAAGACATTGATTAGCGGCACGCCGCGCTTTTCCATGAGCAGAACTGTTAGTCCATTCTTAAGAACGAATTTCTCATGGGGCGGCAAGCGCAGCGATTGCGCAGGCACGGCCGGGCAAACCAGGAGAAAAAATCCCAAGAGTGCGAGAAGGCGCAAAATGTTTCTTTCGCGTGTCATTGTTTTGCCTTCTCTTCCTTCTCGGGAAGCAACGTCGCGACCGTACGATTGTTTGGCCCAAAATATTTTTTCGCAACGCGCTGGACGTCTTCTTTCGTCACTGTCGAGTAGTTTTTTGCGGCATCGAACAGTTTGGTATAGTCACCCATAAAAACTTCATAGGTTCCAATCGTGTTCGCACGCCCATTGATCGTCCGCATCTCTCTATAAAATTCCACAAGCCGGGTGTTTTTGGCTTTCTCGAGTTCTTGGTCGCTGATCGGTGCGCTCTTTATTCTGTCCAGTTCCTCGTAGATGGCTTTTTCACAGGCTGCTGGATCGACTCCTTGACGCGGCTGCGCCGTGATAATGGCCAGCGTGGGATCGAATGCCGACTCAACATAGGAGGAAACATCGAGCGCTAACTGATCCTTGTCCACTAGCCGCTGGTACATGCGCGAACTCTCTCCCTGAAAAAGCACGCTGCGGAGAATGTTCAGAGCATAGAAATCTGGATCATCGGTCTTTGAAACGTGGTAGCCGATCATCAGCAAAGGCAATTCCGCGGGCTTGTGAACTACCAGGCGCCGCTCACCGAGCTGCTCGGGCTCGATGGTGGTAACCGGAGGAGGCGGCGCGTGAGGAGAAATCGGTTCGATATACTTTTCGCAAAGCTGAAAGATTTCCTCGGGAGAAACGTCCCCGACCACCACCATCGTGGCGTTGCTAGGCGAATACCCCATTTCGAAATGATGCTTCAGGTCTTCCATCGTCCAGTGCTCGATATCGCTCATCCAGCCTACGACTGGCCATTGATAGGTATGGGCGATGAACGCTGTGGCCCAAAGCTGCTCATCGAGCAAACCAAAATTGTCATTGTCGACACTAAGCCGCCGCTCGGAAGCGACCACTTCGCGTTCGGATGCAATTTTCTTCGGATCGAAAGTCAGATCCCGGATGCGATCGGCTTCAATGTCGTAAATCAGCGGTAACGCCGAGCGCGGAAACCAGTCCTGATATACGGTCACGTTTTGCGTGGTATAGGCGTTGTTCGAGCCCCCGTTGGCTTCCATCACCTTGTCAAGATCGCCCGGCCCGTATTTCTTGGCGCCGTTGAACATCATGTGTTCAAAAAAATGCGAGAGGCCGGTCGTCCCAGGGCGTTCGTTGCGAGATCCGATACGGTAGAAAATGTAGAGCGCCACGTTTGGAATGCTATGGTCAGGCTGAACCAGCACCTTCATGCCGTTTTTGAGGGTACGCGTGCTGACAGGAAACTCTTGCGACTGTGTTTGAGCCCCTGCGGGCGAAGCAGCCGTACCCAAGACGCACAACAACAGCAATGCGGTCCAGCTATGCCTGATTGTCTTCATGAACCGACCCTCACCCGAGCTCTTTATCTAAGACGTATGTACCCCAGGAATTGTTTACAGCTATCCGGACTTCTTCACGGCAATAGCGCAAATACACGGGCCGGGCCGCCCAAGCCGCCTTCGAGCTTGATCGGCCCCACAATAAGGAACGCGCCTTTTTCCGGCAGTTCACGTAAGTCAGATAGATTCTCAAGATGATGAAGAATCCGGCCACGGCACCAATTTGTCGTTGATGGCATACGCGAGGTCTAAGACTCGCGTCAGGGCAAAGGGATGCCAGGCGAAGCCACGATTCCAGCCATGCGCAGGATTTCCTGGTACTCGGCTTCGGTAATCTGCGAAACCAGCACGCGCACGTTTTTCAAGAGCTTCATTTTTTTCAAGGCGGGATTTGCGCGCATTTCTGCCAGTGTTACTTGCCTGGGCAAGCGGTCAAACGCTCTCAAGTCGGCCACGAGATTTTTTTCTTTATGGTCGTGAGGATCGGGATAGGGGTCGCGTGTGATTTCGGCTATCGAATAGAGAGTTTTCTCCGGCGTCGAGTGGTAACACAGCACGCGGTCGCCTTTGCGCACTTGTTTGAGCGCGCGAATAGCGTCGGGCTTGGACTCCGCGCCATGCCACATTTCTTTGCCCTTCACGAAGAGCGTATCCCAATGGTAGTGGTGCGGGTCTGCGCTAAATATCCAATAGTGTCGTTGCGAGGTCGGAGTTGCCATCGAGGCGTCGGGTCGGCAGCAATATACACGGGGATGACGAAAAAGCGAAACAAAATGTTGGGGTTAGCCACGATTTTACCCTGGCTGACGCAACATACTCAGAAGCACCAGGAAACCCGAATTCCCAGTCATCTTATTTGTTTTCATGCAGTTACTTGGAATTTCAAGCGATATCGACGAAAACCTCTTCGCCCCGGACTTCTGTCGTATAGCACGCCACCCCCATACTCGGGTTCTGAAGGAGCTTTCCGGTAGTCACGTCGTACTCCCAACCGTGCCACGGGCAGGTAACGATGTTGCCCTGGAGCGACCCTTCGCCCAGCGGCCCTCCCCTGTGCAGGCAGGTATTGTTGATGGCGAAGAACTTACCATCCACGTTAGCGAGTGCGACTGCTTTGCCCGCAACTTGAATTTCGTGAACTGCGCCAACGGGCACGTCGGCAACCTTGGCGGCTAGCGTGAACGGCATACTCGCTCCTTGCTGAACAGTGAGGATAAATAGAGAACTCGGCCGACGAACTCTCTAGAAATCATTGCGTTGCGCCGCCGAGTATAGCTTCCACGCCATGCAGCGTCAAAGGAAGCGAGCTGGCAATCACTTGGCAGCGGGAGACCCACTCGCTCGTTTCGCCATCATTTTCCAATATGTAGCGGGGCGAAGACGTTGAACGATGTCGATCATCCGGGCATCACTGCCGATGAGGATGCGCTGTTCGCGACGCTCGACGCCTTTCAGAATGCGGGCCGCCGCGGCCTCTGGCGACGTTGGAGTTACTTTCTCAAAGTAGGCCACTGCTGCTTGGCGCTTGCTTTCGGAGGCGTACGCTCCCAGTCGAGCGCGCTTCGCAATCGGGGTATGGATTCCGCCAGGGTGAACACACGAAACGGAGACCGAAGTACCTTCAAGTTCGTGCCTCACGGCCTCGGTGAATCCGCGTACGGCAAATTTGCTCGCGGAATAGGCGCTCTGCCCCGCAGGAGCAATAATCCCGAACACGCTCGACAAATTTACAATCTGCGCGCGCGGCTGTTGCTTCAAGACTGGCAAGAAATACTTCACGCCATGAACGATGCCCCAAAAATTGATTCCCAGCAGCCAGCGCAGGTCGTCTAGCGATATTTCTTCGAAGGTTCCATGAAGTGCTACACCTGCATTGTTGATGAGCAGCGTTACGCGCCCGTGGCGCGCTACAACCTCTTCGGCGAAGCCTTTAACCGCTGCCTCATCGGAGACATCCAGGACATGCGTGGAAAGTAGAGCTTGCGTAGTCGCCAACGAGGCCGCCGTTTCGGCCAGCCCCTTCTCGTCGATGTCGGCGATGGCCAACGCGGAGCCCACAGCGGAGAGTCGCTGGGCGAGTGCGCGTCCAATCCCGCTCCCAGCGCCCGTAACAACGGCGACGCCACCTTGAAGAAACGACACCTACGCTCCCGCGCCCTGAACCTTTGCCAAAAGCTCGACGAATTTTTGTTTACGTTCCGCCTGGTCGTGGCCCCCTTCGGCCTCCGCAAGCTGCGTAATGTTCATCGAGCAGAATTTCGGCCCGCACATCGAGCAGAATTTTGCTTCTTTGTAAAAATCGTCAGGCAGATTTTCGTCATGCATGGCTTTCGCCGTCGGAGGGTCGAGCGACAGCTCAAACTGCTTATTCCAATCAAACAAAAAGCGCGCATAACTTAGAGCGTCATCGCGATCTTGCGCTCCTGGTCGGTGACGCGCCACGTCCGCAGCGTGCGCCGCAATCTTGTAGGCAATCACGCCCTGCTTCACGTCTTCAGGATTCGGCAGACCGAGGTGCTCCTTGGGTGTCACGTAGCACAGCATGGAAGCTCCGTGCCAACCGATCATCGCCGCGCCAATCGCGCTGGTGATGTGGTCATAGCCAGGAGCAATGTCGATCACCAGCGGCCCCAATGTGTAAAACGGCGCCTCGTGGCACCATTCCATTTCTTTATCGACCTGCTCTTTGATCTTGTCCAGAGGGACATGCCCAGGGCCTTCGATCATTACTTGGACATCGTGCTCCCATGCCTTTTTAGTAAGTTCGCCGAGCACCTTCAGCTCTGCGAATTGCGCTTCGTCGCTTGCATCGGCAATGCATCCAGGCCGCAGTCCATCGCCGAACGAGAAGCTCACATCATGCTTCTTGAAAATCTTGCAAATTCTTTCCAGATTCTCGTAAAGAAAATTCTGCTTCTTATGGTGCTCCATCCAGTGCGCCATAAGAGAGCCGCCGCGGCTGACAATTCCCGTAATCCGCTTCCGGACAAGAGGTACGTGCTCGCGAAGCACACCAGCGTGAATTGTCATGTAATCCACGCCCTGCTCGGCCTGCTCTTCAATCACTTCAAGCATCAGATCAATCGTCAAATCCTCAGGTCGCCGCACCCTCGAGATCGCCTCATACACCGGGACAGTGCCCACGGGCACGGGCGATGCATTGATGATCGCCTTTCGAATCTCCGGAATATCTCCGCCGGTCGAAAGATCCATCACGGTGTCGGCGCCGTAATGCACGGCATGGTGGAGCTTTTTCAGCTCTTCCTCAATGTTCGAACTCGTGGCGGAATTCCCGATGTTAGCGTTGATCTTGCATTTGCTGGCGATGCCGATCCCCATCGGCTCCAGGTTGCGATGATTCACATTGGCAGGAATAATCATCCGCCCGCGTGCGATTTCGCTGCGCACTAATTCCGGCTCGATCTTTTCCCGGCCAGCCACAAACCGCATCTCTTCCGTGATCACACCTTGCCGCGCAAAGTGCATCTGCGACATGTTGCGATTCCCGTTTGCTGTCGCGGCCTTCGCTTCTCTGGTTTCGATCCAACTATCGCGTATCGCCATGAAACCCCCTCAGAAACGAGCTCGAATGATCTGGGACGGAAGACTTTCTCTTGTCCAGTCCATTCGCGTTAGAAGTGTGGATTATGGCACTGCAGAAGGGGTGCCGCAACTTGCGCGCGGATTGTTTGAACGCTAGGGAAAGGTAAGAAGATTTGTGGCCAGCAATAGTTCCGCCCACTTGGACCAAAAAAGACAGAGCACGGGACCATATTCCCGTGCTCTGTCGATACTGTCCTCGACCAGTTGCCTGATCGAGCTCAGACCTTACTGAAGGGCAGGGCTAGCTGCCGTGGCGCCTGCACCTGAAGGGTCATAACGGATCACACCAGACTGGTCAGAGAAAAACATACGCTGCCCAGTGGTGCCGACCGTTACTGGGGTTCCCGTAATCGAATAACCAACGGAAGGCGTGTTTCCGTCCGAGGTCAGAGCAAATATGTAGCCGCTCTTCGTACCGCTTGCAAGAACTTGATCGAGCAAGCAAGCGTTTGTCGAGGTAGCTGTGCAAGGCGTTGTTCCGCCCAACGATGCCAGAGTGGCGGGGAAGCCTGCGTTCGGGTACGTGGAGGAATACGTGACAGCCGAGGTGTTGATGGTGCGGATCGAGCCAACTGCAGAGGCTTCGTTGGCCGCCATACGCGAACGGAGCAGGTTAGGAATTGCAATCGCCGCGATGATCAGAATAATCGCCACGACGATCAGTAGTTCAATGAGAGAAAAGCCTTTTTGCCGAGTGCGCATTGCTGTAATTCTCCTTTTTGGGACCTGGGTCTTTGGGTCCCACCTTTGGTGGGCCTCCTACTTCGACCATAATGCAGTCACGAGCTAATGGAAACAATGGGACTCACGTCCCAATTTGGGACGGTCCCAAAGGTTCAGTTTGCCACAGACTTTGCCTGAACAAAAGTTCTAGTACTACATAGGCACGGTATCACCCCTAGGAAAGTAGGAATGGCAGACCCATTCTGCCGGCCCACGGGGTCTCGTTTTTTTGATTTCCCTATATGCAATTGAAAATAAATGGGTTACTTAGCGCTGTCGGCTTAGTTCAAGTCTTGAATGTTCCGGGAGCCTATCTTGTTCGCGTGGATTCCCCGTTCGGACAACCGGGATGATCGCTCAGATTCTATTTGCGGTAGGGATCCGGCATGCGGTTCCGACTGATTTTGATAAGAACGAATTCAAGTTGCTGACCAGATCATGCTACCGGCGGCGGATGCGAACGAAACGAAATCAAGGCGCCCAGGGTTGTGAAAGCGGTGTCGCGCTAGGGGCTGGTTTGGGGAGACACCACCTCCCGATAATCGGGTACCCGGCCCATTCCCCTCGGTTGGCTTTAATGCCATAGACGATGCCGAGAACGACGTTGGCCACCCACCCAAGCCCCCAAAATAGCCAGAAGATCGGAAAAACGAGGAAGAAAGCGGGTGGGGGACCATTCGGCGTGTGTCCTCCCGAAGCGCTGCTAAAGACAGTGGCGAAGATTGAAAAAAAGAAAACAATCATCACTCCAAAAAAAAGCGCCATGTAACAGAGCTGCCAGATAAGAGATTGCAAGGCGTGGAATTTCACGAAACGGGAATCCTGTTTGACGCAGTAGATCACAAGCGGCGCAATAAAGCCTGTGAAGACTTGGAGCAGATGCGCAAGAAACGCCATCGTGCGCTCGTCTTGCGTAGGCACAGGTAAGGACGTTAGAACTGACTGATCCGACAAGGATTCACCTCCGGCGATAGTTTGAAGGTATCTTGAAATCATTGCGCGCGCCGATGGAATAATCTGCTCTGTGTGCCATCGGAGAACAACATACGGCCTGATCCGAGAGATGAGGTGGAAAGCCGCAAGAAATCAGTCAATGAGCGCCGAAGAGGAGCGCTTGACAGCGAGAAGAGCGCTCAACAAGATGGATGACCCATGGAAATCTCCTTCAGTAATAAACTCGCCTTTATAACGCTTCCGGATTGCGACAACCGTGAGACGCGGCTCGGATCCTTGTGGGATATACGACCTGCGGTCGTAGTGTTCCTGCGTCACTACGGCTGAATCTTTTGCCGTGAGCACGTCGCGCAGTTGCGCGAACACGAACAAGCCTTTCGTGAGAAAGGCGCAGTTCTTGCAGCAATTGGCCTCGGCGACGCCGTTTACGCCAGGGAGTTTCGCAAGGAAACTGCTATTACTTTCCCGCTCTTCATAGACGAACAACGTCAGGCCTATCGCGCAGCGGAGCTGAAGTCCGCCAATCTCTTGCATCTCTTACGCGGCGATAATGCAGAAGCACGAAAGCGAGCTCATGACGCCGGCCATCATCAGCACAAACTCGGAAAAAATCCGTTTCAGCTTGGCGGAAGTTTTGTTTTCGGCCCAGGCAATGTCGATCTTTTTTCTCACAGCAGCGAAACATTCGGTGATAACGCCACTACAGCTGCTCTTCTCGCTGCACTGCCCTGATTGACTGTTTGCCGGCCTTGCACGTTTTGCTCTTTCTTTATCTTCGGCCAGCTGGGATCGGACCGCCGCCTCATGTTAATGGCTTGCACATAATAATGTAGTGCCCGGGCACTTTTGCCTGAAGAGACGGAGCAAACGGAGCCGTGCCGATTTCCACGTAGCCGAGGCGGCGGTAAAACGGTGGGAGCGGAGTCCGTTGACTAATAACTCGCAACTCGACCGCACAGCAACCTTCGCCGCGAAAATAGTCTTCCGCGACCGCAACCAGCTTGCGGCCTAGCCCTGTACCCTGGCGCTCCGGATCCACTGCGAGCAAGCCCAAATAGCCGCGGCCGTTTCGTAGTTCGACATAGACGCACGCCGCAAACCCAACAGAGTCGTGAGCTACTAAAAACTTCCCGGTTTCCATGAATGCCCGGGCCTCTTCCGCACTGATACGATCGCCATCAAAAACAGACCGCTCCACGATAAATGCCGCGTTGATCAGCCGCACGAGCGCGGGAATATCGCCGCTGACCGCCGCGCGGATGGAAACACTTTCATCTCGCGGAGAGGATTTTGGGGCTCGTGTCATGAAAGTATTCGAACAAAAGCTCAGAGCTGCAGCTTTGGGTTGAAGCGGGCGCGTCAGTGCTGTGCTCTCAGATGCAGAAGGCCTACTCCTAGCTGAGCGCAGCCTTTCCATTGAACCGAGCCGCCGAGCCGAGCTCTTCCTCGATCCGTAGAAGCTGATTGTATTTTGCGATTCGGTCGGTCCGCGAAGCAGAGCCCGTTTTGATTTGGCCAGCTCCTGTGGCAACGGCGAGATCGGCGATAAACGTATCTTCGGTTTCGCCCGATCGATGAGAAATGATCGAGTTATATCCGGCCTTACGCGCCATTTCGATCGCATCGATGGTTTCCGTCACACTTCCAATCTGATTTAGCTTGATCAGGATAGCGTTGGCAATTCCCTCTTTAATGCCGCGCGAGAGCCGCGTCGTGTTCGTCACAAAGAGGTCGTCACCAACCAGCTGAATTTTTTTCTTCGAGGTCTTCGCGCCGACCGATTCCGTCAGCGTCTTCCACCCGGACCAATCGTCTTCTGCCATCCCATCTTCGATTGAGACGATTGGGTATTTCTCGACCCAACTCGTCCAATACGCTGCCATCTGCTCCGACGTGTGCACAGACTTGTCCGACTTCTTGAAGACGTAATTTCCGCTGGCCTTGTCGTAGAACTCG
Source organism: uncultured Acidobacteriota bacterium (assembly GCA_963784015.1). Taxonomy (GTDB): domain Bacteria; phylum Acidobacteriota; class Terriglobia; order Acidiferrales; family UBA7541; genus Acidiferrum. The sequence continues at coordinate 899,590 of CAWAPX010000023.1, forward strand.
CTTGATGCTGGGTCGAGTGCAATGCTCACTTGCTCGCCTGGCTTATAGCCCGCCGCGCCAATGGCCTCAAGCACGATCTGAATCGCTTCCTCGTTGGATTTGCAGCTAGGCGCAAAACCACCTTCATCACCCACCGCAGTCGAATACCCGTGCTTTTTCAGTGCGGCCTTCAGCGCGTGAAATATTTCCACGCCCCAGCGCAGACCCTCCGAAAAACTGGGAGCGCCAACAGGCATCACCATGAATTCCTGGAAATCCACGGAACTGTCCGCATGAGCGCCACCGTTCAAAATGTTCATCATTGGACAAGGCAGAAGGTTCGCGGTCTTGTCCGTGGAGTAGTGCGCCAGATATTTGTACAGCGGAAGATTCTGCGCAGCGGCTGCTCCGCGCGCTGCCGCCATGGAAACCGCAAGGATCGCATTGGCTCCGAGACGCGATTTGGTAGACGTACCGTCCAAATCGATCATGCGCTTGTCCAAGCCGCGCTGATCTGCAGCGTCAAAGCCCACAACGGCCTTGGCAATTTCGCCGTTCACATTGGCCACGGCCTTCAGCACTCCCTTGCCGAGATATTTCGATTTGTCCCCGTCGCGCAACTCCAGCGCTTCATGTTCCCCGGTGGACGCACCCGATGGGACCGCGGCGCGGCCTTTAGCGCCGGTTCCGACGTAAACATCGGCTTCAACCGTGGGGTTCCCGCGCGAGTCGATGACCTGCCGGGCGTTAACGCGTGTGATATTCGTGGACATGTCTGGCTGTTCTCCTGGATAAAGACGAATTGATGATTTTACAGAAGATTGCCCCGAACGCACAGAGGCAAGGAGAAATCGGGGATTAAAGATTTAAATTGGCCACTATCTCTGCTGCTAGGCAGTTTCAGGTTCCTCTATGAGAGACTCCTGACGAACGACGACCGCAATCCCTGAATCAGTCACATGGAACCGCCGCCGGTCGGCTTCCGTGTCATATCCGATCTCGGTACGCTCGGGAAGGCTGACGTGCCGGTCAATGATTGCGCGTCGAATGCGTGAGTGCCGGCCGATGTTCACGTGATTGTAAATGATGGAATCGCTCACCTCGGAGTAGCTGTTCACGCGAACGTTGTTCCCGATGACGCAGCGTTGCACACGGCCTCCGGAAATCACCGAACCTCCCGCCACGATGGAATCGAGCGCCACGCCCATACGTTCGGGGTCGGCAAAGACGAATTTCGCCGGCGGATACTGGTGCTGCCACGTGCGCAACGGCCAATGGATGTCATACAAATTGAAAACCGGCGACACGCTAACCAAGTCCATGTTTGCTTCGTAATAGGCATCCAGCGTGCCGACGTCGCGCCAATACAAGGCGTCCTTTTGGTTTTCGTCCACAAAATTATAAGCGAACACACGATGCTTAGAAATAATGCGCGGAAGAATGTCCTTTCCAAAGTCGTGAGCTGATTTTGGATCTTCAGAATCGGCCAGGAGGATGGGAATCATCAGCTGCGTATTGAAAATATAAATCCCCATCGAAGCGTTGCAATTGCTCGGATGATGCGGAGACTGCTTCGGCTCCGCAGGCTTTTCTTCGAACCCGATGATCCGCCAGTCCTTATCCACCTCGATCACGCCGAACTGCCTCGCCGCCTCCGCCACAGGAATCTGGATAGTGGCAACGGTCACATCCGCCGCAGAATCGACGTGCTGTTTCAGCATCTTGGCATAGTTCATTTTGTAGATGTGATCGCCAGAAAGAATAAACACGTATTTCGACCGTTCGCTACCGATCGAATAAATGTTTTGATAAACGGCATCGGCGGTGCCTTGATACCACTCCTTCGAGACGCGCATCTGCGGTGTGAGTACTTCGATGTAATCGCCGAGCCCCGCCAATGGAGACCATCCCGCCCGCACGTGCCGGTTGAGGCTCAGAGCTTTGTATTGTGTCAACACGAACACGCGCCGCAAATCCGAGTTAATACAATTCGAGAGGGTGATGTCGATGATGCGGTACAAGGCGCCAAACGGGACGGCGGGTTTAGCGCGGTCGCGGGTCAATGGCCAGAGCCGCTCACCTTGGCCTCCAGCGAGGAGTACTCCGATGGCATCGCTCATCGCCGACATGGCTGGCCTCCGGACACAGTTTCGAAAAACGGCTCATTCTAACAGCTCTTGCAAGGCAGAATGCAAGGAGCCCCAGAAATATAAGAACAGGCAGGAATTCCGAGTGAACTGTGTCCAACTCAATGTGTACTCTAAAATCAGCTCGGTAATTACAGGGTTACTAAATCCCTTGGCCTTGCTGCCGTCTGCAAAAGATTACTTGACTTCTATGCCCCTAATTGATTAGAAGATGCCATCTACCTCATCAGGGTGACTCCAGAAAGCGTAATGGTGCGTAAGTCAATAAGTCGTCCATCGAGCTCAGTTTCGTAAAAGGCTCTGTGGAAACTTTTAGCGGGATGCCGGGAGCGGTGTACGTGACCGCGCGGCGGTTGCCATGCGATAATGACAAGGGGCGGTGTTCGAACCAGGCAGTAACACCGCACGTAGCCAATCCGAACCGGATTGGGGGTGAATGTAAAAGTGGCTGAAGTCATTATCCAGGAAAGTGAGTCTCTGGAAAATGCACTGCGCCGTTTCAAGCGCAAGGTGCAACAGGAAGACATCATCAAGGAAATCAAGAAGCACAGCTTCTATATGAAGCCAGGCGAGAAACGCCGTGCCAAAGAAGCCCTTTCGCGGAAGCGACTGCGCAAGAAGCAGCGGCGAGAAGCGGACTAACCTCCGCCTCGTTGCATCTCAGCGCCGCACTTCCGTGATTTAGACCCCGGTTAGGCAGAGACGTTGGGTTTCTGTTGCAGCTTCGCATATGCAGGCCCAAGGGACCCCAGCCCGGTACCCCCGGACTACAGGTTTCATCACAATACTTGGTGCTCATTGCGAAATGTGCCCATCCCCCTCTCTGACTTGGGTAGGGGGAGAGCGGCTCATGGAATATCACGACAGGGTCTTGAAGTGTGCGGAGTGCAGCGCTGAGTTTGTTTTTACTGCCGGCGAACAAATGTTCTTCGCCGACAAGGGTTTCAAGAACGAGCCGAAACGGTGCAAGGGCTGCAAGGCCAAGCGCGCTGAAGGTGGTGGAGGCGGAGGTGGCGGCGCCTCGCAGATGCGCTCCGAAACGAAGACGACCTGCTCCCAGTGTGGCAAGGATACGACTGTCCCCTTCCGGCCCACGCAAGGACGCCCAGTCTTTTGCCGGGAGTGCTTCCAGCAGCGCCGCGCCCTTGGCGCCGCATGAGCTAACAGCTCGCGGTTGAAAATCAAGAGTCGGCCTCGAAAACCCAATCGGATTGAGTACTCGGTGGGACAGACATTTGTGTCTGTCCCATTTTGCCCTTCAGCAAGCCGCTAAACGCAGTTTCCTAACTAATACGAAGCCCAACTATTGCGCTCTGAGCCCGCCGCCTGATTCGCGCGTGCTTTCAAGCTTGTACCAAAACTGTACCTCAGGACAGGTGACATGCTCCGCGGAACGCCGTAACTTCTCGCCCACAGCAACCCAGCCTTACGCTTGGGCTCTCCCCACTCAGCCCTTCTCGACCAGGTTCCATCCGAGCGTTCTGATCACAGGCACGATCAAATAGCTAGGTGTACATCCTCGTAAAGCCCTTGGCTTTAGCTTGGGAAAACACTGCGCTGGAAGTGTGCCTTAAGGAGAAGCTATGTCATCAGGTGCATTCGCACGTCTAGTCGAGAAGTCGAAGTTTGTTCCTGCCCGCAAGCCAGTTGTCGTTCTTGCATTCTTGTTTGCGGTATCCTTTGCCACCGTCACGCTCGGCCAACATTCCCCCCAAGACCCAGGCGTTCGTGGGGGTACAGTCAACTCCGGTCAACCGCTGTCATCCGTTTCACAAACTCCTGGTGGGCCAGACTTTTTCGCAAACGGCCTCCTCCGATTCCAAAACGTCGAATCCGTCCAGGGCGGCGCTAACAATGGGCTCGGACCCCGCTTCAATAGCAACCAATGCTCCAGTTGCCATTCACAACCAGCCATCGGCGGATCCAGCCCTAGTGCTACTGTCTTCCCCAACGTCGGCCCGAATCCCGAAACTCTGGTTTACAGCCTGGATGGCGCTCAGAACACGCTCCCATCCTTCATCACTCCTAATGGCCCGGTCCGCGAAGCTCGCTTCAAATTTTTTCTGAATTCGAACGGGACGAGCCTTAGCAGCACCCCCGATGGTGGTGTCCACGATCTCTTCGTCATTTCCGGCCGCGGCGACGCGGGCAATTGCAATATCAAACAGCCGAATTTTGCTCAGCATCTGGCTTTGAACAACGTCATCTACCGCATTCCGACTCCGACCTTTGGCGCCGGCTTGATCGAAAACATTCCGGAAGAAACTATCTACGCGAACATGCAGGCAAACTCGCGCCAGAAACAGTCTCTCGGCATTTCTGGCCAAGTCAACCGCGATGGAAATGACGGCATGATCGCGCGCTTCGGCTGGAAAGCGCAGAACAAATCCTTGGAGGTATTCGCCGGCGAAGCCTACAACGTCGAAATGGGCGTCACTAACGAATTGTTCGAGAACGAGCGTTCTAGTCCCGATGAAGCCTTGGCAGGCGGTCTCCCCGCAAATTGCAGAATGAATCCGACTCCGGAGGACGCAACGGTCATGAACCCCTCGCAATACACCGGCGTCCCCAGCGATGTCGTGGCATTTGCCATGTTCATGCGCCTTCTTGCTCCACCAACGCCTTCGACCACTTCTCCGGGTGGCTCACAATCCATCGCCAACGGCAACCACAACTTCAATGCGATCGGCTGCGCTATGTGCCATACGCCGACTCTCCAGACTACGGCCTCCGCTATCACGCCAGGCTTGAGCAAAGTGAACGCCAATCTATACTCGGACTTGCTGGTCCATCACATGGGTACAAATCTAGCCGATGGAGTCTCGCAAGGCGGTGCCGGCCCCGACCAGTTCCGCTCGGCACCCTTGTGGGGGCTCGGTCAGCGGATTTTCTTGCTCCACGATGGCCGTACCACGGATCTTCTTGATGCCATCAAGGAGCACGCCAGCTCCGGTTCGGAAGCCAACGGCGTCATCAGCAATTTCAAACAACTAACCCCGCAGCAACAGCAGGATCTCCTAAACTTCCTGCGTTCGCTTTAACAGTCTCCAACTAAGAGAGTGGGACAGAGAGGGCTCTCTGTCCCACTCTCTTTTTTCCGCCCACTGGACCCGGGTTGAAGGAATTTGCCGCAGATCGAAAATCTGGAAATACACCCGCATTGTCAAAAGTGACAGTTCTCGGAAAATAAATGATGGAGTAGCGTATTGGGCGCTGTCCCGCGAAGATGTTCGTCGTGCTAAAAAGTGGCTCTCGGCGTACTGTTGAGCGGTTCTCTGGCACCTTACTTAATTTAAGCTGCCCAGGTTACGCAAACTCTGAATAGAGAACGCTAGAATAATCGCGTGCCTGCAGTGTGTGCTGATAATGCACAGGGGTTCAGAATGTTCAGCCTAATCCAAAATCTCATTCGGCCCTACCGGGGTACCCTCTTAATTATATTGATCGCGATGCTGGTCCAAACCGCGATGAGCGTGGCAGGGCCATGGCCACTGAAAATCATTCTCGATAACGTGGTGGGCACTCATAAACTCTCGCCCGAAATGACTCATTTGCTTGGCCCGCTTTTGCGCGGTGAAGGCAAAATGAAAATTGCTGAGGCCGCCGCAATCGCTGCCATCATGATCGCACTGATCGGCGCGACCATGTCGTACATCGCGAACTACTTCACTACCAGCGTAGGCCAGTGGGTGGCTAATGACCTTCGCATCAAGACCTATCATCACCTCCAACAGCTCTCGCTCAAGTATTACGACACCCACGAGACCGGCACGCTTCTGAGCACTGTTACTGCCGACGTGCAAACGATCCAAGGATTTGCGTCATCTTCAACGCTGGGCATCATCGTGGACATGTTCACCATCATTGCCATGCTGGTGGTTATGCTCTGGTTGAACTGGGATTTCACTCTTATCGCCGTGGCCATTACGCCATTCATGCTACTGCTCGTGTCGCGCTTCAAGAAAACCGTCAAGAAGGCCACGCACCAAGTCCGCAAAGAGCAGAGCAAAATCGTGGAGGTTGTGGAACAGGGCCTGCAATCCATGCGCGTAACCAAGGCCTTCGGCCGTCAAGAACTTGCCGAAGCTCAGCTGGCTGAGGTTAGTCAGGCCACCGTGAACGCTTCGCTGAAGGCTCGCCGCATCAAGGCCCTGCTATCGCCGATCGTTGCCGTCACCGTTTCTCTCTGCACCGCGTTCGTGCTCTATCGCGGTTCCTCCCTTATTCTCGCGGGAGTCATGACCGCTGGAGGCTTAACCGTTTTTCTTTCTTACTTGAGCAAATTCTTCAAGCCAGTTCAGGACCTCGCCACGATGACCAACACGATCGCTCAGGCCGCCGTCGGCGTCGATCGCATTCGCGCCATTCTCGATGCTGACACGATCATTCCGCAGCGCTCTGACGCACGTGACCCCCAAACGCTTAAAGGGGAAATCGAATTTCAGAATGTCGCTTTCTCCTACAACGACGAGGCTAAGGTGCTGACGGATGTCAGTTTCAGCATCAAAGCCGGTCAAATGGTTGGAGTCGTCGGTCCCACAGGATGTGGTAAGTCCACCATCGTCAGTTTGATCCCCCGCTTCTACGATCCGACGGGCGGCAGCGTTAGAATTGACGGCGTCGACCTCCGCGATTATAAGTTTCTCGCTCTGCGCGATCAGATCGGTTACGTCTTGCAGGAGACCATTCTCTTCGCCGGTTCTGTGCGCGATAACATCGCCTACGGCCGCAAAGACGTGACCGAAGCGCAAATCCTGGAAGCTGCTAAACTTGCGAATGCTGATGAGTTCATCCAGCGCATGCCCCACGGATACGACACTATGGTTGGCGAGCGTGGCGATACACTATCAGGAGGTCAGCGCCAGCGGATCGGCATCGCGCGCGCCATCGTCAGGAATAACCCCATCCTAATCCTGGATGAACCGACTGCTGCGCTGGACACCGAATCCGAGCAGCTTGTTATGGAAGCCCTCGAGCGATTGATGAAGGGCCGCACAGTGATCACAATTGCCCACCGGCTCAGCACCATCCGCGATGCGGACAAGATTGTCGTTTTAAAGGGAGGCGTCGTAGCTGAAGAGGGTACCCACGACGAATTGCTGGCCCGCAATGGCGTGTATGCGGAGCTGTATAAGATTCAATTCAGTTCGCCACCACCGGCCTCTTCCGCTGCTGCGGCGGAGGCAGCAATCGCTCCACTCACGGCGACAGGAGTTTCCCCAGTTGTGGAACAGCCCGCAGGACCATCGCCTAATTTTTAGAACCGATAGTCAGGCCGATGGAATCTTGCAGATTGACTCATCCAAGAGATACTGATAGCTGTTAAATCGTTCTTCGCGAGGTTCCTGGTTTTCCTGAAAAAGGTGGGAACCGCCCGGTGAATTGTTGGAGGCTAGATGTCTCGAACTCTGATCGTTATGCCCGATGATTCGGCCAAGCCAATTCTGGATGCCATCAACGGCGCAACGAAGTCGCTGCGCGTCAAAATGTTTCTTTTCTCCGATCCGTCCCTTCTTAAAGCTGTGATTGACGCCCAACGCCGCGGTGTAAATGTCCGGGTCATGCTCAACCCTGCCCGCCGCGATGGGGAATCGGAAAACAAAAAGACGCACAAAAAACTCGTGGCTGCTGGTGTCAAGGTCATCGACAGCAACCCTGAGTATGACGTCACTCACGAGAAGTCGATGGTAGTGGATGATGTAACAGCATTTGTGAAATCCCTGAACTGGGAAACGAAGAACATCACTGAAACTCGCGATTATGCCATCGTTACTTCCCATCCTCGCGAAGTTGCAGAAGTCGTTGAATGCTTTGAAGCCGACTGGAACCGAAAGCCTTTCAAAGGGGATGAAAAATCACATCTAATCTGGTGTTCCGGCAACGGGCGAGAACGCATCGCGCAATTTATTGATGGCGCGAAGGAATCCATCTTTCTCCAGAACGAACGCTACCAGGATGCAGTCATCATCGAGAGGTTGGTCCGCGCGGCGCGCCGCGGAGTGAAAGTTCACGTCATGGCTCGCCCTCCGCATAAGCTGAAAAAAGAAAAGTTAGTGGAAGCGGTCGGCGGGATGCGCATCATGACGGATGTCGGAATCAAGATTCAGAAATTAAAGCATCTCAAATTACACGCCAAGATGCTCCTTGCCGATCATTCCCGCGCCATCGTAGGGTCGATCAATCTGGCGCCGGGAAGCTTTGATAGTCGCAGAGAACTGGCCATCGAAGTGGATGACAAAGATGTGATTGAACGGCTGTCGGCAATTGCGCATCACGACTGGAAGCACTCCCACACACTCGATCTGACGGACGAAGGGCTTCTCGGCGAAATGAAGAAACACAAGATGAAAGGTGTGAAAGAGTTGGCGCTGGCGGGGAAGAAGAAAAAGAAGAAGGGCTGAGAAAGCGCAAATCTGTAGATATGTGTTTTGGTCAAATCCTCTCGCGCAAAATAGCGTCTCCAACAGCGGTGGGCTAACTTCCAATTCGCCACGTCAGCGTGCCAATGGTTCATGGACATCCGAGCCAGAGGCGGAATCTAAGAAGCGGCGGTTTGTGTCGCAGGGCCCATTCACCACCATCGCCACGCCCTGAGGATGCGTGTATTTTTTTCGGCTGCGGGGTATGATACCCCCTGAGAAGTCCCAAAAAAGATCAAGGCCATCCGGAGGGCCACCCCATGGCTCACCGCTTTACCATCGGTGTCGAAGAAGAGTTCCAGATCATTGACCCCGCAACCTGCGCATTGCGGTCTCACGTCATGCAGCTCGTCTCGGCCGCTTCTCCAGACATCGTCGAACAAGTAAAACACGAGATGCACCAATCCATCGTCGAGACAGGCACCAAAATCTGTGAAAACGTCGGCGAGTTGCGTATCGAGATGCATCGCACGCGCGGCGAGTTAGTCGCGGCCGCAGAGCGCGTTGGATTGCAGGTTGCCGCAGCCGGCACACATCCATTTTCCAGCTGGATTGACCAGGTCATCTCCCCCGGCGAACGCTACGAACATATCGTCGAGGAACTCCAACAACTCGCCCGCTCGCTCTTGATCTTTGGCATGCACGTGCACATTGCCATGCCCGACAAGCAGACCACCATCGACATGATGAACATGGTCCGTTACTTTCTTCCCCACTTGCTCGCTCTCTCGACGAGTTCCCCTTTCTGGATGGGCCGCAATACCGGCTTGAAATCTTTCCGCACCACCGTATTTCGCCGTTTCCCTCGCACCGGCGTCCCCGAACAGTTCGAATCCTGGAGCGCCTACGAGAATTTCGTCAATCTTCTGATGAAGTTAAACTGCATCGACAACGGCAAAAAAATTTGGTGGGACGTCCGCCCTCACCCGGTGTTTGGCACTCTCGAGTTTCGCATGTTCGATGTGACCACAAAGGTCGAAGAAGCCGTTTCCATCGCGGCTCTCACGCAGGCCATCATTGTAAAGCTCCACCGTCTCTACGAACGTAATCAGAGCTACCGTCTCTACCGCCGCGCCTTAATTGAAGAGAACAAATGGCGCGCCGCTCGCTACGGCATCGAAGGCAAGCTGATCGATTTCGGCAAAGAGGCCGAAGTCCCCATGCGCGATCTCGCTCTCGAATTGCTTGAGTTTGTGGATGACGTCGTGGATGATCTCGGCAGCCGCAGTGCCGTCGAATACATTCATACTATCCTCGAACATGGCACCAGCGCGGAGCGGCAGTTGCGCGTCTATCAACAAACGGGCGACCTGAAAGCTGTCGTGAGACATTTGGTTACCGAAACGCGCGGCGTCGCTGAACCGCGCACGTCATCAGCACACGCGATCAGTTAGCGACATCTGCAAGTCATAGTTTCTGGTTCACCTGTCAGGAGAATCATCATGAAAAAGGTTGGCCTTCTCTGCGGGCGTGAATATAGCTTTCCTCCAGCCTTCATCGTTCGCGTCAATGAACTCGGAAAAAAAGACGGCGTTGCTGCTGAATTCGCAAAGCTCGGGGGCACGCGCATGGGCGAGCCCTCCGGCTACCGCGTCATCGTTGACCGCATCTCACACGAGGTCGAATATTATCGCGGCTACCTCAAACACGCTGTTCTTCAGGGAGCTTACGTCATCAACAATCCCTTTTGGTGGACTGCCGACGACAAGTTCTTCAATTATTCCGTTGCTTCGAAGCTCGGCATCGCTATCCCGAAAACGGTTCTGCTGCCCCAAAAGGGATATCCGAGCGACGTGGATATCACCGCGGAATCTCTTCACAACCTCACTTATCCTGTGGATTGGGATGGGCTTCTCGATTATGTTGGCCGCCCCGCCATCCTCAAACCTTTTTCCGGTGGCGGCTGGAAACACGTCTACAAAGTCCACAATAAAGAAGAGCTTCTCGCGGCCTACGACAAGACATCGCCCTGCTGTATGACGCTCCAGGAGTTCATCGACTTTACGCAATACATCCGGTGCTTCACTTTTGGAAAATCCGATATTCTTCCCGTCCACTACGATCCGAAAGATCGCAAATACCTTGTCGAACACAACTATTTATCTTCCGAACTCGGCGCGCGTGTCGTCAAAGATGCGCAGACCATCAATCAGGCCCTTGGCTACGAAATGAACACTATCGAGTTCGCCGTAAAAGACGGCATTCCTTACGCAATCGATTTCCTGAATCCCGCCCCAGATTTCGAACGCGACCGCATCACCGAATTTTATTTCGATCACGTCGTCGAGAAAATGGCCAGGCTAGTCATCGACCGCGCCTTGAACGGTGATCCTGCAAATCCCTGGCCACGCTGGGAAGAGATGCTTGGTGTCGGCGCAGCAAGCGGATTCGCCGGTGGGCCCAAAAGTGTTGCCGCAACCCAATCATCGGCCCCAAGTCTCTCAACGAGCCCCACGGCGGGATCAGCCGGTTCTAGATCAAAATGACCATCGCTGCGACACCATCCATAACACCTCACAATCCAGCCGAAGAGTGGAACGACATTCTGAAGGCCACGCTCCTCCGCGTTCCCGCTCTTCCGGAAGATTTATTCAAAAAGATGCACCGCGCGAAACTCACGTTCGGAGACCGAGTCCACTGCCCTTTTCTTCGCCCCTTCTTTCTCTCGCCGGAAGACGAGGAGCGCGTCCGTACTGTCGCCGAGACCATCGCAGATCTTGGCGAACGTGTTGTTACCGCCGCTCTCGAAGACAAACATCTTTTTGCGCAGCTCCACTTGCGTCCCGAAGAAGAGCGTTTGGCGCGTCTCCCTGCCGCCTACGGCCGGGCCAGCACCGCCTCCCGTCTCGATGCGTTCCTCTTGCCCGATTCCCTGAAGTTCGCCGAATACAACGGGGAATCTCCGGCTGGAGCAGGCTATGCGGAAACACTTGCGGAAATTTTTCGCGAACTTCCTGTCATGGGAAAATTCGCGCAGAATTATTCAATCCATAGTTACCCGCTCAGCGCCAAACTCCTCGACGCCCTGGTCATGAGCTATATCGATTGGGGAGGCTCCGCCAGCCCTCCGCAAATCGCCATCGTCGATTGGGAAGACGTTCCCACTTATAGCGAGTTTGAGATTCTGCAATCGCGTTTCGAAAAAATGGGAGTTCCCACCGTCATCGCCGACCCCCGCGAACTCGAATTCGACGGCCAGAAACTCGTCGCACACGATAAAAAAATCGATCTCGTCTACCGCCGCGTCCTCATTAATGACATCGTTGCCAAACCTGCGGAATGCGCTGCCCTCGTCAAAGCCTATACGGCCAACGCTGTCTGCGTCGCAAACACGTTCCGCTGTAAAATTCCCCACGTAAAAGCCTTTTTCGCGGTCCTGACGGATGAGCAAAATGGCGCTCTCTTTTCTCATGACGAACGCGAAATCATTCGTCGCCATATTCCCTGGACACGCGTGGTCGCCGACGTAAAGACCTCGCACTATGGCCAGCCCGTGGAGTTACTCGCATTCATCGGCAAGGAGCGCGAAAATCTCGTCCTCAAGCCCAGCGACGAATACGGTGGCTCAGGTGTAACGCTCGGTTGGGAAACCGACGAAGCGGCATGGGATACGGCAATCGGCCGCGCGCTCTCCGCCAAAAACGGCGCATGGATTGTCCAGGAACGCATTCCCATTCGCCGCGAAGTTTTTCCATATATCGTCAACGCCGGCAAAGTGGATTACCGCGATATGCTCGTCGATTTCGCCCCCTATCTCTTCCGTGGGAAACTATGCGGATTCCTCACCCGTCTGAGCGCCACTGGCTTGGCCAATGTCACCAGCGGTGGCGGCCAAGTCCCCGCATTTCGCATCACCCCGCGGACGGTTCCATCCTAATATTTGGAGTGCGGCAGCCCAGCTGCCGCTTTTATCAGCGACTCGTACGACTCAATATTTGGCCAGGCTCCAAAATTGGCAATTGGTCTGTTTCCAAAATGCAGTCCAATTTTATGAACGCCCCTTCAAATTTCGGCGAATTCTTGTAAAATTGAGAGATGTACTTTGGCCACCCAGACCCAGAGTTGATGCCCGGCGCCAAGAACGCCGTGGAGACTTGCCTCAGTGTCCGCCCCGGCGAACACGTCGCTCTCATTGCTGACGAAGCTAGCCGCTCCGTCGCCGCCAGCATAGCGGCCGCTATCGAAGATCGCGGAGCACAATACACCGGCTTGCTTCTCGAAGATTTTGGCCCCCGGCCAATGAGCGTGGCTCCTCCGGCTGTCCTGCAAGCCCTCGAGACTTGCGACGTAGGCGCGATGTGCATGACGCCGCAACCCGGCGAGCTCGGTGCGCGCATGGCCATCGTTCGCGTCGTCGAGCGCCGCCAAATCCGCTACGCACACATGGTCGGCGTAACCCCAGAAATCATGCAGCAAGGCATGCGAGCGGATTACCGCATGGTGGACCGCCTAAGCGACAAACTTCGCGAACGCATGCTTGGCGCGCAAACACTCACAGTGAAGACCGAGGCAGGAACCTCGATCAACGCACATTTCGATCGCGGCCTCGACTGGGTAAAAACCAGCGGCCTCATCAGCCCGCGCTACTGGTCCAACTTGCCCGCAGGCGAAGTCTTCACAACTCCCGCCACGGTGGACGGGACCTTCGTCTGCGATGCCACTGCAGGCGACCACTTCAACGGCAAGTACGGCGATCTGCAAACTACGCCACTCGTCCTGAAAATCGAAGGCGCCCGCTTGACTGGCGTGGATTGCGCTCGCAAAGATCTCGAAGAGGAATTCTGGCAATACTGCCACACCGACGAGAACAGCGATCGCGTGGGCGAACTGGCTTTCGGCACAAACCTCGGCCTATCCTCGATGATCGGCATCCTGCTGCAGGACGAAAAATTCCCCGGCGTCCACATCGCTTTCGGCGACCCCTACGGCAGCCAAACCCACGCCGACTGGAAATCCAAAACACACGTCGACGTCCTCACCCGCAACTGCGACGTCTGGATCGACGACGATCAAGTCATTTCCAAAGGCCACTACCAACTAGATCACCTCGGCCTAGCCTGATCTCGTCATCTTGCCTTCCTCGGGTTGTCAGGGATTGTTTTAGAAGAGACGCGCTACATACTCGCGCATCTGATGCTTCCAATAGGGCCAGTCATGCCCGCCTTCCGGGCCCCAATTGTCCAACGAATGGCGGATTCCCTTACTGGAAAGAATCTCGGACAAGCGATAGGTCGGTCCACTGTTCTCCCATTGACCTGTGCCCGTGCTGATGTGGATGTCGCACGAGGCGAGCTGGCCGAGGACCCAGGGATCATTCAAGTTCGCGAGATAATCGACGGGATTGTTGAAATAGAAATTGTTGTCGTACATTCCGTCCATAAAGTTGCGGACGTCGTACACGCCGGACATTGCGAAGCAGCGTTTAATCACGTCGGGATGCTTGAAGAGCGAGTTGGCCGCGTGATACGCCCCGAACGAAGCTCCCATCGTTGAGATAGCGATCCCGGGACTTTGGCAATTGTCCCAAATAAAAGGAACTATTTCTTCTCGCAGGTAGGAATCGAAAACGGACTGAACGTAACTACGGTGGAACGGATGCGCGCCCTTATTGTAAAAGCTGAGGCCATTGATCGAATTGATGCTGAAGACTTTTATCTTGCCGCCTTCGATGAAATCGGCCAGCGCGCCAATCATGCTCTGGCCTTCGAGCTCCGTTTCGTCGCCCGCGCTGGTCGGAAAACCGAGAATCGGCTGTCCCCAATGGCCGTGAACGATCACGCCCATGTCGATGCCCAGCCGCGGTGAATACCAGCGGTGATATTCGCGTTTCATATGTGGTCCCTCGCAAGCCGTGAGGGGAAAGAGAGTATGCCAGCCCAGCCCGGATGTGGGCAATGGAATTGAACAGCGAAACTGACGCCGAGCTGGGTGTATATTTGAAATGACAAAATCTGCTAAATAGGGGCAAACCGAATGGCCACACCCTCCACTACAAACCGCCCGACCCCGGAACGCATTTTCAATCTCATGAATGCCTTCCAACAGACGGCCGCTCTGAAATCGGGAATCGAGCTCGACGTTTTCACGGCCATCGGAGCGGGCGCGAATACACCGGAGCTTCTCGCCACAAAGATCAATGCTTCCGAGCGTGGTTTGCGCATCCTCTGCGATTACTTGACGATCATGGGCCTCATCACGAAGGAGAACGGGCATTACGCCCTTACCGAGGAGTCTGCGCTTTTTCTCGACCGTCGCTCGCCTGCTTCTCTCGTCGCAGTAACCGGGTTTCTCGGAAGCACATGGCACAAGAAAAATGTCGAGGCTTTGACCGAGGCAGTCCGCAAAGGTGGAACGACGGGAGTGCAGGGAGACAACTCCAAACCGCAGGATGAAGTTTGGGTCGCGTTTGCCAAATCGATGGCCCCACTTACAGTCCCGGCGGCTAATTTCATCGCCGAATTAATTGGCGCGAAAGAAGGCAAGCCGTGCAGCGTGTTGGATATCGCCGCGGGACACGGGAATTACGGCATAACCATTGCGAAGAAGAATCCGCAAGCGCATATCGTTGCCGTGGATTGGCCGTCCGTACTTGCCGTTGCTCAAGAGAAAGCACAAACTGCGGGTGTTTCCGGCCGTTACACAACTCGTCCCGGAAGCGCGTTTGAAACGAATCTGGGAAGCGGATACGACATTGTCCTGCTCACAAACATTTTTCATCATTTCGATATGCCAACCTGCGAGGCGCTGATGCGCCGCGTTTATGCTGCTCTCAAGCCGGGCGGAAAGGCCGTTACTCTCGAGTTCGTACCGAACGAAGACCGCGTGACGCCACCAGCGGCAGCAGCATTCAGCCTCAACATGCTCGTCGGGACAGACGCTGGCGATGCCTATACGTATTCGGAATACGAAAAAATGTTTGCAAATGCAGGATTTTCGAAAACCACTCTGCATCCAGTGACTGGAATGCCTCAGCAGGTGCTGATATCCGGGAAACCAGAATGAAAAAGAAAAAGACCATCAAAAAAACTGGCAAGAAAACCATCCGAAAAGCGATGTCTAAGCCGCCGCGCACTGTAGATCGCGAATTGCGCGAACAGGTCGCCTATTTGCTAAAAGGCGGGGGCGCGCACGTCCACTTCATGGATGCCCTGGATGGATTCCCTCCGGAGAAATACGGATCGTTCGCGGACGGTCTGCCGCATACAGGCTGGCAGCTGCTCGAACACGCGCGGCTCGCGCAGCGGGATATCCTGGAGTTCAGCAGAAATCCACAACACGTCTCTCCGCCTTTTCCGTCCGGTTACTGGCCAAAAACGCCGGCGCCTGCCAATCGTGAAGCTTGGGACGAGAGCGTGGCGGCCTTCCAGCACGACCTGCTCGAAATGGTTCATCTGGTAGCGAATCCGCGCACCGATTTGTCCGCCAAAATACCTCATGGCGAGGGACAGACGGTTTTGCGCGAAGCGTTGCTGCTCGCCGATCATAATTCCTATCACCTGGGCCAGCTCGTCGCCTTACGCCGCGCGCTTGGCGCCTGGCCTGAGTCGTAGCCAAACCAGCCTTGCAACTATCCGAAATGGCGGTAGGATGTTGAGCTAGAGGTGCTGGCTGGAAGCGTGGACAGCAACCGGAGGTAGCAATGATTCGAGTCGAAAATATGTCGAAAATCGAATCGGAATCGGCGAATACGCGTCGCGATTTCTTGAAAGGGATTCTTGGAGCGGGCGCTTTCGTGCTCAGCGTTTCCATGGTACCCGAGCAGCTTTTCGCGAAGTCAACCGGCAGCGGCGCAGGCGATCCATTTCCTTCATCGGAGAAAGCGCCTCTGCAACCCAGCGTCTACTTGGCGATCGGTACGGATGGCACGGTTTACGTGATCGCTCACCGTTCGGAAATGGGGAATGGAGTGCGCACGTCCTTGCCGCGCATTGTTGCTGATGAATTGGATGCGGACTGGGCGCACGTGAAAGTCGTGCAGGCCATCGGCTCTGAAAAATACGGCGACCAGGATACGGATGGGTCGCACTCGGTGGTCAGCTTCTTCGTGCCACTGCGGGAAGCGGGAGCGACTGCCCGGCTGATGTTGGTGCGTGCGGCGGCGCAGCAGTGGGGCGTCCCTGCGACGGAATGCTCGACGGAACTGAATCATGTGATTCATAAAGCATCCGGAAAAAAACTTGGCTACGGCGAACTTGCTACGGCAGCCTCCAAACTGGAAGTGCCCAAGAAAGAAGAGCTGAAGCTGAAGTCACGCAGTGAATGGCGCTACATCGGAAAACCCGCAGCGGGGTATGACCTGAAAGACTTCTGTACTGGCAAAGCTAAATACGGGCAGGACACGCACATGGAGGGAATGCTCTATGCGAGCGTCGTGCACCCACCTGTAATGGGCAGCACCGTAAAATCGGTGGATGATTCCGCAACGCTTTCGGTTGCTGGCGTGAAGCAGACGGCAACCATCGACACGTTTAAGCCCCCGGTTCTTTTCCAGGCGCTCGGCGGCGTAGCCGTACTCGCGGACAACACTTGGGCAGCTTTTCAGGGCAAGAAAAAATTGAAAATCGAGTGGGAGACGAGCCCCCACGGTGTTTTTAGCTCCGATCCCTACAAAAAGGAACTACAGGAGACCGCGCGCAAACCGGGAAAAGTGGTGCGCGAACTTGGTGACGTGGATGCGGCGTTTGCCAAAGGTGGAAAGATTGTCGAGGCGGAATATTACGCGCCGCTGCTAGCCCACGCGTCGATGGAGCCTCCCGCGGCACTCGCGGTTTATAAGGAAGGAAAAGTAGAGGTCTGGGCACCGTCGCAAAATCCCGTGGGCGCACGAGATGCAATCGCAGCGGCAGTCGGAGTAAAAAAAGAAGACGTGACGGTGAATGTAACGCTATTGGGCGGTGCATTCGGCCGAAAATCTTTCCCTGATTTCGCGGTGGAAGCTGCCGTTCTCTCTAAGAAAACGGGCAAGCCGGTGAAAGTGGTCTGGAGCCGGGAAGACGATATCAAGTTTGACTCCTACCATTCGGTGTCCGCGATGTACATGAAAGCGGCGCTCGGTGACGATGGGAAACCTACCGCGTGGCTCCAACGTACGGTGTTTCCTCCCATCGGTTCGACATTCAACGCAAGCACTGTTTACTCCGATGCGGATGAACTTGGCCTGGGCTTCAGCGATTTGCCATTCGCGATTCCGAATCAGCGTTCCGAGAACGGGCCGGCCATTGCGCACGTGCGCATTGGCTGGCTTCGCTCCGTTGCGAACATTTATCATGCCTTCGCGATTCAGTCCTTCGAGGATGAATTGGCGCATGCGGCCGGTAAAGACCCGGTCGAATACGCGCTCCAACTTTTGGGGCCTGACCGAATCATTCCTAAGAGCGAGTTGCCGAAGGACTATTCGAATTACGGCGGAAGCTACGAGCAATATCCGATCGATACGGCGAGATTCAAGCGAGTGGTAGAGACCGCCGCTGAAAAGTCGAGCTGGGGGAAAACAAAACCGAGCAATGGTGCCGGAATTGGAATTGCGTTTCACCGCAGCTTCCTGACATATGCGGCATCTGTCGTCCAAATGCATATCGATGACGCAGGGCGCGTGCACATCGATCGCGTTGACTCGGCGCTGGATGCAGGAACAGTCGTGAATCCGGCGATGGTCATAAATCAGTTTGAAGGCGCTGCTGTGATGGGAACGAGCATCGCGTTCTATGGATCGATTACGGCCACGAATGGCGCCATCGACCAATCGAATTTCAATGATTTCCCGATGGCGCGAATGAATACAGCGCCACGCGAAGTGCATGTGCACATCGTGCCGAGCGATGCTCCTCCGGGAGGAGTGGGCGAACCCGGATTGCCCGCCTTTGCGCCAGCTCTATGCAACGCGATTTTTGTGGCGACGGGCAAACGTATCCGCGAATTGCCTCTCTCCAAAGCAGGCTTAGCATAACGTGATCAAAAGGGGTTTGCTTTTTCTTACTGCGCTTGCGGCCGCAGTCTTGACCGTCTGCGCGCAACGCAAGCCGGTTCTGCCGCAAATCGACCTGCCGCATCCATATTATTTCCGCGAAATGTATTTGCCGCAACTGACGAGCGGGCCCAGCAGCGTGGCGTGGTCGCCGGACTCGAAAGAAGTGGTGTATTCGATGGCAGGATCACTCTGGCGTCAGAAAATTGATTCGAAAGAAGCGCAGCAGATCACGGATGGGCCGGGTTACGACTACCAGCCGGATTGGTCGCCGGACGGTAAGAACGTCGTTTACGTTTCCTATCAGAAAGATGCGATGGAATTGTGGCTTCTGGATTTGGGCTCTGGAAAATCGCAGCAACTGACAAGCGGTGGCGCGGTAAACGTTGAACCGCGCTGGTCGCCGGACGGAAAACGAATTGTCTTCGTTTCGACCACGTACAACAAGCGCTTTCATATTTTCCGTGCGGATGTAAACGGCGGAATGCTCAGTAACGTGGTGCGGCTGATCGGAGAAACGAAGAGCGACCTGCCGCGCTATTACTACAGTGTTTTCGACACGGAGATTAGCCCAGTCTGGACGCGCGACGGCAAAGAAATCCTTTTCATTTCAAATCGCGGCCACCTTCATGGAAGCGGTGGCTTCTGGCGAATGCGCGCAGAGCCCGGCTCCGAAGCACACGAGATTCACTACGAAGAAACAAACTGGAAAGCGCGTCCGGATTTTTCGCCGGACGGCTCACGCATCGTTTACAGCTCGTATCTTGGAGGACAGTGGCACAACGTATGGGTGATGCCAGCGAATGGCGGCGATGCGTTTCCGCTCACTTACAGCGGCTGGGACTGCACAAACGTGCGGTGGTCGCCAGACGGAAAGCAACTTGCGTTCATTGCAAATTACGGTGGAGCGTCAGGCACGCGTATTGAGTTCCGAACTGTTCCGGGCGGCCCGATGGGCGAGCTACTAATCGAAAGACGCAATTATTTGAATCCGCGCGGCACCGTCCAGCTGCGTGTGGTGGACAGCAGCGGCAATGACTTGCCGGCTCGGGTTTCCGTAACCGATGAGAACGGGAAATTCCTGGCTCCGGATTCGGCCTGGATCCATGCGGATGATGGATTTGACCGAAGAGAACGGCAGTTCGAGGCGCATTACTTCCATTTGAGTGAGGTGGCTAATCTAGTCGTGCCGGTCGGCAAGATCAAGATCGATGTGGCAAAAGGTTTTGAGTACAAACCAGTTTCGCAGACTCTGCAAGTGCAGCCAGGGGATTCAAAGCAAGTAGAGATAAAGCTGCAGCCTCTCGAGAGTGAATTGCCCGACGCAAAGAACTGGATTAGCTCCGACTTGCACGTGCACATGAACTACGGTGGCACTTACCAGGACAACTTGGATCGTCTGTCCCAGCAAGCAAAAGCGGAAGGCCTGCGTGTCGTCAGCAATCTGGTGGTCAACAAAGAGCAGCGATTTCCGGACATCGCGAGCGTTGGAGAAAATCAAGAATCCTTCGATCCAGGGAGCGTCGCGATCGTTGGCGGGCAGGAATTCCACACAAGCTATTGGGGACACCGAGGACTCGTTGGCCTGCAGGGTTCCCTTCTCTTGCCAGGCTATGCGGGATATCCGAACACCGCAGCCACGAGTCTCTATCCGATGAACGCGGACGTATATGACATGGCGCACCTTCAAGGCGCGCTCGTGGGAGCGGTGCATCCCTTCGATGCAGAGCCGAATCCATTTGCCGATCCGGCGGAACGAATTACGGACGAGCTTCCCGTGGATGCTGCGCTGGGAAAATTGGATTACATGGAAATCGTCGGATTCAGCGATCATCGTTCGACAGCGGCAGTGTGGTACCGATTGCTGAATCTCGGATTCCATTTGCCGGCAGGCGCGGGAACGGATGCGACTGCGGATTACGCCGCTCCCATACGAGGACATGTTGGAATGGACCGAGTCTACGTGTGGGTCTCCACCCTGCCTCCGACGACCAGTTCATGGAAAGAAGGATTGAAGCAAGGAAGGACGTTTGCGACGAACGGGCCTCTGATTGAATTCACGCTTGGGGGGAAACGCGTTGGAGACGAGTTAAAGTTTGAAGGCTCGCAGGCGGCCGTGCCGTTTACTGCGAAGCTGCGGTCGATTGTGCGGCTGGATCATTTCGAAGTAGTTTGCAACGGTCAAGTCGCGCAAACGCTCAAGCTTGCGGGAGCGCGCGACTCCGCGGACGTCACTGGAACGCTTCCACTGAACAAAAGCGGATGGTGCGTGCTGCGGACTTCGAGCGACAAAGCCGAATATCCAGTGCTGGACAATTACGTTTACGCGACGACGAGCCCCGTCTACGTAACGATCGGAGGCAAGGCACCGCGTTCGCCGCAGGACGCAAAGTATTTTGCCGCTTGGATCAACCGAACGATTGATATCACTTCTAGATATCCCGACTGGAATTCGCCCGCCGAGAGAGAATATGTATTGAAGCGGCTTGCGGACGCGAAAGCCGTTTACGACAAACTGCAGTAGCGCCTCGCAAGACAAGGGTGCCTGACAAAAAAAGACGCCGCGGCTGAAGATGGCCACGGCGTCCTGAAACGAAATACAATTTGGAAAGACTATTGTACGACTTGAATCGCTTCCTCGATGTGATGGTGCGCCTTGTCGATGTGTTCGAGAGCGCGCTGCTGAAGTCCCTGAGCGAAGGCATTGTCTTCTTCCTGGGCAACATCGTTGTGAGCTTTGTTCACGAGTTCGAGCGAACGGTGGAGACGGCCGCGCCAGTCGAGGCCAGCGTCAACCGCAGGATGATCGTTGATATCCTTGCCGTCGTCGATGGAAGCCTTCTTGATTTCGTTGATGGCTTCATCGATTTCGTGAATAGCCTTCTTCTCCTGGTCGCGCAATTCCCCTCCATCGGGACGTTGGAGATGGGCGCGTGCGTGACGGAGATCGGTCAAAGCGTGGAGATAAGCAGGATGCTCTCTCGGAGGCTTCGGCATTGCAGAAATGAACGCAGGAACGAAGAGCAAAAGAGCAAAAAAAGCGAACATCAGTTTGTTGTGGCTTTTCATCGTGCGCATGGCTCCTATTCGAATGAGATTGATCTACAAAAGTCCCCGTTTGGTTGAGTTGACTAGCCAAACTTAATGCGAGTGGAAAACAGCGAGCTCACGGGATGGAACCGTGTTTGATCCACCGTACCGCGAGCCAATAGTGCGCACAAGGAAGCGCTTGCGAACTGCCTCTTGCCGGTTAACTGACGCAACGGACAGGGCGAACAATTCTCGAAGAGCAGCGATAGCGAAGACAGTGGCCTGCATTACAATTGGCTAACATCCAGAGCAGTTGAAAAGCGCCTGCTTTCACAGTACTGCCATTCGTTTTACCGACCGAGTTGCTAAATAAATCAAACACCATGAAAAAGGAAAGGTTGCGAGAAGCGGTGAAGCAGGTGCGGGAGAGACGGGCTACAGCGGGGATTGTTGCAGATGTGGGACAACTCTTGGCCGCGCACAGCCTTGGTTTAACAGCGAATCGGCTTGCGAAGTTGGGTCGGCCGTGAAAACCCGAAAGTTACACCGCACGCACGAATCTCAGCTCATGCCCTATTCGCTTGCCAGAAGGCAGACCCAACCTAGAATTTTAATGTGAAATGCGGATGTGATCCGAAGGCGGATTCGAGACTCACGGGAAACTAAGATGGGAGGTAGAGCGAGGCGATCTGAAGGAATTACTGCGGAATTGCCGCACAACGATCAGGAGTTGTTCGGATCTTGGAAGGATGCTAAAAGAAAAAGGGATTTAAGAATGAGGACGCTTGAGCCCGTTTTAATTGACACCGCAGCGGGCAGCGATATTTGCTGCGGTGCAATCAGAAGCGAAGCAGCGTTGCAGCTGAGATTGCCAGTCGGGCAATGCAATGCCAAACGCCTGGTTTAATCGGGAATTCGAGAGGACTGAGTACGACGGGCGGCGGGAGGGAGAATGAAATTCCTCCGAGGAGATTGGAATCACATGTCGGGCGATCAATTGACGTCCCTTGGTCGCCTCGGCGAGCCATCCTAAATCGTGTGGGGCGGCTCCTGCTTCTTTGAGTATCATCTGGGCGAAGTCATACCATGTTGTTTGACCTGCCGCGCTCATGTGGTAGGTCCCGCTAACTTCGGAAAAAACAAGCTTCGCGGGATTCCGCTCACTTATGCCGGCCAGGATCTTGCACGTCGCGGCCGCCAGATCCGCGGCGCAAGTTGGCGCCCCAATTTGATCGCTCACTATTCTTAACTCCTCTTGTTCCGTTGCAAGGCGCAAGATTGTCAGTAGGAAATTGCGGCCCCGCTTGGCATAGACCCACGCCGTTCGAAAAATTAGGTGCGGTACACCGGTGCTGCGAATTGCCTGCTCTCCGGCAAATTTGGTCTTCCCGTAAATGTTAATGGGATTCGCAGAATCCGTCTCGCCGTAGGGAACTCTCTTGGTTCCGTCGAATACGTAGTCGGTCGAGTAATGCAGCAAGGTCGCGCCGATCTTCTTCGCTTCCACAGCCATCAGGCCGGGCGCTTCCTGATTGATCGCTTGTGCTGTCGCTTGGTCTGTTTCTGCTTGGTCGACAGCCGTATACGCAGCCGCATTGATGATAAGTTGCGGACGAACGTCTAGTATCGTTCGGCGGATGTCATCAGGTTTCGAAAGATCTAGCTGGTCACGGCCGGGCGCAACCACCTCGCCCAATTGCGGTAGATGCCGCAAGAGTTCCCCGCCAACTTGACCGTTCCTGCCAGTCAACAATATAACGGGCTTCATTTCGCTAGATGCTCCGGCAGAAATTCGTGAGGCACTCGAGCCAGCACCGGAAACGCTAAGTCTCGCACTGAAATAATCGGAGATTCAACGCCCCAGCAAATCTTGAGATCGGGGTCGTTCCATGCGATGCCTCGTTCGTCCTCGGGATGGTAGAAATCGCTGCATTTGTATAGGAATTGCACTGTTTCCGAGAGTGCTAAGAAACCGTGCGCGAACCCTTTCGGAACATAAATCTGATTTTGCACTTCTGCAGAAAGAAGCACGCTGGTCCATTTTCCGAAGTTTGATGAGCCAACTCGTATGTCAACTGCAACGTCCAGCGCTTCGCCTTCGACGACGCGACAGATTTTCGCTTGTGGGTGACGTAGTTGGTAATGAAGGCCGCGGAGCGTCCCTATGTTGGAACGCGAATGGTTATCTTGAACAAACGTATCCGCGATTCCGAGGTCGGCAAACTTCGCCTGATGGAAGGTCTCGACAAAGAAGCCGCGGGCGTCGCGATGAATAACCGGCCGCAGCTCAAACACGCCTGGAAGAGATGTCTCTATTCGTTGCATTAACTCCGATGCCCGCTGGCTTACACATCTGTAGCAAGACGCGAAATACTTCCTTGCGAAGTTCAATCTGAAACTAATGAACCAGCGCTGGCAATCGCATGAAGAGACCGTTCCCGATTTACATAATATTTCTCATAGTAGGAGAGATATTCGCCGCCGCGAATCCCCGCGAGCCACTGACCAGAATTCTTGTACCAGTCGATGGTCTGCCGTAGGCCATCTTCTAGAGTGATAACAGGTCTCCAACCCAACTCCTTTTCTATTTTCTCGCAGTTCAGTGCGTAGCGACGGTCATGGCCAGGTCGATCCTTAACGTAAGACAGCAAATTCTCGGATTTCCCCGTGAGATGCAGGATGCGTCGAGCCATAATTATATTTTCCTCGAGATCCAGCCCCCCAATGTTGTAAACCTCTCCGATTTTTCCTTCTTCGAGAACAGTAAGGATTCCCCGGCAGTTGTCCTCAACGTGCAACCAATCGCGTTGTTGCTTGCCATCGCCATAAACAGGAAGAGCCTTGTCGGCGATGGCACTTGTGATCATAAGCGGCACGAATTTTTCCGGAAACTGATAAGGACCGTAATTGTTCGAAGATCGCGTGATCACTGCGGGAAGGTTATAAGTGCGAATATACGATCGAACCAAAAGATCAGCGCTCGCCTTGGACGCTGAGTACGGGCTGCTCGGTTGCAGTTGCGAATGTTCGTCAGCGAACTTATCTGGAGGAATATCTCCGTAGACTTCGTCCGTAGAAACATGCACGAGGCGGGAGATGGAGAGCTTGCGCACGACTTCTAGGAGCACAAAAGTACCCGTGATGTTTGTTTGAATTACGGGCGATGGCTCATAGATGCTGCGGTCGACATGAGACTCAGCCGCAAAATGAACAACAGCGTCGCAACCGCGCATCGCGCTTTCCAGAAGGGGGGCATCGCAGATGTCACCCTTCACAAAGGTGTAGTTGCGATTCTCGGTGACTTGCTCGAGATTTGCCAGATTTCCGGCATAGGTCAACTTGTCGTAATTGACGATGGTATAGTGCGGGCCGGTTCCGAGAATGTAGCGAATGAAGTTAGAACCAATGAATCCAGCTCCACCTGTCACTAGAATTTTCATTGGCTCACGCTCCGGGCGGCAACCGTAGCAACGCTGGCTTCACTACTCATTTTGTTGGCGCCTGTTTTAGCCACGAGTTGATTGGCCCGCAGGAGCGATTCGAATGTTCCGGCATCGGTCCACCAGCCGTCGAGCGGCTCATAAGTCAAAGTGCCTTCTTGAACGTAAAAGTTATTCACGTCGGTGATTTCCAACTCCCCGCGGCCCGAGGGTTTCAAGCGGCGAATTTTCTCGAAGACTGTAGTGTCATACATATAGACTCCGATTACGGCATAGTTGGACTTGGGACTTTTTGGTTTCTCTTCGATGCCAACTACGAAATCCCCGCGAATTTCTGCGACGCCAAATCTCTCAGCGTCGGGAACTTCCTTCAAGAGAATTTTCGCCCCACATTTTTGCCGCGCGAACTCTTCAACAGCCTTGCAAATATTCAACTCAATGATGTTGTCGCCAAGCACCACGCAGACCGGATTTCCATCGGCAAAGTCTTCCGCCAAGCCGAGCGCTTCCGCGATCCCCCCCTCTCCGTCCTGATACGTGTAGTTAAGATGTTTCAGGCCAAAATCGCGTCCATTGCCAAGAAGCCGCAGAAAGTCACCGGCGTTTTTCCCGCCCGTCACTAAAAGGATTTCCTGGATGCCTGCGTTGACGAGCGTCTGGATTGGGTAGTACACCATCGGCTTGTCATACACAGGAAGCAGGTGCTTATTTGTGACCTTCGTCAGTGGATTGAGCCGGCTCCCCGTCCCCCCGGCAAGCACAATGCCTTTCATATCGACTCCTTATTATCGAGATGCATTTGGTGTTTCAATAAGAATGGCCCTTCTACTGAAAAGATGAAGCAGATAGGATTGCACATCGAGTCTTACCATTTCTCGCGCTCTTGTGTCTTTAATCAGCCATGGTTCCAGCCCCGATCGCGCGACTTCTTTGATTTCTTTCGTCCTCGCCAATATCTCTCACCTTTTCGAGACGAGCAGTTGCCCGTTCAATCGCTCCAGAGAGGGAACAGCGAAACTCGGCAGTCAGCATATTCAGGTCGAGCGGCAAGGGAGTCTCATTGGACATGCGAATCAAAGAAAGGTAGCCCCAACGATTCGTTGAGCCGTTGATCAGTTCTAGTTTCAGCTCCCATGGAGGTTCGGCTATTTCGTGCGCGAACCAGGAATAAAGCCAAGTCCCATCAGGTAGATAACGCATGGGCTGAAGCATGGACGAAGAAAATCCGTTCTTACCCGACTTCAGAAAACGAACAGCGTCAAATCCTATCGGTTCAAGGGTATCTCGCAAAATCTGGCACATCGTATCGAGATCCTGACACTCGCCCAGCTTTTCCGCGGCGTGCCGAATGGCCACATGGTTGGCCAAGACTTGGCGGCGTCGAGACACCCTTTGTAGCAACGAAAGGAGCTCAGCAAATTCCTGATAGCGCAATTGCTGCACCCCTAGAAAAATCCCAATTCCCGCGACAGCAAGAACCAAAGCAATGGCTCTTCTTTGCTGCAGCAGTATCAAACTCATGAATCCGAATCCAGCCGTCACCGCATAGAGCGTCAGTACTGCGTCTCTTTGCGACAATCCTCTCCTTACCAGCTTGTGGTGAATATGCGACTTGTCTCCATCAAATAGAGGTTTTTTCGCCACAAATCTCCTCGCTACAGCGAGCACCACATCCAAGATCGGAAATCCTAGCGATACGATCGGAATCGCGACCGCAACAATCGTCGGCGCTTTTTGGGATCCGGCAAGCGCCAGTGCAGCCAACATGAACCCGATAAATAAGCTTCCCGAATCGCCCAAGAATATTGTTGCTGGGTGAAAATTGAATCGCAAAAATCCCAACGTCGCTCCCGCCAATGCAATCGATAGAAAGGCTATAAATCCGTTAGACGCGATAAGCGACATCACAAACACCACCATCGCCGAAAACACCGCTGCCCCCGCCGCCAGCCCATCCAATCCATCTATAAAGTTGAATGCGTTCGTGATCAGTAACACCCACAATACCGTCAGCGGCAGGCAGTACTCCCACCCCAGAGTTTGTCCTCCATGCACCAAGCCCAAATTGTGTATCCCGTACCCCCCCGCATACAGCCCGATGGCCGCTACCGTCTCTACCGCGAATTTCCAATACGCATTCAACGAGTACACATCGTCATACAATCCCAGAAAAAAAATGATTAGCGCGGGCCCCAGCAGCCCCACCATCGCCCTCGAATGCAACGGCGATACACTTCCCAATAGCCACGGAATCACTACCCCCAAAATCACCACAGTCATGAACGAAAAATAAATTGCCACACCGCCGAGCCTTGGCACTGGCATCGTGTGGACATGCCTGTCAAGCCTAGGCTCGTGAATCCAGCCTCTCGCATTCGCCACGTTCCGCACACACCACGTCGCAAGAATCGACAAACAGATACACCCCAAAAAAGCCAATAGATGGGCCATGAGTTCTAGCGTTTCCTTAGACTAGGAATGGAAGTCAGTTCTTAGGAAATTCTGCTCAAGTAAAGTTCTCGTGAGAGAATGATTCACAGATTGGCCGCCGCCTTTGCCTTTTCCTCAAAAGGCTTCAGACCGAAACGCAAATTGCCGTTCAAGAGTTCTGCGTACACATCCAGAGTTTGCCGAGAAATCTTTCCCTCCGAAAACTCTGTTACGGTGCGCCCACGCCCTACCTCTCCCATCTGCAATCGCCGACTTCTGTCCAGTAATAGACTTTGAACGGCATCAACAAGCGCCCGAGAATTCTTGATGGGAATCAGTAGACCGTTTTCACCATGGCGCACCACTTGCGAGCACCCGGGCGCGTCCGTCGTCACTATCGCTCGGCCACAAGCTCCTGCTTCTAGCAATACCTTGGGCAGACCCTCCCGATAGGAAGGTAAACAGATCAAATGGGATCGATGAATGACTTCTGACATATCCGTCTGTTGACCCCACCACTCGACACTTCCGGATTCCGCCCATTCTCTGAGCTGCTGTTCTGGAATGCAGCCCGAATTGTTTGGATCTGGTGCCCCGACCAGCACCATTCGCACTGAAGCGCCTCGTTTGTGCAATTCTCGTGCGGCTTCCACGAACTCGCGCACGCCCTTCTCCCACAGCATTCTCGCCGGCAGCATGACAACAAACTGGCCATCGGGCTCTGGGCCAGGCACAAATTGTTCCGTGTTCACGCCAAATCCAGCTATCACGGTTGTTTTCTCGGCAACGGCGATTTTCGTCTTCAGGAACAGCTCTCGGTCATCTTCGTTCTGAAGAATGACTCTGCTGTTTTTAGCCCGAAAGCACGCTCGCAACACTCTGACGAGTAAGGTCCGTAGAACTCTGCTCTTCAAATTCCCTCTCACGAAAACAGGACCGAGCCCGGTTACGGTATTGACAGACGGCATGCATCCGCAAAGTCGTGCTGCGAGGGACCCGTAAACAATAGGCTTCAGAGCTATATGATGAACAATGTCTGGACGTTCCTCGTGATAACTCTTAAGGACTTGAAAAAAACTTCGAAATTCTCTAAACGGGTTTAAGCTTTTCCTCGAGATGGACCAGGGAATTACGCGGAACCCTTCTTCTTCGAGCCTTGAGCTATGCTCCCCTGCACGCGTCATGATCACTACATCTACTCCTAGATTCCTCACCTTGCGTGCCAACGCCAAACGATGGGACCAAAACGTGGAGTCTTCGGTACTTAGGAAAAGCAATTTCATTCCCGTGACTTTCCTATTGCGAGGAATTTAGATTGGAGGGTGCTCCAAGAGTGTGCCTACAAACCCGAAGAGCATTTTGCTGCTGGAACGACATCAAAAGCTGTGTGCCTGCGCTGGTTTTCTTCGAGCCAGCCCTGGAACATCAAGACGTCCCATAAGTGATATTGCCAAGCCCTGCGGCCTGCGATGTGCTCTTCCCACTTCTGCCGAATTGGGACGGGATCAAAATATCCTTCTCTTCGAAGCCGATCTTCGTCCAACAGACTTTCGGCCCATTCCCTTAGTGGTCCGCGCAGCCACCGGCCGATAGGCACGCCAAAACCCATTTTGGGTCGCTCAATAAGCTCTCGCGGAATGTACTTATATAGAATCTGGCGCAGAATCCATTTGCTTACTCCGTCTCGCTTTCTCTGTGCGGGGGATATGGTCCAAGCGAACGCCACCACTCGGTGATCCAAGAGCGGAACTCGCGCTTCTAGACTGGCCGCCATGCTGGCCCGATCTAATTTAGTGAGAATATCGTCGGGCAGGTAGTTCACCAAATCGGTCAACATCATCGCTTCTTCGTTGCTCCCACCAATAGAAAATTCCGCGATGCATTTGCGAACCGTGTTCGGCTCGCGCCCACCAATCACAACTTCCTCAGGATTGTCCCAATGAGAGAGCGCCTGGTAGTACAGGTCTTGCGGGCTCTTTCGTCTGAGAAATGGGACAAGCTTTTGAGCCTTATCCCCCGGCGTCGTCAGCCGAAGCGCCTTCGGGAGGAATGGTCGCGCCATGCTAAATCCCTGATCAATATGCTGTGGTGGAATCTGCTGAAGCATGTGCGCTGCTGCAATCTTGAGCGGTCCCGGGATAGCTTTGCCATATTTCCAGATCTTCCCGATCAGCGTATAGCGACTGTAGCCACCAAAGATTTCGTCTCCACCGTCACCCGAAAGAGCAACTGTCACTGCTTGGCGAGCCAGCTTCGACACCAGATAGGTTGGAATCTGCGAAGAATCCGAGAATGGCTCGTCGTACATCCCCGGAAGTATGGGGACAACATCTAGAGCATCTTTTGCATTCAGATAAAGCTCGGTGTGATCGGTGTGGAGATGATCCGCCACTCTCCGGGCGTGGATAGCTTCGTCGTAACCGTCCTCCTGAAAACCGATTGTGAAAGTCTTGATTGGCCTCTGGCTCTGCGCCTGCATCAGAGCCACCACGGTGCTCGAATCGATGCCGCCAGAAAGAAATGCCCCAAGAGGAACATCGGAAATCATTCGAAGCCGCACGGCTTGAAGTAGCAATCGATGTAGCTCTTCGATTGCTTCCTCATCACTCAGTCGCAATGGCGACTGCTTGCCAGCCAGCGCCGTTTCCTTTGCGCTCCAATATCGCCGGGTTTGCGTGTCAGCGCTCTCCCCATCCACCGTCAAAAGGCATCCCGGCTCCAGCTTGTTTAAGCCTTTGTAAATGCAGTGCGGCGACGGCACATAGTTGTGTCGCATATACAGAGCGAGCGCGTCGCGATCCACTTCTCCGTCAAACTCCGGGTGCTGCCACATAGCTTTCAACTCTGAACCAAAAACGAACGCGTTACCCGCGCGGCCGTAATAGAGTGGTTTAATTCCTAAGCGATCTCGAACTAGATGTAATTTTCTTTCTTGCCGATCCCAAAGCGCAATCGCAAACATCCCCACGAATCGCTTTACAGCGGCTTCGACGTCCCAGCGCTCGAATGCCTCCAGGATGACTTCTGTATCCGAATGGCCGCGCCATGGGTGTGGCTCGAGTTCAGCGCGTATTTCTTCGAAATTGTAAACCTCGCCGTTGAACACCATCACGAAACGGCCCGAAGCCGAATACATCGGTTGATGACCTTCCGCCGACAGGTCCAGAATCGACAGTCTTCGAAATGCCAACCCGATTCCTGCTTTTACGTCATGGAAAATTCCTGAATCGTCGGGCCCCCGATGCGCAAGCGCCGCCCCCATCCGATTTAAAACCTCGACCGGATCCTCCAAACGACTTCTCGTATCCCAATACCCAGCTATTCCGCACATGGAAAGTGAACGATCTTACTTAAAGGTTTCATTGTTCCGCGGATCGTGGCGATGCAGGCACACCGAAGTGCTCATTTTGCTCCAGTTTATCCGTTCCATCGATCGGGAATCGTAGCCCCGCCAACGTGCCGGTGAACAAAAACTTTATTCGCTCCCATTTGCTGCTTCTAACCATAAGAATCAACCCAAGCTCCAGCAAAAGCCTATACGCTCCTACTGCATAATAGAGCGGACGTCTGCGAGAACGCCGGATCGCCAAGATCAGATTCCTCGCGTTGTAGTACGTCCTCCACGCCGGCTTGTCCACCGTTCGGCCCAGCCACGCCTTCTTATACTCATAGTTATCTTGAAACACCGCGTCGCAAACAATCACCTGTCTGTATCCACCGCTGGAAAGTCTCCATCCATATTCCAGATCCTCCCAGGCCATCCACATCAAGCTCCATGGCACAATCCCTCGTCTCACTGGCTCCATCGAGTACAGCGCACCATTGCTGCTGCTCCAGAATGCGTCGATCAGCGATGCGTTCGGCCGTGATACAACGAGCTTAGCGGACAGCGGCAAATCGCGAGTGCCTGTCAGATTGTATGCCCCGGCACTCGTCAGATAGCTCAGCGGGTAAGCCGCCCCGATGTTTTTCAGGGGCTCAACTGCCTTCGACAAAGCCGAAACAACATCCGGATCAAAATTCCCATCGTGATTCAGCGCGTACGCGTAATCTGCGCCTCCATCGGCAGCAATCCTCAGCCGTTCGCAAAGATTTGCCCCTGAACCAAGATTCCAGTCGTAAGACTTATAAATTACGTCGCCCCAACCCCTATCCTCAATCAGTCTCGGTATCTCTCCCGTACCCTCGGAGTCAACCACCAGAATCCGCTCAAAGATCGTCGCTCCGCTCTCGTGAACCTTTTCCACAATTCTCGCCACCTCTTCGTCGTTTCGATACGACGAAATCACCAGCCAAACGATCATCGAGACTCCTAGCAAAGAACAGTACTTGGATAATGAAGAAGGTTTCTGTTATTTCTCGAATTTCTACCAGGAAAAACTAACAAATAGAGTGAACAAATCTATTCGGCTGGAATCGGTCCAACGGGTTCGGTTCCCGGAGGCTTGTGCTTTAGCCCAGCACTTTTGGTTTTCAGTAATGAAGGAAGTGCTCCCCATAGCATCAAATAGGCCTGCGAGATTTCTCCAGCTTCACGCATCGATCCATGTGACGCGGCGAGGACCAGCCGCGAGAATGGTTCGATCAGAAGCGTAGCCAGAGTGACCGTTGTCGCTGCCAGAGCCCTGAAATGCTTGTAAGAGTAAAGAATTCGGCTGCACAGAGAGTAGTACAGCCGCCGGGCCTTCACCTGCTCGGAGCAGCCGCCCCCCCGGTGATACGCTTGAGCAGTTGCAAGATGATAACTTTCCCAGCCAGCTTGTTTGGCGCGATAGGAAAAATCTAAATCCTCAAAATAGACAAAAAAACGCTCATCGAATCCGTTCAATGATTCAAATAACCCCCGCCGCACCAAAAAGAATGCCCCCATTACCTGGTCAACTCGCATTGATTTGAGATGCTCCTCGCGGCTGAGAAAGTGACCCTTGAAGTGATTCGAGAAAAGCCGACCCAGCCCAAGCATAAGCGAGAAAAAACTGCCTGCCGTTGGAAACCGGGAGCAGCTTTGACTTACATTCCCTGCCTCGTCAAGGAGCTGAATACCACAGATTCCTATTTTTGCGTTTTCCGGTTCTTCCAGAAACTCAATAGGAATTTGAAACGAATCGGCATGCACGCGCGTGTCCGGATTCAGAAAAAGCAGGTAATCCGCAGAACTACTCCGAGCTCCCTGATTGCTTGCCGCAGCAAATCCTCGGTTCTCTGAATTTCGAACAACAGACAAGGGCAGTTCTGGGAAGTGTAGATTATCCGCGGAGCCATCTGATGAGGCATTATCGACTACAACCAACCGTCTAAGTTCAAAGCCGTCGCGTCGCGTGGCGCGAACGCACTTCAGGCAATCAACGAGACGCTGCCCTGCATTCCAGTTTACGATGACAACGTCGAGAGAACATTTCATACGCTCATCTCAGGACACCGACCTAGGATTGCGATGTGATTAGGCTTCGCAAATTCGAGGCACTCCACCCTGAGGCCCGCTGTCTCAAAAAGCTTCCTACTATTGATCTCGTCGAACACATGATGATGTAAACAGCGGTTTTTAAAATTCTGAAGAGACCGCTGGCGGAAATTCTCAATCGAGCCGGCACCAGGATCGCGCGATATGTCATGGAATTCGAGAATCTCAGGAAGATGCGTTAGATCTCTTTCGTCTCTTCCAAGTTCGTAATCTTCCACCATATGCTCGATGGGTGTTGGCTTCCGCCGATGATCAAAGGTCAGGCGATAGTCTGGAAGAAGAACGATAACTGCTCCCTTTGGTTTGACGACGCGAATCCATTCCTTCAAGGCTTTTAATGGATTCGAAATATGCTCCAAATTGTGTGAAGACAAAACAAAATCATATTGATGATTGACGATGCCAGCCAAATCAGTACCTTCTCTTATAAAATTAAACCCTAAGGGTTTTCGAGGATGATAGAAATAGGTCGCGCCCTCGGCTCTCTGTCCTTCCCAAATCGTTTCGAGCGAGAAGACGCAATTGTCCAAGCGCGCTAAATGGGAATATAGGGGAAGCACACCTGCATCCCCAAAGGCGCCAGACGGCCCACCGATTTCCAAGCCAAGTCTGCTTTCGACTTTTGAACGAAAAGTCCTGCACGAAGGAACATACCGGCCAAGCACATGTCTCGCGGCCCGAACCGCCAGATGCCGTAAATTCACGTCCACGCGTTCACCCTTCGTCTCTCCACAATGCCAAAGTACAAGTAGGCAGCGATCAAGTACTTTACCCAACTCAGCATCGGCGCGAAGTATTGGTCGGTAAAGGCCATCAGAAATAGCGGATAAAGACTGAGTGAGTAGCAGAATATATATAGGCTGTCGCCAGAAAGTGCACGGAGAAAGAAATATGTCGAAAATGATCCGATTACACCAAAGGCGAGCACAACTCCTATAATTCCAAAATCCTTAAATGGGGGCTGAATGGCCGTGTATACGTTAGTTGGAAATGGAACGCTAACTTCTTCCTGGATTGGCGAGATGGCTCTTCCGCCAGTAGCACGGCGGATAAGATTCAGTCCGTCAAGAAATGTGTTCCTCCCATAGTCGAGGGGGGCATCCCTTTTCACAACTTGATCGAAAGCGGGAATGGCTCCGATCGCGTATTGCACAAAAGACTCTTCAACTGAAGATACGTTTTCCGAAACGGACGCGTCTAAATCTCCGCCCTTACCGAGGATCACGGCAAAAACTGCAAAGGCACAGACGAACACAAGAGTGCTGACTAAAAGTTTCTTTACTCTCAGACGGTTCCGCATCGCGGCAATTCCCATCAAAGTTACCAAGACTAAAAGGAAAGGAGTTCGTCCGGTGCTCAGAAGAGCGTAGGCAAAAGAGACCAACACCGACAAGTAGTATTGCAGCCTTTCCTTGAGCTCGTCACCATGCTCGATGGCAAATATGAAAGTGGTGAAATAGCTGAGTGCGGTCGCATTGCCCAAAAATCCGTAGGATAAGGAATCGGATGACGTCAACTCTACTCTTAATCCGATAAACCAATTTTCGAGTCCCGATTGATCTGCCAACAGATTTGCCTTCGTGAACAAGAACGGCAAAAGAACAATCGAGGCCAGCAAAAGTAGTACTTTGAGACGTGGACGCCACGAAGATGCCGCAGGAATTTTATCACTAGATAATACCCTTGGTGAGATAAGCGCCAAAGCCAACTGCCCGCCGCCGCTGAAAGAGAGAAGAGCCACGACAAAAACCAATGACGTCACGACCCCGATCGTGTACACAGGGATCGGGCTCAGCCCGTAAAAAACCAATATCGCTAACCATGTCCCACTTGCTAGAAATGGCGGATACCGGGCATCTTGGCACGTCCTATAGTTGAACAGAGTCAACGCCAAAAACGTAATTGCAATCAGAATTGCCATGTGGCCCTACGTGTGACTCTGTTGGCTTCTGGAATTGGGCGCGCGAAACCTATCGGTCCTTCCCCGTATGCCGTCCAGTCCCCCCAGAATGGAAGACCATATTTTAGGAATGCGTTCTTCTTCAAAGAGAGCCACCAGCAATATTGACTTCGTTCGGGCCCACAAAGTCGCCAAGACCAATCCTGGTTCCTTCCATATATATTCCCGAGCGAGGATCACGATATTTCTCGTCATGAAATAGTGCCGCCATGCAGGGTGATTGGTCGTACCTGTTTTTTTCCAAGGCAAACGATGTTCGCTCAGACGCCCAATGGGATGTTCCATGAGTGGCTTGCAAACCATCATTACGCGCAAACCATGGATGCGAGCACGGAGGCAGTACTCCAAATCAACGCCATCGATGAAAAATTCATCCCGAAAGCCACCAATAAGATGGAACGCGTGAAGAGAAATCAGACTGCCAGAGGTAATTACAGTTTTTACCTCTTTTGCCAAAACATCGCGCGAATCGACGAACTCGTAGAACGGCTTTGCGCTTCGTGAACTCCGAAAGTTGGATCCGATGACAGCCAATTCTGCTTGAGAAAGAGAAGCGCGATAGGCTTCGACCAGCGAATCAACCATGTCTTCTGCTACAACCGTGTCCTGGTCGAGTGTCAAGATCCAGGCGTAGCCTCGTCCTGCAGCCCAGCTCGCGCCTTGGTTAAGGGCATGGGCGATTCCTTCATTTTCACAGTTAAGGATTAAATGGATGCCAGGCTGGTCGCTAAGCTGATCGAGCTGGCTGGCACATATTTTCGCCGAACCGTTGTCTACGATTACGACATTGGAAACTTGTCTAGCAATAGCATCGACCCGAGCAAGCAGGTCTGGACCAGGATTGAAAGTCACTACTATTGCGCATATGGCTTCCCGCTGAGGTGGCGCTGGCGACTCAACCGACGAACTCGA
Source organism: uncultured Acidobacteriota bacterium (assembly GCA_963784015.1). Lineage (GTDB taxonomy): Bacteria > Acidobacteriota > Terriglobia > Acidiferrales > UBA7541 > Acidiferrum. The sequence continues at coordinate 935,332 of CAWAPX010000023.1, forward strand.
TTTCGGCGACTGGGCATCCTTGCACACGGACTGCAGGATTACCTCCGATCCTTTCGTCGCGACTTGCGAAGAATTACTTGCCATTAGCTCCGGCCTAACCCTTCATTCAATGACCGACGGGGCAGGTACAGCCGAAATCTGCGAAGACGGTGCTCGTCGGAGTTGATGCGCGAAAAATACTAGAAATAGCCCGTCTACCACAGCCCGCAACATCCAAGTCGTTGCTGCTCCTAACACACCAAAATTTTGTACAGCCCAATAAAGAGAGGCCAAATAAATGGGCAGCTCGATTAAATTCAGCTTTGCTGGTATATCAGGTCTTCCGAGGCCTTGGATGAGTGCGAATGGAAGTGCGGCGATTCCCAAGGCACAAGTTCCTATCAGCAAAAGCTGCGCGATCCGAAAACTGTGCATAGCAAAATCGGCCCCTAACCAAATCGAAAGGCCGGCCCTGGCTGCAATCAAAAAAACCACTGTGAGCGCAACCATGATCGCAGTCGTATATTTCATCGCACGGCGATAGAGAAAGTCCGTGCGATCCGCACTCTGCGCGCCGGAAAGACTAAAGGCCGGAAACATCACTCCTGCAATCGCTGCAGAGATCAACCACATCTTGGTGACCATCTCAAAAGGCGTAGCATAATAAGTAACCGCGACGACAGAGACCAAGCCAGCGATAAAGAACCGATCCAACGTCACCATCAGCGGGCCAACAATATTGCTTACCGTCATCCACCCGCCAAATCGCAAAAGTGGACCCGCCGATGGGCGGTGCCAAATGATCCGCTTTCGTAATTCGGGAACTACTCGTAAACAAAGCCACAAGTGCGCCAAGCAACCCACAAAGCGCCCTGCGACCAAAACCCCCACAACTGGTACCAGGCTCTGCGAAAAGGGAAGAACCAGCAGCGGCCCGGCAAAGGTGAACACGCCAATCGGAATGCGCAAAGCATTCACAAGCTTGAATCGCTGATGAGCCTCCAGCAAGCCGCGAAGTCCGGCAGTCACGATCACCACAGGAACAGACAGCCCCAGCAGCCGGAAGGCGATAACTACCTCCGGCTGAAGCGCTTCGGGAACTTTGAGCACATGATGCACGAGCCACGGCGAAATCGTGATGATGACGGCGGCGCCTGCGACGCCCAAACCCAACATTAATAGTAGTGATGTCCATGCCAGCGTTGGGATTTCGTGGTCTTTTCCGCTACCGAGCTTCTTGGCCACCAGCTGCGTAAGCGCCCTGCCAAGTCCAATGTCAAACAGGCTGGCATATCCGATCAACGCCCAGGCTAAGGTCAGCACTCCGAAGCGGTCTTTGCCCAGCCCATGTATCAAAATGGGAATCGAGAATACCGCCACTATCAGCGGCGCGCCGCTCCCGATCAGGTTCCAGACCGTATTACGCGCCAAGAGCCGCCCGCTGGTCAGATGCAGGTTCCCGTTCGTAGACGTCTCAGCCATTTTTGATTTTGCCAGCTCCCGGAATTCCCTTCCCTGGCCTTTCCTAGCCTAGCTTTGCCTTACCTTGCCGTGGTCCCGGCGTCCGACCGCGGCCCCGTCATTTCGAGCGTAGCGAGAAATCTCTCCTCTCTTCGCTGTGTTGCGTCATCAGTCCGCCGCACCCACTCGTTGCTCGCGCTGCCTCACTACGTTGCCCACAACCCATTATGTTTCAGTACCTTAACTCTGCCAATCCATGCTACCGTTCCGAAATGTTCTCGCGGCTCACTATTCTTTCCGTTTTCGTCACTCGCAATTCTTATTCCTCAGACCCACTTCCAATTCCGGCCTCGATCTTTCTATTCAGTCTATGTAAAAGCCGGCTTCACCGGTAACTTCTTTAGAATCCGCAGTTGCTAAAAATGCCCCCTAACCCGTTTAGAATGTGCAGTTTCAAAACAAAGGACTTAAAACCCTTTAGAATCCGCATTTACAGAAAAACCCCGGGGCCTCCCGCCTCTATGCGACCGTTTCCAAGTCGGCTCCGTCCAAGTCTACGGCCATCGCCCTCTGGATCAACTCCAGCGAAACGACCAGTCGGTTTCCATTCTTCCTCCGCGCTACAATTCCTTCCAACCCTTCGAGTGGTCCGTTCCTCACCCGCACTCGCCGCCCCACCGCCAGATATGGGTGCGGCTCTGCACGCAGTCCCTTCTGCAAGAATCCCCGGATCCGCGCAAACTCCTCTTCCGGCACCGCCACTGGCTTCCCCGCAAACCCCACGAGGCAAGCCACGCCGGGAACCTGTAGAACCCGAAGTCGGTTATGCAACGCAACGTGGACAAAGATGTATCCCGGAAACAGTGGCCTCATCAATCGTACCTTACGGTCCGCCCACCGGCGCACCGATTCATACTGCGGCAGAAAGATCTCGACCTCGCGTTCCTGAAGCTGGTCAGCAACACGCCTTTCATGGTTCGCGCGCGTATATGCTGCATACCATTGAGGCTGGGCAAATTCTGGCCCTAAATCCGGTGCAAGGATTCCCGCTGTCGATAACAACGTCATTTCGGACTGGATTCTCGATGTGTTCAGCATTGCGCTCTCATAGCTTCGCCCTGTCACTCACAGGGCAATTTGTGACCTAACCCTTTTCATTTCCTTAGCTTACAGCCACAACTACTCGTTCCCCGGCCCCTGCGAAGGTGGCTGAAGCCCGTCGCCGTTGTGCTGGTCCAAATCCTTGGCATGCAAGCCGTTGTGTCCGGCGCCATTCCGTGAAAACCAGTGCGTCGGCTCTGCCAGCGTCGCTACAACTTCCTTCGCGAAAATCTTTCGCGGGTCATGCGGGTCCGCTTCGCGCCACTGCTCTGCTGCCAAAACAAAAACCACTGACATCGAAAAGGCCAAAAATGTTCCAAGGAAAATGATCAGTAGTCGAGGAGGGGATGATTTTTTTTCTGGAATCGTTCCTGGGTCCAAGACTTTGACGCTGGGGGTTTCTTTCGCCTCTTGAACCTTGGCTAATTCGTACTGTTCAGTTAAAAGTTCATACACAGTCTCCTGAATTTTAGCGCGACGGTAGTAGTCGGTATACTTTGCGCCAAGGAGGGGAAGGCTATGAATGGTGGGATAAGGTAATCCATTGCCGGAGGCCGGGGCTGAGACAGCGGCTTGGCCGCCGGCTGGTGCGGCATCGCCATCGTGGCTCGCTTTCTCACCGCCTAACTTTTCTAGCTGCTTGCGAAGTTCCACAACACGAGCATTCAGCGAGCGGACGCGAGGATTATTGTCAGTATAGATCTGGCGCAGACCCTCGAGTTCCGACTGTGCGACGATCATCTGACCTGCAAGCGTTCCAGCTGCGTCGAGCATCGCTTTGCCTTCCTGCTGGATGTCGAGAGTGTTGTTCTTGCTGGAGAACTGAGCGAGGTCATTGACGGCTGCATCAAGGTCGCTCTTGGCAACCTTGAGTCGTTCCTCAAGAAACACGCGCTCGCGATGTGCCGAGGAGGTCGACAGCTCGGCAACTAGTGAGTTCAGCTCATCGACGTAGGCGTTTGCGAGGGCAGCGGCGCGCTGCGGGCTATGATCGGTTACGCTGATCGTGATGATGCCGCTCTTGCGGTCTTCTGAAATCGAAGTGTTTTCGTCGAGTTTCGCGCGCGCGTCCACGACCAGCCGCTTGCCATAACTCTTTCGCAAATCAAACTGCTGTATGAGGCGATCTTGCGCGGTTTGGCTTCTCAAAACTCCGACAAACAATGCTCCAGAGCTCTTCACGCCGAGCAGATCACCAGCTACAGATCCCAGACCGCCGCTGACTTTCGACGCCATGGCTGCCATCATCGCGAGGCCCGAGGAAGACTGGGTGTCTGGTGGCATAAGCTGCGCAGTCGATGTGAAGGTCTTAGGAATCAAGAAGGCAACCAGCGTTGAAACCACCAGGCCGAGGGCCCCGGCTTGAAGAAAAAACTGACGACGCTTCCAGAGTGAACGCAGCCGTTCTGCTTGCCATTCGCGCGAATCCTCGATCGGCATTTGCGGCAGCAACACCTCTCCCACAACCGGTTCGGGTGCGGTCTCAGGCTGCTGTTTGGTCGCTGTCTGCGTCACGTCTCGCTTTCTCCAAACGTTCTCGATCTACCTTCTCCAAGACTGAGGCCAGAAAACCAGTTGCAACGAAGTCGTTACATTGGTCTGGGCTCCAGGAGTGATGATCGGATACAGCCAGCGTTCGTACTGGAGTGTGCCGGATATACTTAGATCATTGCGGAGCCAAAAGTTTGCGCTCAGGGACGCATCTGTTAACGTGCCCCCTCCCGGCATATATTGCTGACTTACCTTTTCGTGCCTGAAACTGGCCTGAATAAAGCTTCGAGGACTGAATCTGTAGTTGCTCCAAGCCTGAACGCCCTGACTATCTCGACCCATCCAGTTTCCGAGTAGGTAGCCGTCGTTCGTATACGACCCACTTGGGTATCGATTATTAAAGTAGAAAACACCGGGACCATAATGGGATTGAGGAGTGCCGTTTTCGAGGCCACTGGGAAGATCGGTGTAACCGGCCTCGACTCTAAGATCCAACTTGTTCAGCTTGGGAACTTGTGCAAGATACAACCCAGACCAAATCGCGGCATTGCGCCAGTAGGCTATGGGCGAGTACTCATCTTCGACGAATGCTTCCGTATAAAAGTTCAATCCGGCCTTCACGCCCGGAATTCTTAATGTAAAGTCGAGCCCTGACCGGCGATCTCCCTGGTCCCCGTTGGCACCTTCCCGAGGGCTAGAAGCGAGGGAATAGGTATGAATAAAAGTGTAAGGAGTTAACGGAGTCGGACCGCCCGCAAACACACACGTGAAAGAAAAACCGAGCTCGAAATCAGGTAACGGCTTAAAACTGAATCTGGATCCGTTCAAAAAAGGTTGGCGACTTAGAGGCTGGCCAAACTGGCCCAAAAGGCCCGTATCGGTTTGAAAAACAAAATCGTGCCCAGTCAGCTGCCCGAGAAACGTCTCGATGCGCCAAGGTCCAAGCCAGCCAAGAATACTGGGAAGCTTGAACGGCGAGACTCGGTTGATACGGAGCATGTTCACGGGCGTTGCGTTATCACTGAACATCAACGGTCCGCCCAGGCTGGGACCCCACCATAGCGTCTGCGGCCCGAAGGTAATTTGCCAGTTGGAAAAATTCAAACCAACGTAAGTGTCCAACAATTGAAAGCGATTCACAGCTGCGATTGGAGTCGCCGGAGGAACAGAGGGGAGATTGTTGGTCGCGAATATGAATTGTCGAGCGCTTGCGGATAAGGCGGAAGCCGACGGTGCGTGTTGGTACTCTGCACGCATATAAACTACTAGGTGACCTTCTGTGGCCCATGTAGAGAATCCATCGGTGGAATTCAATCCTTCTTCGTAGGGTCTCCCGTAATCATTAATGATTGTCTGCCCAAAGTGGAACGAATCTGTAAGAGGCTGGCCGGAAATTCCGGTGACGCTCGTGTAGACCGATTCTACTTTCGCCCCTCTGTTCTCGCCCCCGCTCATTTCCTCTAACTCGCCGGCAAACTCTTTCGAAAGCTGCACATAGGTTTTTGCAGCTTCGGACGAATTGCTATCATCAATGCGATTATTTTCGGACTCGTTGAGGAGTCGGGCGCATTCCAATCGTGTCCAAGGACGCATCCCAAACATTCCGCTGTTCACATAACCCATTGCCGCGAGGCGCTCAAATGCGGAATAGACCCAGCTATCCATGGGAACATACGGTGAGCCCATATTGCTCGCCGTGAGATTTCCTTCGCTCTTGAACATTTGGCTGATCGATTTCCAAGCTTCGCCGCCCAGCCCTGGGTCATGATTTCGGCTGTAGATATTCTGTCCGATCAGGTTTCCCATCACGCTTCCAACAAAGACATCGGACGGAAAATGCTGGCGCCCATGAACCCGCGAGAAATCCACCAACGAGGCGAGGCCATAGACCATGATTTTCACAAATGGACTGGGATATTCGTGTGCGATGACTCCGGCTATGGACCACGCCGCTGCAGCATGCTCCGAGGGAAACGATGTACCACCCTGAAAGAACGGCCCCGTCCCATTGCCTTGGTAAGGCCGCTCGCGTCCCAGTGGGTATTTGAGTGACTCGACCATTACCAGGCTATTCAGCGCCGCTTCCCCGGCCAGAAATCCAGTTTCACTCCAGTGCTCGTTATGCTTGACGTGGCCCAGCACCCACATTCCGCCCGCACCACCGATTAGCGCTCCGATTCCGGCATTAGAAAGTGTGTTGTAGTGGCTAATCGTTGTGGGATTGTGCGAAAGACTTTTGCTATAGCTTGCATCTGTCACGAAAAGGCCAGCTGTAATTCCACTCAGTGGCACTAACCACTGAACATCCGAGAGTCGAAGCTTTGCAGGACTCGTCCAGATTTGTTCTTGGTCTCGCAAGAATTCCTTCCCTAACGCTTTCAAGCTCAAAGGCCGAGCCGCGTTAAATTCCGAACCCGAATCCGGATCCGTAACGATTTTTTCCCCCGCGTTCGATTCCTTTGCTTTCGGGACTGAACTGCTTTCTTTTGAAGCCTCCGCGGCTCGCTCCTCTCCCTGAGGAAATGCAGCCAAACATGCAGACGCTGTCAGCGTCAGACTCGAAGCTGCCCAGCTAAGCGCCAGCATGATAGGCCACCTCCGCACCATGAGCATCCTTTGTCACGGATGAAGGTACGCCGCCGCCAAGGCTACAGACGCGGCTACTGACACTGATTGCATGATCAGAGCCCAGTTTGTACCGCCGATCTTGGGCGCCTTTTCGGGCACGACGATTGTGTCTCCTGCTCGTAAGGTTGCGCTCATCGGATCGCCACCCCACCAACCTTCGCTGTTGTTTTTCGCCGCGATCACTGAGCCGTCAGCGCGAATCACGAATACTGCCTTCTTATCCGCGATCTGCGTCACACCGCCAGCTTGGCTGAGATACCACTTGGCGCTGTGGCCTGGCCTATAACTAATGGCTGTTGGATTGAATACTTGGCCGTTCACCATTACGTAGCCCGCCCTTTTAGGAACAAAAAGAACATCACCGTCGCGAACCTGCACGTCTGCCGCGGTGTTTTGCCAACTCTTCAAATCTGGTGAAATATGGATTACCACGCGGCCAATCGGAGCGCTTGCTTGCAGTTGAACGAGAGCTGCTTCAGTCTGACTAATTGCCGTCAACTTAGCTTTCTTGTCGTCAGCGGTTGCTTCCGGTAATGCCTTGAGCGTTACCTGCTCCGCCTTCACTCTCTGCACGAGTTCCATATGGGACTTCAACTCGACATCAAGCACTTCGCGCCTCATTAAAACTGCCCCATACGAATAGGCTTCCGAACCAAATCCTCCGCTTCGCGCCAAAACAGAGCTCAACCGCTCGCCTGGCTCGATACCGTAGGTACCCGGGTGCTGAATTTCGCCTCGTACGGTCATTGCGGCACCGATGTCCTTCCAGCGCGGAAGCTGCCGAATTGTGAGAACGTCGCCGTCACGGAGTGGAATGTCTGACTTCGCATCTCCGTTCATGGCTTCTGTAAGGTTAAGTTCGAGGCGGTCGCTGGGACTAGCGTGAGAGGCGTTCACATCGAAACGTGCAAGATCCGCGCTTCCTGTGTAGGCGCTCCTTTTCATTCCACCTGCAACGTTAACGAGATCTTCCACTCGCATGTTTGCGGTAAGCGGGTAACGGCCGGGCTTGGCCACTTCACCTGTAATGTAAACCGTTGGGGGATCCACTCGAGCCGAATTGCGATGAATCAGCAATCGGTCGCGCGGCAGAATCAAAATGTTGTCCTTTGGATTTCCGGCGAGGGCTTCGCGCAGATCAACGCTAAGAATTTTCATCGTGCCGTCTGGCTGAGTACGAAATAGCTGAACAGAATCGAGCGAGGCGTCCTGTGTGACCCCGCCCGCCAGATAGATTGTGTCCCGAAGGTATGCTTGGCCTGAGGTACGATATTTCCCAGGCTCGCGCACTTCTCCGCCAACCCAGACTTCCGGAGCAGGCTCAAAATCGTATCGGCTGAAAATGCGAATGGTATCAAGGGGCTGCAGCTTAGGCCCTGAGACCGGATTTGCCAGAGCCGCACTTAGATCAAAACTTTCGACGCTCGGATGAAAATCGGGAGGATTCAGCCTTATGATTTCCGCATAGTGCGGCGCCGGCTCGGGCAACAAGTCTTTGTAGGAACCAATAAGATCAGACAGGTTCATCCCTTGTTTGTAAGAAAATCGCCCGGGCCGGAGAACATGGCCCTGAAGGTAGATGGCGTCTTCGTTGTAGGGAGCGATTGGGAAAATATGCACTTCATCGCCGTCGTTGATCTTGAATGCCTCAAGCTGCTTCTTAGTTGAGTCGAGGTCGCCGGCAGGCGAAAGATCTAGGGTGAGCATCGTGCGCTTCTCGTGCGCTTCGACGCGCTGAACTTCGATGTGCCGTAGCGTGGCCGTTGGGAGGATTCCACCTGCAAGTTCAAGCACCTCAGCGAGAGAATTCTCGCCGTGTAACTCATAAATGGCTGGGCGCCGCACCATTCCGTCCACTGTCACCTGTGGGCCCAAAGCGGGGACAAGCAGCGTGTCGCCATTTTCCAAGCGGCTCATATCGGATCGCACGCCGTGTAAAAGCAAATCGTAAGCGTCCACTTCCTCCACAAGTTGCTTGCCGCGCAAATGTTTGAGAGCGCGCAGCGAGCCTCGAGGCGTTACTCCGCCTGCTGCAAACAAGGCGTTTAGCGGGGTAGAGAGGGAGCTGATGTCGTATGCGCCAGGCTGCTCAACATCTCCGACCACATACACACGAACTGTCCTTAATTTCGAAAGGGAAACATCCGCCGAGACATCTCGATACTCTGTTCGTAGCACCTGTTGTACAGCCAGCTGCACCTCGCCCAGATTTCGCCCGCTCACGAGGAGTGGCCCAGCTTCTGGCAGCGACACGCGCCCTTCGCGATCAACGACGCGATACATTCTTTGTGAAACTCCACCCCAAAGATCAATCTCCAGACTGTCGCCTGGGCCGAGGACGTAATCAGGTCCAACCGGGAGATCCATCGGTATCGCATCAGGGTCATTCGCATTGTTGCGGAATACTTCCAATCCAAAACGCTCGGTCGGTTTCTGACGCGTTGATGCCTGCACATACATGTCATACAGTGAAGGAATATCGGAATAGGGATTCGCCCTATGAACCATTCTCACAGGCGAAACGTCTTCCTCATTCTTTTTATCACTCGTAGTCCTCGAGCGAGAGGATCGTTCCATTCCGTTTTTGTCTGAGGTAAGACCTCCATTGCCTCGGCCTGGCGCGCTGGGAACTGAACGCGCGTCTCGATCTGTAAGAGAACCATCGATGGCGCCTTGACCCATAGCTTGGGAGCCGCCAACCGATGGATTGGTGTCTCGCCTAAGCGAACTAGAAGTCGATGCCAGGTTCAGAGAAGAATTAGGACTGGTGCCGCCATCCAACGGATCCGCGGACTGCGGCAATCCGTCCGCTCGTAGGATTCGGGATGGGCTCTGCGAGGGTTGTTGATCAGGTACCGGCTGCTGATTCTGCTCTGGCGACGACATCCCGCCGGGAGTGCGCATATTTTGGCTGCGGCTAGGAGGAGGCTGCTGCTGACAATCTTCATCTCGACGAGGATCGCACGTCGCGGCACGTTCCAGATCCCGATCGTTTTTTTGCGGTCGAAGTGAGTCTGTGTCTTCCTGCGCCTCAATCTGAACCAGCCGCCGAGCACGCTCCTTGAGCACCAATTCATTTTGTTTTGCATATTCCGAATCTGGGTTGGGGGTGGGTATCAAGTATCCATATCTCTGCAGGAGCCGTGTAGCGACCGATCGGAACGCGACATCCCTGTCCAACCGTTCGAAGATTGCTTGATCCGTGAGCATCGAATCTTCCACGACCTGGCCGTTATCGGTGGCTTCCTTCGCTATCCAGCGCTTCAGTTCGACAAGCAACCCTTCGTCCTTAAGGAGTACCAACCGAATCTGAATCGCTGACGCCGCCACCCGGCTCAGGTTTTCCTGAGCGAAGTCCGGTGATTGTTCAACGCCATAAGCGTTACGGCTTTGTTCGCGCGTCGCAGACTGCTTTTCCGTTTGCTGTTGGGCGTGGACCTGCGAGCAAAAAAAGAAGGACAGTGCCAGCCCCAAGGTAATGTTATTCACTTTTTTGAAATTCGCCATGATTTCACCCTAGTGCCGGGCCCGGAAACCTTCAATTCGCTCTGTCCGTAACCATCGATCCTCGCAAAGCATTCAACATCCCTTCTTCAGAGGCTTCGATATTACTGGAATGGATATCGACAGAAGCCCAGTAGTAAACAATAAAATTTTTTGCTGGCGCCACCGCGATGACGCGCACTTCCGGATGTTCACGAAATAGGTCGTCGCAGACGCGCGGGCGACTGCCAGGTTGATCGAGTGCGATGACCACGAAATTTGGCAACGTCCTTTTTACACACTCCAAGATTTCCGACTCATCGGCGACCTCTCCGACAATTTCGATGTCGGGCTGGTCTGCGAACGTTGTCAGAATAGTTTCCCGCAATAGACGTGGACGATTCGCCACGAGGACCCGAATGGCTTTTTCCATGGGAAGCTCCGTGCCGCACAAGTATCGAGTTGTCTGAAGATTGGCGAAAGACTCAAAAGAAAACTATCGTCAGGGACTAGTTCGCAAGAGGTCCAGGAACCCACCAAGCATTGGTGGATACCAACCTTGACCTAGTCAAATTCGCGATAGCCTCCTTTGATTGCAACTGTCGGCCAGAGACGACACTGGTCTCTAAATTTTTCCTTTTTATGGTGATCAGGCAACCCCGATTGGGGCAAGCGCGCATCCATATACGTAACCCAGCATTGTCTTATCCTATGAACGGAGTACGTCATCATTCATAAAATACACGGATATGGATATCGTTCTTCTTGACAATAACGCGAAATTAGGTTTAATTTGTGCACGCACTTCGACGATCAGGTCTTTCGTGAATTGTTGCATGGCTACTACGTCGTCGAGTGGTATAATTCTGTGTGAGTGATGGAACCCTTGAGCGAGCTCGCCCCAAGTTCGTCCATACGAACGTTCTTATTGATTGAGAACCGTTTACTGCGTGAAGCCCTTGTACGACTTTTCTGCAAGCGGGCCGACCTTCTGGTTGTTGGACAGTGTGGCTATGCTGACGCCGGAGCCCTCCACGAACTCGATTCCAAATGTGATGTACTCGTCATCGACTCTTTGCAAATACCATGGCTTTCCAGAACTACCGCCCTCGAAGGTACAAATCGTGCTTCCTTTAGAACTATCGTCATCGCACGGGAATCTGACGAGAAAAATTTCCTGGCCGCTGTCCGTTTGGGCATAGCGGGCTATTTGTTGCAAGATGCATCCGCTTCGGACGTCGTCGCTGCTGTGCGTGCCGTATCCCGTGGAGAGGCCGTGTGCCCTCCCCAGCTTTGCTCAGCGCTATTCCGCTTCGTTTCTCAGATGGCGCGGGAAATGCCCGTTCAAAACACGCCCTCAAAACCCGATCTCACTTTGCGCCAGCAGCAACTGGTGGCTCTTGTCGCCAAGGGTCTCACAAATAAGGAAATCGCTTCCCACTTGAATCTTTCGCAATTTACGGTTAGGAATCACATCCATCGAATCTTGAAACAGGTGGACGCCGGAAGTCGCAGTGAAGCGGTGGAAACCATTCGCGCCTACGGCTACTCGATCAGTTCATGAGGTCTTGAAAGTTCGTTCCTGCCGGCTGACGCAAGTTCTCAAGTTCTGGTAAGCACCTTATCGAATTGCACTACAGATGCGGGTGATGTAAATCTTCGCAACCTATTTGCCTACTGTAACCGCTTGATTGTCGATTCCGGCGCTTCCTGTCTTTCGTTCGCTACTTGATTGCCATCCATTGGGTGATGATGGATTTGCGCGGCGTGCCTACACAATAAAATGTCTCGCGTGGTTCCCGCCAGCTTCGTAGAACCCGTACGCCACCTACGCCATGAGGCTCACGAGAGTTGTTACCTATGTAGCCGGTATCCTGTTACCCATGCGTCCGGGTTGGACCGAAATTTTTTGGTGGGCCCGCCAGGATTTGAACCTGGGACCAACGGATTATGAGTCCGCTGCTCTAACCGCTGAGCTACGGGCCCCACGCACTTCTCAAGATACTACAAGAGAAAGGCATAGTGCAGCGATTCAGCTCGAAGCGGCCACCTGCGGCAGCCATCTGAACGTTTTAACAGCCGTTTCGGCGCACATAAATAGACATCGCTTCAAAAAGGGAATAGCATGCGCGATGGATGGCTGATCTACGGCTCACTGGAGACTGACGAGGATGACGCAACGTGCGAAATCGGAGGAACGCATCGCACTCGCGTTGGACTCTTTTCATATCGAATTGCCTTCCTGGGGTTTCGCGAATACTGGCACACGATTCGGCAAATTCTTGCAGCCGGCCGCGGCCGCAACCATCGAAGAAAAATTCAGCGATGCGGGGGAAGTCCATCGTCTGACGGGCGTTTGTCCTACGATCGCCTTGCACGTTTTGTGGGACTTGCCAGACGGGCGGGCGGGTGTAGCAAATATCCAGATACTGGCCGAGAAGTTTCGCGTGCGGCCAGGTTCCATCAACCCAAACGTTTTTCAGGACCAACTATACAAGTATGGTTCCGTGGGCAGCCCGGATCCCGCCGCGCGAACCGCTGCAATGGCTCACCTTCTGGAAAGCGCCGACTTAGCCAAGCAACTCGGCAGTCGCGATGTTTCCCTCTGGTTTGCAGATGGTTCCAACTATCCCGGAACGGCAAACATACGCCAGCGTCGAAAATGGTTCGAAGAAAGCCTCGCGACACTTCACAAGCGACTTGCCTCTGATCAACGAATGCTTGTCGAATATAAACCGTTCGAGCCCGCGTTTTATCACACAGACATTGCCGACTGGGGAATGGCTCTGTCACTCGCGAAAAAAGCGGGGCCGAAAGCCAAGGTGCTTGTAGACACCGGCCACCACTACCAGGGACAAAACATCGAGCAAATCGTGGCATGGTTGCTCGCTGACGACATGCTTGGCGGGTTTCACTTCAACGATCGCCGCTACGCCGATGATGACTTGACGCTCGGCTCCATCGATCCTTATCAGATATTCCGGATATTCCATGAGATTTTCTATTTTGAATGGGAAACGAGCAAGCGTGCGGACGTAGCGTACATGATTGACCAGAGCCACAATTTGAAGGGCAAGATCGAGGCAATGATCCAGACAGTGACTACCGCGCAAGAACTGTACGCGAAAGCAGCGATTGTTGATCACGAAAAGCTGGCCGCGTGCCAGGCGAAATGCGCGCTCGTGGACGCGGAGGTCTGCCTCAAAGAAGCGTTCTCGACCGATGTTCGGCCCGCCATCCGCGAATGGGCACGATCCCACGGGTTGCCGGAAGATCCCATGGACGCATTTCGAAAGAGCGGCTATCTCGAACGGATCACCGAAGTACGGGGCAAGCGAAACACCGCATCAGTATCAAGTTACGCGTAGATCTGCGAGACCGCGGGTTCTCTCCTGAAAAATATGTCAGAAACATTTGGCGGGTCCACATACCTCGCATTCGACCTGGGCGCCGAGAGCGGCCGCGCCATTGCAGGGCAATTCCACTCCGGACATTTATCCATCAAAGAGATTGGACGATTCCGCAACGAGCCGCTGACCAGCAATGGTGGACTGCATTGGGATGTGCCGCGTTTGTGGCACGAAATGAAATCGATACTGAATTCTCTTGGCACGCACGGCGTCAAACACCTGGATGGAATCGGGGTAGATACGTGGGGCGTGGATTACGCACTCCTGGATGAGAACGGCGCGCTTCTAGAAAATCCATTTCACTATCGCGACGCCCGAACCGAAGGAATGATGCAGCGCGCGATGGAGATTGTGGCGCCAAAGATGGTTTACGGCATTACGGGTATCCAGTTTCTGCCATTTAATACGTTGTACCAGCTATATGCGACTCAACTCCTGACACCACATAAATTGGAAAAGGCAAAACATTTCGTGACCGTCCCCGACTTGTTCAATTTCTGGCTGACGGGAACAATAGTTTGCGAGCGCACCAATGCGTCCACTACGCAATTCCTCGATGTCCACAATCGAGAATGGTCCATGGAAATCCTACACAAACTGGGAATTCCCACCTACATGCTTCCGCCTCTCGTGGAGGCGGGCACGATCCTGGGAAACATTCTTCCCGAGCTGACCGCTGGCAATGATGCTTTTGCAAGAACCTCTGTGATTGCTCCTGCTTGCCACGATACTGCCTCCGCGTTTGCGGCAGTGCATTCCAACAAAAATGTGGCGTTGATTAGCTCGGGTACGTGGTCGTTGCTAGGCACAGAGTTGAGCGGCCCCGTTGTCACGGACGAAGCTCGCCGTTTGAATTTCACAAACGAAGGCGGCGTTGGCGGGACTGTGCGTCTGCTGAAAAACATCTGTGGCTTGTGGCTTCTGGAGCGCTGCCGTAAAGATTGGCAGAGCGAGGGCAGCACTGTCGAATACCAGCAATTGTTCGCGCAAGCCGCTGCCGAGCCACCTCTGCAGCACCTGGTCAATCCAGATGACAGTTCCTTCGTTTTGCCACAACACATGCCGCAGGCGATCGCGACGTTCTGCGCAAAAAGTGGGCAATCGGAACCTCTCGGACCGGGCCAGGTAACTCGCACGATCTTGGAGAGTCTGGCGCTGAAATATCGCCAAGTGCTGGAGTCGCTCGAGAACCTGGCGGAAACAAAGTTTCAGGAAATCCGCATTGTAGGCGGAGGCTCGCGTATCGATCTGCTCAACCAGTTTACGGCCGATGCCACCGGGCGGCGCGTGCTGGCCGGCCCAGTGGAAGCGACGGCTCTTGGAAATCTCGCTATGCAAATGGTGGCAACAGGAGCCGTAGCCTCACTCGGAGAAGCACGCGATATCATCTCGGCAAGTTTTCCCGCGCGAGTTTTTGAACCGAAGGATCCGGATCGATGGAAGGAAGCGTTCGAACGTTTTCGCGCGCTATCGACCAACTCCACCGACTGAGTCACGCGACCGTTCACCGGAGAAAGGCTTCGGGCAGGCCCCCATCCACAGGAATGATATGACCGGTGGTACAACGCGACTGTGTGCTTGCCAAGAACAAAATGGAACGAGCGCAATCCGCCGGTTCCACCGGCTGGTGCGTAAGAGTTCGCTGCGCATAGAATCCTGCCAATAGGGAGCGCAAGTCGTTATCCGTTTGCTCTTCGCGAAATGGAATTCCATATTTCTTAAGCGACGCTATCACGCGATCGCGTGGAAACATCGTCGAGCCCTTGACCACAGCCGCGGGGCTCACGCCGTTTACGCGAATTCGTGGCGAAAGAGAGACAGCGAGTTCACGTATGAGATGGCTCACTGCTGCTTTGCTGACGTCGTAAGCTTCGCTGCCGCGTTTCGAAACCACCGCGTTGGCCGAACTGGTGAAAACCAGCGACGCGGCGAGATCCTGCTTGGCGAAAATCGCGGCAGCTTCGTCGGCCAGCAAATAGTTGGCGGTGACGTTTAAATCGAGGGTGCTATGCCATTGCTCATCCGAGATTCGTCCGTCGGGAGAGGACGGAAACAGCGCCGCTGTGTTAATCAGACAATCGAACCCGCCGAACGCGGCGACAACAGCATGCAATCCGCGCCGAATAGATTCGCGTTCGCGAATATCAAGCGCCAGCGCAAATACATTTTCTTTACTGCAAAATGCCGCGACTTCGGCCGCGACGGCCTGCGCGGCTCCAAGATCGCGGTCAGCTACCACCACATGCGCGCCGCGCTGCGCCGCCTGCAGTGCAGTTTCGCGCCCGATCCCACTTCCGCCGCCAACGATGACGAACACTTGTCGGCTGAACTCTTTCTCCGGAGGCTGCCGCCGCAGTTTTGCTTCCTCCAGGGCCCAATATTCGATTCGAAACGCTTCAGAAGGCGGCAGCGCGACATAGTTATGTTTCACACTAAACGCGGAATGAGGAGCCGCGGGTCCAGCCTGCGGCACACTAACGGGCGGAGTTCCCCCTTCGAGGACCGTAGCGCCTTCCATCACGTGGATGGCATTGGTGTAAAATTCTCCAGTGATGCGCGCTTCCGTCTTGCTCTTGCCAAAACTAAACATTCCCACGCCCGGTACGAGCACCACTGTGGGATTCGGGTCGCGAATCGCTGGAGAATCAGCGGCAGCGTACTTTCCATAGTAGAGCCGATATTCTTCACGATAGTTCTTGATGGCCGGCAGAATGGCTGCATGAAACTCTGCAATACCACCTTGCGGATTCCAGCCAACAAATAGCGGCCGAATTTTCGTGCGTATAAAATGATCGGGACAACTGGTTCCCAGGTCCGCCAACTCAGCGGCCCAGTTCGAATTAACAAATTGCAAAACTTCGGGCGAGCCACTGTAATTTCCGATCAGACGCTTCTCGCCCGAGACCAGCCCTCGGATGACAGGAAAGATGGCACCGGCAATTTCTTCGCGATCAGGACGCATCGCATTGCGTTGACCTCCGAAGGCGGAGCCAGCCTTGCCCCCGGCATGGCCAAGCACGAACTGGCCGATCTGATCGATGATAGTAATCGTGTTGAGATAGCATTCGCGCTGCGTGTCGCCCCAGGTGAATAGTCCGTGTCCGCCCAGCACGATGCCATCGCAACCTGGGTGAGCCTTCACCGCATTCTCCATCATCAAGCCAAGCTCAAATCCAGGACGCTGCCAGGGAACCCACGCGAGATGATGATTAAAGCGGCGATTGAATTCTGCGAGGCGTTCAAGCCCGTTAGCCGTCGCTGCCAGCGCGATGCCCCAGTCAGGATGAAGATGGTCCACATGACGAAACGGAAGGAAAGCATGCAAGGATGTGTCGATGGAAGCGGCCACGCTGCTCTTGCCAAAGGCACAGAGGGGATAAAACTCCACCATTTCGTCTTCGTTGGCAACACCGCGATAGCGGCTTTTGAGGCTGACAAGTTTATCCAAGTAAAGAGTGGCAAAACCGCCGCGCTGAATGCTTCCCAGATCACCGCCGCTCCCTTTTACCCACAGAACTTCGGTCGAAGCACCGGTGACAGGATCAGTTTCGATGATTTTGGAACTCGTGTTTCCGCCGCCGAAATTTGTTATGCGAAGGTCGGCTCCCAGAAGATTCGAGCGATAGCGCAACAATTCCGGTTCGTCATATTTCGCAGCCAACTCCGCATCCCAAAGATCTTTCAAATACCGCAGTTCGGGAACTGCGGGCCTGGACGCCTCCATGAACTCCTCCAAGTGGGAAATGCGATCGGCGCAGCAATACGGATTCCACTGCGATAGAACGTAGTTATCTTACATGACGCAGCGGTCATCGAGCGAAGACGAGCGCGCCTCCGAACATCGCGAAAATATTGCCTCTCTGAACTCCCATCGAGTATCATCCGGCGGCGACTGGGTTCGCAAACTCCCTGGCCGCCCGCATGCTTCACATGCCTCCTTCCTCATTGTTGGAGATCAGCGGAATCTGGAAACACTACGACGCCACCGTGGCGCTGCGTGATGTCTCCGCCTCTCTGCAAGCGGGAGAAATTCTCGCGCTAATGGGCCACAACGGCGCAGGGAAATCGACTCTGGTGAAAATTCTTGCAGGCCCCGCGCGGCAGGATTCCGGCGAGATCATTGTGGAAGGCAAAAGGCTTTCGGGCGGAGTGCGGGAGGCGCGCGCCGCTGGGATTGCCGTGATTTATCAAGACCTTAGTCTCTTTCCCAAGCTTACGGTTGCGGAAAATATCGCCGGAGAACCCGCCGGCCGGTTCAGTTATTCGTTTCGTGCTTCGAAACGCGCTGCTGCTGCTAGCCTGGAGCGCATCGAGGAGAATTCCCCTCTTCTTGCGTGTCTCGACCGCAATGTGGAAGAGCTCCCGCTCGCTATGAGGCAACGCGTGGCTATCGCTCGCGCACTTGCCCACGATTCGCGAATCCTCATTCTGGACGAGCCTACAGCCGCGCTCTCCCTGCAAGATACGGATTACCTGCTTACATATCTGCGCAAGCTTGCCGCGACCGGCGTAGGAGTGATTTTTGTTAGCCACCGCTTTTCCGACGTGCGACGGATCGCTGATCGTTACCTGGTTTTGCGTGATGGCGCCATCACGCTTTCTGCAACCCCAGGTGAAGCCGACGGAAACGCGTTGTCGCGAGCCATGTTCGGCGAGGCTGAGGAGAATGTCGCCAATAAACCTGATCGCGCACTCGGCCCGAAGCAGAGCAACATGCCACAAGACGCGCTGACGGTGTGCAATGTGACGCGTCGCGGAGAATTCAGCAACATTTCAGTAACACTGCGCTCTGGCGAGATTACTGTGCTTACCGGCTTGACGGGATCAGGGCGCACGGAATTTGCTGAATCGCTCGTGGGTTTGCGGCGTTTTGACCGCGGCGATCTGCGTATGTCCG
Source organism: uncultured Acidobacteriota bacterium (assembly GCA_963784015.1). GTDB lineage: Bacteria > Acidobacteriota > Terriglobia > Acidiferrales > UBA7541 > Acidiferrum. Next base: position 953,782 of record CAWAPX010000023.1, read on the forward strand.
GAAGACCACTGAGTTTTTCTGGCCCCCGCAGCGCGATGCGACACGGATTAGTGTATGTGCCGGAAGACCGTTTGCACGCAGGGCTTTTTGTCCGACGCAGTACAGCTGAAAATCTGGTGGGTGCCACCGAACATCTTCGGGCGCGATTTGGTTTTTTGGGTAAGGAAACCAATACGGCCGTCGCGCGGATCTCTGACTTCGGCATACGCTGCCAGGGACCGACTTCGACACTTGAAACTCTGAGCGGTGGAAATCAGCAGAAAGTCCTCCTGGCGCGCTGGCATATGGCCGGAGCACGCATTTTGATCCTCGATGAACCAACTGCGGGCGTGGACGTAGGCGCCAAAGCGGAAATTCACGAGCGGCTACGGGCGTGGGCCGCTACCGGGGCAGCCTTGCTGGTCATCAGCTCCGAAACGGACGAGGTGCTCGATGTCGCTGATCGCATTTTGGTTTTTCATGCGGGTTCTCTAGTCTTAGATAAGCGCCGCACAGAAATAAACCGCGAACAATTGATGACCGCTATGTTGCACGGCAACGCTCCGGTGGAACAAGCGCCGGCGCGGAGCGAGTCGTAATGTCATCGAGCTTGAGGGCCTCCGAACGGTCGCGCCCGAATTTTCATCGCCACGAAACGAAGCTAGCCACCCTTCTGCTCGTCCTGGGAATTGGACTCGCCATCACCGCCCCAAGATTTTTTTCGTCGGTAAATCTGGCGCTCCTCGCGCGAAGCATGGGCGTCTTGCTCATTCTTTCCGTCGGCATGCTAAACGTAATTCTGGCGGGAGGAATCGACGTTTCCACAGGTGCCGTTCTGGCGGTAGTAAGCGTCGTGCTCGTACGCCTCGGAAATCATGGCCTCCCGGCTTCCATCGTCCTGCCGTTGGGCCTGCTAACAGGCGCTGGACTCGGCGCGGTGAACGCCGCACTGATTGCGGAACTACGAATTCCTCCGATAGTCGCCACGCTCGGCACCGCAGGCTTGTTTCGCGGGCTTCTTCTGGAGTGGACGCAAGGAGAATGGGAAAGTTCTATTCCGCCATGGCTAAACGCCATCGGTAGCCCGCTCTGGGGCGGCTTGGACGCTTCCGTGCTGGCAGCCGCGCTGGCAGTGCTCGCTGCAGCTTGGATCCTTCATCGCACGCAGATCGGCCGCGCCCTGTTTCGATTCGGCGATTCACCAATCGCTGCAGCGCGCACTGGAATTTCTCCGCGGCAACCAATTTACTTCGCCTACATTTCGCTTGGCTTGCTGACCGCCATCGGCGCGCTTTTTTATGCAGCACAACTTGGCGCGGTTCAAGGCAACGCTGCAAATGGCTACGAACTCACTGTCATAGCCGCAGTCGTTCTCGGCGGCGCAGATATTTTGGGAGGCCGCGGCAGCTTGTTCGGCACATTTCTGGGAGTCTTGCTTCTCTGTTCGCTGCAACAAGCGCTGGTGCTTCTCCACGTCGCCACTTATTGGCAAAACATCGCCACCGGCGCAATCGTACTGATCGGCGTAATCCTCAGCAGCGCCCCTCGTCTTCAACGAAAACTTCTCGTTCAGCAGAGTCCTTCCGCATGACTTCCCCCTCATCTATGTCTCTAGGGAGATTCGAGAATCCCCAATCGAAATTCGCAAAGCGAATGATGAAACTGCGCCTATCGGGAAATTTGCAGCCCGGCGTCGTCTCGCTGTTGGTGTTATTTTTCTGCATCTACGCCGGCTACCGCAGCGGCGACTTTTGGTCGGCGCTGAACTGGCAGCTTCTCGTGCAGCCGCTCGCCGAAGCAGGATTGGTCTCCCTCGGGATGATGTTCGTCATCGCCTGCGGAGGAATCGATCTTTCCGTAGGTGCAATTGTTGGTGTCGCAGCGGTAACAGCGGGCATCGCCGCGCATCATAAGTTACCTGTTCCAACAATCGAAGCGGCCGCACTCGCGGCAGGAATACTCTGCGGGGCTTTCAACGGCTTCCTGATCGGCGTTCTCCGCCTCTCATCTATCCTTGTCACTCTCGGCAGCATGATTCTCTTCAGCGGTGTTGCATTGGCCCTCAGCAATGGAAATAGCTTTGCGGGCTTCCCAGAAAGTTTGCTGTGGTGGAATGACGCAACAGTATTGGGCATCCCCGTTGAATTTCTTCTATTCCTCGCAATCGGCGCTGTTGCCGCAATTCTTCTGCGCTACACGTTGTGGGGACACTATGTCATCGCCGTCGGCAGTAACTCCATCGCCGCGAGATATTCAGGCTACCCAGTCGCTCTAACTCTGTTTGGCGTTTACACCTTGCAAGGCCTGCTGTGTGGGATGGCCGGTATACTTCTGGTGGCCCGGCTTGCCAGCGCTCGCGCCGACATGGGGCAAGGTTTAATGCTGATGGCCATTGCGGCTGTAGTCCTCGGCGGCGCACCGATTGTGGGAGGTTGGGCTTCCGTCCCCGCGACGATAATTGGCGTTGCTGCGTTCTACATCGTTCAAGACGGCTTGCTTCTCCTCGACGTTCCACCTTTTGTTCAATACGCTCTTACTTCGGCCATGCTGCTGGTAGCGGTCGCCGCTGGAAATCTTTTGCGGGGAAACCGCGAGGACCGAAGATGAAGTGGGAACGAGCCAGTCGATTTTCAAGTTTCACATTGGCCGTACTTCTACTGGCCACAGGCTGTTCGCGCCTGCCGCGCAATTCAAAAACGCTCTTCGTGATGGTGCCAAAACTGGTTGGCATCCCGTACTTCAACTCCGCACGCGACGGCGCATCGCAAGAGGCAAATCGGCTAGGCCTCCATTTTTTCTATACCGGACCGACCGCAGCAGACGCCAGCCTCCAAGTGGACGTCATCGCCGGCTTGCTGGCAAGGCATCCGGCCGTGCTCGCCGTTTCCTGCGATGACGCCAACGCACTTGCTCCGGTCTTGCGCCGCGCCCGCCGCTACGGCATTCCCGTGCTGACCTGGGATGCCGACGCGCAGCCGGACGCTCGCGATTGGTTTGTCAGCCAGGTCGAGGACGAAACGCTGGGCCGTCACGTCATGGATGTTCTCGCTGAACAACTTGGCGGCCGCGGACAATATGCAATCATCACCGGTTCGCTCACTGCGTCTAATTTGAATGCATGGCTCTACTGGATGAAAAAACAACAGCAGGAAAAATACCCCGAAATGGAATTGGTCACAGTAGTTCCCGGCAATGACGATCAGCAGCAATCGTTTGTGCAAGCCCAAAGCTTGTTGCAGGCTTATCCGAATTTGCGAGGATTTATCGGAAACAGTTCCGCCGCACCGCCGGCCATTGCTAGAGCCATCGAGCAAGCGGGACTCTCCGGCAAAATTGCCATCGCTGGACTTTCCACACCCAATCTGATGCGGCACTACATCGAAAATAAAACTGCGAAGACGATCACGCTATGGGATCCCGGCAAACTAGGCCGGTTGACCGCCGCCGTGGCAGCGATGATGCTCCGTCACGAAACTCCGCGCGACGGTATGGACGTTCCCGGGGTCGGACAAATCCGCGTGTTCCCGGAGGCGCACAAAATTGTAATGGGCTCTCCTCTGGATTTTACGCGAGAAAACATCGGCCAGTATTGGTTCTGAGTGCAACTTTATCGCGAAATCAGACGAGACCCAGACGTTGAGCGCACGACCGCAAAATTTCCGATTCCCATACGGGTCGTTCTGGGCTCTTGGGATGAGTCAGCTTCGATGGAATTCTGCCGGTCAAGTGTAGAAAAGCCGCCGCCGAATGCTTGTATGCAGGAACAGGCTCGCGAAAAGCCACATTCCCCAAATACTGCAGCGCATCCGAGAGCGCGTAATACGCAGGGTCACCTGTTTTCCAAAGGCGATCGCGCTCCGCAAATTTTTCTGGTGCAAACGTTGCAAGTCCCAGCAAATAGTCAGAACCGTATTCAATCATGTTGATGCCCAGATCGTTTCCGGTGTAGATGCGAAAATCCGGGCGTCGGGCGTCGCGCAAGGCCAGCCGCTCCAACTCCACGAGCCGATCCAGCGATGAGTGTTTTATCCCCTTCAGTTCGGGGATATCCATCAAGCCCTGCACCGTGTCTGTGTCAAAAATCTCGCCATTGGGTGCGAACATGCGTCCTAGTTCGAAGCCCAGCACCTGCGGATATCCGTGACACGCCGCTTGATACGCCGCCACTTTTTCTTTCGAAGTTTTTCCGTGCAGCCGGGTAGTTTGAAATAAGATCGGTATGCCACCCATTTTGACGATCGCATCCATCTGCTCTCTGTACAGCGCTACTACGTCACCATTCCGACCTTCGATATAAGCCCCGGCAACAAATGCCACTCTCTCGCCTAACGCCTCACGAGTCCAGCCGAGCACCTCAAGTTTCTCCGCATCGCTCAGATAATTCACGTAACCCGTATCCATGTTGACTGCGTTCATCAATCCAGCTCGGTGCGTGGCCACAAGATGTTGCTGAAAAGCCGCGACAGCCACTTGCGCGTTCGTCTCGTAAGGCAAAAGCGCGGCTGCGATGCCTTGCACTTCGCGATTTAGTTTTCTCCGCTCCTGTATCGTTTTGATGGTCATCCCAGGATTTTCCTGTCTCGTGTCCACAATCCGCGCCATTATTGCCGCGCTTTGGCAACCTTAAGAAGTTCCGCCGACGCCGACTTTTTGTAGTAGGCGTCCAAGGGGTAACACCCAGACGGCAATCCGTTGCGCGGCGCCGTCGTACAATCACTGAATGTTCTGCAAACGAGCTTGTGTTGAAGCGCCCGGCCCTCCACTACATCGGAAAGCATTTCCGGATAACTCAGCACCATTCGCCCCAATCCTACTGAATCCGCCCATCCCCAACGCACCGCCGCCTGAGCCACATTCGGCAAAAAATCCTGCAAGTAACTGTACGCCGTCCCAACAATAATAAGTTTCGGGAAATGTTGCTTTAGCTGCCGCGCCACTTCCATCTGTCGCGCTACACCGATCAATGGATCTTCCGGCGGCTGATATCCATCCGAAGGCGGATAAAACGCCGGCCGCTGAATGTGCGGACAATAATAAGGACTTCCCGCTGTAACGTTCACGAGACAAATATCCATTTCCTCCAATAGAGCGAAGAAGCGCATCGTCTCGCTGAGATCCAGCTGCGTAGGATCGTTCTGGTTAACTGCGAATCCCCATTTGTAAGGAATCAAATTCTGATGTTCCACCGGAATCCCAGGGCCCAACTTTCCCGGTGTCGAAAGCGCAGGATCTGGCCGATAAGGAATCGCATCAAACGCCGAAAGCCGCACTCCAATTCGCAATCCTGGAGCAACTGCCCGTATTCCCAGCACCACTTCCCTCAGAAATCTCGTGCGATTCTCAAAGCTTCCGCCGTACTTCCCTTCCCGCGTGTGGGCGCTGAGAAATTCGTGCCCCAAATAGCCGTGACAATGCTTAATGTCCACAAAGTCAAAGCCCAGTTCACTCGCCATGCGCGCGGCGCGGTGAAATTCCTGAATAATTTCTTCGATTTCCCCGTCGGTTAGCAGCGGATAGTCTAAAGACAAATTCAGCCGGCGATCCAAAATCGGGTGACGGTACAGAATGCGCGGCTCAGGACGGCCCTTTTGGTTCGGGCAACTGTATCGTCCCGAATGCGTCAACTGCAGTCCAATAAAAAGGCCCTCATCCGAACCTGAAACCTCGCGGTGTTCTGCAATGAGCGCCGCCTTCAACCTCGCCAGACCTGCTTGCGTGTGCGAAGCCGCTAAAAGTTGATTCGGATTGGCGCGTCCCTCATGACAAACAGCGACCGCTTCGCCGCCCCAGATGAGCTTTGCTCCGCTGCGTCCGAATCGCTGCCATCGGCGCAGTGTATGTTCGCTGGGATTGCCATCCGGTGTTCCGTCCCAGCCTTCCATGGGATTAATCGCGATGCGATTGCCAATTTTGATTCCTTCGCGAATGATCGGCTGGGCCAACGGTGACTCCAGCCCACGAATTAGCTCGGAATCACATGGAATCTTTAAGTGCAGCGCTCCAAGACGCTCTCGGAAATGTACGACGTCTCGAATGCTGCCCAAACGCATAATTTCGGTTGGGTTCATGCCGCTCCGCACGAAGGGATTAAATTCTTAGCCGCGGAATTCAGGCGCGTCAAGGCTAGACATCGCACAAATCTACCGCTTGGCGTAGCGAGGTTAGCGGATCGCGCGAAGGCACGAACTCGTGTGCCACGTAACCTTGGTAATTGGTTGCGGCGATTCCGCGCATCACACCATCCCACTGCACTTCCTGCGTACCATCGAGCTCATGCCGGCCGGGAACACCGCCAGTGTGAAAATGACCAATCCACTGAATGTTCTGCTGGATGGTACGAACCAAATCTCCTTCCATGATTTGCATGTGGTAGATGTCATAGAGCAACTTGACGCGAGGCGAGTTCACCGCTTGCACCACTTGCACTCCCCACGCCGTGTGGTCGCACATGTAATCTTTGTGGTCTACCTTACTGTTGAGCAGTTCGATGCAGATAGTGACGCCGTAGTCCTCGCCAATTTTCTTAACGCGGTTGAGCCCAAGAATTGTGTTCTTGGCGCCCTCCTCGTCGGACATGCCCCCGCGGTTTCCGGAGAAAGTGATCACGTTGGGCACGCCAGCCTTTGCAGCAATCGGAATGTATTTGCGAAAACCCTCCTCGATCTTCGCGTGGTTTTCGACACGGTTCATGGCCTTGCCAATTTCGCCGCCGTCGGCATAGCCCATGCTGCAAACCAAGCCATGACGCGCGGGTACTTCGTACTCATCCGGATTCAGCAGATCGACGCCCTTCAAACCAATCTGCGCTCCGTAAGCGCAGAGCGCATCGAGTTCAATCCCTTTGTAGCACCAGCGCGAAACGGATTGCTTGATGTGACCCTTGCGCGGGATCGGAGTCTTCTGCTCCTGCCAGGACATGGATGGAATAGAAGCCACGGTGGCTCCCGAGATAGCACTCTTCAACATCGTGCGCCGCGATAGTTTAGTCATGGATAATCCCCCAAAGTGTAACGGAGAACGCCGAATTGGTGTAAGTACAGTTCTCAGCATCTCTACCGAGACGATCGAATTCGCGCGAATCGTCCATCGGGCTGTATGAAGCGTTTAACCTGGTCTGCCTCCAAATTTTGCACATTCTTCCTTCCTCCTGATTGTTCCTCGAAAATTTTTAGGTCATCCAGGAAAGCAAAGTCTGGAGATCAACTGGCGTAGTCGACTCGGTTCCGCGAGGCATTGAAGGGCCAATGGCCACCGCTTCGCCGTGGCCTTCAAACCAAACCAGGAACGAAGATTGTTCGGCTCCCGTCAACCGTTGCTGGTTCAACCAGTTGTAATACGCACCGATATCCGCATCGACTAGCGACCCTGTGGGATCGAGTTCCACACGGCTGTCGGCTCCAGCGGCCAACATTTCGTTCATTGGCTTCTGTCGTTGTCGCGGGGCAAATCGTACCAGCAGCGTAAGCGGCTGCGCGCGCCGCAGCGCTTCGCGTGCCGCCCATTGTGCGAAAGTTGTGCTGAAGATTTGCGTCCCAGAGCCTTCGGTCAGCAGTTTCACCTGAAACCGATCCATCACTGCGCCCTGCTCGAGACCAAGATCCGCGGGCCGCATCTGCGCCAGTAACGTCCGCAGCGTCTCCGGTCCCATGCCAGGCCGCTCGATCTCCACTCGTATTTTGCTCGACAAAGCTGCACGCGCCGGACCGAGTTTCTGATAAGAGACACAAGTAATCGCGGAGTCGTGTATCGCTTCTTGCCCACCGTCGATGTACCAGTGGCTCTGAGCAACGGGATGCGACTTGGCTCGAGCGGCCACCGCTTCCAGAATCTGCTTTAGCCCGTTTTCCGGTTGCACGCGGCTGTAATACGCGCCATGCGGACGAAGTTTACGAAATAGCGGCTCCTCTGGAGTCGTGACGCCCTGACCGATGACGGTGATTCCCAATCGAGGCGTCGCTGGAGGTTCCGGCGGTACTGCCTCCCGCAAACGTTCCGCGTAAGCAAGCGCCGCAACTCGAAACGCATCCAGTTGGTGCGTCGTCCAGAGGTACGCCGAGAGCTGCTCGACATACTGCGCTGGCGCGTTTACCCAATCGAATTGTTCGAGCTGCGAGGAAAGGCGGATTTGCGCAAAGCCTTGAAACCAGTCCTTTGTCTGTTCGGGCGAGAGCGAGCTCAGATTCGCCAGTTCCCTCTCGATCGCTTTGCGCTCCGCGGGAAACTTGAAATCGTAATCAATGACCTCTCGCAACAAACTCGGCAGAAAGCTCAGTGGGAGCCGCTGCAGCACGGCAAGATTGGCAGTGGCAAGTTTTCGCGCTTCCGGCGGGTAGCCGCTGAATTGCTCGGGCTTGAGGTCGATGGAATGCATAAAGTTACGCAAGCTCAACGATTGGCTTGCCTTGCGCAAGCGACGCATCAAACCCAAGGATCGATCCGATCGACGGCACAAGATCGGTGGAATCCAGCGGGCGATCGATGACCACACCTTCTCGAACGCCAGCTCCCATCGCCATCATCCACGTGGTACGAGAGAGCGCATCGCCGGTGCGGTGGTGCTGAAATCCGTTGCCGCCGGAGTCTTCATCCGAGTCGCGGCCAAAATCCGGCAGGATGAACAGAGTTGTGTTGCCGGCATATTCGGGCTCGGTCTGAATCGTCTTCCAAAGCTCAGCGCAGAGCCGATCTGTGCGGCGGATGCCCTCGATATAGAGCGAATACGCACCGGCATGCGCGATATCGATATCGTGCAAGGTGATCCATAAAAGGCTTGGGGCGAGTTGCTGCATTAGCTGGCGGGTGATGTAGACGGACAGCTCATCGGGACTCGAAAGCGTGCGCGCATGCTTTTTGAAGTCGTCCACGGAGAGCTTTAACAGCATCTGCAATTGTTGCAATTCAAATTCGCGGCCGCCAAGCTCTGGCGTGTAAAAGGGCGTCTCATAATTGTCGCGCAACAAATGTTCGTAATCCGCGCCGCCGGATGTTGCCGCGGTCAAAAGATGCTTGGGCAAAATCACTCGCGCGCCAAAGCCCGGGCCGTAAGAGCGATTATTGCTTTCGCCAATGCGATTGAACCCGTTGCTTGGTGCCACCACCCACGCGTCGGACGCGGGACGTTTCAGATCCTTGCGGAAATACTCGAATGCCGTGGGGTGTTCCGGAGGAAGAGACGCAAAGTTGTTGACCGTCTCATAAACTCCCGTGGCCAGACTGGCCGTAGCCACATAGTGGCCGAGAATACCGCGATTAATAACCTGCGTGAAAAAGGTGGATTGCGGAATCAGTTCTCGCATCAGATGAGGAATGTTTTCCTGGCCTTCCGGCGCAAATGTTTCCTGGTCGCGTGCCCCGCCGCCGAAGGTAATGACCACAACCTTTCTTCTCTTTTGGGCAACCCCGGACCTGGCAAGTAGTCCAGACCCCAACAGGCTCCCGCCCAGGGTTACTCCGGCCGCGCTGCGTAAGAACTCACGGCGCGTAAAGGCAAGTTGGCGGGCGATTTCCAGAGGACTGCGGGTTTGGCAACCAGCTCCTGGCGTCGCGGAACCAGCCAGAATCGATGCCGTTTTGGAGAGGCATGACATGTTGTAGGTCGCTGTAAATGCGATGCTTAGCGTAAACTACGCCGCGTAATCATCGAAGTCAAGCATTAGCAAGAAACAGCCTCGACGATTCTCATTTTCCCCTATGCCCGGTCAGATTACTTTGACAAATCTGGCCTTGTATTTAACCGATTGGTTAAATACAAAGGCTCTGATCCGCCCTCCACCCATCTGGATTCAGCGACTGTGGACGGTCAGGGCTTGCCGGACGGATTGTCCTTCGCCGCATAGACAAATTGACGAATCTCAGCCCTTTGTTTCTCGATATCCGCAAGGTGCTGTTCTCGCAGCTTCTGATAGATTTCGATCTGCTCCTGGGCTGGACCCTTTTGGCCGGTGCGAACATAAGCCTGCCCTAAGCGGTAATGGGCGTCCCCAAGGTCGGGATCCAGGTCAAGCGCTCGCAGATATTCCGGAATGGCTTCGGGATACTTACTCTGGTCGGAGTAGAGATTGCCTAGCTGGAGGCGCGATTCGGCAAGCTTGGGGTCTAGCTCGATGGATTTCTTGAGCAGGGCCTCAATTTGGTGGAGGTCCAATGTCGGGTCCTGAGCTCGTTTCCCCTTCCAGAGGCTCATCGCATAATAGTAGAGGGCTTGGCCATTCCGCGGCTGCAGCTCAGAGTAGCGGCGGAATCGCTCGATGACCTCGTCAGCCTGACTCGGAGAACTATCGTAGGCCCTGGACAAAAATAGGTAACAGCTTGGGTCGGAAGGGTTTAGATCAGCCGCCCGCAACAGCGATTTGACAGCCTCATCATAGTTGCCGTGGGCATAGAGAGCCATGCCCAAGCCGATGGCCAGCCGTTGCGAGGCTGGATAGCGCAGGGTGGCGTCCTGGAAGACTTCTATGGATGGGCCGAGCGTGCGATGCAGCAGCAGCTCACTGCCCCAATCAAATAGGTTGCTCTCGCTGGGATCGGCGTGAGCGGCCAGTTCGTACTCATTGGCGGCAGGCACGAACTTGCCATCTTTTTCCTCAACCTCACCCAGGAGATTGTGGAGTTCGGGGGTGTTCTTGAGCTTCAAAAGTTCCTGGATTTGCCTGCGCGCGTCACCGAGACGTCCGGTGGAAAGATAGGCTAGGGACAAGTCGTACCCGTTGTCGTAGGAAGATGGGTCAATATGCTGGGCAACCTCAAGATAAGGCACAGCTTCCGCGATTTTCTTGGATTGGACGTAGAACTCACCGAGATTGTGATTAGTGTCAAAATTCTGCGGTTCGAGCTCGGCTGCTTTCTTGAACTGCTCTCCTGCGCCCTCGACCTTTCCCAAGCGAACGAGATTGGCGGCAAGATTGGTTCGAGCGGGTGCGGAGCGGGGATTCAGCCGAACGGCCTTCTCAAGGTGGGTGTTTGCGACGGCGTCCTTGGATTGCGCGGAGTAAACCAAACCCAGAAGTTCATGGACCTCAAAGCTTTCCGGGACCTGCTTGAGCAACTCCTCAAGCTTTGCAGCGGCCTCAGGATAATGCCCGGAGTCATATTGAGCGACGGCAGCCTGGAATTCACGATCGAGGCGCTGGTCCTGGTTGGCTTGGGCAGTCATCACGGACGCGCACGCCAAGAGAACTAGCAATACTGCCCTGGTAGAACGGCTTCCGATGAACACGGCAGTCCTAGGTTATCACCGCATCACGAGGCGAGGAAAGTTCGAGCAAAAAGGGGTTCCCCGCAGAGCGCCCTCGACGAGCACTCTGCGGGGAGGGTGTGGCAAAGTTAGAAATACAGTTTCAGAGCAAACTGGATCTGCCGCGGATCGTAGGGAGCATCGCGCGTGGAACCAATTTCGCCGAAGGTCGAACTGTTGAAATTACCCGAGTTGGCGATCGCGACAACGCCGTTACCGCCGAAATTCGGGGCGTTGAAGTTCGGGTGGTTGAATATGTTGAATATTTCCGCACGGAACTGCAGGCGGAAACGCTCGCTCAAGGGGATATCCTTGAAGATTGAAAAGTCCAGTCTGTCGAATCCTGGTCCAGCTACCTGCGTGACGCCACCGAGGCAAGCGGGGCTGTCACCTACGGTACAAGCAGCTGGCTGGGTGAACGCCCCTGGATTGCCAAACCAACTCAGGAGCCCATTCGCGTCATTGTGGAGTCCGAGCTTCAATGGTTGTCCGGTAAAGAGAGCGCCGCAACCCAAGCCAGATGCGGTACCGCTGGGGCAGCCAATGCTGATCGGCTGGCCACCCTGGAAAGTGGAACTCCAGTTTATGCTCCAGCCGCCCACGACCTTATCCACAAATCCAGTGGCACCGGTCATGAAGTGCTTGCCCTTACCGAAAGGCAGCTCATAACCGCCACTGAAGTGGAAAACATTGCGGATATCGAAGTCCGCCAAGCCATAGTCAAAAGCCATTCCGAGGCCGGGCACGGAGGGCGCGCGATAACCTGCCACGCTTCCGCCATTGAGCAAGTCGCCGGCATCCGACATTGTCTTGGACCAGGTGTATGTGAACAGGAAGTTTAGACCGTTTGCGAACCGCTGTTCGATCTTGGTCTGGAGCGAATTGTAAGCGCTCATACCGGCAGTGGCTGCATAACTCGAGCCCCGGCCGAAATCCGGAAACGGCACGAGAGACGCTGTAGGCGTGCTGGGCGGTGCAATGCTGGTGGCATTGTTGGAGTTTGGAAAAGACTCCAGATGCCGGGCTAGTGAAGTCACGTAGCCGGCTTGCAAAGACAGTGAAGACGTCAATTGATATTGAACGGTTAAATTGGCACCCATCGAGTAGGGCGTGTCGTAATTGAACTGAATTCCGCGCAACGCCAAACCGTTTGCGTTGACCAATAGCGGGCTCAGTGGAGTGCAAGAAAATCCAGTCTCAAACGTTGCAACCCCAAGCGGCTGACCACCGGCGGTTGGACATCCCGCGAATGAAGTGCCTTCACTGATTGGAGAAACGTCGTTATTGGAACTGAATTGGAAGTTGAACTGGAAAGGATAGTTTTCACCAAGATTTGGTGAAAACCCGCGGTTTTCAAAGCCGTTGTAGAACATACCAAACCCACCGCGAACAACGAGCTTCGGGGTGAACTGGTAGGCGAAGCCGAGGCGCGGAGCCCAATTGTTGTTCTGTGAATGCCCAAGGCCAGCGCCGTATGCATTCGTGCTTTCGCACAGGATATTGTCCGTGGCCAGCAAGCTAACGAAGCTCGCAGAAAGGTTTACGCCCGGGGAGCACGAAGTAGAAAGAGGCAGCAGGTACGCCGCCTGTCCGAACGGCCCGCCGGCTGGGATAAAGTTGGCCTGGTTGCCGTGATGCTCGAAGACCAAGCCAAAGAAGTCGTAGCGCACGCCGAGGTTCACTGTCAGTTTGCGGCTGATCTTCCAGTCGTCGTTGAAATAACCGCCGTAGTAGTTCTTGCCATTGTCCGTGAGGGAAATGTTGGATAGATCCACGGCGCTTGCGCCGCCGACGAAATCCACACCACCGGCCACAGTCGATGCGATGGGCGACAGCAGGAAGTCCGCGCGACCAGTGTTTCCGCTATCGATCGTAGGCACTTCGGTGTAGTCGCCGTTGTAGTCAAATTCGCCACGCGACCAGGGCGGTTGCAACGTCGAGAACTTAACGTGTTGGAACTCAAAGCCCATTTTGAATGTATGTTTGCCGTAGATCTTCGTGACGCTGTCGGTAAGCTGGAACGTAGAACTGACTTCGTCCGAAGGCAGGAAGGCGTTACTCCCCAGCGTGGATAGTCCGTTGATTCCGAAGGCGGGAAGTCCTCCGTTCAAAGACTCTTGAGGGACATCCTGAATCCCAAACTGCGAAGGGATGTCCGTCAGATCGCTGGCGGATGGCGAAACGCGCGTCGTGTGAAGGTAATTGAACCCAGCGCGAACTTCGTTAATTAGAGTTGGAGAAAACGTGTGTGTGTAACCGATCGCGGTCTGTTGCGCGTTGGCAGTTTGATCTCCCTGTTGGAAGCCGCCGCCGTCCGCAACGCCACCAAATATGCCGGGAATGAATTGTGGGTCATCCACCAAGCTGAATCGGAAGAACAGCTGGTTCTTCTCGTTAAAGTTGATGTCCATCCGGGTATCAAAGGAGTTGCTGTGCTCATACAGCTTTGGTGAATTGGCGTAGTTGGAGAAGAGCGACCCCACCGCATCCGTAGTCGGGATTGGGATACAAGTTCAAAAGGGCTATGGCGTTTGGATCCAAGCGTCCTGCGGGAATCATGTTCAAGCCGCAATTCGCCACGGTGTAGGTGAAACCAGCGGGCTCATTAGCGCAGCTACCAAATGGATCGCGTACAAACACGCCAGGAGAAATCTGCCGAGTGGTGGCAGGATCCAGGATGGTACCGGCTGGCATAACGCGTCCCAAAGCGTCGGTCACGGTGCCTGATTGTGCGGCAATGAGGTCCTGGAAGTTGGTGTAACCGCTGGCTCGCTCAGCCGTGCTGGGGACTGAACCGCTCAGAATCGTTCCTTGGACCCGGCGCAAAGCCTGGTAGTCCCCGAAGAGGAACACTTTGTTTTTGCCGTTAAATACTTTCGGAATGTAGAGAGGACCACCGGCGGTAAAGCCGAATTGGTTCTGTTGCAAATCGCCCTTAGGGACTTGATGCTGGTTTTCAAAGAAGTCGGCGGCATCCAGATGGTCGTTCCGGAAAAATTCCCATACGTCGCCGTGGAACTCGTTTGTGCCGGATTTGATGGTGGCATTGAGTACGGCGGCGCCAGAGCGGCCAAACTCAGCGCTGAAGTCCGAGGTTTGCACTTTGAATTCTTCGACTGCATCGACCGGCGGAAGAACGACGAAATTCGTGCCGTTCAGAAAGTCTACGGTGTCGGAGTTGTTGTCGATGCCGTCCAGCAAGTAGTTGTTCTGCGCGGCGCGAAGACCATTGGCGGTGAAGGCGCCGCTCGCGGCGTTGCCGCGCGTGTCTGCTTGCGGGGAGTTAACACCGGCAGAAAGCTGGGCCAGAAAAGTAAAATTCCTGCCGTTGAGAGGAAGATCGTTAACGCTTTTGGAATCGATAACTTGGCCCACGGAAGCGTCTTGCGATTGCAGTACGGGGGCAGCAGCGGTGACCTCAACTGTGGTGGTCACGTTGCCCGGTTTTAGGGTGAAATCCGCGACAACGTTTTCACCGACGTTCACCGTGACATGGGTCCTAACGATCGTTTCGAACCCTTGAAAAGTGATGTTGAGTTTATAACTCCCGATTCTCACCGGCGTGAATTTGTACACGCCATCGTTTCCCGTGGTAGTGGAAAGCGCGGCGTTGGTCCCTTCGTTGGTAAGGGTTACTGTGGCCCCGTGGACGGCGGAACCCGATGCGTCGGTCACCGTCCCCAAGATGGCGCCAGCGTCCACTTGTGCGCGGAGCGGCGATACACACAAAAGCATAAGAACAAATGCGGCGGTCATCCCCAAGAATGCACGCCCGATCAGCCTTGAACCTTCCATTCGCTTCATGAACTTCCTCCTGGCACCAGCACAGTGCCGTTTGTAGCGCAACAAGCACCAACGTGGGCCTATAGCCCACAATGCCCGCTTGGCCATGCCGCTACTCGCCTCTACGGCAAGCCGTTGGTTCGATCATCCTGATCGAACCAACCGGACTACAGAGCTCAGCGCCTCGCGCCACGAACGTCAATTAATTGGACAATCCCAAAGCCCCAGAATGGATACAAAGCTCACGACCCCAATTAAACGACCGCAAAGCACTTAACCGCTTAACCTGGGTAATATCACCATAATTTGCGTAGTGTCAAGCACTTTTTTTGATTTATACTCTGAGCCGCCGACGGACATTCAGTAATCGAGGCTCTCGTTTAACTTCGGTGTTGGTCGAGGAAAGCTAAATGCAATCGCCATGGGTCTAACGATTCGTGATGTCGCCAAGGCTGCTGGTGTGTCCACTGCGACGGTCTCCAACGTCTTGAACAAGACCGGAAAAGTGGGGCCACGCACGCACCGCCTGGTGCTCTTGACGGTGAAGCGCCTCGGCTATTTTCCGAATGCCCATGCGCGGCATCTGGCTTCGCGCGACAGCCGCACGCTGGGAATTATTGTTTCGGACATCGTGAACCCTTTCTTCCCCGAGGTCATCAAGAGTTTCGAAACGCGCGCACGTGAACTTGGTTACGACGCGATTCTCAGCGATACGAATTACGATCCGCGTAGAACGCGCGAAGCTGCGGAGCGCATGATGGAGCACAATGTGCGCGGTGTGGCGATCATGACGTCCGAGATCAGCTCGCAACTCATTCAGGAACTGGAACGCAGAAGAATTGCTGTCACGTTCCTTGACCTCGCGCCCGTTCGCGGCTACGTCAGCAAACTGCGGATCGACTACTTCTCTGGAATCAAACAGATTGTCGAGTACCTCCACAAGAGCGGGCACCGACGCATAGCCTTCATCGCCGGGCGGCCAAAACTAAAATCCAACATCGCTCGCTTGGAAGCGTACGAAAATTGCATGCGAGATTTGGGAATGGAGCCTGGGCCGATCGTGCATGGAGACTTGCGCTACGAGGGCGGCTTGGCGGCGGGCTTAAATATCGCAAAACTTTCTCCAAGACCTACCGCAGTGATGGCGGTGAATGATTTGACGGCCGTAGGCGTCATTAAGGGGTTACTGAAAGGTGGTTGCCGCGTGCCCGAAGATATTTCAGTGACGGGGTTTGACAACACTCGGCTAGCCGAATATAGCAACCCCTCACTCACCACCGTGGACATCCATCGGGATATGCTCGGGCAGATGGCAGCCGACGCTCTCCATGAACTCTCGTGCTCCGCCAACCCTCAAGGCAGGGAATATCACATTCCCGCTGAACTGATTTTGCGAGATTCTTCAGGGCCCGCCCCCACTGAGAAGTCCTGATCGAGATTCAGGCATTTTGTGATTCGTGCGTCTCCGCTTGCGAGTTACAGCTGCGTATGCTTGGGAATCTCCACGTTGCGCTTTGGAACAACTTCGCGGCGATGCTAGCATGCAAAGATCGAGCTATCGGGGCGAGGAAACTTAAGAATGGCGCGCAAAAAGGAAGAAGACCATACTTTTTCACGCCGCACCTTGTTGCAGCAGATGCGGTGGGCGCCAATGCTTTTCCTTCCTGCGCCTTTCTATTCGTCACCGTTCCGAGAGCTAATCGCGAGAACTTCGGGCAATGATGCCCCTGCTTTCGACTATGCTGATTTTCATATCACGCCCCACTATCCGGCGAAATCTCCTCTCGATGATGTCCTGCGCAAAGTTCCTCCTGGCTCGGACGAATACATCACGGAGAAGTATGCGTTTGAGATTATGCGGCTTCTTAATGACTGGAGCCGCGCTCTCAAGGTGCAACCACCCTCCCTCGATGTCTTGGCAAAATTTTTGGACGCCTCGCTCCAGGGCTCTTCTCTGACTCCTAGCCAGCAAAACACTCCACGCTCGGCGTATGGAATCGAGATCATTCGAAGAAAGTTTGCAAGCAATACGATATTAGGGCGTGAGCGATTTCTTGAAGAGATCAAGTCCTACCTTGCTTCCATGCCGCGCGTGGAGACAGCGGAGTTCGAAATTACTGGAATCGAGGAAATGGCCAGCTCTCCGTTGCGCGTGCGCGTCAACATTCGATATGACCTTGTCGGTACGGGGACAGACACAATGCGTGAGCAGCGCATCGGACAGTGGCTGACGCAGTGGTCGCATGATGAAGCTAATGGATGGCGAGTGCTCCGATGGCAGGCGACTGAAGAAACCTTCAGCCGGGCGCGCGCGCCGATATTCATCGACGTTACTTCCCAAGCGCTTGGACAAATTGAATCGTACAAGAAGCAGATGCTCCACGGAGTGGACTATTGGCGCACGGTCTTGGATGGAGCTTGCGGCATCGATATTTACGGCAACAACGGTTTGGCGGTGGGGGACTTCGACAACGATGGACTGGATGACCTCTACGTCTGCCAACCCTCGGGACTTCCGAACCGGCTGTATCACAATCGTGGCGATGGAACGTTCGAGGATACGACAGAGAAGGCTGGAGTAGGCGTGCTGGATGGCACGGCTTCCGCGCTCTTCGTGGATTTTGAGAACAAGGGACTCCAGGACCTCTTGGTGGTCTGTGGCAGTGGCCCGCTACTTTTTATCAATCAAGGGAACGGAAAGTTTTTGTTGAAGCGGGACGCCTTCCAGTTTGCGCAGCCTCCTCAAGGAACTTTCACGCACGCTGCTGTAGCGGACTATGACCGTGACGGGCGCCTCGATATTTATTTCTGCTTGTACAGCTACTACGTGGGTCTCGACCAATATCACTACCCCGCGCCCTATTTCGACGCGCGCAATGGGCCTCCCAACTTCCTGCTGCACAACGAAGGCAATGCCACTTTTCTGGATCGCACCGAAGCGGCCGGATTGAACGCGGATAACAACCGATATAGCTTTGCGTGCGCCTGGGGCGACTACAACTCCAACGGCGCGCCGGATTTGTACGTGGCGAACGATTTCGGGCGAAACAATCTTTATCGCAACGATGGCGACGGGAAATTCACGGTGGTCTCCGCGGAAGCTGGCGTCGAGGACGTCGGCGCCGGGATGAGCGCAAGCTGGTTTGATTTTGACAACGACGGCAACCAGGACGTGTATGTCTCGAATATGTGGTCATCCGCGGGCATGCGAGTCTCAGAGCAAAAAACATTTCACGAGAAAGATCCGGAAACGGTTCGCGCGCTTTATCGCCAACACGCGCGTGGCAATTCCTTGTATCGAAATCTAGGGAGCGGGAAGTTTCAAAATGTAAGTCAGGCGGCAGGACTGGATGTGGGGCGCTGGGCGTGGTCCTCGGACGCTTGGGATTTTGATCACGACGGCTACCCGGACTTATACATCGCGAATGGTTATATTTCCGGGCCGCTAGCTTCCGAGCAAAAAACTTCAGACCGCGACGCGGGCGACGTTTCGAGTTTCTTCTGGCGGCAGGTCGTGGCGAATTCGCCCGAAAGTGCGGCGCCTTCGCCAAAGTACGAGCTGGGGTGGAACGCGATCAATGAGCTGATCCGGTCCGACGCGTCCTGGAACGGTTATGAGCGAAACGTTTTCTACGTGAACAATCACGATGGAACGTTTTCCGATGTGTCAGGGACCGCTGGATTGGATTTTCCCGATGATAGCCGCTCATTTGTGCTTGCCGACCTGGATCACGACGGGCGTTTGGAAGTGGTTCTCAAAAACCGAAACGCGCCTCAACTGCGGATCTTGCGCAACGCGATGAAGGACATCGGCAACTCGATCGCATTTAAACTACGCGGGCAAAACAGCAATCGCGATGCGATCGGGACCGCGGTAACAGTCGAAGCCGAAGGACATAAGCAGACTAAGTATCTGCAAGCCGGCTCAGGATTCCTATCGCAGCACACCAAGGAACTATTTTTTGGCGTTGGAAAATCCGAAGGAACCGTCCGCGCTACGATTCGATGGCCTCGGGGACTCACTCAAGTTTTCGAGGGCCTCCCCGTAAACCGCCGCATCGAAATTGAGGAAGGCTCCAGGGATTTTGCGGCGAAGCCGTTCGTGGCAACGCCTGCGCCCTACGCGCGAGCTGGCGAAATTCAAAAACCAGAGGCGCTACCAGCGTCGATTGAGACATGGCTCATCGAGCCCTTGGATGCGCCGGAGTTCTCTTTGCCCGACCTCACGGGCAAGATGCACGACTTGCACTCGCTTAAGGGCGGCTTTGCGCTGCTTAACTTTTGGACTAAGGCTTCGCCTATTTGTGGGGAACAGCTGCACGCTTTACAGAAGCACCAATCAGCTTTTGCCGCGAGCGGGCTTCGCATTCTGGGCATCAACGTCGATGACGCTGGCGATGTTGCAGCGGTGCGAGCCTTCGTCGCCAAGGAAGGACTCTCCTTGACGATATTGTTTGCCACACAAGAAGTGTCTGGCATCTACAACATTATTTATCGCTACCTGTTCGACCGCCGCAGGGATCTTCCTCTGCCAACGTCTTTTCTCATCGATGCGGAGGGCATGATCGTCAAGATTTATCAAGGCCCGGTGAATTCCGAACGCATGGCGGAAGACTTGAAATCAGTACCTCGAACTGCAGCCGATCGTATTAAGAAAGCGCTTCCCTTCGAGGGGACTCTCTATCAGGGCGAATTTCAACGCAACGACTTCACATATGGCGTCGCGATGTTTCAACGTGGTTATCTCGAACAGGCTGCGGTGTCTTTCCAACAAGTCATTGCGGCGAAGCCGGAGGAACCGGAGGCTTATTACAATCTGGGGACGCTTTACCTCAGGAAAAACGCTTTGCAGGACGCGCGGCGATATCTTGAGCAGACGGTGAAGCTACGTCCAGATTATCCGGAAGCGTGGAACAATCTCGGAATGATCGCTGCGCAGCAGGGCCAGACGGACGAAGCCATTCGCAACTTCCAGCAGTCCTTGTCTTTGAGGCCTGGCTACGTCACGGCGCTGGTCAATCTGGGGAATCTCTATCGGCGGCAGGGAGGAGTTGAGGAAGCGGAAAAACTTTTAAGCCGCGCGCTCGAATTGGAACCTGACAATCCTGAGACAAATTATAGTTTGGGGATGCTCTACGCGCGACAAGATCAATTGCCGCGTGCCTCAAGCTACCTAGAAAAAGCAGTGAAATTACGCCCGGATTATCCCGATGCGTTAAACAACTTCGGCGTTCTCTTGGTCCGTCAACAAAATTATCCCAAAGCAGAAGAACAATTCGAGACTTGTATTCGTATGGCGCCGAACTTTGATCAGGCCTATCTCAATCTTGCTCGCCTCTATGTCGTTTTGAATGACAAAGAAAAAGCCAGAGAAGTTTTGCTGTCCCTATTGCGCCAGCAACCACAGCACAAATTGGCTCAGCAGGCGTTGGAGATGCTAAATTGACCTTCCCGCCGCCGCGTTGGAAACACTCGGAGGAAAGTTGCGAAATGGCTAGCGGCGCGTCAATTGAGCGTACATTCGGGAGCGCTGGAAGCCGGTTACAGATATACCGAATTCTTACGTTGTTGGTGATTTTCGTTTCAGCCACAGGATTTGCCCAGCAAACCATTCCTAGCCACGGCAATACGGCTCGACCTGCAAAGATTTCGCCGCTCCTTCTGGAAGCAGAGGAACTGCTTCGCCGAGGTTCCATCGCCGAGGCCAAGAACAAAATACAGGCAGAGCTTCGGCAAAATCCTTCTAGTGCTGAGGGCTACAACCTCTTGGGAATTGCTTTCAGCGACGAGAAGGATTATGCAAATGCCTTACAGGCCTTCCAGCACGCGCTGAAGCTCGATCCCAACTCCATCAGAGCGCGCAACAACCTTGGCAATCTCTACGTCGCACAGGAAAAGCTCGATCTAGCTGAGAAAGAATTCGCGATGGTTTTGCGCCAAGAGCCCGGCAATCGCGATGCGAACTACAGCTTAGGTCTGGTCCTCCTGGCCAAGAATTTACCCGCGCAAGCCATTCCTCACTTTCAGCAAATCCACCCTCAGGACACGGCAACACGCTCCAATTTAATCCGCGCTTACCTTCGCGCGGGCAGAACGGCGGAAGGGCTAAAGCTGGCCACAGAGCTTTCCACGGAAGGTAAAGACGACGCGAAGTCACATTTCGCTCTCGGCGTGTTGCTTGCCTCTGAAAAGCAGTACCGGCCGGCTCAACTTGAACTAGAAAAAGCCGACGCGCTGCAGCCCGAAACTCTGGAAATTCTCTATGCCCTTGGACAAACCTATCTTCGCATCGGCGACTACGCGAAAGCAGGGCTGATGTTGAATCGAGCGGTGAAACTGAAACCCGATTCGCCAGAAACGCTTTATGTTTTGGCGCAGGCATATCAGAAGCAGAACCGATCGGTAGATGCTTTGGATTTGTTGGTGCGCGCCCATAAACTCGCGCCTGAGAATACCGACATTATTTTCCTGCTAGCGCGCGTCAGCATGAGCCAGAATTATTACGAAGACGCGATACCTCTTCTGGAATCAGGCGTGAAACTCGCTCCCCAGCGTGCCGATTTCCACGCTGCACTCGGTGAGAGCTATTTCAAGACAGAAAAAACGGAAAAGGCTATTGCGGAATTTCAAAAACTGATCGATCTCGAGCCCACGGCCCAGTCTTATGCATTCATGGGAATTTCCTACCGACGTCTGGGACGATTCGATAAAGCCCGCGAGTACTTTGAGGCAGGACTGAAGCGCGATCCTCATAACGCGTCCTGCTTATTCAATCTTGGCTATATCGAAGAGCGGCAGGGCCACCCAGCGCGCGCCGAAGAATTTTATCAGCAGGCGCTCCGGTCCAACCCCGATTTTTCCGAGGCACTTCTGCAACTGGCGGATCTGCGCGTCGCCACCAAGAGATTCGAAGAGGCCGCAGCACTTCTGCGGAGATACGTCAAGGTAAGCCGTGATCCTGCTCCCGGATACTACAAGCTTGCCATGGTGGAGAAGAGCCTTCATCAAACGGATGCTTCGCAGCGAGACCTGAGCATATTTCAAACGCTCTCAAAGGATTCTGCGTCTGGCCCTCAGCCTTATCAGCACATCTTTGACTATGTTGACGAACGCTCCAGCCTTTCTCGCCAAGCACGGTCTCAACAGGACCTCACCAATCTGACCGAACAACTGCAGAAAAATCCGGATCATCCTCAGGGCCTCTACCTGCTGGCCCAGACTTACCTGGAACTTGGCAAACCGGAGGACGCCCGGAGGACTATCACCCAACTGGACCAGATTAGCGCGAGCGACTTTCGGACACAGACCGGCGTGGGTGTGCTGCTAGCGCGTTATCGTATGTACGACGAAGCTATCCAACATTTTCAAGCGGCACTGAACACGAATCCCGACTCAGATGACGTGAAATTTGACCTGGCCGATGCATACTTCCGAAAAGGCGATTATGCGCAGGCACTTGCCACGGCCAATCAAGTTTCGCCACAGGGACAGCAGGACGATGCGTTTCTTTCTCTGCTCGGAGATATCCAAGCGCATCTTGGCGACACAACCCAGGCGACGCAAATTTTTCTGGACGCCATCAAACGAAATCCAGATAACGATCAGTATTATCTTTCGCTCGCTCTCACAGAACTGCGCGAGAAGAACGTTGGTGACGCACGAGAAACGTTGCAAAAAGGCCTGGCACGAATCCCCAGCTCGGGGAAAATCTTCTGGGGCTTGGGAATTGTTTCGGTCCTGGAAGGCAAGACTCCGCAAGCCGAGGAGGATTTCGAGCGCGCCATGGATTTGCTGCCGGAATGGCCTGGCAGCTACTCGACGCTGGGCTTTTTTTATTTTCAGACGGGAGAAATCGCCAAAGCACGAGAAGTGTTGCATCGCTTCAAGGGCAGCAACGCCGCCGGCGGCTTGGACATAAATCGCATCGAAGAAGCGTTGGCGCGAGCACCGGAGGTGCCGTCCACGATTCGCGAACCAATGCCGATGGCGTCCAGAGCGCAATTACTTCAGCTGGCGCTTTCGCTCGCCGATCGAACTCTTTGAAACGCGCGGCAGAAACTCCCGGTTGAACGGGCCGATGGCCCGGACTAGAATGCCTGAAGAGTTCCAACGTCTTAGAATATTGAAACGAAGGCGTTGTGAGCTCTTTTTGCCGCGCTGCTAATGGAACGGACACCTTCGAGATAACCTTGGAATGGGGAAAAAACCGGAGACAAGCAGGCGTCGGTTTCTCGTGAGTATGTTCGGTGCAATCCTCGCGCTGAGCGGGGCAGTTGGTGTGGCCCTCCATCAGAAGACATTCGCGGCTCAAGCTCCAAACACGAATTCGCCAGACGCTCGCATCACCGTCCGCTACACCGATGTCCGCAAAGAGGCCGGAATCACTTTTCTGCAAGACTCCACGCAAACCGAAGAAAAATATTACTTGGAGACGATGGGTACTGGCGTCGCGTGGCTCGACTACAATCAGGATGGCTTGATGGATCTTTTCTTTGTGCAATCCGGCGAAACGGATGCTTACAAGCCTGCGCATCCCCTGCGTTCCGCGCTTTACCGAAACAATGGCGATGGCACGTTTACCGATGTCACGGAAAAAGCCGGCCTCGGGGGCGCGGGACATTACGGCCAGGGAGTTGCCGTCGGAGATTTCGACAATGATGGTTACCCCGATCTCTATGTCACCGGCTATGGGCGCGCGATTCTCTACCACAACAATGGCGACGGAACATTCACCGATGTCACCGCAAAAGCCGGTGTCGCCGATGAAGGCGGATGGTCGACCAGCGCAGGATGGTTTGATTACGATAAAGATGGCTGGCTGGATCTCGTTGTCACCAACTACATCGAGTGGACACCGAAAACAAATCTGTGGTGTGGCGAACGCCGCCCTGGCTATCGTTCGTATTGCAATCCGAACAACTACAAGGGACAGAAAACAAAGCTTTACCATAACAATCACGATGGCACCTTTACCGATGTGAGCGATGCATCCGGCGTAGGCAAACCCGAATCGAAAGGCATGGGAGTGGTCCTGGCGGATTTCAACGGTGACGGCTGGCCAGACATCGCCATCGCCAACGACACGTGGCCCAATTTTCTATTCATCAATAAACACGACGGAACGTTTCAAGACGTGTCGCTCGTTTCCGGATTGGCTGCCAGCGAAGACGGCCGTTACGAAGCCGGCATGGGCATCGATGCCGCGGATGTGGACGGCGATGGGTGGCTCGATGTTTATGTCACCCACCTCGATTTCGAATTGAATCGGCTCTATCACAACAACCACGATGGAACGTTCGATGACTACACGTATCGCTCTGGGATCGGTAACAAGGCAATCCACCTGAGCGGCGTTTCCATGAAATTTCTGGATTACGACAACGACGGCTGGAACGACATCGTGCAGTTGAACGGGGCCATGCTGGATAACGTTACCCTTTACCACGGCGAAGTCTCTTACAAAGAGCCTTTATTGATGTTCCATAACTTAGGAAAAGGTCAGTTTGAAAAAATCTCCGACAACACTCTTGGTCCAGACTTCTCGCGCCCCATCGCCGGACGTGGCATCGCTACCGCTGACTATGACAATGACGGCGACATCGACATCGTCACGAACAACCGCGGCGATTATCCGGAGTTGCTGCGCAACGATGGCGGCAACCAAAATCACTGGCTGGAGGTTCTGCTGATTGGCACTCGCTCGAATCGCGATGGCATAGGCGCTTCACTTAAACTCACCTCCGAAGGGTTCGTGCACGTCGAGCAATCCAAAGGCGGCATGAGCTATATGTCGGCGAGCGATCCGAGGATTTTCTTCGGTCTCGGAAAACGCACGAAAATCGAGTCTTTGGAAATTACTTGGCCCAGCGGCCAGGTGGACAAACTGACGAATCTTCCGGTCGATCGAATCATCGCTGTAAGGGAAGGCACTGGGATTGTGCCGCGGTCGTTTCCAAAAATAGCGCCAAAGTTGGCGAGCCGATGAAGAATCCCCTGCGCCGCCGTTTCCTTGGTTCTTCTTCGGTTCTTCTGGGCGGTGTGCTATTGGATGCGCTAACCAGCCCGCTCTGGAAATGGAAACGCTCTTTAATTCTCGACGCAGCGGCTGCGCCGAAGCTGCAAGCGCCGAAGCCGAGCGTTTCCGCTTCTCCAGCGGCCTCGCCCGTTGTGTTTGTCGACGTGGCGAAAGAAGCTGGCCTGGTTTCCCCGAACGTCTGGGGCGGCATCGATCAAAAAAAATACATCATTGAAGCCAAAGGCAGCGGACTGGCTTTTTTCGATTACGACCATGACGGCTGGCTGGATATTTATTTGACGAACGGAACGCGCTTCAATACCAACTGGCCGCCGGGGAAAGCTCCCACTTCGCATTTGTACAAAAACAATCGTGACGGAACCTTTACTGATGTCACGGACAAATCCGGCCTGGCGCGGACCGGCTGGCAGACAGGTGTTTGCGTCGGCGATTACGACAACGATGGCTGGGATGATCTCTTCTGCTGCTTCTGGGGACACAACATCCTGTTTCACAACAACGGAGACGGTACATTTACAGATGTCACCCGCAAGGCTGGCTTATACGAAGAGCAGATCCGCTGGGGGGCCGGCTGCACATGGCTCGACTACGACCGTGATGGCCACCTCGATCTTTTTGTCTGCCACTACATCAAACTCGATCCAGAAAAAACTCCCTCGTCAAGCGAGCCTCCCGTTTGCCAGTGGAAAGGCATTCCCACGATGTGCGGGCCGCGCGGCCTTCCTGGAGACACTAATCTTCTGTATCACAACAACGGCGACGGAACTTTTACCGACGTTTCCGAAAAATCCGGCATCCTGAAACCAGGCCCGCGCTATTCCATTACGCCCGTTTCCTACGATTTCGACAATGACGGCTGGCCGGATATTTATGTGGCGGTCGATTCGCAGCCGAGCATTCTTTTTCACAACAATCACGACGGCACATTTACGGATATAGCTGTGATCGCGGGGTGCGCGTATAGCGAAAATGGCCACGAGCAATCCGGAATGGGCGTGGGCGTGGCCGATTACGATTGCGACGGCTGGTTCGACATTTTCAAAACGAATTTTGCGGATGACACGTGCAACCTCTACCACAACAATGGAGACGGCACTTTCAACGACGTTACGTTTGCATCCGGAATCGGAGTCAACAACCAGTACGTCGCGTGGGGCTGCGGCTTCCTCGATTACGACAATGATGGCTGGCAGGACCTTCTCCAGGTCAACGGCCACGTGTACCCGGAGATCGAAGGCCACGCCACCGGCCAGACATTCAAGAATCCGCGGCTGGTATACAAGAATCTGGGGGATGGACGGTTCAAGGACGTTTCGTCCCAGATGGGGCCCGGCATTAGCGAGCACTTTTCTAGCCGCGGCGCGGCGTTCGGCGATTATGACAACGATGGCGACATCGACGCCGTGATTTTGAATATGAACGACTTGCCTTCCCTGCTTCGCAACGACGGCGGCAACAAACAGAATTGGATCAAAATCAAATTAATCGGCACTGCGTGCAATCGGACCGCGATTGGCGCGCGCGTCCGGGTGGTAATCGGCAAACATATTCAGATGGATGAAGTTCACAGCGGAACAAGCGTCATGTCGCAAAGCGATCTGCGACTGCACTTCGGCCTCGGAAAAGCGCAAAAAGTGGATCTTATCGAAGTGAAGTGGCCCACCACGCAGAAGCTCGAACGCTTCACGGATGTGAATGCCAACCAGATTCTCACCATTCGCGAAGGCAGCGGCATCGTCGCGGCTGCCAAGCCCAAAAGCAAATAGCCAACACCCTGTATTTTGTTCTCTATTTTTCTAACTAGGCGGAGTAGCGGCCGGCTGGTCTTTCAAAATAATCAGGAATTGCCTGAGTTCGCGACGCTGGCGTTCCATTTCGGCAGCCTCTGCTTTTTCGGCCTGCTCATACGCTTGAAATTCTTCTTGCGCCTTCGCCTTCTCCCCTATTCGCTGATATGCGAGACCGAGCTGGCGGTGGGCTTCGCCAAGCTGCGGATTTATTTCAATCGCTTTCTTGAAATTGCGGGTGGCCTGCTCGAAATCGCCCTTTCCGAATTGCAAAACGCCTAGCTGAAGATAAGCTTCGTCGAGCTTGGGGTCGATGGCTATGGACTTTTCGAGCAGCGTCTCCACCTCTTTTAAATCCGCAGGTTTTTCAGATCCCTTTTCGCGCTTCCAAATGCTTATCGCGTAATAGTAATTGGCTAGAGCATTCCCGGGCTGCTGCTGTACAAACCGCGCCAGCTTTTGCTCGCTGCATGGCAGCGGCGCAGGCGTCGCCTTTTCAATCTTGCCGAGAAAGAGATACGGGGCCGTGTTCGCCGGCTCCAGGTCGGAGGCCGCGCAAAGACGGCGAGCCGCATCGTCCCATGATCCATTCGAATAAAGGGCCGCGCCTAGACCCGTCAGCATTCTTGCTGAATTCGGATGCGCGGTGGAGCCTTTACCAAAAACCTCCGCCGCAGGTTGAGCCGCTTTGTGGAGGAGCAGCTCTGTACCCCATTCAAAATAGTTCTGCTCGCCGGGATCCAATCGGGCAGCTTTTTCATACTCGCGCACTGCGTCCAAAGGGTCATCTAATCGTTCGTCAAGCTCACCCAGCAGACGATGTCCCTCCGCGTCGTCAGCTTTTGCAAGCGCTTTCCGAACTTCGTCACGAGCACTCGCGAAGTCTCCCCTGGCTCTGTAAGTCAAGGCCACCTCGTACGGCTCATCCGACTTTCTCGTGGGTACAATCTCTGTCCCGCTGGATTTCAGCGACAGCGTTTCCTTGGCGAGCGATTCGCTCGTCTTCGAACTTGCCGCGGAGCCATGCAGTCCAAGATTGCTCCAATCGGTAACACCGGCGACGGTGAAATTCGGTTCGTCATTGAATTCCATCGCGCTGGGCGAGGAATTAGCGGGCGGCGTTGACGCGGGAGAATCGGGATTTGTCGACTGCAGCGTCGCGAGCACCAAATCCACGTGCTTTCTGTCTCCAGGCGACAAAACCAGCGAGTCTATGACTCCGTCGTGCCATCCTGATTTTTTCGCCCGCATGGTATATGTTCCAGGATGGCTCGCGGAAAGCATGAAAGCCCCCGCGGCGTTCGTTTTTGCTTCGACTTTCCATGAACCACCCTTTTCTTCAAGAAGCACAGTCGCAACGGCCACGGGCTTACCAGCGGTGTCCCGAATTGTGCCTTGGACAGTGGCAGCATCGGAGAATTGAGGAAGGGGGTCCTGCTCGAACGCTGACGCGCTCGAACTACTCACTAGTGTTCCAGCCATCAGGGCGAGAACCACACAGCATCGATAGAGAGTTCTTCGAAACGGCGGCGACAACGGCTGCAAACAGTTCATCATTCAGGTCAATTTCTCTCGCCCGCACAGATTCATGCACGTCTTTCAGGCGCGAGGCAATTCTAGACCTTGTGAAAGTCGCCCGCAACGAAGACCCAAGTTCGCGTGCATCGCTCAAAATGGCCTTTCGATATTTAGCGCGGGTATTCCACACTCATTACAACCGCTTGCGGCAAGCTGCGACCTCATGTACCCTCCCAACTTTGCGAAGCCAATTCGTAGGATGCATAGTCCATGATAGGGATGGATAAGAAAAGAACCACAAGCCCCGCTTTCCAGGTTCACCAGGCTTTGGTTTAGGTAAAGATTGATGACGCGAAGATCGACCATCGTTGAGCGGTTCCGAGCGCGATTTGGGTCGGATCCGCATGTGTACCGCGCCCCGGGACGCGTCAACCTGATCGGAGAACACACCGATTACAACGACGGCTTCGCCATGCCCGCAGCCATCGAGTTTTATTGTTGGGTCGCCGTCGGCCCCAGAGATGACCGCAAGCTCAAGATTTACTCCGAGGAATTCTCGGCTGCCGCCGAAGCAGATTTGGATTCCGTCGAGCAGCAACCTTCCAAAACATGGAGCGACTATCCGGTCGGGGTTGCATTGCAGCTCGAGCAGGCTGGATTCCGACTTCGCGGTGCGAATCTTCTCATTGAGAGTGAAGTCCCTATGGGTGCGGGACTTAGTTCTTCGGCAGCGATCGAGGTTGCGACTGCCCTGGCACTTGCCGGCCAGTCTGGCTTGTCTCCAGATCGCGTGCAATTAGCACAACTTTGCCAAAAGGCAGAAAACGAATTTGTTGGCGCGCGTGTCGGAATCATGGATCAGTTCGTTTCCCTACACGGACTGGAGAACCACGCGCTGATGCTCGATTGCCGGTCGTTGACCTTCGAAACACTTTTGATTCCCGATTCCGTAAAGCTCGTAATCAGCAACACCATGGTTAAGCACGAGCTTGCCTCCAGCGAATATAATCGCCGTCGGGCAGATTGCGAAGAGGCCGTCCGCCGCCTTGCAGGAGTTTTGCCTGGGATACGCGCCCTGCGCGACGTGAGCATCGATCAGCTTGAACAGCACCGCAATGTGCTTTCGGAAGTCATCTACAAGCGCGCGCTGCACATTGTCACGGAGAACGCGCGCGTGTTGGACAGTGCGGAGGCGCTACGTTCCGGTGATATCGCGCGATTTGGCATGCGCATGGCCGAATCTCATCGCAGCCTTCGCGATTTGTACGAAGTCAGTTGCCGCGAGTTGGATTTGATGGTGGACTTGGCGTACCAGCAAAAGGGCGTTTACGGCGCGCGCATGACTGGCGGCGGCTTCGGTGGAGCGACAATCAATCTCGTGGATGCGCGCTACGCCGGAGAATTTAAGGAAAAAATGGCCAAGGC
The DNA here is from genome assembly GCA_963784015.1 of uncultured Acidobacteriota bacterium. GTDB lineage: Bacteria > Acidobacteriota > Terriglobia > Acidiferrales > UBA7541 > Acidiferrum. The sequence continues at coordinate 983,543 of CAWAPX010000023.1, forward strand.
CTACCAGAAAGAAACGGGACTTGTGCCGCAGATCTATATTTGCAAACCGGCCGAGGGCGCGGGACCATTTCCAATCTCCGATCTTTGATGCCTCAGGAATGGCGTCTGCCGGTTCTTCAGTGTAAGTTTATCGCTTCGCGTCCTCGAAATTTCTACACGACTTCTGGAGCGCTGGCGACGATCTCGAAACTCAACTGTTGCGTGCCCAGCACAGGATGCTTGGCCGCGAGCTTCACCGTTCCCGCCTGTTCCTTCGCGCGAATCCAGATCGCGCCCGTTCCGCCAATCAACGCAAATGGATTGTCGCCAATAATTTCCGCGGGCCCTTCCAGCTCAAGTTTGATAGCGTCATTCGCAAAAGGGCGGATGGCGCCAAATTCGTCAGTCACGCGCAAGACCACTCGGGTGGTATCCGCTCCATCTGCATTGAGACGCGTGTCGTCGGGCACCAGCACAAATTTCTGGTCGACACCTTTGCCGGAAAGTGTCTTAACGATTGCCTGCTTACCATTGATGTAGCCCTCAATTCGCAAGTCTCCCCACTTAAAGACGGCTTGAGTCAAATCAGCGACAAATGGGGCGTAGCGAAGATGGGCAAACTCGGTTTTGTTTGGATCGGCCTCTGCCACCAACTTGTCGGCAATATAAAACTTAAGGTGGTCACAGTTCGAACAAACAACGGCTTTGGTGAATCCAATCGATTCGTCACCTCGCGCCCAGTGGAAGGCAGGCTCCAGCACCACTTCGTCGGCAGGATCGCACTGTGATTTGTAGAAACCGGCCGCAGGTTTTGGTTCGCGAAACATGTCGGTCACGCCGTGATAGCAGATGCGATCGCCGCTGCCAAAGTCCCCATGCGTGTTGTAGTCGAAGGCGCACCAGCCGATGCCGCCGGCATACTGCGGATCGGAAGCAAGCTGGTCGTGAATGCGCGCATGACGCATGGCGTGCTCGGTTAGGCGTTCGACTTGGTCAATGGTTTTCGTGGGGTACGTGTGACCAACGAATTCCGTATTGAGATAGCGCGGGTGATTCGGCTTCAGCAAAGGAAACCCGAAATCGTTCATCGTAAAAACGTCTTCCAGGAATTCGGAGGATTGGAAGTAACGGATTCCGCCCGTCTGGCGGGTAGTGTCGAGACTATGCGCTACGGCATTAGTGCGTGTGTAGAAATCGTGGTCATCTTTCGATTCGTTGATGCGCACGCCCCACAAAATGATGCTGGGATGGTTCCAATCGCGGCGGATCATGCGGCTGACATTGTCGATGGAGATCAGCTTCCACGCTTCGTTGCCGATGTGCTGCCAGCCCGGGATTTCTTCCAGGACAAGTAGTCCAATTTCGTCGCATGCATCAAGGAAATGCCGCGATTGCGGATAGTGCGATGTACGGACGATATTGCACTTCAGATTTGTTTTCAGGATTCGCGCATCGCTGCGCTGGGCGCGGCCGGGCATTGCCTGGCCAACGAACGGAAACGTTTGATGACGGTCGAGACCACGCAACTTAATGACTTTGCCGTTCAGCTCGAAGCCGTGGTCCGTGAACTGCGCCTCGCGAAAACCGATCGTGCGGCTTTCTCGATCAACGAGTTCTGTTCCTCTCAGCAAGCGCACCTGAACGGAATACAAATTCGGATGCTGAAGGTCCCAGAGTTTAATTCCGCTCAAGTTGTCGAAATGCACGGTGTGCGCGACTGGGTCAGGCGCAGCCTCCGACGCCGGAACGCGTTGCGTCGCTTTGGCTACGACACGATCGCCATCGCGGAGTTCGACTTCCAGAGTGAGCGCCTCGTGCGAGGCTTCCACGTGTTGAAGGAAACAGTCCACATCTAACCCGGGATGTTCGCTGAGCACAGCTTTGGGCTTCGCGAAAACATTTTCTATAAAAGTTGTGGGAACGATGCGCAGCCAGACTTCGCGATAGATTCCTCCAAAAGTGAGGTAGTCAATCTGATTTCCAAAGGGCGGAATGTCCGGCCGCTCCGTTGAATCCACATCCACGGCGAGCACGTTTTCTCCGCCGAAATCAATCTGGGGAGTCAGATCGAAAGAAAAAGGCGTGTAGCCGCCTTTGTATTCACCAAGCTGCACACCGTTAATCCACACTGTCGAGGCGGTCATCACACCTTCGAAGTCAACGAAAACGCGCTTGCCGCGCGCCTCGGCGGGCAAACGAAATCGGCGCCGGTAAATCGAAACAAACTCATACTGCTTGTCGTCAAAGCTATGCCAGGGCAAACGAACATTCGTGTGCGGAACAACGACTCGGTCAAATGCCGAGTCGTCGAACTCCCGCGCGTGGGCTCCTTCGACAAATGCATGGTTGTAGCGCCAATTCCGATTGATGGGAAAAAGCAGCCGCCCACCAGCATTGGAAGCCGCAGGCGCGGAATTTCCAGCAAGCAGTCCTGGCGCGAGTGTGCTGCCCGCAATGACAGTGCTAGTTGTCTTCAAAAAGTCGCGTCGGTCCATAGTCTTTAGTCTTCCTTTTCGATCCGCGCTCGCAAAAAAATGCCGCACGAAGTTCGCGCCGCGCATCTTACCAGTTTCAACGCAAATCTTTGACGATTCTTCTCTTGTCTCTCTCAGAATTGGATAACGCCTCTGGTTACAATGGGTTCCCGCCAGACCAGAGAATCGTCAGTATGCTTCGCCAGATGTGTTCCGCTTTACTTTTTGGTTTTTGGCGGCACAGGAGCGAAATAGCCCTGACGGGCTTGAACCTTGAAGCCGCTCTGGTCCAGCCTCACTTTCAAGCGGTGATACGAACCGTCTGGCTTGAACTTCTCGGGTGAAAACTCGAGCAAGTACATGTACTCCGGGCCTTGTGCGAGGATTTTAAGGCCACTCTCGAGGTCGTTGCTATTGTGGAAGAAGGTCCCGCCGGTTCCATCCGCGAGCTCGGACATAACGTCTTCGTTTAGGTTCATCGTCTCGGAGTGATCTTCGGCATGTTGCCCCGTCATTAAGTCTCTGGCCGAAGAGCCGCCCCGCTCGCTAGCGTCGATTTCTGTCGTATACAAGCCTCGCGCGTCCAGTGCGCTGATTGTAACGTTTGACTGTGCCGCAAGGTCCAGAATGTGAGATTTCTCTGCCATTGCTGCCGGGGTCAACGTAAGAAAACCCGGCGAAATCAAGATTAAAGAACGTTGACCCTGCAGCGTTCCCATTCTCCGCACTATCTCGCTGAGCGTCGCCAGCGCAGACCAAACATCGCGTTCACCAATCGCCAGAGATTGCCCTGCGGCGGATCGCACGACGTTCTCTATCATGGCAGGCGTTGCGCCTTGAAGATGCGCGCAAGTCGCATAATCTGCCATGGCAAGTTTCAGAGCATCCTCATTGCGCTTATTTTGAATCAAGTCCGCTTGGTAATAGTCGATGTTCGGGCAGGCATGTTCATCGTGCCGAAAAAGTTGCTGCACTTTGACCTTCATAACCGCTTCCCGCAGCTTCGCGCGGTTGCGGGTCAAGCCACTGTTAATTCCCGACAGAGAAACCACTGCAGCCATGTCCGAGTCGGCCAACGACTCGGAGAGGATCTTCATCGCCACGTTTTGAGTTCGTAACAAAGCGCCTGGGTCGATATGCATATCGTCGAATAAAAAAACGATGGAACGATCTGACACGGTTGCTTGCGGAGCAGACCCATTGGGGGCAGCGATACTAGGTACGGCTTGCGACTGTTCGGGAGCTTTTGGTTCACTTTCAGCGCTTGCGCGCCTCTGAATCGAGAATCCGGAAATGACTTGGAGCTTGTCCCTGTCGAAGACCTGAAAATCTTCTTTTTTCAAGTTCCCAATAGCGCGACCGTGCGAATCGCGGACTACGACCGGCACAAGCACCGCGTTTACGTTTACTTTGATTTTGACGCTGCTGCCTGGGGCCGTTGATTCATTTGGCTGCTGCGCCGCTAGACAAAACCACGCAGTGAAAACCAAGGAGCACAAAAAGAACGAGACAATAATCAACAATCGTTTCGAGTTCGCGCTCATACAGATGCCTCGATTCTACGCCTTTCCGATTGTTGGCGAATTTCTGATTCTCGATTGCGCGAACAATTGCCAAGCGCACAGGTACAAGTCGCCTCAGCATAGCTGCTGGATGGATACATTTCGCACGGTTCGATGCAGAAGGTCCGACCTGCATTTTGAGGCAGCTTCATATTTAACCGAATGGTTGAATATGAGCTTCAGAGATTCCCACTGAGCGCTCTTCGCGGCACTCAACAACAACGAAGCAATGTCGTCATGATTTCTTGCAACTGCCTCTGCACACAGGACTTAGTCGGTACAGGCCATATCCTTTATATAGAGCTTTTTGACCCCTATCTAACCCCCTAGCGGGTTGCTCCCGGTTGGACAACCTACTATGCTTCTATTGCCGCACTGCGCCGCCGAGGGGGCGCTGCGGGGGTGCTGACCTGATGCAAAAACTGAAGAAGCTTTGCCTTTGCCTGCTTTGCTTTTTTTTGTTGAACGCGGTTCCCTCTTCCGCAGGAACCGATCCGAAACCGGCTAATAGCTCTCTCGAACAAATCCGCGCTTACATTTCGACGGGCTGGGATTCGCTCACTCGCTCGCTTACCGACTGCGCAACGGTAGTAGATACGAAACTTTCTTCGGCTTCGGTACTTTATCTTCCCGCTGATTTTGCAGTGCCCGATTCGGTCCAGCAGCTTGAAAAACAATGTAATGTGCAGGCTAAGCATTTGCCAGCGGTGATTCACCACATCGGCGAGATGGATCCGGGGGAAATTGATCCCGCAGGGTTGCTCTATCTCGAAAATCGGTACGTTGTGCCTGGTGGAAGATTCAACGAGATGTACGGCTGGGACAGCTATTTCATCATTCGCGGGTTGGTGCGCGACGGCAGAATCGATCTCGCCAAGGGCATGGTGGAGAATTTCTTCTTCGAAATCGAGCACTACGGCGGAGTTCTGAATGCGAATCGCACTTATTATTTGACGCGGTCTCAGCCACCGTTTCTGACCTCGATGATCCTCTCGGTCTATGACGCAGAGAAAGCCGCTGGGCACACGAACAATGGATGGCTGGCGAAAGCGTACGACTATGCCGTGAAAGATCACGAGCTCTGGACAAGCGAACCGCATCGCGCTGGATCGACAGGCCTCTCGCGCTATTTCGACTTCGGCAACGGCCCCGCCGCGGAAAGTGTGAAGGACGAAACGGGGCACTACCGTCAGGTGGCAGCCTATTTTCTTCAGCGACCTGACCTCGGCCGGAATTACGTTTTAGAAACAACAGCGGCCAAGCCTTCGCCCCTCACGGCGGGCCCGCTTTTTGCCCTACAGATTTGCGATGTGGCCAAGACTATGACACCCGCAGCTTGCGATTCAGCGGGAACCGTCGCGTTAAGCGCGGACTACTACAAAGGTGACCGCGCCATGCGCGAGTCCGGCTTCGATATTTCGTTCCGTTTCGGTCCCTATGGCGCTGAAACTCATCATTTCGCGCCGGTGTGCCTCAACAGCCTGCTCTACAAATCCGAAAAAGACCTCGAACAAATGAGTGCGACGCTAGGTCGCAAAGAAGAGTCGGAGAGATGGCGACAGCGCGCAGAGCAGAGAAAGGCTGACATTCAAAAATATCTTTGGGACGGCGAGCGCGGGCTTTTCTTCGACTACAATTTCGAGAAGCAGGCGCGGTCAACGTACGAATACGTCACCACGTTTTATCCTCTTTGGGCTGGGATTGCGACCCCGGAACAAGCGCGCGCGGTAATGCAGCACGTCGGCAGGTTCGAACAGCCCGGCGGCTTGGTGATGAGTCCTTACGAGACGGGTGGACAGTGGGATTTTCCGTATGCATGGGCGCCGAATCAATTGATGGCCATTGAAGGCATGCGTCGCTCCGGATTTAATGAGGACGCGAACAGGCTGTCTTACAAATTTCTTTCGATGGTGATGGAAAATTTCCGGCGCGACGGCACCATTCGCGAGAAATACGATGCCGTGAAACGCTCTTCAGAGACGCAAGTGACCGCCGGCTATCACATGAATATTGTGGGCTTTGGCTGGACGAATGGTGTGTTTTTGGCGCTTTTGCACGAACTGCCGCCAAGCGAAGTCGCTAGGCTGGGTAAGGAACAGGATCAACCGCGCAACTCAGGCCACTAGACCTTCTCATTTCGTACTCTTCTCTGTTATAGCTCACACCTCCGCTGAGCGGATTAATTCCAGCCGAACTACATCAGGTGCAGGAGTAGCGCCGGTCTGGCTGGCGACCCAAGAACCCATGCGATTGGCCGCCTCGTTCATCGAGGCGAGAGAATCGCGCCGCAGGTAGTGATATACGAGCGCCGCAGTAAACGCATCGCCGGAGCCTACGGTGTCAGCCACCTGCACTCGAATGCCGGAATGCTCGTGTTTGGCATACTCGCTCATCAACAAACTTCCTGCCGCGCCCCGTGTGATGCAGACTAGTTTTATATGAAACGTGTTCAAGAGCCATTGCGCTGCGGACTCTTCATCGTGAAACGGAAAACCCAGCAACTGCACGACGGTGGGCAGTTCATCGTTATTTAGTTTGATGAGGTCAGCGTGCTTCGCGGAATCGGCGAGAATCTGCGCGGAATAGAAGGATTGCCGGAGATTGACGTCGAAAATGCGTGTGGTTTCCGGCCGGATTGTTTTCAAAAACGAGAGGATAGTCTCGCGGGAACGCGGAGACCGTTGCGCTAGAGAACCGAAGCATACCGCGTCTGCTCTTCGTGCCAGCGTTTGCCACGCAGGCGTCCATTCGAACGCATCCCATGCGACAGGCTCGGCGATCTGAAATGTCGGCTGGCCTTTCGCATCCACCTCGACCTGTACAATTCCCGTGCGATAGGTTGGATCGAGTTGTATGCAAGAAGCGCCGAGGCCGAGATGCTCGAGGCGGCTTTTGGCCTCTTTTCCGAGATCATCGTTGCCGACACGGCTCGCGACGATTCCCTCATCCCCGAGAAGATTCGTCATATACGCAAAGTTTGCCGGTGCGCCGCCAAGTTGGCGGCCCTGCGGGAAAATATCCCAGAGCAATTCGCCCAGTCCGACCGTCGTAAACTTTTTCATGAACGACACGCGTTTCTGAGGCAATAGTTTTTCGGCGGGGTGAAGTGAAATTGGGGCCGCAACCGTTCGTGGTAAGCATCCTGTGCAAGCAGGACGGACGCGAATACCGGTAAACGCAACACCACCAATGTCCCAATCCCGCGAAGCAACGTGGTGGACAATTTTATAGGCTGGGGCATAGCCTTCAAGGTCTTGAATTCTGGCCTTGCTCCAATTGACCGGCCACCTTCAGCTCTCGGTCTGCCTCTTCGTTCTTTCCCAAATCTCGATAAGCCAGGCCTAATAAGTGATGTGGAACGGGGTTGTTGGGATCCATCGTAAGCGCCCGCTGCAGCGCGCGCACGGCCAGTTCCGTCTCGCCTTTCTTCTCTAAGACTTTGCCAAGGAGGATGTATGGCCCCGTCGAAGTGGGATCCAGCCAAATGGATCGTTGCAGAAGCCGTTCCGCCTCATCGTATTTCTGCACGCGTGAATAGCCATCCGCAAGCTTGTAATATGCCTCGTGATTGCCGGGATTGATTTCCAGCTCCTTCCGGAACTCCGCAATGGCGTCATCAATCTGAGAATGATAAAGGTACAGCTCTCCAAGAAGTTGGTGTGCCAGAGGAAGCTTCGGATCAAGAGTCACAGCTTTGTGCGCATACTCTTCAGCCACGGGCGCAAAATCCTGCCGTAACAGCATACGCGCCGTGAACAAGTAGCTGGCTGCAGACTCCGCAGGCACGTCAAACATTTTCGCAAAAGCTTTGCGCGCGTTGGGATAGTCCTTCGTCTGGATGTAGCAAATCCCAAGTATGTACGCCGCATCCACATTCGCACTGGCAAACCACGTCTGCACCTTTTCGAGCTCGGGAATCGCCTCCGCAGGCCGTTGAGCCAGGTAATACGACAAGCCTAGAAGTTGTTCGGCTTCCGCGTCATTCGGGTCTTGTGCTCGCGCTTTCTTAAGATAAAAGATGGCGTTCGGGAAATTGCCGCTCCTGTAATACGCAGCTCCCAGTTCGTGCGCGAGTCCTTTCATTTCCGGATGCTTTGCCTCCAGGTCATGTAGCGCCAAAAGCGCCTCATCGTATTTGCCTTGAGCCAGAAGATGACGTGCTTGCTCGAAATCGGCGCCGGGGACTGAACCCGTATCCTGCGAGGAACCGGGATTAGCAGCCGCAGGAGGGTTTTGCGGCGCTAGTATGACTTCCGCCCTTGCCAGCGAGGCACTTCCCATTAAGCTATTCAGGATGGCGAGCGAAATCCTAAGGACTTTTAGCATGAGCAAGTTCCTGGAAGCATTCGAAAACGATTAGAACATAAAAAACGGGGAGCCCGTGAGGGCTCCCCGTGGGTTTTGGGGTGTTATGTTTGTTTTGTTAGAAAATGAATTTGAAACCGAACTGCAATTGCCTCATACCGATAGGGGCACCCGGGGCTGAATCAGCCTCGATGTCCGTGATCTGTCCCGCATTGCCGCCGCAATCCAGGCAGGTGTTGCCTGGGATGGCCAGGACAGGATGGTTGAAGAGGTTGTACGCATCGAAGCGGAATTGCGCCTTGTAGCGTTCTGTGATGTTGAAAGTCTTCTGCAACGACATGTCGTCGTAGAAGGCATGCGGACCCCAGTAGCTGTTGAATCCCATATTGCCGATTTGGCCGCAGGCAGGCAGAGACAACGGTCCCGAAGAGGGCCGTGCCAAGGTGCATGAGTCCACGCCTACGTCTCCTGGAGTTAGGTTATAAGCAAGCGGTGCGACTGGTGTGAACCAGAACGTACCATTGCTATTCCGAGTAGTGCCCGTGGCAAGATTTCCCGTTACGTTGGGCCGGCACGGTCCAGCATCCGTGACCTGGCTGCACTCCGCAATGCTAGGCGTGAAGGGAAGTCCTGTGCCATACGTCAACGTGTTGGAAATCTGCCAACCGCCGACGATCAGATCAACGGCCCGGTGCGCATCGCCCAGGAACTTTTTGCCTCTGCCAATCGGTAGGTCGTAGATGGTGCTCATCAGGAACACCTGGTTGCGGTTGTACGGGTTCGGGCCGTAGGCGACTCTCGGGTCGACCGTGTAATATGTAGAGTCGTAGGCATTGGAGTGGGAGAACGTGTAATGCGCTAGGAATTGAAGTCCCCAGCTTATACGTTTTTCAGCGCTGATCTGCAGCGACTCGTATTCATTGTTAGCGTCGTTTCCGAAGTAGTTGTTGACGTCGCCCGCGCAACACGGCGTGTAAGTCGTCCCTGCATAACCAAACGATGGCACACCGTTCAGGAAAAGTGGACGCCGGTCGTTGGGCGGCAGGAGTGGAGAAAATCCTCCCAAAGCCAGATCCGCCGCCGGGCATCCCCCTACGGGGATTGGCGTCACAGAGCAAACCACTGTGTTGGTTCCCGCGCCAACCGCAATCTGGTTCACGTTGTACGATGGACCCGTTCCGGCGAAAACGTGAGTTCCTTTATTGGCGACGTAACCCACACTAAGGTTCAGGGTCGGTGTGATCTGGCGCTGAACCGTCGCGTTCCACTGGTCAACCGTGGGAAGCCGTTGAATGGTCGGGCGTATGTAGGGCGACGCGGTGCCGTCTGGGCCGAGCAAGGGCAGCGTACCGGGAGGCGTACCGTTGCCAATATCGCCAAGAAGCGGGGCGAAGTTATACGCTGGCGGACCTACAGCCAGGTTGAAAACGGCGCTGCGATTGTTTGCTGCACCCGAATTGATGTTCGAGTCTTGGATGTCTTGTGCCGCAAGGACTGGCAGGTTCTGCGTCACGGCATGGCCGAAGTTGGAACCAAATACTCCTAGATCAAAGCTCCGGCCGTAACCCATGCGAAGTACCGTTTTCGAATCGATCTGGTAAGCGAGGCTAACTCGCGGAGCAAAAGCCTTCAAAGTGTTCTGAACGTTGCCGTTCAGTCCGATGTTTCCGTAACCAGCAACGCGGAGAAGGCCTTCCTGCAAATCAGCGAAGCCGCCATTACCCTTGCCGTTGACGGTCTCCGGGAAGTAAATCTCCCACCGCAAACCACCCGTGAGGGTCAACTTGGGACTGATGCGCCAAGAGTCCTGACCGTAATAAAACGTTCGATACTGGTGGCCGATGGCATTAGTGGTGCTGCTGACGAAGCGCTGGAATTGAGAAACATCCCCTAGTAGGAATGTGGCGATTCCCAGTCCGAAGGCGCCATTATCACCTGTGCCAAGCTGGTCAAAGTACAAAAGGCCAGAGCGGCTCTGGTCGCTCGGCACGCGAAGGTTGCTGGCATAACGGATGTCTGCGCCGAACTTGAAAGTGTGATTTCCATGGAGATATGTCCAGTTGTTTACAAACTGGATTTGACGCTCTCTTTCGGTCAGCGGGCAGTTGCAGCGCGCGGCGTCCAAACCATTGCCAAACGCGTACGTGCCGCCACCGGAATTACCCAAGGCTCCATTATTTCCATTATTGCCATTGTTGGTAAAGAGGAAACCCGAAAGGCCATTCGTATCAGGCTGCCCTGGAATATTCAGCCCAGGAAAACCGGCATTCGTCATGGGGGTCTGATTAGCATCGGAGTAAGCGGTTTCCGGATTGTATTGGAACCACCCGATGCGAAAGTCAGTGAGCCATCTTGTACCGAAAGTTTTCGTGAAACCACCCGCCACACTGTAGTCGTGGTTCACCGAAGTTCCATTAAGGGTTCCCGGCCCAAATCCTGCGCTCCCGAGCGCGCCGAGGCCGCCCTCTCCGGACAAGTTGAAGTAGTCCAGGCTAAAGCGCCCGAAAACCTGGAAGCTGTGAGGCGCGCTGTAATCAATGCGCGTATCGAACGAATACTGATTGAAAGGTCCTGAGCCTGTTGCCACGTAGTTATTTGTCAGGCATGAGGCCGTGGCTGGCGATTGGCAGGTAACTGTCGGAGTTGGGAATAAGGCTAGGACATTGCCCACATTCTGCGTTATGTCGCCGATTGGAATCATGTTGTTCGCAAAGGGCGTACGGCCAGCACCGGTTAGAGGATTGCCGGTGCTCGGATCATAGATTTGGCCGCTCGCAACGCCGCCGATGGAGGGCCCGTAGGCATTCAAATATTGGCTCAAGTCACAAAACCCAGGCGTGGCGCTTTGGAGATTCGTCGCGGGGTTACAACTCTGGACAACTTGTGTGGTCGGAACGTTGTACTGGTTCGTGATGCCTTGTATCTGCTTCGTACCCTGATAATCGCCAAAAAAGAACAGTTTGTCCTTGATGATAGGCCCGCCTATAGACCCGCCATATTGCTTCCATGTGGCTGCAGCTAGCGGCACGCCAGGCTTATTCGTAAAGGGGTCTCGAGCTTGCTGGTCGCTGTTCCGATAATAAAAGAAACCAGTGCCATGGAAATCGTTTGAGCCAGACTTCGTCTGCACCGTGACTAGGCCAGCGATAGCCTTGCCCGCTTCCACGTCGTAATCCTGAGCGGCGAACTTAGTTTCAGTAATGGCATCGAGGTTGGGGTTCACTACGATGATCCCCAAGATAGGATCTTGGTTGTCCGTGCCGTCTAGCTCATAGCCGACACCACTGAAATGCTGCCCATTTACTTCGATTTGTCCGCTGCCCTGAGGATTCTCCGTGGCAGCGTGGTTGAAACCCGGTAACTTCTGCGTGCCCGGGGTAAGCAATTCGAAGCTCGTGAAGTTGCGGTTCAGTACCGGCAAATCCTCTACATATTTCTGGCTGAACTGAACGGCCACATCAGCGCGGTCCGTCTGCAGTTGAGGGACCTCGCCCGTCACTTCGACCGTCTGCGTCACTGCTCCCACCACAAGTTGAACATTGACAGTGGCGGCGGCGTCCGCATTGAGAACTACGCTGGGTATTTCCGTTATCTGAAAACCAGCAGCCTCGATGTGCACTTTGTAGGTGTCCGGAATTAAGTGCGTAACAGAATAGTTCCCGCTCTCATTCGTGGTCGTATCGTACGCAAAGCTCTTTGTTGTCGAAGTTACGGTTACTTTGGCTCCGGCAACAGCATTGCCTTGAGCGTCCGTCACCGACCCGATAATGCTTCCAAAAACGGCCTGACCCGAAGCTGTGTTCACGCCGATCCCAAGCACGAGACAAACCGCTATGATGCAACCCACGATCGCTTGCCTTTTCATGCCACCCCTCCTAGCAGTTCCGTTCCCTCATCCATCGGCTTTCCGGTCCAACCGTTCAGAATTCTGGTAGCAACTTCGCGAGCCACAACACCGCCAGATTTCCGCGCACTTTCGATTGGGTTGAATAATTAGTAAGGAAGGCTGCGCCTACTCTCGCAAACAACGATCAGGCTCAACCGTTAAAGGCACCCCCAGATACACCTCAGCGCCCTCGATCTGCGCCTCGCACAAAGCACTCAGCCTTTTAAGGCCATCGCCTTCCGCCCCTGACGCATCCTGCGCGTCCGCACCACGGCACAGGCGGATAATGCGACAATAATGATGCGTACTATTCGTTTTTTGGCTTGCTCATAGAAGTCTCAATGCGTCTGATACGGTTACTTCAAATAACTCGCCATCTTGCAGAGAGATGCGGGCCTTGTTACACTCCTGTTACTCCGACGTATCAAGGACCTGTGTGACCGAACGAGAGCTCCTTCTCGAGCAGATTAATCGCCTGGTCGGTAGCCATGCTCTTCATGGCTCGGAGTCCCTCTGCAAATTGCTCCGCTATTTGGCCAAACATGCCGTAGATCATCCAGGCACTCCCATCAAGGAATTTCAGATTGCGACCGAAGTCTTCGGGCGCTCCCCCGATTTCGACCCACAGCTCGATTCCATGGTTCGTGTCCAGGCCGGACGCCTCCGCTCCAAGCTAACGGAGTATTACAGCGCCGACGGACTTGAAGACTCCATTGTCGTGGAACTCCCCAAAGGCACCTACGTCCTTTCGTTTCACCATCGCAGCCCGTCGGGTGCAAAACCCAATGCGGCTATTGCGAACGGGGCGGTCGACAAAGATGCCATCGAGAAGAGCACCGAACGGAGATGGGGAATAGAGGTTATTTCCCTCTCCATCTTCCTGGCCGCAGCGATCACTGTGATTGTCTGGCTTCTCGCGACTCGAACCTCGGCTCCTGTGGGTCTCGCGAGCGAAAGCGAACCAGTGCCAGCCGCTTTTCGCGTTTTTTGGAGAGGCTTTGCATCGGGGCCGGAGGAGCCGTGGGTCGTCTTTAGTAATGCTGCGTTTGTTGGTCGTCCCGAGACGGGTATGCGCTACCGTGATGCAAAACGTGACGCGGGCGCCCCTATACTAGACCACTACACTGGCGTTGGCGAAGTCTTGGCGGTTCATGAACTCGATCGCGTCTTCGGACTCCTTCATCGCAGCATTCGCGTCAAACGCGGGAGTCTGTTTTCGCTCGATGACGCCAAAAACAACAATCTGATTTTCATCGGTTCGCCCGTGGAAAATCTCTCGCTTTTGGAAATTCCCGGCACCCAGGAGTTCTATTTCGAGCAGTTGACCGCCGGCCCTCGTAAAGGCGATCACGCCATTATCAACAGGCACCCGCAACCCGACGAAGGCAAGGAATTCTTCGCAAGTCCTTCGGGTACGCCGCTCACCGAGGACTACGCCCTTCTCGGTCTTGTGAAAGGGATGAATCCGGGTCAATCCGTGCTCATCCTCGCTGGAAACACCACGATCGGAACGCAAGCCGCCGTCGAGTACGTTTGCAGGCAGAGTTCAGTGGAAGAATTGCTCTTGCGGCTTTCCGTTTCGCAAAACGGCGAACTCAAACCGTTTGAAGCCGTCATTCGAGTGAAAGTGGCTCGTGGAGTCCCTGTAGAAACCGAACTGGTGGCCATCCGCAAGTCCGCGATTTAGTAGCCCTGCAACGCCTCCCACCTGTACTTTTTCACGCTTGCGCCGGAACTTCTGGCGGTGTTTCCCCCTTTTCGATCACTGGCATTTTTGGAATGGCCGCCTACTGGACTGTGGTGAAGACACGACGCTGTGGGATCACTTCTGGCGGCACCTAACCTCGCGCGAGCTATTGGCTTGGTGGTTTCAAATGGGGATCCAGTTCACTCGCTTTCTGAAATTCCTTTGCCGATTCTTCTTTGTTTCCTTTTCTCTGCAGCGCGACCCCCAGTTCGTAGTGCGCAGGAGCGTAAGTCGGCAGCGACTGAATGGCCGCGCGGAATTGCGAAATTGCGCCGTCCAGATCCCCTGCGTTCAGAAGTTTGCGTCCCGAGTTTGTCGCGAACGTCGCCGCCTGCTCGCTCGACTTCTGTTTCAAGAGCTCCAATCCTCTGCGGCTCTCCGCGGCAGCTCCTTCCGCGTCTCCAAGTTGCCGCAACACCGCACCCAAATTCGTGTGCGCTCCGGCAAAATCCGGCTGCAGACGAATGGCTTCCCGTAGCGCATCAGCTGCCGGTTGCAAATCTCCTTTCTGCTTCAACACGGAACCCAGCGTGTAGTAAGCCTCCGCATAGTCGGGTTTCGCCTGGACTGCCGCGCGCAATTCCTGCGCCGCCGCCGCAAATTCTCCCTGCTGCCACAGTGTCACCCCGAGAGTGTAGTGCGCATCAGCCAGCTTCGGATCCAGTTCCGCGGCCTTCTTAAATTCCGCAGTTGCCTCCGGCAAGCGATCTTTCATTTTCAGCGCTAACCCCAAATCGTAATGAAACGTGGCCTCCTGCGGCGCAAGTTTCAGCGCGGCCTGAAAATGTGCCACCGCGGCGTCAAAATCCGTCTTCTGCAAGTAAGCAGCGCCTAGATTTCCCTCGTAACCGGCATCATTGGGTTTCAGTTTCAGAGCCGCCTGAAATTCCTGAATGCTGCTTCCCGCATCGCCAATCTGCAGCAGAGCAAGTCCCAAATCATTGTGTGCGTCGGCACTCTCGGGCCTGATCTTTACTGCTTGCCGGAACGCCGTCACCGCATCTTCTGCATTGCCGGAGCGTTGCAGCAGAATCCCCAACTGTTTTTGCGCGTCGGCATTGTTGGGATCCAGCTTAGTGGCGTACTGAAATTCCCATAACGCGGCGTCCACCGCGCCTTTCGATTCAAGCGCTTGCCCCAGATAATAATGAGCCAGAGGATTTTCGGGATCGAGGCTCGATGCCGCCCTCAATTCGGGCTCCGCTCCCTCGATATCTCTTTGTTGTAAGCGCAAAACACCAAGATGCAGGTGAGCCTGCGCGAATTGCGGCTGAAGTTTCAGAGCTTCCGAAAACTCAGCTGCCGCTTCCTCCAACTTCGATAGTTGAACCAGAACTGAACCAAGATCGTCATGTAATTCTGGCCGGTTCGGTTCAATTGCAATCGCGCTCTTTAACTCCCCCATAGCAGCGGCGGAATCGCCAGCATACGACAGCGCTTGCCCCAGGATGCGGTGGGTTTCGGAATCCTCCGGAGCCAGTCGCGCTGCTTCGCGCGCCTCGCGCACCGCGCCCTGTACATTTCCTTTCTGCAACAGAGCGCGGGAAAAATTCATGTGCGCTTGCGCGAAACCCGGATTCCATTTCACGGCCGCTTGGAACTGGGCAATGGCGCCGTCGATTTCGCCTTGCGCGAGCAAAACCCATCCAAGCGAGTTGTGCGGTTCTGGGCTCTGCGGAATCAACTGGACCGTTTTTTCGAACGCAGCGCGCGCTGCGGCTAAATCCTGGCGCTGCAACGCTTCCAGGCCTTGGCTGTAAAACGTATTGGCAGCCGCAGCGTCGGCACTGGGACTAGCGTTTTTCGTTTGCGCGCCCTCTCCGGCGCAAACCAGGAGAAACGCCAATGCAAACGCGCCAGCTCTCAACCCAATCATCTTCCCGCGAGGAAATTCGAATGAGTGAAACTTAATTCTCGTAGATAGCTCCAAAGGAATGAGTCCACACGAAAAATCTTAATCTATCTTGCCAGACAGCCTTCATCTAGCGCTTCCTCCAACGCCTCGCCTTGACCCTGTCCAACCCTCACCTTAGTATGCCAAGAGTTCATGATTTCCGGTCCGCCTCATCGTTCGCTCTTCCGTTTCAAGGCCTCTTGGATCTCGCTTGCACTGCTCCTGCCTTTTTCCATCCTCTTTGGCGCAACTCAGCTTCCGAAAAGCAATTCGAAACCCCTCGCCCATTTCACCGATATCGCGAAAAAAGCCGGTCTCACCGACGCGGTGGTTTTCGGCGGCGTGGACACCAAAAAATACATCCTGGAAACTACCGGAACGGGAGTCGCCATCTTCGACTACGACAACGACGGCTGGCCCGACATATTTATCGTCAATGGCACCAGCTTCGACCCCTCCACCCGAAAAACGCCCATAAGCCATCTCTATCACAACAATCACGACGGCACTTTCACCGACGTCACGAAAAAAGCCGGCCTCACTCATACCGGGTGGGGCCAGGGTGTCTGCATCGGCGATTATGATAACGACGGCTGGGAAGATCTCTATGTCACCTATTACGGAAAAAATGTTCTATTCCACAACAATGGTGACGGCACTTTCACCGACGTAAGCGAAAAAGCCGGCGTCTCTGGCTCCGGCAAATCCTGGGGCAATGGCTGCGCTTTCGTCGACTACGATCGCGACGGCCATCTCGATCTCATGGTCGCCAACTACGTCGACTTCGATCTCGCGACAGCGCCTGTTCCCGGTGCGCGCTCCTCCTGTATGTGGAAAGGCGCTCCCGTGATGTGCGGTCCGCAGGGTCTGCCCGCCTCAAAAAATATTCTCTATCACAATCGCGGCGACGGAACCTTCGAAGACGTCAGCGCAAAATCCCATATCGATAAAGCCGACGGCCATTACTCCCTCAGCGTCTCCACGCTCGACTACGATGACGATGGCTGGCCAGACATTTTTGTCGCCTGCGACAGCACCGCCAGCATTCTCTACCACAACAATCGCGACGGCACGTTCACCGACGTTGCCATCACAGCTGGCGCTGCCTTCAACGAGGACGGCCACGCACAAGCCGGCATGGGCTCAACCGTCGCTGACTTCAACGGAGACGGCAAGCTCGATATCTTCAAAACAAATTTCTCCGACGACACCGCGACCCTCTATCGCAACAACGGCAACGGCACTTTCGACGACGTCACCTATCCCGCCGGCCTCGGCCTCAACACAAGATATCTCGGCTGGGGCACCATGTTTTTCGATTTCGACAACGACGGCTGGCCCGATCTCCTTCTCGTCAACGGCCACGTCTACCCTGAGGTCGACAGCCAGCATCTCGGCAGCACCTTCCAGGAACCCCGCATCCTCTATCACAACAATGGCAACGGCACCTTCACTGACATTTCCGCCGACGCTGGACCCGGCATCACCACTGTAAATTCTTCACGTGGCCTTGCCATTGGCGACTTGTGGAACGACGGCCGACTCTCCGCCGTCATCAGCAACATGAACGCCCCACCCAGCCTACTCGTCAACGACGTTCGCACGTCCAATCACTGGATTGCCTTCCATCTCGTTGGTAATTCTTTCGCATCCGCTTCATTGCCGATGAAAGCATCCGCGCCTGCCGTGCCAAATTTTAAATCCAGCCGAGACGCCATCGGCGCTCGGATTACCATGAAAGCCGGCACGCGGCTCTTCGTCGACGAAGTCCGCAGCGGCTCCAGCTACGATTCGAACAATGACATGCGCGTCCACTTCGGCCTCGGCTCCGTCACCAAGCTCGATACCACACGAGTCCGCTGGCCCAGCGGCCTCGTGGAACAATTTGATAACCTCACGGTCGACAAGATTCACACGCTTCAGGAAGGCACCGGCTCACTCGTTAAGCCTCAGCCGCAAGAGTAGCTGGCCGCTTTTTCGCTAGCCATACTAAAATTCGTTCGTTCCCCATGACGCCGCAATGAAACCGATATCCAAGACCAAACAAAAGTCCAAGGCTCAGCTCAAGCAAGCCTCAAAATCATTTCGCGCCGCTCTCGAACGCCTCCGTTCGAATCTCGGCTGGGTCGTCATCCGCATTCCGTTCAACGTTCAGAAAACTTGGGGAACACGCGGCATGTTCCGCGTCAGAGGAGAAATCAACGGCTTCCCGTTTCGCACGTCGCTCTTTCCCACGCGCAAAGGCGAACACTTTTTGCTCGTAAACAAGAAAATGCAGGCAGGCGCGCATGCGTCCGAAGGCACAACAGCAGAATTTTTCCTCGAACCTGATACCGAAGAGCGTGTCGCAATCGTTCCCGCCGAATTCAAGCGCTTTCTCGCACAAGATCGCTCGTTCCGCGGCTGGTTTGACGCGCTGAGTTATTCCATTCGCAAGTGGCTTTCCGACTGGATCGTGCAACCCAAAAGCGCCGCTTCTCGCGTCCGCCGCGCCGAGCAAGTCGCCGAGCAGCTTTTCTCCGCCATGGAAGCCGAGCGCGAACTCCCGCCAGCGCTAAGGCTGGCTTTCTCTCGCGATCCTCGCGCCCTCGACGGCTGGAACCTCATGTCCCCCTCGCATCGCCGCGGTCAACTGATCGCTATCTTCTATTACCGCTCGCCCGATGCCCGCGCACGCCGCATCGAAAAAGTAGTCGCCGAAGCTATCGCACTGGCCGAGAAAAAATCGACTAAGTGATCCGCCTCGCCCGCAGCCGTCAGCCGCCACCACTATTTCAAAATATCCGCTCCAGCTTTAGCGCACTGCGCGTCTTGCGAGCTGGCCGCGCCCGACACTCCGATCGCTCCAACGATCTTCCCGTCCATCATCAGCGGAATTCCTCCCTCCACGGCCACAACTCCTTTCAACGTCAAAACTCGTAGCCCATCTCCGCCCGCCGCCAGCGTATCCTGGAACGCTTTCGTTGGCCGCTTGAAAAGCGCTGCGCATCGCGCCTTATCAATCGCCACGTTCGCGCTTCCCAATTGCGTATTGTCCATTTTCTCGTAGTACACAAGATTGCCGCTGGTATCGACGATTGCCACTGCCATATTCCAATGATTCTTCTCCGCCTCCGCCAAAGCTGGCGCCGCAACCTTCTTGGCATTCTCCAGACTCACATTCGCACCATATGGACTCGGCGCCTGTGCCGGCGTCGGAGCCTGCGCCTGCATTTGCGCCCGCCCCATCGTCAGCCCGCAAAGCAAAATTATCGCCGCAACAACGGACCTCAGGACATTTTTTAACGGCATCCTCTCTCCTCCTTTAGCTTCAGCAATCAAAAATCTTCGCCCCTCCAATTTCGCCCGCCATTCTCCCCGTTTAATCCTCGCGCTTGATCGAAACATAAATCGGTCCAGCTCCCAACATGCTCACCAGAAACCAGCTAAAACGCCCCGCCCGGCTTGTCGTCTGAAATTTCAGATGATCCCCGGGCGCAACATCCAGCTCCACCGTCTTCCAATTCCAGGTATTGTCCACGCGCAGGCGATGGTGTCCCGCCGTAACTCGTATCGAAATCGTGTCCCCGTAATACAATTCCCCAACGTTCTCTCCGTCCACTTTCACAATAATCTGGCGCTGCTGCACATCCTCCGGCGATTTCCGCCGAATCGTGATGCTTGCCTGCCCGTCTGACGACTCGGAAGCCATCTAGATGCTCTCTTTCCCCGGCGATAGATGCTACGCCTCCCTACATCACTCCGATAAAAATTCTGCCAAACTCCGGCCCCTCTTCACATCGCCCAAACCTCTGCTACAATCTCGTCCATGAACCGACGCGCACTGCTCCAATCGATTCCTGTCGCAGCACTTCTCCCAACCACAGCCTGGGCCGCTTCCGAGGCCAGCAACTCTTCTCCGCGGGGAGACTCCGCCACACCGCAATCTTCCACCACCGTCTACGAACTTCGCATTTACCACACGTATGAAGGCAAGCTCGACGATCTTCTTCGCCGCTTCCGCGATCACACCATGCAACTATTCGAAAAGCATGGCATAAAAAATATCGCCTATTGGACTCCCACCGACGACCCGCTAAAGGGCAAGACGCTCATCTACGTCATCTCCCATCCCAGCCGCGAAGCCGCCACTGCCAACTGGAAAGCCTTCCAGGACGATCCCGATTGGAAACAGGTCCGGGACGCCTCCGAAGCCAACGGCAAAATCGTGGAAAAAGTCGATTCCACCTTCATGTCGCTAACGGACTTCTCTCCGCCGATTCGTTAACAATTCTGCTTTCTACGAGACGACAACCGGGCGTCCCTAGTTCAGATTGTCATCCCGCTTGCCCTGTTTACCCTGAGCCTCGAAGGGAGCGAAGCGCGCCTTTTGCGCTCCGAATGGATTTACGGAGCAAGAAATCTGCTTTTTCTTCTCAGTGCCCTCTGCGACCTCTGTGTCCTCTGTGCAAAATTCTTTTCTCTATTTCGTAACCCTGGCAATAAACGCCGAGTAAGGCTCCATCGGCAACTCCATAAACATGCCCTTCACCTGCTTGTGAAAACTCGTCAACAAAACCTCGATCTTCGGCTCTAGAAATCCCGTCGCTGAAAGATCGAACCGCGCCTTCTGCTCCGTCGCGGACATATTGAGAATCACCAGGATGGCTTGCCCCTTATATCGCCGCAGATACGTCAGCACATTCGGATTATCGTCGTTAATCGAAACATAATCGCCGTCCAAAAGCGCCACTTCCGTATGCCGCAACGCCAAAAGCTTCTTGTAAAAACTAAGCACCGAGTACGGATCGTTGATCTCATCCGCAACGTTATGCGTACTCGCGCTTACCGGCACTGGCAACCACGGCTTCGCCACGCTGAAACCCGCATTCGCCGTGTGATTCCACTGCATCGGTGTCCGCTCGCCATCTCGCCCCTTTTCAAGAGGCCAGCCAAGTCTGCCGATCGGGTCTTGCACGTCGTCTTTGCTCTTCGGATCGTTGTTCTCCATCCCAATCTCTTCGCCGTAATACATGATCGCTGACCCGCGCAACGTTAAATAAAGCGCGGCCATCATTTTCGCGATGTCGTCGTTGTGGATGCCATCCGCATATCGCGTGTATGACCGAGTAATGTCGTGATTCGTGATCACATAAACCGGCCAGTGCCCCGCCGCGTTCACCGCTGCGATATGTTTCCGGTACTCATCGGCCGAGAGTCCCTTGAATCCCGTCATCATCAAATCCATCGGCATCTGCAATTCGTCGTTCTTTGTTCCGTAGTAATCCTTCAGCTGGTCCACGTTGCTCGTCCACGTCTCCCCAATCAGCACCGATCCGTATTCGTCCGCTACCGTCCGCAACTTGCGCATCGCATCATGGACTTCCGGCAATTTTTTGTCGTACTTCTCATCCATGTTCGGCCGCCCGAACTTGTCCGTTCCAGGCAACACGGGGTTATCGGTCAAATTCGGATCCTCATAAAGCGTATCCACTGCATCCAAACGGAACCCTGCCACGCCGCGTTTGTACCAGAAACGCGTAACGTCCAGCATCGCCTTCTCCACTGCGGGATTCCGCCAGTTCAAGTCCGGCTGCTGCGGATAGAAATAGTGGTAGTAATACTGATTAGTTTTCGGATCAAAACTCCACGCTGGTGTTCCAAACGTCGAGAGCCAATTGTTCGGCGGTTTCCCTGGCCCCTTGCCATCGCGCCAGATGTACCAATCCCGATGCTCCGCCGTCTTCGACGATCTCGAATCGATAAACCATTTGTGCTGGTCCGAAGTGTGATTCACTACAAAATCCAGAATCACCCGTATATCTCGCTTCTTCCCCTCCGCCACCAACTTGTCGAAATCCTCCATCGTCCCGTACATCGGATCGATCGCCTCGTAATCCGAAACGTCATACCCAAAATCCACCTGCGGCGACGGAAAACACGGCGTAATCCAAATCGCATTAATTCCCAGCTCTTTCAAGTAATCCAGCTTCGAAGTAATCCCCTTCAAATCGCCAACGCCATCATTATTACTGTCCGCAAAACTCCGCGGATAAATCTCATAAAACACCGCATGCTGCCACCACTGATGACCCTCCGCATCTACACTCTTCGCCTGCGTCTGCGCCACCACCCGCGGCGCGACAAATCCGCAACTAGCACCTGCTCCGAATACCGCCAACACTGCCGCCACAATTTGCCGGTTCACGCACACCTCCTATTCTCCCTGCCCTCTGCGTCCTCTGTATTGAAATCAACATTCAAAAGCTTCGCAAACCGCCGCCAAGCTTTCGAGATGGAGACTGCCATTATTGTTTCAGAAATTTCCTAGGTACCTTCGGCGGATGAAAAAAGATCACCACTCGCTGGTGCGGATATTCTTCACCTGCTTTTCCCTCAAAATGAATTCGCAATTTCGTTCCGCCGCTCGCATCCTTAACCAACTCCGCTCCGCGAACTGATTCGATCATGCTTGAATTCCAAACCGCCAAGTCGTAGGTTGCTCCCGCTCGGCCGGCCGTAACCAATTCCATCGGTGCGGTCACATCTTCCATCTTCTCGGACAGAATGCGTAAGTCAGAGCTCGCGTTTCCCAGCTCCGGTAGTCGGAACGCGTACGACACGCCGAAATCATTCACCACTGGGATGTGAACGACGTTTTTTCCTTCGTTCAAGGCAACTTTTATTCTCAGGTGATGATGCTCCGCCAACATTCGTTGGTCATAGGTGGTTGGCTTACCGTTCACGACGACGCGGCCGACTAATGCCGTGTTGGCCAGGGTGGGCTCGAAATCCAGCGTACATTCCCCACCTGTACGTGTTATTTCCAATGTGATTTCGTCCAGTGTCTTCTGGTAGCTCAAATTCAGCACACTGTCGCCGACGTGCACATTGTTAATTTTGAAGTTCGTCCAATCCGCCGGAACATGCGGCACAAATGTCAGCGACTTTTTCGTCGCGTCCTTCTCCAGCCCAAGCATTCCTTTCAGCAGCGGGCTCACCACCATTGCCGCTGACCACATCTGGTGTGGCGAACTCGTCGACAGCGGCTGGTAATAGTCGCCCGAAAGCACTTCCGTCACGTGCCCCAGCGATCCATCGAGGGCCAGCAGTGCGTTCGCGCGCAAGTTCTCGTATGCTGGAAACTCCTGGTGATATCGGTATTCCGCCACGGAAGCCCATCCAGTGAACAGCGGCCACACGGAACCGTAGTGGTACCCACCTCCACTAAAAACCGCTGAACGATTGGAAATAATTCTCATGCCCCAATCGGTTTGCAGGTCCGCATCCGTAAGCTGCTGAATCGCGGGAATGGCCGTCGCTTCGTTGGGCAGTCCAAACCACATCGGAACGGTCGTCAACACCGTCGGCTCATCTACCTGCTTGTCGTTCTTGTCGAGCGCAAACGCAAATCGTTTCTTGTCGGCGATCCAAAAACTATCGTTCACCAGAGGCCATTGCTTCGTGAATTCATTTTCCAGTGCCGTTGCCGAATCCGTTTGCCCCGCGAACCGCGCCAGGTTCGCAAGCGCGCGCAGCGCCTCTGCGCCCAGCCCACTCTGATAA
Source organism: uncultured Acidobacteriota bacterium (assembly GCA_963784015.1). Taxonomy (GTDB): domain Bacteria; phylum Acidobacteriota; class Terriglobia; order Acidiferrales; family UBA7541; genus Acidiferrum. Next base: position 1,006,935 of record CAWAPX010000023.1, read on the forward strand.
AACTCGCTCTTCACTGGTAGCAGCGGCCCACCTTCCACCCAACCATGTCCCACTCCCTGGTTTTGCGGCAGTCCCTTCGCGTCATATGTCGACTTCAAAAACTGGTAAGCCTTCCAAAGGCTTGCCCATTTCGCTTTTGCAAAAGCCGTGTCCCCGCTATTCACCACGTAATCGTTCACCGCAATGATGTACAGTGGCGTCGCGTCCGCCGACGCGTATGGATATGGATATCCTTTGAACCAATCGACAAAATTTGCGCCCTGCGAAATTTCGTGCGGAATCTTTCCGTCTTCCCGCTGAAATTTGCTCACAAATTCCAATGCCGTTTTCGTATTTGCAAAATCTCCTTCTGCATTCAGCGCCAGCGAACTCCAGAACGAATCCCGCCCGAAGTACCACGCGAATCCTGGCCTCTGGCTCTCGCCAGAAGTTCTGTATCCCGCCACCAATCCCGCCCCCAGAAACGGATTCGTCACCATCCCCTGCACCAGGCTCACTCTCGACCAGTCATACGCCTGCTGAATCTCACTGTCCGGCAACTCCACGCTCACCGTCTGCTTGAGGTAGTCACGGTAATATTGCGCGGACTCGCGCAACATTTCGTTGTAACTGGAAGCAAGCTTTCGGTATTCGCTCTCTGCATCCGCGCGTCCAGTCATCGATCCCGCAATCACAATCGCCTGTGTCGTTTTACCCTTCCCAATGGATCCAAGCCGGAAAGAATTCTCTTGCGACTCGGAATAGTTCGTCTGAAATTCCTCTTCCGCGTTTTGCGCCGTCGGCGATCCCACGATCGCAGCGAACTTTCTCTGCTCTTCGCCAAGAGCAAACGCCTTTAGCCTTGAATCCCATCCAATATATGTAGCTCCAAGCGCCGCGGGCCACTCCAACTGAAAATCCCTGTGAAACACCGCCTCAATTTCGACTGGCGTCTCCGTTTCCACTTCCAGCAAAATCACCGCTCCCGGTTCCTTCACCGGCGCAAAGAATGTCTCGCGCACCGAAAACGTATCGCCGGTATAAACGATCGTGCTCGACTCTGGTCGCGTAATCAGCGTGCGCGCCAGCGAATCCGCGGGCAGCGTTTGTCCACCCGCGTGAAATTTCAAATGAAAATCGCGAAATATCTTTAGCGGATAAACCCACGCCTCCATCCGCCCCGCTTCATTTCCAAGGAGCCCCGCTCGCGTACCTACCGCCGAAAGAAATTCCCAGGGCCGAACCGCTCGTATTAACTCGATCGGCTTTGGGGATTCAGCCGAAGGTGCCGTGGCTTGCGCGGACGCCGGTTCTTTCCCTGTCGCCTGCGCGCTCGCGCTTCCAGACAAAATTAACTGCGCCAGGGCAAGAAAACTCGCGCCATACGCATGCATATTTCGAAATGCGGTTTTTCTTTCGTTCACGGTAGGAAGGTCCTGCCACAAGAGAAAACCTCCGATCTCTTGCGGCCGTCAGCTTGAATGGCCATTTGCCGTACAATACGAAGCAGCGGCAAATCTTAGCACGAGCCAAACGCGGGAAGGTATTATTCCATTTGTCCTCTACACGTCGTGCGTTTCTTAAATCGCTAAGCCGCTCCGCGCTAGTCCTCCCTCTCGAAAGCGTTCTCGCTCTAGCGCGTCCGCTCCAACCGAATCGCGGTAAAAGGCTGTCTCTCAATGATTCAAACCAATCTCCCGCGCCCAATACGAACCAGGCCACAACCGCCAGTTCGAGTTCATATCCTCCGCCGCCAAAAGAAATCGGCGTCAGTTTCATCAATGTCGGGCGCGAATCCGGCCTCAACGCAAAGACAATTTTTGGTGGCGAACACAAAAACAAATATTTATTGGAAACCACAGGCTGCGGCGCCGCTTTCTACGACTACGACAACGACGACTGGCTCGATATTTTTCTGGTGAACGGCTGGCGCCTCGAAGGTTTTCCCAAAGGCCAGGAACCAATCTCGCATCTTTTCAAGAATAATCGCGATGGCACATTTACTGATGTCACGGCGAAATCCGGTCTCATCCATTACGGTTGGGGGCAAGGGGTCTGCGTCGGCGACTACGACAACGACGGCTTCGACGATATTTACATAACGTCTTTCGGAAAAAATGTTTTGTTTCACAACAACGGAAACGGCACGTTCACCGACGTCACAGAAAAAGCCGGCGTTGGCACCAACGGCAAACGCTGGAACACTGGCTGCGCGTTTGTCGATTACGATCGCGACGGTCATCTCGATCTTTTCGTCGCGAACTACATCGACCTCGATTTAGCAACTGCGCCGCTTCCCGAATCAGGCCCGTGCGTTTACAAAGGAGTGCTCGTCGCGTGCGGCCCACCTGGACTGATCGGCGGAAAAAACATTTTGTTTCACAACAACAGCGACGGCACCTTCTCCGATGTTTCTGAACGCGCCGGAGTCCTCCAAGCCAACGGAACTTTCGGGCTTGGAGTGCTCACCGCCGACTTCAATAATGACGGCTGGCCCGATATCTACGTCGCAAACGACTCGACGGCCAGCGCGCTGTATGAAAACAAAAAAAACGGAACCTTCACCGACGTCGCTATGGAAGCGGGATGCGCGCTGAGCGCGGACGGCAAACCGCAAGCCGGCATGGGTGTTTCTGCAGCGGATTACGATCTCGACGGCAACCTCGACATCGTCAAAACAAATTTCGCAGGCGATACGCCGTCGCTCTATCACAACCTCGGCGGCGGAAATTTCGAAGACGCCACGTTCACCGCCGGGCTTGGCAAGCACACACAGTATCTTGGCTGGGGCTGCGGCTTTTTCGACATGGACAATGACGGCTGGCCGGACATTTTGATATGCAACGGGCATGTCTATCCAGAGGTCGAACAACTCCGCACCGAAGCGGGCTATCCGCAGCAGAAAATTCTTTATCGCAATTTGCGCAATGGCCATTTTGAAGATGTTTCTTCGCAAGGCGGTCCGGGCATCATGACGCCGGTTGCGTCGCGCGGTGCGGCGTTCGGCGATTTCGATAATGATGGCGACATCGACGTGGTCGTGAACACGGTTAACGATTTCCCACAGCTACTGCGCTGCGATTCCCGGCTCGAAAATAATTGGCTCAAGATAAAAACCATAGGGACAAAATCGAACCGCAGCGGAATCGGCGCGCGTTTGCGCTGCGTGACGCGTCCTCCCGGCGAGGCAAAACCACACTCGCAAATTGACGAAGTGCGGAGCGGCGGAAGTTATATTTCGCAAAATGACTTGCGCGTCCACTTCGGCATCGGAAAAGCTGAGAAAATTGAGCTACTGGAAATTCGCTGGCCCAGCGGCGCGGTCGACACCTTGAAAGATGTGAAGCCGAACCAGATGATCGTGGTGAAAGAAGGTGTGGGAATCGTGCGGTCGGTGAAGTTTGAGAAGGGGAAGACGCCCAAGCCAGCGAAGTGAAGAGCTTCTGGGCGACAAAGAAGTGGCAAGTGCCGAGTGATTGGTGGCGAGAGAGGGAGGGGCCCCACCCCCGGTTTTTTCGTAACTGCAGATTCTAAAGGACTTTAAGTGCCGTATTTCGAAAGTGCGGATTCTATGGGAGTTATGGGCGTGTTTTCCGAAAGTGCGGATTCTCAAGAACTTAGAGAGAAAAATAGAGTGAAGAAAATGCTGCGGGGCTAAAGCCACCGCGCTACGGAGACAGGGAGAAGAACTGCAGAGGGAGGAGGAATCGGGCGAAGAGGAGGGCGTTTGGCTAGATCGCGACGGGAACATGAAGGAGGGTAGCATGGAGTTAGCGGATAGGTAAAATATTTTACATGGAATGGTGGAAATCCGGGGTTGAACGGCGTTTTTGAGGCGGTGAACGGTTGCTCAAGACCCAGGTTCAAAAGGCTCACCTGAGCACGTGGCCTACTTTTCCGCTTGCCAACCTACGCGCAACAAAAGGGGTGCTGGGGGCAAGCGAGTCGTTGGCGGCACAGGAAATATTGCTTTGTAACATTGCGATTCGTCGAGATGGGCATACAATTGGTGCAGTTTTCAGGGCAAGAAAGGAACTTCCGATGAGGTGGGTTCCTTGGGGGAATCCCCTGGCATTCCTTTTTTGCAGCAGAGCTTAGCTCCAAGCAAAATCCAGTCCGGATGTTCGGACGATTTTCCGCGCTTTTGCTGTGGAGTTCATCGAGCTATGGATCCCAGCCCCGTTCGAGAGCAGATCGACAAGATCCTGCTCAGCCAAAGCTTCGCCAACAAGAGCCAGCTGCGTAAGCTGTTGGATGTCCTGTGTAAGAACGCAGACTCGCAAGCAGCGCTAAAGCCTGATGTAGTAATCAGGGAATTGTGGCCCGACGAGACTCGAACGAAGCGATCCGCGGACGTAGCAACAGAGATGAACCGGCTGCGGCATGCGCTGGACGCGTACTATGAGGGCGAAGGCAAGAACGATCCGATCACGATAAACCTACCCAATCGCTCGGCAAACGCTACCGATGGCAAGCAAGAAAAACGTTGGATCACAGCATCGCCTCGCAATGGAGCGGAGTTACCTGCGCTCGTGGAACCTGAGGCGGCGCCAAAAGCGAAACCTCGCGGGAACCTGAAGGCGATCAGCGCGATCGCGGCGTTGTGCGCGGTCCTGGGCGTTGCGGGTTATATCGTGATACGAGCGCTGGGGGCACACCAGCAGCCCAACTTCGCGCGGATGGACGGTTCGACACTTGAGATTTTCAATGCGGAGGGAAAGGAACTGTGGCGGAAGGCTTTTCCGGAGGGGTTCTCGGCCGATTGGTACTACGGACAGGGATTGGCAACTCGCATCTGGTTCGGGGATCTGGAGGGTAAAGGGCGCACTGATGTTCTGTTTCTTTATCTCGGGGCCAATAGCCCACGGTCGCATTCTTCGACACTGATTTGTTACTCCGATCGCGGCAAAGAGAGGTGGCGCTGGACTCCTGGAAGAGAGCTGCCGGAGCTCAATGGGAGTGCGGCGACGTTCTGGACGGTAGCTCTAGGAGTACTGAAGGCAACGGAAAAAAGACCGCCGCAAATCGTGGTCTCGAGCAGCCATGATTTGTGGTGGCCCAGTCAGGTCGCGATTCTCGATTCCAATGGCAAAACCATTTCCGAGTACTGGCATTCCGGAGTCTTAACTTCCATGGTGTTGGCGGACCTGGACGGCAATGGCAGAGAGGAGATCATCGCCACAGGAGTCGCGAATGGGTATGACCATCAAGCAACCTTGGTGGTGCTTGATCCTGACCGGGTGTTTGGAGCTTCCACTGAAGTGCGGCCTGAGTTTCAAATTCACGGCATGGGGTTAGCGCAGGAAAGGTTGCGCCTGTTGTTTCCGCGGAGCGATCTGAACAAAGCATTGTACCAATTCAATCAGGGCGCGGAGCCCATGGTGGAGCATGGAAGTCTTCGGCTTTCGGTGATGGAATGCATCACGCCCCTAGGTTGCCGCGTCTGGTACGAATTCGACAAAGGCTTTCGTCTGATTGCGGCTTATGCCGGAGGTGACGAATTTCGTAGCGCGCACGAGCGGTTCTATCAAAACGGAAAAGGAGCGCACGCCCTTAGCGCGGAAGAACAGTCGGCGTTTCTGAAAGTCCGATGCGTGGTGGGCTGCAAATCGGAGTTCGTTCCCGTCGGTAACCTGGTCCCCTAAATCCGAACCAGCTGAGACGATTTCGGAAAGACGGTACGATTTAGAGTGCGTCTTTTCGATACCTGGTACACACCACCAAGAAGCCGGGCGAATGACCTCATTTCGTCCAGCGAATGTCAGTAGATAAAAATACATCCTGTATTTTCAATAGTTTCGGCGGATTTACAAAGGAAAAAGCGCCGAGCGCGCATGATTGCGGACCGCTTCGCGAGCCGCGATTTCATACCAAATTCATATCATCTCGCCGCTGAGCCTCTTGACCTGTACGCGGACTGTCGCCAACATCGCCGAACTTGCGAATACGCTCTGAAATAATTCTGAGGTGAAGCGATGAAACGCGAACTTTCTGCACGTGCTGCTGCTTCTCAAAATCGGATCTGTAAAAGAGAAAAGGCGTCGAACGGCGCGGGAAGGGCGGGACGATTGACGCTCCTTTGCGTGACGGCGCTGACGCTAGGAGCAGTGGGCCTGCTGGAGGTTTATGGCGCGGCGGGCAAGCCGGCGCCTCCGCCTGTCGGTGGCTGCGGGACCGCCTTTACGGCAATCACCTACACGGGCGCCGGAACAGGCGTGCTACAGGGAACGACGGTGACGGGAATCAACGCGGAAGGGGACATAGCAGGGATTTACATTACAGCGCCGAATATAGCGCACGGGTTCGTTCGCCCGGCGGCGACGGGCACGATTACGACGTTCGACGCGCCGGGAGCAGGCGGGAGCAAGAATCAGGGAACGTTTGCGACGAGCATCGATGCCGCAGGGGACGTCACGGGAATCTATGCGGACTCGAACAACGCGTATCACGGCTTCGTGCGGGCAGGCGGCACTGGCGTGATCACGGCATTCGATGTTCCGGGAGCTCCTACAGGAATGGGGCACAGAGGAACTAGCCCAATCAGCATTAATGCGTCAGGAACAATCACGGGACTGTACTCGGATGCAGGCGCGGTGCGCCACGGCTTCATTCGCTCGTCCTCGGGCAGCTTCACGACCTTCGATGTTACCGGGGCGGGCACAACTACGGGAAGGGGAACGATCCCTATCGGGATCAACGTAGGCGGTGACGTCACGGGTTTCTACGAAGACTCCAACGGACTGGCTCATGGGTTTATCCGGATTGCCAGCACGGGCACGTTCACGGCGCCGATCGACGCACCGAGTGCCGGCAATGTCCCATCGAGCGGTGGCTTTTCGTTTGGGGGAACCATTGCGGTGGGCATCGACACTGCCGGAGACATCGCGGGGATCTATGCGGACGCGAACTCCGTCTTCCACGGCTATGTGCGGAGCGCGAGTGGAACGATTACACAATTCGACGGGACGGGAGTGGTGGCGGCAGGCTTGTTTCCGGGGACAGTCCCAACAAGCATGAACGGCGCAGGAGATGTCGCGGGATTTTATACCGACGCGAACGGAGTGAATCACGCGTTCGTACGCAGCTTTGCAACGGGGACGATTACGGCGCCGCTGGACGCTCCGGGGGCGAGTACGACGGGAATGGTCAAGGGGACGGCGCCGTTCGGAATTAATGCGTCGGACGAGATTGCGGGGATTTACGCCGACACGAGCGGCGTTTTTCACGGGTTCGTGGCGACCACTTCGGGAACAGCAGCGACCCCGACGTTCAGCCCGGCACCAGGTACTTACGGAACGTCGCAGTCGGTGACGATCTCCGATGTGACGGCTGGGGCGACGATCTACTACACGACCGATGGGACAACACCCACCACGGCATCCGCGGTGTTCACGGTTCCGATTACCGTCAATTCCACGGAAACGATCGAAGCGATTGCGGTGGCCAACGGTTGTTCGAGCAGTACGGTGGCAAGCGGGCTATACACCATCGCACCCCCAGTTGCGACTCCGACATTTTCACCAGCGGCAGGAACGTATACTTCGGCGCAAACCGTGACGATCTCTGATGCGACTGCGGGCGCAACGATCTACTACACAACCAATGGGACAACACCCACCACGGCGTCCACTGTGTTCACGGCTCCGATCGCCGTCAATTCCACGGAAACGATTGAGGCAATTGCCGCAGCTAGCGGCTTTGCCAACAGCGCCGTGGCAAGCGCGGTCTACACCCTCAACCTGCCTACTCCCGATTTCCTGGTGTCGGTAAATCCAACTACATTGACTATTGTTGATGGACAAAGCGGGAAAGCCACGTTTACCGTCACTCCTGAAAACGGATTCAACTCGCAGTTGAATTTTACATGTAGTGGGCTGCCTTCAGAGGCGGCCTGCAACTTTAGTCCCGCTTCCGTCACACCCAATGGTGCGGCGGTAATGACCACACTCACGGTCACCACCACGGCTGCGAGTGCGGCTGCGGCTTTGCGGGTGTCCTTGCCCTCGTCTCAGCGCCCGATCTATGCGCTTTTGTTTTCCGCTCTCGCGATGATGTTTGTTATCGTCGCCCGTCGGAGACAACAGCTGTTTGCATTGCGTCTCTTGGGCTTCCTAATCCTTCTAATGGCGGCCACAGGATTGACTTCGTGCAACGGAGGGAGCGCCCCCATGGGAAATCCTGGGACCCCAATCGGAAGCAGCTCAGTCTCGGTGTCCGCAGCAGTGAGCGGCGCTGGCGCAATCAACCACGCAGCCACCCTTACGATTACCATCACTAAATAAAGCACTGAAACCCGGCCTGGATATGACGGGATTGCTGCGCCAACACGCGGACCGCGGCCGAACGGGCAGGAACGCCAAGTGGAAAAGGATTTTACACAGAGGTCGCTGAGACATAAAGGTTACAGAGAAGAGGGGAGAAACGCAGATTCCTCGTTGCGCTCCCTTCGTCCCTCAGTGCAAGCGGAATGACAAATTGTTGAGGCGGCTCGTTTAGAGGTAAACGATCAGGGTGTAGATGCCCAGAGTTGTGCCGAGAGGCAGGTCGGAGAGGGAGAGAAAGGCAGCAACTAGGGAGAGTGGGCGGGCAGATTTTCCGGCGAGAAGGGCTAGGCCTGCGAGTAGACCGAAGAGGCCGGAGAGGGCCGTTACGATGATGGCTGCGACATAGAGAATGTGGAAGAGCGCCATAAAGGCCTGGTAATCGGTGACACGGGTTAGGAGGGCGCCGAACATTACTGTGGCTGTGGCGGCGTAGAGGACCAAAAGGATTACCGCTACGAGACGGAGGATAGCGTAGACGATCCAGAGTGCGCCTAGGGTGCTGGAGTTGGCGCGGGGACTTTGTGCGGCTGCGGCGGTGGACATGGGCGCTCCTGTCTTGAGTTTGTAGTGACAAAGTCTAACACCTCACGAAGAGAATTCGCGTCGGGTAGATACGGTAGGAAAGCGAGATGAAAATCAGGGTGGCGTTTGTTGCAAAGATTGAGAAATAAAAGAAAAGGACTTAACGCAGAGGTCCGCAGAGACACAGAGGGCACGGAGAGAAAGAAAAAAGCGGATTCCTTCCGACAAGGTCGGAACCTTCGGTCTCTGCGCTCGGAGTGACAATCTCTGAGGCTGACGCCGCTCTCGACGGAAAAGCTACGCGCCGGAGAGGGTTTGCCAGCCGCGGCGGCTTAGGCTCCAGTAGATGAAGTAGCCGGAGAGGGCGGCGATTACGAGAAGCAGAATGCCCATGGCCCATTCGTGGAGGACTAGTTCGCCAATGGAGAACATGGCGCAGTAGACGAGGAGGCAGCCGGCAATCCAGTCGTAGGTGCTGGCGGCCAGGTCGCGGACGGGGGTGACTTCGGGGGCTAAAGCGGCGATGCGCTTCCAGCCGTGAATGGTGGGGCGGACGCGACGGTAGAACTGGACTAGCTTGTCGTCGGGTTCGGGCTTGGTGATTAGCGTGGTGACGAGCCAGACGATCGTGGTGGCGGCGGTGGTGATTAGGGCGGTTTTGGCGAAGACGACGGAACTGTTGCCGGCGAACTGGACGCGCGTCAGCGACATGGAGACTACGAAGGCGGCGATCATGGAGGAGATTTCGCTCCAGGCGTTGATGCGCCACCAGTACCAGCGCAGAAGAAGGACGGAGCCGGTGCCCGCTCCCATGCCGAGGAGGAGTTGCCAGGCGGATTGGATGCTGGTGATGTTGGCGGCGGCGTAACCGCTGAGGATGACGAGCAGGACGATGATTATTTTGCTGGCGAATACGTAATGTTTGTCGCTGGCCTTGCGGACCAGGAAGCGGCGGTAGAAATCGTTGATGAGATAGGACGTGCCCCAATTTAATTGCGTGCCGACCGTGGACATGAAGGCGGCAAGGAAGGCGGCGATCATCAAGCCGCGGAGAGCGGGCGGAAGAAAATCGCGCAGGACCATGACGTAACCCTTCTCGGGTTCGGCGGCGAATTCGGCGCTGGGGTGCAAGCCGCCGTGGGGGGAGTAGACCGCGACGGCGACGAGGCCGGTGATGATCCAGGGCCACGAGCGCATGGCGTAGTGGGCGATGTTGAACCAGAGCGTGGCGCCGAGAGAATTTTTTTCGTCCTTCGCGCTGAACATTCTTTGAGCGACGTAGCCGCCGCCGCCGGGCTCAGCACCGGGATACCAGCTGGCCCACCATTGGACGGCGAGGTAGAGCGCGAAAGTGATTACCGGTAGAGTCCACAGGGCGTCAGTGGTCCAGCCAAGATGGAACGAGGGGAAAAAGTTCAGGATGGAGCCGGTGGTTTCGCCGGATTGGCGGGCGACGGCGTCGACGTGCGAGAGCTGAATTTTTAGCAGGGCCATGCCGCCGATTTTTGCTACGGCGATCCAGGCCAGGACGACGATCATGGTCATTTTCAGGGCGAATTGGAAAAGGTCGGTGACGAGGACGCCCCAGAGGCCGCCAATAAATGTATAGATTCCTGTGAAGGGGACCAAGAGTAGGACGCAGATCAGCAAAGCGGTGTGTTCTGGCGTGCCGAGAGTATAGGTTGTGAGCGTGTGGCTGCCGAGACCGATGCTGAGAACGCGACCTTGCGCGATGGCATCGCCGAGCAAAACCGTGGTGATACTGATCATGGCTTTGATCACCCAGCCGAGGATGAGGCAGTTCATCAGCGCGCCTAGGTAGATCGCACGGAAGCCGCGGAGGAAGGCGGCGGGTTTGCCCTGGTAGCGGAGCTCGACGAATTCGACGTCGGTGAGGATTTCGGCGCGACGCCAGTAGCGCGCGAAAAAAAAGACAGTCATCATGCCGCAGAGACATTGCGACCACCAGAGCCAGTTGCCGGAGATGCCGTTGCGCGCGACGAGACCGGTGACGAGAAGAGGAGTGTCCGCGGCAAACGTGGTGGCGACCATGGATGTACCGGCAAGCCACCAAGAGACATTGCGGCCGGAGACGAAAAATTCTTCGGTGCTGCCGGAGGAGCGGCGACGGTAGTAAAGAGAAATGAGGAGATTGAGGAGCAGGTAAGCGGCGATGACGATCCAATCGGTGGCGGTAAGGACCATTATTCGTTTTTGCTCCGAGAGGTGCACGAAGTGGTGACGCGTTGAGCGGCCTAGTATACTGCTATATAGCTCCGAGGATGCAAGCTAAAATTGGGACGCAACATTATCCGGCGAATTGAGCGAATTCCTGGGATTTCCCGAAAGGATTTCGGCGCGCGCGTGGCTTGGTATATATAGCACCTGCTGGCATAGTGTTGGATGACCGTTTGGGAAAAATGGCGGTGAAATGCTTGTACTGCTGAATGCGAATTATGAGGAGTTGAGCCGGGAAGCGGCGCGGATTGTCGCTGCGGCGGTGAAGAACAATCCGGCGGTGACGCTGGGACTAGCGACCGGTAGCACCACTTTGGGGATGTATGAGGAGTTGGCGCGGCTGCATCGAGAGCAGAGGCTGGATTTTTCGAAGGTGGTGACGTTTAACCTCGACGAGTATTTGGGTTTGGCTGCCGAACATCCGCAGAGTTTCCATTGTTTCATGCAGGAGAATTTTTTTGCGCACGTGAACGTTGAGCCGCGCAATATTCATATTCCTGATGGAACGATCAGCGGCGATTACGAGGAGTACTGCGCCGCATATGAGCGCGCGATTCGCGAGGCAGGCGGGATCGATTTGCAGATTCTGGGCATCGGGCGGAATGGGCACGTGGGATTCAACGAACCGACTTCGAGTTTTGGGTCGAGGACGCGTTTGAAAGTCTTAACGAACGAGACGATTGAAGATAACCGAAAGTTTTTTGGCTCGGGAGAAGAGATGCCGCAGTGCGCGATTACGATGGGGGTTGGCACGATTCTCGAAGCGAAGAAAATCTTGTTGCTGGCGACCGGTGAAGCGAAGGCGGAAACTGTCGCGGAGGCGATTGAAGGGCCGATCACCGCGTCAGTGACGGCTTCCTGCTTGCAGCTGCATCCGGACGTGACGTTTGTGATCGATGAAGCGGCCGGGGCTCGGTTGAAGCAACGCGATTATTACCGGCGGGTGATGGAGATGACGGCGCGGTTCACACCGAACAGGCTTTCCTAAACTCAGGTAGACTATTTCCTGAGGCTATACCTCAACAGGGAGACGACAACGTCATGGGCAATCGAGATGCACGAGGAAGAGAGAAAAAGAAGCCGAAGAAAAAAGAAGTGAAAGTAACCTATCAGCCAGCGAGGCCGGCGACAACTTACAAGCCGACGCCCGCGGCTCCGCCGACGAAACCTGCCGAACCTACAAAGCCCTAAGTCGTCGCTCGCTCCGCAGAGCGTGCTCACACATTTTGTAGCGCGGCGTCTATCTCAAATGGGGTGAGAAGGCGGAGCGCAAGCCTTGCTTCCGCCTATTTCGTTCGCTACAGAACATTGGAGAGGTGTGTCCATGCGCAAAACGATTGGGATTTTTCTTGGGCTGATAGCAGGGATGGGATGCCTGGCGGGCCGCGCAGACGCGCAATTTAAAAATGGAGCCCAAGCGACGGAGTTGAATTTGCCGACGGTAAGCCAGCGCGCTGTCGTGACGCAGCGAATTGGGCTGACGGATATTACGATCGTCTATCATGAGCCGATGGTGGGCGGTCGCGAGCTTTGGGGCAAGGTCATCCCGTACGGCAAAGTGTGGCGCGCGGGAGCGAACGAGAATACGACGATCACGTTTGCGGATGACGTTTCTGTGGAAGGCAAACCGCTAGCAGCGGGTACGTATGGGTTGCACATGATCCCGAATGCCGACCAATGGACGATTATCTTTTCGAAGAATTCGACGTCGTGGGGAAGTTTCAGCTACGACGATAAAGAAGATGCCTTGCGCGTGAACGTGAAACCGCAGTCGGCGGAGTTTCGCGAAGCACTGACGTACACGTTTGACGACATCAAGCCGGAATCGGTGGCGGCCACGCTGCGATGGGACAAGCTAGCGGTGCCATTTCACATTTCCGTGGACGTGAAGGCAATTACCGAGCGCAGTATTCGCAATCAACTGCGAAACACGGGGGGATTTACCTGGGCTGGGTACGACGAAGCGGCGCTGTGGTGCCTTGACGGCAACTGCAGCCTAGACCAGGGATTGAAGTGGGAAGACACTTCGATTCTGAACGAAGAGCGGTTTGAGAACCTTCTGACGAAATCGCAGATTCTGGCGTCGATGGGTAAGAAACAAGATGCGGATGCCACTTTTGCGAAGGCATTGGAGAAAGCAAGCGGCGTGCAACTCCACGTATACGGACGCGGGCTTCAGATTCAGAAGAAGCAGGATGAAGCATTTGCCGTTTTTAAGATAAACGTGGAGAAGCGTCCTAATGAGTGGTACACCCACGGTGAATTGGCACGGATGGCTTCGGCAAAGGGCGATTTTCCCACCGCGCTGAAAGAAATGAAGCTCGCGCTTGCGGGTGCGCCGGACGCAACGAAATCACAAATCCAGGGACTGATCGCACGGTTGGAGAAAAACCAGGACATCAATCCTATTTAGGGCATATGGAATGCGGATGTTTCCGGATGGCGGCTTTAGGGAGTGATGCCGCCGAAACAGAGATATTTAATCTCGACGTATTCATCCATGCCGTATTTGGAACCTTCGCGGCCGAGGCCGGATTCTTTTACGCCGCCGAAGGGCGCGACTTCGGTGGAAATAATTCCCGTGTTGATGCCGACGATGCCGTATTCGAGCGCTTCAGCGACGCGCCAAACACGAGCAATGTCCCGGCCATAGAAATAAGCTGCGAGACCAAATTCTGTATCGTTGCCAAGTTTGATCGCGTCCACTTCCGTCTTGAAACGAAAGAGCGGCGCGACAGGGCCGAAGGTTTCTTCGCGCGCGACGACCATTTGCGGCGTTACATCGGTGAGAATCGTCGGCTCGAAAAAACGGCCACCGAGTGCGTGGCGCTTTCCGCCGACGAGGATTTTTGCGCCTTTGGATTGCGCGTCGCGGATGTGGCTTTCCACTTTTTCGACGGCTGCATCGTCAATCAATGGGCCTTGCGTCGAATCTGCTTCCAGTCCTGGGGCGGGCTTCAACTTTTTTACAGCGGTAGCTAGCTTTTCGGCGAATGCTTCGTAGACGGCATCTTGCACCAACAGGCGGTTCGCGCAAACGCAAGTTTGTCCGGTATTGCGATACTTGGAAGCGATTGCCCCTTCCACCGCAGCATCCAATTCCGCATCTTCAAAAACAATGAACGGCGCGTTGCCACCGAGTTCGAGAGAGAGCTTTTTCACGGTGCCGGCGCACTGGGCCATCAGGATTTTTCCGACTTCCGTGGAACCGGTGAACGAAAGCTTTCGAACGATGGGATTCGAAGTGAGCTCAGCACCGATTTCCGTGGGCGAGCCCGTGACGACATTAAAGACGCCTTTTGGGACGCCCGCGCGTTCGGCAAGTTCGGCGAGAGCTAGCGCCGAAAACGGAGTTTGTTCGGCGGGCTTCACGACCACCGTGCAGCCGGAACCAATCGCCGGCGCCGCTTTGCGCGTGATCATAGCCAGGGGAAAATTCCACGGAGTGATGCAGGCAACGACGCCGATAGGCTGCTTGATGACGACAAGGCGTTTGTCGGCTTGATGCTGGGGAATGGTTTCGCCATAGACGCGTTTGGCTTCTTCGCCAAACCATTCTAGAAACGCGGCAGCGTAGGCGACTTCTCCGCGCGATTCGGAGAGCGGCTTGCCTTGCTCGAGAGTCATCAGGCGCGCGAGATCTTCCTGGTTAGCCATCATCAGGTCGAACCAGCGGCGGAGGACGGCTGCGCGCTCTTTTGCGGTTTTCTTACTCCAAGTGAGAAAGGCGCTGTTGGCGGCTTCGATGGCGCGTTTCGTCTCGGCGCCACCGAGTTTCGGTACTTTGCCAATAATTTCTCGTGTGGCGGGATTGTCGACGTTGATCGTTTGGCCCGAGCTTGCTTGAATCCATTGCCCATCAACGTAGCAGGCTTCGCGAAAAAGGCGCGCGTCCTTTAGCTCGCCAGCCGCACTCATGGACTTTGTAATCGTGTCTCGCATGGAATGCTCCTAAAGATCGCCCTATGTTAGATGCGATTCGCGGTTAATAGGCGCTCGCGCATGCATGGACGCGCAATTATGCGTGAGAAAGCGCGGCCTGCTTGCGTTCCGCAACGCTTGCTAGCGCGGCTTCGAGCACGTCCAGTCCCTCGTTGAATTGCTCATCGGTGATAACGAGCGGAACGAGAATACGTATGACGTTATTGAACGTTCCGGCAGTGATCATGATGAGGCCGTGCTCATAGCAATATTTGGCGATCTCTTTAGTCTCGGAATCGGCGGGCTCGCGAGTTTCGGGATTGCGTACCAATTCGATAGCGCACATGCCGCCGAGCCCGCGAACATCGCCGACGAGTGGCCATTTTTTCTGCCAACTGCGTGCGCGTTTTTCAAAATGTTCGCCGATAGTCGTCGAGCGCGCGAGCAAGCCATCTTTTTCGATCGTTTCGATCGCGGCAAGTGCTGCGGCACAAGAAGCGGGGTGTCCGCAGTATGTGCCGCCGAGGGAGCCAGGCCCGGGCGCGTCCATAACTTCAGCGCGGCCTGTGACGGCGGCGATGGGCATGCCTCCGCCCATGGATTTCGCCATAGTGACTAAATCGGGCTCGATTCCGAAGTGCTCGGATGCGAACCATTTGCCGGTGCGCGCGAAGCCGGATTGGATTTCATCGGCGATGAAGAGGATGCCGTGCTTGCGGCAAATGTCTTGAAGAAGTTTGAAGTAGTCACGCGGCGGAATCACGAAACCGCCTTCGCCCTGAACTGGTTCGACGATCAAGGCAGCGACGGATTCCGGTGCGACAGAACGCTTGAACGCATCTTCGAGATGATGCGCAAAGTCGGCGGAAGACGTGCCGGATGCGTTGCGATATGGATAGGCGAATGGAATACGGTAGATGTCGCTGGCGAACGGCTGAAAGCCCGCTTTGTAGGGATGCGTTTTGCTGGTGAGCGACATGGTGAGAAGCGTACGGCCGTGGAATGCATCTTCAAAACAAATTACGGCTGGGCGCTTTGTGTAGGCGCGCGCGATCTTGACGGCATTTTCAATGGCTTCGGCGCCCGAATTAAGAAGAATGGTTTTCTTCGCGAACTTGCCGGGGGTGAGCGAATTCAGTTTCTCAGCGACAGCGATGTACCCTTCGTACGGCGTGACCGCGAAACAGAGATGCAGATGTTTTTCGAGCTGCGCTTGAATCGCTGAGACGACAAGTGGAGAGCGGTGACCAATATTGAGGCAACCGATGCCGCCTGCAAAATCGATGTACTTGTTGCCGTCGACATCTTCGATGGTGGCGCCATCGGCGCGTGCCGCGAAAATGGGCGTGGCGTTCGCGGGCCCACGCGAGATAGCAGCTTCACGTCGCGCCATCAGCGCGCGTGAACGCGGCCCGGGAATTTCGGTTCGAATCTGAATCGTAGACATTTTCTCTTCCTTTTTTTCTGGCCGCCGGTCACACAATAGCCGGCGTCCCGAATGCTAGTACCAGCCGATGGGCGTTTCGTCGAGATTGACGAAGACCTGTTTTGTTTCGAGATATTCCTCGAGACCCCACGGGCCGAGTTCGCGGCCGAAGCCAGATTGTTTGTAGCCGCCCCATGGCGCCTCGACATAAGTCGGCTGCATGTGATTCACCCAGACGATCCCGGCGCGGAGCGACTTCACTACGCGGAACGCTTTGTAAATGTCGCGAGTCCAGACCGCGGCGGCGAGGCCGTACGGCGTGTCGTTGGCGATGCGAATGGCGTCGGCTTCGCCGTCAAATGGAATTACAGACGCGACTGGGCCAAAGATTTCTTCGCGGGCGATGCGTGCCGTGTTGTCCACATCGTAAAAAATCGTCGGCTCGACATAGTAGCCCTTGCCGAATTGTTTCGGGCGCCCTCCGCCGATGGCGACCTTCGCTTCTTTCTTGCCGAGTTCAAGATAGGAACTGACGCGGTCGTATTGTTCTTTACTGACGAGCGGGCCCATTTTTGTTTCGCGTTCGCTCGGAGGGCCAAGCCTGATGTGCTTGGCTTTTTCGGTCATGGCCTCGATGAATTTCGAATAGATTTTCTTTTCAACGAGGATGCGGCTGCCCGCGGAACATACTTCGCCTTGATTGATGAACACGCCGAAGAGCGCGCCATCGATAGAGGCTTCCCAATCGGCGTCGGTGAAGAAGATGTTGGGAGATTTGCCGCCGAGTTCTAGCGTGACGCGCTTGAGGGTGTCCGCGGCGCTTTTCACTATGATCTTGCCGACAGCAGCGCTGCCGGTGAAGGCCACTTTGTCAACCCCCGGATGCGCGACGAGCGCCGCGCCAGCCGTTTCACCCAGGCCATTAATGATGTTCACCACTCCCGGCGGCAGACCTACATCGGTGCAATAGTTCGCGAATTCCAAAGCAGTCAGCGGCGTTTGTTCAGCGGGCTTGAGAATGCAGGTGCAGCCGGCAGCAATCGCAGGGGCGAGTTTCCACGCAGCCATCAGTAAAGGATAATTCCACGGAATAATTTGCGCCGCGACGCCGATTGGCTCGCGTAAGGTGAAGCTGAGCGCGTTGGCGGGAACTGGATTTACGCTGCCGAGGACTTTGGTGGCGAGGCCACCATAGTATTCGAAGCAGGTGGCGACATCCGCGATGTCGTATTCGGCTTCGACGATCGGCTTGCCGGTATTGCGGCATTCGATTTCCGCAAGCTGCGCGCTGTTCTGGCGGACTTTTTCGGCCAGCTTAAAAAGTATGCGGCCCCGGTCTTGCGCCGTGGTGGTGGGCCAGGGTCCACCGTCGAAGGCGGCGCGCGCGGCTTTTACCGCGCGATCGACGTCGGCGGCGCCAGCAGCGGCAACTTGCGCAATGACTTCTTCGGTCGAGGGATCGTAGACGGGAAAAGTCTCGCCCGAAGCGCTGCCCACCCATTCGCCGTTGATGTAATTCTTGTACGTTCGAACTCCCGCCGTCGCACTGCTAGACATCATAGCCTCCCGAAATCGTTATCGCGTAAGCGCCCAAGCGAGGACACGCCGCGTTCACACTGCCGGAACAGCCTCCGCGAGTTTTCTTGCCGTTTTGCGCCGCCCGTAAACAAAAAAGAAAAACGCCGCAAGCCCGATAAAAAATAGCGTTCCTCCAACCATCCAAACCTCGTAAGAAAAGATAGACGTGACCTGCTGCGCGGGAAAAAACGCCAGCACGATTCCCAGAATCGTGGTGACGAGCCCGCTGGCACCGGAAAGAATCAATGTCGTCTTGCTATAGACACCCTTCGCAAAGGAATCGCTGAAAGCAATTTTGAGCAGCGCGCCAAACATATAAAGGAACGGGATCAGCTGAAGCACGACGGCGAGCGAGAGCAGCTTCTGGAACGTTTCCTGCACGCCAGTCTCGCTGGCCGTTAGATTTGCCACGACGAAGCCGAATGAACGCAGGACGTAGGCCACGAAAGACAAGCCGAGCAATTTATTCCAGAGCCACCAACCGCTGAAGTTCAGCACGACGAGCACCATGGATACCGCCGCGTGCACAATCAGCGCGGCGTAAGGCGTGCGGTAGCGTGGATGTACTTTGCCAAGCCACGCGGGCATGTAGGAATCGAGTCCCGCAACAAACGGAATTCGCGCGGATCCGCCCAGCCAAGCTGACGCGATGCCCGCAATAGACAAGCTCAGCAAAAACGCAAAGGGCGCTACGATCCATAGGACTCCAACGCGGCTCGCCATGTGACCCACAGCCTGAACAATTCCTTGCAGCACGTTAATGTCACCCTTGTTAATCGCGATGAGCAACGTCAGCGTCGCGCCGATGTACAGCGCGCCGGACAGGACGCCGCCCCATGCGACTGCCCCGGGCAAAGTCTTTTGCGGATTTTCGATTTCGTCGCCCATGACGGAAGCGAGCTCCAGCCCTACCAATCCGAAGCAGATCACGCCGAAGGAATTCAGGACAAATTTAGGATTGGCGGGAATACGGAAGTCTGCCCAGGTGACGCTAGTTCCGAAACGCAGACATACGACGATACCGAGGCCAATCAGGACGGCGGCAGCAATGCCAGTGCCGATCGCACCGAGGTTATTGATCCATTTCCCGACACCGAGGCCGACGATATTCAGCACAACGAGAACGATCAGTAGCAAGAGCGAGGCAGTCAGCGCAAAAGTTTTGTTGTCTCCCAGCGCTTCGTGACCAGAGCCTAGCGCAAAAACAGAAACGCCAACGAAGTACAGCATGACCGTGGGCACGTACATCATGTTGTTCGTCCAGTAGCACCAGCCCGAGAGAAAACCGTGGAAATCTCCGAAGACTTCCTTGGCCCAGAGGTACACCCCACCTTCGCCAGGATACCTGTGAGCAAGCTCGATGACCGCAATTCCCTGCGGCCAGAAAAACAAGAGCAACGAGATGATCCACAGCCAGACCGTGACTCCGCCGTTAGCGGCGATCGAGGGAACGACGTTCAGGTTGAAAACGGCAACCACGAAAAGCAGAACGAGGTCCATGCGTCCCAAAACGCGTCGCAGATGCGGCACGTCTTGAACTACAGTCGCGATCGGCGCGGCGGACGCAATGGCGGCCTCGTTCTGCAATGGAACGGTCTCCTGAAATCAGTGGCCCGCAGCACCCACGAAGTGTGCGCCGCGCTCGAGTTGCGCTTTTGCCAAGCCGGGCGCGACTTCATCGAACACGGCGAGGTGCTTCTCTATATCGGCTTCGGTGTGCTGCACCGAGATGGTCCACTGCTCGTCCCACCAATAAGGTTGCGGCAGGACGCCACGGTTGACCATCGCAAACCAGTATTGGCGCCAAAGATCGACGTCAATATTGGTCCAATCGCGATAATTGCGAATTTCTTGCGGGTAGAGCATTAGCGCGCCGTTGACTCCAGCGCTTATTACGTAGGCTTGAAGACCGGTCTTCTTGACGATGGCGCGATAGCCTTCCGTGAGCTTCGCGCTGAGCTTACCGACATGCTCGTAGTTTTCGCGCGAAAGAACTTCGCGAAATGTGGCAAGTCCCGCCGCCATGGCCACCCGATTCGTGTTGTAGGTGCCACCGTGAAACACTTTGTGCTGTGAAATAAGATCCATCACCGAGCGGCTTGCACCAAACGCTGCCAGTGGCAGACCGCCGCCAATGGATTTCGCCAGGCAAATCATATCCGGCTTTACCCCGAAGTATTCGCTGGCGCCTCCCCAAGCAAGTTTTGCTCCGGTTTTCACTTCGTCATAGATGAGCAGCGCCCCATTTTTCGTGGCGATGTCTCGCAAACCCTGTAGAAAACCGGGCTGCGGCATGCACAGCCCGACGTTCATTAAAATAGGCTCTAAAATAATCGCGGCGATCTGGCCTGGATTTTCGCGGAAACGGCGCTCCACGCTCGGAAGATTATTAAACGCAGCGATAACCACGTTAGCGAGCGACGCTTTTGGCACGCCGCCTCCACCGGGGACGGAGTTTGGCGCGTCAGGGTCGCCGTAGTCTTCCGCCTTGGGCTTTACGCTGACGAGCGCGGTGTCATGCAATCCATGATAAGCGCCTTCGAACTTTAGGATTTTCTCGCGGCCTGTCGCAGCGCGTGCGATACGGCAAGCATGCATCGTAACTTCCGTCCCGCTCGAACCGAAACGCACCATCTCGACGGGATAGCGCTTGCAAATCTCTTCGGCGAGTTCCCATTCCATGTCATGGGGCATGCCAAAGGTCGTTCCTTCATGCAACTTTTGCTCGACGGCCTTCACTACAGCTGGATGGCAGTGCCCAGCCATCAGCGCGCCAAAACACAGGTTGTGATCGATATATTCGTTTCCATCGATGTCGTGAATCCTGCTCCCCTTTCCGTCCTTCACGAACAGCGGATAAGGTTCGTAATGACGATAGTTGCTGGCAACGCCGAGTGGGATGCGCTGCAATGCGCGTTTGTACGCGTCCGCGGATTTTGGCGTGCGCTTTTCGTAGGTGGCGATTTCTTTCCTTAGTGCGTCGTGCATTTCCTTATTCCATTTGCTGTGTAGCCGCTAAGCGGCCAACGCTTACAGGTCTGTTCCCTGCAGTCAGTTTGTGCTGATGAAATCTTGGAGAGCGTGCTGCTTCTCTCACTTTCTTCGAACGTGCGAAGGCGCCCCGATTGGGCCGGGGCGCCTTCAAACCATTTTTGCTCTCAGCTATTGTCTCAGAAACGGAACTTCAGCGAGAACTGGATCAGCCGCGGATCGTGAACGTGCTGAACCTGGCCAAACGTGCTGCCCTGATCAGACACATCGCCATCCACGCTGTAGAACTGCGCGTGATTCCAGATGTTGAAGATATCGCTTCTGAATTCCATCTGGAGCCTCTCACCAAAGTTGGTTTCCTTCATGAAGCTCATATCCCAATTGTTGATGCCCGGTCCGCAGCACATCGAACGAGGTGCATTGCCAATCGTGCCGGGGGCAACGGTGGAATTGGTAAAGAGGTTCGGGTCGAAGACGAACCCGTTATTCTGGCGAATGTTTTGCGTGTGGAACGGCGCGGTGAGATTCGGTTCACCAGGAAATTCGAACAGATCCGTGGAATCCAATTCTTCCACGTCGTCCTCGGAAGTAATTCGAATCGGGAAGCCGCTCTGGAAACTCAGGATTCCAGAAATTTCCCAACCGTCGAGCAGCTTTCCCTTGAAACCGTCGTACTTCGGAACAGGCAGGTCCCAAACATAGTTGAAAACAAAACGATTGCGCGCATCGTACGCCGAGAGCCCATAGGTCGCATCGAAATTTAGCGGATTGAGGGCGCTTTCGAAGCTCGACGCATTGTCCATCGTCTTGCTCCACGTATAGGAAGCCTGGAACTGAATTCCATGCGAGAAATTCTTCTGAAACAAAACTTGCATGGAATTGTAGTTCGACTTCGCGACCGTGTTTTCGCTGAAGATCCCTGAAAATACTGGGGTGCCGTCCGCGGGGCATCCGACACCGGTCGTTGGCTGGCAAAGCGGCGAAGAATATTTGCGCAGGCCAACAAGCGTAATGGGAGCGGGGTTCGGCCCGGTTACGGTTGGGACGTTGCCATAGGGAAGATGAAGGGTTACGCCGGCTGGAATTTCTCCGGCTCCGATCGTGTAAGCGCTGTCTTCTCCGAATGGCCCGCAAGCCAAACTGGTGTCACCAGTGAGATTCGAAATATTCTGCAAATCATTGCAAGTGGTTGGATTTCCAGGATTGGCTTCGTAGCTCGCAAGAAGCCGATGACCCTGCGATCCCACGTAACCGACCTGAAGAAGGATATCTCCCGGCAGCTGGCGCTTGATCGTCAGGTTGTATTGGTCCGAATACTGCATGCGCAGATTGGGAGGAAACTCTCCGAAGAACGTCATCGGCCGAAACTGCTCCCAATCGATCGCTGAGCCTCGCGGCGGATTCAGAATGCCGTTGAACGGATTCGGAAACGTCTCGCCACTCTGGCTGACGTAGGGAGTTTGTAGAAGCGGGCTGGTGATGAAGTTGCTTCCGCCAAAGGGTGGTTCAGCGCTGAACTGTTCGAGCACGAGTTGCTCAATCGGATTGTAGAAGATCCCGTAACCCATGCTGACGCTCGTTCTCCCAGGCCCACCTGCTAGCTTGCCGAGCCATCCATCAGTCCAGCCAGGGCTCCAATTGAGGCCAAGCCGAGGCGCAAAGCCCTTATAGTAGGTATTGGTCAGCGCCTCTGGCACACCTTTGTCGCCGGGGAAAACCAGGCCTACGGGCGTGACGCCAGCTTCATCGCAATTCGTCACACTGCCAGCAACGTAGAGCGGGCTAGTCGTCGGAAGCGTGCAGGGGTAGATTGTCGAGACCTGGCCGGGCCGGAATGTCTGCACTTTCTGACCGATGTCTGTGAGCGGGGTGTTCATTTCCCAGCGCACGCCGTAATTCAAGGTGACATTGGATTTGATCTTCCAACTATCCTGCGCATAGAGGTAGATGGAGGTGCTACGGACGAGTTCATGTTGCGCCGAGCCCTGGAAGAAGCTGTTTCCCAAACCGAGAAGGTAATTGGGATAGGCATCGGAGTAACCCAGGTCATCTCCCGTCGGCGAGGAGGCGGAAGAAAGAAAGCCGAGGTCGCCGTTAACGTCAAAATAGAGCAACTGGTTGAACATCTGATAGCGGGTATCGGCGCCAAACTTCAGGCTGTGGGTGCCGATGATTTTGCTGTAGTTGTCGCTGAATTGATAGGTATTGCCTGTCTGAGGCAACTGCCCGTTGAAATTGTTACCGATAGAAAAGCCGCCGCCGACGCTGATGAATGGGACTCCCTCTTTGCTCGGGCCGAGGCCCGAATGGAGGCCATAGTCAGGATTGGTACCCAGTAAATTCCCGCTGTCATCCGTAAGCTGCGTATCTGAAGTACCCGTGAAGCAGAACGCGGCGGCGGCTCCTGTGCCGCACGAAGCCTGAATGGCATTTGTCCGTGTCGGCGAGTCAAACATCAGTTGCCCCTCGCGAAAATAGCTGAAGCGGAATTCGTTCACCGCAGTGGAACCAATAGTCGAGGTGTGCGTGATGTTCAGTTGCTGGGTACGAGTTGCGTAGTCTCCGGGAAAATTGCCGGTCGTGGCGCCGGAGGCCTGAAATTTCGCGAACGGGTCTAGCGTGTTGTCGTTATCGAAGTAATAGTAGGCGGAGGTTTTCTGGCTGTTCGACCAATTGTGGTCGACTCGAATCTGGAACTGGTCGCCGCTGTCCGTTTTGTTCGGCGTGACTTGCACTCCGCCGCTTCCGCCAGCTCCAGGAACATATTGCAACAAGCTGACCGCCACAGGATCGAAACATTGCGTGGGGATCTTGAAGTTGGGAAAAATCGTGCTGTAGGATTGCGGACCGCCACCGGCAGCTACAGATTGCACTGCCGCATTGCCGGCTGCACCCAGGCTTGCGCCGCAGCGGTTTTCCAGGATGTTCGCGACGGTCGCATCGGATAAGGACCCGGCAAAACCGGAGTTGCCATTAGGATCAACGACACCGTTGGCGATCCCATTCGCGGAAAAATCTCCGTTGTTGAGTTCCGCGCCGGTAGGCACACTGATTGGCTGCGACACAATCCCTTGAATGATGCGGCGCCCTTCATACGAGCCAAAGAAAAAGGTCTTGTCCTTCTTGATCGGACCGCCAATAGTGCCGCCAAACTGGTTTTGTTTGAAGTCCGGCTTCGGCGCCGCAAAAAAAGTAAAAGGATGCGCGTTCAGCACGTCGTTGCGAAAGAATTCGTAGAAGCTGCCGTGAATATTGTTCGTACCCGACTTGGTCACGACGTTTACGACCGCCCCCGAATTTCGGCCGTATTCCGCATCGAACGAATTGCTGATCACGCGGAATTCCTCAATGCTGTCCGGCGAAGGCTGGATGGCCGGCAGATTGGCGAAGAGATCGTTACCGTCGCCGCCGTTCACGGAATAATTGTTGGCGCGGCCACGTCCACCGTTTACCGTGACGACTCCGGGTTTATCCGAACCGTAGAACGTGTCGTTCCCGAGCTGCGATTGCACACCAGGCTGCAATTGTAGCAACTGATAGACGTCGCGCTCATTCAAGGGCAATTGCGTCGAAGCTCGCTCATTGACCACCGCGCCGAGCTGCGTCGAACTGGTGTCGACGATAGGTGGCGCGCCGGTGACCTCGACACTTTCCGTCGCTGCGCCGAGCTGAAGCGTGATATCGACGCTTATCACTTGGTTCAAGTCCAGCGCAATGCCCTTGCGAATGAACTTCTTGAATCCTGCCTGCGTGACGTCGATTTCATAGCTGCCAACAGGCACTTCAATGAAGATGTATTCTCCGCTAGCGCTAGTTTGCACTTCGTGCGTGGAATGAGTCGCCTCATTGAGAAGAGTGACGGTGGCGGCGGCCACGGAGGCGCCGCTTGGATCGCTAACGGTCCCGCGAATCCGGCCGCCGGTGCTCTGAGCTCCAGCAAACGGAGCAGCAAAAAGCATGGCCAGCGCGAGAAAAAACGAAGAAACAATATTACGGTGACGGAGCGCGACGCTCCGCCAAAATCCGGCAGCCAATTTCATGAACTCACCCCTTATCTCGAAGAATTCTTTTGGAAGTGGATTCTTCGAGGTTGCTGTGCCCCCGAAACCTTACTATAATCCCGCAAACTTAGAGAAAGCCGGGAGCCGTGTCAAGCGGAAAGAATTTCTCCAAGCCATCAGCAAATCGAACAGTGCGCCGCCTGCTGCGCATCAGTGAGGTCGCGCGCCGCGTGGGCATTTCCTCTTCTGCATTGCGCGCCTGGGAAGCGCTGGGCCTCGTTTCGCCGCATCGTACGAAAAGCCGCTACCGCCTCTACGCCGAGGCCGATGTACGTCTGCTGCAACGCGCCGTTTTTCTGCGACGCGCCCGCGGACTGAATCCCGCGGCCATCGTGCACGTATTGAAACGCCAGGGTGTCGTTTCGCCACCGGCGGAAACTGTTCCACTTCCTGGCCAACGCTTCCGACGGCTGCGCATGCGGCGTGGGCTCTCGCTCGCGCAGGTGGCTCGGGCCACCAAAGTCTCCGTAGGTTTTCTCAGCGCGCTCGAACGCGGCCAAATGCGCTCTTCCATTTCTACGCTCCGCCGCATCGCACGTTTCTATCGCACGAACATTCTCTCGCTCTTTGAAACCGCGGCGGAAAATCCGCGACTCGTGCGCCCAAGCCAGCGAAAAATCCTGGAAACGACTCCCGGAGTGCGCATGGAGCTTCTGGCCTGGGGCCAAACGGCCATGGAACCGCATCTTTTTCGCATCAAACCCGGCGGCGGCAGCGGCGAATCCTACTCCCACGAAGGCGAGGAGTTCTTGCACATCCTTCGCGGTGAGTTTGAAATTTGGCTGAACAGCAAGGAACATTACCGGCTCAAGCCTGGAGATAGCCTTTATTTTGAAAGCTCAACGCCTCACCGGTGGAAAAATCTTGGGCGTTCCGAGACTTGGCTGCTCTGGGTCAATACGCCGCCGACTTTTTGAGAGGAAGTGACTGGTGGACGCTGCCGGAAAAACAGCTTTGGAGCCACGAATGAAAGCACTGCGAAAACTAGCGATCGCGTTTGCCATAGCCTTGATTTCTGCCTTGGCCTTTTCCTCGACCGCGATCGCGCAAAATGCGAAGGCCCAGCCCGCCGACACTATCCTCATCAACGGAAAGGTCTACACCGTGGACTCCAAACAGTCCTGGGCGCAGGCCGTGGCAATCCGCGGCGAGGAAATCATCGCCGTGGGCAATGACACTGAAATCCAAAAGCTTCGCGGGCCGCAAACAAAAGTGATCGACGCCGGTGGAAAGTTGGTTCTCCCCGGCTTTGTGGATTGCCACATTCATTTCATCGAGGGCTCCATCAGCCTTGGTCAAGCCAATCTCGAAAGCGCCAAAAATCCTGCCGACATCCAGCGCATCTTGCGCGAATACGCCGCGAAGCATCCTGGCGATGGCTGGATTCTGGGCGGCGGCTGGAACTACGCCATGTTCGGCGAAGAAAATTTGCCCAACAAGAAATATCTCGATGAAGTCTTCCCGAATCGCCCGGTGCTCCTTTATGGCTATGATGGGCATACTTCCTGGGCCAATTCGAAGGCTCTGGCTCTTGCAAAAATAGAGAAGGACACACCGAATCCAGCCAATGGCGCGATCGTGCGCGATGCGAAGACCGGCGAAGCCACCGGAGCCTTGAAAGAATCCGCAGGCAGCCTTGTCGGCAAACTCGTGCCCAAACCGACGCGCGAGGAAAAACTCGCGGCTCTGCGCGCAGGCTTCCATTGGGCCAACGAAAATGGTCTCACCCGCGTGCACAGCGCTGGCGGCGATTTCGAAGAATTCGCTCTCTACGACGAACTACGCCGCCACGGCGATCTAACGCTTCGGATGTACATCGCATATTTTCTGGATCCGCCCGAATTGCGCCCCAAAGACCTTGCCACGATCGAAGAGGCGCGGACGAAATATACCGGCGACTGGCTCTCAGGCGGCGTAGTGAAAATGATGGTCGATGGCGTCATCGAATCGCACACCGCCGCGATGCTCGAGCCATATACCGACGACCCATCTACAAAAGGAAAATTGTTCTGGGATCCAGATAAATACAAAGCGGCCGTCGCCGAACTCGATAAACGCGGCTTGCAACTTTTCACGCACGCCATCGGCGATTACGCTGTGCGCACCGCTCTGGACGCCTACGAAAACGCCGAGAACGTAAACCACACGCAGGGCCGTCGCCCGCGCATCGAGCACATTGAAACCGTCACCGCCGCTGACATCCCTCGCTTCGGAAAACTCGGCGTGATTGCGAGCATGCAGCCGCTGCACGCGTATCCGGACGAAGACACTCTTCGAGTCTGGGCCGGAAATGTTGGACCAGACCGCGCTTCTCGCGCGTGGGTTTGGAACAGCATCGCGAAGTCCGGCGGACGTCTGGCGTTCGGCAGCGATTGGAATGTGGTAACCCTGAATCCATGGGAAGGCCTGCAAATGGCCGTCACGCGCCAGACCACGGAGGGCAAGCCCAACGGCGGTTGGATGCCGGAGCAGCGAGTTACTCTGGCGCAGGCGGTCGAAGCATACACCCTCGGCGCGGCCTACGCAGGGCGTCGCGAGAAAACGGAAGGTTCAATCGAGTCCGGGAAACTCGCCGACCTCATCATCGTTTCGCAAAATATTTTTGAGATCGATCCACACACGATTGCGCAAACGAAAGTCGAAAAAACAATCGTTGGTGGAAAAGTTGTCTATCAGGCAGACGCGAAATAGGAAAAGCTTTCGCCACGGCCCCGTCAGGCTCGAGCCAGCAACAAATGGAAGCGCGGGAGGATGCAGATGCCGAGGAAACGGTGGAAAGTATGAACCGGCGCACAATCGCCCTATGCGTCCTGGCGCTCGTGATGTTCTGCGGCGCCTGCAAGCAAAAAGAGGAAACTCTCAGCCTGCTCGTCTGGGAAGGCTACGCGGATCCCTCGTTCGTGCGTCCCTTTGAAGAAGCGCACCATTGCAAAATCTCCGCCTCGTACATGGGTTCGAGCGATGAACTGGTGGCCAAGCTGCGCGGAGGAAGCGCCTCGAATTACGACGTAATCTCCCCATCCAGCGACGTTGCTCGCTCCATCACGACTGCTGGCTTGGCCGCGCCTTTGGATCTTTCTAAGTTACCTTCCTACTCGCAACTCTCCGCCAAGCTCCGCGATCTTCCTCTCGTGAAAGCACACGATCAAGTTTATGGCGTTCCCTTTATGTGGGGCCCAAATCCTCTGCTCTACGACACGAAAGCAATTCCCCAGCCGCCAGACTCCTGGTCTGTCCTCTGGGATCCCAAGTACAAAGAAAAAATCTCCGTGTGGGACGACCTCTCCACCATCTATATGGCCGCTCAAGTTCTTGGCTATGACAAGCCTGATCCCTCGCAGCTCTACAATCTGAGCGACGAGCAACTCGAGGCCGTGAAAAAGAAACTGATCGAACTGAAACCCAACATTCGAAAGATTTGGTCCACTGGCGGCGAGTTGACCAACCTCTTTCAAAATCATGAAATTGTTCTGGCGATGGGCTGGCCGCTCAACACCAACGACCTTCGCAAACTGAATTTTCCCATCGGAGAGACCATCCCAAAAGAAAATACCACCGGATGGATCGACCACCTGATGGTGACCTCCGCAAGCAGCCACAAAGATCTCGCCTACGCCTTCCTCGAATACATGATTGAAGCAAAAACACAAAAATTAGTGACCGATCGAACGCATTACACTCCCGCGAACCCCGGTGCCTCGCAGTTCCTCAGCCCCGAAGAGATGAAAGGCCTGCACCTTGACGACCCCGACGCGTACATGCAGCGCATTTATTTTTGGCAGGATGTTCCGCGGCGTGGCAAGTACAACGAAATCTGGAACGAGGTGAAAGCCGCGCAGTGAGTTCCGCCGCCATGTCGCAGCCCGATTCCGTGGACACCAACGCTCCGCTGCTCGAAGTGCGCGCTGTAGCCAAGCGATTTGGCGCGCGTGAAGTCTTGAAAAGCGTTTCACTAAACATCGCTGCCGGAGAATTTCTAACGTTGCTCGGTGAAAGCGGTTCGGGAAAAACCACTCTTCTGCGCCTCATCGCCGGTTTCGAACAACCCACCTCCGGCGAAATCTGGATGTCCGGCGAACAGCTCGATACGCTCCCGCCCTACAAGCGCCGCGTAAACACCGTTTTTCAAAACTACGCGCTGTTCCCGCACCTGAACGTACGAGACAACGTCGCGTATGGCTTGCGGGTGCAAGGTGCGCCAAAGGACGAAATTCCCGGACGCGTCGGGGAAGCCTTGAACATGGTGAAAATGGCGGAATTCGCTGGCGCGCGTCCCTCGCGCCTTAGCGGAGGTCAACAGCAGCGCGTGGCTCTGGCCCGTGCCCTCGTGAATCGCCCACAGCTTCTCCTTCTCGATGAACCGCTTTCTGCGCTCGATGCCAATCTGCGCAAGCAAATGCAAAGTGAATTGAAATCCCTTCAGCGCGAAATCGGTATCACCTTTCTTTTCGTCACGCACGACCAGGAAGAAGCCATGGCTCTCTCCGACCGCATTGCGCTGCTCCGCGATGGCGCGCTCGAACAAGTCGCTTCACCGCGCGAAATCTATGCGCGCCCCGCGACGGCTTATACAGCGGAGTTCATCGGCCAAACCAATTTGCTCCACGGTGAAATTCGCCGCAGCATCGCCACCTGCGGCGTCCTGCGCTGGCCATTGGAAGAAGCTGACGGCCCCGCGGTCTTTTCTCTTCGTCCCGAAACGATTCGCCTCTGCCCGGACGGCAAACGCCAAGTCAACGAAGTAAAATTTCACGCCTCTGTTCGTCAACAGATCTACAGCGGCGCTAGCGAACTGCTCGAAGTAGATTGCGGCGCCGATCAACTTCTGCGAGTGCGATTGCCAGCTTGCGGCCCAATCACTGGCGAACACGATTTTGTTTTCTCGATCGCGGATGCTATCCGCGTCGCGGACTGACATCGCCATGTACTCGCGCGCCTACAAAACGATCGTCTCCGCCCCACCGCTTCTCTGGGTCGGACTCTTTCTCCTCCTGCCTTACGCACTGATGTTTGCGCACAGCTTCTGGGCCGTACAAGACGGCGCAATCGTCCATCACTGGAATCTCAACAATTATCAAAAGCTGCTCACGAATCCCCTCTACGCCAAAGTTCTCTTCCGCACCATGCGCATCGCCGGCTCCGTGATGCTCTGTTCCCTGCTTCTCGGTTATCCCCTTGCCTACTACCTTTCGTTTCATTCCGGCGCACGCAAAGAATTGCTCTATCAGCTCGTCATCGTGCCGCTCTGGGTCAGCTATCTCGTTCGCGGCTACGCCTGGAAAACAATTCTTGGCAGCGAAGGCGTCCTCAACGGCTTCCTCCAATATGCCCACATCACTCACGCACCCGTCAGTTTTCTTCTCTACAGCCCCTTCGCCGTCGTGCTCATGCTCACGCACATTTACACGCCATTCGTCTTCCTCCCCATCTACGCCTCGCTCGAACACATTCCGCGCCCTCTCGTTGAAGCCTCCCAAGATCTCGGCGCCAGCCCCGCGTCCACTTTTTTCCGCGTGATTCTTCCGCTCTCGATGCCCGGCCTTCTTGCAGGGGCTACCTTCGCGTTCGTTCTCTCTCTCGGAGATTTTCTAGCGCCGCTGCTCGTCGGGGGCTCTTCCGGCACCATGATCGCCAATATCGTGCAAACCCTTTTCGGCGCGGTTTACGACTGGCCGCTCGGCGCCGCGATTTCCGTCTGCATCCTTCTCATCACTCTTTCCCTACTCTTCTTCACCCAACACCTCGAAAAACGCTGGTCCTTCAAATGAGCCGCCACTCTCCAACTCGTCGCTCACCTCTGCTCGCGATGTACGCCGCCCTAGTCTTCGCGTTCATCTATTTGCCGCTGGCAGTGCTCATTCTCTATTCCTTCAATCGCGACGGTGTCGGCGGATTTCCGCCGCAACACTTCACGCTCGATTGGTATCGCCAACTCTTCGCCGACGGTCCCATTTGGGATTCCGTGCTCAACAGCCTCATCGTCGCCAGTGGCGCCGTTGCTCTTTCACTCACGTTGGGCCTACTCGCCGCCCTCGCTCTCGATCGCGCCAGCTTTCCCGGCAAAGCTCTCTTCCGCCGCCTCGTTCTTCTCCCGCTCATTCTTCCCGGCATTATCACCGGTCTTTCTTTGCTCATGTTCGCCGTACTTGCCGGATTCCATCTCAGCCTGCTAACTGTTTTTCTCGGCCACGGCACAGCCCTCATCTCCGTTGCCACCACGGAACTTTTCGCCGGCCTACAAAAAACGGATCGCGCCCAGGAAGAAGCCTCGCTCGATCTGGGCGCCACGCCCTGGCAAACGTTCTGGCGCATCACTCTGCCGAATCTCAAGCTCTCGCTGATCGCTGCCGGACTGCTCATTTTCACGCTTTCGATGGACGAAATCGCTGTCACCTTTTTCTTGATCGGCCGTGACAACACGCTTCCGCTAGAAATTTGGGGCCGCCTCCGCCGCGGCATCACGCCGGAAATTAACGCCGTCTCCACACTGATTTTTGCCGTTTCCGTTGCGCTCATCATCATCTGGTTTCGGATACGCATGCGCAGCGTCGGTCTGGAAGCAAAGCAGATACTCGAAAGGCCGTAGCAACCATGGGGGTACAAATGCCGCACTCGCGCCGTGAATTTATCCGATACGTGGTTGCAGGCTCGGTCGCTTCCGGCTGTCCTGTCGATACCGCCCTCATTTCCGCGCCCGATTCCTCGGCGTCAACTTCCAACCCGGGCAGCGCACCCCTCGTCGATGGCGAACACTACGAAATCTGCCATCAAGTGCGCGACGGACACCATTTCGAACTTCCGAGCGCCACCTCAAAGGCCGATATTGTGATTGTCGGCGGCGGAGTCGCAGGCCTTTCCGCCGCGTATTTTCTTCGCGGCAAAGATTGGCTTCTGCTCGAAAAAGAAGACCACTTCGGCGGCAACGCGTATGAGGAAGAATTCGACGGCCAGTATTTCGCCACTGGCTCGGCCTATGCGTATCACGGCGACGAAGGTGACCAACTCGCCTCCGAAATGGGCCTGAAACTTCCGATGGTCGATATGCCCGATCCTACGCTCGTCAACAAAACCTACGTCCCCGACACCTGGAAAACCGGAATCACTCACCTTCCTTATCCCAAAGCTGTCGTTGCCAGCTTCCAGAAATTCCGCGAAGACGTTTTAAAAATGAAAATTGGCGAGCGCATGGCCGAACTCGATTCTCAGCCTTTCTCGAAATACACGTCTGCCTACGCTCCCGAAGTTCAGCAGTGGTGGGATATCTACGGACCTTCGAACTGGGGGGCCACCACACCGGACACTTCCGCATTCGTCGGCCTCTATAACGCCAACGACATTTTCACCGGCGGCGACGGCAAGCGCGCCATCTTGCCCGGCGGCCTCGGCTGCATCACCCACAAACTCGTCGAAGTCCTCCAGCCGAAATACAAAGACCGCATGCTTGGCGAGGCCACGGTGGTCGGAGTCGTGCAGGAAAAAGACGGCGTCAACATCACATATTTCCTCGCAGGAAAACTCACAACTGTTCGCGCAAGAGTCGTCCTGATGTGCACTCAGAAACACATTACCTCGCGCATCGTTCAGGGTTTGCCCGCGGAACAAAGAACCGCCATGCGCCGCACGCGTTTCGCTCCCTATCCCGTCGTCAATCTCATCTTCGATAAGCCCGTCTACAATCGTGGCTACGACAACTGGTGCCCCGGAAACTCCTTCACCGACTTCATCGTCGCCGATTGGACCGTCCGCAACGATCCCGGCTACAAACAAAAAAATAACATCCTCACCTTCTATACTCCGCTGCGCGAAGAATTCCGTTCCACTCTTCTCGACGAAGCAGATTGCAAGACCCTCGCCACCCGCGTTCTAACCGATTTCCAGAAAGTCATGCCGGAATTCAACGTCGATCCCATCGAAGTCCGCATCTATCGTCGTGGCCATCCCATGTTCATGTCTGTGCCAGGGCAATACACAAAAAATCGCATCGCCGCGGCTCATCCGATGGACCGCATCTATTTTGGCGGCAACGATTCCGGCGGTCCCGAATCACTCACAAGCGAGGCCGTGCGCCTCTCGCAGGTCGGCGCGGATTGGGCAAATCTCATTTTGGCAGGCAAACCCGGCGCAAAAGAATTGGCGGAGAAAGCTCTGTCGGCAACTACGGAATGACGTGTTCGACAGTCTTCCCCTTCCCTGCACCCTCTTCGTTGTTATATACGTGAGGCATGAAAAGCTCTGAAATGGTTTTTCTTCGACGAACACCGGCGTCTCGCTTCGCCCTGCACTCGGCCATCCTTTTGTTTTTGGCGATGGCGTTCGCCTGCGTTTTCGCAAGCTCGCAGGATAAATCGCCCTCGACAGTCATCATCAATGCCCAGGTCGCCGATGGCACCGGCGCGCCTCTGCGCAATCTCAACGTCCGCATCTCCGGCGACCGCATCGTCACGGTTGGAAACTTCAAGCCAAACAAAGACGACCAAATCCTCGACGCCAAAGGCCTCGTCCTCGCTCCCGGTTTCATCGACATTCACAATCATTCCATCGAGGGCCTCGAAAAAGATCCCCTCGCCGAAACTCAAATTGCGCAGGGTATCACCACGGTTATCCTCGGCCCCGACGGCGATTCCCCGTGGCCCATCGCTCCGTGGCTCGATACTCGGCGAAAAAACCCCGCATCCCTCAATCTTGCAGTCCTAGTGGGCCACGCCACCGTTCGCGAACAAGTTCTCGGCAAGGATTACCAGCGCGCCTCAACGCCCGCCGAGATCGACAAAATGGTTCTGCTCGTAAATCAAGGCATGCATGAAGGCGCCATCGGCCTTTCCAGCGGCCTCGAATACGACATGGGCACCTACAGCACCACCGACGAAGTCGTCGCTCTAGCAAGCGCCGCAGCAAAACTTCACGGCTTTTACATGACGCACATCCGCGACGAAGCAGACCTCTCCTTCCAAGCACTGGATGAAGAGATCGCCATCGGCGACCGCGCTCACATCCCCGTTGAACACTCGCACATCAAACTCGGCACCGTCAGCGTCTGGGGCAAAGCGCCGCAGTACATCCGCGTGATCGAAGCAGCTCGCAAGCGCGGCCTCGACTTCCTCGCGGATTGCTATCCCTACGATGCATGGCATTCGGACATCAAAGTCCTCGTGCCCAACAAACAATATGTAGACCCCAAGAGCGTCGCCAAAGCTCTGGCCGATGTCGGCGGACCGTCGCACGTCACCATCGTTGAATTCACCCCGAACACCGCCTACGAAAATCACACCATCGAGGATCTCGCCACGCAGCACGGCATTTCTCCCGTCGAGATGTTCATCCGCGTAATTCGCGAAGGTGACGCCGCCAACACCGAAGCCGGGATCATCGGGCAATCGATGGTCGAGCCCGACATCAAAGCGTTCTACCAACAACCCTGGGTAATGGTCGCCAGCGACGGTGGCATCGGCTCGCGCCATCCTCGCGGCGCTGGCACGTTCCCGCGCGTGCTCGGCCTCTACGTCCGCGAAAAGAAGTGGCTCACCCTCCCCGAAGCTGTTCGCAAAATGACCGGTCTCCCCGCCCAGCGCCTCGGCTGGAAAGATCGCGGCGTCCTTCGCGAAGGCGCTTTTGCCGATCTCGTTCTCTTCAATCCCGATACAGTCATCGACCGCTCGACATTCCAGAAGCCTTTCGAACTCCCAACCGGCATCGAAAAAGTTTTCGTAAACGGCGCACTCGTTTGGGACACCGGCAAAGCCACTGGCGCCCGCCCCGGCCGCGTCCTGCCGAACTAAGCGAATTTAGTCCATAATATTCGTTCCACTTTCGGAGGAACCATGGCGGACCGCCTTGAAGATTTTCAGAAGTTTCGTGCCGACATAAACGAAGAAATCCTCAACTGCGGTCATCTCGGCATGAAGCGCTTCTTCGCTCTCGACAATCAGGCTTACGAGCCCGGCGCGCTCGGCACAAAAACGAAAGAACTACTCGGCCTTGTCGCCTCTGCCGTTCTCCGTTGCGACGACTGCATCACCTATCACATCGTTCGCTGCGCCGAAGAAGGCTGGAAGCGCGAAGAGATCATCGACGCCTTAAACGTAGCCTTGATCGTCGGCGGTTCGATCACCATTCCCCACGTCCGCCGGGCCTTCGCCCGCATGCGTGAGATAGATTCGTTGAAACCTTGAGCCCCGCCGCGTACTCTAAGTAACTAGATAAGATAAGGAAGTAAGTAAGATGAGCACGGCCCCAGCCACTGCGGCATCTCCAGTAGAAGGAACCGGCGCGCGCCTGCGTAATTTGCTGATAGGCGCCATGTTTGCCGCCGTTCTCCTGATTCCCAAGCTTCTCCACGTTCGCCGCAATGCCCAATCCTGGATGGCCTTTCGCGTTATTCTCGGATTCGCAGGCGCCGCACTTGTCATCCTGCCGCTCAGTCTTTGGAACAGCTGGCTCGCCGCCATCGCCGGTCTTGGTATGTTTATGGCAGCGATCCTCCTGCCCCCCGCCAAAACATATAACATTCCCGACGAGAAAGCGCGCGAATTAGGCGCTCTGGTTATCGTAAACGGTGGGAAATATCAGCCGGGTAATGCCGCCTCCGCTCACGTCCAACTTTTTGTTGGCGCGGAGCGCATTTGGGCGCTCGATTCGAACTTCCAGCCGTTGCTCGTCATTCCCGCCGCCGAGATCACTTTCGCGAATGCGCTGCAAAAAAAGGATCGCTGGATTTTGCAGGTGCGCTGGTCCGATAACGCCGCCGAATTCTTCTATCAAGGTGTCTTTGCCGAGCACTTCGCTCGCGTTGCGCAGAGCACCCTCGGCAGCGTGATGCACTCTCCGCTCCCAATCCTTCCAAAAAGCCGCGCCGCCAGCGCCTGAACGCCTGTTCGAACTTTCTCCCTTTTAACGTCCTCACCTGCTGCAAGATGTGTCAAACTATAGGTATGGCGCGAGGATGGGAAAGCAAAGACGTGGAAGCACAGGTCGAGTCCGGCCAGGCTCCCAAAGGTCACTACGGCAACAACAGCAAAACCGCGGATGAACTCCGCCGCGAACTGGAACGCAAAGACCTGCAACTATCCCGGATCAGAATTGCTCACGACCTCGAATCCGCAACAAACCCCAATCACAAAAGATCTCTAGAAGCCGCCCTAGCTCACCTAGACAAAAAAATCTCCGACCTGAACTAGCTCCATCCGCCATTGAGCAAAGCCTTGCGAATTTCTTCTCAGCGACTTTCTTCTCTGCGACCTCTGTGCCCTCTGCGTTAAAATCCCCATTCAACCACGACGCGAACTAAACCGTCTTGCAACGAATGGTCTTTAGCGCACAAAGTCCCCAGCCAATCCCCAAAAATCATTCACGTAGTAATGCGACAAAACATTCCCAAACAAATAGCAAATCCCCTGGCAAGGCGGAATATCCCCATACATCTTGCGGCCCCGCGAAAATATCTTTGCCAGCGACCCATGCCGCAACAAATTCCCCGCCACCTTCCGCAATGGCTCGCACGGATAAAACACATCGCCATTCGGATACACCCGCGGAAACATAGTCGGATAACACTGAAAATCCCGAAACCGAAGCAAAGTCTCAATCGTCTTTGGAGTCCCGTTGATCGGCTGCACTCCGCTGCGCCGCCGCTCGATAATCGTATCCACCAGCGCCTGATACTTCGGATTCTGCAGCAATTTCAGATTCGGCATTTTCTCCATCTGTGCCGATTGCGCCGCGAAAACAAACCCTTCCGCCCCACACCAATCCAGCAGTTTCTCCACTTCCGCGATGTTCCATTCCTCAATCACGGTACTGATCGTGATCCGCGCCGGACTTCCCAAAACTTCTTTCGCCATCGCCAAATTCTGCAAAACTTTCGGCAGTGCCGCCGGCTTCGAAAGCGCATTCGAAGGATCAGCCGCCAAAGCATCCAAACTCACCACCAACCCCGTCACCGCATGCAAGATCCCTGGCTTGCGATCCAGCAAAGTTCCATTCGTAATCAAAAGCACCGACCGAAACTTGCAATGAAACCTCGCCGCATCCACCAACTCCTCAATGTCCGCCCGCAAAGTCGGCTCGCCGCCGGTAATCACAATCGAGTCCGTCTCCTTGCGAATCTTCCGCAGCAACCGAATCGTCTCCCCCGTCGACAACTCGTCGCTGAAAACGTCCGGCTCCTTCTGCGTGCAATACGAACAAGCCAAGTTGCATTTGTGCGTCACATAAAACGTCACCGCATACGGCGCCACCACATTCGTATGCAAAATGTTCCGCCGCCACCCATTCCGAAAATAAAGCCCAAAGTTCTTCGCCACAAACGGCGCCTGCCGCACCAATCCGCGAATCAACGCCACCTTCGACGGCTTTCTCTTATCGAGTACACTTGCAGGAACAAAGTTTGTAGTTCGCGATCCAGAGGTAGGCATAAGCCCAAGATTGTAGCGCATCACGTCGCGCCAGAACGTTCTTCTCTGGCAGCCATCTCACAAATATCCCTTAAGGTGTCGGAGCGAAGAGTGAAGTACTTTTGGGAGGGCACGACTTCAGTCGTGCCGAAAACAACCGCAATAACAGAGACTTTAGAGTCTGTGTGGCAACCGGGGGTCGGACCTTCAGGTCCGACATAAGTCCTGCAGTTGCACTCCGCCTTTAGGCGCTGAAGAATTGTCTGTGAGGTTCTCACGCAGACTCTTTAGCCCCTGAGGAAACTCCCGGGTTCTTGCATGATCGATGAGGAAACAAGTCCTAGCTTGAGCGGAGTGGTTCTCTGTCCCCCTTACTCGTATCGCAAAGCAACCAACGGATCGACGCCAGCCGCGCGTCTCGCAGGCAGCAAACAAGCCGCGAGTCCGGTTATCACCACTAGCGCCACCACCGCTCCAAACGTCCACGGATCCGTCGCCGATACTCCCCAAATCTGGCTTTTCAAAAAGCGCGTCAGCCCATAACTTGCAAACAACCCAACGAAAATCCCCGCAGCCAGGAGCACAAATCCTGTGCGCAGCACCATTCGCAAAATCTCCCCCCGCTGCGCTCCCAACGCCATCCGCACTCCAATCTCCTGCGTCCGCAGCGACACTGTATACGCCATCACGCTGAACACTCCAATCACCACCAACACCAGCGCAATCCCCGCCACCCCCGTGAACGTAGTCAATCCCAATTCGTGCGCCGAGTACGTCAACCTGTAAAACTCCTCGGTGTAGGGCCCACTCTCCGGCGAGAACATGATTCAGAAAGAATTTTCTCCCGACGATGTTCGGAGCGGCCGCGAACGCTCCAACCCACGTTCGGTAGTTCATCACGAAGATCGGTGCCGCCGCCGGTTTCGCGTCTTCCGGAAGAATCCCGCGTCCCAGCAGCGGTCGCACGCCATAAAAGTTAAACGCGTTCCCCGTAACGTACCCGACGTAAACCTGGTGACTATCCTGCCCATCATTCAGCAGCTCGATCCCTCGTCCAAAGCCAATCACGTCCTCAAACGCCCGGCTTTGCCGGCGCATCGCGTCTATGTCGGAGAGCGAGCCTCTCATCGGCTGCAAGCTGTATTCGGGATGTGCGCCCGATTCGGTGCTCTGCAAGGACAAAACGACCAGTCGCCCCGCGTCTTTCGCCGCGAACGCATTAAACAAAAGGTTGTAGAAAGCGCTGAACGCCACCGTGGCCGCGCCAATCCCCAGCGCCAGCGCAAACACCGTCGTGCCGACAAGTCTTCGGTCTTTACGGAGGCTACGAATTGCGCACAGAAAATCGCGAAACAAACTGTCCAAGTGAGTCACCCATGCCGTTTCGCGGACCTCTTCCTTAAAACGCTCCACCGCGCCAAATTCAATCCGCGCGCGTCGCTCTGCTTCCCCGCGCGAAAGCCCGGAACGTTCCAGATCGTCTGCCCGGTTCTGAATATGCAGACGCATCTCTTCATCCATCTCGGCATCTATCTGTTTGTTACGAAAGCGGGAGGAACAAAGGGCACGCAGCGAAGCCAATAATTTCATATTTCCTCCGGCTGAGTGCCGAGGACAGACGTCATGGCAGCGACCAGGCGATTCCAATCACTAGCCTCTTGCCGCAAACGCTTCCGTCCCTCCGAGGTCAATTCGTAAAACTTTGCCCGCCGATTGTTGTCCGATTTCCCCCAATTTGGCGTCAGCAGTCGCTGGCGCACAAGCCGAAATAGGGCGGGATAAAGCGCGCCCTGTTCGATCAGCAGAGCGCGGCCAGAAATCTGTTCGATGCGCAGAAGGATGCCGTAACCGTGAAGCGGTCCGAGAGAAATGGCCTTGAGAATGAGGAGATCGAGAGTACCCGGAAGAAGTTGAGCTTGGCCAGTCACATCCCCTCCTAAGATGATTAGGAGTCTAAAACCGTCTCTCCTAAGTTGTCAAGGAGAGCAGCCCCCGATTGTTCATTGTCAGGTGGGTTGGACATCCTTCGCTCATCGAGAAGATTTTGACTCTGTCCTTTTCCTAGGGTGCCCCATCCTTGCGGGTTTTGGGTTATGCAAGGGTGGGTCTTTCGTTTTCCTACTAGTATCCCGCGAGAAAATTGTACTGTTGCTCTTGGAAATCAGTCCGTAAAAACCACTCCCACCGCGATCTGTCCCTTCTCCGCGCCCGCATCGA
The DNA here is from genome assembly GCA_963784015.1 of uncultured Acidobacteriota bacterium. Lineage (GTDB taxonomy): Bacteria > Acidobacteriota > Terriglobia > Acidiferrales > UBA7541 > Acidiferrum. The sequence goes on from CAWAPX010000023.1 coordinate 1,046,581, forward strand.
TCCGCACCACATAGCCCTTCAAGCGCATCGACGATTGCGAACCATCTTGGCCGGGCGTCTCCATCGTCACCTGCAACTCAGACTGCAGCTGCGGCATGTTCTGCAGTGAAATTAGCGCGCCTTGCAAAGAAATGTCCCGCACCACGGTCTCTTCCTGAAACTCTTTCCCGTCTTCGGTCACTCCCGTAACGTTCGCGCGGAACTGCGCCTCTCGCCGCAAGGACGTACGCGCCCCCGGCATGTGCGCCTGCACATTGTCTCCTGTCGCGCCCAGCGTAATCACCATGCCTTCGCTGGCCGCAAACACGGAATCAAACTCTTCGCGCGCCTGACGCAAAATCGAATCCACCATGCGGTCCGTCGAGTCCGGATCGTGATGAAACAGCACCAGCGTCTTCGCGCCAACTTCCCTCGCCAGTTTCACGCCTTCTTTCCAGGACGAATGTCCCCAGCCCTTGCGCGTCGTCTTCAACTGGTCTGGCGTAAACTGCGCGTCATTAATAAAAATGTCCGCGCCCGCCGCCAGTTCCCGCAGATTCTCATCCAGTTTCGGATCGCCAGGCTCGTTGTCCGTTGCATACACCACGGTTCCTGCCGGCGTCTCGATACGAAATCCGAGGCATCCCTGAGGATGGTTCAGCCACTTCGCCGTAATTTTATTTTCCCGAATGTTGAAAGTGTCTCCGCCTTCCACTTCCTTGAACTTCCTTTTCGCGTTCATCGCGGACATATCCACCGGGAAAATACGGCAGCGCCATCTGCGCTTCAAACACCTGCTTCAAACTGTCACGCCCCAAAAATTTCGAGCGAAAACTATAAAAATGAAACTCATTATTTTCCGCATAAAGCGGCGCAAAAAAGGGAATCCCCTGAATATGATCCCAGTGATAATGCGTCACGAAAATATGTGTCTCAGGATTTCCGCCGCCGTTAGGCATTCCCCAGCGGCTTCCCAGCATGCGCAGCCCGGTCCCGCAATCCAAAATAAATTGCGTGCCATCCGGGGCGGTGAGTTCGAGGCACGGCGTGTTTCCGCCGTAACGCCAGGTGGCAGGATCCACCGTCGGCGTCGACCCTCGAACACCCCAGAAACTTAGTTTTGCAATGGGAGCCGTCATGTCCCTCAACACACGCCCTGCGCGCAGGCCATTCCCGCCGCTATTTCAGCGGAAGGCGAAGCTAGTTCGATGTTGGCAGCCGCGGGGAAATGCGTCAATGAATTCGCGCCGGGGACGTGTCAAACTTCCCACTGGTAGCACAGGCACTCCTGCCTGTGCTCTTTTGCAGTTTCTGGCATGCGGTGCACAACCCGGGGTAGTCGTCTCGGCGCCTCGGCATCCTCAGAAGGCAGCCTGGAAAGTCAGACCGAGAAGGCAGCGCGAGTCACTGCAAACGCGTAAAATGGAGTTGATGGACCGGATGGACGACCACTCCCACGATCATAACCACGACCCCGAGCACGGCCACCATGATGGTCACGTGCACCATCCGCATTCGCACGATCACCACGGTCACTCCCACCCGCCGTTGCGCCCCTCGGTCCTGGGATGGGCCATGGTCGCCACACTCGGGCTGGTTGTTGCCGAGATCTTTGGCGGCGTTCTTGGTAGGTCCGTCGCGCTACTAAATGATGCCGTTCACAATCTCTCCGACGTACCCGCCTTAGGCATTTCCTGGCTGGCCATGCGCTGGGCCGAACGTCCCGCGGACAGCGAGAAGACTTACGGCTATCACCGCGCCGGTATTCTCGCCGCCTTCACCAACGCGATTCTGCTCGTCTTGCTCTCACTATGGCTTGGTTACGAAGCTGTCGAGCGATTCCGCTCGCCGGTCCGCGTCGTCGAAAGCTGGATGATCTGGACGTCGCTCGCCGCGCTGGCAGTCAACGGCGGCATCACGCTTGCCCTGGTTCGCGGCCACAAGGATCTGAACCTGCGCAGCATACTGGTTCACAACTTCGGTGACGCCCTCTCGAATATCGCCATCATCGTTGGCGCGATCGCTATTCACATGACTGGCGCGCTGTGGATCGATCCGATCCTCGGCATCGCCATCGGCCTGCTTGTACTGTGGTCCAGCATTGGGATTCTCCGTGAGTCGACGCACATTCTGTTGGAGGGACGTCCGAGAGAGATGCGCGTCGAGGAAGTCGCGCGCGCGATCCTAACGGTTGATGGCGTGCAGGAAGTTCACGACGTGCACATCTGGTCGCTCGGCGGAGGGCACAACGCGTTGAGCTTGCACGCGCGGATTCCTGATATGCACTTAGACCAGTGCGAGCATTTGCTCAAGGCCATTCAGGAAAAGGCTGCGAAGGAATTTAAGATTGATCACACTACCGTTCAGCTTGAGAGGGCGGGGCTTCCTGCGGTTTCGGGTTACGTGATGCCTGAGCCGGTGAAAAAATAAACGCGGGCTGCGCCCGCGGATTTTTTACTTCTTCTTTGTTGTTCTCGGCTCGTACTTCTTGCCTATTTACTTCTTACTTCGCTACTTCCGGCTCGCTACATTCGGCGAAGAAGCGAATTTTGGCGGGTGAAAAGAAACCTAAACAGGCGAACGGAAATTCAAGCCGCGCTGTTCGTTGAACTGTTGCGTAGCATTCAAATCCAGCATGTCCGCGGTAACGGTGTGGCGCAATCCTTCGCTGGTGATGTAGCGAAGCGTGCCGTTCTCCCAGGCGTAGGCTGACGCGAAAAACACGGTTCCATCGCGGCGCACAAACACATATTGTTCCGCTTCCTTTTCGGAAGCTGTCTGTGGCGCCGGGACGTAGTCGCGCGACGGCCGCGCAAGTCGCTCGGGCTCAGCGGTTTGTGCTACTTGTGGCTGTCCTGTATCGGCTTGTTGCGGGTCGGCCACCGGCGAATCGTCCACATAGTCATCGGAAGAGAACGGCATGTAGTATCCGCCGCCATAAAAGAACGGGATATACGTTCCCACAAACGGGCGATTTCGGAAGCGATCATGAAATCCATTCGGATGGACTGCCGCGACGTGCGGGTAATCAAATCCTAGCCCTGGCACCATGTCCTGCGAAAGCAATTGGCGGCCGGAGCCAGCTCGCTGCACAGTTGTAGTCGAGTGCGGAATCGGGCGAGCCACAATCGCACCGGAACGGGTGCGCACATAGCGCATCGTCGAAACGTAGTGCGTTCCAGAATTTACTTGGGAAGTTACGTGGGCTCCCGCAGGGGCCGAAGCATGCATGGCCACGTGCGGGGCGGAAGCGGCCATCGCCGGGTGGGCCATGCCGGCTCCCATTCCTCCGCGTTGGGCGGAAGCGATCGCGGGGAGAGCCGCGAGAGAAGCGATAGCAATCAGGAAGCGGCGCATGTCGAGTACCTGGGTTCCCGGGCCGCCGGGCCTTTCTTGCGTGTACATGTATAAGGATGCGCCATTTGGAGCGGGGGTTTCAAGGGTGAACAGTGAGTAGTGGGTAGTGAAGTGGTGAGTAGTGGCCCAAGTTCCGTGGCCCGTGTCCCGTGACTCGTGTTCCGTGTGGAGGTCGCCAGAAAAATTGAAACTCCTTCTTTTGATGATAGCTCCCCACCCCGGGGTGTCCGCGAGTTATGGAGTAAACGTATGAAGTGATTGAAGTTGCGCGCATTCCTGCGTGTTGCGCAGGGACATAGGGCCCCTCGCCACCGGCTTGGGGTAAGGGGGACCCCCTCCCCCTGTTTTTTGCAAGAATATGATTCGATTGGGGTTAAGGGGTAGGGGTGTGCGAAGAATATGATTCTATGGGAGTTAGGAAGATAGTTGACAGTCGACAGTCTAAAGTTGAAAGGGCAAAGATCGGGGGAGCTAAACGACTCAAGCCGCTCGGGGTGAACTCCGACGAGCCGACCGGGGCGGAGCAGGCGCCGGACACCCCGGCCCGGTCGGTGTAAACTCCGTGCGCGGAGAGCCTTTCGCGTTCGCTCGCTTCGGGGCTCCCTTCGAGGCTCGCTTCGGGACTCAGCGTAAACAGGGCAAGCAGGGTAAACGGGGTAAACCCTTCGTTCCTCAGGGTAAAGGGGAAGAGAGATCTGTGGAGGACTGGCGACGACCATAGGGAATGGTAGCAGGAGTAGTTACCGATTGTCAATAGTTTTCTTGATTACTGAGTGGGTATTCGAATGGGATCGGCGGAAGTGGAAAGATTATAAGGGTTGGGATGGTGGCTGACTCATTTGATATGGGTGTGAAAGCGTGGAGAAAAGTCAAAAGCCCAGACGTGAAACCGACGTCTGGGAGCACCCGGCCCACCTTTCCGAGCCGTTTACGGCACGGCTGAAAGCCGTGCCCTCCTAAAAACAGATCCGGCGGGGTTGGGACTAGCAGATTTGGATTATGGTGCGGGTGTGGGGAGTCGTGAATACTCTTGCGCGCGGCGGGGACAAGGAGAGAGACAGGCAGGAATGCCTGTTCTACTCACGGTGGGCGAGGTGTCGGCCGCGGCTGCGTGGAGAGTTACTGGATGGCGGGGACGAAGCGAGTTATCACGGTTTTACTGGTGGACGACCACAGCTTGGTGCGGCGGGCGCTGAAGCGGACGCTGCAGGATGCGGCGGACTTGCGGGTGGTGGGCGAAGCGGGCGATGGGCGCGAGGCGGTGAAGGCGGCGCGGCGTTTGCGGCCGGACGTGGTGGTGATGGATTTTGCGCTGCCGGGGATGATGGGCGGGGCGGCGACACAGCGCATTCTGGAAATTTTGCCGGAGACGGCGGTGTTGATTTTGAGCATGCATTCGGAGCGGAGCTATGTGCGAGCGGCACTGGATGCGGGGGCGCGCGGGTATTTGTTGAAAAGCGCGACGGATATGGAATTGGGCGAGGCGGTGCGGCAGGTGGCGGCTGGGCGGCACGTGCTGGATTCGCGGATCGTGCTGCCAGAACCTCCTTTGGACGACATTACGCGACCGCTTACGGCGCGTGAGATGGAAGTGCTGCGGTTGATCGCGCGCGGAAAATCGAATAAACAAATTGCGGTGGAGCTTGGGATTCGCGCGAATACCGTCGGCGTGCACCGGAACAACATTATGGGAGCGCTGGCGATTCGCAACTGCGCCAAGCTTACGTTGTACGCCATTGGAAGAGGATTTGTAGAAATCGCCTAGGGATCGTTCCGTCGAAGCACACTTGTCTGCCTGCCAACCCTGAAGAAGAGAGGTCCCTCCACTGCGCGACGACTTCGTCGGCACTCCGGTCGCTTCGTTCCTCAGGGCGAGCGGGATGACATATTTGGGGAGCGGGGCTGCGAGGCGCGCTTTTCTTCCATGCCCGTGCTGCAGCGGGAGGACTGGCGCGCGGCGGAGCGTAGTGCTTTTCACATATTGTCTTCGACCATTCCCGCCTGTAAAAAACGATGGATCGGTTTTTCGACTTCCACCATGGACAAAAAACTATTACTGGCGGTCTGCCTGTGCGCATGGATCGCGGCGCTATACGTCGTGGGCTTATCGGAAGCTCGCGGGCAGCAGGCAGCCGGGCAATATGGGGCACAAGCGGCGCCGCAGCGTCCGCAGGGTGGGTCGGCGACAGCGGGAGTTTTCCCGGCGGTGCTGGATTCCGAGAAGCGGCCGATCACGGCGGGAGGGTTCGTCAAAGAAGGGCCGATCGTGTTTCAGGAGATCGCGGAAAAAGCTGGGCTGAGGTCGTGGCGGCACACGATGGGGACGCCGGAGAAAAACTACATTATCGAAACGACGGGGTCGGGAGTGGCATTGCTGGACTACGACAACGACGGCTGGCTGGACATTTACATGGTGAACGGGTCGACGGTGGACGCGATGAGCGGCAAGACGGAGCCGCCGCACGCGGCGCTTTTTCACAACAACCACGACGGAACGTTTACGAACGTGGCGGAAAAGGCGGGAGTGACCAACGACCGCTGGGGATTTGGAGTGGCGATCGGCGATTTCGACAACGACGGCTGGCCGGACATTTATGTTTCAAACTTTGGGAAGAACCGGCTGTATCACAACAACCACGACGGGACGTTTACGGACGTGGCGGAAAAAGCAGGAGTGACGCTGGGAAATTGGTCGACGGGCGCGACGTTTGGAGATTACGACGGGGACGGCAAGCTGGACCTTTTTGTGCCGGGATACATTCACTGGGACATGGAGCATCTGCCGCCGAAGCCGAATTCCGGAGCGAATGCGATGAACTTTTGCCAGTTTCGCGGAATCGGCGTGATGTGCGGGCCACGCGGATTGCCGGGCGAGGGCGATCACCTGTTTCACAACAATGGGGACGGGACGTTTACGGATGTGAGCGAGAAAGCGGGCGTGGCGGATAAAAAAGGCTACTACGGATTTACGTCCGTGTTTGTGGACGTGAATAACGATGGAAGAGTTGACTTACTGGTGGCGAACGATTCGACGCCGAATTATCTCTACATCAACAAGGGCGACGGGACGTTTAAGGATGCGAGTTTTATGTCGGGCTTTGCGCTGAATCAGGACGGGCAAGAGGTCGCCAACATGGGCATGGCCATTGGCGACTACCGGAACAACGGTTTGCTGGACCTTTATACGGGAACGTTTTCGGATGACTACAAGCCGCTGTTTCGAAACGGGGGGAACGCGTACTACACGGAGATTGCACCGGATATCGGGATGGCGCAGTTCACGTACCCGTTTCTGACATGGAGCACAGAATTTATTGATTACGACAACGATGGGTGGAAGGACATTTTCGCGGTCAATGGGCATGTTTACCCACAGGTGGATCAGCACAATTTTGGGACGTCGTTTGCGCAGCGGCCGTTCGTGTTTCACAACGTAAAAAAGGGCGAGAAATTCGAGGTGGTTCCGGCGGTGGAGGGCACTGGGCTTGCAAAAGTGCTCACGGGACGAGGGGCGGCGTTTGGAGATTTGTTTAACGACGGGAAGATCGACGTGGTGATCAACTGCCTGGACAACGTGCCTGCTTTGATGCGCAACGTGAATGCGGATAAGCATCACTGGGTGGGGCTGCAACTGGTTGGCGGACCGAAGAGCCCGCGGGATGCGGTTGGGGCGGTTGTTTACCTAACGGCAGGTGGGCTGCGGCAGCGTGGCGACGTGATGAGCGGGGGGAGTTACGAGTCATCAAACGATCAGCGATTGCATTTTGGCATTGGGGACGCCACGGCGGTGAGCAGCGTGGAGATTCGATGGCCGAGTGGTTTTGTGGAGCAGGTGACGCTGCCGTCGGTGGACCGGATCTTTGAGATTGAAGAAGGCAAGGGAGTGGTGCCTAGCGTTTACGACGGCATCGCGCTGGAAGTTGCGCAGCGGAAAGCAGCCAGCCAAGCGGCGAATTGAGTTTCACGACTCATCCGAGATTCGAATGAACGAGGATTCTGTTCGGGATGAAAGACCAAGCAATATTTGGGTCGGGCAGGTGCTCATGAAAATCGGATACCGGCACATTGCGGCGGGGTTGGTCGCACTCGTGGGTGCTTTTTGTGCGCTAAAGACGTCGATGGCGCAGTCCCAGGGACAGTCGCAAGCACAGGCAGAGTCTCAGTATCAAGAGCAGTCACAAACAGAAACGAAAGCGCCCTCTCAGCAGGAGGCGGAGCGCAAGCGGTACGCCGATAAGATACGCGAGACTTATAACTTCCGCTTCGGGCAGGGTGACATATCCACGCCGGGGAACGCGGCGGTCGAGGGGAATGACTTCATTCAGCCGGGAGCGTTTCCGAAGGCGACCTATTGCAAAACGTGCCACGCGCAGGCGTATGACCACTGGCGGCAGGCGCTGCACTCGAACTCGTTTCGAACGCCATTTTACCGAACGAGCGTCAACATACTAAGGCGCGAGAAGGGTATCGAGTTTACCCGGCATTGCGAGAGTTGCCACAACCCCATCGCGACCTTGACGGGAGCGCTGACCGAGGATTCGAAGGTTGACCGACAGTTTGATGAAGAAGGACTGACATGCCTGACCTGCCACGCAATTCAAAAGCTGCAGCCGACGGTGGGGAATGGCGGCTACGTGATGGGAGTGCCGGCGGTGATGGTGGACGAAAACGGGAATCGGATCCCGGGTCAGGTGCCCTACGTAGACATCATGGGAGATCCGGAGCGGCATTCAAAAGCCGTGATGAAAGATTTTATGCGCACGCCGGAGTTCTGCGCGGCGTGCCACAAGGCCAACCTGCCGACTCCACTGAATGATTACAAGTTCGTGCGAGCATTCACGGTTTATGACGAATGGCACAACTCGAAATTTTCGAAGAGGAATCCGCTCACTTTTTATTCCGGGGACTTCACTACCTGCCAGGGCTGCCACATGAAGCGCGCGGCTCCGGAGCTTGAGGAGTATGGCGCAAAGAATGGAACGTTTGCTTCGCACCGCTGGACGGCGGGCAATACGGCAGTGCCCTTCTACTACGGCTTCGACGAGCAATTGCAGAAAACGATCGAGTTTCTGAAGTCCGGCAATTACTTGAATGTGGACCTGTTTGCGATCAAGAAGGCGGATGAGGACGGAATGGTGGCGCCGCTGGGTACGCAGGCGTTTAGCCTGAAGCCGAACGACAAGGTCCAGGCCATGGTCGTTATTCAGAATAAAAATATCGGCCACTCGTTGATTCCCGAAGTGCGGGATCTGTATGAGGCTTGGGTGGAATTTGCGGTGAACGACAGCGACGGAAGGGAAATTTATCACAGCGGATTTCTGCAACCGAATGGGATGCTCGACCCGCGGGCGCACAGTTTTACTAACCGGCCGGTGACGGAGAAGGGCGAGTTCGTCGACAATCACAGAGTTTTCACGATTCATTCGGTCGCTTACGACAATACGATCCAGGCAGGGCGATCGGGGATGGTGCGCTACGAATTCCGAATCCCGGCGGACGCGAAAGGGCCGTTGACAGTGGTGGCACGAGTCAACTACCGGCATTTGCGGCAAAGCTATTTGAACAATATTTTCGGGACCGATCATCCCGCTTATCCGGTGGTGGAGATCGCTTCACGGACGCGGACGTTGAATATAGGCGACAACCCGGCTACGGCGGCGGACCCGCAGGACAATCCGGACTGGATGCGTTGGAACAACTACGGGATTGCGTCGCTGGACCAACTGCAATACGCGGAAGCTATAAGCGCCTTCTCGGAAGTCGTAAAGCTGCGGCCTGATTACGCGGATGGCTACACGAATATCGGGCTAACCAACATCGAGTGGGAAAAATACGGTTCAGCTCGGTGGAATCTCAAGATGGCGCTGGCGCTGAGTCCGGACAATGCGCGGGCGCTTTACTACATGGCATTGGTCGAGCGCCGCGCCGGCAATCCGGAACTGGAAGAGGCGGACCTGCGGAAGGTTGTGGAGCAGTATCCGCTATCGCGGGACGCACGCCGCGAATTGGGGAAGTCATTCTACCGGCAAGGCAAGCAGCACGAAGCGATGGAACAGTTTGAGGCGTTGCAAGCCATCGATCCGGACGACGTGGCGGCGCATTATAACCTATCGATTTTGTACGGCCGAATGGGGATGGAGGACAAGGCGGCGGCGCAAGCGGCTTTCTTTGCGAATAAGAAGGCCGATCCGGGAGCGCCCACGTACTCACTGGATTTTCTGCTGAAACATCCGGAAATCTCGACGGAGAGCGTACCGTGGCACGTACATGCGGATTTGGAGCAGGAAGTCGCCGCCGAGAAGCCGCGTGCACCAAAAGCGAGCGGAAACGGCGACGGGAGTTTTCCTCGAAAGTAAGGTTGGCACCAGATCGAAACGGCGAACGCGAATCTTGTATCGGCAGTATCGCGGCTTTTGCGACTTCAACAGAGGGTCTTGGAGAATAGCTTGCATCTGGAATTTCGGGCGCATTTTCGGAGTTTTATTTCGCGCGCGAATTGTGTGCCTGCTGCTTGGCGCGCTGGTCCTGTTGAGCGTGCCTAGCCGCACCGAAGCCAAAGATAGTTGCCCCTGGATCAACGAGGCGACGGCATCCGGGGCGCTGGACGGTGCGGTGACTGCGACTGTAACGCGCCCGGAAACGAGTAAGGACCCGGACGAGGCAACCTGCGTATTCCTGCATCAGAGCGGATCGACTGGCATCGAGTTGCGAATCGAAGTTGAAACACTGCGCGGCGCGCCTGGCGCGTACGCGGCATACGCTGAAACGTGCGGGCCGGATGACGTACTCCGCTGCGAGCCATCGGGAATGAGGCAGTGACGTGCAGCTACACCGATAAGAAGAGGAAGAAGTGGGTTTCTGAGCAGGTGGTGGGACGAGTGCGTGACCACGCCTTCACGGTCCGGGTGAGTTCCGGTGCGGGGACACCAGATCGAAATGTGCTTCGAGAAAAAGCCAGGAAAATGGCGGAGCAAATTGCAGGATTTCTGTTTTAACGAATGCCGGTGAAGTTAATTCTTATCTTTTTCTACACCGCTGAAGTCTTCCTAGGAGAAAACAAGGGCTCGGCAGTCGGATTGTGCGCGTGCGTTGACTTCGGATCGTGGCTGTCCTGGGAAATCGGAGCAAATCATGGAAATCGGGGACAGAAACGTGAGGGGCACCCGCGACTTCACTACTTATCGGGAGCCGATCTATAAGAGTCGGTTGTGTGGGGAGCGGCGGGTACCAGCGAGTAGAGAAAGAACAATACGCCGAGTCCGATTAGCGCGCCGCCGATGCATACAAGTACGACGAAAGCGATGGGCTTCGACCACACAAGACAGAGCGCCTCGACAAATAACCCGGTGATTACAAAGATTGCTGAAACGCGAAGCTTTCGGTTCATCAGATCGCCGGGACGCATCAGCTTCCTCCTTCCCAGAACTTCACTTTGTCTCCCCAGCGGCCCACGTTGTGAACGGTATCGTGGCAACCACTCGAAATGCAGGACAATGCGTTCGCTTTTATTGCGGGCAATGTAGCCGGGTCCGCGTTGTGAGTGGCGCCTTGCTCGAAAGACCGCGCACCCAGATGGCAGTGGAGACACTCGCGATTGTTGAACGGCTTATAGAGCTTGATGTCTTGAGGCAACGGCGGCTTTCCCAGGTAATAGATATAAAGATGGCGCAAGCCGCCGAGCTTCGCTTCGAACGTGCCAAACATGGCGTAGTCCGTGTGGCAGGTGTAGCAAGCCTCGTCCGCGGGAACGCGATGATTTTGGTAGTGTGCCGCGGCAAGATACGTGGGGTCATCGATGTGCAGGCTCTTTCCGTAAGGCTCCATGATGTGGCACGAGAGGCAGAACGCGGTGCTTTCAGATCGTTGCATTTCATTTTGCATGCCGGCCACGAGCGAAAAGAGCGGAAGAAAGAAAAGCACGCCGAACGCAAGAATCTTTCCGGCGCGGCTCGCCGTAATTGCGGGACGCACAACGACAATGCCCGCGAGCACCGCGCTGAATAGCACCAGAATTACGATGGCAAATGTCGGCATAGGGCCAAAGAGAAGAGGCAGCGATTTACTTTTTCAAAGTGCGAATGTAAGCGACGAGATCCTTGATCTGATCCGCTTTCAGGCTTTTCCCGTACGCCGGCATTTTTCCTTTTCCGCTGCCGATGATTCCTGCGATCGCATCGTCGCTTTGCGCCTGGACGTCCGCGGAACCGAGGTCACGAATGTTGTCCGCTTTGCCGACGGCAGTTTGGCCCTTTCCGTCCGCGCCATGGCAGCCCGCGCATTTTGATTTGTAAAGAGCATCGCCGCCGGTTTGCCCCTGCGCAGGCAGCGCCAAAAGCCCGAACGCCGCGCAGAGCAAAAGGCCCAAGACTGCTTGTCCTATTCGTTTTGTGTATCGATTCATATTTCCTCCAGAAGTGATGTTGCACAAACTCTAGATGCACGCCGCAAACCCTTCTCACTGTCGCGGCTGCGCGGCGTTAGCGGCGTTAAACGTCCCGCTTAAAACGAATACCGGAATGAAAACGTGGCATTGTTTCCGTTAAAATCCTGCGACTGAATCGCCGCGAGTCCAAACGGGTTCGTGTTTGCTCCTTGGTTGAATCCGTAATAATTCCAAGACATCTTGTAGGTGAACCCGCGAAAGATATCGATCGCAATCGACGCGTATGGCCGCTGGTAGTTGTAGTCGAGCGTGCCGGAGGGCGTGAGCGGGTTCAGAAAAATCGTATTGCCGCGCACGAAGCTGCCGCCATACCCCAGAACCACCGACACACGCTTGATGGGTTTCCAAATCATTGCAGCGTGGGTGAAATAATCCGTGCTGTTATAAACCGAAAGCGCCCCCAGAGGCGACGTCGCAGCCGTAATCGGGCACGCGGGCCCTGTCGGCAGCATCGGCACACCAGGAGGAAACGCAGAGGCAACCACCGTAGCGGGCGGCGGCGCGGGATTTGCGGAAGTTTCCGAGTACGCGAAGCAAATCAGCGCTTGCGTGTAGACGTTCCAGTAGTTGTAGCCGAAATCGACGGAAAGCTTCGGGCTTGCCGTCAATATCGCGGCGAAACTGTACGATCGATCGTGCTCAATGTTGTTCACTGTCGAGACGTTGTCGCGGTTTTCATGAATGTCTACCGCGCCATCCAGATTCGCCCACGGCTTTGGCCTGTAATTCGCATGTATTTTGTAGGTTTGCACTTGCCGGGGATCGATCCGCGTATAGGCTGCGTCGTTGTAACCGAATTCCAGATCGGCGGTGATTCGCAGGGCCTCGATAGGGCGCGCGACGACGCCAAGCAACAGCGAATTCTCGTTGATGGTGGTGAGGCTGCGAACGGGACTGGCGGGAGTGGGAGCAAGGAAAGTCATCGAGCCATCTCCATTGAGCGTGCATCCGGCAGGTAGAACGCCAGCCACCAGAGCGCAACTGCCGCGCGCGGCTAGAAAATCATTCGCGGCCGTTGCGGTTGCTCCTCCCGGATAGTAAATCAGCTCCGAATCATTCGTGTCGCTGTACTGGGCAATCGTGCGGTTTGTATAGAGGTAGCCGATATGAGCGCTCCAATGCTTGTTGAAATCATATTGGAGCTCCAAGGTGTTTGACTTCAGGTTCTGCCCCAGGAACGAGGTAGCGAGGCCGTTGATCACATCCGCAGCCGAAGATGCTGAGTGGAATGGGCAAGTCACTGCATTAGAGTCCACTGGACAATTTGTCGTGTTAAAAACCGCCTGGCTCTGCTGCATGCCTGCCAAACCAGGAAAGCCAGTGCCATAGATATTCGTTTCGTCGAGCGCCCACATTCCTGGAATACGCCAATTGTCATACCGGAAGGCATCGAGAATCCGAAGCTTGTCGGTGATGGAATACACACCCGACCAATCCGCATTCACCGAGACGCGTTTAGCATTTGCCGGTCCGCTGGTTGTGCTTCCGCGTTCCGCCGTGCGCGAGGTATATCCGTTCACCGTCTCTAGGAAATCCGGAATCACATTGTTGCCAGCGCTGTAGCCCACCGAGCCGGACATCTCGAAATTGTTGAAATAGTTTGATTGGAAGCGGAACCGCTCCGTGGGCATGAAATTTCGCGGATTGCCGACCTGGCTGTAAGACAAGAATCCATTGCAAGTGGGGGTAGCAGAGTTGGTGGTGCCCGCCACGATCGGTGTCGCGCAAGGAAGCGTCTCGGCAGCTGTTTGCGTACTCCAAATGTTTCCCAGGTCCACGGGTGTGCCGTTCGGTGTGCCTGCCCCCGCAGGGTTTGCGAGGACGAATCCGAAATTCAGCGGATTAACGGCGGGGTTGTCGGTGACAATGTTGTCCTGCTTGAAGTAAACGAGGAACTCATCAAAGGAAAGAGTGGTCCTAGGCAGAAGCTTGAAATCGATTCCAACGCGATACGCGTTGGTCGTATAGCTGTAGGCGTCAGCGAACGCTGAAATCGTACCGCCGTCCGTAGTGTACGAGCCGGGGCCTTCATTGCGATTGCGGGAATACCCTAATCGGAATTGCACCTTGGAAGTCGGAAGCAGCGTGAGATCGTAGTCCTGCATGCGCCGGGTGAGATACAGGCTATTGAGTGAACTGTTTTGCGCCACGGCGGGGTTCGAGCAAAAGGCAGGAGCGCCCTGTGGAAAGGCCGCTGTAGGCGGGCCGACGTAGCAGCCCGTCGTTACGGACCCCGGCGGATTCAACGCGGCAGGGTTCAACGGATTCGCGAAGAGGTTATAGTCCCAAAAGTTTTTATCGCGGCGGAAGAGCAGACGAAAGTCGTACCATTTATTTTTTTCGACATGCATCCGCGACACGTTGTTTGGATCGCCGCCATATCCGAAGTTGCTGAAAGTCAGGTTGTCGAACAAGAGTCCATTGTGGTTGAGCGAGTGCATTTGGACGTCAAAATCAAAGAGGCGAAGGCCGGAGCCGAGGTTTTCGAACGTGTTGTAGGTGTTCAAGTTGCCGTTAATGTTGCTGGATCGATAGCCGAATTCGATGGTTTGGTGGATGTTGTAATCGCCCGAATTAATTCCCTTTGATTGTTCGGTGTCATCTTGAGAGCGCGCAACAGGCGAGAGGAAAAGTGCCGCGACAACAATTACGGAATGAATCGCGTGAACCCCCAGCCGGCCTCTCATGGTTTTTCTCGCCTTTCGTTCGGAAAAATATTTGCTGCCATGCCGGCCTTCTCGATGGTAGAAAAAAAGCTCATGAGGCTCCTATTTGAAGAACGTCGCATCGAAGTTGGAGCCGTGAATGGCGTTGTGGCATAACACGCAAGACTGGAAAAGGCTTGCTTGGTTGTGAAATGAAGGCATGCCCGGTGCGCTGCTAAAACTGGATGTCGTGTGGCACTGCAGGCAGAGCAAGTTCACGTTGCTCAGCTTCAGCATGTGGGGATTCGGCCCACCGTGCGTCAGATGGCATGACTGGCATCCTTCGACCTTTACGGGAGCGTGCTCGTAGACAAACGGCCCCTGCTTGTCCGTGTGGCACTTGAAGCAGATCGCATCCTGGGTGGAAGAAGTTCGCACCTGTTTCGGTTTCACCGTGCCGTGCACATTGTGGCAATCGCTGCATTGGATTAGCCCTTCATTCACCCGATGGTGAAAAGGCATGTCGAACTGAGCTTTTTGCTGGAGATGGCAGGTGTAGCAAAGCTCAGGCTGGGACTTAACAAGCAAAAACTCCGCCTCTTTCGCGTGGTGCGGCGAATGGCAGGAGATGCAACTGACGTCATTCTTCAAATGAACGGAGTTGATGGCGTTCATGTGTTGCGTGCCGCCGGCATGGCAGTCCAAGCAACGAGCGCTGATCTCCTTCGCCGATGCGCCCTTAAAAGTGAAAATCTTGGTCTTGTCTCCTCCGCCGTCGACGTGGGCCTTCCCCGGACCGTGGCAACTTTCGCAGCCTTGCCATGCCGGGCCTTTCTTCGTATCCAAAGTGGTTACAAAGTGCGGCGAATCCTCAAAATGTTGGAAGAAATCCTTGGATGGCATGTCTGCGTGGCACGTTTTACACGTCTCCGATCCAACATACAGCGATGGATCGCTCGAGCGGACGTATGTCTGCGTTTGATCGGACGGCTTGGACTTGTCTTTTCCCGAATCGGGACCGGGCGAGCGAGCGTGAACAGCTAATGCGGTACCGCCCGCAACAAGCAAAATAAAGAAGAGCAGATGAGTGGCGCGGCCGATACATACCCCCTCCCCGAGGCATCAGACGGCAAGACTATCCAGTGAGGTTTTTGAAAGATGTTCTGTATTGCACACTTTGTTCACGCGTAAATTGAGCCAGCGCGTTCCTATTCGGCTAAAGCCACGACAGGACTTGGCGGACGACAACGTTGCTATTCGCGCAAATCTCCTTTGTCGCTGTTCCTCGCTGGTCGGTGATCATTTTCAGCTTTGCCCACCGCGAGCCAATCTCGATTCAAATACACCCTTCCGGGAGCGAAACGCAGTGACGCGTGTCACATGTTGCCGTGATGGATGTCGAGGGAACTTCGTAAGTGGGAGCTATCTAGCCTTCCAGGAGCTTTTCGAGCCTGGGCTTGCCCGTGATAAGGAGCGTCGAGCCATGAATCTCGATCAGGCGTTCGCGCTTGAAATGGGCGAACAGTCGCGTAACCGTTAACGAATGCCGGTGAAGTTAATTCTTATCTTTCTCCACGCCGCTGAGACTTTGGCTTTCATGGGTTAGCCTACTGAATAAAGGTATGCCTTGGTCTGGGATGTAAGTCATTTTTTTG
Organism: uncultured Acidobacteriota bacterium; assembly: GCA_963784015.1. Classification (GTDB taxonomy): domain Bacteria; phylum Acidobacteriota; class Terriglobia; order Acidiferrales; family UBA7541; genus Acidiferrum. The sequence continues at coordinate 1,062,660 of CAWAPX010000023.1, forward strand.
CTTGGCTTACTTCTAGGTTTCGTGAGTATTTTGGGAAAAGGAGAAAAGGATAACGCAGAGACACAGAGTCAACAGAGCCGCGCAGAGAAGAGGAGGGGAAAAGCGGGTCCCTTCCGACCGGGTCGGAACCTTCGGTCGCCACCTTCAGAATCACAACTTTTATTTTGGTGGGAGAAGTGGCGAGTGACGAGTGGCCTAGCTAGAGTTCTGCGCACTTCTCTTGGCTGAGTTCGTTGACTTCGGTTCGTGGCGGCCCTAATATGCGTCTGCACAGTGACCGAAACCCAGTCGATCCTCGGCCAAACGTTTTCCCACTATCGCATTATTGAGCAGCTTGGCGGCGGGGGGATGGGTGTGGTCTACAAGGCCGAGGACACCACGCTTGGGCGCATGGTGGCGCTCAAATTTCTTCCTGACGAGTTGTCGAGAGACAAGGCTACTCTCGATCGCTTTCTCCGCGAAGCTCGCGCTGCCGCTGCGCTCAACCATCCCAACATCTGCACCATTCACGAAATTGGGGAGTATCAGGACGGGCGACGCTTCATCGTGATGGAACTGCTCAAGGGCCAGACGTTGAAGCATCGCATCGCCGGTGGCCCGCTGCCACTGGACACGCTCGTCGAGCTGGGCATTCAGTCCGCCGATGCGCTGGAGGCTGCGCACGCGGAAAATATCGTTCATCGCGATATTAAGCCTGCGAACATTTTTGTTACCGATCGCGGGCAGGCCAAAGTTCTGGATTTTGGGCTCGCCAAGGTGATGCAGGGCGGAAGCGAAGGCGGAACGCACGGCACCGCAACCATTGATGACGCCAATCTCACCAGCCCGGGCGTGGCGCTTGGCACTGTGGCTTACATGTCTCCCGAGCAAACGCTTGGCAAGGATCTCGATGCGCGCACCGATCTTTTTTCGTTTGGTGTAGTGCTCTACGAAATGAGCACGGGCCGCCCCGCGTTTCCGGGATCTACTTCCGCCGCGATTTTTGACGCGATCTTAAATCGGTCCCCGATCGCACCCGTTCGGCTGAATCCGGAACTGCCCGCAGAACTGGAGCGGATCGTCAACAAGGCGTTGGAAAAAGACCGAGCCATGCGCTACCAGAGCGCCGCCGATCTTCGCGCCGACCTCAAGCGACTACAGCGCGATACCAGTTCCAGCCGGGTGCAGGCTGCTAGCGGTGCTATTCCGGAGGGCGGATCCGGCAGCACGGTCATTCCGCCGCGCGCCAGCGTCGGTTCTGGCAGCGCACCTATTGCGACACCGCGCCGCAGCCTTCTGATACCCGGAGTACTTGCCGCGGCCGTGGTTGTGGCCGCTATTGTTTTCGCGGTTTACAAATTTAGTCCGCGGAAGACGGCGCTCGATATTCAAAACATGCGTATCGCGCCGCTCACGCAATCCGGGAAGGCCTCGGCTGTCACCATTTCGCCGAACGGGCAATACGTGGTTTACGTGCTCGCGGATAGCGGCAAGCAGAGCCTCAATGTTCGACAGGTGGAAACTGGCAGCGACGTGCAAGTTTTGGCGCCGGACGAAGATCAATTCAACGGACTAACATTTTCCGCCGACGGCAACTACGTCTATTTCAGCCGCAGCAATAAGCAAATCTCGGGCTACAGCGACATTTACAAAATGCCGGTACTCGGCGGACAGCCGCAGGCCGTGGCGCACGACGCGGACACCGCGCCGGCCATTTCTCCAGACGGGAAGCGATTTGCCTTTATTCGCGGTGATCCGTCGAAGTACCAATTGGAAGTAGTGCTGACCAATAGCGATGGCACGGGCGAAAAAATTCTTACCACGTTTCCAGCGAACGTAAATGGCGCGAGTCTGTTATCGCCGGCATGGTCTCCCGACGGCAAGACGATTGTGATCTCGAATTGGAGAAATTCTGGCGAGCGCTTTCTCTATGCGATCTCTCCTTCGGACGGCTCATCTCGCCCACTCTATGAGGGGACCAACCTTCCAGGCCGGTCGGCCTGGCTGCCGGACGGTTCCGGTCTGATTCTTGTGATGGCGGAGCAAGGCCCCAGCACTCCTGGACAGCTTTGGTACATTTCGTATCCTGGTGGGGAACTCCATCGGCTGACCAATGATCTGACGAACTATGGGCTGGGTTCGCTCGGGATCACGCAGGACGCCAAGAGGATAGCCGCCGTGGAGTCGTCGGTTCATCTGGAGCTGTGGGCTGCACCCGGTGGGGATGCGGCCCAAGCCACGCAATTGCCTTTCAACGGCGAACCAGGGCGCGTGCTCGCGGCCTCGAGCGACCGGCTGATTGTTATGAACCAGCAGGGCGAAACCTTTGCATTGCGCCCCGACGGTTCCGGACAGACGGCATTGCTTCCCGGACGAAGTTTAAATTTCCTTGCCGAGTGCGGACCGAACGCGACGCTGCTTTTTAGCCAAATTATTGATGGGGATCTGAATGTCTGGAAGGCGGATTCGGATGGTAGCAATGCGGTCCAGCTAACTCACGAGAAGCGCGTCGGGTTTTCCGCTTGTACGCCGGATGGCAAGTCGTATATTTCCTGGCGCGCTCCGGATCTATTCATTCAGGACATCAATGGCAGCTCGACCCCCAGCAAGCTAGATTTGGTTTCCAATGCGGGGCGAGTGCGCATTTCGCCAGACGGCAAGACATTGGCCTCCATCGGGTTCGTCGAGGGTCCGCCCGAGAGGATGGCTTTCGCGTTTACGCCTTTCAGCGGCGGTAAGCCGCGCTATCTTTTTGAGAATGTCCCAGCTACCTCCACATGGGCGGACTGGTCGCCGGACGGGAAAGGCTTCGACTACGCAGTGCTTCGCAAGGGAGCGGCCAACGTTTGGCGTCAACCCATCGAGGGCGGCCCGTATCAGCAAGTCACAAAGTTCAACACGACTGTGCTGAGCAGCTTTCGCTGGTCTCCGGACGGCAAAATGTTGTACGTGATTCGCGGGACGCGCTCTGCGGATATCGTTTTGCTTCGCGATACAAAATAGGTCAGACATTTTCGCGAGGCCACTTTCCTCGTTGAGCGCGAATGGCGTTAAGATGGCCGGCATGGAATATCCACCTAATCGTCGAAGTTTTCTGATTGCGGGCGGGCTTACCGCTTTGGCGTCAACCCGGGTGCTTGGGGCGAACGACACTTTGCGCGTCGGAGTGCTGGGAGCGGGCGGGCGCATGGGCGACTTGCTCAATGCGGCTGACAAGGCTGGGAGCTATCAGATCGTGGCGGTCAGCGATGTGTATGGGCCGCGGCGCGACGCGGTAAAGCTGCGCTCGAACGGCGTTGCGACCACGCATGTGGATTATCGCGAAGTGCTGCAGAAGGAGATCGACGCGGTAATTATTGCTTCGCCTGATCACTGGCATGTGCGCATGGCGGTGGACGCGCTGGCGGCGGGCAAAGACGTTTATCTGGAAAAACCCGTGACGCACACTATCGAGGAGGGCGCGACGCTTACGCATGCGGTGCGCTCGGGAAAGCGGATTTTGCAGTGCGGGATGCAGCAGCGGAGCTGGAGCCACTTTCGCGATGCAGTCGAACTGATTCAGGGAGGAAGCCTGGGGCGCGTCGTCCAGGCCAGGACATATTGGTGGCAGAACTATTTGGCTGGCGGGGCGCCAAAGCTGATCGACACGCAGGCGCTCGATTGGAAGCAGTGGCTCGGCGGGGCACCGGAGCAGGCATTTAGTGAGGAGAAGTTTTACCGCTGGCGATGGTTTTGGAATTTTGGCGGCGGCGCGATGACCGATCTTTTTACTCACTGGATCGACGTGGTGCACTGGGCGATGAAATCGGATCAACCGCGCGACGCGCAGATGCTCGGCGACAAATATATTTTTGAGCAATGGGATTGTCCCGACACGGTGCAGGCGGCGCTGCGCTATCCGGGGTTCGATGTGGTCTACGAGGGCATGATGGCGTCCTCGATTGATGACGGAGGGCTGGAGTTTCGCGGAACCGAAGCGACCATGAAGCTCACCCGGAACGGATTTGGCGTGTATCACGAGGGCGTGTTTGGCAGAGACAATCCGGTTATGAGGGCAGACAGCTTTCGCGATGGGACGATCGACCACATGCAGAATTTTTTTGAGTGCGTCAGGAGCCGCAAAGAACCCAATGCGCCGGTCGAGACCGGAGTGGCGGCGGCGCGCGCGGGGCACATCGCCAATCTGGCGTATCGCGGCAAGGGGCAGATCGCGTGGCCGGGGAAAAGCCCGGCTTAAGATTTTAAGATATCGAGAGACAGGAAGCTCCGAGAGTTAAGTAGTTGTCCCCGGGGGCTAGCGCTGGCGGCCGCGTCGGGCAGGATGTAAGCGTGGATTCTGGGTATTGTAGTGATTCGGCGTTTTGCTCCCTTCCTTTTGGTGTATGGTCACATACGGGTGCGCGTGAGGTGGATATCATGAAACTACATTTGAATGTGAAGCAGCGGATGAATTTGGCCTGGATTTCCCGCATTTCGCTTCTCTTCCTGGCGGTCATCACATGCTTTTCTTTCGGGGCTGCGGCGCAAACCGTTGATGAAGTGATCGCGAAGAATATTCAGGCGCGTGGCGGGGCGGAAAAGCTGAAGTCAGTGCACAGCTTGCGTAGCACAGCAAAGCTGACACAGGGATCGTTTCGCGCGGAATTTCTGCAAGAAAACAAACGCGCGGACAAGGTACGGGAAGAATTCATCATCCAAGGATTGGCGCAAGTGCAGGCCTACGATGGTAAAACGGGATGGCAGATTTCTCCTTTCGGCGGGCGCAAAGACCCGGAACTGCTTTCGCAAGACGATTTGAAAAGCCTGGTGGTGGATGCGGATATGGATGGGCCGCTGATGGAATACAAGGAAAAGGGCCACAAAGCGGAACTCGTGGGACACGATTCGATGGAAGGGACGGATTGTTTCAAAATCAAGCTGAGCATGAAAAATGGAGACGTGCGCTACTACTATCTCGACAGCGATTCGTACCTGGAATTGAAAATCGAGATTCAAACTACGATACGCGGGGCGCTGCAGGAGTCTGAGCTGTACTACGGCGACTACGAGCAGGTGAACGGAATTTATTATCCTTTTACCGTCGAGCAGGCGCAAAAGGGCGGTTCTTCGCGCACACAGATCTCGGTCGAGAAGATCGAGCAGAACGTGCCGCTGGAAGATGCGGTTTTCTCGATGCCCGGGTCGAAACTGGAGACTAAAGCGCCGCCGGCTGGAAAGTGAATCTTGAAGAGAGCACTGGTGCGAATCGCTCTCCTCTGCCCGAATATCCGAAATTGGTGTCAGCTAGGACAGCTGTGGCTTCTACTCTGGTTCTGAGGAATTCCTCGATATGAGCAAAATGATGCGTTGCTGCTGTTTTTCAGTGATGAGTTTCACTTTGATGATCGTTGCCGGGTCTGCGCAGGCGCAGGAGGCGAAATTCGATTCGGATTCCATCTCAGGGCTCGGCGCTCGAAACATCGGCTCAGCAACGATGAGCGGGCGGGTGTCAGCGATCGCCGCCGTAAAAGAAGACGGGCGGCTGACAGTATATGTGGGGTCGGCGAGCGGCGGCGTGTGGAAATCGTCGAATGGAGGCACGACGTTCAAGCCTGTTTTCAACAAAGAGGCGGTGCAGTCCATCGGCGCGCTGGCCATCGATCCCCAGACGCCGAAGACTATCTGGGCCGGCACGGGTGAAGCGTGGACGCGAAACAGCGTGTCGATCGGAAATGGAATCTACAAATCGACGGACGGCGGGGACAGTTGGACCAACATGGGCCTGCCAAATTCCGAGCGAATTTCGAAAATTATCGTTGACCCGAAAGATGGCAACACGGTTTACGCGTGCGTGCCGGGAAAACTCTGGAGCGACAGCGAGGACCGCGGACTCTACAAGACGGCGGATGGCGGAAAAACTTGGAGCAAGATTCTGAAAGGCGCGAATCTTTCGACCGGCTGCTCGATGATTTCGATGAATCCGCAGGATCCCAAAGTTCTGTTTGTGGGGATGTGGGATTTTCGACGGAAGGGCTGGACGTTCCGCTCGGGCGGCGAGAGTCCCACGGCCACCAGCGGCAGCAGTTTTTTTCAAACCGCGGACGGTGGTGCGACATGGACCGAACTGGATGAAAAGAATGCGAAAGGGCTCCCAGCAAAACCCTGGGGCCGCATCGCGGTCACGATTGCGCCGTCCAAACCAAATGTCGTGTATGCGTTGATCGAGTCCACACGCAGCGCCCTTTTTCGCTCCGAGGATGGCGGCAAAACGTGGGAGGAGCGGGACCGTAGTAACTGGATGGTTTGGCGGCCCTTTTACTTTGCCAACCTGATCGTCGATCCGAAAAACGAGAACAAACTCTACAAGCCGGACCTCGTCTTGATCCTGAGCGAAGATGGCGGGAAGAGCTTCAGTGCTATCGCCAACGGCGCGCACGGCGATTTTCATGATGTGTGGGTGAATCCGGAGAATACCGATCACCTCATCGCGGGCGACGACGGAGGCATCTGGTATTCGTACGATAGCGGCAATACCTGGTGGAAAGGCACCAATCTTCCGATCTCGCAGTTCTATCACGTGAGCACGGACAACGCCGACCCGTATCACGTCTTCGGCGGGTTGCAGGACAATAGTGTGTGGATGGGCGACTCGCAATATCCCGGCGGGATCACCAATGGACGATGGGAAAATCTTGGCGGCGGGGATGGATTTTGGGCGTTTGCGGATCCAGCTGACGCAAACTACGTTTACGTCGAATCACAAGGCGGATTTATCGCGCGCGTCAATCGCTTCACCTTGGAATCGCGCTTCATCCAGCCACAGCCCAACTATGGAGAAAAGAAACTGCGCTTCAATTGGAACACGCCCGTCCACATGAGCCCGAATGAGAAGGGCACAATTTACATTGGCGCGCAATTCCTGTTCCGCTCGAGCGATCACGGCCAGTCGTGGGAACGCATCTCGCCTGATCTCACCACCAATGATCCGGAAAAGCAGAAGCAGGAAGAATCCGGCGGCGTCACAGTGGACAATTCCTTCGCCGAAATGCACACGACGATTTACTCGATCAGCGAGTCGCCACGCGACGGGCAAACGATCTGGGTTGGCACCGATGACGGAAACCTGCAGTTGACGCGCGACGGCGCCAAGACCTGGACCAACGTGGTCGCTAACGTTCCCAACCTGCCGAAAGCTTCGTGGGTGTCGTGGGTGGAAGCGAGTTTGTATGACGCCGGGACGGCTTATGTAGCGTTCGATCGGCATACGTTCGGAGATATGGAGCCGCACGTCTTCAAGACCACCGATTACGGAAAGACGTGGACTCCCATCGTGGGCGCTGACAGCGGTGTGCGCGGTTATGCGCACGTCATCAAAGAAGATACGGTGAGCCCCAATTTGTTATTTCTGGGGACTGAATTTGGCCTGTGGATCTCATTGGATGGCGGCAAGCACTGGGCGCAGTACAAAGGCCATGATTTCCCGACGGTGGCTGTCCGAGACATTGTGGTGCAGCCACGAGAATCGGATCTGGTGGTGGCCACGCATGGCCGGGGCATCTGGATCGTGGACGATATTTCGCCACTGCGTAAATTGACGCCCGAAGTCATGACGCAAGAGGCTGTCTTCCTGCAGGCCAAGCCGGCACAACAGCGGCTCCAAGCGAGCGGCGGGTGGGCTGAAGGAAGCGCGGTGTTCACCGGGCCGAATCCTCCCGACGCGGCTTTGATCACTTACTATCAGAGCAAGCGGCACATTTTTGGAAAGATGAAACTCGAAATACTGGATTCGCAGGGCAAGGTCGTGGACACGCTTCCGCCAAACAGCCGCCGCGGGATCAGCCGCGTGGAATGGTCGATGAGGCTGAAGGCGCCGCATGTGCCGCCTGCAGCGACAGCAGCGTTTGAAGCGGCGCAAGGCCCGAGAGTTTTGCCGGGCACGTACACCGTAAAGATGACACGCGGAAAGGAGACATACACCACACAGCTTGAGGTGGTGCTTGACCCGCGTGCGAAATTCACACTGGAAGACCGCAAATTGGAATTCGACGCGGCCATGCGACTCCATCGTCTGTTGGGAGACATGAGCTTCGATGTCGACCGCATCAACGGAGTGCACGATGCGCTGCTGGAGCGGGCGGCAAAAGCGAAGGGAGACGCCGCTTTGAGCAAGCATCTCCAGGAACTCGCGGGGCAAGTGGAAACGATGCGAAAGAAGATTGTGGCCACGACGGAGGGAGGCGCCATCACCGGCGAAGAACGCATCCGCGAAAAAACCACGGGACTCTATGGAGAAATCTTGAACTACGAAGGGCGTCCTACCGATTATCAGACCGCGCGGATCGACTCGCTGAAGAAAGAGCTGGAGGATGTCGCCAGCGAATTCGATACTTTTGTAGCCAAAGAACTGCCTGCGGTGAACAAATCGCTTTCGCAAAAAAAGTTGGAACCCATCCAACCCATTGGCCGCAAGACCTGGGACGCAGCAGATGCAGATTCCGGTTCAGTTGCTCCGGGTGGCAATCGGGACTTCCGGCACCTTGAGAGGACTGAGCGGTAACGCTCAGGAAACTGATTCTGCGCTCTGGAAGACTACAAGCATGTCTCATGCGCTGCGCGTCTGAGGGGTAGCGAAATAGAAATGGTGATGATTGCGGCAGCCTGGGTTGAACGCGGAATGGCACGCGGGGCAAACAGAGTTGCATTCGAGGTAGGCGGAAATTGTTAGCTCGGTGCGGCACGAGCCGCAGAGGATGGCTTTCTGGTCCCATTCGGTCTCGGGCCAGACTTCTATGGGATGGCCTGCGAGCGAGTCGTGGCAATCTTTGCAGGCGTAGTAGGTCCCGCAGCATTTCATTTTGATGGCGATGATGTCGAGCGGGGAGTGGTAGTGGAGGCAGCGGGTTTGGGGGTCGAGGTTTAGGCCGCAGACTTCAGGGGTTGTCGAGGACATAAGAGGATTAATGAAAGAGAATAGCAAAAGAAGAGGACTAGAAAGAAAAGAGAAAAGATAACGCAAAGGCGCAGAGTACGCAGAGGAGCGCGGAGAATCCCAAGACCGTGCTGAGAAAGAAGGAGAAAAGCAGATCCCTCGCTTCGCTCGGGATGACACACTATTGGGACACACGATTGGGGATGGTAGGAGGCGGCCAAGGCAGAAAATGCGCTGGGCGGGCAAGTGCCAGGATGCCGGGCTAAAGCCCGGCGCTACACAGTTGGCGGGGGATGTGCTATAAACGACGGGCCGTGAATAGTGCCGCGAAACAGGAGCTTGCCCCGGTTCAGCGGGAGTCGGCGGAGGTATCTGTGCTACATGCCTCTGCGGCGAAAGCTGAAACGTGTGTGGTAGTGGCAGGGGAAGATCCTTCGCGCTATTGTCCGGTGTGCTCGCAGCGGCTGGAATCGCGGCGTTGCAAGTTGATATGCCCGGTCTGCGGATATTACATGTCGTGCGCGGACTATTATTGATAAGCTTTGTGGTTCCGGCCCGGGTTGCCGCCGGTACTGCTATCCGATGAGGAGGAAAACACAGTGGCATTGAAGATGACGAACCGGGAAGTGGATGGCGTGTCCGTGGTGGCGCTGGACGGCCGCATCGTACTCGGCGAAGAGAGCAACGCGCTGCGCGAAAAAGTGAAGAGCTTGATCGCCGACGGAAAAACGAAGGTGGTCCTGAACATGGCGAACATCACGTTTATCGACAGCGCGGGCTTGGGCACGCTGGTGGCCGCGCATCACAGCGCGAAGTCGCAGGGCGCTGCACTGAAACTGGCGCACCTCGGCAGCAAGTTCCAGGAAGTGTTGCAAATCACCAAACTGCTGACGGTGTTCGACGTGTACAACACCGAAGCCGAAGCGGTAGCCAGCTTCGCCAAGTAAGCGTTCGCAGGTTTGCGAAGCAGGTAGTTGCATGCTTCGCGGAACAAGCCGAACTGGTGGCACGAAAAATAGTCTTTGCGAAAGGGCACGCGTGAGCGTGCCCTTTTGCTTTGGGATCGCATGAGCCTCAAAGCAAAAGTCATTGTTCAATGCATGCTCACGGCCGTCATCGTTGGCGCGATGCTGTTTCTTCCAGCGGGTACCTGGAAGTTTTGGCAGGGTTGGATATTTCTGGGGCTCCTGATAATTCCGATGCTGGCGGCATCCATCTACTTCGTCGAGCGCGATCCGCAACTGGTGGAGCGCAGGTTGCAGGCCAACGAAAAAGTCGGCGAGCAGAAACTGATTATGAAGTTAGCGAAGCTGATTTTCATTGCTGCTTTTCTGATTCCTGGTTTCGATTTCCGGTTTGGATGGTCGCGCAGAACTTTCGGCGCGGTGCCCGTCTGGCTCATGATTGGTTCGGGAGTAATTGCTCTCGCGGGATACTTGATGACGTATTGGGTGATGGGCGTGAACAGCTACGCTTCGCGGATCATTCGAGTGGAAAAAGAGCAGCGCGTCATTTCGATTGGGCCTTATCGGGTCGTTCGACATCCGATGTACCTCGGCGGGATTATTTCGCTTTTGTTCACACCGCTGGCGCTGGGGTCATATTGGGCGCTGCCCGCTTTTGCGCTGGTCATTCCCATGATTGTTCTGCGACTTTTGAATGAGGAAAAAATTCTTCGTCAGGAGTTGGCGGGCTATTCCGAATACTGCCAGAACACGCGGTTCCGGCTTATCCCGCTAGTCTGGTAAGCGCAAATAGGAACGGAACCTGTTCGTGTCAGTCGACGCGGTACATGGCGATGCCGCTCAACAGTTTGGGATAAAAGTCGGTGGACTTTTGCGGCATCACTTCCCCAGACGTGGCGATGTGCATCACTTGGTCGACATCGACGGGATTCAGAAGAAACGCGATCTGGGCCGCGCCGCGATCGACGGCGTCCAGAGCGGCAGGAGCTTCGCGCTCGTAGCTGAGATTTCTTTCGGCGGTCACGGATTGTAGGGTGATGCCGAACGCGGGCTCGAGAATCCCATCGTGGAGCAAAACCACATCCAGTTCGCGCTGCAGAGGCGAAACGCTGTGAAGAAGTTGTGTAAGGTCCGCACCGCGCCGCAGCGTTAAAACATAATACGAGCGTTTAGAGTGTTCCGCGGTGGGATAGACACCGATGGCTCTTTGCCCGCGCGCTTGGTGGAGCTGTGCCAGAAATTTGCTTTGCGCTTCCGCTTTTTGTCCGTCATCCGCAAACGGAAAAGCTTGTGCTTCGAACCACGGTTCGAGGTAGCGGCGCGCCTCGCTCCAGGAAAAATCGTGCAGGTTCGCGGCTAGACGATGGGTTGGGAGAATTGTGAGGCCCTCGCTGCACGTGTTGACGAACGTCATCATCGCAAAATCGTAGGGGGCCTGCGCATACGGAGCCGAGGGATGAACACCGCCGGCAGTGAGGCGGCGCTCTTTGCGGTAGGTCAACGCGGTTTCATAACGATGATGGCCGTCGGCGATCACGAGCTTTTGTTCTTCCATCGCGGACTTGATGGCGGCCGTGCGATCAGGATCGGCAATGACTCGCAAGCGATGCACTACACCGTATTCGTCGTGCAGCGTGGTCGCAGGCACGGCGGACTCGGCATCTTTCAGGATCGCGTCGATGCGCTGTTGGGGATCCGAATAGAGCATGAAGAGCTGGCCGGTATGCATGCGGGTATGGCGCAGAAGTTCGAGGCGGTCCGCTTTGGGGCCGGAGAGTGTGTGTTCGTGACGAAAGACGATGCCTGCGGAGTAGTCTTCGAGTTTGCCGGCGCCGATAAAACCGCGGCGAATACTTTGCACGCCCGTTCCAGGTACGGTGAATTCCTGCGCGTAGGCGTAAAAAGATGGGGCGGGGTCTTGCGTGACAATGGTTTCGCGGATCCAATTTTCCAGCCTGGCAGCGGCACGCGTATAGACGTTGTTCTGCGGAGAATCGTCCGGAAATGTGCGGCCCTTTTCGACAGAGATCAGATTATGCGGGTCGGCGGCATAATAGTTGTCTTGCATCGCCGGAGAAATTTTGTCGTAAGGCTGAGTCAGGACGCGTTCGAACGGGACACGCTGGGGGTTGTAGCGAAACGCCTGAAAGGGGTGAACCTGCGCCATGTCGTATGGATCTCCGGTCGAGAATTGTGCCGAACGCCAAGCCCATTAGTTTACGCGAAGTGAGGGCGATTCTGATAAACGATAGAACGCTTTCTTTAATGCAGCTTTCATGATGGGTTAAAAATCGCGATGCTGGCGCCGAAACAGGCTGCAGACATAATAAGATAAAAGATTCATGGGTGACCCAAAACTTAGTTCTGTACGCGCATTGATTTTCGACCTGGACGGCACGCTGATCGATTCGAAGCAGGATTTGATTCATTCCGTCAACGCGATGCTGCGCGAATTGGGGCGCAGAGAGTTGGCGGAAGAAACGATTTCCAGCTATATCGGGCACGGAGCGCCGCAACTTGTGGCCCGGGCGCTTGGGGAAGAGTACCTGGAAGAGGAACGGCAACGAGCGCTCGATTTTTTTCTGCGTTACTACGAAACCCACAAAATGGATACGACCTGCGCGTACCCGGGCGTCGCTGAGACATTGGAAAAACTTGCGAGCATGCCTATGGCGGTTTTGACTAACAAGCCCGTGCGCATCAGCGTGCGCATTCTGGATGCGATGGGGCTGTCAAAATATTTTCGAGCGATCTACGGCGGAAATAGTTTTGAAACGAAGAAACCAGACCCGCTTGGCGCAAGGACGATCCTGCGTGAATTGGGAACTGAGCCGAAAGAAGCGCTGCTCGTAGGCGACTCCGAAGTTGACATACAGACGGCTCGGAATGCGGGGATGCTAGCCGCGGCGGTGAATTACGGATTTGGTGTACATGACCGCGGGGCACATCCTGCGGACATTTATCTCGAGCGCTTTGAAGAGCTCGCGATTCTTTTGGATGACAAATAGCGCGGCTAGTGTGGAATCAAGAGAAGGTGCGAGCGAGAAGACCGGCAACAGTGCCGAGGGCGGCGACGGTGGCGTAGGCTGCGGCGGCTACTTTCCAGGATATGGTTTTGCCTACGACGGAAAGTGAGAAAACGCTGACGATGCCGAGGGTGCAGAGGATGGTTACGACGTAAGGGAGTGGAACGCCTTTGGTCATGGCGATGTAGGCGATCGCGACGTCGAAGGCCATGGGAACGGGAAGGAAAGCTCCGACGAGGGCGACGAGAAGAATGCCGCCGATGGTGGCTTGGGCGATGAGGGCCTGCGCGGGAAGAAGTTCAACGACAAGCGCGCCGAGGATGGCGGCGAGAATCATTAGCGGAAAAGCAACGCGAAAAACGTACCAGAAACTTTTGAAGAATGAGCGGATGGTGGAAATGAGCGCTTGCGCCCAAGTCTCCGAGACGGGGATTTCTATTGGGCAGACGACGGAAGCGGCAGAGGTTACTCGGCGTGAGGCTACAGCCGGAGCAAAGACGAAGATTAGAACGAGAACCGTGGCGAGCTTGAGGAGCGCGATCGGTACAGGAAAAAGAGCGAATGTCATGGCGAGAACAACGACGTTGAGCGCAGGCGAGGCAAACATTGCGGCCAGCACGGATTCTGTGCTCATTCCAGATGCGTAGAAACCGCGCGCGATGGGGGCTACGCAGTTGGTGCAAACGGCTAAAGGCATGCCCGCGGCGGCTCCGAAAAACGTGTTCAGATAGATGGAGTTGGTGCGACGGCGTCGCAGCGTTGCGAGAAAAGTGAGAGCGGCAGGACCGAAAAGGAAAGAGAAGGTCATGCCGATGCGGTTGGCGTCGAGCCAGTTGACGGTAGTGCGCCAAACGCGAGTGGAGAGCGGCATCGTGCGATCCACCGAATAAACTGTGCCAAACGTGAGAGCGCCAGAGGCTTTCACTTGCATACCAACGTGATAGCGCTTGAGTAGAGCGGGATAACGCGAATCTGCCCAGAAAATGCCTGCAATAACAATCATGAGAATCGCGGCGAGCGTACGGCTTCGCCAGGCATTAGTGGTGACGAGGGACGGCGGCAGATCGAAAGCGGAAGCTTGAACGGACATCAGTACCCCTGGCGCCAGAAAAGTTGGCGGACTTAAGAAATTGCGTGGAGGCTATAGGAGACGAGGGGGCCGGGGAATAGTGCAAAAGCATTAGAGGAAAGTTTCCTGGGCTTGCGCGAAAAACGGAGAAATTGTGATTTAGTGCTGGCGATCCAGCCGGAATGCGGCGGCTTGGAAATCGCCGCGAAGATCGAGCTGAATGCCGTGGCGCATCCACCACGCGCCTGAGGCGCTTTCCGGTGTGCCGGGAACGGCTTTGCCTTCGATCCAGCTTAGTTTGTATTCGGCGTTTGGATCGAGACCTTGGAGTTGCAGCAGGGGAAAACCGCGGCCTTCCTGAGTGGCATTGGCAAAGGCGAAAACGACGGACTGATTTTTGTCGGCCGAGACCGTTTGCGTCGCGGAGAATTCGCTGCCGTCGCGCGGGCTGATGAGGCGGTAGAGATCGCCGCGGACGATCGTTCGTTGCACGGAGTGATAGGCGGTGATCAGACGCTTGGCGGTCGCAAAATCTTCGGCGGTCCAATTATTTAGATTGGCGCCGATCCCCAGAGAGCCTTGCATGGAGCTGAGCATGCGGTAGACGAGAGAGGTCGTACGCTTGTTGTTCAGCCAGTGCGGCGAGTCGGTGACCCACGCCATCATGATCTGCGGCGTGTAGGCATAGGTGAAGCCATCCTGCATCGACAGGCGGTCGAAAGGATCGGTGTTATCTGAGGGCCAGACCTCGTCCGTGTAACGCAAAATGCCCAGGTCGACGCGACCTCCGCCGCCGGAGCAACTTTCGATTTCGACCTTAGGATGCTTCTTGCGCAGGTCGGCAAGGATGGAATAGAGATTGCGGATGAACTCAACATAGACGCGCTTCTGTTCGTCGACGGGAACTTGATCCCAACCCGGCTCCGACCAATTGCGGTTGTAATCCCATTTGAGAAAGGCGATGTCGTTCTCGGTGAGGAGCTTATCGAGGAAACCTTCGACGTAGTCGCGCACATCGGGGCGCGCAAGATTAAGGATGAGCTGGTTGCGCGATTCAGAACGCGGACGTCCGGGAAAATTCAAAACCCAGTCAGGATGCTTTCGATAGAGATCGGAATTGGGATTCACCATCTCCGGCTCAACCCACAAACCGAAATCCATGCCGAGGGAATGAACCTTGTCGATGAGCGGCTTTAGGCCGTGAGGAAATTTCTCTGAGTTTACGTACCAGTCGCCGAGTCCCGCGTGGTCGTCCTTGCGCTGGCCGAACCAGCCGTCGTCCATCACGAATCGATCGACACCGATGGACGCAGCTTTCTCCGCTATCGCTATCTGTCCGGCTTCGTCGACTCTGAATTCGGTGGCTTCCCACGAATTGTAAATTATGGGACGCAGCTTGGGGTCCGGCGCTTGCGGCAGGATGTGAGCGATCTCAAAGCGATGCATTAAGCGGGAAGCACCGCCCAGGCCGTGATCGGAATAGCCCCCATAAAAAATGGGCGTCTCGAGATGCTCGCCGGGTTTGAGTTTGTAGCCGAAATCAAATGGGTTGAAACCGCCCGTTACGCGCACCGCATCCAGTTGCGTGTGTTCCACGGTGATGCGCCAAGAACCCGACCATGCCAGCGCGCCGAACCACACTTCTCCGTGTTCTTCTCCCGCAGCAATTGGCCCCACTGACGACTGGCTATCGTCGCGAGAAATCGCAAACCAGGGATTAGCTTGATGGCTCGTGGTTCCGCGGCGGCTTTCGATCACGCGCTCGCCGCCTAGAATCGGTTCCTGATTTAGAGTCCACTCGCCTGCCCAGCGCCCAGTCAAATAGCTCAGGGTGTAGCGGGCGGGAGGCAGGGTCCATTGCGCGGCAGCTGCTTGCTCGATCACGACCGGCTGTTTTTCGCGATTTTCGATATCAGCAGAGCGCGCCAAGATGCCGCTCTCGGCATCAATGGAATAGCGCAACGTCACATAAATCTCGCGAGAAATATCTTTCAGCTGGAGCTCAATGGTTTGCGGGGTGTCCTGCGTGGCGCGAACAAAATGAAGGACCAAATCGCGGTTGCCATCGGCGAAAGTAACTTTGAGTGCGGGCTCGGTAAATAGTCCCGCGCCCCAGCCTGCATATTCCTGAGGCGTGGTGGTATAAGGCGAATCAAAGGAGGCCATCTCCGGGAACGAATGCGCGGGAGGAATCGCATCGTGCGCACCGAGACGACCGCCCCAATAGAGCGGTTGCAACTCGCCGTGCTCGTTCACACCGAAAGCGTAGGTGGAATTGCCGCCATCGAGACGAAAGACCTGGGCTGTCTGGGCGGCGGTTGAAACCACGGCAAGCGAGACCAGCAAAAAAAACATAGATAGGATGGAAGAAAGGCGGATTTTCAAAAAGGTTTTCATTTCGCCGTATCCTAGCATTGTAGTGAGGGCTTGTCTTGCGCGGAGAAATACATTCAAGCGTTGGCATCTTCGCAAGGGCGATTCGGGAGTGCTTGCCTTACGTCACGACACAAGGCAGACTCGGCGCGTGCTGATTGGACTGTTTACAGAACTAAATGGGACGGGCGGGGTGCAGAGGGCGAGCCGGCATCTTGCGGCTGTGCTCAGCGAATTCGCGGCGAGCCGGCATTTGGACTATCGGCTGGTCAGCTTGAATGACACAAGAGAGCTGCACCGGATGTCCGTGGGCGGCAAGGAATTCGTGTTTACGGGGTGCGAGAGGAGCAAAGCGCGGTTCGCGGCGACAGCGATACGGGCAGTGAGACGCCGCGGAAAGGTAGTGCTTGCGGGGCATCCTAACTTGGGACCGGTCGCGCAGGCGATGAAGATCGCGGCGCCACGGCTCAGGACGATTATTTGCACGCACGGCGTGGAAGTATGGGAGCCCCTGCCTGCTGTGCGAAGGCTGGCGCTACGGCGCGCGAATGTGGTGCTTGCGCCAAGCGCGGACACGGCGAATCATGTTGCGGAGCAGCACGTGAAGCGGGAGCGTATGCGCATGCTGCCATGGGCGCTTGATCCGGAATTTGAAGCGATTGCCGCGAACGGGCCGCAGGGTAAGCTGCCTCACGGGTATCCCGAAGGGCGGGTGATACTGAGCGTGGGCCGGTGGCTGGCGAATGAGCGCTACAAGGGGATGGACACACTGATCACGGCCCTGCCGCGGCTTCTGACGCGCTGGCCAGAGCTGCAATTAGTTGCTGTAGGCGATGGCGATGACCGCGTCTGGCTGGAAGAACTAGCAGAAAAAAACGGCGTGAATCGCCACGTGCACTTTCTAACGGGTTTGAGTTTCAAGGAACTTTCGGCCTGCTATGAAGCCTGCGAGATGTTTGTTCTCCCAAGCCGAGGAGAGGGATTTGGGCTTGTATATCTTGAAGCGATGGCGCACGGGAAGCCGGTCATCGGCGGAGCGCACGGCGGTGCGCCGGAAGTGATTGAGGACGGCGTGACTGGCTACCTTGTGCCGCATGGCGACGCGGCGCAGCTCGCGACATCCATCGAGACGCTGCTCTCCGATCCGGCCCTGGCGCAAAAAATGGGTGGGCGCGGCCGGCAGCGCGTCGAGCGGGAATTCCGGTTCAGCGTCTTTGCCAAAGCGCTGAAGAAAATCCTTCGCGAACAATGCGAATTCTGAGCGTTACGGAAAGCTACTCACCATTCCTGGAATTCGGCGGCCCGCCGGTGAAGGTGCGCGCGTTGGCGCAGGGGCTTGCTCAGCGTGGCAACGAAGTGACGGTGCTGACTCCGGACTGGGGCCTCGAAACTCGCATGAGCGCGGCGGAAGCCTCCTCTGCGGAGCGGGGTCCCTTTGGATGGCGGCGCGGGGAGAACGGAGTCACAGCGATTTATCTGCCGACATGGTTGCGCTATCGGTCGCTAAGTTGGAATCCGGCGGTTAAGAGATTTTGCCGGGCTCGATTGCAGAATTTTGACTTGGCGCACATTTACGGCCTTTACGATTTTCTCGGGCCAGCCGTGGCGGACGCTTGCGTAAAGAGAAAGATTCCATACGTATTGGAGCCGATTGGGATGTTTGTGCCGATCGTTCGGAGCTTTCGGCTGAAGAAGATTTATCACGCATTGTTTGGTCGACGGCTGTTTGCCGAAGCGAGCGCTATCGTCGCTACCTCCGAGCAAGAAGTCGAGGAATTGGTGAGCGGAGGCGTGCAGCTCGAGAAGATAGTGCTGCGACGGAATGGAGTGGAATCGCCGGCATCTTGGCCGGAGCGGGGAACTTTTCGCAAAAGACTGGGGATAGCCGACCACGCAAGAATAATTCTTTTTTTAGGGCGGTTATCGGAGAAAAAGCGCCCGGATATGTTGTTGGAGGCATTTGCTTCTCTTTCGAAAGATACTGAACCGAAGACACTGCATCTCGTGATTGCGGGGCCAGACGAAGGCGGAATGAAAGCGCAGCTCGCACAAATGTCGGCGCGGCTTGGCGTGACTCCCCAAGTGCACTTTCCAGGAGCGATTTTTGGTGAGGAGAAGTGGGCGGCCTACCGCGACGCTTATATATTTGTGCTCCCCTCGCAAAATGAGAATTTCGGAAATACCGCTGCGGAGGCCATGGCAGCAGGCACACCCGTCATAGTCACGGAGCAGTGCGGCATCGCTCCGCTTTTGGCGGACGTCGCAGGGCTAGTGGTACCGTACGACGCCGGCGCGCTGTCTCGCGCAATCAGAGGCGTAATTGGCGACTCAGAATTGCATGCGCGGCTGGCGGGAGGGTGTAGCCTTGTGACATCGCGGCTGGGCTGGGAAGAGCCGGTTCGCGAGATGGAAGCGCTCTACAACAAGCTTGCAATTAAGACTGTCCCCAGTGCAGAATTCGGGGCACCGGAGTGAGTTAATTGCCAACGACGAGGCACCTCATCTTTCGTCCTGTGTGGCGAGGCGTGAATCTGCTGCTTGTGGCCGTATTGGTGTCATCAATATATGCAGGGATTAGAGAGTACTCTGTGCGCCGCTATCTCGACGGCTTCTCGAATGCGATTGTTCCCAATTCCATGCCCGAGGAACAAAAGCTGCAGGCAATTTTGGACTGGATGCGCGCCGAACCCTCGCGAGCCAGCGCGACGGATCCGGACACACTTCCAAAGCGCGACCCGGAAATGACTCTCACCTACAGACAACTGTTAAACGTCTGTGGCACGGCCACCAATGCGTTCTTGAATCTTGTGCGCAGCTCCGATTTACGAGCCCGCCGATTGCTGTTGCTGACTCCCGATAACAATACGAAACACGTGGTAGCCGAAGTCCTGATAGCCGGGCGCTGGATCGTTGTCGATCCAACGTACCGTGTGATCATGAAGGATGCAGCGGGCAACTATTTGACGCGTAAGGATCTGCAGAATCCCGTGGTCTTTCGCGAAGCCATCAGCGCAGTCCCCAATTATCCGCGCGAATATACTTACGATCATTTTGGCCACGTCCGGATAGCGCGATTGCCGTACGTTGGATTTGGGCTCAAGAAAATGCTGGACACAATCGCTCCCGGCTGGGAGGAAGCAATAGATTGGAGCCTGCTCCTCGAGCGAGAGTCCTTTTTCTACCTGGTGCTGAGCGTGACGGCGATGCTCCTCTTCTTGCTGTTACGCGCGGTGCTGGCGTGGTACGCCGACAGCCGTTTGAGAGTTCCGCGCTTCCACCTGCGCGAGCACGCGTTGCGCGCAGGGGTAGCCTTCTTTTCAACTCCGGAGATCAAGCAGTAGCGTGTGTGGCATTTGCGGTGTCGCATTCACATCGCATAGCAAGGATGCCGAGCTGCGCGTGCGTGCGATGGCCGCCGCAATGCGACATCGTGGTCCGGACGAGGAAGGATTTTTGGCCGGAGATGCGCGCGCGCCGGGGCTCGCGCTCGGCATGCGTCGGCTGAGCATCATTGATCTTGCCGGGGGGCAGCAGCCCGTTTGGAATGAGACCAGGGATGTTGCGGTCATCTATAACGGCGAGCTTTACAACTATCGCGAACTCCGTGAGCGGTTGGCCCTTCTGGGACACCGCTTCGCGACCGAGTCCGATACGGAAATTCTGGTGCATGCCTGGGAAGAGTGGGGCGAAGAATGCCTGACGGAGCTTCGCGGCATGTTTACGTTTGCGTTGCTCGATTTGCGCGGGCGATTTGCTACGGCTCCTTTGCTTTTTCTAGCGCGCGATCCCCTGGGAATCAAGCCTCTCTATTACACGCAGACGACGGAAGGTTTTGCGTTTGCCTCGGAAGTGCGCGCTCTTCTCGCAAGCGGCATAGTGCCGAGGCAAATTTCTCAGGATGCGCTAACTTCTTACCTGCTTTTCGGCAGCACATCGGAACCGGTAAGTCTGGTGGAGGGAGTATTTTCGCTCCCACCGGGGCATCGCATGCTTCTCTACGTTCCAGAGCGGCGGCGCGTGCCGCGGGCGCGTCCATGGTGGGATCCGCAGACGAGTTCTGCGGCGCGTGACTCGCACAAGCCGAAGGATTTAGATGCCGCGTCTAAACGGCTGCGCCCGCTGCTGGAGGATGCTGTACGCGCCCATTTAATCGCGGACGTGCCGGTGGGACTCTTTCTTTCCAGCGGACTTGATTCCGGCGCTATCGCCGCGCTTGCGGCGCGAGCACAGTCAGGAATTCGCAGCTTCACTCTGTCATTTCCAGGAACTTCCTATGACGAAGCCTCGCTGGCGCGCAAAGTTGCAGAACGATGCGGCACGCAGCACACGGAAGTTCCTCTCGATGACTCTGCGATGCTTGGACGCATCGACGAAGCCGTGGCGGGCCTCGACCAGCCGTCGATGGACGGCATCAACACGTACTTCGTTTCCTGGGCGGCGCGCGAGGTCGGGCTCAAGGTAGCGCTCTCCGGACTAGGGGGCGACGAACTTTTCGCGGGCTACGCAAGTTTCGCTAACACGGCGATGCTGCAGCGGCTCACACGTCTGGCTTGGTTTGTTCCTCGGCCGCTGCGGCTAGCCTTTGCGCCTTTGCTAGCAAGCATCCTTGAAATGCGCATGTCACGCGATGCTGCAGGCAAGGCCGTCGCCGCGTGGACCGATCCAGACACGCTGCCTCATCCCTACTTTTATGCACGCGCGCTCTTTCCACCGGGGCAGCTAAAGCGGCTGATCGAGCCGCGTTTCCGTCCGAGTACTGTAGGCTCCGACGGCGTGACGCTCGAACCGACATGGCTGGGCTGGCTGGATCGCACTGCGAGCGAAGCAGGAAAAATGGAACCTGTCGCGGGCACCGCCTGGATGGAGTTGCGTTGCTACATGGCGAGCACGCTCTTGCGCGATACCGATTCGGTGAGCATGGCGCGTTCTCTGGAAGTACGCGTGCCTCTACTTGATACCCCTCTGGTGGAATTTGTTAGTTCCCTTCCCGACGTGGCACGCCACCGGCCGGGTGCGCAGAAAGCGTTATTGGTGGGAGCTCTGGCTGGGCTGCTGCCGGATGAAATTCTTGCACAGCGGAAAAAGACATTTACATTACCGTGGGAAGAGTGGCTACGCGGCCCATTGCGCCCGCGGCTGGAAGCAAGTTTTGCCGAAATAGCGCCATCGCTCACGCCGCACCTTCGCGCGGAGGGAGTGCGCAGCGTTTGGGCCGTGTTTCTCGAGGGCAAGACTTCGTGGTCGCGCCCATGGGCGTTGTACGTTCTCAACGAGTGGTGCAGGCATCACCTCGCGGCATGATCCGCGCTCCTGAGGTAGACTGAATTCCTTCGCTATGAACATTCTTGGGATCAATGCCTATCACGGCAACGCGTCGGCCGCTATTGTCTGCGAAGGCCGGCTCGTGGCTGCGGTGGAAGAAGAGCGCTTCAACCGCGTGAAATACGCCGCGGGCTTTCCGGCGCAGGCCATTCGCTATTGCCTGAAAGAAGCAGGTCTGGAGCTTAAAGATATCGATCACGTGGCCGTGCCGCGGAATCCGTATGCGCGGCTGGGAACGAAACTTTTCTACGCGATGCGTATGCCGTCCTTCGCGCGCGAACGGATGAAAGTGTTGGCGAAATTCACGGGAATACCGGAAGCGTTGGCGCAAGCCTTCGATACGGACCCGGCCAAGGTGGCCGCAAAATTTCACCGCGTGGAACATCACCAGGCACATTTAGCCAGTGCGTTTTTCGTTTCACCATTCGAGCGGGCGGCATTGCTTTCGGCTGACGGTCTCGGCGATTTCGCGAGCACGATGTGGGGCAGCGGCACTGGTAGCCGCATGAAGATTGACGGCTCGATCTCGTTTCCGCATTCACTTGGACTTTTTTACAGCGCCGTGACGCAGTACCTGGGTTTTCTGAAATTCGGCGATGAGTACAAGGTCATGGGGCTTGGTGCCTATGGCGAGCCGGAGCAACTCGATGCCGTTCGCAATATCGTGCGCGCGCACGGCGACGGGTTCCGGCTGGGGCTCGAATATTTCACGCATCATCGTACGGGACCGGAAATGAGCTGGGCGGAAGCGGACAAAACACCCACACTCGGCAAGATGTTTTCGGAAGAAATGGAAAAGTTGCTGGGCCCGAAACGCAATCCCGATGAGCCGCTTGAACAGAGACACAAGGATTTGGCATCTGCGCTGCAAGCACGGCTTGAAGAGATTTATCTCGGCATGCTGAAGAAGCTTTCCGAGCGCACAGGTCTAAAAGCGGTATGTCTCGCGGGCGGCGTCGCGTTCAATTGCGTGGCCAATGGAAAAATCTTTGATAAGACTGGTTTCGAACACGTTTATGTGCACCCGGCGGCGGGTGACGCCGGATTGGCTGTCGGTGCCGCTTACTATGTATGGCATCAGATACTAGGAAAGCCGCGCTCGTTTGTGATGGATCACGCTTACTGGGGACCCGGATATGCGCGCGATGAGATTCGCCGCGCAATCGATGCGAACGGCTTGGCACAGAACGGTTGCCGTGTCGAAGAGTTGGCGGAGGAGAATTTAATGCAACGTACGGCCGCGATTGTGGCCGATGGAAAAATTCTCGGATGGTTTCAGGGACGCGCGGAATGGGGACCACGTGCCCTTGGCAACCGAAGCATCGTCGCCGACCCGCGGCGCCCAGAAATGAAAGAGATACTGAACCAGCGCATCAAACATCGCGAAATCTTCCGACCGTTCGCGCCATCGATCCTTGCTGAGTCGACCGGCGAATGGTTCGAGAAATCGCATCCCTCTCCGTTTATGACGCTGGCCTATTCCGTGAGACCCGAGAAGCGCGACAAAATTCCAGCGCCCACGCATGTGGATGGCACAGGCAGGCTGCAAACAGTGACGCGCGAAGCCAACCCGCGCTATTGGAGTCTGATCAAGTCGTTCGAGCAACTGACGGGAGTACCGGTCGTCTTGAACACTTCTTTTAACGACAACGAGCCGATTGTCTGCCGCCCGGAAGAAGCGCTGGATTGTTTCCAACGCACGCAAATGGATGCGCTCGTCCTCGGCGATTTCCTTATCACCCGATCGTGAACCGCATGGCACGAGCACCGTTCGAATGAGAATCCTGCTCCTGAATCTCTACTATCCGCCCGACACATCGGCGACGGCGAAGATGGCGGCTACAGTAGCCGAAGCGCTTTCTGCTCACCATGACGTCACAGTTCTTTGCGGCCGGCCATCGTACGACCCGTCGGAACGACGGCCCTGGCGGCTCTCCCAAACGGAATTGGCAGGGCGCGTGAAAATCACACGCGTGGGTTCGACAGATTATACGCGCTTTCAGATGAAGCGACGCGTGCTGAACTATTTGACCTATGTTGCGCTTGCGATCCCGCGAGCACTATTCATGCGATGCGACTTGGTGCTGGCAATGACCGACCCTCCTTTTCAAGGAATCGTTGGAGCCATCGTCGCGCTTCTAAAGGGCAAGCCATATATCTACAACATTCGCGATATGTATCCGGACATGGCCGTAGGCGGCGCGATTGTCAAACCCGGCTTTCTTGCACGCGTTTGGGAACAATTGCATCGATGGGCTCTGCGCCGCGCCAGGCGCGTGATCGTACTCGGTGAGGATATGCGCGCGCGGATTATTTCCAAGGGCGTCAATCCGGCCGGCATCGAAATCGTTCGCGATGGCGCGGATATTGTTTCGGAGGATGCGCCGCAACCGGCACTGGACGGCGAGATCATTCGAACGATCCGCGGCAACTTCAAATTCGTGCTGCTTCACGCCGGGAATCTGGGCTTCTACGGTGCGTGGGAGACTTTGATCACCGCAGTGCGCAATTTGGAGGCGGACGGCGTGGGCTTGGTGTTTGTCGGAGAAGGAGCGCTGCGTGCGCACGTCGAGGCCCTTGCAAGAGAAGCGAAAAACGTACGCTTTCTTCCATTTTTTCCCGCGAGCCAAATCCCTTCAGTCCTGGCTGCTCCCGATGCCCACGTCATCACCGTTAAGCGCGGCCTCGAAGGAGTAGTCGTACCGAGCAAAATGTATGGAATTCTCGCTGCTGGAAAGCCGATCATAGCCGTCGCACCTGCGGAGACAGACGTCGCTGCACTTGGCGCAAAATTCGGATTTGCGGTTTCCGCCGACCCAGACGACCTTGAAAAAGTTGCCGCAGCCATTCGATTACTTGCAATGGAAGCAGAGAAAGTTCAATCCATGGGACGTGCCGCCAAAGCCGTTGCGCCCGATTATGATAGAGTCAAAGAGCTGCAGAAATTTGTGAAAATCATCGAGGGGGCCGTGAACGCGTGACGACTTCTGAAACATTTTGGAGCGGAAAACTCGTACTAGTGACGGGTGGCGCCTCCTTCATCGGCTCGACGCTGACGGATCACCTTCTCGCACGTGGCGCGAAAATCCGTGTCGTCGATGACTTAACGAGCGGGCATCGCGACAACATCAAGGAACACGTCGCCAACGGAAAAATCGAATTCACCCAAGCGGACTTGCGCGAGCCGGGCATTACGCGGTCGGCGATGCAAGGAGTGGATACGGTATTCCATCTGGCGGCGGATCATGGCGGCCGCGGCTATGTCGATCTGCATCAAGCAGGACCGGCTTCCAATTTTTTCCTGGACGGGCTGGTCTTCGCGGAGGCTTTGCGCGCAAAGGTGAAGAAGGTGGTGTTCGCGTCCTCAGGCTGTGTCTATCCGAATTTTCTGCAATCGGACGTCAAGAAAGAGCTCTATCTTACCGAAGATCTTACGAAAGGCCCGAACGACGCCGACAACACTTATGGCTGGGCCAAATTGATGGGAGAATTCACCCTCAGCGCCTATGCTAAGGAACATGGCATGGGGGCAGCCTCTTGCCGTTATTTCACGGTGTATGGACCGCGTGGTGTCGAGAATCATGCCGTGATTGCCATGATCGCCCGAGCCTTCCTTAAACAAAACCCATTTGAAGTGTGGGGCGACGGAACGCAAATCCGCAACTGGACCTACATCGAGGATATTGTCGAAGGGACGATTCTCGCCGGCGAAAAAATCAACGATGGCACGGCGATCAATCTGGGAACGATGGAGCGCATTAAGGTCATCGATGCAGTGAAAATGGTTTGCGACTTCACTGGCCACCAAGCCGAGATAAAGTTACGGCCAGACATGCCGACCGGTCCGCTCAATCGCGTTGCTGACAACTCGCTCGCAAAAAAGCTGTTGGGGTGGGAACCGAAGGTACTCTTCAAGGACGGATTGAAGCGTACCATCGACTGGTATTATGCAACGCGGAATCGCGAAGAAGTGAAGCGCACCTTTGGCCGCATGCTCACCGAAAGATAGGAACGCGGACCCGATATAAGACAAATAAGCAGCTATGCGTTTTTGAACGTCCAGTAACACTGGGGACTGATCAACTGCCTCTCTGATTACCCGTTAAACAATCTTCATTGAAGCGAAACAATTTTCCAAGTATCGTGTTAAAGCTGCGTGGGGCAGCCATTTTTGCTTGGGAGCCGGACCCCCAATCCGGCAGAAGACGATTGAGGCACTGTCCGTACGGCCCCGGTCAGGTCCTTCTAAAAAATCGAGGAAGCATGCCCGCCGGTCTGCTGGCGTTTTTGATAGCGCTATTTGCGTCTCTGACGCTAACGGTACCAGTGCGCGCATTAGCATTGCGTGTCGGCATGGTGGATCTCCCGGGGCCGCGCAAGGTTCACCTGAGCCCGATCCCTCTGCTGGGGGGGTTGGCCATGTACGCCGCCGTGGTATTGGCGGTTTTATTTACATTTGATGGGCCAGCTCGAGCACAGATTGTGGGAATCCTGACTGGCGCAACGCTCGTTGCGGCAGTGGGCATTCTTGATGATCGAGGGTGGCTCCACCATCAAGTGAAATTGTTTCTCGCGATGCCGCTTGCCGCGTGTATTTTGCTGGCCACAGGAATTCATGCCCAGGTATTTGAAATTCTAGTAGGCGGACGAACCGGCTACATCCTTGACGCAATCCTGACCGTTTTTTTCGTCGTAGCAATTACTGCTTCCTTCAGCATTCTGGACCATATGGACGGCCTTTGCGCTGGGGTGGCCGCCACGGCTTCCATCTTCTTCGCTTTGCTTGCTTACTTAAACGGCCAGACTCTTGTGACCACGCTCGCCGCCGCGGTCCTCGGGGCTGCAACTGGTTTTCTACGATGGAACTTTAAGCCGGCCAAAATTTTCATGGGCGACGGCGGAGCCATGTTCCTGGGATTCCTAATGGCCACATTGGGATTGAAGCTGCGGCTTGATCAGGCCAACCACATTTCCGGCTGGCTGGCACCGCTGCTGATCCTGGGAGTCACAATATTCGACACGACACTCGTCACGATTTCCCGCTCGCGGCGTGGACTGCTGCCGTTCGCCACGCCAGGTAAAGATCACGCCGCTCACCGTCTCGCGAATCTGGGATTAGGCCATCGCGGGGCTGTGGTCTGCATGTACATTTTCGGGTTATTAAGCGGCGGTGCTGCCGTCCTCGTCAGTTATTTACAACCGTTTGCCGCAATTCTGGTCGCAGTGGTTGCGTCTCTTATTGTGCTGTGCGGGGTGTTATTTCTCGAACGTGCTCCTTATGAACGCCAGGCACAGAAGCCCGCCACTCTCTCCTGAAGCTTTTTCAATGCATATAGCGCTCCTCCTGACATTGGGCGAGAGGTCTGCGAGTTTGCCCAAGCAAGTGGATTCGCTATACTTACCGGGTTGCAGTCTCACCGATTTTCAGTGCATACCGCCTGGGCTGGGCGGCAAGCAGTCAATATTCTGGGGGCGTTTAAGCGCGGATATCTTGGTGATTGACCGTCAAAGGTGTGTGCGCAACTTGGGAAAGCGAAATCGTGCCTAGCACTAAACAGAGCCCCCGGACAGATGGTAAGAGTGGTGAGGTCATCGTTGTGGGAGGCTCCGCAGCGGGCCTGTATACGGCAGC
The DNA here is from genome assembly GCA_963784015.1 of uncultured Acidobacteriota bacterium. Lineage (GTDB taxonomy): Bacteria > Acidobacteriota > Terriglobia > Acidiferrales > UBA7541 > Acidiferrum. The sequence goes on from CAWAPX010000023.1 coordinate 1,089,934, forward strand.
AACTGTCGCGGGTGGTGGACGCCCAGTACGAGTCCTGGAATCGAGGCCCGGCTTCGAGCCAGCATCGCGCTCGCTGATTGTAACCGACCAATTCCGAACCCAACTTGGCTCCGCCGCTTCCGAAAGCATCGTCAACGAAATCCGGCGTTTCGAGTTGTTTACAGATGGACGCTCGGCACAAGTCGCACTGACGCGGCCCGATCTCATCATCGAACGTTCACGGCTGATTCCCGCATTGGCCCGGACCGCACAGCAGGCGGGAGCTAAACTTTCCTTCGATACGCGCTTTCTTGGGCTCGCTGCGAATGGCCGCGGACTGCGCGTGCAAGTAGATTCCGCTGGGCAGCGCAATGAATTGCATGCGGAAAGCGTGGTTGGAGCAGACGGCGCTTCAAGCCGAGTGGCGCGCTGTGCGGGGTGGCCTCCGATTGAGACAGTCCCGCTAGTGCAAGCTATCGTGCGCTTGCCTAAAGATCATCCGCCTGACACGACGCGCGTTTGGTTTGTTCCCGACGATACGCCTTATTTCTATTGGCTGATTCCTGAATCTTCAGAGCGTGGCGCGCTCGGAATTATTGGCGAAGACGGTCGCAACGCAAAGAAGTGCCTTTCGCGGTTTCTAGAAAAAAAACAGATGGAGCCGCTCGAATGGCAAGGTGCGCGCATTCCGGTTTATCGAGGGTGGGTGCCCGTGCGCAGGCGCGTTGGAAACGGCGAGGTATATCTGGTCGGGGACGCTGCTGCGCAGGTGAAAGTGTCCACGGTTGGTGGAATAGTGACGGGGCTGCGCGGAGCGCTCGGAGTTGGGCAGTCTATCTTGCGAGGCGGCAGAAACAAGGAATTAACGACGCTGCGCCGCGAGCTAGGCACGCACTGGCTAATCCGGCGCGCCCTGCATCATTTTCAGCAAAAAGACTATTCTCATCTAGTTGACCTTCTCAATGCTTCCACGCGAGAGTCTCTCGGCGAGATCAACCGCGATGAATCGACGCGCCTGCTTTGGAACGTCGTGCGCCGCCAGCCGCGGCTTGTGTTGCTCGGTTTACGCGGGTTGCTGATGGGGAGAGGGTTGAAAAGCTAGGCGAACCGATTTAGAAACCCTTTGGACCTGAAAGAGTGCAATACGGATTGTGCGCTCCGCGCAACACTCCGCGATAATGTAATCTCCCCGTATTGCGGGTCTGTGAAAATGAACTGTTAGCAAGACCGTTGTAGAAGCGTTGGGTTGTTAGCTAAGGCTCCAAGGAGAACCTGACTTGCGTCTCTCTGTGATTGGATGTGGCTACGTAGGATTGGTGACGGGGGCATGTCTCGCTGCGGCAGGGCATGAAGTGACTTGCACGGATATCGATCCAGAGCGTATTCGCCGCCTGCAAGCCGGTGAAGTACCCATTTATGAAGAACACCTCGAAGAAATTCTGAAGTCCGCTCGCGAGGCCGGGCGCATTTCCTATACTCAGGATGCCGGCGAAGCGATCCGCGCGGGCGATGCTATTTTTATTTGCGTGGGTACGCCGCCCAAAGAAAGCGGCGAAGCTGACCTCTCCGCCATTGATCAGGTTGCGCGACAGATAGCCGAGCAGGCGCGCTCACCCAAGTTGGTGGTCGAAAAAAGCACCGTACCGGCGCGAACCGGGCTCGAGCTTCAGAGGGCGCTTGCAGCTTATAGCAGCGGCGGCAAATCGACTTTTCGCGTAGCGTCTAATCCTGAATTTCTGCGTGAAGGCACAGCCGTCGGAGACTTCTTTCATCCCGACCGTATCGTGGTCGGCGTGGAAGACGAATCTGCTGCCGCCGATTTGCGCGAAATCTACCGGCCGATCCTTGAGCGCAAATTCCATTGCCCGGTGCACAAAGGCAATTGCCCATCAGGCCCAGAGCCGGCATTCCTTGTGACGACCATCAACAGCGCCGAACTCATCAAGCACGCCTCGAATTCCTTCCTCGCGCTAAAGATAAGCTATGCGAACGTCATCGCCGATCTCTGCGAAAGAATCGGAGCGGACGTTAAAGAGGTTACTCACGCAATGGGATTGGATCCGCGCATTGGCGGCCAGTTCCTCAGTGCCGGACTAGGGTTTGGCGGCTTTTGTTTTCCGAAAGACGTGCAGGCGTTCATTCATCTCGCTGCCACAGTCGGAGTTGATTTCGATCTATTGAAAGCGACTGAGCGCGTCAACAAACAGCGCATCGACCGTTTTCTCGAGAAAATACACAAGGCTCTCTGGGTTGTAAAAGGCAAGCACGTGGCGGTTCTGGGGCTCGCATTTAAGGCCAACACGGACGATATTCGTTTTGCTCCGGCTCTCGAGGTGGTAAAGCGCTTGATCGAGGAAGGAGCGATTGTGCACGCCACCGATCCGGAAGCTATATCGAGAACCAAAACCCTTTTCCCAAAGGTGACCTACCACGAAGATCCCTACGAAGCATTGCGTGGAGCGGATGCCGCGCTTGTATGCACGGAATGGGAGATTTTTCGCAACCTGGACTGGAAACGTGCCAAGCCACTCATGGCGCGGGGCCTCGTTTTGGACGGCAGAAATTTATATTCTCCAAAACATATGCGCGAGCTTGGATTTGAATACTACTCGTTCGGCAGAGCGTAGATTCTCTCCAACACTCTTTCCACAAAAAGTGAGGCGCGACGAACTCATCTTCGCAGGTTTTGGTTCGCTCGCTGCTTTGGGCTAAGCGGTCTTACTGGCCGCGAATCCTTGCTTAAAATAGTCTAGGGTCATTCGCAAACCCTCTTCTAATCCAACCTTGGGCTCCCACTTTAGAATGCGTTTTGCCTTGCTGATGTCCGGACAGCGGCGCTTCGGATCATCTTGCGGCAGGGGCTCATGAACAATCGCAGGGGCATTCTCGAAATGCTTGCGAACTCGTTCGGCAAATTCAAGAATCGTGATCTCCTGCGGATTCCCGATATTTACGGGAAGATGCTCGTCCGAAAGCATCAATCGGTAAATCCCATCGATCAAATCCGACACGTAGCAAAAACTCCGCGTCTGCTTGCCATCACCATAAATAGTTAGCGGTTTTCCCGTTAGTGCCTGGTGGACGAAGTTTGGAAGGGCGCGTCCGTCGTTGAGGCGCATTCTTGGGCCGTACGTGTTGAAGATGCGCACGATATGAGTGTCCACATCGTGATAGCGGTGGTAGGCCATGGTCATGGCTTCCGCAAAGCGTTTCGCTTCGTCATAAACGCCTCGCGGTCCTATCGGATTTACGTGGCCCCAATACTCTTCGTGCTGCGGCGAGATTTCTGGGTCGCCATAACATTCGCTCGTCGAGGCCAGGAAAAACTTCGCTTTCTTCGCAAGCGCTAGCCCGAGCGCGTTGTGCGTGCCCAGGGCACCCACTTTGAGCGTCTGGATGGGAAGCTTCAGGTAATCCACGGGGCTCGCGGGGGAAGCGAAGTGCAAAACGTAATCCACCGGCCCTGGAACGTCGATGTACTTCGAAACGTCGCACCGCGCGATGCGAAAATTGGCGTGCTTAAGCAAGTGCCCAATGTTAGCTTCTACTCCTGTGACCAGATTATCGAGAACCAGCACATCCCAACCTTCGGCAATCAGTCGATCGCAAAGATGCGATCCCAAAAATCCAGCTCCTCCGGTCACCACCGCTTTCATGCATCCTCCTGAAAATGGGCGTTCTGTTAGTGTAGCCCGCGCTTGCTGAATTGACCACATCTCTCCCGGGAGATAGGATGCGGCCAGACGCTGAGGAATCGCTGAAGATGGCATCCGAAAACACTTCTGAAAGCACGGTTCTACAACCCCGGAGAAAACGCCGAATTGTGCTCGGTCTCGCCGGAGTCATGCTCCTTGGTGCCGTGGTCGTTCTTCTTTGCATAGGCCGCTGGCTCGTAGTGGAAGACCCGCTCGAAAAGGCTCAGGCTATCGTCATCCTCAGCGGGCACATGCCACTTCGCGCTATGGAAGCTGCAAAATTATATCGGGAAGGGTATGCACCAAAAGTATGGCTGACACATTCCACGGAACCTGGAGCAACGCTCGAAGCGATGGGGATCTCTTACGCGGGTGAGGATTTCTACGACTTACACGTGCTGATACATGAAGGAGTGCCTGAAGGCGACATCCGGCTTCTCGAACCTCCCATTATCAACACCGCGGACGAACTCGCAGCCACCTCCAAAGCGCTTGATGCAGAAAAAGGCACGACAGTAATCATCGTGACAAGCAAAGTGCATACACGCCGCGTGCGCATCCTATGGAACCGCCTCGCCGCAGGCCGCGGACGAGCGATTATACGCGCCGCTTCCGACGATCCCTTCGAACCGGGCAAGTGGTGGCGCACAACAGGTGATGCGCTCGATGTCGTTCGCGAATCTCTGGGAATATTGAATGCCTGGGCCGGAATGCCGCTGCGTCCCGCAAACTAGAAATCTAGAAAAAGAAAAAACGTTTGCGGCGTGGGGGAGTGAATTCATCCGGCAATTCCGGAACATGCGGCAGGTCGCGTCCCTCGAATGCGGCCATCGGATTCTCAACGAACAGGGCGCGAGCCTTGTCCTCTCCAAACTGTTCACGCACTACATCGAACGCCGGCTGAAGCTTGAGCGGCCGGCCACGCGTATTGTGTGCGTCGCTGGCCACAATGTGAACTAATCCGTCGGCCACCCAACGCAAGGCATCTTTTTGCGCTCCAGGACCAAAAACTCCGGTGATAGATCCAGCAGTCACCTGTATAAAACAGCCATGCCGGACCCATTTCGCAAGGCGCCTCGTCTGCAGGCGCAAAATCGCATTGCGTTCGGGATGCGTTATCACCGGTCTCAGTCCCAAAAGCTGTATTTCATGCAGCGTCTGGTCCATAGCGGGCGGAATGGAATATTCGTTGAATTCGACGAGGAGATAGTCACGCTGGTTGATGCAGAAACGAGGCGCATCTTCGCGCAGCGCATCAAGATTTTCGGGATTTAGATGAAAATCACAGCCTGTAGCTAGAATGAGCTTGTCGCCAATCTTTTCCTGCAGTTCCCCTCGTAGTGTTTGGACCCGCGAGTAGTCGAAGAAATATTGATTGCTCGAATGCGGGGTAGCCACAACATGCGTAATGCCGTCCGCAATCGCGGACTCGACCATCGCCAGCGATGTCCCTATGCTTTCCGGCCCGTCGTCGAGCCCCGGAAGAATATGGCAATGCACGTCGATCATGGTCTTCGCAGACTCCCTAGCGGGCCCAGGCTGACACGGCCTGCCAAATCCCCAGCATCAGCATCATCCCCGCAAACACTTGCCTCATTCGCCGCGGATGGAGCCGCTTAGCCAGCCATCCGCCTAACACGCCTCCGACAAATACGCCCGGGATCAAGAACAGCCCGATATGCCAGGAAACGTAATCCGCTTTGGCATACGCATAGAACGCCAGCGCGCCCGTCGGCGGGATCAACGCTATCAAGCTCGTACCCTGCGCGCGATGTTGCCCAAAGGCAAAAAACAACGCCAAGAACGGCACCAAGAGAGTGCCGCCCCCGATACCAAATAATCCCGAAGCAATGCCGCAGAGGCATGCTGCTACAAAAATGCCGGCGTCACGTATCGGGCCGTCATTCATGGACTGACTCCTCACTGGCGGACGCCATTGTTCGCTTTTCCGCTTGCGGTTTTCGCCAAAGCAAGAACGCAGCCAGAATCAGAAAACAGCCGAACAGCCCCTTGAGATTCCTCGAAGCGAGAGGGACGGCAATCAATCCGCCGAAGTAGCCACCCGCCAGCATTCCCATCGCGCACAGTATTCCAGCGCGCAAATCGACTTGGCCTTGCTTCCAATATCCGCGCAGAGCACCAAGCCCCACCGGCGGCAGAAGGATAAAAAGTGAAGTGCCCTGAGCCAAATGTTGGTCCATGTGCAGCAGATAAACTAGGGCCGGCACCAGTGCAACACCTCCGCCGATGCCCAGTAAGCCGACGAGCACACCAACAGCGAGCCCAAGCAGCAAGACAATAAGTGTCATCGGCGAATGGAAGCTCAGGATTGCACGTTCTTGCTCTCTGCCATAGTCGTCTGTCTTATCTTCCCGCGTCCCGTTCCCTGTCGCAACCACTCTTGAACAGGTGGTAACACACGAAATGCCTGTGATTTTTTGTTCTTGTGGAACCTGCTATATTGGGATGTCTTTGTCCAATTGGCCGAACGGCCTGCTATATTGCCAAAAAATGATTAGGAGAGCGACGTAACTCATGCCTATAGACCGGAAACCCGAATTTTTCAAAGGCGCTCAATTGAAGGTCGCCATCATTGGTTGCGGATATGTAGGGTTGCCACTGGCCCTGCGTTTCGCGGAAGCGGGCCACAAAGTCACGGGATTTGACACCGATCCGAACAAAGTGAACATGCTCAACGCAGGAAAATCCTACATTGAGCATATCCCGCAAACGAAGATCCAGCAGTTCGTCAACTCCAAACACTTTAGTGCGACCACGGAATTCGCGCGCATCAAGGATGCGGACGCCATCATTATCTGCGTCCCAACGCCGCTGGATGAACGCCGTGAGCCTGATCTCAGCTACGTGGAACAAACCGCTATTTCTGTCTACCCTCATCTCCAACGGGGTCAGCTGGTTGTTCTCGAATCGACCACCTATCCCGGCACTACCGAGGAGCTCGTGCTTCCCATCCTTGAAAAGAGTGGCCTGCACTGCCCCATCGCCGCAGGTCCCGAAAACGAAAATGTCGCGTGCGATTTCTTCCTCGCGTTTTCTCCCGAGCGCGAAGATCCTGGCAATAAACAGTTTGGCCTGGCGCAGATTCCCAAAGTCGTCGGCGGCGTAAATCCGCCGAGCGGCCGCGCAGCCGTTTCGATCTACGCGCAGGTTGTTGCCCGCGTCGTGCCCGTCAGCTCCACGCGCGCGGCGGAAATGGCCAAGCTCCTTGAAAACATATTTCGTTGCGTCAACATCGCGCTGGTCAACGAACTGAAAATGCTCAGCCTTCGCATGGGGATTGATATCTGGGAAGTGATCGATGCCGCCGCGACGAAGCCGTTTGGCTTCATGCCCTTCTATCCCGGTCCGGGCCTCGGCGGACATTGCATTCCTGTTGATCCCTATTACCTTTCCTGGAAGGCGCGCGAGTTCGACTTCTCCACTCGGTTCATCGAACTGGCCGGCGAAGTCAACACGGCAATGCCCTATCACGTTGTAGACGCGGTAGCCGCGGCTCTCAACAATCACAAGAAGAGTCTCAAAGGATCGAAGCTGCTGATTCTTGGCGTGGCGTACAAGAAGGACGTCGACGACCTGCGCGAATCGCCCACACTGAAAATTATGCAGTTGCTTCAGGAGCGCGGCGCCAGTCTCGAATATAACGATCCCTATTTCCCGCAGCTCCACAAAATGCGGCACTACAACTATGAAAACATGAAGTCTGTCACACTGAATCCGCAAACATTGGCCAGCTATGACGGGGTCATTATCGCGACGGATCACTCGAGCTACGATTACGCTGCGATTGTGGACGCCGCCCATCTTGTTGTAGACACTCGTAATGCCACCCGCCGCGTCATGCGGCATCGCGATAAGATAGTGCTCTGCTAGGCCCCGATGGCCTCATCCGCCGAAGAGATTCGACGCCAGCTCGAGGAAAGCGCTCGCGTGAAGCAAAGTTTCTCCGACGAGCTTATCGGGCGCATCGGGCAATTTGCTGAAAAAAGTGCCGAAGCGCTCCGTGGCGGCGGAAAAATCGTCTTCTTCGGAAACGGCGGAAGTGCCGCCGATGCTCTACACCTCGCGGCCGAGCTTGTCGTGAGGTTGCGCACCGACCGGCGCGGCCTCGCAGCCTTGGCGTTGACGACCAATCCATCCGTACTTACGGCAGCCGGCAATGATTACGGATTCGAGCGCATCTTCTCCCGTCAAATCGAATCGCTCTTGGCTTCCCAGGACATTCTCGTGGCCCTCTCGACCAGCGGCGAAAGCCCGAACATAGTTAAGGGCGTGGAGGCTGGGCGTGCGCGCGGCGCTTATCTTGTCGCTTTCACCGGAGAAACGGGCGGCGCGCTTGCCAAAAAAGTCGATCTTTTACTCAACGTACCCTCGCAAGATCCGCAGCGAATTCAGGAAGCCCATATCACCATCGGCCACATCTCCTGTGCCTTGATAGAGCGAATGGCGACATAGCGCTCCATCGCGCCTCGACCGGCGAGCGATTAGTTTCCAGCTCTGATTTGGAAAATGTTCTTGAGTTTGCAGCGGCGATGAGACTTCTACTTCGCGTGCACTAGCTGCACCTGGGCCGTCGCGAACGGCATAATCGCTTCCAGCAGCACGGGGGTGCGCGCAGCGTTGTTTGCGAAGTACATTGTGAAATGGGCGTCCTTCATTTCCTGGCCATTCTCGAAGACACGAATCTCAATCTTCGACGTCTTAAAACTTCCCGCGGGAACGGTAACTGCCTCGCCCGCGCTGATGAGCTTTGCCCTCACGTCGTATAGTTTGTGCCCGTCATAGACCGGGCATCGAACTTCCGCTGTCTTCGTCCAATCCACGTTTCGCAAAAATTGCAACATGCCCAGTGGATCCCGCGTGCCGGGGAGAACTCGTGTTTCTGTGGCATCGGGAGGCGCCGGCTCTTTTCCGGTGGCCGTCATGCGCTGAACGGAGTCCACTTTTTGCCCCCGCTCACTCAAGTGCATTTCATACTGCAGGCTCGTCATCGTCCCTGCATCACTGTACGAGTCAAATTGGTCGTCCAACTCGAAGACCATCCGCAGGGGACTCTCCGTATGCGCAAACGCCTGGAGATGCCAGGCGTTCTTGCCGAAAAAATCTTTGTGTTCGCCTACCAGCAATTTCAAATTGGCCACATTCGTCAAGCTCGAAACATTCGCCGTATATTCCAGCACCTCGCCCCTGCGCAAAGGCAACCCGGGATCTACCGCTGGATCGCCGGCCTTATTAGGAGTCGAAGTAGACGCGGGGCCGGTTGGGGCGATGGCGGGGAAGTCCGTCGTCGGAGCGCTCCGCGAATCGGCAGCACGGGCGGAAGCCCAGGTACGCTCCAATCCCGCGTTTCTTTCCCTCATCCAGTAGTAGCCTCCCGCTGCGCATCCAAGCGCCAGCAAACCGGCTATTCCAATCACTTTTCGGTAGCTCATGCTCTTTGTGTGACCTGCCTGGGAAACAGTCCCTTGCCTTTTGGCCTTCCGTCGTACAATACGAATTCGTCCGCAGTAGCCCGGCAGAGTCCGCCGGACGCTACCCGCGAACTTTGAGGTTACCAAAACGCGAGGCCCGCGTCTTCGCCGGCGCCGCGTCAATTGCCGAGACGGCACTCTGCCGTTCACGGATCTAGATCGAGGAGGAACTCCTGAATGCGCTACCTCGTCACAGGCGGCGCCGGTTTCATCGGCTCGAACACAGTAGACGAACTCGTGCGGCGCGGCCACAGCGTGGTCGTGCTCGACGACCTCTCCTCCGGCAAAGAGGATAACCTCGCCGAAATCCGCAACAAAATCACCTTTATGAAGGGTAGCATCACGGATATCGAGGTGGTCCGCAAGGCCATGCACGAAGCCGAATACGTGCTGCACCTTGCCGCTCGTACTTCGGTGCCGCGCTCCGTCAAAGATCCCATCGAAACCAACAAAATCAACATCGATGGAACTCTAAACGTCCTCGTTGCCGCTCGAGACGCCAAAGTGAAGCGCGTGGTGTTCGCCGCTTCTTCTTCCGCATACGGAGAGACGCCCACACTTCCCAAAGTCGAAACCATGCCTCCTGCCCCCATCTCGCCGTATGGCGTCACCAAATTTGTTGGTGAGCTTTACGCGCAAACCTTTGGCCGCTGCTATGGTCTGGAAAATGTTTCACTCCGCTACTTCAACATTTTCGGTCCTCGCCAAGATCCCGGCTCGCCGTATTCCGGCGTGTTAGCGAAATTCTGCATGTGCTTTCTGGAAGAAACGCAACCCGTCATGTTTGGCGATGGCGAGCAATCTCGCGACTTCACATTCGTGGAAAACGCCGTGCAAGCCAATCTTCTTGCCTGCGAAGCGCCTAACGTTTCCGGCAAGACCTTCAACGTCGGGACCGGCGGCCGCTTTACGCTGAATCAGACCGTCCAGCTGCTTGCAAAAATCTCAGGCAAGAAGCTGGAAGCGAAGTACGAACCCCCTCGCGATGGCGACATTCGCGATTCACAAGCCGACATAACGCAAGCGCGCGAATATCTCGGCTACGATCCTCAAGTTACTTTCGAAGAAGGCCTAAACCGTACCTTCGACTGGTATCGCTCCACGCAAACCAAACCAGAAGCAAAATCCAAAGAGTAGTCCCCGTAGGGGCACGGCACGCCGTGCCCTCTTTCTTTTTCCGCTCTTTCTTGCAGTGCCGCAGCATGCTGGCCCCGTTTTGCAACTCAGCGCCTTACGGATTCACCGTCTTCCCATAGCTCAAAGGCTCTCCCGCCTTCGGCCTGTCGAAATTCCAGAAGTACAAAGGTTCAAGTTTCTTCTGTTCCGGCCAAACCTGATCCAATGTATCGCCTTCAAACAGTTCGCCGTTTTTCATAACCCAATGAATCGTATTCGTATTATGGATGTCATCGAGCGGGCTCTTGTCCAGAATGATCAAATCGGCCAACTTCCCCACCTCTATCGAGCCGAGATCCTGCGGCCGCCCGACAATTCTGGACCCATTCAGAGTCGCGCAGCGCAGCACTTCGAGCGGCGTCATTCCTCCGCTCGCAAGCATCCACATTTCCCAGTGATATCCGAGCCCCTGCAACTGTCCGTGGCTGCCCACGCCGACAAGACCGCCCGCTCTCAAAAGTTTCGCCATCTGTGCCGAAAGTTTCGGGAACGCGTACTCGTCCGTGCGGAACCAACCCGGCCGCCGGTTGGTCTTTTCATCGAGCAGGTTATGCGGCGTAAAATGGTTAAGCTTCGCGTTGTCGTGCACGTTCGTGTTCTCAAACCAGTATTCCTGGCCAAACGGGCCGCCGTAATTCACGATCAGCGTCGGCGTTTCCGAAATCCCCGATTGCGCAAACATTTGCAGCACGTCGTTAAACAGGGGTGTGATCGGAAGCGTGTGCTCGTTCCCGTGGAAACCGTCGATGACATGCGTGAGGTTGAGCTTCAAGTCCAATCCGCCCTCGGTCGTCGGCATCATTTCCAATTCTTTCGACGCCATCACCATAAACTGCCGCTGTTTGCGATTGCCCACGATGTAGCTCTTGATGTTGTGCGTGCCGTAATACTTTCTGTACTTCGTCAGCACACCTTTTACTTCTTCCATCGACTGGAAATTGTTATCCGAGAAAACTCCAGGACCAGTAGAAAATGCGCGCAGCCCGAGAATGTCGCCGGCGTCCACCAGATCTTGATAGGCGAACATGTCGTTCGTGCCAGTCTGTACGTCAAGACCAGCGGTCACGCCGTAGGCCAGGTTCGCCAGGAACGCCCAGTTTTGTGTATCCAGGATGCCCCGGCGAATTTCAGTCCAATGCGCATGCGTATCAATAAAGCCGGGCACGATCGTTTTCCCTGCTACGTCGAACACTTTAGCCCCGGCGGGAACCGCGCCCTTTGGTCCCACGCTTTTGATGCGGTTGTCTTCCACAACAATATCCGCGTTCTTCAGGACTTCGTCACCCTTCATGGTCACTACGGTCGCGCCACGCAACACAATCGTCCCCTTCGGCGTTTTCCGCGGAACTTCTAGATCGACTGCGATCTCCTGAACATTCTTGTCCTCTTCCTTAAGTTTCTTCGGTTCTTTTTTCTCTTCCTTCTTTTCATCCTTGTTGGCGTCCGCCGTTTGCGCCCCCGTGTCTTTCTTGTCGCCGTCCTTCTTTTCTTCTTCTTTCGGCGGTTCGAAAGAAATAGCGCTTAGCGGCTCACGGAAAAAACTGGCTCCCACGGCCCAAGTGATTGTCTTTCCGTCATCCGCCCAATTGAAATAGTCTGCTCCGATGTCCGTCAGCCGCTTCACGGGCACGGACGGCGTCGTAACATCCACCGTGGGTGCTTCTCCACCGACGACCGGCATTCCTATCACGTAAAGCTGATTCATCACCTGCGCCAGCACCCATTGCCCGTCGGGACTTGCCTTCACGTTCTCCGCGGGGACTGGCTCCTCCGCAAAATAGAGACCCTTCCCTTTCACCACCAGATGCGTGCGGCGGTCTGTGCCGTCAAAACGCAGCGACACAAGTCCCTGCGGCGTGTAGATATAAATCCTGTCCTTGTCGTGGGTAAAGTGGGGCGAGCCTGCGCCGCGCGCCGGCAAAATCAGAGTCGCATCGCCACCCTGCGCCGGAATCCAGACGAGATCAGCATTCTGCGTTTGCCCGCTGTCAAATTCGCTCATTTCGCGGTCGTAAGCATTCCCTCGCAACGCCACGATCCTCGTTCCATCTGGCGACCAAACTGGATTGCTGTACAACGCTGCCGTCTTGGACAATTGTTGCGGCGTTCCTCCCGCAGCCGATACCCTCCAAAGCTGCCCACCCGCGCTCGACCACGTCACATAAGCGATGGATTTTCCGTCCGGCGACCACGCCGGTTCGAATTCGCGAGCATTCCCGGTTGTCAATCGTTGTGGCTTGCCGCCCGGAATATCCATGGTGTAAAGGTGTGTCATCGCCGAGAAAACCATCTTCTTGCCGCCCGGCGATTCAACAGCGTCCTGAATTAGGCGCACCTTCACGGGCCCTTGCTCGACAAGTTGTGGAAAGTCCAGCTTCGGTCCCAGCTCTTGCGACACCTGCGCGGTAAATGGAATTATACTTTCAGCCCCAGTCGTGATATTCAGCCGGCGGATCTTTCCGTTCTGGTTGTAGACAATTTCCTTCCCGTCCGGAAGAAACGCATATCCCGGAAAAACGTCGCGAGTGAATAACGATTCCTGGTCGTCGCGCGTTACGGGATACCTTATCCAACGGTCTTCCCCAGTCTCAAGATTTCGCAACCGCAGCCCGGTCTCCGTTTCATAGCGGGTTACGTACACAATCTCCTTCCCATCCGGCGAGAGCACTGGCCGGAACGCGCTCTCCGGCTGACTGATGATGTCGTCTTCGTCGCCCGTCTTTCTGTCGCGCCGGGCAATATGCCACATGGGAAATTGTGCGTTGTAGTTCAGCGATCCGAGCTTCGTCGCGTAATAGAGGTACTTTCCGTCCGGCGACGCCACAACTCCCATTGCGTTCGGCCTATCTGCTCTTTTTGTGGTCGGTGTGGGCTTGGACTTCGTGATTTGCACGCCCGAACCACCGTTGATGTGGTACATCCAGATTTCGCTCGATCCAATTCCGAATCCTGCCTTTGAAACGAAAATATAGTTCCCATCCGGCGACCAGCTCGGCGAAACAAACTCGCTATTGGGATCTTTCGAAACCTGTTTCACACCGCTTCCGTCCGGATGCATGATCCAAATGTTTTCGCTGCCTTCACGGTCAGAAAGAAACGCAATCCATTTTCCATCGGGCGAGAATTTGGGCTGGCTGTCAAACGCCATTCCGGGATCGATCAGCTTCGCAGCTCCGCCTTCAATCGGCAGCGTATAAATGTCCCCGACCAATTCGAATGCGATCGTTTTGCCATCCGGCGAAACATCCAGCGACAGCCACGTCCCCTCGTCCGTCGTGAACTCTATCTTGCGCGTGGACTTCAGCGGCAAACCCTTCTTCTCGTCCTTTTTTTCGGCTGTCTTTTCGTCTTTCTTATCCTGCGTACCCTGGGCCATGGCGTCCTGGAATTTCGCCCGAACCGGCCCTGCAATTCCGCCGAGAATCATCGCCGTCGCCGCGAACCACGCGGCTAAACTACGTAGACTAAGATGTTTCGCCTTCATGCTCTTTCCTCCGTATTCGCTTCGGACCGCCGGACAGTGCTGCCGCTGGACCCTTCTCAAAACGGGCAAACCGCCCATGTTTTCTTTCCCTTAGTGTGCAAGGCCGGGCATCATACCTCCCCAATGCCGCGAAATGCATCAATTGTTTCTGGAATGGCCATCAGCCCCGTGCTCACAATGACGCGCCGCATCCTCCCAGCGTTTCGTTCCCCCGCTTTCAGCGGCAAAAGGCCCCTCCACGTCCTACGGCCAGAACCTCTTCTGGACTCTTCTACACATCCCCCCAGCCGCATGCTAGGCTATCTCACTGATTTCATCGCACAAATGTTCCGCGTGAATGGTCTCTTCCATGCCCGGACTACGTCCGCGCTCCGGTTCTTTCTGTTCCTCACGACGCTCCTTTGTTCTCTCTTCGGACCAGCGTTACCGGTATCCTCCGCGCAACAGGCCCCTCTGCACTCCGCCAAGGCTGGCGATGTCGAGATTTGGTCGCGCGGCCCTCAGCAAAAACGCGGCGATCTCTTTATCTCTGACGATGACGTGGACATTCACTATGGAGAAGAACGCCTCCAGGCCGATCACGTCGAATACAACGAAAAAACTTCCGAGTCCTTTGCTCGCGGCCATGTCCGTTTCGATTACAACAATGAACACCTCGAAGCCGATGAAGCTCACTACAACGTAAGCACCGGCCACGGCACCTTCCTCAACGTTCGTGGCACCGTCAAAATCGAGCGCCGCGCCAACCCGTTAATCCTGATTTCTCAGAATCCTATTTATTTCCAGGCCCCCGAGGTCGAACGCTTGGCCGATGACATCTACCTCGTCAGCCACGGCTGGATCACCATTTGCGACCCCCAACATCCCACTTGGCAGTTTTATTCCCAGCACACTCGCATTCGTCTCGATAAAACTGTCGCCTTGGTCAGCGCCAACTTCCGCCTCTATCGTGTCCCTCTTCTCTGGCTGCCCTACGCCACGGCGCCAGCCGGCGAAAAGATTCGACAGTCCGGAATTCTGATTCCGGTGGTCGCTCAGAGCAACAGCAAGGGCTTCGTTCTGGGGGATGCTATCTACTTAGCGCCGAAACCTTGGTATGACCTTACGGCGGGAGCGGAGCTGCTATCCAAACGAGGCTCGGCCGAGCGTGGCGAATTCCGCGCGCGTCCTTTCGAGAACACCTCCATTAAATACACGTACTACGGGGTGATCGATCGCGGCATTGACGAGCCTGGGCCAAACGGCACGACCGTCCTCGAAAATCAGGGCGGCCACCAGATGCAACTCGAAGCTCAGTCTCTCCTGCCCAATGGCTGGCGCGCTGTCGCCGATCTTAACGAACTCTCTTCGCTGACTTTTCGGCTGGCCTTTGCTGACACCTATGGCGATGCCATCACTTCCGAAGTTCGCAGCGCCGCCTTTCTCACCAACAACTTCCGCGGTTTCAGCCTGAACTTCGCTTCCCTGTCCGACAAAACCTTCCTCAGCATTCCCGTCACAAATGACACGACTGGAGTCACGACGCCGGCCATCAGCGTTTTGCTGCGCAACGCTCCTGAAGTTCTCTTCAGCTCCGTGGAACAAGCCCCCTGGCAGAATCTTCCCGTCTATTTTTCCTTCGATTCCTTTGTCGACGCGCTACACCGCCAGGATGACACTCCTCTGGATACTCCCGCGTTCGTGCCTCGCACTGAATTCGCCCCCACGGTGACGATTCCGCTCCACTTCGGTGACTGGCTTGGCGTCACCACTTCTGCGACCTTCCGCACCACGTTTTACGGTGACTCCTACAATTCCGCTGGGCAATTAAGCTCCCAGTACCTCACGCGGAACACCGGAGAACTCACCGTCGACCTGCGCCTGCCCACTCTCGAACGCTTTTATGATCGGTCCTCCATCGACAAGAACAAACCTCGCAAAAGGTACAAACATACGATCGAGCCCACGCTCACGTATCACTATGTCGGCGGGGTAAACAACATTGCGGATTTTATTCGCTTCGACTCCGATGCGACCCTAACCGACACCAATCAGATCGAATACGGGCTCACTCAGCGGCTCTTCCTCAAGACGGGCGACGGCCAGCCTGAGGAACTAATTTCTTGGAGCATTCTCCAGGCGCATTATTTCGATCCCACTTTCGGCGGCGCCATCGTGGACGGCCAACGCAACGTCTTCCAGGCGCTCGACTCCATATCGCCCTTTGCTTTCGCTTTCGGTCCACGCAACTGGTCTCCCATCATCAGCGATATCAAGATCATGCCGGGTGGTAAGTATGACGTTGAACAAATCCTCCAATACGATACTCAAATCGATCGGCTCGTCACCGTCGGCACCCTTCTGAAAGTGAAGCCTTACAGTGAATTCTTCGCGACCCTCGCCTACTTCCGCCTCAACGACAATCCGGTGGAAGCCGATCTTCCTCCGGTACCTCCGCCAGGTTTTGTCCCCTTTACGCAGCCGCTTTCCAACCAGATTCGCGCCCTGATGGGCTACGGAAACTTGACGCGTAAAGGCTTCAATTTCACCACCGGTATCAGCTACGATTTCACCAACCAAATCTTGCAGAGCCAGCTCGTGCAAGTCAGCTACAACGGCAGCTGCTGCGGCCTCGCCCTCGAATATCGCCGCATCAACCTCGGCCAGGTCCGCACCGAAAACCGCTTCACCGCCACCTTCATCATCGCCAACATTGGCTCCTTCGGAAATCTCCGCCGCCAGGAAAACATCTTCTAACTCCCGACGTAGTGCACCTTGCCTTCCGTTGCTCATCGCCAGCGCAATCATTTTTCCTGTTACGCGGCAAATCGGAATACGAACTACGATGTGGTATAAATTCTCTGTTTATGCTGGTTAATAGGAGTCCTATGCTTTCGTTACCGTTTCTAAAACCGATCGCCCTCGCACTCCTAATCCTTGCGACGCCCATCATGGTTTCCGCCCAAGATTCCTCCGCCGCAAATAGCTCACCGGCCGCATATCCCGCCTCACCCGATGGCCTTAAACTCCTCATCCGCGCCGTCTTCGCCGCAATGAAATCCAAGGACATTCAAGAGGTCTCCGCCTACTTCTCCAGCGTGACTCTTCCCGGACACACCGCCTGGTTTGCGAAAATCTTTGGCCCCACCGAAGGCGCTCGGATGGACGCCAAGTACGCCAACCTTCTGCCCGGCTTGCCAGAGGAACTTACAGGAATCTTCGGATATGCAAGAAAGGACGATCAAACTAATCCGGAAGTCAGCCTCGTAGAAAAATCTGGTGCCGCCTCGGGCCTGGGAAGGGCCGTCGTCGACGCGATGCTCACGCCCATTCCTCTCTACGTCGCCAGTGGCAGCAATCCCAAACAACAATTCGGCGTGGCGATTGGCGACTTCTTCTACGTCGACGGCGCCTTCCGTTTCATGCCCATCCAAGTCCTGCAGGCACTTAGCACCGCTCCGCTTCTTCGCGTTCGTATCGGTGGCAATGTCCAACATTCAAAGCTTCTTACCAAGATCGACCCCATCTATCCGGCCATCAAGATTCAAGGTTCGGTTTTACTTCACGTAGTCCTCGCGGTTGACGGCAGCGTCAGCGAAATCACAGTCGTTAATGGCGACCCAATTCTTGCCAAGGCCGCAGTTGACGCCGTCCGCCAATGGCGCTACCAACCCACCACACTCGACAGCAGGCCCGTCGAAGTAGACACAACAATCCAAGTCGAATTTAAGCGCTAGCTTATCTTCGAGGACGTCCGATCTCCCACTCGCCAATCGAAAGGAAACTCTAATGCCCTGGTATGACTACATCGCTTGCTTCTTTGCCGGGATGTTTCTTGCCAACGTCGTGCCCCATTTCGTGCACGGCATCTCTGGCGACCGTTTCCCGACGCCATTCGCCAACCCTCCAGGAAAAGGACTCTCATCGCCCACTGTGAATGTTGTGTGGGCGCTGTTTAATCTGGCCGTCGGTTACATCCTGTTTCGCGTCGGAAAGGTTTCGACTGGAGACTACTCCGTACTTGTTATTTTCTTCGCAGGCGTCGCCGTACTAAGCACGATGTCGAGTGTGCGATTTGCTGAGAAACATGCCGCGTAAGCTCCGGGGCGAAACCGGCGCGGTACGGGATACAGCAAGCAAAAGGAAAATCCATGCCACTCACAAAATTCGATAGCACCGCGGCCTTGGTCGTGATCGACCTGCAAAAAGGCATTGTCGGTATGGCGACTGTGCACCCGATCAGGGAGATCATCGCGCGCGTTGCCCAACTCGCCCCCTTGTTCCGCGAGAGAGGTTTGCCCGTCGTTCTCGTCAACGTGACGGGCGCGGCTCCGGGGCGGACCGACGCCGGACCTCGCAACTTGTTGTCGCTTCCCGCCGATTGGACGGAGCTCGTTCCTGAGTTGCAGCAGCAGTCCAGCGATTACCTCGTGAGCAAGCAACGAGTCGGCGCGTTCATCGGGACATCTTTGGATGAATATTTGCGTCAGCGGGGCGTAACTCAAATTTTCCTGACGGGCGTTGCGACCAGCGCCGGCGTCGAGGCAACAGCACGTAGCGCCTATGATTACGGTTACAACGTTGTGCTTGTTGCGGATGCGATGACCGACCGCGATGCCGACGCGCACCATCATAGCGTCGAGAAGATTTTTCCCCGGATTGGTGAGACGGACACAACCGACAATGTGCTGAAACTGTTGAATGGGGGCACCTGCTCAGTGAGGCGGGGACAGCCGACAATGTCCCGAATACCGCAACATTAGATATCTCTGTACCTCCAATCGCTCCGGGCAATACGCAGCCTTGCTTCAACTCGGCTCACTCTCGTCGAAAATTGAGTTCAAATGGCTCCGCCCACAATGGATGTGCTAAATTCGCCACTCCACTTCACTACCCATGCCTCCAACCACCGACACCGACCTTGCCTTCGCCTCCATCGAAGAAATCGCCCGTCTCTTCCGCAAACGAAAGCTCTCGCCCGTCGAACTCACCAAGTTAATCCTAGCCCGCATCGACCAATTGAATCCCAAACTGAACGCATACATCACCGTGACCTCCGAGCTGGCCCTCGCCCAAGCCAAAAAAGCCGAAACTGAGCTCTTCGCTCCACGCGGCCGCAAAGGCTATCGCGACCGCGGCCCACTTCACGGCATTCCAATTTCGCTGAAAGACAATATTTACACCGCGGGCATTCGTACCACGGCAGGCTCAAAAATCTTGAAGGATTTCATTCCCACGGAAGATGCCGCAGTCGTCGGACAACTCAAGAATGCAGGCGCCATCATCGTCGGCAAAACCAACATGCACGAGTTCGCCTACGGCGTCACCAGCAACAACCCGCACTACGGCCCCGTCCACAATCCCTGGGATCTCTCGCGCATTCCGGGCGGTTCCAGCGGTGGCTCCGCGGCCGCCGTCGCCGCAGGCCTTTGCTATGGCAGCATCGGCACCGACACTGGCGGCTCCATCCGCATTCCTGCTTCGCTCTGCGGCATCGTCGGCCTCAAACCCACCCTCGGCCGTGTCAGCGTTGACGGCGTAATTCCACTTTCCCCACGCCTCGATTGTGTCGGCCCGCTAGCTCGCACGGTGCACAATGCGGCTCTTCTTCTCGAACCGATCCTGCGTCGCGTTAACGGCGAACCCAGTTTGCGCGCCCTCGAAAAATCTTCGGCCAAGCCCCGCCAATTCACGCTCGGCGTTTCCAAAGATTTTTTTCTCGACCTTGTTTCACCCGATGTCCTCACCGTATTCGATAAGGCGATTCGTGTCTTGAAAAAACAGTGCGTGACGTTCAAGCAAGTCTCTCTGTCCCTTCTAAAAGAAACGGAAGACGCAGGAAATCAGATCGCTTGGCCCGAAGCCACTCACTATCACCAGCAGGCCGGATGGTACCCCTCTCGAGCTGCCGATTACGGAGAGGACGTTCGCTCCCGCCTCGAAATGGGAACGAAAGTTTCCGCAACAACTTATCTCTCCGCCCTTGAACTACGCGAAAAATTCATCCGGCAATTCCGTCAGGCGCTGAAAGATGCAAGCGTCGATGCCATCGTCGTTCCAACGACGTCCATCGCCGCTCCGCTCATCGGTGAGGAAACTATCCGCCTGGTCGGCGAAGATCGCGCGACCCGCGCCCTCATGCTGCGCGCGAATCGTCCCGCCAATCTCTCCGGTGTTCCCGCCATCTCAGTCCCCTGCGGTTTCACTCATGCAGGCCTTCCCGTCGGCCTTCAACTCATCGGCGCCGTCGCCGACGAGCATCTCCTCCTGCAAATAGCCCGCGCCTTCGAGCGCGCCCACCCCGAACACCGCCGCCCCCCAACCTTCTAATGGCGCAGCATGCTGCGCCCCAGCATGCCCGGACTTCATTCATCTCACCGCCCTTTCTCTTCTTCCTTTGACTAAATGCCCAGCTTCTATTTCTCGTCCGTGGGTTACTCGCGATTTGTCTTGACTTTTAAGACAACACTTGCTAATCTTCAGCTCAGGTAAATCTATAACTTCCAAAGAGCGGCAGCCAATCTGCCGCTCTTTTCTTTTAGAGGGTGAACCAGCCGCTTACTACTGCCAGTCGACTCTCATGGGAGACGCATTCATCCCAAAAAGCTCGCGTTCTGCGCCAGTTTGGCGCGGCCCTAAACGCCCTAGAATCAACACTTACGAAACCTATGATTCTAAATGACTTGCAGTATCCATAAGTCCTTTATTTGCAATGTTTACAAAAAACAGGGGAGGGTCGCCGCTTATGGTTAACCAACAACCCAGTGGCACAGACTTCAGTCTGTGCTCTGTTTCTGTGTAGTTTCTTGCTCTGGCCATCGCCGCTCCATCAACCACTTGCCAATGAAGTAGCCCAACGTCCCGGTAATCATCCCCGCAAAAACGTCGGCCACATAATGATACCGACCCCAAATCGTCGACACGCACATGCAGGCGACCAGAGGCAGCATCACCCAGAACAACCACCTTCGGTGCCGCCAGGTACCCCAGGTAGCCGCCACCGCGCCAGCGACATGCTCCGAGGGAAACGCCGCCCCACGTACGCGCCCATAGTGCTCAATGAAATTGATCACCGAAGTCGCCGCACCGCCGCGCAACTCCCCATGCCACGCCCCAGCCATCGAAAACCACGGGCTCTCAATCGGAAAGCAAATCGCAATCACATACCCGATCGCGTACCCCACTGCCGAGTACGTCATCACCGACCAGTACCCGCGCCAATCCCGCCGGTAATACAAAACACCGCCGACCACCAGCAAGTACGTAAAGTACGTCAAATAAACAAACTGCATAAAATCATTCCGCGCCGGCGTCGCAAACTGCTCGAGCCACACGGTAGGGTGCACCCCCGTCAGCCAATGATCGAAAGCAATCAACTTCGCATCCTGCCACCCCGGCTGCACCAAATGCACCATCTGCCCCAACTCCTCAAAGCAAAACAAAAAGAAAAGATGCGGATACCAATGCCGCCAAAAATGCCAAAACTTTTGCGCCACGGTAGAACAGACACTCTTGTCTGTTCTCTCTTCCGCCACCTCACCAAACTCTTCACGACACGAAACACGCACTTCAGTTCGACACAAAGCAAGAATCGTCGCAGCCACCAAGGCTTGCATCACGATCAATCTCACTGGATGCGCCAAGTTCTCCGCAAAAAAAAGTATCAACGCGCTGGATACTCCCAAGTACCCCAACGCAACAAACTCAAACATCCCGCAAGCAGACCAAGCTGCCGCCAATTCGCGCCGCGCGAGTTCGCCAAGATTCTGCGTCTCCAATTCGGCACCCGCGACACTTTCGCCGCTCTGAAGCGCATCGTCACGCCAAGCGATTGCATATTCGCGCTCTTGGTATTCGTCTCTCTGACTGTTGCTCATATCCTGAATCCCACCTTAGCCCGCGCCATTTGCCGCTCGTGTTCGCCCTCGTCATACCTCCGTGTCCTCTGCGCTCCCTGTGTCCTCTGTGTAAATATTTTCTCTTTCCCCCAAGCCAAAATCGGCCAATCATTCCTCCGAGCGATACGCGCCAAGTCGTACGAAGGATTCACCGCCGCAGGTTTTCCGACCGCTTCAAGCATCCACCGGTCGCTCGCACTGTCCCCATACGCGAAACATCTTTGCAAATCTAAATCCTCGTCCGCCGCTATTCGGCGGACTGCTCGTGCCTTCGCCTCGCCAAACATCGCTTCTCCCAAGACTCTCCCCGTGCATCGATCGCATTTTACTTCCGGCCGCGTAGCGCAGATACGAATATTGATAGCCAATCCGCGCTCACCAAGCTCGGCTTCCAGCGCGCGAGCCGCTCGCTCAGCCAAAAGCTCCAGCGTCCCACTCACAATCACGATCAAATGCCCTCGCTCCGCGTGCCACACCATTCGTTCGATCGCCTCTGGATAGAACGTCGGAACCTTGAGTAAGTCTTTTTCACCAACAGAAATGCCTCGCAAGTGCATTTTATTCGCGTGCAGGACCTGATTGATTCCGCCAGGAAACAGCCGCGACGCTTCCAGGCACCAAAAGAAACAGTTCCGAGCCCCAATCTGCTTCCGGTACCGCAGCATCAGAAAAAATCTCCACTCCAGCGATGGCAACGGCACCAAGGTTCCATCCAAATCGAAAAACGCCGCAACATTTTTGTTCTCCTCTTTTGTCTCCTCAACCTTCTGTAGTTTCTCTACCTTCCTCCTCATCAAATCGCCCCCTGCGCAACTCTCTTCACTCTACGCCCTTGGCTCATACTCGAAACGAAACGCCATCCCTCCGCTAACACTGGCAGTCCACGCAACAGACAAAACGCTGCTGTCATCCACGTCAGCACATGCGCGCCAACACGGACCAAACCGTGCAAATCCGCAGTCATTCCTCCCAGCAGTGCTACCGGCCCGCGCGTCAACGCCAATTCCAGTCCCAGGTAGCAAAAGCAGAGACACTTCATGGCCGCATACAAACCGCGGCTCCAGCGCGATGCGACTAGCGCTCGTCCCCACCACGTCTGAAGCATCGCGTTCGCGCCCCACCCGGAGTGCCCCGCGCGCATGGCCAAGCTACGCAGAAAATCCGTCGCCGCTCCCCGCGCAAAAAAGAAAACCGGTAGCCACAACGAAACCATTCCCACGACGGCGAAATACGTGAAGTACACATTTTCGATCATGCGATCGCCTAGAATGTCGAGCTGCGCGCCAACCGGGGTGGCTAAATTTTTCCGCCGCGCGATGTGCCCATCCAAGGCATCCAGCGCGATGGTCGTTACCGTCAACACAATCGCTGTAAGGTTTGCCCACGGCCCGCGCCCAAACAAACTCACGGCGGCAAATCCCACGGCCACTCGCAAGGCCGTCACTTTGTTTGGCGTCCACTGCATAGCCACCTGCCCCAGATCGCTGGATACTCTGAAGGCCCCGCCTGCCATATGGCAACCGCCATGCCAACCGCGGACTGTGCAAGGTCTTGACTACCTATCACTTACGGGCATCGACGTAGATCGAGGCTGTTCAACGCGTCGGCGAATCCTGTCACCTGTAACCCATACCGTGCCGCAAGTATCGAATGCAGGCCTCTCGCGTCTAATGAAGTTGCCACTGACGTCCTCGTGTTAACGCGTGGCGCGCTTTTCCCGTCTTTGTGGGAGAATTAGGGAGTTCCAGGAACAAGCAGAATCAGCCAATGAAACTGGAATAACCGCGCCTTGTGCCCGGTCTGAAGTCAGTAACTCAATTTAAGATCGGAAATTAGAGCCAGCTCTGGTTCAGAAATAAAATATGACCGACGTTTCTTTAGCAGCAGCGTTTATCGCGGGACTGGTTTCTTTTCTCTCGCCCTGCGTGCTTCCTCTCGTTCCCGGCTATATCTCGATGCTGTCAGGCATCGGCATGGAGCAATTGCGCCAGGGCCAGCAACCGCGCGGCGGCCTGTTCGCTTCCGCGCTTTCGTTTGTTGTCGGATTTTCCGTGGTGTTCATTTCGTTCGGCGCTTCGGCAAGTGCGGTCGGCACGTTTCTGCTGAAAAATCGTGGAATGCTGGCTCCCATTGCGGGCGCGCTGATTCTGCTCTTTGGGTTGCATCTGGTTGGCGCGCTGGTAAAACTCAGTTTTCGCACGGGTTTTATCCTTGGCACTCTTCTTGTAATTTTGGGCGTTGCGTCGATCCTCCATCACGGCCCGCTTTTTCTTGGGCTCGGATGGGTGCACTTTTTTTCGCTGTCGCTCATTGGTTTCTTTGGCCCGGCTCTCGCAAAGTGGCTCAACCGCGATGTGCATTTGCGCAGCACGAGCACAAAGCCAGGTCTATTTAGCGGATTTTTTCTCGGCTTCGCTTTCGCTTTCGGCTGGACTCCTTGCATTGGGCCGATCCTTGCTACGGTGCTTGCGCTCGCTGCGGCCAGTGACACGATCGCGCGCGGGATTCTGCTTCTCGCGGTTTACTCCGCGGGTTTGGCCGTGCCTTTCTTGCTCACGGCCCTCGGCATCGGGCAATTTCTTAAGTTTTATCAGCGCTTCCGAAAATATCTGCACGCCGTCGAACTACTCAGCGGCGCTTTGCTCCTTTTTGTCGGCGCTCTCGTTTTTGTCAACAAGCTGACCTGGCTGGCGGGCAAGCTGAGTTTTTTGAACGACGCTGTTCTATGGTTGGAGAAAGCTCTGACGGGCGTGAAGTAAACGGCCTGCGTTTCCCGTAGCTCAGGCACGAAGAATTCGCGTTCGGGTATAATTGAATTGAGGAATGTAAGATGAAAACGCTGTTGGTCGTTGCTACTGTGTTGGCTCTAGTGGCGGGCACTTACTTTGCGGACAAAGCCACCCGCATCAAGCCGAAGACAAGTGTTCCCGGCGATACCGTCTTGAAGGGCGACAATCCTAACCCCGATAACCTGAAGGCCGATTTGCCCGAGCCCGAGCTCACGCTCAAGGACCTCGACGGAAAAGATGTTTCTCTGAGCGAATATAAAGGCAAAGTTGTATTGGTGAATTTTTGGGCTACCTGGTGCGAACCGTGCCGCGTTGAAATTCCCTGGCTCATCGAAATGCAGAAAAAATACGGCCCCAGGGGATTCGTTCTCCTCGGCATCGCGCTGGACGAGGAAGGCAAAAGCGCCGTCGCACCTTTTGTTGCCAAAGAGCGCTTTGACGTCAACGGCCAGAAACTTCCCATGAGCTATCAGATCCTGATCGGCAATGATGACGCCGCCGATAAATTCGGCGGACTGTTCGGCTATCCAACAAGCATCCTCATTTCGCGCGACGGCAAGCAGATCAAGCGCGTCACGGGCATGATCAGCCCCGACGAAATGAGCAAAGCCGTCGAGTCCCAACTCTGATACGCTGAATCCATGCTTGAAGAAAAAGATTTTCAGAGAAAAGCGGACGCTGCCTTCGAGGAACTCAAGAAGCGACTGCTTGTTGTCGCAGACGAGCATGATTTCGACGTGGAAGGCGAGAGCGGCAAGCTCGAAGTGATCTTTGAGGAACCAGAAGAAGTGAAGTTCGTCGTTTCTCCGAACACACCGATACGCGAGATTTGGATTTCCGCGCTGTCTACGTCTTTCAAGCTCGGTTGGTCGGAGACAAAGAACGCTTTCGTACTTGAAAAAACGGGTGAGGATCTTTTCCAAGTTATGAACCGCGTTGTTTCGCAGCAGCTCGGCATTCAGGTAAAACTATGAGATTCGTTGTCGGCATGCTGGCTGGCATCTTGCTACTGGTGGCCGTGGCAGCCTTACCTTCCGCGCAGCAGCAGGTTCCTTCGCCGAAGGACGTTGTGGCTCCCACAATTTATGTTTCGCTTGATCCCGTCGGCCGGGGAAGCCAATTCCAGATTGCTGCGGTACTGAAGATCCGCCCGGGCTTCCATATCAACGCCCGCGAAAAATCCGAAGACTATCTGATCGCTACCGATCTCCGCGCTGAAGCTCCCGCAGGCTTCCAAACAGGCGATGTTTCCTATCCCAAGGGCGCACTGCATTCCTTCACTTTTTCCAAGAAGCCGCTAAACGTTTACGAGGATACGATCAAGCTCTACCTTCCGGTTACCGCGCTCCCGAACGCGCCTCTCGGTCCGCAACACTTCCCGCTAAAACTGCGCTATCAAGCTTGCAGTACGGAGATTTGCTTGCCGCCGGTCACTCTTACGCTTGAAGCTGCGTTCAACGTCGCTGCATCCGCCTCCGCGGCGAAGTCTGTCCATCCCGAACTCTTTCCGCCAAAATAACTCGCGTTCGACAATAGCTCCCACGTTGCCGGCTGCGCATCATCGCTGCGTGACCGAGTTTCCTGACGGCGTCCGGCATGAGCTTGTACAGTCTTTCCTTTAGTGCATGCACTGGCCGTCTCTGTGACAATGCTCGAATGGCGGATACTCCCAGCAGTTCGCGAAAGTGGCTGATTGTCCTTGCGGGTTTTTTGCTGGTGATCATCGTAGCGGGCGGCATTTTCGCCTGGCGCGCGAGACACATGGACAACTCTATCCGCCTCTGGGTGATTCGTTCCCTCAGCGATCATTTCCAAAGCCGCGTTGAACTTGCGACGCTGCGCGTCACCGGTTTCCCACATCTGGGCGTTACGGGCGAAGAACTGACGATATATTTCCACGATCGCACGGACGTTCCGCCGATCGTTCATGTCGATAAATTTTCGTTTGAACTCGGCGCGCTCGCTATCCTTCG
Source organism: uncultured Acidobacteriota bacterium (assembly GCA_963784015.1). GTDB lineage: Bacteria > Acidobacteriota > Terriglobia > Acidiferrales > UBA7541 > Acidiferrum. The sequence continues at coordinate 1,116,396 of CAWAPX010000023.1, forward strand.
CTTGCCGCGCCACATCTCCGCCGCGCTCATCGAAAACATGACCGTTACGATTCCGCCACGCGGAGAAAAAAAGACTCCGAAAGCGAGCGACTCCGGAAAAACGAAAAACGTTCTCACTTCCCTCATAGTTGATGAAGTCATCTGCAAGAACACGGTTCTTATTACGCTTCCCCGGAAACCCGATCCCGGAAAGCCCGTAAAAGAGCCGCTCGAATGGGACATTCACGATCTCGACCTGCGTTCCGCAAGCGTCGACAAGCCTTTCCACTTCCACGGAATACTGACAAACGCAAAACCCAAAGGCGAAATCGACACGACCGGCGACTTCGGTCCCTGGGATGTCGACGATCCAGGCGGCTCTCCTGTCTCGGGCTCCTACAAATTCACCGACGCCGATCTTGGGCCTTTCCCCGGCATCGCGGGTATTTTGTCGTCAACGGGAAAATACACCGGAGAGCTTGCCCAACTCGAAGTCAATGGTGAAACGGACACGCCCGATTTCTCTCTCGATAAAATCGGCAAGCCCGTGCCGCTTCACACCGAGTATTCGGCTACAGTCAACGGCACCAACGGAGATACTCTGCTGCACCCCGTGCGCGCCACGCTTATCCACTCGCTTATCATTGCGGAAGGCAGCATCATCAACGAACCCAATCACGTCGGGCACAGGATCGTTCTTGATGTTGGCGCTCCCAACGCGCGCATTCAAGACATCCTCAGTCTCGCGATGAAATCCGACAAACCACTCTTGACCGGCCCCGCCAAAATCAAAGCGAAATTGCTTCTGCCGCCCGGCAAGGAGAAAGTCCTTGAGAAGATGATTCTCGACGGCGAGATCGGGATCGACGACGCGCGCTGGTCCAGTCCGGAAGTCCGCCAGAAGCTTGAGTCCCTCAGCCGCCATGCCGAAGGCAAGCCGGGGGATGAAGATGCAGGCAGCGCCGTCTCCGATCTTCAGGGCAAGTTTCACATGGAGAAAGGCATCATCCATTTTTCAAGTCTCACGTTCGGCGTTCCCGGCGCGGCCATCGACCTGGTGGGCAGTTACCATATCTTGGGAGGCGAACTCGATTTCAACGGTCACCTTCGTCTTCAAGCGAAACTCTCTCAGACTGTTACGGGCACCAAATCTTTCTTTCTGAAAGCCCTCGATCCATTTTTTAAGAAAGATGGGGATGGGACGGTAATCCCTATTTCCATCACCGGCACTCGGGATCAGCCGACGGTGGGCGTCACCATCTTCCATAAGAAAATCGAGAAAACGGTGGGCGGCACTAAACCCTCTTCCAAGTAATGGTCGAACGGGGCTCGACTTGCTTAACTCTGGCGGGACTCTTCATAAAATTAGGATAACGTTTCAGTTCCTAATCAACCGCATCAACGAGAGTTGATGTTCTTGTCCAAGTGGCTATAGGCTGTAAGAATGGACCAAATGTTTCTCGCCGTCTCCAGACACGGTGAAAGCCTGTGTCGCTCCCTTCGGACTGTTGGTGTACTTTACGGGCTGTCTGCCTCGCTCTTGATTTGTGCTCTTGCATTTGGTGAAAGTCCAACTTGGAAGGTTTTCTCGAATCGCTCCGGGTGGAGCGTCGATTACCCAAGCGATTGGAAGGTTGGCAGTTGCAGGTCTTGCAAGGACCCAACTGCACCAGAAGTTTTTGTTGATTTCTTTCCGCCGATGGGCAGTGACTCGGGTCTGGTAATGATTGAGCAGCTTGCGGACAAACCATCTGGAATGGCCGTGGATTCATGGCTCGAAGAACTCAAACAAACAGCCAATCTAAACCCACGGTTGAAAGAGCAGAGATTTACGGTGCACGATTTACCTGCACTGAGTGTCCGCTATCGCAATCCATATAACGGCGGGGAAGAGATGGAATCGGTATATGTTGTGTCAGGGACTCGAACGTTTGGAATCCAGTTTGATGGAGAGAAACCCGGCATCTCATTAGAAAAATTTGGAAACTACAGCATTTTTCTTCAGATGGTTAAGAGTTTCAGAGTGAAGCCCTGATCCACTTCCTGCCTTACTTCACGAAAGTGAGTCCCTAAGTCCTGATTCACGCCGTCACCGGAAAAGTAGAATGAAACCAGGGGCTAGGTCTGACGCTGGCGCCATGAGGCGTTAGTGTGGGCTGCACGCTTACAAGTCTCGTTCTCCGCAAAACTAGCTGCGCACTGTTTGTTGTCCACGAGCAACGACAGCGACCCGCCTAGTCGCAGATGCTCTTATCAGTGCGAGAATATTTTTTCTTGTGGGAAAATTTAACTGCAGTGGCGGAGACGAGGATGTCTAAAAATTTTGGAATTTGGGCCGTCAGCCTGCCGCTCTCCGCGGTGCTGAACTGGTGCAAGAGGGCTGCAGGACGATATCGGCAGCTTGCGCGGAGAATTGCGCATCAATTAGGGATGGTGGGGCGAAGAAAACAATTTGAAGCCACGGAAGTTATAAAGGTCAGCCCTCCGTTCCACGCAGATTTTGCCGGGAGTTCCCTAGAACTCAGGGAATTCACCAGGGTTTTGAGTATTGGCGACCGCATACGTGTGCTTTGCGATGACGGGGTACTTGTGGCGGAAAAAGTTTCTGAGACGCAGTTCAGGGTAATTCATGCGCAAGCGATGGCAGAGTTAGTCCATTGATTGCAGATGGCGAGTCATCCACAAGTCTGATAAACGCTGCCGTAATTGTAAAAGTGAATTAAGACGCCAGTTTTAATTACGTTCGCTAGGCGGCGCGGCTCACCAGCTTCCGCGCTGCAAGACCAAACATCAAACGCGAAAATCCTGTCATCAGCAGATTCACGCCTACCAATATCCCGATGGCCCAAACCGAACTCGACGGCCAGTGAAACCAGATCAGTCCGCCCAGCAGCAGCGTGATCAGCGCATTCACCAGTAGCCAACCCGAGCCCCCTTGTCCGCGCATCCGGAAATACGCGATCACTTCGAAAACGGCTTCCATCAGGATGATCACCGCCAAGAGCAGCGTCAGCGTTCCCAACCCCAGCAGCGGGTGCGTCAAGAAGTAGAATCCACCAACGATATACACAATTCCGATCAGTATCTGCCAGATTACCCGTCCCGCTCCTCCACCGCTGAACGCCGCGACCAAATGCGCTCCGCCGCCAAATATCAACACCCACCCGACTAGAATCGTTACGGCCAAACCTGCAATCCCCGGCTCAATAATCGCCATCATCCCCAGAAGGATGAACACCACCGCCATGGCAATAAACCAGCCACTAGCTTTCTTGATGATCGTACCCGCTCCGCGCAATCCCTCGGTTGGATTTGCTGTCGCCATCAGACACCTCCACTCGCGCTTGAATCATTGTGCCCCGAAACGGGGAAATACTAGTGTGGTGCCACACACCAGCACCATTGTCAAGAATGACAGGCCTGGAATCGCGTTGATCTGGTTTCTCAGAATGCGTACAGACGCCCTAGGCTGCAGCCGTTACCGAAAACTGGCTACTACCAGAATTTTAGGAACCTTTTTGCCGCTCTAGCGTCTTCTACGGCATGAACCTCTACGCCTACCTTCGCTCTGCGCTTCGTCAAATGAGGCGCAATCCTGGTTTCTTTGGCATCGCTTTGGCCGCGCTCGCTCTCGGCATCGGCGCTAATACAGCTATTTTCAGCGCGGTAGAGGGAGTGCTGCTTCGCCCGCTGCCCTATGCCGACCCGGGGCAGCTAGTGATGCTCTGGGAAGATGCCTCCTATGTGGGCTTCCCGCAGAACAATCTCTCGGCGGCGGACTACGTGGACTGGCTGGCGCAGAACCAGGTCTTTACGGATATCGTGGCGATCCGCTACGCCAATGCCTCCTTCAACGGCGATCAGGCACCGGAACAGGCGCTTGGGCGGCGCGTCACTCCCAACTTTTTTGACGTACTCGGCGTGCAGCCGGCCATTGGGCGGCCTTTTACCGCCGAGGAAGACGCGGCCAAGCGCAAGGTCGTGGTGCTGAGCTATGGACTTTGGCAGCGGCGCTTTGGCGGCGATCCGGCAGTGCTCGGGCGATCCATTTTGATGGACGACGAGGCCACGACGGTCGTGGGCGTTATGCCGCGCGGTTTTTTCTTTCCAGACAATGCAACCGACTATTGGCAGCCGGCTTCTTTCACGCCCGAAGATCTGGCGCGGCGCAATCGGCACAACCTGGAAGTCGTTGCACGCATGAAGCCTGGCGTCACGCACGAGCGAGCACAGCGCGACGTGGACGTGATCGCCAAGCGTTTGCAGCTGCAGTATCCCGACACCAACACAAATATTGGCGCTGTGGTGGTTCCCATTCGCAAACAATTTGCTGGCGATACCGCGACGGGTTTGTGGGTACTGCAAGTCGCCGCTGTGCTGGTGCTGCTGATTGCTTGCTCGAATCTGGCGAATCTTCTTTTGGCGCGAGCCGCGGGACGCCGCCGCGAGATTGCGGTGCGGATTGCTTTGGGCGCGAGCCGCGGGCAGATTGCTGCGCAACTTGTTACGGAAAGCTTGCTGCTCTCGGTTGGTGGAGGAGTGGCGGGCCTCTTTGTGGGCAGACTTTGCTGGGACGTCTTCAAAAATCTCGTGCCTTCGCAAATCGCTGGCGATGGCTTTGCCTTGAACGCGCCGGTGCTTTTGTTCACGGCGGCCGTCTCGATTTTGGCCGGGGTATTTTTTGGGCTGGTGCCGGCTTTGCGAGCAACGGATGTTTCTTTGCAGGAATCGCTTAAGGAAGGCGGGCGGGCCGGGGAATCTCGAGGCGGCGTGCGCCTGCGAGATACTTTGGTGGTGGCGCAATTCGCCATGGCGTTTGCGCTGTTGGTGGGCGCGGCTTTGATGATTGAAACGCTGTGGAATCTGCGCCACGTGGATTTGGGCTTTCGTTCCGACCACCTTCTGACCATGGGTGTGCCGTTGCCCGACAAAAAATACAACACAAATGAAAAGATTCGCGCGTTTTATCGAGACGTTTTGGATCGGACGCGAACGCTTCCCGGCGTGAAGAGCGTAGGGTTTGGCTCGGACGTGCCATTCACTTCGATCGGCGACACGGAAGGGTATGCCATCGAGGGCGCGCCGCCCACTTTGCCGGGACAAGACAACGACGCGCTTTATCGCGAAGTGACGGCGGGTTATCTGGAGACTATCGGGGGGACGCTCGAGTCCGGGCGACTCTTGGAGGATCGCGATATCGAGTCTAGTCAGCCGGTTGTTGTGATCAACGAGTTTCTGGCGAAGCGTCATTGGCCTGGCGTGGACGCGGTTGGAAAACGGTTGAAGCTCACAGGCTCTAAAGAGCCGTGGCGAACTGTTGTGGGAGTCGTGAAAGACATTCGCGAGCGAGGTCTTTTGCTGGACATGAAGCCGGCGGTTTACCTGCCGGTGAATCAGGTAGATAACCCGTCGCCCTATTACCTGATTGCGAGAACTGCGCAGGATCCTGCAAGCGTGGTCAATGCGTTGCGCGGAGCGGTTTGGGCTGTGGATAGCGAGCGGCCTGTAGCCCTGATTCGCACGATGGATCAGCTCATGGAGGAAAACGTAGCGGACCGCGCGCGGCCCATGATGTTGCTGGGAATTTTTGCGGGGCTGGCGCTGATTTTGGCGTGCATCGGCGTCTACGGGGTGCTGGCTTATTCCGTCGCGCAACGGACGCGCGAAATCGGAGTGCGGATGGCTTTGGGAGCGAGGCCCAGCGATGTTACGAGGATGATTTTGGGGCGCGGATTGAAACTGAGCGCGGTCGGATTAATTGCGGGCGCGGCGCTGGCGGGAATTCTGGGGATATTGCTGCGGACTTTGTTGTTCGGCGTGACTCCGGCGGCTCCGCTTGTTTATGCGGGCACAGCGGCGGCTCTGATCGTCGTTGCGCTCGCCGCATGCGTGATCCCAGCGCAGCGCGCAGCGCGCGTGGACCCCGTGGTGGCCTTGCGCGACGAATAACCAGCGCGTGCGCCTCTAGAAATTCTGTTTTGTCTTCGATGCTGACAGACCTATAATCACCTTAGTCATGAAAAACATCACTCTTCCTATTGTTATCGAAGGCGATGCCGATGGGTACTTCGTTTCCTGCCCCGCCTTACAGGGTTGCTACAGCCAAGGTGAGACCTACGAAGAAGCCGTAGAGAACATTAAAGACGCCGTAAGATTGCATATTGAAGACCGGATTGCCGATGGCGAAGAGATCCCTCAGGTTTCTGTGAGTCTCTCCACCGTTGAAATTGCAGTCTGATGCCCAAGCTGCCTCGCCTAAGCGCCCGCGAGATATGTACCATCCTCGAGAAGCTTGGCTTTTCGATCACCCGTCAGAGCGGCAGCCATATCATCTATAAGAACTCAGAGGGGAAGCGCGCCACGGTGCCGTTTCACGCCGCGAAGATTCTTCATCCCAAAGTTCTAAAGAGTATTTTGCGCGATGCCGGACTAACTGTAGAAGAATTGTCCAAACTATTGTGATTTTTGGCCGGCCGGTTTGCCCACTCCCGGGGTGAAGTCATCCAATTCTATGCGAAGGCTTTGCGTAGGCGGCTCACGACGCGCTCTTGCCCCAAGGCTACCATTGTGTCGAAGAGTGGCGGCGCGACGGCTTGCCCGACGATCGCCACGCGGCAGGCGTTGATCAGCAATCCGGCTTTTACACCAGCGGCTTCCGCTACCGCTCGCGAGGCGTGATCGCACGGGTCGTGACTCCACTCGGGAAGCGCGGCAAGCGCATCGGCCAGCTTTGCGAGCAGGTCAGGGACTTTGGGGTCCTTCCAGAACTTTTCCTTCGCCGCGGGATCGATAGGAAACTCGTCGCTGAAAAACGCGAGCGACCACGACGAAAAATCCGGCAACAGACGGATTCGCGGCCGGAGAAGATCCACTGTGCGCGAAAACCATGCGTGGTCGCGTCCGTCCGGACCTGGAGCAGCGCCGGCGGCCCACTCATCTCGCCACAACTTGCTCCGCTTTAGTTCAGTTTCCACTTCCGGCAGCAGTTCTTCGATAGGAAGTTTCTGTAAATATTGCGTATTGAACCATTCGAGCTTGGGCTTATCGAATACGCCGTTCGTTCGACTGACGCCTTCGAGCGAAAATCTTTCGATTAATTCATTCGTGCGCAGATACTCGTCATCGTTCCCCGGAGACCAACCCAGGAGCACCAGAAAATTGCGGAATGCTTCGGGTAGAAATCCTTCCGTCCGGTACATGTTGACGTCCGTTGCGCCGTGCCGTTTCGACAAGCGTTTCTTGTCGGCTCCGAGAATTAGCGGCACATGCGCAAATAACGGAGGCTCCGTTCCTAGCGCGCGGTAGAGCAGCACCTGCTTCGGTGTATTGGAAATATGGTCGGCGCCGCGAATCACGTGCGTGATCCGCATGTCGATATCGTCGACCACTACTCCCAGTTGATACATCGACTGGCCGAACTCTTCGTCACCCTTGCCGGAGCGCAGCAAAACGAAGTCTTCGATTTCGTCGTTCGAGAATTCCGTCTCGCCAAAGACTACGTCGGTGAATTTCGTTGTTCCGCCGAGAGGTACTTTGAAGCGCACGGCAGGTTTCACACCCGGTGTCGACGGCTTGCCGTCGCGGCAACTGCAGCGCGTCACGCGGCGAGCTCCGCCGCCCTTCGGCTCTTCGTCCTGGCCAGGTTCTGCGTGGTCTCCACCCGCGTACTTTTCCGCAGGGCAGTAGCACAAAAACGCGCTGCCATTCGCCAGAAGTTTTTTGGCAGCCTCGCGGTAAAGTTCCGTGCGCTGCGACTGGTAAAACGGCCCTTCGTCCCACTGCACACCGAGCCATTTCAACCCGTCGAGAATCCCGGTCACAAGTTCCGGCTTATTTCGCTCCGCATCGGTGTCTTCAATCCGCAGAATCATTGTGCCGTGGTAGCGACGCGCAAATAGCCAATTAAACAGGGCCGTTCGTGCGCCTCCGACGTGCAGATAGCCTGTCGGAGAGGGCGCAAATCGTACTCGTATGCCGTCCTGTGTTTTGTCAGTCATTTCGCTCATGCGTATGGTGCGTCCTGCGCACTAATTTCAAACTTCCAGTTTAGCGAAACACCCAATCTCCGTCCAATCTGGCACTACAGCACACCAAAATGAACGGGTCCAAAACCGGCACAGTTTTTGCCCCCCTCGCCTTGTATGGAAACCGTTACCCCCTCCCTGCTGCCTCTTTCGCAACCGGTACCCCGGTACGCTTGCTTCCTGAAAATTCCATCATCCATAATCACAAGTACTTGGCATTGTGCGTCGAGGTGCTTCCTCGAACTGCCGCACTGTTGTCCCCGTGTGCGCCGGTCGGGGTTTCACTATTATCTTGACGCACAAATCGCTTCACTGTTTTTGTACGATGCAACGGAGCCGTTCGTGTTCAGGACGGAGAATTGACCGAGGCCTTGACCAACCAGAGCTTCATCGCGCTGGCATTGCTTGCGGCTACCTCTTTGGTGGCCGGCTTCTTCGCCTATATTTACCAGCTCAAACGCCGGCCCTATCTGCTTTACTGGACCGCCGGTTGGGCGATGGTCGCTCTTAGTTACCTTGGACCAGCGATCTCCCAGGGCATCCACTCGTGGCCGCTGCAGACGGCGCTCGATCAATTGCTCTATGCAGCAGCGGGAATCTTTTTCTTTCTTGGCGCACAGCTTTACGCTGGGCGTCAGCTTTGGACTATTCCTGCTTCAGCCGCCGGCGGCGTCCTCGTATTTTGGGCTGGCGCTGTATCTCTGAATTGGTTCAACTTTCCGCTCATTCTTCCAGCGGCCGCGCTCTTTCTCGCCGTTGCCTACATCTTCTGGCAAGAGAGTCGCCGCCAGGAAACACTGGCTGACTGGCTTCTCGCCGCCACTTTTGTTGTATGGGCCATCGTTGGAGTAACTTTCTCTTTCTTTCGTACGGCACCGTTCTTTCGAGACATCAGTTTCCAGACCGCCGCCGCTGTTCCCTCCGCGTTCGTCGCCATGCTCATGGTTATGGCCCTCTATGAAGAAGAAAAGCGCCGCGTCGAGCGCAACATGCTCGCGCTTTCCAACCTCAATCTCGCCACCTCGAGTTTTGTCGGCGGAGAAATTCAGCGCATGCTTGCTCAGGCGCTGGATCGCGTCCTGGGGGTTGTGCGCCTTCCTGCTGGCGCGCTGTTTCTACATCATGGCGATCCGCAAGGCCCTACGTCTGTCGTTGCAGTCGGCCTAAGCGATAATTTCTGCCGCACCGCGCAGGAACAAGGGCTCGACGATTACCTGGTGGGCCTCGTCTCTCGCCTTGGTGGCCTGCTCGGTTTCCGCGACCTTCGCAATGACGACACGGTCGCTGCTCTCGAACGCGAAGAGCCCATCCGGCGTTTCCGCCAGCTCGCCCTCGCACAAGGTCTCCGCAGCATCGTGGCTATCAGTCTTCAAGCAAAGGAGCACGCCTTTGGTGTCCTTCTTCTCGGCACACCAGACAGCCGCCGCTTTACTCCCGCTGAGTACCGTCTGCTTCTTGCGCTAGGCCACCAAATCGGCATGGCCGTCGAAAATAGTTACCTCATCCAGCAGACATCTCGTCGCTCCGAGGAGTTGCACGTCCTCAACGAGATTGGCCGCGCCCTCAGTTCCACGCTCAACAAGGAAGATCTGCTGCGCAAAGTTTGGGAAGAACTGCGGCGACTGTTTGATGTCGAAAATTTCTACATCGGTTCGCTTAACCCGCTTCGCGATGAAATGCAGTTCGATATAGAAGTGACGGACGGCACAATGAGGCCAGCGCGCAGCCGGGCGGCTGGCAACTATCTCACCGAATACATTATTCGGACGCGACAGCCCGTTCTTATCCGCGAGAATTATGCTGCCGAGGTCAAAAAACTCGGGGTCGAGCCTATTATTCAGAACGGCTGCTTCTGCGGGGTGCCACTCGTCGCTTACGACCATGCCATCGGCGCCATGGCTGTTTTTTCCGAAAACGAACGCGTCTTTGATGAAGGGCATCTCGAACTCATGCGCGTCCTCGCCAGCGAGGCGAGTATCGCCATTGAAAACGCGCGGCTTTTCCACGAGGAGCGCACAAAGGCGCGTCACCTCTCGCTGCTGAATACGATTTCTCGCAACGCCATCGCGACGCTAAACCCAGACGAAATGCTCGCAAAGATTGCCGAACAGCTCGAGGCGGGGCTCACATACGATCACATCGGCATCAGCGTCCTCGAATACTCGACACGCGAGCTTGTCGTGCAAGCCGAAGCCGGCGCGCGGCGCGGCGCACTCGGCCGCCGCATTCCTCTGGGCAACGGACTCATAGGCCATGTCGCCCGCAGCGGCCAATTGGCGGACTACCAGTCCTCCAATTCGATGGAGTCTCCACATAAACCGCTCTTGCCGGATTCCGCTGCAGCCATCGCCCTCCCGGTGTTTTACGCCGAACAGCTTCACGGCGTGCTGTACGTTGAATCTTCGTATCACTTGGAATTCTCCGAAGAAGAGATTCTCCTGCTTCGTACTCTTGCCGACCTCATTGCCGGCGCTTTGCACAACGCCCTTTCGTTCCAGAAGGCCCAGGAGCAGGCAATTACGGACGGCCTGACCGGCGTCAAGACGCATCGCTTCTTCATGGAAGCTCTTTCCGCCGAGTGGAAACGCTCAACCCGCGCTGGCCGCGCCTTCGCCCTCGTGCTCATGGACCTCGACCGCTTCAAATTCGTCAACGATTTCTACGGACACCTTGAAGGCGACCTTGTTCTCCAGCGCGTCGGCCACATTCTCGAAACGAATTGCCGCCGCTCGGATGTCGTCGCACGCTATGGCGGCGACGAATTCGTGATTCTCATGCCCGAAACGAACATGGAGCATGCCCGTCAACTGGCCACCAAGCTTCGTGGCTGGGTTTCCGCGGATCCTCTTCTGCGTGAGAAAAACATCAGCGCCAGCTTTGGAATCGCCTGCTATCCGCTCCACGGGTCTTCGCCGCAGGAGCTCATCCAGGTGGCCGACGCGTCCATGTATTTGTCCAAACATCAGGGCGGAAATGCTGTTTCGACAGCGGACCATTTCGATCCCAACGAAGCGAAAAAGTGGAAGCGCGATGTTCTTGAGGCTTATCTCGGCGTAACTCTAAAACGCCTCTTTGCCACCGGGCCGGAAGCCTTTGAAGAAATCTATTCGCGCCTGAAACAGTTCACGGAGTCGCTCGCCACAACAGAGATTCCCAATACCAAGTCGACGGTGCCCTCGTCCACTCGCGGCCCGGAAGGCCTTCCTCAAGCCGTCCTCGACACGGTTACCTCTCTCGCTTTCGCCATCGACGCCAAGGATCACTACACGCAGGGACATTCGCAGAAAGTTTCCGCCTATGCCGCTCTCATCGCCGAGTCTCTGAATATGACCGACGCGGAGATCGAAGAGATTCGCCTTGGCGGAGTGCTCCACGACATTGGCAAAGTCGCTATTCCGGAAGCTATTTTGAACAAGAGTGGCCCGCTCAATCCCGAAGAATGGGAAACCATGAAGGCCCACGTAAAATTTGGGGCCAAGATTCTGGATCCACTTACTCCGCTCGCGCGCATTCGCGAGATGGTTCTTCATCACCACGAATTTTTCGATGGCTCGGGCTATCCCGACGCTCTCTCCGGCGAAGGCATTCCTCTCGGCGCTCGCATCATCGCCGTGGCGGATGCCTACGACACCATCACCAGCGATCGTACGTACAAAAAAGGCCGCAGTTCTGTCGAAGCGCTTGCAGAACTCGAACGTTGCGCCAACGCCCAGTTTGACGGGGCGATTGTGCAAGTGTTTGTCCGCACCATGCGGCAGCTCCCGAATCCTATTATTGAAGTCGCCACGACCGCCCCGCGCAATTCGTAAAGTCGGGCCAGCATTTCTCGCCATTCATAGCCTGCTACCATTTCTGGTTCGCTTTCCGTCAAAGCAAACAGTCCTGGCGCAATACGGTCAGGGCTCAAGAACAAATGTCCTGGTAGCAGGCATGCGCTCAGCTCGGCATAAGCAAGGCCTAAGTTGCGTCTTCATAGATCAGACGGGCACGGCGTGCCGTGCCCCTAAGGGATTGAGAGCCTCTCAGGGGGAAATTCATGAACCGCACCAAACTCGCCTTGCTTCTGTTGCTTTTCGCGTCCATAACGGCCGCGCCGCTTCTCGCGGCTACCCACTCCAGCGCGGCCTTCCAAAAACTTCTGTCGCTCACCGGCGAATGGGAAGGAAAGGACGAGCACGGCATGCCTGTGAAAACGAACTTCAAGTCGATGGCTTCAAACACCGCCGTTATGGAGACCCTTGCAATGTCAGGTATGGACGAGATGGTCTCACTTTACAGCGTCGACCAGGATTCCATCGCTCTCGTCCACTATTGCCCTACTAACAATCAACCACGCATGCGGGCGACTCCAGACTCCGACGACATCAAAGACCTTATCTTCGAATTTCAAGGCGCGGGCAACCTCAAATCGCCCTCCGCAGGACACCAGCATCGCCTGGTCATCCACTTCGACGACGCCAACCACATCACGGAAACCTGGACTTGGCGCCAAAACGATAAAGACACCCTCATGGTTTTCCATCTGGCACGCAAGTAAGCGGGATGCAGGGACGCGAATAGTCCTGCCGCGTCTATTGGGCCCCGCCCTTCGTGTTCTCTCCCGGAATGCGGGCCGTGCCATTTCGGGAACTAGCAACGCACTCAAGTTTGGCCCTGGAAGTGCCGATGGATATGGCGTGAATCTGCGACCATGAGCACGATTGATCTTCAGCCCAGCAAGATGTCGCATTTACGCCGAAGCCAGCGCGTGTGTTTGAGGCTCCCTATTGTTGTGCTCAGAGAAGGACCAGGAACTAATGTGGCCTCGGAAGAGACGCATACTCTGATCGTGAATGCGCACGGGGCGCTTATACAATTGGCCTTGACGGTCGAAATCGGCCAGCTTCTCGGAATCAAAAACATGCAAACCCTGGAAGAGCTTGTCTGCCGCGTGGTTAATCTTGGCCCCGATCAGCCTGGCAAGCGAGAAGTGGGCATCGAGTTTGAACTTGCTTCTCCGCGATTTTGGCGAATCGCTTTTCCACCTTCGGATTGGACTCCTCGCAGCCCTGATGCAAAAGCGCCGACAGCGCACTCACTTAGCGGCAAGCCGCAGCTGAAGAAAATCAGCGGCTTGCCCACCGAAGCTGACAAGAAGGCCTTAAATAAGTGAGAGGGTCCGCCCTAGGCTGTAGATTTTAGACTGTCCCATTTATCGACTTACGTTCCAATTTGGGACTCCCGATAAACTTAAGGTCGTCCGCAGTCGTTTCTGGGAAATTGCTCCTGTGCTTCACTCTCCTCACCTCGAATCAAGATCCACGTCCTTAATCGGCAAATCCCAGTGGGCGTCGAGAATCTCAAATCGCCTCTGCTCTTCTTTCTTGTAGGTTTCCTGATCTGGATAGAGCTGTTTGATCAGCGCCGCGCTGTCGAAATTGTCGTTGGCGATTGCGGCGTTCTTATAGACGATGGTCACTCGAAAGTCCCAGCGCCCGTCCTCCGTCGTGTGATACCGGGGCATAACCATGGTCACTTTCAGCATGCGTCCGAGTTCCACTTCCCTCTTCAACACGGGATAATGATTTTTCTTAAACAACGCAAGGAACTCGTCGGCATGTCCCCATTTCGCTTTGTAGTAATACTCAATCACGAATGGCCCGCCGTTTCCTTCGCTTCCCGCCGCGCTCTGAGACGCCCGTGCGCGGCCATGTCCCACCCAAAGAATTGCCAACAGCACGAGTATTGCGGTCCCTGCCCATCTCATCACCGGATTTCTTCTCATCAGCATGAGTCTCCTCCATCTGTCTCCCTGCTAGGTCACCTATCCTAACCTCATTTCCACGAAAGCAAGTCGGCTTACCTCCCCTTCGGGGGGATGCAAAACCAAATCGAATCGGCTCCTGCTATTCTTATAATTCGTGAGCGACCAGCAGTCTTCTGGAGGGAAAATGCAAACGGCTTCCGTTAAGTGGATTGGCGAAGAAAAATTCGTAGCCACGAGTCCTTCCGGCCACGCTATTGCCATCGATTCCGACCGCAGTTCCAACAAAGCACCAGGCCCCATGGAGCTTGTCTTGATGGCACTCGGCGCATGCACGGCCACCGATGTCGTCAGCATCCTGAAGAAAAAGCGGCAAAAACTGGAGTCCTTGGAAGTGATCTGTTCCGGCCAGCGCGCGCCCGAACCGCCAACGGTTTGGATTAAACTGGAAGTTCTTTATCGGCTACGCGGGACGCTCGACGAAGCCGCTGTGAAGCGCGCGATTGAGCTCAGCGAGAAAAAATATTGCTCCGTGTCTGCCATGCTTCAAAAAACTGCCACGCTGACGTGGCGCCACGAAATCCTTCCGCCCACGGAGTGATTCCTTGGATGCATTTTTGGCTTTCTGCCTCCAGACCCGATGCGGGGCCGTTGCGCATCTCTATTTCTTACTCTCTTATCTTGTCACCCCGTATCCGCATCGCATAGAATTTCGGATTCGCTTAGTTTGCGCTAACTTGCAAGGAGTGATATGTCCCACCGCATCGCGGCAAAAATCACGGGTGTCGCAGGCTATGTTCCGCCAAAAGTACTAACCAACGCCGACCTCGAGAAAATGGTCGCGACCAATGACGAATGGATTCGCACGCGGACCGGCATCCGAGAGCGGCACGCTGTGGAGCACGGCACGGCCAGTTCGCATCTGGCCACCGAAGCGGCTAAAGCACTTCTTGCCCAGACCAAGACTGACCCCGCTGATATCGACATGATTGTTGTGGCAAGCGTTACGCCGGACATGATGTTTCCGGCGACGGCTTGCCTCGTGCAGGATCGCATCGGCGCGAAAAAAGCTTGGGGCTTCGATCTCTCTGCGGCTTGTTCAGGCTTTGCGTACGCGCTGACGGTCGGAGCTCAGTTTGTCGGCTCGGGTGCGCACAAAAAAGTTTTGGCCATCGGCAGCGACACCATGACATCCATCCTCGACTATACGGATCGCGCTACCTGCGTCCTTTTTGGCGACGGCGCAGGCGCGGTGCTTCTTGAACCCGCTGAACCCGGCGAAGGTATTTTGGATTTCACTCACGATATCGACGGTTCCGGCGGCCAATATCTTTTCATGCCGGGCGGGGGCTCTTTAAATCCTGCTACCGCGGAGACTGTCGAAAAGCGGATGCATTACGTACATCAAGAAGGCTCGCAAGTCTTTAAATACGCTGTTCGTCGTATGGCGGAAGTTGCCGTCAATTTGCTCGAGCGCAATGGTTTCACGAGCAAGGATCTCGCGCTCGTCGTGCCGCACCAGGCCAACCTTCGCATTATTCGCGCGATGCAGGAACGTTTAGGCGTCGACGATGGCAAGGTTATGGTTAACATCGACAAATTTGGAAACACTACAGCGGGCACGATTCCTCTGGGCCTTTGGGATGCCGTGGCGCAAGGCCGCTTGCACAAGGGCGATCTCGTCTTGCTGGTCGCTGTCGGTGCGGGATATACAACTGGCGGCGTCCTCCTACGCTGGGCCTATTAACGCCGCGCCTCTATTGGCTGCGAGAAAACAAAATGAGTACTAAGAAAAAATGTCTCGTCCCTACTGATAAGCTCGCTCTCTACGATGCACTTGTTGAGACCAACCCAAAGATCGAACGTAAAGGTGCCGCGAATCCCTACACGTCGCTGAACGGCCACATGTTCAGTTATATGAATTCGACTGGGTCGTTAGCCCTCAGACTTCCCGAAAAAGAGCGGGAAGAGTTTCTGAAGAAATATAGAACTACTCTTTTCGAGGCCTATGGCGCCGTTATGAAGGAATACGTGACGGTTCCTGATTCGCTGTTGAAGAATACAAAAGTTCTGCAGAAGTATCTCGATATGAGCGTCGGTTACGTCAAAACTCTAAAGCCAAAACCTACCAAGAAGAAAACTTAATCGCCTAGCAAGAAGCCACGCGGCTTACTTAGTTCGGCGGTGTTCGGGGCCAATGAGACCTTAGCAGCGATCCATCAAACGCGTTTAAGACGATCCAGCACTTTTCCTGCTCCTTATCATTTCGTTGCTGGTGCCAAACCTTTCAGGCGCTCTTTGTTGATTTTGAGCACCATGCCGGCGTTACGGTCGGCGACTTCGCTTACTTTATATTCCGCTGATGTGCCCAGCACTTGAGCTACCTCGGAAGGCGTTAACTTGTACTCGTCAGTCAGCCACTGCGCCATATTTGCTGTGGCTTCGCGCATGGCGTCGTCGAGAGAGCCGCTCAGGCCCATTGCCATAATATGCGTCGCGGACTCCACTCTCGGGCCGCGGACACTCTTACCGGGAATTACGTCCACTGTGAATTCCACGTCCATGGATGTTTCCAAAGCGTTTCCGTTTAGTTCACCGTCGCCCTGAGCTGCGTGTGCATCGCCCACGTAAAGGAGCGCGCCGGGCACGTTCACGGGCAGGTAGATCGTTGCTCCCTCAACTATCTCGTTGAAGTCCATGTTTCCGCCCCATCGTCCGGAGTCGCCCGTTCCAGGCGCGGCCTGGGCCGCGCCTGGAGCAACAGCGATACAGCCGAGCATCGGCCGCAGCGGCACGGTGTACTGTTTCAAGTGCTCCGCGGGCTTCTCGGGGGTCGCAACGCCGCGTTGCGTGTCTAGATGCCAGCGTATTGTCTTGCCCGCGTCTTTCATCTTCACGGCAAGCCCGCTGTCGACGGCGCGGCCAACCAGAAAGTCATCGCTCTCGGCGAAATCGCGATTCAGTCGCAGCCTAGTCAGGTGCACAACCAGCGTGTCTCCCGGTGCCGCGGTTTCGACGTAAAAGGGTCCAGTCTCGGGATTGCCGCCGAGGACACGCGTCACGCCCTTTTCGTCCTTGCCACCAGCGTCAACGGTTGTCGTGTGGATGGTGTCGCCGGGTGAGACCGTCAGAACTGGCTTGTACGCTGCAGAAAATTGGCGGTAGAAGACCGTTGGAGTGAACTCGTGCCGCTGCGGCGGACCAGCGCGGCGCGCCGGAACAATCTTGGCGGTGAACTCGTGGGTGCTTGGCGGTTCCGGGTCGTCTCCGTTGGCAAACACCAGGGAGCCTGAGATCGTATCGCCCTGCACTTTTGCTGTACATTCTTCGGTACCGTTTTGTTCGTCCTTCGCCAAAAAGTGGATCGTACCGCCTTGGATTGTTCCCTCGAGTTTGTCTCCGTCAAAATCGCCGGTGAGCTTGTCGCCGTCCTGTTTTAGCTCCAGGGAAAATGTGATGGGAGTGCCGTAGAAATCGGAAGTCACGACCCATCGTCCGGTGATCGAGGTATTCACGCTGCGCTCTTGAGCGTCCCGAGGCTGAGTGGTCTGAGCGGCTAAAACTCCAGGCACCAGAAGCAATATAGACAGAGTTCTGAACATTTATTTCTCCCGAGTGACTCACTTTAGACGAAAAGAGTTGCAGAAAGTTCGCGATCTCAACAACTCTCCGCCGACTCTGGATCCAACCGCTATCGCGGAGATTGTCTCAGATGATGGATACGATGTGGATTGCCAAGATGTTCCGGATAGCTGAATTTTTCCGGAAGATTGGTGCCGTCGCGAAGGCAAGCTACTTTGGGCTGCCTGCCTTGCGGATGTAGATTTGCCCTTGAAAATTCGTGAATTGATATTCTGGGCCACCGCCATTGATCGTTCCGTGGACCGTTTTATCGATTTTCACGCGATACTTGCCGCCTTTGCCCCGGCCGTCTTCCACTTCCTGTTTCGGCGCGGATGCCTGCAGTTGAACATCGAAGTCGCTGAACACATCTCCGCGGTCCGAGCGAATGCTCACGTTGGCTTTGACGTCCGCAGGAAACGTCACATCGATATCGCCATTCAACGAGCTGAACGCCATCGGCTTCTGCGTATTCACCTTCACAAAATTCGCGTGCACGTGACCGTTTAATGCATGCGCCACCGCACTTCCGGAAATATTATTCAGGTTGACCTCGCCGTTTATGTCATCGACGTCCAGTTCGCCGTCCACGCCTGTCACAACGATGTCTCCATCATTCACGGCCCGCAGCTTCACCGAAGTGTGCACCGGAACAGAAATCGTCAAGTCAATCGTGCGTGCGTAAGACTCCGTGTTGATGCGCACTTCGTTGTTTTCTTCTTCAATCGAGAGGCCCGTGGTCGAAACATTTATGCGCTTCGGCCCACTGGAAGGTTTCTCCCTCTCCTCATTCCTCGTCCGCGCTTCCACAATCACTTCTTTGCCGTCGTACGCCTTCACCGTGATGCTGCCATTCACCATGCTGGCCTTAATGAATGCCGGCCGCGCCGGATCGCTCAAATTCACGGACACTCGATCGGGTCCATTCTGCGCCCCAGCATGCGGCGACAGTAACGCCACACCTGCGATTGCGACCGCTGCGGCCACTGCTCGAAACGAAAGTATTTGGTTATTCATGATTTTCTAGAATGCGAATATCTCCATTTAGATTTTCAATCTGAATCTCTGGACCGCCGGCGTTCACACGGGCGCTTGTGTAGCGATCGGCCCGATAAACAACCTTCCCGCCTTTGTGTTCGGCTTCAATCGCGTGCACCGGCAGCGCCGTCACGGAAAAATCGCTGTAGATGCCCCCGTTGAATGTCTTGAAGCGAAAATCCGCGGATAAGTCATGCACAAAGCGCAGCTCTACGTTCCCGTTCACGGTTTTGAAATCAGAATTTTCGCGTGGATTTTGGCGGAACGAAACGATCACCGGTCCATTCACCGTCCGCGCCGTCCCCGACCCCGCCACATTGTCCATCTCGATGTCCCCGTTGACGTTGCGCACCAGAAAGCTTCCATTCGTGTTCTTCACCACCACGCGCCCTTCATTCACCGTCTTCACCTTGATGTCCAGATCGCGCGGCACGTGGACCTTGAAATCCATCTTGACTCGATACCCCTCGTCATCTCGCGAATGCCGGCAATCGTCGCACTGGCAGCGAAAAGGGCCGTTCACGTACAGCTTCAACGCGCCCTCTTCTTGCGTGACGTCCAGCGTCACTTCTTTCTTCGCCCGATCAAGTTTGTCTTTCGATTCCGCTTGCGTCGTCCTCACAACCACTAATTCCACTTTGTCCGCCGTGTCGGCAACAACTTCGATCGACCCCCATACGTTGTCGATCTCAAGCGACTTGTGCCCCGCAGGCATCGCAAAAGATTTCTGAATATTTTCCTGGTCTCGTACCGGAAGATCCCTGTCGTCGTCATCTAGGTTCTTCGCTGACACGCTCACAGGCTCCAACACCGCTCTCAACAAGCTTTTCCGCGCATATCCACTACCCATCCTTCCGCCTGGCAATATTGGCAAGAGCAGGGCCACCGCGGCGTATACCGTCAAAATCGTAAAGAAAGTTTTTCTGCGCACGCTCTGCTCCTTAATTCAATTTGCTCAAAGCCCAGTCCGCACGCTGCTTCACCGTCGGATTCAAATTCGGTGTTTGCACAAAATTGCGCAGCCGCTGTGCCGCGTCCGGATCGCGCCATTCCAACATCAGGTCGATCAAAGCCACCTGTACAAGCGGAGACTGCTGCTCTTGCAGGGCATCTACTACACCTTTGTGAACCTGCGGCTGGGCGCCGTGCCGGCTTAGAGCATCGAGCGCCGCCAGCCGCACATCCACGCTGCCGTCGTACCGCAGGGTGTGGACCAGCGCGGACATCACTTGCGGATCGAGTTGGTCTTCCCGCCGGCTGTAGCTCACTCCCTGCAGCCGCTCGCTGGCGGACTGCTGCTGCAGCATCGAGAGCACCACCATTTGCTTCATGTTGCTCAACTCGGAGTGCATCGCCGCGATTTCGTCCTGGCTAGTGTTCGAGTGAATTGGTTTGTTCCCAAAATAGTTCCCCCCGCTCACGCCCGCAAAAACTCCGATCACCAGTAGCGCCGCGCTCCACGCCACCGCACCCACAGGCGAACGCAACCAACTCCATACCGACGCGCGCTTCGGGCGCTCCACTCTCACCGATGCTTTATCGTTCCGCCCCGTCTGGTACGCCTGCAGCATCGCTTCAAACCGCTCGCGCGACGTTGCACTTGGCTGCTCCACCGGCAGCAGCGACAGCTTCTTCCAAATCGCCACCTCTTCGCGGCAATCCGCGCACTCCACAATGTGCTTCTCCACCAGGGCGTCCTGGTCGGCCTTCAAACTCCCCTGCAAATAATCCGGGAGCAGTTCTCCGATTTCTTCACACTTCATTTCCAAACCTCCGTGGTGGAATCGTTTTCACCACCGCCGGCCCTGCCTCTCGTGGCGCAAGGCCTCGCTCCAATTGTTTGAAAGTCTGCCGCAGCTCCTGAATCGCGCGATGAATCCGCGTCTTCACCGTCCCAAGCTCACATCCCAGCAGCCGCGCAATCTCGTCGTACTTCAATTCCTGAAAGCGGCTCAAAATCAAAATCTCTCTCTTCTCTTCCGGCATTTGCATCAACGCCTTGTGCAAGAGCGCCGTTTCTTCCGACTGCTGCGCCGAATCTTTCGGCATCACCGGCGCCACCATCTCGGGTTCAAACGTGATGTGCCGCGGCGTCTTCCGGTAATGATCCACTCGCGCATTCCTCGCAATCTGGTAAATCCACGCTCGAAAAGGCGTCCCCGGCTCATAACTCTGCCGGTACTTCAAAATTCGCAAGAAAACTTCCTGTACCAAATCGTCGCTAAGCGTCCGGTCGCCGGTCAGCTTTGCGTAAAAGTTGTAGAGCGGGGCGTGATAGCGGTCGAACAACACCCCTAGCGTTTCGCCCGTGCCATTGCGCACTTCGAGCATCAGATCCTCGTCCGGAGCCAACTTCATTGCCTGGTCATTTTCCGTTTCGGCCCGTTCCCGCTCTTTCATAGGTGATTACCGTCAAACCCCAAAAAGGTTACACCCGCATCCTCTCTGGGAGTAGCACAGGCACTCCTGCCTGTGCGGTTTTAGGCGGACCTCGCCTGATCTTGTTGACGCGCACATGGAGCAAAATGAAGGGGAGGGGCAACTATGGCTGAAGGCGAAATCGTAAAATATCAGAAGTGAGGGAAAAAAGGAGCAAACGAGGTCAACTCGTGCAAGAACTACACTAGCGGGTTAGCAAGACCGCAAAGCAGCCACAAGCGCCAGATTCGCCTGCAGCCGCCGATCAATCTGCACAGCCGCGTACCGCGCGCAAATCACGCGCTCGCGTTCGCACCACTCGGCCACTGCGGGCATGCGCACGCCAGAAAGAGCGCCAAGCCCTTGGACAATCCTGTAATAAACCCGCACCAGGCTCAACCCACCACTGGTGCCACCCAACTCAGGGGTTAGCTCGTGCAAACCAGCCAATTTCTCGAAATCCCGGCCCTGCATTCGCCCGGCATCGAGATTCGCTGCTGCCAAAACACGGTCAGAAACCGGTTGAGAGGCCACTCCCGCTAGGATCGCCCGCCAGTAATACAGGGCGAATTGCGTGAGCGCCACAATGGAGATCGCAAGTAGCATAGCGGCGAACATCCCTCAGGTTTGCCTCTGCACACATTCTGCTCGCCGCGCCCTCCGGAGCCAATAGCTCCTAAGTACCAGCCCCCTAGGACTCCTTGAAACTAGAAGCGCTGGATTCCAAGAGATGTTTCTTTTTCAGAGAGATACACTTGCACGATTTAAGGGTTTCCCTTATTATGGGCCTGTGAATATCACTCTCTCGCTCGACGAGAAGCTCGTCAAGGAACTCCGTAAAATCGCCGTGGACCGCGACACCACGCTTACTGGCATAGTCCGCGATCACCTTGAGAAGCTCGCGGCAGAGAATGCCACCACGGGCAAGAGGAAGCGTCAACGCGAAGCTCTCGAGCACACCTTCGAGCGCCTCCAATTCAATATCAGCGCGCGAACATGGACCCGGGCGGACCTGCATGCCCGGCGCTGAATTTTTAGACACCAACATCCTTGTCTATGCTTACGATGCGAGTGACTCGAGGAAGCAATCCCTTGCCCAGGAATTAATTCGCCGAGCTCTCGCCGGCGAGTTCATCATTTCCGTCCAGGTACTTTCGGAATTTGCTTCAACCTTGTTCCACAAGATATCTCCGCCCGCAACCGCCGAACAACTCGTCACAATTCTCGACGCCTTAGCTCCCATCAAGACGATCTCACCAGATCAAGAAACCGTGCGACGCGCAGTCGAAGCCCACAGCACCTACGGCCTTCATTTTTACGATGCCATGATCATCGCCGCCGCCGAGCAAACTGCCTGTGCGCGTATCTGGTCCGAGGACTTAAATCCTGGTCAAGAATACTTCGGCATCAAAGTCGAAAACCCCTTCACCAAGTAAACCTGTAAATCCGTACCCAACCCCTGTCCTTCGTCGGTCACTTCTCCACCGCGCTGGTGTGATCGTGAATGATTTTCCAGCCGTCGGGGAAACGCTGCCAGACCAGCGAGAAGACGCCGCCGACGTCTCCTTTTTCGCGCTTGAGGTGCCAGCGGCCTAGTACCAGCGCCGCATCCGGTCCCAGGAAATGGAACTCCAGCTCCGAAAAATCGAGGTGGCCCATCGAGGCTTGGTCCGGGTAGCTCTTTTTGTAGCGCGCTATCACGCCATCCCAGCCGCGCGAGACTCCGCTGCTTCCGGAAAACGTCAGCTCTGGCGAATGCCAGTAGCCCACCAGGAATGTGTCGACGTCCGCACGGTTCCAAGCCGCTTGCTGCGCATCCAATACCGCCGTTATCGCGGTTTTGTCCGCTTCGCGCGTTTCAGCGGCTTTTGTCTGCCTGCCCGTTCGCACGCCCAGCGCGAACAGTAGGATTAGTGCCACGCTTGCTGCAACCAATCGAATGCTCTTGGTCATCGCCATTCCCCTATGCCACGAGCTCGGAGCATAGGTCGCTCATCGCAACTCCGCAAGTCCCATCGGGTATCCGGAAGCGGGAACGAAGTCGGTAGCGAAAACAATCTTTCCGAATATGATGGTCGCGAGGACGCTTTGCGTGGAGATCGACGACAGCGGGAAAGAAAGCTTCTTTCGGCGGCGGGTTACGCGGCCGATTGTTGAGCTGATGCGTCAGGGCGTCACGCCGGAAAAAATGGCGATGAGCCTCGCGCTTGGCGCGGCGCTGGGTGTGTTTCCGGTGGTAGGTACGAGCACGGCGCTTTGCGCTCTTGTGGTCTTTATTTGGCGGCTGAATTTGCCGGCGATTCAAATTGTCAATTATTTTGTTTACCCGTTGCAGATTGCATTGCTCATTCCATTTTTTCGCCTGGGAGAAAAAATGTTCGGCGCACCGCATTTGCCGATGTCCATCGGTCAGATTTTGGGGGCGGTGCGCGCTAGCTTCTGGGGTGCCACTCGATTCTTGTGGACAACGATATGGCACGCGGCGGTGGCGTGGTGTTTGATCGCGCCAATATTCGTGGCGCTGGCGTATGTGATTCTCGTTTTCTTATTGCGACGGATCGCCAGGAGGCAGGCCAAACAAAAGAGAGCGGCCTGAAGGCCGCCGCTACGAAAGCGAGGAAAAACCCAGGAGCGCCGCTTACAGGATGTCGAGTACTTCTTCGTAGCGTTTGAATGGCGGAATTAAATACGCGCCGGCTAGTTCGGTGCGCGCCCAGGCTAGCATTTGGCGGGCGACATCGAAGCCGCGGTCGCGGGCAGCGGCACCGGCGGATTCCATCGAGGCGAGCACTTGCGGTGGAATGACGATGCCGGGAACTTCGTTGTTGAGACGGAGAGCTTGCTTGTAGCTATTGAGCGGCCAGATTCCGACGAGCACGGGGATGGATGGCTTGCCACCGAGTTTTTTGACGAAGGCGTGCCAGTGCTCGGGATCGAAGATTGGCTGGGTCATCGCGAAATGCGCGCCGGCTTCGATTTTGGCGTGGAAGCGTTCAATTTCGTTGTCGAGATCATCGGCAACGGGATTGACAGCGACGCCGATGGCGAAATTCGTTGCCCCGCCAAGCGTTTTGCCAGCCCAGTCCGTGCCCTGATTCAGGCGGCTAAGAACTTTTACTAGCCCAACCGAATCGACTTCGTAGACGCCGCTGGTTTCGGGGTAGTCGCCGACCGCAGGGGGATCGCCGGTGATGGCAAGAACGTTGCGAACGCCGCCGACGGTCCACGCACCGAGCAGACAGGCTTGCAGGCCGATGATGTTGAAGTCACGCGTGGTGAGATGCGGAACGGTCTCGACGCCGCGCGCTTCGAGCGCACCCGCGGTGATGAGCGCGTCCATGCCAACGCGAGCCATAGCGCCGCTGTTGATGTCGATGGCGTCGACTTTTTTCGAGGCCATGATTTTGTCGACTTGCTCGTAGATACGGTCGAGAGAGAGGCCTTTCGGCGGATCGATTTCGACGCACACCGTAAATTCGTTCGTCTGTAGTTTCTTCCAGAATTTGCTTTCGGGTTCGCGTTGCAAAATTGGCGCAGGTTTTGGGACGACTTCGACGGAGTGAGGCGCCGCCGTGGATTTCGCAGGACGCAGCGACTTGACAGCTTCGGCCATGGCGCGAATGTGCGCTGGTGTTGTGCCGCAGCAACCGCCAAGAAGGCGTACACCGAGAGCGGCGGCTTCGCGCGCAAAAAGCGCGAAATATTCCGGCGACGATTTTGGATAGACGATGCGGTCGCCTTCGCGCTTCGGAAGGCCGGCATTGGGCATGCCGCTGACGCGGAGATCTTCGACTTCGGCGAGTTCGCGGAGAATTTTCAACAGTGCTTGCGGGCCGAGCGTGCAGTTCGCACCGATGACTTGAACATTTTTTGCTTTAAGTTGAGCAGCAGCGCCTGCTGGGCGCAGGTCGCCGTAGGTGGTGCCCTCTTCGGAATAAGTGAGCTGGGCAACGATGGGCAACCCGGAAAAGGAACGAATGGCGTCAACAGCGAGAAGGATTTCTTCGATGTACGAAAAAGTTTCGAGAATGTAAAAATCGACGCCGCGCTCTTCGAGAGCAAGCGCTTGCTCGTGAAATACGTCCTGAATTTCGTCGGGAGCAGGATGTCGTGATTGCACGCCGAGGCCGAGCGGTCCAATGGAACCGGCGATAAGGACTTCGCGTGAAGCCGATTCGCGAGCTTCGCGGGCGATTTTTACGCCACGGGAGTTGAGACGTTGCACTTCGTTGGCGAGGCCAAGCGGCGCGAGCTTGAAGCGATTCGCGCCGAACGTGTTGGTCTCGATAATTTGCGCGCCAGCTTCGATGTAGGCTTGGTGAACGCGGAAGACGGCTTCGGGCTCTGTGGCGTTGAGCTCGTCAAAGCATCGCTGCGCACCGACAGCTTCGTGCAACATCGAGCCCATCGCGCCATCCGCGATGAGAATCGAATCTTTCAGCCGTTCGTTGAAGTCCAGAATTTTCAACTGTGCTCCACTTTACTCTTATGATTTGCGTCACGTGGAAAATCGCTCAGCGCTTTTGTTCCATTAGGCTGGCGACTGTGCTCATCAAATCGTACTTCGTGAGGATTTCGAATTTGGCGCCGTCCATTTCGACGAAGACGGCGGGATTTTCGTGACTGAGAATATAAGTGACGCGCTCGACGGGTGAGTTGCCGGGAATGCGCGGGAGCGGCTTGCTCATCACTTCGCGGACGACCAGCTTGCGCAAATCCTTTCCTTGAAGCGCCATGGTGAGAATTTGGTCTTCGTAGATCGTGCCGATGGGCAGATTTTCTTCGAAGACCGGAATTTGCGAGATGTCCTGCTCCTGCATGGTTTTCAACGCGTGAAAAACGGTTTGGTATGGGCGAGCAATGACTAGGTCGCGGACTTTCCCTGATTTGTGCTTGGCGTTGACGACTTCAGCGGCCGTAATGCGGACGGTCGCTTCGACGTAGCCGCGCTCGCGCATCCATTCGTCGTTGTAAACCTTGCTGAGATAGCGCATGCCGGTGTCCGGCAGAAAAGCGACGACGAAAGCTTCGGGACCGAGGTCTTTGGCGAGGCGAAGTGTCGCGGAGATGCAGCCGCCGCCGGAGCCTCCAGTGAACAGGCCTTCCAGTTTGACGAGGCGGCGCGCAAAGACGAAGCACTCCTCGTCGTTGACCTGAATCACATCGTCGAGAATCTTCATGTTCATCGTCGTGGGGAAAAAATCTTCGCCGATGCCTTCCACGACGTACGTCTTGGCCTTGACCGTTTCCCCGGTTTTATGAAAATCGTAGTAGAGCGAGCCGATAGGATCGACGCCAATGATTTTAACGTCGGGATTTTTTTCCTTGAGATACTTTCCGACGCCGCTCACCGTGCCGCCGGTGCCCATCCCACAAACGAAGTGCGTGATTTTGCCTTCGCTGTCTTCCCAGATTTCCGGGCCGGTCGTGAGGTAATGAGCCTCGGGATTCATGGGATTGTCGTACTGATTGGGATAAAACGAATTGGGAATTTCGCGCGCGAGTTTCTTGGCGACGGAATAGTAGCTGCGGGGATCATCGGGCTCGACTGCGGTAGGGCAGACGATGACTTCGGCGCCGAGAGCCTTGAGAAGATCGACTTTTTCCTTCGATTGCTTATCCGTAATGGTGAAGACCATTTTGTAGCCGCGGACAGCGGCGACGAGCGCGAGTCCCATGCCCGTGTTGCCGCTCGTGCCTTCAATGATGGTGCCGCCGGGTTTGAGCAAGCCGCGTTCTTCGGCGTCGTCAATCATGGTGACGCCGATACGGTCCTTCACCGAGCCGCCAGGATTGGTGTAGTCCGCTTTGACGAAGATCTGCGGCTTCAAACCTTGATTGATACGGTTCAGGCGCACCAGCGGCGTGCGGCCAATAGCTTCGAGGATGTTGTTACAGAGCATAAGGTTTTCGTGGCTTCAACCCAGCGAGAACATCGCGCTGGGGCTGTGCCATAATTCTTTCAGTTTAGCATGCAGCCTCGCTGCGACACAGGAAGGTGAGGCCCAGGAGGCTCATTTGGCACGGGAGAATATTTCGAGCGGAACAGCTTGGGAGCCGATTGTGGGCTACTCAAGAGCGGTGCGGATTGGAAATGCGATCGCTGTCTCGGGAACGACCGCGACGGGCCCGGACGGCAAGATTGTAGGAGTAGGCGATCCATACGCACAAACAATGCAGACGATTCGAAATATCGAAGCGGCGCTGGTGAAGGCGGGTGCTTCCTTGAACGACGTGGTGCGAACGCGAATTTTCGTCACCAATATTGTGGACTGGGAAAAAATCGGGCGTGCGCACGGAGAGTTTTTCGGAGCGATACGACCGGCGACGAGTATGGTGGAAGTGAGCAAATTGATTTCTCCGGAGATGCTGGTGGAAATTGAAGCGGATGCAGTATTGGAATGAAAAAAGAACGAGATTCCGGCTAAGATGACAGCCAACAACGGAATCATGGCCTCTTCCAGCACAAGCACAAGCCCGGGGAAAACTCGCTTAACATTACACGCCAAGACCGCACTGCGCCTCTCACTCATCTTTGTGCTGGCCGGCTGGCAGCTGTTCGCGAGTTCAAGAGTTGAGACTGCAGCGCAAGACGCTTCACCAGAAGCAAAGCCAAGACACATTCCCGCTCAGTGGATCACCTCACCCGGAGCGCCTATCCGAGATTTAACGATGCTCCATTTCCGAAAGGAATTGGAGCTGGAAAAAGTGCCGGAACATTTCCTGGTGGATGTTTCTGCGGACAACCGTTTTCTGCTGGAGGTCAATCAAGAACACATCGGTTCCGGACCTGCACGGGGAGATTTGGCTCATTGGAGATATGAAGTTTACGATCTGGCACCGCATCTCCATGCGGGGAAGAACGTGCTGGCTGCGAACGTTTGGAATTTGGGAACGCTGGCACCTGTCGCTCAGATCAGCAACCGGACTGGCTTTTTGCTTCGCGGCGAAGGAGAGATTGAACAAGCGGCAAATACCAATGATTCGTGGTGGTCCGAAGAGGAACCTGGATTTCAAGCTGCGCCAGTCTCGATGAGCGAATTGCAGGGATACTACGCGGCTGACCCGATCGAAAAGATTGATGCGCGGCAGTTTGATTGGACGTGGGACGCCGCGACGAGCACGTCAACACGATGGAAGAAGGCCGAAGCTATCGGGCCTGCCGCCGAACGCGGAATAGGAGATACGCCGAACAACTGGCAACTGGTTCGCGATCCGCTGCCAGCGATGGAATGGCGGGAAATGCCGGGAGGCCGGGTCGTAAGATCGTCAGGTCTACCGACAAAGGGAGCATTTCCAGATGGGCCTGTTGAAATCGGGGCAAATCAAAAAGTCAGCATCCTTCTCGACAATGGAGAACTGACGACCGCATTCATGGAACTCGCCATCAGCGGTGGAAAAGACGCGAATATTCGAGTGACTTACGCCGAAGCTCTCAAGAATGCTAAGGGAGAAAAAGGCAACAGAAACGAAATCGCTGGGAAAAAGATTATCGGTGTTTATGACGAATACTTGGCGGATGGCGCGGTCAACAGAACGCTGAAGTCGCTTGTATGGCGGACGTGGCGATATCTTCAACTCGACATTGAAACGCACGACGAGGCTCTGCAGCTGCGACGGCTGCGCTCCTGGTTTACCGCGTTTCCGTTTCAAGAGCGCGCTCGCTTCCAATCGGATGATCCTGCGTTGTCCTCGATTTGGGAAGTGGGTTGGAGGACGGCCCGGCTGGATGCGCATGAGACGTACATGGACACGCCGTATTGGGAGCAGTTGCAGTATATCGGCGACACACGGATTCAGGCGCTCGTTTCCTTCGCGGTGGCAGGCGACGACAGGTTGGCGCGGCAAGCTATTGAAGCATTCGACGATTCTCGCATTCCAGACGGCATCACGCTGAGCCGGTATCCCACCAACCACTTCCAATCCATCCCCACATTTTCGCTGCTGTGGGTGGGGATGTTGCATGACTTCGCGATGTACCGCTCTGACCCGGCATTCGTGCGCGAACATCTGAACGGAACACGAGCCGTCTTGGATTGGTACGTCAGGCATCAGAACGAGAACGGCTTGGTTGGACGGCTGCCGTGGTGGAACTTCATCGATTGGGCCAACGGGTTTCAAGGAGGCAATCCGCCACTGGACGAGCACGGAGATTCTGCAGTGATTACGCTGCACTTTGTGATGGCGCTTCGAGAAGCTGCAGAACTCGAATCTTTGTACGGCGACAAGCAGCGAGCGGAGAGATATCTGGACGTGGCCGCCCGCGCGTTGCAGGGCGTGCAAAAACTTTGCTGGAACAAAGACTACGGGCTGTTTGCAGACACGCCCACACAATTGAAATACAGCCAGCATACAAACCTGATGGCCGTATTACTGGATGTCGTTCCGAAAGAGCAGCAACGTGAAGTTATGACGAAAGTGCTTTCGGCCAGCGATGCGGGCTTCAAAGCAAACGGAAATATTCCGTCGATGGAAAAAGCTACCTACTACTACCGGTTTTATCTCGCACGCGCTTTGGAGCATGCGGGGATGGGTGACCGCTATCTCGAACTGCTAGATCCGTGGAGGGAGATGCTGGGACTTGGTCTCACGACATGGGCAGAAACTCCCGAACCCACGCGTTCCGATTCGCACGCTTGGAGTGCACACCCAAATTATGATTTGTTGACCATTGTTGCTGGAATTCGTCCCGCCGCTACAGGATTTGAAAAAGTTGTGATCGAGCCACACCTCGGGAAATTGCGGAATGTTACGGCGAGCTTTCCCTGGAAGGATGGAGAGATTCAGGTCGATTACAAACTAGAAAGCGGGGCCTGGACGATTCGCGCGAACCTTCCGACCGGTTTGACGGGTGAACTCGTTTGGCAGGGCAAGAAATACCCGCTTCACAGTGGTTCACAAGCGTTGACTGTGGCGTCGGAAGTTTCGTCTGCGCGATAGCATTCCCATTTGGCGTGTTCTGATTTGCGCAAGATTGATGGAGATGATTTCGGGCGAGGTTAGGAAAACTTCATGAGCACCGCACTTTACGACGGATTTATTGCGGATTATTACGATGAGTCGCCGATCGTGCGTGGGCGCTTGGGCGATGTTGCGTTTTACCGCGATGCGGTTCACGAGCATGGCGATCCTGTGCTCGAGCTTGGTTGCGGCACGGGGCGGATAACGTTGGCGCTGGCCGAGGCGGGACACCGCGTTACGGGGCTGGATATTTCCGAGCGGATGCTGGAGCGGTGCAACCAGAAACGGGCCGGGTTGCGGACGGAGGCGCGCGAGCGCATGCATCTGGTGCAGGGTGACATGACAAAGTTTGATCTGGGAGAAAAATTCCGGCTGGTAATTATTCCATTTCGCCCGATGCAACATCTGCTCGAAGTGGAAGACCAAATGTCCTGTCTCGAATCGGTGCGGAAGCACCTTTGGGCTGATGGAAGAAGGACCGGAGAGCGGCGAGGCCGGCTGATTTTGGATGTTTTTCAGACGGATGCGGAGCGTATGCACGATCCGGCGTATCAGGAGGAAGGGTTGGTGGCGGAATATGCGATGCCAGACGGGCGGCGAGTGAGGATTATGGAGCGCGTCACGGCGTTTCACCGGGCGGAGCAGCGTAATGATGTGGAGATGATTTTTTATGTAACGGATGCCAGGGGTAAGGAGGAGCGGCTCGTGTTTGCGTGGACGCTTCGGTATTTCTTTCGGTATGAGGTGGAGCATCTTTTGGCCCGATGCGGGTTTCGTGTGAGCGCGGTTTATGGGGATTTTGACCGGTCGCCGCTGGTGGATGTTTCGCCGGAGATGATTTTTGTGGCCGAGGCGATGTGACTGGGAGCGGTGCAAAGACGATAGCGTAGAAAAAAAAGACAGGCAGGAATGCCTATCCCACTCCGATGTGCCGTAATTGGAAAACGGGCACGGCATGCCGTGCCCGTACGAGAATCACCAGTGGGCGCGGATGCGGTACTTTAGGACGGAGGTGCCGTTTTTTTCTACTGGGACGTTGAATTGGGCGGCGAAGGCGGCGGTTTTGGTGAATTTGTAGCTGGAGTCCAACATCTCCCAGTCGCCGCCGATCGGTTCGTTTACCTGGACGGTGATGGCACTGTCTTTGTGATTCCGCAGAGTAATTTCGTATTCCATTTCCCAGGTGTGGGTGTCGATTTTCTTGAAGTCGGTTTGTTTGCGCTCGGCGATTACGTCGAAGGCGTTGCCGATGTGGATGGTGACGTTTTCGTCTTTGGGCGTGTGGTCGATGCGGTCTTCGCCGATGAAGAGGATTCCGCCTTTGGAGTCCTTCTGGTAGACGCGGACGTTGCCTGCGGGCAGGGGCATGCCTAGTCCGGCTTTTTCTTCATTCCTAAATTTGTAATAGACCATGACCGGATCTTTTTGCGGCTGGCCGGGAGCTTGGGCGCTGCGGTAATAGAAGTTCTGGCCGTTGACAACGAAGATTTTTTCTACGGGAACGCCGCTGCCTTCGAGAAGGCTGATTTGTTTGGTTTCTTTGTCCTCGACGGAGGTGCGGCGACCCAAGGTATAGAGGTGGTATTCGCTAAAACTCTCCTGCTGAAATTGAGGCGCGGCGGGGGCGGCTTTGGCCATCACTGCCATGTCCATCATTTCTCTTCGTGTGTTGGCCGGGAGGCGGTTTAAGTCTCCGGCAACGAGCTGTAAACGGGCGTTGTGGAAGGCAGTGCCGCTGTTATTTGTGAGGGTGACCCAGCCGTCAAGATCGGCTGCTTTATCGTCGCGCCCCACGGTCAAAACATAGTCGGAATTCCAGGAGAGGCTGTTGGCGAGATAAGAGGTTTCGATCTGCTGTTTGCGTGCGCCGGAATTCTCTAGCGACATTAGAAGCGTAGGGCGGTCATAGAGATTGGCAGGAATGTCCGGAAAACGGTAACTCTCGGCGTAGCCCCCGGTAACGATGTCGTTTCCGATTCTCCAGACTTGCCCATTGTTATCGGAGAGAAGAGTGGCTTTGATTTCCTCGTGTTTCGTGGTGCCGTTGTCTTGATAGGAGCGAACGAGTGTTACTTCCTTGCCGACGTATTTATGGAGGAGTTTGGCGGGCTCGAGGAGATCGTATTCGTAATTTTGCTCGATGACGCCGAGTTTGTCGGGGTCGGTCAGAGAGCGAAAATGAACCGTCGCAGGATTCACAGTGGCGGCGATGTCCATGAGCTTGAGCCGGAACGCGCCGCTAGGTACGGTGATATTGCGAACATCGCGTACGAGGGCGATATTGGAATTGTAGACGGTGATGTTGAGATCGGTCTGATCGCTGAGGCTGGTGGATTGATCGGGGGCCGTGGCGCGAGGAGCTTCTTTGTCTTGCGCGGCAAACACTTGCTGCTTGAGGAACGAAGGATAAACAAGTGCGGCAGCGGCCATCAGAGCAACCGTCCCCGAGAGAATCCAGAGTAAACGGCGTTGCACTTTTGATTTGTGGAATTCCATGATGATCACCTCATTCAAGATTTCGCTTCCAGCTTAGAACGAGGGAGCGAGAATTTCTTGCAGGACGGGTGAGTGGATGCTTGCGGTGTACTACCTAGTTTCGCCAGGCGTACTGCCAAGCGTCACGAAATGTGGAGTGGTGCTGGCTGCGAAGAAAAGCGGCAGCAGAGCTGCCGCACTCCATGGTGGGAGTTAGTGGTCGGTCGGGGCTGGGGACCAGGTTACTCCACCATCGGCGGTTTGATAGGACTTGACTGGAGCTGTCTGCTGGCCGGGCACAAACCATATCTGCGCATGCGTGGCGTCGGTGGCGCGGATGCCCGTGACGTCGTTTGTAACCGGCGAGTCCAGCTTGCTCCAGTGCGTGCCGCCGTCGGTAGTGCGCAGGATGGTTCCAGAGGCGCCGACAATCCAGCAGACTTTTGCCGAGGGAGCGGAACCAGCGAGGAGATCGGTGTAGACGCCGCTGATCTGTTGTGTCCAATTAGCGCCTTTGTCCTTGGAATATTCAAGTGAGCCAGCTGGACCGACGCGCCAAGCTTGCTTTGCACCGGGAGCCCAAAAGACGTGAGGATTCTGGAGAGCGGCGGCGCGGAGCATGGCGCGTCTATTCGATGGGGATTTCCGATCGGTGGAAACTTCGACGGATTCCGTGACTGTTAGATTTGTTTCCGTATTGGCTACGTTAGTTTTGGGCGCGGCTACATTTGATGCGGAAGCGGGAGCTGGCGCGGGGGCGGCCGCAGCAGCGCCCCCCACGGAGTCCGATTTACCCGCGGGCGGCAGCGTAACGCTGCCATCTGCGACGAAGCTTGGCGCGGAAAGCGAAGGCGGTGGTGGCGGTGGAGGTAGCGCCACTTGCGGACGCTGGATTTCTTCTAGTGTGTCTCCAGATTTAGGAGAGATCTGCGCGTCGAGCTTCTTATTCTTATTAAGTAGGGCTCCAGCGTTACCCGGAGCGCGCGTGGTTTGTTGTTGTTCCTGCTTTTGCTGGCCCAAGGAAGGCCCGTGAGCGGGTTTCCCTGTGGGCTGAAACGGGGGTAGCTGGTTTAACTGGGTTTGGTTTTGAAGTTGATTGGAAGCGAGATCGCGATTGGCCGAGGCGGCGCCCGCGTCGGATGGAGCGGCGGCTAGATCTTTCTCCTTGCGTTCATTCTCCCGGCCATCGCTGGGGGCGACGCGCGTGGCACTCGTGGAAGGCGCAACGCCCTGCGGCTGCGTATTTTCCGCAACTTCTACGGCTGTTGACGGTGCGGCTGGCAAAGGCTTCGGTGTTTTTATGGAGACTAAAGCGATCAGACCAGCGGCGATGGCGCCGACAGGAACGAGCCAGAGCCATCGCAAACTGTGCAGAGGACTTGGACGAGCGATGTGTGCAGTTGAAGCGGGTTTCCCGGAAGGAACAGGCTGCTTCAGCACCGCAACGTTTTCGCTGGTTTCCAAATTGACAGGAATGTCGAGGGGAGTTGCGAGATGGGCGAGAACAGTCTGGCAACTGTCGCAGCCTACGACATGCTGTTTCCAAAGACTGCGTTCTTCAGGGGAGAGCGAGCCATCGTGATAAGCCGCCAGAATTTCGGCATCGGGGCAAAGTTCGACTAGAGGATCGATGGAACGTTCAACTGGGGTTCCATCGGCGACGTTTCCATCCGTGCCGGAACGGGCCGTGGACCGCAGATGGCGGGCGAGCGCTTTTTCAAAAGTGCGGTCGCGATCGTCAGGCGCCATGGTCTTCTCCTTTCTTAGAACGAGGGCTGGCTGGGTTCTTGCATTGCGAATTGATGAAGCGAAATTTCATGGACCGGGCCTCCCGGGTGCGGGGCTCGAGGGTGTTCGGCGGTCCAAGAGCTTTTCGAGATCGAAGGAGGCGTCGGCGGAGGCGTACTCAAAACAGAGAGAGATTTGCGCGTCGCTGAGGCCGAGTTCGGCGGCGAAACCGTTGACGGCGGGGCAGCCGTTGCGGAGAGTCTCTTCAATGGTGCGGCGGAGAGCAAGGCGAATGCGGTCGAGATTGCGGGAAACACTGGACTCGTGCTCGCCCACTTGCCGGCCGATCTCGGCGAGGGTTTGCTCATCGGCGTAATAAAGTCGGAGGCGCTGTTCATCGCGTGGATCGAGAGTTGTGAGAGCCGCTTGAAGGGCGCGGACGAAAAGAGCAATGTACCGTTCGCGATGGGGATCAGCAGGCTGAACGGATACGATGGACGGAATTTTATGCGCGGTGGGTTTTGCCTCGTCATCATCAAGTGACTCGAAGCGGCGCCCAGCGCGGATGGCGTCAATATGACGCTGGGCGAGAACGGCGCGAAGCCAGGTTTTGAGCGAACTGCGGCCGTGGAAATAGCGGAAAAGAGAGCGTTCACGACGGGCGCCGTCCGTGAGGCCATAAAGCTCAGCGAAAAGAGAGTCAGCGAGATCGCAGGCCTCCGGAGAAGCCGAGCTGCAGCGGAGCACCGCGGATGCCGCGGCGCGCAAGTAACCGCGATACTCGCGAACGAAATGCTCCCACGCGAGTTCGCAATTTTCCATGCAGGCGGCGGCGAGGGCCAGGTCTTCCAAATGGAGGGTAGAGAGATATTCCTCAAGCTTCTCGGGCGCTAAGCCTCCGCTGGCAAGCCGTTTCTCACTGCTGCGCTCTAGAGAAGTGGTAAAGCGCTCCCGGGAGAGTCCCCAACGGCCGGCTTTAGACTCTGCGTAGAGCCATTCAATTTTGGCCGGGGATGCCACCAGCGTTTGTGCAGCTCCGCTGCGGGCGGGGGGCTTGCCAGCATGCGAGCGGTTTAGGGGCTCTTGTTTCATGGGGAATTCAAGTGTTCCCAGTATGGCAGAGCATCCAACACCCTGGGTATCCTCGGCATCTATGAGCTTAATCCAGCTCGTGAGGAACTGTAGGTAAAAGTACAGACCCCAAGGGACAGGATTGCGGTATCCTATACAGGTTGCGCCTCCAACCCCGCAACAAGAACCGCCTCGCCGGGTTAGCAGATTGGGTGCAAACCGTGCGCTCGCGGGACCATTAGCGACTTCGCGACGCTAGTACGAAAGTCCTATTAGGCCACCCTCAGCCCCGTAAGTACCCTAGTACTTGAACAACGCAGGATTTGAAAAAACTGGCGAACTTGGGAATGCAGGGCCTTTCTAATGTCCGAATTTCCCAAGAAAGAAACTTATCGAGGCGGCAGCGGATGACAACGATGATTGCAGATCCACCACGGAGTACGACGCGACTAGGCGTCGGATTGGACGCTGACCGGCGTCGTTCCACTAACCCAGACGCCTGGAAGGCGGCCATCGGTACGAAGCCCATTGCCGCTCGGCTCGCGTTATTGCCAGATTCGAAGCCTCGCTGGAGCCGGATAGGCGTTAGCGCTGGAGTACAACTTGGCTTGCTAATTTTTTGCGTGCTGATACCGCTGATTTATCCCGACCAGTTGAAAACTGCACTGCACTTTCAAAATGTGGAGTTAGCTACACCGTTGACAGAGATTCCTGTGGCACCGCCGCCCCCTCCGCCTGCAAAGGTAGTGAAGGCGAAAGCGCCGCCTCCTCCGAAACCGGAAGTGGTGGAACCTATAAAGCTGGATCCCAAGAAACCGCACATCTTCGAAGTTCCGAAGGCCGTGGTTCCCAAGGTGCAAAAAGTCGAAGCGCTTGCGCCGGAAATGCAGGCGCATCTCGAGGCAGCGAAAATCGATACGACGAGCAATGGCCCGAAGAAGCCCAAAGAAGACGTGAAGCTGAATAATATGGATTCCGGAAGCGCTGCGCCGGCAACGGTGAAGGCGCCTGTGGATAAAGTGCAGACTGGGGGCTTTGGCGATCCGAACGGGATGGCTGGCAAGGGCGACCCGAATCATGCGACGAATGTGAACCGGCAGGGTTCGCCTGCTCTGCCTGGCGGACCGGGGTATGGCAACGGAACCGGTGGCGACAAGGGGATCAGAGGCACAGTGGCAAGCACGGGATTCGGAAACGGGATTGCGAATCCGCCGCCAAGCGGTGGCAAGCAAGGGACAGTGCAATCTTCCGGATTCGGGGACCAAACAGTGACGGATGCGCCTAAGAAGAAGGTGGCAGCCGGAGGACCGGCGGACACACCTGTTGATATTTTGGAAAAGCCCAAGCCTGAGTACACGGCCGAAGGGCGTAGTCTTAAGTTAGAAGGCGACGTGGTGATTGATGTGGTGTTCCTCTCGAACGGAACGATGCAAATAAATCACGTTGTAAGCGGATTGGGCCATGGCCTCGATGAGGCTGCGGTCCGTGCGGCCCAACAGATCAAGTTCAAACCGGCTAAGCGTGATGGCCAGCCGGTAGATTTTCCGGCGCGCGTGCGGATTGAATTCCGCCGTGCGGACTGAGGGGAGAGAGAAATGCGTAAGCTAGCTATAGTTGTCCTCGGATTCGTCTTGGGTGGATCCGGGACCATCGCCAGCGCCGCTGCGGCAGAACCGCAGCAAGCGCGAACGATGGATCAAGTGATCGACCGTGTGATCACGAACGAAAACCGGCTCGACCAGCAGATTCGGCAGTATTCGCCGCTGGTGGAGACGTATATTCAGAACCTGAAGCCCGACAAGGATCTCGGCTATGTGCCCGCGGGAGACAAGTATTTCCTCGGACGCGCCGATTTCGCGAAGGGCGTCTCGCTAGTGTCTTTGAACGACAGCGAGAGCAAGGGCAAGAAAATCTTCGGGTCGGTGGGAAATTTCTTTTCGTTCGCGATGCAGTTCCTTCCGGACGGTTTCCTGCAGATGATTTTTATCGACACGAATGGGTTCGACAAGCAGCACTACAAGTTTGATTATGTGCGCCGCGAATTTCTCGGCGAAGTGCGCTGCCTGGTGTTCGACGTCTCTCCCCAGGAAAAATCCGGCAAAGGCCGTTTCCTTGGGCGCATCTGGGTCGAAGACCAGGACTACAACATAGTGCGCTTTAACGGCGCTTACAGCGGCGGCGGCCACTCGAGCTGGTACTTCCATTTTGACAGTTGGCGAACGAACGTGCAGCCGGGAATGTGGCTGCCGTCGTTTATTTACAGCGAAGAAAAAGATCTGCACTACGCGATGAGCAAGAAACTCGACTTCAAGGCGCAGACGCGGCTGTGGGGATATAACCTCGGCCACGCGCAACAGGAGCAGGAACTCAGCAAGATTCTGGTCGAGACGCCCGTGCAGGATGATACGAAGACAGCCAATGACTTGACGCCAATCCAGGCACAGCGATCGTGGGACCACCAGGCCGAAGACAACGTAATCGACCGTCTCGAACGCATCGGATTGATTGCGCCGAAAGGTGAAGTCGATAAGGTTCTCGACACTGTCGTGAACAACCTCGAAGTCACGAACAATATCGACGTGGAGCCCGAAGTGCGGTGCCGCGTGATGATGACCTCGACGCTGGAATCTTACACGCTAGGCCATACCATCGTGCTGAGCCGCGGGCTCATTGACGTGCTGCCAGATGAAGCGAGCCTCGCCACCATTATCGCGCATGAGTTGAGCCACGTTATTCTTGGCCACCGCATGGACTCCAACTTTGCCTTCTTCGACCAGTTGCTTGTCGATGACAAGGAAACGTTCCGTCACTTTGGTTTTGCACGTACACCTGACGAAGAAAGCGCCGCCAACACGGAAGCCATCAAGTTGCTGAACAATTCTCCATACAAAAATCAGCTTGGGAATGCCGGCCTTTTCCTTTCGGCACTTGCTGCGCGCCAGAAAGAAATTCCAAACCTTGTCAGCCCACACCTTGGAAACCGCGTACCGGTGATCGGCGATTTGAAGTCATCGACCCCGGTTGACCCAAAACAGAATCCACAGATGATTGCGGCATTGCCGATTGGCGGCCGCGTGAAGCTCGATCCGTGGAACGACAATCTGACGATGATCAAGAGCAAGCCAGTGGGCACCGTCGCCGAGCGCGAGAAGATGCCGTTCGAGGTGACGCCTTTCATGCCCTACCTAACCCGCTTTGGCAGTGATACTGGGAAGCCGATCGCGGCCAGCGTTGCCGCGCCGGTTGACCCGAAGGCCGCTGACGCTCCGAACAAACCAGACAACCAGTAGGTTCTTAGGTTGGAAAAATTTGGCCCGGTGAAGACATCTTCACTGGGCCATTTTCTTTTACGAGTGAGCAAGACTACTTGCCGGCTGCGACTGCCTGCATGAGTTTGAAGTTGAATTCCACGCCCTCGTAAAAATCCTGGACTCTTACGCGCTCGTCCTGGCCATGGGCCCGGCGATTGTCAATATCCAGAAACACCCCGGCGATGCCGTAGGTCGGAATACCGGCCATGCGCAAAAAGCGTCCGTCCGAGGCTCCTGTGTCCATCACGGGCATGATGGGAAGCGGCCCCCAGATACTGGCGGCAGCCGTTTCGACGGCCTTCATCAGATCCGGGCGAAGCGGGGAAGGCGGTACGAGTTCCGGTGGGGTGAGATTGCCGTCGGCGTCGCGCTGCTCGACGAAGGTTATTTTGATTTGCGGATCGTCCACCACCTTGACCAAAGTATCTTTGATTTTGTTGGGATCTTCGCCAGGCAGAATGCGGCAATTTACGTTGGCCCGCGCGGTTTGCGGCAAGGCGTTAGGAGCGTGGCCTCCGGAAAGCATGGTGGCCACGCAGGTGGTGCGAAGAATCGCGTTATAGAATTCGTTTTCCGAGAGCCGAACCAGCACTGCGGCATCTGGGGAAGGCTGGGCCGCAGCTTTCATCTCCTTCGCCAGAGGACCACCTTCGATTGCCGCGCTCTTTTCAAGCATGGAGCGGGTGATTTCGTTTAGTTCTGCAGGAAAATTGAATTTTGAAAGCCTGGCTAGCCCCTCTGACAGATGATAGATGGCGTTGTCACGAGTTGGGCGAGAGCTGTGGCCTCCAGGATTTTTCACTTCGAGCTGAAAATCGGCGTAGACTTTCTCGCTCGCTTGTACGGCGCCATAGATTTTCTTGCCTTTATCGCTCATGAAATCGCCGCCATCGAGATTTATGCAGTATTCGGCTTCAATCCAATCGCGATGGTGCTTGAGCAGCCATTCGACGCCGTTAAAGTTGCCTCCTTCTTCGTCGGCAGTGAGCGCAAGGATCAGATCGCGGTTGGGCGCGACACCTGTTTTTTTCATGCGGATGAAATTTTCAACGAGAATTGCGGCGCCGTCTTTGATGTCCACGGTGCCGCGGCCGTAGAAATAGCCGTCTTTTTCGACAAATTGAAAGGGATCGGTGGTCCAATCTTCGCGGCGCGCCTCGACGACGTCCAGGTGGGCTAGGAACAGGATTGGTTTCTGCTGGCCGGTTCCATGCAAGCGCGCGACGAGATTCTTCTTGTGGTCGTTAGGTCCGGCGACGATGACGTCTTGCTCCGAGAAACCGGCGTCGCGCAGCCGCTTGGCCAGAGCTTCTGCTGCCGTTGTCACGTTGCCAACGGAATCCGTCGTATTGATTTCGATGAGCTCTTTAAAAATCTCGCGCGACTGCTGCTTTGTACCTTCCTGGCCTTGCGCGAGGCCGAGCGGCGCAAAACTCAAGAGCATGCCCAGTAGCGTCATCCAGCGTTTCCGTTGAAGCATTCGAAAGCTCCTTGTGTGAATCATTCTGTTGAACTCGGTGTGCTGACAGTTGGGGCGGACGGCAATGCAAAGGCCCTGCGAAGGCAGCCTGAGAGATACGAGGCCGCCAGAAAAAGCATGATCAGACCGAGCCCGGGATCAAACAAAATGCGCAGAGCGTATGCCACCAAAAACAAAAGGCCCACCATTCGAGGCTTGACCACAGGCTTCCCAAACCTCCAATTCACGAACATCGCGATCTCTCGCGGCCATTTGAAAAACCAGTAGATGTTGTAGCCTGGGAGGAAATGAAAGCCGACGGCACGCGCCGGCGAAATGGGATGCTTCCATCCGGGTACCCGCTGCATGACCTCGTGATACCGGTATACACAAACGAGCCAGTAGACCCAGCCAACTAACAGCAGCAGGAAAAGATATAAAGGTGGAATTAGAAAAGCGGTCTTAGCCATCTCGGGGTTCAACGAAGCGGCGACCAACTCCGCAATAACGGTGGAAAATCCCAAAAGATAGCCGACCCAGAGCTGAGGAAGCGGGGGCAGATTTCCCGGTTGGGTCTGCTCCGCAGATGATTCGCCAGGCGAGAAGTCCATTGCATCCTCAAGAAAGCCGAGTAGGCAGCGTAACGGTCGCAGCGCGGAGCCGTCAAACAGTTTGCGGGCGAGGGCTCCAGCGACAATGCCGGCAGGTTGCTTGGCGCCATACGCTTTTCATAGACTGGCTGGGTAGCAACGACGGGAGGATGACGTGACATCAACCAAGAAACGCGTGGC
This sequence comes from uncultured Acidobacteriota bacterium, assembly GCA_963784015.1. Taxonomy (GTDB): domain Bacteria; phylum Acidobacteriota; class Terriglobia; order Acidiferrales; family UBA7541; genus Acidiferrum. The sequence continues at coordinate 1,157,015 of CAWAPX010000023.1, forward strand.
GCAGATTGCTTTGGGCGCAGGATTGTTTATTGCGGGAATAGCGGCAGGTTCGCTGCATTCCAGAAGCGTGGCGGCACAAAACCGGTTCGGCCAGCCGAAAACCGTGCTGCATGTCGTGATTTACAAGTTTAAGGACGCCACTTCGAACAATGACCGAGAAGTTGCCATCAACGGGATCAAAGAGATGGCGGGAAAAATTCCTGGCATCAAGAACGTGTGGCTGAAGACGGAACGCAATCAGGTGAAGGATTTCAGCGGCGTTTACGCCATCGAGTTCACAAGCGCCGAAGCCGCCGCCGACTATGCCGAAAGCCCGATTCATGAGGCTTGGTCCAAAAAGTGGCAGGAGTTGCGAGAGAACAGTCTGTCCTTCCAGATATCGAATCCTTAAAGACTAAGTAGTTGCTCATGTTCTGGCTATGGCTACGTCAAGCGGCAATCCGCTTGTCAGCTCGCGCGGACAATTCCGAATCTGCGGCGAAAGATGGCGTCCACCATTCTGTCCGACAATAGACGTTTGCACCATTTCGCTATGACCGCTAGTCCGGTGACAAGATAGCGAATTTTAGGATTCGGTGCTTCTATTGCCCGCAGCACTATACGCGCGCAGTCTTCGGGAGTCGTTCCTGATTTGGCGCGAGCGCCGGTGACGCTGGCGAGAAATCGCGCGTACAGTGGGGCGTAGGGTCCGTTGCTCATTTTGTTCAGGTAAGGCTTGGAGAGCTCCGAGGCTGCTTGCTGAATGCCGGTGACGATGTAGCCGGGCTCTATCAGCACAACCTGCACACCGAACGGATAGAGTTCGAGACGCAGCGCGCTGCTCATGGCCTCAAGGGCGAACTTGCTGCTACTGTACGCGCCTTGCGTCGGCGCAGTCACAAATCCCGAGACAGAGCTCATCATCACGATGCGCCCGCGCTTCCGTTCGCGCATGTGCGAGACCACGGCTTGGGTCACACGCAATGCGCCGAAGAAATTCGTTTCGAACTGGCGGCGCCAATCCTCCATGCGCAGATCTTCGACGGCGGCGGAGAAGTTGACGCCGGCATTGTTGAAGAGGACGTCGATGGCCCCGGCCTTTGCGAGAACGGCGGCCACCCCTTGTTGGACGGAGGCATCGTCGCACACGTCCAGTTCGAGCGTTTCGAGTGGCAACTTTTGCGCTTGAGCCAGCGCGTCGAGTTGCGCGCGTTTTTCCGCCGAGCGACCGGCGGCGAAAACACGGTACCCGCGCTGCGCGAGCAACAGCGCCGTGGCTTTGCCCAAGCCGTCCGTTGCGCCGGTGATGAGCACGGTTTTCTGAAGACCTGCACCATTCGTCATTCTTCCCTCCCAGCCAAGAAAGCATTATGCTACCCCGGTTCTTTTTTGGGGCGTGCGTGAATTGGGCTTGAAGTGGGTATCCAGCAAAACGGCTGAAACGTTTGTTGCGCGTGGCCCGTCACATGGTGCAGCGGTCGGTCAGGTGCCAGGAACAATTCAAAGTGAGGCGATGATGAGAATTCCGAGTGGAAACTTGTGTGAGTTTGCTGCGGCGGGGCGCTACCTATTGCGGAGAATTTGGCTGCCGGTCACGGCGGCCCTCTTTGTCGCCAGCTTCACGGCTGCGCTTGCTGGCGCGCAGGCTGCACCAGCGAACGACGAGGAATACGGAAAGAAAATCCGCGAGTTTACGACGGAGAAGTTCTTCCTCACCGATCTTGTCGATCACCTTCCGGCTTCCACCACGGTGCCTTCGCCAGACAAAATCCTAGGCCACATCGTAGGCGCGCCGAATTTTCTTACTTATTCGAAAGACATTTACCAGTATTACGACGAGCTCGCGAAAGCGACTCCACGAGTAAAAGTTTACCGCGTGGGCAAAACGGAAGAGGGTCGCGACTTTCTGCTTGTCGCCGTGAGTGACGAAGCCAATATCGCCCAGCTCGACCATCTGCGCGACATTACCGCCAAGCTCGCCGATCCCCGCAAAATCACGGATGCCGATGCGAAGCAGTTAATCGCCGGCGGCAAACCGTTTTACTGGGCATCCGGCTCTATCCACTCGCCCGAGACCGGGTCACCGGAGATGTTGATGGAGTTGGCCTACCGCCTGGCGGTAGAAGACTCACCGTTTATCCAGAACATTCGCAAGAACGCGGTTTTTCTCATTACGCCGATCGTCGAAGTGGATGGCCACGATCGCGTGGTGGACTCCTGGAACTACCAAAAGGCAAATCCAGACAAGCCGCTGCCGGGCCTCGTTTACTGGGGACACTACGTTCAGCACGATAACAATCGCGATGGCATCGCCATGGGACTAAAACTCTCGCAGATGATGATGCAGAATTTTTTCTATTGGCACCCGCAGGTGCTGCACGATCTGCACGAATCGATTCCGTATCTTTATGTTTCTACAGGAACGGGCCCGTATAACGCGTGGCTCGATCCGATCGTAATTAACGAGTGGCAGAAGCTCGCATATAACGATGTGCAGGGCATGACGGAGCGCGGTGTCGTCGGCGTTTGGACCCACGGTTTCTATGACGGCTGGGCGCCGAACTATATGTTTTATGTGGCCAACGGACACAACTCCATTGGACGTTTCTATGAAACCTACGGAAACGGCACGCCCGAAACGAAGTTAGCGGAACTGCCGCCGAGCTCGACGAGCCGCGCGTGGTTCAGGCCTAATCCGCCGCTGCCCAAAGTAATGTGGTCGCTGCGCAATAATACCAATCTGGAAGAAAGCGGCGTCCTGCTTTCTCTGGACTACACCGCGCAGCATGGACAGGAACTTCTGAAGGATTTCTACGAGAAGAGCAAACGCTCCGTTGCGAAAGCGACGACGGAAGGCCCTGCGGCTTGGGCCATCGTAAACGACGGCAGGCGGCCGGCGCTTGCGGCACAATTGGCGAATCTGCTGCAGAAACAAGGCGCCGAGGTACAGAAACTCGAACAAGACTTTGAGGTGAAGGAAACAGTGTCACCGGCAGCGAAGTCTGCAGATGCCAAGGGCGCGGATGCGAAAGATGAGAAATCCAAGGACGACGCAGCCGTCAAGAAAACTGAAGAAGCGAAGAGCACGAAGCTCCCGCTAGGCAGCTACATCATTCGCATGGATCAACCTTACAGCCGCATGGTGGACATGCTGCTCGACACGCAGTATTACTCGACAAGCGACCCGCGTCCTTACGATGACACGGGCTGGACGCTCGGACCTCTGCGCAACGTGAAAACCGTGCGCATCACGGACACCGCGATTCTCAAAGCTCCGATGACGCTTGTGGACAGGGCTGCAAAGTACGAAGGCGGCGGCGTGATTCCTCCACACTCGGAGAAGGGCAAAGCAGCAGCATCCGCGAAGTTTTACGTTATCAACGCAACTGGCGAACCTAATTTGGCGACGCTACGTTTCCGGCTAAAAGACGTAAAGTTTTTTGCCGCGGAAGAAGGCTTCGATGCTGCCGGCCAGAAATTCGTTCCCGGCACTTTCATCCTTCCGCTCGAAGGCAATCCAGCCGACCTGGACCTGCGGCTGAATACGGCGGCCCGAGAGCTGGGCGTTCGAGTGACCAGCGCGGCGGCCGTTCCCGACGTGCCGCGCCATGAAATCAGCGTGCCTCGCATTGCGCTGATGCACAACTGGACGGACACACAGAATGAAGGATGGTTCCGGCTTGCGCTGGAAGAGACCGGCGTGCCGTACTCCTACATTTCCGACATCAATGTGCGCAACACGGCCAATCTGCGCGAGAAATACGACGTGATTTTGTTTCCTCCAACATTCTTCGGTCTCCAGCAAATTCTGAACGGCATACCGACGCGCGCAAGCGCAGATGGCAGTCAACCTAGCGGGCCGATTCCCTGGCAGAATTCTTCGACGACGCCGAATTGGGGCGGAATCGACGAGGCTGCGGACATTCGCGGCGGATTGGGCTTCGATGGAGTAGCTCATCTCAAGAAATTTATTGAGGATGGCGGGCTCTTTATTCCCATCGGCCCGAGTACGCATTTGCCGATCGAACTTGGAATTACCGATACGGTGATCATCAACGATACTCACCAGTTGCAAGCGCGAGGCATGATCGCTCGCGCAACCGTTGAGGACAAGGCAAGCCCCATCACTTACGGATACGATGATTCCGTCGGCGTGTATTTCAATCAAGGGCCGGTGTTCAGCGTTTCTGTTGCTGGGAGATTTGGCCGATTTTTTGCTGACGATGCAGGTGGCTCCCGCCCCAGCGGCCGAGGTTCGATGACCGATCCGGACATTCCACAGGGCCGCGCATGGACCGAACCGGAAGCTCCCGTACATCGGAGCAAGGCCGAGCAAGAGCTCTACGTCAACCCCGAGTTGCGATCTGATTTGAGCTCGTTTCTTCCGCCGCCCTCGCTTTACCCGCGCGTCGTGCTGCGCTTCGCCGGCGAAAAAGACCTGCGGATCAGCGGGATGCTGGCGGGCGGCTCTGAACTGGCGGAATCGCCGGCGATCGTCGACGTGCCGGTGGGCAAGGGGCACGTCGTTTTGTTCGCTACAAATCCCATGTGGCGGCAGGAAACGCAGGGAAGCTTTATGTTGCTGCTCAATGCCGCGCTGAATTACGACCACTTGAACGCCGGGCGGAAGACGCCAGCGCCGGCAAAAGCCAAGACTGAGCCTACAGCGACAAAACCCTAGGCGGGGCGTTCCGAACCGTTAAGCGTCTCGCTTTCGGCACACTGGATCGACGCCACAAACCTGCGTGCAAGAAGGGCTGCTAAGATCGTTCTATCTCAGTACCTTCCTTTGAGTGCGTGGGTGCGCCTGCATGGCCGACGACGGAAGTCCTTTGATTCGAGAGCGTAGCGGGAAGTGGGGGCTAGGTTTTTGGAGCCTGATTGCCACGCAGTTTCAGGGCGCCTTTAACGAGAACGCGCTGAAATTTCTCGTCATCTACCTCATTCTTGCCATCGAGCACGATAACGCCCAGCGCGCAAACCATGAATTCCTCGTCGGGGTCTTGTTCGCTGCCCCGTTCGTTCTGTTCTCGCTAGCCGGCGGATATCTCGCGGACCGCTTCAGCAAGCGTAGCGTCACCATCCAGACCAAAGTGTTTGAAGTCGGCGTGATGTTGCTCGCCGTGGTCGCGCTAATCGGTCCGAATTTTTCGCTGGCCCTGGCAGCGATCTTTCTTGTGTGTACGCAAGGCGCGTTTTTTGGCCCCTCCAAATATGGCCTGCTTCCTGAGCTATTGCCCCCGGAAAAATTGTCGTGGGGCAACGGTGTGCTCGAGTTGGGAACTTTCCTCGGAATTATCGCCGGGAGCGTGAGCGGATCAATCTTGGCCGCAGCGTTTGTGGGACGACAGGTGTATTCCGGCGCGATTCTTTTTGCGTTCACGGTCATCGGTTTGGTGTGCAGCTTTGGCATAAGCAAAGTTCCTGCTGCGGATCCCACCAAGAAGTTCCATCTCGCCTCGCTGATCGATGTCTGGTCTCCCATGAAGTTGATTCGCAGCAACCGCATTCTTTGGCTGGCGGTGGCGGGAAACACTTACTTTTTCTTTGTGGCCGCTCTCTTACAGTTCAATATTTTCTTGTATGGACAAGATGTCCTTCATCTCGATTCTTCGCATGGTGGGTTGCTGCAGGCTGCGGTGGCTATCGGGATCGGGTTGGGAAGTTTTGCTGCTGGATACCTCTCGGGCGGAAAAATCGAATATGGACTGATTCCGCTTGGATCTTTGGCGATGACGGCGTTCGGCCTTTGCTTGTCGATCCATGGATTGTCGTTTCATGCGGTATTGGGATTACTCGCTTGCCTGGGATTCTCCGGCGGATTTTTCATTGTGCCGATCAGCGCCCTGATTCAACACATTCCTGAGGAGCAGCATAAGGGAATCGTTCTAGGTGCATCGAACTGGTTGTCATTTGTAGGGATTGGCGTAGCGTCCGGCGCCTACTATGCGATGTCGCGCTGGCTGAACCTGGACTCCGGAGCCATCTTTCTTTGGGCTTCGTTGGCGACATTGGCCGCAACGGCTTACGTCCTCTACCTGCTACCGGATTCTTTGCTGCGGCTTTTGCTGTGGATGCTCACCCATACGCTTTATCGGCTTGATGTCGCGGGGCGCGAACGCGTTCCAGTGCGAGGCGGCGCGCTTCTTGTTCCCAACCACGTCTCCATGGCCGATGCTGTGCTGCTCCTTGCTTCTCTCGACCGCCCAGTACGCTTCCTGATGTTCAAAGGGTCGTACGATCATCCCCTGGTGAAGCCGTTCGCGAAAATATTGGGTGTGATTCCGATTTCTTCCGATCAGGGTCCGCGCGAAATGATTCATTCTCTGCGGCGCGCTACGCAGGCGCTGCAGGATGGCGAGCTCGTTTGCATTTTTCCGGAAGGGCAAATGACGCGCATCGGGCAGATGATGCCGTTCCGGCGTGGCATGGAACGCATCATTAAAGGCGTCGATGTGCCGATCATCCCTGTCAATCTTGACGGCGTGTGGGGCTCGATTTTCAGTTTTGCGGGCGGGCGATTTCTCTGGAAATTGCCGCGCCATTTGCCGTATCCCGTGCGCGTGACATTTGGCGCGCCGCTGCCTTCCACGGCGTCGGCGCAAGAAGCACGACAGGCCGTGCAGGACCTCGGAGCTGAAGCGTTCGAACGGCGCAAGCCTCAAATGCGGCCGCTGCCGAGATCTTTTCTCTACACAGCGCGGCGTCACCCGTTCCGTTTCGCCATGGCCGATGGTCAAACGCCGAAGCTGAGTTTCTTCGCCGTGCTGGCGAGAACGCTATTCCTCGCACGACGCTTGCGGAAAACGTGGCAGGGCCAGGAGATGGTAGGCATCTTGCTACCGCCTTCGATTCCCGGCGCACTGGTAAATTTCGCGGCGATGCTGATGGGCAAAGTGCCCGTCAATTTAAATTACACGGCATCGAACGAAACGCTGGAGTCTTGCGCGAAGCAATGCAATTTAAAAACGGTGATCACGGTTCGCGCGTTCCTTGAACGCGTGCACGTCCAGCCGCCCGCGGAAACGGTTTTCCTGGAAGACGTGGCGCAGAAGCCGCGCTTCGGCGAGCGCCTCGGCGCTGCTTTGGCATTTTTCCTTCCAGCGCGGCTTATCGAAAAGTATGCCGGAGCTGAGCGAGAAACAAAGCTCGAAGACATCGCCACGATTATTTTTTCGAGTGGATCAACGGGCGAGCCCAAAGGCGTGGTGCTCACTCATTATAACGTGGCCTCCAACGTCGAGCAGCTCAATCAAGTATTTCTCCTGCACTCCAACGATCGCATCATGGGCATTCTTCCGTTCTTCCACTCTTTCGGCTTCACGGGCACGCTGTGCCTCCCGGCCGCGGCCGGGATTGGTGTTGTGTTTCACCCGAATCCCCTGGATTCGCGCGTCATCGGCGCCCTTGTCAACAAATATGCCGTCACAATGCTTCTCGCTACGCCGACTTTTCTAAACGCTTACACGCGCCGCTGCGAGCCGGAACAATTCGGCAGTTTGCGCTTCGTGATGGCCGGCGCGGAAAAGCTGCCGGAGCGAATTTCGCAGGCATTTGAGGATCGTTTTGGCCTTCGGCCAATGGAGGGTTACGGCTGCACGGAATGCTCGCCAGCCGTGACTGTAAATACGATCGATTTTCGCGCCGCGTCCTTTCGCCAAGTTGGCGCGAAGCGCGGCAGCATCGGTCATCCGCTGCCGGGGATGAGCGTGAAAATTATCGATCCCGAGACGCTGCAACCGTTGGCCGTCAATCAACCCGGCTTACTTCTCGTGCGTGGGCCTAACGTGATGCAGGGCTACCTGAACCAGCCCGAAAAAACAGCGGCGGTTTTGAAAGATGGCTGGTACAACACCGGTGACATCGCGATGCTCGATGAAGATGGGTTTCTGCGTGTCACCGATCGCTTGAGCCGTTTCAGCAAAATCGGCGGTGAAATGGTGCCGCACATAAAGGTTGAAGACAAGCTGCACGAACTGGCGCGCGCCACGGAGCAAGTGTTCGTGGTAACAGCCGTTCCCGACGAAAGAAAAGGCGAACGCCTGATGGTCCTGCACACGCTGCCGGAAGATAAGCTGAAAGAAACTCTCGAGCTGCTCGCCAAGTGCGATCTGCCGGCGCTGTGGAGGCCTCGCCCGGATCAATTTTTGCGCCTAGAGAAATTGCCTTATCTTGGCACAGGCAAGCTCGACTTGCGGAAAGCGCGCGAACTCGCGCTGGAAGTCGCGAAACCGGCGTGAACGCCCCCGTGCAAGTTGCTCCTGCCAAGACCGTAGACTCTCGGCAGAAGAACGACGCCGAGAGCGCGCGAAAATGGCGTCGCCTGATTCGCCGGGTTGTGCTCACGGGGCTGGCGTTGGGAATCTGGTTTTGGACGCAATCGCTGATCGCGCATCGAGCCGCGCCACCTTCCGGAGTAGGTGACGCTCTCCACACGCTGACTGCTGGCCTCAATTCCTACTTCTATAATTCCCCAAATGCGGCCAATTCGCTGCTGATTATCAGTTCAGCTCTAATTGATGGACTCGCACTATTTTTGCTCGTGCGTTGGCTTTTCGGGCCCAGCGTGCGGCCGTTCCTCGGCCTTGTGTTGCTCCTGGGATTGCGGCAAGTCATGCAAGCCATCTGCGCACTTCCAACCCCTCCAAATATGATCTGGCATTATCCCGGATTCCCTTCGCTGCTGGTCACCTACAACGTGGGCAACGATTTTTTCTTCTCGGGACATACCGCCATCGCGGTATTTGGCGGGATCGAGTTGGCGCGCCTCGGAAAACAGTGGCTCACGGCCTTAGCGATCGCCATCGTTCTTTTTGAGATTGCCACAGTGCTTATCCTGCGCGCGCACTACACGATGGACGTTTTTACGGGCCTCCTCGCCGCAATTTGCGTTGCACAGTTTTGCAGCAAGGTTTCGCCCTCAATCGACGCCTGGCTATCTTCCGCTAACTAAGCTCGCTATAAACAAGGGAACTCCCTCTATTCATACCGCAGCGCAACCATGGGATCGACGCGCATCGCTCGCCGCGCTGGAATGTAACACGCCGCTAGCGCCACAATCGTAAGCAGGACCGCCACCGCGATAAACGTGAGCGGATCGGTCGCGCTCACCCCATAAAGCAGACTAGCCATCAACCGCGTTAATCCGAACGAAGCCATAAGGCCAAGTAGCACACCGGCCCCGGCCATTCTCATTCCTTCGCCAAGAATCAGGCGCAGAACGTCAGAGCGCTTCGCACCGAGGGCCACGCGAACGCCAATCTCCTGTGTGCGCTGCTGTACAAGGTAGGAAATAACTCCATAGATTCCGACAGAGGCGAGTACCAGCGCCAACGCAGCAAAGATTCCAAACACAGCCATGGAAAAACGCTGCGAGGCCAGCGAATCGAAAATAATTTCGTCCATGGTTTGCGTCTTGGACATCACGTGCTCCGCGCTGATGCCTTTGACGGCTACGCGAAGCGAATCTCCGATGGTTGAGGCTCCCGGCTCATAGCGCACCATAACGCCGGTTCCGCTGCCCGAGAGCTGCATGGCCTGGTCCGGAAGCTGCATGAGCGGAAAGTAAAGTTCCGCGCGCAACGTCTCTTTATCGTCGGAGTCGAGTCCCCACTGTTTGATGTGGCTCACGATTCCGATGATTTCCGCGCGTCCTCCTTTGTTATCAAGAAAAATATGCTGGCCGATGGGATCCAAGTCGGGAAAGTATTTCTTCGCGAACAGATCGTCCACGACGACTACGTGTGAAGCGTTTTCATTGTCCTGAGCTGTGAAAAACCGCCCGCGCTGAAGGGGAATACCCATCACCTGGAGATAGTTCTCTTCCACGACATAACTAATCGACCAGCTTTTTTCGTCGTCGGTTTGCGGCTTGGGTTTCCCTTCGATCCAGAAGAGATCTTCGTCATCGCTGCTGAGCGGCACGGCACCCCAGGAGAGCGAAATTGACTTCACCCCCGGAACCGCCGCGAGTTGCCGGTCCACATTACGAAGTGCCGCGCGAATTTCAGCAGCGCTGGCGTTGCGCATGGATGGTGGGAGGGCCACGCCAAAGGCAAGCACATTATGTGGATCAAAGCCTGGATTTACGTTCCAGAGCGCCGTGAGGCTCCGCAACATGAGCCCCGCGGAGATTAACAACACCAATGCCATCGCCATTTCGACGATGACGAGAAGACCGTGTGCGCGATGACGTGCGCCGCTCTCTCCACGGCCACCTTCCTTCAGAGTATCAAGGAGATTGCGGCCACGGCTTTTCAACGCAGGCGCCAATCCAAAGAAAATGCCGCAGCCCAAGGAAATCAGCGCGGCAAAAAGCAAAGCACGCGCGTCGAGATGCACTTCGCTAGCGCGCGGAAGACCTTGTGCGAGGAATTGTAGAGCCGCTCGCGTTCCCCAAGCAGCGAGAAGCAAGCCCAGAGCTCCCGCGGCAAACGCCAGCAGGATGCTTTCCGTCAGAAGCTGGCGCACGAGCCTTGCCTGGCCCGCGCCGAGTGCCGCGCGAATCGCGAATTCGCGGCTGCGGGTTGCCGCTCGCGCGAGCATCAAGTTCGCGACGTTGACGCACGCAATCAAGAGCACAAATCCAACAGCGGCAAGCAAAACGAGCAGCAACAGGCGTACGTCGCCGACCATGGTTCCCTTCAGCGGCCGCAGCGTCGCGCCGATGCCCTTATTGGTGTCCGGATACGCCGCGGCGAGGTTGCTCGAGATGCCGGCCATGTCCGCGCGCGCCTGTTCGATGGTCACGCCCGGCTTCAGCCGGCCCACTCCGTGAATTCCTAGGCCCGCGCCGCGATTTGGAAGCAAGGGATTCATCCACTGGCCCAACGGTGCGTAAATGTCCACATCGCGGAAGAGCCCCGAAAAATCAAAGCTGGTGGGAGTCACGCCAACGATTGTGTAACCGGTTCCATCGAGGTTGATATTTTTCCCAAGCACATCGGGTGAGGCGTTGAACTTGCGCTTCCACAATCCTTCGCTGATCATCACATTTGGTGAGCGGCCGATGTCGTCTTCGCCGGGGGCAAACGTCCGGCCGACGACTGGGTTGACGCCCAGAACGCCGAAAAAGTCCGAAGTGATGAAACGCGCACGCACCTGCTCGGCGTCACCCAAACCCAGGATATTGAAATTGTAAGATCTGTAGACGGCCATACCGGAAAAAGCGTGATTGTCCTTTTGCCAGTCGCGAAAATTCGGAAAGGAAATCGACCCGCTCGCAAAGTTAGGTTTGCTCTCGGCTAGCCAAACGAGTTGTTCCGGCTCCGGGTAGGGTAGCGGCTTCAGCAGCACACCATTCACCACGGAAAACAGCGCCGTGTTCGCACCAATGCCAAGCGCCAGCGTAAGAACCGCCACTACCGTAAACCCCGGCGACTTGGCAAGCATGCGCAAGCCGTATCGCAAATCCTGCATGAGACGCCCGAATGAGGCCCAACCCCACATCTCTCTCGTGACCTCCTTGATCAAGCCGACGTTTCCCAATTCTCTTCGCGCCGCGCTGCGTGCATGGTCTGGTGTTTCGCCGCGGTCGGTGCGGTCCTGAGCGGCCATCTTCAAATGGCTTTGAATTTCTTCTTCCAATTCGCTGTCACGTTTTTGACGATGCCAAAAGGAAAATGTCACGCCTCACTCTCTCTCTTTGCTGGATTCAGCACGCCAGCGATAGCATCAGAAACCTGCGCCCAGCGTGAGCGCTCGGATTCCAATTGTTTTTTACCTTTGGCCGTCAGCCGGTAGACTCGGACGCGCTGCTTGTTTTCGGAGACTTTCCAATCCGCCGATATCCATTTTTGACGTTCGAGTCGGTGGAGCGCCGGATAGAGCGATCCGGTATCCACCTGCAAAATGTCTCCCGAGTTTGTGCGAATCGCCTGGCTGATGCCGTAGCCGTGCTGCGGCCCCCAGCGAAGTGTTTGCAGGACGAGCAGATCGAGCGTCCCTTGCAGCAACTCGATACGGTTCTGGTAGCGCGTACTCATGTTCACCTCAGGCTGTAGATGTTCTACACCCATTGTATGTAGAATGTCTACACCCAGTTCGCGAGCAAGTGGAATACCGCGGGCAAGAACTGGCTAAGCGCCTGGCGCACAAGTCCTTAGCCAAGACGATCTAGCTTACAAGCGCCGACTGCCTGACCGCTCCCGGGAACAAGTGTCGCGAAACCGGTCATCGGATCGCCTTCCCCTTTACTCTTGGTCCGCTTGCAGCCGTTATCCGATTGTTGTGTTGGCTCGCCGGTGCTACGGTTTTAAGTACTTGGTGATGAAAAATATGCAGCGTTTGCCGCTTCGAATTTCCCTCATTCTATCGATGATCGCGCTCTCGGTTTCTCTCCTCGGCTTAGCAAAAGGACAAACTGCCGCGGTCCAAAACGCGCCGCTAAAAATCGGTTACTTGATGGACTCTCTCAAAGTCGAGCGCTGGCAAACGGATCTCGACAATTTCCAGAAGCGCGCGAAGGAACTGGGTGCAGAGGTGCTCGTGGAAACAGCCGAGGGAGACGACGATTTGCAGCTCCAGCAATCCCAAAAGCTGATGGACGCGGGCGCGAAAGTTCTAGTCCTGGTCCCGCACGATACGGACAAGGCCGCTCGCATCGTGAGTGCAGCCAAAGCCCGGCACATACCAGTGCTGAGCTACGAGCGCCTGGTGCGCAACAGCGATGTAGATTTCTTTGTGGGCACAAACGCCGAGGTGATTGGCGAACTGCAATCTTCAACGCTCGCGCGGCTGGCCCCCAAGGGAAACTACGTTCTGATCGGCGGGTCGCAAACGGACAGCAACGCCAAAGTTTTGCGCGATGGACAAATGCGCGCGATCCAAGCGTTTGTTGACCGTGGCGATATAAAAATCGTCGGCGATGGTTGGGCAAAGGATTGGGATCCGGCCGAAGCGTACGCCATCATGTCCACAGCGATCGATTCCACGAAAGGCGATGTCACAGCAGTAGTCGCTTCAAACGACGGCACTGCGGGAGGCGCAATCCAGGCCTTGCAGGAACACAAACTCGCCGGCAAAGTGCTCGTGTCCGGCCAGGATGCCGATCTCGCCGCCGTCATCCGGATTTTGGATGGCACGCAGACCATGACGGTATACAAACCTATTGGATTGCAAGCGAGAACGGCTGCGGAAGCGGCCGTCAGCTTGGCCGCCGGCACTCCCATCAAAAATGCAGTTTCGATTCCTAATGGGACGAACACTGTCCAAGCAATATTTCTGAGCCCTGTGGTCGTCACCAAAGACAACGTAAAGCAGACAGTCATCAAGGACGGTTTCCAAAATCTCGAAACCATTCAGAAAAGCTTGCCGAAGGACAAATGGCCGAATTGAAGGCTGGGCAAGGCACAGCTGTGCGGGCTCGTTAGTAGAAGCTTCCAAGTTTGTAGGCTTGTATCGCCAGTGCAGCAGACGCTGCTATCGCGAGCACATCTTAACGACGATCCTTCTCGATCGACAGATTAAAACTTTACGCCCCAGAAGGAAGGGTCCGGCTTAATCAGCTCAAGACCGACGTCCCACGCTTCGTGATCACGCCAAACAACTTGCGCTTCCGCCGTGCGCCCGCTGATGGAATGGATGAGACGCACGCGCTTGCGTAGGGGAAGTCCCGCGCCTATCACAGCTAGGCAGCCGGATTTGCTTATATCTACTGTGACGCCGTTTGCTTGCTGTCGTTCGGCGCCTTCTTCCCATTCGACTTGGAATTTCACTCGAGAAACAATACGCTGATGTGTGCGTAATTTTTCCCATCGTTCTTCAAAAGCTTTACCTTCGGAGATAGTGCTGGTGTTCACTGCAGTTTCGGTGGCCATGCCTGCCTCGCAGCTTGTGTGGGTTTTGAACTCGGCCGGGGTACAGCAACAGCAAAAGATAAGATATTTGTCGGAGTAGCCGCAGTCAATAGTACTTCTTGCAATTCTTTGCTTCGCTTACTGCGTGTACGTGCACGAAAAGATTCGCACTGAGCCGCAAAGAAAAGCGCCGCTAATCAACTGAAAACATGAATCTTAGTCCGAATCACGGTGTCAATCCTTCATCGAGTTTCCCCTTTTATTCTCTGTATTTTCTGCAGAGCCTCGATAAAGAGCACGACCCATTTGCGAATACTTGCTAGCAAGAAAATGCATGCAAAAAGCAAATCCGAGAACCGAGGAACGTGATAGCTTGTTTGCAGTCAGCTCGCCCTCAGCGAGCCTCATGTGGAGGTAAGATCATGCCCGTGGAAGAGAATCCCGCCTGTCGTTCCCGTCGTTCATTTTTGCAAGTCTCCGCCGCCGCCGCAGCGGTGGCCGCGGGATATCGCATTCTCACCGAACCGATGCTGGCCCATGCCGGCTCGCTTCCTTATCTCAGTCCTTATCCAAAAGATGCGGTGCTCATTAATGCGAACGAGAATCCTCTGGGTCCCTGCGGCGTGGCTTGCGGTGCAATCAATGACGTCGCTTCGCAAGGCGGCCGCTACTCAGACTGGATGACCAGGGATCTCATAAACACTTTTGCAGCCGCTGAAGGGCTCAAGCCCGAGTACATCCGCGCGTTCCCTGGTTCCAGCGGTCCGTTGCATTACTCTGTGCTGGCTTTTACATCTTCCACAAAGAGTTATGTCACTGCAGATCCTGGCTATGAAGCCGGAGCGCATGCAGCAAAAATCGCCAGCGCTCGCGTCGTGAATGTACCGCTGACCAAAACCTACGCGCACGACGTGAAAGCCATGTTGGCCGCGGCGCCGGATGCGGGCGTGTTTTACATTTGCACGCCCAATAATCCTACCGGCACGCTCACCAGCCACTCCGACATTGAATTCCTGCTCGCCAACAAGCCGAAGGGTTCCATACTTCTTGTGGACGAGGCGTACATTCATTTTTCCGATGCAACCACAGCACTCGATCTCGTGAAAGCGGATAAAGACGTGATCGTTCTGCGCACATTCTCCAAAATCTACGGAATGGCTGGATTGCGTTGCGGTTTTGCCATTGCCCGTCCGGATCTTCTCGAAAAAATGAGTGCATTTTCCGGCTGGAGCGCCATGCCCATCACCGCGGTGGCCGCTGCATCCGCCAGCCTGAAAGATCCACAACTCGTCCCCGATCGCAAACAAATCAACACGACCATTCGCGAGGCCACGTTTGAATGGCTTTCTAAAAACGGCTACTCCTTCGTTCCATCGCAATCCAACTGCTTCATGCTCGACGTGAAGCGCCCCGCAAAAGAAGTCATCGCCGCGATGGCTGCGCAAAATGTCTTCATCGGTCGCCCATGGCCAGTCTGGCCCACTCACGTTCGCATCACAGTTGGCACGCAACCCGAAATGGAAAAGTTCCAAGCAGCCTTCGCCAACGTGATGAAGAACCCATCCGCGGCCCTGCACCGGGCTTCGCCGCTTAACATTTCAAATGATTTGGATGGCTTGCGTATTCCGGAGCGAGCTTAAACGCTTTTCCCTTAAGGCGAATCTTAATTACTGCCTCCATCTTGCAAAACGGCTGGGACTTCGGGAGGCACGATGCCGAGGTCCACGTAAATCGGCCGGATGACCTTTCGTACGGCCTTTCGTTGCGTCAGAAACCAAATCGCACCTAGCAGACAGCACGCGCCGCTCACCATCACAGTTTTCGGCGCGCCGATGGCGCTGGCCAGCGTCCCGGCCAGCAAACTTCCAAAAGGCGCCATTCCGACAAAAGCAGCCGTGTAGTAGCTCATGACTCGCCCGCGCTTATTTTCTTCCACAATGGTTTGGATAACGGTGTTGCTGGCGGACGCTTCCTGCATCATGCCAAAGCCGCAAAACGATAACACTACGAGAGACAGCCAGTAATTCCGCGAGAAACCGAAAAGTATCAGTCCGATCCCGAGCATGCCCGCTGAGATCGGCATCATCTTGATTAATCCCCGCGCGCTGGGGCGCAGGGCGAGAGAATAGGCCGATGCGAGCGCGCCTACGCCAACGGCCCCCATCAGAAATCCGTAAGTGTGCGGACCTCCTTTCAGAATTTTCAGCGCAAAGATCGGCATCAAGACTGTGAAAGGCCAGCCCATTAAACTGATCACGGCGAAGAGCGAAAGAATCGTGCGTATCGGCACTGACCCGGTCGCATACTTCCAGCCTTCTTTGAGTTGGTGAAACATGGAAGCAGAGGCATGCGGCAGTCGCAGAGGTTTCAATCGCATCATCAGCAAGGAAGCAATCACGGGAAGGTAGCTGAGCCCGTCAATCAGGAAACAATAACCGGTGCCGAAGAGTGCGATGACTCCTCCAGCGAGCGAAGGTCCCAGCAGCCGCGCCATATTGACCATCGAGGAATTTAGTGCGATCGCGTTGCCGAGGTCCTGCTTCTCCTCCACCATCTGCACAAGAAAAGCCTGCCGCCCTGGCATATCGAACGCATTAATCAATCCTTGAAAGGCACTTAGCCCGATAATTTCGTGAATCGTGATGCGGCCGCTGAGCGTCAGTACAGCCAGCGCGAGCGATTGCACCATCGCTAGAATCTGCGTAATAACAAGCACCCTCCGCCGGTCCAATCGGTCGACCCACACGCCTGCAAAAGGCGCCACAAGAAACGTCGGAATCTGCCCCGCAAAACCTACAACACCCAGCAGCAAAGCTGAGCTGGTCAGTTTATAAACCAGCCAGCTTGTGGCAATGCGCGTCATCCACGTGCCAATCAGCGAAATGCTCTGCCCCGTGAAGAACAGCCGAAAATTGCGGTGACGCAACGCGCGCCAGACCCTTGCGCTGCGTGATTTTTTTTCAGCCGGAAGGTCTAATTCGTTGGCGGATTTGCTCAATTCCCGAGTCCCCTGTTCGTCCAAACCATTCTATACGCCATCATTCACTTGATGCGCGGGCAGCCGCTCTGCCAGACATGATTGCAACCTGCAATAATGTCTGGCGTGGTGGTACGTTGACTTGCCGCGCGGCTAAAGAGTATTTTGCTTGTCCGACGCCGGTCGGTGGGAGGCACGCATGGCAGACTGGGTGATGTTTAACTGGTCGCTCTCTAAAGCGATCGAGAATGATTCTCCCATCAAATTCACTCCGAAATGGATCCCCATACCCGATTTGCCCATGAAGGTGGTAATGGATTTGCCGCCTGACACGGAGAGCATGCTGGCAAAAGATCCGTTGCTCATGCAAATGATCAAGGACGATTCCAAACAGGCTTTCACCGCGTCGCTATCAAAAATCGTGCCGCGGCTCCAGGCGCTGGATGCGGAGTGCGGAGCGTCTGGCGGCGACTTCTTCAAATATGCGGAATCGCGTAAGCGCGTGTTGCAGCAGATCGATTTGGACCTTCAGCAAGCCAAGACGAACGCGGTGGCCGCCGTGCAGAAGCGCTGGATGCAGGTGCAGCAACAAAAGAAAGAATACAAAAAATACCGGCTAGGCGTGGGCATCAAGCTGGTGAAGGGTGCCGCGGGAGTTGCCGCCGCGGCTGCGGGCATTGCCGGTGCGGCACCTACGGGAGGGGCCAGTCTAGCGCTCTCTATCGTGGGAGGCTACCGCGCGGCGATGGATGGCGTAAAGACGCTTTGGGATTGTGCGAAGGACGCCGATGGCGTGCAGAAGAGAGTTGAAACTGGCCTGAAGAAGCTGCGCGACTCCTACGCCCAAGGTCAGAAATCGGGAGTAGCCCGCGAAGTGGTTGCGAGCACCGCCAACGCTCTGCTCAAGGAAGCGCCGGTGGCCGTCATCAACAAACTGTCCGGAGGTGCTCTCACCAACGTTGCGACGTTAGAAGACGACAACAAGCTGTGGCGTGGCAAACTCACACATCTTCGTTTTCTCGCTCACGAACTATCGGAAGAGCTGAACGAGCTCCTCGTAAATTCGGACAAACTCGCGACCCAGCTCAGTGCCGACCCGGATTCCAAGAGAAAGCTGGCGGCGCTAAGGGGCTTCCAGGCCGATATCAACAAACTACTCACCGAGGGGTTTATCGTTCCAAGCATGGGCAGGCGAGTGACAATCCAAAAATCGTACGAGGACGCCGAAAGCGGACTCGCAGCCCAGGAGCAAGTGGCTAAGGCGATTGAGGAGCTTAAGGCCGGCCGCAGCCAGGGCGTGGACTGGTACAACAAAATCATCAGCTTCGTCACCGATGCCGCGCTGACCGCAGCGGGCTATGGCGTCTCTCCTCCGAATCTTTCCAGCGCTAAAGATGTGGCTGGCGTTGTGTCTGACGGGGCCACCAACCTCGCGGGAATTTACGATATGGTTGCCGACGCCGTGCCACAAGTGAAAGCGATCGAAGAAAAAATAAAGAAGAAGTTCGAAGAAAACGTAACGGACAAAATCTTTGGTGGAACGGTCGCGCCTCCTCGCCTTGCATAGTGGCCCGCCGCGATCAGGCCCCCTTTTCTCGAAACTGTTCATTCTAAAGAATTTTAAGTCCTGCGTTTTGAAACTGCTCATTCGGAAGAGGTTACGGGGTGGTTTTCCGTAAGTGCGCATTCTAAAAGAGATAGGTGTGAGCGGACGGAGACGAGTGCCGGACTGGTCGGGCGAGGCGGAGGCGTGGGTGGATTTTGGCTGAAGCGATGAAAGAGCACAGGCTCCTGACCGGGTCGGGATAAATTCCGCCTGTGCCACTGACCCCCACCCTGGGTGTCCGCGAGTTGTGAAGTAAACGTTTGAGGGGATTGAGGTTGCGGCTGTTCCTGCGTGTACGCAGAGAAAGATCGTGGACGGTGGGCAGTGAATCGTGAATAGAAGGAATGCCGGGGCGTGGAACGGCGCCGAATCATAGAGGATGGTAGCATGGATTTAAATTACTGTCAAGGTACAGTACTGTAGTTTTATCATTCGAACGTGAGACGGGGAAGTGGAGTGGTTGGAAGGAGTTGGCGGGAATTTGGGAGTTTGGTGAGACAGATTACGTCCCGTCTGTCCCCTCGGTCCCCAATGCGTCGGACGTTTCGGTACTCGCTTGCCCTATTTAACCGTCACGGTCGGGAACGCCGGGCAGCGCGTTGCCATCCTCACTCTGATACTTTTCCACAGCTGGGTTCACTTACTTGGATTGGTAGTAAATCTTTTGATAAGCTTTAAAAAACGAGGTCGTTTCCCATCGCAACGAACAGCACAGCCACAAAAGACTTGGCCAACGACTTTTTTGACTTCGTCAGAAGAGCAACAACATTTCTGTTGGCGTTTTATCTTTGGCTTCACGCATTCTTCCTACTTAACATTCAATCCGCATTTTTCTCCAAAATCTCAGGACTACTCCGGCTCACGACCACCGAAGTTCTCATTTTCACCCTTCTGATTGTTTTTTCATTCGTCGCTGCGTAGGATTTTGGAAGACCCTTCGCAGCCTTGCCTATATCTATTTCTTCCCGTTTGTTTTGCTTGCTTATGGGTTCTACCTGATCTATCTCGCGCTGAAAGCGGTGAACAAATGGTTCAAAAAACACGAGGGCCTGCCTACCGGAAGTGCCGCGAAGCCTGATCCGCCAGCCCCACTCCTTATAGATTCAACGGCCAAAACGTCGGAGCCGGAATCACAACCGGGCAAGTCGACGCGCCAAGCTCGTCAAGTGCTCCGATTTCTTCTGAGACCATTTACGCGTTTCATGTTTCTGTGGTGCTTGCTGCTGGTCGCAACGTCTCATCGAACGATAGTTTGGCTCTGCCTCCTCGTAGTGTTGGTGCATCTGGCTAGAAAAATATTTTTCATCTTGAAGGTTCTTTTCTTTTCCGGGCCTTGGATTGCGAAGATTGCACCGGCGCTACTAACTGGGCTTCACACGGCCATCGGGGCGTTATCAGCAGTGACCAGTGATACAGCACCCACCAACGATTTGAAGAACCTTTGGAACCAACTGAATCTTTGGAAGAAGATATTGAACTTTTTAAAGAACCCTTACCTACTTTCTCGCTGGGCTTGGCTCTTAGGAATCGTGTTCCTAGGCTCGATATATTTCTATATTGCCGTACTGTTCTCATTCGCCTACTACGGCATTGCTCGTCTACATGGCATTCCATTTCTCTGGACGGATGCTCTGATTTCGTCGGTGTTCATCCCGTTTTTCGTGTCTGACCTGCCTAAGCTTTTGGAAGTACGAATAGTCGGGGGACTTCACTGCCTGCTTGTTCTGGCAGTCGGCATCGGCACGGTGGTGAACTTTCTTCGTCGCAAGGTGGACGCTGTCCGTAGGGCAGCCACGGAACTAAGTGACCGACTTGCTGAGCAGTCGCTGCAACAGAAATATTTATTGCTGGAGCAAAAAGTGGCCGCAACAAGTCCGCCGTCTCCCGCTCCGCCTGCGAACCAATAGGATTTTATGTGATTTTGTGCTGGGGAGAAAAAGACAGGAAAAAAGGACTCACTGTTCAAGTCTCGCTTAGGGTGCTGACAAGCTTGAAGAAGGGGGTGAGTAGTGCTTTTCATCGAGCGGCCCATCACACTTAACCACGTTCGGGACTTCTGCGGCAAATTCAGTGAAGGCTTGAGGGTCGAGTACAAAAGAGACTTGGACGCGAGCGTGCGCGACAAGCTTCCGAAGGTCGTCTCGTCATTCGCAAACTCGCACGGCGGCGTGCTGATCGTTGGCGTTAACACCGTCAACGGTGTGCCGCAGGCTCCGTTTGAGGGATTTGAACCGCCCGCCAGGGAAGAGCTTGCACTCACTGTTGAGAACATCTGTCTGCAGAATATCAATCCCCCCGTGTTCCCCCGAACGACAGTAGTCCCGAGCGACGTAGCCAACCGAGTTTTTCTAGTCATAGAGGTAGAGGAGAGCGGAGAAGCCCCGCACGCGCTTGAAAACTCCAAGAAGGTGTACGTGAGGACAGGCAACGCGGCAAATCCGTACGACTTGGCAGACGTGGATCTGATTATTGATCTAGTGAAGAGGCGCAAAGAACCTCTCGAGCTAAGGGACCGTCTCACAAAGTCTGCTGAGAGCAGGGCAGGAAAATTGGTGACAAATCCACAGAGCTATGTCCAGTTGACTATCTGTCCTCGATTCCCCCGTTCAGCTATGTGTGCATCCGAAGAAGTGTACGATTTCGTCATGAATACGAGATATCGAACAGTGAATTTCATGGACGTTAACAATCTGCGACGAGTTCCGGACGGAGTGGCTTGCCAAATACCTGAACGTGGGTTCGTGGCGGCGGCGTATGAAGAAATAAACAGATTTGGGTTACTTTTCGCCAGAACGCTGTTCCACAAGGTGCCCTGGGGCGGCCAGTCGGGCGGCCATCCCATACTATTGTACGGAGACCTGTTTCACAGCCTGTGCAAATTTCTCTATTGCGCGGAGAGTTTTTACAGGCTTACCGGCTTTCGCGGCGACGTTTTAGTCCAAGTGTCATTGCACAATGTGGCCGGGGAGCGGATGACCTTCTATCGCATCGAGAGTCTTTTTCTCGGTGACCTATCGCCAGACGACTTCCGCTGCATTTCTGAAGCTGTCTCGGTAGAACGAGTGGTCGAAGTAGACCGGATTGTGACGAACAAGTTGGACGTGCTCACTGATTTTCTCGGAGAATTCGCCTGGTCGTTCTGGCAATCGCTCTCAGAATTCCCCAGGGAACGACTTAACGCCTACGCCGCTGAGACGCTGCAGGGGATGGGACTGAGATAGGGGCCTCTAACTCGCGCGGCAAACGCGTCATACCGTGATCTGTTGTGTTCCGACCAGGTCGAGGGGATCCGCTTCAACATCAGCGTCTTCGAGGCAGAGTTCGATAACTTCGCGAACTCGCTTCATCAATGCATCGAGGCTCTTTGCCTGCGTGTGGCAGCCGCGCAGAGCCGGGACAGTGGCAAAATAATAGCCGCCTTCGTCTTTTTCAATGAGTACCGTAAACTTCCGCGGACTATTCATTGGTTCTCACCTAGCCTGAGCTTAGCATGACGATCGCCCGTCTCTGAGGGACGCACTGAAGCCCGCCCCTACACTGCAGGAGCGTTAAAAACAAAAAGGCCGTCTTGATTGCTCAAGACGGCCTTTTGTATTTTAATCCCGGCGACGACCTACGTTCCCACACAGTTACCCGTGCAGTATCATCGGCCCGGCGAGGCTTAACTTCCGTGTTCGGGATGGGAACGGGTGTGACCCTCGCGGTATGATCACCAGGAAACTTAGAGAAGTCGAAAGTCGAAAGTGGAAGGTCGAAAGGACCTGCAAAATCCAACCACGACTTGCAAACTTTTTTTCCGCCGCGACCAGAGAACCGCCGATAAAAGATACCGGCGCTTCCGCGGGCGATGGCGACAACAGAAAGTTCAGAGTGTCTTCAGGGGCTAAAGCCCCTTTTGGCAAGTTTGCTGAATGTCGGAGCTAAAGCTCCGACCCCCAACAAATTCCAAGCTGCAAAAAAGAATTGCAGGCTCTGACATTTTGGCTGGCATTACAAGTTCGACTCGATGAGTCGAACACACTGCGAAAGAGAAGGCGTTCTTCTCTTTACTGTCTCTTTTATCTGTGGCCCCTTACCGGGGCCAAGACGTTTTGAGAAAGTTTTATGATTAAGCCGAACGGGCGATTAGTACTGGTCAGCTTCACGCATTGCTGCGCTTCTACCTCCAGCCTATCAAAGTCGTAGTCTTCGACTGCCCTTCTTAGGTCTTAAACCTTGGGAGAACTTATCTTAGGGCGAGCTTCTTGCTTAGATGCATTCAGCAATTATCTCTTCCAGACTTCGCTACCGAGCTATGCCACTGGCGTGACAACTCGTACACAAGAGGTCTGTTCATCCCGGTCCTCTCGTACTAGGGACAACTCCCTTCAATTCTCCTGCGCCCACACCAGATAGGGACCGAACTGTCTCGCGACGTTCTGAACCCAGCTCACGTACCGCTT
Organism: uncultured Acidobacteriota bacterium; assembly: GCA_963784015.1. Classification (GTDB taxonomy): domain Bacteria; phylum Acidobacteriota; class Terriglobia; order Acidiferrales; family UBA7541; genus Acidiferrum. Next base: position 1,179,815 of record CAWAPX010000023.1, read on the forward strand.
TAATAGGCGAACAGCCTAACCCTTGGGACCTTCTACAGCCCCAGGATGCGATGAGCCGACATCGAGGTGCCAAACCTAAGCGTCGATGTGAACTCTTGGCTTAGATCAGCCTGTTATCCCCGGCGTACCTTTTATCCGTTGAGCGATGGCCCTTCCACGCGGGACCACCGGATCACTAGACCCAACTTTCGTTCCTGCTCGACTTGTAAGTCTCACAGTCAAACCGGCTTATGCTCTTGCACTCCACAGCGGGTTTCCAATCCGCTTGAGCCGATCTTTGGGCGCCTCCGTTACAGTTTAGGAGGCGACCGCCCCAGTCAAACTACCCGTCTGGCCGTGTCTCCCCACCCGTCTCGGGTGGTAGGTTAGAGCGACAGATTAGTCAGGGTAGTATTTCACTGTTGCCTCCTCCTCAGCCGAAACCAAGGGATCACAGGCTCCTACCTATTCTACGCAGATCAATCCGTTACTCATGGCCAGAGTGCAGTTAAGGTGCACGGGGTCTTTCCGTCTAGATGCGGGCATCCGGCGTCTTCACCGGAACCACAAATTCGCCGAGTCACTCGCCAAGACAGTCGCTCTATCATTCCACCATTCGTGCAGGTCGGAACTTACCCGACAAGGAATTTCGCTACCTTAGGACCGTTATAGTTACGGCCGCCGTTCACCGGGGCTTCAGTTCAAGCCTTCGCCCTTGCGGGCTGAGCCCTTGCTTTAACCTTCCGGCACCGGGCAGGTGTCACCCCCTATACGTCGTATTCGACTTTGCAGAGAGCTGTGTTTTTGTTAAACAGTTGCAGAGCGCGATTCGCTGCGACCGCTTCGGGCTATAAACCCTACTGCGGCGTCCCTTCTCCCGAAGTTACGGGACTAATGTGCCTAGTTCCTGAGCGAGTGTTCTCTCGAGCGCCTGTGGATATTCACCTCGTCTACCTGTGTCGGTTTGTGGTACGGGCACCTGGACGACTCCTTAGGGGATTTTCCCGACAGCGTGAAATCAGAGACTTTGCGGTCGTGTGACCTCGTCACCACTCTCACCGTTGAATGACCCCGGGGATTTGCCTCCGGGATCCGGCTTACAGTGGCCAATCAGGATATCCATCACCTGACTCTCCTATCCTTCTGTGTCACCCCATCGTGATAACGTCGCCAGGCGGGACAGGAATGTTGACCTGTTATCCATCAGCTACGCCTTTCGGCCTCACCTTAGGACCCGCCTAACCCTGAGCGGATTAACCTTCCTCAGGAAACCTTAGACTTTCGGCGACACGAGTTCTCATCGTGTTTATCGCTACTTATGCCGGCAGGGTCTCTTGTGTAGTGTTCAGTAGTCCTCTCGGTCTACCTTCAGACTCCACGCAATGCTCCCCTACCAAAGATTATTTCCGAAGAAATAACCATTTCGCAGCTTCGGTGATGTGCTTGAGCCCCGTTGGATTGTTGGTGCATATCCGCTTGACCAGTGAGCTGTTACGCTTTCTTTAAAGGATGGCTGCTTCTAAGCCAACCTCCTGGCTGTCCGAGCGAATACACTTCCTTTCCCACTTAGCACATACTTAGGGACCTTAGCTGGCGATCTGGGCTGTTTCCCTTTTGACCACGAAGCTTATCCCTCGTAGTCTCACTCCCGTGTAGTTATCCGCGGCATTCGTAGTTTGATTGGATTCGGTAACCTGAGTTGGTCCCTAGTCCATTCAGAGCTCTACCACCGCGGTAATTCGCACGAGGCTGTCCCTAAAGACATTTCGGGGAGAACGAGCTATCACGGAATTTGATTAGCCTTTCACCCCTACCCTCAGCTCATCAGAGCGATTTTCAACTCACACCTGTTCGGTCCTCCAGTCGCGGTTAAGCGACCTTCAACCTGGCCAAGGGTAGATCATCCCGCTTCGCGTCTAATACCACGTACTTGTCGCCCTATTCGGACTCGCTTTCGCTGCGGCTCGCTTGCGCTTAACCTTGCACGTGACATTAACTAGCCGGCTCATTAAGCAAGAGGCACGCCGTCAGGCTTTCACGGACCGAAGTCCATGCATTGCCCTCCGACTGCTTGTAAGCATACGGTTTCAGGTTCTATTTCACTCCCCTCGCAGGGGTTCTTTTCGCCTTTCCCTCACGGTACTTGTTCACTATCGGTCGCCAGAGAGTATTTAGCCTTGGAGAGTGGTCTCCCCAGTTTCCCACCAGATTACACGTGTCCGGTGGTACTCAGGATGCCGCTTCGAGTCTGATCAGCTTTCGATTACAGGGCTCTCACCTTCTATGGCCCCGCTTTCCAGCAGGTTCATCTAGCTGTCAGTTTGGTAACTCTACTTATGCGGTCCTACAACCCCCAAATGCAAGCACTTGGGTTTGGGCTGTTCCGATTTCGCTCGCCGCTACTTTCGGAATCTCTGTGATTTATTTTCCTCCAGGTACTGAGATGGTTCACTTCCCTGGGTTAGCTCATACCCGCCTATGTATTCAGCGGGCTGTAACGGGAGTTCATCCCGTCGGGTTTCCCCATTCGGAGATCCTCGGATCAAAGCCTGCTTGCGGCTCCCCGAGGCTTATCGCAGCTTGCCACGTCCTTCATCGCCTTCTGGCGCCAAGGCATTCACCGTACGCCCTTAGTAGCTTAATCATAAAACTTACTCAATCCGTCTTCTGCCAGACTCCGCTTTGGACTCTCATCCATTGCGATTCACACGGTGCTTAGTCCGTGCTTTTTAAATCCTGCTATCGACGCTCCGATTTCCGCAGCTCCATATATCCTCGCAACCGATCTTCACGCAACTCGGGCATGAGTCACGAAGAAGTCTTGATGATTTTTTTTGGAAAATCACTTCAGGTATCTGTTGCAGGCTTTCGACTCTGTAGTCCTCGGAAAACCGCGCTTGATAACTTGCTTCCGGCTTCTCTTGCGAGTCACCAGTCACTCGTCACCACTCACGGCCTTTGAATAAGCCGCCTTTTCTTCCACAGTATTGCTCGATTCTCGAGCAAAACTTGTAAATAATCCACACCATACCCCCAGCAGGGACCGTAATCCCGGCCAAGTTATCGGCGTGGACTTGCCAGCCTTTCTGTTGTCAAAGAGCAGTGACCCTGATCTTGTCAGAGTCCCCAACATTCCGTTGGGTTTTGGCTGAAGGGTCTTACTCGATCACGTTTCGCGATCTTGCCTTCCAGCTCATCTTTTGTTTCCGTGTTAGTTGAATTCGTGACCGCAGGAGGACTTACTTTTACGCCGCCCACTTCTCACTATCCACTACTCACTTCCACAAAATAAAAAACCCGGCGTCGAGCGCCGGGTACAGTCACCCACATCTGGGTGGCTCCACGCGATGCTCGACAGATTTCTAGCCTGTGCTCGTAAAGAACCTCACTATAGGATCTACTTCTTGGCCTTCGCTTGGTGGTACGCTGGGAAGACGCTTCTTCGACCCGACTGTGATGCCCCTGCTAATTCAGGGATTCCATAGAACCCCCGAACCATTTGTAAGTATACGCACTTTTCTGTATTCGTCAAGTCCCCGCAATAATTATTTTTGCTGGTTATCCTCAGCCCTGTGGACGCTGTGCAAAAGCAGTCCGAAGTGCTGAAGCCTCGTCCGGTCGCTAGCATTGAGAAGGTTTTAGGTGCCCCTCGATAAGAGGGAAGGCGTTGTCAAGGCACAAAACTTCCCTGCCGTGCTTTTCGCACCGCGCGACCGCCAGAGTGGTTGAGGACCGAAGCTCTGGAACTCTCACGGTGAATCAGTTCTCGGTGCAAACGAAAACGAATCGTTCCACCATCCATCGATACGGCCTAAATCTCGGCTGGGTGCCCCATACGCCGATTTTGCGTGTGGGGCTTTTTACTTTTCCGAGCTGCCAACGATTAAGTCCCGCACTCTTCTATCGCACCTTTAAAGGTGCTACGATAGCCACACGAGGCGCTCATGTTCGATATTAAAAAAGACATTCAAGCCATGACGACTTTTCGCCGCAATCCTGCGAAGTTCATGAAGCATCTCAAAAAGACGAAAAAACCGCTCGTTCTCACCGTCAACGGAAAGGCGGAAGCAGTCGTCCAGGATGCCGAAGCCTATCAGCGACTTCTGGATATCGCCGCGCAAGCGGATGAAAAGGAAGGCATCCGTCAAGGATTGGACGACCTGAAAAAGGGCCGCGTGCGTCCGGCGCGCAAAGCGCTGGAAATGTTCCGGCGCAACCATGCAATACCTCGTTAGGCTGACCGATCGCACCCTTCGGGATTTGGAAGCCATTTACGAATTCATGGAAGCAGATTCTTCCGAAAGCGCGTTCGCGTGGTTCAACAGCCTTGCGGAAGCTATTTATAGTCTGGAGCGATTCCCCGAGCGCGGCATAGTCATTCCAGAAGACAAGAAACTTCGCCATCTGCTTTTTGGCAAAAACCCAAACACATACAGAATTATCTACGCGTTGGACAAACGCAAAAACGCCGTGAACATTCTCCACATTCGTCACGGCGCCAGGGATTCACTCCCGTCCTGAACCTGCGGCCAAGTCCCCTGCAGGCCCCGGGTGTCAATCTGTTCTTCAAGTTCTGCACGGTGGATCGCGTCCGGGAACGCGTCGAGCATGAAATGAATGCCCCGACCCTTAGCTGATGTCGCAGCCCAAAGCGAACCGCAAAGCGGCACAGATTTCCTTCATTCGCCCGGAGTTTAATTGCGCCACGCGCTTTCCCAGGCGCTGCTGCGAAACCGTGATTACATTATGAAGGTTCACCGCGCACGGCGCTTTCATCCCGTCGTCCCCATCCAGGCGCACCTCCGACGGAACTCCGCGGACAGTGGAAGTGATGGGCGCTATCGTCACTGCGGAAAGGTAGGGAAGAGCGGTGTCGCGTGTGAGGATAACGACCGGCCGTGTTTTATCCGGCGGAGCGAACTGATATAGCCGGACTTCTCCACGCGCTATTCTGCCGGCCACACGGCCTCCGCCTCCCAGGTGAGAGACTCCTTCTCCCCTTGAGGCCGCGCGCCGTAACCCGCGCGGTCGCGTTCCTCCGCCTCTCGAACGCGCAATCGTCGCAGGTGCTCTCGCAGAGCATCCCGTATCAAAGCGGAACGATTGCGTTTGGTACGCCGTGCAGCTTGATCAGCGGCACGCAAGAGGTCCTTATCGATGACAATTTGCACAGTTTCCATACTGTGGAGTCCTCTCCATAGTATGCTCCACACCCTCTGATGGTTTCAAGCTTTGCCTGGGGTGCTGGTCTGCGCCTTCCTGCCGCTAGACTCCAAACTGCCGCAGATGATGGTCGAGATGCTTGTACATCAAGATCGCCCACTCGTCCGGCGTTAGACGTCCAAAGAAGGCATGTGGATGCGAGGTGCATCCCGCGGGTCCGGCTGCGGCAAACCGGTCAATCAATCCGCACAAGCGCGTGCGTTCCGTTTCGAAATCCCGCTCATCCTTCACCACGAGCGACTTCGCCGTCGGCGAATTCCGGCGCAGCGGTTCGTCGTTCTCCATCACCTTCGGCTTCACGATCCATCCCAGAATGCGCCCTATAAACACTCGCGGCGGCTTCTTGTCCCCCAGCGCCGTCTCCATCCCTCGAGAGCAATGCTCCAGCGCTTGCGCAGGATTCATCGTGCCCCACTGCCGCGCGCTATCTTGCCGCATCTGCGCGATTCGCTGTTTCACTTCTTCCACCCTCGCCGCTTCAAACAGGTTTTTCATACGGAATCATCTCCCCTACCCAGATCCTCACAACCAAGTGACAAGTGACCGATTCCCGGCCGGATCGCCGCCGTATTCATTTCAGCGGGTGACCCACACGCCAATTTTGCGTGTAGGGTCTTAGACTTTGTCGTTCACTTCAGCAACGCCACCCCAGCCTTCACCGCCGCCGCCCGCAATCCCTTATCCAACGTCGCCAGTGGCAAATCCCCGCGTCGATGGCGAGTCCAAATAGAGGCCATCATAAGCCGACAACTGGAATGCCGACGAGCCACCGCCAATGCGTCGCGCACAGGATTACAAAACTCGAATCTACCGAGATTCCAGACGACTCGATATGGCCAAAATATGAGTCTGGTTGAGCCCGTATTCGGCGTCAGCTTCTGTAAGGTTCCGCGGCGTACGACTCCGCTAACGTGTCAGTCCATTTCAATCGCCCAGATGCCACAGAGCTACAGCAGTCAATCCTCGATTCGGAAATATGCTCCCGCCGCCTTCAGGGCGTAACCGGAATCGGGAATCGTGGATAAACCATGCTAGGCTGCGACAGACGCGTCCAAGACGAAACTGGCTCACATTCTTCCCTCCTCAATCAGGCTCCTTTACGTAACGCTTCTTGGGAGATGCTTAGACGCTTTCGGATTTCGTCCATCCTCGCGAACACTTCTTTGAAGTCGACCAGTTCCTGCGCCGGCCCAATCTCCGCCGCTACCTTGCCCCGCCGCGTAATCCGGATCCGCTCTCCGCGCGATGCACGCTCCACCAATTCCGATAGCTTCTGCTTCGCCTCAAATATCCCGACAGTCCGCATCCCGAGACTCCTTCCGAACAATCTAGGTTATTAATCTAGATGATTAGTTTAGAGGATTCGTCCGGGATTTACAATCTGACTCATACCCACAGGGCTACAATGGGAGTTGTGCCTGCCTATGCTTTCATCGTTCTTGTTGCCGGTTGGTTAATCTGGGTGCTGCCGTTTTTTCTTGTTAATAGACAAAAACAGCCGGCGAAGCAAGTGGACAAACGCGCTCGCTGGGGAATCATCCTCGTTGCGGTCGCTTACGCCATTTTGTGGCAGGGACACTTTTGGGAAATGGAGTGGCGGCCCTGGCGCCTAGTGTTCTCCATGGTTTTCTTTTCGTTCGCTGCGATTCTTTCCTGGACGGGGACGCGCGCCCTCGGCCGCCAGTGGCGAGTGGACGCCGGTCTCACTGCCGACCATCAACTTGTAACAGCCGGCCCGTACCGCATCGTTCGTCATCCTATTTATGCGTCCATGCTCTGCACTTTGTGTGGCACCGGGTTTCTTTTGACACCTTGGTGGTTGTTCGTTCCTTCCATTTTATTTTTCATCGCTGGCACGGAGATTCGGGTCCATATCGAAGAAAAATTGCTTGCATCTCATTTCGGCGAACAGTTCATCGAATTCAAGCGCCGCGTTCCTGCGTACATTCCGTTTCTCAGGTAGTACGTTTCGGTTTGCGATTAGTGGGGCAATACATCGGCGATAGGCTTCCCAGCTTTAGGAACATCAGCGGGATAGTCTTCACCAAGGAGAGCAGCCAATGTGGCAGCAATTTGATTCTGCGTTACAGCTGCAACATGCGAGCGTTCGCCGAGCGCGGCCGTGTCCGGTCCGAGAAATGCCATCCATATATATTTTGAGTCCGGAACCTTGGCACCATGGTCTTTCCACTTGCCATGGCTAGCGTTTCCGCGCCCATGATCCGGAGAAAAAACCAGAGTTGTGCTGCCGCGGTATTCCGGCATCGATTGCGCCGTCTCCCACAAAACGCGGACATAGTCGTCGGCGCGGTGCGCTGCGTTCAGATATTCCTTGTAATTTCCAGCGTGAGCCCAGTCGTCCGTTTCACCTAAAGATAGATAAAGAATTCGCGGCTTCTTCTCCTTCAGATATTCCATCGCCGTGTAAAACGGAATGGGATCAAAGGGCTCGTCGGGCCAAATGCGCGGGGTTTCGGCTTTCAATTGGTTGAGCAGTTCCAAGCGCGGATTAGCAGAAACAGCCAGGAGCGGTTCGTAACCTGCGTTCACAAGAAAACCTGCACGCTCCGCATTAAAAATGTACGGAAAAAGATCCCAAGCGCCAAATGCGGCGATCTCTCCCTGAAATGATCGCTTTTTGTTCAGCCACTCAAGCACCGTAACATTGGGATTTAGAACTTTGTCGTTGCTATTTACGCGCGGATCAGCGAATCCGCACAACGTTTCGTTGTAACCCGGATATGAAAAGTTTAGTCCATTCGTCACGTAAGCATCGGAACCTTTCTCACGGTTCCCATAGATTTGTCCGTCCTTACTGATCACGCTCCACATGAATGGCATAAGTGCTGCGCGCCGCGCCCCCGCAGAATCGCGCCAATAGGCCTTTTTCAGCGCCGCCACATCCTCCACCTTGCCGCTTTTCTTATTCATCAGGCTTTCTTCTGCCCCGCCAAATACCTCCTGCCATCGCAGGCCGTCCGTCATCACAAAGATGATGTTGCGCGTCTTGTGCTCCGCAGGCGCTTGAGCCGCGAGCGCGGCAGCCGTTGCCAGTAAAGACGCTGCAATCCAGAGAAATCGCCGAACGGTGCTCTTCATAACGAAAATCTCCCCCCACATCTTGTAGTCGAAGGACCGACATACTTCCCCGTCCCGTCAATCCGGAAAAGCTTTTGCATCCATTCCCGGTACCAGCCTCAACGCATTCTTGTAATACACTTTTTTCAATACTTCGTCCGGTACTTCGAAGCCATAAATCCGCCAGAAGGCGTGCCGCTTGCGGTAATACTCAAAATACTCGTCGCGCGTTTCCAGGCAACGAAAATACCACTTGTATTCGTCTACCTCGTAAATGTCTTTGCCCATCAAAATGCGGTCCTGATACTTGATCAAAAAATCGTGCGCAGAATACGGCTGCCGCCCCAACTCTGCCAACACCGCCGCAATGTCTACATTCACGTTCGGATAAGCGTCAAACAATTTTCCCAGCCGCTCCAGATCGTTTCCATGAAACGCGAGATGCGCCGCGATGAAATTCGTCCTCGGGTGTTTCGCAAACAGATGATTGCGCTCCGCCATAAGGGTCTCGAACGGAGGATATTCCGAAGGTGGGCGGGCGCGTCCCGGAAACTGTTTCAATTCAAGCCACCGCTCGTTCGAATAATCCCAAGGATCGAAAAACGCCGAAGGCTCCGCCACGTGAATCAACACGGGAATCTTCAGCTCGGCACATTTCTCGAAGACCAGATCAAACTCTGGATCGTCTACATGCACACGCTGTCCATTCGCGTACTTCAGCTCCATTCCAAAATCCTTGAAAATCTTTAGTCCCTGCGCACCGTTCTTCACATCCTGTTCGAGCCGTGCCGCCACGCGCTTACCGAATCCCGGCGTATTCAAATCGTCGTAACTCATGTTCGCAAACACGACGAAACGGTCCGGGTAACGTCCTTTCATTGTTGCTACTGTTTTTCGCAATTCCTCGCCGGTTCCTCCGCTCAAATTCACTAAAATGCGAAGATTGATCGAGTCCATGCCTTTAATCAGATCCTCCACATGTTCAGGTGTGGGATTCCAGTGATGGCTGTGAATATCAATGAACGGAAACTTCGCTCGTTCGATTTTGTGTTCCTTGGTAACCAGGGTGGATTTCGGCTGGTATTCCTCAATGGTCGGCGTTCTTTGTTGTGGCGAGACCTTCTGTAGAACATGGCTCAGGGAGGCCGCCAGCCGCGTCGCCGCCGCGTGTGGCCGCACAAACAGAAAAATCACTGCCGCAAAAATGATAGTAAGCAATGCGAGAGTGCGCCAGGATTTCATGATCCGCCTCTGTAGGTAAGCTGCTGGGCCTATCTTCCCACAGGAAGGCGCAAGGATGCGCGCTCAGGCATTTCTGCGCCGGCAGGAGATCAACGTTATTTCTATCGGGATGGTTTTTGCAGCGGATGACCACGTTCCAAATGGGGAACGATCGCGGAACACGAGGGGAACGCAACTCTCCCAGAAGCGATCCCCCACGCGTCTCCCGACCAACTACCCCCACAACTGGCACCTGGAACAAAGGTGCCCCTATTGGTTAGAACAGGGGCATTGAATTGGGAAGGGCCCAACTACCTGCATAGTGTGGAATCGCGCGAAATCGTTTCATTCCAAGCAAAATAAATTATCTGACGTTGTGACCCGCCGACCAGCGGTGTCAAAGCTGGCAAGGACGGTTGCCGGCGGTTGCCACAGATTTATTCATGTCGAAGCGCAACCATGGGGTCGACGCGCGTGGCGCGACGCGCGGGAATGTAGCAGGCCGCGAGGGCTACGAGCACCAGCAGAATCGCGACACCTGCAAGGGTCGCTGGATCACTTGCGCGCAAGTTGTACAACATGCTGGCTAGATAGCGAGTAACGCCGAGGGCGACGCCAATGCCGAGGGCTGCTCCGGCAATCGCAAGTACAATTCCCTGCCGCAAGACTAGCTTCAGCACATTTCCCTGGTGCGCGCCAAGGGTCATGCGAATACCGATTTCGCGGGTGCGGCGCGAAACCTCATAGGAAAGCAGTCCGTACAATCCCACGCATGCCAGGACCAGCGCGAGTAAACCAAAGAAGCCGGAGAGCCGCGCGACGAGCCGTTCTTGAAACAGCAACCGGTCGATTTGTTCGGATTCTGTTTTGACGTCGTAGAGCGGCAAGTTCGTGTTTACCTGAGCCACGACTTCGCGTATCGCGGGAAGGATAGCCTGGGGATCGGCCGCCGTGCGCAGCTCAAAGGTCGCTCCACCGAATCTTTGCGGCATGTAGATCATGGCGTGAATTTCCCTACGCAAGTCGTTGTATTTTGCGTCGCGCACAACGCCGACGATTTCGTAGCCCGAACTCGCTGGTCCCTCCGCGCTGGCTTCCGCTTGGCCGAACTGTTTCCCGAGCGGATTTTCCTTTCCGAGATACTTCTCGACGAATGCATGATTGACAATCACGGGAGTCGGCGCCGAAGTTGGACTCGCTCCATCGTTTGAAACGGACAGCTTGAAATCGGAAGCGGTGAATGCGCGGCCGATCAGAAACGGAATATGCATCGTCTCGAAGAAATTGGGACCAATGCCGAGCATGTCCGATTGAGATTCCTGATCTTGCGGCGTGCCCGGCCAGTGAAAACCGGTGATCATCAACCCGCCACCCAACAGCGGCATCATTGAGTAGCTCGCGGACTTCACGCCAGGCGTCCCCGAAAGCCGGGCCTGCAAGTCACGATAGAGACTGTCCGCTTGCGGGCCTTTGTAACCGATCAATGTCGGGTCGATTCCGAAAATCAGGATGTTGTGGGAATCGAATCCGACATCAATGCTGCGCAGATTCTGTAGCGTGCGCACAAGAAGTCCGGCGCCCACGAGCACAACGATCGCAAGCGCGACCTGTGCAACCACAAGCGTGTTGCCAATGCTCAGCCATCTTCCAGCTGCACGTGCCGCACTCGTTGAGCTTCCTTCGCCTTCCTTGAGTGTGGGCGTCAAATCAACGCGCGTAATGCGAAAAGTCGGCGCGATGCCGAAAAGGATTCCAGTGAGCAACGAAACCGTGACGGTGAATCCGAGGACGCGCAGGTCGACGCCCGTTGCAAATCCCAGGGGACGCGGCTGATTGCTCGACACAAACGAAATGATCGAGTGTGCTCCCCAGTAGGCAAAAAGAATTCCGAGCGTGCCACCCAGCACCGAGAGCATCAAGCTTTCTGTGAAGAGCTGGCGCACAATCCGCGCGCGCCCAGCACCCAGCGCCAGTCGCACGGCCATTTCTTTTTGCCTCGCAGCGGCACGTGCAAGCATTAGCCCAGCGACGTTCGCGCAAGCAATCAAGAGAATGATTCCGACTGCGAGCATAAGCACGTACAGCGGATTCGAATATCTTGCGCGACTGCCCAATAGGCCGTTTTGTGCTGGGACGAGGGTCACCTCCGGATTATCCGCAGCTGTGGATAATGTCCCCGGTTCGCTGGGCGTTTCGGAGCGAGGCAGGCCTCCTAGCGGCGGGGCGCCTTGCGGCGCAAGCATTATGAGCGGCCTATTGCCATCGGATTGCGGCATCGGCGCGCCAGCTGGCCCCTTCCGAATTTGAGGAAGGCTCGGTAACGACGCTCCTTGCGGCGGGGCGGCGATGCTTTTCGGGCCATTGCTGCTAGCCGGAGCACCTGGTTTCAACGCAGGCGTTTCCGCCACACCACTGCCATGAAACAGCGGTACGGAGCCATCTAGCACCTCGTTGCGGAAGAGACCGCTCACAACCGCTTGCGCCTGCGCGAGCTGTGCTCCGGGTTTGAGCCGGCCGATAATCGTGAGCCACCAATAACTCGCGTCACTCTGACGGTTTCTCCATCGCATGGGATCGGTAATTCTTTGCGCGGCGGAAAGCGGCAACCAAACATCGAAATCAGTACCAGGTGTAATTCCTGCGAATCGCTGTTCAGTTACACCGATAATCGTGAAAGCAACATTGTTCAGTTCGATCGTGCGGCCGACTACATCGCGAGATCCGCCGAAGGCGCTCTGCCAGTAGCCATAGTTCAATACAGCGACCGGTGCGGCTGAAGCCGCGTCATCGGCTGCGGTGATCAATCGGCCTGCCACGGGTTTGAGACCCATCGTGTAAAAGAAGTCTCCGGAAACGAGTTGGCCGTTGATAACTGTCGCAGAGCCGTTCCCTGTTAAATTCAACCGGCCGGTATTGGCAAACGCAGTCGTCGCCGAAAAGACATCGGCTTGTGCAATTTCGCGAAACATTGGCTCAGAAAAGGAACACCCGGTGGGGTTTTCGGCGGCAGAGAACAACGGGCTTGAGCAGTCGCTTGTGGATTGGTAGCCGTGGGTGTTTGGCATGTGGCGTGCGCCCCACTTCAGTACAACCAATTGCTTCGGATTCTCGACCGGGAGCGATCGCAACATGACGGCGTCGATCAAGCTAAAAATGGCTGTGTTTGCTCCAATACCCAAGGCCAGCGTGAGAATGGCCACCGCGGCAAAGCCCGGGGATTTAGCGAGCATGCGAAGTCCATAGCGAATGTCCTGCGCGAGTTGCTCAAGCCAAACGACGCTCCACACTTCGCGAGTTTCTTCTTTGACGCGCGTCACGTTTCCAAATTTTCGCATGGCTGCATACCTTGCTTCTTCCGGCGTCATACCGCGCTCGATGTTGTCTTGCGTCTCGCGGGCGATATGTTCGCGAATGTCCTCGTCAAGTCCGTCGAGCATACGTTTGCGTCGGCTCATGATTCACCTTTCTCGCAAACTCGCAATCGAGTGTTCAATCCGCCCTTCACTCGTATCGCAAGGCCACCGTGGGATCTACGCGCATCGCGCGCCGTGCAGGAATGTAGCAAGCTAGCAGCGTGACGAGCGCGAGCAACACGGCGACACCCATGAAAGTTTCGAAATCAGTAGCGCTGATTCCATAGAGCAAGCTGGACATCAGGCGCGCAAGCCCGAACGACGCGGCGATGCCGATGGCGATTCCAACGCCCGCAAGCTTCAGCCCTTCGCCGACGACTAGCCGAAAGACGTCGCTTCGGGGCGCGCCAAGCGCCATGCGAATGCCGATCTCGTGTGTGCGCTGGGCCACCGAATACGAAATCACACCGTAAATTCCAATGGCCCCGAGGACGAGAGCCAGCCCACTAAACAATCCGAGCAGCACCAGAGTTATCCGTCGAGTCGCCACGGAATTCCTCACTAACTCTTCCATCGTTGAAACAGCGAAAACGGGCTGGTCCTTGTCAATCGACTGCACCGCATCCCGAACTTCAGACGTGAGTGACGCTGGATCGGCTCCAGATCTCACAACCAAAGCCATGGAGTTTCTGGGATTCTGCCTGAACGAAAGATACACTTCGAGCCGCGCTGGATTCGCAAGGCCGTATAGTCTCGTGTCGCTCACCACCCCGACAATCGTGTACCACTTCGCCGGATCGGACGCCGGATGGCCAAACATGAAGCGCTTGCCGATCGGATCCTCATTCGGAAAAAAACGGCGTGCCACCATCGCATTGATCAGCCCTGCGAGCGGCGCTTTTTCGTTGTCTTGATCGGTGAAGGTCCGGCCACGGAGCAGCGGGATTCCGAGTGTGGCAATGTATCCCGGGCTGACGACATGAACATCCGGATGAGGATAGTTCCCCGGCGTCGGCAGGGCCATTCCCTCAATCGTGACGTCGGAACGGCTGTGGCTGTCTGTTAACGGAATCACGGTTCCAACCGCCGCACTTTGAACTCCAGGCAAAGCGCTCACACGATCGATCAGCTGCTGCCAAAAATTAAGAACGGCCGGATCCTGCGAATATTGCTGCGCGCGCAAATCCATGCCCATCGTCAGCACGCGGTCTGGCCGAAACCCGGGATCGACTTGCAGCAGGCGGTAGAGGCTCTTCATCATCAACCCCGCGCCGATGAGAAGGATCAACGCAAGCGAGATTTCCGCAACTGCGAGCGCGCCGCGAAGCCGGTTTTGCGCCACGCCCCCGCTCGATGTGCGTCCGCCTTCTTTCAATTCCGATTGAACATCAGGCTTGGTCGAATGCACAGCCGGCGCCAAGCCAAAAATAAAAGCGGCCAGTGCCACTACGCCTGCCACGAACAACAGCACCGCGCTGTTTAGATTCACGGTAGCGCCAGACAACATGTCCGCAGGAATCAGCTGCGCCATTCCACGAATCCCGCCCAGGGCCAGCGCCACCCCGACAACCCCGCCGAAGCAGGCCAAAATGAAACTCTCGGTCAACATTTGGCGGATTATCCTGCCGCGGCTCGCTCCAAAAGCAATGCGCAGCGCAATTTCCTTGGTGCGGCTCGACCCGCGAACCAGAAACAAGTTCGCTACATTCGCACACGCGATGAGCAACACAAAAAGCACCGCACCAAAGAGCACGAGGATTGCCGTCTTCATATCGCCAACAAAAGCCTCGCGGATCGGGTGGAGCGTCACGCTAAATTGATCGTTGCTCCCGGGGTATTCCTTCGCCAACCGCGCAGCGATGCCTTCCATTTCCGCGCGCGCCTGCCCGAACGCGACGCCCGGGGCGAGCCTCCCAATCACAACCATGTCGCCGCGGTCGCCGCGTTCCTTGATGGCATCGGCGTTGTTCGTGGCCCAGACGCCGATCGGCAACATCACGTCGGTCGTGTCTAGTGAACGGTAATTCGGCGGCAGCACGCCCACAATCGTGAAGGTGCGGCCATCGAGCGTAATTGTTTTACCGACAGCGTTGGGATCGCCTCCCAGATGAGATTGCCATAGGGAATAACTCAGCAGGAGCACCGGAGCCGTCCCGGCTTTCTCTTCCGATGCGTCAAAATCCCGCCCGAGGAACGGGCGCACGCCGATCATGGATAGAAAATTCGGTGAGACGGCGTCTCCGTTGATGTTTTCCGGCTGGGTTACGCCTGCGAGATTGAAATCGACGGATTGCACGGCGGCCATCTGTGCAAACGTGTGGCTAGCGGCTCGCCAGTCGATGAAGTCTTGAAACGAAACAGAGACGTCCCCAACCCTAGGAGTGGTCTCGTGCAGCACTACAAGACGTGAAGGATCTTTGTACGGCAGCGGCCGAAGCAGAACGGCGTAAACCACGGAGAAGACTGCGGCGTTGGCACCGATGCCGAGTGCGAGTGTAAGTACGGCGACCGCCGTGAATCCAGGATTCTTGCGCAACAAGCGCAGGCCGAAGCGGATATCCTCGAGCATTTGCTCAAGCCAAATGAGACTCCACACGTCCCGCGTCTCCTCCTTTACATTGGTCACGTTGCCAAATTTGCGCACCGCTGCGTAGCGCGCCTCTTCCGGCGTCATGCCACGATCGATGTTGTCCTGCGTCTCTCGCGCGATGTGGTCGCGAATATCCTGCTCGAGGTCGTCGAGCATGCGCTTGCGACGGGTCATGATTCGTCCTCCTGCCGCGCTGGCCGGAGAATGCGGGCGATCGCATTCGCGAGCTTGTCCCACTTGCGAGTCTCCAGCATAAGTTGGCGGCGGCCCTTGGGCGTCAGCTTGTAGAATTTGGCACGGCGATTGTTCTCCGAGGTTCCTTCTTCGGCCGAAATCCATCCGCGCTTGATGAGGCGATGAAGGGCGGGATATAGCGAGCCTTGTTCGACTTGCAAGACGTCCTCGGAATTGAATTCGATCGCTTTGGCGATGGCGTGGCCGTGCGCCGGCCCCAGCAAGAGAGTGCGGAGAACCAGCAGGTCCAGCGTGCCTTGCAGAAGCTCGATGCGCTCGCGTTCCTCTTTAGTAGACATTCTAGGTGAAGATACGGCGCTTCCAGTAGAATGTCAAGGTGAACAAGCATTTATAAGTGGAAAAACGGGTGGTTATTGCGGCGCAGGTCCTCGGACGATCTGTACAAGATCATCGGGACGGATATGCTTTGCAAAAGCGGCCTTCACCTGATCTGCACTCATCGAAAAATAGAGCAGTGCGCCCCTGACGGGTTCGTCAAGCGGCAGACCGATCTGAGCCCGTCCAAGTAAGCCTCTTGCGACTCCTGTTTCGCTCGATTCGGCGAGTGGGATTTGGCGCAACAGAAGGGCTTTGGCTTGCTGAAGCTCGCCATCCGTCACATTTTCCTGTTGCATGGCAACAAGATCCCGTCGAATCAGCGCTTTTGCTTTCGATACGTTCTTCGGATCACAGGCATATGTGACGGTGTAGATCGCTCTCGTTTTGTCCGCGCTCATGCGGACGTCCACGCTGTAGACGTAGCCGCTCACCTGACGCAGGTCGTGATACAGGCGCGTGGCATAGAAACCGCCGCCAAGCACATGGTTTCCCAATTGAAGCGGATAATAGTCAGGATCAAACCGCGTGATGCCAACTGTTTGGGCGAGATCAACCGAATCCTGAAGCTGGCTGGGATCAGGAATATTGGCTGCGGACGCCTTATTGGCGGGAACAGACGGCAGGTCAATTTCCGGTTTGGGGCCGGAAGACTTCCATCCTCCAAACCATTTCTCGATCGCGGTTCTGGCTTCCTCTGGGGAAATGTCGCCGATCACGACAATCGTCGTGAGATCGGGGCGAAACGTTTTGGCGTAATACTGTTTTACGTCGTCGAGCGTGACTGACGATACTGTTTGCGGCGTAGCTTCTCGGAGCGATGGATCCTTCGCTGGAAATAGCGCCACACTCAGAGCACGAGTGGTCTGATAGCCGGGACTCTTCATTCTGCCCGCGAAATATTGCGCTGTTTGCGGCTTAATGACCTGGAATGCCTCGTCGGGGAGCGCGGGGTTCAATTCGTTGTCGGCGAGCAATTGCACTCCGCGCGAGAAATCCGGCTTCAAAACTTCAAGGGAAAACTCGAAGCCCGCGGATTCTTCGGCCGCGATGTCATCAAGCGCTTTTTGAAACGCCAGACGGTCCAAACTTTTTGTGCCGTACGAAAACATCTCATCGAGTACGTCGTTCACTCCGTCTTTTCCGGGTTCCACTTGCATTTGCGGATTGTTGCGGACCTCTCCTTGAATCGTTATCGTCGGCGTAATTTTCTCCGTTCGGACGATCAAGCGCAGCCCGTTGGGCAAGGTTACATCCGATGGCAGTGGTTCGGGCCGCGGCTTCTCCAGCGACAGAAGTTTTGAGGAGGCCCATGAAGGCAGCTCCACCGGTTTTTTGGGAGCGGCGGTCAACTGCTCGCCTCCTCCAAATCCCTGAGCGGATACTGGTCCGCCCGTCGCCTGCGGCTTCAGAATGGCCGTGATGGATTCCTGATCCACTAGATATTTTTTGGCCACTCGATTTACATCTTCCGTCGTGACCCGCTTCATCGCTTCGACATCATCATCGGGCGATTTTCGTCCTTCTGCCGCAAGCGCCTCGGACCAGGCTTCCGCAAGCCCCGGGATGGAGTTTCGACGAAATTCCACTCTGGCAAGTTCTTTGCGCTTGGCGGCTTCCACGAGTTCAGCGGGCACACCGTTTGCCGCGTATTCGGACATGATCTTGCGCATCTCCGCGATCACGGGAGCCGCATCGCCTTCCGCGGGCAAAACTGCGGCGCTATAGATAACACTCGCCTTGGGAAATGTTTCCGCAATACCGAATCCTGTCTCGAGGGCTTTCCCAAGGGGAACCAATGCATACAAATTTCCGCGCTGGCTCCCTAAAACGTCGCTCAAAATCTGTACCGCCGGAAAATCGGGACTCTCCGTACCCGCTGCGCGATAGGAAACGAACGCCAACAGGTAGGGAAGGTTGCTATCGAGCGTGAACGATTCCGACTTTACCGCCGGCAGTGTAATCTCCGGGCGCAGCGGCAAAGTTTTTCTCTCGATTTTTCCGTATAACTCTTTAACTGTCGCGAGTACTGCGCTGGGGTCGACATTCCCCGTGATCACCAGGATTGCGTTATTGGGCGCGTACCACTTCTTATAAAAATCTTTGAGCATCGCTCCGGTCGTTGCCTCAAAGGAGTCGTGAGTTCCCAGCGCGTCATGGCTATAGACGGTCCCTGAAAACATGTCCTCGTTCAGGCGAGTTATGAATTTATAGGTGGGATTCGAGAGGTCACGCGCTACTTCCTGCTCGATCGCACCTTTTTCATTCGCCCACTCCGATTGCGAGTCTTCCACATCCTGCATGCAAGCCGCGTCGAGCCGCAACGCAATGTCGAGATCGGAAGCGGGGACAGTCTCGAAGTACTGTGTAATGTTTTGTTGCGTGTCGGCATTGCCGGCCCCGCCGAGTTGGGCATAAATTGCGGCCGTCTGATCGGCGTTAACTCCGGCGCATCCCCGGAAGGACATGTGCTCCTGCGCATGGGCCATGCCCGGAAAACCCGCGGGCGTTTCGTTGCCGCCCACAAGATAGTTTTCTTCGACGGTAACTACAGGAGCGAGCGGATCCCGTATGATCACGACTTTCAACCCATTTTCCAAAGTCGCCCGAGTTACATCAGAACTGCTGGCAGGTTTTTCTTGTCCCGAGAGCAAGGACCCGACGATCAAGACAGCTATGCAGATACCAAGTGAACGGACCAAGGTGATTCCCCTTTGTGAGATAGCTAGCTAGTGTAGTCCAGAAATGTGTTGCGTGTTCGTATTGCGATCTCAGAATGCCGACGCATCCTTAGATGCGTTGAGGCCTGAAAAAGAGTGCGGACACCCGCTTCGGGTGATGGGGCGGGAATTCCAAGGACAGGTTTATGAAAATTCCATTACTTCGCTGTTTGCCTGGCCTGCAGCGTGTGGGCTTCCACTTCGGCGCGACAGTGGCGCAGAACTTCGTCCGTGTTATGGACAGATTTGCCGTCCGAATTGTCCGCATCTTCTGGGAGAAGATCGATGATGTGGCCTAACTCATGCAGAAGTGTAGTCACCTGAGCAGGCAGCGTGTCGCCACGATAGTTTCCCACTGTGAGAGGCCGCGCGCGATCCGTACGCGCCGGGCCCGGTTCTTGGCCTACCTTTAGCAATTGTCCCTGGGGTCTGTAGAACGCTCCATTTAAATTAATCACTATCGCGGTGTGAGCTCCTCCATTCTGGGTCGCTTGAGCCACGTAGGGCTGCTGCATAACGAGGTTGGATTCTTTATTCATCGATTCGAAAATATCCTGGGGACCATGCCGGTCGAGGAAGAAATTGAGCGACTGAAAAATAGCTGCGGGGGTCGCTTCTTTAGTTTCAAACCATTCAGCGCACGCATTCGAGGAACTGAGTATGTCCAGAACTTCTTCCCGAGCATGGGCAATCTTCAGGCCTGCTTTGCCAAGCGCCAAGAGTTGCGCCGGAACGGTATCCTCATCATAGTTGCATGGAAGAAAGCGAGGAGCACCTGGATTTTCCGTGACATACGGCCGGCAAGCATTGTCCGCGAAAGGCCGCGTCGGCCCAAAGAGGGGCGCGTCTAGACAGACTCTCTCTGGTTGGGTGAGGATATTCGAATCACCAGTCTCATTGATTGTTGGCGAAGCTTCGGTCCCCTCGAAAAGTCTCAAAGCGGCAGGTGAATTTGCGGAAGACACTTCGCATTTCGCGAGCCACGCTTCTGAACCCGTTCTATTGCCTGGAATCTTGCGGGTGCTAAGAAAAGCTGCGCTTTGCGAATAGGTGGGAATGCCACCAATCAAATAAATAGCCAGAACGAGAAAAACTGCCCGCGAAATCGTTCGAGCGGCCAACATTGCTTCCTCCCCGCCCCGGCTGCACAACCACCACACGCCGTTTGCGGGGAGCTTCCTCGGGTGGCCACCAACCCAATCGAGCTGAGCAAACGGTTCCATCAGTTGCTGGAGCTAGTGAGGAGACGAACGTTGCCGGCCAAAGTCTCGTCAAGGCTTTGCGGATTTTTCAGAAGTTAGAGGGGGGAGGGATTGAGTTTCTGACTTTTATCTAAATTATCTGGGTGCAACCGATCTGGCGCAGAATGTTTGACAGGCGAGGAACAGAACTGGGCGGAATTTCATTCGGGGCTAAATCATCTGGACGTAACGAGAAGCTTGCGATAGGTCAAGGAAAGATACGCCAGAAACACGCCAGAGAAAAAGACCCAGCCGGCGGAGAGGTGGAAGCGAGCTACGGCATCGGCGAACCCTCGGTTGCCCAGGATCACAAAGGCGGCGATTCGAAGCGCGTTGCCCAAAAACATGACTGCCATCCCTGCAAAATAAGCGACCAGAGTGGGGCCCTTGCGCAAGCGATTCCAATCCAGCAGCGTCACGAATGCGAATAGATAATCAAAGAGCTCGATGCCGCTGATACCTGAGCAAGCGAGAAGGATGGTGACATCGAGGTCCGGCCCGTGAACGGTGGGAGTGAGCGCGCCAGTATAAGTTAGCCCGTGGACAAAAAGTGTTGAACAAGCGAAAACCAGCTTGCCAAGGACCTGTCCGTACCAAGGCCAAATCGTTGCAAGAATGCGGCTGGGGAAAAAAGTAAAAAGAACGACCAGCGCGGCAATAATCTCCGCCGCATAAGCCCGTGCGAGAATCCGCCATCGAGAGAAAGGTAGAAGTAACAGCGTTGGCAGAAATACAAACAACTTCAAGGCAGCAATTATCCAACCAGCGGTGGAGAATGTGCCCGCAACCTGGCCGAGGGAAGGCTGAAGAATTCGCGCGGCTGAAATGAGCCCGACATGTGCTGCGGCGAATGCGGCCGTCCGACCAAAGGAAAACCCAAAACGTCCCGTTTCTATCTCTCGTTCGAACGATGAATCAGAGGTGCTTGCCGGTTCCCGCCGGTTGTTGCCAATCTCGCCCCTACGCCACACAAGCGCCATGCAAGCAACCACAGCCCACAATGGCGATGAACTATAGAGCGCCGGAGCCGCGAACTGATCCGCAGCCACCGCACTCAGCGTCAATAGCAGAACGAGAAGGAAAAACTGGGGAACCGCAAGGTTCCCCTGCCGAGGAAAAATCTGGGAGCGAAGATTGGATTCAGATGTGAAGGTCAAAGACACTCGGGGCTTTCGTTTTCAGAGCACGTCAGCGCAGAGCTAAACTACAAAACGCAAAGCGACGCTTTATCGCGTCTGATCGGCCAGCCAACCTCAATTTAGGCGGTGTTTCGCCGACGCAAAACGAGGTAACCGGCGACGCCAATTAGCGCTGCTATTACGATACCGCCTGTGGCCATCTGAGCAGCCCCGATCCCACGATGCGGATGGCGCTCGATAGGCCGCCATTGCTGCGCACTTGCCAGGTAGGGAGTACAGAGAACTGCTAGACAAGCAGTGAGTAATAGTCTTTTCATTTTGAACCTCTCCGTGAGTCAGGATCACAGACCTGGGACTTAGTCGGGTTGGAATAGAGCAAGCCAATCGCCAAAGGCAAGAACAGGTTACACCGTTCATACCGCCTTAATCCTTTATTAACAATGGGATACCAAGACCTTTTCCTGGTTAAGTGGCGACACAGGAAAGGGGTGTTAAACTATGCCACTTGGGTTCTCTAGAACGGCAAGGCATTACCCCGCTCTAAGCCGCCCTGAGGGTCAGACTTTCTTGCTTTCTTCGGGTTTCGCCGCCCTGGCGGACCATGCCTTTTCGGAGACATAGTAGGGCGAAGATACCGTGAAGATGCGCTCGTTTCCCTTCACCAGCAAAGTCCACTCGAGCAGGCGCCCACGCTGGTTATGCAGGAAATACTCGTACCAGTGATCCTCAACCAATTCGGGAATCACGACAACGATACGCCTGTCCGGGTGTTTTTCTGATAAATCCAGTATGTATTGCACCAACGGCAGAATAATAAAGCGGTAAGGCGAAGGCAGAATCACAAACTGCGGCGGTTCGCTGCCAGTTTCACGGAAGGGCCGCTCTACGTAACGTTCCCAGTCGTCATGAAGCAACTCGGAATGCTCTCCCGGCTCAATGTGAACAGCGACGATTTCCGGCGAGATCCTCGAAGCGAATTCCAGCGCCTGCTTGCAGATGATGCTCCAGCGATCGACTGGCACGACCACGATGGGATGCTGTCCGTAGTTGGCGGGAACAACAACTTCGCTTGTGGTGGTGGCTACCAGAACCTCATGGTAGTGCCGCCGTACTCTGCGGAAGAAAAATATAAGCAAAGGAATGAAGATCAAGGTGATCCAGGCGCCTTCTGCGAATTTCGCCACCAGCACGACAAGCACGGTAACTGCGGTGACAAACCCACCCAATCCATTGATCATCGCGCTCTTGACCCAGTGGGGCCCGCGCTTTTTTCGCCAATGATTCACCATGCCAAACTGCGAAAGAGTGAAGGCCAAAAACGCTCCCACGGCGTACAAAGGAATCAGATTGTCTGTAATTCCTCCAAAAGCAACTAGCAAGACAGCTGTCATTACGGCCAAAATCACAATTCCGTAGGTGTAAACCAGACGCCGGCCGCGATATCCGAATGCATGTGGCAAATAATTGTTTGAAGCAATGGCTTTGCATAGCCGAGGAAAATCCGCGAATGCAGTGTTCGCCGAAAGCGAAAGTACCAATAGAATCGAAGCAATCGTAAGGTAATAGAAAATCCCTCGCCCAAAAACGGCCGCAATCAACATTGAAAGCAAGCTCTGGTAACCAGGCTGTCCCGGATCAGTGGCGGCAATGCCATAAACCTTCACAAGATAAGAAACCCCCGCCAGCAGTACAGCCAAAAGGAAAATAATGATAGTCAAAGTACGCTGCGCGTTCTTCACAGCAGGCTCGCGAAACGCTTTGACACCATTGCTGACGGCCTCGACCCCGGTCAACGCCGTACATCCACTCGAAAACACTTTCAAGAGCAGCCAAAAGCTGACGGCCTGCGTCATGGCGGGCGGCGGCGGCAGGGGAGCTACCGGCAAAGGGTGCCCACCACTGAGCAGCGCACGCACCAGGCCACCACCGATGGTGATCAAGAGTGTCCCGACAAAGAGGTAGGTGGGGATCATGAAAATGACTCCGGCCTCTCGAACTCCTCGCAGGTTGATCACGGTAATGATGAGAAGAATCCCGAGGCAAATCGCCACAGTGTGCGGCAAAAACGAAGGAACCGCCGAAACGAGGGCTCCAACGCCCGCGGAAATACCTACCGCGGCGGTAAGAATGTAATCGGTCAGCAAGGCGGCCGCCGCCAACAAGCTAGGAAACGCTCCAAGGTTGTAGCGCGCCACAGTGTAGGATCCGCCGCCTGATGGGTAAGCTTCAATCGTCTGGCGGTAAGAAAAATAAACAATGATCAAGAGCGTGATGATGGCCGCGCTGATCGGCACAATGTATCGCACGCCCAAAAGCCCCAGCGGGATGAGCAAGTAAAGCGCCGCTTCGGGGCCATACGCGGCGGAGCTAAGCCCGTCCAAACCAAAAATGGGAATCCCGCGCGCGGGGCCGATTTGTTCGGCGCGTTCGTCGGTCGTTTTGATGGGCTTGCCAACGAGCAGGTCGAGGATATTCATGGGCGGCTAGGTCCGTCTTAGGAGCGAATTCCAGAGTGTCCATTTGCAACGAGAACGCGCGGAAAGTCAACTATTCCAGCGGTATCTAAGTTGAGGTTTGTTACCGGCACATGACGCCGGTTGCTCCCATAAGGCGTTGCAGACGGAAATCAGATATAGGTGAAAAGAGAAACGATAAGCAGAATCGAATGCATGAGGAGCTTCTAGCAATAAATGGGCATTGATCGAACTTGTGATCCTCGCTGAGCATCTTATCTACACAATCCGTCGGCTGCCATCGACAATTGATATTTAGGCTTTGTAAGGCTGAGTTGTTCTCAGACCTACTGCAGTAGGGTTAATTTAAAAGAGCACGAAGCAAGAATTCTCGAGGAAGCGTTTTTTTAGATGCATGATTCTTCGAGAGCGCGGTTTGTGATGACCGGATGCCGAAAACAAAAAGACCTGACAAACAGCCGGGCAATTCTCCTGACCGCGAGGACGGGGAAGGCAGTGGGCCACTCCGGAGGATCCTTGCGATCTTGGGACCGGGCGTCATCACGGGAGCTGCCGACGATGATCCGTCTGGCATTTCGACATATTCCGTGGCTGGCGCAGCCTACGGATACGCGACGCTGTGGATCGCTCTGCTCACGTTTCCGCTCATGTCCTCCGTACAGCTGATGTGCGCGCGACTAGGGATGGTTACAGGACAGGGGCTCGCGGCCGGAATTCGCAGAAACTATCCGCGCTGGGTCCTTTGGGGAGCGTGCTCGATCCTCGTGGTGGCAAATGTCATCAACATCGGGGCCGATCTCGGCGGCATGGCCGAAGCGGCAGAGCTCGTGACGGGTATTCGTCCGCTCATCTGGATTCCCTTTTTCGCATTACTGATCCTTGTGCTGCTTATCTGGACCTCCTACCAATGGATTGCGCGGATTTTTAAGTGGATAACGCTGGTTCTCTTCGCGTACGTGCTGGCATCTTTTTTCGCAAATGTGGATTGGTGGCAGGCACTAAAGGTAACGCTGGTGCCTCATCTGGAATGGTCACGCGGATTCCTGGCAGTGCTGGTAGGAATTCTGGGCACGACGATTTCTCCTTATCTGTTTTTCTGGCAGGCGGCGGAAGAAGTTGAAGAAGACCGGCTAAAGGGCCAAACCACACTTGCACAACGCAAAGGCGCGTCGCCTAAGGAACTGAAAGATGCGCGCACCGACACGCTTATCGGAATGTTCTTCTCGAACTTCATCATGTACTTCATCATCTTAACCACTGGCGCTACTTTGCACGCGCACGGACAAACCAACATAACAACGGCGCGAGAGGCGGCCGAAGCGCTGCGTCCACTCGCGGGGAACGGCGCCTATTTGCTGTTTACGATCGGACTCATCGGCACGGGAATGTTGGGAGTGCCAGTGCTGGTAGGATCGAGCGCCTACGCTGTGGCAGAAGCTGCGAATTGGCGAGGCTCGATGTCCGACCGGCCAAAAAAAGCGCGCGCTTTTTATGGCGTGATGGCCGTGGCGATGACGCTAGGCCTGGCGCTGAACTATTTGGGGTTGAACGCCGTGAAAATGTTGTTTTGGTCGGCGGTCATCAACGGATTGTTGGCTCCGCCACTGATTTTGCTGGTGATTCTTTTGACGAGCAACCGCAAGGTGATGGGCAAGCAGGTGAATTCGCCTGCATTGCGATATCTGGGTTGGGCGACGTTTGTGGTGATGACAGCGGCAGCGGCGGGAATGTTGATCACCTCTCGGTGAGAATTCTTGCCTTTACTCTCTCTATTGCACTCCTAATATCCGAGCTAGAGGAAAACAGTTTAGAAAACGATGTTAAGCGCATGCGAGAATAGGCGCTGACACCCTAAGAAAATGCTCATTGGCCTGCTAATCGCTGCCGCAAAACCGACAGTCGCTCATAGCGTGAGGCGCTGGATTTTTCATCTGGGGGCGCTGGGATTTATTCCGCTGGGCCTGGTGGACAGCTCGGTGATCCCTGTGCCCGGCAGCATGGATGTGCTCACCATCGTGCTTGCGTCTCGGACCGATCAATGGTCGTGGTGGATTTACTACGCGGTGATGGCGACGGTGGGTTCCGTGCTCGGAGGATACCTAACGTATAGGCTGGGGCGAAAGGGTGGAGAGAAGGCGCTTGAGCAGAGATTTTCAGAAAGAAAGTTGAAAAAGACTTTCAAAATATTTGAGCGATGGGGATTTGCATCCATCGCCATTCCTGCGATATTGCCGCCTCCTATTCCCTTGGTACCCTTCCTGCTCGTCGCCGGAGCGATGCAGTACTCCGTAAAAAAGTTCTTGTTGGCGATGACGATTGGGCGACTCATCCGCTACTCGATCCTGGCATATCTGGGGGGCCGATACGGGCGAAAAATGCTGCCGTTTTTGACCGCGCACGTATATGTCGTGCTGGGGGTTACGCTGGGACTGACAGCAGTAGGGGCGGCGAGTTACTTTTTGTTTAGAAACAAAAAAGAAAAAAAGACTAAAAGCAAGAAGAAGAGCTAGAAATCTGGATCCCGATGTAATTTGCGTTGGTTGCCGAGTAGGGGCGCAGCCTTCGAGGCTCAGGGCAAACATGCGGGGCCCATACGGAAGATTAGCGAGATCTGCTTGACAGCGGCGGAGACTGGGCCTAGTCTCCAACACCTCCACAGAAAAAACATTCACTAGAAGAGGAAAACTGATGCGTATGAATTTGCGAGGCCACTTCAGGGTTGAACGGGGCTTGTTTGCCCCAATTATTGTGTGCGCGGCTCTGTTCATGACGATAGCCGTGGGACTGATGCAGGCGGCGGAGAACTATGAAGTGGTGGTCGAACGGAACGTAACGGCGAAGATGCGCGACGGTGTGACTTTGCGCGCGGATATTTACCGGCCTAAGGCGGATGGAAAATTTCCAGTACTGCTGGTGCGCACGCCTTATGACAAAGTGGGCGAGACCAATTTCGGGTTGAAGGGTGCAGCGCGCGGGTATGTGGTGATCGCGCAGGATGTGCGGGGACGATTTACGTCGGACGGGGAGTTTTACGTTTTCAAGAATGAATCGCTGGACGGGTACGACACGGTGGAGTGGGCGGCGGCGCTGCCTTATTCGAATGGGAAGGTGGGAATGTTTGGTGGGTCGTACGTGGGGGCGACGCAGATGTTGGCGGCGATCGCGAAGCCGCCACATCTCGCCGGAATTTGTCCCACGGTGACGGCTTCGAATTATCACGATGGGTGGACGTATCAAGGCGGGGCGTTCGAACAGTGGTTCAACGAATCATGGAGCATGGGCTTGGCGGAGAACACGATGCGGCGGCGCCTGGAAGAGACCAACGCATTGGCCGGGACGAAAACTTTGCCGCTGGCGGATTTCGAGGTGCTGGCGGCTCCTTCGACGGTGGGGATCGCGCCTTATTTCAAGGATTGGCTGGCGCATCCGAGTTTTGATGCGTACTGGAAGCAGTGGTCAATCGAGGATCACTACGAGGATATTCAGGTGCCGGTTTTGAGTTTTGCTGCGTGGTACGACATTTTTCTGGGCGGGTCGTTGAAGAATTATCAACGATTGAAAACAGAAGGCGGGACTGACGCGGCAAAACGTGGGCAGAAGCTGGTGGTTTATGTGGGAGGCCATGCGGGAGGTCCGGAGAACCGGCGGATAGGCAGCGTGGATTTTGGGGAGAAATTGCCGATCAATCAGGATGAGATGACTTTGAGGTGGTACGACTCGATTTTTAAGGGAGTGGCGAACGGAATGGAAAAGGAAAAGCCGGTGAAGATTTTTGTGATGGGGAAAAATGAGTGGCGCGATGAAGATGACTGGCCTTTGGCGCGCGCGAAGAGCACGAAATACTATTTGCACTCAACGGGTGCGGGGGCGAACGGGTTGACGGGGACCGGCACGCTTAGCACGTCGTCGCCTGCGGAAGAAAAAGCGGACCAGTATGTTTACGACCCAAGCGACGCAGTGCCGACGCTCGGCGGGGCGCTGTGCTGCGGCGAGGCGCCCCCACCAGGGAATGGACCGCAAGACCAGCGGCCGGCGGAGGGACGTGCGGACGTGCTGGTGTTCACGACGCCGGCGTTTGAGAAGGATTTTGAGGTAACGGGGCCGGTGACGCTGGATTTATACGTCAGTACTTCGACGGTGGACACGGACTTCACAGGAATGCTCGTGGATGTCTGGCCGAATGGATTTGCGCAGAACCTGACGAGCGGCATTTTGCGGATGCGCTACCGCAATTCCCAAGAAAAACCTGAGCTGGCGAATCCGGGCGAAACCTATCACGTGACAGTGGATCTATGGGCAACCAGTAATGTTTTTTTGGCGGGACACAAACTGCGACTGGACGTTTCGAGCAGCAACTTCCCGCGGTTCGACCGGAACCTGAATACCGGCGAAATACAAGCGCGCGGTACGCGCATGATCAAGGCGACGAACGTGATTTACCACGACAAGGCACATCCTTCGGCCTTAATTGTGCCTGTGGTCCCGTAGCTTGCGACCAAATGAACTATGACAGCATCCAAGTTCCAGTCAGTTACGCACTAGCTTGACACTCCGAAAGAGCAGGTCTACACTACGTAGTTTTTAGATGGCCCCGAAAGCAGACAGAGGGGGCGGGACTTCCATGGACAAGAAAAGACTCGACTACTACAAGAAAAAGTTGGCGGTACGGCGCGAGGAGTTGATGAAGACAATCGCGCGGACGCAAGAAGAGGGACGAACCGCGGATGAAGATCCCACGGTGGACCTCGCGGACAAGGCAGCGAACTCCTACACGAAGGAGTTCCTCTTTGGCATGACCAATACGGACCGCACGATCCTGAACATGATCGACGCGGCTCTGAAGCGCATCAATACGGACGAATACGGCGTGTGCGCGAACTGCCAGGAAGAGCTGCAGCAGAAGCGGCTCGAAGCGGTACCGTGGGCCAAGCACTGCATCACCTGCCAGGAAAAGATGGAACAGGGGCTGTTGTAAGCCCGCACGGCATTCGTGAGCATAGCGGCCAGCCTGAGAAGGCTGGCCCTGCTCATTTAAGGCTCTGCTTTGACTGAAGTTACCTTAGCGTACATTCTCTCTTTCAATATAAAAATAAGAAGAGTAGATTGCTCCTGGCTTTATGGGAGAAGACTCTTCCTTGCCGGGGGCTCGAGCATCGCGCAGAGGTGTGCGCGGTTGGCTTGCAGAAGCTGGCGACGCAGTCGTCAGCGTGTTTTTCCCGGCGGGCTGCAGGATTTGCGACAAGCTTCTGCTGCGGGCGAGCCGCGTGCCTTTTTGCCAGAAGTGCCTGGATTCATTCGAGGGGCCTCCAGAAAGAAGGTGTGAAATTTGCGGGCAGGCGCTCGGCTGGTTGACGACGAGGGAAGAGCCGCTCGTGTGCCACGCGTGCCAGCAGAAAACCTATGCGTTTGAGCGGGCAAGGAGCTACGGGATTTATGATGGGCCACTGGTGCGGGCGATCATCCTCTTAAAGTGGGAAAGGATGGAACCACTGGGCGATTGGTTCGCGGGAAGACTGGCGGAGATGGTTCAACGGGAGGCCGCGCTATTGGCTGCGGATGTGGTCGTGCCGGTTCCTCTGCACCAGGACCGCGAGCGGCAGCGTGGATACAACCAGGCAAGCCTTATCTCTAAGCCACTAGCTCGGAAGCTGGGGCTGCCGCACAAGGCGGTCTTGCTGATGAGGACAAGGCCGCGACCGGACAAGCAAGTGCTCAGTTTGGAGGAGCGTTGGGAGTCAGTCCGTGGCGCTTTTGCCACACGTCCAGGCAGCCAAGTTGACAGTAAACGCGTCTTACTGGTAGATGATGTAATGACGACCGGGGCAACGCTTGATGCTTGTGCACGAGCGCTGTTGGAGTCGGGGGCGAAGTCTGTACTAGGACTGACAATAGCTCGGGCGGCGAGAAACCCCCTGCCAGCCTCGGATAGTGGTAACCTGTAATCAAGGGTTAACGTGGCGTAGCTAGAGTAGGTTAGCGCGATGAGCGCAAATCGGCCAAAGTCGGGCGATTTCCGAGGGCGGTACGCCCCCGAAGCGGGTAGCGTGAGTGCGCCCGGGTCTGCGGATCCCGCGGACAGTAGATCCCACAACTCAATTTTGCCGAGGCGTGCATCGCTGATGCAAGAACCTGTGCTCGTATTGAATGCGACGTATGAGCCGATCAATGTGACTGCAGTGCGGCGAGCCATGGTACTGCTGTTAAAGGGCGTAGCGCAGGCGGAGGAAATGCACAGCGCGGAAGTGCATTCTGCGGCGCACGCGCACAAGGTGCCGTCGGTGATTCGTTTGTTGGCCTATCGGCATATTCCGCAGCAGAGCCGGGCGCTTTCTCGGAAAAACATTTTGCTGCGAGACCGGAATACTTGCCAATTCTGCGGGCGAATTTTTCCCAGTTCGGAATTGACGCTGGATCATGTTGTGCCGAGATCGCGCGGCGGGCGTTCTTCGTGGGAGAACCTGGTGGCTTGTTGCTACCGTTGCAATAACAGCAAGGGCGACCGCACGCCGGAAGAAGCCGGGTTTAAACTGGCGCGGCGGCCTCGGCCTTTCACGTTGCATACCTCGCGGCAATTGATGCGGCTCATCGGACATCGCGACGAACGGTGGCGTAAGTATCTGTTTTATTAGGGGTTTTTGAGCGAAAAAGGTCATGCTCAGATTTTTTGAAATATTGGAAACCTTTTTAGCGGGCATGCATCTAAATTAATAACTAACCACTTCGAGGACACACCCCGGGAAGCAGCTAAGGCTCACCGCCTTAGCTGCTTCTCTCCTTTTGGGCCCGATATTTGCGCCTAGTATGTTTCTACTAGGTGATTCCATCTATTTTTCAGTTTGAGACGCCGGAAAACTTTGCAGCGCAGTTTCTTCGTCGGGGAATTCCGGGAAAACCTGGTACAGATGAGTGACCTTCAAAACATCCTGGACGTTACGGGATAATCCCACAACCTTCATTTCACCGCCCGCCTTTAAAACCATCACGTACATGCGAGCCAGCTCACCAATACCAGAGCTATCGAGGTATTGCAAGGCGCTCAGGTTAAGCACGATGTGCTTGTGGCCTTCGCCAAGAAGGCGAGTGACGTTTTCGCGCAGTACCCCAACTTCGAAAAAAGTGAGGCGGCCGCGAAGATCGATGAGAGAACCTTGCGGCGTATGCCGGATCGTTGCGGAAAAGTCCAATGTGAGCTCCTGAAGGCTGGTAGAGACAATTCTACTTTGACGGGGCAATCCAGAACAGTACATTTCAAGACCGAAAAATAAGGCAAAAACACAACAAACGGAACGATGGCGGCCAAGATTATCGGAGGGATGAGGCCGGGGCTTCTGCGAACAAAAACTTATTGGCGCATAACGACGCGCAGCCCGCGGCGCCAGCTCTCCGCCAAACCAACGCGAGTGCTTTCCAGCTCGGGCGAGAGAAAACGAAAGAGAGTATCGGTGGACGGGTGGAAGCGAAGCGCGGGGGCTACAAGATAAACGAGGGGAGGGGCCGTCTGGAGTTCGATTCCCGGAAAATACCCGAAGCGGGCAAAATCGTGCTGTTCCAAGTGGTGACGGATACGAAGCCAGTAGCCCGCAGCTTGCAGCGGTAGGTGAATGTGTTCGCTGGCTTTTAGTTCAAGAATCGCGAGGCGCCCAGAGCGAGTAACGGTGAGGAGATCGAGAATGCCGTGCTCGCCGCCGGCATGTGCGAACACTTGCGAATAGACAAAGCGCGAATCCAGAGCGGCATCGACGCGCGTGACATCTTCGCGAACGAGGGCTTCGAGCCATCGCTCCGGCTGCGCACGATAAAGAGGGTGACGCGTCTCGGTGGCGAGCGGATGACGATAATTCTCCAGTTGCTGGAGCAAACTCTTCAGAGCGGGCAGGGATGAGGACTTAAGTTCTTCCCGTGTGTCGGGGCAACCGAAAAAAACGCGACCATCATCCCATCGGGCAAACGCTAATCCACGAAAACGCAGCAACACTTCGCGGGATTGGGCGACAGGATGAATGGTGACGGCACGCGGCGAGAACGAAACGATGGGTTCCAGAGCGGAGCGCGAAAGATCGAGCAGAGCTTGCGATTCGCGATGGGGGACAAGCCAAGTCTCTTGATTTCCTGCATGGCGCGGATCGATCTTTTCCAGGGTCTCGCGAACACCGTCGCGCTCGTAGAGTTCGATGGATAAATCCTGAGTTAGCGCAGCGACGCGATTCGCCACATGGCGCGCCGCCCCTTTCGGCAGAATAAGGCGAAGCACGTTAATGGTGCCGCGGCGGTTCGAGTTGCGCGCGCGATCCAGCCACAGCAGTGCAAACGTGAGGCTACTTTCCGCTGTATCCGCGGACTCACCGTCGGGAACAGCAAGTACAGCGAAATGGGAAGAACCGCGTCGGAGAAGGCCGCGGGCGTAATTGCCGGAGATGGAATGCTCGAGATCGGGAGAGGCGCTCAAAGACTCGAGAGATTCATCGGGAAATTGCTCCGCAAGGAGACGGCCGAGAGAATCGCAGAAGGCTTCACGGGAGAGGTCCCGCTGGGCGCGCTCGTATTCGAGGCGAATGAATTCGAGACGGTCGGGTTTGGAGCGCCCGAAACGCTCCACGGCTAGTGCGAGCCGCTGATCGGAATGGTCGGTGATGGCCAATACTCGGCGTGTAAGATTGTAATTTTCCGACCACAGGTGCAGGAGAGGCTTCTCCGCGGCACCGCGAACTTCCCAGGAAAGTCCGGAGAAGGGAGCCACTCGTCCGCCGTTTTCGCGAATCTCGATCGAGCCATCCGCGGTGAATTCCTTGAGGCAGGCTTGCAGCTCGACGGAGAGGTCCACGCCAAAGAGTATAAAGGAAACAATTACCTTGTGAACTATTCTTTCTTGGGAGTAAACAGAATGCCGGAGACGCGAACCAAGGGTTGCTGAATATTCCAGGAAGAGGGGATGTGTTCAAAGGAAACTTCGAAGCCACGGTGTTCGCCTGGAACAAACGGGTTTGGCTCAGCCGAAAGAACGGGACGGGATTCTCGCAGAACGATTTGGCCGAGTTCGTCGGAGAATTCGACGGTGAGCTCTACGTTGGAGAGCGCCAGGTCGCCCGAGTTCGTGAGGCGGCCGGCAAGCGTAGTGACTTCCTGATTCAGAAAATTTTCAGCGCGGCTGAGAGCCAGGTCTTCGATTTGTAATTTTGGCGCGTAAGCCTGTTCGGCCGGGCCAAAGGGCAGATGAGATTCGCGCGTGCTTGAAGCGGGCCGCCGCGCTGCGCCGGGCCACATCAATATGACCAGGGCTATAGCGATCGTGGAGGCGCCCATCCATGCCACCCACGAGCGGCCGGCTTTTCGCTGCGGTTGATCGGGCGTTTCGATCTGCAAAGTATCATGCATGGAACGGACTCTGAGAATAATGCTGGCCTGAATGCGCCGAGGCGTCAAGCACCTATGAAGGGCGTTGGCGAAAGAAAAAAGTTGGCATACTCAGCGGGCGTGTCTAACAGCGACCGCTCAGCGGCCAACGATGAGGCGCTGAATTAGAGGTTCGGGAAGACTAGCGGCTCGCATGCGTTCCTGGACAGAGGAAATGTCGTAGGGCACGCGCCAGAATTCCACGGTCTGATGTTCGAGATCAGCGATGGCAAAGCCCGCGCGAGGATCACCGTCGCGCGGCTGGCCGATAGAACCCGGATTGAGAAGATAACGGCGCGGTTCTTCGATGCGCAGCGCGGAAAAAGATTCCGAGGCGCGCGGACGGATCTGAAGCACTTCAAGATTGGAATCCTGATAGGAGAATCCGCCCTGATGATGTGTGTGTCCGAAAAAAGTGACTTCAGCGCTGGAATCAAGAAGCCCATCGAGCGCTTGCGCCGGCGTGAATACGTATTCATCTTCATCTTGAAACGCGCCGTGTACCAAAACGATTCCATCGGTTGCAAGGGGTCCGTGTGGAAGTTCGGAAAGCCAGGCAAGGTCCTCTGGGTTTAACTGCGAACGAGTCCAGTCCACAGCGGCTTTCGCAACGGGATTGAAATCGGTGGTGTCCATCAAACCCGCCACAGCCTTGTCATGATTGCCACGAATGGTTTGCGTACCGAGTTCGCGAAGGCGAGCAACCACGTCATGCGGATCGGGTCCGTAGCCGACGACATCTCCGAGACACACGGAAACGTCCCAGCGGCTTTCTGCAGAATCGAGAGCAGCGGCCAAGGCTGTGGCGTTTGCGTGTAGATCGCTAAGTACGAGAATGCGCATTCATGTCATCCGCAAAATGCCCTTGAGTATAGATGAAGCGGCGAGCCGATGCACGTTGCGTGGAGAGAGTTGCGCAAAGTGACAAAGAGCGACGTAGAAGGGGACAAAAGGTTTCACGGGGATTCGGCATATTTACGGAACTTTTATAAAGATAGACGGCAAATTAGACTGGGAAGAAAATTAGCAATAAAAACCAAGCAAAAAATCAGGAAGATTAAAGCAGAAAATCTGATAGCCGACGAAACATTAGCGGGGCCCTGCTCGTCTATATATGTGCAGCCGGATGGGCTGCGCAAGCAAGCAAAGGATCAAAAGAAAAACCCCGCGGTGGCAGCCGCGGGGCGATGACACGCAGTCTTTCCGGCCGTTAGTCCAGGAAGAACGAGGTGTCTTGCGGGTGAGACTACTCGCCCCGAGAACGCGTGTCAACACTCTGTTCAGCTTGCGCAGCGGAAAGTTTGGCTGACTCGATCCTGACGGAAAGGAAGTTGACACGCATGAAATTTAACTCGATTCTCCGCAGTCTGGCACTGGTAGCCGCTTTAGCTTCGACAGTGCCTCTCCTCGCAAAACCTTTTGCTAAGACCATCAACATCGCCCAATCGGCAAAGATCGGCAAAGCCGATCTGCAAGCCGGTGAATATCGCCTGATGATCGACGGAAACAAGGCCACCGTCCAGAAGGGCAAGCAGACCATCGCGGAAAGCGAAGGGCGCTGGGAAGATCGCACATCGAAATCTTCGACTGATTCCGTGCTCATCAGCGACGGGCAGGTGAAGGAAGTCCGTTTTGCGGGGCAGACCCGCGTTTTCGTATTCAACGACTAAGCGAGGAGTTCTTGTGACTCCTTTTGAATGGACGAGAGGGAGGCTGCGTATAACCGTGGCTTCCCTACTCGTAAACTTTTCGGGACAGATACTGAAATGGCAGGAACCGGCTTCGGCTGCAGCGGAGGCGGTGCACCGCTTGTTGCGACTTTTCCGGCGGCCTCACAAAGCATTTTCTTCTTTCTGAAATACTCCTTAGCTGTCATCAGCGAATCAACATGCAGTCTCCGTAGCTATAGAAGCGGTAGCCCGCTCGAACGGCGTGGTTGTAAGCCGCAAGTACGTTTTCGCGGCCCGCGAATGCACACACTAATGCGAGCAGAGTCGAGCGCGGCAGATGAAAATTCGTGAGCAGGGCATCTACCACGCGAAAATGAAATCCTGGATAGATGAATAGGCGGGCGTCGGCTTTGCCGGGAAGTAGCAATTCTAAGGAGCCGGAGTCTGCAGCGCGAAGAGCAGCAGCTTCCAGAGCGCGAACGACTGTCGTGCCTATGGCTAAGATCGTGCGGCCTGCGGCTCGCGCCTCCACAATGCGGTGAACTGTTTGCACGGGAATCTCGTAGGACTCCGAGTGCATCACGTGGTCCTCGAGCGTTTCGGCGTGGACCGGTTGGAAGGTGCCCAAGCCGACCTGTAGTGTTAGTTCGCAGATTTCCGCGCCACGAACGCGAATCTTTTCCAGGATTTCCGGTGTGAAGTGTAGGCCCGCGGTGGGAGCTGCAATCGCACCCGGCTGCTTGGCGAACACTGTTTGATAGCGCTCGCGGTCGGCGGCTTCATCGGCCCGGTGGATGTAGGGCGGCAAGGGAACGTGGCCCAGGCGTTCCAAGTGTTCCGAGACGCCGCATGTGTCACGTGAAACAAAGCGCAGGGTGCGTTGGCCAAGCTCGCCTCGGTAAATAACCTCGGCTTCGAGTTCCCCTTCTCCAAATAGCACGCGTTCGCCGGTTTGCATCTTGCGGCCGGGGCGCACCAGGGCTTCCCATGTTTGAGAATCCACCTGACGGGTGAGAAAGACCTCTACTTTGCCGGTGAGATGCTCCCGACGCGTGGTCCGAGGCGGAGGCTGGGAATGAACACCTTCGCGGCAGCCAAAGAGCCGGGCAGGAATCACACGAGTGTTATTCAGGACGATGAGTTCGTCACCGCGAAGCAGGTTTGGAAGATCCACAAATAAATGATCGCTCGGGCTGCCTCCACCCCGGGAAAGCTCAAGCAGGCGGGAAGCGTCGCGTCGGTCTAAGGGGCGCTGGGCGATTTGCTCGGGCGGCAGGTGGTAATCGAAGGCATCAAGGCGCATCAAGGGCGAGTCTAGCAGCATCTGAAGCATAGAGATGAAGGGAAAATGAGCAGTTATTGAGGAGAATGAGTCCGTGAATCTACCAGCGAAAGCTTGGCTTGAGATCGGAGCTTCTTTTGTATTCTATTGTAAATAAAAGTGTTAAATAGGAGATGAGGAGCTAGAAATGTACTTGACAATGATACACTCATATAATATTATTTTGTTTGTGTGTGATAGTCCGAAGCATATCAAAGTTAGATTTTGATGTAGGAGTGGACGCGGGGATGCCGACGGTTGCGGCGACCGCCGCTGGAACGAAGTAAGCCAGCAACAGAGTTGTCGTATGACGGGGGCTGGCCAGTGCGCTAGCCCCTTTTTGTTAAGAAGCGAGGTAGAGCATGTTGAGATTTGAAAAGATGACGGTGAAGGCGCAGGAAGCGCTGCAGCAAGCGAACGATGTGGCTGCACGCCACGAAAACCAACAGATCGAGCCGGTACATTTGCTCGCCGCGCTGGTGTCGCAAACGGACGGCGTAGTGCCACCGCTGCTCGCGCGGCTGGGTATTCGTACCGAGGCATTAGCTCAAGAGATTGAGCGCGAGATTGCACGCTTGCCGAAAGTACAGGGTTTTGCGCAGCAACATCTGGGCAAGCCGCTGAACAACGTTTTGGAACGCGCGTTTGATGAAGCGGAGCGATTCAAGGACGAGTACGTTTCAACGGAGCATCTTTTTCTGGCGCTTGCAGGAGAAGAACGCGATCCGGCAGGGCAACTGTTGAAGCGACAGGGCGCGACGCACGAAGCGATCTTGCAAGCACTGACGAGCGTGCGCGGAAGCCAGCGCGTAACGTCTCAAAATCCGGAGGCTACCTACGCCTCTCTGGAAAAATACGCGCGCGATCTGACCGACTTAGCGCGGCGGGGAAAGCTCGACCCAGTGATTGGGCGTGACGAAGAAATTCGGCGCGTGATGCAAATCCTGGCGCGCCGTACTAAGAATAATCCCGTACTAATCGGCGAACCGGGAGTGGGCAAGACGGCCATCGTCGAGGGCCTGGCGCAGCGCATTGTTTCCGGCGATGTACCGGACGTGCTGAAGACCAAGCGTCTTGTGGCACTGGATCTCGCGGCGCTGGTAGCTGGTGCGAAATTCCGCGGAGAATTTGAAGAACGATTGAAGGCCGTGCTGAAAGAAATTACGGAGGCGGAAGGGCAAATTATTCTGTTCATCGACGAGCTGCATACGCTCGTAGGCGCGGGCGCTGCGGAAGGCTCGATGGACGCTTCCAACATACTAAAGCCGGCGCTGGCCAGGGGCGAGTTGCGCGCAATCGGCGCTACTACCCTAAACGAATACAAAAAGTACATTGAGAAAGATCCAGCGCTGGAGAGGCGCTTTCAACCGGTTCTGGTGAGCGAGCCCACAGTCGAAGACACGATCGCGATCTTGCGGGGATTGAAGGAACGCTACGAAGTTCATCACGGCGTGCGGATCAAAGACGCTGCGATATTGGCGGCGGCAACGCTGTCCCACCGCTACATTTCTGACCGCTTTCTGCCTGACAAAGCGATTGACTTGATCGATGAGGCTGCCGCGAGTCTGCGCATGCAGATCGATTCTCTGCCAGTGGAGATTGATGAGATCGAACGTCGCATCCTGCAGCTTGAA
The DNA here is from genome assembly GCA_963784015.1 of uncultured Acidobacteriota bacterium. GTDB lineage: Bacteria > Acidobacteriota > Terriglobia > Acidiferrales > UBA7541 > Acidiferrum. The sequence continues at coordinate 1,217,418 of CAWAPX010000023.1, forward strand.
ATCGAGCGACAGTCGCTGCTGAAGGAGAAGGACGCTCATTCCAAGGAGCGGCGCAACCAAATCGAAAAAGAGCTGGCGAAGCTGAAAGAGGACTCAAGCGGCCGGAAGGCGCGCTGGCAGGCAGAAAAAGAAGCCATCATGAAAATCCGCAAGCTGAAAGAGCAAATCGATCAGCTCAAGACGGAGGAACAGAAATTCGAGCGGGCTGGTGAGCTTGCCAAGGTCGCGGAAATCCGCTACGGCAAGATTGCCGCGGCTGAACAGGAACTAAAGAAAGCGGAAGAGCGGTTTGCGTCTGTACAAAAAGATTCGCCGATGCTGAAGGAAGAAGTCGACGAAGAAGACATCGCGAAGCTAGTGAGTAAGTGGACGGGAATTCCGGCAGGGCGTCTGCTGGAAGGCGAAGCGCAAAAACTAGTGCACATGGAAGAGCGCCTGCGGCAGCGCGTGGTCGGGCAAGAGGAAGCGCTGGGGCGCGTCGCGAATGCTATTCGCCGAAGCCGCGCTGGATTGTCCGACGCGAAGCGCCCGATCGGCTCATTTATTTTCCTCGGACCGACCGGCGTCGGAAAAACCGAGCTGGCACGCGCGCTTGCGGAATTTCTCTTTGACGACGAGAAACTCATGATCCGCATCGACATGAGCGAGTACATGGAGAAGCACAGCGTGTCGCGTCTGATCGGCGCCCCTCCTGGTTACATTGGCTACGAAGAGGGCGGGCAACTGACTGAACAGGTTCGAAGACATCCCTATTCGGTAATTTTGTTCGACGAAATCGAGAAGGCAAACCCTGACGTTTTCAATATTCTGTTGCAGATCCTCGAGGATGGCCGGCTGACCGACGGCAAAGGCCGGACTGTCGACTTCCGCAACACAGTAATGGTGATGACCAGCAACGTGGGATCGACGGCGATCTTTGAGTTGTCAGAGAAAAACCCGGAACGCGCGCGAAAAGAAGCAATGGAAGCATTGCGCGCGGCGTTTCGGCCGGAGTTCATCAACCGCATCGACGAGATTGTGATTTTCAATCCGCTGGGCAAGGAACAGCTTGGCCGGATCGTCGGACTGCTCTTGAAGAACGTCGAGAAACTGCTGGCAGAACGGCAAATCACTCTGGAGCTTTCACGCGCGGCGGAAGAACTGCTTCTGCGGGAAGGCTATGACCCGGCATACGGAGCTCGGCCGCTGCGTCGAACCATTCAGCGGTTGATTCAGGATCCGCTGGCCATGCAAATTCTCGAAGGCAAAGTGTTGCCCGGTGATCACATTCGCGTGGATCGCGACGGGCAGAAAGACACGATGCGCTTCGAACGCGCGAAGGCTAAACAACCGGCGGCAGCTGCAAGAGTCTAAATCCGTGAGGAAGTCTTAGAAAGACTTCCTCTCTAAAATTGCTAACGGTGGTACATACGGTAGCTGCGGTGCGTATAAAGTATTGAGGGACGATATGAGAGTTCTACGAACAACATTTCTGCTGGTGGCGCTAACGCTCTTCTTGATGGTCATTGGAGGTGCTCTCGGCGGGCGCAACGGAATGACGATCGCCTTGGGAATCGCGATCTGCACCAATGCGTTCGCCTATTTCTTCTCCGATAAGATCGCACTGGCGTCGAGCGGGGCCCAGCCCGTCACTCGCGAACAATTGCCGCGGCTCTATGCAGTGATGGAGCGATTGGCCGCTAAAGCAAACATCCCCGTGCCGAAGCTATACGTGGTGCCTGACCAAGCGCCGAACGCGTTTGCCACCGGAAGAAATCCGCGGCATGCGTCAGTGGCCGTCACACAAGGCTTGCTGGAATTGATGAACGACGATGAACTGGAAGGCGTCATCGCGCACGAGCTATCGCATGTACGCAACTACGACATTTTGATCAGTTCCGTCGCGGCTACGTTGGCAGGCGCCATCACCTGGATCGCGCATTGGGGCTTGTGGTTTGGAGGCGGCGAAGGCGAAGACCGGGAACGCGGCGGCGGTATAATTGTCGAGCTTGCCCTGATGATTCTCGCACCACTAGCCGCGATGCTTTTGCAGCTGGCCCTCTCGCGCCAGCGGGAATATGCAGCGGACGCTACCGGAGCTCGTATGGTCGGCAACCAATTCGGCCTAATGAGCGCCCTACAAAAGCTCGGGGCTTACAATCAACGGATCCCGACGACGGCAATCTCTCCATCCACGTCGTCTTTGTGCATCGTTAAACCTATGTTCGGCGGGGGTGGCATGTCCTCCCTATTTAGCACTCACCCGCCGCTGGAAAAGCGGATAGAAGCCCTGCGCGAAATGACCGTTGTCCCGAATCGCTAAACCCTTTGCGGACGGATTCGGCCCAAATGTTGTATGAGTTGCGTAATCTTTCCCCGAAGGACTTAAACCGTTTCAGTGTTCACTTTCCAACGTGTTTCTAAACCATTGATATTTAGGCAATTAGGATTTTTGCTTTTCCGCGAGGCTTTGGTGAATCAAATGCAACGGATGTAGGCATGCCGGGCATCGGCACGGGGCCACGGGGGGACCGTAGTCATGAGCTGTCGAGACACCATCCATTTGATTTGCTGGTACTTAGAGGGAAGACTGTCGCCGCCAGTTGCGAATGAGATCAAACGGCATTTGGACACTTGCTCCGATTGCCACATGGTTTTGGACGCGGCGATGAGCACTTTGGACCGATATTTTACCCCGATCAAAGGCTCCGATGAAGAGCCTGCCCCCCAAGCAGCCTGATTAAAATCGCGTAAACATTTATTTGAGAACGACTTATGGCAGGGCGAGCTACCTTCGCTCGGCCTAATCCCCTTTCAAGGAACCATCTCCAACTTGCGGCCGGCAGTTTCCTTCAACAACAGCAAAATTTACAGAAGCATGACTAACAACGTAATCTTTACTAGTACTAGTACGTATAAGCCTACCCCCTTGCTTGCCATTTTCTTTCGACAACCTCATGCATTTGCATGGTTTAAGGGAGGACGACGCAAAAACTGGCGTTTGGCGAGAGGGGTGCACCTTCCCTAAGCGCACAGGGGAGAACCCCAAAGGAGAAGAAGTTTATGAGCGATTTTCAGGATCCCATTAACCACGCCACGACGGGGACGCCACGCTGGGTGGGATTGGCCGTAGCCGTCTTAGGTGGAGTTTCCTTGCTCGGTCTTGGAGTCGGATGGAGCGCGTTGAACCACGCGAACAGCATCGAGCAGTCCACGCAAGCCTCGGTGAAGCAGTCAAATGATGCGCTGGCCCAGCGGCTGGCGAAAGAAGATGAAACCAATCAGGCATTGCAGAGCGACCTGAAAGTGGTCACGGACAAATTGAATTTGACGCAGGGCGAATTAATCGCCGCACGTAAGCAGACCAAGAATGCGACGGCTGCCGTGGACCAGAAGGTTGAAGGATTGGCAACGTCCGTCAAGGCCGAACTCGCCACCAAGGCGAACTCGGGTGACGTGGACAAGCTCAACGGAGACGTCTCAGGCGTAAAGACCGACTTGGATGCACAGAAGAACAATCTTCAAATGGCTCGCAGCGAGATGGGCACTTTGATCGCACGGAACCATGACGAGATCGACCAGCTTCGCCGTATGGGACAGCGCGACTACTTTGAGTTCACAGTGACGCGCAAAGGCGGAAACCAGAAGGTCGGCACCATTCAGGTCGAGCTGAAGGACACGAACACCAAAAAGAACCAATACACGATCAACGTTTTGGCGGATGACAAGAACTTCGAAAAGAAGAACCGCTCCGTCAACGAACCTATTTTCTTCTACACGGGCGGAACTCGCGCAGCGCTCGAACTGGTCGTTAACAAGGTTTCTAAGACCACGGCGTCAGGCTATCTGAGCGTTCCGAAAGCACCCGATACGACCGCAGCCAACACTTCGGGGTCGGGACAATAAAGGGTTCGCGACTCACAACACAGTTGTAAATTCTTGAGAGTAGAAGCAAAGGGAGAGTTCCAGAGAACTCTCCCTTTTTTTATCGCGATGACATCCAACAATTTCTTTCGCGCGTATGATGGGAAGCGCATATCTGGACGGGTAACACGGATTGTGCCAAGCTGGTGTCCGCCCGGCCGATCATCAAACGCGGTGCAATTTTATTGGGGGAGAACGAAATGAAGATACGATTTACAGCTGTACTGGCGGCCACACTCTTCGCAGCAGGATTGACAATGGCTGCGGACGGAACCTGGACTGGCTATATTTCCGACAGCAACTGCGGAGCAAAAGGCGCAAACGACAATGCGCGCGAGTGCACCACCAAATGCGTGAAAGGCGGAGCGAAATACGTGTTCGTCAATGACGCGGACAAGAAAGTATACGTTGTGGACGCACAGGACAAAGTGGCGGACCACGCCGGGCATCATGTCATCGTGAAAGGCACGGTAGACGGCGGTACGCTAAAGCTCGAAAGCATTGACATGGCGCCGGCAAACGGCAAATAAGAGTTTCCAATATAGAATTCTCTCGACGGGCGGGGCTTCGGCTCCGCCCGTTTGTTTTTGCCGGCTTGCCTTCTGGATATTTTAGATTTTTGAAAGATCGCTGGATTCCGCTACGATACATCCTGAACTATGGCGACAACTTTATTGCACGCCGGACGGGTCCTCACTCCCACGGCACTAATTACCGACGCAGGTATTCTGATCCGCGAGGGAGTGATCGAAGAGCTCGGGCTCCGAGAGGGAATGCGGCTGCCCGACGGAGCTCAGGAGATCTCCGCCACCGACAAGACTGCAATTCCCGGCTTTGTGGATGTCCACATCCATGGCGCCGGCGGGCGCGACGTCATGGAAGGCAGCGCGGAAGCACTCGCTGGAGTGACAAACACAGTTGCGCGGCATGGGACAACCTCGTTCGTGGCCACTACCGTGACTGCAAGTCCCGAGGACATTGTTCGTAGTGTTGAGGGAATCGCGCACTACATTTCGCAACAGCACGAAACGGACGACACGCGAGCGGAAGTGTTGGGAATTCATTTTGAGGGCCCGTTTCTCAGCCCGGCGCGGCGAGGAGTGCATCCGACAGAATGGCTGAAGCTGCCGTCGGCGGAACTTCTTGAACAATTTTTACAGGCAGCAGCGGGAAACGCGCAGATTTTGACGATTGCCCCCGAACTACTCGGCGCCATGCCGTGCATCGATGCGGCGCGGAACGCGGGAATGGTCGTCGCCATGGGCCACACGGATGCGACCTACGAGCAGGCTCGTGCTGCGATTGCGCATGGAGTTCGGCATGCGGTGCACGTTTACAACGCTATGCGGCCTTTTTCTCATCGCGACAGCGGTGTAATCGGTGCGGTGCTCACTTCACCAGAAGTGACCGCCGAGCTGATCGCGGATGGCGTACACGTAGAAGAAACAGCTATGAGAGTGCTGCTTCAAGCGAAGGGGCCCGATCGGATGATTTTGGTTAGTGATGGCACTTCAGCGACTGGGATGCCGGATGGAAAGTACATGCTGGGAAAGCTGGAAGTTACCGTGAGCGGAGGAATTTGCCGCAATTTGGAAGGAAAGCTGGCGGGCAGCACGCTGACTCTGGATAGGGCATTGAGAAATATTGTTGGTTTGGGAATTCCGCTCGCGGATGCAGTGCGCATGTTGACCTTGAATCCCGCGACGCTTCTTGGAATCGAGTTCAAAAAAGGTGCTCTGCGGGTTGGGGCGGATGCGGATATCGTGCTCCTGGATGAGGGGCTGCAACTTACGAATGTCTGGGTGCGCGGATCAGCAGTGGAGTAAACACCGCCAAGTACAGGCACTCAAACTTGTCCAGAACATCGGTCCAAAGAAAAACATCGGGAGACTAGGGATTTAGCGGGATGTTGAGATTTTCGGCCAATTCTTCAGCGTCGAAGGGACTGCAAGCAAAATAGCGTCCGCCGATTTCCAGAGTTGGGACCTTCCGCCTACCGTTGTTGGCCTTAATAACGATTTCTTCCGCGGAGGGATCGCTCTCGATATCGACCTCACGAAATTCCACGCCGCGTTCTTTCAGAAATGTTTTTGCGCGCCGGCAGTCAGGGCACCACATGGTGCTGTACATCGTGATCGGTTCCATAATTTGTCTCTGCGTATTAGATGTCGCGGGAGAGGCTCGGTCGCAAAGCAAATACGTTCCGAATGCCTAATGCGTTAAGGAGCTTGCACGATTGCCGTGCGTCGTCTCGTTGCGTACTCACCGACCTTGATGCGGATGAGAGCTCGTTGCAGTGCGGCGCTGGCACGATCCCAATCGATATCGGGATCACCCGCCTCGATGCGTGCCTGGGCACGTTCTAGAGCTTGTTTCGCACGCTCTATGTCAATTTCTTCAGCAAGCTCTGCCGTCTCTGCCAACACGGTTACTTGATCCGTTAAGACTTCAGCGAATCCGCGGATAATAGCAAGATGCACTTCATCATTGCTGCCACCAGCACGGAATCTCAATTCCCCGATGCCGAGCTCGGTTATCAGTGGAGCATGTCCCGGCAAAATGCCTAGCTCACCGTCGGCGCCGGGCAACACGACCTCGACGACGCTTTCGCGCAGTAGTTGGCGCTCCGGTGTGACGATAACCAGCTCGATGGCGTCGGGAAGCATTTACGTTTTTATGCGCTCGCCTTCATCTTCTCAGCCTTCGCCAGCGCTTCATCAATCGTGCCCACCATGTAGAACGCCTGCTCAGGAATATCGTCGTACTTGCCTTCGACGATTTCCTTGAAGCTGCGCACGGTATCGGCAATCTTGACGAACTTGCCTTCGAGGCCGGTAAATTGCGCCGCCACGAACATAGGCTGCGATAGGAATTTTTCAATTTTGCGCGCGCGCGCCACGGTGCGCTTGTCTTCGTCGGAAAGTTCCTCGATACCCAAAATTGCAATAATGTCCTGTAGATCTTTATAGCGCTGGAGGATCGATTTCACTCCGCGTGCGACGGCGTAATGCTCCGCTCCGACGATACGCGGATCGAGAATGCGCGAATAGCTGGCCAGCGGATCAACGGCAGGATAAATTCCACGCTCTACGATTTGGCGGCTCAGGTTCGTGGTGGCGTCCAAGTGCGTAAACGTCGCAGCTGGAGCGGGGTCCGTGTAATCGTCTGCAGGAACGTAAATGGCCTGCACGGAAGTAATCGATCCGGATTTCGTCGAGGTGATGCGCTCCTGCAACTCGCCAATTTCCGTGTTGAGGTTTGGCTGATAGCCGACGGCGGAAGGCATGCGGCCAAGAAGCGCCGAGACTTCCGATCCGGCCTGAACGAACCGGAAAATGTTATCGATGAAAAGTAGGACGTCGAGATGCTCCTCGTCGCGGAAATATTCCGCGACAGTGAGTCCGGTAAGGCCAACGCGAAGACGCGCACCGGGCGGTTCGGTCATCTGGCCGTAGATCAGAGCTGCGCGGGACTTTTCAGAATTGCCAGGGACCACAACACCGGCTTCCTGGAATTCCAGCCAAAGGTCGTTTCCTTCGCGCGTGCGTTCGCCGACTCCCGCAAACACAGACACGCCGCCGTGCTGCATCGCGACGTTATTGATCAATTCTTGAATCAGCACCGTCTTGCCGACACCGGCGCCGCCGAATAATCCGATTTTTCCGCCCTTCAAAAACGGCTGAATCAAGTCGATGACTTTGATTCCCGTCTCGAACATCTCGAGATTCGTCGACTGATCGACAAGCAATGGCGCAGGCCGATGAATCGGATAGTTGGTCTTACTGACGAGCGGCCCAAGCTGATCAACGGGCTTTCCAAGAACGTTCATCACGCGGCCCAGCGTTGGCCGGCCCACAGGAACGGTAATTCCCGATCCCGTATCGAAGGCCTTCATGCCGCGAACAAGGCCTTCCGTCGGTTCCATGGCAACCGCACGCACACGGCCTTCGCCAAGGTGCTGCTGCACTTCGGCCGTCACGTCGATCGGCTCCGGCACATTGAAGCCTTCGCTCGTAATGCGCACGGCGTTATAAATGGCTGGCAAATGTCCCGATTCAAATTGAACGTCGAGCACCGGCCCAATCACCTGCACAATGTGTCCGACGGCTGCGTATTTCTCTGCCATGCTTTCTCCTAAGCGCCGTACGAGGCGCCGCTGACAATTTCAATAATCTCTTTCGTAATGGCTGCCTGGCGTACTTTGTTCATGTGTAGCGTGCGCGCCTCAATCACGTCGCCGGCGTTTTTCGTCGCTGCTTCCATCGCCGTCATTCGCGCCGCATACTCTGCCGCGGACGATTCCAGCATCGCGCGAAGCACCTGTGTCTCGATGTAGCGCGGCAGCAATTTCCCTAACAATTGCTCTTCGGGCTGCTCGTAGATGTAGTCGATCTGGCCAGACTCTTTTTCCGAGGCCGTTTCTTCTTCTTCGCGAACGGCTTCCACGGGCAACAGTTTTTCCACCTTCAAGTCAGCGACCATCACGCTCTTAAATTCACTAAAGACAATGTAAACCGCGTCAATCTCTTCCTTCGCGTACAACTCTGTAACCAGTCCTGCTATCTCGCGGGCCGTTGCAAACTTGACGCGCGCCAGAACGTTTACGTATTCGCCGGCAAACTGGAAGCCAGCACGCTTGAGCGTGTCCCGGCTCTTCTTGCCCACCGGCACGACAGTGATCTTTTTATCCTTATTCGCACGGAAAAACTCGTTCGCTCGCCTCAGAATATTCGCGTTGAATGCTCCGGCAAGGCCCCGTTCACCCGCGAGCACGAGCACAAGGACCCGCTGCTCTGGACGGTGTGCCAGCAGAGGATGCTGTGGCTCATCGATGCGCGACATAGTCGAGCGCAACACGCGCGCCAATTCCTGCGCGTACGGCCGCGCCGCCATCGCCGCTTCCTGCGCCTTGCGCAGGTACGCCGCGGAGATGAACTTCATCGCGCGCGTGATCTGCTGGGTATTCTTCACCGAGCGAATACTGCGCCGGAAATCGAGAAGTGTGGGCATCGTTGGTCGCTACGAGTTCATTCCTACTTCGCTGCCGCGCCAAGAGCGGCTGTGAAGCTTTCCTTGAAAGTGTCGACTGCCTTCTTGATTTCGGCTCTGATGCCGTCATCGAGAGCCTTCTTCTCCGCGATAGTTTTCAGGATCGAAGGATTGGTGGTCTCCACATACCGCAGAAACTCTTTCTCGAAGCGGCTCACTTCCGGAACGGGAATACTGTCGACCGCGCCGCTTGTTGCAACATAAATACTCAGCACCTGTTTTTCCACGGACAGCGGAACGTATTGATCCTGCTTCAAGGTTTCCGTGAGTCGCTGCCCGCGCGCAAGTTGCCCCTGCGTCACCTTATCGAGCTGATCGGCGCCAAACTGCGCAAACGCCGCCAGTTCGCGGTACTGCGCCATGTCCAGACGCAGCGTTCCCGCCACCTGCCGCATAGCCTTGATCTGCGCGTTACCACCGACGCGGCTTACAGAAATACCTACGTTAATCGCCGGACGAATGCCCGCGTTGAAAAGGTCGGCTTCGAGGTAAATCTGACCGTCAGTGATGGAAATAACGTTGGTCGGGATGTACGCGGAGACGTCGCCAGCCTGCGTTTCAATCACGGGTAGCGAAGTGAGCGACCCTGCGCCAAGCTTATCATTTAGTTTCGCGGCGCGTTCCAGCAAGCGCGAGTGGAGATAAAACACATCGCCTGGGAATGCCTCGCGTCCTGGCGGACGGCGCAACAGCAAGGAAATTTCGCGGTAGGCCTGCGCATGCTTTGAAAGGTCGTCGTAGAACGTGATGGCGTGGCGTTTCGTATCGCGGAAATATTCACCCATCGCACAAGCGGCGTACGGTGCGATGTATTGCAGCGAAGCCGGTTCGGCCGCGGACGACGCAACGATAATTGTGTACTCCATCGCGCCCGCATCGGTCAGCGTTTTCACTACTTGCGCGATCGTCGAACGCTTCTGCCCGATTCCGCAATAAATGCAAGTGACGTCGCCGCCCTTTTGATTGATGATCGTGTCCAGAATCACGGCCGTCTTGCCTGTCTGGCGGTCCCCGATGATCAACTCGCGCTGGCCGCGGCCGATCGGAATCATCGCATCAATCGCCTTGATACCAGTTTGCAATGGCTCGCGCACCGGTTGGCGGTCCAAAACGCCAGGAGCGATGCGTTCCAGAGGATTCCGTTGCTTTGACGTGATCGGCCCTTTGCCGTCAATGGCCTCGCCTAGCGGATTTACAACGCGCCCAATCAGCGATTCGCCCACCGGCACGGACATAATTGTGTTCGTCCGCTTGACGACATCGCCTTCTTTCAACAATTGGGACTCGCCGAGAAGTACAACGCCGACTTCTTCCTCTTCCAGGTTCAGCGCGATGCCGAAAACATCATGTGGAAACGAAAGCATTTCTCCGGCCATGACTTTTTCGAGCCCATGGACGCGCGCGATTCCGTCACCGACGCTGATGATCGCTCCGACTTCGTCGACCGAAACCGTCTGCTCGTAGTTCTCAATCTGCTCGCGCAGAATCTTGCTGATCTCATCTGCCTTGATGTTGGCCATGCCTGCTCCTGAATTCTATTCCGCTACTCCGCTGCGAGACGCGCGCGCATTTCGTTCAAACTATTGCGCACCGAACCGTCGTAGATCGTATCGCCAACGCGGACAACCGCGCCGCCCAGCAACGACGGGTCCAGCGAATACTTTGCCTGGATTTTCTTCCCGGTAAGACGCTCGAGCGTTTGTGAAAATTTCTTTTTTTGCGCGGCGCTCAGCTCGGTGGCGGAAGAAATCTCCGCCTCCGCGGTGCCTTGCCGCTGCCGGATAACATCCTCAAAAGTAGTGAGGATTTCCGGAAGGATGTGCGTGCGTTGATGATCCGCAATGACAAAAAGAAAATTGCGAATGATCTTTCCCGCGCCGATGCGCGCCGCAATTTTCTCAATCACGCCATGCTTCGCCTCGCGCGGCACACCTGGGCTAGTTAGAAAATTCCGCAGCTCGCTAGACACCTCAAAAGCAGCCGCAAAATCGTTCAATTGTTTGAGGGCCGCGTCGGCGGCTCCCTGCGCAAGCGCGACATCCGCAAGCGCATTGGCGTATTGGAGGCTGGCGGATTTCAATTCGGCCTTCCTTCGAGGCTTTTCACAAAATTGTCCATAAGCGATTCTTGCGCCGCTGGCGTGAGCTGTTTGGTAAGCAGAGTTTCCGCGCCGTCAACGGCAAGCGCGGCTGCCAGCGCCTTCAGTTCCAGGCGCGCGGCACGCCCTGCGGCTTCAATTTCCGCTTGAGCGGCGACTCCAACTTTCTTCGCGTCGATTTGCGCCAGTGCGCGGATGCGCTCGGCTTCCTCGGCAGTTTCGCGTTTTGCGGTCGCCTCGAGTGCAGCGATTTCCTGCTTCAGATTCGCTAGCTTAGCCTCCGCCTCGCGAACCTGGCGTTCCGCTTCTTCCCTAGCTGCGGTTGCCTTGGTAATTGCTGAACTGATTTTGTCCGCGTTGCCACGGAACCACGCAGGCAACTTCTTCGCAAACAGCCAAATCAAAGCCGCGGCCACGATCGCGAAATTGATCCACTTGAAAATTTCGCTCGTTCGCTCCGTCGCCGAGTTCCCGCCTTCTTCCGCCGCATGAGCGCTGAGAGCGACACAAAAGAAGAGAACAACCAAATTTGAGATAACGTACAGTCGCCCTGCTTGCCTGGTTTTATTCTGCTCCATCGAGATGTGCCTCATCGGGCCTCTCTAGTGGAGCTGCCGGGACGGGTCGGCGACTGCAAAATGCGCCGGGCAATTTCCGCGGAAAGTTGTGAGACGGTTGTTTCGATTTCGCGGCGCGCCGCTGCCAGTTCGCCGGCGATGCGCTCTTTGCCAGCGGCAACCTGCGTGGTCGCCGCAGCGCGGGCGTCTTTGATCACTGCGGCGCGCTCATCGAGCACCTTTTTGCGCTCCGCTTCCTGCTGAGCGTACACCTGTCCGCGCGCTTGCTTCAGGGCATCCTGGTACTGCTTGGCCTTCTCGGTGGCGGCCGCTTGCGCCAGCTCGGCGGCTTTCTGCGCGCCCACGGTGCGAGCATCGCGCTCGGCCATCGCGGCCAGCAGCGGCTTAAAGAAAATCGCCCGTAAGATGAAGTAAAAAAGGAGGATGATCAGGACTGTAGGCACAGCCTGAAGGAAGAGTTCTCCCAGTTGGTGAACAATTTCTTGCATTAAGTTGAGTAGCCTAACACTCGCTTTGGGGCCACGGACCGGCCACCGGATTGGCAGCCGCGCCGCGCCCCCCTACCCGGGAAGGGGCTATACGGTGGGCCTGTCGCTGCCTGCTAAACAGTATTTTATAACATCCGGTGCGGGTTTGCGTCAATCGGAGTAGCTGAACGCAATTTGTCGAATCCTTCGTTTTTCTTGGACCATTGGTCCTTCCATTTCGGGGCTCACGTCGCGGCTTTCTTCCCTTTGCGGCCCGTTCTATCAGCGGCGTGCTCCTGAAATTCCGGCCGCGCATGCGCTTTCCAAAACGAGTTTACCGCACCCTCCGCTAGCCACTCGCGATCCACGCTTGATCCAAAAATATGCCGGTACATCATGGGCCCCAATAGCAGCGCAACTCCTAGCTCTTCGTCCAGCACGACCGGAAGCATCCCGCGGTCCACCCCTCGGCGCAGCAATTTTCGCAAAAAATCGCGCGATCGTTCCATCACCCGAGCTCTCCACGCTCGTCCAAACTGTTCGTTTCTTGCCGAATAGGCGATTAGATGTGGCATCAACCGTTTCTGTATAGCGGCTTTCTTTGGCGACGGCTCATATTTCAAAAACGCTTTCAGGTCCTCTCGCAAATCGCCCGAGTCGAGTTCTGGCGGTCCCTCGTCCAGTTCGTGAACATGTACCAAAACTTCTAGGCACAGCGCGTCCTTATCCGCCCAATGCTTGTAAACCGTTGCTTTGCTGACGCCCGACGCTGCCGCAATCGCGTCGACACTGGTTGCATCGATTCCGCGTTCCGCAAACAGTTTCGTCGCCGCTTCCAGTACCTTGTGGTGCGCGCGTTGGCTGAGTCCTCGAGACATCTGCCTAAATCTCGATCTTCGAAAAGCGCCATGCCCCCAGGCAGATAAAAGCTGCGGCCACGCATAGGAGAACTAAAGCATCCGTGTACATACTGAAATGGCTGACTCCTATTAATGCCGAACGCAATCCATCGACACCATAGGTGAGGGGATCGAGGTGGGTGATGATCGAAAGGGCTTTTGGCAGATTGTTCAGCGGAAACAGCGCACCCGATAAAAAGAAAATCGGAAGCACCAGAAAATTCATGATCAATTGGAATCCCTGCATGTCTTGCAAGCTCGATCCGATCGCCGTTCCCAGCGCCGCGAAAACGGACGCGATCAGCCCCATGAAAACAAACCCGAGCGGCACGGCCAGCAAACTTACCGGCCGGAACCCCGCAATGACGCACACCACGAAGATCAGCGTTCCCTGAATCAATGCCACCGTGGTCCCGCCCAGCGTTCTCCCAATCATCACTTGGATGCGCGGCACGGGCGCAACAAGCGTTTCTTTTAGAAAACCAAATTGCCGGTCCCACAGCAGCGCAATCCCGGAAAACACGGAAGTAAATAGCACCGTCATCCCGATTACCCCTGGCGCCATGAACTGCAGATAGCTTCCGCCGCCTGCCTTCTGAAAAACCGGCCCCAGCCCGAATCCCAGCACCAGCAAATACAGCAATGGCTGGCCCAACGATGCAATGATTTGCGTTCTCGATCTTGAATATTTCTTTAGTTCGCGCAACCACAAGATGTAAATGGCGCTCATCCCTTATCTCCTCAACATTTTTGCGATTTGGCGCAGTTGGTCCGTTGCTCCCGCGCTTTCGTCCCGAATGGTTGTCCCTGTCAACGCAAGAAACGCGCCCTCCAACGATTCCGTGCTCGTTTGCTGCTTCAACTCCTGCGAAGTCCCCATCGCCACTATGCGTCCGTGATCGATCACCGCAATGCGCTGGGCCACGCGGTCCGCTTCATCCATATAGTGCGTCGTCAGAAAAACCGTCACCCTTTCCGTTTCGTTCAGGTGTTTCACGTGCGTCCACAATTGGTTGCGGCTCTGTGGATCAAGCCCCAGCGTCGGCTCGTCCAGAAATAAAATTTTGGGTGTATGCAGAAATCCCCGCGCGATTTCCAGCCGCCGTTTCATTCCGCCCGAGAATTGCTTCACCAGCGTGTCCCGCCGGTCCCACAATTCGAAAAGCTTCAGCAGCGTCTCGATGCGCTCCTTTCGAATCTTGCTCGGAACGTGGTAAAGCACGCCGTGCAGATTCATATTTTCCCAGCCCGTCAAATCCTGATCGAGACTCGGATCCTGAAACACGATCCCGAAGGATTGCCGCGCCTCGTGATGGCTCTTAACTGGATCCAATCCATTCAGGAAGACCGTGCCGCTCGTCGGCTTCAGAAGCGTCGTGAGCACCTTGATGGTCGTGGTCTTTCCTGCACCGTTTGGTCCTAAAAATGCAAAAATCTCGCCCTTCTTCACATCAAAAGACACGTCATTTACTGCCGCCAGATCTCCAAACTTCTTCACCAGATTTTCCACGCGAATCATGCTGCTCTCCATGGACTCACTCCTCCTTCACCCCAATGGAATACGCTGTTCCCGCTCATGCGTCAGGAAAGGAATCCGCATACTAAACGGTTTAGTTTAGTATGTCAACGAACTTTTTTGGGCGTTCCATATTCCTATCTACGTTTCGGTTATTCGCGTCACTGCGCGGTGGGCATGCCTACTGCGCTGGCTTTTCCTGTTTTGTCGGCGTTCGCAGCCACCCAGACTTCGTGAATGGCGGCAACGATAGTATCCGGCCGTTCAAAGGGGATCATGTGCGTGCTATCAGGAACCATGATTCTCTTTCCTTGCGTGGAAAGATGGGATTCCTTCACTTGCAAATCATTGACCCAAACCTCGTGGAAGTCGTCGAATTCCTTTTTCGGAAAACCAGCAGGCAACTGCGACGCGTCCGCCGATTTACCCGCTGTCAGAACGACGAGTGGTTTGTCACCTAGATTGCCGGAAGCGCGAACCTCATTGGCACTCTCCGCAAATGAACCCAATTCCGATGCGCTCGCATCAATAAATTTTGGCTGCATCTGCAGATAGAGCATTTCCTGCCCAAACTCCTTCGAAACTCCCGGAGCTTCTCCCTGGTTGCGCTGAGAGAATCGCGCAATACCAAACCGTATCAGCAGCGGAGCAATCATTTTCTGCCACTTGAGCTGTTCCATGGTTTTTTTCATGTACGCTTGAAGCGCTGGGGTCATGCGGTCGTTTTGATCTTCGTGCGACGCGTCCACCAAAACCATTCCCGAGACATCATTTGGGTATTGTCCGTTGTAGACGCGTACGTTATAGCCCGCCAAACGAGTGCCCGACCAAGATGTACGGTCCTTTTTCGCCAGAGGCTTGGAGCAACGCGTGCAACTCTTTCACAATCTGCATGCTCGTGCGAGGCGCAGAGCTGGCATCGCTCCAACCGTAGCCCGCGCGGTCATACGAGCATACGCGCGTGAACTTCGCGACTTCTGTTTGTACGGGATTCCATCCGACCGCGGGAACACCGAGCCCGCTATCCAAAATAACCGTCGGACTTCCTTGTCCCCGGCAATCGATGCTCAAACTCAGGTTGTCAAACGCCGGACCAAGCGAAACCGATTTGCCCTGCTGCGGAAATCTGCGCGCGTCCGCCCTGTTTCCAAGCGCCTGGTAGCACGCACCCACAACTGCAGCCGTAATGACGAGCACAAGAAGACCAAGTAATACGCGGCCAATCCAGCGCTTCACCCGCCCTTTACGGCGTGGCGCGCTTGTTGCAGTCTCGTTTTCCAAGGAGTTCTCCTCGCGTGAAACATTTGATGCACTTTCGATAGGCGGATATTAGACCTCTCGGTGTGGGGCGTCAACGAATTGAGAAGACAGGCGTGGGCACTGCGAAGAGCAGAACATCAAAATAACTCACGAAACGCTTAGGCGTCTTGACTCGAGAGACCAACCCTCACTGATTTGGTGCCGCGGCGCTCGCAGGCACGGCATCGTAGACATACCGGATATCGAGAGGCGTATTCGATCGGCCCGCCGTGAGACGAATCGTTTCATAAAGCTGCGTGCCGTCGGAAGACAATTCGAAGGTGCGGCTCATCTTGCCGCCGTGCGGACTCTTCTCGTCCGTGACGAGCAATGGCCCGTCCCAATGCGCCGCAACCTCCTGCGGAGTCTCGTCCTTTGAATCCGGTTTCTGAATCTTTCGCCCGTCGGTGAAAAGCGCCTGCTTGCGGTTCTGATCGTCGGTGAGGTCGACTTCCGGATTCTTCGGATCTTTTTGCGCAAGCGTCAAGGAATTAGCCGGCGAGATCGCGTTCTGCGTGCGCAGGCGTTCCTCGTCGCTCTCTCCGCCTCGGCTTCCGCCACTTCCTCCGTGGCCGCCAATAGGAAAGCCTGCAATGCTCACGCCGCTGCCGCCTCTCGATCCGCTTCCTCTGCCTGTACTTGCGTCCTGCATCTTCTTGCGCGGGTCGTCGCTTTCCTCCAGATTAAGTTTCCACAGCCCAAGGATAGAAGTCCGGGTCTCTGGCCGGGGCTGCAGATTTTGCGGGCTCGCCGCTGAACCCGGAGAAGCCTGCGGCTGCGCCGCCGGCAAAGGTCCAGCCGGCGCCTGTGCACAAATCGAGCCAGGAATCGCTGCCGCGGCGAGGCACAAAATTCCTAGAGCTGGAAAAATGGATGAGATACGCAGCTTCATGATGGGCCCCCCGCTTATACAAATGATTCCCGCCGCAATATGCGAAAGTTCCGCTGTATGCCTCCTGCGCGGCCATATCTCCAACTCGAACAGAAAGAATCACATCAGAACGAACGTCAGGCATGCGGCAGCCAATCGTTTAATGCCAGGATGCCAGGCAAGAGAGCAAGCGCGCCAAGCTCGCGGAATTGCGCGGCACGTTTGCGGTACTCAAACGTGCCAGCCGGCAAAATGGCCATGAAGGGAACGCGCGCGTCGCGGGCTGCCAACGCATCGTCAATGTTGTCGCCAACGTAAAGCGCCGTCGCCGAATCGCGCCGCCCAAGAATTTTCAGCAAGCCGTCGGGAAAAGGTTTTTTCCGCTTCACATCATTCATGGTGACGACGGTTCGAAAATGCCCTGCCGCTACCCACCGGTCAAATGTGTACGCAAATTCTTTGCGCGTCCGCCCCGTAAATAAATTGAGCTCAAACCTCCGCCCCCAGCGCTCGATTTGCCCAGGTGTAACAACAAATTTTTCCTTCCGCACATTCCCAGACTTGCCGTCCTTGCCCCAATAGAATTGCTGAAAAGCATCGCGCGCCTCTTCATACGTCGTGGGGCGCCCCAGCGCAGTGGCCCAATTTGAAACCATTTTCCAATCGTCGTTGTTGCCCGGTTTGCTTTTCCACCTGTGCAGTTCCGGCCAAGTCACGCGCTTACCCGTCAAATAACGCATCGTCTCCAGCCCAGACAGCCAGAACGAGCGGCGCACGTCCACCAATACGCCGTCTACATCAAATATGAGGATTTTCGGAAGTGCGATAGTTTTCGAAGCGGCCACTCAAGAATTGGAGCAGAAAATTTCCTCTACAGCAACGTGCTGCATTCATTTGCCGCCGGAGCAAAATGATCGGAAGCAAAACGCTAGATAGACAGTTCGGCTCAGGCCTTCGCATGAGAAGGAGGAATGGTATCCCCGCCTGCTTCATACTCTGGGCATCGCGGGTTCCGCCAAGCTTCGCGCTTCCAGACGGCGCGCCACGTAAATGTCAAGAACTTGGTCCAGTTCCTGCGGACGAATCGGTTTGCTGAGATAGCCATCCATGCCGCCGGCCATGCATTTCTCGCGATCCCCTTTCATGGCATGCGCCGTCAAAGCGACCACCGGCTGGTGGAGTCCGCTACTTTTTTCTTTTTCCCGAATTGCTGTAGTCGCTTCGAGCCCGTCCATCTCGGGCATTTGGACATCCATCAAAACAAGGTCAAAACTTTCCTTTTCCAACGCCTGCAGCGCTTCCAACCCGGTGCCCGCCACAACGACCCGGTGTCCTCGTTTCTCCAGTAAACGCACCACCAACCGCTGATTAACCAGATTGTCTTCCGCAAGCAACACGCTCAAATAGGCATCCGGCTCGCGTGCATCCTGCAAAGAGAACCGAGTAATCAAAGGAATAGCGCCATCGTGTTCACGAGCTCCCAGCACGCGCGCCACAGCCTCGCGCAATTCCGATTGCCGAATGGGCTTCAACAAATACGCGGAGACTCCCAGTTCCTGGCAGCGTGCCGCGTCTCCGCGGTGGCCAGCTGAGGTGAGCATCATGATCGTGGCTGTGGCTAATTCTGGCTTTTGCCTGATTTGTTCCACCAGTGCGAAGCCATCCATATCCGGCATGTGCATGTCCGTCAAAATCAGGTTATAGGGTTCGCCCTCTTCGCGAGCCGCGGACAACTGCGCCAGCGCTTCCGCGCCTCCATTCACGGACGTCGGCTTCATTTGCCAGCGCGCCAGCATCCCTTCAAGAATCCGGCAGTTGGTGCGATTGTCGTCCACAACGAGGACCTTTACACCGCGCAAGATTTCCGGCGGAGCGATCGTTCCCAATCTAATTTCTTTGGCGTCAGCCACGCCCAACCGAACCGTGAAGTGAAATTGGCTTCCACTGCCCATTTCGCTCTCCACCCAAATCCTGCCGCCCATCATGCGCACCAGACGCATGGAAATGGTCAGCCCCAGCCCCGTTCCTCCGTATTTTCGCGTGGTCGAAGTGTCCGCCTGCGAAAACGGATCAAAAATGGATTCACGTTTGTCCTCAGGAATTCCGATCCCTGTATCCGCTATCGTAAATCGACAGACACATTCCGAGCCCTCCCTGGACTCAAGTTGGACTTTTACTGCTACCTCGCCGACGTCCGTAAACTTGATGGCGTTGCCCACCAGGTTGACTACTATCTGCCGCAGCCGGCTGGAATCTCCGCGCACTATTTCTGGCACTTCCGGCGCTACTTCGCACAGCAACTCCAGCCCCTTTTCATCCGCCCTCAGCGCCAGTGTTTTCAACGTTGTTTCCAAGCTCTCCCGTAAATTGAAATCGATAGCCTCCAGGTCGATCTTTCCCGCCTCAATTTTCGAGAAGTCGAGAATATCGTTGATGACCGTGAGTAGCGAATCTCCCGACATTTTCACCGTCTCCAAATACTCACGCTGCTCCGCCGTGAGCTCCGTATCCAGAGCCAAGTCGGTCATTCCCATCACGCCATTCAGTGGCGTGCGAATTTCGTGGCTCATGTTCGCCAGAAACTCGCTCTTCGCCCGGCTGGCTGCCTCCGCGGCTTCCCGGGCTTTTTGCATTTCCTCTTGCGTCTTCTTGAGATGAGTGATGTCGCGACCAATGCCGGCAACTCCCGTAACCCGGCCGTTCTTGTCGTAGAGGGGGACTTTGGTGGTCAGTAGCCAGATTCTATTCCCATCGGCGTCGAACCCCTGTTCCTCCCGATTGAACAGCGGTTCCTTGGTGCGAATCACGTTTTGCTCATCCTGGTAATAGGCATCTGCAAGCTCCTTGGGGTAGAAATCGAAGTCAGTCTTGTGGAGAAGTTCCTCCGAACTCTTCACACCCATCGAACCGGCCAACGAGGCATTGGCCACTACGAAGCGACTTTGGGCGTCTTTCACGTACATAAAGTCAGGCACGTTATCGATCAAAGCGCGCAAGACTCTTCGTTCTTCCGAAAGGGTTTCTTCAGCCCTCATTCGTTCATTGACCTCCAACTGCAACTCATGAGTTCGAGCCTCTACACGGACTTCCAGCTCGCTCTTTGCACCTTGCAGTGCCGAGTCACGCTCTTGAATTCTCTCCAGCATTTGGTTGAAGGAGCCGATGAGCGCTCCCACTTCATCCTCACCGCGAGGCACAGCGCGAACAGCGTAGTCCTCGTTCGTTGTAACTCGCGTTGCAATCTGCGCCAGATGCAGAATGGGTTCGGTGATCAGCCGCAAGAGTCTCGACGAAATTATGTAGGTAACCAGGATGGAAATCAGAATCACTAGGACGGAAATTTGCGTGTATTGCCTGATCTTCGCCCGAAGAGCGCCGAGGTCCGAAAGTATGGCAATGGCGCCGGCTTTCTCACCTCCCAGCGAAACGGTTCGGTAGAGTGTGAGGGAGTTCTTCCCAAAGACCGCCTGATCGTCGCGGCGGGCGGGCATTACAAACGCCGAGTCAATCCCATCGCGCCGGTATTCCGCGAAAATCGCTCCATGGCTGTCATACAGGCAAGCGGCCACTATGTGGCGCTCGGCGCGGAGTGCTCCAAGCATATCCTGCGCGGATTTTCGATCGTTGAAGGCCAGTGACGCTGCGGTGTTTGCCCCCAGAGTATCCGCAAGAACAGAGAGCTCACCGGTCATGGCCGCGCGGAAGCTCGTTCTTTCATAGAGGTCAAAGATCAGGCACGCGAGGCTCAGACCCAGGAGACTCGTGCATACGATGACAAACGTTAGTTTGCGTTGGAGCGAAGAATTTTTGAAAAGCGCCATTTCACGTCCCTTTTGGGCCCCCAATGACTGTTTTAGCTAGCGCCAGAAGTCTTGCGCTGATCTTCAATTTGGCGCGTTCCGCGGCTTCCAGGTTGATTTCGAAGTGAACCTTGTTGTCCTCCCAAAGGAAACCGATCATCCCCCCCTGTCCTATAAAGTTTTGGGATTCTCCGACGGTCAGGACGGGACTCGCTCCAAGGTTTACGAGCGTCGCGGCTAGGGATTTCTTCTCCGGTGCCCCGAGGAACAAAATCTGGCATGTCTGAATCTCCTGTGCCAGTTTGAAGTGCAGGACGCGAACCGGGCGCCCGTCGATCGTCTTTCCGCTCATACTCGCGTCCAACGCGCCGTGGAAGGGATCTTCCCCGACCGTGCAATAGGTGAGTGGGGCGCCCGCGTCTTTGAAGGCTTCCGTCGGCCAATCGACAAATTGCGCAAAATGAAAAAGGAATGCCGCCTTCACCTGATATTCGCTTGAAACGTTGGATTGCGCTGAAACCCAGCGAACGCCGGCGACAAAGAGCAAAGCCGTGAGTGCTGCAATAGAGAATCGCAAGGGCGCGTGGCACACTCTTTCGCGCCGGAGCCCACACGCTGGATTCCACGGTCTCCGCCGAGTTTTGCCCGTAAGATTCAATGCCCTTTTCCCGTCCTCAGAATTGCCATGTAATCTTGGCGTAAGCGCTCCGTTTGATCAGGCTGGACTGCTCTGTCTGGTCTGGCCCGAGATATTCCAGATGATGGTCGCTCAACAGGTTTTGCCCAACTACGCTGATGGAAAACCGTTTCGATGGTTGCCAAATCGCGTTGGTATCCAAACGCGTGTACGAGGGAACTGCAGGCGCAGGAAGCCGTCCAACAAAATAGGCCGACGCATTCCATTGCCAGTGCTCGCTGAGCTCGACGTGCGAACGCATTTGAGCTTGCTGACTCGGAAAACCTCCTTGTGTACCTGGGATCGTCGTGGAATCCAGGCCGCCCGCATCTTCGTGCAGATGCATTGCCAAGAAGGAATATCCTGGGCTCAGCGTCCAACGCTTGACGACTTTCCAATTTACGGACAGTTCGACTCCGTGTGTCTCCCCGTACAGTAGATTGCCTAGATTGTTTGGGATCACCAGGTGCAACGGGGATGGAGCTGTCTCTAAGAAAGGCGTTCCAGGCTCTACGGACACGAGATTGTTGTAATCGTTGTAGAACACCGTCCCATCGAATGAAATACGTTTATTTATCTCCGCCCGATAGCCCACCTCAAAAGCATTCAATCGTTCATTCTGCCGAGTGGGACTTCCGAAAATGCTAACGAGAACTGGGAGGCCATTGGGCCCGGGGAATACTGTTTCATTGAAGCGAATGTCTCGATCGCTTTGCGATGGCGTTCTCAGAGCTCTGGACACTGCGGCCCAGAACATATTTCTTTCATTGGCAATCCAAGCGATCCGACCACTCGGCTCAAATCCAAATCCTGTGAAGTCGTTATGCTCGAGTTTGGCTCCTACTGTCAGATAGAGCCGGTCTGGCCGGATGGCAATCTCATCTTGTACAAAAAAACTCAAAAGTTGCTGAGTTAGATCTGGTGGTGTGAACGCGATCCGAAAAGTCGTCGCCAACTCATCGGACGTCAAGTAGTAGCCGAGTCCCCAGACAAAGTCCTGTCGCTTGCCCCAGCCGGCGTGTTGCTCAAAATCAATACCAAGTGTGTTCAGACCCGTTCCGTATGTTGAGTCGCCGCGGTTGCTGCGATCGAAATTGATTTGAAGACTCGTCTCCGAAGTTAACGAGGCAACATGATTCCAGCGAGAGACGACGTCCCAGCCTGAAAAAATATTGCGAAGATTCAGAATCTCGTTTGCGGGCGGTCCGATCGAGACGATGGTGTTGACCTGCTCTCCCGCGTCGCCTCTATATACATCCCCTTCGATTGTCACTGTGTCCTTCGGCGAAGCGTTAGCGTCCACGCGGAATCCTCCCTGGACCGTGCGCCAGTTGTCTTCGCCGTTCTGTCCCGTGGAATCAAGGTTGTGGCCAAAATTGAAGCCGCCGCCGGTGATGCGATAGGAAGTGTCACCACCGATCGTTCCGCCATAGCGCGCTGTTGCAAATCCTTGCTCGGAAGTCCCACCACCCATTGTCAACAATCCGCCCTGCGTATCGGCGGCTTGCTTCGTCGTGATGTTGATCACACCGTTGACCGCGTTTGCGCCCCACACCGTCGCCCCAGGTCCGCGGATCACTTCGATGCGCGCGATATTGTCCAGCAGCAGAGTCTGGCTATCCCAGAAAGTGCCGGAGAAAATAGGCGAGTACACAGTTCGGCCATCCACCAGGACAAGCAGTTTGTTCGAGTACTGGCCGTCGAATCCGCGCGCCGTAATCGCCCAGGTACTACCGTTGATTTGCGCCACTTGAAGGCCCGGAACCATTCGCAGCAGATCCGGAATGTTTGTTGCGCCCGAGCGCCGGATATCTTCCGGAGTAATAACAAAAACCGCCGCCGCGACACGCGATAGCTTCTGCTCTTTCTTCGAGACGGATGTCACCTCTATATTCATCAAATCCTCGATGTTTACTTTCGTGAGGTCCGCCGGCTGCTCCTGCGCCCACACAGAACCCGTTAACAGGATGAGCATTCCCGGTAGCGCAAAGATTCGGCAAGCGAGCCCAGATCCAATTGCCGCGAGCACACGCCGCGAACTGCCCTGCTCCGCTTATTCACTGCTGATATTCCTGGCATCCACATCGTTATTTTTCTTCCCTTCCTTACTTCTCATTCCTTTTGCAACGGTTGACTAGAACCGCCAGCTCGATTTCACGTAGACGCTGCGTTTGATTTCTGTGGATTGCGAGGCCGCGGTGCAATCAATGAATTCCAGATGATGGTCGCTAAGCAGGTTTTGTCCCACAAGGCTCAGTGACACGCCCTCTTTCCATCGCCACGACAAACCCGAATCCAGCCTCGTGTACGAGGGCACATCCTGAGCAACAGGCGATCAACAAAATAAGCGGAAGCATCCCATGTCCAGCTCTGTGACAAATCGAAATGGGACCGAAGCTGCGCCTGCACATCTGGATTGCTTCCGTCCGTTTCCGAATGCAGCTTGCGTGTCCTGGCTAAGAGGGCTGGCGTGCATATGGATTCGCTCAAAGTCATAGCCTGGGCTCAGCGTCCAACGGTCCGTAATCTTCCAGTTTGCAGCGACTTCGACCCATGCGTCTCGCCGTAAATCAGGTTTTGATACGACTTGGTAAATACAAGGTGTGCTGGGAGCAGGTGTGGTTTCGAAGAAAGGCGTGGAGGGTTCGGATGATTTGCTGATTGCATAGTCGTTGTAGTAGGCGGCAAGATCGAACGAGAGGCGTTTAGCAACCGTCGTCCGATAATCCAAATTCGTATGCGATCAAATCCTTCATTTTGGAAATCTGAGGATTGCCGAGCAGACTTACCAGGGCGGGAATGCCGCCCGGTCCCGTAAATCCCGCTAAGTCCAGGCGGATCGGCGGCGTCCGTAGCGTCTGGCGTCCGTTCCGCTCTCGAGACGGCCGTCCACATCATGTTGTGCGGGTCCAAGTTCATACGATGCTCGCGCACTCGGCATGTAGCGCGAAGCCGGTGTAATAGTTATGCTCCAGCTTCGTTCCCACCGTCAGAAAGAACCGGTTTGGAATCAGCGCAATTTCGTCTTGAACAAAGGCATTGAAGAATTCGATCGCGAAGACGGCTAGGATTCAAGGAAACAAAGAGATCCCCGTCCGAGTGAGAAGTCTGAATACTCAGTACCCCAGGCCCCAAACGAAATCTTGTCGGTTCCCCCAGGCGATGTGGTGCTGGAAATCAATATTGACTGTCTTTCGGCCCTCGCATGCAGACTGTTGTCATCGCTGCATAGTTGTCGTACGAACATTATAGAGTTGATTCCGAACGTGCCGAGAAAGTGTGGTTCCAGATGGATTGCAGTAAATCCGCCTGAAAGAGCTACGTGCATGTCCGCATGTCGATAAGACTCGGTGACGTGACGATGGAAGAGTCGTAGTGGGATTATTTTCATTCCCGGTGTACATAACTTCCTTCGAATGTCAAACTATCTTTTGAGGACAGGGTGCTGTCCGCCCTGAAAGCCGCCGCTGCAGAATGTGCCAGCGATCTCCGCCGTCTTGGCCGGTAAGACTGGGCAAGTGGTCCTGGTTGAAATACTTGCGTATAAACTCTATAGTCGATTTTTTCCCACGCTGCCGCCGTATTGCGCTGTTCCAAATCCTTGGTCGAGGTTTCCTCCTCCGGCAACGAGCAAGAGCTCCGTTCGTTTCAGCTGGCATTTTTGGTGAGAACGTTGATCACGCCATTGACGGCGTTCGCACCCCAGACTCGTTCCACCCGGCCCACGGATCACCTCGATCCTTTCGATATCCTCAAGGGGAATATCCAGAACGTCCCAGTAACACTCCGCCAAAGTCGTCTGCGTATAGACTGTCCTCCCGTCGACCATCACCAGCAATCCGTTCGCGAACTCCCAATTAAGTCCGCGCCCGGCTATGGCCCAGGTGTTGGCATTAATTTGCGCCACATTCAGTCCCAGGAACCATCCGTAATAGATCAGGAATGATTAGTCGCGCCCGATCTGCGAATATCTTCCTGGGTAATGACGAAAATCGCGGAAGCCACTTGCGATAACTTCTGTTCTTTCTTCGAGACTGAAGTCACTTCCATGTTCATCAAATTTTCGATACTCACCTGCGTGAGATCATTTTGCTGCGCCTGAAGGGTCTGCTGGACCTGAGCGGTCTGCTGCTTTTGCTGTGTAGGTGGAGCTTGAGTCGTTTGCGGAATCTGTGCCCATGCTTGGAGGCCACTAAGTAGAAGCATGGCGAAGATTCCGTAGCTCGCGCGGCTAACTCGGCACACTCGAAGCGCGGCTGACTCTGCGTTCGTGGACACATCTCCCTCCCCCAGGAAAGGCGTGCATCTCTGGGACCGAATCTCGATGCGTTTTTGGGAGACAACTCGCTTGCTTACAGTGCGTTAGTCCGCGGTGAGCTTCGGGTACTTTTCCTGAATTGAGCCTAGGACTGCTGCGTGTGCCATAGTGGTGCAAGCGGGATGCCGGCCTCGCCGAAGCTAACTTAGGAAACCGTCGCGTAACGCAAACCAGCTCGTCGAACTTCGGTAAGATTGCTGGAGCCGGAAAGGCCTTGATACAATCACCGCGCGGGCGCTGCGGCTCGGAGTTTGGTGAGAGGTTGTTCAGAAAGAGGAATGAATGGCTGGATTTGCCGGTGTGGATTTCATCGATTTTGATTCGCAGCTCAACGACGAAGAAAAACTCGTCCGGCAAACGGCGCGGCGATTCGTCGACAACGAAATTATTCCCATCATCGAAAAACACAGCCGCGAAGGAACATTTCCTAAGCACCTCGTGCCGCAGCTTGGAGAGTTGGGATTTTTTGGAGCGAGCTTGCAGGGATATGGTTGCGCGGGAATGTCCAACGTTGCGTATGGCCTTGTGACGCAAGAGCTCGAGCGTGGCGATTCCGGATTGCGCAGCTTCGTCTCGGTGCAGAGCGCGCTCGTGATGTATCCGATCTATGCGTATGGCAGCGAAGCGCAGAAAGAAAAGTGGCTGCCGCTGTTGCAGCAAGGCACAGCTATCGGCTGCTTTGGGTTGACGGAGCCGCAGTTTGGCTCGAATCCCGGCGGGATGCTTACACGCGCGGTGAAGAAGGGCAGCAAGTATATTTTGAATGGCGAGAAGATGTGGATCACCAGCGGGTCGATTGCGGACGTCGCGGTGGTCTGGGCGAAGTGCGAGGACGAGAAAATTCGCGGATTTTTAGTGGAGAAAGGAACTTCGGGATTCAAGGCCTGGGACGTACATGGGAAATGGTCGCTGCGCGCGTCGGTAACTTCCGGCTTGGCGTTTAGCGACTGCGAAATTCCAGAAGAAAATTTGCTG
The DNA here is from genome assembly GCA_963784015.1 of uncultured Acidobacteriota bacterium. GTDB lineage: Bacteria > Acidobacteriota > Terriglobia > Acidiferrales > UBA7541 > Acidiferrum. The sequence continues at coordinate 1,243,867 of CAWAPX010000023.1, forward strand.
CCGAATGTTGTGGGATTGAAAGGGCCGCTGGGTTGTTTGAATCAAGCGCGTTACGGGATTGGATGGGGCGCGCTGGGCGCGGCGATGGGCTGCTACGATACGGCGCTGCAGTATGCGAAAACGCGGAAGCAATTTGCGAACAAGCCGATTGCTTCGCACCAACTGGTGCAGGAAAAATTAGCCTGGATGATTACGGAAATTGTGAAAGGACAATTGCTGGCGTTGCACGTCGGCCGGCTAAAAGATAAAGGCAAAGTCGATTTCTCGCACATCTCGATGTTGAAGATGAACAACGTGGCCATCGCTCTCGAAACGGCGCGGAAGGCGCGCGATATTCTCGGCGCAAACGGCATCGTTGACGATTACTGCATCATGCGGCACATGAACAACCTCGAGAGCGTTTATACCTACGAAGGAACAAACGACATCCATAAATTGATCATCGGTGAAAAAATCACCGGAATTTCTGCGTTCGTTTGAGTCCCAGCGCGGGCGGGGCAAGCCCCGCCCCTACAGATTTCTTAAAGACTGCATCTCTCCCCAAGTAAAAATCAGAGCCAACCAATCTTGTCGTCTGTGGAATCTTGTATGCTGTAGGGGCGCAGCATGCTGCGCCCCTACGGGAGACAACTCTCTATGAATGCATTCGCGATCGGTTCGTCTCGTTCGTTTCTTCGCAGAGGCTTGCTGTTACTGATGTTGCTTGCATCGGTGTGCGTGTCTACGCTGGCGCAATCGAAGGCGGCGCCGGAACCCAAACAGAAGATTCGGGCGATCACCGCGTTTGTGCTTTTGGACCGGACGCAATACCAGCAGCAGATTGCGGATGCGGTGAAGATGCTGAATCGTGCGCGCACGATCTTTGAGTCGCGCGGCTTCGAAGTGCAGACAATTCGGATCGCCACGCAGCCTTTTCCCGAATACACAAAAGGAATGACGGACGCACAAGCGCTGGCGTTCTTCCAGGACTACGACGCGCTTGCGGTGAAGGACGGATTTGACGCGGCGATCGGTCCTGCGATGATGACCGCCACGGATTCACCTGCGCAGGCGGACTTGCTCGCGGATATTCTGCTCAACACGAAAAAAATAAACGGCACTGTGGTCGTCGGCGCGGAAGACGGTGTGCGCTGGCCCGCCGTTGGCTCCGCAGCCCGCGTGATGAAACGGCTCGAAGACACCGAGCACAGCCAGGGCAATTTTCGATTCGCGGCGATCGCCATGGTGCCGCCGCTGACGCCGTTTTTCCCCGCCGCCTACGTCAATGGATTCGGCCACCAATTCGCGATTGCTCTTGAGTCGGCCAACATTGTGGCCGCTGCGTTCAAGGACGCGCCGGATCTTGCTACGGCGAAGCGGCGCTTGACCGACGCGTTGGGAAAAGTGGCGTTTGATGCGCAAGCGCAAGCGGGACGGGTCGATTCGGAAACGGGCTGGGCGTACGTGGGAATCGATCTATCGCCGGCTCCTTTGAAGGATGTTTCGATCGGTGCAGCGATCGAAAATCTAACGACCCTGCCCATTGGCTCCAGCGGGACGCTCACGGCAGCGGCAACTATCACCTCGGCGATAAAGGAAATCCAGGTAAAGCAAACCGGCTATTCAGGGCTGATGCTGCCGATCCTTGAAGATTCTAGGCTCGCACAACGCTGGAGCGAGGGGCGCATTTCAATCGACGCTCTTCTGAGCTACAGCGCGGTCTGCGGCACTGGTCTTGATACTGTGCCTCTTGCGGGGGACATAAGCGCCGAGCAGCTTTCGCTCATCATCGGGGACATGGCGAGCCTCGCCGTGAAATGGCACAAACCCCTCTCGGCCCGACTCTTTCCTGTCGCGGGCAAGGGTCCTGGGGACAAGACCGAGTTGGACAGTCAGTTTCTTGTGAACGCCACGATCCAGCCGCTCGGCAAACCGTGAGCCGACGGACCTCGGAGTTGGGTGGCACGGTATGGCTCGAGACGCTGCGGGCGCGCCCGAGCCTAGTTAACAATAACTGGACCCTACCCCGTTTTTTTGTAAACAATGAATCTAAAGGATTTACGTTTGGCATTAAGTCCAGCCGAATCAATAGCTTAGGGATTTAAGTGTAAGTGTTGCTTCTAAAGCACTTAAAGACATGCCAAGCCGGCGACCACCCATGCCTTCAGTTGATCCTTTACGAAGAAGCGTCGTGGGATTCTTGAGCCCTAGCCCCCACCCCCCGGCATCCAGAGTTTATGAAGTAAACCATAGAGGGGACTGGAGTTGCGGGTATTCCTGCGTGCGCGCGTAGGCCTGGGGAATGCGGAGTGGCGGCCATTGACAAATGTCGAAGAACACAAGGACGCTCGACCTCGGAGCGACCCGTAGACATAGAAGTCTCCAGGAAGAAAATTTCGGGATTTAGGGGAATCTCGCGGAAGCGAGGCGCACTACCCAACACAAGTAGTATACCTGAGAGAGTATTGTCGTGTCAATAAGAATCCGGAAGTGGATTGGTTTCCATTCTCGCGTCACTCCTCCTGTCGGCGTGAGGGTTCACCATTTATTTTCTTGAGCCCTGTTTCTGCCCGACTTCCGAGTAGCCGACCATCCCGGAACTGGTTCGGTTACTGATCATAAGCGCGTTTTGCGGTACTGATTCGCACAACCCGTTAGACCGCTGCCGTGACAGCGCTGTGTGAATAGGTTTTACAACTTACTAAGACGCGGGGACTGCCAAAACGCGGCGCAAGCCGCACAGGGATACAGGAATTGTGGGTAGAGTTGTGGGTTGGAAAACTCCCGAGCATGCGCCCGCAGTCTCTAAGTGCCCTCCCGGCTTGCGGATAAATTGATGCCAAAGGTCCATTTCCACACATCGCCGTGTTTAACGTAGACCGACGAGCCCCAAATAGGTCCAACTTTCTGACCGTAGCACGTGCCGTCCGCACTGGCCTTGAATGTCAGGACGCCCACGGTCGGCGAGAGCATCGTGCCAGCGGCGTCGGTGAGACTGATGCTTTTGACATCGCAATAAGTTCCGGACCAGTCCTGCAACGCATCTCTCTTCGTTGCCAAATACACACCGAAAATATTGATGAATGAAATATCCTGGGCCGTCAGGTTCGCAATGCTTTTAGCGTCGTGCACTCTCCAGGCTTCCCAGACATTCTTTTCGGCCGCCAGCATGGCCGCAGTGCCGGCAATTCGATCGGCCGGTTGAGCATTGTCCCCATTAGGCGCCTGCTGCCTATCAACCGGTTTCGCGGGAGTCGCTTTTGGATCGACAATCGCAGCTTGGGCGTGGAAGGCAAGCTTCCACTTACCGTCGTCGCGAACATAGATTGCTGCCGCCCGGCTGTTGGTCGGGAACTGTTGTCCGCCACATGTGCCGTCAACGGTCGCCTTATAGGTGATCAGCGCCGCGTCCTTACCAAGCGAGCTCAGTTGCTCGTCGGACAGAGCGTAGCTTTTGATCTCGCAATCTGCGCCGGTGTATTCCTTTATCGCTGATACCTTATCGAGCTTGCCAGACGAACCCCATCCGGCAAACTTGTCGGAAAGAAATGTAGCCCAGAACTTCGCGTCCTTGGACTTCCAGGCCTCGTACGCGTTCTTTTCGAGTGTCATAAGCGCAACCTTTGGGGGTTCCGCCGAAGCGTTCTTCTCAGGTGTGCCACCGGCGTTCGCATTGTTCGCGAGTGCACTTCCGCCGCACGTTGCGAAAATGAAAGCAGCTGCCGCGGTTAAACCGAAGTGCACAATCTTGGCCATAATCACCGCCTCAAAGTTAGTTGTAATTTGAATCCCCCAAAACCGTACTGTAACAGGACCGGAACGTTTCTGGCTTGGCGATCGTTATGGATTCGCGGGGACGACGGGCTTGTCCGAGCAAAGCGTAGCAATGACCGGTTTGTGGCGTATTGCGCGGCGGGCAGCGTTTCTTTGGCGGTCGTCGTGGGCGCGCTGAAAAGCGGGCACGATGAATCGTGCCCCTACAGTGGTGACGCGAGGAGTGTGGGAGCCGCGGGTTAGTTGAGTTGGGCGCGTTCGGATTGAGCTTGGCGGAGGATGGGCAGGTCGGGGTCGGCGGATTTCCAAAGGGAGAGGAACTGGTCGTACTCGGTGCGAGATTTGGGTTTGTCGCCGGCGAGGGCGTAGGCGCGTGCGAGTCCTAGATGTGCGAGAGGAGCTAGCGAGAAGCTGACGATGACGCCGGGGTGGTCGATGATTTTCTGGAATTGGGCGGCGGCTTCGGTGGCGTTGTGCAATTGGAGATGAGCCTCGCCGCGCAGGTAGGTGGAATACATGGTGCCGTAATCGAGGGGAAAGGACCACGCGAGATCCATAGTCTCGACAGGGGCAAGCGCCTGGATTGCCGCGGCGGGATTATTGGAATGGAGATCGGCGGCGGATTCGATGCAGGGGAGCCAATACTTTTGCAACAGGGTATGCTGCGGGTATTCCTTGGCGAGGGCGTCGGCCGTTTTTTTTGATTGAGCTATGTCGCCCGTGCGAGCGGAAACCATGGCGACGTAACCACGGACGTCGCGGTTGGAGGAGAGAGCGAGAGCGGCCGCGGCGCGGCGCTTTGCTTCGGCGGTTTTGCCGAACTCGGCGTCAATCATTGCGGCACGTGCGAGCCAAGCGGCAGCGATTTCGGCGTTATCGGATTTTTGTTCGCCGGCAACGGCACGGTCGAAGTAGGAGTTCGCTGAGTTGAGGCGGCCATAGTAGGCCTCGGTGTCCCCCTGCGAATCAATGATCAAATAGGCGTCGCCGGAATTGCTTTCCGCCCAGGCGAGCTGGCGCTGCATTTCGGCGGCATCGTGTCCAACAAAAGCAACTTGATAGATGATCAAACGGAGATAGCCGTCGTGTGCATTGTGAAGGAGAGATGAAGCTCCGGTTTTTCTGGCGTCGTCATAGCGGCCAGCGGCGAGCTGAATGATGGCGAGATCGGCGGCGGCCACGCTGTTGTCGGGCTCCATGTCCACGGCGATCTTTGTAGGGGCCAAGGCGTCTTCCCAGCGGCCGAGCATGGCGAAGGCCTGGCCCTGATTGATATGAGGCTCAATATCGTGAGGGTAGTCGCGCATCCACATTTCATAGGTGCGACCGGCTTCGTCGAGCTGAGCTAAGCCGTTCAGGAAATAATTGCCGGCGATGCGAAGTCTTTCGTGCTCGCTGACACGGTCGCGGAGTTCGTAGGCTTTTCGAGCGGCTTCGGCGGCGCGAGCGGACTCGCCGAGATTGCCGTAGGCGATGGCCAAGCCGCTGTAGGCGGAGGCAAAGTTGGGATCGATCTGGACGGCACGCTGGATGTAGGGGAGGGCGGCCAAGTCATTGCCATCATTGCCGACTTCGTGACCGATGCTGTAGCTCTTGAGGGCCTCGAGGGAGGGCGTGGTGAACTCCGGAACAGGGACGGAGAATTTTTGAACGGAAGCGAGAGATTCGCCGAGTTTTTCGCGAAGGCTGGAGGCGGCCTGATCGAGAGCATTCAAGACATCGGAGCGGCTGGAAGCGCGCGCCTGGCGGGTGACGATGCTCTCGCCGGTGGCGCAATTGATGGCTTGCAAATCGATGAAGAAGTATTTGTTATCGAGGGCAGAGATGCTGCCCGCAAGCATCGCTTTGCCGCCGACGCGCTGGCAAAGATCGCGAGCGGTGTCTCCCGTGAGCTTGTCTTGGGAAGAGCGGCCCATCATGCGGAGAGTGGAAGCCACTTTGCGGTCGGGAATAATGTTGAGGCGGGGAGACTGATCGAGGTCGAAGGCGAGGGCTTGCCGGAGAGCGTTATCGAAGAGAGGATCGCCGGTTTTGTTGTCGAAGTCGGTGATGATGATGGAGTCTTTTTCGGCGATGGGAGGGTGGGAAGCGAAGGAGTGGATGCCGAAAACCAGAGCGGAAAGAGCGACGGCAACAATGGCAGCCGTGGCGAAGAGGAAGATTTTTTTGCGACCCCTGTGCGGAGTGGGTGCAACGACGGGTTGGATTTCGTGGGTCGGAACATGGGAATGTTCCGCGAGAGGCGGAGCAGCTGGGGAGTGGATCGCAATATCGCCGGAGGCGTTGCGGAGGCGGACTTCACCAGTGAAACGGTAGCCGCGGCGCGTGCTCGCTTGCTGGACGTTTTGCTATGGGCGGGGGAACTATACCTTTTCTTGCGAGAGCCGAGGCTGACTCTGGCCCAGTCGATCGCTTCCGCCGATAGCGGGATTGAGATGCGGGCGGGGCCCCAGAGGGTTTGGGCCTCTTTAGGGGCCGCGGATTGAGGACCTCTTGCGGCGAGGTTAGGTTTTGTGCATGGTATCAGTGTGCATATTGGGTGAAGACGGAGTCGCGAGGAGCTTTCGCGTGGCATGGAGCGCAGGTTTCGAGTGCAGCCGCGGTGCCCGGTTTGCCGTCTTTGTCGAAGTGTGCGTATCCCCAGCCGCCCGTCGTGGCCCATTTTTTTGAATCCTTTACCATGAACTGAACGTTGGTTTGTGGACCGGGAACGAATGATTGGGGATCGCCGAAGACTTTGTCATTTTCCGCCGACGCAGTGTGACTGTAATGCAAAGCGGCGATGATTGAGCCGTCCGGAAACGGGAGCTTCCCGTCGCGGTAGGCCTTGATCGCCACATCATTACCTAAAATAATTGCAAAACTGTGCAGGTTGCCTTCCTCGTGAGCCACGGAGACCACTTTCCAGTCTCGATATCCATGGGGAATTTTGATCCCGAAGATCGGGACGGCCTCTCCATCGCCTTGTCCTGATGCAGGAGCTGTTAAGACGATAACGCCAGCGGGCGCTACAACTGCAATAAGCAAGAAAACGATCCATTTCATAGGGCTCTCCTTTTAAGTGCGCATGTCAGCTTGGCCTGGCCGGTCCCGTCCGGGAGCCAAATGCTACCACCGGGCCACATCGCCGAACAGCACCGAACAGCGCCGCCGAAATCGTCAGGTCGAAGTCCAATACAAACAGGATTCAATAAGTGACTTGGTCGTTGAGTAGTGCTCATTGACGCCGCTCCCGAAAAAGTGAAATTGGTACGATCCTCAATATCCTGTTACCGACAAATGCGATGTGTTCGATTACTTCTGGTTTGACGACGATACGGTGATAATCAACGAGCAGGCTTTAGGAAGGTACTCTTACATGGAAAAAATCATCGGTCATGATGATCAAGTTGTGAAAGGCCTGTCGCTATGAAAGCGCAGAAAGAGGCCTTTCTGTTTTCGGCTGTCTTCTGTCTTCCGTTTGCGGTTGTCGCGCAAACGATCCCGAGCGGTGCAGCGATCGACGCCGAAGTGGGCAAGATTATGAACCACACTCGCGCGCAGGGCATGGCGGTTGCGGTCATCGATCATGGCAAAGTCAGCTACGTGCAGTCGTACGGGATTCGTAACGCCAAGGGGCATCCGCTCACCACGGACACAGTCATGTACGGGGCGTCACTAACAAAGACGGTATTCGCATACACGGTGATGCAGCTGGTTGATCAGGGTAAGATCAACCTCGATACTCCGATAGAGGCTGATCTCGATAAGCCCCTGCCCAGCTATGCGCCTGATCCAGTTTTCCCCGATAAGTATGGTCCGTACAAGGACCTCGCCGACGATCCGCGCTGGGAAAAGATCACGCCGCGCATGTGTTTGACCCACACCACGGGCTTCAGCAATTTCTGGTTCATCGAGCCAGACCAGAAGTTGCACATCCATTTCGAACCTGGCACGCACTTTAGCTATTCAGGCGAAGGTTTCATACTGTTGCAATTCGTCGTCGAACACGGCCGCAAGGCGCAAGGCTTGGGACTGGATGTCGGAGATCTGACCAAGGCCAACTTCGACCGCCTGGGAATGACGCGCACGAGCCTGGTTTGGCGTAACGGTCAGGACCCGAATGTCGCCGATGGATGGAACGATCAGGGTCAACCGCAGCCGCATGAAAAGCGCAGCAAAGTACGAGCAGCCGGCTCAATGAATACCACTATCTCCGACCTGTCGAGGTTTACTGCGGCCCTCGTGCGCGGCGATGGCCTGAGCCCTGGATCACGCGCCGAGATCACAAGGCCGGTGTTCCATATAGCCACTACCAGTCTGTTTCCTCTTTTCCTCCCAGACTTGCCGCCGGGTGAACAGCGCAAGGACCTCTACTCGGGCCTGGGCGTCACGCTTTTCGACGGACCGCAGGGTCACGGTTTCTACAAGGGCGGACACGACGGCCAGACGGCTAACACCATGGTCTGCGTCGAAGCTAGTCAGCGTTGCATCTTGATCCTTTCAAACGATGTCCGCGCGGAAGCAGGTTTTCCCGAACTGGTCAGGTTTATTCTCGGCGATACCGGCGTTCCCTATGACTGGGAATATGGAGACCACGCAGGAAAGTCGTGAGTTTGCTTTAAGCGTTGCAAGGTCCGGCGCGATTTTTTCCCAATGATGAGCAAACCGAAGCCTCGCGGTGTCAAACTGTTTGTGGATTTGCGGGACAAGAAACAGTAGAGGTTCGCTGCTTACTTCGCCCCGGCACCGGCTGGTCCCGGGCCTCCGCCACGCCACCACGGTTCGCACTTCGGAAATGTGTAGAGAGGCGTTGGCTTCTGTTGTTTTGCGCTTTTCGCTTGCTTTGCCTTTTCTGGTTTTGTGTTTTTCGCTCCCTGTGTCTTCTCTGGTTTTGTGTCTCCTCCTGCACCACTTGGTTCCTGCGCGCAGAGGCCAGAGGCGGCTGCCACTCCGCACAACAAAAGCCCGCACAACAAACGAATTCGCATGTCAGTCTCCCTTCGCTCAAAACATTCCCGGGCCGGGGGATTGAGCAAAGTGGATATTGGAAATTTGATGTGGGCACGTCTATCGTCAGAAATAACAGTCCGCTTTTCTCGCATCGCCACGGCAATGCTGTTCAAGAATTTGTGGGATAAGCGCTAGGTAGGGTCCCGCGAAAATTTCAATTGTCGGGCTATGCGACTCCCGGGAATTACATTCGCCGGTGCATTTCGCGCCACGCCACAGAAGTGGGATCCGTTAACGGTCGATCTCGAACATTTATTTATTGCGCGTTTTCGATGGGCGATTCGGGGAGAGAAACTACACGAAAAACGGGATCAAGTCGGACGCCAGTGTTTGATGCGAAGAAGAAGGAAGAGGCGGGATCGAATTCGATAGCGAGATGGATGGCCTCGTTGGGAAGAACACGGAAAATATTTTCAGCGCCACTTCCCGGAGTGATGTGAAATTCTTCGACCCCACCGTCGAATTCCAAAGGCCGCACGGAATTGTTAGCGAAGACGATGCAGTTCCAGCCCGCACTGCCACAGCTGTTGCTTTCAGGGATGACGTCATCCGCGGTGGGATTGAGAGGCACGAGCCGAAGCCGCAGCTGACGATATTCATCTGCGGCAACTGTTGCAGGGACGTTTGCGCTCGCAGGTAAACCAAACAATCGAGAATCGACGTTTAGAGCCAGCAAGTCCAGCTGCATCGGATGCGCAGCCAGATCAGGAGCAAGTTCCTCCCAGCCAGGGGCATCCTTGTCTGCCGTTATGCTGGGATGGGCTTCGATGCCACGAAGTGTGACAAAAATATGCTGTGCGTTGCGCGTTGACGGGAACGGCGATAGAAACGCGGAGGAAGGCGAAGTAGGCGCAGAAGCTTCTTTCATCTGAAAGGTAACGGCCCCGGCAGCTTTGGTGAGGGGGCAGGAGGTATTGCTGAAGGCGATGCCGCTTTGATTCCCGTTCCAGAAACCGGCATAGCAGGAGTTGCAGCCAGAGTTGGCCAGGCAGAGAGGGAGTACAACGAGAAAAACGGTTCGAAGAACGTTCGCCGGAGATTCTATGGCGCCCGTGCGCTGCATACTGGGGCCTCACGTCTGGGAACGGATAGAGGATACCACTTCCATAATTCGGTGGGTAGAGAGCTTAATTTTACGAACGATTCGGCTGACGCCGAAATAACCAGACGCCCGGTTACCTACGTCATTGAACTCGCTGAAATGAATTATCATCTCAACAGAAAATTCCGCCTCATTTTTCCACGTACAAAAAACACAACTACCCTCCGCCACCGGAAGGCCCATACGCGCTGAAACAAGTGTGAGCCAAGCGCCGCTGATTGCACAAATTATGGGCGCCCACAAAACGCGCGTGCGTTAAAAGTCTGTTAAGAATTGCATCGGCCAAAAGCTGATGCCAATCCGATGTCCAATTGTCATCAAAAACATACGTAAAATTGGAGTGTGTGTTAAAAAATTCACTTCCGAGAAATTTTTTCCAGAATTCTTTCCTTTTCTTCTGAAAGCCAGCTTTTTCAGCAGCTATTGTAATTACTGACACTAGCCAGCGGCTCCGCGATGCGTCAAAAGAACTCTTGCATCGTTGTTGAAAGTGTTGAGACGCGCCGCCTGCAATCGATGAAGTTTGCAGCGGCGCAACTCAATGAAAACCAAATAGCTTTTTGAAGGAGAAATCAATTATGCCAATTAAAAATCCAAAGGAACTATTTGTAACGATTCTGAGCCAGGTGCGACAAGGCACGGAGCGTTCGGCGGCAATCTACAAGGAATTGGGCGAATTGGCCCAGAATTCCGAAATCCAGGAGGCCCTCGAAGCACGGGCTTTCGTGTCACACCAAACCCTAGAGAAGCTGGACGAGACATTCCGAATGATCGGAGAGAAACCGGTAAATGTTACCGGGCGGCTCCACGATGTCTTTGTCGAAGATTTCCGCAGGGAGCTCGCGGAGATCCAATCCCCTGAGGCGAGGCGGCTCTTTGTACTGGCGAAGGCCAATCATTTGAGCCACATGCGTACGGCGGAATACGTCACGTTGGTGGCGGCCGCTGACCTTACCGGGAACCATGGCGCAGGTGTGCTACTGGAAAGCTGCCTGGCAGACCATTTGGCGTTCGTTGAACGGACAAAGCGATTTATCCATCGCATTGCAGAAGCGAAGATCGCGGCGAGGGCAGCGGGCTGAGAGCTCAACTGAAAACCACGTGAAGAAGAGTCCGCATGGTCCTGGCTCGCAGAAGAGGCAGGACCATGCGCGTGTTTGCAGCAAAATAAATTGGAAAGTGCCGAATCGACTCCTGGCGGAACTCACTTCGTAGCGATCGTTCTCACAAACATGCGCAGCGATAGAATCTTCAAGAAAAAATCGCGCCGCCAGTGCTGACTGGCGGCGCGGTCGTTACTGACTACCTCGTGATGTTCGGCTGCGTGGGATTCTTCACGCCAGGCGCGAAGTCAACCCGAGCTACCGGCTGCGGTTAGCGGCGGACTCTGAGACTGATTGTTGTGGCGTGACTCAGGGAGCCTGAAACGCCAGTGATAGTGACGGTTCTTGTTCCAGTCGTCGCACTGCTGCTGGCCGTCAACGTTAGAGTGCTTGTGCCAGTCGCCGGATTCGGGCTGAACGCGGCAGTAACACCGGTGCCCAAGCCGCTGGCCGAAAGAGTGACGCTGCCTGCGAAGCCGTTGGACGGAGTGATCGTTATGGTTGTTGTTCCGTGCGATGAGCGAGTGATCGTCAAGCTAGTCGGCGACGCGGAGAGTGTGAAGTTGCCCGCGGCTACGGCGGTGACCGTCAGAGCGACTGTGGCGTTCTGCGTTATGCCTCCGCCTGTGCCGGTAACCGTGATCGTGTAAGTACCTGTCGCGGTCGTTGAAGCGACCGCGATGCTCATGGTGGAGCTGCCCGATCCCGGTGCGGCAAAGGACGCGGGACTAAAACTCACGGTGACGCCTGCCGGTTGGCCAGACGCAGTTAGCGCAACGGCCGAACTAAAGCCGCCGGAGACGGCACTCGTGATCGTGGAAGTGCCGTTGCCACCCTGGACCACAGAGACCGCACTCGGCGAAGCGGAAATAGTGAAAGTAGGACTCGTCGAGGTTGGAGCCAGCGCATTGATCAGTCCGGTTCCGTTCGGACTGCCCCAGCCGGTCACGAGATCATAACCAGTCACCGCCGAGTAGCTGCCGGATGTGCCGCTGGTGATGTCGTGAAATTCGGTACCGTAAGCGGAGGTCACACTCTGGGAGTAGATCGTCGGGTTGATGAAACCGATGGTCGGCTCTCCATTGTTGGCGAGTTGCTGGTTGACGAGGGCGATGTAGCCGGCCCACATAGGCGCCGCAAAACTGGTGCCGCCGTACTCGTTTGCGAGGCAAGCGGTTTGGTCGGCGCAAGTGTAAAAGGTGAAGTTGGCGTTTGCCGAAACGTCCGGACCGTTGCGAAGGGTAGTCGAACCTTTGTTGGAGGAGTTGATTACGCCGGCTTGCGACTGCCAAGACGGAATGGCGATGGAGTCGGGCGAGATGCCGCCGCCGCTGTCAACCCATGCGGTTTCTGACTTCCAGGCGCCACCTGCGCTGGCGGTTACCAAGTCGGTGCCGCCGACAGAAACGACATACGCGTTGTCCGCTGGCCAAGCTTCATTGCTTTTTGACCAGGTGGAAGAGTCGCCAGACGCCGCAAAGAAATTCTGGCCTTGCGCCGACATCTTCTGGAAGTACGGGTTAAGAGTGCTTGGATCGGCGGGCGTCCAGCCCCACGAACAGCCAATGGTGGTGGGCAGCGGGCTGTGTGTCGTCATGGCGCTGATTATGGCGGTATCGGTGGATCCGATGTACATCACAAGACTTGAAAGCCCGGGCGCCATGCCGATAGCCTGAGTCATGTCGAGCGTTTGTTCGGTGTCGTCGCAACTGCCGCCAGCTCTGCTATCCACGCAGGATGTGCTGGTGCCGTCGGTGGAAAGAAGCGTTATCGGCACATTGTTGGTTTGACCGACATTTTTGAAATAGGTGGTAAGGTCCGCGAGGTCGGTGCCGAGGTATTCGAAGAGGCCGAGATTCTGGCCAGCGCCGGTGAGAGCTGTTCCGCCATAGTAGGCGGCGCGCATGTCGCTACCCAAGAAGGAAGCGGACGGACCGGAACCGGTGGTGGCATGGGAGACAAGAGCGTTGGCATTGAGACCGTGAGCTGCGGCGTAGTCGCTCTTTTTGACATAGAGAGGATGCGGAATGGAAAAGTTGTCGAGGCCGGAGATGTGCCAGAGCTGGAAGGGGAGATCGACCATAGGCTCGCGGTCTGGAGCAAAGAATGTGCGGCCTTCCGTGGGGTGCTGGTAAAGACCCATGCTGACGTGGAAGGCTGTCTCGATGTTTTCCACCGAGCCTTCAAGCTGGACGTCCATGCCATCGCGAGTGCCACCCACCACGGCGAGGCCGTGCGTTTTCGCGTAATGAATCACGGCGTCGTAGTCTTCCTGGCTGGGACCAAACTTGGCGGTAAATTCTTGCACCGTTAGGAAGTGCCGGTAGGTGGGGCTGGAAGGATCGTAGAGTTCTCGTAAGAAGTTGTCTAATCCTGCCTGATTGCGGAGAGGCAGAACAACATCGATTCGCATGGACTGTCCTGCTGGGAGCCGGCCGACGAATTTTGCTTGCCCGTTTAGATTCGCTTCACGCACATGGCGGGTCATGAGGGACTGCGCCTGCGTCCGGCTCTCCACCACGAAGAGCAAGATCGCAGCGCACAGCACCGCATATAAGGCGCGTCGAAACAATACCACTCGATTACTTTTTTCGGATTGATTCATCGGTTGGCTCCTTTGGTTCTCGGGATCGGGGACTCTCCATTTGGGAGCGGAGTTTGCTGCGGTACTTCCTTGAAACAGGGCTTTGGAGTTAGACCCCAGTGGTGCGCATGGTACCCTTCTGCTGTGCGGGACGCAACGAATTTGCCGGGAGGCTGAGCCTCCGCGAGTTCAGCGAAATGCTTCGCGCTGGGAGAGAGCGTCGTGGAAGACCTATCTAAATACCATGGTCCGGTGGGGGAATTGTTCGCGCGGCCGACGACGGCTGAGGACTGGGAGAAGTATCGGCTGAGCGACGAGCAGGTGGAATTTTTTCGCGAGAATGGTTACTTGAAGGGCGTGCGCATCCTGACGGATGAACAAGTGGACGCGCTGCGCGGGGAGCTGGAACAGTTGATGGACCCGGCGCACGAGGGGCGGGAACTTTTTCACGAATATCATTCGAATGAGTCGACCGATGCGAACCGCGTGGTCTTTCACGCGCTGGGCGCGTGGCGCGTCAAACCCGGCTTTCACGATTTGCTGTGGAATCCGGCGTTCCTTGTGCCGGCATCGCAGTTGCTCGAGGGCCCGGTGCGCTTTTGGCATGATCAGCTTTTCTGCAAGCCGGCGCGGCACGGGGGAGTGGTGGCGTGGCACCAGGATTATTCTTACTGGACACGCACAACGCCGCTGGCTCATCTGACGTGTTGGATTGGGCTGGACGATTCCACGCGAGAGAACGGTTGCCTGAATTACGTGCCGGGAAGCCACAAGTGGCCGGACTTGCCGAAACCCGTACTGACGGGGGAGATGGACGGAATCCGCAGCAGTTTGCCGGACGATTTGAAAGACAAGTTTAACCCGGCAGCAATTGAGTTGAAAAAAGGCGAAAGCGCGTTTCACCATGCGAGGACGATGCACGGTTCGGGCGCGAACGATACGCCAAGGCCGCGACGCGCGACGGTAATCAACATTTTTCGCGATGGCGTGATGTCAGATGCGGATGAACCACTGCTCTCGGGAGTTCCCGTGATTCCTCGCGGAAACAAAATGGGTGGCCAGTTTTTTCCGCTGCTATTTGACCCGGCGGCGAAACGTGATCGCCTAAACTGACAGCAGGCGACTGAAAAATGACCTATACCGGCGTAATGCCAGTCTCAGGTCTTCCGTCGAAACGTTTTCGCCCTGGTCCCATTGGCCTTCCAGATTGCTTCGTTCCTGGGCGAAAATTTCCGCAAGCCGTTTCATGGTTCCGGCGACCAGATTGTCTGCTTGCTCGACGGACCGGCGTGGTTCATCCACAAAACCGACTTGTATCGCATCCCAGCGGGCGCGAAGGTCTTTCGTTTCGCCGCTCGAAAAAAGCGGGCCGGTTTCCCGTTCCTTGGCAGGAGCGGCCGCAACGGCGTAAGTTCCGGTTCTGCTAACAACGGCAGGAACCTCCACCCGAGGAAGTTCAATGGGTTCCGATTCTACTTCCAACACAGATTCGTCTTCCGCCAGAACGTCAACTTTCGCAGTTCTTGGCACAAATTCCCCGGCTCCGGCCAAGTCCGCAGTGGTGAGCTCAGCATCGGGCTCGTCAGGGAAAACGGAATCGTCTGATAGAAAATGTTTCTTTTTGATTTCATCGCTCATAATGGGCTCCTATCTAGTTTGATTTCCCGGATGCGACCGTTAGGCGCGTCCGGCCCGTGCACTTTTAGAACGGGTTAATTCGGGTTCATCAGCCAATTCTGCAAACAACGTGCGGTAATGAATCATGGCTTGTCTCATGTCTTCCGTACTTGCGCGGCCTTTGGAATGTTCCAACGCAATGTCGTGTCCCGCGCGATAATGTTCGACAATGAGCGGATGATTGACGGAAATATCCGCGGCCCGTTGATCGAAGTCCGTCACGGGATAGCCGCGCGCAGCCATTACTTCCTGGATGAGTTTGTCTGCCTCGGTTAGCGCCCCTTTAGGATCGTCAACAAATCGGGATTGGATCTTCTGCCAGGCCGCCACAAAGTTCGCTCTTGCCACGGGCGACAGCGGCCTTAGATCAAAACGCTCGACTCTTTTTTCTAGTTTTTGAGTTTTTCTTCCGCTTGGGTTTTGCTGCCAGTTTCTCCGATGACCCGACTGTATTCGGGACCGAAACGAGTTCTGAGTCTCTTGCTGCGCTGGTTTCTGATGATCAAGACGATCGCGGCGGCGACAACCACAACTGCGACCACGATAGCGATAATTATTGCCGGCGTGCTCATGTGGATTCCTCTCAAATCCTTGATACCTTGCCAGCGGGGCAGCCTCTATCCCCAAAATCCTGTAATACCGTGGCGTGGAACGTGTACTGATACAAGGATGGAGTTTTGATTTAAGGCGCGATTTGCGGTGCTAGAAAAAGTCAGGCGGTTCGAGTTTTGAAGCTTCGATGGAACTATCTTATTCGCGACACAGCGGGCAGGTTGTGTCATGTCGACTGACGCATCGTGTTTAGACTAGGATAGCGTCCCGCCGGGAGAACGTTCGCTTATGGAAGAACAACTCAGTTTGGAGTTTCTGCGCGTGGTGGAAAACGGTGCGGTTGCCGCAGCACGCACGATGGGTTTCGGCGACCGGCACAAGGCCGACGAGTACGCTGTCGAAGCGATGCGCAAGACGATGGATGCCGTGCAGATGGACGGCACAATTGTTATTGGAGAGGGCGAACGCGACGAAGCGCCGATGTTGTACATCGGCGAAAAAGTGGGACTGGCGACGCACGCGCCCAAGGCGCTTTTCCCGGAAGTGGATATCGCGGTCGATCCACTGGAAGGCACGAACCTGTGCGCGACGGGCGCCGGCAATGCCATCGCAGTGCTGGCTGCGAGCGAGCGTGGCGGTCTGTTGCACGCGCCTGATTTATACATGGAAAAAATTGTCGTGGGGCCGTCGTGCAAAGGCGCGGTCGATCTGGATGCTCCCGTTACGGATAATTTGAAATCGATCGCCAAGCGACTGGACCGCGACGTGGAAGATCTCGTAATTATCGTGCTGGACAGGCCACGGCACGAAAAGCTCATCGCTGAGATTCGCAGAGCGGGAGCGCGGATACGTTTAATCGGCGACGGCGACCTTTCGGCCGGCATTTCCGCGGCGGTGGTCGGTACTGGAGTGCACGCAGTAATGGGGATAGGCGGGGCACCGGAAGGCGTGCTGACCGCGGCAGCGCTGCGCTGTTTGAACGGGCAGATCCTGGCGCGACTGGTGATTGGCAAACCGGAAGATCAGATACGGCTCGAAAAAATGGGCGTGAAAGATCCCAAGAGAATTTACGACACGGAGGATCTAGCGCCGGGGAAGAAAATGATTTTTGCGTGTACGGGCGTTACGGACGGCAACCTTTTGAAGGGTGTGCGTTTTTTTGGCGAAGGCGTGCGAACTTCCTCCATGATTCTGACTTTGGATGATCGGCAAGTGCGTTTTGTGGATTCCGTGCATCTCGATAAGCGACCGGATATTAAGGTGCGCTTCAATTAGTCTCGCCCTTCCAGGGTAAACAAGCCCCGCCCCTACAGGTCTTACTAAGCGCGGGCGAAACTGGCGAGTCGGAAAAAACTTGGAAGTTTATCGGCACGCAATAGTAATTCAACTCTACCTGCCCCTGAAAAACGCGGCCTGAACTGTGGAACAGGAACGCTTAGAGCACAGCCCGGCGGCATATTTGCGGGCATTAGCCACTTATCTGCCAGACTAAAAACGGGGCGAACTGTGCCCGCTTGGGAGAAGCAGGTTATGGCAGAAGCATCCACTTCGGGCAATTCATCGTCGTCCAAGTCTCTTATGTGGATGATGATCGCCCTGTTTGCAGGCCTCGCGGTCCTGCTGGCGGGCGGCTTGTTTGTGGCCAGCCGAGTCATTCGCTCGATGGGACTCACGGCCGCAAACGCGATGAACACTGTGCGAACTCGTGGAGGAAGTCTCCGGCTGGAAAAAGAAGGGGAAATGGGTGCGGGCTTGCCGGTCTACCCGCGGTCATCGTTGATAGTGCCAGACGATAGCACGGCGGCTGCAGCCGTCAAACAAGCGCGAGATGGGATCGAAACGTCAACGTATCACACGACAGACACACGGGATTTTGTGGATGAGTGGTACGGCAAACATTTGAGTCCTGCGTTCATGCGACGCGACGCGGGTGACAAGCCGGTTCCGGCGATTTTCAGCAATGCGCAGGTCTCGGACAGCGACATTGCCTTCGTGGCGGAACGAGGACAAACGGTTGGCATCGTGGCGCTCTCACTCGATTCCGGCGGAACAAAAATTTCTCTCATTCGATTTAACAAACCTTCGACGGCCTCAGATCAGACGCCGTCTTCCATTCCATAACGGAAAACGGGCGTCAACTCTCCTAATTCAGAAGAATAAGGACATGGATGCTCTGCGTGAGCCAGACATTCAACTCCTGGCCTGTGCGGGCGGTTGTCCTGAATGTGTACCAAAGGCCAGTAGCGTAGCGCCCCGATACTGCCTACTCTCCCTGAATCCAGTCCTGCCACAACTTAAATAATTACTCAGGGTTATAGGCGGCCAACGACCGTGCTACGCGTCCTGCCAGGGATCTAGCGCGGATTAGCAATGGGGGATAAGCCGTGAAACGCATCCGTCTTTCACTAGTTGGAACTCTTGCGCTCCTTTCGGCGGGTTGCGGGGGATTGGGATCGAGTCAAAATCAGCCGCCACCGCCGCCGCAGACGCAACTCACTATGAATCCGCAGAGCGCGACGATCGCTGGCGACGACACGCAGCAATTTGCAGCGCAAGCTTCCGATGGTTCTTCGCCGGTCCTGTCATGGTCTGTAAATGGAGTTGGCGGTGGGAGCGCCACGACGGGAATGATCAGCACGACCGGGCTTTACACGGCGCCAGAGTTTCCGCCCACGCCGAATAAGATAACGATCGGCGTATCCGAAACGGCGACACCGACGATCAAGACAAGCGGTGCTGTTACTCTGGACAATCCCGTTCCTCAGATTTCTTCCCTTTCTCCAACGCAATTCCCGGTAGGAGCTTTTACGCTGACGGTCAGCGGCGCGCATTTCGCTACCAATGCGGTTGTCTTGTTCGGAACGACACCACTCACCACCACGCGTACTTCTTCGACGCAGCTCAGCGCCACCGGAACGGCGACGACAGCCCAAGAAGGCAACGTTTCCGTCTCTGTACAAAATCCTGATCCCGGGTCGTCGACGTCTGGGTCTCTGACGGCTTTTGTTGTTGGCGGCAACCCGATCGTTTCCCAATCTGCCGCTGTGCGATTTCTTGAGCAGTCCACATTTGGGCCCACGCCAGAATTAGTGACTCAGATACAACAGACGGGCTTCGATCCCTTCCTGCAAGCCCAGTTCGCAGCGCCTGTTTCGTCGTACCCCGCGCCCTTATCGACCGACATGGGGCTGGCAAAAGTCCAAAATCAGTTTTTTCTTAACGGTGTGAATGACGCCGATCAATTGCGGCAGAGGATCGCGTTTGCCTTGAACGAGATTTGGGTGGTCGGCGAAAACAAAGTGAATGATCCTACGGGCTACACGAATTACATGCAGGCGTTAACTAACGACGCGCTGGGGAATTACTACGACGTGATGACCGACGTTACGCTGACTCCCGCGATGGGGCATTGGCTGGATATGGTCAATAACGACAAGCCTGCTACGGGGCAACATGCCAATGAGAATTATGCACGCGAATCGATGCAGCTCTTCACGATGGGGCTAAGCCAACTCAATACCGACGGTACGCAGGTACTGGATGGCTCAGGCAATCCAATTCCTACATATACGCAGAACGACGTGATGGCTTTGGGCCGTTCGTTCACTGGATGGACGTATCCGACGATGCCGGGCGCGACGCTGCTGAAACACAATCCGAGCTATTACGGCGGGCCCATGGTGCCATTCGAGTCCAACCACGACAGCGGCGCAAAAACGTTTCTGGGCCAATCGGTAGCAGCAGGACAGTCGGCAGAGCAGGAATTGGCCAACGTACTGACCATTATCTTCAATAATTCCAATTTGCCGCCGTTCGTATGCCAACAACTTATCGAAAAACTGGTGACTAGTAATCCGAGTCCGGCGTACGTGGCCAGAGTGACAGCCGCCTTTACCAGCGGAAAATTCCAGAGTTACGGGTCTGGCAAGAGGGGCGACATGCAAGCCGTCGCCGCAGCGATTCTGCTTGACGCCGAAGCGCGCCGCGGCGATTCGCAAACTACCGCAGTCGCAACCGACGGCAAGTTGCGCGAACCGGTGGTAATGATGGTGGGTCTTGCGCGTGCGTTTCATGCGAACACCGATGGAACAGGTTTCACAGGCCAGAGCGGAAACATGTCGCAGTCCCTTTTCAATTCGGGGAGCGTATTCAATTTCTTTCCGCCAGAGAGTTTGATACCGGGAACGACTCTGAACGGGCCGGAGTTCGCCATCTTCAATACTTCGACCGCGTTGAACCGCGTGAACTTCATCAACACGCTCGTCTACGGAAAACTCAGCAGCACGACGACTGTCGATTTCACACCTGTCATTAATGCAGGAACTCCAGACCAAATGGTTAGCTGGCTGAACAATCTTTTCCTTCATGGAACGATGTCCAGCCAGATGCAGTCGTCCATCTTGACGGCGTTGAGCGCGGTGAGCAGCACGGACACGACGAATCTAGCGAAGACGGCGATCTATCTCGTGACTTCGTCCTCGCAGTATCAAGTGCAGCGCTAGAGCAAAAGGGAGAGACGGCCATGACGCATCACTCAAGACGAGATTTTATGAGGCTGACGTGCTGCTCTGCGGCAACGGCAGCAATGGTCAGCGGGCTGAGCAAATTCGGACTGGTGAGCGCTCTCGCGCAAGCCAGCACGAGCTACAAAGCCCTGGTGTGTATTTTTCTATTTGGCGGCAACGACGCGAACAACCTTCTCGTGCCCAACGACGCGGCCGGTTATGCGAACTATCAGACTATCCGCGCAAATCTAGCGCTTGCGCAATCTTCACTTCTTCCGCTGCAAGTCGGCGGGCAGGCTAATTTCGCTCTCCATCCAAATCTCCCGGATATTCAGACCCTCTTCAATGCCTCCAAATCGCCGCTTGCGTTGCTCACCAACGTGGGTACACTCGTGCAACCCACTACACGCCAGAATTATCAAAGCCAGGCCAGCCTTCCGGAGAATCTTTTTTCACACTCCGATCAACAGGAGCAGTGGCAAACGACGCAGCTGAGCGGCCTGCCAAACGCGGGCTGGGCGGGAAAAGTTGCGGACAAGATCCAGGGAATGAATTCGGGTGCGCAGTTTCCACCGATTCTTTCGGTGGCGGGAAATGCGATCTTCTGTACCGGCGACTCCACCCGTCCGTTCACGATGAGTCCCGGGAGCACGCCAGGTCTGAGCGGCTTCAGCACATCCGCTGCGGGGCAAGCACGATTCCTGGCCACGCAACAGTTGCTTACCTTCGATACCGGTATATCCCTAGTACAAGCGGCGAGCGGAGTAACCACCCAGGCGATTCAAGAGGGACTGGTGCTATCGGCGGCGTTGAAAAACATCCCAGCGATTCAAACTGTCTTTCCTGCCAACAATGGCCTCGCATCGCAGTTGAAGCAAGTGGCTCAGGTGATGGCGGCACGCAGCGCGTTGAACATTCAGCGGCAGATATTTTTCTGCTCGCTCGGCGGCTTCGATACACATGCTGATCAACTTGATACCCAAGTCAGCCTCTTCACGCAGCTGAGCCCGGCAATGGCAGCTTTTTATCAAGCCACACAGGAACTCGGCGTCTCCAGTGAAGTGACGACATTCACGCTCTCCGAATTCAGCCGGACGTTCCAACCGGGCTCCAACGGAGGGACAGACCACGCTTGGGGCAGCCACCAAATGATTATGGGCGACGCCGTGAAAGGAAACGCGTTTTATGGACAATTCCCCACACTGGCTCTCGGTGGACCGGACGACACCGGCAGCAATGGCCGGTGGATCCCCTCGACATCCGTGGACCAATACGCCGCGACGTTTGCGACATGGTTCGGAGTGGCGAACACAGATCTGCCATCTATCTTTCCGAACCTCGCCAACTTTCAAACATCGAACTTGGGGTTTCTAGGCTAGAAGGAGTTTTCAACCTGCTGGGCACACATCGAGGCGCAGAATTTTGCGCCTCGATGCTTTTTTGTTTGTGATGTGCTCAGAGTTTACTGCTGGCTTTTCGTAAGTGCTACAAAAACGCCGTCGTCGACAGCCACGGAGCGCATGAAGATAGTCGCCGTCGTTCCACCGGCAAGCGCGACATGATCGCCGCCGCCGCTGATCGCCGGACCAGCCGGTTTAGTTGTTCCAGATCCTGTTCCCGTTCCGGTTCCCGTCCCAGAACCGTCGCCAGGTTGCAGCGAAATGCGCGTGGTCTTCGGCGTGCAATTCGCCGTGCCAAGACAAGTGTCGCGCACGAAAACCTGGCGGTAACCGCTGTTGTTTACGCTTGCGGCGGACTTGCTCGTTGCAGCTGTTGACTGGGATGCCGGGCTGGAGGATGCGGGGCTCGGCGTTACGGCCAGGAACGCCACAAATCGTCCCGAAGAGCTGAGCGATGGCAGAATACCTTCTGTGCCTACCAGAGTTCCGTTGGGATCCGTGGAAATAAGTTGAGTCGAAGGAGTGCACGAACCGCTCACTCCCAAGCAAGTGTCGCGGAGATAGACCTGGCGGCCTGCGCCCGGCGCTGTGCTTGTGCCCGCTTCTGTGACCAGATTGGCCGCCACGGAGCTGAATGCTACATAGCGTCCATCGGAACTCATGGAAGGAGAATGGCTGTCGTCACCGGGAGCGGTACCATCCAGAGCGGAAGAAATGAGAATTGTGCGCTGCTGGCAGGAAGGGTCCGCCCCTTGGCAAGTATCGCGGGCGAAGATTTGTGTGTGACCGCCTTGCGAAGCCGAATACGCCACGTAGCGGCCGTCGAGGCTGACCGCGGGCGTCTCGTCTTCCACAAGAGCGGCGCTCGCACTCGCACTATTCCCGCCCGTTCCAGTGATCGTGAAGGTTGCTGCGTTGCTCGTGCCACCACCACCAAAACCAGTGCAGTTGACCTGGCATGGCGGTGAAGGTAGGCCTGGCGCCGGAGGATTAAATACGGTCACAGTCGCCGTGCCTGCGGTGGCGAGCTGCGCAACCGGTACATTCACTTGGATTTGTGTGGACGTGATAGTCGTAGGGGTAAGAGTTGTCTGTGTTGTTGTGTTCCAAACTACCTGAGAGCTATCCGGCGGAGTTGTCGAGGACGGCGTAGAAAGAAAATTAGTACCAACGATGGTTAGCGTCACGCCTGTACTGCCAGCGGCGGCGGTGTTAGGGGTGATGCTGGTAATCGTAGGAACCGGGTTGGGAGGCGCAAAAACTTCGAAAGCTACAGGGTTAGAGAGCCCATTCGTACCCGTGCCGGAGTGTGGCTGCACGGTCTGGACGAAAGCGGTTCCTGGCTTCGCGAACATTGCAGCTGGGACCACCGCGCTTACCGTAAGAATGGTTCCTGTATCATTGGCCGGGGCGCACACGTTCGCCGCGGTTGTCGTCACGACGCATGTTTTGAGTTTTGCCTGATTCCAGGTAACGATGGTTTGCGTTACGAAGCCGCTGCCGGTCACAATAATCGTAAGATCGGGTCCGCCGGCGGTTACGTTAGAGGGCGAAACAAACTGTAAGAACGCGCCAGTATTGGATTGAAAGGTGTTGCCGTAATCATTGCAACCTGTGGCGGCGAAAAACGCCGCAAACGCGACAGCTATGGCTGTCAAAGACCGCTTCATCGAGACTCCTTCATCATTGCTGGTTACCCCGACACGGTCGGGTTCAACCTGACTGGTCAAACGGCGGGAGACCCCCGGTGCCAGTATGCTTTTCGGATGAGATGCGCAATTCGCGCGGCGCGTTGACCCCGCCAGCTCAATCTGTGGCTCAAACTGAGCCGCCAGCCCTGTTGTCACGCGGAAGGTCAACCGTTTAGCTTTACCATTCTCCTAGAACAGAGGCCAATGAGCAACACCGTACCCTGCCTGGCCCTCCATCGCCCCAGCAACCTTCCCATTTTCAGTGGGACGCGGAGGTACTGCCAACGCCTTGGGCGGCAAGCGAGGCGAGTACAAGTTCCTGAATATGGGCGCGGCACTCTGCATCTTGAACGTGGAGCGCCGCGGCCGCACGGTAGCACGTGAGGGCCTGCTCCCTGCGGCCCAATTTGGCGAGGAGATCTCCTTTGGCAAGTTGAAATAACGGATTGGAAGGATATTTCTCGACGAGCGGGACGATCACGCCGAGCGCCTTTTCATACTGAAGATCATAACGGTGCAGGTTCAGCGCCAGGTAAAAGCGTGCTGCGGCAGGTGTGAGAACGCCCTCGGTCATGTCTTGTTCCAGCTGCCGAATGCCCTCCTGCTTGCTGCCTCCCGGAATGCCCATGAAAAAACTCAACAGCTTGGCGATGCCACTCATTGTGTCTACATAATAGTTGTAGAGACCCAGGCCAAACTCGGCATCGGCGAGTTCGGGGTCCAGCTGAAAAGCGCGGAGAAAATGCTCTCGGGCGTGGACGCCAAAGCGAGCCGTGATGCGATTCTCGCCGCGCAGCCCGTAAAGCCGCGCGGAAAAAGCATCTCCCATTCCAGCATAAAATTGCATTTCCGCAGTTTCGTGAATTTTGAGCTGGGCCAAGGCAATCGAAGAAGCCTTTGCGGCCAGATCGAGGTAGTGCTGGTCGGCGGCAAGTTTTGGCCGGTGTCGCGCGTCGGTCATGCCGTACTTGAATTCCGCCGAGGTACAAAAGATCTTCCACCATAGGGCTTCCGCTTCGAGCAGGTAGCCGAGCGGCTGATCGGGCTGTTCGCTCTGCAGGCGCTGCGCATCGGCAATCGCTCCATCGGTATCGAACGAATAGATTTTGTCGATGACGGCTGATGTTCCACGCGGCAATTCCAGCTTCTGGGCGTGCGCCTGCGCTGCGAAGAAAGTCGCAGTCAAGGTCATCAAACACAGCGGTATCGCGCCCCGGCGAAGGGTACGGAAAGAGTTTCTGCAGCTACCCAACGAGTCTCCAATTAGGTTCCGCTAAGTCTTTGCCGCGCGGGCAGGCCGCGCGCCCGACGAGTTTAAGCTGTCCTAGGCTGGTTGCAAATCGAAATGGATTCGGTGGGGCGGAATAATATTAGAACATCCATGGAAATTGCGCGTTAGCTGCAACGCGTCGCATTTGCTATTCTCGGCGGCGTGTTGACCACCCCCAATAATGGCGCTCCCGGCAAAGCTAGCGGTATTCCGGCAGAGCAACCTACTGGTTTGGAGCGCGGCCTCGGTCTGAAAGAGGCCGTAGCGCTCAACATGATCGAGATTGTGGGCATCGGCCCGTTTGTCGTCACGTCGCTTGTGATCAAAGCGATGGGCGGGCCGCAGGCTCTGATCGCTTGGATTGCGGGAGCGGCCCTGGCCACGCTCGATGCCTTCGTCTGGTCCGAGCTGGGCGCAGCCATGCCACGCGCTGGCGGGACGTACGTTTTTCTTCGCGAAGCCTACGGGCCGGGGCGTTGGGGCCGTTTGATGTCTTTTCTGTTCGTCTGGCAGACGTTTGTTCAAGCGCCGCTCTCCATTGCATCTGCGTCGATCGGATTTGCGCGCTATGCCGGATATCTGCACCCGCTTTCGACATTCGAGGCTAAAGCCGTCTCTGGAGGACTGGTTCTTTTCCTGGTGGTTCTCCTTTACCGCCGCATCACCACCATCGGAAAAATCTCTGTGCTGCTGTGGACCGGAGTGGTCGGTACTCTTCTCTGGCTAATCTGGGGAGGTGCGAGCCATTTCAACGCGAAAATGGCGTTCGATTTTCCTCCCGGTGCGTTTTCGCTTTCCTGGGTGTGGTTCGCAGGCCTGGGATCCGCGATGGTCAACACGGTTTACAGCTATTGGGGTTACTACAACATCTGCCATCTGGGCGGAGAAATTCGCGACCCGGAGCGCAATATACCGCGCGGAATTTTTCTCTCCATTCTCGGAATCACGGCGCTGTACTTGGCGATGCAGGTGAGCATTCTGGGAGTCGTGCCGTGGCGCGAAGCGCAAAACTCGAAATTTATCGTCAGCACATTCGTCGAGACGCTCTACGGCCATCATGCC
The DNA here is from genome assembly GCA_963784015.1 of uncultured Acidobacteriota bacterium. Classification (GTDB taxonomy): domain Bacteria; phylum Acidobacteriota; class Terriglobia; order Acidiferrales; family UBA7541; genus Acidiferrum. The sequence continues at coordinate 1,269,558 of CAWAPX010000023.1, forward strand.
GCGCAGGCAGCCACCTGGATGGTCCTGTGGGTCGCGCTTGCTTCTGTGTTCTCGGTATTGCTGGGATACTCGCGCGTGCCTTACTCAGCCGCGCTGGACGGAAATTTCTTCCCGGTCTTCGGACGCCTACATCCGACGAAACACTTTCCTTACGTCTCGCTTCTAGTTCTCGGCGGACTTGCTTTCTTGTTCAGCGTGACTTTGAAGCTCGAGACGGCCATCAAAGGAATCCTGGCGATGCGCCTGCTCGTCCAATTCATCGGTCAGGCTGTGGGAGTAATATTGTTGCGGCGCCGTTGGGGAACGGCGCGGCTGCCGTTCAAAATGTGGCTTTACCCTGTGCCCGCTGTGCTTACCATGTTCGGCTGGGCTTGGCTTTTCTGGCAGACGGGTACCGCCAGAAAATGGGGAATCGCGGAGATCGCACTGGGCACGCTCGCATTTCTTATCTGGACCCGTAAAATGCGACAATGGCCGTTCGCAAAAATGCGTGTAGAAGAATGAGAGAAGCGGAGGCTGCGTGAATCGTTTTTTTAAGAAGACTATTGGATTCGTCTTAATTGGCGCCGTGCTCGCGTTTCATTTCGCGCAACCGGCCTCTGCGCAATTTCCTCCTGCTCCGGGAACGGGCCCTGGCCTCCCGGAAACTATCGAAGCCATCGACAGCGCACGCGTCACCACACGCATCCTCTATATAACCGCGCATCCCGACGATGAATCCGCCGCTTTGCTCACTTATCTCGCGCGAGGCCTGCACGCTGATGTGGCGCTGCTCACTCTTACTCGCGGCGAAGGCGGACAGAACGATCTCGGTCCCGAACAGGCGCCGCAACTTGGATTAATCCGCACGCAGGAACTTCTTGCCGCCGCGCGAGGCTACGGCATAAAGCTTTTTTTTGGAAGCGCGCCAGATTTCGGATTTTCAAAAACGCCCGAGGAAACGGAAAAAATCTGGGGCGATGCAGTTCTCGGAGAAATGGTGCGCGTGATTCGCACCTTTCGCCCGAACATCGTCATCAACGGCTGGGGCGGTGTGCATGGCGGCCATGGGCACCACCAAACTTCGGGCTTGTGGACACCGAAAGCCGTGGAGATGGCCGCTGATCCAAAAGCATTTCCCGAGCAAATCTCCAAGGATGGATTGGCTGTCTGGGGAAACTCCGCCTATCCCGTGCAGATCTTGGACACGGAACGCGGCGGCGCAACCGGCGCTTCGTCGAACGGGTATACGCTGCCTGTCGACGACATCTCGGAGCTTTGGGGCAAGCCCTGGCGCGAAATCGCTCTCGATGCTTTTTCCAATCACCGCTCGCAGGGCATCACCGGCTTTGTGAATTCACCTTTTCTCCGCCGGCCGCTCGTGCTCATCCGCGAAGACGGAAGCAAGCTCGATTCAGCGAGCTTGGCCAGACCGCTCCATGATCTGGCAGCGAACGGTTCAGTACCCGAGGCATCATTCCGGCAAGCGATGAGCGAGGCGGAATCGTCTATTGCGAAAGCGCGTGCTTCAGCGCTCGCCCTCAATTGGTCCCAAGCAGCGGCAAACTTGGCCAGCGCCGCGATGCGAATCGATGCCATCTCTCCCGCTAAAGAGGGCGCGACGCCTTCACCACTTTCCTTCGAGCTTGCGAAAGCGCGTGCGCGGCTGGACTGCGCTTTGAGTCTGGTGGCAGCCGTTGAGGTCCGGGCCGATGCCGACCGCGACACTCTCGTCGGCGGCGAATCGTTCGGCGTGGCCGCCCAGGCGATTTGCCGCAAAGAAGCAGGTTGCGAACTTGGCGCGCTGAATTTGGATCTTCCTCCATTTTTCAAAGAAACAAAACGCGAGGGCGACGCCGCGAAGGGCTACCAGTTTACGGTCGATGTTACCCAAGCTGCTCCGAAGTTGACCGCTTGGGAGAAACTGCAGCCTGAGCCACCGCCATTGTTGACCGCGAGGCAGGAAGTGGTGATCGGTGGCTACAAGTTTTCTGTCACGGTTCCCGTGACGCATATCGCTCCCAGCTCCACTCGAGTGGACCGCGTGGCTCTTCGTATCGTTCCTGCGTACACATTAAAAGTGGAACCCAAGCAAGCGCTCGAGGTACTGGGAAAACCAGAAAAACCTTTCGATGTTTTATTGCGAGTCCGTTCCTACGCGACCCAGCCCGGCAAAGTCACCGTGGGGCTTAATCTGCCGGACAGTTTTACGGCAAGAGCACCGGTGGATCTTGCCTTCGATGGCGCCGGAGAGAAGTTCGCTAAAGTCACCGTCACCCCGCCGAACAAGCTTTCCGCCGGAAAATACACGATCACCGCGTTCGCAAAACGTGGCGAAGAAAAATTCTCCACCACGCTCGAACCGTTGCCTTCTCTGCCCACGCAATTCTGGAGCGAACCAGCGCAATGCGTGGTGTATGCCCTTGATTTAAACGTGCCAACAAATCTGCGCGTCGGGTACATCACGGCGGAGGGCGAGCCCATCCCGGAAGCTCTGCGCACGCTTGGGTTGCAAGTCGAAATGCTGGATGCGCAGGCGCTGGCCTTCGGCGATCTGTCGAAATTCAATGCCATCGTTGTAGGTGTGCGCGCCTACGAACTGCGCCCGGAACTTCCCGGTGCAAATCAGCGGCTTCTACAGTACGTCGCCAACGGCGGCACACTCGTCGTGCAATACAACCGCGACTTTGCCTGGAACAAAGAACCATACGCTCCTTATCCCGCGAAAATCACGAACGGCCCGGGAGGCCAGCTTCCTCGTATCACTGATGAAAATTCTCCGGTCAAATTTCTTAAGCCGGACGATCCGCTTCTTAATCGCCCGAACAAAATCACGCAAGACGACTTTAAAGGCTGGGTGCAAGAGCGCGGACTCTACTACTGGACACAATTTGATCCAAAATACACCGCGGTCTTGGCTATGAACGATCCCGGCGAGCCGGACCTTAACGGCGCTCTGGTTTACACGCGCTACGGCAAAGGGATGTACATCTACACGGGCATCGCTTTCTTTCGCCAAATCCCCGAAGGTGTTCCGGGCGCGTACCGGCTCTTCGTAAATCTTCTTAGCGCCACGCAAGCAAACTGACCCGGGCGCAACTTTCGCGCCTCCCGTGTTCTCGCAAGGCCCGGCAAGCCCACGTACATCAACTGGACACATCGCTTCCGCGCGCAAATCAGCGTGCTATCCTCTTCAACCGGGGGTCGAAGACGCATGAAGAGTTATATTTCCAATCATTTTGCCGGCCGCAGGCTCAAAACAATTGTCTCGCTCTTCTTGGGAGCGGCACTTTTCTTTGCTTGCGCCTCACCGGCTGCAGCTCAGAAGAAAAAGAAAACGGACGACTCAGCTGACAAAATGCCCTCTATACCCATGGGCGACGAGCAGCAGGTCGATTACACCATTTCGGAAATGCTGGGCGCCTGGCAGCTCGGCGACGTTGAAAAGATGCACAAGGATTATGCCGATGACGTCTCCATCGTCAGTGGCAATTGGGAACCGCCCATTTTCACGTGGGCAAACTATCTCACCGTCTATCAGGCGCAGCACAACCGTATGCAACAGGTGCGCATGGACAGGAGCAACACCTACATCAAGGTCAATGGCAACTTCGCCTGGGCCTGCTATCAGTGGGAGTTCTCAGCGGTCGTGGACGGACAGCCCGCCGCCGCTCGGGGACAAACTACTTTAGTTCTGGAAAAAAGGAATAATCACTGGGTGATCGTGCACAATCACAGTTCGTTGACGCCAAACGCTCCACCCGCCGCACCGACGAACACACAGCCAACGCCGCAGGTTCCGCCAAACAGTCCGTCGACGCACTAAAGAATGGGCCCCGCCGGATCCTGTTTAACGCACTAAATATTTTTCAGCCCGTTGTACAGCCACAGACAGGCCAGAATCAAAAGGAGCGCTCCCGAAGCGATGCCGCTGGTCATGAGCGGCCGCGAAAGCGCATTGATCTTCGCGACGATCTCCCTTTGCTCTCGGGCCATGTGTTCCTGTGCGGCATCGAGAAAGATTTGATCATCTTCATGGCTGGCAAGAAGGCTCCGCCGAATCAATAACAGCATAAATACAGCGGTGACAATCGCCCAGGCAATCAGAACATAGAAAATAGGGCCTGTAGTTAGGTGCTCCATGGTGACCTCCCACTGGAACTGGCGCGGTCTTTTTTTGCAGGTGCAAGGAAGGGGAGAGACCGCGTTCTAGAGCGCGAGTATAGCACCGCGCATTTGAATTTCAACTACTTCTCATAAAGTAAATCGATGCTTCCCTTCACGGCCTCTGCCATCATAAGCGCCAAACAAAAATCGCATCTGTTTGCGTTCAAGTCTACTGTTTGCAAGAGTTTGCGCGGATCATCAGTCATGAGCCGCTTAGCATTTGTCCCACGCGCACTTCCAAGTTCGAGCGAAAGCTGATGGCCGCCTTCGTTGACAAAGCGGAAGGCCACGGGCACAATGAAAAAGCCTCGTTGGAACTGCAACCCCGGTTTTGCAGGGGTTTCACCCAAAGCATTCGTGCCCGAATGGCGGAACTGGCAGACGCGCAGGTCTCAGAAGCCTGTGACTTAACGGTCGTGGAGGTTCGAGTCCTCTTTCGGGCACCATCCATATAAATCCACCTCGCCTCGTTGCCGCCTTTATTCTGACTTGAGCGCTCGAATCGGATCCAGGTGCGCCGCTCTTCTCGAGGGGATCAGCGCAAAAACCAGATTCATGAAGACCGCAAATCCCGCCACCAGCACGGCACCCGTCCAATCAAAGAAAAACGGAAGGTCGGCTCGGTGCGCAATACTTTCGGTGCCTTGCCAGCCGGCAATGATCCCCGCGAAACATCCGAGGACGCTGATTATCACCGCCTCAAATAAGAATTGAAAGAAGATGTCCAACTTCGTCGCTCCGAGCGCTCTGCGTATTCCGATTTCTCCGACTCTTTCTCCTACGGCGATCCAGGAAATCGCGAGGATACCCAAACCAGAAACGGCAAGACCGCTCAATCCCACCCACCGCACAAGAAATGTGAGGCGATTGGAAGAAGCGATCTCCGTATCGATCAGGGCTTTTTGGTTCTGAATGTGAAAGTCTTCTGGTAAATTCCCGAGCGCGCGATGCCTCTTGCCAAGAACCTGACGAATCGTTTCCGTCGCTTCATCCATTTTGTCCCAGCTTGTCACCGCGAAAAGAATGGAGCTGAAATAATCGACGTTCGCCAGGCGGCGCATGGCCGTGCTCAACGGTATGTAAACTTGGTTGTCCTCGTTAGTCGCGTCGAGTCCTTGGCCCCGTTCTTCCAGCACTCCGATTACTTCGAAGGGCACTCGATTGATGAAGATTCGCTTTCCGATCGGTGATTCACTGTCGAAGAGATCGCGCCGCACAGTCGAGCCAAGCACAGCCACGCGCGCCGCTCTCCTCATTTCCGGCACCTCATAGAACTCTCCCTCGGTCGTTTGCCAGTGCCGGATGCGCGCGTAGTCTGGCTCGGTTCCCATCACAACGCAGTTGCTTTTCGAAAGGTCGCCCGCCTTTACCAGGAAAGATGTGGTGATCGTTGCTGACGATCTATTGATATCGGAAGTCTCGCGCAGAATCTCAGCATAATCCGCGGCGACTAGTGTGGTTACAATCGTTCCCGTCTTTGCGCGCCCTCCCACCTTGCGGCTCAACTGCGGAGTAACGACCAGCACATTTGTCCCCAACCGTTGAATCCTGCTTAGGACTTTCATTCGACCCTCGGCAGCGTAGTTAATCGCGGAAATCACACCGCCGACTCCAAGCACCGCACTTAGAAGGATTAGCCCGGAGCGCAAACGAAATCGCCAGGTCAACCGCAACGACCCTGCAATCAAGAGGAGTGCTTTGCCGATGTGCATATGTTTTTCGGAAGGCTCTATCGATCCTGCGTCAGGTTCGCAGGGCTTTTACTGGATCCACTCGCGTCGCTCTCCACGCCGGGTAGATTCCGAAGACCAGACCAAGTCCCACCGAAAGCCCAGCAGTCCATTCCAAAGCTCGCAACGCAAAAATCGGAGGCAAGTGCTGTATGCGCGCGACCAAATTGGTGCCACCTAGGCCGAGCACGATCCCAATCAGCCCCCCAAAAATCGAGATGAGCGACGCTTCCAAAATGAATTGCAGCAAAATGTCCCGCCGGCTCGCGCCGACGGAGCGCCGCAGCCCAATCTCTTTCCTTCTCTCGGACACGCTGATCAACATCAAGCTCATGATTACCGCTCCGCCGATGAACATCGCGATCGTCGCAATCCCCTTCAATATCGTCGAAAGCGTGGAACCCATCTGCGTCACCTGCGCCATCACTGCTTGCGGGCTGGTAATCGTGAAGTCGTCAAGCGCCGCGGTCGCGATGTGGTGCCGCTGTCGCAACAGCGCTGTGATCTTCGCCACTGCTGCGTCGCTCTTCTCCGGATCGCGAAGCTGTGCGATCAGCATCGTCAGAAAATCCCGGTTAAAGAGACGCTTCGATGCCGTGGTTACTGGAATCAGAATCAGGTCGTCCAGACTTCCTCCGCCTGGCCCTGCACCTCGCGCCGCGAGCACTCCCTTCACCTGAAACGGAACATCGCCAATTCGAATCGTCTTCCCGAGCGCGTCGCCCTCGGGAAATAGAGTGGGCAGGACATCCGACCCCAGAATGGCTACTCGCGCGAGCGATTGTATATCTTCCTCATTTATAAAATTTCCCTGTGCGAGTTCATCACCGCGCAAATCGAGCCAGTTCGCGGATACGCCAAAAATCGCAGGGCTCACGTTCTTGTCCTTATATTTCACATCGATATCAAACGCGTTCTGCAGCAGGGCGACTTGTTTAATTTCCGAAAGTTCCACCGCAATAGCCGCAGCGTCTTCGAACTTCAATGTCGGAGGAACATTCGTCAGCGACACCATCCCGCGTGTCTTTCCGGCGCCGGGACGAATGATGACCGTATCGAACGTTCCGATCATGTTCTTAAACCGCTTCATCGTCTCCCTCTTGGTGTTCTCGCCGACAGAATCCAGAATTGTCAGCGAGCAAATCCCGATCATCACGCCTGCCATCATGAAAAACGTGCGCAGCCGGTTCCGCGACATGCTGCGCCACGCAATTCCGATTCCCGACGTGATTCGCATCTTCTGTTCTCCAAGCCGCTGCTAGCTTCACTCCGTCATGAGCACAGCTATCTTTCGATCTGACCCAAGCACTCCGTCCTTAAACAAGATCTCGCGTTCCGCGTACGCGGCCACCGCGTCATCATGCGTCACCAAAACCACGGTCCGACCTTCTTGATGCAGTTGGCGAAGTATCGCCATCACTTCGGCCCCAGCGGCCGAATCGAGATTTCCCGTAGGTTCATCGGCGAGAATAAGAGGAGGATCGTTGATCAACGCCCGCGCAATTGCTACGCGTTGCTGCTCGCCGCCGGAAAGCTCCGTCCCGTAGTGATGGGCGCGTTCCCCAAGCCCCACGCGATCGAGCGCGGCCATCGCCCGCTTGCGATCGACGCGCCCCGGACCATAGATCATCGGAATCTCTACGTTCTCCAGCGCCGTCGTCCGCGGCATCAGATTGAACGACTGAAACACAAACCCAATTTTCCACGCGCGGATGTGCGAAAGCTGTTTATCGGAATAGTTCGACAATTCCTCACCGTTTAGCCGGTAGGCTCCTGACGTCGGCTTGTCGAGACATCCCACGATATTCAGCATCGAAGATTTTCCCGAGCCTGACGGCCCGCGAATGGTCACAAACTGTCCTTGCTCAATCAGGAATGAAATATCTTTCAACGCCTCGACCGGCGTGCCGTCACCTCGGCGATACGTTTTCCCAAGATGCGTCACTTCAATCATGGTTTCCCGCCTTTTTTCTCCGAATCCGCCACGTTAGTGACGACAACCTGGTCACTCGCGATCAAACCCTTCTTGATCTCGGTGAATCCCGCGTCGCACGTCCCAACCGTTACGGTCCGTTTCTCCTGTTTCCTGTCCCGCATAAGAAATACGAAACGTTCGTCACCGTCACGCTGAATCGCCCCGTTGGGCACAACCAAGGCTTTTCTTTCCGCGGTCATGATCGTGATATTCGCCGTCATGTCAGGTTTGAGCAGCCGTCCGTCTTTCTGAATGGCCGCCATCACCGGGTAATTCACCACGCCGGAAATAATCGTCGCGACAGGATCGATCCGCTTCACGATGGCTGGCATTTCTCTCGACGGATATGCCTCCACAGTAAAGACCACGCTGTCGCCAGCACGCACATTCGCAATATCCGTCTCATCCACCATCGCCACCAACTCCAGCGCGTTATCCTCGATGATCGTCACAAACGTGGGAGCAGCGAACGACGCGGCCACCGTCTCTCCCTCTTGCGTCGAAACCGAAGCCACCGTCCCCGAAATCGGCGCGCGGATCACTGCGTAAGACAAATCAATCTCCGACGCCGCCAAATCGCTCTTCGATTTCTCCAGCTTCGCCTGCGCGCTTTTCATCTGCCATTCCAGATCTTCCTTCTGCTGCGCCGGCAAAACTCCCTCCTTAAATAGCTGCTGCCCGCGGTTCAAGTCCCTCTGAGCTTTCCCGACGCCCACTTCGTCCATCGCCGCTTGCGTCCGCATCTGTTCCACGCGCGCTTGCAAGGGGCGCGGATCAATTTCCGCGATGATGTCCCCTTTCTGAATGTGAGAGCCGACCGTCACGTTCAGCTTGCGCACGATTCCCGAGACCTGTGAACCGACGCGCACTTCCGCGCCAGTTCTCAGCCGCACGGTTCCGCTCGTTGTGACCGTCGAATCGATCTCTCGCATTTCCGGAGAAATCGTGGATACAGCAGCGAGGTTTTTTCCCTCGCGCGGTTGTTTTTGAAACCAGTACGCAGTCACAATGCCGACTACAAGCACGATTACGACGATGAGCCCAAGCGTCAGCCGCGCCCGTTTTCTTGATGTGCCTCCATCTCGGCCGCGAATCCCCCCTTGCAATGGAATCGCCTCGTCCACGCTCATCACTTCCTGTCGAACACAATGACCATCGACTCCTTGCCAGCACGCGCCGATTCCAGAAACAATGTCTTTCCATCGTCAGACAAATAGCGCGTCTCCGTTCGAACCACTTTCGTTCCTGCCACCGCGCCCTCGGACTCCCAAGTCGTCACCAATTTGTTCCCCGACCAGTGGCTGCTCGTCTGACTCTTCTCTCCCATTGGTGAGTCGTTTGGAACAGTCGCGCCGCTCAAGTCGTACTTCGTTTCATGTGTCTGCTTCTGCCCGTTGAACACGGTGGTGTCGCTTACAGTGAGCGCCTTTGCAGTCTGCGTGATCGCCGAAGTGTATTCAGCGCTGGCCATCATCCCCACGTTCTTGCTTTTTCCCGCATTGAAGACCCACGTCCCCGCAAAGTCCGGCGGATTCGCAGCCACGGCCGTAAACGCAACCGCGAGAAATAACAGCGCAATTCTTCGAATCATTTTTGTTTTCTCCCTTCGATCAAATCGCTGCAACGAGCTGAGTTGTTAGTTGAAAAGCGCTCAGACAATCATTGTTTATTCAGCTGCGTTCTTTAGGGAGTGTGGAGTCTGTACCGAGGTATAGAGTCAAGCGGATTTTTTACGAGGACGAGAAATCATGCCGGCGTCACTCCAGTCGTGTTTTGCAGTCTGTTCCGCCGCGGGATGCGCCATCAAAGAAGCTGGGCACACCATTGCTTTTTCCGCACCCGGCTGTTCAAGAACAGCAGCCAGCGGCTTCCTCAAAGCTTTAAGAAATTCGATCTTCTGGTTGATCATCTCAAGCCGTTCTCTGGCGATTCGAAATGCCTTCTCCCATTCCTTCGACTTCGTCTGCGGCCCGCCCGAAAACGATTTCGCCGATTCATGAATCTCCAGCAGTTCCTTGATCTCCTTGAGCGAAAAGCCCAACTGTTGCGAGTCCTTGATAAAACGGACTCGCTCCAGGTCAGCGTCTTCGAACGTACGGTATCCAGACGCCGTCCTCACCGGTTTTCGGAGCAGTTTCTCCCTCTCGTAGAACCGGACAGTTTGAACATTGACGCCCGCTCGCGCGGAAAGCTCTCCAATACGCATGACACTATTCTGAACCCTATACTCAGGTATAGGGTCAAGTTTCCAGTCTCAGCGCTCTTCGAAAGCCAGAACGTGAAAACGAGCTTCCGCCCCGCTCTATGTACAAATGCGCCAAAACCGAAATGGAATGAACTCTTGTTATCTCCCTACAGACGCCCGGTCCAGCAGAGAATCAAGACAATGAGTATGACCAGTCCCACCCCGCTAATCGGGTAGTAGCCCCACTGCTTGCTGTGCCGCCAAATCGGAAGACTGCCCACAACCGCTACCAGGAGCACTATCGGAAGGATGAACATCAGGAGCATACCTGCACCTCACTCTCTTGCCCGCGCTCCAAGTCTAATTCTCATCCGATTCGGGCACCATCCGGTATTGTTCATCTACTCCACGCGCAGCATCGAAACTGGTTCGATTCGAACCGCTTGCATCACCGGCCGCAGCGCTGCCAAGAACGCTCCAGCGAGAATCGCCAGCGCAGGAAACGCTAGCATTTGCAAGTCGGTTGCCTTCACCTGGTAAAACAGCGACTCCACATAGCGCACCGACAACATCCCGAGACCGATGCCTACCAGAGCTCCCACGAGTACCATCGCAAATACATCCATCGTCACTAACCGTGCGATGCCTCCTGCCTGCGCGCCCACCGCGATCCGAATCCCAATCTCGCGCCGCCGCTGCAGTACGGAATAGTGCAGCACGCCATACAAACCGACGCCCGCGAGCAACAACGCTACAATCGCGAAGAATAGCGCCAGCGTCGCCAACAACCGCTCACGCACGGTCTGCGACTGGTTGATTTCCAATTGTGTTCGAATGCGGCTCACGCGAAACTCCGCTCGTGCCCGTGGGACTTCCTGTCGTAGCACCGAGGCGAGCGACCGTGGATTCAAGCTGGCTGTTCGCACCAGTAAAATCCCCGCACCTCTTTTTCGCGAAGCACCGTTGCCGTCCACAGCGTGAAAAGGGACATACAGCTGCGGCAAAATCGGCTCGCGCAAATTCCGGTACCGCACGTCTCCCACCAACCCCACAATTTCATATCGTAGTCGCACGCCCTCATCCAGCGAGAGATCAAAGCTCTTTCCCACTGGATCGACTCCATCAAAATACGTCTTCGCGAAGGTTTCGTTGACGAGCGCTGCTCCCGGGTGCATATCGCCCGGCCGGAAGTCTCTTCCATCTAGCAACCGAATCTTCATCACGTCCAGCCAGCCCGGCGAAACGGCGCGCATGTAAGACAGCACTCCATTGGGCGGCGCACCGTTTACGGAAATGAAATTGTTCCAGCCGCTGCCACCGAGCAAGGGAGAATCTCCAATCGCGACTGCTTCGACTCCTTGCATACTTCGTACGTGATCTGCCACTTGCTCCCAAAACTCTATCGGCTGCGGCGTTTTGGTGACGGCATCCACAATAAGCAGTCTGTTCGTCGAAAAGCCTGTAGATTGCTGCGACAATCGTTGAAAGGTTGTGACGAAAAGTCCTGCCACAAAGAGCACAAGAAAACAGAACGCTACCTGCACGGCAATCAGCGCGTGCATCAGCCGGCGTTTCGAATGTGGATCATCGCCGCCCTTCAACGCACTGACAGGATTGACAGACGAGGCGCGGAGCGCGGGAATCAATCCAAAAAGCAGAGTCACGAGCAGCGCGAGCGCCAAACCGAATCCAAGAACCTGCCAATCCGAAGGAAGAATAAGCCGTGCCGGATTATCCGACGGATTGATCATGCTTACGACAAATGGCCCGGACCACCACGCGAACAATCCGCCGATCGCTGCCGCCATCAGAGCCAGCCACCCACTTTGTACAAGCACCAGCTGAATCAGACGCCATTTTCCACCGCCGATGGAAACGCGCACCGCCATCTCGCGCGCTCGCGCCGAAGCTTGCGCTGTCATCAAATTTGCGACATTGGCACACGCAATGAGTAGCACCAGAGCCACAAGCACGCCGAGCACAGCGAGTGGCCGCTTCGTCTCCGTCTGCAAATCCGACACTCCCGTCGCTGCCGGTTCGAGCACAACCTTTTGATCCAGGAATTGATCAATCTCTTTCTTGGACATTCCAAGAAAGCCTTTCGCTCGTTCCTCTTCAAACGCTCGCGAAGTGGCTTCCAGTTTCTGCCGCATCGGCTCGAGCGCCACACCGGACTTCACCATTGCCAGAGTACGGTGCCACGTCGAGTCTTTGCGCGTGACCGCCGGATTCATCATCGTCGGCACGAAAATATCTACCATCGTCCCTGGTTCGGTGCCTGTAAAAGGCGCTTCGACGACTCCTGCAATTTCGTAAATCTCATTTCCCATGCGAAAGGTGCGGCCAATCACAGCCGGATCTTGCCCAAAACGATGCGACCAATAGTCGTGAGAGAGCACTGCGTAAGGATGTCCGCCAGGTTTCAGATCGTCGTTTTCTGTGAACAAGCGTCCTAACGCCGGACGCAGCCCAAGCGTCGGAAACATCCAGCCGGAGACGTATTGCAGGTACGCTTTCTCAATGTCCTCATCCGATTTGTAAGTCAGGTCCACCGAATCCGCGTACGAAACAGCGAATAGCTCGGCCTGATCCTTTACCGCTGCTCGCATCAACTGAAAATCCGGATACGCCCAGCCATCGAAATCTTGCGGCTTACCATCCGGTCCGATGCCTTGCTGTGCCAAATCGTAAAGCCGTTCAGGATTCGCGACGGGCAGCGGCCGTAGAAGAATCGCGTCAATCAATCGAAACGCAGACGTACAAGCTCCAATCGCCAAAGCCAGCGACAGAATTGCCGCGGCAGAAGTAACCTTCGTCTTTTTAAGCTGCCGCAAGCCAAAGATCGCGTCCGAGCGCAAAGATTCCAGCCACGCTACGAGCCTCACGTCGCGGCTCCCTTCGCGGTGCCGCAGCGTCGAACCAAAGGCTCTTCGCGCTTCAGCAGGATTGCGTCCCGACGCAATCGCCTCCGCAATATGCGCCTCTAACTCCTCATCGATTTCGCGGTTCACTTTTTCACCCCGCAAAACATTCGTTATCCGAGACCAAAGCGACATCTCACGCCTCCCGCAGCACGCGGTTCACCGCCAGAGTCACCGCCTGCCAGCGCGACTCTTCCATCCCCAGCTGTTTCTTCCCCGCCGCCGTTACCTCATATAGCCGCGCGCGCCGCCCCGTATCTTTAGTTACCCACTCCGCGCGAATCCACCCCGCCTCCTCCATACGGTGCAAAGCCGGATAGAGCGAACCTTCCTCCACCCGCAGCACTTCGCCGGAAATGTCCTGAATCGCGGACATAATCGCGTACCCGTGCAATCCCGGTCGCCGCGAAAGTACCTTCAAAACAAGCAGATCCATCGACCCCTGCAAAGAGTCAGCCTTAGCCATACTCAGACCTCGCAATACATAGACGTCTAAATAAGGGAAAAGTTCCGTCGAAAAATCAGTTCGGTAGGTAATTTAAGGGAGGTAATGATTTGTCAAATCTGAAGCATTTCAATGCTAACTCTGGTTGGTTGGCGGTATCCTCCGCCGGGTTACATGGCTGTTTTGTACAACTCGCGCAGTATCCAGGCACGACGGAGTTTTGGCGGGCTCGCCAACCATTCAGACAAAGCCGCTGCCGCATGTTTGCAGCAGCGGCTCTATCGACTATTTCTTACGGCTTGGATCGTCGTTTGGATTGACGTAGTTGAATTGCAAGGGAGCTGTGCCATGGACTTGCACCACGACTTCTCCACTGGCCATCGCGTAGTGATGCATGTCAGGATCGAGAAACGCAAAGCTTCCAGCTGGGAAAGCGCCCATCTTGCTCTCATCGAAGGTATCGCCCATGCCAACCTTGAAAGTCCCGGAGATAATCGTGACGTTTTCCCGTTGAGGATGCCAATGAGGCGCGATGCGGTATCCGTCTGGCATCTTCAAGCGCACGGTGTAATCCCCGCTTGATGCGCCAGGGTTGCCCTCGAGCACGGCAAGTTGCGCGCCTGCGGCCACAAACGCCGGCGCCGGACCATAAGGAATGCCATCCGGCATGAACGTATGTCTCTCAGAAGAAGCGGGTTGCGCGCCAATCGTAACAGCCAAGCCCACTCCGCACAGCAATCCGACCATCGCTACCTTAACATGTACCTTCCGTCTCATGGTTCTGCCTCCCTGGTAGAGCTCTACTTCGTGAGGATATTCCTCCAAAGAATACCTGTCATCAATTGATGCTACCTAACTTTTCCATATCTTTTATATATCTCCGTAAATCGCTCAATCTGGGTGGATAATAGGGCTGGCAGGCCAATGCGTATGCCAAAACGATTACCTACCGAAGTCGAGCTCGATCTCGGCCGCTACGAGCTTCGCCGCAGCGGGCGCCGCGTGAAGCTCGAGAAGAAGCCAATGGAGCTGCTGATCTTTCTGGTGAGTCGGAAGGAGCAGCTAGTCTCCCGCACAGATATTGTTACGAAACTTTGGCGCTCGGATCTTTTCATCGATACCGAGCCAAACATCAACAACATCGTGCGCAAAATCCGTTCGGCCTTGGGGGATAACTCCGAGAAGCCGCGCTTTCTGGAAACCGTGGTCGGCAAAGGGTACAGATTCATCGGGCCGGTGCGCGTGATCGATGCCCGCTTCTCCCAATCCCATCACGAACGAAACGCTTCGGATGAGCCCGACCGTGAGCGAGTAAACATGCGAACCGAACGTCCATCGCTGGCCGTCCGGCCCCTCTTTCTCCTTGGAAAAATTCACGATGACCAGGGCGTGTGTCTCGGATTTGCGGATGCACTGGTGTCGCGCCTCGGAAATCTGCAAGGGGTGGATGTCTTGCCGACATCAGCAATGCTCAGCGTGCCGGCCCAGATGACCTCTTCCGATGTCGGCTCACGCCTTGGTGTCCGCTTCGTGATTCATGGCGCCATTCAAGAATCGAAGAGCCAATGGCTTCTTTCATTGGAGATGTTTGACACGCATTTGCAGACCTCGGTTCTCCGGCGGAAGTGCAATCTCGACGTCTCTCGTCTGTCCGATCTCGAAGACGAGATTGCCAAACAAATCGCCAGCGCCCTAAACAGACCACTGCACCCGACGGACGCCAACCGGCGCCCGCGATATAGCAAGGATCCGATGGCTTATGCCGAATTCGTACACGGCTACCGGCTCAGTTCCTCCAGCGATCCTGCTCTGCTGGAGGAAGCGGCCCAACACCTCAGCACTGCGGTTACACGCGATCCAGGCTTTTCCCTCGCCCATGCCACGCTCTCACTCGTCTGTGCATCTCGACATTTTGAAGTCGACCCAGCGAGCATCTGGCTCGAAAAGGCAGAGTTTCACTGCCGTCGCGCGCTGGAAGTGGATCCCGATTTGCCAGAAGGGCACGTCGCCAACGCTTTTCTTCTTTGGGGACCATCTAAGAATTTCCAGCATCTCGAAGCCATTGCCGAACTGCGCCGCGCGCTTGCCCTTCAAAAAAATCTGCCTCATGCGTACAACCGCTTGGGAACAATTCTGGCGCATATCGGCCTGTTGGACCACGCTCGAGAAATGTACGAGAGAGGTCGCCCCTTCCAGCCAGGAAAAGCCGTCAGTCACAGCATCGTCCAGGTTTATGTCTGGAATCGTGAGTATGATCTGGCGCGGGAAGAAATCCGCGCATGGCGAACCGAAAGTCCTGCTAACAAGTACCCTGTCTATTTCGCTCCGCAATTGGCGATGATGACAGAGGATTGGAATGAGGCGAAAGCCTTGCTCGATGAGGCTATTGAGCTTTTGCCCGAGGAGCCGCTGACCATCAGTCTCCTTGGCGTTTACTATGCTCTGAGAGGGAAGGCTGCGCCGGCGCTTGCGTGTCTAACTCGGGCGTGCAGCAGCGCAAAGTCCTTCGGGCATGCTCACCATACCTATTATCAAGTCGCATGCATTCTCTCCTTACTCGAGCGGCCCACAGAAGCCTTCGGATGGCTTGAGCGGAGCGTTAGCACCGGATTCGCATGCTGGCCATTCTTTCTGAAGGACCCATGTCTCCAAAATCTCCGCGGCCTTCCCGAATTTGATGTCTTAGTGAGCGCCTTGCAGGCCAAGTATCCAGACCATCTCGGACTGCTTTAGCGTCCAGCGCTGTTCACTGAGCGTGAACGACCTTCTGCTGGCTGACGTTTTGCCCGTCGCCGCTTTTTAACTTGCTAAAAATGACGGCGGACACAATTGTGAACACGCCAAGCGCAAGCAATGCCTTGTGCACGCCATGAATCATTTCCGCCGGATTGGAATGCACACGCGGCACGAAGAACGCTGTCGCGAGGCCTGCCGCCGCGACACCAAAGCTAATGGACATTTGCTGCGTCGTGCTCGCAATAGAGCTCGCGCTGCTCGTTTCTTCCTCAGTCACATCGGCATAAACGAGCGTGTTCATGCTCGTGTACTGCAGCGATGTGAATGCTCCATAGCAAAACGCCTGAATCACGATCACCCAGACTGGTGTATGCAGCCCGATGGTAGCAAAAAGCAGCAGAAGAAGACCGAGGATAACTGTGTTAGAAATCAGCACGCCGCGGTAGCCGATGCGGTTCAAAATTTTCGGCAGCAGGAATTTCGTGCTCATCGAGGCGAGCGCCTGGGGCATGATCAGCAGCCCGGACTGAATCGGCGTGAATCCTAGGCCCACCTGATAGAGCAATGGCAGGAGAAACGGCACTCCGCCGATTCCCAGCCGCGTGAAAAAGCTCCCGCTAACCGACGCACTGAATGTGCGAATGCGAAACAGGCTCAGACGCAGCAAGGGATATGCAATCTGGCGCGCGTGCAGCAGATAGCCTCCGATAAGCGATAGGGAAACCGCCAACAAGCCCAAAATTTCACCTGTGCCCAGCTCATGTTCGCCGAAGATCTCCAGCACATAAGACAACAACGCGATGCCGGAACCGAACAGAATGAGCCCAACAATATCGAGCGGATGTGTTTTCTCGCGGTAGTCGGGCAAATGCCAATAGACCATCAACAAGCCGATGATGCCTATCGGAATATTCACGAAGAAAATAAATCGCCAATGTAGGTAACCGACGATCAATCCCCCGGCAATCGGTCCGAGCATGGGGCCGACCAAAGCTGGAATCGCCACGAAACTCATCGCCCGAATGAGTTCGGATTTGGCAAACGTCCGCACCAAAGTGAGCCGGCCCACGGGCACCATCATGGCTCCGCCGCAGCCCTGCAAAATGCGGCACGCGACCAGTAAATGGATGTCGCTCGATATGCCGCATAGAAAAGATCCGAGCGTGAAGAGGCCGATCGCCGATGCAAACACCCGGCGCGTTCCGAACCGGTCCGCCATCCACCCGCTGATCGGTATGAAAACAGCCAGGCTCAAGGTGTAGCTCGCCAGCACGGACTTCATGCTCAGCGGAGCTACCTTCAGAGCTTCCGAAATAGCCGGCACCGCCGTGTTGAGAATCGTCGTGTCCAGCGATTCCATGAAAAACGCCACCGCCACCAGCCACGGCAAGAGACTCTTGCTCGAAGCGGTTGGCGCGTTTGGCGCCGAAGGTAATTTGCCGGGTTTGTTGGACTTAGGAGGACTGGGAGGCATGGAGTCGAGTAATCACTCTACTAGCGAACCGTAAGATTTGCTCGAACGAACGGCAGAGATGCAAATCTCTCCCTCATTCCCGTTCGATTCCTTTCGCAGTGGCTTTGGTTCGCTCTGCTCGTAATCATTTGTACAAACGCGCGCCTCAATCCCTTTCCCGTCGCTCCTTTCTTGCTACGATAAAAAGAACCTAGGTCATAGCTCCCTTTGAAGTTAGGACCGCTCGCACGAATACAGCGAGAGCTGTCTTCACAAAAGAGGTCGCCATCGGAGGCGATCAAGGAGTCTGACGTGAAAAAGGCATCTTCTTATCTCGCAATCGCGGGCATGTTGGGCATTTTTGCGGCGCCCGCATTCGGCCAAGCCCCTTCCGCAGCGAAACCACAAACTCAGGCTGCTGCTCAGCAAGCCACTGCATCTCCTGCTTCCGCACCAGCCTCAGTCTCGCGCACCACGAAGGTTGTGAACTATCGCCGCGCCGGCGGCACCACCAAGATTGATTTTCAAGGCACTGAGCTGATGCAAGGCGCAACAGGCGAGGCCAAAGTCGAAAGCAAAAGCAATCGCATGGAAATTGAAGCCAAATTCCAGGGCTTCGAAGACGCCACCAAGTTTGGCCTCGAATATCTCACGTATGTAATGTGGGCTGTCTCTTCGCAGGGCCGCGCTGTGAATCTGGGCGAAGTCGCTCTCAAAAACGGCAGCGGCCAGGTCAAAGCCATCTCCGACATGCAAACGTTCGGCATGATCGTCACCGCGGAACCGTATTTTGCGGTCACGCAGCCGGGCAACATGGTCGTTCTTGAAAATGTTCTCGGCTCAACGACGCAAGGGAAAATCGAAAACATCGATGCCCAGTATGAATTGCTGGGACGCGGCATCTATTCCTCTTCCAATACGAAAATCGAAAACGCCATCTTCGGCATTGACCGCAAAACGCCCCTCGAACTCTTCGAGGCACGCAACGCCGTTCGCATCGCCCGCATTGCACAAGCCGATAAATTTGCCGCCTCTTCGCTGGCTAGAGCTGAGCAGCAACTCCAAAACGCCGAAGACATCTACCGTCGCGGGAGCGAGAAAAAATCTGTCGAAGCCGCCGCGCGTGAAGTTGTGGAAACCGCGGAAGAAGCGCGTGTGATGGCCGTAAAACAAAAGGCTGAACTAGACGCGCAAGCCAAAGTCGCAGCCGAGAAAAAAGCCGCTGAAGAACAAGCGGCTGCTGAAATCAAGCGCCGCCAGGACGCGGACCAGGCTCGCCTGCAAGCGGAAGCCGCCAAGGCCGAAGCTGTTCGCATGAAGCAGGAAGCGGAAAAAGCCGCCGCCGATGCCGCGCGCCAAAAACAGGAAGCCGAGCAAGCCACTGCCGCCGCTGTAGCGCAGCAGCAAGCCGCGCAGGCTGCGGCCGAACAAGCAGCGCGAGATAAAGCTGCCGCAGTCGATCAACAGCGCGCCGCGGAAGCGGATGCTGATAAAGCGCGCCAGGCTGCCGCACGCGCCGAAGCGGAAAAAGCAGATCTTCGCGCACAACTCTTGAATCAACTCAATTCCATTCTGCAGACGCGCGATTCCGCTCGCGGACTCATCGTGAATATGTCCGACGTGCTGTTTGATACAGGCAGCTACACGCTCAAGCCGGGCGCGCGCGAAAAGTTGGCGAAAATCTCAGGCATTTTGCTCGCGCATCCTGGCCTCACTTTGCAGATCGAAGGCCACACGGACAGTGTGGGCACCGATGAATACAACCAGCAGCTTTCCGAGCGCCGCGCGGATTCCGTCCGCGATTTTCTCGCAGAGCAGGGAGTTGGGGGATCGACGATCACCGCGCGCGGCTTTGGAAAAACGCAGCCTGTTGCGACGAATGATACCGCTGACGGACGCCAGCGTAATCGCCGCGTCGAACTGGTCGTAAACGGCGCCGCCATCGGAAACGCGTCCGCGTCGAACACGGTCGCAAATCAGTAACCAATTCGGAATCAGATCGTCCGGGCCGTACGGCCACAACTCACTCCTTGGAACTCCACGTGTTTCGCGCCACGCATGCCATCGCTCCAACGATTCCGAACATCATGGCAAACGGTACGCCTTCATTGGGAACGAATCCTAGATTCCCTCTTCCTAAGCCTAATGCGTACCCGAGAGCGAGTCCTGCGCCCATGCAAGCCAGGATAATGACCGCATTCAGGATTTTCCATTTCGCGCCCTGTCCGCTCGCGATCGCGAATGCCGAGCCCAAAATTAACGCCACCAGCCAGATCACGGCCATTGCATTTTCCTTCCTTGACCTGCACATGTGACTGCCGGCGAGCGTGCCGGGGTCCTTTCTCTGATCCGTTTTTCAATTTTAAGAAAGGACATCACGGCGAATATAACATGTTCGTAGT
Organism: uncultured Acidobacteriota bacterium; assembly: GCA_963784015.1. Lineage (GTDB taxonomy): Bacteria > Acidobacteriota > Terriglobia > Acidiferrales > UBA7541 > Acidiferrum. The sequence goes on from CAWAPX010000023.1 coordinate 1,289,551, forward strand.
TGAAGGGAGGGTCAGCATGTTGGAGGGGAGTACTCTCGATAAGAGTGTTCCACCACCCCCTGCTAGCACAAATGCGCGGAGTCTAGACCAGCGAAAATACGCTTGTGCTGTCCAACTCAAGAACCTAAAATTATTGTCCCACCCGAACGAACCCATGTGCGCAGAACTCGACGCCTTAAAACATGATGCGGGTAAGGTACTCCGCGAACTGAAGAATATTCGCAGGTCCAGAGATGTGTCATTTTATGAAGATGCAGAACTGAATCGCCGGAAGCGCGAGAGCCTCAATGCGGTGCTTAAGCATTTGCTGGTTGGGCATGACGGGAAGCCGTGCCCCGCGGGTGACAGACCCATTGTGCGTCCCGCCCCGTATCGTAGGAAAAGGTGATACGGCCTAATAAAACCTCGCAAGACAAATGAAACCAAAGAGGACGAGGGTGGAACTTTTCGGCGGCTGATCAGTGAGGCGGCTTCGAGAAGTCCACGAACATTAAACTGAAGAGAGTGCATTTCCTGCTAGCTTTGCAATGCGGACAAAAAACCGTTTTATCTTGCCAGCCTTGATGGGAAAGAATATTTCGCAGATCGGCTAATTGCTCATCACTTTCTAAATCGATTTTTCCGATCTCAAACAGTTTTGCGCACTGGGAGCACAGAGTCCCGTAACTCCTAATTTTTCGCACCTCGCCTCCCCGAACACCAAGAATATCCATTTCGCGGGTGGTCTATAATCGGCTAAATGCAGTATTTTAGTCCGCCGTCCCCCATGCACGATAATCCATTTGGGCCTGGCCGCAAGAAAAATGCATCTCTCGCTAATAAATTGGTTATCCGCGAAAGCCCACCCGTGGGGAGGTGCCATGAGAGCCACGACTCCAGTCACGTTCAAATGCTGATTGAATGCCCGAAATGCCACAAGAAAATGATTCTGCACATTGGTTTGGATCCAGACACTACTAACAACGTGCTCGAATGCCCCAACTGCCAGAACACTCTTGTTCCTTTGGTGCCCAGACCAATTGTCGGTGTACCTTTTTCAATGGACGCCCGAATATCTCGTCGGTTTGCAATCCAGCGAGTATTCAGAATCCAAATTCAATCCTCTGCAATATAATTAGCAAATGGGTTTTTCGTTTGAGGTGGATGAGAGGCATCGCGTCGGTCGTTGGTCTCTTGACGGCCCGGTGACGGACGATTCATTTCGCGACAGCTTGAAGATCGTGAGCGGAATTTTAATTGGACTAAATCTCAGAGGCGGGATTGTGGACTTTACCGAGGTCACGTCTTTTGATGTTTCAGAGGATATGTTGAAGCAACTCGCGAACACTGACCCGGTTCTGCCAGGCGACATGCTTCGGCTAATCGTAGCGCCTGACAACAAAGCCTTTGGAATGTCGCGGACATTCCTCGCGCTTAGTGAAATGTCTCGGCCTAATTTGTTCGTTGTTCGGGATCTAGAGAAGGCGTATCACATCCTCGGAATCAAAACACCAAACTTCAAACGTTTAGCTTCTTCGGACTGAGTCGCTAGATTCGCGCTTGGGGCACCGAGTGAGGGATCTTGAAGCGGGCAAAAAAAGAGGAGGCGGGCCAGGTCGTCCCGCCTCCTCAAATCCCCTTTCGGGGATGTCCGGTCAGCCTGACGGAGGGCGGCTGGCCGGTCGTGTGTTGGCCTACCTATTAATCCCGGCTGAAAGAAAAAAGTTCCGGTGAAAATGAAAAAAATGACTAGAATCTTTGTGGAAATGTAACCCGGTGCCGGGGTGAATCCAGCTTATGCCACGTCCTTCATCGCTGAGTCCAGATAACATACTTCGTTTTCTGCAAGTTACGGGAGATGCAGCGTCTGCCAACGAGATTGGGGCGGCCTTGCATATCGGCAAGGCCGGCCGCAAACCCCTATTTAACATGTTGATGAAACTGAAGAAGCGGGGGGCAATTGCGGAATTGCCTGGAGGGCGCTACCGGCTGGCGGGGCGGAAAGGCGGCGAAGAATCACGCAGCGGGGCGGCTCGCACTGATGAGGATGTAAGGGGAGCTGCCGGATCCGCACGGAGTGGCGCTGGCGGGACTGCTTCTGCCGGGCAGGGATCTGCCGGGATACATGTGCGACCGGCGGATTCCCATTCGTTGGCGCGCGATGAAGTGCGGGGACGGCTCGTTTTGCACCACGACGGTTACGGATTTGTCGTGCCGGATGTGCCGATGCCGCAGCTGGATGGCGATGTGTTTATTCCGCGCGACGCCGTGGGAGATGCGATGCACGGCGATCGCGTGGTGGCGAAGCTGCAGCGAGTCAGCGATTCTCGCGGGCGGGATTTCCGAGTTCCGGGTTCGCGTGGCCGACAGCGCGCTGAAGGGCGAATCGTGCGCGTGTTGGGACGGGCGCATCCCTCGGTGGTGGGATTGTTTCGCTATGGGCCGCGTGGAAATGTCGTGCTGCCTTATGACAACCGGATCCAGCATGAAATCCAGATGCCACCTGGCGATGAGCTGACTGCTGCGCTGCGAGAAAAATTGGGTTTAGGGGACGATGCGAAAGATGGGGGCGCACGCGGCAAGCGGTTGCCACAGTTGCCTGAACTGGATAGCGCGGTGGTAAATGTGGAGCTGTTGCGTTATCCGCGCGGCGGAGCGGCTGCGACAGGACGCGTGATTGAAATTCTTGGGCGGCCCGGAGATCTCGGTGTGGACATCGAGATCATCATTCGTAAGCATCATCTGCCGCATGAGTTTTCTCACGCTGTTTTGGAGGAAGCGGAGCATCGCGCTGCGCCCGTGAGCGAAATCGAGAGCGAAGGACGCGAGGATTTTCGTCACTTGCCAATCGTGACGATTGACGGCGAGACGGCGCGCGATTTTGACGACGCGGTTTACGTGGAGCGGCGCGCGGATGGAGGCTGGAGTCTTCAGGTGCATATCGCGGACGTGGCGCACTACGTTCGAACGGGGACGGCACTGGATCAGGAGGCGCGGCTGCGCGGGACATCGGTGTACTTTCCGGACCGGGCCGTGCCGATGCTTCCGGAGGTGCTTTCGAATGGAATGTGTTCGCTGAAGCCGCGCGAAGAACGGCTAGTGATGAGCGCGCTGATGGAATTTGATGGCGCGGGAAACATGCAGAGTTCCCGCATGACTTCAAGCGTGATTCGCTCGGCCGAGCGGATGACTTACACCGACGTGAATAAGGTAATCGAGGGGGGCGCGGATGCGACGGTGCGCTACTCGGGCTTGGCTGAGCATTTTCGCGACATGAAAGAGCTGGCTTTGCTGCTGAACAAGCGGCGCAATGAACACGGTTCCATCGATTTCGATTTGCCCGAGCGAGTGATTGAGTTCGATGAGCAGCAGCGTATGACCAACATCGCGCGTAGCGAGCGCAACATCGCGCACCGGTTGATTGAAGAGTTTATGTTGGCGGCGAATCGGGCGGTGGATGGCTATCTCCTTAAGCGAGGGATTGCGGCGTTGCATCGCGTCCATGAAAAGCCGGATGCGCGTAAGGTGCTGGAGTTCGAAGAGATGGCGCGCGCGTTTGGTTACTCGCTCGGCGTAGCGGACTTGCATCAGCGCGAAATTGCCGTGCGGCACGGGCGTTTGCCTGCTCCGGCAAAAGCTGGGCGGCCGGATTCTTATGGCCACGGGCGCGAGCGTGGCATGAAAGTGGCGCTGCCTGGCGCTACGGAGTTGAAGATTACCCCGCAGCATTATCAAAGGCTGGTGCACAAATTAGCCGGAAAACCTGAGGAGCGCATCATTTCTTACTTGATGCTGCGTTCGCTGAAACAGGCACGTTATGCGGCTGAGCCGCTCGGACATTTTGCGTTGGGCTTTGACGAGTACACGCATTTCACTTCGCCGATTCGGCGGTATCCCGACCTGATCATTCATCGCGTTTTGAAGTGGGCATTGGAGCGTCCGCAAGTGATTGCGCCAGTAGCCAGCCATGCGGCGCGGGGCGCGGAGGCAACGCTCTATTCGGAAACGCAGCTTGCAGAGATCGCTACGGAAACTTCGGAAGCGGAGCGGCGCGCGAGCGGGGCCGAGCGTGAGTTGATGGATTGGAAGACGGCGCAGTTTATGGAAGCGCATCTCGGCGAGGAGTATGAGGGGCTGATTATTTCGGTGCAGAAATTTGGATGCTTTGTGGAGTTGTTTGAAGTTTTCGTGGAAGGGTTGCTGCCGATTAATGCTCTCGAGGATGCTGCGGGCACGCGTGTCGTCTTCCGCGAACGGGACCATGCCATTGTTGCGCTGTCGGGCGGAGAAGGGCGGCGCGGTGCGCCTGGATCGCGTCGTGGACGCGGCGCAAAACCGAAAGAGCTTGTGTGGCACCACGGCGACCGCGTGCGCGTGCGCGCTGAACGTATCGACCCGATGCGCCGCCGGGTCGAGTTTGCTATTGCCGAAGGCGTGTAGAGTGAAGCGCAGGGTCACTGTGTTTTTCCTCGGCCTGGTTGTTTTGGCCGCAGCCGCTTGCCGGGGCGAACGGGCCAATAAAAATGTTTGCCCGATCGATGGCTCGGCACCGCAATGGTCGGGGCGGCGAAACGGGAACTCCTGCGAGTATTCGCACTACAATGCCGTTGAACGCCAAACGCATTCCTGGTGGGCTGTGTGCGACTTGACTGCGCCCGAAAAACCAAAACAGATTTAGCAGTTCCTCTGGCTCTCCCATTCGGGCTGTATCCGACATCTGTTATTCTTGATTGCTGGCTAAGTACGCTAGTGCAGTCCGACTACCTCGGAGAGGATTGACCATCGTGAGTACCTCAACAGCTTCAGAGAGCGCTGTGAAGCGCGTGCACAATTTCAATGCGGGGCCGGGGGCTTTGCCGCTGCCTGTGCTTCAGCGCATCAAGGAAGAGTTGCTGGATTGGCGCGGCAGCGGGATGTCCGTGATGGAGATGAGCCACCGCTCGCCGGAATTCGAGAGTATTAATGCGGCGGCCGAAGCGGGTTTGCGCAAACACCTCGCGATTCCTGACGACTATGCCGTGATTTTTCTGCAGGGCGGCGGGAGCATGCAGTTCACGATGGCGCCGATGAACCTTTGCTTGCCGGGAAAGCCCGTGGATCTGATTCATACCGGGACTTGGACCGCGAAGGCGCTTGGGGAGTTGAAAAAAGGGATTCTGCACAACGTTGCGGCGTCGACCGAAGCGGACAAATTCGCGCGGCTTCCACGCAAGGACGAGATCAAATACTCGCCGGATGCTTCTTATGTGCATATGTGCACGAACAACACGATTGAAGGCACGCAGTGGACAGAGTTGCCGGAGACCGGAAACGTGCCGCTCGTCGCGGATATGTCCTCGGATATCGCTTCGAAACCTATTGACGTGAAGAACTTCGGGCTGATTTTTGCAGGCGCACAGAAAAATCTTGGGCCGAGCGGCGTCACGGTTGCGATCATCCGCAAAGATCTCGCCGAGCGGGCGGACAAAAATTTGCCGACGATTTTACAATACCGTACGTTCATCAAAGAAAAGTCGCTGTATAACACGCCGCCGACGTTCGCGATTTACATCGTTGGCTTGGTAATGGAATGGATCGATGCCGAAGGCGGCATCACCGCGATCGAAAAGCGCAACAACACCAAGGCGAAGTTGCTCTACGATACGATCGAGGCGAGCAAGGGCTTCTACCGTTGCCCGGTTGAAAATTCCTCGCGGTCAAAGATGAATGTGGTGTTTCGTGTTGCTGGCGGGAATGAAGACATCGAAAAGCAATTCGCCGTGGAGGCTGCGGAGGCGGGGCTGGTCGGTACACCGGGGCATCGGTCGGTTGGTGGGATGCGTGTCTCGCTTTACAACGCTGTTACGATGGGCGCCGTCGAAGCTCTCACGTGCTTTATGCACGAATTTCAGCGCACGCGTGGCTAGGTAACGCGGGCGGGGCCAGCCTCGCCCTACGGAGTTTCACGAAAGCTGAAGCGGCGAGATCCTCGGCCGCAAACCATTCCTTCTTATGAATGACTCTTTCCCCTTGCACTTCGACAGGAGAGGGCGTAGTCTCTCTTGACGAAGTGACAGGGGAACTGGTTCATGGCGCAAAAGAGAATTGAACTTCCGCAGGGCACGCTGGACCTGCTTATCCTTCGCACACTGGCACTGGAGCCGCAGCATGGCTGGGCCATTTCCGAGCGTATCCATCAGATCTCGAGCGACGTGCTGTTGATCCAACAGGGATCGCTGTATCCGGCGCTGCACCGGTTGGAGCGGCGCGGGTGGATCAAGGCGAAGTGGGGCACGTCTGAAAACAATCGCCGCGCGAAATACTACGAGCTCACCAAGGCCGGGCGCAAACAGCTCGAGCTTGAAAAAGATTCCTGGAAAAAACTGGCCGCGGCTGTCGCGCAGATTCTCGAGACGGCTTAGGAGATCCCGTGTTCAACGATCTATTGTTCCGCCTGCGTTCGCTGTTCCGCCGCGATACCGTGGAATCTGAGGCGGACGCGGAGCTGCGCTTTCATTTCGATCAACAAGTTGAGAAGTACATCAAGTCTGGCATGACGCGAGAGCAAGCAACGCGTCGCGCGCGGATTGAGGTCGGCGGGCACGAACAGCTCAAGGAAGAGATACGCGACGCGCGCGGCGTGAATCTCATTGAGACGCTGTTTCAAGATATTCGCTACGGTCTGCGAATTCTCGGCCGTACGCCGGTCATCTCCTGCGTTGCAATCCTCTCGCTCGCTCTCGGTATTGGCGCGAACACAGCCATCTTCAGCTTGATTGATACCGTGATGCTTCGAATGCTCCCGGTGGAAAAACCCGAAGAACTGACGCAGGTGCGGATGCAAGATCCGAGGTCGTCGAACGACGAAGCGGAGCCCACATTCACGAATCCTCTTTGGGAAGCGCTGCGAGACCGGCAGGATTTTTACTCCGGCATTTTTGCGTGGAGCCTGGCGCAATTCGATCTCTCGCAAGGCGGCGCCGTCCATGATGTGAACGGCATGTTTTCCAGTGGCGAGTATTTCTCCACACTGGGTGTCCGTCCCGCGGCGGGGCGATTGATCACGGCCGACGACGATAAGCGCGGCTGCCCAGGCGTGGCCGTATTGAGCTATGGTTTTTGGCAGGATCATTTTGGCGGTGCGGAGAGCGCGGTGGGCAGCACGCTTTCTCTCGACAATCACGCGTTCAACATTATTGGCGTGAGCGCTCCGGGGTTTTTCGGGTTAGAGGTGGGCAACAAGTTTGACGTTGCCATTCCGGTTTGCGCAGCCCAAATTTTCGACGGGCCAAAATCACGGCTGGACCGGCGCTCGTGGTGGTGGCTGCACGTGGCGGGCCGGAGCAAGCTACGTGTGGGTCCGGAGCAGCTGAAGGCGCGGCTCGGCGTGATTTCGCCGCAGGTCTTTGCGGCCGCGTTGCCGCAGGACTGGGAAGTGAAAGATCAGCAATACTTTCTCAAACGCTCGTTCCAACCCACTCCAGCCGCAACAGGAACTTCCTATTTGCGCCGGCAATTCACACAACCACTTCATATTTTGATGGGCGTCGTGGGGCTCGTGCTGTTGATTGCCTGCGCCAACATTGCGAGCCTGATGCTGGCGCGCGCATCCGCGCGGCACAAGGAAATCGCCGTGCGCAAAGCGCTGGGCGCTTCGCGGGCGCGTCTGATCCGGCAATTGTTGACGGAATGCGTGCTGCTATCCATGGCCGGCGCGATACTTGGCATTCTCTTTGCCCGTTGGGGCAGTGCGCTGCTGGTGCGATACATCTCGACGGGAGACAACAAAGTTTTTCTCGATTTGTCCTTTGATTGGCGGACCTTGAGCTTTACTGCCGGCGTGGCGATCTTCACGGGGATTCTCTTTGGCGTGTTGCCGGCGTTTCGATCGACTCGCGTGTCGCTGACTTCGGCGATGAAGGGCAGTCAGGCGGTCGACGCCGAAAACCGCTCCAAATTTCGTGCGGGAAAATGGATTGTCGCTTCGCAAGTGGCGCTGTCGCTCGTGCTGCTGGTAGCCAGCGGCTTGTTTCTGCGCAGTCTGGTGAAACTCGTCACGATGGACGTGGGTTTCGACAGGAACAACGTTCTTATCGTTCACGCAAATCTACACAATGCGAAGGTGACGCTGGATCAGCAGCCTTCGATGTTTGATGAAATCGAGAACCGGATGCGCACGCTACCCGGCGTGGTTTCCGCGAGCCGGTCCGTAATGACTCCCGTCAGCAATTACGTTTGGAACAGCGACCTTGATGTGGATACGCCAAATGCACCGACGGGCGATGCCGCGCTTGCGTTCTTCAACTTCATCTCTCCGAGTTACTTTGGGACGGTACGCACTCCGCTCCTCGCGGGCCGCAACTTTAATGATGGCGACACGAAGACTGCGCCTCTCGTCGCGGTCGTCAATGAAACTCTCGCGCGAAGATTTTTTCCGGCTGGAGACGTACTTGGAAAGTATTTCCGTATCCACCCGGACCCAGGCAAGCCTGCCCCGCCGATTCAAATCGTTGGGCTCGTCAAAGATGCAAAATACGAATCTCTGCGCGAGGAGGCTCATGCCACAGCGTACTTTCCCATCGCGCAAGTTACGGAGCCGGTGGAAGAGCAAGTTTTCGAGTTGCGAACAGCGACGCGAACCTCAGCGCTAATCTCTTCGGTGCAGGAGGCCGTGGCAGGTGTGAGCAAAGCTGTTCCGCTCGATTTTGGCACTCTGGCGGAGCAGGTGGACGATTCGCTGGTGCAAGAACGTTTACTCGCGACACTGTCCACTTTCTTCGGCGCGCTGGCTTTGTTGCTGGCGATGATCGGGCTTTATGGCGCGTTGAGTTATCTGGTGGCGCAGCGGCAGCGTGAATTCGGGATTCGCATGGCGCTCGGTGCGCCACGGGATTCCATTCTGCGGCTCGTGATGCGCGATGTGGTGGTGGTTCTCGCGGGTGGTTTGACCGTCGGCGCCTGCATTTCGTTGGCCGCCGTGGGAGTCCTCCAGAAAATGCTGTTTGGACTTGCGGCGCGAGACACAGTGACTTTGCTGGGGTCCATAGGCGTGCTGTCAGCCGTGGCGTTTTTCGCAGGGTATTTGCCTGCGCGGCGCGCAACGCACATCGATCCGATGGTGGCTTTGCGTTACGAGTAGAACGAGCGTGGCCCAGCAAGCTTTTCGGGCGAATTGGGAGTTGGATCGCGATGCTGAATGATCTGTTGTTTCGTCTACGCGCGCTTTTTCGACGCGATGCGATGGAGGCCGAAATGGACGAGGAACTGCGTTCGCATTTCGAGAACCAAGTCGAAAAACTTGTGGCTTCCGGATTATCGCGAGAAAAAGCTGTCCGTCGAGCGCGCATCGAATTCGGCGGCTACGAACAGCTCAAGGAAGAGTGCCGTGACGCGCGTGGAGTCAGCTTCGTCGAAATCCTTTTTCAAGATTTGCGCTACGCATTGCGGATGCTGCGCAACAGTCCCGGCTTCGCCGCTGTTGCAATTCTTACGCTTGCTTTGGGCGTGGGAGCGAACACCGCGCTTTTTTCGGTCATCGATTCCGTTCTTCTGCGTCCATTGCCTTACCAGGACCCTGCAAGCCTAGTGGTCGTCTGGGAAAAGGATTCACAGCTCGCGAATTCTCACAATACCGTTTCGCCTCCGGACTTTCTTGACTGGAGCAGTCGCAGCGAGGTTTTCTCCGGCATGGCTGCCATCGCCGACGAGCGCGACAACCTCACTGGCGTCGGCGATCCGCAAGAGGTCATCGTTCAGTTGGTGTCTGCGAATTTCTTTTCCGTGGTTGGCGTGAGCCCAATCATGGGGGCCGGTTTCCGTGCGGAAAATGGCCAGCCAGGCCACGACGGCGTCGTCATCCTCGGCTACGGCTTGTGGAAGGAGAGGTTTGCTGCCGACCCGGCGATCGTGGGCAAAGCAATTTCTTTGAATGGCCATTCGCAAACGGTGGTAGGGGTGGCGCCGGAAAAATTTCAGTGGTTCATCAAAGAAGGCACGCTCACAGGAATGAAGCCACAAATGTGGGCGCCTCTTGTCGTCCCTAAGGAGTTTTATGACCGCAAGAACGTTGGGCGATTCTTGACGGTCGTCGCACGCCTGAAGCCGGGCGCGACTCTTTCACAGGCGCAATCGCGGATGGACACAGTCGCCGCGCAAATCGCACAGGAGTATCCCGGCTTCAACGGCCACTGGGGTGCCTCCGTGATTGCTTTGCGCGATCAAATATCGGGCGACCTGCGTCCGGCTTTGCTGATCTTGTTCGGCGCGGTGGGTTTTGTTCTGCTGATCGCCTGCGCGAATGTCTCGAGCTTGCTGCTGGCGCGCGCCGCAAATCGAGAGAGGGAAATGGCCGTGCGAACCGCGATTGGGGCCAGCCGCTGGCGCATCGCCCGGCAGCTTTTGACGGAGAGCCTTCTTTTGGCGGTAATAGGCGGCGGAATCGGCGTTGCTCTGGCCGTTTGGGGTACGAACGTGCTTCTTGCGGTTAGCCGAGAAAACTTTTTGGATTTGCGAGCCGTGTCGATGGACGGCCGCGTTCTGGCGTTCGCCGTGGGAGCCACGATGCTCTCCGGTTTGCTCTTCGGTTTTCTGCCTTCGTACATTTCGGCGCACGCAGACATTTCCGAAACGCTCAAGGAGGGAGGCCGCGGTTCGTCCGCCGGGAGGCAGCGACGCATGGTGCGAAGCGGGTTCGTGGTCGCGCAAATCAGCCTCGCCCTCGTTCTGCTGGCTGGAGCGGGCTTGCTGATTCGCAGTTTTATTCGCTTGGCGGGCGTCGATCCGGGATTTGATGCGCGGCATCTCCTTTCGTTCAAGATTTCGCTTCCTTCTTCGAAATATTCGAACGACCCCGCACAGCTTGCATTCTTCCAGCAGTTTCTCGCGCGAATTTCAGCGCTTCCTGGCGTTCGCTCTGCCAGCACGAATAGCTATCCTCCGTTTTCGGGACTTGGCCCCGCGACCGCTGTTCACATCCTGAGCAAACCTGCCCAATCGCTGATGGAGCTTCCAACAGCCACTGTTTGTGTCGTCGGCCCGGATTATTTCCGGACGATGGAAATTCCTCTGCGTACGGGCCGCATGTTCAGTGAACAGGAATTGACCCAAGAGCGCCACGTGGTTCTCGTCAATCAGGCATTTGTCGACAAGCTCATGCATGGAGAAAATCCGATCGGCCAGAAAGCGGTTATCTTTATGCACAGCTTGGTGGAAGCCCAAGAGCCGCCGTCGGAAATTATCGGGGTTGTGGGTGACGTCCGCCAGATGGGGCTCGATAAGCCACCCGAACCGGCGGTTTATTGGCCGCATCCCGAGCTCGTCTATTCGTCGATGACCGTCGTCGTTCGCACCTCGAGCGATCCTCTCTCACTGGTGTCCGCCGTGCGCGGCGAGCTTCGACAGATGGATGCGGAGCTGCCGATGGCGAGCGTCACAACGATGGAACAAGTGATGTCGGAATCACTTTCCCGCTCCCGCTTCACCATGTTGCTTCTTGGCATTTTCGCTGCGCTCGCGCTCGCGCTGGCTTCGATCGGCATTTACGGAGTCATCGCCTACAGCGTTGCGCAGCGTACTCAGGAGTTTGGCATCCGCATCGCGCTCGGCGCCGACCGGCGCGCCGTCCTGCGGCTGGTCCTCGGCGAAGGAACCTTTCTGACGTTCTTGGGCATTACGATCGGAATTGTGACTGCCTTTATTGTCACACGGCTTATGGCTACGCTTCTTTACGACGTTGGTGCAACAGACCCCCTGACATTCTTGGCGGTCGCTCTTCTTCTTGCGGTTGTCGCTCTCGTGGCATGTTATATCCCTGCTCGCCGCGCGACTCGCGTCGATCCCATCGTGGCCTTGCGATACGAATAGCGCACAACACACAAGACGCGCGGAACTCTCCTTTGCGAGCAATCCCCGCGCGTCTCAGTTCTCGGCGTTTCGTTCCCGCCGATGGGGCTTACGCCAGGTCGAAGAGCAGCACTTCAGCGTTATCGACCCCGGTCAGCTCGACCGTTTTTTCCGCTGAGATGGCTGCTCCATCGCCTTCTTCGAGCTTTGTGCCGTTCAGTTTTACGCTGCCGCGTGCTACTTGCACGTAGGCGTAGCGCTCTGGCTTGAGCTCATGCTTTACTGCTTCACCTTTGCTCAGCAGGGTCGCGTACAGTTCGTTGTCCTGCCGAATTCTTACCGAACCATCGCGCCCGTCCGGTGACGCAACCAGACGAAGCTTGCCGCGCTTCTCTTCTTCGCTGAAGTTCTTTTGGCCGTAGACCGGCTTCAAGCCCTTCTGTTCTGGGAACATCCAGATTTGCAGCAGGTGCACGGGCTCGGTCTTGGACGCGTTGAATTCGCTATGCGTCACGCCGGAGCCTGCACTCATGTATTGCACTTCGCCAGGACGTATCACGGAGCCAGTGCCCATGCTGTCGCGGTGTTCCAGCGCGCCATCGAGCACATACGTGAAGATTTCCATATCGCGGTGCGGGTGTGTGGGGAAACCCTCTCCGGGCGCGACACGGTCGTCATTCAAGACGCGCAGCGTGCGGAACTGCACATGCTTGGGATCGTAATAGTCGGCAAACGAAAACGAGAAATAAGTATCCAGCCAGCCGTGGTTGAAATGGCCGCGTTCCTGGCTTTTGCGGATATCGATCATGGTCCACCTCCTCGGTTTGACAAATGCATAATACTCGTTATAACGACTATTGTCAAGAGGTACATTAAGGTTCGCTTTCACTTGGCTGACACCCTCTTCCTCTTTTTCCACAAGGCCAGCATCTGCTTGTAGTTAGAGGTACTTCCATCCCATTCCCGGCGGCCTCCCTTTGGTATAGACTTGTTTAGTCATAGCCATTCGCCGTGTCTCCGAGGATCGCCTAATGGATTCCGCGCCGTCAGCAACGCAAACGAAAAAGCCCGAAGGTGCCGCCGCGCCCCGCGAAACGATCACCGTTACGGATAACCGCACTGGCAAGTCCTACGAAATTCCTATAACCAACGGCACCATCCGCGCGATGGACCTCCGGCAGATCAAAGTAGATCCCACCGAATTCGGGATGATGAGTTACGACCCGGCGTATAACAACACGGCGTCCTGCATCAGCAAAATCACTTTTATCGATGGCGACGCCGGCATCTTGCGATACCGGGGCTACCCGATCGAAGACCTCGCGGAAAAAAGCACTTATCTTGAAACTGCTTTTCTTCTGCTACACGGAGAACTGCCGACCGCACCGCAATTGAAGGAATGGACGTACAACGTCACGCATCACACTTTTATCCACGAAAGCATCAAGAAATTCCTGGATGGATTTCACTACGATGCGCATCCCATGGGGATGATGATCTCGACGATCGCGGCGCTTTCGACCTTCTATCACGATGCGAAAGACATTTTTGACCCGGAATCGCGCCGCAAGCAGACCTACCGCTTGGTCGGCAAGATGCCCACGATTGCGGCGTTTTCTTACCGGCACACTCTAGGGATGCCGTTCGTCTACCCGGACAATGAGCTCAGCTATCCCGGCAATTTTCTGAATATGCTTTTCCGGACTACGGAGACGAAGTACCGCCCGAATCCTACTCTCGAACGCGCTCTCGACATTCTTTTTATTCTTCACGCGGATCACGAGCAGAACTGCTCAACCAACACCATTCGCGGAGTTGGCAGCTCGCACGTCGATCCCTATTCGGCTACGGCGGCGGCCATCGCGGCCCTGTATGGACCGCTTCATGGCGGCGCCAACGAAGAAGTGCTTCATATGCTGATGGAGATCGGCTCGGTCCAAAAAGTGCCGGACTTTATCAAGCGCGTGAAAGCCGGCGAGACGAAGCTTATGGGCTTCGGCCACCGCGTATACAAGCATTATGATCCGCGCGCGCGCATCATCAAGCGCGTGGCCTATGAAGTTTTCGAATTGATGGGCAAGAATCCGCTATTGGAAATAGCTCTGGAGTGCGAACGCATCGCCCTCGAAGACGAATATTTCGTCAAGCGCAAGCTCTATCCCAACGTGGACTTCTACACGGGCCTGATTTACCAGTCCATGGGCTTCCCGATTTCCATGTTCCCAGTGCTCTTTGCGATTCCGCGCACGTCCGGCTGGATCGCCCAATGGCAAGAGATGCTCCTCGACCCCGAGCAGAAAATTGCTCGCCCCCGCCAAATCTACCTCGGGCATGACACGCGCCACTACGTGCCCATGGATCAGCGGAGCTAAGAGCCAGCCTCAAATCCAAACCAAAATGGGCCCTCAAGAAAAACAACTTGCAATATCACGATTTAGTACCTATTCCGGCGTTGTCGCTCGACAATCCAGTTTGGCCGGGTATAGTTGACCGAGAGAGGTGGTATGTCGCAACCCCCGAATACAACTGGAACACCTGCGGTACGTCGCCGCAGCCAGCGCGTGTTGATGCAAGTCGCCGTCCGCGTTCGCGGAAAGGACTCGCAAGGCAATGCGTTCGAGGAAGAAACCGAGACGCTGGCCATAAACGCTCATGGCGCCTTGATCCTCGTGAACGCCCGCGTGACCAGCGGCAGCAAAGTGATGATGCAGCACAAGCGCACCCAGGAAGAGCAGGAGTGCCACGTTGTTTTTCTCGGCCCGGTGCGCGGAGGCAAAGCCGAAATTGGGCTGGAGTTCTCTGAGCCGCGTCCTACTTTCTGGCGCGTCGCGTTTCCTCCTGAAGACTGGTCGTCGAAGCATCCGGATGCCCGCCCGCTCTCAACCTCGCGCATAACCAAATAGAAGTAGTCTCTTCGCCTTCTCCCTGGATTTTTGTTTTGCAAATAACCGTGAGCAGCACTGTCGTCGCTGACTATTCGGCGCGCAGGCAGAGCATGGGATCAACACGGGCCGCGCGTTTCGCGGGGATATACGTCGCGAACAGCGCAACGATCGTCAGCAAAAGGGAAATTGCGCCGAATGTCAGTGGATCGGAAGCTTTGACGCCGAAGAGCAGGCTGCTCATCAGCCGAGCAAGCAGGAAAGCCGCGGCCAATCCTATGGCACCGCCGGCAGCCGCGAGAGTCATTCCCTGAAGCACCACAAGCCTAAGGATCTCGCGCTGCGTCGCTCCCAGAGCCATGCGGATTCCGATTTCCCGTGTTCCCTGACTCACGAGATAAGCCATGACGCTGTAAATTCCGATAGTCGCGAGCGCTAAAGCGAGTCCCGCGAAGAGGCCCAGCAAGAGCATCGAAAACTTGCGACGGGCCAACGATTCCTCGACACGTTCGGACATCGTGCGGACGGAGTACATAGGCAAGTCCGGATCGATGCTCTTCAATGCGCTCTTCACCATAGGGGACAGCGCCGTTGGTTCGCCCTGGCTGCGCAAGACGACGGTCAACTCTGGCGTCGCATACTGCATTTGCGGCAGATAAAACGCGATGCGCGAATCCGAATCGAGAGATTCGTGCTTCACCCGTCCGACGACGCCAACGACCGTGTTCCACCGGTCCTCTTGAGATTCGACCATGTGGATGCGCTTGCCAATCGGGTCTTGCTTGGGCCAGAGTTGGTCGGCCATATATTCATCAACGATCGTGACAGGAGCTTTCCGATCTGCGTCATCCTCATTGAAGAAGCGGCCACGCAATAGAGGAATTTGCATGGCGGAAAAATAGTCGCCTCCAACCACTCGCGCGTCGGCGTTGAGAAATTTCTCGCCTGGAAGAGGTACCCTCCCCTCGACAGTAATTGGCGTCCACGCGAAAGACTGGCTTAGCGGAGGCGCATTCGTTCCCCCACAAGAAACCACTCCCGGAATTTCATCGAGACGGCTCCAAAGTTGACGGTAAGTACTTAGAACAATCTCTCTGTCGTTATATCTGCGTCCGGTCAATGCCAGTTCGAACGTCAGCACGTTTTTCGGATTGAAACCGGGCCCGACATTTTGCAGCCGTGCGAAACTGCGAATCAGTAGCCCAGCTCCGATGAGGAGCACCACCGACAGCGCGAGCTCCGAAACGACCAGGATGCGCCTCGTGTTGTTGCCGCGGCCCCAAAGTGAGCTGGCTCCCGAAGAACCACGACTGGCGTCTTTCAGCGTGGTGTTCAAATCGAGCCGCGAGATCCGCAGCGCGGGCACCAGGCCAAACAGAATTGCCGAAAAAACAGAAAGCATCAGTGTGAAGAGCAGTACGCGACCGTCAATTCCAATGTCAGCCAGGCGCGGAATGCTCTTAGTGCCTAAAATATGGATCCACTTGACGCTCCAAACGCACAAAATCACGCCAAGTACACCGCCGCAGATCCCTAGCAGCAAGCTCTCGGTCAGTAGCTGTCGAATGATGCGCCAGCGGCTCGCCCCCAACGCCGACCGCACGGCGATTTCCTGCTGTCTGGCCACGGCACGCGAAAGCAATAGGTTCGCAACGTTTGCGCAAGCAATCAGCAGAACGAATCCCACTGCGCTAAAGAGCACCAGCAAAGATCGACGCACATCGCCAACGACTTGTTCCAGCAGCGGCACGATACCAAACGTCAGCCCACCATTTGGCGGATACGATTCCGGGTAGTCGCGCCGCAAGCGCGCCGTGAGCGTATCCATTTCCGCCTGAGCTTGCGCTACGGATACTCCCGGCTTGAGCTTTCCCACGATATTGAAATCTTCGTGCGTGCGAACTTGCGCAGCGTTTGGCTCCAGCGGGAACGGGAGAAAAACGTCGGGTTGGTCCGGCCCATCGAGCGTCGGCAAAACTTCATGCGACAACGCAAAGTTCTTCGGCAGGATTCCCACGACCTCATAGGTCTTTCCATTGATGGTGATCGACTTCCCCAGCATGCGAGGGTCGTTGCCATAACGCCGAGCCCACATCCCATAACTCAAAATTGCCGTTGCCGGGTGGCCCGGCGAATCCTCATCTGGCAGGAAGAGCCGCCCCGAGGTCGCCTGTGCTCCGATCATGGAGAGAAGATTCGAAGATACGCGGATCGTGCCGACACGCTCTGGCTCACCATCTCCGGTCAGATTATCGATTCCACCGGAAGCGATGGCGACTTCCTCAAAACCGTGGTGCCCGTTCTTGATGTCGAGATACTGTGCGGTGGAAAACCAATCCTGCAAAATGTCCAAACCGGGCGAACGGTTCCAGAGAATCACCAGCCGGCTTGCGTCTTTATAGGGAAGCGGGCGAAACAGCAGCGCATTGGCGATGCTGAAAATCGATGTATTCGCTCCAATGCCGATGGCCAGAGACAAAACGGCTGCCAACGTGAATCCGGGGTTCTTGGTGAACGCCCGAATCGCAAAGCGGAGATCTTGAACGAGCGAGTTCATGGCAAAGTGGCCCCATCGTAGCACGATGAATCGGCACCGAAGACTTAGACGTGGAAGAATGAATCTCCTCTCTTCATGGACGTAACATCGAGAGAGCGCCATTCGTCGAAGAGAAAGAGAGGCCGCCGAGTGTTTCAGGAAATCGCGAGTTTATGAAAATCGCGCTGCGAAAAGCCGCGACATCAGTGTTGCTCATCGTCGTCGTTGCACTGTCAGCGCGCGTTGCGTTTGCATGGTATGAAGAACACCAAATACCCGCGCGCGTTCTAAGTGTCGTTCCGTTTCAAACGGAAACGGGCCACATCGCCTACTCGATCGCCAGTGGAAAAGGATTTTCTTCGCCTTTTCAGAGGGATTCCGGCCCAACCGCATGGCTCACCCCGGTTTATCCCTATCTTCTCGCGGACATTTTCAAATTGTTTGGCATCTACACGCTACATTCTTTTTTTGCCGCGCTTTCTCTCAATATTCTGTTTTCCGCGGGCGCCTGCGTGCCGATTTTCTACGCTGGCAAACGCATTGCTGGCCTTGGCGTTGCCAGTGCTGCCGCGTGGCTGTGGGCTATCTTCCCCAATGCCGTGATCATTCCGTTTGAATGGATATGGGACACGTCTTTGTCGGCGCTATTGGTGGCAACTCTGCTGTGGGCTACGCTCGAGCTTGCGGAATCGCGGCGGGTCCGCGACTGGTGCTTCTACGGCCTTTTGTGGGGCTTCGCGCTACTCACCAATCCCGCCATCGCTCTGCTTTTTCCTGTACTCCTGGCGTGGGCTGCATACCGCATTCGCGATCGATATCACGCCGCATCGTGGCTCATGCGGCCAGTTCTAGCCGCCGCCCTTGCTCTGCTCTGCTGTTTACCCTGGACCATCCGCAACTACGTTCAATTTCACAAGCTCATCCCGCTGCGTTCTAATTTTGCGTTTGAGCTGTACATCGGCAACAACGAAAACTATGAGGACGAGCACAGGTCTCGACCCGGCGCGGTCACGCAAGACCGCGAAATCTTGCGTTATCTTCACATGGGCGAGACGGCTTTCATGGAAGAAGAAAAAAGAAAAGCAGTAGCATTTATTGCGGAGCATCCACGAATCGAGCTCTGGCTCATTTCGCAGCGGTTTGTCGACTTTTGGACAGGTACCTCAACTCCGTTGGCTGTATTTCGCAGGGCCGATTCGCTTTGGCTCCGTATAATCCTTTTATGCAATGACTTGGCGCCGCTCTGCGCCTTTCTCGGCGTCATTGTGCTTCTCGCGACAAAGAACAGTTACGCATTACCGGTCGTGGCTATTCCCATCGTCTTTCCGCTGCTCTACTACGTGACGCACACCTCGCTGCGTTACCGTCACCCGATCGATCCGGTAGTGCTCCTTCTGGCAGCCATCGGCGTGCACGGGGTGTGGCGCTGGTGCGCGCGCAAGATCAGCAAAACACCAGCCGCGGAATCTTCTATCGCTTAATACAAATGAAAATAGCCGTCGTGTTGTACGAGACGGACAGGCACGCCAAAGAGCGACGATAAATTTTCCGCCGTCAGAATATCCTGTTTCCCGCCATCGGCCAGAACGCGGCCCTCTTGTAGAAGTACTATGCGTTCGATTTCCGGAATGATTTCGGCGACGTGGTGAGTGACCAGCAAAATGCCGAGCCCGCTCTGCGCAAGCTCCCGCATTGTGTCTCGGAGTTGAAATTGCGCGGCGATGTCCAGCGCGTTGCTGGGCTCATCGAACAGCAGCGTTCGCGGATCGTGTACCAGCGCCCGCGCTATGAGCGTCCGCTTGGCTTCGCCAGAAGACATCTGCGAAACAGCTCGATGGGCAAGATGTGCAATCCCCAGCCGCTCAAGAGTGGCCTCCGCGCGCGCTAGGTGTTCAGGATCAGGATGGTGGTGCGGAAAAATCCTGGTGCTGCTAAAAAATCCGGAAAGCACCACATCGCGCCCGGTAGCGTCCGTGGTGCAAGAGGCGAGGAGATCCGGCGAGACGATCCCCAGCAGGGACCGCAGCTCGAAAATATTCCAGCGTTCGCGCCCGAGAATGGAAATCGAAGACCCTTCACGCGCCACGGGGTAGCACTCACGCGTAATCGTTTTAATTAGGGTGGATTTGCCACATCCGTTGGGACCGAGGATGCAGACATGTTCGCCGGCCTCAATGCGGAGCGATACGCCATCCAGAGCCGCCCGTTCCGCGGACTCTCGGCGCACCACAGTAACATCATGCAAAGATAAAAGAGGTGGCCGCGTTGACATTCCGGATTCCGGCAAATTGGGAACTATATCTTAACCAAGGGGCAATAAGAGGCAAGGACCTGAGGAATCTCGCAGCTGCTCAGTTTCCGCAATGATGCCTACTTTTGCCACTGCTATGCATCCATCTCATTATCTGTGAACTTGTGTGCTGAAGTACAAATTCGATACGCTTGAACAGGCGAATCGGCCACTTTGAATGTTTGGTAGGGTTATCGCGTAATTGGGTTTGAGAGGACTGGCAAGCCGTACAGGTAACTCATAAAACGTCAGGCTTACCGGGAATCCAAAATCCCTCGGTTGAGCATCATAATGGACGCACAGCGATAACTATGCCTAGTTTCAAGAGCAAGGTGGCAATGCTTAGCTTGGGTATTCTGCTCTGCGGCATTGCGTCTCGTGCCCATTCTCAAGTGCCCCCTGTCGCCGCTGGAACGGAGAGCGGCGTAGCTGGCGCGTCGGCAACAGACGCATCAAGCCGCGGGCCGTTGGTCGAACCGCAGTCCTCTGGAAGCATCCGCGGAAGCGTTGTGGACCGAACGGGCAACATCATCGTCGGGGCTTGTGTGAAGTTGACGCGCGACGATGCCTCCCAAAACCAAGAGGTGTCCTCCGACGGCGAAGGGCAATTTTTCCTACCCAAAGTTACTCCTGGACTTTTCCAGCTCACCATTACATTGCCGGGTTTCGCGACGCAAACAATCTCCGGCGTTCTGAGTCCGGGCGAGGTTTATACCGTCCCGCAGACAACACTAGCGATTGCTGCCGCCATCACTGAGGTGCGCGTCGTACCTAATATTGTTGAAGTGGCTGAAGACGAGATCAAAGAGCAAGAGAAGCAGCGCGTGCTCGGCTTCATTCCAAATTTCTATGTCAGCTACGTTTCCAACGCGGCTCCTCTTTCGCCGAAGCAAAAATTCGAGCTGGCGTGGAAGACATCCGTGGATCCAGTGACGTTCGGCCTGACGGGAGCCACGGCCGGGATTCAACAAGCGCAGAACGATTTCAGCGGATATGGCCAAGGCGCCCAAGGCTATGCGAAGCGGTTTGGCGCTTCCTATGCCAACCTAACGATAGATACCTTCATTGGAGGAGCAATCCTGCCCTCGCTCTTTAAGCAAGATCCGCGCTATTTTTACAAAGGAACCGGCAGTACGCGATCGCGAATTCTGTATGCGATTGCCAATGCCGTGATCTGCAAGGGCGACAATAAACGCTGGCAGGCCAATTACTCGGGTATCCTCGGAGGTCTCGCCGCAGGCGGGATTTCAAATCTTTACTACCCAGCGCAAGACCGCAACGGAGCGGCGTTAACGTTCGAAAACGCGCTCATTGGAATTGGCGAAAGTGCCGCCGCCAATATCCTTCAAGAATTTGTCGTCCGAAGGCTGACTCCGAGCGCTTCCAAGAACCAACAGGCCCGACCTTAAAGCGCAACTGCGAGGAATCGGCCACCCTTGCAGCCTAAGAATGCTAAGGGGTAGGCCCTTCGGCCAATTTTCGTGTACCTCTAAATCCTAGCGGACCAAAAATCGCGCGATCGAAATCCCCGCCCGAAGCGTAACTCTGACTAGGTTCTGATTGAGTAGAGCCAGACGGACCGGTTTCTGATCGAAAGTGTCGTTAGATCCACGCGTGAGTAACCGGATCCCAGAGGCTGCACAAGTTAGGACTACTCCAAAAATAAGCAGCTTGACACGTTCCTATGCGGCGGGTGTAGTTTATGGCTGTCGTTCGCCGAAGTGGGTTCCCTTGGAAGTACCTAATCTATGTACTAACCTCGACATTTGACGTTAACGTACACGATGGGCAGTTTCGGGCCGTCGTGTTTGTAAAAGGAGAATCGCCATGCTCCGGTCCTGTCGCAAGCTGTCGTCAGTAGTATTCGTAAATCAAATCGTGCGCATCGGTTTTTTGATTTTTATTTTCACTCTGCTGCTGGCGGGAAGCACGACCGCGCAGACGGTGGTCACGTACAGCTTTGAAGACGTAACGGCCGATGGCTGGACTTCATTCAATGGCGCTACCACACCGGTGGCGACAAATGCTGCTGCGTATTCCGGATCGTATAGTTTGCAGACTACGACTGGCTCGAGCGGCGCGGGTGGACCGTCGATTGCGCTAAATGGCGTGCTGCAGGCGGGAGCAACGTACACGATCACGGGATACGTGATGCTGACCAGTGGCGAATCGGCAACGAACGCGAACTTCACGATCAAGCGCAGCGATCCGAGCTGTTCCGGGGGGACGTGCTACGACACCATTGGAACCTACCAAGTGCCGGTGTCGAGTTCTGGATGGGCGCAAATTGGCGGGAGTTATACGGTCAGCACGACAGAAACGGGACTGACGCTTTACGCGCAGTTGGTTGGCGCCACCTCAGCGCAATCGTTCTATTTGGACGAAGTGGTGATTACGGAGACGGCGCCGCCGCCGGGCGGAACGCCGGTAGCCGCGTACACTTTCTCGGACGGCGGCGTGGATGGTTGGACGCCATTTGGTTCTGCATCGCTTGCAAACAGCGTTCCGCCGATCGTCGACCCAAATCGTGACGCGCGTAGCCTTCTCGTTTCGAACCGCACTGCGGGTTACATGGGGCCGAGCCTGAACCTGCTGAGCGTGAACAACGTGGTGCCGGGTGCGACGTATCAGATTACGGCGTATGTGTTGCTGGCAGCGCCGGACAGTAGCAATCCAACAGCTACACTTTCGATCAAGAACACGAACTGCGCGAACACCTCGGGCTCGTACAGCAATCTGGCAACGTCCGGCCCGCTTTCGAGCACCGCTTGGACAAAGGCCCAGGGCACGCTCAGCTTCAGCAACTTGCCAGGTCCGCCGTCAAGTCTGGTCTTGTATATACAATCGAGCAGCGCGACAGATTCTTTCTACATCGACGACGTGACCATCGGCCAGCTCTCACCAGCACCGCCAAGTCCGAGCCAGCAGGACAACAGCGGGATCAGCACGACCTTTGAGGATGGCGGTCTGGACGCGTGGAGTTCTCGCACTGGCAGTTCCTCGCTAACCAATACGACGGCGGAAGCGCATAGCGGCTCGCACAGCCTGTTAGTCACCGGGCGAGTCGCCAATTACGACGGGCCGCAAATCAGTGTCAGCGACAAGATGTACGTCGGGTCGGTGTACAACGCCAGCGTGTGGGTGATGCTGGTGCCGACGGACGGCTCGAGTCACATCCTGAACATGAGCCTCCAGACCACGCTGGATGGCAATCCCAGCTATCCGAGCATGACGGCTTACCCAGGCGTAACCATTCCAGCGGACGGGGCCTGGCACCAGATCAGCGTGATGCGCTACAACATGTCCAACAACTACGATCCGGGCGCTGCGTTCCTCTATTTGCAGACCGTTCCGGCTTCGGGCAACGATCTAGTGTCGTTCTATGTTGACGACTTCCAGCTTACGTACGTTCCACCGCCGACCATTCAAACCAACATTCCTTCGATCTTCCAGACGCTCGCGCCGTTCTTCCGCGTGGGCGCAGAGGTGGATCTGACGGATCTGTCGGGGCCGCACAACCAGCTCTTGACGAAGCACTTCGACAGCATCACTTCAGGAAATGACATGAAGTGGAGTTCGGTGGAAGCCACTCTCGGCAACTACACATACGAAAACGCCGACAGCGAAGTGGGCATGGCGGTGTGCAACGAGATGCACATACGAGGACACAATCTGGTGTGGTCGACGGGTGAACAGACGCCCGCGTATGCCACGGGAGACGGCACCAATTCAGCCGCCAATCAGGCTACGGTGACCGCGAACATCCAGGAGCACATACAAAGCGAGGTGCAGCACTTCGGCACAGCGGTGTACGCCTGGGATGTGGTGAACGAACCAATCGATCCCACGCAACCTGATTGCCTTGCTCACGGGCCGTTCTATCAGGTGCTCGGCAAGAGCTACATTGATGTCGCGCTAAAGGCTGCCCGAGAGTATGCGCCTAAGGGAACGGAGCTGTTCATCAACGACTACAGCACAACCGATCCGAACCGGCTGGCGTGTCTTGTTCGCGTGATTCGCGATCTGCGCGAGCGTGGCATTCCATTGGATGGTCTCGGCCACGAGATGCATAACGATATCAACTATCCGTCCGCAGACGCGATCGTTCAGGCGATCGACACGATTCACGAAAATTTCCGGGACCTCGATCAGCAAGTTACAGAAATGGACGTCAGCGTTTACAACGCCGGCGACAACACATCGAACTACGCGCCAACCGTGCCGCCATCGCTGATTGCGGAGCAGGGCTGGCTTTACAAGCAATACTTTGACGCGCTGCGGCGGTTGCGGGGCAAGATAAGCGCCGTCACCTTCTGGGGTTTTGCGGACGACGACACGTGGCTCGATAGTTTCCCGATCGACCGGCTTGACGCGCCGCTACCGTTCGACACAGAGTTGCAAGCCAAGCCCGCTTACTGGGGAATTGTCGATCCGACGCAGTTACCGGGGTACGGGCTGTCGTTTTCCGTTTCCGATTCGCACGACAAGGGCGAGCGACACGATATGCGCGCGTTCAGCGTCACCGCAACGAACGGCGATGTGGGCATCGCTTACGCCACGCAGATCAACGGATTTACGCTGCAGCAGTTTGGGGGTGAGCGTTGCAGGCCGGTGGTCACGCCGCCGAGCGGTTATCCCATCATGCTGGGTGATCTCGCAGTGGGAGGCACTGCCAGCGCGACGTTTACGGTCAGCTTCGAAGGTTGCGGCGACTTCGCGGATTTTGTATTGAGCGTGCCGTGGATCTCCGCAATCTATGACACCGGGACGTTCGTTTCCGTTATTCACCATCGCAAAGAGCACGACCACGGAAGATTTTGATTAGACGTTTTGCTTCGTGGTTTGAATAGGAACAAAAATAAAAAGGAGGTGAAAACCGAGGGTTCTCACCTCCCGGGGTGGGGTGGGGTATTACAGGACAATCCCTAGGCGGCCTTGCAGACCTGCCCTGCCAGGCAGGTCTGCGGCCTCACTCGCTGATTCAGATGCGCTAGGAGACTCACCACCAAAGGGCTTGCCTTTGGGGTTTTGTAGCACTGCGACGCGTACGTGTCAACGCCAAAAGCAAGCTGCGCCTAGGCCGGGAGCCAAAGCCGCGGATGCTTTATTTTGCCGTTCCGGCGAGGACCGAGCGAGCAGGTACGAAAATCTCTTCAATTTTTTCCGCGAGCACGAAATCGTAGTCACTGATGCCTTTTACGCTGTGCGTGGTGAGGTCGATTATCACTTTATTCCAAACGTTGAACCATTCGGGATGGTGGTTCATCGCTTCGGCAACGAGTGCGACGCGAGTCATATTACCGAAGGCCGCGACGAAATCCTTGCATTCGTATTCGCGGTGCAGCTTGCCGTTAGCGATTTTCCAGCCGGGCAATTTGGGAAGAAGTGTTTGTATTTCGGCATCGGACAATTTCTTTGCTGGCATGATATGGGCCTCCAGAAGCGCGCGTCAGGGGCATCTCCATTATGTGCCGCGCGGCTTGCATCGGCAAGATTAGGCTACCTCGATCACGTTCTCCTCCACCGCCCTGAGAACCGTTTGTGCTGGGCTCCTTCAAGCGAAGCGGACATCTCTTACGTTGATTGTGCGCTGGATCCGCTGTGTTCGTCGTTGAATGCCTGCGCGAATTCCATTATCGTAGAGGTTTCTTTTACTGCAAAAATGCGCGGTGTGCGCCGCGCGCTGCGAACTGACGGGGGAAATCGTGAAAAAGAAGATTCGAGTAATCCAATACGGCATTGGGCCGATCGGCGCGTCCATCGCGCGGCTGATGCGCGAAAAGCAAGCCATTGAAATAATCGGCGCCATCGATACGGACCCGGCGAAAGTGGGCCGCGACCTGGGCGAAGTAACTGGGGCGACGGATGCCCCCTGGGGTGTGAAGGTTTCCGCGGACGCTAAAGAAGTCCTCGAGCAGGCCGCCGACGTGGTGATTCACTCCACCTCGTCATCGCTACCGAAAGTGATGGACCAGTTGCTCGCATGCCTCGAAGCAGAGGCGTGCATCGTTTCAACGTGCGAGGAACTCTCGTATCCGCTGCGGACCTACCCTGAGCTATCCGCTCAGCTGGATAAGGCTGCAAAGGATTGGGGTGTAGCACTCGTGGGAACGGGGGTAAACCCGGGCTTCGTGATGGACAAGCTGCTCATCACGCTGGCGGCGGTTTCTCAGCGGATCGAACACGCGAAAGCTGTCCGCATTGTCGATGGTGGCAAGCGACGTCTTCCGCTGCAAAAGAAAATCGGCGCTGGCATGACCGAAGAGGAATTTCGCACGCAAGTAAAAGCCGGTGTGATCAAGCACGTGGGCTTGCCGGAGTCAGTCGCCATGGTCGCGGACAGCTTGAACCTGCCAGTGGACGAGATTACGGAAACGATCGAGCCAAAGATCGCCACCGAGCGCGTGCAGACGGAATATTTAACGGTTGAAGCCGGGCAAGCAGCCGGCGTTCACCAAATCGCACGCGGTCTGAGCGGTGGCAAAGAACTCGTATACCTCGAGCTGCAAATGTACGTCGGCGCGAAAGAACCCGCAGATACTCTTGCCTTGAAAGGCCATCCAAACATTAGCCTCGTGATTCCCGGCGGAACGCATGGAGATATCGCTACTGCCTCGGTGGTGGTGAACTCGATCCCTGTAATTCTGGATGCTCCCGCCGGCTTGCGAACGGCGCGAGATTTGCCGATCGGGTTCTTTTCGCCGAACGCGAGGCCGTGAAGCTCACGGATAGCGCTGGCGAATTTTCACTGTGCGGTCCAGTTCATCGGAGACTTCGAGAATTTTTAGCTTGAGATCTTTGTCGAGAGCGGCGGTGTTGAGAAATTCACGGAGCTGTCCTTCGGCAGCCGCGGATTGTTGCCCTCCAATGAAGGAGTTAAGCCAGCCGAGAACGAAAAAGATTTTGCGTTCGCGCTTGATTTGCGGGAGAGCATCGAGGGCGGGCTTCAAATAGGGCAACGTAAGCTCGGCTTGGTTCCAATAATTGAATGCGCCAAGGCTTTGCTCAACCCAGTCCTCGGGGCGAGACGCGTCGTGCAAATAATCATCGAAATATTTTTGTTTAGAGACACTGTCCGGACGAGCGGCCTGCGCTACGTAGGCATATTTCAGACCATCGCCAGTGCTGTCGCGCTTTTGTTCAGCGGCGAGAACGGAATCGGCATCCGG
This sequence comes from uncultured Acidobacteriota bacterium, assembly GCA_963784015.1. Taxonomy (GTDB): domain Bacteria; phylum Acidobacteriota; class Terriglobia; order Acidiferrales; family UBA7541; genus Acidiferrum. The sequence continues at coordinate 1,316,227 of CAWAPX010000023.1, forward strand.
ATCGTTGAGAGCAATCAGCGCAGTGACCATAGTCCAGCGGTCGAGGGGACGGAGTTCGACTCCAGGAACCGAAGTTTTGCCGTCAAGCAAGTCTTTGAGTTGCGCCCGGCCTTCGGGGCTTTCCGCGATAGCGCGTAGGGCGCGAAACCAAATGATCCGAAAGTCTTGCTCGCGAGAATGCAGCATGCCATCCGTTGCAAGCGTCTCCACTCTCGGCACGATTTGCCCGCGCACCTCCTTGTTCACATAGCGATGCAGCCCAGTCGCGACATGGCCGATTAAACTTTGTGCGAGATCTTCATCAGTCTCCGCGGGAAGAAGCCGAAGCGCCAGCTCAAGAAACTCGCGCGGAGCGAATTCCGCTTCGCGAACCGAATCCCACAGTGAACCCCACAGCAGTGTCCGGTCGAAAACGTCGCTTACTTCGCCGAGATGATTCGCTACGGCTTTTCGGCTCCGCTCATCAAGGAGAAAACGACCGTAGGCGTAGTCCCGATCATTGAGGAAAACATATTGCGGACAGGGCTTAGCAAAGGCTTCGCGCAAATCGGCATTTTGCGTGTTGAGCTGCGCCCGAAAATGAGTAGGGGCGCTATCCGAATGGGCAAGTTCGATTTGCATGGCAATGGGCCATACGCCACCTTCGCCGAGAACATCGTGTTGTGTGACAGAAAAATGATCGATGCGGTTTTGGTCGTCGCACGACCACATGACGTCAACCTGAGGCATTCCACGGTGGCGAATCCACATCGCGGCCCAATCTTGTAAGGATTCTCCGGACACTCGCTCGAAGGCGCGAACTAGATCGCTCCACTCGGCGTTGGCGTAAGCATGTTCCTTGAGATAGAGGCGCAGGCCATCACGAAAATCCTCTTCGCCTAGGACAAAAGCGAGCTGCTTGATGACGCCAGGAGCTTTGGAATAAACGATGGCACCGTACGCAGACTTCGCGTCCTTGAGATTGGCAATGTTCTGGTAGATCGGGGTCGTACCTTTGGTCGAATCTATGGAATAAGCGGCGGGCTTAATGGACTGGTAGAAGCGTTTCCAAACATTTTCGTTCGGTGCGATCGAAGCGAGCGCTTGGTACGCCATGTATTGGGCGAAGCCTTCTTTGAGCCAGAGATCGTCGAACCAGCGCATGGTAGTGAAATCGCCGAACCATTGATGAGTGAGTTCGTGGAGCAAGAGAATGTCGCGATTGAGATGGTCGCTGTGCGTGGGCGCGGTACGGAAAAGGACGGATTCTTCGCGAAGAAAAGTGGCTCCAGCATGTTCCATGCCACCGTAAGCGAAGCCGGGAATCAAAATCTGATCATATTTTGGAAAGGGAAAAGGCTGCGCGAAAAATTTGGAAAGGTATTCGATGCCTTGCGCGGTGATTTCCTGGACTTCGGGAGCTTCCTCTGCCGCTTTCTTGAATTTTGAATTCCGGACGTATAGGTCAGGCAGGCCGGCGGTTTCGTGAACTTTGCGGAATGGGCCAGCAGCGAATGCAAAAAGATACGTGCTGATGGGATGCGTCTCCAAGAAAATCGTGAGGCGCTGGCCAGCCGGGGCAGGCGATTGAGATTCGACGGGTGTATTCGAAATGACGGTCCAGTTTTCGGGGGCAGTGAGTTCCAACTGAAAGCGGCCTTTGAGATCGGGCTGATCGAAACAGGGGAACGCCATGTCAGCGTCCATAGGGACAAAGAGGGTGTACAGATACTCGGTATTGTCGTCTTTGTCTTCGAAACGGGTGATGGCTTTACCCGCGGTAGCGACGGGTGCGGTGAAATCCATGCTCACGGTATTGTCGCCGGAGCGGACAGCGCTGGGGGGGAGCTCGATGTGGCCGTTTTCGATTTTTGAGGGCACGGCTGTGCCGTTGACGGTGAGATTTGTCGCGGTGCCCTCGCGAAAATCCAGCAAGACAGGGCCAGAAGAATTTGAGTGAAACCGAAGATCTTCGTGGCCAGAGACGGATGGCGCATGAGGAATAAGAGTGAAACGGAGATGATAGTGAAGGTCTGAAAGTTGAGCGGCACGCTGGCGTGCGAGTTCTCGCGGTATGCCGTCGGGTAGCGGTGCGGCTAGCAAGCTGCCCGCGGTTGAAAATGCGAGGGTAACGAAAAGAATGCGCATGAAGGAGAGCAATCTACACGATGACTGGGCTGGCGAGAAGGGCCGAGTGGTGCCGGGCGCGGAGTACGGGAGTATGATGCTACGCTGTCGCGGTTGCACGAGATGGCTCGGGTGGTCTAGTGCTGTGGCGGCAGGTGGTTTTTCATTCCTTCAGGGGCACTCATGAAGAGATTCTTTTTAGTTTTGTTTCTCGTGACGGCGGCTTGTTCGTTTGGTTCGTTTCCGACGGCTTCGCAATCGGTTGCTTCAGCAGCCGCGAAAAACTCGGATGTCGTACGATGGGCGCACGAGGCAGCGAGCGTCACGATCACGCGGGATGATTGGGGTATCGCGCACGTTTATGGAAAAACGGACGCGGACGTGGTCTTCGGGATGATCTACGCGCAAGCGGAAGATGATTTCAACCGCGTGGAAACCAACTACATCAACGCCATGGGGCGTTTAGCAGAGGCGGAGGGTGAAGGGAAAATCTATCAAGACTTGCGTATGAAACTTTTCGTCGATCCTGAAGCGTTGAAGAAAGATTACGCAGCGAGCCCAGACTGGTTGAAAAAATTGATGGACGCGTTCGCAGATGGCTTGAATTATTACCTCTATAAACATCCCAATGTGAAGCCACGAGTCATCAAGCGATTCGAACCGTGGATGGCGCTGAGTTTTACCGAGGGAAGCATCGGCGGGGACATTGAGCGAGTGAACCTTGCCCCGCTTGAGGCTTTCTACGGAAAAGTTGCGGTAAGCGCAGTACCTTCCGCCGATGACGACGAGGTGGAAGAACCGAAAGGCTCGAACGGAATCGCGATTGCACCTTCGAATACTTCCGATCATCACGCGCTGCTGCTGATCAATCCCCACACGTCGTTTTTCTTTCGTTCTGAGCTCCAAATGGTGAGCGAAGAAGGTTTGAACGCGTACGGCGCGGTGACCTGGGGCCAGTTCTTCGTGTACCAGGGATTTAATGACCATGCGGGATGGATGCACACATCGAGCGGAGTGAATGCGATCAGCTGGTACCTGGAAACGGTCGAGAAGAAGGGCGAGAAGTATTTTTACAAGTACGGCAAAGAGGGGCGTCCGATCGAGGCTAGAGAAATCACGGTGCCATATAAGACCGCGGACGGCATGGCGGAGAAGAAGTTCACGGTCTACCATACAGAGCATGGTCCGATCATCGCGGAGACGGACGGAAAATGGATGAGCATCCGGCTGATGCAGGAGCCGGTAAAGGCGCTGACGCAATCGTACACACGGACGAAAGCGAAAGACTACAAGTCGTTCCGGCAAACGATGGAGCTGCACACCAATTCATCGAACAACACGATTTTTGCGGATGCCGATGGCAACATCGCGTACTTTCACGGGAACTTCATTCCGCGGCGCGATACAAGCTTTGATTGGACGAAGCCAGTCGATGGAAGTAATCCGGCCACGGAGTGGAAGGATCTTCTTTCTGTCGATGAGACGCCTCACCTACTGAATCCTAAGAGTGGATGGCTTTACAACTCAAACAATTGGCCTTGGTCGGCAGCGGGGCCGAGCAGCCCGAAGAAAGAAGACTTTCCGGTTTACGTGGAAACCGGCGGGGAGTCCGCGCGTGGATTACATGCGATCCGCGTATTGCAGGATAAAAAGGACTTCACGGTCAGCTCGCTAATCGCCGCGGCTTACGACAGTTACTTGACGTGGTTTGAAAAGCCAATTCCGTGTTTGCTAAAGGCGTGGGGCGATGCTGGCGCGGACAATCCGTTAAAAGCGAAGCTAGCCGAACAAATTGCAGCACTGCGCGGATGGGATCTACGTTGGGGAGCGGCCTCCGTGCCAACTTCTTTGGCTGTATTTTGGGGCGAGGACATTCAGAAGCGCGTAGGCGCCGACGCGAAAAAAGCGGGCATCTACATGAGCGACTACATCTGTACAAAAGCGGCACCAGACTTGCTGCTGCAATCACTCGCTGATGCGTCCGATCGACTCGCCGCGGATTTCGGGAGTTGGAAAACGCCTTGGGGCGACATTAACCGATTCCAGCGTCTGACCGGTGATATCGTCCAGCCGTTCAGCGATGCGGGGCCAAGCATCCCCGTGGGCTTCACCTCGGCGGTGTGGGGATCGCTAGCGTCTTTCGGCGCGCGCCCGTACCCGGGAACAAAAAAATGGTATGGCACGAGCGGAAACAGCTTTGTTGCGGTAGTCGAGTTTGGAGAAAAAGTACGCGCGCGAGCCGTGACGGCGGGCGGCGAAAGCGGCAATCCGGCGTCAGCACATTTCAACGACCAGGCCCAACGTTACAGCACCGGAGATTTGCGAGAGGTGTATTTCTACAAATCGCAGCTCCAAGGCCACACCGTGAAGGAATATCATCCCGGGAATTGATTTTCCTCGAGATCCGGTACAGCGTCAGCCGAAATGGTAAGAGCGGGTCTTGTCACTCCCGCGTCCACACTTGCGAGCGAGGATCTTCCGAAGCTGTTCAGGGACGAACCCTAACAACGGATAGTTTTTCGCTTCTTGCCAGATCGTTCGGCGGCTTCGTTTCTCTCAATGTACGCGGTTGCTAGCGGCACCTGGCATGCCGTCTCACCCACGTCCACGGAAACCTCGCCCATTTGGCGCGCGGTGGCCTTCGCCTCTTTTAACAGTGGCTTCACGTACGTTCCCACCGCGATCACAAATCCGTTCATCGTGTAACGAACACGATTTTGTGAGCTCTTGATTCCCTTAACGACAGTACCTAGGAGCTTCTCGATTTCCGTGAGGTCCAACTCGTCATCTGGTTTTGTGGCGACGAGCCCAGAGAACGTACACCAGCCGGAGGCCGCAACATGTTCCTTTTTTGACTTAATCCATTGCAACGCCAATTCGAGCGCCTGTGGATTTTCGACTGTCACCCAAGGCACCGTGTATTCAGCAATCATCTGTAAATTTGCCGCGCCCTCGGCCCACGCGTTCAATTGTTTCGGAGTCATCCGGGCGCCATCCGCGACCATCCCGGCGAGATACATCGCGTCCAGATTGCCTGTTGCGTAGAGTTCGCAAGCAAGAGTTTGCTGCCCTCTGATGGTCTTCGCGATGATCTTGAGGTCGGCGACGCTCACGCCATACATATTTTCGGTGACCATGCCGTGGCGCGCGTAAATCTTCCGTGTGCTCTCTTTCCCCTTCTTTTTCAATTCGGCCATGATGGAGGCAACGGTGGGCATTGAATTCTTTTCTCCCAAGAGAGCTGTCTATTTTGCCGCGGCCGTTTCTTCAAGTTTCACGTTCGAGAATATGGCCGTTTCGAGAGTTGTCGCCACATGCGAACAGACTCCGAGTCCAACATAGAAAGGCTCTTGCACAGTTACAAATTCAACAGGCCCAGAAGACTTCAACTCCTCACCCGGCTTGCCAAAATACATCGTAAAGCGGCTGCCTTTTTTAACGATGCGTAGCCGCGTCGGTCCATCTTCGGCAGCGACGATCTGATAGGTCTGCTCGTTTGCCGCGCCGCGAAATTGCAACGAGGTCAGCCCGTTGCCGTGAGAAACCGCGTCCGCGTAGGGCGAGCCTGGATCGAGACTTTGGCGCACAATCAGCACGGCTTTGCGATGTTCCGCGGCGCTCGTCCCAACCCACTGAATGTCAGCGCTGAGACTGACGTCGCCAGAAACTTTTTTCCAGACGAAATAAAAGGCGTCCGTAGCGCCCCACATATTGGCGCCGCCCCCAGTGATGCAGTATTCGCTTTTGGCCGCATCGTACAGGGCTTTAACGCCCGGCGGCGTTTGCCCGACGCTGCCTTCATTCGTAAAAATTCCCAATCCGCTTGTCTGTGGCCAAGCCGCTGCTACACCCATTGCCATCACGATTGAGAGAGCGCACACCATCAAAAACGATCTTTTTCTTCGCACCATTTTCGTAGCCCCGATCCTATACTCACTCACCGAAATAGCTGAAGCGCGGAAGCATACTACATCAAGCTCGGGTCAAAGCAGCGCGAGCTTTTGAACAACTAGATAGACAACTCGATGGGAGCGATGCTCGGATTGCGGCGTGACTGTTAGGACGACCTACGCGGGAACAACGGCTGGAACAGGCACATTTTTTGCGGCGCGCTTGTTCGCATAGAGCGCCTGATCGGCCGCAGCCAGCATGCTTTCAGGCTGATCGCCAGACGCATATTCTTTCCAGCCCACGGAATACTTGATGGGAAATTTACGCGCTTCCCAGGCCAGTTCGAGTGGGCCGAGCCGGTCCAGAACGAGCTTCAATTGACCGTGATTACATTCAGGGAGAATCAGGACAAATTCGTCGCCGCCCCAACGCACGGCGAGGTCCCCTCCGCGAATCGCGCGATTTAAGGCAGCCGCAAATTCCTGCAGCACCAAATCTCCGGCAGGGTGCCCATACGTGTCGTTGATGTGCTTGAACTCATCGAGGTCGAGGAGGACCACGGTGAGAGGATGGCCCTTACGAGCAGATCGAGCGACCTCCGCCACAAGCCGCTGTTCGGCAAACCTGCGATTGTAAAGTCCGGTCAACGCGTCAATCATGGCCAGGTCGCGCAAGATCATCGAATGATGCTGCTTTTCCGCAAGCTGTCGCCGCAGGCGCTTAATTAGCACTTGCTGGTAAATGGTGTAAACGTTGAATAGAACGATGAGCGCCACCAATCCAAAAATGGCCTCTGTCACTTTTATCTTGAAAAGAGGTGTCGCTCCCTGAGACAGCGATGGCAGAGTGAAGGAAATCAGCGCCCCGGTGAGGAGCAGCATGACAAAAATCGAGTTAGCCCAGATCCACCAGTCCCGCTTCTCAATTCTGCGCAGATTGGCGGCGATCTCTTGATCGCTGGTCGTTTCGAGAGGTAGATTGTGCAAGTTCTTTTGGACGTCCATGAGATGGGCAGCCGGCGTAAGGCTCGTTATCCCCACCCTAAAGTGACCCCGTGTAACGGTCAATGGTAATTGCGGGAATTGCAGCGTGGAAGTTACTTACGGGTTAACGACTTTCCTTGAACGAGGAAGGCAGCGGTCCGCATCTCAGATTTGAAAGACAAACAGCTCCTCCTGTCCGTGCGAACGGTACCTGTACAGTGGTACGGGGGTCCTATAGATGGCTGCAAAGTCCGCTGGCACAATCATCGAGTTAACAACCACTATGACAGCCGTCCTCATTCTCGCGTTCTCCGTCGTGGCTCTCGCGCAATTCGCCATTAGCCAATGGCGAATGATTTGGCTAACCACTGCCAACCAGCCTCTTTCGGATTCCTTGCGCGCCGCCACTGGCATAGAGGCCGAAACCATCGGACCCAACGACTTTGGCAAGCTCCTGGGGCTCTGCGACGAGATTTCTCCTCGCCTTACGAATGGCACGCCGTGGCTGCGCGAAGTGAAGGGCTACTACAGCGTTGTGGCCAAGATGGAGAAGGGGTTCCGATCGATCCAGCCGGCCATATCCGCCTGGGCAGCTTCGGAGATGAAGACATGTTCGCGCTATGTCGCGGTGGTTCTCGATCAAAACCTTGCTCTCGATCTCGATCAACAAGCCGCGGTTCGTTCAGTATAGAAAAGACCAGTTTGGGCTGAGATTCGGCCGACTTCACGCTTTTCCCTCTTCATCCATCGATCAAGCCAGCAAACAATTGATATAACATAACTTAGGGGATCATCTAGCGCTGCCAGAATTTCATGACAGCAGCGTAATCCAAATCTTCCTTTGCGGCGGCTTTAACCGCAGAATAGGTCGAATACGCAGCTTCGGCAGCAGGGAGCGTCACACCAGCCTCCTTAGCTAAATCAAGTGCCAGCCCCATGTCCTTGTGCATCAGCCGCAAGGGGAAGCTGGGTGGGTATTCGCCCTTGAGCAGCAAGGGAGCCTTTACATCCAGGACGGCAGCCCGCGCCATGCTTGACTGGAGAACCTCGACGAGCTTCTCTCCCTGCAGCCCCGCAGCAGTTACTAGCGAAAGCGCTTCTGCCAAGGCGTCCACCTGGAGCGCCAAGATGAGGTTCATAGCCAGCTTAATAGTTTGCCCAGCGCCGTTCGGGCCCAGGTGAAACCACCGCTTGCCCATCACGCTAAATACCGGCTCCGCATCTTTAAGTGCTTGCGCGTCCCCGCCCACCATAAAGACCAACTCCCCTTTTTCGGCACCCCAGGTTCCGCCGGTAACCGGAGCATCTAGAAACGCAACCTGGCGCTCGGTGCAAGCCGCTGCAATTTTACGGGCCAGCACAGGTGATACGGTACTGGAGTCGATGTAAATGCAGCCGGGGCGCAGGGATCCCAAGGCCCCTGAGCCCTGCTCGGAGGCCGACTCTCCCCATAAGACGCCCTCTAGAGCAGGCGGATCGCTCACAATCGTGATGAGCACATCGGAGTCAGCAGCCACTTCTTTAGGGGAACTCGCCAGCTTGGCGCCCGCAGCTACAAGCGAATCGGCCCGCGAAGGGGTGCGGTTCCAAACAGTCAGAGAATAGCCCGCCTTCAAGAGATTCAGACCCATGGGCCGCCCCATGAGACCGAGGCCTATCAATCCGACTTTTGAACCGGGACTAATGTTTCTGGCGGGGCTGGCATTTCCTCCCGGGACTACGCTTGTTTTGGGGCGATCATCTGCACTCACGAAAAGCCTCCTGCGCGCAAAGGCCGCGGAACTGGCCACTGCGGCGAATTTGTTGGGTCTGCAGCGGGTCGATTGTAACTGAATCGCTGCGGCAGAGTCGTGCGAAGGGTAAAGGAGGTTGGAAAGAGCTAAGCGGTCTTAGGACGGTTCTGCAACGGAAGAATCGCAGAAGCGCCACCAGACGCGGTTGTAGCGTTGGACGGGCCCTGGACTTTGGTATCAGCGGGGGCTGGCGAGGTTTCAGCGCTAGGAGCCGTCACTGACGCTTGAGAGCTGGCGCTGAAGCTGGAAGCGGGATCCTGGGTGGACTCCGCTTTCTCTTCAAGGCGCACGATGTATTGGTACGGAATCTCCCAACGGAAATGCTTCTCTGAGCCCCGCTGCTCGAAATGCTGCTCCAAAAAGATCGAGCGACCCGAATCCGCAACAAACGTGCCGGACGCAGGCAAAAGGATGTCTCCGGCGCGGTATTGGACTTCAACCCTACGCCCAAGAAAGGCTGAGTAGCGGGCCATACTGTACACAGTTTCCGTAGCGGCTAGTAACATCGTCAATGGTACGGAAGGACTCCCCCGAGGTGAGTGTGGAAAAACGGAGGAGTGCCAGCGATTCGCTCCACAAGTGAGCGGCTTGAGGATTTTGTGACGTTGTGCTTGAATTCCGGACAAGCGTCGATTGCAAATGATCTTTGCGGGGGGAATAGCCGACGAGCGCTCATCTCTTCTTCTCTTTACTTGAAAGAGAATTGTCCCTCATAGATTCAGCTGCCACGCTGCTTGACACAATTTCCTCCTCATTGTTTACTCCCCGCAGCGAGGAGGTTCCCAAGCATGAGATTCAAGCTACGGATATCCGCATTGGCTGCCACTGCGGTTCTTTTCTCGGTGCATCCGAGCGCTCTGCAAGCGCAAGAATCGTCACACAAACTCACGGTGATGGATGAGTTTCAAATCCAACTACCCACCGATCCCCAAATTTCGCCAGACGGCAAAAAAATCGTTTACGTGCGCCGGTTTGCCGATCCCATGACCGACCGTCGCTACTCAAATCTCTGGATCATCAATGCCGACGGCACCGATCATCGCCCTCTCACGTCCGGCAACCACAACGACGCTTCCCCGCGCTGGTCACCCGACAGCGCTCGCCTCGCTTATCTGTCCGACACCGACGGCAAGCAGCAGCTCTACATTCGTTGGATGGACTCCGGCCAAACCGCCCGCATCACCAATCTCGATCAATCTCCCGACGCCATCGAATGGTCTCCCGACGGCAAAATGCTCTCCTTCTCGTCACTCGTTCTCGGCAAAGCACCTCACATCGCCGATCTTCCGTCGCCGCCCGCGGGAGCCAAGTGGGCCGAGCCAGCCACGGCTTACGATCGCCTCGTCTATCGTTTCAACGGCGCAGGCTATTTGAAACCAGGCTTCATGCAGATTTTTGTCGTCTCCGCGGAAGGCGGCGCTCCACGCCAAATCTCCAACGGAAATTTCCCGAATGGCGGCAACGAATACGGCGCCACTCGCGCCACCTGGACGCCTGATGGAAAATTTCTCCTCGTCTCCGCCAATCGTCATCCGGAATCCGACCACGAGAATTTCGACACTGAAATTTACGAGTTCAGCGTCGCCGACGGCTCTCTTCGGGCACTCACCAATCGCAAAGGCCCCGACAACAATCCCGCTATTTCTCCTGACGGAAAGTGGATCGCCTACACCGGCTTCGACGACCGCTATCAGGGTCATCAGACCACCAAGCTCTACCTAATGAACCGCGACGGCACAGGCGCGCATTCCATCTCCGACAAACTCGATCGCGATATCCAAAATCCCGTGTGGGCGCCCGACAACAGCGGCGTCTACTTTCAATATGACGAACAGGGCGACACAAAAATCGGCTTCCTCTCCCCCGACGGAACTCCGAAGAAAATTGCCGATCACATCGCGTCCACCACCGGCGCAGGCGGCAGCGGCTCTTTCTCCATCGCTCACGCCGGTCCCATCGCTTTCACTTACGGCCGCACGGACATCCCCGGCGATGTCGCCATCGACAACATGGGCGCGATGAAAGTGCTCACTTCTCTCAACCAGGAATTGCTCGATCAGAAAAAGCCCGGCCGCGTTGAAGAAATTCACTACAAATCCTCAAAAGACAATCGCGATATCGAAGGCTGGATCATCCAGCCGCCCGATTTCGACGCCACGAAAAAATATCCGCTTATCCTCGAGATTCATGGCGGCCCTTTTGGCGATTATGGCGACCGCTTCGATTTTGAAAAACAGGTCTGGGCGGCAATGGGTTATGTCGTGCTCTACACCAACCCGCGCGGCAGCACCAGTTACGGCGAAGAATTCTCCAACCTCATCCACCACGCGTATCCGGGCGATGATTTCGCCGACCTGAATAGCGGGGTCGATGCCGTAATCGCAAAAGGCTACATCGACACGAACAATCTCTTCGTTTCCGGTGGCAGCGGCGGTGGCGTCCTCACCGCTTGGACCATCGAGCACACCGAACGCTTCCGCGCCGCTGCGTGCCTCTATCCCGTCATCAACTGGTACAGCTTCGTCCTTACCAGCGACATTCCCTGGACCTCAAAATATTGGTTCCCCGGCGTTCCCTGGGAAAACACCGATCAGTACATGCAGCGCTCGCTCACTAATCTTGTCTCCAAAATCAAAACGCCAACTTTGCTGATGACTGGCGAAGCCGACTATCGCACTCCCATCTCCGAAGCAGAGCAGTTCTATGCGGCCCTAAAGATCCTCAACATCGATGCCGTGCTCGTCCGCGTCCCCGAAGAACCCCACGGCATCAGCCGCCGCCCCAGCCATCACATCACCAAAATGCTCTACGTAGCCGGCTGGTTCCAACAACACAAATCCACCAACTAGTTTTTGTTCCACACCCTACTTCGACTTTGTAGGGGCCGGGCTTGTTTACCCTAAGTCTCGAAGGGCCCGGCCCGCCAGCCGTAGCTCGGCCGCGATCTCGCATTCGATCGTTTATCCTGGGTTTACCTTGCGCCTTGTATAGATAGCTGCGCCCAATCTCCACCAAGGGCGAGATATTTCAGGAGAGAAATTTCTATGCGCAACAGTCTTGCAGCACTCGCAGTCCTCGGTTCCCTCTCCATAGCAGTCATTCCCTGCGCCGTATTAATGTCGCGCGCCGCCACTGCACCTCCCGGTCCTTCCGGCTATCACGTCATCAAAACCGTCCCAATCCCCGGCGACGAAGGCTGGGACTATCTCAACGTCGACGCCACAGCGCGCCGCGTCTACATTTCTCACGGTTCCCACGTTGTCGTGATGAACGCCGACACCTACGCCATCGAGGGCGACGTCCCCGACACGCAAGGCGTTCACGGCATTGCGCTCGCTCCCGACCTCGGCCGCGGCTTCGTCAGTGCCGGCCGCGCCAATATCGCAGTCATCTTCGACATCAAATCGCTCAAAACTCTGGGAACTGTGAAAACCGACGCCAATCCCGACGCCATCGTCTACGACGCCGTCACTAAGCGTGTCTTTACTTTGAACGGCCGCGGCCAGAACACCACCGCGATCAACGCCGCCGACGGCTCCGTGGCTGGCACCCTCGCTCTCGGCGGCAAACCCGAATTCGCCCAAGCCGATGGCAAGGGCAGCATCTTCGTCAACATCGAAGACAAAAACGAGCTCGTCCAATTCGACGCGCAAAAGCTGACCGAAACTCATCGCTGGCCACTCGCACCATGTAAGTCTCCTTCCGGCCTCGCCATGGACCTCAAGAATCGCCGACTCTTCTCCGTCTGCGATGAAAAAGTCATGGCTGTCGTCAATGCGGACACCGGCGCAGTTGTAGCAACACCCACCATCTGCGATGGCCCGGACGCCGCCGGCTTCGATCCCGTCACTGGCTATGTCTTCGCGTCCTGCGGTGACGGCAACCTAACCGTCATCCACCAGGATTCGCCCGACAAATACACCGTCGTCGAAAATGTCCCCACCAAGCGCAGCGCCCGCACCATGGGCCTCGACCTGAAGACCCACAACATTTTTCTTCCTTCCGCCGAATTCGATGCCCCGGCTGCGGGTGAGCGCCGCGGCAAAATGAAGCCCGGCTCCTTCGCCATCGTAGTCGTCAGTAAGTAGCCATCAAAAAAGCGCGCGCTACACAAGACGCCGCAGACAACAGCACAAAATAAAAGCGTCCCGGTGAAATCACTCACCGGGACGCTTTTGATTTTTCTAATCTTTCAGCGCGTTAGTTCGAGGGTACCACGCCGACGTTGTGCGCTCCCGCGAACAAGGACATCCCCGTCCCTGCCGACTGCGGCAGCCACCACATCTTGCGCAGCAAGGGTTCGCGGCTGGTCATCATCTTGCGTCCAATGAAATCCAGCACGAGTGGACTAACCTGTGTCGCCGCGTAAATTGCATTCGAATGCGAGAAGGGACGCAGAAAAGGATTCCCTTCCGTCCCATATCCACCCGAAACCGCTCGCCGCGTGGACCACGCATCAAACACGGCCGCGCCCGACGACGCAGCAATCAACCCATACCAAATCTTCTTTTGCCGCTCCGAAACGTCTTCCGGGTTAAACGCCGGCTTACCTGGTCGAGTGGCCAGGGGTGCGCTCCCGGGCGCGACCGGTTGGGCCGCCGTGCCGGGCGTTACGCTCGCAGCATTCGAATTGGCCGCAATCTCCGCGTCCGTTTTTATTTTGGGATCAGGCACCGAAGGCAGCGCCTTTGAGAGGGAAGAATCTTTCGCTGAATCCATGGACACGTCTGCGGGGCGCTCCGTTAATGCTTTTAATGCATCTCCACTTTGCGGAAAGGGGCAGAGCAAAAGGATCGTTGCGAGCAGCATGTTTCACCTCAGTAGTTAAGAGCTATGCATTCCGGTCCCCACTCTCAACTACGGAGAATATACTGTCCAAAAGGGCAGGTGGCACTGGTCCTTTGGTCACATTCTTATTGGTACCCCCCGCTAGCACCTCCGTTTGCCCTTTTCAGGACTCCCGTACTAGCCCGCGAAGTGAACAAATTTTCACATTTCAGGCACTGGCGTGCCGCCGTCTGGGGTGCGGGAGCTCTGCTCCCGCTTTCTTCGAGCCGAATGCGCCCCAACCAAAAACGTCCCGTCTAATCCGTTGCTGCGTGAACGACTCTGCTATAATCCCGTCCATTGACCTCTGCCACGCCGGGCTTGCTCTTGACGTTGGTCTTGGTAAATCGTGGCTCGCGAAGTTTTTCTTGAGGTCCCACTAACCAATGGCGGCCAACGAATCCACCGCAGCCAAGCGCGCTCCCAAACCAGAGCGCGGCCCGCAATCTCCCCGCTTCATCGTCATCGAAGGCCCGCTCCGCGTCGGCAAAACCACGCTCGCCAAAATTCTCGCTGAACGTCTCCACGCCCGCCGCATCTACGATTGCGAAGACAATCCCTTCCTTGCCGATTTCTACAAAGAAAGAGCCGGCGCCGCGTTCCGCGCCCAAATGTATTTCCTCATCGAGCGCCAAAAACGCATCCGTGAAGCTCTAGCTGTGGAAGCTCCCGGCCCTGTCCTCTCCGATTTCCTCCTCGAAAAAGACCGCATTTTTGCCAATCTCAATCTCGACGACGAAGAACTCAAACTCTACGACCGCTACTACGAATCCCTGACCGCCGATATCCCCGCTCCCGATCTAGTCATCTATTTGCAAGCCAAACCCGAAGTCCTCCGCGCCCGCATCGCCAAGAAAGCCTCGCGCGACGAATCCCAAATCTCTCCCGAATACATCGAAGAAGTCGCCGCGGCCTACGAACACTTCTTTTTCCGCTACGCCGCCTCCGATCTCCTGGTAATCAATACCTCCGACATCGATTTCGTCGAGCGCAGCGAAGACCTCCAGCAACTCCTCCGCCGCCTCCAAGAGCCGGTAAAAGGCACCCAGTACTTCCTCCCCCTAGCCGCCTCCGAATAATCGTCTGACCTCGGTTTCGCTCAATGTAGGGGCGGGCTTCAGCCCGTTCCTCTTTCTTTTCCTCTTCTACTGTTCCTTGTAGTGTCGCAGCATGTTTACCCTGCTTGCCCTAAGGAACGAAGGGAGCCCCGAAGGGCCGTGCCCGCTCTTCGTATTTGCCTGTTGTAGGTGCGGGGCTTGCCCCACCCGCTCCTAGCGTTTCTCTCCGCGATAGGGGCACGACCATTTATCCTAAGCTTCGAAGGATCGTGCCCTCTTCGATTCCAACCCACTCCCAGAACGCTACGAAACCCCAAACCCGCTCCTACTCCCGATACAAATCCCCCGCCAAATACTTAAATCCCGAATCCACCGCCACCGTAGCCACAGTATTGCCAGGCCCAAGCTCCCGCGCCAATTGCACCGCAGCCGCAACATTCAACCCCGACGACGTCCCCGCAAATATCCCCTCTTCCCTTGCCAAACGTCGCGCCATTTCCCGTGCAGCTTCTTCCGCCACGGTGCGCACTTCATCGAAATCCCCGCCCTTCAAATGCGGCGGCCGAAATCCCGCGGCGATTCCCTCGACACGATGCGCCCCGCCTTTCCCCGTGCTAAGCACCGGCGAACCCGCGGGCTCCAGCGCCACAATCCGCGCCTTGCATCCAGCCTCCTTCAACGCTCGCGACACTCCCACTATCATTCCGCCAGTTCCCACTCCGCCGCAAAACGCCGTCAACTCGACGCCCGCCTGTTCCACCAACTCCTCGCCGATTCCCATGTAGGCCCGAATCGCGTCCGTATTATTAAACTGGTTCGTGTAAAACGTCCCCGGCTCCTGCGCCAATTCTTCCGCGCGCCGCTTCATCCGCTGATAAAGCTCCGGCACCAACTTGCCGTCCGCCGCCGGAAAAATCTCCAAGTCTCCGCCGAAGAGCCGCATCGTCCGCAACTTCTCATCGGAAAATCCATCCGACGAAATCGGCGTAAACCGATACCCCTTGATCGCGCAAACCATCGCCAGCGACGATCCAGTACTCCCTCCCGTCCACTCCACCACCCGCATCCCCGGACGCAACTCCCCCTGCGCCTCCGCCCCCTCAATCATCGCCAAAGCCATCCGATCCTTGTACGATCCAGTCGGATTGTAATACTCCAATTTCACCAAAACCTCCGCCATCCCCGCCGTCACAATCTTCCTCAACCGCACCACAGGCGTATTCCCAATCGCCTCCAAAACCGAATCCCGCACCTGATTTTTCTCAACCATAGATCTTTTCCCTCATCTCGTCGCAGACTTAGTCCCTGTCATTGTAGGGGCACGGCATGTTTATCCTGAGCTTCGAAGGGCCGTGCCCGCCATCCGCCAGCAACCTCCAAACTCGATTCACGCTCGTGCATTGGATTGCAATAACGCGTTGATGGTCGCAAGCAATGAAACCATCCGACTCATCCGCCGCCTCCAAACAACCCTTAGCACTGGTCGACAACTACCACACCGTTATTGCGAACTGAGCAAGGTCGACGCCTTTTCCTTCCACTTCTCTCCTGCGAAGTGGACGGCCGCCCACTGAGAAATCTCTCTTCGCTTTGCTCTTTCTCCGCTCATCGGCGCAAGTCCGCCAGCAACCCGCTTAACGGGGCGCGCGGGCCACCAACCAGCATCCTGTGGAAATGTGGACTCGCGCACACGGCTACGTGACACGTCAGCCGTCGCCGCCCTTCCTCAAGCTGTCTGCTAAGCCTAGTCTTTGCTTTGTTTTAGGCACCGGCCGCGCCGCGACTCTCCACGGCCACCAATCTGCCTTCTACCTGTTCGAGTACGAGCTTTCACCGCAACGAACAGGGGCTGCAGCCATGTCAGCCAAAAAACTCACCAGCAATTTTCACCGTCCCGCCACAGCGATTCTGTCCTCCGTGCGCACGCTATCCGCGCTTGCGCTCACGGCACTTGCTCTAACTTCGTGGGCCGCCGATCGGCTCTGGCCGCGGCATATGCGCATTGGCACCCAGCATCGTCGTCTCGCTCCAAAGCTCCAGGGCCGAAATATCGCCCTTCCGTTCTCGAACGAAGTGGCTTGCGCGGAAATCGCTTCTTTCGACGACCAACTCGAAGCCTTTCTGCGCTACGAGTATCTGCGTGGACGCGATCCGGACGAAGCCTCGAAAATCTTTCTGATCGCGGGGCACAAAGGCAAGCGCGCGAACTACAAAATTTATATGCTCGTTGAAAACGACCAGCTCACCGCCGTCCCTCGTCTCAATCGAATGGAATCTCACGGCCTCGTCACGCACTACGAACTCGTCGCCTGGACGCGGCAGGATCTCTCTTTCGCACAGCAACAAAGCCGCATGTTCGAGAACACCTACAACGTTGCCACCGAGCAAAAACTAGAAGCACTGCCGTCCTTCCAACTTTTGCCCGCGCTCTCGGACTTTCTCGTTTTCAAATCGCAGACCGACTGGCGCGTCGTCGGCCAGAGCACGCGCGCGCCTCAGCCGCTCACTCATCATCAGGCGCTGCGGCTCGCTTCGGACATTCTTGATGTCGCGCATTTTTACAATCTGCCGCTGGATTATTTTCTCGGCGTCGGAGCAATGGAAAATAATTACATGGATGTGAACGGCGATCTCACCCACGCCGTTTGGAAAAAGCGTGCGGAACGCGGCGACATCGTTCTTGAACGCGGCCGCAAACGCGTCCTCGTAAGCGACTATTCGATCGGCGCGTGGCAAATTTCGCGCGAAACTCTTCGCGCCTCCCATCAACTCTATTTGAAAGACAAGCGCAATTATGACGCGCTGCCTCCGCGCCTGCGCCCATCGCACGATCTCGACGTCAATTCGGTCAACAGCGAAGTCCTCACGACGTACGCTGGACTCGTTCTCCGCGATCTGCTGGACCGCTTCGGCGGCGACGTCGACCAAGCCATCGGCGCGTACAACGGCGGCATTCGCAATCCCAATCCGGCCTACGCCGCGGGCGTGAAAAATGTCGCGCTCTATGCGCGCAGAGTACTCGAACACGCACCGCTTCCCCCCGCGAGGTCTCCCGCGGCCGCTCTGCCAAACGCCACGGTGCTGCAGTTATGTGCTTTAGCTGCATGTTTTTGTGTTACGGATTTTTCGGCGGCTTCACTGCGCCTGACCGGAGGGTCAGGTTCTTGAATCGTGCGAGCCTGTACGTTTTCGATGTTGCTTACGTTCGCCGCGCGCGACTAGAGTGAGGTCAGCCCCAGTTCCACAGTTCGCAAAATGAAATCTGTCTTGGGAACATCCGCAAGCAAGCCAGGCAAGCCAAAACCCTCGCCCCTCGAGGGCTCGGGCAATTTCCGCGTTCTGCCAGACGGTTCCAACTTGCAGCAAGTTTTGCGCCGCGAGTGGTGGCTGTGGCTCTCCGCAGTATCCGTCACCACACTTTCGTGTGTCGCCTTTCTGCTCTCCTCGTTTACTTCTTTCTTCCGTCACGCCGATCACTTCTATGAAATTGGCGCGGATCAAGCGCGCTGGGCCACACTCTGTTTGCTTCTCGTTTTCAACTCCTGGCTCGTCTATCGACAGTGGTCCTTCCGGCGTTTGCGGAAACAGTCGGCGGAGCAATCTCTCGATGCGCAAGCTATGCCTCAGCAATTTTCGGCAGCGGCCGGGCTCGACCCGATCACAGGTTTGTACACGCGTTCTTCTCTAGAGCAACATCTAGGAAAAGAAGTGGCTCGTGCGCGGCGCCAAAACTCGGCGTTGAGCCTCGCCACCCTTCACGTGGACGAATTTGCACATCTCAGCTCGCGATATGGCAAGTCCGCCGTGGACGCGGCGCTCAAAGAACTTGCGCGCCGCCTGAAAAAAGCCAGCCGCGGCTCGGACATTGCCGCGCGGCTCAGCGACGACGATTTCCTCCTTTTGTTGCCTGAGTGTGGATTGAATGAGGTCAAACAGGTTTTGAATCGCCTTGGCGCCATCGAAGTCAGCGCATCGGGCGAACGAATTCCTCTCAATTTTACTACCGGCTGGGTAGACTACCAGCCCGGCGATTTGCCCGCTGATTTGCTCAAGCGGGCTGCTGAACTTCTTCATCTTTACGATACCGCGGCGCACGAAAGTTATTCCACGACTCTCGCGCCTCATTAGTGTGCGGTCTCCCTGAAAGTCTCGAGTTTTTGAACCTGCGACTCGGGCCGGGCAAGCCCGGCCCCTACAAATTCATCCAGGCTGCGTTAACAGCTCGGCCCTTCCGAACGTCTTGCACTTCAGCAAAATCAAATTGGGGGCGTTCATGGACTCTCGTTCTCCAAAGACGGCTGGCTTCCTGCTGCTCTCGCTGATGTTCGTGCCCTTATTTTGCTTTTCGCTGGCGGGCGCTCTCTCGACCTCGGGAACCGGCGCGGTTTCGGAAATTGCGGCGATGCACATTGCTCGTGCGAGTCATAGTTCCACGCTGCTGCCGAACGGCAAAGTGCTGATCGCCGGCGGGTTCGCTGGGAGTGGCGGCGAGTACAGCCCCTACCGGACCGCGGAATTGTACGATCCAAGCTCGGGGACGTTTCAGTCTGTCGCTGAGATGAGCATTGGGCGCTCGGGGCACACCGCAACGCTATTGAAAAATGGCAAGGTGCTGATCGTTGGCGGCTGGACTGGCCGTTATGATCTTCGTGGCTCTGCAGAAATCTACGATCCCGCGTCGAATACATTTACTCCGACGGGGAACTTGGTAATCGAACGTGCGGGAAATACGGCGACACTTCTCGCGGACGGCCGGGTGCTCATCACCGGTGGCGAGGACCGCCAGGAAAACAAAATTGCCAGCGCCGAGATTTACGACCCGTCCACAGGCAAATTCACTCAGACAGGCAGCATGGCCGATGCGCGTGCCGCACACACCGCTACGGCGCTCAAAGACGGCCGAGTCCTGATCGCTGGCGGGGGATCCGGTCATTATCCTTCGCAAAACGTTTATCGCTCCGCGGAGCTTTTCGATCCCGCCACGGGAAAATTCAGTTCCTCCGGCCAGATGAGTGTGGGCCGTCACAAACACGCGGCGATTCTCCTTCGAAGCGGAAAAGTACTCATCGTCGGTGGCTCGGACAACCGCGACTGGCATGGCGAATATGCGAGTGCCGAGATTTACGATCCAGCTACAAAAACATTCGCTGCCACCAGAGCAATGAATACCGAGAGGTTTAAAATCCCCGCGGCGGTAGTGTTGCTCCCCAACGGCAGAGTTCTCGTTGCCGGTGGCGGCCCATTTGCAGAGTTGTTTGACGAAACCACCGGCACGTTCAGCAAGGTTCCAGGCTCGTTGGGAGCCGCGCGCTTTTTCGCCTCCGCAACTCTTCTCCCGGGAGGCAAAGCACTGATCACTGGAGGCTACGCCGAAAGCGGGGGCAGCCTGCCTGCAACGCCTGCGGGGTGGCTCTACAAACCGTGAGGAAGATCCACTTATTCTAGAGCCTCGCTTCAGCTGGTGGTAGGATGGCGCGGAAGGAGATCATCATGCCAGCGGCGGGGCTGAACAAGAAACGCGTTGAAGAGATTTTTACGAAGAGCAAGCAGGAGAAGTGGCCTTACCCAAAAATATTCGATGCTCTCAAAGATGCGGGCGTGGAGTATTACGAGACGGAGGTCGCCACTCACGGCATCATTTATCACGGGTCGGGAGACTCAATCTCTGAACCTCCGCCACTGGGATTCACTCCGTTGAAAGTCAGCGCCGACTTTGATGCTGCGGGAGTGAAGCTTGCCATAGAACGAAACAAAACCAAGCCGGATTACATGGTGTTCCTGCAGGAAATCGCGAGCGCCGGAGTCGTTCGCTATCGAGTGGACATGAGCGCCAGGACCGTCAGCTATCTTGGCGGCGCGGGTCAGGCTTACGTTGAACCGGTTCCGCAATTTTAGCTTCCGCCTCCACAATACCGCGTGCGAATTTCCTTCGCTGAATTGCCACTTCCCTCTAGAATTCTCCGGGCGTCGAAAGACGCCGCCCATTGCATCGGATGATCCACCGGAGGAGCGGCCATGAAAACGGAGCAACCAGCAAAATCTCCGAAAGTTCTGGTGATCGACGTTGGCGGGACCAACATCAAGGTTCTGGCGACGGGACAAAAAGAGCCGCGCAAATATCCTTCCGGCCCGACGATGACGCCACGCAAGATGGTGAGCCTGGTAAAAAAGGCCGTGGCCGATTGGAAGTTCGACTGCATTTCGTTGGGCTATCCGGGACCGATTATCAATGGCCATCCACTCCGCGAGCCGCACAATCTGGGACACGGTTGGGTAGGATTCAATTTTCACAAAGCATTTGGCTGCCCTGTAAAGATTCTCAACGATGCCGCGATGCAAGCGGTCGGCAGCTATAAAGGCGGGCGGATGTTGTTTCTGGGGTTGGGCACGGGATTGGGATCCGCAATGATCGTCAACGGAGTTTTGCAGCCGATGGAATTGGCCCACCTTGGCTACAAAAACGGGAAATCCTACGAAGATTACCTTGGCCTGCGCGGGCTAAAAAGAATGGGCAAGAAAAAATGGCGCCGGTACGTGGCCAAAGTTACAAAGAGTCTGAAAGTCGCGCTCGATGCGGATTATGTGGTGCTGGGCGGCGGAAACAGCAAGTTGCTGAAGAAACTCCCTCCCGGGGCCAAGCTTGGGAGCAACGAAAATGCGTTCCTGGGCGGATTTCGAATGTGGCAGAAAAATCAGGTGGAGAATCCTTTTTGATCGCGTCGTTTCCGGTTTGACTGGCGAGAACGCCCCATCTCTCCAACAAGTGTCTGGGATAACTGCCAAACGGACCTCACAACTTCCAATCTTGCTCTTCCGCTTGTATATTGCAGCCGAACTTCGAGGAGGCTTTCGTCATGGAACTTTGGTCACGCCGAAAATTCTTTCTTACGTCTCTTGCCAGCAGTTTTGCCGCAGGCGCGGGCAAGGCTTTTGGGCGCACGCTTCCGGCGGATGGAGCGGAGCCGTCGCCAATCGCGCCGGCGCAAGGCACGCGTCCGATTATTATTTCTAGCGCAAACGGACTTCACGCGCTCGATAAGGGAATGGACATTCTTAAGAAGAGCGGCGACACGCTGGACGCGGTAGTAGCGACCGTGACTATCGTCGAAGATGATCCGAACGATGATTCCGTCGGCTATGGCGGCCTGCCGAACGAAGAATGCGAAGTGGAGTTGGACGCCAGTGTGATGCACGGGCCGACGCATCGCGCCGGGTCGGTGGCCTCGGTGCGGCGGATCAAGAATGTCGCGCGGCTAGCACAAACCGTGATGGAAAAGACAAATCACGTGATGATCGTTGGCGAGGGAGCGCATCGGTTTGCGGTCGATGAAGGTTTTGAGGATATGAGCCTGCTCACCGAGCATTCCCGCAAACTTTGGCTGGCGTGGAAAGCGGCATCCTCGGTGAATTGGCGGCCTGGAATTGATAGCCCGGAATGGAAGGAACACGTTTCGGCGATTTTCGATGGTGATAAAGAACAAATTGCATACGCTGAGCGCGTGATTGCGCACCCACCTACGGGGACAATTCCGTGCATGGCGGTGAATGAAAAGGGAGACATCTCAGCTACGACGACCACCTCAGGACTCGCTTGGAAAATTCCTGGACGGGTGGGCGACTCGCCGATTATCGGAGCGGGGTGCTTTGTGGATAACGAAGTCGGCGCTGCCGGCTCGACTGGAAAAGGTGAAGAAAATATCAAGATCTGCGGCGGACACACGATTGTTGAAATGATGCGGCTGGGAAAGTCGCCGCAAGATGCCTGCCTTGAGGCGCTGGCGCGCATCGCGCACAACTACAACAACGATAAGAAAAAACTCGCGACGTTTCACATTTTCTTTTATGCACTGAATAAGGACGGCGTGCACGGCGCGGCTTCGCTGTGGCGCAATCACTACGAGGAGCCCCAACATTCGGTTTATGCAGTCCACGATGGAACGCAGGCGCGGTTGGCGGAATGCAAACCATTCTTCGACGAAATCAATGCGCACGGATAATGTCCGCGGATAAAATGGAACTATGGACCAAGCAAACATTCTGATTATTGGTGGAGGCGTTGTCGGCTGCGCGATTGCGCGGGCCGTATCGGCGAGGTGGGAAGATGTATTTCTCGTTGAGCAAAACCCCAAGCTGGGCATGGCGACCAGTTCGCGCAACAGCGGCGTCGTGCATTCCGGCATCTACTATCCAAAGAATTCGTTGAAGGCGCGGCACTGCATCGAGGGCAACCGGCTCACCTACGAATTCTGCAAAAAACATAATGTTCCGTTTCGCCACACGGGAAAGCTGGTGGTTGCGGCAAACGCGCATGAAGAAGTGGATCTTGAGGCGCTGAAGAAAAAAGGCGAAGACAATGGCGTAGAGGGATTGCGCATCATTGAGCCGGAGGAGATTCGCAAGCGCGAGCCGCATATTCGTGGATCGGCGGCGATAGTTGTGCCTTCGACGGGGATCGTTTCGGCGGAGGAGCTCGTGCACGCGTACGCGCGGATTGCCACTGGGCAAGGAGCGGAGATTGTTACGCATGCGCGCGTCGTTTCGTTGGAACCTGTCGCCGGTGCGATACGCGTTGGGCTTCTCATCGGAGATGAGGAAGGTGCGCAGGACGAAACGATTGAAGCGCGTTGTGTGATTAATGCTGCCGGGCTTTACGCCGATGAAGTGGCGGCGCTGCTCGGAAATAATTCCTGGAAGATATATCCTGTGCGCGGGGAGTATTGCGAGGTGCGCGGGCCGCGGGCTTCGTTGATCAACGATCTCGTCTATCCGTTGCCGCATAGCGACGGGTTGAGCCTCGGCGTGCACTTTACGAAAACATTGTGGGGAACGTTTTTGCTTGGGCCGACGGCTACTTACGTGGACAGCAAAGAAAATTACGAGAAGAACAGGCTTCCGATTGCGGCGTTTGCGGAAAGCGCGAAAACGCTTTTGCCGGAGATTGAAGAGAGTGATTTACATCTCGGTTATTCGGGGTTGCGGCCGAAGCTGGTGCCGCCCACAGGTCATGGGATTGCCGATTTTGTGATTACGCGCGATCCGGCGGTGCCGCAAGCGATTCAGTTGGTGGGGATTGAGTCGCCGGGATTGACGGCCGCGCCGTCGATTGCGGAGCAGGTGGCGGGATTAGTCGCCGAGATTTTGGGATAAAGCGAAAAGAAAGAATTTTACACAGAGATCGCAGAGGTTACAGAGAAGAATAAGACGGGCACGGCGTGCCGTGCCCCTGCGGAGCGACCTCGTCTACGAAGCGGCCTGCTCGACAATTACACGAAGAAATTTTTTCTTTCCAAGGCGAAGTTGATAGGACGTCGCGCGATCGGCGTCAAGTCTCGCCGTCGGATCACGGACTAACTGGCCGTCGACTTCAAACCCGTTCTGCTTGATGATCCGCTCGACTTCTGAAATAGATGCCGCTTCTCCGAGCCATGCCAAGACCGACGACCACTTCACTAACCTAGATCCGAACGCGAGAACTTTTGTCTCCCAAGAGTGCGAGCTAGTCTGAAGAGAGGTTCGAAAACCGCTCGCGTCACGGACGAGCCGGACTTCCTTCATCTCGGAAGGCGCTTGGCGGTCGCGGAAGACTCGTTGGAAATTTTCTGCAGCTTTGCGGGCGGCTTCTCCGCCATGGAAACCGGCGATGACTTCCTGTGCCAGGCGCATCTTTACGTCCATGGGATGCGCTGCCCCACTTGCGACTTCATTTTTCAGCACGGTAATCTCGATCGGCGTGCGATCGGTCACCAAGTCGTAGTACGTCCACATTAGATCGTCGGGGATAGACATTAGCTTGCCGAAGATGTCCGTGGGCGATTCGGTGATGCCGATGTAGTTGCCGAGGCTCTTGGACATTTTGCGCTGGCCGTCGAGGCCGACGAGGATGGGCATGGTGACGGCGACTTCGCCGGCGAGGCCATAGGCGCGCTGAATGTCGCGGTGAACGAGAATGTTGAACTTCTGCTCGGTGGCGCCGAGCTCGACGTCGGATTTGAGGGCGACAGCGTCGTAGGCAGTGAGGAGCGGGTAGAGAAGTTCGTGGACGGAGATGGGCTGATGTTGTTCGAGCCGGGAGCGGAAGTCTTCGCGCTCGAGCATGCGCGCGAGGCTGTAGTGGCCACAGATGCGGACGATGTCGTAGCTGGAAAGTTTGTCGAGCCACTCGGAGTTGTAGCGGACTTCAGTTTTTTGCGGGTC
This sequence comes from uncultured Acidobacteriota bacterium, assembly GCA_963784015.1. GTDB lineage: Bacteria > Acidobacteriota > Terriglobia > Acidiferrales > UBA7541 > Acidiferrum. The sequence continues at coordinate 1,341,079 of CAWAPX010000023.1, forward strand.
GAGGAGTTTGAAGACCTGCGCGAGATAGGTTTCTGCGTTGGCGTTGACTTCTTCGCGAGAGAGCGGCGGGCGCGTTTCGGAGCGGCCGGTGGGATCGCCGATCATGGCGGAGAAATCGCCAATTAAAAAAATCGCGGTGTGGCCGAGATCTTGAAAATGTTTTAGTTTGCGGAGGACGACGGTGTGGCCGAGGTGGATGTCGGGGGCGGTGGGGTCAACGCCGAGATAAACGCGAAGCGGCGTGTTCGTTTTGAACGAGTTTTCGAGTTTCGCTTTCAGCTCGGCTTCGGGAATGATTTCCGCCGTGCCTTTTTTAAGGTAGGCAAGCTGTTCTTCGACGGGTTTGAATTTAGTTTCGAACATTTTTTAGTTCAATTGAATGACGCGGCGGCCTTCGATTTTGTAGCGGCCTTCGAGGATTATTCGAACGGCTTCGGAATAGATTCTGTGCTCTTCCTGCAAAATACGCGCTGACAGCGTGTCCTCCGTGTCGTCATCGCGCACTGGCAAAACGGCTTGGAGAACGATGGGGCCCGCGTCGAGATTCTCGTCGACGAAATGAACGGTGCATCCGGCGAATTTGACGCCGTACTCGAGAGCTTGGCGCTGCGACTCAAGGCCCGGAAAAGAAGGCAGCAGCGATGGGTGAATATTCAGAATACGATTCGGGAATGCGGCCACAAAATATGGCGACAGCAGGCGCATGTAGCCGGCCAGACATACGAGGTCGACATTGTGCTCATTGAGAACCCCGACGACCTGGCGGTCATACGTTTCGCGCTCCAAACCTTTGGAAGGAATCGCTCGCGTGGCGACGCCGCGTGATTTTGCGCGCTCAAGGCCGGGCGCGCCCTCGCGATTGCTGACGACAATCGCAATCTCCGCGTCGGGAATTCGGCCGGAAGCGATGCTCTCCGCGAGCGCTTCGAAATTCGAACCGCGGCCGCTCAACAGCACGCCTATGCGCTTCTTCATAAACAAAAAACGTTAACACAACCGCTGGCTTCGGCAAAACTTGGGTGTACCTGAGGAGAGTCGGGGCCGCGTCCTTCGTGACAGGCAATGACATCGCAAAGTGGGCGGCATCGCGTTAGAATGCCCGTTCGCTGAACCTAAATTCATTTTGAAAGCGCAGACTATGACTAATCGAAGCAATCTGTCTTGCAGACTCCTTCTCAATACAGTGACCATGCTCCTTTTGGCGCTTGGCCTCTGCGCTGCCATTTCTTATGCGCAGCAGAGCGCGCCGGGAGCGACAAAAAGCTCTTTGGCAAGCGTAGCAGCAGGTTCGCACGATCCTGCAGAGCCGCCGCAGAACGCGCCGCATCCGAAGATTTTGCCGCGGCCGACGGGTGCGATTGCGCGCTCAAGCATTAATGAAGCCACGATGCGGACCATCATTCATGAACAAGTCAGCTGCGGGACCCGGCTGACTCTTTCTTCGTGGACGGATCCGAAGCGCGGGATCGGCTGCGGGCGCGACTTTATTACGGCGCGATTCAACGAGATCGCGAAAGCTTCCAATGGGAAACTGGAAATCGTGGTGGACAAGTTCGAATCGAAGTCGGAAAGGACGGGGCCGAATCCTGTACATCTGGAAAATGTCTACGGGATTTTGAAGGGTTCAGATCCGAATTTGGCCAAGAATATTTTCATTGTTGTGGGTGACTTCGACTCACGGCCTTCGAACGTGATGGATCCCGAAGCGGACGCGCCGGGGGCCGACGACGATTCTTCTGGCGTTGCGGTGGTTCTGGAGTCGGCTCGGCTGTTGAGCAAGGCGGCTGCGGCTGGACATGGCGGCCGCGCGACGGTTTTGTTCGGCGCGCTCTCTGGCGAAGAGCAGGGATTGCTGGGCGCGTACCGTTTGCTGGAATGGACAAAGGAACAGGGCTACACCGTGGGCGCGATGATGGACAACGACATTGTCGGCGCGGACCCCGCGCCGGGCGGGCCGCATCGGGTGCGCGTATTTTCGGAGAATGGCACGATTGAGGATTGCGATGGGCCGCAGCGCGAGTTGGCGCGCGCGATCGAGGAGATTAACGGGCGCTCGGCGATACGTATGATCTTCCGGCTGGACCGCTATGGACGCGGCGGCGACCACTACCCTTTTTCCAAGGCGGGGTTGCCCGCGGTGCGCTTCACAGAGCCGCTGGAAAATTACAATCACCAGCATCAGACGCCGCGAACAGAAAATGGCATCGAGTACGGTGACTACGAAAAGTTTTTGAATTTTGCGTTCATGGGAAATGTGGCGCGCGACAATGCTGAGGTCTTGCGGCAGTTGGCGCTGGCTCCGGCGCCACCTACGACGGTTAGGCTGACCGGTGCGGTGACACCGGATGCGAAGGTTTCGTGGGTAGCGGACGATGATGCGGAGCGCGCGGGATTTGAGATTTTGTGGCGCGAGACGACCGAGGCTCGATGGAGCGTTTTCGATTTCGCGGAAAAGGCCGGCCAGACAATCTTGAAAGACGTTTCGACCGACAATCATTTCTTCGCAGTGCGATCCGTCGGCAAAAATGGGGCGCGTTCGATCGCGGTGATCTCCGAGGCAGAGCGCCGTGCACCGCCGACGCCAACGCCCACCGCGCCAAAGCAATAAATCGTAGGTGCTGGTACGCTAATCCGCCTCGGAAATGACCGATTCAGTGAATCTTAAGAGTTTTCTTACATTCGCTTAGGAGTTTTGCTTGGTCACCCGTGACGTCATTCCTCAGTAGTTCAATCGTGCATCCCAACTTCACAAGCGCGTCTGGATAGTATCGGTGTGACCTTCGCGCCTCTTCAGGATCGAATGCGACTACTTCAACCTTCTGCTGGCTTTGGGTGTGCTGAAGAGTGATATCCCATGAAGTCCCAGCGTCGATTACATCCCACCTTGATGGATACTTTGGCTTGAGGTTGAGCACGCTTGGTTGATTCAATAACGATTCAAGCCGCGCGAAATCCCCTTGTGTCAGGATTTTCTTTAATTTCGTCGGGCTGGGTTTATCGGACCAGGCAGGTCCCATTGCTTGGAATTCGACGGAACGATCGGAATATATCGCCAAGTATAGGTATTTTTCAGAGGGACCGATGTCGAACTTTGTCGCGATAACTTCGAGAACCAACTTTGTAGGAGGCACCTGCTGTGTCGACAGCGGGGAACCATGGTCTTGTAGCCACGCCTCACCGCGGAGACCGCCGATTGCTATTACTGTCAACAATCCTGCTCGAAAACAAGCCCGAATTCCAAGAGGCACAACACTTCTCATGTCAGGTGCTCCCACGTGGCTGCTACCCGAGATAATAGACTCACTCTCGCTTTTTGACACTGCAAGCGATTCGGCGGCCTATTCTCCAGAACCAATCTAATGTTTCACAGCGTCAGCTAGGTGGGCGAAGGTGATGAAGTGGCCGGCTGGATCTTGGACGGCGAATTCGCGCATGCCGTAGAAGGCGGTGCGCTCGGGCATGACTTTTTGCACGTCTTCCATGGCGGCTAGGACGGCGTCCAGGTTGTCTACCTCCAAATAGAGATACGTGGGACCTTTTCTGGCAGCGGCGGCCATGGCAGTCGGGGCGTCGTGTTCGACGCTGGCGTAGGTCTGATACATCACTTCGACAGAGCCTTTTTGGAAGGCGACGAAGGCGAGTTTGTTGCCGTCGGGGACTTCGATGGTTTTGGCAAAGCCGAGGCGGTCAATCCAGAAGGGCAAAACCGGCTCGATTTCATTGACTAGCAGGACTGGAGTGATTTTCTTCACGTTCATGGTTTCTTCTCCTCAATTTGATTGGCTTACGGGGATGGCCCGATGAAAAACAGGGCGAGCGCGAGAGTTGCGAACTTCAACGCAACAGGACGCGAAGCTAAAAGCAGATCCCGCGCTCCGTTCGGGATGACAAAAGAAGAGAGAGCGGCAGAGATGAGGGCGCGCATGCCTAAATTCTCCTTGCGATGCATACTAGTCTTATTTAGACTACATAAGGGTAAGGAAGGCAAATGCGGTTGTCAAGGAGGTTCTTATGGCAGAGAAAACCCGAAAGCTCGGGGATTTGATCTCGATTGGGCCAGCGATGCTGCGCGATTTCGAGTCGCTAGGAATACGGAGCGTGGCGGAGCTGGCGAAGCGGGATCCACAGCGGATGTATGAAAAGATGGGGCGTTTGACGGGGCAGCGGCAGGATCCTTGCGTGCTGGATACGTTTTGCGCGGCGGTGGCGCAGGCAAAGAATCCGCGGTTGGCGGCGGAGAAGTGCCAATGGTGGTGGTGGAGCAGGCAGCGGAAAAAACGAAGCAAGGACGTAAAGAAGTAAAGAATCGAAGAAGAGAATTTTACAAAGGGGACACAGAGAGCACAGAGCTCGCAGAAAAGAGTACGAGCGAAACGCCGGGCGATGACAAAGAAAGCGAAAACACAACTGACTACGCCGGACTTGGTGCTTTTGAGTTTGCTAGCGGAGCGGCCGATGCACGGGTATCAGGCAAACGCGGAGCTCGTGAGGCGCGAGATAAAAGATTGGGCAGGGATTTCGCGGCCGCAGGTTTACTACTCGCTAGAAAAACTGGCGAATGCGGGGATGATTCGTTCGCTGGAGACGGATGAACCGGCTTCGGGGCCGGAGCGAAGCAGCTTCGAAACAACTGCGAGGGGACGCACTGCGCTGGCCGATGCTCTCGAACGAGAAGAGTGGTCAACACAAAGGGATCGGCCCCCGTTTCTGACTTGGGTCGCGCTCTCTTGGCAGGCACGTCCCGGCGTAGTGAAACGGCAGATTGCGCGGCGCCGGGAATTTCTAGAAAAAGGAATCGCAAAAGAGAAGGAAGTGCTACGGTCTATTTTGCAAGAAGTGGGACATCCGTATCATGAAGCGGTTTGGATGGTGAGCCTGATGATCGATCAATTCAAAGTAGAATTGCGGTGGCTCGACAGAGTGGAGCGGGGGCTTCGGCGGCGTGGACCTGCGAAGCGACCTGAATACGCGGAAGTAGAAAAGAAAACGTAACGCAGAGACACAGAGTGGGCAGAGAAGAGTAAAGACGAAGGACAGTTCCAGGGGAGGAAGAGATGCGGCGATCGGCGTGGCGGCGGATGGGACGGAATTCGGTGGCCTTCGCCAGCTTGCTTTTAGCGACTACTGCAATCCGCGGCCAAAAGCCGGAGGCGCAGGAGAAGCGGCCGATGGCGAAAGAAGTGGTCGCAGCAATTCAGGAGCATGTGGGAGTGCCATGGCAAAAAGAGACTGTGGACACTTTCAAAGCTGGCAATCCGGATGCGCCGGTTACCGGAATTGCTGTGACGATGATGGCGACGATGGACGTGCTGCAGCGTGCAGCGGCGAACGGGCAGAATTTCGTCATCACGCACGAGCCGACTTTTTACAACCACTTGGATGTGCCGGAAGGAATGGCGGAGAGCGATCCGGTGTGGCAAGCGAAGCGCGAATTCATCGAGAAGCACGGAATGGTGGTATGGAGATTTCACGATCACTGGCACATGAAAAAACCAGACGGAATCCTGGCGGGAATGGTTCACGCTATGGGTTGGGAAAAATATCAGCAGGGAGAAAATCCTTATTTGTTTACGATGCCGGAGAGAACGTTGGAGGCGCTTGCTGCAGAGTTGGCGAAGAAGCTGGGCTCGCCCGTCGTGCGAGTCGTGGGAGAGCCCGGCATGAAAGTGACACGGATCGCGTTTAGCCCCGGATCGGCGGGATTTGTGCGAGAGACCCATGCGCTGGAAATGGATAACGTCGAGGTGCTCTTGGTGGGAGAAACACGGGAATGGGAGACGGTGGAGTATGCGGCGGATGCCGTGAGCCAAGGAAAAAAGAAGGCGCTGATTGTGATTGGACATATTCCTTCGGAGCAGGCGGGGATGGAAGAGTGCACGCGATGGCTGAAGACATTTGTGAAAGATGTGCCGATTGAGTTTGTGGCGGCGAAGCAGCCGTTTTGGACTTTCGCGGAACGAGAGAAGAAAAACTAAGTTTAAGAAAAAGACTTACAAAGAGGGCGTGAAGGGCAAAGAGAAGAAGGGGACCGGCAGTAGTGCCTGTCCCACCTAGAGATTGAGGGAGCCGGAGTGGGCTACGCGGGATTTGCCGGCATCGCCTCGTTCGATGCGGCCGATGCGGAAGAATTTCTCGCGGCGGCGTTTGAGGTCGGCTTCGACGGATTTAACGTAGGCGGGGGGCACGACGAGGATCATGCCGATGCCCATGTTGAAAGATTGCAGCAATTCGTTAGTTTCGATTTTTCCGAGCACTGCGAGAAATTTGAAGATGGGTGGAACGGGCCAGGAGGCGAGATCGATTTGCGCTTTTACACCAGGGGGGAGAACGCGCGGCAAGTTGCCGGGAATACCGCCGCCGGTGATGTGCGCAAGCGCGGAAACCCAGCCACGCGCGATGATATTCTTAAGCGCGGGAGCGTAGCTCAAGTGAGGCTTCAAGAGCTCGGCGCCGATTTTGTTTCCTACTTCGGCGACGTAGGTGTCCGGTTTTAGCTTGGCGACTTCGAAGACAAGTTTCCGGGCGAGCGAGTAACCATTTGTGTGCAAGCCGGAAGACGGAAGAGCGAAAAGCGCGTCGCCGGGTTTCACGGCCTTTCCGTTCAGAATTTTTTTTCGCTCGACCACGCCGACGATAAACCCGGCGAGATCGTATTCTCCGGGAGGATAGAATCCCGGCATCTCGGCAGTCTCGCCGCCAATCAATGCGCATCCCGCTTTACGGCAAGAGCGGCTCATGCCTTCAACAAGCTGCTCGATAACCGCCGGGTCAAGTTTCCCCATCGCAAGGTAATCGAGGAAAAAAAGCGGCGAGGCGCCCTGCACGAGAATATCGTTGACGCAATGATTGACGAGGTCGCCGCCGACAGTGGAATGTACCCCCATTGCCATGGCGATTTTTAGCTTGGTGCCGACACCATCGGCGCTCGAAACAAGAACCGGTTCTTTCCACTTTTTATTGTCGAGCGCAAAGAGCGCGCCGAAACCGCCGATACCGCCGAGGACGCCACTAGTGAACGTGCGGTTGGCGTGATGCCGGATGCGCTGCTTCACTTCGTCGGCGACAGCGATGTTCACTCCGGCATCGGCGTATTTCATCGAAGATAGTTCGCTTTCGTTTTTATCCGTGCGCAGATTCGCGCCCGTCGTGCACTTTGCGGAGTGATCTGTAATCTGCCGCGGCGGGCTCGCGGCGAAATCCTCAGACTTACCGAGCTAGCCGCTTATTCAAAGCGCGCTTAAATACGAGCTTCAAGACAAAACACCCGATCAAAACGTCCGGAACAGGCGCTTCCATCTCACGGTACCTGGATGGATGACAGCATTCGCATAAGCCTCAAATCTTTCGCGAATCTGTCCGGGTTCCCAGGCATCTTGCCCGACATCGAGCGACATATAAATCATCACCGGCGTCCCAATAATGTCATTTCGCGGAACGCAGCCCCAGAAGCGGCTGTCATAGGAATTGCCGCGATTGTCGCCCATCACAAAATAACATTTGTCTGGAACCGTGAAGGGGAGCTTCAAGTCGCCCGGCTCGCTGCGGCCAAGCGTGTAGTTTTCGCTGAGCTTCTGGCCATTGATCCAGACGGCGCCGTCGTGAACGTCCACAGTTTCGCCAGGAAGGCCGATGACGCGCTTGACGTAGTCCGGCTGATCGGGCGCGAAGGGCGGCTTGAAAATAATGATCTGCTGGCGCTTAGGATTGCGCCAAAGCGGGACATGCCAGTTTGTAAAAGGAACGCCGGCGTCGTAACCGATGCGACTCATGATGAGGTGGTCGCCGATGAGCAGCGTATTTTCCATCGAGCCAGAAGGAATGACGCGCGCTTGGCCAATGGTGCCATTGATCAGAAGAAATGCGAGCCCCACCCAGAACCAGGCCAGGGCTTCGCGTTGAACGCGCTTGCCCATGGAGAGCTTGGGTTCTTCGGCGGCGGTTACTGTTTCCTTACTGGTCTCTATGCCGTTCGACTTTTCTTTTACGTCAGCCTTCACGTTCCACCGTCACGGGCTTTTCCATAGGTTCGTCGTTCATTGAACTGCCGTTCTTTGCGTCTGGAGCGTGTCCATTGCTCTCGCGTACTTCGAGTTGCACGAGATCCGTGGGATAGACGCCGGTATAACAAGACGTACAGAACTTGCCTTCGGTGTCATTCACGGCCTGGCGCAGTGCGGGGAGAGAGACGTAACCAAGCGAATCCGCCCCGAGGAACTTGCAAATTTCTTCGGGGGAATTCGAGGAGGCGATGAGCTCTTCGCGAGTTGGCGTGTCCACGCCGTAGTAACACGGAGAAATCGTGGGCGGACAGCTGATGCGCACGTGAACTTCGCGGGCGCCGGCTTCGCGCACCATGCGCACAATTTTCCGGCTGGTGGTGCCGCGGACAATGGAATCGTCGACGAGAATGACGCGCTGGCCTTCAATGAGGCCGCGGATGGGATTGAGTTTCAGCTTTACGCCGAAATTTCGGATGGCTTGCGAAGGCTCGATGAACGTACGGCCGATATAGTGATTGCGAATCAAGCCCATGCGGAAAGGGATTTTCGATTCGAGCGAATAGCCCACAGCTGCGGGAACGCCGGAATCGGGGACGGGCACGACGATATCGGCATCAACGGGATGTTCTTGCGCGAGGAGGCGGCCCAGGGCTTCGCGGCTCTCGTTGACAGAGCGGCCGAAAATAATGCTGTCCGGACGCGCAAAATAAACATGCTCGAAAATACATTGCTGCATGGGCTTCTGCGGCGCGAAGTGGATGGACTCGATGCCCGAGCGCGAAATACGTACCATTTCGCCGGGCTCGACTTCGCGGACGTATTGCGCGTTGAGCAGATCGAACGCGCAAGTTTCGGAAGCGACCAGCCAGGCTTCGCCGCCGGTGGGCAGAGGCAGCCTACCGAGAACGAGCGGGCGGAAACCGCGAGGATCGCGCACGGCGATGAGCTCGTCCTGTGTCAGAACGAGAAGCGAGTACGCGCCTTCCACTTGATTGAGCGCATCACCCAGCGCGCCGGAAAGATTGCGAGCCTGTGAGCGCGCGATGAGATGCACGATCACTTCGGTGTCGCTGTTGGTCTGGAAGATGGAGCCGCGGTGTTCGAGTTTGCGGCGCCATTCCGCGGCATTGGTGAGATTGCCGTTGTGGCCGAGAGCGACTTTGCCCTTGTTGCAGTCGATCATGATGGGCTGAGCGTTGAGAAGAGCTTTGTCGCCAGCGGTGGAATAGCGTGTGTGGCCGATGGCGAGCGTTCCCGGGAGCTTGGCGAGTTCGCTGGGCTGAAAAATTTCCTCGACGTCGCCCATGGCTCGATGGAGGTAAAGCTCGGTGCCGTCGCTCGAAACGATACCGGCGGATTCCTGGCCGCGATGCTGCAGCGCGTAGAGGCCGAGATAGGCGAGATTGGCGGCTTCGGGATGTCCGAAGACGCCGAACACACCACACTCGTCGTGGAAGTGATCGTCCGCGTAAGCGAGTTTTTGGGTCATTTTGAAATTAACGTCTGCTCGAGCGAATTGGCCCAAATGCCGCGCAGCGTGTCAATGGGGGAATCGACTACTGCGCTCCCCTTATATTCGATGCGCAGCGCGTTGTTAAGTTTCACTTTGCCAATCTCGCGCGCGCCCACGCCGTATTGTCTCGCAGTTGCGAGGACAGCGGCAAGTTTTGTGGGGGAGACGGAGAGGACGCAGCGGGCGCCGCGTTCGTTGAAGAGTGTGTGTTCGGCGGGGCTATCGGCTTCCAGATTGACGTTAGCACCTGTCGCGGGCACGGCATGTTTACCCTGAGCCTCGAAGGGCCGCGCCCCTTCGGGAGAAGAAGCGGCGGCGAAGCAGGATTCGGCCAAGGTGACGGCGATGCCGCCGTCGGAGATGTCGTGAGCGGATTGCACGGAGCCGCCGGAGGCGAGCGCGACGAGGCAATCGATCAGGCGTTTTTCGGCGGCCAGATCGATGGCTGGCGGTTCGCCCGAAACTATGCCCGCAATGGCCTTGGAATATTCCGACGAGGAAAATTCGCGCGCGGCTTCGGAAGATTGATTGGCTTGTAGGGGCACGGCATGCCGTGCCCGTTCCGACGGGACATCGGAACCTGAACCGTCGAGGAGGACGATAACGTCGCCATCGTCTCGAAACGCGATTTTCAGGACGCGGGAGGCATCATCAAGAATGCCCAGAATCCCAATGACCGGCGTCGGGTAAATGGATTTGCCAAGCGTCTCATTATAGAAGCTGACGTTTCCGCCGGTGATGGGCGTGCCGAGTTCGGTGCAAGCAACGGTGAGCCCGTCGATGGCTTCGCTGAATTGCCACATGACATCAGGTTTTTCGGGGCTGCCAAAATTGAGACAATTCGTTGCGGCGATGGGGCGTGCGCCGGAGGTGGCTACATTTCGCGCGGCTTCGGCGACGGCGTGCATAGCACCGACGCGGGGATTCAGTTGACACCAGCGGCCGTTGCCGTCAGTGGCAAGCGCCAGAGCGCGTTTTACGATTCCGGTTTGCGGATCCTTGATGCGCACGACAGCGGCATCGCTTGCTCCGGGGCCAGCGAGCGTGTTGGTGCGGACGCTGGTGTCGTACTGCTCGGTAATCCATCGTTTCGAGGCAATGGCAGGCGAACTCAGAAGCTTTGCAAAATTTGCGTTGAGATCCGTGCCGTCCGGCGCGAATGCAAACCAATCCGCGGATGTTTCGTGGCGAAGCGGTGGCTGCGCGATGGGTCGGCGATAGACCGGGCCTTCTTCTGCGAGCGGATGCGCGGGGATTTCGGCGGCGATCTGGCCGTGATTCAAAACTTTCGCGATGCCACCTTCGGTGACGGTACCGACAACGACAGCATCGAGTCCCCACTTTTTGAAAACGTCGAGCACTTCGCGCTCGCGGCCTTTTTCCGCAACCAGAAGCATGCGTTCCTGCGATTCACTGAGCATGATTTCGTAAGGCGTCATGCCGGTTTCGCGCTGGGGAACTTTGGCGAGATCGATTTCGATGCCCGTGCCGCCGCGCGAGGCCATTTCCATCGTCGAGCAGGTGAGGCCGGCGGCTCCCATGTCCTGAATGGCCACAACCGCGCCGGTCTGCATGGCTTCGAGACAGGCTTCAAGCAGGAGCTTTTCCATGAAGGGGTCGCCCACTTGCACGTTGGGGCGTTTTTGCTTGGATTCTTCCGTGAACTCGGCAGAGGCGAGGAGCGAGGCGCCGTGAATGCCGTCGCGGCCCGTTTTTGCGCCGACGTAAATCACGGGATTGCCGATGCCCTTCGCTTTCGCAAGGAAGATCTCTTCCTTGCGCGCGATGCCAAGGGCGAGGGCGTTGACGAGGGGATTTTGCGAATAGCAAGTCTCGAAGCTGACTTCACCGCCGATGGTAGGCACGCCAAAACAATTTCCGTAGTGTCCGACTCCGCGAATTACCCCGTCGAGAATGCGGCGATTCTTGGCGGCGTCTTCGTTGCTTGTGCCTTTGCCCGGAGAAATTTCGCCGAAGCGCAGCGAATCGAGAATCGCAATTGGCCGCGCCCCCATTGTGAAAATGTCGCGGAGGATGCCCCCCACCCCGGTCGTAGCGCCCTGAAAGGGTTCGACATAGCTGGGGTGATTGTGCGATTCGATTTTGAACGCGGCAACCAGACCGTCGCCAATGTCCACGACGCCAGCGTTTTCGCCAGGCCCTTGCACGACAAGTTTGCCGCGCGTGGGCAGACGCTTCAGGTGCACTTTGCTCGATTTGTAGGAGCAGTGTTCGCTCCACATCACGCTGAAAATGCCGAGCTCTGTAATGTTCGGATCGCGGCCGAGGATTTGCTGGATGCGCGCGTATTCGTCGCGAGTCACACCGTGTTCGGCGGCGATTTCTGGAGTCACTTTGATTTCGGCGCTTGCGGTAGCCATTTGTGCGGTTCGCGGTCCTTCAGTCGATTTTCGGTTCGAGATAGCGATCAAATCCGGCAGGCCACTCTGTGGCAGGAATGCCGTCTTCCTCAGAGTTCATAACCGGCTTGCGCATTTCCAAATCATTCGAGACTCCTAAAAACGCGCGAAATTCGCCCCAAACGGCAAGTCCGCAAGCGGAACCATCCACCGCCCAGCCAATATCCACCACATCTTCGTCGACGACAACATTCGCGCGGTTGTAGATGTCGGCGCACCTCAGAATTTTTTTCTGCTGCGCGCTGTAAAGATAAAACCAGCCGGTTTGGTCAGAATCCTCAAATACGGCGAAAAAACCCTCTGGGCCTGGCGCATAGAGCATGAAATTGCCGTCATCTTGGGCGGCTGCCGCTGTGCCACTTCCCGGCGAAACAACGCCCTCCCCGGCACTTTTCGCCTCTTGTTGCCAGTGCAACTTCCGTGCGCGGACAAATTCCTCGTAGCTTAGCTCAGAAAGTTCTTCATTCATCGAATCGCTCAAGACGCAAAAGAGTTGAGCATCCTTGGGATTTCTTCAAAAAAGCTGTTGCGATTCTCACGCCGTGGCCTTCGCCGTACCCACGAGAGCTTCCACCATCGATTTGAAAATGACCAACCCATCGTCGGAACCGAGAGCGGATTCGACCGCACGCTCGGGATGCGGCATCAGTCCCGCGACGTTGCGCTCGCGATTGCAAATACCGGCGATATTATTCATCGAACCGTTAGGATTGCCCGCAACGTCATCCGATCCGTCCGGCGTGGTGTAACGAAAGACGACCTGACGATTCTTTTCGAGGTCCGCGAGCGTTGCTTCATCGCACGTGTAATTGCCGTCGTTGTGCGCGATGGGGACAGTAAGTATTTGGCCGGCCTTCGCGGCGTGTGTGAACGGCGTGTCGGTTTGCTCTACACGAATGTGAACGGGCCGGCAAATATAGCGCAGTCCGCTGTTGCGCATCATCGCGCCGGGAAGCAAACCCGCTTCGAGCAGAATCTGGAAGCCATTGCAGATGCCAAGCACCATGCCGCCGCTATTGGCAAATTTTTCGACAGACTTCATCACGGGAGAAAAGCGTGCAATGGCGCCGGTGCGCAGATAATCGCCGTGTGCAAATCCACCTGGCAAAATAACTGCATCGCAGCTCGCGAGATCCTGCGACTGGTGCCAGATGAATTCAACAGGTTTGTGCAGCACATTGCCGATGGCGTAAAACGCGTCGTGATCACAATTGGATCCGGGAAAGACGACGACTCCGAATTTCATTGCGTGTTGGCTCCGTAGGTCATTCGGGAAACTTCTATTTTAACACAGGGTGGCGACTTCAGACCGAAGGTGAAAAACAAGATAGAACCTGACGCAGAGACGCAAAGGAACTGAGAAAGCTCAGAGAACAGAAGTATCTAACGGCGTTTCTTCGCGCCCTTCCGGGCTTTTGCTTTTCCCCGCGGCCCCTTTGCCTTTTTGGGATTTTCAGCGGCAGCCAATTCTCGGCGTTTTTTCGAAGCCCAGCCCGGCTTGTTCACCTGGCGGCCGCGCGCGATAGCCAGCGCATCTGCTGGGACGTTTTCCGTGATCGTGGAACCAGCCGCCACGTAGGCGCCGTCGCCCAAGCGAACCGGCGCGATGAGCGCGCTATCGCTACCGATAAACACTTTGTTGCCAATCGACGTTGGAAACTTGTGAAATCCATCGTAGTTGCAGGTGATGGTGCCAGCGCCAATGTTTGATTTTGCGCCGACCTTTGTGTCGCCCAGGTACGTCAAGTGCATGGCCTTAGTGCCTTCACCGATGGTGCTCTTCTTAAGCTCGACGAAATTGCCGATGCGCGCGCCAGCCTTCAAGTGATTGTCCGGGCGCAAACGCGCAAATGGCCCGATGATCACGCGATCATCCAGTCGGCTCTGCGCAACGACACAATGAGGCTCCACGGTCACGTCATCCCCAAGCAGAGCATCGGTAAGCACGCTGCCGCTGCGAATCATGCACCGAGCCCCGATTTTTGTTTTGCCCAGAAGCTGCACGCCTGGATCGATCACCGTGTCTTCACCCACGGTCACATCCGGATCGATCAGCACGGTCTCTGGCAGTTGAATGGTTACGCCAGCATCCATCAGCGCGGCGCGTTTACGTTCGCGAAATACGCGATCCACTTCCGCCAAGTCGGCGCGCGTGTTGCAGCCAAGAACTTCGCGCGGGTCCGGTGCGACTTCCGCAAGTACCGTATCGTTCTTGGCGGTCATCACGCCTATGGTGTCTGTGAGATAAAGCTCGCGATGATGATTGTTCGGCTTGACGTGCGCTAAAGCCGGCCAAAGCTTATCCAGCGTAAAACAATAGATCGCGGAGTTGATTTCGTTTAGCTCGCGTTGGTCAGGCGTGAGCTGCGATTCTTCCACAATGGCCGCGACAGCCGTCTCGGATTTTCGCAAGATGCGGCCGTAGCCCGATGGGTCGGCAAGCACAGCGGTCAATATCGTGGCAGCGGCATCTCCGGCGCGATGTGCAGCGATTAACGCCTTGAGCGTTTCCGTGCGCACCAGCGGAGCATCCCCAGGCAAAACGACAGCAAGTTTCGCTCTACCCAGAGCGCGGCGCGCGACCTGCATCGCATGCCCCGTGCCATGCTGCGGCTGCTGCAGTACAGCCTCGGCGCCAAGCGGCTCAATCATGGAGGTCACCTGGTCAGCTTGGTGCCCTACCACGACGAGCGTTTCTTTTGCTCCGAGTGGTGCGCACGCGCGGACGACGTGCTCGATCAGTGTGCGGCCCCCGGCGCGGTGCAATACCTTCGCAAGGCTCGACTTCAGTCGCGTGCCTTTTCCTGCGGCGAGGATGACAATAGCTAGATCATGGTTGGACATGGTTTCAGCCCATTCTGCGGGAGCCTCGGAGATTTCGCAATTGGGGGATGCTTGGGACGAGGCGAATACCTAATCAGTGGCCGGTGCAGGAGTAAGCGTGGTTAAACGAACTTCGCGTTCTACCGGTGCTGTTTCTGCTGTTGTAATCGTCCAAAGAGAGGCGTCGCCAAGCAGTCTGCTGACAAGCTGGGTGTGAAGGGCGTGACCCGCCTTGTAAGCCTCGACCCGAGCCAGCAACGGCAAGCCCGCTAAGGCCAAATCGCCGATCAAATCTAGCGCTTTATGCCGCCCAAATTCATCCGGAAAGCGCAGCGGTCCATTCATCACCCCGTCATTGGTCAAAACGATGGCGTTTTCGAGCGAGCCGCCACGAATCAAACCCATGGAGCGCAGAGGCTCTATATCCCGCTCGAAACAAAAAGTACGCGCGCGCGCCAGGAGGTGCCGAAAAGTCTCTGGGTTTACCTCCATCTCGACTTCTTGTTGACCGACAAGTGGATGAGGGAAATCGACGTAGCAGCGCACGCGAAATTCGTCCGCGGGGTAGATGCCGATCCGCCGGTCGCCTTCCTCAACCTCCAACGGCTTCAGCACCTTCAAATAGCGGCGCTTGCGGCGCAGTTTGCGAACGCCGGCACGCTCTAGCATCTGCATAAAAGGCTCAGCTGAGCCATCCAAAATGGGAATCTCTATCGAGTCGATGTCGATAAAAATGTTGTCGATGCCGCAGGAATAGATTGCTGCGAGTAGATGCTCGGTGGTGGAGAGCAGCACGCCCTGTTTCATCAAGCTAGTGGCATAGCTCACTCGTGCAACGTTGTGTCCCTGTGCCTCAATGGGAAAATTGTCTAGATCAGTACGGCGGAAAACAATCCCGGTGTCGGCTGGAGCCGGAAGGAGGCGGACGTGCCCGAAGACACCAGTGTGAAGACCCACACCTTCAGCAAAAGCCTCTTTCGCTATGGTGGATTGGAACATTGCCCCTCTTAAAGATAGCATGTGTTTGCCACGATTTTCCGCCTTTGTCCATATATTTCAGTGACTTATAGGAACACAAAGTGAGAATCTTTGTTTCGATGTGTCAATTCTGCATCATTTTTGCTGTTAAGCGTGTCTTACACCCAACCTGACCCCACTTACCCTGCTCACAAATCGAAATTCCCAGGCTTCCTTTATCATTCCCGGCGCGTCCCATCTTCTGTGAGTGCTATAATGGAAGGTCTGTTTCTGTAGCAGCTTCGCGAATTCAGAAGGGGACGGGTGAGGCATGAATCGAACGGCTCGCATCGGAGTTCTTTGCGCATCGGTGGTTATCTTCTGTTACGCCGGGCTGGGTCATGTCCTCGGCCGCACACCGGACGACAAGGCCTATAAGTCGCTCACGGTATACAGCGAAGTGCTCCAAAAAATCCAGCAGGATTACGTCGACGAACCGAATCTTCATTTGGTGACCTCGGGCTCACTCCACGGAATGCTGGAGTCTCTCGACCCACAATCCAGCTACCTGACCGCCCGCGAATACACGGAATACAAACAAAAGCAGGCGGCGAATGCGACCGGAGATGCCGGCCTCACGCTGAGCAAGCGTTTCGGTTACATCATCGTGGTTTCTGTTTTGCCGGATAGTCCCGCCCAAAAAGCGGGTATCCATAGCGGAGACATTTTTGAATCTGTCGCGGGTTTCACAACGCGGGATATGTCCGTTGGCCAGGCTATGAACTTCCTGCACGGCCAGCCAGGCACAGGTGTAAAAGTTGGGGTTATCCGCCGCGGCAAGGCAGATCCAGATGAAGTCGAGCTTGTGCGCGAAAAACTCGGCGTTCCGAAGATCATCGTTGAAAAGGTTGACCCGGATATCCTCGTCCTTCGCCTACCTTCGCTTGATCCGGGACGCGCCGACGAAATTCGTTCCAAGCTGCAAGAGGCGGAAAAGCAGGGCATTCACAAAGTGATCCTGGATCTCCGCGAATGCGGGCGCGGGCCGGTTTCAGAAGCGATTGCTGTCGCCAAGCTATTCGTTCCCTCGGGGACTCTGACGACGCTCCGCGGCCAAACGGTTTCCACCCAAGTTTTCTCCGCAGATCCGAGCAAGGTGGTCTGGAAGGCGCCCGTTTCCGTGCTGATCGATGCAACGACCTCCGGCGCAGCGGAAGTGCTCGCTGCCTCCATGGTCGCGAATCACCGCGGCGATGTTGTTGGTGAACGCACCTTTGGTATGGCCTCGGAACAAAAACTCATCTCGCTCGATGATGGGGCCGCACTTTTTCTAACCGTAGCCAATTATTACAATGGAGATGGCAAGTCCATTCTCGAGACAGGCGTTGTGCCCTCCGAGGTCGTGCGAGCTTCCGCGGAAGACGAAGCCGACGCTGGCGATGACGATAGTGGCTCTGCCGACGCGCAAAAAGAACCTGCGCTTCCTCGCCCCTTGTCACCCGAAGATCCAATCTTCCGCAAAGCCCTCGAACTCTTGAAGGCTCCGCAGAAAAAAGCCGCCTAGCGATCTGTGCTCGTTCAGCGCGGGACAACAACCCAAATAACTGTGTCCCGACATCGACAGCGCACGCGGCGCCGAATTGCGTTTCCATTTGTTTTCTTGTTTCTAGTTGCCCTTTTCGCTTGGGGCTGCAAGAGCGAACATCCCAAACGGCTCTCGCCCAGCCAGGTCCACGCAATCACCCGCGAAATGGTGCATGCCTCCGCTGGTTTCGGCAAGAAACCGGGAGACATTGCGACTCAACTTCAGTTTGACGGCACGCATGCGGATCGCGTCGATCATCTTTTTGTGGCGCTGCCCGCAGGCGCTACCGAGCAATCCCAGCGAGAAACGATGGCCCGCCTGATCCAGTCGCTGGATCGTGTCGCCACTTCGCACAATCTTACGCGCGACGAGGGAACAAGCTCTGGAGCACTTCTGCGGCTGGATTATCGCAGCACCGGCGTGATCACGAATTCAGTTCATATCGTAGCTCCAACGGCCCGGGCCGCTTCTTCGCCGGCTTCGCGGCAGGGCGAGAAGAACAACGGCGCGCGGTTAGCCATCATCCTTGACGATCTCGGTAGCGATCGCGCTGCCTCGGACGCGATTTTCGCTTTGCCTTATCCCCTGACCATTTCCGTCCTGCCGAATCATGCGCATTCCGTTGAGATCGCAGAAGAGGCCCATCGTCGGGGCCACGAAGTCATGCTGCATCTCCCCATGCAATCGGTTGGAAACGAAATGGCCGAAGCGCAGGAACTCCATCCGGGCATGCCTGCCGGTGATATTCCCGCGCTTTTCGAACAGATGATGCAAAGCGTTCCAAACGCAGTAGGCGTCAACAACCATCAAGGCTCTCAAGCCACCGCCAATGCTGCACTCATGGAAGAGCTGATGCCCGTACTTCAGAAATGGAATCTTTTTTACGTGGACAGTCGCACGACTGCGGCGACAGTGGCTTATGACACAGCGCAGCGACTCGGCGTGCGCTCCGGTTTCCGAAACGTCCCGTTCCTCGATGATGTTGTCGAAGTATCCGCCGTGCGCAAGCAGCTCGAGCTGGCTCTCCGCGGCGCGAAGGATAAGGGAGAAGCCATCGCCATCGGGCATCCCCATCCAGCAACGCTGCAAGCGCTACGCGAAATTCTGCCTCAAGCGGAAGCGCGGGGCGTGCATCTGGTTTACGCTTCCGATCTTGTACACTGAAACTCTTAGTTCGCAGGCGGGACGTATCTCTGTACTTGTCTTGCGGGATACAAGCGGTTAAAGACGAGAAAGAAAATCGCCAAAATCAAAAAATCAAAGACGCTGCCTTCAGGTCCAGGTGTGCCACCGGTCAGCCAGTTCGGCCCATGCAGTGTCGCGTTCGAAAGATGGCCCGGAAAAATCATTCCGCTGTCCGGAACAGAGAAGAGAAACGTTTCTCCGAAATCGAAAGCCGCGTGCATGCCAAGCGCGAACCACAGGCTTCCCGTGCGTTTCAGCGTGAAACTCCAGAACAAGCCCACAAATAACACGCCAGCTACGCCGATCCAGCCTTCACCCGGGTTTCGGAGGTGCACAGCTCCAAAGGAAACGGAGAGAAGTATAGCCGCTGGCCAAAAGCCGATACCGTCGGCCAAGGTGTAAAGGGCATAACCACGGAAGAGAAATTCCTCGAACAGAGCGACCACGACAAAAAAAATGGCCCAGAACAGCGCCCACTTGGCGATTACTCCACCTCGTTCCGTCAGACTGCCAAAAGAATATCCTCTGAAAGCGGAAATGAGCAAAATCAACGCCGTGATCTCACAGAGACCAAATAAGCATCCGAACCAAAACTGATTCCCGAATGCGCCTCGCGCGGGCAGCCCATAAGCGCCCATGGGCCGCGATTCCAACTGGGACATGATCCACGCGGCCAGAAATGCCGCGAGAAAGCTGCCCAACTCGCCGAAGAACTGAAAGCTGAGAGAAAAAACACCCCAAGCCGGCCGTAAAAACAACCCTAGAAGATAAATGGAAACTGACCAAAATATAAAGAACAGGGCTGCGTAAATCAGGAGCCGCCAGCCTGCGCGTAGACCCGTTTTATTCAGGAACACTATTCCAGGAAATCCGCTTGTGGACGAATTTACTGGCCTTTGCGGCTCAGGCGGGGTGCCGGACGACTGGTCATCCATTCATTGCTCCAACAAAACTCGCACCAGCCGCTCTACTCTCAGACGCCCGCGTGAGCGGCCGGTAAGCAAACGCGCGTAGGGCACTTGCTGAATGTAGCGGCTCAAACTCAATCTTGTCCTCTGGTGGGAAAACAAAATAGCACAGTGCTGCGCAGATGTTAGCGTGTCTCTTCGCTAAATCTAAATTCGTAGTCGTTTCTTTATTCTTTAGCGCGATGTCAGTCTCGCTACGTAAGGTGAAGCACCGCGGCTGCCAGGATCCGCCGGCTCTTTCTTTCTTGCACAAAAACGACGGCGCGCAAATTCCCTGTGTTCCATTTGGAATCCAGTTTCACGGTAGGTTGCGCCGCGAAACCTTCCTGACCGTTCTTCCCGATTACCCCGATCACTTTCAATTCGCGTAACACCGGCGAATGCTGCAATTCTTTTCCGACGTTCTCTCCGCCTTTGACTGAAGAGTGCAGCCCACTCTCCGTGATGGCGAGAATAACCTCCGCAGTGTCTTTGGGGGCGACGCTTAAAAGCTTCTCCACACTTATCCTGAAAGCGACCGAATTGTTCTGCATGGGCGAGACTTCGCTGATCTCCACTCTAGCTTTTCTTGTTCCTGCAGCTTTTTCAATTTCCTGGCGGGCTGTACTTCCCCGGCTACCAACAAATTCGGCTGTTCCGTCCACCACCATTTCAGGGGTATAGGGATTGCCATTGTGGAGCGCGGTCGCATAGTCATACTGGCGCGTGGTCCACGTAGGGGAAGAAAAGGGGTCCTTCCAGCCCAGATCATCCCAGTACGTCACATGCTCCTCCAGGGCGATGATCTCCGCGTTTCCCAGCGGTTGCCGGTTTTGAAGCTCTGCTAGAAGGGCGTCCGCAGGTGGGCAACTCGAGCAACCTTCCGAGGTGAAAAGCTCGACAACAACCGGCTCGCGGACCGCCACCCCTTGGGAACTCTGAGCTTGCGCGGTCGCTCCGGCTTTCCACTCCCAAATCAGAGCTGTTGCGAAGACTACCAAGACCGCTCCGGCCATCAATCTCATAAGGACTTACTCCGACTGCTATTTAGTTCTGATGCCAGGAACAAAAATAGAGAAACTCGCTTTGGGCCTAAAATAAACTGACACTTCCTAACTCGTTTGTTATAGTTAACCGGTTATTCGGAATCCCATTCCGCAGATCGTCTCTTAACCGGTTCATGGAGGTTAACACCATGACTGACACGCCGATTCCCCCGGGCCTCATCGGTGGCCGTCTTTCCATCGATTTCGTCAACGAGCTTGGCCTCTCCTCCGATTTCTCGTGGGAAGATCTTCTTCGTTTTCTTCTGGTTACTCGAATCATCTCCTCGGAACGCAGTGTTCAGCTCCTCGCGCTCCCCCAAAATGACCCTCAAAGCGCTGGCGCTCTCATCGGCAAAGCCCAAAGGCTGCATGCTTCCTTGCATGATTGCTTCAGTGCGCTAATCCACAAAGAGGCTTTGTCGCGCGATTGGGTCGACCCCATCAACGAAATATTGCGCATTACGGAAGGACACGACGAACTCCTCCATCAGAACGGCGCTTGGGGTCTGGACTTTGTCGCCCGCGAAGGTGGCTTGGACTGGCTCCTCGCCGCTATCGCGCGCTCAGCCGCGGAACTCATTGCAGAAGGCGCGAGTGCCCGCCTGCGCGTCTGCTCCAACCCATCGTGCGGTCTCTTTTTCTATGATAACTCACGGACGCGGCGCCGGCGTTGGTGCTCGATGTCCAGTTGCGGCAATCGCCACAAGGTCGCAGCTTTCTCCCGCAGACATGCCGCAGGCCGCCACTGACCCAAGCATATAACCAGCCAAAATCCCGCCGCCGCTACTTCACGTATTTGGGTGATTCACCCTTCGCCCACGGATCGTAGCTGTGCGCAAAAACGAGCCGGTCCGCCAGCGGGGGATGCGAATACAGCCAGAAAGTGATGAACTCGGACGGATTAGGGTCCGCTAAGTCAGCCTCTCCCAATAGCTGAAACGTTTGCGCCGCGACCTCGGATGAATTCGGCACTATCCCGTGTGTAACTTCCAATCCGTAGACGTCCGCGGCGTGTTCCTGCATTCGGGAGAAACCGTTCGCCACCGGCGACACCAGAAACATTCCTATCTCCACCAGTAAAAGCAGCACAGCGAAGGAAGCCCAATCCTCAGGTCCGTAGATTCTCCATTCCCCGCCCCAGCGGCCTAGCGTCCAGTGCAGAGCGCGAAATAGCGCGTAAAACCCGATAAATAGGAGAACGGCGGCAAACAAAAATCCTTTCCAGACATGACCGAGAACATAGTGTCCCAGCTCATGACCAACGATAACGAGCGTCTCTTCGGTCGTTGCCTTCTGAATCGTGGTGTCCCAGACCACCACGCGCTTCGACGCTCCCAGTCCGGTCACGTACGCATTGACCTCATTGGTCTTTTCGCTGGCCTTCATCAAGAACATGCGCTCCGGCGGGATCGGGACACCCGCATGTCTCGTCAGATTTTCGATGGCCGCGACCAAGTCAGGATTTGTAGCCTGCAAGGGTTCAAATTTGTTGAACAGCGGATCTATAAACCACGGGCTAATGAACACAACGAAAAGCACGATCGGTAGTGTCGCGACCCAAAAGAGCAGCCACCATCGCCGTGGGCTTCTATGCATAACCACGGACAGGATCAGCGCAAGAATCAGCGCGAATCCCATCATCAGCAACTCGCCCTTGGCCCAATCCAAGACCCAGGCTGCCCAATTTTCCACCGACATTTCGTACCGCAGCGAAAGTACGTGCCCGTAAACACGCAATGGCAGAGCAACGAAATCCACGGTCAAAACTAGCATTGGCACAAAAATCAGCGCCTGAATCCATCTCTTGTCGCTAACGCTCTCCGCCCAATCCCGATATTTCGCTGCCATTCCTAGCCGCAAGAAAACGACGAGCGCCAGGATATCGAGTCCAACCGAAACGAAGTACATGATGTAAGACGCACGCGAGTACGCGACCGCCTTTTCATAACGGCCACGCGGAAGCACATATTCACCGCTTTTTGCTTTCTGCGGAGCCGAGGGTGAAGAGGATTGTGTTTCAGTACGAAATGAAGTTGTCGCAGCGGTTTGCGCGGAGAGTGGCTGCGCACTCGCGGTTACTGCCGCCCGCATCGATCCGCAAATACACACCGACAAGCACAGTGCTAGGCAAAACACCACGCCGAAACGGTGAAAACAAAAACACCGCTCCATTCAGACCTCCTCGCAAACCGCTCAGCCGAACCACCCGTGCGTAACCGACCAAGGCCGCACGCCGCGGGAGTATGCCGCACGAAGCCCCAGCGCGCAAGACTCGAGGTGATGAATAAGGGATTGGGAACCGCAAAGCGGGCGGCCTCCCCAGCCCACAGAGGAACTCTAAGGCGCAACAGGGGTCGGCGCGGGATGTGCCGTCTTCAGGCAATAATTCCGCACGGCACCCGTCGTAGTTAGGCCAATGTGCGCGATCGATGTCCAACGTTCCAGTTTGTGATGACCGTAACGATGGAACAAATACGACGCTCCGATGGAAACTCCCGTTGCCGACGCTTCAATCACCGCGAACGCTGCATGATTGTCGACGATATCGTTCGTCAGAAAAATCTCTTGCCGTCCACGGCTCCGCATGTTCAACGTAGAAAAATAATCGAGGGTTCGCGACGCGCCGACACCAGCGAACAACCAATCATTTTCTTTATCCCAAAACCGGTGCGGGTTCTCCGGCGGTGCATTCTTTTCTTTTTCTGAAATCGATGAATCAACTACAGCAGACGCTCCAACGGCTGGCGCGGGCGACTCTTGGCCAAGTGTCGCGCTTGCCGAAACCGCCAGCGTAACTAGGGTCGATAGTATCAGCCCGAGTCTAAAAAGCCCGCTCATCGCTTTCCACGTTTCGTCATTAATTCTCCGATTCCTGAATCTAGCATAATCGCAAAGTTCTTAGCCGTTCCGCTTCGTCCCATCAAGGAAGCAGTTGCCATATTCGCATCATCCGAGGCCACAGGAATTGTCGTTAGCCGAGCGAGAAGGTATTCTTGGGGTTGACCCTGCCCGTAGCCTAAAGAGGTATAAAACCATGTCACGATGCATCTCTTTGCGCTTGGCACTTGCCGCTCTGATCGCCCCTGCCATCATTCCGCTGGCAGCGCGCGCGCAGTCCCAGGACTCGCAAACTCAGTCGGTAGCCGATGCCGCACGCCGGGCGCGCGAGCAAAAGAAAGCTGCCGATAAGCAGCCATCTCCGGTCATCACCAATGACACTTTGAAGCCAGCCGCTCCCGTGGCCGATACACCCGCTCCCGCACCCACACAATCCTCGGAAGCAGCTCCAGCAAATCCGTCGGCCCCCTCAGCCCAATCTTCTGCGCAGTCCTCCAACTCGGCAGACGCCAAGCCCGCGCCCGCTCCAGGTTCAGCTGCCGCGGATGCCGACCCAAAAGCGAAGGACTCCCCAGAGGTGGCCCGCGAGAAGCAGCAGCTGGCCGATGCGCAAAAAGAGTTAGATCTTCTTCAGCGCGAGCTCGCGTTGGAGCAGGATAACGTCTACTCCAAACCCAATTCCGCCAGCGACACCGCCGGCAACGCTAAGCTCGATGACCTCACGCAACAACTTGCAGGCAAGCAGCAGACGGTCGAAGCTTTGAAAGCGCGTCTCGAAGCGCTTTTGGGGTCGGCAGTCACCGCTGCTCCTGTAAAGCCACCAGCTCCGCCGCAACCCTAATCGGCAATAATCGGGATTCTTGCAGGCCCGTTTTTTCTCTCGCTACTCTCATCTCTATTTCACCATTCCTGTAAACTTTTTGTCCGTTTTCCGCGTATTCTCTCCAGAACAAGCGGCCGGTTCTTTCCGCGGGACGGATTCCCATGCAATTGACGATTGAAAGTCTAAGCAAGAACTATCGTGGTGGTGTGCAAGCGCTGCGCAATGTCCAGCTTTCCCTAAAGCCAGGCGTCCTCGGACTGCTCGGCCCCAACGGCGCCGGCAAATCCACACTCATGCGCATCCTGGCCACGATCACGCAAGCTTCCTCTGGCCGTGTCTTGTGGAATGGTAAAGACATCGCGCGCGATCCCGACGCCCTTCGCGGTGTCCTCGGGTATCTTCCGCAAGACTTCGGCGTGTATCCCAATCTAAGCGCCATCGAATTTCTCGACTACCTTGCCGCTGTCAAAGGAATCCCCGCAACTGCAGCGCGCCAGCGCATCTCCGAGCTGCTTGCCCTCGTTAATCTAGCCGACGTCGCGAAGCGCCCTCTCGGCGGATATTCCGGCGGCATGCGTCAGCGTGTCGGCATCGCGCAAGCGCTCTTGAACGATCCTCAGCTCCTCATCGTTGATGAGCCCACCGCGGGCCTCGATCCCGAAGAGCGCGTCCGCTTTCGCAATCTTCTCTCCGAGCTGTCCGGCGAGCGCATTGTCATCCTCTCAACCCACATCGTCTCTGACATCGAAGCCGTTGCCACCGAAATCGCCATTCTTGCGCACGGCCAGCTTCTCGCTCACGCCTCTCCGGAAGCGCTCCTCTCTCAAGTTACAGGAAAAATCTGGGAAGTCGTCGTTCCCAGCGCCGAGCTTCCCGCGCTTCGTGAAAAGCACCTCGTCAGCAGCACTGCCCACCGTAGTGACGGCGTACACGCGCGTGTCGTTGCCGACGCTGCGCCCTCCACCGCGGCCCGCCAGCTTGAACCTTCACTCGAAGACGCCTACTTGGCAGTCCTCGCCACGCAGCGCAGCAACGCCGTCGCAGGTACTGCCGCGTGAACGCCCCGCGCGTCATCTTTGCCATCGCCCGCGCCGATTTTCTCGAGCGCACGCGCCGTTACAGCTTCCTTCTCACTTTGTTGTTCGCCGTCTTCCTCGGCTATGCCGCGGCCACCGGCAGAGTCACTATCCATCTTGGCGATTATCGCGGCGTCTACACGTCTGCATGGATCGGCGCGCTGGTGACCGTCGTCACCACTTGTTTTGTCTCTCTCGTGGGCTTCTACATCGTCAAAAACGCCATTGACCGCGACCGCCAGACCGGCGTCGGCCAGATCCTCGCCGCCACACCGCTTTCAAAGATTTCTTACACGCTTGGCAAATTCCTCAGTAACTTCGCGTTGCTCTCCTCCATGGTTGTCGTCCTGGCCCTCGCGGCAGTCGCCATGCAGTTTTTGGCCGCCGAAGATCCACATTTGGATACCATCGCCCTGCTCGCCCCATTTGTGATTATCGCTTTGCCCGCCATGGCTCTCACCGCTGCGCTCGCTCTCTTGTTTGAAACACTTCCGCTTCTGCGTGGCGGCCTCGGCAACGTCGCTTGGTTTTTTGTCTGGTCCATCCTGGGCCTCGGCCTTCCGGAAATCACCGGAAAGCATTGGCTCGATCCAATGGGCATAATGACCGTTGCCGATAGCATGATCGAAGGTGCCAAAGCCAATATTCCCGGCTACAAGGACAGTTTTTCGCTCACCATTGCCGATACTCCCGCCAAGATCATAGACACGTTTCGCTGGCACGGCGTTCCCTGGACCAGTCAGATGATTCTCCTGCGCGTAGGCTGGACGGTGGCTGCAGTCGCTATCGTTCTGCTAGCCGCGCTGTTCTTCGATCGCTTCGATCCCGTAAGCTGGTTCTTCCCGTCCGTTCGAAAAGTAAAAAAAGTCTCGACGGCACGCGCCGCCGAACAACTCGCAGCCGGAGCAGCAGCTTCAGCGAATCCCATCGCAGCCGTTCACCTTACACCCCTCGCATCCGCAGTTCGCAGCGACGCCTTCGGCCGCATTTTTGCTGCGGAGCTGAGGCTAGCCCTGAAGGGCCTCCACTGGTGGTGGTATTGCGTCGCTGCCGGGCTTCTCATCGCTCAATTTGCTTCACCCCTCGAAACATCTCGAGGCCCGCTACTCGCCGTCGCGTGGTTATGGCCGGTCATGGTCTGGTCGGCGATGGGTTCGCGCGAATCGCGTTTCGGCACACGCTCGTTGCTCTTCTCCTGCGCCAAAATTCTCCCACGCCAATTGGTGGCATGTTTTCTTGCCGGCCTGACGGTCGCCGTCCTGACCGGCGCGGGAGCGGGCGTTAGGCTGCTCCTCGCTCGCAGTTTCACTGGCCTCTTCGCCTGGTCCGCCGGGGCGCTTTTTCTTCCCGCTCTCGCCCTCGCTCTCGGCACCTTTAGCGGCACAGGCAAGCCCTTCGAAGGACTCCTCACCGCCATCTGGTACGTCGGCCCCATGAATCACACGCCCGGCATCGATTTCACCGGCACCGCCAGCGGCTCGCACACCCTCTCTTATGCCCTGATCTACATCGCCCTCGCCGCCGCACTTTTCGTCTCCGCGTACGCCATCCGCTTCCGCCAGCTCCGCTCCAACTAGCTGAGTCGCCTTAGACGACTCACCAGAAGTCAGCTCATAAATGCTTTCCAGGGGGTCGGAGCTTTAGCTCCGACATTAACCCCCAGCAAAACGAGGGCTTCAGCCCCTGAGGAAACTCTCGTTCCACGCCTTAAGTAATCTATGAGGCAGCTCCTACCCACTACTCGCTACTCACTTCTTCATTCGCAACCCCACCACAATCCCTAGTGCTCAATTCTCTTGACACCACAGCTTGCTAACGGCAGAATCCACGCCAACAAGTCTGTCTGGGCCGCCCAAGGGAGCTTCTGTCGCACACGCGGTACGTGCGTCGCAAAGCTAGCGGCCACTGAGGGAGCGCCAATGCAGTATCTGCCCGGTTTCACCGTGCAATGCATCAATCCTATGTGTGACGCCCGAGGCCACTGGCTCCGCGCCGATGCCACCGGCCCCATCGCCGACGACGGCCGCTGCCCCTGCTGCGGCGATTTCCTCCGCAACGTTCCTCCGCCCCTCAGCCCGCGCTTCCGCATGCGCCCCCGCCCGCTAACAGCACGCCCACCCCTCCGCCCACGCCCGCGCTAACAACCCGCCGCGCCACCTGCGCGAAGGCAAACCACGCTCGGGAACTTTTCCGCCGTCCTCGGCCTCTATCTCTAGGACGACGCGCCAGTCACCTTTTCGTCCCCGCCTGCCGCGCTCCCGAGGTGCACCATGACCGGCATTCCTTCTCGTTCGTCCTGGCCAAAGCGCATTCTTCTCACCATCGCCGCGCTAATTTCCTTCTTACTCCTCTTCGTCATCGCGCTCCGCATCACCGTTTCCGAAATGTATCGAGGAGGTGGCATCGAATCTTCAAGAGCCACAGGCCTTTCTGCCGTGTCTTCCTGGGACGAGCGCAGCATGTGGTCTGGCCCGCAGATGCTTCAAAAATCCCTCGACGTGACCCTTGCCACTCCATGGGAATCGTCCATCGCTCGCACGGCCGACCTTCGCACACGTACTTCTTCCTTCGATCGTTCCGTCGCTGCCCTTCAGCAAATCGTTTCCGTTCATCAAGGCTACCTGGAAGATCTGCGCACAGAGACTCGCTCCGGTTCCGGTCGCGGGCTTGCCGCAACTCTTTCCGTACCCACAAAAGAATTTGACCCAACGATCTCCGATTTGAAAACGCTCGGCCGCGTCGAAGCGATCTCCGAAGCAGGCGAAGATTCCGCTGTCAAACTCGCCACCGCCGAGAGACATTTCGCTGCCGCCCAAACCAACCTCTCTCGTCTCCAGAAACTCCAGCGCGAACGCAAAGGCGAGCTTCGCGACGCGATCGCTTTAGAGAAGGACATCGCTCAGGCAAACGAAACGGTTGCCGAAGCTGAGCGCCAGCGCGAAAGCCTCGTTTCCACGGTGGCGCAAGCCCACATCCATTTTCTTCTGATGGAAGACTATCGCGCCCCATTCGACGCGAACTTCGCAGGCTCGACTCTCGCCCTCCGCAACTCGTTCATCGAAGGCTTTAGCGCCATCTTTTCCTCCCTCGCGCTAGTCCTCGGCGTCGTCTTTGAGTTCGGCCTGCCCCTGCTCTTCTGGGGCATCATCCTCTTCTGGCCGTTGCGCCTGGTTTGGCGTCGCTACCGCCGCGCCATTCCCAACACCGCCCTCCCCGCCGCCCCATGAATCAACGCTCTGGCAGCTCTCCGCACCCTCTCCAATTTTCTTGACTCGGTACTACCCGTTTTGGTAATCTTTGCCTGGGAGATTTCTGGACTGCGGCAGCTCTGCTGCCGCTTTTTTCTTTCTCCCCTGATTTTCATGCCGCGCCCCCAACGGCAAACTCACTGCTCTCCGTCTGCTCTCTCAGCGAGCAAAGACAGAGCAAACAAACCGTTTATTTTCTTATTCTTACAAACACCACAAAAACGGGGGAAATGCTCGCAAGTCCTGCACAATCAATCAGTTGCGGACGTTCTGCAAGAGGCAGGGGGGATATTTTCAGCAGAGCAAAAAAAAGCCGGAGACTGGCAAGCTCTCCGGCGTCCTTTAAGTTCTCGGTAGTAGCTTTAGCTCTTTAACCCTCGACGAGTCCTTTTTCCAGCATCTCCTCGTCGCTGAGCCACAGATCGGGGATATTGGCTGAGCCGAGCCGAAGAATGTCTTCCAAAGCGCCGCGCACTTCCTTTAGGTGGAAGTCCACCCCGATGCGCTCCAGGAGCTCAATCAACGCTTGCGCACCCTCGGCAAGCGCCGGCTTGGGATGAGCGGGCTCGTCCTGCAGAGCCCTCTCCAGCCGATTCTCAAGTCGATGGTAGGTGACGACATAAATAGCGCTGGGTCCGCCTCCATGCCGAACGATGTGCAGAAACCCGCGCGTCGTCGGTTTTTCCGGGGCCAGTCTTGCGGCCAGCCCTGAACCGGAGGAGTGTACGCTCATCGTGTCGTGGCCCTCGGCCTGGTGAATGTCCTCAACTGCAGCCGCTCGTGCTGCCGCAGTTTCCGCATTTGTAGCACGCCCCGTTCGGCACCATCAGCATGCCGCACTCGGAGCACGTCGGTGCGCCTTCGTGCGCGTCGCGCAGCTTGGACGACGAGTTCGCCGCTGGCAGGGAAGCCATCGCGGCGTCCATCATCATCTGCACGGGCTGCACTGGAGCAACGGTTACGGCCTGGTCGGTGTTCAGCTTCAGATAGTCGGACGAGATGAATCGCCCGCCCAGCCAGCGTGCGAGATAATCCAGCACCGAAGAAACAAATCGGATATTCGGATTCGCGGAAATACCTGACGGCTCAAACCGCGTGTTCACCAGTTTGTCGACGAACACTTTGAGCGGCACGCCGTATTGCAAGCCCAGCGATACGGTCAGCGCCAAGCCGTCCATCACGCCGGAAAGCGTCGAACCTTCCTTGGACATCTTGATGAAGATTTCGCCAGGACGTCCGTCCGGATACATACCCACGGTGATGTAGCCTTCGTTCGCGCCCACGCTGAATTTGTGGGTGATGGATGCGCGTTCTACCGGCATTTTCTCGCGAACAGCGCGCGCGAAAAGTTCGCGTTGCATCGGCTCTTCGGGTGCCGTTGTCGCCGCAGCAGATTCGGTTTTCTTTTCGTCTTTCGAGCCGCCTGCGTTGAGCGGTTGCGAGCGCTTCGAGTTATCCCGGTAGATAGCCACGGACTTCAGCCCCAGCTTCCAGGACTCGATGTACGCGTTGCCAATATCTTCGATCGTGGATTCTTCCGGCATGTTGATGGTCTTGGAGATCGCACCGGAAAGGAACGGCTGCGCCGCCGCCATCATTCCCACGTGTCCTGTCCACGCGATGGATCGTCCGCCGCCCAGCGGTGCCAACGAGCAATCGAACACCGGCAAGTGCTCCGCCTTCAGGTACGGCGCGCCTTCGATTTTTCCCTGCTTGTCGATGTAAGAGACGATTTCGCTGGTCTGCTCCGGCGTGTATTCGAGCCTCATCAGCGCTTGCGGCACGGTGTTGTTGACGATCTTGATCACGCCGCCGCCCACCAGCTTCTTGTGCTTCACGAGCGCCAGATCCGGCTCGATTCCCGTGGTATCGCAATCCATCATGAAGCCGATCGTGCCCGTCGGCGCCAGCACCGTGACTTGCGAATTTTTGTAGCCGAACTTTTCGCCGTGTGCCAACGCGGTGTCCCAAGACTCCTGCGCCGCCATGAAGAGTTCTGTCTGCACGTGCTCTGGCTTGATGCCCCGCATCGAGTCTCGGTGCATGCGCATCACGTCCAGCATCGGTTCGCGATTCACTTCGTAGCCGGGGAATGGCCCCATTCTTTCCGCGATGCGCGCGGACTGTGCATACGCCTCGCCGCACATCAGCGCGGTGATCGCTCCGCCCATATCGCGCCCTTCGGCGGAATCATAAGGCAGTGCAAGAGACATGAGCAGCGCGCCGAGATTGGCGTAGCCCAGTCCAAGCGGCCGGAAACTGTGCGAATTCTCAGCGATACGCGGCGTCGGGTAGCTGGCGTTGTCCACCAGGATTTCCTGCGCTGTGATGGTCACGTCCACGGCATGCTTGAATGCAGTCACATCAAATTGTCCGCTGGTCCCGAGAAACTTCATCAGGTTCAGCGAAGCAAGGTTGCACGCCGTGTCGTCGAGAAACATGTATTCAGAGCAAGGATTCGAAGCGTTGATGCGCGCCGTGTTTCTCGAAGTGTGCCAGCGGTTGATCGTCGTGTCGTACTGCATGCCCGGATCGCCGCAATGCCAAGTGGAATCGGCAATCTTGTAAAGCAGGTCGCGCGCCCGCATCTTCTCGGCAGGCTGGCCATCGGTTACGTTGCGTGTCCACCAGTCGCGGTCTTCTTCCGCCGCGCGCATGAAGTCGTCCGTCACGCGCACCGAGTGGTTCGCGTTCTGGAAGAAAATGGAAGCGTAAGCGTCGCCGTCGATACCAGCGTCATAGCCTTGTTCGATCAAGACTTGCGCCTTGCGCTCTTCCTTCATCTTGCATTCGATAAATTCGACGATATCCGGATGATCGATATTGAGGATGACCATCTTCGCCGCGCGCCGGGTCTTGCCGCCGCTCTTGATCACGCCTGCGAAAGCGTCAAAGCCCTTCATGAAGCTCACCGGCCCCGATGCGATGCCGCCGCCAGAGAGAGTTTCCTTGCTGCCGCGCAGTGAAGAGAAATTGGTGCCCGTTCCGGAGCCCCACTTGAAGAGCATTCCTTCAGTCCGAGTCAACCCCATGATCGATTCCATGTTGTCTTGCACGGAATTGATGAAGCATGCCGAGCACTGCGGCTTCGGCTGCACGCCCACGTTGAACCACACCGGCGAATTGAACGCCATCTTTTGTTCGACGAGCAGGTGCGTCAGCTCGTCGCGGAAAGCATCGCGCGAAGCGTCGGAGGCGAAGTAGCCGCCCTCCTGGCCCCAGCGCACAATCGTGTTCACCACGCGGCTGATAAGTTGCCGCACCGAACCCTCGCGCTCTTTCGAGCCGGGCTTCCCGTGAAAATATTTGCTGGTGACGATGTTGGTCGCCGTCTGCGACCAACCCTTCGGCACTTCGACGTCTTCCTGGCGGAAGATCGTCACGCCCTTTTCGTTTCCGATCAGGGCCGTGCGCTTCTCCCATTCCACCGCGTCGAACGGGGAAATCTTTCCGTCCGTAAAATACCGTTCAAAAGGAAGGCCTTTGTGTGTTGCCGCTCCCGTAGTCTCCGGAGTCGTATCCGTGATCGGGGAATTCCCAGTCATTGCATGTTTCACTGTAGCCATCCCGTTCCTCCACTACCTCGGGCTCCCACTCTTCGCGGGGGGAACCCCTTATTTTAACTCTACTTAGCCACCCTCTGCGGGGTGCTGGGTTGACCCCGCAGTTCACTTCAGATCGAATTCCTGGGCCCGTTCACTGCAACAGAGAAAAAGGCGACCGCTCGGCAGCCGACCTTTCCATCGACCGCTTCGCGGCCAAGATCAAAAATTGTACGAAACGCCAATGCTCTGCCGCTGGCTGGTGGGTCTTACACAGCCTCGCAGCATACCCCGCGCCTTAATTACGGGCGCGGAGCTGAACTTCGCGCTCGATTTTTTTGTTTAGAACCCGGCTGGCTACGTGGAGTCATTACGGACCTATTCAACATCCCCGACTCGGTCCGCCTGGCGCTTCCACGTTCCCCGAATCTGGAATCGAAGTATCAACGTGTGTGAATTTCCTGTCAAGAGAAAAACGCAAAATGTGGTTGACGTTTTCGTACCACGTCTATTTGTAGTGGTGCCCTTTCTGAGCAACTACTTGCCTTGCAACGACTTTCGCGCTTTTTCTTCGCGCGCTACACTGACTGCATCGAACCCAATATGAAGCGCGCTCGGCTCCTCATTTCAGCATTTTTTGTTTTCATTCCTACCGCGCGGCTCTCCGCGCAGAAAAAGGTGCAGCCATCCACTCCGTCCGAGATGCATTCCGCATACGGTGAAAAACTTCACATCCCCGGCGCCCCGAACGCTGGAAGGATCAACGACCATTTGTATCGCGGCGCACAACCGAGAGATCCGGGATTGCTCGAGCTAAAAAAACTCGGCATCACCACGATTGTAAATCTTCGCAGCGAAGACCCGGCAACATTTGGAAGGGAAGAAAAAAGTGCCGAATCATTGGGCATTCGCTTCGTTCACATCCCGGTGCCAGGCTGGTCTCCGCCGACCAACGAACAGGTCGCTCAATTTCTCGAAATTTTCCGTGACAATCCGCAGGAGAAAGTTTTTGTGCACTGCCGCTACGGCGATGACCGCACCGGCGTTTTTGTCGCCACGTACCGCATGGCATTTGAAAAATTGCCGCCGGATCAAGCACTGAAAGAAATGTACTATTTCGGATTCAACGGGGCATGGCATCCCTCGATGGCTGCGTTCGTCCGCGATTTTCCCGCGCGCCTGAACACCGCGCCGGCTCTCGTGCCGTTCAAAAATAAAGAGTGAAACTGGATTCTCGCGCCATTCCTCCGTTTCTGGAAGTACTCGGTACTCTTACAATTTTTCTTCCTGGAGAAATTCCCTCTTTTTCCTTGCTGTCGCGCGGAGCTCCGTTGCGCGCCTTTCCAACTTCGGAAATTGTAAGCTGCCGACACTAGCCGTCGCACGTTGCAAGTTAAAATCTGCTTATTTAAATCTTTTGCTCTAGTACCTTCGTACTCTTCTCAGTAGCACGGTTGCTTCATTTAATAGAACAACCCCCTTCGATATCCTCCCTACATCTCGGCAAGGTCATTCTGAGGGAAAGGCCATCATGCAAGTAGGCCGTTATCAGGTTATCGATGTAATCGGCGCAGGCGCGAACAGCAAGGTCGTGCGCGCGCACGATCCCATGATCGGGCGCATCGTCGCCATCAAACTCTTTTCGCCAGCTCTGGCGCAAGGCGCGGGCCGCGACCGCTTCCTGCAAGAAGCGCGCGTTGTCGGCCAGCTTTCGCATCCCTGCGTGGTAACTCTGCACGACATGGGAATCGACGAGCCAACGCAAACGCCCTACCTTGTGATGGAATTCATGGAAGGGCAGCCTCTGGACAAAATCCTCGCTAAGGGGACTGTTCCTCTTCCGCGCGCATGCGCGTGGGTCGGAGAGATCTCCTCGGCTCTGCATGTCGCGCACCGCAGAGGCGTGATTCATGGCGACATCAAGCCCGCGAACATTTTGATTCTCGATGATGGCCGCGTAAAGCTTACCGACTTCGGCATGGCGCGTCTCGCCAGCCACGATAAGAAGGACACGCCGCTGCTTGGCACCCCGGCTTACTGGTGCCCAGAACAGATTTTGGGGCGTCCGCAGGACGCGCGCTCCGATATTTTCTCGCTTGGCGTGGTTCTCTACGAGATGGTGACGGGCAAGCGCCCGTTTGATTCCGATTCGCTGCAGGGAATCTGCACGCGAGTGCTTTCCTCGAAGCCGCTTCCCGTCTCGCAAGCAAATCCTTCCGTTCCGACAGCGTTCGACGCGATTGTTGCGAAGACGCTGGAAAAAGATCCGGCGCATCGTTATCAGTCCTCGGATCTGCTGGCCACCGAATTGTATCCCCTGGCCCGTCGCAAGATTGCGGCGCCGGTGCAGGCACAGCACACTAGTTTTCGCGAGCGTGCCACTCGATTGCTGCGCTCCGCATGAGCCCTACTCTGCAAACTGGCCGGTACGAAATCATTGAGACTCTCGGTGGCGGCTGGACTAGCCGGGTCGACAAGGCGCGCGATACCCTTATTGGCCGCACCGTCGCTCTGAAATCGTTTCTGCAAGGCTTCGGCAAAAACAGCGAGGAGCAATTCCTTCGCGAAGCCCAGACGATTGGGCGCCTTTCGCATAGCTCGATCGCCCAGCTCTATGACGTCAGCACGGATACCGGCGGGACGCCGTTTCTCGTGATGGAATTTGTTTCCGGGAAAAACCTCGAAGAATTGCTGGCGCAAACGCCGATACCATTTTCCAGCGCGGCTGTGTGGGGCGCCGATCTCGCATCAGCGCTTGCCTACGCTCATCGGGCGGGAATCATTCACGGCGACGTCAAGCCCAGCAATATTCGTGTCACGGAAAATGATCAAGTAAAGCTCGTGGATTTCGGCGTCGCGCGATTTGCTTCCCAGGTTTCCGGATCCGATCGCGTGCTTGGCACGCCGGCTTACCTATCTCCAGAACAAATTGAAGGACAGAAACAGGACGGACGCTCCGATCTCTTTTCATTGGGTGTCGTCCTGTACGAGATGATCACAGGCGTCCGGCCGTTTGCTGGCAATTCGCTCGGAGAAGTTTGCGCACAAATTCTTACCGACAATCCCGTTCCACCATCAAAGCGCAATCCGTCCATTCCAGCTGCTTTCGATAGAATCATTGCGCGGTGTCTTGCGAAGAATCCTGATCAGCGCTACCAGTCTGGGAACGATCTGGCGCGCGCGCTTTATCTGGTCGCTCGCGCAGGAGACAAACTTTCCGGACAACCTAACCGCCCCTACTGGTTTATGCGCCCGGCACATCCACGCGATTTACTGGCCATCGCGTCAGCGGTCTTGCTGCTTGTGGGTGCTGTGACCGCCGCAGATTCTCTGCGCGATTGGATTCGGACTTGGTCCACACCGGCCATCGCATCGGTGGTTCCGAATTCCTCGAAAGACGCACAGTTTGCGACGCATGACCTGAGTCCATCGAATCCGCAAAATCCTACCTTGAACGAGAGCGTTCCGCAGAAACCCATTCGCAAATCCTCAGCCCAGAAGCACAATTTGACGAACTCGGTGCCCCAGGCACGCGAGGATTCTTCCATCGATCCTCTCTTGGAGCGATCTCCGCTTCGCTAAGCAGTCCAATTCATTCTGGATTACAAGGCCTTTGATTATGTTGAGGAAAAAACCAGTGCTAGGCGTTGCGCGTTATTCGTAGCGGAGCGCTTCGACGGGATCGAGCTTCGCCGCTTTCATCGCGGGCCAAACTCCAAAAATTAGCCCAATGCTTACGCTGACGAGGATGCCAGTGGCTGCCGCCCATATCGGCACGCTGCCGGGCCACTTCAATCCTAGACGCACAAGGATCACCAATCCGTTTACTAGAACGAGCGCAATGACGCCACCGGCTCCGGTAAGAGTCATGGCCTCGAGCAGGAATTGCCAAGTGATGTCTTTGCTCTTGGCGCCGATGGCTTTGCGGATGCCGATCTCGCGCGTCCGCTCCGTCACGCTAACGAGCATGATGTTCATCACGCCGACGCCGCCGATGAGCAGGCCGATGCCGCTGAGGACGACAGTAGCGAGAGCAACCATGCCGAGAATGCTGTGGAACTGCTCGATTTCCTGCTGGGAAGTGTTAATCGAAAAATTGTTTCTGCCTTCGTAGGGAACGTTGCGGCGCCGGCGGAGAACTTCTGTTGCCTGGTCTACCGCTTGATCCAGTTGGTTCGGGAAGGCTTGAAAACGGATCTGGTTTTCGTAAGCGCCAGGATAAATTTTGTGGAAAGTGTTGTAGGGAATCAGGACGCGCTTGTCTTCATCGTCAGCGCCGAACATACCTTTGGGTTTCTCCACGACGCCGATGACGCGGAACGGCGAGCCGTCGATCATGACGTCTTTCCCGACAGGCGAACCCTCGGGAAAAAGCACAGGCGCGGCGTTTTCGCCGAGCATGACGACTTTTTCGCGATGCAGGTCATCGCCTTCGCTGATGAAGCGGCCTTCGAGCGTCGAGGCATTTGCGTAGACCTGGCCGAAATTCGGTTGCACACCGCGGAAATCGATGGACGTCACTTCGCCGGATTTTGTGCGCACTTTGTGGTCTTGTTCCCACCAGGTGAGAAAAACCGTGACATCTTTAATTGCGGGACAGCGCTCTTGGAGGGCGACGGCGTCTTCAAGCGTTAGAGGCTTGCGCTCGCGTTCATCTTTGGGACGGCGGCCACCGTTGTGCGGACCTTGCTCGAAGCGCGAGACAAACCCCGTATCGGCGCCGTACTGCTTGATGTTTTCCTGAACTTGCGCGTCGAAGCCGGTGATCAGAGCGGCAACCAGCATGATGACGCTAACGCCAAGGACCACTCCAAAAACGGTGAGGCAGCTGCGCAGTTTGTGCGCGCGGAGCGTGTCCATGGCTTGCTTCAGATTTTCGCCGTGTTGCTGTGCCATTGTTGTTTTGTGTGACCCCGATTGCAGGGTCAACGTTCCTTAGCCGTCTGCTCGCAGTGCTTCGATGGGATCAAGTTTTGCCGCGCGCATCGCAGGGTAAATTCCGAAGAAAAGACCAACGCCGGTCGAAACACTGAGCGAAAGAATCACGGCGCTCATGGGCGTGCGCATGGGAATCGATGTCGCTGCGCGGGCGGCGGCGACTACTATGTAGGCCAAGACGATTCCGATCAGGCCGCCCATGGCGGCCAACACCGCGGATTCCGTCACAAATTGAAGGACGATGTGCTTCTTTCTCGCTCCCAGAGAGCGCCGCAGACCGATTTCCCGGGTGCGTTCGGTGACACTGGCGAGCATGATATTCATAATCACGATTCCGCCGACGACTAGGAACACGGCCGTCAAGCCAACGGCGACCATAAAGATGTTTCCCGTCAGTTGTTTAAAGAGGCCCATGATGGAATCGGAGCCGATGATTCCGAAGCTGTCCGCAGCGTCCCAAGGTTGATGGCGCCAGGCGCGCAAGAGCATGCGCGCTTCGTCCTCGGAGGACGCCATCATTTCGGCGTTGCCCGCCTGCATGAAGAGCGTAAGTGAATCCCGCTGGTTGCCCCATTCCTTGGAGTAGGTGCCAAGAGGGATATACATGAAGCGGTCCTGCGATTGTCCGAAGGCGCTGCCGATGACGGTCGCGACGCCAACGACTGTGTAGCTGTGGGAGCCCGCGCGGATGGTCTTACCGATGGGGTCGGTGTTGTAGAAAAATTTCCTTACCAAGTCAGCTCCGATGAAGGCTACCGGCGAGTGATGCGTTTCATCCGCTTCCGTCAGAAATCGGCCCGAGGCGACGGTAACGCTGCGAACGTCGGAATAGTTAGGCGTAACTCCTTCGATGTTTACATCTTCGAGGAGTTCATTTCCGGAGCGCACATCGGAAGAGGTGCCCAGAACAGCGGCAATCTGGCTCGTCGTGCGCATGCCCTCTTTAAGCTTGGAGAACTCATCCTGGGTAATGAGCGGGCGCTTTTGCGCTTTGATCCACTCGTCGTTGCTGGTGATGATGCCGAAACGAGTTAGGACATAGACGTTAGCGCCGAGATTGGCGACCTTGTCCGCGACGTAGAAAGTGAGGCCATTGACGACGCTCATGACCGCGACGAGGGTGGTTACAGCCAGGATGACTCCCAGTAAAGTCAAGAAACTACGTAGCTTATGGGCGCGAAGAGCGTCGAGAGACAGTTTAAAAGTCTCCATCACGGTGACAGCTGCTCGACGGAATCTGCCAAGGGAAAAACGCGCAGTGGTTGCCTGCGGGATCAGCCTGCCGATGCTGCCCAGTCGTTCAATAGGTGCTACGCCCAAACAAACCTCCGCTTGCATGCTTGCATTAGGTAATACGGGGAAAAGGGGCGATTCGTTCCCGATATATAGACGTGGTGAAGGGCTGTTTGCTTTCATTAAATCTTGGCAACTTTGCATCTCGACTCATTCTAAAGAACTTAGACGGTGTTCGCTAGAAACTGTTAGAAGCGCCGTCGAGCCATAATCCGGGCAGCGTGGCCGAAAGGGACATGTGCGACAGATTTTCTTTGTTTCTCGGGACTTACGGGTAATTCGGAGAATGATCCGTTCCAAGTTTGGAGTGCAACAATTGTCCTGGCCCAAGAATCAGAATTAAGATGTGCTAGCGGGCATTTTCCCGCTTGGCCGTATGCATTCGCGAACCCTCATACTCGTCGCCGTCCTGCTCCCGGCCTTTGCAGCCACTTCTTTGGCTCAGGAGGCCGCTGTGTCTTCTCCTCCCCAAACGGAGGCGGAAAAGGTAGCCCTGTTGGACCTGGTTCTGGTGAATGAAAAAAAGGGCGACCAAGCGATGAATTTCTACGAACGCGTGGAGCGCGTGGAACTGCTTAAGAACTTGGGTGATCCGCAGCCTGGCGATATCAAGATCTCCCGAGTCGTCCCCGCAGGCACCGGTGTCGACCACATTCCCATCGGCCCGGACGGCAAGCCTGCGGACCCTGACGCCTATCACATGGAGCTTGTGAAGCTCGAGAAGGCACTCTCCTGGGCTGGGGACGATGGGCACGCCCAGCATGACGCCTACGACAAAATCGCCAAGAAGCAAAAGGAGCGCGACGATCTGATTGATGCCACCCGCACCGCTTTCCTCTACACCTATCTATCCTCGGAAACGCGAGCGGGCCGCGTGCTTTACAAGTACAGCATGGAACCGAATCCGGCCTACAAGGCTACTTCGCGCACCACTGCTATTTTTGCGAAGGTTCGCGGGTTCGTGTGGATCGATCCCGAAGCCGGGCAGCTCGCGCGTGTGGAAGGCGAGGTCACTGGAGACATTACGGTTGGTTTGTTCCTCGCGAAAGTGAATAAGGGCAGCCACTTCATGCAGGAGCGTTATGAAATGCTTCCTGGTTTATGGATGCCTTCGTTTTCTCAATACGACTTCGATGGCCGAAAACTCTTCAGCACTATTTCCATCCACGAACGGACCTTTTATAGCCAATACCGCCGCGTTGGACCTCCCAAAGAAGCCCTGGCGATGATTCGTGCCGAATTAGGCAAGCCAGGTGGCCCCGTCGCAGATCGCTGAAACTTTGTCCTGTATACTGGGTTTAAGGTACTAGGACTAGCCCCGGCCCTCGAAACCATCGGAGGCTTTATGACCCGGTTATACAATTTTTGGAGTGCTCTCGCGTTCTGCGGGGTGATTAGCTGTTCCACGTGTTTTGCGCAGAGTCCTGCTCCTTCGAACTCTTCGCCCTCGAGTCCTGCCCCGTCCGCTTCGCCGACTCCGACGGCGGATTCAACTGCGCCTGGCACACTTGACGCGAAAAAGACCAAGAAAGTTTGGACGAATGAGGACGTCAACGGATTGACTGGCCCGATTTCGGTCGTCGGAAATTCGAAAAACCTTGGGAAAACGGGCACCGGCGCAAAGGCAGATCCACAATACATCGCGAATACGAAGAAAGAGCTTGCGAAGCTGCGGTCGCAGCTGGATGACGCGGACAAGCAGCTTGCAGATCTTAAGGATTTCAGCGAAGGGAAAGCGCCGACCACTTCCAGCGGCTACCAGATCAATAAAGGCTTTAACCGCGAGCCGGTGGACCAGCAAATTACGGGATTGCAGGATAAGAAAAAGCAACTTCAAGACAAGATCGATGCGCTGCTCGATGAAGCTCGCAAGAAAGGTGTTGAACCAGGCGACCTTCGGTAACAGCGTCTGTGTTCTTGCAACGAGCTGGGTCAGATTCGCTAATCTCTTCGACAACGGTTTCAGGGCGCAGTAAAATTTGCAGGCCCGATTGGTGCGGGCAACTATGGGCCGCCGTTGGTACGCCTTTCGAGTCCTTCCCCTGCCACTCATTGTTATTGCTGCGGTCTGGCTAGCTACGTTCGCTTCGAAGTCTACAGGCGCGCAAAACACCGCTTTTGATCTGGGGGGAAGTCCTGTGGATCCGCTCAAATCAGCCGGCGGCAAAGTTGTCGCACTGGTCTTTGTGCGTACGGATTGCCCAGTTTCGAATCGGTATGCGCCGACAATCCAGAAATTAAGTGCATCCCTGGCAGGTAAAGTGGCGTTTTGGCTGGTTTATCCGAGCAAATCGGAATCCGCGGAAATGATCCGCAAACACGAACTGGAGTACGGCTACAAAATTCCGGCGCTGCGCGATCCGCAACATTTCCTGGTGAAACAGAGCCAGGTGGAAATCACGCCGGAAGTTGCGGTGTTTGACCCGCGCGGCCATCTTGTCTACCACGGCAGGATTGACAATCTTTATGAGGATATTGGGCGAGCCCGCACTGTGGCTACTACGCATGAGTTGGAGGACGCGATTGCTGCAGCGCTCAACGGTAAGAGCTTGGTTGAGAGCGCGACTCACGGCGTGGGATGTTACATTTCGGACCTGGAATGACGCGCGCGTCGCAAACCTTTTCTGGATTGCTGGTTGTATTCGCCGTGGCTTCGGCTGCGTTTGCGGCGCGCCACGGCGTAGCTAAGCGTCAATCGTCGCTGAAACCTGCCGCTTCGCCGACGCAAGTTACGTTTAACCACGATATTGCCCCAATTGTTTTTCGGAATTGCGCGCAGTGCCATCATCCTGGCGAGGCGGGGCCTTTCTCGCTGCTTAGCTATGCGGACGTAAAAACGCACGGGCGGCAGATTGCGTTCGTCACAAGTAAACACATCATGCCACCGTGGCTTCCAGAACCGGGCGAGTTGAAGTTTGCGGACGAGCTTCGTTTGACTGACGCGGAAATCGCGACGATTCAACGATGGGTGGACCAGGGCGAGATTGAAGGCAATCCATCGGATCTTCCACCTCAGCCGACATTTAGCACGGGCTGGCAGCTTAGCAAGCCGGACGTGATCGTTCGAGCCACAAAACCGTATTTGCTTCCAGCGGGCGGAAGCGATTCGTATTGGAATTTTGTATTTCGGACGCCGGTGCATAGCTCGCGATGGTTAAAGGCAATCGAAATCCGGCCCGGCGATAAACGGCTTGTGCATCATGCGAACGTTTTGGTGGACCGCGAAGAAAATGGGCGCAGGCTGGAAAAAGAGCCCGGGGCGGGATTTGGCGGAATGGAACTTGTCATTGAGTCGGAAGCGTTTGATCCGGACAGCCATTTTCTTTTCTGGAAGCCGGGCTCTCCACCGTACGTCGAGCCGGACGGAATGGCGTTGCGGCTGGACAAGAATACCGATCTGGTTTTGAACACGCATTTCCAGCCTTCGGGAAAGCCGGAAATGATTCAGCCAACTCTTGGACTCTACTTTACGGACAAGCCGGCCACGATGCATCCCATTCTGCTGCAACTCGACAATGACCGCATGCTGGACATTCCGGCTGGCGAGAAAAATTTTCTGGTTTCCGACGATTTCACGTTGCCTGTGGAGGCCAGCGTTTTGGCTATTTATCCGCACGCGCACTACCTCGGAAAAGATCTGCTCGCGACCGCGACGTTGCCGGACGGCACGAAGAAAACGCTGATTCATATCGGGAACTGGGATTTGAATTGGCAGGCAGTCTATCGATATATCGAACCGGTGGACTTGCCGGCGGGAACGACGATTTCGATGCGTTTCACGTATGACAACTCGGCGGACAATATTCGGAACCCCAACCAGCCGCCGAAACGCGTGGTGGCGGGCAACCGAGCAAGCGATGAGATGGCGCATTTGTGGCTGCAAGTGCTGCCTAAGGAATCCGCCGACGGAACCAGCGATCCTCGCGTGGCGATCCAGGAAGCGCTGGCGCTGCACCACATCCAAAATGATCCCGAGGATTTTGAGGCGCACTACAACCTCGCGGCTCTCTTTCAAATGAGAGGGAATCTTTCCGGCGCGGTGCTGCAGTTCACGCAGGCCGTTCGCGTGCGCCCCGATGACCCGACCGCCAACAATGCGCTGGGCGCGGTGCTTTTGGCGAGCGGCAACGTCGACGGAGCCATTAGCTATTTGAAGACCGCGCTTGTGGATCGCCCCGATTATTTCGATGCGCACTACAACCTCGGGAATGCGCTGGCGTCGCAGGGCGACTTCCCGGGAGCGCTTTTGCATTTCCGCGCCGCGGTGCGGCTGAATCCTCAGGATGCAGGCGCCGAGGCAAATCTGGGCAGCGCGCTGGCGGAGACCGGAAACTTGAAAGAGGCGCGGCTGCATTTCGAGCGTGCCTTGGTGATAGATCCAAAGAATGAACTGGCTCGCGAAAATCTGGAGCAACTGAACCGCGACTCGCATGAGCATCCGAACTAGTTTGCATCTCTCATCAGACGCGAAGGGCGGGGCCCTTACAGGGTAAACAATCCCCGCCCCTACAATAGATTCTTGGTGCTTGGCTCTTTGTTGGCGAGAAATGCGTGGGGATGTGCGGCGGCGGCAAAGATGAACTGGAGAATGCCACATACTCGTCAGCCAACTCTTTTATGCGCTTCGTCGTCAAAGTGTCCAGGCTTTCGTTATTGCCAGGTGCTTGGGGTGTTTGCCAAACAAGTCACGCGACATTTTCTGTTTGAGTGTGTTTCGTAAAAACATAGAACGCGGAAAACATGAAACACGTGCTGCCCAGCTTCGTGTGTCGTAACGCGATTCTCGTTGTCCTGGTCCTCGGCCAAGCCTGCTCGATGGCTACGAGCGGGACTGCGCGCCGCCTTTCCCCTAAAGACTACGAGCAAGTATTTGAAAAAGTCTGGAAAGACATTGATGCGCATTATTACGATCCGGAGTTCGGCGGTGTGAAATGGCAGGAAGTTCACCAGCGCTATTTGCCATTGGTGAAGGCGGCTAAAGACGATAAGGATTTTTATTCGATTGTCGACCGCATGACCGCGGAGCTGCACGACGCACACACGCGATTTAGTTCTCCGGAGCAATGGGAAAATCGGAAGAAACATCAGGGAGTGAGCGTCGGTTTCCGGGCCGGCTATGTGGAAAACAAGGTGGCCGTGCTGGACGTATTCCCCGACAGCAACGCTGCGCACGCAGGCGTTCAACCGGGAATGATCGTGACAGCGCTGGATGGACAGCCGATTGTGGAACGCCTGGCTCAAGCCACAACGAAAGTGTTGCCCTCTTCCACCGAACGAGTAACCAAGCTGCGCATCCTCAGCAATGTATTTGCAGGTTCGCTCGAGACGCCATTTACTGCGAGTCTTGAGCGCGCGAACGGCTCCTCGTTCGACGTAAAATTTGCGCGGCAGATACTCTCCACGGAACCTCGCGTAACGGCTACAAAATTGTCTTCGGGCTTCGGATACATCCGCTTCGACGAATTTCATCCTTCGCTAGTGAAGGATTTTAAGACGGCCGTCGAGAATCTGCGCACTACTCCAGGGCTGATTCTGGATCTTCGCGGGAACCGTGGCGGCGTTGGGGCGACGTTGGAAGCCATGGCGAGATTATTTTTCGACAGCAAGACTCTGTTCGAACGGAGAATGAGCAGGAAACAGGTTACGGCTTCCGAGCGGGACGGCCACCGAACCAAAGAGACGCAGGTCTTCGTCGGCAAGAATGGTGGACAGGTCTATTCCGGCGCGCTGGTGATTCTGGTGAGCGAATATTCGGCTAGCGCTGCGGAGGTTTTTGCCGCGGGCATGCAGGATTCCGGGCGCGCGAAACTTGTGGGAAGTCCATCGTGCGGCTGCGTGCTGGGCATCACGCATGACAGGGTCATGAAAGGCGGCGGGGTACTGGAAATCAGCGAAGTGCTGTGGTTTTCTCCGAAGGACCGTAAGCTTGAGGGCGAAGGTGTTATCCCGGATAGAGTAGCCGTGCCGACGATTGCTTCGCTGCGAGAAAAGCGTGATTTGGTTTTAGAAGCAGGGGAAAAAATGTTGCAAGAGCTGGCGACTGCGCAGCGAACTGCCACTTCGCACTGACCTGGTCTTGTGACGATTTGTAATTACCAGCAGCTACTCCAAGCGCAGAGCACGCATAGGGTCAATCGACGCCGCACGCCACGCCGGCAGGACGCAGGCAATGCCAGCAACGAGAAAAAGAATCGAAGCGGCGACGATCAACGTAAATGGATCGCGCGAACTTCCTCCAGCCCAGGAAGCGACCACGCGGTTCAGAATCACGCTCAAAGTCAATCCGACGGCGACGCCAATGCTGAGCATGGCCGCGGTAGAGCCGAGGACGAGTTTCACGACGGAGGCGGGGCGAGCGCCGAGGGCCATCCGAATGCCCAACTCCTGCGTTCGCTGAGTGACGCCAAAAGAAACCACGCTGTAGAGACCCGTGGCGGCGAGGACGAGCGCAAGAGCCGCAAAAATACCAAAGAGAGTGGCGATAAAGCGCTCGCGTCCCCAGCCATCCGTGTCGAGCCACCAGCCGAGCGTGTGGTCGCGTCCAACCACGAGCTCGGAATTAACTTCGCGCAGCCGCTCTTTCACGGAACGAATGGCCGTGTTTGGATCTCCGTTAGCCCGCACGATGAACGCTTCATCCGTTGGCAAAATAAAACTGTAGGGCAGAAAAATCGCGGGTTTCACGGGATGATCCAAGCTGTCGTTCTTTGCATCCCCGACTACACCGACGACTTCGAGCCAATCATCTGGAGATTGCGC
Source organism: uncultured Acidobacteriota bacterium (assembly GCA_963784015.1). Taxonomy (GTDB): domain Bacteria; phylum Acidobacteriota; class Terriglobia; order Acidiferrales; family UBA7541; genus Acidiferrum. Next base: position 1,386,072 of record CAWAPX010000023.1, read on the forward strand.
AGAGAGCAGATTGGCTTGATCGATCTTAAGCATTGGGCTTCGGACACTTTGGCCGATGGGATCGAGATCGCCGAGATATTGCTTCACGAAGGCTTGATTGACCAATGCGAGATGGGCGGCGCGCTTGGTCTCGGCATCGTCGAAGATTCTTCCGCGTAATAGAGGAATGCGCAGCGTTGAGAGCAACTGCGGACTGACGAGCGTTAGGACGGCTTGCGCGTCCGTGAGAGTCGGTTTGCTTTGCACTTCAATCTTTGCGTTGAAGCCTCCAAAACCGGGGAACCATGTTGTGGAAACGCCTGCTTCCTCCACTCCCGGTGTTTGGGCGACGACTAGGCGAATCATTTCGTTCTCGTTGATGCGCTCTTGCCAGGTCGTTGTGGCGCCTTTTGGTAGAGCGACATTCATTGCGAAAACATGATCAGGGTCGAAGCCGAGTGGAGTGTGCACCTTCGCTACGAACGTTTTCATGGCTCCGCCGGCGCCCGCGAGCAACAAGAGAGTCAGCGCGACCTGACCGGCTATCAAAAGGCGGTGCGTGTTTCGGCTGTGTGTGCTGCCGGTAAGCTTTGCGCTGCTTGCTTGAATGAGAGCACCAAGCTGGGGACGCGAGAGCTGATATGCCGGTGAAATGCCAAAGAGAATTCCGGTGAGCAGGGCAATCGCGGCGCTGAAAATGAGGACCATTCCGTTGACGTGAATGGCGGCTTCGTGCGGAAACGAATAGTACGGCAGCATGGTGGAGAGAGCTTTGACTCCCCAATAAGCAGCCAGAACACCGAGCGCCGCGCCTGTCGCAGAAAGAAGGACGGATTCCGTGAGGAGCTGGCGGATCAGCCGGCCGCGTCCAGCGCCCATGGAAGTGCGAACGGCGAGCTCATGCTGGCGTGCCGTGCCACGAGCGAGCAAAAGGATCGAAACATTTGCGCAGCCGATGAGCAATAGTACGACGACAGCCCCGAACAAAAAGACGAGGGTTCCAGCGAAACGGCCCAGGACTTCTTCATTGAGCGAGACAATCTTGACGCGCCTTTCCTGCGGATAATTCTTTGGATCGTCTTTCGCAAAGCGGTCCACAAGCGATTGCATCTCCGCCTGCACGGCGGGATATTTCGTGCCGGGCTTCAGCTTGACGAAAGAATTCCAGTAATAGTGAGGATCGGCGTTGGGAATAGCGGGGAGGTAGACGTCGTCATCTCCCCAAGTGAAACGCGGCGGAACGACGCCGATGACCGTATATGGTTTGTGGTCCAGCTCGATCGATTTTCCAATCACATCGTGGCTCGCGCCATATTGGCGCTGCCAGAAGAGATAACTGAGGACTGCAACCGGTTCGGGGTTGCCACCGGGAGCGTCAGCAGGAGTGAATTCGCGGCCAAGCAATGGCGGGACGCCCATGTAGTCAAACATATTTGGCGAGTAAAGGCCGACATTTACGGAGACGGGAAATTTGTCGCCAGTGAGATTTTCCTGTTTGCCGTCTTGCAGGAAAGCATCCTCGACGGAAGAGGCCTTGAGAACTTCCTGGGCTTGCGTGCCGTTGACTATGAGGAGAGGGCCGCGGCCATTTTTATCTTCCAGCTCGACATGGACCATTCGCTTTGCATCTTTGTACGGGTAAGGATCGAGGAGTACGCCATAAATCACACTGAAGATAGCGGTGGTTGCCCCAATACCGAGCATGAGGGAAAGGACGGCGCTGATAGCAAATCCAGGCGATTTGAGGAACTGCCGAAACGCGTAGCGTAAATCCTGCACCAGGGTCCGCATGCTCACCTCCGCATGGAGATATACCTGTTAAGACGGTGCGAAGGCGGTTTGGTTCCCTGAATGGGGAATAATTACAGGAACTTTATTTTTCAGGCGGTGCGCGCTACCTCGTAGAGAAATTCCACGTGCGCGCGGACAGCGTCGTCCATACCGGCGACTTTCGGGTTGCTCGATTCGATTAGATAGTACTCGTCGGGCGCGTGGGCGCCGTTGCCGTGGCCCATGCCGAAATGGCCTGCGGGAAGGTGCAGAGGTTCACCGGTGAACACGAAACCGGGCCAGGAGCCGGCGAGACGCGGCAGTAGTACAGGATCGATTCCGTTTTTCTTGTAAACCGCGATGGACGCTCGAATGATGGAGGAATCGGCGGGCGTGCTCGTCGGATCGTAGCCGCCGCTCATGTTGACTTCGATATCGCCGAAACCTTTTTTGATGAGGTGAGCTTTGAGCGCGGCGAGAGCGCCTGCCGCCGTCATGTCTGGAACGAGGCGCATGTCGATTTTTGCAACGGCTTTACCCGGCAAAATAGTTTTGCCGCCCGGGCCAGTATAGCCGCCGACCAGGCCTTCAATGTTAATTGTGGGACGCGAGCAGAGAAGCTCGAGCGATTCTTGCCAGCTTACGTCGTGAACCCAGTGTTCGACACCCATCTGTTGTTTTGCGTCAGCTTCGCTGAGACGCCGTGCAGCTTCCGCGATCATTTTTTTGTCGGCGTCGGAAAGAGGGAGCGCTTTGGCGGCGAAACCCTCGACCACGGGATCGTTTCCGTCGGGTGAGACTAGCGATGCAAGCGCTTCGACGAGATGCCACGCGGGGCTATCGACACGCGCTTTGTTGCTGGAGTGCAAGTCCTTCTTGGGACCGCGGCCCCAGCGGGCACCGCTCGAAACGAGCTCGAGTTCGACGACGCCTTTCGCGCCGAGAGTCATGGTCACTTCGCCGTTCAGGCCCTGTGCTGCGTAGGGCATGAAGACGGAAGTGCACTTTTTCAGAGCAGCGGCAATTTCCGGTTTGTGCACAACTTGCGGAAAATGCGGGGAGCCGATTTCTTCTTCCCCTTCGGCGACAAAGACAAAATTCACCGGCATTTTCTTACCCGCGCCACGCATGGCGTGCAGTGCGGCGAGGAAAGTCGCTTCGGGGCCTTTCTGGTTCACGGCGCCGCGCCCGACAACCACTTTGCCAAGGCCGGGCTTATCGACCAACGCGGCGGCGAATGGCGGCGAAGTCCACTCGGCAGGATCGGCCTGTTTTACGTCGTACATAAAATAGAGGCCGACGGTACGCGGCGCGCCGGCATCAAGAGTCGCAAAAACTCCTGGTTGGCCATCGGTGGGAACTTTCGTGACTTGATCGAATCCAGCGTCGCGGAGCATTTGCATGGTTAGATCGCAGCCTTCGGTCATACCGCGATTTTCTGCGGCGATCGAAGGCTGCTGGATCCAGTGCTGCAAACGCTGGACGGATTCGTCGTGGCGCTTCTCGATCTGAGCGCGAATGCCGTCCATTTCGTCGGCAGGGATGGCTGGAGCTGCGGCGGCGTGTGCCCACTTCGGCAGAGCGAGGGCTGCGGCGCCGGCCACTGCGTTTTGCAGAAACAATCGCCGACCGGGCGCGGCTTCGTTCTTGGCCGCGCTAGCGCTCGCCTCGGACCCATTGCTAGCGGACTCGCGGCTCTTGTCGTTCAGTCGTTCGAAGTCAGATTCGTTTCCCATGATTGCCTCCAGCTATCTAGAGTTTTTCGTGCAATCTTGCGATCGAGTCGTTCTTGAATTAACCGTGTGCCTTGTTCGTTTGTTCGGCGGCTTCCGGCAGCCAGAGGCGTAAGACTTCTTCGGACTTTGGCTGAACTTCGCGAAACTGCATGCCCATGCCCATGAACGCGTGCGAGTAAACCACTCTCGCTGGCGCTTCGAAAGAATGCGTCTCCGTAAATATTCTCAAGTGCACGAGGGTGCCATCCGGCAATGGATTCACGGTGTCGACATAGCAACCGTTCAAACTCAAGTCGCTGATTCGCGATTTCATTCGCGCGCCTGAATTTTCTTCCAAGAGTTCCGCCGAGGCGATGAAAGGATATCTTGGCTCTCGCCTTTGCTTCTGTTCCATGACTCCTCACCCTCGAAAGCAGGCGCGTATTCTATCCCCAATTGGCCGCGCTTCGCTCCAAAAACTCATTACCAGCATGGTCAGACGAGGCGTTGCGCAAGCCCGTTGACGATATCCGTGAGACGCAACGCCAAGCAATGTGACACATTCACCGACGAGAACGGATAGAACACGAGGTGGCAATTAACGAATCTTGTTTTCTCACTCGTCGTGTAAACTGTCACTCAATTTCCGACGGAGGGATTTCTTACATGAAGCTATTGGTGCGGTTGATGGTGTGCTCGGCGGTTCTTTTCTTTGCGACAACTCTGCGCGCTCAGGATCCTGACGCGGAAGGCTGCAAGGATTCGCCGCTTGTTACGCGGTTTCCCGGCAGCCATATCGATTCGTGCGATAACAAGGAGTTTGATGAAGCGGAGCTGCCCGTCAGCAGAAACAAGAACGGCGAAGAGGTCACAAAGACATTTGAGGGGGAAGTTCGCTCGTGGACCTACGATACTCGGGAAGGCACGAGCAACCTGCAACTCTTCCGGAATTTCGAGACCGCTCTGAAGCAATCAGGTTTCGTTATTGATTTCGAAGACAAACCCGAGCGCATTACGGCGCACAAGGGCAACGCCTGGGTCTATATTTACGCGCGCGTAACGGCCTACGAGCAGAAGACCGTGACTATTAAAGAGATGAAGCAAGAAGTTACGGCAGACGCATCGAGCCTCAGCGACGAAATAAACAAGAGCGGGCACGTGGCGGTCTATGGAATTCACTTCGATACGGGGAAGGCTGCCATCTTGCCGGACTCGGAGAATATCCTCGGCGAAATCGTGAAGTTACTTCAACAGAATGAGGATCTAAAGCTCCTGGTGGAAGGGCACACAGACAATCAAGGCAGCGCCGCCGCTAACCAGGCTCTTTCGGAGAAGCGCGCGCAAGCCGTAGTGGCCTGGCTTACAGCTCACGGCATCCCGGCAACCAGGTTATCTGCCAAGGGCTTTGGCCAGACGAAACCACTCACCGACAATGGAACCGAAGACGGACGAGCGAAAAATCGCCGCGTCGAATTGGTGAAGCAAGAGTAGCTCTCTCGTTTCGGCTTCCTGAAACAAGGTTTAGCACAGAAAGACAACGACGGGCAGCGATGCTTGACCGGACGCTGCCCCGTCGCGACGTCAGCTTGCGCAAAAAGCCGACCTGCCCATTTGGACAGTCTCTTTCCCACCACCTTGCACCACGACGAATCCATCGTTCTGGAAAAGCCACTCATACTTAAAGACAGAATCATTCACACGGTTTCGTGTGTTGGAGGAGATTATGAACCGCAGACTCGTGCCCCTCGCGGCTTCAGCTGTCATCGGAACGTTGTTCGCTGTTCACTCGGCGGCGCAGAATCCCTCGCCCAGTGGTGTGCCCGTCACGCCGGTAAGCTCTGTCACAAAAGTGGATCCGAGCCCTTCAGTTCTGCCCAGCACCAAGGATTTGCTCGAGAAATTTGAGACGGTTAGCGGAGGCCACGCTGTCTGGTCCGGTTTTACCACGCGCTACCTGAAAGGCATCTATCAGACCGAGGACGCTTCCGGTTTTGCGGCGATTGAAATTTTTAGCAAAGCGCCGAACAAAACTCTGTACAAGATTACACTCTCCAACGGGGTGGCCATCCGCCAAGTGTGCGATGGCAAGAACGCGTGGATCGAGGACCCTTCCGGTGGAATGCATGAAATCACGGGCGCTGCTTTGGAGAGCCGCGTCCGCCAGTCAAACTTCAATGATCGCGCCGACGCGCTGTTGTTGGCCGTAACCGGGCACGTTATGGGCACCGAAAAGGTCGGCGTGCATACGGCGTATGTGGTGGAATTCACACCGCAAAAGAAACTTACGTCAAAAATTTATTTCGATACGGAAAGCGGCTTCCCCGTGCGAACTGACGATACACTGCACCGCGAGGATGGCGACTACCGCGTGGAGAATTATATGGAAGACTATCGCGCCGTCGACGGGGCTTACTTCGCGTTTCGTTTGCGGCACGTTGAAAAGGGAAACGTGTTTACGCTCCGGCTGACACAGATCAAAAATAATGTTCCGGTGGATGATTCCATGTTCTTGAAGCCGGCGTCCGCGCCGAAATAAGATTCGTGAAGGGACTCGCCGAATCTTTTCACAGGGAATGCAAAATCGAACGGGGCGCGAAAATCGCGCCCCGTTTCGCTTTTGGTGATTCCGTTTTGGGAAAGTGGCCTTTAAGGGAGCGGCTCGGGCGTTATTTCGCTACCGCGGCCGAGATTTCTTTTTCGATAGGCGCGCCGATCAAGTTGCCCCACTCCGTCCATGAACCGTCGTAGTTGCGCACGTCCTTGATGCCAAGTAGGTACTTGAGAACAAACCAGGTATGCGAGCTGCGCTCTCCGATGCGGCAGTAGGCGATGACTTCGCGGTCGCCGCTGATGCCTTTCGCTCCGTAGAGTTGTTTCAAAGCTTCGCCGCTCTTGAACGTGCCATCTTCGTTGACGGCCTGCGCCCAGGGAATGTTTGCCGCGCCGGGAATGTGGCCTCCGCGCTGCGCGGTCTCGGTCATGCCGGGAGGCGCGATAATCTTTCCCGTGAATTCGTCTACCGAGCGCACATCGACAAGTTGCGCTCCGGACTTTTTCTCGACGGCGGCGAAAACGTCGTCTCTCTTTGCGCGAATCGCGGCATTCGCAGCCTTCACTTTGTAGGAAGTCGCAGCGGCCGAGGGCTTATCCGTGACGAGCGGGCGCTTTTCTTCGAGCCACTTTTTGCGGCCGCCGTTCATGATGAGAACTTTTTCGTGGCCGTAATATTTCAGTTGCCAGAACGCCCACGCCGCGAACCAGTTGTTGTTGTCGCCGTAGAGGACGATGGTCGTTTCGGGAGAGATGCCGGCTTTGCCGAGCAACTCTTCGAACGCGGTTGGCGCCGCGAGATCACGGCGGAGGGCATCCTGCAGTTCGGTTTGCCAATTCCAGGCGATGGCGCCGTCCACGTGCCCTTGATCGTAGGCGGTGGTGTCGACGTCGACTTCTACGACGCGGAGGCCCGCGTCTTTCGAGTGGGCAGCCACCCATTCGGTGGTTACGAGTACTTCTGGATGCGCATAGTCAGACATGGCGTTTCTCCTTCACGTTAGACGTGGGAGAGAAAGATTAGCGCAGATGAGGCTGCAAATCACCCTCTTTTTTATCGACATTCCGAGAGCCTGCTCGGTCGTCCCTTGAAGGCCAGCTAACATTCTTATTTGGAATAGTTTATAGAACGCTAGTCGGCAATTTCCAGCTTGCCGTTGCGCGATTCCCATTCAATCCGAACGACCCAGTCGTAGTGCATTCCTTCAGCTTTCAGCCAAGCTTCGAGAGTTTCGCGGGAGTCGGCACGGAACTCGGCAAACATCTTTCCTTCGAGCATGTTGACCAGCACGCGGTCGGCACAAGCGGGACCCCCGCCTTGCATTCGTTGCGCAAGCGTCTCTGCGCCTTGGCGCGTCAGGCAAGCGAGTGTGTGTTGCGAGAGATAGCGTGGCATGAAAACTCCTGCGATGGAATTGGAGTGAAAGTATTCCATAAAAGAGTGTTTCACAGAAGGCGAGGCGCTTGCACGCGGCGACCGCGTGAAAACATGAAAGCTTTGCGAGGAAGTGCTGAAGAAAAGAGTGCTGCTTCAGCTCTACGCCAATCAACTTGATGAACAAGAAACGCAACGATCGTTTTGTCTCTATTTTGACTCACGACTTGACCGCCAGAAACGCAGAGTCCGAACCGAGGCTGTCCACAAAGCAGAAGCCCAGATCGACGCGTCAACAGGAAGAAAATAAATTCGGCCTTTCAATAGATTTCGGGTGGCCCTAATGATTGTCCACTTGCTGAGGTGAACGTACAGGTGGAGCAGGGAGCTCTCCGCAGGAGAATACCAGTAGCTCTCCCGCAGCTCCTTGGCGGCGAGTTGCTTAAGTGTGTCTTTTTGTATGGAGACGCAACGGCTTTCCGCAACGTAGTGCGTTTCCCAGCCGGATTTCCGCATTCTTAGACAGATGTCTGAATCCTCGTGGTGCAGGCGAAGGCGGACGTCGTAGCCACCGACAGCGTCGAGGGCTTCTTTGCGGAAGAGCACAGCGTGTCCTGGAGCAAATTCGGAGAGGCCGGATTGATCTCCGAATTTTGCTTCCAGAAAACGCATGCGCCAACGGGAAAGGATGCGACCCGGGGTAGCGGAGACGAGGCGCGTGTAGCAAGCGCCTACGCCAGGATGCTCCAGTAGATAGTCTGCGCACGAAGCAAGCCAGTTAGGATCAGGGAGGACTTCGGTGTTAATGCACGCTAGTAGCGGCGCCCTCGAGCGTGCGATGGCTGCATTGCGCGCACCTGAGATCCCCAGATTTTCGGGAAGACGAAAAAGAAAAATCTGTGTGGAAGATTGGGCCCAATCGGGCAGAGAAACCGGTACGGGCGAGCCATCGTCCACAACGAAAATTCGGGCAACCGGATATGTTTGTTTCACGCAGGCCGAGAGGGTTGCGGCAAGCGCTTCTGAACGCTCGCCATAGACTGGGATGACCACATCCACGACGGGCTGGGTGTTGCTTCTTTGATCGGCCATCCGAAAGACGACTGCCCTTCTAGGCTTTTGTGGATTCCTTAAAATGTGTACGTGCGGCGAGGGCGCTTGCTTGCTACAACTTGCCACTCGCACTAAGCAGACTTAGGCACAAGTATAGGGCCTAGGCCGAATGGCGAACAACGAGCCTGAGCTACCGCCTAAGCAGGACTGAATGGCTGAATGCCTCTTTCGGAATGAAGAAGACTCAGCAATAATCAGAAGGCCAGCATAAAGACATTCTATGAGAATTGCATCGGCTCTCGCTTCAGGCGAATTCGGAAGAAGGCGGCTGCTCGCATTTGGCACTCTTGTGGTGGGGGCAATTGCCGCCTATGAATTTGCACAATATGTAATCAACGACGATATGACCGGCCTTGCATACGTGGCCCTATGCATCGCTGGCGGAGCAGTCGTCGTGGCGATTCTCCATAACTGGCGAAACGGCGTGTATTTTTTCTTGAGCTGGCTGCTGTTCGAGGATTTTGTGCGGAAATTCCTCGGCAATAACATGGCGATCTACTTTGGAAAGGATCTGCTTGTCCTGGTCGTGTACATCTCCTTTTTTATGGCCGTTCGCCGAAAAGAAGTGACGATTTTCAGGCCGCCATTTCTCGTGCCTCTCTTGATGTTCATTTGGTTCGGCGCAATGCAAGTATTCAACCCCGCCTCGACCAGCCTCGGGTACGGCCTGATGGGCTTCAAAATATTCTTTTACTACGTCCCATTGGTGTTTGTAGGTTACGCGCTTCTGAATTCCGAAGCGGAGCTGCGGCGTTTTTTCGCGACGAATATGGTTCTGGTTCTTGTGATCGTCTCTCTGGGCGTCGCTCAATCCATTATTGGTCCGGGCTTTCTAAATCCCGCGGTTCAGGCCGAAGACCTTCGTCTGCTGAGCGGGCTGTATCGCGTGTCCGCATCGGGCGGCGCCGTCGCTTACCGGCCTACTTCTGTGTTCGTCAGTGCAGGGCGCTATGCGGATTTCATCATGGTGGCATGGATACTCGTCCTAGGATTCAGTGGTTACCTGCTCTTGCGCCATAAAAAAGGGAGGATTCTTGCTTTTGTAGCCATCCCGATAACGGCAGCCGGCGCATTCCTGACTGCGTCCAGAGGTTCTTTCATGTGGGGAATGATCAACGCGGCAGCAACCAGCATTGCGTTTGTCTGGGGCGCTCCATGGCGCCAAGGGGAAGCGTTGCGAGTGTTCCGCTCGATTCAGCGTGTTGCGATCGGCATCGGACTGGGAATGGTTCTGCTCTTTTACGTTTATCCAGACGCCCTCATGTCGCGGCTTGCGATTTACGAAGAAACGCTACTGCCTGATAGTCAGACAAACGAACTTACGCACCGTGGCTTGACCTATCCTTTGGCCAACTTTGTGGGGGCCTTCAGCTACGACCGTTGGCCATACGGCTATGGCATCGGGACAACTGCGCTGGGCGGTCAATATGTCGCGCGCTTTTTTGGCGTGAAGCCGCCGGTGATCGGCGTGGAAAGCGGCTACGGCACACTCGTCGTTGAAATGGGGATCATAGGATTGATCCTGTGGCTCGTCATGAGCGTGGCGATTATGTTTTCCGCGTGGAAGGTGGTCAAAAAACTCAGAGGTTCGCCATGGTTTCCCTTGGGCTTCGTGATTTTCTGGTACGCATTCTTCTTGCTCTTTCCCGCCACGTTTGGCGGGATTCAGGCCTACGAAGATTTCCTTTTGAATGCATATTTCTGGCTGCTGCTTGGTTTGTTGTTCCGGCTTCCCACCATCGCGCTTTCGGCGCAGTTCGCGGCCAACGCTCCCGTAAGTCAACCTGCGCACCGCTGGATGCGCTGACTTGCGGCTCGCAGTTATTTCGCCATTCGTCGACCGGCGCCATGGCACGGAGCGCGCCGTAGCGGAGATGGTGGAGCGGCTCGCTCGCGATTACGGCTGCGAGATTCATCTGTATGCGCAGCGCGTCGAAGATCTCCCTGTAAGCGAACACAAAGTGGGACGTTCCGTCCAAGCGGGCTCCATCTTCTGGCATAAGGTTCCGTCTATTCCCGGTCCGCATCTGGCGCAATTTCTGGCTTGGCTGTTCTTCAACGGGTTCTTGCGAAAGTGGCACACGACCTTCGGTGGCGCTTCTTACGACTTTGTTCTGTCGCCGGGAATCAATTGCCTCCGTCCGGATGTGGTGATCGTTCATGCGCTGTTTTATAGATTGAAGGAACTCGCAAGCGAAGAGAATGGCGATTCCAGCGCGCGTGCCGGTTTTTTTCGAAGAATTCACCGGAAGGTTTACTATGAGCTCCTGACTGCGCTGGAACGCCGGATTTACAAGGATCCCAGAGTCACTCTTGCGGCCGTCTCGAAACGCACGGCGGGACTTCTGAAGGAGCACTTTCGCCGTGAGGATGCCTGCGTGATCCCGAATGGCGTGGATATCAAGCATTTTTCCGTAGCGGGCAGGCTCGCGCGGCGCCCCGAGTCCCGGGGGCGGCGTGGTTTTCGCGACAAAGATTTAGTTCTGCTTCTGATTGGCAACGATTGGCGTAACAAGGGGCTGCCAACCATCTTGGAGGCAATGACAGATCTTCCCAGTCTGCCAACCAGATTGCTGGTGGTGGGGAACGATACTGCGGAAACCTTTCACGCGCGCGCCGCACAACTCGGTTTGCAGGACCGTTGTTGTTGGGAGCTTTCAAGCCCCGAAGTGCTCGATTTATATGCTGCCGCTGACGTCTATGTCAGCCCGAGCCGGGAAGATTCCTTCGGGCTTCCCGTAGCCGAAGCCATGGCGTGCGGCTTGCCAGCGATTACATCGGTTTGTGCGGGTGTCGCGGACTACATTCAAGACGGAGTCGATGGCTTTGTACTTCGCGATCCGAGCGATGCGCAAACACTTAGCAAACTAATTGAGCGGCTTCAGTCACAGCCAGATCTGCAGCGACTTGTTGGCGAAGCGGCAAGCAAAACGATCCAGGATTGGGACTGGAATCGCAACGCAGCCGCAATATGGGAACTCCTCAAAAATGCCAAAGCGAGAAGTCTTTCAAGAAATTAGAGATTCATTCCGGCAATAGGGTCATTTTCTTGCTCTGCCGAGAACGGCTTTTCGCGTGGCGTCTAGTGTGAACACGAGCGTTTCCTTCGGGATGCTGGTGACGAACGGGCCAACCAGCCAGCCAAGACCGGTTGGGATATCGCGTGTGAGCGAGGCAGCCTCGCTCTGCACATAAACGCCTCCATCGCGTTCTTCCATGCGCCACCAGGTTTCCATGCGCCACAAAAAGCCACCGTCGTCGCCGGGCTGCTTTTCGCGTTCGTCGCTCTTGCCGGGATTTTCGACTTCGGCGATGCGCACGGCGGTGCTGCGGCTGTGCGCGCGTCCGGGAGCGTCGTGAAAATAGCGCACGTCATGCTCGGTGTTCAGCACAACGGTGATCACCTTGTGCCGGCGAAAGCGCAGGAACACGCGAAAGTGGTCGCCATCGCGCGATTCGATCTTCGAGCGTTCCACGTCCGGGGAGTAATACGTGGATTGGTGATCGTAATCCTCAAGTACGGCGAGCACGTCCACCAACTTCGCAGCGGGAATGAAAATCACGCCCACCCAGTGATGAATCATCCCTCCGGGGCAAACCATGGGCTTGCCGTTTTCGAGTGTGGAGAGTTGCTGGATTTGCACCTCGCCGCGCTTCAGGGCGGCGTAGGCCTCAGTGCGCTGAGCGACGGCAAGAGAATCAATCCACAAAAGGGCGGAGCCTCGCTTCAACTCGGCTTCATTGCGTTCCTCGGTCAGGCGCACGTAGCGGTCGAACACTGCAATCGTTTCGGAGTGCAATCTTACCGGGACTGGAGCGTTGGCTGGAGAGGATTGCGAGGATGAAAAGGACACTGCCAGTGGAAACAACAACAAGAACCGCGTGGTGAGGAGAGTGTCACCGAGTCGCCTCACCTGTCGTCTGAACCATTCGCCCAAGGCCGATGACCCTCCGCAAGTCTATGATGGCGCAACTCTTCTGGATGGCAAGAGAGAACCAGGAATACTGGACTGCACGAGACTCGCCCATCTACGCTCGGACTTTGAGACCGTCAAAAAATTAGCTGGAAGGCTAGATTAGGCTATTGAAGATGAGTGAGGGATAGATTCGATTAAGAATGGCGGGTTGGGTAGCTCGCACACGACCCCTTGCGGAGCCGCTGTCCCCGCGCGGCCCCCAACCCGTTCTTAGAAGCCTACGCGCCGCATGTGGAGTCCTCAATGGGCCGGTAGAGCCACTGGGAAGGGTACCGTGGTCGTGGTACTAGCCCATAACTCCTTGTCGAGGGAGGCCTTTCACATATGTCTTTTAGTTACAATACTTTACACGTCCGTGAAGCAGATTACGCGACTCAAAAAAGTACTAGTTTGGGCCGTTTACGCCGCTAAGAAAACCGCCAAGATGCCCGGTGATCGCAATGATGGCCACGGCCACAGTTTCCAGTCCGAGGCGGAAGATTGGATGGTTCCCTTGAGATTTACTACGTGACCGCAGATGCAAAGCCCAGGCTATCCAGATGAGGATCGCCGAGGCGCAGCCCAGAACCAAATGTAGGAGCAGAATGCCTTTAATTTTTTGCGCCTCGAGCTGAAACTGCCAGGCGAGGAGCCCGGTGGCGATCACAGGCACCACGGAAATCGCCGCGCCTAACAGATTGTAGTAAGCCACCTCCGCTAAGGACCGCCACTTGGTCCTTTGAGCAAGAAAGTCGAAGATCACGCCGGCAATGAACAAGGCGATGGGAAAATGAATCAGCACAACGTGTTGCGCGTGCTTCGCCAGCAATGCAGCTCGGAGATCAAAGGGGTTCAAGTTCCATCCTCCGTTTGGCGGCGATCACTGAACGACCACTTTTCCGGTCATTTTCGGATGGATCGAGCAGAAATAGGGATACTCGCCGGGCTTTGTGAACGTGTAAGAAAACTTTTCGTCGGTATCGAGCACTTTGGACTTGAACACTTTCTCCGTGCTGACGACGGTATGCGGGATATCGTCGCGATTGATCCAGGTAACGGTTGTTCCCACGGCCACCGTAATCGCCGCGGGACCGAACGAAAAATTATCAATTTTCACTTCGGCGGTTGAGGCAGCCTTTTCCTGCGCGCTCGCCGTGAAGCTTTCACGCTGAGCAAAGATTCCGCCCAAGCCCATCGCTATCGTCACCACCAAACTTGCAAAGAACACACTTGTCCTCATGATTTTTCTCTCTCTCTTTGAATTTTAGGAATCTACTTCTCGGTTTATGCGTGCTCCCTCTTCTGGATCACGCTAACGTTGAGTCCACAACACCCAACGCATGCTGCCCGCGAACGTAGCTCACATCCGTAATTCCCAAGACGCTACGCAACTGCTCCGCCGGCACTTTCATAGGTCCCGGGGAAGGCGCCTCGCCAGGCTTAGGTTGCGGAAACGCGGTGGAGCATGCAGTGTGAAACGTGACGTTCCCCTCCACCTTTTGCATGGTTTGATGAATGTGGCCGTTGAGAACGGTGACGGAGCCAAACTTTTTCAAATACGAGAGCGCCTGCGCGCTGTCTTCCGTTCCCCATCCCCAATCTGGGTAGACCGTCCACAACGGAATGTGGGCAAACATAATAATCGGCGTGCTGGATTTCAGATGCCTTACATCCTTTTCCAGCCACTCGAGTTGCTCGCGCCCCAACGTGCCAAGCCCGCCCGCTTTCAGATTCATTACGTTAACCAAACCGACGAAGTGCACGCCTTTCTTTTCGAAGCTGTACCATCCGCCAGCCTGAGCGCCTTTGCCAAAACGCTCGAGATACTCTTTGCCGTCGTCGTTCAGAACATCGTGCTCTCCTGGAACGTAGAAGACATCCTTCGCTGATGCGCTCTTCAAAATCTGCTCGACGCCGTCGAATTCTTCTGGCTTCGAGAGATGGCTAATGTCCCCCGTATGCAACAAGAACTCCGGCAGCGCAGGCAGCGTGTTAATTTTATCGACAGCGGCCTTCAGCGTTGCCGCAACATCCGGATTTGCCGCTTTGTTGAAACCCATGTGACTGTCGCTGATCTGCACAAAACTCAGCTCGCCCTTCATGCTCTCGGGGTTCATCCCCGCAAGGCGGCTCATGCTGTACGATTTCAAGACGCCGCCCTGCATCACGCAGAACGCGCCGGTTCCCGCCCAAGCCATGCACTTCAGAAACCCGCGGCGATCGATTCCATCGTGATTGTGATCGTGCAAGATCTCATCTTTTGGGTTGCGAGCCATCTTTTCTTCCTCCTATGAACACACGTTCCCCCAGTGCATGCGTATGCATGCAACTCCTGCTGCTGCGCTCATTTGGCAGGAGCGGCGCGGGTTAGAGAGAGCCAAGTTTCCCGCGCCGTTATGGAACGTGTTTCATTTGTGCAGACCGTGAAGGGCTGCGCCTTATTCCAAATTTGCGCGCTCACTCAACCAAAATTATTTCGCCCTAAGAATCACGCAATTGGGAATAAAATTAGCTGTGGGGTGGTTTTCATTCATGAGTTCTACGGGCCAGGGGAAAGGTTGGGACGTGTTGGATTCGCAGGACCGGGCTCGCTTCGAGCAGGTCGTGTTGCCACATCTGGATGCTGCATTCAATCTTTCGCGTTGGCTGCTGAGAAACCGCTCCGATGCAGAAGACGTCGCGCAGGAAGCGATGCTGCGCGCGTTTCGTTTTTTTCGGGGGTTCAATGGGGGAGACGCACGGGCATGGCTTCTCCAGATCGTCCGCAATACATGCTATACGTGGCTGGAGAAAAATCGCCAAGTGGAGCTGATGACTGAATTCGACGAAGACCTGCACCAACAATCTTCCACGACGCCGGAAACTCTGGCTATCGTGGGCGACAATCGCGAACGGCTAGCGCGAGCGCTTGAAACGCTTCCCGTGCGCTTCCGGGAAGTAATCATTCTTCGGGAGCTCGAAGGTTGTTCGTACAAAGAGATCGCCTCGATTACCAGCGTTCCGATTGGCACCGTCATGTCCGCGCTCGCACGGGCGCGCCAACGCCTGCAGCGCGCACTCACGCAGCCTGCCCAGCAGGAGGCATCCCATGAGCTGTGACTTCTCCGGGACGCTATTGCACGCTTATCTCGACGGCGAACTGGACTCGGTGCGTGCCGCCGAATTCGAGCGCCATCTCGAAGGTTGCCGCGAATGCACGGCAAATCTTGGCGCAGCAGAGTCGCTGCGGTCTACTTTGCAGCGTGCGCAGCTTTACGAAACGGCCTCGCCGGATTTGCGCAAGAAGATTCGTGCTGAGCTCAAAGCCCCAGGGACCAGAGGCAGCGTTTCGTCGGTTGCTGCATGGCGCTGGATTGCCGCTGCCGCTGCAATCCTCTTAGTGACTGGAGTGGCGTGGTTTGCCATACCCAGCTTCCACAGCATGGGGTCAGGATCGGCTAGTTCGGTGACTTCAGCGGAAGTCATCGACGCCCACATTCGCTCGCTGCAAGCCGGACACCTCACTGACGTAGCCTCGACGGACCAGCACACTGTCAAACCCTGGTTCGATGGCAAATTGGATTTCATTCCGCCCGTTCACGATTTCATGGAGGAAGGTTTCCCATTGCTTGGCGGCCGTCTGGATGTTCTTGGCGAGCGCAACGTCGCAGCGCTTGTCTACGGACGGCGCAAGCATTTCATCAATGTCTTTGTCTGGCCGACAAAGGAATCGGACACGCCGATTCATCCGCCGGGTTCACGGCAAGGCTACCAGTGGGTTCACTGGCGGCATCAGGGCATGGAGTTTTGCGCCATTTCGGATGTTTCGGCACAAGACCTTCATGAGTTGGCGCAACTCTTCCTCCAATAGCGTCGCAGTTCCGCCGAGATTCATAATGATGGGATGCGAACTCTAATGAGGGGCACGCCGACGGCGTGGCAGCGATTATTGTTTCGGTTTTGGACTCGAAGCAGACTTAGGCATTTCCTTTGCGTAGATCAGATGCAGCTCCACGGACCGAGCTTGCCCCTTGCGCAGCGGGATGTTCCTCTGCCAATCGGAAAAAATGCCCTTCGCTGAGGCGCGAATATCGTAACTATCGGCCCTGAGCTGGGAAATCGTGAATCGACCGTGTGCGTCCGCGTATACGGCATGCGGGGCGCTTCCGTCGGACGATTGATACGAGACGCTCGCATGAGGCGCGGGCTTGTCGTTAGGACCGATGACCACGCCGCTGAGAGTGGAACTCCCTTTTGATTGCGGCACAGCCAAGACGCCGCGTGCCGCTACCAGCACCGCCACAAATATCGCAAGAAAAATGAGCGCGCGTTTCATCTTCTCCGTCTCCTGGCACAAATGGGCTATGTCTCGACGCCCCGAAAGAACAAACAGACCTATCCACACGGTGTTACCTACATTAAGTGTAGGGCTGGGTGCGCCTGGCTTCGACAGAGTTTCGTTCTTTGTGACCCACGGCGTACCTGCCTTTTCGGACAGGTCAGCGGGAGCAGATTTCCTGGTAAACCCGTGCATGGGCTTCCAGCATGCGGCGAAAATCACAAAAATCGAGCGCACGCTGACGTGCAATCTGCGCGAGGCGTGAAGCCAGGGCGGGATCATCCAGGATTCGAGCGAGCTCTCGTGTAAGCGCTCCGGCGTCGCCCGTTCGAAACGTAAGGCCACCTTCACCGAGCACTTCAACAAAGGCACCTAGGTCGGAGGTGATCACCGGCAGACCTCGCGCCATGTTTTCGGCAACAACTAAACCGAAAACTTCTCCGCCGAGAGATGGAACGACGACGACGGCGGCATGAGCAAGCGCAGCATCGAGGTCCGCTCCCAAAAGACGCCCCGCAAACCGCACACGCCCGGTCAAAGGGGCCTCCTGCGAAAGACGCTCAAGCGACGCGCGCTCGGGTCCGTCGCCGATGACGAGCAGTTCAAACGCGCGATTCTCCCCGAGCAGAGAACGCGCGGCTTCGAACAGAATGCCAACGCCCTTCGTAGTAACCAGGCGGCCCTGAAAGGCGATCACAGGTGGGTGCGAAGCCGAGGAAGGATACGCCGCTGGCGCGCTAATGAATTCCAATCCGTGAGGAATTGGCGCAACTCGCGGAAGTTGGACTAGTCCACCAAGCCAGGCCGTCGGAGTAATGTTGCTTGCAACCCGCCGGCAAAGGAAACGGCGCACGAATGTCAGGAGCCAAAGCTTGCGCGGCGCAAGCCAGCCTTGGCCGGAATTGCAGCGCAGGCACTCGCTATGCCGATCCGCCATAAAATGGCCGGGACACGGAACCCCAGCTGGCTCGATCAGAAGCTGGCCGTTCGGACAAATCGCCTGAAAACCGTGATGCTCCACCACGACTGGCTTCCGCGCCAGCAGCCCAAGAAAAATAGGCGACAGTGCGGGTCCTGCCACATGAACGACATCGGAAGCGCGGATTAAATCCCACAAATGAATGAGATTGGGCTGCCGAACGACACGAAACGGGAGCGACGCGTCGTCAAAATTGTCCGCGGGAGTTTGCGTCGCGAGGGTGATTTCAAATTCCGGATCGGCGCCTGGTGAGCTCAATCCAGCGAGTCCGCGAGCCAAAGACAGAGCGAGCGTCTCGACGCCGCCGACACTCGGCGCAAAAAAGTGAGAGTAGATAAGCAGCTTCATTCGCGGAGTTTTTGCGGCGCTGCTGGCGCATTGTGCGAGCTTGTGGACTCGGCGAGCGAAGACCCGCCGCGACGGCCTTTGCGAGCAACGGCAATTTCAATCGCTTCGAAGGTGGCGGTGATGTTTCTCTCTGGCGACCATGTTTTTATATGCGCTGCGGCGGCGCGGCCCAGCAAGGCGAGGCGAGAACGATCGGCAACGGCATCTTTCAGAATGGCAGCCAGCGCAGCGACATCGCGGCAGGTATAAACAAATTCCTGCCGAACTGGCGCGACGAGATCGCGCGCAGCTCCTACATGGTCACTAGCTGCCACGGGACATCCGCAGCACATCGCTTCGTTCACAACTACGGCAAATGGCTCGTATTCGGAAGGAAGCACCATTAGATCGACGGAAGTATACACAGCCGGAAGCTGCGACTGATTCACGAAGCCAAGAAACCGAACGCGCATTGCAATGCCCAATTCGGCGGCCAGAGCCTCAAGCTCCGCGCGAAGGGGTCCTTCTCCAGCAATCACGAGCAGGGCATCCGAAAGATTAGCTTCCGCAAAAGCGCGAAGCAGATCACCCGGGCGCTTCCAGGGCTGGAGCTTGGCACAAAAGAGAATCACGACGTCCGAAGCGGAAGCTCTCCAGGACGCACGCGTCGCGGAACGATCCACGGCCGCGGATTGTTGCATCCACCAATCGTTATCCACGCTGTAAGGCGTAAGTGTGACGCGCTCCGCGGGCAATCCAAGAGAAACCATGAGGTCGCGCGCACCCGAAGACGGAACAATCACCTGATCCGCTAGTCCAAAAAGCCGCGGCCAGAGAATTCTTTTGACGATGCTCTTCCACCTGTGGCCGTCTCGAGGAACAAGCGTGTTTGTGTCCGTCCCAAAAAGAAACGCTGTCTTGGAAGACCTCGCCGCTCGATAGGCAATCCAAAACGTCGCGCGAACATACCCGACAAAACAAAGCACGGCGTCGAACTTACCTTCGTGGATCAATTTTGAGAGTCCAGGATTGCGCAGCCCGAAGAACGATTCCGCGCCCGAGCCTCGATTGGGAATGTGAGACCATGCGTAGCCCTCAAGCAAAGGAACATCCCACTGAACAGTGGCTCCAAACTCGGGATCGTGGCCAGCTTCCGCCCCGCGAAGACTGCAATATGCCACATGCAAATCAAAGCCGGGATGAGCTGCCATGCGTCGAAAGATCGGCGCCATGTATTGAACAGGATGGGCGGCGACGGCCAGAACGCGGTAGCGGCGGTCAGGCATAGCAAGACCGTGCGATTGGCAGGTGGAACTCGTCGAAAATAGGGAAGGGTAGCAAGCGCAAACAGGTGCCCCGGCAGCGAGTATACTCGGTTTCGCGGGCGCGGCGGCTGTGCTAAACTGGCGCAGTTCCGCAGGGGTTTGCGGTTTACCCTAAGTCTCCGCACAGTTAAGCCCCGCCTTGCGGGGTCAAGTCGACTAACCGCCATTTACGTGGCGCGCAGCCGCATGAAATTTCACCCAACGTGAATCCGGCCAGGCCGGGAGCACGCAAAAAAGAGGATCTGTTATGTCTGGGCACTCAAAATGGGCCACGATTAAACACAAGAAGGGCGCGACTGACGCCAAACGTGGCCGCGTGTTCACCCGCATCATTCGCGAAATCACTATTGCGGCGCGCATCGGCGGCGGTGAACCGAATTCCAATCCGCGCCTCCGAACGGCGATCCTCGCTGCCAAGGGCGCGAACATGCCCAACGAGAACGTCGAGCGCGCGATCTTGCGCGGCACCGGACAGCTCGAAGGCGAACAATATGAAGAAGTCACCTTCGAAGGTTATGGCCCCGGCGGCGTCGGCTTGCTCATCGCAGCCGTCACTACGAACCGTAATCGCATCGTCGGCGAATTTCGTCACCTGCTAGGCAAGAACGGCGGAAATCTCGCCGAAACCGGCGCTGTCGGCTGGATGTTTCACCGCAAAGGCGAAATCGTGGTGCCCAAGGAAGCCGCCAGCGAAGACAAAATGATGGACATCGTGCTCGAAGCCGGCGCGGATGATTTGAAGGATGACGGATCCGACTGGTACGTGGTGACGCCCCCGGAAGCGCTCGAAAAGGTAAAGGAAGCCCTGGCCAAAGCGGCCATCACGCCGACTTCGGCGGAAATCAGCATGGTGCCGCAGAATTACGTCAAGTTGACAGGCGCGCAAGCTACACAAATGGTGCGTTTGATTGAAGCGCTGGAAGAGCACGACGACGTGCAGCACGTTTACGCGAACTTCGACATCGATGAGTCGGAGATTCAGGCGGCAGTTGGAGCGAACTAATTTGTAGGACAGACACTTCTGTCTGTCCTTTTCTTTCCCATTCTTTTCTTTCATGGCCATCCCGAACATCTGGATGGCCGTTTCTCTTTTGTCAGGAAACTCGGAGACAAAGCTCTGGCAGGGACACGGGGAACGCCGTAGACTTGAGTCGATGAAAGCTGCAGACCCAGCCTCGATTCCCGTCGCCAGGAATGGCTGTTTCCGCATCCTGGGAGTCGACCCCGCATCCGCTGGTCCCACCGGCTATGGGATTATCGAGAGCGATGGTCGCCGCTGCCGCATGCTGCATTACGGTGCATTGAAAGTGGCGCCGAAGCGGCAGAAGGAGTGCCTCGGTGCGGTGCTCCACGACGTCCACGCTCTGCTTTGCAGCCTGATGGAAGAGTACTCGCCCGACGCTCTCGCTGTGGAGTCCATATTTAGCGCACTTAATGTCAGAACGGCATTGCGGCTGGCGGAGGTACGCGGCGTCGTGCTTTTGGCCGCGGCGCAACGTGGCGTCACCGTGCACAGCTATTCCCCGCGCGAAGTAAAAGCCTCGGTAGCCGGTTATGGTCATGCGGACAAGAAACAAATGCAATTAATGGTGCGCGCACTCCTCGAAATGAACGAAACGCCGGAGCCTTCCGATGCAGCGGATGCTCTGGCCGTGGCGCTCTGCCATTTACAGGCGGAACAAGCCCGCCAGCGCTTCGGACTTCCCGCTGAATCAGCTGATGCGAAGCTGCGAGCATCGTCTCGCGTCGCAAGACCGGCAGTCCCGCGCGGCGGCGCAACTCAAAATATCCTCCCGCGCATCGTAATTTCACGATGAAGACTTTGCTCCTGTGCTTCGGTTTAATGGCGTGTCTCGCGAGCGTATTCTTATTTGCGCCCACAAAGGCGGCGGCGTCTGCAACAGCACCCTCTCCAGCGCCGGCGCACGCAAAACTCAGCTACCGCCGCATTTTCAAATCCAGCTCGCCGGAATTTATCGAGATCATCGTCCATGACGATTCCGATGCCGCCACTTTTGAAATCCGTCAGCTGGATGAAGATCCCGGAGCGACTCCCTTCGAGGTGAGCGCCCCATTGAGGGAGAAGATGTTCGGTCTGGCTGCCGAATTAAAGAATTTCCAAGGTCAGGATCTGGATGTACATCGCCGAATCGCCAATCTCGGCGAGAAGACTTTTCGCTGGGAAAAAGGCGCGGAGATCCACGAAACAAAATTCAACTACACGCTGAATTCGGCCGCAACTCAGCTGATGCAGATTTTTGAAGGCCTGGCGCGCCAACAGGAATTGGTCACTCTACTTGAACGCCGCATGAAATACGATCGCCTCGGCATCAATGACGCTCTCTTGCAATTCGAAACTGACCTCAACCACAAGCTTCTCCCTGAGCCTCAGCGCGCCTTGCCAACACTCGATCAAATCGCCAGCGATTCCCGCTTTGTCGAAATTGGCCGACAGCGAGCCCGTGCTCTTGCAGAGCGCATCCGCCATCCAAGTTGAGCTCGCGCCGTTGAACGCACGAAGTTAGTTGCCGAGGCTCCACTGTCGCGGCCCGCGAATCGCGTTCAGCTCGGGCGATTCCAAAAGCAACTTCAGCGGCAGCAAAGCCGTCTTGCCATAGTGCTCGCCCTCGAGGATCCGCGCGTGGCAGCGAGAATTCTGCGATTCAACTTCAATAATTCTCACGGGCGTCCCTTCAGGCACCATGACCAGCCTTTGCGAGGCAATCAAAAGCGACAAACCAACATCATCATTGGCCGCTTCGAGTCTTTGTCTCTCCGCAGCAGCCGCCTCATCAATCGACACTACGGCAAATGAGTGGCCGTGCTCACAGCAAACCTTTGCTACGCGCCCGACCCACGCTGACGCAGCCGCATCTTTCGCAGCGACCGGCGCCGCAACTTGGGGCTCCGCGGTTGCGGAACTCGTCGTTGGCTTCTTGACGCTGACCAGAAATCTGTATCCGCGCTTGGGCAGGGTTTCTACAAATCGCGGCTTGCTCTTGTCGTCGCCTAAAGCCTGGCGCAGCTTCTTGACGGCCGTGTTGACGCTATGATCGAAATCTACAAAAGTGTCGGCGGTCCATAGCCTCTTCTGCATCTCGTCGCGCGTAACGACTTCCCCTGGCCGCTCCAAGAGCATCGCAAGTACCTGAAACGGCTGGACTTGCAACTTGATCTTGCGGCCCGCTTTGTACAATTCTTGCGCCCGCAGATCGACTTCAAATCCCTCAAACCGAATGACATTCGCCGAGCGAATAGGTTGCGCCATAGGAATTCCTAGTGAAATGACTCCGAGACTATACCACTCCTGCCGAAGATAATGACTGCCCCGCGAACCTTAACTCCTCTATTTCTCGGCACTTACTTGTTCACCTATAGTCGCCTGGCAGTTCATCCCCCGTGCATTGTCCTCCGCCAGGGAATACGAGAAAGTGTGCAGCATGTTGAGGCGCTGACACGGTAAGCGAACCAAGCGAAACGAAGTAAAGCTTGGACACCGGCAGCGAACTAAAAAAAGGAGTTGTCCCATGAAAACGAGAGCTTTGGTGATGGCAGCTGTGATGGCCCTGACCGCAATGGCAACGACACGAGTAGCGCAGGCCCAAAACGCTATAGCAGTCAATGTTCCCTTCGACTTCGTCGCAGGCGGCAAGGCGCTTCCCGCCGGAGAATATTCCGTCCGACCTTCTGGCGCAGGCAACACGCTCATTTTGATCGACCGCAAGGATGCATCCGTTTCGGCGTTAATCATTACTCATGCTGTCGTCTCCCTCGACACACAGACAGAATCAAAGCTTGTTTTCAACCGCTATGGCGATCGTTATTTTCTTTCTCAGGTCTGGTCGGAAGGCAACTCCCAGGGTCGCCAACTCATGAAGACCACCCGTGAAAAGGAAGTGGCGCTGACCGCCAAGATTGAGACCGAGGGTCAAGTTACCCTGGTCGCCGAACTCGCCCGTACAAACCGCTAGGCACCCCACCCCAACCCCTGCAACGCCCCCCGGGAATCCGGAACCCCGCTCCGGATTCCCGGACCCTTTTTAGGGTCCTTCTTTTATATCCTGCCGGAACCTTCCCACCTGATACTTAGCTGGCTTTCCCCACGTATACTAAGGCAAGACCCTTCCATGGCTCAGGCGACCACAATGAACTTCAAGGAGGCCGTGGCGATTGCCACTAGCAGCCTCTGGGCGCACAAACTGCGCAGTGTCCTGACCCTCGTCGGAGTGGTGATTGGCGTGGCCGCCGTCATCGCCGTCGTCAGCCTGATCAACGGCGCGAACCAATATGTCGCCACCAGAGTCTTTCGCCTCGGCGCTGATGTCTTCGGCGTCGCGAAGACGCCCTCGATCATTACCAACGTCGACGATTATCTCGAGTTTCAGAAGCGCAAGCGCATTACCTACGACGACTACTTATCTGTCCGCGAACTCTGCAAGTCCTGCAAGGAAATCGGCGCTTCTTTCGCCGGCCGCTTGGAAGTAAAGAGCGGCTTAAATTCACTGAAAGACACCAACCTGCGCGCCTGGACTCCCGCGATGGCCGAACTCTACGACGTTGACCTCGTCGCTGGCCGCCACATGACTGAAACCGACCTGCAACAAGCCGCCCCCGTCTGCGTCATCGGCAACGACATTGTCGAAAACCTGCTCCCCGGCGTGGACCCCATCGGAAAAGAAGTTCGCTGGCGCAATATCCCCTGCCAGGTCATCGGCGTCGGCAAAAAAGAAGGCTCGGCGCTAGGGACATCTCTGGACAACTGGATCATCCTTCCGCTAAGCACTTACAAAAAAGAATACGGCAGCCAGGATGACTCGCTCCGCATCACCGCCCGTGCGGGTTCGGCGGCCACAATTCAGGAGACCGTCGACGAGGTACGCCAGATCATGCGCGGCCGCCGTCACCTGGCTTACGGCAAAAAAGACGACTTCTCCATTGAGACCAGCGACTCGTTCCTCTCGCTCTGGAAAGACATCAGCGGCAGCTTCTTTTTCGTGACTATAGCGATCGCCTCCATCTCGTTGCTTGTCGGCGGGATCGTCATCATGAACATCATGCTGGTCTCCGTCACGGAGCGGACCCGCGAAATCGGCCTCCGCAAGGCTTTGGGCGCCCGAAGCGGCGATATCCTCCGCCAATTCCTGATCGAGTCTTCGACAATTTCTCTCTTTGGTGGCGCGCTAGGGGTGATCTGCGGTGTACTCCTAGCGCAGCTCGTTTCGATCGTCTCGCCGCTCCCGAGTGCAGTCCAACTCTGGTCTGTAATCGGGGGTTTACTCGTGGCACTCAGCGTCGGCTTGTTTTTCGGAACGTATCCAGCGTCGAAAGCCGCGCGCCTCGATCCGGTAGTAGCGTTACGCTCGGAATGATGTGGAGTGCGGCAGCTCTGCTGCCGCTTTTCGCAGCAATCGAAGACTCTTTATTGGGCGGGGACTGAATGCTCGGAAACGCAAAGTAAAATAGGCGCAAGGCACGCGAAAAAGAATAATGGCAACGCTAGGCAAAGCACTCCCGCAAACACAAACCACAGTCCTCCCGGTCCGCCGTCTGGCCGGCAAAACGACTGCGCTAAAATTTCGCGACGAAGTCCTTCTCGCTCTCGACACCCTCCGCAAAAATTCTCTTCGCTCCGCGCTCACCATCCTCGGGATCGTTATCGGCATCACCACGGTCATCACAGTCACCGCCGTCATCAACGGCCTCAACGACAACGTGCTCGGCGGCATCCGCGAACTTGGCTCGGACACCATCATCGCCTACCGCTTTCCCTGGGCCTCGCTGTCTCGCCCGCCGAGCGACTGGTTCACTCGCAAAGAACTCCAACCCGAATGGGCCGACGACATCGCCAAGCTTCCGCACATCAAAGCCGCTTCCGCTTCGATGCGCATTTTTCAACCAATGTTCGGCTCCGGCACCGAAGACGTCCGCCGCGGCGCCTATCGCGCCAAAAGCGTTATCCTGCAAGGGAATCAACCGTCCATCGGCGAAATCTTCGATCTGAAAATCGAATCCGGCCGCTTCTTCAACGAAACCGACGCCGAGCACCGCGCCCCCGTCGTTCTCCTGGGCTACGACACAGTGCGCACTCTTTTCCCCGAGTCGCCCACCAACGCCATAGGCCAGGAAGTCACCATTGACGGCCAACTCTTCACGGTGATTGGCATTCTTCAAAAGCAGCGCCAAGGCATCTCCGGCGGCTCCAACCCCGAAGACAATTCCGCGTACATGCCCGTCACCACGCTCCGCAAGCTCTACCCAAATCAAAAAGACTACGTGATCTTCGCCAAAGCCAGCGATCCCAATAATGTCAACGAGTCCGTCGACGAAATGCGCGACCTTCTCCGTCGCAAGCGCCGCCTTGCAAATGACAAGCCTGATGACTTTGCGATTTTCACTCCGGACTATTTTCTCGAGCTCTGGCAAAAAATCAGCGGCCTCATTTTCATCCTCATGTTCGCGGTAGCGTCGGTAGGCCTCATTGTCGGCGGCATCGGCGTAATGAACATCATGCTGGTCTCTGTCACCGAGCGCACCCGCGAAATCGGCGTGCGCAAAGCCATCGGCGCCAAGCGCAACAACATCCTCGTCCAATTTCTTATCGAAGCCGTCACGCTAAGCGCCATCGGCGGCGTCATCGGCGTCACTTTCGGTTCCGGCATCACGCTCCTCCTAAAATATGCCGCCCACTTTCCCGCAGCCCTCTCTGTCTTCTGGATCGTCACCGCCCTAGTTCTTTGCGCCCTGATCGGCATAGTCTTCGGCGTTTACCCCGCATGGAAAGCTGCTCGCCTCGATCCCGTCGAGGCCCTCCGCTACGAATAAGTAGCACAGACTTCAGTCTGTGCTCTTGTCCAAATTATGCGAGGTCATTATGTGAGGTCGCGGCGACCAGAACGATCGCCCATTGGATACGGAGCATACCACTACGCCAAGGCTTGTTTTAGATCTGCGATCAAGTCTTCCGAATCTTCTAGCCCAACGGAAACTCGCACCGTGCCAGGGCTCACATCTGCGCGTTTCAGTTCTTCGGCGCTCATGTTGTAATGCGAGCTGTAGATGGGAAGTATAACTAGCGACTCAACTCCGCCGAGGCTCGCTGCCAGCAGGAACAACTGCACGCGATCGCAGAAACGTCGCGCGGCCGGCAAGCCGCCCTTCAAGTCAAACGCCAACATCGTTCCGAATCCGCGCATCTGTTTTCTTGCAAGTTTGTGATCCGGGTGAGACGCCAGGCCCGGATAGTGCACGCGCGCAACTTTGGGATGTTTTTCCAGGAATCTGGCGACGGCCATGGCATTTTTGCATTGCCGTTCCATGCGCACTCCCAGCGTCTTCATTCCGCGAATCAGAAGGTAGGCCGCTCCCGGGTCCATCGAGCCGCCGAGGTAGATGACCATGTGGCGGATGCGGTCCATCCAATGCTTGTTGCCAACTGCGGCGCCGGCGATCACGTCCGAGTGCCCCGCGAGCGCTTTCGTGGCGCTGTGAACGACGATGTCGTAGCCCATCGCCAGAGGATTTTGCAGGACAGGCGTGGCGAAAGTGTTGTCGATGATCGCGATGAGCTTGTGTTTTTTCGCGAAGGCAATCGCTTTGTGCAAATCAACTAGCCGGAGCGTAGGGTTCGTCGGCGTCTCCACATAGAGACTCTTCGTGCGCGGCGACGCTAATTCTTCGAGTCCGGCGAGATCGGTGCCCACTTGATGCACCTTGATGCCCATGTCCGGAAAAACGTCGCGCATCAGCCGATAACTGCCGCCATAAACTTGCGAGGTGGAGATCAGCTCGTCGCCACACTTCAACACACCTAGCAGAGCGGAGGATATCGCCGCCATGCCCGAGGCGGTAACAACTGCTGCTTCTCCGCCTTCCAGTGCCGCGATCTTTCCCTCAGCAACACTCAAAGTTGGGTTACCGTAGCGCGAATAGATGTATGCCTTGCTCTTGCCTTCGGCCCACAACTTCATCTCCGCGGTCGAGGAAAAAGTGAATGTCGATGTGCGGCTGATGGGAGTACCCACGGGTGCGCCAATGCCATGGCGCAGAGGTTCACCGCCATGGATCGCTGTCGTTTGGGGGCCGTGTTTTTGCGAGTTGTGTTTGTAGGCTGGCTTGTTTTTCATAAGAACACCATTTTGGACGCGCGTTTCATGCCAACAAGCACCAATTTGGCGCAATGCCACCGCTTAGGAACGTGCTTAGGATGCGCGATGCAAATGGACAAATGGAATCGCAGGAAAACTAACCTTCTTCTTCTGTGGCTTCGCCGTGAGCTGGTTTGTGGGCGTCGATCACTTTTTGCGCCAGCTCGTTTGGCACATAGTCGTAGTGAGAAAATTCCATCGAATATGTCGCGCGCCCTTGCGTCTTCGAAATGAGATCGTTGGCGTAACTCAGCATTTCCGAAAACGGGACCTGGGCTTTGATAACCACGTTGTGGCCGCGCGCTTCGCTTCCGGCGATGCGCCCTCGTCGCGAGCTGAGATCCCCCATCAGGTCTCCCGAGTACTGGTCTGGCGCATAAACTTCAACGTGCATCACCGGCTCTAGCAGCGCTGGTCTGGCCATCTTCATTGCTTCCTTGAACGCCAGCGAACCGGCGATTTTGAAAGCCATATCCGAGGAATCCACGTCGTGGTACTTGCCGTCGTAGAGCACGGCGCGGAAATCCACCACGGGAAAACCGGCGAGATAGCCGCGTGCAGCTGCGTCGCGAATCCCTTTCTCCACCGAAGGAATCCAGTTTCGTGGAATCGCGCCGCCAAAAACATCATCGACGAATTCGACCCCTTTGCCGCGTTCAATCGGCTCCATCTTGATGCGGCACACGCCGAACTGGCCGTGCCCGCCAGATTGTTTCTTGTGCTTGCCCTCAGCATCGGCTCTTCCGCGGATGGTTTCGCGATACGCCACCTTGGGTGGCTTCAGCGTGAGATCAACGTGATAGCGCTTGTGCAACTTCGCGACGACCACCTCGATATGCTGTTGCCCGGAACCGGCAAGCAGAAATTCCTTGGTCTGCGGGTCGCGCATGAAGTGCAATGCGGGATCTTCCTCGATAATCTTGTGAATGGAAATGCCGATCTTGTCCTCGTCGGCACGCGTTTTTGGTTCGATCGCGAACGTGATCGAGGGTTCCGGCAGTTGCGCAGGTTTGTAGAAAATAGGAGAGGCTTTGTCGCCCAGCGTTTCGCCGGTCGTCGTTTCTTTTAATTTGGCGATTGCTCCGATGTCGCCCGCGTGCAGATCCGCGATTTCACTGAACAGCTTGCCCTGCACAACTTGTGTGTGCTGAAAACGTTCAAGCGTACCGCGATTGTAATTCGTCAATGTGGCATCGTTTTTCAGGACGCCACTCTTCACCTTGAAATAGTTGATGCGCCCAGCGAAAGGATCCGCGAGCGTCTTGAACACGAAAAGAGAAAGCGGCTGGCCATCGTCATACTTGCGTTCCACGCGTTCGCCCTTGCCGTTCGGCTCCGTAAAGCCCACCTGTGCATGCTCATCGGGATGTGGAAACGCATCAGCCAGAAAAGTCAGCAGGCTGGCCGTCCCCACGTTGCGAAGCCCAGAAACCATCAGCACAGGGAATATTTTCTCCGCGACAATGGCCTTTCGCACGCCAGGAATTAAATCCGCGATCGGGATTGTGCCTTCCCTGAAGAACTCTTCCATTAATTCGTCGTCGCCCTCGGCAACCATTTCGACGAGCTTCTCGTGTGCCTCTTTTGCTTCATCGGCAAGTGCGGCGGGAATTTCTTCTGTGGTGGGCTTCCCATCTCCATCCGGCTTGTAGATATGCGCCTTCATCGCAACTAAATCGATCACGCCACGAAAACCCTTTTCCGAACCAATCGGAAGCTGCAGTGCAACAACGTTGCGGCCAAAAACCTGCTCTAGTGACGCCATCGATCGTTCAAAACTGGCCAGCTCCCGGTCCATCCAGGTCAGCACGAACGCTCGCGGAATATCGTACTCCGTACAATAATCCCAAACCTTTTCCGTGGTCACTTGGGCGCCGACGTGCGCATCCACGGCAATCAGCGCACAGTCCGCCGCAATCAGCGAAGCCTTTGTTTCGGTGATAAACGTCGAGTAGCCAGGGAGATCGATGAAATTAATTTTGACTCTTTCGGAGCCGCCCGGGTGCCCGCCGGAACTGGGCCACTCGGCGTAAGCCAGCCCGGTTTGAATCGAGATTTTTCGCGCGATTTCTTCTTCGTCCCAATCGGTGGTTGTGCTGCCTTCCGCAACTTTTCCCCAGCGCGGCGTCATCCCCGCGGTGAAGAGCAACGACGACACCAGTTGCGTCTTGCCGGTGCCGCCGTGGCCGACAATGCCAACGTTTCGTATGTCCTTGGTGAGATAGCTCTTCATATAGACCTCCCTTTGCGTGGCCCCGGCAATGCCGGCGCCAACAGGCGAGGTCCGTCCCGAAGAATTCAGGCGCGGGCCTGCGCCTGGGTGTGCGATTCAGAAGTTGATGGAGAGCGTGGCCCCGATGCCGGCGTTCTGCAGAGTGAAGCGCCGGACCAGCTTCTACCCCTGGTCCGTTCCCCAACTCCGCGGATGCTAGCACACGCACTCGCTTTGCGGCAATCGGTTCGCCGTCCGCCGACGGGCTCGTCGCGAATCCTCGCCATCGATGCTAAATGCGCCACAGTTATTCTTGTTTTTGGTCGAGATCGGCTTTCAGGCTAACTTGACTGTCCTTGAAAACTTCCAGCGATCGTTTCCACGCGACGTGATCGTGTAACTTCAGAACGATATTGTGAGAACCCGCAGGAAGCTTCAGCTCTGCTGGTGCATTGCCGACGAATTTTTCGTCCACGTAGATTTCCGCGTCATCGGGCTCAGACGTAATCGCGATCGTCCCGTAGCCTTGGCGGACTGGAACGGCGGCCGGTTCGGAGGGCACGTCCGCCGCCTCAGGCGTGGACGGCGAATTGTTCGAATTTACCCGCGTCTCGCCAGAAGAAACCGGCGCTTCACTGCCACTGTTAACTGGGGATTCAGCCTTACTCGCAGCGACGGGCATGATTCCGGCCTCGTTTGCTTTCCGCGCAGAAGTCACTGGCGCAACACTTGGATAAAAACGATGCAGCACTTCCAGAAGATCCGTCGCGCTGAGGGCAAATCCAATTCCCGTCACATTTTTCTTGACGAGCTTTTGTGTGTTGATGCCAATCACTTCACCGCGGCCATTCAGCAGCGGCCCCCCGCTGTTTCCCGGATTGATTGGCGTGTCCGTCTGGATCCAGGTCCCAGGCCCGGCATTAGCAAATTTTCCGACGGCGCTGACGATGCCCTTCGTTACGCTGAAGAGCATGGCATCCCCGGGATTGCCTATTGCCAGCACGTCTTCACCTTGCTTCACGGTCGCGGCATCGGCCAGCGCAAGGTGCGGAAAGTCCTTGCCCTCGACCTTAGCAAGGGCAATATCCAAGTCGCCGTCAATGTACACAACTTTGGCTTCAAGCTGTTCGCCTCCTGGCAGAAGCGTCAGCAGAGACTCTTCTCCGCGCGCGACATGCGCGTTTGTCGCGATCACTCCAGTCTCCGTTACGAAAAATCCGGTGCCAGATTTGTCCAATCCTTTCAGATAAACGACCGCAGGCTTCGCCTTCCGCACTAACTCTTCCAGAGAAAGCTCGGGCTGCAGATCAACGCTCCCAACTCCGGGCAGTTTTGCCGTGACGCCGCCAGTGAACACCTGTGAGATGGCTTGCAGGCTCACCTGAAAATGATCGCTCTTAAGCAGCCAGTATTCCCCGTGATTGCGACCATTGACCGAAATCCAGTTCATTGGGCCGTCGGTCATCTGCAGCTCTTTGGTGGCAAAACCGGTCAGGCTGATGCGCGCGACCATGGGATGCTCCAGACGCGAGCCCATGGATGTCAGCGTTTTGTGGAAATAGCCGCCGGGATAATCCTTTTCGAAAGGCGTCGTACCCGCCAGCACACCGTCAATCTCAACGGTCGCACCTGAGGGAATGCTCGTAATCTTGAGTGTTTCTGCCGCGGCTCGGACCGGGCAGAAAAGTAGAAAGAGAGCTGCTAATAGACGAGGAACCGTGCCGGACGCCATGACGCAACCTCGCCGGAAGGATAAACCCGGCAGTTAATATATCATAAGAATAAACTATGAGAGAAGGAAATCTACGAGCGATTGGTTTGTTCCTCGTCCTTTTCGTAGCCGGCGCAGGAAAGCACAGGCAAGCGCGGGTATTTGGTAAAACGGGGATCGCTGCGGGAGAGTTCGCAAAGCAGAAAGGTCGAGCCGCGGGCGGATTCGACGCTGCGGGCGTAGGTACAATCTGCGCAAAGGCCTGCCCTTTCTTTCGTCACAGCAGCATCACGCAGATTCGCCATACAACCAGAATAACCTACACAACTTCGGAACGCTGAGCGACGAAATGGGTCTGTCCAAAGACGTCAGGCACCTTCTTCAAAACCCGCCTCTGGCTCGGGGAGCTTATCGCGATCGCCGGCGAACCACACGTATAAGGTGGGCAGAAGAAAAATACTCAGAAGCAACGCCCCGACGAGGCCTCCCACAATGACAATGGCAAAGGGCCGTTGCGAATCCGAACCGATGCCACGCGAGAGAGCCGCCGGCAGCAAACCGAGAGTTGCCACCAGCATCGTCATCATGATGGGCCTAAGCCGAAGGACGGCGCCATCGATAGCCGCGTCCTCAATCGTATGACCGCGGGCGCGCAACTGGTTGATATATTCCAGCATGATCACGCCGGTTTGCACCGAAACTCCGAAAAGCGCCAGGAATCCCACGCCCGAGGAGACGCTGAAGTGCGTGCCTGTAATCAGGAGCGCGAGCAATCCGCCGACCGGCGCCATGGCCACGTTGCCAAGGAGGAGCAGAGCCCACTTCCCGGAGCTGAACATCGTGTAGAGAATGACAAAAATAACGAGGATCGTAAGCGGTAGGACAATCATGAGCCGCTTCTGAGAACGCTTCTGGCTTTCGTATTCTCCGGCCCAGTCAATGTGATAGCCGACGGGCAATTTCACCTGCTGACTCACCTTTTGAATGGCCTCTTCCACTGCGCCGCCCAAGTCGCGGCCGCGCACGCTGTACTTGATCGCGACGTATCGCGAGTTTTCTTCGCGATAGATTTCCGAAGCTCCGTCGATGGTTTCCACTCGCGCGAGCTGAGCAAGCGAAACTCGTTCGCCGGAAGGCGCCAATAGGCGAATATTTTCAATCGCTTCTTTTGTGTCGCGGTAAGGGGCCTGGTAACGCAAGACGAGGTCATAGCGCTGCTCGCCCTGTAACACTTGGCTGAGAGCGTTGCCGCCCACGGCCGTTTGAATGGCGTCTTGTATGTCCGCGATGTTAATTTGATAGCGCGCAGCCGCTTTTCGATCAACTATGAAATTGAGATTCGGCTGGCCGATGACCCGAAACACTCCAAGGTCTTCAATACCGCGGATGTTGCGCATGATGCCCACGATCTGATCCGCTTCTTGCTCGAGCAGTCTCAAATCATCCCCATAAATCTTGACGGCGAGTTCGCCTTTTACGCCGCTGACCGCTTCTTCCATGTTGTCCGAAATCGGCTGCGAGAAATTCCACAGCACACCTGGAATCTTACTGAGCTCGTGATCCATGGCCCCGATCAACTCTTCTTTATTCTCGTGAAAAACCGGACGCCATTTGTTTTTCGGCAAAAGGTCGACAAAGTATTCGGTATTGAAAAAGCCAGTCGTATCCGTTCCGTCATCGGGCCGGCCGACTTGCGAAACGACCTGGGTGACTTCTGGAAATGAAGCGAAAACCACGCGCGCCTGATTCATTACCCGCGTGCCTTCGGTTGGCCCCGTGCTAGGCGCGAGTGTGCCGCGGGCCCAAATGGCGCCTTCATCCAGATGCGGCAAGAACTCCGATCCAATCACTCCGCTAAACATAAGAAAAAGTGCCAGACAAAAAGCAAAGGCGGCAGTACCCACGGTCACCCAACGATGCTCAATCGCCCATCGCGCTGAAATGCGATAGGAGCGCTTCAAATAGTCCATCACCGGGTTGTGCCACTCGCGGACACCTTCTTTGAAGAACACACTGGCGAGGACTGGGGCGATGAGCATCGAAAATATGAGCGCGCCAAGCAGCGCAAAGGCCACGGTCCAGGCCATGGGCTTGAAAAGCCGGCCTTCCACCCGCTGCAGGGTAAAGATCGGCAAATAAGCGGTGATAATGATGGCAATGGCGTAGAAAACCGGCCGCTGCACCTCGAAAGCCGCGTCGCGTATGCGCTCGATGGTCGATTTGACCGAGTTTTCGCCGTGGCTCAAGTGACGAACGATGTTTTCAACCATCACCACCGCTCCATCCACGACCATGCCGAAGTCGAGTGCGCCAAGCGACAGAAGGTTCGCCGGAATATTTCTGAGGCTCAAACAAATGGAAGCAAACAATAAAGAAAACGGAATTGTCAGAGCAACGATCAGCGAGCCTCGCAGGTTGCCGAGAAAGAGGAACAGAATGATGGAAACGAGAATGATGCCCTCGGTGAGATTGTGCAGCACCGTGTGCGTGGTGTAGTGAACCAGGTCGCTGCGATCCAGGAACGGCACGACCTTCACGCCTGGCGGGAGAATATGGTCATTAAGCTCTTTGACCTTGGCGTGTATCCCTGCCAGGGTCTCATCTGAATTTGCACCTTTGCGGAGCAGCACGATTCCCTCTACTACATCCTCGTTATCGAGGACTGTGCCGTCAGCACGATGAATTGCCTTTCCTATTTGTCCGAGCCGAATCTTGGGACCCTGCGCCACAGTCGCAATGTCCATTACGCGCAACGCTGTGCCATTTTTCGTGGTGATGACGGTCTGTTCGATATCCCCGACGCTGTTGAATAAACCGACGGCGCGGACATTGATTTGCTGCAGGCCTGACTCGACAAAACTTCCGCCTGCGTTAGTGTTATTGTTGGCGAGCTGCTGCTCCACCTGTCCGATGCTCAATCCATAAGCGACCAGCTTGTTCGGATCGATACGCACTTGGTATTCACGTGTCGTTCCGCCAAAGCTCGAAACGTCTACAACATTGGGCACGGACTTGAATTGCTTTTCGAGCGTCCAGTCCTCGATGGATTTCAGCTCCATCAAGTCATACTTCGGATTTGTACTCCTGAGCGTGTACCAGAAAATTTGGCCTACCGGACTCCAGTCGGTGCCCATCTGCGGCGTGATGCCCGCGGGCAACGTGACTGCGGAGAGTCTCTCCAACGCCTTCTGACGGTTCCAATCGTTGCTCGACTGGTCATCGAAAATAAGCATCACGCTCGAAAGCCCGAAAAGCGACACCGAACGAAGATGCTCCAGGTGCGGTATTCCATTCATCTGAATTTCAATCGGCACGGTGACCTGCTGCTCCACTTCCTCCGCCGCGCGCCCCGGCCATTGCGTGATGATCTGCACGTAATTATTGGCTACGTCGGGATAGGCTTCCACGGGGAGGTTGTGAAACGAGATAGCGCCCCAGAGGAGCAGAAGTACCGTCACCATCATGATGATGAAGCGGTTCTTCAGCGCGTATTCGACGAACCCGCGAATCATCGTCTAATCCCTGCTTCCCATCGTCGAATTCCGGCTTGTTCTGCGTCTCATTGTTCGACCGTGTTCTGCAGCACAAGCGCATTAGTCACAACCTGTTGCCCGGCCTGTACTCCGGAGATGACCTCCTGCATGCTGTTCGAAAGCGTTTCACCAGCTGTGACCTCGA
The DNA here is from genome assembly GCA_963784015.1 of uncultured Acidobacteriota bacterium. GTDB lineage: Bacteria > Acidobacteriota > Terriglobia > Acidiferrales > UBA7541 > Acidiferrum. The sequence continues at coordinate 1,421,224 of CAWAPX010000023.1, forward strand.
CGCGACGAAATGTTTTGTTTCCCGCTGGCATGTACACCCACTCCCTGTCATGCAGGTGCAATATGGCGTCTGCGGGAACGGCGGCGTGCATCTCCTTTTTCTCGCTGTGGAATGTCGCCGTCACGAACATCCCGATTTTCATCAATCCGGAATTCTCTACTTCGATTCGCACTTTCGCTGTCCGCAAATTGGGATCGAGAATCGGTCCGATGTTGGCGATTCGCCCTTTAAATACCTTTTCAGGATAAGCATTCAATCGAACGTCGGCCGTCTCGCCGACGTGCACGTTGGCAAGATCATTTTCGTAGACGTCGCAGATAATCCACACGTGGCTCAGGTCGGAGATCGTAAACGGATTTGGCGATCCCAGACCCGCCACGCCCGCTGCGTTTGTAACCTGTTGGTCGGTAATCACTCCCGACACGGGCGCGTAAACATCGACGATTCCGGACGGTTGGTCCAGCGGACTGCCAAGAACGCGAAGATGTTCCGCAGCCGTTTCCACATCAACTTGTGCCTTGTTTTCGACATCCTCCGCGGTCTGATAGTCGTTCAAGGAGAAGGCCCCCTTTTCATACAAGAGCTTTGCCCGCTCGAGTTGCACAGCGGCCAATTTTTCGTCCGCCTGCGCCTTTCGATAATCCGAAAATGCCGCGGCAATATCAGCGCTTTGCACGCGCATCAGCAGTTGCCCTTTTTTCACCGTGTCGCCGAGCCGTGCCTTGACTTCCACTACCCGTCCCGTTGCAATCGATATCACAGGCACTGTCCGCGCCACATCGGGACTCACCACGCCCGTCACCACCAACTGCGTGGTGGCCGCGTGCTCGATCGCTGTGAACAAAGGGAATTGTTCCGGGTGATCCACGGTGACGACGTTTACGTCTTGCTCGTGTTCGACCTTCGCCGCCGGCGGCGCTTCCGCCTTCGGATCACCTTTGCTTTCGCCGCAGCCAACCGCAAAACCGGCCAGGGCAAGCGCTAGCGCCAGGTATTCAGGGCCCATCCGAATCATTTGTCTTACCTCACATCCTGCTGCGGGATCGCGTAACACGCCGCAGTTAAATAAAAAGCGAAAATCATTAAATAACTGCTCAATCGAGTTGTTCCTGCCTTGGCTCTTGGAAGTAGTCGGATAGGGATGCGCCCAGACAATCGAAGCACTATATAAATCGCTCCGGGTGCGTAAGTTTACGGGCTCTTTAACAGAATGTTTAAGACGGAAGAACTACGGATGGAGGAGCTCTGCCGAGCAGCGAAAATAGAGAAGACCCTGCAGATCCTTGGCTATCAAATGGACGAGCACTCTTGAAATAGCTTTGTGGTCCGTCGAACTTGCTCTCACGACCCAACTCGCCCGCAGGATACTCAATACGAATAAGGGCAGAGCCATCGCACGGCAGAATTGTTCCAGAATTCCAGCGCCTACCATTTTCCTGAATAGCGACCGGAAAATCGCTGGCATCGGCTAGCCTGAATTTTCCGTGGCCGTCGTTCAACAGCACGGCAACTTGTTCATGCTCGAAAGAAGTGGTGACGAGCACATCCAGTGCGTTGTCGCCGTTTACATCGCGAGCCACGATCTGCAGCCCGCCGGACGGCGCAGTTACACCAAAAACTTGCGCGACGCCCGCGGTCAACTGGAATCGAATCGAATACTGCGTGGTTCTCGAAGAGCTGCCCTTTTCGACTTCTATAGTTGCCAAGTCCGGCTTTTCGTCACCGTCGAAGTCCGCGATGGCGAAGTATGAGTTGATTCCCAGCGCAGAAGCCTGCGAACGTCGTGTCGAATTGCCGTTGGCATCTGCCCGGCAAGCAACGGCAGCAAAAAAACACAGCAACACAAGGGCTCTGACGGTGGCTTTTGCTGCGCTCGAATTTTGACGGAGCTGGAAGAACATATACTCTAACTGTCAGTGCAGTTTTTTGGCGCAACCTGCGCGGCTGCGCTCTGTCAGAATACCACTAGAGGTGCGAAATCGGTGTGCTTCGGCCCCGAAAACATTGCGAGTCGCTAGCGTTTATTCGGAGGAGCAGCTGCAGGAGCGGCGGCGGGTAGCGAGGGAGGACCCGGCGGTTTCCCGAAACGCGCTTCATCAATTGGGGGATCAATTTCGATCTTTTCCACGACGATTCTTTGCGTGACATCCGTTCCCGGAGTTTTCGAAACAAGCTCGAATGCGAACTTCAGCCCTCCCACATCCCGATAATCTTTAAAGAGCGTCTCTCGCGTGACCGCTTCGCCATTTATGTTATCAGCCCCGGTCCACTTGACCAGCAAGAATGTCTCTTTGTCGAAGAAGTAGGATGAAACTTGCCCGTCCTTGTGCATCACCTTGAGAACGTAAGCGTCCCGGCCTTCCACTTTCGCCGTGCCAATCAGTTCAATCGTGTTTCCTTTGGCTTTGGCGTCCACCAGCGGGCCATCGAAGTCCGCTTCATTCAACACGTCCTTCACTTCGTCCGCAGACATCGGCTCCGCTGTCTCTTTGCCGACAAAAGGGTTGATCACCCATCCCACGTCCCTACCGTTGAACGATCGCACGATGGTCTTATTTTGGATGGTAACTTCGTTGTGCATCTTTCCCGGCCGTTTGAACTCGGCCAGGAACGGTCCGTACAACTCAGGATTGAAATAAAGTGTGCCGGTAATGCGTTCCGATTGAACGGCCTTGGCTTTTTCAAGCCCGCCGCGCGCGACCAATACTTTGGCCACGATCTCATCGGCGGTTTGTCCCGCCGCTTTTGCCGCGCAGCCGAGTTGAATCCCCGCCAAGAGCGCAAACTGGAACATGGCCACTAGCAATGCGCGCTGCATACTTCCGTACGGCTTCCTATTCATCGGTATCCCATTTGGAAAACGTGGCCTTTCACGGACGCATCCCTTTCATGCTAAGTGCAGAAGCACTCCAGGTCAATTTCGTTGCCTGGATGCCTGGAAGGTCTTCTCAGCCTACTCCTCTCGCATGAATCACCGTCAAGAACAAAAGGAACAAGATGGCCTTGACGGAGTATAGATGGACGAATACCCTGCGGCTCCGGGCAGTTTAGGGTCTGCCCAGCAATCAAGCGAGAGCCGTTTACGAGTTTAGCTGTGCAAATGAATGAAGTGGATGGGAGAGACAATGCAACGGATGCGATGGACTCTATTTCTACCGGTCATATTACTGGTTTCGTGTTTGGCGAAAGCTCAGACTCTCCCGCCAGAAGTCACGAAGCAGGTGGATAAGGTCTTTGAGAAGTGGGACAAGCCAGTCTCGCCGGGCTGCGCGCTCGGAATCTATAGGGATGGACAAATCGTCTACAAGCACGGCTATGGGATAGCCGATCTGAATGACGACGTGCCCATCACGCCAGCGACGGTGTTCCACGTGGCATCGATGTCCAAACAGTTTACGGCCGCTTCGATTGTCTTGCTTGCACAGCAAGGGAAACTTTCTCTCGATGACGATGTGCGCAAATACATTCCGGAGCTGCCAGATTTCGGCGAGCGCATCACCATCCGCCACCTGGTCCATCACACCAGCGGTCTTCGCGATCAGTGGAATCTTCTTGAGCTGGCGGGATGGCGCTATTCGCTCGATTTGATAACCGATGATGATGTGATGTCCGTGATGACCCGCCAGAAAGATTTGAACTTCAAGCCTGGCGATAAACACGTTTATTGCAATACCGGCTACACATTGATGGGACTCATCGTCAAACGCGTGAGCGGCATGTCGCTTCGCGAGTTTACGACCAAGAATATTTTCGAGCCGCTGGGAATGACGCACACCCATTTTCGGGACGACCACGCGGAAATCATCAAGCACGATGCTCTCGGTTACGAACAGGAAGGAAAGGACAAACCCTTCCGCATGAGCTTGACCAACTTCGACACCGTCGGCGCAACCAGCCTGCACACCACAGTCGAGGACCTGCAACTCTGGGACGAGAATTTTTATCACCCGCGCATCGGTGGCCAAGCATTTCTTAATCAGATGCTCGAGCGCGGCAAGCTCAATAGTGGCGAGCAGCTCGACTATGCGTTTGGCCTGGTAGTCGGCAAGTACAAAGGCCTGCCCACGGTGGACCACGGAGGCGCCGATGCCGGCTATCGCTCGGACCTGATACGTTTTCCAGATCAGCATTTTTCCTCGGCCGTACTTTGCAACTCCGCGGAAACCAATCCGAGCGCGTTGGCGCGCCAGGTCGCCGATATCGTACTCGCGAAAGATTTAAAGCCCACTGAGGCAACTCCGACGAAAGAACCGACAAAGAGCGTCGCAGCGAATCTCTCAGCGGAGCAGATGGCCGCGATTGCGGGACTATATTGGAACAAGGAAGAGGATGATTTCGAGAAAGTCCAAGTTAAAGACGGCAAGCTGCAGGTACAACTTGGCAGCGAGTTTCGCACTCTCAAGCCCGCGGGGGAAGCGCATTTCCACGTGGCTGACGTTCCCTGGGGTGATGATGTAGACATTCACTTCGTCCCGGCGGCGGAAAAACCGAAACGTCTCGAGCAGAGCTTTGGCGGGGGAAAGCCAAATATTTTTGAATCTGTCACGGCGTATACTCCGACCGCAACGGAACTGGCTGAATATGCGGGCGCGTACGTCAGCGAAGAAATCGACCCTATTTACCGCTTCGTTCAAGAAGACGGCAATTTGAGTCTCATGCGGCTGAAGAACAAACCCGATATCCTTCGGCCCGAGGTGCGAGACGTGTTTACCGGGGAAATTGGCACGGTGCGCTTCACGCGAGACGCGAATCAGCATATTTCCGGGTTTATTCTAAACGCTGGACGCATCCAGAACTTCCGTTTCTCAAGAAGGCCAAACTGAGTTTCCCAGCGAGCTACACCGCAGTGAATAGGGAGCTGTCCGCGGCAACGTAACCATAGGCCATGCGCGGCGTATTAAACGCGAAGCCAGGATTCCCTTCGCTGTCCAGCAGGATGAGCCCTCCTGTGGCATGGGTACGTTTTGCAAGAAGGTGAACAGCTTCGCGCGCAGCGAGCATAGCGACGTCAGTCGCGCCTGAGTGAGATGCCGGACTAGATGAGTCTCGAGAAGAATCGGCCACACAAAAGGAGTTGTTGCGGGAGCGGAGGAGATCGGTGGTCGTTTTCGCCATGACGATCTTCATGATGGCTTCGCCGTAACCGGTGCAAGATACGCCGCCCGCCGTGGAATCGGCGTAGCATCCGCACCCAATCAAGGGCGAATCGCCAACACGTCCAGGAAGCTTGCAGCACGTCCCGCCGGTTGATGTGGCTGCAAACAGCTTGCCGTCCGAATCGATCGCGACAGCGCCCACGGTCCCTTGTTCGTGGCCGCGATGGTGCCCCGCTGCATGCTTATCCTGGCGGCAGAGCTGCCAAGCCTCGCGTTCCGCATCGCTAACGAGTTCTGCCGGGTCACACAACGCAAAGCCGTTGTCTCTGGCGAATCGTTCTGCGCCTTCGCCAACCAGCATCATATGCGGGCAGTGCTCCAGAACAGTACGTGCAAGTCGAATCGGATTGCGGATTCGCTGCAAGGCAGCAACCGCCCCAGCGCGTAACGTCGCGCCGTTCATCACAATCGCGTCACACTCCACACGCCCGTCGAGGTTCAGATGCGAGCCGAATCCCGCGTCGAACACGGGCTCGTCTTCCAGCACAACGATCGCCGCTTCCACCGCGTCCAACGCAGAACCGCCTCGCGCAAGAATCGACCAGCCCGCTTCGAGCGCCCCGCGGCATCCCGAATTGCATGCCTCAACGGCTTCGTCGGGAATATCCCAGGCCCCACCATGCACAATCAGAGAAGGTTTCATCGCGACGAGAATGGCAAAGCTAGCAAAGTTTGTCCAGAACGGGGAAGCGCAGCCTTGTTCATGCGCTAGATGAAGAAATCAAGAACGAAGAGAATCGCACCCAGAAAAAGCAGAATAAACGCGGGATTGATGTGCCTGCGAGGAAATCGGCTAAGCGATTGAATAAATTGCGAAGGCACGGCTTTAAGCCGAGACTCTTCCCGAACGCTGTAAAACGGTCCGATGACTATGTAACGCGAAAGGCTGCGCCGGAAGGCCCCGAACTCATCGTGCACCCAAATAGAAAAATCATCACGATTGCGCCAAACAAGAGCCGCGCCGATCGTAAAGACGACGTATCCAAGTAGCGTTAAAAGCCCGAGCGCCGGGCCAGCTCCCCAATACATAGTGCCTCACACACGACCTACCACATCGGTAGGACGTCAGAAAAAGCCGAAAGGTTACTCGTCCTCGTGGATCGTAGTCAGCCGGACGATCTCAAATTCTTTCTGACCGGCTGGCGTGGTCACCTGCACTTCGTCGCCTACCTTCCGGTTCAATAACGCCTTGCCGATGGGCGAAGTGGTCGAAATCAGCCCTTTCTCGACATCCGCCTCTTCCGTGGTGACCAGCTTATATTCAATCTTCAACTCTTTGTGAATATCCAGCACTACAATTCGCGAACCATACCCCGACCGGTCTTTCGGAATATTGCTCAGATTCAGCATGCCTAAGTCGCCCATCCGCTTTTTGAGCTGCCCAATGCGCGCGTCGACGTACCCCTGCCGCTCTTTGGCGTATTTATACTCCGCGTTCTCGGAAAGGTCGCCGTGCGCCCGAGCCTTGGCGATCTCCTTCGGGAGGTCGATGTTCAGCTCGTGCTCAAGGTTATCGATTTCCCCTTGCAGGCGCTGTTTGATCTTCGCGAGCGGATCAGACATGGTCAAAAGTCACCAAAAGTGGTTTCCAAAAAATGTTCGCGGAGTCCGGCTTAGCAGGATGGCTCGCCGGACCCCGCGCGAACAAGCATTATAGATGCGTCTCATTTGCCGCCACAAGGGGCAGCCCCAGATAGTTTAGAGGTAAACGCAGATGGATTTGGGCCCCGGCTCCCACCACAAAATTTGTAGGGGCGCAGCACGCTGCGCCCCAGCTAGCCCAAGCTTTGCGAATCGAGCTCAGTGAACTGCAACCTCGATGTCCTGAGACTGCGTTCTTCCGGCAGCGCCTTCAATGGTCAGCGTGTATGTTGTTGATTTTATAGGATTTACATCAACGCAGCGCGCTCCAGATGGCCACACCGGCTCGGACTGCGGCTCCAACTTCACGGTTTTGGCGTTCGCTACACCGTAGCAAAGTCGCGACGATTCACCACGCCGAATCGTCGTGGGACTAGCGTAAAAACTAAGAATCGCCAACTCCTTACCACCAAGCTGCTCGACGGCCAGACGATCCTCTTCGTGCTGCTTCTCAGCGCGTTCCTGCCCCGCTTGGTGGTCGATATTGCGCCTATCTTGCCAGCGCGAATACATAACAACCACAACACCGAGCAGCACCACGGCGAGAACGGCGGAGGAATACATTAGCGGGTTCTTCAGAAGAGATTTCGGTCCAGAAGCCGGGGCAGACGCCATGTGCATACTCCGAAAGGGGCGAAGCTACTGAAACCAAAATAGCTTGGATGCGAACTCGAGGCAAAAAGCTAATCACGCTCTATTTGCGCGGGCTGGAGAAAAAGTCTTCTACAAAGTAATTCATTTCGCGGCGTTGGCCAGTTCGCGCCAAGTGACAAGCTTAATGTTCTGCTCGCGCACCAATGCCCGGAACTCTTCGCTGGTGAAGTAGTTGAAATCGCGCTGCCGCCACGCCGCACCCCAGGTATCGCGCTCGCGCGTCGCCGCCCGCATCTCTGCATCATCGAAAGCCAAATGAATAATGAAGACTGTCACTCCCGGCTGAAGATTCTTCAATGCCGTGGTGTAGAAATCCGCCCATTTCTCGGGCGCCACTCCCGGCTCAATCGTCACGGTGTGATCCACAACGAGATCATCGGGACTCAATGAACTTTCCAGGTACGGCCGCTCTGCAAACCAATCGCGCACCATGAACACCGGCAATTTGTACTCGTGCGCCACACGCAAAACGCTCTGAAAAATATCCTTCCCATTTTCAAAGAGCCTGTATTGATGCGAGTCAAGGTGCGTCGGCCGGACACCCATCGACAGCGCTCTCTCAATTTGCGCGCGCAGTTCGAGTTCCACTTCCTTCGCATCAATGTGCATAGTTTCCGTCCAGCTCAAGTGAAAATACCCATTCGAATCCACGAGACTCGGCACTCTGTCGCGCGGAGCCACCGGCCCCCAACGATAGAAAACGCGTTCGCTCGTCAGCGTCAGATGAAGTCCGAGATCCGCCTCCGGATGCGACTTCGCATAATTCGCCATTTCCGGAAACCACGGACACGGCACCATGATGCTCGCGGAGGTGACCAGCCCGCTCTCAAGTCCTTTGATCGACGCCGCATTCACTGAATGCGTCATCCCCAGGTCATCGGCGTGCACGATCACAAGTTTCGCATCGCGTGCGTAGCCGAGTCTTTCCGCCAGCGATTTGCCCACGGTCTGCGCGTGCGTCGCGATGGCAGAGGTTGCCAGCAGAAAAAGAGTTATCCCCAGAAATTTGTACATGGCTGCACGCGGCGTGCGCAACAAACTCAATGTTGCGTAGCAGCCGTAGCCGGCGGTGGACTCTTCACGTAAGTATTCAGCCAGTTGTTCATCTCCCAGAACATGTGCAGCACCGATTCCCGTCCCGCATATCCGTGCGATTCGAGCGGCAGCAGCACGAACCGCACCGTCGCTCCGTGTCCCTTCAACGCGCTAAAAAGCCGTTCGCTCTGAATCGGAAACGTCCCCGAATTATTGTCCGCCTCGCCATGAATCAACAAAATCGGCGTCTTAATTTTGTCCGCAAACGAAAACGGTGACATTTTGTAATAAATCTCCGGCGCCTGCCAGTAAGTCCGCTCCTCATTCTGAAAACCGAACGGCGTCAACGTTCTGTTGTAGGCTCCGCTCCGCGCAATGCCAGCCTTAAACAAATCGCTGTGCGCCAGCAAATTCGCAGTCATGAATGCGCCATAAGAATGCCCCATAACCGCCACGCGATTGCGATCCACCACGCCAAGCCTCACGCCCTCATCAATCGCCGCTTTGGCGCTGGCGACAAGCTGTTCCACATAAGTATCGTTCGGCTCCGCATTGCCTTCTCCAATGATCGGAATTGTGGCGTTTTCCAGCACCGCATAACCCTGCGTCGCAAAAGGTACCGGCGATCCCCAATATAAGAACGTGAACTGGTAAGGCGATCCTGTAACTTGTCCGGCAGCCGACTTCGTCTTGTATTCCGTCGGGTACGCTTCCATCAAAGCAGGCAGCGGCCCATCCGAAGGCTTGTACCCTGGCGGCAAATAAAGATTCGCGCTCAAATCGACGCCGTCCGAGCGCTTGTAATGCAAAACCTGTTTCTTGGGAAGTGGGCCAGTTCCATATGGATTTGGAAAAAAAGTCACCTGTTCCGCGGAAGCACTCCCGATTTTCTGAATGTAGTAATTCGGGCTCTGTTCCTGCGATTCCCTGCGCATCAAAATTGTGCCAGCAGCCGGATCTAGAACGGCAGCCGCGGTCTCAAAATACGGAGCAACCGATTGCCAAAGCCGCTTTGCGTCTCCATTCGTCGCGCTCATCACAGATAGAAATGGTTTGTCGCCTTCCGCGGATGCGCCCTCGCCTTTGAAGTAGATCCCTTTGCCATCTCCAGTTGTCTGGATGACAGGCTTGCCCGCGGAATTGTATTCCTCGACCGCTGTGCCGGGATCGTGATAGCGGTCCTCGAACGAACCTTCGAACAATTTGACCGGCGTCGCCGGAGCGGAAGGCGCCACCGCCAAAATGACGCGCTTGCGATCTTTCCATCGGAGTTCTTCGACAAGGGCCAGGTGATCGTTGCCCCATGCGACGCGCCGATAACGAACCGGAAGCTCCGCCAATTTACGAGGCGCACTTTCGAAGGGTGCGTCCAGAAGGAACAAAGTATCCCGCACAGCGGCATCCTTCCGCGGATCGCCGCCGTCTCCCGCCTCCACCCAGAAAACGGAAGCCGGAGCATCGCTTCGCCATTCATGATCCCGCGGCCCAGGTGCAACCGCGTCATGAATATTAGGAATATTGTCTTCGAGCGGCTTGTCCACTAACTGCTTCGCCGTTCCCGTCTTCAGGTTGACGGCCGACACGCGCTCCGGAAACGCATAAAAGGGCAGCAAATACGTATAAGGATGATGCCGCTCAAATAGAAGTACCCATTTCCCATCTGGCGAAGGCGTCGACTCCACAAACACGCCAGCTTTCCCCAGCAGTACCGACCCGCCATCCAGCCGCACGATCGCAATCTGTGACTTTGCGTAATAATCAAAAAACTGCTCATCCTCCGGATTCTTCAAAAGATCTTCGAACGTAGCTCCAGGCGTTACGCGCCCGAGATTTTCCTGCACCACTGGCCCTGTCGGCACTTCGCTCCGCACTGGCGCTGCGCCACGCTCCGCCGGAACCGTTCTGCACACCAATCCCTGGCTATCGCTCAACCATTCACACGGCGGCCCAAAAATTCCGTTCAGAGCAATTCCCGGCAATCGCCGCGCCTGCGCCGTCTCCACATCCACAATCCAAAGACTCAGGCCCGCGTCTTCCTTCGCGTCGCTAATGTTCACAAACGAAATCTTCCGCCCGTCCGGCGACCAATCCGCAAACCTCATCTTCGCGTGCTCAGGCAATCCCGAAACGGGTACCGCTTTGCCATTCGGAAGCGCCTGTAATTCGAGCGACGTGTCATATCTTCCCCGGCTCGGACCATCGGTTCTCGGATTAAAGCGCAGTCCGGCTAACCGTAGCTCCGGCTGCGCCAGCTCCGCAATCGTGGGCAACCCGGAGAAATGTTCAATCAATATCCAGCGCTTCGCGGTCGCGCTGCCCGCGGGAGAAAGCTCGACACCTGGAGTCGGCAGAGCATCAACAATGTCGACGATCGCTTTAGGCGGCTGCTGATATTGCAGATTGGTTTGCGCCAGCCCTGAAGACCCTGTCAGCGCAAAAAATATAATTCCAAAACGAAAAGAGATCTTGCGAACTTCGGAATGAATCGGCATGCCCGTACCCCCTCGCCAACCTGAACCCGTATTGATGGGCGCATTTTGGCGGTAAATTCGCCGGTGGGCAATAGCAATTTGAAAAGTTGCGAGAACGTCCCTACGCGTCGTCGTAGTCTTCCGTCAGCGAAGCCAGAAACGCCGCCAGCGCCGCCACGTCATCCTCGGTGAGCGACATCCCTTGAAATTCCGGCGGAGCATTCCTCAAGGCACCCTGATGGGCCAGTTGCGAGCTTTTTATGTAGAACTCCACCGCGTCCGTGAACTTCGCCGCGCTTCCGTTGTGAAAATACGGAGCCGAATCCTCCAGGTCGCGCAGCATCGAAGTCTTGAACTGCGCAATCGTCGTCGCCAGCCCTTGGTCCACCGCGCAATTCTGCACTATGGCACACACTACCGTGCTCAGATTCGCCTGTGGATTCGGAATGTCGGGATTAAGATAAACGTTCCAAAGTCCCAAGTCCGCATAGATGGGATTTCCCTGCACGGCGGTGTGCCGGAACCTCTCCATAGCGTTCGGATGGTTCGTCGAGGCAGGCATGTACTGATTGAAATTGGCTATGCGGTCCGCCTGATTCGGCACCACCAGCGCCGCAAACGCGCCCGCGCCGTTAGCTGCGTCATACTCCGCTTGCGTTACGCCGGTGTTATGAAAAGTGAAGTCCGTGAAGTTTGGCGCCACATGGCACGCCGCACAATTTCCCGCGTGTTGTGATCCATCCGTCGCATTCACGGCCACCTTCAGAAATATTTTCAATCCAGCCAGTTCAAGTGCCCCAAAAGCAAAAGGCTGAGCATGGTACTTGAAGCTTCCATAGGTCCCGTCCACAAAAACTGGGTTGTTCAAGTTCTGCAATTGCACCAACAGCTTCTGATTGTATTGAGCAAGTGTCTGCCCCGCGATCGGCTGCACGGGAAGGTGATTGATGCGCAGAAAAACATCGTAGGGCGAACCGATGTATCGCCCGTTTTCATCCTGCTGGAAAAGCAATCCATCCAGATACTGCCCCAGCATCTGCGCCATGTCCTCAACGATCTGCTCGTCGCTCGCGCTCGTCACGTCCAGTCGATAGGCGGGTGGCAAATGGCAATCCGCGGGAATCGTCGGGTCCGTCCCCAAAAAAATCGCGGCATACGAAAACCCGCAACCGAATTCCGTGGCGGGATCATTCTTTCCGTTGTCGTTGCGGATCACATTGGCGATATGCGCGATAGCCTGCTGGTATTGGTCCGGCGCCCAGCCGAAATTGCGGCCGGTGAGAGTCGACTTGGCAAGGTCCGCCGGATCCGTGAACTCCCCGTCAAAATGCAAAAACGATGGCCCTTCATGCGATTGCATAGAGCCCACCATGTGCATGGAATTCCTGGGCGTAGCGGTAAAGCCATTCAACAACCGCGGGATTGGACTATGTTCTGTAAAGTCAGCATACGTGCGGTTTCCCGCCCCCGGCACTCCTTGCATCTCCACGACGAAGTGGCACGAGCGGCAATTAATGGATTGTCCTGCAAACGGCCCGGGCAGCGGTCCATTCGGAGTCTGTACCATGGCCACCACCGGATCTCCCACTGCCAGCGGGGCATTCACCTCCGTCATGTTTGCCGCAAAATACTCCGCGAACCGCGTATCCACAAACATGCGCTCCCCGATGTTCTGCTCCGCGGGCGTCACGTCCACATCCGTCTCGAATTGCGGAGCTTTCCCGGATCCGCATCCCGATAACCACGGCAGCAACACCCCTCCCAATCCGCAAATCAATATTGCCAACCTCGTCCGTCGCATGTTCTCCCTCATTGGCCGTTTCCCGTGGCGGGCTTGCCGGCGTAACTGAATAAACCGCTCTTCCCCAAACTCTTCACGTACGCGATGACCTGCCAGCGCGTCTGCTCCGGCAATTTGTTCCAGGTGGGCATTCCTTTCGGAAGGTTCCCGTTCTTTAGCAGCCAGAAAATCTCGCCATCTGTTGCGTCTTGCACTCGCGAGCTTCGCAAGTTGGGTTTCTTGCCGCGCCCCTCTCCATCCGGTCCATGGCACTTCGCACAATGATCTTGAAACACTCCTTTACCTGCCGCGATGGCATCTGCTTGCCCCGCAAAGGGATTTGTCCGCGTACGATCAGCGTCGGGAACATGTTTTAGCCACGAGCCATCCGCCGTTGCGTAGACTGCTGCTGCCGAAGCAAGCGCGAATGCGAGCACCAGCAAATTCTTTCGATGAGTGGATTTCCCTGGAGCCATTAGTTCGCCCCCTTAGAGTGCCGGCTGAAAATCTGCTGAATTTCGTAGGAAACCTTGAACCGGTAGATCACCCCCACGCTGTTGCTGTTCAAGCCAAAACTCGGCGAGAAGGTGAGCGTCGGGCCCTTCGGAATATCAAAACTCACGGTAGGTGCCAGGTATTGCGACGTTTGCTTCCACCCGAAGCTGTAGCGATCTCCCAGTCCGCCATACATCTCCGCGCCGACCGCGAAGTTTTGCCTGCAGAACACGCAAGGCCGCGCGCTCGCTTTGAACGCCAATGGCCTGCTGGTTCCTAGCGCATAGCCGAACTCCCACGGTTCGTTGCTCAGATTTTTTTCCGCGATGAAATTCTCGGAGAGGTTCCAGCCCTTTAGGGTGCTCGATAGAATCAACTTCAGTTCCATCGAGCGCTCCACCTTCTGGCGCGCCTGAGCATTTGTCAGCAGCAAATCCGAGACGCCGTGATGCCCGGTAATTTCTAGAAAGCTGCGATCCGCTCCGTTCACGTCCTCGTATTCCATGTACAAGACGGGGTTGATGAAGTGATCCCGCATGAAGGGCCGGACTCGGTTCTCCCAGCGAAACCCGGTGAACACCGTGCTGTCGTTCTGCGTCGTCTGGCCTGAGAGGTAGACTTCCGTGGTCCACCAGCCTTTCGCGCCGTATTCCAACTCCAGGGTGGCGGATCTGAATGAGTTGCCATACTTTGGGGTCCCATTCGCCGTTTTGACGGCGATTTCAAGATTTCCCGGCTCCTCAAGGGCATCGGAATAGGTCACAAAATAGGGAGGTTCCTGTGCTCGTGCGGGCCGTGGGTAAAATCCCGTTAGTCCAAGCGCAAAAATGATCAAGGCCGCGAGCCGAAGTGGCATGGCCCATCTAACTGGATAGAGAATAAGGACTAAGCGCATCTATACTCCGTCATAGTTGCAAATCATTTACAACAAGAATGCATATGAGACTAGATTAGTCCTAATTCAGATGCAAGTCATTTTCATGTAAAAGTTTTGTAATCAACTATCTTTTGTAGTAGTTACCGCAGGCTCTTCCTTTGTCCTGGGTTTCTGCTATGCGCGGGAAAGGAAGCTCAGGTCCTTGCTTACTTATTGTGCGTCGGGTGGTTTCGCGCTGGAATTGCCGTTCAAATAGCGGTCAAACCAATAGAGCTGCCAGTTCAGGCTCTCGACCAGATGCTTGGGTTCGCCCGTTCGCGTCAGATTGTGGTTCTCACGCGGAAAAAAGACGATCTCCGACGGCACGCCATAATGCTGCAGCGCGCGGAACCATTGTTCGCCCTGTTCGATCGGAACGCGGAAATCATTGTCGGAGTGAAGAATGAGCGTTGGTGTGCGGACGTTGTGTGCATATTTTAGAGGCGAAGCGTCCCAGTATTGGTCGTAGTCGTCGAAGATGATTCCCTTGAAATAGTCTTCGTGGCCGTAAGCCCCGTCGCGCGTGCCGTCATCGCTGATGAAATTGGAGAGCGATCGCAACGTTACCGCCGCCTTGAAGCGGTTGGTATGCGAGACGATCCAGTTCGTCATGTAACCGCCGTAGCTCCCGCCCGTCACTCCTAAATCATTCGCATCCACCCACGGATATTGCTTCAGCGCGGCGTCCACTCCAGCCATGATGTCCTGATAATCCATGACGCCCCAATTGTTGATCTCCCCGCGCTCGAATTTTTCTCCGTAGCCGGTTGACCCACGCGGATTGCAGAAAAAAACGGCGTAGCCCTTCGCCGCATAGACCTGGAACTCGTGATACCAGTCCACGCCAAACATGCCTTCCGGCCCGCCATGAATCACCAGCACCATCGGATACTTCTTGCCGGCTTGCCAGCCGAGGGGCTTCACAAAAAAACCGTCCACGGCCCAGCCGTCCGTGCTCTTGTATGCCAAGCGCTCGACCGGCTGAAGCTCCAACTGCGCCCACAACTCGCTGTTCACATGCGTCAACTGCCGCTCACCGGAGCCATCCAAATTAGAAACGTACAGATCATCGAGATGTTGGAAATCATTCGCGAGATAAACCATTTTCCCCGAGCTCTCGTTCACATCAAATGCATGAATGCCCCGCGGCCCCGAAGTCACCGCCGCAAAAGTGCGTGCAGCCAGATCCGAGCGAAAAATATGTGTTTCGCCCTTAACGCCAACCGTAAAAAAAACCGAGCCAGTCACTGGCCAGCGCAATTCTCCGGCGATGTTGTCGAAATCCTTCACAGCAAGCTGCGAGGCAGCACCGCCTGCGGAGTCTGCGATATACAGTTTCGGAAACTGGTGAACCGCGGTCTGCCCGGTGAATAGAATCTGCTTCCCGTCCGGTGACCAGCGCGGATTCTCGTCCTCGAAGGCATGATCGGAAATCTTAGTCAGCGTGCCGCCCGCCGCCGGAATCACCCAAACGTCAGTATTGTGGCTGTCGTCATAAGCCTTTCCCGTTCGATCGGAAACAAACGCAATACGCGTCCCATCGGGAGACCATTGCGGATCCGTGTCGTTCCAATCCTGACCCTCCGTGATTTGCTTTGCTTCTCCGCCCGGCACGCTCACCACCCACAAATGCCGGCGCTTGTCGTCAAACCACCCGCTGTCATTGAATTTGTACTGGATGTGCGTGTAGTGCCGCACATCGCTCTTGCGATCAGCAGTCGCCACGCCATCCATCGGCCCGGAAGTGCTGACCACAACGATGCGCGATCCCTCCGGCGACCATTGGTAGCTCTGGACCCCGTTCTTCAGTTTTGTCAGCGCAATCGCTTCGCCTCCGCCCGCGATGGATAGCAAGTAAATCTGGGACTTTGGCGTTTCCCCCGCGGGAAGGTCCGAAGATCGCGCCGAAAGAATCGAGAGCGTCTTTCCATCCGGACTCCATCGGGGCGAGCTCGAGCTAAAGCCCTCCGCACTCAATCGCCGCGGCGCGGCTGAGCCGTCCGCGGGCACGACCCAGATCGAGGATTCGCGCCGATTCTTCTTCTGGTCAATCGTAGTCAAAACATAAGCCACGACTTTCCCATCCGGCGAAATACGCGGATCGCCAACAAATTTGAACGAGAAATAATCCTCTGGAGTAACGCCTCGCTTGGTTTGTGCCCGCATTTCTTGTGATCCGAGGATGCCGAGACAAAAAAAGAAAGCGGCGGCAAACAGCGCTGGAAGTTTTCTCATAGTGCCGCAGACTCTAGCACAAGAATTAATGCGCACAAAAGATTCCATTCCTGACGTATTTACGAGAAGCTACTGAGGCAGCGGAGGCGGGGAAGCGGACATCTTGCGCGCGACGTCTTCTTCGGATTTGTCGTGGAGTTCGCGGACCTTGGCAAACTCTTTTTGCGCGGCGGCCTCATTTCCAGTGGCCTGGTAGGCGCGCCCGAGACGATAGTGCGCATCGGGTTGTTCCGTATCTAATTCCACGGCGCGCTTTAGAGCGGTGATCGCGGCTGGATACTCCCCACGCTGCGTGAGAATGGCTCCGAGGTCGAGATAAGCAATACGAATGTCGTTGTGCGCTTGCAAAGCCTTCTTGAGCAACGGGACAGCAGCATCCGGATTGTTCCTCTTCATCTCTATATCGCCAAGATAAGCCAGCGCTTGCGCGTTGTCCGGGTCAACGGCCAGTTCAGCTTTGAACTCGACTTCCGCCTCATCGTATTGCTTCAGCTTCCAGTGAAGGTATCCCAGGCCAAAATGCAAGTTTGGTTCCTGAGGGGCGGCTTTCACCGCTGCCTGGAATTCGGCAATGGCCTCCGGAGTTCTTCCCAGGCCGTCCAAAGCTTCCCCCGCAAGAACGTGAACTGCAGACGAATTGGGATCGTGCTGCTCGATCTGGCGAAACTCTTCGAGCGCGCAGTCGAACTTTTTTGCCCACAGACAGCTTTGCGCAAGCACTTGCCCCAGTTGAACATTGCCTGGATCGGCCTTCGCCGCCAGCTCAAGATGCTTCGAGGCCTCCGCAAATCTCTTCGTTCCGTAGTAGCTCAAGCCAAGCAGCGCATTCGCCTGCATACTATCCGGTTGGTCAGCCAAAGCGGCGTTGAGCGGAGCTATAGCTGCCTCAAAGTGGCCTTGCTTGAATTCCGCGAGCCCGAGGTTCAGCTGGATTCCAGGGAGCTTAGGGTCCAGTGCTAGCGCCTTCCTGTAGGCAGAGGCCGCCTCCGAATACTTTTGCACTCTGGAGAAGTCCACCCCCAGGCTGGCGAGGGCTCCAGCATCGCGCGGGTTCTGCTCGATCACCGCCTGCCACACTCGGATAGCGTCGTCCAGTTTCCCTTGCTGCTCGAGCGCGATGGCATCCGCTGGGCTAGGCGATTGTGCGAACGCGGAACTTACCAAGAGCAGCGTGGCAATCACGAGCGAAACCGATCGAGGGTTTAGGAGCAGATTGGTTAACATTTTGCCCCCCTCCCCCCCGTTTTCCCGCAACTGCACATTCTAAAGGGTTTTAAGTCCTTTGTTTTTGAAACTGCGCATTCTAAAGGAGTTACGGGGCAATTCTCGCAAATACGGATTCTAAAGGAGATGGAGCTGAAATGCCAAAGGGTGCGATGCACGCGCTCCGACCAAAAATCAAAGGATTTGAAGAGAGGGACAACGGACGAGACCGAACTAAAGCCGGGCAGAGCAGTAAGCGAATTTGAATATTCGCCATTGCCGAGGCAAAAGAGAAGCTGAAGCGATCGAAACATGGGACATGGTAGCAAGATGAACAGTGTTAGCCAATTACTCTTTTGTATCGTTCGAATGAACTGTGAAAATCTTTGGTGAAGATTTCGAGCTCTTTAAACCACAGTCTTCATGCCACAACAAGCAAC
Source organism: uncultured Acidobacteriota bacterium (assembly GCA_963784015.1). Classification (GTDB taxonomy): domain Bacteria; phylum Acidobacteriota; class Terriglobia; order Acidiferrales; family UBA7541; genus Acidiferrum. The sequence continues at coordinate 1,439,250 of CAWAPX010000023.1, forward strand.
GCTGAAAAGAAAAGCCCCGCTCGCAGTGCGTGCGAGCGGGGCCAGGGTGCTGCTTCCGGGGTGATTAGAAGTAAATCTTGCCGCCGAGCTGCAAGATTCTCGGGTCAAAGGCAGAAGTGACTGCGCCGAACCGGGCGTCACCGAGTCCCGTATCCACCGCGTTGAACTGGGTGTGGTTCCAGGTGTTGAACGTTTCCAAACGCAGTTCCAGGTAGCTGCCACGGGATTCCCAGAGCGAGAACCTCTTGAAGAGCGACAGGTTCCAGTTGTCGCGTCCAGGTCCACGCAGATCGTTGTGTGGCAGAGTTCCAAAAGTGCCAATGGTTGGAGCCGAGAATGCACCCGGGCTAAACCACTCGTTGACGTTGTGTGGAGTCGTGAGCGTGCCTGTCAGGTCTGGGCGGTTATTGGCGCTTACGCCCAAGCTCTGTGCGCCGCCGGTCATTTGGATGTTGATGGGCAGGCCGGACTCCAAGGTGACGATGCCGGAGATTTGCCAGCCGCCGACAACTGACTTCAGTAGCTTGCTCTCACTGTGGCGGAAGAGCGGAATGTCGTAGATGAAGTCCACGACAGCCACGTTGGTGCGATCGTAGCCGCTTAGTCCGACGTCATATTTCCAGCCGGCATAGGGATTGGAAACTGTGCCCAAGTCGCCGCCGCCGCTGCCAGCCGTGGTTGGATCGTTCGCGCGCGAAAGCGTGTAGAACGCGCGAAGGGTCAAGTCGTGGCTAAGCTGTGAGTTTAGGTCTATTTGCAGACCGTTATAGTCTGTGTTGGCTTCGTTTTCCGAAAGGGTAATGGAATTGAAGCCAGGGAACGGTAGACCTGGCGCAACGTTGTAGTTGATAGCCGGCGTGTTGGGTATTAGACCAGCGACTCCCGCTAGCGAAGTCTCCGCCGGCAGGTTGATGTTGCGATAGTCGTTCTGATGGCGGCCCTGGTTGCCGACGTAACTCACCGACAACACCGACTTGGTTCCGAGGGCGCGTTGCATGCCAAAGCTCCACTGGTAGCTGACCGGCGGCTTGTAATCGTTTATATCCAAGCCGGTGATGCCAGCAGGGTTAATCGGCAGAGTCACAGGGGTACCCGTCGCAAGAGCAATGCTCGGGTTAGTCATCGTGACGAACGGGGAATTGACCTGGAGGCTGAACGGAATATTCGGACCGGCGTTGTACATGTCGTTGCCCTGAATGCGCTCGTACATGATGCCGAACCCACCGCGGATAACCGTCTTGCCGCTTCCCGTCAGGTCATAGGCAAACCCAATGCGAGGACCGAATGTGGCCCAATGATTGTCGACGAGGCCCTTCGGAATGCCTACCTGACCCGGGATGCCGATGCCGTTCAAATAGAGCGGAACGCCGGCAAGAATCGGATTGGGGCTGGTGCCAAGCCCCGGGCTGCTGGGGCTGATAGTGCCGTTCGGCAGCATGGTAGCGGCGTCGGCCGGGTTATAGAGCTGGGGATAGAAATTCCCCATGCGGTCGTTGGCTTCATAGGTGTGCGGAATGCCATCCCAACGCAAGCCCAGGTTAAGAGTCAACTTGCGGTTCACACGCCAGTTGTCCTGAGCGTATGCGGCCCAAGAAACGTTATTCCACTGGCCGCTGTCTTGGACGGCTAGCTCTTGATAAGCGGAAGGCGTACCGAGCAGCATGTCGGCGAAGCTGTTTCCGGTGAAACTGCCGTTGAAGGTGAAGCCACCTTGGGTCTGGCCAAACAGGTCCTGGGTCTTCTTGTAGAGAGCCCAGCTGCCGCCGAACTTGAACTGGTGGGCGCCGTGTGTCCAAGAAATGTCATCTCGGATTTGGTAGTCATCGGCTTTGTTTTTCCACGGCCAGCTGGAGATTTCAAACTGCGCTCCGCTCGCGCCTTGCAAGTCGATGTTGGGAATACGGCTCAAATTGTTCGGCCCGGTGAAGAGTCTGGAACTCGTCGCATCGTAGCCGGCGGGCAGAGACAAACTGGTTAAGCCCGAGGCCGCGTAAGGAATGATGTTGATACGGTTGCCGTTATAGTTGAACGCGACTTCGTTGACGAGCGTCGGGCTGATCGTATAGGTGGTATGGATAACGGCGCTATACGACGGATTGCCAAAGTTGTCGCCAACCGTAGGAACGTTGTCTCCGCTCCACTGGCTAGTTGCGAAACCCTGGGTGACTTGTTCGGCGATGTAGTGTCCGAAGACGGAGAACTTGCTGTTGAAGTTGTGGTCGATGCGGACGACCTCTTCCCGCAGATTCGTGACAGCGTTGGCGCCGCCTTTGAACTCCGGGCTTCCACTCGAGGACACAGCGTTGTTGGCCGGGAAAATGCCGGCCGCGACCAGAGATGCTGCGTTCGGATTGATCATGCAGCTAGGAATAATGTTGCCGGGGAAGGGTGAACCCTGAGCGATTCCCGCGGGAGCCACGCCACCAGGACAGTTGGCAAAAAGAACCCCGGGGGCAACTTGTGCAGTCGTCGGAACCGTGATCGTGCTGCCGAGGGAACTGAAATTGCCGCCATACGTATCCGTTCCGGGAACCGTCTGGTTGGTTGCTCCGCCGGTAACTAGCGGGCGCCATTCCATATTGTAGAAGAAGAAGGTTCTCTTTTTGTCCGGGTTATAGAAGTGGCCGAGGGTCACCGGGCCGCCGACGTTGAAGCCGTAAACGTTGAGGCGAAGTTCGGTGTTCGGCACGAAGTAGTTTTGCGCATCGAAATAATCGTTGCGATTGAATTCCCATGCGGAAGCATGGAACTGGCTCGTTCCAGACTTCAGAACCATGGTCATGGTGCCGGCCGAAGAGAGACCGTAATCCGCGCTGTAATTGGAAGTAAGAGCGCGGAATTCCTGAATAGCGTCCGATGACGGGGCAATGCTCATGCCGCCCGCGCCGCCGCGGTCATCGTCTTCGCCGCCATCCAACAAATAGATGTTGTGGTTCTGGCGCATGCCGTTGAATTCCACGCTGGCATCGCCACCGACCGGGGTATTCACATAATTGTTAATCTGGCTGGAAGCGCCTGGCGTCAGAGCGGCAAGCTGATAAATGCTGCGGCCGTTGACGGCGATCTGGCTCATCTGTTGGTCAGTGATGAGGTTGCTGCGCTCGCCGGAATCAGTTTGAACCTGGACGGCATTGGCTTCAACCGTCACAGTTTCTTGCGCCGCGCCCAATTGCATCTGGAAGTCGACGCGGATGCGGGCGCCAATCGTCAGAACGATGTCTTTTTGTTCCGCGACCTTGAAGCCCTTGGCTTCGGCCTTGACTACGTAATGGCCGACCTGCAAATCGACAGCGGCGAATTGGCCGGAGTCATTTGTGGGAAACGTTCGCGCTGCTCCCGTAGCGACGTTGGTCACGGTGACAGCCACATTCGGGACAGCGGCACCGGAAGGATCGGTAACCGTGCCAACGATGGTGGTTTGCTGAGCAAAAGTCGAAGCAGAAAATGCGATGATTGTAACCAAAAGAACTAATAGAAAACGCAAACGAAACTGCTTTGCCACAAAAACGATATTCTTAACTGCACACAACGGCAAATTCATAGTCATGCCTCCACACCCCACGGCGATTGGAAACGCCGTTAACGTAAACGGAGCTTTTCATTGGAGTGCTGTTAATGTCAAGCACTTTTTTTGATTTGTAGAAGCTGTGCCCCTGATGCTCAACGCTGTAACAAAAGGGATAAAGCGAGAAAAGGAGTACCTCCTAGAAACGCAGGACGGGGAGTTTGTCCATCCCTACAGAAATCCCGCCACTAAATCCATTAAGCTGCCTTAATCAATCGGGTCGCGTTTTTGAGGAAGCGCAGAACATGACTCAAGGGGGCGAGTCGATATAGGATTCAGGGGTGACCTTTCCAAGCCCGAAACGGGAAAATGCGCGGCGCCCGAAAATGCTCTTCGCGTCGAGTTTGCTGTTTGTGGGGGTCTCCGTTCTACTACTTGCGCTTGGCTCAAGGGGCCAGCAACCCGCGAATCCGCCGGCAAAACAATCTTCTTCGGGGATGGGAGTTGCCACCGGCGGCGCACATCCGGCAGTGAAGGACTCGCTTTCGCGGCCGATTACGGCTGGCGGATTTGTGGATGGCGCGACGGTCGTGTTCAGCGACATCACTAAACAGGCCGGCCTTGAAAAATTCCTCCATCGTTCTGGAACTCCGGAGAAGAGCAGCATTCTGGAAACCATCGGTTCCGGTGTGGCGTTGATCGATTACGACAACGACGGCTGGCTCGACATCTATCTTCTGAACTCTTCCACCATCGCGGCGCTGAAGGGGAAAGAAGCGCCTCCGCGAGCCATGCTCTTCCACAATAATCACGACGGCACTTTTACGGACGTCACCGAAAAAGCGGGTGTGGCGAACGAACGATGGGGAGTTGGCGTGGCCGTCGGCGACTACGACAACGACGGCTGGCCGGATATTTACGTGGCGAACTTTGGGAAGAACCGTCTTTATCATAACAATCATGACGGCACGTTTACGGACGTGGCGGAGAAAGCTGGAGTAACTGTGGGAGGATGGTCGGCGGGGCCTACGTGGGGCGATTATGACCACGATGGCCTGCTGGATCTGTTTGTTCCCGGTTACGTGAAGTTCGATATCGACAATCCACCGATCGCAGGACAAGGGCGCATCCCTCCCAATTTTTGCCAGTTCCGGGGAATTGCTGTGATGTGCGGGCCGCGAGGTTTGCCGGGCGAGAGCGACCACCTGTTTCATAACAATGGCGACGGCACGTTCACGGATGTAAGCGTCAAAGCGGGCGTATCCGATCCGAGCGGTTATTACGGTCTGGCCGCGGCTTTCGTGGACGTCGATGATGATGGCTGGGTGGATCTGGTGGTGGCGAACGATTCCACGCCGAACTATCTTTATCGCAACAAGCACAATGGCACTTTTGAGGATGTGAGCTATGGATCGGGATTCGCCCTGAGCGAGGACGGGCGCGAGCAGGCTTCCATGGGGATCGGCATAGGCGATTACCAGAGGAATGGAAGAATCGATCTCTTCACCACAACGTTTTCGGACGACTACAAAACACTCTATCGAAACGATGGCCAAGGCAATTTTTCGGATGTTACCTACCAGGCAGGGCTAGCTGGTCCCACCATTCCTTTTCTATCGTGGGGAACCGGCTTCCTCGATTTTGACAACGACGGCTGGCTCGACATCTTTATCGCCAACGGGCACGTCTATCCGGAGGTGGACAAGCAAGACTGGGGCACCACCTGGGCGGAGCGTCCGCAGCTATTCCGGAATTTGGATGGAAAGAAATTCCAGGAAGTACCGCCCGCGACAGGAAGCGGGCTGGCGGATGTCATCTCAGCCCGAGGCGCGGCATTCGGCGATATTTTCAATGATGGCGCGATCGACGTGGTGATCAATAACATCGATTCGAAGCCTACGCTTCTGCGCAATGTGCTGAAGACTGGCAATCATTGGCTGGAGCTGAAACTTATCGGCGGGCCCAAGAGTCCGCGCGATGCCAATGGGGCAAAAGTATTTTTGACGATAGGCGGAATCCGGCAACGGGGAGATGTTTATAGCGGCGGGTCTTACAGCTCAAGCTCCGATCAGCGCATTCACTTTGGATTGGGTGCGGCAAAAGCAGTAGATTCGATCGAAATTTATTGGCCAAGCGGAGCAAGAGAAAAATTCAAAGTACCTGGCATAGATCGCATCGTTACAGTCGTGGAGGGGAGGAATGGGATCGAGGCGAGCAAACCTTAATAGGCCAGCGCACGCCCAGATTTCTTCACTCCCAGCGCGCAAACTCTTCAGGGATTCTGATTTACGGGAACATTGCGGCTGGATATCACTTCCAGCGAATCGCTGTTCGGCTGGTAGCATCTGCCTCGACGGAGCCCGCGGGGCCGTCGTGAGTAAACGTGCCGCTCCCGCGGCAGGCGTAGCTTAGGAGTTTGGAGCTGAAACACCGCCCGAACCCTGCACTGCTTTTCGGACCTGTTCTTGCATTTTGCGGACGCGGTCGGCGGTCGCGCCATCCGGCGTAAGCTTCAGGTAGCTCTCCGTATCCAGTAAAGCTCCCGGAAAGTCCTCCGTGTGGATGTGGAGATTGTAGAGCAGCAAGTAGATTTGGGGATTCTCCGGTTTCAGATCGCGAGCTGCGGACGCGCAGACTAAGGCTTCCTTATAACGTTGTTCGCCGCCAAGGGCCACCGCCAATTCGAATTGGCCTCGCCAGGACGAAGCATCGACGGCAATCGCTTTGCGTAAAAGGGGCTCGGCATCCGAGAAGCGTTTCTGAACGTTAAACATCGCGGCGAGGTCAACCATCGCCTGAGGATATTTTTCCGCGCTCAGCTCAATGGACTTTCGGAGCGCCGCTTCCGCCGCGGCGGCATCGCCCATCCTGTTTTGCGCCAGCCCCATGGCCGCGTAGGCTTCGTAGTAGGTTGGATACTTGGCGATGGCTCGCGCAAATTCAGCGACGGCACCGCGATAGTCGGACTTATCCACGATGAGCTGAACGCCCTTCGCGAAGAATTCTCGTGCTTTGGGCGGAACACTGAGCTCGTGCTCGGATATTGGATTTACGGACTTTGATCCGGACGAGGCACTCGCCGGCCGTAAAAGGATGTCTTTGTAGACGTGTCCCGACCCATCCGGCCGAATATACTCGCGCACGGATTCGTAACCATCGTGCTGAACCGATACGTAACAATCGCCGGGAATATCATCGAACTCATACGTGCCGTTCCCGTCCGAGTAGGCGAACGAGATCGGCGTACCCATGGCATTTTGCAGTTCTATACGAGCCTCGCCGAGGATATGGCCGGAGGCTTCGTCTCGGATGTAGCCGGAGAGAATCTTCTTCTGGGGTTCTTGCCCTTGCCCGAAGGTTGAAGATGAGGCTGGGGCTAAGAGAAGCAAAGAGAACAACACGCGTGCGTACCGTCGCTGCATAAGCCGATCGCCTGCCGAGATGATAGCAGGAGGACACGTGTAGCACCACGGTAGGCTAAGACGAAAAATGACAGTCCTCCGCTTTGCCTAGGCACTCCACTGGACGACAGTGTAGGAACGAGGCGGCAGTTCGACCGTCGTGCGGCTACCGGTACTTGAAGGTTTCTCTGCCTTCTGCGGCGTGACGCGTGCCGGCGCATCGAATGTGTTTGTAGCTTTCAGGTCGCTGCCAGTAAGGACTACAGCATCGCCGGCGCGCGGCGAAGAGCCTTGCCAGACGATTTCCACTTGGTGAGGTTTCGCTAGGTCTCGATTCAAAAGGAAGAGCGCGATCTTTCCAGTGTCCGCTTGCTGCGTAGCAGCCGCATCCACATAGTTTACGGCTCCCATCCCGGAGACATCGTACGTGGGCGATTCCACTAATAGCTCCAGCGAAGCGCCGCGAGCAAACTCAAGGGCCCAGCTGTACGGATAATAAATCGTCTGCCTGAGCAAACCATTCGCATTGGTCATGATCGGCGCGATTACGTTGACGAGCTGCGCCAGGCATGCGAGCTGGACGCGGTCTGCCTTGCGAATCAGCGTATTGATGAGCCCTCCGACGAGCAGAGCATCTTCCAGGTTGTAAACTTCTTCCAAGAGGTGCGGCGCGTTTTGCCTGTGGCCGTTTGTTGCGTCGCCGGTGCGTTCCCGGTACCACACATTCCATTCGTCAAAGCTCAGCCACAACTTTTTCGGCGAGCGTTTGTGCCCGCGGACCATGTCGCACACTGCGGCTACTTCGTCGATTTGCCGCTCCATGCTGAGGTTCAAAGCTAGAAACTTCGAGCTCTCCCCTCCGGTTTCCTCTTTTGTATTGCCGAGGTAACGATGCAAAGAAATGGCGTCGACATAGTCGTAGCACTGCTCCAGAACCTCGCGGTCCCATTCTAAATAGGTTGGCATGCCGGGGCCGCTCGAACCGCACGCAATCAGCTTTAGCGAAGGATCGACGTAGCGCATCTGTCGCGCGGCATCTTCCGCCTTCAGGCCGTACTCCGTGGCTGTCATGTGGCCGATTTGCCAGGGACCGTCCATCTCATTGCCGAGACACCACTTTTGAACTTTGTACGGTTCCGCAAATCCGTTCTTTCGCCGCAGACTGCTCCACTGCGTGCCTTTGTCCACGTTGCAATATTCCACCAGCGCTGCCGCCTGCTCCGGCGTTCCTGTTCCCAGATTCAAGCCCAACAAAGGTTCCGTCCCCACGAGACGGCACCAGGTGAGAAACTCATCCGTTCCAAACTCGTTCGAGTTCATGGAATTCCACGCTTTGTCCAGCACCGCCGGGCGGTTTGCTTTCGGCCCGATTCCGTCGAGCCAGTTGTACCCGGAAACAAAATTTCCGCCCGGATACCGGATGATGGGCACGCCGAGTTTCTTTATTTCGTCGAGAACATCCTTGCGAAAGCCGTTGGAGTCCGAAAGCTTGGACTGCGGATCGTAGATGCCCTCGTAAATGGCGCGGCCGAGATGCTCGAGAAAGGAACCAAACACGTCGCGATTCAGGGGAGCGATCATCCGGCGGGAATCGGCGTAGATTCGTGTCGGCTGGCCTGCGTTCGCCCCGGGCGATTGCCCAAGCAAATGTTTGCCGAATGCCAAGTTTGCGCCCAGTGCGATTCCAGTTTTAGACGCGTTTTGCAAAAAATTCCGCCGCGAGACAGAACGCATTTAGAAAGCTCCTCAGAAAACTTAGATTGGTGCCGTAAACGGTTCGCTTCCAGCTCGAACCATAAGAGGCCCGGGCGCGTCTAATTCTTCGCCATGCCTAACTTGGTGAACAGGCCGGCGGTGATTGTACTCCCCAAGTCAACGAATAGCGCAAGCGCGCGATTCTACTCCTCAAATCGTGGAAGCCGATTGTTCTTTTCCTCTACTTCATTAAATCGTGTTAACGTACGCGGTCCGCGCGTCCCGCGTCCTGAGCTTTCCAGGGGTGGAGACTTAGGGTGGGTGCGTGGAACTGCTGAAACTAATCGGCCATTTGTGGAGTATCCAACGTTTGATCTTGCGTGGCAGTGCGGGACCACGCAGAAATTCGCGCTGCAATTGAGGCGCGGAATGGCGGAGTGCGGTAGATGAGTAAGGAAAAGCACGGAATCCACCGGATCGCCGAAATAGCGAACGTCTCTATCGGTACCGTGGATCGCGCTTTGCACGGACGCGGCGGCATCAAGGAAGCCACGCGCAAACGGATTCTGCAAATTGCCGAGCAGATCGGTTATTCGCCGAATCTTGCGGCTCGCGCCCTTTCGGGGGCGAAAGCTCACGTGCGTATTGGCGTGTGCATCCCCAAGGAAATTCATTTTTTCTATGACCAGCTCTGGGGCGGAGTTCTGGATGAAGAACATCACCTGGAGCAACTGGGCGTCGAGTTTGAAAATCGTCCCGTGCAAACTCTGGGCGAAGGCGACCTCGAAGTTTTCAAAGAGCTTGTGGAAAGCCACGTCGATGGAATCATTCTCACCGCCGGAAGCCCAAAAGAACTAACGCCGTTAATCAACGAAGCGGAGGAAAAAGGTGTTCGCGTCGTTTGCGTTTCAACGGATGCTCCGGAAAGCCACCGATCAAGCATCGTTTGCGTCGAGCCGCGCTTGAACGGCTGCCTGGCAGGGGAATTGATGGGTAAGTGCGTGGCGCCGGGTTCCAAAGTGGCAGTAGTTGCAGGAATGCTATCGACGGAAGATCATCGCAAGAAAACAGACGGTTTTACCGAAGGATTCCTGCGGCACTGCCCCGAGGGAAAAATCATCAGCGTGGTGGAAGGCCATGAAGATGAGAACGAAAGCTTCCAAAAAACGTCGGATCTTCTTCGGCGTTTCCCTAAACTCGATGGACTTTACGTAAACACCGTCAACTGCCTGCCGGTTTGCCGCGCTCTCGGTGCGCGCGGCTTCGAAGGAAAAGTAAAGCTAATCACCACGGACCTTTTCGCCGAAATGGCTCCGTACTTTAAAAAGGGAATCATCACCGCTTCGATTTACCAGCACCCTCACCGCCAAGGCCAGATCGCCGTTCGTCTCCTCGCCGATAACCTCACTAACAAAATTCATCTCCCTCCGGCAGCGCATCTCAGCCCCGGAGTCGTGATGTCCTCAAACCTGCACCTCTTCCGCGAAATGCGGCAGGCCGATTCCAAATCGAACGAGCCTGCGCTTAAGGCCCGCACCGTTTTGCAAGCCTAAGCAATTCGTCCCGGCGTGGATTATTGTCCGATTCCGTGACTGACCATCTCAATGAAGAGTGCTGGGTTTCGGGGGGCACGCGGTTGCGGATCAAAGCTCAGTGTTTTTGTGCAAACACGCAACGGAGGGCACACAACGGAGCGATTATTCCTGCCGCAGCGCCTCCAATGGATCGACTTGAGTCGCACGCCGCGCGGGAATGTACATGGCCGCGAGCGAAACGGCGATCAGCCCGACGGAAACCGCGCCGAAGATCAGCGGATCCGTTGCACTGACTTCATAGAGCTGGCTCTTCAGCAGGCGCGTCAATCCCAGTGCGCCTGCAATCCCTGCGATCAACCCAGCGGCCACGGGGACTAATCCCTGCCGCAAGACCAATGCGAGCACGTCAACGGAACGAGCGCCGAGAGCGATGCGAATTCCGAATTCGCGACCCCGCTGATCTACCAGATATGCGAGCACGCCGTAGATGCCGATAGCAGCGAGGAGACCTGCGAGCGCAGCGAATACAGCCATCAATTGAATCGAGAATCGCTGCCGGGAGAGCGAATCGGCCAGGATCTGGTCCATGGTAAGCAGCTCCGCCGGCAGGTTGGAATCGAGCGCAGCGATTTCGTGGCGGACTGCGGAGACCAGCGCGACCGGATCGTACGCGGTCTTCATCACGATTGCCAACGAACCGAACGGAAACTGCGGGCCGAAATAATAGACTCGCGGCTCGGGTGGAGCAGACAAGCTCCGGGATTTCGTCGCGGCAACTATGCCGACGACAGTAAATGTGCTTCCGGCTAACGGGACAGTGATCTGCATGCCGAGAGGGTCGGCGTTCGGGAACAATTTCTCAGCAGCGATCTCATCAACGACGGCTGCGCCGGGCGACCCCTGTTCGTCGGAAGCGGCAATGTCGCGGCCGCGCAAGAGGGGGATCCTGAGAGTTTCAAAAAATCCGGGCGAAGCCCGTGTTTGCCATATGATCTGCTGCGGCTCATTTGGATTTCGCGGATGACCTTCAACCTCGACTCCGCCGCTTCCGGGGCCGCCGTTGTAAGGAAGGAAATCGATCGTTGACGCGGAGCGCACGCCCGGAATCGCGCGTACGCGTTCGAGCACCATTCGCGCGAAGTTGGCTCTTTGCGAGGGTTCCCGGTATTGCGCTACCGGCAAGGACACGAACGCGGTCAGCACATTTTCCGAACGAAATCCGGGACTAGTGCGCTCCAAGCGAATGAAGCTTCTGACGAGGAGACCGGCGCCAATCAAAAGCATCAGAGAAGCGCAGACTTCGAAGGCGACTATCGATTCACGCAACAGCCTGCGTCCCATGGTCGATCCGCGCGAGCCTTCTTTGAGCGCTTCCGTAAGATCGATTCGCGAAGTTTCGAGAGTTGGAGCGAGGCCGAAAAGCACGCTCGCGGCGATCGAGACGAAAAGGGAAAAGCCCATGACCCAGGCGTTGATAGAAGGGCTGGCTCCGTGAATCAAATCGGCGGGACCGAACTGAGCGTAAAGGCGAAGTCCGTAAAACGCCAGCAACGTTCCCGTGGCACAGGCGATAGAGGCAAGCATCAGACTTTCGGTCAACAGTTGCCGAATCACGCGAAGGCGCGAAGCGCCCAAGGCCGAACGGATGCCGATCTCCCTGCGGCGCTTCATCGCACGGGCGAGCAGAAGGTTGGAAACGTTGGCGCAGGCGATGAGCATCAACGCACCCACTGCGGCGATCAGCACCAACAAAGGCGCCTTCAAATCACCCGCCTGCTTTTCCGCGAGCGGATTCAGGTCGACGGAATACCCGCGGTCCATCGAAGCCTGATTCGGATACTGTTCGACAATGAGAGCAGCGATGCGGCGAAAATCATCGCGCGCTTCCTGGATGGTCCGGCCGGGTTTGAGCCGCCCAATCACGTCGATATTGTGCGGGCTGCGCGTGCCGGGTGCAATTTCGGAAGGAGCGAAGGCTAGCGGCATCCAGAGGCCGGCCGCGACGCGATAGTCCAAAATCGGCCGGATTACGCCGGCCACGCGATAGCTTTCGAGATTGATCTGAATGTTCTTCCCGACAATGGATGGATCGCGGCCGTAGCGGCGCGTCCACAATCCTTCCGAAAGGATGGCGACATGATCCCTGCCGGGCTGATCGTCATCGGAAGTAAACAGGCCACCGACAATAGGGACGACGCCCAGCATTGGAAACGCGCTGGCGGTGACCCGCAGCGCCGGGACCTCCTCAGGCTGCCCGTCGCCCGTCAAGGTCGCAACCGCCTCGGTTACCGCTGCGACCTGGCTGAAACAAGTGGCTTGACGCCGGAATTCCGCGTAATCCGGGGCCGTGGGCGCAATGCTGCGCAACGCGTAGCGAGGCAGTGTCTCCTGCACGATGACGAGCCGGTCGGGATCTGGATAAGGCAGCGGATGCAGCAGCACCGCGTCAATCGCAGAAAAAATTGCGGTGTTCGCGCCGATCGCCAGTGCGAGCGTAAGGATCGCGACGAGGCTGAAGCCGGGGCTTTTCAGAAGCTGACGGAACGCGAACTGAAGATCATGCAACATGGCTTACCCACGTGGGGAAATGAGAAACGTTATGGCTCAGTTCGTGCTTCCTTCGGGAGCGTTATTGATTCTAAATCGAAATTCTCTCTAGCGCCTGATAATTGCGGTTGCTAGAGACTGAATCACAACGAATTCGCACTCAAAAACATACCGAGATAAACGCGCCAGAATTGTAATCCGTTTAGGCAGCATCTGTTTCATCCGCGCTAAGTTCATTCGGGCGAGGCATGGATTTCGACGTAATCAAGGGCGGCGTGCTCTTCACCATCGGGAACGCCTTCGATGCGAATCGTGTCGCCAGGGCGGAGCGCTAAGCCAAGGATTCGTCGGCGCGTGGATGAATCGCCGCCCGGCTTTGTTGCTGGCAAATGATCGTCAGCAATCCATTCATCCACAACTCGATCGCCGACCAACACGCGAAACTTTGACTTGCCGTTATTTTGGTCAAAATACTCGACATCGACTTCATACTTGCCAGCGGCACCATCGAAAGGGAACGTGGCGGAACATATTTGCGCGGGAGGGGGACACTCAATCGCCTTTCCACCCGAAGCGGTTTCACGTGGAACAACCTCGAAGGGTACGTAGCCTTGCAACTGCATCGCTTCAGCTTCAATGCGGCCGGGATAGTGGCCTACTCGGCCGAGCTTATCGGGTATGCCGGAGATTTGAAAAAACCAATTGCAGACTGCATCGCGCCAAACGATCGCATGCCCTGCTTGATATTCCAGACGCTTCAACACTTCCGCATAGCGCTCTTCATCCACGCGGCCTTTCAACGTTTTCCATTGCTGCACAAGATTTGCCGCTTGCTCCGCGCCTGCATAGTGCGAATCGTAGATGTGCTGGATGACGGTCTTTTTCGAATGCAAGACGTAGGTGTATGGCACGTGGTGAAAGAAAAGCAGCAGTTCGTCGGGCGTGGTGGACCGCGATTCGTACATCTTCGCTACTGGCCCGAGGTACTGATCGACATATCCCGTGCCCGTTGCCGCTGTGCGGTCCATGCCGACGCCATCGTGGTCGGCGCGGTGCCATTGTCCCCAGCCATTTCGTTCGGAAGACTCAACTCCCGGTCCGAAGTGGGGGCCCACAATATCCGTCAGCGTGCCTGCGCCTAATGGGCCGGTGTAGTTTTCATAGATCGGCCAGGACGCGAGCAGCATCCCGGAAATTGTTTGCACTACACTCGGATCGTTTCCAAAGCTGAGGCGCGTCCATTCCTCCGCAATCGTCTTGGAATCGAGATTCGGATTCCACGCCAGCCGGCCGTATCCATAAAGATTCGCCATCGCCAGAGGATGGCCCAGCCAGTTAGCGTCCATGCCGACATTCACCACTGCAACGAATCCCCCCGTCGGTCGATGAAAGGCTTTGCCCGCCACAAAGTCCTTCACACGAGTGGGCTGTTCGCCTGCGTGCATGTCGAAATCAAGAACTTCTTTCCACATCGGCGGAAGAAAACACAAATGCCGCTGCTGCCCGGTATATTCCTGCGTGACTTGCAGCTCGATGGCCTCGTTTGTTTTTTCCAGGCCGCTGAAGAGCGGCGAAACCGGCTCGCGCACCTGGAAGTCAATCGGTCCATGTTTGATCTGGATGATTACGTTGTCGTCGAACTTGCCGTCAAGCGGATGGAAGTTGTCGTAGGCGGCCCTGGCCCGATCGTTCTTGGGATTGGTCCAATCTAGATGATGGTCGTAAACAAACGCGCGATAAAAGACGATTCCGTGGTGCGGCGCAAGGGCGCGTGCAATCACGTTGGCGGCATCGGCAGGCGAGCGGCCATACGTCGCGGGACCGAGCCGCCCCTCCGAATCCGCCTTGACGACCACGCCCGCAAAATCCGGAATGACCGCGTAAAGCTGGTCAAATTTTTTCTTCCACCATTCGGCAACGCGCGGGTCTGCCGGATCGAACGTATCCAGGCCACCGATCACCTTTGGGCTACTGAGATCGACTGAGATAGAAAGCCGAACTCCCCAAGGACGAAACACATCCGCAACGCGTGCGAGTTGCGGCAAAAAGTCATCCTCAAGAACATGGGGATTGGCATTCACATTGTTGATCGCGCATCCGTTGATTCCGATGGAAGCAAGCAAGCGCGCGTATTCGCCTGCGCGCGTAAGGTCGGCTCGCACATTACCATTCTCGAAAAAAATAGACGGCCCCGCGTAACCGCGTTCGATGCGGCCGTCCAAGTTGTCCCACTGATCCACCCACCGAATTGGCGCGGAGGGCTGCTGCGTTTCGTGCAAAGCGGAAACGCTTTCTTCTCGCGCGATCTTGCTGAGCAACGCAAACACGCCATAGAGAACACCGCGCTCGGAAGTTGCCGTCACAATCAAGCAGTCCACGCCGTGGAATTTTTCCGTTGCGAGCAGGAAACCATCGTCGTGAAGATCGGCCTGTTCGAAAAGCCTAGGTGAGTCCGCGCGCAACGCTGAAAGTGTGCCCAGGATGATGGCGGGTTTGCGCGATTGATTTCTATCCTCACGCAACGTCCGCGCCAACATTCCACGAATGCCGCGAATCAGTTCGGCTTTGGCGGAATCGAGCACGGGAGAATCACCGAGAACCACCACGGTCACAGGCAGGTCCGAGTACATCCCCGTGGCTAGCTTCTCCAGCGGCGCATAGCGCAGCCATGCGTCAGCTCCGGTTTCGGCGCGCGCATTCGTCGCTCTAAGACCCGAAAATAACAGCGCGGCGCAGATCGTTATGTGCAGGAAACGATGCATGGGATTGCCAGTCTATAGCATTCGAACTGCGCGGCCGTCTTGCGTGTGCAGCCGTGGCGAAATTTCGGATTACTCAACACCGCACCGAAAGATTCGCCGTGTACGTTAACGGCCGTGCTATAGTACCAGCCGTTTTTCAGATTACAAGTATCGCTATTTTTTCTCGGAGGTTTTGATGAAGTTTTTTTCTCCCGCCCGGCTAGCTATCGCCGCGTCTGCGGCGCTCCTCGTTTGCGCGCCAATCTTTCTCCGCAGCCAGGCACAGGACGTTCCCGCCTACCGCAATCCGAAATTGCCCATTGAGACACGACTCGCCGATCTTCTTTCGCGCATGACGCTCGAAGAAAAAGTCGCGCAGATGGAAGGCGTCTGGGAAAACCCCGCCTTCATGAAAACTCCCGAGTCCCGCTTCGTCGATGACAAAGGCGCATTTCTCCCGGACCACGCGGCCGTCATTCTGAAAGACGGCATCGGCCAGATGTCGCGTCCGAGCGAATCCTCCCACGGCCCCCGCGAAGAAGCGGAGCTCACCAACACGCTGCAGAAATGGATGAAAGAGAGCACGCGGCTTGGCATTCCCGTGATGTTTCACGACGAATGCTTGCACGGTCACATCGCCGACAAGGGCACGTCGTATCCCGCGGCGATCGGTCTCGCGTCCACTTGGGATCCGGAATTGCTGCACGAAGTATTCACCGCTGATGCCGCCGAAGCCCGCGCCCGCGGCGTGCACGAATGCCTAGCGCCCGTTCTCGACCTCGCGCGCGATCCACGCTGGGGCCGCACGGAAGAAACTTACGGCGAAGATCCCTACCTCGTTTCACGCCTCGGCGTCGCGGCAATCAAAGGCTTTCAAGGCGATGGCCCCGGCGTCGACAAATCGCACGTCATGGCTACTGCGAAACACTTCGCCGTGCACGGCCAGCCCGAAGGCGGCACCAACGTCGCGCCCGGCAACTATTCCGAGCGCGTCATTCGAGAATATTGGCTGAAGCCGTTCGAAGCCGCTGTCAAAGAAGCCCACGTGCACACCGTGATGGCCTCTTACAACGAAATCGATGGCATTCCTTCGCACAGCAACAAGCATCTCCTTACCGACATTCTGCGCCACGAGTGGGGATTCAACGGCGTCATCGTCTCCGATTATTTCGGCATCATGGAATTAATTCGCGTCCATCACGTCGTCGCGGATAAAGACGCCGCCGCGCGCATGGCTCTCGACGCCGGCGTGGACATCGAGTTGCCATTTCCGGACGCCTTTCCCGGTCTCGTTCAGCAGGTACACAACGGCACGGTCTCCGAAGCAGCCGTCAATCGCGCCGCCGCGAGCGTGCTCCGCGCAAAATTCCTCGCGGGCCTTTTCGATGATCCTTACGTCGATCCCGCTTATGCCGAAAAAATCACCAACAGCCCCGAGCATCAGAAACTAGCGCTACAAGCCGCGCGCGAGACGCTTACACTGCTGAAAAACCAGAACAATCTTCTTCCGCTGGACACCGCCAAGTACAAACGCATTGCCGTCATCGGTCCCAACGCTCACGACATGCACCTCGGCGGTTACAGCAACAAGCCCGGCCGCGGCGTCACCATTCTCGACGGCATCAAGGCGCGCGTCGGTTCGAACGCCGAAGTTCTCTACGCTGAAGGCACGAAAATCACCGAAACGCTTCCCGATTGGGACGCTGACAAAGTCGAACTCGGCGATCCCGTTAAAAACGCGCAGCGCATCGCGGAAGCCGTAAAAGTCGCGCAGAAAGCCGACGTCATCATTCTCGTGCTCGGCGAAAACGAGTCTACGTCTCGCGAAGCTTGGGCGCCCGAACACAAAGGCGATCGCGACGATCTCAATCTGCTCGGCAATCAAGACGATCTCGCCAAAGCCATGCTCGCCACGCACAAACCTGTCGTGGTCCTTCTTCTCCACGGCCGCCCCAACGCCGTCACCTACATTGCGGAAAACGCTCCCGCCATTCTCGATGGTTGGTACCTGGGCCAGGAAGGTGGCACTGCGGCCGCTGAAGTTCTCTTCGGCGATTACAATCCCGCGGGACGGCTGCCGATCACAGTGCCGCGCACCGTCGGCCAAATCCCCGACTACTACTATCAAAAGCCTTCCGCGAAGCGCGAGTATCTGGACGACACCACGAAACCACTATTTCCTTTTGGCTGGGGCCTGAGCTACTCCACTTTTAAATATGACAGTCTCCACCTGGCACCTGATTCCATCGGCCCACAAGGCACAACCCACGTCAGCGTGAACGTAACCAACACCGGCAAAGTCCGCGGCGACGAAGTCGTGCAACTCTACATCCGCGACGAAGTCAGTTCCGTAACGCGCCCCATCAAAGAACTGCGCGGCTTCCGCAGAATTTCGCTCAACCCAGGCGAAACAAAAACCGTCGAGTTTTCCCTCGGCTTCGATGAGCTTTCATTCCTGAATCGCGACATGCACAAGGTCGTCGAGCCAGGAACGTTCAAGATCATGGTCGGCGGAAATTCCGTCGATTTGATCGAAACGACTCTTACAGTCGTAGAAAAGTAATCGCGGTTTTATGCGTCCGTTGGTTAGCATTCAACCGTTTGCTTCTGTTGCCAGAAGCGCATCAAGGCCCGCGTTAAGAGCAATCGTAAATTGAATTTAAAAGGTGAACCATGGCCCAATCTTCAAACAGACCGATGACTCTCGGCATCATTGTTGGAAACCGGGGCTTTTTCCCCGGCCATCTCGCCAGTGAGGGCCGTCGAGATATGATCGCCGCGCTCACCGCCAAAGGCATCAAGCCAATCGTACTGGAAGAGAGCGATTCGAAACACGGCGCGGTGGAGTCTCTGCAGGACGCCAGAAAATGCGCCGACCTCTTCAAAAAACACCGCGAAGAAATCGACGGCGTCGTCGTCACGCTGCCTAACTTCGGCGACGAACGCGCCATCGCCAACACGTTGCGCTGGGCGAATCTCGGCGTTCCCGTCCTGATGCAGGCCACTCCAGACACGCCCTCGCGCATGCTGATCACCCATCGCCGTGACAGCTTCTGCGGAAAAATGTCGGCCTGCAACAACCTCGCGCAATACGGAATCCCCTATTCGCTAACCACGCTGCACACGGAAGCGCCCGACTCCGATACATTCGCCAAGGATTTGGACTGGTTCCTGGCCGTGTGCCGCGTCGTCAAAGGCCTCAAACGTCTTCGCATTGGCGCCATCGGCGCGCGTCCTGCCGCCTTCAACACCGTTCGTTACAGCGAAAAAATTCTCGAAGCCAACGGCATCTCCGTCGAAACGCTCGACCTCTCCGAAGTCATGGGCCGCACCGCCCGCTTGAAAGACGACGACTCGAATGTCACGAACAGAATTGCCGCCATCCGCAAATATGTTTCGACGCAAAGCATCCCCGACGCTTCACTGATCAAGATGGCCAAGCTTGGCACCGTTATCGACACCTGGATGCGCGACACCGAAGTCACCATCAGCGCCATCCAGTGCTGGACCTCCCTCGAAGAATTTTTCGGCGTCGTCCCCTGCACCGTGATGAGCATGATGAGCGATCAAGGCCTCTCCAGCGCCTGCGAAGTTGACGTCGCCGGCGTTATCGGCATGCACGCCCTGCAACTCGCCTCGCAAACACCCAGCGCCCTTCTCGACTGGAACAACAATTACGCCGACGATCCCGACAAAGCCGTTTGCTTCCACTGCAGCAACTTGCCGAAACATTTTTTCAAGGATGTTCGCATGGACTTTCAAGAAATCATCGCCGGCACCGTCGGCAAAGACAACACTTTCGGCACCTGCGTCGGCCGCGTCAAAAGCGGCGCCATGAGTTTCGCGCGCTTCTCCACCAACGATCTCGCCGGAAAAATTTCCGGCTATGTCGGCCAAGGCGAGTTCACCGACGACCCCCTCGATACCTTCGGCGGAGCCGGTGTGGTAAAAATCCCGCACCTCCAAAAACTACTCCGCTACATCTGCGAAAACGGCTTCGAACATCACGTCGCCGCAAATTTTTCCACGGTGGCCTCCGCCGTCCACGAAGCCACCACCCGCTACCTCGGCTGGGACGTCCACTCCCATTCAGCCTAGGCACAATAAGTTTCCTTCGCGAATTGCGGCAAACTCGAGGACGCCGGTAACTCTCTAATCGCGAGGATCCTCCGCTACTTCGGAACACTTACCGAAAAGGTGTACCATCGCCCGCGGAGATCCTCACGCCTTCATGTCGTCCACACTTCCGTCCGAGCAAGAATCGGCTCTCACCGGCCACCGATTCTTTTTACTTTTCCTTCTTCTTTTGGCCACGCTCATTCTCTTTCCCTATGCACAATCCAACCGCTTCGGCCACTACACTTTTCTCATTATCGGAAGCTCCGCCATCCTCATCAGTGTCTACGCGGCAAAAATCCACAGCGGCCTGCTCGTCCTTGCCATCCTCCTTGCCATTCCCACGCTCTTCCATCGCATTTTCCTTACTAAGGCCGAGCTGAGCTCGTTTTCCATATTCAACGTAGTCGTCAGCTTGATTTTTGACTTGCTCATTGTCGTGGTCATTTTCCGCCACGTCTTCGCCAGAGACCGTCCCAATTCCGAAACCATCTTTGGAGCCCTCTGCATCTATCTGCTGGTGGGATTCAGTTTTGCCAGCCTCTACGAACTGGTAGCTGCAGCGCGGCCAACCGCATTTTATTTCGATCCGCACACCAACCTTCATGCCGTTCCCGCCCGCTTCGATTTCATCTACTACAGTTTCTGCACCATGACCTCGCTCGGTGCCGCCGGCATCACGGCCGTCTCGCCTCAAGCCCGTTCCATCACCGTCGTCGAAGCCATCCTCGGCGTCCTCTACCTCGCCGTCCTAATCGCCAGACTGATGGGCGCCTACCGCCCCCAGCCCAACGCCTGAGTAAACTTTCAGTCGCCTATCCAAGCCGTAGTAGTTTTCTGCATCGAACTCTTGCGAACTGAAGTCAAATTTGATCAGTGTGTTAAAAGTGTGTATAATGTGCCATGAGCAGTCGTGAGGTCATCCAGCGCCTACGAGAGGGTGGCTGGTATGAAGTTGCGCACGAGGGGAGTCACAAGCAGTTCAAGCACACTACGAAAAAGGGAAGAGTTACCGTCCCGCACCCGGTCCGCGATATCCCCATCGGCACGCTTAGAAGCATTGAAAAACAAGCCGGTATCAGGCTGAGGTAAAAATGGACTACATCGCTTATCTACACAAAGACAGCAAATCCGATTTTGGCGTCAGCTTCCCCGATTTTCCCGGCTGCATAACGGCAGGAAAGTCGCTCGACGAGGCTCGCCGCAAGGCTCCGGAAGCACTGGCTTTTCATATCACGGGCATGATGGAAGACGGCGAAAAAATTCCCAAGCCGTCCAAGCTCGATGATTTGGCCAAAGATCTCGATAGACGAAATGCAGTAGCTTTTCTAGTCACCACAGACTTCCCAAAATCAAAAACCGTTCGCGTGAATGTCACCGCCCGTGAGAATCAGATCGAGCTGATCGACCGCCTGGCCCGCCAAGCGGGCATGACGCGCTCGGCATATATGGTCCAATCCGCAACGTCAGGCGTTGCACGCAAGAATCGTGGCTCCAGACACCGACTAACAAATGCGTTCGCAAAGCAGGTAAAGCCCGCCTGGACAAAAGCGAAGTAGTTAGAACTGGGTATCCTAGGCATCCCTGAGCGTAGTCGAAGGGCCAACTCTTCAAGTACAATCCCCGCGCTCCACTCAGTGGTCCCGAATTTCACTTTGGGGACCCATTCCATTCCGGGGGATCGATGAGCGCTAGCCTACGGCTCCAGGAAATCCGCGACGGTTTCGAGCGCCCCTTTTGGGTCGCCAACGTCAGCGAAATATTCGAGCGCCTCTCTTACTACGGCGCGTTCTCGTCGCTCGCCGTATACCTCCAGGAGAAGCTCAGCTTCTCTACCGAGCAGACCGGCACGCTCACCGGCCTATTCGGCGGTATGGTTTGGTTTCTCGCGATTTTTGGCGGTGCCGTAGCAGACAAACTTGGCTTTCGCCGCGCGCTCTCGATGGCCTACCTCATTCTGGCCGTGGCGTACTTTCTAATCGGTTCGATCGGGGCGTCATGGCTTGCGCCGATTCGCGGCGCGGTTCCGCTCAGCCTATTTGTCGGCGTCATCCTGATTCTTCCCGCGCTTGGCATTGCGCTGGTAAAGCCATGCGTCGTCGGCACTACGGCTCGCGCTTCCAAGCCCAATGTTCGCACGCTCGGTTATTCCATCTATTACACCATGGTGAACATCGGCGGCACCGCGGGCCCCTTCGTCGCAAATTGGGCGCACACGCACTTTGGACTAGAAAGAGTTTTCCGAATTTCCGCGCTCAGCGTTTTCGCCATGTTTTTTCTTATCCTTTTTTTCTTTCGCGATCCCCGAAAACCCGGCGACGAGCCCGCCCCCAGTGTGCTTCAGGTCGTGCGCAACTTTCGCGCCGTTATCTGGCCGCCGCGATTTCTCATCTTCCTGCTTATCTTCACTGGCTACTGGATCGTTTTCTGGCAGCAATACACCAGCCTGCCGGGCTTCATTCACACCTACGTAGATGCCAACGCTCACGTCGAGCTCATCCTCATTACTGATGCGGCCATCGTTGTCTGCTTAACCTTTATCGTTAACTACCTGGCTCGGAAGATTCCCCCATTCCATGCCGTCATTCTTGGCACCGTCATTTCTTCCATGTCATGGCTGGTTTTATCATTCTGGCCAACGGTGATAGGCGCAATCGTTTCCATCGCCGTGCTTGCCATCGGCGAAATCATTCAGCAGCCGCCCTATTACGCATACATCTCGCGTCTTGCGCCTCCCGGACAGCAAGGCACGTACATGGGCTTCGCATTTCTTCCTATTGGAATCGGCTCGTTGGTAGGGGGCTGGTTCGGCGGCACGATGATGCACCACTTCGGCGAAGTCGCCCACCATCCCGAACGCGCCTGGTGGGCCATCAGCGCCGTCGGCTTTGTCACAGCGTTATTGTTGTGGATCTACGACCGCGCCATCAAACCCCCAGCGCAGGAGCCACCCTTGCAAGCGGTAGCTCAATGAGCTCGAAACTCCTGGAATCGCGCGAGGTCTCTGTTCTGCCGCCCGTAGGGGCACGATACATCGTGCCCTCTTCGCATTTCGAGCGCGATCGTCGCACGATATTTATCTCTAAGGTTAAACGCGGCGTCCAAACTATATTGGGAAATTTTTCTTACTGTAGGCTGTCAGCTGTGAGCTGTCGACTTTCCGCGACCAACTCTGCTCGCGCCCTACTCACTATCAACTACCCACTACTCACTCTCTTCTCAATTCACCAAGCGGCGAAGCGAAGCAAGCGCCTGCCGAGCCAGCGAATATCGCGGCTCGATCTTCAAGCGCCTCTTGAAAACATTTCATCGCGCGCGCGTACATTTCCTTACCCAGATACGCGCGGCCCAAATTGTAGTGAGGGAAATGGCGCGGCTCGTAACGGCGCGCTTCCACAGCGCGTTCCAGCCACGGAATCGCTTCATCGAATCGGCTCAGCTCGATCAAATACGCGCCGATGTCGTTGTAAGGATTGCCGAACTCCGGATCGACTTCGATCGCGCGCTTGCACTCGGCAATGGCGTCTTCGATGCGGCCCTGAAAATGATACGTCCAGCCGAGAAACGTGTAAGCCTCGGCAGTGGGGTGCAATTCGAGCGAGGATTGATAGAGCTCCACGGCGCGATCGTAGTCGCCCTCCATCTGGGCCTGGTAAGCGTCTTGGAGGATTTCCCACGCCCTCGTCAGGGTTTCCTGGCTCATGGTTTAAATTGTTAACACACGGTTTTGGGGGCGTCAAAAGTACGACAGTCCCATCGGTGCACAGAGGGAACCTGTACTTTGTGCCGGGTCGCGGGAGTGGAAATTGCGGCCATAAAAAGAGAAGATGGGTGCGCACTTTGCAGGCCGCGTTAGACGCTACATCGCACGGTACTTCGCATGGTGGTTTGCACGCGAAGATGTTCGTACTCAAACATTTTTGCACTTAGAGATTTTGGCAGTCAACGATGAAGGGGGAGACGTGAAGCGAAATTATCTGATTCTGGGGTTCGCGCTGTTGGGCTTGTCGATGGCAGTATTGGCGCAGGATCCTGCGGCAAAGCCGGCGCCAAAAAAAACGACAACGGCCAAAGGCTCCGCAACCAAAGGTAAGGAAGTGTTCGATCAGAAGTGCGGCGTCTGCCACTTTGCGGATAGCGACGCGAAAAAAATCGGTCCTGGGCTAAAAGGAATTTCCAAGCGCGGCACGTTTACCGTCAACAACAACAAAGTCACCGACGATAATCTAAAGACCTGGATCGAAAATGGCGATTCGCTGATGCCCCCGTTCAAAGATGTGCTCGATGAACAACAAATCAAGGATGTCATCGCCTACGTAAAGACGCTGTAACCTGTATGGAGCGATTATCTCTCGCCTGATTGTAACTTCGCGAGTGAACGCGAAATCCCGTGAGCGTGCTCGGAATTTCGCAAAAGCGTTTGGTTTGATCGCGAGGGAGTTCGGAAATTCGCAGGAATAAAAAAGCCCCTGATGAACTGAGTGATCAGGCCATCAGGGGCAAACTCAACCGGGACACCCACCCAGGCACCTAGCGCGGTTTAAAACGGCGGCCAGCAACCTCTGGGTAAGAGTGCCAGCCGATTTTTATGCGCTGTGTCTGGGCCTATTCTCTGCGAAGCAGAGAATCTACTTCAGGACAGCGTCCTTGAACGCCTTCGCCGGGCGCAGGCGAACTACGGTCTTGGCCTTGATCTTGATCGCTTCGCCCGTCTGGGGATTGCGGCCCATGCGCGCCTTGCGGTGCGCTTTCACGACGCGGCCGATGTTCGGAATAACGAACTTGCCCGCGGCGCCCTTGGCTTCTTTCACCGCAAGCTTGAAGAGCTCTTCGAAAAAGAGCACTGCGGTTTTCTTTGGTGTGCCGCACTTCTCGGCGATGTGCGACACGATCTTGCTCTTGCTCATTGGCTTGGCTGCCATCTAGTCTGCTTATCCTCCTGTATTTACTTTCCACCCCGAAACGAGCGGGGCAGGCCGCGAGCGAAAAACCCCTGTTTTGCTGCGGAAAAACTCGGGCCGTTCGGCACTATAGCCAAGCTGAAAGGAGAACGCAAGGAAAAATCGCAAAAAAGGCCGGAAAAATGCGGCTTTTTTGAGAGGCACTTGTGAATAACGCGTAGAAATGCCGTCTCCGGCGGTCTGCAGCGTAAAAAATTCTGCAACTAAAGAGCGGCGAGGCCGGAATAGAAATGGGCGATGGCTTTGATGCCGCCAAAATAATTTTCGAGGGCGAGATGTTCGTCGGGAGCATGCGCATTTTCGTCGGGGAGGCCGAAGCCGATGAGCACGCAGGGAACTTTGAAGGTGTCATGCATCTGCGTGACGAATGGAATCGAACCGCCTTCGCGGATGAAGGCTGCTTTTTTCCCGAAGCCTTTTTCGAGGGCGGTCTGCGCGATTTTGAAAATGGGTGCGTGGAACGGAGCTACCCAGGGCTTGCCGGTGCTGAGCACTTCGAATTTGCATTTAACGGACTTGGGCAAAAGTTTGCGGACGTGCTTTTCGACGAGTTTGGCGATGACGTGCGGATCTTGGTTGGGAACGAGGCGCGTGGAAAATTTCGCGTAGGCTTTCGAGGGGATGACCGTCTTGGCGCCCTCGCCTTGATAGCCGCCCCAGACGCCGTTCAGTTCAAGAGTGGGCCGCGTCCAAAGCTGCTCGACAATCGTAAAACCTTTTTCGCCGAAGTAGCCCGGCGCGCCGACGGCTTCTTCAAATGCTTTTTTCTTCCAGGGCAGCGCATTCAACGATTTGCGTTCGGGCGCGGAAACTTTTGCGACTTTGTCGTAGAAGCCAGGGACGGTGACGCGAAAATTCTTGTCGTGAAGTTTAGCGAAGAGTTCGGCAAGAATTGTCAAAGGATTGGGCACCGCGCCGCCGTACACGCCGGAGTGAAGATCGCGCGCTGGGCCGGTGAGTTCGATCTGGTAGTAATTCAAGCCGCGCAATCCGTAGGTGATGGAAGGAACGCCCTTCGCGAGCATCGATGTGTCGGAAACGACGAGCGCGTCAGCTTTGAGCTTTTCTTTGTTTTTTTGCACGTAGTCCCAAAGGCTGACGCTGCCGACTTCCTCTTCGCCTTCGATGAGGACTTTTACGTTGATGGGCAGCTTGCCGTTTATTTTTTGGATGGATTCGAGCGCCTTTAGATGAATGTGGACCTGGCCTTTGTCATCCGCGGTGCCGCGGCCGAAAAGATTGCCGTTACGCACGGTGGGTTCGAAGGCAGGCGAAGTCCAAAGATCGAGCGGTTCTGCGGGCTGCACATCATAGTGGCCGTAAAAGAGTATGGTGGGCTTGCCGGGAGCTTCGAGAGATTCGGCGTAGACGAGAGGGTGAAGATTTGTGGGAACGATTTCGATTTTCTGGAAACCAGCGGCGCGAAGATTGTCCGCGACCCAGCGAGCGGCGCGTTCGATGTCCGGTTTGTGTTCGCTCTTGGCGCTGACACTAGGGATCCGCAAAAATTCGCACAGCTCCGCCAGATGCTTGTCGCGATTACCTTCTATAAATTCAGCAAGGTTCGTCATGGGGCTCCCGGGGGCTATGAGTCCTTTCGAATAAATTCCAGCGAAACCTGAATCGTATGCGCAGCGGAATGAGTGCGGACTTACAAAAAAGCCCTCAGCTGCTTTTTCCTATTCTAGAGCGAGGGCTGCCCTGCGCACAAGCGGACGTGCCCAGAGCAGTCAGTCAGGGGTGTTGTCTCTTGCTGTTCCTGTGCGCTAGTAACCGAGCAACGAGTGAAAGAGTCTCAGATGTCGCAACGCGAATGAGGGAAATAACCCTCGGCATTTATTTCAATAGTTCTCTGAGATCTCGTATCTGTTTATCTATCTTAGCTGCTCGCTTCCGTACTTTCTCTTTTGCTTTCTCGCTCAAATCAACATCACCGTCAATCTTTTTAACAAGTTGATGGCTAGCAGTCAGTAAATTCTCAATTGCGGGTCCCAAATTTGTACCACCAATTATGATTTTGGGGTCATGCGAATAAAGTTGAAAGTTATACCCCTGGTCGTCGTAAGCAGCGACGCAATACTCGTACGTTGTTCCGATGTCGTGTGGATCGCTCACTACATTTGCCAAGCTCAACGCGCCTGGACGAAACCATATATCTGAACCGTGGGGTTGGAATCCTTGATTTTGATGTATCGTCAGTGTCTTTTGTGACCCGTGCGCTCGGATGTCCCACTCGATTTTGTCCCCTGGACAAATATGTAGGTTTTCTGCCTTCTGCGCCGACATCTGGGGTAGTCCCGGGCAGTTCGGGGCAGGATTCTTCGGAGAGTACGTGAAGCTGTAGATTGGGGGGTCGACACCTTGACTTACATCTATAAGTATCGTCCAAGTGGTGTACGCTTTGGCGCTGGATGCAGAGAGAATGGTAAAGGTCGCAACCGTCAGCGAGAAAACCAACAATTTATTGATCGTGGAGCTGAGACTTGGCTGGGCGGACATGGGGACCTCCTGTAATTGAACTGAAATTTGCGAGAGTTGATGATTCGTTTCCCGAAATTCTTAAGTTTGCGCAAAGGAATTGCGGCCCTAGGCGAACTTTCCAAATTGTCTATTGGTAGGACTTGGCTTCCTTTGCGAGACGTTCGAACTGTGGGTCAGAGTGTAAACTGTTTAACTCGGGATTAGCAAGAAGTTGCTCCCGCGCGTAGCCTACAGAGACGGCTTTTTGGAGCCAGCGCAAGGACTCTTGGCGATTGCCCGCTTCGAGAT
The DNA here is from genome assembly GCA_963784015.1 of uncultured Acidobacteriota bacterium. Taxonomy (GTDB): domain Bacteria; phylum Acidobacteriota; class Terriglobia; order Acidiferrales; family UBA7541; genus Acidiferrum. Next base: position 1,466,520 of record CAWAPX010000023.1, read on the forward strand.
ATACGAGGCACGCGATACGTAGAACATCAACATCTTCAGGTTTCTGTTTCAACGCACTAGCGAGGTAGGTGTGGGCGCGGACTGGATCATTTGTTCGCGCGTAGTACGTCGCCAAAGAACTGAGTACATCGGAATCATTCGGATTAATCTTCAACTGCATTTCGGCGAGCTGGATGGCTTGTTTGTAGGCTGCGGCAGCATTGGCCGACTGGCCAGGAATCATTCGGTAGCCGTCGGCAAGGTTGCCCCAGTAGTCGTACTTCTGCGGCATGATCTCCAACGCTTTCTTGCAATAGGCAATATCTTCATCAAAGTGGCCGAGATAAAAACTCGCGGTCCCAGCATTGGAATATAGATCAGCATTGCCTGGGGCGAGTTGCAGACCGCGACGGAGGTATTGGTCTGCCTTTCCAAATTGCCCTATGGTTATGTACAAGGCTCCGACATTCATGTAGCCCCAGACGTTGTCCGGGGTCAGCTCCGTGATCTTTACCCACGCTTGCGCAGCTTCGCTATAGCGCGCGTGCCTAATCAAGAAAATGCCGAGCTGGTTGTAACAAGCCCAACACTGCGGACTAATATCGATGGCGTGGCGAAGCGCTTGTTCGGCCTCTGCTGTCTGGCCCGACGAGTCGTAGGCGTTTCCGAGCCCGAGGTAGGCATTTACGTTTCCCTGGTCCAGATCGATGGCGTGCTGAAACCCGGAAACAGCGTCCGAATAAGCGCCTGTACGAAGATTAAAGTCGGCAATGGCCAGCTGTACTTCCGGCAACTGACTATTCAGAGCACGGGCGGCCTTGACTGCCGTCTTTGCCGCTTCCGCCCATTGCGTATCTTTTGTGGCGCTGTATTTGTACCAATAGGCTTGAGCGAGGGCGGCTTGCGCCTGAGTATAGGAGGGATCTTCCTTGATCGCGCGCTGAAGCAACCCAATCGAGGTTTCGACATTTTCAGGCCGCTCGTATCGCTGGAGATAGCCAATTCCCTGTACGTAAAAGTCGTAAGCCGTCAGGACATTTGTGCCATGAGCGGTGAGCGAAGACGCGTTGCTCGCGGATAGCTGAAGCTCGAGCATGCGCGAAGCCATGAGCACGACTTGGTCTTGCAGACGGAATAAATCGTTCATAGGCGCCGTAATCGTCTCTGTGCGAAGCTGCTTTTCGGATTTCGCGTCGGCGAGGATTAGATTAATGCGGGCGAAATCCTGCGAGCGCTGCCAACTGGCAGCCAGCACGAGGTTTGCGCCAAACTGATTTCTCGCTTCCTGGATGGTACTTACATGATGGCTGCGTACTTCTCGTGCCAGAGGAACCTGCAACGATTCCAGGTGGGCTAGTTTCGCGGTGACAGTCTCGGTGAATCCGTCGCAATAGGCTTGTTCGCCGGGCTGGCTATCGAGTGCGGTGAAAGGAAGCACGACAAGATTCTTCTGCTGAGGAATGCTCGGCCCAAAGAGTCTTTGCCAGGTCTCGCCGCCTTTCAAGGACATGACTACGAGCGCGGCGAGCAAAAACAGAACACAGCTTGCCACGACGAGAATGTAATTGCGCGTTCCCGATTTCGCCGAGCGCTCGCGTGGGGGCGTCGTTGCAACGTCTCGGCGCCGCGGTTCTTGTAAAGCCGCCGCGTAGGTATCGCGGCGGCCTGATTCGACGTCGCGCTTAAGACGCTTTAGGTCGCTGCACAGGTCCGAAGCGTGCTGATAGCGGAGGTCGCGATTTTTCTCGAGGGCCTTGTTAATGATGTCTTCAAGCCGTGCAGGCACCCGAGGATTCAGACGTGAGAGGGACATTGGAGTTTGGTGGAGGATGGCGTCGAAGAGATTTGCCCAAGTGTTGCCGTGAAAGGGACGCACGCCTGTAGCCATTTCGTAAAAGGTGATACCAGACGAAAACAGGTCCGTACGCGCGTCGAGTTCCTTACCGCGCGCTTGCTCAGGAGACATATAGGCGGCGGTGCCGACGGTTGTCTCGGGTCTTGTTAAGAATTGTTCCTCGATCGTGATGGCATCGTCGCCGGCTGTGCCTCCGGGCGAGGCGGCTGGTAGCAGTTTGGCGAGTCCGAAATCCAGGATCTTGGCGCAGCCGCGGCGGGTAATAAAAATATTGGCTGGCTTAATGTCACGATGAATGATGCCTTTGGAGTGCGCGGCATCTAAAGCGTCCGCAATTTCAATGGAGAAATTCAAGAGTTCATCGAGCGGCAAAGGCTTTCCGGCGATGCGATATTTGAGAGTGGCTCCTTCCATTAATTCCATGGCGATGAAGGAGAGTCCGCCCTCTTTGGCGATTTCGTGCACGGTGCAGATGTTGGGATGATTTAGCGCAGAGGCTGCACGCGCCTCAAGCCGAAAACGTTCGAGGGCTCTGGGGTCTTTTGCCAGGTCCGGAGGCAGGAATTTTAAAGCGACGTGACGCCCGAGGGTAAGGTCTTCTGCCTCATAGACAACACCCATTCCGCCGCCACCGAGTTTTTCGAGGATACGGTAGTGGGATATCGTTCTCCCCAATTCGGAAGCGGAGTCTGACATTTGGCGCTCATCTTAGGGTGCAGTCTAAGGCAAGTCAACGAATACAGACTGTTTAGATGGCAGCGTCTGCACCGAAAGGGTCCTAGGGATCAGAGTCGTTGAGGCCGTAAAGGACGAAAGCACACTCGTGATTGATTTTCTTGTCTAGCTTTCGACGGATAGGATCGGATTATTAGGGCTTCACATAGAATGTAAATTGCTGGGTGTGTGTTGGTGCGTTGGCCACCCATAAAATACCAATCGAATCCTGCGTTGCTGGAATCGACTTCCCAGTTGTAACGAGTTGTTGCGTCGCCGCCCCACCGAACGTTGGGAACCTGAATTTCTTTCGCGAAACCTGCGTCCAAGCTGTAACTTGCGATGCCATAGATGTCGGGATTGATTGGATGCGGATTTCCGGCTGCGTCGACAGTCAGAGTTGGTGCCGTCTGAGCGAGGGCATTTGGCAATGCCAGCGCAAAAAGGCTGTTCAGCCCAGCGACGTAGAATATCAACCGAATCAAAGATCGAAACATGAAGTGCCCCCATGGACTCGGCATTCAAGGAATTTTTTTGGGTGAGCCAAAAACTAGCGAGGTATGGGGAGCCGGTCAATGGTACGCAGGGGCAGGAGAAAGAACATCGGAGATGGGGCCGGGAATAGGACGGTGGAGCGTGGGGCCGGTTGCTTGTGGGGAACACCTGTCCTGCGGGCCAGTTTACGGTGTTTGCGAAAGAGGCCGATGATTGCGGTATGAACGGAACAACCTCTCCAACCCACCGTCGCAGCGGGCGGGCGTTTCACAAGATGCGGTTGCAGGCGCAAGGCCGCGCGCACAATGGGAAGAAGTTCAAAGAGTCTTGCGAGACCGTGGTGGTGAATGCGCACGGCGGTCTGCTGATGATGAAGCATGAGATTGATAACGGGGAGATGCTCGTTTTGACGAACCCGGAGACTTTGGAAGAGCAGGAGTGCCGGGTGGTGTATCAGGGGGAGCCCTGCGAAAGAGGGCAGAGGATTGGCGTGGAGTTTTTGACGCCGGCGCCACGATTTTGGGGATTGGAGTTTAGCGAATTGGCCGCGCGGAGAGACGAAGCGGCAGCGGTTCATTGAGATTCGATCATTGCCTACGCGGGAGGGGCAAGCCCCGCCCCTACAGTTTTGGCGGCATTGGCGCGGTTGCGGCGGATTAGCCAATCCCCCAAGCGCCAGAGCAGCAAAACGGCGACAATCGCGCCGTAAGTTAGCGGGCGCAGGACCGCGGATTTCACCAGCCAGTAGTAGTGAATCACACCACAAATAGCGCTGATATAGATGAGTCGATGGAGCATTTGCCAGCGGCGTCCTCCGAGGCGGCGAATCCATCCGGCGGTGGAAGTGAGCGCCAACGGAATCAGCAGCACGAAAGCCGTAAAACCCACCGTGATGAAGGGCCGCTTATAAACGTCCTTCCACATAGCGGCGAGATCGAAGCTCTGATCGGGACCGAGGTACGTGAGGAAGTGGAGACAGGCGTAAAAAAAGGCGAAGAGGCCGAGCATGCGGCGGAAGCGGATCAGATCGGGGAGCTTGAGGAGTTTACGGAACGGCGTGATGCAGAGAGTGATGATGAGGAAGCGGAGCGTCCAATCGCCGGTGGCGTGTTGAATGAACTCGACGGGATTTGCGCCGAGGTTTCCAGTGAGCGCGCGCCAGACGAGTATGCCGAGGGGTACGAGGCAAAGAAGAAAGAAAGGAACTTTCGTCCATTTGTTGGAGAGGATCGAGCGCACGCTTCGAATCAGCCTCAGTAGTATTTCTTCAGATCCATGCCGGTGTAGAGGCTGGCGACCTGGTCTTGATAACCGTTGAACATGAGGGTGTTGCGTTTGAAAATCTCGCCGAGGCGGCGCTCCTTGGCCTGGCTCCAGCGCGGATGATCGACATTGGGATTCACGTTGGAATAGAAGCCGTACTCGTGAGAGTTGGCGAGATTCCAGGTTGTGGGCGGTTCCTTGGTGACAAATTTAATTTTCACAATGGACTTGATGCTCTTGAAACCGTACTTCCACGGGATGACTAGGCGAACGGGCGCGCCGTCTTGATTGGGAAGCGAATCGCCGTACATGCCGACGCAGAGAAGCGTGAGCGGGTTCATGGCTTCATCGAGGCGGAGGCCTTCGACGTACGGGAAGGCAATGCCGCCGTATTTGGCTTCGGGCATCTGGCTGGGGTCGTAGAGCGATTCGAACGCCACAAATTTTGCTTTGTCCGTGGGCTGAACGAGATTTGCGATGACGCTGAGAGAAAAACCAATCCAAGGAACGACGATCGACCAACCCTCCACGCAGCGATGGCGGTAGATGCGCTCCTCAAGCGGCGCTAGTTTTAGGATCTCGTCCATGGTGAATTTGCGTTTGGTCTTGACTTCGCCTTCGACGGAGACGGACCACGGGGTGGTACGGAATTTTTGGGCGTTTTTGGCCGGCTGGTCTTTGTCGACGCCGAATTCGTAAAAATTATTGTAGTGGGTGACTTCCTCGAACGTGCTTTCTTTTTCGGTGGTGCTGAAGGGGCTCTTTGCGAGGTTGGTGAATTTCGCGCCGGCGTGGACGTTGCGGGACGGGGAGATGAGGTTCAAAAGATTTTTGCCGGCAAAGGCAACGGCTCCGGCAATGCCCATAGCTTGCAGGAATTTGCGCCGGTTGAAATAGAGCTCTTTGGGGGTAACATCGGCGTAGGTCAGTTCGGGTTTGCGTTGCAACACCATTTGCCTTGTGCCTTCCAGGATAATCGCAGGACTTTCCTTATCCTTATATAGTACGCAGCTCTAAACAGATTGGATGCATTAAATTTATTCCAGGATTCCAGACGAAAATATATCTTTTTTCGCCCTAAGGGCGGCCGCCGATGCTCTTCAACGTGGTTTGAGCTGCGAGTACGCCGTGGTATTGGGCTTCTTCGAAGATGGAGATGGCGCTGAGGTCGGAATTGGCGAAAAGGACGCGGGAGCTGACACCGGTGCGCGGTTCGCGGCGTGATAGTCGGAGGCGCTCTTCGGAGAAAATGGAGCCGACGGCGGGGCGAATCATGGCGTGGCCCATGCGCATGACATCGATACGCGAGACGCATTGGCGGATGTCGGAGTGAACGCGTTCGAGGTCGTGGAGAATGGCTTCCTTCCAATAGTTCCAATCTTTATCGAGGAGAAGCTGGCGGTTTTGTGCGGGAGGGCCATCGGCTAGCGCCCAATAAAAGGTCCAGACGGTACGTTCGATGTGCGTGCGCAGGCTTTGGTGCGTGGCGTCGACGTAGCCGAGAGTTGGAGAGTCGAGAAAGACCGTGTCCCACGTGGGCTCGGCGCCGCGGGAATCCGGGAGGCGCTCGAGTGTGATATTGGCTGTGAGCCAAGGGGAATAGACGAAATCGTTGAGGTGAGGAAACCCTTCAACTAAGTAGGGTGCGAGAAAAGTGGGCGCAGCGAAGATCACGAATTCCGATTGAAATTCGGTGTCGCCAGCGAAGACGCTGACGGTGCGTTTTGTTTCAGCAATGCGATGAACCATTTGATTCGTGCGGACATTTTCGCCGACGCGTTCGAGGAGACGGCGCGTGATCCAGCCGTTGCCTTCGGGCCAGGTGAGCGGACCTTTCTCTTCGGCTTCACGGGATGAAAAATAGTGGACGCCGGCCCAAGCGGAAGTGTCTTTAGCGAGGGCGCCGTAGTCGTCGCGGCAAGCGTAGTTCATGTACCAGTTCACTAGACGCGAATCGCAGCCTTGTTGTTGGAGCCAATCGGAAAAAGACAAGCGATCCAAATCCTGATGCTTTGGGGAGCGGCCTAGTTCGAGAGGGATGGTGAATTCGCCGCTGGCGTGGAATTTGGCGAAGAGATCTTCGAGATGTTGAAACTGGTCGCAGTCTTTTTGTGTGAGGCCGATGGTGGGTTCGAGGCCATCTTGCCAGCGGCCGTAAAGGAAAAGTCGCTCCTGCGGCGCGAAACAGAGATCGCGCTCTTCCCACTGGCCATTTTTCAGGACGCCGAGATCTTCGAAAAGTTCGCGAACGTATTCCGCTTTGGGGCCGGGGACGGGGACGTAATGCGCGGCCCAAGGATAAGCGGTGATTTCGTTTTCGCCCCAGCGGGCGTTGCCACCGGCTTGGGGATTCATTTCGAGGAGGACGAAATCGGTGAAGCCGCGTTTGCGCAGACGCCAGGCAGCGCTGAGACCGGCGATGCCGCCGCCCACGATTACGACTGGAACTTTTTCTGTGCGCTTTGGCGCAGGAAAAGAAGCACGGTCTCGGAGGAGATGGCCCATTTGGAAGGAATCGTTGACGAACGAACCGGCGATGGGGCGATCTGCTTTGAGCGAAAGGCCTATTAGGGCTGCACTTCCGCTGTGGAGAAATTTTCGGCGTCCAACCTTCAATGACTGATGTCCTTCCAGTCGTTTTCATAGGTGCGGACTAGGACCTGGCTGTTGAGCTGATTGGGAGGCATGGGGAGCGGAGCCATGTCTGGAGGGAATTGAAAGAGTGCGGATAAGCCTTCAACGTTGATGAAACGAAGACCGCTCGGAAGAGAAGTCGGCGGAATATATTCATGCGTGCCTGCAAGTACGAAACCCCACTCGCCGAAACTTGGAACATAGACATGATATGGATACGTTTGCAGGCCAGCCTGCTTGAGCGTTTGGGCGATGCACCAGAAAGAGTCGCGGGCAAACATCGGCGAGGTGCTTTGGACCACCATGAGCCCTTGGGCGCTGAGATGGCGAGCGGCGGCGCGATAGAAGGCGGTGGTGTAAAGCTTGCCGAGAGAATAGTTGGTGGGGTCGGGAAAGTCGATGACGATGAAATCGAAACTGTCGGCGTTCGAATCGACCCAGGGAAAGGCATCGGCGTTGATGATATGAACGCGGGGCGAGAGGAAAGATTTGTCGTTGAGCTTGGTAAGCATAGGGTGCGTGGAGAATAGCTTGGTCATTTCAGGGTCGAGATCGACGAGGGTGATGCTTTCGATTTGAGGATATTTTAGGATTTCGCGGACGGCGAGGCCGTCGCCACCACCGAGGACGAGAACATGGCGCGGTGCGGAAACCGCCGCAAGACCGGGATGGATAAGAGCTTCGTGGTAGCGGTACTCGTCGCGAGAGCTGAATTGTAGGTGACTGTTGAGAAAGAGGCGCAGATCGTCCTTGAAGCGAGTGAGGACGAGATGCTGGTAGCGCGTGTCGCGGGCGAAGATGATGTCGTCGGCGTAGATGTTGTCCTCGGCGGTCGCGGTGATGCGACGGGCGTCCGCCATGCCGATTCCTAGGCCGCAGATGACGACGACACAGGCTATGCGCAGAGTGCGCGCGCCAGAAAGCTGAGTAGAAAATAAATACGTTGTCCACAGCGCGACACCGGCATTAACGAGACCGAAAAGCATGGCCGAGCGGACCAGGCCGAAACGCGGCACGAGGAGAATGGGAAAGAGCAACGAAGCACCGAGCGCGCCGAGATAATCGAACGTAAGAACATGCGCGATAACGTCGCGGAACTCATAGCGGTCGCGCACGATGCGCATGAGCAGCGGAATCTCCAGTCCGACGAGAACGCCCATGACGATGACAAGGGCGTAGAGAATCAGCTCGAATCCCTGCGTGAAAGCAAACGCCATCATCAAGAGCGCGGAAGAAAATCCGCCGATGACGCCGAGCAACAGCTCGATCCAAACGAACCGATAGACGAGGCCGCGATTCAAATAGCGCGAGAGAGCGCTGCCAATGCCCATCGCGAAGAGGTAAGTGCCAATAATCGTGGAGAACTGGAACACGCTGTCGCCGACGAGGTAACTCGCAAGCGTGCCGGCGACAAGCTCATAGATAAGCCCGCACGCCGCGACCAGCAGCACCGAGATGAAGAGAAGAATGCCCATGCGCTAGTGAATAGCCGCGGCAATGATGATGCAAATGCCGAGGGACATCGCGCCAACGAGAATGGCGAGCGCCATGTTGTGCTCCTGGACGATTTCTTTCCAGAGATGGTACGGCGTGAGCTTATCCATCACCACAAACGCGATGATGAAGATGAGCATGCCGATCAGGGCGAACACGAGTGCGGAAACGATGTTGGCGAGCGGAACGAGATTCATCTTATTTGCCTCCGGTGTAATGGTGATAGAAGCCGTAAACGGAACGATAGGAGCCGGGATTGTCACGAACGGACTTGGGAACATTTTTCATTTGGTTGATCCTGTCGAGGCTCCAGCCGTGATATTGCGCGAAGCTTGCGCCTCCAAGGACCAGGAATCCATACGCGAGATAAAGTTTTCTGAACATTTGAGATTACTCCGTATTTCCGATTTGCATGGGGGGATGATCGCTCTCGGACCAGCGCGCGCGTTCGAAACTGATGGAGCGCCAAGTGATGGCGATAGCTGGGAGCAACAGCGCCAGAAAAGCAATGCCGAAAAAACCTGGGACAGTGACGTTTCGTTTTACTTGCACCGAATAAGAGATGGGAGGGTGCTTTGGATCGACTTCAGGCTCGATGCGCAGATAATAATGGCCCGCGGGAACGCTGGGGATGACGACAGAGTCTTTTGTGCTGCCTTCGGACCAGGAGCCGTCGCTATCTGAGCCGTAGTAATAGCTGACTTCGCGGCCGAAATCCCAGGCTTGACCGGTGTCCTGATTGATCAGCGCGTAATTGAGATAGATCCAAGAGTTGGAGACATTAGCCGAAGTGGCGACTTCGACATTCGAGGTCCGCCCCGCCAAATCAAACGGCTGGGTGACAAACGAGGCTTCGCCTTTCGGTTCACCGGTGTTCAGAGAGTAAGTGGATTCGAACGCCGTGCCTTTACTCGAGGCGAGGTCGAATCCAGCCATCAGTACGAGCAGGAAAATGGCGAACGCGAGAAAAGCACCCCAAATGCCTTTGACATTTTCGCTGACTGGCGACGGCTGATTTTCGTAGACGCCGACCGCTTCCGGCGGGTTCCCTGGCAGATTGAATGACTTCCAGATGTCTGTGCCATAGGTATATTCGCCGAGAGACCATGTCACTTCGTTATCCGTTTTTTCCGCCGAGAGTACGCGCGGCGGCTTGACGTACTCGGTTACGGCCGCATGTTCTCCCACGCGCACCTGCCAGGGAAATTCGCCAAGAACATAGTTTGTCGTGGCGTCGGAGGATTGAAAGTGTTTGTAGATCTCACCAAGATAATTTGCCGACGCGAACTGGAGGACGGGAAGTTCCTTGCAAACGCTGATGTCATTCCAGTGGCCATTGTATTCGGTGAGGTAGCGAATGGGTTTGTACGGATTGAAGAGGACGTATTCGTGCCAGCTGTAGCAGATGCCTTCGACAGTGATGCTGCGGCGCTGGAAGCCGATGACTTCGTAATCGGTGCCGCGAAGTTTGCCGCGCGTGCCAAGCGGAATGAGCGGAGGAACTTCACCGGTAATGACCTGAAATTTCTGCAGAATCTGAAGATTGGGATCCTGGGCGTCAAGAATAGAGTGACAACTTTCACAAACTACGGTTTCAGCGTGCCCCAGCGCGCGAAGCGTGATGGCCGCGCCGCATTGCGGGCAGTTCAAAGCCTTCGCTTGAGGCCTCGGCGGAGTCGAAAGTGGCGGTGTGCCTGCGCTCATCACCAGCCCTCGAAGCTGCGGAGATTTTTGAGCTTGAGATCGTCGAACTCGACGAATTCACCGAGATAGAGAACGGACTGGTCATCGCTGAAATCGAGCGTGGCGAATTTGCCGGTCTGGCTGCGGAGGTCGGCGAATGTGACGTCCGTCTTGTCCCAATATTGAAAAGGCAGCTCGCCTTCGACGCCGCGATAGTGCGCCTGCGTAATCACGCTCACGGTGTAGTTTTGATTGTTCCAGTTATATTGTTGGCCGACTTGGACTTGATCAGCTGGCGGTAAACCGCTCGTGTTGCTTGCGAAGGATACGGCGAACTCATTTTGCGCGTCGGAGAGCCAGGCGCTCGTGCCGTCGTTCATCGTGATGTGCCATTCGTTCCAGCCGCCCTGGTCGTACTCGTAGAGAATGCGGCCACCGACGACGAAAGCCTTATTGCGATAAATGCCTTCGGTGTTGAGCTGAATCGGCGAACTATCTGGCGGAAGATCGGCGACCTGGCCGACTTTCTTGAGGTCGACGTCGGTGCGCACGAGGATGCTTTTGCAATACTGACAAACCGTCTGCACGCTGCTGGACCATTGGAAGACAATTTTTGCGCCGCAGTTCGGACAGTTCGAGACGGGCTGAGTCATCGTCCGTTGCTCACCTGTTGCAAAACAAGTCCTTGCTCGAAAACTCTAATCGCTGGCCGCTTGATGACGCGCCGCTTCGTACGGGCGCGCGAGACGCCTCACGGAAACGGTCCGCGCATGGAAAAGTTGCTGGAGCGCGGCTTCGAAATTCCATTCATTGCGCGGAACGCAGCAAAACAGATTCAAGCAAAGCGAACTGTGCTCGGGAAATGTGTGGCACGCGATGTGGGATTCGGCGAGGAGGCAAAGACCGGTAATACCGCCGGTGCCGGGAAATTGATGCCACTGCGTTGCGCCGACGGGGCGGAGCTTCATGCCGCGAATCATTCCATGGAAAAGCGTTTCCACTGCGCGGAGATCACGCAGCGAATCCGATGAGCAACCGAAGGCCTCGACAACCCACTCGACTCCGTTCATGCGCGCTTCACCACTAAGCCTGGGGCTTCCCGCATTCCGGACAGAATTTGCTGGTGCGTGGGATAGGCTTGCCGCACTCGCTGCAGAATTTTGTGGTCGGGGAAGCTGCTGCGCCTACCGCCGGAGCCGCGCCACCACCGCCCGGGGCACCCGCAGTGGATTGCTTCACGGCATCCATCATTGCCTGGCCCATCGCAACGCCTGCGCCAAGTCCGGCGCCTATGCCAACCGCTCCGCCACCTTCATTTCCGGCGGCAATCGGAATTGCTTGCGCCACTTGGTACTGCGTGAACTTTCCCATATCTCCGAGCACGTTCATGCTGATGCGCTGGTCGAGCACTTGCTGAAGCTCTTCCGGGAGCGAAAGGTTTTCGACAACGAAAGTATCGAGCGACAAGCCGTAGTCGGTAAATGCAGGCTTGAGCTGTTCGGTGATTTTTTCCGCGATCGCGCCCTGGCTCGCGGCCATATCGAGAAAGGGCACCTGGCTGGCGGCAAAAGCATCTGTCATTTTGGCGATGATGGTGTTGCGCAGCTGGCCTTCGAGATCGGCGACGTGATAGATTTCGCGCGTCCCGCTAATTTTCGAATAAAACGACTTCGCATCGGCGATGTGGTAGGAATAAATTCCGAAACCGCGCAAGCGAATCGCGCCAAACTCTTTATCGCGGATGGTAATGGGATTTTGCGTGCCCCAGTGCTGATCGGTCTGAATGCGCGAGGAAAAGAAATAGACATCAGACTTGAACGGCGACTGAAACTTTTTGTCCCAGTTTTTCAAATAAGTGAGGATGGGGAGCGTGTTGGTGTTAAGAGTGTAGAGACCGGGAGGGAAGGCGTCGGCGACTTTTCCTTCGTTTACGAACACGGCGAGCTGCGAATCGCGAACGGTGAGTTTGCCGCCATTCTGGATTTCGCGGTCCTGCATCGGATAACGGTAGGCGAGGATGCCGTCTTCCGGCTCCGTCCAATCGATGACATCAATCCACTGTTTGGAAATAAAATCCCGAAGACTCATGAGGAACCTCCGCTGCCAAGGCGACTGAATGAACGCTCAGCCATCAGATAAAGGCGATGCTACGGTGCGGGCCGAGGCAAGTCAATGCCAATCGAAAAGTGAGAATTGCGAATTATTGCGATTCGTTATGAAGAATAAATATTTCTAGATTTGGGGTATTACAAAATTCCGGCTTATTCGTTGGAAGTATCCTTAGCGGATTCCATGATCCCCGCCGCATGCAATCCATTGGCCCCGTCCAGTTGCAGGTTCACCGCGCCGCTCGCAGTGAGAGCGAAGCGGAAATCTGTGTCGGGGAGCGCATCCGCCCAAAAGCTTCCCTGGTTTTTGGCGCTCGAGATATACCTGCCTGCGAACTCCTGCTCTACGCAAGGAGCTTGTGCGCGGCAAATACTCATCTCACCGCTGTGCAACTGCCCCGCTCCGTCGGCGACAAACTTACCTGCCACTGACAACGTACCGACAGAGTCAGAGCCGTTCACTAGAAAACTGTAGGTGCCCCGCAAGTTTTCCTGAGCCTCGGCTGCAGGCGTGATGGTCACTTGCGCTGCCCCTGGAGCGTACGTGTCAGCCTCCGAGGAAGCTGTGATGGTGATCGGATTCGGGTTTGGCAGAACGCCAGGAGCGATGTAAAAACCCTTCGTGCTAATCGAACCGCAATTCTGTCCGTCTGCGCAGGCAGGGCCACCGAGACTCCAGGTAACTTGAGTGTTGGAGGAGCCGGTGACCGTTGCAGTAAATTGTTGCGTGCCGAGTATGGGTAGGCTGGCACTGACGGGAGAGACAGTCACGGCTGTGGTTGCAACTTTGCTGGCTTCCAGATCTCGCAGCAAATCCTTGGCCTTAAAGTGACAACCTGAACTGAACAGGGCCAAGCCTGCCAGAAGAACTGCGCATTTTCGCATTCCCGCTCCGTCTTTGATCCTAGGTGGGCAAACAGCGAGCCTGTTGAAGCGTAACTTGGATTCCCATCAGCGCACAGCGATTCCGGAACAGTATGCGCAAGTCGCCACCTTCTCTCCGTACGCGCAGGGTGAAAGAGATCCTTGACCACTCCAATGCAATTGTGACTATGCGCTACGCTTACGGGGACTTGGATTCGAAGATTCGGGCGGTAGGGGTGCCTGCGGAGAACAGCCACAATCCAGCAGCCGCACAAAAACGGAACAATTCGCATCGTACATGCCGCAAATTGGCTGCTAATTCGCAGAGTACGCTAGAATCAAGATGGAGGAGAGAATGCGTTGTTGAAACCGGCGGTCTCGAAAAATTGAACCGCCGATTTGCTCTGTGCTGGAAAATTCACCGAAATTCCTTTGTTAGCTGCAATGTCAGATGTTTGGATTTATGATGCCAAACCGATTCTCTGAACAGCGATGTTTGATACGCGGAGAAATTGCATGATCAAAAGTAGAAATTGTACAGGATCGTGCTGCTTTCCTTTCCTCCCGTTTCTTTTCCTTCTTTCCGCGGCCGGTTCACAAGCTCAAACCACGCCAGCACCCGCACAACACACGGCAAGCGAAGTTGTGATGGTTTCGCTCGAAGCACTAAATCCTCGTGTGGAGCACAGCCAACACGTGAGAAATGGACTGGTCGGCCATTCTGACCAGGCGCTCAACGTAGAGAAGCGTCTTCTTGAGATTCAGATGAATATTGTCCGAGAGACGGCTAAATTCGGGCCGGTATTGCTCCTGGCTCCTGACGAAAGTACTCAGAGTGCCGTGTATCAGCGATGCAAGGAATTTCAGATATGCGAGCTGTTTAGGACCGGCCGCCTCCTCATGAAGGTTGTGCCTCATGACGGCTTATGGATCCGCGACTTCGGGCCGCAGATTGAGGCAATCGGAGATTCTGCATACGTCGTGCACTGGCGATACTTCGATATTCGAAAGGAAGAAGCGAAACAGGAAAAACTTCAAGAATTGGAGACGGCCCGGCTAAAGTTGCTCGAAGCCCGGCAACAGGAAGATCAGCCAGACGAGTTGTCTCAAGAGTCGACAGCTGACAATCACAAAGCAGTGGTTTCTTCCATCGACGCTAAAATCTATCTCCTCAAAGAATATTCCCAACTTTTGAACGAAACTTCTCCACAGCGATTCAACGACGAGAGTTCTGCATTCGATATAGCTGATGCGGTCCTGGCGGCTCCTGACTTTAATTACAAGAATTCGAAAGTTGCGCTCGACGGAGGAAACCTTTTCAAGCTGGATGATGGGCGGTGCCTTACAACCCGTGTGCTGCTCTCCCGCAATAAGGAACAAAACATCGACCTTGATCAGGAACTCGAAAAAATCGGCGGCTGCAAGACTGTTACCTATCTTGAACCGCTGCCGGGACCAGTCATAGAACACATCGATGAATTCGCGCTTCCAGCCGGCGGAAAACGGATCCTGCTAGCTTCATATGATTTGTCAAAACCTTTCGCGGCAGAATATTGGAGCAAATTGAGCGACTCTGAACGCGACTTGGCCTTGAACGCCGAACTTGCAATGGAATTGGATGCCGACCGGCTCAGACATCTTGGTTACGAAGTGGTGCCAGTTCCTTCGCCATTTCCTAGAATTCCAGCGAACGGGCACACCTACTATCCGACTTTATTAAATGCGTTGGTACGGGAAAGCACCGACGGGTTCAAACAGATACTCGTTCCATCCTATAAGGATTACGAAACGGATATACAGTCTTCAGCCGTGAAGCAGATTGAGGCCGCGTTTGGCCCCAAGGCAGAAATTGTCACCATAGAAGCTACCGAGGCAGCGAAGGCGCAAGGCGCGATTCATTGCTTAACCTTAACAGCACCGTTGCGATTGTCGATCTTCGGCGATTCCGCCGATGCTGCGAGGCGAACCGAAAACCAGGCGCAAAAAGATAAACTTGATCGGAGTGTAGCTGCGGAAGTCGCTTCTCAGATTCCCGCCACCGGACTGCAAGGATCATGGGCGATTCTTGAAGAGGGTGAACAATCGGATGAAACCCCGATCGAGATCTATCCGCAAAAAATCTTCTTCGGTGAGAACGAATTTCAGAAGGGCGTCTTCGACCATTTAGAATCCAAGGGCACGTACAAAATAGACGCGGGGAATTCTGCTTCATGGTCAGTGCATTTTCAGTTTCCGAATCAAGATGTCACGTCCGGCGTGGTTCAATGGCTAAGCAGGGACGAAGTTAAACTGATTTTCGGAGACAGTGACAATATTTTAGTCCTAAGACGAATTGGATCCGACCTCGCATCGCCATTCAAGCCTGAGGGACACGGCACGGGGGAAGGAACGGGGAACCCCAGTAGGAAACATCCTATAAACAAAAAGCCCACGACGTTCACAGGACAAGGGACGGCGGCCTCACCTCCGCCTAAGCCGTAAAATAAGAGCTGCCAACCTGGCCGTCGAGAAAGTCGCGCAATACAGCGACTATCCAACTAGCCTGGAAACAAATGCGGCAATTGGCACGAAAGTCTCAGAAATTGACCCCTAATTCAAAGAGTACGCTAGAATTAAAAACGGAGGAGTGGGTGAGCGGTTGAAACCGGCGGTCTTGAAATTCGCTAGGTAGTACCCCCACCCGAAACAAATCAACAACTTACGGTACATGGTACTACATCGAAATGGGCTGTTTTGGGCGGATTTGGCAGTGATTTGTGCAACAGAATGTGCAACGCGCAGAATTTTGTGCAACAGGACTTCTCGCACCTTCCCTTGTCGCGAATTGCTAATTCCTAATCCTGTTATTACGCACTCATAGAGCAGCGGACTCATAAACTGAGGTCTGGCATGTCAAACAAACGAGATAGCTGAAAACTCAAGAGTTTAGCTCCCCTTCACAACCCATCACTGCCCATCGTTTCCGATCTTACAACGCAAAAAGAACGCAAACTGAACTCGCAGTTGTTTCTCCGCAATGCCCCCGCGCGGTGATCGCCCTTGGTACAGCGGCTTGTCGAACTGAGATTTCATTCGTGAGAACCGTTTTGCTC
>CAWAPX010000024.1:0-12294 GCA_963784015.1 uncultured Acidobacteriota bacterium
GTAATATTCACAACTCGCTGCTCACTCTGCGAAGTGGCAAAGACCCGCCTCGCATTGCCACCTGCGTCTCGATGCGCTGAATGTTAACTGCAACGAGGGTGGACAAGCGCCCCACGATGCCAGTGGCGGCGCAGTCGAATTCAGAAAGTGCGACCGCTGGGACTGATGTAGTGCCTTGCGCGCTGTAGACCGCACAATGAATAAGCTCTAGGCGAAAAGCGTACGCTATACTCACGCACCGGAGATGTAGGCCACCAGGCCCAACCCCATAAGAAATCTCATGCCGCCACTGTCAGTTCCTGAATTTGTTGAACGCTGGAAGGCAAGCACCCTTTCGGAGCGCGCCGCCGCGCAGAGTCACTTTATTGACCTCTGCAATGTGCTAGGGCAGCCGCATCCGGCTGCGGCGGACCAACACGGTGATACTTTCACGTTTGAGAAACACGTCTCGACTATGGATGGCGGCAAGGGATATGCCGATGTCTGGAAGCGCGGCTTTTTCGGGTGGGAATACAAGGGCAAGCATAAGAATTTGAACGAGGCATTTACACAGCTTGTGCGCTATCAGGGGGACCTCGAGAACCCGCCTCTCTTGGTAACGTGCGACCAAGATCGTTTTGAGGTCCATACCAACTTCACGGGCACACGCCCTCTGGTTTACAGCTTTACCCTGGATGATTTGCTCACCGCCACGCCAACTGCCAATTGTGCGCTGCCTCCCTTGGATGTTCTGCGAGCGGTGTTCACCAATCCTGAATTGCTCCGCCCCGAAGCCGCGCAAGTGCGGGTTACTGAGCACGTCGCTGAGGAATTTGCAAAGCTCGCAGACAGCTTGGAGCAACGGGGCGTTAATCCAGAATCAGCGGCGCACTTCTTAATGCGGCTGCTATTCTGTCTATTTGCGGATAGCATCGACCTTTTACCAGATCATTTGTTCCGCCGGATGATCGAACTCGATAAGACAAAACCAGCAAATTTCACACGCAAGCTTCGGCAGCTTTTCGGCGCGATGGCTACCAGTGGTAGCAGCTTTGGCGCGCACGACATTCATTATTTCAACGGTGGGCTTTTTGCTGATGATGCAGCATTCGAGCTCACCACTAACGATATGGCAGTCCTAAAACGCGCCGCCGCGCTCGATTGGTCACAGGTGGAACCCGCGATCTTCGGCACGCTCTTCGAGCGCGGCCTGGATCCAGGTAAGCGCTCACAACTCGGGGCGCACCATACCAGCAAGGAAGACATTCTGCTCATCGTCGAGCCAGTAGTAATCGAACCGCTGCAACGGCGCTGGGCAGGTGTGAAGGCTGAGGCTTTGGCGTTGGCAAAGGCTGCGGAGAAAGAAGCGCTTGTCGAAGCAAACTCAGGGAAGAAAGGAACAACCTACCCAAAACTTCGAAAGCAGTTGCAAGAGATACTTCTAAATTGGGTCGAGGAATTGTCAAAAGTTCGCGTCCTTGACCCCGCCTGCGGCAGTGGAAATTTCTTGTATCTAGCTTTGCGAAGAATGCTGGATTTGTGGCATGAGGTCCGAATCTTTCTAGCGGAGCATGCCCTCCCCACATTTTTGGAAAAACAAGTACATCCTTCGCAACTCTATGGTTTGGAAACCAATATCTACGCGCAAGAATTGGCATCAGTGGTCGTTTGGATAGGCTATCTCCAGTGGCTCAATCAGAACGGTATTGGCTGGCCGACGGAGCCGATCCTCCGCAGGCTCGATAACATCCTCCATCGTGATGCAATACTGGCTCGTGACGCGGACAACAAGCCCGTTGAACCGGAATGGCCGAAGGCCGATTTCATCATTGGCAATCCGCCATTTCTGGGGGGGAAACGTCTGCGCACCGAACTGGGCAGCGAGTACGTAGACGCACTTTTTGCTGTATATGGCGACCGTGTCCCGCGGCAAGCTGATCTCGTAACCTACTGGTTTGAAAAGGCGCGGGCACTTGTCGAGTCCGGGGAAGCGAAACGAGTGGGGCTTCTGGGTACCCAATCAATTCGAGCGGGAGCGAGCCTGATAGTGCTCCAAAAGATTGCTTCCACAGGCGGGATATTTATGGCTTGGAGCGACCGACCCTGGATACTCGAAGGAGCTGCCGTGCGTGTTTCAATGGTCGCCTTCGATGATGGTTCGGAACATTCACTTTACTTAGACGGTTCGCCGACAGACCACATTAACCCCGACCTTTCTTCAGGGGCTGATTTGACAACTGCGATCGCGCTTTCGGAGAACTCTTCTCTGGCCTTCCAAGGGGTAACACCGATTGGCCCGTTCAAAATTAGCTCAGACCTCGGTAAATCGTTTCTGCGTGCTCCTCTTAACCCGAACGGTTTGCCCAACTCGAACGTAGTTCGCCCGTGTCTCGATGCAGATGACATTGCCTCTCGGGGCGGCAATGGATACATTATCGATTTTGGAACCGACATGGCGGAAAGCGACGCAGCTCTTTATGAGCTGCCATTCGAATATGTAAAGACCGTCGTGAAGCCGGTAAGGGAGAAAGCTCTCTCTGGGGTTGGGATACCTTGGTGGATTCACCAGCGGCCCCGGCCTGAGATGCGCAAAGCTCTTACCGGGTTGAATCGTTATATCGCTTCCCCGCGAGTTTCGAAATACCGATTGTTCGTGTGGGTAGAACCGAACACGCTAGCGGACAGCAGAGTTGTAGTGATCGCGCGGAAGGACGACTATTTTCTTGGCGTACTATGCTCTAAAATTCATGAATTGTGGAGCCTAAACACGTGCACATGGCATGGAGTCGGAAATGATCCGACATATGTGATTGAAAAGTGCTTTGAGGCGTTTCCTTTTCCTTGGCCGCCACGGAATGAGCCGGATTATTCTGAGTTGGTGGAAGCCATCGCGATGGCATCACGCCAGCTAATGGAAAAGCGCGACGCATGGCTCAATCCGCTGGGTTCGAGCGAAGAGGAGTTGGCTAGCCGAACGCTCACACATCTTTACAACGTATACCCAACGTGGTTGCAGGAGGCCCATCGCAAGTTGGACGAGGCCGTCTTCGCTGGCTATGGCTGGCCCATAACGCTGACGGACGCCGAAATCCTGGGTCGGCTGCTCATACTGAACCACGAACGTGCTGCATGATACTGGCAGCCAACTTACGGTGCCTTATTCTCGAGGGATGGAAATGTATTTCCGTTTGGCCGCAGGGCCACTGACCGCCTTTGCGTACAAGGAAAGCAACTTCAGCTTCTACTGTTTCCAGGTCAAGCGAGGAGTTTTTCTGGGCGTCCTCGTGACACCAAACATAAAGGTCTGCTGCCCTATGGGTATGACGGAAAGCATAGCCGTGATACCCATTCTTCCCGTTGGCATTCCACCCACCGTAAAGGCGCGCCCTCATCTTTTGCTTGGTGATGCCCACATAAATGAGTTCGCCTTTGGCAACGACGACGTAGAGCTTCGGCAGCCTCGTATTAGCCAAGCCGGAAAACTTGGCCGTACACTTTTTGGCGTCAAAGCTCAGCTTGAAATGCTCGGGACCACTTATTTTCATGTACGAAAGTCTACTACGGCGCGAGCGGTGGCGGATGGCAGCTACTTACCTCGCGCCTTCTGGTCTTTCCACTCACTATTCACTACTCACCACTCACTGCTGACCAATGTCCCATTTTCATTGACGAAATCCGTCTCATCCGTCAGGCCCAGCGCTGGCTACGAGAGCCTAGGATGATCTTCATCTTCGGTGTTCCACTTAGCACACATTGGCCTGGTACTAGAGTTCTTCAAAATTAGGACTATTGGGGGATTCCTGAACCCCTCGAATTCTTTCATCCTACCCAGTGCAGCAGGGGCGGGCGACTCATTTGCCGCAGCTTATGAGCAATCCACAAAACCGTTACGAAGTCTTCGAGAACCTCGGCACCGGCGCCACCAGCCGTGTCGATAAAGCTCACGATACGCTCATTGGACGCACCGTCGCCCTAAAAACCTTGCTTCGAGGTTTCGGCTCCCGCGATCTCCAGCAGCAATTCCTGCGCGAAGCCCAAATTATCGGCGGCCTCTCCCATCCCCACATCGTGGCCCTCTACGACGTCGGCACCAACCAGGACGGCGCCCCGTATTTCGTCATGGAATATGTTGAAGGAAAAACTCTGGAGGCTTTTTTCGAGGCTGGACCTCTGCCACTTTATCGTGCAGCCGCGTGGGCGGGCGATCTTGCCACAGCTCTGGGGCAAGCGCACCGCGCCAATGTTATCCACGGTGACGTCAAACCCGCCAATATTCTCGTCACTTCCGATAATCAAGTGAAGCTCGGCGACTTCGGCGTTGCCCGCTTTTCCACGCAAGCATCCGGCAGCGGAAATCTGATGGGCACTCCGGCATATCTCTCGCCCGAACAGATTCGCGGAAGTTCGCAGGACAGCCGCTCCGACCTGTTCTCACTGGGCATCGTTCTTTACCAGATGTCGACCGGATTTCGGCCGTTTGATGGAGATTCCGTCGAAGCCGTGTGCGCGCAAATCGTTTCGAGCACACCACCACCACCGTCAAGTTACAATCCAACGTTTCCGCCTGCGTTTGACGAGGTTGTGATGCGCTGCTTGTCGAAAAATCCCGAAGAGCGATTCCCAAGCGCCGAAGCAATGGCTGCAGCCGTCTATCCCTTCGCGCGAACCAAGCGGACCACACCTTCAAAGGCCCACCCTGACGCCACTCAACGAATAAAGGTCTCCTGGTGGAACAGGCCATTTCAGCAAAAGGATAAGTGGGCAGTCGCAGCCGGTCTGCTCGTTCTCGTTTCCGTCGGGGTGACTTTCCGCGCCATTCGCAGACACTCTGTGCCCAACCTTACAGCCGTTGCGGCCCCGGCGGATATCCCCTCCGTCACGCCGAACCGAGGTGCGTCAGATCCAGCAGTTTCAACTTCAACGGCCGCTATCGCCTCGCCTGAAGTCTTGGAAGCGCCTCAAACAGAATCTCCGTCGGTCTTAATAAAACCAGAATTGTCGGTTCCAAGCGTAAACACTCCGCCGAGTCCAAAGTCTTCGAGGCGTGCTAAATCATCTGTGGCTGCGCAACACGATTCCGCTTTGAAGACCGGACCGGAGCGCGACGCTTCGCACGCACAGCCTTCCGGCACTGCCCCTTCCGCTACTGCGCAGCCCGCTCTTCCCAAAGCACTCTCTTCCCTTCACGTCGAGATTGTCTCCGCCATCGCCGAGGAGACTTTGGCTGTCTATGCCGGCCAGGAGGTCCTGGTTTCCACGCGGCTCGACTCCGCGCATCTAGGCGAGGCTCTCGAGTTCGACTGCCCGCTCTCGGCAGGAACCCATCCTCTCCGCGTAGTCCTCTATCACGCCGACGACAGCCTGCACCTGCAAAAAGAAGGCTTTGCTGAGATTGTCTCCGATGGTTCGAACACCCTCGACATTCGCGTGAATCGCCGTTCCAAACTTCTCATTCGCAAGGAAGCCGCGCTGGAAGTCACCTGGCCAAAAGCGTCTTCAGCCTCAACAGAGCACACTTCTCCCGTGATGGCCGCGTCCATTTCATCTAAATAATCTTTCGCGGAAGCTGAACACACTTCTCTTCAGCAGTCCGCGTCGATTGAGTCTAAATAATTTCAGGTCGTGATATTTGAAGACTGCTCGGCTTTAGAAACACTCTCATAAATGCCTTCCTAGGGGTCGGAGCTTTAGCTCCGACATAAAAAACCGGCAAGTCAGGCCTTTAGCCCCTGAGGAAACTCACTACTCGCCGCTCGAAAGATTTATGAGACAAGTTTTAGATAATTAGCGCCCTGCGCCGCAAAGGCTGCGCGTTTGTGCCAGGACATCTGCATCGAACTGAGCGGACTGCCATCCTTTTGTAGAACAAACCTGCTCGGCGGTAAGTCCCAGCGCTCCGCGAAGGTCCGCGCCAGCAATGTTTGCGCCGGTAATTTCAGTCCCGCGAAAAATGGCTCCGCCGAAAAAAGCCCCGCGAAGATCCGTGTTTCGAAGGTCCGCGTCCATCAAAATCGTTCCCTTAAACTGAGCGCCCGTCGCGTTGGCTTCAATCAATTTTGCTGAGGAAAAATCCGTTTGCTCCAGCGTCGCGAAGGACAAAATGGCGTGTTCCATTTTCGTGTCTCGCATGTCTGCTCGTGACAAGTCGGTGCGCAGCAATTGGGCGTTGCGCAAATTTACTGCATAAAGCGAAGCGCCGGCGAGTCGGGCGTTCGAAAGGAGAGCGTTCTCGAGCGTGGCGAAGGACATGTCCGCGCCTCGCAAATCGGCACCGGTAAAATTCACGCGGGTCGCGTCGGCCGAGACCATCACCGTTTTCGAGGCCAGAACGCGATCTAGAACGGCGTCTTTCAAAACCGCTTCGCGCAAATTAGCTCCGCGCATGTCTGCTTCGGAAAGGTAAGCTCCCTCCAAATTTGCGCGCCAGAGTTTTGCGTTCACGAGATAAGCTTTGTAGGCGCGCGCGAATCGCAAATTCATTTCGTTCAACTTCGCTCCGGGGACAGCCGCGAGCGCTTCTTCACTCCAGTTCCCGTGCGGCGGCGGTCCGGAGAGCGTTGCTTCCGTCAATTCCGCGTATGGCCTGTAACCGATCGATTGCATCGCTTCCGAAGCCCACCTAAGCAAACTTGCCTGCGAGTGTTGCGTCGCAATGTTGCTGTCGGAAGGCAAGCCGCGATTCACGCCAAGCGAGAAAATAAGCAGGGTGCAGCCGGTCAACAACGCGATTCGCGCGGTTGCGAAACTCAGCCGGAGCAAATTCTTCGACTTCTGCCGCAACAAATCGCCAGGCTGCAGCACGCGCGCCACGATTGTCGGAACACACGTCGCGGCAGCCACCGAAAGCGTCAAGAGAAATGCATGAAGAAGTGTCCCGCGAAAATCTTGCCGCACGAGATAACGCAGCCAGAACAGAAACAGTGTCGCCGGCACCACCCAATAAGCCAGCACGGTCGCTACGATCGTTTCCAGCACCCAAAACGGCGAGCGACCTTCGCGCATCCAGCGGAAATGCCGTCTTACCAACCCCATCAAATACCAGGGCCCATCCTTTTCCAGCGTTTGCCCGTCCTTAAAAACCGCTGGCAACCCGGACATGCTGCCCCACAAACGCAACAGCAAAAAATGAAACCGCAAATACAAAATGAAAAGAACAAGCGGCGCTCCCAAATAAAAACTCGTCATGGACAGAATTTTCGGGAAGCGCGGTATGGGAATCGCGGAAGCATCAACAACAAGACGCACATCAGTGGTCAATCCAATAAGAGCAATGCAAGCAAGACTCGCACCCAGAATCAAAAAATAAAACCACCGCGCCACTTTTGAGGCATCCGAAATAGCTTTCGTGCTGTCGAAGGCCGCGATGGTCTCCGGCAAAATCGCGTCGAAAAGATTCGTTCCGCCAAGACGCCCGACCCACACGCCTTCGGCTCCATAGAGATTAGCGCCCATCAAATTGGCGCCCCGGAGCTCAGTCCCGAGTAAATTAGCTTCTCGTAAATCGGCTTGTACGAGGCTGGCTCCGCGCAAATTAGCCATCGAAAGGTCAGCGCCAATTAAATTTGCGCGCTGAATAAAAGCGCCTTCGAGATTGACTCCAGTCAGGTCAGAGTGGGAAAGGTTGACTCCGCAGAGATCCGCTTTTACGCCGGACTCTCCGCCCGTTTCCACCCAAATTTTGTGCTGATCGAGAATTTCCGCCAGATCCAGAAGAGAGATCGACCCAGTGGCTTCTTCGGCAGAAGGCTGATTAGAAAGTTGATTCTGCTTATCCTGAATATCCGCAAGCATCGTGAAACTTTCCCCCACTCGACGTTTTTCACTCGAGACGATGGCGGCCATTTATCCATTCATGGCGCCTACACTACGGCCCACAGTAGCCGGGTGTGGCCGGTCCGCATCGCCGGTTTGCTTGGGCTGGGTTGCTGCCGGGCGAAACCCATCATCGCCTATAAAGCAGAGGAAAATCTCCTGCCCGGAAGTACAGGACGCGCAGAGGTAACTGTGCTTCTGTGGATTTCCGCGGATGGCTTGGCTTCCACTTTATTGACCGAGACATGAGGCGATCGCGAAAGCGGCAGCAGAGCTGCCGCACTCCAGAAATGCCCGCGAAGAAATTTAATGAAATGTGAGAGAATTCGCGCAACCCCGAATCGTGTGAGGAAACCCTTGGACGCTGCAGCTGCAACCATCCCAGAATCGCCTATCAACCGATCCGAGACAGTGGCGAGTACCGTTCACACTGTGTTTCTTCTCATTGTCCTCGCCGCTGTTTGTGCGCTCGGCTATGTATCCGTCCATCGCCAAGCCGTTGTGCATAATCCGAATCGCTTGCTTTTCTACCTGCCTACCATGGCGTGGGAATGGATTGTTGTCGGCTACATTTATTGGGGACTGCGCCGGCACGGAAAATCGTTTCAAAACATCGCCGGCAAAAGATGGAAGAGCGCGTCGGAGTTTTTCCTGGACATCGGAATCGCATTTGCGTTTTGGATCGGCGCGATAATTATTCTCAGTATCGTTTCGCACTTGGTCCATGCAACTGGAATGGCCGAAGCCGCGCGCCTTCTTGCTCCGCAGGACTGGCTGGAATCCATCGTTTGGGTCGGTCTCGCGGTTACCGCCGGCATTTGCGAAGAAACCATTTTTCGCGGCTACTTACAGCGCCAGTTTGTTGCATGGACTGGCAGCGCTCCCGTTGGCGTGGTGCTGTCGGCGGTGCTGTTTGGCCTCGGCCATGTTTATCAAGGGGCGAAAGCCACCATCGTTATCGGTGTGTATGGCCTGATGTTCGGGATTCTTGCGGAGGTCCGGCAAAATCTTCGGCCTGGAATTATCACGCACGCGTGGCACGACGCGATCACGGGTCTAATTATTCGTTTCCTGCCAAAATAAATGATCTCTACGCGGCCGGACTCCGTCGCAATTCGACATACGCGGACACCAGTCCCCAAATGTATAGCGCAAGTAGAGCCAGCAGGCAGAACGTGCCGAGCCGCACGTAGCGATCGACCATTTGCAGGACCGTCCAGCCGTACATTTCGGTGAGCAGGCTGGGATCGGAGAGGTTCACTCCCTCGATCTCGCCAAACGGAAGATCTTCGAGCGGCCCGCGCCACATCAGAAAAACGTGCATGAAGCTGAGCGCGCCGATGGCCAGCAATCCCCAGCGCAGCCCCCAACTCTTATATAGCCGGCTTTCGCGCGGCGCGTAAAACGTCGCCATCAGGATGGTGGCCAGCACCAGGGCGCCGCCATCGCCAAAGAATATAATCATGGCTTCCGCGGGCGAAGACAACGCGATCAATTGCAGGACGAGCAGCCCAGCGGCGGCCAAAAGCCATCCCGGACGTTCCATCTTCCACGCCAGAAATCCGGCAAAGCCAATGGCGGCCGTTACCAGCAGAACGATCAGCCAGGAGCGTTCTTGGCCGTGCGGGGTAACCCAGGGCAGCGGCACGGCCCAGCGGCCGGTGAGCCACGCCGTGATAGCGTGCCCGCTTTCGTGCAGCACCATGGCAAGCATGGCAGCGGCCATGCGAAGAGGCGTGCCCGCGACGAGGCGCGCCAGAAGCAAGGCTGCGGGAAGCGCGAGGAGCCGGTACTTCAACTCGGCTCGTGCATCGGCCCGGGCATCGGCGCGGACATCGCCTAGGTCATCGCTTCCGCGATGGGCGTCGTTGGCAGCGGTAGCAGGCCCCGCTAATGCGGAAGAATTGGACACTCCCAGTGCAGGAGGAGCGGACACGGCCACCGCGGCGGCGGGATGAACCTGGTTCGCGGCGCTTTCCAGCGGCGCCTGGTAACGCGAAAAAACGATTCCGCACTTCAGACACTCAATGGTCTGCAACGGATGATCGAATTGGCATTTGGGGCAGCGCATCTGGATGGCCTAATTCCATTGTAGGAGAGCATCTCGGCGGATCCACAGGCGTCGAGGGCGAACTGCCGAAACAGGTATTGGCGTTCAGGAAAGACTTTGGCGACCAGCGGTGATAACCTACGGGCATGAAATTGACAGCCGTTTTTGAACCGGCCAAAGAGGGTGGCTATACCTGTTTTGTGGAAGAGTTTCCCGCCGCGATTTCGCAAGGCGAAACCATTGAAGAAGCCAAAGCGAATCTAGCGGACGCGTTCAAACTGGCGCTGCAATGTCAGCGTGAGCTTGCGGAGAAAGGCCTTTCCCCACACGCTGTGCGCGAGGTTTTCGAAATAAGAAGCATGAAACTCGCGGAATTGGAACGCCATCTGCGCCACTAAGGTTGCGTTTTGTATCGCGAAGGTGGTGCCCACAGCATTTGGTTCAATCCTACCTTGAACAAGATCGCCCGCGTCCCGCGCCATCGCGAAATCAAAGAAGGGACGGTTCGGGCCATCTGCAAACAACTGGAAATTCCTCGGCCGTAAGGCCGACACCCGTAAAATCGCACCCCGTGGCACCCACCAATTCCGCTCTTCGCCTGCCTATGAAGCAAAGCGAGCGTGTATAAACATTCCGAGCGCCGCCAGCGTACCGACCAAAGCCGGAAGCGGCAGAATGAATACCAGTAGAACGCCACATAGAAACTGTGTATTGAAACATTGCGATCCCTGAGGAGGATGACCGCACGACGCTGACACGACGATGCACACAATAATTAGAAAATCTGGCGCAAGGAGCAAAAGACTGGCAATCCGTTTCTTGGGTGCCATCTTTGACCAAGCTAGACAGGCGAGAAAAACGACCCCAAAGAACACCAGAACAACTACGCAAAGCAAAAGCATCCAGCTTCCGTGCATTCCGGCACTATACGCATCCCACTCCGTGGGCACAAGAAATAGCGCCACCCGTGCCATTGACGCAAGTGCGCCGCCAGCCTAGGATGATTCCATGAGCACGACCATTGCGGCCCCGGTGGATTGGGTCGAAGCTGTTGGAAAACTCCGTTTTCCGTCAAAGACAGACCGTCGCCTTCAGGAACTTATGGACCGCAACAATGAAGGTCTGCTCGGCCCATCGGAGCGAGAAGAACTCGAAGCCCTCGTGGAATTGAGCGAGCAGTTGTCTCTCGTGCGCGGGGAGGCTCTGCAGATTTTAGGCAAGCGGCCGTAAATGGCCGTGCCAGAGGCGCTGGCGCGGGCCGTCAGGTTGCGCGCGCATGGGCGATGCCAATATTGCCTCATGCATGAAAGTCTGCAGGGAGCCACGTTTCACGTCGAGCATGTCATTCCGCGATCGAAGGGCGGTGAGTCCACGTTGGAAAACCTCGCCTTGGCGTGCCCCGGATGCAATCTGCATAAAGCTGACAAGACCGCAGCTCCCGATCCACTGACGGGCGAGCAGGTCGCCTTGTTTCATCCCCTCCAACAGCAGTGGTCGCAACACTTCCGATTCAAAGGCCATGAATTAGAAGGATTGACTGCCATCGGTCGCGCAACTGTTGTACTGCTCGATCTGAATCACTTGCGGCGTCAACGGATTCGACAAGTCGAGGAAACGTTCGGACTGTATCCGACCAATCGATGAGAGAATCTACTGGACGAATACACGCGCTCGACAAAGAGAGCCTCTTTGCATTAGCCTGCCTTGAATGAGTGCCCGTGCCCAAGATGACCTCTACCACCTCCGAGGTTTCGAGAATCTGATTTACGATGCGGTGTACTTGATGTACCTCGCTCATGATGTAGACCCAGAGCAGGATAAAGATGGGTACGAGTTCACGTATGCCCGCTCTTCGATTCTGAACACGTTGCTGTTGTTTGAATGTGGCGCAAATTGTTGTATCGATGCTCTGAATCTACCGAGAACATTTGCTGACGATATTGAGAAGCTACCGTTTTTGTCAAAGTATGAGTTCTTCTTGACTCGCACGAAACCGGGAAGACCGTTTGACCGAGGTTGTGAGCAAGTGCAGGCAGTCGCGGACCTCAAGAGAGTGCGAGACAGTTACGTCCATCCGAAGGTCAAGAAGCAAAAATATTCGAAGACTGAAGATGAAGGTGGTCCGGACTTTAAGGCTACGCCTTTTCTCAACATTCCGAACGATTCACACCATTGGGGCGGCTACCATGCTGCACTCGCGCTTAAATCGGCGAACGATTTTTTCAATCTGTTTTTCCTCACTTGGTGTGGGTTCGATAAAGATACAGTCTGCGAAATTCTCCTTTCCTCTGAACAAGCAGGGATTCCCGCAACGTCGAGCACGTTTATCGATGCCATCGGGGGACTCAACCGAGCAGTAAAGGACTGGAATATCGACTTCAAATTTATTGGCAAGGTCGTGACACCATGAATGTGGACCACGGCGAGGTAAGCCATCCCCCGGCTAGTTTGGT
>CAWAPX010000025.1:0-289200 GCA_963784015.1 uncultured Acidobacteriota bacterium
AGGAAAAGCTCTACCGAAAACTTGGTCGGGCCCAAGCGCAAGGCGAGGGTCAAGCGCGACCCAGTAAGGAAGCCTTAGCGCATCAGTTGCAGCTTCCGGTTGTTCACGGCAAGGCTTGGTTTCCCCGACCTACGCGTCGAATACGCAACGCAGGAAATGGAGATGGCACGTGTGGATCTCGAACTCGCCACCTCTCACTACCATGCCGGTCATCTGGCGGAAAAGGCCCGCGCCGGGTTTCAAATCTACGCCCGGTCGGAGGACGCAGCTGGTTTGCGCCGAGTGCGCGACGACCGGGAGATCATGACCGCCATACTGAGTCTGTGAGCCATGCACTTTCCTGAAACCAGCATCGAGAACCTCCGCGGCTTCGGCTACACCGAGGAGAGGCTCGTTTCCTGTATCTCGTAGCCACCCATTCTGGATATTTCTCCACTCGCCAGTACTTGGCCTTCACCGGAGCCAAGAGCGGCGATAAAAGCATGGCTTTCACGCAGAAGGTGCTCGGAAAGGGGCATGCCACCGCCCGCCTGCTGCTTCGAAACGGTCGCGTCTACCATCTTTTCTCTCGCTTGGTGTATCGCGCAATACGCCGGGAAAATCTCCGTAATCGCCGTGAACATTCAGCCGAACACATCCGCACGAAACTGGCGGTTCTTGATTTCGTCCTGGCGCACCTCAATTACTGCTATCTCGAAACCGAGACCGAGAAGGTCGACTATTTCTGCCGGAAACTCTCGATCGGTCGAGCGCTGCTTCCTGCTAAACGGTACAAGGGAGCAATCCGGGAAAAGACAACGGACCGTTATTTCATCGACAAATTCCCACTGTTCTTCGCCCCTGAGTCTCCGTCTTCTCCCCCTGTGGTTACCTTCAGTTTTGTGGATCCCGGGCTCGTCAGTCTTGCCAGTTTCGAAACACATCTATTCGCGTACGGCAGCCTATTTTCGGCTGTGCCGCAGGTGAATTTTATCTACATCGCCACACGCCCCCAGCACTTCCGAGCGGCTCGGGAGTTGTTTCTGGCGATGGCCCCGCGCACGTTGGACCCTGATCCGGGCGTGGAAGGCTTGCGCTACTTCCACTACCGGCACATGTGGGAGACCAAGCAGTACGCAAGGCTGAACGCGGAAGAGATCGAATTCCTGAATGAGGCCAAGAAGCGATTCGATGATGCTCTGACCGACATTCGATATGAGCAATGGCTGAAAGGCGAAATCACTGCTGGGGATGTGAGCGAGGAATTTCGGAGGTTGGCGCCGAGGCGGGAAGTGTCGTTCCGCACGGAACTGGTGGACGGCCAAACGGCCTTGTTTGAAGCGAGAGTCTCAAGCAGGAATCGCGAGCCTGGAGACTACGAGGTGACGAAGAGCTCACAACCGACTTTCGGATCAGCTTTCAAACCAGTTTTCGAAGGGGACGCTCGACAAGTAGAAGAGAAATAAGCAGATGCGCAGAGGGAAGGCAAAGAATATGCACGCGGGCAAAACACTCGGATGGGCGGGAGCGACCCCACTTTGGACGGCCTTCAGCCGCCCAAACCTATGTGGGGTCGCTCCCGGCCTGTCACCACAGAACGGTGACCGTGTTTTGCCCGCGTGCATGCAGAGATGTAATCAACCCGATTGCGGTGTCGGAATAATTCCAAGTACGGGGAGGAGATGATCCCAATGGCAGTCCTGAAAGCACCACCAAAGCAGCCTAAAACCACGGTCGTACAGCTACGGCTCGACGACGAGGCAAGAGAAAAGCTCACGAAATATGCTGAGTTTCTCGATTGCTCACCGTCCTACGTTGTGACTGAAGCTCTGAAACTCGTCTGCAACAAGGACAAGGAATTCCAGTCCTGGCTTCTAGGCCAACACCCAACCAACCAGGAACCCTTGGTAAAAGGAGAATCGCTCAACTTGAGTTGAAGTAAGAATCCATGCACCGCCGCCTCCAATTCGACATGCGTGAAGACCCAGCGTCCGATCGACGACATGACTCACGCCAAGGACCACGCAATTTCTCTGGTGGGAATGTGAGAGATGAGGAAAGTCGCACGTCGCTGTCCCTTTCGACCGGCGAAAATCATGTGCAGCCAGACGCGGGTGGCAGACCGTATGCCGCGTCACCCCGCGCGGCCACGGGGGAAAGAGAGCACGACCGCCTTCTAACCATTCAGCAGGTCGCAGCAATGCTGCATGTGCCGGTGTCTTGGGTCTATGGAAGGACACGCACACGTTCTACGCAACGACTGCCTGGCATTCGTCTTGGAAAATACTGGCGGTTTCAAGAGGAAGAAATCCACAGGTGGATTGAGAGTCAGCGCGGAGGCGATTGTGCTCTCTGATAATCGCGCTACACTCGTAACCGACATAGGAAAAGGCAGACGAGCCAACCTCAGAATGGAGAGGACAAGGATGGCTCGTAGCCAATATCAGAATGGTTGTCTGTTTATTCGTGGTAAGCGTCGGAAAGTGTGGGTTGCACGATGGAGGGAAGACGTGATTCTCGCTGATGGATCAGCAGACCGGGTGATGCGCTCGGTCGTACTCGGTCCAGTGAGTGAAATCGCAGGCCGTCGTGAAGCTCGCAGACTACTAGACGCTCATCTCAACCCCGTTAACCAAGGGCAGTACCGTCCAGAGGGCACGATGCTGTTTTCGCGATTCATCGCGCACTGCTTTGAACCCGGAGTACTGCCGACACTCAAGTATGCGACGCGGGAGATTTATTCGCTCCTGCTGCGCAAACACTTGATTCCAAGGTTTGGTGGACATCGCCTGTGCGACATCTCCAGAGTCGAAGTTCAGCAGTACGTCTTGGAGAAACTCAAACAAGGGTTCGCATGGGAAACCACCAACCATCTGCGACATCTCCTCAGCAAAGTGATGGGAACGGCTGTCAATTGGGACTACGTCCTGAATAATCCCGTGCGCGGTGTCAAGATGCCAGAAAGAACGCTGAAGCGTCCCCACAGGTTTCTTACGGCAGAAGAAGTTCGACGACTCATAGCTGCGAGTAACGAACCTCTCCGCACGATCATTATTCTTGCGACAATGACCGGCCTGCGGATCGGTGAAATCCTCGCGTTGCGCTGGGGACGAATCGATCTGCTTCGTGGGACATTGCGCGTGGCAGAGACCTGCTACAAAGGGCACTTCGGTTCGCCGAAAACACGAGCGAGCCGGCGTGAAGTTCCACTGGCTGCCGCCGTTGTGCGTGAACTGAAAAGCCTCTACTCGCGTTCGACAGAAAACTCTCAAGAGGCATTGGTATTCTCTAAGAGCCAAGGCCTTCCGCTCGCGGCGGATAATCTCAGAAAAAAAACACTACGAACCGCGTGCAAGAGAGCTGGTCTGCAACGAATCGATTGGCATACCCTCCGTCACACGCACGGCACACTGTTGCATTCGCAAGGAACTCCTTTGAAGGTTGCACAGGCTCAGCTTGGGCATTCACACATGGCGACAACTCTGGACATCTATACACACGCCAGCGGGAGTGCACAAAGAGACGCTGTGAACTTGCTCGAAGAGCAATTGTTCCCAAATGTTCCCAAGTTGGAGAGTTGCGGAAGTGTCGCTGGAATGGAAAGTCAGTTAGTTCAGTAAGTAAGTGGTCGGGGCGCCGAGATTTGAACTCGGGGACCTCCTGCGCCCAAGGCAGGCGCGCTACCAGGCTGCGCTACGCCCCGACATGACTGCTTCCTTCATTCTAAAACACTTTTCAACTTTACTCCTAGTCGGTGTGATTATTTTCAGCCCGACTGCTAACACTCCGTCGAATGCTACTACCGAATAGCCCCCATCCGAGGATTCAGCGTCATTTCATCAGCCTGCCGGAGGAGTTGTGCAGCCTGTTCGCCAACTAATGGCGCGATCCACGTGGCCAGTTGTCGACATAGATGCATAAACTCTTTGACTCTTTCTGTTTGCTCATGAATACTTAAACTCCCTTCCAGAATATCGCCCTAGAGCTGTCCGTCCTCTCTTTCAGCTCCCGGGAACCACAAGCCAGGATGATCATTGCGTGCGAGCCGATTGCCTTCCGTGGCATTCGGGCCTACTCACCGTCAACTGACTTTCGGGCAAGGGAACGATGAATATAAAAAACTATCCAATTTGCGCCAGAACACGCAGCTCTTCACTATTTCCATGGAGAAGTAGCCGGACCTCCTTTTTGCATTCGGCGGGCGAACGAACTCCTCAAGGAGGCCAAGAATGCAACTGAGGTCAACGCGGAGAGGGAGGCAAGAGGCAACGAGAATCCTTATTGCCGACGATGATTCGATCACGCGGCGCCTGCTGCAAAAAACACTTGAGCGCGCTGGTTACGACGTTGTCGCTGTCGAGAATGGGCATAAAGCACTGGAGGTGCTTTCCAGTCAAATTGGTCCGCGGTTGGCGCTTTTGGATTGGCTCATGCCTGGGCTCAAAGGGCCCGAGGTCTGCCGAGAGATACGCAGGCATTCCGAGTATCCCTACATATACATAATTCTACTGACCGCGAAATCTTCCAAAGTGGACGTCGTGGCTGGCCTTGAAGCAGGAGCCGACGACTATATTACGAAACCATGCGATGCGGAGGAGCTGAAGGCGCGCTTGCGATCTGGCGAGCGCATTTTGAAGCTGGAAGACAAACTGACCTACGATGCGCTCCACGATCCGCTAACGCAACTGCCCAACCGCTCCTTCTTCCTCGAACGCTTGACCTTATGCGTCAGCTGGGGAATGCTTCACCCTGATTATAAATTTGCGGTGTTATCTGTCGATATGGATCGCTTCAAAGTTGTGAATGACAGCTTGGGGATATCGGCAGGCGACTGGCTTCTGGTGCAAATTGCGGATCGGCTGCTCGGCTCTATCCGGCGAGATGATGCGATTTTGCGCTCGGCGGAAACGGGCGGAATGGCTGGCCAGTTGGAGGAAGTCGGCATACTAGCGAGGCTGGGAGGCGACAAGTTCACCATCTTGCTGGATAACATCAGGAACGCAAGCGAAGGAATTCGAGTAGCGGAAAGAATTCAACAAAATATACAAGCGCCTTTTGATATCGATGGCCAAATGGTCTTCACAACCGCGAGCGTCGGTATTGCTTTTAGCGGGACTGGCTATAGCGCAGCGGAGGACATGCTAGGCGACGCAAATACTGCGATGGCCCGCGCCAAGACGCTCGGCAAAGCCCGCTACGAAATGTGTGACCCCTCCATGCACGCGACCGCTGCGGGCCGTTTCCGCCTGGAAACGGACCTTCGCCAGGCGACGGAACGCGAGGAGTTTCGCGTCCACTACCAGCCAATAGTTTCTTTGCTTGATTTTCACATTACCGGCTTCGAAGCTCTGGTTCGCTGGCAGCGGCCAGAATTTGGATTGGTAATGCCTGGAGGATTTATCTCGGCCGCGGAAGACACCGGCCTGATTTTGTGGATCGGGAATTGGATCTTGCATGAGGCCAGCCGCCAGCTGTCCGCCTGGAACTTGCAATTCCCCAGCACGCAGCCCTTTACCATGGCGGTAAATATCTCTGCCAAGCAGTTTGCCCAAGCCGATCTAGTAGCCCAAATCGGCCATATTCTGGGTGAAACTGGCCTTGCCCCTGAAAGCTTGAGGCTGGAACTTACAGAAAGTGTGACCATGCGCGATGAGGAGCGCACGACACGCATTCTGAGCGAACTCAGAAAGCTGGGAGTCCGCTTGTGCATTGATGATTTCGGAACTGGATATTCGTCCCTAAGTTACCTGCGCCGTTTTGCGCTGGACATATTGAAAATCGACCGCTCCTTCGTTTGCGACATGCTGAACAACAGCGAAAGCCTGGAAATCGTAAAAACCATTTTGAATCTTGGAAGCAACCTGGGAATGAAGGTCATTGCGGAGGGCGTGGAAACACCAGAGCAGGCAAACCAATTGAGATCGCTTGGCTGTGAGTTCGCTCAAGGATACTTTTTTTCCAAGCCGCTTGATTCAGCGGCTGTCGGGCGAGCCCTGGTGGCTTGCGAAGCAAACGCTTACACGCTTCCCCGGGAATCTTTTGGGCATCTCGTTAGCCCTGCGAGGTGAAGGGAAGATCAGCCCAGCCCTTGGAAACCTTCCCGCAAACCGAGCTTGACCCTGTTTCGGACTGTAATAAACTAAAATCCCTTCGAAATAAACCGGCGCGGCTACAGGCTGCCCTCTTACAGCCCTCGGGATCGCGTCCGGACTAGACTCTCCTTTCCAACTTGGTGTGCGATGAAGACGAAGTCTCCATTGAGTCGCAAGCTTCAACTCGCGTTCGGGTCCGCCATTTTGGCGCTGCTCGTCGTGGGTGCAATTTCCTATCGTGGCCTGGTCGAATCCAGGGAAAGTGACCTATGGGTGCGGCACACGCGCGAGGTCCTCGAAAACCTACAGAATTTACTCGCCGCAATGCAGAACGTGGAATCGAACGCTCGCGGGTATCTATTGACTGGCGACGAATCCTTTCTCGATGTCTACCGCGCTGGCAAAGCAAGTACGAAGAGAGAAGAGGTAATCGTGCGCAACTTGACAGCTGATAACGCCAATCAGCAGCGCAGGCTTGATGCTCTCGCAATGCTTGCCGCTCGGAAGTTCGAACTCGCGGAGAAGGTTCTCAGCTTACGGCGCTCCACTGGCCTGGAAGCCGCCGAGGATGCCATCCAACTAGGGGCCGGTAAACAGATTATGGATGACTTTCAA
Source organism: uncultured Acidobacteriota bacterium (assembly GCA_963784015.1). Taxonomy (GTDB): domain Bacteria; phylum Acidobacteriota; class Terriglobia; order Acidiferrales; family UBA7541; genus Acidiferrum. The sequence goes on from CAWAPX010000025.1 coordinate 6,687, forward strand.
AATCTGATTGGGCAGATGCAGGACGAAGAACTGCGATTATTGCGACTGCGTGAAGCGGAATCTACGCGACGTTTGGACCAGGCCAAGGCAATTCTAATCCTGGGAACTGTCCTGGGTTTATTGGTCGCATGTGGTGCCGGATGGAGCGCCTATCGCGACAGTTCCGCACGCGGATTTGCAGAGCAAGCCCTTAGAGACAGCGAAGAAAAATATAGAAGTCTCATTCACGGCGTTCAGGACTACGCCATATTGATGCTGGGTCCGCAAGGGGAGATTCGCAGTTGGAATCCCGGAGCTGAACGAATGACAGGCTGCAAATTTGAAGAGGTTTCTGGCCAAAGCTATTCCCGATTTTTCTCTCCCGAAGACATCAAACTTGGCCGGCCAGAGGAGCTTCTTCGGATGGCCGCCGCCAGTGGCTTGTTTGAAGAACAAGGCATGCGTATGCGGAAAAATGGCGCGCGCTTTCTCGTGCAAACCACCTACACCGCGTCTCGCGACCTGACAGGAAAGCTGCTCGGGTTTTCTGTAGTCAGCCGCGATCTCAGCCAGGGTGCAGAGTCGGACGCAAAATACCGCGGGCTCTTGGAGGCTGCGCCGGATGCCATGGTGGTGGTGAACCAAGGCGGCGACATAGTGCTGTTGAATGTACAGGCGGAGAAACAGTTCGGGTACAGCCGCGATGAACTCGTCGGGCAGAAGGTAAAAGACATCATTCCGAAGGGTTTCGCAGAGCGGCTGATAGCCGACGGAACGCGAAGCGCCGCGGAAGCTCTGGCGCAACAGATTGGCACGGGGATCGAGCTTATTGCACTGCGGAAGAACGGAACCGAGTTTCCCATCGAGATTATGCTGAGTCCGTTGGAAAGCGCCGAGGGCACTCTGGTGACGGCGGCAATTCGCGACATTAGCGTGCGCAGAGCAGCGGAAAAGCATTTGGCGCAGATGGAAGGCAGGTACCGCGGACTGCTAGAGGCGGCGCCGGACGCCATGGTAGTGGTGAACCAGGGCGGGGAAATCGTTCTCTTGAATGTTCAGGCTGAGAAACAGTTTGGATACAGCCGCGATGAACTCGTCGGGCAGAAGGTGAAGAACATCATTCCGGAAGGCTTCGCGGAGCGACTGATAGCAGACGGAACGAGAAGCGCTGCGGAAGCTCTGGCTCAACAGATAGGAACAGGGATCGAGCTCGTCGCCCGTCGCAAGAATAGAAGCGAATTTCCCATCGAAATCATGCTGAGTCCCCTGGAAAGTGCCGAGGGGACGCTGGTGACGGCGGCAATCCGCGACATCAGCGTGCGCAGGGCGGCGGAAAAGCATCTTGCCCAAATGGAAGGCAGGTACCGCGGACTCTTGGAGGCTGCTCCAGATGCAATGGTTGTCGTCAACCAGGGCGGGGAGATTGTGCTGCTGAATGTGCAAGCCGAGAAACAGTTCGGCTACAGTCGCGATGAACTTGTGGGGCAGAAGGTGAAAAACATCATTCCGGAAGGGTTCGCAGAAAGACTGATAGCGGATGGAACGCGAAGCGCTGCGGAGGCCCTCGCGCAACAAATCGGAACTGGGATCGAGCTTATTGCGTTGCGGAAGAACGGTACCGAGTTTCCCATCGAGATCATGTTGAGTCCGCTGGAAAGTACCGAGGGAACGTTGGTGACGGCAGCGATCCGCGACATTAGTGTGCGCAGAGCTGCCGAAAAGCACTTGGCGCAGATGGAAGGCAGATACCGCGGGCTCTTGGAAGCGGCGCCAGATGCCATGGTAGTGGTGAACCAGGTCGGGGAGATAGTTCTCTTGAATGTTCAAGCGGAAAAACAGTTCGGCTACAGCCGCGATGAACTCGTGGGGCAGAAGGTGAAGAACATCATTCCGAAGGGTTTCGCCGAACGTTTGGTCGCGGACGCTCTCCGTTCGGTGGAAGACGCGCTCGCTCAGCAAATTGGCACGGGGCTTGAGCTTACCGGGAGGCGCAGGGATAGCAGTGAATTTCCGATCGAGCTTATGCTCAGCCCGTTGGAAAGTGCCGAAGGCATTCTGGTGACAGCCGCTGTCCGCGACATTACCACCCGCAAAAAGGCCGAAGCGAATCTTCTGAACAAGGTTGAAGAATTAAACCGCTCAAATGAGGAATTGGGGCAGTTCGCCTACATTGCCTCCCACGATTTGCAGGAGCCACTGCGAATGGTGGCCAGTTACACGCAGCTCCTCTCAAGAAGGTACAAGGGAAAGCTGGACTCCGATGCCGACGAGTTCATTGCCTTTGCCGTGGACGGCGCCAGCCGCATGCAGAGGTTGATCCAGGATCTGCTTGCTTACTCGCGTGTGGGCACAAAAGGAAGGGACTTAGTCGAAATCTCCAGTGAAGAAGCGCTGGAACAGGCGCTCATAAATCTGCGCGGAGCCATTGAAGATAAAGGCGCGCTGGTGACACACGATCCTCTGCCCAACGTCGTAGCAGACGATATGCAACTGGTTCAACTGTTTCAAAACCTCATCGGCAATGCCATCAAATACCAGAGTTCTGGAATCCCCAAAGTCCATATCTCTGTCACTAAGAATGGCGGCAAAAGATGGACATTTTCTGTGAAGGACAACGGGCTGGGAATCGATTCGCAATACTTTGAAAAGATTTTTGGAATGTTTCAGCGGCTCCACAAACGAGAAGAGTTCGCTGGCACCGGCATCGGTTTGGCTATCTGCAAAAAGATTGTCGAGCGCCACGGCGGCAGCATTTCGGTCGAGTCGGAGCCCGGGCACGGGTCCACGTTTCGATTTGCCCTGGCCGGTGGCGAGAGGAATTGATGAAATTGATCGGAGGAGAAGGTATGCCCATTGAAGTTTTGTTAGTTGAAGACAGCCCCGGCGATGTCCGTTTGACGCAGGAAGCCTTCCGCGATGCCAATAAAGCCATTCATTTGCATGTGGCTTCCGACGGCGTAGAGGCCATGGCTTTTCTGAAGAGGGAAGGCGTTTACGCTCGTGCTCCACGCCCGGAGCTCATCTTGCTGGATTTGAACCTCCCCAAAATGGATGGTCGTGAAGTTCTCGCACACATCAAGGAAGATCCCAACCTAAAAACGATACCGACTGTGATCCTCACCACATCCGAGGCGGAAGCAGACATTGTGAAAAGCTACCAACTACAGGCTAACTGCTACCTCAGTAAGCCCGTACAGCTGGATGCGTTTGAAGCCCTTGTAAAAAGCATTAATGATTTTTGGTTGACCAAAGTCAAGTTGCCCCAGCAAAGGCAAACTGGATGAGTTCTAAATCGATCAAAATACTTCTTCTGGTCGAAGACAATCCCGGCGACGCCCGGTTGCTGCGCGAGATGTTCAATGAGGAGGGCGCGCACAACACAGAAATGACGCATGCGCTGTGCATGAAAGACGCGGAGAAACACCTTGCAGAGCGTGAAGTTGACCTTATCTTGCTCGATCTGGGCCTGCCTGACGCGGAAGGAGTGACGGCTGTCCGGCGGGTCCGCAGCGCCGCGCCGCGCGTACCTCTAGTTGTCCTCACGGGAAGGGACGACGAGTCGCTCGCTGCACTGGCCTTGCAGGAAGGCGCCCAAGATTATCTCATTAAAGGTCAGATCGATTCCCGGGGGCTGCTCCGAGCCCTGCGCTATGCCATCGAGCGCAAGACCATGGAAGAGGCCTTGTTCGTCGAAAAGGAACGCGCGCAGGTCACGCTTAACTCCATCGGCGACGCGGTTGTTTGCACCGACATCTCTGGAAATATCACCTTTCTCAATTTCGTCGCGGAAAAGATGACAGGCTGGTCGTGGCAGGAGGCAGCAGGTCATCCCATGGCCGAGGTGTTACAAATTCTCGACGCCGTGAGCCGCGAACCCGCCCCGCATCCGATGAACATGGCAGCAGGTGTGGACCGAACCGTGCGCTTGCCATCGAATTGTATCCTTGTCCGGCGCGACGGATTTGAAACGCCAATCGAGGATTCCATTGCCCCTATCCATGACCGGGAAGGCAAGGAGACCGGAGCGGTCATTGTTTTCCGTGACGTAAGCACAGCACGGGCCATGGCTGCGCAGATGACCCACTCGGCCCAGCACGATTTTCTAACCGGTTTGCCCAATCGCATGCTCCTCAACGATCGCGTGACGCAAGCCATCGTCTTAGCTCCGCGCCATTCGAAAAAAGTCGCCGTACTCTTTTTGGACTTGGACGGTTTCAAACACATCAACGATTCCCTTGGGCATCCCACTGGCGACAAGCTTCTGCAATCCATTGCAAAACGGCTCGTGGCTTGCGTGCGTAGCTCAGACACAGTGAGTCGACAGGGAGGCGATGAATTTGTTGTGCTGCTATCCGAAATGGAGCAATCCGAAGATGCCGCGATTTCGGCTCTTAGAATCCTCCAAGCTGTGGCGGAGGCTCACACCATTGACCACCACGATCTCCACGTCACCGCCAGCATTGGTCTGAGCGTCTTCCCAGACGATGGCAAGGACGCTGAAACGCTCGTCAAGAATGCTGACACAGCGATGTACCAAGCCAAGGAAAATGGCCGGCAGAGCTATCAGTTTTTCAGGCCAGCCATGACCGTTCGGGCCGTTGAACGCCAATCGATCGAGGAGAATCTTCGCCGGGCCCTCGAACGGCGTGAATTCACTCTGCACTATCAGCCGAAGATCAAGCTGAAGTCCGGAGAGATCACCGGAGCAGAGGCGCTGCTACGCTGGACGCATCCAGTTCGAGGCTCTGTCTCTCCAGCACAATTTATCCCGGTTGCAGAAGATTGCGGTCTGATCCTTCCGATTGGCCAGTGGGTCCTCCGCGAAGCATGTAAACAGGCCCGCGCATGGTTGGACGCCGGCCTTCCCCTGGGGACGATGGCCGTGAACATCTCCTCGATGGAGTTCCGTGACGATAATTTTCTGGAAAGCGTCTTCGCCATTCTCAGCGAGACTGGCCTGGATCCTAGATCATTGGAACTCGAGCTGACCGAAAGCGTACTGATGAAGCGCGCCGAGTCCGCTGCATCCGTCCTCAAAACGCTGAGAGCCAGAGGCGTACAGATTGCCGTCGATGATTTTGGCACGGGCTACTCCAGCCTGAGCTATCTCAGAAAGTTTCCAATCGATGCATTGAAAATCGACCAGTCGTTTGTACGACAAATCACCTCCGCTACTGAAGATTCGACCATCGTAACCGCAGTAATCAGCATGGGCCGAAGCATGAAGCTTCGGGTCGTCGCTGAGGGTGTGGAAACGAGAGAAGAGCTGGCATTTCTTCAAACTCACCAGTGCGACGAGGCGCAAGGCTTCTATTTCAGCCGGCCTGTGCTTCCCCATCAATTCGCCACGTTGCTCAAAAGCGGGATCCCCGAACAGACCGTTGTTGTCCATCGATGAGTATGCGTTTCGCCGACGAATTAGCGAGCCCTCGCCCTGGCGCGGGTCTTATTGGCAAGCCTCACTTTGATGGAATCAAATCATATCCCGCTCTGGAAGTCGGATGATGGAACTGCTTAACAAAACGATGTATGGTCAGCCGCCTCCCGAGCCTGTTGGGCCTGTCGAAAAACGCAGCTGCCCTCGTTATCCTTTTTCGCCTGCTGTCGAGGCACTCGATCTTCAGGCGGATATTCGAATTAAGGGCCGGCTTGCCGATATAAGTAGAAACGGCTGTTACGTCGATACCATCAACCCATTTGCCAAAGATGCATCCGTCACGCTCACCATCTCAAGAGACAACCAATCATTCAAAACCCAGGCAAGGGTTGTTTATTCAAAGATGGGCATGGGTATGGGCCTCTTATTCACCACCGCTGAACCCGATCAACTCCGCGTGCTGGGCTCCTGGCTGAACGAGTTGAGCGGCGAGAAAGTGGCTGGAGAGGAACAGTCCAACCTCTTTCTGCAACCTGAAATCGCAAAGGGTTCAGATTCCGACGTGCGAAAAATCGTTAGTGAGCTGATCGCTCTTCTGAACGGAAAGAACCTTCTGAATGATTCCGAGGCCATGGGCCTGTTGCGGAAGCTTACCAAGTAATTGCTTTTGGATGCTTCATGCGCCACGATGAATACTCGAAAGCAACTTTCGCACTAAGGTGTCAATCGCAGGCGAAAAGACCATGAGCACACCCGAAGAAAACCCCCAAGCCAACCCCCAGGCCCACTCCTGGAGCAAAGCCAAAGCAAATGACATGCCCGTGGGCCGGCTGATAGGTTTCGAAGCCATAGAAGCCGCGGATGGCCGTGCCGTTGTGAAGCTGACAGCGGGGTCGCAGCACACTAACCCCACGGGTACACTTCACGGCGGAATCCTGTGCGATATTGCCGACGCCGCCATGGGGATAGCCTTTGCTAGTACCCTTGCCACCAATGAATCTTTCACCACCATTGAGCTCAAGATTAATTTCTTCCGCCCGGTCTGGAAGGCCATCTTAAAGGCCGAAGGCAAAGTGGTGCGTCGAGGGAGCACCGTCGGTTACGTCGAGTGTGAAATCACCGATGAAAACGCCCGCCTGGTCGCCAAGGCGGCCTCAACTTGCCTTGTTTTGAGAGGCGAACGCGCAAATGGGCGTTGAACCGAGTCTGGCCTCTGCTAGGGTATCTGGCCGCGGCTCGTTGGGCTCTATGGAGAGACACCCTTTTTGCGGTACACTTTTCGCTCTCGAAGTTGGATGACTAGTCGAACATGGCAACCAGGTTGAAGCTCACCAGACCATTGAGCCGCATTGCGACCTCGACTGGTTCCGCTCAATGGACTTGTTTCAGTAAAATCGCCGGGGCGGCCATTTTGTTGCTGATGTTTGCGTGGGCGGGCTGCCAGCGATCTTCCCAAGAGCCGGTAACGGTGACGTTTCTGGATGTGGAGTGGGATACCTCCACTCTGAACCCCGGTTTAGGGCACGAGTTACAGGATTTCACAAAAAAGACGGGAATCCAGGTCAATCGCCTTCCTCGCCCGGACGGTTCTCTCAATCAACTCGCTCTCTGGCGCGAGCTGCTCCAGAAAGGCGCCGCCGCCCCTGACGTAGTCAGCATTGACGTGATCTGGTCAGGCATTCTGAATCCATATCTTATGGATCTGAAGCCTTACTTTGCCGGGCAGGTCTCCTCACAAAACCCGGTGGTGCTCGCGAGCTACACTGTGGGCGACAAGTTGGTAGCTATACCGCATCACGCCTATATTAGTGTTTTGTATTATCGTCCGAATCTTCTGCGAAAGTACGGTTATAGCGAGCCCCCCAAAACCTGGGATGAGCTTGAGAAGATGGCCACTCGCATTCAAGCAGGTGAAAGGGCCAGAGGCGAGAAAAACTTTTGGGGCTACGTATGGCAAGGGGGCGTCACCGAAGATCTGACCTGCAGCGGCTTGGAATGGCAGATCAGCGATGCCGGCGGGAGCATCATCGAGAACGACCGGACAATTAGCGTGAATAATTCACAAGTGATTCGCGCATGGCAGCGAGCCGCGCAATGGGTGGGTTCCATTTCACCACCCGGGGTGACGGCCTACGGGTTGTGGGACGCCCAGAATCTTTGGGGTTCAGGAAATGCAGCATTCCTTCGCGGTTGGCAATCCGACTATAGTGTAATCACTGGCGGTTGGCCTTTTGCAGGGTCATCTTCGCCTGCTTCCACGAGCAATTCGCCCGAGATTGGTCTAACCAGTGTTCCGGGCGGCGCGGCGGGGCGAGTAAGCACTTTGGGTGGCAACGGACTGGCGATTTCCCGAACCTCAGCACACCCTCGCGAAGCACTCGAGCTCATCCAGTTTCTTCTACAAGGGGATGCCCGGCTCACCAGCGGGAAGGAACAATCCGTGCCACCCCAGAGAGTTGAGTTCTATGAACTTCCTGCGATGCTAGATCCTTATCCCCTGCTTGCAAAATCTAGGCAACATGGGGCCCGCCTGGCTGCCCGGCCTTCCATAGTCTCTGGTGAGAAATACGAGCAGGTCAGTAGGGCGTACATCGGGGCGGTGCGGTCCGTCTTGACCGGCGAAAAAATACCAGCTATGGCCGCTTCGGACTTGGAGAAGCGATTGGTGGAAATAACCGGGTTCAATCCGGGTCCGCCCTCCAAGCTGAATTAATCGCCTCACGAAGAGAGGTTTCTGAAAGCTTCGCTTGTCTTTTGATTTGCCTCGGCTTCCAGTCCATGCTCGAGTGATCTTGGCCAACCGTAGTCGAGCCAATCAATAGGGAGTCATCTGTGGTCGCGAAACTTGCCGGATGGTCGAAACGAGTAGCCAAGAGATCGTTTCGTCTTCATCGTCTCAACATCGGTCCACGTTTGACGCTGTGCTTTGTGTTCATCATCCTGGTCATGTTGTTGGCAAACGCGGTTTTGCTTTGGCAGTTCCATCAGGCTCGCGTTCGAGCCGAGCATCTAAACGGTGTCGACCAGGAATTGATTGTCGTCTTGCAAGCCCATACCAATCTCATGTCATTTTATGAGCGCCTTGATGTGCTTGCCCATTCTGAAAACTCCGCCGAACTCGTGACTGAGGCGGAACTTCTCCGCAACGACCTCCTCGAAGAGAGTCGGCGTACCAAAAATGCCCTCACGAATTTGCCGATCGAACTAAAACTCGACCCGACGCTGCTGCCCACCCTCGAGGCGATTCAGGACGAACTTCCGGCCGAGCTTGATGCCATCTCAAACCTGGCGAAATCGAGCGACTGGCAGGCCGTTCGCCTGCGCTTAGCCAACCAAATCCGTCCCTTGGAATCCAGGACTTCGGCTTTAGTCAATAACATCACTCAACAAGTTACTGACGATCAGACAGAGGCCGCTCTGCAAGTTGTGCTCTTGCAAAGACGGGTTCTTCTGATTGTCCCGTTTACCGCCGTCTTTACTTTGCTCATCGCAGCTTTCCTGGGTTTGGCCATCACTCGCAGTATTACCGGGCCACTCAGGCTGCTCGTCGAAGGGTCGAAGGCCTTGGCACGTGGCGAGTTTCAACATCAGGTTTCTGTAATCGGCGACGACGAAATTGCCCAACTTGGACAAGTCTTCAACGATACTGCGACGAGACTGCACACGCTCTATGAGACTTTACAGAACAGCGAGGCCTATCTTCAGGAAGCGCAGCAGCTTACCCATACCGGGAGCTGGGTCTGGAAGGTGGCTGGAGGTGACGCATTACATCTGTCCGATGAATGGTATCGCATCTATGAGTTCGATCCAGAAAAAGGTATGCCAGGCTGGGAAGAACGGCTCCAGCGCCTTCATCCGGAAGACCGCGACAGGTGGCAAAGGATAGTCGACCGAGCTATTCGCGAAAAGTCAGAGTACGACATTGAATTCCGAATAGTCATGCCGAATGGCACTGTCAAATATGTCCACACCGTCGGCCACCCTGTCTTGAATGCAACCGGAGAACTGGTGCAATTCGTAGGAAGCTCGACGGACGTTACCGAGCGCATGCTCGCGGAACAGACGCTGCGCCGGAGCGAAGGTTATTTAGAAGAAGCTCAGAAGTTGAGCCGGAGTGGCAGTTGGGCATGGGACGTACGAACCGGTGCTATCTTCTGGTCGCAAGAGTTCTTTCGGATTTATGAATGTGACCCCGAGGAAACAGAGCCAAGTTGGTCGTACATTCTCGAAAGAGTCCACCCGGAAGATCGGCAAGGCGTCGAACAACGCGCGAAAATGGAATCCACTCAGAAAGGGAGGGTTGATTCTGGAGGTGATTTTCGAATTGTTTTTCCGGATGGAAGGATAAAGCATCTTCACTCGATCGCTCACCAGGTGATTAATGAGTTGGGCGAAATCACCGAAGTCGTCGGCACCACCATGGACGTGACCGAGCAGCGCGAAGCAAGAGCAGCTTTGGAGACTGCTTTTGAGCAAATAAAGGAGCTAAGGGACCAACTCTATAAAGAGAACATTGCGCTCCGCGAAGAAGTCGATAAAGTCTCCATGTTTGAAGAGATTGTCGGCTCCTCGGAACCGCTCCGACGAGTCCTTGTCCAAGTGGCCAAAGTGGCGGCGACCGACTCGACCGTCCTAATCCTTGGCGAGACCGGGACAGGCAAGGAAATGATTGCTCGGGCCATCCACAGGCGGTCCAAGCGCGCAAACCGCGCTTTTATCCGTGTGAACTGCGCCGCGATTCCTCCCGCTTTGATTGCCTCTGAGCTTTTCGGGCATGAGAAGGGCTCCTTCACAGGGGCTTCCCAACGGCGTCTCGGACGCTTTGAGTTGGCCGACGGAGGCACGATCTTTCTCGATGAGATCGGAGAACTGCCTGCCGAAACCCAGAGTGCCCTTCTTCGGGTGCTCCAGGAACGCGAATTTGAAAGAGTGGGAGGCAGCCAGTCCATATCCGTCGATACAAGAGTGCTATCGGCCACAAACCGTGATTTGAATGCGGCCGTTGCTGTTGGCACGTTCCGGCAGGATCTTTTCTACAGGCTGAACGTCTTCCCCATCCAGCTACCCTCGCTTCGCGAGCGCGCGGACGATATCCCCCTGTTGGTGGAGTACTTGATTGAGCGATACGCAAAGAAGGCGGGGAAAAAGCTCCGCAACATCGATAAGAAAACCCTCCAATTGTTTCAAGACTACGACTGGCCCGGCAATATACGGGAACTCCAAAATGTGGTGGAGCGGGCTGTAGTCCTGTGCGATAGCGAGACCTTTTCCGTTGAAGAATCATGGTTTAAGCGCGAGTTGCCCCGCCAGCCTGCGCTTTCGAACGCCCTTCCAAAGGGCCTCGGCCGTCTGGGCGAAGCAAAGGAGAAGGAACTGATTGAAGCTGCCCTGGCCGAAACAGGAGGCCGCGTTTCAGGCCCCGCTGGAGCGGCCGCTTTGCTGGGTGTACCCAGGCAAACTCTTCAGTCCAAGATCGCCAGCTTGGGAATCAATAAGCATAGATTTAAGTCGGTCTAATTCTCCCCAAGAAAGCCTCGCATATTTAACCGACGGCAAAAATAATCATTCCCTTTCTTGGCTGCATTTGGCTTGCCTGCTTAGAATTTTCATATTCGTCCGTAACGTTTACTCCAAAATCTCTAGCAAGATTCAAAATGAAAATGCCGAAAATCAGCAAATGCCGAAATTGGGCCGAAAATTTCAGAAATAAATCATTTGTTTTCAGTCGTGTGAGCTAGGCCGCAGAATTGCACATTCTGTTGGCGGTGATAGCGCGGATGACTCTCAGAATTGAAAGAAGCTCAGCTGCTGGAAAGACCATTTTTCGTGTAAGCGGACGAATTGGTTTGGAGCATCTCGCTGACCTGAAGTCGCAAATCGAAGGCATAGGGCCCGGAACGATATTAGACCTGGAGCATGTAACGCTTGTGGACGTGGAGGGTGTTGGTTTCCTGAGCGAGTGTGAAGCTAAGGGAATCGAGCTTGTGCACTGCTCACCGTATATCCGCGAGTGGATCACAAGAGAGCGGCAAAGATAGCGAAAAACTGGGGGGGATATGGCTTGTCAACGTGTGGCTGTTTGTACAGAAGAGAATCTGGTGATGGAGAGTCTCGCACTCAGGGATGAGTGCGAGCGCCTGGATGAAAAACGCTTGGTTGCGGCCGCTAAATACGGGGAGAGCGTGGCTTTCGATGTACTTTGCGAACGCTTGACACCCAGAATTCTCAGGTCGTTGCTTCGGATCACTAAGAACCGCGAAGACGCGGAAGATGCTCTCCAGGATTCACTGCTTAGCGCTTTTATTCACATCTCGGAATTTGATGGAAGGTCGGCTTTTTCCACTTGGCTGACTCGGATAGCCATCAACTCCGCCTTGATGATTCTGCGGAAAAAGCGTACCTCTCATGAAATTTCGTTGGACAGCTCTGCCAATTCCGAAGAGAAGTCGCCGTCCTGGGAAATGCCGGATCACGCGCCCAACCCGGAGAAGCGCTACGCACAGAGCGAGCGGGAACATATTCTTCATGGGGCGATCAGCGCTTTGCGGCCAACAGTTCGCAAGGTAATTGAGCTGCAACAACTGCAAGAGCGTTCTATGAAGGAAACGGCGGCGATGATTGGCATCTCTATTCCAGCAGCGAAAGCGCGGCTGTTTCACGCAAAAGTCGCTCTGCGCAAGGCGCCGAGATTGAAATCCATCAGGTACGCCCGCACCAAACACTTCAATTTGCCCTTCATCGTTCATTCGACACCGGCAAACGGCCGGCGAGCAATAAGCGCGGTCTGACCCTCCAAGAAAACTACGCAACTGAACAGATGCTGGACCTCGGCACAGGCTGCAGAATACGCAAATCAAATCGCAACGGAAATTCAAAAACGTGAGAGATCCGATGAAGGTTATAAAACCTGTGGGTAAAACGTCTCAGTCACTCTGCATCGTTCTGCTCCTGCTGGCTTGCTGCTCGCTCTCAGCCCAAAATGGAGGGCAACGCATACGGAATATTGTTCTGGTACACGGCGCTTGGGCAGATGGCTCCGGTTGGAAAGGCGTGTACGACATTCTTGTGAAGGACGGCTTCAATGTAACCATCGTTCAAGAGCCGGAAACGTCTTTTAAGGAAGACGTCGCTGCCACAAAGCGCATCCTGGCACTACAAGACGGACCTTGCATTCTAGTCGCGCACAGCTACGGTGGAGCAGTAATCACGGAAGCCGGCACGGATCCGTCTGTCGCCGGGTTGGTGTACATCGCGGCCCACATGCCGGATGCGGGCGAAAACGAGTCTGACGACGGAAAGCGTTTCCCAAGCGACCTCAGCAAGTCGACTGCGATAAAGAAAACCCCAGACGGATTCACATACCTCGATCCCGCGCAGTTTCATGAGTACTTCGCAGCCGACTTGTCTGCTGAGCAAGCCGCTTTCATGGCGCGCTCTCAGGTCCTCAACTTTGCTGACAATTTCAAAGGAGTCATAACCACGGCTGCGTGGAGAAGCAAACCAAGCTGGATGCTGGTCGCAGGAGCAGACAGGACTATCAATCCAGAACTCGAACGCTGGTATGCCGCACGGGCCAAAAGCCACGCTGTTGAAGTTGCAGGCGCCAGCCATTCGGTTTACGTCTCCAGGCCGAAAGAAGTTGCATCTTTGATCGAAGACGCGGCGTCGCACTCACGGTAAAAGAAAAAATAAGACACAAATGGCCGTGAAACGAGTTAACGTAGTGCCGGTTTGATCAAAACGAGCATCGCATTTGGTTTTCGCGTGTGAACCTTAGAGACTTCTAGAAGCTTCTGAAACGCCGATCGTTCCGTAAATATTTTCCCTGTTCTTCAGGAGGTTCGCATGGTCCCAGCGCCAGACAATGGAATGCAGCACCTCGACAGTCCCTACTCGGTTCCAGAAACTCTTAAGCGCGTTGAATCCTTGTTGCAGGAAAAAGGTTTGACGATATTCTGTCGCATCGATCATAGCGGCGAGGCCGAGAAAGTCGGCTTGAAGATGCGTCCCACGCAGCTGATTCTTTTCGGCAGTCCCAAGGGCGGTACGCCTGTGATGGTTGCTTCTCCGACGATCGCCGTTGATCTTCCGCTGAAGGCTTTGATCTGGGAGGACGCTGGCGGCAAAGTCTGGGTTTCCTATAACAGCCCCGAGTATCTCCAGCAGCGGCACAATGTTCCCGCCGATCTGATAAAAAACATCAGCGGCGCTGGCCTAGTTCTTCAATTGGCGCTAAAATAACCAAGTTCTGGGGCGCGCGCGCTACCTCTAGAGAATTTATGCCTGAAAAATTAGTGAAGGACTCCGGGCTTTCAACCAGCACCAATCCCAACCTCGCCCGCGATCATCTCGCCAACGAACGCACGTTTCTTGCTTGGATCCGCACCGGGATTGCTGTCGTTGTATTTGGTTTTGCGATTGGCCGCTTTGCTATCGCCATCCGGCAGTGGATGCAGCTCGAAGGCCAAGGGCATGTTGTGCCAACAGCAGGTCTTTCGGTATGGTTCGGCACGGCGGCGATCATTGCCGGAGTGCTTGTTTGTTTGATGGGATTAATCCGTTATCGCAAGACTCGCGAACAAATTGACTCTGGAAACTTCAAGCCAGCAGGTTTTATCATTGATCTCGTGGGAATCGTAACTGCGCTCTTTGGTTTGGCCCTCGCCGCATATTTGGTCTACATCGACCTTCGCTTTTAGCGTTCTATCTTGGAATGCTCCGAATAATAATTCCAGCCTGCACGACATTGTAGCGGCGGCGCTTGCCCCGCCCGGGACAGACTAAAGCCGGCAGATCAGCAATTCTCTCTCATAAACCATTTCCTTAGGTAAATGGTCGTGAAGGCCGATGAAGAGTTCTTCATGCTCAATCACTTCCTTGCGCCAGGCTTCCCGGTCAAATTTTTGTAGCTCTTCAAATTTCTCTTTGGAAAGATCCATGCCTTTCCATTCCATGTCTTCGTAGCGCGGCATCCACCCGATGGGAGTCTCGCGAGCCAAAGCACGGCCTTTCGTGCGGTCAACAATCCATTTCAAGACGCGCATGTTTTCAGAAAATCCTGGCCACATGAATTGCCCGTCCCCGTCCTTGCGGAACCAGTTCACGTGAAAAATTCTCGGCGTTAGGGTCAGTGATCTCTGCATTTTGATCCAATGCCGGAAGTAGTCGCCCATGTGATAGCCGCAGAAGGGAAGCATAGCCATGGGGTCGCGGCGCACTTTTCCAACCGCGCCGGCTGCGGCCGCCGTGGTCTCCGATCCCATCGTCGCTCCGATATACACGCCGGAACTCCAATTAAAAGCCTGGAAGACGAGCGGCATCGTCGTTGCTCTCCGGCCTCCGAAAATAATTGCGCTAATAGGGACGCCGCTGGGATCTTCCCATGCCGGATCGATCGTCGGACATTGTGAAGCCGGTGCCGTGAACCGCGCGTTGGGGTGTGATGCTTTTGTCCCTGTTTCTTTCGCAATTTCCGGGGTCCACTTCTGCCCCTTCCAGTCGAGGCATTCCGCCGGAGGCGTATCCGTCATGCCCTCCCACCAGACGCCACCGTCAGGAGTAAGCGCGACATTTGTGAAAATAGAATTTTTTGCAAGTGTGGCCATCGCGTTCCGATTCGTCTTTACGGAAGTGCCTGGCGCCACTCCGAAGAACCCCGCCTCCGGATTGATCGCGCGCAGAAGACCGCGTTCATCCGGACGAATCCATGCGATGTCATCGCCGACCGTCCAAACTTTCCATCCGTCGAAACCCTTCGGAGGAATGAGCATCGCGAAATTTGTTTTTCCGCAAGCGCTCGGAAAAGCGGCGGCTACATACGTTTTTTCACCTGCTGGATTTTCCACGCCAAGAATCAGCATGTGCTCTGCCATCCAGCCTTCGTCGCGTGCTATGTTAGACGCGATTCGCAGCCCGAAACACTTTTTACCGAGCAGAGCGTTTCCGCCGTAACCGGAGCCGTAAGACCAAATCTCGCGCGTCTCCGGAAAATGCACGATGTATTTTTCCTTATTGCAAGGCCACGGTACGTCTTTCTGGCCTTCCGCCAGCGGCGCGCCGACCGAATGCATGCATGGAACCACGCGCGGAATCCCCGTATCGATTTGTTTAAACACAGGCAATCCTATGCGCGCCATGATGCGCATATTGACGACCACATACGGCGAGTCTGTCAGTTGCACACCGATCTGCGACATTGGAGAGCCAAACGGGCCCATGCTGTACGGCAGCACATACATCGTGCGTCCGCGCATGGCGCCGTTGAAAAGATTCTTCAGCTTCTTCCGCATCTCGTACGGATTTTCCCAATTGTTTGTGGGGCCTGCGCTGTCTTTCGAGAGTGAACAAATGAATGTTCGGTCCTCGACGCGTGCAACATCATTTGCATCGGATCGTGCGTAATAACATCCTGGCCAAAGTTTTTCGTTCAGCTTGACCAAGGTTCCTGCCGCAACCATCTGGCTTCGCAAAATATCGATTTCTTCTTCCGAGCCATCGATCCAATGGATCGCGGCGGGTTTTGCGAGCTCCGCCATCTTTCCCACCCAGCGTAGCAGGTGCTCATTCTTGCTGAGCGGTACTGAGGGATTTCGGCCGTGCATGCGTGTGCTGTCCTTTGCCACTGCTTCGTGCATGATAATAAATAATCTCCACTATTAACTTTACTAGGTGTGCCGATGAAAGGGAACCGAGGCCCCCGTTTTGGCCAGGTTCTGTGCGCAGGTTTAGATGACTGTTGCTGGCTCACTTGTAGCCATCGACTCGCGCTGCAAGAAATAATTGATTGCCGGAGTAAACACGAGAGACAAAACCATGGAGCTCAAGAGGCCGCCGATCACGGTAATCGCAAGTGGCTGCAACATTTGCGATCCTGCGCCGATAGCCAATGCCAACGGCAACATCCCTGCGATGGTCGCCAGCGCGGTCATGGCAATGGGCCGAAGCCGGCGGCGGCCCGCCTGGAGCATCGCCTCCGCAGAAGAAAAACCCAGGCCGCGGAAGCGCTGTTCCGCGTCGAGCAGCAGAATACCGTTTTTCGCGACAATGCCGACGACCATGATCATTCCCATAAACGACGCGACATTAAAATTCGTGCGCGTCACGAGTAGAGCCAAAAAACCACCGAAGGTGGAGAGTAACGCCGATGCAAGAATCGCTACCGGGGCGGAGAAAGTGCGGAATTCGAAAAGAAGCACGACAAACAGAAGTGCAAGTGCCAGGAAAAGCACCATGAGTAAGTCGCGGAAGGACTTCTGCTGCTCCTGATACTGGCCGCCATATTCGACGCGGATCGATGCTGGCAAGTGAAGATCCGCAACCGCCTTTTGTACTTCGGCAATTCCTTTCCCCAGGCCCACATTTTCAAGTCGAGCTGTCACTTCGACTAATCGCTGGAGGTTTTCTCTCTTAATTTCTGTTTCGCCTGGATCCGTCGTGACTGTCGCAAGCGAGCCGAGCGTACCTGTCCGGTTGGTGGAGCTGACGAGCAAAGTGTTGGACATCTGCTGCAGCGATGTGCGAATGCGTTCGGGAAACCGCACGCGGATGGGATAAGCTCGATCGTTCAAAATGACTGGTGTCGTTGCCGGTTCGCCTTCGAGGAGTGCTGCGGCATCGGTGCTGATTTCCTCGACAGAAAATCCGGAACGCGCCGCGGTCGCCGGATCGATTTGAAAGGTAATCGCCGGACCGCTAATCGTATTTTCGATGCCATCGAGGACGTCAACGACGCCGTGAAGTTTTCCGATTGCTTCGGCTACTTCGGGTGCCGACTTAAGCAGAAGCTTCGCATCTTGCGAATACATCTTAATGACTACAGGCTCGGGCTCGTTCGACAGGTCGCCGATCATGTCCTGAAGAACCTGCACAAACTCAACGTCCGCGGCAGGTTCGCTTTCCTTGATTTGCGCGCGGATGTCGTCCATGACTACATTGATGTCACGCTTGCGGTCGCGCTTCAGGCGCACTGTGAAATCCCCGCGATTTGCTTCCGTGACCGCAGCCAATCCCAATTGGAGTCCAGTGCGACGCGAAGTGTTTTCCACTTCGGGCGTGTCGCGCAGAATCTTTTCGATTCGCTGGAGAATGCGGTCCGATTCAGCTAAAGAACTTCCCGGTGGAGTGAAGTAGTCAAGAATAAATCCGCCCTCGTCCATTTCCGGCAATAAATCCGTTTCCAGGAACATGTAGCACACGCCTGCGAGAACAACGATTGCCGCAGAGCCAGCGATTAGCAGGATCGGTCGACGGATCACTCTCTTCATGCAACGCTCGTAAAAATTCACGATTCGGCCGAAGAGACCGCTGATATGCGCTTCCTCTGCAACCATGAGAGCACCAACTTCCTGCGTTTGCGAGGTCTGTTCAGCGGATTGTGACAAATCTGTCGCGGAACTCTTTCTGCGGACAAAATATTGGCTTAGGGTAGGCGTCCACGCCAGAGCGAGCACTAACGAGCACAGTAAGGAAACGGTCATCGTGATGGCAAGCGCACGGAAAAAACTTCCAGTGACTCCCGTGATCGACACCAAAGGCAGGAATACAACAATCGGGGTGATAGTGGAACCAATCAGCGGGATTGTGATTTCGCGAAGCGCGCTCTGGATAGCTTGCGCGCGCCCTTCACCGGCATCGCGATGCAACACGATGTTTTCAAGCACGACGATGGCATCGTCGATCACCAAGCCAACCGCGGCCGCCAGTCCGCCTAGTGTCATCAGATTGAAGCTTTGACCGGTGAACTTCAGCACAATAAAGGTGAGCAGCAAAGTAGCAGGAATCACTAAACCTGCGACAAGTGACGTCCCCCAATCGCGCAAAAACAAAACTAGAATCGCAGAGGAAAGAATGAGACCGAGAAGCACCGCGTCGCGGACGCTGGCGATCGAGTCGTGGACGATCGTCGACTGATCGTAAAAGGGTTCGAGGTGTACGCCAGGTGGCAGAGTCGCAGCGAGCTCCTCAATCTGCGCGTGCACTTCGTCGGCAACCGCAAGCGTATTGCTTTCCGGCTGGCGATTGATGCTTAGCAGGACAGCGGACTTCCCGTTAGCCGTAACAATCGTGTAAACTGGCCCAACCGATGGCCCCACCGTCGCGACGTCTCCAATGCGCACAGGTACACCGACCGGTGTGTTCTTGACAACGATTTTGCCAATCTGTTCCGGCGTGCGCACTTGGCCGCTCACGAGGCCAAGCACGAGTTGATGATCGTGTTCGAGCAAACCCGGCGAATCGATCACATTGGTTCGTCGAATAGCCTCAAGCAACTCTGTGACGGTAACTCCCGTCGAAAGCAGTCGCGCCGGATCGGGTGACACTTGAAATTCCGGCACTCGCCCTCCTTGGATCAAAACGGAAGCAACGCCATCCAAACGGTTGATGCGCGGCTTGATGTCATACGTGGCGATTTCCCACAGCTTGTCTTGCGAAATCGCTTCAGACGTAAGGCTGTAACCAAGAATCGGAAAACTCGCGAATGTGAGCCGGTGCGTTTCGAGCTTGGCCGTTGGCGGCAGTTCACCTTGCAATCGCGCAACGACAGCGTCCACCCGCTGAAGCGTGAGGACCATGTCGCTCTTCCAATCAAAAAAAAGATCGACCTCCGCCGATCCCCGGCTCGTGGTGGATAAAACTCTCTGCAATCCAGGAACACTATTCACGGCTTCTTCGATAGGGCGCGTGATCGTTACCAGCATCTGATCGATCGGCGTAACGCCGTTGTCCACGCCGATTACGACCCGCGGAAAATCCGTGTTGGGAAACACCGAAACGGGAATGCTGAATGCACAATACGCACCGGCCAGCGCGAGGCTGATGACGAGAAATAAAATCGGCCTCGAAAGTCGCTCAAACCACGGCGCCATTCCTGCGGCGGGCACACTCGAACCGGAATCCGCTCCCAGTGCCATCTCGCTTAGTCCTTAGTCTTTTCCGCGGGCTTTTTCTTATCGCCGCCCTTTGCGTCGGGCTCATCGGGGGAGCCGGTGGCTTTCTCTTCGGGCGCTGATGCTTCCACCTTAATCAGCGTGTTATCCGGCAGAGCATAGCCGCCGGAGGTGATCACGGCGTCGCCTTCTTTGATCCCGCTGAGAATTTGAACTTCCGTCGTGCTTTTTATGCCGGTCTCGACCGTATTGACGTGAGCCTTTTCGTCGGCGCCCGCCACCAAGACAAAGCTCGTCCCATCCGCATTCTTGTAAACTGCTGACACTGGTACCGCGAGCGCATCTTTCGCAGTCGCCGCCGCGATTTCAACCTGCACCGTCATTCCAGGCTTAAGCGCAGATCCCGGCTTAGTGGTTTCGACCCACACTTCGATGGTCGTGCTTCCTGGATCGACTGTCGGACTTACCAGGCTCACGCGGCCTTTCACTTTTTCGTCCAACCCGGGAAGCTGCATCTCAGCCGCATCGCCTACTTTTAGGGCAACGGCCTCCGACTGCGCGATGTGCGCTTTTGCGATTAACTTCGAAAGATCCATCACCGTGAGTAGCGGCTGATTTGCCGCCGCAAGTTCGCCAGGATATTGCGGCCGCTCCGTCACTACTCCATCGATGGGACTCTTAATCTCTGAATAACTCAGCAGCGCTTGTGCGCCGAGAAACTTTCCTTTGGCTGCTGCAAGCTGACCGTTTGCGGATTTCAGCGCTTGCTCTCTTCCAATTTTATGCAAGTCGTCGAGCTGCTTCTGCGCCTGTTCATACTGACTGCGCGCCTGCATCAGGGACACCTGCGCGGAATCAAAGTCTCGCCGCGGGATTCCTCCCTGGTCGAAAAGTTCCTTGCGGCTGTTGTAGATCTGCTGTTGCGCATCCAATGCGCTTTTCGCCGCAGCTGTGTCCAGCTCCGCTTTTTGAATCTGCTCGGGTAGGCTCGCACCAGTAGTCGTGGCATAACCCGCTTCCGCTTGCTCAAATTCACCCTTACTCTGCTCGGCCGCTGCAGAAAGGTCCGCATTCTCCAGTATCGCGAGCAATTGTCCCTTGCGAACGCGACTGCCTCGTTGCACAAGAAATGACTTAATCGTTGACGTGATCTTTGGAGTGAGAACTGCCTGCTGGAGCGGGAATACTACGGCGTCCGCCGAGATTACTTGCGAAATTGTGGTTCGATGCGCCGCAGTTGTTTGCACCGAAACGACTGGGTCCTTCACTTTCTCTTCTGAGCCGCATCCAAGTGCTGCGCATGTGATCACGCACAATGCGATGCAAATGAGAGAACTCCGCTGTCCGCCGCGTAATGGGTTGGCCCTCATGGCGTCGTCAAAGCTCCAGTCAGAGTTTGCAGATTGGCCAGAGCTACGCGATAGCGCACGGCCCCATCCTGATAACTGGTATTCGCCTGCGCGAATGAATTCTGCGCGTCCACAACTTCCAGCACAGTCGTCTCTCCTCCCTTGTAGCGAAGAGTTGCCAGTCGCAGGCTCTCCGAAGCCAGGTCCGCAGATCGCTGCAAATCCTCTAGTTCATTCAGAGCTGTTTCTGCTTCGCCGTACAACGTCCGCATCTCGGCAAGCAGCTTACGCTGCGCTAGCGAGAGTTCGCGTTGTGCCTGGGCATGCCGCAACTCGGCTTGCTTTATCTTGCTTTGTGTTGCACCCCAGTTCCAAATCGGAATGTTCAAGGTTACGGAAGCCGAAGAGCCGAGATTGTGGATCCTTTGGTTATCGATCACGCTGTTCGTTGAGAACTGAGCCGAATCGATTCCGTAGAAATAGTCGAGCGTTAGAGCAGGCAAGTAGCCTGCTTTCGCACCGGAGAGGCCATACCTTGCTTCTTGAACTCCCGCCAACGCCTCGCGCAATTCTGGATTGTCCCGGGCGCCCTGTTCCTGGATTTCTTCCAGTGTTGGCAACGAAATGTTCGCATGGAGGTCGTCGCCGATTTCAAAGTTCTCATTAAAGTCTGGGAAAATGAGCGCGGCCAAATCCAGTTTGGCTCTCAGCAGTTCGAGTTGGGCTTCCTGCAACTGCCGTCGTCTGTCACGCATTTGCAATTCAGCACGAATCACGTCGGAATGCGCGACCTCACCACCTTTTTCAAGCTGCTCCGTTAACTTGAAAAATTCTTCTCCCTGCGCCACACCTCTCTGTGCAATTTCCATCTTGCTCTGTGCGGCAGCGACTCGGAAGTAGTCTTGCACGACCGTCACAACAAGGCCTCTCGATGCAATCTCCGCACGCGCCCGAGCGATGGCTGCGGCAGCTTCCGTGCGTTTGTAGCTGGCCACCCCAGCAAGATCGATCGCTTCATGAACGTTTCCCTGACTCACATACTCGTGCACTGCGTTGTTCGCGATATAACGAACGCCGCCCGCGCCATTGCCCTGCGTATATAGAACTTCATTGTTGTAGGCGACCGTCGGCAGCAATGTATCGCGCGCCTGCTTGCGGTCTTCAGACGCAATGGCTGCATCCGTCGCCGCCGCTTGAAACTCGACACTGTTTTTCTGTGCCCGAGCCAGCGCGTCCTGAAGCGTCAAGCGCAATGGTGAGGCAGCCTCAGCAGCTGACTGCGAACTTTTCGGCGAAGGAATAGACGCGTTTACTTTTGGCGCAGGATTGTCGGGTTGCTGGCTCGTGCCAGGTAAAGAGAACAAAACAAGCGCCGCGAGTGCAAAAACTGTCGATCGATACCAGCAATACGGGATGTTCACGGACGTTCTCTCGAGCGGCCGTAAATCTTCACGTTCCGCTAAAGTGAATGTAGCGACATCGAGATAAACATACGATTAATCCGTTCCCGTAAATGCAACATCGGGCCCTGGCAAATACACCGCGAAGTGGCTTCCCGCCGCATCGGAGCGGACCAGTTCCAGCCGCCCGTGATGCGCCTCAGCAATCCAGAGAGCGATTGAAAGCCCCAATCCCGCTCCGCCCTCGCGTCCTGATCGCGATCGCGCAGGATCAGCCCGAAAGAACCGCTCGAAAATGCGAGAGTGCAGATCAGGCGGTATCCCCGGTCCTGTGTCAGTGATATGAATCTCGAAGCCCGCAGTTACGGCGCGACAGGAAATATCGACTCGCCCGCCCTCACTTGTGTACTTGATCGCGTTGTCCAGAAGGTTGAGGATCATTCGACGTAGGAGCGCCTGGTCGCCGCGAATTAGGCATTCCGCGGAAGCATCCACCCTCAATTCAATATTTTTCTCGCGTGCCAGGGTCCTCGCGGAATGCGTGCAGTCGGCCACCACCTCTTCCAGATATACATTCTCTGGCGAGAGAAGATACTGTCCGGAGTCCGCTCGGGTCAGGGTGAAAAGGTCTTCCACGATTTTTATTAGTCGCGAAGTTTCGTCGTGCAGAATCCCCAGCGATTCCAGATAGTCTTCCGCTTTTCGTCCGTGCTGCGACATCGCAACCTCGGCCTCGCCGCGCAAAATTGCCAGCGGCGTCCGAAGCTCGTGAGAGGCATCGGCGATGAACCGCCGTTGGCGGTCAAACGATTGGTCAAGTCGATCCAGCAGATCGTTGAATGTTGTGGCCAACTGTCCTAGTTCATCGTTGGCATTCAGCACCGGAAGCCTCTCGTGCAGATTGATGGCACCTATGCGTCGAGCGTGCTCTCCCATCGCGACGACGGGAGCCAGACTCTTTCTTGCCAGGAAATACCCGCCCGTCCCCGCCAGGATCAGACCTACAAGAATCATCCACATGAATGTCAGCCGAATTGTTTCCAGCATCTCATTCTGCGCATGCAACGAATGAAGAACGATCAAAAGGTAAGGCTGGCTGTTGGCCTTGAACTGACGTGAATAGGCCCTGAACCGAGAGTGCTCTCCCCGAATTGTTTCCCATTCCGCAGGCTTGCTCTCTCCAATTCTTGCGAAATGCTGAAAGTCGCCGGATGCGACCGAGCGCTTCACTGCATCTTCAGATTGCGCGGAATAAGAAATGGTATCGGTCGAGGTAACAATAATCTTTCCGCCGGGGTCTAGAACGATGAAGGCATCGCTATTCGAGCGATGTTCCACCATCGACTGTTTCGCGGCCGATAAAATTGTCGAACCTTCACCACCGGGAGCGTCTGCCAATTCAGCCTGAAGCGTCACCAGAAACGAATCCGCCAATACCGCCAAATCTGAATCCGTCCGCTGCATCGACGTCTTTCGAACAATCAGATAAGTGGTCACAGATACCACGACCAACACCACGGCAAGGACTGCCGAATACCACACCGTCAGGCGAACGCGAACGGAATCAAGCATGTTTCTTGCGATCCGCTGCATTCGTTTTGACTTGCGCCCCTGCCGATGGCGCGCGGCTCCCACTGTCCGGATCCTCGCTGGTTTTCAGGATATAACCAGCACCCCGCCGAGTTTGCAAAAGTCCCGAGCCTCCATCCGGATCGATTTTCCGGCGAAGGCGGTTGATATAAACCTCTATCAAGTTTGAAAATGGATCGAAACTTTCATCCCAGACGTGCTCGGCAATATCAGTTCTGCTCACCACCCGTCCTGCATTCCGCACCAGGAATTCCAGTAGCGCATATTCCTTGTGCGTCAGGGAAATAGCGTGTCCGCTATGAGTTGCGCTTTGCGCCGCTGTATCTAGCTCGAGGTCTCCAACGCTCAGTCGCGGTGGATGCAGTTCCGACGAACGCCGGAGCAGCGCGCGAAGCCGCGCCAGTAGCTCGCGAAATTCGAACGGTTTGGTCAGGTAATCATCCGCTCCGCGATCGAGCCCGCTGACTCTGTCCTCGACGGCGTCTCGGGCGGTAAGCATCAGGATGGGCATTCGGCGTCCAGACTTCCTCAGCCTGCGGCAAACTTCGAATCCGTCGGGCGCGGGAATCATGACGTCCAGAATGATCAGGTCATACTCATTAATGTCCGCTTGATAGAGTGCATCTTCACCTGTGGCCGCGATGTCCACCGCGTAAGCCTGCTCGCGCAGTCCTTTGACAACAAAGCGCCGCACGCCCGGATCGTCTTCGACCAGCAAAATCCGCATGGCTGCATAATACGTGAAAGCGCAGCCCAAGGTGGAGTCTTAGCAGTCTGCACGCAAGCGGAGCTCGTTTCTGACTTGGTGGGCGCAAATCAGCGCAACATCAGATGCGGCAATTTGAGCGAGGCTCTGTCTAAATAGTTTTGTCTTTCGAATAACAGATTTTCTCGAGGTTACATTCTATGCATTTCGGTTTCCGTGCATGGCAAACACGCCGCCCGTGCCAGATTATTTGGTGTGAAAACTGAATCCACTTTTCTCTTGGAATCACCTTTATCAAATCCTGTTCGATTTTCTTCGGGTCCTGATTTCGCGACAAATCCAGCCGGTTGGATATGCGTATCACGTGCGTATCCACAACGATTCCGCTCGCAATGCCAAACGCCGTCCCTAGCACCACGTTCGCTGTCTTTCGCGCAGCGCCCGGCAGTGTCAGCATCTCTTCCATCGTACGCGGAACTTGCCCGCTAAAATTCTCAATGATTGCTTTGCTCGCTCCCATGATCGATTTTGTCTTATTGCGGAAAAATCCCGTCGGCCGAATCTCTTGTTCCAGCTCGCTGGGATTTGCGTACGCGAATGCTTCCGGCGTCGGATACTTTTTATAGAGCGTTTGAGCCACCAGATTCACGCGGACATCCGTACATTGCGCCGACAAAATAGTAGAAATCAGCAGCTGAAACGGGCTCTCGTGCTTCAATTCGCAAGTCGCTGCCGGATACGCCTCATCCAACTTGACCAAAATAGCAGCGACGCGTTTCGGATCCGTTCCCACCGCCGCTGTCTTTTTCGCGGCGATCGCAGACTTTGTAGCTTGCCCGGGCCTCGTCGCGCTCACTTTTTTACCCTGAGATGCTTTCTGCTTCTTTATTTTTTTCATCGGCATGACGCGCAAGAATATCACATACAGTAAGACAGACATTCCTGTCTGTCTTACTGTTAGCTAGTATTGCTGCGGCCTTTGTAGTTGGGCAGCATGCTGCGCCACTACAAAGAGCTCAATCCCGTAAGCAGCTTCCGAAACGCCTTCCCGCGATGGCTGTACAAATTCTTCTCTTCCGGCAAAAGTTCCGCGAACGTTTTTTTCAGGGCAGGGAAGTAAAACACTGGATCATATCCAAAACCGCCGATCCCTCGCGGTGATTCCAAAATCTCGCCGTCCACGCGAGCCGTCACAATCGCAATCGCCCGACCTTTCTCCGCCAAAGCAATCGCACAAACGAAATACGCCGCTCGCTCCGCTCCGGCTTTTCCGCGAAGTTCTCCGAGCAATTTCGCAACCCTCTCAGCATCGGTCGCATTTGGCCCTGCGTAGCGTGCCGAGTGCACGCCAGGCGCTCCCCCGAGCGCCTGCACAACCAACCCTGAATCGTCTGCAAACACGAACCCTTCTGCAAGCTGCGAAGAATGCAGAGCTTTTCCCAGAGAGTTTTCAGCAAAGGTCGGTGCATCCTCATCAAAGGACGGTAGGGAATCGAATCCTGGCAACAACTCAATCTGCACGCGCGCTTCAACAGTGTTAGTCGCTCCCGGCACGCTCGTCAGCGCCAAAGCACGATACTCCCCAAGTTTTCCAGGATTGGATGAAGCCAGAAACAACTTAACGTGCGCGCGCACTGAATTTAACCGGCAATACTGCACGCTGGTCTTCTGTCAAACGGCGGATCCCAGCCGCCGCTAACGCCAGTAGGTCTTGCATTTCGCTCCCGCTGAACGGCCGGCCTTCCGCTGTAGCCTGAATCTCGACAAAGTGTCCGCTGCCCGTCATGACCACATTCATATCCACTTCCGCGCGCGAATCCTCTTCATAAGCCAGATCCAGCAGCGCGCGGTCATCCACAATTCCCACGCTCGTCGCCGCCACCGTATCAATCAACGGCGAGCTCTTCAAAATCCCTGCCGCCACCAGTCGTTCGAACGCCAGCGCCAGCGCCACAAACGCTCCGGTAATCGAAGCCGTCCGCGTCCCACCGTCCGCCTGAATCACGTCGCAATCGATCCAAACCGTACGCTCACCGAGCGCCTCCTGGTCCGTCACAGCGCGCAGTGACCTTCCAATCAACCGCTGAATCTCCAGCGTGCGCCCGGACTGTTTTCCGCGCGTCGCTTCACGCTGCGTTCTTTCTTCAGTCGCCCGCGGCAACATCCCATATTCGCTCGTCACCCAGCCTTTACCGGTACCTTTCATAAATCCCGGCACGCCATCGTCCACCGTGGCGGTGCAAATCACGCGCGTACTGCCAATCTCAATGAGCACGCTCCCTTCCGCCGTCGAAATAAAATCCGGCGTCATTTTCAACTGGCGCATCTGGTCCGGTCCGCGGCCATCAACTCGCACTCTTCCTCCTGCTGTCATCACTATAGTAAAAAGCTCTCTTACGATTTCTACTTAGGCTGCGCCAGTTTGCCGGGCCATTTATCGAGTGTCAATGTTCAAGCGCCCTTGGGTGAACTAGGTTTCGTCGTCGGAGCCTGTGCTGGAGCAGGCTTGTCCATCGCAGGCGCCACAGGCTTGCCGACGTTCGGTTCAGCTGTTGGCGTCGAAACCGCCGCCGGGCTAGGCGCGACGAGTGTCCCCTTCGTGTTAACCAAAAAAGTTCCGGTTAGATCCAAGTGCCCCGCAAGCGTTTCCATTTCCTGTCCATGAATCAAAATTTTCAGTCGTTGCACGCGCGGTACATTTGCTTCCAGCGTGCGCGTAAGCGAATCCACAGCCAGCTGCTCACTCTGAATTCCTGATGGTGTCGCGGTTGCCAGCGCCTCGGAAAAATCCGCAACCGCCGTCCCGTTTGGCAACAAATAGAACGCGAGAAGCACCGCATCCGGCGGCAGCGTGCGAAGCTCCGCATCCACAGGCCCTGCCAACAGTGTGTTCAATACTTGTTTCGAGCGCAGAACGGGATCATCCGAAAGCGGTAACTCCACCGTCGAGTCCACCAACGCTCCATCGCCATTCCCCGAAGCCCAAAACAATTTCGCTTTCACGCGCGGCTCGCCCGGATTTATCGGAACCGCCTGCGTTAACTCTCTTCGCGCCTGCTCCGCCGTCTGCTGCTGCAACTTCGCCGCCGCTTGCAATCGCCGCCGCAGAATCGGAAAGTAGAACACTCCCACAATCACGGCCACACAAAGCACGCCAACCACCCATTTGATCCAGCGGCTCGTCATGGAGTGCCTCCCGGAATGGCTGGCACCACATAGGACGGCTTAAACGACGCAACTCCCGTTGCGATGGCATCGGCGACACCAGGCGCCATGCGATCCAGATCCGCGCGGTTCTCCACCACAACGCTTGATATTTCCACGGCAATCGCCGGTGCCGCTGTAGTTCGCAACTGCCTTACCGCAGCGGTTTGCGCCGTGCTCGGCGATCCCTTAAAGCGCTGCGCCAGCAATGCCTGCACCAGATCGCCCAATTTCCTGCTCAACCCTTGAAACGGAGTTTGAGCTCGGTCCCACGGAATCAATCCGCCCGCATTCGGCGTCACCGGCAAATCCGAATTAACGTATACGCGTGCTGTCCCCGGCAGCCCCGTCGAAGCGATATGCATTGTGACGAACACCGCCCCACTCTGCGCATTAGCAATCGCCGAACGATCATCGAATGAAGGATCTTCGTTTCCCTGGCGTGTCTGCAGCACTTGAAATCCTTGCGCTTCCAGCGCCCGTCGCACCTGCGCCGTGAAGTCCAGCACGATTTCGCTCTCGCGAATCCCGCCCGTCCCGCGCGCGCCCAGGTCCGTCCCGCCGTGCGCTGGATCGAGCACCACAACGTTCAGTCCCGCGCGTGGTTGTACTGGTGGAGTAGCTTGCGGAACTCCTTCAGGAGTTGCTGGAGCGGGCGTTGTTGGCGATGTTTGAGTTGCGCCCGGCTGCGTTGCAGGGGCGGGCGGCGCTGTTTGCGACGGCGCTGCCGAAGAAAAGCTCAGGACCACAACGCCCAAAACAAGCGAGAAAAAGAACGCGCCGATTCGAAAACAGTTCCGACTCCAACCGCGCCCATTTATTCGAACAATATTTGCCACGTTGAGCAGCATACCAAATCTCTTCGCCATTCCGCGCTGCTCGAATGCATCCCTCTACCAAAAAGGGACGGCCACTTGGGCCGTCCCTTCACGTATCACGATTACGACCTTGATGCGGCCGATTGCTAAGCCATCCTTATGAATCGGACCTCTCCAAAGTCCCGCCCCGTTACCCTTGCGGCTGGGGTTGTGGCGGCTGTTGCTGCTGTTGCTCTCGGCGGGATGCGCGCAACGCACGAACATTCGCCTTCATCTGCTGCCGCTGTTCAGGCGTCAAGAGTTTCACCATCTGCGTACGAGCACCGTGCCGCAGTTGATGAGTTTTTGCTGCCTTCTGATCCGCCGTCAGCGATTCGTCCTTATTCACGGTGTCCAATTGCGCTTTCGTGGACTCGTGAATTTTCTTCATCGCCGCTTTTTGATCATCGGTCAGGTTCAGTCCCTGCATCGCGCCATGCATTCTTCCTTCGTGCTGCGCTGGCGGTGCGGGGGCTGCCTGGCTCTGATCTTGCGCCGGAGGCTGTGAACCGCTTTGTGCGCGGCTGATTCCCGGCGCAAAAGTCAGCGCCAGAAATCCGGCGGCAATTGCAATTTGCTTCGTAACGCTATTCCTAATCATGGAGGGTCCTCATTCTGGGCTGGCGTTCTGTCTTCTTACCTTCATATAACCCGCCTCCCGCCCAAATGTCGCGCCCCCTTCAGCCGCGAACGTAGCGCACCCCTTTAGGGGTGCATCTTTTCCTCCCCCAATTTCAAGGGTTGCAACTTGGCCGTCCCCAGCAACGAATTTATGCGCGGCACATCATTTGTCTGAATTGCATCCCAACGCCCCATAGTAGCCTTCCCAGCAGCTTCCCATTTCTCGCTAGCCGCCGCAGCATCTGCCGAAGGCGCCACATCCGCACTCTCAACAATCCCCATCAGCGTGCCCATGGCCGCTGACAGTTGTCGCAAGGTCGTCGGCTCATTTCCCGGAATAGCGAAACCAAAACCCCCGAATCCGCCGCCGGCTCCCGAGCCTGCTGCTGCGCTGACTTTCTTTTCCAAATCAGCTAGCGCCGCCACAACCTCCGCGTTCCCGGCAGCTTCTTTGCTCCGCGCCGTAATCTGCTTTTGCAAATCGTCCGCACGCGTGACATCGGCGGAAAACTCTCCAACGCCTGCCGCCAATCGGGAAGCCAGCTGGAACTGCCGCTCCAAATCCGCAGCGCTCGTCTTAACGCGCGGATCCATCTTGATCTCCAGCGGCACAGAAATCGTCTTCCCCGCTGCTGTCAGTTTCACCGTATATCGCCCAGGAACCGCAATCGGTCCGCCTCCGCCGCGCCGAGACCTTCGCCGTGCTCCCGCGAATGCATATCGCAAATCCCACACAAACCGGTGCGCCCCCGCCTCAGCGGAGAGCGGGCTTGCGTCATGCACCCAATACATCGGAATGTCCAACTCGTCCGGATTCGTTTTCGGCATTTCGTCGGTGCTAGCAAACCGCCGCACCAGTTTCCCTGCCACATCAAATATTTCCAGTTCCACCGCTTCGGTCTGCTTCTCTTTCAGGTAGTAATCCAGCACTGCCCCAGCTTGAGGGTTTTCTGCTTGCGGCTCATCGAGCGGTATCGGCGTCCCCTGATCCGCGCCAGGCCGCACGCGGTAAGCCGTCTGCGGCTCAAACAGCCACACGTCCGCACCCGACACTTTCGCGCTCCATTGCCGCAGTGGCGTCACGTCATCCAACACCCAGAACGACCGCCCGAACGTAGCGATCACCAGATCATCGCCATGCACCACCAGATCGCGCACCGAAGTCGTCGGCAAATTAAGTTGAAGCGGCGTCCAATTGTCGCCGTCGTCAAACGAAACGTACACGCCCTTTTCCGTGCACGCATACAGCAGCCCAGCAACTTTCGGATCTTCTCGCACGCAGTTCAAAAAGCTTCCTTCCGGAATCCCGTTCGAAACACGCTGCCACGTCTTCCCGAAATCTTTCGTGCGGTAGAGATAAGCCTGCAAATCTTCCAGCCGGTGGCGATCCACTGCCGCGTATGCCTTGCCCGCGTCAAAACGCGAAGCCGTAACGTGCGTCACCTTGCTCCACGGCGTCAGCTCCTTCGGCGTAACGTCACTCCATGTTTTTCCTTCGTCGCGCGTCAGATGGACAAGTCCGTCATCCGTCCCCACCCAAATTTCGCCAGCCACCTTGGGCGAAGGCGCAATCGTATAAATCACGCCGTGCCTTTTCCCCGGTGGGATATCCGCTGCCGTCGCCGCATCAAGATTCGCCGGAACGCCCGGATCTTCCCGCGTCAAATCGGGACTAATCTTCTGCCACGAATTTCCCCCATCCGCAGTTCGAAACAAAACCTGCGCGCTGAAGTACAGCACATGCGGCTCAATCTCCGAGAAAACCAAAGGTAAAGTCCATGTCCGCCGGTAGTCGCCGGGATACATCAGCGTCGGCGGTATCTGCTGCACTTCCTCGTTATGAAAATCCTGACGCACCACCGATCCGCCATAAATAATTCCGGGATTCACCGGATCGGGCGCGACGTAGTCGCTCTCCCCGCCAGCCTCCATCGGCCGCCAATCCTGAGCATTCAGCGCCCGAGAATTGCTGCGGCTCGGAGTAGCCCCAGCCCCGCTGTCCTGCTGCGCCCCATACACCCAGTAAGGAAATCGATTGTCCGTCGCCACATGATAAAACTGCCCAGTCGGCTGGTTGTACCAGGAGGTCCAAGTCTCTCCGCCGTTCCGCGTCACGATCACTCCTTGATCGCATCCCAAAATCATGTGTTGTGGAAAATCCGGATCAATCCAAAGCTGGTGATAATCGTCGCCGCCCGGCGCGCCCTTAACAGCCGTAAACGTTTTTCCGCCGTCTCGCGAACGGTACATCGAAGTATTCGGCACGTACACCGTGTCCGCATCCTTCGTATCGACGCTCACTTCGCAGAAATACCACCCGCGTCCCCAAATCCGCGGATCTTTCGAAACGCGTGCCCAATTCTCCCCACCATCGTCCGAGCGGTACAGGCCGCCTTCCTTCGCATCAGCAATCACGTAAATCCGCTCCGGATTGCTCCGCGCAAACGCGATTCCCATCCGCCCTAGCTCTTCCGAAGGCAAACCGCGTCCCGTCAATTGTTCCCAATGGTCTCCTCCATCCTTCGATCGATAAAGCCCCGTCCCGGGGCCTTTGG
The DNA here is from genome assembly GCA_963784015.1 of uncultured Acidobacteriota bacterium. Classification (GTDB taxonomy): domain Bacteria; phylum Acidobacteriota; class Terriglobia; order Acidiferrales; family UBA7541; genus Acidiferrum. Next base: position 38,211 of record CAWAPX010000025.1, read on the forward strand.
ACGGCGGATAAATACTCCACGGCGGCCGCCGTGTCTGCAGCAAAGCTGCGTAAAGGATCCGCGAATTTCCCGGCTTCATCGCCAAGTCGATCGCGCCGGTATTTTCATCCTTGAAGAGCACCTGCTGCCAAGTCTTCCCGCCGTCGTTCGAACGAAAAATCCCTCGCTCCTTGTTCGGCCCGTATGCATGTCCTAGCGCCGCCACGAAAACTTTCTCCGGATCGTCCGGGTCCACGACAATCCGGGCAATTTGCCGTGAATCTTCCAACCCGATGTGCGTCCAAGTTTTTCCCGCGTCCGTCGATTTATACATTCCGTTTCCATACGAAATGCTCGAGCGCATGTCCGCCTCGCCCGACCCCACGTAAATCACATTCGCATTCGAAGGCGCCACCGCAATCGCACCAATCGATCCAACCGGCTCGGCATCAAATATCGGATTCCAAGTCCGACCCGAATCGTTCGTCTTCCAAACGCCCCCATTCACAGACCCGAAGTAGTAGACGTCGGGCTGCCCGCGCACTCCCGTCACCGCCAGCGACCGTCCCGCGCGAAACGGCCCGATCGACCGCCACTTCATCTCTCCAAAGAATTTTTGATCGAATTTCTGCGCCGCCTGCGGCAAAGCCGCAGCAGTCGCGTGCACAAATAGAGCCGCACCAGCAACTAGCAGGAGTAGTAGGAAAAGCCGCAAATTTTTCACGGTCTAATCTCCAAATGGAAAGAGGATTTAGAAATGAACTGTGGAGTATACCAGCAGCGCGCACGCCGTGCGGCACCCTTTGGAGTGCGGCAGCTCTGCTGCCGCTTTCCCCAGCGACTCGCACGCTCCACATTCGGCGAGCTTTTCTAGTCGCCCGTAACCGCGTTCGGCGTGGCCGCCGGAGCAATCACCGATCGCCGCAAAGGTTTGGTGGCCGCGTACAGAACGACCCCGCCTATCATAATGATCAAGCCAAACATCAGCCCATTGATTCCTAGAATGCTTTCACTCTCGCTCTCAACCATCGCCAGGCTCATCAGCAAAAGTGGGAAGATCCCGCAGGAAATTGCGCCAACCAGCCCTCCGGGCACTTTAAATTCCCGCTTTAGCTCCGGCTCCCGTATTCGCAGCACCACCAGGGTCACGAACTCCAGCATCAAGCTCGCGCCATAAAGCATAATGTCCAGCGTAACGAGTTTCTTGAATCCCAAGCCGAGGCACAGCGCCCAGCAGCTAGCGCATACAAGAATCGCCACCCATGGCGTTTGCGATTTCGCGGTCGTCTTGGCAAATACCTTCGGCAGCATGCCGTCCCGCGCCATCGCCAGCGGAAGCCTCGAATAGCTCATCACCAGCGCGTTGAACATTCCAAACGCGCTCATCATTCCGCCAATCACGATCAAAAAGCGCAGCCACTCAAATCCCAGAATCTTCCCACCCATCAATCCCGCGATTGTCGCCCAAGATCCGTCAGCGCCAAAAGTCGAGGCCGGAATCCCCGTAAAGTAAACCGCCAAGAAAGGCAGTATATAGGTCAACGAAACAAGAACCACCGCCGCGATCATAGCCTTCGGGTACGTCCTCTGTGGTCTCTCCACTTCTTGCGCAATCGTCGAGGCATTGTCCCAACCCATGTAATTCCACATCGCCACAAGCACACCGCCCAGCAACCCCAGGCCAGTTGCTTCGGCTGCTCCGTGACCACCGCCGCTGGCGAAAGCTCCGATCTTAAACGGTGCCATCACGACAATGATTGCAAACGGTGCTGATAGAAAGAAGAATAGCCACAGCGAGGTGATCCCCACAACGCGAATTCCTAGCAGATTGAGAATCGCGCAAGTCACCACCACAAACAATCCAGCCATCACCGCATGGCTTCCCGACCCAAACCACGGCGACATCTGCTTCAAATAAAACACAAACAGCGTCGGGTAAATCGCCATATCAAAGATGCTCGCCACCAAAGACAGCCAAGCCTCTTGAAAGCCCCAGAAATTTCCCAACCCGCGCCGCACCCAGGCGTAGTAACCACCCTCCGCGGGCAGCGAACTCGAAAGCTCCCCGATCATGAACGCCGTCGGCAAACACCACAAAACCGGCAAGAACAACAAAATCAAAATCCCATGTCCATAACCCGCGCCATGAACGATCTCTTCCGTACCATAGGTCCCGCCCGACACCATGAAAAACGTCGCCGCCACAAGCGGCCAGAGCGTCAGCTTTGCGACCCTTTTTTTCGCGGTTGAAATTGCAGTGGAAGGAATCTGGGCAGGAAGGGATAAAGAACTCAATTTTTACTCTCGTCCTCCTTAGCGATTCTCACTCGCGCGATGGGTAAAGTGAGTTCGCATTCGAAGAATACAAGGTTCGTCCCTGCATGCAACAAAAAAATGCACTCCGCCGAATATTTTTTCACCGCCACAATTTTCGCGCGGCGCCCAGCCCCAGTGGCACAGGCTTCAGCCTGTGCTCCGACGAGCGCAAGAGTCTTACAACGTCACAATCCCAACCGTGGCACTCACCGCTGCAACAACTCTCCGCCGCGCCGCCTCCCTCCGTTCGGCCTATGCTAAACTCCGCCTTCCGTTCTTCGCACTCGTTCGGATTCGCACGCAATTTCATCCTAGGAGCCATCGACGTGAAGTTTCCCTCAGCCCTACCCTGTGTTCGTCTCTGCGTACTCTGTGTCTCTGCGTTTAGCTATTCTTTTTCCACGTCTGCCCAAGCTCTTAGGCCACGCCCCATCACCATCGACGACTACTTCCAAATCCAAACCGTCCACGAACCCCAACTCAGCCCCGACGCCCAATGGGTCGCCTACACCGTCGACAAATCCTCTTTGAAGACTGACAAAAACGAATCGCACATCTGGATGATCTCCGCGTCAGGCGGCGAGCCGCTAGCCATGACCGCCGAAGGCGTCTCCTCCTCCCATCCCCGTTGGAGTCCCGACGGCAAACTTCTCGCCTTCCTCTCCGAACGTAAGGGAGGCCAGACCCAAGTCTGGCTACTAAATCGCCAGGGCGGCGAAGCCCAGCAACTTACTGATACGCCTCAAGATGTCGAGGATTTTGCATGGGCTCCCGATGGACGGCGCATGGTCCTCGTCCTCAAAGACCCGACTCCCGAAGAACTCGACGCCGCCAAAGAGAAGTCCCGCGCCGCTCAATCCTCAACTGCCTCTGACTCCGACTCCGATGACAAAAAAGCCAAATCCAAAAGGCCCTGGGTCATCGACCGCCTCCAATTCAAAGTCGATGAAGTCGGCTACCTCGACCGTCGCCGCACTCACCTCTACGTCTTCGACATCTCCAAAAAATCTCAGACTCAAGTCACGAGCGGTGACTTCGACGACTCCGAGCCCGCCTGGTCTCCTGACAGCAAACTACTAGCCTTCACGAGCAACCGCTCTGCCGGCGACCCCGATCTCAACTACAACTCGGACATCTGGGTTGTTCCAGCCGACGTCAACAACCCAGACAACAGCGCCCACCTCACCCAAGTCACCACAAACCCCGGCATCGACATGTCCCCCGCATGGTCCCCCGACGGCAAATCCATCGCCTACGTCACCATGCTCGACCCCAAACTCTTCGACTACGCCACCCACCACCTCGCGATCTCTCCTGCCGCCGGTGGCCCTGCCAAAGTCCTCACCCTCTCCCTCGACCGCATGGTCACCAATCCCCATTTCTCTTCCGACGGCAAATTCATCTATTTCGTCGCTGACAACGACGGCGCTCTAGTGCTTAAGACGATTCACCTCGAATCTGGCGGAATCGCCGACGCAACCGCGGTCCCAAACATGTCCTCCGCTCAGTACCTCTGGCACTCGCATCTCCGCTCTATCAACGGCTATTCCATCAGCCCCGGCCCTGTGCCCTCAGTCGTCGTGCAAATCGCCACGATCGATCGCCCCGATGAGCTCTTTTCCATGATCGAGGGCAACCAGTACAAGCAACTCACCCACGTCAACGACGCTCTTTTCGCTCAGCTCAAACTTTCCCGTGGCGAATACGTACACTTCAAAAGCAAAGACGGCACGCCAGTCTCCGGCTTCCTCTACAAGCCGCTCAATTACACTGCTGGCCAAAAATATCCCACTCTCCTCATCCCCCACGGCGGTCCCGTATGGGCCTATTACGCCGAATTTTCCCATCAAGCCCAGCTTTACGCTGCCAACGGCTACGCCGTCCTCTTTCCTAACCCCCGCGGCTCCTCCGGCTACGGCCAGAACTACGCCAAAGCCATCTTCGCCGATTGGGGCAACAAAGACTTCCAGGACGACATGGCCATGGTCGACTACGCTATCGAGCAGGGAATTGCCGACCCCGACAAACTCGGCGTAGGCGGCTGGTCCTACGGCGGCATCTCCACTGATTTCATCATCACGCAAACCACCCGCTTCAAAGCCGCCATCTCTGGCGCAGGCGCCGCCGAATTCTCCAGCCTCTATGGCCACGACCAATACCAAAAGGATTACGAAACCGAGCTAGGTCTGCCCTGGGAAAACCAAGCCGCTTGGGCAAAGGTCTCCCCGTTCCGCAACGTCGCCAAAGTCACCACCCCCACTCTCTTTATGGGCGGCAATATCGACTGGAACGTCCCGATCCTGGGCGGCGAACAAATGTACCAAGCCCTAAAACGCCTGGGCCGCACCACCGAGCTAGTCGTCTACCCCGACGAATACCACGAGTTCTCGCTCCCCTCCCACATCAAGGACCGCCTCGAACGCGACCTGGCTTGGTACGCCCATTTCGTCAAAGCAGACGGCACCCCCGCCCGCCCCGCCGAGCCTTCTACCAAATCGACCAACTGACTATTGTTGCGTCTCGAGGTTCAATTCTATTCGGAGTGTGCTCGGCCGATTAAAATCTGCTTTTCCAATAGCCCGGTCGGCGAGAGCCATGGGCCACAGCCAAGACCAGAACGGATCCATCCACTTCTCGATAAATCACCAAGAACGGAAAACAGGGGAGTTTGAGTTTACGTGTGCCGCGCGAAGAAAGCGGCCAGCGATGAGGCGCCTTAAGAATTCTGCCGATCGCCTCATTGAGCTCAGCGACGAAATTTGTTGCGGCCAAACGGCTGCGTTCACGATACCAGCGCGTAGCGGAGATCGCCTCTTCGATGGCGGCAGGATGAAATGAGAATGAAGTTGCACTCATTCAAGAGCGGACGAGATGCGCCGACGAGCGTCTTCGAGCGCAACGGGTTTGACGGAGCCGGAATCAATGTCCGACATGCGGCGGACGACTTCTTCGTCCCAAGCCGCTACAACAGATTCATCTTGCGTGTCTTCCAGACTCTCGATGAGAGAGCCTGCAAGGTCGGCGCGTTCTGACACCGGTAGCGTGAGCGCTTTTTTCAAAAGCTCAGCGGCCTCTTTGGTCATGCCTCTATTTTACTCCCAAAGAGTGTGATTTAGACCTTCAATCCCCTCAACTGCCGTTTGATGCTCATTTTCGACCGTTCCCTGTAAATGTCTTTACTCTCTCGCCAACCTTATACTACCCTTGCTCTCACTGGCAAACCCGTCGATCTCTTTTTACAACCGCCTCTCGCTTTCCTGTTCATTTGGTTTCTACACCTACCAAGTCTCTCGCACCCAAATCGTTCCCATTTTTTCCACAGCCAGTAAACTTGCAACACGCAGGAACCTCAGCAACTTCATTCGTTTCATGGACTTACTTCACACTTCTCGTCACCACGGGGTGGGGGGCAGATCCATCTCAAATCGTGGCTCAAATCACAAAAGCAACGCCTTCTTCGTCCGTATGGAGCAAAGTCGTATACAATCTGCGCGCCATAAACCCGGTCTGGAACTGGCGGGGCGGAATTGGGATCGATGGACTAATAGGGGAGGCTATCGTGAAATCTTCGAGGCGCGAACTTCTAATAACCGGCAGCGGGGCACTGGTGGCGGCCGCATTGGGATTGGGCAAACCGTCGCGACTACTGGCGAATCCTTTGGGCAAGCCCATTGGATTGGAACTCTACACCGTTGGCGCCGAGTTGGATAAAGACTACGACGGAACCCTGCGGCAGATTGCTGCGATTGGATACAAAGAAGTCGAAACGGGCGTTTCGCCAAAGCACAAGGCTGCCGACGTCAAGAAGTCTTTGCAGGATGCCGGTCTGCAGTGCAAGTCATTGCACATGAGTTTTGGCGGAATGGAAGAGGCGATTCCTTACGCCAAGGAAATTGGCGCGAAGTATGTGATCTCGTCGGTGACACTTCCCAAGGTTCCCGAACCCGGCAAGTTCGACCCCAAGACGTTTATGGCGCAACTCTCCGCGTTGACGTTGGACGACTTCAAAAAAATCGCAGCGCGCTGCAACGAAATGGGCGAACAGGCCAAAAAAGCCGGCTTGCAGTTCGGATATCACAATCACAATTTTGAGTTCAAACCGCTGGACGGCGGCCAAATAGGCTACGCCGTGATTCTTCGAGAAACGGATCCGTCGCTCGTAAAATTCGAGCTCGATTGCGGCTGGATGGTTGCAGCGGGCCACGATCCTGTGACTTACCTCACGAAATATCCAAAGCGGTACCGCTTGTTGCATATCAAGGATTTCCATCCCACTGCCAGCCCGTCCACGGGACTCGACGAAAGCGTGCGTCCAAAGCCTGCGGAGCTAGGCCGCGGCCACATTGATTACGTACCGATTTTCGCCGCAGCGAAAAAAACGGAAGTGGAGCTGTATTACGTCGAGCAGGAACCGCCCTTTACCACCACGCCTGCCATGGAAGCGATCAAGATCGATTATGATTATTTGCATGCGATGGCGTAGTCTCCTGTAGGCGAAAACTGTACGCGAGGAGTTTTCATGAAGCGACGCGAAATGTTACGAGCGAGTGTTCTTGCCGGTGCTGCTGCGGCGTTGCGCCCTGCGCTTGCTAATGCTCAGAGTGCGGCCCAGGCTGCGCAACCATCCGAATTGACGCCAGCGCAAAGCGGTGTCGACGCCTCGAAGGAACTTGAGGGGGCTGGATGGAAGCCGCTCTTTCTGGATCAGCACCAGAACGAAACACTCATTATTCTTAGCGACTTGATTATTCCGGCGACCGACACTCCTGGCGCAAAGGAAGCGCTGGTGAATCGCTATATCGATCTTCTGCTGGCTGCGGAAACGCGCGAGGTGCAACAGGCGTTTTTGAACTCGCTCGGATATCTGGATAGCGAAAGCATTCGGCGTTTCAAGGCGGCGTTCCTTTATTTGTCGCGAGATGACCAGGATCTCTTGTTGCATGCACTGGCGTATCCACGCAATGCCAGCAATTGGACTGGTGAAGCGGATGCAAATCCCGATAAAGGACACGCCCATTTCGAAGCGCTGAAAGACCGCATCATGATGGCGTACTACAGCTCTCAGATCGGCGAGAAAGAATTGGGCTGGGACGGTGCATTTGCGCACGGTCCGTATCAAGGCTGCGAACATCCGGAGGGGGACCACAAGTGATTGGGATTACTAACAGGGTTGGCATGGGGCAAGATCCGCTTCAGCAAACGTATGACGTTATTGTTGTGGGATCGGGCGCAACAGGCGGCTGGGCCGCGAAACAGTGTGCCGAGGCTGGGTTGAAAGTGGCATTGCTCGAAGCAGGCCGGGCGGTCACCCCGAAAGAATTTACCGAGCACATGCCGGCCTACAAACTGAAATACCGAGATCACTCGCCTGAGATTGTGCGCACCCGGCCCATACAAAAGCAGTGCTACGCGTGCATGGAGTACAACTACGAATGGTTTGTGAACGACCTCGAGAATCCGTATAGCACGCCGCCGGGCAAACCATTTACTTGGCAACGTTTGCGCATCCTCGGCGGGCGCTCCCTAGTCTGGGGCCGCCAGAGCTACCGCATGAGCGACAACGATTTCAAAGCGGCGAGCCGTGACGGTTATGGTGACGACTGGCCGATTAGCTACGCCGAGCTTTCGCCCTATTACGACACTGTGGAAAAGTACGTAGGCATCAGCGGCGCACTGGAAGGCAATGAAATGTTGCCTGACGGACAATTTCTTCCGCCCATGAAAATGAGCTGCGGAGAAATTTTGCTCAGAGATCGCGTCAAAGCCAAGTTCGGCCACACAGTCACGATCGGCCGCACCGCGATCCTCACGCAGAATCACAATGGCCGTCTCCAGTGCCACTATTGCGGGCCGTGCGAACGTGGATGCAGCACCTTTTCTTATTTCAGCAGCCCGTTTACAACCGTTAAAGACGCGATTGCTTCCGGCAATTGCACACTCATCACCAACGCAGTCGTGAGCCACGTAGATATGTCCACCGAGGCTAACAAAGCGCGCGGCGTGACGTACGTGGATCGTTTGACGCGCCAGGTGAAGGAAGTCCGCGGGAAATCAGTGATCCTTTGCGCGCAAGCGCTGGAATCCACTCGCATCTTGCTGAACTCCTCCACGCGCGAATATCCCAATGGACTCGCGAATTCTAGCGGCGCACTCGGCCATTATCTGATGGACCACGTCGTTGGCGCAGGAGCCTCGGGCCGTCTGGCAAATTTCAACCCCGTTCCGAATGCGAACGAACCTGCACGCCCCAATGGAATTTACGTCCCCCGCTTCCGGAACACTCCTTCGAGCAAAAACCATTCGCAGTTCATCCGCGGCTACGGTTACCAGGGCGGGGCTGAAGCTGGATTCAACTTCAACGCCGAAGGCTACGGAACACAACTCAAGAGAGCGGTGAAAGAAGGCGAGTATTCGATTTCGCTCGGAGCCTTCGGGGAATCGCTGGCCCGCTGGGACAATTACATCGAGATCGATAAAGATCTGAAAGATGCCTGGGGAATTCCTGCATTGCACATCAATATGTCCCACGGCGACAACGAAGCCGCGCTAATGCAGGATGCCGGCGCTTCGGCGGCGGAAATGTTGGAAGCGGCCGGTGCGAAAGACATTCGCGTGCAGGCAAACGTCGAAATGCCAGGAATGGCTATCCACGAACTGGGCACAGCGCGCATGGGGAACGATCCAAAGAAGTCCGTTCTCAATTCATTTAACCAGTCGCACGATGTGAAAAACCTGTTCGTGATGGACGGTGCGAGCTTTGTATCATCCGCCTGCCAGAATCCAACGCTGACCATGATGGCTGTCACCGTCCGTGCATGCGATCACATGATCGAGCGTTTTCACAAAAATGAAATTTAAAGCAACCCCTCTCCGCGACTCTTCTGATTTGGACGAGGACCACCGGACAGCTCTCGCGTTCTCCTTGAAACGCATTCACAACCGCTGCCGTCACACACATGCAAGCGGTACCCTGTGGCGGCTCAAGTAAGAATCACGATGTCGAATTTCAAAACGGAGGAAGATTGTGCGTAAGCATGCGAGTGTGTTTGCAGTTCTAGCGCTGGTCTTGGCGGTTATGCCAATCGCAGCGCAGGCTCCAGCAGTTAGCCAGACCGATCTGGCGGCGATTCATCAAATCAGAGAAGAAGGCTTTGGCGCTTCAACTTCCAAAGTCATGGAAATCATCAGCTACTTGAGCGATATCCACGGCCCGCGTTTGACCAATTCTCCGAACATCAAGGAAGCTGCCAAATGGACCACGGACACAATGAACGAGTGGAAGCTCGCCAACGTCCATCTCGAGCAGTGGGGACCGTTCGGCCGCGGCTGGTCCAACGAACGTACCAACGTTCAGGTCATCACCCCGCATCCGTTTCCGCTCATCGCTTACGCGAAAGCTTGGACGCCCGGCACCAATGGCCCCGTCACCGCCGACGCTGTTTTCGCTCCCATCACCAAGGAAGAAGACTTCGCCAAATTCAAGGGCCAGCTCAAAGGCAAGTTCGTACTTACCGCAGCCATCCCGGAAAGTCCCGAACGGTTTGATGCGCAAACCCACAGGTACACCGACGCCGAGCTTGCTGACCTCGCAACGCAGCCAGTCCCCGCTGCTCAAGCAGGCCAGGAAGACCGCATTGCGCAGTTCCGCGCCACAAGGGAATTTCAACTCAAAGTCCAGAAATTCCTGATCGATGAAGGCGCTGCCGCTTGGATCGAACCTTCCCGCAGCGATGACGGCACCGTTTTCGTTCAACAGGGCGGCGGCCGCGATAAAGAGAAAGATCCCCCAGCTCCGTGCCGCGTTGCTGTAGCTAACGAAAACTATGGCCGTATCGTTCGCACGCTGGCGAAAAAAGTTCCTGTCACGATGCTTGTCGATATCGAGAACAAGTTTTACGACGACGATCTGAATTCTTTCAACATCATCGGCGAAATCCCCGGCTCCGATAAAGCCAAAGCCGACGAGATCGTCATGCTAGGCGGTCACTTCGATTCCTGGCAATCTGGCACTGGCGCTACCGATAACGGCGCCGGCTCAGCAGTCATGCTCGAAGCCATGCGTATCCTCAAAGCCACCGGCGTCAAGATGCGCCGAACCGTCCGCGTCGCCCTCTGGACTGGTGAAGAGCAGGGCCTCCTCGGCTCCCGCGCCTACATGAAACAGCACTTCGGTGATCCCAACGTAGAAGATCCCGCGACTCACCTCATCAAGATACTTCCCGAGCAATCCAAGCTCGACGCTTACTACAACATCGACAACGGCACCGGCAAAATCCGCGGCGTCTATCTCCAGGGCAACGAAATGGTCGCCCCAATTTTCAATGCCTGGATGGTCCCGTTCCACGATCTCGGCATGACGACTTTAACCATCCGCAACACTGGCGGCACAGATCACCTTGCCTACGACAGCGTCGGCCTCCCCGGTTTTCAATTCATCCAAGACCCCATGGATTACGACACCCGCACCCACCACTCCAACATGGACGTCTACGAACGCATCCAGGAGGCGGACATGAAACAAATGGCCGTTATCGTCGCGAGCTTCGTCTACCTAACCGCCAACCGCGACGAAATGTTGCCACGCAAACCGCTGCCAAAGGCGCAACCCGTCCGCCAGTTCCCATGAGTTCCGGGAAAAGCGCCGCCCGATGGCGCGCATTAATCTCTGTAGGGGCCGCCCTTGGGCGGCCCTCTACGTTTATGCTCGCAGCATTTTCGATCTCCGCCTAATCACTATGCGGCGTGACTTTTGACCCTCTTCGTCGTCTTATCCTGTGAGGGATTACTATGACCAATCTCTGGCGCGACCTACGCCACGCCTTTCGACTTCTTCGGCTAAGTCCGGGATTTACTATTGTGGCCGTCCTAACCCTCGCGCTCGGTATTGGAGCCAACACCGCGATCTTCCAACTGATTGATTCGATACGCCTTCGCACCATTCCTGTCAAAAACCCTCAAGAGCTTGGAACAGTCCGCATCGCCGACCGTCACTGGGGCTCCGGTAATTTTTCCGGTCAATATTCCCAGCTCACTTTCCCGATGTGGGAAGAGATTCGCAAGCGCCAAGAAGGTTTCGCCGAAATCGCTGCCTGGGGCGGGCAGGGATTTAACCTCGCGAATGGCGGGGAAGTCCGCAACGCCAAAGGCCTTCGCGTCACCGGCGAATTCTTTCGCGTGCTTGGCATTCAGCCGATTCTTGGGCGCTTGCTAGGCCCTGAAGACGACCAGCCAGGCTGTCCTGTATCTGGCGCAAACATTAGCTATGCTTTCTGGCAGAGAAATTTTGCCGGAGACCCTTCCGTCATTGGCAAACGCCTGAGCCTCGACGGCAATTCCTTCGAAGTTCTTGGCGTCACGCCACCTGGTTTCAACGGCATTTCGGTGGGCGATACTTTTGATGTAGCGGTGCCTGTCTGCGTCGAACCGATTCTCAACCCGCGCGACAACCGTCTTCCGACGCGGCACGCCTGGTGGCTTGCTTCCATCGGTCGTTTGAAACCGGGATGGACTATTCAACGCGCGAACGCGCAAATGAATGCCGTCACTCCTCAAATCCTGCAAGAAACGATTCCACCCAACTACGATGCCGACGGAGCGAAGCACTATCTCGAATACAAACTTGGCGCCTTTTCGGCGGCCACGGGATTCTCAGAATTGCGCGAGGATTCCGAAACCTCGCTATGGTTGCTGCTTGGAATTTCCGGATTGGTGCTGCTCATCGCTTGCGCGAACTTGGCCAACTTGATGCTCGCGCGTGCGGGAGCTCGCGAACGTCAGATCACAATTCGCCGCGCACTGGGAGCGTCGCGTTGGCGCATGATTCGTGAATTGCTATCCGAAAGCTTACTCCTTGCTGTTGGTGGAGCTGTCTGCGGATTGTTCCTGGCGTTTGCCGTGAGCCGACTCCTGGTTACGTTCATCAGTACCGCCGATAATCAAATCTTTCTGGATTTGGGAATGGATTGGCGCGTGCTCGCGTTCACGACAACTCTCGCGGTGCTGACCACGATTTCGTTTGGGTTGGCTCCCGCGATCCGCGCCACGCGCGCGGAACCCGCGACTTTGCTTCAGTCCGGCAGCCGGGGATCGACGGGCGGTAAAGAGCGCTTTAGTCTGCGCCGTATTCTCGTTGTTTCGCAGGTGGCACTTTCGGTCGTGCTTTTGATGGGCGCTCTCCTTTTCGTCCGGAGTTTGCGTAATTTGACCACGCTCAATGCCGGGTTCCAGCAAAGCGGCATGCTGGACGTTTCTGTCGATTTCGAGCGTTTGCATATTCCCGATGAGCGGAACATCGAATACAAACGCGACATCGTGAAACGCATACAGGCATTGCCCGGAGTGGAATCCGCGGCCGATGCCCGCATGGTTCCTTTCGGTGGTAATTCCTCAAATGACGAAGTCCTGATAGAGGGTTCTGACGTCGAGAAAGGCGTCTCATGGATCAACAATCTTAGCCCGGGCTATTTTCAGACGATCGGTACGCCGCTGCTCGCTGGCCGCGATTTCAATGATCAGGATACCGCCACGTCCGTCAAAGTAGCCATCGTCAACGAAGCGTTCGTGCGCAAGATTCTTGATGGGACGGCCAATCCTCTCGGCAAGCGGTTTCGCATCCATGAGCCTCCTGGAAAGCCGCGTCCGCTTTATGAAATTGTCGGTGTCGCCAAAGACAGCAAATGGCGTGACATGCATGAGGAATTTCTGCCGTTCATGTATTTTCCAGCGGCGCAGGAGGAGAAACCCGGCCCCTATGACCAGATATTGGTGCGCTCTTCACTTCCTTTAACGAGCCTGATCGCTTCGCTCAAAGAAACGATCGGCGGCATGAATCCCGGCATTGATCTCGATTTTAAGGTCCTAAAAACCAGCATTCACGAATCACTTTTGCAAGATCAACTGATGGCTACGCTCTCCGGATTCTTTGGATTTTTGGCGGCGCTGCTGGCCGCGATCGGATTGTACGGCGTGATTTCGTACATGGTGGTGCAGCGCACCAAGGAAATCGGCATTCGCATGGCCATCGGCGCAGAGCGCGTCGATGTTTTGAAGCTGATCCTTAACGAAGCGACTTTGCTGACCGTGACAGGACTCGTGATCGGCGCAGGCTTAGCATTAGGCGCGGCCCAAGCCGCCAAATCTCTGCTCTTCGGTTTAAAACCGCGCGATCCGATCACGCTTGTCGCGGCGGTGGTGGTCCTCAGCGCCGTAGCCGCCTTCGCCAGCTTCTTGCCAGCCTATCGCGCCTCGAAACTTGATCCATTGATCGCGCTGCGCTACGAGTAGGAAACGTCTCGTTACGTGGTAACCGTAAAGTCCACTTCAATCGGCTCGATCAATGGCATCAACCACGCCAACAATTTCTGATGCACGGGGTGTGCGCCGTACGCCTCGCACGCCGATTTATCCTCGAACTTCATCACTCCGCCCAACTCATAGCCTTGTCCGCGTGGCGAATCATTCCGCCCCACCCAGGATTCCAGCACCTGGGGAATCTGGCTCTTCAATTTTTGTATCTCAGAAACGACGTGGGCTTTCTGCGCTTCCGTCACGCCCGCTTTAAATCGAAACGCAAACATGTGTATGTACATAGCTCCTTTTTGCCTCTTCAAGAATGGGTCACGATTCCGTTTTCGAGACTAAAAAAATGAAACACCCGCACACACGTAAGCTTTCTATAGTGCCGGCCAGCTAAGTCAGAAGAATCTCTCGCCTTCATAGCTCGAGAGCCATCCGCAGTGCGCGATTCACTTCGGCTAGTTTCCCCGTCGGCAGTGAACTCACATACTGAGTCAGATCTGCCTTTCGCAAGCTCACCAGGTTGTCGCACATGATCCAACTCGGGTGTTTCATTCCTTCGTCGGGACCGATAGACACCTGAGTCGAAAGTCCCTCTCCGTTGGAAAAGACTGGGGCGCATACTACTGTGGAAAATCTCGAATCGACTAGAGCCTGTCGGCTTACTACCAGGAACGTACGATGTTCCTTAGGATCCCCCGCAGGCTTGTAGACGCGATATAGCTCTCCTCTGGTCATAGTAACTCCAGCCCAATTCTCATTCTGCCTGCTTGGTTAAGTCGAATGCTTGGTACTCGAGGACTTCAGAGGCCTCCTGGTTCAGGCGGTCCGCCGCGCGATTAATGCGTTCCAGATCTCGTGCATTCAAGGCTGCGCGCTTTCGTGCGCGCAGGTATTTCCGAAGCACACGTTCGATGAATGCCGACCGCGATTCTTTCGACCCCGCGAGCTTGTCCACTTGAGTGATGACGTCCTTGGATAGTGTGATAGAAGTCTTCTCTTTCATACTACCAGAATACTACTCTGTTGAATCTCACGCAAGGCGTTTTTGGCATCCCCATCATCCTTCGATCAAGCTATAAAGTTTCGCAAACTTTTAGCACTCTGCTACACTTCGCCAGGTTTATCCCAGAATTCCAGTCGGAGGAATTTCGGTATGAAAATGATTCGTCGCTTCGCCTTTACTTTATTCGTTTTAGCGCTCTCGCTTTGCGCGCGACCCGCGGACTCGGCTCCGCAGCAGGCTCGCACGCCCGGCACTACCCGCAACATCACCATTGACGACTACTTCCAGATTCGTGACGTCGGCCAGCCTGAGCTGAGCCCGGACGGCCAGTGGGTCGCGTATACGGTGCGCACCAAGATGCTCAAGGAAGATAAGAACGAAACACGGATTTGGATGGTTTCTTCGCACGGCGGCGATCCGCTCCCCATGACCGCCGAAGGTATTTCTTCGGGCCACCCGCGGTGGAGTCCGGACGGCAAGTACCTGGCGTTCACTTCCTCGCGCAACAACGGCAAGAGCCAGGTCTGGCTCCTTAATCGTGTCGGTGGCGAAGCTGTTCGACTCACGGAGATCTCGCAAGGTGTCGGCGACTTTGAGTGGTCGCCGGATAGCACGCGCCTCGTTTTGGTCCTTCAAGATCCCAAACCGGAAGAGGCAGAGGCGGAAAAAGATAAAGACAAGCCGGCTCCGGCCAAACCGAAAACGCAGCCTCCGTATGTGATTGACCGGCTTCAGTTCAAGGAAGACACAATCGGTTATCTCGATAATCGGCGTAGTCACCTTTACGTTTTCAACATTGAGAAGAAATCTGTAACGCAAATCACTTCGGGCAATTTCGATGAAGAACAACCGGCGTGGTCACCGGACAGCAAGCAACTGGCTTTTACCAGCAACCGCACCATGCCCGATCCCGACGCTTCGCGTGACACCAATATCTGGGTCGTTGCGGCAGACAACGCCGATAAAGGCGCACATCTCACGCAAATCACTACGAACCCCGGAGCTGATAGTCAGCCCGCATGGTCTCCCGATGGCAAATCGATCACGTACGTCACGATGCTTGACCCGCACCTCTTCTGGTACGCCACGCAACATCTCGCGATCGCTCCTTCGAGCGGTGGTGAGCCAAAAGTGCTCACGATATCATTTGACCGCAACGTGCGCCGCCCGCGTTTTTCCGCCGACGGCAGCTTCATCTATTTCATTGTGGTGGATGACGGTGCGCAGAATCTTTGTCGAATCCCAGCCGGTGGCGGAGAAATCGCTCGGCCTATCGGCGGACGGGTGACAGTCTCGTCTTACTCGCTCGGCAAGGATGGGGTTATTGCAGCGCAAATCGGCACAACCGATCGTCCTGACGAGATTTTTCTACAAAACGGCAGCGATCTTACTCGTTTGACCAAGACCAATGATGCACTCATTTCTCAATTGCGGCTGGCCAAGGTCGAATATGTGCATTTCAAGAGCAAGGATGGAACCGCCGTCGCGGGATATCTCTACAAGCCAGTCGATTTCGACGCAACGAAAAAGGTTCCCACGCTCCTGAATCCTCATGGCGGTCCAGTGGGCGAATATGAGGCATCCTTTTACCATCTCGGTCAACTCTATGCCGCAAACGGTTACGCTGTTTTGTTGCCGAATCCGCGTGGCTCTTCCGGCTACGGCGAGAAATTCTGTGCGGCCATTTACGCGGACTGGGGCAACAAGGACTTTCAAGACGACATGGCGATGGTTGACTATGCCATCGCTCAAGGCGTTGCCGATCCCGACAAGCTAGGCGTCGGCGGCTGGTCCTATGGAGGCATTTCTACGGACTTCATCATTGGCCAGACCACGCAGTTCAAGGCCGCCATCTCAGGCGCGGGCGTCGCGCTGATCACCAGCTTTTATGGGCATGACCACTACCAGCGCGATTACGAAACAGAGCTCGGCTATCCGTGGGAACATCAGGCCCTCTGGGACAAAATCTCGCCGTTCTACCGGGTGAAGAACATCACTACGCCGACGCTTTTTATGGGTGGCGAAATCGATTCGAACGTGCCGATCCTCGGAAGCGAGCAGATGTACCAAGCCATGAAGGCACTTGGGCGCACTACCGAACTCGTCGTGTACCCGGGCGAATATCACGGGTTCACGGTGCCCTCCCATATCAAGGACCGACTTGAGCGGTACCTCGCCTGGTATGCGCATTATGTGAAAGGCGACGCAACGCCGGCTACACCTGCGCCTCAATCGGCTCCAGTAGTGAAAGCAGGAGGAGGCAGATCGGACGATAGCCCAGAAGAATGAGTCGAATCTGAAAGCGTAGCGTCTCAAATTGGCGGCGCATGAGTGGCGAAAGTTCCTGGCCGCAATCCAGGAGTAATTAGGGCCGGAAGTCGTGATGCACGAGGCGCAAGAGCATGGTCCGGCCTTCTTCCTCGCTTAGCGTGCCCTTGCGCATTAAAGCGACGATAAGATCGTTCAAGACGTAGCCAGGTTCTTTTGCGGAACCGCCATTGGCTGGACCTGTCGGGTGCTCCTGGATCACAGATAACTCGCACGGCGCCGAGCCGCTCAATTCGCCGAGCCATTTTTCCAACACACTCATTTGCTGTGGATCGATGGAAGTGAACGCCAGACCCATGCCCATTCCCATTTTTGAGTACACGACGGTCGCTTCCGCTTCGAAGCAGACCTTTTCTTTTGTGATGCGCAGCTTCACTCCCGTTTTCATCGGAAAAGGGCTGAAAGTATCCAAATAACAACCACCTTTTCCCAAATCGCTCGTGCGTGCGCTCATTCGCAGGCGGTGCTGCGAATCGAGGGCCTCTGCCGCCGCTGTAAATTGATAACGAGGGTGAGCACGTTGCGTTGAAGAAGGTGCAGCAACAGCACAGTTTGCGGTTTTTTGGCGTTCTTCGGGCATAGCTGGGCGTCACTTTCCGAACGTATATGCCAAGAGGGAGGTCTGACGGAGGGAGAAGCCAAACCAGCACTACGAGTGCAACATCTGGGAACAGTTTATCGCGGCTCAGGCCCCAGAAAGAATAATCCTGGGGGGGCTTGCTCTAGATGCAACGTTCCGGAACAACCGCAATTGAGAGCCGCGTGTTCAGAATTTTTCTCTGACATCCACGCTTTGAAAGCCGGATGTTTCGTAGCGCGCGGTGAGTTTGCCTTCATGCAAACTGACGACGGTGAAACCTTCGGGGAAGCCCATGTGCGAGCCGTGCCACCAATTGCCGCAGACGGCGCCGCCGGTGATGAACTTTGTGTTTTTGTATTCGACGGATTCGTTGACGTGGAGGTGCCCTTGAAGAACGGCGATGAGGTTGTGGCCTTCGAACGTCTGCAAGACTTGTGGGGTGTTTGCGACGGTGAGCGTGCTGTATTTGGCTGGGGGGCGAGTGGGATCGGCGCCGAAGGTAGAGAAGGCGGATACGAGGGGAACGTGAACGACCCCGATGACCGGCGCGGTAACGGGTGTGTTTTGGAGATCGGCGGTGAGCCAGCTCATTTGTTTGTCGTCGATGCGCGCTTCCCACAAGCGGTCTTCCGTTGGTTGGATCGAGTCGAGAACGATAAAGTGATAGCCCTTGTGATCGAACGAATAGTACGTTTTGCCGATGCGATCTTCATACATTTTCTTGGCATATGCGGGATCGCTCGTCGGCACTCCGCTCTTTTCGATGATGCCGAAGGGATCGTGATTCCCAATTGCGTGGTGGACGGGCATTTGGAGCGATTGTTCAGTCTTCTTGTACAGATCGAAGACCGCGTTGGCGCGATCGGCACCGACGGACGTGGCGTCATAGACGTGGTCGCCGCCCATGATGGCGAACTCCGGCTTGAGCGCCGCGATTTTCTTGAAGCACAGCTCGCAGCCGTGCGCCGCATCGAGTTCCGGCTCGATATGCGTGTCGGTGAAGAAAACAAAATCGAAGGAACCCGGAGTCTTCGTGTCCGCGGCCAAATCGAACGCGGCTACTCCACCGATGGCCGCGGCCGCGCCTGTCACCGCCGCTGTCTTCAAAAACCTTCTTCGGTCGAGAATCATGAGAGGCCCCCGGGCCCAAAATTTGCCAGCGCCCGAAATCTTATCACTGGTTCCGTTCGTCCGCGCCCCGTTTCGTTCCGTTGGTCTGCAAACGCCATTTAGCAACCCAGTTGCCGATCCTCTTCACGCGCGTTATGCTCACTCGCTCTGAGGAGGCTTCATGCTTCGAACTTTTCGTTTTTCGCTCGCGTCGGCGGCAATACTTTTGGCGCTTCCCACCTTAGTTTCAGCGCAGCGTGCGCCATTTACTGTCGGCACGGCGACGGTGGCTGCGGGGCAAAAAGCGAACGGTTACATCGAAGTGCCGGCGGGTGTGGACGCAGCGACAAACATTCCGGTTGTGGTGGTCAATGGAGCGAAACCCGGGCCTGTCCTTGCGCTTGTCGCGGGTGCGCACGGCACGGAATACGTCTCGATCATCGCTGTCGAAAAATTAATCGGTGAGCTTGATCCGGCGCAACTCTCGGGCACGGTTATTCTTGTGCCGCTCGTGAACGTACTTTCGTTCGAACAAAAAGTTCCGCACGTGAATCCCATCGACAATAAAAGCATGAATCGGTTTTATCCCGGGAAAATGGACGGCACGCAAACAGACCGAGCTTTGTTCATGATCACCAAGGAAGTCGTGGACCGCTGCGACTATTTGATCGACTATCACGGCGGTGATTTGGATGAAAGCCTGCGGCCGTACGCGTACTGGGGAGCGGTTGGCAAGGAAGCGCAGGACCGCGTTTCGAAACAGATGGTCCTCGCGTTTGGGCTCGATCACATCATTATCTGGAGCGAGCGTCCCACAGATCCAACTGCCACTCGCTATTTGGACAACACCGCTTCCGTTCGCGGCAAGCCATCGATTGTGGTCGAGGCCGGGCACGCCGGAACGGTGGAAACGGATGACGTAGCTTTGCTGGTGAACGGCACGCTCAGCACGATGCGCTATTTGAAAATGATTCCGGGCGAGCCGCACTTTGTCGAAAATCCGGTCTGGCTCGGGAAAGTCGTGGATGTTATTTCCGACGGCCCAGGGATCTGGTATCCGCTGGTGAAGCGCGGGACGTACGTTCAAGAAGGCATGAAGATCGGTTATGTGACAGATTATTTCGGGAAAGTGATTCTAGATGCGCGGGCTCCCGCCGCCGGCGTGATTCTTCATGTGAACGCAGTTCCTTCTCTGAAAAAAGGCGACAACATCGCCGACATCGGTGTTGTGGCCGCAAAAGCGCCATAACTTTATTGCTCGCGCGGAATAGGGTCCAAGGTCTTGTCAGCGAGACCGCACTAGATGCCTGCGAGAATCTTCTTTGCGAGCGGCACCACGTCGTCTGTCGAGCAGGGGCACATCTGGTACATGATGCGAATCAGCTTGTCGTCTTTGCGTATCAGCATCATGGACCCGCCGATGTCGATTGCATCGTCTCCCAATCCAGGAATGGAGACCATGCCTCCTTCTAGACGGCCAAACGTCATGCGCATCAAGCTTATCTGCGCTCTGGCACCGCCATTAGTCACGCCGAACACGAAGACGGGCGCTTCGCCGGGATGTTTCGAAGCAGCGCCGTTTTGTTCGGCGTTCATGCCTTGAAAGAGAGGTTTTGCTATTGACTCAAACTGTTGTCGTTGTGCTTCTGTGGTGCCCTCTTTGTGGAGCAGGGAACCATGCTTGACGACGAGATCAGAAATCTGCGCTTGGACATTATAGACGCATCCGGGATCACTTCCTTCGGCAGGCTCGGCGCGCACGATCTCCATCTTTGCGGCTTGGCCAACATCGGCTTTGGAGAGCAAGTTGCACGGGTCGATGCCCGCGAGTGCCGGCCCACGAGTTGCGTTTGACGCGTTAGAGATATCGTCTAGACCGACGTCATGTATTCCTTGCTTTACGCGGTGCGCAACATACCAGATACCCGCAACTCCGATGGCACCGAAAATAAAAATCACAACAAGGAAGATCAGGAGAACTTTGACAAGTGTGTTGCCGGATTTTCCAGGAACTGCCGCAGTCGCTTGAGGTGCAGGAGCTGGTGCTTGTGCAGAAGACCTCGGCTGAGATGTTGCCGGTGGCGGCGCCGCTGAGGAACGAACCGGCGGACCTGCCGCGGGCGTCCCGCAACCGTCACAGAAAGCCTGCCCATCCGCCAACGGTCTGCCACAATTCCTGCAAAAACCAGCCATTTTTGCCTCCCAGAATTTCTCCGCTCAAGTGCTGCTTTACATTCCTTGCATCGTGCCAGAAGCGCAGGGGACCGGCAAGCATAACGCACCGTTTCGTTGCGTGGCGGTGTTGCTCCGCGGAGTGAAGGTCTGAAACTAGAAGGGAAGAGAGAATGTTTACAGCCGGAGACTTTTGCGCAAAAAACACCGTGGAAACTGATGAACAGGTAGAATAGTCGCGCCGTGAATTAATCGCCAGGAGAACTCGTATGCCTTCCGACTATTTGTTGAAAACAGAGCCTACCGTATATTCGTTTGCCGATTTGCAAAAAGACGGCGTCACGATTTGGGACGGCGTAACGAATCCCACGGCGGTAAAAAATCTTCGCGAAATGCAGCCCGGCTCGAGATTGATTATCTACGAAACCGGTGATCAGAAGAGCGCGGTGGGAACGGCCACCGTTGTTTCTGTCGACGCCTCGAATCCCAAAACTCCAGAGGTGAAGATCAAGGTGGGAAAAGCGATCGCAAAGCCGATGACGCTGGCGGAAATCAAGGCGAACAAACTGTTCGTCGACTCGCCGCTGGTGCGCATAGGAAGGCTCTCGGTTGTCCCACTCACAAAAGTGCAATATGCGGCGTTAACGGGCGACTGAACCTTCCAAATCTAGCGAGGTGATTCGTATGTGGCGCGTTCTTCTCGTTTGTGTTTTGTGCAGTTTGGCGGGTGGGAATCTTCATGCGCAGCAGCCGCCGGAAATTCGATATACATCCGTTCCTGATTTTCTGAAATTGCCCGCGGACGTTTATTTAGGAGAATTGGCGGGGGTAGCGGTCAATTCGAAAGGGCACATTTTTGTTTTCTCGCGTGGAAATACGACGGGTCCCGCGTATGCGGCAGCCGGCGCGCAACTGTTGGAGTTTGATGCGAGCGGAAAATTTGTGCGTGAGATTGGGCACAATCTTTACGCATGGTCTTACGCGCATGCTGTGAAGGTCGATCCTCAGGACAACATTTGGGTCACAGACAAAGGGTCGGACATGGTGATCAAGTTCAACCCCGGGGGCCGCGTGGTAATGGTGTTTGGGCGGAAGCAGGAAGCTTCCGATGAAGGAACAGGGCCACTCAAACATGTGAAGCCGCCGCTGCCTCCTGTCGATGGGATGTTCCGGCAAGTCACGGATGTGGCTTGGAACGCGGCGGGGGATACGTTCATCAGCGATGGATATATTAATTCGCGCGTGGCGAAGGTCGACAAGGACGGCAACTGGGTGAAGTCGTGGGGCGAGCCGGGCGACCAGCCGGGGCAGTTCAATGTGCCTCACAGTATTGCGGTGGATGCGGCGGGAAATGTTTATGTTGCAGATCGAGGGAATCGCCGAATCCAGGTGTTTGATGGCGATGGAAAATTTTTGCGACAGATGACGATCGATGTGCCGGCACCTCCAGATGCGCGTGCGGCGATCGGCAACAAGCCTACTGGGACAACGGGCACAATGTCGCCGGGTGCACCATGGACGGTTTGCATTACGCCTGGTCCGAAGCAAGTGCTGTACACTTCCGACGCGTTTCCGGGACGGATTTACAAACTTAGCCTCGACGGGAAAGTGCTGGGAATGTTTGGCAAAGCAGGGAAGCAGCTCGGCCAATTTGGATGGATTCACGAAATCGCTTGCCCATCGGAAAACGAGCTATATGTCGCGGAAATCCTGAATTGGCGTGTGCAGAAATTAGTTCTTGAACCCAGCCACTAAAGAGAGCACGGAGCATCTTAAGCCGCTCAGCCCCGCAGGCTTCAGAGAAGGTTCGAAGTCACTTCGGTTTCGGTTTGGTTGCGGCGGGGGCGCGCAAGTTGGCGTCGAAAAAATCGTCTACGCGGTGCCACGCGTCGAGCAAGACGTGTTCACGTGTGAAGTAGTGAAATTCGCCAGGATAGATCATGAAGGAAATCAAGTCGCCCTTGTGTTTCTTCAAGGCTTCGTCCATCAGCCAGACCGATTCGAGGAAAGGAACATTCTCGTCGGCGGTGCCGTGGAGCACTAAGAGAGGATGCTCGAGGCGGTCGATGTGCGAGATTGGCGAAGCGTTGGCATAGACTTGCGGATTTTGTTCGGGAGTGCCGATGCGGCTCGCGGTCCAATCGCCGTGATAGGGATCTGAATAATACATCGCGTAATCGACGACACCTGCGACGTCCACGCCCGCACGAAAAAGTTTGGGCTGATCGGTCATAGCGATAAGCGTAAAGAATCCGCCGTAGCTTAAACCCCACACTCCGATGCGGTCTGCATCCACGTAGGGAAGAGTTTTTAGATAGTTCGCGCCCATCCAGGCGTCCTTGGCATCCTTGCCGCCGACGTCCATGTAAACGCCAGTGCGCCAATCGCGGCCGTATCCAATGCTGCCACGATAATCAGGCGCGAAGACGACGTAACCCTTCTGCAAGAAATACTGATGGATGCTGTAGTAGACGGCGTAGTTTCGCTGCACGTGCCAGCCATCGTAGTTTTGATTTACGCCGTCGCCGTGAATCCACATGATCGCGGGATGCTTGACGTTTTTATTGATGTTTTTTGGCACAAAAAGCCAGCCGGGGACTTGCTCGCCATCCGGGCCGGGAAAATGAATGTACTGCGGTTCAACAAATTGCGAGCGATCCATCCCGGCTGGCATGGAGTCTGTGAGGCGCGCGGGCGCCGGTGCCCCGGGATTGGTGCCGACGGTGTAAAGGTCAGCGCTGTTCTGCGTGTCGGTGTGCTGATAGACGAGGCGGCCGTCACCCTCGGACCAGTGCGGCTCGATATTTGTGCCAGGCGTCGCGGGAATGTAAGTGACTTCGGCGTGCGCAGGGTCATCCCCGATTTTTGCGATGCCGAGGACACGGTCGCCGGGGCGATCCTCGAGATTGGCGTCGAAGGCGATGCGCGTGCTGTCATGCGACCACGCAGGACGCCATGCTTCGAATTTGCCTTTGGTGATTTGCACTGCGTCGCCGCCGGACGCGGGCATGACGTAAAGATGATCCCAGCCGTCTTCATCGCTCAAGAATGCGATCCACTTGCCGTTTGGCGAAGGCCACGGTTGCGCGCCCGCTTCGCCCCAGTCGGGGATGCTCCAGAATTTTTCTTCGTGGATCTCGTGGATGGTTTTCGTGTTGCCGGTGGCAGCGTCGGCGAGATAGATGAAATAGTTCTTAAAGTCTTTAGACTGGCCGTCGAAAACAAGATGTGCGCTGTCGACCCAGGCCAACCCACCGTACTCGCCGGGCTTAGCAATGGGGACGGGCTTAGCTTCCGCGAGTTTGATGGCATAGATTTGGCCAGGGACATATTCGGAAACGCGGTAGACGAGTTTGGCACCGGAGTATGAGGGCGACTCATCGTGATGAATGATTTTTGCCCCTGCGGTGTAGGCGAGGGACAAACCGTCGGGAGACCAGAGAATGCCGTCGATGCTTACGTCGTCATGCGCTGTGGTCGCTTCGGTGCCATCGGTGAGCCAGCGGATGATCAGATCGCTTGAGCGCTGCGCGCCTTCCTTTGCAGCGGGATTGCTGCGAACGAAGGCAACTCGCTTTCCATCGGGCGAGAGGACATAACCGCTGCCTGGATCCGACTTGCTCCAGACGGGCTTAGGAGCGCCGCCGGGCGCCGCGACCTGCCACAGATCGCCGTCATGCGGAAAATACACGAGATCGCCATCTTCGCTCCAGAAAGCACCGTCGATTTGGCCCTGGGGGAAGGAAGTGAGCGGCTTCGGCGTGCCGCTGCCGTCGGCATTAGCAGTGTAAAGGTTGGCGACGCCCGCGCGGTCCCAGACAAACGCTACGAGCTTTCCGTCAGGAGACCAAATGGGTTCAGATGGATGCTTGATGTCGATGAGCTGTTCGATGCTGAGTTGAGACTTATTGGCGGAAACGCGAGTCTGCGCGTTGGAAGTGAATGCCATCGCCATGACTGTGACGAACACTCCCGCTGCTTGCTTCCACTTGCGCATTGCGCCCCCTGAAGAGAAAGCTAGAAACTGTTCGGCCGATGAAGCCAGAGCGTGGGTGAAGAGAAAATAACATCCAGCCGTTAAATGGGAAAGCTAAACCTAGCGCATCAGCCGCATCAACAATACGTCGAAAAGTACCACGCTAAAAAATGGAAAGAAAAAGAGTCCTGAATTGGCGCGCGCGGAAACTGACGCTGGAACGCGGCCATCGATTGAGCTGATTCAGTTTGTGGGAAGGCGGTTCACGATAAAATCCGAGATGCGGCTGGCCGCTGGCGGGTCGAGATTCGATAGCACCACGATGGCGTAGCCGCTTTGCGGAAAGATTTGGAGGTCGCCGTTCATTCCGGGTGCGCCGCCGCCGTGGCCAAAGTGCCGCATAGCGGTGCCCGCACCATTATCCATGAAACCAAATGCGTATTTATCGCCCCGAGGCGTATCGACTTTCCCGGTGGTGAGCAAATCGGTGTTTTGAGCGTTCAACAATTTATGATTGGTGAGAGCGTTGGCGAAGCGCAGAAAGTCTTCGACGGTGCAATATCCGCCCCCAGCGGAGGTCCCTCGATATGGGAGCGTGTCCGTGTTGGGCTGAAGCTTGTTGCCATCGCGCTGCATGTAGCCAACGGAGCGTTCCGGAACGTTTTGATCCTCGGGCAGCGAGCCAGTGGATGTCATCCCCGCCGGCTTATAGATGTTTTCGCTAACGTAGTCGTAATAGCTCTTTCCGCTCACGCGCTCGACGATCACGCCGAGCATCAAGAATCCATAATTGCTGTACTCCCAGCGGCTGCCCGGCTCAAATTCCGGTGCGCGCTCGCCATAGAGTTTCAGATAGTCCTGCAAGGTCTTTAGTTCCAGGCGATGCGCGTCGAACTGTGGGCCGAAGAAATCTCCCGTACCACCGGTGTGAGTTAGCAGTTGCTGGATGGTGACTTTCGTGGCGATATCCTTGTTGGGATAGTCGGCGAGGTATTTGCCCACCGGATCGCTAAGCGAGATTTTCCCGGCTTCCACAAGCTGGAGAATCGAGACGGCGGTGAACATTTTGTTCATCGAGCCGATACGGAATTTGGTGTTGAGCGTATTGGGGATTTTCTTTTCGCGATCCGCCATGCCGTAGGCGCCGGTGAAGATCGGTTTGCCGTCTTTGGCCAGGAGCACGGCGCCCGAGAACTTGTCGGAGGCGGAGTCCTTTTCGAGTTTTGCACGCAGGGCCGTGATTAACTCGCTTTGGTTTAAGCGCGCGAGCGCGAATTCCGCAGGCCGGCCGATGGCCCGTATGTCGAGGTGCGTAACGTGGTACGGCGCTGCCGCCTCCACCTCCAGAGTGAATCTGGCGAATTGATCCGAATCGCGTTCCTGTACCAGCCCCGTGAGCTTCGTTGCACTCGATTCTTCGATTTTCTTGAGGTCGAATCCCCCGGTCTGCTGGCGGAAGCCCAGCATGCCCTCGACTTTGTGTTCTTCGGGCTTGTCGAAGTGACTTCGGAACTTTTCGAGTTCCGCCTTATCGCCGCTATTGAAGGCGGCAAGCCAAGCAGAGAATTGCTCGCCCGCAGGAGTTTTAGGGATTTCGACGGTGGAGGACTGCGCTTGAGCCGTTCTGTCTGCACGGACGGTCAGGCAAACTGCGGCGAGTGTGACGCACGTCAGAAGGAACTTACCCATTACGCGCGAATGGCTGACCATGATTTTCGACCGCCTCCGAGATTGAGATCTCTTGACTGGAACCAAGTGTACGGGTTAGACGGCGATAAAACGCTAGGGTTATTGCAAGCGAACTGGCAAACCGATCATGGCACGACTATGGTCAGACCATGATTTGACTATGATCAAAGTAGGAGCTACAATTGGACTCGGAGTGGAGAAGCATGGAAGAGATAGCCATCTCGAAGTTTAAAGCGACTTGTTTGGCAGTTTTAGAGCGCGTGCGCAAGACCGGTCAGCCAATCCTGGTAACCCGCTTCGGCCAAGCCATAGCCGAAATCAGGCCACCGTCCTTGCCGCGTCCCGTACGACATTTTGGACGGCATCTCGGAAGTGGCGTGATTCTTGGAGATATCGTGGGACCAATCGGTGATGAGTCCGACTGGGAAGCCGCGCGCAATCCTGAACCTGGCGAGGGCGAAAATCAGAAATGAACCTGCTCCTGGATACTCACATTTGGATCTGGAATGAACTCGAACCATGGAAAATCACTTCAGAAATCAATCGGGAACTTGCCAGCCCTGACAACCAGCTGTGGCTATCGCCTGTGAGTGTCTGGGAAACGGTCGTTTTGCTCGAGAAGCGAAGGATTAGTCTAAAACAAGATTTTCGGCAGTGGGTAGACGAGTCCGTTACAGCCCTCCAATTGCAAGAAGCTGCGCTGACTTGGGAAGTCGCGCACGAGCTGCGGTTTACAGTGTTAGGTCACCGCGACCCTGCGGACCGTTTTCTAGTCGCAACGGCGAAGGTCTATGATTTGACGCTCATTACATCTGATGAGCGACTGCTCAGTGTGCCGGGACTGCAAGTTTTGGCGAATCGCTAAAATACTGAGTGCCGTATTTGCCCGCTAGAGTTCATGCCTCGATCGATACGTGCCGCGAAACTAGGTACTACTTGGTTGCGCCGCCCTGCAGTTCCGTAAGCGCCGCTAGGACTTCCTCGCTGTGCTGCTGTGGTTTGACGTCGAGATAGACTTTGCGCACAACGCCGTCTGGATCGATCAGGAACGTGTGCCGCGCAGAGACCTTGGCGACGCCAAAATTCATCACCGAGTCGTATTCCGTCGAAACTTCCGTCTTGGTGTCCGCGAGCAGCTTGAAGCTCAGTCCTTCCTTGGTGCAGAACTTCTGGTGGGAATCCTCATCCTGGACGCTGACACCGACGATCACCGCATGCTTCTGTTCATATTGAGCCAAGTCGCGCTGGAAGTTGTGGGCCTCCACGGTGCAACCGCTCGTAAAATCTTTCGGATAGAAATAGAGCACCACCCATTTACCCTTGAAATCATGCAGGCTAATCGGTTTGGACTCTTGCGAATTCAGCGTAAAGTCCGGCGCTGGCGTTCCAACGGCAGGCGCTTTGCCATCCGCGCGCAATCCGCGGATACCCAGACCCAAACCCAACCCTGCCAATAGCAGCACTCCAACCGCAATTTTTGTCATTTTCATGTTCATGGTTTACCCCTCCGCCTTATACCTGCCTTGGGTCGGTTCTATTCCAAGAAGGATTGTGGCTTCCCAAGGATTACGACGCTTTATGAGGCTCGACGAGGTACATGATATCGCCCTGCGAGATTTCATGCTAGTTCGGATGGGTAAATCTGCCAAAGCCCAGGCGTAGTTGCAGCGTATTTATCCCGGGATTCAGATTGGCAATCGAGGCGTTCGAAATGTGCATGAAGCGAAGCTCGGCGCTAAAGTTGTATTTTTTCTGCAGAAAGTGCATGCCCAGGGCGCCGCTCGTAGTGAAATTTATTCGTGAAGTGCCCGGAGGCACGTTGACATTCGTAAAGAGCGTGCCGCCTCCGAGCTCGAAATAGGGAACAACTTTGCGCGGCTTTGTAAAATTCCATTTCAATGCGAACGGATTAAGCCCGAATCCATAGGCGGTGCCGAATTTCTGGACCACCAGGAAGACGGGGACTACGTCCACCGCGTATTCGAACTGGCCCCGCAAAAAGCCCGGGCCCACCGGTCCGGTCAAAATCCAGCCATAGCGTAGACCGACGTTCCAGACGCCGCTGTTCGCCGTGCTGCCATTTAGTCCGTGGCCACCGCCGGTCCATATCTGTAGGTCGTGCTCGCCATCCACCGGGCCGGCCTGGGCTCTCGATGCTGGGGTCCATAGAACGGCTGCAAATAGCAAGCTTGCAAACAATCTTGTCAGCGAAAGTCGTGTCACCGAGTGATCTCCCGATTTTTCGATTCGGTTCCTCAAAACTTGGATGCACGGAAGATACAGAAAAACGGACGCAAATGCGACTGACTTTTTCATTACTTCAAGTAGGTTCGCACAATGTGAATGACGTCGGCGGCTGCTTCTTCCGAAGATTTCGAATTGCGAGGCATGTGGTTTCGAATGTGGTCCTCCATAAGCTCCCCCATGAGGCTATTGATCGCGCCGCGGGCTGCGGCCAGGCGCTGCAGCGCCTCGGCACAAGGCTCGTCTTCGTTAAGTGCGCGAAGCACGCTTTCGAGTTGGCCGATGACTTTCTTGGTTCGGGTGACGAGATCGAGCTTTTCGCGAGAGGTATGCGACATTTTGCTTGTATACCCTATGGGGGTATGGTATCAACGTTGCAGGTTCAGTTGCAATGGCTCTTTGCACAGTAGTGCAATGTGGAGACTCATTTCAACCTCTGTGTGTTCGGGGCGGCGTTCATCGTACTGTAAAAGAACGCCTTCGAAGAATCC
The DNA here is from genome assembly GCA_963784015.1 of uncultured Acidobacteriota bacterium. Lineage (GTDB taxonomy): Bacteria > Acidobacteriota > Terriglobia > Acidiferrales > UBA7541 > Acidiferrum. The sequence continues at coordinate 67,397 of CAWAPX010000025.1, forward strand.
GCGGTGGAAGGGGCTGTGCCGAGACTTCGGCCCATTATGATGACCATGTTAGTCGCAAGAGTCTGCTCCCCGCGGCGCTTTCCCACGGCATCGGATCAGATTCGCAGCGTCCCTTTGCGATCGTCATCGTCGGAGGCCTCATCTCCGATCTGGTTATGAGTATTTTTCTTCTCCGCACACTCTACGTATGGTTTGCTCACGATGGTGATAAGCTTCCGCAACATCGGAAGGACTCCCACTATGAATAAGAAGGAAGTGTGCTCTCTCATTCAGGAGATCGGAATCGTTCCAGCGATTAGGGTGTGCTCTGCCGAGGACGCGCATTTTGCCGCTGAGTCCGTCAGTCGAGGGGGAGTTCCGATCGTGGAAATCACGATGACGGTCGACGGGGCGATCGACTTGATTTCGCATCTGGTTCGTTACCATCCAAAGATGATCGTTGGCGCCGGCACTATTATGGACACCGAGATGGCGCGGAAATGCGTCGATGCCGGGGCAAGTTTTTTGACCAGTCCCGGACTTGATCAGTCGCTCATCGAGTTCGCCGCAAAAAAAGACGTCGCCGTTCTCGCTGGGGCCTTGACCCCCACCGAGGTGATAACCGCGTGGCGAGCGGGATCCGACTTCGTCAAAGTATTTCCTTGCGCGCAAGTTGGCGGTGAAAGTTACATCAGAGCGCTGAAGGCTCCTCTGCCGCAGATTCCTTTGATTGCGGCGGGAGGCGTGAATCAACAGACGGCTGCCAATTTCATTTTGGCGGGTGCCACGGCAATTGGCGTAGGCGCTGAACTCATCCCCACGGAAGCCATTGAGCGGCGCCAGTCAGAACGAATCCGGGAATTGGCACAGCGCTTCGTGGGATTTGTGAAGGATGCTCGCGCCCGGCTCGAAGCGCGAAAACCACGGCGAGTGGTTAAGAAGCTCGATGGAGTAGAAAAATGCGAAGAGAAGTAACACGTTTGTAGTGGAAAGACTCGGCATCTCAGGGAGAACGTGCAGCCAAGTGTAGCAATGGGACGACTCGCCACACGATTGACCGTTCTCGCTTGGAGCTGCCTGCTAGCCTCCGCGTTTGCCGCGTCAGTCGCAGTTGCGCAAGATCCTGTTGTGACCCAGCCGGATTCTCCGGATGACGCCACATCTTCTCCAACTTCCGATCCTCTTCCGATCATGTTTCCGCATCAGGAGTGGAGCCGGCTCTGGCTGTCGGGGCAAGCGAATATTATTTCGCAATGGCACCCGACGTTCACTTCGCCGTATCAAGGGCCTCACAGTCTAAGTCCCGAGGCCCAGGATGCCACCTCGCATGTGTTTACGCTCTTCACTGGGCTGCGCCTTAGCGGCAGCACCGAACTGCTTTGTGATGTTCAAGAAACAGGCGGCCACGGAATCGGCGAAGCTCTTGGACTTGCGGGATTCACGAACCTTGACGTCGTGCGCAATCCCTCGCTGAGCCACGCGCCTTACATCGCCAGGCTGATGATTCATCAGATCATTCCACTGGGACACGCGAAACAGCCCGCGGATCAGAATCCCTACTCTCTTTTTCGTGAGCTCCCCGAGCGCCGCATCGAGGTGCGCTTCGGCAAATTCAGTCTGGCCGATTTCTTCGACGTCAATTCCTTGGGGAGCGATTCAAATTTTCAGTTCATGAATTGGACCGTCGACAATGCTGGAACTTATGACTATGCGGCGGACACTCGTGGATACACTTACGGCGCGATGTTTGAATATCACGACCATTGGGGAACGGTGCGGTTTGCGGAAGCGCTGATGCCAAAAGTAGCCAATGGAATTAATCTGGAAGCAAACTTGGCCCTTGCCCGTTCGGAAAACATCGAATTCGAATTTCACAGAAAAACCGTACGAGGTCAAACGGGCATACTTCGCCTGCTCTCCTACGTAAATCACGCGAACATGGGCGTCTACGAGCAGGCCATCAACAATTTTCTCGCAGGCCTTACGCCGGAGCCGGAAATCGCCGACCACCCGCTTCAAACCACCATTAAATATGGTTTCAGCGGGAATTTCGAGCAGCCTCTAAACGACTGGCTTGGCCTATTCGGACGTTGGGGATGGAACGAGGGTCAGCACGAATCCTATGCCTACACAGAAGTGGATCAAACGGATCAGATTGGCGCGGCTTTCAAAGGCACGCTTTGGCATCGCAAGTGGGACCGCGCCGGCGTCGTTTTCGTGTCGAACGGAATCTCGCACGATCACGCGGAATATCTGGCTCTCGGTGGAATCGGTTTCTTGCTGGGTGACGGCCGCCTGAACTACGGCCGGGAAAACATTGTCGAAACCTATTACACGCTCCATGCCTGGCGCGGAATCTACCCGTCCGTTGGATTGCAGCATATCAACAATCCCGGTTACAACCGCGACCGGGGGCCTGTGCTGGTGCCGACGCTGCGCTTGCATGTGGAGTTTTAGTCGCCGACGAGACAGTGAGATGCTTTCATAAAGTGACGAACCAGGGATGAAACAGCTCACTAGCTCTCACCGCGGAAACAAACGCGCCGCATTGTCATACAAAATCTTGCGCTTTGCCTCTGCCCCAATCGGCAGCGCGTGAAACTTCTCGATGTTGCCTTTGATTTCCGGCACTCCGGGCCCTGGCCAATCCGTGCCCCACAAAACCTTGTCCGCGATATCCTCGATTCGGGGAAAATATTCCATCAGCTTCTGCGGCGGAATCCCTGAAATATCCATGTACATATTCTTGTGCCGTCGCACCAGAAAAAATGCTTCGTTCATCCACAGCGGCCTTCCGCCGTGCGCCAGAATCACTACTAGATTCGGATAATCGATGCTCACGTCGTCGCACAACATCGGCTGCGCATGCAGATTTCTCGCCCCCGGAAAAATCGAGGTCCCCGTGTGGATCATCACAGGCATGCCATTCGCCTGCGCCCGCTCATAAACCGCCGCCAAATCGGTGTTTCCGTTCATATACGAATTTGGCGTGAGTACCTGGTGCGACGGATGCAGTTTGATCGCGCGAATTCCAATCTTGGCCATGCGGTCCACTTCCGCGCCCGCATCGGGAACCGTCCCCGGCAGCACGCCGCCAAACGCGATCAAGCGATCGGGCGCGGCACTGCAGTATTTCGCACTCCAATCGTTCACCTCTGGCGTGAACCCGATAATCTTCGGCGCGACATAATTAATGAGGCCCGCCCGCTCGATCCCGAGGCTATCAAGGTGCGCGAGAAACGCCTTCGGATCATCGCAATACCGCATCACATCCTCATAATCTTTCCGCCCGCGCTTCATCAAGTCCATCGCGGATGGTTTCATCATGTGATACGGCATGATGTGAATGTGGATATCGATGATGGGCTGCAACATGTCTCCTCGCCGCTCTGACGCTTCTCCGCGATCCTCTGTGTACTCTGCGCCTCTGCGTTATCCTCGGTCTTCTCTTTTCTTCGCTCTCTTCTTTCTGTCGGCTGTCAGCAGCGAGCTGTCAGCTTCTTCAGTTGAACCGTACATACTCAAAATCCAGCGGCTTGCTGTTGATTCCTCGTAGCGGCGGCGCGATCCAGTTCGCAAATTTCCCTGGTTCGACGACGCGACCCGTCATCAACGATTGCACAAACTTTTCGTCCGTTGGGCTTGGCAGCCATTCGTGCTCGCGTTTTTTCCATGCCTCTGCCGTCAACACGTCGCCGTTCACACTGATGTGGTGTCCGGCAAAATTGCCGATCGCCCGATGAAATCCCTTGTGGGGAAGCGTCAACTTAAAAGGAATTCCTGCCTCATCGATAACTCGCTGCCAGCGCGCCACGCCATCCGCAATCTCCTCGATATAATCGTCGCGCAGCCGTTCGTTCAAAGCCGTCAAGGCCGGAACATCCTTCCTGACGATCTTGTCTCCAATCACTTCGTACACTGGATACTCCGCCTCGCTCAGCACGTGATCGTCCTCAAGCTTTGTTTCGCGAAAACGTCCCTTCAGTCCGTTGGTAAAATAATTTGCCGCGTTCGAAGAAACATCCGAGCCATAAAGATCGAGCGTCACGCTGTAGTGAAAATTCAAGTACCTCTGAATGGTCTGCAAGTCAATCACGCCCAGCGCCCGTACTTGCGACGGGTCTTCCAATTTATTCTCTTTCATCACTTCGCAAGTGCGTTTGATGATCCGCGTAATGCCCGTCTCCCCTACGAACATGTGGTGCGCTTCCTCGGTCAGCATGAACCGGCAAGTTCGCGAAAGCGGATCAAATCCGGATTCCGCCAAGGCGCACAATTGAAACTTGCCGTCGCGGTCCGTAAAAAATGTAAACATGTAAAACGCCAGCCAGTCCGGTGTCGGCTCATTAAACGCGCCCAAAATGCGCGGATTGTCCGCGTCGCCGGATCGTCGCGCGAGCAACGCCTCCGCCTCTTCACGCCCATCGCGCCCAAAATAACGGTGTAGCAAATAGACCATCGCCCACAAATGCCGTCCTTCTTCGACATTCACCTGAAAAATATTCCGCAGGTCATACATCGAAGGGCAGGATGATCCCAGCAGCCGCTGCTGCTCCACCGAAGCCGGCTCCGTATCCCCCTGCGTTACAATCACGCGCCGCAAAGTCGACCGATATTCTCCCGGCACTTCTTGCCATGCCGGCGAGCCCTTGTGAATTCCGAAATTCACTTCGCGTTTTTCATCGCGCGGCTGCAAAAAAATTCCCCAGCGATATTCCGGCATCTTCACATAATCAAACTGCGCCCATCCATCCGGCTCCACGCTGATCGCCGTCCGCAAATAAACCTCATAGTTGTGGCTCTCGTTCGGCCCCATGTCATACCACCACCCCATATACGCTGGTTGCCAATGCTCCAGCGCCCGTTGCAAGCCGCGATCCCTTCCCAAATCCACGTTGTTCGGAATTTTCTCCGTGTAATCAATCATGGCCCATTCTCCTCAGTAGCACAGGCACTCCTGCCTGTGCTCGTTCCAGATTTTTGGTGGCACAGACTTCAGTCTGTGCATCTTTCCTTGCCTCTTTACGTCCTTACTTCCTTTTCTCAAACTCTTTCCCAATTGAATTTCACCGGAGCCCCAGTCCCATACACTTTCAAAGCCCCGTTCGTTCCCACCGCATTTGGCCGGATAAAAATCCAATTCTGCCAGGCCGACAACCTTCCAAACACCCGCGTCTCCAGCGTCTCGTTAATCCCAAACCGCAAGTTTGCCTCCAATCCCGTCAACGCATCCGGCGAAAGCGCCGCACGTGATTCCAAAGCCTGCCGAAGTTCATCTTCCCAATCCAAATCATCCGGCGCAGCCGTAACAAGCCCCGCGTCCTTCGCGTCATGCACCGTCAGTGTTTTTCCCAGTAACCCACGCAATTTCTCAATCTGCGCGGAGTCTTGATAAAACCGCGCCGCGAGCCGCGAAAGTCCATTCACCATCGGCAAGGCCCCAAAATTCATCCGCGAAAGAACAACGCTCGCAACATTCTCGCCGTCCTGTGAATCACGCATGTAAATCCGGTCCGCTGCCAGCGCGAGTTCGAAGAGAGTCCCCGCAAAGCACGAACCCGGCTCGACAATTGCGTACAGCGATCGCGAAGATACATCGATCCGTGCAAACGTCCGCCGCATCATTCCCAGAACTTCTCGCACAAACCAGTTGTTTTGGTGATTTAAGAGAAATTCATCGCTCGCCAGTACGGCGTCCGGATTTCCAGTCGCCTTCAGGATCCACAAGCCCAAATCGAGCTCGTTAGTCCGCAGAGTCAGGATGGCATCATCCAATTCCCGCGCCATTTGCAACGGCCACCAACTCGCACCCGCCCCAAGCGCACTCTCGATCGTGTACTGCGGCACGGTTTCTGGCGCGCGAATCGTCAAAGTCACCGTCCTCGCCTCGCGATTCACCTGCGCGTCCACAAATTCATAATGCACGCCAGCTTCATCCACCGTGCGCTTTACTGGGGTCAAAGCTACGCCTTTTGCGTCTACAGGCCGATCGCTTAATTCCGCGAGCTTCAACGCGCGTTGCTTCACCTGCTCCGGAAATTGCTGAGGTTTGACAACGTCATCCACGAGCCGCCAATCCTTCGCTCGCTGTCCACGCACCCCGTCCGGATTCGTACAAAACATATCGGCATAATCCCGCCGTACTTTTCGCTTGTCTGTAACGCGCGTCAAACCGCCAGTCCCGGGCAGTACACCGAGCAGCGGCAACTCCGGCAAACTCACCGCCGATGACCGATCATCCACCAGAATAATCTCGTCGCACGCCAGCGCCAGCTCGTAACCGCCGCCAGCTGTAGTCCCATTACATGCCGCGATGAATTTCAATCCCGAGTGCGCGCTCGAATCCTCAATCCCGTTCCGCGTTTCGTTGGTGAACTTGCAAAAGTTCACTTTCCACGCATGCGATGAAAGCCCCAACATATAAATGTTCGCGCCCGAACAAAAAATCCGGTTCTTCGCGCTCGTGATAATCACAGAACGAATCTCCGGATGCTCAAATCGTATCCGTTGCAACGCGTCATGCAGTTCGATGTCCACGCCCAGGTCGTACGAATTCAATTTCAGCTTGTAACCCGGCCGCAATCCGCCGTCTTCCGCCACGTCCATCGTCAGCGTCGCCACCGGCCCATCAAAACTAAGCTTCCAATGCTTGTATTTGCCAGGCTCCGTCCGGTAATCCGGCGGTTCCACTTTTCCTTGCAATTGTTCCGTCGCTGCAACGTCCACTGGATCCTCCTACTTCTCCTTCTGTTTTTCGCTCGCCTGCAATGCGGCCTTCAGTTTTGCAAAACTCTCTTCTACAGAATTTCCCGAAGTGTCCAGGTACATGTCCGCTTTCCGGTAGAGCGGTTCACGCGCCTCAAGAATCCGGCGCAAATCGTCCATCGCCTGATTGCCACCGGCAATCGGCCGCAAATCCCCTTGCGCAATCACGCGCGCCATGTGTTCCTCTGGCCTCGCCTTGATCCAAACCGTGTAGCAATTCGAAAGCAGATATTCGTACGTCTCTTTTTCCGAGACGACGCCTCCACCTACGGAGAGTATCGCCCGTTCCTGCTCATGCAGCACGCGTTCCAGCGAGCGTCGCTCGATGGCGCGATAGCCCGTCTGCCCATACAGCGAAAAGATTTCCCCGAGAGGCATGCCCGTGTCTTTTTCTATCTCACCGTCAAGTTCAACAAACGGAATATTCAAGTCCGCGCCAAGCCGCGCACCCAGCGTCGACTTGCCTGCGCCGCGCAACCCGATCAGCGCCACCCGTTTACGACGAGCCGCATCTTCGTCGCCAAACTCGCGCAGCAAACGAGCCATTGCGTCTTCGACGCGATGCGCCGGGAGCCGCTCCAAAAATCTCTGAATCAAAACTTTTTCATGCCGCGTTTCCATTTCTGCCGCAAACAAATCCGCAAGGGAAACATGGAGCGCCGCGGCAATCCGTCGCAGGAGCACGATCGAAACATTTCCTTCGCCGGTTTCAAGCTGCGCCAAATGCCGTTCCGAAACGTCCGCCTCGCGCGCCATCATTTTGCGCGTCAACCCGCGTCGGTTGCGCAATTCCCGCACGCGTTTCCCGAGAGACAGAAGAAAACTGTCGTTCGCGCGTGGGCTAATACGGGGAGTGGCGGCGTCTTTCGAGTGGGTGCTGGTCTGCATGGCAGCAAATAAGGATAGTTCAGCTCGCGCCTGCAGTATACCGCATGTAGTCGTTCGAACGTCAAGATGAAACGTGCCCTCTGTGCTTCCCATTTGGCCGTCGGGCATCAACCAAAAATCCTATTAAATAATTGCACGTAAAGGAGTTAGATATCTAGGATGAGTAGTCATTGGCTTCTGGCGTTTGAATTATCGCGTGGAATATGCACTATCGTGCCGATGCCATGGTATCATTCCCGATTTCCCGCTCGAACAGTCCAGGATTTCGGGCTGATATTGGAATTGTGCGAAGATGAATTGCGACTAAACGGAGGCCTGCAAATGAAGCTGCCCAACTATGTATCTGGCCAATGGAAAGAAGGCACCGGCGAAGGAGAGCCTCTCGTCGACCCCGTCACCGGAGAAGAATTAGCACGAATCTCCTCACAAGGCATCGACGTGAAAGCAGCTCTCGAGTTTGCCCGTTCAAACGGCGGCCCAGCCCTTCGAGCGCTGACTTATCGCCAGCGCGCGGATCTGCTCGGCAAAATTGCCGAAACGCTCTCCGCAAATCGCGACGAATATTTTCGAATCTCTCTGCTCAATTTGGGCGCCAACCAAGCCGATGCCTCGTTCGACGTCGATGGCGCAATTTACACCATGAAATATTACGCCAAGATCGGTCAAGCACTCGCCGATGGAAGAATCCTGAAAGAAGGTGCTCCGGTTTCTATTTCCAAGACCGGCGTCTTTGTCGGCCAGCATTTTTTGTTGCCAACAAAAGGCGTGGCTGTTTTTATTAACGCGTTTAATTTTCCCGCTTGGGGCGTGTGTGAAAAAGCTGCACCTGCCTTGCTCTCTGGCGTCCCCATCGTGATCAAGCCCGCTTCGCCAACAGCGTGGCTCGCCCACCGAATCGTCGAAGATATCGTGAAGGCAAATATTCTGCCGCCGGGTGCGATCTCAATCCTGTGCGGCTCGGCGCGCGATATTCTCGACCACGTCGGCGAAAGCGACATCGTTTCTTTCACTGGCTCGGCGGACACCGCAGCTCGCATTCGCTCGAATCCAAATGTCTTGCGACGCTCCGTCCGCGTGAACATCGAAGCCGACAGCATTAACTCCACGATTCTCGGACCAGACGCCGGTCCAGGAACGGATTTATTCGATCTCCTCGTCAAGGAAGTTGTGCGTGAAATGACCTTGAAAGCTGGACAGAAATGTACGGCGATACGCCGCGTGCTCGCTCCGCGGCAACACATAAAAGCGCTTGGCGAGGCGATAGTTGCGCGCTTGAGTTCCATGAAAGTGGGCAATCCGCGAAACGCAGATGTGAGGGTCGGGCCGGTGGTCAATAAGGCGCAACAAAAGGCCTGTCTGGAAGGGCTTAGACAGTTGAAGGAGGAATGCGCGGTTCTCTTCGGTGGTGATGAAAACTTTCAGCCCATCGATGCCGATGCGCAAAAATCCGCATTTGTGCAGCCGACGCTGCTTTCCTGTGAAAAAGGACTCGATGCGAAATATGTAAATGATATTGAAGTGTTCGGCCCGGTCGCGACACTCGTAGCCTATGACGGAGTGGAGAATCTCATTGCGATAGCACGGCGCGGCCTAGGCTCTCTCGTCGCTTCGATTTTTGCCAACGATCCTGGCTTCCTTCAAAAAGTCGTGCTCGGCATCGGCGATTTGCATGGTCGCATCATGATTGTCGATTCCAGCGTTGGCACTCAGTTCACCGGTCATGGCAACGTTGTGCCAAGTTGCTTGCATGGAGGCCCTGGAAGAGCCGGCGGCGGCGAGGAACTTGCCGGATTGCGCGCGTTGCTGCTTTATCACCGGCGATTTGTTGTTCAAGGGCCGACCGCATGCACGGCGGAGTTCGCGGGTTTGGCTGCCGATACGAACCTCTTCTATTCGTAAAAGTTTCTTCCCAAAAATTGTCAGGCCAACATTTCTGTCCGCTATGGAATATTTTTGCCCTGCTGATCTTGCAACTCACGGAGCTTGAAGCGTTGTAATTTTCCCGTAGCCGTCTTGGGAATCTCGGATAAAAACTCAACCCAACGAGGCCGCTTGTAACCGCCGATTTTTTGGCCTACCCGTTCCTGGAGCTCGTGGACCAAAAGTTCGCTCGGCGTAAACTCCCCATTCAACACTACATAGGCAGCCGCTTTGGTGAGGCCATCTTGATCTTTGCGCGCAACTACGGCGGCCTCCCGCACCGCCGGATGCGCAATCAATACGCTCTCGACTTCCGCGGGGCTCAACCAAAGGCCGTGGACTTTAAAAACATCGTTGGAGCGCCCCGCGTACCAAAAATATTCCTCTTTATCCTGGAAGTATTTGTCCCCCGTCCGAAACCAGTCGCCCACAAAAGTCTCTTTGGTTTTTTCGTGTTTGTTCCAGTAGCCGGAACAAGTGGAATCTCCTTTGATCAGGAGATCGCCAATCTCACTATTGGCGACGGCGTTTCCTTGATCGTCGACGATTCGAGCTTCATAGCCAGGAATAATTTGTCCGCTCGATCCGGGCTTCGCTTCATCTGGCCGGTTGGCGATGACCACGTGTAAGGTCTCCGTGGAACCGAGCGAGTCCAGAATTTCGACGCCGAAGCGCTCTTTGAATCGATGAAACAGCGGCGCGGGAAGCGATTCGCCGGCGGAAATGGCTTGGCGGACGCTGGAGAGATCGAACTCTTTGCCATCTTCCCGCTGATGCGCAAGAAGCGCTGCAAAATTTGTGGGCACGGAAAAGAATAGCGTCGGGCGGTATCGCTCGATGTCAGCGTAAATCGTCGCCGGAACGGGACGCACGGGGGAAAGTATCGTTGTGGCTCCGCAGCCGAGAGGGAAGTAGCCGGCGTTGCCGAGTCCGTATGCAAAAAACAATCGCGCAACGCTAAAGCAGCGGTCGCTCTCCTTCATCCTTAAAACGCCCTTGGCGTAGAGTTCGCAGCACACAACCATATCGTGATGAAGATGCACGCAGCCTTTGGAAGCACCGGTGCTCCCAGAGGAGTACAGCCAAAAGGCTGGCTCATCTTTGCTCGTGTGCGCCGCTTGCAATTCCGGCGAGGCGGAAGCCATCAGACTCTGCAGAGAGTGATGAATCTGCGAACGCGAACCTTGCGATTGACGATCCTGCTCTACTTCACTTACGACAACCTCTCGCAAGTAACGCAGTTTTTCTTTCGGGATCGCTTGCAAATGCTGCAGCAGCGGCTCGCTGACCAAAGCCACGCGCGCGCGACAATCGTTGAGAATATATTCATAATCCTGCGGTTTCGCTTGCGTGTTGACAGGAACCGCGACAGCCCCAATCTTGATCGCTCCGAAAAATGAGTAGAGGAATTCCGGCGTATCGTAAAGCAAAAGAAGAACGCGTTCTTCCGGTCGTACGCCTAAAGCGAGCAGGGCATTGCCGACGCGGTTGGTATTTTCCAGCAGTTGCTGGTAAGTGATCCGCTCGTCACCGCACTCGATAGCGACTTTTGCCCCGCGCCCTTCCTGGATATTACGATCCACGAAGTGCGTCGCGACATTGAACATTTCCGGCAAAGTGATCAAGAAATTGGCCGCCTCCAGCTTGTTCTTGCGGAGCGCTGGACGATTCTTTCGCGCAAACGGGCGCGAGTATAACACGGGCGAAATTAGTGTAAGGGGGTGGAGGCGGAATCCGGCAGGGCCATATCCCTAACGGAATTCGAAGCGTCCAGGCGAGCAAGAATCTGGCGCAGTCTTTTGGCGTGCTGCCTTACAACGCCGCGATAGTCGCACGCGCGATTTCTTTATTTAGCTGGTCGGGCGCTCGGAGCGCTCTTTATAACCGGGACATCTTCTCCGAGAGCGGTAGCCAGGGAAATCAAATGATCCTGTTCGTCCTTGAGAATCTCGCGGATTAATTCAGCCATCGCGTACTCGCCCAAACCTTCGCACTGTGGAATCCGTTCGCGATAACGCCGAATCGTGGCCATCTCGTTTTCAAGATCAAAACGAAGCATTTCTTTGGCTTTTTCTGACGTCCGGACCGGCTTGGGGTTGACGGTAGGCATGCCCCCAAGGTAATCGATCTGTTGTGAGATAATCAGCGCGTGGCTTAGCTCCTCACCTGCGTGCTTCTCAAGCTCTCCCGCAATATTCATGTACTCAGCGCCTTTCAAAACTTGCGAGTAGATGACATACGAGATGATGGCTTGGTATTCGCCCGCAAGATCTTCATTGAGCAGCTCGACCAGATCCTCGCGCGAGATTGGGCCCGTAGAATGGGCTGCGGCTTCTTCTTTTTGAGCTTTCAAAGTTAGTCTCCTCTAATCTTAGATGCGAACACACTTCAAGAAGTTCGCGGCCCTATAACACTCGACGGGCTGCGGAAGGATTTAAGCGTCTCGGCTGGAGCGGTATGCTTCCTGACCGGCTTCCACGGCGCCAGCCACGGTGGATTTCACGTCGTCGACGCTCTCTTGTGCGCGGCGCTTCCACCGTCTTCCCGTCGACGCCGCATCATCAATCCCCTTTTTCACACCGTTGGATATATAGTCGCGCGTTTCCTCTCCTGAGGCTGGCGCAAAAAGTAGGGCAAGAAGCGCGCCTACTCCAATTCCCACCGCGAATGTCGTGTATTTGTTGGACCAATTACTGTGGCTCATAGCTTCCATCCTTTGTTTCAAGTTTCATAGTCACTGTCTCTTCGATGCGCAGCCCAATGCTTGTACGATTTTCGGGATTGTCTTCAGAAAGAAAAGGAGGAAGCCGGAATTCGACTCCCTCCGATTGGATTAATTGGATTAATACGAACCGGTCGTTCCCTTGGTGGCCAATTCGCGATCCGCTTGCTTGTTATCAATCGAGGCTTCGCCTGCCGAGGAAACATGCTCGGCGCCCGTGGCCTTTAGAACTTCCTTGGCGCGCAGGATCTCTCCGGACGTATCGCAATGCACGGAGAGAAGGATTCCGCCCTTTTTCAGGCGCCCTTCGTAACGCTTGGCTTCGAATTCCGGGATGCCCATGCCGATCAATGCTCCCGTGAAACCGCCGACTGCTCCGCCGACGCCCAATCCGGCCAATCCTGCCATGATCGGACCCGCTGCGATGAATGGTCCAAGGCCCGGGATTGCCAGAAGACCAACACCCAGTAACACTCCCAAAGTTCCGCCAATCACGCCGCCGGTCGCCACGCCTGCAGCTGTGCCTTCCGGAGCTTTCGTGGCCTTTTCCGTGCCCATTTCCTTAGGTACGCCCAGACTCTCGGGCAATAGGACAGAAACATCGGTAACGGGGAAGCCGGCCTTCACCAGTTCGTCCGTTGCGTTTTCGACCGCAATACGCGTCGAATAAATTCCAAATACTCCTACTTTTTTAGATGACATTATTTATTTCTCCTTTGCGTTCAGACTAGCTTCGATTTGCAGCCGTTTATGTCGAAGGTACGAATTCGAGCTGAGGAAACGCCTTCGCGGAGGGAGGCACTGCGCAGGAACCACACTAGTCACAAAGAGGTTGTAGTAATGTCATGTTTCGGACACTTTCGCCCATTACTTTCAGATTTTTTGAGCAGTCTTACCCGGGCTCGTCCAGATATCTCGCCTCTTGAGCCATAGAATATGCAAAAAGCTGCGGTTATGATGTAGGCTCAACGGCGGAATCCGATTGAGGAAGTGGCGAAGACATTCGTTAGAAGTGATTTTCTCGGCTGCAAAGGAGAACACGCGGTGATCATCAGAGTATTCGAAGAAAAGCCCGCCCTGGGATCAGCTGCGGCTGAGCAGGCGGGTGTTGCTCTACGCCGGGCCATTCTCGATCGCGGGCAAGCGCGCATCGTGGCTGCAACCGGAGCTTCGCAGTTGGAGTTTTTGGATGCGCTGACCCGGCGCCAAGATATTGATTGGCAGCGCGTCGAAATGTTTCATCTCGATGAATACATCGGACTGCCCATCACTCACCCAGCCAGCTTTCGCAACTACCTTCTCAAGAATTTCGTTCACAAAACGGGGATCGCGAAGTATCACCTGCTCAATGGCGATAGCGACGGTGATGCGCGCGAAGCCGTGCTGCGGATTGGTGAGAGCCTGAGCGCAGCGCCGATTGATATTGCGTTTGTGGGTATCGGGGAGAACGGGCACCTCGCTTTTAACGATCCTCCCGCCGATTTCGAAACCGATGAGCCGTATCTGATCGTCGACCTTGACGAAGCTTGCCGGCGTCAACAAGTGGGCGAGGGTTGGTTCGCGGATATCTCAAAAGTTCCGCGGCAGGCGATTTCCATGTCCGTGCGGCAGACCCTGAAAGCGCGAGAGATTCTTGCGGTCGTGCCGGACGCGCGGAAGGCGCCGGCCGTGAAGCTTTGTTTCGAGGGAGAGATCAGCCCAATGGCGCCCGCTTCAGTACTGCGCACGCATGCGAATGCAACGATTTATCTTGATGAACCTTCCGCCTCTCTGCTGAGCGCGGTGACGCTTCGTGCGTTTGCGGCTAAGGCCTAAGCTCTGATTGCAAAGTGGAATTGAGAGCCGCGTAAAGAAATTGAGAGGGTCGAAGAAAATCGACCCTCCCGTTGACGCTACAGTTCCGATAATTTCGATCCCACTATGTGATGCGGCGTCAGAAGCGAACGACGGCGCTGAGCGAGACGCGCGTGCAGTTGGCCGTGCCTTCGGAACTATGCAGGCCGACGTAATCGAGCTGCGGGCGCAGCGCGAGGTGGGGCAGAACGCTAAAATCCACGCCGCCGCCGACGCTATACGCGAAGTTGGTATTGGAACCGCCCCCGTCGCCAACCGTTACATGCCCCGCACCTGCCAGGAACTGAAAAAACGGAGTGATCTTCGTCGGGTTGTGCAGAATGATTCGCGGGCCGAAAAGAAAAGTGTACGTGTTTAGCGAAACGCCTCCGGGGGAGGCGTAGTAGCCGCCAAAGTCTCCAACGATACCCAGAAAGGGGATAGGTTTATAGGCGATTGACCCGCTGAGACCATTCTGGCTGAGATCTGCCCCTCCTCCAAGGTGGAAGTAGGAGTAGCCAATGGAAGCGTCGGCGGAGGACTGGGCGCGCGACGGCACTGCGAACAGGAACAGCCCCAAGCTAACTAAGAGCAGGCGTTTCATAGATATAGAGTCCTTTCAAAGGTCAACGAGAGTTGAAAAACTGAGCCTCAAGGGTACGGTTTGGGCAGGGTAGGGAGCCGCCCCAAGGCTTATCTATTTTGATGCAATTTGGAAGCGTTTGGCAGGGGAAGGCGGGTAGTTTTCCAGGGGCGCAATAGCGCGAGGAACGCCCGCGTCAGAGCTAGCCCGCCACCGGGGCAGGTGCGCAGGCCGTTTTTGCGTCGAGCGTTTTCATCAGATCCAGGATCATGTGAGCGACGCACTGATCGCCGGTCGCCGTATTGATCATCGCGTGGTAAGCGGTGCGGTCGGGCCAGTCAACGCCAAAATATTTTTGGATGAACTCGACGCGTTCGTGATCGACGCTGTCTACGCGTTCCTCTGCTTCCTTTTGTGTCTTGCCGCGCGCTATGAGGCGGCGCACTTTATCTTCCCTGGAAGCGTAAAGGAAGACGCGGAGCGTGTCCGGGCGATTTCTGAGAAAATGCTGCGAGCCCCTTCCCACAATGACGCAATTACCGGTTTTCGCGGCGTGCTGAACGACACGCTCGGTGATCTTCAAAATACTTTCGCTGTCGACGACGTTAAGCTTGTGGGCATTCAGGCTTCCTTCGTAGCTCCCGCGCAAAAAGGATTTAAAGAGCCGATAGTAGAGTGGATCGGTGCGTTCTTCGCGAACCTGGACGATGTCCTTGGGACAATGTGCCAGCCTGGCGATCTCCTCCGTCAGGTCCTGATCCCAAAGCTTCCAGCCCAATTGTTTGGCAAGCAGTTGCGCGATTTCGCCCCCGCCGCTGCCATATTCCCGCTCAACTGTAAGTATCCTGATCATCTCGGTCCCTAGAGCCCGCTCGCATCAAAATACAATCCTACTGCAAATAACCTCATTTCGCTTATTCTGCCAAAACCCTGCCACCGCCGGGATCATTCTTCTTCAAAAGAAAAGCGAGGAAGAACATGATCCCCGAGATCACACATAGAACCATAAAGATGTCGATGTAGGCCAAGGTCGTGGCCTGCGCTTGCAATCCCTGGTAAATCGTGGCGACAGCCCGCGCGTAAGCCTCATGCGCGCCAATACCCGAGTGCGCCAAATGCTGGGCAAGGCCATTTGCCGAATTTTGAAAATTGGGATTGTCGGGCCGCGCGTATTCCACCAGCCGGGCTTGATGGAGTTGCGCGCGGCGCGCAACCAGCGTGGTAACCATCGAGGTTCCCACACTGCTCCCTATATTGCGCATGAAGTTGGCGATCCCGGCGACCGCGTTGTTTTTTTCCGGCGCAATACCGATGTAGGCGACCAGCGTAATTGGAGTGAATAGGAATCCCAAACCAATGACCTGGGCGATGCGCAGCAAAGTGGCGGCTTTGAAGCTGATCTGCAGGTCGATGCGCTGCGTCGAATAGTACATAGCGACCGACAAGGCCAGCCAGCCGAAGGCAATCAGATAGCGCGCTTGGATCTTCGTCGTCAGTTGACCCACAATGGGTGTTTGAAAAAGCAAAACGAGTCCTCCGGCGGAAAGCGCAAAGCCGGCGAGTTGCGAAGTGTAGCCGACAAGGGTTTGCAGGAATTGTGGCATCAGGACCAGGCTGCTAAACAACAAGAGGCCCAGGGCGAACAACATCAGGCTGGCACTCGCGAAGTTGAAGCTCTTGAACATGTGGACGTCAATGATCGGCGCTTTATGATGCCACTCCCAGATCACCAGGGAGATGAGGCAGACGGCGGCGACAATGATGAGAGTCGTGATGAAACGCGAGCCGAACCAATCGTCTTCCTGGCCCTTGTCGAGCAAGATCTGCAGTGCGCCGATGCCGAGAGCTAACAGGGCGATGCCGATGTAGTCCAGCTTGATGCCGGCGGACTTGAGCCGCGCTATATAGGGCGGATCTTCAACGACACGGCGCACCAAAAACCAGGTGATAATCCCGACCGGGATGTTAATGAAAAAAATCCAGCGCCATGAATAGTTAAACGTGATCCACCCACCGAGGGTTGGACCGATCGTGGGCGCCGTGATAGCGGTAATGCCGTACAGCGCAAATGCCAAGCCACGCTGATGAGGCGGAAACGTGTCGGCGAGGATGGCTTGAGCCATTGGCTGAAGTCCCCCACCGCCCGCGCCTTGCAGCACACGGAAGAAAAGCAGAAACCCGAGACTTGGCGCGAAGCCGCAAAGCAGGGAACTCACCGTAAAGATCGCCAAGCAGGACATGAAAAAACGCTTTCGTCCGAAGGTGTTGGCGAACCAACCGCTGATTGGGAGAATGATGGCGTTTGAAACGAGATAAGAAGTGAGGACCCACGTGCTTTGGTCGTTGCTCGCCGCCAGATTGCCGGCCATGTAGGGCAAAGCTACGTTGGCGATGCTGGTGTCCAGAACTTCCATGAATGCCGCCAGCGCTACCACAACGGCAATCAGCCAGGGATTGAATTTGGGCTTCCAGACATCCTGGTCGAAGGTGACAGCGGCGCTGCTCATTGGAGGTAAACGTCGGGCACCACATTCATGCCGGGCCGAAGCTGACGCTCGTGATTTTCTCCCGGCTCGAGAACGATTTTTACAGGTATCCTCTGAACAATTTTCACGTAATTGCCGGTGGCGTTTTCCGGCGGCAGCAAACTAAAGAGCGGGCCCGTTGCTCCCGCAATGCTGTCCACGTGTCCTTTCAGAGTTCGCCCACTGGAATCGATGTGAATATCCGCTTTCTGCCCCACACGCATGTGCCTGAGCTGCGTCTCTTTGAAATTGGCGGTGATCCACACTTCGTCGAGAGGCACGACCGTGAGCAATTGCTGGCCGGCTTGTACATTCAGTCCGACGACAACTGATTTGTTCACTTCACCGGAGACGGGCGCGACAATTTTCGTGTATCCGAGGTTCAGTTGGGCTTGTTCGAGCAACGCGCGCTTCTCCTCGACGTCCGCGATAGCCGCCCGCGCGCGAGCCTTCGACGAAGATACTTGTTGCGGCCCAGTCTCCGCGTATTGATGATTGGCTTCCGCTTGCACCTGGCGGCTCTGCGCTTGCTCAACGAATTGCTGCGCAGCGGACTCATTGGCGAGCGCCGCCGCCACCGCAGCTGTGCTGGATTTAGCCGCGGCTACCGCCTGATCGTAAACCTGCTCGGCGACTTCTTTCTTGTCCACCAATAATTTGTAGCGTTTCAGATCGTCTTGCACTTTAACGTCGTTGGCGCGAGCTTCCTCCACTTGGGCTTGCGCGGCGGCTAGCTGCCTTTGCGCGGCAATAATTCCGGCGTTAGTGTTTGTGATGTCAGATGCTGTGGACTTCAGTTGACTCGAACTGTTCACCGATGTGATCGGCACAGTGATATTCAGCGATTGAGCCGTCGCTTCGGCATTTCCCAGATTGGCTTGCGCCTGCGCCACCGCAACCTCGTAGTCTTTTGGGTCGATTTCGACCAGGACGGTGCCTTTCTCAACCCACTGGTTGTCGTCCACGTTGACCTTCACTACGTAGCCGGAAACTCGTGCGCTGACCGGATACAGGTGGACATCCGCCTGTGCGTCGTCCGTCGACTCATAACTGCTGAGGTAGCGCCACAAAAACACGCCCCCAACAAGAATCACCAGAACGACAATCAAAATCACAATGTTTCTTCGGGTTTTGGCGTTTCTGCGCGCCGGCGGCGTATAGCTACTGCCCGTAAGTGACGACGGGTCGGTGGAGGGATTCCTTGCTTGCTTCATTCATCAGAGCGCGGTGGATTTTCGTCCGCCATGTTCATTGTCCTTTGAAATATTCTTTGACGCCCTGCTCCGCGAGTCCAAGAGCCCGCGCCAGGGAAATTTTTGCAAAATTATAGCTGTAAAGACTCGAAATGTACTGTTCGTGCGCGCTCGCGACCGCCTCTTGCGATTGCACCACTTCCACCGTATCGGTGACGCCCGCACTGAAACGATCGCGCGATTGCAGCAAAGTCTCTTCCGCCAAATCGATGTTGCTGCGCGCTACATTCACTAGCTCCGCCGACGATTGCAAGTTCAGCAGCGCCGTGCGAATGTCGGAATCGATTTGCGCGCGCAGATTGTCCAGGCGCTCGCGGGTCTGTTGGAGCCTCGCATCGGCCTGCAAAATGTCACCGTGAACGCTGTTTCCCGTAAAGATCGGAATCGAAAGCGTTCCGCGCACATCGAAGACTTGCGTTGCCGTGGAGGGATGCGACCCTGCCGTGCCAACGTCAGCATTAAAGGCAAGCGATGGAAGATATCCAGCTACCGCAGCTTTCCGCGAGAATTCCGCTGCGCGCACGTCTGTCATGGCCGCCAGATAATCGGAACGCGCCGCGTAGGCGCGTTTCAGGGCCTCTTCTATAGTGATGCTGTTGAAGGGCTGGTAGGGGGACTTGTCCGTGAATTCAACTTCCTGCCCCGGAGCCAAGCCGATCACGCGAGCCACGGTCAACTTTTGGATAGCAAGGTTGTTCTTCGCCTGAATCAACTGTTGCTGGCGGGTCTGGAGCTCGACTTTGGCGCGAAGTCCATCAATAGCGGGCGACGTGCCCGCGTTCACTTGGTCGTTTGCCTGATCGTAGAGCGCCTGCGCTGTCTTCACTTGCGCTTCCGCCGTTTCGATGCGGGCTTCGTCGGCGATGGCTTGCAAGTAGGTGTAACCGACGGCCAGCACCACGAGATCACGCGCGTCCTTGAACGAATATTCGGCGGATTTCAAGCTCTGCGTGGAGGCGCGCGCGGCGTTGATGGACTTCCAATCAAACAGAGACTGAGTCACAGATATACGTGCATCAAAATAGGAAAAGGGGCCATCAGCTGGCGGTATCGGGTTGCCACCAAGACTTGTAATGCCAAGCTCAGCGAGATTGATCTTCGAGTCCGACACATAAGGCGACGACGTCACGTGTGGCAGCAGAGCGCTCAATTGCTCCCAGCGCTGGCCGCGGGCCGAACCAATTTCCGCACTCGATAGAAGCGCTCCGAGGTTTTGCTTCAGGCCGCGGTCGATGGCATCTTGCAAGGAAAGCGACAGGACTCCCGGAAGCAGCTTCGCCGGCACACTCCCAGCAAATGGACTCACTCCTTGCGTTCCGGGTATAGCTTGGCCTGGCGTACTCGAACTCTGTGGCGTGTCGGTTTGCGCGAGGGTCGTTGCTGCTCCGCACAAAAAGCCCGCGGCCAAAAGAAATGCGCGGCTAGGTCCGTAGCTGAGCTTCAAGGCAGCCTCCTTGTCCTCGCATTTAGGTAAACGGCGTTGCGGGGGAAAACATCCTAGTCCGGCTCGCAGTCTCGAGCAACCGCATTTTCCCAATCCACCTTCGATGCATAGAAGAGGAAGAGGGAGACAGTTTTTTACCTGCACGTCCTCTGCGCGGTGTTGCGATGGCCGAGGAGAAATACAAGCTGAGAACGCTATCGCACATTTAGAACGCTGTCACACGTTGTGGAACGCAACCGTCTGTTTTGGTTTTGTTGGTTGTTTACTCGCGGAAGAAATTTTCTTGCGGAAGAAATTTAGTAGACACATAGATGCGTGAACGAGCGACGCATGGCAATGCGGTAAGGAACTGTTGGAAAGCCAATGGCTTTTCTGCGCAACGAACCGCTTGGCAAAAATGGTGGAGGCGGGGGGAGTCGAACCCCCGTCCGAAAAGCGCTACGACACGAAGCCTACATGCTTATCTCAATTCGGTGTGCGACCCGGCCCTTGCGGGCTGATCGCGCGTTCGCCGGCGGCGCTTGGAATGAGCAAGATGCGCAACCAACTAGTCCGATGGTTCTCGCCCGAGCCTTACGGACCGAAAGGCTAAGGCCAGCTCACAGTGTGACGCCTCTGACCGGGCCCATGAGCGAAGCCCGGGGAAGCGTGCGCTTAATTAATTAAGCTGCAAGTGCCAAGTTGTTGTTGGCATTTCTAGTTTCCACCAAGTTACGGGCAGGTGGGTCCCGGCATGCCTTCGGGCCGCGACAGCTTCCGTCGAAACCGAGTCGCCCCCTAAGTACGAGTCTATTTTAGCATTTTTGGCGAATGGGCGTTGTGTAGCCTCCTGGGAGCGGAGCTGAGCGCTGACGGTTGCCCCTTCGTCTTCGCTCAGGGCAAGCCGTTGAAAGCTGAAGGCCGAGAAGGAATAAAGATAACGCAGAGACGCAGAGTGCCCTGAGGTTGCGCAGAGAAGAGTGGCGGATGTACCCCCCAGCCCGGGGTGTCCGCGAGTTATGAAGTAAACTCATGAAAAGAGTGGAGTTGCGGACGTTCCTGCGTGTAGCCAGATCGCATGGAAAGAGACGGCTCGCCATGGGGACCCCCTCCCCCTGTTTTTTGCAAGAATATGATTCGATTGGAGTTAAAGGGTGGGGGTATGCGAAAGATGTGATTCTATGGGAGTTAGAGATAAAACGGCGGTTGAACGGGAAAATGGGATTGACGATCGGGACAGAGTCCCAGCCCCGGGTGTCTTTTGTACCCTTCGCGGCCGCTCTGGGTAAAAGAGTGGCAGACAAAGGACTTATGCTTGACGCGGCGTCAAGAGCGTCAACATTCGGAAAGCTAAACGCTGAGGCACAGAGAGGAAGGGAACACGGAGCAGGTTTTCCGACGACCATAGAAAATTCTAGCACGGATTTCTATTACTGTCAAGGAGTATTATAAATTAGGTATCATTCGAATGAGACGGATGAAAGTCGAGAGAACGGAAGGAGTTGGCCATTCGGGGCTCAGGGTAAACGGGGAATTTGCGAGTTTGGTGAGACAGGGCAGCAACAGCTGACCCAAGGCCAAGGTTCAAAAAACGAACCTGGGGCACCTCCTGCATTTTTCCAAGGTGAGCAGAAAATGAAGGGAAGCTATCTCCGGGCCAGCCGCCCCTCATGTTAGTCCGAAAGCGGTCCTTCATCCTGGGGCGTGGCTTTTTGTGCTCCGTCCCAGTATTTCCAGTGCGTGTTTGGCCGTCCCTGCGTGAAGAATGAGGGATCGCCCGTTGAAAGTGCCTCCAGCAAGGTACGCATACTGACATTTTCTGAAGGTGTCTCCCCATCAGCCACGTCTGGGTGCTGCCATTTAGTAGTCTGGACGAACTTCGGTAGTTTCTTGCAACGTGGGAAATGATCCATCAAAACCTGATCACTCATGAAAAGGCGCTCCTCCCCAACCCGATAGACGAGAAAGCGAAGCAACTCGATTTCCGATAATGATCCGGGACCGGGGCTGCGGTCTAGTACAATCCCCGCTTGGGAGTATTCTTCCAGAGTTGGAGAGAAAGATAGAACATCCTTGTCAAGTTTGACTGACCAATGGCTCCAGTCTGCAATGCATTCATTGGTTTCGGCGTCAAAGAGAGGTTGCTCCGGTAAAGGGGTTAGGGGAATCTCCTCACCAGCCAGCCCGTCTCTCTCGACGCAGGACCCAAAAGCATAGACATCATCTACAAACTCGATCTCCCTTGTCGAGAACCCCAAGACTTCAAAAACGATCAACCAATCCTTCTTATCACAATACGCAGTCAATCGAGCAGCTGCGAATTCTACGTAAGCGTTATTGAGGATCGGGAAATTAAATTCTGATGCGTGCTTGTCGAGGTCGGCAAGGATTCGCTTTATGTTCGTAATCATTGTGTGACAGGGCGGGTGGCGCACAGAATTTCTTCTTCAGGACGGCGGCGCACTGGAATAGCATACCACTTCTGCAATTGGCCGAGGGTGACAGCCTGGGTGCCGCACCCTTCGGTTTTAAGGGTGCGGGTTTTGATTTTTCCTCGATGCGCAATCCTCTCAAACGGCACTATGGGAAAGGCGATCTCCATTTTGTAACTTTCAGTTGTTATCGAAGGAGACCACTGCTAGGAACGGCTCGGGCGCGGGATCGGTTTGTGGAGATCCTGAATGAAGTTCGCTGCCGGCATGGGTTCCGTCTCATTGGATACGTCGTGATGCCGGAACATGTGCACCTGCTGGTCAGCGAGGCAGGCAGGAAAAATCCATCGAAGATTTTGCAAGTGCTAAAGCAGAAGGTGGCGCGGGCGCTGTTGAAGCCGAACCATCAGCACACAACTGTTGTTACCACTCGACGGAGGCCAGACGGGAGAAGCGCATTTTTGGCAGAGGCGATTTTATGATTTCAATGTATGGAGCGAGAAGAAACTGAGGGAGAAACTGGAGTACATACACGCGAATCCGGTACAAAGAAAGCTGGTGGAGCATCCTAAAGACTGGCCATGGAGTAGTTGGGCGCACTACGCGGGGAGAGAAGATGTAAGAATTCTGATTGATTCGGTGCGGGGAGACGGAGGGAGTCAAAACCCGCACCCTTAAAACCGAAGGGTGCGGCACCCCCAGACAAATCAAAACCGACTACACGGATTCCGCTGTGCTGGTAGTCGCGCCACTCGCCAACTGCTAACCGAAGACCCACGTTCAAAGAATTAACCTAGGGCGCACTCTGCTATTTTGTAATGCAAGCAGAAAATGACGGGAAGCTATCTCCAGGCCACCCGCCAGTGGAGTAGAAGCCGTAGCAACTATTTTTGTTCTCTAGGGCTCGTGTGCGGTGGCCAGAGAATAGCTTTACTTCACGATGCAGTAAAAACACCGGGGCGGCCTTGGATAAGAACCGAGGCCGCCCCGGAGGAAAGCAAAGTCAAAAACGTTGCGGGACGCTATTGGACTGTAACCGTGATGGTTACGGGAGTTGGATTGGTTACGGTGGCGGACCCGGCGGGGGTTACTGCGCCCGTCGGGGTGGCGGTGATGATGTAGGTGCGTGCGGCTTGCGTATGCGGCGTAGGCTGAGGATTAGAGGAGCCGCAGCCTGCGAGCACGCCAGTTGTGCAGATTGCGGCCAGTAGCAAGGGCAATAGGGTAAGCGCGCGCTTCCTGCGGAAGCTAAAGGGCAGGCCGAGTAAAATTGCGCAGAACAACACTGAGCTGCCGCGATTCCACGGAGCCGCGAGACTGTGGTTCGCGGCGCTTGCGGTGGCTGTAATGGTAACTGTAGAGGTTCCCGTGCCACCCGAGGTCAGCGTGACCGGAGTAGCGGAGGCCGTTACGTTTGCTGCCGTGCCGTCCGTGGAAGTGACGGCCAGTGCGAACGAAACTGTGCCTGCGTAGTTGCTGGAATTCAGCGTGAGCGTGGCCGGGGCGGTGCCTCCAGGGGCCATGGAAACCGCGGACGTTGTAGCCGTGAGGGTATAAGCCTCAGTGGGCAGAGCGCTTGTGCCAGTCAGGGCGATGGTCTGGGAAGCGGGATTCGCGTTATCGGCGAGAACGACGCTGCCGCTGGCGGTGCCTCCCGTGGTCGGAATGAACTCGATGCCCAGGACGCAGCTGGTCGCGGGGTTGAGACTCACGCCTGTCAAGCTGCATGAGGTGTCGGAGCCGCCGAGCGAATAATTACCGGTGGAGCTGATAGCGGTGATGGTCAATGGCGCGTCGCCGAGATTCATTACAGTGACATCCTGGGCGGGGCTAGTCGCACCCATTGTCGTATTGGGAAAAGTCACCGAAGGCGCATCTGCGACGTCCACCTTGCGAACGACGAGGTTCTGGCTGTCGGCGATGTAGAGATTGCCGTTGTCATCCAGCAAGACGCCGATGGGAGAATTCAGTTGCGCGGCGCTGGCAGGACCGCCGTTGCCGGTGTTGCCAGCGGTCGCGGTGCCTACGATGGTCGAGATCTTTCCGTCAGCAATATTGAACTTTCGAATGACCTGGCTGGTGGTGTCCGAAATATAGAGATCGCCCGCAGGGTCCACTTTTAGGCCGGCAGGAGTATCCAGCAACGCGCTGGTAGCAAGGCCGCCGTCGCCAGAGTTGCCAGCGCTGCCGGGAGTGCCCACAAGCGTCGAGATGACTTCGGGAGTCGTGCCGCTCAGCAGAGTTTTGCGAACGGTGTGATTGCCGGCGTCGGAGACGTAGATGTAATTGGCGGCGTCCATATCCATGCCGGTGGGGCCATTCAATTCGGCGGTGGTGCTCATCACGCCGGTGGTGCTGGTGTCGCCGTTATAACCTGCTACGCCGTTTCCTACCTGGGTGATGGTGTTATAGGAAGTTCGGACGATGGTGCGAACGCGATTGTTGAGCTTGTCAGCGATGTGGAGGTTTTGCGCGTGGCAGAAGACTATGTCCACGGGAGTATTCATCACCATTTGATTGCCGGGGCAGCCGTCACCGACGGAGTTTGTGGCCGCGGCGCAGACCGCCGGGGGAGTGCCGCCAGCTGGATAAAACTGGCCAGCATAGGTGGAAATATTTCCGTGGTTATCGACCATGCGAACGACATTGTTGTTGGTGTCTGCGATGTAGATAAACCCGGCTCCATCGATGATCACAGCCATGGGGCCATTGAGTTGAGCACTGGTGGCGGGCCCGCCATCGCCGGAGAAGCCGGCGGTCCCGGTGCCTGCAACTGTGGAGATGACTCCCGCGGCATTGACCTCAAAAACTTTGTTGGCTTTAGGATCGGCGATGTAGTGATTGCCAAATCCATCTACGGTGATGCCCGTGGGGCCAAGCAGTTGCGCGCTGGTGGCCGGACCGCCGACGCCCCCAGTGCCTCCGCCTGCGAAAGTGGAGATGATAGCTGGGCCAAAGGCGGTCATGGGCCCGCTGCCTGCGCCGTCCAGTGATACGACCAACAGAACGTTCCCGCTTGGGTCATAGGCGGCGATCATGCCTTGGCGCCTGCCGGGAACGGTGGGCTGAAACAGGACTTCGACTGTGCACTTACCGGCGGTAAGGGTGGGGCAGGTGGTGCCTGAGGCAACCGAAACGAAGTCGAGATTGGGTGCTCCGAGAGTCAAAACGGAGACGCTTCCGAGAGTCGTGCCCGAGGCAACGGTGAGCGTAAAAGCCTGCGTTGCGCCGGGAGCAGCGAATATCTCGCCATTAGGCGACGAGGTGACCTGCGCCGACAATCGCGGCGCAATCAAAAGTAGGCAGACGGAGAGACTTAACAAGATGGAAAGGCGAACTGCAAATACAGAGCGGCTGCATGGGCACGGGACATTATTGAGCATTTGGAAGACTCCTTCGTTCTAACTTCGGGGACTTTGCGCGAGTCAGTGTTCGTTAGATAAGAGAATGTCTCCATACAGGGCATCCCCTAGATTTCTAGGTGTATTGCCTTAGCTCACGGGTGGAGAGCGCCTTCAAATGCGTTCGAGAAGCAGTGGGGTGGGGGCTGCTAAGCAACGATTAGGCACATAGGTACTGCTAGGTGGTTGACTAGCCATGGCTTGCCTTCCAAAATCACAAAACGGGGTATATCG
This sequence comes from uncultured Acidobacteriota bacterium, assembly GCA_963784015.1. GTDB lineage: Bacteria > Acidobacteriota > Terriglobia > Acidiferrales > UBA7541 > Acidiferrum. The sequence continues at coordinate 93,355 of CAWAPX010000025.1, forward strand.
TCTGTCTTGAACAGGCGAAAGGACCAGCAGGGATCTTTTTGTTAAAGACGGAGACCCCAGAAACCAGGAATGCCACAAGAGCCTACTGCCGTGGAACAAGCCGTATCGCGCGCCTTGCGTGAGAACCTCGAACGGATTCAGCGAAATGCCGACGAGCTTCACCAAGCCGTTGGCGATATCGTTGCCTCTTGCGCGAGCACCAAGCCGACCAATGCGCTGCCGTCGATGTTGCGTGCGCAGACTTCGGCGGCGTCGTTGTCAGCGGCGCTGGAAGTATTGTCGCGATTCGTGACGATGTCGGTGCAGCCTGGACAGCGGTCTCCGCTGGAAGCGCAAATCTCTCATTTAATCAGTACGGCTGGGGCCGAGCCTGCAGCGGAGCCCGTGCGCCCGCATCCTGCGGTGCCCACGCCGATGGCGCAGGCGCCCGTTCAATCGACCGTGCAAGCTTCTGTGCAAGCGCCGCCGCGCGTTGAGCCGCCCGTTGCTCCAGTTGCTGCATCACATATAGAACCGGCGCATATCGAACCGGAACCCTTAATCGAACTGGAGACCGAGGCGGAAGCAATCGACTTGATCGAGCCGCAGGCTCCGGCAGTTTCCACGGAAGCGGAGTTCGGGAGCGATTTTGACGTCAACCAGTTAACGCCTGAAGAACAAGAATTGCACAGGCGAGCAAATCGGGTGGCGAAAGTTTCGATGCAAGATATTAAGATGCTTAGACCGGAGCAAGTGCGGCTAGGGCGCGAGAAAAAGGATCTTTGCATTCGATTGAAAGACGACATTGAAAAAGCTCATCGAGAATACGACCGGCGCTTCAAACCCATCATGGACCACCCAGTGGATTACTTTTATCGCTGGGCGGTGGAAATCCTCGCGGAGGGCGATCCTCACGCTCTCGGCGACTATCCGTACGCCACGCCCGCGCGGCATCGCTAAGATTGCAACCAGGAATTCGGTTGCGGTAGGTTCATGGGCCGTTGCGGCGCGAAGTGTTTGCGCCGTGCTGCTCGTGCTGACGCTACTCGCCGGTGGTGCTTCGGAACTTCTTGCGCAGTCCTCGCGAAAGAAAAAGAAAAAAATAAAAAAACCGCCAGCAGTCCCATGCCGTGTGGGGTGCAAACCCGATACAGCTACTCAGGGGCTTGTTGCTGGAGACACTCCAGAGGATCAGGCACTTCGAAAAGAACTCTCGGGACTGGCGCGTGAAGTCCATAGCGCTGCGCCGGGGGCGTACAACAATCTTTCCGCATTTGCGGCGAAAAATGCAGCCAATGTTTGGGGAGCGCGTGCGGCGCTGGCGCTCGGCTTCGAAGATCAATCGCAGGGCCACGCGCAGCAAGCCTTAGCGTGGTTCACCAAAGCAAGCGCGGACACACTTTTGCGCGAGTACGTCCTTTACTGGACAGCGCAGGCAAAGCGCGCGCTGGGTCGCTCGAATGAGGCGTTGGCTGATTTGGAGACGATACAGCACGAATATCCGAATACGGCGATGAAGGAGCAATTACTGGAGAGTCTGGCGCCGCTGGCCGTTGAACAAGGCCGCGCGCAGGATGCCATTGATGCGTTGAATTCTTATTCGGCCACGGGTACTCGTCCCACGCTGCTGCTCGAAAGGGCTCAGGCTTATCAGTCATTGCATCAACTCGACCGCGCGGCCAAGGATTACCAGGCGATTTACTACAAACATTCCCAGAGCGATGAGGCGAAAGTAACGGACGCCGCGCTGAAGAAAATTTTGCACGAGATGGGCAAGGAGTATCCGTATCCTGGCGTGGAATTGCAGCAGCAGCGGGCACAGGCGTTCTTTGACGCGCACAAGTGGAAAGAAGCACGAGCGGAATTTGAAAAGTTTCTGGGAATGCTCAACGATCCGCAAAATCCCAATCGCCAACTGGCGGAGCTTCGCGTTGCGCAAGCGAAGGTGCAACAGAAGGGTTCGGCGAAGCTTGTGGCGGCATTGAAGACACCGGATGCCGAAGTGGATGCGGAGCGCCTTTATGTGCTCTCACAATTTTATCGCAGCGAGAAAAAGTACGACGAAATGTTCGCGACCCTCGGCGAGCTTACGCAGAAATATCCACTCAGCAAATGGAATGAAGAGGGCTTCATGGCGGCGGGGAATTATTATTGGGTAGGCCTCGACCGCACCAAGGCCGCCAGCTACTACCAGCGCGTTGTGGACACTTTCCCGAGCGGCAGAAATGCGTTCAATGCGGAGTGGCGCGCTGCGTGGGTGACTTATCTCAACGGGCAGCCCGAGGCGGAAGAAAAGATCAAGAATTTCCTGGTGAAATATCCGGCTTCGGCCAATACGTCCGACGCGGTCTATTGGCTCGGCCGTATCGCCGAGCGCAACGGAAAAATCGCCGAGGCGCGGAGTTACTACCGGAAGGATGTTGATCGCTTTCCTCAGACCTATTTTGCGCATGCTGCGGCGGCGCGCCTTAGCAAGCTGGAACCTGCCGAAGGAGATTCGCCCGAAATACTAGACAAAATTCCGCCGCCCCCGGCTCTGCGCTCTTTCGATGAACCGATTCCTGCCGCTGCGGCCGACCGCTGGGCGCGCGCGCAGGCGTTGCGCACGATTGCGTTCGATGCCAGCGCGGAGTTGGAGCTGAAGAACGCTTATTTCGCTACTTCGTCACCACGATTTTTGTATGAAGCCGCGCAAGTTGCCTTTGACCAAGGCCATTTTGCCGCGGGCATGGCTTATGGGCGCATCATCGTTCCCAATTTCGATGCGCGCAAAATCGACGATTTGCCGGTGAACGTTTGGAAAGTGCTTTATCCGCTCCCTTATGAGGCGGTGATCCGCCGCGAGGCAGCGAAGAATAATTTTGATCCTTTGCTCGCCGCAGGGCTGATGCGCCAGGAGTCGACGTTCCAGGCCGATGCACTTTCTCCTACGAACGCGATTGGGCTGATGCAGGTTGAGCCGAAGACGGGGAAACTCCTTGCCAAGCAGCTTCGTGTGAGCTTTTCCACCAAGAAACTTTTTGAGCCGGACTACAACATCCGGCTTGGCATGCTGTACATTTCCAATTTAGTGCGGTTAACCGGAGCGCCTGAATATGCGCTGGCGGCATTTGATGCTGGCGAAGACCGCATCGCCCTCTGGAAAGCCGAGCGCAATTACGACGAAATTCCCGAACTTGTGGAGTCCATTCCTTTCACCGAAACCCGCGATTATGTGCAAATCGTCTTGCGCAATTCCGAAGTCTACCGGATGATTTACGGTCAGTCGGGCGCGCCGTCTTCCTCGGCGGCTGGCCAGGCTGATAAACTTTCGCCGGACAATTTTCGTGCGGCTCAGTTGCACTGACAGTTTTTTGTTCAGACAATCTCTCGTGTGGCAGGTCAAATGAATCCCTCTGAATCCGGCATGGCGCAGGCGGCGCGCCGCATGCTTTCCGCGAAAGCAGAACAATTCACCGAATCCGTGATTCGCGAGATGACTCGGCTGGCGATGAAGCACGGCGCGGTCAATCTCTCGCAAGGCTTTCCCGATTTTGCCGCGCCCGCGGAAATCAAGGAAGCGGCGCGTCAAGCCATCGCTGACGACATCAATCAGTACGCCATAACCTGGGGCGCGAAGCCCTTGCGCGACGCGATCGTCGAGAAATTTGAACGGACACAGGGTGTGCGGGTCGATCCAGAGCGCGAAATCACGATTTGCTGCGGCTCGACGGAAGCGATGATGTCCACGATGCTGGCTATCATTAATCCTGGGGATGAGATCGTAGTTTTTGAGCCGTTCTATGAAAATTATGGTCCGGACGCGATTTTGAGTGGAGCGAAACCTCGCTTCGTTAAGATGCGGCCTCCGGCAAACGAGAACTCTGTCTGGACGTTCGACGAGAAAGAGCTAGCGGCTGCATTCGGACCGCACACTAAGGCGATTATTCTCAATACGCCCAACAATCCCACCGGAAAAGTCTTCACACGAGCCGAACTCGAATTTATTCGCGACCTCTGCGTCCGATGGAACGCGTTCTGCATCACTGATGAAATCTACGAACACATTCTTTACGACGGCACAGAGCATATCTCCATGGCGCGCATCGACGGCATGCGCGACCGCACCATCGTGATCAACGGCATGTCGAAGACTTACAGCGTGACAGGCTGGCGCGTCGGCTGGGCCATCGCTCCGCCGGAACCGACAGCAGCGATCCGCAAGGTACACGATTTTCTTACGGTTGGCGCCGCCGCGCCTTTGCAGCAGGCTGGCGCTATCGCGCTCAAGTCTCCGCAGTCCTACTACGACAAGCTCGCAGCGGACTACACGGTGCGTCGCGAACGCTTGCTCAAAATTCTCACTGTCGCCGGTTTCACGGTGTACAAGCCGCTCGGCGCGTATTACATCATGACGGATATCTCACGCTTCGATTTTCCTGCTGAACAATACCCAGCGGGCTCGCGAGACGTCTCATTCGCCAAATTTCTAGTTGAAAAAATCGGCGTCGCAGTCGTCCCCGGTTCCAGTTTCTACAATGATGCCCAAGACGGGGCGTCACAGGTCCGCTTCACTTTTTGCAAAAAGGAAACCACGCTCGCCGCTGCGGAGGAAAGGCTAGCTAGACTAGCTGCGCACGGCGCTCGATGATGATTGGCTGCTGTAAAAACGGAGATCTAACCTCCTGCGCCTGCAAGAAGTTTTATTTACGATTGCGTTGCACAGGAGTAATATTTGGAGTGTTTATAGGGGCTTCTAAAGGAATACGACATGAAATACACGGTTGTCCTACAGCGCGAGAATGACGGAGGTTATGTGGCCACCGTGCCAGCTCTGCCCGGCTGCGTTTCTCAAGGGGACACGCGCGAGGAAGCGCTCAAGAATATCGAAGAGGCAATGGAGCTCTATTTAGAGGACGTCAAAGCTGCCGGCGAACCTATACCCACCGAGGATGGTCGAGAATACGTTGAAGTTACAGCAGCCGTTTAATGACAAAGCTGCCTACCGATCTTTCCGGGCGCGATCTCATCAAGGCATTACAAAGGATTGGCTTTGTAATCCAGAGGCAGCGAGGGAGCCACATTTCCTTCGACGAGAGTCTCCGTTCGCCCGCGTGAGCGTACCCAATCATAAGACCCTGCGCCCCGGCACTCTTCGTACCATTCTTCAGGAAGCCCAACTGGCTGTCGAGAAATTACTGGAAATTCTCTGAAGTCCAGTCCAGAGTTCGCTCGACAGCTCTGATACTTCTAAATTCTATATAAATCTCGGCAACACAACGGAATACAAAATTTTATGGGGTAGGGAACTGACGGTCGGTTGCCCTGTGGTGGTTAGCCCCCTACCCCGCGAGTGGTCTTAGCTATATAGACGAGGGCAGCGCGATTTTAGTTTCCTGATTGTCCAAAAATATTTCTAGAATCCATCAGGCTTACAAATCAACGGTATCCAGGTACCTGGCCACTGCGGCCTTCCATTTGAACTTCTCCACTATGGCAGCTTGTAAAGCCTGGGCAGCTTGCGGTTCGCCATGGGTGAGATAGGTTTGCTTCGGAGGCGCAGGCAGGGCGCTCAGCCACCGTAAGAGTTCACTTTTTCCGGCGTGCGCAGAGAACTGTCCCAGCTCTACGATTTCTGCGGCGACAGGAATCTGCTGGCCAAAGATATTCAACATTTTCGCGCCTTCTTGCAGCGCGCGACCGCGCGTTCCCTGAGCCTGGAAGCCACCGAGAATGACGGCATTTCGAGCATCCGGCAGCCGGCGCGCCAGATGGTGCAAGACGCGGCCTCCCGCGGCCATTCCGCTTGCGGAGACGATGATGCACGGCGTCTTCACATTGTTGATGGCCTTCGATTCCTCTACTGAGCGCGTCAGGTGAAAATGATGGACGTCCAGCGGGTCACCCTTGCCGCCGCTTTCCTCGCGCGTATATTCCAGGTCGTGGTCATCCTTATATTTCAAGTACAGATCGGTCGCGCTCAAAGCCATGGGGCTATCTACGTATACCGGAAGCTGCGGAATGCGCTGCTGATCCTCGAGCTGGCGCAAGTAGTACATAAACGTTTGCGTGCGCCCGATAGCGAACGCGGGTATCACGATCGATCCGCCGCGCTGCGAAACCCGGTTTACGATCCCAGCTAGCAATTCTGCTGGGTCGCCCCCTGCATGCTCGCGGTCGCCATAGGTGGACTCGCAGAGCAACACGTCCGCTGTTGATGCCGGCGTTATTGGATCATTCAAAATCGGCTGGTCGTATCGGCCGATGTCCCCCGAAAATACCACCACGATCTTCTTTCCGTTTTCCGTGATGACGAGTTCCAGGCTGGTCGAGCCCAGGATGTGCCCAGCATCAAACGCCGTGAAATGAAACTCCGGACTAATGTCGAATGTCCCGGTGCGTGGCACCGGCTTCAGTAGCTTGAGCGCTGGATCGACATCGTCCGTCACATAAAGCGGCTCGCGGATTTCGTGATTGTTATGCTTGTTCGTCTTTGCGTGAAGGGCCTCTTCTTCCTGAAGATGCGCCGAATCCTTCAGCAGAAGTCCGGTGAGATCAATCGTCGCGGGATTGGCGAAAATCGGGCCGCGATAACCATTCTTTACGAGCACCGGCAGCCAACCTGTGTGGTCCAAATGCGCATGGGTCAGCACCACGAAGTCGATCGTCTTAGGATCAAGCGGCAACGGCTTGTAGTTTCGTTCGTTGAGTTCTTGGGAACCCTGAAAAATGCCGCAATCGACGAGGAGCCTCTTGCCCGCAGCTTCCACGAGATATTTCGAGCCAGTGACCGTCCCTGCCGCCCCGAGAAAAGTAAGCTTTGCCATAGGCCTGCCATTCTAGACGATATCGGAGAATATTTAGTTTCAGACCGTGTGTTAAAGCGGGTTGCTGCGCCCAATCCATACAACATTGGTGCAATAGCAATTTCGCAGTCCGGATTTCCTCTTTGGTTGACTTGCTGGCGTTGGCAGACAATACTTTCTGCCCAGTGGATTCGATCTGAAAACAGGCAGGACCTATGGCCGCCTGGTAAGCTCCATATCTCCAAGTTGGAAGCAAATTGCCTGAACTCCCCTCCATGATCGGGACCGTGGTATCGCACTACCGAATCCTCCGCACGCTGGGAGGAGGCGGCATGGGCGTCGTCTACGAAGCGGAAGACATCAACCTCGGCCGTCACGTGGCGTTGAAGTTCCTTCCTGAGGCTCTCGCGAAAAGTCCTCAAGCTTTGGAGCGGTTCCAGCGGGAAGCCCGAGCGGCTTCCGCCCTCAATCACGGCAACATCTGCACGATTCATGAGATCGCCGCTCACGACGGCCAGCCTTTTCTCGTTATGGAGCTTTTAGAAGGCCACACGCTGAAGCATGAAATTGGCGGGAAGCCCGTCCCGATCGACCGGTTGGTCGAGCTCGCGATTCAGATGGCTGATGCTCTCGACGCGGCTCATCAGAAGGGAATCATCCATCGCGACCTGAAGCCTTCGAATCTTTTCGTCACAAATCGAGGGCAGGCCAAAATTCTCGATTTCGGTCTCGCGAAAGTTACCGGTGTTGTGCCTCTCGGCGATGCAACGGCCACGCGTTCGTTGGAAAGAGTGAAAACGGTTTCAGAAGAACATCTGACGAGCCCTGGCACGGCGCTGGGCACAGTTTCTTATATGTCTCCCGAGCAGGTTCTCGGCAAGCCGCTCGATCCTCGAACCGATCTTTTTTCCTTTGGCGTTGTGCTCTATGAAATGGCTACGGGAGCACTTCCGTTTCGCGGGGATTCTACGGCAGCGATCTATGACTCGATCTTGCACGTGGTGCCGGTAGCGCCCGTGCGATTGAATCCCGAGGTGCCGCCAGAGCTCGAACGCATTATTAATAAGGCGTTAGAAAAAGATCGAGACCTGCGCTACCAGTCAGCCGGAGAGTTACAAGCGGACTTGAAGCGACTTAGGCGCGATAGCAGCTCCGGCAGAACCGGCGTCGCGCTGCCCCAAACTGCCGCGTCGTCCTTCGTTGCTTTGCGCACGCTTCTGATTGTTTTTGTTGTATTGGCCGTCGCCGTTGGCGCGTTTTTCGCTTGGAAGCTCCTTAACGCAAAAAGTGACCTCGATCGCTTGCCGCTGGTTACGAACGGCCGCATCTCACGCCTCACATCGAACGGCAATGTGACGGCCTCCGCGGTTTCGGCCGACGGTCGATATGTCGCGTATGTCGTCCGTGACGGCGGGCAAGAGAGCTTGTGGGTTCGTCAAACCGCGACGTCCAGCGCACAGCAGCTGATCCCACCGGCCCCGCAGGCATATATAACTTCGCCCCTATTTTCTGCCGATGGAAATTTCATCTATTTTTCGAAAGCTCCTGTGGAGAAATCGCGCGATCTGCAACTGTTCGTCATTCCTGTGCTCGGGGGAGCGCCTCGCAAACTCGTGGAACATCTGTCAACGAGCTTCACGCTCTCTCCCGATGGAACGAAAATTGCGTTTTTCACCTTGCACTGCGTGGAGATGGAACTGTGCCTCGCGATAATAAACACGGACGGATCTGGCCGGACAGAGCTGATGAAATGGAACACGCCGCACTACGCCCCTGCTTGGTCGCCCGATGGCAAGCGCATCGTTTTTGACGCATTAGTCGACGAGGATCCGCAAGGCTTGCGTGCTCACTTGCAGGCTCTCGATCTTGCCACGAAGAAGGTACAGGATCTTCCCACTCGCTGGAGAGTGATTCGAAATATGCTTTGGACCCGCGATGGAAAGGGCATGCTCCTCACCGCGCAGGAGCGCGCGGGAGATCCAGTGCAAATCTGGCACGTGTCCTACCCAGAAGGAAAAATACAGCGGGTAACCAACGACCTGGAAGACTACGACAGCGCCGGCCTGGCTTTCGATACCGACACGATCATCGCTGTGCAAACCGACGTCAACGCCAGCATCTGGGTCGCGCCCAGCGATCACCCCGATGACATCAAACAGGTGACGCAAGGGCGAAACGATGGCTTGCATGGGCTGGACTTTGCCACTCCCCAAAGGATTGTTTTTTCCTCGAATGATTCTGGGAACTGGGACCTCTCCGCCGTGGATTTGGCGGGCGGCACTGCACAGGTTATCGCTGGCGCGCCGCAGTATCACAGCGCTCCCGTGGTTTGTGATTCGGGCCGCTCTGTCGTGTTCGTGTCAAACACGGGCGGGAATCATATTTGGAAGACCGACGCAGACGGAACGAATGTCGTTCAGTTGACCCATGGCATCGGCGAAGTTTACCCGGTTTGTCCCCGGGAGGGTCGATGGCTTGCGTTTGTTAGCGAGGATGAATCCCTGGTTGGCGGCAATTTGCGCAAAGTATCTCTCGACGGCGGACAGGACTCCCCCGTGATTTCCACCAGCGTGGTCGGCATCAATCTCGCGCCGGATGGAAAACACATCTTGTTCGCGGACATGAATCAGGAGAACAATAAAATCGGCGTTGGCCAGGCTACATTGGACGGCACCGCACCCATCGCTTATTTGGATCCGTCACCCGGCCTGGGGAAGCTGCGCGATGGCCGTTGGATCCCAGGTCAGCAGGCCCTGGCTTATGTAGATGCGCGCTCCGGTGCGCCCAATGTTTGGACATATCCGCTGAACGGCAAACCGCCTGTGCAGCTCACGCATTTCACTTCGGGACGTATTTTTGGAATTTCATTGTCGGCCGATGGAAGCAAGATCGCCCTCTCGCGCGGGGCCATCAACAGCGACGTCGTTCTCTTCACCCGCAATCGGTAAGTCTCTATAAAACGAAAAAGGGGCAAATCGAAATTCGCCCCTTTTTTCATTCCGCGCCAGCTTTTGGCAAGCGTTTTGTCTTTTGTCGCCCGCGCTCAATCCGCAGCGCTGGCCTGTTTTTTGGCGATGATCGTGTCGATGTTCAGCCCCAATCCCTTTGCGACGCCACCTCCGTAAGCGGGGTCGGCCTTGTAGAAGTGCTGAATCTGGAGTTCCTGAATTCGCTGCGGCACGCCATTGCCGAGGCTGGAGACGATATTGTCAATCAGCCGCTGCTTGGCATCCGCCGGCATTAGCCGGAAGAGATTTCCCGGCTGAGAATAGTAGTCGGCATCGCTGCGATGATCGTGCCTCGCCACCGTGCCGCTCACCATCTTCGGCCGTTCTGTGTATCGTGCATCCTGGGTCGGTCCGCCAAAACTATTCGGCTCGTAATTTGGTGCAGCGCCGCCATTGCCATCGAAACGCATCGCGCCATCCTTGTTATAGGTATGGAACGGGCATTGTGGCTTGTTCACCGGCAGGGAATCGTAATTCACGCCAAGACGGTAGCGGTGCGCGTCAGGATAGGAAATCAGCCGCGCCTGCAGCATTTTGTCGGGAGAAAAACCCATGCCGGGCACGACATTTCGCGGCTCGAACGCCGCTTGCTCGACTTCAGCAAAATAATTCTCCGGATTGCGATTGAGTTCGAGCTCGCCGACTTCATGCAGCGGATAGTCTTTGTGCGGCCACACCTTTGTGAGATCGAACGGATTGATGTGATAGGTTTCCGCGTCTTTCTCCGGCATGATCTGCACGCTCACGCGCCATTTTGGAAAATTGCCATTCTTGATGGCGTGGAAGAGGTCGCGCTGTGAATAGTCCGGATCAGCGCCTTCCAGCGCGCCGGCTTGCTCGCGAAAGAAATTCTTGATGCCTTGCTTGGTCTTGAAGTGCCACTTCACGTAGAAGAGCTCGTTCTTTGCGTTGATCAAGCTGAACGTGTGGCTGCTGAAGCCGTCCATGTGACGGTAACCGTCTGGCGTCCCACGATCGGAAAAGAGAATCGTCACCTGGTGCAGCGATTCCGGCGATAGCGACCAGAAATCCCACATCATCGTGGGCGACTTCAGGTTGGTCTCCGGATCGCGTTTCTGCGTGTGAATGAAGTCGCCGAACTTCAGCGGATCGCGTATGAAAAAGACGGGCGTGTTGTTTCCCGTCATATCCCAGTTGCCTTCTTCGGTATAAAACTTCAGCGCAAAGCCGCGAGGGTCGCGCGCGGTATCCGCCGAACCTTTTTCTCCGCCCACCGTGGAGAAGCGGATAAACGTCGGCGTCTTTTTACCAACTGAGTTGAATAGCTTTGCCGTCGTGTACTTGGCGATCTCCTCGCTGGTGCAAACAAAATGTCCATGCGCGCCGGAACCCTTTGCATGCACGACGCGCTCTGGAATGCGCTCCCGGTTGAAGTGCGACATCTTTTCGAACAACAGGAAATCTTCAAATACGACCGGACCACGCGGCCCCACCGTGAGCGAATTTTGATTGTCGCCCACCGGCCGGCCTGCATCCGTCGTCATTATCTTTTTCTCTTCCGCCATGATTCCTCCTCAGTCCGCGCACAGAACAGCCCTTCTAAGACAAAATCCTGCACGCAGCATAGAAGCTACGCACGCGGCTGCTATACTTCCAATATATAGTTCGGATACGATGGATAGGCATAGCCTATGGAGCTTCATCAACTTCGTTACTTCTGCGCCGTCGCGGAGGCCGGCTCTTTCAGCCGCGCCGCCGAGCAGTCTCACGTATCGCAGCCTTCGCTTTCGCAGCAAATCATGAAACTCGAGGATGAACTTGGCGCGCGCCTCTTTGATCGTCTCGGCCGGTCCGTGCGCCTCACGGAAACCGGGCAGACCTTTCTCCCGCGGGCACGCGCCGTCCTCCGCGAACTCGAAGCGGCGCGCGGCGATGTCGTCGAGCAAAAGGATTCCATTGGCGGCTCCGTCACGATCGGTGTAATCCCGACCGTTGCGCCCTACTTTCTTCCCCAGCGCCTCACGCGTTTTTCTAGAAAATATCCGCAAGTTCAGCTTACGGTGGTCGAAGAAATCACGCCGGCCCTTCTCGAGCTCTTGCGGGCCAGTAAAGTCGATCTAGCGATTCTCGCCCTGCCTATTCGCGGCCACGAATTCGAATCGTTCCCATTGCTCACGGAGCCTCTTTTTGCCGCGCTGCCCCAGGGCCACAAATTGGCAAAGCGCCGCTCGCTTTCTCTCAAAGACCTTCGCTCGCAGCCTTTTTTGCTGCTACGCGATGGTCACTGCTTCCGCGATACCGCCGTCGCGGCGTGCGACCGTGCCCGCCTTCACCCGCAAATTATTTTTGAGAGCGGCCAGTTCAGCAGCCTGCTCAGCATGGTGGGAGCCGGCATGGGCGTTTCCATCGTTCCGGAAATGGCCATCGACAAAAAATCGCGGTGCCGCTTTGTGCGCCTGGACGATCCCGCCGCGGTCCGCACCATCGGCGCCGCCACTCTTCGTGGACGCTCTCTATCCCGCGCTCATCATGCGTTTCTCTCTCACTTACGCGCCTCGTCCTCTGCTGGCTGATCGTATGGAGTGCGGCAGCTCTGCTGCCGCCTTTATTATTGGCCTGCACGACTCAAAGTATGGCGAGTCTCAATAGCCCAGCCTTAGCGTTTTTCGACGGAAATCGTCATGTCGTGAAAATCTAAGGTCAATACCGCCTTGTAAAACAATTCCAGCCCCACGGTCGCGTCGAACAATCCATCCGGCTCGTGCACATCCGCAGTAGGGAAGTACACCAGCGGCGCAGGGCCGCTCAAAGTCAATCCGCGAAAAGTTTCTTTCTCCGCCGGAGCTTCTTTCATCTTCACGCCGCCATCCGTGAAAGGAAAATCCCTCGATTTATCGGTCTTCGCTGCCGCGCTAAGTTGCAGCTTCTCAATCGAAGCCGTATAGACCAGCAGCGTCCCGCTATACATCGTGTCTACTTGCGCGGTCACCTTCTTTCCATTAATTTCAAACCCGTCTGCCACTACGATGGGTGGTCCCCCATTTCCGAACTTGATCAGCGAAATTTTGTCGCAAGCTCCCGTGCACTCCGCGGGCGATGTCAACACTTCCGAAATGCGCACCTTGCGTCCCACGAAATCGATTTGCAGGATGCGATCTTTAAAAGCGGTGTAGGCCAGCGTTCCATCCACGTGAGGCATTTGTTTTTGCGAGATCATATCCGTGAGGACCATCGCCAGAGTCCCCACATTCGTAAGCTTTATGCTCCCAACGCTAATAGAGGGAATCTCCGTCTTGTACATGCCCGGAGGTGCGCCGGGCAACGCAGCTGTCGGCTTCAATCCGGCCGCTTCGGCATAGGGCGTATCCAGAACAGAATCCACGTTTCCGGTATCAATTCCCATTTTCAGGTTGGGGCCGATCCCTATCCGCGCTTCGATGCAGGGCATGCCGTCGCAATCTAGCAACGGCACTTCGGTCGCGAATTTCCTTCCGCCCGCACTCTCTGCGCGCGCTTGGCTTACGTACAGTGCTGCAAACAGAGCAAAACAAAGAATGGGCAATAATTTTCGGAGCATTGGCATGAGCGGTCCTCGCGGGCAAGAATCTGGATTTGCGGCCATTTGAATCGCGGCTATTTGCATGGGCGGTTGCTAGCTTACAAGGAAAACGGCTTGAGAACGAGTTGCCAGAAGGATTTTGGTGGAGCCGATGGGATTCGAACCCACGACCTTCCCGGTGTCACCGGGACGCGCTCACCAGGCGCTCAATCATAATCTTATCTTTCCAAGATTTAAGTTGCCGCTCCCGCCGAACAGCTTCTGAACGGGTTAGGAAAGGTTCCTGATATATCAGCTTCCATGGACCCCGGTTTTTCAGCGCTTTGGAATAGTTAGCATTGTGATAGGACAAGCGCTCTTCAAGGTTTTGCGTTTGGCCTATGTAGAAGCGGTCTGTCGATTCACTCCGGAGGATATAAAGAAAGAACGGCATAGGAACACACGATAAACTTGGTGGAGCCGATGGGATTCGAACCCACGACCTTCCCGGTATCACCGGGACGCGCTCACCAGGCGCTCAATCATAATCTTATCTTTCCAAGATTTAAGTTGCCGCTCCCGCCGAACAGCTTCTGAACGGGTTAGGAAAGGTTCCTGATATATCAGCTTCCATGGACCCCGGTTTTTCAGCGCTTTGGAATAGTTAGCATTGTGATAGGACAAGCGCTCTTCAAGGTTTTGCGTTTGGCCTATGTAGAAGCGGTCTGTCGATTCACTCCGGAGGATATAAAGAAAGAACGGCATAGGAACACACGATAAACTTGGTGGAGCCGATGGGATTCGAACCCACGACCTCCTCGATGCCATCGAGGCGCGCTCCCAACTGCGCCACGGCCCCACCGGGGTTTACTTCAAAAGTTTATCACACCCCGCCGGGAACCTGGCGGCCTCTTGTGCATCACACTATTCGCACCTCAGATTCCGCATCCTTGGGGACCTGCTGGACGTGAAGCAACCCCGGCGTTATTCTGAAGCTCCTAAGTTTCAGGCTACTGCCCAGCTGGAAAGGAATTGGGAAGAAATGCAGCTAATGGTCCGAAAACCAATCAAGAAATTCTCCGTACCGGCCGCGCTAACGCTCGCGATGGTTTCCGCCGCGCTTTTGGCGTCGCAGCCGCTTGCGGCCCAGCAGACTGGCCCGCTCCCGCCGCCCCCGTCCTACTCCGCGCCTACACCTACACCCATGCCTCAACCGCGTTCCTCACACGAAAACTCGAGTGCGCCGCACCAGACGACTACAGAATCACCTCTCACGACCGATCCGCCCAAAATCCCCACCGACCAGATTATTCAAAAGTTCGCCGAACGCGAGCTCGAGTTCAAGAAAGAGCGCGACAATTACACTTACACACAGACTTTCGTGATTCAAACTATCGACGAATACTCGGGGCGTCCTGATGGCGAATATCGCATGACCAGCGACATCGTCTTCACTCCTGCCGGCAAACGCACGGAACATGTCACCGACGCTCCAGCTCCGTCGCTCCAGCGCATCCAGATGTCGCAACAGGATTTCGATGACCTCGAGCACGTGCAGCCGTTCGTCCTCACCACCGACGAAGTGCAGAAGTACGACGTAAAATACGCTGGCCAGCAGCAACTCGATGAAATTAATGCCTACGTCTTCGACGTTGCACCAAAGAAATTGGAAAAAAATCAGCGCTACTTCCAAGGCCGCATCTGGGTCGACCAAAAAGATTTCGGCATCGTCAAGACTGACGGCAAAGCCGTCCCCGACATAAAAAAACACGGACAGGAAAACGTCTTCCCGCGTTTCGAGACATTTCCGCGAAAATATCGAAGGCAATTACTGGTTTCCGACCTACACGCATTCCGAGGACACTCTGCAATTCAGCACAGGCGGCGTCCGCATTCGCATGACCGTTCGTTACGAAAATTACAAGCGGTTCGGGTCCACCATCAAGATCGGCCCGGCCACCGAGGCCCCGAAGGAAAAACAGTAGCCGTTGGCTGAAAATGGGAAGCCGCGCCGCGTGTTGCGCGGCTTCTATTTATTCAACCAGTGTGAGGAATTGCCCGCTTGAGCCTAGCCCGGACCATCGTCAAACGCAGTCTGATTGTGCTCGGCATAGCGGTCGCGATCGTTTATATCGGCGATTTTGCTTCGGTGCATATGCGCATGACTCACGCGACACCAAACGACCCTTTCGAAACTGTAACTTCGCTGCGCATCCTCGCGATCGGCGAAAAAGGTGGCAAGACCGAATATGATGTCGATCCCGTTCAGCCCCAGCAAACCGGCGTATGCGTCCATGCGCTGTTTCCGCACAACGGCGACCTTCCGTGCTGGTATCTCAAGAAGAAATTCGCCCAACCCATTCCTATGACGATTTTCCCTTTTGAAAGAAGCGCAAATTGACCACAAGTCTTGGCGTTCTGCAGTCTCTCGATGCTTTTCTATTATCGGAATTTGGTTGCACGCGACCCACAAACTAGTTTCGCAACTTGGCAGTCTCGTCGGATTGCAATAACATAGTTAAGAGTTCTTGACAGGTATTTTTCTCGTAGTCTGTCAATGGAGGCTCGTCACGAGCCATTTCTTTCGTGCGAAGTGGAGAGCGATGCGCCCAGGTCACAGAGTTCGTCTTGCCCTTTATTTGTTTGCAGGCTCTGCCGCGTTCTTCGTGGCCCGCTCGGCCGTCGCGCACGCCGTTCTGCTGGAATCCAGTCCTTCCATCAACACTACTGTCGCCGGCCCCAGCATCCCCATAAAACTGCGCTTCAACGTTCGAATCGACGCCACTCGTTCCCGTCTTACGCTTGTCGCGCCTGACGCTTCCACACGGTTGCTGGCAATCAGCAAAGACGCCCCCGCCGACATTCTGGCCTCGCAAGCCCAAGGGTTAATCCCAGGCGAATATCGTATCCGCTGGCAAGTCCTTGCTTCTGACGGTCACATCACTCGCGGGGAAATTCCGTTTAAAGTTACGCAGCCCTGAGATTCCTTTTTGGCCCGTCTACTCCAAATCTTCGGCTTCCTCTCCGTTCTGTTTCGTGGCGGCACGCTGACTTTCGGGTCGCTCACTATCGGCGGCATCGTCTTTCTAAATTTCGTGGCGCGCACCGCGAAGTCGCAATCCGAAGCTGTCAACCAAACCTGTCTTCGCTGGATTCGACGCGCTGCCATTGCGCTGGCCGTCATGCAAATGGCTTACATCCTGGCGAGCGCTTTGATTCTGATGCAGTCCGCGGACATGACCATGGGCGACGTCAGCGGCGCGAATTTCGTCTTAGCCGGAATTCTCGCCATCGCTTCGGCGTTGAGCATCGCCGCGCTCTCCGGTGCTCAGTCTCCAAAAATTTACGCAGTCATGCTTGCACCTGCGGCGCTCATCCTCGTCTCCTCGGTGATGACCAGCCACGCCATGGCTCGTCTCGACTACCGTCTACCACTCGCCGTCGTCACGGCGCTCCATCAAGGCGCCACGGCCACGTGGCTCGGCGGTCTCTTCTACCTCTTAATTTCTATCCCGCGTTCTCCGGATAATCAGTTCGCTCGCCAGCTCATAGCGAGTTTTTCGAAGCTGGCGCTGATCAGTGTCGCGGTCCTCGCCGCCGCGGGATTCACGCTGAGCATCGCCTACGTCGGCTCCATCCCCGCCATCTACGGCACTTCCTACGGCATCATGGTCGCCACAAAAGTCATCCTCTTCGGCACGCTCCTACTCCTCGGCGCCCTCAATTTTCAAATCGCTCGTTCACCCTCCGGCGGTTCGGTCATCGCCAGCCTGAAACGCTTTGGCGAAGCCGAACTCGGTATCGGCATCACCGTGATTCTCACCGCTGCCTCGTTAACCTCACTCCCCCCAGCAATCGATCTAAAAGCAGACCGCGTCTCGCGTCAGGAAATTGCCGCTCGTCTCGCGCCGCAAATTCCGCGCCTGGCAAGCCCAGCCGTTCAGGACCTTCCCGAAGACGTCTACGCCGCGGAAGTGATGGCATTCAACGCTGGCACACTCTCGTCCGCCTCATTCGTCCCTGGCCAAGCCGGAACGCGCCCCAACACACCCGCGGAAAAATCCTGGTCGGAATACAACCATCACTGGGCGGGGCTGATCGTTCTGGCCATCGGCCTCCTTGCTTTTCTCGCACAGACAAAGCATTTCCCGTGGGCCCGAAATTGGCCGCTACTCTTTCTCGGTCTGTCACTTTTTCTTTTCTTGAGAAGTGATCCCGAGACGTGGCCACTCGGCCCCAACGGCTTTTGGGTTACGCTCCAGGATCCGGAAGTCCTGCTTCACCGAATTTTTTCGTTGCTCGTCATCGGCCTGGCCATCTTCGAATGGCGCGTGCAAACTGGCCGCGTCGCCACCGAAGGCGCTCGGCTAATTTTTCCGGCGCTGGTCGCCGTCGCCAGTGGTCTGCTTCTCACTCACTCGCACAGCCTCGGCAACATAAAAGAAGAAGTCCTCGCCGAGCTAAGTCACGCCCCCCTGGCGATCTTGGGAGTAGTAGCGGGCTGGTCCCGCTGGCTAGAGCTTCGTCTTCCGCCAGAAAATAAAGTCCGCGACAGAATGGCTTGGCTCTGGCCCACTTGCCTCGTCCTGATCGGCCTCCTCCTCCTGAATTACCGCGAAATGTAAACCATCTGGAGTGCGGGAGCTCTGCTCCCGCTATTTCCAAATCACCCGCACGAGTCGATGTTTGCCAAGGCTCCCTAATCCCGGAAAACTCGTCGGAAAATCTGGGCGAGCTCCTCGTCCATCATTTCAATGCGCCTCACCCGTCCGAAACTCGCCCTCCCACCGCGCCACCACCACACACGCCAAACAATTTCCCAGCACATTCACCGCGGTCCGTCCCATATCCATCAACTGATCGATCCCAAACAACAAAAACAAAGGCTCCGTCGGCAAGTGAAACGAGGTCGCCGCCGCCAAAACGATCACCAGCGACGCCCTAGCCACTCCCGCCGTCCCTTTGCTGCTGATCAACAAAGTCAGCATCATCACCGTCTGTTGCCCAATCGTCAGATGAATCCCGGCCGCCTGCGCCACAAAAATAAGCGCCAGCGCCTGGTAAAGACTCGATCCCCCGAGATTAAAGCTGTAACCAGTAGGCAAAACAAACGCCACCGTTTCGCGTGGCACTCCAAACGCTTCCATCTCCTCCATCGCGCGCGGCAAAGCCGCCTCAGAACTAGCCGTCGCAAAGGCAATCGTCACCGGCTCGGTCACCGCTCGCAAAAATTCCTTCAGCGGCGTCTTCACCAACAAAGCAATCGGCAACAAAACGCCCACAATAAAAATGATCAGCGCCACATACATCGTCGCGAGCAACTTCAAAAGCGGCAAAAGCACGCCCAGCCCCAGATGTCCCACGGTGTAGGCAATCGCACCAAATACGCCGATCGGCGCGGCGTACATCACCAGATTCGTGAACTTGAACATCGTCTCCGACAGGCTCTCCGCAAACGCCAGCATCGGCCGCCGCTTCGGCTCCGGCACCAAAGCCAGCGACATCGCAAACAAAATACTGAAGACCACCACTTGCAACACCTGGCCCTCAGCCACGGACTTCGCAATGTTTTCAGGGAAAATATCGGTAATGAGTTGCGCCGCCGTGTGCGGCACGGCATTCAGCGGGACGCCCCCCGCCACCGGCGGCAGATGCACACCCTCGCCAGCCCGGCTGATATTGATAGCCGCAAACCCGATCACCAGCGTAATCACCGAAACAATTTCAAAATAAACGAGCGACTTGATCCCCAGCCGCCCCACTTTCTTCAAATCCGCGTGCCCCGCAATTCCCACCACCAGCGTCCCAAACAAAAGCGGCGCAATAATCACCTTGATCAGCCGCAAAAAAATCGTCCCCAAAAACTGCACTTTCTCGGCCGCCGACGGCCAGTCGTGCCCCAACTCCGCCCCCGCCGCCAGCCCCACCAAAATCCAAGCCGTCAGAGACCGCCTCGCCCCCGCATACCCAGCAAGCAAAGCAATCGCCAGCCACCGCAAAATCACCGGTACCAGCCCGGGCAGCGATACCACGCCCCACCCCTGCAGCAGCGACGCCGCAATCGCCACAGTCGCAGCAACAATCAGCGCCCACAAAAGTTTGTTCTTCATCGCCCTCAATCCAACTCACTCATTGGCCGCGAACGGTATTCTGTATACGCCACCCTGTCAATCCCCATCCATCAATGGTGATTGGTTCGTTTTCGCTCATGGGATCGATCACGCTGCTGGCCGCCGCCGGAGATCTGCGCATGCTCGTGCGCGGGGGCCTATTCGGAGCAAAGCGCATCGCGCGTCATCTCTGGCGCATGTGCTTTGGCCTGTTCATCGCCTCAGGCTCTTTTTTCTTCGGACCCTCAAACCGCCCACTCAGATTGCTCTCAAGGGTTGGCCGACTACGCCTCGGTGCGGTTTCGCACGCGCGATCTGCAAGTTTGGCTGCCGCAGGCTGTCGACGCGTTCGGAGATTTTGGAGTGAGGCGAACGATTATCTCTCACAGGTTTTCGAACTTCCTGCTCTTCTCAGTGCAGACGAATGAAGTAATCGCCGTTCCGAAAACTCCCTGAGACGCATTTCGCAAAAGACACAAATTCTCCGGCGCTCATCTAAGAACGCCCACACTCAGCTATCGCTATTGCTTGGCGAGAGACTAAACAGTCGAATGGTTCCTGAGTGTGCAAGATTGAACAGCTTCCTGTGGGCAGCTCTTCGAATTTCTGATAACGCGCGATTGGAGAAGGTGCGATGCACTGGTACTTCTGACAGTTGTTGGCTGTAATGCCTAATCGGAATATGGCACCCGCCTCGAAGAGGCTCTTGCTGTTCGGCAAGGCAATCGGCTAGCACTGCATTCCCGCCTTGGAAAAATGGACTTGGAGGATTTAATGAAATTCGGTAGGGCAGTATCTGTTGTTGTCATGATTTTTTCCGTTCTAGCACTAGCAGCGGCACCACCTGCACCTGCTCAGGCGAAAAAACCCAACATTCTGGTCATCATGGGCGATGACATTGGGATAACGAACATCGGCGCCTACAGTCTTGGCATGATGGCCGGCAAGACGCCGAACCTCGACAAACTTGCCAAGGAAGGCATGCTGTTCACGGATTATTACGCCGAGGCGAGCTGCACGGCGGGTCGCGCGAACTTCATCATGGGTGAACTGCCCATCCGAACGGGCATGACCACGGTGGGCCAGGCTGGCGCACCGATCGGCATCCCGGCGGAAGCCGTGACGATCGCCACCGTGCTGAAAGCGCAGGGCTATGCGACGGGCCAGTTTGGCAAGAACCATCTTGGTGACAAGAATGAATTCCTGCCCACGGTCCACGGCTTCGATGAATTCTTCGGCTATTTGTATCACCTGGATGCCATGGAAGACCCATTCCACCCTAACTATCCGCAGAACCTCTTGAATGTTGTCGGGCCGCGCAACCTGGTTCACTCCTGGGCCACGGCGACGGATGATCCAACCGAGATGCCGCGCTGGGGCAAGATTGGCAAGCAGAAGATCGTAGATGAAGGGCCGTTGCCACCGCACCCGACAAACGGGATCAAATACAACATGGAGACAGTGGACGACACGATCCGCGACCTCTCCCTCGCGTTTATTGACAAGGCCAAGGCCGATGGCAAGCCGTTCTTTGTGTGGCTGAACCCGACGCGCATGCACGTTGTCACGCACCTCTCGCCGAAATACGCGGCGATGATGAACGCGGAGAATGGCTGGAGCATTGAAGAAGCCGGGATGGCGCAGTTGGATGACGACATCGGCCTCGTAATGCAACACTTGAAGGACGCGGGACTAGACGATAACACCATCGTCGTTTTCACCACCGACAACGGCACTGAAACATTCACCTGGCCCGATGGCGGCACCACGCCGTTCGCACAGGCGAAGGGAACAATCATGGAAGGCGGTTTCCGCGTGCCGTGCATCGTGCGCTGGCCCGGCCATGTCCCGGCGGATTCCAAACAGAACGGCATCATGTCCGGCCTAGACTGGTTGCCTACGTTCGCCGCCCTGGCCGGAAACACGACCATCACCGCGGATTTGCTTAAAGGGGTGAAAATCGGCGACCGAACATACAAGAACCATCTCGACGGCTACGATCAGACCGCCATGCTCACCGGCAAGGGACCGTCCAATCGCCATGAAATCTTCTACCTTGGCGAAAGTTCTCTTGGTGCGGTTCGCATTGACGACTACAAGTATCGCTTCATCGACCAGCCCCAAGGCTGGCTAGGGGTCAAAAATCATCCGGACGTGCCTACGATTGTCAATCTACGGCTCGACCCGTACGAGAAGATGGCCTTTCCGGAAGACTTGACGAAGAATGGGTCGCTGGAATTTTTCAGCGAGTGGTATTTGTATCAATTCTGGCGTTTTGTCTTCGTCCAGCAAATGATGGGCAAGGAAATCCAGACCTTTCTGGAATTCCCGCCGATGCAGCGTGGAGCCAGCTTCAACCTAGATGCCCTGAAAGCCGAAATGGCCGCAAAGATGGCCCAGGCGGAAGCGGCTTCCAAAGGCCCAAGCAACTAACAGCAATCAACGTCACGGTGGGCGGCTCGCAAGGGCCGCCTAGCGATTTTGCAAGTAACGAACCAGCGGCAAATCTGCCAACACCTGCAACACGAGAGAGTCCGAAAGGTGACGTCTTGTCCTGACGAGGTGCGATTGATGCACTCGAGTCGCCGCAGAGAATTCTCCAGATGCGATCTGCATTTGTCGGCCTAGTTGCGTCTTCTTGCGCCGAGAATCTGCTCGACTGCAAAATAATTTCCCGAAAAAGCTTGGCTTCCAGTTCCACCTGTTTGAGTGAGGAAAAGTCTCGCTCGCCCGATGCAAATCATTTTTAAGTGGAGTATTTCCACGCGTAGTGGCTCGCTCTGCCAAAACGAAGGCGACTAATTGAGTGTCACTTTTGACAATTACAAGCGCTGAAGGCAAAAGGCAGCATTACGCAGTCTCGCGGTTTGTTGCGCTATTCAGCGAAGAATCGCCTGAGGATTTATTGGTCGAGTGAGAAGAAGGAAGAGGAGGACGTTGATGAAGTGCATCGGAAAGGTTGTTCTGGCTGCTGCAGTGTTTCTCGTGGTTCTAGGGTTGGTTGCGTCGGTACCTGCATCCGCCCAAGAGAAGAAACCCAACATTCTTGTGATCATGGGTGACGATGTTGGCTGGTTCAATATCGGTGCCTATCATCGCGGCATCATGTCAGGCAAGACACCCAACTTGGATAAGCTCGCCGCCCAAGGAATGATGTTCACTGATTATTATGCAGAGGCGAGCTGCACGGCTGGCCGCGCGAATTTCATCACGGGCGAAATCCCTCTGCGCACTGGGTTGACCACTGTTGGTCAGGCGGGCGCCGATGTGGGCCTACCAGATCAAGCCGCTACCATCGCTAGCGCCTTGAAAGTGCAGGGCTACGAGACCTACCAATTTGGCAAAAATCACCTCGGCGATTTAAATAAATATCTCCCGTGCCTCCACGGATTCGACGAATTTTTCGGCTACCTATATCACCTCGACGCCATGTCTGATCCCTATTGGTTCGACTACCCCCAAGACTGGATCGATAAGACCGGACCGCGAAATCTGACGCACTGCTGGGCTAGCGACACTAACGACCCAACAACCATGCCCCGGTGGGGCGTAGTGGGCAAACAGAAGATTGAAGACGAAGGCCCCTTGCCTCCTTTCCCGAACATGACGGACATGCAGAATTGGCAAAAAGGCAAGCCAGCCAAGTACGACATGGAAACTTTTGACGAAGTCCTGGTCGGGAACACCTCCGGTGCTATGGACAAGGCCAAGAAGGACGGCAAACCTTTCTTCATCTGGCACAACACCACACGCATGCACGTCTTCACCTATCTGCCCCCCAAATATCAGGCGATGATGAATGCCAAGGATAACTACAACCTGGAAGAGGCTGGCATGGCTCAGATGGACGACAGCATCGGTGCCATTCTTAAGCATCTCGACGACATCGGCGAAGCCGACAATACGATTGTCATTTTCACGACCGACAACGGGGCCGAAGTGTTTACTTGGCCCGATGGGGGGATGACTCCTTACCGCGCCACGAAGGGCACTGTTTTCGAAGGCGGGTTCCGTGTTCCCGCCATCATCCGCTGGCCCGGACATGTCAAACCCGGCTCCGTCGAGAATGGTATCTTCTCGGGTCTCGACTGGTTCCCAACGCTTCTGGCCGCTGCCGGCAATCCCAATATCACCGACCAGCTCCTTAAGGGCGTGAAGCTCGGTGACCGCACGTACAAAAACCATCTCGATGGGTATAACCAGCTGGCGTTATTGAACGGGACCGGTCCATCCGCGCGCCATGAGCTATTCTACTTCGGTGGACCTCAACTCGGTGCCATTCGCATCGATGACTTCAAGTTTCAATTCATCCAGCAGCCTTGGGGTTGGCCCGGAGAGAAAGTCACCACCGACATGCCTACGATCGTGAATCTGCGCCAGGATCCATTCGAACGCACGCCGTCCATTCGCGGCGAGAGTCTGAATGATATGGGTGGAGGCTACATGAATGACTTCTATGCGCGCGAGTTCTGGCGCTTCGTCGTCGTTCAGCAGACAGTGGGCAAGCTCGCCATGACGGCCATCGACTATCCTCCGATGCAGGATCCAGCTTCCTTCAACTTGGAGGCCATCAAGGCCAAAATCCAGGAAATGATCAAGGCGCACGAAGGGCAGTAGTTCAACTCTAAACTCGGGGGCGGCTCGCAAGGGCCGCCTACCAACGCTTGCGTCGGCATCTCGATCTCTGAACGTACCCCAAGTGAGAGGTCGCGACTTCCCTCAACGCGGTTCCAGTCTCTGATTGCCTCGGTCTCGCTGGCAGTCTGGTCAGCGTGCCGGAACTATCTTCGGTTTATCCTCCAAGAAAAATACTACAGACATTTTCGTAGCTGCATCATCTAACCTTGCGGCCCTTGATCTTGTCGGGCATATTTCTCAAAGTACAGAATGAATCGTCGGGGTTTCTTTGCGCAAGGCAGCCTCTTTGCAATCGCCGGCGTGTTTCCTGTTTTGGTTACAAACCCTGATGCAGAGTAGCGAAAGGAGCGAATACAAATGGCCGAAAAAACACTCGTGCCGCACACCTCCATCCATCGCATCGAAGCGGATGGCGTTTCCATCTTCTACCGTGAGGCGGGTCCGTCGGATGCGCCAGTGTGTCCTCTTACTACATGGTTTTCCGACGTCTTCGTTTCAGTACCGCGAACTGATCCCGCGGCTCGCAGATCGGTACAGGGTGATTGCGCCGGATCTTCCCGGGTTCGGGTTCACTGAAGTTCCCGAACAACGACATTACGAGTACACCTTCGATTCCCTGGCGAACACGATCCAGGCTTTCACCGACGCGCTGCACCTTAAACGCTACGCTCTTTACGTATTCGACTACGGCGCTCCCACCGGCTTTCGTTTGGCGATGGCTCGGCCGGAGCGCGTCACAGCCATCGTTTCGCAGAACGGAAATGCCTACGAAGAAGGTTTAGGAGACGCATGGGCGCCCATCCGGCGCTACTGGAGTGCGCCAACGTCTGAAAACCGCGAGGCCATTCGCAAAGGTCTGAATCTTGAAGGAATGCGCCGGGAATATTCATCAGGCATTCCAAATCCGGAGTTGATCGCGCCTGAAGGCTACACACTCGATGCCGCGCTCATGGCTCGGCCCGGCAACACGGACATTCAGCTGGATTTGTTCCTCGACTACGCCAACAACGTCAAACTTTATCCGGCTTTTCAAGAGTATTTCAGAAAATCAAAGCCGCCGCTTCTGGCGATCTGGGGCAAGCACGATCCATATTTCATTCCTCCAGGCGCGGAAGCCTTCCGGCGAGATATTCCGGATGCGACGGTTCAATTTCTGAATACGGGGCACTTCGCGCTGGAAACGCACCTCGAGGAGATTACTGCTGCCATGCGCCACTTTCTCGCAAAGACTGTTGGTGTCTAAGCATCCCATCCTGGCCACGGCCGGCAAAATCCACACCATAACCCGAAACTGACGCACGACCCTGCTTCGTAACAACTCGCATGTTCCACGGCAAATCGACTAAAGTATTTCTGAAATTCTATGGCCCCGGAAACCACATGAACCTCACTCGCGCAATTATCGGCACTCTCTGCGTTGCCTCATCGCTCATTTCTCAATGCACCGCCCAGGCAGGAGCTTCCAAGACCGTTCTCTATAAAGTCGGCGTGATGCACCGCCAATTCACTCCGCCCGAACCTTACGATTGGCGCGGCGCAAAGACGCACGCTCTGGTCACCGACATCTGGTATCCCGCTGACCCCGCCGCCGTCGAGCGAGTCCAATGGATCGGCTCTCCCGATAACCCGTTTGGCAAAGCCGGAAAAGCCGCGCCGGACGCCCATCTCGTCGCAACCCCAGAAAAATTCCCGCTGATTCTTCTTTCGCACGGCATTGGTGGCTCGTCGACCATGATGGCGTGGTTCGGCTCCGCCCTCGCATCTCATGGCTATATCGCCGCCGCCGTAAATCATCCCGGCAATAACGCGCTCGAAGACTACACAATCCCCGGCGCTATTCTCTGGGGACAGCGCGCCCACGACCTAAGCGCCCTCCTCGATCAAATGCTCGCAGACTCGACTTTCGGCCCGCACATCGATCCCAAGCGCATCGGCGCAGCTGGCTTTTCCCTCGGCGGGCTCACGGCGATTGAAATCGCCGGCGGCATCGCCGAATTTTCTCGTTTCCAGGATTTTTGCAAGTCTCCCAAAGCTGATGGCATGTGCCACGACACGCTCGAGTACCCCGGCCTTCTCGCCAAAGCCACCGACTTGGCTAAATCCGATCCCGCCATCCAAGCCGCACTAGAAGAAAACTCCAAATCCCATCGCGACCCACGCATCCGCGCCATTTTCGTCATGGCTCCAGCCATCGGCCCAGCGTTCTCGCCTGAATCTCTCGCGAAAATCACTATACCCACGCAAATTGTCGCCGGATCCGTAGACGCCGTCGTCCCCATCGAAACCAGCGCCAAGTTTTTCGCCGCTAAAATTCCCGGTGCGCAACTTTCCATTCTTCAAGCCGTCGGCCATTACACGTTCCTTGCCACCTGCGCCGAACTCGGCGACCGCACCAAGCCGCAGCTCTGCATCGACCAGGCAGGCATCCTCCGCGACGAAATCCACACGCAAGTCGCCACCATGGCCGCCAAATTTTTCGACGCCAATCTGAAATGAAGTGAACTGCTTCGGCTCTGAAGTGGTCTGGATTGCTTCGGCGGTAACACTCTGTAGGGGTGGGGCTTGTTTACCCTGTAAGGGCCCCACCCGCGCTCACAATCCGCAACTCCTACATTTGGGAAAGCCAAAATGAATTGTGCAGAACCAAAAGGCAGGCGCCTCCCAAAACGGCAAGGCTCTCATCAACTAGGCAGCAGTGATCTTCTCTTCGGAACGCCCTTCTCGCGGTAAAGGTCGCGGTCCGCCGCGCCCAAAATCTCGTTTACGGTCTCCCCATCGCCCGGATACACGGCCGTCCCGATACTCACAGAGATTCTCGGCTCCTCGCCATCTTCCGCCAACCGCTTGGAAATTCTCTGCGCCACCAGCCGCGCCGCCTCTGCATCCGTTTCCGGCAATATCAGCACAAACTCATCTCCGCCGTACCGCGCCGCCGTATCCATCTCGCGCGAATACAGCCGCAACATATCGGCAAGCCTGCACAACGCCCGGCTTCCCACAATATGCCCAAGCGCATCATTGATCTTCTTCAGCCCATCCAGGTCCAGCAGCAAAACTACAAACGGCCGCTCGTTTCTTCCAAACCTCTTGATTTCCGTTTCCAGCGCCTCCACCATCTGCCGGTAGTTCGCCAACCCCGTCAGCGGATCGCTCACCGCCAGATGCCGCACGCGCTCCTCGGCACGCTTGTGTTCGGAAACTTCCGCAGCCAGAGCCAGCGTCGTGATAGCCATGATGCCCATGAAGGCTTGCATCAACAGCAACGATGTATTCTGTGATTCCCGGGCGAACGGTCCATACCCATGCAAAGTGCCCCACACGGCTATCATCGAAAGCGCGCAGAGCGCCGTTGCCGCCTTCCGCCTGCCGAATCGAAACGCTGCCCAGATCAGAAAGGGAATGCAAAGATATTCCAGGGGATAATTCTTCAGCTCGGAGTGAAACGGCTTACCAAAAACGACCCAGCCCGTGGCAAAAAGCCCCAAAAATAGAAAAGCCAGCTCCGTAATTTGTTCCCGGGTCCAATGGATACGGGGATTCTCACACCACAGCAACAGCAGCGGCGTCACCGTCACCGCCCCAACTGCGTCGCCGAGCCACCAGGTACACCAGATCGACCCGAACGCTGCCCAATTCGCAAACCCCGCCACCGCAAGCGTCGCTACTCCAATCGTCGCGCTCACCGCCGTCGCAATCATTCCCGCGAACAGCGCAAACTTGAATATGTCCTGAGCCCGCACAAAGGCATCTTTGCCGCGCGCGAACCGGTTGACCAGGTAGCATCCCGCCAACCCCTCCAAAGTATTTCCCGCGGCAATCGCGATCGATGTCGCCACGGTACCCGCCGTCGTCAGGTTAACCAAAAACGCCCCAATCAAAATCCCCGGCCAAACTCTATACCCAAACACCAGCAACGCCGCTACTGCGATCCCCGTGCATGGCCAAACCGCCGTCGCGCTTGCTTGCACGTACGCCAGTTGCAGGCCCAGTTTCCCCGCGACGAAATACACAACGGCCAGACCCGCCATCGCCGCCACATTTTTCATCGTATCCGACCGCGTCATTCCGCATTCTCCGCCTCGCCCTATCTATCCGGGGGAGGGAATCAAGCACCGCGCTTGCACACTGCCAGCGTCCCGTTTTGGGCCCGTCCTTCAGCCCGAAACGCCTCACTCTACTACCGCAATCCCCTATTTTACTAAAGGTTTCACGCTAGCGGGGTCCTAACCGAACCGACGTTTTCCACTTAATCAATCCCCAAGTTTTGCTGCTCCGGCGGCCCTTAAGGGGTTTTTCCGCAACATCTCCAACTCCGGAGCTTACCCCGGGTGCTCATTCTCTGAAGGCTTATGCGAAAGCTGCTCTCGTCCTTCCAGCCATGCCTCCAAGTACCCGCGCCCCATCCCATGAAGCGTCTGAAACAATATCCCCGCCATCCCCTCCGAATTTGTCCAAGCCACTTGCCCCTTCCCGCTAAGATCCACGCCCAGAGCAAGTTCCAGCGCAAACTCCACCACCGTCCATTGCTTTAGCCCTCTCACGGCCCGAACCGCCATCCCACCTTCGCTAAGGTTGATGACGCGCCCGCGCTGCTCGCCCTCGCCATCCTTTAGCGTTACAGCCAGGTTGACCGCATGGCGAAAATATCGCCGCCTCTCCCGCAGCATAATGTCTTTCGCAATGGTGATGTGTAGTGCCACGCCATCCGCGCTCAAAGGCGTACGCAGCACAAAGTTAGCTCCCGCATTCAGCGTGGCCGTTGTCTCCGCCGCATTCGCAACGCAGGCGAAAATCGCTGCTTTGCCGTTTGAGGCCCCCTTGCGGATCGCTTCAATCAATTCCAGCGTTCCTGAAACCTGCATGTCCACAAACACGCCGTCAATTTTCTTTCGCTCCAAATAGTCCCGCGCCGCCTCCGCCGTAGGCACAAGGCTAAACTTGGCACCATATTTCTTCATGCCTCCCGAAACCGCGGTCAGCGTCGCGTAGTCGTTCGACACCAGTAGGAATTCGAGCTCTGTCAGTGTGGACATGGTGGCAGCAACTCCCCGTCGGTGCGCGAAGGTCTTCTGAATTGGTCGTAACAGATGCTAACTCTATTTCTATCTTCGAAGGCAATCCGCTGTCGAGACTTTCCGCGCCCCCGCCCTTCAATTAAGCAATGATTTACAGCGTCAATCATGTAGCCAGTTAACAGTCACGCCCGTTCCTCCTAAGCAAGCCGTGACATACAAGACCCTGCTCAATCCTGATCTCTACGTGCAATCGCTTCGCCTCCTACGGTGATTCACTGATCCCAAGGCCGCCACTTCCGCGATAAGCTCAGCTTTTGAGTTCGAAGGAGGGCAAATGGCGAAATACGGCAAAGCGGCGGGCGAAAGCGTCAAGAAAGCCATGCATAAAGAAAAGCGCGGCAAGCTCAAATCAGGAAAAGGCGGCAAAGGTGGCGTAGTGAAAAGCCGTAAGCAAGCGATTGCCATCGGCCTGTCGGAAGCCCGCAAAAAGGGTGCTAAAGTCCCCAAGAAAAAATCGAGATGAGCGCCGTCGCTCATCTTGTGAACTACAAAAGCTACCCAACTCTGCATTTAAGATTTCATTTCAGATGTCACAGGCAGCTCTGGTCAGAAATTCCGAGCCTTCGCCAATCATGAAAGGCGCCAAACACCATCCCCCCACGGCTCTGGAAGAATCCCCGGTCATCAGCACGCGCGCCGAGGAAAAGAAGGTTGAAGACCGTCGCGCCATCGGGCCGAACATTGTCTATGAAACCATCCGGCGTGAGGGCGAAGAAGAATTCACGCGTACTTCTTCGGCGCTCGCCTGGTCTGGACTAGCGGCGGGGCTGTCGATGGGTTTTTCCCTGGTCGCTGAGGCGCTCCTCGCCGCTCACTTGCCGCATGCCTCCTGGACTCCATTGATTTCCAAGCTCGGCTACAGCGTCGGTTTTCTGATTGTGGGTCTCGGCCGCCAGCAGCTTTTTACAGAGACAACGCTCACCGTAATCATTCCGCTCCTGTCCAAGCAAACATTGGCCAAGATCGTTGGCGTCCTAAGGATATGGTCTGTAATCCTGGCCGCGAACCTTGTGGGAACTTTTCTTTTCGCGCTGTGCATCGGTCGAGTTGTGATTTTCAATCCCACAATCCGCCAGGCATTTACGGACGTAAGCCAGGAAGGACTTGGCGCCAGCTTCGGCACCGCTATGGTGCGCGCGATCTTCGCGGGTTGGCTGATCGCTCTAATGGTGTGGCTGCTGCCCGGCGCTGATTCCTCCCGCGTCAGCATCATCATTATTCTGACGTACTTGATCGGCCTCGGCGGGTTCAACCACACGATTGCAGGATCGGTGAAAATGTTCTATCTGGTGGTAACCGGCGGCGAAACTTTTAGCGCTTACCTCACCCAGTTTCTTGCTCCCACCCTGCTTGGAAATATTATTGGCGGCGTCTCTCTCGTCGCCTTTCTCGGACACGCCCAGGTAGCCGCCGGAAAAGAAAATTCTTAGTAGAGGAGAAAACTCCCTCGGCGAATACTAAATCTTACTTCCGGGGGACGATTCGGCTGATCTGATGACGAGTTCAGGGCTGCCAACTTTCAAGGCCTGTGAAACACGCCTGTATGGGTCTACTATGCAACATGATGACGGTGAGCCGCGTGGCAAAAAAGAAAACGAAGCCAACCTTAGAAGCAACTGTCGAAATCCTCGCTCAAATTGCGGAGAAGCACCTTGCAAGCATGCCGCAAGAAGAGCAACAGGAACGCGTTGCCGCTCTCTCTCGTCGAATCCTTACTCCTTGAGAGGCATCCCACATCTAAATCTTATACCGCCTCTCAATGTCTGGTGAATCAGCGGTAGGCTTCTCTGCGATGGCGGACACCTGTAATTTCAATGGTGTTGTCGCCTTTCAAATCGAAGAACACGCGGTACTCGCCGCAGCGGAGACGGAAACCCTTGAACGGAGGCTTCAGCTTTTTCACATCACCGGTGCGGCTGGACAGGTAACGATCCACACAGTACAGAATCTGCATGGCTGGTTCGCGGTCGATGGAACGGAGGTCAATCCGGGCTTCCGGCGACCAGAGAATTGCCATTCGGCCAGGCGAAGGCTCCTCGATCATTTCTCCAAGCCGAACTCGCGCCTGATTTCTTCGTGCGGAATGCCTTCCCCGCGAGCGAGCGATGCACGGGCGCGGTCCAGCGATGCGGCCGTTTCGGTCGTGATTTCTTCCTCTTCCACTGGAGTATTAGCGAGGCCAAGAGACAAGGGATCAAGCATCGCTTCCAGCACACCAACGACAGCGGGGAGCTGTCTCGCCGGAAGCCGGTCAATCAATTCGTGTGCGCGTTCTTTTGAATTTGCCATTCCTGCGCCTATTCATTTCTTACATGGCCGGTCGGAGCCTGTCAATAGTAGCGGGCACCGAAGCCGAGTGCTGCATCCCAACCCGCTAAAACAGACGCTACCGGGCTACTCAGCGGCAATCAGGATGCTCCTGCCTCTCAGGGCCCGACGGCAATGTGTCCCACCGGATTTCGCCATGCACGCAAGCCCGCCCGCTGAAGCACGGATACTGCCCGGCTGGCGAATTCCTCTTCGATCAAACGCGCGATCTCGTGGTAGATCGGAAGCGCCCGCGCCGCGTCGATCGGGTCCGGCGGCTCGGCAACACATCCGTTCTCATCCCGAACAGCCATCCTGTTTTCTGCCAGAAGACCGTCCAACCGGGCATCGTAATCGCGCAGGAACTCCCGATCAGACCGCAGAATTCTCAACAGTTCCGCAAGCCGCCATGTCTCACGCTCGCCATCGTGCAGGGCAAACCACACGGAATGACGGACCATTTCCACTCCGAACGCAAATTCCTTCTCCACTAACCGACCGCCCTCGCAGCGGTATACCGAATAGTGAGCATTTAGCGACTCCGAGTCGTCCCGGCCGCAAACGAACAGTCCCCCCGGCCGCAGAATCTGCGCCACCCATTGTTCCGCCTCGCGTCGAAAAGCCGCGTCGTAGTAGATGAGAACGTTGAAACTGCGCACGACTCCCGCTTCCGGCAAGCCGCTGGATCCAAATCCTCCTTGAACGAATTTGAGATTGGATCGCTCGTACGTACTCAGAGGATGGCGGATCAGACGCCTCCCGCCTTGTTCCGCACTGGACAGTATCCCCTCATCGGGCGGAAGGTTGGGGAGCAATTGCGCGAACGCCTGCGAAAAATGCTGTACCGTAGCGTCGCGATCGGAATACAGGCGGAGAAATTCCTCCGGGCGGCCAGCCTGAAAATACCGCACTCTTCCCGCCTGGTCGAGACATGCATAGTTCTCTTGTTCGTCGTAGAGGAGAAATTGTTCAAACGTGGGATCTACGCCAACGATTTGCCACTCTGGAAACGCCTCCGACGCTTCAATGGAAGTCTGAGGAGGAAATCCGCATCCCACGTCCAAAAGGACCGTCCCTGGCTCGAAGTTCGCCCATTCATTCGAGCGCAAATAGGCATCGATTTTCTTATGGCGTCCCGGAAGCGTGAAGGGCGGCACCATTCCTCCCCACGCGCCAGGCAAAATGCCCGGCGCGATCGCCGTGAAGAAGCGCGCAACGAAGGGTGAAAAATCGCGCGGATCGAACTTCGAAATCTCCATGAGCCGAAATGCACGCTGTACGAAATCGCGAACTTCCGGCCGCTGCTGTTCTGCCTTCTTGAGCACTTGAAGTGCAGCTTCGGACGGGCGCCCGCCCAGGTAGCGGTCGCACAATTCTTCTGCGGTCCATCGCTCTCGCTCCGGAGTTCCGGTTGCTCCCGATGCTTGCATCGATGTCCCCCATGTTCTTGTCGATTGCATCGCCTCATCTGCCCGAGCGTTTCGCAACGTCACCCGCAGTTTGCCCTTGCCGCGGTGGGCGAGGACACCGGATCACGAAGCTCGCGGGTGACGGAAAAGCAAGCTGGGTACCGCATCCACTGCGCTTTTCAAGGGTGCGGGTTTTAATTTTGAGACAGCTGCTTCCCTTACTTCAACGGGTTAATCACGCGGACATCGCCGTAATTTTGCCCGTCGGCCAAGTCTTCTGAGTAGAGCACTTCGGCTCCGCAACTCCCGGCCGCGTGCACGATGAGCGCATCCCAGAACGAAATGTTGTATCGCCCCTTGAGATCCAGAGCCTTCAGCACCGATTCCGCCGTGTTCACCACAATTTCCCAGCTGGCATAGTCCTCGATCACCTTACGGGTGCCCTCGGCCGACAGTGGGCGAGCCACCTTACGTTGGAGACTGACGCAAAGCTCCTGAAGCACTTGTGTGCTTAACACTCCGTTTTCACTCTCCCACAATCTTTGCACCAGTGCTCTCGCACGTTCGTACTTCGCGCCCTGCTTCAGGTCGTGCGCGTACACCAGAATGTTGGTGTCCACAAAATATTTATCGCTCATGCAGCTCGTCCCGTGAAGCTGGCCGCGTCCAGCCCAGATCCATCCCCACACGAAGACGCGCCAGCGCCCGCTTTCGCGCACGATCATACCCCGCGCGCTCCCGCACCAGCTCCTCCAGTTTGTCAGCAAGCATCCGGCTTATCGAGCTCCCTTGCTCCGCCGCCAGAACCCGTGCCTGCTTCAATAACTCCGCGTCCAGTTTTAACGTTACGTTTGTCTTCATGATTTTACCGACCTAAGCACAGTTTCTCGTGCAGCACCATTTTACGTGCTACCGCGATCCGCGTCAACCGCCTCAGTCCCATCAGTTGTTACGGGCGAGCTATACACAGCTTCATAACTTGTAGAGTCATTCCTCGATTTGTACCGTTCAATCTCGCGGACGTACCCGTCGAACCGTTGCGGGTGTACAAAACTACTCCAATCTATTCCTAATTGACTTTGTGGGCGGGGTGCCGCATCCCTTGTGGTTTTCAAGGGTGCGGGTTTTGCCCTTTCAAACCAACTCCGTTCCTTGCGCACCCCACAACCCCCACTAAACAAACCGATTATAGTTTACACTTGACAGTATATACTAATATGTTACAATTTTATCTGGTCTGGGGCACGGATCATGTCCCTCAAAGCCATGCGCCCGCCGCGCAGTCCCTAAAATTTCAGCAAAATCCTTAGTTCCACCGGGGTCACCACTTAATAAACTCCGCTCTCTTTCAACCCGTTCAGAATCAACACTTCCACAAACACTGATTCCACTCGACTTTATCTCCTTTAGCAGCAATGTTTACAAAAAACCAGGGGAGGGGGCACCCCGTCTTACCCCAAAAGTTTGTGAACTCGTCACTAAACGTTCGCCGTTCCTGCGCGCACGCACGAACACCCGCAACCCCATTCCGCTCACACATTTACTCCATAACTTGCGGACACCCCGGGGGTGGGGTATCTCTGCAGGTGGGACAGCCAATCTTGGCTGTCGTTCTTAGGCGTTTCCACGGATCACGGGCCACGGACTACCGCTCTTATTGGTCCGCCGGTACCGTTGCGCGGCAACCCGCAAAGTGCCAGAATCACGGGTGTTAATGGTTGTTCCCGCCGGGAAACATATCCGCCCCGGTTGGTGTCTAAGGTATTGAGAGCGGACATCGGGTGCGGCGATGCGCAGAACGCCGATCTCGATAGCAAGTCGATCCCAGAGCGCAGGACAAGGGGGATCGCACTCGCAAGAAGGCCTGGGTCCAACGTTCAAAGGTGGGACCTGACAGCAGGGTGGTCCGGGTAGCCTCCAGCAACCGGGCCGGAAAGGCCGGCAGTGTCCGAATGGGTCAGCGCCCTTTCTTGGGGCCGCGATGAAGCCGAACTCGTCTCTGAGCTGCAAGCCGGCTCGGAAACGGCATTCGACTGGCTGGTCACCCATTACCACGGCCCGGTCTATAACCTGATTTTGAGCATGCTAGGCGACACCTCCGACGCCGCAGACGGTTCGCAAGAAGTTTTCTTGAAGGCCTTTCGCGGGATTCGCAAATTCCGCCAAGGCAGCTCTTTGAAGACATGGCTCTACCGCATCGCCATTCGCGAAGCGCTCAATCACAAGCGCTGGTTCAAGCGTCATCTGCAAAAAAATGTTTCGATTGACGCCGAACCCGAAGAAGGCCATGCCGCAATCGAAATTGAAGATCTCGGCGCGACACCTTTTGAGCAGTTGGCTGCACGTGAAATTCAGATTGCTGTGCACCACGCGCTGCAAGAGGTTCCCGACGTGTTTCGCACGGCCGTGATTCTGCGCGACCTCGAAGGACTCAGCTACGACGAAGTAGCCGAAGTCCTCGAATGCAGCGTTGGCACGGTGAAGTCACGCATTCTTCGCGGACGCCGCGCTCTCCGGCAGGTTCTCGAGCCGCTTCTGCGCGAGCACGAACCGCATATCGCTTCGCACAGCGTGATTCACGTTAGCGCGCAGATTGCCGGTGCCAGCTCAGTGGTCGAGCCGCAGCCATCGCCATTCGGCGACGCATATACTGCCGCGCGCCGCGTCAAAGATTCTTCGCAAGAGCAAAGTGATTCCCTGCGTGCGAGTGCAGCGGGGGAGGGGCTTTCATGAAGTGCAACACGGTACGGACAAAACTAGCGGGCTACCTGGACGACGCCCTCACGGGCACCACGTCCGCCGCCGAGCGGATACAAATTGGCGAGCATCTGAACGGCTGCACGGTTTGTCGCGCCGAATTGGAAACTTTTCGCAAGCTCTCCGTGCTGCTTTCGCGCATGCCTAAAAATGTACCGCCAGTCGATTTGGCTGTTCGCATTAAAGTGGCTGCAGCGCAGTCGCAGCAATCTCAGGATTGGTCCAGCCGTCTGCGCAAGGTGCGCGACCGCGCCGAAGTTCTTCTCGACAACGTTTTTCGCCCGCTGACTGTTCCCGCCACTGGTGGGGTCTTTTCCGCCATTGTGGTCTTCGTCTTCGTTCTGCAATTGATGGCACCTGGTGCCACCTTGCAAGCTGTGCCCAACGATGTTCCGCTCGATATCCTTCGTCCTGCGGAGTTGGTTTCCATTTCGGATTATCCGCAAGCTTGGGGATCCGAGCAGCACGAGGTCGAGCTCTCTCTTCCGCAAGGCCTCCAGGTCTATGTCACAGTCGACGATCGCGGCCAGATGTTGGACTATGAAATTCTTTCTGGTCCCGCGAGCCCGGCGTTGCGCCATCAACTCGACGAGATTCTTCTTTTCTCTCGTTTCCGCCCGATGCTGAGTTTTGGCCGGCCCACCTCCGGCGGCCATGTCATTCTTAACTTCAGCTCCGTTCACGTTCGCGGCTAACCTTCGATGAAAAAACTGCGTTTTTTCAAAACCGCTAGCGCGGTTGCAGCACTCTCTTTTCTCTTTGTTCTTTCGTCCGCCCGTTCGCAAGATCACTCGCAGAATCGTCCTCCGCGTCCAACTTCATCAATCTCGTTGCATCCCTCGTTGGACGAAAAACTCCTCCTCGACGCCACGAACCGTGAACGCGCTACAGCCGGACTGCAATCTCTTAAGTGGGATGATGCCTTAGCCGCCTCCGCACGCGAGCACAACCAACTCATGGTGCGGGAGAATGCGCTCTCGCATCAGTTCCCAGGTGAACCTTCGCTGGAGCAACGCACCGCCCAGGCTGGCGCAAAATACGCCATGGTTGCGGAAAACGTAGCCGTTGGTCCCAATCCGGAAGAAATTCACGAGGGATGGATGCACTCGCCGGGGCATCGCAGGAACATTCTCAATGGCGAGCTTACGGCCATCGGCATTGCCGTGACGAGAGGAACAAACGGACTCTTCGCCGTACAGGATTTTTCCCGGCAAGTCGCGGATTTGAGCTTGCAGCAACAAGAGGGAAAAGTCATTTCGTTGTTGAAAGCAACGAGTCTCCAAGCGGTCGAGGCAACAGGGGATGCGCGCAAAACGTGCGGTATGGACAAAGGTTATGAAGGTACTGGCGTGTTGTACGTAATTCGGTTTGAGGTAACGGATCTTAGCAAGCTTCCCAATGAACTTTTGCAGAAGGTCGAAAGTCGAAGGTATCGGAAGGGTGCCGTCGGTGCCTGTATGGGAAGCGATGCCGGTGGTTTCACGCGTTACCGCATTGCAGTGCTGCTTTATTGAGGTATTGAATGGCGCGCGGCATGGTGTGGTGCTTCACAGGTGTTTTGGATTCGAGTTTGGAGTGATTCGTGAACGCCAGAGTGATGTGAAATATTTGTTGTTTCCGCAGAAAAGACGAAATACAATACGCCCATGAATCGCGGCACCCACTCGTATTGGTTTCGATTTTGGTACCCACCCATCTAAAATGCGAGGGGCGATTCTGTAATTAGAAACAACGCAAAAAGTTTCGACCCACTCGCAGCGAGTGGGTTTTTTGTTTTTAGAGCGGAGAATTTTTGAGAAAGTTTTGCAAAGCGAAAGTTCGGGAAGAAAAAATGGATGTGAGAGGAAGAAGCCATGATTATTTCGATGAAGATGCATGCGACGCGTCAGGAGATCGATGAAGTGCGCAACCAGGTGGCACATTTCGGTTACAAGGTGCACTCGATCGAAGGAGAAGAGCGCGTGGTGATTGGCGTGGTAGGAGTGGGAGACGTGACGGCGTGCATGGAGTCGGTCGAGTCTATGCCACAGGTAGAGAAAGTTGTGCGCATCTCCGCGCCATACAAATTTGTGAGCAAACAGTTTCGCGCAGGTAAGACGCGCGTGCGCGTGAACGGTACGGAAATTGGCGGGGACGAATTTGTGGTAATGGCAGGACCGTGCTCCGTGGAATCGGAAGCGCAGATTATGCGCGCGGCGGAGGGGGTGGCGGCGGCCGGAGCTAAGATTCTGCGCGGCGGCGCGTTCAAGCCGCGTACTTCGCCGTACGATTTTCAAGGCATGGAAGAGGAAGGGCTGAAATTATTGCAGAAGGCAAAGAAAGCCACTGGTCTGGCGATTATCACGGAAGTGATGAGCGATCGCGACGTGGAGTTGATCGCGAAATACGCCGACATCATGCAAGTAGGTGCGCGCAACATGCAGAATTTCGTGCTGCTGAAGGCACTGGGAAAATGCGGCCGGCCGGTGCTTTTGAAGCGGGGAATGAGCGGAACAATTAAAGAGTTACTCATGTCCGCGGAATATATCGTGGCGCACGGAAATTCCGAAGTGATTTTGTGCGAGCGAGGCATTCGTACCTTTGAAACCGAAACGCGCAACACATGTGACATCGCCGCGATCCCCGCGCTGAATGAACTGACGCATCTTCCTGTGATTCTCGATCCGAGCCATGCAACGGGCAAGCGCAGCCTGGTGCCTGCCGTTTCGCGCGCTGGTGTGGCGATTGGCGCCGACGGGTTGATCGTGGAGGTCCATCCCGCCCCGGAAAAAGCCATCAGCGACGGAGCACAGTCGCTCGACATCCCTCAATTCCAAAAAATGATGAAGGAGTTGGAGCCGTATATTGCCTTGTGGAAGGCGTCGAGGCCGAAGGAAGCGGCTGCGACTGCGGTTTGAGATGCAATGACGTAAAGAAGTAACAACGTAACGAAACAGCGGAAGAGAAAAGATAACGCAGAGCTCACAGAGGCAGCGCAGAGAAACCGAAGCCAGCTTGAGGTCAGCTATTTTCCGAAAGAGCGCATATGTTTTTTGTTCGAGCCCAAATCGGATAGGCCAGACCTGAATTCTCCCAAGCCATGAACAGCGCGTTCGAGGATTTCGTGTATGTAGGTTTGGTAGGGCTTCGATTCCTTAGCGGCGAGGCGACGAAGTTTGTCAAGGACCCGCGGAGCGACACGGATGGCGATCAAATGTTTGGCGTTGCCGGTGACAGGACAACCAACGCGGCGGGCGCGACGGGGGCTGTTCGTCGGTGGCTTCAGGAATATCGGAAAGGTCCAGATGGCGATCCGGCAAAGGCTTATGCGAACTGAGGCCTGGGATACCTGAGCGCAACTTTCCCTGACCGAAGATCCTTCGCTTCTTTCGTTTGTTTTTTTCTCTGTTTGCAGCGCATATGCCTCATTGTAATACATCGTTGCGCGGCGTGAGAGTTGGTCCGGTTGAACGACTGGTTGTGAGTAATCACGGCGGGAAGAGCTCTTCGCTGATGGGTCTTTGTCCGTCTTGCGTTTCTTGGTAGACTCGCAGCAGAGAGCAAATCCATGGCCTCCAGTGCCATCGTAAAGAATCCGGAGATTCTAGGCGGAGTGCCCGTGTTTACGGGGACGCGAGTGCCGTTTCAAGCGCTGTTGGACTACATCGAAGGTGGTCAGACGCTTGATGAATTCCTTGACCACTTTCCGACCGTAACTCGCGAGGCGGCTATCGCCGCGCTCGAAGAGGATAAGGCGCTTGTCTTCGCGCAGCTCAAGTGAAGCTTTTGCTGGATGAATGTGTTCCGCGGCCCCTCAAAGGCAGTTTCATATCTCAAGGACATAGTTGCCTAACAGTTCCCGAAGCTGGTTTTGCAGGCAAGACGAACGGAGAACTCTTGCGGTTGGCGCAGAACCGGTTCGACGTCTCGGTATGTTGGGCGGTGAGGTGTGTTTGCAAATTCGACCAGAATTAGCATCGATACGACAGGCGCAGAAATTTTTGGCGCAGCACTTTGTGGCGACGCGATTGGTTGAGGCGCCGTTTTTGAGTGCGAGGGTGGGGAAGCGGGTTTATTTGAAATTGGAGATGGAGCTGCCGACGGGGTCGTTCAAGGTGCGGGGGGCTTTGTGGGGGTTGGCCACGCGGATGAGGGCGCAAGAACAAGAGGGCACGATGTATCGTGCCCCTACAGGGACGGAGACTAGCGAGGCCAGCGCACCTGACACCGGGGCGATTAAGGAGGTGATTGCTTGTAGCACTGGGAATCATGGGGCGGCGGTGGCTTGGGCGGGGAAACTTCTCGGCGTTAAGGCGCGGATTTTTTTGCCGGCGGGATGCAATACGGTGAAGCGGGGAAAGATTGCTTCCCTGGGAGCGGAGATTGTGGAGTGCGGCGGGACGGATTTGGCAGCAGCGTTTGTGTTGGCGAACGAGTACGCAAAGCGGCCTGGCGTTTATTTCTTGAATGATGCTACCGATACGAATTTGCCGGCGGGGCCGGGGACGATTGGTTGCGAAATTCTCGAGCAACTACCAACGACTGACACAATTGTGGTGCCTATGGGCGATACAGCCTTGATTCGCGGCGTTGCGGCGGCGGTGAAACAGATTGCGCCGCGCGTGAAGATCATCGGGGTGCAGGCGGAACGGGCGCCGGCTTATTACAGGTCGTGGAAGGAAGATCGAGTGGTGGGGACCGAGACTTGCGACACGATTGCGGATGGGTTAGCTACGCGGACGCCGGACGAGGCGAACGTGCGCGACATCAGGAGCCTTGTGGATGATGTGGCACTTGTTAGCGAGGAATCGATGTTGCGGGCGATTGAGGTTTTGCTAATCGAGGAGCACGTTTTGGCTGAGCCTGCCGGGGCTGCTAGTACAGCAGCGCTGCTTGCACGCGGCGCGGAATTTGGCGACAACGTTGTGCTAGTTGTGAGCGGGGCGAATATTTCTCGGGACGTTTTGCGACGGGCTGTTGCTATTCCCTAGCCCACACGGGCGGAGCCCTTCCAGGGTAAACAAGCCACGCCCCTACAAGTTCTTAGGAGTATTCGGGAGTTTTTTCGGGACACGACACCCGGCACGAAAGAGATTAATCAGAGAAGAGAAAAAGATAACGCAGAGACGCAGAGTGCGCAGAGGTTCGCGGAGAGCTTGCAGACAGATTATAAGCTAGGAGTTCAGCGAGATTGACTGGCCGAGGCGGCGTGGCGCAGGCCGAGGACGCGCATTAAGGTGGCTTGCAGTTTGAGGAGTTCTTGTTCGCGTTCGTGCTCTACCTTTGTGCGGTCACTGAGGGCTTCCTTCAACAAAATCAGATTGCGGCGGAATTCCATTTGTGCGAGGACGAGGCGGCTCAGGGCTTTGAGGGACTCTTTTTGTTCGGGCTCCAACTCGCGGGGAGTCTGATCGACAACGCAGAGCGTGCCGAGCGCGTAGCCGTCTTCGTTGATGAGCGGAGCGCCAGCGTAGAAGCGGATGTGCGGGTCGGAAACGACAAGCGGATTATCGCGAAAGCGGTCGTCCTGGAGCGCGTCAGGAACCACGAAAACATCGGATTGCAAAATGGCGTGAGAGCAGAAGGCGACTTCGCGCGAGGTTTCCTTGGCGTCGATGCCGATGCGTGATTTGAACCATTGCCGGTCGTCGTCGATTAAAGAGATGAGCGCAATGGGCGTTTTGCAGATGAACGAAGCGAGCTGGGTTAAGTCGTCAAACGATTCTTCGGGGTCGGTATCGAGCAGGCCGTAACGTTCCAGGACGGCGAGGCGCGCTGGTTCATTTGCTGGCTTGGCGATGACGGGCATGGTGGGCTCCGGGACTAGTGACCGGCCGGGCAAAGGCCTCTCGACGGCGGCTATCATACTCCAAGAGCGGCTAACTTTCCTCTTCTTGCTCGCCCTTATTCCTGCTTCGCGGATTCGCCCAACTTTAAGACCAAAACCTGTCCGTTGGAGTGGAAGCTGCCGCCGGTGGCGGTCCTGGCTTCTTGCATTGGATTTAACGGGAGGATGTGAATGACTTCCGCCACCAGCCCCGTCGAGGTGAGAGTTTTTTCGACGTAGTCACGCTCGAGGTCGATATTGGGATCGATTTTGTGCGTTAGGCCGTTGTTGCGCTGATCTTTTTCGAAGCCGACGTCGTGAGTGGCGGCGCCGACCCAGAGCGTGCGGCCGTCTACCACAAACGGCGCCTTCCATGTACGCAGGTGATTGCGTGAAGCGACGACGGCAATGGGTTCCGCGTGCGCCCAGCCGTAATCTTGTTGGCGTCCGAAGAGGTAGAGAGGGCTCATCGGCATGGTGAGATAGGACTCCTTGGACATGCTTGCGAGGATGCCGTTGAGGACGGTTTCTTTGACGTTGGCGTCGACCTTGACCCAGCCAGCGTTGGTGAAGACTTTTTCCATGGCTTCCTTGGAGCCGATGATTAGGAAATTAACCATATCGCCGGGATCCCCAGCTTTATCGGCGACGCGGCGCGGGATTTCCGCGAATAGATCATTGTTGACGCCGCGCATGGAGGGCACAGCTTTGGCGGTGTAGAGTACGGCGCTGGCATCGGCGGGGTAAATCTCGATGCGAACCGAATACGTGCCATCGCCAGTGTCGCTGCTCAGTTGATTGATGCCGATCGAGAGGCGCCCCGAGATAGGCGAGACGAGGTCGCGTTTGGCGCCGATGAGAAACGGTTGCGAAGTTTCTTTATCTCCGATGCGGCCGATGACCGCGCCGCGGCCAGCTTCGTTAAAGGGTAGATTGCGCAGAAGATCTTTGAAGCCGCGAGCGATTCCGGCGGGGGTGGTGTCGGTTTGCTGATCGGCGTAGCGAAGGGATCCGGTTGCTATGGCGACCACGTGTTCACCGGCTTGCACGTCGATGCCGGTGTCAACCCAGGAAGAATCGCCAGTGAGCTGAACTTCTTGCGACATGCGCAGCTTGCCGGACGGAGCGAAAGCGGACGCGGCAGCGGAGTTCTGCCCGGAGGCCGTAACCGCCGAATGCTGGGCTTGCGGCGCGGCATCTTTACCAGCAAGGTGGGCGCGCAGACTGAAAGGTAAGATTCCGGGGAGTACGCAAACCATCAAGAAAAAATAAGCTCTTTTTGTAAGAAGGGAACTCATGGGGTCGAGCCATCCCGCGGCGGGTGTGAACGCATCCTCACTGTTACCAGATGCCTGCGAGAGTAACAAGAGTTGGATGGCAGGCTAGGTGGGCGAGCGGCTGATTCCTTGACGGATGGGAAGGGCGCTTGTAAATTGAAAAGATGCTGCAGGGTTGCCACAGGAGAGTGTGCGCCCCGGGGGATTTTGGCGGAGAAGTTGAGAGACAGACCCAGTGCCTGTCCCGCCTCAGAGGTTGAACAAGCGGTTCAGAGAGTTTCCAGCTCAAGCGAGAACTGCGGCAGAGTTCATGAGAAAACAATTTCAACGACGAATGGTGGGCGGATTGTGCGCAGCGGTGGTGTTTCTGTTAGGTCCGCTGATGGCGAGCGGACAGGTGCCGCTGCCCCCGCCGCCCCAACGAACGGCGCCAGTCACCAACGTTACGGTGGACGGCAGCGAAGCCATGTTCACGACGATGTGCGCGCTTCTGGCCGCTGGATTCGAATCGAATGTCAGCGCGGAGAACTGGCATCCGCTACGCGCACGGCTCCGCGAACAGATGCAACACCAGCAAGGCCCCGCGGTGGACGCAGTGCGGGAGTTTTACAAAGCTCATGTGCTGCGCGATTCGGGAGCGACACTTTCGCGTTACATTTGGTTTGGGCTGCTTTCCGGGCCTGCGCCAAATTTCGAGATAACTCTTAAGCGAGACGATCAACCGTTGGAAGTGCTGGCGCTCGAGGGCTTCAGCGAAATTCTCTCGAACTATTACAAAGAGCAAAAAATTGGACAGCTCTGGAGGGGACTGCAGCCCGTATATAACGGCGAAATCGAGAAGGTTCACGATCCAGTGTCGCAAATCGTTTTTGTGACCACGGGTTATCTGCGACAGCCCCAGGATAATTCGACGACCAGGACGTTTACGATCATTCTGGAGCCGCTGGTCGGGCGCATCACGAACGTGCGGAACTCCGGCGAGCATTACTCGATCGTTCTAAGCGGCTCAGATGACATTCCGACGGATATCGTGCGACACGCCTTCCTTCATTTCCTGCTCGATCCGCTTCCGCAGCAATATCCGCATGTGCTGGCGGTCAAGCGGCCGTTGTTTGACAAGGCAACCTCGGCGCCCAGGCTCGCACCGGATCTGAAAGATGACTATGAGGCTTTCTTTGCTGAGTGCCTGGTGCGGGCAGTGGAACTAAAGCTGAAAAAGCTATCGCCTGGCGAAAGGGAAGCGGCGATGGACCGCGATGACGAGGAAGGTTATGTGCTTGTGAGGCCTCTTTTTAGTGGGCTGACAAAATACGAGGCTGCCGAGCCGTCCATGGCGCTTTATTTTCAGGATCTGGTACGGGGGATCAATTTAGCCACGGAAGCCAAGCGGATTGACGGCATCAAGTTTACATACGCGGATAGAGGGCCAAAAGAGGGTGATCCTGCCAGCGAAGCGGTGACGCGGCACAAGCTGGCTCAGCCAACGACGGTGCCGAACGACGCGGATGCGATCGCGGAGTTGACCGACGGCGAGCGGCGAATCGCGGAGAAAAATCCGCAAGCGGCGGCAGAATCCTTCCAAAAGGTTTTGGCGAAATATCCGGACCAAATCCGTGCATGGTACGGTCTGGGATTGGTAGCGTTGTTGGAGCATGATGGGCCTCGCGCGAAAGAGGTATTTGGCAGGCTGACGACGGGAGCGCACGCAGCGACGCAGGACCCGATGGTAATGACCTGGTCGCATGTTTATCTCGCGCGGATTTATGATGATGAAGGGCAGCAGGGACTCGCGAAGAGCGAGTTTCAAGCGGCACTCGCCGTGCCGGGAGCACCAGAGCAAGCAAAGCAAGCGGCGCAAAGAGGACTCGAAGCCGTGAACCTTGAGAAACCAGCCGAGCGGCCTTAGAGTTAGGGACGGCAATCGGTAGAGCATGGGAAGAACGAGACGGTGAAAATCG
The DNA here is from genome assembly GCA_963784015.1 of uncultured Acidobacteriota bacterium. Lineage (GTDB taxonomy): Bacteria > Acidobacteriota > Terriglobia > Acidiferrales > UBA7541 > Acidiferrum. The sequence goes on from CAWAPX010000025.1 coordinate 137,963, forward strand.
AGCCTTGTAGCTCGATCAACGACTTGAAGAAGCAAACAGGAGGCGGGAAATGAAGGGGATTTGGCAGAAGTGGACGGGAGCAGGGGCTTTTGCAGGATTGTTGTTACTGGGATGCGTTGGGGCAGGTGCACAGAGTGGCAGCGGCCAAAGCGGACAGAGTGGCCAAAGTGGGCAGAGCGCGCCTCCTGCACAGCAGCCGGCCGACAAGGACAAGGCGAATACGCTGACGCTGGACACACCGGCGCCCCCGGTGAATGCGGAAGAGGATGCCGCGTTCAAAGCGTTCAATGCCATACCACTGACGGATGGCCCGAAAAAAATTCAGGCCGCCGAAGCGTTTATTCAGAAATACCCGCAGAGCCGCTACCTCGCGGCGGTGTATTCGAACCTCGTGAAGCTCTATGTTGCGGGAAATGATATCCAAAAGATGCAGGATGCCGGCGAGAAAGCCATTGCTCTCGCTCCGACCGATGTGCAGACCCTGGCGATTCTTGGCCAGACGCTTCCGCGAGCGTGGAATGCGAACATGCCGAATGCCGCTGTGCAATTAGATAAGGCGGAAAAGTACTCCAAGTCGGCGATCGAGCTCACCCCGACGATTCCCAAGCCCGACGGAATGACCGACGAGCAATTCACTTTTGCTAAAAATCAGACGCTGGCGATGGCCCACAGCGGATTGGGACTCGTGTATTTCCGCAGGGGCAAGTATGACGACGCTATTCCCGAGTTTGAGGCATCCACAAAAGTGGATCCAAATCCGGAGGCCGATCCGGTGACCTTCTACGTCCTGGCGATTTCGAACGAGAAGACCTCGCATTTTGACGCGGCCGTGGTGGCGTTCACCAAGTGCGCTACCGTACCCGGAAGCTTGCAGCCGACATGCAAGAGTGGCGCCGAAGAGGCCAAGAAACTGGGCTCCACGCAGTTGAGCGCACCGAAATAAGCGCCGCTTGCGCTTGGCGTACTGCTCAAAGACATGACACAAAGTGACGCAGGGCATCTCGAGGAGCGTCTTGGTTATCGGTTTAAGAAACCGGAACTCCTCGATCGCGCTTTGACGCATAGCTCCGCTGTACCGGAATTGCGCGCGGAGCGCACGGAAGAATCCGCAGAAGCGCCCGCCATCCGGGATAATGAAAGGCTTGAATTCTTGGGGGACGCTGTTCTGGAGTTGCTAGCGAGAGAATATCTGCTTGAGTCGTTTCCAGAATGGAGCGAGGGCCAGCTTTCCAAAAGCCGGGCGAGGCTTGTGAATGCGCACTCTCTGCACGATGCGGCGAGCCGGGTGAGGCTTGGCGAGCATTTGCGGCTGGGACGTGGCGAAGAAAAGACTGGTGGGCGAGAAAAGCCGGCGCTTCTAGCAGATGCTTTCGAGGCGGTCGTGGCTGCGGTTTATATGGACGCGGGGCTGGGCCCCACGCGAGAAATGCTTAAGCGGCTGCTCTTCGAACAAGCGCTTGAAGCGCGCGGAGAGCGAATCTCGGACTCGGACCGCAAGTCCGCGCTGCAGGAATTTTTGCAAGGGCACGGAAAGCCCACCGCCGAATACCGGCTGTCGGGCGAAAGCGGCCCGGATCATCAGAAAATTTTCCAGGTGGAAGTTTGGATTGACGGTGAGCGCATGGCCCGCGGCGAAGGCAGCACAAAAAAAGAAGCCGAACAGCGAGCGGCGCAGAGCGCGATGGAATTGCTGGAACGAAAGTAACAAGCGAGTGGAACGGAAAGGCTGAGATCAAATGGCGGAAGAGACTGCGCTAAAGGTCGAAGAGCCAGTGGATCTGGTGGTGCCGGCCGCGCCAAAAAAAGAAGAGCCGCATGAGGATCCCACGACGATTTCCGAATATCTGGAATCGTTGCTGGTAACGGTGCTCCTGGCGCTGTTCGGGACCAGCTTTGTTGTTCAAGCCTTCAAAATTCCGTCGGCATCCATGGAAGGGACGCTGCTGATTGGCGACCATCTTCTCGTCAACAAATTTATTTTCGGCGGCAGCGGGGCCTGGTATGAAAAAGTGCTCCCGTACCGGCCGCTGGAGCGCGGCGACATTATCGTATTCAAGTACCCCTACGCGGACCACCAGCATTTTGTGAAACGGGTAATTGGTTTGCCGGGTGACCGTTTGAAGATGGTGGACCAACAAATGTTCGTCAATGGAAAACCGCTGAACGAGCCGTACGTCGTTCACGACCACGACCAGTTGGCGAATTACGATCCATTCAACACTTCGTTTCCGCCTCGACGGGATCAGATGATTTCGCAACAAGTCGTCACGGAATCCGGCTGGCGGGAAACGCTGCGCAGCTATGTGCAAGGCGACGAAATCGTCGTACCGCCCGGAAAATTATTTGCCATGGGTGACAATCGGGATCACAGCTCGGACAGCCGCTACTGGGGATTCGTGGATCGCACCGCGATCATGGGGCGACCTTTTCTGATTTATTGGTCGGTGGATGCCACGAGCAACGATTACACGCAGACCACTTTTTTTCAACGGCTGGTGGGAGTGTTCGACACGCTCGCGCACCTTCCCTCTCGTACGCGCTGGAGCCGTATGCTGCATACGGTGCATTGAACTTCTCAGTTTTTCTTTGGTGGATTTTCTCTGAAGAGTTTTCTCGAAAGCCCGTTCTTGGAACAATGGCAACGCCGGGCGGAGTCCTTCTTACAGCAGCTTTTCATTTGCAGGCCAGTCTGCGAAACTTCCGGACAAGATGAAAATCCCGCGCAAGTGGTGGAAGCTGGCGCTTACGATTGTGGCGCTGCTTGTGGCCATGCAGATTGGTGTGTCTCTGCTTGTCCGCACGCACCGCATGCACGTGTACTTGACCGCGCAATTGGAGAGAGCTTTTGGACGGCCGGTCGAGGTCAGGCAGTTCGCGGTGCAATTGCTTCCCACTCCCCGGCTGGATGCCGAACAAGTCTCCGTTGGCGAAGACGCCGCGTTCGGCAATGAATATTTTTTGCGCGCCGAAAACTTGTCCGCGGGCCTCCGCTGGACCGGATTACTTCGTGGCCATTTTGAATTCGGCACACTTTCGCTGAGTCGGCCGAGTTTGATCCTGGTGCGCAACACCCAGGGGAGATGGAACCTTGAGCGGTGGCTGCCTCCGGCGAAAGCCGCGGCGGGAGCAAACGCGCGCGTTTATGGGCCGCCCTCGGCGGTCGCACCAGTCAACCGCCTGCTGAAAATCGATTTCGACGAAGGCCGCGTCAATTTCAAAAATGTGGACGACAAACTGCCCTTTGCGCTGATCGGTGTCTCCGGAAGCGTGGAGCAGGTAGCGGCGGGACGCTGGCGGCTTCGCCTCGAAGCGCAGCCGTGGCGCAGCGGCGTGGCATTGCAATCGGCGGGAACAGTCAGGGTGCGAGGAGATGTCGCAGGAACTTCGGCGCGGTTGCAGCCTGCGCAAATCACAGTGCACTGGGAAGAAGTCTCGCTGGCGGACCTGTTCCGTCTGCTGCGTGGGCGCGATTACGGCATGCGCGGCGTGTTCACGTTGGACGGAACGCTAAAGAGCGGCGCGGCCGACGCCGGCTCGACCGCCGAATCGCCTGCCGGAGATTGGGTTTTTTCCGCCGAAGCCCGTGCGACGCAAATTCATCGCTGGGATTTGATCCAACGGAACGACAATCCACGATTAAGATTTGGCGTCAAAGGTCATTGGAATGTAGCCGCGGGAAGCGTTCGTGCGGAAGAAGTGACCATCGAAGGCCCGCGTTCGAATTTGCGAGGAGCAGCAAATTATGTAACCGGCCCGGCGCCCGCCTTCGAGGTGCAACTGGATTCTTCGGGAATTCAGGCAACAGATTTGCTGGCATGGTACAGAGCATTTCAGCCAGGTGTAGACGATGGAATTTCGGCCGAGCAGTTCTTCACAGGCGCAGTGATGCTGCGCGGTTGGCCGTTGGAGATCGGCGAAGCTGCCTTCTCCAGCAACGGCGGCGTCGTGAAAGTGCCTGGCATGAAAGCTCCCTTGCGGATTGGTCCCGTGCGTATTGGGCGCGAGCGAAATCTGCTGATTTCAGAGCCGATTCGCATTTCTCTCGGAGGCGCGGCCCGCGATGTCTTTGCGCCCAAGAAGCGGCGCATGGCGACACTAATGGAAAACGCCGCGGATATTACGCTCAGTCAAGATCTGGGCGCGCACACGGGCAGCATCAGTATTGAAGGGCACGTGCAAAGGGTCGAAGAAGTGCTAAAAACCGCGGCAGCTTTAGGGCGGCCTGTAAATCACGGATGGGAACTGACAGGAGAGGCGCTCGCGGTGATGCGGTGGGATTGGCAGACACCCTTCAGCAGTCGTTGGAATGGCAGAATTCTGTTTAATAAGGCGACGCTCGCAGTCGCTGGTCTGAACCAGCCTCTCGCCGTGCAGCAAACCACGGTGAATTGGAAAGACGGAGTGCGCTCCGTGGATTTAGCCAAGGTTGAGGGATTCGGCGGCACTTGGTCCGGCTCCATCGCGGAAAAAAGTATTACCAATGGCGAAGACCACCCGAAATGGAATTTTAGTTTAGCTACAGATCGCATGAATGCCACCGAGCTGGACCGCTGGGTCGGGCCGCGCGCGCGGCCAAACTGGTTGCAGAGGCTACTGCCGTCGCTGCTCGGTGGATCGTCGCCAAGCCCGGCCGCGAGTGAATTGGTTCGGCAGATGAATGCCGATGGGGAAATAAACATTGGGGAATTGACGGTCGAAAAGCTAAAACTTGCGAATGTGCACGCGGAGGGAGCCTTGCACGATCTCCAACTCGAAGTGCGCACAGCTGATGCGCAATGGGCTGGCGGCACGGTGCACGCGCAAGTGAAGGCGAAGTTTGCACCACTGCCGAAATATGATGTCATCGCAAAACTCGATCGCGTAAGTCTCGCGGAAATTCCCGCGCCCGGGCGATTTGCGGAGCGGCTTGCGGGTTTGGCATCAGGCACAGTGCACGTCGAGACGGGGGGCGTTGGGCGCGACGAACTCCTGCAGAAATTGTCCGGCGATGGCGAGATTCAGCTGCAGAAAGTGGAATTTCGCGGCTGGGACGTGAACGCCAGCGTGTCCGACGGCGCGCCACACACAGGCACTTCGCGGTGGACAAGCGGCGAAGGGGCGTTTACGATGCGCAACCGCGCAGTTACCGTCGAACATTTGACGTTGGAATCTGGCGCGGAGAGAACGGCGCTGCAAGGCACGGTAAGTTTTACGCGCGACGCCGACTTGACCATCGAAACGTTGAATGCGGGGAAGCGACGCGGCAGGACGATCGGTATTAACGAAGCCGGGCACGTGCTGAAAATATCCGGGCCGCTGGATGGGCCGCGCGTTTCGGTCGAAAAGGTGGCCGCGCGTCAGCCGGCGGATTGAGATTTGAAGGCGATTTTAAGAAGCAAATTTATTGGAAAACTTCTACGACCGTCGGAGGCCGTTGATGAAACGCATTGCACAGATACTGATCTTTACCACGCTGGCAATTTGCCCAGCGATCAGGGCGCAAAAGCCGCCGACGCTCGAACAGTTTCTGAGCGCGCCGTTCCCGACGGAGTTGACGGCCGCACCCGTGAAGGGCCGCGTTGCATGGGTCTTCAACGCGGATGGCGCGCGCAATCTATGGATCGCGGAGCCTGCGGCGGACGGAAGTTACAAGTCACGCCAAATCACAACGTACAAGGACGACGACGGCCAGGACCTCGGCATGCTCAGCTGGGCCCCTGACGCCGAAACGATTGTCTACACACGTGGCGGCGATCTTGAATTCGCCAACGCGGGATACCCCAATCCGCAGAATTCGCCGCAAGGCGTCGAGCAGAATATATGGGCCGTTTCGTTGAATGGCGGCGCACCAAAGAAACTCGGCGAAGGTCATTCGCCAGCTGTTTCGCCTAAGGGGGGCAGTGTTGCCTTCCTCTTCAAAACGCAGGTGTGGATTGCGAAGCTCGATGGCAGCGAGAAAGCTGAACAGCTGATCCATTCGAATGGTGGAGCGAGTGGTTTGCGTTGGTCTCCCGATGGCTCCAAGCTTGCGTTTGCCAGCCGCCGCGGAGATCACGGATTCATCGGTGTCTATGACATCGCCGGGAAATCCCTGATTTATCTCGATCCAAGTGTGGACACCGACAGTCAAGCAGCGTGGTCGCCGGACAGCCGCAGAATTGCTTTCGTTCGTATCGCCGCTGCGAAAAGCAAACTGCCATTTAGTCCAGACCGCGAAGGGCAACCGTGGTCCATCCGAATTGCTGACGCAACGACGGGCAAAGGCCAGGAAATTTGGCACGCTGACGCCGGCAGCGGAAGCGTGTTTCACGCCGTTGTCGCAGAGAATCAGTTGATATGGACGGCCGGCGACCGCATCGTTTTTCCGTGGGAGCGCGGCGGATGGGTTCACCTGTGGTCCGTTCCCGTAAGCGGCGGCGCGGCAAAGTTGCTCACGCCGGGAAATTTCGAAGTGGAATATGTTTCGGCCAGCTCGAACGGTCAGGTGATCGTTTATTCGTCGAATCAAGATGATATTGATCGGCGCCACGTTTGGAAAGTTTCGCCCACCGGCGATCATCCCGAAGCTCTGACGTCCGGGACGGGAATCGAAACAGCGCCCGTTATCGCGAGCGATGACAAGACAATTGTAGTCCTGCGTTCCGACGCGCACACCACAATGCGTCCCGCCCTCATCGCGAGCAAAAGCGAACTGCGCGACCTCGCTCCCGAATCCCTGCCGGCGGATTTTCCCGCCAGCGCCATGGTCACGCCGCAACAAATCATTCTTTCGTCGGTCGACGGGATGCAGATTCACGCTCAGCTTTTTCTGCCGCGCAACGCCGGCGATGGCGCACGTCATCCCGCGCTCTGCTTTTTTCACGGCGGATCGCGCCGCCAGATGCTCCTCGGCTTTCATTACATGTTCTATTACAGCAACGCCTACGCCATGAATCAGTACCTCGCGAGCCGCGGTTACATCGTCCTCGCCGTGAACTATCGGAGCGGAATCGGCTACGGCCTCAATTTTCGCGAAGCGCTCAACTACGGTGCCGCTGGTGCGAGCGAGTTTAACGACGTCGAAGGCGCTGGACTTTATCTGCGCTCGCGTCCGGACGTCGATCCTGCGCGCATCGGCTTGTGGGGCGGCAGTTATGGCGGCTACTTGACAGCTCTCGGCCTCGCCCGCGCCTCCGATCTTTTCGCTGCCGGGGTTGATATGCACGGCGTCCACGATTGGAATACCGAGATTCCCACTTTCGCGTCGACGTACAAGCCAACGGATCGCACCGATTTTGCGAGACTGGCATGGGAATCTTCGCCGCTTTCTTCCATCAGCACGTGGCGCTCTCCTGTCCTCTTGATCCAGGGCGACGATGACCGAAATGTTCCTTTTGCGGAGACCGTTGATCTTGCCGAGGCATTGCGAAAACAAGGTGTCGAGTTCGAGCAATTGGTTTTTCCCGATGAGATTCATGATTTTCTTTTGCATCGAACCTGGCTTGCTGCGTATCACGCGACGATCGAGTTCTTTGACAAGCATTTCAAATCACCGGAGAAGTGACGCCCGGCAGGGGCGCCTGCCATGAATAATTTTCTAAAATTGTTCGGCTGTTGCCTGCTTTTAGCGGCGGTTCCGTGCGTAGCGCGTGACAACGGAGACCGCGTCGTGTTATTCCCGAGACTCAGCGTTGGTCAGACCTTTCGCTATCAGATTGGTTACAGCTCCAAAACCAACATGACGACCGAGAGCACGGTCGCCGTACCCATGGCCCCGACGGGAGTCCAAAATGACGAGACTCTTCTTCTGCTGGTTGAGGTGGAAGACTTACGGATCGATGCTGGCAGAGCAGTGGCGCGGTTGCGAACGCGAATTCTCGATCCGGATGCAGGCGCCACCAATGCAACGGCTTCCGACGCTGCAAAATCCGCCAAGCCCGAAAAGACGGTTGAATTTATTCTTCACGCGGATGGTCAAGCGACCGATATCGAAGGACTGGATCGGCTCTCTGCTGACGAGCAAGCCATCTGGAAGGAATGGGTCTCGCGATTTGGCGGCGGCGCTGCCTACCCCGAGAAAGGCATAAGACCTGGTGAGAAATGGAAGGCAGAGGAGCCGATTCAGAATGCTCTGCTATCCGGACTTTCCTGGGATAAAGAATCAGAATACGTGAACAACGCGCCTTGTGGCGCGATGCAGCGCACGCCTCAGGGGGATCTTGCGGCCGGAGAGCAACCTCAGGAAAACTGCGCAGTGATTTTGACGACGGCGCTTCTCAAACAAAAATCTTCTCAAAAGGACGCCACGCCCGAGGATTACAAACTGCACGATCTGCGCACTATGGGCCTGGCCACCGGCAAGAACGAAACCATCACTTACATCTCCCTTAGAACGGGCCTGGTCGTGCGCGCGACGGAAGATGCCAAACAATCGATGAACGTCATCGTCGCGAAAACCGATGGCACAAATCGGGTTCACTACATGATTGATGCGGAGAGCCACGCTCAAGTGATGCTGCTCGTGGAGACTCCCGTCAATCATCCCTGACGCATGATCGAATATTTCTTCCAATATTTCTTTCGAGGAAAACCGCCATGCCGGAAAGCACTTTAGTCGAACTGCTGTATGGAAAAGGCGCGCATGCAAATCCAATCGCATGCGTTGAAGACCTTTCCGCGGAATTGGCGGGCCGCCATGTGCAGAATCTTCCGCACTCCGTCTGGCAAATTGTGTGGCACGTGAATTTCTGGATGGATTACGAACTTCGCAGAATTCGCGGCGAAGAGCCGCGCTACCCGATCCACGCGGCGGAAAGTTGGCCTCCTGGGGCTCCCCCTAGCGAAATCGAGTGGAAGAAAGAGGTCGCGCGATTCGCTGAGCTGATTGGCATTCTTGCCGCGATGGCCGAAGACGATGCGGACAAACTGAGCCGCGAAGTTCCCGCGATGCACGCAAAGCAAGAAACACGCACTTCCACCGTACTTGCCATCCTCTGGCAAACTTTGGCCCATAATAGCTATCACGTTGGGCAAATTGCTCTCGTGCGGCGCGCGCTGGGAGCCTGGCCGCCGAGCGGTGGCGGAGACAGTTGGTAGTCGCCGCCCGCAAACGTTTACAGCCTCGAATTCCTGTCCTCAGATACTCCGATTTGCCTCGAGGAGTATAATAAAGGTTTCGGCAGTGGCCGAAATTCGTGCCGGGAGACCCCTTCCATGAACTTCAAGCTGCGCAGCAACTATCAGCCACGCGGTGACCAGCCCGCGGCCATCGAACAGCTCTCTCGCGGCATTGAAGGTGGCGAGAAGCACCAGGTGCTCCTCGGCGTAACCGGCTCCGGCAAAACATTTACGGTAGCCAAGCTGATCGAAGCCTTCAATCGGCCCGCACTCGTTCTTGCGCACAACAAAACACTAGCCGCGCAGCTTTATCACGAGTTCAAATCGTTCTTTCCAGAAAACGCCGTCGAATATTTCGTCAGCTACTACGATTTTTATCAACCGGAAGCCTATGTTCCTTCGGCAGATATTTATATCGACAAGGAAGCCACCATCAACGACGAGCTGGACAAACTGCGGATGAGTGCCACGCGTTCACTCTTCGAGCGCCGCGACGTCATCATCGTCGCTTCCGTTTCGTGCATCTACGGCATCGGCTCACCGGAAGCTTATTACGGCATGCTCATCACACTTGAAAAAGGCCAGCACACTTCGCGCGAAGCGCTGCTCCGCAAGCTCGTGGATATTCAGTACGAACGCTCCGAGGATTTGCGCCGCGGCACGTTCCGCGTTCGCGGAGACATCATCGAGATTTATCCGCCATACCAGGACGACGGATTCCGGTTCGAGATGTGGGGCGAACAGATCGACGCGATCCGGCAAATTGACACTCTTACTGGAGAGGTCAAGACCGGCCAGGAAGACCTGCCGCGCGTAACGATTTTTCCGAAGTCGCACTACGTGATGCCGCAGGAACAGCGCGACCGCGCCATCATCACCATCCAGGAAGAGCTGTGGTGGTGGAAAAAAGAACTGGAGAAACAGGGAAAGTTTGTCGAGGCGCAGCGCGTTGTGCAGCGCACCATGTTTGACATCGAGATGATGCGCACCATCGGCTACTGCCACGGCGTTGAGAATTATTCGCGGCACCTCAGCGGACGTTTGCCGGGCGAAGCGCCGCCGACGCTGCTCGATTATGTGCCGCAGGATTTTCTGATGTTCATCGATGAATCGCATCAGTCTGTGGGGCAGGTACGTGGCATGTTCAATGGAGACCGCGCGCGCAAACAAACGCTCGTCGATTACGGGTTCCGCATGCCTTCCGCGCTGGATAACCGGCCGCTGACGTTTGAGGAGTTCGAGCACCGCTTGAATCAAGTGATCTACGTTTCTGCGACGCCCGGCCCATACGAGCTGACGAAGTCCGGTGGAGTTGTCGTCGAGCAAGTCATTCGGCCAACAGGATTGGTCGATCCGCAAGTGGAGATTCGTCCGGTAAAGGGCCAGGTGGACGATCTGCTGGAAGAAATTCGCAAACGCGCGGAGAAGAACGAGCGCGTCCTCGTGACGACGCTGACCAAACGCATGGCGGAAGACTTGTCCGAGTATTTTACGGAAGTCGGCGTGCGCTGCCGTTATCTCCATTCGGAAGTGGAAACTCTGGACCGCATCAAAATATTGCGTGATTTGCGGCGCGGCGAATTCGACGTACTGATTGGCATCAACCTTTTGCGCGAAGGATTGGATCTGCCGGAAGTGTCGATGGTGGCCATACTGGATGCCGACAAAGAAGGATACCTGCGGAGTGCAACGTCGCTGATTCAAACCATGGGCCGCTGTGCGCGCCACGTCGAAGGCCGCGCCATTTTGTACGCCGACCGCCGTACCGGTTCGATGAATCAAGCGATTGACGAAACCAACCGCCGCCGCACCAAGCAACTCGAGTACAACAAGGAAAATAACATCACGCCGATGTCCATCATCAAGTCCGTGGACATGGACCTAGCGCGCATCGTCGAAGCCGACTACGTAACAATCCCCGCGGACGATACCGAACTTGACACCGCGACTTCGAAAATTAAAAACGAGCAGCAACTCGCCGAGATGTTGCAACAACTCGAAACGCAAATGCGCGAAGCCGCAAAAAAATTCGAATTCGAACGCGCCGCGCAATTGCGCGACCGCATCCGCTCGTTGAAACAGCGCGACATGTCCGGTCTATTCGCAATCGAAAGCGCGCCCGCCCCCACCGCCGAACCAGCGAGCTAACGGGCCACGTCCAGGCTAAGCTACTAAGCTCGGCGACTGAACGGAGCAGCTAAACCACGCCGCGTTTCAAATCTTTCAATGGATAAAACGTGCCGCGCCAAGTCACTCCGCCTTGCCACAGCGTCACGGCAACGGAGCGGGCGATCATGTAGCAAAACAGAAGAGCGCCAATCGGATGCGTCAGAGCGTATAGCGGCGAAACCCTGTTCACCACATCCACGCTGCAATGCATGGCAAGAGCCGTCCCGACGGCAATCGCCGAAAAAATGCGAATCCATCCGTGCCCCACAAAAACCGCAAAGAAGGGAACTACGTTGAGCAGGATCATCCCCACGAGGGCAACTGTCGCAAACGCCAGGTTATAACCGAAAGCCGCGAAGAAATTCTTCGTTACCCCCCGGATCACATTTCCTGCTCCCGCATGCCAGCGTACCGTCACAAATTCCTGCGCAATAGCCACGCAAGACCGGAAGCCGGACTGCTTCACAAGTTTTGCCAGCTTCATGTCGTCCACAACTTCCATTGCCAAACGCTTGTGCGTGCCAATGGCTTCGTAGGTGCTGCGCCGCAATAACTGGAATGCTCCCACGCCCACGTATGCGCGCGAATTCGGATTGCTCACGTTATGAGCATCGGTTGCGAGATGAAACGCGAGGCCAAAAAAAGTGATCAGCGTTGTTTCCCAAAAGCCGTGCATCTCCACATTGCAAACCAGTGTGAGGTGATCGAGATTTCTTTGTTTCGCCAGCGTGACCGCGCGACGGATGATATCTGGCTTGAAACGCACGTCGGCGTCCGTAAATAAAAGCCACTCCCCTCTGCTTGCTTCAAATCCCTTTTGAAGGGCGTGTGTTTTTCCGAGCCAGCCGCTCGGAATCTCGGAAACGTGTACTGCGCGAAATCGCGAATGCACTGCGGCGAATTCATCGAGGATGCTTGCGGTAGCGTCTTGGGAGCGGTCGTCGACGGCAATGATTTCCAGATGTGGGTAGTCGAGCGCGGCTAAAGTTACAAGCGCCGCCAGCAGTTTTTCTTCTTCATCCCTCGCGGCGAAAATGAGCGAAATGCTTGGGCATGCTGCATCTTCAGCGGAGGCGAAATTCTTGAGCCAGGGAAGTTTCGTTGCGCCATACGCGGCCCGGAGGCCGTGGAACACCCAAAAAGCGGCAACCAACGAGGAAAAAACGAGTCCAAAAGTGTGCATCAAAATTAGTATCGAGTGACAAGCTCAGGTTATCCTAGCATGTAATGGCGGGGACACTTTCAATCATCGGTGCAGGGCGCGTAGGCCGCGCGCTGGGACGGCGTCTGCGTGAGTTGGGTTGGAAAATCGGCGCGGTAGTGGCCAGCAGCGAATCCAGCGCGCGCAAAGCGGTGCGCTCCATCGGCGCCGGGCGCGCGCACGCGTTCCTGACGCGGCAGGTGCTCGCGGCACAAGTCATCCTGATTACCACGCAGGACCACAGCCTCGCCACGATTGCGGGAGAATTGGCACGCATCGGAGCGGAAGAGTTGCGCGGCAAAATCGTGCTGCACACCAGCGGCGCTTTGAGTTCGGATGTCCTTGATCCCGTTAGGCAGTGCGGCGCGGCGGTTGGGTCAATGCATCCCCTGCAGACGTTCAGCGGTGTTGGAGTGCCACCACTCGAAGGTAGAGTCTTTACGATCGAGGGGGATGTCGTTGCCGTGCGCATGGCCCGGCAGATGGCACGCGCGCTCGGCGCCGTTCCCGTGCAGATTGAGGGCTCAAAAAAGCCGCTGTATCACGCGGCGGGAGCGCTGGCCGCCGGGAATGTTCTTGCGTTGATGGAAGCGGCCACACGGCTGATGGCCGCAGCCGGAATGAAACGCCGCGAGGCGGTGCGTGCGCTGCTGCCGCTGACGCGTCAGGTTCTTGAAAATTTTGAACGGCTGGGTCCGCGAGCGGCTTGGACTGGGCCGCTGTCGCGCGGTGATTATGGAGTGGTGGCCGCGCATACGGAGGCAATGAAGGATATGCCGCCGGAATTCGCGCGGGCCTATAAAGAAGTGAATCGATTGGCTGCCCTGGTTTTGGCTCAGGATTCCGCGGCGATGCTGGCGGAATTGGAAAAAGTGGCTGTGAACTAGAAAATCAGATTGAAAGCAACGGGGGACAAGCGTGAAGCAACTGCAGATTGCGATTGAGAGCACGACGCTGGCGAACGGATTGAAAATAGTCATCGCGCCGGATACGACTGCGCCAGTGGTGACCGTCGGCGTGTATTACAAGATCGGATTCCGGCTCGAGCCGCGCGGGCGCAGCGGATTCGCGCACCTCTTCGAACACATGATGTTTCAAGGCTCTGCGAACGCGCCGAAGATGCAGCATATCAAGCTCATCAATTCGAGCGGAGGCGTGCTCAATGGTTCGACGCATTACGACGTGACGAATTATTACGAGGCTGTGCCGTCGAACGCGCTCGAACGCGTGCTCTGGCTTGAGGCGGACCGCATGCGGGCGTTGAAAGTCGACGATGAGAATTTGCGGAATCAGCGCGACGTTGTGAAAGAAGAAGTGCGCGTGAACGTCCTGAACCAGCCCTATGGAGGATTTCCCTGGCTGGACCTGCCGCCCGTGGCGTTTCGCAACTGGGCGAACTCGCACAATTTTTATGGGGACTTTAACGACTTGGACGCGGCGGATCTTGCCGATGTGCAGGCGTTTTTCAAGACGTACTATGTGCCGAACAATGCGGTGTTGCTTATGCTCGGCGATGTAAAGCCGGAGGAAGGGTTTGCTCTTGCGAAGAAATTGTATGCCGATATTCCGGCCGGTGCGCCGCCGCCGTTCGCCGATCCGACGGAGCCTGAGCAGGCGGAAGAGCGCCGCGGAAACGTTGAAGAGAAATTCGGTACGCTGCCTGCGATGGCCATCGGTTACGTCGTGCCGAAACGGCGGACTACCGACTGGTGCGCCATGGCGCTGCTCGACCAAGCGCTGCATGGCGGGCGCGCGGGAAAACTCTATCGCGAACTCGTTCTCGAAAAACAGGTGGCCGTCGAACTCGACGGCGGTATCGACGATATTTTCGGTTACAACGGGCCGACGCAGATGGTGACGCGAATATCTGCACAAGCCCGAGTATTCAAGCGAACAGGCGCTGGCCGCGTTCGATGAGGTGATTCGCGAAATTCAGGAGAAGGGCGTCAGCGAAGACGAGCTCGCCCAGCTGAAAGTGAAATGGCAATCGGATTATTTCTCGCTTCTGGAGAGCGGGCACGGCGGCATGCCGCGTTATGGCTTGATGCATTTGCTGGCGTGCTTCACGCTTTTTGATGGTGAACCGCAACTTGTGAATACCGTGCTCGATGGTTTTCTCTCCGTGAAGCGCGAAGATATTCTGGCAGCCGCGAAGAAATATTTGCGCAAGGGAAAGCGCGCGATTGTGTTCCGGACTCCCGCCATAGCTGGCGCGGACAAGAAAGAGGCAGCGTAATGGCGACGCGCGCGGTGGAAGTAAACGATGCTGTGCCGGCGCTCTCCGCCGAACGACAAGTCACCTGGCCGAATCGCAAGCGAGCGCGACTCTCGAACGGGCTCGAAGTCGTTCTCGTGGAATCGCACACGATTCCGAAATTTCACGGCGACCTCTATTTCCGTTCCGGCAACGTGGCGGCGATCGATCGCGGCCCGGGGCTCGCGGAAATGACGGCCACCGTGGCGCGAACGGGCACCACCAAGCGCGCGAGCAGACAGATCGAAGAAGATCTGCGGCGCATTGGCGCTGATCTCGGAATGAGCGCGGGCTCGGACACAAGCTCGCTTTCGTTTGCAGGACTCTCCGAGTTTGCCGAGCCGCTTCTCGGTATGGTCGATGAGCTGGCGCGAGACGCGGCGTTTCCCGAAGCCGAGTTTGAGCGCGAGCGGCGTCAAAAACTCGAAGAGGTTAAGCTGAGCCGGACGGAACCCGGATTCCTTGCTGGCGAACGCCTGCGAAAAGTTTTATTTGGCGCTCATCCTTACGCGCAGGTTTCGCCGAGCGAGGAGCAAGTCGCGGCGTACAAACGCGATGATTTGATCTCGGTGTATCGCGAATCCTACACGCCGGAAAATGGATTGCTTCTGCTCGTCGGCGATTTTCAGCCTGACGCAATGCTCAAAAGCGCTGAAAAAGTGTTCGGCGCGTGGCAAGGAAAGAAGCCGGTTGCAAAACCTTCTCCTGCTCCGGCAAATCCGCGCGGGCGGCGAGTTTATCTCGTGCATTTGCCCGGCGCGGTGCAGACGCAAATTCTCGCGGGTTGCCACGCAATCACGCGGAAGCATCCGGATTGGGTGAAGCTCGGCCTGACAAACAGCTTGTATGGCGGCGCGTTCAATTCGCGGCTGGTGATGAACATTCGCGAAGACAAGGGATATACATACAGTCCGCGAAGCGGCGTCACCGCGCTGCGAGAGCACGGATACTTTTCGGTTTCGGCGGCGGTGCGCAATGATGTCGTTGCGGCGTCGCTCACGGAAATCTTCTACGAGATGGATAAGCTGCGCTCCGTTCCCGTTCCGGAAGCCGAGCTGGCTGACGCTCAGAATTATCTGAGCGGCATATTTTCCATGGGACTCGCGACGCAGAACGGATTGCTGTCGCAGATCGCGGTGGTTGCGCTGAACGAATTGCCGGACGATTATCTCGAGACCTATCGCGCGAAAGTACGCGCGCTAACTCCGGTTGATTTGATCGAAACGGCGCGCAAATATCTCGATTCCGCGAACATGCAAATCGTCGTGGTCGGCGATCGCGCTCAAATCGAATCGCAAGCCACCCTCTTCGGCGAACTCGAAGTCTTCGACGCCCAAGGCAAACGTCTGGACTGACCTTGCCTTCTTCATTGCCAGGGCATTCCCCCATTCTAGTAACCCTTAAAAAAAATCCCGATAATCAGTGGAACAGAGATCGCGGCTAGCAGTGTTCCACCCAGGCAAAATCCCACGCGGAGGATACATTTCCAGAAATATCCCAGACGCAAGTTCTCCTCTCGCGGCGCGGTTAGGACTGAAGTCGCGATTGGTGTTCGTTTCTCCTTGGCCCAACGCGGTAGCACCAACAGGACCGCCAGGCCTTCAGCAACGAGAGCCGCGATTCCCCAGTGCCGCGATTCCATCTGAAGCTGGCTCATCGCGGAGGCGTACTGAGGCAATCCAATCCATTTGCTAGCCATGACGCCCGAGAGAAACCATCGATCCACAGCGTAAGCTGCCCCCGCAGCTGACAATGTCGCTACCAGGTATCTTAGGTTGTTCTTCCAACGAGGACCTGATCGAGTATTACTCATATTTGTTCCTATGAAGGCCACGCCGCTAATCAATGTTATTGATTTAATTCTATAACAGATGCATTATTTATGCGTCATGATTCCCCGAACCACAAGAGCGCTTTTTCTTTCGTCTGCGCTCTTTTTCATAGTAGCTGCGAGTGTTTCTGCCAATAAGAAGCCGCCGGAATCGCCTGTCAATCTGAATACGGCCACTTCGGAGCAGTTGCAGTTGGTGCCGGGGATTGGGCCGGTGACTGCGGACAAGATTTTGCAGATGCGCAAGTCGTACGGCGCGTTTAAAAGCGTGGATGATTTGCGTGCCGTTCGTGGGATCGGACCGAAGCGGCTCGAAAAAATGCGCAAGTACCTTACCGTTGGCAAGGCGGCGTCGCAGAGCAAACCGGCGGCGGCGAACAAGCCCGCAACTCCGGCGAAACCTGCGACTCCGCCAAAGCCTTCCACTGTTCCCGCGGAACTGCCTGATCCTTCGCTGTAACTTGTGGCGCGTTTGGTGCCGCGAAGAAAAAGCAGATTCCTCGCTTCGCTCGGAATGACAGTGTGTTGGGGCGCTCGACGTGCGCGTTTGGGAGCGCTCGGAATGACAATTTGCCCCGGTGCTTGCCTCATTTTTGACTTTTTGCCTCCGATTGAACGTGGGCGGGGCCCTTCGAAGCTCAGGGTAAACAAGCTCCGCCCCTACTGGTTCTGTGGAAGCGTCGAGTTGTGGGCGCATTAGAGGACCTGGTGCGTGAGCTTGGGCTGCTCGACGCGCAAAGGGACCTGATCAGCAATACGGATGCCGTAGCCTTCCAGGGCAACTACTTTCTTTGGGTGATTGGTTAGGACGCGGATGTCTTTTAGGCCGAGGTCGATCAGGATTTGGGCGCCGATGCCGCTTTCGTGCTGGACCATGCGCTGGCGAGCGGGTTCGCGATCGAGTTGGCCGCGTTTGTGAAAATGGATTTGCGGAAGCGCGCCGGGTTCACCGGAGGTCTCAACGCTGAAGCCGCGGCCGGTGTGATGGAGATAGAGGAAGACGCCGCGGTCTTCTTTGGCGATGGTGGCGAGCGAGCGAGAGACTAGTTCGCTGCAATCGCAGGCAGTTGAGCCGAAGACGTCGCCGGTGAGGCAGTGCGAGTGGACGCGGACGAGCGCTGGCGTTTCGCCTTCGAGGTTGCCGCGTACAAGCGCGATGTGCTGGTCGTGGTCGACGTCGCTGGCGTAGGCGATGATGCGGAAATCGCCATAGCGCGTGGGGAGAACGGCTTCGGCGACGCGGCGGACATAGCGCTCGTGCTGCATGCGGTAGCGAATGAGGTCCGCGACCGTCAGCATTTTTAGGGTGTGCTGTTTGCAGAATTCGTGGAGCTGCGGCACGCGAGACATGGTGCCGTCTTCGTTCATGATTTCGCAGATGACGCCGCTGGCGTTGAGGCCGGCGATGCGAGAGAGGTCGACGCTCGCTTCGGTTTGGCCGGCGCGAACGAGAACGCCGCCGTTGCGGGCGCGCAGGGGGAACATGTGGCCCGGGCGGGCGAGATCCTGGGGGCGAGTCTTTGGGTCGATCGCAGTGAGGACAGTGATGGCGCGGTCGGAGGCGCTGATGCCGGTGGTGACGCCAACTTTCGCGTCGATGGCTTCGGTGAAGGCGGTGCCATGGACGCTCGTGTTGATCAGAGACATGAGCGGGAGATGGAGCTCGTCGCAGCGCTGCTCGGTGAGCGCGAGGCAGATCAATCCGCGGCCAAACTTGGACATGAAGTTGATGGCTTCGGGCGTGATCTTCTCGGCGGCCATGGTGAGGTCGCCTTCGTTTTCGCGGTCTTCGTCGTCGACCAGGACGATCATGCGGCCTTGGCGGATTTCTTCGACGGCTTCTTCGACGGTGGCGAAAATGGGTTCAGCGGGGGTCATGTGTGCCTCGAAGGGATAGTGTAGCGGATTGTTGAGGAAAGTGAGTAGTGGGTGGTGAGTAGTGAGTAGCGAATAGCGCGCTGGTATGAGGCGCGTGGGCCCCGCTTATTTTTGTAAGCGTTGCGTTTAAAGGAGTTATGGACGGGGCAGGGGCAGGCGTGGGACATGGCATGGGGAGAAAGTGGCACGCGAGAGAGTGAGTGGAGGCCCCACCGCCGGGGTGTACGGAAGTTGTGAAGTAAACGATAGAGAGGGAAGGGTTTGCGGGCGTTTGTGCGTGCGCGATGTTTACTGGGTGTGGAAAAAGAGGGAAGTGATTGGGCGGCTGTGAGGCAGGGAGAAATTCGGCGATGGGACTTCGTGGGGATTTTAACGCAGAGGGCACAGAGGTCACGGAGAAGAGCGAGTCTAGGTGATGGCTGTACTGGCAATGCGGCAAGCATGTGAAATGGTAGCATGTGATATTTTTAATGTCAATTACTATTTTAGTACCGTTCGAACGGGCTGTGGAAAAATCAGAACGTGCGAACTGGAGTTCACTGGCAGAGCTTTAACAACAAAGACCTTATGGCGAGAAGCAGAGGCTGAATGTTGGCGAAAATCTAAGGCGAACCCCGAGTGGGCTAGGAGCATCTTATGTTCGGGAGGGCAGAACGATGCCAAAACTAGCGATTTGGGTGGAAATGGAAGCAGAAGCCGGGTAAAGAGCAGGAGGTGGCGGATTTCTTGAAGTCGGCGCAGGCGCTGGCGGAGAAAGAGCAGGGAACGATCACGTGGTACGCGATAAAGATGGGCGGGCCGAAGTTTGGAATTTTCGATACGTTCGCGGATGAGAGCGGGCGCGAGGCGCATCTCAATGGAGAAATCGCCAAGGCGTTGTTCGGGAAAGCGAAGGAGCTTTTCGCGAAAGAGCCGCAGGTTCATAAGTTGGAGCTGCTGGCGGCGAAGGTGCCGGGCACGGCGGGGACGAAGGCGAAGTCGGCGTAACCGCGCAATTCGGGAATGTTTAGTGCGGGTCTCTTCCACAGCACCAGCCCATGATACGTTCTTGATATGGAAGTTACGATCAGGATTCCGGACGAGCTCGTGGCTCTGGCGAAAGCGCGGGGCTTGCCTGTGGAAGAATATGTCGAGGAACTTCTGTCCCAATTCCTCGGAAGCGAGGGCACGGAGACGCAGCGCTTCCGAAGCGCTCAAGAAATTCGGGCCTGGTTGGATTCCTTGTCCCAGTTTTCAGACAAGATTCCTCCTTTGCTAGAGACAATCACTCGCGATTGGATTTATCAGGGGCACGAATAGGAGTATTCGTTCCTCGCCCGCGAGTACGAATACCAGCACATGTCGGTATCTAGGCGGTCGCGGGATTGAATCGCGAGACTATAGACTTAAGTACAGGAATTTTCCGGCTGTGTTGCGACTCGATTTCGGCAGCTGCCACTGAGCATTCGTGCGCGGTCATTACAGGATGGGTTACGCGAGCGGGAAATTCGTCGTAGGTCCTGCCTTCTAGGCTGCGGCCGGTTTTGGCTTTGCGGACGCCTCCCCATTGTTTGAAGAAAAAGGCGACTTTGTTTTTGCGGCATTGATTTCGGAGGGAGAGGATCCAATCTTCTTGATAGGGCGGGCGCCTGCACCGCTCTCGCCGCCGACGATCATCCAGTCAATGCCCCGCAAGTCGAGTTTTCCAACGTCTTCAAGGAGGGGCTCGACGGAGAGGAAGCGAATCTCAGCGCTTGCCGCTTGAAGATGGGCGATGCGAGGGACGCCGTATTTTTTGTCTTCGACGCTGACGCCCCACCAGATGTGGGTTGTTGAGCGGCAAAGCGGAGCTTCGAATTGAGAAGATCGCGGAGGCGCTCGGAGCGTTTTGTGAGGACTTGATAAGTATGCCAGTTGGCCTTGGCCATGACGGTAGCGACGGCGACGATGTAGTCGTCCGGAACGAAATCGTGGAAGAGATCGCTCATGGAATTTACGAAAATCATTTTGGGTTGCCGCCAGCGTAGCGGTTCGGCGAGTTTTTCGGGGACGAGGCGAGGGTCGAAGCCCTGTTCATAGGGGTGGCCTTTTACTCCTCGAAATCGCTCGGCGAAGGTTTCGGCATAGCAATGTTTGCAGCCGGGGCTGATCTTAGTGCAGCCGCGGACGGGATTCCAGGTTGCGTCGGTCCATTCAATTCGGGAGTGCTCAGCCATACTTACACTTCCAGGTTTTAATCTAAGAGACCACGCTGCCGATTCATGTGGTTTCGGATTTGGAGATCGAGAGGTAGGTGAGTCTGGAGTTGGTGAATTTGGCGAGGATGCCAACACTGAGATCGTAGAAGTCGTAGTTTTCGTGAAACTCAGTGTCGCTCATGTTGGGGTTGGTTTGGCGAGCGCGCCTGAGGTCTTCGGGGGAGTTTTTCTTCTTGGCGTGGAGGGAATAGAGGAGTTCGTCCTTGCTGCGGCGAGACGGCTTGCCAAGGATGGCGATGACCTCGGCGGGCGACTGGCCCAAGTGAAGGCCCGAAGCGATTGAAATTTCGTCGGAAACAAACGCGGAGGGCGTGCAACGGTCCATTCCATTCCAGGGACGGGAATCAGAAAAAAGGTAAAAACCGAAGTCGACTTCGCCCTGCTCGAAGATCAGAAACGTCTTCGGCGAGCCTTTGGAGGACACATAGCAAGCTTGAGACCGGCCGGTGGATGCGTCGCCGCGCTCGATAATTTGAGTTTTGCCAAGTTTGGCGGCGGTGCGCCTGAACATTTCTTCGGAAAGGCCGATGCCCAGGATTCGGAAGGTAGCGGGGGGAAGTTCGCGTTCCTGGATATTGACGACCTCGTCGGAACCAGACGAGTTCAGTCCGGACCACCAGTCGGAGTTGTCAGGGTACGCGCTGGATCGCGGGTTTTGCCGAACTAAGCGATGCGGCGGGAAAAAAAGGAGGGCCAAGAGGGCGATGCAAGCGATGTGGGCGGGACTTTGAAGACTGGACATTCGCCAAGCGTAACATTTCTGGAGGTCTCAGAAACGCGGGCATTCGTGAGTGGAGGGCGAGAAAGGCAATGCGTCCTGGACAAGCGGCAGGGCCACGCGCCGGGTCCTCAAGTGTTTACCATCAAGTATATTGGGGAAAGACGACGGCAGACGACGTGACGGAATAAGTAAAGAAACATTAAGCGGGGAAAGTCGTGACGGGGAAGGATTTGGAAGTGTATTGACCCTCCACTACGAGTGAGTGAGAAGAGAGGTCCCTCCACTGAGCGTCGGCGAAAAGCGCCGACGCTCCGGTCGGGATGACAGAGTGAGGGAATACGTTGGTGGTGATTTCGGCGGTGGGTGTTCGCGGGCGATCTAGCCAGGGTCCTTCGCTACGCTCAGGATGACAAGCCTTGCGTTAGCGCGAAGATTCTGGGGCGGCGGCGATGCAGGCGTGAAGAGCACGGGTGAAGCGTTAGGAGCACAGACTGAAGTCTGTGCCACTTAGTGGGGCCAGTGGGGGAGGGGGCGTTGGCCTAGGAGGGATTGGGCGGCCCAGTGGCCTAGGTAGACGGAGAGGGCTACGCCGTGGCCGCTGAAGCCGGCCAGGGTGAGGATATTTTTGTGGTGGGCGTGGTGGCGGAAGACGGGGCGCATGCCTTTGGTGATTAGGATGGGGCCGCCCCAGCGGTGCGTGACGCGAATGTTTCTTAGGGCGGGATGCATGTTGCGGACGCGTGATTCTAGCCAGTCGAGAGATTTGGCGGAGTCACCGCGATCGATATGGAAGCGGAGAAGTTCGCTGAAGGTGTGCTGGGGTTTTCGTTTGGAGAAATCGCGGGAGAACATGGCGTCCCAGGACGTAGGCATAGGGACTAGGCCTGCGCCGAAGATGTAGCCGTTGTTTACTAGCGGGCGGCCCCAGAGATAGGGGAAGTCGACGGTGTAGAAGGGGCGGCGGGCGGCGAGGCCCGTGGCGCGAAGTTGCGCGGAAGTGAGCGGGGCGGTTGCTAGCGCGAGGGTGAGTTTGGGTTCAGCCTGGTTGTGGAGGCCGGTGAGGTGGAGTGAGGCTGCGTTGGTTGTTAGAAGGACTTGACGGGCGAGGATAGTTTTATGTTCAGAGCGGCGGCCGTCTTTCATGCGAACGCGGACGGCGAGCAAGGGCTCGGAATCGTTCGCGGCGGCGGCGTGACGTCTGGAGTGAGAGGCGCTTGCGAGGCGCGCGATCACGGCTTGGCTTGCGGGCTCGATGGAAAGAACTTCGGCGTGTTCGATGATTTGCGCACCGGCATTTTGCGCCGCGCGGGCCAGGCCGGAGACGACTTTGCCGGGGTCGACTGTGCCGCCAGGGACTTTTTTGACGACGTGGAGATCGCCGGAGTCGTTCCAGGAGATGGGCGAGGTTTTGGAGGAGCCGGAGCGGCCGAGTTCCCAAGCGCCGGGAAGGATGAGGCGGGAATCGACGTGGAGGGCGCGGAGGATTTTTTTGTAGCCGGCGAGAACGTCGCCGAGGCCGGGGAGCGGTCCGGCAGCGGTTTCGGAAAGGGCCATGCCGCCGGTGCGGCCGCTGGCGCCGTTGCCGATCGATTCGGATTCCAGGACGAGAACGGATTTGCCGGGGGCGAGTTTAGCGAGCCACGCTGCGGCGGAAAGTCCTGCAAAGCCAGCTCCGATGACGGCGAAATCGACTTCGTCAGGAACGGGGCGTTTCGCGGGACGAAAATCGATAGTCCAGGGAGGAATGCCCCAGGGATGAGAATTGTGGCGCACGCGAATTGGATGCAGCGGCTAAGGCTTTTGTGTCAGGGCAGCGAATGGCGTTACTTGCCAATCAAGCCGTGATCCTTCGCTACGCTCAGGATGACAGAGGGTGATGGCGACTGTGAATCGCGAGGAGAAAAAAGGCTTTACGTAGAACAGTCGTTGCAACAGAGAGACTAGGGCAGCGGGAGAACCGCGGGCCCCGTTTACCAAAGACTACCCTCAGGACATTGTGCGCATAGGATGCGATTCAAGGACGAATTGTCGCCTGCTACAACTTCCGTAGCGGTTCAGGTAGGACGCTGGCGAGCGAATACTTGCCAGGACCGGCGAGTAACAAGCCCAGGGCAAGCAGCAGCTCGGTTAGCGCGTATTCTAGGCCACCGTGGGCGATGTCGTAACCATGGGGAAGATGGACGATGAAGATGGCCCCAAGCATTACGATGATGACGCAGACGGCTCCGACGCGGAGCAACGCGCCGAGCAGGATGGCGATGCCTCCGGCGAATTGGGCCAATCCAACTAGATAGCCAACGGCAGCAGGCATGTGCATGAACGCGGCAAAGCCTTGCGGGCCTGGGCCACCGAACATTCCAAACAGAATGGCGCAGCCGTGGAAGATAAAGGGCAGCGCGCAAGCGACACGCATGATCAGAAGCTCGAGATTCAGTTCGCGGGCGCCACCTGTCA
Organism: uncultured Acidobacteriota bacterium; assembly: GCA_963784015.1. GTDB lineage: Bacteria > Acidobacteriota > Terriglobia > Acidiferrales > UBA7541 > Acidiferrum. Next base: position 161,783 of record CAWAPX010000025.1, read on the forward strand.
GTCGGCTAAATGTGCTCATGAATACCTCCGCTGCTTGGATGGAGATGGTGTATCAAAAGAATCATCGAAAAGCCAAGAAAATCCCTGGAGTGGTAAGCCATTCTGAGTTCGGGAAAATGAGCGTGACCTCCGAGAAGTGACAACGTGCTGGAGAAATCAGTGCAGGAAGTGCTGGAGTACATGGAAGAGGCTAGCACCAATGAGGGCGGCGCCGGGAATGGTGAGGATCCATGCGCCGACGATGCGGCGCGTGACTCCCCAGCGGACAGCGGAGAGGCGGCGTGTGGCGCCGACACCGACAATGGCGCCAGTGATGGTGTGCGTGGTGCTGACGGGGATGCCGAAGTGGGCGGTGGCGAGCAGCGTAAGCGCGCCGGCGGACTCCGCAGCAAAGCCGCCGAAGGGCGTAAGTTTTGTAATGCGCTGGCCCATGGTTTTGATGATGCGCCACCCTCCGGCCATGGTCCCGCCGCCCATCGCCAGGTAGCAACAAATAATCACCCAATAGGGAACGGAGTAGGTGCTCATCAAGCCGCCTGCGACAAGGGCAGTTGTGATGATGCCCATGCCTTTCTGGGCGTCGTTCGTGCCATGGCCGAGGCTGTAGCCGGCCGCAGACACAAGCTGCAAACGCCGAAACCACTTATCGACTTTTTGCGGACGCTGCTTGCGGACGATCCAGCTGGTGGCGATGGTCACGGCCATGGCGATAAACATGCCGATGAATGGCGAGAGGAAAATGAAAAGGATGGGTTTGGTCCAGCCCGTAAGGATTAAAGCTTTATAACCGGCGTGCGCGACCGCCGCGCCACCGTATCCGCCCATCAGAGCGTGCGAGGAGCTTGTAGGCAATCCCAGAATGAGGGTGATTAAATTCCAGGAAATGGCGCCCAGCAGCCCAGCCAAAAGAACAGTTTGATCCACCATTTCGATGTGAACCATGCCTTTGCCAATGGTGGTGGCAACGGCCGTGCCAAAAATGAAAGCGGCAACGAAATTCCAGAAGGCGGCCCAAACGACGGCTCGGAACGGCGTGAGAACGCGGGTGGAGACGACGGTGGCAATGGAATTGGCGGCGTCATGCCAGCCGTTAGAGAATTCGAAGGCCAGCGTGAGGACAATTACGGCGATTAGGAGGTTGAAGCTGGTCATCGGGTGGTCATCGGCGAATCAAGCGCTCTTGATGATGACGCCTTCGATTACGTTGGCGACGTCTTCGCATTTATCGACGGCGGTTTCGATGACTTCGAAGATTTCCTTCCATTTGATGATCTGGACGGAGTCTTTTTCTTCGTCGAAAAGCTGGGCGATGAGGGTGCGGCAGAGGCGGTCGCTTTCATTTTCGTAGCGGTTGATCTCGATGCAGTGCTTGAGGGCTTTGTCGGGAGTGCCGAGGGCTTTGACGGCGGCGGTGACTTCGACGGTGGCGGAGACGAGGACTTTGACAAGTTCCACAGTGCCCTCGCGGATGGAATCCACGCGATAGAGGACGAAGCGGCTGGCCGCGGCGTCGATAAGGTCGATGACGTCGTCGAGCTGGTTGCAGAGCGTATGGATATCTTCGCGGTCAAAAGGCGTGATGAAGGTCTGGTTCAGCTTGATGAGGAGATGGTGGGCGATTTCGTCGCCTTCGTGCTCGATGGCTTTGACGATCTGCACTTGCTCGGGTACGCCCGTATAGTGCGAGAGCATTTTGAGGAGGGCTTCCGCCCCAGTGTGTATATTCTCGGCTTGCTGGGCGAAAAGGTCGAAAAACCCCTCTTCGCGCGGCATGAGCCGTTGCAAAAGTCCTGGCATGTCGTGACTCTCCCCTGAAGAGTCGAAATGAGGCAGGGGCAGTTTAGCCGAGGGAGTTAAGGGTAGGCAAGCGAGAGGATGGGATACGGAAAAAGGCGGGCTATTCGGGCTGGGCAAAGGTTGAAGGGTCAATTCTGTGGCCTGTTCGTGTAACAATCTTCCGCAGTCGAATTTCTTCGCCAGGCAGGTGCGCAAGCGTGGAAATGTATCTGCATGTTCGTGTGCTATTTACGATTCTCCTCGGTCTGGGTGTTTCCCGCCTTCTGAGTGGAGTGGCGCAGATTGTTCAGCATCCCAAAGCATACAAAGTGTATTGGGTGCATCTTCTGTGGGCGCTGTTCCTGTTTCTGTACCTGATCCATTTTTGGTGGTGGGAATACCGGCTCCAGGTTATTCAGCAGTGGACCTTTCCACTTTATTTTTTCATAGCGATGTATGCGGTTGTGATGTTCCTGCTGTGCGTGCTGCTTTTTCCCGAGCAGATGGCGGACTACGAGAGCTTTAAAGCTTACTTTTATTCCCGGCGGCAATGGATATTCGGCTTGATGACGATTCTGTTTTTGGCAGACCTCCTGGATACTTTCATTAAGGGAAGCGCGTTTTGGCACGCGATTGGGACCTACTATTACGTCCGAACAGGCCTGTATATTTTGTTGAGCGCCGCGGCGATTAAGATCAAGGATGAGCGATTTCACGCGGGATTTGCGATCTTTGCAACTGCTTCCGAGATTGCTTTAATTTTGAAATCTTACATGACGCTCGGTTCATAAGGGCTGCGGGCGGCAGAGGGGATGGTAGGTCTTGAGTACTTTGCTTTGAGCTAATACTAAATCTGGCAGGAGGGGCAAATATGGCTGCATTTAATGTTACGTGGTGATTGATGGCAGGCGTTACTGGCTGACCAGAAAAAGCATTGGAAAACGGGTTACTCTGCAAAGACATTGGCGCATTGTTGGGAGGCTGTCGAGGGATTTCCCCCCGAAATCGCAAAAGCACTCCAGGGGACGGACGACGCTTTGCTGCAGGGTGTACCCCGATCCTGGCGATACCCGAATTCAAGGTCCCGTTGCCCGGCGGGGTCCGTGCTTCGCAGAACGACTTGTTCGTCTTGGCGCGAGGGGCAAGCGGGCCTGTATCCATTATGGTGGAAGGAAAAGTGAGCGAGTCATTTGGCCCCACGCTCGGCGAGTGGCGTGCCGACGCGTCAGAGGGCAAGGTTGAGCGTTTGCGATTTCTTCTGCGCACACTAGCCTTAAAGGCGGAGCCCCGAGATTCTATTCGCTACCAACTTTTTCATCGGGCGGCTTCTGCGGTGATTACCGGAGAGCAGTTTAGGGCGGCCGCAGCAGTCATGCTCGTGCATTCATTTAGTAAGAATCTCTTCGGCTTCTCCGACTATCAAGAGTTTGCGAAGCTTTTCGGAGTGGACGCAAAAGAAGGTGTTGTGCAAAGGCTCGGAACGGACTCGGCGGTTCCTTTTTCGGTGTATGGGTTGTGGGCATAAATTTCTGGAAATTAAGGGAGAAACAAAAAGGGCGTCCTGGTTTGCACCGAGGACGCCCCTTGGATTGAGGTTTTGGGCTGCTGGTAAAGCCGCCCGGAGCACAGACTGAAGTCTGTGCCACCTGGATTCTAGTACATGCCGCCCATGCCGCCTGCGCCGGGGGCGCCGCCGCCACCTGCTGCTGCAGCCTTTTCTTCCTTGATTTCAGCAATGAGGGCTTCGGTCGTGAGCATCAGGCCCGCGATGGACGCTGCGTTTTGCAGCGCCAAGCGCGTGACTTTTGCTGGATCGATGACGCCCATCTTAACCATGTCGCCGTACTCGCCGGTTTCGGCGTTGAAGCCGAAGTTTTCGTCCTTCGAGTCGCGAACCTTGCCGATCACCACAGCGCCTTCGAAACCGGCGTTGAGTGCGATCTGGCGGGAGGGCTCCTCGAGAGCGCGCTTCACGATTCCTGCGCCAACGGCTTCGTCATCGTGCAGCTTGAGCTTCTCGACTGCGGAGATGCAGCGGAGCAGAGCGGAACCGCCGCCTGCAACGATGCCTTCTTCGACAGCCGCGCGAGTGGCGTGCATTGCGTCTTCGACACGCGCCTTCTTTTCCTTCAGTTCGGTCTCGGTCGCTGCGCCGACTTTAATGACGGCAACGCCGCCGACGAGCTTGGCAAGGCGTTCCTGGAGCTTTTCCTTGTCATAGTCGCTGGTGGTGTTTTCGACCTGAGAACGAATCTGCTTCACACGGCCTTCGATGTCCGAAGACTTTCCGGCGCCTTCGATGATCGTGGAGTTGTCCTTGTCGATGGTGACTTTCTTGGCGCGGCCGAGGTCCTCAAGCTTCACGTTTTCGAGCTTGATGCCGAGGTCTTCGGTGATGGCCTTGCCGCCGGTGAGGGTGGCGATGTCTTCGAGCATCGCTTTGCGGCGGTCGCCAAAGCCAGGGGCCTTGACGGCAGCGCACTGCAGCGTGCCGCGGAGCTTGTTGACGACCAAGGTCGCCAGCGCTTCGCCTTCGATGTCCTCAGCAATGATCAAGAGGGGCTTGCCCATCTTGGCGGTCTGCTCGAGCAACGGGAGCAAATCCTTCATCGAGGAGATTTTCTTTTCGTGGATGAGGATGCGAACGTCCTCGAGGACGCACTCCATGCGCTCGGGGTCGGTGATGAAGTAAGGCGAGAGGTAGCCGCGGTCAAACTGCATGCCTTCGACTACTTCGAGGGTGGTCTCCATCGTCTTGGATTCTTCGACGGTGATGACGCCATCCTTGCCGACCTTCTTCATCGCTTCGGCGATGATGCCGCCGATTTGCTTGTCGTTGTTGGCGGAAATGGTGCCAACTTGAGCGATCATCTCGCCCTTCACGTCCTTGTGGAGCTTGCGGATTTCTTCGACCGCCACTTCGACGGCCTTTTCGATGCCGCGCTTGAGAGCGGTGGGGCTGGCGCCTGCGGCGACAGTCTTAACGCCTTCGCGGAAGATCGCCTGTGCGAGCACGGTTGCGGTGGTGGTGCCGTCGCCGGCGACGTCGGACGTCTTCGAAGCGACTTCACGAACCATCTGCGCGCCCATGTTCTCGAGGGGATCCTGCAGCTCGATTTCCTTGGCCACGGTGACGCCGTCCTTGGTGATGATCGGCGCGCCGAACTTCTTTTCGATCACGGCATTGCGGCCCTTGGGGCCGAGCGTGATCTTTACTGCGTCGGCGAGAGCGTTCACGCCGCGAAGAATCGCTTGGCGGGAATTCTCACCTGTTACAATCTGCTTCGCCATACTGGTATTTCCTCCTGATTTCGTTCTGCGAGATGCTTAATTTTTGAGAAAACTGCGCCGGTCTAAAGACCGGCCACTACAGAGCCGAACCGCCGGGCGGGGCAAGCCCCGCCCCTACAGAGTGGGACGTGGGTTACTTCTTGGCGGCTTTGGCTGCGCCGCTTAGTTTGGCAAGGATCTCTTCTTCGCGAAGGATGAGGTACTCTTCGTCTTCGATTTTGATTTCGGTGCCGCTGTACTTGCCGAACAGAACGCGGTCGCCTGGTTTCACGTCGAGCGGGATCAATTCGCCTTTTTCGCGCTTGCCAGCGCCAACGGCGATGATTTCACCCTCCATGGGCTTTTCTTTTGCGGAGTCAGGGATGATGATGCCGCCCCTGACGGACTCTTTTTCTTCAATGCGCTTCACGATTACGCGGTCGTGGAGCGGGGTCAGATTCACTGCCATCTTGGAAGAACCTCCATAGTTGATCTTACGGTTTGAACAGAGACTGGGGGTACGGAAGGGGAATTAGCACTCCTCGCAGTCGACTGCTAATATAGCTAGAAAGAGATTGCATGTCAAGGATTTAGCGGACAGATGGCTGGGGCTGCTGTGGATTTCTAGGCCAGTTAAGCCATTTACTTTAAGTAGTTTAGCTGGTGCAAGAAAAATCCGACACCTGGTCATCGCAGTGCTCCTATTGTGGGGTAGAATCGTCAGGGGTCTGCGATTGCATCAATTCATCTATCTCCGATTGATCCTTCTCACAGCTGGGACCCTACTTCCGTTCTTCTGGCTCGTTGTAATTCTCGGTCACCGCCGACAACGCAACTTCGAGCGCATTTTCTTTTTCTTGTGCCTCGCGCTGGTGTTTTTCTTTGGCGCGTCTCTGATGGTGTTGAACGCGCAGCTGTATTACTCGGCGATTCCCCCTTCACTAGAGATTTTTTGTTGGGCTGTGGTGTGCGTAGGCGTGTGGTTCCTGCCCTCGCTTCTAGTACATCTGCAGATCGAATATGCAGAGATCAGAGAGCTGCTTCCCCCGGGGATTCAGAAGCAATTGTGGCTGGGTTTGGCTTATCTTCCGGCAGTGGCGCTGGCGCCGAAGCTCTACGAGGCGCTGCAATTGCGCGGCGGGTTTGACTTTGTTTTCCCGAGCAACAGTCTGGGGTGGGAGTTCCAGGTGTGGCTCGTCACCGCGTTTGGAATTGCGGCTGGTTGGCAGTGGCGATTTGTGAAGGCCTCTCCTGATGAAGATCAGCGAGCATTTCACAAATCTTTGTGCCTTGATTTGGCAGTGCTGGGCACATTTACCCTGGCGATTCATCCGTTACTGTACCGTTCCTTGGGAGCAATCCCTGGATCGGACACGCCCCTCTTTGGTTTCATCCTGGTTGTTCTTGTGCTCGCGCCACTAGCAATGCTCGGTCGTAACGTTAAAAAATTCAATTTTTTGCAGATTGGAAGACAGAGGAACCTTATTTACGCCGTGTTCGCGACGTTTCTTGCACTCTTGTATTTGAGTCTGGTGCGGCGAGCCAGCTTGTGGTTGGAGCCATATTTGCCGCCGGAGGCGTCTGCGGCACTGTTGTTGTTCCTGCCCGTAGTGTTTTTTGAGCCGTTGCAACGGACGATGCGACGAATTCTGCGGCGAACGGCACAGACGGAGATGGACCACGCGCAGCGCATGATGGCGCCGATTCAGGAAGTCGCGCGGTTGGGCAATCTGGGGAAGTTGACAGCCTTTATTGAGAAGTGGATCGGTGAGGAGTTGCAGCTGGCTGAGGTGAAGCTGTCTCTTGGCAGCGCAGCGGAGGCTGATCCGGGACAGAAGCCTTCCGAAGATGTTTTCGCCATACGGCAATCCGGCCGCTCTTTGGGGACGCTGCGTGTGAAGGCGCATGGGGCGATGTTATCGGGGGAGACGGCGGCGGCGCTGGAGTTTTTGTGTGAGCAGTTGCCGGGGGCATTGGATTTGTGCCGGTTGATTGAGGAGAAGTTGCAGTTGGAGAGGGAACTCGCGGAGAGGGAGCGGTTGGCGGTGTTGGGGCAGATGGCGGCTAGCATTTCGCATAATTTGAAGAATCCGCTGGGGTCGATCAAGACGATATTGCAGGTACAAATGGAGAGCGCGGAATTGCCGGAGTCGATTCGCGGGGAAACGAAGATGGTTTTGGAGGAGATTGGGAGGTTGTCGTCGAAGCTGAACCAGCTGCTGCAGTTTAGTCGGCCGGCGATTCGTGGAGGCGTGGTCGGGGCGACATGCGATGCGCGGGTGGTTGTGGAAGAGGTTGGAGGAGTTCTGCGTCATGAGGCCGAGCGGCGCGGCATTGCTTTGAGATGGCGAGTCGTGGACAGGCGGGGCAAAATTGGCGGCTAGCGCGGAGGCGGTGAGTGAGATTTTGTCGAATCTTGTGGTGAATGCTTTGGAGGCGACGGTGCGCGGCGGGCGCGTAAGTGTGACTGGCTCTGCGAACGGCGATGGATTTTTGTTTGCAGTGGAAGACGACGGGCCAGGCATTCCTGAGAGTGTGCGTGAAAAGATCCTGCAGCCGTTTTTTACGACCAAGACGCAGGGGACGGGACTTGGCTTGGCGATTGTGGCGAGGCGCGTGGCGGAGTTTGGCGGGAAGTTGGATTGGGAGAGCCCGGTTCGCGATGGACGGGGAACGCGGTTTCGGGTGATTTTGCCTTTGTAGGGGAGGGGCTCGCCCCTCCCTTTGTTGGAGTGAGGACGCCCAGAGCAAGGAAATAGATGCACAAGCGGCGATGCGAATCGATGAGGATGCATGATTGATCGACGGGCACGGCATGCCGTGCCCCTACGGGGGATTGGAAGGATGCAATGAGAACAATTTTGATTGTTGATGATGAGCCGGCGGCGCGGTATGGCTTGCGGCGGGCGCTGGAGGCGAAGTATCGGATTGCGGAGGCGGATTCGGCGGAGGCGGCGCGCGCTGCATTGAACACTGAGCGGCCTGACCTTGTGTTGCTCGATGTTGTGTTGCCGGGGCAGAGCGGGTTGGAGTTTTTGCGGTGGATGCGCGAACAGGGGAGCGACGTGCCGGTGCTGATGGTTTCGGCTTTGGATACGGCGAAGACGGCAGTGGAGGCGTTGCAGTTGGGCGCGGCGGATTACTTGGTGAAGGGATTCGAATTGGAGGAGTTGCGGCAGCGGGTGGCGAATCTTTTGAAGCTGGCGACGCTGGAAAAAGAGAATGATTCGTTGCGGCGGCGGATGGCGACGGAGGGACAGTTTGGGCAGATGATTGGGCGGACGGCGGAAATGCGACGGGCGTTTGAAATGGCGGATCGTGTGGCGGCGGCGGATTCAACCGTTTTGATTTTGGGCGAGAGCGGGACTGGAAAGGATTTGATGGCGCAGGAGATTCATGCGCGGTCACCTCGCGCGGGGAAGGCATACGTCGCAGTGAATTGCGCGGCTTTGCCGGAGACTTTGATTGAGTCGGAATTGTTTGGATATGAGCGCGGGGCGTTTACGGGAGCGGCGCAACAGAAGAAGGGGAAGTTCGAGTTGGCGTCTGGCGGGACTTTGTTTTTGGACGAGATTGGGGATATGAATCCGGTGACGCAGGCGAAGGTTTTGCGTGCGTTGGAGAATCGGACGATTGAGAGACTTGGCGGGACGCAGCCGATTGCCGTGGACGTACGCGTGATTAGCGCTACGCACCGAAATTTGTCGGCGGAGATTCGTGCGGGAAAATTTCGGGAGGATTTGTTTTATAGGTTGCGCGTGGTGACGATTGAGTTGCCGCCTTTGCGGGCGCATAAGGCGGACATCCCCGTGCTCGCGGAGGCGTTTTTGCAGATGCTTACGGCTCGACTGCGCGGCGCGGCGGGAACAGGAACCGCAAAACTGGGAGGGGCCCTTCCAGGACAAGCAAGCCCCTCCCCTACAAAGATTACCCGGGAGGCTATGACGGCGCTGGAAAAGTATGATTGGCCGGGGAATGTGCGCGAGTTGAAGAATGCCCTGGAACGGAGCCTCGTTTTGTGCCGCGGGGACGAGATTGGGGTGGAGGACCTGCCGCCGGAAGTGGTGAGCGGGGAGGCAGCGCCTCACAGAAATTCCGATGGAGCGGGTGAAAATGGATTTGGCGAGAAAGATTTTCGCGAGGCAAAGCGGAAGTTTGAAGTGGCGTATTTGACGAAGCAGCTTGGCGATCACCGTTGGAATGTTTCACGCACCGCCGCAACAATAGGTTTGCACCGTCAGAGTTTGCAGGAGAAGCTGCGGGAGTTGGGTATCCGGCGGCCGGGTCGCGAGCCTTTGGAGGAAGAATGAATCGCCGAACGACAGGATCATCCATCTCTCGCGACTTCGAGTATTGCGGGATATGTTGTGGCGGGAGGTCGGAAGTCACACGATTTCGGTACAAGACAAGGCGAAGGCGGAACTTGGCGGAAAATCCATGCTCCTGGAAGAATGTGCGGCTTGGTTGGCGACACTGTCGGAGTCCGTGAGCGTCGTTGCGTCCTCGTCACCGCTACAATCAATTCCGAGGTTTGGATTACCGAGGATTTGTGGCCGGGGCAAGGTCCCTTGGTGGAATTATTACCGCGCATGCTTGCGACAAGCTGAAACAGATGGCGGCCGCGATTGGAATCTGATTGTCAGCTGTGACATGCCGTTTCTCACGAGGGAGTGGCTATCGTATCTGGTTGGACGCGCGATCGAAAGTTCTGCTCAAGTTGTCGTGCCAAGGTCTGAGTTTGGTCTTGAGCCGCTGTGTGCTTGCTGGCGAACGGACGCAGCTGCAGAGCTGGAGTCGGCCTTGGAGCGCGGAGTCCGCAAAGTGACAGAGGGCATTGCACTACTGCGCGCGGAAGTTCTTGACGCGCGGGACTGGAAACGATTTGATAGCGCAGGGCGGCTTTTCTGGAACATGAATACGGCGGCGGACTACGAAGAGGCGCGGCGGATCGTGGAGGCGGAACAAAGCTAGCCGACACCTCGAACGATGGATGCACGGTTTACGCAGACCTGGGATAACGAAAGCGGAGAATGGCAGAGACAAACGATATTAATCGCGGTGCAGCAGCGATGGAGACTGGAGAAGCGCGGGGACTGGTGGAACTGGTGGGCGCCCGCGGAGCCAGGAACAGTGCTGAGCCGCGCGCGGAAAAGTTTTTTGAGTTTCGCGATGTCTGCAAATCCTTCGACGATAACGCCGTGCTGAAAGACGTCAGCTTCAGCGTGAAACGCGCCGAGACGTGCGTGATCATGGGACGCAGCGGCGTCGGGAAGTCCGTTTCGCTCAAGCACATCATGGGATTTATGAAGGCGGATTCGGGGCGAATCTTTGTGGACGGGGTCGGACGTTACGGATTTCAGCGAGCAGCAATTCGAACAGGTGCGGCGCAAAGTAACGATGGTGTTTCAGTCGGGCGCGCTGTTTGATTCGCTCACGGTCGCGGAGAACATCGCTTTTCCGCTGGAAAAGCAGCCCGGCCTGGAGAACGAAGATGTCGACGCGTACGTGGTTAAATTAGCGAAAATGCTTGAAGTCGAAGAGGTCCTGGATAAACTGCCGAGTGAATTATCGACGGGGATGAAGCGCGCGGTAGCCATGGCGCGCGCGTTTGCGCAAAATCCCGACGCTATATTATTTGACGAGCCGACTACCATGGTCGACCCCATCATGGCGGGTCACATGGGCGACCTCATTCTGCGGCTCAAGGACGCGTTTCACCGCACATCGATCGTGGTGACACACGATACGCATCTCGCCAAGAAACTCGCCGATACGGTCGTGTTTTTGCAAGAGGGCCGCGTCGGGTTTTTCGGGCCGTGGGACGATTTTGAAAATTCGAAAGATCCCTTTCTCCACAACTTCCGCATGCAGGATGCCTTGATTCCCGCGCTGGACGTGACTCTGTGAGCCAGGCCGCAGGCGGCGGCGCTTCTGATCCCATCAAGCAATTGCCCAAGACCATGGGTTTTTGGGACGTATTGCTTTTCAATATCGCCACGGTCCTTGGCCCGCGGTGGGTTGCCGCCGCTGCGCATAACGGAACCTCTTCGATCAGTTTGTGGGTGATCGCAGCGGTCTTTTTCTTTGTTCCATCCGCAATGGTGATCAACGAACTCTCGTCGCGTTTCCCGGAAGAGGGCGGCCTGTACGTTTGGACGAAAGAAGCCTTCGGCGATTTTCATGGCTTCATCGCGGGATGGAATTACTGGGCCTACACCGTTTTTTACTTTCCTGGATTGTTGCTGGCCAGCGCGGCAATGAGCGCGTACATCATGGGCGAGCGGGGCTCAGCGCTGGAGCATGACCGCACGTTCTTGCTTTTGCTTTCTGTGGGCTACCTGATTGTGGCCGTCGGGCTGAATATCATCGGGCTGAACATCGGCAAGTGGCTGCAGAACGTTGGTGGAGTGTCGACATATTTGCCGCTGATGGCGGTGGTGGGCGTCGCTGCGATCATCGCGATGAAGCACGGAGCGGTGACACATTTTACGTGGCACAACATTTTGCCGACGTGGAACTGGGACACGGTGAATTTCTGGTCGCAGATTGCGTTTGCATTCAGCGGGCTTGAGCTCGTGTCCGCCATGAGCCAGGAAGTGCGCAACCCGCGCCGCACGTTGCCGCGCGCACTCTATGCCGCGGCCGGGCTGATTGCTGCGATGTATATCCTGGCGACGGTGGCGGTGCTGGTGCTTGTGCCTGCGGCGGATGTTTCGAACACCAGCGGCGTGTTCCACGCGATCACCATTGGATCCATCGCGCTGCGAATTGGATTTCTGGGAATTGTTGCGGCGATCGTCGTGACGTTGGGGAATGCTGGCGGGGTTGGAAGTACAGTTGCGGGAATTGCGCGCGTGCCATTTGTGGTCGGAATCGATCGCTACCTGCCGCAGGCGTTTGGAAAAATTCATCCGCGATGGAAGACGCCATACGTCGCGATTCTAGTGCAGGCGGTGCTTTCGTGCGCGATTCTTTTGGTCAGCCAGATCAACGAATCGACGCGAGGCGCGTATGACTTTCTTGTGAGTGCCACGAATATTCTTTATTTTATTCCGTTCCTCTATATGTTCGCGGCGGCGATTCGGCTCTTTTCGCGAAAGGATCGTGGGGAAAACTCGGAGGCAATTCTCATTCCAGGCGGCAAAGCAGGCGTTTGGGTTGTTTCTGGTATAGGCTTTTTGATCGTGCTGATCGGCATTTTTGTTTCACTGGTTCCGCCGGGCGATTCGACGAATAAGCTTGGATTTGAAATGAAATTGGTGGGTGGGACGGTCGCGACCATTGTAATTGGACTGCTGCTGTACTGGCGCGGAGCGCGTGCCAAGGCACGGGAAGCTGTAAGTTAAATTCCACGCAAATTGGTGATTTGCTTAGAATCCCTCGGCGATTAGCTTTTCGAGGCTGAATTGTGAAGCGGGAGCGGCGACTGTTTCGCTCCGCGCTTCGAGATAGCGTTCCACGTATTTTCCCAGAACATCGCCTTCGAGGTTGACGGCGTCGCCGGGCTTGCGATCGCGAAGATTGGTGTGCTCGTAGGTGTAGGGAATTACGGCGACTTCCGCAATGCGCGAGTTGGTGCCCCAACTCGCGACCGTGAGGCTGATGCCGTCAATGGTGATGGAGCCTTTCGGAACAACATAACGCGCAAAATCTTCGGGAACTTCTACGCCGAACCACCAACTATTGCTTCCCGCGCTTTCCGGCTCGAGGCGCGTTACGCGGCCTGTGCCGTCGACGTGTCCCTGAACGAAGTGGCCGCCAAATTCCGCGCCGGCGGCTAAGGGCTGTTCCAGATTAACGTGCGAACCTTTTTTCAGCCCTCCGTTTTTCGCACCAAACGATGTTTTCTGAATGGTTTCGCCGGATAAATCAGCGGAGAACTGTTTTTTGTCGAGAGCGACGACTGTAAGGCAGCAACCGTTCACGGCGACGCTCTTTGAGATAGCGAGCGAAGGCGCAAGGCTGGGAGCGTTAATCGTGACGCGCCCGCCGCCGGCCTTCAGATCCAGCGCTTCGATGGTGCCAACGTGTTCGATGATCCCAGTAAACATTTTTCTAGTGAGCCCGCGAGGTCAACTTATTGTATTTCTAGCTTATCAAGAATCACTGCAGCTTTCTCCGGATGCGCATTCCTTCAGAGTGTCTTGATCAGCTTAAACAAGTTTCGCAAATCTGCATGGCGCAAACCTTAAGGCCGGGCGGCGGAATTTTTGTCCGCCGAGATGTTTAGCCTCTTGCGAGCAGTTACTAATTCCGGGCGCTCGTCTCCGACGGCGATTTCGCTCAGTTTTTTGTAGTAAAGATTCGCGCCAGCGGAGTTGCCAGCGGCCTCCGCTGCACTTGCGGCGCCGTACAATGCGTTAAATCGATTGGGCGCAGTTGCGAGGACTGCTTCGTATTCTGCCAGCGCCGCCGCGGGCTGTTTCTCCAACGCAAGCAGTTCGGCGAGCATCTCGCGCGCGGGCGTCACAACTCCGGGCGTCACGCCACTCTTGTCCATGCTCTCTTCGAGTTCCGCGGCCGATCGCATCGTCGTGATTGCATCGGCGCTCTTGCCGTTCTTTTCTGCGATCCATGCAGCCACCTCGCGACGCTGCACTTCCACTTGATTCGAAACGTAGGAGTCATTCTGAACCGACGCCGCCAACGACACGAGAGCATGCTCCGCTTCAGCTGCGCGCACGAGATCGCCAGCGCGAGCGTTCCCGATGCCAATAGCGTTCCAGGAAATGGCCCGTACCATCGGCGCACCTGTGGCTTGGACTTGCAGGCTTGCAGCCCGCTTCCAATCCCGGAGTTCGATGGCGCAGCGCGCTGGTATCGCAGCGTTCGCGTAACCGCTGATAAATGAATTTCCAGGGATTGGCGGAAACGAATTCATCTCGGCCAGAACAGCTTCCGCTTGCTTCACGCGGCCACTTTGCAAGTAGGCGTAGACAAGATAGTCCATGGCGTGAAGCCGTTGCTCGCGGGCCTCGCCATCTTTCGAGGTGGCTTCCGCATCGGCAGCCATTTGCGCGGATTTCACATTGGAGCGGATTGCTTCGTCCCAGGAGCCAACGCGCGTAAAGAGATGCGATGGCATGTGTTGGGCGTGGGCCGAGGCCGGAGCAATTTCCGCGTACACTCGTGCGGCGGCGAGGCCTTTTTTCGCAAGCACAGGATTGTCGTAACAATGGATGATGTAGTGCGCGATACCGGGATGATGAGGATGCAATTTAAAAAGCGGCTCAAGAATCTCTCCACATTTTCGCTGATTAGCGAACGTCTTGTCCGTATTGGGAGCCGTAATGTATAGCGCCAGGGCATGGAAGATCGCGGATTCGTCATCAGCAGGGTAGGCAGCCTGTAGAGCGCCCATTTTGTGTTCGAATTGTTGGGCGTGCGAGGCCGGGCTCTTGCCGTCCTCTACATAAATTTCCGCCAGCGCATCGATGTAGGCAATTTCGCGGGGAGTCGTCGAAGGATTGCCAGTGGCTGTGTTCTTGGCCTTTTCGAGAGCGGCGCGGCCGGCAGCCGTATCACCGTTTCCCCATAGCCCGTGATAGTGAGACATCGCTATGCCCCACTGCGCCATCGCGCAGGTGGAATCTTGCAGGGAGACTTGCGAAAAGGCCTGGCGAGATTGCTCGTATTGGAAGGAGTGAAGCAGCGCAACCGACCGGTTAAAAGATTCGCTGACGGCTTTGGAGCACGATGTTGAAAAGTGAACCGAGCCGACCTCTTCGGCGCTTAAATCGTGGTGATGCTCGTCCTGGCACCAGGACGACTGGGTGAGAAAGGTGGCGCAGAAGAAGAGAGCCGCTGGAATGCGCATGGCTATACTCCGAGCTGGCAGGCCAGTCTATCGAATCGCAAGAGTATCGTGCACGAGGATATTCTGCTAGCTACCAGCGAGTGACACGGCGCTGTGGAGTGCGGGAGCTCTGCTCCCGCTTTTGGGGCCGCGCCTTATCGACACCCGAAGAGCGGGAGCAGAGCTGCCGCACTCCACAGTCAGCGGTAGACATCCTGCAAGTAGGCTTCGACGGCGAAATCGGGGCCGAAGGCTTGGGTGCGGACTTTTTGTAGCGGCGGGAGCTTGAGATTTGGCGCTATGGCAAAGGGCACTCGTGCTTCGCCGGAAATTTTAGGCGCGTAGAAAAGAAAAAGCTTGTGAACGATTCCCGCGAGGAGAGCTGCGCCATTTAGTGTTGGACCAGCCTCGAGGAGGACACTCAGTATTTCGCGGCGGCCAAGTTCAGCGAGGACGGCTTCCAGTTGGATTTGTCCATTGCGCGAGGCGGCGCGGACGACTTCGACGCCGGTTTTTTCGAGAGCACGAATTCTCCGCGTATTCGCATGCTGCTGCGTAAAAATCAGAACATCGCTCCGCGCCGATTTTACGATACGCGAGTGCGGCGAGAGCGAGAGCCCCCAATCGAGGATGACTCGCAACAGCGGTTTGCGCCGCGGAAGGCCGCTGCGATCCGTGAGCAGCGGGTCATCGATCTTGACCGTGCCAATACCGGTAAGCACGGCATCCGAGGCGTGGCGCATGCGGTGAACTTCGGCGCGCGATTCTTCTGAGCTAATCCAATTCGTCCGTTTCTGCTTGCTGCGCCTCTTGCCCAATTTGTTTCGCTCGAGTGGAAGAGCGAGCTGGCCATCGAGTGTCAGCGCGGACTTGAGCGTGACAAACGGTTTCTTCGTGCGAATCCAGAAAGCGAAGGCCTCGTTCAAATTGCGAGCTTCCTCTTCACCGACTCCAGTAAAGACTTCGATTCCCGCATTGCGTAGCCGATCGAAGCCACCAACAGAGTCGACCGGGTTGGGGTCGTCCATCGCCGCGACGACGCGGCGAACTCCCGCGGCGATGATGGCTTCCGCGCACGGGCCGGTACGTCCCGCGTGATTGCAAGGCTCCAGCGTAACGTACATCGTCGAGCCGCGTGCTTTGTCGCCGGCTGATTTCAGCGCGACGATTTCCGCGTGATCGCATTTTGCGTATTGGTGAAAACCTTCGCCGACGATTTGGCCTTCGCGAACAAGAATGCAGCCAACCATGGGATTGGGACTCGCGAGGCCAATGCCTTTGCGGGCCAATTCCAGGGCGTGTTCCATAAAGCGTGTGGCGTGAGCGTCCATCGATCAATTGAAAAGGTCAGTCGAAAAGAGAGTTCGCGTAGGTTTCCGCGTCGAAGGGCACCATGTCGTTGATTTGCTCGCCGGTGCCGACAAACCGGATAGGCAGCCCAAGTTCGCGAGCGATGGCAACCACAATGCCGCCCTTCGCGGTACCATCGAGCTTCGTGAGAATGATGCCGGTGACGGCCACGGTCGAGGTAAACTCGCGAGCCTGAGCGAGGCCGTTCTGGCCAGTGGTGGCGTCTAGCACCAGCAGCACGTCGTGCGGCGCGCCGGAAATCACTTTTGCCGCGGTGCGCCTCATTTTGTCCAGCTCAGCCATGAGATTGGATTTGGTGTGAAGGCGGCCGGCGGTGTCCACGATCACCACATCCGCGCCGCGCGCTTTGGCAGCAGCCATGGCATCGTAAACGACGGCAGCTGGATCGGCGCCGGACTTTTGTTTGATCACATCGATGCCGTTGCGCTTTGCCCAGATTTCGAGTTGTTCGACGGCGGCGGCGCGAAAGGTGTCCGCGGCGCATAGCACGACGCTGAGGCCTTCCTGGCGCAGGCGATTCGCGAGCTTGCCGATGCTGGTGGTTTTTCCGGCGCCGTTCACGCCAACGATAAAGATTACACGCGGGCCGGCGCCGTTCGTTGAGTTCACTGGATTTTTCGCCGATGCCACGGCAGTGGGGCTCGCGGCATTGCCGTCGTTCATAGTCAGTATGCGAACGATGTGAGACTTGATCTCGCGCTTGAGCTGGCTGGCGTCAGAAAGCGCGTTGCGGTCCAGCTTTTCCCGCACGGCATCCAGAATTTCGCGCGTCGGTTTCACGCCCAGGTCTGCGGAGAGCAGCGCCGTTTCCAGTTTTTTCAGAAGCGCAGGGTCAATCTTGCGCTCGCCGAGAAAAATATTCTCGACAGATTCAGACAGCGCCGCCTTCGTCTTACTGACCGAGGCTTTCAGCCGTTCAAGCAGAGACGGTTCAACTTTTTCCGGTTTTCCAAAAAGCGAAATCATGAGGTTAAGCGCTCTGAGGCTAGCACAACCTAAAATTGTAGCAGAAGCGCTCGATGTGAGCCCCCACGCACACGTGAACGGGCAATGAATGCAGGCTGCTAGATATCGATCAGGTTTAGACGGTCACTTCAACGGCGCTGAGGCGGAGCTTTCCGGCATTGATAGCGGATTCGAGGGCATTGACGACAACGGCGTCAAACTTCGAGCCGGTGAGAGACTTGATGCGGTTCAAGGCAAACTCGATGTCCATTGCGGATTGGTAAGGCCGATTGGTGGTCATGGCATCAAGCGTATCCGCGACGCCAATGATGCGCGCCATCAGGGGAATCTGTTGGCCCTGCAAGCCGTACGGATAGCCGCGGCCATCGATATGTTCGTGGTGCAGTTCGATGCCCGGCAGCATCTCTTTCAGCTGCGAAACCGGGCGCATGATGTTCGCGCCCTTCACGGTGTGCTGCTTCATCAAGTCGAATTCTTCTGGAGTTAACGCGCCCGGCTTTTTCAGCACTCGATCTTCAACGCCGATCTTGCCGACGTCATGAAGCAGGGCGGCGACGCGGAGCTTGTCCAGTTCTTCCGCCGAAAGCCCGAGCTCGCGTCCGATGAGCCCCGAGTACTTTGCCACACGGCCGGAGTGACCGCGCGTGTAGGGATCCTTTTCGTCGATAGCCGCGGCGAGCATGCGAATGGAGCCGATAAAAAGCTCGCGGTTTTCTTCCGCTGCTTCCTTCAGCTTTTCGATGTATTCCTCGATGTCGCTGGCCATTTTGTTGAAGTTTTCAGCCAACTCGCTGATTTCCGAAGCGCCGCGCACCGGCGAGCGCTGATGGAATTCACCGCGGCTGATCGCGCGCGTGGAAGCCGCGAGGCCACGAATAGGTCCGCTGATGCCCACCGCAAAAAAGTAACCGAAGAGAATCGCCACCAGCACTACCACCACGACGAAGGCCAGCGCCTGTTTATTCAGTTCGTTGACGCCCGCGTCGGCGCGCGCATCGTTCAGGCTGCGTTGAGCGACAACCGCCCAGTTGACTTCGGGGAACGTACTATAGGTCCCAATCATTTCGACCGGATGTTTCGGTCCGCCTTCCACAAAGCGAATGGTCTCCGTGTTGCGGAGTTCCTGAGGCAGGGCGCGGATTTGGTCGACAAGCTTTCCGCTGGCTTCAGCGCCTGGGACGAAATTTTTCGAATCGGGATGCGCGACGATGTGCCCGGCGTGGTCCACCACGAATACCGTACGCCCGCGGACGCTGGCGTCCGTCAAGCGGTGCGAAATCGGTTCGAGCGAAACAACCGCCGCAAGCATGCCGGTAAAATTTCCGGACAAATCCTTGAGAGGGACGGCGAGCACGAAGGCCGGCTGGTTGTTCGGGGCGAGCGCTAGAGGTTCGCTGCGAAACTTAACGGTGTGCGTCACTTCGGACTGCATGCAGTGCTCAAAGGCGCGCTGCAGCGCTTTGGCTACGAAGGGGTCCTGCTCGGCGCGGAAATTACCCTGGGAGGCGCTGGTGCCTTTGCCGTTCTTATCGACCGCAGTCAGATAAAGAAACGTGTCGCGGTTGCTGTTCACAAATTCCTCGAGCAGCCGCGTCACCTTGGGCTCGGCAGCGGGGTCTTCGACGTTATCGATCAGTCCCGTTAAGGTCAGAATTTGGCGCTCGCTATAGAGCTGTTGTGTCTGATTGAACTCGAAAAGTTGAATTTCCTGGGCCAGTGACCGCGTTAAATCGGATTGTTGAACGCGTTCGTTGTCGCCCAATTTGTCCTGGCTAAGTTGCAGCACCTGGCGGTGATAAAGCCCAATCGGCAGCGCGCTGACGAGCAGAAGCGCGCCCAGTACGAGCCATAAAATGCGCACGCGTCCTTTGCGCAGGCGTTGCCACGTGGATTGGCCGGGTTCTGGCATCTCAACTCTCAATTTTATGGGAATAGGGGAGGCAAAAGGGGCCGTGAATGGCGCCGCGTCGCGCATCTGCAACTGGAACCTTGGTACTAGTGGCAGCTAGCCAGCCCTGCACACCCTAAACGGCCCTTACAGTAGCTGCCCAGATCAACTTATTCGCGTTTTAGAGGCCTCTCCATGATGTTTCGGATGGCCTCCAGGGGCGGCCTCCCGTGGTGCAAGATAGCGTCAACTTGCTCGGTGATGGGGAGCTCGATCGCCGCCTCGCGGGCAAGCGCTAAAAGGGCTCCGGCGGTTCCAACGCCTTCGGCGACCATTTTCATCCCCTCCAGGATCTCGGCCAGCGAACGACCTTTGCCCAGCTCGATCCCGACGTGGCGATTGCGGCTCAGCGAGCCGGTGCACGTCAGGACAAGGTCGCCCAGGCCGGCAAGACCGCTGAGAGTCTCCCGCCGCCCGCCGAGGGCCATCACCAAACGCGTCATTTCCGCCAGGCCGCGTGTAATCAGCGCGGCCAACGGATTGGAGCCGAGTCCCAGGCCTTGGCAAACACCCGCCGCAATGGCGATGACGTTTTTCATGGCGCCAGCAAGCTCGACGCCGAGCACGTCGTCGTTGGTATACAAGCGAAAGTTCGGTGCGGCCAATTCTTCCTGGAGTTCATTCACGAGGGCGATGTCCGTCGACGAGAGAACCACCGCAGTCGGCTGACCGGCTGCCGCCTCAGCGGCGAAGGATGGTCCGGAAAGAACCGCAATGCGCGGAGGAAATTCCGGCGAAACGACTTGAGAGATTATTTCGCTCATGCGCGCATGGGTGGCGGGCTCAAGCCCTTTCGTGGCGCTCACAATTGGAGCGCTGCGGGATAGTTGCGGCAGAATCCGCTGGTAAACGCTGCGAGCATGCGTCGCAGGGATCGCGCCAATGACCATCTCAGCGTTTGCCAGTAAGATAGCTAGGTCATGCGTAATTTGGACGGTTTCCGGCAGTTTGTGGCCTGGCAGATAGGTTTTGTTCTCGCGATCGCGACGGATGGATTCTGCGAGCACGGCGTCGCGCACCCAAAGGGATATCTCATGCGTTTTGTGCGCGCGCGAGAGCACGATCGCAAGCGCCGTGCCCCAGCTTCCGCCGCCTAGGATGGCGATGCGTTTCACGGTGCATCCTCTTCGCTTGGCTTTTTGCGGAAGGAGAATTTCGGCTCGTCTCCCTGGACGAGTCGTTGGATGTTGGCGTCGTGCTTGTAGACAATCAGCAGTGCGGCGGCCAGCGAGCCGAACGTAACCGCGTAAGGCGGCGCATGATGCGGCGCCCAGAAAAAATAAATCAGCAAGGGCATGGCCGCGGCGGCTGACATCGATCCCAACGAAACATAGCGCCAGTACACTACGACCAGCACGAATAGCATTATGGATCCGAGAAACGCAGGCGGGCACAACGCTAGAAAAACGCCCCCTGCCGTGGCCACTCCTTTGCCTCCGTGAAATCCCAGCCAGATCGGAAAGCAATGCCCGACGAGAGCGCACAGGCCGGCAATCATCATCCACGTTGAGCTCTGATCTGAAAGCCGCGCGGCCAGAACCACGGCAAACGCGCCTTTCGCAGCATCTAGCAGCAGCGTGAGAATTCCCGCGAGCGGCCCAGCGACGCGCGCCACATTCGTCGCCCCGATGTTGCCGCTTCCCGCTGTGCGCACATCCGCCCCGCCAAAGAGCTTGCCCACCAACAGACCGAACGGAATCGATCCGAGAAGGTACGCAGCCGCAGGAATTGAGAGGAGTGTTGCGTTCAGCTCGCCCATCTGGCGCTAGGCCTCCAACGTGAACGGAAAAGATGCGAGGGTAGTGTACTCGGCGCCGGAAGGTCTCAGTTTGCTTTCAATGAGCTGAAATTCGCGCGATTGAAACGAACCGAATTCGCGTGCTCTGTTCTCCTGGATGGCCGCGCGGAGTTTTTCGTGCAGGCCCGGCGGCTCGATCCTCGCCAGTGTTAAGTGCGGCGCAAAAGCGCGGCGTTCACGCGCGATGCCACGCGATTCGAGAGCGCTATCGATATCTCTCGCGAGCTCCGTCAAATTTGCCGAAGCGTCTAATCCTGCCCAAAGCACGCGTGCGCGATCTTCATTTGGGAAAAATCCGAGCCCACGGAATTGTAGGTTTACCTGCGTATCCGAGCGAATTGTCGAAAGCGCGCCGCGGATGCCATCCAGCTTTAAAGGCGCTACTTCGCCGATGAATTTAAGCGTCACGTGAAGATTCTCCGGGCGCACCCAGCGCGGCCGCCTGTCCGCCACTTTCGTGGTCAAATTGCCCAGCTCTTTTATCTGTGCCGCCAGATTGTCTCGCACAGCGGTGGGAATCTCCAGCGCGACGAAGAGACGCACGTTCAGGCTCGCTTCAGGGGCTGCTTGCCGTTATAGAGAAAGTGTATGCGGACCATATCGAGCGCGGCTTGGCTTGCCTGCCAGCGAATCGATTCGCGATCGCCGGGGAAGCGCACGCCCCGCTCTTTGACGCCTCCGGCATGCGATAGCGCAATATGCACCGTTCCGACGGGTTTTTCTTCGGTCCCACCGCCTGGACCCGCGATGCCTGTGATGCCGACACCAAATGTGCTTCCAACGCGCCGCCGAATTCCATCGGCGAGCGCCACCGCGACTTCTGCGCTGACCGCGCCCTTGGCTTGAATAAGTTCCGCAGGCACACCCGCCCACGCGGTCTTCAACTCGTTACTGTAGCAAACCACCCCGCCAAGAAAATACGAAGAGCTACCTGCGATGCTCGTCAGCCGCTGCGCCAGCAAACCGCCTGTGCAGCTTTCTGCCGCCGAAATCGTGGCTTTATGCATCGTCAATTCCGCTGCGATCACTTCCTCGAGCGGAGTTCCATCTTGGCTAAAGATGCGATCCGTCAGCGCAATCTCGAAGCCGCTTACGATTTCGTCGAGTACTTTTTTGGCGTGCTCCGCGTCGTCCGTCCAGACACGTAAATGGACTTGGGTCTCGCCTGGCGCGGCAAGAATCGTAGTGGCCACATCGGGGAAACGTTTATAAATGCCAGCAATTCGCTGCTCGACGTGCGATTCTCCGAGGCCTGTGACGCGAATTTCTCGATGAAACAGGCGCACACTGGAAGCCCGACGCTCCAGCCGCGGGAGAACCTGTTCGCGGAACAACGGCTTTAACTCGCGCGGCGGGCCCGGGAGCAGCACGATGAAATGCCCGCCATCTTCCAGCCACAAACCCGGCGCAGTGCCGCGCGGATTCTCAAGGATCTCCGCGCCCTCAGGGACCATCGCCTGGCGCACATTGACTTCGGGCATTTCGCGGTTCAAAGCGCGGAAGCGGCCCTCGATGTAACGAAGAATTTCGTCATTGCGCCGCAGTTTCCGATGAAGCAGTTCCGCGACGGTCTCGCGCGTAAGATCATCTTCGGTAGGGCCAAGTCCGCCCGATGCAATAACAAGCTCCACTCGATTCAACGCGTCGCGAAACGCCTCGCTCAGCAAATCCCGGTTGTCGCCCACGACCGTCTTCCTCACGACTTCGATGCCAATCTTATTCAGCTCCTCCGTCAGGAAGAGCGAATTGGTATCAAGCCGGTCTGGGGTGAGCAACTCCGAACCCACTGCGATTATTTCTGCTTTCAACTTATGGCAGCCTCGCGATACCAGGGATTTTCTTCCATTGCTCCGCCTTTGCCGCGTAAGTCGCAAACTCCTCGAAATGTCCTTCTAGAAATGCAGTGGCAAAGTTCTGTAGGTCATACGCGAGATCATGGAACGCTGCCAACGGATCATCTGAAAAACCTGGATACCTGCTCCCCCTCTTGTCCGTCAGAATTGCACGCATGTATGACTCATGATCAATACAAGTTTGTCCGAAGTGATAGGTTACCAGCCCAAGTTCGAAACGAAAGTGGAGTTCGAGCTTTCGATTTGCGTTTACATAGCTTCCGCTGGCAAACGGGCCTCCGCTGCTATTGCCCGCAGGGCCATCTGCGAAGAAAAAACCGTGCTTGTTCATCAAGGGGTCGAGTATCTCGCAGCCTTCACGTAGAGTCTCAACGGGCGGCTTGTTCATTTTTCAACCAAGCAATGGCAAACCGCGGATATCCCAGTCGAGCGTAAAGAGCGCGCCGGTGGTGGCGAGAATGGCGCGGCCTGACGGTTGCAGCGCCATGCCGACGAGACCGGAGCCGCTGAGAACGACATCGGCGTGCGCTTGCGGCGTGATGCGAATGATGCCGCGCCTCCCCCCATACGAAGCGGCGACGTAGAGATTACTGTCGCGATCAAACGCCAGCCCCTGCGGACGCCCAAGTCCACGGAAGAACGTAGTGACGTCGCCGCCCTGCGTAATGCGATAGACCCGGTCATAGCTGGAGGTCGTCGGCCCCGTAACGTAGAGGTCGCCGTTCGGGTGAAACGCGAGATGATACGCGGAGAGTGACGGCTCGATGGTTGCAAAAACAAAAACTTCGCGGCTCGGACTAATTTTGAAAATAGTTCCGCTACGGTCGCCCACGTAGAGATTCTCGGCGCGGTCGAACGCGATGCCCGTGGCGACGCCCATGCCCTCTATCCACTGTTCGGCGCGGCCTTCCTGCGTAATCCGGTGAATCGTGCCGTCGTTGCGGCAGGAAACGAAAAGATTCCCCGCGCGGTCCACAGCCAAGCCGCTAGGATTCACCAGCGACGTGACGAAGGGTTTTACGCTGTAGTTGGCCGTAATTTTGTACAGCGAAACGGGAACGCGCTGCCCGCGATTGCCCGAAAAAGTGACGTAGGTATTGCCGTAGGCATCGACGGCCGGATTTGCGATCGGATGCAGGTTATCGGCAATTTGCACGCCGATGGAAACCGGATGCGGCTGGCTTTCGTTCGCGGCACTGAAAACCCGGACCATGCTGATGGTCGCGCCATCGGGAACTCGCGCAATCAGCCGGTTCTCGCTGGCCAGCGCTAGCCCCGCTTCCACTTCACCAAATCGCACCACCGGCCGAGGGTGAGCCCGCGACGCGAATCCGCTGCCATGAATGACGATCTCGCCGCCGGGAATGGCAGCCGCAGGCGCAACTCTATCAATGCGGGGGATACCGTTTTTTTCTGCCGACGACCCGAAGCCGAATTTCATAACCAGCCGAGCAACCCAAAGTGTAACGCCGCTCGCAACAGGATAGCAGCGTAGATGCCCGCCATCCAGTCATCCGCCATGATGCCCCAACCGTGGGGAAGTTTTTCGAGTTGGCGCACTGGGAAGGGCTTCCAAATATCGAACAAGCGAAATAGCAGGAAACCCAGCAGCAGGTATTTCCAGTTCACGAGGCTCAGCGTAAAGAAGATAGCGTAGCTGGAAAAATCCATGTGCTCCGTCAGATGCGGCAGCGCAATGGGAATCAAGGGCAGCAATAAAGTGAGGTGCTGGCCCGCGACTTCGTCGATCACCACAAATTGCGGGTCTTTGATGCCTGAAAATTCGGCGGCCCTGTAGGAACTCCACACGCCAATCGCCCCGAGAATCACCAAAAGACCGAGCGCGCACACTAGCGGCAAAGCAAGGGTGGAATTGTGAATGTCGCTGCCGGGAACCAGAAAGTGGTCGTCGGTGAACACCGCATCCGTAAGAGGATGCAAAGAGAAAAGGCCCTTGGGCGACGCCGGGTGCAGAAAAAATATTGCCGATAGTACAGCCGTCGCGACTCCCACAAGCGATCCAAACGTGCCCGGAGCCTTCGGTAGATAACCGACGCCGAGCACTGTCGCAATCGCCATCGCCAGTCGCGGCTTTTTTTGCCGAGCCGTCTCGTCGCCGGGAATTTCAGTGGATGGTGTCATCGGGCTTGCGGAACCCCTTAAAGTCTTCGTCTTCGTCCACGGGTTTTTCTTCTTCTGAATTCTTTTCTGTTTCGAGTTCGCTCATATCAAAAACCGGTTCGGATACGACATATTTCTCCGTGGCCCAGTTGCCGAGATCGCGATCGCGGCAACGCTCGCTGCAAAAAGGGAAGTCCGCGTTGGATTCGGAATCGGTCGGCGTTTTGCAAATCGGGCAGCGATGTTTCATCGGAAAGACTCCCGACGGCTAGTGACTCGCCTCTCGCCAAATCACCAAGCCGGTATTTTTTCCACTCTGTTAACTCTGTGTTCTCCGAAATCTCCGTGTAAAAAGACTCTACACAGACGACACAGAGTTCACGGAGGCCGCAGAGCAGATTTCCTGAGGAGTGAGTATAGCTCAGCCGAGGACGCGAAGCGGAGCGCCCGTTGAGATACGGGTCAGTTTTTCCACGGGAGGCGCGGAAGGAGTCGGAGCATACGCTGTACCTACATTCTTAAACCCAGCGGCACGCGGCAGAATTTCCACCACGCGCCCGATAAGGTCATACACATCGGCTTTGATAATTTCGACGCGCGCGACATCGCCAGTCTCGGCCGTTTCGCCGGTCGGCAATTCAATGTCGGTCAGGTAAAGCTTCCCGTCGATATCCGGCGCCATGCCTTCGAGCCGCGCTTCCCAGACCAGCGGATTATCTTTCGAGGGGCCTTCGACAAGCGCGGTGGCTGTGCGGCCCTTCCATGCGCGAAGTTTTTCGCGCGAGATCTTCTTTTGAATGGCCATTAGCTGATTGCGGCGATCGGTAATCGTTTCCGGGTCGACTTTCGCGTCGAGCCCGTAACTGTTCGCGTTGTCCACATCTGAGTACTCGAACACACCCATCCAATCGAGATTGGCGGCACGCACAAAATCGCAAAGTTCCTCGAAATCCTTTTCCGTTTCGCCAGGGAAGCCGGCGATAAACGAAGTGCGCAGCGAAACGCCAGGAATTGTCGCTCGGATGCGTTCGAGAAGTTTCAAGAAGGCGCCGCCGTGCGAGCCGCGCTTCATGCGCGCCAGAACATTGCGGCTCGCGTGCTGAAGCGGCATGTCCATGTACTTGGCGAGCCGCGGATGCGCTGCGAGCGTATCCAGCAATTTTTGCGTCACGCGATTCGGATAGGCATAAAGAAAGCGCACCCACTGCAAATCTCCCACCTGTGCAAGCCGCTCGAGGAGTTGCGCCAGTCCATCGCGAAGGCCGAGGTCTTCGCCATAAGAGGTCGTGTCCTGGCCAATCAGGGTAATTTCTCGCGCGCCCGAGGCGGCAAGATTTTCCGCTTCACGCACGACCGATTCAAAGCGCCGGCTGCGAAAAGTTCCGCGAAGCTGCGGGATTATGCAGAACGTGCAGGGATGATCGCAGCCTTCGGCAATCTTGATATACGCAGCATGGCGCGGCGTTGTGATGACCCTCGGCGTCAGGTCGTGATAGAGAAAAGCCGGAGGCGCAGCAGGCAACACCCGCAAATCGCCGTCGACCGCTTCGAGAATCCGCTCCACTTCACCTGTGCCCACCACGGCGTCAACTTCCGGAACCTGCTCCAGAATCTGGTCGCGAAAGCGCTCGACAAGACACCCGGCGACGATAAGCTTCCGCGCCGCGCCAAATTTCTTGTGCTCCGCCATCTCGAGAATCGCGTCGACGGACTCTTTTTGCGCGGATTCAATAAAACTGCACGTATTGACGACGAGTATCTCGGCTTCATCCGCGCGCGGTGTAAGTTCATACCCTTCGCGCGCAAGAATACCCATCATCACCTCGCTATCGACGAGGTTCTTCGGGCATCCCAGGCTGACAAATCCGACCTTAGTCATAGGCAGTAAAATGGCGCCTTTGCGCAATTCTCAATTGTAACACGCCCGCCCAGGATGGCAGGAATCGCGCTGATCTCGCCCAGATCGCTGTTAGCTCAGAGGTTTTCTTAATCGGGCCGCTAGGCTGCTTAGGCAAAAAATGACCGATGCGTAGACAAATGCATTCGTCGGAATGCATATTACAGCGAAATCGGTTTCGGACGCCGAATGAATGCCTTTCAGGAGCACAGTCAAAATGAAACCAATCTCCTGCGGCCAAAACAAAGCCCGATTGTTCGTGCCATGCCAAAGGACATATAGCGCGTCTGAAAGGAATAAACCTGTCAATACTGCAATCCAGATGCGCCGTTTAAGACTCATCGCGAAGCGAAGGATGAGCGGACTTGCTCCAGCAACGCGCGTAACCGAATCGTGTCGCAAGGCGCGCCGCCAAAACGAGCTTGGGTATAGCACTGCGTAAATTCATACACGGCGGGTGCGAGACGAGGCTGCGAAACGGCCGCGGCAAACTCAAACGGTGTCTGCGTAGGCTGGCGCGCAAATCCGCGCCGAGCGAGCAAGTACAAAAGTTCTCCGTACAGCCGCGAAGCAAGCTGCGGATTAGAGCGCGCCAGTTCTGGCGAACGAAGCTGCCACGACAGCCACAGCCGCCGCACAAAAGCCACAACCAGATCGAACCGCAGTGCCATCAAAAAAAGCACAATGACGCACGGAATCAGCAAACGGAGCCAGTCGTTCCTGGACCGCATCCATCTTCGCCCTTTTGCCTGTTGGTGCGTGAACCAAGAGCGTGCAGTCTCTGTCCACGAGCGCGAAGTGCGCTGCATGGTCTGAGCCAGCAAAATCTGGTGAATGAAATCGTAGTTGATGACCCACTCGTTCCAGGAAAGTTCGAACCAATCCATGTATTGCCCGAGACGCGAAAAGAAACCGCCCGCATCCTCGGCTCCAGGCGGCGTGGGATCGAAAGTCATCCAGCCCGTGCCGGGAAAATAAACTTCCACCCAACTGTGCGCGTCGCTCGCGCGGACAATGTAGTCCTCGCCAAGATCGTTGTACTCGCCGGGCAAAAAGCCGTTTACTTCGCGCGTGGGAATATCCAGCGTGCGAAGCATGATAGCCATCGCGGAAGCAAAATATTCGCAATGTCCCGAACGGGTCTCGAAAAGAAAATGAGCCAGCGGATCGTCGCCAGGCTTTCCCGTGAGGTTCAGGTTGTAAGCGTAGTGAGAACGCAAATAATTTTCTAACGCGATGGTCTTGTCGAAAGGCGTCTGCGCGCGCGCGGTGATTTGCTTCGCCAATTCCGGAATGCGCGGATCGAGCTTCGGCAGCTGAAGGTAAATGTTGCGGATCTCTTCGGAATATTCCGTGGAAGCGGCACGCAAGCGAGGCACATTCCTCGCCGGCAGCAAAGAAAACCCTTCGTACCGTATCGTGCTGAAATTATGGAAAGGATTAAAGAGAGAACCCGTCGAGTCGCGAATGATATAGCTGCGCCGTGCGCCCAGCTCCGGGCTAGATCCTTCCCCAGAAAGATTTCCGCGTATGGAGACCGCATTCGCGGGAGCGAACATCGTGTCGGTCGCGACCGGCTGCAAAAGAATCGTGTAGCGCAAAATGGTTGCTGTCGGATCAGCCGGCTCTGCCGGTCGCTCCGACAGATTTATCCAGCCATTCATTCCCGCGGGAATAGTGACCGAGTCGTGCTCCGGAGATGACCAGCGTTTTCCGTCAAACGAGGAGAGCGCGATGCCGCGCCAGCGCAGCGTGGGATATCCCACCGGTTTTCCGGTGCGCACGCGCATGACAACTGTGGAATTTTTCTTGATCTCGCCGATTTGGCCCAGCTCGACATCGTCGCTAAAGCCCGACATCAGCGTGGGCTGAAGACTAGTGCGGCCCAGATAGCCAGCGCTGAAACGAGGAAAAAAGAAAAATAGCGCGCCACCGATAATCATGGCGCCGAGAGCCACGCTGAGCGCGGCGAAGACCAGTGCGCGATCGAGGCGGCGTTCCTGCTTGGGTTGGGCATCCACTTCCGGCGCGATCGCACCCTTCGATCCGCGACGCATTTCGAGCCCCACGAACGTGGCCACGCCAAACAGCAAAAACAAGAAGAAAAGACCCAGGAAAGTCGTGTCGATGGTGAGAACCGCGGAAGCCAGAATGGCCGCGAAAGACAGCATTGTCAGAAAGAGCGCGTCGCGGTCCGTATTGGCGCTGTAAAGCCGGATGAGCATTACAAACAGAAGAAAATGGATAGCGCCGAGAAGCGCCGCGTATAGCGCGGGATTGGATGAAGCCGATACAAACGAGCGCGAAAGAAAAATAACGTCGAGAGGGAAAAGGAGCAAATAGGCCACGACCAGGCGGGTCGCAATGCGCTGCGGAATTTCAGCGGGACAGCGCCTCCACCAGCGGACTCCTTTATAGAGGACGGCGGAAGGCGCGACGATCATCGTGACTAGGTCGAGTTTGCCCGTGCTCACGAGAGTCGCGACAGCCGTCGTCATGAGCAGAAAGAGAGAAGTGCGAAAGAAACGCTCGGCGGGGAGCGCAGGTACACTCGTTATGGATGCGGAAGCGGCCATTGGGGACCTTTTAATCCTAGCACTTCGTCCGGGTGACGCGGTGGAACCTACGCGAAACGATAACGTTTACAGCTTCAATGTGTAGAAGCTATCTCACAAAGGCCTTCTTGGGGGTCGGAGCTTTAGCTCCGACATAAAAAACCGGTAAAAAAGGGCTTTAGCCCCTGAGGAAACTCACTACCCGCCGCTTGGTACGAAGTTCTAGGGCTTCGCCTTTGCTGCCGGCGATTCCAAGAGCGCAACGCGCGCGATTTTTCGGGTGAGATTCGAAATGGGTAACGTCGAGATATCTTTCAGAAGAATGCTTTTTGCGCCGGGAATACGCGGAATTTTTGCAATGGCGATGCGGAAGGGAAGAACCGTGACGTTGCGATAGGTCACCGCGTGGTGGACTCGAGCGAGCGGCTCAAAGTGGAGCGCACCGTTTCCAGCGGCCAGCATCTCGGCGAGAAAATTCCCGAGTTCGGCGACCGCGTCCTTGCGAATCGCAACCGTGGGAAAATGCCACATTCGCGAAACGAGTGTGGCGATGTCGTCGGCTGCAGGCTTGTTCTCCTTTTTCTTCCGAGGCGGAGGCAATAGCAATGTTTGCCCTCGCGGATTGCAAAGTACAGCCGCGGCGAGCACGATCTGCACGGCTTCTCGTTTTTTACGTTTTTCAGGAAAAGATTCCGGATCGCCTGATTGGCGTGCGCGGCAGAATTTTGCCACGGGGCACAAGAGGCATCGCGGCGCTCGCGGCGTGCAGATCATCGCGCCGAGTTCCATCATGGCTTGGTTCCAATCGCCAGGCGCGTTCGGATCGAGCAATTCCTGCGCTGTATTTTGCAGCGATCGCCAGCGCCGCGATTCACGTAGATCGCCGCGAATCGCGCCGAGCCGCGCGAGCACGCGCGCGACATTGCCGTCAAGGACGGCGTGTTTTGCGTCGAACGCAATGCTAAGAATCGCCGCGCCAGTGTAGGGGCCGATGCCGGACAGCGCGAGAACCGCCTCTTCGTCGTGCGGAAATTCTCCACCGTGCTGCGCCACGATTTGCTGCGCTGCCTTTTGCAAATTTCGCGCGCGGCTATAGTAGCCGAGGCCGGACCATAGCCTCAGCACTTCTTCCTGCGGAGCTTCCGCGAGCGCGCGCACATCGGGAAAGCGCGTCAGAAATCGTTCGTAGTAAGGAATCACCGCGGCCACGCGCGTTTGCTGCAACATGATTTCCGAAATCCAGATGCGATATGGATCTTTCGTGCGCCGCCACGGCAAATCGCGTTGAAACTGTAGGAACCATGCGAGCAACTGCTTGCGGAATGTTTTGACCTCGCGGCCGGTGAGCATTACAGCGAGGATTCTCGCACAAAAATAGAAACCAGTGAGGGTCGCTCGGGAGAAGATATGTCTATCAATCTTGTCCGGCAGCGGACAGTCAATCCCACAATCGGACAGCGATTGCGCTAAAACCTTGAGCTGCGTGTTTTAAGTACCTGAAATACGACAATTTGCTGATTGGTTCATGGGCGTCCCATTGCTGATAATCTTGCTGGGCAAAGATCTTTTCCGCTGGGCGTTTGCTTTCTGGAGGAACCAATGGACGGTTTCAAACAGGATTTGGCTTATGCGATCAGGGTTCTTTTCAAGTCCTGGACCGTGACGTTAATCGCTGTAGCGACTCTTGCGTTGGGCATTGGCGCGAACACAGCGATCTTTTCCGTTGTGAACAGTGTCCTTTTGCGGCCGCTGCCTTTTCAGAACTCCGAGCGAATCGTCTATGTGCTCGAAAAGCTGCCCGGTTTCACTGCAGCCATTCCCATGAACGCGCCGGACTTCGATGCCTTTCGCGAGCGCCAGCAATCCTTCGAGCAAATGGGCATTTACAGCAACAAGCATTTCGATATTTCTGGAATGGGTACCCCAGAGCGCGTCACCGGAGCTCGCGCGTCCGCTTCCGTTTTTCCCCTTCTTGGTGTTTCGCCGATGCTGGGCCGCACCTATACCAATCAAGAAGACGAGTCCGGCGAGCCGGTTGTCGTCCTGAGTTACGGCCTCTGGCAACAATCCTATGGCGCAGACCCAAACATGCTCGGCCGGGCGATCCAACTGAACCGTCAGCCGTACACCGTCATCGGCGTGATGCCGAAGACGTTTGAATTTCCGCTGCGCGGAGGAGTCTGGAGCGTCACGCCTGCCGACCTGTGGGTGCCCATGTCGTTTACGCCGGAAGAGCGACGAGGCTGGGGCAACATGTACAACCATAGCGTGATCGCCCGGCTGAAGCCCGGAGTGACTCTCGCGCAGGCTCAGGGCGATGCAAACCGCGCGATTGGCCAGGTTGAAGCACTCTACCCGCCACCATTGGTGGCTTTCTTCCATGGCGCGCATGTGGGCGCCGTCGTAACGCCCTACAGCCAGATTGTGACCGGAGACGTGCGCCTTCCCTTGCTGCTTCTTCTCGTGGCCGTAGGATTTGTGCTGCTGATTGCTTGCGCCAACGTCGCCAATTTGTTGCTCGCGCGTTCCACCGCGCGGCAAAAGGAAATTGCCGTTCGCGCGGCAATGGGCGCTGACCGGTGGCGGTTGGCGCGCCAGATGATTACGGAGAGCACGGTTTTGGGTTTGCTCTCGGGCCTGGCTGCCATTCTGATTGGCGGTTGGGGTATGGAGCTGATTTTGTCGCTCGCGCCTGCCAGCCTGCCACGCATGCAGGAAGTCCGGATTGACTGGCGTGTATTTCTTTTCGCTCTGGTGCTTTCTCTGGCGACGGCAATTCTCATTGGCATTACCCCTGCCATCGAGGCCACGCGGATTGATCCACTCGAATCGCTTAAAGAAGGCGGCAGAGGCGGAGGCCCATCGCGCGGCCGCCGCAAACTGCAGAGCCTGCTGATCGTCTCGCAAACGGCGCTGGCCGTAATGTTGCTAATCGGCGCGGGCCTTTTGACGCGAAGCTTCATTACTCTACTCAAAACGGACCCCGGCTTCCGTCCCCAGCGCGTGGTGACCGCAACGATTGCTTTGCCGCTTCGCGCATATTCCAAAGCCGACGCCATCCGTGGTTTCTGGAAGGAATTGCTGGCCCGCTCGGAAAATCTGCCAGGCGTCAGCGCTGCTGGCTTCTCCACCGATTTGCCGCTGGACGTGGAAGAACGCGACGCCGTCACCATCGATGGCAACGAAAGCACTCGGGATGATCAGCCCAGCATCTCGCAGAGCTGGATCATGGGCGATTATTTTGGAGCTATGGGCATTACGCTCAAGCGGGGGCGCAATTTTACCCCAGCTGAGATCTTGGGAGCACCCAACGTTGTCATCGTGAGCGAAACTGCCGCGCGAACCTATTGGCCGGGCCAGGATCCCCTTGGCAAGCGCATCCGGTATGGAGGCGATTTCTGGCGCACGGTGATTGGTGTCGCCGCTGACGTGAAGGATGAATCGCTGCAAGCTCCCGCCCGTCCACATGGCTATACGCCCTATTTGCAGGAACCGAACGCCACACTGGAAAGCCAGGATTTTGACGAGCTTCGCACGTTTCACCTGGCGGTCCGAACCAGCGTCGATCCCGCGCTTGTCTTTACCTCAGTGCGCTCGTCAGTGGCCGCGATCGATCCGCAAATTGCGGTGGATGATCTCAAGACCATGAACTCGGCGATCGACAAATCGCTCGCACCTCAGCGCTTCAACCTTGCTTTAGTGGTGCTGTTCGCAGTGCTGGCTATTTTCCTTGCGGCCGTGGGAGTGTATGGCGTGCTTTCCTACTCGATCAGCCAGCGCACTCGAGAAATTGGCGTGCGCATTGCCCTTGGCGCTCAGCGTGGGCGTGTGTTGCGTATGGCAGTCGGCGAAGGGATGAAGCTGGCCATTCTGGGAACTGCGGTTGGCATGGCCGGAGGTTTCGCGCTCACACGATTGATGGCCAGCTTGCTCTTCGGAATTACAGCCCGAGATCCGCTCACGTTCGCAGCCGTAGGGCTCGTGGTTGCGGTAGTGTCGTTCGCGGCTTGCTATATTCCGGCGCGCCGCGCGATGCGTGTCGACCCGATTGTGGCGTTGCGCTACGAATAAAGAGCTCCAGGCGCTTCGGAGACGATTAGGGCGCCAGGTCTTCCAGAAATATCACCCACGACTGGTTCCAAATGCTGGACGGGATGGAGCCGCGCGATTCGCTGGTGACAATTACGCGAAAAATCTCGGGGTCTTTGGCCAGTTCGGAGAGAAGCGCGCGCTTCGGGTCCGGCGGAAACGGCTTTGCCGTAGCGAGATGCTTCAAAATATCGAAAATGATTTCATCGGCTTCGACGAGCGGAGTTTCAAAGCCCGCTGTGCGGAACTGCAAGACGGCATTGCGCTCATAGAAGTGCCATGCGAGGGCGGCGCACATCGTGACGGCGGACTCGAAGCGGGCGTCCGCTTCTTTTGCGGTGAGGCCCGCGGACGAGTGCGGATCAAGCACAAGTATGACGCGGCAATCATCCTCGCGGGTGAACTCGCGGACCATCAGAGAACCGAGTCGCGCGGAAGCTTTCCAGTGCACGTGGCGAGAACTGTCACGCGGTTGGTAGTCGCGCAATGCATATAGATCCTGGCCGCGGCCTTTGGCGAGGCTTTCGAGCGCGCCTTGCATTCCCGGAAGAACTTCAAAAAAGTCTCGCGTGGGCTCAACCGAAGGGTAGACGAGTGCTTGCGACTTCAAATCGATGCGGCGCGCTTTCTGCAAAAAGCCAAATGGAAATCTGGTAACGATGCGAAAAGCTTCCTGCGAGTAGATGCCGCGCCTCGGAAAAGTCATGGGCACGTGTTGTTGCACGCTGTCATGTTTTGGGATGTACGGAAAATAGACCGGCGTCTCGAGCATGGCGGCATTCGCGGCATTTTTCCCGCGGACAGCTTCCACGCGAAGTGAAAACGAGGGTAATGTCAGTTTTTCGTTCTGCACTTCGACAAGACTGCGAACCGGCTGCCCCGCAAAAATGTGTTCGGGCAACTGCAGCCGCATCTCGACGCCAGACAGAGTTATCGAGGAAAGAACTCCGGACATCAAAATAATCGCGATCAAGCTTGCGAGAATCAGGAATAGCAGATTGTTGCCGGTGTTCAGTGCGGCGACTGCCACCAGGAAAATTCCCAGAATGTAGATCCAGCCTTCGCGGGTAACCCGGTACTCCATTTTGTAACCGATCCAGCGAAGAGGCGTACGTTTCGCGAGAATCGGGACGAGCGTGACTGCTACCCACGCCGCGACGAGAAGGGCGCCAAGCGCGGAGGCAATGGCGAGCGCCAGATGACCCAACTCCGCCGCCGTGCCGGAATAAATCGCAAGGAGCAAAGCAAAGGCCAGCGCGGTGATGGAAAGAAAAAAGGCGCGCACAGCGGAGCGGTCAGCTTTGGCCCAGAGTTGCGCGGCTGTTGAGGCTAGACTCACAGAGGTACGCGAACGGAGTCGACGATCTCCTGGAGGACGGATTC
The DNA here is from genome assembly GCA_963784015.1 of uncultured Acidobacteriota bacterium. Classification (GTDB taxonomy): domain Bacteria; phylum Acidobacteriota; class Terriglobia; order Acidiferrales; family UBA7541; genus Acidiferrum. The sequence goes on from CAWAPX010000025.1 coordinate 196,606, forward strand.
GGTCGTCTCCGATTTTCTCTGCAACGAAGCATGGCGCGAGCTGGCCACCACGCGATGAGAAAAAACGGCAACGGCAAGCTGCTTGAAGTCGTCCGGCAAACAATAATCGCGGCCATCTAGAAAAGCGCGGGCTTGCGCAGCGCGCTGCAGCATGAGTGTGCCGCGCGGGCTGACGCCCAGAGCGAGTTGCTCGGTTTTGCGCGTGCGATTCACGATTTCCAGGGCGTAATCATGAAGGCTGGCGTCGACCTTCACGCGGGCGACGGATTCCTGCATTTCCAGGACGTCGTCGATCCCGGCGACAGGTTCGAGCGCTGCGAGCGAATCGTCATGGATGTGCTTGCGCAGAATTTCGCGTTCCGTTTCGTGCGACGGATAGCCCATTTTGATCCGCATCAAGAAGCGGTCGAGCTGCGATTCGGGCAGAGGGTAAGTGCCATGATGCTCGACGGGATTCTGCGTGGCGATGACCAGAAAAGGATGCGGCAACTTGAGCGTTTTGCCATCGACAGTAACCTGCGCTTCGTTCATCGCTTCCAGGAGTGCCGACTGCGTGCGCGGCGTAGTGCGGTTGATTTCATCCGCGAGAACAACGTTGGCGAAAATCGGTCCGGAGCGAAACTCGAACTCGCGCGACTCCGGATTGTAAACGCTGACGCCGAGCACGTCGCTGGGCAAAAGATCCGAAGTAAACTGGATGCGCTGGAACGTGCAATGAAACGATTTAGCAAGGGCCTGGGCAAGAGTAGTCTTGCCGACTCCGGGAACATCTTCAATAAGCAGATGGCCGCGCGCGAGCAGAGTGATTAGCGCAAGCTGAATAGCCTCTTCCTTCCCGTAGATCGCGCGGGAAATGGAGCGCTGAAGTTGCGAGACGATTTGGGACGTGGCCGTCGGCATCGGTTGAAAACCCGGGTCCTTCCTGCTACAAATAGGTAGATGACGCTTTCGAGCGTCGCGGCTGTACGGACCGGGCGACTAGCTCAGTTGGTTAGAGCGCTCCCCTCACACGGGAGAGGTCAAAGGTTCAAGTCCTTTGTCGCCCACCATAACCCACTCATTCTGGCACTAATCACCGCAGTGAATCAAAAGCTAGCAAAAAACGTGTGCTCAATCGGTGGTTACATCAATCGGTAAAACGGGTGGAATAAGAGCTACCTCGTCCGCAATTTGAGCTGCCGGCGTATAATCTCGCCGTGACATCCATCCTTCGCACTATAGAGTTTCTGGCACTCAGTATCTGGCTCGGAAGCGATGTGTTTCTGAGCTTTGTCGTGGCGCCTGGGGCGTTTCGCGTCTTGGCGCCGAACCGCGATCAGGCTGGAGCCATCGTGGGTTTTGCTTTAACGCGCATGCATCTAGGCGGTATTGCTTTGGGCGTCGTGCTTTTGCTCGTGAGGCTGATTCGGACACGGACGTTCGCTAGCTTTGTGACGCCCACGGCGCTCTGCGTGGTCTTGATGATCGCGTTGACGGCCATTTCGCAGTACACGGTGAGCGCAAGGATGGCGGCTTTGAGAGTGCAGATGGGCTCGATTCAGGCAACAGCGATGGACAGTCCTCTGATGGCTGAGTTTAGCCGGTTGCACGGGATTTCGGTTTCGCTCGAGAGCGGCGTTCTGCTGGCCGGATTCGCCGCGATGTATTTGATGGTGCGCGAGCTAGCCGCTGGCAGCAGGTAAAATTGTTTGGGATCGATCTCCTGATCACCCCCCCCATTTTTTGTAAACGTTGCTGATAAAGGACTTAGCCTCCCTGTACGTCGTTCCATTTTCAGTGGTCATGCCTGCCCGTACGCACTAATTCCCAAGGGGAACTGGCGTAGGGCGGTGCCGTTCGCTTTGGCGGGCGGAACGGATCGGGCGAGAGATCCGAAGCCGGTCAGCGAGGCATGCGAGTGGTTGGCGGGGTCGATTTTGGGGCTGCGGTTGGCGCTGAGGTTGGGCGCAGGGCGGGAGGGGCTATGCCAGACCAAAGGGTTTGGTGGAAGAGGGCGTCCATTTGGGCCGGGGTGGTCGAGCCGCCGTGGTGCATCCACCAGTTGAGGAGAGAGAAGAGGGAACCGGCGCTGGCGTGGGCTAATGCGGAGCGACGGGTAGGGGAGAGATGGCGCGCGGCGGGAAGCGTGGCGAGACGCTGGTCAATGGCGCGGGCGAAGTGGCCTTGGCCGAGTTCCATGACGTCGCGAACTTTCTCGGAACCGGTCATGGAGGCGATGAACTCGCGCATATCGGCGACGTGGGAGAAGAGCTCTTGGACTGGAGCGACGCGGTTGGAGGTGTCGCCCCCGCGCATAAGAGCAGTGGACATCAGTTCCCAAAAGTCTTCTACGTCGCTGAGGAACAGATCGTTCTTGTCGCTGTAGTGGGAGTAGAAGGTGGAGCGGCTGACTTTGGCGCGATCGAGGACGTGCTGGACGGTAATGGTCTCGAAGGGCTTTTCGTGCATGAGGGCGATCAGGGCGTCGCCAAGGTTATCGCGCGTGGCGCGAACACGGCGGTCGATTTTCTTTTTGACTGCTGAGAAAGGGACTTTTTTCTTTGCCGCGGGCCAGTTTGGAGATTGCCGCGCAGGTCCGCGAGGGGTTTTTGGCGAAGGCGGCGGCGCGTTTCTGGACATTGGGCGGCTCTTTGTTCGGTATCTCGGTGCGTGCGGCGAATTGGCGTTGACGGTCCGGCGACGCGTCCTTACTGTCGGACGCATGACAGACGAACGCAGAAGCGCGATAGCGCTAATCGCAGCATCAGTGGGGATGATTATAACCATGGTTTCCCACCCAGGTGGGAAGATCCGCCCAGAGGAAGTAGATCATGTGGCGCGAATGTTAATTGTTGTGCATTCGCTGGCGCTGGCGAGCATTCCAGTTATTTTCCTTGGTGCGTGGGGAATGACGCGGCGCATTGGCGGCGCGGACCGTTTGGCATGGGCGGGGCTGGTGCTTTACGGGCTGGCGAGCATCGCAGTGATGAACGCGGCGGTGTTTGACGGATTGATGGCGCCGGTGCTGATGCGAAAAATTGTCGCAGCCACTCCCGAGACTCGCGACACGTGGCAGACGCTGATGAGTTTCAACTTCCAGATGAATCAGGCGTTCGCGCGGGCGTATGCGGTGGGGTCGTCGCTGGCGCTGGTTTTGTGGTCGGTATCGATTTTGCGGTATCGGATGCTTGGGCGCGGAGTCGGGATCTACGGAGTTGTCCTGGGACTGGTGACAGCGGCGGCAATTTGCTCGGGGTACTTGACTCCGGACCGGCATGGATTTGGGATGCTGATTTTTGGGCAGGCGATTTGGTTTTTGGTGGTGGCGGGAGAATTGTGGAGTATCGTGCCGCCAAGGCCCGCATAGTAGGTTGCGTCCGTTTACCCTATGCTGCGAGATTAAGTCTTCGTGCCTGGCGAAGGTTCAATTGCACGTTAAAAATGGACGTACTGCGTTTTCGGGCTAACTCAGAGATCGCCCGGTCGACTTCGTAGGACGAAATGCCCAGGCGTTTCTCCAGAAAATCGCGCAAGGCCTGATCATCGAGGAGATGTACCGAGGGTATAGGTCCGCCTGAGCCTAAGTAGGGCGCAAACACAACGGCGTATCCCGGTTGGTGCGGAGTCGCCGGATTTTTAACGATATGAATCGAGCCTTCTTTTACAAGCTTCAACTGTCTGACGAGATCCTTTGCATAGGGATCCTCGGGACTCTTCACATAAAGCTGCAAGATCGGCACGGATTGGTACACTTTTAGCTGCCTGAGAGCGTCAAGGATTTGGGAGTACGATTCTCGCGGACCTCTTGTATCGTACAGAGAGCTGACGACGGTGAGGCGCCATTCATCAGCGTCGTCTGACCAGTCCCACTCGACGGCAATTGCTGGAATTTTGGCCCGGCTAAGAGCGGCGACGACGAGACCCTCCGCCTCGCGGTCACCTGTTACCAGCGCAGTTTTATCCATGGCAAGACTCCGTTGGACCCCGAAACTGCATTGTACATGTCTTTCGCCGGCAAGCGGGCAGTCGAATATCTGCTCTCTTCGGTCCAGTCCTTGACGGTCAGCCAGTTGTCTTCGAGAGACTTATTTCTCGACATGTCTAATTCCAATTGGCTGTCAAGGTCAGCAAGCTTCATAAGGTCTTTTAATTTGTGCGTGTAGAGTTTGTGAACATAGTCGGGCTTTGCAGGGAACTGAAATCGCTTGATTTTCTTTGCGATGCAAGCTTTCAGAGCACATTCCACGGAATAGCCAGCCAGATAATAGGCGCCGTGGAGTTTTCCACTTGCGAGGAGGATTTGTGCCTCTTCGATGCGCAAATCCGCCAGCACTTTAAGGTTTCGCCGAAAGAGAGGCGCGGTTGTCACGCCGGCGATTCTAACTCAGTGGCGATTAATGGAATAGATAAGTTGGAACGCGAGATGAGGTGAGAAAAGAAAGAGGGGCAAGCCCCTCCCCCACAAGCTGACACGGCGGCGTGATTTTCAGGAGGCTGGCTGCTTTTTAGATTTGTGCTTGCGGCGGACTTTGGCGGGGCGGATTTTGCGCATGGCGGCGTTGCCGGCGCGGTGGCAGGCGCGCCACATGTACCAGCTGGCGAGGGTGCGGTAGGGGCGCCAGCGTTCGCCGAAGGCCAGGAGTTCTTTGGGCTTGGGTTTGTGCTTTTTGCCGTAGGTGATGGACCAGCCTTTTTGTACGCCGAGGTCGTGGATAGGGAGAACGTCGGGGCGGCCGAGGCGGAAAATCAAAAACATTTCGACGGTCCAGGCGCCAATGCCGCGGACGGAGGTGAGGCGCTCGACGAGTTCCTCGTCGGAGAGTTTTTGTGCGTCTTCGAGCGTGGGGACGACGCCTTCGATTGTTTTTTTGGCGAGGTCTTTCATCGCGAGGACTTTTGCGCCGGAGAGGCCGGCTTTGCGGAGGGCTTGTTTGCGCAGCTTGAGCATTTCTTGTGGGCTGGGAGCGCGGCCGGTCGAGCTGAGGGCTTTGATGCGGCCGAAGATTGTGGCGGCGGCTTTGCCGGAGATGGATTGGTAGGCGATGGCTTCGAGTAGTGCTTCGTAGGGGCTTTGGAGGTGGTCCTCGTCCATTTGAAACGCTTGCGTTTCAGCGATTAGGAATTTCAGTTTTTCGTCGCGTTCGGTGAGGTGTTTGATGGCTTCCGCAAGGTCGAAGGACGGCGTGGGAGGTGCGGTGGTCACAATTTTTCCATTCTGGAAACGGTGAACATAGACTAACAAAATCACTGCGAACACAAAAGGCAGTTGCAGGACTGACATGGGGCCAGCGCGGCGGAGTTCACGGAAGTTCGAATACCTCGAGATATCCGCTGTGAATAACGGCAAGTCTATGACCACTAGGCGAGATCGCAGGTGCGACGAGAGTGTTTATGTAAGGCCTCGGGTCCCACTCAAAATGAAAAATCTCTTTGCCAGATTGACTTTGGAAAACGCGATAGATGTCTACATCGCGCGTTCTGTGTTCATTGGAAACGCTTAGCTTCGAGCCCCAAACGTGATAAGCATTTTGGTGAATACAAAATCGAGTCCCAGAGGCTGCTGGAACTAGGTCAGTTCCGCTCCATTCAGGCAAAATTGAAATGCGATATTTAATCGTGCTATTGAGGTCCACGCCAAGCAATGTCCGGTCGTTCTCGTAGGTTGCGAAAATTTCGTCGCTGAGAAACGTTGCTTTGAGCCCAATCCCGCCAGGGAAACTAAGGAGTTTATTGGTTCCATCGTCGCGCAACAAACAGAGCTGGTGCTCGCGTGTCGTGAGCACGGCAGTGTCCCCTGGCATGGCGGCTTGGCCAAAGGTAAAGCGGTCGAGGATCTTCAATGAATCTGCGTCCAAGAGTTTCTGCTCGTTCTGGCGGTTGCCGCCGGCCATGATTCGTAATCCTCTTGGAGAGACGTACGTTGGGCCATCGCCGGTAATCGGGCTTGACGGACCGCATTCCAGGTTCTCAGAGCAAACCCTAATTCCAGATTGATCGAGGAGAACATAGTGACCGTCGTGCGTGGCGCGGACTGAACCCATGAACTTTTCTATCGTTCGCACATAGCTTCTTACGAGCGTTTTCTGCGATATGTTGAACAACAAGAGCGTTGACGAAGGTTTATCAGTATTGAGCGGCTCGACAGACTCTGTAAAGGTTCGCTCATTCAGGCTGACGAGGATGAGGTCGTCAGACAAAAATGCCAAATCAGTGTAGTCCGCAAGAGATTGGTGTGGCCGTTTTTGTGGATAGCCGAAAGGATGTAGGTCTTCACGAAATATGGGATCAGGAATTAAGGTCGGCTTCTCGGATGCCCATCCCAAGCCGAGCACGGTGGCTGCGGCGAGGAATAAATTGCCTATCGCTAGAATGGCCTTCGCCCAAGACATACAGGAATCCTTGCATTTAGATTGCCAGGTGGAGCAAAGACAGAATCCCAGTCCATATCGAGTAGTTAAGTCCTTGCAAGTCTGTTGCTTCCTTCTCCCGAATACAACATACCAATGGGTGCCGCGATGTTTAATGTCATGGGATGGCTGATCTGTTTTCCAGTCCGAGATGAAGTGAATATCTTGCGGCTTGGGAGTCTTGGGAGCATACGAATGCAGGCCGATTGGCGCGCACGGACTTGAACATCCTCTCCGAAGCGTGGATGTGTACCTCGTTGCTCTGTTAGCCGGGCTACCGGACGAAGTCTACGAAGAGGGGATGGCTTAGTGCGAAGCCTGTATGGGACGAGATTTTTTTCGGGCGTGGCGGGCGCGGAGGAGCATGGTCGCGAGGATTATGAGTGCGCAGGATTCAACGAAAACCTTTCCGCCGTCTAGCCAGTCGATTCCGGCGCCTTTTAGGTCGGGGTCGGTGAAGAGAGAGTGATAGAAGAGGGCGACGGCGCCGAGGTAGACAGTGAAGTGGAAGGCTTTCCAGGTCCGGCGGCCGAGTTGGACGCGTAAGTAGGAGGTGATGACCATGAGGGCGACGATGTAGAGGGCGATGGCGCCGATGGTGTTTTCGAGCGGTTGTTGCGGGGAGTGGACGGGATAGACGATGTCGAGGATGCGAAACTTGGGAGATTTGTTGAGGAGTAGCGGTAGGGGATGGAGGAGCGTGACAACTAGGGCGATGTAGCCGGTCCAGTTGTGGAGGCGGAAATAGTTGAAGCGGCGATGCGGCCAGTTGCGGACGGGACTGTAGCGGAAGGCCATCATCACGCCAAGAAGCATGTTGATGGTGATGGCGCCGACGGCGATTAGGCCGATGTAGGCGGTGAGATCGAGGAGGGTTATGTCCATTTGTTAGCTGGTTGACCTACCGGGGCTTCTACCGTGCTCCAGCCAGACTCGTTCAATTTCGAGCAACTCGTCTTCTGAGTAGTTCAGCAGAAACCATGCGTGTGTGCGAGCACCCTGTGCGAGTGCGAGAACACTCAGTATGGACGCGACTAATTCCGGTCCGGAGGAACGCAGAATCTCTTGCGATCCAATGGTCGCCAATTCTTGAAACGCCTGAAAATAACTGTCTCGGAGCCACACTGGAACTTCGGGGTTATTGTTGCTCTTGCGGGCAAAATCGATTATCGCAACGATCGCATAGATGTTCCAATCTGCCGTGGGGCGTTCTTTGTAGATGCGAACGAGATGCGGAACACAAGCATAAGAAGCCTCGCCGACATCGCCTTGGTGATGGAGCTCGTTCCAAAGTTCCTTCCATACCATTGCGTCATTGGAGCCGGACTGTAACTTCGCCAGAGCGGGGCGCGGATCATATGGCCTTCGATATCCACCCAATAACGCTCCCCACCGCGGATCGTCCAAGCTGAGCATAAGAATTGTGAATTTAGCACATCCAGCGAGAAACGATGTCCGGAGGATGGTGTGCTAGGATGGTGAGTTTCCGATTAGGCAGATGAGGCTGTAGGGAAAGGGTGAGGCTTGCAGACTGGAATTATTGGATTGCCACAGGTTGGGAAGACGACGTTGTTTCGGATTTTGACAAAGGCGAACGTCGAGGGGAAGGGCGGCGGGTCGGCCACGCATGTTGGCGTGGCAAAGGTGCCGGAGCCGCGGCTGCTGGAGCTGGCAAAGCTTTATAACCCGAAGAAGATTACGTATGCGACGGTGCAGTACGTCGATTTGGGCGGGATGCAGAAGGAGAAGAACCGCGATGCGCTGGCTCCTTTGCGAGAGGTGGACACGATTGCGCACGTGATTCGCGTATTTGATGATCCGTCGGTGCCGCATTCGGAGGGAAGTATCGATCCTCTGCGCGACGCGACCAACCTCGAGTTGGAATTGATATTTTCGGATCATGACCAGATTTTGCGACGGTTGGAGCGGCTTGAGAAGGACCTTAAGAAGAAGAGCGATCCGTTACTGCTCGCGGAGAAAGCGGTTTTAGATAAGTGCAAGGCGCATCTGGAATCGGAGAAGCCTTTGCGCGAATTGGAGTTGACGGCGGAGGAGCGCAAGCCGATCGGGGGATTTTTGTTTTTGTCGGCGCGGCCGGTGCTTTATGTGCTGAATTTGGGCGACGACGAAGCGGATAAGCTGGACAGCGCGGTGGAGAGGCACAAGTTGAGCGCGCTGCAAGGCAAGCCGAATTCGGCGGTGATCGCGATTTGCGGGCGGCTTGAAGCGGAACTCGCAGAGATGGAAGAGAAAGAGGCGGCGGAGTTTTGGCTTCGTATGGATTGAAGGAGCCGGGGCTGAACCGGTTGATTCGCGCCACGTATGACCTGATGGGGTTGATTCAGTTTTTTACGGCTGGCGAACCGGAAGTGCGGGCGTGGACGATTCGCAAAGGATCGACCGCGCAAAAAGCGGCGGGAGCGATTCACAGCGATATCGAGCGGGGATTCATTCGGGCAGAAGTCGTGAAGTGGAGCGATCTTTTGGCGGCGGGGAGTATTGCGGCCGCGCGCGAGAAGGCACAAGTGCGGTTGGAGGGGAAGGAATACATTGTGCAAGAGGGGGATGTGATTTTGTTTCGGCATTCGGGGTGAGGAGAGAAGAGACCTAAACACAGAAACACAGAGGTCGCAGAGAAGAAAAGAAACAGCGGATTCCTCGCTCGCTCGGAATGACGCTCCTTGGGAATGGCACTCTTTGGGAATGAGACGGCTTTGAGTGGTGATGGGTAGATCGCAAAAGCGGCAGCTGGGCTGCCGCACTCCATATGGGACATGATTTGGCATTTCGGACGGCGCTGGCGGCGGGGTTGGGGTTGGTCGCGGCGGCGGGGAATTTGATTGGCGGGTATTTTGTGGTGCGGCGGGATTGGCCGCGTAAGTATTTGCAGTATTTTTTGGCGCTGGGGGCCGGATACATGCTGGCCGTCGCGTTCCTGGATGTAATTCCTGAGTCCATTCATTTGGCGGGCGAGCAGGCGCTGGTTTTCGTGCTGATTGGATATTTTATTATCCACCTCTTCGAGCATACGATTGCGCCCCATTTTCATTTTGGGGAAGAGACGCATCACGAAGAGATGAGCCATCACCACGCGCGGACGACCATTTTGCTGGGATTGACGATTCACACATTCTTCGATGGTGTGGCGATTGCGGCGGGGTTTCTGGTTTCCGTTTGGCTCGGAGCGATGATTTTCGTGGCTGTCTTTCTGCACAAGCTCCCGGAAGGCTTCACGGTGGCGTCGCTTGTGCTGGCGAGCGGACAAGGGCGGCGCAACGCAATCCTCGCGTCGGGGTTGTTAGGTGTAGCGACGCTGCTTGGAGTCTTGCTGACGGGCGTGCTTCAAAGCCAACTGAAATACGCGCTGCCGATATCCGGAGGGGTGACGCTTTATGTCGCTGCGACCGATTTGTTGCCGGAAGTGAACCGGGAACCCAATTGGAGAATGGCCGCGCTGGTCTTCGTTGGGGTAGCCACGGTATTGATAATGCAGCACTTATTCCACGTTTGATTTCGCCCTGCCCTCGCATTCGCGTGAATGTTCCATTTGCAACTTTAAGAGCCTGCTGGGGTTCGATAGAATGTGGCGGCTATGGCCAGGTCGGACGTCCAACTGATGCTGGACGTGAAGGCGGGCGACGAGCAGTCGTTCGAACTTCTCCTCCAGCGCTACAGGACACCCCTTGTCAACTTTCTTTACCGCATGGTTCGCGCGCGGGAAGAGGCGGAAGACTTGGCGCAAGAAGTGTTTTTGAGAGTGTATCGAGCGCGGAAAGATTATGTGCCGAGCGCCAAATTCACGACATGGCTTTTTCGGATTGCGACAAATTTGGCGTTGAACTCGGTTCGAGACAACCGTCACCAGCGAATGGAAGTCTCTCTAGACGCGCCGGTAACAATCGATGCCGAAGATGGCGATGAGAAGCCGCTGGACATTGCCGAGAAGCATCCGAACATCGAGCAGTACATGGTGGAAGAAGTGCGGAAGAAGATGATCCGGCACTCGATCGATAAGCTGCCAGAGAAACAGCGCGCGGCAGTGCTCTTGCACAAGTATCAAGAGCTGGATTATGGAGACATTGCAAAGATTCTGGAATGTTCGGAGAGCGCGCTTAAATCGCTGCTCTTCCGGGCATACGAAACGCTTCGAGTGGAACTAGCCCCGCTCGTGGCGAGGCACGGGAAGTAGAGGAACCGGTCTACACTTCACTTTGTTCAGTGCAAGAAGACCGGCCACTACAATCCGAGCCCCGGGGAAGTTGTAGTGGCCGAACTTTAGTTCGGTTCCTCGGGAAGTAGAAGTAGACCCAGGGTAGAGAAGGAAGGTTGTTATGAGCTGTACGCGAATGGAAAACAAAATTTTAGGGTACGTGGACGGGCGCTTGAAAGAGAGCGAACGGCTGGAGATGGAGAAGCATCTCTCCGCGTGCGGAGCGTGCCAGTTGCGCGTGAATGAATTTCGCGCGGTGGCGGGATTTTTGGATGAACTGCCGGAAATCGAGCCGTCGCCGGCATTTGATGTACGTGTGCGCGCGCGAGTGGCGGCGGAGCCAGTGAAGCAGGGTTGGTGGGCATGGTTCACGCCATCGCCGCGCGTGGCGTTTGCCGCGTCGCTGCTCTTGCTGGCGACGGTGTGGATTGGTTCGCGGCCAACGGATCGTACACTTTCGGCGGCGGACGAAGCGCAGATCAATCAGAACTTGCCGGTGCTCGAGAACTATGACGTGCTATCGGATTTCGGAGCACTGACGGACCTGCCTCAGCCGGTGCAGCCGGAAGACACGGGCGACAGCAAGCCGGATCAAAACCAAAACCAGCAAAAGAGCGACAGCAATAATCAGACGATGTAATTAATGAGATTTCGACTCCTACTCACGGGATGTTTGCTAGCGATGGGGCTCGGCGCAGCGTTGGCCGCCCCTTCGATGGCGCAGCACGGCCATGTTGCCCATTTTGCGCAGCAGCATACGCCTCCGAAATCTCAGAACCGGCCACCGCAGCACCAGCCGGCGCCGCCGAAGAATGCGGCAAGGCCACCGCAAAACGGAGGACATCCGCCGAACACGGGCGCGGGAAATCCTCAGGGCAATGGCGGAAACCGGCCGAACACCGTGCCGCGTCCTAGCCCGAATCCGAACAACAATCCGAACCGGCCGCCGTCTTCGTACGTGCCGCCGCAGCCACAGAGAAAATTCAGCGATTTGCCGCCGCAGGATCGGCAGAAGATTCTCGAGAACAACAACAAATACAGGAATCTACCTCCGGCGCAGAAAGAGGAACTCAACCGGCGAGCTGAACAGTGGAGCAGGCTGTCTCCTCAGCAGCAAAGTCACATTCGGAACGATGTACTGCCTAAGTGGAAGCAGATGCCCCAGGATCGGCGGCAAGCGATTCGGCAGAGACTGCGTGTGCTGCAGAATATGCCGGAGTCTGCGCGGAATCAGCGTTTGAATGATCCTGAGTTCACGCGCGGAATGAGCGACGATGATAAGGCGACACTGCGGGATTTGAGTCATTTGCATGTTGGCGGAGCGCCTGATCCGCCGGGTGAGTAAGTCAGCCGACAGCTCACAGCTGACAGGTAACAGCACAAAGCAAAAGCGCGAATTAGAAGTGGTTTCGCTCCAGAATAATGTCCGCACAGAAGCAATCCGCAGCGAGGCGGGGCAAGCCCCGCCCCTGCAAACCTACATTGAGCCAATCTGGCATTCTGCGGCGCTGCGCTGATTTTTGCGCATGCGTTGACAATGCTCTTCCCTCGCGGCATCGTGACTAGGTCATCTCGCGCGCATCCAACGAGGGGAGGGCGCCATTCCCGTTTTGTCGCCGCGCTTTCGCGCACTGCAGCATCGCAACTTTCAATTATTTATCGCTGGCCAACTAACTTCGCTCATCGGCACTTGGATGCAGACGACGGCACAGTTGTGGCTGGTCTATAAACTGACGAATTCCGCGGCGCTTCTTGGAGTTTTCGGTTTTGCGAATCAAGTTCCCATTTTATTTCTAGCAGCGCTCGGCGGTTATATCGGCGACCGCTATAACCGTCATTATGGCGTGATCTGGACGCAGATCTGTTCGATGGTGCTGGCGTTCGTACTTGCTGGGTTGACGTTCGCGAACATCATCCAGGTATGGGAGCTGATCTTCATCGCGTTCCTTGTAGGCGTGGTGAATGCATTCGACGTGCCGATTCGCCAGGCGTTTCTTGTGGAGATGGTGGTGAAAGAGGATTTGCCGAATGCGATTGCGCTGAACTCTTCGATTTTTAATGGAGCGCGAGTGGTGGGACCTGCGATCGCTGGATTCGCGCTGGCATGGAAAGGGCCGGCGTGGTGTTTTTTTCTAAACGGGGTGAGCTTTCTGGCGGTGATTGGTGCGCTGCTGGCGATGCGCATTTTAAAGATAGAAAAAAAGGCGGAGCCCGGTTCGCCGTTCCAAAGTCTGATGCAGGGATTTCGTTTTGCGATGAGCGATTTGCCGATCCGTTCAACGCTGCTGCTTTTGAGCATGCTGAGTTTGCTGGGGTTGCAGTACTCGGTTTTTCTGCCGATTTTTGCGAGCGAGGTTTTGCATCGGGGCGCCAAGGGATTTGGTTTGTTGATGAGCGCGGCGGGCGTGGGAGCTGTGCTCGGCGCGTTGCATTTTGCTGCGAGGACTAGTTACAAAGGATTGGCGCGTTGGATTGCGGCGACTTCGACACTTTGCGCGGTGGGATTGGTTATTTTTTCGCAGTCGCGATTCTTCTGGTTGTCGATGGCCGTGCTTTTGGTGGTGGGATTCTGCGCGACCGTGCAGATGGCGGCGACGAATACCACTTTGCAGAATCGTGTGCCTGACCAGTTGCGTGGACGGATCATGGCCGTCTACGCGACGATGTTTATGGGTGTGCAGCCGATCGGGTCTCTCATCGCGGGAGGAGTGGCTAAACATATTGGGGCGCCTTACACGTTGGCTGTGTTTGGCACGCTTTGTTTTTTGGGGAGCATGGTTTTTATTTTTCGCGTAGTGATGCCTTTGCAGCGGCAGCCGGAAGCTTCGGTAACCGCTTAAGAGGGATTTGGGCGGTAGAGCCACGAGGGTTTCGATTCCGCTGAGATCGGGAGGGCCTCGTCCGCCGATATGCCAGTTCGGGGGCGTTCGGTGCCCTCAGGGGAAATAGAGATCGTCGGAGCACAGGCTGAAGCCTGTGCCACTCGAGAGCCGTTGATGCTTGCGAGGATGGCGTCGACTTTGGAGCGCTGCGGGGATAGCGAGCAGACGGGGTCGGTGGCGGTTGCGTCCGCGGTGAGAAGGAGAGCTTGGCAGCGGCAGCCACCGAAATCCTGGGTGCGGCGATCGCAGGTTTTGCAGGGTTCTTGCATCCAGTCTTCGCCGCGGAATTTTTGGAACGCCTCGGATTCTTCCCAGATTTCTCGCAACGCTCGATCCTTTACATTATCGAAGGACAGGCCGGGAATAACGCGGGCGGCGTGGCAGGGAAGCGCGTCGCCGCTCGGAGTAATGAGCATGAGTTTGCGGCCCCAGCCGCCCATGCAGGGCTTCGGATATTTCGCGTAGTAATCGGGGACGACGTATTCCACTTTGATTTTTCCTGCCAAGCGTTCTTGCGATTTTTTCAGGAAATCGATGGACTGCGTGAGCTGTTCGCGCGTGGGCAGAAGGGAATCGCGGTTGGCGAAAGCCCAGCCGTAGTATTGAACGTTCGCGAACTCGACGCGGCTGGCGCTGGAAGATTCGGCGAGAGCGAGCATTTCTGGAAGCTGATCGATGTTGCGGCGGTGAATGACGAAGTTGAGAGTGACAGCGACGTGGTGACGTTTGAGCCATTCGAGGACGCGAAGTTTTTGCGCGTGGGCTTTTGTGCCGGAAATTTCTTGGGCGATTTCTTCGCGCGCGCCTTGGAAGCTCAGTTGAAAGTGATCGAGGCCGGCTGCAACGAGTGCTTCGAGGCGCCATTCGTCGAGAGGCAAACCTGAGGTGATGAGGTTCACGTAGAGCCCGGCGGAGCGCGCGGCGCGGATTAGTTCGAGGACGTCCGGGCGAGTGAGAGGTTCACCGCCGGTGAAATCGGCTTGCAGGACGCCGAGAGCGGCGGCCTCCTGAAATACGCGGGACCAGTCTTCGATGGGAAGCTCTGTTGAGCGTTGCGTGAGTTCGAGGGGGTTGGAGCAGTAGACGCAGTGCAGCGGGCAGCGGTGCGTTAGCTCGGCGATCAAGGCTAGCGGGTTGGCGATGGCGGATGTCATGTTGCGTGTGGCGCAAATTGCGAAAGCGGGAGCAGGGCTCCCGCACTCCAAGGGTTACGGCTCAAAATCGAGCGCGCGTTCTTTTTGTAGCAGAGCCAGATAGCCGAGGATATCTTGTTCCACTTTCGCTGGATCAGCTTGCGAATAGAGTTGCTGCAATTCGGTGATGATTTGTTGAACCGTGTGTTTGCCGTCGCAGCGTTCAACGATTTCCAAGCTCGGGCCGTTTAGACGCAGGGCGCGCTCTGGCATCAGAAGCGTGCGTGGTTGCTGGCTCTTGTTGTTCATACGGCAGCCGGGGGCTAGCCGCGGATGGCTCGTGAGATCGATGCTCATCGCGAACCTGCCTCAGCGCTCGGGCGAAAGGCGCCGGGAGGCGGCCAGCCAGGATTCACATAGGAAAAGTAGAGAGCGTCGAGTTGCGCCCAGAGGATGTCGCACTTGGCGCGAAGGGCGGCGTGGGCGAGGTCTTGTTGCTCGCGCGTAGTGGCGTGTTTCACGACCCAAGCTAGAGCGAAGTCGGCGTCTTCGGGCGCTTGCGTCAGGCGGCCGGTGAAATAGTCGAGGCCGCTCGAAAGCCACGGGTAATGCTGACGAAGGCGGTCCATGCGCAGCGTAATGAGTTTTTTTGAAAACATTTCCGTAAGGGATGAGGCCACTGCTTCGAGATGCGAACGCGTGGAGACGAAATCAACGTAGGCTTGCACGGCGTAACGAGTGGCCGGCAGGATGCCGGCGCTACCAAGAGCGAGATTGCGGGAGATGCCGGTGGCCTCCACCAGCCGCAACCACTTTTCGATTCCGCCAGGGTTCACGCCGTCGCCATCGTGGTCAAGGATGCGCTTGCGCCACGCGAGACGAAAGGCGGGATCTTCACTCCGCGCGAGAATGGCAGCGTCCTTAATGGGAATTCGGCTTTGGTAGTAATAGCGATTCAAAGCCCAAGACTGCAACTGGCCGCGCGTGAGCTTTCCTTCGTGCATGAGCGCGTGAAACGGATGTTTGTGGTGATAACGCTCTTCGCCGATAGCGTGAAAGCCCGCGATGAAGTCAGCTTCGGAAAGCAGCGGCAAGTGCGCATCTATGGATTGGGCCTGGCTCATATCGCGAGCTCCATTCCATCATAGGCGATTTCCCAGCCGGCTTCACGAACGATGCGGGACTCCGGGCTCTCGTCATTCAAGATGGGATTTGTGTTGTTGATATGGACGAGAACGCGGCGAGTTTTGCTTGGCCGAAATGCCGTGCGAAGCAAGCCTCGGTCGCCCCACAATGGCAGATGCCCCATTTGGCGCGCTGACTTACTTCCTTTCCGGATGGAGTTCAGTTCGTCGTCCTTCCAGAAAGTTCCATCGAGAATCGCCAGGTCGCTCTCTTCCACGCAGCGCAGCCAATGATCTCCAATACCCGGCAGGTTAGGGGCATAGAAGAGTTTTTTTTCCTTGAAAACGAGAGTGAGCCCGATGACCGCTTCTTCCGGAGCCAGGCTATTTCGCAAGGACTCGCTCACGTAATCCGGAAAACTGCCGTTCAGTGATACCGCTTTGCAGAAAAGTCCGCTTTTTTTATCCGCCGTCGACGGCGGGACTAGAGGCATAAGGCGGTCCAGCGGCAGCGTTTCCCATTTGACGGGAGGATTGGAACGCGCCAGCACGCGGAAAAGGCTGTTTTCTTCCGTCAGGATGCGGCGAACTGCAATCGTCGCGAAAATTTGCAACGGTTGAAACTCGCGCAGATGGAGCAGGCCCATGACGGCATCGGTGTCAGCACTCGTCAACACAACGGAGGTGATCGGCGAGTTTCGAGAACCGGCAGGGGGCACAAGGTCCGCAGAAGAGAGGATCTGTTGTCGAAGATCAGGGGAAGCGTTCAGAAGGAACCAGCGAGAGCCATCCGTGGAAACAGCCGTTTGAGTTTGCGTGCGAGCCCGGGCTTTTAGACTCCCGGTACGCACACCCATACATTGAGGGCATGCGCAATTCCATTGAGGGAAACCGCCTCCGGCTGCGGAGCCGAGGACTTTAACGCGCATTCGAGCTCGCTAACAACGAATGACCGCAAAGCGCGGTCAAAGTTCTACAACTCGGCGTTGGCGTACGAGCTAATTTCGCAGTTGAGGTCGATCTCTTCGTGCTGAGGGGTTGTCCATTCCATGGTCGGAGGCTCCTGGTGCGACACGAATTTCAAAATTCAAACCGATTCCGAGTGTAGCACAACACCGAAGCAGAGAGAAGAAGCGGATCAAATTCACGCGTTTCAACGACGCGAGCAGGCCTACGAAGGGTAGAGATAAGGCGCGTGAAAAACCACAACCTGTGGTAGCGAAAATTTCCACAATGCTGAATCATTAAAAAAGCAAAATTCTAGAAAAAAGTGCGTGTTTTCTCTTGACAAGGCCTCAAATCAGCCTATTATGTGGCCAGAAGTGGGAGAGAGTGGTTAGTAGTAGAACAAAGTAGAATTTCTCCCGGGGCCATGAGACGTTCTCGAGGGCAATCGTGAACGTAAGCAATGCGGGCGTCCAAAACCAGCCATTGAATAGGGAATATGAAGCTGCGGGGAAACTGTCCGGCGAAAGTCGACGAGAAGGGGCGTCTCAAGATTCCCTCAGTGTTTTTGGACGAGCTCAAGGAATACGGCAACCAGTTTTATATCACAAGTACGACGGGCGAAACGGCAAGAATTTACCCCATGAAGGTTTGGTCGGAAATCGAAGACAAGCTGGCGCAACTGCCAAGCACGCACGTGGCGAAGCAAAAGTTTCTGCTGAGGACAAGCTATTTTGGGCAGCACGCGGAATTGGATGGGCAGGGAAGAGTTCTTTTGCCGGCGGTCCTGCGCGACGCAGCGCAAACGATGGGCGAAGTGGACGTCTTCGGGGCGCTGAATTATCTGGAAGTGATGAATCATACGCGGGTGCTCGATAAGTTGAAGAACGAGCCCTACACGGATGCCGATGACACGGCGCTGGGAATTTAAGAGGAACCGAAGCTCGAAATTCGAAACGCGAAATTCGTTACGAAGTAGGGCGGGGCAGCAATAGAAGGGCAAAACAGATTGAGTGCGGCGCATACGCCGGTGATGTTGAACGAGGTGCTGGAATGGCTGGGCATCAGGCCGGAAGGAACGTACATAGACGCAACGCTGGGAGCCGGCGGGCACTCGGAAGCGATCGCCGAGCGGCTAACATCAGGCAGATTGATCAGCCTGGACCGGGACGCACAGGCGTTAGAGCTGGCGCGGGAGCGGTTGAAGAGCTTTGGGGCGAAAGTGACAGTGGTGCAGTCACCGTTCTCGAAGATTGTGGAGGCCGCACAAGAGTTGGGGATTCAGAAGGTGGACGGGGTCTTGGCCGACTTGGGAGTTTCGAGCATGCAGCTTGATCAAGGAGAACGGGGCTTTTCGTTCCGCGAAGCGGCCGTCCTTGATATGCGTATGAACATTGCCGATGAGTTGACGGCAGACGAAATTGTGAATCGGTGGTCGGAACGAGAAATAGCCGACCTGCTCTACCGCGAAGCGGACGAGCATGATTCCAGAAGAATCGCCAAGGCGATCGTGCGGGCACGGCCCGTACGGGATACCGCGCACTTGGCAACGACTGTAGCAGGGGCTCGCAAGCAATGGGGAAGGCAGAGACTGCATCCCGCAACAAAAACGTTTCTGGCGCTGCGGATCGCGGTGAATCGAGAGATGGAGGAACTCGGGCAGTTTCTTTCGCGGACCCCTGCTGCATTAAATTCCGGCGGCCGACTGGTGGTGCTTAGTTACCACTCAGGCGAAGACCGCATTGTGAAGCACGCGTTTCAAGAGGAAGAGCGTCAGAGGACGCTCCAAGTGCTCACCCGGCACGTCATCCAGCCGACCGAAGAAGAGAAGGCGAGAAACCCGCGTTCGCGAAGCGCGAAATTGCGGTGTGCAGAAAGAGTGTAGTTATGGTGCGCAAGAGAAAGAAAGCGGTAACGGCGGAGTTTCACACCGTCAAGAGAATTGATAATTCGCGCCTGGTGCGCAACGTCGAGCCGGCGAAGATGCGGAATCTGTGGCGGACGGTCGCTCTGGGAGGCGTGGTAGCAGCATTTTTCATGCTCTACATCTTCCAGCATTTTCGCTGCATCGACTTGAGCTTCCAACTCGAAGATCTGCGCGGCCAGCAGACGAAGGCCGCGGCCTTGAATTCGGAGCTCAAGCTGGAGATCGCTGGTTTGCGAAATCCCATGCGCATTGATGTGATCGCGCGCCGCAGGCTTGGTCTGACCGAGCCTTTGCCGACGAATGTGCAAGAGTACGAAGCGCCCGACGGGGCCGAAGTGGCCGCCGCGCGGTACGTGAGACCGAACCGGGCGCCGTGATTCCCGCGATCGGCACCACCTTCAAATTCGAGAAATTTTACGTTTCTTTGAGATTCCAACCGGAGTGTTTGCCGACCTGAGTTCACTATGCAACAAGACCGCGTCCACGTCCGTTTGCTCATCATCGCCGGCGTGGCCATCTTGTGGATGGGCGCGGTTTTCGGCAGGCTCACCTACCTCCAACTGTTTCGCCATAGCGACTATCTTTCGCGCGCCCTGCGCCAGCAGCAGCGCTCTTTTGAAATAACACCTGAACGCGGCGCGATTTACGATCGCAACGGGCAGCCTCTGGCGATGAGCGTTCAGGTGGATTCAGCGTTTGCCGTGCCGTCTGAGATTGCGGATGAGAATCTTGCGGCGCGGCTGCTCTCAGGCGTGATCAATAAGCCCCAGGAGGAGATCGAAGCGCGATTCGAATCCTCACGGTCTTTTGCGTGGATTGCACGAAAGCTGCCTCCCGAAAAAGCTGACGCGATTAGCAAGTTGAATCTGAAGGGCATCTACCTCCAAAAAGAAAACCAGCGCTTTTATCCGAAGCGGGATCTTGCGGCGCACGTGTTGGGTTTTGTGGACGTTGATGAGAAGGGGTTGAGCGGTATCGAGCGCGAGCTGGAAAGCCAAATCCGCGGCAAGAGTGAACGCATCGTGGTGATGGCAGACGCCAAGCAGCGCTGGTTTGACGGCGGACAAGCGCGCCGTGAACGCCCGCTGAGCGTCGTCCTGACCCTGGATGAAAAAATTCAATACACCGCCGAACGGGAACTTGCTGCGGCGATTGCCAAGACACGCGCAACCGCCGGCACAGTCATCGTAATGAACCCCAATACAGGCGAGATTCTGGCGCTGGCGAATTGGCCAAAGTTCAATCCGAATAAGGCCGGCGACGCGCCTTCGGAAAACTGGATGAATCGCGCCGTCAGTGCGATTTATGAGCCGGGATCGACGTTCAAGTTGATCACGTTGGCCGCGGCGTTTGATCAGAACATTACGCGTCCCGACGAAGTATTCGATTGCGAGAACGGCGCCGTTTACATTTCCGGCCACCGTATCCGCGATCACAAACCATTCGGCCTGCTGACGGTTTCAAATATTCTCGCGAAATCGAGTGACGTGGGTGCCATTAAGATTGCGCTGCGGCTCGGCGCTCCGAAATTCTACGAATACATTCGCGCGTTTGGTTTTGGCACCACTACTGGCGTCGAGTTGCCTTCTGAAAGCCGCGGGAGGTTGGCGAGGCTCGAAGACTGGAAGCCGATTTCGGTCGGCTCCATCTCGATGGGCCAGGAAATTGGCATCACGCCGCTGCAGCTCACCACCGCGGTTTCTGCGATTGCTAACGGTGGATTGCTTTATAAGCCACAGATTGTCGCCGAATTGCGACGCGGCGAAAAGGTGTTGCCTCCCGAAGAAGCTCTGGCGCCTGCTGAGCCTAGGCGCGTTATTCGTCCAGAAACCGCCGCGACGCTGCGACAGCTGATGGAAGGCGTGGTGTTGCTCGGCGGCACGGGACCTGCGGCCCATCTCGATGGATGGACCTCCGCGGGGAAAACGGGTACGGCGCAAAAAATCGATCCATCGACGGGACGCTATTCGCCGACGCAGTACATCGCTTCCTTCACGGGATTTGCGCCTATCAACAATCCCGCTGTGACCATTCTGGTGTCACTGGATTCTCCCGTGGGGTTACATGAAGGCGGGCAAGTAGCTGCCCCAGTTTTCAAACGCATCGCCGAACAGGTCTTGGCGTATCTCGATGTCCCGCGCGATGTTCCGCTGAATCCGAAGCTCATCCAAACGGCTTATATGAAGCAAGCAACCGAAGACCCTAGCGCGCTCGAGGATTTCTCGCCGGTTGATTTTTCTGGCCAGCCCGACCCGCCGCCATCGGCATCACAATTGTCAAAGACGGATAGACAGGAGCAGGCGGACTCCGTTAAGGAGGTTCTGACGGTGGCCGTGGATCAAGGGGGAGATATCGAGGTGCCCGACTTTAGCGGAAAAACTGTGCGTGATGTAGCGGATGTGGCGTTAAGGCTCGGGCTCGACCCCGTGTTGGTTGGAAGCAATCTTGCTATAGAACAGTCGCCACCGGCGGGAGCAAAGGTAAGACACGGTGCGAAAATCACCGTGCAGTTCGGGACACCACTCGAGAAGAAATCGAAGCTGCGGTCGGGAGTCAGGAATTAGGATGAGAACTGGATTGAGCCAACTAGAAGACACCAGCAACCCCAAAACGAACCACGCCGATGAACGGCAGGAAAATTCATCGGTGAGACCCGTCTCCCCGCGAAGTATGAAGCTACGCGATTTGCTGCAAGGAACCGAAGCCCGCGTTTCTGAGTCGGCGCAGGAGATGGAAATTCGCCAAGTTGCTTGCGACTCCCGCAAAGTGCAGCCGCGCGCGCTTTTTTTTGCCCTGCATGGCGCGAAGGCCGACGGGAATGAGTTCATTCGCGATGCGGTTTCGCGCGGAGCAGCGGCAATCGCCAGCGAAGAGAGCGCGCCAGCCGCCATACCGTCGAGCTTGGCCTGGATTCAGGTTCGCGAGGCTCGCAAGGCTCTTGCGGTCGCGGCGGCGAACTTTTTCGGGCACCCCGCGGAAGCTTTGCAACTCGTGGCGGTTACCGGGACGAACGGAAAGACCACGACGACTTCGCTAATCGATGCGATTGTAAAAGCTTCCGGTGCTAAGACCGGCCTTTTCGGAACGATCGCCTACCACACGCCGCTCGGCGAATACCCCGCGCCGAACACCACGCCGGAATCGGTCGACCTGCAGGGATTTCTTGCCGAGATTTGCGATGCGGGAGGGAAGTTTGGCGTGCTGGAAGCAAGTTCGCACTCTCTCGCGATGGACAGGTTGTGGGGCTGCCATTTTGCTGCTGCCGTTTTTACAAATCTGACTCGCGAGCACATGGACTATCACAAAACGTTCGATGATTATTTCGCGGCGAAGAAAAAATTGTTCGAAGGCACCGGAGCTGGCGCGCCGGAAGTCGCGGTGATCAACACGGACGACGAATACGGCAAACGGCTAATCGGTCTGGCTAAAAAAACCGTTACGTATGGCCTCGAAAACGGCGCCGACATCACTACGAAAAAATTTCAATTGACGTTTAACGGCCTGGCTTTCGCGGCGCAAACACCCAATGGCAAAGTGCAAGTTACGTCGCCGCTGGTTGGCCGCATCAATGTTTACAATATTCTCGCTGCGATTGGAGCAGCCCAGGCGCTAGGGCTTTCAAACGAAGTCATCGAAGCTGGCATTCGCAATCTCGAAAGCGTTTCCGGGCGCTTTCAGCGCATCGATCTGGGCCAACCATATTTTGTGGTTGTCGACTACGCGCACACGGACGACGCACTGGAAAATCTCATTCGCACCGCGCGCGAGCTAAATCCCAAAGGCCGCATCATCACACTTTTCGGATGCGGCGGCGGAAAAGATCGCACCAAGCGGCCTGTGATGGGAGAAGTGACCGGCCGCCTGAGCGACCTCACGATTCTGTCGAGCGATAATCCGCGCACGGAGGATCCGCTGAAAATCATCAGCGACATCATCGTAGGTCTGCAAAAAACACCTGGAAAATATCTGATCGAGCCGGATCGCGAAAAAGCGATCGGGGTAGCCATGGACGAAGCGCGCCCCGGAGACATTATCTTGCTCGCAGGCAAAGGCCACGAGAATTATCAGATTCTCGCCGATCGTACACTCGAATTTGACGACCGCGACATGGCGCGGCGCGCCTTGCGGGAACGAGGTTATACCGAAGCCCAGACGGAAATTGGCAACGGTAAGCCAAAGAACGGCTCAAAGTTTGGCACGTAGCGCGCTTGTCTAGTAGGTCTAGAAAGTGTGGCGAGGGCGCGCGAGCCAGCTGTTAACTCGCGAAAGGAGGAGCCCTCAAATACGGTGAAAACGAACCGATACGCGGGGTATTTGCGTAAAGCGAACCCCTTGAGGCATTTATGCGGTGGACGATTGCACAAGTGGCTGGCGCACTGGGTGTTAGGGCGGGGACGGGACTCGACCCCGTGGCCCGGGTGGCCGGCGTCTCGATTGATTCTCGCACGGTACGTGCAGGAGAACTGTTCGTTGCCATCCACGGACCGCGTCATGATGGACACGATCATGTGGCGGGTGCGCTGGGTCGCGGAGCCATCGCTGCGCTGGTGGCGGAGTCACAAGCCAGCCGCTACGGCGACGCCATCCGGAATCGCTGCATCGTCGTGGGCGACACTTTCGACGCGCTCAAACAGCTGGCCCGCGCGGTGCGCGAAGCCTGGGGCGGCAAAATTGCCGGCGTCACAGGCTCCGTGGGCAAGACCACAACGAAAGAGATCTTGGCGGCACTGCTGGGCGCGAAGCTGCGGGTCCTGAAATCGGAAGGAAATTTTAATAACGAATACGGTCTGCCGCTGACGCTTTTTCGTTTGGATGAAACGCATCAAGCGGCCGTGCTCGAGATGGGCATGTCGCGGCGCGGAGAGTTGGCGAGGCTTGCGGCTATCGCGCGCCCTGACGTTGGTGTGGTGACGCGCGTCGCGCCCGCGCATCTGGAGTTTTTTTCGTCAGTGGATGAAATTGCGCTGGCAAAGCGTGAGCTAATCGAAGGATTGAATGGACACGAATCGACTGCTGTGTTGAATGCCGACGATCCTCGCGTCGCGGCTTTCGGCGCATTTGCACCCGGTCGCGTGCTGACGTACGGAATCGATGCTCCGGCGTTTTTTTCGGCGACTGCGATCGAAGATCGCGGCGCGCTGGGCTCGGCGTTTGACTACGTAAGTCCGGAAGGACGTGTGCGGCTTGAACTTCCGGTGCCGGGCCGTCATGCGATCTACAACGCGCTTGCTGCGCTAGCGGCTGCTAGTGTTTGGAACATCGGAGCGGCTGAGGCGCAAAGCGTTTTTCGAGCATTGCGCGTACCCGCGATGCGCGGCGAACTGTTGCGTTTTTCAAATGGAGCGGCGCTGATCAACGACAGCTACAACTCGAGCCCGGCCGCACTGCACGCCATGGTCTCCGTCCTGGCTGCCACGCCAAATTTTCAGCGTAGGATTCTTGCCGCCGGGGAGATGCGCGAACTGGGCGCGGCTTCGCCTACGCTCCATCACGAAGCCGGAGTTTTTACCGCGGAAACAGGAAAAGTCGATTGGGTGATCGGAGTCGAAGGCGACGCCGAACAAATCGTGGAAGGCGCCGTTTCCGCAGGCACACCGCGAGCGCACACGAAATTCTTTCCCTCGTCGGAAGAAGCAGCAAAGTTTCTGGAACAGTTCATCGCGCCTGGCGATGTCTTGCTGGTGAAGGGTTCTCGCGGAGTACAGATGGAACGCATTGTCGAATCGCTGCTCACGCGTTACGCCGCTCCGGGCGAGATTCCGCGGCAGGAGGTACGGCACTAAATGCTTTACTACCTGCTCTACCACGTTCTGCAGCGCTACTTCAGTCCCCTAAACGTTTTTCGCTACATCACGGTTCGAACGGTTTACGCCAGCTTGACAGCGATGTTTCTCGGGTTAGTGTTTGGCCCGTGGCTCATTCGCCGCTTGCGCGAGCTACAAATCGGCCAATACATCCGCGAGGAAGGTCCCCAGGAGCACCAAAAAAAGGCAGGCACCCCCACGATGGGTGGCGTCCTCATCGTCCTCTCGACGGCCGTGCCCACACTGCTCTGGGCCGATCTCACTAATCCCTTTATTTTGCTTGCGCTGTTCGCGCTCATTGGATTTGCCATCATCGGTTTTATCGACGACTACGCAAAAGTTTCCAAACAGCGAAACCTCGGCCTCACCGCAAAAAAGAAAATTTATTTTCAGGTGCTGGTTAGCACGATCGTTGGGATTTCACTGCTCGTTCTTGTCACCCATTACGCGTACTCGACGCAGCTCATGATTCCGTTCCTCAAGCGTCTGCACCCTGATCTGGTCTTCCATTCCTTGATGAATTCGCCGCACTTCTGGCCACTGGCGTTTCTTCCGTTTTTGGCTTTCGTTTGCGTAGTCATCGTCGGTTCATCCAATGCTGTGAATTTGACGGATGGCCTCGACGGCTTGGCCATCGGCTGCACCGTCATCGCCGCGGGCGCGCTCACTGTGCTGACCTACGTCAGCAGCAACTCCCGCTGGGCAACATATCTCGAAATTCAGTACATCCCACGCGTTGGTGAACTAACCGTTTTTTGCGGCGCGCTGGTGGGCGCGTCGCTCGGTTTCCTGTGGTACAACGCGCACCCCGCGGAGATTTTTATGGGCGATGTCGGCTCGCTCTCGCTGGGCGGGGCTCTGGGCACGATAGCGGTCATCATCAAGCAAGAGATTCTCTTGTTTTTTGTCGGCGGGATCTTTGTGATCGAAGCGCTCTCAGTGATCTTGCAGGTCGGTTCGTTCAAACTGCGCGGTAAGCGCATATTCCGCATGGCGCCTATTCACCATCATTTTGAATTGCTGGGGTGGAGCGAATCGAAAGTTATCGTGCGGTTTTGGATTGCTGCGCTCGTTTTTGCACTGTTTGCGCTGACGACGTTGAAGTTGAGGTAACCCCGCATTTGAAGTGGAATGGAATCGACAAAGAACAATGCCCGGTGGAATGGATCTACGAGGGAAGCGCGTGCTGGTCGTGGGGCTGGCGAGAACAGGCGTGGCCACGTCGCTCTTCTGTGCAGCGCGAGGCGCTCGCGTGACCGCGACTGACTCCCGAACCGAGGGCGAGATCGGCGAGGCAATCGCCAAACTAAAGGACGCGGGCGTGGCGCTCGAACTCGGCTGCCATCGAGAGGAAACATTTCTCGATCAAGATTTGATAATTCCGAGCCCGGGCGTACCAGCGGACGCCGCGCAATTGCGAACGGCGCGAGCCAAAGGCGTAACGATTTGGAGCGAAATTGAACTGGCCTATCGGTTCATGAAAGGACGCTTAATCGGAATCACGGGCTCGAATGGCAAAACGACGACAACATCGCTCATCGAACACACTTTGAAGACAGCTGGGATGCAGACGATTCTCGCAGGAAATATCGGGACGCCGCTCATCGGCTGTGTGGACGCAATGAAAGACGATACTTGCACCGTCGTCGAGCTCAGCAGCTTTCAGCTGGAACTCATCGACACGTTCCGCCCAAACATTAGCGTGTTTCTGAATTTGACGCCGGACCATCTCGACCGCCATTACACCTTCGAGGCGTACGGCGCTATAAAAGCGCGTCTTTTTGAAAATCAGGCCGGCGAGGATGCTGCCATATTAAACGCCGACGATGCGGCTACCACACCCTACGCCCCGTCACTTCCGCGCGTCTACTGGTTCAGCAGGAAACAGCGCGTCGCGCAGGGCGCCTATGTTCGCGGAGAAGAAATCGTCTTTCGCCAGGACGGCGCAGAAGAAACTCTTCTCAAACTGGAAGACATTCCTCTCGCTGGCGGGCACAACCTGGAAAATGTGCTGGCTGCAGCCGCAGCCGCAAGGCTCGCGGGCGCATCGGCTGCCGCGATTGCAAAAGGCGTGCGAACTTTCGCGGGAGTCGAGCACCGCTTGGAATTCGTGGCCGAAGTCGCAGGCGTGCGCTATTACAACGATTCGAAAGCGACCAACGTAGACGCCACTCTCAAAGCCCTCGACGCATTCCCCGGCCGCATATTGGTTATTCTCGGCGGAAAAGATAAAGGCAGCGACTACACCGCGCTGCAAAAGCCGCTGAGGGAAAAAGCGATCCTCGCCCTGCTGATCGGCTCGGCAGCTGAAAAAATAGAAAGGCAAATTTCAGGAAGCGTTGCACTGGACCGCGCGGAAACGCTCGAACGTGCCGTAGAGACCGCTTCGCATGCGGCGCAACGCGGTGATGTCGTACTCCTCGCTCCCGCATGCGCCAGTTTCGATCAGTTTCAAAATTACGAACACCGGGGACGCGTCTTTAAGGATTTGGTGAAGCAACTCGAAAAGCAATCCGCTGGTGCGACTTCCGGAAAAAGGTGAACGACTGTGCCGAGACGTCTCGAAATGGATCGCTGGTTATTTGGTGTGACGGTCGCGCTGTGCCTGCTGGGCGCGGTCATGATCTTCAGCGCGTCGGCCGTTACGGCTGAAAACCAGTATGGCCACGGATATTTTTTCCTCGTGCGCCAAATCGTCTGGCTAATCCTCGGGCTCGTGGGAATGTTCGCATTGATGCGCATGGACTACCGGAAATTGCGCGAGCCTGGCGTGGTCTATACGGCCGTCTGTGTTGTCCTCCTGCTCCTCGTCGGAGCTTTTTTCCTGGACAAAGCGCACGCCACGCATCGCTGGATTCGCTACGGCCCCATTGGGATTCAGCCTTCCGAACTGGCGAAGCTGGCGGTGATCCTATATCTCGCGTGGTTCCTCGATCAAAAGCGGCGCAACAAAGCAGCCATGGAATTTTGCAAACAAGATTTTCTTCAGACGATACTTCCCGCCGCTGGCCCGGTCCTGATCTGCGTATGCCTAATTTTGGCGCAGCCTGACCTGGGCACCGCTCTTGACATTGTTCTGGTAGCGACAACGATTCTATTTGCCGCCGGACTTTCCTGGAAGTGGATCGCTGCGGGATTTGCAACATCTTTGCCAGTCCTCTATCTCTTGATCGCCCACGTTGCCTACCGCAATGCGCGCCTGATCTCCTTTCTCCACCCCGATTCAGATCCGCAAGGTGCGGGCTTTCAGTTAATGCAATCCCTCATAGCAGTTGGCTCAGGCGGATTCACCGGCGTCGGGCTGATGGAGAGCAAACAAAAGCTCTTCTACTTGCCGGAAGCGCACACTGATTTTATTTACGCGGTAATTTGCGAAGAGCTCGGCTACATCGGCGCAATGCTGGTCATCGGCCTGTTTTTGGCCTACGCATGGCGTGGACTGCGCGCGGCATTCGCTGCTCCCGATGGCTTCGGGCGTCTGCTGGCGCTGGGAATCACGGCACTCGTACTCAGCCAAGCCCTAATCAATTTTGCCGTGGTGCTCGGCATGGTGCCCACAAAGGGCATCCCGCTACCGTTCGTAAGCTATGGCGGTTCCAGCTTGCTAGTGATGCTGCTAGCCACGGGAGTCCTTCTAAACATCAGCCAACAGGCCACCGAAACATGAGCCCCCAGATCGAGGCGCGAACGCATTTCGGCCGTAGGGGCACGGCACGCCGTGCCCGTCCTTGTAGGGGCGGGGCTTGCCCCGCCCGCGCGCCCAGGCCGCAGCCATGAAACTCCTAATCGCCGGCGGCGGCACCGGCGGACACGTAATCCCAGCGATTGCCATCGCCAAAGAATGGCTTTCACGCGGCGAAGAAAGAGAAGTCGTGTTAGTTGGAACAGAACGAGGAATCGAAGTGAAGTTAGTACCTCAAGCGGGCCTGCCGCTGGAGACGTTACGCGTAGCCGGCCTGAAAGGAAAGGGTGGCGCCGCGCTCGCAAAAAATCTCGCCATGCTCGCACCGGCGATGCTCGACGCGCGACGTGTTCTACGAAAGCACAAACCAGTCGCCGCGTTTGGGGTTGGCGGCTATGCAGCCGGCCCAATGATGCTGGCGACATGGTTCAGCAGCGTCCCAAATATAATTTTCGAACCAAACGCCGAACCTGGCCTCACCAACAAGCTCCTTGCAAAGCTTTCCAAACGTATCGCCACCGGCTATGAAATTTCTGCGCAGGCCTGGGGAAAAAAGGCCGTCGTTACGGGGTGTCCCGTACGTCCGGAGTTTTTCTCGATCGAGGCTCGACAGCTCGAAAAGCCGTTTCGCCTTCTAATAACCGGCGGGAGCCAAGGCGCGCTTCCCATCAACCGCACCTTCGTTGATGCCATGGACCTCCTGGCCGCTCGAAAAAACGATCTCTCCATCGTGCATCAAACTGGCGAACGCGATTATAATGCGGTGCGCACCGCGTACGCGCGGCGCGAGATTAACGCGGAGGTCGTACCCTTCCTCACGAATATGGCCGAGCGCTTTGCCTGGGCAGATGTGATCGTATGCCGAGCAGGAGCAATCACCGCAGCGGAAATTGCAGCCGCGGGCCGCGCCGCCATCTTCATCCCCTTCGGCGCTGCCACGGATAGCCATCAGTTACGCAACGCGCAAGAAATGGCCAACGCCGGCGCGGGCCGACTAATCACCGAAAACGAGCTCACCGCGAAACGCTTGACTAGCGAGATTTTTTCGCTCATCGACCAGACAGAACAAATTGAAAAGCAGTCGAAGGCAGCGCGATCGCTTGCGCGGCCCAACGCCACGCGCGACATCGTCAACTTGATCGAAGAGGCCGCCAACGTGCTCGGAAATCGCCAGAGGACAAATCCATGATGGTCTCGTTCCGCAATTTTCAGCGCATTCACTTGGTAGGCATCGGCGGCATCGGCATGAGCGGCATCGCCGAAGTACTACTGACGCTGGGTTATTCCGTCTCCGGCTCGGACACCAAACCCTCAAACATCACCGAGCGGCTGCAAAATCTTGGCGCGACGATCCACGAAGGCCACAAAGCCATCAATGTCCAGGGCGCGCATGTAGTAGTGACTTCTTCGGCCATCAAGCAGGACAATCCTGAGGTCGTCGAAGCGCATAAGAAAAAAATTCCCGTAATCCCCCGCGCAGAGATGCTAGCGGAGTTGATGCGGCTCAAATATGGCATCGCCGTCGCCGGAGCACATGGCAAGACGACCACGACCTCGATGGTTGCTTCGATTTTAGCGGCAGGGCACTTGGATCCCACATTTGTGATTGGTGGCCGGGTAAATCAGGCAGGCACCACCGCGCGGCTCGGCAAGGGCGAGTATTTCGTAGTCGAGGCCGACGAGAGCGATCGCAGCTTCTTGATGCTCGCGCCGGTTGTAGCTGTCGTCACCACCATCGATCGCGAGCACCTCGATCAATACACTTCGCTCGCGGATATCCAAGGCGCCTTCGTTCAGTTCGTGAATCGCGTCCCCTTCTACGGCGCGGCAATTCTTTGCCTGGACGAACCAAACGTGCAAGCCATCCTTCCCGACGTGAAGCGCCCCGTCATCACCTACGGCACTTCCAGCCAGGCTGATCTAGTCATTAGCGACGTGAAACTCGAAGGATTAAACAGCGAGTTTCGGCTGACATTCAAAGGCGAAGACCTCGGCGTGTTCAACCTTTTGCATCCGCCCGGCATTCACAACGTCCGCAACGCCGCCGCCGCTGCAGCCGTTGCGCTCTATCTAAATGTCCCAAGCGATCTGATCCGCGAAGGCCTCGCCAAATTTACAGGCGTCGGTCGCCGCTTCGATATCAAGGGCATCGTCAACGATATCGCCGTCATCGACGACTACGGCCATCACCCCGTCGAAATTCGCGCCACGCTCGAAGCCGCGCGCGTCTGCAAGTTCAACCGCACCCTCGTTCTCTTCCAGCCCCACCGATTTTCGCGTACCCAGCATCTCTGGGATGAATTCAGCCGGGCCTTCAACGAAGCCGACATTTTGGTCCTAACAGACATTTACGCGGCGAGCGAGGCACCGATCCCGGGCATCACCAGCGAAGCGCTGGCCAATGCCATTCGCGAAGCTGGCCACAAAAACGTCCACTATTTCCGCTCTATGCAGGATGGAATCGAATTCCTCCTCCGCGAAGCCCGCGCTGGCGACGCCATCATGACCATCGGTGCCGGCAACATTAGCCGCGCGAGCAGCGAACTGATGGTCCTTCTAGGAACCGAGAATCCGACGCACAATCCGACACATCATGCGCATTGAGGACCCCAAAATCGTTGCAGCGCTGCCGGAGCTTGGCGTGCAGCTCAAGCCGGGGACTTCCTTGGCCGGGCTCACCTCCCTGGGAATCGGTGGCACCACCGATCTTCTTCGTATTGAGAAGCATGACGCGATCCCGGACCTTCTAAATCTTCTCGACGCCCAAGGCGTGCCGCACAAGTTTCTCGGCGGCGGCTCAAATTTGCTCGTAGGTGACGGCGAACTCCCCTGGGTCGTACTCCAACTCGTCTCTCCGACGCCGGACATCGTCCTCGAAGGTAATTTTGCCCAGGTTGACGCGGCCGCCGACCTCGGCCGTACAGTAACTTTCTGCGCCAAAAACGACCTCGGCGGTATGGAAGGTCTCATCGGCGTCCCCGGCACCATCGGCGGCGCCCTTCGGATGAACGCCGGCGCCTACGGCATGCAAATCGGCAGCTACGTCCGCCAAGTCAAGCTCTACCGGGCTGCCGCCCGCAAACTTGAAACTCTCGAAGGCGATCAAATTTCTTTCGAATACCGGCACACATCTTTTGCGCCTGATGATATGATGCTCGCAGTGAAGCTGGAATTACCCTCCAAACCGTATCGCGAAATTCTCAAAGGGATTCGTATCTGCAACGAAAAGCGCCGCGCAAGCCAGCCGCTTGGGCAGAAAAGTGCCGGTTGCATCTTCAAAAACCCCCCAGGCGCTTCCGCCGGACGCATGATTGATGAGCTTGGCCTCAAAGGCCTGAACGTGGGCGACGCCCGCGTCAGCGACCGCCACGCCAATTTTTTTGTAAACGCAGGCAAAGCTTCCGCGAAGGACATGCTCGCGCTAGTCTCCGACGTCCGTGCGCGCGTTGAAAAATCTTTCGGTGTCATTCTCGAACACGAGGTGGTCGTTTGGAACGCGTAAAAGCCATGCAACGGGGCAACGCCGCGGCAGCCGAGCCTTACCGCCCGGAGCTGCTCGCCGACGAAGAGCCGCGCTATCTGCGCCGCCAAAAGCCTCTCGAAATTCGCCGTAAAAAGTTTGGTGGCCGAAGCTGGACTTTCTACCGTCGCGTTTTGGTATGGACCGTCGTCGGCGCAACTGGCATCACGTGTGCCATCGGCGCTAGCCGCTTCTTGCTGTATTCGCCGCAAGTTCTTCTTCTAAAATCCGATCAGATCGAACTCCTGGGAAATCACATCGTAAGCCGCGAAGCCGTTCTTCAGCCCTTCGCGCGCGATGGAAACCGCAGCGTGCTGCGCATTCCTCTTGACGCACGCCGCGCCCAGCTCGAAGAATTGCCCTGGGTCGAATCCGCCAGTGTGCAACGTATTCTTCCCAATCGCATCCGCGTGGAACTAACGGAACGCACTCCCATCGCGTTTTTGCGCAATAGCAGTGAGCTGGCCCTAATCGATGCCCACGGCGTGATCCTCGACCGTCCCGAAGGCGAAGACCTGCATTTCCCAATCGTCGCCGGCCTTCCGGAAACCATGCCGCGCGAAGAGCGCGAGAAACGTATGCAGACCTATCAGGAATTTCTAAGAGACGCCGACGTAGTGCGCCCCGAATCCTCCGACCGTGTCAGCGAAGTGGATCTCTCGAACGCAAAAGATTTGCGCGTCGTCATGACCGGCCTGGCTTCCGCAACCGATTCGCAAGCCGTAACCATTCACTTCGGCAACAGCGATTTCACCCAAAAATATCGAATGCTCGTCGAGAATTTCGCGCAGTGGCAGGCCAACGCCGGCCACGTGCAATCCATCGATTTGCAATATTCACGGCAGGTAGTTGTGAACGCGGATAGCAACACGAATTCCGCGAAGCTGAAAAATTAAGAGAACCAAAGCGGGGGCGGCGGCTTGTCAAAAAAAGATCGATACATCATAGGGCTGGATGTCGGCAGCACGAAAACGTGCGCGCTGATCGCGGAAATTGACGAAGAGCAAGTGAAGTTTCTCGCGCTCGGCGCAGCGGAATCCAAAGGCCTCCGCAAAGGTCTCATCGTCAATCTCGATTCTACGGTCAGCTCGATTCGTCGCGCGGTCGAAGAAGCCGAAGGCGTAGCCAACGTTCCTGTTGAATCTGCGGTGATCGGCGTTGCCGGCAGCCACGTGCGCGGAGTCAACAGCCGCGGCGGCCTCACGCTCGGCAATCGCGCCCGCGATATCGAACGCGACGACATTCGCCGTGCCGTCGATGCAGCGCGCAACATCACGCTTCCCGAAGACCGCGAAGTGCTTCACGTTCTGCCTCATGAGTTCACCGTTGATGCCCAAGACGGGATTCGCGACGCCGTCGGCATGGTTGGCCAGCGCCTCGAAGCCAACGTTCATCTCGTCACCTCTTCCATCGCCGCCACGCAAAATCTTGTCACCGCCGCAAATCGCGCCGGGATTTTGGTCAGCGACACGGTCCTCGAACCGCTCGCTTCCGCCGAGTCCTGTCTTACGCAAGACGAACGCGACCTCGGCTGCTGCCTCCTCGATATCGGTGGCGGCACCACCGAACTCATCGTCTACGGCGGCGGCGTAGTCCGCCACACAGGTGCCGTTCCCGTAGGCGGCGACCATTTCACTAACGATCTTGCTGTCGGCCTCCGCACGCCGATCCCCGAAGCAGAAAAAATCAAGCGCCGCCACGGCTGGGCCGCATCCTCGCTTTTGCTCGAAGACACTTCCATCGAAATCGCCAGTGTAGGCGACCGCCCGCCCCGTACCATCTTCGCGCGCATGCTCACAGACATCATCGAGCCGCGCGCCATGGAGCTCCTCGCGCTCATCCGCGGCGATCTCCAGCGTGCCGGTCTCGACGGACAGATCCCTGCCGGCTTCATCCTCGCCGGAGGCGGCGCCCGCCTCAATGGACTGGTCGATCTCGCCGAGCAATCCTTCCACTTGCCCGTCCGCATCGCGGAGCCCAAAGGTTTGGCTGATCTGCCCGAACAGGTAGCCCAGCCGGAATATGCAACGGTCGTTGGTTTGGTGATGTACGGCGCGAAAACGCGACGCAACGCACCGCAGCGCGCCGGAAATTTTGTATCCAAATTGAAGTCCATGTTCGCAGGTGCCTCGTGACCCCTCCCGAGCGCAGCGCCGCGAATTTGGAGAAGGCTGAGGGACGTATGACCGCAAAAGACACAGGTATTCGTATGAGCTTCAGCGAAGAGCTGCAGCCAGCGAAGATTAAAGTTATCGGTGTGGGGGGCGGCGGATGCAATGCCATCAACCGCATGATCCGCGCCAAAGTCGAGGGCGTCGAGTTCATCACCGCTAACACGGACTTGCAAGCGCTCAAACTTTCGCAGGCGCCGACGAAGCTTCAGCTTGGCGCGAAGCTGACGAAAGGACTCG
Source organism: uncultured Acidobacteriota bacterium (assembly GCA_963784015.1). Classification (GTDB taxonomy): domain Bacteria; phylum Acidobacteriota; class Terriglobia; order Acidiferrales; family UBA7541; genus Acidiferrum. The sequence goes on from CAWAPX010000025.1 coordinate 230,630, forward strand.
GCGCGGGCGCAAATCCCGAAGTCGGCCGCAAAGCCGCGCTCGAAGACACCGACAAAATCATCGAAGCTCTTGAAGGCTCGGACATGATTTTCATCACCTCCGGCCTCGGCGGAGGCACCGGCAGCGGCGCCGCACCCGTGGTAGCTTCGCTGGCCAGTGAACTCGGCGCGTTAAGCGTCGCCGTCGTCACCAAGCCCTTCGCGTTCGAAGGCAAGCGCCGGATGCTCCAAGCCGAACAAGCTCTGCAAGAACTAATCGGCTGCGTCGACACCGTCATCGTGATTCCAAACGAGCGCTTGATGGACACTGTCGAACGCGGCACCAGTTTCTTCGACGCGTTCCGCATCGCCGACGACATTCTTCGCCAAGCCGTGCAAGGCATCTCCGACATCATCACGGTGCCCGGTATCATCAACCGCGACTTCGCCGACGTAAAAGCCATCATGCACGGCCAAGGCTACGCGGTCATGGGGACGGCCATCGCCACAGGCACGAATCGCGCCATCGACGCCGCCAACCGCGCCATTTCCAGCCCGCTCCTCGAAGACAATTCCATCCAGGGCGCGCAAGGCATCCTCATCAACATTTCCGGCAGCTCCAGCCTAACGCTGCACGAAGTTCACGAAGCCTCCAGCGTCATCCAAAAAGCCGCCCACGAAAACGCCAACATCATCTTCGGCGCCGTCATGGACGACTCGATGAAGGACGCCGTAAAAATCACGGTGATCGCTGCAGGCTTTAAGGAAGCTAACAAAAAGAACGCTGTCCAAAAGCCTTCCTTCCTGCCCAAGACCTGGAAAGCCGGCCGGGAAGTCGAAGAGCCCGTCCCGCATCCGCAGCAGCAAACGTTGCCCAACGTCGTCCACCAAGTCCAACAAAATATCCGCGAAGTCAGCCACGAAGTCCCCGCGGACGACCTGGACGTGCCGACATTTCTCCGCCGCCAAGCCCAAAAAGCCTAAGCGTCCTTTCCGGGAATTTTTCGTAGGGGCACGGCACGCCGTGCCCTCTTTTCTTTCCCGGCGCCCTTCAACCAACACCCCCACATCCTCAATCACAATCTCGCAACGCCTCCACCATCCGCTCAACTTCCGCCTCAAACGCCCCGATCTTCCCCGCCGATTCCGCAACCACCGAACTCAACCCCGCATGAAACTCCCGTGCTCCAGTCCTCGCGACCGCCTCTCGAATATTCCCCGCGTGCAACCCGCTACCCGGCATCACCGCGATCTGCCCACCCGCGATCCGAACCAGCTCCGCCAGCGCATCCAACGCCTCCGGCGCCGTCCGCTTTCCGCCAGACGTAAGAAGCCTCACTGCGCCAGTCTTAATCACGTCCTCAAGCGACCTTTGCAAATCCACGCATTCATCGAACGCGCGATGAAAGGTAACGGGAAGCGGCCGCGCTCGTTCAACAAGCTCTTTCGTGCGCTCGACGTCGATCTGTCCGTCCGCGCCGAGTAAACCCAGCACAACTCCGTCCATCCCAACTTCCTTGGCCGCATCAACGTCACGCCGCATGGCCTCGAACTCCGCCTCGGTATAGAAAAAATTCCCGCCACGCGGCCGAACCATCGAGAAAATGGGCAGACTCACTCGCTTTCGCACAATTCTCAATAACTCGTCGCTCGGAGTCGTCCCGCCCACTCGAGCATTGCTGCAAAACTCAATCCGCGTCGCACCGCCGCGTTCCGCAGCCATCGCGGCCTCGATGCTCTCCACACTTATTTCCAGAAAGAACTCTCTTCTCATATGTAGTGGCCGGTCTTTAGACCGGTTCCTTGGTTTCCGTACTCGGCCCCGGGGTCAGAAGCGCGCAATCTCGTTCAAATGCGTCAAGCTGCCGACTCCGCAAGATTCGCGCTCAAAACTGGCAAGCTCGGCTCCAGAGTCGCTTTTTCTCGTCTTCCATAATGATTGCGACCGGAGAACTATTTGTTGGAATCCCTCTCAGAAGACTACAGAAAACAGTTTCCTCACAGCCCGGTGTCCGTTTGAAGCGACCAATCGGATACGAGAAGGCGGGCGCGAGAATCCCGCGCACTCTTGCAACCGCCGCGAAGTCACTTGGGGTAGACGCCCTGCAAAGAAGCCGAGCCCGGTTGAAAAACACCAGCACTATCTATCCTTCCTTGGGTGTGCCATGCTGCCGCGTGACAAAATCAAAACTTCTACCCAAAGCGTTGGCAACTAGCCCGAAAAGCTTAGTCTGTCCGTTCTGCAAGGCAAAGCCTAGCCGCGACTGCGCAACAAGTTCGGCAGGTTTTTCGATTATTCATCTCGCAAGAATCAAAGCGGCTGCCTCCGTGGACAACAAACGGAAACGCGCGGCGGACAAGCGAGCCCAGACAAATTCCCCAAAAAGCACCTGAACCACTGCTCCTTGCAGTCACGCCACATCCTTGACAGCTCCGCTGCGTCGCGGCCACTCCTCGCGACATTAACGCCGCTGCGGAAAATCTGACCAGATCCTGCACCCTCACCAGTTGCTCTATACAACGCTTGTGATACCCTCTTGCGCCAGGAAGTCTTAGTCTCTTATTTTTTATTTTTGTCGATGGTGAGCTGCTATTTTCTGCAAAGGAGACCTCCAATGAAGTTCCATCCCAGAAGCCTGGCCTTTTCGGCTGTCATTCTCAGCGCGGCGCTAGCTGCTTGCCAGGAGCCCTACCACCAAAAAGAAGAACAATATTATTTGATCTCCGCAAACATCGGCTTGCCCTACTGGCAAGAAGCCGAGGCAGGTTTGCGCGACGCCGCCACCGGCATGGGCGTCAAGGCGGAAATGGATGGCCCTGCCACCCTCTCCCCACAGGAGGAACTGGACTCCTTTAACAAGGCCGTGGCTCTGCATCCCGCAGGCATTCTGATTTCCGTGATGAACCAGCAGCTTCTCAAACCCGCAATCGATAGCGCCGTGCTGCAAGGCATCCCGGTTATTTGCATCGACGCCGACGCACCAGATTCGCGCCGCATTCTTTTCGTCGGGACCGATAATTTCCGCGCTGGCCAGGAAAGTGGCAAGCGCATGGCAGACCTTCTCAAGGGGCAGGGCCAAGTCGTCATCATCACCATCCCGGGCCAGACCAATCTTGATGAACGCGTCCGCGGTGTCACGGAAGCTTTCAAGAAATTCCCCGGCATTAAAATTTCCCAGACCATTGACGACAAAGGAGACCCCCGCAACGCCAATGACGGCGTCTCCGCTCTACTCGCCAAGAAGGAAAAGGTCGATGGCGTTATTTGTCTCGAGGCTTCCGGCGGATCGGGAGTTGCGGAAGCCCTGCACCGCTTGGATATGACTGGCAAGATCGCCGTCGTCGCGTTCGATAAAGACCCAGAGACGCTCGACGCCATCGAAAAAGGTTGGATTAGCGCGACCATCGTGCAAAAGCCCTACATCATGGCCTACTACGGCCTGAAGTTTGCCGACGATCTCCACCACAACGCCGTCCACGAGTTCAAAGATTGGCGCACTGCTCCAGTAGCTCCGCTGCCAGCATGGGTCGACACCGGCACAGCCACGGTGGACAAAAACAATTTAGCCGCGTTCCGCGAAGCCCTAGCCGCCCACCCGAAACCCCTCTAAAAATTCTAACCGGCGTCGCAACCGAAACCGCCGCAGATTCCGTCGTAGGGGCACGGCACGCCGTGTCCTCTTCGCTACTTGGGCGCACTAAGAAACGCAAACTCCTAAGTTCCGCATGGTATTGCCGTGCAACAATTTGGAGTGCGGCAGCCCTGCTGCCGCTTTTCTCAGCCGCACGCAGCACGCCCTATCAGGCTAGGCCGATCAGTAAGTCTTGGAAATGCTCTGAAGATCTCGTGAGCCCGTCTAGCCTTAAACCCACCCAAGCGAAGCAAACGCCGTAATCGAAGCACATCCAAGCGCGACACCCAAAACCATCCCCGCCAAAACATCGCTTAGGAAATGCATCCCCAGGACAATCCGTGACACCGCAATGCTGATGGCCAGAAAGAAAAGCGGCCCCTCCAGCGAAGGATAAAAGTAGCTCACCACAAGCGCCACTGAGGACGCCGTCATGGTGTGGCCAGACGGGAACGAGAACCGATCTGGAGGAAGTACCTTCGACCAGCAATGTGGCTCGAGCTGACAAGGCCGAGGCCGTTGGCTAAGTCTTTTGAGGGCTTTGAAAATGAGAATCCCAATCCCTGCGGCGGTTCCCGCTGCCCCAATCGCAAAAAATCTCTGAGGGCCGCCTGCAATCAGCAGCAAGATGCCCAGTCCATACCACAGCCACCCGTCGCCCATCCGCGTGGCCAGAATCATCCACAGGCGCACCCACCGCGGGGCTCGCCAGCGGTTCATTCGCCGCATCAGGCGATGATCCCGTCGTTCGATGTATCCCCAAACAGTGCGTGTGACTGCCATGGTTTTATCCCGAACTTCCTAAAGCCTTGTAGGGGCAGGGCTTGTTTGCCCTGAGCCTCAACGGGTTTGCCCCGTAAGGGCCCAGCCCAGCCTCTAGCTCCAGTTAGCCTCGAAGCTGGCATCCACATCCCAAAACATCCGTTGGCGTTTTTCTCCGCGTTCTAATGCAGCCGACCATTTTTGGCAAAAGCGAATCTCGTTTAGCCAGTGGCCCGCCGTAACCATGGGAACCAACGGTGCCAGCGGCATAAGTGCCAGAGTCCACGGCTTTTCCGCCCACAATGCCCAGACGATGCGGAAGACATCCGCAGTCAACTTGGCATAGCTCCCATGGTCTCCATGCACTTGCCCTTGTCCCGCTCGAAGGCCCGCGAAGAATTCCTCGGTCGTTCGCGCACCAGGGACTTCTGTATAAGTCCGCCCAACGCCCGCCATCGTGTGTGAATCGCTTCCTCCGATGGGAATCTTCCCCATACGCGATGCCAGCCGGGTAGCGCTCTCGTTGGCTTTGGGCCACATCTCGCCATTGCGCGATTCAAACGCCGGTACATAGGAGGCAAACCAGCAGAAGTCCTCATCAAGACGTCGCCCGGTAAGCCCGGAGAAAACATGATTGGCGCTGAAGAACAGTTTTTTCTCAGTCAGGTACATCATCAACGAAATGAAGTCTTTACGCCGGCGTTGGATCTCCACATGGTCGCGTTCCGTGATCCCGTAAACACCCAGATGCATCTGGGTTCCGCCCGGCATCTGCACCGTCGCTTCTTCGCTTAGAAAGAAATCCGGGTACTTCCGTAGCACTTCCGCGGAATCGATCGAGTCGTGGTCGGTTAGGGTCACCATGGACATGCCCAGTTGCTTCACCCGGGAGTAAACCTCCTCGGGCAGGTTGTAGGACTCGCGGCAGAATCGGTTGAAAAAGGGAGTGTCACACATGCCTGATGCGATGGAATGAACGTGTAGGTCGCAGCGCATGAAACTATTGTCAATGGACGATATGAACAGGCCATGAAGAGGTCGCTAAATATAGGTGAATGTGTCCATGGAACTTATTGAACACATTGGACTTCCAACGTTATCCACATGGCATGGAGCATGCTCTTGTTACAGTGCTGAAATCGCATGGCAGAATCTCCGCCATGAAGAAAATCCACGTTCTCTTCCATGACGCAGGTGGTGGACATCGGAACGCCGCCATCGCTCTTCAGACGATTGCGGCCCAGCAGGGCAGGGATTGGCAAGTGGAGCTGGTGCAATTCCAGGACTTGACCGATCGCCTCGACGTGCTTCGCAAACTGACCGGCATCCGCATCCAGCAGCAATACAACATCATTCTGCAGAATGGCTGGACCCTCGGCAGCAAGTATCTCTTGCGGGTGCTTCAACTTACGATCCGGCTCCTACATGGCCCGATGGTTCGCCTGCTCGAGGAATTCTGGCGTGAACACCCAGCGGATCTTCTGGTCTCGGTCATCCCGCATTTCAATCGTGAAATCAGCGAAAGCTGGAGCGCCGTTTACCCCGGCAGGCCATTTGTAACTCTGATTACGGACCTGGCTGACTACCCGCCCCGCTTCTGGATCGAGCCAATCAAGGAGCAATACGTCATTGCCGGAACGGAGCGCGCTGCAGAGCAAGCGCGGGCTTTTGGTCACGACAACTCCCATATTTTTCAAGCATCTGGAATGATTTTGCGTCCTGATTTTTACGTGAAAGACGATGTCGATCCGATTGCCCTTCGCAAAGAGATGGGCCTGCAACCGGATTTGCCCACCGCCATCGTCCTCTTCGGCGGACACGGTTCCAAAGTGATGTTATCTATAGCCGAACGATTGAATGCCGCAGACGTGCCCCTGCAGCTGATCCTGATTTGCGGCCGCAACGATGAGCTGGCGGCCAAATTCCGCGCTCGAAAATGGAACATACCCGTGCATGTTGTTGGTTTTACGAAGGAAATTCACAAACTTATGCGTGCGGCCGATTTCTTGATTGGCAAGCCGGGCCCTGGCAGCATCGCGGAAGCGATGGTACGCAATCTGCCAGTGCTCATCGAATGCAATTCGTGGACGCTGCCACAGGAACGCTATAACGCAGAATGGGTTACGGAAAAACGCGTCGGAATCGTCTTGCACTCCTTCAAGGAAATCGTGGAAGGTGTCCGCCAAATACTGGAACCAGCACGGCTTGCGGAATTTCGCAAAAATGTGGCTGCATTGAACAATCGCGCCATCTTTGAGATTCCAGAGATGTTAGCTCAGCTTTTGGGCGAATCTGCGGAGGCCGCCGAGGTGCCTGCCGACCCGGCCGTCCACACTCAAGTCTCCGTCTAGTTGGCTGCCGTTGGCGTCGCGTTCTGGGCCCTTTCGTTCCGGCCGGGATGCTCGAAACGGGGGCCGGCATCGCGGTTTTCAGCGGGGCGCCTGAAGCGCGGCTTGGCGCACGTCGTCGCCCAGTGCCTTGCGGCATACTTCGGCATTTCACACATCTTCACACAGCTGCGGTGCGCGCTGGACTCCGCGCAATGGCAATAGCAAGTGCCCACCTCAGCGGTTCGCAACTCTCCCGGAGTGTCCGCTGATAGAACCAGTGATCCAGCAAGAAGGCTTATGAGCAGAGAGGCAGTTACAAACCACAAGGTCCGCTGACTGCGGTATTTCCCGGGAAGGAAGGGCATGAAGGGATACTGGGTGCGATGCGTCAAAAAACCGATAGCGCCGCGAGGCTGAAAATTTTGTTACCAGGGTCCTGGAACTGGGTGGCGGCAGCCAAGGGCCGAGACGAAAAAGGGAGGGTTCCCGAATCAGTTTTGGCGAGTTCCAAAGTGGGCCGAAGGGACGGATTCGGGGCGGCATGCGGAATCGCAGCATCCAGCCAAGTATTTGTTAATGAATGACTTGATAGAAACTCAGAGCCCCGCCGAGATTGGCGCAGCCCGTGCATTAGAGAGGTGCATGAGTGCGTTTCACATGACGAGTTGAGAAGAGAGGCGAGCGAGGGGGAAGGGGCTTGCTCGCCACTTTTCGCAATTCGTTCCCACCTGCCTCTGAGAGGGAAGCTAGGATGGATGACCCCACGCGTCGGTGTGAAAACGACACTGACAACGAAACGCACTCTCCGAGGCCCCCGATCCCAAGCGGGGGCCTCATTTTTTCCGTTCAGTCCGCGGCGTCACCTTTCCGGCTCGACGTCTCGAATATACTCGAAGGGGATGACCCAGGCACCATCGTTGTACTTCCCGCCGAGGCGATCATACCGCTCCGGTTGACTAGTTGAGATAATCTTCAGGACTACATCCTGACGTTTTTCTGATATCAACAAAAGCCTGGCGATGATGACTTCGCCCTCCGTTGAGGAGAGGCGGACTAGGCCGCTCTCAAGTTTTCGCAGTCTTTCCGCGATTTCCGAATTCATAAGATATTAGAAATAAACAGGCTTGCTCACTTAATGAGATAGCTCTCGCCCACTCTGAATCTTAGTTATTAAATTCCGGCTGGGAACCTGTCTCCGTCACTCTGCGCGCGACGGCGATGGTCGCCTGCCCGAGCACATGGGCGATCTGCGTATCGCGCAGCCGCGAAGCGTCATACTCAAACGACAGGTGCTTCTTGCTCTCATCGAAGCGGAAGCGGCGCAGGCCGTAAGTGTTTGAAAATTCGCCGAGAAGGCGCAGTTGGTTCTGGGTCAGCGGAGATTGCAGTTCGTAAGTGATTTCCACGAGGGTCATGCCCGGCATTATACCAGCCTCCGCAAGGATTTCTGCCGTGTAGCCGCTTGCCAGCCTGAATCATCCAACAACTTCAAATCATCTTATATAGTTATGTCTGAACAGCTTCCTATGCCCGATCCTCAGAATACAGGTCTGCCGATCATAGCTTCCGCGCCGCGCGTGAAAGACCCCGTCTGCGGAATGCTGGTTGATCCGCAGAAATCCGCCGGCAAAGTCTTGCACGCCGATAAGACCTACTATTTCTGTTCGAAGCGCTGTGCGGAAAGATTTGAAAAAGAACCTGAGAAATTCCTGGCGGCGCCCGGCGCCTCCGGGATGGAGCCTGCCTCGCATGCCAGGACCAGCCACCAGCTTGCACACGCTTCTCCCTCTTCCGACGCGATATCGCCCGCTAAAAAAGACGCGCGTTACACCTGCCCGATGCATCCGGAAATTATTCAGCTTGGCCCGGGAAGCTGCCCCATTTGCGGCATGGCTCTCGAACCAATGGACGCCTTCGCCGAGGTAGAAGCCGATCCTGAATACGACTCAATGCTGCGCCGGTTTTGGGTAAGCGCCGCGCTTTCTCTGCCCGTTCTGCTGGTCGCCATGTTCGGTGACGCACTCAAATTGCCGCTCACCTCGGTGACCCGCAACTGGATCGAATTCATTCTTGCGACGCCGGTCGTTCTCTGGGGCGGCTGGCCGTTTTTCCAACGCTTTTGGGCTTCCGTTGTAAATCGCAGCCCAAACATGTTTACGCTGATTGGGTTAGGCACCGGCGCTGCGTATCTGGAAAGTGTCGTAGCAACGCTCTTTCCGCAAATTTTCCCCATCTCGTTTCGCGACATGCATGGCGCCGTCGCCACTTACTTTGAAGCCGCGGCCGTTATCACCACGCTGGTGCTGCTCGGCCAGGTGCTTGAGCTTCGCGCCCGCCAGCAAACCAGCAGCGCGATTCGCTCTCTGCTGAATCTGGCGCCGAAGCAAGCGCATCAAGTTTCGGGCGACGGCACAGAGCAAGATGTCGCGCTTGAATTTGTTAAACAGGGCGATCGGCTCCGCGTGCGCCCGGGCGAGAGCGTTCCTGTCGACGGCGTGGTTCTCGAAGGCGCCAGCGCGGTCGACGAATCGATGGTGACCGGCGAACCAATGCCCATCGAAAAATCCGCCGGCGAAAAAGTTACCGGTGGCACGCTCAACACCAGCGGAAGTTTTGTGATGCGCGCCGAACGAGTCGGCAACGAAACATTCCTGGCGCAAATCGTCAAACTCGTCAGCGAAGCGCAGCGCAGTCGCGCGCCAATGCAGCGCCTCGCTGACACGGTGGCCGGCTATTTTGTACCCGCAGTAATCGTCGCCGCTTTGCTGACCTTCGCAGGCTGGGCGCTCATTGGTCCCGAGCCGCGTTTCGCTCACGCGCTCATCGCCGCCGTCGCCGTCCTAATCATCGCGTGCCCCTGCGCCCTCGGCCTCGCCACTCCCATGTCCATCATGGTCGCCGTCGGTCGCGGCGCCCACGCCGGCATCCTCGTTCGAAACGCCGAAGCTCTCGAAACGCTCGCCAAAGTCGATACGCTCGTCGTCGACAAAACCGGCACACTCACCGAAGGCAAGCCGCAAATCACAGACATACAGGTCGCCGAAGGAAGCGGCCTTTCAAAAGATGCCTTGCTCGCGCTGGCTGCAAGTGTGGAACGTGCGAGCGAGCATCCGTTGGCCCGAGCTTTTGTTCGCGGTGCCGAAGAAAAAAAACTGCCCTTAGAACCGGCGAGCGATTTTCTCGCCACGGCTGGCGGAGGAGTCGAGGCCCGAGTGCAGAACAAGCGAGTTCTCGCTGGCACGGCAGCCTTTTTGAAAGGGCGGGGAATTGAAGTTTCCGCGAACGGGCATCCCGCTGCCATCCAACACGCTTCCCCCGCAGTGACCACGGTCTACTTGGCTGTCGATGGCAAAGTAGCCGGTACATTTTCCCTAAGCGACCGGATCAAAGGATCAACGCCAGAAGCGATTCGCGCCCTACGCGAGGATGGCATTCGAATTGTAATGCTGACGGGTGACCGGCGCGCCGCGGCAGCCAAGGTTGCCAGCGAACTCGGGATCGAAGACGTCGAAGCCGAAGTGCAGCCGCAACAGAAAGCTGAAGTCATCAAGCGCCTGCGCGATCAGGGACGCATCGTTGCAATGGCCGGCGACGGCGTCAACGATGCTCCTGCGCTCGCCTCAGCGAATGTCGGCATCGCGATGGCCACCGGCACCGATGTCGCGATCGAGAGCTCCGGAATCACGCTGGTGAAGGGCGATCTGCGCGGCATCGTGCGCGCCCGCAAACTCAGCCGTGCCGCGATCGGCAACATCAAACAAAACCTGGCCTTTGCTTTTCTCTACAACGCGCTCGGAATCCCCATCGCCGCTGGCGTTTTCTACCCAATTTTTGGCTGGCTTCTAAGTCCCATGCTCGCCAGCGCCGCGATGAGCTTCAGCTCCGTCTCGGTAATCGCCAACGCGCTTCGTCTGCGCAAAGCTCCGCTGTGAGAAGAGACAGGCTGAAAGCCTGTCCCACTTTTTTAGGATTGGCCGAGGATCGAATCGAAGTACGCCAGCATTTCCGGCGAATCCCACTCCTGAAACCCAATAATCTTGCGCGCAATTTTGCCATTGCGGTCGATGATGTAGGTTTCTGGAATCATGCTCGTGCCATAGGATTGCGCAATCGGCGAATGCTGATCTTTCGTGGCGGGGTCTCGGTAAGTCGGAAAAATGACGCCGTGTTCTTTGAGAAATTGTTGGTAAACAGCAGCATCTTCATCAGCGGCGACGCCGAGCACAACACCGTTGCGCGATGCAATGTACTTCTGCAGCCGGTTCAGCGCAGGAGTTTCTTCAATGCACGGTGGGCACCACGTGCCCCAAAAATTCAGCACTACGACCTTGCCGTGGAAATCGGAAAGGTGAGCAGGCTTTCCATTGAGCTGCATGGGAAAGTCTTCGGCGCGCTTACCGGCGATGGTCGCCTCGCCATGCCGGTAACTTGGCAGCGCAAAAACGACAATGATCCCGAGGAAAGCTGCCAAGCCTCCCCAAGCCAGTATCTTCGGCCCCATTCTCATCGAATGCTATACTAGCCTATCCGCCTGGGATCGAAAACTGGTCCTTGTCCCCTGACTTTACCGTGACCAACGAATCGCCCAATTCGAGCACGCCGCAGATTTCTCTGACACCATCGATCAGCGCGATCGTGCCGGCGCGAAATGAAGAGGAAGTCATTGCAGCTTGCATCGAATCGCTGGCGGCGCAACCTGAAATCGGCGAAATTCTCGTCGTGAATGATCAATCCACCGACAAAACGGCGGAAATTGTTCGCGGCTTGATGGCCAAAATTCCTGGCCTTCGTCTGCTGGAAACGCGGGAAGTTCCGTCCGGCTGGGTTGGAAAAAATAATGCAGTTTTCCTCGGCGCGAAAGAAGCCAAGAGCCCGTGGCTGCTTTTCACTGACGCTGATGCCGAGTTGCTGCCCGGCGCGGCCGCGCGAGCGCTGCAAATCGCGCAAGAAGCGAGTGCCGAGCTGGTTTCTTTTTCGCCCGAGCAAATCACGCAGACGTGGTACGAGAAAGCGCTCATTCCGTTTGTCTACAGCCGCCTGGCAAAACATTTTTCCTTCGAAGCGGTGAACAATCCTGCTTTGCCAGCTGCCGCCGCCAACGGACAATTTTTGATGATGCAGCGCGACGCTTACACTTCCCTCGGCGGTCACGCCAGCGTCGCGTCGGAAATTCTCGAAGATGTCGCTCTCGCCAAGCGCGCAAAAGCTGCCGGCTTTCGTATTCAGTTTGGTTCAGGGCAGGGAATTGTCCGCGTCCGCATGTACCGCTCTTTCGCCACGATGTGGCGAGGCTGGAAGAAGAATCTTTTCTTGCTCGTCGGCGGGACTCCCGGCGCCGTCTTTCGCGAGTTGGAGTCCACAATTCCATGGATTCCTCTGGCCCTCATTCTTCTCGGAATCAAAATTCCCGTCGCCACGCTTTTGGGAGTTTTGTTCCTGTTGATGCGCCAAATGACCTATGGCTTGGAGATATCTCGTAACCGATATCCCTTTAAATTCATCATTTATTATGTGCCCGCCGTGGCGTTGTACGCGGGTGTGCTCTGGGCTTCTTACCGAAGCTACGCCACCGGCAAGGTCGAATGGAAAGGACGGGAAGTTCCGGTAACTCTTCCCGGCGCGCCCAGGTAGAAAAGCCGATCGCCATGGTCCTGCTCACGCGCAAAATCGAGTTCGCCGCCTCGCACCTCTATAACAATCCGGATTTTTCGCCGGAGGAAAACCGGCGCATCTTTGGCAAATGCAATAATCCTCATGGACACGGGCACAACTACACGCTGGAAGTGACCGTTGCTGGCGAGCCCGACCCTGTCACTGGAATGGTTTTGGACTTGAAAGATTTGAAAGAAATTCTAGAACGCGAAGTGATGCAGCGAATGGACCACCGCTTTCTAAATTACGAAGTTCCTGAGCTCGCGGGACAGATTCCCACCTGCGAAAATATCGCGCGCGTGATTTGGCAGCTGCTCGATCCTAAAATCAAACAGGGAAAGCTGCATCGAGTGAGGCTGTATGAAACGCCAGATCTCTTCGCAGATTGTTATCGCAATGGCGCCGGAGAGGGCAAATCATGATGGCGACCGGCGCACAAAACGCCGCAGTAAAAACCGAACTGGGCCGGCGCTACCACTTTGCGGCGTCGCATCGGCTACACAACCCAGCGCTCAGCGAAGAAGAAAACTGCCGTCTCTACGGAAAATGCAACAATCCCTACGGCCATGGGCACAATTACATTTTGGAAGTCCTTGTTTCAGGAAAAGTCGATCCTGCCACCGGAATGATCGCGAATCTAGCGGATCTCGATGGCTTCGTTGAACGCGAAGTTCTTGAGCCCTTCGACCACAAGTCGCTGAATGAAGATGTCGCCGCGTTTCGCGGCACTGTTCCCACGACGGAGAATTTGTGCATCGAAATTTTCCGCCGACTGAAACCGTTTCCCAAAGCGAAACTTGAGCGCGTGCGCGTGCAGGAGACGTCGAACAACAGTTTTGAGTACGCCGGAGATAATCCAGAAGGATTCGAGAGGTAACATTGATGGCTAAACCGACGGAAGAAATCATTTTGAACGAAGAGAAGCCGCTGGACGCGAAGAGGATTGCCTGCCACGTCCGCGAAATAATCAAACTGGTTGGCGAAGACCCGAATCGCGAAGGATTGCGCAAGACGCCCGAACGCTATGAAAAGGCGCTGAAATTCCTGACCAGTGGCTATTTGCAGAACGCGGAAAATATTTTGAATGGAGCGACGTTTAGCGTTGCGTATGACGAAATGGTGGTGGTGAAGGACATCGAATTTTTCAGCCTATGCGAACACCATCTGCTGCCGTTTTTTGGAAAGTGCCACGTCGCGTATCTGCCCAACAAACGCGTCATCGGCCTCAGCAAAGTCGCGCGCCTCGTCAACATGTTCGCGCGCCGCCTCCAAATTCAGGAGCGACTTACTAGCCAGATTGCTGCGGCTATTCAGGAGAAGATCAGTCCTGAGGGCGTCGGCGTAATCATCGAAGCGCGCCACCTCTGCATGCAGATGCGCGGCGTCGAAAAACAGCACGGCCAAGCCGTAACAAGCGCCATGCTCGGCGGCTTCCGCCACAACAAGCAAACGCGGGACGAATTTCTGTCCCTCGTTCGCACAAAAAACTCCTAGGTAGGACAGGCACTCCTGCCTGTCTGCCTTTTTTTAAAACTAAAAAAAGATTCAGAAATAAAACGGACAGGCAAGAGTGCCTGTCCTACTTCTTGGCGATTTCGATGGACGCCACCGTAGTTTCCCACGACATGCTCATCGTGCAGCCGCTACCCGTCTTATTGAACGAGATCTTGAAATCTTCCACGGGACTCGGCAGCTTCCCGGCCTTCATGTCCACCCGCAAAAGGTCCGAGGCCGCCCCGGGATAGGGAACTCCCCACTCGCCCGTTTTCTTGCTGACGATCAGCGTCCACTTATTCTCTTCGGGAACCGTGAAAATCGTGTAGTCGCCCGCTGGCACATCCTTGCCCCCAACTTTCAAATCCACCGGCGTCACGAACGTGGTCGCCTCGTTTGCCCCCGCGCGCCACTCTTGTCCGTAAGGGACCAGGCCTCCAAAAATCTTGCGGCCTTTCATCTTTGGACTCGAATAATCCACCGTAAGCGTTTTCCCTCCGCCCAAGTCGCAACTCGCCGCTGCCGGCGGACTCGGCCGCTTGCTCTTATCCGATTGCGCTGACGCCTGCGTAGCCAAAAATCCCAAGCTAAGACAAAGACCGCCAATGATCGCGATTCGTTTTTGCATTTTCCGTTCCCTCCCCAAATGTCTCTACCTTCGCAGCAATCATTCAACCCAATTTGCAGGCGCAACGCAACTCGTAAGTGTTGGTCAGCCAGCCTCGGGCGTCGCTCCGACCCAAGCCCCACACGTCTTTCACTACTCACCACTCCCTACCCACTACTCACTGTTCACCATTCACTACTCACTCCCACCCTCCTTCGCAAAATTTTCCGCCCTCCAATCATGTTTACATTCCTTTACACTCAAAACATATTTGTGTTAGCCTGAATGAGTCGAAGAGAAGAGGAAAAATTCAAGGGACGACGGAGAAGGGCACTTGAGCACAGCCAAAGCGGTGTTGATCGAGCAATTCCGGCGGGAAGTAAAAGATACTGGCTCGCCGGAAGTCCAGATAGCACTTTTGAGCGAGCGGATCAGCTACCTGACGACGCACCTCAAGTCCCACGTAAAAGACCATGCATCACGGCGCGGCTTGATCATGATGGTCAATAAGCGCCGCCGTTTGCTGGACTATTTGAACCGTCGAGACCCGGATCGGTATCGCGAGATTGTTGAACGTCTTAGCCTGCGCAAGTAACTGCTCTACAATTAATAGTTTCAATGGGCAGAAGCCTCTGCGCTTTCACGCAATGACAACTTCCACACGAAGTATGTCTGTCAGCTTAACGTTCGGTTCGGCTGGCAGTGAATTTAGCAGGCGCCCGGCTGCGTTTTGGCCGGTTTTTCTCGTGGTGTAATCCGGATCGAGTTACTGTCTCCTATCGTAGTTCTCGCCTCTTTTCTTCTCTGGGTTGTCCAGGCCAGGCTTACGCCGACCTACTCGAAGCAGGGATTTGTTTGGGCCGCGCAGTGCGGCTAAGCACACCTGCACGGTCGTCGCTCCTGTGGACATTCTGAACATGCTCCGTATGAAGCGGGGCCAAAGGAAATGATCGCTTATGTCTGAAAACACGCACACACCAGCACCACATCAGGTTTCTGTCGAAATCGGGGGACGCTCCCTCATTCTCGAAACTGGAAAGATTGCCAAGCAAGCGAACGGCGCAATCACCGCTCGTTACGGTGACACCGTCGTGCTCACTACGGCTTGCATGTCGTCCGCGGCCAACGACCGCGATTTTCTTCCGTTGACTGTCGATTATCGCGAAAACACGTATTCCGCCGGAAAAATTCCCGGTGGCTTCTTCAAGCGCGAAGGCCGTCCTTCGGAAAAGGAAATTCTCACCTCCCGTTTGATTGACCGTCCCATGCGCCCGCTTTTCCCGGAGTCTTGGCGCAACGAAACACAAATCGTCGCGATGGTGCTTTCCGCGGACAGCGACAATGACCCTGACGTCATCGCCGTTACCTCCGCTTCCGCCGCTTGCTACTGTTCCGACCTGCCGTTTGAGAAGCCCATTGCTTGCGTCCGCGTCGGCTTGCTGGATGGTCAGCTCGTTGCCAACCCGACTGTCGCGCAACAGAAGAAGAGTTTGCTGAACATCGTTGTCGCGGGCACTGAAGAAGCCATCGTCATGGTGGAATCCGGCGCGCTCGAAGTTTCCGAAGAGACCGTCGTGGACGCTCTCGAATTCGGTCACGCGCAAGTTAAGAAAATCGTCGCTGCCATCAAGGAGCTGCACGCGCAACTCAAGCCGGTGAAAGTTGTCGCCAAGCCCGTCCCCTTCGACGAATCCATCTACAAGGATCTCGAGAAAAAGTACGGCGCGAAGTTTCACGACGCTCTCAACACCGAAAAGCACCCCAAGAAAGAGAGCTACCACCTCGTTGATGCCTTGAAGGAAGAAATCATCAAGGCCATTCCCGAAGAGCCCAAGAAGGAGATGGACGAAAAGCGCACCCTCACGAAGCGCGCTATCGAACGCCTCCGCGAAAATATCTTCCGCGAAGACGTTCTGAACGCACGCCGCCGTCCTGATGGGCGTGCCTTCGACCAGATTCGCCATATCTCTTGCGAAGTCGGTCTGCTCCCCCGCGTGCACGGCTCCGCGCTCTTCACCCGCGGCGAAACGCAAGCTCTCGCCACTCTTACCCTCGGCACCAAGGAAGACATGCAGCGGCTCGATCTGCTCTTCGAGCACGATCAATTCAATCGCTTCATGCTGCATTACAACTTCCCGCCGTTCAGCGTTGGCGAAGTGAAATTCCTTCGTGGGCCGGGACGCCGAGAAATCGGCCACGGCGCTCTCGCGCAGCGCGCGCTGGTAAATCTCCTTCCTCCAGAAGCAGACTTCCCGTACGCCATGCGCCTCGTTTCCGACATTCTCGAATCCAACGGTTCTTCTTCGATGGCCACCGTCTGCGGCGGCTCTTTGGCCCTCATGGACGCTGGCGTTCCTCTAAAGGCTCCTTGCGCTGGTATTGCCATGGGCTTGGTCGTTGGCGATGACAAGAAATATTCGATCCTCACCGACATCGCCGGCGCCGAAGATCATTACGGCGACATGGACTTCAAAGTCGCCGGCACGCGCGCAGGTATCACCGCGCTTCAGATGGACATCAAGGTCCTAGGCATCAGCATCGGCATGATGCGCGAAGCCTTGGCCCAGGCGAAGAAAGCTCGCCTGCAAATTCTGGACACCATGGAAAAGACGCTCAGCGAAGGACGCACGGAGATTTCCGCTTACGCTCCGCGCCTCTTCAAGTTGAAGATCCCTCAGGACAAGATCCGCGACCTCATCGGGCCGGGCGGCAAGAAGATCAAATCGATCATCGAAGCCACTGGCGTCAAAATCGACGTGCTCGAAGACGGCACGGTCCATATCTTCTCCACTAGCGGCGCCGGCGGCGATGCGGCTCTGCAAATGGTTCGCGACGTCACCGCTTCCGCCGAAATCGGCAAGACCTATCTTGGCAAAGTCGTTCGCCTGGCGGAATTCGGCGCTTTCGTCGAACTCTTCCCCGGCACCGACGGCCTCCTGCACATCAGCGAAATCTCCGAACATCGCATCCGCGACGTTCGCGACGAACTGAAACTCGGCGACCAAGTCCTCGTAAAGGTTCTCTCCATCGAGGGCAACAAAGTTCGCCTTTCGCCGCAAAGCCCTGATCAAGGAAGCCCGCGACAAGCAACAAAAAGCCGCCGCCAGTGGCGGAGGCGGCCAACAAGTAACTTCCGGCGGTGAAGGTAATTCCGGTGGCGATTCAGGCGGCGACTCCGGCTCCAGCGAATAATCGTCACGCCCTCGGTATGTTTCTGTAGGGGAGGGGCTTGTTTACCCTGAGTCTCGAAGGACCCCTCCCGCTTCAACCAAGCCCACATCTCGCAAAACAAAAGGCCTCCGACAAAATCGGAGGCCTTCGTTTTTCATTTCTCTGCGCGGCTCCGCGCACTCCGCGCCTCTGCGTTATCCTCTTCTGCCCGTCGCGTTCCAAGAGCCGCAAGAAGGAATCGCCAGACCTCACGCTACCGGAGCGGGTGCCGAAGTGTGTACGCCAGAACCAGAGCCGTGCACTCTCTCAATATCTGCCCCCACCGCTCGCAATTTCTCCACAATCCCTTCATACCCGCGGTCAATGTGATACACGCGCTCGATCACTGTCTCCCCGCTCGCCACTAACCCGGCCAGCACCAATCCCGCGCTAGCTCGCAAATCCGAAGCCTGCACCGTAGTCCCCGAAAGCTCCGCTGGCCCCCGCACCACCGCTTGCCGCCCATCAATCGAAATATTCGCGCCCATTCGAACCATTTCGCTCGCATGCAAAAACCTATTCTCGAAAATTGTCTCCGTAATCGCCGACGCGCCTTCCGCCTGCGTAGCCAAAGCCATGTACTGCGCCTGCATATCGGTAGCAAATCCCGGATACTCTTCGGTAGTCATATCCGCCGCCACCAGTTTTTTCCCGCCGCGAACTCGCAAAGTCGTCTTATCCACAATTTCGATGCAGACACCTGCCCGTTGCAGTTTGGCGATAACAGCCGCCTGATGCTCCGGCTCGCAATTCGTAATCGTCAAATCTCCGCCGGTAATCGCACCCGCCACCAAAAAAGTCCCCGTCTCAATCCGATCCGGAATCACGCGATGCTCCGTCCCATGCAATTCCCCCACGCCGCGAATCCGCAAAGTCGCCGTCCCATCTCCCACAATCTGCGCACCCATCTTTCGCAGCATCACCACGAGGTCCGTCACCTCCGGCTCACGCGCGCAATTTTCCAAAACCGTCTCTCCATCCGCCAAAGTCGCCGCCATCAAAATATTTTCTGTCCCCGTCACGGTAATCTTCTCAAACACAATATGCGCGCCCTTCAACCGCCCGCCCTTCGCCCCATTCCCAGGCACTCGCGTCTCGATATATCCATGCGACATCGAAATCACCGCGCCCATCTTCTCCAAAGCCGACAAATGCAAATCCACCGGCCGCGCCCCAATCGCGCACCCGCCAGGCAAAGAAACCCGCGCCACTCCCAGCCGCGCCATCAAAGGCCCCAGCGTCAAGATCGACGCCCGCATCGTCTTCACCAACTCATACGGCGCCTCCGCATGATTCAAAGTTGGCGCCTCGATCACGTAGTCGCTGGCAGGCATCTCCGTCACGTAAACTTTCGCGTCCATAAACGTCAGCAACTTGCTCATCGTAACCAGGTCGCGCACCTTAGGAATGTTGTGCACCGCCACGCGCTCCGCCGTCAGCAAACACGCCGCCATCACCGGCAAAGCAGAGTTCTTCGCCCCGCTGATCGCCACTGTCCCCCGTAGCGCCCGGCCGCCTCTGATCAAAAATTTATCCATCCGCGCTCTTCTCTTTGCATCCGCAGCGCATTAGCTCCGCGCTTTGGAGTGCGGCAGCTCTGCTGCCGCTTTTCCTCTCTGCGACCTCTGTGTCTCGGAAACTCTCTGCGTTAAATCTTTTTTCTATTCCCCCAAAGCCCCACGCAAATCCCCGCGAGCCGCCGCCAATTTTTTTCGTGCCTCTCCCGCCCCTATGCCCAACTTCAACATGACCAGCCCCACCCGCATATCGTGTCCCGCCGCCCGCAAAGCGTCCTCTGCCGCAGACACTCCCGCTCCGCTAGCCTCCATCAAAATCCGCACCGCTCGCCCCTGCAGCTTCTTATTTGTCATCACCGCATCAATCATCAAGTTTTCATAAACATGTCCGAGCTTCACCATCACAGCCGTACTCAGCATGTTCAAGACCATCTTTTGCGATGTCCCGGCCTTCAGTCGCGTCGACCCCGTCAAAACCTCCGCCCCCACTTCCACCCCAATCGCAATCTTTGCCAGCCGCGCCAGCGGCATATCCCGATTAGCCATCACCGCAATAGTCGTCGCCCCGCGCCCCCGCGCAAACTTCATCGCCCCCAAAACGTACGGCGTAGTCCCGCTAGCCGCGATCCCCACCACCACATCGCCGCGCCCTAATTTCAACCGCCGCAAATCCCGTGCTCCATTTGCCGCTGAATCCTCCGCACCTTCCACCGCCCCGGTAACTGCCCGTCGTCCACCCGCAATCAACGCGATCATCTTTTTCTTCGAAATCCCAAACGTCGGCGGACATTCCGCCGCATCCAAAACCGCCATCCTCCCGCTCGATCCTGCTCCCACATAAATCAACCGCCCACCCGCGCGCATCGCCGACACAATCGCGTCCACGGCCCGCGCAATCCCAGGCAAATCACGCCCCACCGCCGCCGCCACCCGCCGATCCTCGCGGTTCATCAACCGCACAATCTCTATCGCCGCCATGCGGTCCAACTTCTTCGAAGCAGCTAACCGCTGCTCCGTCCGCCTCTTATCCCTAGCTTGCATTGGCATCAGATAATTATATCCGGGTGTTCGATGTTCACATTCTCGACGTCGCTCAATTGCGCTAGAATCCAACACCTGTGAGTCTCGCGGCGATCTCGTGATCACTACCATCACAAGCATGACGCCATTCATTTGCTTCGCAACGGTTCTGACATTTGGCGCGTTGACCTTTAGCTCGTATAGCTCACAATCGGGTCCTAAGCAGCAAGTCGCGCCAAAGTTTACCGAACTCTCCAACGACGACGTCGCAAGTCTGGACAAACAAAGGGCGCTCGTCGCCGCCGCTGCAAAGCAACGCTATGGAGTCTCGGGACTATTTCGAACCAAGGCCGATCTGCCAGTGCTGCAGCGGCTAATCGATGATCAAGCCTTCACCAAAGCGCAGACTTACGAATTGCAGAGCCTCGGTGTCGCATTAGGTGACGTAATGGCGAGCGAACTGCCTCTGCGCTGGATGATGGTTACCGATGAATTTGGCACCGACCCAACCCTCCGCTATAAGGACACGACCATCCAAGTGCACACACCTACAATGATTTCGAAGCGCATCGAGAGAGACGAGAAGGTGAACGTGTCCAGCCTTCTGGAAATAACTCGCGAACAGCTCCCCAAGTTTCAGAAAAAACTCACAAAGTAAATTAACTGCCATGCGGTCCTCTCGCTACCCGGCAGTAGTGAATTTGTAGCACCTCTACTGTTTTGCCGTTGCATAGCATGAATCGGCTATCCTAGGAAAGGTTCGCATAGCGAAAGTGTCAAGGCAACTCGACCGAATCCCATGTCCATCGACATCCTAAAATCTCTCTTCGAGCAATATTTCCACGCGCCAGTGGAGAACGTCCAGCCTCTCCAAGGCGAACTAGGCGGCTCCGGCCGCAAAATCATTCGCCTGAGTGCAGGCCCTCGTACCGCCATCGGCATCCTTTACAACGTCCGCGAAGAAAACGCCGCTTTCCTCTCATTCTCCAAACACTTCCGCAAACACGACCTCCCCGTCCCAGAAATCTACGCCGAAGATCTAAATCAAGGTGCCTACCTCGAAGAAGACCTCGGCGACACCACCCTCTTCGAATTCCTCTCCAAGAATCGCCAAGGCGGCGCCATCGCACCGCAAGTCGTCGAAGCCTATAAAAAAGTCGTCGCCGTTCTCCCGCGCTTTCAAGTCGAGGCCAGCCGCGATCTCGACTACTCCGTCTGCTATCCGATCTCCAGCTTCGATCGCCAATCCATCGCCTGGGATCTCAACTATTTTAAATATTATTTTCTCCGCCTCGCCGGCATTCCCTTTAACGAACATTCTCTCGAAGGCGATTTCAATCGCCTCGCCGATTTTCTCCTCAGCGCCCCTCGCGATTATTTTCTCTATCGCGACTTCCAATCTCGCAACATCATGCTTCGCGACGGCCAACCTTATTTCGTCGACTACCAGGGCGGCCGCAAAGGCGCCCTGCAATACGACATCGCCTCTCTCCTCTACGATGCCAAAGCCGATCTCCCCCCCGACCTTCGCCAGCAGCTTCTCTACGACTATCTTCGCGCCCTCGAAAAATTCATCCCCGTCGACCGCGAAGTCTTCCTGAGCTATTACTACGCCTACGTCTACGTCCGCATCATGCAGGCTCTCGGCGCTTACGGTTTCCGTGGCTTTTACGAACGCAAAGTGCACTTTCTCCAAAGCGTCCCCTATGCCCTAAAAAATCTTCGCTGGCTGCTGCATCAAGCCGAGCTGCCCATCGCGCTTCCGGCGCTTATGGGCGCGTTCCAAGGCATGCTAGCCTCCGAAAAATTGCAAAGCCTCGCCAGCGACGCCGACAACCTTGTCGTCCGCATTTTCAGCTTTTCATTTCATCAAGGCCTGCCGACCGACGAAACCGGCAATGGCGGCGGCTTCGTCTTCGACGGTCGCAGCCTCCCCAACCCTGGCCGCGAAGAGCGCTTCAAAACGATAACCGGCAGAGACCTGCCCGTCATCGACTATCTCAACCAACAAGAGAGCGTCCATCAATTTTTCGCCAGCGTCCTCAGTCTCGTCGACGCCAGCATCGCCAGCTACCAATCTCGCGGCTTCAAAAATCTAATGGTCAGCTTCGGCTGCACCGGCGGCCAACACCGCTCCGTCTACCTCGCCGAACAATTAGCCAGGCGCCTCCGTCCCAAACCCGGCGTAGAAGTACAACTCCGCCACCTGGGCCTAGAGAATCTCCGCAAATGACTCTTCCTACTTGCTCCGTTGTTGGCCGTTGTAGTGGCGGACCTTCAGGTCCGTTCTTTTCTCTTCTCTGTTACCTCTATGCACTCCGCGCCCTCTGTGCAAATCTTTTTTCCGAATCTTCCTCTGCGCCGCCTCTGCGCCCTCTGCGTCTCTGCGTTATCTTTTTCTTCCTCTTCTTTTCTCTGACTACTCACTACTCACCACTAACTACTCACGGGTTCCCCCCATGAAAGCCATGATCCTAGCCGCCGGCCTAGGCACCCGCCTCCGCCCCCTAACCGACACCCGCCCCAAAGCCCTGGTCGAACTAAACAACCGCACCCTCCTGGAAATCACTCTGACTCGCCTAGCGACGTTCGGCGTAACAGAAGCCATCATCAACGTCCACCACCATGCCCAAATGGTCGTCGACTATCTAAAATCCAAAAACAATTTCAATATGCGCCTCGAAATCTCCCGCGAAGACGATCAACTTCTAGACACTGGCGGCGGCCTAAAAAAAGCCGCCTGGTTCTTCCAAGAGAATCCATGTCATCTCGACGAACCCTTCCTACTCCACAACGTCGACGTAATCAGCGACATCGACCTAAACGCCATGCTCCAATTCCACAAACAAAATCAAGCCCTAGCCACGCTAGCCGCCCAATCCCGCGAGTCCTCCCGCCAACTCCTCTTCAACGATCAACTCCAACTGAGCGGCCGCCGTATTGCCGATCAGGATTTCATCATCGGCGAGAAACTTGTCATTTCGAGTCGTCGCACTACCATCATTTCGAGCGAAGCGAAGAACCTGCTTTTGCCTCGGGAGGGCACGGCTTCAGCCGTGCCGAAAAGCCAAAATGATGCGGGGGCTTTAGCCCCGGATGTAAAATTCTCTCAGCATCTGAACGCTCTAGCCTTCTCCGGCATCCACATCCTCTCCCCCCGCATACTCCCCAAGCTCACCGAAACCGTCCCCTTCTCCATCATCGACTCCTACCTCCGCCTCTCCTCCCCATCCCAAAAAATCCTAGCCTTCCGCCACGACCACTCCTACTGGCGCGACCTTGGCAAACCCGCCGACCTAGCCCAAGCCGCCCTCGATCTCAAGTAACACCCCATTCCATCTCAGGCACACCTCAAATTTATTTGATCGGCTAGGTACGCTCTAGTATAATATTTACGTTCAGTACTACGCCTCGCCACCCGCGAGGCGTTTCTGTTTTTAGATGTAGCGCCGGGCTTTAGCCCGGCATCTTTCTTTTTCCGTCAGCATCTTTCTTTTCCCGTAACTGCAAATCTAAAAATCTAAAAATTAAATCAAGGAGACTCCTATGGCTTCTCTCAGCCCAAAGGACCGCGTATCCCTCTGTCTATTCACATCTACACGCCCTACCGCCGCCGCAACCGAAGCCGCACTCCAAGTCGCGCGCTCCATCTTCCCCGACCGCGCCAACACAACCCAATCCCAACGCACCGCCCCCACAACGAATCCCACCCCAGCACAAACCGCCGAACCCAACACCGCCCCGCCAACCGCTCCACCGCCATCGCAAACCCGACGCCAACCAGGCGCGCCAATCCGCGATCCCTACGCCGTCCACTTCGACCACAACTATCGCCTCTACGTCGACGGCAAACCCTGGTAACCAACCAACTGTGCGGACGCACGAGGTGAACGTAGCGCCGGGCTTCAGCCCGGCACTCCACGCCCACACAAATCCTAAGTCCTGTATCTGCAACGCTTACAAAAAAAGGGGAGGGGTATCAGGGTCAACTTTCAGTTGCTTGCCGCTGGCGCAGGCTACTTCGATGCCGGCGCAGCGGTCGCCAAACCTAAGGCCTCCATCACCGCATCGTGCAACGCGGGACGCACTTCCGCGATCTTATGATTTTCGCGGGTTGGATTCACGCGATTGGTCAGGAGAACAACAAAGAGTTGCCGGTCAGGATCGATCCAGATCGAAGTTCCCGTAAAACCGGTATGCCCGAAACTATGCGCAGAAAAGTAGTGCCCGCTCGAGCTGCCTTCGGTCGGTACCACCCAGCCGAGCGTGCGCGTTCCGCCCGAAAGCTGCTGTGGCACCGTGAACTGGCCAATCGTCGCGCGGCGCAAAATGCGCTGGTGCGCATAGACGCCACCATTCAGGAGCATCTGGCAAAACGCCGCCAAATCCGGTGCCGTACTAAAGAGCCCCGCATGGCCCGAAACGCCGCCAATGGCAAATGCGTTTTCGTCGTGGACTTCGCCTTGCACCAACCGCTTGCGGAAATTCGCATCAAATTCTGTCGGAGCAATCAGCGGCCAAAGTTTCTTCGGCGGCTTGTACATCGAATCGTTCATCGCCAGCGGCGAGAAAATGTATTCCTTCGCGAGGCCGTCGATCGTTCGCCCTGTCAAGCGCTCGATAATTTCCGCCATCAATATAATTCCCAGGTCGGAGTACACCATCTTCGTTCCTGGCTCGGACTCGAGCGGTTCGGCAAAAATCATTTTCAGCGTGTCCGGCTTGCCTTTTGACGTGCGCCAGTACTCCTTGAACGGTGGCAGCCCCGATGTGTGTGTCATCAAATGCCGCACAGTCACCTTGTGCCGCCACTCCGGCTGCGGCCCGCTGGCCCACTCCGGCAAATAGCGTTCGACTGGCGCATCTAGTTGCAAGCGGAGAATGAAAATCTCCTTCGACGAGCTTTTCTACCAGCGTCGTCGTGACAATCACTTTGGTGAGTGACGCAACGTCGTACATCGTGCGTACATTCACCTGCGGCGATTTCGTGTCGTAGCTCAGCTTGCCGAACGCATGTAGTGACACTCGGTCACGATAACCGACAGCGAGCGTTGCACCGGGAAAGGCTTTGTCAGCAACCGCGCGTTCGAGGACCTCAAACGCGGGCTGAAGCTGCGCTTCGGCGCCAGCGTCCATCGGTTGAACGGTCATCGGATTCGCCGGCAGCTCAATTCCAAAGCCCGCTTTCATCTCCACGCCTGGCACAGTTACCGGCAGGTGTCCGCCTACTGGAATCTGCCCAAACAGCGCGCGTGCGACGGAAATCTGCGCCACGTCGCTAATGCCAAACGCAGCAAGCCACGTCTCCGCTTGCGGAAAATGTTCCACCAGATACGGACTGCCAAATCCAAGCGTCACCACTGGCTTACCGTTCTTGTAAACTTTTTCCGCCAAGACCGCCTGCTCAGCGGGGATGTCCACATTCCCCTTGCGATCGCTCACGCGCACAAAAAACGCGAGAATAGCCACGTCGTACGTATCAGGCGCGGGCAATTTCAAATTGTCCGCTTTCACAAATCGCGTATCCGCGCGCAGTGTCGTCACCGAATCCACTCGCGACCGCAGTTCGCGCTCTAGATCCTCGCCGGGATACGGCTCCGGATCGGCGTACAGCGCGACGAGAAGCGCTCGCGTCGGCTTGGTTCCATCGAGCGGCAAGCGATGCGCGGTATCGCGCAGCAGCGTCACGCCGCGATCCGAAATCTCCTGCGCTTCGCGCTGCCATTCCACTTTGCCGAAACGATTGTTCAGTGCATTCACATCCACCAATCGCTCGTTGTAAAGACCGATCCTCGCCTTCGCCTGCAAAATCCTCCGCACCGATGCATCCAGTCGTTCGCGCGAAATGCGCCCGGACTTTACGGCATCGCGCAATGCATCAATCGCCGCATCCGGCACCGGCGGCATCAGCAGCGCATCCGCCCCCGCCGCAAACGCGAGCACCGCAGCCTCGCCTGGCGCGTAGCGCACGGTGATACCGCCCATGTCCATCGCGTCAGTGACTACCAATCCCTGGTAGCCGAGCTCTTTGCGCAGCAAGTCCGTCAAAATATTTGAAGAAAGTGTCGCCGGCGTATTTGGATCGGGTTCGAGAGCCGGGATCGAGAGATGACCGGTCATGATGCTGTCGGCACCTGCAGCGATGGCCGCGCGAAAGGGAACTAGCTCCAAATTTTCAAGACGATCGCGGTCAGCGCGAATCACGGGAAGATCGATGTGCGAATCCGCGGCCGTGTCGCCGTGGCCGGGAAAATGCTTTGCTGTTGCGAGTCCACCATTTTCCTGCACGCCATGGACAAACGCCGTCACGTACTCGGCAACTTTCTGCGGATTCTCGCCAAACGAGCGCGTGTTGATAATCGGATTATCCGGATTGTTGTTTACATCGGAGTCGGGAGCATAAATCCAGTGAATGCCGACAGCGCGCGCCTCCAGCGCGGTAATTTTTCCCATCGTGTACGCGTCTTTAGGATTCCCTGCGGCGGCCAAGGCCATCGCCGTTGGAAAAGAAGTGCCTTCATCCAAACGCATGGCCGTGCCGCGTTCGAAATCGGCGCCAACCAGCAACGGGATTTTTGATTTTGCTTGCAGTTGATTCGTGAGGACCGCTGTCGGATACGCCTGGCTTTTTACAATGCCCAGCGGCGAGCTTTGCGTGATGTTGATGAATCCGCCGACGTGCAGCTTCTCGACGTCGCGCATGATCTCCGCATAAGCTGGCGCGTCTGTCGCGGTAAAGCTGCCGTGATACGTTGCGAAAATCAATTGCCCAACTTTTTCGTCGAGCGTCATTTTGGCGAGCGTCGTTTCGACCCACTGGCTAGCCGCGGGGGATAATTTCTGTGCAGTTTTCGCGGGCGCTGCGCTTTTCTTCGCGCCAGAGGCATCTTTCGCGGGCGAGGAAGGCGTCGAAGTGACCGGGGCTGCGGAAGAAGCTTTGTTCTGACTGCGCGTCGTGTGGACCATAAGAAAAAGGAACAAACAAAAAGGAATAAGCAGCAGAACGCCTGGACCGCGCCCTTTCATCAGTTGTGGGTCTCCCGGTTTACGCCCGGATCCTGCGCTGTATATAACACACGCACTTCACGCTCACAACGCAGCCCCGAACGAAGCGTTCCAGAATATCATTGGTGACGCACAACCGGAGGGAATGCTTTGACTCAACTTCGCGGCGGTCTCAATAGAAAGTTTAGTGTGTTACTAGGTGTTGCCTTTCTGCTGGGAGTTTGCATTCCGGCGCACGCCTCCCAAAAAAAGTCTAGCCGCCCCGGCCGGGTGCAAACAGGGCTCGACGTCCTCGAAGCGGAAAAATTCGCGCCTCTTCGCGGCAAGCACATCGGATTGATTACCAATCACACGGGCCTCGATGCGCAAGGCCGCTCGTCGATTGAAGTATTTTTTCACGCCCCAGGTTTGCAGCTTGTAGCGCTGTTCAGTCCCGAGCACGGGATCTCCGGCCGTGCCGACGACAAATACTCGTCGTCGAAAGATCCAACAACGGGGCTCCCAACGTACAGTTTGTACGGCGAATCGCTGCGGCCTACGGACGAGATGCTCACTGGGATCGACACTCTTGTTTTCGATGTGCAGGACGCCGGCGTGCGTTTCTATACCTACACTGCCACGATGGCCTACTGCATGGAAGAAGCTGCCAAGCACAATATTGCGTTCTACGTGCTGGACCGGCCAAATCTCATTGGCGGCGACGTGATCGAAGGCCCGATGCTGGATCCCGACAAAACCAGCATCGTTGGCTACTACCCACTACCCATTCGCTATGGGCTGACGATTGGAGAGTTGGCGCAATTTTTCAACGTCGAGAATCACATCAACTGCGACCTGCACGTCATCGCCATGAAAAACTGGCATCGCAACTATTTTTTCGAGAGCACCGGCATTCGCTGGGTGCCACCGTCTCCTAATTTACGGACGGTAAAAGGATCGATTGTTTATCCCGGCATCGAGATTTTGCAGAACGCGGGAGTTTCCGTCGGACGCGGAACGGAAACGCCCTTCGAGGAATTCGGCGCGCCGTGGATGGATGGAATGACCGTCGCAGATAGGTTAAACGCGATCCATCTGCCTGGCTTACGATTTGCCGATCAACCTTTCATTCCTGTCTCCGGACTCTACGCGGGACAGCGCTGCGGAGGCGTCGGCATTCGGATCACAGACCGCGCCGCCGTCCGCTCCGTGCGCGTGGGCCTGGAAATCGCCGTCATTTTGCAGAAGCTGTATCCCAAGAACTTCGATCCAGCTAAATTGATCTTCCTCGTCGGCAACTCAGAAACCATCCGCCAGCTCCAAGCCGGCGTTGCGCCAGAGCAAATCGTAGCAAGCTGGTCGACAGACTTGGCGAATTTCGATCAAACACGCCGCAAATATTTCCTCTACAAATAGGGAACCAGCCATCTTGGCAATGATCATTGTCGGCTAGGAGGAAGCGGGAGTACCATGGAGCGTCGGGAATTGTCTGCGGTTAGATGTTTGCGCGAAAGGTCGAAATCTTATGTCATACGAAGAGGCCATGAGGCTGGCATCCCGGGATGAGGCTTTCAAGGCGGCTGTTTACGCGATGAATTCGCTATTGATTCAAAGAGGAATCTACACACAGCATGAATTTGAGCATCTCTTTGCTGAGTGGGTAAAAAAAGAAGAGTCCAAGAAAGCTCGCCCGAGCGACGTCAGCCGCCCTGAGGCCGCTTTCGCTTAGACGGAATTTCGTTCCAGCGAGGGTGCTGGCAGAGCGGGCGCTTGAAGCAGTGATTGCCGATATCACAGCGCACGCATTCGCAATTGCAAGTTGGCGGTTCTTTCTTGTCGGTTTTAGGTTTTTCCATGACAAAACCTGTCGAAAAGTAGTGCTTGCCGGGAGAAGTTGAACCCATAATTACCGCTGTGTCAACTAAGCATGCAATTCTATGCGCTTCCTCTTTGCTCGCTTGAATCCCTGATATCTGGCCATCAGGCAGGTGTGCTAGAGTCTCGGCATGCGCATTGTGTCGTTGCTGCCGTCGGCTACCGAAATATTGTTTGCTTTGGGATTTGACAAGGAAGTTGTTGGCGTTAGCCATGAATGCGATTTTCCGGCGCAGGCGCGAACGAAGCGCGTGGTGATCCATTCGCGTTTGCCTCACGATGCGCCGCCTGCAGAAATCGATCGGTTGGTTCGCGAATATGTTTCACGCGGCGAAAGCCTTTATTCGGTGGACGCCGCCGTGCTTGCGGAATTGAAGCCAGATTTAATCATTACGCAGGATTTGTGCCAGGTTTGCGCGGCTTCGCCGGATGATCTCGCCACCACGCTCGCTGGTTTTCCTCAGCCGCCCGAAGTTCTTTGCCTGAACCCTCAAGACCTGGGCGATGTGTGGCGCGACATTCTGTGGGTTGGCGAAGCGACTTGCCGTGGGCACGAAGCGGAAGCTTTGTTGAAGAAAATCGGAACGCGGCTTGGTGAACTCGAATGCCAGCTCGAAGGCATGGCGCATCGCCCACGTGTCGCTATCCTCGAATGGCTCGAACCGTTTTATGTGGCGGGACATTGGGTGCCGGAAATGATCGAAGTTGCGGGCGGGAAAGATGTGCTTGGGCGTAAGCGGACGCCTTCGTTTCGCGTCAACGCCGAGGATGTGATTGATGCGGCTCCGGACATTCTCTTGATCGCGCAGTGCGGCTATAGCGCGCAGCAAGCTCGTGATGAATATCGCGCGATGTCTTTTTCTGAAGAGTGGAGCGCCATGCCCGCGGTGCACAACTCGCGTGTGTACGCGCTTGACGCCAGCGGATATTTTTCGCGTCCGGGTCCGCGACTGATTACAGGCATCGAAGCGCTGGCAAAGATTGTGCATCTGGAAGTAGTGGTTAGTTCGGAGGCGGAGAGTGTTGCGGTGCCGATTAGCGGTTTACCTCTCACGGCGCAAACGCCTTCTGTACGAGCTGCTTCAGCTTATTGAACATTGCCAACGATAGCGGCTAGTGAGTCGTTGCGAAAAGCGGCAGCAGAGCTGCCGCACTCCACATAGCTTCCTTGCAATGTGACGAGGGGATCGGTAGTTGCCTCCAGGCCGGTGCGGGCGGGGCCCTTCGAGACTCCCTTTGTTCCTCAGGGCAAGCAGGGTGAACAAGCCCCGCTCCTACAGTCCTACACTTTGAAACTGGTCTTCGGGAAAGTTGACAGGCATGGACTCTATATATAGGATTCTTATGTATAGGAGAACTGATGATTGCTCCGGGGATTAAGCGCGGGACGGCGGAACTGGCGGTGTTGAGCGTGCTGGAAGACGGGCCGCTGCACGGTTATGAGATGGCGCGGCGCATCGAAGAGCAGACGCACGGCTCGCTGCGATTCACATTGGCTTCGCTTTATCCGCTGCTCTATAAGTTGGAAAAGCGTGGCTGGGTGCGCGGGGCCTGGGAAACCAGCGACACGGGCCGGCGGCGGCGCTGCTATCGACTGACTGCCGAAGGGAAGAAAAAGCTTGCTCCCATTCGCCGCGAATGGGCCGAGCTGTTCCGCGCCCTCAAGCAGCTCACCAAGGTGAACCATGCCTGATTGGGAAGCGCTCGTTAGCGAGCAGTTCGCTGCTATTTCTCTTGAACCCGAAGATCGTCGCGAAGTGATCGCGGAGCTTGCCGGGCATCTCGAAGAAGCGTTTGAGCAGTTACGCGGGCAAGGGCTTTCGGAAGAAGCGGCGGCCGAGCGCGCGCTCTCGCAAGTAAAGAATTGGCAATCGCTGCGGCGGAAGATTCAGAAGGCGCGAATGAAGGAGGACGTTATGACGGACCGAGTTAGACAAGTGTGGCTACCTGGGTTTTTGACGTTGTTCCTTTCGCTGATGCTGCTCATGCTGATTCAGTTCTTTGGACCGCAACCGCTCATCGTGAGCACGTCCGGCTGGCGGATGACGGCGCCTGTCGCGGTGATTTACGTGCCGTGGCTGTTCTCGTTGCTTGTGATCGGCGCGATGGGAGCATATTTGGCGGGCCGCGCTGAAGCGTCACCGCGCGCTGTGCTTCTTTCTATTTTGTTTCCCGTCTTGCCGTATTCCGTTTTTTTCGTGATTTGGATTCCCGTGTCGCTCATTCTTGACGACCACATCGGCCACAACACCATGCGTAGCGCCTTGCTTTTGGGTTTGGTCGCGTGGGTGGTGCTGCCCGGAGTGGCTTTGCTTGCTGGCGGGCTTCCGGTGCAAATTCTAAAATCACGACGCACGGCTTCGGCGTAGCGATCTTGCTCGAAGGGGGCGCAGCATGCTGCGCCCCTACAAATGCTTTGCCATTAACGAAGATTGCAGCCGATGCGAGAGCGGTTGTGCGACCAATAGATGAATTTTGGCTTGCCTCTCACTTCATCCAACGGAACCACGCCGAAGAAGCGACTGTCGTAGCTGTTGTCGAGATTGTCTCCAACCACAAACAAACTGCCTTCTGGGACTTCAATAGTGTCAAAAGCCGGGCCTTCGGCAGCGAGTCTATCGAAGGATTCGTGTTCGCCGCAGGGAGTTGGAAATGCAACCTGCACGTCGTTCACCAAAATAGTATTCGACGGTCCGCGAGCGACTCTGTCTCCTGGTACTCCAATAATACGCTTCGTGTAGATTGTTCCAGTGTGATTGAAATCGAAAAGCAGTAACTCGCCGCGCTCCGGAATCCGCAATTTGAAGGCATCGCGAGCCGCAACCATCCGGTCGCCTTCACAAAGCGTTGGACACATCGATCCTGAATCTATCTTGAACGCGCCAAAGTAACGCCGCAAGCGATCCGTGAAGTAGTCAGGCACCGGATAAACGCCTAGCAGAAGAACAACGACGGTGGCTGCGATTGTCATTTTCAGGTGGCGCGGCGGAGGAGAAGTACCAGGCTCCTTGCAGGCCACATAGCTCCCGTCGCCGGCAATCCAGAGCCTCCAGATAACGGTGAGCGGCAATGCGATGATAAATCCCCAAAACGATACGAAGAGGCGGAAGATCACAATGGTCGCCGTGAGCAAGGCGAGCGAAACGGCCATTGCGACGCCTCGCCATGGCCGTCGGGCGTAGACTTGGCCGAGGCCGGGAACGAGGAGGCCGAGCAGGAGCGCAGTTACAAACTTTTTTATTCGTGACGGCGGACGTTTGTCGTCTTGTGCGGCGGCAGCGGCAGAGATCGAGCTGGTTCCGAGATTCAATTGCGTCATGTATGTTGCAGCCTCTTGTTCCAGTAGCGGTAGAAGGGGAGGCCGGCGAGGATTAGGAGCAGGCCGATGCTGGAGCGGCCGGGGCGGTTGAGCCAGATGTTGACAGTGAGAGCGAGGGCGCCGGCGACGAAGAGGCCGGGGACGATGGGGTAGCCCCAGCAGCGGTAGGGGCGAGGCATGTTGGGTTCGGTGTAGCGCAGGCGGAAGAGGGCGACGACGGCTAGGCCGTAGAAAATCCAGCCGGCGAAGATGAAAAGATTGGTCAGTTCCTCGAACGTCCCCGTTAGCGCCATCAGGCTGGCTAGGACACATTGAAAAATAAGGGAGCGGGCTGGCGTGCGGTATTTGGGGTGAACGCCGTCGGCGATTTTGAAGAAGATGCCGTCGCGGGCCATGGCGTAGCCCGGGACGTGCCCCGCTGAGGACCGACGAGTTCATCGAGCCAAGGGCGCTGATGACCATGGCTACCGTGATCCAAGCGGCGGCGATGGGGCCGGCGACATGTTGGACAACGTCGGAGGCGATGTGGGGCGAGGCGGCAACCGCGCTGAAGGGCAAAACTTTTAGGCAGGCGGCGCTGAAGAGGAAATAGATTAGCGCGACTAGGGCGACTCCACCGACTAGCGCGCGGGGGAAATTTCTTTGCGGATTTTCTACTTCGGACCCGACCAGGTTTAAATCTTCCCAACCATCGTAGGCCCAGAGAGCGGCGGCTAGCGCGGCGAGAAATGCGCTTAGGACGCTACCGTTTAGCGCGCTTGGCCACATCGGATCGGGAGTGCTGTGCGGAGCGGCGTGCGAAAAAAACGCAACGCCGATCACAATCGCGACGGACGTAATTTTTATGGCGGTGAGAAAAACCTGGACGGCGCCGCCGAGGCGGACGCCTAAATAATTGATGGCGGTCATGCCGACGATCCAGAGGACGGCTAGTGGTTGCGCCCAGGTGAAAACGAAATCATAGGGCTCTGATCCACGCGGTGAGGCCGGGGATGGCGATGTGGAGCGTGAAGATCGGGGCGGCGACGACGGGAAGAAGAAAACTTAGGAAGCGCATCAGGCCTGCGGCGATGCTCGAGAGCGAACTGGGGCGGCCAACGATGGAATGCATCCAGCCGAAGAGAAAGCCCGCGGCGGGACCGAACGCGCGGCGCAGGTAGGCATACTCGCCGCCAGCTTCGGGGATGGCAGCTCCGAGTTCCGCAAAGGAAAGCGCGCCGAAGAGCGAGAGGATGGCGCCTACGATCCAAGCGGCGAAGACAACCGAAACGAATCGCCCTTCGCGCGCCATTTCCGCAGGTTTGAGGAAGATGCCGGTGCCGATCATGGTGCCGACGACGATGGCGCCGGAAGCCCAGGCGCCTAGGCCGCGGACTAGGTCTAGACGCGGGGAGACGTGACCCGTGGTCCGTGTTGCACGATCCGTGGAGGAAGGAGTTTCGGTCATAGAGAGTTGAGTGACATTTTAGCGCCGTCGATTCATTTGCAACCGTGTGACGCGCTGAAGCGCGTCGCTACGCATTCGCAATCTTTCCAAACGTTTCATCACAGTAAGACGGGCACGGCCCTTCGAATCTCAGGGTAAACGTGCCGTGCCCCTACGAACGAAATCTGCTGATGACGGCGCCGACGGCGAAAGTCATGACGCTGCCAATTAGCACGTACCATGTATACGCAATCGGGGTGAAACGCCAAATGCAAAGAACGGTGGCGAGGCCGGCAAACATTCCGATAAGGGCGCCTGCGGCGGTGGCGCGGCGGTCGAGGGTGCCTAGTAGGAAGAGGCCGAGGAGGCTGCCGAAGGGAAGTGACGCGACGGTGAGGCCGGTTTCGAGGAGGGGGCCCCACTTTATGAAACCGAAACACATTAGGATAGCGCCCCAGACTAGCGTCATGCGGCGACTTAGGCGGAGGAATTTTACGGGGTCGGCAGAATGGCCGCGGAGTTTGGAGAAATCTAGGACGCTGCTAGCGGCTAGGGAATTGAGCGAGCCGCTCGCGTTAGACATGGCTACCGCGACAATGGAGGCGAGAAGAAGACCGGCGAGGCCCGTCGGCATTTCACGGACGAGGAAGAGCGGGAGGATGCGGTCGGTTCGCTCGCCTGCGGCGAGGAGCGGGCAGTGTTGTGCAAAGACGTATAGTAAGACGCCGATCAGAAGAAAAATTGTGAATTGAATCAGGACGATGGCGCCACTTGTGAGGAGAGCGCGGCGGCTGTCTTTTTCGTTGCGGGCGGCGAGCAGTCTTTGCACGATGGTTTGATCGGTGCCGTGGCTGGCCATGGTTAAGAATGCGCCGCCGATAAGGCCGGACCAGAAAGTGTATTTGGTGGCGAGGTTGAACGAGAAATCGAAGACTTGGAGTTTGTGGCCGGCGGCTGCGGCAACTTGCGTCACTTCGGCCCATCCGCCGGGAATGCGGTGAAGCAAAATCCAAAACGTAACGGCGCTGCCGGTGAGATAGAGGAGGAGTTGCGCGACGTCGGTCCAAATGACGGCGGTCATGCCACCTTCGAAGGTATAGAGAATGGTTAGCGCGATGACGATGACGACTGCGAGGTGTTCGGATGTGCCGAGGACCACGCTTACGACGAGCGCGATCGCTGAGATGCGGACGCCTTCGGCGATGGCGCGCGTGATCAGAAATGTGCTGGCGGCGACGGCGCGCATTTTCTCGCCGAAACGTTTTTCGATGAGCGCGTAGGCAGTGAGAAATTGGCCGCGAAAATAGCCAGGGAGTAGGAGGAGCACGATTAGGACGCGGCCGATCAAATAGCCGATCACCAATTGAACGAATGTCAGGTTGCCTGCGTACGCGATGGCTGGAGTTCCGATAATGGTCAGCGTCGAAGTTTCCGTGGCGACGATGGAGAGAGCGAGAGCCCACCACGGAGCGGTGCGGCCGCCGAGAAAATAGTCGAGGCTGACGGATTCGCGGTCGCTGTTGGCGGCGTCCTTCTTGCTGCGGCGGAAGCGCATGCCTAGCGCGGTTACGGCGAGGAGGTAGGCGATGACGATGGCCAGGTCGAGTGGATGGATGCGCATTAGCGATTAGAAAGAGAAGCGAGAATAGTGGGAGTGGGTACGGAGGTCAAGGAATGTGTGTGTGGCGGTGGGGGAATAGCGAGAGCAGCGGGTGCGCGGGAGTTGGTCTCGTCGGTGGTCGATGGTGTGGGATCGAGGCAAGGTCCTTCGCTACGCTCAGGATGACAGGCAACAGGCGTGGGCGCGGTGTTGCACGAAACTCGGTGTGCTGCTGTGCGATGGCGCTTGTTTGCGCACGTTATTTTCATCGGCGAATGCATTGGTTGCGATTCTCGCTTAAACTTTTTGTATGCGCTTTGTCTTGGGATTCGATGGTGGCGGCACTAAGACGGACTGCGTGTTGATGGACGCATCCGGCGAGGTTTTGGCGCGGTCGCAGGCAGGGCCGTCGAATCCGCTGCGTGTTGGATTTGGCGCGGCGATTAATTCTGTTCGTGACGCAGCGCGCCAGGCTTTGGCCCTGGCTTCGCTGCCAGGCGATGCTTCGGCTGCTGCCATCTGCGCTGGGCTTGCGGGAGCGGGGCCAACCGAATCCGCAGAAAAGATTCGCGTGCTTCTTGGCGCGGAATTTCCTAAATCGATCGTTCAGGTTTGCACCGATATCGATCTCACGTTGGCAGCGACGGGGGACGGGTCTGTGATCGTGCTGTTAGCCGGAACGGGTTCGTTCGCCGTCGGGCGGAACACGGTTGGCGAAACCGCACGCGCGGGTGGATACGGTTCGCAGATTGGAGACGAAGGCAGCGCTTACGATATTGGGCGCCGGGCGGTTTTGATGGCCATGCATGAAAATGACCGCACGGGTGCGGATTCGCTACTTGGGCAGCGGTTGCTGCGCGAACTTGGTTGTGCCAACTGGTCGGAGGTGAAGGCGCGGGCGCAGGCCGCTTCGGACGAAGTGTTTCCGCGATTGTTTTCTGTCGTCGCGATGGTGGCTGATTGGCTCGAGACTTCGACTGAGACTTCGGCCGAAACCGCAGCCAGAAATTCCGCGAGAGAAACATTGCGCGCCGCAGCGATCGATCTTGCTTCTCTGGCAGAAAATCTTGCGGAACGATTGCAGTTGCGAGGCATGCCATTTCTTCTGGCAAAAACCGGCGGGATGATTGGGCGGTCGAAATACCTGGAGAACCAGATCGATGACCGCTTGAAGCGCGTGTTTCCCCAGGCGGAAATAGGATTACTGCGAGTGTCGCCCGCGGAAGCGGCGGCGCGTCTCGCTTTGCGGCTCTTGTCGGCTGAGAATGCGATAAGTGGGGATACGACGGGCGAGAATGCAACTGAGCGCTGATATGGCAGGGGCGGATAAAAATCGGGATCGCGCGCTCGTTGCCGCAGGCGAGGAGCTCGCAGCTTTACTGCACCATGCCGACACGGACGTACTGCTGGCGCTGCTCGATAATCCGTCACTCGAGGAAGCGCAGCTGTGCATGTTGTTGGAACGAAAAAATCTGCCGGCGGAAATTCTCGAAGAAGTGGCGCGTCGCAAGCCCTTGCTTAAGAATTACCGCGTGAAGAAGGCGCTGGCGTTTCATCCGCGGACGCCGCGGCTCGTGACTCTGCGTTTGCTGCGAGATCTTTATCTGATGGATCTCGTGCAGCTTACGCTGCTTGCTGGCATTCCCACGGAGTTGAAACGGAATGCAGAGGATCAGCTGGTTTCGCGGCTGCCGCAGCTTCCGCTGGGACAGAAGATTACGTTGGCGAGGCGCGGTCCGGCGCGGCTGGCCGGAGCGCTTCTCGCCGAAGGCCACGAACAGATCGTCTCCATCGTTTTGGATAACGCGTATTTGACGGAGTCGCAAGTGTTGCGCGTGCTCTCGCGCGAAAAACTGCCGCCTGTGGTTGTACGCAACATCTCGCTGCACCGCAAGTGGTCGATCAGCTATAACGTACGGCTTGCGCTGGTCCGCCATCCTTTGTCGCCACTAGCCACCGTGCTGGCCTATCTGCCGGAGCTCACCGTTTCCGATTTGCGCGAACTGGCCTCGCCTGGAATCGTTTCGGATAGTCTTCGCAAGTATTTGCAGGCGGAAGTACAACGAAGAATTCGCACGGCAGAAAAATCCACGCGTAAGGACGATATCCCCGGGCCAGCAGCTGCGTCTAATCCAGACTAAGTGATGTCCGTTCTCCTAAGGCTGGAAATTTCTGCCAAGGGAGTGTTTCCGAAATAGTTGCGCGCATTGCTGGGAACAAAACATCGCTCTCCGGCGTCGTATGGGTGTGCTCTTAGCAGGGGTATGCTTAATACGAACAAGCGGCGAGATCGCCCTGGCGCCGCATCTTGGGATCCTTGGCAGGGGGGTTCACCAAGTCCATGGGCAGTGGGGATCAATCGTCCCGGCGGTCGGATCGACGCTGGGCGCCGCGTTACTCGTTTCGCGCCAACCTCGAAATCGAATGGGGTTCGGCGGTCCTGCGCGCCAGCACGCGCGACATAAGCTCGAATGGAATGTTCATCGAATCCGTCGATCCGTTGTGGATTGGGGCGGGTTTTACTGCGCATTTGGTGCTGGACCGGCGAGTAAAAGTGGATTGCTCGGTGAAGCGCATCGAGCCGGGGCTGGGTATGGGCGTTTCCGTGACGCTCTCCGAAAAGCAGAACGAACAGCGGTATCAGGATCTTCTGGCGTCACTCTCCAACACAGGTTCTTAAGCTCGTCTTATACTATGCTTGCGGCGCGTTGCGGTTCGCGCGGCTCGCAATGTGTGCAGATGTATTCGCCCCCTTCGTTTGGAATGATGTTTGAGGTTGCATGAGTTTGACCAGATGCCTTGATTGCGGTTCCCCGCGAACCGCTGACCAGTGTCCCTCTTGCGGATTGACGTCGGTGGCGGCCGAGTTGCTGTTCCGGCGGCGGCTGGTGGGGCGAACTGCGATTTTTTTGGTGGGGTCGCTTGCGTTTCCTTACGTGAGCCAGATTTATCCGCCGCTGGATTTGGATTTGATGCTGGTGTTCTTCGGGTTGCTGTTTTTTCTGGCGCTGACAATTGCGGTGATTCTGGAAAGACGCGCTCGGCAGCACAAGGAGATCGAAGTTCTGAAGCGTATCTACGCGGGATTTATTCCGCTGCCGTGGATACTGTCGGCGACGCTTTTTGTGAACGGCCGGCTCGATTCGCAGAAATACCTCGCCTACTATCCGACTGTGGTCGTCAGCAAATTCAATATGAAAGGGATTGTGCGTGGGAGCCGGCGTTTGCACGTGCATTCCTGGCGGGATGGGCAGAAGGTCGAAGGATTGGCTGTGGATGCCGATGATTTCGACCGGTTCCAGAGCGGGGATAAAGTTACTGTGGCCGTCGAGCCGGGGGCGCTGGGGATTCCGTGGTATTACGGGGTGTATCGGAGGTGAGTGGATGGTGCGACGAGTCGGTGCCAGCTCACAGCTCACAGCTCACGGCTCACAGCTCACAGCTCACAGCTCACAGCTCACAGCTCACAGCTCACAGCTCACAGCTCACAGCTCACAGCTAGCTCCGTGAAGCTCTCAGCTGTCGGCTGTTAACTGTTAGCCGATTTTCTAGTAGTTGGGTTTGCCGTCGGGCTTCAAGGGCAGATTGATGTCCAGGTAGTGGCCGGTTTTGCCGAAGCGAAAGCGGACGCGACGAACCATCAAGCCGGCATCACGCATTTTCCAATCAGAAATTTCGATGGGGTCACTCGGAAGGTCTGAGAGGGACCATTCGACGTTGTCACCTTGTGGCTTCACAGTTTGTGGATTGACCTCGTAGACCTCGCCTTCTTTCAGGTCCAGATAGAGATAGCGTTTCCAGATTTTCACGAGCAGTGCATCGCGCTTTTCCGAGTGGTAGATATTCCAGCTTTGTGGCGCCTCATCATTGAAACGCACGACGGCAAATTGTACGGGCTTCCAAACGGCCTTCTTGTCGGGAGGCGCTGTTTGCGGAAGCGCCGAGAAAAGAATTAGCGCGAAGGCGATGGCTGTTTGCATTCCTGAAATCAATTTACATCACAACTTCGCTGAAGGATTTGTCGAGGAGGCGGATGGCTTCGTCGACGTCGGGTTTGGTGGTGTTGAGCATGGGAGCGAGGCGGAGGACGTTGCCCATGAGGCCGCCTTTGCCGATGAGCAGGCCGTTGTCGCGGGCGCGTTCCATGACTTGCGTGGTTTGCGCGGGGGCGGGCTCTTTGGTCTTGCGGTCTTTGACCAGTTCGAGGGCTTGCATGAGGCCCATGCCGCGGACGTCGCCGATGAGCGCGTATTTTTCCTGAAGCTCTTCGAGTTTGGCGCGGAAGTAGTTGCCGACGGTGTGCGCGTTCTCGAGGAGGTCATCTTCCTCGATGAGTTCGATGGTAGCGCGGGCGGCGACGCTGGTGACGGGATTGCCGCCGAAGGTAGCGATGTTGAGGCCTTGGAAACCGGCGGCGATTTCAGGCGTGGTGACAGTGAGGCCTACCGGAACGCCGTTAGCCATACCTTTGGCGCTGGTGATGATGTCTGGAGTGACTTCCCATTGTTCGATGCCAAACCATTTCTTGCCGGTGCGGCCCCAGCCAGTTTGCACTTCGTCGGAGATGAAGAGACCGCCGTATTTTTTTACGATATTGAAAACGATTTTGAAATATTCCTTGGGCGGGGTGATGAAGCCGCCGACTCCTTGGATGGGTTCGGCGATGAAGGCGGCGGGGCTGCCGCTAGTGCCGGTTTGGATGAGATTTTCAACGTCGCCTGCGCAGGCGACCTCGCATTCGGGATATTTCAGGTGAAGCGGGCAGCGGTAGCAGTAAGGATTGATGGCGTGCGAGATGCCAACACTGATGACGGCGGCCTTGCGATAGGGTGCGTGGGCCGTGACGGACTTCATGAGAGAAGAGCCGCCGGAATAGGCGTGGCGCAGTGCGACGATGTCATAGCTGCCGGTGGACATGCGCGCGATCAGAATCGCGGCTTCGTCAGCTTCGCTGCCGGAGCTGGTAAAAAAGCTCGACGAAAGATTACCGGGAGTAATCTGCGCGACTTTTTCGGCGAGCGCGACGATTTGTTCATTCGGATAGAGAGTCGAGAGGTGCTGGAGTTTATTGACTTGGGCGTTGACCTTGCTGGTGATTCTAGGGTTGCAGTGGCCCACGGAGACAGTCAGGATTCCACCGAAAAAATCGAGATATTTGCGGCCTTCGACGTCCCAGACATGCTGCATTTCGGCGTGATCGGCGACGAGCGGCTTCTGGTAATAGTTAGTGACCGACGGCCAGATATATTTTTTGTGCTTTGCGACGACTTCTTCGCTGCGCGTCATCGTGGACGGTGTGGATGGCACGGGCTTGGCGGGCGTGGTCATGGACGCTTCCTCGGCGTAAGTTTGCGATGTTCGAGTGTACGACGCGGAGAAACAGGCGGCAAGCGCGCTCCTGTCTTGAAGAACACCAGTAGTCCGACAAAGACCGTAATTATCTCTTGATATTATTAACTGACTGGTTTGTATTAGGGCGTTCGTATTATGGTGCCGCGGCACCCCAGCCATGAGTACCGCGAACAAGCTTCGCTCGATCCGTGCCGCCCGCGACGCAGGATTCTCGGACGAAGACATTCTCCGAGAGGTGCTGCGCGGAGTCTATGGAAGCGAAGCGCGCCGAACGATGGTTGTGGAGTGGGGAGAACTCTTGGACAGAACCCCTAGCGAGGTGCTCCGGATCGCGCACGCTGCCGGCTTGATTCCGGGCGCACACCCGCCGCGGGGCGCCGGCTAGGGAATGCTTCTCGGTACAGATCGGGAAACGCTTCACGAACGAACTTCTTGTCCGCTGCCGAAGTCGCTGCGAGCTTCCTGACTTTGGCGATTCGTTCGGTGCGGTTCATTCCCTCGAATCGGCGCGTCACAGCCGCAATAAGATGTTTCTCCGCCATCGAGAGTTACCTCCAAGAGTCAGTATGCATCGCCAGTTCTCTCGTGACAAGACTCTGTTCCACTGGCAGCCTCAGTCTACCGCGGGTGCTCTTCTGCCGGGAGCCACCTACCCATGGGACGCCGTGACGCATCAAAGGTGAGGATAATTGAAAAGTATCCGCTGGAAAAAGTGAACGAAGCGTTTGCGCGGATGGTCAGCGGGAAGGCGCAGTTCGCGTAGCGCTGACGATGTGAGTAAAATAGCCCGGGCGCACGCAAGAATTTGAGGCGTGGGCCGAGCAAAACCCAATGCTCATACGGGAAGCCACAGCACGCGATGCGGACGCAATCTGGAAAATCCTCGAGCCGGTGATTCGCGCCGGGGATACCTACACTTTGCCCGCGGACATGACAAGCGAAGACGCGCTTGCGTACTGGAATTCGCCCGGCCACGAAGTATTCATCGCGGAAGAAAGCGGCGAAATTCTCGGTACGTATTATCTACGTGCGAATCAGAAGGGCGGGGGATCGCACGTCGCCAATTGCGGTTACATAACTGCTCCGTGGGCGAGCGGACGCGGCATTGCGCGGGCCATGTGCCAACATTCGCTGGAGCATGCCAAAACGCGGGGCTTTCGCGCCATGCAATTCAATTTTGTAGTCAGCAGCAACGAGCGCGCCGTGCGGCTGTGGCAAAGCATGGGCTTTGAAACAGTGGGCAGGCTTCCAGGAGCTTTTATCCATCCGACGTTTGGCGCGGTGGATGCGCTGGTGATGTACCGTCACCTGTAGCTAACATCTCCGGAGCGACGCTCAAAACGCTCCGCCGAGCAAGAGGCTTTGCTTCGACACAAGGCCCGTCATGCGTATAATGACGCGCTATGGTTCCGGACCCTTCCCTCCTCAGGCGTACGATACGGACGATCGCGCGCGTATTTCCGCGCTGCGGCATGCTTTCGCAGGCCATCGCTTTCAATTTGTTTCTGGCATTTTTCCCCGCGCTCCTCATCATGGTGGGCTTCGCAACCAGCCGCATCGGCGGGCGAACGAGCCTGCTTGACTTGATCACCGATCTCACGGCGTTTCTGCCGCCGGGGAGCCAGAGCATTGTTTCCGAGTTTCTGGAGAAGCGCGGGCCAGAAGCGTGGAAATTCGCCCTGGTTGGATGGGGCGGGACCCTGCTGGCGGGATCGCAAGTGATGCGGTTGCTCATGGAGGGTATTCATCGAATTTATGGTGACCAGGAGCAACCGGGATTCTTGCAACGTCAACTTCGTGGATTGGTGTTGCTGCTGGTGACGATTGCACCGCTTCTGGCGGCGGCAATTCTGGGGGTTCTTGGACGGCCGATCCGACGCTGGTTTGGGGAGGAATTGGGCCCGCACCATATTCTGCCAGGATGGTGGACAGTTTTCTTTCCTGCGATGGCGATTTTGTTGGCGATGTTGGCGCTGACGGTCATCTACCGGGTGGCTCGGCCCGGGGAGGAACGGATGCGGCACGTTTTGCCGGGCGCGATGGTGGCGACATCCCTGTGGTGGCTGGTGAACGTGCTATTTGGGTTTTATGTGCGTCGCGTTCCTTATAGCGTGGTGTACGGCGGACTTGCGGCGGTGATCGGATTGATGGTGTGGATGCAGCTGTCCGCGGTGATCATATTTCTGGGTGCAGCCTGGAACGCAGAATTGGCTGAGGACCGGCGAGAAGGCCGACTTAGCTGACCGAGACGATAGGGCAATAAACTGACGAACATGACTGAGCAATTAGTTCGTGTGGAATGTTACTCGGGCCATAAGGCGGAAGAGCGGCCTCTGTGCATCCTGTTTGAAGGACAAACACTTGAGATCGAGGAGATAGAAGACCGCTGGTATTCGCCCGGAGCGACTTACTTTCGGGTGCTGGCAGAGTGCGGAGACCGCTACGTTTTGCGCCACGATGATGCCCAGGATGTTTGGAGTTTGACGGCCTTTCGCGCGGCTGGCAAACGCGTTGACACAAAATTTAACCAGAGCGTATAGTGATTTCGCGAGTGTGTCCCAAGGTTCCCCCGTGGTGCTGGCTACCCAGATAGCCGGCGGTGCCTGCGGATGCGGATCAGAGAAGGAAAAGGATGTCCTATCTACCGCAGTTCCCGTTCGCTCGGTGCTTGAAGTGTGTTTTGTTTCTCTCCGTGCTGACAGGTATTGCCGCACCCCTTCGGTCACAAA
This sequence comes from uncultured Acidobacteriota bacterium, assembly GCA_963784015.1. GTDB lineage: Bacteria > Acidobacteriota > Terriglobia > Acidiferrales > UBA7541 > Acidiferrum. Next base: position 274,117 of record CAWAPX010000025.1, read on the forward strand.
CGCCGACTCCTCCACCGGACCCACCCTCCGCTACCGTTACAGTGCAAGTGCCTGCCGAGCCTGCAAAGCCCCAAGCGCCGGCCTCCAGCGACAACGCGGAAGTTTCGAGCCGCGATACGGCTCCGACATTCAAGGTTCGCGTAAACCTTGTGCTGGTGCGCGTAGTCGTGCGCGATCCGCAAGGCCATGTGGTGCCAAACCTTAAGAAGGAAGACTTTCAGTTAACCGACAACCGCAAGCCGCAAATAATCTCGACGTTTAGCGTGGAGACTCCCGAATCTCACGTGGTTGCCACCACAACGAGCGCCGACCCAAATGCTACCCCTGATCCAGCCGTGGAGAAGGCGATTGCCGCTACGTTGCCTCAGCGATTTGTCTCCGTGGTATTCGATGATCAGCATCTCAATATCCAGGATGCGATGTTTGTGCGGAACGCGGCAGGTAAGTTTTTTGATTCGCTGGCGGCTTCCGATCGAGTGGGTATTTATTCGACTTCGGGTCAATTCACGCTGGAATTTACGGACGACCACGAACTTTTGCGCAAAGAGCTTTCGAAGATCCTCCCGCATTCGGCCAGTGCCGGAATCCATGACTGTCCGGATGTCACCTACTACCAGGCGGATCTAATACAAAACCGGAGCGACCAGCAAGCTTTGTCCGTCGCGACGGAGGACGCTGTGCAGTGCGAATTCGGTGGAGACGAAACGCAGAAAGCGGCAGCGCAGAGCATGGCGCAATCGACAGCGACCATGGTGCTAGGGCGAGAGGATTCGTCAACGGAATTTGCTTACCGTCATCTGGAAGACGTCATGCGGCGGCTGGCGGCGATGCCCGGGCAGCGGGTAATGGTGTTCGTCTCGCCCGGATTTATTCCCACGACGCTGCAGTTGGAGACAAGCGGCCTAGTGGATCGAGCGACAAAGGCGAACATCGTGATAAACACGATTGACGCGCGGGGGCTGTATACACCGGACATGGGAGACATCGGTAGCCCCTACACGGATCCGCCGCAAATTGCTGGATATAAGGCTTCCTACCGCGTGGCCGCACAATTGGCGCAAGACGACGTGTTGTTGCAACTTGCGGACGGGACGGGCGGAACATTTTTTCATAACCGTAACGACGTGGATGAAGGTCTTCGTGAGGCAGGAGCTGCGCCGCACATGACGTACTTGCTCGGATTTTCGCCCCAGAACATGAAGCTCGATGGAAGCCTCCACACTTTGAAGGTTTCGTTCGCCAATAAGAAGACCAACTATAAAATCCAGGCCAGGCACGGATACTACGCGCCGCGGCACGTCGTTGATCCAGTGGAAGCGGCAAAGCAAGAGATTCAAGAAGCGCTTTTTTCGCAAGACGAGATTCGCGATCTGCCGGTGGATTTGCATATGCAATTCTTCAAGACGGACGCCTCCCAGGCGAAGCTGGCCGTGCTTACGCACGTCGATATCAAGAGCGTACACTTCCGGAAGGCCGAGGGGCGCACTCGGGACGACCTGACCGTGGCGACGGCCATCTTTGATGAGAACGGGAATTACGTGACGGGCGGGGAAAAAATCGTCGAGATGAAACTTCTTGATCCGACGTACGACCGGCTGATGCGTTCGGGTCTCAATCTCAAGTCGAGTTTCGACGTGAGGCCGGGAACATACCTGGTAAGGCAGGTCGTGCGTGACTCGGAAGGATCGCAGCTTGCGGCGCGCAATGGCGCCGTAGTCATACCGAATTGATGGGGGAGCACATGAACACAAAAAAGAATCGCGGGCGGATCACTTGGCGCTGGCTTGTTGGACTAACGGCGGCCACATCGTGTTTATTTTTGGGGCAGCTCGCGGGGCAGACGCCGCAAGCGCAAACGCCTGCCATGCCGGCAACGGAGGCTGTCGCGCAAGGCGGACCGGCAATTAAAACGGAATCGCGGCTCGTCCTGGTGGACGCGGTGGTGACCGACAAGAAGGGGGCCTACGTCCACGACCTGACGCAGAACGATTTCAAGGTATACGAAGACAATAAGGAACAGGCTGTGGCGAGTTTTTCGTTTGGCGCGGACACGGCTATCCAGGCGCAGGGGCAGAAGAAGTATCTAATTCTGTTCTTCGATAATTCCACAATGGCTATGCCTGACCAGATTCAGGCTAGAGATGCCGCGAAGAAGTTCATCGACGCAAATGCTGGGCCTGACCGGTTGATGGCAGTAGTGGAGTTCGGTGGCGCTTTGCAGATCGTGCAAAATTTTACGGCGAACGCGGACCGTTTGCGCGCCGCGGTTTCGGGAGCAAAAGGCTCCGCGGTGGACCCCAATGCTCAGGCCCCTGTTGAAGTTGCCTCGGCGGGCCTCTCGCCATCATCTAGTCCGTATGGCGGATCGTCGGGGACATACTCTCCACTTTCTGGCATGAGCAACGCCGAAGCGGATTTCGGAGCACGGAGCATGCTGCTATCCGTGCGCAGTCTGGCGAAGAATCTGCGCGGGGTTCCCGGGCGAAAAATGGTTGTGCTCTTTTCGTCGGGTTTCCCTTTGACGAGCGAGAGCCAGTCCGAGCTCACAGCCACGATTGACGCTTGCAACAAGGCGAATGTGGCGATCTATTCGCTCGATGTGCGCGGCCTGTTGGCTACGCCTCCTGGCGGACATGCGCAGCTGCAACCTCAGGGCGAAGAGAAGCGCGCGGTGGCAGAGCAGTCCGAGCAAAAGAATATATACGGAGGAGGCAAAGTTGTTCTCGCTTCGTATTCTGTTGGGCTGCTTGAGCCGCAAAAGCCTGGCGGAGGCGGTGGTGGAACTGGTGGTGGCACGGGTGGGACCGGTGGCGGCGGGGCCGGCGGCAAAGGCGGCACTGGAGGCACAGGCGGTACTGGTGGAACGGGCGGCACTGGCGGAACAGGCGGCAAAGGTGGTACCGGTGGCACGGGAACGACAGGAGGGACTGGCGGAGGCACGACCGGACGTACCGGCGGAGGACCCGTCGTGAATCCAAATACCAACAATCCTAATTCGGTTTATACGCAGCCGAGGACCATCGTTCCGCAATTTCCGCCATCAGCGTCAACAAATCAACAGATTCTCGCCGCACTTGCTGACGGAACCGGCGGGTTCACGATCTTCAACACCAACGACTTGCTGGGTGGCCTCGAGAAGATCGGGCGTGAGCAGAACGAATTTTACATTTTGGGCTATGTACCGCAGCAGTCTGGAGAGGGAAGTTGCCACACCCTGAAAGTGAAGATGAACCACGGCGGGTTGAACGTAAGGTCGCGCAGCGGATACTGCAACACAAAGTCATCCAATGTGTTGGAAGGTACGCCGGTGGAAAAGCAGCTCGAAGCGCGGGCAACCGGTTCACAGAACGGAACGATGCTGGGCGCGTTTGAAGTGCCCTATTTCTACACGGCGCCAAATGTAGCGCGAGTTAACCTCTCGATGGAGATTCCTTCGAATACGGTCCAGTTCAATAAGGACAAAGGAAAATATCACGCCAGCCTTAACGTGCTGGGGGTTGCGTACAAACCGGACGGAAGTATTGGAGCGAAATTCAGCGACACCGTGAATCTCGATCTGGAAAAAGACGAAGTGAAGGAATTCACCAAGCAGCCTTATTTCTACCAGAACCAGTTCGATGCGGGTTCAGGAGACTACAAGCTGACTGTGGTAGTCAGCTCCGGTGGCGACGCATTCGGGAAATACGAGTCGAAACTGCAGATCGATCCTTATGATGGCAAGCAGTTCAGCCTGGGTGGCGTGGTGCTGACGAACTCGTTGCAGCGGCTGTCGGATATTCCGACAAGCCTCGATTCCGTGCTCCTCGAAGACCGCACGCCGCTGGTCGTAAAGGGAATGCAGTTTAATCCATCGGCCAGCAATCGGTTTAAGAAGACGGATAACGTGGCTGCCTACACGGAGATCTACGCACCGTTGCTTACCTCAGCGAATCCGCCCCAGCTGTTGGCCGGCTATGCGATCGTCGAGAAAGGCACCGGGAAAGTCATCTATAAATCCGGTGCGGTTCGCATGGACGAGTTTGTGAAAAAGGGAAGCCCCACGGTGCCGGTGGGGATGAAAATCAAACTGGACGAAATGGCTCCGGGAAGTTATCAGCTTGTGGTGATGGCCGCCGATGGAGCGGGAAACCATGCCAAAAACCGCACCATCGATTTCGACGTGACGCCGTAGCGCAAGACTTGGCGAAGTCTCTAAATGTAGTTTTCTAGAATCTGTCTCATAGATGCCTTCCCAGGGGTCGGAGCTTTAGCTCCGACATAGAAAACCGGCAAAATAGGGCTTCAGCCCCTGAGGAAACTTCCTGTTTTGTCGCTTCATACATTATGAGACAAGTTCTACTAATTTTCCTCTAGACTTGCGTTCCGTTAGCTCGCCGGCTGGCGTGACGCGCTGCCGGACTCCGCGAATAGACTGCGCAGTACAAACCAGCAATTCGCAGGACGCTCCGAGAGGCGCCGCATAAAATAAGGGCACCAGTCGGTGCCAAACGGTACGTAGACCTGCAGAGTGTCGCCCGCGGCGCGCACTTGAGCCTGCAGGTCCCGTCGAATTCCGTAGATCATCTGAATTTCGTAGCGCGATTTTTCCAACTTGAGCCGGGCAGCTTCGGCTTGCGCGTGGGCCACCATGTTCCAGTCGTGGGAAGCGATGGCAGCCAGGAAATTGCCTTGTGCGGCGCCTTCGAGAAGCAGAGTTGTCAGTTTCTGGTAGTTGGCATCGACCTCGGGCTTTTTCTGGTACGCGATTTTCGCTGATTCGCGATAAGCGCCTTTGACGAGGCGAATCTTCGGCTTGATGGGTGCGAGCCTCTGCAGATCTTTCTCCGTCCGGTATAGGTACGCTTGCACCGCCAAGCCGCAATTGCCCAGTTCGCGTTGCACGCTTTCGAAAATATCCAGCGTAACGTCCGTGTAGGCGCTGCCTTCCATGTCCATCTCGATGGTACGGCCGAGCGCAGCGGCGCGGGCCGCGATTTCGCGTGCCATGGACCGGCAGAGCTCTTTGTCAATGTCGAGCCCGAGCTGCGTAAGCTTTATCGAAATGTTTCCGCTGAGATTCTTGGCGTGCAGCTCTTCTACCATTCGGATGTAGCTGGCGCAGACATCCCGCGCGGCCGCTTCGCTGGTGACATTTTCGCCGAGATGGTTCAGGCTTACATTGCGTCCCTGGGAGCAAAGTTCCTGGCTAGCTGTAAGGGCCTCGTCTAGCGATTCGCCCGCGACGAAACGGCGTGCGAAGCCATTTTTCATTCCATGTCGCGCGATGCGATCCGTCACGCCGCGCTTTGTGGACAGCCAGAAGATGAAATTGCGAATCAGCACGAACCCTCCCTGGAATTAGCAGCCCGAGGATACGGGCAGAGGTGCCGGGCGTCAATACCGCCAGCAGCCGGATAAAGGACCCATAGGTCCAACCGGATGAGCCGGTTAGGAGCGGACCTGTACCCGCGGGCAAAGTAGGGTTTCGACACTGGCCCTTGCGGCGTGCAACTTATAGGCGGGGGGAGGGTTATTCTAGGAAGCGACTAGTGTTCGCGGACCATTTCCGCCCGGCAGGAGAGTGTCATGAACTTGCAGCAAGGCCTCGCCTCGCGTTCGGTTTCGATTTTGACGACACCCAGGTCATTTCTGGCGGCCCTCCTTTCTGTGGCCTGCATGTTCCCAGTAGGTATCGATTTGCCTTTGCTTGCCGCGATGCCAGCCGCTGCGAAAGATAAGAAACCGAAGCAAGATCCCGCTCTAAAAAATCTTCCCATCACCGAACTTAACGCCGACGAGGCGATCATGCACGCCCTCAACCGTCTTGCCTACGGGCCGCGGCCGGGCGACGTGGAACGTGTGCGTCAGATGGGGTTGTCTAAATGGATCGATCAGCAACTGAATCCCAATTCGATTGACGACAAGGCGCTCGATGCGCGTCTCGAGAATTATCCAACGCTGAAGATGACCTCTGCGAAGCTGATCGAAGACTATCCGCAGCCCAAGCAGGCGGAAAAGCAGGCGGCAAAGCGGGCACAAGCGCAAATCGAGCAGGTCCAGCGGAGTCGTTCGGACACAGCTGCGGCCATTGTCTCGAAAGATATGCAGCCGGGGCCGGCTCCCACGGAAATCTCGGCAGCGGATGCCAATCAGCCTCCCGCGACGGCGCAACCTAATGGCGCCGATGCGAACGCTCCCGCGCCGATGAAAGATATTCCGGCGCAAGGGAATCCGGGCGTACGGGATAAAGGGAAGCGCGACGTGCTCGGCGGTGACCCAAATAATGTCCCGCGAGCCATCGATGAAGACAGCAAGCGTCCCCAGCGCGTGGTCGCGGAATTGGCCATGGCTAAAATGACGCGTTCCATCTACAGCGAGCGGCAGCTTCAGCAGGTCATGGATGACTTCTGGTTCAACCATCTGAACGTGTTCGCAGGGAAGGGAGAGGACCGCTATTACCTGACCGCTTATGAGCGCGACGTCATCCAGCCGCACACGCTGGGTAAATTCAAGGATTTGCTGACGGCCTCGGCCAAGAGTCCGGCAATGCTTTTTTATCTGGATAATTATTTAAGCGCGGATCCGAAGGCCGCGCAGCGTGAGGCGCAAGAACGCTACGCACGTCAGATGGCTCGGTATCGCGGCTGGGGTCCGCCGCCGGTGGCGCCGTCCGCTCAGAAAAAGAAAAACGATCGCGGCCTGAATGAAAACTATGGCCGCGAATTGATGGAATTGCACACGCTGGGCGTTGATGGCGGCTACACGCAAAAAGACGTGACCGAAGTTGCGCGCGCTTTCACCGGATGGACGATCGAGAAGCCGCGAGAGCATCCGGAATTCAAGTTTGACGAGAAGTTGCACGATCCGGATCCGAAATTGGTCCTGGGAAAAAAGATTCATGCCGGTGGAATGAAAGACGGCGAAGAAGTGATTGAGCTGCTGGCGCGTGACCCAAGCACTGCGCGTTTTATTTCCACGAAGCTGGCGCGGCGATTTGTTTCGGACAATCCGCCGCCGGCACTGGTAGATCGCATGGCGAAATCGTTCTCGGAAAGCGACGGCGAAATTAAGACTGTGATGCACACGATGATTTATTCGCCGGAGTTCTGGTCGCGCGAAACGTATCGGGCGAAAATCAAGACGCCGTTCGAATTGGTGGTTTCGGCTACGCGCGCGCTTGGGACGGATGTGGATATGCCGCAGCCGCTGGTCGGCTGGGTTGGCCGCATCGGCGAACCGATTTATCAGTGCCAACCGCCGACGGGTTACGCCGACAAAGCGGATGCGTGGGTGAATACGGGCGCGCTGCTCAACAGGCTGAATTTTTCGCTGGCGTTGGCGGGGAACAAAATGCGCGGGTCGCGCACGGATGTTGCGGCGCTGCTTGGCGTAGAGACGTCTGGCGATGCGAAGGCGGCGCTGGAGCGGGCTGTGCAGGTTTTCCTTGGCGGGCAAGTTGGGCCGACGACGGTGGAGACGCTGCAGAAGCAACTGGATAGTCCGCAAGTTGTGCAGGCAAAACTGGATGATCCTGTGAAGCAGGTGGATTTGGGAGTTGTGGCCGGGCTCGTGCTTGGGGCGCCCGAATTTCAGAGACGGTAGTGTTTGGAGTGCGGGAGCTCTGCTCCCGCTTTTCCGCTGCTGGTGTATAGCACAGAAGCAAAAAGCGGCAGCAGAGCCGCCGCACTCCATATTCGGAACTTGAGAGGTTCACATGAGCCATGAATGTTGCGAAGGCGTGAGAGGGTTGAGATTTTCGCGGCGGTATTTTTTGAAGCAGGGTGGCGTGGCAATGGTTGGGTTGAGCGCGATGCCGGCGTTCTTACAGCGCGCTGTAGCGGCGACACCGATGACCGGCAAGAAGCAGCTTGTCGTGCTGTTTCAGCGCGGCGCGGCAGACGGATTGAACATTGTGGTTCCTTTTGGCGAACCAAATTATTACCGGTTGCGGCCGAGTATCGCGATTCCGCAGCCGAAGCGCGGAGGAACAGATGCCGCGGTTGATCTTGACGGATTTTTCGGACTGCACCCAAGCCTCGCCCCACTTGAGCCCTTGTTCAATCAAAATCAACTCGCGATTGTGCATGCGGCAGGATCGCCCGATCCGACGCGTTCGCATTTTGACGCGCAGGATTTCATGGAGTCTGGAACGCCGGGATTGAAAGCGACTGATGACGGCTGGCTGAATCGTGCGCTGGAAATTGTGCCGGAGGAAAATGCATCGCCCTTCCGTGCCGTGGCGATGGGGCCGAACCTTCCGCGAATGCTTCGCGGAAGCGCTCCGGCGATCGCGCTGCCGGATTTGAAGCAATTCAAAGTGATGGCGCAATCGCCTGGATCGGGCCAAATGGTAGAAGGCGGATTTGAGGCCATGTATTCGCAAACCGTCGACCACGCGCTGCACGGCACAGGCGCGGAAACTTTCGAGGCCATCGATCTTTTGCGCAAAGCCGATCCGGCGAAATATCAGCCGGAGAATGGCGCGCAATATCCTACGAACAAGCTGGGGCAGAGTTTGCAGCAAATCGGCCAGCTATTGAAGGCGAACATCGGCGTGGAAGTTTTGTTCGTGGATTGCGGCGGCTGGGACAATCATGTGAATGAAGGCGGCGTGCAAGGGCAGCTCTCCAATTTGCTTAGGGATCTGGGGCAGGGGCTGGCGGCGTTCCATCAGGATATGGGCGACCGCATGCAGGATATCGTTTTTGTGACGATGAGCGAATTCGGCCGTACGGCCAAAGAGAACGGCAACCGCGGGACCGATCACGGCCACGCAAACTGCATGTTTGTGATGGGCGGCGACGTGAAGGGCGGCCGAGTGTATGGCAAGTGGCCGGGGCTGGACGATCACCAGTTGAACGAAGGGCGCGATTTGGCGCTGACGACGGACTTCCGCAGCGTGATCGGGGAAATTTTAGCGAAGCATATCGGCGTGAAGGATCTCGCGCCTGTGTTTCCAGGCTTCGACAACAATCCGCACAAATTTACAGGGCTGATTCGGGCGTAATTTGGATTGCGACAGCTTGCCGCCGATTTTCTTCCATCTGCAATCGTTACGGCTATTCAGGCGTCTGAACCGGGCGGAAACTGTAAGCCGCCAGAAAAGCGGCAGCGGAGCTGCCGCACTCCAAACGCTGAAGACTCGCTCAAGATCGTAGGCTAGTGCGCACCGGCTGGAGGAGCAGCTGTTCCGTCCGACCAGCGGCGTACTGGAATCATAAAAATGGTTAGGCGCTCCTCCGGGTTCTGAGACGTGATAATCGGCGATCCGGGAAGATCCGCGCCCCAGGCCTTGGAATCGGTTTGGGGAGTAAAAAACATGAGATGCGGAAGCCAGGGTCCGGCAGCCTCGTCGCCCAAATAGCCTTGCTTCGAGAGCATGTAAGACATCGCGCCAGGTTCCGGCGCGGGCAGTTCCTTCTTGTCGATGGCCGCGGCGATCGCATCGAAGAGTTGCGCCTTCGTCCGCCCGGCAATGATCAGTTCAGCCTTTTTAATGGTGCGTGGGAGATAGGACCGTACCGCCGGAGCATTGAGACAGAGAGGACCGCGCGTTTTAGGATTCCAAAAGTTCGAATCGTTGATCCCGGCTGTCCAGGATCGCTCTACCAGGCAAACAAAACCGTTCTTCCCTTTAACCGCCGTTTCATAACCGTGTTTGCCGAGGACTAAGACTCCAGCGTCGGCGGAGATGGAGTCCGGCGCAGCGCTCCGCGCCAATTTGATCTCCTCGTTGCGATCAGGCATCAGGTATTGTTCGAACGGCGCCATGGTTGGATAGGACGTCTTGGCGTTTTGAGCTTGCGCTGGCCACGGCGCAGAGAAGATGGCCGCTAATGCGATGGTGCGCATTGCGCTTGATGCGATTCTAGTTTGCCTCATGATTGCTCCCGATTTGGAGGAATAAACACCGCACCAGGGCACAGCGATATAAGATTGATATCAACGTATCATGCGCTATGGCCTCTTGGCAAGATAGGTTGATATCCATATTATTTGTTCATGGCCGCTGCTGCGCACCCGTCCTTGAAGACAACCCACCTGATCCGCGATTACTGTCTCTGCCTGCACGTACAGCGGGCGGCGAGGGCGCTGGCGCGGCGCTTCGACGATGCCCTGCGCCCTATCGGCCTGACCAACGGGCAATTTTCGCTGCTGACATCTTTGAACCGGCCAGAGCCGGCGGGGATGACGGCGGTGGCGTCGCTGCTGGCGATGGATCGGACTACGTTGACGGCGGCTCTCAAGCCCTTGCGGCGGCGCGGGCTGGTCCGGATCATGGCGGATCCGGCGGACCGGCGCAGTCGTCTCATGATGCTGACTGCTAGGGGACGAAAGGCGTTGGCGCGTGCCGTTCCGATTTGGAGAAAGACACACGCGGAAGTCGAAGCGCTTCTGCGCGACGGCCAAGGCGATCGCCTGCGAAGCGATTTACGCGCCCTCTCGTGACCATGTGCCGACCCCAAAATAAAAAAGTGGAAGTCATTAGTAAATACCAGGCTACTTCCCGTTACTAATCGCGGTGACCCCGAGCATGCGACTGACGACGGCCTTTAAATTACTTCGCGTTTAGCTGCCGCATAGGTGGCTTTTTCCACGTGTTGTTTTGCACGGATTCGTCGGGCATGTAGAGGCGGAGAATCGCGTAGAATGGGCCGTCAGGTGTTGGCAGCCAATTGGATTGCTGTGCAGCGCCCGGCGATTCTTTCTGGATGTGCAGAGTTAGGCCCCCGTCTTTGTCCCACTTGAAGGCCTTAAGCATGGTGGAATTGAGCAGGTAACGCTTCAGTGGATTTGCGACCAGCAACTGTGTCTTGCCGTTGTACATTGTCAAAGACCAGAACGCCTTCACTGGAGGAAGCTGCCCTTTGGGGAAAGTCAGGTCATAGCTGGCCTTTGAGGCATCGAGTGGCTTCCCATCGGCATCCGCGAAATACCCAAAATAGATCGCCTCGGCTCCGGAATTGCCGTACATGCCGAGTTTCGCTCCTACGAATCGATAGAGGTAATTGTTTTTTAGAGCTTCGCGAGTCCCGAACAATTGGCCGCTGGAAATCTCGTCCAGGTTGATTTGATGCACTACGCCTTCGAGTTCTTTCCACGCATCCGCTATTCCATCTCCCATGGCTTTTTGATTTTCGGGAGATAGCTTTGAGAAATCAAAAGTCTTCCCCGCGCCGATGTTGAGCTTCGCGAAGCGTGCCATGAGTGCCGATTCAGACGGGTTTTGAGGACAGAACTGCAATAGGAAATTGACGTATGGGAACAGGGCAGCCGATTTTTCTATTTCTGGCGTAGGTTTCGGCCAGTCCACCGCTGCGGCGGCAGGGGGAACCGCTTGGGCAAGAAATTTGCTGAGTGGCTGCGCGGTGTAGCCCTTCTGGATTTTAGCGACGTTCACCATGTCGGCGGGGCTAAAAAGCTGCGTCCGGAACAGGATATACGCGAACTCCGTCTCACAGTGAATCACATCCTTGATGCCTTTGGGCGTTTCGCCGTTCCACCCGGGCCCTGCAACGAGGTAGGTGCCTCCATCGTTGCCATACGTGCGTGTGCCGAGATAGGCGAAGTTGAAGGTATAAAGATCTACCATCTGGCCAGTGTAATAGCGGGCCTTTTCAATTTTCGGCATAGTGACCACGAGCGGTTCAGAACGCAAGTCCATCCAGAGAAACGAATATGGGGTGTCGGAGTTTGGCGTGACCACAAATTTGTCTTCCGGCGTGGCGACACCTTTTGAGCGAGCAACCGTATTGAATGGTGCTTCGTAGTCATGACCGCTTGTGTCGATAGCCTGCTTGTACATCGTCAGGTAGTTATCCACCAGCGGAAAGCCGTAAATAAAGGCGTCCTTCGAGATTTGCCGAGTTTCGTCGGCCGGAAGTCCGATCTGTTCGCCCGCTGTCTGCTGTTGCCCTGGGCCGCAAGCGATCAACGTCATGGCCACAAACATAAATAATAAAACCGATTCCATTCTGTTCCGTTTCATGATTTTTCCTCAGAAGGCTATTGCGTCTCAATGACCGCTGGTGGTTGCCACGTTCCGGAACCCGCCGGAAGAATTGATGGCGGTGTTTCCTTAGGCCAGTACAAGCGCATCACTAGATAGACCTCGCCGTCAGGCGCGGGCAACCAGTTCGCTTTCTTGTCGGCGGACGGCGAGTCTTTTTGGATGTAGAGCGTTAGCGACCCGTCGGAATTCTTTTTCATTCCCGGCAGCATTGGCGAGTTGATGAGATAGCGGTTGATGGGATTTTCAATCAGAAGCTGCGTCTTCCCGTCGTACATGGTCACCGACCAGAAGGCGTTGACAGGCGGGAACTGCCCGCTGGCGAAAGTCAGAGTGTAGTTGTGCTTGCTGGCATCAAGAGTTTCTCCCTGCGCTGTTGTTCTGGTCATCGGATACATGGCTTCAACGGCGTCGTTGCCGTAAATACCTCCCTTAGCGGCAGCGGCACGCTTCAACCAGTCGCCGTTATAAAACGTTCGGTCGCCGAAGAGAGAACTAATCTTCCAGCCATTGATGTTTTTTTGCCCTGTAACCAAGTACTGTTCAATCTTCGAATCCCCACTCTTCATACCAAGAAGAATTGCGGCCTTGTGCTCAGGTGAAAGGTCTTTCATCTCAAACTTTTTGCCGGGACCGATGCCAATGCTCGCCAGCTTAGCGCGGATATTCGTCTCGTCCGATGTTGCAGGATTGAACTGCAATGCGAAATCGAGGAACTCGAAGAAGTTGCTCTTTACCAACTCGGCGTCAGCTTTCGGAAAGTCGATGGCGGGGGCGGCTGGCGGCGGAAGTTGGTGCAAATAGGCGGAGAGTGTCTGCGCTTTGTAGCCTGCCTGTACTTTCTCGACGTTCGGCATGTCTCTCGCGTTGAAGAGTTGTGTACGAAAAGGCGTAAGACCGAAGAATGTCGTCGATTGGAAGACCTTCTTTATTCCTGCTGGTGTTGCTCCTTTCCAGTCCGGACCAACGATGAGGTAGTTTCCCGGCGCGGTTCCGGTGGCGCGACTGCCGACATACCCATAATTGTATGTATTGCCGTCGATAAGCTGCGCCGAATAGTAGCGGTCCCTTGATACCGCTGGCACCGATAACACGATTGGCTCGGCGCGGAGGTCAACCCATAGCATCGAGTAAGGTGTGTCGCTATTGGGGGTGACAATCGCTGTGTCCTTATAAGTGAATACCCGATGCTCGTTGAATATCTGGTTGAATGGTCCCTTATACTGGCCAGAGTTCTTGTCCACGCAAAACTCGTACATGACCGCGTAGTTCATCACGATGGGCAGGCCGTAGATGAAACCCTGTTCGGCTATATCTTTGGTCTCGGCGAGGCTGGGCACGGGAACGCCATTGATCGCGTCCTTTTTCTCAGCTTGATTGATGGCATCGTTCTTGGAACCGCATCCGGCAATGAGCAACACTGAAAGGGCCACTGCTTGCGCTGCGCAGACGAAATGTCGTTTTGAAATGAATTTTGGTTCGAGGAGCCTGATCATGGGCCAAAGCTAGCCGGTGAAATGTAGCTTCGCCACTGTCAAAAATGACAGACGACTTTCGGACTCTCGCTCCCTACTAAGTTCTGGTTTGTCGTCTTGCCGGACAAGTGAAGTTCAGTTAAGGATGTAGGGGATATACAGGAATCCTGTATGCAGTCGAAATCGGACAGCGGAAGTCGAGCCTGTGCGGATCACTTGGAAGAAGCCCCGTCTTTTTCCCCTGGTGTTCCTCAAGGCCAATAGCGCGACCCTGACCCGCGTAAAATCGCCGGGCTGACCAAGACCTAGAACTTTTGGAGTGCGGGACCTTGGCTCCCGCTTTCCCTTTCGCTTGTAGTCCTGGATTACGTGAGGACAGTCTGGGTTAAAGCAAAAGCGGCAGCAGAGCTGCCGCACTCCATACAGGTAAATGGATCCTTTGCGTTTTCTGCTTTCCGCATAGATTCAATCACGCGGTAGAGTTCGACGATTTCGATTTGGCGCGGACAGTCGGGCCAGTTGTGGCGCCAACAAACGATGACGTCACAACCGTCAAGGGCATGGCCGTGGTCGCGGAAATTGCGGCTCTCAAATTCAAATTCGATGGAGACGCGTTGCCAGCGGCCGGGAGCGATCAGGCGCATGGCTTCGCAATCGGGGAATCCCGTTTGCACGTTTTCGACCAGGTAGCCTAGCTTTTTCGCCAACATCCCAAACAAGAGGACGACGCCTTGTTCGTTGATGGGTTCGTGCGGCAAGCCGGGGAATCGAGTGGGATTGCCGTAGGTTGGCCTGCCTTTTCGATGGGGATACCACTTTTCGCGGGGCGGTGCGGAGAATGAGGAACCGTTCTGCGGATGCGAGCGACTTCCTCCCGGTTGGCGACCTGGCGGCAAGGGACCGGGAAGAAGAGACACGACGTCGGTCCATTGGGGCTTGCGCCGAGCGAAATTGCGAAACGTTTCCGGCAATCTCGACCAAGGTCCGAATCGCTTTTCGAGCGTGCCGGGGTTATATTTTCCTTCCTGCGAATAGACGCGGCGCGGGGGAACGCCACGATGCCGGCGAACGGCCCTGCCCCAGTCTTCCAGAAGAGCATGGTCCTTGGGCTTAATGTTCAGCGTGTAAGGACGGAGGCGAGAAGCGCGGACGGCGTCGTTCCAACTGCGGAAATGTCGCAGGACGTGGTAGGTGGAGAGCTCCGAGAGGGAATTGAATTCCCTTTGGGAAGGAGCGCGACCGAGTTTTTTGGCGATTTTTTCGATGGAACTTACGATTTGTTGTTTGTCAGGCATGGAATGCGCCGATCGAAGAATGCGTTAGTACAGAGGCGATAGATGGAAGAGCATTGAATTCACGGAGAAACGAGGATCCAAAGCGGAAGGCTTTGCCGACGTGCCGGATCCGAAGCTCGTACACAGATAGAGGAGGGGCCGTGAGCGGCCCTAAAAATGAAAAAAGCGGGAGAGGAATCTCCCGCTCTCAAAACGCAATATTATACAGAAAGAGTATATACGAGTTGGCAAACCTCGGTCAAGCAAACTCACAGCCAAAGCCTGGGAAGTACCCGGCGCCTATAACAGCGCAAGTATAGGATTACGTCGAGTCTTTGATCGGGGG
>CAWAPX010000026.1:0-5412 GCA_963784015.1 uncultured Acidobacteriota bacterium
TTTATTGTTGGGTGTCAATACATGCGTTACACCGTGTGTCAGGACATCCGTTACACCTGTGCCTCTGCATTTGGTGGGTTGGCAGGGTTGGACGGGAGCCCGGAGGGCGACCGGCCAGCCCTGCCAACTTCGCGCGGCATCACCAGCGGCCGCGTATTTCCTGCTGACCGATTAATTTCCCGCACGTACATGTGCCGGTAGCTCACCAGCAGCAGATTTTCGATCTTCTCGACGCGCACCCACCGGCCGGCCAGCGCTTCGCAGACGAACCAGCGTTTGCCTTCCCAGGTCAAACATCCCGCAACATTCAGCTGCCGCAGCAAACTCCCGCTGGGATATTCCCACTCCGGCGGCGCTGCCTGATATCCTCGCACACTCGCGCGATATCGTTCCGCTGGCCGCTGCATCCCCAGCGCTTCATGGGGTCGCCGCTCGTTGTACACCTGACGAAATTCCTCCAACGCTTCCGGCCACCCCGCCAACTGTTTCGGTTTTCCGCGATGACGAATGGCTTCGTCCAGCGTGCGATGAAATCGCTCCACTTTTCCCTGTGTCTGCGGATGATGCACTCGTGCGTAGTGCAACCGAATCCCTTGCTCGATCAAACGCACCGACAGCCACGTCAGTCCGTACCCGTTTGTGGTGCTCCACCACACCGTCCCGTGATCCATCAGCATCGCTTCCGGCACACCGTAACGCTCAAACGTGCGCACCAAACATGGATACACCTGCTCGGCATTGAACGCCGCCAGCCCGTACAAACCCACCGCGTAGCGGCTGTGATCGTCGAGAATCGACAGCGGATAACATGTCCCATCGCTGTTGCGATACTCGCCCTTGCCGTCCATCTGCCACAACTGGTTCGGCGCAGCCCGCTCGAATCGTTCTAGGGCGGGCGCATGCGAGTCTTTCTTCTCCACCAGCCCACGTCGTTTCAAAATTCGATTGATGGTCGTGACCGTTAGCGGTTGGCTCTCTTCTCGCAGTAGCACCGCGATCTTCTTCGCTCCCCAGCCATACTCTTGCCGTAGTTCCACCACTCGTTCCTGTTTCGACAACTCCGTCTCTTCCGGACTATGCCCCGGCCTGCGGCTGCGTTCCACCACCGCCGTGATGCTGCCCGCCTGCTGGAATCTCCGCCTCCAGCGATACCCCGTCGGCCGCGAGATTCCAAACTCGCGACACAACGCGGCCATCCTTTCCTTCCCGCTTACCGCTCGCACTACGAATCGTACACGCTGTTCGCCCACATCCGTCCTCTCCCATGGCATCGTTCCAAGCCTCCACAGCCCAGAACTCTACCCAATTCAGGTGTAACGGATGTCCTGATACAACCTGTAACGCATGTCATGAAACCAAACAGCTTTATCCTGAGCGGAAGCGAAGGAATGCTGTGCCCCAGCTTGCCCCGGGCGTTAAGGAAACAGCATAGTTTGCAAACGTGATTTCACAGCAGGCCATTCCGAGTCCAAAATACTGAAATAAACAGTGTGCCGGATGCGCCCGCTCGCGGTAATCATGTGATTGCGGAAGGTGCCTTCCTCACGCGCCCCAATGCGCAATATCGCGGCGCGAGAGCGTTCGTTGAGCGAATCAGTCTTTAGCTCGACGCGCATGCACCCGAGCGTTTCAAACGCATGTCGCAACAAAAGATATTTTGCCTCGGTGTTTACAGCCGAACGCTGCCACGGCGGCGCCACCCACGTCCATCCAATCTCGACGCGGTGATGAGTGCGATCGATGTTGCCGTAGCGCGTGCTGCCGATCGCTTGCCCGCTCGCTTTTTCAACCAGCGCGAAGGGTAACGAGACGCCGCGCGTTTGTTCATCGAGTGCCGTGGCGATGTAAGCGGACATTTCTTCCGGTGTACGCACAGGAGTGGGAATCCAGCGCCACAAATTCTCATCAAGGCCGACGACCGCGAGATCGGCTTGATGCGACTGTGACAGCGGTTCCAACCGTACATGACGCCCTTCGAGGGTCACCGGCGCGACAATCATTTCTGTGCTCATTTTGCAGAAGATGCGGCCTGCATTTTACAGTGGCGAGCGCTGCCTCTGGGAGCACCAATTTGGCAACCCGCCCCGCCAAACGCCAGTAAACTAAGGGATTGAGCCATGCGAGTAAACCAAAACGACCGAGCCCGCGTCTTATTCTTCTGACACATACGGGAACTTTCTGCCCTGCAAGGATGAAAGACCAGTAGTGGCACGGCACGCCGTGCCCGTCTTGCCCGCACATGCCAAGCATGTTGCAAGATACGACAAGCAACGACCCGAGCAGAGACCAATCGAACTCCTCTTCGGGAGGCACCTGAATAAACCGCCCTTTCAGAGGCCAAGCTAGGAAAAGCATGACGAACTCTCGACCAGATTGCCCGACTTATCGTTCAACACCCTGTTTCAAAGCGGGTTCTAGAAGAAAGCTGTGGTTCGTTCGTTTCGGCGTGACTTTAGCAGCCCTAGTTTTCCTTGCTCTTGCCGCCCGGGATTTTCGTGCGCAGCAACCGCCCCCATCGCCCGCTCAACAACAGCCTCAGCAGCCCCCACAGCAACCTGCCCAATCGCAACCACAATTGAAGCGGCCACAAGAAGGCCAGCCAACGATCGCAGTCGAGGTCAAAACCGTCAGCGTGCTCGCGACGGTTCGCGACAAGCATGGAAAGATCATCTCGAATCTAACCAAAGACGATTTTCAGCTGGATGAAGACGGGCGTCCCCAAACCATCAACTATTTCGCGCACGAAAGCGACCTGCCGTTGCGGCTGGGCCTCTTGGTGGATACCAGCCTCAGCCAGCGCCGCGTCCTCGATCAGGAGCGCAGCGCAAGCTACAGCTTCCTCGATAAACTTCTGCGCCAGGACAAAGATTTGGCCTTTGTGATTCACTTCGACCGGGAAGTGGAACTCTTGCAGGACTTCACTCCGTCGCGTCCCCAGTTGCAGGCGGCGCTACAAAAGCTTTCGACGCCTCAATACGACAGCGGAAGCAGCAACGGCGGGGCAGGCGGTGGAAATGGCGGCGGAGGTGGCGGAGGTCGCAGCCGAGGTTCACACGGCGGCGGAACGCTGCTCTACGACGCGATTTTCCTGGGATCCGACGAATTGATGAGCAAGCAGCAAGGCCGCAAGGCGCTGATCGTTCTTTCGGATGGTGTGGACCACGGCAGCAGGGAAACCATGGCCGAGGCCATCGCCACCGCGCAGCGCTCGGACACCATCATCTACTCCATCTTGTTTGCCGACGAGGAGGATAACTACAGCCGCCCCGGCGGGTTCGGGATGGGCGGTCACGGAGGGGGAATGGGCGGCGGCCGCGGCGGTGGGCGCTATCCTCCGCAAGAGCAACGCCCCGACGGTAAGAAAATCCTCGAGCAGATTTCCAAAGAAACCGGTGGCCGCATGTTCAAAGTCACTAAAAAAGAAACCGTCGACGCCATCTACGCCGAAATAGAAGAAGACCTGCGCAATCAGTACAGCCTCGCCTACACTCCCGACAAAGGCAACACCGTCGGCTACCACAAAATCCATCTCGCCGTCGGCAAACAGAAAGACCTAGTCGTCCAAGCTCGCGACGGCTACTACTTCGGGCAATAGCAAGCCAGCAAACTCTTCCGGTCTAGACACGTCGTCTTAACGGCCCAAATTCTAACGGTATTTCCTTCCTGCCCGTTCCCTCCGGCGTTCGGGTTACATAGCCAACTTCCCCCGTTAGTTACCAGAAGAACGCATATAGATATTGGTTCTTTGTATTTTAGTTAGTTGAAGTCCAGTATTGATCATAGTTTGCAATTCTGGATATGAAAATCAGCCGTAAAGTGCCCTCCAGATTCTAGCCATTTCAAGTACCGGACTAATCAGAATGCGCTTTCGGATTCTACTTGGATTCATGATTCTCACCCTTGGCCTTGGTTCCTGGGCGCTTTGGAAACGCGCTCAAGACAAGGCGGCGACGGAGCGCGAAGCCCGATTCTCAAAACCATTCAGCGACTCTCTTTTGGCTTTCCAACAGAAGCGATACATCGACGCAGAAGCAATTCTAACCGGCCTCTTGCAACAGACGGAACATGACTCGCCAGTCTCTCTGCATTTGGCCAGCGTTCTGCATGGCCTCGGTGCCGTGACATTTCTGCAGCACAGAGATGCGGAGGCGGAAGGCTATTACAAGAGAGCTGTTGAACTCCGAAAAAAACTGCTCCAGCCAGATGATCCAGAGTTAATTTCCTCGCTCACTGGATTGACGAACGCCCTGAGCGAGGAAGGACATGACGTGGAGGCCGACCGGTACAATCGAGAGATTCTCTCGGTCTACCGTCAGCATGCGGAAGTCTACCGTGGTCAATACGCGATGTATCTATTCAACGTCGGCAGTTTCGCGTCTAAGCGACGCCGGCTCGGGGAAGCTCAGAATGTGCTCGCGGACTCAGTAGCTAACTTTGAAAAGTACGAGGGCGCGGCAAGCTTGCACTTAGCCTTGGCTTCGACGAGCCTGGCTGAGGTTTATGAAGATGAGGACAAGTATCCAGAATCGGAAGCGCTCTTCAGGAAGGCGGTCACAATTCAGGAAGCCCAATTGAGTCCTGATGACGCGGACTTAGGTCGCACATTGGATGGATTGGCGGATGTCCTTTTCAAGGAAGGAAATTCCTCTGAGGCGGAATCTCTACAGACGACGATCCCGTACGATTTACGAGAGAGCCGTTCCAACACAAAGCTCCAGTGAAGCTGTGTTGCTCGATCGACGAGGCCAGTTCCGTGCTGACGAGGGTAAGTACAAAGAAGCCGAAGCACTTTACAAACAGGCCGTCAACGCCGATGAGACGAAATACGGCCCGGACCATCCGAAAGTTGCAGACGATCTGGACATGTTGGCCCGCTTGTATCGCGATGCGGAAGGCTTCCCTATTGAGGAGGCTGGACCTCTTTCAGAGAATCCTTGGTATCCGCCAGCAGAACTTTGG
Organism: uncultured Acidobacteriota bacterium; assembly: GCA_963784015.1. Classification (GTDB taxonomy): domain Bacteria; phylum Acidobacteriota; class Terriglobia; order Acidiferrales; family UBA7541; genus Acidiferrum. Next base: position 4,960 of record CAWAPX010000026.1, read on the forward strand.
GCGAAACAGTCCCAAAGCCGCTTTGACCGTGAGCGACATAGCACTGTTTTATTTTTATGAGAAAAAGTACGAGAGTTGCGAATCTTTCGCAGCGCTCGCACTGCCCATACAAGAAAGTGCCCTTGGGCGCGAAAATCTGGAAGTTTCCACGACATTGAACCGCTTGGGCATCTGCCAGCGTGACCTGAACAAACTCGATCAGCCGAGTATCATCTCTCGCGCTCTGGCTATCCGAGAAAAATTCCTTCCGCCTGATCATCCTTGGGTTGCAATCAGTGTTCAGAACCTAGCCTCAGTTTATCGTGCGCAGGGCCAAGTCGAAAAAGCCACCCTGCTTCTCGCGAATTCCCGGGCAACTAGCCCCAAAACCAATTCGAACAGATAGGGCCGCTATTTTAGGGCCGATCAATCCTTGGTTAAGCCGCGATCGGAAACCGCCTCCTCCTCGATAAG
>CAWAPX010000027.1:0-3190 GCA_963784015.1 uncultured Acidobacteriota bacterium
TTTATCCTGAGCGGAAGCGAAGGAATGCGGCGCCAAGCTTGCGCCGGGCGTTAAGGAAGCAGCATAGTTTGCAAACGTGATTTCACAGCAGGCCATTCCGAGTCCAAAATACTGAAATAAACAGTGTGCCGGATGCGCCCGCTCGCGGTAATCATGTGATTGCGGAAGGTGCCTTCCTCACGCGCCCCAATGCGCAATATCGCGGCGCGAGAGCGTTCGTTGAGCGAATCAGTCTTTAGCTCGACACGCATGCACCCGAGCGTTTCAAACGCATGTCGCAACAAAAGATATTTTGCCTCGGTGTTTACAGCCGAACGCTGCACGGCGGCGCCACCCACGTCCATCCAATCTCGACGCGGTGATGAGTGCGATCGATGTTGCCGTAGCGCGTGCTGCCGATGGCTTGCCCGCTCGCTTTTTCAACCAGCGCGAAGGGTAACGAGACGCCGCGCGTTTGTTCATCGAGTGCCGTGGCGATGTAAGCGGACATTTCTCCGGTGTACGCACAGGAGTGGGAATCCAGCGCCACAAATTCTCATCAAGGCCGACGACCGCGAGATCGGCTTGATGCGACTGTGACAGCGGTTCCAACCGTACATGACGCCCTTCGAGGGTCACCGGCGCGACAATCATTTCTGTGCTCATTTTGCAGAAGATGCGGCCTGCATTTTACAGTGGCGAGCGCTGCCTCTGGGAGCACCAATTTGGCAACCCGCCCCGCCAAACGCCAGTAAACTAAGGGATTGAGCCATGCGAGTAAACCAAAACGACCGAGCCCGCGTCTTATTCTTCTGACACATACGGGAACTTTCTGCCCTGCAAGGATGAAAGACCAGTAGTGGCACGGCACGCCGTGCCCGTCTTGCCCGCACATGCCAAGCATGTTGCAAGATACGACAAGCAACGACCCAAGCAGAGACCAATCGAACTCCTCTTCGGGAGGCACCTGAATAAACCGCCCTTTCAGAGGCCAAGCTAGGAAAAGCATGACGAACTCTCGACCAGATTGCCCGACTTATCGTTCAACACCCTGTTTCAAAGCGGGTTCTAGAAGAAAGCTGTGGTTCGTTCGTTTCGGCGTGACTTTAGCAGCCCTAGTTTTCCTTGCTCTTGCCGCCCGGGATTTTCGTGCGCAGCAACCGCCCCCATCGCCCGCTCAACAACAGCCTCAGCAGCCCCCACAGCAACCTGCCCAATCGCAACCACAATTGAAGCGGCCACAAGAAGGCCAGCCAACGATCGCAGTCGAAGTCAAAACCGTCAGCGTGCTCGCGACGGTTCGCGACAAGCATGGAAAGATCATCTCGAATCTAACCAAAGACGATTTTCAGCTGGATGAAGACGGGCGTCCCCAAACCATCAACTATTTCGCGCACGAAAGCGACTTGCCGCTGCGCCTCGGCTTGTTGGTGGACACCAGCCTCAGCCAGCGCCGCGTCCTCGATCAGGAGCGCAGCGCAAGCTACAGCTTCCTCGATAAACTTCTTCGCCAGGACAAAGATTTGGCCTTCGTGATTCACTTCGACCGGGAAGTGGAACTCTTGCAGGACTTCACTCCGTCGCGTCCCCAATTGCAGGCTGCGCTGCAAAAGCTTTCGACGCCTCAGTACGACAGCGGAAGCAGCAACGGCGGGGCAGGAAGTGGAAATGGCGGCGGAGGTGGAGGAGGTCGCAGCCGAGGTTCACACGGCGGCGGAACGCTGCTCTACGACGCGATTTTCCTGGGATCCGACGAATTGATGAGCAAGCAGCAAGGCCGCAAGGCGCTGATCGTTCTTTCGGATGGTGTGGACCACGGCAGCAGGGAAACCATGGCCGAGGCCATCGCCACCGCGCAGCGCTCGGACACGATCATCTACTCCATCTTGTTTGCCGACGAGGAGGATAACTACAGCCGCCCCGGCGGGTTCGGGATGGGCGGTCACGGAGGGGGAATGGGCGGCGGCCGCGGCGGCGGGCGCTATCCTCCGCAAGAGCAACGCCCCGACGGCAAAAAAATCCTCGAGCAAATTTCCAAAGAAACCGGCGGCCGCATGTTCAAAGTCACCAAAAAAGAAACCGTCGACGCCATCTACGCCGAGATCGAAGAAGATCTCCGCAACCAGTACAGCCTCGCCTACACCCCCGACAAAGGCAACACTGTCGGCTACCACAAAATCCATATAGTCGTCGGCAAACAGAAAGACCTAGTAGTCCAAGCTCGCGACGGCTATTACTTTGGCCAGTAACAATCCTGCGGAGCTTTCCCGTCAGCGCCGCCAGTTTTGAGACCTCAATTTTGCGGTTGGCTCGCATCGAAAAGCTCCGCAGATTGCGAAATGGGTCGAGCGAGGTTGAGAAATGCACAACGGCTATTGGAGAACCCACTCAGCATGGATTGCGATCGTGGCTGGATTCGTCACCTTTTGCCTTCCTGCCACGATTGTGTCCCAACATGACGCAAACGATTCTGTCACGACCTTCGTAGCGAGTGCGGTCCAAGACCTTCCGGTTCGGGTAGCGGGTTTCAAGGCACCGCAAAGATACACGTCCCCTCCCAATGTCATAGTTCACAACGCCTCCAAGAAAACCGTTCGGAATTTTACGCTTGAAACAATCTCGGGAAATCCACTAGCGGCGGAAACCAGTGGAGGGAAAGGTTGTTGCTGGTTCAGCAATGAATCTCCTTATCCTCAACCGAAAGAATCACCTCTGCGCTCTATCGGACCGGGCCAGAATACGGAGGTGCCTGGGAGGGGTTTGGACCCATCTGAACTCTCTGGGCTTTTCCAACATTTGGAGACCTCCTGTATTTATGTTGTCACGGCTATCTCTGATGTGGAATTTGACGATGGGACGACTTGGACGCTGCGAGGGCATGATGAGGAGCTCCAAGTGTGGAGAGAGTCCTTGAAGAACGAGGCAGTGAAACCGTGTTCGGACGTGAAGGCAGAGAGTGATGCCTGGAAGCGAACAAAATGTGTCAGGTATGGAGAGTACGGAGTGCCTACGGGCGCTACGCAGGAACTGCTGCACACAATGAAAGTCCACTGCTCGATCGCAAAGGAAAGAGACGGTGGGTGTCAAACTTGCACCTTCCATTAGCATCGAATAGATGCCTATTGCTTGTTGGCCTTCGCTAGGCTAAAGACTTCTCAGCTGATCAGCCACAAGTCCCTGGAAAACTGAAACTGCTCCGATCCCAGATATG
>CAWAPX010000028.1:0-3623 GCA_963784015.1 uncultured Acidobacteriota bacterium
ACTCTGGATTTCTCGCCCTCGAAAAAGAAATTCTAGATCCAAGACCCGCCCTCAAAACCCGAGGACGGGGCACCCTCCGCATAACTAAGAGTCCGGGCCACCCGTCCCTTAGATTCTGACTCCCTTCCCGCCACGAGTAACAGGGTCGAAAACTGTCGTAAACTTGTAATCCCAGCTTGTAATCCCAGCCGTCGACTCCTAACGAGTTGATCTGCGCGTCTATCGCAGCATCGACTTCTGGTTCAGTCTTAAACGGCTCGCTCAAAATCGGCACATCAAAATAGGCCTTTTTGTTTGTCTCATTCCGACGAGCTGTTAGAATGCGGTCAAAATGTGCATCTTGGACTAGCTCACTAAATACGAGTCCGTTGCTGTCTGGCTTGAGGGCATTGCCTTGGTTGCGATCTTTATCTGGGACCGCGTGGATGCCAATCGGGACCACCAAGAAACCTTGGCGCAGTTGAAAGTTGCTCAGGATCAAATCAAGCTGTCACAAAACGCAGAACGAGCCTGGGTGATGACGGAACTTATTTGGCCGCAGAACGAGTTGAAAGTAGTGATGGGATCATCACGAGAAGGCAACGAGCCGCAAGTGCACTCCACCACCGTCATGTTGAAGCTCATATGTAAGAACGAAGGCCGCTCGCCTGCTTGGGTAGACAAAATTGTGGGATACGCTGAAAGGGTGGAAACCCGGCTCATGGATTTAGCGTCTCCGACCGGGCATCAAGCCGAGGGATTTCATTCATTTGGTCCAATCGGGCCGGGTAGTGAGAAGTCGCGGCTTCTCCGTCTGGAAGCTCCTGGCCAACTACAAAAGGACCAACCGATCTCCATCTTCGTGGCCGTAGAGTATCGCGACATCTTTGAGCAGAAACGGGTCACGACTTGCGGATACACAGTGAGCGGCACTTATCTTGACCGACAGGAACAGTTTCCAGAACGGAACATAAACAAGTAACGACAGGACGGGTGGCCCGGAATCTAAGTTATGCGGAGGGTGCCCCGTCCTCGGTTTTTGAGGGCGGGTCTTGCGTTTGGGTTCTCTCTAGTTGATCACTAAATCCATCGGAAGCAAGATTTATATCAGGTGGTGTTGCATCGACCCATTGAGACCACCCAACTTATCGGGAATTATCTGACTACCGACCAGGTTCTTGACGGGTGGCCCGGACTCTAAGTTATGCGGAGGGTGCCCCGTCCTCGGTTTTTGAGGGCGGGTCTTGCGTTTGGGTTCTCTCTAGTCGATCACTAAATCCATCGGAAGCAGTCCTTTCCCGTCCTGAAAGTAGAAACTCCAGCTACTCCATGGCCAATCCTTCGGGTGCTGCACCAAGCCCCGAATTACCGGGTTGGCGTGCATGTAGTTCAATTTCTCTTTCACTTTTCCCGAACGGTAGACATTGAAGTCATAGAATCGCTCTTGCCAGAAGGCCTTACCTTCTTGTCCGTCTTCGTTGAGGCGAAATGCCAGCTGTCCGCTGGAGCGCCTCTTGCTGCAACTCCGCATTTTTCGGGAAACTCTTTGCTTCAGCATTTGCATCACGGTTGAGGGCGTTCCCTTGACCGGCTCGCTCATCAGAAGATGAACGTGATTCAACATGACCACGTAGCCGACTAGCTTGAATCCGTATTCTGCGCGGACACGGGCGAGTTCCTGGACGAAGAGGTCTCGCGCGGCTACAGTTGAAAGGAGAGGAAGCCTGCGGTAACAACTGAAGGTGATGAAGTGAAGGTCGTGATTGCCGTAATACCGCTTCAGTCCAGCCGGCATGGATTTCTCGTTTCGAAGGAAAAAAGCTAAACCCAGGACCCGCCCTCAAAAACCGAGGACGGAGCACCCTCCACAGAACTAAGAGTCCGGGCCGCCCGTCCCGCCCGTCAGAACAAGCTGAAAGGTTCTGGTGGTCGAATTCCACCCTCTGCTCTGAGTGCCTCGCAAAGTCTTGAATATGCACTCTGGCCGGTATCCCATCCGAGCTTTCGGGAATACCAGCATCCGTAGTGAGCAACTAACTGTAGGCTGTAACCCCGCCATTCAGGTCGCATATACCCTACGCTCGGTCTATGGCCGATAACACCGTAGACCAGCGCATCGCCGTGATCAATTTCTGGTGAATCCAAGACACATCCAACGGACCCAAAACAGCAGTGATAAGGTTGGACTTGAGGATGCAAAGGGATGTTAGGAAGGCAAGAGAGATGCCATTCACCAATGACAGCTTCGCCGGACCAAAGAGTTGGAGTTATTGCGGGCGAATAGTATGTCCCCTTTGCGAGCTGGAATATCCTCTCCCCTTTATGAAAGATAATGCCATCACGCGAACAACAACCGATCATCCGTCTCCCCCCGAGTTTCCTCTCGCTGCGCTTGCAAGAACCACCCGAGAGAGTCCGGGCCACCCGTCCTCAGGAAGGTTTCTTCTCCGAACGCAGAATCTTCATATAAGTCTTGTCGGACGCCCGGTTCTCCCACGCTCCCTTTATGAAATCCCGCAAGAGCGGTTGGTCCTTGTCAACCGTCGTCTGCCACAGATTCGGGCTGTACTCAAACACACGCAGCATATTGTCGATGTCGAAGAGCGGGCCGGTGCCAAGTGCCTTTATTAGGACGACCGGCTTGTCCTCGGCCATCCTCATTCCCAACTCGAAAAGAACATTTGGGTTGTGTTCCGTTAGGTCGGCGATAACGAGGTCAGCTTCAAGCAAATCGTTCACAATCGTTGACTGAATCAGGTCACTTCCCTGCCGATTGGCAGTCTTGTCCGTGAAGCCAGAATCTTTGGCTGCGGGAGTTATCAGGCTTCGAAGAACTTCAAGAAAAAATCCGCTGGCATGCTTCGCATCCCGCTCCACAAACGGCATAATTACAAATGCTTTCAATTTTGAAGTGCCACTCGCCTCGGCTAGTGTCACCGTTCCGGGCGGCGTCGGCGCTTTCGACGTGTCAGAGACGCTTTCGCTATCCGTGATAATTATTGTTCCGGACGTAATCCCAAGGTATTTGCAGTTTTCACGAAAAATCCTCGAGAACTCCTCGTGTGTCACTGGCGCTAGACTAAATTGCTTCTCGAGCGTGTTGCCAAGATATTTCATTTCAGGCAGATTGCTGCCTTTATAGAACTCAAGAACGCTTTTGAATACGTCGATGTTGAGGAACGCCCTTTTTCTTCAGTTCTAATTCAGTATCAGCATTTGGTGCGTAGACGAGCTCTTTACCAAGGTCAGCAAGACCGATCTTCTCAGCGGTGCTCGTACCAATCGTAAAACCGTAATCGCGGGAAGCAGACGTAAGGTAGAAGAAAGCGTTGCCACCTGTTCCGGCGCCTATCGCCGTCCGGATGCTCTCCGGCTCCCAAGGATTGCCACCATTGTTTTCCTTGAGCGCATACGGAATCTTTAGGGCCTGTTCAATCGTCGCCCTCGGAAACGACCATTTAACTCGGCGCTTCTTCATCGTGTGTACACCCCTCATATGTGCCGATAATACAATAAGTCAGAAGATTGTAACGTATACGAAGATGAAAGCCGGGACATTTTCCGTCCCGGTCCGTCACGCTCACGTTCGTCAGTACGAAAAGCCCTCTTGTCTTGACGGGTGGCCCGGACTCTCAGTTATGCGG
>CAWAPX010000029.1:0-5000 GCA_963784015.1 uncultured Acidobacteriota bacterium
TTACGGTTCGCTCTGGGCTGCGACATCAGCTAAGCGTCGACTGGTAGCCGGATGGGATTGCCGCTGCCGAAGCGAAGGGACAAGAGCAAAGCCAAAACCCGCACCCTTTGATGAAACAAACCCAAAGGGTGCGCCACCCGCGAGGTTGCATTCCGATGATAGAGTGGTGGCGGTCAGATCAGCCATGATCAATCCCGCATCTGGAAGACCTTTTGTTGTGCGTGACCCGGTCCACGGGTATTTGTCTGTGGCGGCCCACGAAAGATTGGTAGTTGATGCCCCTATAACTCAAAGATTGAGACGTGTCGGCCAGACGGGCCTAGCGGAGATGGTATTTCCCGAGGCGAAGACTTCGCGATTCGTCCACAGTCTCGGCGCAATGCATCTGGCGTCTCGATTTGTTGTGACAGCTCTCGAAAACTCTACGAAGGATGTCCTGCAGAGTTTTTTTGACGATGTTCGTGGCAAGATCGATTGGAAAACGTTGCGCATGGAAGACTTGGATTATTTACTTGCCCATTCCGGATCATTGAACGCGCTTTCCGCGATTCGGTTCTCGAGTTCTGTCGACCATAATTCTACTAAGGGCAAGGAAAATCGAAGGCTTCTAGCTCTTATTGAAGGAGCATTACGCTTGGCGGCGCTCTTTCATGATTTGGGGCATCTTCCATTCAGCCATGATTCAGAATACGCGCTGCAAGATTTCGCCTCTTCCAGAGAAGCAGCGGGTAAAAGCCTCCCGCCATCGACGCGGGAAATTGCAAATGCGAAGGCCCCGCATGAAGAAATCGGGCACGCCCTCGCGGATATAGTTTTTAGACTCTTGCCGGAGTCCGAATCGGCGGTTCGCCATGTTTATTCGCTGGCTATGCAAATACTCGACGCGCCCGAACCAGACTACGGTTTGTTCAAGCACCAACCTGCTTCAGCCCTTCAGTGGCTTCATTCGTTGGTTGACGGCGAGATAGACGTGGATCGAGCAGACTACCTGCTGCGGGATGGCCAAGCACTTGGTCTGGATTTTGCCCAGTACGATCTGGATCGTTTGGTGTCAAACCTTGTGCTCATCAAAACCCCGGAACTCGGGTATATGACGGCCATCAACGAGCCTGGTCTTGCTGCACTCGAGAGCTACTGTGTCACTCGTTCACGGAGTCATCAAGTCTTTGTCCGGCACCACAAAGTGAGCCAAGTGTCTACAGCGCTCAGATACGCCTCAATGCGATTGATGGACACTGAAGCCGCTGGTCCGCTATTGGGTTTTTTGTCAAAGCTCAAAATTTTGGCGACCGATGATGAACGGAAAGACGCTCTGAATGCCTACGCGGTGCTTGATGACGGGTGGTGGTTCCAACAATTGAGGGGCTTGCAGTCGTCAACGGACGAGCCTCTCTTGTCCGCTTGCTTGGACGTCGCGCTTGACCGAGCCCCGAGATTGAAAAGCCTTTGGAAGAGGAAAGGGGATCTTTCATCTCATCAACTCACTGCTTTCAAGCAGCACATCAAAGAGTGGACTTCGCCAGTTAAAGGAACCGTGAGGCTACAGGAGACAAGAAGACGGTTGATCGAAAAGGGTGTGCTTTTCGCTTTCTTTCAATTCCGGCCTTATGTGGAGATCCGTGACACCGAGAACAGAGACAGTGTTATGTTGATCCGGTCTAGAGGCGGGCACCTACGATCTGCGTCTCAAATGAGTCCTCTTGTTCGGCATCTGCGCGAACTCTGGGAGGAAGATATTCATCTCTATGCGTTTGCGGATGAGAACAATGCGATTACCCCAGGCGAATTGCTTGACCTGATGACCTCCGATGCGGGACCAAGTGTGCAGGCTCAAGTAAACGGTGTCGGCGACTGAAAGACGTGTCATAATGCGGATCGAGGGAGATCAAGCATGTTCAACCTTCAACTGGCTCTGCTGCGATGGAATGGTCAACAGGTTAGTCTGAATGATTTGCAGAAGCTCCTCAGCAATCTCCGCCTTGAATATCTCGGCGAAATTCCGCCCGAGATTGGTGTCCGCGAACTCCTGCTCCTGGCGCTCGATCGCCATTGGATCGTCGAGGAACAGACGGGCCAATTGCGTATTCAGGTTCCCGAAGAGGCAGCAGCGTAGCTTCCTTGGAATATAGCTGGATGACGACTCGCAGGTTTTTGCACAGCGTCCACAGGGCTGAGGATAAGTGGCAAAAATAATTATTGCGGGGACTTGACGAATACAGAAAAGTGCGTATACTTACAAATGGTTCGGGGGTTCTATAGAATCCCTGAATTGGCAGGGGCATCACAGTCGGGTCGAAGAAGCGTCTTCCCAGCGTACCACCAAGCGAAGGCCAAGAAGTAGATCCTATAGTGAGGTTCTTTACGAGCACAGGCTAGAAATCTGTCGAGCATCGCGTGGAGCCACCCAGATGTGGGTGACTGTACCCGGCGCTCGACGCCGGGTTTTTTATTTTGTGGAAGTGAGTAGTGGATAGTGAGAAGTGGGCGGCGTAAAAGTAAGTCCTCCTGCGGTCACGAATTCAACTAACACGGAAACAAAAGATGAGCTGGAAGGCAAGATCGCGAAACGTGATCGAGTAAGACCCTTCAGCCAAAACCCAACGGAATGTTGGGGACTCTGACAAGATCAGGGTCACTGCTCTTTGACAACAGAAAGGCTGGCAAGTCCACGCCGATAACTTGGCCGGGATTACGGTCCCTGCTGGGGGTATGGTGTGGATTATTTACAAGTTTTGCTCGAGAATCGAGCAATACTGTGGAAGAAAAGGCGGCTTATTCAAAGGCCGTGAGTGGTGACGAGTGACTGGTAACTCGCAAGAGAAGCCGGAAGCAAGTTATCAAGCGCGGTTTTCCGAGGACTACAGAGTCGAAAGCCTGCAACAGATATCTGAAGTGATTTTCCAAAAAAAATCATCAAGACTTCTTCGTGACTCATGCCCGAGTTGCGTGAAGATCGGTTGCGAGGATATATGGAGCTGCGGAAATCGGAGCGTCGATAGCAGGATTTAAAAAGCACGGACTAAGCACCGTGTGAATCGCAATGGATGAGAGTCCAAAGCGGAGTCTGGCAGAAGACGGATTGAGTAAGTTTTATGATTAAGCTACTAAGGGCGTACGGTGAATGCCTTGGCGCCAGAAGGCGATGAAGGACGTGGCAAGCTGCGATAAGCCTCGGGGAGCCGCAAGCAGGCTTTGATCCGAGGATCTCCGAATGGGGAAACCCGACGGGATGAACTCCCGTTACAGCCCGCTGAATACATAGGCGGGTATGAGCTAACCCAGGGAAGTGAACCATCTCAGTACCTGGAGGAAAATAAATCACAGAGATTCCGAAAGTAGCGGCGAGCGAAATCGGAACAGCCCAAACCCAAGTGCTTGCATTTGGGGGTTGTAGGACCGCATAAGTAGAGTTACCAAACTGACAGCTAGATGAACCTGCTGGAAAGCGGGGCCATAGAAGGTGAGAGCCCTGTAATCGAAAGCTGATCAGACTCGAAGCGGCATCCTGAGTACCACCGGACACGTGTAATCTGGTGGGAAACTGGGGAGACCACTCTCCAAGGCTAAATACTCTCTGGCGACCGATAGTGAACAAGTACCGTGAGGGAAAGGCGAAAAGAACCCCTGCGAGGGGAGTGAAATAGAACCTGAAACCGTATGCTTACAAGCAGTCGGAGGGCAATGCATGGACTTCGGTCCGTGAAAGCCTGACGGCGTGCCTCTTGCTTAATGAGCCGGCTAGTTAATGTCACGTGCAAGGTTAAGCGCAAGCGAGCCGCAGCGAAAGCGAGTCCGAATAGGGCGACAAGTACGTGGTATTAGACGCGAAGCGGGATGATCTACCCTTGGCCAGGTTGAAGGTCGCTTAACCGCGACTGGAGGACCGAACAGGTGTGAGTTGAAAATCGCTCTGATGAGCTGAGGGTAGGGGTGAAAGGCTAATCAAATTCCGTGATAGCTCGTTCTCCCCGAAATGTCTTTAGGGACAGCCTCGTGCGAATTACCGCGGTGGTAGAGCTCTGAATGGACTAGGGACCAACTCAGGTTACCGAATCCAATCAAACTACGAATGCCGCGGATAACTACACGGGAGTGAGACTACGAGGGATAAGCTTCGTGGTCAAAAGGGAAACAGCCCAGATCGCCAGCTAAGGTCCCTAAGTATGTGCTAAGTGGGAAAGGAAGTGTATTCGCTCGGACAGCCAGGAGGTTGGCTTAGAAGCAGCCATCCTTTAAAGAAAGCGTAACAGCTCACTGGTCAAGCGGATATGCACCAACAATCCAACGGGGCTCAAGCACATCACCGAAGCTGCGAAATGGTTATTTCTTCGGAAATAATCTTTGGTAGGGGAGCATTGCGTGGAGTCTGAAGGTAGACCGAGAGGACTACTGAACACTACACAAGAGACCCTGCCGGCATAAGTAGCGATAAACACGATGAGAACTCGTGTCGCCGAAAGTCTAAGGTTTCCTGAGGAAGGTTAATCCGCTCAGGGTTAGGCGGGTCCTAAGGTGAGGCCGAAAGGCGTAGCTGATGGATAACAGGTCAACATTCCTGTCCCGCCTGGCGACGTTATCACGATGGGGTGACACAGAAGGATAGGAGAGTCAGGTGATGGATATCCTGATTGGCCACTGTAAGCCGGATCCCGGAGGCAAATCCCCGGGGTCATTCAACGGTGAGAGTGGTGACGAGGTCACACGACCGCAAAGTCTCTGATTTCACGCTGTCGGGAAAATCCCCTAAGGAGTCGTCCAGGTGCCCGTACCACAAACCGACACAGGTAGACGAGGTGAATATCCACAGGCGCTCGAGAGAACACTCGCTCAGGAACTAGGCACATTAGTCCCGTAACTTCGGGAGAAGGGACGCCGCAGTAGGGTTTATAGCCCGAAGCGGTCGCAGCGAATCGCGCTCTGCAACTGTTTAACAAAAACACAGCTCTCTGCAAAGTCGAATACGACGTATAGGGGGTGACACCTGCCCGGTGCCGGAAGGT
>CAWAPX010000030.1:0-8471 GCA_963784015.1 uncultured Acidobacteriota bacterium
TTGCGGTTCGCTTTGGGATGCGACATCAGCTAAGCATCGACCGGCGGCACGATGGGATCGCCTCTAGCGGTATTGGAGTGAATCCCTGGCGCCGTGACGAATGTGGAGAATGTTCACGGCGTTTTTGCGTTTGTCCAACGCGTAGATAATTCTGTATGTGTTTGGGTTTTTGCCAAAAAGCAGATGGCGGAGTTTCTTGTCTTCTGGAATGACTATGCCGCGCTCGGGGACTGGCTCTAGACTAAAAAGACTTCCGCAAGGCTGTCGAATGACCAACGCACTTGGGTAGAATCTGCCTCCATGAATCCGAAGTGTCGAGATCCCGAAGGGCGCGATCGGTCAGCCTAACGAGGTATTGCATGGTTGTGCCGGAAGATTTCCAGCGCTTTGCGCGCCGGATGCACGCCTTTTTCAGGTCGTCCAGTCCATGACGGATGCCTTCCTTTTCATCCGCTTGCGCGGCGATATCCAGAAGTCGCTGATAGGCTTCGGCATCCTGGACGCTGCTTCCGCCTTTCCGTTGACGGTGAGAACGAGCGGTTTTTTCGTCTTTTTGAGATGTTCATGAACTTCGCAGGATTGCGGCGAAAAGTCGTCATGGCTTCAATGTCTTTTTTAATATCGAACATGAGCGCCTCGTGTGGCTATCGTAGCACCTTTAAAGGTGCGATAGAAGAGTGCGGGACTTAATCGTTGGCAGCTCGGAAAAGTAAAAAAGCCCCACACGCAAAATCGGCGTATGGGGCACCCATCCGAGATTTAGGCCGTATCGATGGATGGTGGAACGATTCGTTTTCGTTTGCACCGAGAACTGATTCACCGTGAGAGTTCCAGAGCTTCGGTCCTCAACCACTCTGGCGGTCGCGCGGTGCGAAAAGCACGGCAGGGAAGTTTTGTGCCTTGACAACGCCTTCCCTCTTATCGAGGGGCACCTAAAACCTTCTCAATGCTAGCGACCGGACGAGGCTTCAGCACTTCGGACTGCTTTTGCACAGGGTCCACAGGGCTGAGGATAAGTGGCAAAAATAATTATTGCGGGGACTTGACGAATACAGAAAAGTGCGTATACTTACAAATGGTTCGGGGGTTCTATGCAATCCCTGAGTTAGCAGGGGCATCACAGTCGGGTCGAAGAAGCGTCTTCCCAGCGTACTACCAAGCGAAGGCCAAGAAGTAGATCCTATAGTGAGGTTCTTTACGAGTACAGGCTAGAAATCTGTCGAGCATCGCGTGGAGCCACCCAGATGTGGGTGACTGTACCCGGCGCTCGACGCCGGGTTTTTTATTTTGTGGAAGTGAGTAGTGGATAGTGAGAAGTGGGCGGCGTAAAAGTAAGTCCTCCTGCGGTCACGAATTCAACTAACACGGAAACAAAAGATGAGCTGGAAGGCAAGATCGCGAAACGTGATCGAGTAAGACCCTTCAGCCAAAACCCAACGGAATGTTGGGGACTCTGACAAGATCAGGGTCACTGCTCTTTGACAACAGAAAGGCTGGCAAGTCCACGCCGATAACTTGGCCGGGATTACGGTCCCTGCTGGGGGTATGGTGTGGATTATTTACAAGTTTTGCTCGAGAATCGAGCAATACTGTGGAAGAAAAGGCGGCTTATTCAAAGGCCGTGAGTGGTGACGAGTGACTGGTAACTCGCAAGAGAAGCCGGAAGCAAGTTATCAAGCGCGGTTTTCCGAGGACTACAGAGTCGAAAGCCTGCAACAGATACCTGAAGTGATTTTCCAAAAAAATCATCAAGACTTCTTCGTGACTCATGCCCGAGTTGCGTGAAGATCGGTTGCGAGGATATATGGAGCTGCGGAAATCGGAGCGTCGATAGCAGGATTTAAAAAGCACGGACTAAGCACCGTGTGAATCGCAATGGATGAGAGTCCAAAGCGGAGTCTGGCAGAAGACGGATTGAGTAAGTTTTATGATTAAGCTACTAAGGGCGTACGGTGAATGCCTTGGCGCCAGAAGGCGATGAAGGACGTGGCAAGCTGCGATAAGCCTCGGGGAGCCGCAAGCAGGCTTTGATCCGAGGATCTCCGAATGGGGAAACCCGACGGGATGAACTCCCGTTACAGCCCGCTGAATACATAGGCGGGTATGAGCTAACCCAGGGAAGTGAACCATCTCAGTACCTGGAGGAAAATAAATCACAGAGATTCCGAAAGTAGCGGCGAGCGAAATCGGAACAGCCCAAACCCAAGTGCTTGCATTTGGGGGTTGTAGGACCGCATAAGTAGAGTTACCAAACTGACAGCTAGATGAACCTGCTGGAAAGCGGGGCCATAGAAGGTGAGAGCCCTGTAATCGAAAGCTGATCAGACTCGAAGCGGCATCCTGAGTACCACCGGACACGTGTAATCTGGTGGGAAACTGGGGAGACCACTCTCCAAGGCTAAATACTCTCTGGCGACCGATAGTGAACAAGTACCGTGAGGGAAAGGCGAAAAGAACCCCTGCGAGGGGAGTGAAATAGAACCTGAAACCGTATGCTTACAAGCAGTCGGAGGGCAATGCATGGACTTCGGTCCGTGAAAGCCTGACGGCGTGCCTCTTGCTTAATGAGCCGGCTAGTTAATGTCACGTGCAAGGTTAAGCGCAAGCGAGCCGCAGCGAAAGCGAGTCCGAATAGGGCGACAAGTACGTGGTATTAGACGCGAAGCGGGATGATCTACCCTTGGCCAGGTTGAAGGTCGCTTAACCGCGACTGGAGGACCGAACAGGTGTGAGTTGAAAATCGCTCTGATGAGCTGAGGGTAGGGGTGAAAGGCTAATCAAATTCCGTGATAGCTCGTTCTCCCCGAAATGTCTTTAGGGACAGCCTCGTGCGAATTACCGCGGTGGTAGAGCTCTGAATGGACTAGGGACCAACTCAGGTTACCGAATCCAATCAAACTACGAATGCCGCGGATAACTACACGGGAGTGAGACTACGAGGGATAAGCTTCGTGGTCAAAAGGGAAACAGCCCAGATCGCCAGCTAAGGTCCCTAAGTATGTGCTAAGTGGGAAAGGAAGTGTATTCGCTCGGACAGCCAGGAGGTTGGCTTAGAAGCAGCCATCCTTTAAAGAAAGCGTAACAGCTCACTGGTCAAGCGGATATGCACCAACAATCCAACGGGGCTCAAGCACATCACCGAAGCTGCGAAATGGTTATTTCTTCGGAAATAATCTTTGGTAGGGGAGCATTGCGTGGAGTCTGAAGGTAGACCGAGAGGACTACTGAACACTACACAAGAGACCCTGCCGGCATAAGTAGCGATAAACACGATGAGAACTCGTGTCGCCGAAAGTCTAAGGTTTCCTGAGGAAGGTTAATCCGCTCAGGGTTAGGCGGGTCCTAAGGTGAGGCCGAAAGGCGTAGCTGATGGATAACAGGTCAACATTCCTGTCCCGCCTGGCGACGTTATCACGATGGGGTGACACAGAAGGATAGGAGAGTCAGGTGATGGATATCCTGATTGGCCACTGTAAGCCGGATCCCGGAGGCAAATCCCCGGGGTCATTCAACGGTGAGAGTGGTGACGAGGTCACACGACCGCAAAGTCTCTGATTTCACGCTGTCGGGAAAATCCCCTAAGGAGTCGTCCAGGTGCCCGTACCACAAACCGACACAGGTAGACGAGGTGAATATCCACAGGCGCTCGAGAGAACACTCGCTCAGGAACTAGGCACATTAGTCCCGTAACTTCGGGAGAAGGGACGCCGCAGTAGGGTTTATAGCCCGAAGCGGTCGCAGCGAATCGCGCTCTGCAACTGTTTAACAAAAACACAGCTCTCTGCAAAGTCGAATACGACGTATAGGGGGTGACACCTGCCCGGTGCCGGAAGGTTAAAGCAAGGGCTCAGCCCGCAAGGGCGAAGGCTTGAACTGAAGCCCCGGTGAACGGCGGCCGTAACTATAACGGTCCTAAGGTAGCGAAATTCCTTGTCGGGTAAGTTCCGACCTGCACGAATGGTGGAATGATAGAGCGACTGTCTTGGCGAGTGACTCGGCGAATTTGTGGTTCCGGTGAAGACGCCGGATGCCCGCATCTAGACGGAAAGACCCCGTGCACCTTAACTGCACTCTGGCCATGAGTAACGGATTGATCTGCGTAGAATAGGTAGGAGCCTGTGATCCCTTGGTTTCGGCTGAGGAGGAGGCAACAGTGAAATACTACCCTGACTAATCTGTCGCTCTAACCTACCACCCGAGACGGGTGGGGAGACACGGCCAGACGGGTAGTTTGACTGGGGCGGTCGCCTCCTAAACTGTAACGGAGGCGCCCAAAGATCGGCTCAAGCGGATTGGAAACCCGCTGTGGAGTGCAAGAGCATAAGCCGGTTTGACTGTGAGACTTACAAGTCGAGCAGGAACGAAAGTTGGGTCTAGTGATCCGGTGGTCCCGCGTGGAAGGGCCATCGCTCAACGGATAAAAGGTACGCCGGGGATAACAGGCTGATCTAAGCCAAGAGTTCACATCGACGCTTAGGTTTGGCACCTCGATGTCGGCTCATCGCATCCTGGGGCTGTAGAAGGTCCCAAGGGTTAGGCTGTTCGCCTATTAAAGCGGTACGTGAGCTGGGTTCAGAACGTCGCGAGACAGTTCGGTCCCTATCTGGTGTGGGCGCAGGAGAATTGAAGGGAGTTGTCCCTAGTACGAGAGGACCGGGATGAACAGACCTCTTGTGTACGAGTTGTCACGCCAGTGGCATAGCTCGGTAGCGAAGTCTGGAAGAGATAATTGCTGAATGCATCTAAGCAAGAAGCTCGCCCTAAGATAAGTTCTCCCAAGGTTTAAGACCTAAGAAGGGCAGTCGAAGACTACGACTTTGATAGGCTGGAGGTAGAAGCGCAGCAATGCGTGAAGCTGACCAGTACTAATCGCCCGTTCGGCTTAATCATAAAACTTTCTCAAAACGTCTTGGCCCCGGTAAGGGGCCACAGATAAAAGAGACAGTAAAGAGAAGAACGCCTTCTCTTTCGCAGTGTGTTCGACTCATCGAGTCGAACTTGTAATGCCAGCCAAAATGTCAGAGCCTGCAATTCTTTTTTGCAGCTTGGAATTTGTTGGGGGTCGGAGCTTTAGCTCCGACATTCAGCAAACTTTCCAAGGGGGGCTTTAGCCCCTGAGGACACTCTGAACTTTCTGTTGTCGCCATCGCCCGCGGAAGCGCCGGTATCTTTTATCGGCGGTTCTCCGGTCGCGGCGGAAAAAAGTTTGCAAGTCGTGGTTGGATTTTGCAGGTCCTTTCGACCTTCAACTTTCGACTTTCGACTTCTCTGAGTTTCCTGGTGATCATACCGCGAGGGTCACACCCGTTCCCATCCCGAACACGGAAGTTAAGCCTCGCCGGGCCGATGATACTGCACGGGTAACTGTGTGGGAACGTAGGTCGTCGCCGGGATTAAAATACAAAAGGCCGTCTTGAGCAATCAAGACGGCCTTTTTGTTTTTAACGCTCCTGCAGTGTAGGGGCGGGCTTCAGTGCGTCCCTCAGAGACGGGCGATCGTCATGCTAAGCTCAGGCTAGGTGAGAACCAATGAATAGTCCGCGGAAGTTTACGGTACTCATTGAAAAAGACGAAGGCGGCTATTATTTTGCCACTGTCCCGGCTCTGCGCGGCTGCCACACGCAGGCAAAGAGCCTCGATGCATTGATGAAGCGAGTTCGCGAAGTTATCGAACTCTGCCTCGAAGACGCTGATGTTGAAGCGGATCCCCTCGACCTGGTCGGAACACAACAGATCACGGTATGACGCGTTTGCCGCGCGAGTTAGAGGCCCCTATCTCAGTCCCATCCCCTGCAGCGTCTCAGCGGCGTAGGCGTTAAGTCGTTCCCTGGGGAATTCTGAGAGCGATTGCCAGAACGACCAGGCGAATTCTCCGAGAAAATCAGTGAGCACGTCCAACTTGTTCGTCACAATCCGGTCTACTTCGACCACTCGTTCTACCGAGACAGCTTCAGAAATGCAGCGGAAGTCGTCTGGCGATAGGTCACCGAGAAAAAGACTCTCGATGCGATAGAAGGTCATCCGCTCCCCGGCCACATTGTGCAATGACACTTGGACTAAAACGTCGCCGCGAAAGCCGGTAAGCCTGTAAAAACTCTCCGCGCAATAGAGAAATTTGCACAGGCTGTGAAACAGGTCTCCGTACAATAGTATGGGATGGCCGCCCGACTGGCCGCCCCAGGGCACCTTGTGGAACAGCGTTCTGGCGAAAAGTAACCCAAATCTGTTTATTTCTTCATACGCCGCCGCCACGAACCCACGTTCAGGTATTTGGCAAGCCACTCCGTCCGGAACTCGTCGCAGATTGTTAACGTCCATGAAATTCACTGTTCGATATCTCGTATTCATGACGAAATCGTACACTTCTTCGGATGCACACATAGCTGAACGGGGGAATCGAGGACAGATAGTCAACTGGACATAGCTCTGTGGATTTGTCACCAATTTTCCTGCCCTGCTCTCAGCAGACTTTGTGAGACGGTCCCTTAGCTCGAGAGGTTCTTTGCGCCTCTTCACTAGATCAATAATCAGATCCACGTCTGCCAAGTCGTACGGATTTGCCGCGTTGCCTGTCCTCACGTACACCTTCTTGGAGTTTTCAAGCGCGTGCGGGGCTTCTCCGCTCTCCTCTACCTCTATGACTAGAAAAACTCGGTTGGCTACGTCGCTCGGGACTACTGTCGTTCGGGGGAACACGGGGGGATTGATATTCTGCAGACAGATGTTCTCAACAGTGAGTGCAAGCTCTTCCCTGGCGGGCGGTTCAAATCCCTCAAACGGAGCCTGCGGCACACCGTTGACGGTGTTAACGCCAACGATCAGCACGCCGCCGTGCGAGTTTGCGAATGACGAGACGACCTTCGGAAGCTTGTCGCGCACGCTCGCGTCCAAGTCTCTTTTGTACTCGACCCTCAAGCCTTCACTGAATTTGCCGCAGAAGTCCCGAACGTGGTTAAGTGTGATGGGCCGCTCGATGAAAAGCACTACTCACCCCCTTCTTCAAGCTTGTCAGCACCCTAAGCGAGACTTGAACAGTGAGTCCTTTTTTCCTGTCTTTTTCTCCCCAGCACAAAATCACATAAAATCCTATTGGTTCGCAGGCGGAGCGGGAGACGGCGGACTTGTTGCGGCCACTTTTTGCTCCAGCAATAAATATTTCTGTTGCAGCGACTGCTCAGCAAGTCGGTCACTTAGTTCCGTGGCTGCCCTACGGACAGCGTCCACCTTGCGACGAAGAAAGTTCACCACCGTGCCGATGCCGACTGCCAGAACAAGCAGGCAGTGAAGTCCCCCGACTATTCGTACTTCCAAAAGCTTAGGCAGGTCAGACACGAAAAACGGGATGAACACCGACGAAATCAGAGCATCCGTCCAGAGAAATGGAATGCCATGTAGACGAGCAATGCCGTAGTAGGCGAATGAGAACAGTACGGCAATATAGAAATATATCGAGCCTAGGAACACGATTCCTAAGAGCCAAGCCCAGCGAGAAAGTAGGTAAGGGTTCTTTAAAAAGTTCAATATCTTCTTCCAAAGATTCAGTTGGTTCCAAAGGTTCTTCAAATCGTTGGTGGGTGCTGTATCACTGGTCACTGCTGATAACGCCCCGATGGCCGTGTGAAGCCCAGTTAGTAGCGCCGGTGCAATCTTCGCAATCCAAGGCCCGGAAAAGAAAAGAACCTTCAAGATGAAAAATATTTTTCTAGCCAGATGCACCAACACTACGAGGAGGCAGAGCCAAACTATCGTTCGATGAGACGTTGCGACCAGCAGCAAGCACCACAGAAACATGAAACGCGTAAATGGTCTCAGAAGAAATCGGAGCACTTGACGAGCTTGGCGCGTCGACTTGCCCGGTTGTGATTCCGGCTCCGACGTTTTGGCCGTTGAATCTATAAGGAGTGGGGCTGGCGGATCAGGCTTCGCGGCACTTCCGGTAGGCAGGCCCTCGTGTTTTTTGAACCATTTGTTCACCGCTTTCAGCGCGAATAGATCAGGTAGAACCCATAAGCAAGCAAAACAAACGGGAAGAAATAGATATAGGCAAGGCTGCGAAGGGTCTTCCAAAATCCTGACGCAGCGACGAATGAAAAAACAATCAGAAGGGTGAAAATGAGAACTTCGGTGGTCGTGAGCCGGAGTAGTCCTGAGATTTTGGAGAAAAATGCGGATTGAATGTTAAGTAGGAAGAATGCGTGAAGCCAAAGATAAACCGCCAACAGAAATGTTGTTGCTCTTCTGACGAAGTCAAAAAAGTCGTTGGCCAAGTCTTTTGTGGCTGTGCTGTTCGTTGCGATGGGAAACGACCTCGTTTTTTAAAGCTTATCAAAAGATTTACTACCAATCCAAGTAAGTGAACCCAGCTGTGGAAAAGTATCAGAGTGAGGATGGCAACGCGCTGCCCGGCGTTCCCGACCGTGACGGTTAAATAGGGCAAGCGAGTACCGAAACGTCCGACGCATTGGGGACCG
>CAWAPX010000031.1:0-3947 GCA_963784015.1 uncultured Acidobacteriota bacterium
TGCAGATGTCCATGTAGCGCCGTGGCTTTAGCCCGGCGACTGACGCCACCTTCACATCACACCCCTTCCCCTTCGTTCCATGATATAACTATAGTAACTAACGCGATGGGTAAAGTTAGCCAAACACCCTTTCGGCGCAAGAACATACGGCTACCGGCGGAGAACTATCTCGGCCGGCGAATGTACTTTCTGACGCTATGTTTCGAAAGTCGAAAACCGTTTGGAAAGAACCCGCGCATCGCTTCCTGGTTGATTGAGCGCTTGAGGGCCCATGCGGCTGGCTACGACTTTTTCGTGCATGCGTATTGTGTGATGCCGGATCACATGCATGCCTTCGTGTGCGCAGCGTCGGAAGCCAGTGACCTCATGGCGTTCGTCGAAGAATACAAACAGCAGACGAGCTTCGCGTTTGCGCGGCGCACGCGCCGCAAACTGTGGCAATTCAAATACTACGACCGCATCCTTCGCGATTCTGATTCGGCGGAAGCCGTGGCGTGGTACGTCTGGTTGAATCCAGTGCGCAAGGGACTGTGCCGTACGCCATTAGAGTACCCGTTTGTAGGATCATTCACCGAGGTTGGCGCAAGGATCTTGAAAGGGTCGGAAGCGCCGGCATGGAAGCCACCCTGGAAGCAGTAACGAATTAGGTTTCAATGTAGCGCCACCCCTTCAGGGTGGCAGAGGTAGACCGCCGAGGCGGCGCGCAAACCCAACTACTAATTCCAACCCACCTTCCGGGCTGAAGCCGCAGCGCTACATCCAAACCTGAACGAGGAGGTGCAACGTGGCAACGCGCTAAGGTCCGGATGTCACCGATCACGTTGCCAAAGGTTTAAATGTAGCGCCAACCCTTCAGGGTGGCAGACGTACGCTCCCTCCGCCCTGAGTCGCACGCAGCGCGAAACATAGTCCCGCGAAGCCATCGCCCCCGAAAAACAACTCAAACGCCGGCGCCGCGAGAAAAAAGTCTTTCCGATCGAACGCCCCAACCCCACCTGGCGCGACCTCAGCGCCGGCTTCCCCCGCTGATACCCCAAAAAAATCCGAAAAAGTTTAAATGTAGCGCCAACCCTTCAGGGTGGCAGACGTACTCCTGTCGTCCTCAGGCGCACGTAGGGCGAAACGTCGCCCGCCATCGCCCGCTTCCCCCTGATGCCCACCCAAAATCTGTCATCCCGAGCGAAGTCGAGGGACCTCTCTTCTCCCTCTGTTTCTGTTACTTCAAGTGCATCGCCGCCCTCCACCGCGTCGGTGAACCCGTCGAAGTTGCCGGCGCTCTCGTCTTTCTCGCTTCGCCCGCCGCCTCACTCATCACCGGCCTCACCATCCTAATTGACGGCGGCTGGAGCGCCCGCTAGCCGTCCGCCCAAATCACTCATACCTCTCGCCTTTACCTAACGTGTTGGCACGTACCAAGACTACCGTTCCGACTAGATTCCCAAATGAAGGGCCACCTTCACCCAACTGAGTGCGGATCCCCACACGGCCTCGACGACCTGCCAGCCAATAACGAAAACGATTAGCCCCACTAACCAAGTCCTAAATTCTTGAAACTTGACATAAACACTCCAGGATTTTACGGCTTCGCTCCGACGACCGAGCAAGTCGACGAGCAAGACCCAGAACAATGCCATCAAACCAAACACTACGATTGATGCCTCTCGGGGCCGAAGAGGGCTCTGCAACCATCTCAGCGAGAGCACCGAAGCAGAAACCAAAAGTAGGAGTAGCACTAAAGAAGCCGCGGAGAAATAAAAGATTTCGCTTTTGCTTGCCGGGCCATTCGGCAAGGTTGCTTTCGCCTCGTTTTGCTTTTTCCCCTGGTCGGTTTCAGCCTGCCCCAGCTTTTCTTCTAACAACCGTGTGCGCTCGCCCTGCTGGTCAATTCGCGCTCTTAGTTCATCAATAATCTGATTTTTGCCCGACACTTCCAGTTCCAAGCGCTGCTTCTCTTCGCTGGCTTCCTCCAAATGCTTCCTCGCCCTCTCATTCTCCTCAACTAGCGCTCCGCGCACCAGTTCGACTTGTTTCTGAGCGTCTGACTCAAGAGCGATCTCCTGTCTTAGAGCTTGATTAACCAGGATGCTACTAACAACGCCCGTAGACAGATGCCCTATGTTCTCGAATCGCGCTAATGACTCCAAGATTCTTACCGTGACGCGCTCGGCGGAAGAATCAAATTCTTGAAACAAGAGTGGAAGTCTAAGGCTGTCGAGTATCGCTTCCTCAAACTCGCGCGTTCGCGGAAGCCAAAACTGCAAAAGCTGTATCAGAGAAGACGGATGCAGGCAGATAGGGATTGAGTTCTGAGCGTCCCCCCTCTTATAAAGGTCAAATCCCATATAGTGGTAGTCGACGGTAACGATCCAGTAGGTGGCCTCAACTGGCGACTCCACACGTACCGGCCGCCTCTCATTCACAAAATGCCACAACACCACATCGTGTCTTAACTGCTCGTAGCTTTTTGCGTTTTGACCATAGCGTTTTTTCTCATGCCGTTGCTGATCCAGGATGTCATCGATGACGTCTTGCCTCATCGAGTATCCGTCCATCGATTCGTTAAAGAACTCCACCTGACTGCCGCGCAGCGTCGGGATCAAGTCGCTGAGATACGGCCGAAAATAAGTCTCCGCGGAGACAGGCTGCCCGGCCCCCTTCGAGAACTCAACAAATCTCTGGGCGATCGCGCTCAGGTCCATCTCGAGTGCGGCCTGCGCAAGATTAGTCGGAAGGACTAGCCCCTGAAGAAAATCCTGCTGCGCACGCACAACCCGCTTGAATTCGTCTAAGGTCTCAGGCGATACGTAGAATTTACACAGAGCTCGGCCTTGCAACTGCCTCGTTAACTTGACAAGTGACTTGGCGGCCTCATTGGCTGGATTATCATGCAGATCAAGAAACGAAAAAAGAAAGTTTGTATCCACAAATATCTTGAACGAGGGCGGGTGTTCCATGCTCTGCATGAGAGCATCGATTGTGGGCTGTTCAAGACTGCTTGCCTCCAGGCAAAAGTATGCATTCAAGTGTCGGAGGACATAGGTGCGCACGTCATCATTTGCGGGATTCAAGAATTGGATAATTGCGTTTTTCAATCCTTGATGATGGTGCGGATCGTAGTGCGATAGAAATTCTGGGAGCTTCGCGATTACTTCCAGATCCAGTTGGCCTCCGGAAATCAGTTGGTAGGTTCTTGCACCTATTTCACGTACTAAGGGAATTAGGAATCTTGTGTGAAATAGTGTCCATTGGTCAGCCCCATCGAGCGTCGGACAGGATTTTGCGAATACCTCGGTAAACTGACTTCTTACTCTTACTGTCAGTTCTTCATTCTGGTGCAGCTCATCCTCCAACTTCCTCTTTGATGCCTCAGATAAACTCAAGTCACCCTTTGGAACGCGTATAAGACTACCGGACCTAATTAGTTGCTCGCATTGTTCCATTAGGCGCTGAACGGGTATATCGATATGGAAGGACTGAGTAAGAACCCCGGCCAATTCGGTTTGCGGGATAGACTTCCCGAGTAACCAGATCGCGCTCAACACCAGCTGTTGAATGCTCTTGTTCCACCATCCAGATTTGTTTAGCTCTGTATAGTGGATCAGCGAAACGATTTCAGGCGGAAGAGGGGCGGCCTTCATTCAAGACGTCCGTTTCCCGACCGTCGCAGTGGCTTCTGACCCTTTAGTGGCACTCAGCCAACTCGATGTTAGTGAATCAATTTCGGTCGTATTAGCACCATTTAGATCCTTACTAGATACATAGTCAATGTGTATTAACAAGAACGGTGCAAATGGCGGAGCAACCGAACGGCGCGTGTTGCAATCGAGGCGGGCGGGTGGCGCAGAGTGCCGATGGGTGCCGCACTCGCTGGTTTTCCTGGTGCGGGTTGTGATTTGGGCCCTGACCCGGCCTTGCCTTCTGCTCTTTCCCGTCTCACCAAACTACAA
>CAWAPX010000032.1:0-13555 GCA_963784015.1 uncultured Acidobacteriota bacterium
AACGGGCATGCCGACCTTCAACACATCGACGCGGTACCGCGGCTTTGAAAATTCCCTCATACCCTCAGCAACGACTTCATGCTTGATCCGCCCAAATTCTATACTTTTCTCGTCCATGTTCTCCGAGTAGCTCACCAACTCCAGGAAGAAAGCCACGTCCGAGGCCGCACACTCCGCGCCGACTTTTTCCACGAAGGAGTATTTGAACTCGTTGATCTCCGCGGGTGAGCGGCTTGAATAGTACAAGAGAAGTTTGACCGCATTCGCCCCAGCATCGACAAGGCGTTGAACGGACCATTGGTCGAGAAGGCGGGGGAGCCTCCCGGGGACCTTTTTGTCATATCCAGTTTGCTCGTACGCAAGTAGAAGCCCTGCGTTTGTAGCTCGCTTCGCTGCGGCAGGTAGACCATATTCCGGATCTAGAAGGATGGCACTCGCATGAGGCGTGAGAATGGAACTCACCGCTTCCTTGAATTGGGTTAGATTTTCCCCGGGAACATCCGCTGCTGCAACACCCATGGCTCGCGCAAACAATGTCTGAAGTGCGCTACGCTGGTCGATGGCCAATGCTGCGATGACGCCACGGGAGTCTGCGACCGCCTGCAAACCTTTCTGTTTTCCCGAGCTGAGCGAGGATGTCATGCCCATCTTCCGTTAATTTTTAATGACCCAGATTGCTGCACCGCGTTCAATGGCTGGGAGTTCAAACTGCATCTTGTCGCCGTGTTTTGTTCCCTGGAGAATTTGGGTCTGGCCAAGGAATGGAAGATAGGCCAGCGAATTTCCCAGGGCGGCCGGAATACGGATTCTTGCTCCAGCTACAGGAGTTGGGGTCGCTACCTTTCCTGGAACTAACCCGCCAAAGTTTGCAAGGAAAAGGTGAGCGCTGCCATCTACAAGTCCGAAATTAGCGGCAACTGTCGATGGCGCGTCGAGTTCCATTTCATTTTTCACCGTGAGGGCTTGCAGAAACTCCTTCGGCATTTCCCGCAAGCCACTTGAAAAGTCTTTTCCCAGTTTGTCCAGATAGAGACTCGCAGGACAACTCTCATAGGCAAGTACGCGCTCGGAAGAAGACAATCCGGTTACATTGCGGCCTGTAATGACGACCCGCGCCCCACCGCCCGCGAATCGGTTTACCGTCTGTTTTTCAGCGTCGCTCAAGACAGTGACATTCGGCAATACCAAAACGTCGCCGTGGAACGCGGCGAGCGTTTCGGGAGTGATCACCTGAAATTCTTGATGCGATTGCAGCAGCAGCACCAGAAGCCCGCGAAACGACGGCAGAAATCCATTCGGATCGTAGTCCCTACTCTTCGGTGAGAAGTACACGCCAATGGGATGCAAGGGAAAGCGCGGGGAGTAAAAGGTCTTTTCGTTCGTTTCAATCCACCGAAAGATCTCCCCACGCGTGGCTTTATCATTGGATCCAGCCATCGAATGCCCTGGAGCATCCCAAAAATTGGCGCCCGCCACCACTTGAGACATCGCTAGATTCTTCATCGCCTCACGTGGGTCAATATTCTTGTCCCCATCCCAGGAATAATTCAAAATCCAGGTGGCTTTTCCGCGGGCGAAGGCTCGAAACGTCAGCATCCCTGCCTGATAGAGGAACCAATCCAGTTGCGAGCGCGAAGAAGCCAGGTGCTCTCCCTCGCCGAATTCGTACTCGTGGGCAACGGCATCCACCACTCCATACATTTGATAGACGTCGGCCCCCACTCGGGTCGACTCTTGTTCAATGCCGGGATAGATTTCCGGTATCACCATGATTTGGGGATTCACGCCGTGCGCATTCTGACGAATTTCTTGGACGAAGTCCGTCATGGTTTCGATGCGAAAATCAATCCACTTGCGAAAATTAGGGTTTTGGAAGTCGCCTAACTTCAGATCTTTTTTCGCATCCAGCCCGGTCTTTTCGCGGAATGCGGCAACGGTCGCATCATCAAAACTCGCCCACGTGTCTTCCCAGCCGTCAAAGTGAGTCATCCAGTAAGGAATGTCGACGTAGATTCCATCGATTCCAGTTGCGGCGATTTGGCGGACGCGCTGCATGTAGAGGTTGCGCCACTCTTTCGCATACGGGCTGACCCACACATCCTCGTCTCCCGGACGGATCCAAAAAGCTGCTCCCGAAGTGAAGACGGCGGGCTCGCCGGTGATTTTACGCTGCAGCCAGTCCGGATGATCTTTCACCACGGAATGCGCGGACTTATCCGCATTGGCGGTGATGCATTCGGTGCCGGCGATGTAGACGAACGCTTTGTTGTTGGCGCTGTGAGCGGCTTCGGCCACGGAACGTATGGCCTTCAGTTTGTCCGCTGGGTCGAGCAGACTCTCATATCTACCAGGAATGTCATTGTCGACTTCAATGCCGAATACGTGATCCTTTTCGGCATCCCGTACAATCTCCGTGGCGTTCTTCGAAGTCAATCCATACGCACCGATTCGCGCGTAATTCGTCCAGTTACGCTCCTGCGAACGGGCCAGAGCAGGCAGGCAAATACAAGCGACCAGCAAAAAGAACTGAAAGGTGATGTAGCGTCTTCGCATGCGCGCGTCTAAAATTCAAATACCCTGAAAGTATCGGTTCCCACACAGGTCATTTGGGGCGTGTAGGTTGAGTGGGCAGCCAGAAGCGTGTCCAGCCCGCAAATTATATAGGTGATTTCGATTCCTTTCTTTTACTTTCTTTTTATTCCGCTGTCAATCTCCCCTTTTCGAGCTCCCCTCGTGCCCTTAACGATGTTCGTGATACCTCAAAACCGCAACTCGAAAATACTGATAGGGCGAAACTGGAAAAATAATAGATCGAAATAGAAAGTAATAATACGAAAGTGCTTGATTCCCGGTTTTTTTCGTGTAAATGTAGCGCCACTCAGGGGGAACCATGCGAAATTGCCTTAAGTCCTTGCCGTCCGTGTTCGCGCTCATTCTCGTCATTCTTTTTAGTTCGACCGTCTCGCGCGCCGATGTCACCGGTTCGATTCAAGGAGTGGTCCGCGACAAAACACAGGCGGCAGTCGCGGGTGCGCACATCACCGTGACCAACGTGCAAACCAATTTCAAACAGGAAGTTACCTCGTCCGCGGACGGATCGTACCGGATTCTCGCGTTGGCCGTTGGCACCTATAATCTGTCGGTAACCGCGGCTGGGTTCCGTACTTTTGTCGAAACCGACATCGTAGTGAAGGTGAATGACCAACTGGAAGTTGACGTAATGCTTGAGGTCGGCTCTGTACAGGCGGAAACGGTCAAGGTGGAAGCCAATGCCGTGCAAGTACAAACAGAGAGCACGCAACTCGGCGACGTAATTGACTCCAAAAAGATGCTGGCCCTTCCGTTGAACGGCCGCAGCTACATTGATCTTCTGGGCTTGCAAGCGGGTGTTGCACCTAGTACAGCCGGTACCATCGGTGGAGACCGCCCGGTTTCCGGCAATTTAAACGCAGGCAACATCTCCGTCAACGGCCAACGGGAAACCGCCAACGCATTCCTTGTGAACGGCGGCGATGTGAGCGAGGGTCGCAACCTCGGTGCCGGCTTAGTCCCTAATCTCGACTCCGTCGAAGAGTTCCGCCTCATTACCAATAGCTTCGACGCCGAATATGGAAAATTCAGCGGCGCGGTGATGAACGCCATCACCAAATCTGGCACTAACTCCTTCCACGGCGATATCTTTGAGTTCCTGCGCAACAACGCGCTGGATGCCAGGAATTTCTTCGCGCCTTCCAAATCTGAATTACGCCAAAATCAATTCGGCTACACCTTGGGAGGCCCCATCTGGAAGAATCATCTGTTTTTCTTCTCCGATTACCAGGGTACTCGTCAGGTGCAAGGCGCCGAAACCGGGTTGGTTACCGTTCCAACCACTGCTCAAAGGGCTGGCAACTTCGATCCGTCAACCTTGACCGGCGCTGTCGATGGCCCCTACTGGGCGCAAGTGCTGACGAGTCGCTTGGCGTCTACGACGGGCCAAACCGTGGTGCAGAACGAGCCATATAGCTTCCCCGGTTGCAACAGCACGGACCCCGTAGCAGGCTGCGTATTTCCAGTCAACTCAACGACCGGCCTTGCGAACATCCCGCAAGCCGCATGGGACACGCCGAGCTCCAACATTCTCGGGTACATTCCCACGCCCACTTTGGCTGGTGACGTGAACAACTACTCGAACAACAGCCAGAGGAGCAGCCTCGTCGACAACAAGTTCGGGGAACGTGTGGATTTCAATAATCAAACTACCGGCAACTGGTCTTGGTACTACCACCTCGATGACACTACCGTCGACAGCGCTCTAGCAGGATTCGCCACTGTGCCTGGATTCCCGACCATCACACCATCGCGAGCGCAAGAGTTCGTCATGAGCAACACCAAGCCCTTCGGATCGACAGCCGTGAACGAAGCGCGGATCAGCTTCTTCCGGACAGCGGTGCATAAGGACAATCCCGCGGGCAGTTTTGCCAATATTTCTGATTTGGGTTTCGTGACGGGCGAAGGCACCCTGGGCATAGTCCCGCTGCCCGGCTACACGCAATATATGCCACAAGTGAGCTTGACCCAGATTGGCCTGAACATCGGCGTCCCCACACTGAACACAGACCAACCCGATACCACCTATATGGTCAGTGACGTATTCTCAAAGGCCTCGGGCAGACATACTTGGAAGTTCGGAGGAGAATTCCGCTACCTGCAGGTGAACGAACGTAACTACGCCAGCCCCAACGGTCAATTCACGTTTGACGGTTCCGTGACCGGGTCTGATATGGCCGACTTCCTCCTCGGCGCGACGTGCAACACTTGTGGCGCTGCTTACGTCCAGGCGGCAAAACAGGTCCTGGATTCCCGAACGCGTTATGGCGGGGCATTCGCCCAGGATTCCTGGAAGGTGAAACCCAATCTCACCCTGAATCTTGGCGTCCGCTGGGAAGTGAGTATGCCTTGGTACGACTGGCAAGGAAAAATCCAAACCTGGGTTCCGGGACAACAGTCCACAGAGTTTCCACTTGCTCCTACAGGCTTGGTATTTCCGGGTGACGCTGGTATTCCCAAGACGCTTGCCCCCACAAGATACAACAACGTAGGCCCACGGCTAGGATTGGCCTACTCGCCTGGATTCTCTGACGGAATACTGGGCAAGATCTTCGGTGGGCCGGGAAAGAGCAGCATCCGGGCGGCTTACGGGATGTACTACACTTCGGTGGAGGACCTTAACCTGTTCTACGAGGTGGCCGACGCGCCGTTCGGTCTATATTGGCAATCTCCGTCGTCGGTACTGTTTAGCCAGCCGTTCCTGATTCGGCAGAGTGGGCAATCGCTGGGTCAACGCTTTCCCTACACCTTGCCGATTCCGGGCGACCCGTCCAACAAGACACTGGACTTCTCGGTGTTTGAGCCCTTCAACTATTTTCCGGGCTACAACATTCACAACCAACTACCTTATGCGGAGCACTTCAATTTCTCTATTCAACGAGAGCTCACCAAATCAACCGTGCTCACTTTGGCTTACGTCGGCACCGAGGGGCACCACCTTATCACCCAGCAGGAATCCAACCCGGGTGACCCAGCTCTCTGCCAACAACTCACTGCACAAGGGGCAATAGACCTGACCGCGAGTACCCCCGGTAATCCCGTCGTTGGCTGCGGATTTGGCGCGGAGAACGACGTGTACCAGCTTCCCAGCGGCAATGTGTATAGCACCAGGAACAAACTTATAAATCCAAACTTCTGCCCGGGTGCGGCTACCCAGGTGTGTGCCGGCTATGGCAACACATTCACATTTACGAGCGCCAATTCGAGCTATAACGCCGCGCAAATCACCGTCGAACGTAAGGCGAACGATTTTACTTTCCTGGCCGCTTACACCTTTGCCAAAGGTTTGGACGATTCCTCCGGGTTCGGCGACTTGGTGAACTTCGTAAATCCTAAATACAGCCGAGGGCTATCTTCCACCGACGTCAGAAACAATTTTGTGGCCAGTTACGTTTGGGCCATCCCGTTCAACCGGGCTTTCCCCAATGCGCCCAAGCGCTTGACCCAAGGTTGGCAGATGGAAGGCATCACACGCTTGTCCTCTGGCTTCCCGATTCAGCTAAACCAGGGAAATGGTGATTACACTCTGTGGGGCAGCTCGTCTACGGATATGCCTGACGTGGTTGGACCAGTGCAGATCCTAAATCCACGAAAATCGAATCCGAATTGCCCAACCGCCGACGGTACGGGATGCTACTTCCTCCCGCCTCCGCCGGGTCTTGCGACACCACAATTCCCAGGGGATACGACAGAAGCAGGGTGCCTGCCAAGTGTGGGGGCGTTCGCGTTGAACTGCGTGCCAGGCACTTTCGGCACCGCCAACCGGCGCTTCTTCCATGGCCCTGGATTCAACAACACCGACTTCGGCATGTTGAAGCATACTGCGATCAATGAGAGATTCGCTTTCGATCTCCGTTTTGAATTTTTCAACATCTTCAACCACACGCAATTTATGAATCCTGATGGGAACATCAGCGATGCGAGTTTCGGAATCGTGACCAACGCGCGCGATCCACGCATTGGTCAGGTCAGCGCGAAATTCTACTGGTAGCCACCGCAAAGCAGGCGGGCCGTCCCACCGGGGCTTTCCTTGGAGCCCCGCCTGACTCGGCGCGCATGTTAGGCTGTGGTCGATGAAGTCTGGCTGCACAGTTTCGGTCATTCACCGTCGTGGGGTTTTGCCAATCGTGTGTGCGCTCGTTCTCAGTCTTGAATGTTCGCAGGCTTTGCTAGCTCAGACGGCCCAAGCCTACCGCGAGCAAGCGAATGCACTTGTTCGCTCCAAATCGTGGGAGCAGGCCATCGCCGCTTATAGCAAGGTCCTGGAGCTCGAACCCAATGATGCAATCACACATTACGACCTTGCGTTGGCACTTAAATACAAAGGTGACACGAAGCAAGCTGTCGAAGAATTCGAGGCCGCGATTCGGCTTAAGCCAGTGTGGGCGGAGGCCCACTTCGGTCTCGGTGCAGCTTTGTATGAACTCCATGACCAGGCTGGCGCTCTGAGGGAACTCCGCAAAGCGGTAGAGTACGGGCCCTCCAACGCCCCTGCTCATCTTTTCCTCGCGCATGTTTATTCGGAGCAGAATGATTTCCCCGGTGCCGAACGCGAGCTCAACCGCGCCGTCGCGCTGAAGCCCACTGCGGAAATGCATCTCGAGTTGGGGCAAGTGGAAGGCCAACTCGGCAAGCTGGACGCGGCTGGCGCTCAGTTTCGCGCTGCACTTCGCCTTGATCCCGGAATGGCGCCCGCTCACGTCTTGCTCGGCATAACCCTGCGCCGACAGGGCAATCACAATGAGGCGCTTGCCAACTTCCGGAAGGCCGTCGAACTCGATCCCGTGGACCCCAATGCCCAATACAACCTCGCTATGGAACTTAAAGCAGGAGGTGATATCGCGGGCGCAATCGCCGCATTTCGACGAGCGATTGAATTGAAACCCGATTTTGAGAAGGCTCACTACGGCCTAGGGATCGCTCTCCGTACCCAAGGGGACAGCGCTGCGGCCCATAAGGAGCTGGATCAATTGAACGAGTTGCAAAGCTTTCGCGCTCGCTTGGCCCAGGCAAAGCTCCTTATCGTTCAGGGTGTGGAGTCGCTGAAGAAACAGCAGTTGGATGACGCTGCGAGTTTCTTTCAGCAGGCGATTGATCAGAGTCCGGAGTTGCCGACTGGCTACTACTATCTTGGTGTCACCTGGGATCGCAAAGGAGATCCCGCACGCGCCGAAGAAGCTTACCGCAAAGCTCTGCAATTGAAACCCGACTATGCTCAAGTCCACTCCAGCCTCGGACTTCTTTTCTGGCGCGCAGGCGACCGCGATCGCGCGCTTCAAGAGTTCCAGCAGGCGGTGATGTCGGATGCTGATCTTCCGGAGGCGCACTACAATCTCGGCCTGGCGCTGGCGCAATCGGGACATCTCGACGAGGCAGTCCCTGAACTGAACGAAGCCCTCGGCTTGGATCCCAAGTACACGGACGCACGTATCCAATTGGGTTTGGTTTTAAGTCAAAAAAACGATACGGCAGGCGCCATCAGCGTTTTCCGGGAACTTGTTCGCCGCGATCCAAACTTCGCGGAGGCTCATAACAATCTCGGACTGGCCCTCTTGCAATCCGGCGACAACAGCGGCGCAAAATCGGAGTTTCTGGAGGCTGTTCACCTCAAGCCTTCGTACGCAGAGGCCCACTACAACCTTGGATTAGCTCTACACCAGGAAGGAAAGGAAGACCAGGCGCGCGCGGAGTTCGAGAAAGCCTACGAGATCTCGCCGGAGCTACGAAACGCGCAGCGTCCATAACCAATGAAACCCATCCGATACCTTCCGCTGATCCTTTTAATCCCGGTCGTCGCGTTTGCGGTGGATGTATGCGAGGTCACATCGCCAATGGCGGCCTTCACCGTTCCCTATGTTGCTAAGGCACCCGAGCTCAACACGGACCCGCACTCAGCAACCTGGTCGCACGCAGCCTCAGCCTGGATCGAGAAAGATTGTACGCTGCAGCTCGACTATCCCAAGCTAAAGACGGAAGTACGCGGGTTTTGGACCGATTCTGATCTCTATCTCCTGTTCATCTCTCCGTATAGCGAATTGAATCTCTGGTTGCCCGCGGACAACAGCAAAGATCGCCTGAAGCTGTGGGATCGCGACGTCGTCGAGTTTTTTCTCGGCGACGATTGGACCAACATCCGGCATTACCGGGAATTCGAGATTGCTCCTACCGGCGATTGGGTCGATCTGGCCATCGATCTGGATCACGACAGCTATGGCGCCGAGTGGAACTCAGGCTGGGAGCGGCAAGGTCGGATCGATGAAGCCAACCACGTTTGGTACGCGGCGGCGCGTGTGCCGTTGAAAGCTGTCAGTGATCTACGGGTAAAGGCCGGCACGATTTGGCGCGTCAACCTTTATCGTATCGACGGTCTCGGCGAAGATCCGCAACGTCACTTCATGTGCTGGCAGCAGACCTGCGCTCCAAACCGCGATCCCAATCATGTGCCCGAACATTTTGGAACCCTGATTTTTGCCAAATAGCACGGAAGAATCTTTCGGAGGTAGCATGCCCATACGTCCAGAATCATCGCGTCGCGGATTCATGAAAATGTTGGCGGCCTCGCCGTTGCTCGCACAGATCGCGGCGCAAGGCCTCTATGCAAGATCGGCCGCTGCGATCGGATTGGCGCCCAGCGATAACGTGTACAGTCGCCTTGGCGTCAAGACCGTCATCAATTGCCGCGGTACGTGGACCTATCTGAGTGGGTCGCTGCAATTTCCAGAGGTGCGCGCCGCCCAGACGGAAGCGTCGCACTATTTTGTGAACATGGTCGAGTTGCAGCGCGGCGCGGGGCGCAAGCTCGCGGAGTTGACCGGCGCCGAGTCCGGTATGGTCACCACTGGCGCAGCTGGAGCGATGGCCGCCTCCACCGCGGCGTGCATGGCAGGCACCGATTCGCAGAAAATTTGGCAATTGCCGGACACCACCGGCATGAAATACGAAGTAATTATGGTCGGTGGCCGCAGTGCATTCGATAGCGCCATCCGGCTGACGGGCGCGAAACTGGTTCTCGTCGAGTCGCCAGACGATATCGCAAACGCGATCACGCCGAACACGGCAATGATCTACACCACCGATCTCGGAGACAAACTCGTACGCGAGGTCGCCATCGCCAAAGAGCGCAGCATCCCGATGCTGCTGGATGATGCGGCGGGCATTCCACCGGCGGACAACCTCAAGTTGTATGCTCAGATGAAAATTGACTTGTACACATTTTCCGGCGGCAAAGGACTGCAAGGGCCCCAATGTAGCGGCGTCTTGCTCGGCCGCAAAGACCTGATCGATGCGGCCCTGCGCAACTCCGCTCCCTGGGAGGGAGCTGTCTGCCGTGCCATGAAGGTCGGCAAGGAAGAAATCATCGGTTGCATCACCGCGGTAGAGACATGGCTGAAAATTGATCCCAAGAAACTCTACGCGGAATGGAACGCCAGAGTCGACCGCATCGGCAAACTAGTGGAAACCGTGCCGGGCGTCAAAACCGAAATCTACATTCCCGACGACGGAAATCGCTACCCCACGCTGAAGGTTTCGTGGGATCAGAAAGCATGGGGCTTCACCATTACCGACTGCGTAACGCAATTGCGGGCAAACGATCCCACGATCGAAGTGCTAGGCGCTGACAACCCCAGCCTCGTGCCGGCCGTGCGCGAAGGAATACAAAAGGCAAAGCCCGACAGAAAAGAGCGGAGAGAAGTCGATCATATCGAGCTGGTTTCCATGACGATTCAGCCGGGGGAAGAAATGATCGTCGGCCAAAGGCTACGCGAAATTCTTGGCGCAGCCCGCAAGGGAAAATCGGCATGAGGCTCCTGTGCCTACTGGGCGCAGCGCTGCTTTGTTTCACGCCGGATGCACGCGCGCAACTGAAGGCCGTCCAGCCTAAATCGTCGGCGGCAACCAGCGATGCGCTGGGCTCTCCCGGGATCGACGCCGGAGACTATGTTTATGTTTCCGGGCAGGGACCTCGCCGCGTCGATGGAAGCACCCCGTCAGGTTTTGCGGATCAGGTTCGCCAATCGCTGGAGAATGTACGAGCCGTAGTCGAAGCGGCGGGCCTTACGATGGAACATGTCGTTTATGTCCAGGTCTATCTCGATGACATGAGCCACTACGACGCGTTAGACAAGGCCTTCACCGAGTATTTCCCGAAGCTGCCACCCGCGCGCGGAGTCTTGGGCGTTGCACGGCTCCCTGAGCCAGCCATACAAATCAATGCCGTCGCCGTTCGCGATCTCACCGGGAAGAAAGCCGTCGAAGTGCCCCAGTTCCGTCCGAGCAAAGCCTATTCCGCCGGAATGTTGACGCACGACAGATTATTTGTTTCCACGATGCTGGGCAGCGATCCCGCAAATGGCAACGTGCCGGCAAATCCAGCCGCGCAGGTCGATTTCGCGCTCGATCGTCTGAAATTAGTCGTGGAATCTGCGGGACTCACGCTCGGAAACATGGTCTTCGTGAATCCTTACCTGACTTCAGAAATACCGAGCCGCATCATGAATGAGCACTACGCCCGGCGCTTTGAGTTCGGAAATACTCCGGGGCGCGCCACGATCGAAGTGTCGAGTCTCCCGGAAGGCGCGCACATCGCCTACACCGGCGTAGCTGTCCGCGACTTGGCCCAGCGACAAGCCATCCGGCCGAAGAACATGCCGCCAAGCCCAACCGCGAGCCCCTGTGTGTTCGCCGGCGACACCCTCTATTGTTCGGCGAAGAGCGGATTCATCCCGGGACCAAATGGCGGCGTGTTCGCCGCTTCCACCGCCGACCAGGTGCGCCAGACGATGCGAAATCTCCTCGACAACCTGGAAGAAGCCGGCATGAAGTTCGACCAGGTGGTCTCAACCACAATTTACCTGGACGATTTATCGGATTCGGCGGCGTTCGGAAAAGTCTACCGTAAATATTTCGGCGGAGTTTTGCCTGCGCAGACCACAGTTCAGCAGATAAAGCCGAGCGATCGAAAATCGGATGAAGAAGGCCACTATCCCGACTTGGAACAAGTGTCTCTCATCGCTGTGCGCAGCCGCGCGAATCATTGATTTGCTGGAATCGCAGTCTCCGGCCGGATCACACTTTGCGCAACGCACGCTGCGAGGGAATATATCCTAAGATTGCGTTACCTATGACTCGTGCTGACAATATTCGTGCCGCCCGCATAGCATCTGGCCTTGGGTTCGTGCTCCTATGTGCCTTGGTAGGTACGCAGAGAGTCGCGTCGCAGGCGCAGAAATCGCCGCCTTCCACGAAAAGCGTTGAGCGCGCGAATACGCCGAACGTCGACGGTCAACAAGTGTTCGAATCGCGGTGCGCCGGGTGTCACGGCTTGGATGGGCGCGGCGGTGAACGCGCCCCGGATATTGCCACGAGTGAAAAAACGCAGAAGCGTTCCGACGACGAGCTTTCGCGGATCATTGCCGGCGGAGTGCCAGCAAGAGGAATGCCGGCCTTCGCGTCTCTCGGAAGCAGCCTCAAGAATGTCGTCGCCTATCTGCGCCAGCTTCAGGGCAGGAACGATTCTGCGAAGTTCCCGGGTGACGTGAAGAGAGGCCGCGAACTCTTCTACGGGAAGCCGCGATGCTCTGAGTGTCACGCAATCGCTGGCTCGGGTGGCTTCATTGCCCCAGAACTCTCAGGATTTGGCGCAAATCGTTCTGTGGACCAGATTCTTCAAGCCATCGTCAAACCCACCACTACAAACCGCCTCGGCGGCAAGGTGATCGTGAAGACGCGCGATGGTAAAGAATATTCTGGCGTCGTGCGGAACGAAGACAATTTTTCGCTCCAACTGCAGACACTCGACGGCACTTTCCACCTTTTCCAGAAGTCAGAGCTCGCTGGCTTTTCGCGCCAACCAGATTCGCTGATGCCCGCAGACTACGCCGCAACTCTCAATCGTGACGAGCTGAACGATCTGGTCAGCTTTCTGATGTCCGCCGCTCGTGGAGCGAAAACCGACGCAGCCAAGAGCAAAAAGCCCGACGACGACGAAGAAGAAGAGTGAAGGTCATCGACTCAAATGCCTTTATTCAATCGAATTAAAATTTATCTGCGACTAGTACCAGATACGAAGAAGTGCTACAGTCCAGCCACTCAAATTGCCGGAGAATCCCGATGATGTCACAATTTGGTTCGGCACATTTTCGCCGAGTCGTTCAGACCGTCGCGTTCAGCAGTTTTGCCATAGCTGTCATCGGCCTCTCCGTAGGGCCACCCTTGGCTCGCACCCATCAAGTAGGTACGCCGTTACGGATGACGCTTCGTTGCTCGACGGCTTTCGCCACGTCGAAGTCGCCTCCGTTTCCGACGCGCTCGAACAGATCACTGGCCGCAAAATGTACATGTCCCATCACATGCGCCCGATCTTCCCACCAAGTTTGCGGGCTTCGCTCTGACCGTGCTTCTCAAGAACTGGAAACCAACCACGATCCGAACGCACTCGACGGAATGCTCGCAGCCATCGACCATGGCTCTTCCAATTCGGTTTACGTAATGGTCGTGGAAGACGGAGCCGACATCGCTGGAATGGGCGGACTCTATGGGCACGGCCATGAACTCCCGAAATTTCTCGGGCGCGGTAATCGACGGCGGCTTAACGGTGATGTCGCTTGATTCCGGTAAAAAATTGGGTTCCCTGTCTACGCGCTCGGCATCGTTCCATCCACTTCGGTGACGCACTACCGCTTCGCTGGCGCCAATATCCCGGTCGTGTGCGACGGGGTCACAGTGAATGCGGCCGACATCATCGTTGCGGACGCGGATGGTGTTGTCGTTGTGCCTCGCGCATCCGCGCCTGCAGCGCTCAAACTCGCTCAGCAGATGGATTTCAAGGAGCATTCCATGTACGCGACCATCGAAAAGCTGAAGTCCATTCAAGAAGCTGTGAAACAGTTCGGCCGCCTCTAGGAGCGCTTGACGAGTGACTCGCGTACCCACTATCGCCTCCGTGACACTGCTTCGCGCGCTCAGC
>CAWAPX010000033.1:0-11980 GCA_963784015.1 uncultured Acidobacteriota bacterium
AGCAATCTCTCGATATTCTCGCTTACCTGCTACAGCAAAACGGACTTGCAGCTGGCACCCAGCCGCTCGCTGACACACGCGAACTCTCCGACACTCTTCCCGAAAAGTAGCCCAGGACGCAATCGTCAGGACCGACAGTTCAGTTTCGACAGTCGAGCGCGCTCTGCCCCATTGTTAGTTTGTCGGATTGCGTCGTCCCACCGCTAGGACCACGCTACCCCCACTCTGAGCACGAAACGGAACTAGTGGCCAGGTGCGGGCGCTAGGGAGATTGTTCGATGAAGTCCCCGGCACTCGTTGTGCTTCTTCTGTCCGCGGTGGCGGCCTGCGCACAGACAGAGGATGCTCGCATTTCCGGCCGTGTGACCGACTTGATCGGCGCCGTCATCGTAGGTGCCGAATGCAAGATCACCAATATCGAGACTGACGTCTCCACCAGCACCACCACCAACGAGGACGGAATCTACGTCCTGCCCGACCTGCATCCTGCAACTTACCGATTAACGATTCAGAAGGAAGGCTTTCGCACCGTCATACGGCCCAACCTGCAGCTGTATGTCCAAGATGCAGTCAACGAGAATTTTACACTCGCGCTCGGTCCCGCATCAGAAAGCATCACCGTTCTGAGCGACACTTTCGGATTGCAAACCGATTCGGCGGCAGTCAGTACTGTAGTGGACCAGCAGTTAGTGGCCAACATGCCGCTGAATGGGCGCAGTTTCCAGCCGCTGATAGCGCTGACGCCAGGCATAGTGTTTACCTCGCAAAATCTTGGGCAAGGCCAGTTCAGCGCTAACGGCCAGCGCAGCAACGCGAACTATTTCATGGTCGATGGCGTGAGCGCAAATTTTGGCGTAACAACTTTTAGTGGTGGCTTGGGCCAGACTCTGGGAGGCGCTATACCCGCATTCACCGCACAAGGCGGCACCAACGGACTGGTTTCCGTGGATGCCATGCAGGAGTTCCGTAACGAGACTTCGTCCTATGCGCCGGACTTAGGGCGCACTCCAGGGGCCCAGATCTCCATCGTCACCAAGTCCGGCACCAACCAGTTCCACGGCTCGGCATTCGATTACTTACGAAACGAGATTTTCGATGCCCGGAATTATTTTGACGCTCCTCCACTTCTCAAGCCGCCGCTCCGCCAAAACGATTTTGGAGGGACTCTGGGCGGACCCATCCTCAAAGACAAAACCTTCTTTTTCTTTTCGTACGAAGGGCTGCGGTTGCTGCTGCCGCAGACGGACTCAGATGATTTCTATACGGCGTCCGCCCGAGCAGCGGTTGCTCCCGTCTACCAGCCCTTTCTGAAGGCGCTGCCGCTGCCGCTTCCGAACGCACCCCTCATCGACCCCACCTGCGATAACATCACAAATCCATGCGAGGCAAACCTCACCGTGGCCTATTCCGATCCTTCTTTTCTCAACGCCACCAGCATCCGCGTTGACCACAACCTAAGCAAGAAAATCACCCTATTCGCACGCTACAACCACGCCCCCTCCTATGAATCGACCCGGTACTGGGAGGAAGTCAGGTTTCAGAACTCGAATACGGACACCATAACTGTCGGCGCAACCATACTGGTCGCTCCCTCCAAAGTGAACGACTTCCGAGCGAACTGGAGTCGAAACGCAGCCACCTTCATCGACGACCTTACAAACTTTCATGGCGGCGTCGTGCCGCCTGGTTCCGCACTGTATCCGTCCTCGTCCCCTGTTAGGCTCGATTTAACGAGTGTGCTTTTCTCTCTTGGCGATATGGACGTCAGAGAGGGTACTCGTAATGATAACGTTCAAAACCAACTCAATTTTGTGGATACGTTCTCTTGGGTGTTCGGGCTGCACCAACTGAAATTCGGCATTGACTATAGGCAGCTAAGTGTCACCGAGGTCGGAACCACGGGTTATTCTATTTTCCCCTCATACACGGACATGTTGTCAGGGACTATGAGCGCTATCTCTTTAGGCACTGACGATCCCCCTTCCGTGAGGGCAAATAACTACTCACTATTTGCTCAGGATACCTGGAGGGCCACGAATCGCTTGACGCTAACCTATGGGTTGCGGTGGGAGATCAACACGCCACCGGTCTCTACGACCGCCGATAAACCACTTTACGTGATCCAGGGAATCTTCGACTCGAACGCAATCGCGGCAGTGCCGGGACCTCTTTGGCATACCCAGTTTAACAATTTCGCTCCGCGGATTGGAGCAGCATACCAAATCAATTCTAATACCGTGGTGC
This sequence comes from uncultured Acidobacteriota bacterium, assembly GCA_963784015.1. Lineage (GTDB taxonomy): Bacteria > Acidobacteriota > Terriglobia > Acidiferrales > UBA7541 > Acidiferrum. The sequence continues at coordinate 2,245 of CAWAPX010000033.1, forward strand.
GAGGGGGTGGTGGCATCTACTATGATCTTGGCGATGGCAATGTCGGCGCCGGTGCCTTGGGGTTTCCATACGGAAGCAGTAATTTCCTTTCTTTCTCCACGCCAGTGCCTTTCGATTTGTCGAATCCAGCTTTCCAGCTTCCACCGCTCTCGGCGGCCATTAATGCGAACACGCTTTATTTATACGCTTTCGACCCATACCTGCGCCTGCCGTATACTTTACAGTGGAATGTCGCCATTGAGCGGCAACTGGGAGCCCGGCAGATGTTGACGGCAAGCTACGTTGGGTCGGACGGCAGACAGCTTCTGGGACAAGATACAATTCTTGCACCACAGCTTGCCAGTTTGGGAAGTAGCGCAATCGTTGAAGCAGTAAGGAACGGCGGCTACTCGCACTACAACGCTTTACAAGTACAATTCCAACGCCGGATGCTGCATGGTCTCCAGGCGCTGGTGTCCTATACATACGCAAAATCCAGCGATCAAGGTTCCCGTGATACAAGCGGTCCTATCGCGACGAGCGTGAGCGACATTGTGCTTCCGCCGTTGTCGCCATCCGACTTTGACATACGAAATTCCTTTGCGGCTGCCATCTCTTACGAGCCGCCAACACCCACTTGGGGCCGTGCTGCCAAAGCGATTCTGGGAGGTTGGGCGGTAGACGGTCTTGTGCGCGTGAGTTCGGCACCGCCGATCAACGTGACCGCGGAGGGGATTTCTCCTGTGTTTGGGCCTTACACGACGCAGGCTGATATCGTGCCCGGCCAACCCTACTGGATCCCTGATCCGACGCAACCGGCCGGCAGGACGTTGAATCCGGCGGCGTTTTCGTCACCACCCGCTGGGATGACGGGAGACTTCCCCAGGAACGGGCTGCGAAGCCCCTACTCAATCAACCAGACCGATCTCGCGGTTCGCCGTCAGTTTAGCTTAACAGAACGTGTCAAACTCGATGTGCGTGTAGAGTACTTCAACGTGTTCAACCATCCGATGTTTGGAATCTCCGGGTCGCTGTGTAATCCGGATTCCAACTACTCCAACCGCTTCGGAGAATCTTCAACTTTCGGCCAGGTATGCCCAGGAGCTACGACGAACGTCGATGCAGGCGAAGGCCTTCCAAACGGGCAGAACGCGCTGTACGCCGTTGGCGGCCCGCGCTCCGCCCAGTTCACGATCAAAGTACATTTCTGATATGGACGGGGGCGGGGGCGAGGCCGAGCCGATTCCCTACCCTTTCGCGATTCATTCCCTAGTCGTGATCCACCCAGAAAGAATTTACTTGGACGATTAAAAGGTCCCGCGCGTCGGACGAGTGTAGTTCCTCTAGTAATTGACGTTCTCCACGCCACTATTCCGTTCGTCGCTAATGACAAGACGACCTGTCTCGCGGGTTCATTGCTCCTTGTAATTACTCACCTGTATGTTCGTAAGTGATCTGATACGAGTCAAAGGCATTTCACTCGTTTACCAATATTCCAATCAGCAGATTATTCTGCCTTCGGATAGATCGATCCATTTGTCCGGGTAAAGCTCCATGTTTGAGTCTCTGGTGGAATAATTCGCAATGTTAGTTTTGACAGTTACATTGTTTTTATCTGAGCTTCACCATCGCTATCATTATCGCAGCAGCTAAGGCAATGGCCGTAGCTATGGCCGTAGTTATCGCTCTGAGCATGTCTACGTTCCGTCGCGACAACATAAGCCCGTCATCTATCGGATATAAAAGAGGAAAGCTCACGGCAAAGCCTGCATCCACATTCATCATCGGTCTTCTACTGCTAGGACAATCCACCATGGCGCAAAACAAAACACCACTTACATCCGAAGAGTTGAACCGCCGGAACATTGGTGCCGCTTCTATGGCCCGGAGAAGGCCGCCGAGGACAAAAGTTGGAAGATGCCGGATATTGAAAAAGTGAACTGAACGTCCTGTTTGCTACCCCTTTTCTTGAACGGAGAACAAAGTGAATAAACTATTAAAGAATACAGTGGTCTTTTGCTTCCTGATGTTGGCGTTCACTCCCGTAGCGCGGTCGCAGGATCAATCGAGTACAACCTCGCAGCCTGCGGCCAGTTCTGCGCAAACAAAAGCGAAAGCAAAGCCGAGCGGCGACGAACCGGAAGCTGGCACCGCTGAAGCCGCGGAGGCCCTACAGAAGGCGACGCAGAATCCTGTGGCAAGCCTGATCAGCGTGCCAGTGCAGGACAACACCAATTTTGGTGTGAATCCCGGCTACCGAAACCAGAATGTGTTGAACATTCAGCCGGTGATTCCCATCGGTATCTCGAAGGACTGGAACCTTCTGGTACGTTGGATTATGCCGATCGTGTATCAACCGATCCCGAACGCTCCGGGAACTCCCGAAACGGGCGAGTACGGTTTGGGAGACATGGTGCCTACATTTTTTATATCACCGAAGAAGCCAGGAAAACTGATCTGGGGCGTAGGGCCGGTCCTTCAATCGCCCACGGCGACAAATACATTTCTGGGACAGGGGAAACTAGGTATCGGCCCATCGATTGTAGTGCTGACACAACCGGGCCACTGGACACTGGGTGTGTTGGCTAACAATGTTTGGTCAATCTCGGGTTTAGGAGCCGTCCCGATGTTAATCAGTTCCTGCCGCAATACTTCATCAACTACAACTTGAAAAAAGGCTGATACCTCCCCTGGCAACCTACTTTGACAGCTAACTGGGAAGCGTCGAATGGAAATACTTGGACGGTGCCGTATGGCGGCGGCATAGGAAGAGTTATGAAACTCGGAAACCAGCCTGTGCAGCTAACCGGACAGTTTTATGCAACGGGGTGCATCCCGTAGGAACTCCGCTTGGACCATGCGTTGCAAATCTCGTTCTTGTTTCCCAAATTGAGCAACCAGGAAAAAAGATGTCATTGAGAAAAAGCTGAAACAGTTGGAACAGCAGCCGCCCCCACCCCCTAGCAATTGACCCTCGGAGATCGTTCTCATTTTTCGGTCGGCTTCAGTCCGACCTGAACATCTCTTCGGTCCGTACTTCGACCATGATTACTCGTTCAAACGCCCCTTTCGGCGAGCGGGATGTCCACAAGTCACGGCGTTCTACTTCGCGCCATGTCCGGTACCGAGCTGTCCCGCATACGAATCGAGCTCTAACTATGGCGAATACGCACATCCTTCTGCCACATCCAGTACAAGAGGATCGCTAGCCGACGCCCCATCGCTTCCTTGGCACTGCTTTTGAGCTGCCCGTGATCCGGGCACAACCGGGAACTCCCAAAGTATTGACATGCCCTCCACCTGACCATCGATTCTTCAAACTGTCATTACTGACAGTACCGTTAATCGTTCTACCGGATAGGGTTGTTTGGGTTCTCCGACTTGTGCGTAAAAGTTAACGCGATGCGTTCTGCCTCCCAGGACGGGTTGTGACTAAAGCTAACCCAACTGCCAAACCCATCGCACCAACGAGCAAAATTCCGAGCCCCGTTGGACTGATCGGGAGAGCAGAAAGTGAAGATCCTGGCTCCCGGCAGTAGTGATGGGCCATCGCGGATGAAAGGGGAAGTAATGGTATTCAAAAGGCCAACCGAATCATCACGAGATCCGCCGCATCGCTTTCGCTGGCGTCGGTGGCCTGTGTACTCGGTCGGGGTATTTCAGACATCGGCAAGCGACGGCACTTAACGCCAGGACGCAGTCCCTGCTGCTGAGCATTCAGCTCGCTGCGGGCACCGACAAGTTGACCGCGCGGCGCGGTATTTTGCGGCCACAGGTGATCCCCACTACCGCGACGCGTTCCGGCGAGAGATTGGTGTTGAGCGTAACCGCGACCGCGCCGTGGATGGCTGCAGCGCTTGGCCTGACCCAGAGGAAAACGAACTGGTTTTCGCGCCAAGCGAAATTCCGATGCTCTCATCGTCCAAGAGGAAAAGGCGTTCGAGGCCGCCGAACGAAAAGATTTCAGCAAGGCGATGGGATACGTTTACGGCGAAGAGTACCTCAAGGCGAAGGCCTTGATCAAGGATTCCATTTGATGAATTCCGCCGCCGCTTGGATGATCGTTCGCGGCCAAGCCCTCCCCGAAGAGCGCGCGGCCCAGCGGAGCGTCAACCTTCAATCGCTGCCTTCGTCCTTAATGCCTTGGCTGTCGGGAGTGCACTTATCTTTTATCGTACCAAGATGGTAGCCCCGCCGGTTGTCCTAGGGCGGAGCTTCAGCGACCTTCTCGCTACAAAACCAGGCATCGAGATTGGGTTTCAGGACGATCGCTCCGAGTCGCCGACACCGCGTGATCGCTGGAGTCGTACAAGGGGTTACAGGAGGAACGAGATCAAATCACGCAACAAATGCAGTTGCTCCTTGAATTTACGGGACAGGGTATTTACGGGATCAATCTGCAGGGCAACTGCACCTTCATCAATCGCGCCACCTGCGAAATGGTTGGGTACCGGGCCGAAGAAGCCTTGGGCACGTATATGCACGATCTGGTGCATCATCTCTGTTGACGGCTCCGCCTATCCACGGGATTAGTGCCCCATCTACCGTGCATTCAAGAAGGGGGAGGGCTGCCGCGTGGATAACGAAGTGATGTGGCGCAGGGATGGCAACCCAATCCCCGTTGAGTATTCCTCCTTTCCCATCTTGATAACCGAAAAATAACAGGAGCTGTTGTCACTATTGTTGATATCACCGCACGTAAGCGAGCTGAGGAAAAACTGGCGGAGAGAGAGCAGCTCTTCCGCTCGATCTTCGAGAATGCCCAGATCGGAATCAGTTTCTTCAAGATTGATTCACAGGAAATTTTCCCCAATCGGGCGCTGCAAGAGATGTTGGGTTACACGGAAAAAGCACTAAGCCATCTGGAAAGATGGGACGAGATTACTCATCCAGATGAACGTGAATCCAGCGCAGAACGATACGGCGAGCTCGTTCAGGGGAAGCGTGAAAAAAATGAGTGGGAATAATGCTTAGTTCGCAAGGACGGGCGCATCGTCGTTACGAGTGTGAGATATTTGTGCTCCGGGATACGAAGCGCAGACCACAGTATGTAGCGGCCTCTGGAGGAAACAAAACAGAACGCAAGCGACTAGAGGCGGAAATCGTGGCCGGGAAGGAAATGGCCGGGGCCGCCACCAAGGCCAAATCGACTTCCTCGCAAACATGAGCCATAGATACGGACGCCGATGAACGCCATCCTGGGCATGACACATCTGGCGCTAAAGACTGACTTGATCCAAAGCAGCGTGATTACCTGACAAAAAGCAAGGCGGCTGCCCAATCCCTTTTGGGCATCATTAACGACATTCTCGATTTCTCCAAGATTGAGGCCGGCAAGTTGGATATGGAGAAGACGGATTTCCGTCTCGATGATGTGCTTGATAACCTGTCATCTGTGGTCAGCCAGAAAGCGAACGACAAGAAACTGGAATTCCTTATCGCTGCGCAACAAGATCTGCCTCCGAATCTTGTTGGAGATCCCTTGCGTTCGGTCAAATCTTGATCAATCTCGCCAACAATGCGGTGAAATTCACTGAACGGGGCGAGATCACTGTAACGGTGGGCCTGGCGGAAAGGGTTCTGGACAGAGTGAATCTCAAGTTTTCCGTGCGTGACACTGGCATCGGTATGACGTCCGAACAGGCGGCCCGCCTGTTCCAGGCCTTCAGCCAAGCCGACAGCTCCACCACGCGGAAGTACGGAGGTACTGGCCTCGGACTTTCGATTTCCAAAAACTCGTCGAGCTGATGGATGGCAGCATTTGGATCGAGAGCAATTTTGGTACGGGCAGTGCCTTTCATTTCACTGCGTGGTTTGGTATCGGTTCGGGGGAAACAAAACGCAGGAGTTTGATCCCAGACATCGCGGGCATCCGCGTCCTTGTCGTCGATGATAGTGCGCAGGCCCGTGAGATTCTCACCGGCTCGCTGAAAGCACTCGCTCTCAGGGTCGAGTCAGTTTCCTCGGGTGAAGCAGCAATCCGAGAACTCGCCGCCGCCGACTCGCCGGACCCCTATCAGCTGGTCATGATGGATTGGCACATGCCGGGCCTGAATGGACTCAATGGCGAGCCAGATCATTAAGAGAGGCGACCATCTCAAGCACATACCCAAACTCGTAATGGTCACAGCATTTGGGCAGGGAAGATGTGCGTGCGCAAGCTGAGGAGATAGGAATTGACAGTTATCTGCTGAAACGAGTCACTCCTTCAACGCTTTTCGACACGTTGGTCGAGTTGTTTGGCAATGCTGGTGAGGACGCTGATCGTTCGCGAGTTGCAAGACCCGTTGCAACTTCTCACGACTGAGACCGGAATCGGGATTCTGCTTAGTCGAAGACAATGAGGTTAACCAGCAGGTGGCAACCGAACTACTTGAGAGTGCCGGGGCCATAGTGAGGATTGCCAATCACGGAGGCGAAGCCGTAAGAATCCTAACGGAAGGCGAACAGCCCCCGCCGTTTGACATCGTGTTCATGGATTTGCAAATGCCGGACATGGACGGTTTCACTGCTACCGGACAGCTTCAAGTTCAGCCCCAGCTTCAAGGACTGCCGATTATCGCCATGACTGCGCACGCGTTAGTGGAGGAGCGACAACGCTGCCTCGAAGCCGGAATGAACGACCACGTGAGCAAGCCCATCGATCCCGATGGGCTGTTTGCCACACTGCTGCGTTGGGCTAAGCCACGGCAAGGGCAAGCTGTCGGCGCGGAAGACAGAACTGCGAAGCTCTCCAACGAGGCGATTCTGCCCGTGATTGATGGCGTTGACATGGAAGGAGGCCTCAAACGCGTTGCCGGGAACAAACGACTCTACCGCGACCTACTCGTGCAGTTCGCTGCTAAGCAGAACGGTGTGCCTGAGCAAATCTCATCCGCGATCGAGATTGGGGACCGCAAACTGGCAGAACGAATCGTCCACACGGTCAAGGGTGTTGCCGGAAACATCGGACTCGGAAAGGTATTTGCTTCTGCGGAAAAGTTGGAGCGCGCAATTCATGAGGTGGATGAGGCCGTCCCAGTACTGGTCGAAGAATTCGTTCTCAGCCTTAAGCCGCCAGGTCGCAGCTATTCAGCAATCAATGCGTGATGCTATGCCTGATCAGCCGACGGAAGGGGGAAAAGGCTCCGAACTCAATGTGCGAGCGGCAACAGCAGCTATCGCTCGCCTTGAGAGTGCTTCTAGAAACGAGTGACGGCGACGCAGCCGAGGCTTTTCTCTCCCTTGAAAGCGCTTTTGCGGGCGCTTGTGACAAGTTGCGGATGTATGCCCTCGGCGAAGACATAAGCGAGTTTAATTTTGATAGTGCTCTTTTGAAATTGGATGTTATTGCAGAAAGGATTATGGTGTGAATTGGGAGCAAGCAAAATGACTAAACCGACAGAAAAAAAACTCATATTGGTGGTGGATGATGCGCCTGCAAACCTTCAGATCGTGCGTTCGATTCTGAAGGACGACTTCATGATCCAAATCTCGTCACGAGCGGCGCAAAGGCTTTGGACCTAGCAAAAGCCAACCCGCAGCCGGACCTGATCTTGTTGGACGTCGAGATGCCTGAGATGGACGGGTACGAAGTCTGCTGCAGCCTGAAAGCCACACCCGAGGCTAAGGACATTCCCGTGATTCTTTCTTACAGGGAAGACAGAGACCGATGACGAGACGAAGGGATTCGAGGTTGGCGCTGTGGACTATATCCACAAACCGTTCTCACCCGCAGTGGTCAAAGCGCGAGTCCACACACATCTCGTGCTTCGCGAAGCCCGCGAGCAACTGGCGCGACAACTCCTGTTCATAAATAGCGAGCTTGAGATGGCTCGGGAAATTCAATTATCGATCCTGCCGCAGGAGATTCCCAGGATCAAGGGTCTGGAAATTACTGCTCGCTACCTTCCGATGAGCTCGGTGGCGGGTGATTTTTACGACTTTATCCTCGTGGACGAGAAGCACCTGGGGATTCTGGTTGCAGACGTTTCCGGGCATGGCCTGGCCGCAGCCCTGATCGCGTCCATGCTTCAGGTTGCTCTGGCCGCTCAATCCTCGCACGCTTCCGATCCCGGGAGGGTCTTGGCTGGATTGAACCAGTCGTTGTGCGGAAAGTTCAAGCATCATTTTGTGACTGCGATTTACGTATTCATGGACCTGGAGAAAAAATCCGTGAGCTATGCCGGTGCTGGACACCCGCCGCTCCTCCTGTGGCGCGCCTCGACACGCAGCGCCTCGGAAGTGGTGCAGAATGGCCTATTGCTGGGACTATTCCCTGCTCAAACCTACTCAGTAATCGAGATGCCGGTGGAACCAGGCGACAAGGTCGTACTTTTTACCGACGGAATAGTAGAAACCGAGAGTCCGTCGGAGCAGGAATTTGGGCTGGACCTTTTCAAAGGGTTTCTCGAATCCAACCATCATCTCAAAGCAAACCTGTTCGCCGATGCGTTGCTTGATGAGTTGTCGAACTGGTCTGAACATCCTAAAGGACAAGGACAGAAGGACGACATAACATTCCTAACGATTGACTTCTCAGTCAGCGAAGAACAGCTAATTCCCACGGAGCATATAGGTGCATTCTCTACCATTCCAGAATTGCTGTGAACGAAACAGATTCGCGATTGCGCAGTTCCCTGTTGCCCACTCCTAAATATTGCTGGGAGAGCCAAAGGCCAAACAAACGCTCCAATGCTAGTAACCAGTCGGTGGGAAGGCGAATGGCCCATCGGAGACCGAAATCCGTGAGAAACGTTCGCGCTCACCTGTGGACTGCTTCGGAAAAACTGCGAATAGCCGTTTGTTCGTCTGTAAAGACCTCAAATATGCTCTCTAGTTGAGTAAGTTGCAGGATGCTAAGAACCTTTTTCGTGGGATTCAAAAACTTCAGCTCGCCGCCTTTGGACTTCACCGGTACGTAGGCGCCAACCAGCTCTCCATACTCCGCACCGTCCATAGAATTCACCTCGGAGAGATTGAGTATGATTTTGGTTCGGCCACTCTCGACCAAATCGCGTATGGTCTGGCGAAGAATCAGAGTCGCTTCCCCGAGATCAATCCTTCCGCTCAAGTCTACGATAGTAACCGAACCTGATTGCCGGCGATTCGTACTCAGTCGTGCCATGCATGTCCTTCAAGCTGCATGCGAGGTACTGCAATCCGTTCAGGCTGCGCTACTCCCTCAAGCAACGCAAAGCCACTGTTCGACTGACTTTCGCGGTCCCTTGATGAATCGCGGGCAAGAACAGTTGGTAAAACGTCGCCCCTGACGTTCCCCCACCCCATCGCCATCAAGGCCGAACATGCAGATAAGAAATAGTCACTACCATCGGGAGAAAATGGTGGCCGATGTCTGGGCCGCAGTAGACGAACACGCATCATGTCGAGCTCGAATGCAACAATGCCAGGGATGACGTTTGGTGGGTAGTGTCATTTCTGCCAGTAGATTCGCTCGAATAATCGAAACTTGATACGCGTTACTGAATTTTGAAGGTTTCAATCGCCCATGAATTGAACGCTGTTGCTTACCTACTTTCAAAAGCTTGCAGGAATAGGCTCGCATTGCCGGGGAGAAAAACCAACGTGTCCAGCCCTACAGATCGGTTCTCTAGGTGAAGCATTGTCGGATCAACTGATCAGAAGCTGTTGCGTCGACCGGTTGAGCTGGCACGACCAAAACGGTTTACTTTCAGCGACGTACTTAAACGATACACGCTTCCGCCTTCCCAATCATGCGATTAACAAGAGGCTGAATGTGTGCGAGCGAACGGTACTG
>CAWAPX010000034.1:0-6525 GCA_963784015.1 uncultured Acidobacteriota bacterium
GGCCCTGTAGCCCAACCAATCCGCTTATCACTTGTTTTGTCCTGCTTCCGCTGGAAATAGAGTCGGCGGAACTCTGACCGGGGTTGTTCTCAATCCTTGAAGTACCTGAATAACTGTCACTCGGAACCGACTACCCCACAGGGATCGCTGGCCGCTGAAACAGCCGCTTGACTTCCGAACCGCGCCGTCGTTCAATATGTTGCGGAGCCATATATGGACCAGACAACCTCACAAGTGGAATGGAAAAAGGGTAGCGCTGAGTTGCTCATCCTTTCGCTTGTCGAAGCTCGCCCTCGCCACGGTTACGAAATCAGCAAACTTATCGAGCAACGCTCTGGCGGCACTGTCCGTTTTCACGTCGCCTCGCTCTACCCGCTGCTCTACCGTCTTGAACATCGTGGCTGGCTGAGCGGACGCTGGGTGGAAAAGGATGGACAGCGCCGTCGCCGTTACTATCGCTTGACGAGCCAGGGCCGCAAAGTCCTCGCTTCGCAGCTTCGCGGCTGGCGCCAATTTGTAATCGGTATCAATCGCATCACGGAGGCAGAAAATGCCTGAATGGAAACCGGAAATTCTTCGTAGGCTTGCTCCGCTGAGACTTGCGCCAACGCGCGAAGCCGAAATTGCCGATGAACTCGCGCAGCACCTCGAAGACCGTTACCAGGAACTACTATCGCTCGGTACTACCGACGAAGAGGCGATCCGTATATCCATAGAAGAACTTAAAGGGGAAGACTTGCTCGCGCGAGGTCTGCGGCCTGTTGAGAGTGACTTATATCGCGAGCCTGCGACGTTGGGGAAGAGTGGCGGCAATTTGTTCTCCAGTATTCTTCAGGATATTCGTTACGCTCTCCGTATGATGCGCAAATCTCCAGGCTTCACCGTCGTCGCCGTGCTCACGTTGGCGCTGGGGATCGGCGCGAACACCGCCATTTTCAGTTTCATAGATGGGATCTTGCTCCGTTCCTTGCCGGTAAAAGACCCGCAGCAGCTCGTCGTCTTGCGTTGGAGCGCACATACGCGTCCGAAATTAAAGGGTCACAGCGACTACGGCGACTGTTTGAATCTCTCCGGAGATTGCTCGTTCTCCCTGCCGTTTTTCAAAAATCTCCGTGACCACACCAACGCTTTCTCTGGCATGGCCGCCTTCGCCGGCCCGCTCGACTATGATTTCAGCGGTAATGGGCCTGCAAGTATGGCGCAAGGCCAGTTTGTCTCCGGAGATTTCTTCTCCACTCTGGGGGTCAATGCGATTCTAGGCCGCCCTCTTGGCGTGTCTGACGACTCTCCTTCGGCGCCGCCCGCTATTGTCCTGAGTTTTGCTTACTGGCAACGCGCTTTTGGCGCGGACCGCTCAGCCGTCGGCCGCGTGGTGCGCTTGAACAATATATCCACCGTGATTGTCGGCGTTGCCGAACCCCGCTTCACGAATTTGACGCCGGGCAAAACCATCGATTTCTTCATGCCGTTTTCGGTCGCTGATCGAATCAGGCCAGAGCATTGGGGACGCGGCGATCGCCTATCCGATCCGGGAGTCTGGTGGTCGGTCATTGTCGGCAGGCTGAAGCCGGGCGTTTCACTCGAGCAAGCGCAGGCCGTCGCCACCACCATGTTCGTCAACGAAACAACGCATGGCGCAGCCCCGTTTTTGAACGAAGCCGATGCTCCGGCCATCAAACTTCTTCCCGCGGCAGAGGGCCTGGATGGCGAGAGCAGCCAAATCGCACCCATGTTCTATCTGTTGATGTTTGCCGTTGGCCTCATCTTGCTGATCGCTTGCGCCAATGTCGCAGGATTGATGCTCGCGCGGTCGGCGACCCGTCAAAGGGAAATGGCGGTTCGTCTCGCACTGGGCGCGGGACGCGCGCGCATTATGCGGCAATTGCTCACGGAAAGCTTGCTGCTCTCCCTGGTCGGCGGTGCGCTGGGAATTTTTCTATCCCTATGGGGGATCAAGGCCATCGTCCTGATCTTTTCCAGTGGGTACGAAGCTTTTCCCTTCGAGATTGCGCCGGACTGGCGCGTGCTGTTGTTTACCGTCGGCGTCACCTTTGCCGTGGGGATTTTATTTGGTCTCGCACCCTCCCTGCGCGGCGCGCGCATTGATTTGACCCCTTCGTTGAAGCAAACAGCTTCGTTGCTTCCCGGCAGTGCTGCGCACAGCGGGCGCTGGTTCCGTTTGGGAAACGCGCTGGTTGTAGCGCAAGTAGCGCTCTCCATTGTCGTGCTCATCGGCGCGGGATTGCTCGTCCGCACGTTGCGCAATCTTCACAATTTGAATCCCGGCTTCGACACGCGAAGTGTTCTGCTCTTAGGTCTCGATCCCACGGCCGCCGGATACACAGCCCAGAAGACCGCGCAGCTTTATAGCGATTTGCAGCAGCGGTTTGCCGCGCTCCCGGGCGTGATTTCCGTGAGCTACTCGGAAGATGCCCTATTGAGCGGAAATTGGTCCAGTGACGACGTGCACGTCGACGGCGCACCGCTAAAAGATAACGTCGAAGCCGCCAGGCTTACTGTTGGCCTGGATTTTTTCTCCACCATGCGCATTCCGCTAGTTGCTGGCCGCACGTTCAATTCCGCGGATTTCGCTGCGGCTTCGGCGATCATTGCCGCGAGGACCGCCGCGGAAGAGGCAGCGAGCAAAGCGACGGCATCGGACGCCGGTAATCGCGCGATCCCGGCGGTATTCAAGCCGAACCTGGCGCCGCTTCCCGTCATCGTCAATGAAACGTTCGCGCGACAGTGTTTCCCAAATCAGAATCCGCTGGGCAAACATTTCAGCGACCCGCAGGAAGACAACGAACCGTCTATCGGTCCACAACCCGGATACTTGATTGTGGGCATCGCCGGCGACGCGAAATACAATTCCCTGCGTCGCGAAATCAAACCGACCATGTACATGCCCCTCGTCAGCAATAGCGCGCATTTCGAATTGCGCACCGCCGCCGACCCGCTCGCTCTGGTAACGCTTGTGCACGGCATCGTTTCCAGTGTGGACGATAATCTTCCGCTGTTCGATGTGCGCACGCAAACCGAGCAGATCGACCAAACGCTTTTTCTGGAGCGCTTGATGTCGCGTCTCTCCAGTTTTTTCGGCGCGCTTGCGCTCGTTCTCGCAGGCATCGGGCTTTACGGTTTGCTGTCCTACGAAGTGGCGCGGCGCACGCGCGAACTCGGCATTCGCATAGCGCTAGGCGGACAGCGGCGTGATCTGTTGCGCCTCGTTGTCGGTCAGGGGTTACTGCTGGTGCTGATTGGTTCGGCGATTGGAATCGGCGCGGCGATAGGCGTCACGCGCTTCATGTCCACGATACTTTATGGAGTTCACGCGAATGATCCGCTGACTTTTGCGGGCGTTGCGATTCTGCTGGCGCTGGTCGCGCTCGCCGCGTGCTACATCCCCGCCCGCCGCGCGATCCGCGTCGACCCCATTGTGGCCTTGCGTTACGAATAGGTGACCGCCTCAGACGCCGAAGAACTCGGCCGGTTCTGCGTGGACGACGGGCTACCCTGAAGTCTAGAACGATGGATGTGCGACTGCCCTCGCCCGATGCGCTCGGGCCAGTTCATCATTCGTTGACTGTCTTCTGCGTCGTCCGTAAGATGGAACGAATTCATCTCCCCCGGAATGATCGGTCAAACCATCGCTCGCTACCGCATCGTCGAAAAGCTCGGCGGCGGTGGCATGGGCGTTGTTTACAAAGCCGAAGATATCGAGCTGGGCCGTTTCGTTGCCCTCAAGTTCCTGCCCGATGATGTCTCTCGAGATCCGCTGGCATTGGAACGTTTCCGCCGCGAAGCTCGCGCAGCCTCCGCTCTCAACCATCCCAACATCTGCACGGTTTACGACATCGGCAAAAGCGGCGAGCAGTCATTCATTGCGATGGAATTTCTTGAAGGTGTAACCCTGAAAAATCGCATCGGCGGCCGACCGATGGAAACCGATTTGATTTTGTCCCTCGCTATTGAGTTGGCCGATGCTCTGGACGCTGCGCACTCCAAGGGGATCGTGCATCGCGATATCAAGCCCACCAATATTTTCGTCACCGAACGCGGACACGCCAAGGTCCTGGATTTTGGATTGGCGAAGATCGCACCCGCCGCGGACCCTTCTCAAAATTCCGAGACTCGTACGGTGGACGATCAGCATCTCACCAGCCCAGGCTCTACCGTCGGTACCGTTGCCTACATGTCGCCGGAACAAGTGAGGGCGAAAGAACTGGATGCTCGGAGCGATCTATTTTCCTTTGGCTCGGTGCTTTATGAGATGGCGACGGGGGCCTTGCCCTTCCGCGGAGAGACTTCGGGAGTCATCTTTCATGAAATTTTGGACCGGCATCCGATCCCTGCAGTCCGTCTTAACCCCGGCCTTCCGCCCAAACTGGAAGATATTGTTAACAAAGCGCTGGAGAAAGATCGCGACTTGCGCTATCAGAGCGCCGCGGAAATGCGGGCCGACCTCAAGCGGCTGAAACGTGAATCGGACTCAGCCGGGACCGTTGCGGCGAGTTCAAAAGAAGGGCAACACAAGCGGGGAGTGGGCATGAAGATTGCTCTCGCCGCTGTTTCAGCCGTCCTTCTATTGGCCCTCCTCCTATTGGGAGGATTCGTGGTTTGGAGGAGCTACACCTCGCAGAAGTCTCTTCCGACACCAGGGACGAGCGCTCCGGCCCCCGAACCTGTCGTGCGAAGCGTCGCGGTGCTGCCGTTTCGCGCACTCTCTTCCGGTGCCACGGAAGAGTCCTGGGGCATCGGCATGACGGATGCGATCATTACTCAATTGGCTTCACTGCAAAATCTTGCGGTGCGACCGACGAGCTCGGTCTTGAAATATGCCAAAGAGCCTGCCGATCCCGCCAAGGCTGCGCAGGAACTCGGAGTAGATTCGGTTTTGGACGGTACTTACCAACGAGTGTCGGGGGTTATGAGGGTCTCGGTGCAATTGGTTGATCGCCAGAACCGCGCCATGCTTTGGGCGGAGCATTATGACCTGCGAGCCGATGACATGCTGAGGTTCCAAGATGAAGTCGCGCGGAAAGTCGTGGCGGGAATGCGCGTGCAGGTTTCCGGCAAGGAGCAGAAATCCCTTGAGGAACGGTCCACAACTTCTCCGGAAGCCTACAACCTGTACCTGCAGGCTCGATTTTACAAGAACGAATACTTTATGCAGACGAATCAGGAGAGTCTGCGGCATGGCGTGCGCGCTCTGCAGCAAGCCCTCACCTTGGACCCTTCTTTTGCCAACGCTTATGCGTTGCTGGCTCTTTTCCACCTCTTAGAAGCTGCGAACATCGAAGAGAATGGCGCCGAGAATCTAGTCCTGGCCGAGAAGGCCGCGCGCCGGTCACTTGAACTAAAACCGGATCTGTTGGAAGGACTCACCTCTCTGGGAGCGATTCTGAGCGAGGCCGGCCGGAACGTGGAGTCGATCCGCACATTGAGGCGGGCGGTAACGCTGGCCCCCAATTCTGATGCTGTCTGGGACGACCTCGGCTACGTTTACCACTATGCTGGGCTAGTCGACGCGGCCGAGAAAGCTTACCGTCGCAGCGCGGAGCTGAATCCGACTACTACGCGGATTCACTGGATGCATGGCCGCATGCTCCTTTATGTGGGACGCGCGTCCGAAGCTGAACAAGAGATGAGACAAGCCCTGGCGGAAAATCCGAACCAGTTCAAGGCAATGGCATTTCTGGGCGAGTTCCTTTACTACCAGGGGAAATTGGATGAGGCCGAGCCCGTGCTGAAGCGCGCCGAAGAACTAAGCCGCGGCAGTGGCGATGACAGTGCGCAGTTCATGGCAGCGTTTCTCTACGCTTCCAAAGGCGAGCGAGACAAGATAGACGGAAAGATTTTGAAAGCGCGTCCGCGGGAAGTCACTGACGGTGATGCTGCCTACTGGACGGGAGGCATTCACGCGTTACTGGGAGATCGGGAAGAAGCACTCGCATGGCTGCGCCGGGCGGTGGAAGTGGGAAATCACAATTATCCCTGGTTTCAGCGGGACAAGAACTACGATACGCTTCGTGCTCTCCCCGAATACCAGCGCATCATGGAAGAAGTTCGGCGGCACTGGGAAGAGTACAAGCAGACTTTTGGTGAAACTTGACGCCCTGCGGTCGTCGAGAAAATCCTTTCCTGAAAGCGCCCACGCCTACCCGTGAGGCTCGATTTGTCTTCACGTGTGATTGTGGATCAAATACGAGCTACCCGAAAGTTGAGACGGAAGGACGTGGGGAGCTACAACGATCTTGCCGGGCGAAACGGAAGCGGGCTCTGCAGGGACGCAACCATGCCGGGAGACAACCCTAGTGTTCGTATCGATCCGTTGAGAATCCCCGCCCGAAGGGTTGAATCCTCACTAACGAAGAGCGCCCTCTTTCCATTTCAGGCTGAACCTACAGGCTTTTCGTATTGAGCTTCCTTGCTACCGGCCGAGGTGCTCGAGGGCCGTTCGAAGCGCCGTGTCGGAAATTCGAATTACTCCGAGGTAAGGATTGTACAGTTCCAAGATCAGGAAGA
>CAWAPX010000035.1:0-8177 GCA_963784015.1 uncultured Acidobacteriota bacterium
CGAGCAAACGTCGGCGCGGCAAGAAAGCGACGCGTTGAATTAGAGCGGCGATCGGATCGCTCGGCCGTGCGTCTAGCTCCCTTTCTATTCGGGATGTTTTTGTGTTGGACGGTCCGCTGTACGGACAATTTGTGGTTTGCTGTTGGCACGCATACAGCTTGGAACTGCTGTCTTGCCTTCGTTTACTCAGCTCCCGACAGCGGTTATGTTGCAGAGGGGCATCTCTTAAGCAGCTCACTCAAGGGATCTCGATGGTTGACCGGGGGCTCCTTTGGACCGGAAGGAAGCGTGTTTTCATTTGTCGTAATTATCTGCCTATTACTCGCGTTCAACCGATTCTTCCCCGCGAAAGGCCACGGTCCACGCACCTAACATCCACCTAGGATAGGTTACCCTTTGCAGTTCGAGGGGCCCTTAGTGCCTTCCACGAGAAGGCCGGTGAGTGTCAAGGTGGTTTTTCTTCCTTTCTTTTTTTCTAGTGTGAGTTTCTTCGCGTTCTGCCGGGCCGCCTCTGTCGCCTTGCTTCCATCCGGCACTCTTTGGTTGGCGACGAATGTTAGGCTGGGCCCAAGGGCAAGTCAACGTGGGCGTATTAGAAGAACTTTTCCATTGCACCTAATCCCGATGAGTAATGATAAACGCGCATGTGGTGATTGACGATGCCAACTCCAGAATGGCCGGCAAGCCGGAAGTTATCCAGAGGCGGGGTGGTGCGAAACCAATATGGACTCTGGCGCGACTTTGCGGCTCGTCGAAAAACACATCAGCCGGCACCTCGCGGTGAGCGGCCAAATTCACTCTCAGTCCGGTCCTGAGTTTCAATCCACGCGGTACTCGCGCAGGCGGTGGGAGATACCCGTTCAACTCTGCGCCTTTCAGACTGCGCGAATCATTGAAATCACAAGGCTTCGCTGACCAGAAACTTACCATTGGTCAAAGCGTTTGTTCCGATTGAACGGTCCCTAACGATATAAGAGATTGAAAACAGGAAACCTTGGTAGGGGCGGTGGGGATCGAAAACAATAACATATGGAATTTCAAGGACTTAGAAGAAATGCCAGGGAACGCTAAAGCATTGAAAAGGAACAATAGGGAATGTAAAGAAATTCTTATTGGCCCCTCAATGGCCCCTCATTTTTCTGGTGCTGAAATTCCCTTTTCTCTTTCGCTCGACGAACAGTGGCGTCGGCTTCCGGTCAAATCTCGCGGCATGGATGGCAAGCCGACGACCACACCGTTCGATAGGGTAACGCCAGTTCTTGGAGTTGCCTCACTGTGCTCCTGTACTCGCCTCAATAAAATAAAGCGGACGAATTAGCGCGCAGGGCATGGCAAGATGCCGTGCTTGGAGGCTTCATGAAAAAAAGAGCAGGCAAGAACATGGCGTCAAACGGACACAGCAAAAGCTAAACACCTCAGGAAGAGGGTCGCTTGCCCAATTTCTTGATAAATATCTACAGCATTTAGCTGTGAAAGGTTTCAGCGAGAGCACGCTCAGAGTTCGCCGTGTTCACATGGAAATGTTTCTGAAGTGGTGTAGAAGAAGTCGAATTATTGTGCCAACCCAAATCACGCGGACATCTCTCGAAAGTTATCAGCGATATCTGTTCCAGTACAAGAAGAAGGACGGCCAACCGTTGGCAGTTGCTAGCCAGCACTCCAGGCTCGCGCCTTTGAAGGTCTGGTTCAGGTGGCTGACGCAGCGAAAGTATATTCCGCAGGACCCGGCTGCCGAGTTGGAGTTGCCGCGCATCGGCTACAAACTTCCTAACGTGATGAATAAAGAGGAGGCCGAACGCGTTCTGAGTCAGCCCAAAATAGAAGTGCCTCTGGGCATCCGGGACCGTGCCATGCTCGAACTTCTTTACTCCAGCGGTTTGAGGCGCATGGAGCTTCTACACTTAAAGCTCTACGATGTGGATCAAAAACACGGCCTCGTTACCGTCCGAGAAGGAAAAGGCAAGCGGGACCGGGTGGTGCCAATCGGAGAACGGGCTCTGGCCTGGCTAGACATGTATCTAAACACATTGAGACCCGAAATCGTTAGGCAACCCGACAATGGCGTCATATTTCTCACTTCGAATGGCGTTCCATTTACGCCGAACCACCTGAGCTGGCTTGCTCGCCAATACGTGAAATCTGCTGGGATCGGCAAGGCCGGCGCATGTCACATCTTCCGCCATACCATGGCGACGCTGATGCTCGAAGGAGGCGCGGACATTCGCTACATCCAAGCTATGCTCGGTCATGTCAGGCTCGACACCACGCAAATTTATACGCACGTTTCGATCCGCACGCTGAAACAGGTCCATACAAATACTCACCCGGCGGCGCGATTGGTCACGGAAAGCGACCAGACTAGAGGCATTCAGAGGAACGCCTCAGAATCCGTCGAAACTGACACATCGCAAAATCCGTAGTCAGCCTTAAATGGAATGGGCTGACTAGGCACATTGCGCCCGAGAATACTACATGAGTTGATCATCCAAAATGTAAAATTCAAGTGATGAGTTCGGCAGGCCAGCACGCAACGCGAGATGAGGCCTTTCTAGCCTCGCGGGCACCCAGCTTGTCGGAGGAAGCGGCGCCGGAATATCCACAGGCATCGTACTACCGCGCCAGATACTACGATCCAACAACTGCAAGATTCCTCACGGAAGACCCGATTGGATTTTCCAGCGGCGATATCAACGTTTACCGCTACTCATTTAACGGTCCCGTGAACTTGGACGATCCCTCCGGCCTGGCTCCCGGGCTTCCGGGGTTTTGTAAAATGGCCTACGAGGACTGCGCAAAAAAAGCGTTCGGGAGGACGCAAGGAAACGTTCCCGGAAGTGATCGGAGCATTCCAGGCTACGAAGCCGCTCTTGATGTATTCCTGGCCTCTCAGTTAGTAGGCGCGGATGCACCAACCGTGGCCATAACCATGGGGTTTGAGTCCAACAGCAATCTGCATCCGGTGAGCAACCTAAACTCCAACGGCTCGATTGATCTTGGCCCCATGCAACTAAACACAGATACCGCAAACAATGGCGGCTTTCCGCATATTTTTCCTGGTTCGCTGACGGATCCAGCGGGCTATTTCCCGGCACCAAATGGCGCTTTCAACGGGGATCCTTTAGCGAATATCATGACCGGTGCCCTGTACTTGCGATCTCTCGGAAGCCATCCAGAAAGGTATGCCGCCCCCATATATAGACCCTCGCGTAACCGGTCACTAAAGAGACTCGATGGTGCGTTCCGAAAGTTCTTCGACTGTTTGAGGTCTGCCAGCCTGCCGCAATGACGAGGTAGGAATATGAGGTATTCCAGTTTCTGTGTCTTACTTCTGGTGAGTTTCTGCTTGCTCGTAGGTGGTGTCACGAGGACGGTTCCAGCGCCACAAACGCGACTGTGGGCGCCGACTTATTATATCGCCGCGAAAGCTACGTATGACGGACGTCCCGATGAACTTTATGTGCTTGGTGCTTCCAACCTCCCTAAAGGCGCTCGGCTGCATCTGAACGTATATCGTTACATCGGCGAGGGCGGGAGCGCTATAAACGAGGGAGCATCTGCTGTTGTCGGCGAGGGTGGCTTCTTCGAAGCGAACCTGCACCCAACGAAAGGGAACCAATTTCAGCACAATCTCGTTTGTGACATCGTCTTTGCGACGCTTACCGACCCTCGACAGCCGTCTTCGGTTCTCCAGGTTGTCGGGAACCACGGTGAACACCTGGGATTTCCGAAGAACCCTCAAGTCGAAGTCACGTCAGGAGAGAACTTCGTGTTGATCGAGCGAATTCACGTTCCTTAGTTCCGATCAGCCATAGCGTGAGTGCTAGCATCCCTTCGGATTCGGGGGTCAGATCAATCAGCAAAGCCGGGCTGCCACCACCACGCCGCAAATCATACGGTCTGACGGGCCTAGCCGCTGCGTTAAAGTGGAGTGCGCGGTTAGCGCTGGAAGAGCGGTGCTTCGCACCGGGAGTGGGTATGACACCTCACCTTAGAATGGGTGCCGCGGGGCGGCATTCTCGGTTAACGTCTTCGCGCAACGCAACTTACGAAATTTCATACGCTGTCGATATGCATGAGGGTTTGTTGTCAAACATTGACAAGCTTTGACAACGACGCTATTCTTGGAATCATCAAACTTCTGAGGTTTTCCTCATGCCCATGAACATTAGCCTTACTCCGCACCTTGAGGAGATGATCCGCGAGAAGATCGCCTCGGGTTCATATAACTCAGCCAGCGAGGTAGTACGCGAAGCGCTTCGCCTCCTGGAACAAGAAGATCAGTTGCGAACTCTGAAGCTCCAGAGACTTCGACAAGACGTACAGGAGGGCTTGAACAGCGGCGCCTCGATCGTGTTCGATCAACGGGAAATCAAACGCATTGCGCGGGAGAAGAAGTCACAGAGGAGTGGGAAGTAAGTGGCTCAGCTACGAATTAGCCCCCGGGTAACCGAGGATCTAATCGAGATCTGGAGCTACATTGCAGATGACAGCGCGGCAAACGCGGACGCCTTTATCGACAAAATTTACGAGAAAATGGAAATGATGGTCCGTCAGCCCGGCTCTGGGCGCCGGCGAGATGAGTTGGCACTGGGGATTCAGAGTTTTCCCCTTGGCCGGTACATTATTTTCTATCGAGTAGTCGCCGGCGCGATTGAAATTGTCCGTGTACTGCACGGAGCACGGGACATCGAGAATCTTTTCGAGGGCTAGGAGAGGTATTTCAGTCCTTGGACGCCGAAGAATCCTAATTGGTCATGTTCTGATGGATTTTCACGATGACGGAATATGGTGAAGGCACGTTAAAGAAGTCTTCGGGCACATCGTACTACCGCGCCAGATACTACGACCCGCAAGGAGGGCGGTTTATTTCCGAAGACCCACTTGGGTTTGAGGCTGGATCTGACTCTTACGTCTACGTAATGAACGACCCAACCTATGGTATCGATCCTTCAGGTTTAGACACTACTGTAATTATCGTGTACGACCACGGTATAGGAAGTCACGCGGCTGTCTTGGTTGATAACGGTGGAAATCCAGTTCTCTATGACCCTGCCGGCGGATATGGTGAGGACCACAAATGTTCAGAGAAGTGCATCGACCAGCTGGCGGACGTCAAAAAATATATGGATTACCATACCAGTACTGGAGAAACTGTTA
Organism: uncultured Acidobacteriota bacterium; assembly: GCA_963784015.1. Taxonomy (GTDB): domain Bacteria; phylum Acidobacteriota; class Terriglobia; order Acidiferrales; family UBA7541; genus Acidiferrum. The sequence continues at coordinate 5,158 of CAWAPX010000035.1, forward strand.
AATTATTTGTTTTCAAGACAACACTCGCAGAGGAAAAGCAAATCTATCAAAACATTATAGACGCCGAAAGTAGCATTGGGGGATTTTGCAGTATTGCGGTCTCTACCGTACTGAACGGAATTGGACCGTTCGGGAATCTGGGCACATACCTCCTTCCGGGTAATTTGGGTAGGGCTCTCGGGGCGATTAAGCATCCCTATCTGCCACCTGGAACTGGTGGCAAGAAATGAGATCAAATTATCAGACGAGCGAAGAACCGTCTCCCGAGAATACCGCTCGGCCGTCCGCTATCCACAATCTAGTGTCAGTCCTAGCATCTTTAGTCCTCACTTTTCTCGTCGCAGAGCTTCTCGGGCTTAATCGCTTTCTGCGAGGTTGGATTGAGGGACGCTACTTTGGTGCTTACATTGCTACTCTTACTTTGAGTCTCGCCGTTATTTTGGGGCCGGCCCTCACTCGAAAGTCCTGGGCAATTAAGCTTAATCTTTCGAATTCAATGTGGGCTGGCTTGGTGATTGGGCTCCCATGCGGAATCATAGCTCTAATTCTCTCTCCTATTTTTCTCGGAAAGGGTTTCGGGCCTGCAACCGGTGCTTTGAAGCATCCCTTTTATTTGATCGTAGTCGGTGCCCTCTCGCTGGGCTGGCTCTACGGCGGACTTGCCGCTGTTATCTGCTATCTGCTAACTCACAATAGACGTCGTTATTTAATGCTTCTACTAGTTATCGTCCTTCTCATCGGAGTACTCGAACTCGGATTGGGTGGTGGTATACTCGGTAAATTCTAGAACCAATTGGGATGGCACGCGCAAAACATTCGTTCAGGACTTACGGTGCCGGCTATGCGTGGGCGAGTCTAGACTGATCTTCACGCAGAACTCTCGCGAAGATAGGCATCAGTCTCGGAGGTTTGAAGCGGACTCGACCGCCTATTCACCGTACTACCGCGCCAGATACTACGATCCCACTGTCGGCAGGTTTGTCAGTAGTGATCCGATTGGTTTCGGCGGCATGACTTCGAACTTCTACGCCTACGTTGCCAATGATCCGCAGGATTCTTGGGATCCTCTCGGTTTACGAGCTCTAACTAAGTGTGAAAAACGGAATCTAGCGCCGTACATACCGAGGATTGATCTCGACAATGCAGATATACGCGAAAACGAATGGCCCCCAAAGATAGGAAAATTCTTCCCCATTCCATTATCGAAGGACGTGGCAGCCATAACATTGGGCAATAAAATTTATATTCGGCCAGGTGAGTATGACCCTACAACGATTGACGGTGAGGCGCTCCTTGGCCATGAACTAGTTCATGTGGGTCAGTATCGAACGGGAGAAATGACGAGAGCTGGGTACCTAAACGAACTCATTAAGCACGGAAGCGGCACTCAGAACAAGTATGAAGCGCCTGCCTACGGCTTAGAAGACGAGATAAAGTTTAGCCTTCCGGCACTGCTACGAGCCTTCGGAGACAAGGGACCAGGATGCGGATGCGAGCAATAATTGGAGGGCTGTGGCTCATTTGGGGGGCCGCGGTCTGGGGGTGTGGCAACTATAGATTCGAACGACATGTGGTTTTTGATGGTCCTCCAGCAACCAGAATTGACCGCGTTCGTCAATATTCGCTGGAAGACCAGTATAGAATTTTTCGCTATGGGAATGATGTAGTTGAGCCGCCTCTACTTGGACTTGCAGAGCCGATTGCAGAACGAGGAGCCACGGCGATTCCATTTCTACAGAAACAGCTCAACGCCGAACCAGACGACACGACCGTGAGAGACCTTCTGCTGATCTTCCAAGAAATGACATCTTTGAAGAGCTACGACGTTAAGGGCGACTCAGTCTTGATGTGCACTTTGGATACAAGAGTCGCCGCGATAAAAACCAAGGAGTGGCGCAGTGTTTGCTCCAGAATGCTTCAGAGCATAAAAGGAGAGTGAGTTTGAAGCACGACCCCTTTGGTCGTATGATCCTGTGCGCGGAGCCAGGGGGCAGGTCATTCCGAAGCGATCGCCATTCAAGGTTTTTTATTCACCTCCGCCTTGTTATCGAATCCCAACGGACTTTCGCCATTTGATTTCTTCGCGAGCTAATAGAAGGATGCCAAATACGTAACTAATGGCGTAAGCCAATATTGCGGAGAAACGATTGTAGCTGTGTTGTCCGACAGTCGACAGCAGCAGGACGAGGCTTACGATAACTGAGTCTCCCACTACGGCATAGCCAACGCCAATCGTCAACAAGTTGCGGGCCTGTCGAGCTGACCTACTAAAAAATAGGAAAACTGCCGATACAATTGCTGGGGCACCGCCGAAGGCCACACCCAATAAAACTGCTGTCGAAGTGAACATCACCAGTTATGCCTCCTACCTCACCGAACCCTTCGACTCGCAGGCACAAATCAACAACACGAATCAATTCTCGCAGCCGCAGCCCGCAGGTTTCTCGCGCTCTCCGAGTTTCGCTCCAATTGAAGTTGGAAATATTGCTGGTCCAGACGTGATCGCTGCCCCAGCAGCCGTAATAGCTCGTTCCGACGCAGCTATTCCCTCAGCCGTGAGGCTCACTCCTGCACCGCCAGCACCGGCCAATGCGCCGCCGGCCACCGCCCCTACTGTGGAACCGTAATTAAAGGGCTTACACTTCGTACCTGCGCCAGTGATGAGCTGCCCAATCACATCTCCCACGCCGCCAGCTGCTCCACCGATAATCGCTAAGGTACCAATACCTGCGGTTGGATCGATAAACCCTATGGCCGCGCCAGCCCCTCCGCCGATCAAGGCGGCAACTAAGATCTCCTTCCCGCTGCCACCGGCAAGTGCTGCGCCGAGGGCGCCCTGGACGGTACCTGCGATCGCTCCCACGGTCACCCCTATGATGGGGTCTTTACCAGAGGGATCTCGATACTTAGTCGGGGTATTTCGAACGTACGCGTAGAAATCTATGCCACTCAAGAATCCTATCCGGTCTTCGTTGAGAAATCTGCCTGTGCTTGTGTCGTAGTATCTGGCGCGGTAGTAC
>CAWAPX010000036.1:0-9412 GCA_963784015.1 uncultured Acidobacteriota bacterium
GCGCTGGGGCAGGTTTTGGATTGAGCCCGGCCATGGGAGCTGGATCTGTCTCGGGACAAATTGGGGTCTTTTGGGGAGGTCCTGGTGGCGTCAACACGGGAAAGACTATCTCATTTGGAGGTTTCGTGCCCGACCCGCACTCCGATGCAATCTTGTCCGCCGTCGACGATAATACGGATGACTCTGTTTGTAAGTGTTCTGGTTCAAAATCCTCTCCATCGGGACCATCAAAGCCACCGAAATCGGGCGGGGGCGGTGCCTGGGCCGGGTTCGGTGTAGGAGGCTTTTTCACGAACGCGAATAGCGCCGACGATCTGAAGGGAGCCTTCGATAATTTTGAGATAAACACACCATCGGGAACCCTCGATGTGCAATGGGGTTACAACGATCAACACAGATTCATTTTTGAGGTTTCTGTACCAAGGGGTCCTAGTCTTGGCGCTGGAGTCGCCAGATATAAGACATTTACTTGTATCATTCCCTAACCAGCGTAGGGCTAACTCTTGCTGAATCGAAAGGATACGAACGAGTGAAAGACGGGGTGTCACTCGGTGGACTAATCCGTCCGGGGCTCATCTGGCTCGTACTATTTCTCGGTACCAACGCTTTTCTATTCGCTAGCAGCTTAGCCCGTGCGCTGAATGTCATGAAGAATCGCGAGACGATTGTTGGCACTATTACTGAGCTTCCTCCCAGAAGGCCTGTCGTCGCATCCTATGAAGTCAATGGACAGCGCTACACAACTGAAACAGCCTGCCCTGAGTGCTTAAGTATCCCTTCTCTTGACCAGCTGAGAGTCGGAGATAGAGTGACAATCGAATACAACCCAGACGCACCGAAATCTGGAATACCAGGGAGTGCCAAAAAGCTTCTTCTATTGGATTTGAAGGATGTTGCTTTCATAGGCGTGTTTCTGGTTTTTGCGGCAGCGTATTTTGAGTTCAACATTCGAAAGTACTCCCGCAAGTCCCGTCCTGAATGAATGTTAAAGCCGGCGGGCTGACCAATACCGGCGGGTGGCAACACCTTAACCGCTGTGGGTGAACTGGATGCCAGACACTTTAGTTTGTGACGGTCTGGGGGTCCGGGTTTGGAGTTAACTTCATGCGACGAGCGGCTACATCCACTTCCTCAAGGCCCTCACTTCTAGCCCTTGAGATCACACAGAGTTCGTACTACCGCGCCAGATACTACGATCCCACTGTCGGCAGGTTTGTCAGTAGTGATCCGATTGGTTTCGGCGGCATGACTTCGAACTTCTACGCCTACGTTGCCAATGATCCGCAGGATTCTTGGGATCCTCTCGGTTTACGAGCTCTAACTAAGTGTGAAAAACGGAATCTAGCGCCGTACATACCGAGGATTGATCTCGACAATGCAGATATACGCGAAAACGAATGGCCCCCAAAGATAGGAAAATTCTTCCCCATTCCATTATCGAAGGACGTGGCAGCCATAACATTGGGCAATAAAATTTATATTCGGCCAGGTGAGTATGACCCTACAACGATTGACGGTGAGGCGCTCCTTGGCCATGAACTAGTTCATGTGGGTCAGTATCGAACGGGAGAAATGACGAGAGCTGGGTACCTAAACGAACTCATTAAGCACGGAAGCGGCACTCAGAACAAGTATGAAGCGCCTGCCTACGGCTTAGAAGACGAGATAAAGTTTAGCCTTCCGGCACTGCTACGAGCCTTCGGAGACAAGGGACCAGGATGCGGATGCGAGCAATAATTGGAGGGCTGTGGCTCATTTGGGGGGCCGCGGTCTGGGGGTGTGGCAACTATAGATTCGAACGACATGTGGTTTTTGATGGTCCTCCAGCAACCAGAATTGACCGCGTTCGTCAATATTCGCTGGAAGACCAGTATAGAATTTTTCGCTATGGGAATGATGTAGTTGAGCCGCCTCTACTTGGACTTGCAGAGCCGATTGCAGAACGAGGAGCCACGGCGATTCCATTTCTACAGAAACAGCTCAACGCCGAACCAGACGACACGACCGTGAGAGACCTTCTGCTGATCTTCCAAGAAATGACATCTTTGAAGAGCTACGACGTTAAGGGCGACTCAGTCTTGATGTGCACTTTGGATACAAGAGTCGCCGCGATAAAAACCAAGGAGTGGCGCAGTGTTTGCTCCAGAATGCTTCAGAGCATAAAAGGAGAGTGAGTTTGAAGCACGACCCCTTTGGTCGTATGATCCTGTGCGCGGAGCCAGGGGGCAGGTCATTCCGAAGCGATCGCCATTCAAGGTTTTTTATTCACCTCCGCCTTGTTATCGAATCCCAACGGACTTTCGCCATTTGATTTCTTCGCGAGCTAATAGAAGGATGCCAAATACGTAACTAATGGCGTAAGCCAATATTGCGGAGAAACGATTGTAGCTGTGTTGTCCGACAGTCGACAGCAGCAGGACGAGGCTTACGATAACTGAGTCTCCCACTACGGCATAGCCAACGCCAATCGTCAACAAGTTGCGGGCCTGTCGAGCTGACCTACTAAAAAATAGGAAAACTGCCGATACAATTGCTGGGGCACCGCCGAAGGCCACACCCAATAAAACTGCTGTCGAAGTGAACATCACCAGTTATGCCTCCTACCTCACCGAACCCTTCGACTCGCAGGCACAAATCAACAACACGAATCAATTCTCGCAGCCGCAGCCCGCAGGTTTCTCGCGCTCTCCGAGTTTCGCTCCAATTGAAGTTGGAAATATTGCTGGTCCAGACGTGATCGCTGCCCCAGCAGCCGTAATAGCTCGTTCCGACGCAGCTATTCCCTCAGCCGTGAGGCTCACTCCTGCACCGCCAGCACCGGCCAATGCGCCGCCGGCCACCGCCCCTACTGTGGAACCGTAATTAAAGGGCTTACACTTCGTACCTGCGCCAGTGATGAGCTGCCCAATCACATCTCCCACGCCGCCAGCTGCTCCACCGATAATCGCTAAGGTACCAATACCTGCGGTTGGATCGATAAACCCTATGGCCGCGCCAGCCCCTCCGCCGATCAAGGCGGCAACTAAGATCTCCTTCCCGCTGCCACCGGCAAGTGCTGCGCCGAGGGCGCCCTGGACGGTACCTGCGATCGCTCCCACGGTCACCCCTATGATGGGGTCTTTACCAGAGGGATCTCGATACTTAGTCGGGGTATTTCGAACGTACGCGTAGAAATCTATGCCACTCAAGAATCCTATCCGGTCTTCGTTGAGAAATCTGCCTGTGCTTGTGTCGTAGTATCTGGCGCGGTAGTACGATGTGCCCGAAGACTTCTTTAACGTGCCTTCACCATATTCCGTCATCGTGAAAATCCATCAGAACATGACCAATTAGGATTCTTCGGCGTCCAAGGACTGAAATACCTCTCCTAGCCCTCGAAAAGATTCTCGATGTCCCGTGCTCCGTGCAGTACACGGACAATTTCAATCGCGCCGGCGACTACTCGATAGAAAATAATGTACCGGCCAAGGGGAAAACTCTGAATCCCCAGTGCCAACTCATCTCGCCGGCGCCCAGAGCCGGGCTGACGGACCATCATTTCCATTTTCTCGTAAATTTTGTCGATAAAGGCGTCCGCGTTTGCCGCGCTGTCATCTGCAATGTAGCTCCAGATCTCGATTAGATCCTCGGTTGCCCGGGGGCTAATTCGTAGCTGAGCCACTTACTTCCCACTCCTCTGTGACTTCTTCTCCCGCGCAATGCGTTTGATTTCCCGTTGATCGAACACGATCGAGGCGCCGCTGTTCAAGCCCTCCTGTACGTCTTGTCGAAGTCTCTGGAGCTTCAGAGTTCGCAACTGATCTTCTTGTTCCAGGAGGCGAAGCGCTTCGCGTACTACCTCGCTGGCTGAGTTATATGAACCCGAGGCGATCTTCTCGCGGATCATCTCCTCAAGGTGCGGAGTAAGGCTAATGTTCATGGGCATGAGGAAAACCTCAGAAGTTTGATGATTCCAAGAATAGCGTCGTTGTCAAAGCTTGTCAATGTTTGACAACAAACCCTCATGCATATCGACAGCGTATGAAATTTCGTAAGTTGCGTTGCGCGAAGACGTTAACCGAGAATGCCGCCCCGCGGCACCCATTCTAAGGTGAGGTGTCATACCCACTCCCGGTGCGAAGCACCGCTCTTCCAGCGCTAACCGCGCACTCCACTTTAACGCAGCGGCTAGGCCCGTCAGACCGTATGATTTGCGGCGTGGTGGTGGCAGCCCGGCTTTGCTGATTGATCTGACCCCCGAATCCGAAGGGATGCTAGCACTCACGCTATGGCTGATCGGAACTAAGGAACGTGAATTCGCTCGATCAACACGAAGTTCTCTCCTGACGTGACTTCGACTTGAGGGTTCTTCGGAAATCCCAGGTGTTCACCGTGGTTCCCGACAACCTGGAGAACCGAAGACGGCTGTCGAGGGTCGGTAAGCGTCGCAAAGACGATGTCACAAACGAGATTGTGCTGAAATTGGTTCCCTTTCGTTGGGTGCAGGTTCGCTTCGAAGAAGCCACCCTCGCCGACAACAGCAGATGCTCCCTCGTTTATAGCGCTCCCGCCCTCGCCGATGTAACGATATACGTTCAGATGCAGCCGAGCGCCTTTAGGGAGGTTGGAAGCACCAAGCACATAAAGTTCATCGGGACGTCCGTCATACGTAGCTTTCGCGGCGATATAATAAGTCGGCGCCCACAGTCGCGTTTGTGGCGCTGGAACCGTCCTCGTGACACCACCTACGAGCAAGCAGAAACTCACCAGAAGTAAGACACAGAAACTGGAATACCTCATATTCCTACCTCGTCATTGCGGCAGGCTGGCAGACCTCAAACAGTCGAAGAACTTTCGGAACGCACCATCGAGTCTCTTTAGTGACCGGTTACGCGAGGGTCTATATATGGGGGCGGCATACCTTTCTGGATGGCTTCCGAGAGATCGCAAGTACAGGGCACCGGTCATGATATTCGCTAAAGGATCCCCGTTGAAAGCGCCATTTGGTGCCGGGAAATAGCCCGCTGGATCCGTCAGCGAACCAGGAAAAATATGCGGAAAGCCGCCATTGTTTGCGGTATCTGTGTTTAGTTGCATGGGGCCAAGATCAATCGAGCCGTTGGAGTTTAGGTTGCTCACCGGATGCAGATTGCTGTTGGACTCAAACCCCATGGTTATGGCCACGGTTGGTGCATCCGCGCCTACTAACTGAGAGGCCAGGAATACATCAAGAGCGGCTTCGTAGCCTGGAATGCTCCGATCACTTCCGGGAACGTTTCCTTGCGTCCTCCCGAACGCTTTTTTTGCGCAGTCCTCGTAGGCCATTTTACAAAACCCCGGAAGCCCGGGAGCCAGGCCGGAGGGATCGTCCAAGTTCACGGGACCGTTAAATGAGTAGCGGTAAACGTTGATATCGCCGCTGGAAAATCCAATCGGGTCTTCCGTGAGGAATCTTGCAGTTGTTGGATCGTAGTATCTGGCGCGGTAGTACGGTGAATAGGCGGTCGAGTCCGCTTCAAACCTCCGAGACTGATGCCTATCTTCGCGAGAGTTCTGCGTGAAGATCAGTCTAGACTCGCCCACGCATAGCCGGCACCGTAAGTCCTGAACGAATGTTTTGCGCGTGCCATCCCAATTGGTTCTAGAATTTACCGAGTATACCACCACCCAATCCGAGTTCGAGTACTCCGATGAGAAGGACGATAACTAGTAGAAGCATTAAATAACGACGTCTATTGTGAGTTAGCAGATAGCAGATAACAGCGGCAAGTCCGCCGTAGAGCCAGCCCAGCGAGAGGGCACCGACTACGATCAAATAAAAGGGATGCTTCAAAGCACCGGTTGCAGGCCCGAAACCCTTTCCGAGAAAAATAGGAGAGAGAATTAGAGCTATGATTCCGCATGGGAGCCCAATCACCAAGCCAGCCCACATTGAATTCGAAAGATTAAGCTTAATTGCCCAGGACTTTCGAGTGAGGGCCGGCCCCAAAATAACGGCGAGACTCAAAGTAAGAGTAGCAATGTAAGCACCAAAGTAGCGTCCCTCAATCCAACCTCGCAGAAAGCGATTAAGCCCGAGAAGCTCTGCGACGAGAAAAGTGAGGACTAAAGATGCTAGGACTGACACTAGATTGTGGATAGCGGACGGCCGAGCGGTATTCTCGGGAGACGGTTCTTCGTTCGTCTGATAATTTGATCTCATTTCTTGCCACCAGTTCCAGGTGGCAGATAGGGATGCTTAATCGCCCCGAGAGCCCTACCCAAATTACCCGGAAGGAGGTATGTGCCCAGATTCCCGAACGGTCCAATTCCGTTCAGTACGGTAGAGACCGCAATACTGCAAAATCCCCCAATGCTACTTTCGGCGTCTATAATGTTTTGATAGATTTGCTTTTCCTCTGCGAGTGTTGTCTTGAAAACAAATAATTTAACAGTTTCTCCAGTACTGGTATGGTAATCCATATATTTTTTGACGTCCGCCAGCTGGTCGATGCACTTCTCTGAACATTTGTGGTCCTCACCATATCCGCCGGCAGGGTCATAGAGAACTGGATTTCCACCGTTATCAACCAAGACAGCCGCGTGACTTCCTATACCGTGGTCGTACACGATAATTACAGTAGTGTCTAAACCTGAAGGATCGATACCATAGGTTGGATCGTTCATTACGTAGACGTAAAAGTCAGATCCAGCCTCAAACCCAAGTGGGTCTTCGGAAATAAACCGCCCTCCTTGCGGGTCGTAGTATCTGGCGCGGTAGTAATACAGGCCTGTTTCCGGGTCCGACTCACGGCCCGTGTAGCGGAAGGAGTTCACAAGCGTGCCTGTAGATGCGGTCAAATCGCCGTATGAATCATACGTGTAGGTGTTTGCTATCGTTCCCGCAGAGTTGCTTAACGACGTGATTGAGCCGAGACCATCCGCTTGGAAGTAACTCGTTGCGGAGGTGCGCAGCATGGCCAGCGGTTCGTCGATGTTCTGGGTCTGCTCGTAACGGGCAACGACACCGCCGGTCGCGTTTGTCTCTTCGATGAGATTGTCTCCGTCATAGGCGTAGACACTTGTGCCGCTGGTCGAAGACTTGTAGATTCGTCTCCCAAAGGGATCGTATTTAAAGGTGACCGTGCCGCCTGCTCCCGGCAGCGTCACGCTGGTCATGCGATTCTCGAAGTCCCAGAAATATTGCGTGGTGCCGCTCGTGTTGACCTTGGTCGAGGTATTCCCGTTGCTGTCGAATGCCTTCTCGGCTGCTTGAACATTTTCAGCTTGTCAATTTCTCAGCAAATTTTACGCAATAGTATATTATAAAATAGTCTAACATCCCCACCGGCAGAACGGTGATCCAAATCAAATTGGGGTTTTTCCAAGAAATTAGAAGAACGAGCGGGGTTTGAATTAGGATACCCAGTCCAATTATAACCCAGAACCAGAAATGCCGTCTAAGATCCCAACGGACCCCCGCGACCATGAACACAATCGTAGTACAGATCCACGCACCTATCCCTTCTTCCCATTTCCCGAATACGGTAAACAAGATGAAAACAGGAAGAGCGCATAGCAGCGCAAGATACCCCAATTTTGGAGTGACCTCACGAGACGACTCTTCACGATACGTTGACATTACTCGCCTTTCATACAGGATTGGAAATCTTCGACCCCATGGATGATATCGCGGATGGCAAATGCCGCACTGATTATGTTTCCAATCACTGGAGCCGTCTTTGAAAAAGCCTTTCCATACTCCTCGGACAGGCCCATAAGGACAACACCGACCCCGGCGAATGTTCCGGTCGCAACCACCGGGTCTTTGGCGTATTGCGGGATTCCACCAACTATTCCTACGGTCAGTTGCACCGCGCTCAGGAGATTTCCCTCCACGGGAATTGCCCCCGCTGCGTCTACGATAAATGAGAATGCTTCTTTCTTTAGTGCATTTAAGATACACGGACCCGTTCGAGGGCATAAGCCCGACGGATTCTCGAAAATCAATTGGCCGATTTTTTACGTAGCGGTAGAAGTTGTTGCCGCCGAGGAGCCGGATGGGGTCTTCGCTTAAAAACCTTCCCGCAGCTGGGTCGTAGTATCTGGCGCGGTAGTACGAACTTTGAGTCATTTCTAGCTATACGAACGAGGCGGCTGGGTGGTCGAGTGTCGCAGCTCGCTGCATGAAGTTAACTCTAAACCCGGACTCTTACAGACGGAAGGATCCGGCACCCGAGTAGTGCCATGTCTTCAAGGGTGCTCCACCCTAACTGATCCATCTGCCCTACTGCCGCGAAACCAGAGTGCAGCGCTTATTGACGCATAAGCGATCAGAACTACGGTAAGGTAGACTCCAATTAGCAGAATAATGGGGACCAGCCAAAACTCATCTCTTCGAATAATTCGCCTCGGAATATCCACTAGCTCAGACGCGAGTGGATATTTTCCATCGAGAGGCACGAGCGAAGCCATCAGCATACTAAACTGCAGCCTAATCTTCGGCGACGTTAGGGTAGCGCGTACTCCATTTTGCCGAGAACGAAATATCCAAAGCAAAACGAAAGCAACGGCGATAATCGCGGCCAACTGTTCTACTAATAGGTCTCGGTAAAGTAGGACATGAAAATATGACGCGGGTGCTGTTGCGCAGCCTGCAAAATAACAATCAACGGGTACCGAAGTAGGAGGTTGAAGAAAAAAATGCCGACCGACATACAGTCGGTAAGCCACTTCTCTCTCAGCGGCCTGCTGCCAAGGTGGAAAAAGGCTGAGTAATACGAATGCAACCGATGCCGCCGTTAGGATCGCGCTTTGTACACTATTAGGCTTCACTGACTACACTCACATTTTTGGCCCGTAACCTTTACATACGCCCTTCGCATCGCGTTGACCGTCTGCCGCATAAGGTCAGGAGTCATATTGGCCCATGTCTCTATACTTTCTTTCTCGTCACCATGTTTGTTCCAATTTCCCCAGGCCGGCCAAGAAATTGGAATTCCGTTCTTCATGTGTGCTGGGCTACTCATGTCCATTATTGTGTGTAGGGCGTCCCCAAAGGGTGTGGTCCAAGAATTAGTTGGATTGTCCACACTTGACGTGTCGCCATTGTCCCCGAATTGTTTCGTAGCCCAGTGCAAATTGTCCTTAATCCAATCATCCCTGGCCTCAATCGCATCGTGTGCCGACTGCAGTGGTGCCTTCATGGCATGCTTGTAGGCGTCTCCAGGGAACTGGTCAAGGTCAACGAAATCACTCTCCTGCTGTAACATCCAGATGTCATAGTTGCTTACGCCGCAAGTGCGGAAGGCGTTCCATATTAGAGCGTGGTGCGTATAGGTATCCCACAAACCGCGCGGGTCAGTTCCATTGCCCGGATTGTTACGTACGTAAGGATAAAAGTTACTGCTGCTTCTTGCTGGATCTTCGCTCAAGAAACGCCCTGATGATTGAT
>CAWAPX010000037.1:0-4692 GCA_963784015.1 uncultured Acidobacteriota bacterium
TTATAGTCCGCGTTCCCGTAGGACCGACATCCCTGCCTGTCCCGAGTAGCATTCAAAAAATAATGGCGCAGGTCTGGAGTACTTTCCAGTCGGGCGTCCTCACTTCTTGGTAGTGAGTGCGTTCCCGGCAGCGTCAATCAGGCACTTACATGTCCTTCGGCGTGGAAGGAGGCCCGAGTAAGCCCTTGCTACTCCCACCGAAACACCTTCGCCGAGAGGGCCGTGCAGACTGCAAAGACGAAGGCCAGTGCCGTCACGTCGCCCACATGCGCTGACCATGCTTCGCCCTTCCAGATCCCCTCGAGCAGCGACACCGCATAGGTCAGTGGCACGACTCTTGCCACGGCGTGGAGCGCTGGCGGCAGCGATTCAACCGGCGCGAAGAGCCCCGACACAGCAATCATTGGGTACATAATGATCGCGCCGATCGGCTGAGCAAAGCGAGCTGTGGGAACTATGCTGGCGATGAGAAAACCCATCGACAGGATGCTCCAAGTGCTGATCAGCAGCGCAATCGTAAACGAGAAAAATGGAACATGCCCACCTACCGGGTAATAGCGTTTGCCGGCCAGGACCATCAAGGCCAGCGTGGACGCGGTCAGTATCAATTTCACGATCACTTGGGCGGCAAGAATTGTCTGCGGGCGCAATGGCGTGGCGCGAAGTCGCTTGAGAATGCCGCCCTCGCGGTAGATCGAGATGATCGTGACCAGCGAAAGCACAGCGCTGATCGTGATCAGAATCGATGCGAGAACTGGCAGGCCGACGCGGATAAACCCGGTCGCAGCGAATGAGGATGGCGCTTGTCCGCGTCCAACGACACGACCCAAAACGAGGAAAATTAAAACAGGGAAACCGATTGTCCCAAACGCGCCAAGCGGCTCGCGCAGGAATATCTTGATCTCGATCCAGGTCAGTTTCCAAAGTCCACGCAGCATCATTATCGGGCCTAATCGCGAATCGAGTGACCAGTAAGTTTTAGAAAGACATCTTCAAGGCTGGGTAGAATCGTGCGGAAGTCCCTAACCCGGATCCGATTCTCGGATAGACAATGAATCACCCCGGTCACGAAATCGTCGCCCTGACCGCGAATGGTGCATCGTCCGTCATTGCAAATCACGCTCTCAACTCCCGGGATTGCCCGGAACCGTTCTTCGGCCACCGGGTCGTCCGTGGCGAGAACGACGGCTCGCTCAGGGCAGTGGCGATCGACGAGCCTCTGCGGCGTGTCCATGTCGATGATCCGTCCGTGCTCGATGATGGCTACGCGGTCGCATAGCCGTTCGGCCTCTTCCATCAGATGAGTGGTCAAAAACACAGTCTTGCCGCGCTCGCGGATGCCTCGCACCAGATCCCAGATTGTCCGTCGCGACTGGGGGTCCAGCCCGGTGGTCAACTCGTCGAGAAACACGACCTCCGGGTCGTTAATCAGTGCAAGGGCAATAAACAGCCGCTGCTTCTGGCCACCAGAGAGGTTCATGAACCAGGCGCCCCGCTTATCCGCGAGGCCGAGTTGTGTGAGTAAGTTTTCTCCGTCTATCGCTTTCTTCTGGTAAAGCGAAGCCCAAAGGTCTATTGCCTCCCAGACTTTGATCCGTTTCTGGAGTTGCGCCGCCTGGAGCTGAACCCCGATGCGTTCCTGCAGCTTGTAGACTTGGCGAAAGGGATCTAGTCCCAGAACTGAGATGGTACCCTGGTCGGGCGTGCGCAGACCTTCTATGCACTCCATCGTGGTTGTTTTTCCAGCCCCGTTGGGACCGATTAAACCAAAGATCTCACCGTCGTTTACTTCGAACGACACTTCGTCCACAGCCACAGTTGAGCCGTAAGTCTTGCGCACTCCGGAGACTTGAATGACTGGGCGCATGATAGTTTGCAAAACCGCGGATGCTCTGAACCGAATCGAGAGTCTATATCAAGGACTTGGGCCAAGTCCCGGTTGAGCCCACAGGCATTACGGGAATCTAAGCACCACCTGCGTTTGGCAGTCATGGAGAAAGAAGCTGACAGACAAGAATGTCTGTCCCACCATTTTAGTTCTTGAATTCCGGCTGGGAACCTGTCTCCGTCACTCTGCGCGCGACGGCGATGGTCGCCTGCCCGAGCACGTGAGCGATCTGCGTATCGCGCAGCCGCGAAGCGTCATACTCAAACGACAGGTGCTTCTTGCTCTCATCGAAGCGGAAGCGGCGCAGGCCGTAAGTGTTTGAAAATTCGCCGAGAAGGCGCAGTTGGTTCTGGGTCAGCGGAGATTGCAGTTCGTAAGTGATTTCCACGAGGGTCATGCCCGGCATTATACCAGCCTCCGCAAGGATTTCTGCCGTGTAGCCGCTTGCCAGCCTGAATCATCCAACAACTTCAAATCATCTTATATAGTTATGTCTGAACAGCTTCCTATGCCCGATCCTCAGAATACAGGTCTGCCGATCATAGCTTCCGCGCCGCGCGTGAAAGACCCCGTCTGCGGAATGCTGGTTGATCCGCAGAAATCCGCCGGCAAAGTCTTGCACGCCGATAAGACCTACTATTTCTGTTCGAAGCGCTGTGCGGAAAGATTTGAAAAAGAACCTGAGAAATTCCTGGCGGCGCCCGGCGCCTCCGGGATGGAGCCTGCCTCGCATGCCAGGACCAGCCACCAGCTTGCACACGCTTCTCCCTCTTCCGACGCGATATCGCCCGCTAAAAAAGACGCGCGTTACACCTGCCCGATGCATCCGGAAATTATTCAGCTTGGCCCGGGAAGCTGCCCCATTTGCGGCATGGCTCTCGAACCAATGGACGCCTTCGCCGAGGTAGAAGCCGATCCTGAATACGACTCAATGCTGCGCCGGTTTTGGGTAAGCGCCGCGCTTTCTCTGCCCGTTCTGCTGGTCGCCATGTTCGGTGACGCACTCAAATTGCCGCTCACCTCGGTGACCCGCAACTGGATCGAATTCATTCTTGCGACGCCGGTCGTTCTCTGGGGCGGCTGGCCGTTTTTCCAACGCTTTTGGGCTTCCGTTGTAAATCGCAGCCCAAACATGTTTACGCTGATTGGGTTAGGCACCGGCGCTGCGTATCTGGAAAGTGTCGTAGCAACGCTCTTTCCGCAAATTTTCCCCATCTCGTTTCGCGACATGCATGGCGCCGTCGCCACTTACTTTGAAGCCGCGGCCGTTATCACCACGCTGGTGCTGCTCGGCCAGGTGCTTGAGCTTCGCGCCCGCCAGCAAACCAGCAGCGCGATTCGCTCTCTGCTGAATCTGGCGCCGAAGCAAGCGCATCAAGTTTCGGGCGACGGCACAGAGCAAGATGTCGCGCTTGAATTTGTTAAACAGGGCGATCGGCTCCGCGTGCGCCCGGGCGAGAGCGTTCCTGTCGACGGCGTGGTTCTCGAAGGCGCCAGCGCGGTCGACGAATCGATGGTGACCGGCGAACCAATGCCCATCGAAAAATCCGCCGGCGAAAAAGTTATCGGTGGCACGCTCAACACCAGCGGAAGTTTTGTGATGCGCGCCGAACGAGTCGGCAACGAAACATTCCTGGCGCAAATCGTCAAACTCGTCAGCGAAGCGCAGCGCAGTCGCGCGCCAATGCAGCGCCTCGCTGACACGGTGGCCGGCTATTTTGTACCCGCAGTAATCGTCGCCGCTTTGCTGACCTTCGCAGGCTGGGCGCTCATTGGTCCCGAGCCGCGTTTCGCTCACGCGCTCATCGCCGCCGTCGCCGTCCTAATCATCGCGTGCCCCTGCGCCCTCGGCCTCGCCACGCCCATGTCCATCATGGTCGCCGTCGGTCGCGGCGCCCACGCCGGCATCCTCGTTCGAAACGCCGAAGCTCTCGAAACGCTCGCCAAAGTCGATACGCTCGTCGTCGACAAAACCGGCACACTCACCGAAGGCAAGCCGCAAATCACAGACATACAGGTCGCCGAAGGAAGCGGCCTTTCAAAAGATGCCTTGCTCGCGCTGGCTGCAAGTGTGGAACGTGCGAGCGAGCATCCGTTGGCCCGAGCTTTTGTTCGCGGTGCCGAAGAAAAAAAACTGCCCTTAGAACCGGCGAGCGATTTTCTCGCCACGGCTGGCGGAGGAGTCGAGGCCCGAGTGCAGAACAAGCGAGTTCTCGCTGGCACGGCAGCCTTTTTGAAAGGGCGGGGAATTGAAGTTTCCGCGAACGGGCATCCCGCTGCCATCCAACACGCTTCCCCCGCAGTGACCACGGTCTACTTGGCTGTCGATGGCAAAGTAGCCGGTACATTTTCCCTAAGCGACCGGATCAAAGGATCAACGCCAGAAGCGATTCGCGCCCTACGCGAGGATGGCATTCGAACTGTAATGCTGACGGGTGACCGGCGCGCCGCGGCAGCCAAGGTTGCCAGCGAACTCGGGATCGAAGACGTCGAAGCCGAAGTGCAGCCGCAACAGAAAGCTGAAGTCATCAAGCGCCTGCGCGATCAGGGACGCATCGTTGCAATGGCCGGCGACGGCGTCAACGATGCTCCTGCGCTCGCCTCAGCGAATGTCGGCATCGCGATGGCCACCGGCACCGATGTCGCGATCGAGAGCTCCGGAATCACGCTGGTGAAGGGCGATCTGCGCGGCATCGTGCGCGCCCGCAAACTCAGCCGTGCCGCGATCGGCAACATCAAACAAAACCTGGCCCTTGCTTTTCTCTACAACGCGCTCGCGGAATCCCCATCGCCGCTGGCGTTTT
>CAWAPX010000038.1:0-409269 GCA_963784015.1 uncultured Acidobacteriota bacterium
GGTGAAATCGTTTTTCGTCTACATGCTCACTCGGGATATCAGGCTGGAGGACGCCATCCTGGATTTGCTGGACAATTGTGTAGACGGAATATTGCGCAGCAAAGCCGGAAAGGCATCGAAGGGAAAGACGGACACCGTACGAAGGATTCTGGGCGCATATCAAGTTCGACAAGGACACTTTCGAGATTTCGGACAACTGTGGAGGCATTCCGTGGAGCCTACATCCGTATGCCTTCACGATGGGCCGCGAAGCCGATGCCAATCGCCCAAAGGATGCAGCTGGAACCGTGGGAGCATACGGCATCGGTATGAAACGAGCCATCTTTAAGATGGGCAAGGAGTGCTCGATCTCCACACGAAACGAGCGTGATGCCTATGATGTCGAGATAGAACCCGATTGGATCGAGAGAAAAAAGGTGACTGGACTCTCCCAGTTGAGCCCTCGAAGAGTCCCCTTAAACATCAAGGGACCACGATCATTGTGGGCGCCCTTCACGATGTGATCGCAGATCGCTTTAGCATTGATCGTTCAGCATGTCAGAAGATGCTCAAGGACATGATTGAGACCCATTACGCCGTCATCATCGACAAGGGCCTAGAAGTCAAGATCAACGGAGTGTTGGCGAAAGCCCGCCCCATGGAGCTGCTTTTTGCTCCCCAATTGCCCAAGACGAGAAAGACACGAGGGCCATTCGACCCTTTATGTTTAAGACCAAGACAGAAGATGGCGTAGAAGTGTTCTAAGCTGTTGGGTTCACGGGTCCGATACCTGACCCCGATGACGCCGCCAGCGACCAAACGCCAAAACACTCTGCTCAGGATGCTGGATGGACAATCCTCTGCAATGACAGGGCGGTAGTGTATTGCGACAGGACTGAGCTTACAGGATGGGGAGAGGCTGGCGTTCCTCGGTACCACAATCAGTTCATCGCGATTTCTGCACTGCAATTCCGGAGAGTCCTCGAAGCTACCGACAACGACTACGAAACGTGACGTCGACGCATCCTCTAGGCTCTACTTGCAAATCAAAAACAAAATGCGGGAAGGCATGCGCATTTTTACGGACTACACCAACAAGTGGAAAAAGGACCTCGGCGAATCCAAATCATACCTCAAGGCCGGTGAACGCCTTACGCTTGAGGAGATCAAGGCCGAGTCGGCTCATTTAGTTTTCAACGCAACCACAAAATCCGTACCGCCTGGAGAACAATATAGGCCGGAACTGCCGATGCCGAAGAAAAGCTGGAACCCAGATAGAGGCCGAAATCCTCTGCGAAAAGCGTCGAGGACATAAGGACTCGTCGCGCGAATATCGTTTGGAGAGGCCGACGCGGACCCCTCACAGCCTGGCGAAGAGTGTTTCGATCTCATTTTGAAGGAACGCGCGCAAGTGAAACAGCCCCCCAACAATCGCGCCCGAACAAAGCGGCTGACCGCCTGAACACTCATCGACGCGATCGATTCTGCCGTAAAACCGGAAAATTTGAACGAATACACTTACGACTCGATGGGCGGCCCGACTCTTGGAAAGATTTTAGGCTCGTCATGAGTTTTATCCAGAAATTAAGACTATTTGATCGAGCGCGACGGGAAGAAATATACAAGCGCCAGCAATTTCACCTACCATGTCGTTCCCACGTTTAATCAGCCTTACAGAAGCCTGCTCCAGTCGTTCCTCGCGCAATATGAGGCAAAGGACGAAAATAGTATTTTTTGGCTGGACGACACAACCTCAGAAAATGCGCCATTTCGACGACTTCATGGGATGACGGGGAAAGCGGGCGAATACAGCATAATCAAAACATCACGTCGTAGTTGACCCGCGTATTATAGGAAGTCAGAGCAAGGCTGAAGCTTCGAGAAAGAAATTCGAAACACTACTACCAAATGCGTCTGACCCACCGCCCAGCCGACTCGACAAGCTCGCACTCTTGATGCAAAACATGGTGCAAATCGCTGCGCAAAAAGCGCTCCCGAGCGCAGTGCGGTCGATGTTTTTGCCCTTGTCATCCTTTTTTTACAGCGATGGCGCCGGAATATTTACGCTAACCGGCGTTGTCTGCGAAAGAGCCAAAGAAAAAGAATTCAGGAAAGTGTTCAAGAACTGGCGCTTCGCCAACTTGAACTGGAACGCACCGCGGGAAATCAACGTTCCAAACCTCAGTACAAAAGAGCGGCTCCATCTTCAGCGCCAACTTCCCTGTAGCCGCAATGCGGGCAGGGCTTTACGACGCGCGCTGGGATATTTGATCGACGAGAACGTTGAAGAGACCGAAATGAAGTTGCAGCAGTACGCAGATTTTCATCGCTACTTCCCATACTTTATAAAGGCCGTCCCGTGAGTCAGTGGGCGGCCGGAAATTCTTTGATTCTAGTTCGGTGTATTGTTTGCGGTTTTATTTCTCGCAAACGGTGGGTGACTCCCTTCCGTCTCTGGCCTTTCTACTCATCACCCACTACTCACTGCCTCTCCTCACTTTTCCACACATTTCCACAGCCGTAGCAAACCCATCACTCCCCGCTCAACTCCTTCAAACCCCTCGACTTCCGTTTAGCTCATTCGAATCCGCGCCCTCCGTTCGAATAAGCATCCAGTAAACTAATAAACTACTAGACATCCGCTTCTTCCCCCTGCTACCATTCCCTATGGTTCAGACGGGTTTCCCCTCTTCCGGCCTTTGTAGTGGCGGGTCTTCAGACCCGTTCTTCTCCCCCCTCTGCGTACTCTGTTCCTCTGCGTTAAGCTCTCTTCTTTCCCGTTTCTACCTCCTCGACTCCACGGTTTGTCATCCCGCCTGCCCTGAGCCCCGAAGGGAACGTAGTGAGGGATCTGCTTTTCTCTCTTCTCTCTCCGTCCCTTTCTCCGCGTACTCTGTGAACTCTGTGTTAAGAAATACCCTAAACCGCGCCCCAACCACTACGTCAACCACACTTGCCAATATGCGTGCCGAATTTCAATCATCAATGATCGCCCCGCCCTCGCAGTCCCCTTTCCTCGCCACTCGTTTACCCCGAGTTTCGAGGGGACACTCACCATTCGCGACTATCCCCTTTAGAATCACATCTTTTGCAGACCCCTGCCATGTAACCCCCACCGAATCATATTCTTACAAAAAACAGGGGAGGGGGTGGGGCGTCCTTCATCCAGCCCAAACCATTCCACTCTTTTCCACAGCGAGTAAACATCCAACACACAGAAACGCCCGCAACTCCAGCTTTTTCATGGGCTTACTCTCACAGCTCTCTGTACGTCCGGGGTGGGGGCATCTGGCTTTCTCTGCGTGGCTCCGCGTACTCAGCGCCTCTGCGTTATCCTTTTCCCCTCTTCGCTTCTCCTCCTTGGCTCAACACAAGAGGTCCCCGATGAACCTTGATCACGCACTGATGAAAAGTCTCCCCAAGGTGTTGCTCCACGAACACCTCGACGGCGTCCTCCGCCCCGAAACCGTCATCGACCTGGCCAAGGCCGCTGGCTACGACGGACTTCCCACCCGAAATCCCGAAGAACTCGCTCACTGGTTCCATCAAGGCGCAAACCAAGGAAGCCTTCCAAAATATCTGGAAGGCTTTGCTCACACCATCGCCGTGATGCAAACCGAAGAAGCCCTCGAGCGAGTCGCCTACGAACAAGCCGAAGACCTCGCCAGCGACGGCGTCGTCTATTTTGAAACGCGCTTCGCCCCCGTTTTTCATACCCGCACAGGACTGAGCCACCAGCAGGTAGTCTCCGCCGTCCTAAAAGGTTTGGAGCGCGGCAAACACGACTTTGGAATTTCCTCCGGCCTGATCATCTGCGCGATGCGCAACATGGACGTGTCTCTCGAAATGGCCGAACTCGCCGTGGACTTTCGCGCGCGCGGCGTCGTTGGATTCGATCTCGCCGGTGAAGAAGGCGGATTCCCACCCAAAAAACACGTCGACGCTTTTCACTACATTCAGCGCCAGAATTTCAGTATCACGATTCACGCCGGCGAAGGTTTTGGAAAAGAATCGATTTGGCAGGCCATCCAATACTGCGGCGCACACCGCATCGGCCACGGCACGCGCCTCATCGACGACATCGCCGTCGCCGAGGACGGCAAAGTAGTGAAGTTCGGCGACCTCGCGCAATACGTCCTCGACAAAAGAATCCCGCTGGAAATTTGCCTGCTCAGCAACGTGCAAACAGGTGCCGCCCGCAGCCTTGCTGAGCATCCGTTCAAAACTCTCTACCAGGAAAAATTTCGCGTCACGCTAAACACCGACAACCGCCTAATGAGCGACACCACAATGACCAAAGAATTCGAGGCCGCCCGAGACACCTTTGGCCTCGGCCTGGACGACTTTGAAATCCTCACCGTCAACGCCATGAAAAGCGCGTTCCTCCCCTATCATCAGCGCTGCGATTTCATCTACAACGTCCTCAAACCAGGCTACGCCAAAATCCGCCGCTTCCAGAAAGAACAATGACGCCGCAAATCCCTTCCAAGTCTCGTGTATCTCTTGTAGGGGCACGATACATCGTGCCCGCCTTACCCGGACGTGCTGCGTCCGTCTTGCTGTGGCGTGCGGATGTATTTGCCTATTTCTGTCCATCTCTTCTACACATTTTCACCCCGCCAAGCGCGCATCTTGCTAAGCCCCGCACAAGATTACGCAGAAGCGATTTGGAGTGCGGCAGCTCTGCTGCCGCTTTTCCCAACGACTCGCACGACTCTGCGTTTGGAAGGCCCACTAAGTTGTGTCAACACGCAAGAGACGCCAGCGTCTCGGCAAGCACAAGCACTCCGCGCGCAATGTCCTCTGGCGAAGCGTACTCATCCGGCCGATGGCTGTACCCATTCCGACAAGGAACGAAAAGCATCGCCACAGGAGCGATACGCGACATAAACAGCGAATCATGATAAGCCCGGCTGACCATCTTCATCGAAGCAAAGTTATGTTTAGCGCAAGCTTGCGAAAGCGCGTCGACAATCGCAGGAGCACACTGCGCCGGCGCATCGGCGTTTACGAGTTCTTCACGAATGGAAACTTGCCTCTTCGTCACAATATTTTTCTGCGCGATTTCGATTTCACGCATCACGGCGTCACGTCGCTCAAGATTTGTGTCGCGGATGTCGAGAGTCAAACTGACACGGCTCGGAATGCTATTGACCGCGCCAGGAAACACATCGCAAATGCCGACAGTCGCAACGGTATCGACAGCGCGGCTAGTCCGCGCAGCGTTCTCAATCACAAGAATAAGTTCGGCCGCCGCGCACAGGGCATCTCGACGATCGGGCATGAGCACAGCTCCCGCGTGACCGCCCGAGCCTTCGATGGAAATGCGTAAGCTTGCCGGAGCCGCGATGTTGGTAACAATGCCGAGCGGAATTTGTTGCTGCTCGAGCAAAGGACCTTGTTCGATGTGCAATTCGACAAACGCTTTGTAGTAGCCGCTTTGTAGTCTTACTTCTTCGAGCGGCGCGTTATATCCAGCCTTGCGGCGAACTTCTTCGAGCGAAGCGCCTTCTTTGTCGGAGAGCTTTCGCGCCGCATCCGGAGTCATCGTGCTGGACAGCATCCTGCTGCCAAGACATCCGATCCCAAAACGCGTCGGCTCTTCGGAAGTGAACATGAGCAACTCGATCGAATGTTTTGGGCGGAAACCGCTACGCTGCAGCGAGCGAATCGCTTCGAATCCTCCAAGCACCCCAACAACGCCGTCGAACTTCCCGGCGTTGGGAATCGCGTCGATGTGGGAACCGGTTCCCACCGCCGGAGCGCTGGGGTCGGAACCGTTCCACCGGGCAAAAATATTTCCAATCGCATCCTGACGCACAGTCAAACCAGCTTGGTCACAGCGAGCAATGAGCCATGCGCGCGCCTTCAGATCTGTTGGCGAAAAAACAATTCGGGTTACAGCCGGCGGTTCCGCTTCGGAAATCGTTGCCAACTCTTCGATCTCTGCCGTCAGGCGATCACGATCGACTTCCAAATTCATCAGCGCCGGCCCTTCTTTGGAGGACTCTTCACGGTTTTGGGCTGCGGTGCCTGAGTCAGTTGCGATGCACCGCTCTTCTCTGCGTCCACAGTGAAAGTCGCTCGCGCGACATCAGATGGTGGCGCAGCAGCCAGCGGATGTCGGTTCGAATCCTTGTAGATGAGATATTTTGCGGGGACTTTTCCGATGGCGCCGAACCACTGAGGACACCAGGGCGCCATCCAGATGAAATCGCCCTCGGTAACCGGGTACCACGAATCGCCAAGACGATAGATGCCCCCGCCTTCGAGCATGAGGAGGCCGTGTTCCATGACGTGCATTTCGACCATGCTGAGCGCGGCTCCCGGTTGGTAGACCATAGAATTCACGGCGAAATCAAAATGCATCGTATCGGGGAGCAGGTGTTTCACTTGCAAGCTCGCATCACCATCAAGCGGCTCAGAAGAAATTGCGTCTTCGTTGGAGATGGTTGCGCGCGGCGATTCAAATGAAGCGAGCGGCTCGTAATGTTTTTCGATGACGACGACGCGACTCGTTCTTGTTGCAACCACTCGATGTGGCGTGCCTTCCGGCAAGTACGCATAGCCACGGACTTCTAACTCGCTCTTGCGGCTTTCTGAATCCACACTTAGTTGGCCTTCGAGGACGTAGAGGAATCGCTGCGCTGCCGTTGGACCAAGTTCGCCGCCGGATTCGAATTCGGCTGTGTACTGCGTAAATTTCGCGCCCATGGCAGGGCCAGCGTGCACGACCGCTATGCACGCTTTCATGCCGGGCAAGGGCGTTCGAACGAAGGTGTCCGGCGTCAGTAGGAGATGGTTGTGTTTTTGGGCGCTTCGCGTTTGACCAAGATTGGGGAGGGAATTATGCACGGCACATCCTTTTTTGAAGTTCAGTGGAATTGGCAAGTTGATCGAGCAAATGCAAACCACACTCGAGCGCTTTGGCTACATCTTCGACCTCGACTGATTCTGACGGATCGTGGCTGATTCCGCCGGGGGACCGAAGGAAAATCATGGCTGCAGGAACTTTCTCGGCCAGAATCATGGCATCGTGGCCGGCGCCACTTGCCATGCGATGCGGCTGGCAGCCGGCGCTGCGGATAGCTTCCTGAATTTGATCGACGAGAAACGGGTCCATCGCTACCGCTCGCTGGCTCAACAGAACTTTTTGCTGCAGCGACAGGCCGCGGCGCGCGGCAATTTCTTCGGCCATTCGAACGAGTATTTCCACTGCGCGATCGCGAATGTCATCGGACTTGTGGCGCACATCAAGTGTAACGCGAGCAGTCGCAGCGATGACATTGGTCGCGCCTGGTTTCGCTTCGATTTGGCCAACGGTCGCAACGAGTCCTGGATGGCTATGAGCGGTACGTTCGACCGCGACGATCCACTCGGCCGCTGCGGCGACCGCATCGTGCCGTAGGTGCATGGGCGTTGTGCCCGCATGGTTGGCGCGACCGATAAATACGAACTCCATACGCGTTTGGGCCGCGATGGCTTCCACCGCGCCGAGCGATCGCCCGAGTGATTCAAGAACCGGTCCCTGCTCGATGTGGAATTCCAGATACGCCAACGTATCATTGCTCAGCGCCGCGCGCGGAATTTCTGATGGATTCAGTCCAAAGCTCTTAATAGCGTTGCGAACAGATATTCCATTCGCGTCTTGGCGATTCAAAAGGTCTTCGTCGAGCGTGCCGACAAGAGCGCGGCTGCCGATGAACGGGGTGCTAAATCGAACTCCTTCTTCCTCTGAAAATCCCACGACTTCGAGTGCGAAAGGAAGCCGGCGACCTTCCAATGATTCGACAAGAGCGATCGCGATGACAACTCCGAGAACGCCGTCATAGGCTCCGGCATTGGGGACAGTATCGAGGTGGGAACCAATGAGCAGTCGCGGTGCATTCGTTTGCGCAGCGGGGTAAAAACTGCGCAAATTTCCGGCCGCGTCCACGTTCACATCAGCACCGGCATCATTCAACCACTTTGTGATTTCACGGTGACAATCGCGCATCGGCGGAGAAAGAAATGTGCGGTGCGTACTGCCTGCGTCTTCGGAGAACGACGCCAGTCGTTTGCAGCGGGCGATCACTTCTTCCGCGCGAATTGTTGTGCTCCCAGCTGTGGACAAAGAAATTCAACCTTGCCGGCGAATGCGTGCCTCGATTGTGCCGTGAGGCTCATCGATGGGCACAAAAATCTCGTTAGGGTTGTCCTGGCCAAAGCGCGAAAGGTCCGCGGGCAAATAGTGCCGGTTGGGCATCGTCAATTCAATGTCTGTGATTTCAGGCACATTGGCCAGGACGCGTTCTCCCATGGCATACAGAGTGTGCTGGACGGACTTGCTTGAATGACTTGCAAACACGGAGAGCAAAATATCGCGGACAGTAGAACGCAAAGTGGCAAATGGCAAATCAAGGGACGAATAGTTCCAACGCACGCGAGCTGAAGTGGCGAACAACCGGTCCGTGGTTTCTGGCAGGGTGGTCAAGGAAGTTTTTAGGAAGCCGGCAAATTCGGAGTCCGATGTTTTCATGATGACGAGATTTTCGAGACCGGATCGAACCGTGGGCGCCACGTTGCGAGCCGCTGTGACGTCCGCCGTTTGACGCTCGCCGCTGGATTGCACAAAGGTCGTGGGATGCGGTTTTCCGTTAGTGTGAAGATGCTGCCAGGATTTTTCCGAGAGTGAGACTCTGGCCGTCGAGACTTGCGGGTTACTTTCCAGAAGGAAAGCGGCCAATTCCTTGCCAAATTCTTCCATGCAGTCCGCCGAAGAGGTTCGGGCCAGCGAGTACACGGTATTTTTCATCGTGTCAGTGGGAAGAATCTTGCTGTTATCGCCAGCGACGAAACAGGACTCGAAGTCTCCTTCGAGGATAATCTCGATGATCCATTCGCGAAAATCGTGATGGTCGGGATGCCGCTTCACTTTTGCGAGGCGGACTCGCGACTTGCCATAGCTGTTTTCGGCGAGGGTAATCATCAGATCAGCTTCCCCGATACGTGGTGTAACCGTGCGGACTCAAGAGCAATGGAATGTGGAAGTGTGTTTCGCCGTCGCGCACCTGAAATGTAATCTCTACGAGCGGATAGAGTCCTTGGGTTTTTTGAGCAAGGTGATAACTGGCGGTATCAAATGCCAAACGGTAATTTCCCGCACGAAGAGTTTCGTTTTCGGGCAACAACTGCGGGCAGCGGCCGTCTCCGTCAGTTCGGGAAGAAAATATAAGGCGCCATTCGCCACCTGACTCTTGCCGTTCGAGCCGCACAGGGACGTCTTTTGCAGGCTTCCCTTGAGCGGTGTCCAAAACGTGGGTGGAAATTCGGTTCATGAAGAGAGCCATTTCTTCAGACGAAGATGAGCGATCTGGCGTTGCTGCTCGGCTGCTTCGCGAAGCTCCGTCGCCTCATCGTTCGACAAACGACGCCGGAGAATTTCAAGAATTTCGGGAGCAGATTTTCCAGTGGCGCAAACGATGAAGATGCGGCCGAACTTTCGCTCGTACGCGCGGTTACCTTCTGCAAGAGCAAGTTTTGTGTCTTCGCCAGCGGATCCAACCTTACGTTGCTCCTCGCCCGACCAGGCAGCAGACTGCGGCGAAGCAGCGGAGGGCGAATGGGAATCGCCAATCCGCGGGTGACTGCGAAACGCTTTCATCCAATCGGATTCCGCGAGACCTTTCCAGACTTCGTCACAAGCAGCCAATAGAGAAGGTTCATCGAGGAGCGGTCTTCGAGCTGCCATTCCGAGTGCCCACGCCTTTGAGCCACAACAAGGCAATATTTCTTCAGAGGCTTTGTCCGGCTGGAAAGCATTCCATCGCGCGAGCACCTGGCTTATACGTTCGCTCTGCGCGTTTGTGGCGCTCAATTGCTCTAGAAACTCAGCGACCAAATTGCCGACCACAGCCGAGCGATATCGCGAAGTGGAGCGAATGTCATCAATCGGCCGGACTTCCGCGGATGCCGCTGTTTTCGCCAGCTGGATGAGATGTGGATCGATTCGATTGCCTTTCACTATTCGTTCCGTCTCGGTCAAACGCATGGGAATGGGCGCTACACTTCCCACCGCAAGACGAACGTCATCGACAATGCCGCCGCCAAGACGACCCAACCCCGCCAAACAGACCTTTGCGATTGCTTGCGCATTGCGTGCTCCGACTTTGCGCGCATGGGCATAGTAACCTGAAAATTGTCTTTTCAGGCAGATCGCGCGAATCAGTTCATCGGCAGCGAGCTGGGTTTTGCGGTAACTTGTATGAAAGTTCGCGTAGGGCAGGCGGCGTTCGCCTCGTGCAGAAACGAGAAGCAAATCAGTGTCGTAGAGCATGAGCGCGGGAAGGGAATCCGCTGCCGGCGACGCATTCACAATATTGCCGCCGATAGTTCCGCGATTTTGGTTGGCGATTCCGCCGGTCCAGCTCGCGGACGTCGATAGGAGCGAGAACTCGCGGTTGATAAGTTCATGTTCGCGCAAATCGGTATACGTGCATCCGGCACCTATGCGGATTTCGTCCGCGGAAACTTCAATTCGGCGCAGCTCAGGCAGATTCCAGATGCTGACCAGCTTGCGCGCGGGGAGTTTTCCGGCGGAATATTGCACCATAACGTCAGTGCCGCCGGCGATGGGAAGCCATTCGCCGGGTTCGTGCGCGAGAAGCGATAGCACAGCGGGCAACGTGGGCGGGGCGAGAAGCTCAAATTCGGCGGGATGGGCTCTCACGTTGAGGCTCCCCGGCGTGCGGCTTGCTGCACGGCTTCAAAAATTTGCATGTAGCCGGTACAGCGGCAAAGATTGCCAGAGAGCCCTTCGCGGATTTCTTCAAGAGTGGGTTTCGGCTTTTTCTTTAGCAGGTGAAAAGACGCGAGAATCATTCCGGGAGTGCAGATACCGCATTGGGCTCCGCCACAATCAAGAAATGACTGCTGCAACGATTGCAGTCGGTCGTCCATCGCGAGGCCTTCGATCGTGACGATGGTCGCCGCGTTCGCCTGAAGTGCGGGAACGAGGCAGCTATTCACCAACATTCCGTCGATCAAGACCGAGCAGGAGCCGCACTCGCCTTCTCCGCAGCCTTCTTTCGTTCCTGTCAATCCGAGTTCGTGCCGGAGAACATCCAGGAGGCGCTCCATCGGATACACATGCAGGGTTTCCTGTTTTCCGTTTACCGTGAGAGAGATTTCACATTTTGCGCTTTGCAACAAAGGTTGGCTCATTCTCGCCCTCGGGGCGTTGAGGCCACAGCCTCGGGCGTCGCACTTCCGGAAAGCGCGGCGAAGATATCCTCTGGAAGCAACGGAATTGAACGGAAGGAAAATTGCAGAGCATCTTCGATGGCGTTGACAATCGCCGGGGCAGGGCCGTCCATCGGAAGTTCGCCGATTCCTTTTGCGCCGTACGCGCCATGGACGTTGCCGAGTTCTTCGAAGTAGACGCGAATGGGAGGAAGGTCGGCGGAAGCGGGCATGATGTAGTTGGTCATCTGACCGTTTTGCATGCGGCCATTTTCCCAAATCACTTTTTCGTATAAGGCAAAGCCGATTCCCTGGGCAACTCCGCCAATGATTTGGCCCTTCGCGAGAACGGGGTGAAGGACTTTTCCAATTTCTTGAAGCGCGACGAAATCATCGACCGTTACGCTGTACGTGGTGAGATCCGCCGTGACTTCCGCAATGTAGACGGCCCAGGCAAACGCGGCATACGCCTCGCCGCGATATTTTTCATCGTCCCAGAAAATGCCTTCGGGTTGCTCGTACTGCGCCAGGCTGCGGATTTTGCCGTGCTTTGCGACATAGCCTCGGCAGGCGGCGCGGAATTCTTCGGGCGCGTAAGAATTGGAGAGCATGCCGCTCGCGATCAGCGTTTTTCGGATTCCGACCGCCGCGGATTGTACGAGCTTGCCGACGACCATGACCGTGCGCGACGCGACGGTGGGGCCGCTGTTGGGCACTTCGTGCGTGTCGGGTTGAGCGATGCTGACGTCTTCGTAGCGAAGGCCGAGCGCTTCGGCGACGATCTGGCACAACACGGTGTTCGTGCCCTGACCGAATTCGGTGCTGGAGACGAGAATGCGCAGGCTGCCGTCGGCGATAGCTTCGACGCCGACAACTGAGCCTAGAAAACGTTCGCCTGAGCCGGTGAATCCCGCGCCGTGCAGAAAAGCGGCAATGCCCATTCCTTTCTTGTGGGCGCTCAGCTGATTGTTCTGCGCGAATCGTTCTTTCTTTGCGTGATAGTCCGAGAGTTCGAGGGCGCGGTCGAGAAGTTTTCCGAGATCGATCTCTTCCTTTACGATTTGGCCGGTTGTGGTGGTTTGGCCAGGCTTGAGGAAATTGCGGCGGCGGATTTCTGCTGGCGAAAGTCCGACGACTTGGGCGATGCGGTCCATGTGACGCTCGAGCGCGAAGAGGGATTGCGGAGCGCCAAATCCGCGGAAGGCGCCATGCGGCGGCATATTGGTGGCGATGGCTTTGGCGCGAATGCGAATACTGGGCCAATAGTAGGCGCCACCGGCGTGGATGGCGCCGCGCGAAAGAACCACCGGCGACAGAGTTTTGTAGGCGCCGCCGTCGATGGTGAAGTCAATCTCTCCGCCGAGAATTTTGCCGTCTTTGCTAACCGCGGTGCGGTGGCGGGTTCGGGAAGGATGGCGCTTGGTGGTGGCCGCCATGTCTTCCATGCGGTCATAGATAATTTTCACCGGTTTGCCGGACTTCATGGCGAGGAGCGCGGCGTGAGCGGCGATCATGGAGGGATATTCTTCCTTGCCGCCAAAAGCGCCGCCAGTTTCCATTTGAACGACGCGCACGCGATCTGCGGGAAGGTCGCAAAGCTTCATCAGGGCTTTGTGAATGTAATAGGGGCATTGGAGCGAGCCCCAGACGGTGACGCCTTGCTGGGGATCGAAGGCGGCGATCATTCCGTTGTTTTCTATGTAGAGCTGTTCCTGAGCGCCAGTTGTGTATTCGGCTTCGATGATGTGGTCCGCGTTTTGCCACACGGCATCGACATCGCCTTTTTCGATCAGGTAGGTTTTGAAGATGTTGTCTGCGCCCCAGACAATTTGTTGAGAAGTCTCACTTTCTTCCATGCTGAACACGGCGGGAAGAGGTTCGTATTCGACGGAAATGGCTTCGACGGCCTTTGAGAGGAGATGGCGGTCCGGATGAGCGAGCAAAAGGAGTGGCTCTTCGGGGTGATTGACGATGCCGTCGGCGAGGCACGGTTGATCATCTTCGATGAGCGCGATGCAATTTTTCCCGGGGATGTCCGCGGGCGTGACGATTACGAATTCGTTCCAATCAATGCCGAGGCCGAAGATGATTTTTTTGATTTTGCCACGGGGAATGCGGCTGCGAACGGTGGCGCCGTACAGCATACCCGGTAAAACCACGTCGTCGACGAAGCGGGCCTCTCCCGTAACTTTGGCACGGCCTTCCATGCGGGGAACCGAGGCGCCGACAATGGGGGCGTTTTTCATTCGAATCGTGGAATCAGCAGATCTTTTGCAGGCTCTTGTCTGCTTGCTTTAGTGTATGACAGACAAATCGAAACTTGGACGTGGCAGCTTTTTTTGAGCAATAACATTAGCGGCGGTACTCCTCGCCGATGGGCTCGCCGGGAAACTCGCCGTCGCTGAACACCTTTTTGCCTCGAAGATAGGTGGCTCTCACTACGCCGCGCAATTTTTCTCCGAGGTACGGGGAAACTGGATGACGATAGTGCAATCGGTCTGCGGTCACTACGAACTCGCTTTCGGGCTCGAAGACGACGAAATCGGCATCGCATCCTGCTGCGAGGCGGCCTTTGCGTTGGTGGCAGCCGGCTAATTTTGCGGGGGCTTTCGCCATCCAGCGCGCGATATCGGTCAGCGCAAATCCGCGGTTGGTGGCTTCGGTGTACATTACCGGAAGCGCGATGGAGAGGCTCGCAATGCCACCCCAGGCGGTGCGAAAATTTCCTTCGGCGAGGCGCTTCATTTCTGGCGGGCAGGGAGAATGGTCGGTTGCGACGAGGTCGATCGTTCCATCGCGGAGACCTTGCCAGAGTTGATCGCAATTTTCGCGGCTGCGAATTGGAGGGGCGCATTTGAAGAGCGTTGCTCCGCGAGCGATTGTTTCAGAGGTGAAATGCAGATAGTGGGGGCAGGTTTCGACGGTTACGGGAAGGCCTGCGGAGCGAGCGAGGCGCAGGTCGGGAAGAGCTGCGCTGGCGGAGAGATGGACGATGTGTAGGCGGAATTTGTATTCGCGGCAGAGAGTGAGGAGCATTCGAATCGCGGAGAGTTCGGCTTCTTCGGGGCGCGATTGGAGATAAGTTTCGTAGAGAGACCAATCGGCGTTCACTAAATTTGCGGTGGAGGAATCGATTGGGGCGGGGAGTTCTGCGTGGACGAGGAGGGGCAGGCCTGTGCTTGCAATGTGAGGAAGGGCGGTACGTAACTGCGACTCCGTGACCATCGTGAAGCCATCGATGCCGGGGTCAATTAGAAAACATTTGAAGCCGGGGACGCCGGCGTTGGCGAGGGGCTCGATATCGTGCGGGTTGTCTGCGACGACGCCTCCCCAGGGCATCCAATCGACGCGACAACGGCCTTGGGCGGCGGAGCGTTTGGCTTCTAGCGCGGCGATATTTGTTGTGGCTGGAAGGCAGTTCAATGGCATGTCGACCAGGAGCGTGTAGCCGCCGGCGGCGGCGGCCCTCGTGGCGGTTTCGAAGCCTTCCCAATCGGCGCGGCCGGGATCGTTGATGTGAACGTGGGAATCGACTAGGCCGGGGAGAATCGCGTGTTCGCCAAAATCGTGGAGTTCTGCTTGGGGCGGAACTTCATTGGGCGCGACTACGGCTTGGATGTGGTCTCCCTCGACGAGCAGAGCGGCTGGGCGCACGGCGTCTGGAGCTACAACACGTCGAGAAAGGAAGGCGCGCAAACTCATAGTGAGAAGCGGATCCAGATCCGGAGAGAAACTCGTGAGAATGAAACCCGAGCGTAGACTTATATCTGCAGGTTTTCAAGTGAGCAAAATCGATAATTCAAGACGAAAAAAGTGCTAAGGGGTCCGTTTGTGGGGCATATACTTGCCGTTTGGCGAGGGGGCTCTATGCCTTTTTGCGAGGCTTTCGGAATGGCGTGGGCGTCAGAGGCAGCGAACGAATGGAGCGAGGGCGATAGAGCTTGAGCAATGCTTTCATGGCGCGGGCGATTCAGCTGTCGATTGAAGGGGTTCAATCGGGGCGCGGGGGACCGTTTGGCACGGTGATTGTGCGAGATGGAAAGATAATCGCTGAGGGTTCGAATGAGGTGACCTCGACGAATGATCCTACGGCGCATGCGGAAGTACTGGCGATCCGGCGCGCTTGCGAAAAACTGGGCGCGTTCGAATTGAAAGATTGCGAGCTTTACACTTCGTGCGAGCCATGCCCGATGTGTTTGGGGGCGATTTATTGGGCGAGACTTTCGCGCATTTATTTCGCGAGCACCGCTGAGGATGCGGCGAAAGCTGGATTTGACGATTCGTTTATTTACGGCGAGTTGAAACAGCCTCTTTGGGAGCGGCGAATTCCTACAACTCAGATGATGAGGGAAGAGGCGCTCGCGGGATTTCGCGCCTGGGCCGATCGGCCTAATAAGATTCCTTATTGAGATTTCTGTGCAGTGGTGGAGTTGTTTTTCGCTAAACCCCAGGGAATTATCAGGCTCGGCAGAGGATAAACGTGTCTGTGGCTTCTTATATGGACTGTATGAGCGGGTTCGTCCGAAAGGCTTTTGCAATCGAAGAATGCCTTGCGTTTGGTTGAGAGGGCGGAGGGACGATTGATCAGTCGCTACTTCAAATTTGAAGAGAATCAGACGTCCGTTAGGCAGGAGTTGCTGGGCGGGCTGACTACGTTCGTGACCATGGCGTACATCGTCGTGGTCAATCCGCAGATTCTTGCGCAGGCGGGAATGCCTGCGGATGGCGTTGTGTTTGCCACTTGTCTTTCGGCGGCGGCCGCGACGCTCGTGATGGGATTGTATGCGAACTATCCGATCGCGCTGGCGCCGGGGATGTCGCTGAACGCGTATTTTACTTACTCGGTGTGTCTGGCGATGCACATTCCGTGGCGAACGGCGCTGGCGGTAGTCTTCTTCTCGGGCGTGCTGTTTCTGGTGCTTACGGTCACGAAGGTTCGCGAACAGATCGTGAATGGTATGCCGGATTGCTTGAAGCATTCGACGGCGGCAGGAATCGGGATGTTCATCGCGTTTGTTGGTTTGCGAAATGCCAAGTTGGTGGTGGCCAACTCCGCCACGTTTGTTGGTTTGGGCAGTTTTGCCGACAAGGAAGTACAAACGGCATGCTTTGGGCTTGCGCTAACACTGATTTTGATGGC
The DNA here is from genome assembly GCA_963784015.1 of uncultured Acidobacteriota bacterium. Classification (GTDB taxonomy): domain Bacteria; phylum Acidobacteriota; class Terriglobia; order Acidiferrales; family UBA7541; genus Acidiferrum. The sequence goes on from CAWAPX010000038.1 coordinate 16,340, forward strand.
CCGGAAAATCCATGGCGCGATCTTGATCGGCATCATCGGAACGACTGTTCTGGGGATGCTGCGCGGCATTTCGAGCTGGCCTACTACTTTCTTTTCGATGCCGCACCCTTCTTCGACTTTTCTTCAGCTGGATTTTCGAGGAGCTCTGCATCTCGGATTTCTAGAAATACTCTTCGCGTTTCTGTTTGTCGATTTGTTCGACAACGTGGGGACTCTCGTAGGTGTCTGCGAACAAGGCGGCTTTATCAAGGATGGCAAGATTCCGCGCGTTGGCCGCGTGTTGTTAGCGGATTCTGTCGGAACGATTTTCGGGTCGCTGACGGGCACCTCCACGGTCACGAGCTATATCGAAAGCGCTGCGGGTGTGGCGGCAGGAGCTCGAACGGGTTTCAGCAATATTGCTGTGGCAGCGCTTTTTCTTTTGGCTATGTTTTGTTCGCCTTTGGCGACGGCCATTCCAGCGTACGCTACGGCACCGGCCTTGATTTTGGTGGGCGTTTTGATGTCGCAATCTTTGGCGATGGTGCTTTGGAATGACTTCAGCGAGGCGTTGCCCGCGTTTATCACCATGCTCGCGACGCCGCTGACATTCAGCATCGCGACTGGCTTGAGCCTGGGACTGATTTCTTACACTGTGGTGAAGCTCGCGTCGGGCAAGTTCAAGGAAGTGAATGCCCTCGTTTGGATTCTCACGGTTCTCTTTATTTTGCGCTACGTGTATCTCGCCGCCGCCTAGATTCCCTTCGAAGAGGGAACTAATGAGCCTCGCCAGATATAGAGTTGTGCGAGTCATTGGAAAAAGCGGCAGCAGAGCTGCCGCACTCCAAATTGCTTCTTCGCAATATTAAGCGAGATTTAGTAGGCCTTGGCTGCTCCCAATGGATGACCTGCATTTTGTTGACAGGCGGGACGGGTTGCCGCTACAGTGCGCGACGCCGACCACCGGACTGCCGACGACCCATATTTTAAGTGATTTTTTGCTCGCACTGCGCGAGACCAGGAGAACCTGCGATGAATAGACTCGAGAGTGACGCTAAAAGCGTGCTGAGAATTGCGAAAGCTACAGCGGCGTGTTTTCTGCTATTCGCATGGAGCGCAGCTGCGCAATCGGCCAAGCCGGTGAAGCTCGAATGCGAATCGCTCATCACGCCGCTGGGCATGGATACGGCGAAACCACAGCTGTCCTGGAAGATGGAAGACACTCGCTCCGGCGCGCGACAAACTGCGTATCAAATTCAAGTTGCCTCGAAGGCGGAGCTCCTTGCTGGCGGCAAAGGTGATGTTTGGGACAGCGGGCGCGTGGAATCGAGTAACTCCCAGGGCGTGATCTATGGAGGCCCGGCGTTCGAACCGAGCAAACGTTATTACTGGCGAGTTCTGGTCTGGGATCAAGACGGCAAGGCGTCAGCTCCCAGCGAGATAAGTTGGTGGGAGACGGGACTTCTTCAACAGAAAAGCTGGAAGGCAAAGTGGATCGGCTATGAAGAACCCGAACTGCGACGGGTGCGGGAATCGGGCGCGGAGTGGATCACGGACACTGGCGGGGAAGCACCCAAAGAGGCCACGATAACGAAACATGCATTTCGATTCCATTTTAATCTCTCGAAGCCGGTACTACGCGCCACGCTCTATGCGACCGGACAGGACACGGCAGGTGCGTGGCTCAATGGAAAACCAGTGATGGAAGCGGCGCCGCTGCCTCCGTGGCGGCAATTGCCATGGAAAACGTATGCGATTCGGGACGTTTCGGGCGAATTGCAACGAGGGCAAAACGTATTGGCAATCGAGGTGGTTCATTATCTAACTGGCGGAGGCAATCGGCCGCGCGTTAGCCAAACTCCGATGAACGCCGTGCTTTATGTTGAAGCGGCGGACGGCACTGTGGAATTGTTCAAGAGCACGGCCGAAGGTTGGCGAGCTGCTCTTGATGCAAGCGGAAACTGGCAGGCTCCCGAATTCGACGATTCCTCCTGGAGCGGAGCGAAACGTTACGTCGCGCCGGCGTCCGGATTCGACACCGGCGAGCTAGGAAACCCGTGGCCTACGGGAGCCGTAAAATCGCTTCGCCAGACTTTTGAAGTCGCGAAGCCAGTGGCCTCCGCGCGTATTTATTCAACGGCTCTTGGTGCGTACCAGCTATCGATGAACGGACGAAAGGTGAGCGACGAAATTCTTGCGCCAGGATGGACGGACTTTCGGGAGCGCGTTATTTACCAGGCGTATGACGTGACTGCGGACATCAAATCAGGCAAGAACGCGATCGGCGCGTTGCTGGCACCAGGCTGGTATTCGACACCGTTGCAATGGTATCGCCAGGGATACAACTACGGGGATACTCCTCCTGCGTTGCGTGCGCAACTACGGATCGAGTACAAAGACGGATCCGTGGACTGGATCGTGACAGACGAAAAGTGGAAGGCTGATATTTCGCCCATTCTCTTCGCGGAAATCTACGATGGAGAAACGTACGACGCACGAAAGGTGCAAGCAAACTGGAACACGGCGGCATTCGACGACAGCAAGTGGAAACCCGTGGAGTTGGTTCAACCAAAGGAAACACAAATCGTCTGGCAATACTTTCAGCCGATTCGCGCGGAAAAAGCGCTCGCACCTAAGAAAGTGACAAGTCCATCTCCGGGCGTTTACATCTTCGATTTCGAGCAGAACCTTTCCGGGGTGGTGCACATTCGAGCGCAAGGCGCAGCTGGAACGGACGTAAAACTGAGATTCGCGGAAATACTGAATCCGGACGGCACGCTTTATGTCGACAACCTACGGACCGCAAAGGCGACGGACCATTTTATTCTCTCGGGCAAAGGGTCCGAAGAGTTCGAGCCAACCTTTACTTTTCACGGCTTCCGCTATGCGGAGGTTTCCGGATTAAAGACTGAGCCGAAGATCGAGGATGTAAGAGCGGTTCCTTTCCATACGGATGCTCCGTTCACGGCGACGCTGAAGACGAGCAGCGCGATGCTCAACAAACTGTGGAGCAACATTTTGTGGGGTCAGCGCTCGAATTTCGTAGGAGTTCCCACGGACTGCCCGCAACGCGACGAACGATTGGGATGGTCGGCCGATGCGCAGGTGTTTTGGCGGACAGCAACGTACAACATGGATTTGATAACGTTCTCGCGAAAGTTCGGAGCGGATTTGCGTGGCACGCAAGTTGGCACGGACATGTATGGAATCTTCGCGCCGGGAACCAATACCCCGAACCCTGGTTACGGGACGGGATGGAGCGATGCGGGGGTCATCATTCCGTGGACGTCGTGGATTCAGACAGGCGATAGGCAGGTGATCGAAGAAAATTGGGCGGGGATGGAAAAGTATCTGGCCGCGATTCAGGCGACGAACCCGGACTACCTTTGGAAAAAGAATTACGGCATTCCTTTTGCAGATTGGCTCGCACCGGAGGGTGTAACGCCGGTGGATCTGATCGCCACAGCGTATTGGGCTTACGACGCGACGCTGATGAGCCAAATGGCCCATGCCGTCGGAAAAACGGAGGACGAGCGGAAGTACAGTGAGCTGTTTGAAAAAATCAAAGCCGCCTTCAATCAAGCCTATGTTCGTTCTGACGGCTTTGTCGGTGGCGTTCCGCCGCCTCCGGTATTCGCTTCGGGGACTGCGACGCCACTGAGCGACAAGCCCGTCGAGACGCAAACAGGATACGTGTTGGCGCTCCATATGAATTTGCTGCCTGATTCGCTGCGAAGCGTTGCGGCGAAACGTTTGGTGGATCGGCTCGAGGCCAATCAGTGGAGGCTTGGCACGGGATTCCTAGGAACTCCCTACTTGCTAAGCGCTTTAACGGACACCGGGCATGCGGATGTTGCCTATCGCCTGCTGCTCAACACGGAGTATCCGTCGTGGGGATATCTGGTCGAGCACGGCGCGACCACGATGTGGGAACGGTGGAATGGGGACCAAATGCGCGGCGACCCCAGCATGAATTCCTACAACCATTACGCCTATGGCGCGGTCGCCGACTGGATTTATCGTTACGCGGCTGGAATCGATACGGTTTCGACCGATCCTGGATTTCATGTCATCCGTCTTCATCCCAATTTCGATAAACGTTTAGGGAGTCTCGACTTTTCGTACGAATCTGCCTACGGAATGATTCACTCTGCGTGGTCGATTGTTGGAAACAAAGTCATCTGGAATTTGACGATCCCCGCAAATGCCAACGGGCGCTTGCCGCTCGGAGGAGACCTAGCGCAATCCTATAAACTTGACGGGCAACTCTTGTCAAAGAGCAGCAGGATCCACGCCGCTGGGAAGGGCGATACCGTACCTGAATATGAGATTCCAGCGGGTAGCTACCGATTCGAGATCGTGCTGCCATAGATTGGCTCAGCCACTTACAGATAGTTGGGAGCAAAGTATAAGGGAGCCGCACATCGTGCGAATGAAGGAGAGCGCCGGGGGGTCGAACGTGAAGCCGCGGTTGGCAATATCCTTTGTTGGTCCGCAGTGAACCGAACGATTAAACCTATTCGTAGCGAAGAGCTTTCATCGGGTCGAGGCGGCTAGCGCGCCACGCGGGGATGTATCCGGCGGCGCAGGCCACGAACGCCAAGGCAACCGTCGCGATCAGCAGAGTTGCAGGGTCGTGCGGCGAGAGGCCAAAGAGTTGGCTCTGTACGAGCTTGGTGAGAGCCAAGGACGCGGGCACTCCGGCGGCCACGCCTATAGCGACGAGAATCAAAACTTCGCGCATCACGAGCCAGATGACATTGCCTTGGGCCGCGCCGAGTGCCATGCGGATGCCCACTTCACGAGTGCGCTGCGCAACCGTGTAGGCCATGACGCCGTAGAGCCCGATGACCGCGAGAAGCGTGGCGAGAAAACCAAAAACAGCGGAGAGGCTGGCGATCATGCGCTCGCTCGAAAGCGAATTGTTGATTTGCACTTCGGTGGTGCGCATGGCGTAGACGGGAACGTTGGCGTCAAGGTCGCGGACCTTGGAGCGAATCGCGGTCATGAGCTGATTGGGATCCGCGGTGGTGCGGACATAGACGACCATGCCACCGAGGAAGCGGTCCGCCATATAAGGCACGAAAGCCTGCGGGGGAATTTCATCGCGGAGGCTGGTGTACTTGATGTCTTTCACGACTCCGATGATTTCCATGTCGGTGGGTGTGCCGGGATCGGAACCAAAACCGACGTGGAGGCCTACAGGGTCGCGGCCGGCAAAGTATTTTTTAGCGAAGGTCTCATTGATCATGATGACCGAAGGCTGCCAACCCATATCGCCCTTTTCTTCGGGATTGTGTTTGACTTCGAGAGTGTCGGTGGGCCGGAAATCGCGGCCGTTGACGATGGGAACGCCGAGAGTGGCGAAATAGTTCGGACTGATCTGGTTCATGTAAGGCTCAGGGTGCGCATCGGGAGTGGGAGGACTGAACCCTTCGGCGGTCATGCTGCTGTCCCATTCGTTATCTTCGAGGATGCGCACGCTAGCCAAGCTGGTGGCCTGTACGCCGGGGACGGAAGACAGAGAGTCCAGCAGCTGTGGATAGAAAGTTTTCAACCGCGCGACGCTATAGCCGCTGTAGGAAGGATCGATCTCGAAGGCGATGAGATTTTGCGGCGAGAAACCTGGGCCGAGATTGCGCAAGTTGCCGAGGCTGCGAGTAAAAAGTCCCGCGCCGATGAGAAGCAGAAGAGAGAGCGTGACCTGCGCGATGACGAGAGATTTCCGGAGGGCGCCGTGGCCACCGCCCACAACGGCGGCGGCTTCATCCTTGAGAGTGCTGGCGACATTCGGCTTGGTGGTTTGAAGAGCGGGAAGGAGCCCGAAGAAAACGCCGGTAGCGAGCGTGACAGCGAGCGTGAAGAGCAGGATGCGGAGATCGGGAGTTGTGGAAATGCGCAAGCCCCCGGAATCAGAGGGCAGGTATGCAGCCATAAGGGCCTTGTCCGCCCAGTAAGCGAGCGCCAGTCCGGCGAGCGCGCCAAAAAAGGAGAGCGAGAGACTCTCGATCAGAAGTTGCGCGATAATGCGAGGACGAGTGGCGCCCATTGCTAAACGAATGGCGATTTCTTTTTTGCGCGCAGAGCCGCGGACGAGAAGAAGATTGGCGAGATTCGCGCAGGCGATAAGAAGAACGAGTCCAGTGGTGGCCATGAGAACCCAGAGCGGAGTAGAGAGTGCCTGGCGCGTATAGGAACGGCCCTGCGAGCCGGGGAGCACGTCGATAGTGCATTTCAGGAATTGCTCGCGATCGTAAGGCGATGCGTGGGCGAAGGCTTTATCTTTCACTTCCATTTCGAGCATGGAATGCATGAAGGGCTGCAACGAGGCCTTGGCTTGTTCGCGAGTGACGCCGGGCTTGAGGCGGCCGAAAGCGTTGACCCAGCGGTTGCGGCGCTCGTGGATCATGTCGGTGGGATTGCCGACGAGGACTTCCTTTTCCATCATGATCGGAACAAAAAGTTTCGGTGAATGGCCGAGCTCGACGCCGTCAAAGCCGGGTTGCAGGACGCCGACGACGGTCATGGTGTGGTTGTTGAGAGTGAGGGTCTTGCCGACGATTTGCGGATCGGACGAGAAACGAGACTGCCAGTAAGCGTAGTTGAGGACGATGTAGGGGTAGGCGTCGGGGACGCGGTCGTCTTCGGCAGTGAAGACGCGGCCGAGATATGGGTTGAGGCCGAGAGCGGAGAAGTAGTCGCCGGAAACCAGCTCGAGATCAACGCGCTCCGCCTGGCCGTTGAATGAGAGGCTGCCGGAAAAAGCAAAACGGGCGAACATGTCAGAGAAGACTTCATTGTGAGCAGCAAAATCGCGGAACATGGGATGAGAGATGGCGTTGCCGCCCCAATTGCTGCCGTAGTGACGGCCATGCATGGTGAGGAGGACGAGTTCCTGGGGATTCTTGACGGGCAGAAGGCGGAGGAGGATCTGATCGAGGAGAGTGAAGATAGCGGTATTGGCACCGATGCCGAGAGCGAGAGTGAGAATGGCAATTACGGTGAAGCCGGGAGTTCGCGCAAGGGTGCGTAGAGCGTATTTAAAATCGCGAAATGCGGTGTCGAGGGATGCAATGGTATTCATTTCGCGGACCTTAGCTTTCTTTCGAGGTTGGCTGACTACTGTGAATACGCTTTGCGGCGGGAATTGTTCCCGCGAAATCGCAGCCTCAGCCTCTCGGATTGACACCTCTAGTTGGCATAAGTTTGAGACGAATCTGAGTGCCAAACGTCTTGTCTGATAGGGCTGGAAACCTGGCGGGGGTGTGCTTGGCGCACGCCTGCGAATGTTGGAGGTGAGACCGGGAAGAGATGAAGGAGGCCGGAAAAAGAAAGTGAGGGCACGGTGGTACCGTGTCCTCACGGGGAAAGGAAATCGAGAATCAGACGGCGCTGCTAGTGGCGGCGCGTGGAGCGAGGGCTTCTTCCTTTTGGCGGAAGAAGGTCGTAACGCGGTCGATAATTTCGTTGAGCGGTGTTTGAGGGCGGAAACCCGTAAGGGCGTGGAGTTTATCGACGCACGGGACGCGGCGCATCATGTCCTCGAAGCCTGGCTCGTAAGCCTGATCATACGGCACAAATTCGATAGGGGAATTACTGTGCGTACGCTCTTTGACCAATTGAGCGAGGCTTTCGATCGTGATTTCTTCAGTGTTGCCGACGTTCACGACCTCACCGATAGAGCGGTCAGTGTCCATCAAGCGGATGAGACCTTCGACAGTGTCGCGGACATCGCAGAAGCAGCGGGACTGTTGGCCGTTGCCGTAAACCTGAATAGGCCCATTATCAAGTGCTTGCTTGACGAAATTGGGCAAGACCATCCCATAACGCCCTGTCTGGCGCGGGCCGACCGTATTGAACAGACGCACGACAATGACGGGAAGTTTTTTCTCTTTCCAATAGGACAGCGCGAGAAACTCGTCTAGAGCCTTGGAGGCCGCATAGCTCCAACGGCCTTTAGTAGTAGGCCCCAAAACGAGGTCGGCGTCTTCATGAAAAGGCACGTTCGTATTCTTGCCGTAGACTTCGGAGGTGGAAGCGGTGAGCACAAGTTTACGTTTCTTGCAGGCGGCTTCGAGAATGCGCTGCGTGCCGTTGACGTTCGTTTCAATAGTGCGCACGGGACTTTCCACAATGAGTTTGACGCCGACGGCGGCGGCGAGATGGACGATAACATCCGCATCGTCGACGAGTTCGGCAATCAACTGGACATTTTCGATGTTGTCCAGGTGATATTCCATCTGGCCGGAAGACTTGAGGTGGCGGATGTTATCCATGCTTCCGGTGGAGAGATTGTCGAGCAAGACGACGCGGTCGCCGCGGGCAAGAAGCCGCTCCGCCAAATGAGAACCAATAAAGCCGGCGCCGCCGGTGATTAGGTAACGCAAAGTTCCTCCTTACAATGACTGATCGTCGTCGCGATGGCGCGGGGAGCTTTCGGAGACGGATTCAGCAAGATCTTCCTGTTCCTGAGCAGACTCGAGCGCTTCCTGAGGGCCATAGCCATAAGAATACGGATAGTACCGATAAGAATAGTAGTAGTCCGGAGCACCGGAATCTACCGCATTCAGAACCACGCCGAGAATGTGGCACTTCACGCTGACGAGCAAGTCACGAGTTCGCGTGAAGGCTTCCTTGGGAGTTTCACCGCTGCGCACAACAAGCAGGACGCCATCGGTTTGGACAGACACAATAACTGCGTCAGTGGCGGCCATGACGGGCGGTGAGTCGATCACTACAAATTTGAATTTGGTACGTAGTTCGGCGATAGCCTCCGCCAATTTGTGAGAGGACAACAAGTCGGCGGGATTGGGAGGCAGCGGGCCCGTGGGAATTGCAGCGAGATTGGGAATGTCCGGGTGCGGCACAATAACCAGATCGAGACTCGAAACACCGGCAAGGTAAGAACTTAAGCCCGCATACTTGCCATTCGCCATGTTGAGTAGCCGGCCGACGCCGGGCTTGCGCAAGTCTGCATCGACGAGAACGGTACTGTCACCGAGCTGAGCAAGAGTGACGGCCAAATTGGCCGCCGCAGTGGTCTTGCCTTCGCGCGGAAGAGCGCTGGTAACCAGAATGACTTGAGGTGGCCGGCCGGGCTGAGAAAGTAGCAGCGAGGTGCGCAAAGCTCGGAACGCCTCGGACATTTGAGATTTGGGCAAGTGCTGCGCAACGAGCTCAATGCGCTTATCGTGACCATTCGTGGAAATGCCTTGCAAGAGACGCTTGCGGGAACCGTTGCCATTAGAGCCGCCAAACTGAGGCACGACGGCCAAGGAAGGCAAGCGGGCGAGGGTCTCAATATCGTCAGGTGTCTTTACCGTGTTGTCGAGGTACTCGCGCATGAGAGCAAGACCGATGCCCCCAACCAGACCGACAAGAAAGGAGAGTGCGATATTCCTCGCCTTGGCGGGACGCGAGGGATAGGTGGGGATCATGGCCGGATCGACGACGCGGATATTGGAGGATTGCAAAGCAGAGGAAATGCCTACCTCTTTGAGCTTGGTCATCAAGCTGTCATAGAGAGTTTTGGAAGCTTCCGCCTCGCGCTTGAGGATGTTGTACTCAACCATGCGCTCGGCCATCGTATTCGCTTCCGCTTTTTGTTTATCGAGAGCTTGCACGAGCATTGTTTCGCGCTGCACGGCTTCGCGGTAGTCGAGTTCGATATGGTTAAGGCTGGCAACATTTTCCTTCTGGATTTCCTGATCCATTTCCTTCAATTGCGTCTGAAGGCGCAGGACCTTGGGGAACTTAGGGCCATATTGGCCCAAAGCGTCGTCGTATTCCTCTGACGTGGCCTGCCGCTTCTGAATGAGAGATTGCAAGACCGGATTGTCACGAAGTTGGGGCACGTTGGCGATGTCACCGGCTTTGGCAAACTGAAAAAGCGCTTCCTTCTTCATGCGGTCTTCTTGGGCGTCTGTGAGGGCTTTGTTGATGTCGGCGAGGCGCTGGCTGGTGATGTTAGACTTGTCGTCTAGCGTCCAGATCTGATTTTTTCGTTCGTAGGCGATGCGCTGATCTTCGGATTCCTGAACTTTAGTCCTGAGTTCGTCCAACTCATTGCGCAACCAGGTGGTAGCACGCGTAGTTTCATCGTAATGGCTGCGAATGTTCTGTTCCTGGTAATTCTTAATGTGTTCGTTGACGATGCGCGCGGCGAACTGCGGGTCCGTCGACTCGAAGCTTACGTCCATAAGCCGGCTAGTGGGAACGCGCCTCACACTGAGGCTGCCAAGGAATGCGCCAAGCTCTGGGGGGCGCTTCTGATTTTCCAAACTGCCAATGGCAACAGCTTCGGAAGGGCCATTAGGGGAGGCGTACTCCGGCCGCGCGCCTAGACCGCTGCTGCGGATGGTCTGCAAGGCCAAAGTTTCACTCGTCAAGATTTTCGACTGCGTCTCGATGTAGTTCTCGACATCCATCTCATAGCCATAAGGATCCATGCCCTGAAAAGGGAGGATAGAGGCATTTGCGGGATCGATTTCGATGCGGGCGGTGGCTACATAGACGGCTTGCATGCGGAAGGTCGAGATAGTGACAATCGTAACCACGGCAAGCAGGAACGACAAGATCAGCCATTGATGCTTGCGGAGGATCAGCAGGTAATCATAGAGATGCGGCTCACGCGGCGAGAGATCCCAAGCCGGGAGATTTGGGGATGGGGGAATCAACTCAACAGTACCGTTGGAGCCGTTGTCCCGGTGAACGAGTTTGTTGTCTTCGGGCATTTTCTATTGATACGCGATGCGATAAAGCGCGACGGCTGAGCCAAGGGCGAGGCCAAACTCAATCGTTCTAAGGATCGCTTGCTTGGCTACGCTCTGCGGAACGTACAAAATGTCGCTGGGCAGCAGTTGCAAATCCTCGGCTTGGCTGTTCTGAATTTTCTTTAGATCGAGCGGTACTTGATGCTGCTGACCCTGGGCATCCTTGCGGATGATGACGGCATGATCGGTCTTAGCCAAGTTTGTGTAGCCGCCGGCTAACGCGAGAATTTTCAGAGTGGTCATTTTCTCGCGGTCATTGCTGAGCACAAATCCGCCGGGCCTGCCAACTGCGCCCAAAACGTATACTATCCCGGCATGAGGCACAGTTACGACATCGCCCGCCTGCAGAAGGATATTATTCGTGATATTCCCAGATTCCATGAGCTGATACAGATTAACGGTGATAGTGTCGACCGGAGCTGAACCCGAGGGCACGCCGGTTCCATTCGTCGATTTCTCCGCAGACGCATTGGGCGCCGGCAATTCGGGAGGATCCGTCGTGGCCCCTCCGTGTGACGAAGGAGATAAAGCTGTGGCAGGCGCCGCGGGTTTTGCTTCTGATCTAATCGGTTGAGAATGCGCGGGGGCGGCTTCCCCCGGGCCGATGGCTGGGGGCTCCGATTCATCGAAGGACATCTGCGGAACGGCTCGCGTTACGATGACCTCGTCCCCGGCATCGTTCGAAAGCCCCCCGGCTTCGGCAAGGACTTCGAGAAGCGAGACCGGGCGATCCGCCTGATAAACGAGAGGACGCGCAACAGCCCCGACAACCGTAATGGGCTTGCTCTTTCTTTCTTTAATGGTGATGCTGACTTCCGCGTGTGATACCAAACCGTTTGCTGCCAGAACTTCGGAAATTTTCTGTTCCGCCTGGATTTCGGTGAGACCTGCGATATGCAGGCGCACCGGGATCAGGGGGATGCCGATGGTGCCGGCTTGGCTGACACGAACGTCGCGGCTTAGCTCTTTCACGTCGAAAACATCGATCGAGAGCAAGTCCCCATTCCCAATGACGTATTCATGCGGCTCGCTGCGCGCGGCAGCGGCGGAAAGCTGGCGAATGCGGTCGTTCGTTTGTTGTGGTGTCTCGAGAACGGCCTGCGCGCGGGTGGGCGGCGCCAGAACCAGTAATCCGAGCAAAGATGTGGAGACGAGACACAACGCCCCCGCACCCAGTCTCGCTGGTTGCATTTGAATAGATGACCCCCAGTTGATTATACAGTCAGAAGGACCAAGTCCATCAGTGATTTCCAAGCCTGAAACGCGGACTTCCCGATTTGGGAATCAGCGGTGTGGATTGACGAATCTCACTTGTAGCAAGGTTTGCCATGAGAAAAAAGAGAAGAAGGTTAACCGGAATGTGCATATTGAAATCAACGAGGCTATGCGTGAGAAGGCCGAGGCAGGCGACAAAGGCAGAAAGCTGGAGTGTGGTAGCAAAAGCTCCGTTGGGCTGAGACAGGCGCCGGAGCGAATCGAAAAACAGAACACCCAGGAACCAAAGGCAGCACAAGCCACCCGCAATACCAGTTTCTGCAAGGGCTTCGAGATAATCGTTATGAGTGTGATTGACGACCTTCCCGTCATAGAGAGTTTCATAAGCGGGAAAGACAATCTGGAGAGCGCCGAGGCCGGTGCCCGTCCAGGGATGGTCCAGGAAAATCCGCCACGTGTCGGCTCTCATGGACGCGCGTTTTCCGCCGGTAACTTCAAGAGATTGGAGGGAAGAAAAGCGCTCGACAAGCTGCTGCACACCCAGCCAAGAGACCATGAGGAATGCCAGCAAGAGAACCGCACCACCCGAAAGCAAGTGTCTTCCGACGGTGCGGCGAAGAATCAGCCAAAGTACCAGGACACCGACTTCTACAGCAAAACTAACCAGGCCTCCCCGAGACGCTGAGAGAAATAAAGCGCCGATGGGCACCACGGCAAAGAGACTGACCAAAAACCAGCGCTCCCGGCGCACCTTGCCGAGGACCAAAGGAACCAAAGAGATTGGAATGACGAGCTCCGTAAATCCAGCGAAATGGTTGCGATTCACATAGGGACCGAAAGGAATGCCGCCAAAGTGCATCTCGCGAAACCAATAGAGCTTTCCGTTAAAGGTGAGGTACTGCAGTATCCCGAAGATAGCGACCAAGAACCCGAAACTCATCACGAACCAGACAAAGCCGCGCCAGTCCTCGAGTGTGCGGAACGATTGCGCGGCCAAAAAGAGAAGAAGGATGTCGGCAAGGAGAAGCTGAAGTTCCATGCGCGTGCCGTAAGAGGAGGCAGTGAGGTGAAAGATCCACTGGCCGACGGCGATCAGCAAAAGGCAGACTAGGGGCAAAAGAAGAGGGGAAATTACCAGCTGATTCTCCCGCTTTAGGTACGCGCGAATCGCCCAACCGAGAAAGAGCAACGCTGCCCCGATCTCCAGTACAGCGCGCGCCCAATCCTCAACAGCGCCGTGCGATGCGACACCGAAGACCACGAGGGCGCAAATCCCGATGCGGATGAGTTTCACGGCTTGCTGGTCTCCGCCGACTCCGGGACGAGAGCGACATCATCAATCCAGGCCGACCCGCGAATCTTGTTGTCAAATTTCGTGCCTGGAAGACGGCTCACACAGAGCTGCAGTTCGCGCACATCGCTTTCTGAGGTCCACGGAAGTTCGACTTTGGTCCACGGCTGCGTGCCTTTCATATCATCCGTCCAGACGACAGAATTGGACGCGTCGCCGATAGAGTGCAATCCGAAGCGCACGCCTTGATCGGTAGACAAAGAGCGCGTCAGGATCCATGCAGAAAAACGATAAGAAGTGGAAGGCTGAACAGGGACGTATTGGCACACTTCATTGAAGTTCACGTTGCTGAGACCATTGAACGTGAGCCGAAGAGAACGATTGCCGGAGTGTTTTTCTTTTGCATCGAGAGTGATTACCACGCCATCCATAAATGAAGAGTAGCGCCAGGTGAATCCTCCGCCGACGGCATTCGATTCAAAGCCTCCGTCCCATACCAAAGAGCCACGCGGATCTGAAGGGCGCGAGACGCCAGAGAAAAGGAGAGTCTGAGCCCAGACGCGCTGGGCATCTTCTATCTGCCGTTTGTGAAGGAGGAGTTCGAGCAACGGATAGGAGTCGCTTAGCTGAAGCTGCGGGTGAAGATCGGCGCTAGCCTGGACCAGACGGCCAGGGCCTGGTCGGTTTTTTCTTGCTCAGCCAGGGCGGAAATCACTCCCAGGTAGGCGGCCTGAGAGTCCGGCAAGACGCGGTTTAAGACGGAGTTCACGCGGTCCCCGACGGATTTATCGTTCGGCTCGAAGCGCATACAGAGAGTGAATGCAGCGGCTGCACGTTTTGGATCGGCTTCCACGGCGTGCCTGATCTGTGCAAATGCGGCATCCAACTCGTTGCCGCCCCGCCGCAACAGAAAATTGCCATAGCGCCAAGAGACTTCCGGCGATAGCGGGTATACCTGCTTGGCATGAACAAATGCATTTCGAGCAGCGGGGATGTCACCTTCCGATTCGTACGCCGTGCCAAGATCTAGCCATGTATCTGCGGAACGAGGATCAAAGGACAATGACGTTTGGTAGTTGCGAATGGCGCGCTTTGCATCGGGATCTTCCAGGTTGTATTGCCAGTAACGACCTAGGAGATACCAGTTGGCAGCATTATCCGGTTCGAGACGAGTGGCTCGGGCGTAGCCGTCAGCGGTGTTCAGTGCCGCATCATGAACAGCAAGGACATTGCGGATGTTCGAATAGGAAAGACCGACGACGAGCACCAACGCAAATAGGACAAAAAGGCCGCGCGCGACTGGACTGGAAAGGCGAAGAATCATCCCGCGATACTGTGCATAGACAAACTCTTAGATGCAAGATGAAAGTCTGAAGAAACGGGCGAGAAAGAGGTCAGCAAATTTTGCCGAGTGGCTATTTGCCGATGGAGGCGGAGAGCGATTCATCGGCGCGACCGCGCCGGCGTACGTCAATCCCCAGCCGCTTGATTTTTTGATTTAGAGTGGAAAGAGGAATCATAAAACGCTCGGCGGCTTCCGTCTGATTCCAGCCTGTGCGCTCGAGCATATCCATAATAATGCGGCGTTCGATCTCGTCCATGATTTGAAAGAGCGAGGGCTGCGCATGATCGGCGCCGGTGCGGGAGCCAGGTTCGCCAGGCAACGGAGGAAGAAATTCCGAGAGCTGCAAACGGACGCCGCGGACGATTTCCTTGCTGCGAATGCTTTCGGGAAGTAAATCCACGTCGACGCGTTCCTGCGTGGAAAGTACGACGGCGCGCTCGACGACATTTTCCAGCTCGCGAACGTTGCCGGGCCAATCGTAGTCCATCAGGAGTTTCATTGCGCCCGCCGTGAACAAGCGCATCGGCTTGGCGTTCTCGAGGCAATAGCGCGCGAGGAAATGAGCGAGCAGCGAGGGGATGTCTTCCCGACGATCGCGCAGCGGTGGCAGCTGGAGATGAATTACGTTCAAGCGGTGGTACAAATCCTCGCGAAAGCGGCCCTCGCGGACAAGCGTCAGGAGTTCGACGTTGGATGCAGCAACGATACGGACATCAACTTTGAGCTGCTCCGTGCCGCCGAGGCGCATGAATTCCCGCTCTTGAATGACGCGGAGAAGTTTGGCCTGCGTTTCGGGGCTGATGGTAGCGATTTCGTCGAAGAAAATAGTGCCTTGATCGGCGACTTCGAAGAGCCCCTTTTTGGAAGCGACGGCGCTGGTGAAAGCGCCCTTCACGTGCCCGAAAAGCTGCGATTCGAGCAAATCCACGGGGATCGATCCGGTGTTAACGGGCACAAAAGCCTTGTCCGCACGTGTGGAAGCTGAGTGAATGGCTTTGGCGATGAGCTCTTTGCCTGTGCCGCTTTCCCCGCTGATCAGCACGGTGGAGCGCGAAGGTGCCACCTGCGTAATCAGATCGAAGAGCGTCAGCATCTTTTCGCTCTTGCCAATGATGTTTGGAAAAGTGAAGCGCTGTTTGAGCGCGCGCTTGAGCTGGACGTTTTCTTCGCGGAGACGTCGTGATTCCACGGCCTGCGCAACCTGCGCCAGGAGTTCATCGTTGGACCAGGGCTTGGTGATGTAATCGAGCGCGCCGCCCTTAAATGCGGCACGCGCCATTTCAATCGAGCCGTAGGCAGTGATTAAGACGACGGAAAGTTGCGGATCACGCTTGCGAATTTCGCGGAGCATTTCGAGACCATTGCGATCGGGCAAACTAACGTCAAGCAACAGCAAATCGAAAGGGTGCTCGCCGAGCTTGGCGAGGCCGGATTCACCCGTTTCCGCACTGGAAACACCATAGCCTTCGCTCGTAAGCAGGAGTTCGAGGCCTTCGCGGATTTCTGATTCGTCGTCAACAACCAGAATAGTGCCCTTAGACATGAACCGACTTCCTGACCGCTGGGAACTCTACGTGGAATGAAGTGCCTTTGCCCGGGGTCGAGCGGACATCGATCTTTCCGGAATGTTCTTTGATGATGCCGTAGCTGACAGAGAGACCGAGGCCTGTTCCGCGGCCGCTGGCTTTCGTCGTGAAGAAAGGATCGAAGATGCGGTGAATATGTTCGCGCGGGATACCCGCACCTGTATCGACGACTTCAATCTCAACACTGCCATTGTGGGCGCCCGTGCGCACTTCGAGCAGGCCGCCGCCGGGCATCGCGTCGCGAGCGTTCAGGAAAAGATTGAGAAACACTTGCTGCAGTTTGTTCGCCGAGCCGCGGACGGCGGGAAGAGTTTCGCCCAGATGCTTCACCACTTGAATCTGCGAAGTTTTTAGCGGATGGGAGACGAGAGAAAGAGTTTCTTCGACCACACGGTTTACATCGATGTCCACGGCTTCGCCGGCGCCCGTGCGCGAAAAATTCAAAAGATTATTGACGATTTCGCTGGCGCGGAACGTTTGCTTGACGATTTTTTCGATGATGGACTGCCTCGGATCCCCCTCGGGCATTTGCTTTGCGAGCATCTGAATGTAGTTGGAAATCACCGCCAGAGGCGTGTTGACTTCGTGAGCGACGCCAGCGGCGAGTAGACCGAGCGAAGTCAGCTTCTCGGTTTGCGACATCTGCTCTTCCATGCGCTCGCGCTGGGTGACGTCGTCGAAGAGCAAGAGACGTCCGATGCGTTCGGCGGACTTGCTGACCAAAGGAGTGATGGAAACATTCAAGGTGAGCGCTTTGCCCTGGTGGTGCAGGCGCTGTTTATAAATTCCAGTGATCTGCTCCGCGTCGCCGCGCGCGGCAATTTCCGCGGCAAGCTCTTCTGGAAGCAGTGAGCGAAGCTGGCGTCCAACGGCATCTTGGCGAGCCACTCCGAAGAGCTGCTCCATGCGCGTATTCCAGGACTCGACGATACCTTCCAAATCGACGGCAAGAACCCCCACATTCAGGGATTCCACGATGTTTTCGCTGAAGTCTTTGAGGCGCGCGATCTCGAGCGCTTTTTGTTCGAGTGAGGTGTAAAGCTGAGAGTTGTCGAGGGCCACAGCTACGTAGCCTGCAATGGTTTCGACCAGTTCGACGTCATCGCTCGAGAGATAGTCGCCGTCGACGGTCTTGCCCAGCCCCAAAACAGCCACGGTGTGCTCGCGAATGCGGCAAGGCACAAAGTAATTGAGGTCGAGCTGCTCGAGAGTGCGGCGCACAGAGTCACCGACATCGCGCGCGGCGCGGGGCGACTCAAAAAAGAGTGCCCCCCGCGCGAACTCGGGCCGGGCCGGTCCGAGGAAACTAAGATCGAGAGGCTCCACGAGGCGCACGCCCATGGAGCGGGCCAGCCGGAGATCGCCGGGATTCGAGACATCCTCGACAAAAATCGCCAGACGATCGACGAGAAGCGTTTGCGAGAGACGGTCCATGACCGAACCCAGCATGGGCTCAAGCCGCACTTCGTTCGTGAGTGTGCGGCCAAATTCGATCAGCGTGCGGCGGTAATCGAGGCGATCACGGTAGAAAAAGCGATCCAAACGCGATTGAATCCACGCGCGGAAGGGCTCGAAAAGAGAAGCGGCAACGCCGACCGCAATCAGCCCGCCCACGAGGCCAGTGAAGTGGAAAATGTTGGCGATCAAATAAACGAGCGCAAAATATATCGCCGCAATGGCCGCCGTTGCCGCGGTATACGCCAAGCCGCGCTTGAAAATAATGTCCACATCCATCAAGCGGTAACGAATGATGGCGTAGCCGAAGCACAGCGGAATGAAAACCAGGCTAACCGTCGAGAATTTCATCCACGGCCGGGAAGCCGCGTCGAATGCGTACGGGATGATGTACAGGACGACAAAAGGAGATGTACCGATAAAGGTTCCGGCGGTGAGCCATTTCAATTGCTGCCGCAAGACCCCGGCTGGCGCCGCGCGAAAATTGCGATAGAAAACCAATCCGGCGGCCAGAAGGCACGCACCAAGATAGCTGTAGGCGATTTTATCCAGAAGAACGCGGGATCCGAGCCAGGGAACGAAACCGAGCGCCCCCAGAGCCGTGCTGATATGAACGAAAAGTATCGCAAGCGGCGGAAGATAAACGATGCTGAGCTTTGAAAGCGAACGGCTGGTTCCTTCTGTGCGTTCCGGGAAGACCAGGGCGAAATGCAGCAACAGCGCGGGCATGAGCACTTGCGCCACGATTTTGATCCAATAAACTTCGTAGTCGAACGTGTCCAGCTTTCCACTGTAGTGGAAGGAAAAGAAAATAAAAGACACGAGGCAGAAGATGTAGAAGTGCACCGCGCGAGGCGCGTTCCAACGCCGCGCAAAAATGAAAAGCCCGATGAAGAGATAGATCAATCCTACGACACGCGCATAATTCTCAATAGAGGTCGGTTTCTCGGCAGGAGCGGTAACGAGCGGAGTCTCAAACTCCTCGCTGTTCCGCGCCAGCTTATAGCGCACTTGGGTCCACAGTCCCGCGCGCCACAACCGCTTGGTCACCTGCACTTGGCGAGTGACAGGGCTGTCGTTGATGGCCAGGACATGATCCCCAACGCGCACGCCAGCGCGAGCGGCTGGAGAGTTTTGAGCTACCTGCTGGGCTTGGACGCCCTGCGGAGTGTCCAGCCAAACCACGCCATCATCAGGAGTTTCAAATTCAGCTCTCTGGACAAAGTTCAGCCAGGCGAAAATCATGGCGGCCAGCGTGGCGAGCGCTAGCACAACGGCCCCAAGGCTGACTCTGAGGTTCTGCTTCATAACTGGCCCAGGCAGGGTGACACCCCACCGCAGAATCTTAGGTGCAAACGAATGTCCAATCTTTGGAAGAGCAGGTTCTCAATAACATCTTTAGATTTCAATAACTTACAGAATCGCTGCCTTGTAGAATTATTGACAATCCGCTTTATGGAAGGACGCATACAGGTTTCTAAAGCCCATTTTGCGTTCAAAACTGGAGGCTTAGACCACCCCTGAACGTGCGGAAAGCGGGCATCAGGGTTACCCGGCCGTCTGGAGAGGTGAGGGTTACATAGCCTTGAGCTAGAAGGTTGTCGCATTCCGCGTTGGCCTCCCAGCGCCCAGGGCCAAACTTGGGCAGGCGCTGGTGCACCCCGATATGAAGATAGGGCTCCATGTCATAAAGGGATTCGCCAAAGCTATCGACGCGCGAGAGCGTTGCCCCGCTGATCCACTGGTAGCCTGCGGTCACCCTCGTACCGAGCCGAGGCACCTTGCCGGTGAGTTTTGCTCCCGCAGTATGGCGACCGGCGGTGCGGAACATCTCGCGGAGAGGTCCAGCCGCAGCGCTCGAAGGAGTTAAGGCTCCAGCAAAGGCATAAAGCGCGGTAAGTTCAACGTCTTCACTCAGCTTTTCCCGATACACGGCGCGAGTGCCCCAACTGCTGGAAGAACCGCCGTCATAAGAAAATCCATTGGAGTAGACGTCCTGGAAATAGTCGCCACCCGGGAGATTGCTGCCACGCCCAAAGACGGCTACGTGGCTATTGTCTTCATGAAATGCTGCAACCTGCAACTTGGCGCGCGAGCCAATCTTGCGCTCCGCAGCCAGTTCTTCGTGGAAGCCACTCTCCAGAACGGGACGTCCGTTGCGGTACATCAGCACGGGAAACGCGTCCATCTCGTTCATCGCAGCCGCCAAAGCGTTCACTGTCTCGCCGTCCATTGCTTCCAGAGGCTCCGGTCCCGTTGGCATGGACGCAAAGATCAGAGACGCCTGCCAATCGTCCGAGATACGGGCGTCGACTTGCATGCGCGGACGCAACGAGGATGCTGAGTGGCCAAGACCAACCAAAACATATTCTCCACCATATTTAAGAACGGCACGGGTTCCAAAGGCCATGGAACCGCCTTGATCGAGGCGAACGCCACGGAACGTCGGGCCCACATCTCCGAGTTTCGACTCTCGCAGAACCAGCGCGGTGTGCGGACCAGACCCGAGCGAGCCGGTGGGAAGCCAGACGGTGGCAATTCCGCCAGCCGGGGAATCGGTGTCATAGCTCATCAAACCAGCGAGGAGAATCCGAGCCGTCGGGCCGAGCCGCTGATTATAGGCAAAGGCAGTTGCGGGGCTAGCGGGAAGATTGGAAACCGAGCCGGGCCTGCGAGCGCCGTCCATAAATTCCAGGCGGCCGCGCACCGGCTCTACAGGAACAGAATCAGAGTCCATGGCTGCGGCGCCAATCGGGTCTTCTTCCACCCACTGAAGAACCGGACGTGTGGCACTCGCGGAGCGAAGCACCCACTTCCAATCGTCCGCTTCGCTGGCTGCAGTAGAAGGAGCGCGGCGCAATTGCTCCAAGGAAGCAAACATGGATTCGAGCTGAATGCGGACAATGGTCGTAAGATTGGCGCTAATGCGGACGTGTTTTTCTAATGTAGGGAGGAATCCCGCAAGCGTTACGCGTACGGTGTAAAAACCGGGAGCGAGCTTATCGTCGTGAAAAACTCCCTGTGTGTTGGTCAAGTACCCGATAGCTGCGGCGGATGCGCTGGATTCCGGGATTACCTGGACGCTCGCACCCAGTTGAGGTATA
This sequence comes from uncultured Acidobacteriota bacterium, assembly GCA_963784015.1. Classification (GTDB taxonomy): domain Bacteria; phylum Acidobacteriota; class Terriglobia; order Acidiferrales; family UBA7541; genus Acidiferrum. Next base: position 37,087 of record CAWAPX010000038.1, read on the forward strand.
CCGGCGGTGTCTCGAACGACCCCAGAGAGCATGCCCTGAACAGACTTCAACTGCGCCACCGCCGGATTCGCTCCCAGTAATGAGAACGTTGCGGCCAGGACGAGTGCCCCCATGACTCGGACCTGTCCTTTAATCACTGCTTACTACCTCCCCGGAACCGTGACGGCTGCCGCCTTGGTCGGTTCCTGCGGCCCCCTGACCGTAAAGTCTGCAGTTTTCGAAATAGACTGACTGGAGATACTGTCCGTGGCATTAATTTCGATCGAATACTTGCCGGGTGTAAGGGTCGAAAGCGGCAACCATCTCTCAATGGTGACCTGGTCGCCAGTCTGCTTCATCTCTGCAGACGTTTCTTTGAATTGCAACACTTGCTCGGTACCCTTTTTCACGGTGTATTGGAAGATAGCGCTGGTCTTGTGCGTCTTGTCGTCAGGCTTGAGGTTGTAAACCTGCAAGTAGATTCCCAAGCGATCAGCCGTGGTGAAGTCGCTATCGAGCCGTGGCCGCACTTTGGTGGAACCCAGAACAAATTGTCCCGTGCCGATCTGCTTAGCGGGAACGTGCTCAAGCTGATCTGCCAGAATTAGCGTGCTCGCATCCAGCTTTTCGTCCGCGAAACGCGGCACAGCCAGCCTGGCGTTTACAACGCCCACATTTCCGCTCTGGACGTCCTTGATGACGATATCCAGGCGATAGAGACCGGGACGAAGGGGCACGGCTTGCTGATAGATAGACTGCAACTTGAGCGATTGCTGGAAAAGTGAATCTGGAAAATCCTTGGACACAGGCACTTCGAAGGTCTGAACTACGCGGCCGGTCAATGTGGTGACGCGCATAAAGACATTCATCGTGGCCGAATGGATGCCATCTTTCGATTGAAAGTTGAGCTGTCCGTTGGACACCTGAACGGTGACGGGCACCAACACGGTGTCATTGGTCACCTTCATAAAATCCGTTCGGTAGCTGAACTTGAGTTGATCGCGGACAATGCGCGCGGTCACGATCGCTTCCAGGTCCTTGAACTTAACCTCGGGCGGTTTATTTATCTTGGCATAAAGGTCCAAACGAGTAAATTCATCCATGCTGGCAGGTGTACCGCCCATCGCGGTGGGCATGTTCGTGCCGTCCGAGCGCGTGAAGCGATCGGTCTTTGAAGCCAAGCCCATCTGTTCCATCAAGCTTAAGCCGGCCCCGGGCACATGCAACAGAGCGTCTTTTTCAGAAGGATCCATCGTGATGTGATATTCACCCGAACCGCTCGGATCCACGAACTCAATGACTACGTTCTCGCCAATTCCTTCCAAATAGCGCCAGCGCCATGTTTCCCAAGGATACGTGGTTGTCGTACCGCCGCCCTCTTCCATGGGCCGATCGTAGGTTCCGCCAGACGGGTGAGAATCAATTTCGTCCGCCGGGCCCCACATAATGTACAGTTTGCCGCGGTCGGTCTTCCAGCCAGGAATACCGGAAGCATAGTGCTCGTTGGCATAGGCAATGCGCCGATAGTGCTCTTCCTTAAAATCGTTTTCGGGAAGATCCGGATTGCTGCTGCGGCGGAGCCAGAACTGCTCAATGAACTGTTCGCGCTCTTCATTGGTATCGAGCTGAAGGAAAGCGTTCCGCTCATCCGGCGAAATAATATAGACCACATCCTCGTTCAGCCACTGTCTGTATTGGCTGTCGAGTTCCTTGAGGGTCTTGCGCGCCTTATCTTTCTGCGCTTTCTTCTGCTCTTTGGTGAGTATCTGAGGAGGCGTAGGATTTGTAGGATCCTGAGCTTGCGGAACCTGCTGAGCTGGTAGGCCCGGAATAAGGATGGCAAACGAGAATGCAGTAGCAATCAGGGCACGAATTACCCGTGGCATAGACACACCTCAACTTCTAGGACGATTGAATTCTACCCCTGGACAAGTTGCCAGTCAATCGAGGAATCTCCTGCATTTTGTGGGACTTGTCCCCCGATTGCGTTTGGATTCGCGAACTAAATCAAGGGTTGCCTGACAATTTATGACCTGAACTAATGTACAGGATTTTGGGGTGGGCGCGTGATTTATGGTGACTTCGAGAAAACCAGGCACCCTTCAGAACGAGAGATTGAATTTTTGCGGTTTATTGAACCCGATGGTTATGTACGTCCGAACCTACCAAAGTGTCAAAAATCGCCAGAACGTGCCTGCGATATTCCACCATGCGCGTGAAGATATCGCGCAACTCTGGCTCGCGCTCCGCTTCTTTGTGCCATTTAGCTAGAACTAATGCGGGCACTTCGATGTCCCGCCGAAGCCTTTCCGCGGAATGACCACGTAGAAAGAGGCCATAGAAGAAGGCCGCTTCGCGCTGCGGGAAGTCGAAATCGTGGACGATTTCCGAGGGAACGAATTGTGGCAAGGTCGCCATAGAGAAAAATGCAGTTTACCGAAAAGAATTCCCGCGTCAAGTAGTACGCGGGGTTTATTGCCGCCACTTATGCAACTCCCTGTCCGGAGCGGTTAAAAACCCGGCACAACCACAGTTTAACAACTGGCCCAACAGGGGGGTTGCCAGTGGCATCTAACCGCCGTAGGATGCTTAAAGGTATGGCACGGTTACACAACGCGGCGTCTGGAGGGGTCCTTGGGCGGTTTGCCCGGTTTGGACTCCTGCGAGGGCTGCGCTCGCTAGAAATCGACCGGGAAGAGTTCCGGCGGCAGCTCAAGAAGAAGTATGGGCTAGAGGTAGTCGACTTCCGCCAAATGCATCGCGTACCGCTCGCGCGTCTGGATGCCATCGCCAAGTCACTAATTAACGACACGGAACGGCTCGCTTTGCTTGAAGGGGCGGGCTTTGGCCTTGGGGGCATGATCACGATTATTCCGGACGCTGGATTGCTCACGATTCTGACTCTGCGTTTAATCCAGAGACTGTGTTTGCTCTACGGATTTGAGGAGCGCGGGCAAAGCGAACGGCTGGAGTTGTGGATGGCCGCCGCCGCAGCTACTGGCGTGGACTACGGCAAGGATCTCGCTGAAAAGCAGATCCTCGAGAGACTGGCACCGCGCATCGCTGAACGGTTGGCCCTTAAGCTGGGACAGGAAACCGCTGAAAAATGGGTTGGCCGCTTGATTCCTCTCGCCAGCTCGGTGATCGGTGGCGCATTGAATTATGCGTTTGTGCGGGCCTGGGGCGGCCGCGTGCAGCGCAACCTGCGCTTGCGACATATTTCCGGACGGCCAACTGCCGCGCCTCCTTCTGCGGCGGCGTATACTCGTCCGCGGGCCGTACTCGTCTAAACCTCGCGGCCGTTTTGGCAGAGACGGAACACTTTCTCCCATGCAAGGCCATCCTGAGTTTTCGACTCCCGTTTGTGAAAACCAAAACCGCGTGCGCGATTCTGACAAGAATCTTGAGCGTTCGAATTTTCCTTCCTTTCTAATCATACTCTGCCTCCTTGTATTTTTGTTTACGCCTGCTGCCGTGCGTGGCCAAGACACGGAAGAGATCAAGGGTGCGCCTGCCGAGCCCGCGGACGCGCAACAGATCCGCGACCAAATTGTGGCCGTGCAGAAACTGCAGTCCACGCTGCCCGACCGCGGCGCAACGCTTTATTTTCTCGCTGCAGCAAAAGAACATTTAAGGGAAAGCCGCGAGGCGTTGGCGCTCCTGAAAGAATGTCTCGCGTTGCAGGAAGGATTCGATCCTTCGGGCGATCCCGCATTTCTGGAGTTTAAAGAAACGAAGGAATTGACGACTCAAATCGAAAATGTGCACCGGGATTTTCCGGTAGTGGCGCAGGCACGCGAAGCAGTTCGAACAACGGAGAAAGATCTGGTGCCGGAAGGTCTGGCCTACGATGCGCAGCGAAATGTTTTTTATCTGAGCAGCCTCAATCGCCGGAAAATTGTAGAGATTGGCCGAGACGGCCGGAGTTCCGACTTCGTTCCCGCGGACCGCTACCGACTCTTGCCGGTCCTTGGCATTCGCATCAGCCCCAGCGACGACACGGTGTGGGCCGATTCCTTCACGGACAGCGGGCAAACGGAGCTCCTGCACTTTGATACCGCCGGAAAGCTTCTGGGGCGATTCAAGCCCGAGGGCTCGGGGAAGCACGGCTTCAACGATCTGGTGATCCGCAAGAATGGCGAGGTGATCACAACGGACAGCTTGGCAAACGCGGTGTTGAGGTTCGATCCCGCTGCCCGAACTTTCGCAGCTCTCCCGGTTCATCGCGCGCTTTTTTATCCCAACGGCATTGCGCTAAGCGAGGACGATCACACTTTGTACGTGGCGGATAGCCTGGGCGTAGTGAGAGTGGACCTCGCAAACGGGGAAAGCCGGGACGTCGATCCGGGACCAAAAAGCACACTCGCAGGCATCGATGGGCTTTATTGGCACAACGGCAGCCTGATTGGGATTCAGAATGGCATTGGTTCGCCGCGCGTCGCGGCGTTTCGTCTTTCCAGCGATGGCCTTCGAGTGACCCATACGACCGTCCTCGAGAATCGCAGCAAATTGTGCATCCTACCGACAACCGGGGCCATACGCGGATCCGACTTTTTATTTATAGCGAATAGTCAGATCGACAACCTGAACAACGACAAAGTGATGGATGTCACTCGGCTGGAAGTGATTCGTATTGGTGTGCTGCGCCTGCCTTGATTTGGTGGCGGAGAGGACACGCCAAGAACCGCGAGTGGAATTTCACGCGATAGCGCCGTAGAGTAATAGCCAGCATTTGCTTCGGGCATTTTTGGCGCTGGGTTGTGCCAATTGAATTAGGGGGCGGGACATGCGAGGAACACAAAAATTCTTTGGCGGAATCATTCTAGTAGTAGTGGCGCTCTGTGTGGCGCTGATTCCGCAGCAGGCTTCGTCGCGGTCCACGGGAAATTCTGCGCAAGACGTAAACCCCGAGCCGGTTCCCGCGTTCCACAACACGGTGCCAACGGGGCCGTTGCCGACGACTTTGAGTCCTTCGCTTTTCACCGACCCAATTGCTCAGAACGCGTACAGCATTGCCGCTCGCATCAAGAAAATTCTTTATCAAGAGCCCTGCTACTGCCATTGCGACCGCAGCCAGGGCCACGGCAGCCTCCTGGATTGCTATGCGGGCAAACACGCGGCAGTCTGCGGGATTTGCGAACGCGAAGACTTCTACGCCTACGAGCAATCGCACAAAGGTAAAACCGCGGCGCAAATTCGCGAAGGCATCGAGCGCGGCGACTGGCAAAACGTCGACGTAGCGAAGTACGAGTCGGTTTTGCCCGCGCCAGCTAAGTGAGTGCCGGTATCCTTCCTTGGCAAGCTTGCAAGATCTGGTAAGCTCGCTGGGCCAAAATGCCCACAGAACATAAAGCAGCCTTTTTGCTTCTCTCCGGCGTGCTTCTCTCGCTTGTAACGTTTCCGTTTGCGCCACCCGCTTCCGCGAAGTGGAAATATTTTCGTGCGGGAAACGCTGCCGACAGCACGGCCACGCCGCGAGCCGGATTCGTACTCATGGGTGGCGGCGAACAAGACCCTGCCCTCAAGAATTTGTGCGACCGCGCAAATGGCGGCGATTTCCTGATTCTGCGCGCCAACACGGAAGATGACTACGCTCAAAAGGTGAATGAGGAGATCCGAGCCCTCTGCCCGCTGAATTCCGCGGCGACTATCGTCTTTTCCGAACGTGATGACTCCGATGATCCAAAGCTTGTCGAACGAATCAATCAGGCCGAGGCGATCTTCATCGCGGGGGGCGACCAATCGAATTACGTCCGCTTTTGGCAGGACACGCCCGTCGAGGACGCGCTGAACCGGCACATCGCCGCCGGAAAACCGCTCGGTGGCTCCAGCGCTGGACTGGCGGTACTCGGTGAATTCTCGTTTTCTTCGATGATTGACACCATTCATTCGCCGGATGCGCTTGCCGATCCTTACGGAAACAAAGTGACGCTCTCGCGAGATTTCCTGCGCATTCCTCTGCTCACTGGCATCATTACGGACACACATTTCGCCAAACGCGATCGCATGGGTCGGCTGCTCGTGTTTCTGGCGCGTATTTTGCAGGATGGGTGGGCCGAACAGGTGCGCGCTATCGCTGTCGAGCAAGACGCCGCGGTTCTTCTGGAACCGGACGGCCAAGCGAAGGTCATCGGCACTGGAGCAGCCTATTTTCTCGAAGCGAAAAATTCGCCGTCGACTTGCCGGAGGAAGATTCCGCTCAGCTTCAACGGAATCACAGTTCACCGCTCGCCATCAGGGGCTTCGTTCAACGTGAAGGAATGGAAAGGAACCGGGGGAGATGACTACCAACTCTCAGCCGTAAATGGAGTGGTGAAGGTGCTCGGTTCAAATCACGGAATATATTAGCCGCCGAGGGCGGCACACTGTTAGAAGTGGAAAACGACGCCTGCCATCAACTCAAAGTTGTTCTGATTTTGGTTGAAAAAGCCCGTGTGCACCCAATCGGCTTCCAATCTTCCCGAAAGGCGCGGATTAAAGCGATAGTCGGCTCCGCCTCCAACCTGCACTGCAAATGCATTTTTACCGTTTCCGGCAGTTTGCGGTTGTTCGTGGCTTCCGCCAATAATGGCGTGCGCCCAGGGCTCCCATTTTTTTTCTCGCCAGGCGATCTTCGGCCCACCGCCATACACCATGACTTTCACGTGTTCCCGGTCGAAGATTTCCGGAGCGAAAGTGGCCGAGATGTTCCCTTCGATTCCAAACCAATCATTGGTGAAATAGGTCACTGAGGTTTTGACGCCAACGGCGCTGGCGTCGAAGATCGAGCTTCTAAACCTCAGCCAATCAACGCCAATCGCAAGCTGCCAGCGGAAATCATCACGCCCGCCATAGAGAAACTTCGGATCAGGTGCCGGCGCCGGGGAGGGGTCCGGCGCGGCGGTTCCGAACGGCGGCGCCGCAGGTGCTGGCGAACCGAAGCTCGGAGTTGGAGAGACGGTAAAAACAGTGGCCGGCTGAGACAAGGAAGCATTTGTACCGGAGGCTGCAGAGAAATCCGCCGCCACATTGCGGTCCGCATTCTGGCCGTCAGAGACGGTCTCCTGCGCGCGAGCTGCGCACCCCATCCCAAGCACTAACAACAACACAACAAATTGCCTCTTCATGATTCTCCCCTCAGAGGTTTGACCCCACGCCTGGAATCAGCCCACTCTGCTACGGTAAACAAGACCATAGGCCTTTGTCTATGTTCTTTCGCTGGTGTGGTACAAAGAAAATGGGGCAGGCAGGGTTGCCCACGGGTTGTTTCTGAGCCGACGCTAGCTTTTAGCGGCCGTGCCTCAAGTAATCATCGGTCTTGTTCAGCCAGTCTTCCCGCGGCGGATTGAAAACGTCCAGATCGATTGTGTCTTCCATCGCCCACGCTTCATGTGGCATGTGCGGTGGAATGCATAGCACTTCACCGGCTTTCACCACGATCTCTTTGCCGTCGATGGCGAATTTCAACGCTCCTTCAAGGATATACGTTACCTGCTCGTTATGGTGATGATGCAGAGGCACGTGGGCGCCTTTCTTCATGAGCACTCGCGCAAGCATGATCTTGTCGCCGACCACCATTTCGCGGTCAATCAGTGGATTCAGTGGCTCGCGCTCGACGTCTTTCCACGAAATGTATTTCATCTCCGAAGTCGTACTCATGGTTTGGCTCCATACAGCTTTGCCGCATTATCGTGCAGATACATGTGCGCCAGTTCAAGGGCCTTTTCTTCGCTAAACGCGCCTTCCGAAACCAATTCGGCCAGCGCGGCAGCGATGGCCGTTCGGGCTGAGCGCGTTGCCAGCCAAAAAGTCTCTTCCGCTCCCACGGCGTCGTTGAATGGGAATGCATCGGAGCCGAACATCATCCTGTCCGGGAACAGCGATATCCATTGCTTCAAAATATTCTTTAGCTCTGAGGGATAGACGTAATAACCCATCAGTGAAGAATCGGTGTAAACGTTTTTGGCTGCCGTCATCCAGATCATATCGAGCGTGTAAGGGTATCCGCCGTGGATCAGCACGAAATTTGTCTTGCTGTAGCGAGGATCGCGGACCACATTTTCCAGATTCAGCGGATGGCCATTGCGCAGGCTGAAATAATCGCCGATGCCCACAGCGCTGTGAAAATGCACGGAAAGATTTAGTTTTCCCGCTTGATCGATCAGAACGCGGAAAACGTAATCCTGAAAGGTGCGGTATTCTTCGTTGCTGGGCACTCCGCCCGCATGGTATTTCGCGTAAATCTCTTCGGCCTTCTCGCGCGGAGGATCGCTGAAATAGAGAGAGCGAAAATAGGCAGCCTCAAACTTTATCGCTACGCCGCCCTTCTTCTGATTGTCCGCCAGTGTTTGGCGGATGAAGGTTTCGTATCCCGTGAGATCAGCGGGAAGCCCGCTCAAGTTTTCCTGCTTCATATACCGTTGCAAGACCTTTTCCTGCAAAGGAATGTACACACCCATGTCTGGGTTCTTCCCGGTTTGGTCACGGTTGTTTAAAGGGAAGAGGAACGAATCCACGAAAAAAACCCAGTGAAAGCGCTTGGGATCGAGATAAGGCGCCAGTGCTACGCGATTCGCGAGGCAGGTCTCGATATTCAGTTTGTCGAGGATGCTATTCCAATAGGCGGTGCTGCCAGAAGCTTCCGCGGCCTTTTTCTTATCGATCAACCATTTCGCGTGCTCGGGTTTGAAGTCGTCGTAGGGATAGCCAAAGAGTGATTTGGCTGCGGCTACGAATTCCGGATTGTCTTCGCGCAAGCGCAGAACAGAAGTTTCGTCGGGAGGCGCGGCTTGCGCATCCATATCGGAGTCGTCGGGGAAGGTAGCGTGCGAGTGGTTGTCATAAATGGGGATTTGGTCGATCTGCTTCAGAAGTCGTTCGTAAATCTTCGGCAAGTCGGCGCCTGCGAAGGGCTTTGCCTGAGCACCCGCATTTGCAGCGCACAGGACCGCAGCCACCATGCCAAGCAGCGATATCTTCCCCAACTGAATAAGACTTCTCATCGTCCTGCTTTCCCCTGAGACTTTGTAGGACAGACACTCTTGTCTGTCTGCTTTTTCTTCCTTTTCTCCCAACTCTATCTTCTTTCAATTGCAAAAACTGACAGGCAGGAGTGCCTGTCCTACTTCACCACCGCCGCGCGCCAACGGGAAGACACTCGCTGTATGCGCTCAAGCGCTTCCTCGAGCAGGTGGCGTGCGCTGACCAGCGAGAATCGCAAATAATTTTCCCCAGCGGGACCAAACGCTGCTCCCGCAATTCCAGCGACTCCCGCTTCCTCCAGGAGAAGTCTCGACACCTCTTCTGCGGCCAGGCCGGTTTCTTCGATATTCACCCACGCGTAAAACGCGCCGCCAGGCGACTGGCAGCGAAAACCGGGAATCGCATTCAGTCCATTCACGAAGAGGTCGCGGCGCTTGCGATACTCCGCGACCATGGCATCCACAGCGTGAGTGGAATCGCGCAGCGCCTCAATCGCCGCCACCTGCGTAAATTCCGCCACGCACGTGAAGGTATTAAGCACCAGCAAGTCCATCGCATCCACGACGTGCTTTGGCGCCACCGCATAGCCCAGCCGCCAGCCGGTCATAGCAAAGCTTTTCGAGAATCCGTCGATGATAACCGTTCGTTCCGCCATTCCCGGCAACGCCCAGATCGATTCGTATTCTCCACTAAACAAAATGCGCGCATAGATTTCGTCCGCGAGAATCCACAGGTCATGCTTCTCGGCCAGCTCTGCAATTTTCCGCAGCGCTTCCGTATTGAACACCGTTCCCGTTGGATTGTTGGGTGAGTTGAAAATCAGCGCCGTGGTTCGCGGAGTGATTTTCGCCGCAATTTCGTTTAGGTCAGGCTGAAAATTATTTTTTTCTTCCAGTCCGAACGCCACCGCCGTGGCGCCCAGCCCGCGCGTGAACGATGGATAAATTGGAAACCCAGGATCGGGATAGAGCACCTCGTCGCCCGGCTCGATCAGCGCCATCATCGCCAGCGACAGCGCCATCTTGCATCCTGGCGCCACCAGCACCTGTTCCGGCACTACTTGCAAACGACGCGTCCGCTTCAAATATTCCGCGATTGCTTCGCGCAGCGCAGGAATACCGCGTGTAGACACATATCGATCCCGCCCCGCCGCAACAGCATCGCGCACTGCATCCACAACCGGCGCTGCCGGGTGAAAATCGGGTTCGCCAAGCTCCAAATGGATAATCGACCGCCCTGCGCGTTCCAGTTCCTTCGCGCGCGAATAGACGGCGAGCGCGCCTTCGCCATTCAGTTGAGAAACACGGGATGCAATTCGTCTCATAGTGTTCTGCAGAATCCTATCATTTTGACGCAGGAAGTGGGGGCGCGGCTACGAGACCACTTCATCCGGTGACACTTCTTAAAAATTGCCCGGAAGCACGCCCACGACAGCGCGCTGAAAAATACGCGACACGACTGCCTATAGATTCCAGTTCCAGTTGGCAAACTGTTCGCGAAGCGCTGTCTTTTTGAATTTGCCGACTGATGTGCGTGGTAATGCTTCAACGAAAACAAAAGCGTCGGGCAGTTGCCACTTGGCGAAAGACTGAGCCAGGAAAGCGCGAAGTTCTTCTGGCGTGGCTTGTGCGCCATCTTTTAGAACGACGGCCGCCAAGGGACGCTCCTGCCATTTGGGATGCGGCACGCCAACTACCGCGGCTTCTTTGACAGCCGGATGCCCCATCAATGTGTTTTCAATATCCACCGAACTGATCCACTCGCCGCCGGATTTCACCAAATCCTTGGCGCGGTCGACAATCTTAACGAAGCCTTCGTCGTCAATCGTGGCGACGTCGCCCGTTTTGAACCAGCCGTCTTCAGTCCACCGATGAGCCTGGTCCGGCGAATTGTAATAACTAGCAGCCACCCAAGGCCCGCGAACTTCCAGTTCGCCAGGCGAGACGCCATCGCGCGGAGCTTCGACGGACTTCTCTTCTGGTCCTTCCGGTCGCATCACGCGAAGCTCTATAAATGGCGCAGGCCAGCCTTGTTTTGCGCGCACTTCATATTGCTGGTCGGAAGTCCAGTCGCCCATGTGGCGTTTGAGTTTGCCGACAGTAGCCAGTGGCGTGGTTTCGGTCATGCCCCAAAGATGCATGATGCGGAGGTTGTGTTTGTCGAGCGCGCGCATGAGCCGCTCCGGCGGAGCCGAGCCGCCGATGACGATGCGAACGGGCCAGTCGAATTTCCATCGCCCGGGATTTTTCTCCAGAGCGGCGAGCACGCTGAGCCACACCGTCGGCACTCCGCAAGCGATGGTGACGTGTTCCTGACTGATCAAATCCAGAACGCTTTCGGGGTCGACATTGGGTCCCGGCAGAATCAGGCGCGCACCGGCCATAGTGCACGAATAAGGCAGGCCCCAGGCGTTGGCGTGAAACATCGGAGCCACCGGGAGGACCGTGTCATGGTTGCTGATCGCGAAGGAATCGACTCCGAGTTCAGCAAACGAATGCAGAACCAGCGCGCGGTGCGAATAGACGACGCCTTTCGAATTGCCAGTGGTGCCGGACGTGTAACACATCGCTGCGCCATCATTCTCATCAATCGCGGGATACTGAAAGTCATCGCTGGCGTCGGCAAGGAGTTCTTCATAGTTCAAAGCGCCTTCCGGCAGAGAGAAGGCAGTGCCGCAGTAGGGCACGACGATGATGCGTTCAAAAGACACATGGGCGCGGAACTTCTCCAACGTCGGAAGCAGTACGTCATCGATGAGCAGAAAACGGTCAGCGGCATGATTCACGATGGTAGCGATTTCATGCGGATGCAGACGCAAGTTCAATGTGTGAAAAATTCCGCCAGCGCAGGGCACCCCGAAGAAAGCTTCCTGATGGCCCGAGTGATTCCACATCATGGAGGCCACGCGATCGCCCGGACGCAAGCCAAGCTTGGTGAGCGCGCCAGCGAGCCGCCGAGCCCGCCCGTAGAAATCTCCATACGTCGTGCGAACAACAGACCGGTCCGGCCTGCGCGACACGATTTCCACGCGATGAAATAGCTTGCCGGAGCGCTCCAGAATCGCAGGAAGCGTCAGCGGAAAATCCATCATCGTACCGCGCATAGTGTGGTCCTGAAGGGATTGGAACCCGCGGCATCCTATCACCATTCCTAAGACACAGGTGACTCAACCGCGAGCCCGTAGCCGCGGAAGAGATCGCGCAAACGCAGTCCACTCCACGGGACGTGCCTAGACCGGGGGCTAGACTCTTTCCCATTGCAAAAGCGGTTAATTTTCGAGAGTATGCCTCTGACCGCTGAAGTGCCGGTCTCGCTCCCCGCGGTGGCTCGGCTTCTCCGACTGCCCGTGAAACGACAGCTGTGTCCTTCAGCGCGCTCCGCGACTCTCACTTGGGTTCCGGGCAGAAGGAGTGGGCAGGTGAAGAAGCTCTACATCGGCAATCTTCCGTTTTCCGCGACGGAAGAGCAGCTTCAGGAATGGTTCGCACAAGTAGGCGTTACTCCCTCAGGTGTCAATCTCATTCGTGACCGTTTCACGGGACAATCTCGCGGTTTTGCCTTCGTCGAAGTGCAGGGTGACGAAGATGCGGATCGCGCGGTGAACTCGCTCAACGGCCAAAATTTCGGCGGGCGGAACCTGGTAGTCAACGAAGCGCGGCCGCAAGCTGAGCGCGGCGGCGGTGGGGGCGGACGTCCTGGCGGTGGTGGTGGCGGCGGTTACGGTGGACGCGGCGGCGGCGGTGGTGGACGTGGTGGTGGCGGCGGTGGTCGCGGCGGCGGTGGTGGCGGACGCGGCGGCGGTGGCGGCGGAGATCGTGGAGACCGCGGGAACCGCTGGTAAGTAGGCCTTTCTGACTAAAAAGCGGCGTCTTTATCCTTCAAGATGCCGCTTGCACCCTTCCTTAGAAACCCTCCGAGATAGTTGTGTGCCTGTCCCGGTTCGCTCTCTTGCAACATTTTGGGCAGCAATCCGTCTATAGCTATAGGTCCGTGCCGGCAGCGACTGGGAGCAGCTTCATTTACTCTGTGAGTCTCGCTTCGTTAACGCCCACGCAGGCCAAGTCAGAAAGCGAGGGGCCGCGTGACCGTACACGGGCGGCGGCGCAATAGATCGAGTTCTCCACTAGCGAAAGTTGGTCATTGCGTATAGTATCCCGCGCCTAACGGATGTCCTTACCGATGTTAGTGGCGGAGCAGTAGCCATCGAAATAGGGAGTGACGCATACGAAACAAATCGTCCGGTAACGTGTTTGAAACAGTAGAGAAGGAAAATGACTCACGGCATCGAATGTGAAGTATGTTGAGCGCCTGGCAGCCCGCCTCCCCAGCGAGGGATTAGCAGTAACGAGGGCCGCAGGTGAGATAAGCAATGGTTGATAAGTGCGAGAAGAACCTTCTAGCCGATCCATGCATCCAAACGGCAGAAGAGGACGTATCAACAAAGAGAACGATGACTACGTGGCACAAACGCGATTGGCAGCAATTTTATGAACTGGCGCGCCGGCCTTGGCAGCGTCACCGCCCGCCGCGGCCAGTGTATCCCACGGGATTGAATCGCGTGCTGCCCGCGCAAGGTTTCAGTTTGTCCGAGCTGGATGACGCCGGCGTCGATCTCGATCAAGCCGAGCTGCTTGGCTTGCCCGTGGACGCAGGCCGCATCGGTGCGTACGGCCCGAACGTCACCGTGCTCCGCGACTTCGTACGCTCCTCACGCCAACCGCGTTAATCACATCCCACTGAATCGATCCGCCTTTTGCTCCAGGAAATTTTTTGCGTTCGCAATTTGAATAGAATCTGTCTCATAAACGTCTTCCCAGGGGTCGGAGCTTTAGCTCCGACATAGAAGACCGGCAAAACGGGGCTTTAGCCCCTGAGGAACCTGCCTCATCGCTTGATACATTTATGAGACAAGTTCTAGTTTCTTATGCGCTCCACCTTTTCAAGGTTCGTACGTTTTTTTCTCTCCGCACCCTGTCTTATATTTAATTATTACGTAGTTAACGTATGGATAATACATCGTATCCTACGACCTATTCTCAACGTTCTCCGCTCTGGAATCCTTTTCTTTTTTTCCACACTCATCCACAATTTTGCACAGACATTTTCTGCGAATTCCGTTGACGCTGCATCCGGCCAGGTTTATCTTGCGCACAGATTGAACCGGAAGCGAAATGACTTTACGGTTCGGTTCAGACTTCGCGATATCTTAACCGTTGTCGCGATTTTGAACGGGACCGGGAAGTTCAAAGACTTCCCGATTCAGCAAGGAAGCTGCAAAAGCTTAACCGCGATTGCAGCGCCAAACTGGGTCGAGTAGCTCAGGAACGCGAGAGTTCAGCACGTAGGACGCAATGGCTTCGCGGCTGTTGCACCGAAAGGCTGAATCCAAGCCTCCTGAGGCTCAGCGGTTAGGCTTGAAGTTTGCGAAGGCTTCACGGCTTTTGCAGCGGCAAGCTTAGTCGAAGAGTTCATGGGTTTTGCGGTCTGGAGCGAAAGTCGCAAAGGCTTAACCGCCATTGTGATTTTCATCCGAATCGGAAAGCTTGTAGGTTGTACGAATCAGTTTGGAAGACGCGATTAGCCGCAAGGCAGTTGAGTCACCGGATTGACCCGGAAGCCTGAAACTTTACGGCTCGATTTAGAGGGCGCAACATGCTTAACCGCATGTTGCGCCCTCAACTTTTTCATCCCAACTCTTAGCAGCATTTCACTCACTTCTTTTCCTACTCGTGACTTGCCGAGCGAATCGCGACGAGATCCATCGACTTCCCGTCGCCCTCTTGCAAACTAACACTTTGGCCTTTCGCCTCGAATTGCTTTAGAAAATCCGGATCTTCCCACGCGTTTGGTTCCACCTGTTCCCAACTGAAGAGCTTGTAGTCGCCCGGCGCAATGCCGTGGATGTCGAAGCGGCCGTATTGATCGGTGGTCTGATGCTTGAAGAGATGGAATTCGCTTTGGTGGGCGGCATCCGGCACGAGGGCAACCCAAACACCGACCGCGGGCAATCCATCGGCATCAGTGACCGTTCCTTGAATGTGTGCGCCCCGGGAACTGATAGTCACCTCGAGAATGGCTTGCGTACCGTGGATCACGCTGAACTCATCGTCCGAGACCTCCATCCCCGCGTAACGGATGGATTTCAAATAACAATCTTGGGTCTGGCCTGACGTCGATAGGCGGTAAATGCCTTCAGAGATATCGCGAAGAGAGAACAATCCGTTGGAGCCGACACGCGCCTGCGCGCCATAAAGAAAAGCTGTGCCGACAGGTCTCACAGAAACGGTTAAGAGATCTTTATCCAAGCCTGGTTTCGGGTCCCAATTGATCACGCCGCGAATATCCATTCCCGGCAAGAGGTTTAGTTGAAGGCCCTCGGCGTCGATGTTTGTGATGTCGACAGATTGGCGCGCCTGATATCTTCGGCCGTCGTCAAACCAGAATGCCGTGAGGGTGTAAGACCCCGGCAAAACGCTTTGAATTTCAAACGCGCCGTCTGGTTTATCGACCAACGACTGCCGAGTGGGAATGCTCCAGCCCAACCCCGTTGATCGGGGCTCAAGCGCAAGGATTACAGTCGCAGAATTACGCCTCGCGGGGAAATTATTAACGTGGCCGCGAATGCTGTAAACAGTAGTGGGTTCCAGCAGAAAATCTGTAGATGAAATCTCATCGCCCGTCTTGATGGAGACCGCGATTCCCTTGGCTGGATCTGGGCTGTTGGGGTAGTACGTTGTCACGTAGCCGGATTTGCCGGTGTCCGCGGCATCTTCATCGTCCTCGCCAGGTTCAAGGCGTTGCCCAGGCTTGTAAATGGCGCTGATGAAATAGCGGCCTGGGCGCAGACCAAAAAGGCGGTACTCGCCGAGGTCGTTGGTGACCACAGTTACTTCACCGGACAGCGTGCGCTTTCCCCTCGTATAAGTGGCGCGAAGCGCACTGACGCGAACCCACGGCAAAGGATCGCCATTTTCATTCTGAACGCGGCCGCTGATGACAGCCGCGGGGAGCAGACGAAACAACAAGTCTTTCAAATCTTGGCCGGGGCTGAGCGCAAGGACGGCCCCCGGGTCATTCGGAGTTTTTTGGCCATATTCCTGGGTGACGTAGCCGTTGCGAATCACGCGCAAGCGATAGCGGCCGGGGGCTATACCTTTGACTTCGAAGCGGCCGCCAAGATCGGTTACGCCGGAAAATGTGCGTGAGTGGTCGTCAATGCTTTGCAATCGGACGGTGGAGGAAGGGAGGGGTGCGCTTCCCTCCAGTTTCACAACGAGGCCTGACACGCTGCAGGCGCTCGGTCTTGCCGTATCGGTGGAAGTATTGCGAACTTGTGCGGTAGACGATAAGGCGGCGAGAAGTCCAAGCAAGGCGAGGAAGGCTGGCTTCATCACTTTCTCCAGCAGCAAAAGTATAAGATACCGGTCTTACCCGACTAGGATGCAATGAGTGAGCTGGAACGCTGCTGCTAGTCGGCGACTCTTTTACAGATCGTCAAGAGGCTACTATAAAAAGATTTTTGATTGTGGACACTTTCGCGGCGCTGCCTCTGCTTGGACGCCTTCGACTCGCGAACACGGGAGACACCCGGGACGTTTTCTGGTAATCCGCACCGCAATTCAAATCCCCTAATTGTCGTTCAATCCCCAATTTCGACCATTCCCTGCAATTTACTTTACCTCCTCGCCAACCCAGTGCTACCGTTTTCCATGTTCTCCTCACAAACGACGTCCCAGACGCATGGTTCTCCCCTCTTCTGTCCGTCCTATTCCAATCATTGTCATCCTGAGCGTAGCGAAGGATCGGCTTCTCGCCTCTCTCTTCTCTGTGCTCTCTGTGTCTCTGTGTTTAGCTCTCGAGATCTTTGCTCTTCCAACTCTAAACTCTTCACTCAGTTGTGTCCCTAGCTCCTTTACGATCCGCACTTCCGCGAAACGCGCCTGTAACCCCTGTAGAATGCGCAGTTTCAAAACACAGGACTTAAAGCTCTTTAGAATGTGCAGTTCCGAAAAAACGGGTGGGGGGCCCCGTGGCACAGACTTCAGTCTGTGCTCTCGCCTTCTTCGCCGCACGTATCTGCGCAACACGCAGGAATCCGTGCAATCCCTTTCCGTTCATGGGTTTACTTTGTTCCACGCGCCCAATGAGGTAAACTAACGAATTCGAGTACACACCATGGCCTCGCCCTTCAACATTATCTCCAGTACACCGCAAGTACCGGTGCCAGCACCAGGAACGCATTCGCGCCCAGACTGGCTGCGAATAAAATTTTTCGGCGGCGATCGTTACCAGGACCTAAAGCGCATCATGCGCACGCTCGACCTGCACACCGTTTGCGAAAGCGCTCGCTGCCCCAACATGGGCGAATGCTGGGACCACGGCACAGCTACCTTCATGATTCTGGGAGACATTTGCACGCGCGCCTGCGGATTCTGCGCCGTGCCGAGCGGCAAGCCGGCCGGTCCGCCGGACGAAAACGAGCCGCAGCGCGTGGCCGAAGCCGTAGCGAGAATGGGTTTGCGCTACGCGGTAGTTACAAGCGTCAATCGCGATGACCAACCCGATGGCGGCGCTCACATTTTTGCGCGCACCATTGAAGAAATTCGCCGCCGCGTGCCAGGTTGCAAAGTAGAAGTGCTCATCCCCGATTTTCGCGGCGACTGGAACGCACTGAACGTAGTGCTCGCGACGCGCCCGGATGTTCTAAATCACAACACGGAAACCGTCCCCCGGCTCTATCGCCAAGTTCGCAAAGGCGCAGTCTACGAGCGCTCGCTCGAACTGCTGCGCCGAGCCAAACAAACGCATCCGGATGTGCCGACGAAAACGGGATTGATGTTGGGGCTAGGCGAAGAAAAAGACGAAGTGCTCGCCACGATTCAGGATCTCGCCGCGCAAGGCACAGACATCCTTACCCTCGGCCAGTATCTCCAGCCGACGCGCGAACATCTGCCTATCGTTCGCTATGTTCATCCCGACGAATTCGCCGAGTTCAAAATTCTGGGTGAAGCCATGGGTTTTAAACACGTCGAAGCCGGCCCGTTGGTCCGTTCTTCCTACCACGCCTTCGAGCAAACCGAATCCGCCCACAAGTAGGACAGGCATTCCTGCCTGTCTTCTCTGGGGTCTGGATGTTGCCTTTGAATTTCTTGGTCTTGGTCGTTAGCTGAAGAGCGACAGACAAGAATGTCTGTCCTACTGCTTTGGCGCAGCCGTAGCCCAATCCGTGAACGGCACAGCGCGGCCGCCGCGAATCACCGTAGGAAGCACATGGTCAAAGCCCTTGTGCTCTTTCGCGGAGTAGTTAAGCTTCAGCTGTGGCCCGAGCCCTAAGTCGTGGTCGTGAATCGATTCGATGGAGTGAATCAAGCCCTCTCGAGTCAAATCCTTCCCGGCGCGCTTAAGCCCTTCCACAAGCACCATGGCATCCACGAACCCCTCAAGGCTCACAAAATTAGGCTGCTCCGAAGGGAAGTATTTTCCCAGCGCTCGGCGATAGAGAGCGACGGATTTGAACTCCGTCATGTAATACGGCGGGACGACCTGGGTAATCACCATGCCTTCGGCATCGGGACCCGCCTCCGAGATCAATTCGTCCGTCCCGACAAACGAGACGGTCAGAAAGAGCGGCTTCCAGCCCTTGGCATGAGCTTGCTTTAGGATTGGTGCCACCGTATTTGCCGGTCCTACGACCACGACAGCATCGGGGTTCGCGGCACGCACCGTGTCGATAGCGCCTCCAACTTGTGCCGTTTGCCGCTCATAGGAGGCCACGACTGACGGCTCTGCGCCATGCTCTTTGAGGGCGCCTTTCACGCCTTCCAGAACGGTCGTTCCAAACGCATCCTCGGGGTAGATGACCCCGATCTTCTTGTAGCCGAGCGTCTTCCAGAGCCCGTTCACCTGCTCCCGAGTCTCATCGAAGTAGGACGCCCGCACATTCACAATCCAGTGGCGCAGCGGCACGTAAAGTGTTTGTGCGCCCGTAAACAAGCCGACGAGCGGAATCTTGGCGCCATCGGCCATGGGGACGTACTTCACGGCAGTAGGAGTCCCGACGAAGAAGCCGAGCGCAAAAACCTTTTCGCTCATCAAATGGTCAAAGCAGGCTTGCGTCTTCGCGGGGTCGTAGCTGTCGTCTGCGGAGATGAGCTTGAGCTTCCGCCCATTCACGCCACCTTCGTCGTTGATGAGACTGAAGTAAGCCTTTGCGCCGGTGACGGTTTCCACGCCCAGGAAATGCGAAGGTCCTTCGAGAGCGGAGCAGGACCCGATTGCGATTTCGCTATCAGAAACGCCTGGCGTGCTCTGGCCATGGGCAGGCGCCGCCTCACCGGCGATAAAAATGAAGACCAGGCAGAACCCCAGGACCGACTTCAAAGTTGCGATTTTCATTTTGCGCTCCATACAGAGGGAAGCTGTGCACCCGTGGGTATATTTCAGGATTAGTCTTGAGGCTCAGGATGTCAACGAGGCCGAAGGTGAAGAGGGGCGAAGCAGTAAGTATTGACGCTCACGCTACTTAGAGGGTGAACATATAGAAATGGGAAGTTGGAATTCGTGGACACACCCCTGCGCCCGGTGGGCGAAGGGGTGGAGTGAACTTCAAGAGCGAGGAGAAAAAAGAACTACGCGTGACCTGCGGCGGCGGCAGCGGTAGCTGCAGCGGCCTTTTTTGCGGCCTTCGCAGCGGTGGAAGCTTTGCGGCGGCGCTTGGTCTTCGGCGGGGTGGCGGGCGCTTCACCGATCAACTCTGCCACCATGATGCTGGTAACGAACAACTTGGGACCGTGATCGTCGAAATCAATCGCGGTGCGTTCCTGGTCGGATGCGGTAACAATGCCCAAGCCGTATGTATCGTGCTTGACTGTCTGTCCCTCTGCCATTACTTGCACATCATCCTCCTTAACCACACTTTGTGTCGATGAAACTCGATTTAAAACTTACTGCGCGAGGCACCATCGAACGGACTGCGTAAATCCCGGTCCTATTCGGGCCTCAAAAACGACTGCAAAAATTGTCTGTGCCCCTGATTTTAACGAGCAAGACGGCCTAACAAGAACAGCAAAAGCTATTCATATAGTACTACAAAACGGCCCGATTGTCCATCCTGCAAGCTGATGGGCTATAGGCGTGTCTTACCTATTAAGATATTGAAAAATATAGACTTATCTTGAAGTTGCGTAGAAAAACCGGCTTTCAGGGCTTGATTTACTACTATTCGAGAGACTCAGGCTGCAGGCTCAAACCGGCCTCGCCGGATGACTTCTTTTCCCAGTACTTACGGACCCAGGCTTCCCAGCTTTTACCCGCGGCGGGATCACGGCCCGTGAAGGCAAGCGCTGCGATCTCGGCATAAGCGATCTTCTGGCGCTGGTTGGAATCCTTGGGCAGGACACGCACGAATGAGTTCGCGAGCGTCGAACCAGAGACTCGATCGAAAATGTATCCTTCTATCTTCCTGCCATCTTTAGTGGTTAGGGTTACGTCGCCGCGGTAATCGAATGCCTTTTCCAGAGCAATGCGAACTTCGTCCTCTGTGGCGAGTTCGGGCACCCAGCCTTGGACAGCATCGTGAATAGTTCCAGGGGCGACTTCCAGGGAATCGGGATTTGGCGGAGCGACTTCCTCGTGGGCCGGCTGGTCAGCGTGTCGAGGACCAGTCAAGCGCGCGTCTCCTCGAGTTGAGACTTGCCCGTATCGATTTGGATGAGCGGATTATAAGAATGAACTGGCTTGGTGGGCTCGTTGAGCAGGGCTAGTGCGTCTGCATCCTCATATTTCACGGCGAAAGTTGCCTTCATAGCTGACCAAAGGCCGCGTAAGCCGCTGAACGTATAGTCCATGGCCGAAGCTTCGTAACCGCTGTGGACCATGCAGTTAGCGCACTTGGAATTACCAGATTCCGTGCCGTAATTTTGCCACGCGGTCGTTTCCAGTAACTCCTGGAAGGTGTCGGCATAACCGTCCTGGAGCAAATAACAAGGTTTCTGCCAGCCAAATACGTTGTATGTGGGCATGCCCCAGGGCGTGCAGGTATACTGCTGCTTGCCCATCAGAAATTCCAGGAACAGTTTCGACTGGTTGAACTGCCAGCTCTTCTTGCGGTTGGAAAGGATGGCGCGGAATGTCCGACGTGTGCGTGCGCGCCCGAGGAAGTGCTTTTGATCCGGCGCCTTGTCGTAGGAATAGCCGGGCGAAAGCATCATGCCTTCGACGCCCAGTTCCATCATTTCGTCGAAGAACTGACGGACACTGTTTGGATCGGCGCCGTCAAAGAGCGTGGTGTTGGTGGTAACGCGGAAGCCGCGCTTCAGAGCTTCCTTGATGCCATCAACCGCCAAATCGTATCCACCCTCGCGGCAAACCGAGAAATCGTGATGTTCGCGCTGGCCATCCATGTGGACGGAGAAGGTCAAATACTTGCTGGGCTTGAAGAGGTCCAGCTTCTCCTTTAGCAGCAGAGCGTTAGTGCAAAGATAGATGTACTTCTTGCGCGCGACCAGGCCCTCGACAATTTTGTCAATCTGGGGGTGCATCAGCGGTTCGCCGCCGGGGATGGAAACCATCGGCGTGCCGCACTCGTCCACAGCCTTGAAGCACTCTTCCGGGCTCAATTCCTTCTTCAAAATATGCGCGGGATACTGAATCTTGCCGCAGCCGGCGCACGCGAGATTGCAACGGAAAAGCGGCTCGAGCATCAGCACAAATGGATAGCGCTTGCGTCCCGCAATTTTTTGTTTGAGGACGTACGTAGCGACCGTCCACATCTGTGAAATAGGTACTGGCATTGGTCTCGTCTGATTCTACGTTCGATGCAGCCAGGGGAAAACTAGATTCCCCCTAGAGTGTTCTATTGTAACCAAGTTGCGCGGATTCTGCTTGGGTGGATTTATTGCCACCGCCTCTTTCAGCTAGTGCGCCGTGCTCACGTTTTAGCCTCGTCAAGTATAGAGTCGTGCGAGCCGCTACGAAAAGCGGCAGCAGAGCTGCCGCACTCCAAATAGCTATGTCACAAAATTATGCAGGGGTGCACGAAAGAAGGGATGTGCGGATTCGAGGAAGGACGGCGACACCTAATCGCAATTGTCGAGGCTGTCGTAGAGGGAAATGACCTGAGGCGTCCGGGTTTTGACGCTCGGTGGCAGGACGAACTTGCCGGACCTGTCCATATAGGCCATCTCCGAGTGATGCTGCGTTTTTCCCGCGCTCGTAGTTGGATCATCCACTAAGATACGAGCGAGGCCGCCGCGAAATTGGCAGCCAAAGGTGTCCTTCGGCAAAGGAATAACTACCTCTCCGGAGGCGTCGATGTAGCCGGCTGTTCCGTCCTTATCCACGACAGCGGCCAAGCCCTCCGAGAACTCCGTGGCGTAGCGGTAATGAGGCTCGGCGACGACGTTGCCGGAGCGATCGATGAATCCGGACCGGTTGTTTCCGACGATTTTGGCCTTGCCATCGTGAAAATCGTATCCAGCAAACCAGAAGCCGGTCTTCACAACCACCTGCGGGTTGTTTTTGTGGTCCACGAAAGTGATCTCGCCGCTGGCTTTCACGAGGGAGATGCCTTCGCTGAAATTTCCTGGGTAAACTCTCTCGTACATCAGCGGGATGACGACCTTGCCGTGAGAATCGATGTATCCGAACTCGACTTGATCATTGGCGACGGCGGCGAGGCCCTCCGAAAACGGGCGCGCATAAAGAAACTGGGCGGGGATGACGATTTTTCCGGTTTTGTCGATGTAGCCGAGCTTTCCGCCATCGGCGCGAACCTCGGCCAGACCCTCGGAAAAATTCGCATTCCTGTCCCTGCGCCAGACCGGGGGCATCATGAGATCGGACATCGGATAGCCATAGAAATCCCAAGTCGCGGGGATGACGAGCGTCCCCGTGCTATCGATGTAACCGGCCTTTTCGGATGGGCCCGCCAGGAGAGCCTGTGCCAGACCCTCCGAAAAGTCGCCGATCCAGGAAAATTGCTGCAAGAAAGTGATTTTGCCGGCCGCATCGATGATGCCGTGACCCTCTGAGGCCGAATCGACTCGCGCCATGCCGTCGTGAAAATCCCAGGCGCGCTGGAATTGAGGAGCAACAGTGATTTTTCCGGTGCGATCCATGTACCCAAACTTGCCGCTCAAGCGTACCGGATACATCGGAGGAATATCGGGAGCCTTCTTCGCGGGCGCAGATGAGGATTTTTGGTCGGAGGTCTGCGCGGCTGAGGCGGGAAGAGATGAGCGGAGCGCGGTGCCAGTAGCCAAGAGCACAACGGGGAGGGCAGTGGAGATACGGGCTGTATTTGAAACAAACTGAAGAGAAGTTTTGGTGTTGGTCATGCCAGTTCTCGTCTGGGTCAAACCGGCCAGCCGGGGAGTTTTTATTTGAATCGCATCAGGCGTCTCAGACGAAGCTACCATACGGAGAAGAAGCCCAAAGTCAGGATTCAGGGCCAGGTGTCGGAAGCCGAAATGCTTCTTGCGATACCGAGAGTAGATCGCGGCATGACACGTGCAGAATGCTAGGCCTGCGAAGACGTGCCAGGCAGAACGGACCCGATAGACGGGGGCAATAGGCTCCGCGTTATGCCAGCGCGGCGGAGCGTAGAATTGACCTATTTCAGCAACTGAATAAACAGCGTCAGGGATGCCACGAGAAAATCTAAACTCGCTTTTCCAAGACTTCGAGCGCTATGGCGGCGACATCGCGTTTGTGCAGCGGCGCGGCTATCGTCGCGAAGAGTGGACTTATCGCAAGCTCGCCCGTATGGCGGTTGCATGTGCATTGGAACTGAAGGAACGTGGTGTCCGGACGGGCGACCACGTGTTGCTTTGGGGACCGAACAGCGCGGAGTGGACCGCGGCCTTCTGGGGCTGCTTGTTACGCGGGGCGGTTGCGGTGCCCATGGATGACGGCGCCATTCTCGATTTCGCCAGACGAGTAGCGCGGGATGCCGGCGTCCGGCTTGTCTTCTCTTCGCGCGAAAAAGCTGTCCTCGATACCGCCATTCCAAGACTCGCACTGGAGGATTTGGCCGACACAGCGGCGCAGAGCGATCAGGCTTCCTATGAAGGCCTCGCCGACGGGCCAATCACTCGGAATCACATCGCGCAGATTCTTTTTACTTCGGGTACAACCGCAGAGCCGCGCGGCGTGGTTCTGACGCACGGCAATTTTCTGGCGAATCTGGAACCGCTCGAGCGCGGTATTGATCCTTATCGAAAGTATGAGCGATGGTTTCATCCGCTGCGATTCGTAACGCTGGTGCCTCTCAGCCATGTCTTCGGGCAGTTTATGGCGCTTTTTGTGCCGCCGCTGCTCGGTGCAACTGTGGTGTTCGAACAATCCGCGAATTCTTCGGAGGTCATCCGCACAGTGAAACGCGAACGAGCCACGGCGCTCATCGCGGTGCCGCGGATGCTCGATGCTTTGCATGCGGGGATCGAGCGCGAATTGCAAGCGCGCGGACTGAGCGGCTGGCTCGCGAAAACTTTTGACGCGGCGAACGGCGAAAAATTCTTGCGCCGCGCCTGGCGATTCCGCCGCATTCACCGTCGGTTTGGCTGGAAGTTCTGGGCCTTCATTTCCGGCGGTGCGGCGCTCTCCGCCGAAACCGAAGAGTTCTTCAAACGCATAGGTTACGCGGTCGTGCAAGGCTACGGCATGACGGAAACCGCATCGCTCATCAGCTTGAATCATCCCTTTCGCGCCACGCAGGGCTCGATCGGAAAAGTTTTGCCCGGCCGCGAGTTTCGGCTCGCAGAGGATGGCGAAATTCTTGTGCGCGGCGAAAATGTTTCCACCGGTTATTGGCAAGGCGGAACTGTTCAGCAAAAAGAAGGCGGCGAAGGGTGGCTGCTCACGGGCGATATCGGGGAACTCGATGCCGAAGGCAATCTTCGGTTCAAGGGCCGCAAGAAAAACGTCATCGTGACGGCGGCCGGATTGAATATTTATCCAGAGGACATTGAAGCGGCGCTGCGCAAGCAACGAGGCGTGCGCGATTGCGTCGTGATTCCTTCCGGTGCAGGCGGTTCCGAGCCTCTGGCGGTTCTGCTTATGGAAAAAAGTACGGAGCCGAAAACTACCGTGGCGCGGATGGCCGTCGAGAACGCGAACAAATTGCTTGCGGAATTTCAGCGGCTGCAGGAATGGTTTGTTTGGCCGGAGCCGGATTTTCCGCGAACTCCCACGGGTAAACCGCGGTTGGTTCTGATTGCGGCACGCGCGACGCAACCCTTGGGCGGGACGGTTGCCAAAGGGTCTGGAGATGGATTGGGCGGCTTGTTGGAGAAGTTTGCGCAAGGAAACGGCAACTCCTTGAAATTGGAGGACGAACTCAAGCTTTCTTCTCTGGATCGTGTGGAACTGATGAGCGCGCTCGAAGAGCGTTACCAAGTTGAACTAAGCGAAACATCGTTCGCGGAGGCAAAAACCGTTGCGGATGTGCAGCGCCTTCTGCAGCAGCCCGCAGCCCATCGTACGGAATACGCTTATCCACGCTGGGCGCAACGCGCGCCGGCACGCTGGTTACGGCTCGCGGTCTACTACGCGCTTGTCTGGCCGGCCACTCAGATTCTTGGGCATCCTAAAATCGTTGGCCGAGAAAATCTTCGTGGTGTTCGCGGTCCAGTGCTTATTGTTTCAAACCACATCACCCGCCGCGCCGATATTGGCTTGATTCTCGCCGCACTGCCACGCCGTTTTCGCCATCGCCTAGCCACGGCCATGGGCGGCGAATCATTGCGAAGGATGCGCCGGCCGCCGCGCGAATGGTTTTTCGCAAAGCGGTGGGCTTATTATCTCGGCTACTGGCTGGCAACGGCACTCTTCAACGTCTTCCCCCTGCCGCAGCACTCTGGCTTTCGCGAAAGTTTCCGCTTTGCCGGCGAATCCGCCGACCGCGGCTACAGCCTGCTCGTTTTCCCAGAAGGCGAAGTCAACAATTCCGAAGACGGTCGCATGGCCGCTTTCCAAAGCGGAATCGGATTGCTGGCGGAAAATCTCCGTCTTCCCATTATTCCCATGCGCCTCGACGGCGTCTGGCAAATGAAGCGTGAACGCCGCCGTCTTGCCCACTTTGGCGAAATCACTGTGCACATCGGCGCGCCGATCGTGTTTCCTCCCGACACGCCCCCTGAAGGAATTGCCCGCAGGCTCGAATCGATCATTCTCGCGTTATAAACGCTCAATCAACGCGTGGCTTCTGTGTCGGCCGAAACGCTTAGCTGAAAAAGAACGGCTATCGAGTTGAAGACCGCAAATCCTTGCGCATAAAAATCGTGGCCTGCGGATTGTCGTTATAGCGCGTCGTCAATTCGTACCCCAATGCGGCATAAAATCGCTGGGCTGCAACCATCTCATCCGTCGTATCCAAATAGAGCCACTCATAACCACGTTCGCGCGCATATTCCTCGAGGCTCTCATAAAGAGCTTTCGCGATTCCGAGCCCACGTTGCTCGGGCTGGACATACAAACGCTTGACCTCTCCACTGTGCGCGAATTTTGCCAGCGATCGCAGTGCAACGCATCCAACAACCGTGTTTGCTATCGTCGCTAACCAGACCCCAGCTCCGTCACCAAAATAAGTCAGCTCGAAATTGTCTTTTGCATCGCGCGCCACAACTCCAGCCGCTTCGTAGTATTCCTCGACGATGTCCCAAGCGGCATCACTTTCCCGGGATGTCGCACGCCGCACACTAAGTGGATTCGTGGGATGTTTCGTCATGAGCGCCATTGTGCGGCTCCAGAAAGTGTTTCAAAGGTCTTTCGCTGACGAGTCTCCGCCAAAAATCACCTCGAAACAGCGCCATTTTGGCTGCTGGCGGGATCCTTTTTCCGGCCGCGCTCAGGCGTGTTTCGGAAATTGGTCTTTGCCCGAAAAAACAGGAAAACTCGTTCTGTGGCAAAATAGAAGGTTGTCAGGGACAGATTTATGGCCGACCGTACAATCGAGACACTAGAGCGCCCCGCAAAGCCCGTCAAAGGGTCGAAGAAATCTGCTGCGAACAACGAGCAGCGCGAGCACATATTTGATGCGTTTCGTCGTTGGGGGTATTACGAAGCCACGCTGGATCCGCTTGGTGTTTTCCAGCCGCAGAAGCTTGCCGATCTTGAATTGACTGGCGAGACGGCTGAAGAAGCACGCCGCATCTACTGCGGCAACGTCGGCGTGGAATTCATGCACCTGCCGGAGCCGGAGCGGCGCCGCTGGATTCAGGAGCGTATCGAAGGGCCTGAGCTTGCGGTCAGCCAGGAGAAAATTCTCGAGCGCCTGGTACGCGCCGATCTTTTCGAACAAGTTCTGCAGGCGCGCTATCTGGGTACGAAGCGATTTTCGCTCGAAGGCGTCACTTCGTTGATTCCGCTTCTGGACTCCATTCTGGACACCGCAGGGGATTTCGGGGCCGTCGACTGCGTTATGGCGATGAGCCATCGCGGGCGATTGAATGTGATGGTCCACGCGGCGTGCAAGCCTCCGTACGAAGTTGTTTCCGGGTTTGAAGACGTCGATCCGCGTAGCGTGCTGGGTGCGGGAGACGTGAAGTACCACGTCGGCGCGACCGGCGTTTATTGCACGGCGAGCGGTAAGTCCATCAATATGCACCTTGTTTCGAATCCCAGCCACCTGGAAGCGGTCGATCCCGTGGCGATGGGCCGCGCGCGCGCGAAGCAAACGCGCCACGGCGTGGACGGACCGATCATCGACCGTTCGCGCGAAACGCTCAATAAAGTGTGGCCGATCGTCATGCACGGCGACGCCGCGTTCGCGGGCCAAGGCATTCTGGCGGAAACGCTCAATCTCGCGGACTTGAAGGCCTACACCGTCGGCGGCACGGTCCACATTGTGGTCAACAATCTCATCGGTTTCACCACGCAGCCAAGGCAAGAGCACTCCTCGCGTTTTGCTTCGGACATTGCCAAGCGCCAAAGCATTCCAATTTTTCATGTGAACGCGGAAGATCCCGACGCGGTCGTGCGCATCGGAAAGCTCGCCGCGGAGTATCGCGCGACGTTTGGCAGCGACGTCGTTGTGGACATCATCGGCTATCGCCGCCATGGTCACAGCGAAGTCGACGACCCCACCATCACGCAGCCGGTTCTTTACGAGCGCAT
Organism: uncultured Acidobacteriota bacterium; assembly: GCA_963784015.1. Lineage (GTDB taxonomy): Bacteria > Acidobacteriota > Terriglobia > Acidiferrales > UBA7541 > Acidiferrum. The sequence goes on from CAWAPX010000038.1 coordinate 65,140, forward strand.
CAAGAATCATGCCCCGCTTTGGAAGATTTACGCCGAGCGCACCGGCATCGACGCGTCGCTAATCGTCGAAGCGGTGAAAAAAGAATATGAAGTGGAGCAACAAAAGGCCGGTCAACTTACAAAAATCCCGCATCTGCGTAGACTGCCGGACTATTGGTCTCCCTACAAACACGGGAAGTACGATCCGGCCTACGAAGTCGATACTGGTTTGACTCAAGAAAAGCTAGCGGAACTTACCGACGGGCTCGTCCGCGTGCCTGCGGGCTTTCATCTACACCCGAAAATCGCAAAGCTCTTGGAACAACGCGGTGAAATGGGGCATGGCAAGCGCGCCATAGACTACGGCTTTGCGGAAGCGCTGGCTCTTGGTTCTCTAGTGCTGGAAGGCAACCCCGTTCGCCTTACGGGGCAGGACACTCAGCGTGGCACATTCAATCAGCGGCACGCCGTTCTCATCGATACGGAAACTGAGCACAATTACCTAACGCTTTCGCATCTTTCCCGTCAGCAGGCTTTTTGCGAGATTTACAACTCTTCGCTCTCGGAAGCAGCTTGCGTCGGATTCGAATACGGCTTCAGCCGCGACTATCCGGAAGCGCTGGTTATGTGGGAAGCGCAATTCGGAGACTTTGCCAACGGCGCGCAAGTGATCATCGATCAATTCCTGAGCGCCACGGAAGACAAATGGAATCTGCCCAGCGGCCTCGTGCTTTTGCTTCCGCATGGCTATGAAGGTCAAGGCCCGGAGCATTCCAGCGCGCGCATTGAGCGCTACATGCAGCTCGCCGCGGAAGACAACATGCAGATTTGCCAGCCTTCCACGGCCGCGCAATATTTTCACATGCTGCGCCGCCAGTCTTTGCGTGCGTGGCGCAAGCCGCTGATCGTCTTTACTCCAAAAAGCATGTTGCGCCATCCCGACGCCAGCTCAAACATTGAGGACTTCACGCGGCCGCAGTTTCTGCCGCTCGTGCCAGACCACGAAGTGCAAAACGCCAAGCGCATTTTGATTGCCAGCGGCAAGGTTGGCCATGATCTTCGTGCCGAACGCCGCCGCCGCAAAGACACCAGCACGGCGATCTTCTTCCTCGACCAGCTTTATCCGCTGCCGCGCACGGAAATTTCCGCCGCATTGGCTGAACATCCCAATGCCCGCGAAATCGTCTGGGTACAGGAAGAGCCAGCAAACATGGGCGCCCTGTTCTACATTTTGCCCCGGCTGGAACGTCTGGCCCAAGCCAAGGGTCTGCAGGTGCGCTCGGTGAAGCGCTCAGCCAGCGCCAGCCCCGCCACGGGTTCGTCCAAAGCCCACGAACTCGAGCAAAAAACGCTTTTAGCCCTGGCTTTCACGACTTCAAGCGGCGATTAGGCGCTCGTTTCAGCGTTCACACTCCATTCACATTTATGTTATCCCTGTGTTACACGCGCACTGCGAGAATTAGTCGTGCTACGCACACCTCAAAGTGACCCAAATCTTTCAACCTCCTATCGTATCTCTCCGGTGTACGGTAAACTGGCGCCAAGCCGGCGAGCGGAACGTGCCTACCTTATGAAACGCGTATTGATCATCGAGGACGACAAGGACATCGTCGAACTCGTTCGCTATAACCTCGCCAACGAAGGCTTTCAAGTCAGCGCCGCTTTTGACGGCAGCGCCGGCTTGAGCACGCTCAAGAAGACGCCACCCGATTTGTTGCTGCTCGATCTCATGCTCCCGAAACTTTCCGGCCTCGACATTTGCCGCGAAATTCGCCGGGACGATTCGTTGAATCGTTTGCCGATTCTCATGCTTACGGCACGGGGCGATGAAGCCGACCGCGTTGTAGGGCTGGAAATGGGCGCCGATGATTACGTGACCAAGCCTTTCAGCCCGCGCGAGTTGCTGGCGCGCGTCAAGGCGCTGCTCCGACGCGCGGAGCCGCCTGCTGATTCGCCGCGCATCATCGAGATTGGCAAGCTGGCGATCGATCCGGCGTCTTATCGCGTGAGCCATTCGGGGAAGGCCGTTCCGCTTAGCACGCTCGAATTCCGGCTGCTCTATTACCTTGCTTCGCGCCCAAACCGGGTCTTCACGCGGGATCAGCTGCTTGATGCGGTCTGGGGAACGGATCGTTTTGTCACACCGCGCAGCGTGGACGTCTACGTCCGCCGCCTGCGCGAAAAAATCGAAAGCGACCCGGAGAATCCCGTTCATCTGAAGACCGTCCGTGGCGCGGGGTACTTGTTCGAAACTCGTGCGGCTTAATCTATTCGGGAAATTCGCGTTCGCGTTTCTCGCGCTGCTGGCTAGTGTCCTGCTGGCCGTGGGGCTTTTTGCGCAACGAGCTTTCCGCGACGATTACGAACGCGCAGGTTTCGAACAACTCACCGCTATTGCCCGCATCGCGCAAGCGCGTCTTCCGCAATGGACGCCAGCTCTCCCTGGACAATCTGAGGATGTTGCGCCCCTGCGTGATTGGGTCGGGCAAATAGCCGCCAGCGGCGCGCGTGTCACGGTTATCACCGCCGATGGCCGCGTGCTAGCGGATTCACAATCCGATCCGCAAACCATGGAAAATCACGCTACACGCCCGGAAGTTCTTGAAGCGATGGCCAAGGGTGATGGGCGTTCCATTCGCCACAGCATCACAATCAATCGCGATCTTCTTTACTATGCTGTGCGGCAGAACACGCCCGCGGGCTCTCCGATTGTTTTGCGTTTTGCGCTTCCACTGGAGACTGTGGATGAAACTCTGAGTTCCTTCCGGCGCCGGTTGTGGCTCGCATCGTTTTTCATTTTGCTGATCGCCGGCGGAATTTCCCTCTTGTTCTCTCGCAGCTTTACGGGTCGCGTCGAGCGCCTGAAGGATTTTTCCCGGCGCGTCGCTGAAGGCGATTTCCGTCCATTGCCTCGCGAAGGTTCTGGAGATGCCATCGAGGCGCTCGGCATTTCTCTTAACCGCACGGCCGCTCGTTTGGACCGTACCATTCAGACCCTTACGGAAGAGCGCAATCTGTCGTCCGCGATTCTTGGGAGCATGGTGGAAGGCGTGGCCGTCGTGAATGGTTCGGAGCGGCTGGTGTTTGCGAACCCTGGATTTGCGGAAATTCTCAGCCTGGATGTGCCGCCGACTTCCGGCAGCGCGCTCGTGGAAGTGGTGCGGCAGACCGAACTGCTCGAAGCCGTGCGCCAGGTTCTTCACGGCGAGTCGCGCGTGCAATCGGAAATCGTCACTGGTACGCTGCGGCAGCATCATTTTGCAATCACTGTTGCCGCTGTGCGCGCGGGTGACACGACCGGGGCTGTCGTGGTGCTCCACGACATTACCGAACTGCGGCGGCTCGAACGCGTGCGCCGCGATTTTGTCGCCAACGTCTCGCACGAATTCAGAACTCCCCTCACTGCCATCCAGGGGTTCGCTGAAACGCTTCTCGCTGGTGCGATTGACGATCCGCAGAACCGCACGCGCTTTCTCGAAATCATTCTCGAACATTCCCGCCGGCTGGCCCGATTGACCGAAGACCTCCTCATGCTTTCCAAAATGGACGCAGAGCGCCTCGAACTCGAGATTCGCCGCCTCAGTGTTTCGCAACTGATCGAAAGCTGCCTGGAGACCGCCCAGCGCCGCGCCGCCGAAAAAGACCTGCGAATTTCGGTGAACGCAGGGCAACGCTTGCCGGATATCGCTGGAGACCGCCGCCGTCTCGCCGAGGTTCTGCAAAATCTTTTGGACAACGCGATTCAGTACACTCTGCCCGGCGGACAGATCGTGCTCAGCGCGGAAGCCGGCGACGAGGAAGTTATCCTAACGGTCTCCGACACCGGTATCGGCATCCCGCAAGCTGATCAGCCGCGCATCTTTGAGCGGTTTTACCGCGTTGATGTCGCGCGTTCCCGCGAAGCCGGGGGAACCGGCCTCGGGCTGGCTATCGCCAAACATCTGGTTGAGGTGCATGGCGGCCGGCTCTGGGTGGATAGTGAAGTGGGTCAGGGTTCACAATTCCATTTTTCCGTGCCACTTTTTGATCCGGAGCCCCCTACATCGCGCTCCAGCCCAAACGGGATAGGCGGACGCGGCAATGGCGGCACGCAATCATCTTCTTAGACAGTCGTTCTATTTATCCTGCGTCCCGCAAATCCCATCAGTAACCCACGCGCACGTCGCTCGCATCCTGCGCGACGCCTCCCGATTTATCCGCACATTCATCTCTTCGTGAACGGAGTGTAACCACCTTTTTGCGAAAGTATCGACTACGAGCAAGGGTGTGACTTTCGGCCCAAAGCTCTGGAAGGGGAATTATGGCAAGTCCGGCTGGAGTGACGGAAGCAGTCCTGTACGAAACTCTCGTCAATTATCTAGTCTCGATGGCGCGCACCGTTGAAGGCGCGATGAACCGTGGCCTGGACGCCATCGTTAGCGTCAACGATACGCGTACGTGGGCTCTCCCCGGCGAAGTTTTTTTACTCGAGCCACGAATCAACGAAATGGAACTTGTCATCGATGAACACGCCATCCGGCTCCTCCGCCGTGGCTCTTTCTCGGATGACGAGGTGCGCCTCATCGTCGCGGCTCTCAAAATCACGAATGACCTAGAACGCATCGGCGACCTTGCCGTGAATCTCGCCGAGTGCGTCATCTCGCTTCGCGAAATGCCGAGCGCTCAAGTGCCCGAAGAATTGGCGCCCATGACCTCCGCCGTGCGTGCCATGGTCAGCAAGAGCCTTGGTGCGCTGATTTTTCGCAACGTCGAAATGGCCGGCCAAGTCCTTCAGAGCGACGATGTCGTCGATCAGTACCGCGATCGCATCTTTGACCAGCTCATGCAAAGCATGACGCAGCAAGCCGCACTCGTCAGCCCTGGGATGCAGTTCATTCTTGCCACCCGGCATCTCGAGCGCATCGCCGACCATGCCACCAACATCGCCGAGGACATCATCTTCTGGGTCCGCGGCCTCGATGTGCGCCATGGACGCGGGCTATCCCTCGCCACGGGAGGTCAAGATCAGTCTCCATCGGCCGGCGAAGAGGTCATGGAGAATTCACAAGCCCTTCATTCAGGCGTGACCCCGGGCTGCGATACTCAGCGAGTTTGAACTTCGTTTCACGTCCTACCTTGGGGATCGGCGCACCCCTGGCTCCGATCCCCTTCTCCTCCCACGGCAGTTCGCAACACAACCGCGGCATCCCCTTGACCAGAGTCGACAGTCCTACTATCGTGATAGACAGGCCCAGATGACTTCATTTGCTTGCAACCACGAGCGTGGCAGAGCGTCAAACTGGCGAGGATGGGTTTGCTTGTTCCTCGCGTTATTTATGCTCTACAACCCTTTTGCCGCTTCGCTGAGCTCCGCAAATGCCTTAAATGTCCGCCACGCGGCCAGTAACCGCGCCACGGTGGGCGCCTCAGAGTTACAGCATTTCTCTTTCGCAAATGGGCGAGATTCGCTTTCCACTCGAGATACGGTCGTTGTCAAAACGTTCGTGTCGTTTTCGGAAGCCGCCGCTCAGTCTCTCGAAGTCATTCCCCAAGTCACTTCTCTCCCACACCAAATTCTTGGCTCAAGCCTGTGGTTCAGGCCGCCGCCAGTGCTCTAATCGGTTTCCCATTTCCTCCGAATTTCTGCGTTGTTGTAGACACATGAGAACGCCGGCAATAGATTTTACAGGCCCTCAAGTAAGTTCTGCGGGTGTCTGCTACCGGACCAAGCCACATCTGTCCGTTATCACAGCCCGCTAGGGATAAATGCATGACGAAAAAAAAGCTCTTGATCGTTCTTTTCATTTTTGTAGGTGGCGCCCTCTTTGTATGGCATTGGGTGGGCCGCACGCGGACCGAAGCCGATGACCGCCATCCGGTGGCCACAACCGCGGCCGTGGCCATCGTGAAGCGGCGCGATTTAGGCGATACGCTCACCGTTTCAGGCGCCTTTAAGCCGTTTCAAGACATCGACGTGCACGCCAAAGTGGCGGGCTACATTAAAGTGATTCATGTCGACGTTGGGGATCATGTCAAAGAAGGACAGACGCTTGCTGTCCTTGAAATCCCGGAACTGGCCGCCGAACTCGCCGGCACGGATGCAGCGGTTCGAGCCGCGCAAGAACAAATTCGCCGGGCTCAGGGCGATTTGAGCCGCGCAGAATCGACTCATACCGCCGCGCATTCTGCTTATCATCGGCTAAAACAAGCCTCTGACACGCAGCCGGGCCTGGTGGCGCAACAAGAAGTCGACGACTGGCAAGCCAAGGATTTGGGCGCAGAAGCCCAGGTCGCCAGCGCGGAGGCGGAACTTTCGGGCGCTAGACAGCAGCTCGAAGAGGCGCAAGACAAGCAGAAACAGTACGCTGCTCTGTCGGACTACACACGCATCACCGCACCCTTCGCCGGGGTGATCACCATTCGCTATGCCGACACAGGGTCTCTCATTGCCGCGGGCACTGCGTCGAGCACGCAATCCATGCCTGTGGTTCGGCTTGCGCAGATTTCCGTCTTGCGGCTAGTTCTGCAAATTCCTGAGTCCGTTGCGCCGCAAATTCATGTCGGAGGATCTATAAAGGTACATGTGCAGGCGCTGAACCAGGACTTCGAAGGAAAAGTCTCGCGCTTCGCGGATTCCCTGGACCAGCAAACCCGCACCATGGAGACCGAGGTCGATTTCCAGAATCCCGACGGCAAGCTGATGCCTGGTATGTTTTGCGAGGCTTACTTCGTCCACGACAAGAAAACGAATGTGCTCACCGTTCCGATGGAAGCAGTCACCCGCACTGGCGACCAGGCCACCGTGTTCGTCGTGGACTCCCAGAATGTCGTGGCGATCCGCCCCGTCACTCTGGGCCAGCAAAGTAGCACGCAGTTTGAGGTGCTCTCTGGCTTGACCGAAGGCGAGCGCGTCATTGTCGGCAATCTTGGTGAGTTTGTACCCGGACAAATAGTCCTGCCAAAAATCGTGGGGGCGGGGACAGCGAGTGAGGCGGGAAACAGCTAATGCCAAAGTTTGCCCTCGCTTATCCGTATTTCATCATCATGTTGTGCCTGGTCGTCGCCGTCGTTGGGATTACGACCGTGGTCCGCATGCCCGTGGACCTGTTTCCACAGATCGATATCCCAGTGGTGGTGGTCGCCACGTTTTACTCTGGAATGCCTCCGCAGCAGATCGAGGCGGACATCACCAATACGTTTGAACGATTCTTCACTTTGGGAAGCAACATCGATCACATTGAATCGCGTTCGCTGACGGGCGTTAGCCTCATCAAGATCTACTTCAAACCTGGCACCGACGCGAACGCAGCACTTAGCAACATCGCAAATCTGGCGATGGCCGATTTGCGTCGTCTCCCACCCGGCACCTTGCCGCCAGTCGTTCTGAAGTTCGACGCCTCGAGCTTGCCGGTGTGCCTCGTCACCCTGAAAGGGCAGGGGCTTAACGAGACTCGCCTCAAGGACTTAGCCCAGTTCCAAGTTCGGAATCAGATCGCTAACGTTCAAGGAGCTTCGGTTCCGCAGCCTTTCGGGGGCACCTACCGCCAAATCCAGGTTTTCGTGGACCCCGTAAAACTCGAAGCTCATCAGTTGAGCCTTATGGATGTTGTTCACGCCATCAACGACTCGAACCTGATCCTTCCTGCTGGTGACGTCCGCATCGGCAACATGGACTACAACATTTACGCCAACAGCCAGGTCGCCGCCGCCGACGAGATCAACAGTTTTCCATTGAAAACGGTGGGCCTCGGCTCGGTTCTGGTGGGGGATATCGGCAAGGCGGAAGATTCTGGCGCCATTCAAACGAACATTGTGCGCATCGACGGCCAGCACTCCGTGTACATCCCCATTCTAAAACAGGGAGGTAACAGCAACACCATCTCGATCGTTAGCGGAATTAAGGAGGCCATCAAGCATCTGGTAGACATTCCCGATGTGCTGAAAACGGCCGTCGTTTTCGATCAGTCCATCTTCGTCAAGATCGCCATCAAGAACTTGCTCAAAGAAGGCGGCATCGGCCTGCTTCTCACCGCCATCATGATTCTGCTTTTCTTGGGCAGCCCGCGAGCGACATTCGCGGTTTTGCTTTCCATTCCGCTTTCCGCCTTAATGTGTTTTCTGGTCATGAACGCCATGGGTGGCTCCATCAACACCATGCTGCTCGGCGGACTTGCCCTGGCGTTTTCCCGGCTGATTGATGACTCCGTCGTGGTGCTGGAGAATATTTTTCGCTTTATGGAAAACGGATCGCCACCGCGCGAAGCCGCCGAGAAAGGCGGCATGGAAGTGGCCCTAGCGGTCCTGGCCGCAACCTCGACGACTTCGATTGTCTTTTTTCCCGTGACCTTTTTTTATGGAGTCAGCCGCTACTTGTTCATCGATCTTGCTTTGGGCGTCGTTCTGTCCATTTTTGCTTCCTACATCTTTGCGATGACCGTGGTCCCGCTTTATTGTGCGACTTTCATCCGCATCCACCACGACGAGCCCCATGGGGAGGCCGTCAAAACCACGTATTTTACCCGCATCGTTAAAGGCTTCAACGATCTCTTCGTGAAGCTCTTGCTCTTTTACGACAAATGGGTGCAGCGGGCCCTCGAGCGCCCAAAACGCACAGTAGCGATCATCGCGGGAGGGATCGCCTTCGTTTTGGCGGCGCTGTTCCCGTTCGTGGGGACCTCCTATTTCCCCCGAACCGATCCCGGTCAATTTGTTATCGACGTCAAAGCCCCCACGGGAACACGCCTGGAACTCACCGATACGTACATCGCCAAACTCGAGGAGGACATCCGCCAGGTTGTTTCTCACGACGATCTGGACATGATTGTCTCCAATATCGGCATTACCCCGGACCTTTCTGCCATTTACACGACCAACTCTGCGATGCACACCGCATTCGTGCAGGTGAGCTTGAAAGAAGAGCATAAGATTGGAAGCTACGAGTATATGGAGCGACTCCGCAAAAAACTGGCGGTGGACATGCCTCAGCTCAGCCTTTATTTTCAGGCTGGAGGGCTTGTGGATTCCGTCGTGAACCAAGGGCTGCCAGCTCCGCTGGATATTCAAATCAGCGATAACGATATGGGAGAAGCCTACGGCATTGCCCGCAACATCGCCTCGCACCTTAAGGCTTCCAAAAACGTGAGCGACATCTTAATTCCTCAGGACATCGACTATCCTGGACTGGAATTGAACATCGATCGTGAACAGACTAGCCAGTTGGGCCTGACGCCTCAAGGCGTGGTGGACAACGTCATTACCGCGCTCACCTCCGACGGTCAGATCGCCCCGAGCTACTGGATCGATCCCAAAACGGGCAACAACTACATGGTCACCGTCCAGTACTTCAATCAAAAAATCGATTCCATGACCATGTCGGACTTCAAAAACATTCCGCTGCGCGCGAATACTTCCACGAAGTACACGCCGCTTCAGTCGGTAGCCAGAATCGTTCCGATCAGTACGCCGACAGAAGTCGATCATTATCAGATTCGCCGCGTCATCGACATTTACGTTATGCCCACAACCGAAGATCTCAGCGCGGTCAACAAGGAAGTGAATAAGCTACTCGCGGAACTCAAGACCGGCAAGAATGTCCGCGTCACTGTACGGGGCGCCGTGGTTGGCATGAATGAATCTTTCAAGCGGTTCGCCATCGGCTTGATCCTTTCCATTCTTCTTGTTTATCTCATCCTAATGGCTCAGTTCCGCTCCTTCGTGAATCCTCTTATCATTCTTACCGCCATCCCTCCTGGATTGGCGGGCGTCGTACTTACTCTCTTCGTGACGCATACCACGCTCAATATCATGTCGCTCATGGGGGTGATCATGATGACCGGCATCGTTGTTTCGAATAGCATTCTGATCGTCGAGTTCGCCGGCATCCTCCACGAACGCGGGATGACATTACGCGCCGCCGTCGTCGAATCTTGCAAGGTGCGGCTCCGCCCGATTCTTATGACTTCTCTTGCAACCCTGTTGGGACTTATCCCGATGGCCTTGGGCATTGAAGCGGGAAGCGAGCAGTATGCGCCCCTGGCACGCTCGATCATCGGCGGGCTGGGAATCTCGGTGGCCGTGACGGTGTTCCTGGTTCCCGCCGTTTACCTCATCGTGCATGGAGGAGAGGAAACGCGAGTTGAGGAGGCCAAGCCGTGAGCCGTTCGATTTTCTTATTCTTGGCCTGCGCTGCGCTGCTGCCTATAAGCGTGCGAGCGCAGGTTCCGCCGCCGCCCCCCCCCGTAGCAATGAGTGCGGCTGGGACAGGGACCGGCACCCCTCTGACACTTCAACAAGCCGAAGCCATCGCGATAAAGAACAATCCGCAGATCACCATCGGCAAATTGCGTGCGCTCGTCGCGCAACAGAATGTTCGGGAAGTGCGTTCTGCTCTCCTGCCGAATGCATACCTCAGTCTTACGGCGGTGGATTCCAATCCGGGAGGCCGCATTACAGCGGGATCTCTCACCAACCCCACTGTTTACCCACGCGCGGCTGGCGGGGCGAGCGTCACCCAGCTTGTTACCGATTTCGGCCGCACCACCAGTTTGCTTTCCAGCTCCGAATACGGCGCCAAGGCCGAAGATCAGAATGCCGCAGCTACTCGCGCCGACATTCTTCTGGTCGTGGACCAAGCTTTCTACAACTCTCTGGAAACCCAGGCGCTGGTCACCGTGGCGGATGAGACCGTGCGTGCCCGTCAGACACTCGTCGACAGAGTGCAGGCATTGACGGATGCAAAGCTGAAATCGGAGATCGACCTGAGTTTCTCCAAGGTAGAGCTGGCACGCGCGAAGCTTCTTTTATTGGAATCCCGAAACAACTATGAGATCGCTTTGGCAACGCTTTCAGCAATCCTTGGGTATCCCGACGAGCAGAATTTTCAGTTCGTCGAAGACACCAGTCCGTTCACTCAGCCTGACACCGACGTCATTCCTCTCATTCAGCAAGCCCTCCAACAGCGTCCCGAAATCAAAGCTTTGCAATTCGACGTCGAATCCGCCCAGAAATTCGGCACCGCCGAGCACGATCTCTGGCGACCGACCGTGGAGGCTCTCGGGGTTGTCGGACAAGCTCCTGTCCGTGACGACCACATTCCGAGCTGGTATGGCGCCGTCGGCGTCAACATCAACATACCGGTTTTCAACGGCTTTCTTTACAACGCACGCGGAAAGGCCGCCGACCTTCAGACGGAAGCCGAGCGCCAGAAACTTCTGGACACGCGCAACAACATCGCCCGCGACGTCCGCAATGCATGGCAAGACTCCCGCCGCGCTTTCGAGCGCCTCTCCGTCACTAAGGTGCTCCGCGAACAGGCTGACCTCTCTCTCAATCTAGCGCAGGCCCGTTACAATCTCGGCCTCGGCTCGATTGTCGAATTCACGCAGGCCGAACTACAAAAAACGGAAGCCGACATCCAGGATACTGACGCGAAATACCAATATCGCTTGACGCAAATTGTCCTCGCCTTTACCATAGCCGCACCGAAGTAGATCCTTCCTCGCGTTCGAGGGCGGAAGGCCGTTAACCGAAGGCGTGAATGAGCCAAGTTTTCAATCCGCTCCTAAATGAATGCAGCTTCGCCGGCAACATTACAGTTCGGCGCGCTACGCTCATTTCTTGTGGTTGTTGACCCTCGGCTTGTTCTATAACCTTCGCTAACTCAACGGGTTACGTCCACCATTCCCAGATTGTTACAGGATATTCATATTCGGTTGACGTAACTGTAAGACGCGGCCTTTACCTTCTGCGCGGGGTGGTTTGCATACTTTTCGGTATGCAGTCGAATTTCGCTTCAAAAGAGAGAGGAAATGAAAAAACTAGCAGCACTCACACTATCGCTGTTCCTCACGGTTGGAACCGCTTTCGCTGATACACCGAAGGACACGCCAAAGGACGCCGACGCGCAGCCTGCCAAGCCTGCGACGCCGGCCAAACCCAAGGCGGCCACGAAGGCGGACAAGTCGGACTCGGCGATCGCTGCCGAGATTGAAGAGCTCCGTCAGGTCCTGCAATCCCAGCAAGAGCAGCTCACTTTGTTGAAGGAAGAACTCGCCAAGCGCGATCGTCAAATCGACGAAGCGCGTGACGCAGCCGCCGCGGCCAATTCGCGCGCAGCGGAAGCCACTAGCAAGGCCACCGAAGCGGTCAATACTACCGCTGCAGTGAAGAGCACGACGGACACGCTCAACAACACCGTTGCCGATTTGTCGGCCAGCAACGCGGCTCTCAAAACAACTGTGGCAGCCGCGCAAACCGAAGCGAAGAAAGCGGACGAAGAAGGCCCGGCCTCGATTCGTTACAAGGGTGTCACCATCACACCTGGCGGATTCGTAGCGGCAGAAACGGTCTCTCGCACTCGCGCTACCGACAGCGACATCGCCACACCATTCACCGCCACTCCCTTCGATGCCGCCAATCTCGCGCACCTAACCGAGAATAACTTCACTGCCCGCCAGAGCCGCCTCAGCATGCTCTTCCAGGGCAAAGTGGGCTCTACAGCTCTGGCTGGTTACTACGAGGCCGATTTCCTCGGTGCCGGAACCACGTCCAACAATCGCCAGACCAATAGCTACGTCCTCCGCGATCGTCAAGCTGTTCGCGCAAGCCGCCTGGGAAAATGGCTTGATCGTCACCGGGGGGCAGCAGTGGAGCTTGGTAACCGAAACCAAGAAGGGCATGTTCAATCGTCAGGAAGACTTGCCGATGATGATTGACCCCAATTACGTCGTCGGCTTCTCTTGGGCGCGCCAGTATGGTTTCCGCGTCGTGAAGAACTTCGGTGACAAATTCGCCCTCGGCGTCTCCGTCGAAGGTCCGCAGGCTACCATTGGCGGCCGCGGATTCTCCTCCGTTACCACCATCAACGACGCCGCCGCACCCACCACGATCATCACTTCCGGTGCTACGACCGGTACCACCGGGAACTTTCTTCCTTAATGGTCCTGGGCTCCGGCGCTGGTCTTTACAACGCTTTCGACTCCACCGGCTATACCGTCAATAAGGCTCCGGACCTCATCTTCAAGGCCACAGCCGATCCCGGCTTCGGTCACTACGAACTTTTCGGCATCGTCAGCTTCTTCCGCGATCGCATTTATCCGTGCGGCGTGGTGGGCACTAACGCAAACGATACCGCTCTTCCGGCAACACCCACCGTCCTCACCGGGAGCTGCTTGTCCGCTACACCGACAGTGGTAAGCAGCTTCGGCGCCACAAACAGCAGCGCTACGGGCGGCGGCTTCGGCGTCAGCGGTCTCTGGTCGCTCTTCAACAAGAAGGTAGACCTCGGCGTTAAGGGTCTCGCTGGTGACGGCGTCGGCCGTTATAACGGTGCGCAACTCGCCGATGCCACGGCTCGTCCCGACGGCACCCTCGCGCTGATCCGTACCGCTGGCGGCTTGGCAAGACTCGAGTTCCACCCCACTCCCAAGATCGACATCTATGCTTACTATGGTCTGGAATACGCTTGGCGCGCAGGCTACGCTGGCTATGACGCAGTTACCATCACCAAGACGCCGGCGATTCCTGGAACCGCCACTAGTCCGGCAATACCGGCGACCACCACCACCAAAATCACAACGAATGGCATCGGTGGATACGGCAACTTTGCCGCCAACAACAGTGGCTGCGCCACGGAAGGCGTGCCTACGAATGACTTCAACCCGTCTACTGGCGCCAATTGCGCCGGCGACATCCGCATCATCCAGGAAGCCACTCTCGGATTCTGGTACAAGTTCTACCAGGGCTCGAAAGGCCGCGTTCAGTTCGGCTTGGCATACTCGTATCTCGCCAAGGACGCCTGGTCCGGCACTGGTGGCGTGCCAGCCGGCGATCCCGCTATCTCCCCCAAGGGCATTAACAACATGGTGTTCACCTCCTTCCGCTATTACCTCCCCTAAACCAGGAGACTTAGCGCCCCGTCCTCCCTGTGGACGGAAAAAGGGGCAGCTTCTTACCGAGCTGCCCCTTTTGTTTTCTTGGATATCAGGCGCAAACAGATATCCTAATCTCCTGCCTAGGTACGCAACTCCACTTTGTCCCAAACTTCTGCTAGAAGTTACCGCTACTCGTCGCTAGCTCTTCAAATCAGGATCAAGCAGACCGCAAAGTGGTTTGCCGAGGTTCGCACTGCCACGAACAGCAGCTCACTGCCGATCGCGCGCTTCGGGTACCAATCTGGGCTGTCGACTGAGCCCGCCGCAGGAGTGATTAGAAGGTGAAACGACCACCGATTGTCGGAGCGGTGTTGTTGTTGCTGAAATAGGGGACGCCGGGGCCATGAGGAATCGCGATGGCCAGACCGCCGCTCACCCAGGAATACGCAACTCCGGCATAAGCGTCGAATCGCTTGGTGAAGTGATGATCCACGTAGAACGACCCCTCGTTGAGGGTGCCTGCGCAGGAAGCGCGGAAGCCGGCTGCTGGCGAACAGGTCGGAGGAATACGGAAGTCGTTCTGCCGTTGTTGATACCAGGCAAAAGTGAAGTCGGTTTTGCTGCGAAAGGTGTACTTCGCGCCCGTCCACCAGATCTGCACCAACTTTTCGGAATCAAGATTGTTGTCTTCGACGCCGCTCATGATGTAACCGCCCTGGTCCGAGGCGCCGACACCTAAGGGGTTCGACGGGTTGTTCTGCCAGATGTATTCGTAGCCGGCAAAAAACTTGAACGGGTCCCACGTATATTTGATCGCGGCCATAATCGCGTTGTTGTCGGTCACGATGCCATATACGGTGTCGTTCGGGTCGATCAGATTGACGCCGACGATTTGGTTTGTATTGATGCTGTTGACGGTGGACTGATATGGCGCCGCCAGACTCTGAGGCCCCAGCAAGGGGTTCAATACGCTGATGGCCTGGTTGTAATGTTGGAAGACGAGGTCGGCGGAGAACTTGTGGGAGGTTCCGCCCAAGTCGAATCCATAGGCGTTGTTATGCGCCGATTCCGGCGTACAGGTGGCGGCCGTCCAGCCTGCGGTGCCCGAGAAGCAGCCGGCAGAACCATTGGCGAATTTATACATCGCGCCGAAATGGACCGGGCCATAGGCAAAGCGATACTTCAGGGCGTCGTCCCAACGGGAGTCCTCGGTGTCGCCGCCGCCGGCCATCGTGCCGTTATATCCGATGTAGGAAAAGGAATAGGCGCCGCCGGCTGGATCGTAAAGAAGCATCGCATCGGTGCCGAGAGAGCGCTGGCGACCGAAAGTCAACGTGCCGAAAAGTTTGGACGATACACCGCCATAGTATTCGTCATTGAAAGGTTGGCCCGCGCGCGCGCCGTCGATGGCGAACGAATAGCTGGCCCTGGGAAGGCCGTTGTTGGCGGTCTGCGTGGCTGACGCGTTGGCGAGCAGGCCGGAATTTGGATTGATACCAGTGGAAGCGTTGAACACAACGGACCATCCAGGCAGAAACTCTACCTTGCCCCTGACGCCCAGACCCGTCTGCTGCAAGTTGTTCGGCGCCACGAGGAATCGAGATTGATAGCCGTTTCTGTTCACCAGAGATTCGCCTTCATAGTTATAGCCGTTTACCGGTAGGCCGTGGGTGATGTAGCCAAGGCCGATGTCATATGCACCGTACACGGTGATGCCGTGCCAGGTCAGCGAGCAATCGGTGGTGGCGAACTCGTGGCCGCTCGTGCAGGCGTCGGGAGTGCCCTGCTGCATCTTCATGTCGACCTTGGTTTCCTGGCCAACCGTCAGGGTGATTCCCGCACGGGTCTCATCGCCGAACCCTTGTTTTGCCGCTCGAATGTCGAAGCGCCCCGCAGGCAGGCCGGACGCCTGATAGTGCCCCGCGCCGTCGGTGACGATCGTGCGCCTCTCACCCGTGGCGACGTTCTTGATGGTCACCGAGACGTCGGGAAGCACTACTCCGGTTTGGTTCGTCACCATGCCGGAAAGGCTCGCTCCGGTTTGGGCCCACACCGGGAACACCCCCATCACGAGCCATAAAAGCAGCAGGAAGGGTTGGGTTAGCGGCAGTGAGGCAGTCCTTGGAACGTAGCCGGCCCGCGGCGGAGTTTTCCACGGGCTTACGTGCTGGAAGAGCATCTGCGAGCGATCAGAGCGTTTCACAACTGTAAAAACCGAACGAGAAAATCGCAAAGCAGTCACCCCCGGATCAGGTAGAAATGGAAGTCAACATCGGGCGACACTTTAGCTCGTATCAATACGTTAAAGCAATACGCTTTTAGCTGATCCGACAAAGGCAGGCTTGCTCATTATTTTTTGGATGGACGGCCGGAATTGCGTCTCCGTAGCCGCAAGTCGCTCGACCTACGAAGGTTAACGAAGAGCCTGTTTCTCCCCCGGATAAATCCAAAAACTATGAAGGGATTGTAACAATGCTGTAACAGAGAAGAGCGACACTCATTCATCTAGGTCTATTTAAATCTTTCGTGTGGAGATGACGGATGAAACGAATTGCAGGAACCCTCCTGATCGCTTTCGGCTTGGCCTCTTTTTTCATCGCCAGAGCCGCTCTTTCTATTAACGGTGCAGGGGCTTCCTTTCCCGAGCCCATCTATTCCAAGTGGTTTGACGAATACCACAAAAAGGATCCCAACATTCAGATCAACTACCAGGCCATCGGTTCTGGTGGCGGCATTAAACAGATTACCGAAGGCACCGTCGATTTCGGAGCTTCCGACGGCCCCATGAACGACGAACAACTGAAAGCGTTTCAGGATAAACATGGTTTTCCCGTATTGCACTTTCCGACAGTTCTCGGCGCGGCCGTCCCCACTTACAATATTCCTGGGGTTAACGCTGAGTTGAACTTTACGCCTGAGGCCCTCGCGGGAATTTTTCTAGGAAAAGTTACAAAGTGGAACGACCCGGCCATCGCTGGCCCGAATCCGGGCGTCAAACTTCCGGGAAACGATATCGTCGTGGTTCACCGGTCCGATGGCAGCGGCACGACTTACATTTGGACGGATTATCTCTCCAAAGTCAGCGATGAGTGGAAGAGCAAAGTCAACAAAAACACCTCTGTCAACTGGCCCACAGGGCTTGGTGGTAACAAGAACGAAGGCGTGGCTGGACTCGTCAAACAGACGCCTAACGCCATTGGCTATGTCGAACTGATTTTTGCCATCCAAAATAAAATGCCCTATGGAAAAGTCAAAAACTCCTCCGGTGAGTTCATTAAAGCTGATCTCGCCAGTGTGACTGCCGCCGCGGCTGGCGCCTCCAAGGACATGCCGGGTGACTTCCGAGTTTCCATTACCAATGCCCCCGGCAAGACCGCTTACCCAATCTCCAGCTTTACTTGGCTGCTGATTCCTTCCAAATTCTCGGACGCTTCCAAACGCGACGCCATCAAGGGCTTTGTTAAGTGGATGCTTGCGGATGGTCAAAACCAAACGGAGGCTCTGTCTTACGCGAAACTGCCCAAGGAAGTCGTTTCCAAGGAACTAAGCGCTTTGGATAAGGTTCAATAAAATTCCGGAAGAAATGGCTACCACCAGTACAACTGTTCCGAGCGCGGGCCCCATTGCGGGCTCGCGCTCCTTTCTCTCCCGCCTTCGGGACGGTGACGAAATCGCTCGCTTGATTACCCTACTGTTCGCGGCATCGGTTGTGCTCATCACTTTGCTTATCGTTTATGAACTCTGGCAAGGTTCTGTCTTGCCTCGCCACAAGTTTGGTTTTGCTTTTCTTCGCACTTCTGTATGGGATCCCAACTTTGATAACTTTGGCGCCCTGCCCTTCATCTTCGGCACCTTGGTTACTTCCGCCGTTGCCCTCTTGCTCGCCGTGCCGCTTGGCATCGGCGCTGCCATTTTTCTGGCCGAACTTGCCCCCGCGCGTCTCTCCGATACCTTGGAATTCTTTATTGATTTGCTCGCCGCCGTCCCCAGCGTTATCTACGGTCTCTTGGGCATTTTCATTGTCGTCCCTGTCATGCGCGATGTAATTCAGCCCTTCCTTAAGAATACTCTCGGCTTTCTCCCTTTCTTCAAGGGCCCCGCATTCGGCATTGGTTTTCTCACTGCTGGCATTGTTCTTGCCATCATGGTCATCCCCTATATCATCTCCGTGTCCCGTGAAATTCTTCTTTCAGTTCCTCGCGATCAGCGCGAAGCCGCTCTCGCACTGGGTGCCACGCGCTGGGAATCTACCTGGAAAGTCGTTGTGCCCTTTGCCCGCACTGGCATCATGGGCTCCATCTTCCTCGCTCTGGCTCGCGCCCTCGGCGAAACCATGGCTGTCACTATGGTTATCGGCAATACTCCCTCCATCGCCGCATCGCTTTTTTCCCCGGGTGATTCCATCGCCTCCGTCATCGCCAATCAATTCACGGAAGCCACCGGCGAGCTCTATACCCAATCGCTGATCGAGCTAGGCCTCGTCCTCTTTCTTCTCACTTTCATTCTCAATGGCCTCGCTCGCATCCTCATCGTAGCCACTTCTCAGCGCGGATCGGCCCACGCATGAACCCCCGGCTGCGCTGGCGCAAATTTGTCAGCAACTTCATGCTGGCCATGACCGGTGTCTGCGCGGCCATCTCCGTCGCCGTGCTCTTCTTCATTCTTGGCTACCTCGTTTATCACGGCGGCGCCTCCATCAATTGGGACTTCTTCACCAAGCTCCCTGCGCCCGTTGGTGAAGCCGGCGGCGGCATGGCCAATGCCATTCTTGGCAGCGCTAAACTCCTCCTGCTCGCCACGCTCTTCGGAGTCCCCATCGGTTTCTTTGGCGCTATCTACCTCGCCGAGTTCAGCGGCAGCAAAGTCGCTTTTGTTGTCCGCTACGCCGCAGACCTTCTCAATGGCGTTCCCTCGATCGTCATCGGCATTTTCGCCTACAGCGTTGCTGTTCAGCCTTTCAAACATTTCTCTACCTTTGCCGGTGGCTTCGCTCTTGGTGTCATGATGATTCCCATCACCTTGCGCAGCACGGAACAGTTTCTGCTTGGCGTCCCTCGCTCTCTGCGGGAGGGCGCGATGGCTTTGGGCGCCAGCAAATGGAAAACAATTGCCACCATCGTCGTCCCCGCCGCCTATCGCGGCATTCTCACCGCAGTTCTTCTCGCTTTCGCGCGCGTGGCCGGCGAAACCGCCCCTCTGCTTTTCACCGCTCTTGGTAATCGCTTTTGGAGCAACGGCTGGAACGAGCCCACCGCGTCCCTTCCAGTCATGATTTATAACTATGCCCTCTCCCCGTTTGAGGATTGGCATCGGCAAGCTTGGGCAGCTGGTCTCGTTTTGCTCACGTTGATCTTGATTGTCAATATTGTCGCGCGGGCCATACTTTCCCGTGGCATTTCGGTTCCGAGGACTTAATCCATGCACGCTTCTGTGAGGTCGGCAGTGTCCGTAAACATAACCCCCCCTGCAACAACCGGCGCGCATCGCGAAACCGCGGCGCCCGCTGAGATGCGCATGACCATCTCCAAAGTCAATTTCTGGTACGGCTCCAAACAAACCCTCTTCGACATCAGCCTGGGCATCGCGACCAGCAAAGTCACTGCTCTCATCGGCCCTTCTGGCTGCGGCAAATCCACTCTCTTGCGCACGCTCGACCGCATGCACGAAACCGTGCGCCACTCCCGCCTCGAAGGCGAAATCCTTCTCGATGGCAAAAACATTCTCGAACAGGATGTTACTCAGCTGCGCCGCCGCGTTGGCATGGTTTTCCAACGCCCTAATCCTTTCCCGAAATCCATTTTTGAAAACGTCGCTTACGGTCTTCGCATCAACGGCACAAAGTTGCCCATGGCCGAAGCCGTCGAGAAAAGCCTTCGCCACGCCGCACTCTGGGACGAAGTGAAAGACCATCTCCACAAGTCCGCCTACGAACTTTCAGGCGGCCAACAGCAGCGTCTCTGTATCGCACGCGCTCTTGCCGTCGAGCCCGAAGTTCTTCTTCTCGACGAACCTTGCTCGGCCCTCGACCCCATTAGTACCGCGAAAATCGAAGAGCTTCTCGTCCAATTGAAGGATCTCTGCACCATCGTCACTGTCACTCACAACATGCAGCAGGCCGCGCGCATCAGCGATTTCACCGCATTCTTGCTGAACGGGCAGGTTATCGAGTTCAGCCCTACGCCGCATCTCTTCACGACGCCGAGCGATCCGCGCACAGAGGCCTACATCACCGGCCGCTTCGGATGATGGCGACGTCATGCATCGCCGCGGTGCAGTCATCCTGGGCATCACCTCCGCGATTGTCATTCCGAACGTAATGAAGAATCGGCTTTTTCCGAACGCGGGGCAGTAAACTACTGAGGGGAAAGAGTTCATGGAACGCCACTTCGAAAAAGATTTAAACGAATTGAAAGAGCGCTTGCTGTGGATGGGAAGTCTCGCCGAGCGCGCCGTTCATCAGTCCGTGCACGCGGTCCTTGAGGCGGATGAACAGCTCGCCAAGCGCGTTCTCGATGAAGAAGACGCCATCAACGAATTACAAATCGAAATTGACGACCGCGTCGTCCAGTTGCTCGCGCTGCATCAATTGATGGCCGTCGACCTTCGCCTCGTTCTCGCTGTGTCTCGCATCAACAACGACCTCGAGCGCATCGGCGACCAGGCCGTCAACATCGCACAGTCCGCCACGCGAATCCTTCGCCATCCGCGCGTGAAACCCTACGTCGACCTGCCGCGCATGAGCGAGCTTGCCGAAGAAATGGTCCGCAACGCGCTCAACGCTGTCGTTCGCCGCGATGTCGAATTGGCCCAAATGGTTCTCGCCACCGACGATCAGGTTGACCACTACCGCGATCAAATCTTCCGCGAACTTCTAACGTACATGATGGGTGATTCCAGCGTAGTCTTCCCCGCCTTCGAGCTGATCCTGGTCGCCAAAAATCTCGAACGCATCGGCGATCACGCCACCAACATCGCCGAAGACGTCATCTACATCGTCCAAGGTCAAGACGTCCGCCACCCCACCGTCGACCGCCGTTAACCCCTAGGGGTCTCGAGGCGAATCCATGGAGTGCGGCAGCTCTGCTGCCGCTCTCTTATTTATGGATGCCGGGGACAACGTGGAACCCCTCACACGTTCGCTAAGTCGCTAGCCGCTCAGAGTTCGTAAGCTTCCGTTGGATAGCGAGCCACAAGAGGAAAAATGCGGCTGCCAAGCTTAGGCCAGCCCCGAGCGTTCGGTCCCACGTCCGCACGAATCGCACGCGAACGTGTGAGTCTCCTGCTGGCACTGGCACGATCATCTGGTTGTAGTCGTCACCGCCGCGTGGAGTAACCGCCACACCGTTTACCTCGGCTCTCCACGCCGGGTAATTCAGCAAACGCAGCCCAAGAAAAAATGGCTCGCGTGAATTGACGGAAACAACTTTGTCCTCCGGACTCCAACGCTCCACGCGAATCGTCGGTCTCGAATTCGGTCCCGGTATGGAATCCGTATCCATGACCATTGCCTGTGGAGATTTCGTCAAAATATTTGTGTGGTCATCTCCAGCGGGATCGTATTCGTCCGTGCCGTCGAACCCTTCTCCATTCGCGATCGCCGCGCGCAAAGCCGGAATATCCTGAGTGTCCCACCAGCCGCGCTCCACGAGCACCGCCGCGGTGCCCCCGATCAACGTAAATGTGATCACCGCCCAAACCCATCCCCACCGCTTTCGGCTCATAGCGCTTCCCAGAAAAAGGGCAAACACCACCGAGAGAAGGGACATCCAACGCCACGGAAATTGCACAAACCGCAATTTGGGCAGCACAGCCCATAGAGGGGAAGTGAAGCGCAGCATCAGCAACGTAGCCAGGCCCGCGAGCAGCAACAACGCGTGCCACAATTTGCTGCTCAGTGTGGCGCTGTCTCCTTCATTCCGCGGGCGTGCCGTCAGAGATGCGATTCCCGTCAAGACAATCATCAGCACAGCAATACTTGAGGCGATCCAGTTAAAGAGCGTGTGCTCGGGGTCATTAATCGCCGTGTAAAGAAAGTTTTCGGATGGCAGCAGACCCGCCGAAAGAGCCTGCGCGATATTGACCCATCGTTGTTCGTACGCCGCGGGCAACAAATAGAAACCACACAGGCAAAAGCCAAGAGCCAGTCCGCCAGTGCCGTACAGCACCGGGCGCCAGTCCTTTCGTTTGAGCGCCGCAAATGCAAACAAAATTGCCGTGCTGTAGCTCGCAATGACTCCTGCTGGTGCGTTCGATAGCCAGATCAGCGCGAACACTACCGCGAAGCCTGCCGTAGCGCGCCGCAAAGCGGGTTCGCATAGTGCCTGCCGGCTGCCAAGCAGTTCGCAGATTTGGAACGCTGCAATAAATAGGAGCGGAAAGAATGCATTAGCCAGCAGTTCTGCAAAATCGCTGCGCATGTAAACAATCAGCAGAGCGTAGGGATTCGCGGCATAGCACGCCGCGCAAAACAAAGCCGCCTTCTGCGGAAGAACGCGGCGCGCGAGTGCAAATGCACTTAATCCAGCGAATGTCTGAATCAGAACGATGAAAAAAATTGGCACATGATTCCACGGCAAAACAGAACCCAACGTGGCCCCTAGCATCCACGAGAAAGGAGGATAAAAAATGAATCTTGGCTCACCAAATCCGTAATTAGCCCATTCCGTCCAGCGTGGATAGATAATTCCCTCTTTCCACTGCCCGGCCGCGTCCAGCCACGATGCCGCGTGATACTGGAAATCATGTCCTGTGGCATTTCCCAACCAGAAAAAAGGAGAAACAATCGCCAAGGAAATCAAAAGAGAAATAAGAATGGCTGGCAGCCATGCCGCGAATCCGCGCCTGCCCAGACTGTAGATTTAGTGGCTCAACGGGAGATGTCATGCAGTGTTCATGCCATTGTAACCAGGAAAGAAACTCTCATGCGAGCCTCATCCTTCTGTGCGTCCCGCATCAACTTGAGCGATAATACACGCTCTTATGAGCACTCCCAGCACAGTGCCCGACACCGTCGACACCGAGCCGATCATCGAAGCGCGCAAGCTCGAAAAATTCTATCCCCAACCTGACGGCGGCCGCATTCAGGTCATCGCGGCGACCGATCTTGCCATCTATCCCGGACAGATCATCGCCATGCTCGGCGCCTCCGGTTGCGGCAAATCCACTCTGCTCCGCATGCTGACTGGACTCTCCCCCGCGAGCGCTGGCTCAGTTTTCTGGCATGGCGCGCCGGTGGGCGACGGAGCTCCGAATGTCTCCATCGTTTTCCAAAGTTTCGCGCTTTTTCCGTGGCTCACCGTGCTGGAAAATGTCGAAGCCCCGCTCGAAGCCCGCGGCATGGTTCCCATTGAGCGCCACAAGCGCGCGCTCCGCATCATTGATGCCGTAGGCCTCGACGGCTTCGAGTCTGCCTATCCCAAGGAACTCTCTGGCGGTATGAAGCAGCGCGTAGGCGTCGCCCGCGCTCTCGTTGTCGAGCCCGAAGTTCTTTTCATGGATGAGCCCTTCTCCGCGCTCGACGTACTCACCGCCGAAACGCTGCGCGGCGAACTTCTCGAACTCTGGCTCGAACACAAAATTCCCACCCGCGCGATTTTCATCGTCACTCACAACATTGAAGAAGCCGTGGTTCTCGCCGATCGCATCGTCGTTCTCGGCCGCAACCCCGCCCACATTCACGCCGATTTCGCCGTAAATATTCCTCATCCTCGCGACCGCAAGTCCTCCAGTTTCATAGAGCTCGTCGACGATATTTATCGCGTACTCACGCGACCAGACCACGAACATGATTCCACTCCTCCGAAAACCTCTGCCCCTGGCAAGCAGGTTTCGCGCAAAGCCATCATGCTTCCGCACACGCGCCCAGGAGGAATGGCCGGCCTTCTCGAAATTCTTATGGACCAGGGAGGCCGCGCGGATCTTCATAAGCTTGCGGATGAGCTGAGCCTCGAAGTCGACGCGCTGCTCCCCACCGTCGATACCGCCGTTCTCCTCGGCCTACTACGTGTCGAAGAGGGCGACGCGATTATCACTCCCGAAGGACAGGCCTACGCGCAAGCGGACATCCAGGTCCGCAAAGCGATTTTTCGCAAAGCAGCGCTCGCTCATGTTCCTTTGCTGGGCCAAATGCAAAATGCCTTGAAGGCAAAGTCAAACCGCACTCTCTCCGACGAATTCTTCCGCGACCTCCTTGACGAACATTTCAGCGAGGATGAATCGCGTCGCCAACTGGAAACCGCCATTCAGTGGGGACGCTACGCGGAGATTTTTGATTACGACGCGGCCACGGGCAAGCTGACGCTCACCGAGGCTTGACCGAACTGTGCCGACGCCTACGATCGCCTCCCAGAGCGCAAGTCCAGTTCCCCCAGCTATCCGGAGGCCGGCTGGCTCACGTTGGTCCTGGTCTTTCCTGATAGATTTTTCTGTTTTTCTTTTTGTTGTAGCCGCCATCTACGGCGTCTATGCCATCGGCCACACCTGGCTAGGGCCTGTCCCAGCCCACGTCGAAATATCGCAAAGCCCACGCGCTCTGCCGCTCTACGCGTTTTATTCTCTGGTGCGGCTTAGCATCGCTTATGCGTTGAGCATGCTCTTCGCGCTTGCTTATGGCTATGTTGCGGCCCGCTCCAAACGCGCGGAGATTGTGCTGATACCGCTTCTCGATATTCTGCAATCTATCCCGGTGCTCAGTTTTCTTCCCGGCGTCATGCTGGCGATGGTCGCGCTTTTTCCGCACAGCCAGCTCGGGATCGAGCTCGGTTCCATCATTCTCATCTTCACCGGCCAGGTGTGGAACATTGCCTTCAGCTTCTATTCTTCGTTGAAAGGCATTCCTCGTGAATTAAGAGAAGCGGCCATCATTTACCGCTTCGGACGCTGGCAAAGATTCGTCGAGCTGGACTTGCCGTTCTCCACCATCGGCCTTGTGTGGAATTCCATGATGTCCGTCGCTGGCGGATGGTTCTTCCTGATGGCTTGCGAGATGTTTGTTCTCGGCGATCGCGACTTCCGGTTGCCGGGGCTTGGTTCGTTTCTGCAAACGGCCGCGAGCCATGGCAATACCCGCGCCATTCTTTGGGGACTCGGCGCTATGGTTGCCGTCATTGTTCTTCTCGATCAGTTAATCTGGCGGCCGGTTATCGCGTGGGCGGATAAATTTAAATTTGAGCAGGTGGAGACTGCCAAAGCAGCCACGCACAATTTGCTCAGCCTTCTTGGGCGCGCTTCTTTTGTCATTCGCCTTTATCGACTTGCCGCGCGGCCTGTCGTTGATTGGATCACCGTCAATCTTGCCGTTGGCGCGCGGCGGGCTGCAGCCACCTTTTCCGTTCCGAAACGCAAAGGCACTCGCCGTTCGGTTCTTGTCGTTCTCGCGGCTATGATTCTTGTTGGTCTTGGATTTGCCGTAGTTCACGCAGCTCGTGAACTTTCCGACTTGGGCCGCGCGGACTATTTCGCCCTTCTGCGCAGCGCGGGGTTCACGCTTCTTCGTGTCAACGCCGCACTTCTCATCGGCGCTCTATGGACTGTTCCAGTCGGCGTGGCCATCGGCTTCAGTCCACGCCTTGCGCGTATCGCGCAGCCGCTCGCGCAGATCGCTGCTTCCATTCCTGCCACCGCGCTTTTTCCCGTCATTCTTTTGTTCTTGATCAAGTTTCGCGGCGGTCTCGAGCTTGCTGCCTTGCTCGTCATGCTTCTCGGCACGCAGTGGTACATCCTGTTCAATGTCATAGCCGGCGCCATGGCTATCCCTACGGATCTCAAAGAAGCTTCCAGTATTTTCCGGTTCGGCTCTTGGGACCGCTGGCGCTATTTGATTCTGCCTGGAATTTTTCCCTATCTCGTCACCGGGATGGTGACCGCCTCCGGCAATGCCTGGAACGCCAGCATCATCGCGGAGTATTTTCATTTTCAGGGAAGGATTGTCTCAACTACAGGGCTCGGCAGCGCCATCAGCAGCGCCAGTGATGCTGGCCGTTTCGATATTTTGCTCGCTTCCACGTTGATCATGGCCACGATCGTCGTGCTTATCAATCGTTTGCTGTGGCGGCGGCTCTACCGTCTTGCATCCACGCGATTCAAACTCGAAACTTAGGGCTCGCCAGTCATCCGCTTTATTGTTTTTCAGCCTTCTCTGTTTTCTCGGTTTTCACCGGTGTCGCTTGCGCTGTCGCCGGTGAAGGGGCGGGGTCCTCCCCCCAAATGTATTTCGCGAACCACTTTTCGTTTTCTTCCATCACCGCACGCTGTTGCTTCGGCTTGGTGATCCCGTGTCCGAATCCTTTGTAAACGACCATTTTGACCGGCACGCCGCGATCTTCGAGGGCCTGCCGCAATTCATAGCCGTTCGGGATTGGCACACGCCGGTCGTTTTCTCCGTGCTGGATCAGTGTCGGTGTTTTCGCTTTCGCGATGTAGGTAATCGGCGAAGTCTTCTTGTAAATGTCCGGATCGTCCCACGGCGTCGCGTGCAAATACTGAGGCGTGAACGGAGTGATGTCCGTATTTACGTAATAGGTCACCCAGTCAGAAATTCCCGCGCCTACACTTACCGCTTTGAACCTGTCGCTCGACGCCGAAATGAACGCTGAAATGTATCCGCCCTCGCTCCAGCCCATCGAACCGACGCGATCCTTGTCGACATAGCCTTTCGCGATGAGCGAATCCACCCCCGAAATCACATCGGCGTAGTCGCCCACTCCCAAATTTCTCACGTTCAGCGACCGGAATTTCTCGCCGTATCCTGCCGAACCTCTATAATTCGGCCGCAGAACCAACGCGCCCTTCGCGACGAAGCGCTCGATCGGGTAATACCGGTCCGCATTCAGAATCGGCTGATCCACGCCGGTTGGCCCGCCATGAATCACGACCAACAGCGGATATTTCTTACCAAGCTTGAAGTCCGCCGGCGTGTAAAGAACGCCTTCGATTGTCGTCCCGTCGCTCGATTTCCACGAAACCACTTCGCGGCGCGCAACCTTGAACGGTTTCAGTTGGTCACCGAGCGACGTGAGTTTCTTGGACTGCCATGGCGCTACACTCGAAGTGAATATTTCTGGGTATTCGTTTTCGAGCGCTGCGCGATACGCCACTTGCTTGTAGTCCTTTGAAAAGGAAAACGAAAATGCCGCGAGATGATCAGGTCCGCTGAGCTTTTCAATAGCTTTCGTTTCGGGATTCAGCCGGAACAAATGGGCGTACGTCTTCTGCTCCGCAGCGAAGTAAATTCCGTCCGCAGCCCAGCCAATCAGCCCCGGATCTTCATCAAATGCATCCGTCAATACGTGCGGCGTGCCGCCATCGGCGTCCACAGCTGCAATTTTAACATTGGTATAGAAAAAATACTTAGACCCAGCCGTTGTTTCGTAGGCGATTTGTTTTCCGTCTGGCGACCATTGCGGATTCCTATCTGGCCCGGGCGTATCGACAATCTTTTTCACTTTGTCGTCGCTCACGGTTACAACAAAAATGTCCGTCGTCTCTGCCGATATCAAATCCGGATCGCGCTGTGCGCTGAACGCGATACGCATCCCATCCGGCGACCACGAAAATTCGCCCACGCTAAAAGTCTGTCCCTTTGTCAGCCGCATCGGTTCGGAAATGGACCCCGTTTCGCTCGCGGGAATGTCCAGTGTCCAAAGATGGGTCATGTTGTAGTCAGCGTGGACCACCTCGTACTCGCCGTACTTTTCCTTGCGATCTTTCATCGCCTTGGGCTCGGGATCCTCCGCAGAGAATGCCATCCGCTTCGAGTCCGGCGACCAGGCTAGGTTGTTCACTCCCGTTTCCACCTTCGTAAGCTGCCGTGCTTCGCCGCCGTCTGCGGCAATCAAGTAAATCTGCTTCTTACCCTCCGGCGTGCCTGAAATCTGCCCCGGCCGGTCGGAGAGAAACGCAATCCATTTGCCGTCCGGCGACCACGCCGCATTGGTGCTCGATTTCTTCGATGCTGTGAGTTGGTGCCCTTCGCCCGTTGTCGTGTCCACAATCCACAAATCGCGTTCGAAGGCGTTGTCCTCCCAGTTCGTCCGCGAAACTTCGTAGACCACGCGCTTCCCGTCCGGCGAAATCTCCGGGCTGAACGCGCCCTTCATCTCGAGCGATTGGTCGATCGTTGGTGTGGTAGAAGTGGAAGTTGCCGTCGCAGGAGTCGCTTGTTGAGCAAAGACTCGCGAACTCAGAACACAGATCATCGTCACAAACACGGCCGCCCAGGATCCCTTGCGCATTGTCTTGCTCCCTAAGTTTCGTTCTGAATTCAATCGTTCAGTTTTTCCGCGACCAGCGGACAAATCCGATAGTCAGTCCGATGCCAATGAGAGCTAGTGCCAAGTACACATGCCAGCCATGCAGCTCAAGCGCTGAGATAACGGCCGCAAGCCCAGAGAGAGAGACCAGGAATGCCGCTTTGGTCTTCGACATCTCCCTGTACAACACAATCGCTCCAGATTCTGCCTATCGGGTATCTCTTCCAGCGAATCCGCTCAGGCAGGTGCGGATTGCGGATCTGCTTTTTTTGTCAGTTCTTTGCTCAAGAAAATAAGCTGCCCCACATGATGATAGGCGTGCCCCGCGCATCGGAGAAAAATCATGAAGCGTTCCGCAGCTTCAGGTTCGAGTTCGGCTGAATAAGGTGCCATCCAATCTTCGGGCTTTTGCTTTCTGACTGTGGACACAACCATCGCAATGGTCTGGTCAAAGGCTTCCAACACTTTTGCTTTGTCTGGTTTTCCGGTCTCCGTAAATTCTCTGTTGCGGTCGCGAACGTATCCTGTCTTCGCCACCCGCGCTCCGATGTAGTAATTCAGATTGCCGGTCAGGTGCAGGATCAAGTGCCCGGCGCTGTTTCCGTAAGTGAACGGGTTGTGCCAGAACTGCTCCTGCGTTAGCGGGTCGACCCACTTGTGAACGTGAGCCGCAATGAATTCGTAGTACCAGGCGAAGTCTGTTGAAACAGTATTAGGAAGATCGGCCATGACAATTCCTCTGTTTGCGGGCTTGCAAGGTGCTCTTCAAAACTTAGTGCGCTGCGGTCCCACGATCATTCTTGTAAATCACGCCTTCCTTCATCACAAAAAAGACGTGCTCCGTCTGACGGATATTCTCCACCGGATCGCCCGGCACCGCCACCACATCGGCGAGCTTGCCCGCCTCCAACGTTCCGATCTTGTCGGCCAAGCCCAGCAAATCCGCATCAGCGGATGTTCCGGCTTTCAGCGCGTCGATTGGTTTCATCCCGTAGTCCACCATCAGGTGAAACTCTTCCGTGTTGCGCCCGTGCGGATAAACTCCTGCGTCCGTTCCGAGGCCGATTTTTACGCCCTTGGCCATCGCTTTCGTGAACATCTGATGACCGGCGGCAATCGCAGCCTTTGCTTTGACCAGAATCGGCGGCGGAATATATATGCCCTTGTCGATCTGCTCTTGAATGCCATGCCCAGCCATCAGCGTGGGGACGAGATACGTGCCGCGTTGCTTCATCATGTCGAGAGCTTCGTCGTCGAGAAACGTTCCGTGCTCGATCGAATCAATGCCTGCGCGGATGGCGCGCTTTGCGCCTTCCGCTCCGTGGGCGTGCGCGGCCGTTTTGCGGCGCAGTGCGTGCGCTTCGTCCACGATGGCGTTCAATTCCTCCTGCGTGAGCTGCGGCGTGTCCACGTCGTCGGTGAGAGAAAGCACGCCGCCTGTGGCGCAGACCTTGATGATGTCCGCTCCATACTTGTGATCCAATCGCACCGCATATCTCGCTTGATCGGGGCCGTTGATGACGCCATCAAGCGGGCCGGATTCATGGCCGAAAAGTCCCTCGCGATAGCCGCCCGAACCGTCACAGTGGCCGCCAGTAGAACCTAATGCATGCACACAGACCAGCATGCGAGGGCCAACTACTACTCGATCGCGGATCGCGTTTCGCAAACCGACGTCCACGTAGTCCGACGAGCCCACATCTCGAACGGTGGTGATGCCGGCCATCAGCGTCACGCGCGCATTGACGGTCGCGTCCAAAGCTTGTTCGGCAATTGGTTTTTGGAGGTAATCGAGTGCGGCCTGTTTGTAGTCGTCGCTGTACATGCTCGTGAGGTGCGTGTGCGCGTCGATAAAGCCAGGAAGTAAGGTAGCGTCTCCAAAGTCGATGACTTCAGCGCCCGCGGGTATTGCTGCGCCGGAGCCTACACCTGCAATTTTTCCGTCGGTCACCACGACAAGCCCCGGCTTGACCAGCGCATCGCTCTTGCCGTCAAACATCCGCGCTGCCTTCAGCACGTACGACTTGCTCGCCGGCTTTTGCGCTTGGCCGAAGGTGGACAGCACCGCCAAAAAACTCGCGCACAACAGACCCAACATCTTGAGGCCACACGTCTTACGCATCATTTATTACGCTCCGTTGCACAGCGGGTGTTTTCGCACAAAATTCTGGAACGCCGACAATAGCTCGCCTTAAAGAAATGTCAAGGTCTTCCTCGATCAGCACGATGCCAGGCAGCTCGCTGAATGGTTGCGATTCGTTGAACTTTTGCGAAGGGTTCGCTAGACTACTCGCTGCTGTTGCAAGAACCGTTCCTGCCTGCGCGGTTCCCCGGTAGCTCAATGGTAGAGCATTCGGCTGTTAACCGAAGGGTTGCTAGTTCGAATCTAGCCCGGGGAGCCAATTCTTAGTTCATCCTGAAGCAGTATTCTTCGCTAACGGTGTTTTTGTGTCTGCAGCCACCTTAGCGTCTTTTTGTACCTCCACAGACATCAAATCAGCACGGAAACAAACGTTTCCACGCAAGCATCAAGATTAAGAATCGTTGACATTCAAAAAAGCCATCATTATAATTCGACAAAACGATTAGTTAACCGATTTAGCTCGCGGTGCAGGGTCTATCGGCAATAGCTCGGGGAGAGGATTCGACATGGACCTGCTTAAGATTTCCCTACGTGTTCTGAGCATTATTGGTTTGCATGGTTGTAGTTTTGAGCCCCGC
Organism: uncultured Acidobacteriota bacterium; assembly: GCA_963784015.1. Taxonomy (GTDB): domain Bacteria; phylum Acidobacteriota; class Terriglobia; order Acidiferrales; family UBA7541; genus Acidiferrum. Next base: position 95,939 of record CAWAPX010000038.1, read on the forward strand.
ATACGGGCAGTATCGCGCATCGATTCAGGGAGTGGTCACCGACCCGCAAGGCGACGTTGTTTCAGGCGCCACCGTCACATTAAAAAATCTGGACACGAACCAAACGCTGACCGCCACGACCGACGCGAGCGGTATTTATAACTTCAACGCCCTTGCTGCCAGTAAGTATTCCCTCACGGTAGAGAAGACGGGCTTCAAGAAAAAGGTCCTGGAGAGTGTAGGAGTTATCGCGGACCAACCGAACGCTGTGAATCTTCAGCTCGAAGTTGGAGCGGTCACGCGAAAGTGTTACGGTGAACGGCGATTCCACGCCGCTCATCGACACGGAAACAGCCGCCATCAGCGGAACGGTCACTTCCAACCAGATCCAGCACATGCCTTCCTTCGGACGCGATGTCCTCAAACTCGTCGAGTTGGCTCCCGGAGCGTTCGCGGATGGCTCGCAGGCGAGCGGCAACGACAACTATAACTTGCCCGGCACGCAGACAGGCGGAGGCCAGTCCGGCGGTGCGGACGGCATTTTCAAGACCGAAAACGGTGCGCAGGTCATCGGCAACGGGCAGCAGACCGAGAACAATGGCATTTCGCTTGACGGCATTAGCACCACTAGCTCTGTCTGGGGGGGAGCCACAGTCGTCACACCGTCTGAAGATTCCGTGGAGAGCGTAAAAGTCATCTCCAATAGCTACGATGCTGAGGATGGACGTTTCGCCGGCACTCAGATTCAGATTACTTCCAAGAGCGGCACGAACAACTATCATGGCAGTCTGTTTCTAACGACTCACCAACCGAACCTGAACGCCTATCAGCCGTTCAATGGCGAGGGCCTTGCCGTGACGCGAGACGACAATAAGTTCGAACAGTTCGGCGGCAGCATCGGTGGCCCGATCTGGAAAAATAAGATTTTCGCATTCTTCAATTATGAGACCGTTCGTGAACCTTTCAGCAACGTTACAGGAAACGGTTGGTACGACACCCCGGCGTTCGACGCCTTGGCGCCATCGGGAAGCATCGCCGCGCAGTATCTTTCTTTCCCCGGTAACGGTGTAGTTGGAACCCTCAATCCCAACGCTACGTGCGCGACCGCCGGTCTTACGGAAGGAGTGAACTGCCGGACGATTTCGGGGCAAGGCATCAATATCGGTACACCCCTGACGACGGGCTTGGGGACACAGGACCAAGGCTGGACAAGTGCCACGAACCCGGGATGCGGTGGAGCGGGCACGGGCTGTGGGACTCCTGGCAGTCCCTTGGGCAACGTGGCCGACCTCGCGAACTACAACACGATCGACCCGACGAAATTTACCGCTACCCAATACAATGGCCGCCTGGATGCGAACCTCACTGAGAAGGACCACTTGGGCTTTGCGATCTACTGGGTTCCCCTGAGCAAAGACAACTACAACGGCAACCGCGCCTACGACATCTTTCACCATTCGCAAATCAACGATGCGCTCTCGGCAATCTGGGATCATACCTTCTCGCCAACCCTGCTCAACGAATTTCGCGTGAATGCCGCTGGCTGGCGCTGGAACGAGATCGACTCCAACCCGCAGTCTCCTATCGGATTTCCCACCGATGAGATCGATACGATCGGCAGCACTACTGTGAATCAGTTTGGGCCGAACGTCGGCAGCATCCTGAACCAGTGGACTTATACCTTCAAGGATGTGGCCACCAAGATTGTGGGACGCCACGCCATTAAGTTTGGCGGTGATGGCACCCGGCTCTTTTATCAGCAAGAATGTGCCGGTTGCGGCGTGCCCAGCTACCGCTTCTTCAATCCTTGGGACTTCCTTAACGATGCACCACAGCAAGAGAACTCGAACTTCGATCCCAATACCGGGGCTCCGACGACGATTCGCCAGGACCAGCGTGAAAACATCGTTGGCCTCTTCGTTCAGGATAGTTTCAAACTTCGCTCGAACTTGACCCTTACTTTCGGCATTCGCTGGTCCTACTTTGCTCCGTTGTACTCAAAAGAAGACAACATGTTCAGAGCAATTCCCGGCGTTGGGTCGGACTATCTGACGGGCTTGGTCGTCCGGAGGGGCAATTCCTGGAACGCGCAGAAGGACAACTTTGGTCCTCAGGTCGGTATTGCCTGGAGTCCAACTTCTCTGTTCGGATATGAGTTCCAAAATCGCTTGGTGATTCGCGGTGGCTACGGCCTGAGCTTTAACGGGGAACAGATCGCGATTTCGTCCAACATCGTCAACAATCCTGGCTTGGCGGTTTCTCCGACGCTCCAGCAAACCACTCCGGACCCCGCGAGTTGCGTGCAGCCGCTGCCCAACTGCGGCATCGTGTATGCCCTTTCGTCGGGCGTGCATGATCTGACTGGCTTTCCAGTAAATCCGAACACGATTTCGACTTTTGGCCCGAATGGCCTGCCGGCAACCGGCACCGTCAACGTTGAAATCTTCCCTAACACTTTGCCCACTATGCGTGTCCATCACTACTCGGTGGATGCCGAATACAATCTGGGTTACAACTTCGTAGCATCGCTGGGATATCAGGGAAGTTTGTCGCGCGACACCTACTTCCACGAAAACCCGCTCGCCGTCCCTTCAACCTTAGGTGATCCCCTCAATCCGCAAATCGGTGGCGGAGACTACTGGGGTGTGAGCGGCCATGGGAATTACAACGCCATGCTCGCTGAACTAAAGCATGATTTCTCACGCCAATTCCAGGCCGACACGCAATTCACCTGGTCTAAGTGCATGGACACGAGCTCCGCGCCGTACTCCGAGCAGCCCTATCCGTATGACCAGAACCTGGATTATGGGCGCTGCGATTACAACGTAGCGCACTCCTTCAAGGTCTTTGGTGTGTGGCAGCCGGTCTTCTTCCATGGCAGCAACGGCTGGGTGGAAAAAGTTGTCGGTGGCTGGTCGCTCAGCGGCATCTTCAATATTCACTCTGGATTCCCCTGGAGTCCCATGGTGAACGTCAACGGCGGGAACACCTATTGCGCACAATGCGGCTACGGGTCGCTGTTCCCCGCTGCCTACCTCGGTGGCGCTGGCAATATCACCAGCAACAGCGCATTCGAGACTGTTGCGAACTCGAACTTTCCCAAGGGTGGCGCAGCTTATTTTTCGCCGACAACCTACCCTACTTTCTTCGGAACCAGTCTTCCTCCAGGCCCCGGTCTCGCTCGCAACTCGCTCAACCTCCCCGGATATAAGTCCGTGGATCTGACGCTGGCCAAGGCTTTTGGCTTGCCCAGGATCCCCGGGCTCGGCGAAGGCGCCAAGATTGAGCTCAGGTTTGACGCCTACAACCTCTTCAACAATTTGAATCTCAACCCGAATGACATCTCGAACAATATAGCCGCCTCGAACTTCGGCACGATTACCGGCGCTCTCGCTGCCCGCGTCATCACACTGGGAGCTCGCTTCAGCTTCTAGGTTTCCACCCCGGGAGGCGTAGCTCGAAGCTGGAGAGCGCCTCCATAATTCGATCGAGGAACCTGCCAACGAGTGGCTCGAGAACTCTCCCACTCGTTGGCAGCTTTATTTGTGCGGGCTTGCTTGAGGACTACGTCGAGTGGAACCCCGCCTTTTGCATCGCGGTTCGCGCTTCGGGATTTTTCATGAACGTATCCCAGACGAGGCCGCTCCGGTGATTCTCCGCCATCAGCATCGTTATGCCCAGATCGATGCCCAGCACATCCTGGTCGTACCAGCCGTCCAGAGGGTTGAAGGCATCCACGAAGCCGTAGCGCGCCCAGGCTTTTTCCCCCCAGGGGCCGCGGATGTTACGCAGTACTCGCATGCAGTCGTCGAAAAGAAAGGCAAGCGATCCGCCGGTCGCGCATGGCACGATGCTGCCGTCGATCGGCCCTTGCGCCGGCGGCCCGCCCCAGGCCGTATAGCCCTTCTCGTAGTCGGAGGCGCTGATTCCCCACAGGTTTTCGCTGTAGTCTGGAAATTTGTCGCGCAGCGAAAGACAGAAAAGTTTGTGCGCTTTTGTCGCCGTGATCGAGTTCTCAAAATAATTAGCGTAGGCGTCGCGTTTTTTGCGGAAATCAAACCACGCCTGCGAATATTGATGCGTGAAAATCGGATCGTTGCCGGAGGTATATTCCAGCCCTTTGTATTTGATCACCGGTCTCGTCCACGCTTTCCAAGTGTCTGGCGAAAGAGGATGCGTGGGCGAACCGATGCCCAGCAAATAAATCATCATCAGTTCGCAATAATGTTCCCAGCGGGCATCCAGGAATCCGGATTCGGGATGCCAGCCCATCGAGAGAGTCGAACCGCCGTTCAGCATCCACGGCCAATCCACGCGCTCGTAAATTTTGGTAGCGAGATCCCTGATTTCCTGGTCCGCAAAATATTGGCGAGCGGTCAGCACACCGCAGAGCAGCAGGGAAGTATCGATCGAAGAAAGCTCGGTTTTTTCCCAGCGCGCGCCTGTTTCCATGTGAATGAAGTGGTAGTAGAAACCGTGTTCGTGATGAAGGTCGTTCGCCAGAAAACGCAGCGTGGTGCGCACGCGCTCCAGAATTTCCTTGCTCGCGCCAAAGCCGCGATGGTCGCCGATGCACAGGCTCGTCAGGCCAAATCCCGTAGCCGCGATGCTGGACATGGCGCGACTGTCGTTGCCATTCGCCAGCGCGCGGTCCTTCACCTGGCCCGTTTTTGCGCTCGCTTCAAACCAAAAAAAGTCGAAGGAAGTGCGCTGGATTTCGTCCAGCAGTTTTTCGTCGGTCCCTTGATAGGGAGTTCCCGCAGGTTCGACGAATGTCTTTTGTGAACTTGCAAAGCAGTTCAGTAGCGGCGCAAACGAGGAAGAAAGAAGCCCGAGGCCGCCAAGTTTGATGACTTCTCTCCGGGGATACCAACGGTAGTCAGTCATTTCTTTTCTCTCGTTACTTCGTGGCGTTCACTTCGCGATCTCGATGGTCGCCTCAGAGCCGTGCGCGGAGTCCGGGCTGATCCAGATTTTAGCGCGCGCGGATTCGACAACGTATTTATTTTGATCGTCCCAAAGCGCGAACGCTTCCGGTCCGAGATGGAAGGTGACGCGCCGCGTTTCTCCTGCGGTTAGTGTCACGTGTTGGAAAGCCCTGAGCGCGCGCACTGGCTGCGCCGTGCTCGTGCCTTCCAGGCGAACATAAAGCTGAACGGTTTCCGCGCTCGCTCGCGTGCCGTTATTGGTGACGTCGGCGCTTACCGTCAGATCGGAGTTAGACGAACGCTTTGCGTCCAGAAGACCCCTGTTCAGTGTTTTCGCACTCAATTGAGTCGAGCTCGCCTGCGTCGGGCCGTAGCTGAAGTTCGTGTACGTAAGTCCGTATCCAAAAGGAAATTGCGGGCTGTTCTGCTCGTCGATATATCGCGAGACATATTTGACCGAGCCTTCCCACGGCGGCTTGGTGAGGTCGGCGTCGCCTGCCGGACGGCCCGTATTGAGCGCGTTGTAGTAGAGAGGCTCTTGCCCGACGCTGCGCGGCCAAGTGACAGGAAGTTTTCCCCTTGGATTTGATTCTCCGAAGAGTGTCCGCACTAGAGCAGGGCCTGCTTGCACTCCCGGAAACCACGCAGCCAAGACAGCTGGGACGTGTTCAAACGCCCAGGGAAGGGTGAGCGGGCGCCCACTGAACAATATAAGCACGACAGGTTTTCCAGTGGCGACAAGTGCCTCCAACAGTTGCTGCTGTTGTCCCGGCAATCCGAGATGCGCACGCGAAGCAGCTTCTCCCGTCATCGCCGGAGCATTTTCGCCGAGTGCAAGAATCACGGCGTCCGAGTTCTGAGCGACCTTGACGGCTTCGGCCACTTGTTCGTCCGATGCTTTGGTGATGTCGCCGCCCTTCGCATAGCGCGCGTGATCCGCGCCTAACTTCTGGGCCAGCGCAGCGCGCAGCGTGACAACGTCCTCGGGGCGGCCTTGCGCCGACCACGAGCCGAGCATCACCGTAGCATCATCCGCCAGCGGCCCAATAAGGGCGACATTTTTTGCATCGCCGGAAAGAGGAAGTAGCGGCGATCCGCTTGCCAACGGAGAATTTTTCAGCAGAACGAATGAACGCTCCGCAGCGGCACGCGCCAGCGACACGCTCTCCGGCTGAAGCATCGTTCCTGCTTCCAGTTTTTCATCCGCAAAAGGATGTTCGAAGAGACCCAGCGCGAACTTGACGCGCAGAACATGGCGAACTGCTTCGTCCACAGCAGCTTCTGGCACTTGGCCGGACCGCACCAGATTCGCCAGATGGTCATGGTAAAAACTGCTGACCATATCCATTTCCACTCCGGCCAGGAATGCTTTTCGCGCGGCAGTTGCCGGATCATTCGCTATGCCGTGGGGAATGAGTTCGGCGATGGAAGTCCAGTCACTATCAACGACTCCCTGAAATCCCCACTCCTTGCGCAAGATCTGTTTGATGGTAAAGGGATTCGCCGAGGTAGGAACTCCATTCAGTGAATCGAAGGCGGTCATAATCGTCGCTGCGCCCGCGTCCAGCGCTGCGCGAAAGGGAGGCAGGTAGAATTCCCTGAGTGTGTGCTCGGAGATCTCCACCGAGTTGTAGTCTCTGCCGCCTTCGGCTGCGCCATAGCCCACAAAATGTTTAGGACACGCGACGGCGCTATCCGGGGAACTGAGTCGCTCGCCCTGGTAGCCGAGCACATAGGCTCGCGCCATTGCCGAGACCAGATACGTATCTTCTCCAAAGCCTTCCGCCATTCTTCCCCAGCGTGCATCTCGCGCGATGTCGATCATTGGAGAAAACATCCAGCGGATTCCGCTTGCGGATGCTTCACGCGCAGCCACCCGCGCGGTTCGCTGGACGAGCTCAGGGTCCCAAGAGGCTGCCAACCCGAGAGGAATCGGGAATTCGGTGCGGTACCCGTGAATGACGTCTAAACCATATATGAGAGGGATTTGCAGGCGCGATTTTTCCATCGCGACGTGCTGAAACAAGTTCGCGTCCCGTGCGGTGGTGATGTTAAACATTGCACCGATCTGGCCCTTTTGAATCATGTCGTTGTAATCGGTTCGGCCGGTGCCTGGGCCAGTGGGCTGCCCGGAGGAATACTGCACCAATTGGCCGACCTTTTCTTCAAGAGTCATCTTGTGGAGAAGGGCATCAATCTTCTTTTCCGTGGCGGGATTGATGAGATTCGAAGAAGGTGTCGCGGAGCTGGGTGCCGCAGCGGATGGCGAATCTTGCGCCGTGGCGGCCTGACAACAAATCACAAGACAAGCCACGATTGCGAACCGAATCAGCGAGGTGAGCACGTTATCAAAAACTCCGATGGTGCCGTCGGACGTTGAGTTAAACGCCCTTGAAAGCACGGAAATTTGGAGCAAATTATTTAAGCTTGGCCGGGACCGGCAAGGACGGCAAACGATACTGAATTCCGGGCCGTGCTTCCAGCAAAATCCTTATTCTTTGGGAATTTTTGCAATTTTAAATCAGGCAAGTCTTATGGCGCGCTGTCCCCCTCGATGGAAAGAGCATAGTAAACCGATTTAGTAGGATACACAAGGGAAGTAAGCGGCCACCCGGCGGTGCTACTTATATCCATCCTTGGACCTTGTTCTCCCTTGGCCCGTTATGGGAGACTACCAGCCCAGACCGATATCTATGCCCCGTTCAAAATCAAAGGGTGCCTCTGACGCGCGTAAGTCTTCCGGCTCGGGGGTAAGCCTGAAGTCCCTCGCGGAGCATCTAGGGCTTTCTCAGGCCGCTGTCTCCTTCGTAATTAACCGTTCTCCCGCCGCAAAATCGATACCGCAACGCACCCAGGAGCTGATCCGCGCCGCCGCCAAGGAACTCAATTACCGGCCAAATCATCTGGCCAGGTCGCTCCGGCAGCAACGGAGCTTTACCATCGGCGTTGTTGTTCCGGAAATCAGCGAGGGATATGCGGCTTTGGTCATGTCCGGTATCGAAGATCACCTGCTGCAAGAAGGCTATTTTTATTTTGTGGTTAGCCATCGCCATCGAAAAGAGCTGATTGAAGAATATCCGCTACTCCTACAACAGCGGGCGGTGGAAGGCTTAATCGTGGTGGATACGGTCCTTGCCGAAGAAGTGGATGTTCCCAGTGTTGCGGTTTCCGGACACCGGGACGTCCCAGGGGTGACGAACATCGTTCTGAACCATGCGAAAGCGGCTTGCCTGGCGCTGCAACATCTCGCCGAGTTGGGGCACCGGAAGATCGCTTTTATTAAAGGGCAGGCGTTTAGTTCCGATACGGAAGTACGCTGGGAAGCGGTACGTGAGGCAGCCAAGAAATTTGGCATAAGCGTGAAAGAACGATTGATCGGCCAGCTCGAAGGCGAATCGTCTTCGCCGTTGCTGGGGTATCAAGTCACGCAAAGATTGCTCGCCAGTAGAGAACCGTTCACCGCGCTATTTACTTTTAACGATATTTCCGCCATCGGAGCGATTCATGCGATGCGGGAGGCAGGCCGGCGCATCCCTGAAGATGTTTCTGTCGTCGGGTTTGACGATATTCAGAGCGCCGCATACCAGAATCCCGGATTGACCACCGTTCGGCAGCCCCTGCGCGAGATGGGAATGATCGGGGCGGAAACTTTGCTGCGGCGTATTACCGCGCCTGCAAAGGCTCCCTATCCCAAGGAAATCGTCGTCGAGCCTGAGCTGATCGTACGTGCCAGCACCACTCGCGTTGCGTAGCTCGCTTAACTCGCTTCCGTTCGAGTTAGTCTTTGTCACTGCTTACGGCGCGAGATTGACGGGCCGATCATAGCCGGTCATTTCCAGATAGCCGACACCGCCCAGCGGCGATTTTCCGCGGTGGCCTCTCAGAGTGATGGCTCCCTCCCAATAAGATGGCGCGATTTTTGTTTTTCCCGCGAACTCTTGCGCGGCGAGTGATGTGTGCGCTGCGAGTTCGAGCTCTAATTTTGGGATTACGATTTTCCACGCGATGGGATAGGTCGCGTGCGTGACGGGACTCGTCCAGCTTTCAGCGAGCGGCTGCAAAGTAAAATCGTTCGCACGCAAATGTGTGGATTTGCCTTGCGCGTCCACGTAAGTGCCAGAAGAAAATGGATCGAGCGAGCCATCTTTTCGCCGGATGCGAAAGAGCATTAACTCGGTGTTGTCTTCCAGTTGCAGGCTTAGCCAGTCCCATCCGATTTGGCTAGATTCCAATTGATGAGTGAAGAATTCATGATCCATCCAGGCCAGTCCGGACACTTCGAGCGTTTGGCCATTTAATTCGAGCTGTCCGTTTGCCGCGAGCCGAGTTAGTGAAATGTAGTAAGACGCGTGGCCCGCTCCTTCCGACTTTTGACTTACGCCGTTTTCACCGTGAATGACGGGCGGCTTTTCCGGGTGCAGCGTCAGATGCAATTGAAATTGTTTGTCGATGGCTTGTAGCTTTTGATCCGCGCCATCCCACTGAATCTGCCAGTTGCCATTCCAGATGCGGGCGCTGGGCGCACTCACGCCCGCGATTCCAGGTCCGGCGCGATTTGTTCTTTCCGAGTGATAGAACTTCTGGCCATCCAAGTCGCTCAGGGCAAGATGTGTCAGATAAATATCTTTGATATCCCAAGTTGCAGCTTGAGCGGGATCACGGCTAACCGCTTGGCGAAAGAATGTCAGTTCGAATCCATAGCGATGGCCGTTTGCGGATTTGAGATTTCCGGTGTAATACCACCACTCTGTTTGAAAATCGGGATGATCGAAATGGTCTCTGGGAAATTCGAAGCGATAGCCGGGCACCGCGGTGCGGTATTGCGCAGCTAGCGGGTTAAGAATCAAGAAAGTCGCTGCGAGGGCTGCAAGCCTACTCTTCATGGACGGCCTCAAGCGGATTGAGTCGCACGGCAACTTGCGCGGGATACAAACCGGCCAGCACCGTGGCTAAGTAGACTACGCTTAGACCTCCCATCAAGACCATGACCGGCAAGTGGAATCGAATCGTCCACCCGAAGGATTGTTTGTTGATGACATAGATGAGTACGAGAGACAGTGCAAATCCCTGAGCGAGTCCCGCGAAGTTCGCAAGCAGGCCTAGCAGGCCAGCTTCGACGAGGATCTGCTTGCGTACTTGCCCAGCTGCCGCGCCGAGAAAACGCAGCAATCCGATTTCGCGACGGCGGTCGATGACCAGAGCAAGCAGCGCCCCAGCGACGCCCATCACAGCGACAAGCACGGCGACAGCTTCCAGCGCGTACGTAATGGCAAAGGTACGATCGAAGATCCGGATGGCTTCGGTACGCAAATCCTGGTTTGAAGCGAGCAGCACACGATAACCTGCGGAGGTTTGCATGATTTCCTGGCGCACGGCTTCGACGGAGGCGTTCGCCGCAACATAGATGGCCAGGTTCGACGGTGTGGGATCGGGGAGGTAGCGCAACATCGTTTGACGGTCCATCAGAATCGTGCCGCGCTCGCTTCCATAATCGTAATAAATGTCTGCGATGCGAAAGGACGAACGCGAAGTTCCCAGCGCTAGAGTGACAGTGTCGCCTGCGCGCACATGATGTTTGTATGTGAACGGTTCACTCACAACCACGGCATTCGCATCACGAATCTGCGAAAGGACTTGCTCAGTGGGCCGGCCAGAGAAAAAATTTGAGCGATGATCGGAACGTAGAGCGCTAAGGTCCACCGACGCTAATGTTGCGGGCATGCCGTCGTAGCTGATTTCGTAAGCGCGCAGCCGGTCTACCCCTGCGACACCGGGCAGCTTGCTTATTTTGTCGGCCAATTCCAGAGACACAGTCGGGTGGCGATCTGGAGCTGGAACACCGGCAGGGCGTAAATAAAGATCTGCTGGAAGACGGTCGTTCATCCATATAACAACCGTCTCGCGGAAGCTGCCTACCATGATGCCCACGGAAGTCATCATCGCGATGGCGGTGGAGAGAGCGCCAACAAGCACCGAAGTTCGGCCAAGCGAACCTGCAAGGCTTTGCGATGCGAGCAGAGCTTCGACTCCTAGAATTTTTCCCAGCCACCGGCAAGACCTGGAAATAAGCGCATCCGTAAAGGCTGGAATTGCGAGCGCCGAAGCGACGACAAGCAAGATCGCGGATAAATAGCCGAAGATGGGTTTACCTTCGATGGGAGGAACGAACGCGGCCGCAGCTGCCAACACGCCCAGCACCAATGCCAGCAACAGAACGCGTGATTTGTGCACGCGCGTTATGTATTCGCGCCGTCCTCGCGCCATGGCTTCGATGGGAGAGACGAGCGAGGCTTCACGGGCGGGCGAGTATGCGGAAAGAATTGAGACGCCGATGCCGATGATGAAGGCGAGTGCGACGGACCAGGCGCTCAGCTCGATTGTTCCGGGACGGCTACTAACGTAGAGCGATTCGACTGTGGCGGCCATGAGTTTTACCGCGCCAGTGGCCATTACGCGCCCGAGGGGGAGGCCGAGCACGGCTCCGGCCAATCCGAAAAACGCCGCTTCACCTAGGAACGCAGCGAGCACTGCGTTCCGGCTGGCGCCCAGCGCGCGCACGATTCCGGTTTCTGGACGGCGGCGGACGACAGAAACTGAAATCGTGTTGTAGATGAGGAATGCGCCCACGATCAGCGCGATGTAACTGAGCAGGCGCAGATTCCAGCGGAAGGCTGCGAGCATTCGGCGGTTTTCGTTTGTGGCCGTTCCCTGTGTACGAATCTCAACGCCGGCGGGCAATGCTTTACGCAGTCGCTCTTGCCACTCTACGAGACTCGAAGCCTCTGGAACTTTGAGGAGGATGCGGTCAACACGGCCGAACCTGTTTAAAGCGCGCTGCGCCGCGGCGAGGTCCATCACTATGGCCGATTCGCTGCCGTTCGAATCGGCGTACACGCCGCGAACCCTGAATTCGCGGACTTGATCGTTGATCAGCAAACGAAGAGTCTCGCCTGGTTTCTTTCCGAGACTCGCGCCGACCCAGATACCGTAAACGTCTTGCAAATTGCGCATCACATTTTCTGGCGGTGCAAGCGTTTCATCTGGACTTGAACCGAAGATGGGCCCGCCACGCTCGGAGCTACTCTCCGCAACCAGATCGAGACCGATGAGTGGAATGGTTTGCTGAGTACCAAAGATAACGGCCGAGTCCTCTATGCGCGGCGAAACACGAATGGAATAAGGAAGCGTCGCAATCGTTCCGACAACTGTCTCGGGAACGCCGCCAGACGCGACAATTTCCAGATCGTTATCGCCCGCTAGAGTTTCCATTGACGCGCGGAAAGATCCGGTGGCCGCCCCGCCGGCAAGATCGATGGCCAAAACCACGGCGACACCCAGCGTTACAGCAAAAATTGTAAGAAGAGCGCGCACTGGTTCTTGAAGGAGCGGGCGAAGCATCAACCGGTAAAAAAGAAAGAGGCGTGCCATGTTATTGCCGTGTGAGCTCTTCGATTTTTCCGTCGCGCAGGCGCACGACGACGTCGGCGAGCGCGGACGCTTCCGCGCTGTGCGTGGCCATTAGAGTCGCGGTGTTTAGTTCGCGCGTCAGGCGTTTCAATAGATCGAGGATGATGTTGCCGGTGACCGTATCGAGATTTCCTGTTGGTTCGTCGGCCAGAAGAATTGCGGGCGATTGAACTAGAGCACGCGCGATGCCTACACGCTGCATCTGACCGCCGGAGAGTTGGTGCGGATAGCGATCGCCCAAGCCATCGAGTTCGACCCAGCCGAGTTTCTCGCGGGCGGCAGCGCGTGCATTTGGTTTTCCTGCGAGAAGCAGGGGCAACTCAACGTTTTCAAGAACTGTCAGCGTATGCAGAAGTTGGAACGATTGGAAAATGAATCCGACTTTTTCGCGACGCAGCAGGGTCAAGCCAGCGTCTTTGAGAGTGGATGTATCCGCGCCATCAAGCAGGACCCGACCGGACGTCGGGAAGTCCATTGCTCCTGCAAGATTTAGCAGGGTGGACTTACCGCAGCCGCTGCGCCCGACAAGCGCGACAAATTCGCCGCGATTCACGTCGAGCGAAACGTCCTGAAGCGCGCGGACCGGTTGGCCGTCGGTGAAGTAGTCCTTGCTGACGTTTAGTAGCGAAACGATCGCCATAACCTATGATGAGGCTTCTGCACGAGCATGCGCTAGCAGAACGCTAGAGAGCGATGGAGCCGCCGTAGGCCGATTAGCTTGCGGCGGCGTCCATCATTTTTCTGTTTTGGACTTGCGGCTACTTTTTTGCTTGAGTGAGCGCTTTTTCGATCGCGGCAGTCACTTCCGGCGAATCCGGCGTGACAGCGGGTTCAAAGCGCGCAAGCACGTGGCCGTCTGGCCCGATCAGGAATTTCGTGAAATTCCACTTTATCTCTCCGCCGGTCTGCGGGTTGGTGGTCTTGTCCGTCAGAAATTGGTAGAGCGGCGTCGTGTCCTCGCCTTTCACCGAAACCTTAGCCATCATCGGGAAGGTTACGCTGTACTTGCTCTGGCAGAAAGTTTTGATTTCCTGATTCGTGCCCGGTTCCTGCGAACCAAAATTATTCGCTGGAATCCCGAGAATGACGAATCCGTGGTCTTTGTATTTCTCATAGACCGCTTCTAGCGCCGTGTATTGCGGAGTGAAACCGCAACGGCTCGCCACATTCACGAGCAGGACGACTTTACCTTTATATGAGCTGAGCGGCGCCGGTTGTCCCTCGATCGAATTGAGGGTGAAATCGTAAATGGACTTATCCGCGGCCATGAGCGCGGTTGCAAAGAACAGCAGACAAAACAGCAACTTGGTCATATTTCCTCCCCCTCTCTTTTACCCTGATCCGTGGATCACGGCAAATCGCGATTGCCTTCCTCCATTGAGGATGGCCAGGAGGGCCTTTTTTGCCCATCTCAAAGAGCGAAACAGCCATTGAGCCTTGTCTTGCCCTGTTATAGACTGCGCACGCCGAATTTCAATCTAGGGGCGGCAGGGATTCCACTGTACCAAGCACGCGCATGCCAACGAGGGCTTGGTGCGCGATGCGCACTCGCGAAGGCAAGTTCAACTGAGCAAAAGATTCCGGCCGGGATTCGCCGGCGGATGCCAAGGAGGGATGGATGCTATTTGCATCGCAGGTCACGGTTGCTCACCAGAGCGTAGCCACCTTGGATCTCGTCATCATCGGGATCTACTTCGCCATCGTATTCGGGATTGGGCTTTATTTTTCGCGAAGAGAGCGAACTTCCGAAGAGTACTTCCTCGCCGGCCGTGACATTGGATGGTTCTTCATCGGCGCCTCTTTGTTCGTTTCGAACATCTCTACCGAACATTTTATTGGTTTGTCGGGCACGGGCGCTTCATCTGGATTAGCCGTTGGCCATTTTGAGTGGCTCGCTTGCTTGATCTTGCTGGTGCTGGGCTGGGTGTTCGTGCCGTTTTATTTGCGTTCGAATGTGTTCACCATGCCGGAGTTTCTGGAGCGCCGGTTCAATCGCAACTGCGCCGTATACCTGGCCGCGATTTCGATCGTGGCCTACATTTTCACAAAGATCTCCGTACAACTTTATGCGGCGAGCGTTGTGCTGGAACGGGTGGCGGGATGGTCGCTGTGGAAGACGGCAGTCGTGCTGGTTATCGCGACGGGCATTTACACTGTGGCCGGCGGTTTAGCTGCGGTCATCTATACCGACACGGTCCAGACATTGATTTTGATTTGCGGCGCCGTCGCGCTAACGATCATTGGGCTGCACCGCGTCGGCGGTTTCGAACACCTGCGAACGATGGTGCCTGCGAGTTACTTCCACATGATGAGACCCTCGAGTGACAAAGATTTTCCGTGGACAGGCATATTTTTCGGAGCGCCGATATTGGGGATTTGGTACTGGTGCACTGACCAGGTAATCGTGCAGCGCGTGCTTTCCGCCCGTGACGAAGGGCACGCCAAGTTAGGCACTATATTCGCAGGCTTTCTGAAAATTTTGCCGGTGTTCATGCTGGTACTCCCGGGAATTATTGCTTTCGCGCTTTTCCCTGAGCAGGTAAAGAAGCCCGATTTTGCTTACCCGACCCTGATCCTCAATCTGTTGCCTACGGGTCTGGTCGGGTTGGTCATGGCTGCGCTGCTCGCGGCGGTTATGGGTGCGATGAGCTCCGTGTTCAACTCCGCATCCACGCTGGTGACGCTGGATTTCTACAAAAAGATTCGTCCGCAGGCCTCTGAAGGCCAACTCGTTAATTTCGGGCGCGTGGCGACTGGCTTCATGGTGTTGCTTGGCTTGCTTTGGGTTCCGTTCATCCATTACATCAGCAGCCAACTCTATATTTATTTGCAGAGCGTTCAGGCTTATATCAGCCCGCCAATTTCCGCGTGCTTTGTGCTTGGCATTCTGTGGCCGCGCCTGAATGGTTCGGGGGCGATCACCTCGCTTCTAACTGGATTTGTATTGGGAGCGACGCGATTTATTTTGGAGCTTGCGGATCGCGCAGCGAGTGGTCATTTCGAATCCCCCGTAGTTCGATGGATCATCGACATGAACTTCCTGCATTACGCGATTTTCATGTTTGTGGTCTGCTCGTTTGTTCTCATCGCGGTCAGCCTTATGACCAAGGCACCCGATCGTAAACAGCTTGCCGGACTGACTTTTGCAACGGTCGATGACAAAATGGAAACTGTCGCGGTAGGCATACCGCAGCGCAAACCCGCTCACGAAACGCCAACTGAGCGGCGGATCAACATTTTCGCCAGTCTTCTTTTGCTTGCGACGGTGATCAGCTTGTGGATTTATTTCCGCTAGGAGCCGCGTAGACGGGCATAGATGAGAGTTACTGCGATTCGAACATTGAAGCCTAACGTCACGCAGGAGGAAGCCGTCCGCGGCTTCCGCTCGGGTGTGTTCAGCGGTGTTTACTGGAGGGTTCGTGGTGGCCCTCTGCAGCGAATTGCCGATGCTTACGTGCCGTTTTGGGTTTATCGCGTTCGTTACGAAATAGGCCGGGCGCGTAAAACACGTTATTTTGCGCTCGACGCGGTGCATGGCGCGCTCGATCTATTCGAGTTTCCGGGTGTACCGGCGGACGATGACTTGGTCACCATTCAGACGCGCAATCAACTCGTGGCGCGTCTGCAGCCGGAGGCCGCCGAAGAAATCCTTCGGACAAAAGTTCTGCGAGTGCTTTTTCAACAGGGGTTTTTCAAACTGCGCGCCCTAAAGATAGATATCGAGCGCATGCCCGTGGAACTTCATCTGCCGTACTGGTTGGCCTTTTACGGAAGCGAGGGTTCGGTGAAATGCCGCGTGATGGACGCCGTGCGTCGGCGTATCGAAGGTGCCAAGGCTTCCTCGTTTTTTGAGGAATGGCTCGCGGCTTAGCGATAAATCCAACGCGCGCCGCCCGGCGCGCAGGCGTATTCTAGGCGAAGGCGCTTCCACCAGCCCACGAAGAGAGGACAGCATGCCACGCCTTGCCAGTTGGACCGGAGTTGGCCTGCTGCTCTGCGCGATCAGCAGCGGCAGCACTGCGGCGACAGGCTGGCAGCACATCGGAAACGTCCAGCATGTGGAAAAACTTCAGGACGGCGTCGAACTGACTGCCGGTTCTGCGAAGGTGCGCATCACTGCTTTTCGGGACGGTGTGATTCGCGTGCGCCTCGCCCCGCAAGGGTCTTTCCCAAAGGATTTTTCCTGGGCTGTGATTGAACCTCCTGAACCTCCTGCGATCAGCGTCGAAGATAGCAAGGCCGAGTTGCGCATGGCGGTTGGCCGCGTCGTTGTGATTGTCAAAAAGACACCTTTGCTGGTCACTTTCGCGGACTCGGCGGGCAATGTTCTTCTCGCCGAACAACCGTCCTTGCCCATGGCTTGGGACGGTACGTACATCCACGCCTGGATGCGAATGCCTTCCGATGAGAGTTATTTCGGTCTGGGCGACAAACCCGGTCCGATGAATCGCCGCAATCACGCCTATACGATGTGGAATACAGACTTTTTCGGCTGGCAGGAATCGGACGATCCGCTTTATAAAACTATTCCTTTTTTCATCGGCCTTACGCAAGGGCACTGCATACGGCGTTTTCTTCGACAACACCTACCGCAGCAGCTTCGACTTCGGCAAAGAATCACCTGATTATTTTTCGTTTGGAGCCGAGGGCGGCGAGCTGAACTACTATTTCATTGCTGGCCCGGAACCCAAGAAAATCGTCCAACAATTCACCGCGCTTGTCGGCCGCACTCCGCTTCCTCCGCTCTGGTCGCTCGGGTACCAGCAAAGCCGCTACAGTTATTATCCCGAAGCGCGCGCTCGCGAGGTCGTTCAGACGCTGCGCGAGAAAAAAATCCCCGCGGACGTCATATATTTTGATATCGACTACCAGCAAGGCAACGCGCCTTTCACAATCAACCGCGAGTATTTTCCAAACTTCGCAAAAATGATTGCCGATTTTCGCACGCAAGGCATGCGCACGGTCCTTATCACTGACCTGCACATCAAGAAGGATCCAGACCACGGTTATGCGCCGTACGATTCCGGAATCAAACAGGATGCCTTCGTCAAAAATGCGGACGGCTCTGTGTTTGTCGGGAGAGTCTGGCCTGGCGATAGCGTCTTTCCGGACTTTACTCTGACTCGCGCGCGCGAATGGTGGGGCGGCCTCTATAAGGAATTTGTGAACATGGGCGTCGCGGGCTTCTGGAACGATATGAACGAGCCCTCCGTCTTCGAAACTCCCTCAAAAACGATGCCGCTCGATGTGGTACATCGCCTCGATGACGGAACAACGCTCGACCATCGTGCCATTCACAATGTCTACGGCATGGAAAACGCTCGCGCGACCTACGAAGGCCTTCTCAAGCTGCGGCCTGACGAGCGGCCCTTCGTGCTCACACGCGCCGCCTATGCGGGCGCCGAACGCTATGCAGCCACATGGACCGGCGACAACAGCGCGACCTGGAATCACATTGGAATGAGCGTTCCTCAGATCATGAGCCTCGGGCTTTCCGGTTACCCGTTCGTTGGAGCGGACGTCGGGGGTTTCGCGGGTTCTCCTCCAGTCGATCTTCTGACGCGTTGGTATGAGTTAGGTGTGTTCTATCCGATTTATCGCGATCACGCGGCGAAAGGCACCGCCGATCACGAGCCCTGGGCAAGCGGCCCTGAACAGGAGGCGATTCGGAAACGCTACATCGAGCTGCGCTACAGACTGCTTCCTTTTATTTACACCGCCATGGAGGAAACCTCGCGTACTGGCGTCCCGTTGATGGAGCCTCTCTTTCTTGAATATCCCGATGAGCAAGGCCTTTATGGCGAGGATCACGAGTTCCTCTTTGGCCGGGATTTTCTCGTCGCGCCTGTCGTCACGGAAAGGGTCGACGCAGAGGACATTCACCTTCCGCCCGGCGATTGGTACGATTTTTGGACCGCCGAAAAGCATTCCTCTAAGGAGCAAATCTCATTGCACCCGGCACTCGCGGAAACGCCGCTTTATGTCCGCGCTGGCGCGATTGTTCCCATGCAGCCCGTCATTCAAAGCACGAATGAGAAGCCGGATGGTCCGCTCGAACTTCGCGTTTATCCAGGAAGCGATTGCCGCGGCACACTCTACGAAGACGACGGGCTCACCTTTGCCTATCAAAAGGGAAACTTTCTACGAGTAAACTTCACGTGCCAGGTATCTCCCGGCTCTCTTACGATTACCAGTAGCATCGAGAAAAATGCTTGGCAGCCGTGGTGGAACAGCACGCAGCTCAAAATTTATGGAGCAAGTTCCGGGCCGAAAGAAGTGCGCATCGGCGAGCAATTGATTCGCGATTGGCGATATGATGCCCAAGCACACTCCATCACGCTCACCGTGCCGGACGCACTCAAGAACTGGAATGTTCGTTTGAGTTTTTGATTGTTCACTCGATCATAAAAATAGAAATGGATTGCGCGGGCACGGAGATACGGGCTTCACCTTTGAAGATCCCGGCTTTTGCTTGGCCGAAAACCAGCCCCAAGCCAGCAGCGCCTTCTGCTGCCGTTTCGCGGAGAGGAACTCTCAGCTCGCGTGCTTCAGCCGAATTGTTGAAGGCCACCAATACGCGCTCCTCTTCTGTCTCTCGCAAAAACACATAAGCTGTTTCGTCAGAGAAAAGGTCCCACAACCTTCCGCTTTGCAGTGAAGGATGTTCGCGCCGCAACCGCAACAGCGTTTGCACGTACGCGAATAGTTCTTGCTGTTCCGCAGCACGGCCATCTGCGGTGAAGGCATTCTTCGGATCGCCCGGCCAGCCGCCAGGAAAATCGCGCCGGTTGTCGGGGTCTCCGCCGCCCGGCATTCCGATTTCGTCGCCGTAGTAAAGCTGAGGGATTCCACGCAACGTTAAAGTCAGCCCAAAGGCCAACTTGAGCTTTGCGGCTGAACTTCCCTCCGCGCTCGCAAAGCGCGGCACATCGTGATTCGCGAAAAATGTCACCAGCGTATCCGGATGAACATACAACGAATCATGGCGCAAGACGTCTGCGATGCGCCCGACCGGTGCGTTGCGTAGCAGAACATCGCGAAGCGTAAAAAACGTCGGAAAATCGAAGAGTGTGCTCACGCCGGAGTCGATGCCATCAAATCGCCTCTGCCCTCCCGCGAAAAAGGAGGTGACAGTCGGATCCGCGTGAAAGACTTCGCCGATCGTCGTTAAGTAAGGATAGATTTGGTGCAGTCTTGCATGCCAGGTGGACCAAAACTTCCGCGGAACATAGGGGAAAGTATCCAGCCGATAGCCATCCAACCCCGAGCTCTCCGCCCACCAGATGCTGTTTTGCAAAAAATATTCGGCGACCACAGGATTTTCCGTATTCAAGTCGGGGAGTACGTTGAAAAACCAGCCGTCCGTCAGATTCCGCGACAGGCCGGGCGGTGCGTGCGGATCGGCAAGCGTTTCGAAAGGGTCATTGGGAATTGCCGGTTTGTCCGCCTTTCCGTAAAACGCGCCGCTGATACCTGCGGTCGTATCCATGTGATGCTGCGGGGTTCCGTGGAACCATTCGGGCAGCGGCGGCACAGCAACCCACGGATGTTTCGGCCCGACGTGATTTGGCACAAAGTCAAAAAAAATCTTCATGCCCTGCTTGTGAGCTTCCGCGACCAGCTCTTGATAATCCTGAATCGTTCCAAGATGCGGATCTACGGCATATAAGTCCACTGCGCCATATCCGTGGTAGTCCTGAGCCGCTCCGTTTTTCAGGATCGGTGTGAGCCAAAGCGTGGTCACGCCGAGATCCTTCAAGTAAGGAAGATGTTCGCGGATGCCGCGCAGATCGCCGCCATGATACGCTCGCGCGTTCGTACGATCATGTGTGCCGCGAGCGTCGACAGGCTCGTCATTTGTGGGATCGCCGTTCGCAAAGCGGTCCGGCATGATGAGATAAATCACGTCGTCCTGCGAGAGTCCCTGAAACTTGCCCAGCTTTATGGCACGCGTAGCCAGCGGCAGCTCGAACGAGGTTGTTCCTGTTGGCGTTGTAATGCGGCAAACGGCCGTCCCGGATTTTGTTTCGGGCCCGATTTTTATCCAGACAAATAAGTAGTCGCCGCCTGCGGTCGCTTGCGTGCGTTCCACCAAGACGCTCGGTAGGTTGCAGACAACATGCGTGGCTTCGAGATAGCGTCCGGAAAGCAACAACATGACCTCGGGAGTCAGGTTGCTCCACCACGAAGGCGGTTCGATTTTCGTCACCACAGGTGCTTTGGGATCCGTCTGCGGCGATTGCTGTGCCTGGCCAAGCAAAGTCGAGCCGCAAAACGCGAGAACGAAAGCCAACCCAGCAAGAATGTGAACTGAGCGCTCGCGAATGAATAGCCAAAATGAAAATGTGAAAGTCATCACGAAGAAGCCTAAGGAAAAGAATTGCCTGACGCCAGTCTTCAGCCCGTCTTTTCGGGCGGCTAACTATTTTTCGAATACAAGTTTGCCAAAGGCGTCAGGAACGTGAAAATTTGGCACCGGCGTTCCTGTCGGCTGCCATGCGGAATAAAAGCGCGGCTCAGAAGACCCCTCGACCCGAAAGAAATTCACTCGCCAGGCCTTCGCCGGATCGAATTCTGCTGTCAAACCCTTCATTGGCAGTACCAGTTCGGCCAGCCAAGTTTTGTTCTGCTCATTGACTTTGACGCGGCGCCGCAATCCGCTCTGCAGATCGTGTTTTTCTCCAGGCCCGATATTCAGGTCAATCCAGAATCCGTTGGGGCTTACTTCAAACTCTTTATAGTGCCGCCCACTCGACTCAGCGGGTTGCAGAAAAACTTCAGCGACGTCGCGCTCCCAAAGTCGATCCCGCCGGCCATCAGGTTCGGCGTCCGTGAAAACCGTCATGCTGCGATAGCGCGCCAGAAATCTCAAGTAAAGAGCATCTGGAGTCCACAGCACCTGCACTTGAGTCTCTCGCTCAGGATCGGCGTTCTTGCCCTGCCAATCGCTGCTAAATAGAACCGCGGTCACCTTTTCCCACGCCTCATCCACCGGAAATCCTTCCGCATCGGCCCGGCCGTCGAATCGCACGGCGGCGGCCGTATCCGTTTCACGAGCCGATAATGTTTTTCCAGCCGTCAAGCCATGCACCTCGTGCGCGCTCAGAAAGCCGCAGCCCAGCATACCTGCAAACAGAAATAGCCTGCGCCCGAAACTACGCGATGTGTGGAGAATGGCATGACGCACACTCCCAGCCCGCGAACCAACACGTTTCAGGGGCAAACCGTTTGCGCACGCGTCCATTCTCTGCTCCAAGACTCAAACCTACGGCATGCTAGCATCAAATTTAGTCCTTTAGAGCCGCTCCGAAAGCATTCAAGCGGCCACCTACCCAGGAGGGCGGGGCATGATTGAGCCAGTTGACGAACAAGAGTACGTATCGCGACCCGAGCGGCGCACACCAGAGAACTTTGAATTCATAAAGATGCGCATCGACGGCAGCGTCGCGCGAATGACACTCAATCGCCCTGAACACAATCTCCTCAACGAAGCGTTTCTGCGCGAGCTTTCCGACGGATTCACCTTTGCAGGCCAGAGCCCCGAAGTGAAACTTGTTATTCTCGATTCCGCTTGCAAAGTATTTTGCGGCGGCATCGACATCGGGGAGTATACCTCCGAGCGTGTATTCCAGATGCTCGATGCGTTTTATGCTGCCTTCACTGGCATGCTGGAAGTCGGCAAGCCCGTGATTTGTGTGGTAAACGGCCCGGCTATCGGCGGCGGCGCGGAACTTGCCGCTTTTGGCGATCTCGTGATTGCCACGCCGAAGGCGCGTTTCGCGCAACCGGAAATTTCCATCGGTGTCTTTCCGCCGCTTGCATCGACAATCCTCCCCTTTCTCGTTGGCCCGAAGCGAGCGCTTGAAATCGTCCTGACCGGAGAAGCGCTGAGTGCTGACCGCGCCCTGGAAATGGGTCTTGTAAACCGGTTGGTCCCCGAAGCCAAACTCACACAGACCGTGAACGAGCTCAGCGAACGCATTACGGCGCACTCAGGACCTGTACTTACCATGGCTAAGAAAGCGATTCTTGGCGGCATGGGGCTTTCGTTGCGCGATGGCATGAAGAACTCCATGAATATTTTCCTCAACGAGTTGTATCGTCTCGAGGATTCTCAAGAAGGGCTACGCGCGCTTGTCGAAAAGCGCAAACCCAACTGGAAAAATCGTTGAACTCATGCGGCCAAGACACTCATTCTGTGCGATGTTTATGCCTTACGTTGACACTCCCAGACCCCCGGCATACACTGAGCTTTCAATTTGCAGACAAGGGAAGTGGGGAAGGCCGTGAGAATCGGCCGCGGTCCCGCCACTGTAAGCGGCTGAAATGAGCCGCAAGCCAGGCTACCCTCCCGCGCCGCAGAAGCCAGCGCTTTTCGCGAGAAGAAGCGCCGTCAAGAAGCCCCCAAGTGTCTCGCGGGGCTTTTTTGTTTTGCAAGAGATTTACTCTCGCCCGCGGGGATTTGTGCCGACACGGAAAGACGCACGAAAAAATATTGGACCTACGAGCGCGGTCGTCGCGCTATTGCTCTGCGCTGCTTCTTGGTGTCCAACATCGCGGGCACAAGCGCCCTCTGCGAGCTCGCCCGCTTCACCGATCTACAAAGAATACGTTGATGAAGTCGGTCGCACAGTGCGCGTCCCCCAGCCCGTTCAACGCATCGTTTCTCTTGCGCCAAGTCTCACCGAAACGATCTATGCTCTTGGCTTGCAAGATCGTCTCGTCGGTGACACCGATTACTGCGATTATCCCGCCGATGCTCAGAAAAAAACCAAGGTAGGCGGCGCGATCAACCCAAGTCTCGAACAGATTGTCGCCCTGCGACCTGATCTCGTGCTGGTCACCAAAAGTTTGAATCGCCTCGAGACAGTCAACTCTCTCGATGGCCTAGGTATCCCCACTTACGCCACGGATCCCCATACCGTGCAGGAAATCGTTTCCTCTACGGAGCGGCTTGCAGACGTGCTCGGCGTACCGGATGCGGGCGCTACCCTTCGCGCCGATCTGGAACACCACGTTTCTGATCTGCAGCAGCGTTTGAGCGGTCTGCCTCCGCGCCGTGTTCTCTTCATTGTTTGGTCAGATCCCCTGATCTCCGTGGGCAAAGGAACTTTCATTGCTGATGCGATGCGACTGGCGGGAGCCATTTCCATCGTTGACTCCGCGCAAGACTGGCCTCACATGAGTCTCGAAGAGGTGGTCCGTCTGCAACCGGAGTTTCTCGTTTTTGCAGCGGCACATTCTGATAGCGGACAAAATGATTTCGACGTGCTTGCCGAGCGCCCCGGATGGCGCGGTCTCGATGCCGTCCGCAACCGCCATTTTGCTGTCATCAGCGATGCTGTGAACAGGACGACGCCGCGAATCGTCTCCGCCATCGAGGATCTCGCGCGGCAATTGCATCCCGAAGCCTTTTCCCCCCATCCCGACGACGAAAAGGAAAAGAAAATTCCGCCTCCAGCTCTGCCACAAGTCTTACCTCGCGCAATGGATTTAACCAGCGGGGTTCCCACTCTCATGGAGGTCTGCGCTTGCGCCCTTTGACGCTCGGCCGTTTACTTACGCAATGCGCGATTCTGTCCGCCGTCCTTTTCGTCGTGGTGGTGATCGCGCTTAAGCTCGGGGCTGTCCCCGTGTCTCTCTACGGCTTGGGCCACGATTTGCTTCGTGTTCTTTTTCGCCAAAGCAGCCAGCTCTCGAGCGAATATCAACTCATCATTTTTGATATTCGGTTGCCGCGTATTCTGCTTGGAATATTTGTTGGCGCATCGCTTTCCGTCGCAGGTGCCAGTTTTCAGGCGTTGCTGCGAAATCCTCTGGCCGACCCTTACGTTCTCGGCGTTTCCAGCGGCGCGGCGGTCGGCGCCATCATCGCGCTGATTATCGAACCGCATCTGGCGCTCGCGCCAGCTGTTGCAGCGCTCTTAACGCCCATCGGCGCTTTTCTTGGTGCCGCGCTAACGATCACGGCCGTCTATTTCCTCGGCCTCCGCGAAGGTCAAATTGACAGCGGCACGCTGCTCCTCGCCGGCATTATTTCCGCTTCCTTTCTGCAGGCCATCATCATGTTTTTTATGTCCACGCTTACTGGTGGCAACTATCGTGGCATCGCCTTCTGGATGATGGGTGAACTCCAGACTCAGCCGCCGCACGTTGTGAGCCTTATTCTCCGCTTTGGTTTTTTTCTTGCCGCCGGAACCATTTACACCACGGCGTCAGATCTGAACTTGCTCCTTGGAGGCGAAAAAGAAGCGATGCACCTCGGCGTGGACGTGCGTCGCGTTCGCTTGGTCGTTTACATTGCGGCGTCCTTGTTAACGGGGCTGGCCGTTTCCGTCAGCGGCGCAATCGGTTACGTAGGCTTGCTCGTGCCCCACGTTATGCGTCTCCTCTTCGGCTCCGATCATCGAATCTCTGTTGCCAACAGCCGCGTTTGGCGGCGCCATCGCTGTAGTCCTCGCCGACACTCTCGCGCGCACCATCGTTTCTCCGGCGGAGCTTCCCGTAGGTGCCATGACTGCCATCGCCGGCGCGCCGCTTTTTCTTTATTTAATGCGCAGGAGACTAGCTTGAGCAGTTATGCCCGGTCCTCCGCTTCACGTTCTTCGGGAGACACCGGAGATTTCAACTCCGATATTCGCTTGAGTGTCGAGCAGGTGAGCTACGCGTACTCCGCCAATCCCACGCAAGCACCTTTGTTTACGCTCGAAGCGACAAGCTTTCAGGCGCGTCCCGGCGAAATTGTCGCGATTGTGGGGCCAAATGCCTGTGGCAAATCCACGCTTTTAAAGCTTATTGCCGGCGCGCTGGAACCGCTTTCCGGCCGTGTGCTTCTGAACGGTTTCGTTACGCACACGCTTCCGCACCGGACACGCGGCCAGCGCATCGCCATGGTCCAACAGGAAAGTCCTCTGCTTTTCCCCTCGCGCGCCTGGGAATTTGTTCTACAGGGCCGGCATCCCTACGGCCGCATGCTGCGATTCGAAACGGAAGAGGACATCCTCATCGCTCGCAATGCGCTCGCACAAGTCGGCGCCGAACACCTCAGTGACCGCTTGATGGATCAGATCTCCGGCGGCGAAAAGCAACGCGTCATCTTGGCGCGCGCTCTCGCACAGCAGCCCCTGCTTCTCCTTCTGGATGAGCCCACGCTGCATCTCGATATCGGCGCGCAGGTCGATCTGCTCGAAACGCTCCGGCGCCTTGCATCGGCTGACCGGTACACGGTTGTCGTCGTCACCCACGAGTTGAATCTCGCGGGTCAGTACGCTGACCAGGTCGCTCTCTTTCAGAAGGGCAAATGTCTTCGCGTTGGACCACCTGCAACCGTTTTTCAGCGCGAATTGCTCGAGCAGGTTTTTCAGACGCCACTCACCGTGGAGCTCGGCTCATCTGGCCGTCCGCGTGTGAATATGCCGCCTGCAAAATAAGTAGTCGTTACCTTGTTCACCAAACACCGCAAAAACTCACGATCATCGCCCGCAATGCTATTGAAGCCGATAAACATAGCCAGTCGCGGGAGATCCCTTGTAGGGAAGGGGCTTCCTTACCCTGCTTGCGCTGAGGAACAACGGAGGCTTCGAAGGCGCTCCGTCCCGCCCGCCCCAAGCCTCCGAACCCAGATTTTCATCTTGACAAAATATATCCACGAACGTACAGTATCCCTTAGGTAACATTGTAGCTCGTCCCCGGTAGCGCCAGCATCCCTGCTGGCGTTTTTGCTTTCTGAGGACACCCCTTGCGGCTTAACTCCTTTATCCGCAACATTTACAAAAAACCAGGGGTCATGGGCATTATTGTTAACCGAAGGCCCGCAGGCATGACACGTCGTACCTGTCCAAGCAAGCAAACGCATCCAAATTCCCAGAATGAAGTACCCAGAAACAATAACCAATCATTTAGCTTCTAAGCCCTGTAGAATGATATTCTTAGCAGCCCACCCGCACCTAAATCCCATGTTTTGATATTCTTATCAAAATAGGGTGAGGGGGTGGCACAGCATGGTACAGATCGGGCTCATCCCTGACGCCGCTTGCTGCGAGATCGACCCACCATGCAATCGCTCGCCACGCTGATGCTATAATTCCGGCTCCGTCATGACGAAATCATCTCCAGAAGTGGCAGCCATCGCCCCCGAGGTTCTCGCGAAGTACGAGACGGTGATCGGCCTGGAAGTTCACGTCCAGCTTCTGACTAACACCAAGATTTTCTGTTCCTGCGCAAACCGCTTCGGCGACGCGCCTAACTCGAATGTCTGCCCGGTATGCCTCGGCCTGCCCGGCACGCTACCAATTTTGAACAAACGCGCCGTTGAACTGGCCATGCGCGCCTCGCTCGCTTTGAATTGCACCGTCCACGAACATTCGCGCTTCGCACGCAAAAATTATTTCTATCCCGATCTACCCAAGGGCTATCAAATCTCCCAATACGAACTGCCCCTCGCTACCAACGGCTGGATCGAGATCGATCACGAGGGCACAAAGAAGCGCATAGGTATCACGCGCCTTCACCTGGAAGAAGACGCCGCAAAAAACTTGCACGAAGGCTTTTCCGAATCCGCCACTAAGGCCTATATCGACTACAACCGCTGCGGCACGCCTCTCAGCGAAATCGTCTCCGAGCCGGACATGCGCGCGCCCGAAGAGGCCTACGCCTATCTCACGACCCTCCGCCAGATCATGCTGTACACCGGCGTCAGCGACTGCAATATGGAAGAAGGCTCGCTCCGCTGCGACGCCAACGTTAGTGTCCGTCTGCGCGGCGCAAAAGAATTTGGCACGAAGGTCGAAGTAAAAAATCTCAACTCGTTCCGCTACGTGCAAAAAGCCATTGAGTATGAAATCGAGCGCCACATCGGCGTTTTGGAATCTGGCGGCCGCATTTCACAGGAAACGCGCCTTTGGAACCAGGACGAATCCCGCACCGTCTCCATGCGCTCGAAAGAAAAAGCTCACGACTACCGCTATTTTCCCGAGCCGGACTTGCTGCCCGTGCATGTTAGCTCCGAATGGCGCGAAGAAGTCCTCCGCACCTTGCCAGAACTGCCTGAAGCCAGGCGCGCCCGTTTCATCGCCACACATGGCTTAACGTCCTACGACGCCGGCGTTTTGACGGCCGCGCAGTCGCTCGCCGATTATTTTGAGTCCGTCGTAAAATCCGGCGCGCCAGCTAAAACCGCGGCCAACTGGATTCAAACCGAACTTCTGCGCCGCTTGAACGACTCAGGAAAAGAGATCGAGGCAAGCCCAGTTTCTCCCACCGCTCTCGCCGAATTGTTGAAACTAGTCGAGTCGGGCCAAATCACCGTTTCCATCGGGAAAAAAGTCTTTGCAACAATGTTCGAGAGTGGTCGCGGCGCGAACGAAATCGTCGCTGCGGAAGGCCTCGCCCAGATAAACGACGCAAGTGCGCTCGAACAAGCCGCCCGCGAAGTCATCGAAAAAAATCCGGACAACGTCGCCAAATTCAAATCCGGTAACGAAGGCGTCTTCAAGTTCTTTGTCGGCCAAGTCATGCGCGCCACGCGCGGCCAAGCCAATCCGCAAGCCATCAATGACATTCTGCGAAAGCTTCTGGCATGATCCGAACAGCAAGCGTAGCGCCGGGCTTTAGCCCGGCTTCTTTCCGTTTTGGCTGTGATTTATCGAAGCCGTGCGAAATTTGCGCGCGCAAAACACTGAGGAGAATATGCTGAAAATCGGTGACAAGGCTCCGGCATTCCGCCTAAAGAACGACGCCGGTAACGACGTCGCTCTCTCTGACTACCAAGGCAAACGCGTCGTCCTCTTCTTCTATCCCAAAGCCAACACGCCTGGCTGAACGACCGAAGCGTCCGAGTTTCGCGACGCAAAAAAAGAATTCGACAAGCTAGGCGTAGTCATCCTTGGTATGAGCGGCGACTCAGTGAAAACCCAAGCCAGTTTCAAAGCCAAGCAAAAACTCAATTTCGATCTTCTCAGCGACTTTGGTCTCAAAACCATCGAATCCTATAGTGCGCGCCGCATGAAAAGATTCCTGGGCCGCTCGTTCCTGGGCATCATTCGCAGCACCTTTCTCATCGGCCCCGATGGCAAACTCGAACACATCTGGGACAGCGTCAAAGTGAAAGGCCACGTTGCCGAAGTTCTGGCCGAAGCCTCAAAAAAGGGCCACGCTCCGGCAGCGTAGCGTCCGCCTTTTTCTGAGCGAAGCGAAGAGGCAGCGCGGACCGCTGAGTTCGCGGGAAGGATTTGGATTAAAAAGGGATTCGACTCACAGCTGAAACAGAAACTCATCTGAACCCGGCGAAGCCGGTTCGATAAAAAGATTATCGATTAACCTGGTTTTACCGATAGACACCGCGAGCACTGCGCAACATGGCCGTGCCACCCGCACCACCGGTTCAAATGTGTCCGCGCTGACAATCTCGGCGTAGTCCACATTAGCCAGTGGCTCGGCTTCGAGGATGCGCCGCATCGCGGTTTGCAGCTGCATCGCGTCGCGCACGCCACGCGACAACTCGTCTCGCGCCGCCACTAAAGCCTGGTGCAAAACCGTCGCAGCCTTTCGTTCTTCGGCGCTCAAATACGCGTTGCGCGAAGAAAGCGCCAGTCCGTCCGCTTCTCGAATAACCGGACAAACCACAATTTCCGTATCGAGATTCAAGTCGCGCGTCATCTCACTGATGATGCGTACCTGCTGCGCATCTTTTCTTCCGAAATAGGCAAAATGCGGCTGGACAATCTCAAACAGTTTCAGCACCACGGTAGAGACACCGCGAAAATGTCCGGGTCGCGATCGCCCTTCGAGTCGCTCGCTGATGCCTTCGACATTCACGTAAGTCCGAAATCCGTCCGGATAAACATCCGCCACGTCGGGCGCAAACAGTGCGTCGACACCCACGTTTCCGAGTGTTTTCGCATCCTTCTCCAGGTCCCGCGGATATTTCTTGTAATCTTCCTTGGGACCAAACTGTTTCGGATTCACAAACACCGACGCAATCACGCTCGAACACTCTTGTCGCGCCCGTGCGACCAACGCCGCGTGTCCTTCATGCAAGCGCACCCATCGTCGGCACCAGTCCAATCACACGGCTTTCCGCGCGCGCACTACGCGCGTACTCTTTCATCCAGGCAATGGTTCGGATTATTTCCACGCTGCGAGTGGCACAGACTTCAGTCTGTGCATTCCCAAGGCATTTCTACGCCTATTCGTCGTCTCTTGTTTCAACTCTTGAACTTTGAACTCTTGAACTTTTTTCAAGCACTAGCCGCCGTCGCGCGTTCACGATAATAATGCATCAAGTCCGTCAAAATCGGCTGCGCCCCAAGCTGCCGCAGCAACGTCGTGACCTGTCCGCGATGGTACGTTCCATGATTCACCACATGCTGCATCGATTGCCACAGCGGATTTTTGTACACGCCAAATTTCAAAGTGTTGTATTCCATCACGCGATTCAAGTCTTCTTGCGTCAGTTTGCCGACAAACGTGAGCAGACGCGATTCTTGCTCCGCCCACTTTGCGCGAAGGCTATCCACATCTGCGCACTCCAAAATATCTGGCAAGGACGCTGGCGAGCGCCCCTGAAACCGCTCAAGCCAAATCCATTCCGCCCCGCAAATGTGTGCCAGCGTATCCCGCACCGATGAAAAACTCGATGCCATCGGTTTTGTGAACTGCTCAGTAGTCAAATTCGCCGCAGCATCCAGCGATCGATGATTCGCCCAAGCATTGTAGTCATACAGTGTACGCATTTCTTCCGGCGTCATCTCAACCTCCACGTCAAAATCAAAGTGTAAGTGTAATTGGCATTCCGAGCGCAGCGAGGAATCTGCTTTGTGTTTTTCGAATTTCGTTTTTCGATTCTCGTTTCTACCAATCACCATCACTATTGACCGGCGCTTCTTTCTCTTCCTTCGCCGTTTGCGACGCGTGATACGACTCCCCATCCGAAGGGAACGTCCCGCCGCGCACATCCTCGCAATACTCGCGCGCCGCCTTTGCGATCACTTTGCCGACGTTCGTATATTGCCGCGCAAACTTTGGCGTCTTCCCGAACGTCAATCCAAGCAAATCATGAATCACCAGAATCTGCCCATCGCAATCCGGCCCCGCGCCGATGCCGATCGTCGGAATGCGCAGCTCGCGCGTAATCTGCGCCGCCAGCTCTCGCGGCACAGCTTCAAGCACCACCGCAAACGCTCCAGCTGCTTCCACTGCCCGCGCATCGCGCAACAACTGCTCTGCAGCATCGACAGTCTTTCCCTGCACGCGGAAACCTCCCAGCGCGTTCACCGATTGCGGCGTCAAACCCACATGCCCCATCACCGGAATTTCCGCTTCCGTCAGCCGCACAATCAATTCCAGCCGCCGCTCGCCGCCTTCGACTTTCACCGCTTCGGCGCCTGCGTCTTTTACGAAGCGCATTGCATTGCGCACCGACTCCGCGATGTCGCTGTGATAGCTGCCATAAGGCATGTCCGCCACCACAAGCGCCCGCCGCGTCCCGCGCCGGACCGCCCGCGTATGAAGCAGCATCTCTTCGATCGAAACTGGCAGCGTGCTGTCGTATCCCAGCACCACCATACCAAGCGAATCGCCTACGAGCAAAACATCCACGCCCGCCTCGTCCAAAAGACGCGCCGTCGGATAGTCGTACGCCGTCAAACAGGTGATTTTCTGCGAACGTGAATTGGATGGGAAACCTGCTGCTGAAGACTTCCGCTGCAGCAGATCGGGCACAGTGATCTTTCCATTGCCCGAATTAGGAACAACACTCATGCCGGCCTCCGGTGCCGCTCCCTGACCGCAGGATACAGCCCTGTACCTTACCTTGCGCAGAATACCAAATTCCCTCGCACCCGGCCACAATTTCTGCATCTGGAAGGGCGAATCAGCATCCGCTCACGCGACTAAGCAGGAGCGGCGCGCTATTTGCCGGTTTCAATCGAGTTGCGGTTGCTCCGGTCGTCCTCATCGTTGAGTTCCTCGCGGACTTTCGGAGTAATCCAGACAAGCTTGGCTCCAAGTCCCTGAATCGTGTCCATTGCATAAATCGCATTCATGTTTAGCGTGTCTTGGTCAGCTTCGAAGTAGACTGTCCAGACCACACGACGATCTAGGTCCTGCTTCAGTCTTCCGCGTAAATCTTCTCGAGATACCAACTGGCCGTTGACGTAGTACTGCTCGCCGACGGCGAGATAAACGCTCAGAGTTTCCTGCCACGGACTCTTCTGCCATCCCACAGGATCGTGGGTTCTAAGGTCAATGGGTAAGCCGTAGTATTGGCCCTGCGGCGTAACAATCATAAAAATGAAAACCAGAATCCACAAGACGGCACCGTACATGAGGCCGAAATTCGGCAGATGTGTGATCAAAGGCATCGGACGGTGGCGGAGCAGCGGCAAATAGTTTCGGGGAACTACTTCCGGAAACAATCGGAGGGTTGCTTCTCGCAAGAAGCGCCAGCGAGGTCTTGGAGTCATTGGTCCTAGTGTATTGGACACCTGAGGAGACAACTGTGTTCCCGGTGTCATTTGTTCTCTAGGAGTTAGTATGACGAAGCACTCTGGCCCTAATCTAGAATCCCGGCGGGCGTTCTCCCACGACGCCGAATGCTTTTTCCAGCGCGAGACCAGCTTGCGCGATTGTTCCTTCGTCGAACAGCCGACCGATGAGTGTTACGCCGTGCGGTACGCGCCTGGGTGGCGAAAACTTCGGTAGTGGTCTGCTCGGATCCGGCGCCCAGTCTGTGCGCGCTTCGCTGACTTCGATGAATCCCGCCCGCATTGTCAGCGAGGGATGCCCCGTGAAATTTGTGATTGTAAGCATTTCATCGCGCAGGGAAGGAACAAGGAGCAAATCGACCTGAGAAAAAACGCGCGCCATTTCCTGCGCCACTTTTCGTCTCAGGCGATCCGCTTGCACAAAGTCAACCGCCGAAAGAAATCGCGATTGGCGAAAAATGTTCGGCCACGCGTCGTAAGTCTGCACCTTCAATTGGTCTACTTCGTGATTGAGCGTTATTTCTTCGAATGCCGCGGCGCCTTCTGCAAACAAGATCAAGTTCAGCGAATCGTACGGCCAGTCAGGAATGCTCACTTCCACCGGGATCATGCCAACTTTATTCAGCGTTTCGAGCGCCGCGCGATCTACTTCCGTAGCGGGATTTTCTTTCATCCACGCCGGAAAATAGCCGACACGCAATCCCTTCACGCTGGTGGCCGCGTCAAAATCCAGTCGACTGTGCACGCTCGATACATCGCCGGCGTCAGGCCCGGAAATCGCTTGCAGCACAAGCATGGCGTCCTCAACACTCCGCGTCATCGGGCCCAGCTTGTCGAGTGACCAACACAAAGTCATCGCTCCCGTTCGTGCCACTCGCCCATACGTCGGCCGCAGTCCCGTCAATCCGCAGCGCATGCTTGGCCCAACAATGCTTCCTCCGGTTTCACTGCCAATCGCAAATCCCACGAGCCCGGCGGCTGTTGCCGCGCCCGGCCCCGCGCTCGAGCCCGACGATCCCTCTTCCAACAGCCACGGATTCATGGTTTGCCCACCAAACCAAATGTCATTCAGCGCCAGCGCCCCTAAACTAAGCTTTGCGACGAGTACCGCGCCCGCGTCGTGCAGACGCTTCACGACAACCGCATCCTTAGCAGGCACTCGATCGCGAAACGGTTCCGCTCCCCAGGTCGTCGGGATGCCAGCGGTGTCCAGCAAGTCTTTCGCGCCCCACGGAATTCCGTGCAGCGGCCCGCGATATTTTCCGGCGGCAATTTCCGCGTCGGCCTTTTTTGCCTGTGCCAGTGCCAGTTCGCGCGTCAGCGTGATCACGCAGCGCAGTTTCCCGTTAAATCTCTCCAGCCTCTCCAGATAGATCTTAGTCAACCGCTCCGAAGTCATCTTCCGCGTCTCGATCCACTGAGAGAGTTTCCATACCGGTGCAAACGCAATGTCCTCATCCCACCCTGGCAAGGCGCCGGCATCCTTCAAACTGCGTACAAATCGTTCGCGCTCCGGCCCTCGCTTCTGACCTGGCAGGATCGGATCCCATTGCGAGTACGGCGCTACGCTGTCCTCGATCGCAACTTTGCGCGGCCCCACGCGCCGCTCATACAGCGCGGCCATGTTGCCGCGCCAGCTGCCGGCGACCATGTCGCGATGCGCCGGGCTCATTTCCACCTGCACCACTTTCTCGGCTTCGACAAACGTGACCGGCGATACTTCCGGACCCACAGCCAGCCCCGCTCCAAATGCCGGAGGCGTTCCCGCCGGTGGCTCGCCCGGTTTCTGCTGCTGCGCGCCTGCCACAGCCACTCCGACCAATCCCAGCGAAGTTTCCGTCAAGAACTTCCGCCGCGTCTTCGTCATGTTCTCTCCGTCCTCATATCGGCCAGCGAATCACTGGAGCCTGGGCGTACCGATGTTCGCACAAGCTCCAAGTAAATCGTTTTTTCTCAATTTTCTTCTGGCATCTTTGCCGCGCGCCTATTAGCATCACGCCGTCTTGCGGGAGGCTATCGTGAAAACATACCAGCAATTCCGACTGAACAAAAAGAATCTCGGCAGCGCGCTGCTCCTTCTCTTTGCGCTGGCTCTCGTTCCTATTGCCCCTTCGCAGACTTCCCCTCCCGCCGCTGCGCCCGACGAGGCCGCTATTCGCCAGCGCGCCGACGCATTACTAAAACAAATGACGCTGGAAGAAAAGCTCGGTCAACTGAATCAGTTGTTTGCTTTTGGGCCGCCAGGTTCATTTGACGAGGCCGTTTCAAAAGGCCAGCTTGGGTCGCTCCTCTTCGTTACAGATCCTGCGCAGATCAATCATTACCAGCATCTCGCAGTGGAAAAGTCACGGCTGCACATTCCGCTGATCTTTGGCTTCGACGTCATTCACGGCTTCCGGACTATTTTCCCTGTGCCGATCGCCATGGCCGCTTCGTGGGACCCCGCCGCCGCAGTAAAAGCACAAACCATCGCCGCCAAAGAAGCTAGCGCCGTCGGCATCAAATGGGCATTTGCACCTATGCTGGACATTGCACGCGATCCACGCTGGGGTCGCATGGTCGAAGGCGCGGGTGAAGATCCCTATCTCGGCTCCGCGATGGCTGCTGCGCAAGTTCGAGGCTTTCAAGGCGAGTACATCGGATCGCCCGATCATATTCTCGCTTGCATGAAACATTTTGCTGGCTACGGCGCGGCCATCGGCGGCCGCGATTACGACGAAGCCTACATTCCCGAAACTCTTCTTTACAATGTCTACCTCAAACCCTTTCATGCCGCCGTAAAAGCTGGCATCGGATCTGCCATGAGCGCCTATCTCGATTTGAACGATGTGCCTACCACGGGCAATCGCTGGCTGCTTCATGACGTGCTGCGCGATGATTGGAAATTCACCGGCTTCGTTGTCAGTGACGCCAATTCCGTGAAAAGCCTGCAAAATCACGGCTACGCCAAGGATGTTTACGAATCCGCGCTTTACGCGTTCAACGCCGGCGTAAACATGGAGATGGCTCTCGGTTTTACCGCCTACTCGAAGAGCCTGGCAACCGCTGTCGAACGTAAACAAATCACCGTGCAGCAAATTGAAGAGGCAGCGCGGCCCATTCTGGAGACGAAAATCCGTCTAGGACTTTTCGAACATCCTTACGTCGACGAAGCCCGCTCCAAACAGGTACTCGCTACACCCGAGCATCGCACGATTTCTCGGGAGGTTGCAGAACGTACCGCCGTTCTGCTCCGCAATGAAGGCAGCCTTCTTCCCCTTAAAAAAGACGGTTACAAAAAAATCGCGATCATTGGTCCATTCGCAGATTCGCAAGTAGACACGCTTGGCTCGTGGGCTTTCCAATTCGACCTGCCGGAAACTGTCACGATTCTAACCGGAATCAAAAATACGCTCGGCTCGCGCGTGGAAGTCAATTACGCCCCGGGAGTCCATGTCCAGCGCAAGTTTCCGTCCTTTTTCGATCAGATTATGCGCATCCCGGCGGAAGTTTCGTGGACGGAAGCTCAATCCAAAGACGAATTCTCCAAAGCTATCCAACTCGCGAGTTCCAGTGATATCTCCCTGCTCGTCCTCGGCGAACAGCAGAAAATGAGCGGCGAAGCGGCTTCGCGCGAATCGCTCAATCTTCCAGGCGACGAAGAGCGGCTACTCGAAGCCGTCGCCGCGACGGGCAAACCTGTCGTGTTGGTTCTTATGAACGGACGCCCGCTCGACATTAGATGGGCCTCCGCCCACATTCCCGCGATTCTCGATGTTTGGTATCCCGGGACACAGGGCGGCAACGCCGTCGCGAATCTTCTTTTCGGCGATGCCGTGCCCGGCGGGAAGCTTCCTTTCACGTGGCCGCGCGATGCCGGCCAGATTCCCATCTATTACGCGCACAACACGACGCAGGCGCCGGAAAATCAGGGCAAACGTTACTGGGATGAGGAGAGCACGCCGCTCTATCCATTCGGTTACGGCCTGAGCTATTCGAAATTCGCGTTTTCAAATCTCAAGCTCAGCCGCAGCGAGATCAAGCCCGGCGAAACGATCGACGTGAGCGTCGACCTGGAAAACACTGGCGCTTCCTCAGCGGACGAAGTTCCTCAGCTCTACATTCACCAACAATCCGGGAGCACCTCGCGCCCCGTCCGCGAACTCAAAGGGTTCGAGCGCATCACCCTTGCGGCCCACGAAAAGAAGACGGTCCACTTTTCTCTTGGAAATGACGAGCTGACTTACTGGAGTACGGCGACGAAATCATGGGTGGAAGAGCCCGCGACATTTGACGTATGGGTTGGCGGTGACTCGACGGCTTCTCTCCACGCCAACTTTAATATCACACACTAGAAAAACTTTACGGACCACAAACGAAAAGCGCGCGATGCGTGTTCCGCACCGCGCGCTTTTGCTTCTCGTACGTTCTAGTTCGCAGGAACGTGCCGGACCGGCGTCGCCAGCGATCCGGGCGCAGGCTCCGGAACCGGTTTGGGCATTTCCGCGTCTTTGAATCGAGGGACCATCGCGTCGGCCATCGCCAAGGCGTATACCGCCGAGGCAATCTCCACCGCCCCTTCTCTCACGTCCTCTTCATAGATGCGCTCATACGTGTCCAGATTCGTGTGATGGGTAAACGAGCCATAGTCAAACGGGTCTTGCGCTAGTCCAATCCCCGGCAAACCGGCGTTATTGAACGAGGTGCTGTCCGTCCCGCCTGTTCTCCGGCTGTCCGAAGCAATCGCGCCCATGAATCCCCAATCTTCAAACGGCATCATCGCCTCGCGCACCATATCTGCCGAACTCGGTGGCCCGAACACGCCAGCGCCTCGCGGCTTTCCGGTGCCCGAATCGATGTTGAAGTACGCGTCCAGTTTTACAAACTCCGGCTTTGGGCTTTCAAAACTTCCAAAGTGCTGCTGCACATAAGCGAGCGACCCCAGCAGCCCTTCTTCTTCTCCGCTCCACAGCGCCACGCGAATCGTCCGGCGCGGCTTTACATGCAGCGCCGCTAAAATGCGCACCGCCTCTAACATCATTGAAGAGCCAATCCCGTTGTCAGTGGCGCCGGTGGCGTCGTGCCACGAATCGTAGTGTCCGCCCAGCATGACGATCTCATCCTTCTTGTCTGTGCCAGGAATTTCTCCAATCGCATTAAACACCGTCGTGCCCTCTGGGTATTCCTTGTTCTGAATGTTGACGCGCAGCCTCACCCCCGTGCCATCGCCGATAGCGCGCGATATCCGGCCGTAGTCCTCATTGCGCATGACCAGAGTCGGGACAGCACGTGTCCAATCGTAGGTTCCGTTTTGCTGCGCCACGATTACGCCGTGCGCGCGACCCGCATCGTTGACTCGTACCAGAGCCCCGTTATCCACCAAGAACTGGTCAACCTGGCGAGAAACCTCTTGCCGCGTCAACTGACCTTCCGGCAACTTAGGCTGCTCGGGAAAACGGAACGGCCGTGGATTCTTGGCATCGAACCGCGACTTCCATTCGTCTTCAGGCCGCCGCATGGGCGCAGGATTCATGTCTTCCGGCACTTCGACATGTTTTCCCACAAACACGATCGCTCCGTGAACTTTGTCCTTCATTGTATTCAAATACGTATCTAGCTCTGACTGGGTCGGCTGCTTCGCTTCCGCTGGCTTCGGTGCTGCTGGCATCGGCGGTGCTGCCCATTTCGGTTCGGCGGGTGGCGGCGCGCCTCCAAAGAAATTGAAACCTGCGCCTGTCGGCGGCGCCAATCCTGGCGGCTGTAACATCACTACCTGCCCCGTGACCACTCCTTTCGTGCTTGGCGTCCACGCCAGCGGCATCACCATCAGTTGGCCATGGAAAGGCGTAAGCGCCTCCGCCAAAAGCTCCATGTTCTCCCAACCCGGCACGGGTGTTGCCGCGCTCGGCGGCTGAAATGTCCACGGCTCCAGATGCGTGTTCGCCAATCCCCACGATGTCATCGTCTTGACGGCCCAGTCGTCCGCGGTCTTCAAATTTGGCGTGCCTGTCACGCGCGGCCCATATACGTCCGCGATCTCATGGATGATCCACATGATCTTCGAATTGTTTGTCTCTTCAGCGCGGATCAGCGCGTACATCTCCGAAATTCCCGGAGCCTGCGCCGTCATCGGCATCGCCGCCAGCAGCAAGAAACACAACACACATGCAGAAAGTTTCCCCACGTTCCCTCCCAAATTTTTCCAGGAATCTCCGAATCGTTTTCCTAGCCGCACGTCAATATACGCTCGCCCGCTCCTAGCTGCAATGTGCGTCCTTTTCCAATCATTCGGACGGGCACGGCGTGCCGTGCCCCTACGAGGCAGGAGACAGTCTCCGTGTTTGCTACAACCCTCGCGAACGCGAACTACTTGGCCGACTTAAGTTCGATGCTGACCAGGTTGCGCACCCATCGCGCCGGCCGCTTGTCTTCCGTCACCACGAGCTTGAACGGCCCAGATTTCTCGTCGAGGGGCTGCCCGTTCATCGTGTCCGCGACAAGCACTTCTCCCGAATGAAAACTTGGGTCAACTTCGGCGAGAGCAATGACCGCCACGTAGCCGTCGGACCCGGTCGCGACGATGTATGCACTTAATGCTACGCCGCGCAGGTCGTGTCCCAACGGTGCCCCAAGCTTGCCGAGCAGATCCGCGAGACGAACTCCCACGTAGGTCTCGTCGGCTTTGGAATGTTCGTTGTGGACGGTGACGGTGGTGCGGGGCATGGATTTTAGGTCGGCGGCTTTTAACTCTAGACCTTCTTGCTTCGTATACGCCGAGACACGCAGCTCATCCGTGGGTGTGGTGAGTTTGAGAGTGCCCATTGGCATCGTTGACGGGGTTGCAAGAGCGATGTAGAACCCTTGAGGGCTTCCTCCCATCAAGTTCACCATTCTAATTTCGAGACGAACCGGCACTATCTGAACTTCATTGGTTCCCTGAACATCGATCTGTGTCGCTGCTGCTTTGAACCCGGGAGCATCGGCGAACAAAGCGTAACTACCCGCACTTAGATTGAGCGAAAGCTGGCCAGCTTCGTCTGTCTCCATTTTTGCGGGCGACGGATCGGGCGACGGGACAACGCTAATGGTGACGTGAGGGATACTGGCTCCTGAAGGATCAGTCACACGTATGCTGACCGGTGAGGTTGTCTCCTGTTGGGCACAATGCGCACTCGGAACAGACAAAGCTCCGAACGACGCGACGGACAACGCAACGCAAATCGAAACCAGATCGCGCATTTGTCGAATCATGCCGCAAGCATACAGTGGAACCCAGTTACAGTCAGCATCCACCATTGCATCGCGCCTCCCAATTTCGCTGCACCAAAGTATTCTGCAAACTGCATTCTCCTCTCCTGGAAAATATTATCTTGAACATATTTTAGGGGCGTGGTTCCATGCCTCACGATTCGCGAGGCGGAAGACTTCGCGGGGCCGGGAGACGAAAAATGAGGAATCAGAAGACACAGGACGTGACCGCAAATTGTCCGAGCCGGCGCCAAATGATTGCTGGTGTGACGATTGCGCTGGGCAGTTTCGGCTTGGCTTCGGCCCAAGCTTTTGCGCAAGCCAGCCAAGAGATTTCTCATACCGAGGACGCTATTCATCAGGAGCCGGTCTTCAAAGCGAGCCGCAAGCGCGTGTATGAAGCTCTCACCGACGCCAAGCAATTCCAGAAAGTCATTCTGCTAAGTGCCGCGGTTCAATCAGGCATGGCGAAGGGCAATATCCCTGCGGAGATCGTCGCCGAACCAGGTGGCGCGTTCAAACTCTTCAATGGCTTTATTCTTGGACGAAACTTGGAACTCGTGCCCAATGAACGGATCGTCCAAGCATGGCGAGTGGCTTACTGGCCTGTGGGCGCGTGGTCGATTGTTAGATTCGTTCTTGTCGAACAAGGTTCCGATACGAAGGTTGTCTTTGATCACGCCGGCTTCCCCAAAGGCGACGCCGATCACCTGCTCGAAGGCTGGAACGGAAATTACTGGCAGCCGCTCGCTAAATTTCTGGCCCAGTCGTAGCCAAAGTCCGGTTGAATCCCTTCCAAATCTCTCCAACTAACTCACCAACGACCGCGCATTGCCTCACGTCTCAGCGGTTGGTAAGCTTTCTTCAATGACGCCGGATCCTCCATCTCCGGACTTTGGGTCGAGTCCAACTTTTCCAACGGATACCACCGCGGGCGGTGACTCTCCCAGCACGCCGCAGCCTTCTCTGAATCAATGGGTAGGTCGTCGGCTTGGGCCATATAGAATCCAAAAGCTGCTCGGCCGCGGCGGCATGGGCGCGGTCTTTTTGGCGAGCCGCGATGATGATCAGTTCCGCAAACATGTCGCTCTGAAGCTACTGCGCTTCGAGACGGACGACCCGGCCGTGTTGGCGAGATTCCGCAATGAGCGCCAGATCCTGGCCGCTCTCGAACACCCCAATATTGCCGCTCTTTATGATGGAGGTTCCACCGATAACGGATTGCCGTATATCGTCATGGAATACGTGCCGGGACATCATCTGCTCAATTATTGCGAGTCCAAGAAACTGTCCATCCCCGCGCGGCTTCGCCTGTTCCGGCAAGTCTGCGATGCCGTCCAATACGCGCATCAAAAGCTCATCGTTCATCGAGACATCAAACCGAGCAACATTCTAATTAGCGACACCGGCGTGCCCAAGCTTCTCGATTTCGGAATCGCAAAGTTGCTTCTTGCGCCCGAGTTGCTGGGAGACGCCGCCGTCCACACGCAGACCGGAATATTTGTGATGACGCCGGATTATGCTTCGCCCGAACAGATTCGTGGCGAATCCGTCTCGACTGCTTCAGACGTTTACTCGCTCGGCGCGGTCTTATATGAACTGCTAGCAGGTCAGCGGCCGCACGCATTGACACGCTACGACGCATCCGAATTGCAGCGCAAAATATGCGAGAGCGATCCGAAACCGCCTTCCGCCGTTGCCGGTCCGGCGTTGCGCGGCGATCTCGACACCATCGTACTGAAAGCTTTGCAACGCGATCCTGCGCGGCGTTATCGTTCCGTGGAGCAATTCTCCGAAGACATTGGCCGCTATCTCGATCACCGGCCAGTTACGGCTCGCCCGGATACGTTCTTCTATCGAGTCTCGCGTTTCTCGGCGCGCAACCGCTGGAGCATTGCTGCGGCCGTCGCCGTCGTGCTGTCGCTCGCCGTGGGCACGGGTGTTTCGCTCTATCAGGCGCATCTGGCGCGGCAACGCTTCCAGCAGGTTCGCAAACTCGCGAAGAGCTTCCTCGAACTGCATGATGATGTCGCGCGCTTGCCCGGGTCGACGGCTGTCCGCGAGAAAATGGTCGCTACCGCGCTCGAGTACCTCGACAATCTTGGCCGCAGCGCGGGGAATGATTCGGACCTCCTAAACGAAGTCGGCGTCGCTTATGCAAAAGTGGCTCGGGTTCAGGGAATGCCAGGCCAGCCAAACCTCGGTCGTACAGACGACGCCGTGCTCAATTATGGGAAAGCCATCGAATTTGAGCGCCGCGCGTCCGCTATCAATCCTGTATATTCCAGTGAACTCGCCTCGCTCCAATCCGAGTTTGCGTATCTGGCGATGCTGTCCGGTCATCTTCCCGAGGCGCGCAAAAACCTGGAGGAATCTGCCGCCCTTCTCGACCGCTTGCGTGCCGCAAAGCCGGATGACCCCGAGCTTGTGCTAGTGGCCACCGGCGTCGCGGTACATCAGGGCGACCTCGCCGGGTATGAGGGGCATGACGCGGACGCGCTTCCTTATTATCAACGGGCACTCGCTTTTGCGACGGACTATGCCCGGCTCAAGCCCGGAAATTTTTCGCGTGCACGCCAACACTTAACATCAACGCTTGTCGCGGGAGCGCTCGCGGAGAACAAAAAATACGACGAAGCACTTGCGACGCT
The DNA here is from genome assembly GCA_963784015.1 of uncultured Acidobacteriota bacterium. GTDB lineage: Bacteria > Acidobacteriota > Terriglobia > Acidiferrales > UBA7541 > Acidiferrum. Next base: position 137,675 of record CAWAPX010000038.1, read on the forward strand.
GCACGATTCGGATCCAATCATTGATGCTTTGCTGGCGGCGGAGCCGGATAACCCCGTTTACATCCGGCAGAAAATGACCACCGCGAACTACGAAAGCAGCATTTACGACACCGAAACAGGAGAAGGGCTCAATAAGCCCGTCGAAGCGGTGGCTGCAGGGCGTCAGTATGTGGCGATGGCGCAGCGGCTTGTCGACGCGGACCCGCGCAACGCGTCGGCGCGCTTAAGTCTGGCGATTGCCTGTTTCCAGCTGTCGTACCCGCTCAGCAAAATCGATCCGGCCGAGGCGCTGGTCATGGCGCAGCGGTCGTTAAAGATTCTTGACGAGGATTTGGCGCGCAATCCGAAGGATCGCTTGCTGCGCTCGCGCCGTGCCCGCGCGCTTCGTCACTTGGCGTATGCGCTGGACCGCGCACACCGCCCTGCGGAAGCTCGCCAAGCCGCGGAGCAAGCCATCGAGATCCAGAAGCAGTTGATAGCCGAATCTCCTTCCGATAGCAACGAGCGCGACCAACTGGAGACTTCGCAACACGCCGTCGAAGGACTGTCCAAGCACTAGCGCGGCCTCATTGACAAGTTTGCGCTTCAACGTGCCGAACATGCGCATGAGCCATCCTCACACCTCTCACCCGCATCCATGCAATCTCGTCAACTCGCTCTTACAGCTTGTGTTACGTTTTTAAGTTAGGATGCCTTATATGTGTAGTCGGATAACACGCTCGGTCCTCTTTGCCGCGTTGTCATGCTTCTTGCTGTCGAGGACTGCGTTCGCTCAGCTTCAGGGCCACTTCTCCCTTGAGAAAGAGCAGTTCAAGGTTGGCGAACCCGTTTACCTTCATTTCGACTTGACTAATCAGGGCAAGGAACCTGTTCAATTCCTCCAGGGGAATCGTTATACCTTCTGCGGGGGGTATAGCATTGATGTGTCAACTACACCTCCGCTCCAGCATTCAAGCTGCGACCACGGATTTGGAGGCAGTTGCATCACGGGGATGCAGATTGTCGCACCGGGCGAGACACGCCACGAGACTATTCTTCTGAATTATGAACATGATCTCTCCAGGTCTGGCGCCTACGACATTCATGCAACATGGGCCGCCAACTATGGCCCAAAAACAGACGACTCTCCGATCCCTGCTGGCGACCAACAAATAAAAGTTGACGACCACCTTCGTGTTCAATTGATTGAAGCAAGCGGCGAGAACCTTGAACCGCTTTTCCAGTCCTACATTGCGGGGCTGACCGCACAGGACGAGGAGCATCGAATCGAGGCGGCAAGGGTCATCGGCAGCCTGGCTCCGCCATTTCTCGAAGACACCATGGTCTCGATGCTCGACATTCCCGCCGCCCGCTCTTTCGCGCTGCTGGGTTTGAAGAATCTTAATACACCGCACTCGCGGGAAGTCCTTGCCGGAATCGTCCAGGCCACGACGGGCTATTCCTACGAGAAGGAAAAAATTATTAAGTACCTCGCAGATATGGGCGACAAGAAGTATTTGCCTCTCTTACTCGAGATCGCGCAGAAGCAACAGCCGAATCAGGCCCGGGATTACGTACTCGCGGCGGCGCGATTGGGTGGGGAAGATGCCATGCCCTTCGTAAAATCGCTGCTTGCCGATTCTGATCCATTCTCACGCGCAAACGGTTTGATGGGCCTTTCGGAAACTGGAAGTCGTTCTGCTGTTCCTATCTTGATTGAGACACTCAAGAACCAAAATCCAGACTTCGGCAGACTCGCACTCACTGGTTTGCGGCAATTGACCCATCGAAGCCCCTTCCTTGACGGCCAGATCTACCAGGAATCTTCTTCGCGATTGTATGCGTCTTGGTTGCGCTGGTGGATGTTAAACGGCAACTCTGTGCCGGTTTATGGACCCCAGCAATGTGGAGAGATTCTTCCACTGACTTAGGCCGACCTAGCCGAATCGGCCTCGACGTGCTGCGCTGCGTCGTCTCTGAATCAAATACTACTGCCTAAGCTCCTCTTGGGGCCTGCGCACGTCCCTTCCATTGGCCGCCATTGCCCCTCCAGTAGCGCACGGCAGAGAGCCACGTTGCGTATGTGTAGAAGAGAGCCGTGAGTGGCAGCAGTGGCGCCCAAAGGATCGAAAGCCTATAGAAACGCACTGTAGGCAGGAAAGAAAGAGTCATCAAGAGCCAAGCCACAACTCCAAGCATCCGGGCCGTTGAATCATGTGCAAAAAGGAGAATCACCGGCGCGACATACGTCAAGAACATTCCCGTGAGCGTCCCTATCAGGATTAGGGCCGAATAACGCAGCTGGGTGAACGCCGTCCGCGCAATCAGATCCCTAATCTCCCCGAAAGAAATATATGCTCGCAAACTTGTGCTCTTCCGAGTTAATCCCATCCATACTTTTCCGCCGCTCAGTTTCACGGCCTTCGCGAGCGCGCAATCATCGATAACTTCGCTGCGAATCGCAGACAATCCTCCAATACGTTCTAACGCTTTTCGACTTATTAAGATGCACCCACCAGCGGCACCAGCCGTGCTCAGCTCTTCATCTGCAATCCACTTCGGCGGATAAAGCATCAGAAAAAAATAAAGAAATGCCGGAATCAGCGCCCGCTCGGACAATGCCTTCGCCTGTAACAGGACCATTAGCGACGCCAGGTCCAACCCATCTCGGTCCGCTCGCACCACCAGCTGGCGCAGCGTGTCTGGCGCATGACTCACGTCCGCGTCCGTAAACCAATAATAGGTAGGCGTCTCTGCTGCGCCAGGCGCTATCCCTTCGTTAAGCGCCCACAATTTTCCCGTCCAGCCCTCAGGTAACGCCGAAGCGCTTGCCACCTTCAGGCGTTCCCCAGCACGGTTTTGGTCTGCCGCCTGTCGGGCGAGGGCGGCGGTCGCGTCGTCACTATGATCGTCCACAACCACAACCGAAAATTCTCCTAAGTAGTCCTGCTGCATCAGGCTCGTCACAGCCGTCTCGATCGTCTCCGCCTCATTTCGCGCCGGCACCACCACTACAATTCTCGGCCATTCCATCGGGGCTTTTCCCACAAAAGCGTCCGCATCCAGCTTTCTAATCCGCCAAAACCACCCGCGCCCGAAAAACAAGTGCAGCCATATCGCAAGCGCAATGATTCCCAGCGCATTCGTAACGTGCGGATGAATTAGTTCCATGATCGAAGAGGTCTATCGAATCTCTCACGCCCGCCGACCGTTTGTCACTCCCACATGCGGCCAGCCTAACATCGCGGTGCCTTCCGGAGAGATGTTTGGGCGGGAACGTCCCAGACTCCTTAGGCCGAGGATTTCTCTACCACTTACTGGATAACGCGACTAAGCGCGTAGAGCAAAGAAGAAGCTCATAAGGACCGGAGAGCATCCCAGAGAGAATAGAGCGGGAGGACCCCAGAAATGTTTGATCAACACAGGTAGCGAATCTTCTGGAAGACGCTTATGCCTTTTGGGCTGGCGAGCCGGCAGCGCGATGGATGGCCTTGCGGATGCGCTGGTAGGTGCCGCAGCGGCAAATGTTGCCGCTCATGAAATCGTCGATATCGGCGTCGGTGGGTTTTGGTTTTTTTGCGAGCAATGCGACCGCGGACATAATCTGCCCGGACTGGCAGTAGCCGCACTGGGGAACGTCTTCTTCGATCCAAGCGACCTGCACGGGGTGGCTTCCGTCAGCAGACAACCCCTCAATTGTGACGATTTTCTTGCCACTTACGCTCGAGATCGGCGTAATGCAAGAGCGTGTGGCTTCGCCGTTGATATGTACGGTGCAGGCCCCGCACAGAGCCATTCCGCATCCAAACTTCGTCCCCGTCATATTCAGGGTGTCACGCAAAACCCACAAAAGCGGCATATCCGGACTGACGTCCACCGTCTGAGTTTTGCCGTTCAGCGTGAAACTGATGGCCATGAAGTTCTCCTAACGCAGACGCCTATCGTATAACAAGCGCGTATTGATTGAAAATCTACGAAATATCGAATAGACGTTACGATCCTCGCTATTCGTGGCAGTTCAAGTCCGCTCGCGTTATTTGATGCAGCGGTGACAATCCGGGACATGAATCGATGTGATACCCTTTGGTTCGGAATTAAAATCCCTAGTCACAATCCGATGAGAGCATGACAAAGAATCTTCTTCCGGTTCAAGACGTCGCGCGCAAATTAGGAATTTCAGAAAAATATTTCGAACAGGTTGGACCTCATGGCGCGAAAGTTCGCCTGGAGCTGCTGGCAGATCCCGCGTATACACGACGCGGAAAATTAATTCTTGTCACGGCGACATCGCCGACTGTTTCTGGAGAAGGCAAAACCGTTACGGCCATCGGTCTCACGCAGGGGCTGGCACTGCTCGGCAAGAAAGTGGTCATCACGTCGCGCGAACCTTCGCTTGGCCCGGTATTTGGGATGAAAGGCGGGGCAACGGGCGGAGGGCTCTCCAAGCTTGAGCCGAGCGCAAAGATCAATCTTCATTTTCATGGAGACTTTCACGCTATCTCTTCGGCGCACAATCTACTCGCAGCGCTCATCGACGCCCATCTTTTCCACGGCAACGATTTACATCTCGACCCCGAGCGAATTACGTGGCCGCGCACAATGGACATGAACGATCGCGCGTTGCGGCGGATCGCGGTCTCGATGGAAAGCAAGAAGGACGGCGGTGGACGAAAAACTGGATTTGTCATCACGGCCGCTTCGGAGATTATGGCGATTGTGGCGCTAGCGAAAGATTTGAAGGATTTGCGACAGCGGCTGGATGCCATCGTGATTGGTGCGGCGCGCGATGGAAAGCCGGTGCGTGCTCGTGACCTCCAAGCGACCGGCGGAATGATGGCGCTGCTCGCGGACGCCATTCTTCCCAATCTTGTCCAGACGACCGACGGAACTCCCGCATTTGTGCACGCTGGGCCTTTTGGAAACATTGCGCACGGAACAAGCAGCGTCATTTCTCAAGAGATGGGACTGCGGCTTGTAGACTACGTCGTAAATGAAGCGGGCTTCGCGGCGGACCTCGGGGCTGAAAAGTATTTTGATATTGTGATGCAGCAATCGGGGATCACGCCTGCGACGGCTGTTCTTGTGACGACCGTGCAGAGCATTCGAAATCAAGGTGAAGGCGATCTGGAGCGCGGGCTACCGAACCTCGGCCGGCATATCGATAATCTGAAAAGTTTTGGAGTCCCAACGATCGCGGCGATCAACCGCTTCCCGAACGACACGGATGCGGACTTGAAACGTCTGGAAGCTTATTGCGCGGAGCATGGAGTACTCACGGCACTTTCCGAGGCTTTTACGAAGGGCGGTCCCGGAGCCAAGGAATTGGCGGAAAAAGTGGTTGAGCTGATCGCCAGGAATCCCGCTCCAGCGGTTCGGCCTGCGTACGAGCTTGACGAGCCGATTTTAGAAAAAATTCAATGGGTCGCGCGAAAAATTTACGGTGCAAGTGATGTCAGCTTCAGCGATCAAGCCAAGGCCAAGCTCCAGCAGTTCTCGGAATGGGGCTATGCGAAACTTCCTGTTTGCATTGCAAAAACGCAATATTCCTTCACGGACGATCCCAATATCCTTGGCGCGCCAATTGAATGGACATTGCACGTAACCGATGTAGCTCTCTCGGCTGGAGCAGGATTTATCGTGGTCCTGTGCGGCAACATTATGCTGATGCCGGGTCTACCGAAAGTCTCGCGAGCCGTATCGATAGATGTGGATGACTCAGGCGAAATCGTCGGAGTTTAAGAAAACACGAGTCTTCGCGCGAAGCAAAGAGTTTAGACCCACCCTCCATCTACCACGTAGCTTTGACTTGTGATGGCACTGCTGTCATCGGAGGCAAGGAAGAGAACGAGGCGGGCGACCTCTTCCGGCAAGAGTGTTTTCTTCAGGGCCTGATTGCCCAGGATCACCGCGCGGTACTCATCCGTGAACCACAATAACTTTTGGCGTTCGGTCAGGATGGCGCCGGGCAGCACGCAGTTTACGCGAATGTTATGCGCTCCTAGCTCATGAGCAAGCGTGCGCGTGAGCCCCACAATCGCGGCTTTCGCAGTGACGTATACCGGCAATCCCGTGGATGGAATGATCCAGCTGATCGAGCTCATGTTAATGATTGACCCTTGGCCCGCTCGCTTCATCGCCGGAACGACGGCCTGACTTGCGAAGAATTGGTGTCTGAGATTCACTTCCATCGAACGATCCCAGGATTCAGGTGTAACTTCATCGATGGAATGGCGAGCGTCGTTTCCCGCGTTGTTTACGAGTACTCGGACCGTCCCGTAGCGAGCCTCAATATCGGCGACGGCTTCACGTAGTTTAGAAATATCCGTTAAATCGCAAGGCAGGAAAGCAGGAGGGTGCGAACATTTTTTGGAAAGGCCGGCAACCAATTGCTCTGCGTTTTTCTGATCTACGTCGAGGAATGCGACCTGAGAGCCCTGCAAAGCGAAATGATCCACGATAGAAGCACCAATGCCGGTCGCTCCGCCGGTGATGAGGACAAGCTGGTCTCGCAGACTCGGATAAACGGCGAATTGTGGTGCGGCGCTCATAGTCCGGTGATCCGTTCAAAGGAAAAAGTTTTCAAAGCTGACCTGCGCGTTCTTTCGCGCTCACGGCAAGAGAGTCTACATCACGTCTACGACTACAAATTGGAATTTAACGGCGATGAGTTGCAGTCGCGCTCGGCGGCGCGTGAGCACGGCTATCCGCGCAGGGCAGGCGCAACAGAGCGCGGGGGCGGCGTCTCATGTTCCACTCCGCGCCAGCCCACCGGGCGGCCACTGACCGCTTCCTTCACGGAGCGGAACAGAACGACGTACATCAACTGGCGGTAATAAAAACGCTGCAGGAGCACGGGGACAAGCAAAGTCCAATCTTCTTTTTTCTCGAGAGCAAACGCGAGAGCGCAAGTGAGGACATCGATCAGCAGGAAGCCGAGGAAGAAAATGACCGATTTTTCGACGTCGGCGGTGGTCCAGAGTTGAGGCAATTTCGTTATGCGGAACTGGGCCAGACCCCACAACAGCAATGAGCCGAAGAACATCAGGTCTATGACCGGGGAGATCAGCGGCAGAACCAGTTGAAAAACAAAAATATTTGGCAGCGCAATCCAGCCGAGCGTGCCCTGCTTCGGACGGAAGAGAGTGTCGCTGTGCTTCCAGAAAGATTGTAGCGTGCCAAAGGTCCAGCGGAATCGCTGGCGAATCAGAGCGCCGGCCGTTTCCGGAGCTTCAGTCCAGGCAATGGCTTCTTCGTCATAGCTGATGCGCCAGCCCAAGCGGCGAATCCCGATGGTCAAGTCCGCGTCTTCGGCAACAGTGTCCGCCGTGATGCCGCCGGCCGCTTCAATGGCCTGTTTGCGCCAGGCGCCCAACGCGCCGGGGACAACCGTAATGCAATTTAAGAGATCGAAGGCGCGCTTCTCCATATTTTGGCTGGTGATGTATTCGAGCGCCTGCCAACGCGTAAGCCAACGCGAGCGATTGCCGACTTTCACGTTTCCAGCGACAGCGCCAACGGTTGGATCGGAAAAATGGCGCAGCAATTTGCTGATGGCGTCGGGCTCAATTTCAGTATCTGCGTCAATAGTAACGACGATTTCGGTGCCGGCTTCAGCCAACGCGCGGTGCAGCGAAGCCGCTTTGCCGCGATTCACTTGATGAATGATGCGCACGCGCGGGTCATTCCCAAAGGTGGCGTCGAGCAGAGGGCCAGTATTGTCGGTCGAACCATCGTTAACGACGATAACGTTAAGCGAATGCACGTCGGAGGCAAGCACGGAGGTAACCGTCTGAACCACGACGCTTTCTTCGTTGTGCGCGGGAATCAGAACGGTGACGGCGGGCTCCGGCACGGGCATCACGGCGTGGTCAGGGCGAAGCTTCTCGATTAGCGCAAGAATGCCAATGACGAGCGCGCGGGCGCTGACCAGAACGATGCCAACAATGAAAATCGTTGCGATGGTGAATCGAAACCACTGAAAAATGGTGAAAATGAAACCGTCCGCGCGCGCCTCGAACCTTTCTTGGGTCGAAAGAGGCAGCATCACTTCCGCGCGCGTTTTCCCGATTAAGTCTCCGATAGACACGAACTGATAGCCGCGAGCGCGCAGTGCATCAATGATCTGCGGCAGTGCAGCTACCGTTTGCGCGCGCTCACCGCCGCCGTCATGGAGCAAGATGATGTTGCCCTTGTCGGCCTGACGCAAAACATTTTGGACGATGCTTGCGGCGGGCATCTGATTCTTGCCGTCCGGAGTGCTCCAATCATCGGGATCAATCCGCTGTCCGACGATCAGGTATCCCATATCCTGCGCAACAGGAAGCAAGGCGACTTCTTCGGCGTATTCAGGCTGATGATCGATGCCGTAGGGCGGACGGAAAAGAATGGTTTTTGCGCCGAGTGTGCTCTCGATGAGGCGTTGGGTGAGATTGAGCTGCCACCTGAGTTCTGTCTTGGTGATTTGATCAAACTGAGGATGGGTGAACGTGTGATTACCGATTTCGTGGCCTTCCGCGAAAGCACGCTTGAGAATTTCTGGGTGCTGGTTGGCAGCCTCGCCGACGACGAAGAAGACGGCGGGCGCCTTTTTTTGTTTGAGTACGTTGAGGATTTCGGGAGTCCAGCGCGGATCCGGGCCATCATCGAAGGAGAGGACGACTTTCTTTGCCGTCGTGCCGCCGATTTGATCGATGTCGTAGGAAAGCGGAAATTCTTCGTAGGTCTCGTCGGTGAAGAGATCGGTGGCAGCGTCATACAGGAAACTACGGCGGCCGGCTTTAGGTGTATCGGCAAAATGCCAAATGTCGCCGTTGCCTTCCAAAGTCAAATCGGGTCCCGGCGGAATATCTTTTATTTTTTGACGAGCGGTGTCATCGGGGCGAGTTGCGTCCCAAATCGGCCAGATAGAAGAATCCGCGGAACCCATGCGCCAGAGAGCAGTGCCTTGCACGCCCAGGCGTTCGCTGGCGCGAAGCTGGTTGTAAGCCGTCACGGCGTCCAATACCCAGACTCTGTGAGTGTGATTCTGCTCGTCGGAATAGGAGTAATGAGGATTCAGCGAAGCCTCGTCGAAATCGACGTCGGTTTCCGACTCGTACGCGTGCAGCAAGGCTTCCTGAACGCTGAACTCCGCACCAGACCAGGTTCCTTTCTTTCCGGTTTCGCCCCAGTCGTACGCGTAGTTTGCGATGCCAACGACCAGCTTTTGTGCGGGCACAACCTCCAGAATCTGGCGGAGATTTTCTACAAACCAATCCTGAGCGGCGATCGGGCCTGGCGGCGATGTCAGCCAGTGCTGGTCATAATTCATGAGGATGATGGCGTCACATTGTTTGCCTAAATATTCGTAGTCGTAATCGTCATCGCGCGCGGGAAGAGAAATCATGAGCTTCAGATTGGCGGCGTGAAGCGAAGTGGCAAGTTCAGCAGCAAACTGTTTGAAGTGAACCTGGCTGGCTTCAGGAACTTCCTCGAAGTCCACGACAATGCCGGACTGGTGCGCCAGGACAGCGTATTCGGTGACATCGTGAATGAGTAGTCGCCGAGCCGCGGGATTTCCAAGCAGGGCAGCCATCTCGTCGATGCGCCAGGTGTAGCCATCGTAGTTATCGAGCATGCCCATCATCGGCAACTCGACGGGTGGATTGAGCGACCTCATCCACTCGTGCAGCTCATCTCCTTTTAAGAGGGTGAGTGCTTCCGCAGGGGTCGCTTTCACCGGACGCGTCTGATTGTGGGTGTAGTCCACGATGGTGAGCGCGCCGTCCGGAGTTACGGCGTGCAATTGCTCAGGGATCAGCAGGTCAAGATCTTTGTAGTGCTTTTTGAGCGAAGCGAGGCTGTTGGCGTCCCAGCTGACATAGAAGGCTGCACGGAGCGGGTCGTAGCTTTCCGGAACTTTGCCGATGTTAGCCACGCGCTGGTGGCGGCCTTCGCGACCCCCGGCCGATTTTTTCTTCGCAGCCGTTTTTAGGGCGTGAAAAGCAGGCTTGATTTCCGGCAGCAGGCCGGCGGGAAGTTCAACGCTTACCACGATCGTGACAAAAAAATAAGCGAGCAGGAGCGTCAGTAGCGCTCCCGTGATTTCCATAACGCGACGCGTGCGGCGCCATCGCGCACGTTGAGCGTCGTAAAAGATAGGTCCGCGTTCTTTCATGAATGTCTAGAACAATGCGTACGACAATGCATACTTTATTGCGTATAACCTGGCGGCATGGCAGGGCACTGGGCGGTGGGCAAGCCTAGACCGTCTGCGCGATTCCGTCTGCTCTATTGTAAGATGCGATGCGTTCATGAAGCGAATTTTCTCGCATACCGTCGCCGCACTGATAGCAGGCCTCTGCTTGAGGCTGTTCTTTGTGTTCAAATTTCCCTTTGCTCCAACGGACACGGCGCTCTATGAACAACTGGCCACGAATTGGTTGCAGTATCACGTTTACGCCATAACCGTGAATGGAGCGCTCGTGCCGGTCGACCTGCGCATGCCGGGCTACCCCGCGTTTTTGGCCATTATTTATGCGATTACGGGGCGCACTGGTCCGGACGCACGGCTGTACGTCACGCTGGTGCAATCGGCGGTGGACTTGGGCGCTTGCCTGCTCACGGCGGGCCTCGCCGCGATGCTGGCATTGCTGAGGCCAAATCCGGATAGCTGGCGGCGCGTTTATATAGCGACGCTGTGGATTGCTGCGCTTTGTCCCTTCACGGCGAATTACGCAGTCGGTTCCTATGACCGAGGTGTTTGCATGGTTTTTCACTGCGGCTGCGTTCGTGTCACTGATCGCTCTGATTTGGACCGAGAGCGGCGGCAAAGTCGCACTCCTTAAAACTGAATGGGCTACCGGGCACTCAGATTCAATTTTCGCACTCGTGAGCGGTTTTTTGATTGGGATGGGAACGCTCTTTCGTCCCGAGACTCCTCTTCTACTAGTTGTGGCCTGGATTCTGCTTGCTTTTATTTGGCTGAGGAAGCGGCGCTTTCTTTTTTTTGCGCAACTGGTAGTGCTCTCCGCAATAGGATTCGCCTTGCCACTCGCGCCTTGGGCTGTCCGGAATGCCGTGACGCTGCATGAAATGCAATTTCTCGCGCCCAAGAATCTGAATATGTCCGGAGAATTCGTTCCGCGCGGGTTCATGGCTTGGGAGAAGACCTGGCTCTTCCGCATGAAAGATTGTTTTCTCGTTCCATGGAAGCTCGACGATGAAGTGATCAATCTGGAAGACATCCCGGCGCGTGCTTTCGACACACAGGATGAGAAGGATCGCGTCGCGGCGCTTCTCGAGCTGTACAACAACGACGTTACAATCACCCCCGAAGAAGACGCGGCTTTCGGCCAGCTCGCGCAAGAGCGCACGGCGCGACATCCGCTGCGCACTTATCTATGGCTGCCAGTCGCGCGGGCCTTCACCATCTGGTTTACGCCGCGCATCGAGCTGCTGCCGTTTTCGGGGCAATTGTTCCCGGTCAGAGCCGCATGGCGGGAAGATCCGATCGACTTTTCCGTCACCCTAGAATTTTTCTTGTTGAATGCATCCTACGTCGCGCTTGCATTGTGGGGAGTTTTGCGAATATCGCGGGAGAGCTACGCGCTACGGCTGGCCGTCGCCTTGCTTCTTGGCTACATTTTGGTGCGCACTGCGTTTCTTACAACGATTGAAACGCCCGAGCCCCGTTATGTGCTTGTGTGCTTCCCAGCGATTCTCGCGCTGGCAGGACAGGTTTTCGCGCGATCTGCTAGACCACCGGATTTAGTTTAAAGATCGTGTCTGCCAGATTATTTTTCTTCGACGGGCTCGGGATGAATCGTGACCCGGTAGATTTGGGGAAATTTCGCCTTAACCCGATCTTCCAGCGTAGCCGTCACGTCGTGGACTTGCGTAATCGGCAGGACGCCCTTCATCGTGCAATGGCAAGAAGCGAGAATGTGGTGTTCCACTTGGCGGACGCGCACATCGTGGCAATTCACGAGCTCGTCGAATTCCGATGGCAAGCCGTTCAGAAACTCCTCGATCGATCTGGAGAGCAGCTTCATTTCACCAGCGCCAGCGTCGGGCGTGGCGATGTGGCGGCCGAGCGGCTCGATGTGAATGTTCACGTCCGTTGACCCGTCGCGCAGCTTGCGAATGCCTTCTTCGAGCTCGGTGGCTTGGCGATGCGCGTCTCGCAAGCTCAAGTTTTCGTCCACTTCCAGATGCAACTCAATAAAAAGTTGCCCAGCCTGCTGTAGAGCCGTGACGTCGTGAATCGCCAACCCCATGCGCTGCGCTACGGCGCGAATGGCTTCAAACAAATGTTCACCCTGCGGCGCGCGGGGTTCGGCGTGCACCATAACGTCCGATGGGACAATTTCGCCGATGCGCTTCTCGATGGCGTCGCTGAGCGCGTGTACTTGTTCGAGGCTGGCAGTCCGCGCAACGCTGACCGTTGCGTCGACGAAATGCCGATTGCCCGCGCGGCGAACACGCACGCGGTCGACATCCAACACTCCGTCCATCCGTCCCACGGCCATGGCGATTTCCTGTTGCAAACCCTTCGGAGCGACATCCAGCAGGGCATCCAGCGTTCGTTTGCCGAGCTGCGAGCCGACCCACAGAATAATGGCGGCAACGGCAAGGCCTGCGAGAGCGTCCGCATACGCAAGCCACGGCAAATTCCACGTTTCACCGGCCCAAACGAGGCCAATGCCGGCGATGACCACCAAGGTGCTCCACACGTCTGTCGAGAAATGGAGCGCATCGGCTTCCAGAGCTTCGCTCGAGTATTTGTACGCCACGTGCTTAAGAGCGCGTGCCCTGGTCACGTCGATAGCCAGCGCTACGAGCAGAATGAGGATGGCGGTGACGCTCGGCTGAATATGAACGCTATGAAAGAAGAGCCGGTAAAACGCTTCGTAAATAATGTAAAGAGCGGTGAGGAGAAGCAGGGCCGTCTCAACAAATGCGGAGAAATTCTCGAACTTGCCGTGGCCGTAAGGATGCCGTTCATCGGCCGGCTCATCCGACACGCGCACAGAGAGAAATGTGATGATTGCCGCGAGAAGGTCGAGTCCAGAGTGCAGCGCCTCGGAGAGAACGCCCAAGCTTCCGGTGCGGAGAACGAGAAAAGCCTTCAAGGAAAGCAGCACCACCGCCGCGCCTACGCTCAGCAGCGCCGCGCTGCGCTTCTCGTGCGCTTCCTCGTTTTGCCGAGCCGCCATCACCGTCTGACTAGACTACCTTAAGTGCCCTAACTTTCCTTGCTGGGCGACAGTTTTGTGCAAGCAGTTTTCGGCCACGCGGGTGGGGGATGCCCGTTCCACTAAGGCTTGAGCCGGACGCCGCAACGGCGTGTAGGGAGCCTGGGTTTGAGGGAACATTTTCATTCCGCGCACGCGTATTCCTCTTGGCACTTGCCGTCTGAGCCAAGACAGGGTATTTTCACGCAGCGTCGGGGAGCCCTCCAAATGACCGTTTATCTTCGGACTGCCGTCCTATCTTTTGTAGCGATGTGTGCATTCGCGCCATGGAGTCGCGCCCAAGCGCCTGCCAGCTCGACCGCCGCAACTGTTTGGGATGCGCTTTCTGCCCCATCGATGGACACTGCTAAATCGGCCCACGCGGAAAATGTCGAGATCGTCCGTGACCAGGTTCACATCAATCTGACGGACGGCACGATCCAGTTCACCCAGCCAGTCAATGGCGTCGTTTTTGGCGCCGTCTTCCACGGGAAAGGGCGGCTGCAAGTGCTGCCTCCTAATCCGCTAGAGGCCCAGCAACTCCACCTATTTACAAAGCAGGACAAACTCAATGTGGAGTTCACCGATGCGACGTTCAGCTTTACGGATGGGGTGCTGGACGAAGTTGCCAAACAGGTGAAATGGCAAGCTTCGGCTTCTGCCGCCGATGACACTTATGCGAAACGTCAAAAGGACCGCGAGGACCTTGGCGAGTCGTCCATGCCGCGCATGCTACAAGGTATCTTGTCGGCGGATCATGCACGCACTGCTTACTTTCTCGCGGATCTGAAAGTCGAGAAGGGGTGGGTGGAAGTCCGCGATGACGCGATGGACGCTGAAGACATCAGAGTCGGTCGCTGGGTGGACGTCGGGCCGTTCAAGATATTCGACACCTGGATGAGTTTCCCCGCCGGAGGCCGCACGAGCGCCGACGCGTGGAAAGACCCGCAAGCCAAGGAAGACTTCATTATTCGCAGCTACAAAATTGATGCCGCCGCCACGTCCGGCGCGGACCTGAACGCCACAGCGCGTCTGGAGCTTGAGCCCCGTCTTGCGGGTCAAAGCGTGCTCATCTTCGATCTTGATGCAAATCTGCGCCTCGAATCGGTCAAGGATTCCAGCAACAATGCACTTCCGTTCTACCAATCGCGAGAAACAAAAGATCGCAATCAGTCCTATGGGGATTATGTGGCGGTGATTCTCCCGCAGCCGCTTGCGGTCGGCACGCCAGCGTCGCTCGTATTTCGGTACGGAGGAAAGCGCGCCATTCGCAAAGAAGGCAGCGGAAATTATTTCTGCGAGAGTACGGGCTGGTATCCCGAAAGGCCGAATAGCTTTTCGGCGCGATCCGATTTTGACATTACATTTCACAGTCCCAAGAATTCCATCCTTGTAGCCACCGGTGGGAAAACTGGGGAAACCGTTGACGGCGGTACTCGCATCACCACCTGGAAAAGCGAAATTCCCCTCTCTGTCGCGGGCTTCGCTTACGGCGACTACAAGGTCGTCAACGATAAAGCAGGCGATGTTGCGGTGGACATCTACGCCAACCGCGAAGGCGACGACATCACGAATTCCTTGCAACGCGCTTTTGAATCCGGACAGCTTGCATGCGCCGTCGGAAGCTTGAGTCCTTCAGTGATGGGGAAGACCATGGGAACGGAGATGGCCAATACCGTTCGTGTCTTCTCGTCCTACTTCGGCCCCTATCCTTACAAGCACCTTTCCATCACGAGCTTGCCCATCAGCTATTCCTACGGGCAAGGATGGCCCGGGCTCATCTATCTATGGTCTGGTTCCTTCCTGGATTCCACGCAACGCAACTGCATCGGCCTCAAAGATGAAACCGCTCTCACCGACTTCTTCCGCGGTCACGAGAGCTCTCATCAGTGGTGGGGACACCGGGTTGGCTGGAAGAGTTACCACGATCAATGGCTTTCGGAAGGCTTCGCTGATTTTTCCGGAATTTTGTACGTGCAATACCGGGAGAGTATGAAGACGGCACTGGGTGAATGGCGTAAAGAAAAAGAGAAAATTCGGAATAAAGATGCTTACGGACACGCGCGCGGCGCGCTCGGGCCGATCTGGATGGGCCAGCGTATCCGTTCTTCTGTTACCGATCCTGGTGCCTATCAGGACCTCATTTATTCCAAAGGCGCTTATATCCTGCAGATGTTGCGCATGCAGCTGATGAATTCACGCGAGCAGGATCCGGATCGCGCGTTCAAGGAAATGATGCAGGACTATTGCAAAACGTTCGACAACAAGGCTGCGTCCACGGAAGACTTTAAAGCGATCGTTGAGAAACACATGTCGCACGGCATGGATCTTGACGGAAACCACAAGATGGACTGGTTCTTCAACCAGTACGTTTACGGGATGGGTGAAGCACAGTACATATTTCATGTTGGCGCAGAGAGTACGGCGGATGGGAAAACTCACATCAAGGGAGAAATCACCCGTACTGGCGTCCCAGACACCTGGAAGGATGCTATATCTCTCTATGCCCATATCGGTGATAAGACGGTAAAAATGGGACTGCTCTCCGTGACACACTCGACCGAGCAATTCGACTTCGCGATCCCCGGCAAGATTGACCGGGTCTCAATCAACGACTTCGAAGACCTGCTGGCCGAAGTGAAACAATAACGGACGAAATCGCGCCATTTCCTGCATGAGAGGCTTGATTGTGAGTGCTAGGACTTTGCACGCGGAATAAAGCGAAGAGCTAGAGAATTCATGCAGTAACGCAGGCCGGTGGGTTTGGGACCGTCGTCAAAGACGTGGCCCAGATGCGCGTCGCAGAGGGCGCAAGTCACTTCGTCGCGGCTCATCCCGAAACTCAAATCTATTTTTGTAATGACATTTTCTTTAGCGATGGGCGCCCAAAAGCTCGGCCAGCCGGTGCCTGAATCGAATTTCGTATCGGAGTTGAAGAGCGCGTTTGCGCAGCAGACGCACCGATAAAGGCCGGGTTCGTGATTCTTGTAGTAGGCGCCGCTGAAGGCCCGCTCGGTATCTGCCTTGCGCGTGACGTCAAATTCGTCGGAGCTGAGCGCGTGACGCCAGTCGGCGTCGCTCTTGACGACCTTTGGCACAGTCTCTGCGCCCATGCGAGCGCCGTCATCTGCGAATTTTACTATTTGCGCGGGACCGGAATCGTCCTTTGCGGGCTTGTTATCGGCAAGTGCAAAACGGCAGGCGCGCTGAACGCCGATGAGCAGGCCGTAAGCGGCGACGGTTGCGCCAGTCAAAATAAAGCCCCGGCGGGTCAGGTCGTTCATGGTTCTAGTTTTCTCAGGCGCTTAAGACCGCACAACGCCGCTGATCCGGTTCAGTCTGCCGTCATCGACGGCGCAGGCAACAGCGGCAGCCGCTTGGGCTCGCCACGCGCGCCGCGCACTTCCAGGTCATCGAAGAGCAGCGACGGGGCGACAAGCGAAGCGGGCAAGCCGTTTTGCGCCGAACCAAACGCGCCGAGCGCCGTGCCGGCAAACCCAGATACCTGGCTTTGCATGTAGTTGTAAACGAAATCGTCGTTCCCAATGCCGCCGAGGTTCCGCAGCATGCGTGTGTTCAGGCCGATGATGCGAGCGCCGCGAATCATCTCTTCGCGTCCGTCTTCCGGATAAACTTTGTAGACGATGAGCGGCAGACGGTCGCCGGTCCCGGCCCCGCCGCCGAAGCTCGCAAGCAATTCGGAGAAATCATCCTGATGAAGCAGGCTGATGGAGGGATTGTCCATCTCCCGGACTACGAGGCAGTAAGGCAATTTTTCCGAACGGCATTCATCGAGAAACTTTTTCTTCAAATCCGCCGGCGATAGCGTCTCCGTCGATTTGAAAAACAGATTGCTCATAGTGGGTTTGGCGTCGTTTATGAACGCAGAGCGGCCGTGCCCGTTGGATACATCGGAATCTGGACCAGGCCGCCGGGACATCAAAAGCTGCTTGGCGTTCCCGTTATCCACAATGGTGACTTTCTCCGCGCGCACGCCTTCATCATCCACGGCGTAATAGCCCAGCAAAGCTGTTCCGTGAGCTTCTTTCGCGCCAGGATCGTCGATCAGGGAGACGCCAGGCGGCAAAACACGCGCGCCCATGCGACCTACCCAATCGCTCTTTCCTCCTAGTCCTGTAAGAAGTTGTTCCATCACAGGAGTGAAAGAAACCGGTGGTCGAGAGCCATTGATTGCGGGCGTCAATACCTGGGCCAGAAGCGGAGCAGCGGCACGCGCTTCAAAAAGCACGGGGCCGGTGTAGTCCTGCGCGGGCGGTGCGGCGCGCAGAGCCATCAGTTCACTGCCTGTGACGTTCAACGCTTTCTTAACCGCATCCACACTCGGCAGATCAACGGGCTTTGGAGCGTACGTGGCATACATGTGGTTAATCTGCATGCCGTCGTCGGCAAGCGTGTTCATGCCCGATTCGATCGCAGCGAAGCAACGGTTTGTGCGGATTTCCGTGCCTTCGCTGGTGAACAAGTATTCCGTGGCATAAACCAGGTAGTAGGTCACTCGTGCTTCGTAAATTTGCGGAAAGTTACGAAGAGTTGCGGAGGTCTCGCGTGCTTCTTGCTCCCAGTTGCGGTTGCTCCAGTCAGGCGTGACCAGCGGTTCGATGAGTTGCAGCGGCGCGGCTTTGGCAAAGTCGTCAATGTCGGATTGCCGCGCGAGACTGCTCAAGTAGGCCTGTTTGCGCGAATAAGTTTCCACTGCTTCCTTGAACGCCTGGTCGGTAGCGATCCAGAGATCCTGGCGCAAGGAATCGTAGTCGCGGTCGATGCCGACTGAGCCGGTGGGACCGATAAAGCCGCGGAAACCGTCGTCGCTGATGAAATTGGAGCTATCCAGCTTGTAGTCGCCGATGCGCGCTTCCACATCCATGAAGCGATTCCGCGTGTGGTTGGAGGCCACGAGCGCTCCAAATTCGGCGACGACTTCGCGCACGTCGAGATCGAGCAGCCGGTATTCCACGTAGTAGGGGCGCTGAGGCTGTGGCGTGCCAGGGATTTTCAGTTCGAGGCGCGTTTTCGAGCGCGCCATTTCGTCCCGCATGGCTTGCAGGGTGTGGTCGTTGTCTTTAGGAGCCTGCGCGCGCGCTGTGAAACTGCAAATCAACGCGGCGGCGAAAATCGTGAGTGCTGCAAATCCGTGAGAGCGCCTCACTGTTGGCCTCCCGTCTCCACAGGATCATGCGCGGGCGGCGGTAAGATCGGTGGCCGGTCCGTGGAGCTTTCTTTCTTCTGCACTTCCAATTCCGAGATGAGAATCGCGGGCGACGCGGCAGAAACAGGGACGGAGCCAGACTCCGCGCCGCAGTAGCCGTTAAACACCTCGGCTGTGTCACCAGTGGCCACAATCTTCGTGAGCGCAGCTAGCGGAGTTCCAACGATGTCCACGCCACGGACCAATTCATCCGGGCGGCCATCGGCGAACACTTTGTAAACAACGAGCGGGAGCACTTGAAAAGCCTGTGGCTGTCCGCGTCCGGTGAAGGTAAAGCCGCCGGCGATGTCGTCGATCAGCAGTCCGAATGGCTTTCCCTGCGCTTTGATTAGCTCGATCAGCTTTACGCGGAGTTCCGCGTTTGTGACCATCTTATTGCTTTCCACAATCAGGTTGCCCTGGCGGGAAACTGGCGTCGCTCCGAGTTGCCGGCGGCCGTGGCCGTTGGAAGTGGGGAAGCCCACAAGCGGCGAGCGCGACATCTCAAAATTTTTCAAGATCCCGTGATCGACAAGCGTCACGCTTTGCGCGGGAACACCTTCGTCATCGAACTGGTAATAGCCCAGCAGATCTTCCGAACCGAGCTTCTTCCTTGTTGTGTCGTCCACGATGGTCAAGAAACTCGGCAGGATTGGTTCGCCGACCTTTTTCGCAAACGTCTGGCCTTCGGCGGCATCTTTTTGGCGGTGGCCTTCGGCGCGGTGGCCAAAAACCTCATGGAAAAAGACGGCAGCCGCGCGGCCGGTCAGAAGCGCCGGCCCGACCGACGGTTCGTTGATTGGCGCAACGACAAGTCCTTCCAGTTCCTTGCGCATCGTGACCTGAGCTGCGGCGACAGCCTTGTCGTCAGGCGCATCGGCGGGATTGACCCAGTCAAAATTGTAGTAACGGTCGATGTCCATTCCGTCCGGCGCTTTGCCCTGGATGAATAGTTCGAGCCGGTAACGAATCTGGCCGAATTGCAGTTGCGTTCCTTCGCTGGTGACCTGGAAGACGTTCTGCGCCTGGGCCGAAAAAGTGACAATTGAATTGATGATTGCGGCGGATTCGCGGAACGTGCGGGTGTAGACGCGCACTTTTTCCTCCCACGGCTTGCGATCTACCGTGAGAGTTACCTGCGGGCCAATGAAGGTGTGCGGTTGCTCGTGAGAAAAATCAGGCGCGCGGTTTTCGACGGAATCGACTTTCACTTCTTTGCCCGTCTTGATCTTGATCAGTGCTTCGGCCGCGGCGCGGTATTGGCTTTCGGTTTCGAGCCATACGGACCGGCGTAGAACGCCCGCGTCATCGTCAAGGGGAACAGAAACGCCGGGGCCCGAGCTGGTCTGCTGCCGCTCGCCGACTTTATGGGTGTCATCCGTTTCGTAGCTACCCGTGCGCACGGAGACTTCCAGCCAGCGGTTACGCGATTCCGCGCTATTGAGCAGAGCGCCATTTGAGCCGGAGACATCCGCGCGCTGCGTATCGGTGATGGTGTAGCCAAGGTAATAAGCCGGCGGATCCTGCGCTTTGAAGGTCTTCATGGAGCGCTCGAGCTCAGCCTGGAGCGCCGCGAGAAGCGGAGATTTCTTGACCTGCGTATCGGGAGGTGGCGCGGCCTGCGCAACAATCGCCGCGAACGGCGTCAAGAGAGCCAGAAGGCCAAAGACGCACAAAAGTGTACTCACATAATGACGAACAGGAATTTTCAAGGATTGCCTCACTTACAGTTAGACGGCACTGCCAAACATCCAGTGTACGCTACAGCGGGTAACGGCACAAAATGCGGGTCTCAATGCGTCTCTCGTATTTGGTTACATTAGTTTGACGGTCGCGCGGGACGGCGAGTTGCATAGATTTAGAAACAAAGAGCCCTGGCTGCGACTTGCAGCCAGGGCGAAAAGGATATCCGTCCGCGTTGCAGACGAACAAATCAGCATGCATTAGGATTGGTCGGGCTGCACCCACCGGTGACGGGATTCACTGTCTGAGTAGGAGGCGCCGGCGTGCTGCTGTGATGGCTTGCAATGACGCCAAAGACGACGATTGGGACGACGGCAAGGATTCCTATCGTTATGCCCAATCCTACGCCGATATGCCCGCCGTTTGCGAGTCCGCTGCCTGGCCGTAGGCCCACTTCCGTGTCTTTGGAGGCGGCGACAAGCAAATCCAGCGGTGCCTGCGCCGGTGGCGCTGGCGCTTCATTATTCCCGTTGCGAAGATTGGTCATCTGGCCCGCCTTCAAGATCACGCAGACGCCCGCCAGGTTGCACACACGCACAAAGCCTTCGTACGCGACTACATTCATCACATTGTTTTCGTAAGCTACGTAAAAATCCGTTCCAACCACACCCGCGACACCTGCGGCCGTGTGAACCTCGAACTTGCCGTCTGGCTTTGAGATTTTTGTAGCTTGGGTGCGGAGTTTGCCGTAGGCCAACTCGAGTTCTGTTTGTTGCGCTCCCGCATCGTGTTTCACTACCTTGATTGAGGAATCTGAGCCGACGTTCAAGACCGAGCCGTCATCCAGAGCGATACGCGCGCGCCCATCGGTCTTGGTATTCACCAAGTCCTGCCATTCGACCAGCGTTTTTGCGGAAGCATTGATGGTCTTGGATCCGCGGGCAATACTCACCGCGGGAATTACACGGGCAACTTCGCCGGCCTTCTGTCCGCCAGTCTGGGGCTCGGCAGAAAGGTCTGCCGGGACGGTGATGATCAGTGAGAGCAAAAAAGCCAAGCCAAGTGCAAAAGGGGACTTCGTCCTCATTGGGAACTCTCCTAAATAGACTGCAGCGATCCGCGTTATCTATTGTTGTTACTGGAGGGCGCTCGGGCTGTCAATTGGAAACCAGATTCGGCTTGCGCAGAAGCTACATTGCTGTTTGGACACCCGCGTGGATGTGGCGTGCTGGCAAGCTCTGCGTATGCTTTCTTTACAAAAGTCTTGAGTGAGCAATCACTCCGAGCAGTAGAAGAGAGCCGCTGCCATATCGTCGTGTGGACCGCGTCCCCGGCTGAAGCCCTCGACCGCCAAAAAGATGGCTTCGAGCAGGTGCGTGGGCGAGTCCGCAAGGTGTTCGTCGCAGATCGCCACGAGCCGGTCTGTTCCGAAGCTCTCCTCGTCCATGTTCATGGAATCCGTAACTCCGTCGGTGCAGAACAGGACGGAATCACCCGGCTCAAGGCGAAACACCGTGGCCTCGTAACTTGTGCAAGGCCAAAGTCCGGGAGGAATGCCCGACATCTTGAGTAAGCGGCAGCCCTTGCCAGTGAGGTGCAGTGGTCCGGGCATTCCGGCGCTTGAGATTTGTATCTCGCGAGAGGCGGGATTGAACACTGCATATTGCAGGGCAGCATGCCGGGCCGGTAGGCCGCGGATCATTAGCCGCCGGTTCATCGTGGCAAGCACCTGATCGGCTGAAATTCCCGTCTTGTGAACACCGCGGAGCGTTCCGACGGCCAGCGCTCCGAAAAACGCGGCGGGGAGACCCTTACCTGACACATCGCCGAGATATAGACCGATGGAGCCGTCGGTCAGTTCAAAATAATCCAGAAAATCGCCGCCGACCGCCGAAACGGGCTGAAATTGATGGGAAATGGTTACGCCCCGCGAGCGCAGCGATTCCTTAGGCAGCATCACGCTCTGGAGCGCGCGAGCTTCTTCCAATTCCTCATCACGCAATTTTTCGAGTGCTTGCAGCTCGGCTGCAGGAGCAAACATGTTCATTCGTCAATCCAAGGGAGGGGGTT
Source organism: uncultured Acidobacteriota bacterium (assembly GCA_963784015.1). Lineage (GTDB taxonomy): Bacteria > Acidobacteriota > Terriglobia > Acidiferrales > UBA7541 > Acidiferrum. The sequence goes on from CAWAPX010000038.1 coordinate 159,827, forward strand.
TTGCACCGCGAAGAGGGATCAGCGGTGAGAGGAGTTTAACAAAAGAAGCCAACGTTGCGGTGGGAGAAGAGTTCTGTTGTTTCCTCGCGCACGCCCTTTTTCCTCAAGTGTTGCAACGAATGTGGCGCAGCGCCAGAATTCCTCTATGCGTGCTCTCGTTGCGATACTCGTCGCCGCTGCGCTTATATTTGGCATCTATCATTTCTATTTCAAGAAAATGCCCAGCACCGACGAAGGCACTGCCCCCACGCAAGCCATTAGCCTCATTGGCGTCCGCGAAGACCTCTTGCTGATTGGCCATGCGGAGAACGGCTACATCGGACTGAATGGCCATTGCGTTTCGCTGGATGAGCTTATCTCTTCCGGTGCGCTCGCCATGTCCCATCCCGACCGAGACGGCTACACGTACTCCATCCAGTGCTCCGGCGGCGAGTTCACCGTCACGGCGCGGCACGCTACAGCCGCTGCGGGCTCGCCTATTCGTTACCCCAACTTCGCGATTGACCAGAACATGGAAGTCCGCGAAGTAAATTGATCATCCGGCAAGAGATGGTTATCGCGGGACCTCATTGAGCCCAGCTTTCCTGTGCCTTCTCTGGAACTTTTCCGGCGAATGCTTCGTACCTTCTGAAGACAACGGTTCCCCTCGCTGTAAATCGCGCTTACGGCGCATCTTGGAAGGAGCAAATCATGGGTGGAGATTTGATTGGGTTGGTTGCAGTTACCCTCGGGATGGGCGTCCCCCTCGGCATGCTTTACACATACTATCGAGTACGGAAATTGCGCAGCGAAGAGCGTCTGGCGGCCATCGCGCGGGGCGTAAGCGTTCCGCAAGAGCCGGAGCTATCCCAGGCGGCCCACTCTCGGCGTTCAGGGATTCTCCTCATAGCTGGGGCTTTGGGCTACATCGCCACGTTTGGCTTGATCGCGGCGGTTCAAGTAGATCGCGACTTCTGGTCTGCCGCCGCATTCGGCATCATCCCATTAGCGATCGGCATCGGGTATTTTTTGGATTTCACGCTGATTCGCCGCGACCTGCGCGCGTCGAGCTAGCACGACCCACGACCTCTGTGGCCAATGTAATTTTCAGGAGGACCGACGGAATTGCTCACCTTCATCGGGGGAGTATCATCCGTCTTATCAGCTGATTTCGAGCCGAGCCGGAAGGTTTACTCAGCTCGCGTTATGGCGTGCGCTTTTGATCCGCCACCAAGACACCGGCTTCGGCGTAGTTCGTTGCTGGGACATCGTGAAACGACACGTGAATGTTCTCGCGTTTTGCCCGCCCGTCTTCGATTAGCACAGAGGTGATGCTCTCCGCGATCTTGCGTTTTATCTCCGGCGTGCGTCCTTCCACCCAGGTAATCTGAACATGCGGCATTTCTAGTCCTCCTTGAAATGGCAATCCCTAAAATCCCGTCTCAAAACCGAGGCATTCTACTAGACCTTACATCCCCTTAGGGGGGCCTGGAACGGTTCCTCCTCGGAGCCAAATCATACCGCCCCGCTGTGTTAGTATTACAGACCGATGCATTCCGCCATTCCTCGCCTTATCGAGCTCCAGCGTGTAGACCACCTGATTGCCGCGGTGCGCACCGAGATTGATACATTTCCAAAACGCGTCCGAGAAGCCGACGCCAAATTGAGCGGCGCGCGCGCTGCCGTGGCGGCCGCCAAAGAAGGCCTGGTCAAGAGCCAAGCAGAGCGCAAGAAATTTGAATTTGACGTCCAGCAGTGGAAAGACCGCGCGAAGAAATACCGCGACCAAAGCGGCGCGGTTAAAACCAACGAAGCATATAAAGCCCTGCAACACGAGATTGCCAACGCGGAAGCCGAGGTCGCAAAGGCCGAAGACGCGCAACTCGAAGTCATGATGACCGGTGAAGAAGCCGAACGTCGTGTGAAGCATGCGGAAGCGAATCTCAAGGAAGACGAAACCGCGGTTTCAAAAGAGAGAAAAGAGATCGAAGCCCTGCAGGCCGAGAAAAAGAAACAGCTTGAATCCCTGCTTGCCGAGCGGGAAGGGGCCTTGGCTCCGGTTCCTGAGGATTTGCGTGAGCTTTATGCTCGCATCGCCAAGCGTCATCACGGTACCGGCCTCGCCGAAGCCCGCGATGGGCAATGCCGCGGTTGCGGCATGCGCGTGTTGCCGCACACTCTGCAGGAGCTTCGCCGCGATCCCAATGAAGAGATTTATCGCTGCGAATCTTGTGGTCTGATTTTGTACACTTTAGAGCCGATTCCGTTGCCGGATCCTGCCGCTGGTTCGGGGCACGCGGCTTCTTCCGCTTCTAACCATTCCTGATGCCACGCCTTCCAAAATCTACTCGCGCTGCCGGTGACGGTCTCTTTGGGGACTCGCCCGCCGACCAAAAAAACGCTACGCCCGCTCATCAAGCGAATATTGACGGTGCAGCGCGTGGAAATCCTGGCCCAGCTTCGTATGGCGTTGTTATACGCGACGGGCAGGGTGAGCTTGTCGCCAAGCTGAAAAAATATATTGGCCGAATGACAAATAACGTTGCCGAATACTACGGCTTGATTGCGGCGCTCGACTATGCAGAGTCACATGGCATTCGCGCGTTGCGCGTCGAGAGCGATTCCGAGCTGATGGTCAAGCAGATGCAAGGGCAATACAAGGTGAAGAGCGAGGACCTGAAGCCGCTGTTTGAGCGCGCTAAGAAAATGTCGATGGGCTTCACATCTTTCCGGATCGATCACGTCTACCGTGAGCAAAATCGCGAAGCAGATGCGCTTGCAAATGAAGCGCTCGACGAAACTTCCGGCGCGCCCAGCACGCCAGGAGCGCCTGCGAAAGCAGCTGTCGCCGATGCCAAACCTGGTCCTCGCTGGATTCAGGCGCGATTCCGCAGCGGCATTCTCTATCCGCTCGAAGATATCGATCTCCCCGACGGGACCGAGGTGCAACTCGTACTTCGTCCCTTGAAGCGACCAACCCCAGCAAAATAGCGTTTGGATTTTTTGGAATTACTTCAACGCGTAAGAGCGATAGAGCGTATCGCGCTGCGCGGGAACGAATCCTGCATCGGAGATGATGCGGCGGAGTTCGTTTTCGTTGGTGCGGTTTTTCACGCCGGCAGCGAACACGACGTTTTCTTCAATGAGGATGCTGCCAACGTCGTCAGCCCCAAATTGCAAGCCCACTTGGCAAACTTTGATGCCGGGCGTCAGCCAGCTCGATTGGATGTGGTCGATGTTGTCGAGGTATAGCCGGCTGACGGCAAGCGTCTTCAGATAATCCACCGCAGTCGCTTCCTGTACTTTTTTTCCAAGAGCGGTGTTCTCCGCTGCGAACATCCAGGGAATAAACGCTGTGAACCCGCCGGTATCTTCCTGAATGCGGCGCAGCCGTTCGAGGTGGTTCACGCGGTGGCGCAGCTCTTCGCCGCAGCCGAACATCATCGTCGCCGTCGTACGTAGACCGAGCGAGTGCGCAATCCGGTGGACTTCTTCCCAATCGTCGCTGGTGCACTTCAGGCGAGCAATTTTGCCGCGAATTTCGTCGTCGAGAATCTCTGCGCCGCCGCCGGGAATGGATTGCAGTCCGGCGTCCATCAAGCGCTGGATGGTTTCGCGTACGCTCAGTTCGCTGACTTCTGCAATGCATAAAATTTCTGGCGCGGAAAAACAGTGCAGATGCACTTGGGGAAAGCGTGCCTTCAGAGAACGCAGGAGATTTTCGTAGTATCCGATTTGCAAGTCAGGATGCAGGCCGCCTTGCAGCAAAATTCCCGTACCGCCGAGTTCGAGCATCTCTTCGATTTTCTCGTAGATGGTTTCGAAGGAAAGGATGTAGCCGTCTTTTGCCCCGAGCGGACGATAAAATGCGCAGAAAGAACAATACTCAGTGCAAAAATTCGTGTAATTGATGTTGCGGTCGATCTGATAGGTCACGACGCGCGGATCGTTTTTCTTGAGGCGCACTTGGTGCGCGGCCATGCCGACTCCCACCAGGTCGTCGGATTGGAGCATGTCGATAGCTTCTTGTTTCGTCAGTCCCACGTTGTTCCTTCGCGTTGCAGCGTTCTTATTCTAGCGAATGCGTCCCTCAAACTCTAATTGTCGTCGCCGGGCGCTGCATGCCGTGCTCCTACTTTACCGAAACCTGTACTGCTTCTTTCGAGATCGTTGCCCAATCAATTTTCTTTTCTCTTGGGATCAAACCCAGCTTTGCGGCTTCCTGAAAATATCGTTCCAGCCCGCGGCGATTTTCTTTACCGAGAGAAAAATCAATGTTGTGCCGTAAATAGGACTCGAGCGCTGGTTGCGGCAACTTTAGTTCGCGCGCAGCCTCAAGACAGATCGCCGGGATCTGACCCAGACCGAAGTCGCGGGATGCTGAAAAATCCACCAGCACTTCGGGAGTGACAACTTCCGGCCGCGCAGCCCACACGGCCATCACCGCGGGTAGACTCGAAAATTTGCGCCATTCGCCGACCACGTCATAAATATGAAATATTTCGGCGCCTGGAATTCCAAGAATGGCTGCTTGGCAGACTGCACGTCCTTGTGGGCTCACCGTGCTCTTTTTCTCGATGGCGATGGATAGGCTTAGTGCCGGGTCGCCGATAAGCAGAGCTGCGTCGGCTCTTGCCAGCATCGCGCCCAAATCAGGCTCGGTTTCAAAAAACTCTGGCGAAATCTTCCAATGCTCCGCGGCCAAGATCCGCGTTAGCGCTTGCGTGCTTCGCGAACTTCGGTCCAGTGCGATGCTGCGTACCTGCTCAATGGGTTTCTTCGCGAGGATTAAGAGGCTGCGCACGCGATTCTGTGAAGCGATCGCCAAATCCGGCAGAACTACCAATCCCGGGATGCGCTGATATTCAATCGCCGGAATGATCGCAATGTCCGCTGCGCCCGCGCGCAGCGCTTCCGCGCATTGAGATGGCACGGTGAACGACAAATCGTACCTCCCTACAAGCGGCCCGTTTGTAAAGCCCCAAACGAGTGGCGCGGTATTCAAATACTGCACGATCGATATGCGAAGTTTTTGCAATCTGAGAGTCCCGCGATTTCAACCAAGTATAGCAGAGAGGATTTTCCTCCGCGCCAAGCGTCTTTTGTTATAAAACGTTCCTTCCATTCGGAGGCGCTGAAAATGCTGAAACGTTCCCGGTGTCTTTTTCTGCTCTGTTTCCTGTGTCTGCCCTTTGCCGGCATCGCTGCTAACCCAGATGCGATCCAGGCACCATCTAGCCAAACGCCCTCTGCCCAGGCGCCTTCTATCGCTGAAAAAATCGCCGGCGCACAAAAGTTTCCCGGCTATTTCAATCTCTATTGGGACGCCAAGCAGGGCAAGCTGTGGCTAGAAATCGATAAATGGAGCACGGAGTTCCTTTACCAAAGCGGCCTCCCCGCTGGCATCGGTTCGAACGATATCGGCCTCGACCGCGGCCAGCTTGGCGGAACGCACATTGTCCGATTTGAACGCACAGGTCCCAAGGTTCTGCTCATGGAGGAGAATCTCGCATATCGTGCTGTAACCAGCGATGCTGACGAGCGCCGCGCCGTTCGCGACTCCTTCGCCGAGTCGGCGCTTTGGGGTTTCACAGTTGCTGCTGAAGAAAACGGGCACGCCCTCGTCGACGCTACTGATTTTTTCTTGCGTGACGCCCACGGCATTCCCGCCACGCTCCGCCGTACGAAGCAGGGCTCTTATCACATTGATGCTTCGCGCTGCGCCATCTATCTCCCGCAAACGAAAAACTTTCCTCTCAACACCGAAGTGGAAGCCACTCTGACTTTCGCCGGCGACGAGCCCGGTCAGTGGATCCGAGAGGTCACGCCGTCGCCTGAATTTATTACTGTCCGCGAGCATCATTCTTTCGTGCAGCTTCCGCCTCCGGGCTATAAGCCGCGCATCTACGACCCGCGCAGCAGCTTTTTCGGAATCTCTTACCTGGACTACGCCACACCTGTTAGCGAACCTATCGTAAAGCGCTTCATCGCGCGGCATCGCCTCGAGAAAAAAGATCCCGCGGCCGCAATGAGCGAGCCCGTTCAACCGATCGTTTATTATCTCGACCGCGGCGCGCCTGAGCCCATTCGCTCCGCGTTGTTGGATGGTGCGCGTTGGTGGAATCAGGCGTTTGAAGCCGCCGGATATAAAAATGCCTTCCGCGTGGAACTAATGCCCGAAGGTGCGGACCTGATGGATCTGCGCTACAACGTCATTCAGTGGGTGCATCGCGCCACGCGCGGCTGGTCGTACGGCGCTGCCGTCATCGATCCGCGTACCGGCGAAATTATCAAGGGTCACGTCACGCTAGGCTCGCTCCGCGTACGGCAAGACTATCTGATTGCCGAAGGCTTGCTCGCGCCCTACGAAAAAGGCAAACCAATTTCTCCGAAAATGATGCAGATGGCACTCGCGCGCCTTCGCCAGCTTGCAGCTCACGAAGTCGGCCACACGCTCGGCCTGATGCACAACTATTCGGCAAGCACCGTCAATCGCTCTTCCGTGATGGACTATCCGCCGCCGCTCGTGAAGCTCGCCGCCGACGGCACGCCCGATCTTTCTGACGCCTACGCCATCGGCATCGGCGATTGGGACAAGGTATCCATTACTTGGGGTTACAGCGACTTCGCATCCGGCACCGACGAACAAGCCGCACTCGACAAAATCTTGAGCGATGCCTTTGGACGAGGGTTGCGCTACCTGACGGACCAGGACGCCCGCCCGCCGGGTTCTTCCAGCAGCGTTGCGCATCTTTGGGACAGCGGCTCGAACGCCGTCGACGAACTAAACCGCATCATGCAGGTTCGTGCCGCCGCGCTGAAGCGCTTCGGCGAAAACAATATCCGCGAAGGCGCGCCGCTGGCCACTCTTGAAGACGTTCTCGCGCCCATCTACATGTACCACCGTTATCAGGTGGAAGCCGCGAGCAAGCTCGTGGGCGGCATGGACTATACCTTTGCACTGCGCGGCGATGGCGAAGTCCCCACACAGATCGTCGCGCCCGCCGAACAACGTCGCGCCCTAGCGGCTGTGCTCGCCACGCTCAAACCTGAAACTCTCGCCCTGCCGGAATCGTTGCTAAAAATTATTCCGCCTCGTCCGCCCGAATATCCTCGCGACCGCGAGGACTTCAAAATTCACACTAGCCCCGCCTTCGACGCGCTCGCACCAGCGGAATCCGCTGCCCAGCACACGCTGCAATTTCTCCTTAATCCCGAACGCGCCGCTCGCCTCGTTGAGTTCCACGCCCGCAATGCGGAGAATCCTGGCCTCGAAGAAGTGCTCGATGCCGTCCTCAACGCTACCTGGAAAGCCCCGCATGGGAAAGGGTACAACGGAGAAATAGCCAACACGGTTGACGACGTGGTTCTGTACGACCTGATGTCGCTTTCCGCCAATGAACATGCCACCGATGAAGTCCGCGCCATAGCTTCGCTGAAGCTGCACGGGTTAAAGGGCTGGCTCAATGCGCCAACTTCGGACCGCCAGGTCATTTCCAATCAAGCGCACATTTTTTTCGCCTCCAAACAAATCGAGCTCTTTGAGAAAGATCCTAAGCGGATCGATCTGACTGCGCCCATCGAACCGCCCGACGGCCCTCCCATCGGGAGCATGGGCATGCTGGATTGCGACTGGCAGCAGTAGTTTTTGGATCGCGCGCGTCATCCGCGCATACACCTGTTTCTCGAGAATGGGTGTATGCTTGTAATCATGGCCAGAACAAATATCGAAATTGATGAAGAATTGGTCCGCAAAGCCCGCAAACTCACCCGCCTCAAGACGAAGCGAGCGATTGTGCACAAAGCCCTCCATCTGCTCGTAAACTCGGAAACGCGCAAGGGCATCCTCCGCTACTACGGACAAGGCATCTGGAAGGGCGACTTGAAGGCCATGCGCAGGAACCGCGTTTGATCTTGGTTGATAGCTCGGTCTGGATAGATTTTTTCAGCTCCTCTCCAGGCCGTGCAGGCGCCGATTTGCGCCGAATGATCGAGGACGCCGAACCGTTTGCGATCACGGGAATCATCGTCACCGAGATTCTTCAAGGTCTGACGCGAAACGTGGGCCAAGTGGAGCAATTTCTCTCTCGCTGGGAGATTCTTGAGCCCATCGGCTTCTCCACGTACGGAGAAGCGGCAAGCATCTTCAGGCTGTGTCGCTCGAAAGGCATCAGTCTGACAACGACGGATACCCTCATAGCGGCCATCGCGTTGGAGCACGGCGCCACAATCTTCACGCTCGACAAAGACTTCTCGCGAATCGCCACTCTAACATCTCTCAAGCTGTACTTCCCGCCGCGGTCAACTCCCTGATTTGCCGAGGGTTGCTTGGCGGCTTCCACCAGCGAAAACTTAGCAAGTCCTCGTGACAAACAAGCATTTCGTTCGTCTATGTAGCAAGGGAGGGTTTGTCCATGAAATGGTTCTCCAGAGTTTGTTTGCTTACAGTGACGGTGGTTTGCGCATTCTGCGCCAAGGCTGGCGCCCAGGACGCTCTGACACCTCCAACCCCGCCTGCGCCTCTTTCTTTCGAGTCCCTTGCACCCCCTGTGCCGCCGATCTCTCCAGTTCACTTCTACGGAGCGACACCCGCCGTTCCGGCCGCACCCGCGATGCCTGCCATGCCCGCAATGCCTGCGGTTCCTGCCGTACCAGCGGTCCCGGCCGTTCCGAGTTGGATGGATTGGGACCATCGTCACTCAATGAGCATGTCCGGCGGCCATCATGAACCCGTAACGGATTGCTCCGATCTCCACGTTCGATTCGACGATCGCGATGCCGTCACGGAATCGGAAGAACGCACGATAACGAAGGCAGATGCGCCCACTCTTCGTGTTCGTCCCCACAAAAACGGTGGCGTTCAGGTCCAAGGCTGGGACAAAGACACCTATTCGGTGACATCGTGCAAGTTCGCTTCAAATGAAGATGGAGGAGCCCAGCGAATTCTCGCGCAAGTGACTCTTTCTGTTAAGAACGGAGAGGTTTCGACAAATGGCCCCAGCGACGACGGCGAATGGGCGATCTACTTGCTGATTCGTGCGCCGAAAGGGGCAGTCATTGACCTCGAGACCGCCAATGGCCCGCTATCGCTTTACAGCGTGGACGGCAAATTGACTGCCCATGCCACGAACGGTCCCATTACCCTACGCGATTTTTCCGGTGATGCCGACGTCCGCGCGGCCAATGGCCCCATCACGATTACGGGAAGCAGCGGAAACGTGCGCATTCACACGGAGAACGGCCCTATTTCCATCAACCTGCAAGGGACAACGTGGAGCGGAACAGGCTTGACCGCCGATGCGCAAAACGGTCCTCTGACGCTATCCGTTCCATCAGACTACAAGTCCAGCTTCAGCGTGGAATCGCGCAACTATTCCCCGATGAGCTGCCATGCGAGCATTTGCGACAACGCGCGAAAAACCTGGGACGACAACAATCGCCGCATCGAATACGGCACCTCTCCGGCGATGATCAAGCTTTCCACTGTGAACGGCCCGGTTTCGATCCAATCGTCACGCGGAGAAATGTAGCGCTGAGTTTTGGCTCCGCCTTCTGCGAACGCGGTCGAACACCTTTCTAACTCTGCGGCCGCTCTCCGTGTGTGACGCGCGCCACATTCCGCGAGGAATGGACGCGCTCTATCTCTTACAGATAAGATTCACCGCATGATTCCCGAAGCACGCGTGGCCCAGCCGGTCACCGAATCGGAAGCCGCGCGGCTGGCACGCGAAGTTTTCAACCTTGATGTCTCCGCCAAGTCGCTCCCCGGCGAGTACGACGATAATTTCCATCTCACTGCGACCGACAATCATGAATTTGTCCTAAAAATCACGCATCCCGCGCGGGATCAGTCCTTCGTCGAGATGCAGTGCCAGGCGCTGCAACACTTGGCCAAGTGCGCGCCAAATCTTGCACTTCCACGGGTCTGTGCAACGCCAAGCGGCGACGCTTTCACCATTGCGCTGCTCTCCGACGGAACGAAGCGACTACTCTGGCTGCTTACATTTGTTCATGGAACTGTTCTTGCGAAGGTAAATCCGCACAGTCCTGAGTTGTTGCAAAGTCTGGGCAAATTTCTCGGCGAAATGGACTCCGCGCTGGCGGATTTTTCTCATCCAGCCGCGCATCGCGAATTGAAATGGGATCTCGCTCGCGCCGCCTGGATTCGAGATTACCTTCAGCACATCGAGGATTCCACTCGCCGTGCGCTGGTTGAACGATTTCTTGAGTTATACGAAACGGAAGTGGTTCCGGCGCTGCCGTCACTGCGCCACAGCGTCATCTATGGCGACGCCAACGACTACAACGTGTTGGTCGCTCCGCCTTGGCCGCAACCGCGAAAAGTAGTCAGCGTGATCGATTTTGGAGACATGCACAACGGCCTCACCGTTTCTGAAGTTGCGATCGCCGCCGCCTACACGATGTTGGGTGAAAAGGAGCCGCTGTCCGCGGCGAGCAACGTTGTTGCCGGATATCACCGTGCCTTTCCGCTCAACGAAGCGGAGATCGCCGTCCTCTATACGCTCATAGGGATGCGCCTCGCGGTCAGCGTCACGAATTCCGCACATCGCAAATCTCTGGTCCCCGACGATCCTTACGTGACGATCAGCGAGACGCCCGCTTGGGAAGCGCTCGAGAAGCTTGCCTCAGTCCATCCGCGCTTCGCGCACTACACCTTTCGCGATGCCTGCGGTTTGTTCCCCGTCCCACAAAGCGAAAGAGTGCAGCGATGGCTGGCGTCCAACGCGAAAAGTGCGGCCTCTATTCTCGATACGGATTTGCGAACGGCTCCGAGTGTTGTCTTTGACTTGAGCGTTAGCAGCACATTTCTGGTTGCTGACCCGGGCGCGTCAGAAACGCAAAACCTCAGCGAGGCGATCTCTCGCAAGATGAAGAGCGCCAAAGCTCTCGTCGCAGTTGGACGCTACAACGAACCGCGTTTGCTTTACACCTCGCCACTTTTTGGAGCCAGCGAAAACCCCACGGACGAACGCCGCACAGTCCATCTAGGGATAGATTTGTTCGCCGCTCCCGGCACGCCGGTCCACGCGCCGCTCGATGGCGTAGTCCATGCCGTTGCTATTAATACCGCGCCCCTCGACTACGGTCCGCTCGTGATTCTTCGTCACGCAACGAGCGACGGCTTGGAATTTTTCACGCTCTACGGCCACCTCGCTCGAGAATCCTTTGACGCTCTTCAAGTGGGCCAACGCATCGCTCGTGGTCAGCTCTTCGCCTGCATCGGAGATGTCCACGAAAACGGCGGCTGGGCGTCACACCTTCATTTCCAAATCATCGTCGATTTGCTGAACCACCGTACCGATTTTCCCGGCGTGGCCCTTGCATCTCAGCGCAATGTATGGACATCCCTCTCGCCTGATCCCAATTTGCTGCTTGGCATTCCCGGCGATGGCTTCCCACCGAAGGAGCCGAATGCAGCGGAGACTCTTTCTGTTCGCCGCGAGATCCTCGGAAAAAATCTCAGCATCTCTTACCAACAGCCGCTGAAAATTGTGCGCGGCTGGATGCAATACCTTTACGACGACACAGGCCGCGCGTTTCTAGACGTTTATAACAATGTGCCACTCCTCGGCCACAGCCACCCGCGAGTAGTGTGCGCTGTTCAAGAGCAGATCGCCCTTCTCAACACCAACACGCGCTATCTCCACGACAATGTAAATCGCTATGCCGAACGTCTCACGCGCCTTCTGCCGGAGCCACTGCGGGTCTGCTATTTCGTGAATTCCGGCAGCGAAGCCAACGAACTCGCGCTGCGCCTGGCCCGCGCGTACACCGGCCGCGAAGACGTGATCGTCCTTGAACACGCCTATCACGGCCACACGACTACGCTCATCGACATCAGCCCCTACAAATTCGACGGCCCCGGAGGCCGTGGCCGCAAACCGTGGGTCCACGTCGCGCCCATCCCCGACGATTATCGCGGGCCATACCGGCGGGAAGATCCCGCTGTGGGCCCAAGGTACGCGAAGCACGTCGCCGAGATTTTGCAGAACGCTCACGCACAAGGCCGTAGTGTCGCAGCTTACATTGCCGAAACGCTGCCGAGCGTGGCGGGACAAATTGTTTTTCCGCCAGGATATCTCGCGGAAACTTATAAACACATCCGCGCCGCAGGCGGCGTCTGCATTGCCGACGAAGTGCAAGTCGGCTTCGGCCGCTTGGGCACGCACTTCTGGGGATTCGAGACGCAGGGCGTCGTTCCCGATATTGTGGTGCTAGGCAAACCCATAGGAAATGCATTCCCGCTCGCGGCGGTCGTCACCACTTCAGAAATCGCTGCAAGTTTTAACAACGGGATGGAGTTTTTCAGCACTTACGGTGGCAATCCAGTCGCCTGTGCCGCAGGACTCGCCGTTCTGCACGTCCTCGAAGAAGAGCATCTTCAAGAAAACGCCTTACGAGTGGGAAGTTACTTGATCGCCCGGCTGAAATCACTCCAAGTGAAGCACGCGCTAATCGGCGACGTGCGTGGCTCAGGACTATTTCTCGGTGTCGACCTTGTGCTCGATCGTCAGAGTCGCGAACCTGCGCCCAATCAAGCTTCTTACGTCGTAAATCGTCTGCGCGAACGCGGCATCCTCGCCGGCACCGACGGCCCGCATCACAACGTCATCAAGCTGCGCCCCCCGCTAATTTTCTCCCAATCCGACGCCGATCTTTTCGTTACAACTCTGGACGGAGCTCTCGCCGAAGACGCCGCTCAACCCAGCTGATTGCAGAGCTGGATTTATTTATAATAATTAGTAGTTGACAATACAGTTATCACGCTTATAGGCTTGCCTGCGATGGAGCAAGACGCATCCCTCTCCTGGCTCGCGCTGGCCCTCACACCCGGCCTAGCTTCCCGGCTGTCCGCCCGCCTCCTAAAGCGATTCGGTTCGCCCGACGCGATTTTCCGCGCGCCACTAACCGACCTGGAAGGCTGCCGCCTGCCCGCTCCGGTAGCGCAAGCCGTCTTCAAAAAAGAATCTTTCAAACGCGCCGAAAAAGAGCTCACCGCCGCTGGCAACATCGACCGCTGCCGTCTGATCAACTGGACCGAACCCGAGTATCCACAAACACTACTGCAAATTTACGACCCGCCCGTCTTACTCTACGTTCGCGGCGATCCGGAAGTCCTCAACCTCCCCTGCCTCAGCATTGTCGGCACAAGGCGTCCGACTCTTTATGGAACGCAAATGGCGGAACGCCTCGGCCGCGATCTAGCCGTCCGCGGCTTGGTCATAGTGAGCGGCATGGCGCGCGGCATTGACGCCATCGGCCACCAAGGTGCCATGGCCGTAAGCGGCAGAGCGATAGGAGTTCTTGGCACAGGAATCGACGTCTGCTATCCCAAAGAAAACAAAAAACTCTACGAGAAAGTTTTGGAGCGCGGCGCCATCATCAGCGAATTTCCTCTGCGCACCCATCCAGCCCCCGAAAATTTTCCAATCCGCAATCGCATCGTTGCCGGAATGCCTCTGGGCGTAATCGTCATCGAAGGCGCGCAGTACAGCGGCTCGCTCATCACAGCGCGTTTAGCCATGGAGTTCGGTCGGGAGGTCTTCGGCGTACCGGGAAACGTAACGCAACCGGTCAGTTTTGCGCCAAACCTATTAATCAAGCAGGGGGCGAAGCTGGTGACGAACGCCGAAGACGTGATCGAGGAACTCCCTACTCCCGTCCGTGCCGCGCTCGTAAAGGCCGAACAACCAGAAGCCGAGCAAAGAAATCTCCTCGTTGCCGCTTCCCTAAACCCTTCCGAAAAAAAGATTTACGAGTTGCTCTGCGCGGACGAATCCAAACACATTGATGACATCGTCGAACGATCCGGCTTGAACTCTTCCGAGGTCTTAGCTACGCTTTTTAATCTGGAAATGAAAGGCATCGTGCGACAGTCGCCAGGCAAGCAATTCAGTAAGGTATTGTTTTAAAGACAGATACGGCGCGAATCGCCTGCCTCTGATCCTGCATCTAACCGCTGAGAGTATCCCAAGGGCGGATCGAAGCATCTAGTGGAAGTTAGCGAGAAGGACACACGCCGCCCTCTCCAGCTCTCCCAGCAGAACATTACGGGGTTACAAAGACAAGATGGGCCGTTCGCTTGTGATCGTTGAGTCGCCTGCTAAGGCGAAGACAATTAATAAGTACCTCGGGCGGAATTTTCTCGTCAAAGCCTCCATTGGCCACGTGATGGACCTGCCCAAGAAGACGATCGGCATCCGTCTGCCCGGCGAAGAAGAAAACACAGGGAAGAAAAAGAAGCGCGCCAAAAAGGGAGCTAAGAAAGTAAAAGAGAAGCCAGTCCGTCCTCCTATCTCTTTGGACGACGAAAAAATCTTTGAGCCCACTCTTCAAATCATCGCGGGCAAAGGCAAGATCATCAACGATTTGCGTAAGGCTGCGAATACCGCCGATGCCGTTTATCTGGCTGGCGACCCGGACCGCGAAGGCGAGGCTATCTCCGCGCACCTTGCCATGGTCTTGGCCAAACCTTCCAAATATCCCGAGCAGGAACCCACCGTCTCGCGTTTCAAGAAAAAGAACGCTAAGCCCGAAGTGGTGGTAGAAGAGCCGAAGGAAGAACCCAAAAAAGAAATTCCGGCAATCGATCCCAAAAAGATTTTCCGCGTTACCTTTAACGAGATCACGCCCAAAGCGATTCGTGCGGCCTTCGAGCACCCACGAAAAGTCGATGCAAACCTAGTTGATGCCCAGCAAGCTCGCCGCGTTCTCGACCGTATCGTGGGTTACAAAGTCTCCCCACTTCTCTGGAACAAAGTCCGCCGCGGTCTTTCCGCCGGACGTGTGCAGACAGTCGCTCTCCGCCTGATCGTCGAGCGCGAACAGGAAATCCGCGCCTTCGTCCCCCAAGAATACTGGACGATTCACGCCATGCTCGATGCTGGCCAGCCGCCTCTCTTCGAAGCCAAGCTCTTCAAGCACAAGGGCGAAGACATCGAAGTCAAAAACCAGGAAGCCGCCGATAAAATTGTCGCCGCGGTAAGCAAAGCAAAATGGCAAGTTGCCAGCGTTACGCAACGGGAAAAGAAGCGAAATCCGCCTCCGCCTTTCACAACGTCAAAGCTGCAGCAGGCTTCCTATAACCGCCTGCGTTATTCGGCAAAAAATACGATGCGAGTTGCCCAGGGTCTTTATGAAGGCGTCGAACTCGGCAGCGAAGGCTCCGTTGCGCTGATCACCTATATGCGCACGGATTCCGTCAACGTTTCGCAGGACGCGCTGGCGCAAGTTCGCGAACTCATTCCCGAAAAATTCGGGTCCGCTTATTTGCCGGAAAAGCCCAACTTCTACAAATCCAAGAAAGACGCTCAAGAGGCGCACGAAGCCGTCCGCCCGACGGACGTGACGCGCACGCCCGAAGACGTCCGCAAGTACCTAAAAGACGATCAATTCAAGCTCTACCAATTGATCTGGCAGCGGTTTGTGGCTTCCCAAATGATGCCGGCCGTGTTCGACCAAACGACCATCGACATTTCAGCTGCGGACTACACGTTCCGCGCGACGGGCATGGTCCAGAAATTCGCCGGCTACTTGGCGGTCTATCAGGCCGAGGTTGTGGACGTAGCCGACGACGAAAAGAGCGACGAAGGCGAGGGCAACGCGCTTCCTCGCGTAACCGAAGGCCAGACGCTGAAGCTCGACAAAATTCGTCCCGACCAGCACTTCACGCAGCCTCCGCCGCGCTACAACGACGCAACGCTCGTCAAGGATCTGGAAGAAAAAGGAATAGGCCGTCCTTCCACCTACGCCTCGATCATTTCCGTCATCGTCGAACGCGAATACGTAACCAAAGAGCAGGGCCGTTTTTCGCCCACCATGCTTGGCGAGCGTGTCAGCCTTCTGCTAGTCAAAAGTTTCGAAGATATTTTCGACGTCACCTTCACTGCGCGCCTCGAAGAAGAACTCGACGAAATCGAAGAGGGCAAACTCCCCTGGCGCGAAGCCGTAAAAGAATTCTGGGAAAAATTCATCGTTGATCTAGATCGCGCCGACGACGAAATGCTCTCCTACAAAGCGGGCATCCCGACCGGGCAAAAAGTGCGAGAAGTGCGGCGAGGGCGAACTACTCGAGCGCATCAGTCGCTTAGGCTTCTTTTTGGGCTGCTCACGCTATCCCGACTGCGATTTCATTCAGGATTTGTCCCCAGCTCTGCCAGACGCTGCTCCGGGTGAAATAAAAGTCGAGTATTGCCACAACTGCGGCAAAGAAATGGTCATCAAGGCCGGCAGGTTCGGACCGTTTTTGGCTTGCTCTGCATATCCGGATTGCCAAACCACTCGCCGTCTTGTCGAGGGTACTCGCAAATCCATGCAGCCCGACGAGCTGCTCGACGAAAAGTGCACGCTTTGCGGCAACGGCCTCGTCAAAAAGCACGGCCGCTTCGGCGAATTTATCGGCTGCACCGGATATCCCAAGTGCAAATACACGCGCCCCATCACCATGGGCATCAAATGTCCGAAGTGTGTTGAGGGCGAATTCGTTCGGCGCGGCAGTGCCGGAAGAGGAGGCCGCGGCCGTCCGCGTATCTTCTACGGCTGCTCGCGCTATCCGGATTGCGATTTCACGACGCCGTTCATGCCCATTGCCGAGCCATGCCCCAAGTGTGGCGCGCCTTTCATCGTAGAAAAGAAAACCAAAATTGGCCTCGTGCACACTTGCTTGAAGGAAGGCTGCGACTGGGAAAAACTAGCTCCCGAACCCATCGCCGCACCTCCACCACAAGTTCAACCCGAGGAAGCAGCGCCCGTCGGCGCCAAGCCGTAATTCTCCGCAAACTAGATTCAGAGCTTTGGAGTGCGGCAGCTCTGCTGCCGCTTTTGTTAATTCCCCGCACGACTCTAAACGAACAACGCAGTTCATGCACTGATGCCTTGAATAGACAGGTCAGCCGCCAGATGCTGTCCTATAATCGATAACGGAAGCCTGGCTGAATCTCCGGGCACAAAATGAAAACGGCCATCGTCAAATACCTCGAGTATCTTCGCGCAGTAAAGAATTCCTCCCCCCACACGATTTCCAACTACGGCAAGGACCTTGGCCAATTCATTGCCTACTTATCGCCGCCTGGTCTCGAACCGCCCGCCCTAAGCGCCGTTACGCACAACACGATCCGCGAATTCGTCGGACATTTGCACGACCATGGCCTCCAGAAAAGCTCCATCGCGCGCAAATTGGCCGCGCTTCGCTCCTTCTTCAAATACTGCGTCCGCGAAGGCCGCTTGCAGGAAAATCCCGCCAGGCTCGTGCCCACTCCCAAATTGCCCAAACGCATTCCCTCGGTGCTTTCCGCCGAAGAGATGAACGGTTTCTTGAATCAGCTTGCGGAAATGGGGCCAGCCTTAAGCACTGGTGGCGAAGTTCCAAAAAAACGCGCCCGACAGAGTGAGAATCCTTCCCCAAATAAGCTTGTCAAACTTCAAGACGAAAGCCTGCTTCTTCGCCGTGATCGCGCCTTGCTGGAATTGCTCTACGCCGCGGGCCTCCGCGTCAGCGAACTCACCGGCCTCAACTTCGCCGATGTCGACCAGAAAGAACGCGTGCTTCGCGTGGTCGGCAAAGGCGACAAAGAACGCATCGTCCCCTATGGCACCAAAGCGCAGGAGGCTCTCGAAAAGTATTGGCCTCTGCGTGAAGAGCTGTTCTTGCAAGCCTCCGGCAGCCGCGGCCGCCACCGAGACGCGCCTCACACCCAGGCCGTTTTCCTGAATTACGCCGGCCGCCGCCTCACGCAACGCTCCGTCGGCCGCATTGTCAAAAAATACGTCCGCCTCGTCAACGTGAATTGGGATTTACACCCGCACTCTCTGCGCCACGCATTCGCCACCCATCTTCTCGCCGATGGCGCCGACCTTCGCGCCATTCAAGAACTCCTCGGCCACCAATCGCTCTCCACCACGCAGAAATATACCCATGCGTCTATCCGCCAGCTGATGGATATCTACGACAAGGCGCACCCACACGCATAACAATTGGCCTGTTGGATGCAGGACTCGAGAAGTTGGTATTTTGTGCAGAACTCTTTTATTGACTGCCACATTTTTTAGAACGAGAACTTCGCTCCGAACTGAAGCTGCCGCGCTCCGATGAAAACGGAGTTGTTCGCCGCCGTTAAAGCGCCAAACCCACTGGTCCCAGTGCTATACGTAAGCGTTGGCGAAGCGGCTGTGCCTCCTGTCGTGTAGGCCGTTGTTACCGCGGAGTTGTAATTAACGTGATTAAATAAATTGAAAGCCTCCACGGTAAGCTCCAGCCGCAACCGTTCATAGATTGGGAAGCTTCGCGCAATCCGCATATCCGTGTTAACGGTGGCGGGCAGCGTGTAACCATTCTTCGGCACAAAGACCGCCCGCGTCGAGGTCTTACCCCCAGTGGGCCCGCCCGCGCTCACTGCGGCTCCAAGTCCCGATGGTGCATTCCCAGAAATGACGGCCGTATACGGCAAGCCAGACTGCGCAACCTGGTTCAGAGATATCGTCCAGCCGGACAACGCCGCGCGCGCAAAAGCATTTGCGCTTTTTGCAAAATAGGGCGGCTGCCATACGACCGTGCCCACAAACCGGTGACGCACTTCGAGATACGACCTTCCTTCTTCGAGCGAGAGATCGCCCGGATTCACGGGAGTATTACTGGTGATGGCTGCAGAAGAAGAAGCGCCGTCGTCAGTGGCGCTGGCATAGGTGTAGCTCAGATTAAATTGCAGACCGTTTGAAATTCGCCGGTTGAACTGGCCCACCAGCCCGTTGTAGTGCGACGTCACGCATGAACAGAACATGACCATCTGCTGGTAGTTCGGGTTCGGGCGCGCGCCAGCGAAGAATGGTTCCGTAACTGTCTGCCCGTTAAGTGGTCCGCCCGAAACGGTGTACGCGAGCGAAGTGGCAGCCGGAAGATTCGTGTCGATACCGATCGGCAAAAAACGCCCGATACTTCCAATGTACGACACCGAAACCAAGGTGTTCGGCGCAATCTGATGCTCGGCCACAAGGTCAAATTCCTCGGCTCCGGGCAGGCGCATGTCGGACGGAAAAAAAACGATATTCGGCTTGCCGACCCCGAACGCAGAGGACGGCAAAATATTGGGGTAAATGGGCTCACCAGCAGTTGGCGCGCCGGTCGAGTTAGCCGTTCCCGTCGTTGGAAAGATCGTCGGGTTAATTTGGCCGCTTGGGGAACCAGTAAGCGTCAGTTGTTCGTAAATCTGTTCATTGGTGATGCGGCCATAGAACATGCCATAGCCGCCGCGAAGTGCCGTCTTCCCATTGCCAAACACATCCCACGCAAATCCAAACCGCGGTGCCCATTCCTTATGGTCGCTCGGAAATACAACGGTTTGCGGAATAGCCGGGTTCGGCACCACCGGCGAAGGCAGCCCCTCATGGTCAAATCGCAGTCCTGCGTTGATGGTAAGCCGCCGTGTGGCATGCCAATCGTCCTGCACAAAAAATGCAGTTTCCACAGTGGAGACATTAAATGCCAGCGGCCCAAACGTTTGGAGGTAGTCGTTGTAGCAGGGAATTTGGAACGTGGTCCCAGCACTGGTGGATGTGCACGCACCGCCGAGACCGTTTGCTTGCGTGATGTAGTCGCTCAGAAAATCCTGCAGAAAGGAGTAGCTGAATTCCCCCAGCTGGTCGCCGGAGGCATAACTATTCAGGTCATCGCTTACGTGGCTGACATCAAAGCCCAACTTAATCAGGTGCCGGCCCTTGGAGATCCCAAAGTTGTCAGCGATCTGATACCTCTGTTCATTCGGGAACGCCGCCCGTTGCAGGTAAGAAGGCGCTCCGAAAATCCAGCCGCAGGGCAGCGCCACGCTCGTAGGAGTCTCCGTTGTTACGCCAGAAAATCCGCAAGAGTTGATATCCACCTGCGGCGAGAGTCCCGTAAGCGAACTGACCGGTTCGCCCGGTAGCGCCGGAGTGGTGAACTCGAATTCGTTATCGCGGCTATACGAGAACCGCGCTTCGTTGGTCAGCGAAGTGCCGATGGACGTTGTCCAACTTGCGATAGCCCGGTCATCATGAACGTAGTCATTGCCGTTGCTATCGATGCCGCGCGCCACGACGCTTCCTGTCTGCACACCAAACGGCGAAGTCCAGCGCGCACGATTATAGGAAACAGTAATCGTGTCCCGGTCGGTAGGTTTCCAATCCAGCTTCGGGAAGAACAGCGTTTGATCGCCTGTCCGAGGCGAAGTGCCGGTAGTGGAATCGAGAAACGCCAGAGCGGAATTCACCTGCGCCTGCGTGAATCCGCGGCAGTCGAGAATCTGTCCGGTCGTCAAGTTTTTCGGAGATGCCGATCCGCTCAGCGTCGCATTCGCACAAGACGCCGGAGCGGCTACCGTGATCGGCAAGAAAAAATTGTTCGGCGTCGAGGGAATATTAGTCACGGGGAAATGATGAACTTGATCGTCAAAATTGAAATACCAGAAAAGCCTGTCCTTGATGATCCTGCCGCCCGCGTCCCCGCCCATTTGCTGCCGGATATCCAGGGGTTTGATCGGCACGCTAACGTAAAGGCCGTTCGGTTGAAGCACTGTCCCCGTTGCAAACGGCGCGAATGCGCCGCCGATTGTGTTATCGCGATTGAAATAGAAAACGTCTCCGTGAATCTCGTTCGAGCCGCTCTTGGTGATGGCGTTCACCACCCCGCCCACCGCGCGGCCATATTCCGCCGAATAATTTGAGGTCGTAACTTGAAACTCCTGCACAGAATTCAAACTTGTCGAGTAAGCCATACGCGTGCGTCCCACTTCTTCCGCGAAAAAGGCCTGCGTATTGGCCGTTCCGTCCACGGTGTTGTTGTCAAAGATGTAGCCCACGCCGCGAAACGAGATGTCGCCAAACGTGCCGTCGGGCACCGCGCCAGGTGTCAAAAGAGCAAAGTAAGACCACCTGCGCGCATTAATCGGCAAATTCTCTAGCGCCACGCTATTGAAATTCGTCGCAAACGTGCTCTGCTCCGTGTCCACCGTCGGAGCCTCGCCGCTCACCGTCACAGTCTGGGTCTGCCCCGCAAGGCCCAGGACAATATCAGCTGTGGTTACCACGCCAACCTCCACCACGACTTGTTGCGTGTATGGAGAGAAACTAGAAACGCTGGCGGTCAGTTCGTAATTCCCAGGCTGCAGGTTGATTATCAGGTATCGGCCGCTACTGTCCGCTTTCGCCGATGACACAGCATTCGTCGCCAAGTTCCTGGCGCTCACCACCGCGTCCACCACACCTCCACCTTGAGAGTCGGTGACAGCTCCCCCCACCGCCCCAAATACCTGGGATTGCGCCTCGCCACGCGTTCCCAGCAACAGGCTCAACCCTAGCGCCGCCAACAGAGCGAAAGCCCTGCGCGTCGAGGCCCTGCGATTGATCGATTTGCCTCTCATCATTCCATCCCTGTCCTTGGGAGCAAGCGGCAGCTCGTCTGCCTCACCTGCTTCGGGCGGCACTCAATGTGTGCTGGGCAATTCACGTTACTACCAAAGGAGGAAGCGATGATGAAACTGGCATAAATACTGCAGGGAGAAGCAAGTCCTCGAAAGGCTGAACCCCGAGAATTCGATAAGTCGACACCGGCCAGGGGCCTTCAAGTTAATTCAGCCCAGTCGCTTACGGTTGGCCGTTCAGGAACTCCCTCGCAATCGCATTGCACTCTTCAAACGCGGCCTCCTCGCTGTGGGGGCTATGCTTACCATTCCCGACGAACCTGATCGTTGCTTGCGGCGCCGCCGCGCGGACAAGCTCCATTTCTCCTGGCTCCGTTCTCGGATCAAGGCTTCCGTGCAGAAATAGCGTCGGCACCGCAAGCTTGCCCAGCTGCCCGTCGTACAAATCCTCATCCGGCCGCTGGACGTGGTCGGCAATCCGGAACCACGCGGTGCAATTGCGCCGCAACACCGTTGGCCACTGCGTTTCCCCATGGTCCTGTGCGAGCAACTTTTTCGTTTCTTCGCCCAGATCTTCCGGATGTGCAGCAAACCGCTCGAAGAAGGACCGGGACCCCGGTTTTCTCCGAAGAAAATGGAAGGCTTCCAAAATCAAACGTTCGCAGCGCTCCGGCGCGGCCAATCCGGCCATCGCACTGATTACGGATCCATCGCTGTGGCCCCACAGCGCGGCGCGCTCGATGCCCAGCGCATCAAGGAATGCAATGGTTTCCGCCGCCGCCCGCTTGTGAAAATCGAGCGGCATTTCCCCAGCGACTCGAGTCGACCGTCCATATCCGGAACGGTCAGGGATCAATACTCGGAACTCGTTTTGAAAGGCCGCAATCTGCCGATCGAAGGGATAGACTCCATACCCCCAGCCACCGTGCAGAAAAACAAGCGGCTTCCCGCTCCCAAACTCCTGGTAATGGATTGTGACGGGGCTAATCCCAGGTGCATGCGGCGAGTGAATCAGCTCGAGAGACGGCACTAAGCCTGGCCCCCAAGCCCATTCCGCCCACACCCATCCACTTTCCAGTGGTTAATTGTTGAAGTCACGTGCCCGTACAGTACGACAGGCGAATCTCCGAACTCAAGCAATGACTCGCATAACTATCAGCTCGTAGGGGCACGGCACGTTTACCCTGCTTGCCCTGAGGAACGAAGGGAGCCTCGAAGGGCCGTGCGTCTTTGCATATTAATGGGCATCGAGCGGATTGCTCGCCACCCGATCATTTGCTCCAAAACGAAAATGGCTGGCAGCATGTGCTGCCAGCCGTTTCATTTTTCTGTGTGAAAATCTGGATCAATTACCGGTGACCACCGCCGCCGTGGAAACCACCACCGCCGCCACCGTGAAACCCGCTAGCGCCATGGGACCCGCTGGCTGCAACGCCGCCGTGGAATCCACCGCCTGCCGAGCCGCGAGCTGCGCCGCCTGCAGAACCCCTATATGGAGTAGCAACCGGTCCGCGGCCAGCATAGCCACCACGTCCGTTATAACCGCTGCGCCCGTAGTAACCGCCATGGCCGTAGTAACCGCCATGGCCCCAATATCCGCCGCCATAGCCGTGGAACCAGGGTCCTGCTCCGATGAATACTCCGCCAGAGAACCAACTCGGGCCGTAGTAACCGTAAGGCGCGCAGCCATACGGCGCATAACCGTAGTACCCGTACGCGCAAACCGGTGCAGCATATCCGCCGTATACGGGCCCAACTCCGATACCAACTCCAACCCTAACCTGGGCCTGCGACGGCGCGGCTAACGCAAAAGCGCAAACAGCCAATAGCGCCAAATATTTGAAATATCTCATGTCCTTGTCCTCGCTAGGTCCGAACAACCTCTCAAACGCCTCGGATCTAACTGCTCTCAGGTGTCTCATTCCTTCTGAAGCACCTACATGGTTAAACTCCGAAATTGCACAAAAGTTGCGGTCAATCCTCCGCTGCGTCCCTGCGACCGGTTTCTCTTTCCAACCCTCTCTTCCCAAAATGGGACTACTCGGATTCGCCCTGGGCCTACCAGGATTTTTTTCACAATCTCATCTTGACAAAATATATTCATTGGCGTATAGTGTATGTTTGGTAATAGCTTGCCTTATATGCCGTAGCGCCAGCATCCTGCTGGCGTTTTTTGTTTCCGCGGTATTGGCTTTCGCAACCCAAGGCTTTTGATTGCCCCCTTGCAGAGAAACGCAACCATATGAAAGCGCAACGACTTCAAGTCTCGGATTTGCCGTTCTTATGAGCCGCGCCAAGCCTAAGTCCTTTGTTTGTCATTCTTACGGAAACACCGGGGATGGGGTTACAAGATCCAGTAGCTCTCTGTGCGAGCACGCAAAAACGCCCGCAACCCCAATGTGTTCATGCTTTTACGCCCGATTTCTGGATACCCCCCCGGGGGTACCCCTGTCGGCCCGATTTCCCAAAGCCAAGTAGACTTGGAAAGCGAGCCGCCGCCAGTTCGCCGCGTTCCCCCATTGATTGCTCATCCTTGACGCGGATGCTCGCCGCGGACGAGTTCTCGCGAGTCGCCAGATCACAGTTTCCACCGACGCCCGCGATACTTCGTTGACGCTTTAGCCGGTTCACCGCTATAATTGGGGTTTGTCTTTATAGCTTGGAGGGCAGATGTACGCCGTTATTCAGACCGGGGGAAAGCAATATCGTGTCGCACCCGGCGACACCATTCGTATCGAACGCGTCACAGGCGAAGTGGGCGAAAAAGTGACGTTTGGCAAAGTTCTCGCGGTCCACACGGACGAGAAGAAAATCGTTCTGGGCGACGACGCTTCCAAAGCCAGCGTGAGCGGCAAGATCGTCACGCAAGGCCGCGCCAAGAAAATCACTGTGCTCAAGTTCAAGAAGGGCAACCAGTACAAGATTTCTCGCGGCCACCGTCAAAATTTCACGGCCGTCGAAGTCAGCGAAATCAAGCTGTAGTCTCTTTCAAATCCGGAATTTCTCTTCCAGGGTTTTCCGAGAAAAAGCTTTTAAAGAAAAAGGAAATCAGTCATGGCACATAAGAAAGGCGGCGGCTCCTCTACAAACGGCCGCGATTCACACGGACAGCGGCTGGGTGTAAAGCGCTTCGGCGGACAGCTTGTTAACGCAGGCACGATCCTCGTGCGCCAGCGCGGCACGCGCCACCAGGCTGGCGAAAATGTTGGCCAGGGCAAGGACGACACGCTCTTCGCTCTCGTCACCGGCGTCGTTAAGTTCACGGACCGGGGCCGGCACGGCCGTTTCATCAGCGTTCAGCCAGCTACGCAAGCCGAGCCCGCTCAAGCTGTCAATTAACCCCCTGAGTTTCTGAGGCGGCTTTCCCTCATGCCTTCACGCATCTGCTATCCTTCTTAGAGGCAGGAGTGTCGCTGTACCTTCTTTTGGAGCGTTATTCTCGTGTTTGTTGACGAAGCAAAAATACTGGTCAAGGCCGGCGACGGCGGCAACGGCTGCGTTGCGTTTCGTCGCGAAAAATTCGTTCCCCGTGGCGGCCCTTCTGGTGGCGACGGCGGGCATGGAGGCAGCATCTATCTCCAAGCGAATCCCAACGACAACACGCTTCTCCGCTATCGCTACAATCGCGAATTCAAAGCCGATCGCGGCCGGCACGGCGAAGGCTCGAACTGCAGTGGCCATTCTGGCGCGGACATGAACCTGCTCGTTCCCGTCGGTACGCTCGCTTACGACGAACAGACCGGCGAAACCATCGCTGACCTGTCGGTTCCCGGACAACGCGTGCTGATTGCCCAAGGTGGCAAAGGTGGCCGCGGCAATCAACATTTTGCCAAGCCTTGGCATCAAGCTCCACGCGAACACGAAGAAGGCTTTCCCGGCGCAGAACGCCACCTTCGACTTGAGCTCAAACTTCTTGCCGATGTTGGGCTGGTTGGTTTCCCGAACGCAGGCAAGTCCACACTGATTTCTGTGATTTCCGCCGCGCGTCCGAAAATCGCCAACTATCCGTTCACCACACTCGAGCCTAATCTCGGCGTCGTCAATGCCGACGGCGGCACAGGTGGCCACGGCACTGAACTCGGCCGCACGTTTGTTGTCGCCGATTTGCCCGGACTTATCGAAGGCGCGCATCTCGGCGCCGGCCTCGGTATCCGTTTCCTGCGCCACGTCGAACGCACGCGCCTCATCGTGCATCTAATCGACACGAGCGATTCCAACGTCGATGATCCGATCCACTCTTTTCAAGTCATCAACGGGGAGCTGGAAGCCTTTAGCCCTTCGCTTATCGAAAAGCCGATGATCGTCGTCGCCACCAAGCTGGACGCTACGACCGATCCCACGCATCTCGAAGAGCTTAGGGATTTTTGCAAGCAGCGCAACCTTGAATTCCACGCTATATCTGCGGTCGTCGGTGACGGCGTGAAAGACCTGGTCCGTTCCATCGCCGATGCGCTCGACAAAATTCCGCGCCCTGCGCACGAAACGACTTTGGACCTGCCAGCAACCTCAGGAGAAATTGACGAGAACGCGTCGGGACACGATTCCTTGCCTGCGCCGATCAAAAATTCGTGAGAAAATTGATCACAGTCACCCCTCGGGAGGCGCATTGACCACCGCGCAGGCGCATCGCACCGCTGCAAAGCATCATCCGCGTCGCATCGCGCTGTTTGGCGGTTCCTTCGACCCAATTCACAATGGCCACCTTGCCGTAGCCCGTGCCGCCGACCGCCGTTTTAATTTCGACGAAATTCACTTCATTCCGGCAAGCCGGCCGCCCCACAAGCTCAAGCAGCACCTCGCTCCCTTTCCCCACCGCTTTGCGATGACTTCGCTCGCCTGCTCCGAGCATCCGCATTTCGTTCCATCGCTCGCTGAAGCCGGTGAAGATTTTAGCGGCACACAGCTTCACTATTCCGTGGATACGGTGCGCTACTTCCGCCACGCATATAACGGCCACGGCGACCGCATTTTTTTCATCATCGGCGCCGACGCATTTCTCGACATTCCCGTTTGGAAGGAATACGAAACGCTTCTCGGCCTTTGCGATTTTATCGTCGCCAACCGCCCGGGAATTCGCGCCGAAGCATTGCGGCTGGTGATTCCGCCGCATTTGATGGGCCGCCGCGATCTCAAAAAAAATGGCGAAGCAGCGCCATCGCAAGTGGTCGCGGAGCTCCAGAACACGAACGTTTATCTGCTTGAATCTGTTGCAATCGACGTTTCCGCTACCGACATCCGGCGGCGCGCCAATCGCGGCCAGTCCATTCATGGACTTGTCTCCGTGCGCGTCGAGGAATACATTCTTAAACAAGGCCTATACCGTTGAAACTTGAAACTTTGCCACAGGGCGTCCGATTGGCTGTTGAAGCGGCGCAAAATAAAAAAGCGGCGGGAATCACCGTTCTCGACCTCAGTGACGTCGGCGCTTTCACGGACTTCTTCGTGATCTGCACCGGATTCAGCACACCGCAAGTACAAGCAATTTGCAGCGAAGTGGAAGACCAGCTTGAGAAGTATCTTCATCGTTCGCCGAAACACCGAGAAGGGCGCAACTCCGCGGAATGGGCGCTGATCGATTTTGGCGGTTTCATCCTGCACGTCTTCAGCGAGCAAGCACGGCGCTATTACGATCTCGAACGCCTCTGGCGGACTTCGCCAAAACTCGTGATTCCCGACGAGCCAGACGTCGCCGCGCGCAACCATCCTTTTGAATCCTTCGACGAATCGCACGCTGCCGGCGAAGCCTATTCCAAATGAGCACGGAGCGATTGCCTTGGATCGCGGAAGACCCCGCTTCGCAGCGTCTTTTCGAACTCGCGCAAAAAGTCTCCACCGCCGCGACAACGCTTCTCATTAGCGGCGAAAGCGGCACCGGCAAAGATCATCTCGCGCGCCTCGTCCATGAACTCGGTCCGCGCCGCGACGCTCCTTATCTGAAAATTGATTGCGCCAGCCTGCCGCCAAACTTGGTGGAAAGCGAACTGTTCGGGCACGAACTCGGCTCATTTACAGGCGCCGTCGAACGCAAACTGGGCCGCCTGGAGCTTGGCGGAACCGGCACCATTGTTCTTGACGAAGTCGCCGCACTCACTCCTGGCGCGCAAGGTAAACTGCTGCGCGTTTTACAGGAGCGTACTTTCGAGCGGCTAGGCGGCACGGAAACGCTGCACATCGAAGCGCGGCTAATGGCCTTAACCAACGTCGATCTGACCGCCGCCGTCGCCAGCGGCCACTTTCGCGAAGACCTTTTTTTTCGTTTGAACGTGCTTGCGCTGACTGTTCCGCCGCTTCGTGAGCGCCGCGCGGACATCCTGCCCCTCGCCGATCATTTATTAGAGACGTTGCGCTCGATCCACGGCCACCCCGGCTCGCACCTTAGCGAACCTGCCCGCCGCATGCTCGCAACCTACACATGGCCGGGAAACATCCGCGAACTTCGCAACGCACTCGAACGCGCCATCGTTTTTTCTCATGGCGATACACTCGATCCCGCCGATTTTCCGGATAACATTCGCGCTGCCGCCTCCGGAGCTGCCGGTTCGATTGCCGGGCTGCGCTCCCTCGAAGAAGTCGAGCGCGAAGTCATCGCAGCCACGCTTGAAGCCACTCATTACAAAATCAGCCGCGCCGCTGAAGCCCTCGGCATCAGCCGCAAAACGCTCCTCGAAAAACGCAAAAAATACGGCCTAAAGTGAAAATCCGCTTGCTCATGCTCGGCAAAACGCGCCGCGCGGAATTACGCGTGGTGATTGACGATTACGTGAAGCGCATTAGCCGCCACTCGCCCATCGAAATCACCGAAGTTCGCGACGGCGAAACTGCTCTGAAGAAACTCGAAGCGGACCGCGCCGCAACAGCAGTTCTGCTCGACGCCGGCGGGAAAAGTTTCGCTTCCGAGGCCTTTGCGAAATGGCTCGGCGAACTTCGCGATCGCGGAACACGCGAGATTATTTTCCTTTGCGGCGACGCCGACGGTTTTCCTGGCGCGCTTCGCGAACGTGTCCCGCAAAAAATTTCTCTCAGCCCCATGACCTATTCTCACGAACTCGCCCGCACGATGCTGGCCGAGCAGCTCTACCGCGCCTTTGCCATCCTTTCCGGCAGCCCCTATCCGAAATAGCCTCGTTCGTGTAAAAAGATAGCCACCATGTCCATTCGCATTATTCCTGACCAAGGCCAGCCTTCTGCCGCGATTGAGATTTCTCTCTCGACACCGCTGCCCGATTACGATTTGCTCCAACTCGACCAGCCCACGCCGCGCGACGTTGACGCCGTTCTCGTCTCGCAGGGTTTTCGCGATCTCGTGGATGACGCGCGCGGCGTTTTGATGGATCTCCTCGCCCATCCTCCATTCCAAGCCAACTCCCCGGAGCACGCCAATCTCGATTTCACGCATTCCGCCCCGCTCGCTCTCGAACTCACACAACTTACGGGCGCGATCTGTCCCGGCGATGACGAGGTGTACCGCCCTGGCTTGTGGATTGTCATCCGCGATCCGCACGCCAAGCTAAAAGCTACTCTGCCCTCTACCACACAGGAGCGCATCGCCGCCATCGCCGCAGAATTGGCAATACGTCTCCAACTTGAGTAGATGCGCGGGGAAATGTGGTGGAGGAATGATCGTCTTTCGATTGCGTGGCTTCATTTTGGTGAACTTGACTTTATCCCGGCGGAATCTCCAAACTTCATTGTTTTCATAGGACCGCATTTGTTCGACGTATGGCGTAGAGGCCGAAGGCGATGCCTGAAGAAAAAGGACTGCTGATTGTTTACACCGGGCCGGGCAAGGGCAAGACGACTTGCGCGCTGGGTACTGCGTTTCGTGCGGTGGGGCAGGGACTGCGTGTTTTGATGGTGCAATTTATCAAGGGGTCGTGGCACTACGGGGAACTCGACGCTGCGAAAATGTTGGGTGACGATAAGTTCGAAATTCGGCCGATGGGACGGGGATTCGTGAAAATCGGTGGCGCGGAGACTGATCCGGAAGACATCAAACTCGCTCGGGAGTGTTGGGAGGCTGGGCGCGACGCGATTTACGGAGGGAAGTACGACCTTGTGGTGCTGGACGAAATCAATTATACGATCAGCTACAAGATGCTGGACGCTGGCGAAGTCGTGGAGGCGCTGAAAAACCGTCCGGAGCGAGTACACGTGATCTGTACGGGACGCAATGCCCATCCCTTGCTTGTCGAGCTTGCCGACCTCGTTACGGAGATGCGCGAGGTGAAACACCCCTACACCAAGGGTATACTGGCCCAGCGGGGTATCGACTACTAGTTGCGACGCGGAGAGGTGGCCCCGCGGACGGACTTACCGGCTGGACATTTATTAATAGCACTTCCTAACCACAACGAACGGACGGATTTCGACTTTCACACCTATGGCCTGGTTCAAGCGGGACAAAAAATCGATCGACGCCGCCACGCCCCCCGAAGAGCGCCGCGTGCGCACGGAGGGGCTGTGGGCCAAGTGCGAGTCCTGCGGCACGATCGTTTTTCGCAAGGATCTGGAAGCAAACCTCTACGTTTGCCCGAAGTGCCAATTCCATTTCAAGATGAGCGCGAAGCAGCGGCTGGAAATGCTGCTGGACGGAAGATGGACGGAGCACGACGCGGGCAT
This sequence comes from uncultured Acidobacteriota bacterium, assembly GCA_963784015.1. Classification (GTDB taxonomy): domain Bacteria; phylum Acidobacteriota; class Terriglobia; order Acidiferrales; family UBA7541; genus Acidiferrum. The sequence goes on from CAWAPX010000038.1 coordinate 189,835, forward strand.
GACGTCCACTGACCCGCTGAAGTTCGTTGATACGAAACCCTACGCCGCACGGTTGAAAGAAGCGCGCAAGAAACTCGGCATGAATGACGCCGTCATTACCGCGGAGGGCCGGCTCAACGGGCGCGGGGTCGTTTGCTGCGCGATGGAATTTGCGTTTATCGGCGGCTCGATGGGAGCTGTTGTGGGGGAAAAGGTGACGCGTGGGATCGAGCTGGCTATTGAGTCGCGCCAGCCTTTGGTTGTGGTTTCCTGTTCTGGCGGCGCGCGGATGATGGAAGGCACGATCAGCCTCATGCAGCTAGCAAAGGTTTCCGCGGCGCTAGCCAAGCTCGACGACGCCAAGGTGCCATATATTTCCTTGCTTACCGATCCAACGACTGGCGGCGTTACGGCCAGCTTCGCCATGCTGGGTGACATCAATATCGCCGAACCTGGCGCACTGATTGGTTTTGCCGGCCCGCGTGTGATCGAGCAGACGATACGGCAGAAACTTCCCGAGGGATTCCAACGCTCGGAATTTCTTTTGGAGCATGGATTTCTCGATGCTGTCGTGCACCGCAAAGACCTGAAAGCGTTTATCGCCAACTCCTTCGATCTTCTTCTGAGCTGAAATGAATTACGAAGCTGCCGTCCGCTATTTGCTTTCGCTGGGCAGGGAATTGGCTGCGCCGACGCAGGCTGCCGCGGCGAAATTCGATCTAGAAAATATAACTATTCTCGCCGAACGCCTTGGCCGGCCCGACCGCGCTTATCCGTCCGTGCACGTTGCAGGGACTAATGGCAAGGGTTCGACTGCTGCATTTTTGGAATCAATACTGCGACGCTCCGGTTTTCGGACTGGGCTAAACACTTCGCCGCATCTGGAAAAAATCAACGAGCGCATTCGCGTAAACGGTGAAGAGATCAGCGACGAAGCGTTTGCTGAGACGTTTACGCGGATTCAGGCTTTGAACGAGGAGCTGCTCGCGGCGGGAAAACTTAGGGCGCATCCGACGTACTTCGAGTGCGTGACGGCGATGGCGTTTGAGTATTTTGCACGAGCGCGGGTGGAGTTCGGCGTTTTCGAAGTAGGGCTCGGCGGTCGGCTGGACGCGACAAATATTCTGACGCCCGTGGTTTCGATTATTACGCGCGTGGACTTTGATCACGAAAACTTTCTTGGGCATTCACTGGCGGAAATCGCGGCGGAAAAAGCGGGGATTCTCAAGCCAAGCGTTCCGGTGGTCGTCGCCGAGCAGCGACCGGAAGCGATGGAAGTAATTCACGCGCGTGCGCGAGAGCTTGGCTGTCCAGTCATAGAGACTCGGAGTGCGTTCCACGTTGAAAAGGAATGGATGGAGAACGGCTGCAGTCGTGCGCGCGTCGTGGAGGTTGAATCCGGCTGGTCCATGGAGCTTGCGACGCGGCTACCAGGCAAGTTTCAAATACAAAATAGCCTCAATGCTGTAGCAGCCGCACGATACCTACAGAAGCGCGGGTATCGCGTTTCTGACGAGGCGATCACGCAGGGGGTCGCCGAAGCGGTTTGGCCCGGGCGTCTCGAAAGGGTTCAGACCGAGCCGGATGTATATCTGGATGGCGCGCACAATCCCTCGGCGGCGAGAGAGCTTGCTGCATTCCTGGAGCAGAACCTCAGTGGCAGAAAGATCTGGCTGGTGTTTGGCGCGCTGCGGGACAAGGCCGTGGACGAAATTGCTGGGGTTCTTTTTCCGCATGCGGCAGAGGTGATTTTCACGCAGCCGCGGACGACGCGAGCGATTTCCGTAGCGCAGCTTGCGGACATCACGTCGCACCACGCCGCGCATTTCACGATCATTCCTGAGCCGGAAGCGGCGCTCGAATATGCACTTGATCGAGCCGCTGCGGACGACGCCGTCATCGTCGCCGGGTCTCTCTATCTTGTTGGGCAGCTGCGCCACTACTGGAAAAATCGTGCGCAGGTCGCCGCGCGCTGAAAAACACCGTAGAATATCCGGCTCGGGTTCCGATAGAGTCTTTCCCGACATACTGAAGAGCGATGGCGAAGAAAACCTCAAAGGGACAAATGCGCGCTAAAAAAGGGATGCCCAGGGGGACGAGTTCGGACGCGCGCCCACTTGTTGGCATCATCATGGGCTCGTCTTCCGATTGGGAGACGATGGAGCACGCTGTCGCGACGCTTTCGGAACTTGGCGTGCCACATGAAACGCGCGTGGTATCCGCTCATCGCACTCCCGACCTTCTTTTTGAGTATGCCGCAGGTGCGGAAAAGCGCGGAATCGAAGTGATCATCGCGGGTGCTGGCGGCGCGGCGCACTTGCCGGGAATGACGGCTTCAAAAACGGTGCTGCCGGTGCTCGGCGTTCCGGTGGAATCGAAAGCATTGAAGGGGCTCGATTCGCTGCTTTCCATTGCGCAAATGCCTGGCGGGATTCCCGTGGGCACGCTGGCGATTGGCAAAGCTGGAGCGATCAACTCGGCTCTTCTTGCCGCAGCGATTCTCGGCGGCAAGTATCCTCACATTCGGGAGGCGTTGCGGTCATTCCGGGAAGCTCAAACGAAGCGCGTTCTGGCAAATCCCAATCCATCCACGGCGATTCTTCCTCAGGAGAAGAAGTCGGCGAAGCTCACGAAAAAGAGGAAAAGAGCGTGAGCATTGGGATCCTCGGCGGCGGGCAGCTTGGTTACATGCTGGCCCTTGCGGGATATCCACTTGGGCTGCGATTCCGTTTTCTCGATCCTTCTCCAGAAGCGCCCGTGGGACGGATTGCTCCGCGAGTCACAGGAGACTTTACAGATCGCGCGGCGCTGGAAAAATTCGCACACGGGCTGGAAGTGGTGACGTACGAGTTTGAGAACGTGCCTGTTGATACGGTGCAACATCTGGCCAAGAAGGTGCCCGTTTTTCCGCCGCCGGGGGCGCTCGAAACCGCGCAGGACCGTCTCAAAGAAAAACAGTTGTTCGAGAAGCTGGGAATCGGCACGACCGAGTTCGCATCAGTGCCTGTCGCCTACGACATCGATGTGGCGATCAAAAAAGTGGGGCTGCCGGCAGTCGTCAAGACCCGGCGGATGGGCTACGACGGGAAGGGGCAATGGGTTTTGAGGACGGCGGAGGACGTGAAGGCCGCCAAGGACGGTTTACCCAAGCAACCGTGCATCGCGGAGAAGCTTGTCAGCTTCACGCGGGAACTGTCGGTGATTGCGGTGCGGGGCAAAGCGGGAGAGACGGCGTTCTACCCGCTGGTGGAAAATCACCATCGCAATGGGATACTGCGGCTTTCTCTGGCTCCGGCGCCAACGGTCAGTGTGGAGATACAGAAAGCCGCCGAGGATGCGGCACGCAAGGTGCTCGAAGCGCTGAATTACGTTGGCGTGCTGGCGATTGAGTTTTTTGAATGCGATGGGAAACTGCTGGCGAATGAGATGGCTCCGCGAGTCCATAACTCCGGGCATTGGACGATCGAGGGAGCGGTGACGAGCCAGTTTGAGAATCATCTTCGGGCCATTTGCGGGCTTCCCTTGGGTGCGACCACGACGATTGGAGCTTCCGCAATGATCAATCTCATAGGGGATGTTCCCGAGTCCGCACAGGTGCTGGCTATTCCGTCCGCTCATCTCCATCTTTATGGAAAAGAGCCGCGCCCCGGACGCAAGCTCGGTCACGTCACGCTGCGCGCGCCTTCTTTCGAGCAGCTTTTAACCCGCTTTTCCAACCTTCCAGCCTTTTTCCAACGTCCTGAATTCTGCCTGGATGCGCGGGGCGCAAAGAGCGTGCCGCCGCTGGCCTGATTGGTCGCGAAGTGCGTCAAGATCGGCGAAAGCTGGTAGTGTCAGTTTATCGTTACCGCTGTCAGGTGTTTAGCTGCGGATTGCGAAGCGAATGCTACCGAGGCCCAAGGCTCACTCTGTGTTAAGTTCCCGCCGAGCCAGCTAGTGAGAAAATGTGCTGACAATACTCAAGGCTCTGCTGGGGATTATCGGTCCCACGTTCGTGGTCTGGGCTTGGGCACAACCGTCGCGTCGGGGCACCGTTGGACGCCAAGTTGGATGGAGCCTTGTCATTCTCACTGGAACTGCTGCAACGCTGCTGATGATATTTTTCCTAACCCATACCTAGTCGCACTACCGGCCTTCTGGCTGCGGGGATTCCACTTCTCTGGTAGCCGCGATTGCCAGGATTTTGGATCGTCACTGTCAAACGATGTCGCACTGCTATGCGGCCCCCAGCGGTCAGTGTGAAAGTTTGGCGCGCAACCAGAACGCGAAAGCAAGAGCCCCCGAATAGGCGACACCGTTACAGATTGGCACTGACCAGAGGAACAAACTTGTTGATCCATGCGGGCCGATACTAAAGCACAAGGAGAGGAAGACTCCTGGAAGCGCAAGCATTCCTACGCCGTCGCTTGTCAGCGGACGAAATTCCGCCCAGCAACCGATGGCTGTGGCAGCGATAAAGAACACTGCCAATATGAATATCTTCGTTCGAGGGCGTTTCATTAGATCATTGGGTGCGTCCCTTATCCCCGATTGCGCATACAATCGAGCGACGCGAGTCACGGTGTGCTCGATTCTCATTCTAGCCACTTCGGGACAACGCTTCCAAGGTGTGACCTCAAAGCGTCACTCGCCAGTGCTTGATTAGTCGGGTGGTCTCAATAGGTCGATGCAACACCATTTGATATAAGTCTGCTTTCTAAAGGTGGTGTTGCATGAGGAAAGGTCAACGGTTTGGGCTTTCTACGGTGCAGAAGAGCGAGCTATGGTGCCGCTGGAAGGCGGGACAGTCGCTGCATGAGATCGGGCGCGCCCTCGGCAAAGAGCATTCGTCTATTCGCTGTCTGGTGGCGCGTCACGGTGGGATTGTTCCGGCAATCCGTCGGCGCTCACGGCGCGTACTCACAGTCGTTGAGCGAGAAGACATCTCGCGAGGGCTGGCTTCCGGTGCATCGCTTCGCAAGATCGCGCGGCTTCTGGACCGCGCTGCGTCGACGGTGAGTCGGGAAGTGGCCCGGCATGGTGGCCGTCCTGAATATCGCGCCAATGAAGCGGATCAGCAAGCCTGGGACTCGGCCTTGCGTCCAAAACAGTGCCTGCTTGGGATGCGGGAGCAACTGCGAGAGATCGTTGCGAGTAAACTGCTGTTGGACTGGTCGCCGGAACAGATTTCCGGGTGGCTGACGACCGAGTATTCCAGCGACGAGAGTATGCGCGTGTCTCACGAGACGATTTACCGTAGCCTGTTCATTCAAGCGCGGGGAGTGCTGAAAAAAGAGCTGGTTGCCCACCTGCGGTCGAAGCGCCGCATACGCCGCTCGCAGCACGCTCACATCTTCAAAGACTCGCGCGGTCAAATCGCAGAAGCCATTTCCATCCGGGAAAGGCCCGCAGAAATCGAGGACCGCGCCATTCCCGGTCATTGGGAAGGCGATTTGCTGAGTGGCTCAAAGAACAGTCACATCGTGACTTTAGTGGAGCGGCATTCGCGTTTTACAACGCTGCTGAAAGTGCCCAGCAAAGACACGGCGGTGGTGGTCGCGGCACTGACCAGGCATGCGCGTAAACTCCCAGCGGCGCTGCGCCGCTCATTGACCTGGGATCGCGGACTGGAGATGGCCAAGCACAAGACCTTCACCATGGCCACGGATGTGAAAGTTTATTTCTGTGATCCGCAAAGCCCCTGGCAGCGCGGCTCGAACGAAAACACGAATGGGCTATTACGACAATACTTCCCTAGGAGAACCGACCTGTCGGGTTACACCCAAGAGGAGCTGGACCAAGTGGCGCTGCGATTAAATCAGCGTCCAAGAAAAACCTTAGGATTTCAAACCCCCGCCAGTAAACTTCAACAGAGTGTTGCGTCGACCGGTTGAGCTGGCACGAGTTATCGGAAACTGCCCCAGCACCCGAAACGCGGCCGGGTTGCCGCACTTCCCTGCGAATGCTACGATTTGGCATTCCATGAGCCCCGAAACTCCCAACCGGCCCCGTGTGGGGATCCCCTGGCGAACGTCGGAAGAGGAAGCGCAGGGCAATCGTCCCAAGATTGCCAATTACGAGGAAGCGGTGCGCAAGGCGGGGGGCGAACCAGTACTCATCCCCCTGGGCGACCGAACTGAGCAAGGGCGCCTCATACGAGAGCTGGATGCGTTTGTCCTGCCCGGCAGCCCCGCGGATGTCGAGCCTGCCGAATACGGCGCGGTGAATCAGGGCGAGTCTGCGCCAGCCGATTTGCCGCGCGAGCAGGCGGACCAAGCCATCCTTGCACATGCATTTGCGGAGAGGAAACCCGTTCTCGCCATCTGCTACGGGTGCCAGCTCTTGAATGTCTATCTGGGCGGGACGCTGATTCAGGACGTGCAATCGGAACTTGGCACGACCACGCCGCACCGGAAGAAGGACGTTTCGCCGGAGCCGAAGGACGACCCGATTCACGGGGCCAAGTTCGAGCCGGAGAGCCGGCTCGCTGAGCTGGCAACTAGCGAGCGGGCCCAAATCAACAGTTCGCACCATCAGGCTATCGCAAAGCCCGGAAAGAATCTGCGGGTTACCGCTCACTCGACAGACGGAATTATTGAGGGCGTGGAATGGACTGGTGACGCGAATTGGGTCGTTGGCGTTCAGTGGCATCCGGAGCGGATGTTTGGCGACACTTTTTCCGAGCGATTGTTTCGTGATTTTGTTGCCGCGGCGCGCGGCGCTCTTGTGCAAAAGACGTAGCGATTCGCATCTCGGTTTTCATTTTTAACTTCGTTGGGGGACTGGATGATTTCACTCGCAGGCAAGGCGGCACTCATTACAGGTGGTTCTCGGGGAATCGGTGCGGCGGCCGTCAAACTCTTTGCACAGGCCGGTGCGGACGTAATCTTTAGCTACAACAAAGCCAAGGATGCCGCGCTTCAGATCGAGCAAGAAGCAAAAAAGCACGGAACTCGCGTGGAAGCGTTTAAGGCGGACGCTGGCAAACACGCGGACAACAAGAAGCTGGTGGACCAGTGCATCGCGCGACTCGGGCGATTGGATATTGTCGTGGCCAACGCGGGAGTCTGGAATATCGAGGACTTGCCGATCGAGAACATGAGCGAGAAGCAGTGGGATGAAATGATGCGAGTGAATCTGAAGAGCGTGTACTCGATCATCCACTTTTGCGTGCCGCAGATGATCAAGCAGAAGTCCGGCAAGATTATTCCGATCACGTCGACGGCGGGGCAGCGTGGCGAGTCGTTTCACACCCATTATGGCGCGAGCAAAGGCGGTGTGATCAGCCTCGTCAAAGGACTCGCTGTGGAGCTCGCCAAGCACAATATTCTCGTGAATTCGATTGCTCCGGGATGGGTCGCCACGGACATGTCGAATCCGGTGATTCAGACGAAAGCTGGAGTGAAGGCGGTCGCAGCCGCGATTCCGCTCGGACGTCCCGCTACCGCGGAAGAAATCGCGGGCCCGATACTCTTCCTGGCTTCGGACCTGGCCAACTTCCTCACCGGAGAAATCATCAATGTAAACGGAGGTTCCGTCTTGTGCGGTTGAAGCTCGTCCAGATCGCGGTTGCAGGTCTGCTCGTGGGTGCGGCATTTGCCTCGCGAGCTGCTGCGCAGAATCCCGACTCGATGATGCCGGAGCAGAGCGCCGCGAAGGCCAAACAGATTTTGAAGGACCTAGTAAATGCCCGCGGAGGCGCAGCCTACACGGAAGCCACAGAAGGCGAATGCCAGGGCACGCGCGCCCAGTTCGGCCACAATGGGGCAGTTCTGGGGTATGTGAGTTTCACGGAATCGCGCCGCTGGCCGGATAAAGAGCGTCTCGAGTATGCAGCGAAGAGCCACAATCTGAAAAGCATCCTCAATACCGTGATCGGAGTCGAAGGCCTGGACTGGTCGCATGGCGGCGTCATCATCGTGTTATATAACGGCGATCACGGCTGGACGCTCGACCGCGGGGGGATCACGGATCTGGCGGTTGGATCGCTGGCCGAATTCCAAGAGCAAGTGAAGCGAAACATCGACAACGTGCTGAGGGTGCGCCTCAAAGAGCCGGGTTGGCTCTACCGTTTTGGCGGCAGCGATACTGTGGATTTGAAAGAAGTTGAATGGGTGGAGTTGATAGATAGCGAGGAACGCAAGTTTCGGTTGGCGGTGGATCACAATACACACCTTCTGGTGCGAAGTGTTGTTATCACCAAGAACGAAGAAACCCAAGAACGCGATGACGACGTCACCATCTATACGAATTACCAGTTGAAGGATACTGTGTGGACCCCAATGCAGGTCAGCAAGGATCACAACGACCGGCGCACAGCTCAATTCTTCTACGATACCTGCAGATACAATCCTGGATTTCCGAGCGACTACTTCGACAAGACCTCTCTCCAGAAGAAGAGCGCGGAAGCGGGCTCCAAGAAGACCAAGAACTCAAATAATTGAACTAGAGTAAGACCGAGCGAAGAATCTGGCGGGCGTCGCGCTCTTTTGTGCAAATCATCCGTAGCGCACGGCCTGGCGGTTTGCGGAGAGCATTGATATCTATGTCCGACTACGGCATTTGGGAAAACGCGAAATATTGCGTGCCGGACCGGAATGTCGATCTCGCATGGGAAGCAATTCACGGATTTCCCTTTAGGTGATCGTCCGTCGCAAGGCATTGGCACCGACGGGCCTCGGGGCTGTAAGCATTGTATTTATAATGGCATAGCAAGATTGGGGTTTTAGCGCTATGAGGTACTGCCGTTAACTAGTGCTATGGTTGGGTACTGCGGGTCTATGGGATTTGTTGATAAAATATAATAGTCTTAGTAGGTTGGGCGTGCTCCCAGGTAGTCGCCGGAGTGGGCCTGACGGGTGTCGTCCCAAAATGATACTGAATGCCAACTTCGTGCCCCCGCGTCGAAGCCCACGAAATGGCTTTAGCTTGGTGGAGCTCGTACTTTCCCTGGCCGTGCTCCTGGTTATTACAACTCTGGCCATACCTGTGGTCGTGCGCTCGCTGCAGACCTACCAGCTTAATTCCACTGCTTCGCAATTGGCGGGGATGATTAAGTTTACAAAATTCGATGCTATTCGCCAGAACACGCATGTGACTTTCCAGATCCTTCAGAACGGTACAAATTGGGTTGTGTGGGCAGATTCAAATGGCGACGGCGCACCGGATGGGGCTGAGCCGCAAATGGTGATTCCGATTGCCGGAAATGACACGCTCCTTCCACAGAGTTCCGTGCCGAGTCCAAGTCCAATTGCAACTACTTTGGGTGCAGGCGGGACCACGCTTCCGTGGACGGTTTCGTCGGGGGCCAACGCCAGTGTCATGTTCGACCAACGTGGAGTTGTCGTGTCCGGTGCAGGGGGCGCGGTGGTTCAAACGGTCTATGCGTTCTACCTCGGCAATCCCAACGACCCGAACGCCGGTTATCGCGCAGTGATAACGTTGCCTTCCGGTGCCGTGCAAGTGTGGACTACTTCCTCCGCCGGGAATTGGCAGCGGATCAGTTGATCCGTTTTGCAGGATAACGTGATAAAGAATCCGCACAACAGCAAGACGGGCAGGAAGGCACAAAGGAATCAGCGCGGATTCACGCTTACGGAAGTGCTGATCGCCATTGTCATTTTGCTCGTGGGCATCGTCGCGGTCGCGCAGTTGGTGCCGGCTTCGATCGGTTCCAACTCGACGAATCGCAACGACTCTTCCGCTCTGGTGTTTGCGCAGCGGCAGATGGATCAATTTCTGCTTCAGCCGCTCAGCAATACCACCTTTATTGAAACTATTGACGCGCAAACCTTCACATGCAGTCTCGGAAACCCTACGCAGCCGAATGTAGTGGTGGGCAGCAACTACGCTTTATTTTATAACCAGCTGGTGATCGATTTCAGCGCGACGCCAGTAGCTAATTACAGCTTCGTCTACCATGATCCGAATGATCCAGCGGAAGTGAATTACGACGTCCGGTGGGCAGTATTTACGACGACCAACGGCGGCGCTGTTACCTCGAAGCGATTCATCCTCGGAGCGAGGAAAAAAGGCGGCAACGGAATTTACAATCCCGTGACGCTCGATACGATACTTTACAAATGAAACGCGCTGCTCACAATCGGAAGGAACGAGGTTTCTCGCTGATCGAAATGATGATCGCGGCGGTGATTTTTATTTTGTTGTGCGGCGCGGCGTTTGCGCTTCTCTCCGTGGCGCAGCAGCGATACCAGACGGAATCTCAGGTTTTGAATTCCTTCCAGGAGGCGCGATTCGGCTTGGACGAGATTGTTCGGGACGTGAATGGTTCGGGTTATCCTCCGCAAAACCAGTTTTCGATCATGCCCAATACTCCGAACCCGACTAATTACGCGATCACGCCGGTCGCCTGGTCCGCTGGCTATCCCAACTCGCCATGTCTGATTGAAACGGGCGGTGGCGGTGGCGGCTGCGCCACACCCGGAGATTTTGACATGATCATCGAAAGGGATGTTGACCCCTGGCGCCACGACGGCGTCGAATGGACCCGCTATCAGCTCAGCAACAACATTCTGTCTCGAAGCCAGACTTACAAAGTGGCTGGCGGTGCGGACCCCGCTGCGACCACGCAGAGCTCATTCGTTCCCTTCGTTCAAAATGTGATGAACAACGCTTCGCCCACGCAAATTACGCAATTCCGTGCGGCTTATCCAAGTATGTTTCCTGGCGGGAATCCGGTGCCGGTTTTCAGCTATACCTGTTACACGCCCTTTGGGCCGCAGCTGTGTCCTTCGGCGGGATCCAATAACTCGCCCATCAATGTAACAGATGTGGAGATTACGCTCATCGTGATGGCGCCCACGCAGGACGCACAGACCGGGCAGCCGAGGCTCATCGAATTGCATGGACGGGGCCACAGCCTGAATCCGATTCAACCCTAAGGCCGAGTCAGCAGGGACAAAGAACGAGAATGAACAGAGACCGCAAAACGCTCCGCCACTCCGAAAAGGGAATCGCATTATTGATTGCGATTTTCGTTTTGCTATTAATCAGCGTGGTGGCGATTGCTCTGCTGGTTTCGTCTGGAACGGAAACAGCGCTCGGCGCAAACTACCGGGCCTCTTCGAGCGTGTACTATGCGGCTCTCGCAGGTTTGGAGGAAGCTCGCGGACGATTGTCTCCGAAGAATCCGACCTACTTTACCCCTGCCATCGTTCCCACACCCTTACCCTACGGTCAGGCGGTCTACGTCATGAATCGCCTGTCGGGCGAAAACGTCGTCCCATGGGATACCAGCAACCAATATTACGACAAGGAATTCGGGTCTGAATTTTTCCCGCTGTCAGCGTCCAGCGCGGGTATTCAGCCCGCCTATTCTGTCTGGGACTACACCAATAGTCCTAATCTGCCTGGACCGATATACAAATGGGTCCGAATTACCGCCGCGACCGAACAGTCTCTCTATCTCGACGTGAACTCTGACGGCACGTATGATTCCGGCACACTGATTTATTACAACCCATCTCAGGTTGATTCGCACGGAAACCCGTCGCCCAGCCTGGTTTTGGGTCCGCAAACGGGCGCTGTGCAAGTGCTGCAGATCACCGCACTGGCTCAATTGCCCAACGGCAGTCAGAAACTCTTGCAATACGTTGTTGCTCCGATTGGCCAAAGTTTTAATTTTCCGGCGGCGCTGACCATGGATGGCCCCAACGTCGGCAACAATCCAACATATCCATTCGTTATGCCGATCGGAGCCAATTTCGTCATAGACGGCATGGATACCTATTTCTCGCCGGGCGCGGGCGGCTGCGTCGCTGGCAACCCGAGCCCGGTCGCCGTCCGGTCAGTTGGGTACACCAATACGGGCGGCGGCGATCAGAGCTCCAACAATATTAATAGCGGGATTGCCGGGGGAATGGCCAACGATTTTGTAGGGTCGACGGCTGCTGGAACTGGAGCCCACCCGCCCAATGTCTATTATGTTGGAAACTCGCCGCCAACCGGCCCGCCAACGATTAGCTCGAGTCTGCAAACTCTGGCAGGAGTCAACTCTTTGGCAACTGGTATCTCGCAGACCGCGGACGTCACGCTGGTAGGGCCGGTGACGCAAAGCGACGCGAGCAATCTGATGCCAGCTGCGATGTCTGCGACGAATCCGATGACCGTGGTAGTGAACGGTGATTTCACGGAAAACGGGTGGAGTGGCACGGGGTATGGAATTCTTCTAGTGACGGGAACGTTCGACTACGATCCAAATTCGTCCTGGAATGGAGTCATTCTAGTAATCGGTAAGGGCGTTTTCTATTCATCGCAAAGTAGTCCGGGCACGGGCAAAATCAATGGAGCCGTGTTCGTCGCGAAGACCACTGACGCGTTTGGCAATCCTTTGTCATCTCTCGGATCGCCTACCGCGAACTTCGCCAACGGAGAGGGCTTCGGGAATCAGGGCATCTACTACAGCAGTTGCTGGGTTCAGTATGTGCAAGGCGCGAGCAAGTACCGTGTGTTGTCCTTCCACGAGATTCCGCAGAGCTAGGCGCTGAATGAACTCTTGCATTCTATTCCGAAGATTGGACGTTCTCTTCATCACAGCGGGCATCGCACTTTTCTTTTTTGGCTCAGCCCAACCGACAGACGCTGGATGGCTCCAAGAACAACAGACTTCGCCAGCGCAGCAGCAGGCTTCGCAACCACAACAGAATCCCCAACCGGCTCCTCAGATTCAAGACCCGTCCGCGCCCAAACCGAAGAAAGTCTGGAGCAACGACGACGTGGTTTCTTTGCGAACTCCGGCTGACATCTATCAGGCCGAGAGGGAGGCGCAACAAGCTGCCGATGCCGAAGCGGCCGCAAAGAAATCCGAACTCGCAAAACACGGTAAGGATGACGGATTGACGATCAAATTCCCCTCCACGCCAGGGGAAACGGAAGCATTGATTAAAGACAAAGAAGAGCGGATCAAGGATTTACGAGCGCGGCTGGATCGAAGCAATCAAGATCTTCCTGAGGCCGAGGGCTCCAAGAAGGCAGCTATCCAGTTGCAGATCGAAGCTCTGAGTAGTGATTTGACAAAAACTCAGCTTGAAATCAAAGCCCTGAGAAATCACCTGGAAGAGCTTGCCAAGGCCACCATCGGTGACTCTGGCTCGACGCCAATGACTCCTTCCACTCCCCAAAATCCTCAGTAGTGTCACCGGCAGACGAAAGGGTGGCTGACAAGTCGGACGGGCTGTTGCGTGCCTAGAGCAGGGCGCCGCTGTATAATGGTTGGATGCGGAATAGCCAGGGGAGCGCGCAGATGCATGGCACCACTGTTTTGTGCGTGCGCAAGGATAATAAGGCCGTGTTGATCGCCGATGGCCAGGTGACGATGGGCGATCATGTGATGAAGCATACGGCGCGGAAGACGCGGCGTCTTTTCAATGACAAGGTCATCGCAGGTTTTGCCGGCTCTACTGCCGATGCGATTTCACTTTTCGAGCGATTCGAGGGAAAGCTTCAGGAACATTCCGGAAATTTGCAGAAAAGCGCGGTTGAGTTGGCTAAGGAGTGGCGCAAGGATCGCGCGCTGCGGCATCTCGAAGCGCTGTTGATTGTCGCCGATACGAAAGCCACATTTTTGCTTTCCGGGAATGGCGATGTGATCGAACCTGACGATGGGTTGTGCGCGATCGGGTCTGGCGGGACATACGCGTTGGCTGCGGCGCGCGCTTTAATTAAGCACTCGAAGCTCGGCACGAAGGATCTCGCTATGGAAGCGATGCGTATCGCCAGCGAGATTTGCATTTATACCAACGCGAACTTTACCGTCGAAGAAATCTAGTGTCGGGCGATAATACGCCGAGCTTGTTTCACGCATCAAACGAGTTGCACGAAGCGGGGTTGCACCCGAGCGGGTTGTAAGCAAACAGTTTGTACACCGAGAGATTGGACATTTCATGACCAGCAAGACCGATAAAGAAATTGTTTATATGCCCGGCGGCAACGGCGCTGCGCCGGTAGAGGAAGAGCAGCTTCTTCCGGCTCTCGACGATATGACCCCGCGCGAAATTGTCGTGGAGCTCGATAAATACATCGTCGGGCAAAATGCGGCCAAGCGCGCTGTTGCTGTCGCTTTACGGAATCGCGTCCGCCGCCAAAAGCTTCCGCCAGAGATCGCCGAAGATGTCCTTCCCAAGAATATTCTGATGATCGGTCCGACGGGGGTCGGCAAAACGGAAATCGCGCGCCGACTTGCGCGTCTGGCGGGTTGTCCCTTCGTCAAAGTCGAAGCCTCGAAATACACGGAAGTCGGTTACGTGGGCCGCGATGTGGAGTCGATGGTCCGCGATCTTGTCGAAACTTCCATCGATATGGTTCGCGAAGAAAAGCTAGACGAAGTCGCCGACCGCGCGGAACAAGCCGCAGAGGAGCGCGTTCTCGACCTTTTGCTTCCTCCATCGCCGCCTCCAGCGCCTGGCACGACCGAGGCGGAAGCCGCGGCACAGCGTGAGCAGACGCAGCGTACGCGTGAGAAGCTCCGCGCCCAACTTCGGGAGGGCAAGCTCGATCAGCGAATGGTGGACCTCGAAGTCCGCGAACGTTCCATGCCTTCGTTTGAAATCATCTCGAATCAAGGCGTCGAGGACATGGACGTAAACATGAAGGACATGTTCTCGAATCTTTCAGGGCTTTTTGGGCAGCAGAAGAAAAAGCGCAAAATGTCCGTCGCGGACGCCTTCGAGTACTTAATTCAAGAAGAAGAGAACAAGCTGCTCGATATGGACCAGGTGACGCGCATCGCCGTCGAGCGCGCCGAGCAGATGGGCATCATCTTTATCGACGAAATCGATAAAGTGGCCGGGCGCGAATCGGGCCATGGGCCGGATGTTTCCCGCGAGGGCGTTCAGCGAGACATCCTGCCAATCATTGAAGGAACAACCGTCAACACGCGCTACGGTATGATTCGCACAGATCACATTCTGTTTATTGCCGCGGGCGCGTTTCACGTTTCGAAGCCGTCGGACCTTATCCCTGAGCTGCAGGGCCGCTTGCCCATTCGCGTTGAGCTGCAATCGCTAAAGGAAGAGGATTTCATCCGCATTCTTACCGAGCCCAAGAACGCACTTATCAAGCAGTACGTCGCGCTACTTGAAACGGAAGGCGTGAAGCTGAATATTACCGAAGACGCGGTCGCGGCCATCGCACGGTTTGCCACCAGCGTGAACGAGTCGACAGAAAACATCGGTGCGCGGCGCCTCCATACCATTCTCGAAAAAGTTCTGGATGAACTTTCGTTTGAAGCGCCAGATCTGAAGAAAAAGAATGTAAAGGTCGATGCCGCATACGTTACCAAACAGCTTGCGGATATCGTCAAGAATCAGGATTTGAGCCGCTATATTCTGTAAACTCCGAAAATCGAAAATGGAAATTCGAAACTTGCGGAACGCCGAATTGCGCGACTTGGAGCACGCCCGCTTTGTGAGTTTCGCTTTGCGAGTTTCGGGGATGGCATTTCTTTTTGCTGCTGGTTGTGGTGCGCCTGGAGTGCCTGTTCCACCTACTCCGCCGGTCCCTGTGGCTGTGGCCGATCTTACTGCGCGTCAAGCTGGCGATGGCGTGCAACTCATTTTTACTTTGCCCACGAAGACCATCGCCGGCGATCGCCTGGCATCGCCGCCTGCGGTTGAAATTGTACGAAGCACCCCAAAGCCGGATGGTTCGCTCGACGCAAAATCATCGCGCATTGTCTACACGATTCCGGGTTCGCTTGTGCAGAATTACGCCGCAGAAGGTCACGTGAAGTTCATTGACCCCGTGGCGCCGGCCAAAACTCGCGCGCATCCTGGGGGAACGCTCGTCTACATCATCCGGACGCGAGCCTCCCAAAAGCGTGCTTCCGCGGATTCAAACGCTGTTTCGGTCCGCGTTTATCCTGTGCCCGAGCCAATCGAGAAGTTGGAAGCGCGCGTCACCGAGGCGGCGATTGAGCTGAGCTGGGCGGCTCCCACCCGCACCTCAGGCGGCGATCCGATCACCGCATTTTCCGGCTATCGAATTTATCGTGGCGAACTCGACCCTGCCTCTGCTGAGGCCGCCGCAGCCGACCTCTCAAAAGCCAAATGGAAGTCGCCGCTCACTTTGCTCGCTCCGTCGGACGAAAGCACTTACCACGACACGCTTTTCGACTTCGGCAAGACGTATACCTATATAGTTAGAAGCGTTGTGCTCGTGGATGGAAACGCGCTTGAGTCCTCGGATTCGGCCCCCGCGATCGTTTCTCCGCGCGATACTTTTCCTCCCGCGGCGCCGCAAAATGTCGTTGTCGCCGTTCTTTCCGGCGCCACGCCAGGATCCGTACTCGTGGATCTCTCGTGGTCTATAAATCTTGAAACCGATCTGGCCGGCTACCGCGTCTATCGAAGTGAGCAACAAGACACGCGCGGAGCACTTATCGCCCCCGATTTGTTGCTTGCACCAGCGTATCGTGATACGTCTGTAGAGTCCGGCCGCAACTACTGGTACTCCGTGACTGCCGTCGATCATGCTGGCAATGAAAGTGAAGCCAGTGAGGCCGTTGCGGTAGATGTTGCGAAACCTTCTCCGTAGCCTTGGGTTCTACTAAGCATCTATCTTGGGAGTGCATCGTTTGATGACCGTTCGTGCACATTGGCCCGCGTATGAATCGTTCCACGTTTTGCGGAACGCATCGGTACGTACGGGCATTTACGTCGGGATCATTCTCTCCATTGTGTTTAGCGGGTGGGTGATTGTCGCGAACCATATCCCGTCGCTCGACCGGTTCGCGCTCGCGCGGAATCTGACTGCGGTGGTTCTTCTCGGACTGGTCGCATTCATTCCGATTCTGCGGTTTTGGCGCATGCCGGGAAATTTGCTGGCCTCGAGCCTTGTCGCGTGGGTCCTTTTCAGCTTGGCCTATCGAGTTCTGTGCATGGATTTCAGGGGTCTCGCGGAGCGTTTCAGCGCCGTTCAGATCTTCATGCTCGGTGCCGTACTCTATATGCTCGTAGTTTCTCTGTGCTGGATATGGACCATCGTCCGCCGCGCTGGGGCGTCGCACGCCCCGCATTCGAACCATCATCCGTACCATCATCCAAGCTGACCCCGAATGAAATTCTGCCGATTTATCCCAAATGGTTCCTCTGCCCAGCCGCCAGCCTCTGCGCTTTATGGCGTGATCGAGGGCGATCACGTTCGCGAGATTTCCGGGACTCCTTGGAGTGCCTGGTCGCACGGTACACACACCTGGGCGGTTACGGACGTCCGGCTGTTGGCTCCTGTCGATCCGGGGAAAATCGTTTGTGTCGGGCGCAATTACGCAGCTCACGCGGCAGAGCTTGGCAATGAAATGCCCAAGGAGCCGCTCATCTTCCTAAAGCCTCCTTCGGCGATTATTGGCCCCGGCGATGCGATCGTTCTTACGCCGCAATCGCAGCGCGTAGAGCACGAAGGCGAGCTTGCGCTTATCGTTGGGCGGCGGTGCTCGCATTTGAAAGACTCAGACGACGCGCTCTCGTATCTTCTCGGCTACAGCTGCCTCAACGATGTGACTGCGCGCGATCTACAGAAGAGCGACATACAATTCACACGCGCCAAAGGCTTTGACACGTTTTGCCCCGTCGGCCCGCACATCGAGACCCAGCTAAATCCGGCTGACGTTTTGGTGGAGACGCATGTCAACGGTGCGCTCCGCCAATCCGGAAGCACTTCGCTGATGGCGTACCCGGCCGCGTTTCTGGTCCGGTGGATCTCGCGTGTGATGACACTCTTCCCCGGAGATTTGATTGCTACGGGTACACCCGCGGGCGTCGGGCCGCTGGTTGCGGGAGACACCGTCGAGGTCAGCATCAGTGGTGTTGGCGTGTTGCGCAATCCAGTGCAAGCCCCGCACACGTAGTTTCACTACCCTGCCGCTGTTTCGGTAAAATACAAACCTGTGGGGCGATCCCGGAAGACGGTATTTTTCTAGTGCTCCGTCACCCTCGGGTGCAGCTGGACGAGCATAAGTCACTCCGCAATTTATTTTCAGCCAGGGAGATTTTTAGTTGAAAGCTCTGTTCGCGGACTGGAAAGTGGTTCTCGCCATGGCCGGTGCTGCCATTGCAGCGATCATGATGATCGCTTACGCATTCTTTCGTCCGGCGGAAGAGGCCGAGGACGTTGAGCGAAGGAGGCGTCTCCACTTGAATCAAATCGGGCGCATTGCGGAAGGGCAAGTCGTCGAGTTAGCCGAACACCCTCCCGAGCCGCGTGAAGCTCAAAGAAAGCTTTTTGGTTCCCGCGCCCGCCCGATTGTCGATCTCAGGCCCAGGCACCTCGTTACTTATAGTTATGCGATTTCCGGCGTCACCTATCACACGGCGCAGGATATTACCGGTCTTGAAGGGCAGATTCGTTTCGAGCGGCTCGTTGCTGGCCAGCCCGCCAGCGTGAAGTACGATCCATCGAATCCGAGCGATTCGATACTTGTCGCTGACGATTGGTCCGGCTTGCGCTGAGGTTCGATGTGCTGGGTCGAACAGCGAACTGTTTGCCCAAGCCTCGAAGCGTCTAAGCCGATGCTCCAAGCCCCATTTCTCCGTCGCCGCGCATTCTGCTTTTCGCCCAGTTGAGCTATCCTTCTTTCTGCGGCTTCGATGTGCCGCGCCGACCTTATGAAAATGGTCATCGCTTCAATCTTTACTACCATTCTCATCGTTGCCATGACCCTCGGCGCGATGTTCATTTTGGTGCAAGCCACGGATTACGTCACGTCTCGCGAGTCGCCCCTCCTGCGAGCCGCCGCGATCTGCGCGGAATTGCTTCTCGGCGTTGTCCTGCTTCTCGGCACAGTTTGGCTTGCCACACATCTGGCCGTTCGCATCTTTTCTAAAAATGAGCCCGCTGCTCCCGGAGGAAAGCTTGCCTGAGAAAAACGCCGCCGCGAGCGCAAAAGAGAAGCACCAAGACCGCATGCAAGAGCTTCGACGGCAATCCGCGGAGGCGGAAGCCGGCGGCGGTACCGAGCGCCGTGAACGCGAGCACAAAGCCGGCAAGCTTGCTGCGCGCGAACGCATAAATCTGCTCCTCGACGAAGGAACCTTCGAAGAGCTGGACAAATTTGTCCGTCACGGTTGTGTGGATTTCGGAATGCAAGAGCAGCGCCCCGCCGGCGATGGTTTCGTCACCGGGTTTGGCCGCATCGATGGCAGGTTAGTTTACGTTTTTGCGCAAGACTTCACTGTCTTCGGAGGCTCGCTCTCCGAAGCCAATGCGCGGAAGATTTGCAAGATCATGGATCTGGCAATGCGAGCGGGCGCTCCCGTTATTGGCCTCAACGACTCAGGCGGCGCGCGCATCCAGGAAGGCGTCGCTTCGCTCGCGGGTTATGCCGATATTTTTTTGAGGAACACGCTCGCGAGCGGGGTGATTCCGCAAATCAGCGCAATCATGGGTCCGTGCGCGGGTGGCGCGGTCTATTCGCCAGCGATTACCGATTTCATTTTTATGACGCGCGAGACTTCCTATATGTTCGTCACAGGGCCCGACGTCATCAAGACGGTTACGCACGAGGAAGTCACCAAGCAAGAGCTTGGCGGCGCCATGACGCACAACGAAAAAAGCGGCGTGGCGCACTTTGTTTCCGCGGACGATGCAGATTGCCTTGCCATGATTCGCGAGCTGTTGAGTTTCCTCCCTTCGAATAATGTCGACGATCCGCCGCGACGGCCGTCCTCGGATTCACCCGACCGGCGCGAAGAATCCTTGAACTCTCTCGTTCCCGCGGATGCCCAGAAACCCTATGACATCAAAGACGCCATCCACGCCATCGTAGATGACGGCTATATATTTGAGGTGCATGAACACTTCGCCAAAAATTTGGTTGTAGGTTTCGCGCGCATCGATGGCCGCCCTGTTGGTATTGTGGCTAATCAACCTGCGTTTCTTGCCGGAGTTCTCGATATCAACGCCTCGCTCAAAGGCGCCCGCTTCGTTCGGTTCTGCGACGCGTTCAATATTCCGCTCATTACTTTCGAAGACGTTCCAGGTTTTCTCCCCGGCACTCAGCAGGAGTATGGCGGCATCATCAAGCATGGGGCGAAGTTGCTCTTCGCGTTCGCGGAAGCCACAGTTCCGAAAATCACCGTCATCACGCGCAAGGCCTATGGCGGCGCGTATTGCGTGATGGCCAGCAAGCACATCCGCACCGACGCCAACTTCGCATGGCCTTCCGCGGAAATTGCCGTGATGGGGCCGGAAGGCGCAGTGAATATCGTTTACAAACGCGAACTGGACAAAGCTCCCGAGGCTGATCGCGAGCGCCTACGCCAGGAAAAAATCACCGAATTCCGAGACCGCTTCGCCAATCCGTTTGTGGCCGCCGAAAAAGGCTATATCGACGCCATCATCGAACCTTCTGAAACGCGCCCCCGTATCATCGCCGCTCTTCGCGCACTGGAAAACAAACGCGACACCAACCCGCGAAAAAAGCACGGCAATATTCCTCTATGATTTTGCCTATATAGAAGAAATTCCAGGCGTGAACACGAAGGACCGTATCCTCGCGGAAGCACGCCGCAATCTGAAGGAAGCGTTAACCCGCGTGATCGAAGCTAATCGCGAATTGGCCGCTTAACTAATCTCTGTTTCTCCCGGGTTCACAAAGCCCCGACTCGCCATTCCCGCAATTCTTTTGCGCATTTGCTCTACATCAGACGATTAGACACTATAGGCGCTGCAGCGGCTTGGCGACGATATCCTCCGTGCTAAAATCCCGGAGCTATACGAAAGGTCCATGTTCCGAAAAATTTTGATTGCCAATCGCGGTGAAATTGCCGTGCGCATCCTGCGCGCTTGCCGCGAGTTGGGCATCCGCTGCGCGGCGGTTTTCAGTGAAGTTGACCGCAAATCGCTTCATGTTCGTCTGGCCGACGAAGCGTATCCCATTGGCCCCGCACCCTCGCGCGAAAGCTATCTTTGCATTGGCAAAATAATTGACGTCGCGCGCCGTTCTGGCTGCGACGCGATTCATCCCGGCTACGGTTTCCTAGCCGAAAACGCGGCGCTGCCACGTGCTTGCGCAGAAGTGGGGATCACGTTTATCGGTCCGAGCACCGAAGCCATGGAAGCTCTGGGGTCGAAAACAGCAGGTCGTCAGCTCGCCCGCCGCTCTGATGTGCCAATCGTTCCCGGCGCGAACGATCCCATCGAAAATCCCGATAATGCTCAAGCGCTCTCCCAAAACATGGGCTATCCCGTTTTGTTGAAGGCGGTGGCAGGCGGGGGAGGCAAAGGCATGCGCGTCGTCACTTGCGACGCTGAATTCGCGTCGGCTTGGCGCGATGCTTCCTCCGAAGCGCTAAACGCGTTCGGTGATGCGCGCCTCTATCTCGAAAAATATCTCGAGAAACCTCGACATATCGAAATTCAAATTCTGGCCGATGCACACGGCCGCGTCGTTTCGCTTGGCGAGCGCGAATGTTCGGTTCAGCGGCGCCACCAAAAAGTAATCGAAGAAGCTCCGTCGCTCGTCATTACGCCGGAGCTGCGCAAAAAGATGGGCGATGCTGCCGTTCGTCTTGCACGGGCAGGTGGATACGTCAATGCCGGCACTGTGGAATTTCTCGTCGATGCGCATCTCAATTTTTATTTTCTAGAGGTGAACACGCGTCTTCAAGTCGAGCATCCCATCACGGAGCAAGTTACTGGGTTGGATCTCGTCAAGTTGCAAATCGCCATCGCTGCTGGGCATCGTCTTCCGTTTGCGTGGGAAACCATCACGCCGCGCGGCCACGCCATGGAAGTGCGCCTCTATGCCGAAGATCCAGACAATAATTTTTTCCCTTCGCCGGGGAGAATTCTCTCTCAACATGCACCGAGCGGCCCCGGCATCCGCCTCGATGAAGGCGTCTATGAAGGCTGGACCGTTCCGATGGACTACGATCCTTTGCTGAGCAAGTTGATTGCCTGGGGCAACAGCCGTGAAGAAACCATCGCGCGACTCCGTCGTGCCCTTGAGGAGTACACCATCACCGGCATCAAGACCAACGCTGGCCTTTTCCGCCGCATCCTATCTGAACCTGATTTTCTTCGCGGAGAAATTCACACAAAGTGGCTCGATGAATTGCTTCAACGTGCGCCTTCCGTTGCGGCTTCTACTAACGAAAGCGCGAACGCGGACCGTGCCGCCGCCGCCGCAAGCATCGCCGCCGCTCTCTGGCAAGCAAAGCAGTCCGACAAGCCATCCAGGCCATCCACTTCAGATCAGGACTCTTCGCAATCTTCGCGTTGGAAGCAAGAAGGCCGTCGCCAGCAATTGGACCGCCTGCCATGAAATTCGAAATCCAGTTGACGGGCCCGTCCGGGAAAATGCTGCGTAGCGTCGAACTCGAGCGCGGCGCGAACAGCTGGAAGATCTCGCTGGATGGGCAACCTGTCGATGCCGATGCCGCCGAAATCGACCCCAATACACTTTCCTTGATTCTCGAGGGCCGATCCTACGAAGTTCGCATCACTCATTCGGCGGACGGTGTGCTCAAGCTCCAGACCGGATTGCAGGAATTCTCCGCCGAGGTTGTCGATCCTCGCGCATGGCGTGGCCGACGTCATGGCGCGCTCGAAGTTGAAGGGCGCCAGCAAGTTACCGCTCCCATGCCCGGGAAAGTCATCCGCATTCTCGTCCAAGCTGGCGATAAAGTCGAAGCCGGCCAGGGTCTCTTAGTCGTGGAAGCGATGAAGATGCAAAACGAAATTCGTTCGCCAAAAGGCGGAACTATTGAGCGGCTTCACGTCAAGGAAGGCCAGCCTGTTAACGCCGGCGAAGTGCTCTGTATTGTTTCCTGAGCGGCTATGGGAAATTGGTACACCAACGTTTCGGTGAAGGGCGCGCGGCAGTCCGAAGATGTCGCTGCGCCGCACGACGGCCGGATGTAGAAAGAAAAATGGCGCGGAGGTAGTTCGCCAGAGAATTAATGCCCGGACGACTTGGCAGGGAAATCCGTTTTCGCCGCATCTGGTAGCTTGCCAGCGGCTTCGATCACTTGTTGTGCGAGATAGTTTGTCACGCGCGAATCGTCTCGCGCAATCGTCAGGTACGCGGCGCGCAGTAACTGCTCTTTGTGACTGCGTAGCGTATCGCGAATCGTCTGCTGAACCTGCGGATCAGAAATATTGCGTTGTCCTGGTGACTCCCGCGAGATGAGCTTCAATATAACGATGCGCGGGCCTTCCTTGGACTGAATCGGAAGCGGCGGGCTTACTTGCCCCGGCTTCATTCCCATCACTAACCTCTTCAGAGTTGGATCAGACTGGTTCAGTGCCGATTCCGGGACATAACCGAGGTCGCCGCCCATTGCTGAGGAGTTCATATCCTCAGAATAGTCCATAGCCATTTGGGCGAAGTCCGCGCCGCTATTCAGTTTGTCCTCAAGCATTTTTACTTTGCGCTCGGCTTCGACCTCATTGGTGGCGTCGTCATTTTTGAGGTTGCGAATCTGCGGTTCCTTGCGCGGCGTTACAACGATCTCTGATATCCGGTAGCGCGGTTCCACGACGTTGAATTGAGCTTTATTCGCGTTATAGGTGTCAGTGACGTCCTGATCGGTGATCGATATTTTTGCAACGACTTCGCGGTTCAGCAGCTTTGTGATGGAAAGCTGCCTTCGCAAGTCGCGCTTCAAATCGTCTACCGAGACGCCGCGATCCTTCAACTGTCTCTGGAACTCGTCTTCCGTGTAAGGGCTTTTCATCTCGGTGAATTTGTCTTCTACTTCACCGTCGCTCGCTTCCAGGTTCAGCTTTTTTGCTCGCTCCAGCAGAATCTCGTTGTTGATGAGTTCGTCCAGAACATTCAGCTTGAGCGATAGCGCTTCTTCTTGCGAAGGCTCCTGCCCCTCCGGATTCACACGCGTTCGATAGTATTTGTCCACGTCATCGCGTTTGATTTCTTGCCCGTTCACCACTGCCCACACGTCTGGCGATGGTTGCGTCTTCTGCTTGCAACCCGTGCCCATGGCAAGAGCCATGGCCGCCACGGGGAAGAGCATCGCCGCGCGCGCCAGCCCTCTCATGGGGCCATGCGTGCGCACAGCCAGGCTGAACTTAGCTTGGGAAGGGTTCAAGGTGTGGTGCTCAGGCCGCTTTCTTGACGCGGCCCGCGCGGATGCAGGCCGTGCAAACTCGAATATGCTTTCTGGCGCCATCCACCAACGCGTGGACACGCTTCAGGTTCGGATTCCACCGTCTACGCCTTGTATTGTTCGCGTGACTGATTACGTTGCCAAAATGCGGCCCTTTGCTGCAAAGTTCACACTTCAGTGCCATTGTTTTTCCTACTTAGGCTGTCTGTAGCAGCCAGAAATTTGCTCTAGAGGTTGCAATACTGAGCATTTCATTCTAACAGACGACCTATCTCCAGCAAAGCATGCCTTTTGATTCATAGCGGCAAAATCGAATTGTCGATGATTGTGAAGTCGAAATGCCAAGCCGTGCAAAGTAGCTTACGGATTTTGCGGGTTCCGCTAACGGCAGAGACCCTTTCTAGCGCTCTCTCATCCGGCCACCATGCCCTCTCAAGCTCTCTTCGACGAGGCGATAATTGGCAATGCCTTCCCTTCCAATTTGGATATGCCCATAGGGGTTACCGCCAGGCTCTCTCTTCAAGCTATTCAGCTGATGGTCGCTCGAGGGCCCAAGATGATCGGGACACGGAGCAACCTTGCACCGCCCCACTGTCGTCTCAAGTAATTGTAAGTAATTTAATTTCAAAGGTTTATCGAGAATTGGCCTGTCCATTAGTGCGGGTTTTTATTTGCCTAAAGCACTATTAGCCCGGCCTCTACACCAATCCACCGATACTCCCCGGTAGGCTAAACTTGTAGCCTAAGTCTTCGGCAGAAGGAGCCAGATAGTGGTGCGCAAGCCGAGCACAGTATGGTCATCGATCGCACCGGTCAGAACTATGGCCGCGAATGCGAGAGTTGCTGTGCGCCTGGTGGTCCTAGTACTCGTTTTTGTCGGGTTGGGCTCCTCACCCGCCAATGCGGATGTCGGCGTACTTCTCAACGAGTCCTTGGATACAAGTTTTGCCAGAATATCGGGATCCGGTCACAGTGCCGTGTATTTCTCCCGGATATGCGCGGATACGCCCGTAAAGCTTCGCCTATGCCGTCCAGACGAGCAGGGCTCGGTCATGAGCAACTACACCACGTTGGGCGAAGATCGGCCCTTCGAGTGGAACATAGTGCCGCTCTCGGTCTATTTATATGGTGTCGAAGACCCCCAGAACCGCCCTCTTTTCAGCTCGCAGAAAATCAAGCATGCTCTCGAGGAAAGATACCGCACAAAATTTCTAGCTGGTTATTGCGACAGCCCCACTTGTCGCACGAGTGGCAAAGCCGAGTGGCGCGAGATGGTCGGCGCCACACTTGAGCGCAGCATTTACATTTTTGTTGTCGAGACCTCCGAAGAACAGGACCGCGCGCTCATCGCGGAATTCAATGCTCTCCCCAATCAAAACCACTTTAACGGCATCACGCAAAATTGCGCCACGTTCTCCCGCCGCGTCATCAATACCTATTACCCTCATGCCGCTAGAGCCGACTACTTGAACGACTTCGGCTTGATCACTCCGAAAGCCATTGCCCGTTCCTTCACCCACTTCGGCGAGCACCATCCGGAAGCTCATCTTCGCGTTCTGCATTTCGCGCAGTTGCCCGGAACCATCAAGCGCAGCACAGAGTGCCGCAACGGAACCGAGCAGTTGTACCACTCCAAAAAACTTCTAGTGCCCATGATTCTCTTTGCTGACCACGAACTGCCCTTCATGGCCGCTACTTATTTGCTCACTGGACGCTTTAATCCCGAGCATGAATTGGAGCACAATCCCAACGTCGAAACGGCGGACATCAAGCAGGAAATTCGAGAAGCAAAGGCGGAAAAGAACGTCCCGCGCGAAGAGGAGCTTGAAGCGATTGTTAATCAGGAAAGCGTGCAGCTCGTGGGTAGTACCCAGGAATGGAAACAATATCGGGAAGCATTTGGATCACTCACAAACGATGCTATCAGCCGCGAAGTCATTCCAAACTACGAGTTTCTCGGCCGTCTGTATAAGTATCTGGATCGCGAGGGCACGCTTTCGGTCGACACCAATGGGACTCTTTGGTTAGATCTCTCGCAAGGTGGCAAGCCGTCGAGGCTGGGCCTTAGCGCAAGCAACCTCTTTGCATCCGGAAGCGATTCCCAATGGGCTTATGCACTAACCCTCGCTCGCGCCGATCACTATCTGAAGAGCCCCAAACACAGCCGCGAGATCATGCCGGAATTCAAAAACGATTGGGCCCTCTTGCAGGCGGCTCGGGTCAATAGCACGATTTCCGCGGCCGTCAACAGCGGTGCGTCTCCCAGTGGCGCGCGCGCCACGGTTGTCTCTTTCAGTCAGATTCAATAACCAAGAAGCAGTATGGTCCTGTGAGTACTAAGGCATTCTTCCCACTTCTTTTCACTTCTCCGTACCATTCTCTCTCTTCCATTTTCGCGTAACTTTAGTCTTGTTTCCGTCATCTGTACTGATGTAGTTTGCCTGTCGCGGTGCAGCGAATGCGTTCCTCGTTCCGGGTCTTTTTCTTGGTTTTTTCTTTGGCCCTCGTCTCCGGTGGGGCGAGCTCGAAGCCCCCGGCTACTCCTGCACGTGTTTCGACCTCTTCATCCATTATTGTCATCGGTTTTCTCGGGGGCTATGTTCGCCACGATGATCGTGTCCACACCGAAGTCCAATTGATTGAGCGCCTGCGCGAAGAATATGCTTCCAGCGTTTTCGTCCAAACGTTTGAGAACCACCGCGGCAACGATGCCCATCAGGCAGTGCTTCACCTCTTGGATTCGAATGGTGACGGAAAGCTTTCGGCCGGAGAAAAGCAAAGCGCTCGCATCATTATTTTTGGCCACAGTTGGGGCGCTTCAGAAACGGTCGAGCTTGCCCGCCAGCTGGAAAAAGATGGCATTCCCGTGGTTCTTACGATCCAGGTCGATAGCGTCTCCAAGAGGGGCGAGAATGATGCCGTAATTCCCGCCAACGTTTCGCAGGCCGTCAATTTTTACCAACTCGATGGCATGCTCCATGGCCAGCCTCAAATTCGCGCAGCCAATCCTGAGCGCACTCGCATTCTCGGTAATTTCCGTTCGGACTACAAGACTAAGCCTCTCAGTTGCGGCCAATATCCCTGGTGGGACCGCCTATTTATGAAGCCTCACATCCAAATTGAATGTGATCCCGCCGTATGGAACCAGGTCGAATCCCTCATTCGCTCAAATCTATCGTTGGAAGCGCGGCTGCCATCGTCTGGCGAAATCAAGTCCTCCGACTCTCCCCTTAACTAGACGACTCAACTTTTAAGAAGCCCCGCGCCAATTCTTGATAACCGCCCCCGCACCCATCCGTCCATACTAGGTGTAACACTTCTCCAAGGACGTTTCTGAGGGGGCCCATGAAACGCCGCGAATTTCTCATTCGTTCCGCATGCACCGCAGGAGCAGCTTGGCTCCATTCCGCCGCGTTTGCTCAGCGCGCTCGCGCTTTAACGCTCAAGCCACTTGCGCGCAAATTCAGCGCGTCGGACACCATTACCATTGGCAAGACGGGTATCCAGACCAGCCGCCTTGCCATGGGCACTGGCACCGTTGGGGCCGGCCATCATTCTCATCAGACCGCTCTCGGCGTTCAGGGCCTCTCTGATCTTCTCTTGAACGGCTACGACCACGGCCTGCGATTTTTCGATTCGGCGGATAGCTATGGCAGCCATCCCCATGTCGCTGAGGCCCTCAAGCACGTGCAGCGCGACAAAGTTACCGTTCTTACCAAGACTTGGGCGCGCGATGCCGCATCCGCTCGTGCCGATCTCGACCGCTTCCGCCGCGAACTCGGCACCGATCACCTCGACATCTGTCTAATGCACTGCCTCACGGAGACGGACTGGACCGATCGTTACCGAGGCGTAATGGACGTTCTCTCTGAAGCCAAAGAAAAGGGGATCATCCGAGCTCACGGCTGTTCGTGCCATTCCATCGAAGCTCTGCGAGCCGCCGCCAATTCTTCCTGGGTCGAAGTCCACTTGGTCCGCATCAATCCCATCGGCGCAATGATGGATGCCGATCCGGATACGGTCGTAAGTCTGATCAAGGAAATGCGTGCCAAAGGGAAGGGAATCATCGGCATGAAAATTCTCGGTCAGGGCGCTTTACGCGACCGCCAGGACGAAGCCCTTAATTTCGCGCTCGGGCTGAATCTTCTCGACGCCTTCACCATTGGTGCCGAAAGCAAATCCGAGCAGGAAGACCTTATTCGCCGTATCGCCGCAGCCTAATAAAATTGTCGAGAAGTGTAAAAATAAAGCTGTCATCCCGCTGCCCTGAGCGCAGGCGAAGGGAGCGTAGCGAGGGATCTGCTTTTGGTTTTCTGCACATAGCTGGAAAGTGTGCGTACGTTTTTTCTACGTCTCCAACCCAATCAGCCGCATCAATTCCAGCGCATTACTCTTCTCCACCACGCCTTCGCGCAACCGGTAATCAAACTTCATCTTCCCGTCCGCCACTTGATCCTCAAAATGCATATTCCGCAAAACATTCCCCACAGCCGCCGCAATCTCCGTCAACGCCAAATCATGCGTCGTGACAATCCCAATCGCCCGCCGCTTCAGCAGGCCCTGAATCAAACCCTCCGCACCGATTCGGCGGTCTTTTGAATTCGTTCCCTCCAGCAATTCGTCAAACAAAAACACCATCGGCACGGGCCCATTCGCGGCGTCAAAAACTTTCCGAATATGCAGAATCTCGGTGAAAAAACTCGATCTCCCTTCTTGCAGCGAGTCGGTACTTCGAATTCGCGTTCCAATCCGAAGCGATGTCAACCGCAACCGCTTTCCGCGAATCGGCGCTCCAGCCATCGCCAATACCGTATTAATTCCAACGACACGTAAAAAAGTGCTTTTACCGGACATATTCGACCCGCTCACTAGCAAAACCCGCGTCTGGGTATCGAGCCGCACGCTGTTTCTGACGCACTTCTCCGCCGCAATCAACGGATGTCCCAATTCCTCGCCGTCAAAAAATCCCACGCCTTCCTTGGCGTCCACAAATTCCGGAAACGGATCCGCGGGATGTTCGTACGAGTACGCCGCCAAAGAAAGCAGCGCCTCCATCTCTCCCGTCAACTCGGCCCACCGCCGCAACTTCGCGCCCCAGCGCCTCCGCCACGCCTCTGCCGCCAATCCCGCCTGCACGCTATAGAGAAAGGGCAGCTCGGCCATCTTTGCAAGCACGCCGTCGCTGGCGTCGATCCAATAAACGATTCGCGCGAATTTTCGAATCGCCGCCGACGCCGGCTCGTTCCCCTGCTTCAATTCCGTGGCCAAGGCTTGCAAGCGCGGTGCCGCAAACGGCTCTCGCTCCAGCCGCTCCAGGATCTCAGAAAAAAGCAGCAGACCTTCCGCGTTGCAATCCACTCCCTCGATCACCGTGTGCGCTTTGCGCCGCAGCCACCCAAGGACGACAGCTTCCACCACAAATACGCTCAATAGCGGCCAAAGCGTCGCCGTCTCAAAGTAATAGACAATTCCCGCCGCCGCCCCCAACGCCAGCACAGCCATCACCCCGCGCCACATCGCGCCTCCGGGCAAAATCGATTTCCGCTCCGCCCACTCCATCATCGATTCCGGATTCAAACGCGCCCGCAAGTCCTCCCCGGTCACAGCCAAATCCTCGCGCAAATCCAGTTTCTCCCGCAGCTCTTGAATCAATTTCTGCCGCTCCAGAATCGTGGAAATCTCGGACCCGTCGCTCAGCCAACTCGCCAGCTGCTTTTCGCCCATCGGCAATCTCGCCGTCGAAAGCAACTCAAACAGGCACCCTCGCCCAAACAGATCCAAATCCTCCGCATACACATGATTCGCATCCCGAAACCGCTCCCCCGTCTGCCCCGTTCCGGCCCAGCGATCCTCCATCCGCGCAATCCCCTTGCGATAAAACTCTGCCGCTGTGTTAGCCCGCTCTTTAGCCCGCAAAACGCGCCCATGCAAAATCGTCAGCAACAAGTAGGCCGTCACCGGCGCTATCAACCAATAAGCGGACAAAAAATGTCTCGCCAGGACGCTCCACGTCAGCGCCAATCCCGCCGCAATCACCAGCAGCTTTGCGTATCCCACGCGCAAATGCACGCGGTCCCCCTCCGCAATCCTCTTTAGGTATTTATCCAACCTGTTCGAGTACTCTGCCTTTGGCTCAGCCACGTTCCCCCTCAACAAAACTCGTGCGCTACCATCGAGTCTATCTCTTATCTCGCGCGTCGGCATCGCGCACAGCGAATACGCAGGGGCCTGAGGTCGCCCACTTTGGTTTTGTTGGTTTATGTCAGGAACGACAGGATGTTCGCGGACCTACAATGTTCGCGGGCTCGACACACAAGGCGCGCTTTCAGAGAAACCGTCACGTAGACCCAGCGAGATTCCAGCGTCAATGCAGGGAAATATTTCGTGGACGCTCGCAAAAGGGAAACTAGGTCATGGTCTAATTCCCCCTTCGCACGATGTTTACTTTTTTCCGACTCTACCTCATTACTTCAGATTTTGATCCAGCTCCATTCCTTCGAGTACGGCACGCGGCTCATCCGGTATCCGGACTTCACTCCCGTAACCACGTGATCGCTCCAGTTAAATCCGACTCCGGCTTTCGGGTCGTAGAGCCCCGGCTCTTCGGAGAAGCACATGTTCTTCTTCAGAACGGTGTAGTCGCCAAGCGAAAGATAAGGCGGCTGGTGGCCTTCCGAACCTTCTCCATGTGCCGGCCGGTGGTAAATGTAGTCCTGCACTCCCTGCGCCACTTGGTATTTGTGAATCTCGTACGCCACGCTCGAACATGTCGCGCCTTCCTTCTGCAATTCCACTTGCATGTCGCACGTGTGCTGGCTGACTTCCCAAAGTTTTCGCATGTGCGCGTCGAACTCACCTGCGTTGTCCGCGAGGATGTACATGCGATAGTTTTCTCCGCCGTGCCCGCCGATGTAGGCGTCGCCATCGACCTGAAAAGGCATGTTCCTCTGAATGCGGTTGAACCGCGGCTGATTCGGATGCGGATAAGCGCAGAGGCGCCCAACGCGGCAGTCAATCTCGACCATTGCCGCCACGCCGTGGTGCGGGAGTCCGCCGGCAAGGTCCAAATCCGCGAGCAGCACGTTGTTAATCCAGAAGGTGCTGGCAAACGCCACTTCGTAGTCCGTCACATCCGTTCCGTAGGTAAGGATGTAATCCCGCGCATAAGCGTGGGCACGGTCAAAATACGTATACGCGCGCCGCGTCAGCGCAAGCTCCTCAGGGGTTTTCACTTCGCGCATCTCGAGAAGCGCATCGCTAACGTCCACAAATGTTATTTTCGGCAGAATTTTCTTCGCCGTCGCCAACTCGTCCGCATAGAGCTTGCCGTCGATACCGATTTTGTTGCCTTGGACGCCTTTCGCTTTTATTCCTTCGAGAAGCATCTGGAACAAATCCACCGTCTTGCCCTGCACAACTTTCCCCTGCTCCGGAAATCCGCCCTCGGCGTGCTTCGTGTCGAAATATTCCCAGCCGCCGCCAAACCACCAGCCCTTCACCAGATCGCGGTCCAGCGCTGGATAGAGAAACCACGGGTCCGCATCATCCTTGTTCATAAAGACCACCTGCGGTCGCTCCGTGTGTGTGTGCCAGTAGCCCGTCAAATAAATAATGTTGAGCTGATCGCGCGCTACGAATGCATGAATATCTTTCTGTGCCAACTGCTCTTTGAAGCGTGCGACGGTCTGCTTGTTCCACTCCAGAGGCAGCCGGTCCACTTTGGCCGGTTCCGGGGGACCTTCCTCTCCCGGTGTTGGCCCAAGCAGGAGCTTTTCGCTGGCACCCGTGCTGCGGCTCTTGACGATTGCTGTCAGCGATTCGCCCGCTCCCTGCGTCTGCATTCCGTCAATCTTGTCCATGCGGCGAAACAAGCCCCCGCCCAACAACGCAAGACTTCCGCCCTTCAAAACGTCCCGGCGATTCCGATTCATTGTCCCCCCCAATTATTTTTTCTTGCCGCTACGATCACTCAAACTATTTTTGTCCCGTGACTTCGGTCCATTCGCGCTCGCCGCGTTCGATCAACGCGGGCAAGTCCTCACGAAGCAGAAAACGTTCATGAACCAATTTCATAGTCGCTTCCGCAAACTTACCTATGTACTCGTCGCGCGAAGTATAGCGTTCCGCAATCGAGAGGCGCGGGTCACCGGTTTTTGCACGCTCGGCCGCGGTTTTTGCGAATGGAATGAACGAACCGTAAAAGCTGAGTCGCAAATCTCCAAGCCCGATTGCCGGGTCGCGCAGGTTCCATCCGGTGTACGTAGCCAGCGGAACTTGCAATTCCGGCAAACTCACGCCGCCCATGTCGTTTCCGTTGGCATCCGATTGAGGGACGAGCACTACGAACGATTTGCCAACTCTAGGAGGCTCGATGCTGACGATTCCGTCTTTCCATTGCGGACCAAAGTCCAGATGGTACGCGAGACTCACTTCGTGCGGCTTGTTTACGCCCGGGATGTTTGGAAAGGCCGATCTGCTCAGCGGTACGAGAGTGCCATCCGCGATTTTCGGATATGTGCTGGCTGGCGGGGACGTTCCGTCCCTCACCCACTGGTCCATATCCGTGATGAGCGCTCGCCAATACCACTGAATGGGATTGGGATTGTAGCGCTGCTGCGCATTGGAATCTGGCGAGCCGGGGCTGCTTCTCTGCGGCGGAAATGGCGCGGAAAAATGTTGCAAGCCAGCGAGAAAATAAACGCGCGCATTTTCTCCTAGTTTCGCGTCGCTCAACCCGTCCGGCGAAGTGTGAATCAAAGACGCCGCGCGGCCCCAATATTCGTACGACGTATTGGTTAGAAACAACTTCGGCGCGTTCTTCGATTTGATTGAAGCGTCGAGGAAACCGGCTGTTTCTCCTGTATCTGGATCGGTTTCCGGAAGATCGGTAAACGGGAAAAGGTCGGTAGGGAAAAAAATGCTGGAGAGCGGTTGAGCGTCGCGCGAAGGCTGCGCAAAACGATGATTGAAGCTACCTCTACCTGCGCCAGCGACGTGAGCGATGACCCCATCCATCACTTGCCGGCCTTGCTCGTCGACGTTGAAATCCTGATAAAGAAAATGCCGGAGAAAGCGGCCGCTTTGCGAGATGCCAACCGCGTACACGCGCTTTAGAGGCGCCGTGGATTGCGGGTCGTATTTCAGATAGGAAAGAAAATCGCGCACTGCCGCGAAACCAACCCCTGCAACCGCCGGATCTTTCGCTTCGTAAACCGCCTCATAAATCTTTCCCGCCTGAAAACCACCGTCGAGATGAATGAAATGAGGATCAACAGCAAGCTTGCCGTCGACGGTGTGCGCAAAACTCCATTGGCTGCGCGGAATCGTTTGCCGCTTGCCATCCGGCGCATCGCGCACTGTCAAAACGTTTTTCGCGCTTGCAGGATCATCGACGGGATAGCTTTTTCCTCCCGTCGGCCCGAGAAGGAAATGGCCGAGCGGCATGTCGTCCACTTTTTGTGCCGGCGTAAAATCCGAACGTACCAGGCCGCGAATTTCTTTTCCTCCGGCATCATGAGCTACTGGAGCGTAGAGCTTGAGGCGATCGCCTTCATCGGGCACGTCAAACTCCCAGCCGACCCAAGCAACCGTGTAGCCCTGGCGCATCAGAAGGCCATCGCCATATTCGCCCTCTGGAGTGGAAGGGCTGAAGCCGTTCACAAGGTGCAGAATTCCTTTGCCGCCGCGATTGGAAACTTCGAAAAGCACCGAGCCGTTTCCTTTGTTCATATCTTTAGGCTTCAGCAGATATAGGTCAGCCGAAAACTCGACCTCGCCTTGTGCGTTACGCGGCGCTTTGTCGAGATCGACGATCAGCTTGTTGTGAAGATTCTCCGGATTCACCGCGAAATAAACGCGGCCAACGATTTTTTCGTAGGCGCCAGCCAATCCGAACGCCCGGCCATCCAGAACGTCGGTGTGCGAAAGAATCTCGACGCGCGTGACATGCGCGTCAGCACCTGTAGCCGCAAGCAAAAAGATCACTATCGACAAGAAGCAAGCGGCGCGCGCGCGAAAAAGATGCATGGGCAGCCTCCAAAGCGGGGACAGCATACATCACTGTTTGCCAAAACCAATTGCGCTGATACAAATTTTATACATCGGCGTGCGGTCGAACTTCAGCCGAACGACACTGAGTTTAGCGGGGTCGAACGCGGGACACTTGTCTTTGCAAATCATCTCAAATCCGGAAAGCGGAGCGCGCACGGACTGGAATACGGCTTCCCAATCCTGGTTGTAGGCAGCGTCACTGACTACGTCGAGCTTCGCGAGTTTTTCCTTGAACGGCGGCGGAATGGAAATGAAACGGCTTGCGGGAGCGCTGACCGTCACACCGTCGCTAGTGACGAGTTCGATTGTGAAATCAGGCGATTCACGCTCTTTCTTCTTGGACTTCTCTCCTTCTTTCTTCTTTTCTTCGGCTTTTTTCCTGTCTTTATCGTCGTCTTTTTTCTTTCCGGGCAGCGATACGTCTTCGTCCAGTGGCGCCACAGAAAGTTCGAGTGTCGAGTTTGTCGACAAATGCCAATTCGCTGCTGCGCCCGCCGGCAATGTGAGCGTATAAGTCGCAGGAGGCGCATCCTTGGCGCGATTCCAGCCAAGAAATACTCCGTTATAGCCGCGATCGCCGTCGCGATAGGGAATTTTGCCTTCGTTCCAGATGGAAAGGTTCTCTCCCTCGATGTGCCCGCCTGGCGCGGTTGTAGTTGTGAGGTCGGCATCCTCGTCGAACGACGCCAGCGGGACGTAAGAGGCGTCCCGGTAACGATTGAAGAAGATAGTGTCCGGCAGCCAGTCGCGAGCGACGC
Organism: uncultured Acidobacteriota bacterium; assembly: GCA_963784015.1. GTDB lineage: Bacteria > Acidobacteriota > Terriglobia > Acidiferrales > UBA7541 > Acidiferrum. Next base: position 224,681 of record CAWAPX010000038.1, read on the forward strand.
GCCAGTCCTCAAACAACGGAACGTATTCGCGATGATCTTTGAGCGTGGCTTCCAGAAACGCGGAGATATAGGTTTTCGAGATGCGGCGCTGCTCGTCGCCGGGCATCAGCGGTTTGAGATTAAGTAGCCAGCCAAGCGGTTTACCGGCATCGTCGTTGCCCCACACAGTATTGAACTGGCCGTGGTTTGCGCGATACGCGTAAATCTCGGTCGTGAACCACGGTCCGGGCTGTGTGTAGCGCACATGATCCGCCTGACGGCTGCCATCGAAAGACGCAACGTCCATGTCATGTGCGCCTTGCAGCGTGAGATAGCTGACGTCTTCAATCCAGCGAGGTTGGCCGGCTGGTTTGTACTGCCCATCCACGGGCGCGATGGCAACGACGGCTTTGATCGAGAAGCCATAATCGAATTTTATGTTGGCGTCTTCGGGAGCGTACTTCATTCGATTAAATGCGGCCGCGGTGGCCGCAGCTTCGCCGCCACGCGAATGGCCCATCACCGCAATGCGCGACATATCTACTTTGCCGTGGAATGGATTGCCTTCGGCTTGGTTCCATTCTTTCCAGAGTTTCAGATGCTCGAGCAGCATCCAACCTCGAACAGCTTGTTGATTGGGCGGGTCGTGGAAAAGACCGCTGTTAAGAAAGTTTTCGTCGATGGAGGCGAGGATCAAGCCGCGGCTGGCAAGCAATTCGCCGAGGTACTCATATCCCGGATCGGAGAAAGCGGCCATGTTGTGGTTGCCATGAACGATGAGAGCAAGAGGAAATGGGCCGGGACCATCGGGATACCAAACGCGCGCATTCAGCGGAAGCTTGTCGATATCGAAACCCCAATATTTCTTGCGCGACCAGCGCTTCCATCCATTGAAGTCCTTGAAGAAGTCAGACGAGTCCACAGTGCGAGTTTTGATGGCAACGCTCGGACCGTATTCAGGGCGGCGGATGTCGTTGCCAACGCCGTAGAAAAGTTTCAACACATGGAATGGCCCCGGTGCGGAGGGATCCGGGGCGGCCAATTTCGCGGGCATGGAATCGGCGGGCGGTTTCCAGGAGATCAATTTCTCCATCGAGCCCGCGTGAGCAAAGAGCCAAATGAAATAGATGTTGCCGGCGAGAGCGAGTACGAAAAGCGCAGCAACGATGATTTTCTTGCTCAATGCTGCTTGCGCGAAGTTGCCCCAGAAAAAAGTGGCGATGGTGGCCCCGAGAACTCCAGTGGCGAGGCCCATCAGAATCGCCATGATAATCCCCAATTTGGGGGGGCCCCACAGCATCATGACGACCATGCAGGAGCCGACGATCATTCCTGTGGCAGAGCGCGGCAACTTTCTGGTGATGCTTAGGAACAGCATGACGAGGAGAGCGACAAGGGGAATGAAGATCGCGGCGAAAAGGATGCAAAACGCAAAATCGAAGATGTATCCGAAGCCGGTATCTATATAGAGGCCGCCGATGATGACGCAAATGGCGGCTGCAGCAAGCGTTCCCCAAACGGCGCCGCGGCGCGCTTCGGGCCCCGGACGGATGGCGGCCCACTGGCGATAGCACCAATCACGCAATTTGCGCCACAGAGATCGCTTGTCAGAAGTGAGTGAGGAGTCCCGTGCAAGCGAAGGATTCGGCTGAGCCGTCAAATCGTCCATTGACATGAATTGCTCCCGAAGATTGGGGTTTGAAGTCGCAAGCCGGCTGCATTGTACATGTAGTTGGGTTTCATGAAGCCGTCCATGTGCCTGTTGGGAGAAACGGATTTTGTGCAGGAATTGTTTCGGGGAAACGATACAATTTTATGGCCGTGAGAGTCAGACCTCTAAGACAATTTTGAAAATTCGGTGTCGAGGGGCTGCTGACGCAGGAGAAGGCTTCGATGATTCGAAAAATAATTCGAGGCGCGATGAGGTTCGCGGGGATTGTTGTGGCGATTGTTACGTGTGCCGTCTTCACATTTTCAGGAATGAAGAAAGAAACTGACATGAATCCGAGAGCCCTGCAGCAGGAAGGATTTACGGTGGTTGGCATTGCCGTGCGGACGAGCAATGCGGAGCAAATGACGCCGGAGCGGCCGATAGGGAAGCAGTGGGAACGGCTATTTAAAGAAGGAGTACTGGCGGCGATTCCCAATAAGGCGGATGGGAATATTGTGGCGTTGTACACCGAGTACGCGAGCGACAAGGATGGGGAGTACACCTATGTGCTGGGTGCGCGCGTGACCAAAGTGGAGAGCGTGCCGGCGGGGATGGTCGCGAAGAATGTGCCTGCGGGACGATATGCGGTGTTCACTTCGGAGAGAGGACCCGTGCAGAACGTCGTTGTGGAGATGTGGCGACGAGTGTGGGCGACGCCGAAGAGTGCTTTGGGCGGGGATCGGACTTACAAAACAGACTTCGAAGTTTACGATCAGCGGGCTCAGAATCCAGCGGACTCGGTGGTCGATTTGTACATTGCGGTTCGATAGATGCGTTCGCGCGGAATTTCACTCCGCCACGCTCTGACGCGCGGTCACCAATCCTGATTGTCAATATCATAAAAGGTTGACTAACACCGGTGCTCAACGTGGGTCGATGACAAACAGGCGGTCGATTCAGCCCTTCCTCCTTACTGTTTAGCGGAAATCTGGACGGGATTGTAGTACGCCGAATTGTTGAATCGGTTTCCAAGTGATTGGCACTCGACCGATTTCTGCTACAGCATCCCGTTCAGCGAGGTACGAGTACGATCCGGCCGGAAATTTGTCCGTGCCTCAGTTGTTCCAGAACTTCATTGATTTGGGCCAGCGGGCGCGTGGCCGTCTGGCAATGGATTTTTCCAGCGGTCGCCAATGCCAGCACGTGCCGCAAATCCTCGCGGGTTCCGACAGAGGAAGCCTGAATGCGCACTTCTGTAGCAGCCATCATGATTGGCGGAAAGCAAAGGGGCTCTGAAGGCAGGCCGACCACGAGGAGTGTCCCTGTCGGACGAACACAGGGAAAGGCTGTGTCATAGGCTGCTTTTGCTGCGGAAGTCACTATCGCAACATGGGCTCCCCCCGCTCGTCGCAGTTCTTTAACAACATTTACCGTGGAGGAGTTTAACGTCGTGGATGCGCCCAAGCTTTTGGCATGTGCAAGCTTTTCGTCGGAGACGTCAATGGCGGTGACGATCGCTCCGAGCCCTAGCCCGATTTGCACGGCTAAGTGCCCCAAGCCGCCGACGCCGAAGACCGCCAGACGCTGGCCCGGCTCGACATTGGCGTGCTTCAACGCACGATAGACGGTGACCCCCGCGCAAAAAAGTGGCGCGGCGTCGATAGAAGAAAGCTCATCAGGGATTTTCGTGGCATGGCTCGCGGGAACCTTGACGAACTCTGCGTAACCGCCGTCCACCGTGACGCCAGTGATTTTTTGTTTGGTGCAAAGGTTCTCGTTGCCTTCGCGACAGAAATCGCATTCGCCGCAAGTCCAGTACACCCAAGGAACGCCGACGCGGTCGCCGATTTCCAGATTGTGGATCGACGCGCCTTTTTCCACGACTCGTCCCGCGATTTCGTGCCCCAGGATCAAAGGCCGTTTAGTAATGGGAACGAGTTGTGGCCAATCGCCATCAGCCACATGCAAGTCCGAGTGGCAGACGCCGCACGCTTCGACCTCAATCAATACTTCCTGCGCTTCGGCAATCGGCTGCGCGACGTCCTCAATGGTCAGGGGCGCTTTGAACTCGCGAAGGATGGCTGCTTTCATCGCGCCCGTCTCAAAGAATTGGGGAAGCGTGCCTCAAGAATTTCGCGCAAGCGATTGAAACTCCTTTGACTTTGACGCAATCAGCAGAGAACCGCCTCTGTGCATTAAGGCTTCGCGCCGCGCAAGAAAAATTCGACGGCATTGCGCACGCGCTCGGTAAGCTTGTGCGGCCCAGTGAGATCGACGGCCCACTGCCGGACTACGGTGTTGAACAACCCCTCCATGAATTCGGCCAGGTGCACGACCGGAAAATCACGTGTAATCTCGCCGTTCTTTTGGCCCTCTGCGATGATTTCGCGCAGAAGGCTTACCGTTGCCGCCTCGGCGCCACGCAGCTCAGGCGAGCGTACCGGATCCATCGCGCCGGCGAGAATTACAGCCTGCCAAAGTGGGCGCCCTACTTCGGTTGTGTTTCCCAGAGTTTCGTAAAAACGCCGCAAGCGTTGCTCCGTTGTCGCTTTGATGGATAACTCGGACTTAAGGCTTTCTGCCTGGCGAGCAAATGCCCGGCGTCCAACTTCGCGCAAGACGGCGTCTTTGCTGGGGAAGTAGCGGAAAAACGTCGGCTGGCTGATTTCCAAAGCTTGCACAATATCGTCGATGCGTGTGTTCTCATAGCCGCGCTGGCGAAAAAGATGCAGAGCCGTTTCGACAATCTCCTGGCGAAGGCGCGCTTTTTTCCGTTCACGAAGACCGGCGATGGGTTTTTTGCCGGAGATTGGTTTGCCGCGCCTTTTTGTTGCAGGCTCAGTGTCGTTGACGCTTCCGGGAGTTTGCGAGGCCGGTGGTCTAACGGCAACTTTCGCGCGGCGCATGAAGTGTTACCTCCCGGGTAGTGCGCCGCTTTGGCAGAGCGGCATACATTTCGATAGTCGCGCTAACATTATAGCGACTAACGCCAAGTTGCAAGCCCTACGAAAAATCACAATAAAAGAGAAGCGGGGTTCTGAAGCAATTCAGGCACAACGAGAAGGGATCAGAGATGCACTAGCATCGAAAGTGTTTTAAACTGATTGTATTGCAAGGATGGGCGTGTAGCTCAGCTGGGAGAGCGCGTGCTTTGCAAGCATGAGGTCGCAGGTTCGATCCCTGTCACGTCCACCACTCATTTCTCTACAATTGTAGCCCTTTGCTGGGCGGGGCTCACGCGCCGCGCTTCCTCAATTGCGTAAAAGCGAGCAAAACGCACAGAGAAAGCACAACTTTAGGTGTCGTGGTATACGACACCATCAGCATTCTTCCGCTTAGGCCGCACTTTCGCTGGGAACTGGGGCGCTAGCTGGAAGCTTTCGGTTCAGCCATGCGAACGTGGCGCGCACAATAAAAACATTCAGCAATATCGAAATCAGGGAGGCGGCGATCAGCGTGCTGAATACGTTTTCGGCCACCATTCCCGAAGATCGGCCGACTTGTACGACCACAAAGGAGAGTTCGCCGATCTGCGTCAGCCCTGCGGCCACAGCAATCGCCGTCCAGAAGGAATAACGAAAAATCCACACCACTGCCATCCAGACCAAGAATTTGCCGACTATGATAAGGAGAAGCATCAGGGCAAGGAGTGGCAGGCTCCTGGCGAGGACGTGGGGGTCTATCAGAGTCCCGAGTGTGACGAAAAAGAGCGCCACGAACGTATCGCGAAGGGGCACAAGCTGGGTATGCGCGTCATGAAGGTCCTCCAAACCGCTGATGGATAAACCGGCCAGGAAAGCACCCAGGGCGACCGAAAATCCAACGGCTTGCGCGAGGGCCGCGGTCCCAAGACAAACGGCGATGGCGATCAACAGGAAAAGTTCCGCGTTACAGGTTGCTTTGACTCGCCGGAAAACGGGCGGGATCACCTTGATCGCAAGGAATCCTAGCGGAACCAGCAGGAGAAAAGCCTTTCCCAGAGTCCAAGCCGCGTTCACGAAGAGATCTTTCCCGGAGCCGCCGAATGCAGGCAGGACGAGCGTCATGCAGATGACAGCGAGATCCTCGACGAGAGTGATACCGATCATCACCCGGCCGTGTGTGGACGCCATGTTTCCGGAATCCCCCAGCAACCGCGCAAGCACCATGGTGCTTGCCACAGAGATCGCCGCGCCGACGACGAGTCCTTCCGTAAGGGACCATCCCGCAAGCTTTCCTACGCCGAGTGCAATTCCCAGCATAGCCAGGATTCCGATTGGCGCACCGATGAGCGCTACCCACTTCACACGGATCAAATCAGGGATGGAGAACTCGACCCCAATCGAAAACATCAGCAGAACGACCCCGACTTCGGCAAATACCTCGAAGGTATGCAAGTCCGAGACATGCGGGCCAGGAGTGAACGGGCTGATAGCGATCCCGCCCAAGACAAATCCCAGGATCAGCGGCAGGCGGAGACGCCATGCCACCAGTCCCCCGACTACTGCAGCCAGAAAGATGTAGGTCAAATCGCGAAACAGTATCGGGTCCGGTTCCATGATCTATTTCTCCCTGCCGACTTCGCCGGAAAACTTAGGGCTCATTTCGAAGAAAGGCCCCTTGAGTTTTCATACGCCTTGGTTGCGGCTGTCATTATAAAGGCGACAGGATAATCCGAACTCGTCAATAAGCGTTAATCTGATGTAACTCCTCAGGAGAGAGTGTGCGGGGAGACTTCTTTGCGGATATTGTTCCCGGCTACGGTTCCCGGTAAGCAGTGGAGTCAGTTCGCGTGCTCCGCGTGCGTCGTTTCCAGAAACGATTAGTCGGATTCCGATTCTTGAATCTGCAGAGGCTGGAGAGTTGGGCGAGGAGGCGGGGATGGGTTCAGTAACGAAGACCTTGTTTTGATGGCCGCTGCGGAGCTGCCACCGAGGGTTAGAAAGTCCGCGGCCTTTTCCGCAACTTGATAACAGTTTTCCCCGTAGAACGTTTTGGCCTCGGAGCGAGAGGAAGCGCCCAGTCTCAGGCGGAATCTCTCCGGCCAACTCGAGAGTTTCGCAACCAATTCCTCAACCAGAAACAAATGCGTCTCAGAGCCTACGGTGAACTTGAAGCTATGCTCTTTGACCAACGTCAACTTCATTGCCTTCAATGGCATCCGACCCGTCTCCTTTAGGGATTGGAAGGGGTGGTTGCGATTTTGGACGAAGGCGCAAGAACGTCAAGTTTCAAAAAGGTACCTCTAGGATTAGAAGATCGACGCAACTGTGTACGTATTTCTACGGTATCGACGATTGAGGAAGGTAACCGCTTGCCGTTAGCGCATCAGAGGCTAGTTCGAAGTGCCCAAGGCTTTAGTTGGGAGAACGCGAATTGCCGCTTAGCCTCAAAGTCCTTTAGCAAGAACCTTGACTAGATCACGCTCATAATAAAGCAGTTGCACGCCGATTCCAGAAAGGCCTAGAGGCATGTTCTCCAATTCAACATGGGTGACACGTCCAGTAAATCGACGACTGCTCACTTTCGCCCCAGTAACGCGCTTTGGCATTTCCAGGAGAAGTTCCACAGCCTCACCGACGCGCAGCACGAGACTTGTGGTGAAGTAAACGCCCCGCGTCGAGATATTAATCGCCTTGGCTTGTTGCTCCCCCTCAGAGAGCGCCTCCATTCGATGGAAGGACAGGGGTGTATGTAGCTTGAAACGTGGTGTGATGCGACGCTCGGAGATAGCCATGCCGGTTCCTTCGTACGCCTGTGAAGGGATGAGACGGCAGGCTCAATCAGACTAAAGGGACGTTCAGGGTTGCACAGGACGGTGCACGAAACTGTTCAAAAAGGCACAGAAAAGCCTAGAAAATCCCTCTACCTGTTCATTTGTAACGCATGTGAGGAGTCAGGAGAGCGTGCTCTGAAGAACCTCGCGCAAGAGTTCCTGTTTCTGCTGGCTGAGCTTTTTCCCGCGTTCCGTCAGATAAAAGACGTCGATTGCTTTCTGGCCTTCCGTGTCGATCAGCGCGACGTCAATGTTGCAGCCAAGGCGGGCCAAAGCGGAGCCGACGTCATACAACAGGCCCGGACGGTCTTGCACCATGACCTCGAGCAGCGTGCTGTGCGCCGAAGATGTATCGTCGTAACCGACGCGCGTTTCGACAGCCACTTTAGGCGGCTTCGATTTGCTGGCGTTTTCGCGGCCTTTTAAAAGCGGCTCAAGCGGCGCTTTTCCATTCACGATATCCGCAATGCTTTTCTGGAAGCGGGCGATTTCGCTAGGATTTAGCTCGAGTGTGTGGTGCAGATCGACGAATTGAAACGTATCCAGCACGACGCCTGCGGCATTGGCAAAGGCGTCGGCCTTCACGATGTTCATGCCCCAGCCTGCTAGGACGCCGGAGATGGTCGCAAACAACGCAGGCCGGTCGGCGGTGAGCAAAGTCAGCGAGAAGGAATGGTGGCGGGCTTTGAGTTCGGTCTGGACGGGCTCTGCGCCCAATTTTTGGTACAACTGGAAGTGCGCGGCAATCTCCGGGGCAGAATGCACCGCGCGGTAGCGACGCGGGAAACCTTCGAGGAACCGTTCGACTTCCGCTTTATTCGCGCCGCCAGCCTGACTGCTGACTTGCTCAAGCAGTGGCACTTCGTCGGAGGCATGCAGGCGGTCGCGGTCCAGAGTGCGGCTGAAGTGATTCGAGGTGGCGACGAAAAGCTGCCATAACATTTCGGCTTTCCACGGGGTAAGGGCTTCGGGATTCACGGCGTGAATGTCGGCATACGTCATCAGAGACAATCGCTGAAGTCGCTCTTGCGTCGTGACGGTATCGGCGAAGACGGAAACGGTTCCTGGATCGAAAATGTCGCGGCGCTGAACTGTCGCGGACATGTCCAGGTGATGTTCAATCAAAAAATGAACTTCGTCCGTTTCGTAGGCGGACAGCTGGAGACGCGTGGCAGCGCTTTGCAGCGCTTCGAGGCTTCCCGTAACGTGATTCTCAACGGCCATGCCTTTGCCGACGTCGTGTAACAGCAGCGCGAGAATCAGCAAATCGCGCCGCTCGACTGTTTTCCAGAGCTGCTTGAAATGGGCAGCGCGTTCATCGGGCGGTTCGGCAAGCTCCTGAAGATGTTCGATGGTGCGCAGCGAGTGTTCATCCACTGTATAGCGGTGATAAAAATCGCGAACCACCAGGGAATCAATGGCCTTGAATTCCGGCAATACATCCATCAAAAGAGAGAGACGCTGCATCGGCCGGAGCGCCATACTGGGATAATCGGCGGCAAGAATTTCCCGGAGCATGGGCCAATTTACTTGCGTGTTCTTCTGCGGGAGCTCGGGATGTTTCAGGATGTAAAAGATGGCGCGTTCTGCTTCGCGGCTCAGAGGGATGCCGGTCTTCGCAGCTTCAGCAAAGAGCGCGAAAGTCACGGCGCGGTCGGAAAGGGCTGGTTCATCCACCACTTCCAGCAAGCCGTCGCGGACAGCAAACGGCCTTCCTTTGCCTATTTCGGCGCGCGCGCCACGGGCTGCGCTGAACAATCGTTCGCGGAAAGTGGGCTGCACTGAGGGTTTTTGCTCGATGTAGCGCAGCAGCAGGCGGTTCAGAATACGGGCCTGGCGGAAATAAAGTCGCATCCATTCTTCCGGACTGCGCTTGGCATCTCGCGCCGCGTCGTTCGCGACGCCCAGAGAACGTTCCGCGGCCGCGGTCTGCAACTCGTACGTCAGAGTATTGTCATTGCGGCCGTTGCTGTAATGCAGGAAACAACGGATGGCGCTCAAAAAATCGACGGCGTTGGCCGCTAATTCTTCCTCGCCCGCGCTGTTCTTCCAGCCGTCTTTCTGTCCATTGGCGATCTGCCGCAGCCATGCCGCCGCTTGATAGTCGCGCAAGCCTCCTGGCGCGTCTTTAATGTTGGGCTCCAAATGGTAAATGGTGTTTCCGTAGCGGGCATGGCGCTCTTTAGTAAGTTTAGTCAATTCCGCGAGCAAAAACGGCCGAGCCTGTTTTTCCGGACCTGCCAGGATTTTTTTGGTGAGTCGATCGAAAAGTTCTTCGTCGCCGGCTAGAAATCTGCGGTCCAGAAGCGCGAGATGAAACTCCGCGTTATCTTCTTCGATGCGCTTGCATTCATCGAGTGTGCGGCCGGCAGAGCTGACGCGAAAACCGAGATCCCACAAGGTACGTGAAAAGTCCGCAATCAACGGACGAAATTCGGCCTCGGCCTTTTCATTGCCAAACAAAAAGAGAATATCCAGATCCGAGTAAGGGAAAAGCAATCGTCGTCCGTAACCGCCAAGGGCCACCAAGGTGAGCCCTTGCGGCTCGGCGTTATTGACACGCAGAACTTCTCCAAAAATTTGCTGGGAGGTGCGATCGGCAAGTTCGCAAAGCGCGCGCAGCGTGTCTTGCGCACTTCCGCCGGCTTCAAACTGCTGCCGGATACGCTGGCGTTCGTCCTCGGCCAATGGTCCGAGAACGGACAAGGGAGTTAGAGAACCTGACATGGTTTTTACGGGCCGGTTGGCCGGATTAAGTCCTGGGCGAGCTGCGGTCGTCACTTCATTCAGAGCGCGTTTTCGCCGCGCTCCTCGTTCCGAATCCGGATGGCTTCCTCAACCCGTGATAGGAATATTTTACCGTCGCCAATCTTTCCTGTCTTGGCCGTCTTTAGAATTGTGTCCACAGCACGCTGCACCAGCGGATCCGGCAGGACCATCTCAAGCTTGAGCTTGGGCAGCAGGTCCACGGTGTATTCGCGGCCGCGGTAAACTTCGGTGTGACCTTTTTGCCGGCCGTGACCGCGGACCTCGGTGACCGTCATGCCCTCGATGCCAATTTCGCGCAAGGCATCTTTCACGGATTCGAAACGCGAGGGCTGAATGATTGCCTCAATTTTCATCATGAAAGTTTCTGCTCCGCGCAATGCCTGACGATTCTGTGCTGATCATGCTCAGGCTTCGAGGTTATACGCCTCTTCACCGTGTTGCGTGATGTCGAGGCCTTCAATCTCTTCCGTTTCCGTTACACGAATGCCGGTAATCATATCCGTTATTTTCAGGAGGACAATGGTGCCGACCAACGCAAAGCCCCAGGCGATCAGTACGCCCACAAGCTGGTTGCCGAGCTGTCCCCAGTGGCCATCCATACCACCGACGGGCTTGCCAGCGCCGAAAATCGGATTGATCACCTGCTGCGCGAAAATCCCCGTCAGGAGAGCGCCAATCGTGCCGCCTGCGCCGTGAACTCCAAAAGCATCCAGGGCATCATCATATCCGAAGATCGATTTTACTTTCGTGACCATGTAGTAGCAGACCAGGCCGGCGATGAAGCCAATAGCGAGCGCGGGCATCGGTCCTACAAATCCCGCTGCTGGCGTAATCGCAACCAGGCCGGCAACCGCGCCGGAAATTGCGCCGAGAGCACTGGGTCGACCGTTCTTGATCCACTCTGCCAGGCTCCAGCTTATCGCCGCCGCCGCAGTGGCGAAGTGCGTGGCGACAAAAGCGCTCGTCGCCAGCGAGTTTGCGGCCAGCGCGCTGCCTGCATTAAAGCCGAACCATCCGACCCATAGCAAACAAGCACCGATGAAACTGAGCACCAGAGAATGCGGCGGCATGGGCTGCTTTGGATAGCCGGTTCGTTTTCCAAGGTAGAGTGCGCACACCAGTGCTGAAACTCCAGAGCTGATGTGCACGACCGTCCCACCGGCAAAATCCAATGTCGGGAATTTACCTCCGAGAGACGCGTTCAGAAAGCCGCCCTTGCCCCAGACCATGTGCGCTAGCGGCGCATACACAACCAAAAACCAGAGCGTCAGGAACAGCACTGTGCCGCTGAACTTCATACGCTCAGCGGTAGCCCCGGTGATCAGCGCCGGCGTGATGATTGCAAACATGAGCTGGTAAATCATGAAGGTTGCTTGCGGAATCGTTCCCGCATAGTCGGGATTCGGCTCCGCGCCCACACCGCGCAGGAAGGCATGTTCAAAACCGCCGATGACGGGACCATTCCCGCCGAAGCACAAGCTGTATCCCACAAGCGCCCACAACACGCTGATCAAAGCCATCAGCAGAAAGCTTTGCATCATGATCGCTAGGGTATTTTTTCGGCGCACCAATCCACCGTAAAAGAGCGCCAGTCCCGGGCCTGTCATCATCAGGACCAGGGCTGCACTCACAAGCATCCAGGCATTGTCACCAGCCGATTGCGCTGCTGTCACGCGTTGGTCAAGTTGTTTCAGTTGTTCGTTGACAGCTTTTTGGCTGTCAGGAGCGGGAGAAGACGCAGCCGTGGCAGAATTAGTTGCCGTGGAGGAGGAAGTTTGTTGCGCGAGGAGAGGAATGCCGGCGAGCACAATGGTCAAGAGCAAACAACACTTCCATCCCATGCGCTTCATAGATATGTCCGCTCCGCTTCGTTTGGGTTGCGCCCGGCTTGGCCGGGGCTACTCTGAAAAAGAAACTGACGGTGACCCCACCACTTTTGCGACTCGGATTATACGCGCGGCGACTCGGCATCACGTTTAGAAATTTGCATTCGTCAGATTCATTTTTCAGATTCGTTGACGGGCAGGAGGCAAGGCAAGCGGATTACTGCGTTCACTTCCTACTTCAACCGGGCAATCCTGGCCCGGCATTTCTTTGAGAGGGCCTTCTTGCCTCACGGCGCTGCCATCGTATAATGCATCGTCGGTGTAAATCCGCCGCTGGTATAGTTGTTAGCAAAGCGGGCGATAGCGCAGCAGCGAGGATGAAGATTTCGAGCGAAGTATTATGACCGAGCATCCACCAATGGAGATAACTGTTCGGGAGTCCGGCACCATCCCGGTTCTCGAGGTGCGAGGCCGCTTGACCATTGGCGACCCCAGTGAGCAACTCCACGACGCTCTCGAAGCGGTTGCCAAGGCCGGCGCTCACAAGGTTATCGTCGATCTCAATGGCGTTCCGCAGATCGATAGCTCTGGCATCTCTGCTCTCGTTCGTATTTCCATCAAACTGACTCGTGAAGGCGGTGCGCTCCGCCTGGTGTGCCGTCCTGGCCGAGTGCTGGATGCCCTGACTGTTACGCGCCTCATTGAGGCTATTCCTACTTTCGAATCCGAATCCGCCGCTCTCGTTAACTTCGCCTAGTCCAAGCAACGTTTATCGTCTGGTATGCGTCCTTTACCATGGGTGTACCTCGAATCCATCGAAAAGACGTCGGTTTAAAGTCGGAACATGCGGGCCTCTTTGCCAAAAAAGTCCTCTTTTGTTGTGTGTCTCGGCCGCGCCTTCCGCGCCGTGGGGCCGCTTAGCGCTCTCATTATTGCCGTGATGTTGGTTTCAGTGTTGATCCCCTCGATTGCGGCACGCGATGAAGCCCCAGCGCTGCCACGTGCGGCTCAAGAACAGATGGACTCGCTAGCCTCGCGTGTAGCGGAAGAAATCCGCCAGTCCAAGATCGATACCGCGTTTCCAAAAATATTTGTGATCGATTTTTCCAACGCTAGCGATAAACAGTTCTCCAAATTAGGCACCCTCCTCGCAGACGATTTAGCTGTTGCTCTCGCCGGGTACGCGTCTGGTTTTCAAGTGCAGGATCGCAAGTCCTTTAGTGACTACCTGAAAGAAAACTGGATGGGGCTCGATGAGCTTCAAAGCGAGGCTGTCTGCCTGACTCTTGCGCGCTCCATGGGAGGATCTGGAGTCGTGCGGGGAACCATCGAGACAGATGCCAAGCAGCAATTACGAATTAGCGTGAGTATTGATGGAATGGGAACGACCTGGTCGGGGGACGCGGAGTTCCCACTGACTGTGGCACTCCAGGAACTTTTGAAACAGCCGGCGATCTCCTACGAACGCGCTGCCGGGACCATACCCGTCGAGCCTGGCATCCTTCAGCCGGGAGTGGATGGAGCAACTCTACCCGTCTGCGTGTTTTGCCCCAGTCCCGACTACACCGACCTTGCGCGCACGGCGAAATACCGCGGCACAGTGGAACTTTCGCTGATCGTTACGAAGGACGGAGCCGTCAATTCCATCGTCGTTTTGAAGGGAGCGCCTTTTTCGTTAACGCAAAAGGCCATCGACGCGGTTCAAAAATGGAAGTTCAAGCCTGCCAAGTTGCGTGGGCAGTCTGTCCCCGTCCGCGTGCCCGTCGACATCGAATTCCAGCTTTATTGAGATACAGGAAGCTTCAGCCGCCCTTTTTCAGTTCGGCGAGGACGAGCTTGGCTACTTCTTTGAGCGTTTCGAACACGCCGACACCCTGAATGGCAACGCCTTCGAGCACCGGCTCGCCTTTTTTCTGAAGTTGCTTCGTTAGCTCGGGCACGGACATGGCATTTGGCAAATCGCGCTTGTTAAGCTGCAGCACGTAGGGGATCGTATCGAAATTCAGGTTGTGTTCTTTCAAATGCTCCTGCAAGTTTTCCATCGTCTCAAAATTCGCGTCGAGCCGCTCTTCCTGCGAATCCGCGACGAACACGACACCGTCCGCACCTTTTAGGATGAGCTTACGGCTGGCTTCGTAGAATACCTGGCCGGGGACTGTATAGAGGTGAAAGCGAGTCTTGAAGCCGCGCACGGTACCTAAATCCAACGGAAGAAAATCGAAGAAGAGCGTGCGGTCCGTCTCCGTGGCCAGAGACACCATTTTGCCTTTCTGGTTTTGGCCGGTGTGGTCATAGACCCACTGAAGGTTCGCGGTTTTTCCGCCCAGACCTGGACCGTAGTAAACGAGCTTGCAATTAATTTCGCGAGCAGGAAAATTGATGAAAGGCACTTGTTCCTAACCAGAGTTCGGCAACAAAATTTATAGCATACGCGGTGTTGGCAGGCCAGCATTCCGGCTGAGCCTGTCCCCTGTCGGGTAGCTTGCTTACAGTTTCCGCGAAAACGCTCTCATTTCGATGCTCTATTTTCGTCCCATGCCGCCGGGCAGTAACTCAGGCAGGTTCCCGCAATCCCACTACCACTCGTTGACGCCGTCATTTTCCTCTGCTACGATTCGCGCCATGGCAAAAGCGCGCAAAGCCTCTTCGGGCTCATCAGGGCATGGCAAAGGCGCCGCTCACGGCCACTCTAACTCACAGAAAAAAAAGAACTTACCTCCTCCACCGCCTGCACAGCGCGGCGGCGTGGAACTAGTCGATCCCCTGGTTCAGGCCCAGCTTAAAGTTTACGACGAGGCTCTCGCCCTTTTCCACCAGCAGAAATTTGCCCGGGCCAAGCAAGAATTGGAAAAAGTGCTCGAAGGTCCCAGCAAGGGCCTGGCCGACCGCGCTCGCATGCATTTGCGCATTGCCGAGCAGCGCATGAAACCGAGCGCGGAGCAGAATCCACGCACCGCCGACGAGCATTACCAGCGCGGCGTTGGAATGATGAACATCGGCCGCTGGGACGATGCTCGCGAAAGTCTTATCAAAGCGCGCAAAGCATCGCCGAAAGCCGATTACATTCACTACGCGCTTGCCGCTCTCGATTGCCTGACCGGCGAAGCGGATTCCGCGATGGCGAATCTCAAAGTGGCCATCGAGCTTCGCGCGGAAAACCGCTACCACGCGCGCAACGACGAAGACTTCGCTTTCCTCCAGGAAGACCCTCGCTTTACCGAGCTTCTCTATCCGGAGAAAGACGGCACTGCCGGCTAAGCTTTCTTGGTTTCTTTTTCTTTCCCGTGAACCGCAATGCACCTAGGGTGACACACCGATTGCAATTTCCGGTCCAATAGGGAACAGTTTCACTGAAGGTTTGCAGTCCTTGACAAGAATTGCAGCTGCAGAAACGCGCCTCAAACGAAACGATTTGTTGGCCAGGTTCACTACGTCATCCGGTGAAGAAGAAAGCGTCCAAACCGAAGCCTCTCTCCCGTGGATTCCGCGTCGTAGCTTTTGGCGGAGGCACCGGACTGTCCACTCTTCTGCGCGGACTTAAGGAGTACGTCGTACGCCGCAGCGACGAGCATCCCAATTCTCACCGGCCGATATCCGACCTTACGGCTGTTGTTACGGTCACCGATGACGGCGGCAGTTCCGGGCGTCTTCGCCGCGAGAATCGTGTCCTTCCGCCTGGCGACATTCGCAATTGCATGGTAGCCCTCTCAAAAGATGAGGCGCTGCTTGGACGCCTGTTTCAATATCGTTTTCACGCTGGCCGCGGGCTCATCGGCCACAATTTCGGCAATCTCTTTCTCGCCGCTCTGACGCACGTTACAGGAGACTTTGCGGAAGCCATTCGCGTCAGCAGCAAAGTCCTTGCCATTCGCGGACGCATCTTTCCTTCGACACTTTCGAATGTCCAGCTTGTCGCGAAGCTCACCAGTGGCCGCACGATCCACGGAGAAACGCGCATCTCCGCCAGCAAAACGCCGATCGAGGAAATATTTCTGTCGCCTCGCCGCGTTTCGCCGTTTCCAGCGGTCATCGACGCTATTCATGAAGCCGACTTGATTCTTCTCGGGCCGGGCTCGCTCTACACCAGCATCCTTCCAAATCTTCTCATCTCGGAAATCGCTTCCGCGATCGCCAAGTCCAAGGCTCCCCGTGTTTACATTGCTAATCTCATGACGCAGCCGGGCGAAACGGCCGCGTACTCTCTAGGCGACCACCTTCGCGCCATCCGCAACCACACCCCGCGATCCGTCGTGGACTGGGTTGTGGCCAACCGCCGGCCAGTTTCGCCGGAAGTCGCCAAGCGTTATCGCCGCCAAGGTGCAGAGCAAGTTATGATTGACTTGCCCGAGCTTCAGAAACTCGGCTACCGTGTCATCCTGGACAATCTGCTCGAGGAGCATGGCGTGATTCGGCACAATCCTCGGCGTCTCGCACAACTTCTGCTCGAAGAATTTCTATCCTCGTAACGTCCATCCAGGTTTTGGTGTTGCTGAGCTGTTAGAAGAAGTACAGGAGCTAGTCCGCGCGAAGCGCCACGTTTGGATCAACAGTGGCTGCGCGCCTCGCCGGTAAGTAGCTCGCGAGAGCTGCCGCAGTCAGAAGCGTCAGGCCGACGCCGCTGAACGTCAATATGTCCGTCGGCGGCACTTCAAACAGCAGCGATTTCACAAGTCCTGTAAGTGCCATAGCGCCAACAATTCCAATTCCGATCCCGAGCACGGCTAAGAGGAGACCTTGCCCAAGAACCATCTGCAGAATGCTTGCCGGCCGCGCGCCGAGTGCAATGCGTATTCCGATTTCACGCACACGCTGGCTGACAATCAGCGCCATGATTCCGCCGATGCCCGCTGTGGCGATCAGCAGTGCCAGTCCCGCAAAAATTCCTAGCAGGCTCGCCGTCACGCGCGGCGATGCCATCGATTCATAACGCGCCTGCTCCAAAGTAAGGATGTGGGTCACAGCGGTCTGCGGGTCCACGTCGTGCACAGCGCGAGTTAAGGCTTGCGCCATGCTTCGCGGCTCGCTGATCGTGCGCACGATTAATGTGGCGGGTTGGGCGTTCTGTGCTTGAGAGGCATAGAACTCAGCCGCAGGTTCGTGGTCCAGGCCAAATTCCCGTACGTCTCCAACCACCCCCACGATATTGACCCAGTGTTCTCCTCCATCCCCAGAGACACGTTTTCCGATGGGATCTTCGTTTGGCCAGAACTGGCGCTTTGCCGCTTCATTGATAACCGCTACGTACGGCGCCTTATCTCTGTCAGTTTCCGCCAGCAGCCTGCCCCCTTTGAGAGGAATACCAAGAGTCTTGAAATAGTCTGGAGAGACTGCGGCAAATGTGCCGACCGGCGGCGCTTGACCCGATTCCAAAGCGCGGCCTTCGATTTGAAATTGGAACGAAACAGACTCCGGGCCGTCCGTGATCATTTCCGGCTCGAAGGGATACCGGCTCGAAATCGCGGCGGAAATCACTCCGGGCTCAGATTTGACACGGTTGAGGAGTTTTTGGACGACCAGGTTGGTTTTGTCGGCCTCCGTATACTTGGACCAATTGAATGTAGTTCGCATGGCCAAGACTCGCTCCGGAACGATGCCTGCATCCACTTGTTGCATTTTGAAAAGGCTGCGCATCATAAGTCCTGCGCCGATCAACAACATAAATGAAAAAGCGATCTGACAAACGATGAGCGCGCTGCGTACGCGATTCTGTTGGCGCCCAGTCCCAGCGCCGGTGCTCCCGTCTTTCAAACTGGAAGTGAGATTTGCGCGCGAGAAAATCGCCGACAGCGTGCCAAAAATAATGCTCGTGCCCAGAGCTGCCGCCAGCGTGAACACCAAAACTTCCGAGTCAATGTGGATTTCGCGCGCACGCGGCGTCAGCCGCCCCACAAAATCCGTAAGAAGCGCCAAACTCCCGTAAGCCAGCAGCAAGCCGAGCACGCCGCCGGCAAAGGCCATAAGAAAACTCTCCGTAAGAAGCTGCCGTAGTATCCGGCTTCTCCCCGCCCCGAGGGCGCTGCGCACTGCAAGCTCTCGCTCTCGGCGCGCCATGCGCGCAAGCGTCAGGTTTGCGACATTTGCGCACGCAATAAGCAGCACAAACGCCGCCGCACCGAGCAGCAGAAGAAGTGTCGGCCGCGCATCCTTCGTTAGTTCTTGTTGCAGGGGCGTGGCCACGGAAGTGAAGCCCGCATTTTCCGGATACGATTTTGGATAGGCCACCTTCAATCCAGCGGCGATTGTGGCGGCATCCGCGCTCGCCTGCGCCACGGTTACCCCCGGCTTCAGTCGCCCAAATATCTTCATCATGCGCATATCGCGGTCTTCGAGATGCATCTTCGAAGATCGAAACGGGCACGCGGAAGTAGACATGTAAACGTCATTCTCATTCGGATATTGCGGGACCGGTGGCAGAACGCCCACAACCGTGTGCACTTTGTCGTTCATTTCGAATGTTTTGCCAACGATCCCGGGATCGGAGCCGAAATTGTTTTTCCAGTATTCATAGCTGAGTAGAAGCACAGGCGGCGCGCCTAGCTTGTCATCGTCAGGCAAGAATGTTCGCCCCAGCAGCGGCTGGATTCCAAAGAGATCAAAATAGTTGGCGGAAACGACGCCGGTTCGCACCCGCTCCGGATCTCCATGCCCGAAAAGAGTAAAGGACATCGCATGGTATTCCACGAGTCCAGAGAGAGTCCGGTTCTGCGCGCGATAGTCCTCGATTTCCTTCACCGAAAACGACAAGTCCTCGATGCCCAGTTTCTTTTCCTGCTGGCGGATGAAAATTAGTTGTTGCGCCTGCGGATAGGGAAGCGGTCGAAGCAGCACGGAGTGCACTACGCTGAAAATCGCGGTGTTTGCTCCGATGCCCAGAGCGAGGGTAAGTATCGCAACTGCCGTGAACCCAGGATTTTTCTGCATCATGCGTAATGCATAGCCACAGTCGCTCTTCAAGATTTGCCAGTGCTCGCGGGGAGCCGTAGTGAAAATCCCTACGATGGTTTCTTTCCAGAGTTTGAGCGCACCCAGGACACCTCCGCGTTCTTCGGCTTCGCGCTGCTGCTCGCGAAAAACACCTTCCATCTCGCCTTCATAGTTCGTGCGGAAATCGAAAGGCAAAACTCGCACGAGCGCTCGAAAGAGTCTTTGCGAAAACGGGAGAGCCTGTTTTGCCATTATCGTGAATCCTCGCTATGCCAATTTTGGTTTTCGAAAAAGCTTCTTGGCGCGCGCCTGGTCGAGCGCTTCTTCCATGCGTTCCGCCTCGGCGACCGCGACCTCGCGTCCAAATTCCGAAAGCAGGTAGTACCGGCGCCGCTCGTCGTCGAGCACAACTTCTGGCCGCCGGTCAGATTCCGCTATCAGCCCCGCACTTTCCAGTCGCGCCAAATTCCCATAGAGGGTGCCCGCGCTTAGACGCACCTTATCGTCGGTGCGCCGCGCCACCTCTTTCAAAATGGCGTACCCGTGCTTCTCTCCATCGGCGAGCGCGAGCAGGATATGAAACATCGCTGGCGTCAGCGGCAGGAACGACTCGGTTTCTCTTCTTTTCGTCACGCTTTCACCTCAGACTGCCGCCGTCGCTCGGATGGCGGTCTCTATCGTCTAATGGAAGACTATATCGTGATACGTTATAGTTGACTAGCATGTTCCCTGCCAAGCGAAAAAATCTCCAACTTGCAGTTTTTAGAAGACTTTCCGGGGCGGTCAGGTGGCTTTCCACTTCCGAGTGTCCGGTTATGGGACGCCTTGGTTCGCCGGTGGGCACTTCCTCGATGCGTCGCGGTGATAGGGACAGAAGGGTATGGCTCTATTGCGATCGCGTAACATCAGAAAATTGATCTACTCGATTTTCCCTCGCAGCACGGTTACGGAAGCCCGCGGCAGGTTAAACGTCCCACCGGTGGCGTTTACCATCGAGGTTGCCGCGGGGCCGTCTGGATCTGCGTGACTCTTTGGCCCTTGCGAGTGCCAAACGTATTGCTCCGCTCCAAATGTCACCATCGTCACTTGGCCGGCGAAATGTGCGACTTTCTTGCTCCAGGCGTCCGCGAACTCAATCTTTACCGAATGCGCATTCGAAGGATCTTTATTCAGCAACATCAGTGACCAATCGCCATCCGGCCTCTTCACCGCGTACGCCGTGACCAGTGCGTGTCCCGCATCGTCGATCACATCTGTTTCAGCAGGAAATAATTGATGCACTCCTGCGCCATGCTTCACCCACTCCAGATTAATCATCTGGCTCGCAAAATACTGTGAAGTGTGCTGTGAGATTTCAAGCTTATCGTTTGCCACAAAATTTCCAAACGTGCTGTAGCCGCCGCATCCCGAGCGCAGCGGCTCCGGCTCAATTGGCGAATGATAAAACGCCGCACCACCGTTCGCGAGAAACGATCCTGCGTTGTCCGCAAGCCACAGCGCCCCGAACAAATCCGCCATAGGTTCCGTCAGCGCCCAGGAAAGATTACTCTCCGTGATCATCAGTGGTACATTCGCCGGCACGCCGTCCTCGCGCCACACTTGCAAAATGTGCCGTACTGATTCCGGCTCGCGATACAGATCCGACCAATTGATCTCGCACGGCGGAAACGGATAATGCTCGAAGGAAACAAATGCAAGATCGCTTAGCCGGCCATGAGCTTTCAGGTAGTCAATAAATCGCCCGAGCCAGGAAGTTCGTCCCTGCGCGTCCGGCCACACTTTAATGTCTTCGTTGACGCCTTCGAACACCGGGCCGCCAAGCTTTAGCTTCGGGTCCACACGATGAAGTGCCGCGGCCCACTGCACGTAGAGAGCAGCATCATCCTCAGGGCTCGTATATTTCCCGTCCGGCTCTTCACCCAACTCCACGTACGAAATCGGATAGCCGCGCTTTTCAATGTAAGCAAGCTCCGCCGCCGCGTCTTCCGGCGTCGCATAAATCATCGCCACGGGGATCATCGCTGGCAGATTGTTCGTGATGCCGCTGGTATAGAAGAGGTCGAACCCCGTTTGATCGCGGCTTGGCTCAATGTCCGCGGACGTGTGCCACGGATCGGTTGACGAAACGGTTGCCTCTGTTTGATTTTGTCCAGGCGAGTGGGTTACCAAATCGATGAACGAGCCGTCCATCGCAAAATTCCCTGCGTAGATTTCATTGACGGCATATCCAACGCAATTTCGTGGATCCTCGCTTCCGTGCGTGTCGCACGTGTTTGAGGACTCCGTCATCCTGATCCTCAAGAACCGTGCCCGCACAGGCGTGTCCGACAATTTCAGTGTAGCGGTTCCGCCTTTTCCATCCTGAACTTCGCCTGCTGGAAACTGCGTCCAAACCCCCAGAGTTGGCTTCTCAAAAGCGTTTTCTCCGAGCCAGTACTGGACAACGTATTTCTTCGCGTAAGGATCAGCCCAGGCGATGCGGATCGCGTCGATGTCCTGCAGCGTGCCAAAATCGAGGGTGATCCACTGTGGATGCAGCGCGTCATCTTCACCGGTGAATTTATTCGCGAGGTAAGGATTGCTCTTCCAATACGTTGCCGGATCTCCATCGGTCAGCCGCGAGTATTTTCCCTGGGATGCATCGCTTTTTGTCGAGCCCCGATGAGGCAGCGAATACCCATAGGAATGCCGCAGGAACTCGGTGGGCTCCGCGCTTCCAGTAAAGTATCCGCTCTGATGTGCTGCGTCGCTCCACGTTCCATTGGGATTCCAATGCCATGCTGCTATTGTCAGCTCTGTATTCTGGCGATAGGTAATCGGTCCCCAACCTGCGGAGAGCGATTCCTTTAAGATCGGTGCGCTGTAGACCGTGTCGATCGATTTTGAGGACAGAATATCCACGGAAGTACCGAGCGCTTTGTCCGGGTCGAAGGGAATCGCGCGAGCGGGTGTCACGTCCACACGCACTGTCTGCGCCGCCGCATTCTGTGCGCCGACTACGGCGAACAAAAGCGAGAGCATCGCCGGGGCCTTGAGCGCTACTCCACCAATCGCAAAGAACGCATTGCATCGCATGTAGGTTGGCCATGACTTGGCAATCGCAAAGTATTCAGAATGAGCTGCCAAGCAGCCAAAAAATACCGTATTGTATCGATTTAATAAAGCAAAAATGCGCGCCTCTCCGCATGGCGCCACACATGCATTGGCACTAGAGGAGGGGAGAACAAAGAAAATAGTTTGATTCGCCCCAATGACTGGCGGAGATTTCTGCTTCCTGCTAACGTTTCTTAGACAATATTTCATTCGAATCGGAGATTCCCATGTCGACCTTTGGCCTAATCGAATATGCAGACGCGAGCCCGGAAGTTCGCGCCATCTATGACGACATCATGGCCACGCGCAAGACCGACTGGATCAATAATTTCTGGAAGGCCATCGCCCACGACCCCGCCACTCTGAAACGCACATGGGAAAGCATCAAGCAGATCATGGGCCCCGGAGCGCTCGATCCTCTGACCAAGGAACTCATCTATGTGGCTGTCAGTGTCACCAACAACTGCCACTATTGCATCGCCTCGCACACCGCTTCCGCTTTCAAAAAAGGCATGACCGATGCCATGTTCGCGGAGCTGCAGGCGGTCATTGGCATGGCCAATGAAACCAATAAACTCGTCACCGGCTATCAAGTTGAAATCGACGAGGAATTTCGCCCTCCGCTGAGTCGTTAGACCAGTTTCCACCCACAACACGCCTGTCCTTCGGGACAGGTGTTTCCCTGTTGGTACGCCCGTACTATGGCTGCAGAGCGTGGGCGGGGAAGAATATATAGAAGTTCCAGGACAGCCCTGTCCATACATGCGAGAAGTGTCCGAACAAAAATTCTACGCACGAAGTGAGCACCCAAATGGCGCCTAGCAGCAAAGAAAATGAAGTACTGACCCTTGCACCAGAGGCAGCCGCCTCGGCTTCCGTCGCAGCTAGACCGAGGCCCGAAGACACGTCTACGGGGAGCAAGCCGCAGCCTGTCGCGCTGGAAGTCCCGGTCACGGTCAATGGCGCTCGTACGGTCGAAGGCAGCGATAAGCGCGAACCGTTTTCTGAAACCACAAAGACAGTCCTGGTTTTCGGCAATGGAGCAGTCATTCGGCTGGGTTCGCCTGTGTCCGCAGGCCAATTGCTCTTCCTTACCAACGAAAAAACAAAAAAGGAAGTGGTCTGCCAGGTAGTTAAATCGAAAAATTACAAGAGCGTCAATGGCTACGTCGAACTCGAATTCACAGAGTCCGTCGTTGGCTTCTGGGGAATGCGCTTCCCGTCAGACCGCATCGGCACGCAATCCCCGGCCCCTGCGGCGGCTGCAACGCTCCCGCCGGTTGCCAAAGTCAATCCGGTTGCCCCCGTCTCATACGTGCCAAAGCCGGTAAGCCCTGTCGTTAGCGCCACGCCAAAGATTTCTGAGATCAAGCCGGCCCAGGTTCCCGTCCCTCAAATTCAGCCGGAAGTGAAGCCTGCACCGCCTCGGCCTGCGGAAATAAGTGTGGTTGCACCTGTGGTCCCGCAGCCACAAATGCCGTCGGTTCAAAATACCGCAGTGCCCTTAACGCCTGTTGCAAAGAAAACCGAGGCGGCGGTTACTCCAGCTCCCGCGATTACTTCTTCACTGGCGTCTTCTCTGGCAAGTCTTCTGAGCTCGCCCGAACTGCCGCCTGCTGTGACTCCGTCGAAACCAACAGCATCGCCTCTTGCGCCTGAAAACAAGCAACAGCAGCAGAGCATCACCGGTCAAGATTCGACCGAAGAATTGAAGCTCCAAGCCGCACGCCTTCAGGAACAACTCTCATCGATGCTCTTCAGCGCTACGCCAACCGCAAAGCCAGCAACGCCCGCCCCCGTAGTACCCGGTCTTGACGCAAAGGCCGTTTCGAACGTGACTGCTCAGGTTCTAGAAATTGCGAAGTCCGAGCCTCTGTCGATTAAGGCCGCTCCCCCTGCAAAAACTCCGCCTCCTCCCATAAAGTCATCGCTTGATACAGAAGAGGTGAAAATTCCTTCATGGCTCGAGCCTCTGGCGCGTAACGCCGCTGCCCCAGCACCGCCTGCGGAACTTCTCGAACGTGAAAAAGCCAAACACGCCACCGAGACTACCTCGCGAGATGAGCGATCGGCTGAACCCTTACCTGTAACAGCAACGGAAAGCATTCCAGAGTCCGCACTGCCCGTCTTCGACAGCTTGCTCCCGTTGGATGAACCCGTCATCACACATGATCGTTCATCGGGCGGCTCTGGCAGAGGAGTTTTGTACGGCGCGATCGCCGCAGCCGTTCTGTTAGCAGCGGGAGGCGCATGGTATTTCCTGCAACCGACTAAAACGGTTCAAGGTACGACGGCGCCTGTCACTTCGCTGCAAGGCTCGCAGGCCAATGCCTCGTCTCAAACGCCCGCCATCGCGCAGCCCTCTTCCCAAAATTCCAAAGCCGCGAACGAATCCACTTCCGGTTCGAACGCGAAGTCAGTTTCCAACACACCAGCCGCGAGTGCGCCTTTCATCCGAGCTCCGCAGAATCCGCAACCTGTCCCTGTGACTCGAGACAATGCTCGCGGTGCGGGCACCACAATTCCAGCTGCTGTCACCGAACGCATTTCGCGTCCCCCAGCAGAACCGGAGCCAAAGAGACCTGCTCTCGAAGTGCACCTGGCTAGTCCGACGATGAATCGAGCTGCAGCTGCTCAAGAAGACGGAGCGGAGGCTCCAACACTTGCGAGTGGCGCGGACGTGCCCAATGTGGGCGGCCTGGACTCGAATCTCGGGGTTGGTAATGGCAAGCAACCAGCGGCTCCCGAAGTGCCGCTTCCCGTGGGTGGAGACGTAAAGCCTGCAAGATTGATTAGTTCCGTGTCTCCGACCTATCCGGTCATGGCCAAAAACCAACACATCTACGGCGATGTACTCATCGACGCATTGATTGACGCCAACGGCCACGTCACGACGATGAATGTCATTTCTGGCCCCGCGCTCTTGCATCAAGCGGCCATGACCGCGCTGCGCCAGTGGAAGTATCAGCCGGCTTCCCTTGATGGCAAAGCGGTGTCGATGCACCTGACGGTCACCATGAAGTTCCGTCCGCAGTAGTTCATTCCACCGGAAAGACGCGTGGCAGCCGCATCTCCACGGCTGGCAGCGCCGGGAAGGTTCCGTGAGGTTCGCTCTGATACCAGTACGCTACTGAATAGAAGTTGTCTCCACGATCGTTGGCATGCCCATGTTCGATCGTAGCTCGCAGAGATTTCGTAAACGGAATCGGAGAATCCAGATGGAATCGATAAACGGACCATCTTCCGCCCTGGAGTTCTGCGCCAACAACGGGCGCTCCGAATAGCGCATAAGCAAATGGCTTCCCGCCGAAATCCCAAGCCCCCAGAAAGTAATCCTCCGAACCCGTCCCGTTAATCGACGGTAGCTTCTCGCCATCCACAAAAAACATATCGTCGCCCTCACCCCACCAGCCATCCTGATTTTCGAGAACGGACATAGTCACTCCCGCGAAGTGCCCGCGTCCTGTCGCTTCCATCCAAACGTAATTTTCCTTGCCCTCTAGGTTGATTTTGTTCTCGGGGAACGCCTTGTTCGGAGTCGCTTGCCGGTACTGAGCGTGAAAATAGAACGTATCAGCAGGAAGGGGCCCTTTGTAGCCGCGCATATCTATGTTCCAGTAAATCGCCTCGGCCTTCTGCCGACCTTCGTTCGTAAGCGTGATGCGAGCGTGTTTTTGAAACGGCATCGGGAAAAAACAGTTTAGGGCTTTGTCTCCTCCTACCGAAAGTGGCGCGGACTGGTAAAGAAAATATTCCCCGAGTCCCAATCCAAAGAAGTCGCCAACTGGGGCCTCCACGCTCGGCGAAGTCTCGCCGTCCCAATACATGCGCAGTACCATTTTTTTCAGGTGAAACCTCTCATCACTCGCGATGGTAATCCACACGTGCGAAATTTCGCCCGGCCCGGCTTCGTCGAGTAGCGTTAGCGTTTCCCCCGGGGCAAGTGGACGGTAGTCATCGTTGCCCCCGGTTCGGTCGTAACTCGAAATTCGTTTTAAGACGTAGTCATGAGGTTTTGTTAGTTCGGAAAGCAAATCAGCAGTCGATTGGCCGAGGACTGTTCCAGGTGCAGCCAATAGAAGAAATCCGAAAAGTAATAAGAGTGTGCGTTTCATTTTTCGCCTCCGGAAATCCACGTTCCGCAAAAATTGCCCGGATTATAGCAGAGCGGCTTCGCACTACTCGCGGCTGCGATTCACGGCCCCAAAGATCAAGACATGCCCAATTTCATCCAACTCACTTCATAGCGTCCCGAAGCCCATTCTGCTAGACTGGCGCCACTTTGGCGCTCACAACTCGAAGACATTTTCTTGCGAAGTCCGCTGCCACCGCAGCCACAACCCTGCTATGGCCAAGCCTGAAGACCACCATCGCCGCGAACTCCGGCCCCAGTTTGCAATTTCCTTCGGCACCCCGCGATCGCATCGCTATCGCCTCATACCCCTTCCGCGACATCATCGCGGGCGCTCACGATAAGTCTAACCCCACGACAATCCCTAAGATGGATCTGAAAAATTTCGTGGATTTCGTCAAATCGAAATTCAACATCAATAAGATCGAACCGTGGAGCGAGCACTTCCATTCTCTCGATGCGAAATATCTAAACGACCTTCGCTCAACTGTCGACAAATCCGGCGGCGCCATCGCAAACATTGCAGTTGATGGCGCGCACAGTCCTTACGCGTTAGACAAGGCCGAGCGAGAAAAAGCCATTTCCTTCAGCAAACAATGGATCGACGTAGCCGCGACCGTTGGCTCGCCAAGTGTCCGCACCAGCATGCCGCCGGCTAAGGATTCCAGTCCCGATCTGAATCGCGCTGCCGACACTCTTCTCCGCGTAGCGGAGTACGGCGCTGCGAAAAATATCCTCGTAAATCTCGAGAACGACAATCCCGTGAGCGAAGATCCCTTCTTTATTGTCAGCATCATCGAAAAAGTGAACAGTTCTTGGCTGCACACAAATCCGGATTTCGCGAATACCTTGATGACTGGCAAAACGGAATACGCCTACAAAGGCATCGAGGCGATGTTCAAACACGCCTACAGCATTTGCCACGTCAAAGCCATGGAAGCCGATGAAAAGGGGCAATTGGTTCACGTGGACATGGCGAAAACCTTCGGTATTCTAAAAAACAGCAATTACAAGGGCTATTGCTCCATGGAGTTCGACAGCCCCGGCGATCCTAACCAGGGAACTGCCGATCTCATCGCGGAAACTCTAAAATTCCTGGCTTGACCGGAAAAATTTCGCCTGCTGATCGGAATTATTCCTAAGTAGCATGCAGAGTCTCTCTCGCTTGCAGCCAAGAGAACAGGTTCGTATACTGGCGGCCCGGCCAAAAGCGAGTCTGGCGGACCGGTAATTTCAGTACCATCCAACGGGGTAGCCCGCCAGCCATCTCTTTCGGCCCTGCAAATCGGTCCGGATTTTCTTTCGCGGCCGAACTGCGAATTGTTGATTGCTTTGCTGCCGTCGCCGCCTCAAAGGAGAGTCCCGCATGTCGCAAGCCCCAGTACCCGAAGAGATGAATGTCTACCAGAACGCGGAAGCGCGCTTCGAAGTAGCCGCCCAAAAACTGGGACTCGAGCAAGGCCTTTACCGCTATCTAAAATATCCAAAAAAGGAAATCACTCTCTACATTCCCGTTGGCATGGACAATGGGCAGCTTGAAGTCTTCGTTGGCTATCGCGTCCTTCATTCCACCGTTCGCGGTCCCGGCAAGGGTGGCATCCGCTTTGCTCCCGATGTTTCCATCGATGAGGTGCGCGCTCTCGCCACATGGATGACGTGGAAGTGCGCCGTAGTGAATATTCCTTTCGGTGGCGCTAAAGGCGGCATCATTTGCGATCCGCGCAAACTTTCGCGAGGTGAATTGGAGCGCCTTACTCGCCGTTACACTGCGGAGCTTGCCGACTGGCTAGGCCCAGAGCGTGACGTTCCGGCCCCCGATATTGGCTCGAACGAGCAGACCATGGCTTGGGTCATGGACACATACTCCATGCACGTCGGCGAAGCCACAACCGCCGTCGTCACCGGCAAACCTATCGAGCTTGGTGGCTCCAGGGGCCGCCGCGAAGCCACCGGCCGTGGCGTGATGATTTGCTGCGACAAAGCTCTCGACAAGCTCGGAATCAAGAAAGATGGCTGCCGCGTCGTCGTCCAGGGTTTCGGCAACGTTGGCTCTCTCGCTGCCCAGCTCATGCAAAAAGCGGGGTACAAAATCGTGGGCCTGGCCGACATTGGCGGTGGCTTGTACAACGAAAATGGTTTCGACGTTGCCAAAGTGATCGACTGGGTCTATACGCAAAAAAATGCTCTCCAGGATTTTCCTGCTGGCGGTACGAAAATGTCCGCCCGCGACGTTCTTTTCCAACCTTGCGAAATCGCCATCCCCGCCGCCATTGAAAATCAAATTACCGAGCAGAACGCTCATCAGGTCCAGGCCCGCATTCTTTGTGAAGGCGCCAACGGCCCCACCACATGGCAAGCTGACGCGATTGTCGATGCGAAGGGCATCTTCACCGTGCCGGATATTCTTGGCAATGCCGGCGGCGTCACCGTCAGTTATTTCGAATGGGTACAGGATCGCCAGGGATTCTTCTGGCGCGAAAGCGAAGTCAATGAGCGCCTTCTCGACGTGATGGAAAACGCCTTCGACGAAGTGGTCCGTTACGCGGAAACGCACCGAGTGAACAATCGCATCGCCGCATATATGCTGGCTATTGACCGCGTAGGCAGTGCTCTAAAATTGCGCGGAATTTACGCCTAGTGTGATACAGTGCGCCTCTGGATTCCGGCCGTTCAGAGGCCCTGAGTTTACTTTGCTGGGGGTAGAGCAAAGGCCCGGAGAATATTCCGGGCAGGAAGATGTGTACGCAATGGCTAACAACTCTCTCTGGCCCACCCACGAGAAAAGTGAAGAACAGCACCGCCGCGAGATTTGTACCGCGGGGAAGTGGATGTACGACCGTGGCTTCATCGTAGCCTGCGAGGGCAACATCTCCGTCCGCCTCGACGAAAACCGTATTCTTACCACTCCGACTTGCATGAACAAAGGCATGCTCGAGCCGCAAGACCTCGTGATCACCAATCTCGAAGGCCGCCAGCTCGTCGGCGAGCGGAAGTTTTCCTCGGAAATCGCCATGCATTTGCTGTTTTACCGCATGCGGCCCGATGTGAATGCGATCTGTCATGCGCATCCGCCGACGGCCACTGGGTTTGCCGCCGCCGGACGTTCCCTAAATCAAGCTCTCTTGCCGGAAGTGATCATCGGCCTCGGACAAATCCCACTCGTGCGCTATGCCACTCCTGGGACTCCGGAACTCAGCGATGCGATCGAACCCTTCGTCCCGCACTACGATGCGTTGCTCCTGGCGAATCATGGCGCGGTCACCTGCGGCCCTGATCTCCTAACGGCATTCTTCCGCATGGAAACCATCGAGCACTTTGCCAAGATCGTGCTCTCCGCGGAATTGGCTGGTGGCCCCGTCCTTCTCTCCAGCCGCGAAGTCGCGAAGCTGATGGCTGCCCGCGCCAGATATTTTGTTACGCCGCCTCCGGGCGGTGGCGCTGAGCTTCCCGAAACGAACGACACCGGCGAATCCTCCGGCGCTCACGTCTCCTTGACTCGCAACGAGCTCGACGCCCTCATCGACGAAGCCGTTCGCAAAGATCGCGCCCGCCGCTAACGCGGCCAATTTGGCAGCAAGACGCAATTTTTTTTCTACTTTCGCATACCCACGCACAGTTTCTGATCATCCATCCAAATGGGACAGATTGGCGCGCACCACTGTTGGTCATTCATGCCGTCACGTTTGCAACCGGGCTCGCCGATTACGAAGGAGACTTCTTATGGAACCGAGAATTGATGCCAGAAGGCACGCTCAGGAAGCACAGAAGGCCATGTACGCGCTCGAAAAGTATCTTGCCGAATCTGGCCTCGAGCACAGCCTGATTCACCTCATGAAAATGCGCGCTTCCCAAATCAATGGCTGCGCGTATTGCATCGACATGCATTCGAAAGACGCTCGCGCCCTTGGCGAAACCGAACAGCGCCTTTACGAACTCGATGCATGGCGCGAAACGCCTTTCTACACCGACAAGGAACGCGCAGCATTGGCCTGGACCGAAGCCGTCACCCTGGTGTCAGAGACTCACGTTCCGGATTCCGTGTACGAAGAAGTCCGCAAGTATTTCAACGAAAAAGAAATTGTGGATCTAACGCTCGTTGTAACGACGATCAACGCGTGGAACCGATTGGCCATCGCCCTGCGAGCCGTCCCTGGCCATTACCGTCCGGCAACTTCCATAGCCGGCGCCGGGTCTTGAGAGACATTTTTAGCGGACGGCAGCTCCGTCCAGCACTTCTCTCACCTTTTTTGCCAGACTCATCGGCGTGAATGGTTTTTGCAGAAAGGCCGTCTCGTTTTCGCTGATACCCTGACGTACAACCGAATCGTCGATGTACCCGGACATGAATAGCACCTTTATGCTTGGAATTCGCATCGCAATCCGTTTGGAAAGTTCCGCCCCGCTCATTCCAGGCATGATCACATCGGTCAGAAGCAGATCAATTTTTCCCGGGTGTGTCTCAGAAATCCTCTCCGCCTCGTGGGGCAGACGAGCGGAGAGAACCGTATATCCGCGCTCGGTTAGAATGGCGCGCACGAGATCACACACCGCTGGTTCGTCTTCGGCAAGAAGCACGGTTTCCTCGCCCGAATAGGGCACCTCTGATAAATCTGAAGAGGAGCTTGGCACTTGCGCCGAGTCGATGCGTGGAAGAAGAATGCTGAAAGTCGTGCCCTCTGCTGGTTTGCTGGAAAAGCTGATGTAACCTCCGGATTGCTGCACGATCCCATACACCGTCGAAAGGCCCAGCCCAGTTCCTTTTCCAGAGGGTTTTGTCGTGAAGTAGGGTTCAAATACGTGCCCTTGGATTTGTGCATCCATTCCGATTCCCGTATCGCTCACGCTCAGTTCCACATAATGCCCCGGCTTGATGGCCCCCGCCTGGCCGTTTCGTCCTGCGCCAATCTCCCGGTGTTTCGTTTCCAAAATCAGTTTGCCTCCGTCGGGCATTGCGTCGCGGGCGTTCACCGCTAAGTTTAGAATCACCTGTTCGATCTGCCCGGCATCGGCTTTCACCGAGCCCAGCTCGGGGCTCAAATGCGTCACTATCGAAATATTTTCGCCGATGAGCCGCCTCAAAAGTTTTTCCACCCCGCTCACCGCGGTGTTGAGGTTTAATGCTACAGGCTGAATAGTTTGCTTGCGGCTGAACGCCAGCAATTGCCTCGTGAGCGCCGCCGCTCGTTCGCTGGCTTTTTGTATCTGTTCGACGTGGCCGCGCAGCTTTGTTTCTCCCGCCAGCGCCTCGTTCAGTACCGAGCCATAACCCGCGATCACCATCAAAAGATTGTTGAAGTCATGCGCCACTCCTCCCGCCAGCGTGCCGATGGCCTCCATTTTCTGCGATTGGCGCAACCGCTCCTCCATCGCACGATATTCCGTGATGTCGCGCGATACCACGATGACTCCGATCGTTTTACCTTGGCCATTTTGATACGGGCTCTTCATCGCCAAAAATGCGCGAGTTCCATTCGCCATGGGCAGTTCGTACTCGAACGTTTGTGCATGGCTCGTTTCGATCACCCGCCGATCCGTTTCCGAAAGCCGTCGCGCTGTCGCGAAATCGAACAGTTGCGCTGCAGTTTTTCCTACTATTTCCTCAACTGGCTTCTCGAAGTATTTCGCAAACGCGGGATTAACGATGACATAGTGCCCCTCCAAATCCTTGATGTACACCGCATCGCCGGTGCCTTCAAAGATGGATTTCAGCAGCGCGTTCTTTTCTTCCAGCGCTAGGTCCGATTGGCGCCGCAGCCTTTCGCTAAAAATAATACGCGCGCTCGAGCATGCGAAGGATGCCAGAACCATCACGACCGCGACCCCCAGCTGCTTCTCCGCGATTCCCGCGGCCATCAGCAGTACAACCAGCGGAAAGATCATCGGGACGAGGTGGATAAGTCCCCACTGGCCCAGATAATCTTCTCTGTCGCGCGATCGCTCCTCGCCCGCCGCCGCTTCCGGCAAGGGTCCTGATGTACCGGCTAGAATCGCCAACGCAACGAAAGGAAAGGTCCATGCCAAATCCCATAGCGTGCCGGGTTGCAAATTCCTTGTGGATTGCAGGTAGAGGTATGGCACCTCCCCGCAGAAATAGAGTGCGAAAAAGATGGCCATTCTTCCATAGAGGTTCCGCGCCGGTCTTTGCCGTGACATTGTCGCGCGCAATGCGAACGCTCCCACCAGAAGCGCGTCCCGCACCGCATCCGGTAGCCATGTCAGTCTGGCCAGAACTCCACCGTCCATCTTCCAGTGTTCAGGCGGCGCAAACAGAAGCATGTGCGCTGCTACGGTCAGGATCACAACCTGCACGAGATCCAGGATGCGTGGCCAATTCTTCCACTCCAATCCGCGTTCCGTATCAAGGAACAACGCCATAAATGCCGGCGCCATGCACACAAAGAAAAGCACGTCGCTTGGCCATGGTGTCTGCAGCGGAAGGTGCGCGAAGTTGTTGTAGTACCCGGCCATAAGCTGGGCCACGCTCAACAACAGGAAACATGCGGAAATCAATAGCCAGAAGTGTTTTCCAAACCGATTCATTCGGCGGGAGGCACTTATCGTTGATACTGTTGCAATCAGGCCAAAGGCGACCTGAATGGAATCGGAAAGCAGCGACGCGGCGAACTTCGACGGCACCGCCAACAGGACGACAGCGTGGAGAAAAAACAGTGCTAGCGCGATGCAGAGAAGAAGCCGCCAGCCCCACCCGGGAGAATTCCAACTCTGCAAGTCCCAAGCCCCTAGGTTAAAGCCCAACTACTGGATACTTCTATCATCCCGTAACCATTAGAAATGACAAGACGCCGATACCCTTGCAATGCGCATTTGCAAACTAGAACTCCTCTCAAGGTCCGGGTACCGGAATGTGCTCGAATCCCGTTCCAACGCGACCTCTTGCGTTGACAGGCGAAGAAAAGGCGGCAATACTGGCCTTCCATGATTGGCCAGCTTCGTGGACGCCTCGTCGAAAAACGCCCGAATCAAGTGCTCGTCGATGTCGGCGGCGTGGGCTATCTTGTTCAAGTCCCGCTTTCCTCCTACGCAGCGCTCGGCGAGCTCCACACCGAAGTCACTCTTCTCATTCACACACATGTTCGCGAGGATGCCCTCGCCCTATACGGCTTTGTGTCTTCTCGCGAAAAGCATCTCTTTGAGTTGCTCCTCTCCGCTTCCGGCGTCGGGCCTTCTCTGGCCTTGAAAATTCTCTCTGGCATGAGCGTTGAGGAACTCGTCCCTGCCATTCGTGGCAACGATTTGGGTCGCCTAACGAAAATTCCCGGTGTAGGCCGCAAAACCGCCGAGCGCATGGTCGTTGAGTTAAAGGACAAGCTTGAAGCCATCGTGTTAGAAACCCAGAAACCAGCCGTCGCCTCCCCCGCAGGCGCGGAAGCCGACGTAATCTCCGCGTTAATCAATCTAGGCTACGATGTGCGCGCCGCCGAAGCCGCCGCAGGCGAAGCCAAGCGCGAAGCTGGCACAACGAATTTCGAGAAATTGTTGCGTGCAGCCCTGCAATCGCTAGCCGCGCCCAAAGGTCGCACAACTCATGCCGGCGCGTAATCTTGCAGTTGTAGCGGCCGACCTTTAGGTCGGTCAAAGGTTTGAAGTACAGCAAAGCTTCAACAACAATGCCCGACACTAGCGCAAAACGATCCATGGACCGAAACGAACAACACAGAATCGTCTCCGGCGCTTCCTACGACGAAGACGCCCGCATCGAAGCCAGTGTCCGCCCCAAGCGCCTCGACGAATACATAGGCCAAAAACGCGTAAAAGAAAACATCTCTATCGCCATCGAAGCCGCCCGCAGCCGCGGCGAAGCCCTCGATCATGTCCTCCTGTACGGCCCTCCCGGCCTCGGAAAAACTACTCTTGCCCAAATCATCGCCAATGAACTTCAAGTCCCAATCAAGACGAGTGCAGGGCCGCTGCTCGAACGCAAAGGCGACCTGACTGCTATCCTCACCTCGCTTGAAGGCAAGGAAGTTTTCTTTCTGGATGAAATTCACCGCCTCCAACCTGCCGTAGAAGAAATCCTCTATCCCGCAATGGAAGATTTTCGCGTCGACTTGATCATCGGCCAGGGCCCCGGCGCCCGCATTCATCCATTTCAACTAGGACACTTCACCCTCATCGGCGCCACCACACGCGCTGGACTGATCACAGCACCTCTGCGATCGCGCTTCGGCATCGTCCACCGCCTCGATTTCTACGAGCCCGAGGATTTGCTGATCATCATTCACCGCTCCGCCAAAATCCTGAATATCTTGATGGACGACGGCGGCGCTGAAGAAATCGCCCGTCGCTGCCGCGGCACACCGCGCATCGCCAACCGCCTGCTTCGCCGTTCCCGTGATTTTGCCGAAGTGCGAGCTGCCGGCCGTATCACCCGCGCCGTCGCACAGGAGGCCTTGGCCATGCTTGGCGTCGACGAAAGCGGCCTCGACGAAGTCGACCGCAATCTCATGCTCGCTCTTCTCGATAAATACGGAGGTGGCCCCGTAGGCCTCGGCACGCTCGCCGCTGCTCTTTCGGAAGAAGAAGACGCCATCGAAGAAATCTACGAGCCTTATCTCATGCAGATTGGTTTGATTGACCGCACGCAACGCGGCCGCGTAGCCACGGCCCGCGCCTACGAATATTTCGGCAAAGAACTGCCCAAGCGCCAGCCGCGCCTCTTCTGAGCCTATCGCGGGATTTTAATGCCTCTATGTCTGCTGCACCAGAATCCAACTGTCACTCTTTGCTAGAATGAATCAACTATGAGCGTAATCGACGAAGTTCTTCAAGCTAACGAACTCTATTCCCGCACGCACGAACTGCGAAAACTCACGCCGCGTCCCGAGCGCCATCTCGCCATCCTCACTTGTATGGACACGCGGCTTTCCATTCGCACTCTCGGCCTGAAAACCGGCGACGCCCATATCATTCGAAACGCCGGTGGCATCGTCACGGAAGATACCCTGCGCTCCCTGGTCATCTCCCACTACCTTCTGGACACCAAGGAGTTCATGGTAATCAACCATACAGATTGCGGCCTGATGCTTACTTCCGAACAGGATTTGCGCAACAGAATCCAGAATCGCGCGGGCACCGCAGCCATCTCCCCCGCATTTTTCTACGCCTTTCAAGACATCGACGAAAATGTCCGTCATCAGTTGCAAAAGCTGCGTTCGCATCCTTGGGTTCCGAAGGAAGTAATCGTGCGCGGATTTGTGTACGACGTAACCACAGGGCGTCTCCGCGAAATTACCGGCAGTTAGCCGCGAAGCGTTAAGCGCATTTTAAAATGCCCACGATCTATCTCTCGCTTGGTTCAAACATAGGCGACCGCCAAGCCAACATCGGTGCGGCAATCGCCGCGCTTCCATCCGCCGGCCTCCGGGTCAATCAGGTTTCGTCGTTATACGAAACCGAGCCAGTAGACTTTCTCGACCAACCGTGGTTTCTCAATTGTGTGGTGGAAGCAGAAACGAGCCTGGAGCCACACGCGCTCTTGCAAGTGTTACGCGCCATCGAAACCCAACTAGGTAGCAAAAAAGACTTCGCCAAAGGTCCGCGCAAAATCGATCTGGATATTCTTCTGTACGGCGCCGAAACGATTGCTGCCCTAGATTTGCAGGTGCCCCATCCGCGAATGCTTCAGCGCCGCTTCGTCCTCGCCTCGTTAGCCGAAATAGCTCCTAACCTGCAACACCCCTCTTGGCCAGCAACGGCCGCAGATCTGCTCGATCACGTTGCGGATAACAGTCGAGTCATCCGCCTCAATTCGTAGGGGCACGCCACGTTTACCCTTAGCTTCGTAGGGCCGTGCCCGTCTTCTTTCCCTATAGCGCATCAGCTGCCTCACGAAGTCCGATGCAAAAGCAACCGATGCAAAGTCATCGCTTTCGGCGCAATCGAATCCAACTCAATTAAAGACAATCTACCTTCCGTAATCTCCCTCCAGCGGTAAACCCCCGGCTCGCTCTCCACTACCTCTCTCCCATTCAAATTATGCAAAAACTCCCGCGCATCCGTAATCGCGGCCGTCTCCCGGTAATTGGGCCGCGCCAAGGCCTCAACCGCGTAACTCCGCAGCAGTTTGCTCCAGTAATGTTCAAACAACTCCCCGGAAGCAAAAATGTCGCTCCATGCCACATCCCCGCCATACGCCACGACCACGCCAACAACGCGTTCCCCCTTAAGCCCAAGAGTCGCTCGGTCAAATCTTCTCCGCAATTCCTCGACAAACTCATCGACCGAAGCTCCTGTGCGGCTGTGCTCATAGATTTTTGCATAGGACTGCGTAGGCGCCGAGGTAGCGATGGTATCCCCGATGATCTCGGCGCTGAGTGCTGCCGGTGGCGGAGGAGGGGCAGTCGGCCGTCCCGCAGCTTCAGAAGGTGCTGCCTTTGGCGCAGCCAAGGTCCCGGAGCGCACCGCATTCCACACTTCATTCTGGTTTTGCGCCACCGCGGCCTGCTCACGCACACTCGGATGCACAATCACCTTGGCTTCTCCAAATTGCGAGCTCGCTCCTGTCCACCGCCCGTGCTCTACGCAAAACACGTCCAGCGGCAGTGGTTCCGACCCAACCGGCACAATTCTGTCCTTGCCTATAATCCGATCCTGTTTTCCCCCGCTCACCAACTCGCCCGCCAAGAGTAAAAGCGGCCGCTTGCTTCGGTTGATCAAAACAAGCTGGTTGACGCTCGCGCGACTGTTGTACTGCAGCACAGCCACGGGTCGACCGTCTCGCGTCCGGGCCAAACCAGTCGCCCCTTGCTCGCTGATAATCACCTCTCTGCTCGAAAGCCCTTCATCCAAAGTCAAAAATGGCGAAGTGTCCTGCGTGGAAGAGCTTACGACCGGAAAAATAGTGATATTCTCGTAAGCCACCGGATCTAATAGACGCCAATTTCCTTCC
The DNA here is from genome assembly GCA_963784015.1 of uncultured Acidobacteriota bacterium. Lineage (GTDB taxonomy): Bacteria > Acidobacteriota > Terriglobia > Acidiferrales > UBA7541 > Acidiferrum. The sequence continues at coordinate 261,719 of CAWAPX010000038.1, forward strand.
GGTTTTCCCGGCACCGGATTCAGTGCGGCCCCCATAAGGGCCAATCCACCCAAAGCGCTCATCCCAAATAAGCTACGTAAAACGGCCCCCAGCATAGATCGATCCATAAACCCTCCTTCGCGCGACCCTTTCAGGACGCACCTCGGGCTTAGAACGACTATCGTTGATTTTCTTGCGGAAGAAATTGCAGGAAGGCTTGCAGAATTCAGGCCGCGCGAGAAGTTGCTCAGCGGCGCTCTCGCTTCAGCTTGAGCGGCTCAGTTCAATTGAGCCGCTTCGTTTGACCGTCTCTCCAGCGCACGCTTCCATGCACTGCAAGCGCTGCTGAGGTCATCATCGCCGTAGTACCGTTGAATGGCCAATGCTGCCAGATGCGTCGCTCGATGGATCAACTTCAATTCAAAAGCCGTAGGTGTTCGCGGAACGCAGCAGTACATCTCGAAGGACCCCAACACGTCTTCGTCACGCAAAGGAATGTCCGCGGACCAGTACAGATGCAGCCCAAACTGCAGCGCACCGCTGGCAATCGTTTTAAAATCACGCTCTGTGTCATCAGGCAGCAGCATGACTGACACGATGTTTCCTATCTGCAGATCAATGGCGGTGCACAAGTTGTTCAGAACCTCGGCAAGCGGCGTCCCCATCGAGATCAAGTCCAGGATCCTCTTTTCTCCCCACAAATCCGGCTTCTTCCTGCCGGTCGCGCGGCCATATAACGGCAAATGCCTTGTGGGCCATTTGCGTCGGGGTCCATCTTCTCTCATGCGCCTGTTCTCCTAATTCTCTCCCCCAGGCCACCCTGAGGCTCGTTACAAATTGCCGTTTCCGTCCTTCGCAGACTTGCCCACTTCGCGTCGCTCGGCTTTCATCGACACCTGCCGCGTGGGCCCAACCGGCACGACCCTTATTCGTTTGCCCTTCATCTCATACAAGGCGGCGTCCGCCGAATACAGCAGCGGTCCAACGGATTCCGCATCCCCGGGATAAGCCGCAATTCCCACGCTCACCGAAAGCACTGGCTCTTCCACATGCTTTGCGAGAAGATCGCAGATTCGCTGGCCCATCAGCGCCGCATCGGACGCTCCCGTTTCCGGCAGCACCAGCGCAAATTCATCTCCGCCTTGTCTTGCAGCAGTATCGATAGATCGGCAGCAGCTTCGCAATGCATTCGCAAGACGGCAAAGCGCACGGTCTCCTACCAGGTGGCCGTACTTGTCATTGATATTTTTGAACTGGTCCACATCGAGCAGCATCAGCGCGAATTCGCGCCCTGTGCGTTTTGAGCGGCTGATTTCCGTGTGCAGCACCTCGAAAAGACGTCTGTGATTGGCTAATCCGGTCAGCGAATCGCTCTCCGCCTGCTCTCGGAGTTGCACTTCCCGCGCCTGCTGCTCCGTTACATCTCCCACGATAATCTCGTAGCCATCGAATGTTTTGTTCCCCGTGTAAACCGCGCGCCCGCTCATTCGCACCTTCACCGTCGCGCCGTCTTTCCGCAGGCATTCCATCTCGAACCCTTCGATCTCAGCTTCCACTCTCAGGCGCTCACTCCAGCGTTCGCGCACTTCACAGTCTCGAATCACGTCTCTCGCAAAATCTATTTTCAGAAATTCTTCTCTGGACGTATACCCCAGCATGCTCAGGAACGCTGTATTCGCATAACCGAATTTCCCTTTCGCATCCACGCGGCAGATTCCGTAAGTAGGGTTTTCGACGAGTGCGCGATAGCGCGCCTCTGCACTTGCGCTGGTTTTTTCCGCCTGCGCCAACTCTTCACGCAGCTTCTTTTCTTCGAGCGCTCGTCGAGCTGCCATTGGCAAGTGCTCCATATGTTCGGGTTCGATAAAATCGTAAGCGCCATTTGCTGCCAATGCCGCTCTGGACTCTCTTCGCAAACTGGTGGTTACGAAGACTAAAGGTACGCTACGCACCATCTGGCGAAGAGCCTCCAATGCCTCGGATCCGCTCCAGTTGGGGCTTGGATATTCCGCCACAATCAGGTCAAACGGCTCTTTGCGCAGTTGTTCGACACATTGCCCCAGAGTCAACACGATATCCGCGTGAACCGAGAATTCCGCCCTTTTCAGTTCCTGCAAACAAGAATCGACCTCATCAGCATCGCGGTGAACAAACAGAACACGCAGGGACTGCCACCTATTTACAGCCGCACGCCGGTTGGCACCGTCGTGATCGTTTAGCCTGGGTTGGCTTCCGGACAGGGGAAACATAAACAATACCCTTCGAACCCCACATGAGCCGTCCTACCGAGGGTGACCTCGGCAAAAGTGATTGGCACACCCAAACCTTAGTAGGAATTAATCTCCGAGTCTGTCCGCTTTTGGACAGCACCTCCTCTGCTCGCTTTGCTAAATTTCGAAGCGTTTTCAACGGTTCACGCACAAGTTCCTATGCGGCCCAGGTACTGTGCGTCCGCAATCTCAATAAGGAGGGCCACCATGTCTACGAATTGTCCTGTATGCCAAAGTCACCGAATCCATCGCTCCAAACGTCGCGGAATTCTCGAATCTCGTTTTCTCGCAGTTCTCTTCGTTTGTCCATTCCGTTGTTTGAAGTGCGATCATCGCTTTTTCCGCTGGTCTCTCAACGCTAACCCCAGCCCGGTGCGGACCCAGACTCTACCCCCTTCGTTGCGCGGCTTACGCTATTGAAGCCAGAACAGATCACTTAGTGCCATCGAATCAATCGCACCAAATAGCCACTGTTCACTTTTGCACAGTCTGGCGCCGGAGTCCTTGGTATTGTGGGTTTGTACTCTAAGCAGCCTCGAAGAGGCTGCCTCTCCTAGCCCCCATGAAGAAAAAAAGCTCCAACGCCGGGAATCCCCGCCCCTTCGACCCACAGGCTTTTCTCGATACCGCTGGAGTATCAAGAAAAGTCGCTGAATTTAAGCGAGGTGAATCCATATTCAGCCAGGGAGACGGTGCGATCACCGTTATGTATATTCAGAGGGGCGGCGTAAAACTTTCCGTTGTGAATGGCATGGGCAAAGAAGCGGTCGTCGCGATGTTTGGCCCGACAGACTTTTTTGGCGAAGGCTGCATGGCAGGCCAAGCGCTCCGCATGGCGACGGCGACCGCCATTGCTCCCACCATCGTTCTTGTTATCAACAAGAACGAAATGCTTCGTGTGCTCCATGAAGAGCACGAGTTATCCGACCGTTTTATCGGCTATATGCTCGCTCACAACATCCGCGTGGAAGAAGACTTGGTCGATCAACTTTTCAACTCCAGCGAGAAACGCCTGGCCCGAACTCTGCTCCTGCTTGCCCGTTATGGGGAACAAGATCGGCCAGACCGGAGCCTTCCCCAAGTTTCACAGGAAACCTTGGCCGAAATGATCGGCACCACGCGTTCTCGCGTAAATTTCTTCATGAACAAATTCAGAAAACTCGGCTTCATCGAATACAACGGAAAAATCAAGGTCAACAAATCCCTGCTGACTGTTGTTTTGCACGAATGAGTCGAACCCCGGTCCAACTGTCGGCTCTCCCAGTCATCGGCCTGCTCGTATTCGTTCCTCTGCGAACTCTGTGTCCTCCGCGTTAAAATCCCGGCTTTGCGCTGTCTCCCAAACAGGCCCGGAGAGCACACCTCCTCACAAGACCACTTTTCGTGTTGAATATGTCTTCTGACCAGCTACGGTTTAGGCGGACTTAACTCATACTCATGCGGCGGCTCCGCGCCAAGCAAATAGCGCACGAAGTAATCCCACCGCCGTCGCGTCATATAAAGCGTCGCGCTCCCATAGCCGTGATGCTGGTTGGGCAAGAGCAAAAGATCAAAATCCTTGTTGGCTTTGATCAGTTCGTTCACCACCAGCAATGTGTTGTATGGCGGCACATTGTCATCCAGCGTCCCGTGCGCAAGCAGCAGATGTCCCTTCAAGTTTTTGGCCAGGTGCTGATTGGCCTGGTCATCGTAATTGGTCGTGCCGTCCGCATTCTTAACGAGTATCCCTTGATACCGTTCTCCCCAATCATCCTCATATTCACGATTGTCATGGTTCCCGGATTCCGAGATGCCCACCTTGAAAAAATCAGGGTAGCGAAACATGGCATCGGCAGTAGCGTATCCTCCGCCCGAGTGGCCGAAAATCCCCGCGCGCTCGATATCGATCCACGGATATTTTTGCGCCAACTCCTTCATCCCGGCAATCTGGTCGGGCAAAGTGTTGTCGCCCATATTTCCATAATAGAAGTCGTGGAATTTCTTCGACCGCAATGGATTGCCCATGCCCTCGATTTCCACCACGACGAAACCAAGTTCGGCGAGAGACTGCGCATCGCCGCGCCCTGGCGCGAAACCCCAATAGCCCACGCTGCCGCCCTGCGGTCCCGGGTAGATCCGATTCACGATCGGATATTTCTTCGTGGCATCAAGCTTCGTGGGTTTGTACATCAGCCCATAAAGGTCGGTCACTCCGTCGCGCGCTTTCACGGTGACAGGAACTGGCGGCTGCCATCCTGCGGCGACAAGCTTGGAGATATCCGTCTTCGCAACTGTCGAGATCAGCTTGCCAGCATCGTCGCGCACCACAGCCACGGCGGCCACATGAGGCTTGGAGTAGCTATCGAAAAAATACCGCCCCGAAGTCGAAAAACTGACTTCGTGGTTTCCGCTTTCTGGCGTCAATAGTGCGAGATTCTTGCCGTCAAATCCGATGCGATAAAGATGCGCGAAGTAGGGATTCTCGCCTTTCTCGCGCCCCAGGCCGATAAAATAAAGCATGCGATTTTTTTCATCCACGCGCAGCAACTGCGTGACCACCCAATCGCCGGAAGTAATCTGGTTTTTCAGCTTGCCCGTCGCCAGATCGTAAAGATACAAGTGGCCCCAATTGTCGCGCTCGGAAAACCAAATGATCTCGTTGGAACCAGGCAGGTAGCGCCAGTTCACCCGCCCCCAGCCGGATTCATACTGCGTAGCAGCCGTTTCTTCGAGTACGTCGCGCACCGCTCCAGTTGCGGCATCGGCCACACGCAACTGCTCATGTTTATGATCGCGCGAGGTCGAAACGAATGCTAGGTGCGAGCCGTCTGCGCTCCACTCCACGTCGTCCCAATCGCTGCCCCTGCATTCCACGTCGTCGCACAACGTCGTCCGATGTTGGTCCGGAGGAAGCTGCAAACGGATCACTTTGTGCGCGTCCAGATCAATCACTACACGCTGAATCGTAGTGACGACGTCATCGCCCGGCAGCGGATACTTCCACGCCTGGAGCACCGGATGACCGACCTTTGTTTCCACAAGATACATTTCGCCGACGCCGCGTTGATCCTGCTGAAACGTCGCGATTTTTTTGGAATCGGGCGACCACAACAAAATTGGCCGGTCGCTGTGAATCCAGCCTGCGTTATCGGTCGCGTATCCGAAGTCCTTAACTCCGTCGGTCGTGAGCTGTGTTTCTTTGTCGGTGGCTACATCGCGAAGCCAGAGATTGTAATCGCGAATAAATGCCGCGCTCTTGCCGTCGGGCGAAATCTCCTCTTCAGGACGTTCCTGCGCGGCCTTGGCGGTCTTAGGTTCGGCGGTACACTTGCTCCCCTGCAAATCGCATGTCCACTGCTGGCCTTTTACCTGAAACGAAATCGATTTGCCGTCCGCGGAAAACTCAAACGCCATAAACGGTAGGTGCGCCGCGTTGTAGGAAGCTCCAGCTGCCGCAGAAAGGGCACCAGCAACCTTGGCGTGGTCAAACGCCGGCTGCCGTGTGCCATGCGCAGCATCAAAAAGAACGAATTCACTCCCGTCCGGCCCCGTGTCGCGGAACAAATAACGATCATCGGGAAGCCATCTGCCGCGCACATCATGAAAAACCAGCGGCCGCACGTTGTAAATCATGAATTTTTCAGCGTGCTTGTAATCCTCAGCGGTAAGAACCCGCCGCCCCGCGGAATCGGCTTGTTGCGCGGTCAAAGGAATCGCAACGCAGCCGGCCAATCCGGCCAGCAAAGCAAATCGAAATAGGAGAAAACTCGTAGTCACTCGCAATCGCATTCGATCCCTCGTTGATCTCGGTCCATAACCACAACTCCACCGACAGTTTGGACGCGGTAGCATCTCCCTTGCATGGCGTCGAAGTCAAGCAACACGCGATTGTGGTAGCACAGGCACTTCTGTCTGTGCGTTTTTTCAGTCCCCAGCAAATGCCGAGCAAGCGACGCAAAGCCAAGATCGGCAGAGCCATAAACCAAATCCTGTTCGGCCAGATTTTTAGAAAGGGGTATGCAACGAAATGTAGCCAGCGGAAGCAACCAAAAGATAATTCTCAAAACTACGCAAACTAGCGGTCAGTCCCGCCCAAATTAGTCCGAGGCTTGCTCCTACCGCTCTTAGAAGCCTCGCTCTCCTGTTTTTCGTACTCAGCAATTTCTTCGTCGCTATATGAATAAGAGTCCCGCGAAGCAAACATCGAGTTAGACCGTCCCGCCTGCTTCTTTTTCTTCCGAATCGCACCAAACTCGTGCCGGACCTGGCGTATCGGTCCTTCAATAGCCTTCACTTCCACAAGCAGATCGCTAACCTTCTCGAGAAAATCATGCAGATGGAAAGGCCGCACCACGTACTGTGCCCGGGCCAATTCGAGCGCCGCAACGTATTGGCTGCCGGTCATCTCTGGCACCAGATAAAGGGCACGAATCCGCCCTCCCTCTTCATAAGAGACGCCAGCCAGTTCGCGAAGCGTGATGAAAATCGGCGTATCAGTGCCGGCCAAAGCAATATTGGCGATAACCAAGGACCACTCGCCGGACTTAAGCTCAGTAAGCAGCAGCTTAGGATCCTGGACCAAGCGGACGCGCCAGCCTTCCGAATCCAGGATTTGACGCAGCGCCCCCTGGTTGTTGTCGTCATCATCCAGGATAAGAATGCCGACCTGCTGCGGCTGCACAGGAGTAGGGGTCGCCATCCAACAAGTATAGCGCCGGGCCGGAACGCCCCGGTTAGACAAGCAAGGGCTTGCCGCGTATCGGCCAATGCCGGACCAAATAAGTCCTAGAGGTGTGGCGGAGCTTCGGGAACCGGAGATGTCGGCGCTTGGCCCTTCTTCGAGGTTGCCCGCGATAGCGCGAGACGAACTGGAGCAGGATTGGCGATGTCGGGGATGGTAACCGCTTTCACTAGAACGAAAAGGAGCTTTCCGTGGCCTGTGATGCTCGCGGAAACGGCAAACGGAATCTTGCTTGTGGCTTTTGAAGGGTCAAACTTCAATGCAAACGGTACCGGTGCCGTTCGGCCGCCAATAGGGATTCTTTCCTCGGCAATAACGGCAGCAGGATCGTCAGAGTCACGGCTAGTATCTCTAAGTTGCACAATCAGAACGGCATCTGTAGGCAGTGCGGGGGCAGTCCCAAAGGTTGCCGTCCCATTGATCGAGCCGGCGGCTGGAGCGGCAGGTGGATACGAACTCTGCAGGTGACACTCCTCGGCCAGCATCTTTGGATGCGAGGCGTCGGCATTGTCTACGAGGAAGCCATCCTCTCCAGTGCTCGACCAGACCACCAAGCCCGCCGCGTATTTGGTGTCGGAGCCTGAGCCCGAGTCCGTTTCAATCTGCTTCATATTGTAGATGTGCCCGTTCAAGGTCAGCCGAGCCGCCTTGGTCTCCAGCAGAATCACAATTCTGCTGCCGCCCGCGCATAGATATTCGCGCCGCGGCAAAGCGTAGCGAAGCGAAGAGCGGGATGAGGAATGAGGCGGCGGAGCAGAAGTTTGCTGCGCTGGTTGTGGGGCCGACGCGGCCGGTGCTTGATCCGGCGAAGATCGCTGTGCGCTTAAAGTAGGATGCAGCAAGCTGAGTGACACCAAGGTGACGATAGCAATATCTACTGCCGCCACGCGAAATGCAGACATGAACATACTTTCCATCCTAGCGCAGAAACGTGGCAGCGAGACTCTTATTGACCAATGACAAGGTCATATCCGTCCAGCACCTTGAGCTGGCTGGTACCGTCCCAGAACATCTTGTAAATCCCCAATGGCTTTGCCGATGACTCGCGGCCAGTGAAATAAATCTGCAGGCCGTCGCGAGACCACTCAGCGTAAGAACTCGTCACGTTTGGCGGACTCAAAAGTACGCGGCGCTTGGATTTAATCTCATAGAGGAAAAACGCCTGCCCCGCCGGTGTGCCGCTAATTTTAACGGCGTCTTTATTCATAGCCTGGGCATTCTTCAAGTAGGCCGCTGCAGCTGCTGGCACCAATTCGGCTGAAACCAGTAGCAAGTCCGGGTTGAGAGGATGAACGCGCACGGTATTCGCGCTGGACAATCCGAATTGATCCTTGCCGTACAGGTCTGTGCTGGCAAGAGTTTGCTTCACAGTTCCATCATCCCCAATCCAAGAGAGCGTTTGCAGGTCGCCGGCTACCAGCGTTTGCACATCTGCCCAGCCCTGGAAATTAATGGCTTCGCCTGGATACACGAGAGCAGCTTTTTCAGGCGCATCCGCTGGCATGACCCAGACCTGCCATTTGGAACCGTCAAATTTCAAGAATGCAATGCGCGTATCATCCGGCGACCAAAACGCTTGCTGAACAGGGCCCTTGAGCAACTCGGTAGACTTGCCGGTTCCCCAGTCGTAGACAGATATGGTGCGCTCGGCCACTTTTTCTGCGCCCTTTTCCTCGATCGTGTACAGCAAGCGTTTTCCATCATGCGAAAGAGCCAGCTGGTCGCCGCCTTTTCCTGGAACGGCGCGGGCGACGCTGCCGCGCTTGACGATCATCTTTCCGGCGCCATTGATATACGCCACAGCCACGGGCGGCTTGAAGTGTGTAATCGTCGGAGGCGCAGGCTTGTCCTTAGCGTCATCATCGTCGTCGTTAGGCTGATTGTTGATCTTCGGGAAGAGCTCCGTAGCAACCCGCGCGCAGCCTTGCATTGCGCCGATCTGGGCGTGCTCAACAGATGCAGTGAAGGCGAATTTGGTGGTTGAAGCCGAATCGGTGCAAGCTTCTCGGGTGATATGTACGGAAACCGCGGCACCAGTCTGAGAGTCCTTGGCGTGATAAGTCCATGAATCTATAGCACCTTCGCGAGCTACGTCCGTTGGTTCCAACGGGATCGGGGGATAACCGTTCCGATCAAGACGCTCTGGCCCTCGCAAGCCAATGCGCAGACTCCAGGATTGGTCGTTGCCTTGAACCAGAAGCAGTATGGGGTAATGGGTAGATTGAGGGACGGCTGGTCCGACGGCTGGTTTCTTGGCTTGGGCTGCTGCAGCTGGAGGCGGGGTGGACGCTTTTGAGGGTGGCTGTTGCGTTGTAGGCTGCGGTGGAGGTTGAGCTTGCTGCACTTGCTGCGTTTGAGCAGGACACAAATAGGCCGAAAAGAGCACGGCAGACGCACCTAAAAGCAACCGTGCTAGTGGGGACTTTTGCACGCGGATCCTCCCGAACAAGCAGGATACCCTCTGGCATAGAAGCGCACAATGCGCACGAATGCTCGGAAACAGCGGGGCGAACCAAGAGGTTAAGCCAGTAAATTGTGACGAATAAAAAGCGAAAACTACTTGACATGGCGAATAAAAAGCGAAATACTTGGCCGTGCTTCGAGGTGGGCTATGTCTCCAGTTCTTTCCTCCACGGCTCGGACCTTTGGTATCCGACGCCGCCGCGCAAGACAATCCACGGCAACTCTCTTTCCTGTTAGCCCCTATGCGACAAGCCCAACACCAAGGGCCGGTGATTCGCCAGGCGGAGTCCATACTGTCCATGACAATGTCCGCGACAAGGTGGAAGCTGCAGCGAGCGTCGGCTTAGGCGGCAGCACTTCGGGTTACACCACGGCGGATTGCCCCCCGCCGACCTCGCAAGAGGCGGTCCCGCACGGCCTTGACAGCCGCGCGGATCACCGGACCCAGGATGCAGCCGTACCGCTGGTGGGCATTGCCCGCCTCGCAGCATGCTCTCCCCCTGCGGAGAGCCACCGCAAGTCCGCCGAGCGGCCCGAGTATTTCCTGCTGCCGGTGAAGTCCATCCTGAACCGCTGCGACTCGGCGCGCGTCCCGTTCGACTGGACGATCAATCCATATCGAGGTTGCGAATTCGGCTGCCTTTACTGCTATGCCCGCTACACGCACGAGTACATGGAGCTGGACGGCGGCGAATTTGAGCGCAAGATTTTTGTGAAAAAAGATGCAGCCCCGCTGCTGGCCTACGACGTCGCTCACAAATACTCGTATGAGTCCGAGAGTTCGGGCGGAGAAAAGCCAGAGCACATTGCGATCGGGACGGCTACCGATCCGTATCAACCCGCCGAGCGCGAATATGGAGTAACGCGAGCGTGCCTCGAAGAATTGTCCAAGCGCGAAGGCCTAAGCATTTCCGTAATCACCAAATCGAATCAAATCGTGCGCGACATCGACATTTTTCAGAAGATTGCCGAGCGATCAGAGCTTTCTCTGAACATCACGATTACGACGCTTCGTGCAAGGCTGGCGCGATTGCTCGAACCGCGCGCCCCGAGGCCAGATCTGCGAATTGCGGCGGTGAAGCAATTGAGAGAAGCGGGCCTCCGAGTAGGAGTTTCCGCCTCACCTCTAATCCCCGGCATCACCGATCGCGAAGGCGAACTCGAAGCAGTAGCCGAAGCCGCCCACAAAGCCGGCGCTCAGTGGTTTTTCTCCGGCGTCCTCTTTCTAATGCCATCCTCCGCGAAACAATTCCTGCCATTCATCCGTGAAAAATTCCCCCGCCTCATAAAACAATACGAGGAGTGGTACACAAAAGAAGCTTACGCCCCCGAGAAGTACCGAAAGCAAATCGCCGACCGCGTAGCCCGCATTAAACAAAAGTACGGCTTCGAGTCGCGCCAGGCCCGCGACACACAACGCACAACGCCATGCGCCCAAATGAAGCTAGGTTGGGGTGCTACAACCGCCGCCGCGGACTTGCAAGGCATGCGCTCCTGCGCCGCAGGGTAGGGAATCGAACAAACTCTAGGCCTTTCCCGCTCTCTCAATGAGAGCCCGCAGCACGGTTTCCAAGCTGACGCTTCCTTTGCGCGAGCCAGCTTCGCCATTCTCGAATTCAATCCAGCCTTCGTTGAAGCCGTCGAGCATTCGCGCTCGTGGCCCGGGGTTCTTTATGCCCTGCGATTTGAAGAGCGGCTCCCAAGTTTCGCGGGGAACCACTTCCATTCGCACCGGGCGGCGGAGCAGACGGGCGAAAGTCGCTGCGATCTCGTTCGGAGTGACGCGATGCGGACCTTCCAGCTCGGCGACGCGATGATCCTTCCACGTTTCGCGGAGCAGTTCGGCGGCGACGCGCCCGATGTCCGCAGTCGCAACCATGGGAAAGGGTTTGTCGAGTGGCTGGAGAAAGCTCGGAACCACGCCGCTGCTCGTTGCTGGAGCGACGTCCCAGGCCGCGTTCTCCATGAACCATCCGGGCCGCAGAAACGTAATGGGTACGGGCGACCTTCGCAGCTCTTGCTCAATGAGCGTGTGCTGCGAAAGCAGGTTCGATTGGATTGCCTGCGCTCCGATTGTCGACAAGTAGACGACTCGATCTGGACGCGCCGCGTCCAACGCCACCCGCAGTGCCGCAGCTATGGCACGAGCCTCGGGGAACTCCGGCAAAGGATCAAAGTTAGGCGGAACGAGCACAAAAACTGCTTCCGCCCCTTTAAATGCCGCTGCAAGTGCTGCCGGGTCATTTATATCCGCTGTCGCAAGCTTACAGCCGTACTGCGTCCAAACTTCGCCCTTGCTAGCGTCGCGCACAACCGCACGGACAGGCAGTTTCGCCGCCAGAAGATTGCGCGCTACTTCACCACCTACGTTCCCGGTAACGCCCATAACTGCAAACATTTTCCGTTCTCCCCTTTAGGTGATCAAAGGCACTGCCGTTTGGAATACGAAGCGCAAAAGAATTGGATGATTTTCCCTAGGTACTCGGGTGTACCGTACTTCGGCTTTCGGAGCCTTTAAACAAGTACTGTTTGCCAGTGGTATCGCCTATTTCTGTGCGCAGCGATTGTGTCGAACTTACTCAGCCTCAGTTACGCTCTTCTGGCTGCGGTCCCGGCGGCAGGTGAGCTTCGAAGTACCCGAGAATATTTGTATAAACGTCCATGCTCGTGCCTTGGCCCTCGAAGATGCCATGGGTGCGGCCGGGATAGACGCGCATATCGAATTGCTTCCCGAGCGAAATCAACTTGTTGACCAGCAACTCGAAGCCCTGGAAATGCACATTGTCGTCGCCGGAGCCGTGCATCACCAATAAGTCGCCGTGAAGACCACCCGCAAAATTGATCGCTGAGCTTTGTTCGTAAGCCTTCGGACTATCCTCAGGTAATCCCATATACCGCTCTTGATAAATGCTGTCGTAAAGCCGCTGGTCGGGCACCGACGCCACCGAAACTCCAACACTGTAAATTTCGGGATACCGAAACATCAGATTGAGCGTCTCCGTCCCGCCGCCACTCCAACCCCACACCCCGACGCGCTTCGCATCAATATACGTATGAGTTTTCTCCAGCGATTGAAGAGCGGCCGCTTGCTGCTGCGACGAAAGCGGCCCAACATTTCCGTAGACGACCTTGCGCCACTCGCGGCCACGCGGAGCGGGAGTGCCCTGATTGTCAAAGCTCGCCACCAGATACCCGGCGCTGGTAAGTGCGCGGTCGAACATGGACGGCCAGCGGTCCGCAGTCGTTTGTCCGGCGGGTTCGGAATAAACATTCACAATGAGCGCATATTTCTTCGCAGGGTCGAAATTCGGCGGTTTCATCAGCCATGCGTCCACCATCAACCCGTTACCCGCGTCCACTCTCACAAATTCTGCTGCCCCGCTCGATAGCGGCTTCACGCGTTCAGCCAGTGCGGAATTGTCCGCGGTATTTCGCATAACGCGGTGATCGGGCAAGTGCACCACTTCAGACGTGAGGGGTTCATTAAAGGATGAGAAATTGTGGAAAGCCCATTCGCCATTCGGCGAAATGGTGTACGAGTGCGTCCCGGGCTTATTCGGTGGTGTGACGCGCTCAGGCGCAGTCGAGCCGTCCAGCCGCGCGCGATAAAGATACCGCTGCGTGGGATTGTCGGGCGATGCGATGAAATAAACCCACTTCTCATCTGGGCTGACACGGTCGACGCTTACCACGTCGAAATTGCCGTACGTAACAAGCTCGGCTTTGCCGGATTCGCGCGCCACACGATACAAATGCCGCCAGCCATCGCGCTCGCTCAGCACCAGGAATTCGCGGCCCTTGTTGACCCACAAAACCGACGCATTCACATCCACCCAGGCGCGGTCTTCGTCAACGAACACGGTTCGCGCCACGCCCGAACTCGCATCCGCGAGCAGAAACTCATTCTTATTCTGCAACCGGTTCATGTGCTGCAGAAGCACGTGGCCGGAATCAGCCCAGCCCATCTGCGGAATATAAAAATTGTTCGGATCTCCAGCGGTCTGCATCCAAACAACTTCTCCTCCAGCCGCGCTAGCGACACCCACGCGGACCGTCGAGTTGTGCGTACCCGCAAGTGGATACGGATATTGCAGCGTCTGCGGATAAGGACCTGTGCCGGGATAAGGAATTCCAGTGACGATCTCGCCGCGCGGCGCGCCAAGATCGTAGATCAGGGTGTAGTTCCCCACGCCAACGGTGTTGAACTGCCAGAAAGCGATGGCGCGGCTATCGGGGCTCCATTCGAACCCATCGCGGATATCAAACTCTTCTTCGTTCACCCAGTCGGAAGTGCCGTTGATGACGGTGTCAGAGCCGTCGTGCGTCAATTGTGTGATTTTTCCGCTGGCCAACTCTTCTACGTAAACATTGTTTCCGCGAACGTATCCGACCCTCGTGTTGTCCGGCGAAAATTTGGCAAACATCAAGCTCGATGCAGGAGCATCGCCGCCAAGTTTGCGCAGCGAACCGCCCTTCAGATGAAGAACCCAATAATCCCCGCGCGTGTTCTGCCGCCAAACTGTTTGCGAATTCGTGAACACCAGAACCTGCCATCCGTCGGAGGACATCGTGTAATCCTCGAGAGGCAGCGGCGCTTTCTCGCCAGCCGGAATCAGACGGCTAGCCGCAACTAGAATCTCTCGAGCTCCCGTCGACGTTTGATAACGCACAATGTCGCTGCCACCACCCGAGGCTGCAGCCTCTATCGCCAGATAGAAATCTCCGTTCCCCAGCCATTCTCCTCCATGAAAAGTCTTCACGCGGAATTGCGGATTAAACATGGCACGCGCGACGAGTTTGGCGGCGGGCTCCCGCTCATCCCCGTAAGCCCCAACTGGCCCCGCAAATAGTGCGGCAACGCCAAGTGTCATCAACGCGGCCGCCGAGAAAAACACATTCGTCCTGGTTGCTCGTCCCGATGTAACTCTTCCCAGCTTTCCGTTTGACATTTGCAACCTCCGTGAACCAATTGCGGAAGAAAACACTACCAGATTCCAGCGCCGTCGCGTCTCCGAGCGGAGCCGCGTTACGGCACGATGATTCGGGATTCTTCGCGCTTCAGTTCAGGAGCGGCAGGGAACTGCCCGCGAAGGAATTCGATGTAACGTCGAGCGCGTGCACGGCCATTGGTCCGCAGCAATCCCATCCGATAGAGGAAAACAAGCAGAGTAAAAACTTCGGAGTCTTTTGCCGGCGGCGAAGCCGCGCGTTCAGCTTGGTTCTGTTTGGATTCGTTGAGGGATTGCCCCAGTGCAGCGTAAAGCCCACGCGGCAGCGCGGCATCCGGAGGCTTTTCATAAAGGATTCCGGAGCCCAGCGTTTTGTAGGTTTCGGCGAGGGCATGAAGCGCGTCAAGAACATCAGGATCGGTAGTGGCGGGATGCGCGGCGGAAAATGTCGCCGCAGTAAACGCCAGCCCGGAAAGAACATTTTGGTGAGTATAGATCACGTCTTGCGGAACTTTAACGTCGAGGAGCGGGGTGTTCTCCGGCAACGAACGCTGATGCTGATCTTCGTACCGATGCGCCGCTATTAGGTAGGAGCAGTCCGGCGGGCAGTCGATAGAAACTTCCCGCTCCGTACCGCAGCAAACGGCGCAGATTTTCTCGCCCTTCGCCGGACAGAATCTTTCCGCTTTGCGTTTTTCACAGATTGGACAGGACACAGCGACTCCCTGTGACACAAAGACAAACCAGCAGAGTACTCCGCCAACAGTGAAAAGACAAAATCGCTAAAAAATGAAACTACGTCGAACCATGGTTTGATCGCCAGAGTGTATCGGCATGGAATCGGCCGGTCGCGGAGGAAAATTCGCTCCCGGAGTGGTAGGAAGCCCGCTGGAGCGATCCACCAACGCGATAGTAACCGGCCCCGCAGTTTGTACCCGGAGTTGCACATCAATTCCTTCGGCTGGCGGATTGGCGTAGTCGAATCCCCAGTGGCCAGTTTGGTGCCAGCGCGCACCAGACGGCTTGCCGAGATCGTGTCCATTGACGGTGGCGCTCAAAACTTCTGCCTGTGCGACCTCGACGTGGAGCGTGCGCGCGTGCCGCGGCGTGGTGATGCGGAGATGCAGCGTGCGCGTCGCGCCGTCGCTCGAGTTTTCAATCAGTTCCGCCTGCGGAGGCGCTACCGCGATGGACGGCGCTTCGTGTTGAAGAAAATCGATGGGATACCAATCGGGAATGAATCCGGGGAGCTTTCCGCGAGAAGGAGAGTCGCCAAGATATTGGGCGGTCCAGGAGTCCACGCGATTGGTGGAGCTTGTCCAAAGAGCTTTGCCTGTATCGGCGTCGAGAGCATAGGCGAGCATGCTCGGTTTCGGATGAGTCGAAGAAAACCGCGTGGTTTTTGCCGCGATGATACACAGAACGAGCGCGATACTAAAGGCGAGAACTGCAAGAAGTTTACCGGCGGATTCGAGCACTGGATCGATATAAGGAAACAAGAAAAAAAAGAACACGCCGAAGGTTAAGCTCAGAAGCTGGGCGCCTATAGAAGTAAAGCCAAGAGCAGTGTAAAAGCCTCGCAGAAGCGGTACAAAGAAAATCGCCGCGGGCACACTCAACACGCAGAGAAGAAAAACTGCTGGAGGCGAGAGACGACCAGGCCGAAAGGCTACGGTGACGGTCGCGACGAGGCCGGCCAGCAGCGGCCAGACGAAAAGATAACTGCCGCCTGGGAGCCATTTCGTTGTCACGAGAATAAAGACAAAAATCAGGAGCCCGCCGCCAAGAAAAAACGCGGGCGGCGTAATCCTCTTGCGAAATAGCGAGTAGAGGAAAATCAGAACGGCGGTCAGCAAAGCGTATAGACCGAATACATACAGCGCACTTTGTTCGAGCCCGCCTTCCTGAAGCGCGTGGAGGTGAAGCCAGTGCACACCGAGGACAAAACCGAGTCCGACCATCAACAACACAAGGAGAACGACAAAGTGTACGAAGAAGCCAGCCAATATGGATAACAGACTCGTTTGCCAGGCACCTTTCGCATATAAGATTGCGCCGAAGAGCAGGACGCCGGAAAGAAGTACCAGCGGCCAAAGAAAACGGCTAGAATAATGCACGAAGAAATTTCCGGGTAATGAAAAATACACCGAGTCGCGGTCCTGAAGCTGGCTGAGGTCCGCGTTGCCAAGGCTGCGCGCGAGAGACAGCGCGTTTTCCCCCTGCTGCTGCAGGCTGCCGCGATCGAGCATTTGCGGATTGTCGAGTGGCGTGTGATAAGCCTCCCAGTGACCAATAAATGCAAAGTTCAGGCCAGCCGCGCCGGACTTTTTGAACACGGTCATGTCCGTATCGTTGGGCATGTGCTTATAAATTTCGTAGGTCAGCGAAGAACCCGAAGGATGCGGCGCGGCCTGCGCGAAGAGTTGCACTAGCCGGCCGTTGCCTGCGCTAGTTTCAAACATTTGCGATTCGCCGGCGTTTCCACGGGCTTCGAAGTTGACCACGACGCGCACATCCTTAGCCGCCGGATTTTCCGCTAGGAACGCGGAAGCGCCAAGCAGCCCGTCTTCTTCGCCGTCAGTGATCACAAAAAGAATGTCATTGCGCAACGGCGGCCCGGCTCGCAAGGCGCGCAGCGTTTCGAGCAAAGCGGCCACACCCGCACCATCGTCACCCGCCCCAGGACCAGCGGGAACGGAGTCATAGTGCGCGACCAGCGCGACGGCATCATCCGCACCGCTCGTACCTTTTAATCGGGCAACGATATTTTCCACGGTTCCCGCGACTTCGTAGCGCGGCGTGACGCCCGTGGCTCGTTGCACTTCGGGACTGAGCCCGAGTTCCGTGAACTGTTGCACAAGATAATCGCGCACCCGGTCGTGCTCTGCCGAACCGAGCGGATGAGGCGCGGTCGCGAAGGCATTCAGATAAACGAGAGCTCGATCTGCGGAAAAAACATCTTGCCGTGCAGTAGCGGCCACGGGTCCGGGAATTCCGTCGTGCACCGCGCACACGCCCGCGACCAGCAAAATAAACAGAAGGATGACCCAACCGGACAAGCGATTTTCCACGAAAGATACCCTCAGCTCTGGACTGAAACGCCGATATTAGTGCGTGGTACTTCTGAAGGGCAAGCCAAGATTCGCGCGGCTACGCCATGATGACCTTGTTGCGGAAGCGACGCGCCGCAATAACTAAGAGCAGCGTGCCAATAATGAAAAGAGCGAGGCCGTCGGTCCACAGATGCTTGATGCCTGCTCCTCGCAGGATGATGCCACGAGTGATGTTGATGTAATAGGTGGCGGGAATAAGAAAGCTGATGGGATAGAAAAGGGCCGGCATGGTCTCACGCGGGAAAATATATCCCGAAAAGAAAACACTTGGAAGAATAGGCAGAAAAGCGAGTTGCATGGCCTCGGCCTGCGATTGGGCTTTGCTGGAAATAAGAATTCCCAGCGAAAGAGCCGCGAAAAGATAAGGCACCGAAAGAAATGCAAGAAGAAACACGCTGCCGTGAATGGGAACCATAAAAACAAAGCGCATAAAGAAAAGTATCAGGCTCAGCTCGAAAAAGCCGATGCCCAGGTAGGGCAGCAACTTACCTAAAAGCAGGCCAAAAGGACGGACAGGCGTAACAAAGAGCTGCTCGAGAGTGCCACGCTCCTTCTCACGGACTATGGAGAATGCCGTAAGAAATGTGGTGACGTTGAGAAGCATGATAGCCGTGAGTCCGGGAAGAAAAAAATTCGCTGAGCGAGAGTCCGGATTGAACAGCAGCTTGGGACGCATGTCCACTGCGAACTCAGCGCGATCTTGCAGGACACGGCGGAGAGATTCATCCAGTCCGATGGCATTGGTGACATTAATAGCCTGGCCCGCCACGGAAGAATCCGAGCCGTCGATTAGGACCAGAACCTGAGCGCTCATGTTGTGGATGAGGCGGTCGGAATAGTCGACGGGAATTTTAATGCCCACGCGTGTTTTGCCGGCGATGATCATATCGTTCAAGTCGTAGTCATTGTCGACATAGCGAATGATATGAAAGGTGTCGGAGTTTTTTAGGCGGTCAAGCAATTCTCGGCTCTCACGGCGGCCGTCCGCGTTGTAGACGACAGTATTAATCTGACGTATGTTCGTATCAATCCCGAAACCGAGAAGAAACAATTGCAGCAGCGGCATAGTCAACGAGAAAAACAGCGTTCCCGCATCCCGGCGAACGTGCAGAACTTCCTTGTAAAAAACGGCGCCGAATCCGCGGAATAGGTCAGGCACGCGACGCCTCCAGGATGGCCTGATGCTTGTAAGTGAGCTCGACGAAAACATCTTCGAGGCTCGGAGCCAGCGGACGAATCTCAGCAACGGCAATGCCGTTCATCAGAAGCTGTTCTTGAAGATCGTGAAGATTGAGGTCGTCATTGATAAGAGCATGGATGGACTGGCCAAAAATAGTGGCACTGCGAATCCCAGGGATCTGACGAGCGAAGCGCAGCGCGCGCGTCACCTCCGGAGTCGTAATTTCCACGCGTATTGTTCCTGGCGGCTGAACGTCCGGAAGTTCGCGAAGCGAATTGGGCGTTCCGTCGGCGATGAGCTTGCCGTAATAAATGTATGCAACGTGACTACAACGTTCCGCTTCGTCCATGTAGTGAGTCGTCACGAAGAAAGTGATGCCATGTCCAGAGAGCTCGAAGAGAAGATCCCAAAGTTGGCGGCGTGCGACCGGATCGATTCCCGCCGTAGGCTCGTCAAGAAAAAGCAGCTTGGGCTCATGCAGCATGGCGCACCCCAGCGCCAGCCGTTGCTTCCATCCGCCCGATAGTTTTGCCGACAAGCGATTCATATAAGGCCCGAGGCCGTTACTTTCGACGACTTCCTCGATACGCCGCTTCAGACGCGCCGGTTCGAGGCTGTAGATGCGCCCATAGAACTGCAAATTCTCTGCCACTGTCAGATCTTGGTACAGGCTGTAGTTCTGCGACATATATCCGATGCGCTCACGGACGACTTCCGAGTCCATGCCCACATCAAGGCCCTCCACGCGAGCCGAACCGCTCGTCAGAGGTAGAAGACCAGTAAGCATTTTGATAACCGTGGTTTTGCCGCTGCCATTAGGGCCAAGAAAACCGAAAATCTCGCCCTTCTCTACTCGGAAGCTCACATCATTGACGGCCGTAACTTGGCCGAAGCGCCGCACAAGGTGTTCGGCGGAGATTGCAGGTTCGGCTGGATTCTGCGCGGCGGTGACCACAGGCTAATTTCCCGCTTTCAATTTCACATCCGCCGCCATGCCCGCGAGAACGTGGCCAGCAGGATCGTTGATGCGAATTTTTACACCGAAGACCTGATGAACGCGTTCCTCGCGTGTCTGCACATTCCTCGGAAGAAATTCAGCCTGCTGATTGATCTGCTCCACGATGCCTTCAAAAACCGTCTTCGGAAAAGAATCGACGCGCACTTCCGCTTTTTGGCCCACTTGCACGCGGCCGAGCTCCGTCTCCGGAATATAGATGCGCACGTAAATCTGATCTTGTTCCAATAGCGTTGCCACGGGCGTGTTCGGCGCGATGATGTCTCCGGGACGCACATCGAGAACTTCAACGGTAGCGGCAGAGGGCGCGGTCACTTCCCGTTCGCGGAATCGCGCTTCGTCATAGGAATACGCGGCTTTTGCGAGATCAACATCTTCGCGGCGATTCCCGCGCTCGAATTTCTCGAGGGTTGCTTGCGTCTCTCGGTAGTGTGCCTCCGCAGAGGCGATTTCTTCGGGACGGTAGCCGCGCTTCAGTACATCGAGTTTGTGCTGGTAGTTCTGTTGCTGCGCCAGTGCCATTTTCCAGTTGGCCTCGGCCGTGTCGCGCTGCTGTTTCGAGACCAGGTCCTTCTCCGCCAGCGCTTGGTAACGCTGAAAATCCAGGCGCGCGCGCACTTCGTCCGCGGTTGCTCGCTCGACGTCGGACTGCGCCGCCGCGATATCTTCTTTCCGATAGCCATTCAGGCGCAATTCATAATCGGCCTTCGCTTGCGCGGCAGCGGCACGCGCTTCAGCGATCTCTTCGGGCCGGTAGCCGCGCTGCGCTTTCTCGGCTGCAGCGCGAGATTGATCGAGCGAAGCCAACAATTCCTTGTCGTCGAAGGTGATCAGAGTCTGGCCAGGTTGTACGCGATCGCCTTCGCGCACCAGAACCTTGTCGATTCGTCCTCCCACTTTCGAGCCCACGCGAATGTTTCGAGCTTCCACTGTGCCCGAGCCTTGCAGCGCGTTATCGCGCCGGAACCATGTGGCGTAAACCGTTGTGCCGCCCAGGATGAGCGCGACGAGAATTAGGATGAAAACTCGCTTACGAGTCATGAATCAATCTCCACAAGTAAATAAAGGAACTCCGGTTAATGCGGTTTCCACCCGCGCGGTTTCCGATTGCGATATCCCGTCGTTTCGCGGAGCCAATCCGGACCACAGCACGTTGAACGCAGATTCCATCCGCGCATGCAAACTCTCGTCACCGTTCAGTGACCAGAGCAATAGAGTTCCGAAAATAGTTTGCCGGAAAACGTGTGCGATCTCAGACGCAGGAAGGTCTCTGCGGATTTCGCCCCGCTCCTGGCCGATGCGAACAATTTCCGTATGCAGGGCGTGCACGCGCTTTTGTAAATTGAGCATTGCCGCACGGACGGGAGTGGTCGAGAGATATGCCTGAAGCAAAGTCCGGATTATGCCGGGATGCCGAGTGGGCTCCTGAGTCATTCGGACGCCTAGCGAACGCAGAAACTTGGGCATGGATTCCCCTGTGTTACGGGCTTCCTCGACGGCGAACTCAAGCTTTGCGAGTTGCATCTCGCCAAAGGCCAGCAGGATGTGATCCTTGCTTGGAAAATAGTTAAAAAAGGTGCCTTTGCCAACGTCCGCGGATTCGGTGATATCTTCCACCGTAGTCTCGCTAAAGCCTTTTCTGGCAAAGAGATCCAAGGCCGCACGAAATAGGCGCTCGCGGGTTTCTGCTGTACGGCGTTCGCGCCGTCCGTGGGACGGTCGGGCAGATGAGCGAGGAACGCTTGCTCTCGTCAACTTAGTTTTCTTGACCATTGTTCATAAATGACTATAAGTCAGAAATTATCCGATGTCAACATCTTCCCGAGCCATCTTTTTCCCGCCGCAAAAACACAAAAGCCCCGGCACAATCGCCGGGGCCTTCGCGCTTCCCTACTAATTGTCCGGTCTATTCCTTCAAGGAGTTCGGATCGGAAGTGTTCTTGGGAGATTTCAGGTTGAGAGTGCTGACCAATTTTTGGGCCGGCGGTGGCACGGCCACTGCGCCCTTAAAAATAATATCCTCCGCAGTCAACTTTTTTCCGTAGACCCGCTCGTTGGCATCATTGTCAGGACGAACCGTCGAGCCTTCAAGAGAGATACCGGCAAATAGCCCGCGCGAACGCGAATAGCTGAGTACCTCAGCTCGCAACGTCACATCCGATTCGGCGCTCGCAGTTCGGCCTTTTGGCCCCGCGGCCACCGAAGCGTCTCCACCGAGCTTCACTTTGCTCTTGATCATGGAGTGGGCACCCCGCGGATTCATCACAAGCAGAACGAAATCGGTGGCTTGGCCGCCAATTTGCAACCCGACACTGCCGCCTTCCAATGCCATCATCGTCGGTGCGCTCCATGGTCCCGTGAAGTGTTCGCCCGTGCGGCAAGTCATCGCGCCGCGGCCATAGCTGCCTCCGACGACGAAGGCGCCCTTTAAGACCGAGGGATAAATGACGACGCACTCGGCTTTGTCGATGAGATCTTGAGGAATGTCATCGGGGATATCCATAATTTCCTTCATAACGGTGCCGCAATTTTCAAGTCTATCTGCTTCCTTTTTGTCTGCTTGAGAGAGCAGCGGCGGAGCAATCATCGCCAGTGCCATAAGGCAAGAACTAATCCTCTTAATCAAATTTCACCTCGCTGAAATTTATTTGTCCGGATAAGGAATGATAGGTTGTCCGGAGTCTGTACGCAACCGTCAGCTTATCAGCACAGTTTGTGTGGGCCTGTTTCATTCGATACATCTGAGTAGATGCGAAGCACGGAACAAATGTTGTGCGGGCTTTCGACTATACTTTCACTTGCGGAGATTAAGGGCAAAGAAGACATGCACTCACGAACATCGTGCGCATCGCCGGCCGTGGCACTGGCACTGACAGCGGCTTTCTGCGCTTTAGCCGCAGCTAGCAGCCGCGCGCAGTCCAATCAGACCCAGGAACAAGCTTGTTGCTCGGTGAAGCACGACGGGAACAGGAAAGAGCTCTCTCCCAAACGGACTGCTGCTGCGGCTCGGTTTGACGCGCGTGCCGAAATGTTGCTCGGTGCTTCGCCTTCCAGCAAAGGCGACTGGGGACTCCTCATCGTTGATGCGCAAACGGGAGAAACGCTCTTCGAGAAGAACGCGGACGGCTATTTTGTCCCCGCTTCAAACATGAAGCTCTTCACTACTGCCCTGGCGCTCGCCAAGCTGGGCCCGGACTACAAGTTTCACACCACTCTCGAAACGCGTGGCACCATTTCACCCGACGGCAAGCTTTCCGGTGACGTGGTGCTTGTCGGGCGGGGCGATCCGAATCTCTCGAACCGTAAATTTCCTTATGAACTAAAGGAAGAGTTTGATGGGCCGCCAGAAAGAGCACTGGCCGAGCTTGCGGATGCGCTAGTAGCGCGCGGAGTGAAAGAAATTTCCGGAGATGTAGTTGGCGACGACAGTTACTTTCCTCGCGAGCGTTATCCGAACGGCTGGGAAATCGACGACATGGTCTGGGAATATGGCGCAGCGATTTCTGCAATCGTTGTGGATGACAATACCGTCGCAGTGACATTGACGCCGGGCGAGAGGTCGGGAGATCCAGTGCAGGCTTCGGTTGCTCCGCTGACGCCGGACTTTACACTGCAAAACGATGTGGCGACATCGATGTCAGGGTTGAAATCGGATTTGACGCTGACGCGCGAACCGGGCGCCAATCTCGTCATAGTGCGTGGCACGCTGCCGGCAAAGAGCACGCCGCGAAAGCTGGTCCTGGCGATTGAAGAGCCCGCCCAACACGCGGCATCGTTGCTCGCGGGGTTTCTCACAGAACGGGGCGTGAAAATCGATGGAAAGATCCGCGCGGTCCATGTTCCCGATACGGATACAACGCCGCGCACAGTTCTTGCGGAACATGTGTCCGTGCCGCTCGGCGATTCCGTAAAGCTCGTCAACAAAATCAGCCAGAACTTGCACACGGAAATGTTACTGCGGACCGCCGCGCGGCAAAATGGTTTGTGGAGCACGCCCGAAGAAATGCTGAAAACTCCGCAGGACTTTTATGCCAGCCGTGGGAATTGCGCCCGACGACGTAATCCAAACGGACGGCTCGGGTCTTTCGCGCCACGACCTGGTTACGCCGCGAGCAATCGTAACGTTGTTGAAGTATGCGCAGGGCCAGACATGGTTCACGCCGTACTATGCGTCACTGCCAGTGGCAGGCATCGATGGCTCGCTTCAAGAACGCATGAAGGGCACAGTCGCCGCCGGAAGAATTCATGCGAAGACAGGATCGGTCGAACATGTCAGGACGCTTTCTGGTTTTGCGGAAACGCCGAGCGGGCGACGGCTGATCTTTTCGTTCTTGAGCAACAATCAGGGTGGGAAAGGCCACGAAGCTGTCGAAGCATTGAACGGGTTGTGTGTCGCGATGATTGAAGAATTTGATGAGACGGGGGTCGCAACTACGCCGCATGCCACCCTGCGAAACAGCGATAAAGTTCTGAAGAGAATATTGAAATAGCGAAAAAGCGAATGTCACGGACAGCACAAGACGTACTCGAGTTTGACAAGTTGCGGGAATTGTTGCGGCTGAGGACGACGTGTGCGCCGGGGCGTCGGGCTATGGATGCGCTGGAGTTCCGGACGCATCGCGCGTCGCTCGAAGCGGCGTTTGCGTTGATTCGCGAAGCGCGGGAATGGCTGCGCGGCGGCGGCGAGTTAGGATTCGGAGGGCTGGCCGACCCGCAGGAGTGGCTGGAAAAAATCGAAGGACCTGGAATCGTTCTCGAAGCCAAAGAACTTCTGGGTGCTGCGTCGCTCCTCGAAACCGCGGGATGGCTGCGCGGGCAATTCCGGGAAGAAGCGGCGAAATTTCCCTTACAGGCGGCGCGAGTGGCTTCGCTCGGTGATTTCCGCGAACCGCTGGCGGCGATCCGGCGATGCATCATGCCGAATGGCGAGATCAGCGACGATGCATCATCCACACTGCGGCGCATTCGCGCAAACATTTCCCAGACGCGCGAGTCAATTCAGAAAACGCTTAAGCAAATCCTGCGCTCTCGCAACGCAGAAGCTGGAGAAGACTACGTCACGCTGCGCAATGATCGATTTGTGATTCCCGTTCGCTCGGAAAATCGGCGAAGCGTTCCGGGAATCGTGCATGGCGCAAGCGGAACAGGACAGACCGTTTTTCTCGAGCCGCTTGAAACGGTGGAAGCGAACAACGAACTTACGCAACTTTCCGAGGAGGAAGCGGCGGAGATTATCCGCGTTCTACGCGGGCTTACGGAGCGGCTGCAGGCCGTTCGCGAACCGCTGCTCGCCGCGGCGGCAACAATCGCGGAGCTTGACAGCGTTTTCGCTCGCGGGCGTTTTGCTCGTGACTTTGATGCGGCGATGCCAGAGTTTTCCGACACTGGCGAATTAAGGTTGCAAGCTGCTCGGCACCCGGTTCTCGAAGACAAGTTGCGCCGCGAAGATCGTGCGGTCGTGCCGATGACGCTCGCGCTGGGCGGTGCGGAAAAAGTTCTGGTGATCAGCGGCCCGAACACCGGCGGCAAGACCGTAGCGTTGAAGACGACGGGACTCGCGGCACTCTCCGCGCAATCCGGGATTCCCGTGGCAGCGCAACGAGCGGTGCTTCCAATTTTTGACCGCGTGCTCGTGGACATCGGTGACGAACAATCCATCGCTGCGGACCTCTCGACATTTTCCGCGCACATGCTGAATTTGAAGACCATGCTCGATCTCGCGACCCCACAGTCACTGGCGCTCGTCGATGAAATGGGCACTGGTACTGCTCCGGAAGAAGGCGCGGCGCTGGCTGTTGCGCTGCTGGATGAATTTCGCACCAAGAATTGCATCGTGCTGGCCACGACCCATCATGACCGTCTGAAAGCTTACGCTTCGACGACGCCCGGTGTGGTGAACGCCGCCGTGGAATTCGATGACGTAAATCTACGGCCAACCTACCGCCTCATGGTCGGTGTTCCTGGCGGCTCGAGCGGAATCGCAATTGCACAAAGACTAGGCATTGCAACCTCGATCATCGAGCGAGCGCGGTCGTTGCTGACACCGGAATCGCGCGAAGCTGCGGATTTGATCGCCTACCTGCATCGCAGCCGCGATGAACTCGACCGCATGCAGCAGCAGATGGCGTCGGAGCGGCACGCACTGGAGGAGGAACGCAAGAAGCTTCGCACCGAATGGGTCGAGCGCCAGCAAAAACGCATCAAGGAACTCGAAGCGCAGTTCACCGAAATGCAGAAGCGCTTCGATGAAAACGTCGCCGGCGTGATCGAAGCCGTGAAAGAACGCGAACTGCGCGCCTCGCTCGAAAAGACCGCCCGACGCAAGGGCACAGACATTCGCAGCGAAGCCCGCGAAGAACTCAACGCCGCTCTCGTGCAAACCATCTCCGATTCGCAAGCCGATTTAGGCACTAACTCCGCGAGCCAGGAACCGATTCGCGCTGACACCTTACAGCCCGGCGTAAAAATTCGCGTACGCGGCTTCGGCAAGCCAGTCATCTTCCGCCGATTAGACGGATCCTCCGCCGAAATCGAAGCTGGCCCACTGCGCATGAAAGTTGCCGTTGATGAAATCATCGGCGTCGAACATTCGGGCGGCACGACAGCGCGGGCGGGGCAATCCCCGCCCCAACGGTCGCCAGGGCGCGGTAGTGTCACCGTGACATCGCAGCCTGGCGAAGGCGCTGTCTCAGGCGAAATCAACGTGATTGGCATGCGCGTCGAAGAAGCGACAGAACGCGTCGATAAGTATCTCGATGAAGCCGCGCTTGCCAATCAAACGCGCGTGCGCATAATCCATGGCCACGGAACCGGCGCGCTACGCAAAGGCCTCGGCGAATTCCTCAAGTCACATCCACTCGTTCAGCGCACCTCGTTTGAGACCGAGGAACACGGTGGCAAAGCCATCACCGTTGTAGAATTGCGAGTGTGAATTTGAAAGCCAAGTCCAAGAGCGCCAGGAGTAAAGCGCACCTTTGGAAAACGAAGGCGGGCCGATCGCAAGAGGAGTCGTCACCGCAATATATATTCTTCTATGGCAGCTTGAAGCGCGGAGGCAAGTCCTACGGGCGGCTGCGCGGGCGCGTCCGATTCATGAGTCCTGGCCGGATTCGAGCCAACCTCTATAGTTTATGTGGCGGCGAGTATTGCGGCGCTGTGCCCACCACCACTCCTCGACGATTTGTCAAAGGCGATCTTTTTCTGCTGAAGGATCCTCAAAAGACGCTCCTAGACCTGGATAAATTTGAAGGTGTCGACGGAGGATTGTTTCGCCGGGAACTCGTCGATGCTTGGGCTCGCGGACGTCGCATCAAAACTTGGGTCTATCTCTACGCGCGCCCGCTGACGGACGCCACGCTGATTCCATCCGGAATATATTCCTCCCAATAGTTCAGCTACAATCCTCGAAGAAGCCGTGGCGGAAGCAGGATCATTCGCGGAGAGGGTGAAGCAACAGGCGGACATTGTTCGCGTGGTCGGCGAATATGTGCGCCTGAAGAAGACCGGCAAGGATTTTTCAGGTCTTTGCCCATTTCATCAGGAAAAAACTCCTTCGTTTACAGTGTCCCCGATTAAGCAGATTTTTTATTGTTTTGGGTGCGGCAAGGGCGGCGACGTTTTCAATTTTGTGATGGACGTCGAGAAGTCTGCGTTTCCGGAAGCGGTCCGAACCGTTGCCGAGAAGTGCGGTATTGCGATTCCTCGGCCCAGAGAACGCTCGCCGGAAGAGCGCCAGGAAAATCAGCAGAGGTCGGCGCTCGTCGAGATGCATCGCGAGGCGCAGGCCTTTTTCACGAAGCAGATTTCCGGGACTCTCGAAGGCAAAGCGGCGCGGGCCTATCTCGAGGACCGCGGGCTCGATAACAAAACGATTGACCGGTTTGGAATAGGTTACGCGCCCAGCGACGGCGACGCATTGCTGCGATTTCTCAAGCAAAAATATCAGGACAAATTGCTGGTTGAGTCCGGATTGATCTCGCGCGGCGAACAAGGCGGCCGAATGTTCGACCGCTTCCGCCGCCGCATTACGTTTCCGATCGCGAATGACTCGGGAAAGATCGTCGCGTTTGGCGCGCGCTCTCTCGGCGATGATCAGCCGAAATATTTGAATTCGCCGGAGACGCCAATCTACTCGAAGAGCAACGTGCTGTATCACATGGACCGCGCGAAGGAAGCGCTGCGGCGGTCCGATTTCGCGGTGCTGGTCGAGGGCTACATGGATGCGATTGCCGTGGCGCGCGCGGGAATCAGCAACGTGGTTGCAAGCTGCGGGACGAGCCTTGCAGAGCCGCAGATTAAATTGCTGAGCCGTTTTACGAAACGCGTCATCATTAACTACGACCCGGACAATGCTGGCCAGTTGGCCGCGGAGCGGTCCGTATCTCTGCTGCTCGAACAAGATTTCGAGGTGCGCGTGCTGGCACTTCCTCCCGTTGGCGACAAAAAAGCCGATCCGGATTTGTTTATCCGCGAACGAGGCGTGGAAGAGTACACGAAGCTACTGAAAGATTCGCCGCCCTACGTGGACTACCTGATCGCACGTGCGCGGAAGATGGATTTAACCACCGGGGAAGGGAAGCGGCGAGCCGTGAATTTTCTCCTGCCCTACGTCCAGAAAATTCCAAATACGATTCTTCGCTCGGAGTGGGCGACTCGCATCGCGCAGCAGCTTCATCTAGACGAGCCCGTATTACGCGCCGCGCTAAGCAAAGCCGCCACCCAGCGCCACAGCGAATTGAAGATTCAGCCGGAGTTGGTTGGCCGCTCCGCGAAGCCCGTTGAGCGGCGATTGATTCGTATGTTGGCAGAGGCCGAGAGTTTTCGGCGCGAACTGGCGCAACGGCTCCAGACGGCTCAGCTCTATCACGGACTCGAAACCGAGAAAGTTTTCGCAGCTCTCATCGTTGCGAGTTTGGCCGACGAGCCGATGCAGGCTACGGAAGTCGCGACGCATCTTGAGGAACGAGACCGGCGCATACTTTTCGAGATTCTCTTCGAAGAAGCCAGCGAGCCCACCTGGGAAGAAGCGGTCAGTTGCGTCGAAGCCCTGCAGCATCGGCAAGCTGAGCGGGAGCTGGCCGAGGTCCAGCGCAGCATCGAGGCGAACCCCCCTGTTACAGAGATGCGCGGGCTACTCGAGAAAAAGCAAGATCTGATGCGTCGGCTAGCCGCGGCCAGGTAGGCTTCACTTGGCGGTGAGTTTTTGCCTCTCCAATTCGCCGCGAAATTCTTGCTCCTTTTGGGCGATAAATCTTTTGTAACCATCAGGATCAACGAAGGGGTTTGCCCCGCCGTCTTTCCTAAGAGGGTACTTTTCTTCGAGACCGAAGTAGCCGCCATGAGCACCGAGAAAAATGTCGCACGGCAATGACTTCAGAACGCGCCACATGCGCTCATAGTCTTCGGCGATCTGCGGATAGGCAGGGTTGCTTACAAGTTTGTAGCCGGGATTGACATTAGGGCTGCCGACGATCACCACATTGTAGGTTTTGCCGCTATCGCTAACTTTCATCGTCCACGTGGTGCAGCCTTTGGTGTGGCCGGGAGTGAGATGAGCGACCAGCACCGTGCGATCAAGCTTCACTTCGTCGCCATCGTGAAGTATCCGGTCGACTTTGGCGGGCGGATAAAGCGAACTGGCTGTGTTGCCGTACTGAAAATCAGTTTTGCCGCCGGATTCGACCACCGAAACGTCCGCATCCATCACCATGTACTTTGCGCCGGTCATCCGTATGATCTTGGCGCTGCCGGCGTCATGATCCCAGTGCGCGTGGCTAATAAGAAGAATTTTCGTATCCGCAAAATGGAAACCGAGTTTTTCGATGCTCGCGGAGATCATCGGCACATTGGCTTCGAGATCGCTATTGATCAGGATGCTGCCTTCGGGCGTGGCGATCAAATAGCTCGCAAGTCCCCTGCTTCCTACGTAGTACAGATTGCCTGCGATGCGAAACGGATGGAAGGGTTCCGTCCAGTCAGGACTGGATTGGGCGGACACGCCGCTGGCGAGCGCAAGAACGAAAATCAGTAACGAAGAAAGGGCCAAGATTTTTTGCCGCATGGACCGAGTATAGGCTAACGGAATGATGTGAGGTGACTCTCCCAACGGGGAATGGATAGCCACCCGTTTTTTCCTCGATCCAGTAAAGGGAGTGCAAGCGGCCACTGCGTGGGAACTCCGCAATTCTCAGTTACAACTGCGGCTCGGATGACGGCGCTGCTCGCCGATGTATGAGCCAAGCCGAGAGCAGGAGCAGCGCCGTCGGAAGCCAAATCCAGAGAAGTTCGCTTTGTATGACCTGAAGGCCGCGAGGACTGAAAAAGCGGGCGATGCCAATGGGGGAGACTCGAATGGGTCTCCACCGAAGAAAGTAACGGGTGTTGTTGAACGGGGAGATGAAGGCGACGCCGAGGCCGCCGTCGGTCATGGCGTCGAGCAGGCCATGGCTGGCGGTGGCCAGGAATAAATAGCTCCATTGGGCAAATCGACCTAGGCCAGGCACGCCTTGCCGAAATCCAACGAGCACAACGAGACTTGCCAGAAGAGCGGCAAGGAGCAGGGAATGTGTAAAGCCGCGATGGCCCCAGAAGTCGCCATAGTGGATGCCGAAGTGGAAGCCAACGACATCCAGGTCGGGAATGACCGAGCAGAGCGCGCCGGCTACCCAGACGCGCTTCGGAGTACCGGGCCGGTAAAAGCATGCGCCGATACCTAGGGCGGCTACAGCGTGTGAGAAGACGGACGCCATTTTGAGCGAGTCGTTTTTGCGCGGGGAACATCATACACATGGAGCCCCAGAAAGCGGGGGAGCTTGCATGGTGCCGAAACAGCGGCAAGGGCGCTGCTGGAGTATGGATTTCGAATGGCCGGAGGCTACGGCTTCTAGATAAACGGTCCGTGGTAAACCTCTTCCATGGTTTTCCACCGATTAATTTGTTGACGAAGGCGGACTTAGGCGTGTAGCGTAATAGGGTTTCGCGAGTAACGAATACGCACCTAACTGCATCTATATAGATGTACTTAGGGACGCGGGAACGTACTCTGAGAGCGCATAACGGGCGAAGTACAGGGCAAACGGCGAGCTAGCGGCGCGGCGTACCATAAAGGAATTCACAAAAAGAAGAGTGATCTGGTGGGGGATTCCCCACAGTTCTTTTCGGTGACCGCAGAGGAGTCTGCTGCGCAAGCGTGGCATACTGCCTGCGTCTGCAACTTGGGTGCTTTTGGATAAATTTTTCGGCGGCGCTGACCGGTAAGGTTGGGGGTCGCGCCTGTAAGCCTGGAGGAATTCGTGGCGGCAGTGGGTCTTGAAGAAAAATATGATGCGGTAAAGCAGCTCATTGCCGTCGGCAAAGAGCGCGGCTATCTGCTTTACGACGAAGTAAATGATTCGCTTCCGGCGGAAGTGCATTCCTCGGAAGAGATCGACGACCTTCTCACTACATTTGAACGAAACGGCATCGAGATTTACGAGGACCAGGCGTCGGCGAAAGCGGCGCGCGCGGTGGAAGTGTCGACGGAAGGCGGCGATCGCGATGCCGTCGCCAAGGACGACGCGCATTCGGACGAAGGCGGCAGCGATCTGGATTTGACGCCGGGCTCTCTCGAAAAAACAAACGATCCGGTGCGCATGTATTTGCGCGAGATGGGTACCGTGCCCTTGCTGACCCGCGAAGGTGAAGTGACCATCGCGAAGCGCATCGAGCGCGGACAACTGGTCGTAATGAAGTCGATCACGCGGTCGCCGATCGTCATCAAGGAATTGATTGCGGTAGGCGAGGATTTGCGCAAAGGCGCGCGGTCGATCAAAGAGATCGTACAGTTTGACGACGAAGAGCTCACCGAAGAAAAAATCGCGAACAAGACGAAGCAGACCCTGAAGTACATCGACAAGATTGCCAAGTTGTATGACTTGGCGTTGAAACAAGCAGAGAAGCTGGAAGCCACGCCGAAGGCCAAGAAGAAGCCGTACATGAAGGCGAAGTGGGCCGTATCGCGGACGCGCGTCGAGATTTCCGTCGAGATTCGTGGGATCGATTTCAACCCGTTTGAGAAGAAGCGGCTGATCGACAAGATGCGCGGGACGGTCGAGCGCTTGCAATCCTTGGAGCGCGAAGCGGGGCGTTTGGAACGTCGTGTCGATGCCGCAAAGGGCGACGTGGCGGCGGAAGCACGCAAGGAATTGCGCACGCGGCGAACGGAGCTGAAGGACATTGAAGAGGCTAGCGAAGTCGGCCTCACCGAACTAAAGCGCACGTTGACCTTCATTCACCGCGGCGAAGCGGAGGCCGAACAGGCCAAGAAAGAATTGATCGAGGCCAACCTTCGGTTGGTAGTTTCGATTGCGAAGAAATATACGAACCGCGGATTGCAGTTCCTGGATTTGATTCAGGAAGGCAACATCGGTTTGATGAAGGCTGTAGACAAGTTCGAGTGGCGCCGCGGATATAAATTTTCGACATACGCGACGTGGTGGATTCGCCAGGCAATCACGCGCGCCATCGCCGATCAGGCGCGCACGATTCGTATTCCGGTGCACATGATCGAAACGATCAACAAACTGGTGCGCACGAGCCGCCAGTTGGTGCAGGAGCTTGGGCGCGAGCCAACCTCCGAAGAAATTGCCAAGCGCATGGACATTCCCGTGTCCAAGGTGCGCAAGATTTTGAAAATTGCGCAGGAACCGATTTCCCTCGAAACGCCGATTGGCGAAGAAGAAGATTCGCATCTCGGCGATTTCATCGAAGACAAGGCCGTGGTTTCGCCATCGGATGCGGTGATCAATTTGAATTTGAAGGAGCAGACGTCTTCAGTGTTGAAGACGCTGACGCCGCGCGAAGAAAAAGTTATCAAGATGCGGTTTGGTCTGGACGATGGCAGCGAGCACACGCTGGAGGAAGTGGGCCAGTCGTTTGCCGTTACGCGCGAGCGTATCCGCCAAATCGAGGCGAAAGCGCTGCGCAAGCTGCGCCATCCGTCGCGTTCGCGCAAACTCCGCGCCTTCCTCGAAGGCCCTTCGCGCGATTATTTGTAGAAAGATCGGAATTTCGAAGATCGAAATTGGAATACAGAACGCCTCGAGAAATCGGGGCGTTTCTATTTTCCGTGAAATTCCGAGATGACATCTTCGCCGATGCCCCGGGCGCACCAAAACTCACCGTCGTTATAGACTTCGACTTTTACCAACATACTTAAATTCTATAACGGCTCGGCGCGACGGGCCACTTATGCTTTATTGGGGAGCGGAATTTCGAAACAGTTAGTGCGAAGATGCACGTTCCACAGCGCTATCGCGCGTATTAGAATGGCTGGACCCTCCCCCGACTGAGGATGAATGAAAACTAAAACAAAAATCGCTGCGATTGCGCTCGTCGTGCTTTCGCTCGCTGCCGCATACGGCTTGTATGAAATGCGCCAGCCGTACCTGACAACTCGTATCAATCTCGGAGCGCTCGGAAACCTTCAAGCAGAGAGCTTGGTCGACCAGACGCCACTGAAGCGGGCGCAGCAACTTGCGCAACTCTCGCTTACGCCGGATGAAAAGCCGCTGGCAGATGAAGCGCTGCGGCTGGCGGACTTTGAAGTGGACCTGGCGTTTGCGGCCGCACTGCACGAGGCAAAAGAGCACCCTCCGGTTTTGAAGGGCGAAGCGAAAGAAATTGCGGCGCGGCTCGAAAAGGCTCAGAAAATTTTAGAGGACGAACAGTCGCAGGTGTCGCAATTGACGGACGCGGCAGCCAAAGCGAAGGGCGAAAAGCAGGAGCAGATCCAGGACAACCTGGCCATCGTGCAAGAAGATTTGAATCTTGCGCAGGATGAGGTCGATGACGCGAAGCAGGATTTGATCCGGGCAGGAGGCGACCCGGAAGACCGCATCCAACAGATGGAGGCGGAGCATAAGGCGGCAGAGAAGACGGGAGTTACGACGGCTACCAACGTTGCGCCGCCGCAGTACCTGGCTGGATT
Source organism: uncultured Acidobacteriota bacterium (assembly GCA_963784015.1). Taxonomy (GTDB): domain Bacteria; phylum Acidobacteriota; class Terriglobia; order Acidiferrales; family UBA7541; genus Acidiferrum. Next base: position 295,374 of record CAWAPX010000038.1, read on the forward strand.
GCTGCACCGTTATCAGGAGTGGTCGCTGCTGCGGCAGAAACAACAACTGCTGGTGTGGGCGCAGCAGGCAGCGGAGACAGCGGCAAGTGACCTCGCGAAAAAACACGATGCGCTGGATGCGCAGATCGACGCGGCGAAGGCGGCCGTGCCTCAGCTGGCACATCATGCAAAGAACGCCACGGAGCCGAGACAAGAAGTTCGGGCGCAGCGCAGTCATGACGAGTCCAGCGATCTGCTGCAAAAAACAAAACAAATTTCCGCGGACCAGAAGAACCTGGCTTCGTTCGACAAGCGAGTCGATTCCCACAAGCAGCTTGTCAGCATTTACGGGCAGTGGATGAACGTCGTGGAAGCGCAACGACGCACTGAGATTTATCTTACGCTGCGTGGGGCGCTGATCATTCTGGGCATTGCGTTGGTACTGCTGTTCTTTGACCGCTGGCTGGAGAGCTTGCTTGGTAAGACTTCGCTGGACCGCCGGCAAGTGGAAACGTTGCGGACGGTCACGCGAGTGTCCATTCAGGTGTTTGCGGTGCTTTTGGTTCTGCTGGTGATTTTCGGGCCGCCGAGTCAGCTGGGGACATTTCTTGGATTGGCCGGCGCGGGGCTGACGGTTGCGCTGAAAGATTTCATCGTGGGATTCCTCGGATGGTTTGTGTTGATGGGAAAGAATGGAATTCGGCTTGGAGATTGGGTAGAGATTAATGGAGTGACTGGCGAAGTTGTCGAGCTTGGGATGTTTCACACGGTTTTGCTGGAGACCGGCAATTGGACCGACTCGGGCCATCCAACAGGGCGGCGCGTGACGTTCACGAATAGTTTTGCGATCGAAGGCCACTATTTTAATTTTTCGACCTCAGGGCAGTGGCTATGGGACGAGTTGCAAGTTGTGCTGCCCGCTGGGCGGGATCCTTACCCGGTTGTAGATGCGATTCAGAAGAAAGTGCTGGAAGCGACGGCGGAGACAGCCAAGCAAGCAGAGAAGGAATGGGAGGGTGTTTCGCGCTCTAAAGAGACGGCTCATACATTGACGGCCGCGCCGGCCATTAATGTGAAGCCGGTTGTCGGCGGGATTGAAATCGCAGTGCGATACATCACGCGCGCGAATGAACGCTATCAAATGCGCGCGAAGCTAAACCAAGCGGCCGTGGATTTGCTCGGGCAGGATTCCATTGTGCCGCCGAGCTCTCCGGCGACGCCCGCGCCGAAACCCGCCTGAATATGGAGTGCGGCAGCTCTGCTGCCGCTTTTTTCCACCGTTCGCACGTCTAAGCGCGACTCCATGCTGGGCGAGCATGATTGTACTCCGCCGACGCCTCAATCCATCACGCTGCGCGCGCGAACTTCTTCGGAAGTCAAGCCGTAGAGCGGCGGCGTCTTTACACCCAGCATTGCCAGATACATATAAATCTGCCCGCGGTGATGTATTTCGTGCTCGGGCATGAGGCGAAGCCATTTCCAGGTGGTAATGGGCGCATCGTCGGGAGTTTTGCATTTGCGCTGAAGGTCTTCGTCGGTGAGCTTCGCGAAAATTTCCATCGACTCCGCATGTAGGCGTTCGACAAAGGCCATCACGTTTTCGTAGCCGTCGGCAAGTTCCTTGCCATGAGTTGTGTAACGCGCAGGACGGCACTGTACGTTTTCGGCCCACATGTAGCGCTCTGCTACAGCGAGATGGCGCAGAATGTCGCCGAGTGTGAATTTGTCCGGCGCGTAGGTCCAATCAATTTTGTCCGGCGGGATGCACTGCGCCACGCGTATGGTTCGCTCGCGAACGTTTTTCCAATAATGCAGAAACGGCTGAATGGTTTTGATTTCCACGGGGCCCTCGCAAAGGAGAAAAACTACTTCAAAAGTTTAACGCATGAGCTGTCGCGCGCGGGAGGCAGAGAGAGTGGCGCCTGCGTAAAGCAGTGCAAGAAGTGCGTACCCGGCGATCAGGCTGACGCCTTGCGCGACCACTCCCAGAGCAATGCTCATTGTGAGTTGCACGCACGTCGTGAAAATGGCCATGGCGGATTGCGTGCGGCCCATGAAGTGGCGCGGGACGATGGACATCAGACCGGATTGCGCGGTGACTCCGCCGATGGCGCGGCAGAATCCGAAGATGGCTTGCAGCAAGACGGCGCCAGTGAGAAACGCAACGAACGGCGTGGCCATGTGGCCGACGGCAAGAATTGCGCAGACTGCGACGTAGAGCGGCATGCGCAATGAAGTGCGAAGTTGGCTGACGATGAATCCGCCGGTGATCGCGCCTATCGCCCAGCCGGCTTCGAGAAAGCCGAGGCCACGCGCGCCCGCGTGCAGAATGTCATTCACTAGGGCGACGAGGACCACGTTTCCGCTGACGACGCCGGCCATCATGATTGAGTGCGTTACGCCGAGCGAACGGACAAGCGGCTGCTGCTTGAGATAGGCGAAGCCTTCTTTGAGATCGGAGTAGACCGCGAGTGATAGACCGGCTTCGGCGACTTCGGGATTTTCGCCTGACTCCAGAGCCTCCGCGGTGGCTTCCGTTGCTTCGGAATATTCGCGCGGATATTTCAGATGGTCGCGTGGCGAAACGTAGCCGCTGCGGATGCTGTAAAGACAAAACGCGGAGACGAAGTAGGTGAGGCCGTCGATGATCAGAATTCCGGCGATGCCTGTGCGGTCGTAGAGAAAACCGACGAAAGCACCTGCGATGAGCATGCCGCTTTGCACGCCGACCAGAACGGCGGCGTTGGCGCCGGTGAACTGGCTCGGCGGAATCACTTCCTGCACGAGCGCGTTGACGGTGGCCCAGTACATCGCGGAGCCGGTGCCAGTGATCAGCGTCATCGCGTAGAGGTGCCAGAGCTGAAGATTTCCGCGCCATGCGATGTAGGCGGTCGCGAGGACGAAGAAGCCGCGGGCAATGTCGAGGCAAACGCCAAGATAGCGGCGGTCAAATCGATCAATCAGCACGCCGCCGAGAAACGGAATGAAATAGGCCAGGCAGCGTGACGACGATTACCTGCAGGCTGACTTTCACCGTCGAGTGCGTTGCGGCCATGATGTACCAGCTGACGCCGACGAAGTTCATGCCGCTGCCGAAGAGCGAGACAAACATGGCGACAAAGAAAAAGCGGAAGCCGCGCTGCGCCCAGATCAGCTTCCAATCCACACGGTGTGTCGTCGCGGTTGCCATGGAGCCCTCTAGCTTACTATCGTAGGCACGCTGATTTGGGAGTGGATCAGCGAGTGGTTTACATCTGTTTACGTCTACTGATGTCTGGGCGAACGAAAGCGAGGCCCCTACCATGGGAAGCGAATTGAAATGCACCGTGCGTTTTGGGAAGGAAGCATCGGAAGGAAAAGCGCTGCTGGAAACGAGCGAAGTGCTTTTTCGCGGCGAGTTTCGGCTGAAGATCCCGTTTGCTTCGATCAAGTCGGCGAAAGCGGTTGACGGCGAGCTGCATTTGCAGACCGTGAATGGCTTGGCGGTATTCGAGATTGGCCCCGCTGCCGAAAAGTGGCGCGAAAAAATACTTCATCCGAAAATGCGGATCGAAAAAATCGGCGTGAAACCGGGAGCGAAGGTTTCGCTGCTTGGCAGCTTTGAGGCAGATTTTCTCGATGAACTTAAATCGGTTGCCAGCTCCGTGGGCAAAGAGAAAGTTGCCGCCGACTCCGACGCAATTTTCTTCGTCGCCGATTCGCTTAAAGAACTCTCGTCCGTCGCGAAAATAGCTAAGTCACTGAAAGGCGCCGCAGCACTGTGGATCGTCTATCCCAAAGGCCAAAAAACCATCACCGAAAACGACGTAATCGCCGCCGGCCGAAAAGCAGGACTGAAAGACGTGAAAGTCGTCGGCTTCTCCGCCAACGCACACCGCGTTGAAATTCGTCCTCCCGCTGGCCAAGCGATAGGCTGAATGCCAACTCAATCCAGATTCAGTAATTCGCCATTCAGACTTTTCAGCCTCCAGATCGTACAACATGCGGCCACACTCCGAGGTTAACCGAGGTTTTTCCTGCCTGCGACCCTCCCCCTTTTTTTTGTAAGCGTTGCCGATAAAGAACTTACGTTGGCGACGGGCTGCTATTGTTCACTCGGGACTCACTGGCCTAGCCAGCTTATGCATGCTGCGACAGTTTGCGGGAAAAGCGGCAGCAGAGCTGCCGCACTCCAAATGGCTGACAATGTGGGCTCGTTCGGGCTAGAATCCGCCAACGAAATCTTTGCGAGTTGGTCCCTGCGTAGTGCTTTGGTAGAGAGTGGTTCAAAACCTCGTGGTGGAGGATTTTCCGATGGCAACGACAACTGCTGTTTCTCCGGCTGCGCCTGAGCCGCAGCCACAGATGAGCGCGATCAGCCGCGTGTTTGGGGTGCTGTTTTCACCGCAGAAGACCTTTGAAGATATCGTCAGAAAGCCAGGGTGGTTTCTGCCCATGGCTTTGCTAACGATTCTCAGCATCGCGGTGAGCTTCGCGTTCGTTCAGCGCGTCAACTGGCGGGAATACATCAGCCAGCAGATTGAGAAGAGTCCGCAGGCTTCGCAGCTTTCGCCGGAGCAGAAGCAGCAGCGCGTGGAGGCGGGCGTCAAGTTCACGACTCCTTTCACCTACGCCATTGGCGTGTGCGGCCCAATTTTCATCGCGCTCATTTTTACTCTGGTTTTTTGGGGTGCGTATTCGTTGCTGGGGGGCGCGAGCACGAATTTCTCGACAGCTTTCAGTATTACGGCGCACGCGTTCATGACGGGATTGATCAGCAGTCCGCTGCTTTTGCTGATTTTATTTTTGAAGGACCCGAGCGCGATCGACGTTGAGAATCCGGCCGCGACCAATCTGGCCGCGTTTCTACCGGATGATGCGGCGAAGTGGCTGGTGGCGTTGTTAAAATCGTTCGACGTTTTCACGTTCTGGACACTGATTCTGATCGCCATCGGATTTGCGGCGACGAACCCGAAGAAGCTCAAGGGCAGCAAGCCTTACGTGATTGCGTTCGGCGTGTGGGCTGCGTATGTGGTGTGCCGCGTGGGATTCGCGTTCGCCTTCTCCTGATACACTTGCAGGGTGAGTTTTTCTTTTGCAGTAACAAAAACTGATCCAACTGGCGCGCGGCGCGGGGTTTTGCAAACGCCGCATGGGACGGTGCAGACGCCATTTTTTATGCCTGTGGGCACGCAGGCGAGCGTTAAGGGCTTGCGCAACGAGGCGCTGGAAGAACTGGGCGCTGAGATCATCCTTTCCAATACTTATCATTTGTACTTGCGGCCCGGGCATGAAGCGGTGCGCAAACTCGGCGGTTTGCACAAGTTCATGTCGTGGCCGCGCGCGATTCTTACGGACTCTGGCGGCTTCCAAGTGTTTAGTCTTTCAGAACTGCGTAAAGTTACGGATGACGGTGTGAGGTTTCGTTCGCATCTGGATGGGTCGGAGCATATGCTCACGCCGGAAAAAGCGGCGGAGATTCAGCTGGCGCTGGGCTCGGACATAGCAATGGTGTTGGATGAGTGCATCGAAACTCCCGCGCCGCGTGACAAGGCTGAAGCTGCGGTGAAGCGCACTACAGAATGGGCTAGGCGTGCGCGAAAGTATTTTCTGGAGCAGGCGAGTCGTAATGGCGAGCTGGCACAATGGCAATTTGGGATTGTGCAAGGCGCGACGTTCGGGGATCTGCGACGCGCTAGTGCGCAGCAACTTCTTGAGCTGGATTTTCCTGGATACGCTGTCGGCGGACTGGCCGTCGGCGAGCCTCACGCACTGACCTGCGAAATGACTGGCGAAGTAACCGCACTTTTGCCGCACGATCGTCCACGTTATTTGATGGGCGTGGGAAAGCCCGAGCAAATCGCCGATTACGTCGCGCTCGGCATCGACATGATGGATTGCGTGCTGCCAACACGCGCCGCGCGTCACGCGTGTCTCTACACTAGCGAAGGGCGCGTGCTCATCAAAGGCGCTCGCTACGCAGCAGACCAACGGCCACCGGATCCGAACTGTTCCTGTTCCGTTTGCAAGCGTTACACGCGCGCGTATCTTCGTCATCTTTTCGCCGCAGGAGAACTCACCGCGGCGATCCTGGCCACCCACCACAATGTCCACTTTTACCTTGACTTAATGAGGCAAATCCGCGAGGCTATCGAGTTTGGGAACCTAGCGAATTTCTCATCAGAGATGCACGCGCGCTATGCTGTAGGCCCGGCCTGAATGTGAGACCGGAATAGCGTCCGAGATTCTTCAAGTGCGGCCCGGTTTGCACCGAGGCTGACCTGCGCGGCAACACGAGCAGAGAATCCGGGGGGATGTGAGAGCGGGGCAGCGAAACCCGCCGGGCTGATTCCGTCCCTAGTGGTGTTCAGCGGGCCCGAAATTAGCGAAAGGAACGATGCTCTTCTTGACGATGATGGCGGCGATTTTCTTCCAGGCTTCGGGACCGGCGAGTCTGCTCGGCAATCCTCTCGTAATGATGGTCGTGGTGATGGCCATTTTCTACGTAATGCTGATTCTGCCACAGCAGCGGCAGCGCAAAAAGATGCAGGCGATGATCGCGGCGCTGAAATCCGGCGACAAGGTCGTCACGAATAGCGGCATCTACGGCACCATCAATGGCATTGACGGCGACACCGTGATCCTTAAAATCGCCGACCAAGTAAAAATCCGCATCGCGCGTTCGGCGATAGCGCAGGTGGAGGCATCGGAAGATGCGAAATAACCCCACCCGCAGCCGAATAAAGCGCTCAACTCTCTGACCATGAACCCCAATCTGAAGTGGAAAGTAGTTTTCATCGCGCTTGTCATTCTCGGCTGCATCTACGGCCTCGTGGGGCTTCCGACATTTCCCACGTCCGTGGCGCAGCTGAAAGATAATTTCGCTCACCAGATCAAGCTCGGGCTCGATCTCCAGGGTGGCACACACCTCGTCCTGCAAGTGCAGACGCAGGAAGCCATGGCGCAAGAGACCGATCAGATGGTCGAACGCGTCTCAACGTGGCTGCGCAGCAAAAACATTAGCTACGATGAAGTCCGGCGCGTGGATGATACGCACATTCTGGTGCGCAATGTGGATTCAGCGCGGCTCCCGGAATTCCGCGACTATGTGAACGCGCAGTTCGCCAATTTTTGGGATATGTCGCCCACGGCCGGCGACCCTTCGAGTTACACCCTTACTTTGCGCGGCGCTGCCATCGCGCAAATTCAAGAAAACACGATGACGCAGTCGCTCGAAACGATCGAGCGCCGCATTAACGCACTCGGTTTGACTGAGCCGACGATTCAGCTTCGCGGCGGCCAAAACAGCAATGAAATTCTTGTGCAACTTCCCGGCGAAGGCGATCCTTCGCGTGCAAAGGAAGTCATTCAGGCCGGCGGCCAGCTTGAGCTGAAGCTTGTGGAAGATCCCGTCATCTACACTTCGGAAACCGATGCTCTGAGCAAACACAGCGGAGTTTTGCCCGCCGGCACGGAGCTCGTTCCTGGGCGCGCGGCAACACGCGCTACTCCTGGGGCCCCATCCGACGGTGAAGGGTGGTACATCCTGACCCGCTCTGCGGTCGTCACGGGCCGCGATCTTCGCAGCGCCACGGAAAACCGCAACACCAACAACCCCGGCCAATGGGTGGTGGACTTTACGCTCTCTGGCGAAGCGGCTCGCCGCTTTGGGCCTTTCACGCAGCAGAATCTCGGACGGCAGATGGCCATCGTGCTCGATCATCGCGTTTATTCCGCTCCGACCATCAATGGACGTATCGACGACTCCGGCATGATCGAAGGCAATTTTAGCCAGGATTCCGCGCACGATTTGGCGACTGGTGCTGCGCGCCGGAGCGCTTCCGGCATCCATCAAGTATCTCGAAGAACGCACTGTCGGACCATCACTCGGAGCCGATTCCATTCGCCACGGGGTGCAAGCTTCCGTTCTGAGCTTGCTGGTGGTGATGATCTTCATGCTGTTCTACTACCGGCTTTCGGGCGGCAATGCCGTGCTCGCTCTTATTCTGAACCTGGTCATCCTGCTGGCGGCATTGGCCTTTTTCGGCGCCGTGCTTACTTTGCCGGGTATTGCCGGCGTGATTCTGACCATCGGTATGGGCGTCGATTCCAACGTTCTGGTCTTCGAGCGTATTCGCGAGGAATTGCGCAATGGCAAGTCTCCGGCTTCCGCGGTCGAAGCGGGCTTCGACAAGGCTTTTCTGACCATCATTGATACTCACGTTACGACGGTCGTCTCGGCCTTCTTTCTGTTTCTGTTCGGCACAGGGCCGATTAAAGGCTTTGCCATCACCTTGACGATCGGTTTGATCGCCAACGTGTTCACGGCCATTTACGTGTCCAAGACGATTTTCCAGTACCACCTGGCGAAGATGGACCGCCAGAGCGAATTGAGCATTTAGCCGGTACCAGGACGTATAGGGCCAAAGGCTGGTTTTTAGAGAAACGATAGAGTCATAGCAATCTTTGGCATCCTCCCCCAAGCTTGGCAGGGAGGCAGCGGGAACTATTCGACCCAAGGTGGAGTCTAAAGAAGGGAAGTAAAAGGCGCATGATCGAGTTATTCAAAGAGCCCAATATCGACTGGATGGGCAAAGCCAAGTATTTCTATGCGCTTAGCGCCATTTTGCTAATTGCCGGCTGGACTTCCATCTTCCTTCAGGGTGGCCTGCGTTACAGTATCGATTTCAAAGGCGGCACAAACGTAGATGTGCGTTTTGCTCAGCCTCCGCATATTGATCAGATCCGAAGCGGCCTAAACGCGCAAGGTCTCGGCAATAGTGAAATACAGACCGTAAGCGACATCGCAAACCCCAACTCGAATGAGGTGCTTATCTTTGTCGCGCAGAAGAATCAGGGCGACGAGGCGGGCGATGCGAGCAAGAACCAGGTCATCAATGCGTTGAATGCGATTTACGGAGCGAACAATTCCTCCAAGCCCGATTTCAACTCCGCTTCGGTTTCTTCTCTAACCGCTTTCTTCACGCAACACGATCCGCTCTTGCTCTCGACGAATGCGGGCGACCGGTATCAGCAGCTTGCAAAAAGAATTCTCGATTATCGCGACAAGAACAGCCAAGGCGTGCTCACCAGTTTTGATAGCGTCTCGAAAGTCGACGGCGTTACTCCCGGTGTTCTTTCGGCCTTGAAGGATAACTACAGCCTGGGATCGTTCGCGATTCGCGGCGTGGAGATCGTGGGCCCGAAGGTCGGAGGCGAGCTTAGACGCCAAGCAATCGTCGTTACCCTCTATGCTTTGGGGGGCATGCTGGTATATATTGCCTTTCGATTCCAGTTGGTCTACGGGGCGGCCGCGGTCCTTGCGGTGTTTCACGACGTTTTGATTACGCTGGGCTTTTTCTCGCTGCTACATTTCGAGATTTCGCTGACGGTTATCGCGGCGCTTCTCACATTGGTTGGATATTCGATGAACGATACTATCGTCATCTTCGACCGCATCCGGGAGAACAATCGTTTGCTGCGCCGCGAGCCATTTCCAGATGTGGTGAACAAGTCGATTAATCAGACGCTGTCCCGAACGATACTGACAAGCGGATTGACTTTCCTTACTGTGCTCGTGCTGTTCCTGATGGGCGGCCAGGTGCTTCGTGCATTCTCCTTTGCTCTGGTGGTAGGGATTGTGGTAGGAACGTACTCCAGTTTTGGTATTGCAGCACCGCTTGTGGTCGCGTGGAATCATTGGCGCGGCCAACAGGGCGTCGCAGTTGGCACCGGACCCGCAGCCGGAAACAAAACCCGCGGAAGTGAAGGCGTCGCAGGGCGTCTTGCTCCTTCGGGGAGGAGGTAGGATTCATGTTTGAAGATATGGTGCTGTCAGGCGATACGAAACGGACGAACAAGCCATGGACGGTCGTGCTGTCGATGGTTGTGCAAGCCGTTCTCGTGGGTATCCTGATCCTCATTCCGCTGATTTACACAGAAGCGCTGCCGAAGACGATGATGGCGACCATGCTCACCGCTCCTCCGCCACCACCGCCGCCGCCCCCTCCGCCGCCTCCCGCGGCGGTTGTGCACATCAAGCCACAAGTGCACTTGATGGACGCTGGCAAACTGGTGCAGCCGAAAGCTATTCCGAAGGACATCAAAATTATTAAGGAAGACGCGCCCGATATGGATGCCGGTGTACAAGGCGGCGTTCCGGGCGGCGTGCCTGGCGGTTCGATGGGCGGCGTGATTGGCGGCGTCATCGGCGGCATGGGCGGAGCTCCTCCACCGCCGAGGCCGACACAAACGCGCATCAAGCAGGGCGGCCAAGTGCAAGCTGCCATGATCATCAATAGAGTCCAGCCCTCTTATCCGCCGCTGGCTCGCCAGACGCGCATCTCTGGCACGGTGCGTTTGCATGCGATTATCGGCAAGGACGGCTCGGTGCAGCAACTCGAAGTTATCTCCGGGCATCCACTGCTGGTACAATCCGCGCTCGATGCGGTGCGGCAGTGGCGGTATAGGCCGACGCTGCTCAATAACGAGCCGGTCGAAGTCGACACCACGATCGACGTGATTTTCTCTCTGAACCAGTAAGCGGTCTGGCGTGCCCGTCGTGGGACAGGCGCGCTGGTCCGGGCGGCAAAAGCTTGGCAAACTCTCGCGTTGGCCCTGGGAGACCCGGGGCCATCAGATCTAAGGAGCAAAACGAATGGTAGCGACCCTGTTTGTGAACGCGGCCCTGTTCTTGCAATCTCAGGCTACTTCCTGGGATCTACGGAGCATGTGGTCTTCAATGAGCACCCTACCCAGGATCGTGGTTGCGATCCTTTTCATTCTTTCGATTTATTCGTTCGGCGTAATGATTGACCGCGCCCTGATGTACAGCGCGGCCCGCAAACAGTCGCGTGTTTTCGTGCAGCAGGTTGCCGGTGCTTTGAAGGAAGGCAAGCTGGACGAAGCGATTGCCATCGCCGAGCGGAACAAGAAGAGCCATATCGCCAAGGTTGTGGCGACCGGGCTTTCCGAATTCCAATCCGCTTCGCAGCAAGTGAGCGACGCGGACGTGATTGAAGCGGCCAAGCGCGGTCTCGAGCGCTCGGTCGCGATCGTTCACGCAGAAATGAAGCGCGGGCTTTCGGCGCTGGCCACCATCGGCTCGACGGCTCCTTTCGTCGGACTGTTCGGCACGGTCGTCGGCATCTTGAACGCGTTTAAGGGAATTGAAACGAGCAAAGCAACCGGTCTGTCGGCAGTCGCCGGCGGTATCGCCGAAGCCCTCGTCACCACGGCTCTTGGTCTTCTCGTCGCCGTGCCTGCGGTGTGGGCGTACAACTATTTCACCAACAAAGTCGAAGCGTTCGACGTGGAAATGGACAACTCCTCGATGGAGTTGATTAACTACTTCATTTTGCGTCGCGGCGCGAAGAAATAAGGTAAACCATGGGCTACAAACCAAAAGTCGGAGCGCAGATGGCGTCGCCAAACGTCATTCCGATGGCCGACATCATGCTTGTCCTGTTGATCATCTTCATGGTGGTCACACCAATGCTGCAGAAGAGCCTGCCAGTGGATATGGCCAGGGTCAACAACGCAAAGGAAATGCAGGACGCTGATAAGGACGACGCGATTATCGTGGCGGTTACTCGAGATGGAACGATCTATCTGAAGAATACGAAGATCACCAAGGACGACATCACCGGGCAGGTTAAGGATATGTTGTCCGCTCGTCTCGATAAGACTGTCTACGTGAAGAGCGACGCTCGCGCCAAGTATGGCGACGTTGTTGCGGTGGTGGACGAAATCCGCTCCGCAGGCGTCGATCAACTCGGCCTTTTGACCGAGCAGAATCAACAAGAACGCAGGACACCGGCCCCGCCTCCGAATGCATCGCCAGCTCCATCGGGGGATTAAAGAGGCGTTCGGCTGAGGTGTTTGAAGTGTTTGTACCATTCGTTTGCTGAGTCAGAAGGGCCGCGCCGGATCCCACCTGGCGCGGCTTGATGGCCTGCAAAGTTCGCGAAACGCAGGCTGACAGGAGATTCGCAATGGGAATGTCTGTTGGAGAAAATAAGGGCGGTGCGATGGCGGAAATGAACATCGTTCCGCTAATCGACATTTTGCTCGTGCTGCTGATCATCTTCATGGTTATCACTCCGCTCACTCCGCACGGATTGGACGCGCTTGTGCCTCAGCCCAATCCGAACCAAAAGCAAGATGTGGAGTTGGAGAACAAGACCGTGGTGGTCCAGGTGCTTGTCAATAACAAGCTGAAGATCAACAACGAAGACACGACCTGGGATGGACTTGGTCCGCGGCTTGAAACGATTTTCAAAGAGCGCGCCGAGAAAATTGCTTTCGTGAAGGGCGACAACGATGTACTGTTCATGGAAGTTGCCCGCGCGATTGACATCATGCGCGGTGCGGGAATCGACAGAGTCGGTTTGATCACGGCCAAGCTCGAAGCCGGGCAGTAAGCACGAAGGATTTCTTTTTCACTTCGGCCGCATTTCGGCCGGCGCAGGGTGTGAGAGTCCTCCTCGCGGGGAATTTTCTTTATGCGAGGTGACTCATGGGGATTTCGCTGGGCAGTTCAAAGCTGGGGACGATTGCGGAAATGAACGTGGTTCCGCTGATCGATATTCTGCTGGTGCTTCTGGTCATCTTTATGATGATCCGCCCCAAGCCGGAGTTTGGCCTTGCTGCGGATTTACCCCAGCAGACGGATGCCAAGGCCAAGGTGCCCGCGCAGCCCGGATTGATTGTTGTGCAAGTTTTCGGCGATGGCACGCTGCGCATCAACCAAGACCCGGTGCAGTGGCAAGATCTTCAAGGCCGGCTTGAGGAAATTTTCAAGATGCGGGCAAGTCGTGTTGCTTTTGTCCAGGGAGACAGCGCTGTCGAATTTGGCGTAGTCGCCCGGGCCATCGATGCGATGCGTGGTGCGGGCATCGCGACGGTGGGCCTGATGACGCCGGAACTCGAAAACGCGCACTAAATAGTGTAGATTGGCCCCTCGCAGGGCGGATCTGAATCCTAGCAGGGATGGATGCTTCGATGACTTATGCTTCAGTTCGTAATGCTCGCCGGACCGCTTCTCTGGCAGCGATGTTGATCCTCACGGTCGGCGTTTCGGGCTGCAATAAGCTCAAAGCACGCGATCTCTTGAACAAGGGTGTAAACGCGTTCAAGGCCGGCCAGTCGGATGCCGCTATCGAGGACTTTAAGCGCTCGACGGAGCTCGATCCTAGTCTGATGATGGCTCGCGTGTATTTGGCCACTGCGTACGCGAGCTTGTATATTCCTGGCGCGCCTTCTCCCGAAAATAAAGCGCGAGGCGATCAAGCCATCACGGAATTCAAGAACATCTTGGAAATCGATCCCAACAATCTGACGGCGATCGATGGCATTGGTTCCTTGCTTTTCCAGATGGCCGGCACGCCACCGGTTAACGAAAAAGGCTTCGAGGAATCGAAGACCTTCCATCAGCGTCACATTCAAATCAAACCGGATGACCCCGAGCCTTATTACTGGAACGGCGTGATTGACTGGACGCTGGCATGGCGCGGGAATGCAGTGATGCGCCTGGACTACAACAAAAACAACATCAAGAAACAAGTGCACGATGACCAGCCACTGCCCGCTCCCGTCCGCACGGACTATGCCGCCAAGTACGGTACGCTCGTTGATGAAGGCATCTCTGACTTGCAAAAGGCTATTTCGCTGAAGCCGGACTATGACGATGCAATGGCCTACCTCAGCCTCCTCTACCGGCGCAAGGCGGACATGGTAGAGAGCGCGGATGAGCGCGCTTCGCTGGAGAAGCAGGCAGACGATCTCCTCGAAAAGATCAAGGAGATTAAACAGAAACGTCTAGACCAGCAGCAACAGACGCCCTAATTGGGGATGCTGAATCGCCTTTAGTAAATCGATTTTCTAGCGAAAAGGGCGCCTGCCAAGGCGTCCTTTTCTTTTTCAACTTCTTTTTCAACCGAGGCTCGTCCCTCCGGTTTTCGGTAGTGGGTCAGTTTCCGATTAGACGTGTCAGCTCAACCGGTCGACGCAACACCTTCTAATTAGTTGATCCGCCAATACTTCCCCTGGAGAACCGACCTGTTTGGCTTTACTGAGTCAAAACCCAGCCAGGGTAACATTCCGGATGATCTGACCTAGCCAGCGCTTTTGAGAACTGCACCCGTTTCCGCTTGTGTTCGCTTTTGTTCGACAGCAAAAAGCAGTCCGACCAGCACAAGCAGAAGGCCAATTCCAGCAGTCGCGTAAAGGACGATGTTTTTGAAGCGATTCCGACTCATGTTCGACCCGAGCATCTTGGCCCGCCATCTTACCGTTCATGGTGCAGGATTGGCGAGTGACTGTGTAAGTAACTCGTAAACACCGTAACCAGTAAAGTCAAGTACTAGGAGCCGTTGCCGGGGATTTGACGGAATTTCCGCTGGCGAATACACTCGCTCTTCGAACATCCACACGATTCACAACTTCATGTCTATTCCTTTTGACGATCTTAACTGTGACCCCGTCATTCATGGCTACCTACACGTACCTGCGCGGCCCACGGGAAAGGCTGTTGTACTCACACATGGCGCTGGCGCCGACTGCCAATCGAAACTGCTGGTAGAGATGTCCAATGCTCTTGCCGAGTCGGGCTTCACCGTTTTGCGGTTCGACTTGCCATTCCGCCGCGAACGCCCACATGGACCGCCTTCTCCCTCCAGCGCTGCCCGGGACAGGGATGGGCTGCGACGCGCTGTTTCGATCATGCGAGAGCAGAAAAATACTCAGGTGTTCTTGGGCGGCCATTCTTACGGCGGACGGCAGGGGACCATGCTGGCTTCGGAAGAGCCCAAATTGGCGGACGGTTTGCTGCTGCTCTCCTACCCACTTCATCCTCCGCGTAAGCCGAATCAACTTCGTACCGGCCATTTCCCAAAGCTGACTACGCCCGCGTTCTTCGTTCACGGCACGCGCGACACATTCGGCACGACTGCTGAGATGAAATCCGCTCTGGAGCTGATCCCGGGCACACATGCCATGTTGGAAGTGGACGGCGCAGGCCATGACCTTTTACCCAAGAAGACCGCCAACGAATTGCTCTCCCGCGTTGTGGGCGAGTTTAAGACATTTTTGAAGACCCTTGTCAAAGAAGACTAAGGCTGATTAACGCGACAACCGGAAACTGACCTACTAGCCGGTTTTCTCGGCTCTCGCGCGCGGCCCATTTCGGGCGTATAATTTAATATGCCGTCTCCCAGTAATGTTCCTCTAAGCTTCCAGCGGGATCGAGCTATCCGCCAGCTGGAGTCTCGCTTCGAGGAACTCCTCGAAAAACTTCGCAAAAATCGGCCTTCCGAGGACCCCTGGGTAGTTCGCCGCGCCTACGAAATTGCATGTGAGCGCCATCGGGACCAATTTCGCAGCTCCGGCGATCCGTACATCTCGCATCTTCTGGAAGTCGCCCACATCCTCGCCGACATGCGTATGGATGCAACCACCTTGACGGCCGCACTTCTGCATGACGCTATTGAAGACACCGAATATCCCGTTGCGCGCATTGAGGAGCGTTTCGGACCGGACGTCGCCCACCTCGTCGAAGGCGTCACCAAAATCAGCCGCCTGAATATGACGGCTCCGGAGACGCGCCAGGCCGAGAACGTCCGCAAAATGCTTCTGGCCATGGTCAATGACGTTCGCGTCGTGATGGTCAAACTGGCCGACCGGCTTCATAACATGCGCACGCTCGAATACCTGGGGCCCGAGAAGCAACAACGCATTTCGCGGGAAACGCTGGATATTTACGCACCGATCGCGCATCGGCTTGGTATGGGGGTGATCCGCGGCGAACTTGAGGATTTGTCCTTTCGCTTTCTCGAACCGGAAGCTTTTCTCGCTCTACAAAAAGAGGTTACGGAAAAGAGTCCCGTTTACCAAAGATTTTTGGAGGAAGTGCAGGGCACGATTCGCACCAAGCTCGTCGAAAGCAGCATTCCGGCGGAGCTCGAAGCGCGGGTTAAAGGGCTCTATTCACTGCACGGCAAAATCCTGCGGCAACAGAGCAGCCTTGAGCAGGTGTACGATTTGCTCGCCGTCCGCGTGATTACGGATTCGGAGCGAAGCTGTTATGCCGCGCTGGGCGTGATGCATCACATTTGGCGACCCGTCCCAGGGCGCTTCAAAGATTACATCGCCATGCCTCGGCCGAATCTTTATCAGTCCTTGCATACCACCGTCTTGCACGGCGGGCAGCCTTTCGAAGTGCAAATACGGACACAGGAAATGCATCGGATCGCGGAAGAAGGCGTCGCCGCCCATTGGAAATACAAAGGCGGCAAGCCTGCCTCCGGAGACGACGACCAACGCATTGCCTGGATGCGGCAACTTATTGAATGGTCGCAAGAGTTGCAGGAACCTGGCGAATTTCTTTCCACACTGAAAGTGGATTTGGCACCCGTCGAGGTTTACGCGTTCACACCGAAAGGGCGCGTGCTGGAGCTGCCCCGAGGAGCGACGCCCGTCGACTTTGCCTATTCCGTGCACACCGAAGTCGGCCATCAATGCGTGGGCGCAAAAGTGAATGGCCAAATGGTTTCGCTGCGCCATGAAGTTGTTAGTGGCGATGTAGTCGAAATCCTAACCAACAAAAGCCATACGCCGAGCCGGGATTGGCTCAGCTTCGTGAAGTCCTCGCACGCGCGCAGCAAGATTCGCCAGTGGATCAACCTGCACGAGCGCGAAGAAGCTACCGACATGGGAAAGAAGCTGCTGGAAAAGGAGTCCCGTCATTTTGGCCGCAGTTTGAAGAAAATTCCGGACGCCGAGTGGAACAAGCTGCTCGCAGATTATGGACTTTCAAAACAGGAGGATCTTTACGCCGCGGTAGGATTCGGCAAATACTCCGCGCGGCAGGTTCTCTCGCGCTTGCTTGGCGAACCGGAAAAGGGCCCGGAGTCGGAAGCAGAAGATTCCAAGCCGACGCTGGTCAAGACCGTCAAGCGCATGCTGGGTTTCGGCGAAGCGCCATTGATCGTCAAGGGCCACGACGATCTGCTCGTCTACCGCGCAAAATGTTGCAATCCGATTCCCGGTGACGACATAGTGGGCTACATCACGCGAGGACGTGGCGTTGCCGTACACACACGTGCCTGCCCGAATGTGCAGAACCTGATGTATCAGACGGAACGCCGCATCGCTGTTGAGTGGGGCGGAGAGAGCGCGGCTACTTTCCCAGTGCAGCTTTCGATTCGTGGCAAAGACCGTGCGGGCCTTCTTGCGGAGATCACCGCCGTTATCAGCGGAGCGGGCTCGAACATCCGCAGTCTTGAAAGCCGCCCCGACCGACAGAATGCCCGCATTGAAGCCAGCCTTGAAATCGTCGACCGCCGCCAGTTGGAGACTATTCTCGCCAACATTCGAAAAGTGACCGGCGTGTTCGGTGTCGAACGCGTTTATCAGATCTAATTTACAGGTTTTTGGCACCTGTCCTTTCTGCCGGGTATCACCCAAGCACACGTCCGCGTTTGCCGCTTCCCCGCCTCTACAATATATATATGTGGTACCAACGATTGCTTCTCGGTGTGTGGGTCTTCGCAGTGGTGGGCTGCCGCCAGCATCCCCTCGCGGACTATCGTCCGCTGGACCAAGCGGGGATGTTTTCCAGCGACATAGAGCAGCTCAAAGGGCTCAACGTCTCGGATCTGGAAATCGCTCAAGTCGTCAAAATGAAGCACGCAAGAATCAGCGATGACACTTGTGTGGAGTTGGTGAGCTCCGCGCACGTTCACAAGCGCATCTTTCTAAGCGCCGAATCCGCTTCCGATTTGGCCGGCGCCGGATTTACAGAGCAGCAGATTCTCGATATCGCTCACGCTGACCAGCTCGATGCCATCAGCATCGACGCCGTGACTCTCAAGCTCATCGGGCTCTCGGACTCGACAGTGCAGCTCGTTCTGCAGCGCCATTTGGATGGCCTACCGGTCATGGCCAGCTCCGAAATTTCGCGGCTTAAAAACACCGGGTTAACGGAACACCAAATCCTCGATCGCATTTATGCCGGAATGACTGACGAGCAGGCCGAAAAAGAAATCAAGGCTCGCGAGAGCGCGCGCAATCACAAAGATACGTCCTTCGTACGCGTGCGCGGCCGCAAACCGAGCTGACGCCTGTTATCGCTCAACACGCCTGAATTCCAGCTCTCCCTTTTGCTTCTTGCGATTTCCCTCGCTACAATCTTGTCGCTTTGTTGCCGCGCGCGCATGTCCGTCCGCTACTGTGTTTGCTTCTGGCAGCGGTAACTTATTGGGTTTCTTCCTGTGCTGTGGCTTTGGGACCCGGTTATTCGATTGAAAGGCAGGAAATCCGCGTACAGTTCTTGCCTGGGCCTGATCCAAGAATACGCGTCGACTCGGACTACCAGCTTCGTAATACGGGCAATCAATCTCTCTCCTCGATTGAACTGCGTTTGCCTTGGAGCCGGGGCTTTAACGTTATAGCAGCGCAGGCCGCATGGGATGGCGCCTCCCTCGCCGGGCAAAACTCGCCTGCGAATCCACGCAACACCTTGCTTGCGCTTCCGCAGAAGTGGACCGTCTCCGGGCGTCACACTCTCCGGCTCTCCGCGGAATTCCAGTCTTCTGCCGCAGGCCAAGCCGGTTTCCGTTTTGCCGCGGATGCATTTTCCCTGCCTTCGGAGGGTTGGGCGCCGCAGTTGCTTCCCTCGCAGGGATTGTTCGCCACCGGCGGAGTTCCTCCAAAGGAATGGAAGTTGGTGGTGCGCGTGCCCGATGGATTTCTAGTTCACACCAGCGGGGGTTCAAAAAAAACGTCTCGCAACGGCCGCGAAATCACTATTCAATCCTTGCAACATCCTGACGATCGATATCCGTTTGTCGTCGCCGGACTCTACAAAGAAACGGCGCTGGACACCGGCACTGGCAACAAAATCTTTCTGTGGACTCGCGCTCAAGAGGATTCTGCGCGTTTGCAGCAATCCGCGGATGCTCTCGTTCGAGCCGTTCAGGCATACGACGCCACCTTTGGCGCTCGTGCCCAAAAATCCAAGCCGTTCTGGATTGTGGAGTGTCCCTTGTTGGACGGCTGTTTTACCGCCGCGGAATCCGCTTATGCAAATCTCTTGAGCGCTGAGCCTGGCGCCGTTTCTTCACAACTTGTCTCGCTCGACACACTGCTAATCGGTGTTAGTGGGGGAGCGCCAAAGCTTGCCGCCGCCGCGCCTGGCCTCGCCGCCAGTTGGCTTGGTTACGGACAGAATCCTGGCTTCTATGAGCAGCAGCCTCCTCTTTCCGCTCTGCCTGCGTTCGCTTCCGCGCTTGGAGAAGAAGCCATCGAAGGGCCTGTTTCTCGGACGGAGACAATCCGCCGCGCCTTGCGTATGATTCCCAAGAGCGCAGCGGCTCGCAAAACCGAGGATGAGAACGTTATGCGGGCAAAGAGTTTTCTTTTCTTCTACGCTCTTCAGGAGCGCTATGGGCAGGAGGTTTTCCGCCACGCGATCAGCCACATGCTTTCCGCTCGCCAGGGGCGAGGCTTCGATCTAGATGATCTGATCGCTGCATTCGAGCAGGAAACCCATCAGAACGTCGCGGAGTTTGTCCGTATGTGGATGAAGCGCCCTGGAGTTCCTGAGGAGTTTCGCGCACGTTACGAGGATTCTTCCGCTGCTATCGCCATCACTTCCAAGGAGACCATGCCATGAGAGAAATTGTTCTGACGGATCGCGGTCCAAAACCCATCGGCCCTTATTCGCAAGCCGTCAAGGTCAACGGCCTTCTCTTCGTTTCCGGACAAGTTGCCATCGATCCGAAGACGAACGAGTTTGTTGCCGGAGATATTCAGCAGCAAACGGAGCGCACGCTGGAGAATGTGAAAGGCATCGTCGAAGCGGCGGGCAGCAAGCTGGGCCATGTGATAAAAACCACGGTGTTTCTGAAGAACATGAGCGACTTCGCCGCGATGAACGAAATTTATGCTCGCTACTTTTCTGCGACTCCGCCGGCTCGCTCGACCGTGGAGGTCGCTCGCCTGCCAAAAGACGCTCTTGTTGAAGTGGAAGTTATCGCGACGATCTGAACTGCTTAGGAAAACTAATTACGGCCTGTCTGGACTCTCCAGCCCCTTGTGAATCGCGAATACGGTCGCGAGGGTTACAGCTGCGATTGCATACCACACAAACTTGCTGGTCCCTGCCTTGAGAGGTCCCTTGTTTGATCCCTTCGCGCCAGCGCCTTGCGGGGGAGGTTGGTCCTGGGCTTCTTCGGCGGAGGGCTCAAGAACGATGCGATACGCTTCGCCTTCCGCGATCACCCGCGAATCATCTCCAACCGTAATCGTCAGTGAACCCCGGATGCTCTTGACCAGCAATTGCTTCTCGCCAAGCATGGTCACTTGCCCGATCGTGGGTGCGTCGGACTGCGGCTTGATCACGGCCGTCAAAGCGTTTAGCGTAAACGCGTTTGCGTTGGAGGTCGAAAATGTTCCAGATCCCCGCAGCAGCGTTGCCGTTGGGATTCCGCCATCTTCATTGACCGTGGCCGCAGAAGCCGCAGCAAGCAGAAATCTCGCCGCCTGGGTCCGCAACTGTACACTTCCCATGTCGGCTGTGCTCAGCCGATCACCATTGAAAATGGTTGTGCCCACGGCTGCGTCCGCTCCGCCGACACTCGCGCCGTCCGACGATACAACTGTCGCCAGAGCGCCCGTAGTAGTAGCGCCCCAAACCGGAGTCATCAGTAAACAAGAAACAAAAAATGCAGCAACAATTTCGCGCGAGCGCGCCATTGAAGCCTCCAAGAGGGCTACTCGAAGAATACTCACAGGCCTTCCCCCCGTCAATAAAGAATCACCTCGGAGGTCAAGAATCTTTTGCCTCTAACTTCCCACCTCCTCTGGCTGTAGCAAGCTTCCGCTGCTACAATGCAAGCCAACACATGGCTGACTGGAAACAGATCACCGCCCGTATCCGTCGGGCCCGCACCGGCAAAGACCCCGTCGGGCAACTCTCCAATTTGTACGAAAAAACGCGTGACGCCATGGTGGCATTTGAACTGGCACGCTATTTCGAAACCGCCGGCCAAAATCCAGAAGCTGCTAAATGGTATCTCGCCGCAGCGGACCGTTTTCGCAGAGCGGATTGGAAAGTCAAAGCGCAAGAAGCCGCAGTTAGACTTGGGGCGGAAGTTGCAGCCGTCGATCCCGCGCATTCATCCGGCGATTTTATGCTGACACCGCCTTCGGTTGTCGCTGCTGAGTCGGCCGCCACTCACGAAGAGAATTCCACCGCGTCTGAAACTCCGGATGCTTCCACTGAATCGGAAGCCGAGACCGAAGATACTTCGGTGAAATCCGAAGGAGAATCCGCGGATTCTCCGGATAAAAAACGCCGTCGCCGAGGCCGTAGAGGTGGCCGCAATCGCCGCAAGGGCGAACCATCCAAGAGTTCCGCAACCGTCTCCGCATCCCGTGCCTCGGAATCCACAACTCCTGTGAAGGGCTTGCCATCCCGAGTATTTGATGAAAAGGCTGAGCCCAGACCATCGCGAGCTACGGACAGCCGCGCCATCCCTTCGGTGCCGATGGAACCGATTGGGGAGCCCGGCGGCCCGAGCGTCCGCGGTCGTTCCGGAGATCCCGGTCTTTCTTCGAGATTGTCTCTTCTCGAAATGCAGCTTCGCCGCTTGTTGACCTGCGCTCCTGTAAAACTTAGCGAAGCGGATCATGCGCCCGTCGGTCCCGGTGTTTTCGTCCTCACCGATTCCGATCTCACCAGCTATTACTACGTTGAAGCCTGCCAAACTCTGCGCATCGCAGTCGGAAATCTTTTGCGAGGCGGCGCAAGCCGCCGCGGCGCGGATTCTCTCAAGCCGCAACTTGCCGAACATCTCGGCATACCAGAAACGAGAGTGACAAAATATCTGGCCGATCACTGCGTTGTCCGCTGGCTGCAGCTCGACGAAGGCGCTTCGCACTTTGCCCATTTTGTGACCGCTGTTATTCGTCCCACGCTGAACGAATAGCGCAACCAAAGAGGGACTAATTTTTCCGAATCGAAACACCCTCTTCCCAAAAGATGCAAAGTTCTAGGCCATTCGCACTAGAAGTAACCCCCAACCCACCCCTCTTGCGGCTACCGTTCACTGCCCCAAATTACCGTTCAACCCCCATTTTCGACCGTTCGACGTAACCTGCTGGCATCCTCCCCCCTTTACCGTCAAACTATAGGCGTACAAAGACTTATTGGACGTACCAGTAGAAAATGGTACGGTATTTCGAGCCCGGGGGGCAGTTTAGGGCTCGGTTTCATCTAATTCAGTGAGCAGTTGGGCCGCATCTTTTGAAAGTGGAGGGTAGAGCTTTATGCCGAATCGTGTGGGGACGCAGATTCTGAGAACTTTTGACTGGGCGCTGTGCAAGGCTGCCGCGGTCACGTTTAACAGCATTCAGCATTTCAACAAGCGCAATCCGAATCCCTCCGTTACGCCGCAGTGGTCAGAAAAGCCGCTGCTCAAGTCCTGGGAAAAGACCAAGCCCACGCTTGGCTTCCCGCGGCAAACCGATTCTCTATGTCCTGCATGCGTCAAAGAGGCGCGTGAAGCGATCATCGCCGGAAAAAAAGACTGGCGCGATCTGATGAGCGAGAAAATCGGCGAAATCAAAGCGCAGATCATCGAGCGCGACAATGAGATCTGGATGGTCAAGGATTGTCCCATCCACGGCCACTACGAAGACATGATGGCCATCGACGCAAAATTTCTCGACTGGATCGAGAAGCAGTTCCCTGGCCGCGATATTCCCGCGCACAACGACGAAGATCTTCACAAGCACGGCTCTTCGACCGTTCGCTATGGCCGCGGCTCCGTTCTCACCGTCGACCTCACCAATCGCTGCAACATGATGTGCGATCCCTGCTTCATGGACGCCAACCAGGTCGGCTACGTTCACGAACTCGGCTGGGATGAAGTTA
Organism: uncultured Acidobacteriota bacterium; assembly: GCA_963784015.1. Classification (GTDB taxonomy): domain Bacteria; phylum Acidobacteriota; class Terriglobia; order Acidiferrales; family UBA7541; genus Acidiferrum. Next base: position 318,268 of record CAWAPX010000038.1, read on the forward strand.
AGGAAATTCTCGACAACGCGCTGAAGATCAAGCCGCGCCGCCAGATGTCCGTGCAATTCTCCGGCGGCGAACCGACCATGAGCCCGCTACTTCCTCGACGCCGTCAGCCTACGCCCGCAAAATCGGCTACAACAGCGTGCAGGCTGCCACCAACGGCATCGAGTTTGCCAAGAGCAAGGAATTTTGCGAAGAAGGCCTTCGACGCCGGTATGCGCTACGCCTACCTGCAATTCGACGGCATCGGCAACGACGCCAACAGCCACCGCCAGATCGGCAACCTCTTTGACGTGAAGCTCCGCGCCATCGAGAACATGCACGAAGCCGGCATCGAAATCGTCCTCGTCGTCACGATCGTCAACAACGTGAACAACGACCAGGTCGGCTCCGTCGTGAAGTTCGCGATGGAAAATCCCAAGAAAATCGCTTTCGTCAGCTTCCAGCCGGTTTCGTTCACTGGCCGCGACGAAGACATCACTCCGGAGCGCCGTCTCCGCCAGCGCTATACGCTTTCGCATCTCGCGAAGGACGTCAGCGCGCAGGTCGGCAAAGTGGAACCTACGCGCGACTGGTTCCCCATTTCGTTCATCAGCACGTTCGCCGGTTTCGCGGACATGGTGAAGGGCACCGAATCCACATGGGGCTCGCTGAGCTGCGGCTGCCACCCGAACTGCGGCGTCGGCACAGCGATGATGATCAACAAAGAGACGAAAGAGTGGGCGCCGGTTCCGCGCTTCCTCGATGCCGTCCAACTCACCAAGGACGTCACCGCCATCACCGACGCGGCTCGCGGCAAGAATTTCTCCAACTTCATGATGGCCATGGCCCTCTTGAAGAACTATCACCCGTTCCGCGGACCCAAGGGCCTCACGCTCAGCGCGCTCTTCAAGAAGTTTGACAAGACGTGGGCACTCACCAAGCGCTCGACCGTCAAGTACGGTCGCACCTCCCCGGATCGCAAGATTGACGACGCCATGAAGCGCCGCCAGGATCCGTGGAACTTCCTCTTCATCGCCGGCATGTGGTTCCAGGATCTTTTCAACTACGACTTCCGCCGCACCGAAATGTGCATCATTCCTTACGCCACGCAGCAAGGCGAAATCTCCTTCTGCGCTTACAACACGGGCGTAGGCTGGCGCCAGATCATCGAGAACATGCACAAGAACGCGACGGTTGCCGAGTGGTACAAGAACCACGGCAAACACGAAATCTACGCCAAGGGCAAGAGCGTCAATCTTCAGAGCTTCGAACACTCATTGAACATTGACTCTGATGACGCCGCTCGCGTCCGCCACCTCGAACACGACATTCCGCAAACCGCTGCGGAAGAAGATCGCGCGCGCCGCAAGAAGGCCTTCGAAGAACAAGCCAAAGTCCGCGCCATCTACGAAGAACTCGTTCTCAAGAAGCCCCAGCCGACGGTAGTTCAAATCGGCTCGGTCTCCGACATCGCCAAAGCCACGCCAGCGAATTTCGCCAACGCAGGCAAGCCCGTAACAATCGCCCCTGCCAATGGCAACGGCAACGGCCACACTGCACCGAGCGCCGCCGAAAAAGCCACCGAAGCCGTAGCCGGCGACTAACAATATCATTCCTGTAGGGGCGCGGCTCGCCCTGCCCTCTCTCAACCAAGTATCCTGTCCACTCCGCAGTTTGTATCTGGCTCCGGTCACCCGGAGCCAGACGCATTTAAAGCGCACTTAAGTGAGGAGTCTCCGATGCCCACACTCTCCGGGCGAGTCGCCCTAGTCACCGGCGCAAGCCGCGGCATCGGCAAAGCCATCGCTATCGCGTTAGCCGAAGCGGGTGCCGATATCGCCGTAAACTATCGCGCCAAAGCCGAAGCCGCCGAGTCCGTCTGCCCAAACTATCCGCGCCGCAGGCCGCAAATGCATCGCCATCCAAGCCGACGTCTCGCATTTCCGCCGACGTTGATCGCTTCGTCTCGACGACGGAAAGCGAGCTAGGCCAGTCAGCATCCTCGTCAACAACGCCGGTATCGGCAAAATGATTCCTCCCGACCAAGTCACCGAAGAAATCTGGAACGAATTTATTCGCGTAAATCTCACGTCTGTTTTTCTCGTAACGCAACGCGTCCTCCCCGGCATGCGCGCCGCCCGCTGGGGACGCATCATCAATCTCTCCTCGGTAGCCGCCCAATATGGCGGCATCATCGGACCCCATTACGCCGCCACCAAAGCCGGCATCCTCGGCCTAACCCGCTCCTACGCCTCCCAATTCGCCAAAGAAGGCATCACCGCCAACGCCATCGCCCCCGCCCTAATCGAAACTGACATGGTCGCCGCCCTCCCCATAGAAATCGCCGCTCGCATTCCCGTCGGCAAAATCGGCGCCCCAGACGAAGTCGGCCGCATCGCCGTAATGCTGGCCCAAAGCTCCTACATCACCGGCCAAACCATCAACCCCAACGGCGGTCTATACATGAGCTGATTCTGTCGCAGCCCAGCGGGGTTACAACTTGTAGTGGCGCAGCATGCTGCGCTGACCCGGCGTGGCACATAGCACCGCTCCTGCTATAATCAAAAGGAATCCACCGGAGTAAGCAAATGCCTATCTACGAATACGTCTGCGACGATTGCCAGGCCCAATTCGAAAAGATCGTAATCAACAAGAAGCAAGAAATCGCCTGCCCCAAGTGCGCCAGTAAAAAGGCCACTATCCAACTGTCCGTCTTCGCCACAGCAGGCAACGGCGGCTCATCCGGACCGTCCAGCAGTTCCTCAGGCGGAAGCGGCTGCTGCGGCGGCGGTTGCGGCTGCCACTAGGGCTGCTGACTGCCAACCTGGGGAATGGTTCTTGCCTCCCATTTTTCCTGAGCTTCTGTATCTCCCATCAATCTTGCCGCCGTCCGACCATTCTCGATGATTTGCCGAATCATTTCCGGGGCTGCACTGCTTTGAAGTGCTTCCTGATAGGCCATCTCCAGTATCTCCATCGCTTCCTTCCGGCGCCCGTCCCAGAAGTAGGCCGATGACAGAATGTTTCGGCTATGAGCCTGGGACATTTTCAGGTTCTTGCTGTGCTCATTTCTTACAAACTCCGAATCTGAATGCAGCGCCTTTTCGATCTCTTCATCGAATATGCGTATGGCTTGTTCCAAGGCCGTTTCCGCCTCTTTCCAGTGGCCTTGCATGATCCGTGCTGAGCCTAAGGAGCTATAAATTTGGGGATAACCCGAGTCGCTCTCGCCGGGCCATTTCGAAGCAAGCACGAGGAGCCTTTGATACCGTTCCTCAGCCTCTTCGTATTGACCGGCCTTCATCTCGCAGCCCGCGACGTCACGATTTGCGAGGAAGAGGAACTTGTTTTTTGTCTCCTCAAACTTCGAATTCTCCGCCATCGGGATGATCTTCGTTTCGCATAGGTCAACAATCTTCGGGCAATCCGTGGACTGTTTCCAGTGATACAGCGGTTGATATACGTCGTTGATCTTCCCGTCTTCAATTTCCTCTGGAGTCAGGTGCGCGCCCACTACGATTGAGTCAGTAGCAGTGACCTTTGGCGTATCTGGTTTCTTGGATGCGCCTTGGGGATTTGTGCTACTGGGATTAGACGTCTGAGCCGGGAGACATCTTACTGCCGCACTCAAGATCAGTGCGACGCCAAGCGCCATTCGACCAATCTTAGGCATCTTTTTTCACCTCAGGCTCGGCTATAGTAATTCGGCGTCGCCAATTGTCCAAGTCGAGGTTTTAAGAAGGATTACGGCCATGTCCATCACCACCGCCGAACAACTCGAAAAACTCCGCGCCTGCGGCCAAATCGTCGCCAAAGCCCTCCGCGCGATGTCCAGCGCCGTGCGCCCCGGCGTCACCACCGCCGAACTCTCCGCCATCGGCGCGCGCATCCTAGCCGAAAACGGCGCGCAATCCTCGCCTCCGCTCATTTACAATTTCCCTGGCGACGTCTGCATCTCCGTCAACGACGAAGTCGTCCACGGCATCCCCGGCCCGCGCACGATCCAACCCGGCGACCTCGTCAAGCTCGACCTCACCGCCGTCAAAGACGGCTATCACACCGACTCCGCAGTCACCATTCAAGTCCCGCCCGCCGCTGAAAAATCGCGCGAATTGGCTCACTGCGCCGAGCGCGCGTTTCGCCAAGCTCTCACAGCAGCCCGCCCCGGCAATCGCACCAAAGACATCGGCCGCGCCGTCGAGCGCGAAGTGCGCCGCCGCGGCTTCCACGTCGTCCGTGAACTAGGCGGCCACGGCGTCGGCCGTACGATTCACGAAGAGCCCAGCGTCCCCAACTACGCCGCCCCCGAAGCGTGCCATCTCCTCACCGAAGGCCTGGTCATTACCATCGAGCCCATCATCGCCGCGACCACCGGCCGCGTCTCCCTCGATCGCGACGGCTGGACCGTCCGCACCGCCGATGGGAGCCTTTCCGCCCACTACGAACACACCATTGTCATCACCAAGCGCGAACCCATCCTGGTCACTGCCGCGTAGAGCGCCGTCTAAACGCCAATGTTTCCCAACCACACTTCTCTTCTGATCTTCGTCAGCACCGCCGCGCTGCTGCTCGCCATTCCAGGCCCCGCCGTTCTCTACATCGTCGGCCGCAGCATCGGCCAAGGCCGTAACGCGGGCTTAGTCTCGGCACTCGGCATTGGTGTCGGTACGCTGATTCACACCGCCGCAGCCGCCGTCGGCCTTTCCGCGCTGCTCGTCTCCTCGGCTACCGCTTTCAGCGTCGTCAAATACTTAGGCGCCGCGTATCTCGTCTATCTCGGCATCCAGCGCCTTCGCAGTAAGGAATCCTTAGCCGCAGCGTCTGATACCAGCGCGCAGCAAGCTACACTCGCTCGCGTATTCACGCAAGGAATTGTCGTCAACGTCCTCAATCCCAAAACCGCTCTCTTCTTCTTTGCCTTCCTCCCTCAATTTATCGATCCCGCCCGCGGACACGTCGCCACGCAAATCCTCTCCCTCGGCATTCTTTTTACCGCCATGGGCACCACCAGCGACTCGCTCTGGGCGCTTTTCTCCGGCAGCGTAGCCGGCTGGCTGCGAGGCGATCAACGGTGGATGCGCAATGAACGCTACGTTAGCGGCGGCATTCTCATCTCGCTAGGCATAGTCACCGCCTTCGCCGGCTCCTCCGCCAAGAAGTAGTTTCCCGCTTCAATGCATGACGTGGGGAGCGCACCTATGGTCGAGACGCTTTGAAAGGCATCGTGATGCGCGACACCACCTGAACCGGCACGCCATTCTGCAAGTAGGGAGCAAACTGCATCGTTGCAATAATCTTCCGGGCCGCTTCGCTCATTGCATTGTTATCCGTAACAATCGTTCCGATTTCCCGCACTCTTCCGGTGCGATCCACCGCAATGCTCGTAGTCATCACTCCCTCTAGAGGACCGTCCTTCAGAGGCGGCCACACGGCGGAATCCATCGCCTGCAGACTTTTGCGTAGAACATTTTCCTTTACGATGACTGTTTTCAGGAGTGGAACGTCTCCACCTTTCGCGGCTGCGTCAAAAAGGCCCGGCGCCGGGTCGCGCAACTCCTCGAACGTGGTTACTCTTGCCGTTACTTCCGGCGTACCGTGTGTCAGCGTCATGGCCACCATTCGTCCGCGAAAATACTTGTAGTCCCTGAATAGCGCGCCCCACCCGAGGTCCCCGCAATAGAAAAGAAGCCCCGTTTTGTCCGTCACGGCGATGGTTGCTCCCATCCCCTTTTCGACTTTCCCATCCCCGCTCATCGTCATCCAGGAGTAGTAGGTGCTGCCGAACTTCGATTTGACTTCGGCTTTGTTCACCATTTTCAGCGCCGGTTTCAGATACGGGATAGGTTCCACCAAAGCCGCCGCAGTTTCCCTGAGCCACTCCGGAAAGTAGTCACCGTCATTTTTCTGCCACTTTTTTCTTCCATTCACCACCGCGATCTGATGAAACTCCGGCGACCGGACTTCCCGCCTCCACTTTTTTGGCGAAGCCCACCATATCTCCACCTCGCCGGTTCGGTCAGCTCCACGGTCGGCTAGGCTGGGCGCGATCACCGCTTTCAAATGGAAGGGTTCTGTTCCGCGCTGGTTCAGCGTGCTTCGTTCGATTACCTTTTTTACTTTGCTTGCGTCATCCTGGGAGAGGCAAACGGGGGGCAAACTGAGCAGTGCAGAAAAAGCAAGGATGATTCTCAACTTGTGCACGCACGGGAGTGTACGTGTCCATTGCAATGAAAATCAATCCCGCAAAACCCGTGCCGGATCGGTCCGCGTCGCCCGCCAAGCCGGCAAAAAACACGCTGCCAGCGCCGCGATCGTCATCACCGCAAACGCCGCGCCAAACGCCAGCGGGTCACGCGGACTCACCTTGAACAGATAATTTCCGAGCAATCGTGTCAAACCCAGCGCCGCCGCCGCGCCCAACAGCACGCCGCCAGCCGTTAGCTCCAAGCCACGCGACATCACCAGCCGCCAAACATTCGAAGCCTCCGCACCTAGCGCCATACGCAGCCCGAGCTCACGCGTGCTCTGCGACACCGCATAGGACATCACACCGTACAACCCAATCGCCGCAAGCAGCAAAGCTAATCCACCCAGCACGCCCACCAAAGTGACCGCCACCTTCTGCGGTGCCGTCGAGCGATCCACCTGCTCTTGCAACGTGATCGCCTCATACGGCGCCAGGTTTTCGTCCAACGCATGCACCTCGCGCGCCAGCCCTGCCGCCATCGTCTCGGGGTTCAACGGCGTTCGAATGTACAATCCGGCTCCCACCGAAAAATTCTGACGCCTCGGCACATAAAAAAACGGCCTCGGCGCTTCGCGCACGCTCTCGTACTTCGAATCCTTGGCCACGCCAACCACCTGCATCCACCGTCCCTTCACCTGCACGCGCTCGCCAAGCGGATTTTTCCCGCGCCAATACCGCTCCGCCATCGTCTCGTTCACCACGGCCACCAGCGCCGAGCGTTCGTCATCCGCGCGCGTGAATTCGCGTCCCGAAACGAGCGGTATCCCCATCGTCGCCAGATATTCTTCACCCACTTCGTTGTACTCGACCGTCGGCTGTTCCTCTGGCGGCGCTACATACCCATCCACGGCAATTGGCGTCGAAGAATAAGTTCCGTAACCCAGCGGCGTCATTCGCGCAAACGCCGCCGACTCCACACCCGGCAGCGCTTTCACTCGCTCGATCAACTCATCTTGAAAACTTCGCGCTCGCTCGGCGTCATATCCCGCCGACACCAAATCCACCGATGTATAGATCACACCACGCGTTGAAAATCCCGGGCTCGACGTCCGAATTTTCTGCAAACTCTGCAGCAGCAGCCCCGCTCCCACGAGCAAAACAAAACTCAGCGACACCTGCACCACTACCAAACCCGAACGCACCCATGCTCGACCGCGGCTTCCCACCACTCCAGCCGAATCGGCTTTCAGCGCCGCCGCGAGATCAATTTTGCTGCTCTGCAACGCAGGCACGAGCCCGACTACCAGCGTTGCCACCAGGCAAACGCCCGCGCTCACTGCCAGTACGCGCCAGTCAATCTCACCCGGCAGGTGCATCGCCACACCCGCCCGCGCCGGGAACAGGAGCACTAATGCATGCCGGCACCAATGCGCTACGAGTAGTCCTCCCACAGCCCCAAAGGCGGAGAGAATCGTGCCCTCCGTCAAAAGCTGTCTCAGCAATCGCCCGCGTCCCGCCCCGATCGCCAGCCGCACCGTCATTTCGTGCCGCCGCGCGAACGACCGCACCAGCAGCAAATTTCCAACATTCGCACACGCGATCAACAAAACAAAAAACACCACACCTAGCATGATTTCTAGTGTTGGCAGCATAGTCCCGGCATTGTTGAATGGCGTTTGCCTAAGCGGCCATAACTGCACGCTCCGTCCTCGGTTTGTACCCGGATAATCGGTTTCCAATCGTTTCGCAAACGACGAGATCTCCGCCTGTGCCTGCGCACGAGTCACACCGGGTTTGAGCCGCACGTACGCCTCGACCCATCGCGCTCCGCGATCCTCGAGCTTGTAGCCGCCCGCTTCAAAAATGTCCTCCATCGAAGCCGGCACCCAGAATTGCATTCCCCAGCCGACAAACGTTCCGTAAAAGCCTTCTGGCGCCACTCCCACAATCGTGTGCACTACTCCATTGAGGCGCTGCGTTTTTCCGACAATTTGCGGATCGCCCTTGAATCGTCCTTGCCACAGTTGGTAGCTGATCACTGCTACGGGGTGTGCGCTCCTCCCGGAATCTTCGCCTGCCTCAAATCCACGCCCGAGCATCGGGTGAACCCCAATCGCATCGAAATAATTCGCTGATACTATGCTACCTATCGTCCGCTCCGCACGATCTCCTATGCTCAGCGTCGTCCCTGTGATTTTGCTTGCAAAAAAAGTGTCAAAGAGCGTGCAGTTCCTCTGCAAATCCAAAAAATCCGGCCACGATAATGAAGTTGCTCCAGTCTCCCCGCGCGCCGTTCCCGCGAGCGCCAACAATCGTTCCTGGTGTGCCACTGCTGGGTACGGACGAAACAAAATCCCTTCGACCCAGCTGAACACCGCAGCGTTCGCTCCAATCCCCAAAGTCAGACACAGAATCGCTAGTACGGAAAAGCCCGGACTCCGCCGCAGCATTCGCAAACCAAATCTCAGGTCTTGTAGCGTGGTTTCAATCATGGGCAAACCTCTCTGCTCGCGATACTGTTCCTTCGCCTGTTCCAACCCGCCAAAGCTCCGAAGCGCCTCGCGCCGCGCTTCTTCCGCACTTAAGCCCTTGCCCAGGTTTGCGTCAACGGCCATCTCCAGATGCGAACGCATCTCTGCGTCAAGATCATGTTCGAGACGGCGTCGCCGAAGAACGTTAACGGCGCGTTGAACAAAAGTACGCCATTGTTCTCGCATGCGTTGCTTCATCCTCCGAACTGCCAAGCAAACGCTCCTAGAAGGGTTCTGGTCCTAAACTTGGGGCCACGCGTTCATTTAGACGATCAACAGGAGCAAACGCGAGCCTATCACACTCCTGTTGAGCGTCAACAGGAGCTTTCGGCGGGTGACGTTCATACTCCCGATTCCCGAGTCAATGTTCTTTAGGAAGGAACTTCTGCACTATCGCTTCTGGAGCTGCCAGTTGTGGAGAGAAGCTTCCCAGTTTCTGAACCGGCTTATCTCAGTCAGATTCATGCGTACTACTGCCGCGATCACCGCCGCGTCATCCAGGTATCCCAACACGGGGATGGGATCCGGTATCAGGTCGAACGGTTCAACGAAGTAGACGAGCGCCGCAATTCCTCCGAGTACCGTCAGAATCGGCGGAGAGTACCTTCCGCCAAGCCACGCGCGGATCATCCTGAAGAGGATCTGCAGACTCTCCCACGGTGCAAGAAGAAACTCGTAATGCTGCTTCGCTTTGCGCATCGAGAGGGACAGCAGCCGAGCCAGTTTGTCCTTCGAACTCACGAACTCTTCGGCCTTCTCTTTTGCTTGCTCGAGTGTTTTCACGCCGCTCCGTAGCATGGGTGCTGGGGCTCCCACAAATACATCGGTCAGAAATCTGGTGTGCGGCAAGTATATGCCTGCCCGTCAGATTGGTACAACCGGCGGTGCGAACTCTCGGCGAAGGCACGCCGCCACTGCGTCAACTGTCGAAGCGTGCTCAGCAATAGAAGCTCGGAACTTTATTGCGGCCGGGAGTAGTGCTGGACGTTCTCAGGGACGGGAATCGCTGCGTCGCCGCGCGGGTCGCGCATCGGCTCTCCTGGCGTCCATTTGAACGGCAGCACTCCTGTCCAGGCTCCGCCGGCGTACTCCTTGTCGTCATCGACGGCAAACCCTGTCCGAACTTTTGCAGACGCCTCGACCAGCGGCACCGCCAGCACCATCGTGCCTTTCAATTCCTGCTCGCTGGGTGGACGGACTGTGGCCCAGCGCCCCCGCAGCACGTACTCAACAAAGTCACGCATCGCCGCCATCTTTGCCTGGGGCTCCGCGATTTGCTCGGCCTTGCCCATCACCACGACGGAACGATAATTCACCGAGTGGCCCGTCGCCGTTGGCGAAAAAACAATTCCGTCGAGTAAAGTTACGCTGAGGCAAAACGGCGCTCCACTGCCAAGCGTTTTCATCAGCCGGCTGGCCGTCGAGCCATGCAAAAAAAGTTTATCGCCTACACGCACATAATTTGTCGGTACCACGAAAGGCATTCCGTCAGCGATGAACCCGACATGGCAAACAAACGCCTGATCCAGAATGCCGTAAATAGTTTCTCGGTCGAATGTTCCGCGGTCCGGCTTCCGCGTAACTGTTGTTCTTTTTGTTGGTGTGAAGTCGCTCATGCACCGAGGCTAGCGCCAGTCAAGCGAAGCCGCAAGCGCCAAAGTGGCACAGGCTTCAGCCTGTGCTCTTTTCTCTTGGTCACAAAAACGGACAGGCAAGAATGCCTGTCCCACTATTGCTTCGCCGCGACAGGTTTTGCCGCACCACGCACAACGCGGAATCCAATATATTCCGGCGCAGGCGTGCAACTGGATTCTGTATCCGCGGGACAATCCGCGCTGCCGCCTATTAATTTACCTTTGCCGTCGCGCGTCAAAACCCACTCGGCCACGTTTCCGCCGAGGTCATAAATCGGCTCTTCATCGTCTTTGCCTTGCGGGTGAAAGCTACCGACTTCTTTCAGCAAGGGAGCTGTGCCACCAAGTTCCTTGGCTTTTTCACGAAGCAGCGCGGCATCCTCCGGATTCGCCGCATAATCGGCCCAGTAATCCAATGTGTTTTCGCCGTCACGATTTTCATAGAGATCTTTCACTTCGTCTTCAAATGGAATTCGCCAAGTTTGGCCGGTGTATCTGCTGAGCCATTCGACATAGGCCTTTGCATCCTCCAAAGTGACTCCGTTTATCGGATGGTTTTGATTGGAGGCGTCCACGCTCGTTGTTTTTCGAAAGTCGCCGTATTGGGCGACAGTTACTTCAAATCTTCCAATTTCGAGCTGAGGCCGCTTTACTACTTCCGGGATGAGGATTGGCGCCGAGTCTTTTCCAGAGCCCGGCTTGACCCATGAAACGCCAAACCGAGAACCACCATGCAGAATGCTCTTTCGTTTCAAGGAATCGGCAAGAGGCGAATCCTTCTTAAATGCTTCATTTTCTGCCGTAGTGGTCTTGAAGAAATATTTGTCGAACCAGGCGACTTCGTCTTCAACCTTGCGCAGTTGATGAGTCAGCTTTTGCGGGCCGTGCGGCTCGCCTGGGAAGACCACAAATTTCACGGGAACCTTGCCGTAATACTCCAGCGCCCGGAAGAACGACCAGCTTTGCGCGGGAGGAACGTTGCGGTCCGCTGATCCGTGGAAAATCAAGACGGCTGCCTGCACCTTGTCCATCTTGAAGAACGGCGACTTCTTAATGTAAAGCTGCGGATCTTCCATCGGCGATTTGCCAAAATAATACGAATCGAACGAATCGCCAAAATCGACGTTGCCCCAGTCGCTGATCCATTCCACGTCGCCTGCGCCAACGCTGGCTGCTTTGTACCGCGCGGGATACGTGGTGATCAGGCTGATGGAAAGGATCGAGCCGTTGGACCAACCGAGCGTCGCGACTTTGTCCGGATCGGCCATGCCCTTGGAAATTAAATAGTCGACGCCCATGTTGATGTCCGGCGTCTCGAGGTCGTAATACTTGCCGCAGCAGATCGATTCCACCCACTTCAGCCCGTAGTTGGCGCTGCCGTGATAATTCGGGCGCAGCACGAAAGCGCCGCGCTGGGTCATTAGATTGACGGGGTAAGCCCAATTGTCATCCCACGCGTCCGAGTCCCAGCCCGTGGGGCCGCCGTGAATCATCGTGATCACGGGATATTTCTTTCCGGCTTCGTAGTTCGTCGGATAGTAGATGATGCCTTCGACTTCTTCGTCGAGAGATCCTTTCCAACGGATAACCTCGGTTTTCGCAAATGTCCTGCCGCTCACGAGCGCTTCATTTAGTTTCGTAACTTGAACTGGCGAAACAATCTTGTTTCCGTCGAGCTGCGCGCGGTAAATCTGCGGGAGCTTGCTGGCTGTCGAATATTCGTAGACGATTGTTTTTCCGTCTTCGCTCAGTGAGAATCCGCGAGTATTTTTTACGTGCTCGCCCACAAGCGATTGACGATGCCAAGTCCAACCCGAAGCTGATTTCTCGGCACTATAGCGCGCCAACTCCGAATGGCTACCTGCCGCGAGATCGGCAACGAATCCGCCCGGCGCATGTTCGAGGCCAAAGCCAAATCCGTTTTCCCAATCCGCAGGGATTTCCGTCGCCTTCCCCGAGGACAAATTGTAGAAATAATCTTTGAGAATAGTGGCAGTTAGGAATTTAGGATCGGTCGAATAAGGTGCCACGGCGTAAAAACCCGACCCGTCTGCCGCCCACTCGAAGGCAAAGGGGCGGATACGGCCTTCTGTGAAGATTTGTTTTTCCGTGCCATCGCTCAAATTGTGGAGCACAGCGATAGGCGGAACTTTCTGATCGAATTCGTAATGCAAACTTTTTGCGTGTGATGCTGCGACGTATTTTCCGTCTTTCGAGACACTCCAGCTTTCGATCCAATCCGTATTGGTTGAAAGCCGTGTGATTTTCTTGTCTTTAACGCTGATCTTGTACAAGCGCACCGGGGCGGCGTGATCGGCGTCATCGACGATCTGCGAATCGTCCTTCTTTTTCTTCAACTCTTGCTCGTAAAGAGCAGGCTCCTCTTCGGCGCTAAAGATAATTGTGTCCTTGTCCAGCCAGTCGATTTGGCGTGGCGCGCGCGAAAGTTCCGAAAGCACCCATGGCTCGCCACCGTATGGGTTGATCAACCAGATTTGGATCGGTGCGGTATCCGGCTTCGCTTGCGAGCGCGCCCGCGAGCTGACGAACGCGATGCGCTCGCCGTCCGGCGACCAGCGCGGCCCAAAATTGTTGTCGGTACCACGCGTTAGCTCGATCTCCTTGGTTTCGGTGAGGCTCGACAAAACGAGATTGGAAACGCGAGCATCCTTTTCTTTGTCGGCGGTCGACTTCACCCAGACGAGCCACTTCGCATCCGGCGAAATTCGAAGTTGACCGGCGTATTCCTGGAAGATCTCGTCTTCCGCTTTCCATGATTCCGTTTTCGCCGTGGGTTTTGCGTCGTCCGCTTTTACGACCGTTGCGGGCCGCGTCCAAACGGCACTCGCCCATGCGCCAGCCAGAAAAAGTCCCGCCACAATCCATCTGTTTCGCTTCATCGCATCCTCATTTCGATTGGAACTCGAATAACACGTGACTGCCAGCCAACACAGCAGGCCGCACAGCATAGTTCAATTGACGCCGATTGGGAATCGTGTACTCTTGTCTCCACCAAACCACATTGAGGCCCACACATGGCAAAACCAGAGCCGATTTTTACGCGCGCAACGTTTCAGTTTTTTCGCGACTTGGCGCGTAACAACCGCAAAGTGTGGATGGATGCGAACCGCGAGCGCTATCAGGAATGTGTAGTTAAACCATTTCGCCGGCTACTTGAGGAAGTCAGCCCCGCCGTTCTGGAACTCGATTCGCGCTTCGAAACTACGGGACGCGCGGGCGCGAATTTTTCGCGCATCAACCGGGATATCCGCTTCGCTAAAGACAAAACGCCATATCGCGCGCAAATGTATTTGAAATTCTCCGCGCCGTTTGCCGGCGAAGGCGAAACCGGCCAACTCTATGTGGGAATATCCGCCGACACGGTGACCGTGGGCTTCCGCATTTATGCCGGCTCGAAACGTAAGGAGTCCGCGCTGGCTGTGATTGGCGACCCTCGCGTGCTGGCGCAGCCGAAATGGATCGCGCAACAAAAAAAGCGCCTGAGCAAACGATACGAAACTTACTGGTATGGCGCGGTGAAAGGCGAGTGGACGGAGCAAAAAGGTTGGCCCGTTGGACCCGAAGACTGGAAGAAACTGCAGGCGTGGATCGTCCGCCGCAAGCTAAAATCCGCTGACGCCACACGGGCTACTTTTCCACGAGATATTGCAAAAATATTTCGCGAGCTTTATCCGCTGCTACAGTTCACATCGCTAAATGATTGAGACTTTAAACGAAATGGAGAATCAATGAAGAGAAGAGCCGTGAAGTCGCCGAGTGGGAACAAGCTTGTGAGAAAAATCGCCGTGGCCGCAGCTCTCGTTTTATGCGTTTTCGCCGTCTCCTCGATCGCGCAAGAGCCCGGAAGTTCCAAGGATTGGCCGAAAGCAACTCCAAAGGAATTCGGTCTCGATCCCGCAAAGCTCGCGGCGTTTGATGCCGATATTGCAAGCGGAAAATACGGACTTGTGGACAGTATGTTGATCCTGCGCTGCGGCACAGCCGTTTATGACAAGTCTTATCCACACGACTACGGCCAGATTTACGGCGAGCGCGCCAAAAAAGAAGGCCCGCTGAATCATGACATCCACGGTCCCTACAATTATTTCAGCACGAATTTTCATCCCTTCTACAATGGCAGCGACATGCACACGATGCAGTCGATATCAAAAACGGTTACATCGGTCACGTTTGGAATCGCGAGAATGCGAAACGAATTTACGGCCAGTTTGGACGCGCCGATCGTGCCACTCCTGGGGATCAAGAAAATCCAAAACCTCGACGACCGGAAAAAACGCATCACGGTACGCGACCTGCTGACGATGACCGCAGGCATCGAGTGGCACGAAGATCTGCCCTACGACGATCCGAAAAACTCAGCCGATATCATGGAAGCGAGCCACGATTGGGCACAGTACGTAATCGACTTGCCCATGGCCAATGATCCGGGCAAAGTCTTCGTCTACAACAGTGGCGCCACAGTGCTGCTCGCCCAGATCTTCAAAAAGGTAACTGGAAAAAATATCGATGAATACGCGGCGGAGCATCTCTTCAAGCCGCTAGGAATGCGCTACTTTTGGAAACATTCCCCGACTGGCCTGCCAGACACAGAGGGAGGATTGTATCTCTCGGCGCACGATCTCGCCAAAATCGGACAGGTTTTTCTGAAAGGCGGAATGTGGGAAGGGAAGGAAGTGGTTTCTTCCGCGTGGATCAAAGACTCCGTGTCGTCGCACGTTGCCGTTCCCGGAGGTGATTGGAAATACGGCTACCTATGGTGGCTGCAATATTTCGGGAGCAACACCGAAGATGTTGCCTGGACCGGCCGTGGATTCGGCGGGCAACAACTGATTGTCTTGCCGGAGTACGACATCGTTGCCGTTTTCACCGGCTGGGACATCCTGCCTTCCGACGAGAAACATTCGCATGATCAACTTGCGCGCATTCTCGATGCGGCAAACCGATTTTACGGCTGCACGGAATAATTCAACGCAGCAAAATCGCGATCATGGCGTCCAGATGCGGAGGCCGATGAAGTGCCATGAGGCGACAAAAACGGTGACCATGCAACAAGCCAGAGCGACGAGCAGAGAGTGAATTCGCGTGGCGCGGTTGATTTCATTCTCGGGGACGCGCACGGCGATAAACAGACCGATGAGCGAAAGCAGCGGAAAGAGAAGGCTCAGTACGAAAAACGCTGCATTCCACAGAGTGAATTTTCCGGTATCCCAGCTCAGCTTTGTGAAGCAGAGAGCCAACGCAACGAACGATAGAGTTGCGAACAATGGAATCGCTCTGACTGCCAGATGCTGAACGTCTTTCATTCCACCAAAAAGTTTCCGCAGGACCCATACGACTGCGAATAGTACCGACGTTGCCATTAAAACGGCGCAGAGGACCAGCAACGCGAGCCTCGCATACGGCCACAGGATCGTGGTGCGCTCACCATAGGAGATACCATCCATTTCTTGGCCGGAGAGCACCATTTTGCCGGTACTGTCCGTGACGAAAATAGTGGTTGCTTCGGGATCTTTTTCACTTCGAAAGAGATTCTTGCCGACAGGGATCATCACTTCTGGCTTGCCAAAGAGACTAGAGTGCGTGAGCTGTCCATTGAGGACGCGGATGCGGAGACCACCCTTGAGGTCATCTATAAACGCGAAAATCTGCGAGCGTGGCGCTCGAGGAGCATAGTAGCCTGCAAACTTTTCTAGCTCAGCCGCCGGAATGGAAGCTGGCGGCTGCTGGGTCTTTGGAAAATCCTTGGAAAGGAAATCGATGGCCAGCCGGTTCAGATCCAAGAGCGCCTGGAATGACGTTGTACTGTTGAGTAGCACGACGTAGCCCCAATTTTGCTCCGGCATATAGCGATAAGAGGAGATAAATCCATCAATGCCGCCATCATGGCCGTGAGTGACGACTCCGCCGACAACTTGGGTATAGTTCGCGAGACCGTAGCCGAGACGCAAGCCATTCTTTGCCGCGAGAGTCGACTCAACCGATTCCATGCGGATGATAGACTCTTGCTTTAGGATTTGCGCATCGCCTGTTTTTCCGCGGCGCAGAAGAAATTGCACGAGCTTTGCGAGCTCGCCCGGCGATGCCTTAAGGTCGCCAGCGGGACGCAAATAGATATACGGATAGCCTGAAAGTGCGTGCGGCGGATCGCCACCGTAGGCGACGGCGAGAAGAGGTTTGTTTGCGTCAGTAAAAGGAAAGTCGGCATTCGCCATTCCCAATGGGCGAAGAATCGTCTCGCGAATGTACTGGTCGAATGGCTTGCCAGCGGTTTTCTCGATTAGGTAGCCTGCAATACCGAAGCCTGGATTGGAATAAGACATGCGCGTACTGGGAGGCCAGCGAACGTCTTGCGGCTCCTGAAATCTCTTGAAAACTTCGAGCAAGGAAAAATCATACTGGTCTTTGTAGTTATAAACTTCGGATGCTTGCATGTCGTCAAATCCAGCAGTGTGTTCGAGCAGATTGACAATGCGCACCGGATTCGTAGATTGCCAACGGTTTTTGACTGGCACTTCGGGCGCGACATCCTGGAGGCGCGCTTCGAGATTGATTTTCCCTTCTTCCTGCAGCTTCAGAAGGGCAAGTGCGACAAACGATTTGCTGATCGAGCCGACGCGAAACTCCGTATCGCAAGTGATATCTCGGCCGGAAGCAATGTCCGCTTTGCCGAATCCGCCGCACCAGAGCAATTCACCATTGGAGACAAGTGCCACCCCGGCGCCCGGCAGATGAGCCTTGTCGACAACATTTTTCATCGCCTTTTGTAGGTCTTGAAGTGTCTTGGGATGAGGCAATTCCTCTTTTTGCTGCGCGCTTGCGACCGAGGCTAATAGTAGCGCGGCAATGTTCAGACACACTGTGAGCTGGCGACGGGCTGGACGCATGGAAGCTCCTTGAAACAAACGTTTCACTCTTTGGCTGGCATTGTATAACGGCCACGGCGCCGCACAAGCACAATTCCAAAATCGTCCGCATGAGAGGCGCGCATGGATTGACGAAGCTACTGCACTCGCATACGATGCCGCCGTCTACTTATCCATTTGTGGCCGCGGACTACGAGGAGCGTTTCGCCGATGAAATATCGTTATCTGGTATTGAGTTGCGCCGCACTCATTTTATTTTGGAATTCGGTTTCGTTCGCGCAGCAACCGGGAACGAGCGCACCTCCGGCGCCAAAGCCCGGCGAGAAAACTGCCGAAGCGCCAAAAGAAGCTGAGAAAAAACCGCCTGCTCTTCCAGAGGATAAGGTGGTGCAGACGAAACATTCTGCGCGCATCGGCGGGCAAGAGATCAAGTACACGGCGACCGCAGGAATGCTCGTGATGAAAGACGAAGAAGGAAAGCCGAAAGCGAGCGTCTTCTACGTGGCGTACACGCGCGATGATGTGAGCGACTTATCCCAGCGGCCCGTGATGTTTACGTTCAATGGAGGGCCGGGATCGGCTTCCGTGTGGCTACATCTGGGAGCGTTTGGTCCGCGACGCGTGGAGATGGGTGACGCAGGTGCTTTGCTTCCGCCGCCTTATAAATTGGTGGACAACGAGTCGTCGCTGCTGGACGTAACGGACATCGTTTTCATTGACCCCGTTTCGACAGGTTATAGTCGTCCCGCGCCGGGCGAATCGCCGGATCAGTTTCACGGGATTCAGGAAGACGTGCGGTCCGTCGGTGATTTCATACGACTTTATGCAACCCGTAATAAGCGTTGGGGCTCGCCGAAATTTCTTGCGGGCGAAAGCTACGGAACGACGCGGGCGGCTGGGCTATCCGGCTATCTGCAGCAGCGCTACGGAATGTATTTGAACGGAATCATCCTGGTTTCGACGATCTTGAATTTTGCCACGACGGAATTCGATAGCGGAAACGATTTGCCCTACATATTGATTCTGCCCACGTACACGGCGATTGCCTGGTACCACAAGCGATTGCCTCCTGATTTGCAGACGGATTTACGCAAAGCCGTTGAAGAATCGGAAAATTTCGCGAAGGGCGAATATACAACCGCACTGATGGCGGGGGATGGTTTGTCCAGTGCTCAGCACACGGAAGTGGTGCAGAAGCTCGCGCGGTTGACGGGACTTTCCACGGATTACATAGAGCGCACCAACATGCGCGTGGAAATCGAACGGTTCACGAAGGAACTACTGCGCAGCGAACGACGCACCGTGGGCCGCATTGATGGCCGATTCACGGGAATTGATAAGGATGCCGCCGGCGATATGCCGGAGTACGATCCGAGCATCGCGGCCATCATCGGGCCTTACACGGCGACGCTGAATGATTACGTCCGCGGCGATTTGAAATTCGACAGCGATCTGCCGTACGAAGTGCTTACTGGGCGTGTATATCCCTGGAGCTATAAGCCGTACGAAAACCGTTACGCTGATGTGGGCGAGACGCTGCGCAGTGCTATGACACAGAACCCGTTTCTGCACGTTTTCGTCGCGAAGGGCTATTACGATCTGGCCACGCCGTTTTTCGCGGCGGAATACACGTTTGATCATCTGGGGCTTGATCCTTCACTACGCGGCCATCTGACCGGGGCCTACTACGAATCGGGGCACATGGTCTATGCCCACATGCCTTCGCTGGCGAAATTGAAGCAAGACACCGCGCAATTTATTCGCGCCAGCTCGGGAACCACTCCGGGAAAATGAAAGGCGTCTCCAAATTTATCGTTTGGCTCTGCGTGGCAATCGCGGGAGCCGGCGCTTTGGCAAAAGTCGCTGTGCACCGCGGCGAGCCGTTGAACGCGACGTGGTTTGTCATTGCCGCAGTGTGTTGCTACATGGTTGCGTACCGTTTTTATTCCGCATTTATTGCGGCGCGCTTGCTGGCGCTGGATGACACGCGCGCCACCCCTGCTGAGATTCACGACGACGGGCGCGATTTTGTTCCAACCAACAAATGGGTTCTGTTCGGGCATCACTTTGCGGCAATCGCCGGCCCAGGACCGCTGGTCGGACCAACGCTTGCGGCGCAGTTCGGTTATTTACCCGGCACGCTGTGGTTGATCGTCGGGGCGGCGGTGGCGGGGTGCGTGCAGGATTTCATTATTTTGTTTTGCTCGATCCGGCGCGACGGAAAGACTCTTGGCCAGATGGCGCGCGAGGAAGTGAGCGCGCGAGGCGGATTCATCGCGCAGATTGCCGTGCTGGCGATCATGGTGATTCTACTGGCTGTGGTTGCTCTCGTCGTGGTGAACGCGCTGAAATCTTCGCCGTGGGGCACGTTTACGCTGGCAATGACGATTCCCATCGCGCTGCTGCTGGGCGTCTATTTGCGATTTATCCGGCCGGGCAGGGTGCTGGAAGCTTCTTTGTTCGGTGTTGTGCTTGTACTCTTTGCGGTGGTCGCGGGACAGTGGGTGGCGGCATCGCCATCATGGGCGCGAGCTTTCACGTTCGGCGGCATTTCGCTGGCTTTTATAATCATCGCGTATGGTTTTGCGGCTGCTGTTCTTCCGGTGTGGCTGCTGCTTGCGCCGCGCGACTATCTGAGCGCCTTCATCAAAACTGGAGCCATTTTTTCGCTTGCAGCGGGAATTCTGTTTGTCCGCCCGCACATGATGATGCCTCCGCTCACGCGATTTATTGACGGAAGCGGGCCGGTTTTCGCGGGAAAGATTTTTCCGTTTTGTTTTATCACCATCGCTTGCGGAGCGATCAGCGGATTTCATTCTCTGATTTCTTCTGGCACGACGCCAAAAATGATTCTTCGCGAGAGTCACGCTCGATCGATCGGCTATGGCGCAATGCTGCTGGAGTCATTTGTTGGCGTGATGGCCATGGTTGCGGCCTGCGCGATGCCGCCCGGCGTCTATTTCGCGATCAACAGCCCGGCGAGCATCGTCGGTGGAACTCCGGATGCAGCGGCCGCGACTATTAGCAGTTGGGGTTACCATCTCGACCCACAGACCATGACCAATCTCGCGCACTCCGTTGGCGAACAGACGTTGCTCAATCGCGCGGGCGGCGCGCCTTCGCTGGCCGTTGGAATGGCGCAGATTTTTTCGAACACCATCGGCGGCGAACGACTGCTGAGCATTTGGTATCACTTCGCGATCATGTTTGAAGCGCTCTTCATTCTCACGGTGCTGGACGCCGGGACGCGCGTCGGCCGCTTCATGGTGCAAGAACTCGGCGGACGAGCCTGGAAACCTCTTGCGCGCACGGGATGGATGCCGGGGATTTTGATTTCGAGCGCGATCATCGTGGGAATGTGGGGATATTTCCTTTATCAGGGTGTCGTCGATCCACTAGGGGGAATTAATTCGTTGTGGCCGCTGTTCGGGATTGCCAATCAACTTCTGGCCGCGGTGGCGCTGGTGGTGGCCACGACGATTTTGTTGAAGATGAAGCGCGTCCGGTGGATTTGGGTAACGCTTGTGCCTATGGCCTGGCTGGTCGCGGTCACTATGACGGCGAGCTATGAAAAAATATTTAGTGCCAACCCGAATCTCGGTTTTCTTTCAAAGGCGAGTTCCCTGGCCTCGCAAATCGCGGCCGGCCAAATTCCGGTGGCAAAGATTGCCGAGACACACCGGCTGATTTTCAATCAGCGGCTGGATGCCGCTGTTACGGGCGTGCTTGCACTGATGATTCTCGTGCTGCTGCTGGAAGCGCTCGCGCAGTGGTACGCGATTCTGAGCAGGCGCCGCGAAGCGGTGCTTCGCGAAGCTCCCTATGTCGCTACGCAATGGGCCAAGGGTTTTACCGGCACCGCTCACGGAGACGATTAATGCAGCGAGCGACAAAATTCGCCAAAAGATCGCTTCGCCGGTTCTGGCGCGGCTTGCGGGAATGGTGTGGCGACGCTGCCTACGAACGCTATTTGCGTGCAAACGGGAGGCAGGCTTCGGAGCAACGCACACTCAGCGCTGAAGAGTTTTACGTTGAGCAGGTCAACCGCCGCTATTCCCGGCCCAACCGCTGCTGCTGACAGTTCTTGCCTTTCCCCAACTAAACGGCCTAGAATTTCCCGCAAGTACTCAGCCTGCCTACTTTCTACCTGACGGAGGTACTTATGGCTCTCGACATGGATAAGCTCCACGAATTTCTCGGAAGAGCGCTGGTCGATTTTGGCGCAACGTTCAACGCGGCACTCGTTCGCATCGGCGACAAGCTAGGTTTGTACAAGGGTCTCGCGGCAGGCGGTCCGCAAACGCCTGCCGAATTGGCGAAGCGCACTGGGACTATCGAGCGCTACGTTCGCGAGTGGCTGAGCGCCCAGGCCGCCGGCGGTTACGTGACGTACGATCCCGCAGCGGGAAAATTTCATCTCAGCGAAGAACAAGCATTCGCAATGGCCGACGACAACAGTCCCGCGTTTATGCCAGGAGCGTTTCAAGTGGCGCTTGCGGCGATCAAGGCGGAGGAAGCGCTCACCGAGAAATTCAAGACGGGCGAGGGAATGGGCTGGCACGAACACCATGCCGAACTATTCGTCGGCACCGAGAGATTTTTTCGCCCTGGCTATGCTGCAAATCTCATTGCCGCATGGATTCCGGCGCTCGATGGCGTGGATGAAAAATTGAAAAGCGGTGCGCGCGTCGCCGATGTCGGCTGCGGCTTGGGGGCTTCGACGATTCTGATGGCGAAGTCCTATCCCAAGTCTGAGTTTTCCGGATTCGATTACCACGACAAATCGATCGAGACCGCCAAACAACGCGCACACGACGCCGGCGTGGGCGACCGAATCAAGTTCGAAGTGGCCAGCGCGAAATCGTTTCCCGGCAAAGACTATGACTTTGTGACCTTCTTCGATTGTCTGCACGACATGGGCGATCCCGCCGGCGCATCAGCGCATGTACACGGCAGGCTCAAGAAAGACGGAACGTGGATGATCGTCGAGCCATTTGCCGGCGACAAGCTGGAAGACAATCTCAATCCTATTGGACGAGCATTTTACGGAGCTTCAACACTTCTCTGCACTCCCGCGTCGTTGTCACAGGAAGTGGGGCTCGCTCTTGGCGCTCAGGCAGGAGAAAAGCGGCTGCGCGAAGTCGTAACGAGCGGCGGCTTCACGCGATTCCGGCGCGCGACACAAACGCCGTTCAACCTGGTGTTTGAAGCTCGGCCGTAGGCGCCAGCTGCGTTTTCTAAAACTTACTCAGCCGATGGCGCGAGTCAGAATTCTTCGCTGTCTTCGCGGTTTTGTTTGACGATCGTTGTTTTGTGCGTGATCCTCGCGCTGTGAGCCCGGATCCCTGCGACGATCGCGCGGCGGGTTTCCACCGGCAGCATTTCGGGAGCGAACACGCCCGCTTCGTCACGGTGAAAATACTTGATGAAGAGCGCTGCGACGTGAGCGGTAGCATATGCGACAGGCGTGGTATAGCGCCCTTGCTGGCGGATTTGGTAGAGCGTCGGGAATATCGCGTCGGTGCGGATCAGCAATTGCTCATCTTCTTTAGTGCCGCGCTTCACGCCGCGCACTAGGACCGCAGCTGAAAAACGGGCATTTTGCAGAATGCCTTGCCGGATCAGTTTCGCGATAGCACGGGGCGACGACGTTTGCGGAAATCGCTGACGCACTATGCCGCGCGACTTCGATAGTTTTCCCTGCCGATACCAGCGCCGCAGTCGGTCAAACTCATTGCCGCCGATCTTCACGTCCATATTCCGCATGGGAATTGCATAGGGCAGCGTTGCGACTTCATCTTGCGCGGCGAGCACGACGTTGGCGTTTCCTATCGGATCGGGAAAGCGGAATTTCTCCAGCTCCGCGAATCGCTTCTCCATGAGGAATTTGTCCATTGCGATAGACACGCGGGCTGGAAATGGCTTCGTCGAACGAAACTTCCGGTGACCACTGCGAAATCGGGTCGTCGCTCTCGGTGCTTTCGTATAAACGAATCTGCACGGAATGGACTTCGTCGAGCATTTCTGCCGCGCGCTTGACGAGCAGGTTCGTCAACCCCGGAGCCGCGCCGGCGTTGATCAACGCTGTTCGGTTTTTTTCTTCAAAGCGCTTCGCGTAGGAGAACTGCTCAGCCTTGAAAGGATTGCGCGTGAGGTGCGAGCTCAAGTCGACATAATGGGCACGCAGACGAAGCGCGGCTCGCATCACAATTAAATTGAAGACCGATGCGGAAGCATTGACGATAAGTTGGCAGCCGCGCGCCGCGCGCACAATGCCGAGCATGTTTCTGGCGTTCACTTCAGTGACGGCAATCGTGCTTTTCTTGCCCAGAAAGCGGCGCGCGCGCTCAGGGTCGCGGTCACCACACCAGACAGTGTGCCCTTGACGCAGGAGAAGTTCTGCCAGAAGGGAACCGGTCGCACCGGCCCCGAGAACGAAGATCCGCATGGCGTGCCAAAAACTCTATCACACTCCCTGGGCTGGACTCAGGGAAGGCGTCACGAGTGCGTGAATTGCACCCCGCAGGTATGCGGCGTAGACTAAACACGAACTCCGATTCCTGCGGCCTATTGGAGAGATAACCCACGGCGCAGGAACGATGCTTCGGCGGCCGCTTTCTTTGGACCTCGAGGCTCAGGGTTTGGGTGGAAACGCCCGGGCCTCCCGAACTTGGAAAGGAGCGATTCGACGAAAAAGTGTGTATTTTCGTCGTGCGCCCGCATCCAAGCAGTCGGATCGGGCGGTTTTGTTTTACGGAAGCGGAAAGCAAGAATCAGGCGGCCCACTCCATCCAAAAATCGCATCATGACTCTCCAAGACAAATTCGGACGGCAAATCACCGACCTGCGCATTTCGATCACGGACCGCTGCAACTTCCGCTGCGTTTATTGTCGTTCCGCCGACCCTGAAAATTACCGCGATCATGACGAAATCCTCTCCTGGCCGGAACTTGATCGGCTCGCTCACATTTTTCTGAGCCTTGGCATTCGCAAAATGCGCATCACGGGCGGAGAGCCGCTGGTTCGCGCAGGCGTGGAAGATTACATCGCGCATCTTCATGCGCTCGGCGTCGAAGACCTTTCCATGACCACCAACGGCCACTTGCTGGCGGAACGCTGCGAGCGGCTCCTCCAAGCAGGTCTCCGCCGCATCAACATCAGCCTCGATTCGCTCGATCCCGGAAAGTTCGAGCGCATCACGCGCACAAAATCTTTCGCCACCGTGATGCACGGCATCGACGTGGCGCAGAAATCTCGCCTCGGTCCCGCGAAAGTCAACGCCGTGCTAGTCCGCGGCCTGAATGATGACGAAGTGGAATCGTTCGCCGAATTCGCCCGCGGGCGCGGCGTGATCATGCGCTTTATCGAATTCATGCCGCTCGATGCTGACCGGACTTGGACACGCAACCACGTCGTGCCCGCAGCGGAAGTTCACCAGCGCATTCACGCACGGTGGCCGCTCGTGCAAATCCCGCACGAACGCAGCGAGACAGCGCGCAAGTATCGTTTCGCCGACGGCGCGCCTGGAGAGATCGGACTGATCGCGCCGGTCACGCAGCCCTTCTGCGGTCACTGCTCGCGCATCCGGCTGACCGCCGACGGAAAGCTGCGGACCTGCCTCTTCAGCAAAGATGATCACGACCTCCGCGGCCTGCTGCGCGAAGGCGCGTCCGATGACGATGTCGCAAGCTATATCCGTTCCGTTGTAGATGAAAAAGAAGAAGGACACCGCATCAACGCCCCTGATTTCGTGCCTCCTTCCCGTACCATGGTGTTCATCGGCGGATAGTGGAAATCTGCCAATGCGGCACATCCTTGCAATCGCATTGCGCTCGACCACAACATAAGTTTGCGTTAGCATCGAATTACGTAGAGCGGAATCGGCAGCGTAGAACGGACACCCATGGCGGACGAAGACGACGAAGAAGGACAAGACGAAGCGTCCGAGCCGGAGCCTCGGCTCTTCACTCTCACCGAGGCAGAGCGCGCGCGGCGCGAACTGGAACCATTTCTAGTGGAAGCCATGGATTGCCGCAAGAAACTGTCGGGCTTGGAAAGTGATCTTTCCGCGGTTTCTGCGCGAATCATGATGATGGGTGGCGTGATCGTCCCCTACGAAAAACTGGCCGCGTTGCGCGTGGAGCATCAGCACCTCGCCGAATCTCTAAAGACCTCGCTGAACCGCATCCTCGAAACCGGATGCGTCATTAAGGACCTCGACGTGGGTCTGCTCGATTTTCCCGCCGTGATCGACAACGAAGACGTCTATCTTTGCTGGAAGCTTGGCGAAGACCGCATCCGTTTCTATCACCGGCAGGACGAAGGGTTTGCCGGGCGCAAGCCGCTTGATCCGCGCGATCTCGGCCCTGGGGATATCGTGCAGTAGTTTGAGTCCATGCTTGTTTCTTCTCCACTTTCACTCGCATCATTGCAAAAACAGCTCTCACATTGAGTGCTTTGGGAACCGAAAGGATTTTTCGTGTCGTCTCATCCTGAAAACCGTTTGAAAGATTCCGCCAGTCCGTACCTGCGTTCCGCCGCACACCAGCCCATCGATTGGCATGAGTGGGGCGATTCGGCTTTCTCGCGCGCGGAATCTGAAGATAAGCCCATCCTTCTCGATATCGGCGCGGTGTGGTGCCACTGGTGCCACGTCATCGACCGCGAGAGTTATGAGAACTCTGAGATCGCCAAGATTATCAATGAGAATTTTGTCGCCGTGAAAGTGGATCGCGACGAGCGCCCGGACGTCGATGCACGTTATCAATCTGCTGTGAGCGCGATTTCTGGGCAGGGTGGTTGGCCGTTGACGGGATTCTTGCTGCCGAACGGGCGGCCTTTTTTCGGCGGCACGTATTTTCCTCCGGAAGATCAAGGAGGGCGGCCGGGTTTTCGGCGCATTTTGCTGGCCGTAGCGGATTCCTACAAAAATAAAAGGGCTGAGCTTGTTCGCGCGGCG
The DNA here is from genome assembly GCA_963784015.1 of uncultured Acidobacteriota bacterium. Lineage (GTDB taxonomy): Bacteria > Acidobacteriota > Terriglobia > Acidiferrales > UBA7541 > Acidiferrum. Next base: position 344,439 of record CAWAPX010000038.1, read on the forward strand.
GACCATTTAGCCGATGCTGTCGCGCAAGCGGAAGTGTTTACGGGTGCCCGTGCAGAGTTCGATCCGGGTGTCGTCAATGCGCAAATTACGTCGGTCACGCAGCAATTTGACATCAAGAATGGCGGCTTTGGACGTGCGCCGAAATTTCCGCATGCCTCAGCGGTTGACCTTGTTCTAGAGCGCTACCAGCAAACAAAAGAAAAACATCTGCTAGCGATGATTGAGACGACGCTCGAAAAGATGGCTAGCGGCGGCGTTTACGATCAACTTGCCGGAGGTTTCCACCGCTATTCCGTGGATGAACGCTGGCTCGTTCCACATTTCGAAAAAATGAGTTACGACAATTCGGAACTGCTGCGCAATTACTTGCACGGCTGGCAGGTGACGCAGAATCCGCTCTTGCGCGAAACCGCGGAAGGCATCATCGGGTGGGTGAACGAAGTCTTATCCGATCAGGAGAACGGCGGCTTCTACGCCAGCCAGGATGCCGACTATTCTCTCGACGACGATGGCGATTATTTCACCTGGACGCTTGAAGAACTGCGATCCGCGTTGCTGCCTGATGAATCGCGAGTCATGGAGCTGTACTACGACGTAGAGCCGCACGGCGAGATGCATCACGACCCGGCAAAAAATGTGTTGTGGATTGCGCGAAGCGCCGCCGACATCGCCAAACAGTTGGGGCTCGACGAAACTTCCGTGCGCCTCATCGTCGCGAAAGGTAAGGGGAAGATGATGGCAGCACGGCTGCCTCGTCCGACTCCATTCGTCGATAAGACGATGTACGTTTCGTGGAACGCGATGTTCGTTTCTGCCTATCTGGATGCAGCAAAAGTGCTCGGCGGATCAACGGGCGAAAATTGCCTCAGATTTGCGCTTAAAACTCTCGAGCGCATGTTGAAAGAAGTGTGGAGCGAATCCCGCGGCTTCGGCCACCGCCTCGGTGGACCTGCGCTTGAAGGGTCGCTCGACGATCAAGTGTTCAGTGTTCTGGCTCTGCTGGATGCTTACGAGGCCACGCTCGAGCCGCGCTATTTTGCCGCGGCGCAAAAAACCATGGATCTCGCCATCGGCCTTTATGGCGACGCGGATGGCGGAGGCTTTTTCGATCGGCGTTCAGACGCAGCGCCAATGGGCGGCCTCGATGTTCGCCGCAAGCCGTTCCAGGATTCGCCGACACCGGGAGCCAATTCCGTCGCTGCGATCGCGTTGATTCGCGTGCACGCGTTCACCGGAGACGTGCGCTATTACGACTTTGCGAAGAAAACGCTCGAAGCCTTCGCGGGAATCGCGCCGCAATACGGTATGTTTGCTGCGACGTATGGTCTCGCCGCTACTCTCTTCTCGCGACATCCGTTCCAGATCGTCATAACGGGGTGCGCCGATGATCCGGTCGCGCAATCTCTCGAAGCTGCAGCTCATGGTGTGTACCGCTTGGGAAAATCCGTTCTACGGCTCACGCCGGGCGCTTCCCTCGTAAATCTCGCTGGCGCCCTCAAGGAAACGTTGCCACATCTACCAGCCGACAAAGCAGTGGCAGTAGTCTGCGCGGGGCAAACCTGCTTACCACCAACCAACGACCCCGTACAATTAGCCGCGCTTCTAGAAAACGGGGCCGCCGGAGTAGCGAGCTCGTAGTCAACTGTCAGCATGTCCTCGTAGGGGCACGGCACGCCGTGCCCTCCGACCCACTGCATGAATTTTCACAGAATTCTTCTATCGCCAAAACAAAACGGGCACGAGAAGAATTCCTCGTGCCCTTTCCGATTTTGTTGCAATGCGCTTACTTCTTAGGCCGCGATTCGGGCGGCACCAGGCCGTTGATCCTGTAATAGACCACGAGCTGCCCGTAGTGTTCTCCAGAGTGCTCGATGATCCCGTAGGCCAGATCATAGAGCCTAGTCAATGTCGGCCCGCCTGCAGCAACGCTTTCGTTCAACCCCTTATCGCCCTTCGCCTTGATCACGTCTGCCCCATCCTGCACGCATTTTTTCACAAAGGCCGTAACCTTAGCCTTCGTCTGCAAGTCGTCGAGCTTCGGATCATCAGAAAATTGAGGTTTTTTTCTCTGCGCAGTGTCCGTGAAGTAGTACATGGAAGCGGAAGCGTGGATGAGCTGCGCAAGAAAAGTCCGCGAATCCGGATTGGGCTTGTAGCTGTACTTGTCTTCCGGCAAATCCTCTGCAATAGCGATCAACTTTCTTCCGACATCATTCCAAGACTCCAACACGGCCTGCGACGGGCTCGGTGCAGGCTTCGGCGGTGCGGCTTTCTTGGCTTCCTGCGCCACGGCCGGCATCGCCGCGAAGACTGTGGCGACCAGCAGGGTTCCCCATTTGCTAAAACTCTTCATCTTTTCTCTCCTCATCTTTGCAAGTCTCTGAGCCCGTTTCCGGGTTTGTGTCTGGACCTGCGTCTGGGGCTGTTTCGGGCCAGCCCTGGCAGGCACACACTCTCTGACGGGCGACGCCGCTAAGCGTTTCTCTACTTGAACAGTACAAATCTGACCTATCGGCCCGGTTCATCTTACGCAGTACGTCCCCCGGCGTCATGAAAAATCGGCAAGGGCAGGCATGGTAAGCTTGTAGTTTGCCTCTAGGAGGGCCCTCCTTTTGAACTGGACTTGGCTGATCGTGCGCAGCGTGATTGCGCTAAGTATCTTGGTGCTGCTCTTTTTGTCCCAGCGATTCTGGTATCGCGCCATTTGGCGTATGACGTCCAACTGGGGAAGCCAGGCACTGCGCGTTGTGACGCGCCTTATTTACGTAACGCTGCTTCTGCTCAGTATCGCCGTGATGGCGGACGGCTTCCGAATGGGGCATGGCCATGCTATTCCGCGCGCCTCGATGATTACAGTTTTCTCGGGATTATGGTTCTTTAGCGCGCTCTTTGGTTATGTCGCTGTAAAACTTGTGAGCGGCATCGACAAAATTTGGTCCTGGCTGCGCGCGGCGTATCAGCTCAAAACCAACACAAAGCCTTCCCGAGTTGCTGCTGCTCCTGCAGCGGCGACTCCATATTCTTCTGCGCCGGCCGCGGTGGAACTCATCGCCGATCCCTCGCGCCGTTATTTTTTCAAGACGGCCACTGCCCTTGCCGGTGCTGCGCCGTTTCTTACCGCGGTCTATGGCTTCGCAGCCGAACGGCTGGACTATCAAGTACGCAAGGTCGAAATCCCACTGCCGAATTTGCCGGCCGCGCTTGAGGGCATGAAGATTGTGCAGATCAGCGACATTCATCTGAGCAGCTTCATGCCGCGCCTACAGGTCCGCAGGGCCGTCAATATGGCCAACGACCTAGGTGCCGACCTCGCGCTGGTCACGGGAGATTTCATCACCGGAGCAGGCGACCCAATCGCCGATTGTATCGAGGAAGTGAAAGGATTGCGTGCTCCGCTGGGAGTTTGGGGTTGCAACGGCAATCACGAAATTTATGCGCACGCGGAAGATACGGCGCAACTCCTTTTCGCTCAATCCGGAATGAAATTGCTCCGTCAGGAAAATGCCGAAGTCACCTTTAAGGGTGCGTCGTTCAACCTTATCGGCGTCGATTATCAACGCGAGCGCACCAACGGCGGCCGCAAAGTGCAAATGCTTCAAAGTGCGCAACCGCTGGTGCGCCGCGACATGCCAAACATTCTAATGTCGCACAATCCTAACTCGTTTAATCGCGCCGCGGAATTGGGCATCGAACTGACACTCGCCGGCCACACGCACGGTGGACAGATTCAGGTGGAAATTCTCGATCATCGTCTCAGCCCGGCGCGCTTCATCACGGACTACGTCGCTGGCCTGTATCACCGTCCGATGTTCGCTCCGGCGCCCAACGATCGTGCTGCAGCACCTGGTTCTGCATCTGAGAAGAGTAAGGGCTCTTCGCTTACCGGCCCGTCGTCATCACTGGCATCTATTTATGTAAATCGCGGCCTCGGCACCGTCGGTGCGCCAGTGCGGCTCGGTGTGCCTCCAGAAATTACACTCCTGACTCTCCGCCGAGCCTAGCTCCTCGCCCCTGCATCGCTCGGTATTTTTTACCGCACATTTTGTTCCGCAAAATAACCAGGAATAAATCCCTCCCATCTTCGGTATCTGCAGTGGTGGTTGTCTACGGGAAATAAGAACGCCGCGGTGATCCCCTCCAGCCTAGCTCCGGTAAGTTCCTTGTTCTCAACTACGAAGTCATTTGCAAAGCAATAATCCGTAGTGGAAGTGAACTTGCACTACTGAATCGCTTACCCAGCCAATCTGACGTGAAGTTCATCGCGGTCACTCGCGATGCGTTTCGCTGCACAAATCTCGATGTGGAGGGTAAAGCCATGTGGTACGTGTCTAAGTCGTGGAAATATTTCACAGTACTTGCACTTGGGCTCTCTTTGCTTCCTGCTGTAACAAAAGCGCAGCATTACACGCAAACCAACCTCGTTTCCGATCAACCAGGAGTCGCCGCTGTTACTGACCCTAATCTAGTGAATCCCTGGGGGCTTTCGCGCAGTGCCACAAGCCCTTGGTGGGTCGCCAACAATAACTCCGGAACTTCTACGCTTTACACCGGAACCGGGACGATCATTCCGATCAACGGTAATGGAATCGTTACCATTCCTCCTCCGAAAGGTTCTCCCGCGGGCACTGTGTCTACTCCCACGGGCACCGTTTTTAACGGCGTCGCAACCGATTTTCTAGTTGGTCCGGGCGCGTCAGCCGCTTTCCTCTTCGTCACCGAAGACGGAACCATTTCTGGATGGGCTGGCGGGCCGGCGGCAATCCTGGAGGTGGACAATTCCGAAGGTGGTTCGCCGAGAGGAGCGGTCTATAAGGGCGCTACGACAGCTCTTTGGAATGGTAAAGTTTTCCTGTACGTAACGAACTTCCGCTCCGGAAGAGTGGAAGTCTATGACAGCACCTTCAAGCGCGTAAATATCTCCGAAGAATTGTTCGATGATGACAGGATTCCGCGCGACTTCGCGCCGTATAACATCCAGAACATTGGCGGAACGCTCTTCGTCACTTACGCGAAGCAGGACGCTGCCAGGCACGATAGCGTGGCAGGCGCAGGTCTTGGCTTCGTCGAAATGTACCAACCCGATGGCAGGCACATCGGCCATCTCCAAACCGGCCCCTGGTTGAATGCACCTTGGGGAGTTGTTTGGACGCCTCGCGATTTCGGCACCTTCAGCAACTCCATCCTCGTGGGCAACTTTGGAAGCGGCAAGATCGCTGCTTACAATGGGTTCACTCATGAATTTATCGGATTCGTCCAGAATCCAGACAATTCGATTCTAACCATCGATGGACTCTGGTCCCTCACCTTCGGCAATGGCGGGGCTGCTGGTCCATCCACGACGATGTTTTTCTCTGCCGGTCCTGACGGCGAAAGCCACGGCCTGTTTGGCACGCTGACTGCCGTCGCAACAGACCAGACCGGCGCGGTCGAATAGCATTTCGCCGTATTTATTTGTTAAAGAATTGTGGTGGCCGGCGGCAGAGACTCATCATGTCTGCCGTCGGTTTTTCTTTCTAGGCCTAATAAGCGCTTCAATCGTATCTCCCGCGTTTCCTGCTGGACGAAAAACCTCAGCTGCGTCAAACTTTTCCGGCATCAAATCTATATGGGCCATTTGGACGATTGAGGTTCCTCATGGATAAAGCGCCGGAAATCGACCGCGTCGTTAACGAACTGAATGGCCTTCCCGAAGATGAAGGTTCAGAGCCCATCAGCGCGGTTCAACTGGACGCTTGGCTCAAGACTCTGATTGCCCGCGGCGGAAGCGATTTGCTCCTCGTCGCGGGAGCCCCCGCCTGTATCCGCGCAAAAGGAGTGGTCCAGAAAATCGACGCGCGTCCGCTCGACGGTCCCGAGATCGAAGCGGCGGTGCTCCCCGCCCTCACATCCCACGCTCTCGCGCGCTACCGTCAATCTCAAATTTCGGATTCTTCGTATCGCATCGCTGGGCTCGGCCGTTTTCGCATCAATCTTCATCGCGAACGCGGACGCGCCGCAGCGGCTATTCGCGCCTTGCCGCAAAAAGTCCCAACGCTTCGCGAGCTGAATCTTCCTCCTTCCGTGGAAAATCTCGCGCACCTCCCAAGAGGTCTCGTGCTGATCGGGGGTCCAGCCGGTTCGGGCAAATCCACAACGCTCGCCGCATTGATTGACGACATCAACCGCCGCGAAGCGCGCCACATCGTTACCATCGAAGATCCCATCGAGTACGAACACACCCACATTCGCAGCGTCATCGAGCAAGTCGAGATCGGCACGGACGCGCCAGATTTTCCCACCGCTCTCCGCGCAGCTCTTCGCCAGGCTCCGGATGTTCTAGTGGTAGGCGAGATGCGCGACCCGGAAACGATGCGTATTGCCGTCGCTGCCGCCGAAACCGGCCATCTTGTTCTCTCCACGCTGCATACCATTGACGTCGCCACGACCATCTCGCGCATCTCCGATTCTTTTTCCGACGAGCGTCAAAACACCATCCGCCAGGAATTGGCCATGGCCATCGTGGCCGTTCTGACCCAAATCCTCTTGCCCAGCAAGAGCGGCGAGCGTTTCCCCGCCGCCGAACTTCTAATGATCGGCTACGGCGCGCGCCAGCACATTCGGCGCAACGCTTTGCAGCATCTCCATCAAGAAATCACCATGACCAAGAAAAAAGGCTCCTTCGCTCTCGAAGAATCTCTCGTCCAGCTGATCAGCAAAGGGCACATCGACCGCGAAGAAGCGCTCCTCTGCGCCATCCATCCCGATGACCTGGACATTCTCCTTAGAACGGGCAGCCGCGGATAAATCTGTAACAAACGTTTCCTTTCGCCGCTCAGTTCAGGCAAAATACCTGCGCAAAACGAGGGGGGTCTCATGAATCGCAGAAGTCTAGTTGCCACAATTGTGTTCGCAAGTATTTCTCTGGCGCCCGTTGGCAGACACGTCGTCGCCGACGAACAGCCGCTCGCAGGCTTCTCCGCCGAATCTTCACGCGCTGAACGCCAGTGGGAAGAAAAAATGAAAGCCATTCCTGATCCCGAGAAAATCCGCGGCTATTTGCAGAGGATGTCCCTGCGGCCGCACCATGTGGGCTCGCCGTACGACAAGGACAATGCCGAATGGCTGCTCGCAAAGTTCAAAGAATTCGGTCTCGACGCGCACATTGAAACCTTCGATGTGCTTTTTCCCACCCCCAAAGAGCGCGCCGTCGAACTCGTTGATGGCGGTCCTAAATTTGTTGCGAAGCTCCAAGAGCCCCCTGTGCCAGTCGACCCCTCCACGAGCCAGACGGCCGAGCAACTTCCCACGTACAACGCCTACTCGATTGATGGAGACGTAACGGCTCCGCTCGTCTACGTCAATTTTGGTGTTCCCGCTGATTACGACCAGCTCGAGCGCATGGGTGTTTCCGTGAAGGGCGCCATCGTCATCGCGCGTTACTACGGTTCCTGGCGCGGCATTAAGCCGAAAGTCGCCGCCGAGCACGGCGCCATCGGCTGCCTCATTTTTTCCGACCCGCGTGAAGACGGCTACACCCAGGGCGATGTTTTCCCTGAGGGGCCGTACCGCCCGAAGGATGGTGTACAGCGCGGTAGCGTCGCAGACATGCCGTTCTATGCCGGCGATCCTCTGACTCCTGGCGTGGGCGCAACGAAAGACGCGAAGCGCCTGGACCTAAAAGACGCCCAGACCATCACGAAGATTCCTGTTCTGCCTATTTCTTACGGTGACGCGGAACCGCTTCTCGCCTCGTTGAAAGGCCCAATAGCGCCCCAAGCGTGGCGCGGCGGACTGGGCATCAGCTATCACATCGGTCCCGGACCAGGCAAAGTCCATCTGAAAGTGAAATCGAATTGGATGCCTCTCAAGACGATCTACGACGTCATCGCAAAAATTCCCGGCTCGGTTTATCCCAATGAGTGGGTCATTCGCGGCAACCATCACGATGGATGGGTGAACGGCGCAGAAGATCCGCTCTCCGGACAGGCCGCAATGCTAGAAGAAGCTCGCGCCCTTGGCGAACTCGTCAAGCAAGGCTGGAAGCCCAAGCGCACGCTTATCTTTTGCGCATGGGATGGCGAAGAGCCCGGCTTGCTCGGCTCGACCGAGTGGGTCGAGACGCACGCCGAGGAACTCAGCAAGTACGCTGTCGCATACATCAATTCCGACGGCAACGGCCGTGGCTATCTTGGATTTGGCGGCTCGCAAACGCTGGAAAAATTCATGAACGATATCGCTAAAGACGTTCAGGATCCCGAGACGAAACTTTCCGCCTGGAAGCGGGAACAGTTGCGCGCCATCGAAGAGGCTCCCGCTGACAAAAAGCAAGATATTCGTCAGCGCGCCGATTTGCATATGGGAGCTCTCGGCTCGGGTTCTGATTTCACGCCGTTCCTCCAGCACGTCGGCGTCGCTTCGCTCAATATCGGTTTTGGCGGCGAGGACGGCGGCGGAATCTACCATTCGATTTACGATACCTTCTACTGGTACACGCACTTCAGCGATACCACCTTTGTCTACGGGCGCGCGCTCGCGCAAACCGGCGGCAGCGCCATGATGCGTCTTGGTGACGCCGACCTCCTGCCCTTTGAGTTTGGCGACTTCGCGGAGACGATGCAGACCTATGTCAAAGAACTAAAAGACTTGTCGAAGAAAATGCAGGACGAAATCCGCGAACGCAACAAGGAAATCGACGAAGGCGTTTTTACCGCTGTAGCGGACCCCAAGATAACTTCCGTTCCGCCGAAAAAGGAAGAAGTTCCTCCCTACCAGAACTTCGCGCCTCTCGAAAACGCCGCTGACGCCGTCACGCGCAGCGCCGCGGAGTACCGCAAAGCCCTGGAGCATGCCAATGCCAACGGCGGCACCGCGCTAGCTGCCGCTTCGCTCGCCGAAGTAAACCGCCTGCTCATCGAGAGCGAACGAAAATTCATCACCGAAGAAGGCTTGCCGAACCGCAAATGGTACAAGCACCAACTCTATGCGCCGGGCTTCTACACCGGTTACGCGGCAAAGACGATGCCCTACGTCCGCGAAGCCATCGAACAAAAAGAATGGAAGCAAGCTGACGAAGGCGTCCTGGTCGTTGCGAAATGCCTGCAGAACGAAGCAGCATTGATCTCCGACGCAGCCGCCAAACTCACTGCCGCCCATTAATTCGTCTCGCTGTAGGGGCGGGGCTTGTTTACCCTGGAAGGGCCCCGCCCTCATGGTGGGACAGCCAATCTTGGCTGTCTCCCCTACGCGTTGTGAGGCAGCCAGAAATATCTGTCTCTCCCGCATCCCCGGAGGATCGGCTCATGCCGTCCTACAATCTAGCCATCGTCGGCATGGGCAATGTCGGTCGCGCCCTTCTGCGCCTGCTCATTTCAAAAGAGACCGACCTCCGCCGCCGTTACGACATTCGCTGGCGACTCACAGGAGTAGCCACGCGCCGCACCGGCTGGATCGCTGACCCTGACGGTCTCAATCCGCTTGCCGCTCTCCACGGCCATTCCCTAATTCAGCACGGAAACACAAATCAGCCCCACAATTTCCACGAATGGCTCGAAAAAACGCGCGCCGACGTCCTCTTCGAAGCGACTTCGCTTAACGTAAAAACCGGCCAGCCAGCCACGGAACATTTGAGGACGGCACTCGAACTCGGCATGCACGCCATTACCGCCAACAAAGGTCCCATCGTTCACGCGTACCATGAACTCACCGCGCTCGCCAAAGAGAAAAACCGGCAATTTCTCTACGAGTCCACCGTCATGGATGGCGTCCCGGTCTTCTCGATGTTTCCGCACGGCTTGCCCGCGACGGACATTCGTGGCTTCTCGGGAGTCTTGAATTCCACGACGAACGTTGTCCTCACGGAAATCGAAAAAGGCCGCTCGATGGATGAGGCCATCAAGCGCGCGCAGGCCATGGGCATTTCGGAAACGGATCCCACTGCGGATCTGGACGGCTGGGATGCGGCGGTAAAAGTTGTAGCGCTGGCAATTGTATTGATGGGCGCAAACGTGAGGCTCGAGCAGGTACAGCGCACCGGCATTCGCGAACTGAGTGAAGAAAAGATTCGTTCCGTGCGCGCGGCAGGGATGCGTTACAAACTCGTATGCCGCGCCGAGCGACGCGGCGATGGCGTGGATTGCACTGTGCGCCCTGAGATGCTGCTGGCGTCGGACCCTCTCGCGAATCTAGAAGGCAGCAGTTCGGCGATTCGCTTTGACCTTGATGTGTTCGGCTTATCGCTCGTCGAGCACAATCCGGGGGTTGAAGCCACAGGTTACGGCTTGCTCGCCGATTTCCTTCGCGCCGTCCGCCAGTAATCACTCTCCAGATTTACCTCTACTCAAAACTCAACGCATGTAGTTCGCCGCATAAGCCGGCAGCGGAATTCCCAGATCGCATCGTTCATCGCGAATAGGCGTCCCGGCAACGGTGCGCAGAGGTATTACGCCAGCCCAGATGGGAAGTGCGAGGTCGGGAGCGTCGTCTTCAGGCGAGCCGACGCGTACTTTTGCGGAAGCTTCCGTGAGCGGCAGACGGAGGATGCTCGTAGCCTTCAGCTCTTTTTCATTCGGCTGGCGTGCATCGTCCCAGCGCTGTGGCAAAAGTTTTTCCGTGAAGGCACGCAACGCTTCGAGTTTTTCTTGCGGCGCATCCACGAGCGTTGCCTTGCCGAGCGCCACGACGGAGCGATAGTTCATCGAGTGATTGAAAACCGAACGCGCGAGCACAATTCCATCCGTAAGCGTAACCGTCAAGCAGACATTCGCGCCTTCGCTGACTCCACGCAACATCCGGCTGGCAGCAGAACCGTGAAAATAAATAGCGTCGCCGATGCGCGCGTAAAGGGTGGGGATCACAAACGGCTGGCCATCCGCGGAAAAACCCACGTGGCATACCATCCCTTCATCGAGAATCTTATAAATGGTTTCGCGGTCATAGACGCCCCGCTGCGGCTCTCGCACGACACGCGTGCGCTCGTTCGGCGTGAAGGATTCGGACACAGTACACCTCTGGGAGAAACGTGGCGCGGAGACGGCCGGTTCGTGGCCGCTCATTTGATTTGTAGCCGGCGCCAAAGCGGCATGAGTGAGGAACAACCAGCTAAATGCTAACACGGTTGCGTGCGGCTTCATCCTCAGCCCGCGCTGTGAGAAACTAACGGTCGGAGAACATAATGGGCACACCGGTGATGCAGGGAGGCGAAAGCAAGCCGCTGGACGTCTCCTGGGTCAGAGAGCAATTCCCGTCGCTGCAATTGCAGGTGAACGGACACGCGGCAGCATTTCTGGATGGCCCCGCTGGCACTCAGGTTCCTAAGCAGGTGATGGACGCCGTTCAAAACTATTATCTCAAGTCGAATGCGAACACCTGCGGAGCATTCGCCACCAGCCGCAGCAACGACGCCATGATTGACTCCGCCCGCGCGGCCATGGCCGATTTTTTTAATTGCGATAAAGACGAAGTCATTTTCGGCCAGAACATGACCACCATCACGTTCGCTCTGGCCCGCGCTATCGGACGCACTCTTGAGCCCGGCGACGAAATTGTCGTGACCACTCTGGACCACGACGCGAACGTTGCCCCGTGGCGTGCGCTCGAAGAGTTGGGCATGGTGATTCGCCAGGTAGACATTCACGAATCAGATTGCACGCTGGACCTCGAAGACCTGAAACACAAGATCAATAAGAACACGAAGCTGGTGGCTGTTGGTTACGCGTCGAACGCCGTGGGCACGATTAATCCCGTCGCTGAAATCACAAAGCTGGCGCATGCCGCCGGCGCGCTGATGTTCATCGACGCGGTGCATTACGCGCCTCACGGCCCGATTGACGTGCGTGCTCTTGATTGCGATTTTCTTGTCTGCTCGCCCTACAAATTTTTCGGCCCGCACATGGGAACGCTCTACGGAAAGCGCGAGCATCTCCTGCGTTTCAAGCCCTACAAAGTTAGCCCTGCTCCGGACACACTCCCCGATCGATGGGAAACCGGCACGCAAGTCCAGGAATTGATCGCCGGAATCGGCGCGGCAGTGGATTACCTCGCCGAGCTGGGCAGGCGTTGCGAGCCCGCAGCGAAAGATCGCCGCAGCGCGCTACTCGCCGCCTACCGCGCAACACGCGAACATGAAATGGCCCTCTTTTTGAGCTTAGCGGAAGGACTACTTGCGATTCCTGGTCTGCAATTTTTCGGCATCAGCGACCTAAAACACTTGCGCGACCGTTGCTCCACGGTTTCCATAAGATTGGCCAATCACTCGCCCGCCGAAATCGCAGTCTTCCTAGGTGAACGCGGCATCTTCACCTGGGACGGCAATTACTACGCGTTGAACTTGACCGAACGCCTGGGCGTGGAAACCAAAGGTGGCCTATTGCGCATCGGCCTCGTTCACTACAACACCGCTGAAGAAGTCGACCGCCTGCTTGCTGGGTTGAGGGAGATTTAGTAGGACAGACTTCAGTCTGTCGGTTTTCTCAAATTAGAATTCTAAGTAGAAGCCATCAAAATGAAGAAGGAACAAACAGACGGGCAAGAATGCCCGTCCTAAAAATCATGAGCAAACGACCGAAACCAATCGTACTAACCGTGCTGGATGGATGGGGTTACCGAGCCGAAACAAAAGGAAACGCCATCGCTCTTGCGCGTAAGCCTGCCTACGACGCTCTGCTGAAGAAATATCCGAACACCCTCATCCACACGTCGGGTCCCTTCGTCGGCCTCCCCGAAGGCCAAATGGGCAACAGCGAAGTGGGCCACATGAACATCGGCGCAGGCCGAATCGTTCACATGGACATCACGCGCATCGATCTTCTGATCGCCAACAATCAACTGCAAAACGTCCCTCTTTTTCAGCAAGCAATGGAACGCGGCCGCCAACACCAGCTGCACTTGATCGGACTCTTGAGCGACGGGGGCGTGCACTCGCACATCAAGCATTTGTTCGCGCTGCTCGAAATGGCCAAGCAACAAAAGGTCGACCGAGTCTTTGTCCACTGCTTCATGGACGGCCGCGACACGCCTCCAAACAGCGGTCGCGATTTCGTACGCCAGTTGCAACAAAAGATGCGCGAACTAGGCGTCGGCGAAATCGCCACGCTCACCGGCCGCTACTACGCGATGGACCGCGACAACCGCTGGGAACGCGTCGAACTAGCCTATCGCGCGGTAGTTCATGGAGAAGCCGAAACGCATTCGAACGATCCCATCGCCTCTCTCCAAAAAAGCTACGAGCAAGGCATCACCGACGAGTTCATAAAGCCCATCGTCATCACAAAAGGCGAAGGCGCTTCCGCCGTTTCAGTGGGCACGATCCACGATGACGACGCCGTCATCTTCTACAATTTTCGCGCCGACCGCGCCCGCCAAATGACGCGCGCGTTAGTCGAACCCTCCTTCGACAAAATCACCGATGCGAAGCGCCCCAAAAATCTCTTCTACGTCGCCATGACCCAGTACGACAAAAACTGGCCCTGGCTCAAGTACGTAATCTCGCCCGAAAAACTCGAACACATCCTCGCGCAAGTTTTCGAAGAGCTGCAATACAAAAATCTCCGCTGCGCCGAAACCGAAAAATACGCGCATGTCACCTATTTTTTCAACGGCGGCGTCGAGAAACCTTTCGGCGGCGAAGAGCGCATCCTCGTCCCCTCACCCAAAGTCGCCACCTACGACCTCAAGCCCGAAATGTCCGCGCAGGGAATCACGGACACGGTTGTAAAAGCCATCGAAAAAGGCGAGTTCGACGCCATCATCATGAACTACGCCAACGCCGACATGGTCGGCCACTCCGGCAACCTCGAAGCCACCATCAAAGCCGTCGAAGCCGTTGATGCCGGTCTCGCCCAAATTTATCAAACGCTGAAAGCGCGCGGCGGCGTCTGGCTCATCACCGCCGATCACGGCAACGCTGAAACAATGATCGATCCAGCCAACGGCGGCCCGCACACCTATCACACAACAAATCCGGTCCCGCTGATCCTCGTCAGCGACAACGATTCGCTACAATTGAAGCAGAATGGTTCCTTGCGCGACCTCGCCCCAACAATGCTCGCTGCTCTCGATCAGCCCAGGCCAGCGGACATGACCGGTCAAGATCTGCGCGTCACCAGAAGGCCGTAATATGACCCTCAGCTACGAGCCTCTTAAGCAAAAACCTCCAGAGCCAGGCCAAAATCGCCAGCACTCTTTCGGCACTATTACGATCCCTGGCTCACCGGTAGGCGCCATAGTTTCCGTGGGCCTCGTAGTCATTTGCTGGTTCGCACTTCCTCTCTCCCACTTGTTCATTCTCGGCACTGGTGGTCTCGGCCTAATCGTCGGCTTATTCCTCTATTGGAAACACCGCGGCTCCAGCGAATGAATCGCACCAGTCCAGCCGAAACTAAACTCGTCATCTGTGTCTGGCACCCATTCACGTTCTGGCGCCCGCAACCGGTGATGCCGCAAACCATCCGCGCACGCTGGCCAGAAATGCGCGTCCTGCACTTGCCCAATTACGATCACCTCGCCGACGAATTGCCAGACACAGATATTTTCGTCGGCTACTCTCTTCGCGCCGAACAGCTCACGCACGCCAAAAAACTAAAGTGGATTCACTCCACAGCCGCCGGCGTAGCGCAACTGATGTATCCCGAACTCCGCGATTCCGGAATCGTCGTCACCAATCCTAGCGGCGTTTTTTCTCCACCTATGGCCGAGCACACCATGGGCCTGCTCCTCGCCCTCGCTCGAAATTTTCCCGATTCCACTCGTCATCAAGACCGCTCGCACTGGGGTCAGCAAGACATCTGGGACAAGCCGCAGCACCTCACCGAACTGAGCGGCCAGGTTTTGCTCATCGTGGGATTTGGCTCCATCGGCCGCGAACTCGCCAAGCGCGCCCGCGCCTTTGATATGCGCGTCTGGGGCGTAACCCGCTCCGGCGAAGGCGACACCACCAACGCCGAAAAAATCCTCCCTGTCTCGCAACTGGAAGAAGCCCTCGCACAAGCCGACTATGTGGTCATCGCTGCGCCAGAAACCAGCGAGACGCGCCACCTCATCGGCGCCCCGCAAATCGCTCGTATGAAGCCTGGCGCGCGCTTAATCAACGTCGGCCGCGGCTCACTGCTCGATGAATCCGCGTTGATTCACGCTCTCGAAAAAGGCGTCCTTAGCGGCGCCGCGCTCGACGTAACGGGCGTCGAGCCGCTTCCCCCGGAAAGCCCCCTCTGGCGCGCCCCGAATCTCTTCATTACCCCACACACCAGCGCCGTAAGCGACCGCCTCTGGCATCGCGAAACCGCTCTTCTCATGGATCTTCTGGAACGATGGTTTGACGGCCGCGAAATGTTCAACCAGGTAGATTTCGCCCGCGGCTACTAGAAGGCGTCTCATAAATGCCTTCGTAGGGGTCGGAGCTTTAGCTCCGACATAGAAAACCGGCAAACCGGGGCTTTCGCCCCTGAGGAAAATCCCCGCTGTGCCGCTTCATGAGATAAGGTCTAGCCAGCCAGCGCACAACACAAACACACTTCGCAAACCAGAACCGGAAGCTCAGTCTCCCGCGCCCGTTTTCACAGCCTCATAGCCTTCACGAGCGTACACCACATATTTCTGTTTCTTGCCCTTCTGGTCCACCACTTCGAACGGGCTCCCGTCGGGCTTCACTAGCTCAATCTTTACCTTGTGAAACTTTCCATCCTTCGCGCCGGTCGTCGGCGTATACGAAAGGCTGTACTGGTGTCGCAAATATGCAGTCAAGGTTTGAAAAATGCCCGGCATTTCTCCTTCGAATTGCGGGAACCATGCTTCGCCTCCCGTTTCATGCGCAAATGTTTTCAATTGGTTCTGCGCTTGCAGATAATTCATTCGCTGGATGCTACCCATCCCGCCCGGTCTGCTCATGTCCGCCGCATTCTGAAAAACCTGGCCCAATCCCACGCAAAAAATAGTCACATCGCTCTGGCGCAACTGTTTCATCGTCTGGTCGAGGTTGTGCTTTGAGAATGTATCGACCCCGCTGGCCAACAGAACGATAGCCTTCTTACCCTTCACATCCTTCATCTGGTCCGTTGTCTGCAGAAGCGCGTCGAAAACATTCGACTCGCTGAAGCCCGGAAAGTAGAGGTGGCGTATTCCGTCCATGACTTCTTCTTTGTTCTGTGTGAAGTCCACGTCCACGCGAGTTTGCATGTCGAATGTTTCGAGTGCTACCCAGTCCTGTTGTTTGAGCTGAGGAAACAAATACTGAGACCAATACTTTGCGTACGAGGCGAAGAATCCGCCCCATCCGCGGCTGCTGAACTCCAGTAGCAACACCATCGTTATCGGCGCATCCGTGGGTCCAAAGTTTGTGATGGTCTGCGCCACGCCTTCATCGGTCAGCTTGAAATTCTCTTTTTTCAATCCCGTCAGGATGTCGCCGTGTTGTGTCGTCGCGATCACATCCAGCGTCACAACCGGCACTTCCACTGAGATGCTCACCCCGGCTTGTGGCGCCTGCTGCTGTTGTGTAGCCGGAGCCTGGGGCGGTGGCGCGGCTGGCGGCGGTGGTGCACTCCCTTGAGGGCCCGTGGGCGCCTGCGCCGCTGCGTGCTGCTCCGCCAGCGGTAGAACGATCACACTCGCAAAAAATGTCAGTAAAACCAGAGAAACAATCGTCTTCATTTCACCCCTCGATTCGCCTTTGAATTCAACCCGTTTGCCTGGCCGTCTCTCAATCCCACACCAGATGCGCTTGCTCGCCGTTTGAATTTACGAAACCCGCTGCCAAGCCCTCGGGTAGGCCCCCACACCTGCATGTTAGTATGAAGCGAGTTAACTGCAAAGCGTTGCTGAGCCGGGTATTTTAGACCCAGGCCACATCTGAGTCGGAGGAAGTCTTCGTGAATTGGAACCGCAGAATGCACATACTTGTGCCCGCCGTGGCTCTGGCACTATTCCCGCTGGCAGCGGCTTTGCCTTTGGCGGCGCAGGTGCCCTCCACCGCCATGCCCACCGTCGAGTCAACGCGATCCCCAGTCGGCGACACCACCGCGTTGGCCAAGGAAGCCGAAGGCTGGCTGGCCGATCTCATCCGCATTGACACCACGAATCCCCCCGGCAACGAGCAAGCTGCCGCAAAATATATCGCTGGCATTCTGACGAAAGAAGGAATCAACTCGGAATTCTTAGACCTTGCTCCAGGCCGCAGCGCGTTAGTAGCGCGTCTCCGTAGTGCCGCTATGCCCGATCCGTCTCGTGCCCTGCTTCTCGTTGCTCACATGGACGTGGTTGGCGTCGACAAATCCAAGTGGACGGTCGATCCCTTCGCCGCAACCATCAAAGACGGTTACATGTACGGCCGCGGCTCCATCGACGACAAAGGTATGCTCGCCGCCAACCTTGCCGCTTTCATTGCTCTCAAGCGCTCCAATGCCCGCGTCAACCGCGACGTCATCTTTCTCGCCACCGCCGATGAAGAGCAAGGCGGCGATGCAAGTATTCGCGTGCTCATCGCCAAATACTGGGACAAGTTTGCCGCCGGCTTTGCTCTCAACGAAGGCGGCCGCGTCATCCTCAAAAATGGCAAAGTCGAATACGTCGCCGTGCAAGCCAGCGAAAAAGTCCCCGTAGACGTCGCAGTGATCGCGCGAGGTCCCTCGGGCCATGCCTCTGTACCCACCAAGGACAACGCTGTTGTTCACCTGGCTGCGGCCGTCGAAAAAATTGGCGCTTATACAGCGCCCGTACATTTCACCACCATTGTGCGCCGCTATTTCGAACAGCTCGCGCCGCTCGAAGACGATGAACTTGCCAAGTGGATTCGCTCGCTCGATACACCAGATCGCGGCGAGCACGCTCAACACGTCGTCTCCGACGCTAATCCTCTCTGGAATTCCATGTTGCGCGACACTATCGCCCCCACCATGCTCAGCGCCGGTGTGCGTGCCAACGTGATCCCTTCCGAGGCCCGCGCCATGCTCAATGTCCGCCTCTTGCCGAGCGACACCATCGACGTTTTGCTCGCTGAACTCACGAAAATCGTCAACGATCCCAATATCCGTTTCGAAGTCCAGCCCGACGCCGGCCTCGCCGCTCCGCCTTCCTCGCTCGAGTCCGACTTCTACGCCACCATCACAAAAGCCGCCTCGCAAGAGTTTTCCGGCGCTCCGGTGCTCCCGTTTTTATCCGCTGGAGCAACGGACTCCGCTCAACTCCGGCTGCACAACGTACAAGCTTACGGCCTTTCCCCTTTCCCTATGGCCGACGAGGATGCTCGTCGCATGCATGCAGATGACGAGCGTATTCCGCTTGCGTCGTTCGACAAAGGCGTCGACTTCCTCGCGCGCATCGTCGCGGAATTCGCGGCCACAAGATAATCTAACCCTTGGCCAGTGCATCTTCTGCCTGTTAAGCCGCGGAAGGTGTAGACTTTTTTTCACCAGAGAATATGACTTTTCGTCATTCAAAAATCGTCTGCACCATCGGGCCGGCCAGCAGCTCGCCCCGCATGATCCGCCGTTTGTTGGAAGCTGGCATGGATGTTGCTCGGCTGAATTTTTCTCATGGCACCCACGCCGAGCATGCGCAGAATATCGCCGTCCTGCGCGCCGCCGCTGTCGATCAAGAAAAACCGATCGCCATTCTTGCTGACCTGCAAGGCCCGAAGATTCGCACTGGACCGCTCGCGGGAAGCAGGCCCGTCATGCTCCGCACCGGGCAGCGCTTCGTCATTACCACCGCGAAGGTTTTAGGCGATTCCACCCGAGTCAGTACTGTTTTCCGGCCGCTTCCGAAGGAAGTCCACCGCGGAGATCGCATCTTGCTTTCGGATGGCTTGATCGAATTGCGTGTCCTGCAGGTGCGCGGCCCCGAAGTGATCTGCGAAGTCGTAAATGGCGGAGCACTCGGAGAACACAAAGGCATCAATCTGCCCGGAATCAAACTAAAAGTTCCCGCTCTCACGCCGAAGGACCGCGAGGATCTCGCGTTTGCTTTGAAACACGGTGCGAACTACATCGCCGTAAGTTTTGTCAGGCGTCCCGAGGATGTTCTTCTCGCGAAGTCGCTCGTGCGCCGCGCGGGAAAGAACACGCCAATCATCGCCAAGCTCGAAAAACCGGAAGCCATTGAAAATTTGGACGCAATTCTTCGCGCCTCTGATGGCGTGATGGTTGCTCGCGGCGATCTGGGCGTTGAAATGAGTCCTGAGCGCGTTCCCGTCGTTCAAAAATTAATTATCGCCCGCGCACGCCACTTCCGCCGGCCCGTTATCACCGCCACGCAAATGCTCGAGTCCATGACCGAAAATCCCCGGCCCACCCGCGCCGAAGCTTCCGACGTCGCCAATGCCATTTTTGACGGCTCCGACGCCGTCATGCTCTCCGCCGAAACGGCCTCCGGAAAATATCCGGTCGAAGCCGTCAGCATGATGGCGAAAATTATCGCGGAAGCCGAAGCCAGCGATTGGAAAACGCCGCCGCGCGTTCCGCTCGAAAAATTGAAAATCGCGGAAACTGTCGCGGAACTCGTGTGCCACGCCTCGCACGAACTGCACATGAAGCTGATCGCCGTCTTCACGCACAGCGGCTTCACCGCGCGCCTCGTTTCCTGCTATCGCCCTGCGGTCCCCATTATTGCGTTCTCACCTGAAGCGGAAACGCGCCGCCGCATGGCCCTGATCTGGGGCACCATGCCGCGTCACATTCCCAATGTCCAAAAAATTGACGGCCTCGCCGCCATCGCCGAAAAACGCCTCCTCGAAGAACACCTCGTTCGCAAAGGCGACGTCATCGGCATCGTCGCAGGCACACCCATGGGCATTCGCGGCACCACCAACTTCATGAAGTTTCATGTAATTGGCGGCCCCGCGCAGAAGTCCACGTAAGTAGCTTTCGTTATTTTGATTCTAAGAACTTTTGGAACTCTCCGGACATGACTCGCTTCGTAAAGATGTTATAGGGGTCGCTTGCGTCGCCTTCTTTTCTCATCGTCTCAGAGATGAACAAGATGGTCACTTTTCTGGCAGCCGAATTTGCGGCCCAGCAAATCCTCATTCGGCCTTTCTTGATTCTGAAATATTTTGAGAGTGGCCCGGAGAGGCCATAGGACCTGTCGATTGGGTTACGCGGAATGATCGCTTTGATAACCTCTTGGACCATCCGAAACGTCGTGTGGTGGCTACTGGACTTTTCGCCCCTCGTCTCCGCGTCCTGCATGTTTTGAAAGAGTTTCCGATAAACAGCTTCTGCCGAGGGAACCATTTCTATTTCGTACGGCGCTAAAACCGCAGTAGCAGGTTTTTGCGCTGGCGCCTGTGCTTTGCGGCGCTTTTTATGCAGCTTAGCCATTACTTCTTCTCTAGCTCGGCCTCAATCTCCGCCAGAGGCCGGGTTCGTCCTGCATTCAGTTGTTCAATACCAGCGAGAACCCCGGCCAGTTCCTCCGTGCCGGTAAGAAGTTCGAGCGTATTGATCACAGACATCAGTTCCTGCTGCATGTTCAGAAACTTTTCGTACGTCAGCAGAACAGCGAGTGGCGTGTTGTTGTCTTGTATGACGAAGGTGTCGTCGGTTTCCTTCAATGCTGTGGCATTCAGTTCGCGAAGTTTGCTCACTCCAACGTGCTTAATCGATGGGTCGATCACCGGATAGATGGGTAGAGCCATTGTCCGCCTCCAGCGTGTTCCTATTGCCAAATGGGCATTTATATGTCCTTTAAATGATACATAAAATGACAGCATATTGCCAGTTACATGTACGATTTGATGGCAAAGAAATGACGGCAGATGTGCAGCTAGTGCCCTGAGGCCAGTAACGACCCGATTCCCGGCTTGTATCCGTAGAAATCAGCGATCTCATGCAGGTGAGAGATGATCTGCTGGTCGAAGTGCTTCTTCAGTGTGTTCGTCAAAATGTCGTGCTCGCCCTCTGGATCCTGAGATAGATCGTAGAGATAGCTCTGCGCTGGCGAATCGTACGTGGCATAGAAGTATCGGCCATTGTCTGCGAGAAGGCCGTAAGCGGCGCGCACGTCGGACGCCAGAAAGAGATCGTCTCGGTGGTAGCTGTGCAACTCCTCAGCGGTTTCCATGAGAAGCGGATGCCCGAAAAGCGGATTGGAAATGATCGGCCGGTGCCCGAGCAGATAGTACAGCGAGGGAGTTATGTCGATGAGCGCGGAGACGCGTTCGTCATCATGCACGAATCTGTTCTGCATCGCCTTTGGCAAATGCACGATCAGCGGCACGCGCATCACTTCTGGATAGATCACCACCGAATGGCTATTGCGCCCAAGTTCGCCAGTGGCGTCGCCATGATCCGAAGTCACGATGAGAATGCTGTTGTCATAAAGGCCGCTAACTTTAAGCCAGGCGACAAAACCGCCCATACACTCGTCCACCTGATGCAATTCGAACGAAATCCGGTAGTTGAATCCAGGCTGAGCAGGCCAGTTCGCAGCCTTGGCTTGCGGCAAATCGTTTCGCGCAAATTGGTGCACGTTTTTCGGTTGCGCATAAAAGAAGATTGGCCGCGCGGAGTCCGAGCGATGTTCGATGATGCTCTCGGCCTGTTGCACCGTCGAACAGACCTCGAGCTGGTTCCAAAGCTTCTTGTCGGTATCCAGCTTGATGAGGTCCTCGGAAGGCGAAAGTATTTCGCGCAGAATTTCGTCGTTGCTTACAATCATCTCGTAGCTGTCGGCCTTCGCCAGTTTTTCAAGACTGTTCACGCGTTCAAACGGCTGCATGAAATGCGCATGCAGCAGCAAAGCCCCTGCCCAGATCGCAGGCTCGGAAAGCGAAGTCCCCGCGTAGGGAGTCCACGCGTTTTTCACGACGACACTGTCGCGCGCCAAGGCGTCCAAATTCGGCGTAAAAGTTGCCTTCGGATTGTAGGCGCCCAGATAATCCGGCCGCATCGAATCGATCACAAAAAGAAAAATGTTGGGCCGCTCGCCGCGTGTTGGGACAAGCGGATCAACTAGTTTCAAATCAAAACGCGCTTGCGCCCCACGGATCTCCGTATATTCGCGCAGGATCCGGCAAAGCTCGCCGCAAGGTTCGCTGCGCGAACCCTTTCCGAGCAGACGGTGTGCCAGATTGAATGAAGCATCGCGCGTCGCGTAATTGTCGATCGAGCGCTCGATGTCGTCGTCCGTCGAGCCAAGTGGCTTGGCCCAATAGATATTCGTGGCCTGCAATGCTTCGTAGGAGAGGAAAACTATAAGGAGCGTCACGAGTATAGTCTTCAGCGAATATTTTCCAAGCCTTGGCCACAGACGGAAAATGCAGAAGCTTAGAACGCTCCAAAAAACCAATGTGAAAGTGCCCTGAATGAATCCATTCCAATCCCCGCCGCCTACAAGAGTAGGCAGCGAAAGGGCAATGACCGCAAAGAGCGTTGCGATAATGACTAGAGGTATCGCTCGCCGCGCGGATCCAGCGCGTATCTCCGAGCCATCCGACACGAGAAACGGGCGAGCCACGGAAAATCCTAAGAGTGTGAGCGCCGCGGCAAGCGAAGCAGCATAAGAATGCGCGAGCCAACCCTCGAAACTTAGGGCGTTTTCAAGAAAACGAATCGCCAGCGCCCATAATGAACCAAAAATCAGCAAACCTAATAAGGTCGATTCCACGCCGTGTGGATGTGATGATTTTGAAGCTGCAATGCGGATCAAATTCAGAATGGAAACCAGGATAATGGCGACAAAAACGTGCGATACCAAGCTCCAGAACGTCAGGTATATATCGCTGACGTGAAGTGACAGCGTTCTGGTATCGGAATAACTTCGAAGCTCTGCGCCCGCCATACTCAGCAAAGCGATGCCCACTGCCAGCCAGCTCCCGGTGGCATAGGAAAGATGCGAATCAACAGAAGCCGCGCTATCCGTAGTCGTCGAACTGTGAAATTCACAGTGCGACACAACCAGGATGATCACCCACACCGCCGCTACGCTGCCAAGGTAGGCGGTTCGATTGCTCTCTAGGCCCGCAAGAAATGGCCGCGCAGAAAGAAAAATCCCAACACACGCGAGAATACCGAAGCACACATAATACGCGGTACGCTTTGTTCGAGAGTAGTAAGCGACGGCCGCAGCCAGCCACGCGAGCCAGAAAAGCAACGCATGATGTCGCGCAAACCAGGGAATCCACGCGTATGCGGGCGATTTGATCATCGCGTAGTAGGTGTAAGGCAGAAAAGTCAGCAGACAATACACGGACGTGAGCGCGAAAAACACGCCGACAATTATCTTCAAAATCGCTTCGAACCACTTCCGCAAAGGAATTCCTTCTCGTCAGAGGCAATGACGAAAACTGCGAGAACACCGACTGAAGAGAGTTTAATTGACCCAGCGGTCTGGACGGGAAGGAGGTTCGTTCTTGTGCTTGTTAATGTACACATCAAATCTCTTGCGGTTGCGCTTATGTTGCCAGTCCGAAACGCTGTTTCGCACGCTGTATAGAAACGAGCCGCGCCGCAGGTAGATGTATCCCACCAACATTCCACCTAGATGGCAGACGTGGGCAACGGCGTCGCCGCCGGATCCCAGCGTGCCGAAAAATTCGATAGCGCCCATCACCGCGACATACGGCCGCATTGGGATCGTCACCGGCAGTGGAAAAAGCCAAATGCGCCTGTCTGGAAACAGAATGGCGTTCGCCATTAGGATCCCAAAGATCGCGCCGGAAGCTCCGATCGTCGGAATGTCTGACGGCATGTGCCCCCACGACATCGGAATCACCTTGACCAGAATTTCGATCAGGCCTGCGCCGACGCCGCACAGAAAAAAGAAATTCAGAAAGCGCTTTTTCCCCCAAACCAATTCCAACTCGCGGCCAAACATCCAAAGAAAAAGCATGTTCATCAGCAAATGCAGCAAGCCGCCGTGAAGAAAAATGTATGTGAACGGCTGCCACAGCCGGAGGCCGGGCACGGGACCGAGTGCGACGAGCCCGAAGAAATGATTAATCCAAGACGAAGCTTTTACGCCCAGAAAGATGTCGACGAGCGTCTGGACCAGGAACACGCCAGTGCAAATGAGCACCAGGAGCTTGACGCCGGGCGTGATGAAGCCGCGCCAATCGAAGTTGTAACGGCGGGCGCGGAACGAAGTTCCCATACATAAAGTCTACGGTGTTGGCATGCGCGCGTCAAAGTAGCGTTTTGGCGGGTATTCGTGAATTTTCGTTGAAAACTTGATCTGTTCGATAGGCTCCTTAACTCAGCTTTTTGCGTGCGAAATGGAACAGCGAAAAGGCGAGGAGACCGAACATCACGACGCCGAAGATCGACTGGAGATGAGTTGGAAGCGGAGTCTGATCGTTGGGGCTAAGCATGGGCCAAAATTTTGGCCCGAGAGAGAAAAGATCGGGACGCCAGGGAAGATTCAACAATCGTCCGAACCAGCCGGGGACGTGCGTGGCGATTTCCGGGTCCTGGAAAAGATTAATGATGATTCCCAGCAAACCGAAGACACCTCCGGCGGCGATCAAGCCGCTGGAATAGAGCGCGCCGGGGCTGGCTTCTCCTTCGTCTTTTTTCTCCTTGGAACTCGCTTCGACCATCCAGCGGACCAGGCCTCCTGCGAACATTGTTGCGGTGGTCGCGATGGAGAGATACGAGCCGACAGCAAACGCAAGCGAGCGCACGCCGAGAATTTCGACGGCGATGACCAGCGCGACGCCCATCAAAACGAGGCGCCACGGAAGTTTTTGGTTGAGGATGCCGTTGATGACCGTGGCCATTAGGCGAGCTTGCGGCGCGGGCGCTTTGTCGCTTCCGATGCCTTGCGCCCACTGGATTTCGATCTGTTTTGTGTTGCTGTCGTAGAGATATTCGCCGTCGGGAATGACGCCCGAGCTGAGCGCATTGATCAAGGTGTAGCTTTTGCCGCGATAGACGAAGCCTTCGCGCTCGATTTTAGCGCCGGAGGGCAGGGCGGCGATATTCACGGGAATTTGCGTGGGGATGTATTTCTCGAGACCCACATTCATCAGGTTGAGCGTGGCGCCGATGGCGACGGTGGAAATTGTTACGCCGATCAGAAGACTCAACTGTTGTCGGTATGGAGTGGCACCGACGAGATAGCCGGTCTTTAGATCTTGAGAGGTGGCGCCGGCGATGGCGGCGGCGATGCAGACGACGCCTCCAATCATGAGCGCGAGAACGGCGTAGTTGGGAGCAGTCCATCCGGCGAGAAAGAAGATCGCGCAGGTGGCCATGAGCGTGGCGATGCTCATTCCGCTTATGGGATTGGAAGAATTTCCAAGTAGTCCGCTGATACGCGCCGCGACGGTGACAAACAGAAATCCGAAAACGACAACGAAAATGGCGGCAAAAAGATTCTGCCACCAAAGAGTGCTCGCACCCTTCATGGGATGGAACGTCAGCAAAACCCAGAGCATTACGATGATGACGATCGAGCCGATGATGACGGTGCGCATGGGCATGTCTTCGTCGATGCGGCTCGCGGCAGAGGACTGGCCGCCGCCTTGCGCACGGACATCTTTGAGGCCGGAACGCAACGCGGAGATGATTGTTGGCAACGTGCGAATCAGAGTGATGACACCCGCTGCGGCGACGGCGCCAGCGCCCATCGGGCGAATATAGGTTCGCCAGAGTTGATCGGGAGTCATGTCCGGGATGGGAATCGTGCCGGGATAAATAGCTGTGTGGCCGGAGAGCTGGCCGAAGAATTTTATGGCGGGCATGATCAGAAGCCAGGAGACGATGCCGCCCGCAAAAAGAATTCCGGCAACGCGCGGCCCGATGATGTAGCCGACGCCGAGATATTCCGAAGTGATGTTGGCGCGGAAAGATGCGCCGGGAAACCAGGACGGGCGGCTTTCCGGCTGTGAGGTCCAGGCCTGAAACGTGTTCATGCAGAAGGTGTACACGCCGCCGAGACCGAGTCCCCAGAAAACGCGTCCCGCAAAAGAGCCGCCGCGCTCGCCCGCCACGAGGACGTCGGCGCATGCCGTGCCTTCAGGGAAAGAAAGATTGCCGTGTTCGCCGACAATGAGCTGGCGGCGCAGCGGAACCATGAGCAACACGCCAAGCCATCCGCCGAGAAGCGCGAGGGGGAAGATGCGCCAAAAGGTGAACTCCGAGCCGAAGCCGA
The DNA here is from genome assembly GCA_963784015.1 of uncultured Acidobacteriota bacterium. Lineage (GTDB taxonomy): Bacteria > Acidobacteriota > Terriglobia > Acidiferrales > UBA7541 > Acidiferrum. The sequence continues at coordinate 370,497 of CAWAPX010000038.1, forward strand.
GAAAAATCAGCGCGGGAATCGTGAACATCACGCCAGCAGCGAGCGATTCGCCCGCAGAGCCGGTGGTCTGGACGATGTTGTTTTCAAGAATCGTCGAGCGGCCAAACGCGCGCAAGATGCTGATCGAAAGCACGGCGATGGGGATGGATGCAGAGACGGTCAACCCAGCGCGCAAGCCGACGTAGACGCTGACCGCGCCAAAGAGCAATCCAAACAGCGAGCCAAGGATGACCGCGCGGATCGTAAATTCCTTGACGGTTTCCTCCGCGGAGATGTAGGTGCGGAATTCTCCTGGAGGAGCCGTGGAACTCCATGGACGATCAGTCACTGAATCCTCCCCGTGTGCGGGATTGGGTTGCGCCCAGTCGTTAAGCTGGACCTTGATACGCCCCTGTGCGGCGGGATTATGCCGTAGTTTGGGGGCGGGAGGGTAGAAGTTATAGGGAGGACCGTGAGTAGCGAATAGTGGGTTAGTGAGTAGTGGAAAAGCGGCGGCGAGAGGTTGACAGTCGACAGTTGAGAGTTGAAAGGAAAAACGGGAAAAGGATAACGCAGAGACGCAGAGATCGCGGAGCCGCGCAGAGAAGATTTGGTTAGCGCTACGTGGCCTGTGATCCGCATAGCGGAGATATCCGGTCCTCCCGATGATTGGCCGGCACAGACACGGTTCATCGGGTGCCTGGCCGACGATAAGACCCCCACCCCGGGTGCGAGGGGAAGTGTTGGGTAAACACATGAAAAGAGTGGAGGTGTGTCTCGCCCTTGCTCGGGGTAAACGGGCGTTGCTGTGTGTTGGATGTTTACTCGCAGTGGAAAAAAGAGGAAGGGGTTGGGTTGGAGGCTCTGGGTACCACCCCCTCCCCTGTTTTTTGCAAGAATATGATTCGATGGGGGTTAGATGGTGGGGGTATGCAAAAGATATGATTCTAAAGGGGATAGTGGCTTGCGGTGAGTGGCCTGCGGAGGCGAGAGGCGTGTTGCTTTTAAATGTGGATTTTAACGCAGAGGGCACAGAGCTCACGGAGGTAGGAGGGAGGGGCAGGAAAAGCCGGTAGCGATCAAGCGTAAGGACGGGCGACGCGCTGAACATGGGAAATGGTAGCACAGATAGTTACCGATTGTCAATAGCTTTGTTCGTTTACTGCATCGTCATTCGAACGGCGGGGGCGGATTCGAGTTGGGGTGCCGGAAGTGGAGAGGACTGAGGGAGTTAGGCCCTTTGGAACCCAAGGTAAACGGGGAGTAATGGGTTGCTGTGACTGTGGAAGAGTGTGGAAAAGTGGGAGGGGAGTGGGTAGCGAATAGTGGGTAGTGAGTAGAAGTGAGGCGACGCTTGGCGCTCACGCGCGCGGTCGGGTCCTTTGAAGGGAATGAGGAAGCAAGACCCACCCTTGCAAAACCAAGCAAGGATGGGCCACCCAGAGACTGCTTTCGGAATTGAGGGTCAGCCACCCGCCTGAAAACAGAAGACCAAGGCCGCGAGACGCCGCTAACACGAAATCGATCTTGCTTGCTCTACGCCAATAGCGTATGGTATTGAGTATACGCCAATGGCGTAGGGTGAGAGGGAATGGAATTCTTTGAAGCTCCGGCCTTCACGCGCTATCTGCCCGAATATTTGGAAGATGAGGGATACCGCGGGCTTCAGCGGGAACTGGCGCGCACGCCGGAAGCCGGAGACCTGATTCCCGGTACGGGAGGGTTCCGGAAAGTTCGCTGGGGCGACACCCAGCGTGGCAAGGGGCGGCGAGGAGGCTTGCGGGTGATCTACTACCACTTTGCAGCAGACCATCAAATTTGGCTGATGACGTTGTATGGGAAAAATGAGGCGGTGGATCTTACGCCGAGGGAAAAGAGGACATTGAAGGCAGCGATTGAACGAGAGTGTGAAGCGCGCGAGGCGGCCAGGAGGAAACGGTAATGGCAAAGAGAAAGATCATTGAGGAATTGGTCGAGGGCGTGGAAGCGATGAGGAAGCAGCGCGAAGGGAAGCTGACGCTGCGGAGCTACCGTGTGGAAGCAGCGCCGCTTCCGGCGGTGAATTCCAAGTTTATCCGGGAGACTCGGAAGAGAATGCGGTGTTCGCGGGCGGTGTTTGCGCGGAAGCTGCGAATCAATGTCCGAACGCTGGAGAAGTGGGAGCAGGGGCGTGCCAAGCCGAATCCGCAAGCGGCGGCGCTAGTGCTGCTGGTGCGGATGTATCCCGATACGCTGGAGCGACTGGAGAAGGTGGCGATGGGGTGAACTGGGCTTGTACCGGCGGCAAGGAGTTGCGGAGCCGAAGTGCTCTATTCAGAAAAACTTGGTGGATGGACGGAGCTATCGTGAAGAGCGGGAGACTAACCTGAAGACGTGAGAGTTGAGCTTACGCAAAGTCAAAACCCGCACCCTTGAAAACCACAAGGGTTGCGGCACCCGGCGGGAAAGAGCGTTTGAATTTGGGATGTTGAAGTCAGAGGAGGTCGGACGGAAGAAGGAAAAGAGAGTCTGCGTAGGCCGACAGATTAACTCAACCCGCGACTTGCTTTGCGACCTGATTTAAAAACTCCTGAAGATCAAACGGAAGTTCATCGTAGACAATTCCTGGTTGCATTCTTGTCATTGGGAATGTGGCGGCAACCGTAAAGACCGCGTCGTCCACTACCTCGCCATGTGTCCACGGTGCGAGCATTCCAAGCATTTGCAACACGCGGAGCTGCGAGACCCGTGTGAAAAGGGAACGGACATCTGCTCCCGCACCGCATGCACGCTTATAGGATTCGGCGCCAATACTAATCGACTTGCCAGGTACTCTTGCTTGAAGTTCATTTTGCATCGCCCATACGCTCTTAAGGTCCGCAACATCAACGCTTGGGACTGGGCCCGTTTCTCCTCCCGCGCCGTCGCCGAACAGATCGTTATATCCAAAATTCGTCGACATGGGACCTCCCACAGTCCGACACGATAACACGCGGATGGCCGCATCATAAGTAGCCGAGAACCCCGAGGTCTTTCCCACACGTCGACTCTGACTTTTTCGACACTCCGCTATGAAACCAAACATGCAGAGAGATTTCATCGCTCACAAATGGCGTGAGCGATGAGGCAGCGGTTCTCTCTGCGCACGCCGACAGATTCGCAGGAGCGAACGCGCGGGGGAAAATGTCGGCCCGCTCCGTTCGAAATGACCGGGGCTTGAGAGGTATTTCGGGATGGTAAAATATATGCTACTATCGAAAGAATGGTGGAGATTCGCGAATATCGCGTGCTTGACGGCCGCAGCCCGTTTCGAGAATGGATCGACGCGCTGGACTTTGCGCCAGCTCAGAGAGTATCAAAGGCGCTGTATCGCTTAGGGATAGGGAATTTCTCCAACGTGAAAGGAGTCGGAGCCGGAGTGTTTGAGTGCAAGATCAATTTTGGTCCTGGCTACCGAGTGTATTTCGGAAAAGACGGCGAGGAGATCGTGATCCTCCTGGGTGGCGGAACGAAACAACGGCAGCAGAACGATATTGTGCGCGCGCTTGGCCGTTGGGAGGACTACAAGCAGAGGAAGAAGCAGCGGAAAGAAGAGGAATGAAAATGGCCTTGACGAGCGATTTTAGAGAAGGGATTCAAGCACGCATGAGACGGGAGCCAGCATTTCGAAGAGGAATGTTGAGCGAGGCGCTGGAAAGTCTGCTGTCGGGCGAGGTCGAGATGGCGAAAGAAATCCTACGTGACTACATCAACGCGACGCTTGGGTTTCCCAAGCTGGCAGCAGGGACAAAAATTCACGTGAAGACGATTCACCAGATGTTTGGGCCGAAGGGGAATCCGACGGCGAGCAGACTGTTTGAGATTATTGCGTATTTGCAGGAGGCGGAAGGGGTGCGCTTTGAAGTGCGGCCTGTCCGCGCGGCATTGCGCGCGAAGAAACGAAGACTGCCACACAAAAGAAAGCGCAATGCTTCCGCTGCGATGAGGCGTTGACGGGAGTAACAGTTGTGAAAGCCTAAGCCCGCGCTGATCGAGATAGGCTACCGAAATGCTGGCGCTATTTTTCCAGGAGGGTTACGGCTGGGTTGATGCTGGAATCCATCCATAGAAATTTGCTGGTGGAAATGACGATAAGGGCGGTGTTTGTGCCGACGTTGCCTGTGCCATCGGCATTGACGGAATAGGCGGAGACTGGCAATGGCTGATTCGCTTGGAGCAGGCCGCCGAAGCGTCCTGAGTCCAGGGTGCCGGTTAATCCGCCAGAGCCGTTTGCCGTGGCAACGCCGGATTCTTCGGGGACACACTCGCAGCCCGGAGTTTCGGTGCCGAGGAAATAGGAGCCGGAAACCGAGGCGTTGGAAAATGGGCCGGCCGATTGCGGCTCAACGATACCGGAAGGCGCGGATACGCCGCCGCCTACGATGAAGCCCTGATTCGTTGCGTTGAGATAAATGACTGGCGCATTGGGAAAGATACCGGTGACGGTAGCTCTGCCGTTCGCGGCCACGGAATAGGTGGCGGCGCCGCTCATATTGTTGATGGGATTGTCAGCCGATTTCTCAAAGAGATTCAATGTTGAGAAGTTGCCGCCGCCGTCGCCGGTTCCTACACCGATCGTAACGTCGGCGCTGCCGCCTGCGGTTCTGCCAGTCATGTGAATGGCGAGCGTACCGGTGAGCGAGCTGTTGGAAAAGGAGGCACTGGCGCCGAGAGCTTCGCCTACAGTCATGGGATGGCCTGTGGTGTTCGCATCAACGGAGAAGAGCAGAGCATCGGAATTGCTGAGCATATAGATCGCGTAATTGTCGGTGACGCCGCCGGAGGCGAGGCTGAGCGTGCCGCGTCCGTTGGAGGAAATTGCGTACGTGCCCGAGGTGATCGCTGCGTTGGTGTTGAGAGTTCCACCGTCGTTGGAGTCAAAGTTGCCGGCGGTGATGACGCCCGCGCTGTTGGTTGAGAGTGCGCCTGCAAGGCCGAAACGTTTGCCAGCGGTGTCGGTGCCGTCCAAACCGAAGGCATAATTGCCTGCGAACGCAGAATTGGTGAAAGCTGCAGCGTTCTGGAGGCGCAGCTCGCCGGTTACTAGCGTGTCTGGCGTAGTGGTGCCAGCGAATCCAGAGATGCGGCCCTTGGAGGCGACCGCGTTATTCAACGTGCCTAATGCGAAGCGGAATTGTGTTGTGGTGCCCAGGGAATTCACCAGGGTAAGGCAGCCACGATTGTCCGCACCAACGGAATAGGAGCTTCCGGTCGGGTTGATAGTGAGATTGGTTTGGGGACCGGCGGAGCTGTTGATGTCCTCGGCGCCGGCGAGGGTGGCGATGTGGCCGGCTCCATCGGCGTTAAAGGTGCCTGCTAGCATGACTTGAGCGCCGGCTGTGTCGAAGCCCTGGAGCGCGAAGGCGTATTGACCGTTCAAGATGGATTCGTGTCCGGCGCCGCAGGAGGTGCTGGCGCTGACGATGGTGAAGCTGTCGGTGTCCGATTTCGTGGGATCTTTTACCGAGGTGGCGGTGATTGTGGGGGCGTTGTTCGGGGTTGCGGGGGCGGCGGCTGGTGGGACGTAGGTCGCGCTGGAAGTGGTTACATTCGTTAGAGTTCCGCAGGTGGAAGCGGTGCACGCGGCGGAGTTGGCAGTGAGGGTCCAGGAGACGCCGCTGTTCGAGGAATCATTATTGACGGAGGCGACCAGGACGGTGACGCTTCCGCCGGCGATCACATTGCCGGTGATCTTGTTCTGGATGGTGACGACAATTGCCGCGGGTGTTGGGGGCGTCGGCGGTGCGGGTGGCGTGGGCGACTGCGTGCTGCCTCCACCGCATCCGGTCACAAATCCGGCAACAAGAATTGCACCTGCAAGAATTCTCCGACCCATCGCATCCTCTTTTTCTCCTGGCTGCGCTGGACGTGGCGCTGGGTGCCAATGGAGAGTTCAGGTATTTAAAGGCTTGCCTGTAGTTTTCGGTATAGGTGATTTCCCCTAGAGATTGACCCTAAACGCTGTAGAGAAACATGGTCCCGGATGGGAAAGCCTGAGGCTGGGCTGAGCTTTCTCTGCGCGGGCCGAGCGCGCTATAGGAGCGAAGCCGGAGGAAAGCAAGATGCGGGGCTGAAGCCCCGCGCTACGAAATCGTTGCAAAATCGCTGCAATGCCGGGAGATACACGGAGGGGCGGGGCATGGAACGACCTAGGTGCTATTGGCGCCACGTAGCGAAAATGGGGTTAATATAGCGGCATGCAGAACTGGCGAGAGCGGATAAGCGTGAATCCGGCGGTTTGCCATGGGAGAGCTTGCGTTCGTGGAACGCGGGTGATGGTATCCGCGGTGATTGATAACATCGCAGCCGGCGTGGCTCGCGATGAAATTTTGCGGAGTTATCCGGCGTTGACGCAGGCGGATATCGACGCAGCTCTGGCGTACGCCGCCGAGTTGGCGCGCGAGGGAACCGTGGACTTGCCGCTGGAAACAAGAGCTTGAGATTCAAGGTCGACGAAAATCTTCCCGCAGAACATGCTGCGCTGCTTCGTGAAGCGGGCCATGAGGCGGATACTGTCGCAGATCAGGAATTGTCAGGCAGCGACGACTCGACGCTTGCGGAGCGCTGTCGAACCGAGGACCGCATCCTCGTTACGCTGGATTTGGATTTCGCAAATGTCCAGGCGTATCCTCCAAAATCTCATTCGGGCATTGTAGTTTTTCGGCCCAACTCCCAAGACAAATTGACGCTCATCTCGCTCTTGAAGCGGATGCTGCCCGTGCTTTCCCGGCGATCGCCAAAACAGGAACTCTGGATTGTCGAGCAAGACCGCATCCGATACCGCGAAGATTGATACTCCGCTCTGGGAGTTGGTCAATGGGTAGATGCTTCTCAAGGCGGCGCAGATCTAAATTTGTGCTGCACAACAAGTGAATGATGTTGGTGAGTAGTGCGGGGGTGGTGTGGTTCAGGACGTTCGAGTGGAGCAGTTTCGGGTGGAGAAGACGGAGGCGTTACTGCGCTTTCTGCGCGTGGCGTATGCGGGGGAGGCGCGGAAGAGCGATCCTGCTTACTGGAAGTGGCACTACCTGGAGAATCCGAACACTAGGATGGACGATATTCCGCTTTGGGTGGTGAGTTGTGGTGAAGAGATTGTTGGGCAGTTGGCTACGATTCCGGTGCAATTGAAGGCGGGTGGAGAAACGCGGGCGGCGATCTGGATTTTGGATTTTATTGTGCGGGAAGATTATCGCGGCAAAGGATTGGGGAAGCAGTTGGTGATGGCGGCGCGAGAGAAGTATCCGACGATGATTACTTTGGGAATTAATGAGCAGTCGGCGGGATTGTTTCGGAGTATGGGCTGGGCGGAGATGGGGTGGATTCACAGGTATCAGAAATTATTGTATGCGGGCAACGGGCTTGCGGGAGCGGCGGGGATTGCGCCAGTGCGAGGATTTTTAAATTTGCTGACTGCGCCGATGCGCGTCGGAACAAGCGGAGCAGGGAGCGACAGGAAGTATGCGACAAGAACCATCTGCGAATTTGGGACGGAGTTCGATGAGCTTTGGGAACGCTCTGCAGGGCAATGGGGATGTGCTGCGCAGAGAGATGCTCGGACGCTTAAGTGGCAATTTGCGGAGCAGCCGGGGAAGCGATTTGAAATTGTTGGATGTTATAAGAAAGAGCGGCTGGCGGGGTATGTCGTTTTATTTTTTCGGAAGTCAGTTGCCGGTGCGGGAGTGGCTGCTGGTCCTGCGAAGGCGGCGATCAGCGATATTTTGTATGAACGCGAGAATAGCGCGGAAATTGTGGACGCGTTGATTGACGCTGCGCTGCGAAAAGCCGTCGAGTTTCGAGCGGGCAGCCTAGTGACGGACGTGTTAGATGGATTAGTGGAAGAGAAATTGAAGCGGCGTGGGTTTTGGAGAATAAAGAGGTCGCCGCAATTCATGGCGTGGGTCGCAACAACCGATGTAGAAGCGAAGAATGTGATTTGCAATCCGCAAAACTGGTTTTTGACGCGCGGCGATTCGGATGTGAGCATCATCGAAGAACCCAACCTGGAATAAAGATGGAAAACGCCAATTCCATCGTGCCCGTGATTCAGTACCACATGATTGACAAGCCAAACGCTAGCTCACGCGTGCGGGGAGGGTTTACGCCGCCGGCTCGCTTTGCGCGGCAGATGAGATATTTGAAGGCGCAAGGGTTCGTGTTTTACACGGCCGCCGAGCTGATTGACTTCTACCTGACCGAAGGCAAATTTCCCGAGAATGGAATAACGGTTACGTTCGATGACGGCTGCCAGGATAGTTATACGAATGCGTTTCCGATTTTGCGGGAACTGGAGATCAAGGCAACGATTTTTCTCGTGCCGTCGGTGATCGGCAAGATTTCGGCGAAACCTCTGGCCAGGGGGGAGGAGGCGCGGCCGCACCTTTCGCGCGAAGAGATTTTGGAGATGGCAACGCACGGAATTGAGTTTGGGTCGCACACAACAAATCACAGGCTGCTGCATGAACTGAAGCCGGAAGAAGTGAAGTACGAAGTAAGCGACGCAAAAAAGCAGATCGAAGAGCTTTTGCAGAAGCCGTGCAAAACACTAGCGTATCCAGCGGGATTTTTTAACGCAACAGTGGAAAAGATCGTGGCTGAGGCGGGATACACTTGCGCGTTCAGCACGGTGTATGGGTCGAATGAGCCGATCGATTTATACGCGTTGAACCGGATCGAGATTCTGCGGCGCGATAGGTTTTTATGGCAGTTCGCCCGCAAGGTCAGGCCGCTTAAAAGATCTCTTGCACGAGCCTGAGCGTCCGCGAGCACAGAACGAAAGACATAGTGCGTTGTTGCACGTCATGGCCCTTAGCACTATTGACAAGGAAGTAGCAGGCCTGTATTGTCCGCCGCAGCAAGTAGCACAGGTCAACAATACAGCTTATGCGCCAAAACCCTTCCCAGCGCGGCGGTGCAGGTTACAGGTCTATCCCTACGCGCTCTCGATTTGTGTGTCTGCCTGAAATTCAACTCCGGAGGTGCGTTGTGAATCTGCGCCGGCTATCCCTGATTACGGCGGTCATTTTGCTTGGAGCTGTGATGTATCGCGTGAGGCCGAGCAGGGCAGCCGATGAATGGCTGCCGATCACGCAGGAAGAGCTGAAGATGACGAGCGTGCCGGAAGCTCCAGGAGCGCCAGCGATAATTCTTTACAGGCAGGTAGACCGGGACGACAGCAATTTCCACACACCGCATGAATATAACTATGTGCGAGAAAAGATTTTCACGGAGGAAGGAAGAAAATATGCGGATGCGGAGATTACGTTCGTACGAGATCAGGCCACTATCGTAAATATCAGGGCGCGGACGATACATCCCGACGGGTCCATCGTGAATTTTGACGGCAAGGTATACGAGAAGGAGATCGTCAAAGGGCGAAATATCAAGGTCCTGGCGAAGACATTTACGTTTTCGGATGTGCAGCCAGGGAGCATTCTCGAGTACCACTACATGATTGATTTCACGGAGGGATACGTTTACGACTCGCACTGGCTTTTGAGCGATGAACTGTTTACGAAATCGGCGAAGTTTACGCTGAAACCCTCCCGCGACTTTTCATTGGGCTGGAGCTGGCCGAATGGATTGCCGGCGGGCGTCGAACCGCCGGTAGAAACTAAGGGCGTGGCCCCACTGGTTGTCATGGAGGCGAAAAACATCCCGGCATTTCAGATTGAAGACGACATGCCGCCGGAAGAAGGCATGAAATTCCGGGTGGACTTCAACTATACCGAAGGGCCGTTTGAAAAAGATGCGGACAGGTTCTGGAAAAGGGAAGGGAAGAAACAATACGACCGCGTGGAAAGTTTTGTCGGTAAAAAGAAGGCAATGGAAGACGCAGTAGGAACAATCGTGGCGGCGAGCGACACTCCTGAAGTGAAATTGCAAAAGATCTACGCGCGAGTACAGCAAATACGGAACACAAGTTATGAGGTGGAAAAAACGGATCAGGAGCAGAAAAGAGCACAGCAGAAGGGGGCTGGTAACGCGGAGGATGTGTGGAAGCGCGGCTATGGCGATGGAGATCAAATCACTCTGCTTTTTTTGGGATTAACTCGCGCGGCCGGGTTGGATGCTTCGGTGGCCAGGATCTCGACTCGGGAAGAACATTTCTTTGTGAAGGCAATTACGAAGGCACAAAATCTGCGCACGTTCGTTGTGGTCGTGAAGATGAACGGGAAGGACGTGTATTTCGATCCGGGATCCGCCTTTACGCCATACGGCATGCTGCCGTGGCCGGAAACGAATACGCCGGGCCTGAAGCTGGACAAGGACGGCGGCACGTGGATTGTGACGAGCTTGCCGGAAAGCGGTGAGTCGCAGATCGAACGTAAGGCAACGTTGAAGTTGACGCAAGAGGGAAGTTTGGAAGGTAAGTTGACGGTGACGTATTCAGGTCTGGAAGCGGCCTCGCTTCGCGTGTCCGAGCGAAACCAGGACGAGACGACTCGAAAGAAGCTGCTGGAAGATCAGGTGCGGTACGCGGTTCCGGCGGCTATCGAGGTGGACTTGACGAACAAGCCGGATTGGTCCAGTGCGGACCCGAAACTTGTGGCGGAATTTGATCTGAAAGTGCCGGGGTGGTTGTCAGGAGCCGGGAGCCATGCGTTGCTGCCGGTCGGAATTTTCGGCGCTCCGGAAAAACACATTTACGAGCACACGAACCGCGTGCATCCACTCTATTATCACTACATGTCGCAAAAAGTGGATGACGTGACGATCGAACTGCCGCTGGGGTGGAAAGTAACCAATCTGCCGAAGCCGGGAGACAAGGACGCAAAGTTGCTGGTGTACACAATGAAAGTGGATGAGAAGAACGGAACCCTGCACATTGAGCGGCGTCTGAAGAGCGAGTTGGTGATGTTGGATCCGAAATACTACCCGGCGGTGCGCAATTTCTATGAGTCTGTGAGGACGGGCGATGAAGAGCAAATTGTGTTGCAGCCTATGGCCGGCGGAGGGGGTAATTAAAGTGATTCGCAGAGCCGCTTTTTTGCCCGCAATGCTCTTCATGTGTTGGGCTTTCGTCCCGGTGCCTGCGCGTGCCGCGGATGCTCCTCAATGGATGCACGCGCTGGTGAATGCGCCCTTGCCGCCGCACGACGAGAAGACGGATGCAGTGCTCTTGTACTACGAAGAGATTTTAAATGTGCAGAGCAACGGGAAGATCAAGACGATTGAAAGGCGGGCGTACAAGATTTTGCGGCCCGGCGGACGCGAGCACGGAACGGTGTACGCCTCGTACGACGCGGAGACGAAGATCACCGGAATCCGCGGCTGGTGCATACCGGCACAGGGAAAAGATTACGAAGTGAAAGACAAGGAGGTGTTGGAGACGGCACTTTTTGGCGTTTCAAATGGAGAGCTGGCGACGGATCTCCGAACAAAAATACTCAAGATTCCGGCCGCCGATCCAGGAAACATTGTTGGCTACGAAGTCGAGCACGAAGACCGCCCTTACATCCTGCAAGGTGAGTGGAGTTTTCAGCACGAGGATCCGGTTCGAGAAGCGCGATACACCCTGCAGCTGCCGGCGGGATGGGAATACAAAGCATCGTTCTTGAACTATCCGGAAGTAAAAGCGACTTCCATGGGAAGCAACCAGTGGCAGTGGGTCGTAAACAATGTGGAAGGTATTCGACCGGAAGCGGACATGCCGCCGTGGGGTGCGGTCGCAGGTCACATGATCGTTTCGTTTTTTCCGCCTGGCGGCGGACAGTCGAGGGGTTTTGCAAACTGGAACGACATGGCGCTTTGGGAAGTGGGGCTAGTTCGCGGGCGGCGGGATAGTTCGCCCGAAATCAAGCAAAAGGTGGCCGCGCTCACGGCTTCACAAACAACCGTCGTTGGTAAGATGACCGCGCTGGCGAAGTTCGCGCAAGACGACATCCGCTACGTGGCGATCGAGCTGGGAATCGGCGGATGGCAGCCGCATGCGGCGAATGACATTTTTTCGCACCACTATGGGGACTGCAAAGACAAAGCGACGCTGATGAGCACGATGCTGCAGGAGATCGGCATCGATTCGTACTACATAGTGGTCAACACCCGGCGGGGAGCGGTTAACGCAAACACACCCGCAGTCAACTGGTTCAATCACGTGATTCTCGCGATCAAGCTGCCTGATGGAGTGGACGATCCTCGCCTAACGGCTGTCTTGCAGAACAAGGCGCTGGGGCGGCTTCTGATTTTCGATCCGACAGATGAAATGACATCGTTTGGCTATTTGCGCGGAGAACTGCAAGCAAATTTCGGGCTGCTGGTGGGAAACTCGGGGGGCGAACTTATCGAACTACCGAAGCTACCCGCATCGATGAACGGGACGCGCCGGACCGCTAAGCTGACCCTCAGCTCCACAGGCACGCTAACCGGTGATGTGACTGAGACTCGCCTTGGAGATCCAGCCGCGTACGAAAGGTACGCGCAGCGCTCTGCGGCGACAGACAAAGACAAAGTCAAGCCGATCGAGAAGGAGCTGGCGCAGTCGCTGCCGAATTACCGGCTCACCCATGCTTCCGTGACGAATTTGCAGCTTAACGATCAACCGTTTGGATGGAACTATTCGCTGGTTGTCGACAACTATGCAAAGACAGCTGGGAACTTGCTGTTGGTGCGCCCACGCGTGCTGGGAAGTGGATCGAGCGCGCTTTTGGAGACGAAGGATCCTCGAAAGTTTCCAGTGGAGTTTGAAGGTCCTTCGCTCGATTCGGATACGTTTGAGATTACTCTGCCGGCCGGTTATGAGGTGAGCGACTTGCCACCGCCTGTTGATGTGGATTATGACTTTGCGAGCTATCACAGCAAGACGGAAGCCAACGGAAATACGTTGAAATACACGCGCAGGATCGAAGTGAAAGAGCTTACCGTCTCGCTGGCGCAAATGGAGAGTTTGAAGAAGTTTTATCGCACTATCGCGAGCGACGAGCGGAGTACAGCGGTTTTGCAGCCGGCCGCACACTGAGCATGTAAGGACCAAAGGCGGGGCAAGCCCCGCCCCTACATGAGAGACTGCGATCAAAAAAAGTAGAGTTAGGCGAGTTTTGCGCGGACGCGGTCGCTCAGCGCTTTGCCGTCAACGACCTTGCCTTCGAGGTGGGCTTTGGCGGCTTTGACCACGGCACCCATTTGTTTCATCGAGTTGGCGCCGGTTTCGGCCAAGGCTTTGGCAATGGCGGCATCCATCTCGGCGTCGCCCGCACTGGCGGGAAGATAGGATTCGAGGATCGCGAGTTCCTTGGTTTCCTTGTCGACAAGATCCTGCCGGTTGCCTTTTCCAAATTGGTCGATGGATTCTTTGCGCTGCTTGACGAGTGTTTGAAGGATTTGAATGGTTTCGGCTTCGTCGAGCGTGTGAATTTTTTCGGTTTCCTTGTACTTGATGGCGGACTTGACGCCGCGCAGGACGCTAAGGCGCAGTTCGTCCTTGGCGCGCATGGCGTCGACCAGGTCTTTTTGGATTTTTTCAGCGATCGTCATTGATTCAATATAGCAGAAGAAAAGAAGGAAAAGGATTTACACAGAGAGCGCGGAGAACTCAGAGTTCACAGAGAAGAGCGGAAATAGAGGATTTGACAGCATGAGAGTGGCTCGCTACCGTTAATGTTTTAGTTTTGGCGGGTTTCGCCCGCCTGCGTACATAGCAAATCAAACCAACCTGGATGAGGCCCGATGAAAGTCATTGTTGCGGACAAGATTAGCGAGCGCGGTGTCGAACTATTGCGGAAGGCGGGATGGAACATCGTTCTGACCACCAAGGACAACTTGAACGCGGAGATAGCGGATGCGGACGCCTTGATTGTCAGGAGCGCGACGAAAGTCACAGCGGAATTGCTGGATAAAGCGCCGCGATTGCGGGCAGTGGGTCGCGCGGGCGTGGGTGTGGACAATATCGACCTGGATGCGGCCACGACCCGAGGAGTGCTCGTGATGAGCACGCCGGGTGGGAACGCCATCAGCGTGGCGGAGCACACGTTTGCGCTGCTGCTGGCGCTGGCACGTCAGGTACCCAGATTGGATAAAGCAATGCATGAAGGGAAGTGGGAGAAATCATCCGCGGCAGGAACGGAAGTGCGCGGGAAAACGCTTGGATTGATTGGACTGGGGCGCATTGGGAGTGAAGTGGCGATTCGTGCGGATGCTTTCGACATGCGCGTGCTTGGTTACGACCCCTATATCAGCGAAGCGGCGGCGCGCGAAGTGCAAGTCGAGTTGGTGCCCTTGGAAAAGCTGCTCGCGGAGAGCGATTTCATCTCGCTGCACACGGCATTGAGCCCGGCAACGCAGAATTTGATCAACGCGGAGACGCTCGCGAAAATGAAAAAGGGTGCGCGCATCATCAATGCGGCGCGAGGTGAACTGATTGATGAGGCTGCACTTGCGGAAGCGCTCAAGAGCGGGCAGCTGGCCGGAGCCGCTCTGGACGTATTTGTGCAGGAGCCGCCTAAGGATTCGCCTCTGCTCGGTATGGTAAATGTCATAGGCACCCCGCACGTAGCGGGTTCAACCACCGAAGCGCAGGAAGAAGTGGGGACACAAGTCGCCGTGCAGGTAAAGGACTACCTGGCGGAAGGGCTGATTCGCAACGCCGTGAACTTGCCTGCGCTATCGGCAGACCAATATCGGCGTGTTCGGCCGTATCTTGCTCTGGCGGAAAGGCTTGGGTCGCTCGTGTCGCAGGCGGTTGCGGTTAGGCCGGCGCGGATTCGGATTCGTTACGCTGGGGAAGTCGCGGAAGTCGGGACGCACTTGTTGCGCAGCGCCGTGCTGGCGGGAATGCTGAATGCGGTGCTGGACGAGAAGGTCAACGTGGTGAACGCGCCAGCAGTGGCCGCGGCTCGAGGGCTTTCTGTTGAAGAAGAGACGCGCCGGCGAGAGCGTGGGTTCCCTAACACGCTGGAAGTTGCCGCTTTACCGGAGAAGGCAGGGTCGGCGAAGGGTTTTTCGGCGGAGGGCACTGTCTTGTTTGATGGCTCGCCGCGCGTTTTGCAGATTGACGATATTCCTCTGGAGACAGAGTTGGCTGGCACTATTCTTTATCTCAGAAACCGCGATGAGCCCGGCGTAATCGGCCAGGTGGGCTCGACACTCGGAAACCTGGGAGTCAACATAGCGACGTTTGCCCTGGGACGCAGGGAAGCAAACAAGGGCGCGGAAGCGGTCTCGCTGGTGCGGCTGGATGGAGAGGTATCTGACTCGATTCTGAATGCTATCCGCGGGATTCCAGCGATTACAGTCGCAAGGCTGCTTCAGCTGGGGTAAACGCCTTTGAAGATTTGCCTTGAAGTGATGATCCCGCTGTTTTACATCGTCTGGCTAGCTATTGTTAGTACACCTTGGGAGCAAAGCGTCGGCAGTTGGTCCGAGATTGTGAGCGATCCTTTGGTCTCTGGGGTTGCAGGGAAAAGGTGACGATCCGAGACCCATAAAGCGAGCTTGACTTAGTGTCCTTTCTAACTTACAAAAGATAGATAGATATTGGTATTTAACCGAGCGGTGGGCACGGTTGCCCAGGTTTGAAGCCTTCTGCAGCTGCGATTCTCGCGGCTGAATACCGTGTACGTCGAGTACACGGCCTCCCTCGTGGTGCACAGTAAATCCAGACTAGTGGTGTGCATACTCGAAAGGAGCTTTATGTTATTCCCGTTAGTGAAACGTAATTGGATAGCTTTCTTTATTGTGGGACTTTTTGCGCTCAGCGCCGGGAGCTTTTTGTACGCGCAGGATCCAACTGGCAGAATCATCGGTACGGCGAGCGATGCGCAGGGCGCCGGAATCCCTGGCGTAGTGGTTACCGCTACAAACGTGACCACACATGTCAGCAAGCAAGCGGAAACAAATAAAGAAGGCTTTTACCAGATTTTGGATTTACCGATTGGCTCCTACAAAGTGACGATGGATCATCAGGATTTTCGTCAGCTCGTCTTTGAAAATCAGGTTTTGCAGATCAATCAATCGCTGCACATTGACGCCAAAATGGAGTTGGGGGCACGGACGGAAACCGTAGAGGTAAAGGACCAAGTAAGCGTCGTCGAAACTGTGGATCCCACGATTGGCGATTCGGTGACAGGCCGCACGATTACGGACATGCCCTTGAACGGCCGCAATACTTTGAGTCTGGCGCTCCTCCAGCCCGGCGTGACCAATACAAATGATGGGGATACGGGTTCCGGCCAGGGATACAACATCGCAGGTGGCCGTTCGGACTCGGTGACGTTTCTTTTGGATGGGGGCTTGAACAACGAAAACCTTGGCAACGGAGTGGTGTATAACCCCAATCCGGACACTATCGCTGAATTTCGTATCCTCGAGAACAATTACACGGCGGAATACGGACGCAACGGCGGCGGCATTATCACGGAAGTCGTCAAATCAGGGACCAATGAATGGCATGGCAGCGCTTTCGACTACATCCGCAATGGCGATTTTAATGCCAACTCCTTCTTCAACAAGAACGATCCCAACAACCTGCTTCCACGCGATACTCTGAGACGCAATCAGTACGGTGGCACCTTTGGCGGACCGATTACGATTCCAAAGGTCGTGAACGGGAAGGACCGCTTTTTCTTTTTTGTCGGTTATCAGGGGCAACAGCAGTCGGACAGCCAATCTTCCACTGGGAATTCTGTATTCACTCCCGCCGAGCTACAAGGCGATTTCTCGCAAGCAGGGAACCAGGGTGTGCCGGGACCGGCGGCGTGTCCTGATAGAGATCCCGGAGTCGCTTCTTTTCTTGCGGCGAATCCATTCTTCGTCGGGGCCACGGGAAGTGCGGCCTGCGCGATCATGGATCCCACGACGATCAACGGCGTGTCTCAGAAATACATCGCCGCGGGGCTGATTCCTAGTTCGCCCTCGGGAATTCTCAATGTCCAGGCACCCGCAACGAATAACGACAATCAGCTGACCATGAAATTCGACTTCAACGTGACGCAGAAGGACAAGCTTTCCGTCACGCTGGGTGGAGATCGTAATCCTACATTAGCGCCATTTGCAGGCTCTGGCTTGTTGGGTTATGCAGATACGACTTCTTTCAAGAATTACTTCTCGAACTTCGCTTATACGCACATCTTTACTCCTAACGTGCTAAACGAGTTCCGAGCGACCATTCAGCGGCAGAATATTTTGCAAGACGTGCCTGCTCAAACCCTCCCGACGCACGCCGACGTAGGTCAAACCGGCATCACCCCGGATTTGGAGACAGGGGCAGCCAGTCTCTCTTTTGCCGATCAGGGAACGTTCCTGGGCACCAGCTTCGTAGGACCCAGCACATTGATCAACAACACGTTTGCCTATAGCGATGTTCTCTCGTGGACCCACGGGCGTCACACTTTGAAATTCGGCGGAAGCTTCACCGCATATCAGTTCAATACCGCTTTCGATTTCATTGGCTCGGGAATATTTACTTTCGCGGGAGCTGGCGGTATTGGTTCGGGGAACGACTTTGCCGATTTCCTATTCGGGCTCCCCGAGAATTTCCAGCAGGGGCCGAATGCTCACACCAACGCCCGCAGCAAGACATACTCTGGGTTCGCACAGGACGAATGGCGCGTAAACAGGAAGCTCGTGCTGACGCTCGGCGTGCGGTACGAGTATTCCTCTCCGAAATTGGATACTCACGGTGACACGTTCAACGTCATTCCCGGACACGCACAGTCCACCGTTTTCCCCAATGCACCGTCCGGACTGGTGTTCCCGGGCGATGCCAATGCACCGCGAGGCGTGAATTTTCCGGACAAAAACAACTGGGCACCGCGTATTGGTTTTGCCTGGGATCCGACAGGCGACTCCAAGACGAGCGTTCGCGGCGGCTTCGGGATTTTCTACGACATCCTGAAGGCCGAGGATAACTTCCAGGACAACGGCCAGCCGCCATTCTTTGCCGCTGGTTTCGTAAACTTTTCACCCTTAGCGGCCAATCCGACTGGAGATCTTCCTTTTTTTGCGGATCCCTACACGAGTACCGGCGCCGTTAACCCCTTCCCCTCAAAGCCTCCCGATCACAACATCAATTTCTTCGACGCCGGGCTGACTCCGTTCGGAAGCACATCCATTTTCCTGGACGATCCGAATCTGAAGACTCCCTACATCTACCAGTACAGTCTCAGCGTCCAGCGGCAGGTCGCGTCGAACACTTCCGTCGAAGTCAGCTACCTGGGCAGCAGCTCTCATGGCCTGACTTCGCTCGTGGACATCAATCCCTTCATTCCGGGAACCACAAACCGCATCCTCAATCTGCTTCCTGGGAATAGCAGCTGTCCGGTAAACGATGGAAACGACTCCTTCAATTGCTCGTACAGCCAGTTGGCGGAGTTCCAGAACGTTGCGAATGCTTCCTACAACGCCCTTACCGCCAGCTTAACCAGGCAGGTCACCGATTCCCGGTTTATCGGTAGGACTTATTTCATACTCGGCTATACGTTTGCTCACTCTATTGACGACGCTTCCGGCTTCCGGAACAACAGCTCCGCCGTTCCCACTTTTGATACTCAGTTGTACCGTGGGTCCTCGGACTTCGACGTGAAACACAGGATCACTTTCAGCGGCGGCTGGGACCTGCCCTTCGCAAACATGTGGGCGTCCGGGCCGAAACGTCTGACCAGCGGTTGGAGTCTCTATCCGATCTTTTCCTGGCGGACGGGTTTCCCGCTCAGCGTATTTGGCGATGTCGACAGTTCGGGCGGCTTCACTAACCCGGGTGTCACGGGAGCAGGTGATTTGGTGCTACCGCGCGCCAACTTGACGGGGCAGCAGCTTACGACGTTCAATCCGCGTGGCGTCCAGAGCTTGACCGGCGACCTCTCGGGAACAAATTCGGGTAACTTTTACTTCAATCCGGCTGCATTCACCACGGCACAGGTCGGATCTCTGACAGACCCCTGTGCCGTACCTTCGCCCACGTGCTTTCCTTCCACCGCACAGGTCATTGCGAACCCGTCACTACTGACCTATGGAACGGCGTCGCGCGCGTTGTTCCGCGGGCCGGGAAGGACGAACCTCGACATGTCACTGGTTAAGGCCACGGCTATCACGGAAAGGCTCCACCTGGAGATCCGTGTGGATGCCTTTAACCTCTTAAACCACGCGGAGTTTGCCGATCCGATTACGAACATCGCTTCCCCTCAGTTTGGCCAAATCATAGCCACGGGAAGTCCCAGCACCAACCAGCCTTTGGCGCGCATATTGCAGCTTGCGGCCAAATTCACCTTCTAGCGCGACTGTGCCGCAAGAAAAATAGGCAGGAGCGAAAGCTCCCTAACACATTGGAAACAGGCAGTGTTACCGAAACAGGCAGGCCGTGCCGAGGCTTTTTCGCCGAGGCACGGCTTCGCTTTTGACGACGGTTCGCGGAGGAAGCAGAGTCGTTTGCGCGACTGGATGGAAAGGGCTTTGGCTCAATTCTGAATGCCATTCGCCGAATTCTTACGATCGCTGTCGCCAGGTTGCCAAAACTTGGGTGAACTTCCTTGCTGACGGCCCAAATTGCTGCGAACCGGGTGAGATTCTGTTTGTCCGGATACTAGAGCGTTTAGTGCCTCTATTCCATTCTCAAGAATCTAAAATTTAGATAAATAAGAGCTGAAAGATTTTCCTTACAACTTTCCTTGACACCGACCCGCGATTTAGCCTAAAAGCTAGGTCAAAGTTTAGCGGAGTGGTGGGTAAGGTTGCCCAAGGTCGAAGTTTTCCTCCAGGTTGAGACCCGGCAAATCGCCGCAGAATTTTTGTGTCGGCGCGGTATTTCCCACCTGCGTACAAAACAATTTGAGGTTGGGGTGCGCGAAAGGAGCAATCCATGAGGTGGGAATTTATGAAGCGCAATATTCTGGTTTCTTGTTTGGCGATACTTATTGGGTCTGCGTGTGCGTGGGCGCAAACGGGGACTACCTCGGTTCGTGGAACCGTCATGGATAAGAGCGGCGCCGCGATCTCTGGTGCTCACATAACAGTCGCTAACACAGCCCAGGCCGTTGAGCGCGAAACTAACACGAACGCCTCGGGCGAATATGAAGTCCTGGCTTTGCCCCCTGGCACATATGCAGTCACGGTATCAGCCGATGGTTTCAGGAAGTATGAGATGGCCAGTTTGCATTTGCTGGTCAACAATCCAGCGACGCTGAATGTGACGCTTGAAATCGGCACCACAGTGCAGACGGTGGAAGTATCGGCACAATCGCAAACACTAAACACCACGGATGCATCGCTGGGAATCGCTTTCAATGAAAACCAGGTGAAAGAACTTCCTCTGGAAGGACGCAACGTTCCGGATCTGCTCACTCTGCAGGCCGGCGTCGTGTATATAGGCAACAACCCCGGTATTGACACAAACGCGGACACGCGCAGCGGCGCAGTTAACGGAGCGCGCAGCGACCAGAGCAACGTCACGCTGGATGGAATATCCGTGAATAACCGGGCTGGCAACGCCTTCACCTCGGTTTTGCCGGTAACGTTGGATTCGGTTCAGGAATTCAGAGTTACGACTTCAAACTACAACGCCGACCAGGGTGGAACGGGCGGCGCTCAGGTCGCATTGGTAACGAAGAGCGGTACGAATCAGTTTCACGGGTCTGCTTACGAATACATCCGCAATACATATACAAGCGCAAACGACTACTTCAACAAGCAAGCGCAGCTGGCTTCAGGCGAACCGAATGAGGCTCCGAAATTGAATCGAAATATTTTCGGTGGCTCCATCGGAGGGCCCATCAAGAAGGACCGGCTTTTTTTCTTTGCGAACTATGAGGGACGGCGCCAGGAGGAGGCACAAGTTGTAACCTCCACGGTTCCCTCTGCGACGCTTAGGGACGGCATTGTGGAGTATCCCTGCGATACTCCGGCTTCATGCCCAGGCGGGTCGGTCACGGGCTTGAGTGGGAAGAGCTATTCGGTCGCTGCGGGGAATTTTGCTTTGGGCCCGTCAACCATCCAGATGATGGATCCGCTTCATATCGGCGTGAACACCGCGATTCAGAGCTACCTCAATAGCGGATATTGGCCTCAAGGGAACAGCTCTGCCGTAGGAGATGGTTTGAACACCGTGGGTTATGTGTTCAGTTCGCCCATCAGCTTGGTCCAGAACTGGTATATCGCTAAGATGGACTACAACATCACGCGGGATGGAAAACATCGCGTTTCCGTATCGGGCGCACTCGCCAACTTCAACTCTCCCGAGGCGGAATTTCTACCTAATCAACCGCCTACATTCATCAACGTAAACTACAACAAGGGAATCATCGTCAACTACAGCGGCGTTCTGTCTTCGACCCTGGTGAATAGCATCCGGTACGGGTTCGTGCGAGAGAGCAACGGCCTCATTGGGAACTCGACAGACCAATGGATCTATCTGCGAGGTCTGAATGACCAAACCGGCGCCATCACGCGCAGCACCCAATACCAGCGACCAATCAACAATATCGCAGACGACCTATCCTGGACGCACGGCAAGCATACCTGGCAATTTGGGGGAGTGGTTACCATCATCCGGGATGCAACGGCCTCGTTGGGGAACTCTTTTAGCGACGGTAGTGTGAACTCAGCGTGGTTGGACACGGGAGGAATCTCAAATTCCACGAACTCTCCGCTGAACCCCGCGTACCAAGTAGGAGGGGCACCAGCCTACAATTTGCCAGCAGTAAATAGTAATTTTGGTTTGAATTACGATTTTTCAATTGCAGACATGATCGGGTTTGTCTCTGAGGGAGACGCCTACTATAACTACAATAAGAACGGTAGCACGCAGGCTCCCGGCTCCCCTGTGGCGCGTCACTACGCGTTTAACGGATACGAAATGTATGCTCAGGACGTTTGGAAGATGAAACCGACTTTTACAGTGACGCTTGGTTTGCGTTACTCGCTTTTCTCTCCTCCGTGGGAAACCAACGGCTTGCAGGTTGCTCCATCGCCCAATCTAGGTTCATGGTTTAACGGTCGCGCCGCCGAAATGGAGGCCGGGCTACCATCGAGTGGAGATCCGCTGATTTCGTTCAATCTGGCCGGGCCGGCTAATGGCAAAGCGGGTTATTACAAGTGGGATCCCAAGGACTTTGGGCCTCGTGTGGCATTGGCGTGGGCTCCACAAGCCAACAGTGGGCTCCTCGGCAGTCTCTTAGGCGAAGGGAAGAGTTCGCTGCGGGCTGGGTTTGCCGTCGTTTACGACCGGGTGGGCGAATCTCTCATCAATACATTCGATACAAGCGGGGCATTTGGACTCAGCACCGAGCTTTCGAATCCGGCAGGGAGCGAATCTGTCTCCTCTTCGCCGCGGGTCACAGGAATGAACACTCTTCCCACGGTTGACATGAACGGCAACCCTATCCTCATACCTGCGCCGCCGGGCCAATTTCCGCAGACTTTTCCTAGCAGCTTGAGCACCGGAGGATTTGCCATTGCGTGGGGTCTGGACAACAACATCAAGACTCCCTATGCGTACACCATGGATTTGTCTTTCAGCCGGGATCTTCCCGGTGGTTTCTCTCTGGAAACAGCTTATGTCGGGAGACTCGGGCATCGATTGCTCGCCCAGGAAGACGTGGCGCAACCTCTTGACATTGTAGACAAAAAGACCGGAGTCGATTATTACAAAGCAATTCAGGCACTTGCGGTTTTGTACCGTCAGGGAGCGCCTACTTCGTCGATTACACCTTCCAAGGTGGGGACTACGGCCTCCTACTGGAACGATATCGTGCAACCGCTTCCTAATGGTGGCACGTACTCCCTCTTCTGCAGCGGAGGCAATACACAGAGCGCCCTTCAGGCGGTGTACGATCTTTTCAGTTGCTATTCGACCAATGAAACGAGCGCACTTTCTGTGCTTGATGGAAATTCATTTCCGTACGGCATCCCGGATGGAAACAACCCCAATACTGTTTACAATGCCGCGACCGGTCCCTTCACGTTCTTCAACCCGCAGTACTCGTCGCTGTATGCTTGGCGGTCTGTGGGCACAACGAGCTATAACGCTCTCCAAGCGACTGTGCGCCACAGAATGGTTCATGGCTTCCAATTCGATGCGAACTATACCTACAGTAAGTCCATAGACTTGTCATCGGATGCTACGCGCATCGGAACGTGGGGCGGACTTGGCGGGCAGATCACTAACGCCTGGGACCCCTATCAACTGCGCGGAGTTTCCGACTATGACCTGCGGCACCAATTCAATACCAACTTTATTGTCGACATGCCTTTCGGACGCAATCGCTATATCGGACACGATGTGAACAAAGTGGCCGATGCGTTCATTGGAGGGTGGCAACTCACAGGCCTCTTCCGAATTACGAGTGGATTCCCTGTCAACGTCGGAAACGTATTCGGCTTTCCGACCGACTGGCAACTGACTGGTTTGGCTGCGCAAACTGGCCCCGTGCAAAGCGGGCATTATGCCGTCGTCGACGGAAACGGAAACCCGAACATCAGTCTGTTCCCGAACGGCGCCTCTTCCATTAGCAGCTTCAGCCCACCTTTCCCGGGCGAATCTGGAGCCAGGAATCAGATTCGAGGTGAGGGTTACAGAGGACTCGACTTGGGGCTTTCCAAGCGCTGGATCATGCCTTGGTCGGAAGGCCAAAGCCTGCAGTTCCGATGGGAAGTGTTCAACGTCACAAACACGCCTGTCTTCAACGTGCAGACGGCAAGCCTCGCACTGTACGCAGGCCCAACCTTTGGGAACTACACGAGTCTCTTGAACCAGCCGCGCGTGATGCAGTTTGCATTGCGTTACGAGTTCTAAGGCCGTTCCACACTCTTCAAAAAACCGCCGGGAAGCGTTCGCTTCTCGGCGGTTTTGTTTTTGTTTCCGTAGC
Source organism: uncultured Acidobacteriota bacterium (assembly GCA_963784015.1). GTDB lineage: Bacteria > Acidobacteriota > Terriglobia > Acidiferrales > UBA7541 > Acidiferrum. The sequence continues at coordinate 394,283 of CAWAPX010000038.1, forward strand.
AGCGCACCGGTTGCAGATGCCGTCAATCCCGCGTAAACTGTGAGGAAGTACGAAATAAGATTCGGGGCGTAGCGCAGCCTGGCTAGCGCGCCTGGTTCGGGACCAGGAGGTCGAAGGTTCAAATCCTTTCGCCCCGACCATCTCCTGTTGAACCAATACTTTACTGGCACCCAAATCGTCGCAGACGCCTGGTCTCGGGCCAGGAGGTCCGCCGTTCAAATCGAATCGCTTCGATTAGCCTTGGAACGGCCCAATACCGTTCTCGAAAAGGTCTATCATAAAAAATGCGGGCAAGATTTTCGCGCAGTCTAAAGGATCTCACTGAGATGCGAGAACTTCGTAGTGATTTGCGCCGAGATATGGTTTCGAAATCAGGCAATGGGCAGAGCTCGCTTAGTACCGGTCTCCTTTTGCTCGGACTTATTAGTTGCCTCTCTGTTGCGGGATGCCAGAAAAAAGAAGAATCCAAGGCTGCGCTCCCTGTCGCCAAGTCCGTGGTAGCGGTTAAGGTTTCGAGCGAAAGCATAACGGTGAGCACAGCGTCCGCGGAATTTCGGCTGAGTCCCTCCGGAGCTTTGACGGCCGCGCGTGTAGCGACAGAAGGAACAACCTCACTGGAGAGCAAATCTCCTGATTTTTCGCAGGTTGTCTCGTCCGCAAGGAAGGAGCATGCGGGAGTGCTCCTCGACCTCGTCCAGGCGCAAGTGCGTGACACCACCGGAAAACTCGGGGCGCTGGGAAAGCAGGTCGAAATAGCCGGAACAATTCCGGAAACGACTCTGACCGAAACGCTCGATCTTGAGATTTACGACGATTTTCCAAATCTGGCATTCCTTTCCTTTAGCGTTCGCAACACTGGGCAGTCCGATGTTCCGCTGGATTGGGTCACGTTGCAGCGTCACCAGTTTGCGGCGCCGCTCGATTCCAAGTCGGGCTCGCATCCACTGTGGACGTTCCAAGGATCCAGCTTGGAGTGGGGCAAGGACGAAACTTTTCTTATGCCCGCAAAGTTTTCGCAGGAAAATCCGTTCGGCGCACCCGTGCCGACGAAAGATGACATTGGATACGTCGGCGGAGGAATCCCAGTCGTCGCGTTCTGGAGCCGAGCGGTCGGCGAGGCCATCGGTCACGTGGAGACCGTTCCGCTTACATTGTCGATCCCGGTGCATGCAGCGGAGGCCGGAAAAGTCGAGACCGAAGTGCGCGTTCCCGCCGATATGGTTCTCAAGCCAGGAGAAGTCTTTTCCACCCCGCGGACGTTTCTTGCCGTTTATCAGGGTGACTTTTATCAGCCGCTAAGCCTTTGGTCGGAAGTACTCGCCAAAGAAGGACTCGAGAAGCCGCGCAACAATAATGAGAACTACGCCGTGAGCTGGTGCGGTTGGGGCTATGAATTCGGTGTGACGCCGAAGCAGATGCTCGACACCATTCCGAAGCTGAAGGAATTGGGAATCCACTGGGCCACGCTGGACGATGGGTGGTTTAACAACTACGGCGATTGGCAGCCCAATGCGGCCGCGTTTGCCGGCGATGCGATTCGCGACATGGTCAAGAAATTTCATGATCAGGGACTGAAGATGCAGGTCTGGTGGCTGCCGCTCGGCGTGGAGGACGGCCATTATGGCTACGGCGGGCGAAAATATGTCGTTTCCGATGTCGTCAAGCAACATCCTGATTGGTTGATTCTCAACAAAGATGGAAAGCCCGCACGAATGGCGCGCAATCTGGCGACACTGTGTCCGGCAGTTCCCGCGGTTCAGGAATACTACAAAGGTGTGACGGAGCGTTTTATTCGCGACTGGGGATTCGACGGCCATAAGCTCGACAATATTTGGTCGACGCCGTTGTGCTACAACCCCAAGCATCATCACAAGTCGCCGTACGACTCGGTTTATGCGATGGCTGATGTCTACAAAATTATTTTCGAGACTACGCGGGCATTAAAACCGGATAGCGTGACGCAAAGTTGCCCGTGTGGCACACCGCCTAATCTGGCATGGCTTCGGTATATGGACCAGGCCGTAACGGCAGACCCGGTGGGCTCGGTGCAGGTGCGACGCCGCGTAAAGATGTACAAAGCGCTGCTTGGGCCCGAAGCGGCTGTTTACGGCGATCATGTGGAGCTCACGAGAATAACCAACCTGCCCGATAACGAGCAGGATCTTGGAGAGGATTTCGCGTCAACCCTCGGGACCGGTGGAGTGCTGGGAACAAAATTCACGTGGCCGGACTACGGCGCGAAGTTCAAGAATGTCTATCTGAACCAAGGCAAGGAAGCTCATTGGAAGGAATGGATCGGTCTTTACAACGAAAAAATGCTTTCGAAGGGGAATTTTCTGGATTTGTATGTCTATGGATTTGATGTTCCCGAGGCTTACGCCATTGAAAAGGATCATCGCTTTTACTATGCCTTCTTCAGTCCTGAAAAAGTGAACAGCCAGAAACCGCGTTCCGCAAAGCCGGAAGCTTGGAAGGGAGAAGTGGAGCTGAGAGGCTTACCTACGGGAACATTTCAAGTAACCGACTACGTGCATCACAAGGAACTTGGAACGGTGACGGGGCCTGTCGGCAAATTGAATGTCGATTTCACGGGCAGTTTGTTGCTGGAGGCTGCACCGGCGCCCTGAGGATAGTCGCTCTTAGGCCATTGGTTTGAAAGTCGCAGTGCCTGATTGGCCGGAACGTGCGGCATGTTTGCGTAAGAATGCTTCCCGGTGGGCGGCATCCCGAAATGCTTCCGTGCCCCCAGCGCGTGTGACCGAGAGCGCCCCGGCGCAGTTCGCGAACTTCAGACAGTCTTCAATCTTCGCCCCGCGGATAAATTGGTGGACGAAGCCCGCGTCAAATGTATCGCCCGCGCCCACGACATCCACGGCATCTACTACGGGTGGAAATGCCATGTACTTTTCTTTACCGACGCGGGCCGTTGCTCCTTGCGATCCACGTTTGATCACCAGAATGCGTACTTTCTTCGAAAGCGACTCGGCCGCCTGCTCAACATCTGTCGTCTGCGCCAGCTTGCACAGTTCCCTCTCATTGGGCAGAAGAATGTCTACGTATTTAAGCAAAAGCTGAATGTCGCCGCTCCAGCGGTCTTCCGGATCGTCGTTCGTGTCCAATGAGGTGGTCAGACCCGCTTCCTTAGCCTTGCGAAAGATATCGATGAGTTGCGGCCGGATGCCTTTTTGCAGGAAATAAGAAGACAAGTGAAGATGCTTCGCATTGAAGATAAAAGACTGGTCCAAATCCCGATTGGTCATTTCGTACATCGCGCCAGGATAGGTCAGGATATAGCGATCCTTGCGCTGCGGCAGGATCATGGTGAGTCCCGTCGTCTTCCCCCGCAATTTCTTTACATGAGAAACGTCCACGCCGCTGGCGGAAAGGCGTTGCACGCAAATATCGCCGAACGGATCGTCTCCGATACACGAACTGAAACTCACGCGATTCCCTAGGTACGAAAGATTGTGCGCGAAGATCGCGGATGAACTGCCAAGCGTGATGCTTAGGTCCGTAGCCAGGTGCTCGCGCTCCAGAACCAGCGTCTGCGGCAGTCCGTACAAAATCAGATCGAGATTTAGTTCACCGATTACACTGACGTCGAAAGAGGCCAAGCGATTTTCTCCTCAAGAAGCTAGTCGAGCATCACAACGCGGGTAAGGTTTTTGGGTAGATCGGGGTTGAGTCCTTTTGCGACCCCCGTAAAGAAGCCCATCAGCTGGCTGGGCACAATGTACGGTGCCAGCAACGCTAACTCATCGCAAGGCAAATTCAACTCCAGAACAAGATCGGACGATCTGCGAATGTTTTCATTGGCCTTATTGCAGATGGCAATCGTCACCCCGCGCAAATCCTTCATTTCTTCCAGGACTTCTACCTCGGATGATTGGCCCGTTTGACTCATGAAAAATGTCAGGGCCGTCCGGGGAGTTACGATCGCTTTTGGACCGTGACGGAATTCGAGGGTATGAAAAGACTGACTGTAGGAGCAGGACATCTCCATTACCTTGAGGGCCGCTTCGCGCGCAATCCCGTGAAAGGGACCCTGGCCCAGAAAAATGTAGTCTTCAAACGAGAGCCGGGTCGTAAAGTTTTCCACCTGTTCCGCCAGTGAGCGTATCCGCGTGGCGAATTGGGCGGCCATAACTTCCAATGAATTGCAGAACTCCTCGTTTCCCGCGTGCTTTGCCGCGAGCCACTGCAAACTGATCAGCATGGACGTAAACGACCGAGTCATCACGGTGCTTTTCTCGTCCGCTGTCCTTAACACCAACGTGGAATCGCACTCAGCCTCAAGCTCACTTTTTTCCGCGCAGGTGATTCCCCAGGTGGGTATAAGGATTTCTTTCCGAAGCACGTGGGCGGCACGAACAGTCTCCGAGGTGCGCCCGGATCGTGAGATCACTACTGCTTGTAAATCGCCGGCGGCAGCGCGCGTCAAGGCGGGGTAGAGCAAAATCTCTGATGCCGGAACAGCGCGTGCCGGTTCACCGGTGAGCAATGTCCATGAAGTTGCGGCGGCGTCCGCAAGATAGAAGCTGGTGCCGCATCCAACAAACAGCCGGGACGCCTTCCGGTTGTTGCTTCCCAGCGTCCTTTCCCCGGAGTTGCTCTGCTTCAGTTGCTGCAAAACGGATAGCCAGACGCCGCTCTGAGACAGAATCTCTTTGTAAGTTTCTGACTGCGCATACTCGGTTGGTTTCATCAGCATAGGTATTTTTTCCCGATGTTGAATTTTCGACGCTAAACCAGCGTCACCTTGATGTCTGCCTCACGTAGCGCCTTGAGGTCATGCTTTGAGATGTTCTTGTCGGTAATCGCTTCGTGCACAGAAGCAGCGGGCACAATCAGCGACAGGCTGCGGCGGCCAAACTTGCTGGAATCACAAACGACGACTGTACGCCTCGCGGCTTCCGCCATCACTCGATTTACGCGCGCTTCCAGGATGTTTGGCGTCGTCAAGCCATAGTGGACGTCAAACCCATCAACGCCGAGGAACAACAGGTCGGCACTCAGTTTTCGGAGCGAGTCTTCGGCCAGCGGCCCTACCAAGGAATAAGAATTCTGGCGCAAGACACCTCCTGTGAGAATGACTTCAACCGGAGAGTCGGCAAGTTCCGCGGCAATATTTGTGGCGTTTGTAATGATCGTAAGATTCTTGATATTCCGGCAGGCTCGCGCAATCGCCGAGGTCGTGGTGCCGGAATCCAGAATGACCACTTGCCCGGGGCGTATTTTGCGAGCCGCGGCCGCGGCAATACGGATTTTCTCCTGACGGTGCCGGTGCTCTTTTTCTCGCAGTGGGCTGTCCTTTAGAGCTCCGTTCTCCTTGGGCAGCGCGCCGCCGTGGGTTCTCTCCAATTGGCCGTCATGATGCAGGGATTCCAAATCCTTGCGAATTGTAATCTGTGACGTGCGGAAGTGTTTGGAGAGATCGCGCACCAGAACGCGGCCGTTCGTCCGCAACAACTCCAAGATTTCGCGACGCCGCTCCTCACTCAGCATGTGACAGTGAATCCAGCCTTTCTTTGCAAACTACGCCAAAGTCTCCACGCGAATCTGATCCTTAAAACTGGCAATGTCCTTCGCAAGGGCGCGGCCGGGCCCGGGGGCGAGGCAGTTTGCCGATCCGCACGCAACTGCGAGTCGCACCGCCTCGGCCGCTGGCAATCGCTGCTGTGCGGCAAAGGCGAATCCCGCCAGAGTAGCGTCGCCGCTGCCAACACAGGACTGCGCGGATAGCTTGGGAGCATCGGCAAAAAGCGCGTCTCCGTTCATAGAATGCCAAACCAGTCCGGCCGACCCCAAACTGATCGCTCCGGACACGGCCCCCGCGCTCAGGATAGCGGCGATAATCTTCTTTGCCGAGGAAGGATTGTCGATCGTTTGCGCACTCCAGGACTCCGCTTCTCCCCGGTTGGGCTTTACAAAATCCGGCTTCCCTGCCAGCGCGAACTTAAAAGGGTCGCCGCTGGTATCCACAAACACGCGGCTGTCAAAATCATGCGCCAATTCGATAAGAGTCTTGTAAATGTCCGGTGGCACTCCTTCCGGAAGGCTGCCCGAAAAAATTACGGTCGGCTGCTCATTGGCTTGGTTCAAGAGGTCAGTCAAGGTTTTCTCGCACTGCCTAAGCTCCTCGTAGGTAATGCTTTGGCCGGGCTCTAGAATTTCGGTGACACTGCCATCGTTTTCGATAATCTCCAGATTTGTTCGCGTGCACGCAGTTGTCGGTATTTCTTGCACTCGGATGGAAAGCTCCTGGAGTCCTTCGATCAGTTGCTTCCCAGTTGCTCCGCCTGCAAAACCTAACCACACAGGATCTGCTCCCAAAGTTCTCAGCACCATAGCAACGTGAGCCGCTTTGCCTCCCGGAGCGGGGCATGCATTCTTTGCACGGTTGACATCTCCAACTCGCAATCGCTCGAGCCGCAGCCGCTTGTCTATCGCGGGGTTAAGGCTTACGCAAAGAAACATCAGCAGCCCTTCCCCGAGGTAGCAGTACGACTTGCTTCAAACCAGGGTCTTGCGCTGCCCAGGCACTCATTTACGTTTTCGATGTTACGTACTCCCTCGCGGCCCAACCAGTCGTGGAGCGCTTGATGTCCATGCTTCACAAATATTTCCACGCCATCTTTCCATGTGGCTCTTCCGCAAAGCACGCCCGAAAACCCGACACCAGCTTCGGCGGCGAGCTCCAATCCAAACCGGAAAGTGTCGTTACTTACGCCTTCGGACAGGTAAATGAACGGAATCGAAGCGCAGGCCGCGGCGCTCAGGAAATATTGCTTGGCTTGCTCACGCGAGTGAAGAATTGCTCCATCGGAGGATGGTGATCCCTCGACGAAGGAAAAATTAACGGGCATGCCGACCTTCAACACATCGACGCGGTACCGCGGCTTTGAAAATTCCCTCATACCCTCAGCAACGACTTCATGCTTGATCCGCCCAAATTCTATACTTTTCTCGTCCATGTTCTCCGAGTAGCTCACCAACTCCAGGAAGAAAGCCACGTCCGAGGCCGCACACTCCGCGCCGACTTTTTCCACGAAGGAGTATTTGAACTCGTTGATCTCCGCGGGTGAGCGGCTTGAATAGTACAAGAGAAGTTTGACCGCATTCGCCCCAGCATCGACAAGGCGTTGAACGGACCATTGGTCGAGAAGGCGGGGGAGCCTCCCGGGGACCTTTTTGTCATATCCAGTTTGCTCGTACGCAAGTAGAAGCCCTGCGTTTGTAGCTCGCTTCGCTGCGGCAGGTAGACCATATTCCGGATCTAGAAGGATGGCACTCGCATGAGGCGTGAGAATGGAACTCACCGCTTCCTTGAATTGGGTTAGATTTTCCCCGGGAACATCCGCTGCTGCAACACCCATGGCTCGCGCAAACAATGTCTGAAGTGCGCTACGCTGGTCGATGGCCAATGCTGCGATGACGCCACGGGAGTCTGCGACCGCCTGCAAACCTTTCTGTTTTCCCGAGCTGAGCGAGGATGTCATGCCCATCTTCCGTTAATTTTTAATGACCCAGATTGCTGCACCGCGTTCAATGGCTGGGAGTTCAAACTGCATCTTGTCGCCGTGTTTTGTTCCCTGGAGAATTTGGGTCTGGCCAAGGAATGGAAGATAGGCCAGCGAATTTCCCAGGGCGGCCGGAATACGGATTCTTGCTCCAGCTACAGGAGTTGGGGTCGCTACCTTTCCTGGAACTAACCCGCCAAAGTTTGCAAGGAAAAGGTGAGCGCTGCCATCTACAAGTCCGAAATTAGCGGCAACTGTCGATGGCGCGTCGAGTTCCATTTCATTTTTCACCGTGAGGGCTTGCAGAAACTCCTTCGGCATTTCCCGCAAGCCACTTGAAAAGTCTTTTCCCAGTTTGTCCAGATAGAGACTCGCAGGACAACTCTCATAGGCAAGTACGCGCTCGGAAGAAGACAATCCGGTTACATTGCGGCCTGTAATGACGACCCGCGCCCCACCGCCCGCGAATCGGTTTACCGTCTGTTTTTCAGCGTCGCTCAAGACAGTGACATTCGGCAATACCAAAACGTCGCCGTGGAACGCGGCGAGCGTTTCGGGAGTGATCACCTGAAATTCTTGATGCGATTGCAGCAGCAGCACCAGAAGCCCGCGAAACGACGGCAGAAATCCATTCGGATCGTAGTCCCTACTCTTCGGTGAGAAGTACACGCCAATGGGATGCAAGGGAAAGCGCGGGGAGTAAAAGGTCTTTTCGTTCGTTTCAATCCACCGAAAGATCTCCCCACGCGTGGCTTTATCATTGGATCCAGCCATCGAATGCCCTGGAGCATCCCAAAAATTGGCGCCCGCCACCACTTGAGACATCGCTAGATTCTTCATCGCCTCACGTGGGTCAATATTCTTGTCCCCATCCCAGGAATAATTCAAAATCCAGGTGGCTTTTCCGCGGGCGAAGGCTCGAAACGTCAGCATCCCTGCCTGATAGAGGAACCAATCCAGTTGCGAGCGCGAAGAAGCCAGGTGCTCTCCCTCGCCGAATTCGTACTCGTGGGCAACGGCATCCACCACTCCATACATTTGATAGACGTCGGCCCCCACTCGGGTCGACTCTTGTTCAATGCCGGGATAGATTTCCGGTATCACCATGATTTGGGGATTCACGCCGTGCGCATTCTGACGAATTTCTTGGACGAAGTCCGTCATGGTTTCGATGCGAAAATCAATCCACTTGCGAAAATTAGGGTTTTGGAAGTCGCCTAACTTCAGATCTTTTTTCGCATCCAGCCCGGTCTTTTCGCGGAATGCGGCAACGGTCGCATCATCAAAACTCGCCCACGTGTCTTCCCAGCCGTCAAAGTGAGTCATCCAGTAAGGAATGTCGACGTAGATTCCATCGATTCCAGTTGCGGCGATTTGGCGGACGCGCTGCATGTAGAGGTTGCGCCACTCTTTCGCATACGGGCTGACCCACACATCCTCGTCTCCCGGACGGATCCAAAAAGCTGCTCCCGAAGTGAAGACGGCGGGCTCGCCGGTGATTTTACGCTGCAGCCAGTCCGGATGATCTTTCACCACGGAATGCGCGGACTTATCCGCATTGGCGGTGATGCATTCGGTGCCGGCGATGTAGACGAACGCTTTGTTGTTGGCGCTGTGAGCGGCTTCGGCCACGGAACGTATGGCCTTCAGTTTGTCCGCTGGGTCGAGCAGACTCTCATATCTACCAGGAATGTCATTGTCGACTTCAATGCCGAATACGTGATCCTTTTCGGCATCCCGTACAATCTCCGTGGCGTTCTTCGAAGTCAATCCATACGCACCGATTCGCGCGTAATTCGTCCAGTTACGCTCCTGCGAACGGGCCAGAGCAGGCAGGCAAATACAAGCGACCAGCAAAAAGAACTGAAAGGTGATGTAGCGTCTTCGCATGCGCGCGTCTAAAATTCAAATACCCTGAAAGTATCGGTTCCCACACAGGTCATTTGGGGCGTGTAGGTTGAGTGGGCAGCCAGAAGCGTGTCCAGCCCGCAAATTATATAGGTGATTTCGATTCCTTTCTTTTACTTTCTTTTTATTCCGCTGTCAATCTCCCCTTTTCGAGCTCCCCTCGTGCCCTTAACGATGTTCGTGATACCTCAAAACCGCAACTCGAAAATACTGATAGGGCGAAACTGGAAAAATAATAGATCGAAATAGAAAGTAATAATACGAAAGTGCTTGATTCCCGGTTTTTTTCGTGTAAATGTAGCGCCACTCAGGGGGAACCATGCGAAATTGCCTTAAGTCCTTGCCGTCCGTGTTCGCGCTCATTCTCGTCATTCTTTTTAGTTCGACCGTCTCGCGCGCCGATGTCACCGGTTCGATTCAAGGAGTGGTCCGCGACAAAACACAGGCGGCAGTCGCGGGTGCGCACATCACCGTGACCAACGTGCAAACCAATTTCAAACAGGAAGTTACCTCGTCCGCGGACGGATCGTACCGGATTCTCGCGTTGGCCGTTGGCACCTATAATCTGTCGGTAACCGCGGCTGGGTTCCGTACTTTTGTCGAAACCGACATCGTAGTGAAGGTGAATGACCAACTGGAAGTTGACGTAATGCTTGAGGTCGGCTCTGTACAGGCGGAAACGGTCAAGGTGGAAGCCAATGCCGTGCAAGTACAAACAGAGAGCACGCAACTCGGCGACGTAATTGACTCCAAAAAGATGCTGGCCCTTCCGTTGAACGGCCGCAGCTACATTGATCTTCTGGGCTTGCAAGCGGGTGTTGCACCTAGTACAGCCGGTACCATCGGTGGAGACCGCCCGGTTTCCGGCAATTTAAACGCAGGCAACATCTCCGTCAACGGCCAACGGGAAACCGCCAACGCATTCCTTGTGAACGGCGGCGATGTGAGCGAGGGTCGCAACCTCGGTGCCGGCTTAGTCCCTAATCTCGACTCCGTCGAAGAGTTCCGCCTCATTACCAATAGCTTCGACGCCGAATATGGAAAATTCAGCGGCGCGGTGATGAACGCCATCACCAAATCTGGCACTAACTCCTTCCACGGCGATATCTTTGAGTTCCTGCGCAACAACGCGCTGGATGCCAGGAATTTCTTCGCGCCTTCCAAATCTGAATTACGCCAAAATCAATTCGGCTACACCTTGGGAGGCCCCATCTGGAAGAATCATCTGTTTTTCTTCTCCGATTACCAGGGTACTCGTCAGGTGCAAGGCGCCGAAACCGGGTTGGTTACCGTTCCAACCACTGCTCAAAGGGCTGGCAACTTCGATCCGTCAACCTTGACCGGCGCTGTCGATGGCCCCTACTGGGCGCAAGTGCTGACGAGTCGCTTGGCGTCTACGACGGGCCAAACCGTGGTGCAGAACGAGCCATATAGCTTCCCCGGTTGCAACAGCACGGACCCCGTAGCAGGCTGCGTATTTCCAGTCAACTCAACGACCGGCCTTGCGAACATCCCGCAAGCCGCATGGGACACGCCGAGCTCCAACATTCTCGGGTACATTCCCACGCCCACTTTGGCTGGTGACGTGAACAACTACTCGAACAACAGCCAGAGGAGCAGCCTCGTCGACAACAAGTTCGGGGAACGTGTGGATTTCAATAATCAAACTACCGGCAACTGGTCTTGGTACTACCACCTCGATGACACTACCGTCGACAGCGCTCTAGCAGGATTCGCCACTGTGCCTGGATTCCCGACCATCACACCATCGCGAGCGCAAGAGTTCGTCATGAGCAACACCAAGCCCTTCGGATCGACAGCCGTGAACGAAGCGCGGATCAGCTTCTTCCGGACAGCGGTGCATAAGGACAATCCCGCGGGCAGTTTTGCCAATATTTCTGATTTGGGTTTCGTCACGGGCGAAGGCACCCTCGGCATAGTCCCACTGCCCGGCTACACGCAATATATGCCACAAGTGAGCTTGACCCAGATTGGCCTGAACATCGGCGTCCCCACACTGAACACAGACCAACCCGATACCACCTATATGGTCAGTGACGTATTCTCAAAGGCCTCGGGCAGACATACTTGGAAGTTCGGAGGAGAATTCCGCTACCTGCAGGTGAACGAACGTAACTTTGCCAGCCCCAACGGTCAATTCACGTTTGATGGTTCCGTGACCGGGTCTGATATGGCCGACTTCCTCCTCGGCGCAACGTGCAACACTTGTGGCGCTGCTTACGTCCAGGCTTCAAAACAGGTCCTGGATTCCCGAACGCGTTATGGCGGGGCATTCGCCCAGGATTCCTGGAAGGTGAAACCCAATCTCACCCTGAATCTTGGCGTCCGCTGGGAAGTGAGTATGCCTTGGTACGACTGGCAAGGAAAAATCCAAACCTGGGTTCCGGGACAACAATCCACAGAGTTTCCACTTGCTCCTACAGGCTTGGTATTTCCGGGTGACGCTGGTATTCCCAAGACGCTTGCCCCCACAAGATACAACAACGTGGGCCCACGGCTAGGGTTGGCCTACTCGCCTGGATTCTCTGACGGAATACTGGGCAAGATCTTCGGTGGGCCGGGAAAGAGCAGCATCCGGGCGGCTTACGGGATGTACTACACTTCGGTGGAGGACCTTAACCTGTTCTACGAGGTGGCCGACGCGCCGTTCGGTCTATATTGGCAATCTCCGTCGTCGGTACTGTTTAGCCAGCCGTTCCTGATTCGGCAGAGTGGGCAATCGCTGGGTCAACGCTTTCCCTACACCTTGCCGATTCCGGGTGACCCGTCCAACAAGACACTGGACTTCTCGGTGTTTGAGCCCTTCAACTATTTTCCGGGCTACAACATTCACAACCAACTACCTTATGCGGAGCACTTCAATTTCTCTATTCAACGAGAGCTCACCAAATCAACCGTACTCACTTTGGCTTACGTTGGCACCGAGGGACACCACCTCATCACCCAGCAGGAGTCCAACCCGGGTGACCCAGCTCTCTGCCAGCAACTCACTGCACAAGGGGCAATAGACCTGACCGCGAGTACCCCCGGTAATCCTGTCGTCGGCTGCGGATTTGGCGCCGAGAACGACGTGTACCAGCTTCCCAGCGGCAATGTGTATAGCACCAGGAACAAACTCATAAATCCAAACTTCTGCCCGGGTGCGGCTACCCAGGTGTGTGCCGGCTATGGCAACACATTCACATTTACGAGCGCCAATTCGAGCTATAACGCCGCGCAAATCACCGTCGAACGTAAGGCGAACGATTTTACTTTCCTGGCCGCGTACACATTTGCCAAGGGTTTGGACGATTCCTCCGGTTTCGGCGACTTGGTGAACTTCGTAAATCCTAAATACAGCCGAGGGCTATCTTCCACCGACGTCAGAAACAATTTTGTGGCCAGTTACGTTTGGGCCATCCCGTTCAACCGGGCTTTCCCCAATGCGCCCAAGCGCTTGACCCAAGGTTGGCAGATAGAAGGCATCACACGCTTGTCCTCTGGCTTCCCGATTCAGCTAAACCAGGGAAATGGCGATTACACTCTGTGGGGCAGCTCGTCAACGGATATGCCGGACGTGGTTGGACCAGTGCAGACCCTAAATCCTCGAAAATCGAATCCGAATTGCCCAACCGCCGACGGTACGGGATGCTACTTCCTCCCACCTCCGCCGGGTCTTGCGACACCACTATTCCCAGGGGACACGGCAGAAGCAGGGTGCCTGCCGAGTGTGGGTGCGTTCGCGTTGAACTGCGTGCCAGGCACTTTCGGCACCGCCAATCGGCGCTTCTTCCATGGCCCAGGCTTCAACAACACCGATTTTGGCATGTTGAAGCATACCGCGATCAATGAGAGATTCGCTTTCGATCTCCGTTTTGAATTTTTCAACATCTTCAACCACACGCAATTTATGAACCCTGACGGGAACATCAGCGATTCGAGTTTCGGAATCGTGACCAACGCGCGCGATCCACGCATTGGTCAGGTCAGCGCGAAATTCTACTGGTAGCCACCGCAAGGCAGGCGGGCCGTCCCCTCGGGCCTTTCCTTGGAGCCCCGTCTGACTCGGCGCGCATGTTAGGCTGTGTTCGATGAAGTCTGGCTGCACAGTTTCGGTCATTCGCCGTCGTGGGGTTTTGCCAATCGTGTGTGCGCTCGTTCTCAGTGTCGAATATTCGGAGCCTTCGCTAGCTCAGACGGCCCAAGCCTACCGCGAGCAGGCGAATGCACTGGCTCGCTCCAAATCGTGGGAACAGGCCGTCGCCGCTTATCGCAAGGTTCTGGAGCTCGACCCCAATGATGCGATTACACATTACGACCTTGCGTTGGCACTAAAATACAAGGGTGATACGAAGCAAGCTGTCGAAGAATTCGAGGCCGCGATTCGGCTTAAGCCAGTATGGGGGGAAGCCCACTACGGTCTCGGTGCAGCTTTGTATGACCTCCATGACCAGGCTGGAGCCCTGAGGGAACTTCGCAAAGCAGTGGAGTACGGGCCCTCCAACGCCACTGCTCATCTTTTCCTCGCTCATGTTTATTCGGAGCAGAATGATTTCCCCGGTGCCGAACGCGAGCTCAACCGTGCCGTCGCGCTGAAACCCACTGCGGAAATGCATCTCGAGCTGGGGCAAGTGGAAGGCCAGCTCGGCAAGCTGGATACGGCGGCCACTCAGTTTCGCGCTGCACTTCGCCTTGATCCCAAAATGGCGCGCGCTCACGTCTTGCTCGGCATAACCTTACGACGGCAAGGCAATCACAATGACGCGCTGGCCAACTTCCGGCAGGCTGTCGAACTCGATCCTTCAGACCCTAATGCCCAATATAACCTCGCTATGGAACTTAAAGCAGGAGGGGATATTGCGGGCGCTATCGCCGCATTTCGACGGGCGATTGAATTGAAACCCGATTTTGAGAAGGCTCACTACGGCTTGGGAATCGCTCTCCGTACCCAAGGGGACAGCGCTGCGGCCCACAAGGAGCTGGATCAGTTGAGCGAGTTGCAAAGCTTTCGCACTCACCTGGCCCAGGCAAAGCTCCTTATCGTTCAGGGTGTGGAGTCGCTGAAGAAACAGCAGCTGGATGACGCTGCGAGTTTCTTTCAGCAGGCGATTGATCAGAGTCCTGAGCTGCCGACCGGCTACTACTATCTTGGTGTCACCTGGGATCGCAAAGGAGATCCCGCGCGCGCCGAGGACGCTTACCGCAAAGCTCTGCAATTGAAACCCGACTATGCTCAAGTCCACTCCAGTCTCGGACTTCTTTTCTGGCGCGAAGGCGACCGCGATCGCGCGCTTCAAGAGTTCCAGCAGGCGGTGATGTCGGATGGTGATCTCCCGGAGGCACACTACAATCTCGGCCTTGCGCTGGCGCAATCGGGACATCTCGACGAGGCAGTTCCCGAACTGAACGAAGCCCTAGGCTTGGATCCCAAGTACACGGACGCGCGTGTCCAATTGGGTTTGGTTTTGAGTCAAAAGAACGACACGGCAGGCGCCATCAGCGTTTTTCGGGAACTTGTTCATCGCGATCCGAACTTCGCGGAGGCTCATAACAATCTCG
>CAWAPX010000039.1:0-4326 GCA_963784015.1 uncultured Acidobacteriota bacterium
GGTGGTAGTTTTTACTGTTTTTAGAACTAATATCCTCTAGGTTGTTTGGAGTAGTGCACTCCTTCTCAACCCCTGGAAACTGGGGTGCGCCTGCATCATCCAAAAGAACCGGTTTGACATTGCGAACTGCGGAACACACTTGGATTCCACCCTTCGCGCCGCTGCGAAAGGTGCGATGAAGTCTGCTCGAGCCAATATGAAAATTGGCCAGTGTGAAAATCGGTCTACGCGGGACACCCTGCGTCCATCCATTTCTTGAAAAGCGAAACACGTTCCGCAGGCCACGGTTCATCTGGAGGCATCGTGCCTCCGGACACCGCACCGTACACAGTCTGAGCATTCTCCGGAACACACATCCACGCGGGATCATCCAGCTCAATCCCCATAGGCTTCATGCACTCAACATCTTCGTCTCGGAAAAGACGGCGAATATCTGCACCAAAACTAAGAGCCATCGAATCCTCCTTTTGATGATTCTCGATGATAGACCCACCTTCTGCTCACCCCCAGGTTTTGCCAAGACCCTCCAGCCCCGCGGCCGCAAGGTCCGGACCGTTCATCACCGGGTAAAACTCGACGTCCGCGTTAAACAGAAGGAACCATGGCTCGGCGAAGAAGGGTATCTTGGACGGGTCTGCCAGATCGACGATCAGATGCCCAGACCGGCGGCCACCACAGGCCGTGAAATACGCGGCCTCAGGCTTCAGGTGGTCCATAATTCAGCTTCATCTTGGCTCCAACGCTGCCGTCCTTGACCGCAGCATTGAAGGGCTCATTGGGAAATGTAACGTGCATCATCATGCGCATGTAGTTCTCCTCTCGCCACGCGGATTCTGGCGGACATCAATGGCCCAGGATAGGAGAGACCGCCCAAGCTACGCCCTTCCGACCTGACGCGTCAACATAATTTGGCGTCTGGGAGTGGGTCAGTTTGGAGTGAACGACGGAAGTTTCAGATAGCCCGACTTTGCAGGAGCTACAATTTACCGGATGCAGCCGCCGAATGCCCAAAGGAGCTGCTGTGCGAGGATGGCGAAGACCTATCGGAACCCTGCTGATCTTGACGCCCCTGCTCGTCCTGGTTGGCCTCGGTCTTCTCGGAGTTCTATTAGGGTCGATAGGAATGGACATCCACTGGAACTCAAGAGGAAACCTTCTACATCGCCACGACGTGTAGCGTTCTGATCCTCTATACCTGCGTCGTGGCGGGTGTTCACTTGCGAAGAAGCCCAAGAACCTAAAGACCAACTTGCCGATAAGCTGACTCTTCGGGAATCGTATCAATTGAGATATCCCAGGTTAGTGGACTCTGCTAAGTTCCTGCCCACAACAAAATCGACAGGTCACCTTATGTTCAATCCACGCCGCTTGTGCGAGCGGCAAACCTTTCGTTCGCCTGCATCGGGCAGAGAGCTTGATTGTCCTCTACTCGCGCAACGTCGAGTATCGCGTCTTCAAGGTCCAGCGTCAGTTTTGCATCGAGTAGACACGTACTGTATCCTGAACATTGGTTCTCCCAAGTCCCTCACCTAGGCAGGGGATATCCATCGGCAAGATTACAGATCGGCTGATGCGGGCGTCGTTGCGCTTAAGCAAGCTTGAGTAGAAGTTTCTAGAAGCGGGTTTTCGGAAAATTGAGGGGAAAGTTTCCGAAAACCCGGGCGGTCTCAACCGGTCGGTGCAACACCATCTGATATGAATTCATTTTCTAAAGGTGGTGTTTATGGCACAAGGAAAAAGGGGCAGGCTTTCCACGGAGCAGAGGATCGACATGTGGCGCCGTTGGAAGGCGGGAGAGTCGTTGCATGAGATTGGCCGCGCCTTTGGTAAAGGCCATGGTTCCATTCGGTTCTTGTTGACGCAGCGTGGCGGGATAGTTCCTGCTGCTCGTCGGCGTTCGCCGCGAACGCTGACGCTGGCCGAGCGGGAAGACATCTCACGAGGAATTGCTTCCGGTTCGTCGATTCGTGAGATCGCTAAAGGGTTGCAGCGGCCTGTGTCGACGGTGAGCCGGGAGGTGTCGCGTCACGGCGGGCGGCCACTGTATCGAGCCAGTGAGGCCGATCGTCGGGCCTGGGAGTCGGCTCTGCGACCCAAGGTATGCCTTCTTGCCATCGACGAGAAGCTGCGGACGATCGTGGCCAGTAAACTGATCCTGGACTGGTCGCCGGAACAGATTTCAGCATGGTTGAAGGTCCACTATCCCAGCAACGAGAGCATGCGTGTGTCCCACGAAACCATCTACCGCAGCTTATTCATCCAGGCCCGGGGAGTACTGAAAAAAGAGCTGGTTCAGCACCTCAGGTCCAAGCGGCTTATACGTCGCTCACGACACGCTCGGGCTGACGGACAGTCCCGCGGGCAGATCGTCGATGCCATCTCTATTAGGGAAAGACCTGCGGAGGTTGAAGACCGCGCTATCCCCGGCCATTGGGAGGGCGACCTGCTTAGCGGCAGCAGGAACAGTCATATCGCAACCCTGGTGGAACGACATTCGCGTTTCACCATGCTGGTCAAAGTGCCCAGCAAAGACACTGCGACGGTCGTCGCCGCGCTGAGCAAGCACGTGTGTAAACTGCCCGCGACCCTGCGGCGCTCGTTGACGTGGGACAGGGGGCACGAGATGGCCAAACACAAGAGCTTCACGGTGGACACGAATGTGAAAGTCTACTTCTGCGATCCGCAGAGCCCCTGGCAGCGCGGCACCAATGAAAATACAAACGGCCTGCTAAGACAGTACTTTCCTAAGAAAACCGACTTGTCCGGTTACGCTCAAGCCGATCTCAACAAGGTAGCTCTGCGCCTCAATCAACGCCCGCGAAAAACCTTGGGCTTTGAAACCCCGGCGAGTAAACTGCAAGCCAGTGTTGCATCGACCAGTTGAGCCCGCCTGACTTTTCGGTCACAAAAGGCAGCCTCGGGATCACCGGCGCGGTGGCACCTTTCTTGCGGGTCTTGGGCATGTCAACCAGCGCACCAAACGACAGGTTGCGCCTATCACTCAACTAGCAGTTTTGCTCCTGCTCAACACTCCATCCCCGCTGCCAAGCTGCACACTTACTTTGGTCCAATGGCTTGCCGTCTCGCCTCGCTACCATCCCCAAGAGTTGATAGGCAATCTCGTTTTGCTGTTCAAGATACTCATCAACGAATTCCAGCTCATCACTGCGCGGAAAAACGGTTGGACGCGTGAGAACCATCGTGCTGCCTCTTTCGGTGGATAACCTCCAACATACAAAGGCTCCGCGGGGAAAGATGTTCAATTAAGCACCCCTTGGACAAATGTTCTCAGGTCAAGACAGTTCACCTGCGAACTGCATGAAAAACGGCAGTTTCGGAAATGACGAAGCACGTTTCCAGCCGTTTGCGAATGCAGTGGCTGCTGCTCTGAGCCTTATACTGCATCTCAATTCCTGAGCACGCCAGCGGCATCACGAAGGAGAATCTAAATGGCCGATCCAAAGAAATGTGAAAATCCTGCCTGTAGTTGTATTCCGGGCAAAGGGCAGAATTTCTGCAGTACCCACTGCGAAGGAACAGAGGGAACTACCGAAATCATCTGCGAGTGCGGACATTCATCCTGCAAAGGCGACGCAACCAGCGTGTAGGTCAATAGATTAGCAAGGTCGATGCGCGTCGGCCCTGATGGATAGGTTTAGACCCCGGAAAGTTCGAAAATCGTCCACCAGGGCCCACTATTTATTTGTGCCTCTGTTTTTATGCGCTTACGGCAGAACCCAATGTTTTGCCAGTATCGCAAGGGTCTCGGTTCGTATAGCCTCCAATCCGATGACGCGCCTCGGTTCTGATCGAGGTCAATCGTCATCGTGGAGACGAAAAAATGAAAATTTTATTGCTGATGGTGTCTATGTGTCTCGCATCGGGCCTATCCGCGAAAGCAGATTGCGTCAAAAACGCGCGGGGCAAAACCGTATGCAGCGATGGTACGACTGCCGGTGCTGCGAACCCAAACACGGGCAGGGCTGCGGTCGCTCAGAAGAACCAAAATGGGGTGACGACTACTCAGACGCGTAGTGGCGGTACAGCCAAGACAAAGAACGGGACGGGCGTTGCTCAAGGCCCCGGTGGCACGACGTGCGCCAAGACCAAGAACAATGCAGCCTGCAGACCCAACTGAAATCAGAAGCGTTTGGCGGGGCGTGACAGGATAACAACGTTACCCGAAACGAATCTCATCAGTATCCACATGCCCACTTACATCAAGCGTCAGTGAGTAAGTCCGAAAGTCTAACGGGTGCGCCAACTGGTTAGGTGGGCGAGGAAACTCGCCAAAAGCGACGTTGCGCCCGGTTCACTGAAAACGGA
>CAWAPX010000040.1:0-7348 GCA_963784015.1 uncultured Acidobacteriota bacterium
ACCCAAAGTAGTTACATCGTACCACACGCTAGTAGAAGGATTATAAAAGTCCGGACCAAATTGCCCGCGCGGCGTGCTTTCCAGTGTCTCGGAGAGCCACGGATCCTCAGCAACAGATTCCCTCATGAAGAAGTCAATGCGTTCCCCTCTGAAAAGGCTCTCCATCCCAGGCTCCTTTGCAACCGCCTCGATTTGGGCCTCAGTAAGCCCCTCTTCCTCGTAGCGAGCCATTGCTTTTGCGAGATGATCGTAAAGCCTGTTTTCAACGCTTGAGCCTATATCGCCCAGCTCAAGAGTTTCTGCGCCCTCGAACAAACCTGCCGCCACTCCAGCGCCTCCGAGAAGAGCAGAGGCACCAAACCAAGCGGCATATGTGCGCGGATCATTAAGCATTCCCGCTGCATTTGTAAGAGGCGCCATACAGTTTGGACACACGTTCGGATTAACCATCTGGCAAAAAAGACTGCTTTCGGTGCACGTGGGTCCTTGAGCCGGAATAGGAACGGACCATTGAGACGCTTGATAGGTCCTGGGCCCTGGAGCTCCTGGGTTCATGTATTGATATGCGAAGGCATTGATGAAATCAAAGAATTCCGCGTCTGACATTGGGCCGGAAGACGTAAAGGTGAAGTTCATGCCCCCAAAAGTGAAGGAACCCGATGATCCGTTGATGTTCCAATTCCCCAGGATTCCGCACACGTAACTCTCGCCCGGGCAGGTACTGCACCCGCTCCATCCGTCATCCGGGGAGCACATACCATTCGCATCTGTAGCGTTAGATGGATTATTGTTTACGTATGAGTATGCGTTCCACGACTGGGAACTTCCCGGACTACCTCCGAGCGGGTCGACGCTCATGAAACGGCCCAGGTTGTTGTCGTAATAGCGGGCGTTTGCGTAATCGAGACCGGTCTCGGAATCGCGCTCATAGCCGGTGAACTTATAGTTGATAGAACACGAATTTGAAAAGGTGGCCGGTGTCAACTCTGCGCCATAGGGTGTGAAATCGGCTTCATAGCAAGGCGTGCCCGTTGCATTAGTCACAACCCGGGTGCTCCCGAGTTCGTCTTTCAATAGTAAGTAAACATTGTTGGATGAATCTCTGCGAGCGATCCTCGCCCCATCAAAAAACACATACTCACTGATCGCTCCCCCAGTGAGATTGGTTTCATAGAGGGAACTGCCAGCTACGCCACGCCAATAGACTGTTCCGTTCGACTTCATCACCCGGAGATTGTCGCCGTCGTACGAATAATTCACCCCAGCAGCTGAGGTGAGGCGGTCCTCCGCGTCAAATGCATAGGCGGTCGAACTGTTGGCGGTTAGGCGACCATCCGCGTCATAGCTGAAGCCGGTATTGGTAATCTGGTTTTTCGCATTGACCGAGAGGCTGAGCGACGCGGCGGAGCACTGGGTCAAGTTTTCTGAGGTGAGGTTTCCGATGGCATCGATCCCCATGCTGAGCCCCCAGCAATTTCCACCCGAGGTGGCTTGCGACTGGGCTGAGGAGATTCGATTCAGATTGTCGTATGCAAACGATTGAGACCGTGTACTGTCAACATTGTTTGTAATTGAAGCTATTTCGCCGTTGTTCCCGGCGGCCTGCGTGTAGCCGTACGTCAAGCTAAGCGCAGTGCCGGACGAAGAAGTAGCCTGGATTGAAGTCACCTGGCCCCTATTGTTGAATCCATAGCTTTCGGTAATTCCCTGGAAGGTGCCGCTAGGATTTCCATGCACAAAGCTAGCGATCGCTCCACTTGGAAAGTAGGTTGCGCCGGTCGCATACTTAACCTGGTTCGCAGTATCGATGGCAGATAAAGGTCTCTCCGCATTGCTATAGGTGTACGAAATCGTGCGACCGCTGGGATATGCCATCGTCGCGACCGAGCCGTCTAAGTTATAAGCGTAGGTAAACGTCTCCGTTAGATTTGGAGTTACTGAGGTTATAGTGCGCTGCTTCGCGACAGGATCACCGACGTTATCGTAGCTCCAGGCTGTGTATCCCGACCCGTCCTTCATGGCTGTCCGGCGGCCGTTCGGGTACGCACTTGTGAGCGTGGCACCGCAAGCCGTGTTTTTACCGTCGTAGCAGTAGGCGACCGCTGGGGTAGAATCAGAGTAAGACTTCCCAGTCAAACGGTTTAAGGCGTCATAGGAGAGGGTTACCGTCGTTCCTAATGGATCGGTTATCCGACAGAAAATGCTAGGATCGCCTGCGCAGAGAGTGCCGCCTGCCGTGGTGTAGTAAGTGTAGGTTGTGCCGCACGAACTTCCAGCCGGGCCCATCTCCGGGACACAAGAAGACGTGGTTCGGCCCAAGCCGTCATAGGTTGCGGTTCTCGTTTGGGTCCCTTGCGAGACCTGCAATAAGTCCCCTAGCAGATCGTAACTGTAGGTTGTGTATGAAGCTGTGCCAAAACCAGAGTTTCCTGCATTCGCCCCGCCGTTGAGAACCGGTCCCGACACCGAGACGTCAAAGGAGGGTTGGGAAAAGAGATCCGAATGGAATGTTGACACGTTCGAACTGATAGCAAAATCGGACCCAGCCCCGCCGGCCTTTGCAGCGAAATTGATAGTTGGTCCCGCCGAGGAGGCGGTCACCGGCGACGCGCTATTAGAACTAAAAGAGCTGGCGAGTGCGGAGGCGAGACTTGAAGGGGTGCTCGAATCGCTGTAACAGGTTGTGGCGGTGAATCCGTTAACTGTCACAGAGACTGTTCCAGTATCGGTCTCCTTGCCTCCTCCGATGAGAGTTGGAGACGATTGAGTAGCGGCGAACGGAGAATTAGCCGAAGCTCCCCCAGTCGACCAGGTCCACAAGACTGAGAAAGGATAGTTAGAGGCAGGCCCGGAAGCTTTCGATGTAATTACTATGGTAGACCCGATGGCGTAG
Organism: uncultured Acidobacteriota bacterium; assembly: GCA_963784015.1. GTDB lineage: Bacteria > Acidobacteriota > Terriglobia > Acidiferrales > UBA7541 > Acidiferrum. The sequence continues at coordinate 2,894 of CAWAPX010000040.1, forward strand.
GCAGTGACGGGGGAAGCTGTGACGCTCAATGCCGAAGCCAAAGCCGAAGCGATGGTCGTCGGAGTTGATGATCCATAATCCGAAACAGTGGCGGTGAATCCATTCGCTATGATAGACACAGTTCCTGTGCCCGTCGGATTCTGCAAGACCTGACTGATCGTGACCGTACCCTGGCTGAGCGTCGCAGTCAGAATCTGCTCAGCGCCACCGATGATCGCAGATCCGGAGGCGGCAACTGCTCCTGAATCAGAACCGGAGCCGCCGCTTAGTGTAGGCGCAGACTGGGTCGTATTGAAAGACGGACTTGAAAATGTACCGGGTAAGCTGGTTATCGCCCCGGCAGACAGAGAAAAGTTGGTACCGGCTCCTTTCAGCACAGAAGTGAGCGTAATCGTCGAACCCGAGACGCTGGCCGAAACTGAAGAAGCGGTATTCGAATTGAGGACTGCTGTGAGGGCATTGGCCAAAGACGCCGCCGTGCTGTTTTGCCCATATCCAGCGGAAGCTTCGAATCCGTTGACGGTCAGCCAAACGATCCCGGAATCGTAAGTGGAATTTGCAGACTGTTCGGATCCGCCGATCGTGACCGATCCGCTGCTAGTAGTGCTGGTGCCAGACGTATTTGCAGCAGGATCGTCGACTTCGAATAATCTACCGATCGCATCGACCCATGTTTGGCGAGAGCGCCCAGCCTCATCGACCGTGAGCGTAGGGTAACCTAATCCACAAGTAGTGCAATTCGGAGTCGCGAGTCCCCCGGCTCTGGCAACCGCAGGTCCAAAGAATGATTGTAGGAAGCTTCCATCTGGATGTGTGGTCCTTACCGTGCGTCCAATAGCATCGTAAATGAAGGATTCAACACCGTCCGTAGTATTCGGGGTCGCCCTTTGCGGATGTGTTAAAGACAGGACCCTTCCGGAGGAATCGTACGTGCTCGCAATCGTGGTTGCTCCGTCCGGATCGCTAACGAGCGTCTGGTCTACAATGCGTCCCAAACCATCCATGATTGCTTGATCGTGGCGGCAACCGTTGCAGCCCTGTGTCGCGAAAGAACTTGTAATGCCCTTGTACATATCCGAGACGTTTCCGCCAGAGCCGTACACGCGAAAACCCCACCCACCGTCTGGCAAAACTAAGCTCGTCGGTCGATTGAGAACGTCATAGAAGTGGGAGTTGGAAGTTGCCCCGTTTGGATCAGTAGTTACAGCCGGTTGACCGGTTCCGAAGTAGAAACCAAAACTGGAAGCTGGAATCAGAGGCGGCGAGATCTTCGTCAGATAAGCGTTTGTCGGTTTCGAGGGAGTGAAAGGCTGAGGCGGGTTTGAGGGGCCATCGCCTGAATCCGTGAAGAAATTGTCTCCGTAGCTGAAACCGGTCGAGTTTCCTCCCGGGTCGGTAGCTTGCACCAACTGGCCAGTTGTGTCATAAGAAAGTGAACTAGAGAGGTAGGTCGTTCCGCTAACCCAGCGCTGAATCTGGGTGGGGTTTCCCCGAAGTGTATTTGATGTTCCATAGCCTGTATCGTCGTGATTGACTATTCCCGAAACCGATGTCAAGGCCGTCGAATCGTAGGTAATCTTCGTCTCTGCCTGTCTGTTGCTGTTCGCGTCAGAAATGAGGATGTCGCTAACGCGATCCACGATGTTCACGGCCTTATATGCTGTGTTCGCGTCGTCCCAGTAAGAATAATTTGTTGTGCGAAGAAGAGGACCCGGCGCCCCGTTCCCGAAGCCGTACTCCTGCTTGGTTAGCAACTTTCCAGCGCTTCCCGTATAAACCGTTCCATTATATGTATACGAAGGACTGTCGAATACATACGCTATTTGCATAACCAAATTTCCTGAGGCCCCTTGCAATGTCGTGGTCGTAGTGGTCGGGTGCGTGTATCCCAAACTACCGACGCTCGAATCAGCGGTGTAGGATGCGAACTGATTCACGATGGACATTAGGGGACTACCCCCGACACCGCCAGCGAAATGCTGAACGGAAGTAGTCCATGCCCCGTTCCCCTGATTCAGAGTAAAAGTGTAGACCGACTGATCGCCACTTGGACGCGTCTGGGTCACTGTTTGACAGCCCGCACCACAGGATGCAGGGGAATATCCCCAGATGCCGCCTCCCGAAGTGCGGCTCCTCACCCAGATATTTGTATTACCGTTAGCATCAGTGAAATGCGTGTACGTGAAGGCGATGTTTCCACCTGTGGGCAAGGTAGCGCGGATAAGCTCACCACTGTACCCTGATTGCCCGGATGGTGATCCGCAGGCGGGGTTTCCGGAACTGGAGTCGAGGCTCACAGGCCACGTCACTGGCCTGGACGCCTGGGTTCTCCGTGAAGCGGCCGACTACGATAACCCTGAGTACGTGAGCATCACAACCCAACAGCTCAACTACATGCTGCAAGAGGTCAAACCAGAGAAGTAAACGGAGAGGCCGGTGAGATTATCCCTTGCCGGCCTTTTCCTTTTGTTTGCGGAGTTTTCAGGCTTTTTTCTGTGCTCTGCTTATTGGATGACAACCCTGTTAGAACGAAAGATAGCTCTGAATAGTCATAGTTAAGTCCTTTGTTTTCAACAATCCTCGGTCAAATCACTCTTGGACCGGCAGTAAGTCCTTTGTTTTCAGTCAAGTCAGTACTTTTAGTTAACATAATCCTGCCAGCGTAAATCGATGCGTAGAATGGTCATTCCTGCGATTCTGGCTCCCAGAGAGCGATCGGAGATTCTCGCTGGACTGCCAACATGTCGGATTTGTCCTGAAGCCTCGTATTAGTACTTCGATAGTACTTTTATCTTCTTGACAGCTCAGGAGCTTCTCAGCTATTCTTGTGGGCAACTGCAGAGAAGCTCAACCCGGCATCCAACTAAGTCCGCGGCCACGGCTCCCTCCATCGCAGTGACGCCTGAAATCTAACCCGTCACAATACAAAAACCGATTGGAGGGCATTTCCATGCCTGATAAAAATAGTCGTAAACCTCGTCACCGGCGGACAGCCGCCGATGTGATGAACTCGCAGAACGTCCTGATCGTCCGCAAGATGGTCCAGGAGGGGTTAATCCCCGGCGAGAGAATCGCGGCTCTCATCCGAGAGTTCGATCCGACCGTTCAAAAGGCTGCTCAGTAGTTCGAGCAGGAGATCGAGGGAACTTCGAGTGAGGTTCCCTCTTTCTATTTATGAGCAGCTTGGCAGGCGTAGTAGAATTTCTAGCTTCAAAGAGTTTGGGTAGCAAAAGATCGCTACCTAATGCTGTAAAGGCAAGTGGTGTCGGATCAGTCTCGAGGAAACGATTGAAAGCTCGATCTGGTCAGACAGGAAGTGTTGTTAGAAAAGGTGATGTGTGGCACGGTCGGTTTTATATCGATGTCGCCGGTCAAGAAAGACGAAGGCGTCGATCACTTCCGATCGGGTCAGCTGTCGGCGACGGCAAGCTGACGAAGTCCGAGGCAAGGAACAAGCTGCAGGAATATCTGCAGGAGTTGGGAGTAAATGACCGCTCCCATCTTCTGAAAACCCTGCGCCCTGTTCAGACGTTCGATGAGGTTGCGACATGGTGGGAACAGAACAAAATGCCATTTCACAAACCATCGTCTCGGAGTTCAAGCCGCTACATCGTCAAGGCGCACCTGAGGCCAAACTTCGGCCAGCTGCCCATCGATCAAGTCGATGAGAAAGCTGTCCAGGAATGGATTTCGGGGCTCCACAAGAAAGGAGAGTTGGCACCGAAAACCATACACAACATGTGGAAAGTTCTCAGGCTCGTTCTGGGAAAGAAACATGTCAGTGGATGGACCATGACGTTGCCGGCCCTCGTTCAAAAGGAGCAGCGTTATTTCACCCCAGAGGAGATGGTCAAGATAATCGACGCAGCGGAAGGCCAATTCAAATCTCTATTCGCCTTGCAATATGCGGCGGGTATGAGATTTGGTGAAGTGGCCGGCTTGCACGTTGAAGATCTCGACTTCGACAATTCTGTTGTCCACATTCGACGGAGCGTCTATATTCACGAAGAAACGACTCCCAAGACTGCCGCGGGCTACAGAGACGTCGATATCCATCCCGATGTTATGGCGATGCTGAAGAAACACATTGGCGATCGCCAAACAGGGCTGGTATTCATCGGCCGAAGAGGCAAGCCTTTGGTCGTGGGAAACGTCAACAAGTACGTGTTAAAACCGATCCTCAAGAAATTGGAACTGCCCAATGGCACGACTCATGCCATGCGACATGGCGCCGTATCCAGGTTTCAAGAGGCCGGTGTGCACGGTGATTTGATAACGAAGTGGGTTGGCCACACTTCGTTGAAAATGACCAGCAAATACACGCACTTTAGCGCCAAGCATCGAAAGGAAGTCGTTGCCAAATTAGGCGCGATCGCAAGCTGATGGTCCCAATTGGACCCAACCTTGATGATCGCAACTAATTGACGCATAATAGTTTGCACCATTCGTAGAGTG
>CAWAPX010000041.1:0-186209 GCA_963784015.1 uncultured Acidobacteriota bacterium
TGTTGGACCGGATGGGCATCGTTGTGTGTGTGTGTGTGTGTGTGTGTGTGTGTGTGTGTGTGTGTGTGTGTGTGTGTGTGTGTGTGTGTGTGTGTGTGTGTGTGTGTGTGTGTGTGTGTGTGTGTGTGTGTGTGTGTGTGTGTGTGTGTGTGTGTGTGTGTGTGTGTGTGTGTGTGTGTGTGTGCCCCCCCCGCATCGGCGGCGGCTCGAACGCCATCGGCCTCTTTCATCCGTTCCTCGACGACCTCGACGTCGAGATGTTCGGGGTCGAGGCGGGCGGCCACGGGCTCGACGTCTTCAACGGCCACGCCGCCTCGATCAATGCAGCAACCCGGCGTCCTGACGGCAACCGCACCTATCTCCTGCAGACCGACGACGGCCAGATCCTCGAGGGTCACTCGATCTCGGCCGGGCTCGACTACCCCGGCGTCGGGCCGGAGCATTCCTGGCTCAACGACGTGGGGCGGGTGACTTATCTCACCGCGACCGACAAGGAGGCGCTGGCCGCTTTTCAGCTCTGCTCGCGCATCGAGGGCATCATCCCGGCGCTCGAGCCGGCGCACGCGCTCGCCAAGGTGATCGAGCTCGCCCCGAAGCGGTCCAAGGATCATCTCATGGTGATGATCTCTGCGGCCGGGGCGACAAGGACATCTTCGCCGTCGCCGAGCATCTCGGCGGGATGTGACGGTTTTCCGCGAAATCAGGAAGCGTACATGAGTTGGAACCCGTTGCTTGAGGCCGGCGTTCCCGATGCGGTCGCCGCCGACGCCATCGAGACGCTGATCGTGCCGCGCGCGCGCGATCTCGGCGATTTCGAGGTGCGCCGCGCGCTGCCCACGCCGCAGCGGCAGATGGTCGGCCCGTTCATCTTCTTCGACCAGGCGGGACCGGCGGAGAATCCTCACCGGGCAGGGGGTCGACGTGCGTCCGCATCCCCATATCGGGCTCGCGACCGTGACCTATCTCTATCGCGGCGAGTTCCAGCACCGCGACAGTCTCGGCACCAACCAGATGATCCTGCCCGGCGCCGTCAATTGGATGGTGGCGGGGCGCGGCGTCACCCATTCCGAGCGCACGCAGCGCCGCGACCCGCGCGGGGCCGCACAGTCGTCTACGGCATTCAGACCTGGGTCGCGCTGCCCGAGACCGGCGAGGACGCGGCGCCGAGTTTCGAGCATCACGCCGAGCGAAGCCTGCCGGTGATCGAAGGCGACGGCGTGAGCGTGCGGCTGATCCTCGGCGCGGCCTATGGCGAGAGCGCGCCGGCGAAAGTGTTTTCGGAGACGTTTTACGCCGACGCGGTGCTGCGCCCCGTCGCCAGGCTGCCGCTGCCGGACGATCACGAGGATCGTGGCGTCTACATCGTCGAGGGCGAGATTCGGTGGCGGGGCAGACATTTGAAGCCGGGCGGATGCTGGTGTTCCGGCCGAGGGACGCGATCAGCGTCGCCGCCGGCGCCAAGCGGCGCGCGGCTGCATGCTGCTCGGCGGCGCGACGCTGAGCGGGCCGCGCTACATCTGGTGGAATTTCGTCGCCTCGAGCCGCGAGAAGATCGACGCGGCGAGGGAGCAATGGCGCAAAGGCGACTGGGGCCACGGCCAGTTCGACCTGCCGCCGGACGACCGGGACGAGTTCATCCCGCTGCCCGCGTGAGCCGATCGCCCACCCGATCCGGAACGCCCTTCGGGCTCCTCGCGATGACTGTCCCTGAAAGGCCAGCCTTTCGGAGTTACGCAACGTCACAACTCGGCGAACCGCCGCGCATTATGAACAGATGCAACTCGTTGGAAATATGACGCAATTTCGCCTTGACATTGACAGACTTTTGTTCTACAGTTTTAGTGTATAACAGGGATAAATAGTTTACTTTTGCTTTGGAAAAACTCGGAACCAAGGTTTCCATTTTGGCCGAATGATCGGCCGGCCAGCAGCACCGTGGGTAATTTTATTTTCTAACCATTCGTAGCGCGCAGCTGCGAAGCGGTCGGCCAGCACTGTACTGCCGAAACAAGGTCAAGCAGCCGGGTTCTGAGACGTTTATTTGGCGTCGTCGGCAGCATGAGCATGTGCCGAGCAATTATATTCAATTCAGCAGAGCTCATAGAGGCGCAATTCAATCTGGGAGGAAACCTTGCCAAGATATCCAAGCAATGACCGGCCAGGGTTGCGAGCCTGCGGGGCCGCAGGCGCCCTTCTGACGGCGCTCGCATGCGCATGCGCAGCGCCGCGCCAGCCGCGCAGACCATGCCGACCGATCCTTCGCCGACATGCACCGTCGCGGCGACTTCGCGACTTGGTTCCAATCGGGATCGCCATCGCTCAACGGGGTGGTCAATCCTGCCAACAGCGTCGCCTTTCCCGAACTCGCCAATTGCAGTTTCTACCAATGGTCGAAGCAGATGTTCCTGTGGCTGACCTCCCGGCCCCGTCGATTTACGGCGGCGGAGGGATCATCTTGGATTCCCCGACCTTCTATGACGTGTCTACTTTCGAACTCAGCGGCCAGCGCACGTTGCTCCCACACTCCCTTGGTATCCTCCGATCCTTCGGGGTGCGCTCCGCGCAGGTGGGTGCGCTTGGACTTCCCATTATCGTCGACAAGTCCGGGAGAATGCTCCAGGTCCAGCGGGTGCAGAGCGTCGTCAGTTCGCAGCTGCGCATCACCGACAATTTGGGCAACACGGTCGAAATCGCGCACGCAGAGCGGCTGAAGGACGGGACTCTCGTCCTTCGCAATGCAAAGGGGACCGTGATCGAGCCGAAGCGCGCTCCGGTCGAGCGCCGGGAGTTTCTTGGGCGAGAGATCGCCGCGCCGAGCCCCGCGCCCTTGCTGGTCCAGTCCTTCATCATTGACGGGATTCCGATCTTCTTCAATTCGTTCGGCAACTTGATCGAAGTCGAGCAGGGGCAGGCCGACGGCGCCGTCCTTGAGTCGCAGAACAGCTCGCTTATCTACTATGGAATCATGGTTAATGACGTATATGCATACTTCCTGACTGGACAGAAGGACGGCCAGATCCAGCCAGGGGTCGCGCGTCCCAGTTTCCGACCTCTATGACTGATCTCAACGCAATTACGAGCTTCGCATCCGCGCACGGAGCGAGTTTTCTCGATTCGCAGGCGCTTGCGGTCGAGGTCAAGACGTCCTGGGTCGAAGCTTCCAGTGTCCCGAATCCGAACAACTACATCACCATCGAGGCGACGGTGCCGACGTACAATACGTCGAGCTCAACGACTTGGACGTCAACCGGGACGAAAACGACCCAACTGGCCTTGGTGGGGGTCCACGTCGTTGGCAGCACGGCCGGATTTCCCGGGCACCCGGAGATGATCTGGTCTACGTTTGAGCATTTCGGAAACACCCCGAACGCCGCCTATCAATATGTGAACAAGAACGGCGTCCTGACGCCGGTCTCTCAAAGCACCGCGGGATCGTGGCTGTTCAGCGCCAGCAATTCCTCCGGGCCTTTCAATGATATGCACATGAGCCAGTCGGGATCGAGCATACAGGCGCTCGCCAAGCCGCCTGCGGCGACTCCTCCTCCGTTCACCATCAGCCCCAGCGATACGATCCGGTGGAAGGCCTTTGGCCCGCCTCGGACATTTCGCCGAACCCGATCGACGGAACTACGGCGAACTCGAACACCGAGATTATTTCGATCAACAACAATATCTCCGGGATGATGGCGGCCGGCGACGTTCGCAACAATTACTTCATGACCGGCGCGACCTGGACGATCGGCGGCGCGCCTCCGTCGCCGGGACAGCCGAGTCCGGGGGAACCCCGGCAATCAGGTCGGCACCAGTCAGCTGGCCAATTCCACGATGGAAACCTATGAGGACGGCAACGACACGACCTCGTCCAACGCCGGGAGCAACTTTAATTCGAACTGCTTCTCTTGCCATGCAAGTGGCGGGTCGCCGATCGACATTAGCGTGCTCAGCCATATCTACGGCGTTATCGAACCGCTCTTCTGATGGGATGGCGGTAAGCCGGCCGAGGCGGCGATGGCTGCAGGGCGCGGGCGAGGTTCCGAAGAACTCGAATTGCTTCTTGCCGATAATCAGAAAACGCTTTAGGATGGCGTATGAGGAGGCCGGATCTGGAGAGCGGACCGTGCGGCCCGGCGGCCGTATATACGCATGGCAAATGGCAATCGTCCAGCGTGAAAGCTCTGGGCCGGCCGCTGCATTCCGTTGTAAGGCCCAATTCGCGGAAGAGAAAAGCTTGGATAGTCTTTCCCACTTTTCTTTGCCCGGCTTCCCCAATGCTTTGCGCCAGCTTTCCTCCGGCCTTGGCCCCGCTTCCGCGGGGCTTGTCGGGCGGGGTCGCCGCAGCGGCCCTTCACGCCACGCGGCCGCTCCGGAACGCCTCGACCGTCCGCATGACGCCGCGCAGCTCCGCCAGGCCCTTGAGGCGGCCGATCGAACGAATAGCCGGGGCCGTGGTCCGGCCGGATCGGGATTACTGGGTCGGCGCGGGATGTGACGCTCGCCGGTACCGATGCGCCGGAACGGAGGGTCAGTCTAATTCAATTCCGCTCTCGTAGTGGATGGTCGGCTCATCTGAAAATTAGTAATTTTGCAAAATGTGTTGAAAAAATCAGAAATCATGTCATGCTCGGAAACGATAGAAAACAGTCTGCTCTTATCGCGTTGGCTGTTGTGGGGAAGGAATCGGGAGCATGGCGGAGGTGGCGAACGGCGCCATCGAGGCGTACATGGCCGGGCTTGTCCCGGCCATCCACGAAGGCCCAGGGCATCGACGCAGGCAAGCGCGAAAAGCCTTGCGACCGTCGCCTTCCTGCCGGTCGCGCCGAGGCGGGACTCGTTCTTGCGGCGGCCCGGCGTGGATCGCCGGGACAAGCCCGGCCATGACGGAAAGGGTTCGACGAACGAACAGCAAACCGGTCGACCAACAGATCTAACGCCATAAGAGCCAAAAGCCGGCGCGCTCGCCGGCGGCTTGACCGATCTACACCGTGGAGCTCCCGGCCATGACGCCGCTGAATTGCAGGGTGCCTTAGCGTATTGCTGTCGCTCCCCCTGACCACTTCCACCGCGTTGCGGGTGAGGATGACGCCGTCAGTACCGATAGTGCTCCGCCTTGAACGGCCCGGTCTGCGGGACGCCGAGGTACTTCGACTGCTCGGCCGTCAGCTTGGTGAGCTTCACGCCGATCTTGGCGAGATGCAGCGAGGCGACCTTCTCGTCGAGGTGCTTGGGCAGGGTATAGACCTGCTTCTCGTATTGGCCGGGCTTGGTGAACAGCTCGATCTGGGCCAGCGTCTGGTTGGTGAACGAGGCCGACATCACGAACGAGGGATGGCCGGTCGCGTTGCCGAGATTGACGAGCCGGCCTTCGGACAGAAGGATGATCTTCTTGCCGTCGGGGAACTCGATCTCGTCGACCTGCGGCTTGACGTTGTTCCACTTCAGGTTGCGCAGCGCCGCGACCTGGATCTCCGAATCGAAGTGGCCGATGTTGCAGACGATCGCCCGGTCATGCATCTTGCGCATGTGGTCGAGGGTGATGACGTCGACGTTGCCGGTGGCGGTGACGAAAATGTCGGCGCGCGGCGCGGCTTCGTCCATCGTCGTGACCTCGTAGCCCTCCATCGCCGCCTGAAGCGCGCAGATCGGGTCGACTTCGGAGACCATGACCCGGCAGCCGGCGTTGCGCAGCGACGCGGCCGAGCCCTTGCCGACGTCGCCGAAGCCCGCGACCATCGCCACCTTGCCGGCCATCATCACGTCGGTGCCGCGGCGGATGCCGTCGACCAGCGACTCGCGGCAGCCGTAGAGGTTGTCGAACTTCGACTTGGTGACGCTGTCGTTGACGTTGATCGCCGGCCACAGAAGCTTGCCTTCCTTGGCCATCATATAGAGCCGATGCACGCCGGTGGTCGTCTCTTCGGTGACGCCGCGGATCGACGGCGGCGTTGCGCCGTACCAGCCGGGCTTGCGTCTTGAGCCGCGCCTTGATCGCCGCGTAGAGCACTTCCTCTTCCTCGTTCGACGCCGTGTCGAGGAACGTCGCGTCGCCCTGCTCGGCGCGCAGGCCGAGATGGATCAGCAGCGTGGCGTCGCCGCCGTCGTCGAGGATCATGTTGGGCGAGCCGCCGTCCGCCCATTCGAAGATGCGGTGGGTGTAGTCCCAATAGTCCTTGAGGCTCTCGCCCTTGACCGCGAAGACCGGCGTGCCGGTGGCGGCGATCGCCGCGGCGGCGTGGTCCTGGGTCGAATAGATGTTGCAGGAGGCCCAGCGGACGTCGGCGCCGAGCGCCTTCAGGGTCTCGATCAGCACCGCCGTCTGGATCGTCATGTGCAGCGAGCCGGCGATGCGCGCGCCCTTCAGCGGTTGAATGGCGGCGATATTCGGCCCGCGTCGCCATCAGGCCCGGCATTTCGGTCTCGGCGATGGCGATTTCCTTGCGCCCGAAATCGGCAAGCCCGATGTCGGCGACGGCGTAGTCGGCAGCTTTGGTCATGGTCGGTCCGGCATTCCCGGTTTGAGTGGTCGGCGTCTCCTTAGCAGCCGTGCCGGCATCTCGCAATAAACATATAAGCAAGTCTTTATATCGAAATTCCGTGGGCGACGGCCCGCAGCGTGCCTGCGTTAATCGATTGAACGCGATAAAATCGGCGTGCGGCGCGGCGCTGTCGTCGATCAATAGAAAGCGAGCTCGGCGCTTGTGCGGTCGATTCATCGGCATGCTATAACGGCGCCAAGCAAGAAGCGAGCCGCGGGTCGCGCGGCTTTGGCGTGGGGTGACGGGTAACGGAGATATGGCGCTTCTCGGCCAAATTGGCGATGCGGCAGGGTCAGACGATGGTTCTGACGCCGCAGCTGCTTCAGGCGATCAAGCTGCTGCAAATGCCGAACGTCGAATTGAGCGCCGTTCATCGAGAGCGAACTCGCGAGCAATCCGCTGCTGGAGCGGGCCGAGGAGCGCGAGACCCGAGCGCCGAGCGGTCGACGAGCCGGCGCGCCGTCGCGGACGCGCCGGCCGAACCCGGCGACTGGGCGTCGGAGGCGCTCGAGACCGACGCTGCCGGTCTTGCCGCCAATCTCGGCACCGAAGTCGAGAACGCCTTCGACTCCGATCGCGCCGCGCCGCGCCGCTGTCCGCACCGCCGGCCGACGGCCTGACCGCCGGCGCCTGGACGGCGCGGCGTCGGCGGCGGACGCCGGCGAAGCGCCCCGACCTCGAAGCCTATGTGGCCGAGACCGTCATCGCTGCGCGAGCATCTTGAGCGCCAGGCGGCGATCCTGCTCGCCGACCCGGTCGAGCGGATGATCGGCGCCGCGCTGATCGACGGCGTCGACGAGGCGGGCTATTTCGTCGGCTCGCTCGACGAGATCGCAGAGCGGCTCGGAGCTACGGTCGAGCGCGTCGAGGAGTGCTTGTCCGCATGCAAGCGCTGGAGCCGACCGGCGTGTTCGCCCGCGGCCTCGCCGAATGTCTGACGCTTCAGCTGCGCGAGCGTGACCGCTTCGATCCGGCGATGCAGGCCCTGATCGAGAACCTGCCGGCGCTCGCCAGGCGCGACTTTCCGTTGCTGCGCCGCGCTCTGCGGCGTCGACGACGAGGATCTCGGCGACATGATCGCCGAGATCAGGCGGCTCGAGCCGAAGCCCGGCCGGGCGTTCGGCGACCCGCCGGGCGCGCCCGCGATTCCCGACGTCTATCGTCACCGCCGGCGCCGGACTTCGGCTGGCGCGTCGAGCTCAACAGCCAGGCGTTGCCGCGCGTGCTGGTCAACGAGATCTATGCCGCCGACATCCGGCGCGGCGCGAAGCGGGAGGAGGACAAACAATATGTCTCGACCCAACTTCAGTCGGCGCAACTGGCTGACCAAGAGCCTCGAACAGCGCGCCCGCACCATCCTCAATGTCGCCAGCGAGATCGTGCGGCGGCAGGACGCTTTCCTCGTCGAAGGCGTGTCGGGCCTGAGGCCGCTCAACCTGAAGATGGTCGGCGAGGCGATCGGCGTCCATGAATCGACGGTGTCGCGCGCGACCGCGCACAAGTTCATCCAGACCCCGCGCGGCCTGTTCGAGATGAAGTATTTCTTCACCGCCGCGATCGCCTCGAGCGAGCCGGGCGAGGCCCATTCGGCCGAGGCCGTGCGCCAACGCATCCGGCAGATGATCGACGGGGAGGACCCGCGCGAGGTGCTCTCCGACGACGTGCATCGTCGAGCGCCTGCGCAAGGCGGACATCGTCGTCGCCCGGCGCACCGTCGCCAAATATCGCGACAGCCTCAGAATCCCCTCGTCGGTCGAGCGGCGCAAGATGAAGATGGCGCCGATGCGCGCCCTGCGTCGAACGCGAGAATTCCCTGGCGGTCGAGGCCTAAATCGATTTTTCGCTGCAAATTGAACGGCGTTGCTCCGACGATTGACATCGGCCGCCGACGGCTCCTAACGCTACCCGCGATCCGGGCGCCGCGGGACTGGCCGAGGCGGAGCGGAACGGGGCAGGCGGGAACGCGCGCGGTTGCGGCGAGGACGAGCGGCGAGCGACGATTCGCCCGCCTCGCCCGAAAAGAAAGGCCAGCATTCGATGACTTTGAGGGTATCCGGCAAGAACCTCGACATCGGGGAATCTTTGCGTCAGCATGTCCTGGAAAAAGTCGAGGCGATCGGTCGCGCGATACTTCATCGGCTCGGTCGGCGGTCACGTCGTGATCACGCGCGAAGGTTCCGGCTATCGCTCCGACTGCACGTTGCGTCTGAGTTCTGGGGTCGAGCCTTCATGCCGAGGGCCGGGCGCACGAGCCCTATCCTTGCTTCGACCAGGCCGCCGACAAGATTGAAGGCCGCCTGCGCCGCTATAAGACGCGGCTCAAGGGCCACGCGCGTCTCGCCAGGCGACGGGCGAGGCAAGGTCGCCAATTATGTGGTCGGAGCCGCCGCGAGGAGGAGGAAGAACCCGCCGAGGGCTTCAATCCGGTCGTCGTGGCGGAGGGAACCGAAGCGCTGAAGTCCCTGTCGGTCGCCTCCGCCGTCGCCGAGCTCGATCTGACGGGCGCCCCGGTCGTCGTTTTCCAGCATGCCGGCAGCGGCCGCGTGAACGTCGTCTATCGGCGCCGCGACGGCGCGATCGGCTGGCTCGATCCGCACTGAGCGCGCGGTCGCGAGCCGCGCGGGCGCTGCCGTAACGCATTCGGAACAGAAATGTCGCTATCACAACTCCTCAAGCCGGACGCGGTCATGGCCGCCCTGCGGGTCAACGGCAAGAAGCAGGCGCTGCAGGAAATGAGCGAGCGCGCGGCGCTGGTCTCCGGCCTGCCGGCGCGCGAAATCTTCGACGCGCTGCTGCAGCGCGAGCGGCTCGGCTCAACCGGGGTCGGCGACGGGGTCGCCATTCCGCATGGCAAGCTCGCCAAATGCGACCGCATTTTCGGCGTCTTCGCCCGCCTCGACCGCGCCGATCGATTTCGAGGCGCCCGGACGGCCTGCCGGTCGATCTCATTTTCATGCTGATCGCCCCCGAATCCGCGGGCGCGGACCATCTCAAGGCGCTGGCCACGAGCGCGCGCCTGCTGCGCAACGCGGGCGATCGCCGCGCAGTTGCGCGCGACGCGCGATCCGACCGCGCTCTATGCGCTTCTGACCATGGCGCCGACCTCGAACGCGGCCTGAGCCGGCCGGGAGCTCAGACGCCCATGAAAGCGCGCGTCATCGTCACTTTGAAGTCCGGCGTGCTCGATCCGCAGGGCAAGGCGATCGAGGGGGCGCTGCAAGGTCGCTCGCCATCGAGGGCGTCGAAAGCGTGCGCCAGGGCAAGATCTTCGACATCGAGCTCGACGGCGACGACCGCGCGAGCGCGCGCGAAGGCTCGGCGAGGCCTGCGAGCGGCTGCTCGCCAACACGATCGTCGAAAACTACGCGATCGAGATCGCGTGAGGCGCGATGCGCGCGGCGGTCATCCTGTTTCCTGGCATCCAATCGCGAAGGCGACGCCGCGCGCGCTCTGCGGCAGGCGACGGGGCGCGCGCCGCACGATCGTCTGGCACGGCGAGCGCGAGCTGCCGGCGGGAACGGACCTGGTCGTGCTGCCGGGCGGATTTTCCTACGGCGACTATCTGCGCTGCGGCGCGATCGCCGCGCGCGCGCCGATCATGCAGGCGGTCGGCGACCACGCCGCGCGCGGCGGACTGGTGCTCGGCATCTGCAACGGCTTCCAGATTCTGTGCGAGGCCGGCCTGCTGCCGGGCGTGCTGATGCGCAACGCCGCAGCGCCGATTCGTCTGCAAGATGCAGCATCTTGCGGGTCGAGAACGCGCGAACCCCGTTCACCCGCCGCTACGCGCCCGGCCAGGTGGTCAAATTCGCCATCGCCCACGGCGAAGGCAATTTCGTCGCCGACGACGAGACGATCAAGCGCGATCGAGGCGGACGGGCGGGTCGCGTTCCGCTATTGCGACGCCGACGGGACGGGTCGGCGACGCGACCAATCCCAACGGCTCGGCCCACGCCATCGCCGGCGTGTTCAACGAGCGGTTCAACGTCCTCGGGCTGATGCCGCATCCGGAAAACCTGATCGATCCGCTGGTCGGCGGCATCGACGGGCGCGCGCTTTTGCTTCCCTTGCGGCATGAAGGCCGGCATGGTCGGCCGGCCTGACCTGCCCGAGTCGTCACCCCGTCCGCAACAATCCCCAGGCTTCGCGCAAAAAAATTAGTTCTGTACGGCATTTTGTCATAGTGCGGGAACGCTTGTTCGGCATTATCTGATTCGGTTGAGGATAATTCGGGACTCATGACTGATTCGCTCGACAGGCTCTTTGCCGCCGTCCAGGAGGCCCGGGACCGAAGCCCTTCGGCTTCCCGCACCTCCAAGCTGTTCCGCGACGGCGTGCAGAAAATGGCCAAGAAACTGGCCGAGGAGGCGATCGAGGTCGGTCTCGACGCGGTGCAGATGAACCGCGAGTCGGTGATCCTGGAGAGCGCCGACGTGCTCTATCATCTCGCGGTCATCTGGGCCGAATGCGGCATTTCGCCCGAGCGACGTGATGGGCGAAATCGACCGGCGCGAGCGCGTCTACGGCATCGCCGAGAAACTGCCCAAACAGGCGAGCGCGGCGCAGATGCGGCGCATGACGCCATGGGCGACGCGCCGCAAAGCGCTCTCCTGAGCCTCAAACCGTTCCGCCAAGTCCGAACGCCGCCCTTTCAGAGCACGACGGGGTTTTGGCCGCCGTCGACCGACAGCGTCACGCCGGTGACGAAGCCCGCCCTTGGCGACGCCAGGAACAGGACGGCGTCGGCGATCTCGCGCGGGGACGCCATGCGGCCGATCGGGATTCGCGCGACGCTGCGCTCGCGCGCCTCGTCAATCGGAGATCTTGGCGAGCCGAGCTTCGGCCGCGAGCCCTTCGGCCACGCGGCCGTTTCGGTCAGGCCCGGACTGACGCCGACGACCCGAACGCCCCTGCCGGCATAGGCCGCGCCGAGCCCGGCGGTCGCCAGCATCAGCGCCGCATTGGCCGAGCCGCCAGCGAGATGCGTCGCCGAGGCGACCTTGCCGCCTGCCCCGATGACGCTGATGATGACTCCGCCGCCGCGCTCGCCATGCGCTTCACCATCGGATCGATGACATTGACGTAGGAAAAGAACTTGGCGTCGAAAGCTTCGCGCCATACCGCCGGGGTCAGTTCGTCGGCAGGCGTTCGCTTGGCGGCGCCGGCGGAATTGACCAGGACATCGACCGGGCCGAGGCGGCTTTCGACGGCGTCGATCATCTCGGCCGCCGCGGCGGCGTCGGTAAGATCGGCGGCGACGCCGAACGCATCGTTCAGCTCCGTGCGCGCCCGCTCGACATTATCGCGCGAGCGCGAGCAGATCGCGATCCGGGCTCCTTCGGCGGCAAAGGCGCTCGCGCAGGCGAGGCCGATGCCTTTCGATCCGCCGGTGACGAGAACGACCTTGCCGCAGTTCGAGCTCCATGCCCCGAGCCCGTCCATGTTGCGAGCGTCAGCCGAGCTTCGAACCGTTGGTCATCAGCAGGACCGAATAGAGCGACGTCGTGCCGCAGATGAACAGGCGATTGCGCTTGGCGCCGCCGAAAGTGACGTTGGCGACGATCTCGGGGATCAGGATCTTGCCGATCAGCGTCCCGTCGGGGTCGTAGCAATGGACGCCCTCGCGCGGTGCTGGTCCAGATGCGGCCCGTCGGCGTCGACGCGAAAGCCGTCGAACAGTCCAGCGGTGCGATTCGGCGAACACCTCGCCGCCCTTGACAGCTCTTGCCGTCCTGCGCCGACCGCGAAGCGGCGGATGTGGCGCGGGCCGTTCTCCTTATGGGTCGCGCCGGTGTCGGCGACATAGAGCAGCTTCTCGTCGGGCGAGAACGCCAGGCCGTTCGGGCGCACCATGTCGTCGATCACGCGCGTCGACTTCGCCGGACTTGCGGATCGACGCGATAGACATGGCAGCCGTCGATCTCCTGCGCCGCGCGGTCGCCCTCGTTGTCGGAGTCGATGCCGTAGGCGGGATCGGTGAACCAGATCGAATCGTCCGACTTGACCACGACGTCGTTGGGCGAATTGAGGCGCTTGCCTTGCCATTTATCGGCGACGACCGAGATCGAGCCGTCGATCTCGGTGCGGGTGACCCGGCGGGTCAGGTGCTCGCAGGTGACGAGCCGGCCCTGATTGTCGACGGTGTTGCCGTTCGAGTTGTTCGACGGCTGGCGGAAGACCGAGACGTGACCCGACGCGTCGTCGTAGCGCAGCATGCGGTTGTTGGGGATGTCGGACCAGACGAGATAGCGCCCGGGCGCGAACCAGGCCGGCCCTTCCGACCAGCACCGCCCCGGTCCACAGGCGCTCGACCCGCACATATGGCCGGCGAACAGCTGTCTGAAGCGCTTGTCGAGGACGACGAAGTCCGTTCCCTCGACTTGCCCGTAGAACATGGCTCGTCCCCCCAATTTGCGCGCGCCGATTGCGTTAGGCCAAGGTTGGCGCCTTCGGACGCCGAACGGCAAGGGCCGTCCGAGCTCGGCGGGAGGTTTCCGCTTACGTGAACTCCGCATAGGAGATCGTCTCGCCGTCCACGGCCGAGGGGGTTGGAAGCGTCGCCGACCGGATCTCGGCGAATGTCGTCGCGCTCGCCGGTCCGCCGACCGGGGAGTTAGCGGACGGCGTTCGGAGCGCCTCGCCGCCCTCTTCGGGGCCAGGGAATAACAGCGAGGCCCGGACTGACAAGTCTGGATCGCGCCGGATAGGCTCAGACTTGCGGCTCGCGCCGGCATCCTCCACATTGACGTTCATGAATCGCTCGCCAGCGCGGGGCGACGCCTCGCGGCTCATCGCCGTTCTGGGCCCGACCAATACCGGCAAGACCCATCTGGCGGTGGAGCGCATGCTGGGCCACGCCTCCGGCATGATCGGCCTGCCGCTGAGGCTGCTGGCGCGCGAGATCTACGACCGCGTCGTCAAGGCCCGCGGCGCGCGGCGCAGTCGCGCTGATCACCGGCGAAGAAAAGATCGTCCCGCTCAAGGCCGCGCTATTTCGTCTGCACGGTCGAGGCGATGCCGCTCGACCGCAAGGTGGAGTTTCTCGCCGTCGACGAGATCCAGCTTTGCGCCGACCCCGAGCGCGGCCACGTCTTCACCCATCGGCTCCTGCACGCGCGCGGGACGGCGGAAACCATGCTGATGGGCGCGGCGACTGTCGCGCCGCTGATCCGCCAGCTCTGTCCCGACGCCGACATCCAGTTCCGCGAGCGCCTGTCGCAGCTGACCTACGCCGGGCCGAAGAAGCTGACCCGCCTGCCCCGGCGCAGCGCGGTCGTCGCCTTCTCGGCCGACGCGGTCTACGCCATCGCCGAGCTCATCCGCCGCCAGCGCGGCGGCGCGGCGGTGGTCATGGGCTCGCTCAGTCCGCGCACCCGCAACGCGCAGGTCGAAGCTGTTCCAGTCCGGCGAGGTCGATTTTCTGGTCGCGACCGACGCGATCGGCATGGGCCTCAACATGGACGTCGACCATGTCGCCTTCGCCGGCCTGCGCAAGTTCGACGGGCGGCGCACGCGCGGGCTTCATGCGCAGGAGATCGCCCAGATCGCCGGCCGCGCCGGGCGCTTCCGCAAGGACGGCGCGTTCGGCGTCACCGGCGACGCGCCGGACCTCGACCCCGACGTCGTCGCGGCGGTCGAGGGCCACGTCTTTCCCCCGGTCGTGGCGGCGGAATGGCGCAACGCGCGGCTCGATTTCCAGTCGCTGCAGGGGCTGATGCGCTCGCTCGCCGCGCCGCCGCCGGCGCCCGGGCTGCGGCTCTCCGAGGAAAGCCAGGACGAGACGACGCTGCGCCAGCTCTCGACCGACGAACTCGTCATCCGCCGCTCCCGCGACCGCGCCAACCTGATGCGGCTGTGGGAGGTCTGCCAGACGCCCGACTTCCGCAAGACCACGCAGGACGAGCACGCGCGCCTCATCGGCGACGATGTTCGAGCATCTGACGCAGGGCGACCGGCGGCTGCCGGAGGACTGGATGCAGGGCCAGTTCGCCGGCCTCGACCGGCATCGACGGCGACATCGACGCGCTGTCGGCGCGCCTCGCCCGGGTGCGCACCCTCGCCTATGTCGCCAATCGCGCCGACTGGCTCGCCGATCCGCCAAGCCTGGCAGGGCCGCGCGCGGGCGCTCGAGGACCGGCTCTCCGACACGCTGCACCAATCGCTGATGCAGCGCTTCGTCGACCGGCGCACGAGCGCGCTGCTGCGCAGCCTGAACGAGCGCGCGGGCCCGATCCTCGGCGGCATCGGCGCGGACGGCGCGGTGACCGTCGAGGGCCATCTCGTCGGCCGGCTCGTCGGCGTGCATTTCGAGCCCGAGCGCGCGGCGACTCGGCGCTGGAGAACCGCGCGCTGCGCGGCGCGGTCGAGCGGGCGGTCGCGCCGGAGGTCGCGCGCCGGCTCGGCGAGCTCGCGAGCGAGGGCGACGAGGCCTTCGCGCTCAGCGCCTGGCGGCGTGGTCGCTTGGCGCGGCGAGCCGGCGGGCGAGATCGCCGGCGGCGCGCCGTTTGCGCCGCGCGTGCGCCTGATCGGCGAATTCGGCGCCGAGCCGCAGCGCGAGCGCGCGGCGCGGCGGCTCGAGGCGTTCGTCGCCGCCGAGGCGAGCCGGCGGCTCGCGCGCTCTCAAGCAGCTGAAGGAGGCGATCGCGGACGGGCGGCTCAAGGGACTGGCGCGCGGCCTCGCCTATCAGCTGGTCGAGCAAGTCGGCGTGCTGGACCGCCGGGCGGCGGAGAGCAGGATTCGGGCGCTGAGCCGGCAGAGCGGCGGATGTTGAAGGGCTTGGGCGTGCGGTTCGGCGCCTTCAGCCTCTATCTGCCTTCGCTGCTGACGCCGGAGGCGCAGCTCGTCGGCGCGGCCTTCGCCGAACTTGGCCGCCCGGGCTGGCGGCCGGACGCCGGAGGCCTTGACCGTCCTGCCGCAGCCCGCGCCGCCGCCCGAGGCGCTGTCGCTGCGCGGCCTGCGCGCGGTCGGCGGGCTCGCGGCGCCGATCGCGGCACTCGAGCGGCTGGACGCGCTCGCCCGCGCCGCCCTGCCCGAGGGCGCCGGCGCCGTGCGACCTGACGCCGGCGCTTCTTGCCGATCTCGGCTGGGGGCTCGAGGATGCCGAGCACGTCCTGCGCGGGCTTGGCTTCGCCCGGGTCCGCAAAGGCGAAGGCGCCGGCGGCGGGCTCTGGCGCCGGCGCGCGGCGCCGGCCGCGGCGACAGCCGGTCGGCGCAGCGCGACCACGCCGTTCGCCGCGCTCGCGGCGCTCGCGCGGCCGAACTCGCCGCCGGCCGAGCGCCGGGCGCGCCGAGCGCAAGGCCCGGCGTCGCCGCGCCGCGGGGCGCGACGCCTGGTGACGGACGACGCCTGCCGGATCGACGTCTGGCTGTGGCGCGCGCGCTTCTTCAAGACCCGGAGCCTCGCCGCGCGCATCGTCGAAGACGGCGGCGTCCGGCTCGCGCGCGGCGGGGCGCGGACGCCGATCGACAAGCCGAGCCGCGTCGGTGCGCTCCGGCGACGTTCTCGCCTTCGCGCAAGGGCCGCGGTGGCTCGCGGTCAAGGTCGAAGCGCTCGGCGAGCGGCGCGGGCCTGCGCCCGAGGCGCGGACGCTATACAGCGTCATGGACGAGCCGGGCGATCGAGCCGACCGTCAGCCCGAGTAGAGTGCGGGCCGCTCGCGCAGCTCGATCGCCTCGCGCGCACCACTTTCGAGCGCCTTGACCCCGGCGAGCGTCGCGGCGGTCGCGACATACCCGTCCCAGGCGCTCGGACCTGCGGCGCCGCCCTTGGCGGCGGCGGCGATCCAGGCGCGAAACTCGATGTCGAAGGCGGACGCGAACCGTTCCGGCCAGTCCCCGAACACATGACCCGAGAAGGCCCCGTTCGTCTTGACTATCACGTCGCTTTGCTCGGCGAGGCTCACGGTCCCGGTTTCGCCGACGATCTCGCCGCGAATGTCGTAGCCATAGGCGATGTTGACCGAGGTCTCGATCGTCACGAGCGCCCCGAGCGCATCTCCATAAGGATCAGCAGCGGATCGGAGATGCCGCCGGCGTGGCGGTTGCGGCGCGGCGCTTTGACCGCTGATCGCGACCGGTTCGTCGTCCAAGAGGAATCGCGCGATGTCGATGTCATGCACGGCTGTGTCGGTCAGCGCCATGTCGGCGTGATAATGCGGCGGGACACGAAGCGTTGCGGTGCACGCTCTGGAAGATCAGCGGCGCGCCGATCGCGCCCGAGACGATCGCCTCCTTCATCGCCCGGTACTGCGGATCGAAGCGGCGCATGAAGCCGACCTGGACGAGCCTGCGCCCGAACGCCGCCTCAGCGTCGAGGATCGCCAAGCAGTCCGCTTCCGTCGTCGCGAGCGGCTTCTCGCAGAAGACGGGCTTGCTGGCCTTGATCGAGGCCAGCACATAAGCCGCGTGGGTCGGGCCCCAGGACGTCACGATGATCGCCTCGAAATGCTTCGCCGCGATTAGCTCCTCGCCGCGTGGCGTAAACCTTCGCGCCCGCGAGTGTCGAGCGGCCTCTGTCGCCCGCGCCGCGTCGGCGTCGCTGACCGCCACGACGCTCGCCCCGGCAAGCGTCTTCGTCAGCCGGCGAATGTGCTCCTGCCCGATCTTGCCGACCCCGATAACGCCGACGCTCACTGTCATGCTCTCGCCCTCCGTTTTGCCGTCGCCGATCAATATCCGACCGCGAGCGTCCCGCGCTGCCGCAAATCGGACGCGCCGGTCGAGCATGCCGTCGGGCGCGCGAACGATCGTGTTGGCCGAGCCCATCGCCTCGCCCGAGCACGACCTTGTGCCCCATCGCCTCGAGCAGGCGGATCGTGTCGGGCGACATGCCGCGCTCGACCGCAGTTCGTCGGGGCAGAGCTGGTCGTGGGCGCGCGGCGCGTTCTGCGGCCTCCGCGACATTGAGCCCGTGGTCGATCACGTTGACGATGATCTGCAGGACCGTCGTGATGATGCGCGAGCCGCCGGGGCTGCCGGTCGCCATCACGAGCTTGCCGTCCTTGAACACGAGCGTCGGGCTCATCGACGAGAGCGGGCGCTTCATCGGTCCCGGCGCGTTGGCGTCGCCGCCGAGCAGCCCGTAGGCGTTGGCGGCGCCGGGCTTGGCGGCGAAATCGTCGAGCTCGTTGTTGAGCAGCACGCCCGTCCCGTCGGCGACGAGGCCGCTGCCATAGGGCAGGTTGAGCGTGTAGGTGTTGGCGACGGCGTCGCCGTCGCCGTCGACGATCGAGAAATGCGTCGTCTGGTCGCTCTCGTAGCGCTGCGGCTCGCCGGGCCGGATGTCGGCGGCGGGACGGGCGCGGTCGGGCGAGATGAGCGCGCGCAGATGCTCGGCGTAAGCCTTGGAGAGGAGGCCCGCGAGCGGGATTTTGACGAAATCGGGATCGCCGAGCCAGGCCGCGCGATCGGCGTAGGCGAGCTTCTCCGCCTCCGCCATCTCATGCAGCGAAGCGGCCGAATTGAGGCCCTGCTCGGCGAGCGGATAGCCTTCGAGGATGTTGAGGATCTCGATGATATGCGCGCCGCCGGACGAGGGCGGCGGCATCGAGACGATCGGTATAGCCGCGATAGGTTCCGCTGACCGGCTCGCGCTCGACGGCGCGATAGCTCGGCGAGGTCCTCCATCGTCATGCGCCCGCCCGCCGCCTGCACCGCGGCGACGATCTTCTGCGCGACCGGCCCGTCGTAGAAGCCCGCGGCGCCCTTGCGCGGCGATCGTCTCGAGCGTCGCGGCGAGGTCGTCGAGCGCGATGTGGTCGCCGGTCTGCTGCACGCTGCCGTCGGGCCGCAGATAGATGCGCGCGGACGAGGGATGGCTGGCGAGCGCCCGGGCGGCGAGCGGCAGCGAATCGGCGACGTCGTCGTCGACGGTGAGGCCCTGACGCGCGAGCGCGATCGCGGGCGCGATCAGGTCGGCGAAGGAGAATTTGCCCGAGCCGTATTTGCGCCACGCGAGTTCGAGGCCGGCGACCGTTCCGGGCACGCCGATCGCGAGCCCGGAATAGCGCGACTTGAACGGATCGGCCTCGCCGTTGGCGTCGAGGAACACGTCCTTGGTCGTCGCCGCGGGCGCGGTCTCGCGATAGTCGATCGCGATCGTCTTGTTGCAGATCGGCGCGATGGATCAGCATGAAGCCGCCGCCGCCGATGTTGCCCGCGCGCGGCAGGGTGACGGCGAGCGCGAAGCCGACCGCGACCGCCGCATCGACGGCGTTGCCGCCGCGCTTCAGCATGTCCAACCCGACGCGCGACGCCTCCGCCTCCTGGCTCACCACCATGCCATGCGTGGCGATGACCGGGCGCGCGGTGGCGAAGGGGGAGATGATCGGCGCCGGGTCGGCGCAAGCCGCCGCCGGGGAGAAGCGCGAAGAAGGCGAGGGCGGCGAAGCTGAAGCGAATCTCAAAGGCGCGGTCCTTCGAGCAGTGCGTGCGCGGACCGTCATCATACGGCGAAGGCGGCCGGACCCGCCGGCGTCGATCCCTCTTGGCTCGGAGCCGCGCCGACCGGCGCAAGCACTACCCGATCGCCATCACCGCGCCCCGCGCGAGACGCGGGGCGAGCTTGCGCATGTCGGCGGCGGAAATCGCGACGCAGCCGGCGGTGGGCGTAAGGCCCGGGCGGGCGAGATGGAAGAAGATCGCGCTGCCGCGCCCCTTGGCGCGACGGGAGAAATTCTGGTCGAGCACGAAAGTCAGATCGTAGAGATGATCGTCGCGCCACATGCGGTCGGTGCAGTCGGCGGCGGGCAGCCGCACCGGGCGATTGTAGCGCGGGCTCGACGGGTCCTCGCACCAGCCCTGGTCGCGCCGCATGGGCTTGAGCGGGACGCCCGCCGCTTGCGGCCGCGCGCGGTCCGGCCGGTAATAGCCCCAGAGCAGCCTGAACCGCCCCGCCGGCGTGCCCTTGTCGCCCTCGCGCTTGATGCGGACGATTCCGGCGGGCCCAAGCGCGCAGGGGATGCGGAACGGTCCCGCGGTCAGCCAGCCGCGCGCGCGGTTTCCGGCGAGCGGGCGGACGCGGAGGAGGGAGAGGCGCGGGACATGGTCATCTCGAATCGGCGGCGCATGCCGATCATGCGGGGTGGCTCGGCGCGCGCCTCAAGCGGCAGTGCCGGCCGCCGCATCGCGCGAAATTGTTCGCGGCTGGCGCCGATTTGAGCGCGCCGTGCGTCAATCCGCCTAACTTGCGTGCTTGCATCCGGCCGAGTCTTCGCGCATCGAGACACGCGGTCGGAGGCTTCGCGGGACCATGGTCAACCTTGTCATCAACGGACGGAAGCTCGCGATCGACGTCGAGCCGGACATGCCCCTTCTGTGGGCGCTGCGCGACGAACTCGGCATGGTCGGGCACGAAGTTCGGCTGCGGCGCCGGGCTGTGCGGCGCCTGCACCGTGCATGATCGACGGCGAGGCGACGCGCTCGTGCATCACCCCGGTCAGCGATGCGGCCGGCAAGACGATCCTCACCATCGAGGGCCTCGGCGAGAAGGAGCTGCACGCGGTGCAGAAGGCCTGGATCGAGGCCGACGCGCCGCAATGCGGCTATTGCCAGTCGGGGCAGATCATGGCCGCGGTCGCGCTGCTCGCGCACAATCCCCACCCGAGCGACGCCGACATCGACGCGGAGATGTCCAACATCTGCCGCTGCGGGACCTATCCGCGCATGCGCGCCGCCGTGCATCGCGCCGCCGAGCTCGACCAAGATCTGAGGGAGAGCCGCGATGACCGTCATGCTCTCCCGCCGCTCTCTTCATTCAGGCGGGCCTCTCCGCCGCCGGCGGCCTCATGATCGCGGCGTTCGCGCCCGAGTTCGCCGGCGCGACGACGCATCGCCGGCGAGCCATGGAGCCCGGAGACGGGCAAGGCGCCCGACGAGGTCAACGCTTTCGTCGTCATCGACCCCGACAATTCGATCACGCTGCGCGTCGCCAAATCGGAGATGGGGCAGGGCGTCCTGACGTCGATGGCGATGATCGTCGCCGAGGAGCTCGAATGCGACTTCGCCAAGGTGAAGGTCGAATACGCCTCCGCCCATCGCAACCTCATCGACAACAATGTCTATCAGTCGATGGGGACCGGCGGCTCCTCGTCGGTGCGCCGCTCGCGCGTCTTCCTGCAGCAGGCGGGCGCCTCCGCCCGCGCGCGGCTCGTCGCCGCCGCGGCGGCGCAGATGGGGCGTCGAGCCGGCGCGCTGCGTCGCGAGCGGCGGCGTCGTCCGGCACGAGGCCTCCGGGCGCTCGGCGACCTATCGGCGAACTCGCGCGCCGACGCCGCCAAGGTCGCGCTCGCGGCGCGAGCCGGCGATCAAGACGCCGGATCAGTTCAAGCTGATCGGCGACGGCGCTGAAGCGCATCGATACGCCGCTCAAGGTCACGGGCGCGGCGCGCTTCGGCATCGACACGCGCCTGCCGGGCATGGCCTACGCCGCCGCCGCCAATTGTCCGGTGTTCGGCGGCAAGCTCAAGTCTTACGATTTCTCCGCGATCTCCGGGCGCCGCGGGATCATCGCCGCCGTGCCGGTGACCAACGGCGTCGCGGTCGTCGCCGACAATTTCTGGCGCGCCAAGGAAGCGCTTGAAGGCGATGCCGATCGACGTGGGATTTCGGCCCGGCCGGCTCGACCGACAGCGCCGAGTTCGCGCGCCGAATATCGCGCCGCGCTCGACGGGCCGCTCGCCGACGGCGGCGGCCACGGCGACATCGCCGCGGCCTTCGCCAAGCCGGCGAAAGTGGTCGAGGCGGTCTACGAGGTTCCGTATCTCGCGCACGCGCCGATGGAGCCGCTGAACGCGACCGCGCATTGGCGGGCCGACCGCATCGACGTCTGGATGGGCACGCAGGCGCCCGAAGCCGCGCTCGCGCTCGCCGCCAAGGCGGGCGGCGTCGATCCGAAGGCGGTGTTCGTCCACAATTGCTTTCTCGGCGGCGGCTTCGGCCGGCGCGCGGTCAACGACGAGCTGACGCCAGGCGGTCGAGGTCTCCAAGGCGCTCGAACCGCCCGATCAAGCTGATCTGGACGCGCGAGGAGGACATCCGCTCGGATCGCTATCGCCCGCAGGCGGCGCTGAGGATGCGCGCCGCGCTCAGCGCCGACGGCACGCCGGCGGGCTTCGACTTCACGACCGCGGTCGGCTCGATCACCCGCTCGCTCGGCTGGGGCGAGGTCGAGAACGGCGTCGAGCGCCAGGCGGTCGAGGGCCTCGCCAATTGCCCCTATCGCGCCGGATGCGCTGAAGGTCGGCGTCAACCTCAAGAACACCCATGTGCCGGTCATGTTCTGGCGCTCGGTCGGCTCGTCGCAGAACGCCTTCGCGGTCGAGAGCTTCATCGACGAGGTGCGCCCACGCGGCCAAGCGCGATCCGCTCGAATACCGGCGCGCGCTGCTCGACGGCCGGCCCGATTTCCTCGCCGTGCTCGACACGCTCGCCGATCAAGGGCGACTGGGGCAAGCCGCTGCCGAAAGGGGTCGGGCGCGGGCGTGGCGATCCACGAGGCCTTCGGCACCATCGTCGGCGAGATCGCCGAGGTCGCGGTCAGCGAGCGCGGCGAGGTCAAGGTCGAGCGCGTCGTCGCCTGCGTCGACTGCGGCCATCTCGTCAATCCGCTCACCGCCGCGATGCAGATCGAAAGCGCGGTGCTCTACGGCCTGACGGCGGCGCTGTTCGGCGAGATCACGATCAAGCAGGGCCGGGTCGAGCAGGGCAATTTCGACTCCTACCCGATCGCCCGCATGTCCGACGCGCCGGTGATCGAGACCCATTTCGTCCTGTCGGGCGGCGACAAATGGGGCGGCCTCGGCGAGCCCGGCACGCCGCCGATCGCGCCCGCCGTCGCCAACGCCATCTTCGCCGTGACGGGAAAACGCATCCGCTCGCTGCCGCTGAAGAACGCCGCGCTCGGGGTGTAGGCGAACCCCGGCGCCCGGCGCGGCGAAGCCAGATTTAAGACGGATGCAAATAAGCGCAAGCCCACGCAAATAAGCGAAAATGAAATCGCTTTCTTTTGCTTTCTTTTGTTTTTCGGATTCGCAACTTTTCAATGGGTTACAGCGAATTCAGATAGATTTTTCTCCCCGCTCCTTCTGCTCCCCGCCGCCTCCCCTTCCAAAGGCCGCGGGCTCGATCCGGCGATGGGAAACATGTAACGCGATTTCTGATTTTTGTAAAGATGTTTTTCAAGTAACCGTTTTTCCGACGGACGCGGCGCTCGACACCCTAGCTAGAGCCGATTGCCTTTGGCTCGATCCGTGGCCGTCATATGTGGACGGCCCCGGTTGGCAAGCGGTTTTTGACGTTGTGAGCGGCTTGGTCGGCTGCGGTCATATGTCCGGCCTTTTGGCGCGGCGCGTTTGGCCGCTGGCCCTGATGAAGTCCGACGGCCTTGGTCCCGATCATTGCGGCGAGCTTTTTCCGCTCATGATGGCTGAAGGGTTGTCCTTGGCTTCGGTGGCGACCATGTCGTTCATCACGTCTCGTTGCGCTCGCCAAACTCCTAAAAAGTGAGATTTTTCCGATTGCCTTTCGCTTTACGCTGTGGCGAACATCTCCTTGGCGGTCTTCGCCGGTGGTCATAATAGCCCAGCAGATTCTCGCCAGCTTGTTGGCGAGCGCCACCGCGACCAGGCGCTCCGGTGCGATCGCCATGGCAAGAATTCTTTCCGCGTTGACGGACGTCTTTGTCCAGGCGTTTAGCGTCGGCACCGGCGATCTGCGCCTTCTCATCGGCGCACCCCTGCTCCTCGCAGCCGTGACGATGCTCGCGTGCTATCTGCCGGCGCGTAGGTCGGTTCAGCTAGATCCGCTAAAAGCCCTGCGCCAGGAATAGTGCAGCCAACTCGGATAACCTGCTCCCTCGAATATGGCGGCCCGCACAGTCGTAGAAGGCTAAATCTCTAACTCGTGTTTTGGGTTGAGGCATGCTGCACCTTTCGTTCTTGAAGGTACGGTTTTGCCTCTTCCTCGAAGCTGCTGCTCTCTCGCTACCGCCCATCATCAAGTCCATTGTCAAACATTGACATACTTTGCCATCAGCGCTATTCTCGGAATTATCATAGTTCCAAGGTTTCGATTCATGCCCATGAATGTCAGCCTTACTCCTCACCTTGAGGAAATGATTCGCCAAAAGATCGCCTCCGGGTCCTACACCTCCGCCAGCGAAGTCGTCCGCGAAGCGCTGCGCCTCCTCGAGCAAGAAGATCAATTGCGCTCTCTGAAGATGCAGAAACTCCGCCAAGACATACGGGAAGGCTTGGACAGCGGACCTTCGACCGTGTTTGACCCAAAAGAAATCAAGCGCATTGCCCGAGAGAAGAAATCGGCTAAGAGTGCGAAATAAATGTCCGAGCCTCGCATTAGCCCTCGGGCAAGCGAAGATCTCGTCGAGATTTGGAGCTACATCGCGGATGACAGCATGGCTAATGCGGATTCCTTTATCGACAAACTCTACGAGACAATGCAAGTGCTCAGCCGCCAGCCTGGCTCGGGACGTCATCGAGAGGAGCTGGTTTCGGTGATTCAAAGTTTTCCCTTTGGCCGATACATCATTTTCTTCGAGCGGTTAACACCGGGATTGAAATTGTGCGTGTCCTGCACGGAGCACGGGATATCGAGAATATCTTCTAGGGCTAACGGGCGGTATTCCAGTCGGCGTAAACCAAACCCTTGAACCTGTCCACGCTTGAAATATCTCGCCGCTGACGCGGGTTTCTTCGATCCTCCCTAAAACGTGATAACATGCGGGCCGCCGTGATTCGCTTCCTGAAAAATCGCATCCATCGCGGTGCCAGCACGAGCCAGTCCTTGGCCCTCGGCACCCTCGAGTTCGAATTGATGGAAATTCTCTGGTCCAACGGTCAAAGCAGCGTCCGTGACGTCGTTCCGAAACTGAGCCGGCCGCTCGCGTACACCACAGTAATGACTACCCTCGATCGCCTTTTCAAAAAAGGTCTCCTGGACCGCCACAAATCCGATCGCGCTTTCGTCTATTCGCCGAGTTTTTCACATCAGGAATGGGAACGCCGGCGCGCGGAGAATTTAGTGGCCGGTTTCCTATCTGGCCCCAATCCCTCCCGCGAACTCCTGCTTTCTTGTTTGCTCGATGCCGTCGGCGAACATGACGCAACGCTCCTCGACGATCTCGAAAAGAAAATTCGCAACCGCCGCAAAGAACTTTTGCGCCAGGGGCAGCCATGATTCTCCCCTATCTATTGCGGCTCTTGTGCTTGTGCTTCGCGTCCTTTTTTGTATTGAACGCCGCCGCTGGCTTCTTTGTGCGCATCTCGGCCAAGTCCGCGATTCGCTTCGCGGAGTCGAGGGCATCCAGCGCTGCCGCCCGGTTTCTGTTTGGCCTGTGTATGTTTCCGTTTGTGCTGGCCGCTCTCTTCGTCATTGGGCTCTGCATCCCAAGCTACTTATGGCTCGAGCCTGGAGCCACTGCCGAGCGTGTCGGTTTGCTTTGCGTCGTGCTCGGGCTTCTCGGCGCCGCGATTTGGTTCGCGTCCCTCGTTCGAACCGTTCATTCCCTCGTCGCTTCTTTGCGTCACAATCGGCTTTGCCGATTGGCAGGCCAGGAAACACGCTTAGTGGGAAATTCTTCTCCCATCGTGCTCGTCGAAGACGAAGCTCCTCTTCTCGCCTTGTCCGGCTTGCTTCGCCCGCGGCTTCTCATTTCGCGTGGCGTGCTCCGCGTGCTCTCTACGGAAGAACTCGACGCCGCTTTCCGTCATGAGCACGCTCACCGTACTTCGCGCGACAATGCCAAACGTCTTCTCCTTCTTCTCGCGCCAGATATCTTTCCGTTTGTCCGTTCGCTGCGCATCCTGGAGCACAGTTGGTCGAAATTCGCGGAGTGGGCCGCGGACGATCAAGCCGCTGCGGGAGATTCTAGCCGCGCGCTTTCTCTTGCTGCCGCACTGGTTCATGTTGCGCGCATGGGTGCTGGCCCGCGCCTGCCTTTTCTGTCGACTCCACTTCTCATAGGTGACCGCGATCTCTCCGCTCGCGTGGATCGCTTGCTTCGCGCTGACGCGATGAGCCTGCCCCACGCCTCGGAAATACGCCCTGGCGTGCGCACAGCCGGTTTACTGCTCGCAGGCATCCTCGCCGCGTTACTTCTGGCGCCTTCAGCTCTCTCTTCCGTTCACGAACTTCTCGAATTCCTTCTCCATTGATTTTCGGAACACGCACCAGCCAGGGGCCACAAGAAAACCACCGTGGCCCGCGCGGATTTAGAATTGCAAACGAAGCGAGAACTGAAAGGAACGCGCCGGCAACTGGTTGGTGATCCCGGTAAGCGGTTGCCCAAAATTCACGCTGGGTACGGTGTTGCCGTACGTTCCGTTGTACCCCACGAAATTCGCATGATTGAAGATGTTGAAAGCCTCTGCGCGAGCTCGCAGTCGCAAGCGGTCGGCTATGAGAGTAAAGTCCTTCTCGAGAAACGGAGAGAAATCGTAAATATCGCGTCCTCGTCCAGTGTTGCGGCCTACAACGACTCCATCGATGACCGGCCGGTCCGTGGTCGCCCCAGTATCACCACTATTCGTTGTGCCAGTGACGAAGTTGTACGGCAATCCGGACGCCAGCGTCGCATATCCCCCCATTTGGAAGCCGAAGGGCGCGCTGTAAGTGCCGCTGAGCACGAAGCGGTGCCGCTGGTCGAAAATGGCGTTGCCTTTCTCCTGGACGCCAGTGAAATTGGGATCATTGGGGTTCTGTCCTGTGGCATCCGGATCCACGTTGTCGATCGAGTGAGAATACACGTAGCTTGCGAGCATGGCGAAGTGGTTGGAGAACTGATGGCTTAGATTCACGTTCAGCGCGTTGTAGAGCACATAGCCGTCGTTCACATCCGACGTAATCACGCCATAATCTGGTGTCGGCTGGGGCGGTATCGTGGGAGTGGAACTGCAAGCAATCCCGAGATTCGCATAAAACTGAACCCAAAGCGGCCGCGTGCAGTTGGCGGCTTGCGCGCTCCGTATCTGGTTTTGCGCGGTGCGAATGAACGGCGTCGGAGGATCGACGTCAAGTGGACGGACGACCTTTACCGTGTGCGATCCCACATAGTCAACGCTCAAAACCCAGCCTTTCGCGAGCTGGCGCTCCACACCGAATGTCCACTGTTCCGAATATGGATTCAGCAGCGCGTCGGGATACCCAATCAGATCTCCGACCGGAAAGAACTGGTTATAGTAGGCGCTGCGGCCCGGGCGTATGTAGATTGTGCGCACGGGCGCTAACGCTCCGACAGGGAAGGCAGGTAGCGGAACATCCGCGACGCTCGTCGGAAACCCAATCTGTCCTGGAGTTGCGGAGTAATTGAAAACACCCGTCGGACCGGCGAGGGCGTAATTGGCTTCCGAGTTGTCCACCACTTGCGCATAGTAGATCCCAAAGCCGCCTCGAATCACCGTCTTTCCCTGCCCACGCAAGTTGTAAGCAAATCCCACGCGCGGCGCAAAGTCTTTTCTCGAGTCTGTAAACGTCTGCTGCTCGTATCGCAAGCCTAGGTTGAGCGTCAGGTCATTGAGAACGCGATAGTCATCCTGCACAAACAACGACCAGAGCGTGTCATCCACGGTGTAGCTCGCGTTCCCGTAACTTTGCGTGTAGGTGCGAACGTTGGCAATGTTGTCCAGATACGTCGAGCCTTCGCAAATGCTCAGAGCTTGCGTGCAGGTGTTGTAGGTCAGTTGTCCAAGGAAGATGGGGCCGCCGAACTCCTTGCTGTCCCCGCCGTTGTGCGCATACAACATGTCCGCGCCGAACTTGATCTGATGCCGTCCGAGGGTCTTAGAAAGAGTATCGCTGGCGGCGTACTGCCGGTTCTGAAGCATTGCAGACTGCGAAGTTCCGGAAGTAAAAGTGCCGCCGGCAGTAATAGGAACCACAAACTGGGTGCTATTGATGACGGGATCAAATTCCGTGATCGGCGAAGCAAGCTGAAACTGGATGCGCGCGGTATTCACCAGCGACGGTGATAGCACAGCGGTATCACCTAGTTCCGTCGTGTAGGTCCGGCGGCGGAAAATCCTGTCCACGGTCGGCAGGTTGTTTCCTCCCACAGTTCCGTTCGGATTGGTGTCATGGAAGCTGTCTGTATCCGCGCGGAAGAAGAGCGTGTTGTTCTGCGTGATCTGACGATCGATCCTTAGGAATGTCATCCAATCGGTGTAATGGCCGACAAACACTCCCGGATCGATGGGCGAAGTCACTGGAGAGCCACGGTCCTCCTTGCTGTATTCTCCTGAAAAATAAAAGTAGGTCTTCTGCGCGCGGGGAATAGGGCCGGAAAAAGAGGCGCCGCCTTGTCCGAGTGAGTCCGTGACAATCTGGTTGCCGCTCGTCGCATTGGCCGTCGTGAAGCCCGCCAGCTTTGCGCCCAGATCGCTGGGCCTCCACACTCCAAAGAGATCGCCGTGATAGGCATCGCTACCGGACTTGGTGACGATATTCACCACGCCCCCAGTCGTCGCGCCGAATTCTGCGGAGAAGGCATTCTCCAGTACGGTCATTTCCTGCACGGCGTCTCGCGGAACGTTCGTAAAAATCGTTTGCCGCCCCCAGCTGTCATTTGCCGTGATTCCGTCCACGACCCACGCCGTTTGCCGCCGCCCGGAACCGTTTGTCGTGAAGAGGTTTTGATTCATGAACACATCGCCTTGGTTGATCGCGGGGCGGTTCGCCGCGTTCAGCAGCGGCAAGTAAGTGATCCTGGAATTTGGCAGCGGCATCTCTTGCAGTTGCTCCTGTCCCAGCCGATCGCCGAGCTGTGGCTCGTCTGTGCGAATTTCCCCCGCCGCACCGGTCACCTCGATTTCCTCTTTCACCGCGGTGACCCCAAGTTGCAATTGCACATTGGCGGTTGTACCGCCGGTCAAAATAATTTCGCGCGTGACGTCGGCAAAATCTTGCTTGTGTGCGAGAAGCGAATACGTCCCGATCGACAGCCCCGAGAAGGCAAAATTTCCCGAAGAATCGGTTTGTGTCGTGCGCACGGTCCCCGCTAGCTTGTTTGTGATCGTGACTTCCACGCCGGAAAGCGCTGCTCGGCTTTGATCGGCCACTTGGCCACGGAGACTTGCGGCATCAGGAGTTTGTGCCTCTAGAGAAACTGCGGCAAAAAGGACTACCAGAAGTGCTTTCCAGACTCGGACCATTGGTATCAGACCCACCTAGGATTTAGGAAAATGTCAAACGGTGCAAAATATCCCAGAGTGTCCAGCTACTACCATAAGTAGTACGGATCGTATGGACCTGAAGGTCACACTAGACAGCGAGCCAGATTGCTTCGTAGAAACGCCGAGTTTGAGCTGGACCGTGCCGATCGTCGGCCCGAATTTGCTCCTCGCAGAGCATGAAAATCGAACCCTCACCTATCTACGACCATTGGTAGTAGGTGCTCCCCTTCCAGTAGCCTATTGCTCAAAATGAAAACCCATTTACTATCAAAAAAACTTTCTTCATTGCTGGGAATCGCGATCGTGAGCTTTCTGCTGCTTCCGTTTGCATTGCTTGCGCAAAATCCTCGCGGCTCGCTCCGCGGCACTGTGCAAGACACTAGCGGCGGCAGAATTTCGTCCGCTAAGATTGTCGTGCAAGCTCCTGAGTGGGCTCTCCAGCGCGAAACCATTGCCAACGATCAAGGCGACTTTCGCATCGATAACCTCGTCGCCGGAAAATATCGCCTCACCGTGACCGCTAAGGGTTTTGCTGACGCCAGCTCTGATGTGCAAGTCAATATCAGCTCCACGCAAGAAATGATTGTTGTCCTGCGGCCGCAAGCCGTTCAGCAAACTGTAAACGTTCAGGGTCAAGCTTCCTCGATTACTACGGAACAGATGGACACATCTAATGCCGTCCAGCAGGCCATCATCACGGCTCACGACCTAAACACGATTCCTTTGCCCGCGCGAAGCTTCGCCAATATCGCTTACATGGCGCCGGGAACCGAGCCCGTCGAGCCTTCCGATCCCACTAAAGCTCGCATCACCGCTGTTTCAACCGGTGGCAGCTCCGGACTGAACAACGAATCTTCCGTGGACGGTGTTGACAACTCCGACGACTGGATCGGCGGCTTTCTGGAGAATTTCTCTCCCGAAAGTATTCAAGAGTTCGCGATTCGGACTGCTCAGGAACCGGCGGACACTGGGCGCACTACGGGGACTTCGGTTGTCATCACCACGAAGAGCGGCACCAACCAGTGGCACACCGATGACGCCGTCTTCGACCGCGCCGCCGATCTCAACGCGCGCTTCCCGATCGACAATCCTTCGCCGAATCCGAAGCAGCCTTTCTCCCGGCAAAACTATGTCTTCACAGGCGGCGGACCCATCGTGAAAGATAAAGTTTGGTTCTATACGTCCTTCGAATACGTCCGCGAAAATGCCAGCATCGCGTACAGCAATGCCAGCCAAACGCAATTCCAGGCACTGTCTCAACTGGCCTCGGAAGGGCTCGTCGACGTAAACGGTGCGACTGTCAATTCCATCCCCGTTCCAAGTTCCGTTGCCGTACCTTTTCGCGACTATCTCGGCACCACTCGTTTCGATTGGCAGCAATCTAATCGCTCGCAATGGTTTCTGCGCTTTTCCGCGGACAGCTATATCACGAACAACGCGCTTGTTCAGCAGGGGACGCTTCCCTCAACAGGCGCCACATCGCACAACAACTACTGGAGTTTCGCGATTGGCAATCAGTTTGCCTTCAGCCCCGATTGGATCGCATCGTTCGTTTTCGGCGGCAGCGGTTTGCACCTGACTCAGACGCGCAATTCCGATCTCGGTTTCGCGCTGGCATTTCCGTTCAGTTCCACGACAGCCACTACCTCGGGTCTGGAAACTTTCGGCGACAATCAATTCGTCACCGCGATCACCGCGTTCCCCGTTTTGCGGAATCAGGAAAAATATCAGGTGCGCTATGACGTGACGCACACAACGGGGAAACATGCGCCGCGCTTCGGAATTAACTTCATTCACGAGCCGGTGATGAGCGGGGCTCTCACCGCAAATCCTGAAACACTGGCTGCGTTCGTTCTCGATCCCACGGATTACGCCGCGGACCCCGCACAATTCACGACCGATCTCACTGCCTGCTCGGCCACGCCTTCTCCGTTCGTCACGCCCGGCACAACTTGCAGCGTCACTCCCGCTGGTGACGGCAGTTTTTCGCAAAATGTCCAGCGGCTCGGCGTCTACGCTGAAGATTCCTGGCGCGTCACGCGAAACCTCACAGTAAATTACGGCCTGCGCTACGACACAACGTTCGGGCTCTTCGAGGCTTCTGGCCGCGGCCAGGCGCAAAATCCCTTTTTGCTGGCGCTCGATCCGACCATGGCGCCATTCATCAGTGGTGCGCCGCACGATTATCGAAAAGCGTTTGGGCCCCGCGTCGGCGTTGCGTACGCGCCCGGAAATTTGGGCAACACTGTTTTTCGCGCGGGTTTCGGAATGTACTACGACGACCTCGCCCAGAACGGCTGGGTCAACGCATTTCAAGCCGTGAACGATACAAACGTCTCAACCGGCGGCGGCATTATCCCGCCTTCGATCATCGATCCGAACTATCACACGCCGTATGCAATTCACGTGACGGCCGGCGTGCAGCACGCGTTTAATGCCAATTGGATGCTAAGCACGGATTTCACGCTCGAAACGGGCATGCACGGTTACCGGCATTACGATTTTCCCAATCCCACGTTTGGAAGCATCGCCGTGTTTCGCAGCGACAATCGCTCCAGCTACAAAGCGCTCAAAGTCCATTTGCAGGGGAACGTTGCGAAGCGCCTGAGCATCGTTGCCAACTACACGCTATCGAGCGCGAAAACCTGGGGCTGTGTGCTTGGCGAACTTTTCGATTACGTCAACGGTGTTTGCAATCCGTTCGACGCGTTTGCTCCCGGCGATTATGGTCCTTCCGGCGAAGACGTGACGAGCCGCGCAGTGCTCATTGGCACGTTCCACGCGCCCGGCGGCTTCGAGGTAAGTTTTCTTTCGCAAGCGGAGACCGGGAGGCCTATTACGCTCACAAACGCGGATGGCTCCGATCGCGCTGTTGTGGATGGCGTCAAGACCACCCTTGACGAATTCCGCGGCACGCCTTACATCCAGACCGATATGCGCGTGAGCCGGCCGATTCAATTCAAGGAGCGGTATACGATTATTCCCTTCATTGAGTTCTTCAATCTCTTCAATCGCAATAATCCTGGCGCCAACTACGTTACTAACGTCGCCATTCTTCCAGTGAATGATCCCAATAACGTCACGGCCGTCTGTTTGAATGCGGCTTGCACGTCAACGGCGCCGGTGACTAGCGGCAAACAGTTGCTCGTTCCAGCCGGCGCGCTGGGCGACTTTTTTGGACCAGGGACCACTGTCGGTATTCCGTTCGCCGCCCAACTTGGCGTGCGTTTCACGTTCTAACAATAGCTAAGACATTGCCACGCGGCCGGGCTAAAGCCCGGCACCTACAGAGGCGAGAGGGCCGCGGAGTGGTCGTAATAGGCTGCGCGGCTCACAACAGCTCACAATGACTCGCGGTTGCGCAGGCCGTGGATGCGCAGTTCGATCAGGTCGTCGATGGACGGATCCTTGTAGCCGTGCTCGCGTACTTCCTTTACAAAAGACGCGTCGACGCCGTGAATCCGCATAGCCACCAATTGATCCGGTGAGATCTTCGCGTAGCCTGCTTCTTTCATGCTCCTTACAAATTCGGGGCTGACGCCGTGAATGCGGAAAGCTACCAGGTCATCCGACGAAATATTCTTCTCAACCAGATTCTGAATCTCTTTCGTGAATTCAGGGCTGACTCCATGAATGCGGAACGCGACGAGCTGTTCGACGGGGAGATTGCGGCCCATTAGAGCGGTCATGGACTTGACGAATTCGGGGTCGGCGCCGTGGATGCGCATGGCTACGAGATCATCCGCAGAAACATCTTTTGAGACGGATTCATGGACCGCGCGAACGAACTCGGGAGAGACACCATGGATGCGGAAGTCGACAAGCTCATCGACTGAAAATCTTTTGCCGAGCAGCGCGTTGATTTCCTTGGTGAATTCAGGGCTAACGCCATGTATGCGCATGGCGACGAGATTATCGGGAGACGGTTTTTCCGGAAGAAGCTCGAGCATGGCGCGCGTGAATTCCGGCGAGACGCCGTGAATGCGGAAAGCCATGAGTTCATCGGTGCTGAGATTGCGATAGCCGAGATCGTTCATGTCCTTGACGAACTGACGCGAGACATCATGAATCGCGAACGCGAAAAGTTGCTCCTGGTCCAGGCCGGAGTAGCCGAGCGATTTCATTCCCTGCACGTATTCGGCGCTGGCGGCAAAGCTGAATTTGCCGCTGCCTTCGCCGTTGCGAAAGCGGCCGTCAAAATTCATGATTCCGGCATCGCGGCGCAGCTCGAAATGGACGGGCGAGTCTTTCGCGGTGGCAAGGCTAGCCTCGAGGCCTACGAAGTCACTTAGTTTGTGCGTGTTGCCCCAGGTATTGTGGTGGCCCCAGCTGGAGCGCTCGACCTCGAGATCGATACAAGCCGTGTCGCAGTGCGACACGAATTTGGCTGACCAGTCACCGTGAATGGTGTCATCGGCTGCGCTGCGCGAGACGCGCGTCGTCAGAATTCCCGTCATCAAGATTGCCGCTGCCAGCCACATCGTGAATTTACGCATGGAGTTCACCTCTGCACCTGTGAAGACGTGGGAGCGGGGCATTTGTTCCATCCAAGTTGTCGAAGTAGCGATCGCTAGGGATATTGACTTGTAGAAGAGAACCGCTACCCCGCGTTTGTAAATATATGACAATAAAAGAGTTGCTGACCTTTTCTTTTGTAAAAGCATGAAAAGAAAGGGCGTTTTTTGCTCTGATTTTTCGATTCTGGCGACAAAAAGGTTGCGTTTGCAGGCGGTCACTGAGCGGCAGAAGATATGGGCACGATTGACCCCGGAGAAGTGTCCCCCGCGAGTGGCCGGCGGAGGTGGTCATTGGACTACGTTCAGCCAACAGAGCTTTTGAAGGACGCCATCCAGGCGGCGACGAAGAAGGCCGCTTTGCCCATACGCGATCTGCTGATTCGGAGTTTTCTTGCGGGTGGGCTGCTGGCTTATGCCACTTCACTCGTATTCATTGTGCTTTCGCAGAATGTGGCGCCGATTGTGGGTGCGCTGCTTTTTCCGGTGGGATTCGTAATCCTCGTGTTGCTCGGGCTGGAATTGGCGACCGGGAATTTTGCGTTGTTGCCGATGGGATGGGCGGCAGGAGAAGTTTCGCCTTCGCGGATGATTCGCAATTTGGGCTGGGTGTATTTGGGAAACCTGGCGGGAAGTTTGTTCTACGGCTTGTTGTTCTATCTGGCGGTGACGAACTGCGGGGCTAGCGGCAGCGGAGCCGTCGGCGAATTGGTGAAGGCAGCGGCGCAGAAAAAGACGCTTGGCTATATGGCGCTGGGGCTGCGCGGGTGGGAAACGGCATTCGTCAAAGGAATTCTGTGCAACTGGATGGTGACGCTGGGAGCCGTACTGGCAATGGCTTCGCGCTCGACGATTGGCAAAGTGATCGCGATGTGGCTGCCAATCATGACGTTTTTCGCGCATGGATATGAACATTCGATTGTGAACATGTTTTTGATCCCAACCGGGATGCTGTTTGGCGCGCCTGTTTCGCTGGGACAGTGGTGGATATGGAATCAGATTCCGGTGACGCTGGGGAACTTCGTGTCTGGCGCCTTGCTGACGGGGCTCGCGTTGTACGTGACCAACATGCCCAGGAAATCCGCGACGCTGGAAATTCCGCTGGGCGCCGCGGAACACGCTCCTGCGCGGATGGTGGCGGGACAAGCGGCTGAGGCGGACTAGATACGGGTTGCTGTGAAATGTGTGGTTGTGTTGAGCGTGACCGCGCCACGAACGGTTGACTTACGCGATGTTGGACGAGTGCTTTCTAGGAGGACGCGATGACGCCGGAAATTGGAGGCGATGTGGCCACAACGGGGCAGACAGCGGCTCGAGCTGCGAGCCGCAGCGTAAACTCCGTCGAGGCCTTAAAGGCTTCGATGGGTGGCGACGGCCTGCGTATTCTCGAACAACTGCCAGAGATTATTCAGCGAGGCGCGGAATCGCTTACGGCGGCGGAAAAGGATTTGTTGAAGTGGCTGGGAGTTTTCTATCGCAAGCCGACGCCGGGCAAATTCATGATGCGCATTCGCATGCCGAATGGGTTTGTGAGCAGCGAGCAGCTGCGGACCATCGCAGAGCTTTCGCGGCTGATGGGCGATAACGTCCTGGACATTACGACGCGGCAGCAGATCGAGCTGCGCGGGTTCACTTTGGACTGCGTTCCGGCGATTTGGGAAAAGCTGAAGGGATTGGACCTTCGCTCTCTGCAGACCGGGATGGATAATGTGCGAAACATCAATGGATGCGCGCTGGCAGGATTGACGCCGCACGAGTTGTTTGACGCCTCGCCCGTTGTGCAGGAGCTGGATCGGATTATTGTAGGGAGCGAGGGCAACGCGGAATTTACGAATTTGCCGCGCAAGTTGAACATCACCGTGACCGGTTGTATGGACAACTGCACGCACAACGAGTCGCAAGATATCGCGCTGGTTCCGGCAAAAAAGGGCGGACGAGCGGGGTTTAACGTGTTGGTCGGCGGAAAGATGGGGTCGGGAGGATTCACGATCGCGTCGCCCCTGAATGTGTTTGTGGAGATTTTCCAGGCGGTGCGCGTGGTCGTGGAGCTGATCAAGATTCACAGGGATCACAGCCCGCGAGAGGCGCGCTCGAAATGCAGATTTGCTTTCCTGATTGAAAAATGGGGAATTCCGCGATTGCGGGCGGAGTTGACGGCGCGTTTGGGGCATGAGCTGGCTTTTCAAGGACGAGATATGCGGAGTTTCAAACAAGCCGATCATCTCGGGATTAGTACCCAAAAGAGGGCGAGAGTTGTGGCCGTGGGGCTGTGCGTCCCGACGGGCAGAGTCGATCCAGAGGAGATGGAGAAGCTGGCGCGTTTGGCGGACGTGTATGGAACGGGCGAGATTCGGCTGACAACGGGGCAAAATGTTGTGATTCCCAATGTGCCTGCGGAGCGCGTGCCGCAGCTTTTTCAGGAAGATTTGCTGGAGAAATTTTCGCCGAAGCCTTCGCCGTTTGTGCGCGGGCTCGTGGCTTGCATTGGCACGGATTATTGCAATCTGGCGCTCATTGAAACGAAGGGGCGAGCTGTGGCGCTCTCCGCGGCTCTGGAAGAAAAGATGGGCGCAGTAGGGAATCCGTTGACGATTCATTGGTCGGGTTGTCCGGCTGGCTGCGGGAATCATGAAGCGGCGGACATCGGGCTGCGAGGGTTCAAGACCAAGATTGGCGGGAAGATTGTGGATGCAGTGGCGGTTTACGTGGGCGGGCGAACGGGGCCCTATGCGGTGGCTGGGAAGGAAATTTTGGCGACGGTGCCGTGCGATGAGGAGTTTCCGGAGGTGATGGCCAGGGTGATCGAATCGTACCGGCATGAAAACGAATATGAGCGCGGCGGAGTGTCGGCTGATCCGTTCTTCACGAGAGCTGCAACGCTGGGACTCGCCTCGTGGCGATCTTCTGCGTCGAACGCGGCGGCTGCCGCGAGTTGAAAAACGCTTGTGTCCGCTCGATTCGAGGTATAGTCAGCGGGCGGACCACTGGAAATGCCTGGAACAAATTTTCAAGGTTTGACTGTTTTGACGCTGGAGAGCCGGCGCGGGCAGGAAATTAGCCGGCTGATTGAAACGTACGGCGGCAAACCGTTTCATGCGCCGGCGATGCGCGAAGTACCCCTTTCCTCCAATCTCGAAGCGTTGAAATTCGCGGACGCGTTATTCGAAGGAAAATTCGACGTGGTGGTGTTTCTTACAGGCGTCGGAGCACGCGCGCTTTCGATTGTTGTGGAAGGGGCGCATCCGGCGGAGAAGTTTCTTGGGGCGCTGCGAAAAGTGGCGGTCTTTGCGCGCGGGCCGAAGCCGGTAGCTGTGCTGAGGGAATGGGGAGTACCCGTCGCGCTTACCGCGCCGGAGCCGAACACGTGGCGCGAGCTGCTGCAGGCAATTGACGACAGCAAACAGGAATTGCGCGGCAAACAGGTTGCCGTGCAAGAGTACGGCATTTCCAACCCGGAGCTGCTCGCGGGATTGCGCGAGAGGGGAGCGGAGGTTACAGCTGTGCCGGTCTACCAATGGGATTTGCCTGAGGACACCGGCCCGTTGCAGCGAGCGGTGGAAGAAGTCATCGCGGGGCGCATCGATGTAGCACTATTTACGACGGGCGTGCAGATCCATCATCTCTTCCAGATTGCGGATCAAGGCGGAAAAAAAGACGCGTTGAAGGCGGGGATGGAGCGCGTCGTGAAGGCTTCGATTGGGCCCACCACATCGGAAGTTCTGCGCAGTTACGGATTATCGGTGGAGCTGGAGGCTTCGCATCCGAAGATGGGATTTCTGGTGAAGGAAGCAGCGGAAAATGCGCGTACGCTGCTTCAGGGAATCCAAGCGCGTCCGCGGTGAATCAGCGGAGTAGAAACCCCAATACAAAAATTGAGACTGCGGACGACTGCTGGTGAGTTGTGAGTTAGCCTCAGCCGTGATGGGTCACATGTCTTCGGCCACGACGTAGGGTGCGCGATAGGTGCCGCGGAGGAGTGTGTTTGCCTCGTCATCGGCGATGACTTGCTCCGTGGCGGGATCGAATTTTAACGTGCGGCCCAGCCGATAGGAGGCGTTGGCCAGGTGGACTAGCGTTGTCGAGATGTGGGCTTCGAGGATGGGCGAATGAATGTCTTCGGCGCGGCGGCTGCGGACGCACTCGATGAAGTTGGCGTAGTGGTCGCCGGAGGCTTTGCCGTGAGGGCCCGGTTCGACTTGGTCGGTGATCCAAGTTTTGTAAGCGTCATAGCCGTCGATGGCGAGATAGCCGTTTGAACCGTAGAAAATGTTGCCGACGGTGTTGGTCTTCGCGTCTTTTGGACCGAGCGATGACTGCGCGGCTGCAGGTTTCTTGGTGGCGTTGGCATCGGGCGTGAGACCCGCGGGCGGAACGGCGCTGGTGCCGTACGCGCCCGTGCCGATTTCGGCTTCGTGATTGGTGATCCAGGGGCGGACTTCTGCTTCCATCATTTTGCGCTTACCGTTGGGAGCGTCGAAATAAAAGACGGCGTTCAGCAGGTTGGGGGTTTGCTGGTCGTCGTCGAACATGAAATGTCCGCCCATGGCGGAGACGGATGTTGGAAAGCCGACGCCTAAGCCCCAACGCGCGATATCGATTTCATGGATGGCCTGGTTGCCAACTTCGCCGTTGCCCGTGTCCCAGATCCAATGCCAGTTGTAGTGGAAGCGATTCCGTGTGAAGGGTTTCATGGGAGCGGGACCGGTCCAGAGTTCGTAATTGACGCCAGCGGGCACGGGCTCCTGCGGAGCGTGGCCGATCGAAGGGCGCCACTTGTAGCTGAGCGCGCGAGCCATATAGACATCGCCGATGGTGCCATCGCTTAAATGATGAATGGCTTCGAGCATGCCGGGATTGGAGCGCGATTGGCTTCCATGCTGGCAAATGCGATTGTATTTTTTTACGGCGCGGACGAGTTGGCGGCCTTCGAAGGTGTTGTGCGAGCAGGGTTTTTCGACGTAGACATCTTTGCCGGCCTGGCAGGTCCAGATGGCCATGAGCGAGTGCCAGTGATTGGGCGTGGCGATGGAGATGGCGTCGATATCTTTGTCTTCGAGGAGCTTGCGAATGTCGACGTAGGATTTCGGCTTGGGCAAGCCCATCTTTTCGATTTCGCCGATGCGCTGGCTGGAAACGTTTTCGTCGACGTCGCAGATGGCGACGATTTCTGTTCCAGGGACATGTGAAAAGCCGTGGATGTGATCGTTGCCGCGGCCGCGCACTCCGCAGATGGCTACGCGGACGCGTTCGTTGGCGCCGAGAATTTTGCCGCCGAGTGCGAGCGCAGCCGCGCCTACGGTGATTGCTTTTCCCGTGGTCTTCAGAAAGTCACGCCGCTCGATTTCCATTGTTGCCGCCTTTGTGTTGAACGCACTTGTGCAAGGCGCATTGTATATCCAGCGGGGCCAGTGTGCATATTATGTGAGGTGGGCTCGTGACGTGAGAGTGGCTAGAGGGTGGGTATGTGTTGTGTTTGGGTTTCGTTCGGCGGCGCAAACGGAAACGAATGGGCAGATTGTAAGTTCAGAGAAAAAGGGGAGCGTTAATGACCATGCATGCAAGTGGGACATTTGAAGTGAAGCTGAGCGTTCAGAAGGCGGACAACACGGCGGCGG
The DNA here is from genome assembly GCA_963784015.1 of uncultured Acidobacteriota bacterium. GTDB lineage: Bacteria > Acidobacteriota > Terriglobia > Acidiferrales > UBA7541 > Acidiferrum. The sequence continues at coordinate 38,845 of CAWAPX010000041.1, forward strand.
AAAGCGCGAAACTTGGAAGGATGTCGATCGAGAAACAATTCCACGGGGACTTGGAAGGGACGAGCGCAGGCGAGATGTTGAGCGTGGGAACGGAAGTAAAAGGTTCGGCGGGATATGTGGCGATGGAGCGTGTTACCGGAACATTGCATGGACGCACGGGCACGTTTGCTCTCCAACATAGCGGGACGATGACGCGGGGTGAACCGCAGTTGAGCGTTACCGTGGTGCCGGACTCTGGCACGGGAGAGTTGGTGGCCATCGAGGGAAAGTTGATGATCAAGATCGTAGAGAAGAAACATTTCTACGAGTTTGATTACACACTGCCTGAGATTCCTTGAGAATCCAGATCACCGAGAAATCTTCGAGAGGTTCTTTTGCGCGAGAGGATTGCCGATTGGGCGGAGGAACCGAAGACAGAAGATTTTGGAAGCGGAGCGTGTGGTGTAGTACGCTCGGCAGCCTCGGGGGAGCGTGATGAAATCAAACATTCGAATAAGAGTCAGTGCGTTGACTTGTGCTTCGTTTTTTTGGCTCGTGGCGAGCGTCGGCGCAGCGCCTGCGCCGCAAGCGGCGGGGGAGAAATTCGAGGTGTCGTTTCCGGCGTCGGCTCATGCCGGAGCGATCACTGGGCGCGTGTTCGTGGTGGTAAGTACGTCGGACAAGCCGGAGCCGCGTCTCCAGGCGGGAAATTTGGGCGACTCGGGGCCGTTCTTCGGCGTTGACGTGAACGCGCTGGCGCCGGAGCAGGCTGCTGTAATTGATACGAACACGCCGGGGTCACCGGTGCGAAGTCTGCGCGAGGTTCCCGCTGGCGATTATTACGTGCAGGCGCTGGTGAACATTTATACGGAGTTTCATCGCGCGGACGGGCACACCGTCTGGCTACACATGGATCAGTGGGAGGGACAACATTTCAATCGTTCGCCGGGGAATTTGTATAGCGAAGTGCAGAAAGTGCACTTGGATCCGGCGGCGGGGTACGACATCAAGCTAAGTTTGACGAAGGAAATTCCGCCGGTGCAGGTACCTGCGGATACGGCGTGGGTGAAGCACATCAAGATTCAGAGCGAGATGCTGACAAAGTTTTGGGGACACCCGATGTATATCGGGGCGACTGTGCTTTTGCCGAAAGGTTACGAGGAACATCCGAACGCGCACTATCCAGTGATTTATGAGGAAAACCATTTTAGTTTGCGCCCGCCGTTGCGATTTACGGAGGAGAATCCGACGGTGAACCCGGAGATGCGGGCGCGGCTAGCGGACTTGAACATCGAAACGGGACACGAGTTTTTTCAGGCTTGGACTTCGGATAATTTCCCGCGAATGATCGCCGTGTCGTTTCAGCATCCGACCCCGTATTACGACGATTCGTATGCGGTGAACTCGGTGAATAACGGGCCGTACGGCGACGCGCTGGTGAAGGAGATGATTCCGTATCTCGAAGCGCATTTTCGGATGATCCCTAAACCGTACGCTCGAGTGTTGACGGGCGGCTCGACCGGCGGATGGGAATCGCTGGCGGCGCAGGTGTTCTATCCGGATTTTTTCGGCGGAACTTGGACGTTGTATCCGGACTCGATTGATTTTCGGCGCTACGGATCTGTAAATGCATACGAGGATGACAACGCGTTTTTTGAGCCCGGGCATAAGTGGGTGCAAGTGCCTCGCTACATCATGCGCAGTTCGGAGGGGCAGCCGGAGATCACGATTCAACAATTCAGCCAGATGGAAGATGTTTTGGGCAGCCATAACCGCTCAGGGGAGCAGATCGAAATTTGGGACGCGGCCTACGGGCCGATTGGTGACGACGGATATCCGAAGCCGTTGTGGGACAAGAAGACCGGCAAGATCGATCACAGTGTGGCGATTTACATGCGCGACCATGGGTACGACTTGAGTTACAACATTCGAACGAATTGGGCGACGCTGGGACCGAAGCTGCGCGGAAAGATTCACGTGTACGTCGGAGACATGGACAATTTTTATTTGAACTTGGCGGTGTACAAGCTGGAAGAGGAAATGAAGAAGCTGACGAATCCGTCGTGCGACTGCGATTTTCAGTATGGACGGCCGATGAAGGGCCATGGATGGCAGCCGACTTCGAATGCGAATCTAGTGAAATGGATGGCGGAACACATTAGCCAAGAATGCGCCGTCGGGCGAAGACACCGCTGCGTGGCATTATTGATCTCAGGAAGTCAAAAGCAGATTCCTCGCTCCGCTCGGAATGACATTTGATTGTTGTCGCTAATCGGTTGGCGCCGATTTGGCGATGTAAGTTCCTTCTTTGTTGTCGCTAATTTTTTTGGAGACGATTTGGCGATTGTATTCAGCCATCTTCGTGCACTTGCCCGCCTAGCCCTGCTATTCTTGAGCTCGGAATGACATTTGATTGTTGTCGCTAATCGGTTGGCGCGATTTGGCGATTCTCCCGCCATCCTCGTGCACTTAGCTGCCTAGCCCTGCTATTCTTGAGGGGCCCAGTTGTGGGAATTGGTAGAGGGGCCCAGTTGTGAGGCTTACGTATAGACCATGTTTGAAAACCTGACAGAGAAGCTGCAGCGGACATTCAAGAATTTGCGCGGGCAGGGGAAGCTCACCGATGAGCACCTGGACGTGGCGCTGGGGGAAATTCGCGAGGCGCTGCTCGAGGGCGACGTCAACGTCGGCGTGGCTGACGAGTTGCTGGCGAATATTCGCAAACAGGCGCTGGGCAGCGAAGTGATGCTGCAACTTTCTCCGGACCAGCAAGTGGTCAAAGTGGTGCGCGACGAGCTGTCCGCGATGCTGGGAAAGCATGCGAAGCCGCTGTTTGCTTCGCGGCCGCCTTCGGTGTGGATGATTGTGGGCTTGCAAGGTTCTGGTAAGACGACGACCACTGGTAAATTGGCGAAATGGCTGGTGCAGCATGGGCACCGGCCTCTCGTCGTTTCGACAGACGTGTACCGTCCGGCTGCGCGGGAGCAGTTGGCGCAAGTGGCGAAAGCCGTTGGTACGGCTTTGTGGCCCGGGGCGGGAACAGACAAGCCACTCGAAATCGTCAAAGGCGCGATCAGGGAAGCAAAACTTTCCGCCAGCGACGTGATCGTCGTGGATACGGCTGGGCGTTTGCACATCGACGACGATTTGATGAGCGAATTGAGCATGCTGAAAAAAGAGCTTCAGCCTAGCGAAATTCTGTTTATCGCGGACGCGATGATCGGGCAGGACGCGGTGCGCTCGGCGGGCGAGTTTCACAAGCGGCTTGGACTGACCGGCGTCATCCTAACGAAATTGGACGGCGATGCGCGAGGCGGTGCGGCGCTTTCGATTGGGAAAGTGACCGGAGCGCCAGTGAAGTTCGTGGGCCTCGGCGAAAAGTACGACGCGCTCGAAGGGTTTTATCCGGAGCGGATCGTTTCGCGCGTGCTGGGCATGGGCGACATCATGTCGCTGATCGAGCGTGCGGAGCAAACGGTCGACAAGAAAGCCGCCTTAGAGCTCGAACGCAAGCTGCGCAAAGACGGGTTCACGCTGGAAGACTTCCGCGACCAGTTGAAACAGATCCGCAAAATGGGGCCACTCGAGCAGCTTGTGGATATGCTGCCGAAGATGGGGCCGCTGCAAAATTTGCCCAAGGACGCGAAAGTGGATGAGGGGAAGCTGAAGCAGGTCGAGGCGATCATCAACTCGATGACGAACCAGGAGCGGCACGACCACAATATTATCGATGGGAAGCGGCGGAAGCGTATCGCGAAGGGTAGCGGCACGACCGTGCAGGATGTGAACCAGGTTTTGAAGCAATACCTGCAGATGCGCACGATGATGAAGCAATACGGCGCCATGGCCGCGCGGGCGAAGCTAAAGGGATTAGGGAAGCTCGCGGGATTGTCCTGACGCGTGTTTCTTTTCTTTCTGCCCCAAATTCAAATAAAGATTGGCAGTTTTTAAGGCAAGCCCTTCTGGATCGAGATCGGTGCGATTGCAGAGGATGACGATGGTCAGGTTGTCGGCGGTGAAGCGCTGGATGACTGTTCGGAAGCCCATCGTGCTCCCTGTATGCCACATGCGAGGATGTCCTTCATAAGGATCGAGGAACCAGCCGAAGCCGTAGGAAACGGACTTGCCCGGATGCAGATTGTCGTCGTTTGGTGCAACGGGCCAATACGTGGGCGAGCCATTCGCTAATTTTGCGGGAACGAGCGCGGGGCTGAACTCATCGGCGGTGAGTAGAGCGTGATTGCGCAGGGCTTCGTCCCATTTAGAAAGATCTTCGAGATTGGAATAGATGCCGCCGTCGCCCAGCGTTGCGGATGTTGAGCTTTGGTCGGTTTCCTTCAGTGCGTCGCCTTCTTTGGAGTAGCCGAAGGCGCGATTCGTGACTTCATTCTTTCCCTTTTGATAGACGATGGTGTGATCCATGTGCAGCGGAGCGAAGATGCGCGCGTGCAGAAAATCGCCGTAGGATTGCCCTGAGGCTTTGGCGACGATAAGGCCGAGTACAACGTAACCGGAATTGCTGTAGGACCAACTCGTTCCTGGGGCAAATTTTCCCTTCGTTTCTTGTTTCAAAAGAGCCAGGACTTCGTCGTCCTGGATTTGGTGTTCAGCGGACCAGAGTGGACCTTTCGCTTTTTCGGCCGCGTCCATTAGGTCTTCGTAGTCTGGCAAGCCGCCGGTGTGATTCAGAAGATTGCGGATGGTAATGTTTTTGCCGTAGGGCGGAAAATCCGGGAATACCTCGGTCAGAGTTTGGTCATAGCGAAGCTTTCCGTCGTGGACGAGCATCATAACAGCCATGGCAGTAAACTGTTTTGTGAAAGAAGCGAGACGGAAATTGGTGTGCTGGTCGATTTTCGTGTGGGTTCGCAAATCGCGGACGCCGTATCCTTTTTCAAACAGTGTGCGTCCATCTTTACGGACCAGCACCGCCAATCCAGGCGCATTTTCTTGCGTGACGGAAGAAAAAATAAGGTCGGCTTGGCTATCCATGGATGAGGACGGGGTTTGCGCCCGGGATACGATGGCAAGAGCAAAGAACGCGACAGCTAGAAGGATGAGCGTTAACCTCATCGGGCCTCCTGTGGGTGCCCCGCAGGATAGCATTGCTTTCGCGCATTTATCTGCCCGTAACACAGCTACGGTATCTCTTTTGGTTCCCTGAGAACTATATGACCAGCACTGCGCTTGATGACCCGCGCTTTTATCTCAACCGGCACCTGGAATGGCTGGAGTTCAACCGGCGCGTGCTTGAGGAGGCGCGAGATATCGGGAACCCGCTGCTGGAACGCGTGAAGTTCCTGGCGATTACTGCGAACAATCTCGACGAATTCGTAGAAGTGCGGGTGGCCAGTTTTCTTCAGCGGATCGAGCACGGTTCGCGCTCGCTTAGTTCCGACGGCTTGACCGTGGAGCAGGAGCTCGAGAAGGTGTCGGCCGCGATGCATGTAATGGTTCGCGACCAGTACAAATGCTGGAACGACGAACTGCTACCCGCGCTTGCGAAAGTAGGGATTCGCGTCTTACCGATGAGCCAGCTCGAAGGGAAGGCAGTGCAAGCCGCGAAAACTTTCTTCGACCGGCGCGTCTCTCCGATGCTAACGCCGGTCACGGTCGATCCTTCCCATCCGTTTCCGCACGTGCTTAACAAAGCTCTGTGCATTGCATTTCTCCTGCGTCGCCGGCGGAATGGAAACGGGAAGCCGTATTTTGGAGTTGTCACTGTGCCGCGCGCGTTGCCGCGGCTCCTGCGTGTGCCCGCGCCGGACGGCGGTATTCACTACGTAGCCCTGCAAGAAATCATCTCCGCTTACGCCGCGAAGCTCTATCGCGGATATGAAATTCTCGCTTCCGCGCCGTTCAGGATCACGCGGAACAGCAATCTTTATCTGGAAGAAGAAGAGACGCGAAGTCTCCTCGACGCTGTAGATGCGCAATTATCGCAACGGCGCAAAGGGGACGCGGTGCGCCTGGAAATCGACGCCGAGGCGCATCCTGACATTATCAACCGGCTTGTCTCGACCTTTGAGTTGGATGAATCGCTGGTCTTTCGTGCGCAGGGACCCGTGAATTTGCAGCGACTGTTTCACCTATATGAGGAGACGCCACGCCCCGATCTGAAGTACCCACCGTTTTCGCCGCGCCAGGTGCGCGTGGGGCACGATGCCGACTCGATGTTCGAGGCGATTCGACGGCAAGCATTTTTGCTGCACCATCCTTACGATTGCTACGACACGGTCGTGAATTTTCTGCAAACTGCGGCGCGCGATCCGCGCGTTCTGTCCATAAAACAGACACTCTACCGGACGAATTCGGATTCGCCGATCGCACGTGCGCTGCTGGAAGCCGCCGGCAAAAAGGAAGTTACCGTAGTCGTGGAATTAAAGGCGAGCTTCGATGAGGCAACCAATATTCATTGGGCGCGGAGCTTTGAGGATGCTGGGGTACAGGTTTTTTATGGGCTTGTAGGGCTGAAGACACATGCGAAGCTCATGTTGATCGTTCGGCAAGATCCGGACGGCAAGATTCGCCGGTACGCGCATCTTGGCACGGGGAATTACAATCCCTCGACCGCGCGGTATTACAGCGACCTGAGCCTAATCACGAACGACGAGCCGATCACCTCCGCGGTACACGACGTTTTCAATTTTTTGACCGCGTATGCGGAACAGCCCAGTTACAAGCCATTACTCCTCGCTCCGCGCGATATGGCCAAATCTTGCCTCGCGCTGATCGACAGGGAGACACGCCATGCTCGCCGAGGCCGGCCGGCGCGCATGATTGTCAAGATTAACGCGGTCATCGATCCGCCGATCATCCAGGCTTTGTACCGTGCCTCAAGTGCGGGCGTGGAGATTGACCTGATTGTGCGCGGCCAATGCGGGCTAGTGCCGGGACTTCGCGGTGTGAGTAGCCGTATTCGCGTGCGAAGCATTGTTGGGCGGTTTTTGGAGCACAGCCGGATTTTTTATTTTGAAAATGGCGGGAAGCCGGAAGTCTATCTGGGAAGCGCGGACTGGATGCCGAGAAATCTTTATGAACGCGTCGAAGTTTTATTTCCGCTGAAAGACCCTCAGCATTGTGAACGAGTTTGCAACGAAATTCTTTCCTCGTATCTGGCCGACACACGCAAGGCGCGCATTCTTGGCTCGGATGGAGGGTATTCGCGTCCGCGCGCCGTGCGCAACGGGCACGGATTTTCCGCGCAGGAGCATTTTATGCGGCGTGCAGGCGGCGATGGTAAGAGTCAACAAATTCCCACGCTTCGAAAGCAGAGCGTCGTTTATACTCCCAGCACCATGATTGCCCCGTTAGGTGAAACTGCGGAAGAAGAAGACTCGTTGGAATCGTCAAATGCAACCGTATGATCTGATCGTTATTGGCTCCGGGCCGGGCGGACAGCGAGCCGCCATTCAGGGAGCGAAAGCCGGAAAGCGCGTCGCGGTGGTCGAGAAGCAGGCCGCAATCGGTGGGGTGTGCATCAATACGGGAACGATTCCCAGTAAAACGATGCGCGAGGCCGTGCTGCATCTTTCCGGTTTCTACTCGAAGAGTTTCTACGGATCGAATTACAACGTAAAAGAAAATGTCACGATGGCGGATCTGAATTTCCGCGTACAACGCGTGATCGAGAACGAAGTAGCGGTGACACAAGATCAACTCAAGCGCAACGGCGTGGACGTGATCCATGGCTTCGGCAAATTCACTGATGCGCACCACCTCCGCGTAGAGAATGGCAACGGCTACGCAGAATTGGAAGGGCAGTTCTTCGTGATTGCCACAGGCACAAAGCCAGCCATCAATGCGAAAGTGCCCATCAACGGGCGAAACATCATTACCAGCGACCAGATCCTGACGATGCCGCAGATTCCTCGGACACTGATCGTGGTGGGCGGTGGCGTGATCGGAGTCGAGTACGCGTGCATGTTTGCGACGCTTGGCGTGCGCGTGATTATCGTGGAGAAACGGCCGCGACTTCTGGAATTTGCCGACACGGAAATGGTTGAGGCGCTGATGTATCACATGCGCGATCACCGCGCCACGTTGCGTCTGAATGAGGAAGTAGAGAGCGTGGAAGAAACGCCCGAAGGTAAAGTGGCCGCGAACCTCGCCAGCAAAAAACGTATCAACGCCGATGCGTTGCTGTACGCGGTTGGCCGGCAAGGCAACGTGGACAAGTTGGATCTTGCCGCTGCCGGCATCGAATGCGACGACCGCGGGCGCATCAAAGTCGATGAAGATTTCCGCACGACGCAAGCGCACATTTTTGCCGTGGGCGATGTGATTGGTTTTCCAAGCCTGGCGTCGGTTTCGATGGAACAGGGGCGGATCGCTTCGGCGCGGGCGTTCGGACTGCAGGTGCAGACGGATCCCGAGAGTTATCCGTATGGGATTTACACCATTCCGCAGATCTCTTTTATTGGGAAGACGGAAGAACAGCTCACCGATGCTGATGTCCCGTACGAAGTTGGCGTAGCGTATTATCGCGAGATCGCGCGCGGGCAAATTTCTGGTCACACGGATGGCCGGCTGAAACTTCTATTTCACCGCGAGACGCTCGAGCTACTCGGCGTGCATATTTTTGGCGAAGACGCCGCGGAGCTGCTTCATATTGGACAAGCAGTCTTCAAGCTGAAGGGCAAAATCACATATTTCATCAACACAGTCTTTAATTATCCGACGCTGGCGGAATGCTATAAGACAGCGGCGTTCAATGGCCTCAACCGCCTGAACTGAGGAATCATCACCTGCCGCGAGCTTCTTAGACGACCACTCCCAACCATGTCACGGGAAAATAGCCTGACAGCGCGTTGGCTAATTTCTCGTCGGCAGTTACCAACTCCGATTTTAAGGTGACTGCTAATGCGACGTACAGGCTGTCGTACGCAGTCCGGCCATGTTGCAGAGCGATTCGTAAGGCAAGATCGATCAATGGTTCTGAGGGGACCGTCGGCAGTTCCTGCTCATGCATTATGGCTAGTGACGCTTGAGCGTCTCCGTTGGAACACTTGTTTCGACGGACCGCTCTCCAGTGAGCATTTGCGATTTCTATCCAGATCAGATCAGGTGCGATCAATTCGACTGTCCCTTGCTCCCAACGGTCGAGTAGTTTGTCTGCTTCGGATGCCAAAGGTTCCTGTTGAAACGGAGGAAGCCACTTGATGGCGACACTCGCGTCCACCACGAGGTGGATCATCGAGAACGGTCCTCGCGAATCATTTCGTCTGACGTGGGAAAGTCGCCGGAAATGGGTGGGATGGACGAGCGCAGACGTTTCAGTTTCTGAACAAATTCGCGGCGACGCTTCAGCTCTTTTTCAGTGGGAATATTCTGCTCCAAGAGAGCCAGGACTTCCGCGGCGATGGAACGGCGCTGGCCTTTGGCGCGTTTGCGCAGAGCTTCGTAGAGGTCACGAGGCACGTTTTCGACATAAAGTGTTGGCATAGGGTTTCCCTATGAGAAGCATAGGGTATCCCTAGGGATTTTGCAAGTCGCCTAGCCGGATAGACAAACCATGTATAGGGGCTTCGCACATTGGGTCTATCAGGCCCAGCCCTGGCGGTAGTCTCGGCGGAGGAAGTCGTTGGCAGAGGCGACGTTGGTGACGCGCATGTTTGCGCCGTCGTAGTCAATCTTTTTTCCCGCGCGGAGAGCGACGATGCCGAGGAGCATGACTTCGGTGAGGCGCGAGGCGTACTCGAATGGGCAGGAAGCCTCCGTTTTGCCTTTGGCGGCGTTCACCCAGTTCATTTCGTGGTCTTCATTTTCAATGCGCGGCAGCTTTCGCGGCGGCTTGCCGTAGGAATCGTGAAGAGATTTCGGAAGCAGGCGGGGGTTCATTCCGTAAGTATCGTGAAGCAGTTTGCCTTTGCTGCCGATGAGCAGCACGCCGCCGCCTTTGTTCAGCTCTTCGTCGCCCAGTTCTTCCGGTTTGTCGGGCATCAGGCCGCCGTCGTACCAGATCATCTTGACGGCCGGCATGGAGCCGCGTGCGGGGAATTCGTAAAAGGTCTGTGTGGCGTGCGGGTAGGAGACGCCGTTGAAGGGTGTCGAGACGGTCTCGACGGTTGTCGGCAAGCCGAGATTGAGCGCCCACATCGAATGATCGATCAAGTGCGCGCCCATGTCGCCGATGGCGCCGACGCCCCAGTCCGACCAGCCCCGCCAGTTGAAGGGGTGGTAGATGGGGTGATACTCCACATGCGGGCCGACGCCGAGAAACAGATCCCAGGATAATTTGTCGGGCACCGGATAGTTGCCTGCCATGGCGGCGGCGAGGCGTGCGTTAACGCCTGGGCCATTCCAGCGAAGAGTGTCAGCGGGTTCTTTCAGAGCTTCGGGGCGCGGTACGCCTTGCGGCCAGAAGCCGAGCGGACGGTTCGTCCAAACGTGGACTTCGCGCACTTCGCCGATCGCGCCGGCTTGGATGTATTCGACCGTGAGGCGAGCGTCGTCTAGAGAATGGCCTTGATTGCCCATTTGCGTGGCAACTTTGGTTTCCTTGGCGCGCTTCGACAGTTGCCGGGCTTCATCGATGGACCAGGTGAGCGGCTTTTGGACGTAGACGTGTTTGCCGAGAGCCATGGCCGCGAGAGCGATCGGCGCGTGCATGTGGTCCGAGGTGGCGATGAAAACGGCGTCGATATCTTTTTGGTGCTCGAGCATGTCGCGATAGTCTTGATAGCGCTTGGCTTTTGGGAGTTGCTCATTTTTCAAGCGAATCATTCCGGCAAGGCGGACTTTCGCTTTGGCGCGATCGAACTCGACGGGAGGCTGGCCTGGAGTGGGCTGCGGATCGGGATTGTCGAGGCGCTTTTGCAGGTTTGGGATTTCGGTGTCGAGGTGATCAAAACCTTTATCGGCATAGCCCCAATCCACATCGCAAAGCGCCACGATGTTTTGGCTGGAGAGATTGATCAAATTGGTGCGGCCCATGCCGCCGACGCCTACGCCAGCAATGTTGAGCATGTCGCTCGGAGGAGTGAAACCGCGTCCAAGGACGTGGCGGGGAACGATGGTCATTGCTGCACCTCCAGCGGCGACGTTGGTCAGAAATTTGCGGCGCGACAAATCGCTTTTCTTACTCACGGGCTGCTCCCTCTGCTATGCGGGCATTATCGCGCTGTGGCCCGCACTTTGCGAATGCTAAGTTCGCTGGTGGATTCCCGCTGGGCGGGACTTCCACTTGGGGGTAGGACTTCCACATAAAGGACACCACCTCCTGTGTAGCGGCACGATTCATCGTGCCCTCTTTCTTTTTCTGCCCGAGCTCCCCACCCCCGGTGCCCGCGAGTTGTGAAGTAAACGCATGAAGGGAATGGAGTTGCGAGGATTCCTGCGTGTCGCGCAAAGACATGAGGCCCGTCGCCCGCAGCTCGGGGTAAGGGACCCCTCCCCCCCGTTTTTTGCAAGAATATGATTCGATTGGAGTTAAGGGGTGGGGGTGTGCGAAGAATATGATTCTATGGGAGTTAGCGAAGAGGGGGCGGCCGCTTACAGCTGACAGCTTACAGTCAACAGCAGGCGGAAGACGAAGCAAGAGGCGACGAAGCAAGAGGCGGTTGACCCTTCGGCAATGCTCCCTACGTCCCTCCCTTCGTTGCTCAGGGTAAACAGGGTAAACAGGGCAAGCGGTCGACCCTTCGGCTACGCTCTGGGCAAGCAGTTTAAAGTCGAGAGGGCAAAGATCGGAGGAGTTAAACGCCCCGACGCGGTCGGGGTAAACGCCGACACCCCGAACGGGTCGGGATAGACGCCGTGCGCAGAGAGTTCGTGGACGCGGCGGGATGCGAGGGGCCGGGGGAGGGCGAGTTCCAGAATGGGAAGAGGGAGCGGAGTGGAAGGCGACGTTCACGGTGTATGTTACCGCAACTCGTGATAACTTGTCAAGGTATTTCTTATGTAGTAATGATTCGAACGGCATGCGGATGGGGCGTAAGTTGATAAGAGGAATGGGGATGGACGGGAATTTGGTGCGGGGAAATGGTGTTTGTGCGGGGCCCGTCGTAGCTTCAGAGGGAAGCGAAGTGAAATCGGCAGTCTGAATACCGCAGGGTGTTGAGGGACGCGACAGAAGAGCACGGAGAAAGACCCACCCTTTCGACATCCAAATCCGAAAGGGTGGGCCACCCCGACAGAAAAAGGGGACACGGCAGGAGAGCACGGAGAAGCACCCACCCTTTCAACAACTAAACCCAGAAGGGTGGGGCACCCCGACGGAGAAAGACAAAGTCAGAATATTCTCAGCGCGTTAAGGGTGATCCACCCGCCCACTTGTCTAGACACCTATGTGTCAAACGTTTTCCATACAGTACGGACTATTATGTGTAATATATCGAACCATCGGAGAGGTTTCGCTTGGCAAAACCCATCGAATTCGAACGCAGCGTAGCGGCGATATTCCGCGCACTCGGAGCGAAGGTCGAACATGACGTTGAGTTGGCGGGCAATCAAATCGATGTGCTTGTAACCGAGACCACCCCAAGCGGGATAAACCTTCGCACTGCTATTGAATGCAAGGCGTACGCGAAACAAGTTGGCTTGGGGACCACAAATTTCTACGCTCAGCTCTCACAGTTGCTCAAGAATCGGGGCCTAATAGATAAGTTCGCCATTGTGGCTCCGTCTGGCTTCACTAAGAATGCGAGAAAAGCTGGGCATGAGCACGATCTGGAGCTGATCGAATACGACGACCTCCAGAGCAAAGTAGTTGGCCAGGAAGACTCAGTGCGAGATGCGGAACTCCAAGTTGAAACCGAACACTCGCACGCGCTCGCGACGACGCTTCAAAAAAAACGCGTATTTGTCGTTATGCCTTTTAGCCGAGAGTTCGACGATGTATTTTTCCTTGGAATTCAGGATGTCGGTCGGAAGTTAGGACTAGTCGTCGAACGCGCAGATCTGATTGAACACGCCGGTGAAATAATGGACGTGGTCACAGAACGGATCAAAAGAGCTGACGTAGTGATCGGAGATATTACGAATGCCAACCCAAATGTGACTTATGAAGTCGGTTTTGCGCACGCAAATCAAATAACAACTGTTCTGATCATGCGAAAAGGCGGAGAAATTTCCTTCGACTTGCGTCCCTTCAACGTGCTCTTGTACGAAAACGTCACGATGTTAAGAGACGCCCTGACTTCACGCCTAGAGATGGTTTTACATCTCCCGAAAAATGGGTCGGAGTCAGAATAGCGGCTGTCAAGAAGGCCAGCGGTTCCCGTCTTCAGTTGGTGGCAAGGTGGCCACCTTTTAATTCTCGGGCGGCCCGCCGTCTGCGTTTTGTTTCTTGGAAACGGTGGGTTACTCCTCGCTCTCTCTCATCTTTCTACTCACTGCCCAATATTCACTACTCACCGTCAAAGGGAGAGAAGCTTTAAGACAATAAACAACGTCGATTATATCTGAGATATAATAAGCCTTCGGGACACCAATGAGCACTGGAACTACGTATGTCATCTTCGACGGCGATAACGACCGATACGCCTATGCCTTCTTGAGAGGCTGGAGAGTCAATGAACGTGTAGAGTTCGATTTTCGAGATGCTCACGACCTGGGCCAGATGACCGGGCGCGCGCAAGATGAAGCTTACGTGAAATCTGAGCTGCGAAAGCGAATGTTAGCTTCAAAGCAGGTAATTGTTCTCGTAGGCGAAAGCACGAAGAATCTTCGAAAGTTTGTCGGCTGGGAGATTGACTTGGCGGTGAGCCTTGGGCTGCCAATCATTGTGGTGAATTTGAACGAGAAACGCCAAATGGATTCTGAACGTTGCCCGGTTCCCCTCAGGACTGGGTATGTCGTTCACATTGCGTACAAACGCGCTATTATCAAGCACGCGCTGGATCATTTTCCAAGCGAATTCGCCACGCGCGACCGAAACTTGACCGGCGCGCGGTGTTACAGCGATGAACAATATCGGAAACTTCGCCTGTAAATAGCTCACTTTTTGGGACGCGAATACTCGCGCGCTCTCCCAACAAAATACTGGGGCAAATCACGAATGAGCTTGTCGGACAGTGACCTTCCGCCGCTCTACCAAGCCGCCGATAAGAGTTCCACGGAGGCGCAATCGCTCTTTTTTGCGGTGACACGATTCCGCCTGTACGGCTTGATCGGAGCGGCGCTATTCGGACTCTTTACATGGAAACATGGGGCGTCGCCTGTTGATTGGTCCGGGGTTCTTGCGGCTTTGTGCTTTGGCCTGGCATTGGTAGTCGAGGGGTTTCTCTATAGTGCCAAACCAGAACGAACGTGGTACGAAGGGCGGGCCGCCGCCGAGTCGGTAAAGACCCTGAGCTGGCGCTATGGAGTCGGTGGAGAGCCGTTCAACGTTGGTGTAGATGAAGAAACGCAGATTGATAATCTGTTCCTAGCCCGACTTGAAGGCCTGTTCGACGTCATTAAGGATCTAGACCTTGTAGCGCCAGCCTCAAGCGAAGCACAGGTTACGCCCCGCATGAGAGAGGTCCGCGCATTACCACTAGCCGAGCGAAGGGGCATCTATGAGCATGGGCGGGTTGGAGAACAACAAAAGTGGTATCAGGCCAGGGCAAACTGGAACAAACGCTTTGCGGACAGTTGGATGAGGGCCATGCTTGTTCTTGAAATTGCGGGGGTCGTATTCGGAATTTTGAAGGCCATCGGTACGATTGAAGGTGACCTCTTAACTTTTTCTGGCGTCATTCTTGCGGCGATCACGGCCTGGATACAGACAAGACAGTATCGAACGCTTGCGATCGCATACACGGTCACTGTCCTCGAACTTGCGTCAGTTCGCTCCAAAATCGCAAATCAGCACACCGAAGCAGAATGGGCTAAGTTCGTGAACGATGCTGAGGAAGCATTCTCGCGAGAACACACTCTTTGGAAGGCGTCACGTGGGGTGCAGTCGACCTGATTGAAGGCGCGCCGCTCGATTTAGTCGGACAGTAATCAAGGGATCTCATCGTGCCAGGCGCCACGCACACCGCAGTAGTTAGCAGCGTGGATATTGGCCATCTGTGAATGCTATGATGGGGCTGATAAATTCCTGCGTAACACCGGGATCCCTCAACAATTCGCCATTCACGAAAGACATTGATCGGAAGACAAGATGGATAAGAAGACTTGCTTTGTCATTGCGCCGATCGGCGAGGATGCTTCTGAAATCCGGAAGCGGAGCGACCAAGTTCTAAAGTACGTGATTAGTCCCGCAGTCGAGCCGTTGGGCTACAAGGTTATTCGGGCCGATAGTATCGAGAAGCCAGGTCTTATCACGTCACAAGTTATCCAGATGGTTCTGGACTCCGAGTTGGTCATTGCCGATCTAACGGGCTGGAATGCGAATGTCTTCTATGAACTGGCCATCCGGCATTCAATAAGAAAGCCGTACCTACAAATCATTCAACACGGGGAACGAATACCGTTCGACGTCGCCGGGGTGCGAACTCTAGTTTTGAATTATCAAGACCTGGAAAGCGTTGACAAATGCAAAGCCCAGATCAAGGGCGGCGTTGAATCAATGGAGAAAAATGAAGGTGAAATAGACTCTCCTGTGACCACTGCCGTCGAAATCCAGAGCCTCAGAAGAAGCGATCAACCAGTCGAACAGTATTTGGCAGGACTAACGGAATCATTCTCGCAACTTACTTCAAAAGTGGATTCCGCTTTGCAGCAGTTGAGCGGAATTGCAAGGCAAGTCTCAAACTCAAGGGTGGTAAGGCATGGCACATTCGGAGGCACCCACATCCCAAACGTTTCTGGAAACGTAATTTTCGCAAATCCGAACCTTGGCTGGCTTGAGGACGGCGTAACCTGGTTCAACGATGTAGAGCCGATCCGATTGGCGAATCCTGTTTCCCAAGCAGCCGTTACGGCAGCTCAAGGGCCTCCGCCCCAACCGCCAACCGCAGACACAAGCCCCAAAGAGGAACCGAAGGCGGACATCAAAGATCCTCCGAAAAAGGGATGAGACGGGGCGAAAGAGTGTCCCCAATTCCACCTCATAAGAGCTCGCTCCTCTTCGTGCGAATCCGTTCATGAATCCTGGAACAGACGGGACATTTTCTATTGCATTGTGCGAGGTTTGTGACGCGGCGATGATTTTCTCAGAAAGCGGGAACGTTGCTGTCTCCAATTCCGAAGTGAGTGGTGGGTAGTGAGTAGAACTCGTCTCATAAATGTATTGAGTGGCGGAGCAGGGAGTTTCCTCAGGGGCTAAAGCCCCGTTTTTCCGGAAGTTAATGTCGGAGCTGCCTTCGTCCCTCTGGCCAAGAAAGCTCCGACCCCTTAAACGTCCGCGCCACCCGTCCATGGGGAACCCAGCAAGACCCGCCCTCAAAAACCGAGGACGGGGCACCCTCCGCGATAATCTGGGAGTCCGGGCCACTCGTCCGATTACGGCACGGCTGAAGCCGTGCCCTCCTAAAAAGCATTTATGAGATGACCTTTAGTGGGTAGCCCTTTCTGCTCTAAGGCTGAGGGCGATAGGCTTGGAGAGAGGTTCCGTTTACTTAAAAAGTCAGTTTTACTTCATTTCGAAGAGGGCGCTGCAGCTTCCACCTTTTCGTACACCGAATCCCACACAATATTCCATGTTTTCTGTCCGTCGCTCGACTGTTCTGCCATCTGCCGCACTTTTCCCGGCCCCAGCACATACCAGGTCCATCGAGAGGCCGGTACCTGCTTTTCATCGGTCAATAGCACCATCTTCCCCTCAGCAAGATTCCCGGCCATCGCCGGAAACGCCGCCGCATTTCCCGAATTATCGAGATAAAGTTGGTGCCATTTCTTGTCCCGCACATCGTAATAGTTGAAGCTTGTCCCGGTTTGCCCACCGCTCGAAGCCGTCCAGTGTTCCACCAGCAGGCATCCGTCCTGCTCCAGCGTCACCACGTTGTGCCCCACGGAGGGCCCATTCGGCGCGTGCACATCCCAGTCGCCGACCCAGAAATCAAATTGCCGGTATTCCGGCGATCGGCACGGTGCCATCTTTTCCACTAGCTTTTGAAACTCCGCGTCGTCCATCCATTGCGCAAACTCACTTGACGAGAGCACCACCGGCCGCATCCGTCCGCCATTTCCAGAATCGATCACTTTCTGCAGCTCCGTCACCGCTTTCGCGCGATCCTTCGCGTCGCCATATACACGAGCCACATTAACCTGGTTCAGCACCGGCCGGAATCCCGCCGCAATCGCTTGCTCGAACGCCGCTACAGCCTCTTTATGCTGGTGCTCCTGCAACAAACACTCCCCCAGGTTCTGCCAAGCCGCGCCATTTTTGGGCTCTTTCACCGTAATCGCTCTGTATGCCGCCGCAGCTTCCTCCCACTTCGATTGATTGAACATCTCTCCCGCGCTGGCCATAGCAGGCGCCTGCTGCGCAACCACAACACTTCCACCCATGAGCATGACCGTCGCCGCAAAACACGTTTGCCACCGCTTCATTGTTTTCATCCTTGCGGCCTGTGATTGTTCGACAGCGGATTTGAGAGCCTTGACGCTATAGACGTTCCCACCTGGGCGTTCGTAAGCCGCTGGCGCGCCAGGCCCGACTCTTCGATTGCCGGGGGCTGCCTGGACAGGCTAATATATCTGGTGGAGGCATCTGTTAGTGCTCACTATTCGTTTATCCAGGATTGGCAAGAAGAAGAAGCCGTTCTACCGCGTGGTGGTGATTGAAAGCAGCAAGCCGCGGGACGGGCGTGTTGTGGAATTGGTGGGAACCTACGATCCGCTGAAGAAGCCCGCGGAGGTTAAGCTCAACGCCGAACGCATCAAGCATTGGCTCGGAGTCGGTGCGCAACCCAGCGACACCGTTCGTAGCTTTATCCACCAACAGAAGATCGCGTAATCCCTGCGAAGTATCCATACCTTGCGCGTCCCCGGCCAGACCGGGGCGCGTTTGCCACGGCCCAGTGGAAGATCGAGGACGTGGAGGTGAAGGATGAAAGAGCTGGTCGAAGCCATCGCGAAGGCTCTGGTGGACCATCCCGAAGAAGTGCAGGTCAAGTCTGTCGACGGGTCGCAGGTGACCGTGCTTGAGCTACGGGTGCATCCCGAGGATCTGGGTAAAGTGATTGGGCGGCAAGGGCGCACGGCTAAAGCGGTGCGCACACTGCTCGGCGCGGCGGGCATGAAAGTGAAGAAGCGCTACACGCTCGAGATACTGGAAGATTGAGCGACGAAGCCCAGCGTTGGGTGATTGTCGCGCGGATTCTACGGCCGCGCGGCAATAAAGGCGAAGTGGCTGCACAACTCCTCACGGATTTTCCTGAACGGCTCACGAAATTGACGGAAGTTTTTCTGGGCGCTAGTGGCCGCGCTGTGGCAGAGCCGCGGCTTACCGCGTTGAAAGCTTGCTGGCTGAGCCAGAACCACAAGGGGCAGGCCGTGTTTCACTTTGAAGGGTGCAATTCGATTTCCGAGGCGGAGAAGTTTCGCGGGCTCGATGTATTGTTGCCTATCGAAAGCAGGGCGAAGCTTTCGGCTGGTCAATATTTTCTGGATGATCTTGTTGGATGTTTGGTTTTTGAAAATTTTGCGGAGCCTTCTGTCGTTTCCTCTGCGCCTTGTTCGCTGGCTAGTGCGCCGTCTTTGTTGGGCGTGGTTAAAGAGGTGCAAATCCCTGGCGAAGGCGTGGCTGGAACACCGCTCTTGGTTGTCGATACTTCGGCTGGAGAGCTTCTCGTTCCGCTTGCAGAAGATATCTGCACGAACGTCAATACTGCCGAACGGCGGATTGATGTTGTGCTTCCTGACGGTCTCCGTGATTTAAACGAAAAAAACTGAGCTCGCGACGGCTTGGCTGTGATCGTTAGAACTTGTCTCATAAATGGATCAAACGGCGGAGCGGGGAGTTTCCTCAGGGGCTGAAGCCCCTCCATTGGCGGGTTTTCTCGGCATGGCTGAAAGCCGTGCCCTCCCTAGAGCCATTTATGAAACGGCTTTTAGTGAACGTCTATGGTTGTGACGCTCAGCGCGGGGAGTGTGATTGTTAGCGATGAGCCGCTTACAGCCATCGTTCCGATGGACACGGGCGCGACGGGGCTTTGCCCTTGGGCAGTGGTCGCGGTCATTTGGTACAGGTGTGCGGTGCCGGAAAGAGCTGCACCGTTGATCGCCGTGACTTGCGCGGAAACAGAGCGATTGATGGCTACGAATACCGTGCGGCCCGGCGTTGTGCTATCCGTACTGGTGTAAACAACTACATTTTGCACGTTACTGGACGTGGTCTGGAGCGAGGTGTCGCCAAAGCTGGCGTTGGCGCCATCGAATCCCCGGAAGGCGCGGAAGCCGGCGAGTGCGTAAGAGTATGTTCCGTTCGGTGGCCAGAAACTGGCGGCGAAGAGGCCTTGAGCGCCGAAGATTCCCAGATTGTCCGCTTGGGCGATCGTGCCCGCGATGTGATTCCACCCGCCGTTTTCATATTCGGTGATCGAGATTTTCATGCCGGGATTTTCGGCATTGATCTTGGCTTGCAGGCGGCCGAGAAGATTGATGGGAGTGCTGCCAAGTTCCTGGTAGATCCAAGGATTGCTGTTGGTTGAGTCGGTGAAAGTCGGGTCCCACAAGGCGCGAGGGCTTTGCACGATTAACTGGATTTGTGCGGCGGTGAGAGTGGTGCTCGTAAGATCTAGTGCGCGTGTTCCGTTGGAGTCGTATTCCTCGACGTACCAGTGGAAATCGTAGACGTCCACGAGCGGCTTGCCGTAAGTCGTCGAAGCGGTCTTCAAGGCTTGGAGATATTTGTCCGGGAACCAGTTTGTCCCGTTGGGAGTGGCGCTCAGCTCGCCTTGCCAGTTGTAGATTCCTTGAAAGCCGTAATGGACGGGCCCGAAAATCGTGACATCCGGAAATTGATCCTTCAACGCCGTCGCGAGAGTGATGGTCTTGGTGATGTAGTTGTCCGAAGTGACGGGATTGGGACCTTGTACTTCGAGGTGGGTGGAGTTCCAGAGCTCCGGTTCGTTGTCGAGGCTGATAAAGGTCGGGTGCGTGGGGCTCGCGCCGAAGATTCCCATCCCTGTGAATTTTTGATCAAGCGCCCAGATAAATTCGTCCATGTAAACGTTGGCGTCAGTCGTCGGAGGCGAGAGAGTGAAAGGGGCGCTGGAGACGGTGCTCTTTTTGTCGACCACTGTCTTGAAGCGCGTCATGTCAGGCGGGTTCGTGGTGCTGACGGGGCCGCTTTCGTCTCCCGAGACGAGGCCTTGCAGCTGGAAAGTCACGAGACTGGCTACGTCGTTGGTTTGATCACCAGCGATGAAACTTCGCACGGCTTCCGTGGGTACTGTGCTGGGGCTGAGGTAGTCATCGTTTTCGTAGAGATAGTCGCTGCCAGCGTTAGAGGCGTTGGTCTCCCAGTTGTAAGCTGTCCAACGATTGCCTCCATCGCGATCGAAGGTCAAGAGCGGAGGCGCGCCGGTGACGCCGGAATAGAAATTGATGCCGTAGATGTAGGGAGAAATGGGCTTGGTGATTGCAGGATTGACGGTAATCGTCACGTCGGCTGCGGCGCCAACTGGCGTGGCAGATGCTTGAGAAGAATTCGCGCTCTCGCCCGCCGTGTTTAGCGCGGAGACCACGTAGAAGTAGGTCGTGCCGTTGGTCAAGCCGGAATCAGTGTCGCTGGTTGTCGTTGGTGCTGCGACTTGAGTGTAGGGACCGCCGCTGATCGTGCTGCGCTTTACGTGATAACTCGTTGCGCCCACGCTGGCTGTCCAGGTTAGGCTCACTTGGGAATTGCCTGCTGTGGCTTGCAGTCCGGTTGGCGCTGCAGGAGGCGTTGCGGGGGCAACAGGAGTAGCGCTCGCTTGAGCAGAGTTGGCGCTTTCGCCTGCTGAGTTCAGCGCTGACACAACATAAAAATAGGCCGTCCCGTTTGTGAGGCCGGTGTCGGTGAAGTTTGTCCCTGTTGGCGCTGAGACTTGTGTATAGGGACCGCCGTTGATCGTCGCGCGCTTCACGTGGTAGCTCGTTGCTCCTGCGCTGGCAGACCATTCGAGGCTCACCTGCGTATTTCCAGCGGTGGCTTGGAGTCCGGTCGGAGCGGTTGGCGGAGTGAGGGGCGCGGCGGGCGTGGCACTGGCTTGAGCCGAATTTGCGCTTTGACCGTCGGAATTGAACGCCGATACGACGTAATAGTAGGTTGTGCCGTTCGTTAGTCCACTGTTGTTGTAGTTATTTGCGGAGGGGACAGCGATTTGCACGTACGGACCGCCGCTTACCGTGGCGCGCTGGACGTAGTAGCCCGAAGCACCTGAGCTTGCGCTCCAGGTAAGACTGACCTCGGCATTTCCCGCTGTTGCCAGCAATCCAGTTGGAGCTGCGGGGGCCGTCGCTCCGCCTCCGCTGTTGCCGCCGGGACCATTGCCCGTGGAGCTCAATCCGGCACATCCCGCTAGCTGGACAAACAGCAAACCAACCAACAAGACGCGCAATTTTTCGGGAATCCGACAAAGGAACGACATCGCGTGACTCCTAAAGCGGGCTGGATTCAGGCGGTAAATGGGTGTGACAAGATTACGAAGCGAAGCAGGGTGGTACAAGCTGTTCTGAGGTACAGAAACCGACCCTGACCTTTGCTGTCTTACGATTGCATCTCTGCCTCTAAATTGGCTTTGAAAGACCCAATGGCAGGCGCTTCTTTCTTTGGCTACACTGGCTGAAGATGCGTTTCGACCTCGTTACAATTTTCCCGGAGTTTTTTGCTGGGCCGCTCGATCATGGCATCCTGCGGCGCGCTCGCGAGACTGGCCTCGTCGAGGTGCAGATACAAGATCTGCGTGTGTTCACCAAGGATCGCCACCGCAGCGTCGATGACCGGCCGTTTGGTGGCGGCGAAGGGATGGTGCTCAAACCCGAGCCGCTTTTCGAGGCGGCCGAAGCGTTGCTCGGGCGTGGCTTAGGGAGCGCCGAAGAGCCCGTTGTGCAGGATCCGAAGACGGCCATCGTTTTGATGTCGGCCGCGGGAACACTTTTCCGCCAGGAGACTGCGCGGCGGTATGCGCAGCTGGATCGTATCGTGCTCCTTTGCGGGCGGTATGAAGGAGTGGATGAGCGCGTGGCCGAACACCTCGCTACCGAAGAAATTTCTGTCGGGGACTATGTGCTGAGCGGCGGGGAGCTTCCGGCCATGCTGATTATTGATGCGGTTACGCGGCTTGTTCCGGGCGCGTTGGGGAATGAAGCTTCTTCGCAGAATGAATCGTTTAGCGCAAATGTATCTTCGCGCGATGATTCCTCGTCCGGACGGGCACGGCATGCCGTGCCCCTACAAGCTGACTCATCACCCGTGAGCCAGCTCCTACTGGATTTTCCGCATTACACACGGCCGGCCGATTTTCGCGGCTGGAAAGTGCCCGACGTATTGATCGGCGGCAATCACGCGGAAGTGGCAAATTGGCGCCGCGCCGCCGCGCTTGAGAAGACCCAGCGTAACCGGCCGGATTTGCTTTTGCGCTGAAAAGGGCTCGCGTTATACTTAGATTTCAGTGAAAGCAGCGCTTCAGAACGATGGTTTGCGCACCACGCAGGGCCTTTGCGCTTGCGGAAGGAACTTCGCCTGTCCATGCTGCGCTTGTATGTGTACTGCCGCAAGCGGCATGGGAAGTCCTTCGGTCTAGCGCGAGACTAAACCTAAAAGGAATCCAGGGCCGCTCGGAATAAGCGGCCCTTTTTCATTGTTAAGTGAATGAGGAGCACCGAACCATGAGCAACGCGGCAAGCGGAAGCGGCCAAGAGCACGGCGCGGGGAAACCCATCGCCATTTACTACGAGCAGCAGCATTGGTTTAAGCCGCTCTTCGATCAACTCGACGCTAAGTGTGCGAACTGGGTCAGGGTGGATGCCCGGAATCATCAATATGAGGTGGCGGCCAAGGAGCGCGAGTATTCGCTGCTTTTCAATCGCATGAGCCCTTCAGCATGGCAGCGCGGTATTGGCCACGGGATCTTTTACACACTCAACTATTTAGCCCATCTGGAAGAAAAAGGTGTTCGCGTCGTGAATGGTTCGCGCGCTTTCACTCACGAAACTTCCAAGGCACTGCAGTGCACGGTGCTGGAAGCGCTGGGTTTGCAATATCCCAAAGCGCGGGTGATCAATCATCCGTCGCAGGCGTTGAGCGCCGCCGAAGGGATCGGCTATCCGCTGATCATTAAGCCGAATATCGGCGGCAGTGGCGCGGGGATAAAAAAGTTCAATTCGCGGGACGAATTGCGCGGAGCTGTCGAAGAGAACAGCTTGTCGTTTGGCATAGACAACGTTGCGCTGGTGCAGGAGTTTTTCACGGCGCGCGACGGTGTGATCACGCGAGTGGAAGTTCTCGGCGGCGAATATCTGTACGCGATTCAGATTCACATTACCGGCGATACCTTTGATTTGTGCCCGGCAGACATTTGCAAGAACACAAAGGGCGAAGAGTTGACGCGTCTGGCATGCCCGGTTGACGCGCCGAAATCAGGGCTGACAGTCGAAGCGTATGAGCCCCCACGACAGGTGATTGACGATGTCGAGCGCATCATGGAAGTTGCCGGCATCGAAGTCGGCGGCATCGAGTATGTTATCGACGACCGCACTGGCCGGCTGCTTTATTACGACATCAACGCGCTCTCGAATTTTGTTTCCGATCCTGAACGCATGATTGGCTTCAATCCTTACGCACGGCTGGCGGATTACCTCATTAATGAAGCGCGGATTCACGAGGCCAGCCGAAGCGACGGGTTCGTCTCTACTGGGAGCATTCGATGAGATACGGCTACTGGCTCCCCGTTTTTGGCGGCTGGTTGCGCAATGTCGCGGACGAAAATATGCCTGCGACCTGGCCTTACGTGAAGAAGCTCGCGCAGCGCAGCGAACAAATCGGCTTCGACCTCATGCTGATCGCGGAATTGAATTTGAACGACATCAAGGGTGTGGAGGCGCCCTCGCTCGACGCGTGGTCGACGGCCGCCGCGCTCGCGGCGGTCACCGAGCGCCTTGAACTGATGGTCGCGGTGCGCCCTACGTTCCATTTGCCTGCACTGCTCGCCAAACAGGCTGCGAACATCGATCACATCAGCAACGGACGACTTACTTTGAATGTTGTGTCTTCCTGGTGGTCGGACGAAGCGAAGAAGTACGGCGTAGGATTTGAGCAGCATGATGACCGCTACGCGCGCACTAACGAATGGCTCGACGTGCTGCACGGCGTGTGGGCGAAAGATCATTTTTCTTATGCGGGGAAGTATTACCGCGTCGAAGACAACGTTCTCGAACCAAAACCTGTTTCCAAGCCAAATCCGACGATCTATGCGGGAGGCGAATCGGTCGCGGCAAAAGACCTTATCGCCGAAAAGTGCGATGCATACCTGATGCATGGTGATCCACCGGAACGCGTTGGCGAAAAAATCGCGGATTTGCGCGAACGACGCGCACGGCACAAGCTGCCACCGCTGAAGTTCGGCGTCGCGGGCTACACCATCGTCCGCGAAACGGAGCGGGAAGCGCAGGATGAGCTGAAGCGAATTACCGACGTCAACCAGTCCGCCGCCGGCAATGCGAATTACCAGCAGTGGCTCGCGGGAACGCAGCTGGAGCAGCGTGTTTCGCTCGAGGACTATTCTGTTTCCAATCGCGGATTGCGCTCGGGTTTGGTCGGCACGCCTGAACAGGTCTCAGAACGCCTGGCAAAATTCGAGGCCGTTGGCGTTGATTTGGTTCTGCTTCAATTCAGCCCGCAACTGGAAGAGATGGAGCGTTTCGCGACAAGCGTCATTCGGCGTAACGTTTCTACAGGTGCGCCCGCGTAGGGCCGACCTTTCCCCTCACGCAGCGAGCTGTCTCAGAACGACCGATAGCGCTAGGTAAATTGTGAATATTTGGCTATAATTGGGGTTTGCTTTTGAAGAGCTGGCCCCGCCTGAGTGGGTCTGCAGGGAATACGAACATGAATCTGGTTATAGCAAAACTCCATGAAGCGCAACTGCGCAAAGACCTCCCCGAATTTCGCCCCGGCGATACGGTGCGCGTCAACGTCCGCCTGAAGGAAGGCGAGGGCGAGAAGGAAAAGGAACGCCTACAAGCGTTCGAAGGGGTCGTAATCTCCAAGAAAGGCCGCGCTTCCGGCGCCACGTTTACCGTGCGCCGCGTGAGCTTCGGGGTCGGTATCGAGCGCATTTTCCCGCTGCACTCGCCGTCGATCAGCTCGATTGAAGTGGTCGGCAAGGGCAAAGTCCGCCGCGCCCGCCTGTACTACCTGCGCGATTTGCGTGGAAAGGCCGCCCGCATCAAGCGCGCCGCTCGGGAAGAAGTGGCGGCTGTTGCGACGGCTGGAGCTGAAGCCAAGTCGTAAGCGAATTTCGGCGGTTCGAACCACCAAGCGTTTTCTCGAGAGAGTCCCGGCAAAACCGGGGCTCTCTTAATTTTTACTCCCCACTTTCAGCGAAAACGATCACGGTTGTACGTTCGTTATGCCCTCCGCACCGGCTTTCGGAAAATGCTTCTCGTACCAGGCGATCGACCTGTCGGTCCAGTCAATCACATGCTTTGTTTCCCGGATACCATGGCCCTCGCGTGGATAGCGAACGAAGACGGCTTCCGTCCCCACATCTTTTAACGCGATGAAAAACTGTTCCGCTTCGGCGATGGGGACATCGTTGTCGTTTTCGCCGTGGATCAACATGGTCGGCGTGTGCGCTCCGGCCACGTGCTTCAGCGCCGAGCGTTCCCACGCCACGTCCATCAGATTGCCTTGATGCAGAAATTGGCCAAACTCCATCTCTTCATACTGGTTGTAGTAGGTCATGTAGTTGTAGCTGACCAGGTTTGCGATGCCTGCGGTGGGGATCGCAGCCTTGAACTCATTCGTCTGAGTGATCAGCCAATCCGTTAGCTGGCCGCCGTAACTTACGCCTTCGATGCCCATGCGCTCGCGGTCGATCCACAGGTAGCGGCGCACGGCCGCGCTCACGCCATACAAAACGTCTTGTCCCTCGTTGCCATTCTGATCGCCAAAAACCGCGTCAGCGAATTTCTGCCCGTAGCCGGTCGAGCCGCGAAAATTCACGTTGAGCGTCGCCCAACCGTGCGCCGCGTACACCTGGTTCCTGAAATTGAAGCCGGGACCATTCTGCCCGTGTGGACCTCCATGAATGTTCACGATCAACGGGTGCTTCGAAGTTGCGGTCATTCCTATCGGCTTGGTCAGAAATGCTTCAACCTCAAATTTGTTGTCGTTGCTCGTGAAGGTGAAAGGCTCAACTTCGCCAATTTGCTTCCCGGCGAAAATTTCTGTGTTCAAGTCGGTCAGCTTGCGATCTGCCCCGCCGCCCGTCTTGACGTAGAGCTGCGCCATGTCGCGCGGCGAGGTGAACGTGTAGGCCAGCGTCCCGTCCTTCCCAATGGAAAATCCACCGACGTTGCCGGTCTCTTTCAACACGTATTCCGGCGCGCCGCCAGAGATGGGCAATCGCACGAGATGATTGCTCCCGCGCTCCTGAACCGTGAAATACACCGCGCTGCTGTCGGGTGCCCACTTCGGCGCGCCTTGACGATTGTCAATCACCGCTCCAATCTCGCGGCGATCGCTGCCGTCAGCGTTCATCATCCAGACGTGGGTGTCTTCCATGGTCGTCTCACGATCTGTTAAACCGCGCTTTGTGCCGCGATAGACGATGTGTTTGCCGTCGGGTGACCAGAGTGGTTCGTATTCGTTGTATTCGGTAGCCGTCAGTCGGCGAATGCTGCTATCCGCAACATTCAGCGCGAAAATGTCATAGTTGAAAAATTCATCCTGATTCGGCTCGTGGTTCGACGCAAAAAGAATTTCCTTGCCGTCCGGTGACCAGTCGATGGAATGCTCATCGTAGATTCCCTGCGTTAATTGGCGGACCTGCTTCGTGGGCACATCCACGACAAAAATATGGAGCCGTTGATTGTCGTTGAAGCGCGTCATGCCTTCGCCAGCGTCGGGCTTGTACAAGTAGCGCGTGATTACCATCGGATCGCCACTGGCTTCGGCGGCTCTTTCGTCGGGAGTCGAGGAAATGAATGCGATCTGTTTGCCGTCGGGCGACCATGTAACGTCTTGGCCGCCTCCCGGCAAGGGGCTGTTGGTGCCTTCCATTTTCTCAACGAGAGTCGTGACCTCGGAGCCGTCCGGGCGGGCGAGAAGCAATCCGTGTTTGTCCCCGACTTTTCCCTGAAACGCCAGCCATTTCCCATCGGGCGACCAGCGAGGATTGGCTGTCACGTCTTTCTCACCCCCGATACGAATGGATTTTTGAGTGACGAGATCCATAACCCAAAGTTGCGGAGCGGGCCGCCCCGGGCGGTCGTAGGAAATCACTGGGTAGGCAATGCGATGGCCGTCCGGCGATAGAACGGCATCGCCGACGAAGCGGAAGCGCGAGAGATCGCTACTTGCCAAACCCTGCGCTCCGCTGGCCGGAGCCAGCACGAGAAGAGCGGCCAAACTCAAAAGACAGCAGCCTACGCGAAGCCAAGTCGACTGGATGCGTGGATACATAAAAATCTCCCTCAAAGCGTTTGTGATTCTAAATTTGCCCGGTCATGGTAGGTCTCCCGGCTTGCCTCGGTCAATGAGTCTTGTTGGAAACTGGTCGTAAGCAAGCCTTTTAGAAGGGTTGTACGCGGCTTTTTGGGCCGACTAAGAAATTCTCAGGATTCTCGGAACTTTTTCCTCTCCGCTTCGTCTATACAGGAGACCACCTGTTGACAATCAACAGGAGCAAGTATAGCTTCCTGTTGACCGTCAAAAGGAGAATGCCATGGCGCAAACGCGCGGCGAAGTGTTGCAAGGCACGCTCGACCTTATTGTGCTCAAGACTCTGGATGCCCTCGGTCCGCTGCACGGGTATGGCATTGCTGTGCGCATTCAACAAGTTTCAGCGGATCTGCTCAAGCTCAACCAGGGCACCCTTTATCCAGCGCTGCTGCGCCTCGAACAACGCGGCTGGATCTCTTCGAAATGGGGCGTCTCGGACAACAATCGCAAAGCCAAGTATTACTCGCTCACACGCAGTGGGCGAAAACAGCTTTTGGCAGAGACGGAAAGCTGGGAACGCATGGCCGCTCTCATGACCCGGCTTCTCGGACGCGCGGAAGGAGCCTGAGATGGAGTGGCTGCGAATTTTCGCATCGCGATTAGTGGGAATCTTCCGCAAGCAGGATTTGGATGGAGAACTCGATACAGAACTGCGCGCGCACATCGATGCGCTGATCGAAGAAAATGTGCGCGGCGGAATGAACCAGGAAGAAGCACGTTACGCAGCGCGGCGTGAGTTTGGTGGAGTCGAGCAAACAAAGGAATCCTATCGCGATCAGCGCGGGTTGCCGTTCTTCGAGACGCTCGCGCAGGACTTGCGTTACGCGATGCGCATGCTCGTGAAAAGCCCCGGTTTCACCACGGTAACGATTCTGACGTTGGCGCTCGGCATTGGCGCGAACACGGGCTTGTTCTCGCTGGTCAATTCCGTTTTGCTCGGCAACCTGCCGGTCCGCAATCCGCAGGAGCTCGTCGTCATCAAGTACACCGACGCCCGTTCTCAGGAAGCAGAGGAAGACTTTTCCTATCCGATGTATCAGGCCATCCGCGATAAAAACACCGTTTTCGCAGGCGTTTTAACGCGTTCGGGTGTCGATTTCAACGCTAGTTATGGCGGGCAAAGTGAACGCACCGTCGGCGAGATGGTTTCAGGAAATTATTTTGACACGCTGGGCGTGCAGCCATTTCTCGGCCGCCTAATTGGACCGGAAGACGACCGCACGCCTGGCGCTCATCCTGTCGCGGTCCTCAGCTATGGCTACTGGCAGCGGCGATTCGGCAGCGATCCGGCGATCGTCGGCAAGAACATCATCTTGAATGACAATCCGATTCGCGTCATCGGCATCACGCCGCCGGGATTTTATGGCACGGAGATGGCGCGCAATCCGGATATTCGCGTGCCGATGATGATGGCTACGGTTTTCCGTCCTGTGCCAGCAAATCGCCTGCAGAATCCTCGCCACCGCTGGATGACCGTTCTGGCGCGTCGCAAACCGGAAGTTACCGTCGCGCAAGCGCAAGCCTCGCTCGACATTCTCTATCACCAAGTTCTTGAAGCGGAGTTGCAGGAACTCGGAGCTAGCGTCAATGCTCATGACAAAGAGCGCTCTCTCGCCAGCCGCATCCAACTTGTGCCAGGCAACCAGGGCTTCGCCCACCTGCGCACAGAAATGGAACGCCCGCTTCTCCTGATGTTCTGCGTGACAGGAATTGTGCTGCTGGTTGCGTGCGCGAACCTCGCAAATCTTCTGCTCGCGCGAAATGCAAAAAGAAAACAAGAGATTTCCGTGCGGCTAGCCATCGGCGCTGGCCGCGGAAGACTCATTCGCCAGTGGCTGACCGAGAGTTTGCTACTTTCCGTGCTGGGTGGTTGCGCGGGAATTGTCGTCGCCTATTGGGCCAAGACGGCATTGCTTGGCTTTCTGCCGCCGGAATACAGCGCGAACCTTCACGCTCCGATGGATTTGCGAGTTCTGGGTTTCGCGTTGTTAGCATCCTTGGCTACCGGGCTGCTCTTCGGCCTTGCTCCAGCTTTGCAGCTTTCGCATGCCGGCGTGTCCATCGCTTTGCGCGCCGATGCTCCATCCATCGCGTCCGGCGAGCGCCTCTTCAGTTTGCGCAGCGCGCTTATTTTTCTACAGGTGGCTCTCTCACTGCCGCTGTTGATTGGCGCGGGTTTGTTTCTCCACAGCTTGCGAAACCTGCGCGGTGTCAATACGGGCTTCACAAAAGAGAATGTTTTTCTGGCGACGCTCAATCCAGCCATGAACGGCTATCCACAGGCAAGAATCAAATCGCTTTACGACGATCTCCTGGCGCGCGTTCGCACACTGCCTGGCGTTCGTGCCGCGAGCCTGACCACCAGTTCCGTCATTTCCGGAGGCTGGGATCAGGAGGGCGTCAATGTGGAAGGCTATCAGCCAGGCCCCGACGAGAACATGAGTCCCAACGCCGCAGTCGTGTCACCCGGCTACTTCGCGACAATGGGCATTGCATTCGTCGATGGCCGCGACTTCACGGAGCAGGACACAGCCGCCCGCCCGAAAGTCGTCATCATCAATGAAACCATGGCGCACTATTTCTTCGGAAATAAAGATCCGCTCGGCAAAAAAATTGGAACCGACGACGATCCGAAAGTTCCTCCGGACCGGGAAATCATCGGCATTGTGAAGGACGCCAAGTATGTGCATCTTTCCGAAGCGCCGCGCCGCCATTTCTATGCGCCGATGGCGCAGGAAGAGCGCCTTTTTGACATGACGCTTCAGGTGCGCACTTCCGGTGACCCGGAAAAAATCGGGGATCTCGTGCGAGCGCAAGTACACGACCTCGATGCCAACCTGCCTCTCTACGCGACGACCACGCTAGAAATTCAGATCGATAATTCTCTCGTCCAAGAAAGGCTCCTCACCTGGCTTTCCACTTTGTTTGGATTGCTTGCCACCCTCCTGGCATCGCTGGGACTTTCCGGCGTAGTGGCTTTCTCCGTCGCGCGCCGCACGCGTGAAATTGGAATCCGCATGGCGCTAGGAGCACAGCCAGGCGACATTCTTCGCAACGTTGTAAGTCACATGGCTTTCCTGGTGATCGCGGGCATGGCCGTAGGTTTGGCGGCCGCCTATGGGTTGAGCCGATTGCTTGGCAGCATGCTGTTCGAAGTCGGTTCTGCGGATCCTCTTGCGTTCGCCGGAGCGTGCTTCCTGCTCGGCGTAGTCGCAGCCTTAGCGGCATACCTGCCAGCGCAGCGGGCGACTCAAGTCGATCCCGTTGTGGCGCTACGTTACGAATAGCCGCGAGAGCAAACCAATGAACGCCCGATAGGGAGTACAAACATGACTTGGTTGCGCATCCTCGCTCTTCGAATCAAAGATCTTTTTGGCAAAAACCGCCGCGAGGCCGAGCTCGACGTCGAGCTGCACGCGCATCTCGAAGCCCTAACCGAAGAAAATATGCGCCGCGGCATGAAACAGGACGAAGCGCGCTTCGCCGCACGACGCGAATTCGGCGGCGTGGAACAAACCAAAGAGCTCTACCGCGAACGCCGCGGCCTCCCGTTCCTGGAAACGTTGCTCCAGGACATCCGCTTTGGTGCGCGAATGTTCGCGAAAAATCCCGGCTTCACCTGCGTCGCCGTCCTTACCCTCGCTCTCGGCATAGGCGCCAACGCGGCGATTTTCAGCGTCGTGGACGCTGTGTTGCTTCGCCCGTTGACTTACAAGGATTCCGATCGCCTGGTCACTCTCTTGCATGACGGCACAGATCCCGTCTCAGCCGGCAACTACATCGATTGGCGAGATCAGAGTCGTTCGTTTGAAGCCATGGGTGCGGCGGAATACTGGTCGCCGAATTTGACCGATGTGGATTCGCCCGAACATATTCCAGGGCTCAAAGTGACTCAAAACCTTTTCCCCATGCTCGGCGCCCAGCCACAGTTGGGCAGGGTGTTCACAGTGGAAGAGGACCAAAAAGGCGCCGAGCATGAGGTCATTCTGAGCCACCGCCTCTGGCAGCGACGTTTCGCCGGAGACGGCAATGTCATCGGGAAGGCCATCAAACTCGACGGCGAGCTATACACCATCGTAGGAGTCATGCCCCACGAATTCAGGTTTGCACCCTTTTGGGCCACGCATGCGGAGTTGTGGGTGCCGATTGCATTTGGCGAGCGAATCCACAACCGCGGCGGCAACAGCTTGCGAATCTTCGCGCGGCTCAAGACTGGCGTCACGCTCGTGCAGGCTCGCGCTGAGATTGCAACAATAACCGCGCGTCTGGAGCGGCAATTCCCAGGCACAAACCGCGACGTCGCGGTGACACCTCTCATGGAGCAAGTCGTTGGAAAGATTCAAGCGCCATTGCTGGTTTTGTTGGGAGCGGTGGGATTCGTGCTCTTGATCGCTTGCGCCAACGTCGCGCACATGTTGTTGGCCCGCGCCGCTGCTCGCCAGAAAGAAGTTGCCGTGCGCGCAGCTCTTGGCGCTCCTCGCGCGCGTGTGGTTCGCCAGTTCCTGACAGAAAATCTGCTGCTTACGGGCATGGGGGCTTGTGCCGGCCTTCTACTTGCGATTTGGGGAACGCATGCACTCGTCGCTCTGAGCCCCGCGGACATTCCCCGTGTCGAGACCGTGACGATTGACGCTCGCGTTGTTGTGTTCCTACTCGCGGTCAGCGTGATGACTGGCGCGGTGTTTGGATTGGCTCCTGCGATGCAGGCGAGTACCGTCAACCTGAGCGACGTGCTAAAAGAGGGCGGCCGCGGGGCCGGCGAGAGCGTCGGCCGCAATCGCCTGCGCAGCTTCCTGGTAGCGTCCGAATTCGCGCTCGCGCTCGTGCTGCTCATCGGAGCAGGCCTGATGATCCGCAGTTTTTTTGCACTGCAATCGCTTGACCCCGGATTCAACCCGCATAACGTTCTTTCGATGGTGGTCTCGGTCGCTGGATCGAACGAGGCTGACCCAAATCGGCGAGTGATCTTCTACCGGCAACTTCTCGAGCAGGTCCGAGCTCTGCCTGGCGTGGAGGCGGCTGGCGGGATCAATCACTTGCCTCTGGCGGGCGATATGTGGGGCTGGCCGTTTGCGGTCGAAGGCCGTCCAAAACCTCGCCCGGGCGAATCACCCTCTGCCGTGTACCGTATGGTGACGCCAGGGTATTTCCAAACGATGAGGCTGCCCTTAATACGGGGTCGCGACATTTCCCCTGCGGACAACGCTACCGCTCCCGGTGTTGTGATCATCAACGAGGAAGCAGCTCGCACCTACTGGCCCGGGGCAGATCCGCTGGGCCAACACATCTCGTTTGATTCTGGCGATAGCGGTTCTCCAACGTGGTTGACGATCATTGGCGTCGCAAAAAATGCCAAGCAGGAGGATTGGGCGGCACCGCCTTTCCCCGAAACCTATCTCGCGGCATTTCAGAATCGCGACTTCCTGGGACAACCTGGCGCGCACGGTGAAGGTACGCTCCATATGGCGTACATCACTTTGGTCGTGCGCACGACGAGAGATCCGGGTGCTCTCGTGTCCACCGTGAAGAACACAGTGTGGTCACTCGACCGCAATTTACCGATCTCCCAGGTCTTAACCATGGACGCCGTCGTGGCCGATGCCAATGCACAGCCGCGCTTCGAGATGCTACTACTCGGTATATTCGCTGTCGTCGCGTTGGTGATGGCCGCGGTGGGAATTTATGGTGTTATGAGCTATTCGGTTTCCCGGCGCACGCACGAGATTGGGATTCGCATTTCGCTTGGCGCGAGCCGCAACGATGTGTTCCGGCTCGTCGTGAGGCAGGGAATGGTACTTGCGTTGGTGGGCTTGGCCGCAGGCATTGCGGGGGCTTTGCTGCTTTCGCGCTTGATGGTCAAAGTGCTCTATGGAGTCCGGCCGATCGATCCAATCACTTTTGCCGGCGTCACTCTACTGCTGACCGTCGTAGCGCTCGCGGCAAACTACATACCGGCCCGCAGAGCCATGCAGGTCGATCCCATTGCCGCGCTTCGTCACGACTAATCTTGTCCGGCCCGCGCCGTGCTAAAATCTCCGCGCAATGAACCGACTCTGCTCTTCCCGTTTCGAGCGAGCGGCGAGACAACTTGGCTGGATGCGCATTGCCGGTCTCGATGAGGCCGGCCGCGGCGCGCTCTTCGGCCCAGTCGTTGCCGCCGCGGTCATTCTCAATCCCAAGCGACGCATTGTTGGTCTCGATGACTCGAAAAAACTTCCCGCTGAACGCCGTACGGAACTTGCCGTCCGTATCCACGAGCACGCTCTCGCTTGGGCCGTCGCAGAAATCGATGCTCAGCGAATCGACGCTTGGAACATCTATCAAGCCAGCCGCCAAGCCATGACGGCCGCTCTGCAACAACTTTCGATCCAGCCTGATTACTTGCTCATCGATGCCATGCAGCTCGATGTTCTCATCGAGCAGAAGTCGCTCATTAAGGGTGACGCTCGCAGCGTTTCGATTGCCGCTGCTTCCATCCTCGCCAAAACCCACCGCGATGCGTGTATGGAAAAATGGGACGCCGTCTATCCGCAATACGGCCTCGCACGCCACAAAGGCTACGCCACTCCCGACCACTTGGAGGCCCTTCGCCAGCACGGTCCGTCGCCGCTTCATCGCCATTCGTTCGCACCCGTCCGCGAATCAAATTGCTGGGCTGCTGGAGCCACGCAAACTCCGCTACCGCTTTTCTAGCGCGTCACATAAAATCTCCGCCGGACATTACAGAGGTTAGCCCAATGTTTTGGAAGATGTGCTCGGACTGGTCCAGGCGCTACGCGTCTGCGCTTTTTACAATGGTGTGCGCGATTTTCTGTATTTGGACTCTTGCCGCGCAATTCGACGCGATTTCCGCGGAAGCCGGTGCACAAACTTTGCTCGCTCCCACGCCGCCGATGGGCTGGAACAGTTGGGATGCTTACGGCGAAACCGTCAGCGAATCCGACATCAAAGCAAATGCAGCCTGGATGGCCGAACACCTGAAATCTTACGGCTGGGAATACATCGTTGTGGACTCAGGCTGGTACGTGACGAATCACTCCGCCGGAACAAACACCGCCGCCGCGGAATTCAGTCTCGACGAATACGGCCGCTACACTCCCGCCGTCAACACCATTCCTTCCGCCGAAAACGGCGCAGGCTTCAAGCCGCTAGCCGATTACGTTCATTCGCTCGGCCTGAAATTCGGCATACACATTTTGCGCGGGATTCCCAAGGAAGCCGTCTTCAGGAACACACCAATTGCGGGCACTTCCTTTCGCGCGAGAGCTGCTGCAGACATGGCCGATACCTGCCCGTGGAATCCGTACAACTACGGACTTAAAGCTGGCTCTCCCGCCGCGCAGGCTTACTACGACTCCATTGCGAAACTCTACGCCGCTTGGGGCGTTGACTTCCTCAAGATCGATTGCATTTCCAGCCATCCTTACAAAGGCGACGAGATTCGCATGATCAGTGAGGCGCTTCGCAAAGTTCACCGGCCGATCGTGTTAAGCCTCTCGCCCGGCCCAGCGCCCCTCGAAAAGGCCTTGGAGTTGCGCCGCTACGCGCAAATGTGGCGCATTTCGGATGACGTTTGGGATGTCTGGAAAAGCGACAAAAATTTTCCTCAAGGCGTCGGAAATCAATTTGCCCGCGCTGCGAAATGGGCCACCTTCTCCGGCCCCGGCCATTGGCCCGATGCGGACATGCTTCCCATCGGACGCCTGGAACCCGCCGCGGGTTGGGAAATGCCGCGCGCAACGCGTCTCACGCACGACGAACAGCGCACGCTTCTCACCCTGTGGTCCATCTTTCGTTCGCCGCTCATCATGGGAGGAAATCTCACGTTGTGCGACGAATGGACCCAAGCTGCGCTCACCAATGCCGAGTTGGTCGGCGTCGATCAGCATTCCACCGGCAGCCACGCCGTCATCTCGACCGACAAAGCCGCCGTCTGGCTATCCACACCGGAATCCGGCGATGGCGCCTACGTCG
Source organism: uncultured Acidobacteriota bacterium (assembly GCA_963784015.1). Lineage (GTDB taxonomy): Bacteria > Acidobacteriota > Terriglobia > Acidiferrales > UBA7541 > Acidiferrum. The sequence continues at coordinate 74,324 of CAWAPX010000041.1, forward strand.
CCGTCTTCAATCTCGATGCCGCACCGCAATCGTTCCACTATTCCTGGAAAGATTTGGGCCTCAAACGCGCCAACTACAAACTCCGAGACCTTTGGGAACATGAAGACTTGGGTTCGAAAGAATTTGTCGACGTCACGCTTCCAGCCCATGGGTCCGCTATTTATTGGGCCTCCGAAAAGTAGCGAGCTCTTTTGTTCTTCGGCATCGCGTCAATCCTTTAGCAAATCGATGCCGATGCGTTTATCATCGTCCCCGCCAGTGCCCTTCGCGGCTCGTTCCGCACGGCGACCAGAAGAGGTTAGCGCTGACACCAGCACATGCTCTTCAACAGCCTCGTCTTTCTTTTTCTGTTCTTGCCGATTGTCTATTTCGGTTTCTGGCGTCTCCGCACAAAAAAACACCGCTACATTTGGCTCACGGTTGCCAGCTACATTTTTTATGGCACCTGGAACTACAAGTTCTGCGCTCTCATGGCTTTCTCGACCGCGGTCAGCTACTTTGCAGGTCTTGGCATGCTCGGCGCCGCCAATCCTCGCCGTCGCAAACTCTTCTTGATTATCCCCGTCACTATCGACCTTCTTCTCCTCGGCTTCTTCAAGTACTTCAATTTCACGGTCTCCAGCTTTGCTGAACTCTCTGCATGGCTGCATGTGCCCATTCATCCGCCCGCGCTAAATATTATTCTTCCCGTTGGCATTTCGTTTTACACATTTCACACCATCAGCTATATGGTGGACGCCTATCGCGGCGTGATCACGCCCACGCGCAACTTCTGGGAATTTTCTTGCTATGTCTCGCTCTTTGCGCAACTCGTCGCCGGCCCTATCGCGCGTTTTCGCCAGGTCGAAGCCGATCTGGAAAACATCGATCAGGCCGGCCGCACACGCTGGCTCAACATCGGCTGGTCTTTCTTCGCCATCGGCATGATGAAAAAAGTCCTCCTTGCCGACACCATTGCCGCCGTCATCAACCCCGCTTGGAAAGACGTCGCGCATCTCTCGAGCCTCGGCGCGTGGCTCTGCGTCCTCGGCTACACCTATCAAATTTATTTTGATTTTTCCGGCTACAGCGATATGGCCGTCGGCCTCGGCTATCTCTTTGGCATCCGCCTACCGCAGAATTTCAACTCGCCTTACAAGGCACTTAATATTTCGGATTTCTGGCGTCGCTGGCACATCTCGCTTTCCACTTGCCTCCGCGACTATCTTTACATTCCGCTCGGAGGCAACCGTGTCTCCGCCAGTTGGCTCGTTTATCGCAACCTCATGATCACCATGCTTCTCGGCGGTCTCTGGCACGGCGCCAACTGGACATTAGTCTTTTGGGGCGGCTATCACGGCGCCCTGCTCTGTCTCTACAAGCTGTTCGGAGAATTCTGGGACCGGGTGCCGGCCGTTGTTCAGCGAACTGGAACATTTTTTCTCGTAGTGATTGGCTGGGTCTTCTTTCGCTCGGATAATTTCTCCATTGCCATCGCGATGCTCGCCCGCATGTTCAGTTTCTCCGCGGGCGCTCTTTTTCCCGGGCTCATTGGCTTACTAGTCGCGTTGGCCATTGCCACAGCCATCGCGCACTTCGCGCCCAACACCTTTGAGATGAATCACGAATGGAATTCATGGAAGGTCGCAGGTCTCAGCCTCGGGTACACGGCGGCGCTTCTGGCCATCGCATCCGGCCAACAATCTCCTTTTCTCTATTTTCAGTTTTAGCGGCAAGGAACAGGAATTTTTCAAATGAACGGTACACTAGCCAAACAGTCAAGCATCTGGAGCATCGGACGCCTTCTGCCGCGTCTAATGCTCCTTTTCTTCCTCCTGGATCTGATCATGCGTTTCATTCCGCTTGATCCCCTCACGTTTCGAGCTTGGGAGGCGATGCTCCGCCACTATCCAAATGCAGTCGGTCCCTTCATCCCAAACAAGCACTATCACCGCGACAATTCTTACGGCGGCGTAGCAGGCATCGGTAACCTCCCTGCCCTACGCCACTACCATGTCGTCGATTTCACGACCGATGCCTATGGCTTTCACAATCCGCCCGCGCTAGCACAAGGCAACGCTATCGGCATTGTGGTAGGAGACTCCTTCGCCGTCGGCAGCGAACTCCCCGAAGACCAGTCTCTCTCTGCCCAACTCACCCACCGCTTCGGCGGCTATTTCTACAACGCCGGTTCACCCCAACCGCTCCATCTGCGCAGTCTCGAAGCCGTAGCTCAACGCCTCGGCCTTCATCACGGTCTTGTCATTTTCGAGTTCTTGGAAGCCCGCGCACTGCAAGATCCGCCGTCGGCCACTCCCGTCGGTGCGCGCGGCGCAGTCCAGACATTTCTCTTCCGCGTTTTGGGCCAGGAATGGACAGACCGTCTAGGAACCCCGCTCAATGAGCTCCACTCTTCCCCACTCCAAGCTCTTTCCGCCAAGCTCGTAAAGAAAATCCAAGACAATATCCTGCTGCCCAACTCTTTTGCGTCTTTCGTGGTCCAAGAAAAGCTCAGCAACGGTGAGCCAATTGTCTTTCTGCCGGCTGAATTCCATTCTCCGGCCGATCCGCGCAAAGCAGCAGAGCGTTGGGCAGCTTACTTCGCCTGGTATTCCGCGCAATTGCGGAACGACGGCCTCGATCTCATTGTTCTCCTCGTTCCCAACCGCAGCTCAATCTACGCGCCGCTTCTCGCCCAACCGCGCGACGTCTCAGCCTCTCGCGCAACCCTGGAAGACTTCGCAAGCGAGCTTCAAAACGCGGGCGTTCCCTATGTTTCTCTCGAACCACGCTATGCTCACGACGCAGCAATCCTTCTCGGACAGAAAAAATACCTCTATTTTCTGGATGACACCCACTGGAACGGCACCGGCACGGCCATCGCCGCCGACGAAATCTTCAACTTTCGCAAGTAGAAAATTATTTCCCGTACAGTTTTTCTGCGGTATCGCCGGAATCCCAATCCACTCTGCCCACCTCTTTCCGGCGCCTCAATCCGCATAAAACCCCGTAAAACGCCCTTCCCCCGCTTCGCCTTGTCTTCGCCGACTAGTTTCCTAGTCCTAACGGGGATAACTGGCTGCTCACACCCTCTTCTGGGTTCGTTGACTTGCCTTTTCCCTGCCTGCTAGCGTTAGCAAGCACGGCTTCTGTCTGCCTTTCCAACTCTTGGGACGGAGAGCTTCTCCTCCTGCAGGCGTCGGCCGCGTATTGTCTGAGAACACGAATGGCCTATACCAAGAGCAAATTTGTCGAATCCGCGCAGAAGCTGCTGAATCAGGGCAAGGTCCCTCAGGCCATCGCCGAGTACCAGCAAATTCTCAAGTATGAGCCGCGCGATCAGGTCACGCTCATGACCATCGGCGAGCTCTACATCCGCCAGGGCGAGACTTTTCAAGCCATCGACTATTTCGAGCGACTCGCGCAGATTTTTGTCGGTGACGGTTTTCTCACCAAAGCCATAGCCGTTTATAAACGCATCGCCAAACTTGCCCCCGAAGAGATTCGTCCCCTCGAGAAGCTGGCCGACCTTTACGTCCAGCAGGGAGTGATGAGCGAGGCCCGCCCGCTCTTCCTGCAGCTCGCGGAAATTCATCTCAAAAACAATCGCCAGCCGGAAGCTGTCGGCCTGTTAAAAAAACTCCTCCTCGCCGAACCAGACAATCTTCGTATTCAGGTTCGCCTGGCCGATCTCTATCAGGCCATGGGACAGTCGCGCGAGGCTGTCGACGCCTACGTTTCCGCCGCGCAGCGCGCCCTGGCCCGTGGAGACCAGGCTGAATCCGATAAGCTTGCTGATAAAGCTCTGAAGATTGACGCAAATTGTCTGGCAGCCACGATTGTCAAAGCCCGCTCCTTTTCCTCGCAGGGCAATCTCGCGCAAGCAGCGGAAGCCCTCGAGCACGTTCCCGATCTTGATAAAGGCGGCGAACAAACCGAACTGCTCCTCGATCTTTATCTCAAGAGCGCTAATTGGGACAAGGCCACGGCTCTCGCGCTCCGCGTTTTGGGAGCCGACAGCAAAAATTTTGGCCCCGCGCAAAAAATCGTCGAAGCCCTTTTGGAGTCCGGTCAGGGCGACCGTGCCATGGCCATCATCGGCCAGATCCGCGTACCCATGATCGACGCCGGCGAACACGAAGTCATCGGCCGCATGCAAAATGAACTGGCGAGCCGTATGCCAGGCCGTCTCGAGCCTCTCGAATGGCTCGTCGATTTCTATGGCCGCACCAGCGACTCCTTCCGCCTCCCCGACGCCTTGGCCCACTTGGGTGACGCCTTAGTCGCCGCCAATCAGCTCGAGCGCGCAAAAGGCATCTTTGAACAACTCGTGGACCGCCAGCCCGACAGCGATTCCGCCAAGCGCAAACTCGACGCCTGCCTGCGCAAGATGGGTTTACTTGCCGAAGAAGCAGCAGCGCCTGTCGCTCCCGAAGAAGATCTTCAGGCCGAAATCCCCAAGGCTCCCGCGCCAAAGTTGCGCCCGGACGTGGAGCCAACCTTTGCGCCCGTTGCCGGCGACAAGCCCGCGGCTCCTTCAACTCCCGCGGAGCCTCAGCTTGACGAAGAGACCCAGAAGTTTATCGCTCAATCTTTGACGGACGTCGATCTCTTCGCCAGCTACGGACTCACGCAAAAAGCCATCGGCCTTCTCGAAGCTATTTTGCGCCGCGCGCCTCGGCACACTCCCACCCTCGAAAAGCTTCTCGACTTTGTTCTCGGCGCGGGTGACGACCGACGTACCGCCGAGCTCGCTTCTCAGCTCGAGCAAATCCATATCGAACGCGCCGACCTGCGTGGCGCCGAGCGCTTCGGCGAACTTCGCCGCAGATTCCAGCGCGCCGCCGGCCTCACCGATGCGGAATTGGCAGCCAGCGCCGCGCCTCTTCAGCCGGAGCCTCCGGCCGCAACCATCCCGGAAGTCCAGATGATGGAAGTTACCGCTGAGCCGGAGCCCGTCGTCGAAGAGGCCGTGCTTGAATTTGAAACACCAGTCGAGGCCGAGCCAACTCCTGCCGAGACGGTACAGGCCGCTGCTTCTTCGAATGCCTCAGAGGTTCACGAGGAAGTTGACCTTTCCGCCGAGTGGGACTCGATGCTGGAGGATTCTCATCCAGCGGAACCCGCCGAAAAGGCGCCACCGGCAAGGCCCGCCGCACCGGCTCCTCCACCTCCTCACGAAGTTGCCGCGGAGCCTGTCGCCGACGAAGAGTTTTCGATTGCAGAAGAGCCAGTTGCCGCTGCGCCAGTTGACGCCGCGCCTTCCGCGTCCCACGGCGTCACCGAATTCGAACTGCCTGTAGAACAACCCGCAGCTCTTGAACAAGAATCAAATTCCTTCGCAGACATTTCCGCGGAACTTCCTGAGGTTGATGAACCGAAGAGCATCCCTGTGCCGGTTGAGGAGAGTCACGCGCCCGCTGTCTCGGAGAAGCCACCCGTTCCCGAAAAGCCCGTCGTTCCTGAAAAATCGGTAGCGCCAGAAAAACCAGCACCTCCCAAGCCGATCGAACCGGAGCCCGAATTCGAACTCGATCAAGATTTCGAGCTGGTCCTCGAGGCGGAACCGCTTGTCCCGGCCTACGACCAGAAGCCTCCCGAGACACCCATTGGCGTCCCACAGCCCGAGCCGGAGCCCGTAACCACGGCCAAAGATTCTGCTCCTGTCGCGCCCGCAGCCGGTTTTGCCTCCGACCAATTTCTCGCGGACTTGGCCAAAGAAATCGATGACCTCGGTCTTGACGCTCTGACGCCTTCCCATTCAGAAGTTGCCCCACAGGCGGCTGCGCCGAAGCCCGAAGAGAAACCTACCGGGCCGGTAGAGCACAGCCCGCTCAAGGAAGTATTTGACGATTTCCGAGCCGAGCTTGGCGAAATGGGAGCCGAAGACGAAGACCTCGAGACTCACTACAATCTCGGCATCGCCTTCCGCGAAATGGGATTGGTCGACGAAGCTATCAGCGAATTTCAAAAAGTGGCTAAAGCTACGGACAGCGGCAAGCCCTTCCGCTACGTCATGCAGTGTTGCACTCTGCTGGGCCTTGCCTTCACGGAAAAGGGACAGCCGGGCATCGCCGCCATCTGGTACGAGCGTGCCCTCCGCGTCCCAGGCATCGAACCAGAAAGCATTCTCGCGTTGCGGTATGATTTAGGTGTTGCCCAGGAATCCGCTGGTGAGCCGGAAGCGGCGCTGAAGAGTTTTTCCCAGGTCTATGCGATGAACATCGATTATCGCGACGTCGCAGATCGTATCGCTGCTCTCCAGAAGCCCAGTCGTTGATGGCCGGCATTCACTGATGCAGGCGACTCCCTCTTAACCATGAACCGTGTCTTCCGCGCGCTGCTGGTCGTTGTTTGCTTCGAAATGGGGGCGTTGCTTCTCTATCTCCCGTGGTCGGCCTTCTGGGAACAGAATTTCTTTCTCAACCACTTTCCTTCGCTCATTCGCATTGTGCTTCATCCTTCGTTTCGAGGCGCTATCAGCGGTATTGGCGTGCTGGATATCTTGCTGGCTCTTAGCTTCATTGGTTCTCGTCCGAGTCCTTCCAGTGTCCCTCCCCAATAGTTCGGTGCCCGGTATCAAGGTTCGCGCGGGCAGCAAGCCCATCCTTTGCTACGTTACCGATCGCCGCAGTTTGCTTGCCGCTCCACAACTCGATTTATTCCAGCCGCTTTTGGAGAGAATTGCAGCGATCGCCGGCGCAGGTATCGATTGGATTCAACTACGCGAAAAAGATTTATCCGGCAAGCAGTCTGCGTCGCTGGTGCATCACGCGTTAAACCGCGTTTCGAAACAGGGAAGTCGCTCTAAATCCGCAACGCGGATCATTGTGAACGACCGCCTCGATGTGGCCCTTGCCGCGCAATCTGGAGGCGTCCATCTGGGCGAAAACTCCCTGCCTGTCGATGAAGCGAAACGTCTGCTGCGCTCGTCCCCCGCCGCGCAAACGCCCGCCCGCGATTTTATTCTAGGGGTCTCCTGCCATTCGCCCGAGGCCGCCAAATCCGCCGCCTCCTTTGGTGCCAACTACATTTTCTTCGGCCCCATCTTCGCCACACCCTCAAAGGCCGCCTACGGTGCGCCTCAGGGCCTCGATCGTCTGGCTCAGGTCTGCAGCTCCGTGAACATTCCTGTCCTTGCCATCGGCGGAATCAATCTGACAAATCTTTCCTCGTGCCTTTCTGCCGGCGCATCCGGCATCGCCGCCATCCGCCTCTTTCAGGACGCCGCCGATCCCGCCAGTATCGTGGACGCCATTCGCCACTCAAATCTCTAACCCGCCGATAGGTTGCTCTGCGCCTCAGCGATCCATCAACCGGCGCAGCAGCCGAATCTGCCCCGCGTGATAAACATCGTGAAAAGCCACGCCATAAATCTGCTTCAGAAACTTTACTCCCCGGGGTGTATTCAGAACTCGCTCGACAGCCGCCATCAACGCCAGATGCTCCCGCTCGAGCAACTCCCTATCTGCCTGCCACGCAGCCTCGCTGGCTTTGCCTTTTTCTGGCCGCGGAAAGAAATTGCTCCCCGGCAGCGCAAATTTTCCTTTTTTCCCGCCTTGGATTCGATTTCGCACCGTGTATTTCCAATAGGCCGCATGTAGTGTTTCTTCCCAGATGTTATGTCGCCCCGCACCAGGGCGCCATGCGGCCTGTTTTGCGTTTACTCCCCGAATCGCTTGTCTCAGATTGGGCCCGTGCCAGGTTTTCTTTTCGTATGCTTCGTCGAGTAGCCTCAACACCAGTTCCTGTACCTTCACGATGTTCTCCAGGCGAGATTTTTTAGCCAATTCCCCATCATTACTCCCAAGTTTAACTCTTTCCTTCTTGTCCCTCAGTTAGAGAGCGCATGCGACGAAGGCGCACACACCTCCACCGCAGAGTCTCATCGTTTTTCATTTTCTATTTTGGTGAGCGCCCTCTACCCGACCGCCACTTTCCGGCGTTGCAAGAGTTTCTTCCGTTGGTATAGTTGACGGTCTGCGGCCTCTAGCAATTCGTGCGCTGTTCGTCCATCGGCGGGATATATCGCCATGCCGATGCTCACGCTGATGCGTGGCTCTTCCCGTTCTTCCCGCACATGAGCTTCAATGCGCTGCGCCACCTGCTGCGCCATGCCTTGATCGGATTCGATCAGCACCACCGCAAATTCGTCGCCGCCGTATCGCGCGGCCAGATCTGTTGCGCGGCACTGCTCCTTTGTGACCTTTGCCAGCCGCTTCAACGCCTTATTTCCCGCCAAATGCCCCAGTCTGTCGTTGATTCGTTTCAGGTCGTCCAGGTCCAGCAGCAGCACCGTGAATGCGTGATGGCCGCGCTCGGCGCGCCGCAGTTCGCGTTCCAGTGTGTCCATAAACTCTCTATAATTGGCCAGTCCAGTTAATGCATCGTGCGTGGCCTGGTAGCGGACCAATTCTTCGCTCTGTTTCCGCACCGTGATGTCCAGCCCAACTCCGATGCACCCGATGGTTTCTCCCGATGGCGCGCGCAGCGGATCCAACTGTATATCCAGAATCCGGTCTTGGCGCTTGTACTCGAAGTGCGCCGACTCTCCCCGCAACGCTGAATGGTGATGCGCTATCGGTCCGGCATTTGCATCATTGCATTTCAGGTACTCAGACACCGTACGCCCTACCAGATCTCCGGCATGTACATCGGAGTGCTGCAACCCCGAGCCCCAATTCGATGTGATCCGCAAGCTCCGATCCGTTGTCCAGAGCAGGACCGGCATCTGCTCCACGAGCAGCCGCAGCTGTGTTTCGGACGGTGTATCTTGCGTTTTCTGGCGCGTGGCCCGCCCAATCTCCAGGATGCCCGTTACCGCTCCCCGCTCATCCCGCATCGCGTGCCGCTTTACACCGACGCTGAGCCTCAAACCCATCTTGTGCTGCCGCTCGACCGTACCGCAGTCGCTCATCTTCCCGTCGCGCGATGCTTCCAGAACAGCTTGAAGCGACGACCCTTCGTTAATTGGCAACAACGAGGTCAGGGCAACACCAGTCACCTCGGCCGCAGTATATCCATACAAACGCTCCGCTCCACGGCTCCATAATTCAATCGAGCCATCCAGCGCTATACCGATGATTGCTTCTTCGGCGGATTCCAGAATGGCAGCGAGTACTTGCTCGCACCGCGGGCTAGGCAGCATAAGAACCTGATGTTCTTTCAGAACGGAGAGGGCGTTCGGGTCGTAAGGCTGGGTTTCTCGCAGACGAGAGGAGGGATCCGCGAGTCTTTATTCAATCGGGAATCGTTACATCCACTGCATTCTCAGCTTATCACTCCGCACTCGATTCGCAACGTGTTCGTGCGACATTGTTCCTTACTGCACACTTCCAAGCGAGCAGATGCCAAACTCTCCGTCAGATGCAACTACGGATTCGCCTTCGTTGCATCATTGAGGATCATCGCCAGCCGGATCCCGCCCTCGGCAATCCGCTTTTCCGCCACGGGGGCCGCCTTTTCCTGATACGCCTCGCCAGCCACGATGTTCTGGTGTAGCAGACGTTCGCCAATATTGTTGTCGTCCGAGCAACTGTGTACGGCCACATTGGGTTCAATGGCGATTTTCGGCGTCAGATCTCCGTACACCACGCTTTCCGCAAAATCGTAGCCTTCCCACACCCAATCCTCGACGCGAATCCCAGCCTTCTGCCAACCTTCGATATCCGCTGCGAACAGAGCGTCGAGCGTGTCGGCATACTCCGACGAATCTGCACCCTCAGCGTCGCGTTCTGGAATCGCTGTATCCCAAATGCTATGCAAGTTTGGGGAAAACGAATGATTGTGCTCATGTGCATTGCGCCGGAAATATTTCAGCGGCACACAATTCCCGCCCTCATCGGCATTTGTGGTCGTATGGAGCGGCTGGTGCAAATCTCCCACAAAATGGATCACGTATCGCAAGGCGTCCGCGCGCTTGGCCGCATCGGCTTTCGAATCCTTCAGGATCGCCAGTTGCTCGCTTAGCGCTTTCGTTACGCATCCCGCAGTTCCGCAAAACGGCTCGATCGGTCCACGCTTCGAACCTCGCGGTATGTCGATATAGTGCCACGGCCCATTCTTGCGTTCTCCGCGCACGTCGTCCGCCCACGTGGCTGAATCCGCCATCGCGTCGCGTACTGCTCCCCCGCAATAGCGATTCAATTTCGGATCGATCGGATTCTCGCTCAGCAGCTTCTCAACCCATTGCCGCGTTTCCGGTGTCAAATGCTTCTCCGCGATCAAAGCCACCGTTTGGTGTCCCTTGCATCCCCACGCCTGCGCCGCGGCCGGCCAGAAGAGCAGCACCGGCACGTACAGCAAACACAAATAAATTCCAGACCGCTTCATGAATAGCTCCCATTTGAGCCGTTCGATTTGTGAGAGAAGGTCTCCATCTTCAAGATTCGGCCTCAGGATCAAGAGAAAGGTAGATTAAAAGGCAGTTTAAAGAAGATTTCCCGAAGAAGAAAGCACCAGCCCAAAAAGTAACGAACTTCGTCTACTCACTACTTCCTATTCACTATTTACTAGAATCTGTCTCATAAATGCCTTCCCAGGGGTCGGAGCTTTAGCTCCGACATAGAAAGCCGGCGCAACGGGGCTTTAGCCCCTGAGGAAACTTCCTGCTTAGTTGCTTGATACATTTATTAGACAAGTCTATTCACTTCCTCACGCGCTCAGCCACCGCCCAATCGGCCGCCAGGATTCCGTGTGATCGCAAATCACGCGCAGCGCCGCGGTAATCGGAATCGCCAGAATCAACCCCATGCCGCCCCACACCCAGCCCCAGAAGAGCAGCGAAATCGTGATTGCCACGGCATTCAGACGCACGCGCCGCCCTACCAGTTGCGGCGCCACTAAATTCAGCGCCAGCACGTGAATGGTCATCAATCCGCCGGCAATCAATGCGAACTGCCCAAACGTTCTCCATTTGGCCAGCGCGATGATAAACGCAGGAAGCCACGCCAGCACCGCTCCGATATACGGCACCATATTCAGCAAACCAGATGCAATTCCCGTGAGCACCGGATAATCCAGCCCCAGAAACCAGAAGAACGCGCTGCTCGCCGCAATCACCATCACAGTCAAGAGCGTCATTCCCGCCAGATAGTCCCGCAGAACTTCCCGCAAATCCTCCAGCGTTTCCTTCACCTGGGTTCGTTTCGATGCCGGAAAAAGTTGCAGCGTCCCGTGCCACACTTCTCGTTTTCCCGCGAGCATAAAAAATACCAGGAACGGCACAAATGTAACTTCCAGAAAAAGCGCGTAGAGAGATCCGATTCCACGGAATAGCATGGAGCGCACGGCCGCTGTCTCCGGGTGCTCTGCCCCTGGTTGCTGTGCAACGGCCCCGGGCTCTATAGGCGTGACCTGTTTTTCTATCCCGTTAATTCGGCCTTCCACTGCTCCCGCTGCTTGTCTTACAAGCCCGCTGTATTTCGGCCAATTCGCCGCAAAATCTTCCGTTCGTGTCCCCAGAGCGTATCCCACCGCCACTAAGACCGCGATCAACAGAAGTACCATCACCATCGAGCCAACCGTGCGCGGCAAGCGCATTCGCTCCAACAATTCCACGGCGGGATCGAGAAAATACGCCAGCAAAATCGAAAGCAGCACGGTAATCACAACTCCCGCTGCGTAATAAAAAAACAACAGGATCACCGCTGCGGCGAGAATCCTCAAACTGAAGCTAGATCCATCAATTTGAACTGTGGTTGGTGGCGTCTCTATCTCGGGCACGAAGCACTCCGTTCCCTTCACGTTAGCATACTCATGCAAGCTCATGGCCACATCACTTTCCCGCGTTTCGTATCACGAATCGCCCTTAGCAGAGCACAAGCCCGACTACGGCGGAAGCCTTGCGCTCCTATTTACCCAAGCGAACCTCTGTAACGCACTCGCCCAGCCTCTTTTCAAGCGTGTGCTAAACTTTCCTATGGTCGGTCCTTCAGGTTTTGGCCGCTAACCTCTCATGCCCAAAGAACTTTTCGGAACTGATGGTATTCGCGGCGTTCCCGGCACTCCGCCGCTCGACGACGCCACTCTTTATGCCACGGGCCGCTCTCTCGCTACTTATTTGCGCCGCGAGCACTCTGCCGCTCATGTCCTCATCGGCATGGACACGCGCGAATCGGGTCCTCACATCGCCGCTCTTCTCGCCGCCGGAATCACGCAAGTCGGTGGGTCTGTAGCTTTTGCTGGCATCATCACCACGCCTGGCGTCGCTTGTCTCGTTCGCCAAAATGATTTTCAGGCTGGCGTTGTTATTTCCGCCTCCCACAATCCGTACCACGACAACGGCGTAAAACTCTTCTCTCACGCAGGTATGAAGTTCCCGGACTCCGTCGAAGAAACGCTCGAAGCCGATATCTTCAAGCATCGCGGCGATCCTCCGCCAAAAAATCCGCCCCTCCTCATCGCCGACGCTTCTCTCGACGCCGAATATCTCGACTTTCTTCGCGGCCGCATCGTTCACGGTGCCAAGCTTTCCGGTTTCCGGATCCTTCTAGATTGCGCCAACGGCGCCGCCTACAAACTCGGCCCCGAACTCTTCCACTCTCTCGGCGCTGAAGTAGTCTCGATGGGCGTATCGCCGGATGGACGCAACATCAACGCCGGCTGCGGCTCGCTCCATCTCGACGGTTTGCAAAAGCGCATGCTCTCCGAGCGTGCTCAACTCGGCGTAGCCTTCGATGGCGACGCCGACCGCGCTCTCTTCGTCTGCGAAACAGGGAAAATCGTCAACGGTGATGGCGTTCTCCTTGCCGTCGCGCGCTACCTTAAATCCCAAAACAAGCTCAAAGGCGATCGCGTCGTCGCCACATCCATGTCCAATCTCGGTCTCGAACGCGTCTTGGCCCGCGAAGGCATCTCCCTCGCCCGCGCTTCCGTCGGCGATCGCTATGTCCTCGAAGAAATGCTGCGCAGCGGCAACGTCATTGGAGGCGAACAATCCGGCCACATCATTTTTCTCGAAGACAGCCCCGCCGGCGACGGCCTTCTCACCGCCCTGAAAATTGCCTCGCTCGTTTCCATGCATGGCAAAATCGAATCCCTGGTCGAAGGCCTCAAGGACTACCCGCAAATCATCGTCAACGTCAAAGTGAAATCCAAGCCTCCGCTCGAAACTCTCCCCGAAGTTTCCCGCGCGCTTGCCGAAGCCCAATCCGCCCTTGGCGAAAATGGCCGCGTCGTCCTCCGCTATTCCGGCACCGAGCAGTTAGCCCGCGTCATGGTCGAAGCCGAACACGACGCCGACGTCCAGCGCTTCTCCCAGTCCCTGGCCAACGCCCTCCGCTCCTCCATCGGCGTCTGATTTTTGCGTCCTGGCTCGCGTTGGGGCCCTAACGCAAAAACCCCGCGCCAAGCACGGGGTTTTCACGAGTCACCAGTCACGAATCACCAATAACCAGTTATGTCTTCGCAGCCTTCACTTCAACGATGTTGCTCTCCGGATACCGGTCGTGATGCCGCACCCACGACATTCCCTTCGCACCTTCGTCCCGCCCTTTCGGCACACGGTCCAGAATCGCGTAGAGTCCCATGAAGTCCTCCAACCCCCGCCCATACACGGAGAAGGTGTGGAAGATTTCGCCGTTCGCATTCTTGTAGAAAATGCTCATGCCCGGCCGTTCCTCGCTTGGAAACTTCATCACGGCGTAGTTGTAAGTGCTCTCTTTGTCCTTGTCTTCCTTCTTCACCGACACTTCATAGTCAAAATTGAAGTCGCTTCCAAACGACGAAGCCCACGGCAACTTCCATCCCATCCGCTTCTTGAACTCCTCGATCTTCACGAGCGGCGCATGCGACACAAGCACGAGCCGCACATCTCGCTGAGCCAGGTGAATTGCCATCGGATCCATCTGATCCGTAACCAGCGAACAGCTCGGGCACCCCGCCTCCCAATCCACTCCCAGCATGAAGTGATAGATCGCCAGCTGGTTTTTGCCGCCGAAGAGATCCGCCAGCGACTTTTTCCCGGCCGGCGTGTCGAACACATAATTCTTCTCCACCTTCAACCACGGGAACTGTAACCGTTCCTGCGCCAGCGCGTCTCTCTGCCGCGTCAAAGCTTTTTCTTTCACCAGCAGTTCCTTCCGTTCCGCGATCCATTCGTTTCGTGTCACGACTTTCGGGTGTTCCATTGTGCTTGCGCTCATGACCAATTCTCCTTAACGATATTTTTCCTCGGCCACTCTAGCGGTGCGGGAGCCGCTCCGTTGCAAGCAAGAAACTCCCGCACCCTCAAACAACTACTTATTCTCGGCTCGTTGATCTCTAAATATGTTTCGCGAGACTTTCTTCGCGAAGAGTTTGTTCGCCAATACAGCAGTCACTCCGCCAGCTGACACTGCGGACGCGATCAGCATTGCCGTTGTCGCTATGCATGCAGGACACATAGATTCCTCCTGAGCGCCGATCGCTACGCCGATCGAGCCTTTTGCATGAAAGCGGGAGGCTCGTCCCCGCTCGGTCCCCAGCTTGCCGGCACCGCTACATTGAGCATCCGCAGGTACACGCTGAATTGGCCGCGATGTTGGTACCAGTGGCTCAGCATCACGTCGCGCAGAAAGTCCGCTCGAGGTTGCGCCAGCACTTCTCGTCCGCCCGCATTCATCCGCCAGGTTTCCCTCATCGCCGCGTCATCGAATTTCGGCAATAGGCTCCGCACCGTCGCAATGCTTTCCTCCAGCGTCTTGAGAATTTCCGCCCGGCTCGCCGGCTGCGGAAAGTTAAACGACTCCGGAGCTTGCGCCGGATTGTTCTGCACGAACCGAACGATTCCGCCCGGCACGGAAGCGAGATGGTAAGCAAGCTGCCCCGCGGTCATGGATTTCTCGTGAGGCTTCCACGTCAATTTATCTTCCGGCAGCCTCTCCAGAAACTTGCGTGTGACTGGTGCTTGTATTTCAAACTCTGCGAGCATTGCTTCTGCAAACGACATATCGATTCTCCTTTCATTCCGTAACAAATTCCCGGTTCGCGGAGAGCGAACCAGAAACCCGATCCTTGCGCGTTACTGCTTCTTCCCGCCTCCCGCCGCAAACGATCCCTGCGCCTCTGCCGCCTTCCGTACCCGCTCGTTGATCGATCCCCACCCGCCCGTCACACCTTTTCTATGCTCATCCATAATCAATCCCAGTGCCGTGTGATGAAACTTGATTAGCGTCCCGCCATCCGTCTCGCTCAACCGGTACTGCACATTGGAGCTCACCGGATAGGACATAAACATTGGCCCCGTAAACTCCAGCAGGGTCGGCCGCTTGATCGCCTGCACATGTCCCCAGAAGTGCCCGTTTCCATCGCCCAAATCGCGGAACCATCTCCCGCCCGGCCAAGCCTCCAGCTTCATCGGCATTGCCGTCCCGTTCATCACTTCATTCCTCGGCCCCAGCTGCTCCAGCAGCGTCTCGAACGTCACCTCCAGCGAAGCCCTCACATGAATTTCCTGCACAATATTCAACGTCAAGCTATCCAGTGCCACCATTGCCGCTGCCATCGAACTCATCGTTCCTCCTCGAAAAGTTAATTCTTCCAAGCCTAGCCCGAAATCCTTCAATCCTTCTTCACTACACCGCTCTTCTCCTCAGCCCGTTCCTTCACGCGGATCAACTGATGCTTCCAATACCGCTCAAACGTGCCCGCCCACTCATGCAAAGGCTGAATCGCCTCCGCATTCGTCCTGTAAAACATCTGCCTGCCGTCCCTTCGCGCATGGACCAGCCCCACACCCTTTAAGACGCGCAAATGCTTCGAAACGGAAGGCTGCTCCATCTCCAGAGCATCCACAATCTCCCCCACCGGCCGTTCCTGCAGCGCCAGATAGTTGAGTATCTCTCTCCGCCGCGGCTCCGCCACAGCATTAAAAGCATCCGAAGTCGTCGCCGCTCGTGCCATGGCCGTACAATACATTCCTATATGGGAATATGTCAAGCACTATTTTTCATGCTCTCTTTTCCCTTTCTCCTGGCAACCTCAAAGCTCTCCGCGCGCCTCTGTGTACTCTGCGCCTCTGCGTTATCTTTTGTCTTTCTCCGAGGGAACTTATTCGCCACTCGCGACATTACCGTTAATGGAGGCTCACGCTGCCCCTCATGCAAGACGCGCTCCCAGCTCTCGTTCTAAACTCGGAGGCTCTCAAGCCCATCACCATGAACGACACGCCGCCCGCCCACGCCTCCGCAGCTAGCCCCGCCAGCGACGAGCACCTCATGCTCGCCTTCTCCAAAGGCTCCGCCGAATCTTTCAACGAACTCTTCCTCCGCTACAAACAACCCATCTACGGCTTCTTCCGTCGCCGCACCGCCGACCCCCATCACGCCGAAGAGCTCTCGCAAGAAACCTTTCTCGTTCTCCTTCGCGCCGCCGCTCGCTACGAACCTCGCGCCCTCTTTCGCACTTACCTCTACGCCATCGCCTTCAAAATCCTGCGCGCGCACCGCCGCAAAGCCGCCTTCCGCGCCACGTTCATCGGCCAGCCCAAGAGCATTCCCGATCCCGCCAAACAGGACGCCACCGAATCCGGCCTCTGGGTCCGCCGCGCCGTCGAAAAGCTCGATCGCATCGACCGCGAAGTCCTCCTACTCCGCGAATTCGAGCAACTCAGCTACGCCGAAATCGCCGACCTCCTCCAACTCCCCATCAACACCGTCCGCTCCCGCCTCTTCCGCGCCCGCACCGCGCTACGCGATCTATTAGAGCCCGCCGCCGCGCCTGCGCCGAACGAGGCCCCGCCGTCAGCGGAGCCGGCTGCCGCGCAAACGATTCCACAGAAAGGTATCCGTCTATGAGCACCACTGCACATCCATTCGCGCCAGAAGAAATCATGGCCCACCTCGACGGCGAACTCTCGCCCGCCCAGTCCCAGTCCGTTTCCGCTCACATCGACTCCTGCGTAACCTGCCAAGAACTAGCGACTTCGCTCCGTAGTGCTTCGCACACACTCTCCAACTGGACCGTCGCCCCTTCGCCGGACAACGCGAAATTCGCTGAGCACCCCTCCGCCACTGTAGCCAAGGCTACATCGAACTCCCGCAGCCTGATATTCCGGATTTTTCTAAATCAAGGATGGAAATTGCTCGGTGCTTCTTCTGTGCTTGTAGTTCTGGTGATCCTGATCATTGGTTGGGGGGCTGGTCGTCAGGCTGCTATCGATCAGAAAGCTGATCTGCATGAAGGCCCCATGATCGCTCGCACTGTCACCCTAGCGTTACTCATCAAAGATTTCGATTCCGCGCGCGCTTCACTCGACACCATTCTCGCGCGTCACAATGGCTATGCTGCTACTCTCGGTCTAAGCACTCCCGAGGGGGCGGCGCGATCGCTGCAAGCCTCGCTCCGCATACCCGCATCACAATTCGATTCCGCCCTCATCGAGCTGAGATCACTTGGCCATGTCGACACAGAAATGCAGAACGGTGAAGAAGTCACCCGACAGCATGCCGATCTAGTCGCTCGCCTCAAAAACTCCCGCGAAACAGAGCAGCGCCTCCAGGCAATTCTCGTTCAGCGCACCGGAAAAATTAGCGACGTGCTCGCTGTTGAACAGGAAATCGCCCGCGTCCGCGGCGAAATCGAACAAATGGAAGCGGAGCAAAAAAATCTCGAGCGCCGCGTCAGCTTTGCGACTATCGATCTAAGTTTTTCGGAAGAGTACAAAGCCAAGCTTGATCCCGCGACTCCCTCAATCTCCACGCTAATCCACAACGCCGCCGTCAACGGCTACCGCAATGTCGCCGATACTCTTCTCTCCATCGTGCTCTTTTTCGCCGAATACGGCCCAGTTCTAATCTTCTGGCTTCTCTTACTCGCCATTCCAGCCACTCTAGTCTGGCGCCGCTGGCGCCATGCCACCGCCACAATCTAAAGTTCGAGTCGCCTCAGCGCCAGTAATTGTTCGCCGCTGCAATTGTTTGGAATTCAATCGCCACAACTTGCCCCGCGGCGATCAGCCCTGCCGGATCCGTGGAGTATTTTGGCCGTCCGGCTTTAAGGACATCGAGATCGGGCTGCATACTGTGAATCGTATGCCGCGCGATCATAAGTGCCAACGCGCGTCCTGCTTCCGGCGTGGCCGTGATTAACGTCCCGCCCGGTATGAGAACCAACTCTGCATCGGGTAAGCGATTCATGAAATTCCTCCCGGTTCGGTCGGATGAAGCGCCTATCGAGCGCGCTGCAACTTGTTCCCTGCAATCGCGCTCTTGGATGACGGAGCACGATGGATCTTGAGAGACTCTTTGTGAGACGAAGGTGTATCCGAATTTCGTTAGGGAGCACCTATTGGCATTCCCAGCGTACCAATTGTTGCCATATCGCGGGAAATTCAAATCATTCGCGTTAACGTTAACGACCCGGGCTTCAGCTTTATGAAACGATAAGCCTTCGAGTGCCTCTTATCGATCGTCTCCTTTGTTCGAGTCTCGCGCGGGAACATATCAAATGCAGAACCCTCGGCTCGCCCCTCGCCATCTTTTTTTTCGATTCAATACTCCTAAAGAATGTAGGTGATTCCCCGTATTCTGTGAGATTCTGTAGATGGCTTGCGGTACCTTTTTCTTCCCTCGGTTGGAAGTCTCCCGTAAATTCTTTTGAATCATGCACCTCTGCGAGACTGCAAACTCATCCCTCCCCTGGCACAACTATTGCTCTCTCCTAGTGCAACTTACAAGATTGGCTTCCCGGGGTGGCCGGAACCGAACCTCGACTCGGTTCTGGTTTTTTGGGGGGTCAGCTTAAAAAAGGGGGCTTGCACCAGCCCCCTTTTTCATTAAGGCTTTTCGCTCTGCCACCGATAATAGCGGTGGTGGGCCGGTGCGGGAAGTTCGCTTCCGCGAGTGTGTCATCGAAGTGGTTTAGTTCAGAGGGCCTATCCGTTAGGGCCCTCTTTTTCTTTTGCCCCCTCTTCATCTTTCCCCGTAGGGGCATGGCACGTTTATCCTGAGCTTCGAAGGGCCGTGCCCGCTTAGGCCCAAAGCCACCTTACGCTCTAAAGAAAATTCGAGTTATTAGGAATTGTTTGCCGCCAAAAAAATGAGCGGCCGGTGGGGGGACCGGCCGCTCGGGCGTGGGGGATGGAGGGTCTTTGCAACCTGAAGCCGGTCCAGTTCTTCCGATCGTTCCGCTGCGCTCGCGAGCAGCAGAACGTTAAACAGGAGCAATCAGGCCCAAACCTTTTTACTCCGGAAGCCGCAACCAACTCCCGATTACAGTTACGATTCTGCGCTCCACCCTCTCCCGCGTCGATAGGCCGACCGGTTCATTCTTCTCAGTACTTCCCGGTGTCCCCGAGAGGCTCTTTTTAGTACCTACGTACCTATTCCACGCCATTCGCTGCTTCTCCCACACGCATAAAGCTGCAAAGATGAGCAGTCGAAGGTATAGCAGGAGCCTGAGAAAAATCAGGAATCCATTGATCCTCTGGGGAGTTGCTAACGAGCCTATTGGAGCTTTCTCCATAAGGAGTGCGCGGCCCATAGATCCATGCCACGAAAACGCCGAAGCGGACGCATCGCAAAAGAACTAGCCATCGTCCTGCTCGGGACTGACGCAACCGGAAAAGTGTTTTCGGAAGAAACGAATACTGTCGTCCTCAGCCGTCACGGCGCTGGAGTCGTCACGCGATATCGATTTTCGCCGGACGAACTTTTGACGTTGCGGCTTCCCGGAACTGCCAAGGAAGCTGCGATCCGCCTCGTCGGTCAGATTGGCGGTGAACCGGGCCGTTACGTCTACGGCGTCACGTTTGTTGATCCCGATCCCGACTTCTGGCCGATGGAGTTTCCTCCACCCGATCCGTTCGAACCAGCCAGCCAACAGATTGCCCTCGAATGCAGCTTGTGCCAAGCACGTATGGAGATAGAACAAGGCGACATCGAAGAAGACGTTTATTCCGTCAACGGAAACATACTGCGCTATTGCGATGAGTGCGGCACATCAACGCCTTGGAAAAAAGTCGAAGGGAAAATCCTTCCCGGTCCACTCGCGCGCCCTGCCAAATCGAATTTCATCACCTCGTCCCTCACGCCTGCGCCGCAAACATCGAAGCCAGCTTCAAGCGCACCTGCGCCTTCGTTCGTGGAATCGTTCGAACCGTTGCTCGGCGAATCACGCACTCATGGTTCAATTGGACCGTCGTCATACTCCGCTTCGTCAGCAACATCAGAATTCGCCGCGCTATCGGATGTCCACACTTCGCCTGCAGTGGCCAGTGCCACCGCCGTGCTGCACCCCGAACCTGTAACTGTTCCGCCCGCCACAAAAGTTGCGCACTCAAGTGCCAAGCTCCAAGACGTTCCCGCGCGACAGTTAGATAACAACGGGCGGCCCTTGAACAAGCGGCGCAACGTGCGCATTCGCGTGAGTTTTAGCGCGTGCGTTCGCCACCCAGCTCACGCGGACCAAGTCGTCGAATGTGAAAATGTCTCGAAGGGCGGCGTCTGTTTCCACAGCTTGCAGCAATACCCACTGGATTCGTTCATTGAGGTCGCCGCGCCATTCTCGCCGGGAGAGGCGGCGCTTTTTGTTCCTGGCCAAATCAAGCGCGTCGAACCGCTCTCTGGCGGCTTGGTTTTCCGCTACGGTGTCGAGTACACGAAATTCTCGTCCACTCAACCTTATTCGCAATCCTCCTAGCTCGAACGCTTTTCCAACTGCCTCTCTTACTCTCCACAGTGAAAAAGAACTTGGACGCGGTGATCTGCTAGAGGTTTCGCATGACTTGCTGAAGCAGTGTGAGGGCTGCGCGGAGCTGCTGCCGTTCGTTTTCGGAAAGTTTCTCTAGGGCACTAGCGAGGGACTCTACGCGGCGTTTGCGCGCTTCCCACATGAGGCTGACGCCTTTCGGCGTCGCCTCAAGGCGGATGCGGCGGCCGTCTTCGGTGGTATGTCGGCGGACCAGTCCGGCGCGCTGGAGGCCGGCGACGACGCGGCTCATCGTTGGCGGTCGGACGTGTTCAGCGTCGGCAAGCTCACCGAGCGCTCTGGGACCGCCGAAGACGAGGACGGAGAGCGCCGAAAGTTGGGCTGGGCCGACGTTGGTTTCGCGGTCGCGGACACGAAGCCGTCGCAGCAAATGGATGGCAGCGGAGTGGAGTTGGTCGGCGACTTCGGTTGCTACTTGGGAAGGCGGTGACGGTTCGGCTGAAGCGGGTGTTTCGGCACCTTGCGAGTGAGCAGATTGCGGGGCGCCGGTCAGAGTGGCCTTTGGGGCGGGAGTATTTTTGCGTTGGGCGTTATTGGACTTGACGATTTTGCGCTTGACAGGGGGCATTGGAAGATAGTTAGCTATGCTAACTAATCTTCGCGCGGAGGTAAAGGGAAATGAGCGCTGCAGCGGCCGGCTTGGGGATTCAGAACATTGGACAGATTTCGATCATCGTGAAGGACGTGGAGCGCGCGACGGCGTTCTATCGCGACGTGCTCGGATTGCCGCTGCTCTTCACGGTGCCGAGCATGGCGTTTTTTGATTGCGGTGGGGTGCGGCTGATGCTGGGGACGGCCTCATCTCCGGAGTACGACCATTCGAGCTCGATCTTCTATTTCCGCGTGACGGACATTCAGACGGGGTACCAGCGGCTGGTGGGACACGGTGTGGAGATTGTGGCGCCGCCGCGGCTGATCGCGCCGATGCCGACGCACGATCTGTGGATGACGGCTTTCAAGGACGGCGAAGGAAATGTCCATCAGTTGATGAGCGAAGTGCCGCGCCCGGTCTAATCAAGTTCATATTCGGCGCCCGGAACATACCGCAGACGTTCAGGCCCGGCCAGCCCAAGGCGTACATCATGATGATGCACGGGCCGGTTGAACACGCGAGCCACTCGCGGCGGAAGACTGAACGTCTTATTTCTTGGGGCGAGATTCGGGCGGCACGAGGCCAGCAACACGGTAGTACGCGACGAGTTGGCCGTAGTGTTCGCCAGAGTGCTCGATAAGTTCCCATCCCAATGCAGCAAGCGGCAAGCGCTGTCCGGATTCGGAATCGATGACGATTTCTGACATGCCCGCTTCCCCTTTTGCTGTGATGGCCGCTGCGCCTTTATCGAAGGATTTTTTCAGATAGGCGATCACTGCAGACTTGCCCGGATAGTGCGCGCGGTCCTCGTCGTCGACGGCTTTCTTGCCGCTCGCGATATCGCTGAAGAGATCGTTGGAGCCGGCAACGTGGAGCAGTTGTTCGGCGAAAGTCCGCTGGGCCGGGGCGGGGCGAAAGTCATACTTGTCCTCGGGAAAGTCCTCGGCCATGGCAATCAGCTTCCGGCCAACGTCATTCCAAGACTGCAAAAGGGCTCGCGATTGCGTCAAAGGAATCTGTTGGGCTTTTTGACTTGAAGCGCTCAGACCGAATATGGCGAATGACAGCAGTGCAAAAGGTACGACTGCGAACAGCCAACGTGTCCACGGAACTGCAGGTCGCATGTCCCCTCCTTTGGCTATGGACGTCAAAGGCGCCAGAAGGAAAGCTCGGCCCCAGGCAGGCGTCCGAGGAGGAACGTCAAAAGTTAGGCCAAAGCGGCGCGATTTGTGCGGCCTTCCGTGTCCTTGATCTACTCTGGATAGGATGTGCCCGGTCTTTACGCCACCCGTGCCCCCACCCCCTGTTTTTTGGAACTGCGCATTCTAAAGGACTTTAAGTCCTGTGTTTTGAAACTGCGCATTCCAAAGGGGTTACGGGCTGTTTTTTGGAACTGCGGATTCTAAAGAGTTTACTGGACAGGATTGAACGAAAAACAAAAACGCCAGCAGGGATGCTGGCGCTACCGGAATGCGGGACGAAATATTACCTAAGCAACACTATACGCCGGGAGACACTTTTTGTCAAGGGGAAAGGCTTAGAAAATTGGGGGTGGTGCCGGCGAAATCGTGGACCGAAAGTCAAAAGCCCCGCCCTCACAATGCGAGTGGGGGCACCCACCCGGAAACTGCATGAGGGCCGGTGCTTGCCACTGGTATAGATTTATGGTATATATCAGTGTTGGTGGAGGACGCATGACTAAAAGCGGAGTGGCAAAATTGTTTCGGAATGGGCGGAGCCAGGCAGTGCGTTTGCCGCGCGAGTTTAGGTTTGAAGGAGATAGCGTGCGGGTGCGCCGGGTGCCCGAAGGCGTGTTGCTGGAGCCTATGATTTCGGATCCTAAAGAGTGGTTTGCGGCGATGGACCGGATCGGCGGAGACCCTTTATTGAAAGGCGGCCGAAAACAGCCGCGTGCTCCCCGCCGCAAGATTTTTGACTGAGACTTAAGATGGCTTACCTGCTAGACACGAACGTATGCATTGCGTTAATCAACCGCACATCGGAGCCGGTGCGGAAACGATTCTCCGAGGCGCTGCATACGGGTGAGCAGATGTGGGTGCCCTCAGTGTCCTCGTACGAGCTTTGGTATGGCGTGGCAAAGAGCGTCCAGAAGGAAGCGAATACGCAGCGGTTGAAGATGTTTCTCGCGGGTCCTGTGCGGGTGCTGGAATTCGGGGAAGAGGACGCGCAGTATGCCGGCGAAATCCGAAATGCTTTGGAACGGATAGGAAAACCTATTGGAACGTACGACCTATTGATAGCGGGACAGGCGTTGGCCGGCAAGCTGACGCTGGTCACTGCGAATGCGAAGGAGTTTGGAAGGGTGAAAGGGTTGGTTTGGGAGGATTGGGGAAAGTGATTTGCGTGGCGTGCGCGTTGTGCAGCAGCGGCCAGGAGTCGGAAAATCGAAAATGGAAATTCGAAATTGGGAAAATCTCGCCTGAAGGCGGGGCGGCGGCGAAATGACCAAGGAAGAGTCAAAACATCCACGTGTGGGACCGACACGTGGGTACCCGCGCGACTCGGTCCGTGAAACGAATTAGAACAATCCAACACAATGTGCTGTGGGTATCGGTGCAGCTCTGAGATTTCAGGGGGGCTCCAGGTTTGCGGGTTAGTGCGTCTGGACACGGATAAGAGGAGAACGAAATGGCGACGAAGAGCGTAACCACGAAGCAGAACTTGAAGATAGAGGAGTTTTTGCGGCTGGGAGGCACGACGATTCAGGCCGGCTTTGCCAGCAAGGCTGCAGCGGCAACAAAATCCATGTTGCGGAAGCAACTTGATGGTCAGGACAGCCGGCTGAAACAGGCCGCGAAACTCTACAGCGGGCTGAAGGGCGCGTCCGCGGTTGCCGTGAACGATCCAGCGAACAAGAAGGCGCTGGACGAACTTTTGGGCTTGCATAAAAAGATTGCGGGCACGAAGCTGGCGTTTCCCCGGGTGCATGTGGGAGTAGGCGGATTCCTGCCGGGGACGATTTCAGGAACGATCGTGCCACCCTTCGATTTTGCGGATTCGATACCGACGGTGCTGGCCGGACCGACGCCGGTGCTTTCGGTCTCCGCAAATGTAAACGGGCAAATCAGCGCGAGCGCGGCGTCGCTTCAGACGCCGGGATTCAATGGCGGGAGTGAGTACGCGCGGGTGGGAATCTACTTCCATCCGATGACCTCCGGAACACTGACCATTTCGTCGGCTCCCACGTATTCCTTCGAGTGGCTGACAAATTCCCTGAACACAAGCTATGTGGGGTCGTCGGGAGCAGTGGGGTTGACGATCTACGGCTTGACCGATTTGTTCCAAATCGGGGGCACGGCCGGAAGTAATTACGTGTCGTGGCAAGAGTATGCGACCGGCCAAATCAATCTGGGTTATGGATTCAACGTGACAAAATCGGCTTCCGTTTCGCTGGAAGTGACTCCAGCGCAGGTCTACATATGCTTCGTGGAAGTGGACGCGTCGGCGGTGGGGTTGGGCTGGCCGGGGAGTCTGGCGTCGGCGATGGTGTCGGCAACGGTGCCGTCGATCAGCTATGAATTTAGGCCGCGGCTGGTGGTGGAATTGTAGGCTGAAGCGCGAAGAGAAGAGTGGGAGGAATGCGCGCGGAGAGAAAGTTAGAACCCGCAGGCTCAAAATCGGAGGCTGCGGCAGCCCGCGATTGGTCATCGAGAAGATGTAAACGTCAAAACACCCACGTGTAAAACCGAAACGTGGGGCACCCGCAGCTGGCACTCTGACCGGTGCATTGTGGTGCAGAGTGGTGTAAGATGGGGCATGGCTAGTACAGAAAAGGCAGTGCGGCAAAGCGTTTCGATTCCAGCACGGATCGCGAAGCGCGTGAAGGCGCTGGCGAAGACGGAAAAGACGAGCGCCAGCCGGGTGCTGGTGGATTTGATCGAAGCTGGTCTGGCATCCAAGGAGGCGGAGAAAGAGCGGTTTTTCTTCTTAGCGGCCAGACTGACAGAATCCAGCGATCCAGCCGAACAGGAGCGCTTGAAAAGCGAGCTTGCGCGAATGACCTTCGGTGAGTGATGCCGAAGATTCAGTGGACAAATCTCCCGCCGGCCTTGCGCCAACACCTCTTCGACCGGGTCGCGGAACGCAAGATTACTGCCGAGGATTTATACCAGCTAAAACTGTGGCGCGAATCAGAGCCTGATGCGCCGGAGGGACTGTGGTACAAAGATTTTGGGTCCTTCAAAATTTGTGGTGAAGGCAAATTTCCCAAGACATTCCTTCTGCGTGGACAAGCGGCTAAGGGCAAGATGATTTAATGGGAAGGAGCCGCGTGGTAAAAACACCCACGTGTAAAACCGACACGTGGGGCACCTGACAGCTCGTAAGCCGAGGGCTTCCACACCAATCGACGGGTAAACACAAGAGAAAGAAAGATGCCGCCCTGAAGGGCGGCGCTACGAAAGACGATACTCGCCGGAGCCGCGGAATCTTAGGAGGCCGAGGTCGCGGAGAACTTGGAGTTGCTGGCGGATTTTGTCGCGGACGTGGGCATTGTTGGGATGGAGCTTCGCGAGTGCGTCTTCTTGGTCATAGACCTCTTTAAGTGTGAATTCCTTTTTGTTAAGTCCTTTGACGATTCGCAGTACGTCTAAAGTCCAACCGCGTTTCTGAACGTTCAACTTTTCCAGTGGACGAAGTTTTTCATAGGCTTTGCGAACTTTGGCTGAATTGACGGGCTGGCCGTCTTGAATTATTGGGATTCGGGCATCTGCAGGGATTCGGTCCAGCAGGAAATTGCAGCCGACCCATCCAGCGCGCCTTGCGGCAACGGAAAGCGGCTTGCGCTTTTCCAGAAAAGATAGTGTGAACGCGAAGTGCGGGATTAGCAGAACGTTTTCGACGGTGAGCTTTGGTAATTGATAGTGAAGGAGAAACAGGTTTGGAGTTTCATCGCTGACGATGGCGCGATGCATAGCGGCGTACGCGCCATCAATGACGCGGTTTCCGAAGGCGCTTGATTTGCTTTTTAGTTGAAAGCGGGAGTCGCAGGAGGGGCAAGTAAAGTCGGCGGCGTGCGTTCCCGAAGGTAGAGCATCGATGCGTCGAGAGTCACATGCTGGGCAGTAGAGGCTTGCGGCTCCCCAAGATTCGGTGCAGATGCGGGCGCGCTGAGAGGCGCTTTTGTAGCGGTCTAGGCCGGCCGTGGGGAGATGCAGGTCCACGCGGGGATTAGATCACGACTGCAAAAGCAAAGAAAGATGCCGCCCTGAAGGGCGGCGCTACATAGACCTCTCAGGCCAAGTAGATTTGGGTTTCGGTTTTGATGATGAAGAGGGCTTCGGAGTCGGGGTGGCCGGAGGCGCGGAATTTTTGGCGGGCGTCGTCGAGGGAGTCGGCTAGGACGGAGAAGATTACGCGGCGGTCGTGGCGGCCGATGAAATGGAAGCGGAGTTCTTGTTGGATGAGTTGGAGTTGTGTGGGCATGGGGCAGCGCTCGCTGGCGCTTGCTGACCGACCTAAAGGTCGGCCACTACAGGATCGATCCACGGAATCGAGTGGCGGATCAACAGAAAACTGCATGCACGCTACAGAAAGATCGACTTGTACCAGATTGGAACAGAGACGGCGGATGGAGAGATTGATGTAGTCGAGAGAGAGTTCGCAGCCGATCGCGCGACGAGCTAGGCGGAATGCGGTGACTAAAGTTGTGCCGCCGCCTGCGAACGGGTCGAGGACTATGTCGCCTTCGTTGGTGGAGGCTAGGAGGATGCGTTCTAGGAGGGCGACGGGTTTTTGGGTGGGGTGTTTGCCGAATTTTTTCTCCCAGGTTTCGGGCGGCTTGATTTCCCAGACGGACTTCATTTGTTTGCCGCGATTGGTTTCCTTCATGAGCTTGTAATTGAAAGTGTGGCGGGACTTTTTGTCTTTGGCGGCCCAGATGATTGTCTCGGTGGCGTGGGTGAAATAGCGGCAGGAGAGGTTGGGAGGCGGGTTGGGCTTGACCCAGGAGATGTCGTTGAGGAGTTTAAAATTGAGTTGCTGCATAGCGAAGCCGACGCTGTGGATGACGTGGGCGGTGCCGGAGACCCAGATGGCGCCGTTGGGTTTGAGGACGCGCTGGCACGCGGCTAGCCAGGATTTGTTGAAGGCATGATTGGCGTCGGGACCTTGGGAGACGTCCCAGGAGCCTTTGTTGACGGAGACCATTTTGCCGGCGTGGCAGGTGATGCCGCCGTTGGAGAGGAAGTAGGGCGGGTCGGCGAAGACGAGGTCGACGGAGGACGGGGGGATCTTTTCCAGGATGTCGAGGCAGTCGCCTTGGTAGATGCGGAGGTGGTGTTTGGGGTCGTCGAAAACCAGGCCCTTCGCGGACTCAGGGTAAACGGGAGTGGGGATAGTGTTGTGCATGGTGCGGAGCACAGACTGAAGTCTGTGCCACATTGATCGATCGGGATCGTTGATCAGATGGGTATAGGAGTCAAGGAGGAGGAAGTGAGGAGGTGAAGATAAAGACGGAGAAAAGGATAACGCAGAGGCGCAGAGTTAACAGAGATTCGCAGAGAAGAGGAGAAAGTCAAAAGAAGGAGTTTTACGCAGAGGGGCGGAGAGACACGGAGGGCGCAGAGAAGAGAGAAAGTAAGGAGGGGTGTGATAAAGTAAGGAAATGGGAGTGCAGCTATGAAGAGGCAAGCGAAGGGTATGAAGAGACAGGCGAAATTGACGAGCAAAGGGCAAATTACGGTGCCGCGGGATATCCGGCGGCGGCTGGGAGTGCGCGCGGGAGATAAGTTGGAATTTGAAGACAAGGGCGAAGTAGTGCAGGTGAAGGCAGTGCGGGACGGGAGTGTGTTTGAGAAGTATGCGGGGATTGGGAACCCGGGAATTGGAAGTGGAAGAAAGGCTATACGGAAATGGATCAGGGAGATCCGCGGCCACGAGGATGACGAGTGACGGTTGCTCTGGACACAAACGTTATCGTGGCGTTGTGGGATGCGGCGGACGCGCTGCATCCGGTGGCGCGAAAGGCTCTGGACGAAGTGTCTGGCCGCGAGGCGCTGGCGATGTGTGGCGTGGTGTATGCGGAGTTGATTGGCGCGCCGGGAAGGACCGAGGCGTTTGTGGATCGGTTTTGCGAAGAGGCGGGGATCGCAGTGGAGTGGGAGTTGAGGGAGAGGATTTGGAGGAAGGCGGGGGCGGCGTTTCAGGAATATGCGAGGCGGCGAAAGAAGCAGAGTGGCGCTGCGCCGCGACGGCTGTTGGCGGACTTTCTGATTGGGGCGCACGCGCTGGAAAACGGCTACAAGCTCTTGACTCTGGACGGAGGAATGTACCGGAGGGCGTTTCCGGGCTTGCGGCTGGAGATTGTTTGAAAAGGAATGCAGCGCGGGAAGAAATCTAAACACGGAGACAGAGAGGTCGCGGAGAAGAGAAGACGGGCGCGATGTTCCGGCGGCTGCCCGGAATCTACGATATCGTGCCCCTGCGCGGGGATGATATTCTGCTACGACTATGCATGACTTAAATTACTTTCGGGATCATTTGAATGTGTTTGCGGCGATGGCTGAGAAGCGGGGGACGCCGCTTCATTTGGATGCGTTTCGCGTTTTGGATGCGCAGCGACGGGAGTTGATTACGGCGACGGAGCAGTTGAAGGCGCAGAGGAATAAGGCTAGCGACGAGATTGCGCGGTTGAAGAAGGCGAAGGAGAACGCGGACTCGCTAATTGGGGAGATGAAGACGGTTTCGGAGCGAATTAAGGAGGCGGACGAGCGGATTGCGCAGTTGAATGCTACGCAGAGCGAGTTGATGCTGACGATTCCAAATGTGCCGCATGAGTCGGTGCCGGTGGGGCATAGCGCCGAGGAGAATGTGGAGGTGCGGCGGTGGGGAACGGCGCCGAAGTTTGATTTTGTGGCGAAGCCACATTGGGAAGTGGGAGAGCGGGCAGGGATTTTGGATTTGAGCGTCGCCACGAAGATTACTGGGGCGAGATTCGCAGTGTATAAGAGTTGGGGAGCTCGCTTGGAGCGGGCTTTGGCGAATTTCTTTTTGGATGTGCATACGCGGGAGCATGGGTATACGGAGATTTTGCCGCCGTTTTTGGTGAATACGGCTTCGTTGATGGGAGCGGGACAGCTGCCGAAATTTGCAGCGGATTTGTTTCGCGTGGAGGGGACGGATTTCTGGTTGACGCCGACTTCGGAGGTAGAGCTGCACAATTTGCACCGCGACGAGACGATTGCGGAGGAGAAGCTGCCGATTTACGTGACGGCTTGGACAGCGTGCTTCCGGAGCGAGGCGGGGGCGGCGGGAAAAGATACGCGCGGGATTTTGCGGCAGCACCAGTTTCAGAAGGTGGAACTGTTTAAGTTTACGCATCCGGAGAAGAGTTACGAGGAGCACGAGAAGTTGCTGGCGAATGCGGAGACGATTCTGCAGAAGCTGGGATTGCACTACCGGACGATGCTGCTGTGCACGGGCGATATGGGATTTGCGTCGGCGAAGACGTATGACATTGAAGTGTGGCTGCCATCGAGCGGGGAGTTTCGCGAGATTTCGTCGTGCTCGAATTGCGAGGCGTTTCAGGCGAGGCGCGCGGGGATACGGTTTAAGCCGAAGGGCGGCGGGAAGAGCGATTTTGTGCATACGCTGAATGGGTCGGGGCTGGCGGTGGGGCGGACGTGGATCGCGGTGGTGGAGAATTATCAGCAGGCGGATGGGTCGATTGTGGTGCCGGAGGTTTTGAGGCCGTATATGGGGATTGATCGGATACCGGCGGGGGAAATTGGGAAGTGATGGATTTAAGAGGTAATGATATTAGGATTTAGCGTTGGGCGAGGATCGGACTTTTGGCATGATTGGCCGGTTCGGGGCGAAAAAGTAAGACGGGCACGATGTATCGTGCCCCTACGAATTCAAGCCATTGATAATAAACAGCTTATGTCTAAATTGGGTCGATTGGGGCTCATCGGACGAGGCTTTTACGCCGCCTAAGCTGTTGAAAGTACGTGTTTTCGTTTGACCTACCTTTTCGCCTTGCATACACTCGCCTCAGGGATATGTTTGACTTCTTAGCGCGCATCTTTAGGTTTTTGTTTTGGTTGGTGATTGTGTCGTGGAGCGTGGCGCTCTTGCGGCGGGTTTTGGCGTGGATGGTGCGTGGGGCGATGCCTGCGCAGACCGAGCAGGCTGCGACGGGTTCGTCGGCTGGCGCGGGAGTTGGGTCCGCGCCGGGAGATTCGCAGAACGGAGTGGCGGCGCGGCGGTTGGTGCGCGATCCGGTTTGCGGAATGCATGTGGCGGAAGTACTGGCGGTACCGCTGCGGGAGAGCGGGGAGTTGGTGCATTTTTGTTCGACCGCGTGCCGGGACAAATATGTGAACAGCACACAACGGATGGCGGCGAACGGTTAGCGCGAGAAGATCGCAAAGAGTTAAAAGCAAATTTCAAACCCCGGGGCAGTCGAAAAACTTTAATTTTTGAACAGATCGAGAAGTCGAGACAAGACGCGTAGAGGAAAGGACCGAAGCCGATGGCCACGGTCGTAAAGCCGACAGGACCGCTGAGACAGATTGGTGCGCCGCCGATGGTGCCGCGCATTGCTCCGCGCGAGGATTTGAATCCGTTTCGCATTGCGCAGATTCAATTTGATATGGCGGCGGAGTTTTTGAAGCTGGAGCCGGGGTTGCGGCAGATTTTGCGGACGCCGAAGCGCGTGCTGGAAGTTTCGATACCGACGAAGATGGACAACGGGCAGGTGAAGGTCCACACCGGGTTTCGCGTGCAACATAATATTTCGCGCGGACCGGGCAAGGGCGGGATTCGTTATCACCCTAACGTGACGCTGGACGAAGTGAAGGCGCTGGCGGCGTGGATGACGTGGAAGACTGCGGTGCTGAACGTGCCATTCGGCGGGGCGAAGGGTGGAGTGATTTGCGACCCGAAGCGCATGTCGAAGACGGAATTGGAGCGGATGACGCGACGGTACGCCAGCGAGATTTTGCCGATTATCGGGCCGTCGATGGATATTCCGGCACCGGATGTGTACACGGACGCGCAGACGATGGCGTGGATCATGGACACGTACTCGATGACGGTGGGGCATTCCGTGCATGGAGTGGTGACCGGGAAGCCGGTGTCGATTGGCGGGTCGGAAGGGCGAAGCGAGGCTACGGCGCGTGGGTTGCTGTTTGTGGTGGAAGAGGCCTGTAAGTTGAAGAAGATTCCGTTGCGCGGCGCGACCGTGGCGATCCAGGGATTTGGAAATGCTGGCGCGACGGCGGCGCGGCTGTTTGCGGAGAAGAAGGCGAAGATTGTTGCGCTGAGCGATACGCGCGGCGCGGTGACGAATTCGCGCGGCATCGATCCGATCAAAGCGATTCGGTATAAGGAGCGGTCAGGGACGGTGGTGGGAATGCCGGGTGCGTCGCGAATGACGAACGACGACCTTTTGACGATGAAGTGCGACATTCTGGTGCCGGCGGCGCTGGAGAACGTGATTACGCTGCACAACGCGGAAGCGATTAAGGCGCGGATTGTGGCCGAGGCGGCGAACGGACCGACGACTCCTCACGCGGACGAGATTCTGGCGCGGCGCGGGATTACGGTGTTGCCGGATATTCTGGCGAACGCGGGCGGCGTGACGGTGAGCTACTTCGAATGGGTGCAGAACATGGAAGGGCTCATGTGGGACGCAGAGGAAGTGAATGCGCGTTTGCAGAAGAGCATGGTGAAGGCTTTCCACGAAATGGTGGAGACGATGCGGAAGCATCATGTACCGCCGCGAGCGGGGGCGATGATTTTGGCGGTTGGACGCGTGGCGGAAGCGACCTTGGTGCGTGGGCTGTTTCCCTGATTTTTACTTTGAAGCTTACTTTTGAGGCTCGCTAACTGTACAGTTGTGCGAGTTGATGAGAGAAGCGGCAGCAGAGCTGCCGCACTCCAAATCGCTACATCCCAATAAAATGCGGGACTCAGTGAGGACAACTTCATGACAGGTTTTCCGGCTTCCGCTCGCTGGCTATATCTCCCGATGTGCATTCTATTTATGATTTCACCCGCTTTGGGGCAGCAGCGGGCCGAAGTTGCTATTACGGTTGACGACTTGCCTGTACATGGCGATTTGCCTGCGAATATGACGCGCGCTGAAATTGCAAAGAAATTTGTCGAGACGTTCAAGGCGAAGGGCGTGCCGGGCGCCTACGGGTTTGTGAATGCGAAGAATATTGGGGCCAATGGGGACACGGAAAAAGACAGCGTGCTGAAGATCTGGGCGGATGCCGGATTTCCCCTGGGCAATCATACGTTTTCGCACATCGATTTGAACACCGCGAGTGTGCAGGCGTTCGAAGATGAGATTGCGGCGAATGAACCGGTGCTGAAGGAGTTGATGGGTTCGCGAGATTGGCATTGGTTGCGTTATCCCTATTTGCACGAAGGCGATACGCTCGAAAAAAGACATGCGGTGCGAAAATATTTGGTAGATCACGGATATAAAATCGCGCAGGTGACGCTGGATTTTGGGGACTATGCCTGGAATAACCCTTACGCGAGGTGCGTCGCGAAGCAGGATACGCAGGCGATTGAGTGGCTGAAATCGAGTTATCTCCAGACCGCGAAGGATGATATTGCGCTAGACCGTAAATTGTCGGTGATGCTCTTTGGCCGGGACATCAAGTATGTGCTGCTGATGCACATCGGGGCGCTGGACAGCATTTTGCTGCCGGACCTGCTCGATCTTTTCAAGAAAGAAGGATTTGATTTTGTGACGCTGGAGGAAGCGGAGAAGGATCCGGCTTACCAGAGCGATCCGGATGCGGCGCTGCTGCATGGCGGGACGTTTCTCGAACAATTGACTGAAGCAAAGCATCTGAAGTATCCGCCGCATGTCGATAGGCCAATGGATAAGCTCGGCGCGATTTGCAAGTAGCAGGGATTTCTCTCTCACAAACCAACAACGGCGGGTGCTGTCGCTTATTCTGTAAGCGGGACGTCCAGGTTTTTCCCCAATCAAACTAAATTCTTGTTGCGCGTGGCGAGCGAGGCGCGTACATTCGCAAATGCCGGTGCGCTTGGGTGGCGCAGCCGGCAATTTTCTTCGAGGGGTGCTGCAAAGCACAAAAAATGAGCACGAACGGACATACACAGACCGCGCCACCAATTTTGTTGACGATTTCTGGATTTGATCCGTCTTGCGGGGCGGGTACGGCAGCGGATTTGAAAACATTTGCGGCGCACGGATGCTACGGAGTCGCGGCGATCACTTCGTTGACGGTGCAGAACACGCAGGGCGTGGAGGATGTGCACAATATTCCGAGCGCGACGCTGAAGGCGCAGCTCGAGGTGCTGGCGAAGGATTGCAATATCGCGGCGGTAAAAATTGGGATGCTGGGAAACCGCGGGAATGCTGTGACCGTGGCGGAATTTTTGGATGCGCACACCTTTGCGCACGTGGTTCACGATCCGGTGATGAAATCGTCCAGCGGAACGGAATTGCTTGATGCAGGCGGAGTTAAGTTCCTTGCGACGGAATTATTGAAGCGCGCGAGCGTGATTACGCCGAATGTACCGGAAGCGGAAATTCTGACAGGGATGGCAATCAAGGATATTGCGGACATGGAAGCGGCGGCGCGAAAGATTGTGGAAATGGGCGCGCGAGCGGTGATCGTCAAGGGCGGGCACATGGGCCGGCCGACGGACGTGCTATTCGATGGGACGGAAATGGTGGCGTTGCCCGGCGAGCGCGTGAACGAAGAGCAACTGCATGGAACGGGTTGCACATTTGCATCGGCGCTGGCGGCGCATCTGGCCGTGGGACGCGGGTTGCTTGAGGCGGCGACGCTCGCGAAAGCGTATGCGACGAAAGCGATTGAGAAGGCGTATCCCGTTGGGAAGGGGCGGCTGCCGCTCGACCATTTTTATCGGCAGAGAATTGAGCCTCCTGCGCGGGGGATTCATGAAGTGCCGCAACATGGATTGCATCCGGCGGCGGAGCCTGCCGCACATTGAACTTATTGAGCCTCGCCAAATATGGGAATTTGCGAGTTGCTGAGAAAAGCGGCAGCAGAGCTGCCGCACTCCAAATCGATTGAATTTTCGACTCGCTTCGTTCGTGCGTGAATTTTCTTCTTTACAAGATCATTCAGACATGGGTTCAAGCGAGATTGGATCCGAAAGCCCTGCGAATGCAAGGTGGTTGAATCGTTTACCGCTTGGCTTGCGCGAACGATGAGGCGATGCGGCGGTAAGCTCTTACTTCATTGAATTGGCGGCCGTGACCTCTTCCCTGGCTATTCGCTGCGGCATATTCTGAAGCTGGTGGCTTCTTGCCGTGGCGCTTCTGTGCGAAGCGACCAAAAACGGGCGAGCGTCTGGCTGATTCATGGCGGCGTGCTTCGGAGCTTTCGATCTGCGAGAGAGGCCTCTGCGTTTTTCGCCGTAGGTGAATTGGTACAAGACATACAAGAGAAAGTCGCACCCGAGAATGCAAAACGCGAGAAATACTGTGACTGACATAGATAGCTCGCTTCTTTAACCCACTTCGTGCGGATGGGGATGGGTTGTCCACGCAAGAAGCAGGTTAGG
The DNA here is from genome assembly GCA_963784015.1 of uncultured Acidobacteriota bacterium. Classification (GTDB taxonomy): domain Bacteria; phylum Acidobacteriota; class Terriglobia; order Acidiferrales; family UBA7541; genus Acidiferrum. The sequence continues at coordinate 109,128 of CAWAPX010000041.1, forward strand.
ACCAGAGGAGCTAGAAAGTCCTGAAGGGTTTGTTAGGAATTTATTAAAACAGGCAAAAAATGCCGGGCTAAAGCCCGCCGCTACGTTTCGTGGATTACATTTTATAGATGATGCGGCCGGCGACGATTGTGGCTATGGGTGCGCCTTTGAAGGTGCGGGCGTCGAAGGGGGAGTTGCGGGATTTGCTGGGGGATTGGTTTACGTCGTAGGTCCATTCGTGCGTGGTGGAAAAAATTGTGAGGTCGGCGGGTTGGTTGGGGGCGAGTTTGCGTTCGATGCCGAGGACGCTCGCGGGACCGTGGTGAAGAATTCGACCATGCGCATGAGCGACAGGCGGCCCGAGTGGACTAGTTGCTCGAGAGTAAGGGCGATAGCGGTTTCAAAGCCAAGGATGCCAAAGGGAGCTTTATCGAACTCCACATCTTTGAGGGCGGGCTCGTGTGGGGCATGATCGGTGGCGATGGCGTCGACGGTGCCGTCGGCGAGGCCGGCGATCAGGGCTTCGCGGTCTTCGCGGGCGGCTAGAGGCGGATTCATTTTGTAGCGCGAGTCGTATTGGACGTCTTCATCAATGAGCGTGAAATGATGCGGAGTGACTTCGCAAGTGACGTGGAGGCCGCGCTGCTTGGCCCAGCGCACTTGTTCGAGCGAGGCTTTGGCGGAGAGGTGCGCTACGTGAAGACGCGCGCCGGTGAGTTCGACGAGTTGAACGTCGCGCGCGACGCAGACGGATTCGGCGGCGGCGGGCATTCCGCGCAGGCCGAGACGTGATGACGTGACGCCTTCGCGCATGACCGCGCCGGCGGCCAGGGAAACATCTTCGGAGTGCTCGATGACAGGAATGTCGAGCGAGCGGCAGTATTCCATCACCTGACGAGTGAGTTTTGCGGTGGCGATGGGTTTGCCGTCGTCGGAAACGGCGACGATGCCGGCTTCTTTCATGGCGGCGATTTCGGCGATGGCTTCGCCTTTGCTGCCAACGCTGGCAGCGCCGATGGGCCAGACGCGAACGCCTGCCGCGGTTTTGGCGCGGTCGAGAATGAAACGGGTGACGCTGGCGTTGTCGTTGACGGGTTTGGTGTTGGGCATGCAGCAGACGGCAGTGAAACCGCCGCGAGCCGCGGCGCGCGTACCGGTCTCGATGGTTTCGGAAGATTCCTGACCGGGTTCGCGCAGATGAGCGTGAAGATCAATGAAGCCGGGTGCGACGATCAGCCCTGTGGCGTCGAAGACTTCGGCGTTTTTGTGATCTCGCGTGAGTTTGCCGGGCGCGGCGAGTTCAACGATTTTTTCGTCGTCGAGAAGAATGTCCTGCGCGGCGTCGGCTTTCGATGCGGGGTCGATGACGCGGCCATTTTTAATCAGAAGCATGCGGTGGTTCCTTTTTGTCGGTGGAGCGGCGGTTTCTCGGTGGTTGCGATTCTTCGGCGCTGGTACTCGCGCCGGGGCTTGCGACATCGCGGCCATCTTCTGTGGCACCGGAGGTCAGTAAGAATAGAAGCGCCATGCGCACAGCAATGCCGTTTGTTACTTGTTCGAGAACGCAAGACTGCGGACCGTCCGCAACTTCCGACGTGATTTCGCTGCCGCGATTCATGGGGCCGGGGTGCAGAACGAGCGCATTGGGCTTCGCATGGCGGAGACGTTCGGCGTTGAGCTGATAACCGAGAACGTAATCTTCGTTAGAAATGGATGGCTCATGCATGCGTTCGGTTTGCACGCGAAGGACGAGGACGACGTCGGCATCTTCGAGAGCTTCTTCTAGTTTGAAAACGCGGCGGATGGACACGCCGGGGCCGGCAATTTTTTCGAGTTCGCGCGGGACCCACATTGCCGGGCCGCATAGAGTGAAGCGGCAGCCAAATTTTCCGAGGAGATGAATGTTGGAGCGAGCGACGCGGCTGTGCTGAAGGTCGCCGAGGATGGTGACATTAAGATTATCGATTTTTCCGAGGCGGTCGCGGATGGTAAGCGCATCGAGGAGTCCTTGCGAGGGATGTTCGTGTGTGCCATCGCCGGCGTTGATGACGGGAATATCGAGATGCCGCGCCACGAAATCTGCTGCGCCTGAAGAAGCATGGCGCATGACCAGGCAATCGGGCTTCATGGCATTGAGTGTTTGCACTGTGTCGAGAAGAGATTCACCTTTTTTCACGCTGGAAGATTCGGCCTGGAGGTTCATGGTGTCCGCGCCGAGGCGGGAAGCGGCGGTGCCAAAGCTGATTCGGGTGCGTGTGGAGTTCTCAAAGAAGGCAAGAGCGACGGTTTTGCCGCGGAGTGTGGCGAGTTTTTTGAGCGGATTGCGTTGGATTGTTTGAAAGGGCCTGCTTTGGTCTAGAAGAAAAGTCAGCTCGTCCGCAGAGAGCGGCTCAAGCGCCAGGAGATCGCGGAAGTGAAAGGTCACATTTGCACTCTTCGAATGACGAGAGAGAAATTCTGATTCAACTACGGCTCCTGCCGGTCGACGAGAACGACGCGCTCTTCATCGTCAATTTCGCGGAGACGCACTTCGATGATTTCGGTGTCGCTGGTCTGCACGGTGCGACCGACGAACTGGGCTTCAATGGGCATTTCGCGATGGCCACGGTCGATGAGCACGCAAAGAGAAACGCGCTGAGGGCGGCCTAGGTCGAAAAGACCGTTCATGGCAGCCCGAATAGTACGACCGGTGTAGAGCACGTCGTCAACGAGGACCAGGTCCATCTGATCGACCCCGAAGGGAATGTCAGAGGACTGTAGAACGGCGTGGGTCGCGACTTTGGAGAGATCATCGCGATAAAGGGTGATGTCCAGAGTGCCGACGGGAACATCGACGCCGTCGATGCCGCGCATGGCTTGAGCGATGCGCTGGGCCAGGGGCACGCCACGGCGGCGGATCCCGATCAGGGCAAGATGCTTGGTGCCGCCGCTTTTCTCGACAATTTGATGAGCCAGGCGGCGCAGGGTGCGGTCGATCTCCGAGGCAGACATCAATTGGGCTTTTTCGACGATGCGCATGGTCGGGTAATCCTAGCATAGTGACTGGCGAGTCGTGACTAGTGACTGGTGGGAGCAGAGCAGGGGCCCCCTGCATCCTTTGAGGGACCGGGTGACGTGGTAGACTGCCGCGCGACACATCTGAAGAGGTGCATATGTTTGTTCCCAATAAGTTGCGTGTGAATTGGAGAACCGTGGCCGTGTTTTGCGGACTGGCTATGGGTATGGGGACCGGAACAGCCCTTGCGCCTAGCGCTGGGGCCCAATCACCGAAGACGGTGGTAACGAAGCCGGCCGCGCGGCCGAAGCTGGTAGTAATGCTGGTGGTGGACCAGATGCGTGCGGATTATGTGGACAAGTTTCAAGGACAATGGACGGGGGGATTGAAGCGGCTGGTGGAGGAGGGCGCGTGGTTCCGCGAGGCAGCGTACCCTTACGCTGCGACGGAAACCTGCGTGGGACACTCGACGATTTCGACCGGCGCATTTCCGGCGACGCATGGCATGGTTGCGAATGAATGGTGGGATCGGGAGAAGCAGAAGGGCGTGACGTGTACGTCTGATCCGAACGTGAAGAATGCGGGATATGGCGGGGCGAGCGTGAAAGGTGGCGACAGCGCCACGAGGATGCTGATGCCCGCGTTTGCGGAGGAATTGAAGTATCAGAGCGGCGGTGGCACGCGGGTGGTGACATTTTCGTTGAAGGCACGCGCGGCAATAACCATGGCAGGCCATCAAGCGGATGCTGTGACCTGGTTTGATCCGGGAGCGGGAGCGTGGGCGACGTCGAGCGCGTATCCAGTCGCGGCATTCGTCGAGGAGTACGCAAAGGCGCATCCCGTGTCGAACGACTACGGCAAAACCTGGACGCTCCTTCTTCCTAAGTCGTCGTATTTATACGAAGGAACGGCCGTCGGTGCCGTGACGCCTTTAGGAGTTGGGCCGGCCTTTCCTCATACGTTTCGCGGGAAACCTGGCAGTTCTACAGCGGATGAAGCTTTTTACCAGCAGTGGCAGGGGAGCCCCTATGCGGAGACCTATCTCGCGGAGATGGCGCAAGATGGGGTGGACAAGCTTGGATTGGGCAAAGGACCGGGCACGGATTATCTGGGTGTGAGCTTTTCGTCGGTGGACTATGTGGCTCACGCGTTTGGGCCGCGAAGTTGGGAGGTGCAGGATGAACTCGCGCGGCTGGACCGCGACCTGGCAGTCTTCTTTGCGCATCTCGATAAAGCTGTGGGACGCGGGAATTACGTTGTTGCGCTGAGCGCGGATCATGGCGGCGCGCCGATTCCTGAGGATATTGTCAAAACTGGAGTGGATGCCGGCTGGTTGAATCTGGAAGAAGTGAAGGTGCGGATCGAGAAGGCTCTTGAGCCACTCAATTACCCGAAGCCGGCAGTCGCGGATATTGGGGGAAGCGACGTGTATTTTACGGCGGGAACGTATGACAAATTGAAAGCGGATCCGGCTGCGATGCGCGCGGTGATCGAGGCGATTGAGAGTGTTCCGGGCGTGGCCAACGTCTATCGCGCGGAAGAGCTCGATGACCGTCCAGCAACGGATAGCCCAATTCGAAGAGCAGAAGCGGCAAGCTTTTTGAAAAGCAGGAGTGGAGATTTGCTGATCGTGCCCAAGCCTTTCTGGCCGTGGGATTTTTCAACGCCAGGAAAACCGCGCAGGTACGGGACAACTCATGGAACGCCTTATTATTACGACCAACGTGTGCCCGTGCTATTCATGGGCTTCGGGATTCGGCCCGGTGAGTATTACGGTGCGATAACGCCTGCGGACATTGCACCTACACTGGCTTCCCTTTGCGGGATTACGTTGGCGCCGCGGGATGGGCGCGTGTTGGGTGAAGCACTCACGAAGGCGTCCCAAGCTCAAGCGGCAAGAAAGCAATCTGCTCCGGTTAGTTCTGAAGCAAAGCCTTAGGCGTGCCATTTCTTCCACAGTCCTAATGTGGGGGCAGCGGGATTTTGGGCAGGGTGGGCGCGGCTTTATGATATTCTCTGGACGATGTGACGAGCGAAAACGCCGTTGATCTGACCGTGCAAATTGGCGCGGTGCGCCTGCGGAATCCCATTCTCGCAGCTAGCGGAACCTTCGGTTACGGCGTCGAATTTGCCCACCTGGTTGACCTAAATCGTCTCGGCGGCATAGTCGTCAAAGGCCTGTCCCGGGAACCTATGGAAGGCGCTCCTGCGCCACGGCTTTGCGAAACCCCAGCCGGCATGCTGAACGCTGTGGGACTCCAAAACATAGGGGTCCGCGCGTTCGTACTGGAAAAACTACCACTATTAAGAAAATACGATACAGCGATTATAGCCAATGTATTCGGCTACAGCGTCGAGGACTACGTCGAGGTCATCCGGGTCCTGGAGGACGCCGAGGGGCTGGCTGCCTATGAGCTGAACATCTCTTGCCCCAATGTAAAGAAGGGGGGGATGCAGTTTGGGGGCGATCCCGGATTAGTAGCTGAGGTCGTCGGGGCTGCTCGCAAGGCTGCGGCTAAGAGGCCTCTGTGGGTGAAGCTCTCGCCGTTGGTTGCAGACATTGGGCTTATTGCTCGGACGGCGGAAGAGGCTGGGGCTGATGCGCTGACGGTGGCGAACACCTATCCGGCCATGGCGATTGACCCGGTGACCGGGAGGTCTTGCTTGGGTAACCAAACGGGCGGCCTTTCGGGGCCGTCTATTAAGCCGATCACGCTTCGCTTGGTTTGGGAAACGTATAAGGCGATAAAGATACCGATCTTAGGGGTTGGCGGTATAGAGACGGTCGAGGACGTGCTTCAATATCTAGCTGTAGGAGCTACAGCGGTACAGGTCGGGACGGCCAGCTTTACTGACCCTACGGTCAGTCAGCGACTTGTGGAAGGGTTGGAGAGGGCTCTTTTTAGAGCTAACACGTTTACTGTCAATGAGATAAGGGGTAAAGTTTTCGCAGATTTTGGTTGACATAACGACTATTTTGCGATACACTTTTTTGGATATGAGTAGCACAAAGAACACACTATGAGACGACCACTCTTTGTTTTCTGGGCCGCATTCCGTTGGGTGCTCTTAATGTTCCTCGTTGTTCCGGTCATGGACGCCCCCCTTGTGGCGCGCTTGAGCGCTCCGGTTAAGCCGGTGAAGTCTTGGGTTGGCAACGCCAGCTGGTATGGTCCCGCGTTCAACGGAAAGAAGACCGCCAATGGGGAGCACTTCGATTGCGAGGCCTTAACAGCCGCCCACCCTAACCTTCCATTCGGGTCCATCGTCCGGGTGGTGAACCCCCGGAACGGGATGTTTGAACTAGTACGCATCAACGACAGAGGTCCCTATCAAGAAGGACGCGAAATTGATGTATCCTATCGCGTAGCACGCAAGATCGGTTTGATCAATTCGGGTGTGAGCCAGGTTCGGCTCGAATTGATGGAATTGCCCGAGAAGCACTGACCCCGCCGAAACCGGGGTCTCACATGACCTTGAGCTTCGACGCCCATCCCCGCAGCAGTTTAATAGTGGCACTGGATTTTGATTCGCTATCTTCTGCCCTGAAATTCGCAAAACAGGTTTCCGATCTTGTTGGGATGTTTAAGATCGGCAACCAGCTTTTTACAGCTGCTGGCCCTGCAGCGGTGAAAGAGATTGCCGCGCTGGGTCCGGGCATCTTTCTCGACCTGAAATTCCACGACATTCCAAACACAGTTGCTGGAGCGGTGCTTTCTGCCGCGGCCATGACCGGGGTGCAGCTCGTCAATGTACACGCCCTTGGGGGGCACGCGATGATGGCGGCAGCTGTCCAAGCAATCAGTGCGGGAGTCCCGATGGGCGCCGACCGTCCGCGCTTGCTCGCGGTAACGATTCTTACTAGCATGGACCAGAAGGCGATGCGCGAGACCGGCATTGGTGGGCCTCCGAAGAGCCGCGTTGTGAAGTTGGCTCGACTAGCAAAAGAGGTGGGTGTCGATGGAGTCGTAGCTTCCGTGCAGGAAGCGAGAGCTATTCGCAAGGCTTGCGGGCGCGACTTCTTGATTGTGACGCCTGGCGTGCGCCCTGATAACAAAGAGAACGGGGACGATGCAAAGCGCGATGATCAGGCACGCACGGCGACACCTATGGAAGCGATCAAGGCTGGCGCGGACTATCTGGTTGTGGGCCGGCCAATCATAGCAGCCACCGATCCTCGAGCTGCAGCCCAGGCCATTGTTGACGAAATCGCGGCCGCGAAGTAACCGAAATACACCTCTCCCTTTATTCAAGAATCACAAAGATGATTGCTCAAAGCTCGGGCGAGGAGTGGCCGCAGGCACAGCCAGGAGTGGCTGTGCTACTTTAACCCTTACGCGCCGCGCGACGTTTCGTGCCGTGCTTTCCCTTTCATGAATACCACTTCAAAGAATGTGATTGTTGGAACGGCTGGGCATATTGATCATGGCAAATCGGCGCTTGTCGAGGCGTTGACTGGCACGCATCCGGACAGGCTCGCGGAAGAGAAGCGGCGCGGGATAACGATTGATCTTGGTTTTGCGTTTCTCGAAGAGAACGGTGTGAGGTTCGGGCTTGTAGATGTACCGGGGCACGAGCGCTTTGTGAGCAACATGCTGGCCGGCGCGGCGGGGATCGATTTGGTGTTGCTGGTGATTGCGGCGGATGAATCGATCAAGCCGCAAACGCGTGAGCATTTTGATATTTGCCGGCTGCTGGGAGTGAAGCGTGGCGTTGTGGCGCTGACAAAAAGCGATTTGGTCGATCCCGACATGCTGGGGCTGGTGAGGTTGGAGGTGGAAGAGTATTTGCGCGGCTCGTTTTTGGAGCGGGCGCCGATTGTTCCGGTGAGTGCGAAGTCGGGGACAGGGCTCGCCGAGTTGAAGAGCGCATTGCACGTCGTCGCTTCCGAAATTCCTGGGAAAGATGCGGCGCGATACTTCCGGCTTCCGATCGACCGGGCGTTTGCGATGAAAGGGTTTGGAACGGTGGTGACGGGCACGCTGATATCGGGAAGTATCGGCGCGGAAGATGAAGTCGAGCTGTTTCCCGGAAGCAAGCGATTGCGCGTGCGCGGTGTGCAATCAGGCGGAAAATCTGTAGAGCGCGCGATCGCGGGACAGAGGACGGCCGTAAACCTGGCGGGTATCGATCACGGCGATGTGAAGCGCGGGATGACGCTTGCCGCGCCGGGACATTTTCGAACGACGCGCAGGGTCGATGTGAGGCTTACGCTGTTGCCTTCCTCTCGCAAGCTGAAGCATCGCGCGCGGGTGCATTTTCATGCGGGGACCATAGAGACGATCGCCGAGGTCTTTCTCTACGGCGAAAGCCTGCTTTCGTCAGGACAGAGCGCGCTGGCGCATTTGCGTTTGCAGGATGAGGTGTTGTTGTTGCCCGGCGACCGATTTATTGTGCGGCAATTATCGCCGGTCATCACGAATGGCGGAGGAGTGGTCCTGGATCCGTTGGCGAGGAGGCCGACGTTGCGCGATACGGGACGCGCGGCGTTTCTCGAAACGCTGGAAGCAGGGAAACGTGAAGAGATGCTGGCCGCGATGACGGAGCGTGCGTTGCTGGGGTTGGCGCTCGGAGAGATTGTCGCGCGGACGGGCTGGTTCGATCAGGAGATACGAGAGGCGGCGCGGAAGCTTGCTGCAGTGGGCAAAATCAAGATTGTTTCGGCGGAGCAATTGATTTTGCTGTGTCGGAAGGCATTCGACGAGGTGAAGCGAAAAGTCGGCGAGCGGGTGGAACGCTTTCACAAGGAGAATCCGCTCTCACCCGGAATCGCGCGGGAGGATCTGCGCGCCAGTCTGGGAAGGCGCGTTCGGGAGGAGACGTTTCGAGCGGCGCTGGAAGAGTTGGCAGCGGAGAAGAAACTAGACGTGCAAGGCGAGTTTGTGAAGCGGGCGGGATCGGAGATTTCGCTGTTGCCGGAGGAGGCTAAAGCAAAGGGAGAGATCGAGAAGGCGTTTGCTGACGCGGGTCTGGCGGTGCCGTCGGTAAAAGAGGTGCTGGCGAGACTGTCGGTCGAGGCAAAGCGGGCGGAGAAGCTGCTGCAAATTCTGTTGCGCGAGAAGAACTTGGTGAGGGTGAGCCTGGAACTTATTTTTCATCGCGATGCGCTTGCCCATCTGAAGGAGCGGCTTGCTACGTATAAGAAGGCGAAGGGGGAGCGAATTTCCGTGCCCGGATTCAAGGACCTCACGGGCATTTCGCGCAAGTACGCTATTCCTCTGCTTGAATACTTGGACCGGGAGCGGGTGACGCGCCGGGCCGGGGATGAGCGTGTTATACTTTAGCTTGCTTGCAGTGATTAGCCCCTGCGTGCGGGTGCACTTATCCCGGCGCGAAAGGTAGGTGCCCGGTGTGGGACAGCCCAATGCATTTGTTGATCGTTGCGATCGTGATACTCGTACTTTTCGGGGGGCGCAAGATTCCTGAGTTGATGCGCGGGTTGGGTGAGGGCGTGCGCGGATTCAAGGAAGGCATGTCTGGTGCGCAAGCGTCGTCGACGGCACCTCCTCCGCCAGCGGCTGCTCCTGTGGAGAAGCCGGCGGAAGATAAGAAGGCGTAAAAGCGTTTTTTGTATAAGGGTTTAGAGTTTAGTTTTTTGAGGCGCTCCGATAAGGTCGGGGCGCCTTTTTTGTTTTGGGCGAGGGGTTAGAGAGGAGCTTGCGGCCGGAAGACTGTAGTCACCCGGGGGCAGAAAGAAGACAGCCAGGATTGGCTGTCCCACTTAGTTCTCGAAGCTAATCAGTTCGTGCGTTCGGCTTTCCACGTGCCGTGCTGGCCGCGATTGCCGAAATTTCCACTCATTTGATTGCCTTCGACGGTTCCGCGGAAGGTGAGCACATCGCGAGTCTTTGTGCGGAACATGATGTGATGGCCGTTAATCGTGCCTTCGAGACCGCCCGACTGGTGAGGGCCTTTGAAATGGCCGGTGAGCTGGTTGCCATCTTGTTTGAGTTGAATGTACTTCGTTGAGGTTGTGCCGTTGGGGTCGTTGGCATAAATCGACCAGTTGCCCGCCACATTGTCCGGCGGTTGTTCCGCCGGCGGCTCTTGCGCGAAAGAGATGCTATGCGCAACCACCAGCAGCACAGCCAGCGAAGATAAGAGCAGCCACTTCGGGGTAAAGTTCCTCATTACATGCTCCACGAACGGAAAGGGCTTACGACTTCGCGATCGATTCTATACCCAGCGTCAGTTTGCACTTCCATCTTAATCGGCGAGCGGCAACGGTCCAGCTTACGCATATTCAGGGAGAGGGTTGTGAGATAGACTTTTGCAATTCCGCCGGGCCAAACTTTAAATGGCTGCATCCGCGGAAACTCTGACAACAGGTAAGAGGGACGGGGCGCCATGTCGAGGAAATTTAGCAGGCGATCGGTGATCAGAAATCTGTGCGGAACCGCGGCGGCGGGAATTATGGTCCCGCGTTTACATGGATTTTCCTCGGAGCAGGCGCAAGAGAGAGAAGGGAACGGAAGCCGCGCGGAAATGTTCCGGATCGCGCGTGCTTTCATGGTGAAGTATTCGGTTCCGGGGCTTGGGATTTCAATTACGCGCAATGGAAAATTCGTCTACGAGCATTCTTTCGGCATAGCAGACAGAGCGGAAGCACAACAAGTGCTTCCCAATACTTTGTTTCGCATCGCCAGCGTCACGAAGCCCATCACCTCGGTGACCATTTTTAGTTTGATGGAGAGCGGCAAGCTGAATCTCACCGACAAAGTCTTTGGGCCTTCGGGAATTCTTGGAACGAAATTCGGCAAGCCTCCTTACAAACAGTACGTCACAGACATCACCGTCGATCACTTGCTGACACATACGTGCGGAGGCTGGCCGAATGATTCCACAGATCCGATGTTTCAACACGATTCCTGGGACCAAGCCCACTTGATTTCCTGGACGCTGGAGAATTTGCCGCTGACCTATCCGCCGGGGCAACACTGGGCTTACTCCAATTTTGGCTACTGCGTGCTGGGCCGTGTCATCGAGCAGGTTACAGGTCAACCGTATGCGGAGTACGTTCAGAGCAGCATCCTCGGTCCGTGTGGCCTTACCGATATGAACATCGCGCGAAATAAACAGAACCAGCGCTTCCCGAATGAAGTGGCGTACTACGGACAGTACAGCGAGGATCCGTACAAGATGAACGTCACGCGCATGGATTCGCATGGCGGATGGATTGCGAGCCCTTCGGATTTGGTGCGTTTTCTCGACCATGTGACTGGCTTCCCGGGGATTCCGAGCCTGCTAAAACCGGAGAGTATCAAGATCATGACCACGCCGAGCCCTGCATACCCGCAAGGTTCAGCCGGCAAATACGCGAGGGGATGGATGGTCAGGGACAATGGAGCGGGAAATTGGTGGCATAACGGCAGCCTGCCGGGGACAACGACGATTATGGTCCGCACGGCTACGGGCATGTGTTGGGCTGCGCTGACGAACACTCGGACGGAACCTTCCGATGAGATCAGCGGTGCATTGGACGATATGGTGTGGAACATGGTTCGCCAAGTGCCAGCTTGGGGTGCCTAACGGCTTGCACAACGTCAACCTACTTCGAGGACGTCTTTCCGCTTCCGCATATCCTCCAACATCGACGGGTATACGCGCCAATCTAGGTTTTTTTTTACATCCCTGAACAGCGGAACTTGCCCTGCTCCGGGGCAGGGCGAAGGGGCGGGACTAATCCTCGGACCAGCCGAGTTCGGCTAGGGCCTGCGTTACGCGCGAAAGGGGAAGGCCGACTACGTTGAAGTAGTCGCCCTCGATGCGGGGGATGTAGCGGCCCGCGCGGCCTTGAATGGCATAGGCGCCAGCTTTGTCGTGGGGTTCCTCGGTTGCTAGGTAACGCGTGATTTCTTCGGCGGAGAGCTGAGCGAAATGGACTAGCGTGGATTCGACGAAAGTGCGGCGCTCGGCGTCGGGCAGGCGAATGAGAGTGACGCCCGTTACGACGGCATGGGTGCGGCCGGAGAGATTCTCTAGCATGTGACGCGCGTCGTCGCTGGAGCGGGGTTTGCCGAAGATGCGGCCTTCGAGAGTTACGACTGTGTCGGCAGCGAGTACGATGGCGGGGCCTGTGGCGCGGGCGGCGACTAGTTCGGCTTTGGCGTCAGCGAGGCGCTGGACGAGCTGGCTGGGGGATTCGCCGGGTATGGGGGTTTCGTCGACGGCGGAAGAGACGACGGTGAAGGAGAAGCCTGCGTCGTGGAGAATTTCGGCGCGGCGCGGAGAGGTGGAAGCGAGGATGAGTTTCATTTCAGATGACGACAGATTCTTGGTATTCGCCGAAGACGCGGCGGAGGGCGTCGGAGATTTCGCCGACGGTGGCGTGGGCTTCGACAGCGTTGAGGATGGCGGGGAGGAGATTTTCTGTCGTAGAGGCGCGGCGTTGGAGTTCGGCGAGCGCGTTTTGCGTTTTTGTGGAATCACGCTTCGCGCGGAGGGCGTTTAGGCGCGCGATTTGGGAACGCTCGATTTCGGGTTCGATGCGGAGCGTGGGGATGGTACGTTCTTCTTCGGCTATGAAGTCATTTACGCCGACGATGATTTGTTCTTTGGATTCTACGGCGCGCTGGAAATCGTAGGCTGCTTTTTGGATTTCGCCTTGGACGAAACCGGATTCGATCGCGCGCAGCATTCCTCCCATGGCATCAATTTTGGAGATGTATTCGACGGCGCCCTGTTCTATTTCGTTGGTGAGATGTTCGATGGCGTAGGAGCCGGCGACGGGATCGATGGTGTTGGTAACTCCGGTTTCGTGCGCGAGGATTTGCTGTGTGCGCAGGGCAATTAGCGCGGCGTCTTCAGTGGGAAGAGCGAGCGCTTCGTCCATAGAATTGGTGTGGAGCGATTGGCAGCCGCCTAGAGCGGCGGCCAGGGCTTGGATGGCTACGCGGATAATGTTGTTTTCTGGTTGCTGGGCGGTGAGTGAAGAGCCGGCGGTTTGCGCGTGGAAGCGGAGGAGGAGCGAGCGAGAATCTTTTGCTCCGAAACGGTCGCGCATGATTTTGGCCCAGAGTCGGCGGGCGGCGCGGTACTTGGCGATTTCTTCGAGGAGATCGCTGTGGGCGTTGAAGAAGAAGGAGAGTTGCGGGGCGAATTCGTCGATGGCTAGGCCGGCGTCTAGAGCGGCTTGGACGTAGGCGATGCCGTCAGCTAGCGTGAACGCGACTTCCTGGATGGCTGTGGAGCCGGCTTCGCGGATGTGATAGCCGGAGATGGAGATGGTATTCCACTTGGGGAGATTGTCGCGGCACCAGGCGAAAATGTCGGTGACGATGCGCATGGCGGGACGTACGGGGTAAATGTACGTGCCGCGAGCGATGTATTCCTTGAGAACGTCGTTTTGCACTGTGCCGGAGATTTTTGCGAGATTGGCGCCTTGTTTTTTGGCGACGGCTACGTAGAGGGAGAGGAGGATGGCGGCGGTCGCGTTGATGGTCATGGAGGTGGAGACTTTTTCGAGCGGGATATTATCGAAGAGAGTTTCCATGTCTTCGAGAGAATCGATGGCTACGCCGACTTTGCCGACTTCGCCGAGAGCGAGCGGGTGGTCGGAGTCCATACCGATTTGCGTGGGAAGATCGAAGGCTACGGAGAGGCCTGCTTGGCCTTTGCTGAGGAGATAGCGATAGCGTTGGTTGGATTCGACGGCGGTGCCGAAGCCGGCGTACTGGCGCATGGTCCAGAGGCGGCCGCGGTACATGGTTGGGTAGATGCCGCGGGTGTAGGGGAATTCGCCGGGGTAGCCGATGGTCGATTCTGGATCCGAGGCGGGGAGATCGTTTTGCGTGTAGAGGCGGTCGATGGGAAGGCCGGAAAGAGTTGCGAAATGCTCTTTGCGTTCGGCGGAGGGCTTGGTTTTTGTGTCAGACATTTTTACGGCCACCGGATGAAACGAAAAGAGCGGGGCTAAAGCCCCGCGCCTACAGATTACAGGGAGCAGATTACAAGGAATAGATTACAACTTGCGGGCGCGGCGGAACGAACTTAGTGCGAAAAAAAAGAATACCAGGGCGATGGCAACGGCTGTGGTAATGAGCCAGTGGGCCACGTCGCGACTCCAGGAGCGCAGAGCTGCATTGAGCCAGAGGATTCCAAGAAATGCGAACATGGCGCCGGCGACTTCGAGGAAGAGCTGCTTGAGGGCGCGCCAAAAACGTTGAAAGCCTCCCTGACGGGGAGCAGTTGCCGGTGATGTGGCTACTGAGGACATGGATGCATCTTAACGCAAAAGACGACGTAAAATCAGTCGGGAGTGAGAGCTGAATAGCGCTCGGAGGGCCCTGGGAGGGGCTCCAGACCTGCACTAACGTACTGTGAACCTATTGGAGACAACGCGAAACGAGGTGACTTGTATCCTAAGAAATGCGGGCCTAGAATGGCAAATGTAGTGAGGGAGAGCCGCCCTTGCAACTCGACGATCACCTGAAGAATTTGCTTCGTGAATTGGGACACGCGATCAATGACACGGTGTCCGACTCCGACCGGATCACAGGCGCCATTGCGGGAGTGCGCGCGCACGGGTACGATATCGTGCTGAAACTGGACGCGACGATCGGGTTGGCGAAGCGGGATGCAGCTGCGGCGGAAGCGGCGAAGCTGACGACGCAGGACCGGCGCTTTCTAGAATCTTTGCGGATTCAAGTGGACCAGGAATCGTTTGATCAGATTCCAGACAAGAAGCCGGCTGCACGGCTTACCATGACGCCGCAGGATGTGCGCTTTTTGAAATCTTTAAGGATTGCGACGGACGACATCGAATGAAAGCACAGATAAAATTCGCGGGATTGAGCGCCGCGGCCCTGGTGATGACGGGGATTTTCAACGCGCCAGTGCGGGCGCAGATTCCCCTTCCCATTCCTACTACCGTTCCCGAAGTAGTTGCTCCCATTATTGTGGACACGGCCGTGCCGATTATCGTAAATACGATCAAGCCGAAATCGAAGACTGACGGGCTTGGCAAATTTGAAGGGTACGTGATGCACGCGAACACTGCTCAGATCACAGTGCGCGCGCGGGGAAACGATATGTCCATGCAGTCGTTCGCGCTGTCCGAGCGAGCGTCAGCGGAAATGCAGACGATTGTCGATAAGGGCGGCTACCAGTACGGCGATAAGGTCACGGTTTATTACGACCAGTCGTCGTTGAAAGCGCTCAAGGTCAAAGGCAAACCCTCCAGGCCACTTTGATTTGCGGAGCGAAGTGATGCTTCGCATGGCGGCAGTTTCCGGCCGATTTTATCCTTCAAATCCAACTGAACTTGCCGCACTGATTCGGGAATACACCAAAATTGATAATGCCGTGATGCCAGTGCGAGTAAAGGCTTGCCTGGTACCGCATGCGGGTTATATGTATTCGGGGCACGTGGCGGGTGCGGTTTACGCGCGAATTGCTATTCCTAAGAAAATTGTGATTCTCGGCGTGCGACATTATCCGCGCGGAGAAAATGCCGCGATTCTATCGAGCGGAGCATGGCGCACGCCGCTCGGAGATGCAATGATCGATGAGCCTTTGGCGGCGGCGTTGCTTGCGGCTTGCCCATTGCTCCGCGAAGACAGTGTGGCCCACAGCAGCGAGCATTCGCTCGAGGTGCAAATTCCATTTTTGCAGGCACTACGACCGGAGTTTACATTCGTGCCTATTGCCCTCGGAACCGTGCGACTTGAGAATCTCGTTGCTGTGGGCGAAGCTATCGGGCGCGTGATCGCAGGGTCCAGCGAAGAGATTCTTCTGCTGACCACCTCCGATTTGAATCATTACGAGAATGACGCAACGACACGCGTCAAGGACCGCAAGGCAATTGATCAAATTTTAGCGCTGGACGCGCGCGGGCTCTACGATACTTGCCGGAATGAAGCGATCTCGATGTGCGGATTGGGGCCAAGCGTTGCGATGCTAACGGCACTGCAAAGTCTGGGAAGTACGCGGGCAGAGTTGGTGCGGTATGCGACGTCGGGGGATGTTTCCGGGGATCTTGGAGCGGTTGTGGGGTATGCGGGAATGCTCTTCGCTTAGCAACGTGCGAGCTGCATATGGCTGGCGATGTTTCTAGATAAAGAAAAACGGCTCCAAACTGAGGAGCCGTTTTTCTTTCAAAAATTTCTGAAATGAAGAATGCCTCAGTGCGGTCGGCCGCCACCCCCACCACCTCCGCTGGAGGAAGGTGCCGAGGCGTGAGACGAAGACGAGGATGCGGACGACGAAGATGACGCACGCGAAGACGCCCCTCCGCCTGAATAAGTGCCACCGCCGCTACTAGCGCTCGAGGAGCGAGCTGGTGGTGGCGGAGCGATTGAGCGAGATGGCGGAGCTGCTGAGCGCGCGGGCGCGGAAGCATTGGCGACGCGCGCGGCCGTTCCAGACGGCGGATTGTTTTTGGGACCTTCGACAATGTGATCGTTTCTAGTCCCGTTCAGCCCATTTTTTTCCGCAAGAACTTGTGACTCTCGCTGAGAGCCCGCAGCCGCGGCTGCGTTCACAAAGCGGTGCTCGTGCGCATCGTACGTGATGGAAGAATCGTGGTTCAGGGAAACGACGCGCGTTCCACT
This sequence comes from uncultured Acidobacteriota bacterium, assembly GCA_963784015.1. Classification (GTDB taxonomy): domain Bacteria; phylum Acidobacteriota; class Terriglobia; order Acidiferrales; family UBA7541; genus Acidiferrum. The sequence goes on from CAWAPX010000041.1 coordinate 125,652, forward strand.
GCTTCCTCCTTCTATAAGCGTGCGCGAAGTGCGCACAGGCGCCGTGGTGGCAACGAGACCGCTGGTAAGCGCCTCGCGCTGCGGAGATTTTACGGTTTCCCATTTTTGTCCTGCTGAAGCAGACAGCACGGGCCCCTTGGCGTTTCTGGCAGGATCGACGGAAAAAACACCGTGTTCTAGATTGAGCGGAGTCTTGCCATCCTTATCGAGAGGATGCATGGGCACGATAGCGATCTGACCGTTCTGCCGAACGAAAACAGCGGTCGTTGCGTGATAGAGCGGGCGAGGCGGATGGACGATGGGCGGAGTGCGCCTGACCGGGTATCCTCCGTAACCTCCATAGCCGTAGTAAGGTGGCGGCGAATAAAACCACCCGCCACAAGAGGCGTCAAAAAGCCAGCCACCATAATGGTAAGGAGCCCAACCCCACGGCTGATAGCTGGCAAAAGTCCAGCCGAAACCGGGATCCATAATCCACTGGCCCATAGTGAAGGGCGACCATCCCAAGCTTGCGCCGAAGGGCCGCCAGCCGTAGCCGTAGCCTCCGCAGGAAGACCAAGCGCCATACGTATAAAGATCGGCGTAGCCGGGAGCGTAATAGGGAGTGTTCGTATATTGAAGGGACGCGTTCGTCGCCGTGGAGACCGTGTCAATGCGGCCGGAGACCCAGTGATCGAAATCGTCACCGGAGGGGAGCCGGCCGATACTCACGGAATTTTCTCCAGCCTTCATGGAGAGCGACTGACCCTTGCTGAGCTGCGTGGTTTCTTTCTTGTGCAGGACGGTGGCGTGGCCCGTCAAGACGTCCAGATTGCTTCCATCGTCATAGTTGTTGAGGCGGAAGGAGCTCTTGCCGTTAGCCTCAACTGTGAAGTCGCCGCCTGTCACGCTGAAATAATCGTCGTTGGCGGGATTCACGTAGAAGGAAGCCGAGCCTTGGCGGAGGACCAGACGTGTGGTGCGCGCGCCATCATCTAAAGAAAGATCGAAAAATTCGAGAACGGTGTTCTCGTTGAGGAAAGCCATCGCGCCATTTTCAAATTCGACCTCGGCGCGGCCATTGTCGGTGGCGATCACGTAGCCCTGACGGATTGGCAAGTTCGCCTGGGCTGTTTCCCATTGAGCCTTTTGATCCGCGAGCGGATCGCCGTGGGCTTCTCGAGTGAAGCGCACATCGCCCTGGACGAGGCTAAGGCGAATGACGCGGGCGTGACTGGAGTCTGCGGCCGCCGGATGGATGCCCACCAAGAGAGCGAAGAACGAGAAAGATAGAAGCGAACGGAAAGCGGTGCTAGAAATCATGTGTCACCCCCATCGGCGACAATGGTAAACCTGCTATCTACTAAGACGGATGGCAAGCGCGACAGGTTGCGCCCATGTAACCCTGGGGGTAATGGTCTCGCCGGGCAAAGTCGGCGTCAAGGGCTGAGAACGGGCAGGCGAGCAAAACAAGCCATAGCAAGAGGTTTGACGCTGCAAGGGATGATCTGATTCATCAAAAATTTTTATGAACCTTTTACGAAAATATATGCCTTGGCGGGTTGACACACGGAAGCCGTATCGTTAGTTTCAAAATAGGAATATTCACTGGCGCGTGCCGTGTTCCGGGGGACACTGGCGCGATTCGAAGGATCACACGCCGGGATTGTCGTTGTTCAAGAGCAAGACAGATATTAAGTTTGATCACCTGGGGGGTGAAGCATGTGGGGTATTTCTAGATTATTTGCGGGGGTGTTGTTACTCGCTGGAATGCTGGCGGGCGCGAACGCGTACGGACAAGGTGGAGCGACTGGCGCCATCAGCGGTGTCGTCGTTGATAGCAGCGGCGGATCTATCGGCGGCGCGGATGTGCAAGTTATCGAAGCGCGGACGGAATCCATCGTGCGCAAGCTTCCCTCGAGCAGCGAGGGGATTTTCGTAGCCACGCTTTTGCCGCCCGGGAATTACACTGTCGTCGTAAATAAATCCGGATTTGGAGAAGCAAAAGCCACGGATATTGAAGTGCGCGTCACGGAAACGACGCGCGTGACGATCACTTTGAAACCCGGAGCCGTGACAGAAAAAGTGGAAATCTCCGCCCAAGTAACGGCGGTGGAAACCAGCAACGCCACGACCGGCGAATCGCTTGGGACTGCCACAATCCGTGAGCTTCCTCTTGCGACGCAGAATTACCAGCAACTGCTGACGCTCTCCACTGGCGCACAGAGTGAACTGAACGCCGCGGCACAGCTTGGGCGCGGTTCGGTGAAGCTCTTCGTGAACGGACAGCGCGAAGACAACAACAACTTTTTGATCGAAGGAATCAGCGCCACAGACTACAACGTTGCGCAAGCGACGTACGTTCCACTTCCCAATCCCGACGTAATCCAGGAGTTCAAAGTGCAGACGTCGCTGTATGACGCGAGCCAGGGGCGGGACGGCGGCGGAAACGTAAACGCGATTCTAAAGTCAGGCACAAGGGAGTTCCACGGCGACGCTTACGAATATTTCCGCAATACGGTTTTGAACGCCAACGACTTCTTCCTGAATGGCCAAGGTTTGGCGCGTCCCGTGATCAATCAGAACATTTTTGGCGGAAGCCTTGGCGGACCGGTTGTAAAAGAGAAGTTCGGCTATTTTTTCATGAACTACCAGGGAACTCGGCAGCGCAGCGGCGATTCGCCGGGCACGCTCATTAGCACGACGATTCCGTCACTTCCCGAGGTCCGAACACAGGCTTCGATTTCGCAGGCATTTTTCGGGAATACGACGACCCCGATTGATCCGGTCGTATTGAGTTTGTTGAATTTTCAGAGCAACCAGTTCGGCGGGACGACCAACGGTTTGTTGATTCCGAGCAGCGATCCTACAACGGGCGCGTTTGCCATCAGCCGGGCGGGGAAATATACCGACAACCAATTTACGACCAACTGGGACCGCGAATTCCGCAGCGGCCAGGACAAACTTTCGGCGCGGTTTTTCTTTTCCGATTCCGAGAGTTTTCTTCCTTTCGGCGGAGGCGACCTGCAGGAATCTCTGGGTAGCACGCTAGCCAGCAGCGTGAGCTCTTCCTCGCTGAACTTTCCGTTTGATACGCCGGTGAATGCCCGCTTCCTGAATATCACCGAGACACATCTTTTTTCGCCGACACTCGTGAATGAGTTCAGATTCGGCTTCGTGCATATTAACGACGACCTGACCAACGTTCCGCCTGTCACCACGTCGGACCTGGGGATCGACCGGCCGACGAACAGCGTGACGGACTCCATTTATAAATTCATTTTCGAGAGTTCGGGATTTGAAATCGGACCGGCACCCTTCGGGAACCAGACGCAGGACCAAAACAACTACAACCTTGTGGACACCGTGAGCTGGGTAAAGGGTGCACACGTGTTCCGTTTCGGTGGTGACTTTACGCGCGTGAATTTAAACAAGAACTTTCCGCAGGTGTTCAACGGGGAATTGTTCTTCACGAATACTCCGGTGGGTTCGGGAAATCCTCTGCCAGGTGTCTCGACGACCGACTTCCAGAATTTTCTTTTGGGCGCGCCACAATTCAGCTTTGGCGGCGGAGGCCTTTCGAATCACGAATACCGATCCAATAACTACGCGGTCTTTGCGCAGGATGACTGGAAGATCCGGCCGAATCTGACGCTGAACCTCGGAGTGCGAACGGAAATATTCGGCGCGTTTCATGACGATCTTTGCCATATCGGCAATCTCGATCCATCGCTCGCGAATGCTGGGGAGTTTCCGTTCATCTATCCCTCCTGCGTGAACAGCTTGCACCTGGCGGGATTGTCCGGAAGCGCGAATGGCACGACGTTTAACAACAATTACTCGACGAATGTTGGGCCGCGCATTGGCCTGGCTTATGACCTCTTCGGTCATCACAATACGACGATTCGCGCGGGATACGGCATCTACTACGTACGCGAAGACGTTGGCACGGCGGACCAGTTGTCTTTTGAGACGCCGTTTCTTCCGGTGGCATTCGGCGGAGGCTCACCAGGCTGCCTGGGAACCTATTTTTCCGCGACGCCGCTGCTAAATTGCCCGAATCCCAATCCGAACGCATTGCCGCAAGCCGGCACGCTGGACCCGGCCTTTGTTCCCTGCTTAAACGTTTTCCAGGGCTTCCCTGGAGGAGATACCACACAAGCAGCGAATTATGGGCAGGCTGGCGGAACCGGTTGCCCGGGACCGCTCAATACGCTTGGCATTTTCGGATTGGCTGTCCCTCGCCACTTTGTCGTGCCCAGCACGCAACAGTGGAATCTGACTGTTCAGCGTGACTTGGGGAAGCAGTGGGTGCTTGAGGTTGGCTATGTGGGTACGCATTCCATTCACTTGCGCGAAACGCGTGACGCCCTGCAATCGCAGGACGCCACGCCGACTAATCCAGTGGATATTGCCAGCCCGTTTTGCAATCCCAGCCCGTGCGTCATAACGACCAATACATTCGACAACGCTGTCGCTCGCTCGCGAGCACAGGGTATCAACGGCTACGCAGGGTTTCAGCTGTTCGCCAATGACGCGTACTCGCACTACAATTCGCTCCAGACCACAGTCTCGCGGCGCTGGGGAGCCGGGTATTTCCAGGCGGCATATACGTTTTCGAAGTCGACGGATGCGACTTCAACGGGCAATACTGCCTTCAATACCGCCTTCAACGACGAATCCACGTTGAACGATTCTCGCGGACTGTCCGATTTTGACCGCACGCACCGGCTAGCCGTAAGTTACCGCTACGATTTGCCATTCTTCAAGTCCGCGGAAGGTTTGACTCACAGGCTGCTAGCGGGATGGGGGATCAGCGGCATCACTATTATTCAATCGGGCGCGCCGTTCTCGGTCCTGGATTCCGGAGCGGGCACCGGGTTTCTCGGAGCGGGTTCCGCTCCAGGTGTGCTGACGGCAAGTCTGGCGCCAGGTGCTACGCTTTCGAGCGCTACGACCAGCGGAAGCATCGGGTCACGCGTCAACGGCTATTTGAATCTCAACGCGTTCACGCCGGCACCGCTTCTCTACCCGGGCTTGTGCGATCCCGTGAACAATCCCAACTTCTGCACGACCGGCTTCGGAGACCTGGGGCGCAACACCTTCCGCGGACCAGGGCAGCAGAACTGGGACTTCTCGATCATCAAGAACTTCAAGATTACCGAGCGGCAGGAACTGCGGTTCACTACCGATTTCTTTAACATTTGGAACCACGCCAACTTCGCCAATCCGGCTTTCACCGACGTGGAAGGCGGCAACTTCGGCAAGATCACCAGTACGGTGGGAGCGCCGAGGTTGATCCAATTCTCATTGCGGTATGCCTTCTAGGCTGGGCGACGGAGTCGGAATAAATACTGAAAGAGGGCACGGCATGCCGTGCCCTCTTTTCATTTCGGGCCGCTTTGCGATGAAAAGAGTAAGGCTCGGCGATGCATATCTTGCAAGCGCAGTTTTCTCCCTCATTCACTGAGAGGGAGTTTCCGCGAGAGTGGAGTAAATCTTTAGGCCTAAGCTGCGTCCGACGCGAACCATTTCATCCGCGCCAGCCGAAGATCTGCCGACGCGAAGCACCGCATCGCACTTTTCTAAAAGCCTGATCGCAAGGGGATGAAAAATCTCGTTGAAAAATTCGTCGCCAATTTTCGTGGAACCGGCAAGGTCCACTAGCGGTAATGCCAGCCATTCGCCCAGAATCGGGATATGCCCAGCGCGAAAGATCGGCAACGCATAAGACTCCATTTCTTCTACATTTCTTTTTATTAACGCAGGATCGTCATTCGTTCCCGAACGATACGGTCCGGCAATTAGGATCATCATTGATCTGTTCGAACTTGGCGTCATAGAGCGCGTGCTTGGAATAAATCTCGAGATTCAGCAGCCCTTCAAATATACACCGGGCAATTCTCTCATCTCCTCCTATAAGAGTGGCTAGAATTGTAATCGCATAGAATTCTTGTTTTCGTCGATACTTAGGCGCTCGCGAGCTGGGTGCCAAGAGTCGAAGAGTTACGATGACAGAAGAACTTCTAAAACTTGTGCGTCGGCGCCAGGGACACTTCCAGTTCGAATCCGGCCATCACGGAGAGTTGTGGCTGGAGCTCGAGACACTGTGCTTGCATTCGCGCGAGGTCCAGGTGTTTGCCGCTCAACTAGCGGCAAGACTCGGGGAGTACAAGGTGGAGGCCGTCTGCGGGCCGCTCGTAGAAGGCGCATTCATCGCGTTGCTGGTCTCGCTGGAACTCGGCTGCGATTTCGTCTACGCCGAGCGATTTGTAAACACTGCGCATGAAGGTTTATATCCTATCGAGTATCTCCTCCCGAAGCCGCTGAGGGCGGCCGTCGAAGGTAAACGCGTCGCGATCATAAACGATGTGATCAGTGCCGGGTCAGCTGTTCGCGGAGCGTTTTCCGATTTGCAATCGGCCAGTGCCGATATCGTCGCCATTGGTGCCCTTCTAGGACTCGGCGATTCCATCGGCAAATTCGCAACGGAACATCAGGTCGCTCTCGAACTTCTATACCAGATGCCGCACAACTTATGGGTGCCCGCCCAGTGCCCACTATGTGCAACAGGACAGCCTCTCGAACTCGTGGGCACTTCTTAAATTGTTGAATCCGGTGCGCTAAGCCAGTCGACGTCAGGTGCGATACGACGCGTTGATGCGGACGTACTCCGCGGTGAGGTCGCAGGTCCAGTAGCGCGCGCTAGCGTTGCCGGCGTGCAGATGCAGGACAATTGGAACGTGTTCGGCAAGCAAGCGGTCGCTGGCGGCGCGTTCGTTGAAATCGAGCGGCTGGCCTTTGCCGCAGAACCGGGATGTCTAGCCATGGTGATGTCGACGCGCGCTGGATCGAATTGGACCCCGGAACGACCGGCCGCAGCGAAAACGCGGCCCCAGTTGGGGTCGCCTCCGGCGAAGGCTGTTTTGACGAGCGGCGAGGTGGCGATCGTTTCGGCGATGCGCTTGGCGGCGGTTTCGGTTTTTGCGCCGCGGACTTCGATTTCGATTACGCGTTGGGCACCTTCGCCGTCGGCTACGATTTGTAACGCTAGCGAACGGCAAACGTCTTCAAGCGCCGTTGCGAAGGCTCGATGCGATGCGCTGCCTGCGCGAATCGCGGGCGCACCGGCAGCGCCATTGGCGAAGACCGCCAACGTGTCGTTGGTAGAAGAATCTCCGTCGATGCTGATGCAGTTAAATGTGCGCGAGCAAACGTCGCGCAACGTTTTTTGCAGAAGTGCTGGTGCAATTGCGGCGTCGGTCACAACGAAGGCGAGTGTCGTCGCGAGGTTGGGATGAATCATTCCCGCGCCTTTAGCGCAGCCTACGAGATGGATTCGCTTACCGGCCATTTTGAAGGAGGCACCGGCAGTTTTTGGACGAGTGTCCGTCGTGCAAATGGCAAGCGAGAGCTCCGCGAAGGAACGCGCGGAGGGGCGGCGATTTCGCGTGAGCTTCGGCAGCGATCGCAAGATTTTCTCGACGGCTAGTGGCACGCCAATTACTCCCGTCGAGCAGACGATAATTTCGTTGGGTGTGCAGCCGAGCCGCTTGGCTGTTTCCGCAACGGTTTTCTGTGCGGCGGCATGGCCTGCGGCGCCTGTTGCGCAGTTCGCGTTGCCTGCATTCACAATCACGGCGCGCATGCGGCCTTTCGACGCGCGCAAATGCTCCTTGGAAATGGTGACCGGAGCGGCGACCACAAGATTTTGCGTGAACACCGCTGCGGCAGAAGCCGGGACGTCGCTCGAAATAATCGCGAGATCGAGCGCGCCAGTTTTTTTCAGTCCGCAGGCGATGCCTGCGAACCGGAATCCGCGCGGTAGAGATGCTTCGGAGAGTGCGTGCTTCATCAGCGGAATATCCGTGTGACTAGCGCGCCGTCCCCGGAAGCAACCTCCTCTCCTCCGAGATGGAGGTTAGAGTGTTCAGCTGAATTGCGGTTGGTGTGCTCATGGCGTGGCTCCTAGTTTGGTGGTTTTTTTTTTAAGACGTTCTTCCAAATCGGAAATGGCTTTTCTAACTGCATCCGGCGCGGTTCCGCCGGGCACCTTTTTTGCAGCAAGCGCGGCATTGACGTTTAGCCCATCTGAAAAATCGGCATCGAACTTCGGGGAGATTTTCTTCAAATCCTCGATCGGCAATTCAGTCCAGGCCTTTTTCTGGCCTTCGGCTTCGCGCAGGACTTTGCCGACGATGTCGTGGGCCTGGCGGAACGGAACGCCTTTGTGAACAAGGTAGTCTGCGGCTTCGGTGGCCAATAGAAGCGGATTCGATGCGGCGGCGCGAAGACGGTCTTCGCGGAACTCCGTGCCGGCAAGCGCACCAACGGCGACGAAGAGCATATCGTTGACCTGATCGTGCGCGGCGAACAGACCTTCTTTATCTTCCTGCAGGTCGCGCTGGTAGCTGGTGGGCAAACCTTTGAGCGTAGTGAGCAGGCCGAGCAACGCGCCGGTGATGCGGCCAGTTTTGCCGCGAATCAGTTCCCAGGAGTCGGGATTCTTCTTCTGCGGCATGAGGCTGCTACCAGTCGAATATTCGTCGGGCAGAACCACGTACGCAAATTCCTGTGAAGCGAAGATCACGAAATCTTCAGCGAGACGCGAGAGATGGGTGGCGATGCCAGTGAGGGCGAAAAGATAATCGAGCGCGAAATCGCGATCGCTGACGGCGTCGAGACTATTCGCAGTGATCTTGGAAAAACCAAGGTCATGCGCGATGGCGTTGCGGTCGATGCCGAAGGAGTTTCCAGCGAGCGCGCCAGAACCCATAGGGCAGGCGTCGGCGCTATCAGCGGCGTGCTGCAGGCGCGTCACATCGCGGAGAAGAGCTTCCGCGTGCGCGAGTAGAAAATGGGACAGCAGAATCGGTTGCGCGTGCTGCATGTGCGTCATGCCGGCCATGGGCACAGAGATTTTTGCCTTGGCCTGCATGAGCAGCGTATTCAAGAGCGCCGACAAGCCCTGCTGAGTTTCTGACGCAGCGTCGATAACGAAAAGACGGAAGTCGGTGGCGACGAGTTCGTTGCGACTGCGGCCGGTGTGGAGCTTCCAGCCGAGCGGGCCGAGTTCTTCGACGAGGGCTTTTTCGACAAAATGGTGAACGTCTTCGGCATTTGCGCCAAACGTGTCGACCCAGGCGGGGTCGTTTTGGGCGCAGGCGGAAATTTTGTCGAGCGCGGCCAGAGTTTGTTTCACTTCCGTCGCGTTGAAAATGCCAATGGGCTGGAGGGCTTTGGCCCAGGCGCGATCAACGGCGATTTCGTAACGCAGAAGGCGGCGATCGAACGCGAAGGAGCGTTGGAACGCGTCGAAGTGAGCGTTTGGCTCGCGTTCGAAGCGTCCTCCCCAGAGGCGGTCATCTTTGCGTTCGGTCATTGGCATTCTTCATCGGCTGCTGAGCAGAGGGCACGGCGTGCCGTGCCCCTACGAGGGAGGCGCAAGCCCTCCCCTACATCATTAATTGTTGGTGCTTTCTGCTTTTGCTTTCGGGCGAACGGTTACGGGCAGCGCGAAAAGGTTGATGAAGCCTTCGGCGTCTTTGGGGTTGTAGCGGCCCATGGTGAAGCTAGCGAGGTCGGTGCGGTAGAGCGAGAACGGAGAGACCCGCTTTGTAACGGTGAGCGTGCCTTTCCAGAGTTTCAGGCCTACCGTGCCCGTGACACGCTGTTGCGAGACGTTGAAGAAACCGTCGAGCGCGGCGCGCAGCGGAGAAAACCACAAGCCGTAATAGACGAGTTCGGCGTAGCGAAGCGAGAGTGCCTGTTGGAAATGTGTAGTCTCACGATCGATGGTTAGAGTTTCCAGCTCGCGGTGCGCGGTGACAAGTAATGTGCCGCCCGGGGTTTCGTAGGCGCCGCGGGACTTCATGCCGACTAGGCGGTTTTCGACGATGTCGGTGCGGCCGATGCCGTGTTTTGCCGCGATTTCATTGAGCGTATTGAGAAGCTCAATTGGACCGAGCTTTGCGCCGTTCACGCTGACCGGAGTGCCTGCTTCAAAACCGATCTCGACTTCTTCGGCTTTGTCCGGGGCTTTTTCCGGAGAGACGGTCCATTGCCACATGGCTTCGTTCGGGGAGTTCGCGGGATCTTCGAGTTCGCCGCCTTCATGGCTTAAGTGCCAGATGTTGCGGTCGCGGCTGTAGATATTCTTTTTGCTTTGCTCGACCTGCACGTTGTGTTTTGCGGCGTAGGCGATGGCGTCCTCGCGGGAATCGATGTCCCACTCGCGCCATGGAGCAATGATCTGCACGTTGGGTGCGATGGCTTTGTAAGCCAGCTCAAAGCGAACTTGATCATTACCTTTGCCGGTGCAGCCATGAGAGAGGCCATCAGCGCCAAGCTGAAGAGCGAGTTCGGCCTGGCGCTTGCCGAGAATCGGGCGCGCCATCGACGTGCCTAGCAAGTACGTATGCTCATAGACGGCGCCTGCGCGGAGCGTGGGCCAGATGTAGTCGCGGACAAATTCTTCGCGGAGATCTTCGACGTAGGCTGTGGATGCGCCCGTGGCCAGCGCTTTTTTGCGGGCGGCTTCCAGGTCTTCCTGCTGGCCGACGTCGCCGATCATGGCGATGACTTCGCACTGATAGTTTTCTTTCAGCCACGGGATGATGATGGAGGTGTCGAGACCTCCGGAGTAGGCAAGTACTACTTTTTTTGGTTTTGGCAGTTGCGTGTTCACGGTTCCTCGTTTGAAAAAGTTTAAGCGTTCAACGGTTCAAAGACGGGTACGGCGTGCCGTGCCCCTACAAACAGAAAAATAATTGCGATGCGATGTTGTGCATCGAAGGATCAGAAAAGAGTATGCAGGATGGCTTTCTGCACGTACATGCGGTTTTCCGATTGGTCGAGGACGACCGATTGCGGGCCGTCGAGGACTTCGGGAGTAACTTCCAATCCGCGGTGCGCCGGAAGACAGTGCATGAAGACGGCGTCAGGAGCGGCCAGGGCCATTAGCTCCGGGTTGACTTGATAGGGTGCGAAGACGGCGCTCCGGACTTCGCCTTCGGACTCGAAACCCATGCTGGTCCAGGCATCGGTGTAGACGGCTTGCGCACCAGCGACGGCTTCGCGCGGGTCAGTCATGAGCTCGATCTTGGCGCGAGTTTCCTTGGCAACCCGTTTGGAATCGGCGACCACCTCGGGCGCCGGCTGATAGTCGTTCGGCGTGGCGATGCGCAGATGAACGCCGAGGCGAGCTGCGAGGTACATCAAGGAATGGCAAACATTGTTACCGTCACCGACATAGGCGAGTTTGAATCCGCGGAGCGCGCCGAATCTTTCTTCGAGGGTAAAAAAATCAGCGAGCGCCTGACAGGGATGAAATTTGTCTGAAAGCGCGTTGATTACGGGGATGCTGGCATTGGCGGCCATTTCTTCCAAGACTTTCTGGTGGTAGACACGAGCAACGATGCCATGAACCCAGCGGTCGAGGTTGCGGGCGACATCGGCGATGGATTCGCGAGCGCCGAGTGAGGCAGAAGCTTGGGTGTGGTCAAGAAATACGACTGAGCCACCCATGCTCTGGATGCCTACGTCGAAGGTGACGCGAGTGCGTAGGGAGGGCTTTTCGAAAATCAAGGCGATGAATTTGCCGGTGAGCGAGGAAGCGTAACGGCCCGGGCGGGCTTTGATTTCAGCGGAGAGCTGGAGGAGGTCACGCGTATGCGAGGGACTCCATTCCGCTCCGGTGAGCAGGTCATTCGACAAAGAAATAGGCGTAACGAGTGCGGATGTAGTCATTATTTCACCTTGCCGCGGCGAGGGCAGCATGCGACGGAGGCGCGGATTTCGCGTGCTCCGTGGCGGCGGCCTTTTGCGGAGTAGTTACAAAGAGTTGTTCGAGAAGACGCAGGAATTGACGTACCTGCGCCCGAGTGACGAGGAAAGGCGGGAGCAGGCGAAGCGTGAAGTCATGCGTGCAATTGATGAGCAAGCCTTTAAGCATGGCTTGCTGGACGAACGGAGCGCCATCGATAGAAAGCTCGATGCCAATCATCAAGCCTTCGCCACGGATTTCGCGGATGAAAGGGAATTTTGCGGCCAGCGCGGAAAGGCCTTCGCGCAATTCGGCGCCTCGCTCGCGGATATTTTCCAGAAGTTTCTCGTCTTCGATGATACTGAGAAATTCGAGAGCAGTGGCGCAGGCGAGCGGGCCGCCACCAAAGGTGGTTCCGTGCAGGCCGGGCGAGACGCGTTGGGCGACGGCTTCCGAAGTAAGGATCGCACCGAGCGGGAGTCCTGCGGCGAGCGGCTTCGCTACCACCACGACATCGGGCTTCAAGGAGAATTTCTGGTACGCGAAGTGGCGGCCGGTGCGACCCAGGCCACACTGAATTTCGTCGGCGATCAGCAGCGCGCCGTTTTTCGTAGCCAGGGCACGCGCCCGGTTCCAGAACTCTTCGCTGACGGGATAGATTCCGCCTTCTCCCTGGATGGTTTCGAGAAGGATAGCGCAGACGGTGTCGTCAAATTTGGATTCGAGATCGTCGACGTCATTCAAGCGGACAAATTCGACACCTGGCACAAGAGGCGCAAAAGGGAGACGATATTTTTCCGTGGCTGTGACGCTAACTGCGCCAAAGGTACGGCCGTGGAAGGAATTTTCGAGCGCTAAGATGCGGTACTTGCGAGCCGGGGAGCCCGGCGCGTCGGCGGACGTGCGTCCGTAGAGGCGGGCGAGCTTGAGAGCGCCTTCGACCGCTTCCGCGCCGCTATTAGAGAAGAACACGCGGTCCATGCCTGACCATTGCGCGAGCTTGCGAGCCAGCGGCCCCTGAAAAGAGTTGTGAAAGAGATTGGAAAGATGGATGGCTCGCGCAGCTTCGCGACGGATAACTTTGACGATGCGGGGGTGAGCGTGGCCTAGAGCGTTGACCGCGATGCCACCGAGAAAATCGAGATATTTTTTGCCGCGCGAGTCGTAGACGTAGCAGCCGCGTCCATGCGTGAAGATAATGGGCTGGCGCTTGTACGTGGGCATAAGAAATTGATTCGCGTCCCGCAGAATGGACTTCGCATTCGAGGCGCGAGGAGAGAATTTCTTAAACGATCGGACGGCAGATTTTGCCGTCCTTTTTGTGTCGAACTTGCGCATCACGCCGCCGAAAGAGCCGCTCGGGCGTTAGGGAAAGACTCGCGCAGAATGCGCGTGCCGGGAATCGGCGACGAATGATCTTCGTTGGCGTGATCCGCCGAGTGGAATGCAAGGAGAAGCGCGTCTGGAGCCGTGCCACCAACGATTCGCACCTGGCGGACGCCGCCTTCGAGAGCGCGCTTCGCTGCCTCCAACTTGAGAATCATTCCGCCGGAGACAACGCGGCATTGAACCAGACGCTCGCTCTCTTCGCAGGTGATAGCGGAGAGAACTTTTTCGCCGTCGAGAACGCCGGCAACGTCGGTGAGATAGATCAACTGATCGGCGTCGAGGAATTCGGCGCAGGCAGCAGCCATGTGGTCGGCGTTGATGTTGTAAAGCTCATTGTCGGGTCCGAGGCCGAGGCAGGGGGCGACAGGAATTAAGCGTTCGCGCCAAAGAGACTCAATGAAAGCAATATTCATGCCGGTGAGATATCCAACGAAGCCGAGGCTGCCAGCCACTTCTCCAACCGACATAGGCTCAGCGAGAAAACACTGTGCGTCGGCGGCGGAAACACCGATCGCGGGATAACCTTCAGCGGAGATCGCGCCGACAAGACGCTTGTTCAGCAGCCCGGCGAAAACCATGACGGCGGCGTCCCGCGTTTCGCGGTCGGTGACACGAAGACCGGAGACAAATTTGCTTTCGATGCCCATGCGCTTGAGGGCTTCGGTGAAAGCACGGCCGCCACCGTGGACAACGAGAATTTCGTGTCCTTCGTTGGCAAGGGCGGCGACCTGCTGCGCGAGTGCGCGCATGGTCGGTTCATCTTCGAGCAAAGCACCTGCGAACTTGATTACGGTTTTCATTGAAGTGCCGTTTTCTCCTCGATGCCCAGAATATGGTTGAAATTTTGAACTGCCTGGCCTGCGGCGCCCTTGCCAAGATTGTCGAGACAGGAGACGACGATCAGACGCTGGCCAGACGTATCCAAGGCAAAGCCGATGTCACAGAAATTGGTGTGCGCGACGTGCTGCAATTCAGGGAGCGTGCCCGCGGGCCAGATTCGCACCATCGGGTGTCCGGCATAAAATTTGCGATAGAGCGCTTCGATGGCTTCGGGCGATTGCTGCTCCGCGAGCGTGACATAAATCGTCGAAAGAATCCCGCGCGCGAGAGGCAACAGGTGCGTCGAAAAAATCAGCTGCGATTCGCCGAGGCCGGTGTGTTCGAGGATTTCAGGCGTGTGGCGATGTGAGAAAAGATTGTAAGCTTTGAAGTTTTCGTCGACTTCGACGAATTGCAGATCGCGTCTTGGATCTTTGCCCGCGCCGCTGGCGCCAGATTTGCAATCGCAGACGACATTTTGGTCTGGCGCGATGAAGCCAGCTTCGGCGAGCGGGCGAAGAGCGAGGATAACGCTAGTGGCATAGCAGCCAGGATTGGCGACTAAGCGGGCTTTCGCGATTTCTTCAGAATAGAGCTCGGGAAGGCCATAGACGGCTTCGCCCAGGTAATCGGCATGAGGAGTGGGCAGCTTGTACCAGGAAGTGAAGGTTTCTGGTGCGCGGAAGCGGAAGGCCCCGCTCAAATCAACGACACGCAAGCCAGCTTCGAGAAGAGCGGGTGCGAGTTCGGCGGATACTTCATGAGGCGTGGCAAGAAAAGCGATGCCCGCTTGGGAAGAAGTGATGGAGTCCAGAGAAAGCGGACGGAGGGGAGCTTGTCCCCAACCGCGGAATTGCGGAAAGAGTTCGGCGATACAGTTGGCGCCTCGCGTTTCCCGCACATAAAACGCGGTGGAAGTGACAGCGGGATGGCGCAGAAGAATACCCGCCAGCTCAAGGCCGGTGTATCCAGTGACACCAACGACGGCGACTTGGCGCGGATCTCTCATTTCACCAGGGCTTCAATCTTCTTTTGCAGAGATTCGCGAGTTCGTTTGTTGGGAGTGATGATGAGGACGGTGTCATCACCCGCAATCGTGCCGGCGATTTCCGGAAATTTCGATGCGTCTACTGCGGCGGCGAGAGGCTGAGCGCCGCTGGGAGGCGTTTTCAGAACAAGCAAATTTTCTGCTGGCCGAATATCCAGCAGAAATTCGCGAAGGGCGCGCGCGAGCGGAGGCAGGGAGAGCGTACCGTTTCCATTCTCCTCTGGATGAACGGTTTCGGGCTTGTAGCCTTCCTGAGTCTTAACGAGGCGGAGCTCCTGCAGGTCCCGGGAAAGAGTAGCCTGCGTGACACGCATCTTCTGCTGAGCAAGGCGGCGGCGAAGTTCTTCCTGGCTGACGATAGGTTGTCCGCTGACGAGCCGCAGGATCTGGCCGTGTCGAAATGTTTTGCCGATGCTCATGGCACGTACAAATATACAGCCTCCTGCATTTTTATACAATTGTTTTTGCATGTTGGCAATTAATTTGTCGCAAGCAGCCGAGGGAAGGGATTGGCGGGAGGGATACGGGGTGCGGAAAGAGGCTATGCAGGATTCGCAACCTTCGGCGGAAGGAGACTGGATTTCTAGGGCCAGGAGTGGTTACCTTTCTTGTTAGCCCCAGATTGCGCGCCCCATGGCTATACCGTGCAAAGTAACGGGATGCAAGAACGACTCGCCGCCAGCCCTGGCCGAGCAGCAGCAGGTTTGTGTTTTGCACTTCACGCTATCCATCGAAGGAAGCTGCGCGGAGATGAGGCGCGAGACCGCGCTGGGAAACGCCCCGCACGAACGGCAGAAGGAAATCATGCGGTTTATTACGGAAAGTGGCGAGCGGCTGGCGCGCGTGGCTACTAGCGGCTTGCACCTGACCGACGATTTAAAGGCGCGAATTCTGAGTACATTTCTGACGCTGATGAACCTGCGGGAAAATCTGGATCGAGCGAATATGCGGAGTTCCTTCGGGCGGACCGGGCAGACTCGCTGAAGCAGTGCTGGCGGTAATCCCCTCTCAAAGAAGAAGAGAATCAGGCTCCGATGTAGCGGGCGTAGAGGGAGCGTGCGACGGCGGGATCCTTGGTGCCCTTGAGGATGGCACGGCCGTCGGCGAAGACCGTCATTTGGTACGAGTCAACGCGAAAACAGAGCAAGAATTCGTTGTGGCGGACATCGGAGACGGTAGCCGCAAGCCTCTTCTGCAACGCTCCCAGATCAAGAGTACGGCCGCGCTCGTGAATTTGGACGGAGTCTCGGCCGCATAGCGTGATGTGGGGCTGGGCTTTTCCTTCAAGATAGGAAAATTCGCGGAGCGCGCAGGCGCGGCAGACAGCGTTCTGGGCCACACGGACAGACTGGAAGTGGCCGGTCCAAACGTCGCAGGAAACCAAGCGTCCGTGAAGGGATTCTTCGCGCCCAGCGAGAAGCTTGAGGGCCTCCGCGACTTCAAGAGAGGCGATAAGGTTGACGATGGGCCCGAGGACACCAACGGTATCGCAAGTTTCTTCGATGCCATGCTCGTTAGAGGAGGATTCGAGGAGGCAGGCGAGGCAAGGTGATTGACCGGGGCGGACGGTCATGGTTACGCCGTAACTGGCGACAGCAGCGGCATAGATCCAGGGCTTCGCAGACTTGACGGCAAAGTCGTTGATGAGAAAGCGGGTCTCGAAATTGTCGGTACCGTCGAGTATAAGATCGAAACCCGTAAGCAACTCCTCTGCATTGTGCGGGTTTAAGTCCGAGACCAAGCCTTCCACGGCGACGCTGCCATTGATGCCGCGGAGCTTGCGCTCGGCAGCAACGGCTTTGGGAAGGGCCGTACGTGCGTCATCCTCGTCGAAGAGCATTTGCCTCTGCAAATTGGACGGTTCGACGAAATCGCGATCGAGTATTCTGACGCGTCCGACTCCGGCGCGCACGAGCAAGCCCGCGGCAGCTGCGCCGATAGCCCCGCAGCCTACAATTACGGCGCTGGACGCGAGGAGGTGCTGCTGGCCTTCTTCGCCAATTCCGGCGAAGAGCATCTGACGCGAGTACTTTTCCTGGAGCGAATCGAGCAAGCGCGGACCCGGTGCGGAGACGGTCATCGTCCCCGTTGCATCATCATAACGCTAGAGATAGCGGGATGGGCAACGCCCTTGTGCTACGCTTCGTCTGAGCGATAGTGGGCATGAATTTGAGATGGGGAAGAAGGTTAACGGGTATCGCCGTCTTCGCGCTGCTGTTCGTGGCGGCGAGGAGTTATGGACAGGCACAGGCGGAAGGACATGCGCAAACAACTGCGACTGGAGCGCCAGTCATTGCGGTAAGGATTGTTACCGAAGATGGGCGGGTGCTTTCGGAATCTCCCAAAGGCCTTACGATAGAAATAGGGAAACCACTGAATAGAGAGCAGGTTGCTCAGAGCCTGCGTGCATTGTACGGGCTGGGTGATTACACGGATTTGAAAGCCGTTGTGACTTTCGTGGGCAGCGGAGTGCGGCTCGATTTCGTGGTCCGACAAGGCCTTTTCTTCAATAGAGTTCTGATAGATGGATTGACGCCGCCCCCTACGGATACATCTGCCGCCGCTGCCATGCAGATCACGCTGGGACGGCCATTTCGACAAGAAGATGTGGACGAAGGGCTGGTGCGTCTGCGCGATGTATTGAAGGAAGAAGGCTTGTATACGGCGCAGGTCTCGGCAGAAAACATTCCTTACCCCGCTACACATCAAATGGATATTTTGGTGCATGTGAAGTCCGGGCCACGGGCACGGGTAGCATCCGTGGAATTGAAGAACGGCACGGCGTACCAAGACGCGGAGATTCTTTCGCGATTAAAGATGAAGCCTGGACAGCAGGTGACGACCGCGCGCATACAGCGCGGGACCGACCGGATCCGAAAATTTCTGGTGAAGAAAGGGCGACTCAGCGCGCGGGCGACAGTCCGGCGAGGCGAGTACGACACGGCGAAAAATACGATCTCTCTGACGCTTGATGTCACGGAGGGTCCACAGGTGGACTTGGCTGTGACAGGAGCGAAATTTTCAAAGGGGGATCTAAAGAGGCTTGTCCCCGTGTATCAAGAAGGCGCGGTGGATACAGACCTTCTGGAAGAAGGAAAGCGGAATATTCGTGAACGTCTGGAGCGCGATGGATACTTTGACGCGCAAGTGAATTACACAACGGAAACAAAGGAAGTGGAGGTCAAAGAGCAGAAATCGAAGGGTACGGAAGAAGTGATCACTTACCACGTCGAACGAGGCGACAGGCACAAGCTTGTGGGAATTGAAATCAGCGGAAATCAGTATTTCAATACGGAACTGCTTCGGAGCCGCCTGCAGATATATCGCGCGGCTTTTGGTTCGAGAGGACGATTCAGCCGGCGCCTGATTGATTCGGACGCACAGTCGATGCAGGGTCTTTACGACGCGAACGGCTTTCTAGATGCGAAAGTGGATGGTCAGATACTGGACAATTACAAAGGGAAAGAGGGAGACATTTACGTACGATTTGCGATCCAGGAAGGCAAGCAAACGCGAGTAGCCTCGCTCGCGATCGAAGGGATCCATGCGTTCTCGGAAGAGGAATTACTTGGTGTAGTCGGGTCGAGCCCGGGGCAACCGTACTCCGATTTCAACGTGACTACAGACCGGGACAATATTCTGGCGATGTATTTCAACGAAGGCTATCCAGAGGCAACTTTTACGTCGACGGCAGAACGGGTAGCAGCAGGAGCGGGTGAGGCAGGTAAGGATTCAAAGACGGAAACACCCGAAGACGAAAAGAGCCAGAAAAAGGAGGAAGAGAAAGAAAAGAAGTCGAAACCGGAGGCGGCGCAGGCGCCCCCAGTGGTGCTTGTGTATCACATCACAGAAGGACCGCAGACGCGGGTACGACGCGTTCTTTTGAGCGGGTACAGCCGGACGCGGTTGGGAGTAATTCAGCGTGAAATCCGGGTTAAGCCGGGGGCGCCACTGCGTGAAGGAGACGTCGTGGAATCGCAAAGACGTCTGTACAACCTGGGCATATTCAACCGCGTAACGATCGAACCACAGAATCCAGATGGCTCGGACCCTGACAAAGACATCGTCGTTTTGGTGGAGGAAGCTAAGCGATACACGATGGCGTATGGCGGGGGGTTTGAGGTACAACGCCTGGCGAGCTCCACAAACCCAACAGCGGGTGCGGTCCAGGCAGCCCCGCGCGGAATTTTTGAGTTGACGAAAGTCAACCTGACGGGGCGGGCAGATTCGCTTTCGTTGAAGTTGCGTGGAAGCACGATTGAAGACCGGGCGCAGTTAGGATATTCCATCCCCAATACATTCGGAAATTCGCACTACAGCACGCAGGCAAGGGCTTACACGGAAAAATCGCAGGACATCAACACGTTCACTGCAATGCGTTACGAAGTATCGATGGAATTGACGGACCAAGTGACCCCGCTAACCAGCATCCTGTACCACTATGCGTTCCGCAAGGTGCTGGTTTCCAATTTGAATCAACATATTGCTCCAGAGGAGATACCGCTCTTTGAGCAGCCGACGCTGGTGTCCCAGTTCGGTGTGACCTGGTTGCGCGATGCGAGGGACAATCCGGCGGAAGCCACCAAAGGCAGCTTCAACAGCGTGGATTTCAGCATCGCCAGTACGAGTATTGGTTCGAGCGCGAGCTTTATTCGCTTTTTTTTGCAGAATTCAACCTACTACCGGATCAAGAGGCGGTTCAGCTTTGCACGCTCAATTCGGATAGGGATTCTCGAGCCGTTCGCGAATACTGAATCACTTACATTTCCGCCTCCCACTCCGACGCAATGCACAGAGGCGGCGCCACCGGGTCCGGTGCCAGAAATCATCCCTCTTCCGGAGCGTTTCTTCGCAGGCGGGGGAACGTCGCTTCGAGGATTTGCGCTGAATCAAGCAGGGCCCCGTGACCCGTGCACCGGCTTCCCGGTAGGGGGCCAGGCAATGCTCGTGCTCAACCAAGAATTTCGCTTTCCGATGCACTTGCCGTTTGTTGGGACCTCACTGGGCGGAGCGCTGTTCTACGATGGTGGAAATGTCTATAGCCGGCTGGATCACTTCACGCTGCGGGCGTACTCGCCGAAGCCCATTTTCGCGCTTCAGGATCCTTCACAGCCACCCAGCGCGACAAATCCCACACGGTGCGTTTACAACTGTACCAACGAGTTGAATTATTTCGCCCATACGGTGGGGTTCGGGATTCGGTATGCAACGCCGGTCGGCCCGATTAGGATTGATTTGGGTTACCAGATCAACCGTCCGTTTTTCGTCTTGCCATGCGTCCCCATCACGAGCAGTGCCCCAGCTACCACACAGTGCTTCAAAGGAGCGCAACTTCCTCGGCTGCAAATCTTCTTTAATTTGGGGTCAATTTTTTAATGCGTCGAGGATTCATTCTCGGAATCTGCTCTCTGGTTCTTGCGCTGGCAGTAAGTTCGTTTGTGAGAGGGCAGGTAGTTGTGGATCGCATAGTGGCGCGGGTGGAAAACGACATCATTTTGCTGAGCGACGTCAGTGAGCTGAAGGAATATCAGGAGCTGGTGAACGGAAAATCGGAGAGCGAAAGCGCGATTGTAGACAGGCTGATCGATCAGTGGATCGTACGGTCTGAAGCTGAGCTGTCGCGTTTTCCCCAACCGAAGGAAGAGGAAATCGACCGCGAAGTCGCGCGAGTGGTCAAATCCTTCAACTCTGCCGAGGAATATGAAGCGCGGAAGAAGCAGAGCGGGTTGAATGACGCAGAAGTGCGAAAGATTGTCACCGCACAGTCGTACCTGGACGCCTACCTTGATTCGAGGTTTCGCCCGTCAGTCCAGATCGATGAGAAAGCTGTTGAGGACTTCTATCAGAGTGCCGTCATGCCCGAGGGCGAAGGCGCGCGGCCAGGAGCCTCCCACACTGGAGGCCTCCCGCGACACTATTCAGGACGTCCTGGTGCAGAGTGACATTGATGAACAGGCGGCTCGCTGGTTAAAGGAAAGCCGCGACCGGTTGCATGTACAAAAGTTTTTGGACGAAGGGACCAAATGAAAGTCCGGAAGCGACATCCAATATGGAATTGGGTGATCCATACACCGTGGGTATTGACGGTCATCGGAATTTTGTGCGTTATTGGCTTTTTCGCCAGCGGCGCGGGGAATCCAATTCTCCAGCGGTGGATCGTGCACCGGCTTGAGAAAGCGACGGGCGGCCGCGTGGAATTGCGGTCGATTTCGATCCAGTGGCTTTCGATGCGAGCCACATTGAAGGGATTGGTTATCCACGGGCGCGAGCAGGCTGGGACGCAGGCCTTGTTTTCGGTGAAAGAGGTGGAGGCGGAATTGCAAGTCGACTCCTTCTGGGGCCGAAAAGTATCGTTGAGTGACCTGGTGCTGAAGGAGCCGGAGGTGCACATCCATGTGGCAAAGGATGGGTCGACTAACGTGCCGACTCTGCCGCGAGCGAGCGGTTCGAAGAAGTCATTGCAGGAATCGCTTTTCGATCTCCGAGTGCGACGGGTCAACATTGAAAACGGGTGGTTGCTGTATAACGAAGTGAAAGTGCCGCTAGCAGTAGAAGGCGGCGAGATGAGCCTGACATTGGATGCTGGCGGGACGGCTGAGCGTCCACTGTATCTTGGAAATCTGGAATGGCAGCGTATACGACTAACCGCGCAGGGAATGGCGCCAGTGCCTGCAAATCTCTCGGCGAAATTTACGTTGTGGCGTGACGGATTCACACTGGAGCAAGGGATTTTGAGCGCGGGGCGGTCGCACCTTGATGCGCAGGCGGAAATGTCCGACTTTACAAAACCTAAATGGAGTTTCCGTTATCGGGGATGGGTCGAGCTACTCGACTTTCGCGAAACTTTTCGCGCGCCGGACGTACCGACCGGGCACGTCGATGTGCGTGGTGAGGGAACGTTCGCGAATGGCATCTACAAGGGCACAGGCAGCTATGCGGGACGCGACATCCACCTGAGCTATGACATTTTTCATGCTGCGGGGCTTACGAGCCGCGCCAGTTACACCATAAATAACGATGGGCTTGTTGCCCAGGATTTCGTCGCGGAAGGATTCGGCGGAAGCGCGAAGGGAAAAGTAACTCTGCGTTTCGCGGGCCTGCAGTTCCGTGCGGAAACGCACCTGGAGAATATGCACCTGGCGAGAGTCTTCCCGGCGATCGAACACCCGGGTTTTCCGATCGATGAGCTGGAATGGGACGCTTTGCTTAGCGGGGACACGATTGAGACGTGGAGCAATGCGTTTGCGCACTTTGAGATAGGCGGGGAGATGGAATGGGCGCCCGTCGACGCTTTGGTGGCAGGCCACCTGCCGGTGACGGCGAGGTGGCAAATTCACTACAGTTACGATACGGCGATTTTCGCAATCAGCGCCGGAGAATTCGAGACGCCATCCTCGAAAGGTACGATTACTGGCGTTCTGGCACCCCGCGGTTCCACGCTTGACGTACATTTCGAAACGGGAGCATTGGAATCTTACAAGGATTTTATCGACGGGATTCGCGGCGCGAAGCGGGGTTCCGTGGATGCAATTAAGGAAATCTCTGGGAGCGCGCAATGGGACGGCAAGATTACAGCCCCCGGCGGCCGGACGACATTCAGTGGCCACATTCGTGGGGAGCACGTGCGCTATAACGGCACACCACTCGACTCCGTCGAGGGCGACATAAATTACTCGTCGACGGAATTCGCCCTCGCCAGGGGCAAGTTGCGATTCGGCGCGATGTCCACATCGATCGAGGGAACCCTGGATCTGACGGACTGGAGCTTTCTGCCGGACAACGAGTGGACGGCGGATGTGAACTTCGATAAAGCTTCGGTCGAGAATATCCAAAAGCTTTTTGGATCGACCTATCCCGTGCAAGGAGTGTTAAGCGGGCAATTGCATGGACACGGAACGCGCGTGGCTCCCGGTATCACGGGACTCTTCGATCTCGCTGAAGGAACTGTCTATGGCGTGTCCTTTAACCGGTTGCGAGGCCAGCTGAACCTCTCGCCGGACGAAGTGCGCATCGCAGACGCGGAGTTACGCGTATTCGCGCCGGGCAAAGAGAACGGCCGAGGCGCGGGCATCGTGACGGGGACGGCGGGCTATCGGTTCACGGATCAAAGGATAACGGCGGACCTGGTGGGAGCTTCCCTTCCGCTTGAAGACATTGAGAGGTTGCAATCGGTCCGGCTGCCGGTCGGAGGACTGGTTACGTTTCGAGTGAAGGCCAACGGACCGCTTTCGGCTCTACAGAGCGATGGGACATTCCGAGTGGTGGATTTTCGCATTGGCAAGGATGTGATCGGAAGTTTCGACGGGAGTCTCACTTCCGACGGCCATATCGCGAAGCTGGAACTTGGTTCGGCGATGACGACAGGAGGCATATCTGGTGAGGTCACGCTGGGTTTAGCCGATCCATATGCTTTGAACGGAAAAGTCTCGATTGCGAACATTGATCTGAACCCGTTCTTGATGACCGCTTTGCATCTCACACAGTTCAATGGGCACGGCGTAGCCGATGGCGACATCACCGTGGCCGGCGAATTGAAACATCTTGATAACATCGTGATGGACGCCAAGTTTTCACGGCTAGCGCTGAATTACGCGAACGTGCAACTGGAAAATGTGGGACCGATTCATCTGCGCACTTCGAAGGAGAGCGTGGAAATCGATCAAGCTACCTTTAAAGGAACGGATACAAACATTGCCGTTGCAGGCTCGGCGCGATTTGCGGGGCGGGGCACTCTTGCGCTGAAACTGAATGGCGCCTTGGACCTGCGGCTACTGACAGGATTTTTGCCGGCTGTGGAAGCGAACGGTCCGGCACAAATCAATGCGACCTTTGATGGTCCTTTTGACCGGCCGCGCATCACTGGAAAAGTCCACATACAAAGCGCCTCCGCGCGAGTAGCTGATTTTCCAACTGGTATGAGCAACATCACGGGTGATCTGGTCTTCGATTCGACGAGGCTGTTTTTCGAAAACATCACGGCCGAATCGGGTGGAGGTACGATGTACCTCACCGGGAGCGTCAACTATGTCGAGAGTCCCCTGCGGTACGACGTGACAGTGCGCACGGACCGCGCACGCATCCGATATCCCGAAGGAATGAGCTGGCTAGTCGGTGGCTCCCTGCGACTGACGGGAACTCCGTCTTCTGGGGTACTTTCAGGCAAAGTAGTGATTGAGCGCGTGACGATGACGCAAGGTCTGGAGGTCGCCAGTGTGCTTGTATCCGCTAAGGGAGGCATTTCGGGACCATCGACCAGTTCAACTTTCTTGCGGAACTTACAATTTGATATCTCTGCGCTGTCCTCGCCGGACGCACGCATGGAGTGGCCCAGTGCGGAGCTGGAAGCAGAAGCGAATCTGCGTGTACGCGGCACGTGGGAGCACCCGATTCTTCTCGGACACATTCACATTCTCGCGGGCGAGATGACGTTCCACGGAGACAGATATAAGGTGACACGCGGCGATATGAACTTTGCCAATCCATTCCGGCTGGACCCAGTGTTGAACGTAGAAGCCACGACGACGGTTCAACAATACGAGATCACGCTGAATTTTAATGGGCCGGCAAGCAAGCTAACTTTAGCGTATCGCTCTGATCCCCCATTGCCGGCGAACGACATCATCACACTACTAGCGCTGGGACAGACGAGTTCGGAATCGAGCATTCGAGGCGGCGGAACAGGTGCGAACCAAAGCGCCTCGTCAGGCGCTTCGGCGATACTTTCTGAGGCGGTCTCCAGCCAACTGGGTGGGCGAGTCGAGCGATTGTTTGGAATAACGAGGTTCCGGGTTGATCCCGGTCTGGCAGAACTAGGCTCGGCAAGCACCTCGCAGAACGCTGCCGCACGGGTCACTGTCGAGCAGCAGGTCACGCGGGATTTGACGATTACTTATGTCTCCAACGTGGGGTCGACACAACAGCAAGTCATTCAGGTGGAATATAACTTGAACCGGAATGTGTCGATTGTGGCTTTGCGGGACTACAACGGCACGTTTGGAATCGACATCAAATTCAAAAAGCATTTTCAGTAGAAACGGCAGAGCCCGCTCATTCTCCCAAATTGTGCTTCGAAATTGAGCCTCAGAGTTGCGGAGGATCGGATTGCTGAGCCGCTTGCTGGGATTGGCCTGATTGTGCGTTTTGTTGCGCGCGGCCGCTCGGCTGCCAACGGCGAGGTCCATTATTCAGACGTGCGGATTGGCCGATTTCTGGATTTTGTGCTTTCAATGACTGCAGGGCTTCTTTCGCGGCCTTGGCCCCGGTGGTACGGCTGGCCGCTTGAATCTCACGAGCAATTTTGGGCATTTCTGCGGCGACCTTTTGTCCCACAGGAGATCCATAGAACTGCAACAAGGTTTTGATCTCGTCGTCGGTGTAGTGCTTGTCGTAAATGACCACGAGCTGCTCTGTTAACTGGTCGACGTCGAATTTCTTCTGATAGCTCTCGATAAATGAAGTTACAAATACCTGGCCTTTGTCGTTATTGGGGACGGTAGCGAGAAGCTTCTCCCGGTACTGTTCACTGGAATTGTTGACCGCGTCCTGTACGAGATCGTGCGCGCCGATAAGCTCCATCAGCGAGCGAATGTCTGAGTCCTTGACGGGATCGATGGGCTTCGTCTGAGCGGAGCTTGCTTGGTCTTGTGCGGCTGCACCCTGCGGCGCGGCGCTCACCGGATTTTGAGATGCGCCCTGGATGGCTAGGAAAAATGTTCCGACATAAATGATGACAAGGGCTAGGACGGCCTTCATGACTTCCTCCGCGGCGGAGCATTCAGAGATTTTCCGCCACTCCTGAAATTGTAGGAAAAGCCGTGACAGGGCATGACATTGGCACGGTACAGGCGTGCTTCTCGTTTAACTGTCCGTTCGTTCAGGTGGGGCGCGATAACGGTAGCTGGGGCTTTCTGCTAACGTGGTGGGTTCAGGGTCTTCGCATCACGTTGAAAGCGGCAGTTCCCTGGCTTGTCTTCATTTCGCTGTGCTACCTTGTGTGGAGAAGGGTCGGTTCCCCGAAAATTCCCGATGGAGCTTTGCAAGATGGATGAACTGCTTAATTGGCGCGGCGAATTTCCGATCCTTGAGCGAACGACCTATATGATCAGCAACTCGCTAGGGGCCATGCCTCGCGCGGTGTATGACGAGATGCGGGCTTACGCGGATTCGTGGGGCGAGCGCGGGGTGCGCGCGTGGGAAGAGGGCTGGTGGGATATGGCCGTCAACGTGGGCGACAAGATCGCTCCGTTGATTGGCGCAGGACAGGGTGAAATTTCGCTGCATCAGAATGTGACATTGATTCAGGCGGTAATCGGCTCGTGTTTTGATTTTCGCGGACCGCGGAACAAGGTGGTGATGACGGACCTGGAATTTCCGTCCATTCAATATTTCTACCATGAGCAGCGCCGGAACGGCGCAAGAGTTGAACTTGTTCCCAGCAGCGATCCAGTGCGATTCGACCTCGGCAAGTTTCTTGACGCGATTGACGAGACAACATTGCTTGTGCCGATCTCGCAAGTGCTGTTCCGAAGCGCTCACATTGTGGATACGAGAGCCATAATTGAAAAAGCGCATCATGTTGGAGCGTATGTTGTCCTCGATCTCTTTCAGGCTGCTGGCACAATTCCTGTAGACGTCCGTGGCCTGGGCGCGGATTTTGCATGCGGCGGTGTGCTCAAGTGGCTCTGCGGCGGCCCAGGCGTGGGGTATCTCTATGTGCGCGAAGATTTGCGCGCGAAGCTGCAGCCGGCGATTGCGGGCTGGCTCGCGCATCGGCGGCCCTTTGCGTTTGAAACTGGCGCCATCGAAGCACGTGAAGATTCCTTTCGCTATTTGAACGGAACACCGCACATACCGGCGTTATATGCATGCCAACCGGGTCTAGACATCCTCAATAAAGCGGGAATTGGCGCGATTCGCCAAAAATCAATGCGCATGACGGCGCGTCTTTTCGAGGCAGCTAAGGCGCAGGGATGGCGCGTTAATACGCCCGAAAATCCAGCGGAGCGGGCCGGAACGGTGTCTGTTGATTGTCCGCATGCCGGCGAGGTATGCCGCGAACTGCTGGCGCGGGAGATTCTCGTCGATTACCGTCCCAAAGCTGGCGTTCGGCTTTCTCCGCATTTTTACAATCGGGAAGAGGAGTGCGACCTGGCGATCGAGCAAATCGCTGAGATTCTTCAGACGCGGGCTTGGGAAAAACACGCGGCCGCGTACTCGCACGCCTGACGAGTAAAAACGCATTTGCAGGAGCTGAGGGAATGGAGCGATATACATGAAACTGTTTCGCGACCACGCCGCGAACGGGCGGCCGAAGGAAAGCTCTGGCGAAGATGAATTCGCCGTGCAGCGCGCTGAAATGGTCGAAAGGCAACTATGCCGCCGCGGTGTTCATGATTCTCGTGTGCTTGCGACGATGGCTGCCGTGAGGCGCGAAGAGTTTGTGCCGAAGGAATTTCGTCAGCGAGCTTACGAAGACGCGCCGTTGCCGATCGGTGAGGGCCAAACGATTTCGCAGCCTTATATCGTTTCGGCGATGACTGTTGCGCTGCGCCTTACCGGCAATGAACGAGTTCTGGAAATTGGAACCGGCTGCGGATATCAAGCGGCGATTCTTTCACGCTTGGCGAAAATTGTTTTCACAATCGAGTCACGCTCCGAGCTTGCTTCATCGGCCACGGCCAGGCTCGAGCGTCTCGGATACGAAAACGTCCATGTTCACTGCGGCGACGGCACGATGGGGCTGCCGGAGCTTGCTCCGTTTGACGCAATACTCGTTGCTGCTGGCGCGCCTGCCGTTCCTGAACCCCTTCGCGCGCAGCTCGCGGAAGGTGGCCGGATGGTTTTGCCGGTAGGAGATGCAGAAAGTCAGGAATTGCTCTGCCTTGAACGGCGAGGAAATTCCTTCGAAACTCGCACTCTGGATGCGTGCCGGTTTGTGCCCCTGATTGGTCATCACGGATGGAAGGAACCTCCGGCGCGATGAGTTTAGGAACTCCTGATCTTTCGATCGTTATTCCGTCCTACAACGAAGAGTTGCGGCTTCCAGCGACCCTCGAACAGATTGCAGCTTATCTGCCCAGTTTGGGAGGGGAGACTGAAATTCTCGTTGTAGACGACGGTTCGAAAGATCACACCGCAGAAGTGGCGGAATCTTTTCGGAAAACGTTTCCGACTCTGCGGGTCATTTCCAATGGTGTGAACCGAGGCAAAGGATTCAGCGTTCGCCACGGAATGCTTGAAGCGCGGGGCCGGAATGTGCTTTTTACGGATGCCGACCTTTCTGCGCCGATCGAAGAAGCTCCCAAACTTTTGGACGCGCTAGCAACCTACGATGTTGCTATAGGCTCCCGGGCTCTCGATCGCAGCCTCATTACCGTTCATGAGTCACGATTTCGCGAGTTCGCAGGGATAATCTTTAACACGATCGTGAGAGTAATATTGCGCCTGCCGTTTGTGGATACGCAGTGCGGGTTCAAAGCATTCCGGCGCGAACGATGCCAAATACTTTTCGAGCAACAGAGCATCGAGCGGTTTGGATTCGATCCCGAATTGCTCTATCTGGCGCGGCATCATGGACTTCGCACGATTGAGATTCCCGTTCGTTGGGGGCATTCTCCTGCAACCAAAGTGAATATGTTTCACGACAGCATCCAAATGTTTTTGGACGTTTTCACGATCCGCTGGAACGCGATCAGGGGCCGCTATCCGAGACGGTCTTAAACGTTTCGAGAGGGTACTTTGCGATATAAAGTACTTGACAGAAACCCATTTTCGGAGTAGCCTTTTTGCATGTTAGCCGTCGGCCCTCTTCGTTCTAACAAGCGCGAACCCATCCCGATTGACGCCCGCGCTGTCGATCATCTCAAATATATTCGCGAAACCATGGAGAACGCGGCGGAGTTTACTGCCGTGCCCGGATGGGGCGGCGTGGCCATGGGGATTACAGCGCTCGCGGCTGCTTTTGTGGCAGCGCGCCAGTCTTCACCTCGCGCCTGGCTGGCCGTTTGGCTCGTCGAGGCTTTTGTTGCCGTGGCGATCGCTGCACCTACGGCCGTCACGAAAGCGCACCGGGCGAACTCGGCTCTTTTTTCTGGTCCGGGTCGCAAATTTCTGTTTAGCTTTGCTCCGCCGATTATCGTTGGCGGCTTGTTGACATTCGCTCTGTATGCGGCTGGGGCTGCGGCCCTACTGCCAGGCGTTTGGCTGTTGCTTTATGGGACTGCTGTCGTCACGGGTGGAGCGTTTTCCGTGCGCGTCGTTCCGGTCATGGGATTTTGCCTGATGAGTCTCGGCGCGGTGGCGCTCCTCGCGCCCGCCGCCTGGGGCGATGCATTTATGGCGGCAGGATTCGGCGTTTTGCAAATCGGTTTCGGCATTTGGATCGCGCGGCATCACGGTGGGTAAAAGGTAGACGCATGGCAAAGTCATCCTCAGCACATCAGGAGCGGCAGCAGCGCACACGCGAGCGTGACGACTCGCTGGCGACCCTGCGGGGCTCAGTGCGCGAGGCCGTTTCCCCGGACCTGGACCGCCTGATCCACGAGCGTATTCGTTTGGGAATTGTGAGCGCGCTGGCCGTGAACCGCTCGCTGACTTTCAATGAACTAAAGGCGCTGCTCAAGACCACAGACGGCAATTTGAGCGTGCATGCGCGCAAACTCGAGGAAGCCGATTACATCGTCTGCACGAAATCCTTCGATGGACGGCTGCCCAAGACGGAGTACCGTCTGGCGGCAGCGGGCCGGCGCGCACTGGAACGCTACCTGAACCACATGGAGGCGCTGATTCGCGCAACGCGCGAGGGCTGAGGGCGCCAAATTTTTTTGCGCATCTACTTTACACTGCAGAGTAGTTTATAGTACTTTTTCCGGCGGCGGAGAAAGAAGTAAACAACATGCAGCATCTGACCACGCAAGACATTATGACGACGAAGACCTCTTTGACCCTGGAGCCCGGCTTGCACGTCGCCATTATCTCAGACGGCAACGGCCGCTGGGCCACGTCACGCGGATTGCCTCGCTCTGCCGGGCACCGCGCCGGTGCCGAGTCGGCGCGGCGCATCATCGAAGCAGCGCCGCACCTCGGAATCCACACGCTAACCCTCTTTGCTCTTTCCTCAGCCAATTGGAAGCGCCCGGCAGTGGAGGTGAATACGATCCTGCGACTTCTGCACGAATATCTTTTGGTTGAAACGTCGCACTGTATCGAGGAGGGCGTACGCCTAAGCGTCATCGGGCGCCGCGATCGCATTCCCGCCACACTCCGTCAGGCCATATCGGATTCCGAAGCTGCCACTGCTCGTGGCATGCGTCTTCATCTTCGCCTCGCGATCGACTACTCAGCACGCGAGGCCATCTATCACGCTGCCTGCCGTTTTTATAAAGTCACCGAACTCTCGCCCGAATCCTTCTCGAATGTGCTCGCTGAAGTTCTTCGTGGCGGCTCGACCGAAGTGGACTTGCTCATCCGAACGGGCGGCGAGCAACGCCTCTCCGATTTTCTACTGTGGGAGTGCGCCTTCGCCGAGTTCGTCTTTTTGCCGAAACGCTGGCCCGATTTCAACGTGGCAGACCTTGAATCCGCCGTGCAAGAGTTCGGCCGGCGCGAGCGAACCCGCGGGGCCCTGCCGGACGCGATCGCGGGATAATCAGCTTTTCAACATGAAAACCTGAAGAGTGGTGGAAACCGGCCTATCAGCCCGCCACTCATTGCAGTTTTTTGCCACATAAGACCCGTCTAATCAATCCATTGGCAGTTCACATCCTAGCCCTAACAGGGGCAATTGCGGCTCCTTGACCCAGACGTTTAGGGCTCCGGCGGCGTCTATATCCCAGGAGCAAAGAATGGGAACTATGGGACTTGCGCTGCCTTGGGAGACTAGAATCTCTTCCGTGCCGCGCGAACGGGAGAAGCGAGTGGAACCTTCCGAAGACCTACCAGGCCGCCCCAGCGAGACTCTGTCGCCTGCTGCTGCGACTGCGGCGCCTTCCGAGGACGCCGAACTGGCGGAGCGCTGCCGGGCAGGCGATTTGGGCGGATACGAGCGCCTCTATGCGTTACATGGCGCGCGCATGAAGAACGTCGCGCGCAATTTGCTGGGCAACCCGGTTGACGCGGAAGACGCTGTGCAGGAAACATTCTTGAAAGTGCAGAGAAGTATCGCCGGCTTTCGCGGCCAATCCAGTTTTGTAACTTGGACGTACAGGATTCTCATCAACACCTGCTACGACGCGCGTCGCAGCCGGGTGCGCAAGAAGGAAGTAGCGAATGACGACAGCGAAGAGTCGCCGCGGCCGGAGCCACGCGCACCCGGAGCGCATCCTTCGCTCCGCATGGCGCTGGAACGGGCACTGGCCGGTTTGACGAAGCATCAGCGCGACGTTTTTTTGCTATACGAAGTCGAAGGCTTCCATCACGCGGAGATTGCCGGGATGCTGGAGATTACAGAGACGGCTTCGAAGAACACACTTTTTCAGGCGAAGCGAAACCTTCGCCAGGTGCTTGAGCCTCCGCGGGGCAACACTACCGCGGGAGCACGGTAAAACGACGATGAACATTACATGTGAAGATCGCGACAGAATTTTCGAAGACGGCACGCCCGCCGAATGGGCTGCTTTCGAGGCGCACAGCGCAAACTGCGCCGCCTGCGCCGAAGAACTCCGCGCCTGGAAAGCGATCAGCACCGCGGCAAAGGAAATGCGCGACTACTCCGATTCACCTTCACTTTGGCCGCGTATCGAGCGAGCGCTCGCAGCAGAAACTGCCGCCAAGACTCACCGTGCACAACGTTGGAGCTGGCTCTCGCTGGGGTTCGGCCTCTCCCTCGGATGGCAAACGGCGGCTGCTGCTGCCCTCGTCTTGATCTTGACAGCTTCCGCTGGCTGGATTTATTTGCATCCCACTAAGCCTGTGCCCGGCCCCGACCTGTCGCTTCTGAAGAGCCCGGCTCTTGCCGAAGTGGAACGCACCCAGGCGGCTTATGAGCAGGCGATTGACAAGCTGGCTGCGGATGCCAAACCGCAGCTAGAAAATCCGGCGACTCCTTTGCAAGCGAGCTACCGCGAAAAGCTGCTCGTGTTGGATAGCGCCATCAACGATCTTCGCGCACAGGCCGGGATGAATCCGTCCAATGCGCATCTTCGCCAGCAACTGCTGGCGATGTACCAGGAGAAGCAGCAAACGCTCGAAGATATTTTGGAGGAAAAGCGATGAAGTTGTTTGTGTCGAATAGAAGTCAAGAGCGATTGCGCCGCGCAAGTCTGGCGGGCGGCATTGCAGCCGTCCTTCTGCTCACGGGATTTCCCGCACGGGCCTCTGGAAACTGGCCGCAAGACGAAGTCACTCGCAATTTTGACAAGACCTTGACTCTTGGCGCGGGCCAGTCTGTTCGTGTCGAGCACAAGTTCGGCGAGATCAAAGTTCACGGCGAATCCGGACGCGAGGTCAAAATTTCCGCCGTCATCCGAGCTCAGGCCAGCTCGCATGAAGAAGCCGAATCCTTTGCGCAAAAAATCCAGATCGAAGTACTACAGACCGGTGCTGGCATCAGTATCCGCACGATTTATCCGCCAGAAGAAAACACGTGGTTTCACATCAGCAAACATTCCTCCTGGTCCGTAAACTACGACATCGCCGTGCCCACAGACACTCCGCTGAATATCCGCAACAGCTACGGAAGCGTCAACATCGCCCGTGTCCACGGTGCGGTGGAAGTCGAAAACGGTTACGGCTCGCTCACCGTCCAGGACGCCGGACCCGCGCGTCTAACCAATTCCTTCGGCAGTATCGAGCTCACTGGTGCGGCGGGCAACACCGTCGTCAACAATAAAAACAGCTCCGTGCAAGTCTCTGACGTGAAAGGCACTCTCGACGTGCAAGACCGCTTCGGCAGCATCACTGTGCGTAACATTCAAGGTGGCGCGACCATCACGGGAGGCAACGGGGCGATCACGCTCGATGGCGCTGCCTCGGCCAACGTCACAACTTCGTTCGGCAATGTGGACACGAAAAACATCCGTGGCGATTTGTCCGTTCACGACAACAATGGAAACGTGGACATTACTGCAATTGCCGGCTCGCTGGACGTCAGCGATAGTTTTGGCAACGTGACCTTCACCGACGTGAAAGGCCGCGTAAATTGCACAACCAACAACGGCCGCGTCACAGCAAGCTCTCTCTCGGGAACGTCCGTAACGATTCGCGATTCCTTCGGCAACCTGGAACTCGAGAATATCAACGGCTCGCTGGATGCGGACACCTCCAACGGAAAAATTACGGTGCGCGACATCCGAGGCGCAGTCTCGCTCAAGTCTTCCTTTGGGGCCATTGAAGCGACGAACATCCCGAAAGGCATCCGTGCCATCACCGGAAATGGAGCGATCACATTGACGGACATCGGGGCCGATGCTTACGCGAAAACCAGCTTTGGCAGCATCGACGTCGCGCGCGTCAACGGCAATCTGACCGCTGAAGACAACAATGGCTCGGTCACCGCGCGAAACATCAAGGGCGACGCAGGCGTGACAACTTCTTTCGCAGGCGTGACGCTGGAAGCGATTGGGGGACGTATCCGGGTCGATAATCAGAATGGAGCGATCTCCGTGACCGCCCTTCGTCCAGCCAGCGGCTGCCGCGATATCTCTCTCAAGACCTCCTTCTCGTCCATCCACGTGCGCATTCCGGAAGGCGTGGGCTACAACCTTGCAGCGCGCACATCGTTCGGAAGAGTGTCTTCGGAGCTGCCTGTAACCGCGACCGGAAACATTGGCGGAGAGTCGCTAAACGGTACGATCGGTCAGGGAGGTTGCCAGTTGCAGCTCACCAATTCGAACGGAAGCATTGAAATCGCAAAGGCTCCTTGAAAAGGAATGGATAGGAGTGGCCCCGGCTCCAAGCTGTAGGTAGGTTGGCCCGTGGATCAGCGCACCAGACCTCGCTCACGAGCCATGGCAAAGGCTTTTATTAACACGCGAGTTGCGGTTTCGGTCAGATGGTACTGCGTGAGCTCGTCTTCGCTAGCAAAAGCCACGTCGGTCACATCGCTCCCAGCGCGAGCTTCCCCGCCAATGCGTTCGCACAAATAATCTACAATGACGAAATGAAAGCGGGGACGGCGCCCCTGCTCTGAAGTCTTCGCGTTTTCGTCCAAGAATATGCGGTCAAAAACTTCAATGAGCTCAAGCACGCGCACATCGAGTCCTGTTTCTTCGCTCAGCTCACGCGCCACGCCTTCTTGCAGAGATTCTCCGAGCTCCAGTGTTCCGCCTGGGATGGACCATTCGCTGCGGAGAGGCTCGCTGCCTCGGCGAATCAGCAAGGCGCGGCCATTCTCGATGACTACACCTCCAACGCCTACGATGGGACGCTCGGGATATTCGCGGGAAGAGGTCACTTTAGGAAATTTGCCCCGGGGCAGTTTACAATCCAAGCAGCCGCGTCGCGCATTAGAGTTGACTTAGGACAGCGCGGTATATAATACGCCATGGTGGCGGCGGCAGTTTCTGAGGGGCCCCGCCCTGCGAACATTTCTACGGAGGATGGAGCCGTGATCCGCTGCCCTGAATGTTCCACTGAAATTGATGTGGACGAAGACGAAGTCGAAGAAGGCGAAATCCTGAGCTGTCCCGAGTGCGAATCGGAGCTTGAGGTCTCGCAGACGCATCCCGTGCATCTGAACCTCATCTCCGATGACCTCGATGAAGAAGACGATGATGATGACGAAGACGAGGCCAAGGAAAACGGCGATCTCCTTAAAGATGACGAGGAAGACGACGAGGAAGAAGAAGAGGACGAAGAGTAACCGGCTGCAATCGCTCGTCCAACATCCCCTAAGCTCCACGCAAGCATCTAATTTGACAGGAGTGGACTTATGAAAAGTCCCCGGTGGTTTGTGTTTGTGGGAATGGCAGTGCTATTCATTTGCTCTGCGGCGGCTCTTTTCCGAGCGCAGGAACCCACTCCTCCAGCCCCGCAGGCTCCAGCTGCGACTCAACCACCAGCTCCCGAAAAGGCGCAGAACCCGAAGTACAGCCATGCCAACGATTTTCTGATCATCGGGACGATATTCGACCCCAAGGGTTATGCGTTTCCTGGTGTGGAGCTGCGGATTAGACGCAGTAATGAGAAAAAATACCGCTGGGATAGCTATACAAATTCACGAGGGGAGTTTGCGGTACGCGTGCCGCAGGGTTCGGACTATGAGATGGTGGTCCACGCGAAGGGATTCGCGGATCAAACGCGCGCACTGGATGCGAAGACAGGCGTTAGCGAAGCACGTATAGTGTTTCGTATGGTAGCTGCCGAGGGAGGGAAAAAATGAAGGCACCGAAACGTTCTCTCTTTATAGTAGCGATTCTGATCCTGGCGAGCATAACAGCCGTGGCGCAAGACGCTAAGCGCGAAGCGCAGCTCCGCACGGTCCACGGGATAGTGGAGGACAAATCCGAAAACCTCGTTTCGGAGAGCGTGGTTTTTCTAAAGAACACTCGGACAAATGTCGTTCGCAGTTCATACACGGATACCACAGGGAAGTACCGCTTCAGCGGGCTTGACCCAAATGCCGACTACGAAGTCCATGCGGAAAAAGAGGGCTCTAAATCGCCGACACGTACGGTTTCGAGTTTTGACAGCCGCAAGGACATCACGCTGAACCTGAAAATCGAAAAGAAGAAAGATTGAGAGCCATCGAATCGCGCGCGAGCTTCTCAAGATCGTTGATTGAGCCGCTTTGCTTGGCCAGAAGATAACTATAGGACCGCGGAAATTAGCTGGCCGATTGCTTATTTGCAGCGTCCGCCCTTGCAAATAGTAAAAAAAACAGTAAAACGCGAATGAATTCCGGATGAAACCCTTTTGGAGAGGGAAGAATCTAAGTTGGAGCATGGCTTTCTGGAACCTCGGTCAGCCCATTTTTCTAAAATCCCTTCTCCGAAAAGAGAACTGGAGTTCTGAGTGAATAGAATTGTAGGGAGGCCGAGCCATTTTTTTTTACGAATCTTTATTGCCGCGATCTTTATAGTTCCGGCAACGCTTGCGCAACAGGCCCAACCGCCTCCGCCAGCGCCTGCCCCGGCCGAATCACAGGCAGATAAGCCCAAGGACGCGAAAGAAGATCCGGATAAGAAAACGACCGATGATCAAATTGGGAAGAGCAAACTGGAGAAAGAAACCGGCACTATAAACGACCGTATCTTCGAAGTGATGCCGAATTACGGAACCGTAGAAACCTCTCAAATTCTTCCGCCTCTCACGACCGGTCAAAAATTTCGGCTTGCAACCGCGGGCGTGTTTGATTGGACCGCCTATCCCTTCAACGGAGCACTTGCAGCTGTAGCTCAGGCGAAAAATGATCCAAAGTCCTGGGGACAGGGTTGGGGGGCATACGGAAAACGCTACGGCGAGTCATTTGCCGACAACAGTATCGGCACATATATGACCACAGCTATTTTCCCGAGTTTGTTGCATGAAGATCCCCGCTACTACCAATTGGGAAGAGGCAGCTTCGCACACCGCGCCTATCATGCAGTCAATCGCCTTTTTGTTATCCGCACGGATTCGGGACACGATCGGTTTAATATTTCGGAGTCGCTTGGTAATGCCGTTGCGGCAGGCATTTCCAATATTTACCACCCAGCAGAGGATCGGACAGTTTCCCGAAATCTCGAAACTCTGGGCATGCTGATTCTGTGGGACGGAGTGGGGAACGAAATGAAGGAATTCTGGCCAGACATTCGGCGCAAGGTACTTCACAAAAGAACGCCCCAAGAATGAGGGCAATATCTCACCATCTCGCTGAAACACCGCGGGCCACTTGACTGCAAAAAAATCCGCTTTTATTTCTCATTCTTAGTTGGAGCCGCGATATCCGAGGTTACAGAAGCGAGATTATTTTCATTGAGAGCGTGATTGAACGCCGGAAGATCTTGTTCAATGAGCTTCTGGTAGTCCGCAACTGCTCCGGTAAGTTCAGTTTCTATCGTCTGAAGCAAGTCTAAAGCCGTGTCAGTCGGGGCAAAGTCTGCGCCGCCCGCGACATCTCCGCCGCCAGTGCCAACCTCAGCGTTGAGCCAAATCAGGTTGAGATAAACCTTGTCAGCCTCAACGAAATACTTGTCGTCACTATTTATTTGTGACGGCGTAACGAGTTTGAATTCGATGGCTTGAAGCTTTTTATCCATTTCCTCGACGGTCTTCAGAAGCTCAGTCTTGCGCTTGGACTCGGCTTCATCTTCCGCAGGCGCAGGCTCTGGTTCGTCAAAGTCATCTGGTTCTGCGGACGGCGGTCTTTCCTTTTCTTTTTTCTTAGGTGGACGAAGCATTGTTTCAATGACCTCGATTTGCTTTCGCAGCCATTCGATCTGATTGAACGTATTGGATGCGCGTGTGATGTCGTCACGGATTCGAAGCAGCGTCTTCACGGACGACTCAATGTCCGCTTCCGAAGTTGGAACGCGCGGATCTGGTAGTACCGTCAGCGCCTGAGTGAAAGCCTGGCCTGCCACTGTTAGACGAACGGAATACTTGCCTGGAGCGACCATCGGACCCACTTCCGCTGAGCTGATTCCCCAGTGAGTGATTGGTCGCGAGTCGGCGTCGCGGAATCGGGGTTCCTGCCAAATGTGCGGATTATCGGAAGTCGCCGTGCGGAGCGCGATCAATCTTGGCGACTCGTAATGCATATCCCACTTCACGCGATTAATGCCCACATGGCCCTTTGTCTTGAGCTTGCGAATCGTTTTGCCATCCCCACCCAGGATTTCGATTTCTACCGGATCCTTGGGCACTGTTTTCAGCGAAAAATTAAGCGTGGCTTGCCCGCCGAGGACAAAGCGGTGAGCGGGACGCGGCTCGAAAAGCACCGTAGGAGCATCCGAATGGTTCTTTGCAAGCTGCTCAAGAGGCGTAATATCGTCAAAAATATAGAGCCCGCGTCCGTAAGTGGAAATCACGAGATCGTGAAACTCTTTCTGTACCACAGCCCAAGTCACCGGAGCGTGAGGAAGGCCTGCTTGCAATGCCGTCCAGTGCCCTCCATCATCCAGCGAGTAATACAGACCATTCCCGGTACCTGCAAACAACAAACCGGCGCAGTTTGGATCTTCGGCGATGGTTCGCACGTAAGCCAAAGGATGTTTCGGCAAATTGCTGTTGATCGCTTTCCAAGTCTTGCCAAAGTCAGTCGTCTTATAAATGAACGGATCCCTGTTATCCATCATGTGAAAATCGACGGCTATATAGGCCGTGCTAGGATCAAAACTGGAAGGAGCAATACTGCTGATAGTTCCCCAGGGAGGCAATCCAGAAATATTCTTGGTGACGTTCGTCCAGTTAGCAGCGCCGTCTTTCGTATACCAGAGCTGACCATCATTCGTACCTGCCCAAATCAGTCCTTTCTGGATTTTGGAAGGAGCAATGGCGAAAACGACTTCTCCGTAAAACTGCCCCAGGTTATCTCCGACGATGCCGCCGGAGGAAACGATGCGGCTCGGGTCCTGCGTCGAGAGATCGGGACTCGTGACAGCCCAGCTTTGGCCGCCATTCGTCGTTTTGAAAATCACCTGGCAGCCGTAGTAGACAACGTTGTGATCGAAGGGATCGACAGCGAGCGGCGAGGTCCAGTGGCACCGATATTTAATATCGGTTGGCGGTGCGTCGAGAGTATGAAGATAGGGGCTTACCGAGCGCGCCTTTTTGATTCGAGCGTCCCAGCGTGTCACTTCATCCCCGTAACATGTAGCCCACACGATATTAGGATCGGCCACATCCGGAACCGTAAAGCCGGATTCGCAGCCTCCCATCGCGCGGTCCCATCCGGTTTCCTGTGAATCGATGGGCACACTGGGCCCACGCATGTTGCCGTCATCTTGCATGTTGCTATAGAAATAGTAGGGGGTCTGATTGTCTACGGCCACGTGATACATCTGGCCGATCGGGAGCGTGACGCGATGAAAGCCGCGCCCATGCACCGTGGTGATGATCATTCCAGCATCATCTGTGATGACAAAGCGATCGGGATTTGTTGGGTCAATCCAAATGTCGTGAGTGTCTCCACCCCAGCGAACCTCTTGAAAATTTTGACCGCCATCCAATGACTGATGAAACGAACTGTTCGCCACCAGAACTTCGTTATCGTTTCCGGGTGAGACTGCAATTCTGATGTAGTAGCCCGCGCGCCCAATTAAAGCTCGCTGATAATTAACGGCTTTCCAATGCGATCCTGCGTCGTCCGATCTCCACACGGAACCTTGGTCTTTAGTTTGAATCAACGCGAAAACGCGGTTCGAGTTTGTTGGCGCGACAGCGACATCAATTTTGCCGAGCGGGGAATGGGGTAGGCCGTGCTCTTCGATCCGCGTCCACTTCGTTCCCCCGTCACGCGATACGTAGACTCCGCTGCCGGGCCCACCGCTAAACTCTGCCCAGGTGTGCATTTCCAATTGCCACATCCCGGCGAACAGTACTCGCGGATTGTGCGGATCCATAGAAAGGCCAGAGCAGCCGATGTTCTCTCCGGCAAAAAGCACGCGTTCCCAATGCAGTCCACCGTCCACCGTACGAAAAACGCCGCGCTCCTGTTGCGGCCCCGTCGCGCGTCCAAGCGCGCAGGCAAATACAATGTCTGGATTCGATGGGTGAACGAGAATCCTTCCTATGCGGCCGGTCTCCTGCAGCCCCATGTTGGTCCAGGTCTTCCCGGCATCCGTGGACTTGTAGATTCCGTTTCCGATGACGTCGCTATCGCGTATGACCCAAGCCTCGCCAGTGCCCGCCCACACAACACTTGGATCAGTCGGTGCGACAGCGAGCGCGCCGATTGCTGCAACGGGTTGCTTATCGAAGATCGGTGTCCAACGATTGCCACCGTCGGTCGATTTCCACACACCGCCGGAAGCTGCTCCAGCGTAATACGTGCTTGGATCCCCGGGTACGCCTGCTACGGAAGCAATGCGGTTCCCAACGCGCGGACCAACAAAACGGAATCGGAACTGCGTGTCTTCATCGGAATCTGAGTCCGGTTGCTGGGCATAGGCCGCCGACGCCCAACACAAGACCATCATCAATGCGAAGCTGACCTTACCGCTTCGGATAAGCGCCACGAAGTCCTCCAGCAAATAAAAATTTCGGAATTCGATGTCCTAGCGCAGACTGGATCACCCCGAACGCGCAGAGTATACATTATCCGCCGGCTACTCCGCGGCGAGGGCTCCAGCTTAGATTGATATGGATTAATGTTTCGACAGCTGTTGCGCGGGAAGTATGGTGCCGGCGGAGGGAATCGAACCCACGGCCTAGGGATTATGAGACCCTCGCTCTACCACTGAGCTACGCCGGCAAAAAAACAATTCTTAATGCTACGAAGTCGGTCGCAAAGGTGTCAAGCATTCCTCACCAAACGAAGCATGATAGCCGTTGGAATCCCGCCTTCTATAGAGATTCTCTAGCGAGACCCCTTTTCGCCTCCGTTTTTATCCAAGGAGCTTCATTGCGAGTCCCATAGCTCTAGTACTACCGTACCGTTGACCCTACAAGTCCCATTACCTATCCTGAGCGAGTAGTGAACTGACGGTCCCGTCTCTCTAAGCGAAAGCTTGGCGAAGGGGTGGGCCCGGTAGGTGTGTACCATTACGGTACAGGTCCGCATCGCGAGCTACTTGACATCCCTATAGTTAGGGATAGAGTGTCTCTGGGTGTCATTCATCCCCGGAGGCAACATGTCCAGGAAACTCGTGGTGGTATTTCTTGCCATGCTCGTTTTGGTGGCAGCAATGGGCTTGAAAACAGTGGTTACGACGCACGGCGACGGTTCCATTATCATGGCGAACGGCGCAGCACCGGCACCACCGACGCCTTACAGGAACGGCGCAGCGCCGGCACCGCCAACACCGTACCGAAATGGCGCAGCACCAGCACCACCAACGCCTTATTGATTGCCGCGCGGTATCCGCAGGAGTTGACCAAACTTTCTGCGGGAGGCGTGGATCAGGGGCGTAGATAGGTAGGCAGGGCGTGCCTGGTCCATTTACATACTTCATATGGCTCTTGGGCTTCTTCTGCGAAGCGGCCGTACTGGTGTGCGCATTCAAGCGGAAAGCGTTTCGGCGCTACCTCCTCCTCAATTTGTACATGGCTGGTGCCATTCTCAGTGAGCTAGGGAGATTTAAGATCCTTAGCGAATACGGCTTGAACTCAAAGCAGTATCAATACTTCTATTTTTATTCTGACGCTGTCCTCACGATCTTTCTCTATTTCGCCCTGACCACTTTATACGCGCACGTCTTCAGCGAAATGAAGGCTGAGCGCTACGTTAAAATGGGCGCCCTCCTGCTGCTTGGAGGCACAGCAGCATTTACAGCTGCCGTTGTCATGCAATCCTCCGCTAAGCTTGTCACTCACTTTGTAATAGATCTCTCCCAAAACCTTTACTTCGTTGGTTTAGTCCTCACGTATGTTTTGTGGGGCGCCATCCTGAAGCTACGCGAGACGCGGACGCGGCTCATTCAACTTGTGCTCTCGTTGGGTGTCTATTTCAGTTTATTTGCAGCCAACTACGCCATTCGAAATTTGTATCCGCCACTGTACACAGTGTTTGTGCCTCTTATACAGGTGTTTGGGGTATTCCTCCCAATGGCCTGGGCTTATGCCTTCTGGCGTTTGCCTGAAGAAGCCAGGTTGGTGCCTGCGCGCCTTGCGGTGATCCCCCGATGATGGCCGCAATCATCCTCGTCTGTTCCGTGGTTTTCTTGCTGCAGTTCTTCGTGTCCTATTGCCGATCCTTGATCGCAGCTTCCATTAAGCACCCTCTTTCAGCAGAGGTTCAGGACGTCACTGGAATCAAGAGCTCTGCGAGCGGCGATGATTTTGCCCGCGTTGTTCAACTCCTCCATCTCTGCCCAGACCGCCCAGAAGACCGGAGCGGGATACAAGCTATCGGCGCGTATTTCGGCCTCTTGGGTTTTGTGCGCTCCAGCATAGCGCGTCTCATTCCTAGCCTACGGGCTTGGACGGAAACCGAACGGGGGCAGTGTACCTATTTTGCGGCCGTGACTCTCGAGCGCCGCATCGCGTTCAGTAGGGACATGTTCGCTCAGCAGCTCGAAACCTAGCAAAGCACCGCGGCCTTTTTTTCTGCACCCCCCCGCACTCCTATCTGATTAGCCACATTCAAACCTCAATCTCGGCTTGACTTTCCTGAGTACATGTTAATCTCAACTGGTTCTCTCCTCACCGGAGTGGACGCGTCCGCAGCGCAAAAACAACCGGTGACAAAAACATGTCTGCAATGTAGTGCCGTACTGCCATCGAGCGTACGTGTCTGCAATTTTTGCGAATCATCCCTAACGCTTGATCT
Source organism: uncultured Acidobacteriota bacterium (assembly GCA_963784015.1). Taxonomy (GTDB): domain Bacteria; phylum Acidobacteriota; class Terriglobia; order Acidiferrales; family UBA7541; genus Acidiferrum. The sequence goes on from CAWAPX010000041.1 coordinate 167,997, forward strand.
TTCTTCCGAAGCGGCTATTTCTGCGTCTGGTGATAAGGAAAAGCCCGGATCACCGACTCGGCAAACTCACGCGAATGCCTTGCCAGGTTGTGATTCTGATCCTGCCTGGCGTGGCGAGCTTGCACAGCGTCTCCAAACCTATCGTGTCCGGCGACGGAAGGTTGCGCCTAACCTTGCGCAATCCGCGTTACCGTTCGAGGAGCCTGCGCCGGATCCGCCGGTTCATGCCTCCGTTGGTGTTGCTGAACCTCCGGCAACGGCCGATGAAGATTTCGCCTTTACGATTGCGATCGGCCGAAACGCTGCGACGCGTGAAGACTCGCGAATGGTTATTGACGTATCTCTGCCTCCGGCAACAGAGGAGGGCTTCGAACAAACACCAGCGCGAGATGTGCGCTCAGAGCAGACCGGCTTGTATCCAGTTGCTTCTATCGACGAACGCCGTATCGCCGGCTTGATAGACGCTGGCTGCCTGCTCTTCGCTTATGGTGCCTTTCTCACTCTCTTTGGTTCGCTTGGTGGGCAATTTACATTCAGCAAACTGAGCGCAGCTATGTGCATCACGACGTTCGTTATCGTGTACCTGCAATATTTTGCGCTCTTCACGGTTTTCGGCGGGACTACTCCAGGCATGATGCTGCGAGGCTTGCAGGTCGCCAGCTTTTCCGGTGAATCTCCCACGCCGCGGCAAATGCTTTGGCGCAGCGTGGGCTACATGCTTTCTGCGGGCACTTTTTTCATGGGTTTTCTGTGGGCCATGTGGGACGAAGATGCTCTCACCTGGCACGACCGTTTGTCACAGACTTATCTTTGTCCAGCGCGAACGTTTGCTGACATAGACGTCACTCGCCCTGCTCATAGCCGCTGAAAACAAGGCTAAGGCATTTATTTTCGAGAGAGTTTTTACGCGCGGCACTCGCGTGCAATGCGTAAGATCGCTTTCAAACTGAGTTCCACATCAGCTTCCGTCGTCGCCCAAGAAGAAACGCTGACGCGCATTGCGGATTTTCCTTGCCACACCGTTCCGCCGCACCAACATGTACCGTCTTCTTGAACGGCGCGAATCACCTTCTCCGTGATTTCCGCGCTGCCGAAAGAAACAAGCACCTGGTTGATGACGACGTCGTTTAACACTTCAAATCCTGCGGCGCGAAATCCCTGAGCGAACTGTTGTGCGTATGCGCAAGTTCGCTCAATTAATGAGCAAAGACCTTCTTTCCCCATCGACTTCAATGCTGCCCACAGTTCCACGCCGCGCGCCCTTCGCGACGCCTCAGGAGAGTGGTACATCGGTTCGCGCAGGGCGCCGGCCTCAAGATAAGCGGCCGTCATAGTCATCGCAGCGCGTAAGGCAGCGCCGTCTTTCACTAGGACAATCCCACTGTCGTAATTGACGTTTGGCCATTTGTGCGCATCCGTGGCCCAGGAGTCCGCCTGCTCGAATCCATCGGTTAGGTGCCGGTACTTCGGAGACGCGGCTGCCCACAAACCAAATGCACCATCCACATGAACCCAGGCTCCCTGCTCCTGTACTCGAGCGCAGATTTCTGCAGCTGGATCGAATGCTCCGCTATTTACGTTGCCGGCCTGGATGCAAAGAATCGTGCGTTCGTTCAACCGCGGAAGTTTGCCAGCGCGCATTCTTCCTTGATCGTCAACCTCAACGCGCTTCAGACGCTTTTTGCCAAACCCGGCAAGGCTCAGCGCCTTCAGAAGCGAAGCATGTACTTCGTCACCCACCACGACCTCGATAGGCGGCGCTCCAAACATCCCGTCATCCGCGACGTTCCAACCTGCGCGCGCTAGAAGAGCGTGGCGTGCTGCCACAAGCGCCGTAAAATTTGCCGTCGTCGCACAGGTTACAAGTCCACCTTCGCATTCCTTAGGCAGACCCAATGCCTCGCAGACCCAGCCCAGTGCCACCTCTTCGAGTTCTGCCGCCACAGGCGACATCACGCGCAATGCCGCATTTTGATCCCACGCGCCCGCCAGCCAATTCGCTGCAAGGGACGCAGGCAAAGTCCCGCCAATGACGAAGCCAAAGTATCGGCCGCCGGTTGTCGCGACTGTCGCCGGCGAGCCGATCTCATTCAGCTTCTCGAGGACCTCCAGAGGATCGCTCGTCGCGTTTGGAAATGGTTCACGGAATTTAGTGAGGCCATCTACATCTTTTTCAGTTGGCGCGACCCTTCGTTCACCGATTCCTCGAACATATTTGCGTGCGGTCTCTGCTGCCTGGCGCAAGAGCTCATCTCTCTTGGATAATTCATTCGGATCTGTTTGCATCGCCATTTGGCACCTTTTCATACGGTCGTGTTTTGAGAAGCAACGCACCGGCCAGACCCAGGCACGAGCAGTGCCGGTCTCATAGACAGAAGTTCAGACTAATAGATTGAAGCGGGAAGGAAAGAGCCGAATTGTCCGCTACTTCTTGATGACAGCTTCGTCCGAAGCGATCTTGCCATCACGGATGAAGATAATGCGGTGCGCATGCTGCGCAATATCATTCTCATGCGTGACCAAAATGATTGTGTTGCCTTGTTGATAGAGGTTCTCGAAGAGCGCCATGATTTCTTCGCCGGTCTTTGAATCGAGGTTGCCAGTCGGCTCGTCTGCCAGGACAATCGACGGCGAATTCACAAGGGCTCTGGCTATAGCCACACGCTGTCTTTGGCCGCCGGAGAGTTCGTTCGGTTTATGACCCATCCGGTCCACTAGATCCACGCGCTCGAGCGCCTTCTTAGCTTTTTCGATACGGTCTTCCGCTGGCGTCCCGTTATAGATCAGCGGAAGTTCCACATTGTGCAGTGCCGTAGCGCGCGGCAGCAAATTAAACGTCTGAAACACGAATCCAATCTCTTTATTCCGAATATATGCCAGTTCGTCGTCATCCAAATCGCTCACTAGCCGTCCAGCAAGCCAGTATTTTCCAGCGCTTGGAGAATCCAAACAACCAATGAGGTTCATCAGCGTGGACTTCCCAGAGCCGGAAGGTCCCATGATGGCCACGTACTCGCCCTTGCGGATTTGCAAGTCTACGCCACTTAGTGCGTGCACCTGCTCCGAGCCCATTTCATAAACTTTTGTGAGGGCTTCCGTTTTGATTACAATACCGGAGCTGACCAAATCCTCGCGGTACGAATCGGTTGCTGCTGTTTCCACAGGCATTCGAGTTTCCCTCGCAACTCCAACTTCGTCCGCTTTAACTCTGCTGATCGTCCTGTTGTTTCTTGGGCGCGGAGTTATCTATCTTCACGCTCGCCTCTGGCTTCAACGTTCGCAGCGCTTTGTAGCTGCCCACAACGATCTCGTCCCCGACTTGCAAACCTTTGGTGACTTCGATGTCGGTAACCCCGGTAATTCCTGTTTCCACTGGCCTGAAGAATGCTTTCTTGCCGTTTACGACAAACACGCCCTGGACCTCGTCCTTCTTAGGGTCGCCGGCCGCAGCTGGGGGCGGCGCTGCTAGTGTAACTCCCGAACTCCCCTGACCCTTGGCATTCTTGGCCGCTTCCTCGAGATCTTTGCGCGTGCGAACTGCAAGCGCCTGAATCGGAATGGCGATCACACTCTTCTTCTCAGCGGTTTTGATCTTCGCCGTCGTGGAAAGCCCCGGACGCAAATTGTCCGGCGGGCTGTCGAGTCTCACAACTACCTTAAAATCTTTGGCTTCTTGCGTGCTCGTCGTGGATTGCGTTGTAGCCAGTCCGGAGCTCCGCAACGTCGCCTGCGAACCAATCTCCGTTACTTTGCCCTTAAATATTTTGCCGGGGACGGCGTCGATGGTCACATCGGCATCTTGCCCGAGCTTTACGTTAACGATGTCCGTCTCATCGACTTTCACTTCCGCAGTCACGATGGACATGTCCGACAGAGTCATCAAGAAACTACCGTTGGAATTCTGAATGCCGGGCACGACGTAGTCACCAACGCGTTCCGGCAAGTAGCTCACGATTCCGTTGATAGGCGATGTGTACGTGGTTTTCGAGAGTACGTCCTTTGTCCGCACCAGCATCGCTTCATTCTGATTAACCTGTGACCGTGTCTGATCCAGTTGCGCTTTCAACGATTGCACACGAGCCGTAGCCGAATCTACCGCCGCTACGGCACCGTCATAAGTGCTTTTCCGCTGGTCGAAATCTTGCTTCGGGATTAGCCCGCCCTTAAACAGGCCCTGTCCGCGTTCCCAATCCAGCTTTGCTTTTTCCATGTTGGCTTGCTGGGAGACCAGATCCGCTTTCGCTGCGTCGTAACTCGCGTCGGCCGCTTGGACCCCAGATTCTGCCGAGTGGATTGCAGCAGACTGCGCCTGTACATCCGCGCTCGCCTGGACGTTTTCCTGCAACAACAGGCGGTCGCCCTTCTTAATGTGGTCGCCTTCTTTCACAAGAATCTCGGTGATTCGGCCGAATCCCTGGGCCGTCACGTTCGTATAAGTGGTGGGTTTGATCTCTCCGGATGCTGTCACGAGCGAAACCAAATCATCTGAAGTCGCCACTTTGGCCGTCTGAACCGTCACCACGCCCTTGTTCGCCTGGTTGACGCTGAACACCACAATCCCAATCAGCACCCCGGCGACGACCACCCCGATTACTGCCTTTTTCCACGTCTTCATGTGATTCCTCTTCAATCCACCCTAGAAGGGTCACTCTTACCGCCCCCGGCAGGCCACCCGAACGGGGACACGATTCCGTTGATTACTTGCCCGTCCTCTACATTACATACGCCCGTGTGGGTCGAAATGTTTCGCGAGAGGCTGCTACGCACTGCGCGGCTTGGGTTCCCCATCGGGAACGCCTGCGGCCGGGCGGACTGCTCAATTCGATACAACTTAAGGAAGTCAGGCCTGAATCTCTCTTATATTCTAGATTCAAAACAGCCTAAAGGAAAGAACTCCTCTTAGAAGTTCCCTGGTACCCTCGCGACAGCCGACCTACACCCTTATGACGTACCACTGCGCATTTTGTTAACGGTAAGCCTCGGTTTTCGCGGTACTTTTGGCCCTTTATCTGAGCTACTTTGATGCTATACTTTCGCTATTCATCGGGTAGGTTTCTCCGAAGCAGAAGTCGTTTCGGAAGAAATTCTATCCATAAGCCGCGGAGAGGTGGCAGAGCGGCTGAATGCGGCGGTTTGCTAAACCGTTTTAGGGACTAAACACCCTAACGGGGGTTCGAATCCCCCCCTCTCCGCCAGAATTTTCCCATCACATTGTAAATAGAGGTATTCCGCTGTTCGTTGCCATCCCGGTTACGGAAATGGTTACGAATTTCACCACCTTGAATCGCTGCCCAGAACGAAAACCTAGCAATGGGTTTTAGGAGAATTGCCCCAACTAGGACGAACTCCAATCTTGTGTTAAACGTTGCGTGATCCGTCACCCTTTTATAGAGGTGCTTTCCCTCGATGTGATTTTGTACTTAAAGCTGTCCGGATCAAGGCAGTCGAGCCGCCCGTCGGCCGTCTCCGCCTGCGGATACATCAAGAATCCGAGTGACGAACCACCCGAACCCGGCAGCGCCACGTCGTGTGCGAAGTTGTAAGCCATCCAGTTCATTTCCCACGACCCGAACAGCCGGGCGCGCGCTTTCTTCACCATCTCGTCGTCTAGCGGGCGATTCCCGGGCGCCTCTTCGAGCATCACCTTGCGCACATCTGCCGGATCGACGGGAACCCAGCCGTAGCTGTTGAGGTACACCTCTGCACGGCAGTGCTGCGCTTTCGTCACAATCTCTGTCGAAGGCCCCAAGCTTTTGTATCCCAGGTCAGACTTCGCGACGCGAATGCCGTACACATCCCGCGCTGGGAGGCCGGCCGCACGCGCGAGTCCAACGTAGAGCGCGTTGAGATCGGCGCATTTGCCCGCCAAATCCTTTGTCTCAAGCATGAAGCGAATATCTCCGAGTCCGCAACCCCGCGTCTTCGGATTCCGGGTTGTGTTCTCCACGATCCATTCGTAGATCGCGCGCGCCTTTTCGACGTCCGTGTTCGAGTCCTTGGTAATCTCTGTCGCTGTCGCTCTCACAATGCCGTCGGTGGGAATCAACTTCGTCGCACGCAGAAAATGCTTCAATTCCGCGGGGTCCTCTTTCGGTGCCTTGCTCGGTGCGGAGAGATCCACCGCAAAATTCTTGGTGGTGACCCGGCTGGTCACCGTGAGCACCGGCATCACGCCGGAGGGAAATTCCGCCGTGATGATTCCCAGCGAGTCGGTGCCACCCTCGACCAGTTTCGCGGTACCGCCTTCGGCCTTGAAGTCATTCGCAAGTGTCTTCTGGAACGGAGTCGGATTCAGCAGCGCCGTCGGCATCCATATCCGGGTAGTTCCGGAAGGTTTCAGGACTTGTACGCTCGTCGTCACATCGAACGTACGCCAAGCCTCAGGAGCTGTTCCCTGTACGAACGTTCGCCCCACCTTGGGGAACGCCATTGCTGCTGACACCATTCCTGCAGAGCGCAGGAAATCCCTACGTTTCATGGACCCACCTCTTCGACCAGAATTTCCCTTTTGACTTCTTGTCCAACCCAAAATTTACTCCTGACTCTCCCTTTAGGCAATGTACCTACTCAGTTTGAATACAATGCGCTCGCCCTTGCCAAAATGATGAGGCGGGAATCAAACAGAATTATTGGTCCACCGTGGCGCCGTTCCGCATAAAACGCCAAACTATGGTCTGCTTGGCAGTTCGTTTCTTCCTGGCCCAGATGAGCAGTGGTGTATGGAAGAATGAATATCGAACGTGAGGAGGGCGAAATGTCTGAGCACCTGCGACAAGAATACAGCAGCGAGACTTTGCAGGTTTCACTTTCTGGATACGATCTAATAAATTCTCCCCGACTCAACAAAGGCACAGCGTTTCCCAATCACGAACGGGACATATTCGACCTGCATGGATTGCTTCCGCCGCACATCGGCAGTCTCGATGAGCAGATTGATCGTCGGCTCCAAGCACTGGCGGGGCAGTCAACCTCTTTCAATAAATACGCCTTTCTCCGCGATCTGCAGGATACCAATGAGACTCTTTTCTACGCGCTCCTGGTTCGCAATGTCGAACAGATGCTGCCATTGGTTTATACGCCAACCGTGGGCGAGGGTTGTCAGCGTTTCAGCGAAATCTGGAGAAAGCCGCGCGGCTTGTTCATCAGCTATCCGAATAAAGATCGAATCGCTCAGATTCTGGCTCATCCTCGCTATGACGGTGTGAGATGCATCGTGTTCAGCGATGGTGAAAGAATTCTAGGGCTCGGTGATCAAGGCGCCGGCGGCATGGGCATTCCCATCGGGAAAATGGCTCTTTACACCGCGCTCGGTGGCATTCATCCCGAACATTGCCTTCCGATTTTGCTTGATGTGGGAACGAACAACGAGGACAGGTTAAAAAATCCCCTCTACATTGGATGGAGAAATCATCGGGTCCGTGGTGAAGAGTACGACGCTTTCGTGGATCTTTTTGTCCAGAACGTCAAGAAGCGTTGGCCCCATGTCCTGTTGCAGTGGGAGGATTTCGCCGGTTCGAATGCCGCTCGATTTCTTGCGCGCTACCGGGACCAACTTTGCACGTTCAATGACGACATTCAGGGCACCGCGGCTGTAGCCACCGCCACATTAATTTCCGCCATCAATGTGACCGGCGTCCCACTCGAGAAGCAGAAGATCGCAGTAGTTGGTTTCGGGAGCGCCGGTATAGGCATCACGAATCTGCTGGCGCAGTTCATGCAGGACACGGGCATGTCGGAAGTGGAAGCTCGGAGTCATTTTTACGCAATCGATCGTTATGGCCTCATTACAGAAAGCACAAAAGACCTGCGGCCCGACCAGCGAATCTATGCGCGCAAAGAACAGGAAGTCCAGACTTGGAGGCAAACGAATGGTGAAATCACGCTGCTTGAGGTGGTACGCAATGCGAAGCCCACGGTCCTCATCGGAGTGTCTGGGCAGGCTGGGGCGTTCACCGAACAGGCAGTGCGTGAAATGGCTAAGCAAACGACGCGGCCGGTGATCTTTCCACTCTCGAACCCCACCTCACGTAGCGAAGCAACTCCCCAGGATCTGATGGATTGGACGGAAGGACGGGCGCTGATCGGCACTGGCAGTCCGTTCGAACCGGTAAATTTTGGTGGCAGGAAAATTCCCATTGCCCAAACCAATAACTCTTACATATTTCCCGGGCTCGCTCTTGGAATTATTGCCTCCAAAGCCAAACACGTCACAGATTCGATGGTCAAAGCGGCAGCTCAGGAATTGGTGCGTCACCTGCCTACACAGAAGGATAAAAGCGCAAGCCTTCTTCCCGCGCTTTCGGAAGCGCGTCAGCTCGGCCGCTTGATCGGACAAGCTGTCGGAAGACAGGCGATTAAGGATGGACAGGCGCAGGTTGCCGACGAAGATTCCCTGAACCGCGAACTTCAAGCGAATATTTGGGAACCAGTGTACGTGCCTTATGAACGTAGGCAGCAGACCCTTCGGCAAGGTGCCTAGCGAACTGACCACGCACCTCGACTTTCCTTGTATCTACTTAAGCCTCATTTACATCTAAGTGGCTCTAACGGGTGTATCGAAAAAGATCGCTGCTTTGAAGACAACGTCGCCCGCCCTGTAGATTTGCCGTTTCGGATGAGGCTGGATGTCACCCATCAAAATTAGGGAGGGGTGCTACTTTTTCTCGTCGTGCAAGGAGTATTAATGTCGCTCGAATTCGCTGGCCCCGGACCGTTAGGTTTACCTTCGCACCGCAGACCGCGGCTCCGTGATTGTCGCTCCGCCTACTCCGCTGGTCCAGCCACGCTCTTCATGACCGCCGTTTTCCTCGTTCTCTTTTTCTTTGCTGGTTGCGGGGGAAAAGCCGCAGCGCCCTCCGCGCCTCCGCCGGATGTCAAAGTCACCGCTGTGGTGCAAAGAGATGTCCCCATAGTAAGTGAGTGGGTCGCCACCCTGGACGGCTACGTCAACGCCCAAATCCAGCCGCAAGTCACAGGTTACATCATCAAGCAAACCTACAAAGAAGGATCGCAGGTTCAAAATGGCGCTGTTTTGTTCGAGATTGACCCACGCCCTTTCCAGGCTCTGCTCGATCAAGCCAAGGCCCAACTAGCGGAAGCTCAAGCGCAGCTAGGCAAGACCCAGCTCGACGTTGACCGCGACACTCCCCTCGCCAAAGAGCGCGCCATCGCACAAAGCCAGCTCGACAATGATATTCAGGCAAATCTTGCCGCAAAAGCCGCCGTTCAGTCCTCGGAAGCACAAGTGGAACAAGCTCAGTTAAATTTGGGATTCACTCATGTCACGTCGCTATTCGAAGGCATTGCCGGCATCGCTCAAATCCAGCTCGGTAACCTCGTGAATCCCAGCACCGTCCTTACTTCCATCTCTCAGGTCAATCCCATCAAGGCGTATTTCCCGATAAGCGAACAGGAGTATTCGCGTCTCGCCGTTCGCATCAACGAGCCAGAGGATAAGTCTAACGTCCCCCAGGATTCTCCTCCGCTTGAACTGATCCTCGCCGACGGAACCGTTTATCCATCCAAGGGCCGCGTTCTTTATACCGACCGCCAGGTGGACATAACCACGGGAACCATCCGTGTCGTCTCCGCGTTTCCCAACCCCAAAAATTTCCTGCGTCCCGGACAATTCGGTCGCATTCGTGCCTCCACTTACACCCGCACTGGCGCTCTACTCGTTCCCCAACGCGCTGTCACTGAACTGCAAGGCAGCTTTCAACTGGCAGTTGTTGGCAGCGATAACAAGGTCAACGTTCGCATGGTCAAAGTCGGCGAACGCGTCGGGACGGAATGGATCATCGACAGTGGCGTGAAAAAAGGCGACATCGTCGTCGTCGAAGGGGTGCAAAAAGTGCGGGACGGATCTATCGTCAATCCCCAACCACTGGCCGCAGCCGCGGGAGCGGATTGATCCATGTCAAAATTTTTCATCAATCGTCCCATCGTCGCTATGGTGATCTCCATCGTCATGGTGATTGTTGGCGCCATCACCATTCTCACTCTGCCAGTCGCCCTCTTTCCGAACATCGTTCCTCCCGAAGTTCAAGTGGTTGCCACCTATGTCGGCGCCGACGCAGGCACCATCGAGCAATCCGTCGCCACCCCCATCGAGCAGCAGATGAGCGGCGTGGACAACATGAACTACATGTATTCGCTGAATTCCACCGCCGACGGTGGCATGCGCCTTATCGTCGATTACGACGTTAAGACCGACCCGAACACCGATCTCATTCTCACCCAGATGCGCGAAACGCAAGCCGCATCCCAATTGCCCGCCGACGTCAACAACTACGGCATCACCGTCCAAAAAACCGTCACCGCTCCTCTCATGCTCATCACTGTCTATTCCCCGAACGGCACTTACGACGCCCAATTCCTTTCTAACTTCGCCTACATCAATCTTAGCGACCAGATCACGAGGCTCTACGGCATCGGCAGCGTCCAGATTTTCGGCGCCGGCCAGTACGCCATGCGCCTCTGGGTAAAGCCCGACCAATTGGCCAAGCTCGCCATCACCGTTCCGGAAATCGTCAATGCCATCTCATCGCAAAACACTGTGAATCCCGCGGGCCAGGTGGGCAGCGAACCAGTTCCTAAGGGTCAGGAGTTTACGTACTCCGTCCGCGCTCAGGGTCGTCTCTCTTCCCCAGAAGAATTCGGCCAAATAGTCGTGCGTGAAGACACTCTCGGCGGCGTGGTTCGTGTCAAAGACGTCGCGCGCGTCGAGCTCGGCGCACAAAACTATAGCGTCCTCGGCCGCCTCAACGGAAAACCGGGTGCCATCATCGCGGCTTATCAATTGCCGGGCTCCAACGCCGTGCAAGCCGCCGACGCCCTCAAAAAATTGATGATCGAAGCCAAATCGCGCTTTCCCGGCGACATCGATTACGTCGTATCCCTCGACACCACTCTGGCCGTCACTCAAGGCATCAAGGAAATCGTCGAAACGCTGTTGATCGCCATTGGCCTCGTCATCATCGTCGTATACATTTTTCTCCAAGGCTGGCGCGCCACTCTCATTCCGCTTCTCGCCGTACCCGTTTCTCTCGTCGGCACTTTCATTTTCTTTCCTCTATTCGGCTTTTCCATCAACACGCTTTCTCTTTTTGGCTTGGTTCTAGCCATCGGTCTCGTCGTCGATGACGCCATCGTGGTCGTCGAAGCCGTGGAGCGCCACATCGAAGACGGCCTTTCGCCAAAAGAAGCCGCTCTCAAAGCCATGACGGAGATCTCCGGCCCCGTCGTCGGCATCGCTCTTGTTCTCTCCGCCGTCTTCATCCCTACTGCGTTCATCCCCGGCATTACCGGCCGTCTCTATCAACAATTCGCCGTCACCATCGCGATCTCTGTCGCACTCTCCGCTTTCAACGCCCTCACACTGAGCCCTGCTCTCTCCGCATTGCTATTGCGCCCCAAGGACACGACTCGCGGAGGTTTGCTCAAGAGATTTTTCGGTTGGTTTAACCGCACCTTCACCAGCGCCACCAACGCCTATGTTCGCGTCTGCGGCTTCCTGATCCGCAAGAGCGCTATCGCTCTCATACTCCTCGTGCTCTTCGGAGTCGGCGCCGGCTTTTTCAGCGCCAAAGTTCCTTCGAGCTTTCTCCCCGATGAAGATCAGGGCTATCTCTACATCAATCTGCAATTGCCAAACGCCGCCTCTCTTCAACGCACCGATGAAGTCGCGCGCAAAGTCGAAGACGTTCTCGCCCACACTCCGGGCGTCCAGTACACCACCAGCGTCATCGGCTTCAGCCTTCTCAGCTTCGTCCGCACTAGCTACAACGGCTTCTTCTTCGTAACCCTCAAGCCTTGGGACGATCGCAAATCCCGCCAAGAACAGTTCCAACAGATCAAACAGAACATCAATCGCGACCTCAGCAAAATTCCCGAAGGCATTGCTTTCTCTTTTTCACCTCCCGCCATCCCCGGTGTCGGCACTTCCGGCGGCTTCACTTTTGTCTTGGAAGACCGCGCCGGCAACGACGTTGAATTCCTCGCCGACAATCTAAATAAATTTCTCGCCGCCGCGCGCAAACGTCCCGAAATCGCCAACGTCAGCACCACCTTCCTTCCCAGCGTCCCGCAGCAATTCGTCGATGTGGACCGCGACAAAGTCATCAAGCAAGGTGTGGCCGTCAAAGACGTCTACCAGACTCTTCAAGCCTTCATGGGCGGCCTTTTTATCAACTATTTCAATCGTTTCGGCCGCCAGTGGCAGGTGTACATCGAAGCCGAAGGTGCCTATCGCACGCGCGCCGAAAACGTCGGCCAATTCTTCGTCAAAAATGCTAAGAGCGAAATGGTTCCGCTCGCCGCTGTCACGAGATTCGAACCTCGCCCCGGCCCCGAATTCACCATGCGCTTCAATGAATACCGCTCTGCCCAAATCAACGGCGCCGCTGCTCCCGGTTACAGCGCCGGCCAGGCCATGGCCGCCATGGAAGGGGTCTTCGACCAAACCATGCCTCGCGAAATGGGCTACGACTACCTGGGCATGTCCTTTCAAGAGAAAAAAGCCCAGCAGGGCGTCCCCGCCTCCGCGGTCTTTGCCTTTTCTCTCCTTTTTGTTTTTCTAATTCTCGCCGCGCTCTATGAGAGCTGGACGTTGCCCTTCAGCGTTCTTCTCAGCACTCCGGTCGCAGTCTTCGGCGCCTTCTTCATCCTCTGGTTACGTCGCGTTTTGCTCTCCGCATTTCTTCCCACCTACATGGTGCAGATCGAAAACGACGTCTACTCGCAAATCGGCCTGGTCATGCTCATCGGTCTCGCCGCCAAAAACGCCATCCTCATCGTCGAATTTGCCAAGGATCAATATGAAGAGGGCAAACCGCTGGTCGATGCCGCTCTCGAAGGTGCCCGCCTGCGATTGCGTCCCATCCTGATGACCTCCTTTGCTTTCATCCTCGGCTGCGTCCCTCTCTGGACCGCCAGTGGCGCAGGTTCCGTCGCCCGTCAAATCATGGGCACCGCTGTAATCGGCGGCATGCTCGCGGCCAGCGCCCTCGGCATCTTCTTTATTCCCGCCGTCTTTTACGTAGTCGAGCGCCTCTCCCTTGGCAAAGCTGGCCGCGCCGCTATGGTCAGCGCAAGTCCCGCGCCGCGGATAAGCCCGGCAGGAGGAGACGACTAAAATGAAACCTCTCCTCGCATCGTTTCTAATCACCTTGCTTATTTCTGGCTGCATGGTAGGGCCTGACTACAAACGCCCCGCCGCCGTCGTTCCCACAGAGTTTCGCGGCGTTTCGCGCGATGCAGCCGTAGCCGAAGCCGCCTCGCTGGGCGATCAAAAATGGTGGGACGTTTTTCGCGATGAGCAGCTCCAATCCCTAATCCGCACTGCGATTCAGCAGAATTACGACGTTCGCATCGCCGCCACCCACATTCTCCAGGCACAAGCGCAATTGGGCATCACGCGTTCCAATCAGTTTCCCAGCGTCAGCGGTGGCGCTAATCTCGGTGCGCAACGCACTCCGGAAACAATCGCCTTTCCTGCTCTTGAGCAATCCACCGGACAAGTGTTTCTTTCCGCCGCCTGGCAACTCGATTTCTGGGGACAATATCGCCGCGCCACCGAAGCTGCCCGTGCTTCTCTGCTCGCCACAGAGTGGGGCCGACGCGCTGTGATCAGCTCCCTTGTCTCCAGCGTGGCCTCCGCATATTTCCAGCTTCGCGCTCTCGATCTTCAGATGGAGCTCTCCCAAAACGCTCTCACCGCGCGCCGCGAATCTCTTCGCCTCACCACCGTCCTGGCCAATCATGGCAATACATCTGAACTGGACGTTCGCCAGGCCGAGCAACTTGTTTACACCGCAAGCGAAGAAATTCCCGACCTAGAGCGCCGCATTCAGCAGCAGGAAAATCTCATTAGTACGTTGCTGGGAAACAACCCGGGCCCGATTACGCGCGGCCTCCCACTCACCGAGCAGCCTCACTCCCCTGAAGTTCCTGCCGGCATTCCCTCGGAACTTCTCGAGCGTCGCCCGGATATCCGCCAGTCCGAACAGGTCCTCGTTGCCGCCAACGCCCAGATCGGTGTCGCGCGCGCCGCTTATTACCCTCAAATTTCTTTGACCGGTGCAGGTGGCTTCCAAAGCGACGCCCTCGCGCGACTCTTCGCCGGCACGGCGGGTCTCTGGACTGTTGCCGGATCCCTCGCTCAGCCCATTTTCACCGCAGGGAAAATTCGATTTGGCGTTCGGCTTGCCGAAGCTCAGCAGCAGGAAGCTGTTCTTTCCTATCAGCAAACTATTCAGCAATCCTTCCGCGAAGTTTCCGACGCCCTCATCGGCTATCGCAAACTCCGTGAATTTCGCGAGCAGCAGGAACTCCTCACCGCCTCCGCCCAAGGCGCGGCCCATCTTTCCAATATTCGCTACAAAGGTGGTGTGGCCAGCTACCTCGAGGTTCTCACCAACGAAACCAACTATTTCTCGGCCGAACTTAATCTAGCGCAAGCTCAGGCCAACGAACTCCTCTCACTCGTTCAGCTCTACCAAGCCCTCGGCGGTGGCTGGCAACAATAACCGGCTCCCTCAAAAGCGGTTCGCCGGGTACGGTGTCCTCGTTTCGAATCCTCTCGACATAGCATCGTCCTAAATGCGATTCTTCCCCGCGTGCACCACACACCTTTTCATGTGCTCGTCAAAGGTCTAACGCGCGTCTGTCGTTTCAATGTCCTTCGTAAATGCACCCTCCCGAACGCCCAAAACCATGACTGATCGAATAGACGCCCACCACCATCTATGGCGCTATTCGAAAGAAGACTACGGCTGGATCGCCGGCAACATGGCGCCAATTGCCAGAGATTTTCTTCCGCAAGATCTCCAGCAAGTGCTCGCGTCTTCAGGAATACAAGGAAGCGTCGCCGTTCAAGCAAGGCAATCGCTTGCGGAGACCGAGTCCCTGCTGAACTTCGCGCAAGAATTTCCCGTTATTCGTGGAGTCGTCGCCTGGGCGCCCATCGCCAGCCCCGAATTCCCTCAGGTCCTCGAACGTTTTCAACATTTTAAGAAATTAAAAGGTTTCCGCCATGTTGTTCAGGACGAACCCGACGATGCCTTCCTGCTGCGCCCGGATTTCAACGCTGGCATCGCGCTCTTCAAGCAGCACGGACTCGTCTATGACATTCTGATCTTCGAGCGTCAGCTTCCCGCCGCTATTTCCTTCGTGGACCGCCATCCATCTCAGGTCTTCGTCTTGGATCACATCGCCAAACCGCGCATTCGCGAGCACATGCTCGAGCCCTGGCGCACAAACATTCGCGAATTGGCGCGCAGACAAAATGTTTATTGCAAGCTGTCTGGGATGGTCACCGAAGCGCACTGGACCCAATGGACTCTTCCAGACTTGTTGCCTTATTTCGAAGTCGTCCTGGACGCTTTCGGTCCCAAACGGCTAATGGCGGGTTCGGATTGGCCCGTCTGTCTTCTGGCGGCTACCTATCAAACTTGGTTTTCGACTCTGCGCGAATTCATCTCGCCGTTTCCAGTCGCGGAGCAGGACATGATTCTTGGTGGCGTCGCCAGTGAGGTCTATTCTCTGAGCCGAACCGCATGACTTCGAAAACAATGAGAGCGCTCATCATCAAAGAACCAGGCAAGGCCGTCATCGAGTCCGTGCCTCAACCCCAGGTCGAAAATGGCAAAGTGTTGCTGCGCGTTCGAATGGTTGGCCTTTGCGGTAGTGATTTGAATTCGTTTCGTGGCAAAAATCCCATGGTCCAGTTTCCGCGCATCCCCGGCCACGAAATTGCCGCCACGATTGTCGAAGGAAGCCCTTCGTTTCCGGCGCTCGCCGCCGGAGTAAATGTCACCATGTCTCCCTACACAAATTGCGGCAAATGCCCCTCCTGCCTCCGCGGTCGCCCTAATGCTTGCGCGTTCAACGAAACTCTCGGCGTCCAGCGCGATGGTGCACTGACCGAATTCATCACCATGCCACCCGAAAAACTCTACCCAGCGCCACTTACGATCGAAGAGCTCTGCCTCGTGGAACCGCTCACCGTAGGTTTTCACGCCGTTGCCAGAGGCCGCGTGACTTCCGCCGACAGAGTCGCCATCTTCGGCTGCGGCGGCGTGGGTCTCGGCGCCATCGCCGCCTCCCATTTTGCTGGCGCCGCCACCATCGCTGTTGACCTCGACGATGATAAGCTTCAGCTCGCCAAAAAAGCCGGCGCCACTCACATCGTGAACTCCGCCAAGTCTCCGCTCCATGATCAGCTGTTGGAGTTCACCGACGGCCGCGGACCAGACGTCGTCATCGAAGCCGTCGGCCATCCCCAAACGTTTCGTGCAGCGGTCGAAGAAGTCGCCTTCACTGGCCGCGTCGTCTACATCGGCTACGCGAAAGAACCGGTAGCCTACGAAACCAAACTGTTCGTTCAAAAAGAACTCGATATTCTCGGCTCGCGCAACGCGCTGCCAGAAGATTTTCGCACCGTCATCAAAATGCTCGAGGAGCACAAGTTTCCCGTCCAGGATGCCGTCAGCTCAATCGTTTCCCTGAACGATGCTCCGAGCATTCTGGAAGCTTGGAGTTCCAATCCGTCGAAGTTTACGAAAATCATGGTGCAGCTCGACTGATCGAGAAAAACGCGCGCCAGTGTTCCGCTTTCACGGCGCTTTATGGAAAGTCATAGGAGAAGACGGACGATGGCACAGCATCAACTAGAAAGCTCCTCAGGAAAAACAGCATTGTCCGCCCGTCATTCCCTGTTTCCCGCGGGCCAGATTGTTCCCTTCGTTCTCGTCACCGTGCTTTTCTTCCTCTGGGGCATTCCCAATAACCTGAACGACGTCCTCATCCGCCATTTCATGAAGTCCTTCGCGATCTCTCGCTTTCAAGCCAGCCTCGTGCAAACCGCTTTCTATCTCGGCTATTTTCTCCCAGCCATTCCCGCAGCCCTTTTCATGAAACGCGTCGGCTATAAACCCGGCTTCATCGTCGGTCTCCTGCTCCTTGCTTCCGGCTGTTTCTTGTTCTGGCCGGCCGCACTACAGAGCAGTTACGCTTTCTTTCTTTTCGCGCTATTCGTTATTGCCAGCGGCTTGTCCTTTCTCGAAACGGCCTCCAATCCATTCATCGCTCAGCTTGGCGATCCTGACACCTCAGAGCGCCGTCTAAATTTTTCGCAAGCCTTCAATCCCTTCGGCGCCATGACCGGAGCGCTCATCGGCACAGTCTTCATTTTTTCCGGTGTCGAGCTGACCTCTGCGCAGATTGCCGCCCGCCAAGCCGACAACACGTACCAGACCTATCTCCAGTTTGAGGTCCTGCGCGTGGTCCGGCCCTACTTGGTTCTCGGCGTTGTCGCGATAGTCTGGGCGATTCTCATCCTCCGCACGAAATTCCCGGCCATCTCAAGCGAAAATGAAGCCGCCGATGGCGATCACGGCAGCTTCAGCCAGCTCCTCCGTCAAAGACATTTTCTCCTAGCCGTAGTAGCGCAATTCTTCTACGTCGGAGCCCAGGTCGGCACGTGGAGCTATTTCATTCCGTACGTTCAGGAGTACGCTCACAAGCCGGAAAAGACCGCGGGCTATTTTCTCATCGGCACACTCGCCGCCTTCGGAGTTGGCCGCTTCGTTTCCGCTTGGTTCATGCGCTTCATTTCGCCGAGTCGCCTCATGGGTTTCTACGCCGTGGCAAATATGATCCTCGTCTCCATCGGCGTTTTCTTCCCGGGCTGGGTCGGCATCTGGTGCGTCTTCCTAACCAGCTTCTTCATGTCCTTAATGTTTCCCACTATCTTCGCTCTCGGCCTGAAAGGCCTCGGCCCAAACACAAAACTAGGTGGCTCCTTCCTGGTCTTGGCCATCGTCGGCGGCGCCGTTCTCACACCGATCATGGGCCTGATTTCCGACAAGTTTCACAGCTACGCTCTCGCCTACTCCATCCCTTTCTCGCCTACATCTATATCTCCCTCTATTCCTTCCTGGGCTCGCAGCGAGTCGACGTCGCTCCCGCCCTAAGCGAATCCGCGAGTTCAACTTACTGAGTCCCACATAATATAGGCACTAGGCATGTGGAGTGCGGCAGCTCTGCTGCCGCTTTTCTCAGTGACCAGCGCGAATCCAAATCTGGCAACGCTCAATAAGGAGAAAATTAATTTCCGGTTGTCCCCCTGTAAGGCACCGAGGACCTCACCGAGCCAAACAAAAGCAACAGCAAATCGAAATTTTGACGGGCTGTCATTCGTCTCCGACCTATAAA
>CAWAPX010000042.1:0-9901 GCA_963784015.1 uncultured Acidobacteriota bacterium
CTGACCTCTGCGCAAATTGCCGCCCGCCAAGCCGATCACACGTATCAAGCCTACCTTCAGTTTGAAGTGCTGCGTGTTGTCCGGCCCTACTTGGTTCTCGGCGTTGTCGCGATAGTCTGGGCGCTGCTCATCCTACGAACGAAATTCCCGGCCATCGCGAGCGAAAACAAAGCCGCCGAAGGCGATCACGGCAGCTTCAGCCAGCTCCTCCGTCAAAGACATTTCTCCTAGCCGTAGTAGCGCAATTCTTCTACGTCGGAGCTCAGGTCGGCACGTGGAGCTATTTCATTCCGTACGTTCAGGAGTACGCTCACAAGCCCGAAAAGACCGCGGGCTATTTTCTCATCGGCACCCTTGCCGCCTTCGGAGTTGGCCGCTTCGTCTCCGCCTATCTAATGCGTTTCATTTCGCCAAGCCGCCTAATGGGTTTCTACGCCTTGGCAAATATGGTCCTCGTCTCCATCGGAGTTTTCTTCCCAGGATGGATCGGGATCTGGTGCGTCTTCCTAACCAGCTTCTTCATGTCCTTAATGTTTCCCACCATCTTCGCTCTCGGCCTCAAAGGTCTTGGCCCCAACACAAAACTCGGCGGCTCCTTTCTGGTCTTGGCCATCGTCGGAGGTGCCGTTCTCACACCCATCATGGGCCTGATCTCCGATAAGCTTCACAGCTACGCCCTGGCCTACTCCATCCCTTCCTCGCCTACATCTATATCTCTCTCTATTCCTTCCTGGGTTCACAGCGAGTCGACAACACTCCCTCTCTCGTCGAAACCGCGCGTTCAACTTACTGAGTTCCGCATAATATTGGCACTGGCATGTGGAGTACGGCAGCTCTGCTGCCGCTTTTCTCAGTGTCCCGCACGAATCCACATCCGGCGACATTCAATAAGGGGAAAATTAATTCCGGTTGTCCCCCTGTAATGCTCCGAGAGCCTCACCGAGCCAAACAAAAGCAACATCAAATCGAAATTATGACGGGCCATGATTCGTTTCCGACCTATAAACCGCTTGTGCCAACAGAGCAGACTCTATATCGTGACCGCCATTGTTTCGTGGCCTGCTAAAGTAATCGCAGAAGGGGTCAGCTAAAAAATATGTCGCAAACTCTTCCCGAACCAGACAGTTATGGATTGCGGCGCGAAGTTCTCTCGCCAATGGAGACCCTCGCGCAGTCCGTCTCCACCATCGCGCCTACCACAACTCCAGTCGCAACCATCCCGCTCGTCTGCGCTCTCGCGGGCAACGGTACCTGGCTCGCCTACGTCCTCGCGACCGCCGCAATTCTCCTCGTCGCCCTATGTATCGCGAAATTTGCCCGTTACTCCGCATCGCCCGGCTCGCTCTACACCTATGCCTCGATGATTCTTCCACCGTCCCTCGGCGCCACCGCTGCATGGAGCCTTCTCCTCGCCTATATCGCCACAGGCTCCAGCGTAATCGGCGGTTTCTACCACTTCGCAATCCTCTTGTTGCGTGACGCAACCGGTCACGGCACCTCCGCCACGTTTCTCGCTATATTCGTCACGGCCATCTCCATCTGGATCGCCTGGCGCGACGTAAAAATCTCCGCCCGCCTCATGCTGTGGATCGAAGCCGTCTCCGTCTCCTTCATTTTAATCGTCGTGCTACTGGTATTGGTTCGCCACGGTTGGCATCTCGACTGGGAACAATTCCACCTTCGCGGCATGACCGGCAGCGGCCTGCGCCTCGGCCTTGTACTGGCGCTTTTTAGCTTTGTAGGGTTCGAAAGCGCCACCACGCTCGGCTCAGAAGCGCGAAATCCGCTAAAAACAATTCCCCGCGCCGTAATCCAAAGCGCACTCCTCGCCGGTGCCATCTTCATCCTTTGCGCCTACACCGAAATCCTTGGCCTGCGCGCCGCTGGTCAAGATCTTGCCACCAGCACAGCCCCCATGCGCGTCTTGGCTAAACTCGCTGGCCTCCCGATATTTGGTCTGCTTATTGATATAGGCGCGTTGGTCAGCATGTTTGCCGGAACCCTGGCCTGCATCACCGCCGCCGCACGCGTCTTGCTTCTCATGTCGCACAACGGCCTCGCTCACGGCTCGCTTCGCAAAACGCACGCGCGCAACGAAACCCCCGGCCTCGCCATCGCCGTTACAGGTACCGCCTCAGTCTTACCCGTCGCCATTCTCGCCGCTCGCGGCGCCAGCGGACTCGACGTCTATGGCTGGATGGGCTCTCTCGCGACCTACGGCTTCATCGTGACGTATGCCCTCGTCAGCGTCGCGCTCCCACGCTATCTCCGCGCACACAGCGCCTATCATCGCGGCGCACAAATCATCCCCTGGCTAGCCTGCGCCGCCATGCTCCTCGCCCTAGTCGGAAATCTCTATCCGGTCCCCGAGGGCCCCTACGGCAAACTCCCTTACATCTATCTCGCCTATCTTGTGATCGGCCTCTCATGGTTTTTCTTCCGCGCCCGCCATCAGAAGCCAATCCTGCCTCAAAGCAGCTGAACTCTCTGTTCGCGAGTCCCGTATAACAATACGAAGTGGCGATTTGGAGTGCGGCAGCTCTGCTGCCGCCTTTCTCGGTGGCTCGCACGGCTCTATATTGGGCGAGTCTCAAAAAGTTGCCGTTAGCGTTCGCCTACCTCGGCAAAATTAAAAAACAAATCGACGAAAACGAAAGTTTGCGTTTCGGTTCTACAGCATTTTGGAATACTTTCCTGCAACCTTATCGTCATACGCGCACAGCCAAGCGGGGTGAAACCGACTTCCTTTGTAAATTTTTTGCTTGGTTTGCATCCGAATGACGACCAGTTGGGTGTGCTCACAGAAAGTGGGAGGCGTCGCGGAATGACCAAGCCATCAGGCAGAGCTTTTTTCTTCTTCGCATCTTTTCTTTGTTGTTGCGTCGCACTTCTTCTCCCGCTTCGCGCCTTCCCTCAACAAACTCTCGGCGGCATAACCGGCACAGTCACCGACTCTTCCGGCGGCGTTCTCGCCGACGCCACTGTCACCGTCGTCTCGGATAGCACGCAACTTACCCGCACCCAAAAAACCACCAGCGTCGGCAGCTACGATTTTGTAAACCTCCCGATCGGCTCCTACACCCTCACGTTCTCGCACGATGGTTTCGAAACGCAAAGAATCCCCTCCATCGTCGTCCAAGCCGATCGAACTGCCACGGTCAATGCCACTCTCAAAGTTGGTCAGGTTGGCACCACTGTCACGGTCGAAGCCACCCCCTTACTAAACGCAGTCGACACCACCAACGGCTACATTCTTGAAAAAATTCAAATCGAATCGATCCCCTTGCCCACCGGCAGCTTTACCGGCATCGCCATTCTCTCTCCTGGCGTGAACGCGGAACTCGCCAGCGGCTCTGGCGTCAACGCCGGCCTCGGCAATCTCCCCATCTGGGCCAACGGCCAACGCGACACCAGCAACACGTTCCTCCTCAACGGCGTCGACGCCAGCAACCTCTTCAACGGCAAAAGCACCAGCCAGGTAGCCAGCGCCCGCATCGTCAACAACACCGGCATCGGTGGCGCCGCCAGCATTTCCAGCACGACTGCGGAGCCTCTTCAAAGCACCGCCTCTCCCTATCTCGCCATCGGCCAGGCTCTCCCCACGCCGGCTCCCGAAACCATCGAAGAATTTCGCGTCAACACCTCCATGTACGACGCCCAGCAAGGTTCCACCAGCGGCGCCCACATCGACATGAGCACCGCTTCCGGCACCAACAATCTCCACGGAAGCGCTTACGTCTATCGCGCCTCGGACGCCCTCAACGCTGCTCCCTTTTTCTACAACGCCGACCCCAATATTCCCGCCAGCGACAAAGTTCCCGGCCTTCACAACTACACCGCCGGCGGCACAGTCGGCGGCGCTGTCGTCAAGAACAAGCTCTTCGGCTTTCTCTCCTACCAGCACGTCGAAAAATCCGACGCCGAAATTGGCAGCTCCCGCGTTTCCGTTCCTCCTGGCCTTACCAGCGACCGCAGCCCCGCCGCCTTAGCCGCCCTCGTGAACGGAAACTTTCCCGATTCCGCCACCGTCAATCCCACCATCGGCACCGCCCCCGGCGACATCAGCCCCATCGCCTACGGCCTACTCAATTACAAACTCCCCAACGGTCAATTCCTATTCCCCTCAGCCAACAGCTTCGTCCCCACCATTAGCTTCCCCGAAAACACATTCACACCCGGCACCGCCTACTTCAAAGCGGATCAAGTGGTCTCCGACCTCGATTGGATTGCCACTTCAACAGACACTGTCGCGTTCAAGTATTACTATCAGCACGATCCCAGCATTGCTCCCTACGCTTTTTCCGGCTCTCCCGGCTTCACCCAGAATCTCGACGCCGGCAGCCAGGTCGCATCCATCACCAACACCCAGGTCGTGAAACCCAATCTCAGCGTCGTCGAAGTCTTCGGCTTCATCCGTGAAAAGATTTACAGCACCATCCAGCAGCCCTTCACCCCTCAACAATTCGGCTCCTACGTTCAGGGTCTCACCGGAGCATCCGCCGCCGATTCCACCATTAACACCTTCGGCTCTCCCTTCTTCCCCGGCATCTCCATCGTCGACGACTACGGCAACTCCGCTCCCTACAACGAGAACTTCGTCTTCAACGCCGCCACCAACATCGGTAGCGGCGCCGCTTCTCAAGGCGCATGGACCGGCGTCTTCCAGAATCGCTTCATGCCGAGCGCCAACGCCATCTGGACCCTAGGCAAGCACACCCTCACCTTCGGCGGCAATTTCGCCTACACTCAGCTCAACACTCGCGATCAGCGCACCGACAAAGGCACTGTCGGTTTCGCCGATTTCTCCCAATTCCTCCAAGGCCTCGTCGTCCCCTACACTCCCGACGGTTTCATCACCACCGCCTATCTCCAGGGGGACGCCAATCGCTACTATCGCTCCAAGGAAACCGGCCTCTTTCTCCAGGACAAATATCAAATCTTGCCCAACCTCAGCCTCACTGCCGGCCTCCGCTTCGACGATCACGGCGGCCTCACCGAAAAATATGGCCGCCTCTACAATTTCGATCCCTCTGAATACGACTACAACGACGCCACCGACACCATCGTCAACACCGGCTTTCTCATCGCCGGCAATAACAAACAATTCCCAAGCAAAGGCGTCAGCGATTCCACTCTCACTGGCCGCCAATGGAGCCTGGGCCCGCGTCTCGGTGTCGCCTGGAGCCCCGAAATGTTTCACAACAAAATCGTCGTCCGCGCCGGCTGGGGCATGTACTACGACCGCGGCGAACTCTTCACTTACCTTTCCCCTGGCTTTGCTGCTGGCGTGATTGCTGGCGGCCCCTTCGGCGTAAATCAAGCTCCTCCCTTCGTCAATTCTCAGGTTTGCAGCGCCATCGGCACCTTCTATCAGAGCTTCATCCCCACCTGCGACCCTACTCAGCCAACCGGCGGCTCGTTCTCCAATCCTTGGGGAGCGACCCTGCAGCCTCCTCCCACCGGCAATCCCGCCAGCATTGTCCTCCCCAACGCCGCCGCCATCGAAAATGGCGCGCAGCTCTTCTCCTTCGCCGACTACAATCGCGCCAATAAACTTCCCTACACTCTCAACCAAACTCTCGACATCCAATGGCAGCCTCGCAAAGATTTAGCCATCACCATCGGCTACGTCGGCAATCTCGGCCGCCATGAAATCATTCCTGTCCCCTTCAACCAAGCCGGCATCGCCAGTCCCAGTCATCCCATACACGGCCAGAGCTACACCTACGGCTACACCGTTCTTGCGCCAGCAGGCTGCAATCCCACACTCAATCCCGCGGCCTGCGCTTACACTTCCACTTGCAACGCTAGCGGCGCCAGCGCCGGCTGCGTACCTATGGGTCTCCCCGATGGCACCACCATGATGGAGAACTACGAAGGCGGCAACAACGACCTCCGCGTCCCCTACATTGGCTATTCCTCGGAGTCTGAGTCCTACACCGCCGCAGGCATCTCCGCCTACAACGCCCTGCAGGTCCACGTGGAAAAACGCATAAGCCACGGCTTCCAGGCCGGCTTCTCCTACACCTATTCCCACGCCACCGATGAACAAAGCGCCATGGGCCTCTTCTACAACGGCAACAACGCCACCGACCTTCGCAGCGGCTACGGCCTCTCGGACTTCGACCGCACACACGTCATCAACTTCACCTATCTCTACGAACTCCCTAAATTTTATGAGCTGACTTCATGGCGCGGCCGCTTCGCCGACGGTTGGGCCGTCGCCGGCTTGGCCATCATCCAAAGCGGCCAACCCTACAGCGTCATCGACTACTCCGGCGCGGTCGGCAGCATCTATTACGGCACCAGCGACGGCATCACCAATCCGATCGTCCCTCTCGCACCCGGCTGCACGCCTTCCAATGCCTATACCGGCGCCAGCGGCACAAACCCGGGCTTCCCAGCCCTCAATCCCAATTGCTTTACCGTCCCGCTTCTCAGCCCAGGCGACCTCGGCGGCGCCATCCCCGCCGGCGACACTTACGAAACCACATACACCTCCGGCCAGCGCAACATCTTCCGCCAGCCCTGGCAGCGCCGCACCGACCTCTCCGTAATCAAAATGACCCAGATCACCGAACGCGTCGCTATGAAGTACACCTTCGAAGTCTTCAACCTAACCAACACTCCCAGCTTCGACATCCCCATCAACAACGTCACCCAAAATCTAAACTTCGACGATTTCCCCATCTACGGCGCGCCGCTCTATTCCTCCCCAACATTGAGCGGCATCGGCATAGTCAACAAAACCATCGGCAGCCCCCGCCAAATCCAAATGTCCCTAAAATTCACCTTCTAATCGAGCGAAGTCATTCCACCGTAGGGGCACGATACATCGTGCCCTCTTCTTCTCCGCGCCACGTCGATCCGTTCTTACACACGTCATTTCGAGCGCAGTAGCCCGACGTTTTTTCCTTCACGTTTGCTCCTGCCCCTCTGCGCCATCCCGCGCCTTTTTGCGGGATGAAACGTGTCGGCCTGCGAAGAGAGAACTCTGCGCCATCGCTCACTCCTCTTGTGAGCGATGAAATCTCTCTGCCTTTTTCATTTGCCGAAGAAGTGGCCGCTGTGTACGCGCGCACCAACAAGGACACCAGAGCGGACAAACGAAGTGGTAACATACTTGGACACCGTCTGCTTCAAGACGGTGTCAAGATGGTGTCCGCGTCATGACCGCACACTACAACAAACTCTACGAAGAACCTGCCTACGGCCTTTCTGAGGCCGCCGTCTACCTCAAGGTTCCCCAAACCACTCTTCGTTATTGGCTCACCGGATTTGGCAAGCAATCTCCCATCATCGAGCCTGTAGAAAGCGCTCCAACTCGTCTCTCCTTTCTGAATCTACTCGAGTGCCACGCTCTCGCAGGAATGCGCAAGATTTACAATCTCAAGCTCCCAAAGGTTCGCAGTGCGCTGCGAAAAGTCAGCGAACAATTCCCGAAACCTCATCCCCTAATCAGTGAAGTCTTCCTGACGGACCGCAAGGACCTCTTCATCGAACGCATGGGCCAGATCGTCAATGTTTCCCGACAAGAAAATCAGCTGAGCCTGGATTTCTACTTGATGCATCTGGAAAGAGTGGAAACCAACTCCAAGGGCCTCTTCAAGTTTTTCCCTTTTGTCGTCGAACCTCGCCCTTCGGAGCCCAAGATCATCGAAATCGATCCAATGGTTGGTTTTGGAAAACCAGTTATCGCAGGAACAGCTATCTCTACTGCTATAATCGCCTCGCGTTTCAACGCCAGGGAGTCCATCACCGGCTTGGCCGAAGAATATGGCTGCACGCCGCAGCAAATCGAAGAAGCCATCCGCTGGGAGCGCGCCATCCCTCTCCCCGTCGCCGCCTGACGATTTCGTCCTCTACCTCGACGAAAATCTCTGCAACTCCCGCGCAATCCTCGACACGCTTACAAAACTAGGCGTCCGCTCTGAGCGCCATCTCGATCACTTCGGTAGAGGGATTCCCGATGAGACCTGGTTGCCTCTCGTAGGCTCGAAAGGCTGGGTCCTGCTGACCGCGGACAAACGCATACGCTACAATTTCCTCGAAAAACACGCTCTCGAAGAACACGCCGTCCGCGAATTTGTCTTCACCTCTGGCAACATGTCCGGCCAGGACATGGCCGCCGGTCTCAAACTCGCCCTCCCCAAAATGCGCCGCCTCTGTCACAAACTAAATCCGCCCTTCGTCGCCTCGATCACCCGCCTCGGCGAAGTTCACCTCCGCTGGCCAAAAGGCTAACCGTTCCGCGCAAATCAGGCGCGCTGGACAAAAGCTTCAGATTAGGTAATCGTGAGATTAACTGGACGACATTGGCCAGCCGAGAACTTCAACCCGAAGAAAGTCGCCGATCCGCGCTATGAGCCTAAAAAAGGAAGTGCTACATCGTCTTGTTTTGGCAAAATCGATCTTATCCTCCGGCCAAAGTTCACCTGTCGGTCAACCGAACGCTCATCTCGTAGCAAAACAAGTGTTAAATGGACACGACGCTGCGGACTTGGCGTTCGCCGCTATCGCGGATCAACAAGGGAAGCTTGCCGCTACGGGTAGAATTCCCTTCATGATGCAGTGCCTAGAATTGATTGACACCGTTGTCGACAAACAAGTCCTGTACTTTAGTGCGCTTAACGAAGCGCGAAACGCTCTCAAACACACGGGGAATCTCCCAAACACAACGCAGTGGGCGAACGTTTGCGACGACGTTTTCCACAAACTATCGTGCATATGTGACGCCACCTTGGACAGTTCATTAGAAGAGCTCGATGAGTCTGAACTAATCGCAAACGGCCAGATCAGGGCACATCTGATCGCCGCGAAGTCGGCTAGAACTTTTCAAGACTGGAGACTCGTTCTTGAGGAACTGGCCAAGTCCCTTTTTCTTGCGCTCGAGCAGACTCCTGGTCTAGAACGAATACAAGTTGGACGCGTCAAGGCGGAAGATGCACTTAAGCTCACCGCCTTTGGCGTTTCAGCAAACGATTTTCTTCGGCTTCAGGAATTTCTGCCAATGGTTTCCGTATCCCCTTGGCCACCGCCTGGACATTCCGAGATCGAAGGCGTCCTGTGGAAGCAAAGCGAATTTGGGCACCCGGCTAACTGGCGAGATGAAGTGGCGGATTTTTGTATCAACACGTGCCTCACCGTTGCGTTAAGCGTTCAGAATGCGCCGCCCGTCCCGCATCCACGCGAATTCTCCGACGTGTACGAATACAAGGTGAGCGCAAACAAGGACCAAGTCGAGGTATGGGAAGATCTGGTCGACGAAGAAGAACACATGACCCAGGTGTATTCAAATGATGCTAGGCCGTTCAGAACGCACAAGCGATTCCTAAAGAACGGTGAATCAGTAATCGTTTCGCCCTACGCTCGACCGTTTATTTCCGACGACATTTCAGAATCAGGAGATTCGATCAAGCGTGTGCGGATTTCGTATGACCCTGTGAGCGGGATTGCTGGGCTCTACGGAGCAGCGGATGAACGCGCGGAATTCGTCAATTTAGCGGACGTCACCATTAGTTGCGTTCCAAACGCGCTATCCAAGGAACTGCTTCCTGATCTACCTGAAACACCGTGGACGGAAGACCCTCTGGCGTTTCGGCTTTAATACCTACCCACGGGGTAGCGGCATCCGCACCTGCGTCCTCTGATCTTTCTTTGTTGACTGCTCCGGCACACTCCCGCGCACTTCTCACCCCAGGTGGCCGCCTTTCCCGGGTGGATAGGGCACTCAACTCGGGTTCTGGCCTTTCTACTCACCGCTCACCATTCACTACTCACTGCCTCTCCTCGCTTTTCCACACATTTCCACAGTCGTGACAAACCCGTCACTCCCCACTCAACTCCTTCAAACCCCTCGACTTCCGTTTAGCTAATTCGAACCCACGCCCTCTGTTCGAAT
>CAWAPX010000043.1:0-9887 GCA_963784015.1 uncultured Acidobacteriota bacterium
TCGCGCTATTCGTTATTGCCAGCGGCTTGTCCTTTCTCGAAACCGCTTCCAATCCCTTCATCGCCCAGCTTGGTGATGCGGACACCTCAGAACGCCGTCTGAATTTCTCGCAAGCTTTCAATCCCTTCGGCGCCATGACCGGAGCACTCATCGGCACAGTCTTCATTTTTTCCGGTGTCGAGCTGACCTCTGCGCAAATTGCCGCCCGCCAAGCCGACCACACCTATCAGGCCTACCTCCAGTTTGAAGTGCTGCGCGTAGTCCGCCCCTACCTCGTCCTCGGCGTTGTCGCGATAGTCTGGGCGATTCTCATCCTCCGCACGAAATTCCCGGCCATCTCAAGCGAAAATGAAGCCGCCGATGGCGATCACGGCAGCTTCAGCCAGCTCCTCCGTCAAAGACATTTTCTCCTAGCCGTAGTAGCGCAATTCTTCTACGTCGGAGCCCAGGTCGGCACGTGGAGCTATTTCATTCCGTACGTTCAGGAGTACGCTCACAAGCCGGAAAAGACCGCGGGCTATTTTCTCATCGGCACACTAGCAGCCTTCGGAGTTGGCCGCTTCGTCTCTGCGTATCTGATGCGTTTCATTTCGCCAAGCCGCCTCATGGGTTTCTACGCCTTGGCAAATATGGTCCTCGTCTCCGTCGGAGTCTTCTTCCCGGGCTGGGTCGGCATCTGGTGCGTCTTCCTAACCAGCTTCTTCATGTCCTTTATGTTCCCCACCATCTTCGCGCTCGGCCTCAAAGGTCTTGGCCCCAACACAAAACTCGGCGGCTCCTTTCTGGTCTTGGCCATCGTCGGAGGCGCCGTTCTCACACCGATCATGGGCCTGATTTCCGACAAGTTTCACAGCTACGCTCTCGCCTACTCCATCCCCTTCCTCGCCTACATCTATATCTCCCTCTATTCCTTCCTGGGCTCGCAGCGAGTCGACAACGCTCCCGCCCTAAGCGAATCCGCGAGTTCAACTTACTGAGTCCCACATAATATAGGCACTAGGCATGTGGAGTGCGGCAGCTCTGCTGCCGCTTTTCTCAGTGACCAGCGCGAATCCAAATCTGGCAACGCTCAATAAGGAGAAAATTAATTTCCGGTTGTCCCCCTGTAAGGCACCGAGGACCTCACCGAGCCAAACAAAAGCAACAGCAAATCGAAATTTTGACGGGCTGTCATTCGTCTCCGACCTATAAACCGCTTGTGCCAATGGAACAGACTCTATATCGTGGCCGCCATTGTTTCCTGACCAGTTGAAGTATTCGCAGGAGGGTTCGGCTTAAGAAATGGCGCAAACGCTTCCCGAAGCAGACAGTTATGGATTGCGGCGCGACGTTCTCTCGCCGATGGAGACCCTCGCGCAGTCTGTCTCCACCATCGCGCCTACCACAACTCCAGTCGCAACCATCCCGCTAGTCTGCGCTCTTGCGGGTAACGGCACCTGGCTTGCCTACGTCCTGGCAACGGCCGCTATTCTCCTCGTGGCCCTGTGTATCGCAAAATTTTCACGTTACTCCGCATCGCCGGGCTCGCTCTACACCTATGCCTCGATGATTCTTCCACCGTCCCTCGGCGCCACAGCTGCTTGGAGCCTTCTCCTCGCGTATATCGCAACGGGCTCCAGCGTAATCGGCGGTTTCTATCACTTCGCAATCCTCTTGCTGCGTGACGCAACCGGTCACGGCGCCTCCGCCACGTTTCTCGCTTTATTCGTCACGGCCATCTCCATTTGGATCGCCTGGCGCGATGTAAAAATCTCCGCTCGCCTGATGTTGTGGATCGAAGCCGTCTCCGTCTCCTTCATTTTAATCGTCGTGCTACTGGTATTGGTTCGCCACGGTTGGCATCTCGACTGGGAACAATTCCACCTTCGCGGCATGACCGGCAGCGGCCTGCGCCTCGGCCTTGTACTGGCGCTTTTTAGCTTTGTAGGGTTCGAAAGCGCCACCACGCTCGGCTCAGAAGCGCGAAATCCGCTAAAAACAATTCCCCGCGCCGTAATCCAAAGCGCACTCCTCGCCGGCGCCATCTTCATCCTTTGCGCCTACACCGAAATCCTTGGCCTGCGCGCCGCTGGTCAAGATCTCGCCACCAGCACAGCCCCCATGCGCGTCTTGGCCAAACTTGCTGGCCTCCCGATATTTGGTCTGCTTATTGATATAGGCGCGTTGGTCAGCATGTTTGCCGGAACCCTGGCCTGCATCACCGCCGCCGCACGCGTCTTGCTTCTCATGTCGCACAACGGCCTCGCCCACGGTTCGTTACGCAAGACGCACGCGCGCAACGAAACCCCCGGCCTCGCCATCGCCGTCACTGGAACCGCCGCCGTTCTCCCCGTCGCCATCCTCGCCGCTCGAGGCGCCAGCGGCCTCGACGTTTACGGCTGGATGGGTTCGCTAGCCACCTACGGCTTCATCGTGACGTATGCCCTCGTCAGTGTCGCACTCCCACGCTATCTCCGCGCACACAACGCCTATCACCGCGGTGCCCAAATTATCCCCTGGCTAGCCTGCGCCGCCATGCTCCTCGCCCTAGTCGGAAATATCTATCCCGTCCCCGAGGGCCCCTACGGCAAACTCCCCTACATCTACCTCGCCTATCTTGTGATCGGCCTCTCATGGTTTTTCTGGCGCTCCCGCCATCAAAAGCCAACACTGGCTCAAAGCTAGCCAAACTCCCTACTACCGAGTTCCGCATATTATTGCGGAGTAGCGATTTGGAGTGCGGCAGCTCTGCTGCCGCCTTTCTCAGCGACTCGCGCCGCTCTATATTAGGCGCGGCTCAAAAAGCTGCCAGCGCGGTCGCCTACCTCGTTGAAATTAAAAAACAAATCGACGAAAACAAAAGTTTGCGTTTCGGTTCTACAGCATTTTGGAATACTTTCCTGCAACCTTATCGTCATACGCGCGCAGCCAAGCGGGGTGAAACCGACTTTCTTTGTAAATTTTTTGCTTGGTTTGCATCCGAATGACGACCAGTTGGGTGTGCTCACAGAAAGTGGGAGGCGTCGCGGAATGACCAAGCCATCAGGCAGAGCTTTTTCCTTCTTCGCATCTTTTCTTTGTTGTTGCGTCGCACTTCTTCTCCCGCTTCGCGCCTTCCCTCAACAAACTCTCGGCGGCATAACCGGCACAGTCACCGACTCTTCCGGCGGCGTTCTTGCCGACGCCACTGTCACCGTCGTCTCGGATAGCACGCAACTTACCCGCACTCAAAAAACCACCAGCGTCGGCAGCTACGATTTTGTAAACCTCCCGATCGGCTCCTATACCCTCACGTTCTCGCACGATGGTTTCGAAACGCAAAGAATCCCCTCCATCGTCGTCCAAGCCGATCGAACTGCCACGGTCAATGCCACTCTCAAAGTTGGTCAGGTTGGCACCACTGTCACGGTCGAAGCCACCCCCTTACTAAACGCAGTCGACACCACCAACGGCTACATTCTTGAAAAAATTCAAATCGAATCGATCCCCTTGCCCACCGGCAGCTTTACCGGCATCGCCATTCTCTCTCCTGGCGTGAACGCGGAACTCGCCAGCGGCTCTGGCGTCAACGCCGGCCTCGGCAATCTCCCCATCTGGGCCAACGGCCAACGCGACACCAGCAACACGTTCCTCCTCAACGGCGTCGACGCCAGCAACCTCTTCAACGGCAAAAGCACCAGCCAGGTAGCCAGCGCCCGCATCGTCAACAACACCGGCATCGGTGGCGCCGCCAGCATTTCCAGCACGACTGCGGAGCCTCTTCAAAGCACCGCCTCTCCCTATCTCGCCATCGGCCAGGCTCTCCCCACGCCCGCTCCCGAAACCATCGAAGAATTTCGCGTAAACACTTCCATGTACGACGCCCAGCAAGGTTCCACCAGCGGCGCCCACATCGACATGAGCACCGCTTCCGGCACCAACAATCTCCACGGAAGCGCTTACGTCTATCGCGCCTCAGACGCTCTCAACGCCGCTCCCTTTTTCTACAACGCTGACCCCAACATTCCCGCCAGTGACAAAGTTCCCGGCCTTCACAACTACACAGCCGGCGGCACGGTTGGCGGTGCCGTCGTCAAGAACAAGCTCTTCGGCTTTCTCTCCTATCAGCACGTCGAAAAATCCGACGCCGAAATTGGCAGCTCCCGCGTTTCCGTTCCTCCTGGCCTTACCAGCGACCGCAGCCCCGCCGCCTTAGCCGCCCTCGTGAACGGAAACTTTCCCGATTCCGCCACCGTCAATCCCACCATCGGCACCGCCCCCGGCGACATCAGCCCCATCGCCTACGGCCTACTCAATTACAAACTCCCCAACGGTCAATTCCTATTCCCCTCAGCCAACAGCTTCGTCCCCACCATTAGCTTCCCCGAAAACACATTCACACCCGGCACCGCCTACTTCAAAGCGGATCAAGTGGTCTCCGACCTCGATTGGATTGCCACTTCAACAGACACTGTCGCGTTCAAGTATTACTATCAGCACGATCCCAGCATTGCTCCCTACGCTTTTTCCGGCTCTCCCGGCTTCACCCAGAATCTCGACGCCGGCAGCCAGGTCGCATCCATCACCAACACCCAGGTCGTGAAACCCAATCTCAGCGTCGTCGAAGTCTTCGGCTTCATCCGTGAAAAGATTTACAGCACCATCCAGCAGCCCTTCACCCCTCAACAATTCGGCTCCTACGTTCAGGGTCTCACCGGAGCATCCGCCGCCGATTCCACCATTAACACCTTCGGCTCTCCCTTCTTCCCCGGCATCTCCATCGTCGACGACTACGGCAACTCCGCTCCCTACAACGAGAACTTCGTCTTCAACGCCGCCACCAACATCGGTAGCGGCGCCGCTTCTCAAGGCGCATGGACCGGCGTCTTCCAGAATCGCTTCATGCCGAGCGCCAACGCCATCTGGACCCTAGGCAAGCACACCCTCACCTTCGGCGGCAATTTCGCCTACACTCAGCTCAACACTCGCGATCAGCGCACCGACAAAGGCACTGTCGGTTTCGCCGATTTCTCCCAATTCCTCCAAGGCCTCGTCGTCCCCTACACTCCCGACGGTTTCATCACCACCGCCTATCTCCAGGGGGACGCCAATCGCTACTATCGCTCCAAGGAAACCGGCCTCTTTCTCCAGGACAAATATCAAATCTTGCCCAACCTCAGCCTCACTGCCGGCCTCCGCTTCGACGATCACGGCGGCCTCACCGAAAAATATGGCCGCCTCTACAATTTCGATCCCTCTGAATACGACTACAACGACGCCACCGACACCATCGTCAACACCGGCTTTCTCATCGCCGGCAATAACAAACAATTCCCAAGCAAAGGCGTCAGCGATTCCACTCTCACTGGCCGCCAATGGAGCCTGGGCCCGCGTCTCGGTGTCGCCTGGAGCCCCGAAATGTTTCACAACAAAATCGTCGTCCGCGCCGGCTGGGGCATGTACTACGACCGCGGCGAACTCTTCACCTACCTTTCCCCTGGCTTTGCTGCTGGCGTGATTGCTGGCGGCCCCTTCGGCGTAAATCAAGCTCCTCCCTTCGTCAATTCTCAGGTTTGCAGCGCCATCGGCACCTTCTATCAGAGCTTCATCCCCACCTGCGACCCTACTCAGCCAACCGGCGGCTCGTTCTCCAATCCTTGGGGAGCGACCCTGCAGCCTCCTCCCACCGGCAATCCCGCCAGCATTGTCCTCCCCAACGCCGCCGCCATCGAAAATGGCGCGCAGCTCTTCTCCTTCGCCGACTACAACCGTGCCAATAAACTTCCCTACACTCTCAACCAAACTCTCGATATCCAATGGCAGCCCCGCAAAGATTTAGCTATTACCATCGGCTACGTCGGCAATCTCGGCCGCCATGAAATCATTCCTGTCCCCTTCAACCAAGCCGGCATCGCCAGTCCCAGTCATCCCATACACGGCCAGAGCTACACCTACGGCTACACCGTTCTTGCGCCAGCAGGCTGCAATCCCACACTCAACCCCGCGGCCTGCGCTTACACTTCCACTTGCAACGCTAGCGGCGCCAGCGCCGGCTGCGTACCTATGGGTCTCCCCGATGGCACCACCATGATGGAGAACTACGAAGGCGGCAACAACGACCTCCGCGTCCCCTACATTGGCTATTCCTCGGAGTCTGAGTCCTACACCGCCGCAGGCATCTCCGCCTACAACGCCCTGCAGGTCCACGTGGAAAAACGCATAAGCCACGGCTTCCAGGCCGGCTTCTCCTACACCTATTCCCACGCTACCGATGAACAAAGCGCCATGGGCCTCTTCTACAACGGCAACAACGCCACAGACCTTCGCAGCGGCTACGGCCTCTCGGACTTCGACCGCACGCACGTCATCAACTTCACCTATCTCTACGAGCTCCCTAAATTTTATGAGCTGACTTCATGGCGCGGCCGCTTCGCCGACGGCTGGGCAGTCGCCGGCTTGGCCATCATCCAAAGCGGCCAACCCTACAGCGTCATCGACTACTCCGGCGCGGTCGGCAGCATCTACTACGGCACCAGCGACGGCATCACCAATCCGATCGTCCCTCTCGCCCCCGGCTGCACGCCCTCCAATGCCTATACCGGCGCCAGCGGAACAAACCCCGGCCAGCCAGCCCTCAATCCCAATTGCTTTACGGTCCCGCTTCTCAATCCCGGCGATCTCGGCGGCGCCATCCCCGCCGGCGACACTTACGAAACCACATATACCTCCGGCCAGCGCAACATCTTCCGCCAGCCCTGGCAGCGCCGCACCGACCTCTCCGTAATCAAAATGACCCAGATCACCGAACGCGTCGCTATGAAGTACACCTTCGAAGTCTTCAACCTAACCAACACTCCCAGCTTCGACATCCCCATCAACAACGTCACCCAAAACCTAAACTTCGACGATTTCCCCATCTACGGCGCGCCGCTCTATTCCTCTCCAACATTGAGCGGCATCGGCATCGTCAACAAAACCATCGGCAGCCCCCGCCAAATCCAAATGTCCCTAAAATTCACCTTCTAATCGAGCGATATCATTCCACTGTAGGGGCACGATTCATCGCGCCCTCTTCTTCTTTCCAACGTGATGGCATCTCTTGTTTACGCTGCTTGCCCGAGAAATGAAGGAGGCCTCGAAGAGCTGTGTCGTTTACCTTGTGCTCACCCTTCTGCCCCTCAAATTGCATGCCCCTATTGATGCCTTCAGGGGGTCAGAGCTTCAGCTCCGACATTACAAGCCGACAACCATCGGGCTTTAGCACTTCCAGGAAAGCTCCTGCGGGGCGGTTAATCTTGTGCGCTCCGATCCGGACAGTAAGATTTTCTATCGCTGTGCCGCTCGAATCATGAGCCACAATAGTTTTGACGTGTTATCTTCGCGGAATCTCTGCCCTAATCGAAGAACGACGCGTTTATTTAATTGACATATTAACAATAGTTAGCTAAGGTCGCATATTAGATACCGTTCTTGCCATAGGTGACTTATTTCGGTCGCCTCATCCCAGTCTGTCCCCAACGGATCGCAAAGGTAAAACTGAACAATGTGTGGTTTCGCTGGAATGGTCCGTCCGCGCGGTATCCCAGTTGATCAGGTCGCTCTTGAGAACATGTCGGCTGCTATTCATCATCGAGGTCCCGATGCGGCCGGCATCTATATCTCAGGTCCAGTGGGTTTAGCATCGCGGCGCTTATCTATCTTAGACCTCTCGATATTCGGGCATCAGCCAATGTCCAGTCCAGATGGCCAAGTTATCCTGGTTTTTAACGGCGAAATATATAACTACGTCGAACTACGCAAAGAACTTGAGGCGCTTGGTCACATTTTCCGGTCCACTGGCGACACCGAAGTACTCCTCCATGCCTATCTGGCATGGGGTCGCGAATGTCTCTATAGGCTCAACGGAATGTGGGCGTTCCTAATCTATGACCTTCGCCAAAGAAAGGTATTTGGCTCGCGGGATCGTGTTGGGAAGAAACCCCTCTACTATTACCGCTCTGATGAAGGTGTATTATTCGGTTCCGAAATTAAAGCGATTCTAGCTTCGGGGTATTACACACCTCGAAAGAATTGGGCAAAGATATCTGAACTTCTGCTTGCCGATGGGTTGGAGAGTCAAGTCGAGGACAAACACACGTTCTATTTGGAGATTGATCAGGTGCCGGCCGGGCACGCATTTGAGTTGGACTTGGAGGGAAGATTTAATGAATGGTGTTTCTGGTCTCCCCTAAGTCTGCGCGGCCTTGATCCTGAACCCTCCATTCGTGAGTTGCCTCTGGCTTTCTATGAAACATTTAAGAGCGCCTGTTCTTTTCGGATGCGCAGTGACGTGCCAGTTGGGGTTCTCCTTTCTGGCGGAATCGATTCCACATCGATACTTTGTTGTCTTGCGGACTTACGAAATGGCGACTTTGATCTAGACCCTATTTCAGCCTTTTCCTACCAAGCGAAAGAGTATGACGAATCTCTCTATATAAACGATTCTGTGAGACAGACTGGAGTACGGCTTATCCAGTACAGTCCTGAGCCTCGCAGACTATGGGATTCTCTTGAGAAAATGCTCTGGTATCAGGACGAACCAGTACATTCCATGGGAGCCGTACTCAGTTTTGAGATGTACCGCCTAGCATCTCAGAGGGGAGTGAGAGTTATTCTGCATGGCGGTGGGGCAGACGAATATCTGGCTGGGTATCCTTCCTTTTTCCAACATTATTGGTCTGCGCTGCTCAAAAGCGGCAAGGCTCGCGAAGCCTGGAGGGAGATAGGTGCTTACTGTGTTGCGCGCGGCGGTCGTCAATGGCCGCTCTTTCAGAACTCTCTACGCTATTTGTGTAAGTCCGAGCTGCGTCGGTTCCGAGCGTACCAAGAACTTGCGCGTTGGAACCGACGCCGTGAGTTGCGGAAGCATCCATGGTTCACTGCAGAATTGTTTGCGCACTTGCCGAGCAACCTACAAGGGTATCTCGAACCGTCTCTCGATGGTGCTATTGAACGAGCGATCACCAGCGCACCTCTCCCAGTATATCTAAGGATCGATGACCGCAACTCGATGGCCCATTCCATAGAAGCGCGCGCTCCATTCTTGGATTACCGACTCGTTGCATTGACACACCAGCAGTCGGCGCACTGGAAGATACGCGGACCTCTGACGAAATATTTGTTGCGCGAAGCAATGCGGCAACGAATTCCCGAGTCTGTGCGAACCCGTGTCGACAAGTGGGGATTTCCAGTTCCTGCAAAGCAATGGTTTGCAGGCGAACTCATTGAACAAGTAGAAGATCTATTGGAAAGCCAGGAAGTTCGAGAACGGGGCATCTACAACTTGGACAAAATTCGCAAAGACTATGCTCTTCACAAGAAAGGTCTCACCGATATCTCGGCCAAACTCTTTGACGTTGTTCAATTTGAGCTCTGGTGCAACCTGCGCACAACGCAAAGACCAAAGCATTTAATGTAATAACGGCAGTCAACGTGGAGTTCC
Organism: uncultured Acidobacteriota bacterium; assembly: GCA_963784015.1. Lineage (GTDB taxonomy): Bacteria > Acidobacteriota > Terriglobia > Acidiferrales > UBA7541 > Acidiferrum. The sequence continues at coordinate 9,440 of CAWAPX010000043.1, forward strand.
GCTATCTTAGCTTTGTTACGGCCGATCTTCTGAATCAGTCTCCATATGCGGTGATTATTTCATTACCAGATTATGAATCACTAGAAGTTCGGGGACAAGGCGGCCGGAGAAAGGTAAAATTCCGCCAGAAATTGAATACGATTATCGATTTCTCGCAGCTAACAGTTCCACCGTCCAAGTGCAACTGGAAGGGTGACGAGGTTATAGGCGAGAAAATGGTGGGTAGGACATCCTTTACTCACCGAGAAATATTGATTTAGTTTTTTCCGTGAGGTGCCCCATCCTTGTGAGCCTGGTTTGGCAAGGGTGGGTCTTTTACTTTCTCGGCTTTTCGTTCACTACATTTCTTCCGGCACGTGTTAGGTCCCCCAGCCTTGGGTCCACACCTCTGCTCACTACCCCCTCTACTTCCGTTGATCTCATCCGAATCCGCGCCCTCCGTTCAAAT
>CAWAPX010000044.1:0-7024 GCA_963784015.1 uncultured Acidobacteriota bacterium
CCCTTTTTGTTTCTACATTCTGCCGCCCGCAGCCCTTATGAACCGAGTGTCATGTAAGATTTCAAAATTAAAGCAATCTCGGAAGCAGTTGCAAAGATCGCAAATCCCGCATGAAATCGCTCATCCTTGATCTTAATCGCCGCGGCGCTCAACAAAATATACAGGCCTGTTCGGACGTAATAGTAGGTCCCAATCGCGTGCCAAAACGCGCTTCCCTTAATGAAAGTATCCAGGAGGTCTGCCAAAAACAGAATCGTCATCAAGCCGAATATCCATTGTCGCCGGGAATAAAAGTAAGCTTTAAAGCTCTCGTAGTCCGCCATCTGCTCGGGAAAAAGCAGCACGCACAGCAGGAACATCACAACCGCATACATCGCTATGAAAAAATAAAGTGGAAAGGTCCACTGCTGAATAACCTGGAGCCGGTATTCCCACCACCAAAAATGGATCAGGTACAGAAACAGGAACAGCGCCCACAGAAGATGCACCCAATACACTTTGTATGCTTTGGGATGCTGAACAATCTGCGCCACTCCACTCAGAAGGCGGGAAACACCCAGACCGAGGAGAATCGTAAATAGCACACGAACATGCAGATACATTTCCACGCTTGCGCACCTGCCTGGCGAAGAAATTCGACTGCGGAAGATTGTTACACGAACAGGCCACAGAATTGACCCTTCAACCTTTGCCCAGCCCGAATAGCCCGCCTTTTTCCGTATCCCATCCTCTCGCTTGCCTACCCTTAACTCCCTCGGCTAAACTGCCCCTGCCTCATTTCGACTCTTCAGGGGAGAGTCACGACATGCCAGGACTTTTGCAACGGCTCATGCCGCGCGAAGAGGGGTTTTTCGACCTTTTCGCCCAGCAAGCCGAGAATATACACACTGGGGCGGAAGCCCTCCTCAAAATGCTCTCGCACTATACGGGCGTACCCGAGCAAGTGCAGATCGTCAAAGCCATCGAGCACGAAGGCGACGAAATCGCCCACCATCTCCTCATCAAGCTGAACCAGACCTTCATCACGCCTTTTGACCGCGAAGATATCCATACGCTCTGCAACCAGCTCGACGACGTCATCGACCTTATCGACGCCGCGGCCAGCCGCTTCGTCCTCTATCGCGTGGATTCCATCCGCGAGGGCACTGTGGAACTTGTCAAAGTCCTCGTCTCCGCCACCGTCGAAGTCACCGCCGCCGTCAAAGCCCTCGGCACTCCCGACAAAGCCCTCAAGCACTGCATCGAGATCAACCGCTACGAAAATGAAAGCGACCGCCTCTGCCGCACCCTCATCGCCCAGCTTTTCGACGAAGAAAAAGACTCCGTCCAGATCATCAAATGGAAGGAAATCTTCGAAGTCATCGAAACCGCCGTCGATAAATGCGAAGACGTCGCCAACGTAATCGAAGGCGTCATCATCAAGAGCGCTTGATTCGCCGATGACCACCCGATGACCAGCTTCAACCTCCTAATCGCCGTAATTGTCCTCACGCTGGCCTTCGAATTCTCTAACGGCTGGCATGACGCCGCCAATTCCATTGCCACCGTCGTCTCCACCCGCGTTCTCACGCCGTTCCGAGCCGTCGTTTGGGCCGCCTTCTGGAATTTCGTTGCCGCTTTCATTTTTGGCACGGCCGTTGCCACCACCATTGGCAAAGGCATGGTTCACATCGAAATGGTGGATCAAACTGTTCTTTTGGCTGGGCTGCTGGGCGCCATTTCCTGGAATTTAATCACCCTCATTCTGGGATTGCCTACAAGCTCCTCGCACGCTCTGATGGGCGGATACGGTGGCGCGGCGGTCGCGCACGCCGGTTATAAAGCTTTAATCCTTACGGGCTGGACCAAACCCATCCTTTTCATTTTCCTCTCGCCATTCATCGGCATGTTTATCGCCATGGCCGTGACCATCGCCACCAGCTGGATCGTCCGCAAGCAGCGTCCGCAAAAAGTCGATAAGTGGTTTCGGCGTTTGCAGCTTGTGTCTGCGGCCGGCTACAGCCTCGGCCATGGCACGAACGACGCCCAGAAAGGCATGGGCATCATCACAACTGCCCTTGTCGCAGGCGGCTTGATGAGCACCTACTCCGTTCCCTATTGGGTGATTATTTGTTGCTACCTGGCGATGGGCGGCGGCACCATGGCCGGAGGGTGGCGCATCATCAAAACCATGGGCCAGCGCATTACAAAACTTACGCCCTTCGGCGGCTTTGCTGCGGAGTCCGCCGGCGCGCTTACGCTGCTCGCCACCGCCCACTTCGGCATCCCCGTCAGCACCACGCACACCATCACTGGCGCCATTGTCGGTGTCGGCGCCACACGCCGCCTCTCCGCTGTCCGCTGGGGAGTCACGCGCCGCATCGTCGGCGCATGGATCCTCACCATTCCTGGCGCCGCCCTCATTGGTGCTAGCCTCTTCCATGTACTCCAGCACTTCCTGCACTGATTTCTCCAGCACGTTGTCACTTCTCGGAGGTCGCGCTCATTTTCCCGCACTCAGAATGGCTTACCACTCCAGGGATTTTCTTGGCTTTTCGATGATTCTTTTGATACACCATCTCCATCCAAGCAGCGGAGGTATTCATGAGCACATTTAGCCGACTGACAGGTGGCGCCCGCGAACTGAATCTCGAGCTTCTGATCATGCGTGTCGCTTGTTCGCTGCCCTTTATCTTCCACGGCTGCGCCATTCTGTTTGGAATGTTCGGTGGCCCAGGCCCGCAAGGCTTTGCCGCGTTCATGCACATGCCTGCTGCCGTTGGCTATCTAGTTGGATTGGCCCAATTCGCCGGAGGCCTCGCCATCCTGCTCGGCGCGTTGCTCCGCGTCGGAGCCGTCTGCGTCATCATCGTAATGCTTGGGGCCATATTCATAGTCCATCTTCCCCATGGTTACGACATCGCCCATGGCGGCCTAGAATACGCGCTAACAGAGCTGCTGCTTGCCCTGGGCTTGTTACTCGCTGGTCCTGGCAAGTATTCCCTCGCCAGCGTCCTACCCGCACCGCTACGCAAGTTGTAGCAGGCGACAATTCGTCCTTGAATCGCATCCTATGCGCACAATGTCCTGAGGGTAGTCTTTGGTAAACGGGGCCCGCGGTTCTCCCGCTGCCCTAGTCTCTCTGTTGCAACGACTGTTCTACGTAAAGCCTTTTTTCTCCTCGCGATTCACAGTCGCCATCACCCTCTGTCATCCTGAGCGTAGCGAAGGATCACGGCTTGATTGGCAAGTAACGCCATTCGCTGCCCTGACACAAAAGCCTTAGCCGCTGCATCCAATTCGCGTGCGCCACAATTCTCATCCCTGGGGCATTCCTCCCTGGACTATCGATTTTCGTCCCGCGAAACGCCCCGTTCCTGACGAAGTCGATTTCGCCGTCATCGGAGCTGGCTTTGCAGGACTTTCCGCCGCAGCGTGGCTCGCTAAACTCGCCCCCGGCAAATCCGTTCTCGTCCTGGAATCCGAATCGATCGGCAACGGCGCCAGCGGCCGCACCGGCGGCATGGCCCTTTCCGAAACCGCTGCCGGACCGCTCCCCGGCCTCGGCGACGTTCTCGCCGGCTACAAAAAAATCCTCCGCGCCCTCCACGTCGATTCCCGCCTCATCCTTCCCGGCGCTTGGGAACTCGGCCGCTCCGGCTCCTCCAAAACCTCGCCCATCTCCTGGAACGACTCCGGCGATCTCCACGTCGTCAAAAAAGTCCCCGGCGGCACAGTCGATCCCGGCAAAGTCGTCTCCGGCCTGGCCCGCGCGGCGCAAAATGCCGGTGCGCAAATCATCGAACACGCCGAAGTTCTTTCCGTCGAGCCCGCAAGCCAAGCCGTGATCGCGCGCCTCGCAAGCGCCTCTCACTCCAGACGTCACGCCGCCGCCGCGAACGATTCCGAGCCCTTGCTCGCCGTCCGCGTTCGCATGAAAGACGGCCGCCGCTCTGAACATAAAACTATCCTCGCCCGTCAAGTCCTTCTAACAACCAACGCAGCCTCACTCCACCTCACCGGCCTCCACAACCAAGCTGAACCCAAACTCACCCTCGCGCTAGCAACCGCCCCGCTCACTTCCGCGCAACTTCGCGCCACGGGCCTCGCCGCCCGCCGCCCCTTCTACACCGTCGACTTCCCCTATCTCTGGGGCCGCCCGCTAGTAAACAACGGCTACATCTTCGGCGCAGGCCTGGTCCCGATGCCTACGTCCTGGGACGCCATGTTCTCCCGCGATTTCTCCAAACGAAAACCCCAGCACACCTTCAGCGAACTACTCCGCTTCCATATCGACCGCGGTGACTCCGCCAAATCTCTCGACTGGCTAGAATCCCGCGTCCGCAACATGCATCCAGCCCTAAGAAACATTCGCGTCACGCACCGCTGGGGCGGCCCCATCCTAATCACCAAAGGCATGCACCCCGTCTTCCGCCACCACGCCCACCACAAAAATATCCTCACCCTGGCCGGCTTCAGCGGCCACGGCGTAGCCCTCTCCGTCTACCTAGGCCACTGGGCCGCCCAATCCCTCCTAGGCCAACGCCCCCTCCCCCACTGGCCCCACTAAGTGGCACAGACTTCAGTCTGTGCTCCTAACGCTTCACCCGTGCTCTTCACGCCTGCATCGCCGCCGCCCCAGAATCTTCGCGCTAACGCAAGGCTTGTCATCCTGAGCGTAGCGAAGGACCCTGGCTAGATCGCCCGCGAACACCCACCGCCGAAATCACCACCAACGTATTCCCTCACTCTGTCATCCCGACCGGAGCGTCGGCGCTTTTCGCCGACGCTCAGTGGAGGGACCTCTCTTCTCACTCACTCGTAGTGGAGGGTCAATACACTTCCAAATCCTTCCCCGTCACGACTTTCCCCGCTTAATGTTTCTTTACTTATTCCGTCACGTCGTCTGCCGTCGTCTTTCCCCAATATACTTGATGGTAAACACTTGAGGACCCGGCGCGTGGCCCTGCCGCTTGTCCAGGACGCATTGCCTTTCTCGCCCTCCACTCACGAATGCCCGCGTTTCTGAGACCTCCAGAAATGTTACGCTTGGCGAATGTCCAGTCTTCAAAGTCCCGCCCACATCGCTTGCATCGCCCTCTTGGCCCTCCTTTTTTTCCCGCCGCATCGCTTAGTTCGGCAAAACCCGCGATCCAGCGCGTACCCTGACAACTCCGACTGGTGGTCCGGACTGAACTCGTCTGGTTCCGACGAGGTCGTCAATATCCAGGAACGCGAACTTCCCCCCGCTACCTTCCGAATCCTGGGCATCGGCCTTTCCGAAGAAATGTTCAGGCGCACCGCCGCCAAACTTGGCAAAACTCAAATTATCGAGCGCGGCGACGCATCCACCGGCCGGTCTCAAGCTTGCTATGTGTCCTCCAAAGGCTCGCCGAAGACGTTTCTGATCTTCGAGCAGGGCGAAGTCGACTTCGGTTTTTACCTTTTTTCTGATTCCCGTCCCTGGAATGGAATGGACCGTTGCACGCCCTCCGCGTTTGTTTCCGACGAAATTTCAATCGCTTCGGGCCTTCACTTGGGCCAAGTCGCCCGCCGAGGTCATCGCCATCCTTGGCAAGCCGTCTCGCCGCAGCAAGGACGAACTCCTCTATTCCCTCCACGCCAAGAAGAAAAACTCCCCCGAAGACCTCAGGCGCGCTCGCCAAACCAACCCCAACATGAGCGACACTGAGTTTCACGAAAACTACGACTTCTACGATCTCAGGTTGGCATCCTCGCCAAATTCACCAACTCCAGACTCACCTACCTCTCGATCTCCAAATCCGAAACCACATGAATCGGCAGCGTGGTCTCTTAGATTAAAACCTGGAAGTGTAAGTATGGCTGAGCACTCCCGAATTGAATGGACCGACGCAACCTGAGATCCCGTCCGCGGCTGCACTAAGATCAGCCCCGGCTGCAAACATTGCTATGCCGAAACCTTCGCCGAGCGATTTCGAGGAGTAAAAGGCCACCCCTATGAACAGGGCTTCGACCCTCGCCTCGTCCCCGAAAAACTCGCCGAACCGCTACGCTGGCGGCAACCCAAAATGATTTTCGTAAATTCCATGAGCGATCTCTTCCACGATTTCGTTCCGGACGACTACATCGTCGCCGTCGCTACCGTCATGGCCAAGGCCAACTGGCATACTTATCAAGTTCTAACAAAACGCTCCAGCGCCTCCGCGATCTTCTCAATTCGAAGCTCCGCTTTGCCGCTCAACAACTCAGATCCCGTCGAACTCAGCTCAAGACAAAAAATACGGCGTCCCTCGCATCGCCCATCTTCAAGCGGCAAGCGCTGAGATTCGCTTCCTCTCCGTCGAGCCCCTCCTTGAAGACGTTGGAAAACTCGACTTGCGGGGCATTGACTGGATGATCGTCGGCGGCGAGAGCGGTGCAGGCGCCCGCCCTATCAAGAAGATTGGATCCTCTCCCTCCGAAATCAATGCCGCAAAAACAAAGTCGCCTTTTTCTTCAAACAATGGGGAGGCGTCCGCAAAGCCAAAACCCGCCGCAGCCTAGAAGGCAGGACCGACGACGAATTTCCCGCTCGCGTAACCCATCCTGTAATGACCGCGCACGAATGCTCAGTGGCAGCTGCCGAAATCGAGTCGCAACACAGCCGGAAAATTCCTGTACTTAGTCTATAGTCTCGCGATTCAATCCCGCGACCGCCTAGATACCGACATGTGCTGGTATTCGTACTCGCGGGCGAGGGACGAATACTCCAATTCGTGCCCCTGATAAATCCAATCGCGAGTGATTGTCTCTAGCAAAGGAGGAATCTTGTCTGAAAACTGGGACAAGGAATCCAACCAGGCCCGAATTTCTTGAGCGCTTCGGAAGCGCTGCGTTCCTCCGTGCCCTCGCTTCCGAGGAATTGGGACAGAAGTTCCTCTACATATTCTTCCACAGGCAAGCCCCGCGCTTTCGCCAGAGCCACGAGCTCGTCCGGAATCCTGATCGTAACTTCCATATCAAGAACGTATCATGGGCTGGTGCTGTGGAAGAGACCCGCACTAAACATTCCCGAATTGCGCGG
>CAWAPX010000045.1:0-7249 GCA_963784015.1 uncultured Acidobacteriota bacterium
CCCTTTTCGTTTGGCTCGCCTTAGATTTCCAGAAATTTAGGGTTGCCCACAACCCATACACCGAAAAGAGGAACCGCCGAGTCCGTTCCGAGCCTTTGCACAACACCTTCTTTTGCGTCCACTCCGAAAAGCTTCGCAAACTCTTGATAGTCGGAGAAGCCGAAGAGATTCTTACTAAATGAATGCACGAGCATGACTGCTGCGGCCGCCCTAAACTGCTCTCCGGTAATCACCGCAGAAGCCGCCCGATGAAAAAGTTGGTAGCGAATAGAATCTCGGGGCTCCGCCTTTAAGGCCAGTGTGCGCAGAAGAAATCGCAAACGCTCAACCTTGCCCTCTGACGCGTCGGCACGCCACTCGCCGAGCGTGGGGCCAAATGACTCGCTCACTTTTCCTTCCACCATAATGGATACAGGCCCGCTTGCCCCTCGCGCCAAGACGAACAAGTCGTTCTGCGAAGCACGGACCCCGCCGGGCAACGGGACCTTGAATTCGGGTATCGCCAGGATCGGGGTGACACCCTGCAGCAAAGCGTCGTCCGTCCCCTGGAGTGCTTTTGCGATTTCGGGGGGAAATCCCTCGACAGCCTCCCAACAATGCGCCATTCTTTGCAGAGTAACCCGTTTTCCAATGCTTTTTCTGGTCAGCCAGTAACGCCTGCCAATCAATCGGACCGGACGTGAACATTAATGCCAGCCATAATTGCCCCTCCTGCCAGATTTAGGTATTAGCTCAAAGCAAAGTACTCAAGACACTACCAAATCCCCCCCTCTCCATCCGCGGCCTTCGTAACCGAGCGTCATGTAAGATTTCAAAATTAAAGCAATCTCGGAAGCAGTTGCAAAGATCGCAAATCCCGCGTGAAATCGCTCATCCTTGATCTTAATCGCCGCGGCGCTCAACAAAATATACAGGCCTGTTCGGACGTAATAGTAGGTCCCAATCGCGTGCCAAAACGCGCTTCCCTTAATGAAAGTATCCAGGAGGTCTGCCAAAAACAGAATCGTCATCAAGCCGAATATCCATTGCCGCCGGGAATAAAAGTAAGCTTTAAAGCTCTCGTAGTCCGCCATCTGCTCGGGAAAAAGCAGCACGCACAGCAGGAACATCACAACCGCATACATCGCTATGAAAAAATAAAGTGGAAAGGTCCACTGCTGAATAACCTGGAGCCGGTATTCCCACCACCAAAAATGGATCAGGTACAGAAACAGGAACAGCGCCCACAGAAGATGCACCCAATACACTTTGTATGCTTTGGGATGCTGAACAATCTGCGCCACTCCACTCAGAAGGCGGGAAACACCCAGGCCGAGGAGAATCGTAAATAGCACACGAACATGCAGATACATTTCCACGCTTGCGCACCTGCCTGGCGAAGAAATTCGACTGCGGAAGATTATTACACGAACAGGCCACAGAATTGACCCTTCAACCTTTGCCCAGCCCGAATAGCCCGCCTTTTTCCGTATCCCATCCTCTCGCTTGCCTACCCTTAACTCCCTCGGCTAAACTGCCCCTGCCTCATTTCGACTCTTCAGGGGAGAGTCACGACATGCCAGGACTTTTGCAACGGCTCATGCCGCGCGAAGAGGGTTTCTTCGACCTTTTCGCCCTGCAAGCCGAAAATATACACACTGGGGCGGAAGCCCTCCTCAAAATGCTCTCGCACTATACGGGCGTACCCGAGCAAGTGCAGATCGTCAAAGCCATCGAGCACGAAGGCGACGAAATCGCCCACCATCTCCTCATCAAGCTGAACCAGACCTTCATCACGCCTTTTGACCGCGAAGATATCCATACGCTCTGCAACCAGCTCGACGACGTCATCGACCTTATCGACGCCGCGGCCAGCCGCTTCGTCCTCTATCGCGTGGATTCCATCCGCGAGGGCACTGTGGAACTTGTCAAAGTCCTCGTCTCCGCCACCGTCGAAGTCACCGCCGCCGTCAAAGCCCTCGGCACTCCCGACAAAGCCCTCAAGCACTGCATCGAGATCAACCGCTACGAAAATGAAAGCGACCGCCTCTGCCGCACCCTCATCGCCCAGCTTTTCGACGAAGAAAAAGACTCCGTCCAGATCATCAAATGGAAGGAAATCTTCGAAGTCATCGAAACCGCCGTCGATAAATGCGAAGACGTCGCCAACGTAATCGAAGGCGTCATCATCAAGAGCGCTTGATTCGCCGATGACCACCCGATGACCAGCTTCAACCTCCTAATCGCCGTAATTGTCCTCACGCTGGCCTTCGAATTCTCTAACGGCTGGCATGACGCCGCCAATTCCATTGCCACCGTCGTCTCCACCCGCGTTCTCACGCCGTTCCGAGCCGTCGTTTGGGCCGCCTTCTGGAATTTCGTTGCCGCTTTCATTTTTGGCACGGCCGTTGCCACCACCATTGGCAAAGGCATGGTTCACATCGAAATGGTGGATCAAACTGTTCTTTTGGCTGGGCTGCTGGGCGCCATTTCCTGGAATTTAATCACCCTCATTCTGGGATTGCCTACAAGCTCCTCGCACGCTCTGATGGGCGGATACGGTGGCGCGGCGGTCGCGCACGCCGGTTATAAAGCTTTAATCCTTACGGGCTGGACCAAACCCATCCTTTTCATTTTCCTCTCGCCATTCATCGGCATGTTTATCGCCATGGCCGTGACCATCGCCACCAGCTGGATCGTCCGCAAGCAGCGTCCGCAAAAAGTCGATAAGTGGTTTCGGCGTTTGCAGCTTGTGTCTGCGGCCGGCTACAGCCTCGGCCATGGCACGAACGACGCCCAGAAAGGCATGGGCATCATCACAACTGCCCTTGTCGCAGGCGGCTTGATGAGCACCTACTCCGTTCCCTATTGGGTGATTATTTGTTGCTACCTGGCGATGGGCGGCGGCACCATGGCCGGAGGGTGGCGCATCATCAAAACCATGGGCCAGCGCATTACAAAACTTACGCCCTTCGGCGGCTTTGCTGCGGAGTCCGCCGGCGCGCTTACGCTGCTCGCCACCGCCCACTTCGGCATCCCCGTCAGCACCACGCACACCATCACTGGCGCCATTGTCGGTGTCGGCGCCACACGCCGCCTCTCCGCTGTCCGCTGGGGAGTCACGCGCCGCATCGTCGGCGCATGGATCCTCACCATTCCCGGCGCCGCCCTCATTGGTGCTAGCCTCTTCCATGTACTCCAGCACTTCCTGCACTGATTTCTCCAGCACGTTGTCACTTCTCGGTGGTCACGCTCATTTTCCCGAACTCAGAATGGCTTACCACTCCAGGGATTTTCTTGGCTTTTCGATGATTCTTTTGATACACCATCTCCATCCAAGCAGCGGAGGTATTCATGAGCACATTTAGCCGACTGACAGGTGGCGCCCGCGAACTGAATCTCGAGCTTCTGATCATGCGTGTCGCTTGCGCGCTGCCCTTTATCTTCCACGGCTGCGCCATTCTGTTTGGAATGTTCGGTGGCCCAGGCCCGCAAGGCTTTGCCGCGTTCATGCACATGCCTGCTGCCGTTGGCTATCTAGTTGGATTGGCCCAATTCGCCGGAGGCATCGCCATCCTGCTCGGCGCGTTGCTCCGCGTCGGAGCCGTCTGCGTCATCATCGTAATGCTTGGGGCCATCTTCATCGTCCATCTTCCCCATGGTTACGACATCGCCCACGGTGGCCTAGAATACGCGCTAACCGAGCTGCTGCTTGCCCTGGGCTTGTTACTCGCCGGTCCTGGCAAGTATTCGCTCGCCAGCGTCCTACCTGAACCGCTACGGAAGTTGTAGCAGGCGACAATTCGTCCTTGAATCGCATCCTATGCGCACAATGTCCTGAGGGTAGTCTTTGGTAAACGGGGCCCGCGGTTCTCCCGCTGCCCTAGTCTCTCTGTTGCAACGACTGTTCTACGTAAAGCCTTTTTTCTCCTCGCGATTCACAGTCGCCATCACCCTCTGTCATCCTGAGCGTAGCGAAGGATCACGGCTTGATTGGCAAGTAACGCCATTCGCTGCCCTGACACAAAAGCCTTAGCCGCTGCATCCAATTCGCGTGCGCCACAATTCTCATCCCTGGGGCATTCCTCCCTGGACTATCGATTTTCGTCCCGCGAAACGCCCCGTTCCTGACGAAGTCGATTTCGCCGTCATCGGAGCTGGCTTTGCAGGACTTTCCGCCGCAGCGTGGCTCGCTAAACTCGCCCCCGGCAAATCCGTTCTCGTCCTGGAATCCGAATCGATCGGCAACGGCGCCAGCGGCCGCACCGGCGGCATGGCCCTTTCCGAAACCGCTGCCGGACCGCTCCCCGGCCTCGGCGACGTTCTCGCCGGCTACAAAAAAATCCTCCGCGCCCTCCACGTCGATTCCCGCCTCATCCTTCCCGGCGCTTGGGAACTCGGCCGCTCCGGCTCCTCCAAAACCTCGCCCATCTCCTGGAACGACTCCGGCGATCTCCACGTCGTCAAAAAAGTCCCCGGCGGCACAGTCGATCCCGGCAAAGTCGTCTCCGGCCTGGCCCGCGCGGCGCAAAATGCCGGTGCGCAAATCATCGAACACGCCGAAGTTCTTTCCATCGAGCCCGCAAGCCAAGCCGTGATCGCGCGCCTCGCAAGCGCCTCTCACTCCAGACGTCACGCCGCCGCCGCGAACGATTCCGAGCCCTTGCTCGCCGTCCGCGTTCGCATGAAAGACGGCCGCCGCTCTGAACATAAAACTATCCTCGCCCGTCAAGTCCTTCTAACAACCAACGCAGCTTCACTCCACCTCACCGGCCTCCACAACCAGGCTGAACCCAAACTCACCCTCGCGCTAGCAACCGCCCCGCTCACTTCCGCGCAACTTCGCGCCACGGGCCTCGCCGCCCGCCGCCCCTTCTACACCGTCGACTTCCCCTATCTCTGGGGCCGCCCGCTAGTAAACAACGGCTACATCTTCGGCGCAGGCCTAGTCCCTATGCCTACGTCCTGGGACGCCATGTTCTCCCGCGATTTCTCCAAACGAAAACCCCAACACACCTTCAGCGAACTACTCCGCTTCGATATCCATCGCGGCGACTCCGCCAAATCTCTCGACTGGCTAGAATCACGCGTCCGCAACATGCATCCAGCCCTAAGAAACATTCGCGTCACGCACCGCTGGGGCGGCCCCATCCTAATCACCAAAGGCATGCGCCCCGTCTTCCGCCACCACGTCCACCACAAAAATATCCTCACCCTGGCCGGCTTCAGCGGCCACGGCGTAGCCCTCTCCGTCTACCTAGGCCACTGGGCCGCCCAATCCCTCCTAGGCCAACGCCCCCTCCCTCACTGGCCCCACTAAGTGGCACAGACTTAAGTCTGTGCTCTGTACGCTCACTGTTTCCTGGCTTATCGCCACGCCCCATAATCTTCGCTCTAAAGTAAGGCGTGTCATCCTGTGCGTAGCGAGGAGGAGATCGCCGAGAACACCAACCGCCGAACACCACCAACGATTGCCACATCTGTCGGCCTGACCGGAGCGTCGGCCTTTTCGACAGACGCTATTTCGAGACCTATCTGGACATTTTTACTCGTAGTAGCGGGTCAATACACTTCCAAATCCTGCCCCGGGAAAACTCTCCCTTAATGTTGATCTTACTTATTGCGGCACCGGCCGCAGTCATCTTTCGCGAAATACTCGTGGGAAGCAGTTAAGGATCCCGATGCGTTTCACTACGATTATCGGATTCGATCATTACGTTTTTTGGCCTTGATGTGCCCGAAGTGCTCGCGTTACTGCGAACTCGAGAAAAGTTAAGATTCGCGAAGGAACATCTTAAATCACTCGATTTGGATTCGATCATTAACGTTTTTGTTGACCCGAGTGCTCGCTACTTCGAAAAAAGCGATCCAAGGAACATCCTAACGATTAGGTTGGTGTCCCGGTGACTGCAACAAGGTAATTTCGAAAATCCTGGAGGAATTGCCCGCTGACCATCTCACCCTTGCCTTTATTGACCCGACAGGTCTGCAAATTATGTTCAGCACAATCGAACGCTTAGTACACAATCGCAAGGTAGACATGCTTATGACAATTCAGCTCGGCATGGGCATCCGTCTGAATTTGCCTCAGTATATTCAGAGCGGAGGGCGCGGCGTTAACCGACTTTCTTGGAAATTCACTTTGGCGTGAAGACTAGCGAAGCTGGAGGTTCGCCGTCGCAAATTGCGCGGAGAATCGTCGATCGATACATGGCGCAAATCAAAAAGCTAGATTACGGGACTGTTAGAGAAAGAGAAATTGAAATAGAGACACGAGATTCACGAAACCAACCTACTTCTTTATTTCATGGTTCTTGCGAGCCGCCATCCACGTGGCGAAGACTTTTGGCGCAAAGCGACGCAAATTGGGCCCTCTGGCCAGCGTCGCCTGATTTAGCACGCGGAGGAGTTCACCCATGTCTCTCAGTTCGGCAATCGAATGGACCGACGCAACCTGGAACCCCGTCCGGGGCTGCACCAAGATCAGCCCCGGCTGCAAACACTGCTACGCCGAAACCTTCGCCGAACGATTTCGTGGAGTCAAAGGCCATCCTTACGAACAAGGTTTCGATCTTCGCCTCGTCCCCGAAAAAATCGCCGAACCGCTGCGTTGGCGACCTCCCAAAATGATTTTCGTCAATTCCATGAGCGATCTCTTCCACGAATCCGTGCCCGACGAATACATCGCGCAGTCGCCAGCGTGATGGTCGCGGCCAAATGGCACACTTACCAGGTTCTCACAAAACGATCTGATCGTCTCAGGAAACTTCTGAATTCGTGTCTGAAATTTGCCGCTCAACAACCACACATCTGGTGGGGCGTCAGCGTCGAAGACAAGAAATACGGCCTTCCACGTATCGAGGATCTGCAGGCGCCGAGCGCTGTGCGTTTCCTCTCCGTCGAGCCTCTGTTAGAAGACATGGGCCAAATCGACTTGCGGGGCATCAATTGGGTGATTGTCGGCGGCGAAAGCGGCCCGGGCGCGCGTCCCATGCAAGAGGAGTGGGTCGTGTCCCTTCGAGATCAGTGCCGCAAAAGCGGCGTGCCTTTTTCTTCAAGCAATGGGGCGGTGTGCGCAAATCCAAAACAGGCCGCAGCCTGGAAGGCAAAACCTATGACGAATTTCCCGCTCGCGTGGCTCATCCTGTAATGACCGCGCACGAGTGCTCGGTGGCTGCTGCCGAAATCGAGTCGCAATTCAAACCGAAAATGATCTCGATCTCGTCTCTTCTGCGTCCACCCCGTCCGGTACTCGTCTAATATGGCGTCG
>CAWAPX010000046.1:0-3500 GCA_963784015.1 uncultured Acidobacteriota bacterium
GCTCCTCCGCGGCCAACTCCGGATTCTCCACTGAACGGCTCATGCATTTCCTGACGCTCCTGGGACGGGACATCGAAGTCGTTATAAAGCGCGCCCCACGGACGCGCCGTCAAGGACGTCTTCGCGTTGTCGCAGTCGCTTGAGCGGTGTTTCCCGCGTCAGCTTCGGTGTAAAAGAACCGACAAAAACCCCGGGTGCAAAATGGCACCTGGGGCACAGGTCTCTTACGCTATAGATAATTATCTAAAATCTCGTTATCCTCTCGAGGTAGGGAGGCGTCGAGTAATGTCTGGCAAAATCGATCTTGCAAAATTCAAGAGTAAGGCCCAGCTGAAGGACAGATATGCAAAGCAACTGCAGCGATTGCAGAATCAAGGTATCGCTCCTGCCTGCATCGAAGAAGCCGTAAACGGGGCCACAAACAATCTCGCCAGAGCAAGATCTTCATCACTCGTAATCTATGGCGAGCCGCAGAGCGGCAAAACGGAAATGATGATCTGCCTGACGGCTAAACTCTTGGACAGCGGACACTCAATAATTGTACATCTCATGAATGACAGCGTTGATCTGCTGGCGCAAAACTTGACTAGATTTAAGACTTCAGGACTAGCTCCTGCCCCTAGGAGCCTGTCAGACTTGCTCCAGTCCTCTCCCACCCAAAGTCCAAAAGAACTCGTTGTTTTCTGCAAGAAGAATATTTTCGACCTCGACAAACTTATAGCCAAGCTGGCCGGTAAAGGGAAGATTGTCGTGATTGACGACGAGGCTGACTATGCGACACCCAATGCGAAAATCAATCAGGGCACAAAGACCAAGGTCAACGAGAGGATCGGCAAGCTACTTGGCAGCGATGGCTCCTACATCGGCGTAACCGCGACGCCAGCGCGGTTAGATCTCAATAACACATTTAAGAACGATACGGCTAAGTGGGTCAACTTCCCGCCGCACTCAAAGTACACGGGACAAGACGTCTTTTTTCCACTCGATAAGAAGGTTCCGTACCGTCTGACCCTTCTCGATCAAGGGGGAAATCCAAAGGAGGCTCAGGACGCGTTCGTTCGCTTCCTCGTAACCGTTGCCTATCTGAACCTATACGAGAATGATGGCAAAGAAAAAAACTATACGATGCTTGTCCACACTAGCGGGAGGAAACTGGATCACGAGACTGATCGTGTCACGATCGAGACCTCGGTTCAGGCGCTCGTAGACAGCGACAGCAACGCGTTCGACTCTCTCGTCGCTCAAGTATATAGCGCAGCGCAAAAACTCTATCCAGAACGCGACGCTGATCACTTGACGGACTATGTTGTCGCCAACGCCTCGCGAGTTACTTCCGTCGTGCTGAACAGCAAGCGAGATCGCAAGACTGCTGGTGAGAATGCAACCTTGCCATCGTCGCCTTTCACCATCATCATCGGGGGGAATATCGTCTCCCGTGGTGTCACGTTCCCGAATTTGCTTTCGATGTTTTTCACGCGCAACGTAAAGCATAAATTGCAGCAAGATACATACATTCAGCGCGCCAGGATGTTTGGCGCGCGTGGCGAGTTCCTTAGACACTTCGAGCTCACGATACCTGCTCAACTGTATACGGACTGGCATAGGTGCTTTGTCCTGCATAAACTTGCGCTCGAGACGATTAACAATAAACTCGGTTCCCCGGTCTGGATCGGTGACAATCGTGTCTCGGTCGTGGCGAAATCGAGCATCGACAACGCGAATGTCGTGCTCGATAAGGGCGAAATGTCCTTCGGTATGTTCGATTACGCTCCTGACCTAGACTCGGTTGTGCTTGAAGATCAGGGCAACATTGAGACGTTGAGAAAGCTCCAAACGAGGATCGGCAAGGAGGCGCTGCCAGGATTCCTCATCGAGTACATTAAGGCGACATCTTTAAGTGGCTCCGGATTGTTTGCGGTTCACACAGCTTCGTCGATCGCAGGCAGTCGGGACGCCGACCAGACTGCTATCTCGCGCGAGAAGGGCTTCATGGGCAAGAGTCAACTTGAGCCTAAGAAGTTCACAAGTGCTGTCCACCATGTGAAGATTTTCTACAATAAGAAGAATAGGGCAAGATTGTTCTATAAATTCCAAGGCAGCCTTCAGTTCATACAGAATCTCAGGGGAACAACCTAGCGAGGTTTGAGGAAAAGATGAGGCTTAGTCCAATCCACCCGTTCCCCGCACGCATGGCTCCTGAAATTGTCTTTCATCAGTTGAGGGGGATGGCGTCGGATGCACTTGTCCTAGACCCGATGGTGGGATCTGGAACTGTTCTACGTGCCGCGGCGGAACTCGGCCATAGAGCGATTGGCTTCGATCTGGACCCTCTAGCAGTGCTAATGGCCCGAGTGTGGACGACTCCTTTCCGGGCGAAGGACTTGCCTAAAGCTGCTGAACGGTTTGTGCAGCGGGCCAAATTTCTGCATGACGAATACCTGCCGTGGATTGACGATTGTGAGGAGACGCAGGACTATCTCAAGTTCTGGTTCTGCGGAAAGCAGCGAAAAAGCCTGAGGCGTCTGTCCTTCTTGCTGGCTCAGGAATCGGGTGCACTTGGAGATGCGCTGAAAATCGCACTCAGTAGAATCATCATCACCAAGGAGCGTGGCGCGTCAGTCGCACGTGACACCTCACACAGCCGACCGCACCGTGTCTTCTTCGAGAACGACTACGATGTTTATGAGGGATTTCTTCAATCCGCGAAGCGGTTGACGTCGCGATTGGCGCTGGAGAAGGTTCTTGGTACTGTGACCGTTAGAAGGGGCGACGCGCGCCAGTTGACCCGCTTGGCTCCGGGATCGGTCGGTGCAATCATCACATCGCCTCCCTATCTAAATGCAATCGACTACCTTCGTGGCCACCGTCTTTCTTTGGTATGGCTGGGGTATGGGTTGTCTGAGATACGCACCTTGCGGTCAGACAGTATAGGCGCAGAAAGCAGCGCCAAGGCGGAGATTTCCGAACCCAAGTTGGACAAATTGTTATTCGGCGCAGGCGATGTTGAGAGGCTCCCGGCCCGAGAATTGGGTATGGTGCGGCGATACGCGCAGGACGTGTTCGGGTTCATGAAAGAGCTGGCGCGTGTTGCAAAGAAAGGTGGGCGCCTGCTCCTCGTTGTGGGGAATTCCTGCTTGAAAGGCGTGCCAATCTCCAACGCGGACATCAATGTTGCGGCTGCCAAACTGGTGGGATTCGATGCGACCGGTCGCTCGGAACGCTCGCTGCCCGGAGCGCATCGTTATTTGCCGTTGCCGGGGGCGAGAAATTCCGGAAGTTTAGCTCGTCGTATGCGCACTGAAACTCTTCTTAGTTTCTCGATGCAGTAAGGCCGCCGCTCGACGCATCGCTAATGGGGCTGTGGCACATGAGGGTGAAGAGAGTTTTCTCTCTCCGTAAGCCGACACGTTTGCAGGAGCAAACGTGAATGGAAAAGACGTTAGCTTTCCCAAGTCAAAATCCTTGCATGGCGCTAAGGCTGCCTCTCTCACCGCATTGGG
>CAWAPX010000047.1:0-4532 GCA_963784015.1 uncultured Acidobacteriota bacterium
GTCTCGTTCTCAGGCGGCCCAGGAGCGCAACTAGCAAACGGTACCTTCAATCGCTTCCAATACATGCCTGGCATTGGAGCATTCGTGCTAGCAAATGGCATGAGTTCAAACGTTTGGACGCTCCGCATGGTGAGCCCGGCTACAGCTGCCGCCGACGACTTCGCCAACCGCATCGCTCTTTCTTCGGCGACGGCCAGCCAAGGTTTTGATAACGCAGCCTTGTTTGTGCCAGTAACCAGCGGCAACGGCTTCTACGCATCAGGCGCGACCACTCCTCCGCCTACAAACCCAATCGGCATTCAGGACACGACCACCTATCGCTCCGGCACATCCAGCGTGAGGTTCACCATTCCCGGCTTGTCGGACGACGAGCCAAATGGTTGGTACGCGCAGGGATATGGGTTCAACTTGACCGCGGGCTCGACCGTTTATTTCAGCTTTGCCCAACGGATGGACTCGAACTACGTCACGGAGAAAGTGCCGCAAAAAGGCGGCGGCTTTACGTACTGGAAGCAATTCATCACGAGCTGGTGGGATGGTGTGAATGAGTTCAACTCGTGCGGAAATCCGGATTTCGTGTTCGTCAACGACTTCGACCAGGGCTTCCCGCTCGGTTATCTCCAGTGCGGACAGGACCCGCTGCAGATTTCCTCATCGCTCTCACCCAGCGGAATATTTAACGAGTTCGACCGCCAGGTAATTACCAGCGGCACTTGGAACGGCACGACGCAGACACTGACAGGCGGCGCACTTACCGGCTCGGGAGGTGCGGGATACAATTGCCCCTACGCTTCGACACAACCCAACCCCAACTGCTTCGACTACCCGACCAATGTCTGGGTAACATATATGTGCGAAATCCAGATGGGTACGTTCGGGACAGCAAGCTCGACGATTGAGTGCTGGGTTTCGACACCTAGCAGTCCAGCGTGGCGGACAATCATTTACGAGCCGAATCATGTCATCACGCAGGACCAGTCAAACTACACTCTGAACGTTTTGCAGCTGCTTCCCTATTGGACGGATCGCGACGGAACGGTCAGCGCGGGGGGCACGGCGAACACCTGGTATGACGAGATGATCATTTCTCAACATCCGATTCCGCCGCCGCAAGCACCGCCCGCGGTGCCGTGAAACACGCCTCAATCGAAGGACATGACCGATTCTGAAAAACCCGCCGAAGTGGCGGGTTTTTTATTTCCCGGGTCCATGAACTGCGAGCGGCGAACGAAATCGGAAAACACTCGGCAGCGCGAGCAGCCGTTTGCTTTGGCGAAGAAGAGCTACGACGATGGATTTCAGCCCGTTGCTACGGAGACTGGCAACCCTTCTCCGTGGGTGGGAAAGATGAGTATCCCCAAAGCGGGCCAATCCCTTAGAATAGGTTTCGCAGCACAACAAACAAATTCAATAGCACGACTCGACAACGTTGAGAAGACTCCGGAGATTCATGAGCTTTCGGGCGGGTCCTGCCGCCGTGGCATTGATTGGTACTTACTACGCAACAGTATTAGTGTGCGCGCAAAGTGCTTCCGTTCAGGGAGTGCTGGCCGAGACGTCCAAAGCCGAGATGTTGGGGTGGCGTGCGATTCCGCATACGGAATTGCGCGGGGTGTGTCCGGACGTGGAGCAAATCCGGGCGGTGGAAGGGTGCAGTGCGGTGATTGCGGACTGGAATGGGGCGCTAGCGGATACGAAGAGGAACCGGCTAATTCTTTGGGGCGGCGGGCACAGCGGGTATTTTGGAAATGAAGTATATGCGTTGGACGTCGAAAAATCGACGCTGCAACGGATTACAGAGCCATCGACGGGAGAAAGCCTTTCGAATTTGAAGTCGTGCCCGGAAGAGTACGGCGATGGGAAGCCGAACGCGCGGCATACGTATAACGGGCTGCAGTATATTTCGAAGCTGGACCAGTATTTTGTTTTTGGAGCAGGCCTCTCGCCATGCGGGAACTTCTCGAATGGAGTTTGGTTTTTTAATCCTGCGCTTCTGACATGGACGAAACAAAACCCCAAAACACATCCAAATCCCGCGCAGAATGGAAGCGTTCCGATGACGGCATACGATTCGGGAAGCGGGATGGTATATGAAGTGGAAGGTAACACTGGAGTTTTCTGGAAATACGATCCGAGCGCGGACAATTGGACGAGCCTAGGCGAAGTGAAGGCTTGCGCGAAATTGAACATGACGTCGGCGGTGGATCCGGCGCGCAAATTATATTTTTGCATCGGAAACGGCAGCTTCAGCAAGATTGGCTTGTCTGGGTCGCACAAGGCGACGACTCTCGCCGGGCGTGGATGCGAAGGACTTATTTCGGCCGGCGGTCCAGGATTCGATTTCGACAGCTCGCAGAACCGGCTGGTGGGATGGGCAGGCGGAGCGTCGATTTATATTTATGATCCGGATTCGGATAGCTGCACGACAAAAAGCTTCGCAGGCGACCCGGGGCCACAGCAAAAGAACGGGACGTTTGGACGATTTCGTTATTTTCCCGCGCTGAATCTTTTTGCGGTAGTGAACGACTGGAAGCAAGATGCTTATGTTTTGCGGCTTGCGACGGCAGGAAGTTCGGACCACTAAGCAAGTAAGCGATTCGGATGTTTGATGTTTCGGAAGCGTGCGCCGCCGAGTATCTGTGTTGTTGACGCGAAGGCGAAGGGATAGAGTGAGTTTCTGGCGTTGCCATGTGCGGAGCAAACGATGAAAGTTTTTCGCGTTGTATCGTTTCTTGTCTTTTCGGTATGTTTGTGCGCGCTTTGCGGTGCGTGGCTCAGGTTTGACGCTGCGGCTTCCGGGCGAGCGAGCGGTGAAAGAAGCAGGCCTTCGCCGGACAAAACCGGCAAGGCGCAACCCATGGAACTTGCAGACTTCGACAAGCGATGTCACGCGAGCGGCGTGCTGGTTTGCGAGGGATTTGATTCGGCGGACAAGTTCCGACCGGCAAAATGGCCGGCGACAGGACTTTATCCTTCGGGGGACGGGCAGTTAAGAGGCACGCTCGATACCAGCGTAAAGGCTTCTGGACAAGGCTCACTGAGATTTGAGATTCCGCCACATTCGCCGGCGAACGCATCGGGCTATTGGCGGCAAGCGATCGGGAAAAACTTCGGGACCGGGACGACATACTACGTGCAGTTTCGTCAGCGATTTTCGAGAGAGATGCTGAAGAATCCGTTTGGCGACACGACGTGGAAACAGGCGCTCTTTCACAATGCGTCCGCGACGTGCAGCGAGATGGAGATCACGACGGTGCAGTATTATCAGGCCGGATTTCCCTTCATGTATACGGCTTGCGGGGCCCGTATGATCGCCACGAACGGCGGAAACCCGCCCTACTTGCTGGAACAGGGCGACTATAACTGCTGGTACGGACAATACAACGCCAAAAGCTGCTTCATGTATCCGCCGGAGCAGTGGGTGACTTTTTATTATGAGGTGTCGGTCGGACACTGGGGAAAGCCAGACAGCGCGGTGAACGCGTGGGTAGCGCTGGACGGGCAGCAATACCGCCAGTGGATCAAGATCAAAGACTTCCTGCTACAAAACGACACTCCCGGGCAGGACTACGATACGGTGACGCTGCTGACGTATATGACCGGCAAGAGCATGAAGATCGATCATCCGACGGCGTATACGTGGTATGACGAACTGATAGTCTCGACGGAGCCGATTGCGCCGCCCACGGCTTCCGATGATTTGACGCACGCGAAATAGGCCGACGGTATCACTTTGTTTGACGCGGCTTCTCTCCTACATAAATGACGACGTGCGGACCGACCAGGGGAACATTCCTGTGGGTTCGGGTGGAAATTGTTTCGCTTAGCAGAAAGCCAGATTCTTCGAGACACGCCTGGCCGGACCGCGTCGTATAGCGACGCTGTATAGGTTGCGAGATAGGTTTGACGATTTTGGACGAGAGGTATTTCAGGAGCGCTCCAAAGTGAGGGCGCGGGTAGAGGTATTCGCGGATTTTCTGCTGAAAGCGCTCAGCGACAGTTGTATCGACGTGAATCAGCGCAACGTAGTGGCCGCCTGGCTTCAGGACGCGAAAAATCTCTGCTGTGGCCTCGCGATCGTTAAGGAAATGCTCCATGACACCGACCGAGGCGACAAGATCGAAAGAGTTCGAAACGAACGGAAGGCGTTCTGCAAGCGCCACGCTGAATTCGGCCTGGGTACGGGTGCTCGCCGTTTTTAGCGCCCTCGAAGACAAGTCGATGGCCGCTTTTTGTTTGGCTTTGATGGCAGAAAGCAAAAATCCTTCACCGCAGCCGATTTCCAGATAGGTGGCTTTTGAAAAGCCTGCAAGAAGATCCGAAAAGTAGGCGATAAATTCTGGCGTTCGCCCTTGGTCCTCCCAAACACCAGAACGATTGGAGTAGATATCATCGTACGTGTCACCGATTTCTCCTGCCGACTTGAGTTGAGGCTCCTGCGAAAGCAAGACGGGAAAATCGTCCTTACGGGTAAATTGCATACCGCAGGCGGAACATCGGAGATCGTCAAGTTTGCCTTTGCAATCGGGGCA
>CAWAPX010000048.1:0-5774 GCA_963784015.1 uncultured Acidobacteriota bacterium
GCAACATTCGCAGGCGGCCCGGGCGCGCAGCTATCCAATGGGACGTTCAACCGTTTCCAGTACATGCCTGGGATTGGCGCGTTTGTCCTCGCCAATGGAATGAGCTCGAACGTTTACACGCTACGTCTCACGCCCGGCCCTTCGACTTCAGCGGCCGACGACTTTGCGAGCCGCTGCTCAGCATCAGGAGTGATCGTATGCGACAACCTATCCGCGACGAGCAACCTGCCGCAGCGAACGTGCGCGGACAGCGATTCAGGGCTCTACTCTGATTCATGTCCGAGCGGCACGACTTATGCCACTGTGGACAGCACGACGTACCGCTCCGGTGGCGGATCGGCGCTATTCACCATTCCCGGAATGTCAGGTACATCGGCGTCAGGATATTATCGGCGGCTGTTCACGGCGAACCAGAGCACAGTGCCGGGGACGAATGACGGAAATTTAACGACATTTGGCACGAACTCCGACTTTTACATATCTTACGCACAACGGATGGACTCCGCGTTCATCAATGATGTGGCCACCACGGGCAGTTCGAACACCTACTGGAAACAGCAAATCATATCGTGGTCAGGCTCGACGTGTGGGCAGCTTGAGATCACGACGGTGAATGATTTCAACGAAGGGTACCCGCTGGCGTATTCGCAGTGTGGCGACTTGCCGTTCCAAAACACGGTAGGAGGAACGCTGTACAACGAATTCACGGAACCCTTGATGGTGAATTCGAAGGCGGGAGCGGGTTACAACTGCCCGTACGGTTCATCGCAGCCAAACGCAAACTGCTTTGACTATCCATCGAACACATGGGTGACATACTACTACCACGTGCACGTCGGGAGCTTCGGGAGTGCGAATAGCCTAGTCGAAGGTTTCGTCTCCACACCGTCGTCGCCAGCTTGGCGCCAGTGGCTCTATCAGAACAAACTGACGATAAACCTAGACCCTGGAAACACATGGGGATTCGACATGGTCACCCTGATTCCCTATTGGACTGGTCGAGACAGCGAAACGTGTTCAACGCCATGTTCAACAGCACACACGTGGTATAACGAATTAATTGTCAGCAGCAAACCAATCGCACCACCCCAAACGGCCCCCTCCGTGCCGTAGAAATACTCGATTGCAATTTGTGTACGGAGAAGACCCGCGTGCCTAGCGGGTCTTCTCTTTTTAGGAGTGTTTCGAAGTTGGGCGCATCGGCATTGCGCACGCTAAAGAAGCGCATATAGTCGATACACAGCTGTACGAAGATAATCCCATTTTGCAAGCATGGCTGGTAAGTCGCGCACACGTCAGGCTGCCAAACTGATCGCTGGTGGTCCATGTGATTTAGAATAGAAGCCGCAAGTCTCGGAAGCGAGCGAGGTTCGACGACCAGGGACCCCCTGAGTTCTTATTCAATGTTCATGAGCGTTCAAACGAGACTTTTTTCGGTGTTGTCATTTGCGGCCGTGTCTTGCTGGATGGCATTGGCGCCGCCTTACTATAGTTGGGGAAGATACAGCGCTGCCATTTCCACGAGCCTCGCGAAGGGGCCCGGCTGGGAACCAATTCCGAACACGCAGTTGAGCGCCGTGTGTCCAGACGTGGACCAGATTCGGGGCGTCGAAGGATGCCAAGCGGTGATAGCGGATTGGAACGGGGGGCTGGCGGACACGAAGAGGAACCGCCTGATTCTTTGGGGAGGCGGGCACAGCGGGTATTTTGGAAATGAAGTATATGCGTTGGACGTCGAAAAATCGACGCTGCAACGGATTACAGAGCCATCGACGGGAGAAAGCCTCTCGAATTTGAAGTCGTGCCCGGAAGAGTACGGCGATGGGAAGCCGAACGCGCGGCATACGTATAACGGGCTGCAGTATATTTCGAAGCTGGACCAGTATTTTGTTTTTGGAGCAGGGCTCTCGCCATGCGGGAACTTCTCGAATGGAGTTTGGTTTTTTAATCCTGCGCTTCTGACTTGGACGAAACAAAACCCCAAAACGCATCCAAATCCCGCGCAGAATGGAAGCGTTCCGATGACGGCATACGATTCGGGAAGCGGGATGGTATATGAAGTGGAAGGTAACACTGGAGTTTTCTGGAAATACGATCCGAGCGCGGACAATTGGACGAGCTTAGGCGAAGTGAAGGCTTGCGCGAAATTGAACATGACGTCGGCGGTGGATCCGGCGCGCAAGTTGTATTTTTGCATCGGGAACGGCAGCTTCAGCAAGATTGGCTTGTCTGGGTCGCACAAGGCGACGACTCTCGCCGGGCGTGGATGCGAAGGACTTATTTCGGCCGGCGGTCCAGGATTCGATTTCGACAGCTCGCAGAACCGGCTGGTGGGATGGGCAGGCGGAGCGTCGATTTATATTTATGATCCGGATTCGGATAGCTGCACGACAAAAAGCTTCGCAGGCGACCCCGGGCCACAGCAAAAGAACGGGACGTTTGGACGATTTCGTTATTTTCCCGCGCTGAATCTTTTTGCGGTAGTGAACGACTGGAAGCAAGATGCTTATGTTTTGCGGCTTGCGACGGCAGGAAGTTCGGACCACTAAGCAAGTAAGCGATTCGGATGTTTGATGTTTCGGAAGCGTGCGCCGCCGAGTATCTGTGTTGTTGACGCGAAGGCGAAGGGATAGAGTGAGTTTCTGGCGTTGCCATGTGCGGAGCAAACGATGAAAGTTTTTCGCGTTGTATCGTTTCTTGTCTTTTCGGTATGTTTGTGCGCGCTTTGCGGTGCGTGGCTCAGGTTTGACGCTGCGGCTTCCGGGCGAGCGAGCGGTGAAAGAAGCAGGCCTTCGCCGGACAAAACCGGCAAGGCGCAACCCATGGAACTTGCAGACTTCGACAAGCGATGTCACGCGAGCGGCGTGCTGGTTTGCGAGGGATTTGATTCGGCGGACAAGTTCCGACCGGCAAAATGGCCGGCGACAGGACTTTATCCTTCGGGGGACGGGCAGTTAAGAGGCACGCTCGATACCAGCGTAAAGGCTTCTGGGCAAGGCTCACTGAGGTTTGAGATTCCGCCGCATTCGCCAGCAAACGCGTCAGGCTACTGGAGGCAAATGTTTGGGAAGAGTTTTGGAGCCGGGACGACGTACTACGTGCAGTTTCGGCAGAGATTTTCGAGAGAGATGCTGAAGAATAACTTTGGCGACACGACGTGGAAGCAGGCGCTCTTCCACAATGGGGTCGCGACCTGCAGCGACATAGAGATCGCCACGGTGCAGTATTATCACGATGGATTTCCAATGATGTACACGGCGTGCGGCGGACGAATGATCGCAACGAATGGGGGACAGCCACCGTACCTGCTAGAGCAAGGCGACTACAACTGCTGGTATGGGCAATACAATGCGAAGAGCTGCTTCATGTATCCTGCGGAACAGTGGGTCACTTTCTACTACCAGGTGTCGGTAGGCCAATGGGGAAAAGCGGACAGCACGGTAAACGCGTGGGTGGCGCTGGACGGGCAACAATACCGCCAGTGGATCAAGATCAAGGACTTTGTGCTACAGAACGACAAACCCGGGCAGGACTACGACACCGTTACACTGCTGACGTACATGACGGGAAAGAGCATGAGCATCGATCATCCCGCAGCGTATACGTGGTACGACGAACTCATTGTATCGAGCGAGCCTATCTCTCCGCCGGTATCAAGCACGGTTGAGTCCGGTGAAGCGGCCACGGCGCCTAAATAATCAAAGAACCATGCTCAGCCAAAGAAGGCGGCGCACATTTCCAATCATGGCCGTCGAGATAGATGCGACACCAGGTCTCCAGAGAAAGGAGAGCGAAAAGGTGGTCCGTGTAGTCCCCGCGCTGGTCTTGATGAGCTTTGAGAATATTTTCGATGGCGGGCCAATGCATCAATCCACGCCTACGAACTTGCTCCTCAGAAAGCAGCTCGTGGATGAGGGGTTGCAAATCCTGGCGCAACCATGAACCCACCGGAGCGCCGAATCCTCGTTTTTTGCGGTGAATGACTTCGCGGGGCAACCAGGGCGCAACGGCCTTCTTGAGCAAATACTTCATATTGAAACCGCGTATCTTCATCGAAGATGGAATGCGGCTAGCCAGCTCGATAAGTTCGTAATCCACAAATGGAGCCCGGCATTCGATAGAGGCAGCCATGCTCATCCTGTCGGTGAGCGCCAGGAGATCGTCGGGAAGAGAAGTTTTCAGGTCGGCGTAGATCATGCGGTTAAGGTCGTCTTCATCCGGACATCGCGCAAAATACTCCTGCAGAGTCGCAGCGGCGGAACGGTCTCCATTGGAACCGGTTTGGTGGTCCTGAACGAGCAAATCCTGCTGGGCTTGCGGCGAGAAGAGGGTGACATAACTCATATAACGCTGCGCAGGCGCGAGTTCGGCGGTTTTGACAAATGCTGAAGCGTAGCGAGCGTAGTCTTTCCAAGCCGCGCCGCGGTCTTGTGGCACGTGACTTAGTAATGCAGGCAACCAGGAGCGACGCACGGGTCCAGGCAAAAACTTATAGAAGCGTTGAAGACTGTTGCCGAGATAGCGGCGATAGCCGCCGAACAGTTCATCGCCCCCTACACCGGATAAGATAACCTTGACGCTTTCGCTGGCGAGACGGGACACCAAGTACGTTGTGAGACATGCGGAATCCGCAATCGGTTCATCCAAGTGCCAAATGAGCTTTGGGAGCAAATCGCTGACTTGCGGTCGAACGATAATTTCGTGGTGGTCGGTGCCAAACGCGTTGGCAACGGTCTTGGCAAAGGAGAGTTCGTTGTAGTAGTTGTCACCGGATTCATACCCTATGGAATAGGTTTTAACAGGTCTGCCCGTGAGGCGAGCCATCCCAGCGACGATAGTGCTCGAATCGATGCCGCCGCTGAGAAACGCACCGAGCGGAACATCGCTCACCAGTTGACTGCCAATGGTTTCGAGGAGCTTTTCCTGGACGATCTCGATCCACTCATGCTCCGAGCGGTGTTCGGTCTTGCCCCGGGGTACGTCCCAATACTCGTGATCTTCGACGCTGTCCTTTTCGACCACAAGATAGTGACCTGGAAGCAGCTTTTCAATGCCATCAAGGAGCGTAAGTGGGGCAGGTACATAACCGAGCGCCAGATATTCCTCAAGGGCAGCGGTGTTCAGCCGACGAGGCACATCTCCAGCCTGAAGGATGGATTTAAGTTCTGAAGCAAAGAGAAACCGTCCGGGTTCGCGCCGGACGAAAAGGGGTTTTTCTCCAATTCGGTCACGGCCGAGAACAAGTCTCTCTTGTTTTACGTCCCAAAGTGCGAGGCCAAACATGCCTCGCAGGTGCTTGAACAGATCGAGTCCCACTTCTTCGTAGAGGTGGACGATGACTTCTGTGTCGGTGCGAGTGCGAAAACGATGGCCCTTCTGTTCAAGCCGGGCATGCAATTCCTTGAAATTATAGATTTCTCCGTTCAAGACGATCCAGACCGATTCGTCCTCGTTCGCGATGGGTTGATGACCACCGGCGACGTCAATGATGCTGAGGCGGCGCATGCCGAGGCCAACTCCGGGCGCCAGAAAATGGCCATGATCGTCGGGCCCACGGTGCTCAATGACATTACCCATGCGAACCAGGGTCTCCTCGCGACTGACAGACGAGGAGTTGAACTGAATCAAGCCATAAATGCCGCACATAAAAACACTCGCTTTCATCATGGCCGCCCGGAATTCGGCGCCAGGACTTCCTTATTGTGAATCTATTTCGGAGCAAGAGGAAAGCCATTGCCAGCAATACCATTGTGAGGGATAAATCGCTTGTCGCA
>CAWAPX010000049.1:0-331150 GCA_963784015.1 uncultured Acidobacteriota bacterium
CCCCACTTACCACAAACCCTGACCCTGGCGTTGAAGGTTTGCGCTACTTCCATTACCGACACATGTGGGAGACCAAGCAGTATGGGCGGCTGAATGTGGAACAGATCGAATTCCTGAATGAAGCGAAGAAGCGATTCAATGATGCTCTGACGGACATTCGATATGAGCAATGGTTGAAGGGCCAAATCACGGCTGGGGATGTGAGCGAGGAGTTTCGCAGGTTGGCGCCGAGGCGGGAAGTATCGTTCCGCACGGAACTGGTGGATGGCCAAACGGCCCTATTTGAAGCGAGGGTTTCAAGCAAAAATCGCGAGCTTGGCGACCACGAGGTGACGGACAGCTCACAACCGACTTTCGGGTCAGCTTTCAAACCAGATTTCGAAGGGAATTCACGACAAGCTGAACAGAAGTAAGCAGATGCGCAAAGCGAAGGCAAAGAAATTGCACGCGGGCAATACACTCGGATGGGCGGGAGCGACCCCACTTTGGACGGCTTTCAGCCGCCCAAACCAAAGTGGGGTCGCTCCCGCCCGTCACGCAGGAAGCGTGACCATGTTTTGCCCACGTGCATACAGAGTAGCAATCGAATCTGATTGCAAAGTGTAAACAATCCTGAACACCAAAGAGGAGGGGACCGCGATGGCAGTTCTGAAAGCACCATTCAAACAACCGAAGACTACACCAATCCAACTTCGACTCGACGACCAAGCAAGAACGAATCTAGCGAGGTACGCAGAGTTCCTCGACAGCTCTCCGTCTTACGTCGTGTCCGAGGCATTAAAGCTGGTCTGTAGCAAGGACAAAGAATTCCAATCCTGGCTCACTGGCCAGCACAAGAACAATCACGAACCCATCACCAAGGGAGAAACGATTCAGCTAGAACTGAAGTAAAAGACTATGCACCGCCACCGCCAATTCGATATGCGTGAGAACCCAGCGTCCGACCGACGACATGGCTCACGCGCGTCAGCAGAAAATACTGTCGAAAGCACTTTCGCTATTGACGAAGGACAATTGCAACACCATCGCTCAATGGCTGCCCCAGGACAGTCATCCACTCCACATGCCGGTCCAAAGGGACCGGCCACAGGTGAAGAGGAGATAAGAGTTACTCACTGGAATGCGTTCAGGCTGCCATTGTTGCAATCAGATAGTCAATTCGAGCGATTGCTGCGAAGCGAAGAGGCTGCCAAACTGCTGGGCGACATCCACGTTAAAACGCTGCAACGTTACGCACGGCAGGGCAGACTCCCAGGATATCGGATTGGAGGACACTGGTACTTTCGCGCATCAGAGCTAGACGCATGGCTTCGTTCTCGGATAAATTCGTCACGCCATCCGTGCCGCTTAAATCAGGAGGAATCGGATGGAACATAAGCGGCAACGGGTTCAGTTTGGTTGGGTATGTTTGAAACCAAGAAAGAAAGGGCCAGACGTGTGGGTTCTGCGGTACCGCGAGAATCTGTCAAACGGAGTCTCGACAAGGCGGAGCGCGATCATCGGCACAGTTCAGAAATTCCCGAACGAGTCGCTAGCGCGCAAAGCTGCTCTGTCTTGGCTCTTCTCGATGAACGCAGAGATATATGACGGAACCACTGTTTCATTCGGTGCGGTCATGCGTCGGTATCTGGCGGAAGAGATTCCAGAGAGAAATTCAACCGCTTCGCGATACCGCTGCTGGCTAAAGAACCACGTTGAGCCGAAGTGGCGAGACTACTCCATGGAGCAAATCAAACCGTTGCTCGTTGAGGACTGGCTCAAGAAGCTCGACTTGGCACCGAAAAGTAAGTCTCATCTCAAAAACCTAATGCGTGTCCTTTTCAATGCGGCCATGCGATGGGATCTGATTCCGTATCAGCACAATCCCATGAGCTTAGTCCGTGTAAAGGACAGCTCGAAAAGACAACGGCAACCGAAGGCACTCTCAGTTGAAGAATTTCGGAAGCTGCTTGAACATGTTCCAGAGCCTTTTCGAACGATGTGCATTGTGGCGATGTGTTTGGGACTGCGGGTAAGCGAAATCCTTGGATTGAAGTGGAAAGACATCGATTGGGAAGGTTTGCGATTGGCAGTGCGGCAAGCCTACGTCTACGGACACGAGGGCGAGCTCAAAACACAAGCCTCTCAACGATGGATGCCTCTTGACAGGTTGCTGGCGGAGAAACTTCTGGAGCACAAAAAGAAGTTCGCTTCGCTCGCTAGTTGTGAGGCGTGGGTTTTCGCGAATCCAGAAACAGGACAACCGTATTGGCCGGGACGAATTCAAGAGAACTGGCTAGTCCCCGCGGCACAAAAAGCGGGGATAGGCCGGATCGGCTGGCACACGTTCCGACACAGCCATTCAACGTTGCTTCATGCTCTCGGAGTCGATCTCAAGGTGCAGCAGGAACTCTTGCGACATGCAGATGTTCGAACCACTATGAACATCTACACCCAGGCTGTTCCTAGTGCTCTGCGAGAGGCGAACAGCAAAGTCGTTCGCTTAGTGCTTCCTGCGCGAGTCGCCTAGCGTTAATGGCCCCTTGTGGCCCCTCGAGAAGTTACAAGCTGTTATTTATGAAAGAGATGTTGGTAGGGGCGGTGGGGATCGAACCCACGACCTTCGGCTTAAAAGGCCGCTGCTCTACCACTGAGCTACGCCCCTAACTAGTTATTCCGCGGCATTTTGTAGAACATCATCCGAACTTGCCGCGGCACGGTTTTGACCGCTGTCACATCAAGTATCCATTGCTTCTAACAAAGGATACCACTGCGACTGGAACACACATCATCCGGGATCGCCCTTCTCTTGCATAACCCTGAGGGCGCTCACCGCTGTGACACTTACTGGGACGTATGTGGGTTCTTCGTCCGCGAGATGTTCCACGTACTACTCTGTCAGTCTATCATGTCCAGCGTTAGTCTGTGAGGGCTCGCCTCATGGCATCGATTTTCGATGCCTGACATCGGTTCTAAGCAAGTTAGTGTTTTAGCATCTTCAGCGACGAGGGTGGGAATGAGGCGAGCCAACCTCTACGAGCTCTTCCTCTTCATCCTGCACGGACACTGGCAGGGCTGAGGCTAGCGCAACCGCTGGAGTCCGGCTGAGAGAATATAGGTAACCAAGAACGGCTACGGGAAACAACACTGTTGCTCCCTGCCAAACCGTGGAGCGCGAGAACGCGCCGCTAACAAGTCCCGCGAAAACCATGCCACCCATGAAATACGGGAATACGCACTCGAAGCAAATTCTTGCAACCTGTACCAATGACCTGCCTTCAACGAGCCCGATCACAGCAGAAACCAATGCCATATTAAGAGGTAGATACAAACAGCCCGCAAGAATTGCGAAAACAAGCGGCGAATTGGAAGCACTCAGTCCCAGCAAGAAGTGCGCGCATTGAAAGGCAGCGCTGGCGCTTAAGATTAATGCTGCTGCGCTAAAAGCGACCTGAACAAGCCGAGGCCGTTTGGCTGCCCAAAGCGACTGCACTAAGGCGGCCACCAACGCCATCGCCACCACTTCCGAAAAACTGCAGCACAGCATGGCCAGAACCAGGAAAACAAAGTTCGGCGACATGGTGCTCTCCATGCCTGGAACGCGGAGCTTGAACGTCGAAGAAACGGCGGCGAAACCCAGCAGCACCGAAAACTGGACGAGGCTGGCGGAAGACCACGAGCTCGCTGCGAGGGCCAAAACCGCGGCTCCAGTGCATATAACCAGTGCGATGTAGACTTTAGCTTTTTGTGGCATCATTTACTCTCCGGTGATTTCCGAATGGCCCATACACCGGACTGACTAGTTGCCCCAAACCACGGAGTTACCCCAAACAACAGAGTTACCCCAAACGACGGAGTTACCCCAGACCACAGAGTTACCCCAAACAACCGAATTGCCCCAAACGACAGAATTACCCCAGACTACGGAGTTGCCCCATACAGTCGAATTCGTCCATACCGTTCCCGGAGCACCGGTGACGGTTACGCTCCCGTTGGCCGAGTTGTAAACGGCCGTGGGTGACATCGCAGAGCCCATAGTTGCTGGAGCAAGATCCGTGTTGCTGAGAGCGGCCGCAGCATCAACAGCGCCGGCGCCCACTGCAAACGCGTCCTGCTCAATCGTATAGCTCACGCCCGTGCCCAAGTCTGTTGTCGTCGTGTATTGGCTGAAGTTTTTCCAGGCTGTCTTCATCAGGCGGGCTTTCACCTGGTCTGGTGTGAGCGAGGGGTTTTGTTGAACAAGCAGAGCCACAACGCCGCTGACCACTGGCGTAGCCATGCTCGTCCCGCTCATTGTCATGTAGTTTGCGGTCCCGTACTGGGAACCGCAATTTGTCCCGGACGAATTGCACGGGAATACAGCGAGTGACGGATATTCGGTGATGAGCGTGGTATTCGGCGAGGCTAGCAGCGAAACCACGGAATTGCCCGGCGCGACGAGATCCGGTTTCACAATGTGGTCAAACGTCGTCGGGCCCTTCGAGCTGTAGCTCGTAATTGTCTGTGCTGCCTGCGTTCCCGAACCGTGCGTGTTGGTTGCACCAACGGTGATTACATAAGGATCGTTGCCGGGCGCGCCGATGGTGGCGTATCCCTGCGTGCCCGCACCGTTGTATTCACCCATGTTGCCTGCCGCGGCAACCACCACGATACCTGCTTGCCATGCGGATTCCACTGCCTGGCAGAGAGGATCGAGCGTGTAGCTCTCATAAACGCCGCGAGAGAGCGACAGGTTAATCACGCGAATGTTGTATGTGCTCTGGAGGGCGATCGCCTGCTGAATCGCAGCAATCACGGAACTATCGACGCTGGCGCCAGTGCCGTCCAATACGCGCAAACTGATGATGTTGGCTTCCGGCGCTATGCCGCGATATTGATTCGGGTACGTCTGCAAGCTGGTGGAATCGTAGGCATTTCCTGCGACGATACCCGACACGTGCGTTCCATGACCGTACGCGTCTGTGATTGACGTATCACCCGGTACAAAACTCTGGTTATAAACGACACGAGACGGGCTCGCATTTCCGTCCGAATTCAGATCATCCACATAGCCGACGCCGCTGTCGATTACCGCGACACCTACACCTGCGCCATTCCAACCGTTGGAATAGGCGATGTCGGCGTTAACGGCCGTGACGACGGGGTCCATCGCACCCCGTACTGCGCGGTTGGGCGAGATGTATGCCACATCGGAGTGCGAAGCTATGCTGCTCAGATTGGAACCCTGAACAGTCACCAGCTGGGCGTGAATTAGTGACAGGTCAGACTTGAGAGCCGCCCCATCAGCGGTGAGGTCGGAGGAAGCCCCGAACTTCTTAAACTGCACGATGACGTCAACCGGCTTTTGGGGGTCTATCCCTCGGAGGTCAGGAGCGATCTTGGCAGCGATTTGGGCTTGGAGGTTCAACCCGCCGCTCGAGGCCCCGCCATTTGTAGGATCTTGTTGAGGAGCCGCTTGATTGCTGGGGGCTGCCAGGGGAGTCGAAGGCAGAACCGCGGAGCCATTGGCTGGTGCGTTCGATTGCGCAGCAATCGAACTCGCGCTGCGAATCCCATTATAAGGACGAAGTGTGGATTCGCCATTCAAACTCTGCCCGCTAGAGCCAGCGCCGTGAGCGCTCCTCGCGGCCAACCCCGGAATCGGAGCCTGGCTGGGCGAAATATTGGCCGTTGTTTCAGTGGCTTGTGAGCTTCCGTGAGGGAGGAAGACGTAGCTGGTCAGGCCCAGGCCGGCGATCAACAGAGAAAGGGCGATGAGGGTACCCCAGGTGGTCGTCTTGAGGAGCCCACCTTGTTTGTTCTCTGGGTTCTTGCTAGGGCTGCGTTCCATTTTGTCTACCTCTCCTGGTCAGAGCTGGGTGCTAGGAGCCTGGTATCTATAGCGTCGGTTGTTGCTCCCTAAGTTTTAGCGGTTGGACGTGAATCTCGTCGATAGTACGGGAGTGGGGCAGGACTAGTACCAACGTGGGCACAGTTTGGTACTAAGTTGGGAGCGGGAAGTCAGGAATCAGGGAGTTTTCGCCAGATCGGGACAGTCCGCGCAAAGGAGAGATGGCCCGGAGTGCCTGTCCGTCCTTGGGGAGGAGCTAAATGGAGAGAAGGCGGCTCTGCCGAGGGTTAATCTTGGGACAAAACGCCCCAGTCGTACTATGGGCATTCATCTTTCAATTACAGACACTATATGTATCAAAAGGGACCAGTGGAAATCTCGGCTGCGGATCGTAAGAAAGCATGTCCACACAAAGCGTTAAAGAGAACAATGGCTCCTTGAATCCTGCTCTCCTGCCAGAAGTTATGAGCGTAGGTTCGACCGTCACTGGCATCCCGAAATCATGGCTTAGCAGCGCGTATAGTGTGATTGCCGATAAATATCGCGGGACCAGGGCCAGTCCCGCCCTGAAAAGGCAAAAACAAAATCTAAGTTGGCCGGCGGCATCCTTCATCTTGTTGCAAGTGGTGGTCGGTCTTCCTCTATTACCCTACGCACTCTTGCATTGGAATCCTGAGAACCAATTGAGGTTCGCTTGTTTTTTCGGAGTGGCTCTCGCCGCATCCCTGTTTAAGGTACGTCTTCCCGGGATTGAGGCGACCATGTCCGCCAATTTCCTGTTTATCCTTGTGGGCATTTTGGATCTCTCTTACCCAGAGACCCTGCTTATGGGATGTTTCGGCGGCCTGGTCCAGTCGATTTGGCAATCAAAACCCCGGCCGCGTCTGACTCAGATTTTGTTCAATTTCGCCAATCTTTCCATTTCGATCACTGCGGCAAATCTAGTGTTTCATAGTCGAGCCGCTTCTCATCTGGGGCTTGGCTGGCCCCTATTGTTGGTCTCCGCATCCACGACGTACTTTGCGATAAATACGATGTCTGTCTCTGGAATCATCGCCCTCACACAGAAGCGTAATCCTCTCCTAGTTTGGAAAGAATGCTACCTGTGGTCGTTCCCCTACTACTTGTTGGGCGCGATGATCGCAGGAGGCATAAGTCTCATCAATCGAGCGTTCGGCTGGCAATTCGCTATCCTCGTTCTACCGCTCGTCTACTGGATGTATCGTTCCTACCGCATTTACCTCGATCGTTTGGAAGCAGAAAAGAAACACACCGAAGAGATTGCTGACCTGCACCTGCGAACGATTGAGGCCCTGTCCCTTGCCATCGAGGCGAAAGACCACAGTACCCACGATCATTTGCGTCGCGTTCAGACTTACGCGGTCCAACTCGGAAAGGACCTGGGCCTCACCGATGCGGAGCTAAACGCCTTGCGCGCAGCGTCCATGCTTCACGACATTGGCAAGCTTGCTGTTCCGGAACAAATCCTCTCTAAACCCGGACGCCTAACACCAGAAGAATTCGATCGAATGAAAATTCATCCCATCGTCGGTGCGGAAATCCTCGACCGCGTTCAATTCCCTTACCCAGTCGTTCCGATTGTTCGGTCGCATCACGAAAAATGGGATGGAAGCGGATACCCTTACGGATTGAAACGTGAAGCGATTCCAATCGGGGCACGCATCCTTTCCGTGGTGGATTGTTTTGACGCGCTCACTTCCGAACGCCCATACCGCCGTGCGATGTCTGCGGATGATGCCATGAAACACCTGGTTTCGGAAATTGATACAAGCTTCGATCCGCGAGTCGTCGCTGCCATAGAAAAGCGATACGTCGAGTTGGAGCAAGGAGTGCGCCGGTCCGAAACCACAAAGAGTCCATTTCCCACCGTGACCAACTCCAATCGATCTGTCGCTCCTTCGGCAGGATTTGCAGATGTGCCGAACGCCGCCGAAGTGCGAGCCACTTCTTTTCTAGCTTCGATCGTCTCTGCCCGGCAGGAGGCACAGCTGCTGTTTGAACTGGCCCAGACGCTTGGTAATTCATTGAGTTTGCGCGAGACCCTCTCGGTCGTCGCGATTCGATTGAAGGAAATGATTCCGTACGACCTCATCGTCTTCTACGTGTGCCAGGACCAAAGACTGGTTCCGCG
Organism: uncultured Acidobacteriota bacterium; assembly: GCA_963784015.1. GTDB lineage: Bacteria > Acidobacteriota > Terriglobia > Acidiferrales > UBA7541 > Acidiferrum. The sequence continues at coordinate 7,962 of CAWAPX010000049.1, forward strand.
TTATGTCCACGGAGTCGACTACGATCTTTTCCGCTCGCTGGATATCCCTATTGGCCAGGGGATTTCCGGTTGGGTCGCCCAGAATAAGAAACCCATTATCAATGGGGACCCCATGGCGGAATCGAAACACCTGGGCGACCCCACGCGCGTATCCGTCTTGCGATCTACACTGTCCATTCCGCTTCAGGGCAGGGATGGGGTGGCCGGAGTCCTCACCTTGTATCTGAAAGAGAAACAGGCCTTCACGAAAGATCATCTACGCATGCTTATGGCCGCCAGTTCGAAGCTCGGTTTGTCGGTCGAAAACTCCCTTCAATTCGAAAAAGCACAGGACTCAGCAAGCACAGATTTCCTTACCGGTTTGCCTAATGCCCGTTCCATTTGCGCGCATTTGGATAGCGAGTTGGCGCGTTCCGAACGCAGCGGCCAGCCCCTGGCTGTCCTGCTCTGCGACCTCAATGGATTCAAAACTGTAAATGATAATTTCGGACATCTTGTCGGTAACAAACTTTTGGAAGAGATCGCCAGGAATTTCCGCACGGTTTGCCGCGAGTACGACCTCGTTGGACGTCTCGGCGGGGACGAATTCGTTTTGGTTCTCCCAGAGTTCACCACGACAACCGTCAAGGAACTGCTGCCCAGGATAGAACTTGCCGTCGTGGAAGCTGGCCGGATCGTTTGTGGCAAGAAGGTTGTCACCGTCAGCGTTGGAGCGGCGTTCTATCCTCAAAATGGAGTGACCGCCGAGGAACTGCTTTCCGAAGCGGATCGCGCCATGTACGAAGCCAAAGAGAGCCATTACCGGGAAAAAGGCGTACCCGCGGTTCCGCAGCTGGTTGTTCCATCACAAGGATGAGATTGGGACGAAAACGTTTCTCATTGCGCTGCCGCTATGACCCAATGGATATTAAAACTCGCGCAGAGACTCCTTCTGCTGGTCGCCCTTGCGGTTGTCGGCGCATTGCTTTGCGCCACTATGGTTCGCTTCGCTCCGGGGTACGGCGTCGACGAACGCGATCTTGATTTCCGGCTTTCTCAAGCCTCCCGCGATGCAATTCGAAACGAACACAAATTGAATGGTGGAATCCTTCACTACTATGGTTCCTACATTGCTGGCCTGATTCACGGAAATCTAGGAAACTCAAACTTCCTCCAGCGACCTGTTGCTGGACTTCTGAAAGAGCGGGCTCCGCTGACAGCCCGGGCAGTTGTCTTCGGCTTGGCCACTGCGTGGATTGCGGCGTCGATTCTGTCGCTACTAACCATTCGCTTTCCAACTTGGGCGCTGGAATATTCGGCCACCGCAATGACGGGATTACTGATTGCTTTGCCCACTGCGGTTGTGGCTCTGCTTTGCCTGTATTTACGCGCGCCAGTCTTCCTCGGAATTGCCGTCATCACGCTTCCAAAACTCTTCCGCTACCAGCACAACATTCTCGCTCAGGCTCACGCGCAGCCTTTTGTGCTAGCGGCTCGCGCTCGCGGCGTCAGCAGTAATCGCATTCTGTTTCTCCATGTGATTCCTGTGGCCTGGCAACCTCTCATGGCTCTTCTCGGAGTTTCCGCAAGCATGGCGCTTGGCGCCGCAATACCCATGGAAGCTCTTTCCGATTCTCCCGGCGTGGGACAATTGGCATGGCTGGCGGCGATCAATCGCGATTTACCTTTGCTCACCAGCATCACGCTTTTCGTCACTCTCTTGACCGTGGGAGCTAACTTTCTTGCGGGCACGCTACAAGAGGGGCAGTCGTGAACGCCCAACGCATGCTTCGCCTGCTCTGCCGTGGCACGCTGCTCCTCATCTTCGCATTGGGTTTATTCGCAGGGAGCTTTACCCATTATTCGTACGCACATCAGTTTCGTGAACTCCCCAACACCGCTCCTTCCGCAGCGCATTTGCTAGGGACGGATGGATTGGGACGTGATCTCTTCACACGTATCGTTTATGGGACTCGCGTTTCGTTGCTGTTGGCGCCTGCGGCTGCGCTCCTCGCAACCATCCTGGCCGCCGTCCTCGGTGGAATTGCGGGACTCCGTGGCGGCTGGCTCGAAAAAATCATCCTCGCGTCCACCGATCTATCCATGTCGCTCCCGCTGCTTTTCGTGCTGATTGCCCTGCGCGCCCTGTTGCCTCTCGATGTTTCACCTATTCTGTCTGTCGTCGCCACGTTCGTGGTCCTAGGCCTTCTCGGTTGGCCCGCATCGCTGCGTGTGGTCTGGGCCGCCGCTAAAGCTTTGCGGGACTCGGACCACATCCTGCTTGCCCAAGCTCTCGGCTACAGGCGCTCGCAAATATTGTTACGGCAGGTGATTCCCTGCCTTCGCCCCGTTTTTCTGGCGCAATTCTGGATTTCGATCCCGCATCTTTATTCTCACGGAAGCAACGTTAAGCATGTTGGGGCTGGGGGTAATGGAGCCACTTCCATCCTGGGGGAATCTGTTGCGCGGCTCCGAGGATTTCTCTGCCATGGCTGCCAACCCGTGGCGGCTGGTTCCATTAGTTGTGCTTGTCCTCACCGTAATCTGTTTCCAGTTCGTTTTTCAAAGTTCGGAGGAACTTGCCTGATGCGCTTTTCTCGACGATCTACCCTTTTGGGGCTAGCTCTCTGCACATTCCTTTTTTCCGCACCTTCGGGACGCGCCCAGTCCGGCGCCGAATTGCATTTTTGCCTCCACGGCGAACCCAAAACATTCGACCCAATTCTTGTGGATGATGAAGCCTCAGAAAACGTCCGCTATTTGACGGGTGGCGTGCTGATTCGCGTCAACAGGCAGACCCAGGCTCTCGAACCCGCCCTCGCCGAATCCTGGAAGGTATCGCCCGACGGCCGTAAAATCACGTTCCATCTTCGCAAAGGCCTTTATTTTTCCGACGGCACTCCTTTCTCATCCGCAGACGTGGCCTACACCATGAAGCTGTTGATGGATCCGCAAATCAACTCAGCCACAGGCGACGCCTTTCGAACCGCAAAAGGCGCATCTATCGACGTTCAGACTCCCTCTCCAGATGTCATCGTCATTTCGTTTCCAACTCTAGTCGCCGGCCTCGAACGCCTTTTCGATCAGGTCGCCATTGTTTCGTCTAAGTCTCCGAAAAAAGAGATGAGTGTCCTCGGTCCATACTATGTTTCCGAATACGTCGCCGGCTCTCACGTTCTCCTTCGCCGCAATCCCAATTATTGGAAGCACGACTCCGAAGGCCATCCGCTTCCCTACATCGAGACAATTCGCCTGGATATTCAAAGAAATCGCGACATCGAACTGATGCGCTTTCGTCGCGGCGAACTTCAGCTAATCAACCGTCTCGATGCCGAACAATTCGATCGCCTTCAAAAGGATTCTCCCGGCGTCGCCAAAAACGCTGGTGCCGGTTTCGATGGCGAAGAACTCTGGTTCAATCAAACCGCCGCATCCGCCCTGCCCGACTACAAAAAGAAGTGGTTCCAGGCGACGGCATTCCGCCAAGCTATCTCACTCTCCATCAACCGCGCCGACCTTGCGCGAGTCGTTTTCGACGGCTACGCCACGCCAGCTTACGGCCCCGTCTCACCATCTAATCATTTCTGGTTCAATGCTGGGCTTCCGGCTCCCAAGCACGATCCGCGGGCAGCGCTTCAGATTCTCGCGCGGGCCGGATTTCGATTCGAAAACGGCAGTCTGAAGGATAGCGACGGCCACCCTGTTGCATTTACGGTGATCACCAACTCCGGAAACACCGCGCGCGAAAAAATGGCCACGATGATTCAGCAGGACCTCTCAGATATCGGTATCACTCTGAAAGTCGTCACCCTGGATTTTCCTTCGCTGATCGAACGGATCACGCACTCGTTTGAATATGACGCGTGCCTCCTCGGACTGGTGAACACCGATCTCGATCCCAACGGCCAAATGACTGTGTGGCTGAGCTCCGGTGAAGACCATCAGTGGAACCCCAGCCAAAAAACTCCGGCGACACCATGGGAAGCGGAAATAGATAAGCTCATGCAAGAACAAGCATCCACTCCGGACGAGAGACTTCGCAAAGCCAAATTCGATCGTGTTCAGCAAATCGTCGCTGAACAGCAGCCGTTCATCTATCTAATTAACAAGAACGCACTGTCAGCCGTATCGCCAGACCTTGTCGGCGCATCTCCCGTCGCGCTAAATCCTCAGGCCTTCTGGAATATCGAAACGCTCCGCCTGAAACCCGCCACAGACATGGGAGCCAGCAAGTGATTTTGCAAGACCCGCTCCTCGCCGCCGATCTCTCTGTGGACTACCGCAACAAAACCGGTGTCCTCCGAAATATTTCCCTGCGTATCGACCGCCAGGAAATCCTCGGATTGGTTGGGCAAAGTGGCTCCGGCAAAAGCACGCTAGCTCTCGCGTTAATGGGGCTCCTTCCTCTGAAGGGCGGAGAAGCCAAAGGCGAAGTTGTTTTCCGAGGCGAAAACCTCTTAAAAAGTTCAGAAAAACAACTGAGAACAATTCGCGGCAAAGAAATCAGTATCGTGCTGCAAAGCCCGCTTGCGGCGCTGAATCCTGCTCTCTCCATCGGAGTTCAGCTAAAGGAAGCCTGGAAAGCACACGAGCGAGGAAATGATGTGCAGAGTTTGTCGGCAATCAAGTCCGCTCTAGCAAGCGCCAGCCTGCCACACGACAAAGAATTTCTCCGGCGTCGCCCATCGCAACTAAGCGTTGGACAGGGGCAGCGGGTTTGTATCGCCATGGCTGTACTTCATCGTCCAGCGCTTCTTCTCGCCGACGAAGCGACCAGCGCCCTCGATCCCATCACGCAATCCGAAATCCTGAATTTGTTCGCACGCCTGAACCGCGAGATGGGAACCGCCATTCTCTATATTTCCCACGACCTTCTTTCAGTCGCCGCCCTCTGTCATCGCATCTGCATACTCCACGAAGGACAAATCGTGGAATGCGGCCCGCCGGACGCCATTTTCCATTCGCCTCAACATGAATACACACGGAGACTCGTTGCCGCCCTACCCAGCGCACCCGCGTTGATAAATTCCGGCGGCAGGAAAACGCAAGACAGCGAGAGCCATCTCCTCGCAATACCTCGTTACTGAAAGCGCGCCGTCAGGACAGTGCTTCGGCCGCGGGAGGCGCGGGCCGCGGGCGCTTGCGTTTCCATTCGTAGTCTTTGCGCAGGCGCGATTGGTGTTTCTTCAGCTGTGATTCCATTTCGCTGAAGGCTTGCTTGCAACTGGCGCGCACATTTTCGCCCGTTCCGGTAGCGTGCAGCGTCCCCGTAGGCAAGGCCAAATTCAGGGAGAATGAAGACTCTTCGCCATGCGCGTTTTTTGAAAAGACGCCGTGCAATAACACCAAATCAGGTTCATAGCTCTTCAAAATACGATTCAACTTGCTCGCATAACGTGCGACTTCTACTTCTGCTGGCTTGTGCGGCTCGACATTCTTGTAGCTGATGGAAAGTTTCATGGATGCACCTGTAGGAGTAGTTGCAGAAAAGGCGGGCGACGCGGAATGATTTCTTCCACCGCATCATGATTCCAGCATACCAGCGCGATTTGCCATCGGCAATTGTACCGAGACAATTTGTGTCATAGGCAACGGTGTCCGTGGGGTTCCAATTCGCGCCGCGTTGACAGCTGCGCCTCCTCCGTGTTCAGGTAGCACAGGCACTCCTGCCTGTGCGGTTTTGCGGACATCGGGAACTGCGCACAGCCAAGAGTGGCTGTGCTACCAGCGGCGGGCGCAGCATGCTGTGCCCCTACGAGAACATTCCAACCATGCCTCCACCGAAAAAATCCATCATTCGCGTGGGCCCAGCCGGCTGGTCTTATCCAGACTGGTTCGGCTACGTCTATCCAAAGCGGCGCGGCAAAGGTTTTCACGAAGCCACCTATCTCGCTGGGTTCTTTGACACTATCGAAATCAACACATCTTTCTACAATCCCATTCGGCCCGATCACGCCGCGCAGTGGATCGATCGCGTCGCCGGCAACCCACGATTCGTTTTCACCGCCAAACTCTGGCAAAGGTTCACGCACGAGACAACTGGCAATAATGCGGCCCCGGCAAATTCGACCAACGCCGCGTCATCCGCAATAGTCGCCACCACGAGAGAAGACGAGCGCGTGGTTCGCGCCGGATTCGACGTTCTGCGGGCCGCAGGCAAACTCAGTGCGGTGCTGCTGCAATTCCCTTTTTCGTTCCATCGCACACCCGAAACCGTCGCGCAACTTTCGGCGCTTTTGAAACGCTTCGGCGATTACCCGTTGGTCGTCGAAGTCCGCCATGCTTCCTGGAGGACGCCGGAAACTTTTGCTCTGCTTGCAGAATCGAACGCTGGATTCTGCAACATCGATCAGCCCGTGATCGGTCGCTCCATTGAACCGAGCGCCGAAACCACGTCCCCGATCGGCTATGTGCGGCTGCACGGCCGCCGTTACGACACCTGGTTCACTGACGATCCGGCCGTGCCTTCCCACGAGCGCTACAACTATCTTTATTCCACCGAAGAGCTCGCACCGTGGGCCAAGCGCGTCGCCAAAGTCGCCGAGCGCTCCCGCGAAGTCTTCGTCATCACCAACAACCACTACCAGGGCAAAGGTGTCGTGAACGCTCTCCAACTGATCAGCATCCTGAAACGCTCCAAAGTGAAAGTTCCCGAGCCGTTGCGCGTACAGTATCCCGAGTTGGAAGCCATTGCCGATTCCCCACCAGCCGAGCCGAGTTTGTTTCCGTTGGGAAAAAGTTAATGGGGAAAAGTGAGGTAAGCAGTGAGTAGTGGGAAGTAAGGCGTAAGAGTGTGACGAATTATAGCGCCCAGATTCCTGGTTATTGCGGCTTCGGGATGACCATGGAGATACTGTGACCCGTTTTCTGGCTAAAGATAAGGTATTCGCCGGGGGCAGATTTCCCCATTTCGTGCACGCGTGCTTTGGCTAGATCGAGCGTAGATGCTGCTTCCCGCCAGAGCGGTTGGCTGTCCTCGGAAACCTTGAAGATATCGAATGGGGGAATCAACACTAAGTCTCCGTGTAAGACGCCTGCAATCTAGAGTCAGTCCACTTAACTTGAAATGCGCGCTTAGTACCGAGCCGCAGACACTTGATTGTCCTACCTCAGGTCAATCTCACCATTAAACTGCTGAATGATCTGGTAGCACTCGCAGGCACACTTCTCGAGCTCTTTGCGATTTAAAATTTGTACGGAGCCACGTGTGTAGTCGATGATCTCTTTCCTTTGCAAGTTCGCGGCTGCCACGCTTACGCTTGGCCTGTCAGTTCCGAGCATGGTCGCAAGGAAGTCGTGGGTCATTGCTATGCAGCCTTGATCAACTCTGTCTTGCGCAAGGAGCAACCAACGCGCAAGCCGGCGTTCGATGTCGTGGAGACGATTACATGCCGCGGTCTGCGAAATCTGCATCGCTAACACAACCGAATAGCGGCCCAACAAATCCTGCAGAACGGGCGAGGAACGAAGAGCGCGTCGAAATGGATTCACTTTCATTCTGAAACCGTCTCCGGCGATCTGCACTACCTCGCGTATGGGGCTCTTCAGCAAACCAAAGATGGATGGCACCCCTGCGATTCCTTCCCTACCCAGAACGGCCACCTCGACTGTCTTGCGGTCCGCCATGACGATGACCAGAGAAATCAGCCCGCTATTCGGGAAATACACAAACTCAAACTTTTTGTTCGGCTCGTAGAGAATTCGATGGTGTGGCAGGGGAAGAAATTCAAGCCCTGGCCGTATGGCGCGATATTCATTATCGGGTATCGCCAACAAGATTCGATTGCTAACGGGTTTTCCTCGAGGATTGGTGCGCTCTCCGGCTTGGACGACTCTGAAATTTCTCTTGAGCATGCCTGTCTTTCTTTGGGAATTTGATTGCAAGAGCGCGAAGCAGAGGCCGAAGCAAAAGACCACCATTGGTTATACGCTCTTTGTTCGATTCACCCTCTTATGTAGGCTACCCGACAAACGACTTGTGCGAATGGTTGCGACTGGCCTAGGAAACACAGGCCGGGTGTAGACTGGGTGCCTATGAACACACTTCTGAAAGTAACGCTTTTTGCTTTTGCGATTGGATTGGCGATTCTGTGTTGCTCTGCTCCATGGACTACGACGCCGGCGGGGAGCGATGCTGCGCACAACTCGCTGGGGTATGCGGCGATTTGGTCGCACCAGTTTGCGGCGGTGCCGGGGGCGCGAGTGGACATGGGTGCATTTGCGATGCTGGCCGCGGTGGTTGCGTTTTTCGCGATTGTGATTGGCGCGTCGGCGTACTTTTTCCGGAATAAGCGCGGGGCGGAACGGGAAGACGTCTGAACAAACCGAGTAGCTCGAAGTCTTACCTTCCTCAGAGAGAAGGCGTTTGCGTGGCGCAGTACATCGAAGACCCACCCTCCAACTGCGAGGGTGGGCACCCCCGGCATCGTCATAGACCGAATCTGTTCTGCATCGTACAAACTTGAGCGACTCCTCCTTCTAGTCTGCGCGATGATGGGCAGCGTGAACGCCACTTCGCGCGGAGGAGACGATGAGCACAACAGTAGCGACTTTTTCCATGCATGAATCAAAGGCAGTGCTGGCCATTTTCGTGGGCGGGCTAATTGCCGGAGCGCTCGACCTGACTTCGGCATTCATTACTTTTGGTTGGGGAGTACCGCGAGCGATCGCGGGAGGATTGCTCGGACGAACGGCTTTCCAGGGCGGCACGGGGACGTATGTGCTTGGCGTGCTACTGCACTTTTTTATTGCGTGCTCCGCGGCGGCGATTTATTACGCGGTGAGCCGCAGGCTAGAGTTCATGACGGAGCACGCCGTGGTGTGCGGAATGTTCTATGGGATTGCCATTTTTCTGGTGATGAACCTGGTGGTGCTGCCACTTTCGGCGTTGCACGTAAGAGGGCCGTTCCAGCTCAGGGGACTCATTCAGGGGGTGCTGGTTCACATGATTATTATTGGGCTTCCCATTGCGCTGAGTGTGAAACGATTCTCGAGATAGAAACGGCGAGCGTGCTGAAGGCACTGATGGCGTCGTGATATTAAGTGATGCCTCGAATTATTTCAGGATGTCGTTGTAGGAGTGGCGAGCCCAGCCTAGGTAGTGAGGGTTGGCGTGATTGGCGTCATCCAGTTGTCTGAGCATTTCTGGAAGATGATCGAGATAGTCAGGCGTGCGGAGCGCGATAACCATTTTTGCGAGATTGGTGCCGGTTAGGCCGTCGTAGGCCATGTTGAGAAATTTCTGACTGTTGCCGACGACTTTTTCTGCTTGCTGGGCTAGCGTTTCGCCGTCGCCGGGGCTGCTGAGCTCGTACATCATCAAAGTGACGCGAGGGACGGCGGAGAGCAGCATTTTTCGCTGGCTGGCATCGCCCTTGAGAAGTTTGTTCTGGATGTCGGCGTTGACGGTCATGCCAGCAGGATCGGCCACCGCGCGGACTGCGCGAAACGCGTCGGCCAGCCCGGGCAAGAAGCGCAAATTGCCTGGACCCTTGTTTTCGGGGCGCTGCTGCGGCTCGACGTCGAGGTGAACGCCGTCGAAGCGCTCGGCGCGATGCTTCTGATTGAATTCCACGATGCTCTGAACTTTTTGGATGAGCGAATCCCTGTGTTTGCCGGGCTGGTCGGCATCGGTGCTGGAAAGCAACGCTTCCACGCGAATATTGGAGCGATGGAGCTCGCTGATGAGGTGAACGAGCTGGCTTTCTTCGGCGGCTTCGGTGCGTGGAGAGATGGAGACGTACACTTCACTGATGCCCTGGGATTTGCAGAAATCGCGGAGGGACTCGGCCGCGTGAGGTGCAGCGAGCACTGTGGGGCTCTTCCAAACCCACATGCCGTGGATCAGGGTGGAAGCCGTTTGCGCAGAAGTGGGTAAAGAGAATGCGGCAAATAGGAGGGCGAAGAACGCGGAGGCGCGAATAAGGAGAGAACGAATCACGATGGCGAGGATTGATCGAGGCATGGCAGCTCGTTCCTGCGATACGGAACTCGCTTAATGAAATGAGGAGTTGAATATACACTGAGGCCGAGGCGAGAGGCACATCGATAGCCTGGCGCGAACAGTCGATGGCAGGATGGAACTTTTTGAAGCGGGGGACGTAGTATTGAGCAGGGGTAGTGTGGCAGGAGGGCAAATCTATGTACTGCGACGGCTGCGGGACACCTTTCAACTCCGGGACAATTTATTGTAGCTCGTGCGGTAAGCGACTGATGGCGGCGCCAGTGGCACAGGCCGCGCCGATGGCGGCGGCTCCAGCGGCTGCAAGCGCTGCGGGAGATGGGCGTGTAAGGCGAAACATCAATATTGTGGCGGCATTTTGGCTGGCGAACGGGATTTTGCGGTTGATGGGGCTTGGGTGGTTGATGATTTTTCGACGCTTGTTTTTTGACGGTGGATGGGACTGGCCACTGGCGAATTGGGAACCGGGACTCCAGTCATTGATTCGAGGTGGTCTGTTCTCGGGCGGAATCTTTCTTGGGTTCTTTGGATTGATTCACTTGTTGCTGGCTTGGGGACTTTTTGAACGGCAGCCGTGGGCACGAATTTTGGGGATCGTCGTTGGTTTTCTGGCGCTGCTGCGGTTTCCGTTTGGGACGGCTTTGGGGATTTATACTTTGTGGGTGCTCTTGCCGGAGAGTTCGGGGCGGGAGTATGACGCGATGGCGGGAGTTGGCGGGCGTGTGAATGCGGCGCGGTATACGGCTTGAGGTATTGTCGACGGAATTGATGTTTGGTTGGCGCATGGTTTTAGGTGAGCGGGAGAGAAAAGAAAGAAAAAGAAAGAAAGGGCCGGGCCCTTCGAAGCTCGGGGTAAACAAGCCCGGCCCCTACAAGTGTGGAACGAAGAAGGAGAAAAGCAGCTTCCTCGCTTCGCTCGGAATGACATAAACCGACGCGGAGGGCATAATCCGAAGCCTGCGCGGAAATCCAAGAAGGATGCCGGGCTGAAGCCCGGCGCTACGCGAACTACATACCTCCCCAGAAGATGGCGTTGAAGAGCAGTTGGAAAGTGCCCTCGGTTTGGGCGCGATGTTGGACGCGGAAGCCGAACATTACAATCTTGCCCTTGCCCCTTGTGAAGCTGACGATGGCGGCTTTGCGTTGGAGGCGTTCGGCGCCGTGGGCATAGCCGGAGACTAGGATGTCTTTGGCGTCGTCGGGATACCAGGCGATCACGCTGCGCTGGATATCAGGTGGAGGCGCGGACGTTTGAAAAGCGATGGGGGAATCGACGAAAGCGGCGATTTCGTGCGGCATGCCTGCGCCGACGGGATGATTGGTGTCAATGTAAACGCGCAGGAGCGAGCCGGGGATGTTGAAATCGGATGCGCCTGCGGGTGCTGCGCCGCGGCCTCCCGCCCCGCCAGCGGCCAGCGCGTTGCGAACCGGTAGATTGAATTCCTCTCCGTAGATTACGTCGGAGGCATTGGCTAGCGTGATGAGCGTTCCGCCCTTGTCGACGAAATCGCGTAGTGCGTGGAGGCCCTCTTTGCCGATACCGCCGACATATTCCGGCGGCATCTCTTCGAAGTAGCCGCCGCGACTTTCTTTGCCTTCGACGATTACTTCACGCGTGGAGTCGGGCAGAATGATGACGTCGTAGGCGTTATTGAGATTACCCGCCCTCATTTCCTTGTTTTCGATATTTTTTAGTTTGAAGCCGTATTGCTCCAGGAGGAAGCGCGTCCAGCCTTCGTCGTGCGAGGGGATGTAGGGCTTGTAGAGACCGACGCGGGGTTGTCTGAGTTGCGTGGTGTCCTGGGGAAGACCGGGGCACGGAACGAGCTGAAGATGGAATTTTTCGGCGTTGGCGGCGAGCTGCGCGTGCGAAGCGAAAATAAATTCCGGAGATTCGCCGACTTTTGGTTGCGCCAGATAGACCTGGCCGCCGGCGCCTTGCATGGCGTTGGCAAGGGCGAAGACGTTGTTCTGATGATCGGCGATGGAAAAATATTTGCCGGAGACGTTTGTCAGGCCGCCTGTGGGCCACGTGACAGTTTCCAGCTTCTGCGAAGAGTTCTGCACGTCGGGCGTGATGCTTACGCGTTCCGCTTTGACGCCCATCATCAATGGAAGCGACCAGGCGGCGACGTCGTATGGTTCCAGGATGCCACTGTTGGGCGCGGGACGGACTTCGGGATAGCGCTGGATGCCCATCATTTCGTCAACGAAGCGCCCATACGGTTGCGCGGTGGGAATAAGGAAAAGTTTTTTGTCGGCATGCCAGCGGACTTCGACGCCGTGTTCAAGGAGCAACGCGGCAAGACGAGTGGCAACGACGGGATCGCGCTGGCCGTCGAGCGGAATGCGCCAGTAGACAGCGGGGTCGGCGGTTTGCACGGCTTGCGTGGCCATGGTGGCGACGCCGCGGAGAAGTTCCTGGTGATACTTGCTGACGGTTTCGAGCGCAGCGCCGGAGACGAGGAGTTCGTAATCCATGATGTCGCGCAAACGCCACGTGCCGCCTGGCCAGGGATTCGGGAAATTGATTTGTTGCTCGTACGTGGTCAAACCTTTGCCGCCGCCTTGAAGTTCGGTGGATTCAATTTCGATGGGAGTGGCTATGCGGGCGGAAGCAACTTCGGTGAGCACGCCGTACATGTTTTTCCACCAGCCGGTGTTGCGCGTGCCACCTGGCCAATACGCATCGAAGGAATATCCAAAAATCACGCCCGACTTCCCTGCTTCCTCGAGGCGCCAGCCCATCGCCGCGCCCATGAGATTGTTACCGCGATGAACGAGCGGATTGACTAGCTTTGCGACCGGATCCGCGTTGGGCGGAATGTAAATGCGCGGACCGTTTTCACCCATCTGATGCTCGTCGAGCCAGAATTGCGGAAACCATTCGTGATAGACCATGCGGTTCACGTTCTTGGTTTCGATTTGCGTGAGCATGAACCAGTCGCGATTGTCGTCGTGGCCAACGTAATGGTGATAGAGGTAAGGCATCTCGCCGCCCTCATACTTGGTGCCGAGATATTTTCTGTACCACTCGGTGACCATAATTTCGCCGTCGGGATTGAGCGAAGGCACGAGGAGCACGATGGAATCGTTTAGGCGGCGGAGGATTTCAGGATCTTGCGAGGTCGCGAGGTTGTAAGCCCATTCCATGGACATTTGACTGGAACCGATTTCCGTGGAGTGAATGTTGCAGGTGAGAAGGAAGATTGATTTGCCGTCGTGCGCGAGTTGATCAATTTGCTGAGAGGTGAGGCCGCGGGGGTCGGCAAGTTTGCGCGCGATTTCCTTGTACTTGGCTTTGTTAGCGAGATTCTCTGGCGTGGAGATCACCGCCATGAACATGTCTTCGCCAAGAGTGGTTTTGCCAAGAACCTCGATTTCCACTCGCGGTGACGCTGCGGCTAGCGCTTTGAAATAGGAAGCGATCTGGCGATAGTCAGCGAGCTTGCGGTCGGCGCCAACTTCAAATCCCAAGAATCCGCTGGGCGTTGGAACCGCGCCGCTCTTTTCTTTCTGCTGAGCTTGCGCAAACGAGGACAGCACAAGAATCAACACACCGGCGCGAAGACTTCGCAGTTTCAACATCATCAGCTCCTTTGGAAGAGGAAAAGCGTAACAGTATGCACCGGAGGAGTAGTTTTTGCGAGTTGAAGGGGCCGCTGGCAGTGCGTCAAGTTTGGAAAGACAGGAAGTGATTTTGCCCCACTGCTTCGAGGCTCATCCCACCTGACAATTAATTCATTGTGCGCGCCGGTCAGGATTTGGCTCGCGACTGCATGGCCATCGCCACAAGGGCGCCCATGAGAAGTGCAGGGCACAGTTGGCCAACGACAGCCTCACTTAGGGTGAGCGAACGTGCAAAGGGATGCACTGGTGCGATGTCGCTCCCCAAACTGGTAAGTATGCCAAAGCTAAAATAAGTGAGCTTCGATGTGAGTTGGTCGATATCCACCGGCGCGGTTACGAACTGGATAGAGCCGGGGTAACGCTGCTCTAGAAACTGGTAGGCAGATGCCCAAGCCATGCCGAGAAGCAGATAGGCGCTTACACCACCCTGAATGCGGCTCCAAGTAATGGGGCCCTTACGAAACATGACGAGCAAAACGATGCGCACATAGAGAAGCAGAGTGACGGTGGAGAGAATGCTCCCGAACTGATGAAGAAACGGACTCGGATGGAGGCGGCCAGCTCCCAAGATTGCCCCGTCTGCAAAGACAACCACGACTACCAACGCAGTGGCGGCGCGGCTCTGGTTTACTGCCAGGGAGCCGGAAATCATGAGCGTGACCATGATGAGATCGAAGAGGAGACGCCCAGGAAGACCTGCCTCGCGAAGAGGCGTGATTACAAAGAGAAGCACCAGGAGAGAGATGGTCGTGAGAGTAAGGCCCAGATCGCCCGACCAAAATTCGCTCATGTGCATGCTGAGAACTGCACTTCGGGTCGAATGCGAATCGTTGGCCATCAAGAGTGCCCTCCTAAAGACTGCCCACGGGTACCCGAACGAAAGTATAGTCGGGGGAATGCGTGGACCAAGAGGGAAATTGTTTCGTGGAGGATTAAGAATAACCCGAACGTGGCTGCGCGACTCCGTGCAGGAGGTACTTCAGCCCGGCGGAAGTACGAAACTGTGAGACGGAGATGTATCGGGATGCCTACCCGCGTACGGCGACCTGGAAAGACTTATTTGGGAGCAGCGGGGTTGGGAGAATTATGGGCGACTGTTTGATCCTGTACAGTCGCTGCGGAAGTCACGAAGATTTCGTCGGGAGCAGAAGAAAGACGATAGGTGAGCTTAGCGTGCTGGCCTTCCATGTCACGCAGAGCGGCGGGGTTAGAAACCTTTAGAGTCTTATGATCCTTGTCACAGACGAAAGTCTCCCGGTCCTGGCTGATGGTGCCAGTAGCAGTGAGGGGCTTCTTGGAATGACTATCGTCCTGAGCGAAAAGGGGCATAGCGACGAGGAGAAGACCGGAAATGGATAGCAGAATGAGCTTCTTCATGTTGGATCCTCCGATTTTTTGCCGGGGCCGTTTGACCTGCTTTGAAAGTATCGCGGAACCACTCGTGAGGCTCCGTTTGAAAGGATTCTGGACCCTGACAGGCGCGGAAGGCCAACGCAACGTTTGCATCGGCAATATCGCTAAAACGTATTCTTCCTGAAGTGCCAAGCGAAGCCAGATAGCTAGCGCCCGATTCGCGGGACAGAAAATCCAGAGGGATTGAGCGGTGCCCGAACTAACTCACAAACTATTTCTTGAAAAGGTCCTCGAAGGCCTGGCGGGCATCGTTGGTGCGCGGCGGGGGAGCAACGGCAGCGGCAGCCACTTGAGCGGGTTGGGCGTAGGACGTGGGAGCGGTGTCCTTTTCGATGGTCATGCGAAACTCATAAAACTTGCAGTCGTTCTTCGTGTCCTTGGGAGTGATGCGTTCGGGAACGGGTTGCGTGCACTCGAACTGGGCACCGGAATCGAAGAAACGACATTGCTTGCAGCTGTGTAACTCAAACTGGCACTTGGGGCATTGGCCGTTGGGGTCGAAGCCGGCGGTGAGGACGGCGCCGCAGTTGGAGCATCGGCCGCGCGTGACGGTGCCGACCATGCGTGGCGTACGCGGCCCGAACTGATCGGCGCGCGGACCGCCTTGCGGCGGCTTGCGGTCGTGCTTCTCTTTTTTGTCGCCTTTTTCCGTGTCGCGGTAGCCGCGATGACCGTACTTTCGATCCACAAACGCCTCCGTCCGGACGCAATGCCGGACTGTGACTATGACTGTCTAGACTTCCGCGCTGATGCGCACTTTGACCTTGGTATGTATCAGACCGGATTGCTACACTCGGCCCACAGCGCAATCGTTACCCAGAGGATCAGAACAGGATTGGCTACGTCCAAGCAGGAGATGCTGCATCTATGTTTTTAGTCCTCTGGGAGTTCGATGTCAAGCCAGGATGTGACGAACAGTTTGAAAGCGTATATGGGCCGGGTGGAGATTGGGCTCAGTTGTTCCGTCGAGATCCTGCGTACCAGCGAACTCTCCTGCTGCGCGATCCCTTTCGTGACCGCACTTACGTAACTTGCGACTTCTGGGAATCCGAGAAAGCTTACGAAGCATTCCAAGAATTGAACTCATACGCTTATCAGGCTCTCGATGCAGCATCCGCGAATCTGACGCTTGGGGAACGCAAAATTGGAGCGTTCGAGCAGCTTGGCTATTCCGCCTGAAGATTGAAGCGAATTAGCTCTTTGCCCACAAACCGGCCAGTCCGTCAGGTTTCAAATCAGGTTGAATATACTTTCGCGGCGTTCCCTGACTTCGCAATACCGCTTCTGCTGCTAGATAACCGCTCCGAACCGCGCCCTCCATGGTGGCGGGCCAGCCAGTTGCGGTCCAATCGCCGGCGAGGAACAAGCCGCCGATGTTCGTCTGTTGCATTGGACGCCAACGGTCGATGCCGGGTTGCGGGGAAAATGTGGCGGCAGCTTCTTTGATAACGGTGGCTTTGAGGAGGTTAGCTTCGCGGGCGGCCGGGAGCGCGTGGCGGACTTCCTTCAGGCAGAGATCGATGATTTCCTGACGCGGCATTTGGAGGAGCTCGTGGGAGGCGCTGATGACGAGTTGCAGATACTGGCCTTTGTCTGCCGGTGGGGCTGCGCCATTTGCGCCGGCGTAGAGAGCTGTCTTGTTGAAGATCCATTGTGTGGTGGTGTCGAGCAGACTTAGGAAAGGCTCGGTCATCACCTGACGATCGAACCAGAGATGAACGCCGGTGATGGAAGCGTCGTTGATTTTGTCGAGATTGCCGAGCGCGGTGTCAGCGCCTTTGAGACTTTCGGGAAGAAGCTCTGAGAGAGTGGCATGGGGAAGGGCAAGGACGTACGCATCAGCGGATTCTTCGCGGCCATCGTCGAAGAGCGCTGCGAGCAGCTTGCCGTTTTCGATGCGCAGGCCGCGGAGTGGGGAACGAAAGATTACTTCCCCACCCTTTTGTTTTATCGCGGCGCAGCAGCCTTCATAGAGATCGCCGAGCGCGACAGTGGGGACGCCCATGCGGTAGCCGGTTTTGTTGGAGAGAACTGCTTTCCAGAAGACGTCGATGCCATAGCGCGCGTCGATACGGTCGAGCTCTTCGGAAAGAGCGCTGACCAAGACTACGCGCCAGAAACGGGAGATTGCAGCGGGAGTTTGCTTGCGACGACGAAGCCACTCGAGCATCGAAATGCCGCCGGGTTCGTCGACGTCAGGCGGATGGCCACCGCTTTGCAGAATCGAATAAAAAGCGCGAGCGATGCAGAGTTTGTCTTTCAGTGCTAGCGGAGAAAAAGTGAAAAACGAGCCGGTCATGTGGAAAGGCGCGGGAAGAATGCCCGCGTGCATTTCGCCGCGGCGGCCCTGAGGATCAAGAAGAACCATGCGGTCGAAGAATTTGATTTTGCCTGCGGAGCCGACGCGTCGGTAGAAGTCCTCGAGGTTGGTGCAACAGCCAAAGGTGACGTGCTGGCAATTGTCGACATGCTCGCCATTTGGCAAGACGTAAGAAGCCGCGCGGCCGCCAAGAAACGGGCGCTGCTCAAAGAGTCGAACGCGCCAGCCTGCTTCAGCCAGCGCGACGCTGGCTGCCAACCCCGCCAGCCCGCCGCCGATCACGATTACGCTTTTCAAGAATATTCTCTTCCGAGAGGCGGCCGAAGCGCGCCTTTGCGATGAACAACATTTTTTCCGCTTTCGAGAGCCGCACGCGTTCGCCGAAAACAGCGAAGTCAACGGACTCGATGCGGGCTAACAGGGCGCTGTATGTGTGGACCAAAAGCCAGAGGGCGCCGCGACTCTCTGCGTCAATCAGGCCGAGAAGAGCGGAGCCTTCTTCGTAACATTGCCAAGCGCGGTCTGCTTCAAATCTCAGGAGTTCGCGGACGCCCAGAGTGGCTTTAGTCTTGCCGAAATCGTCAGTGGAGACTGCGTAACGCGCCAGATCTTCTTCGGGGAGATACACGCGGCCCAAGGTAAAGTCGTCGTGGACATCGCGGATGATGTTGGTCAGTTGAAAAGCGAGTCCGAGTTTTTCGGCAAGATCGAGGGCGCGAGGATCGTGGAAGCCGAAGACATGAGTGCAGGTTAGGCCGACAGTTCCCGCAACGCGGTAACAATATTCGCGAAGGCGATCGAAAGTTGGATAGGTGCGGAGAGTTAAATCCATTTCGGCGCCACTGATTAAATCATGGAGGTAACGCGCGGGCATTTTGTAGCGCTGCATGGTGTCGACGAGAGCGGGTAGAACTTCGGTTGCGCCGCTGGGAGTGGCGGAGTTAATCGCTGCCGAGCCGTCAATTAGCCGCTCCTCGCCAATTACGGCATCGTCGAGGGCAGCGCGCCAATCCGCCAGGCCTCGCTGCTTCGCGGCGAGATCGTTGCCTTCGTCGGCGACATCGTCAACCAAGCGCATAAAGGCGTAGAGCGCTCCTAGACCATCGCGTTTCGGCTTTGGCAGCAGATAGAAGGCGTAATAAAAATTGCTGTTGGCTGCGCGGGCGATGCGATGGCATTCGGCGTAGGAGTCAGGTGCAGAGATGCTTTGTAGTGGCGCAGCATGCTGCGCCCCCACCGAGGCGACCTCGCCGTGTGTAGATCCGGGCCGTGCTGGCTTGTGCAAAAGGTGCGTCAAAAGTGACCGGCCGAGGAGGCGAACTTGTTTTGCCTTGCTGATGGCCGGGCGCTGGTGGAGCGTGTCGTAGCCCATCGCTTCGATGGCATCTAGGACAGCTACGCCGCCACGGCTGAACATTTCGAGATCTACACTTAGACGGCCGCTGACCATTTTTGACAGCGGTGCACCTTGCTCAAAAAGTACGCGCGTGTGCGCGATTAAATCTTTCATTAAGTTGACGTAACGTTCGTCGAAGCGGCGCTCGATGATGTCGGTTTCGGTCAAGCCGTGGGATGCAGCAATGTCGAGAGGGATGTAGATGCGGGCTTTTTCGAGGTCGCGATCAACGTCTTGCCAGAAATTAGCTAGCTGGAGTGCGGTGCACGTGGCATCGGACATCGCTTGGCGCTCGTCGTCGCCATAGCCGCAGAGATACAGGACTAGGCGTCCGACGGGATTCGCGGAATAGACGCAGTAGCCGATCATGGAATCCCACGTCGGATAACGCTTTACGTTTTGGTCTTGTCGGAAGGCTCGCAACAAATCGGCGAAAGGCTGCTTGGGAATATTCTTGGCGACTATGGTTTCGCGCAGCGCGACGAAGACTGGATGGGATGGACGGCCGTCGTAACAAGCATCCAGTTCACGCTCCCACCAATCGAGCAGTTCGAGGGCGCGCTCTTTTTGCGGGACTTCGTCGCCGAAGTCGTCGGCCCAGCGGCAGTAAGCGTAGAGATTGTAGAAATGCTGATGCAGATCTTTGGGGAGCAACCAGGAAGCGACATTGAAATTTTCGTAGTGATGCGTGGCGAGCCAGCGCGTGTAGTCCTGCGCGGCCGCCGGCGAACAATTGTTCGCCGGAACACGTTCGGCAATTTCGAGTTCACCGGGACGCAACATTGAAAAGCAGATTCCTCGCTTCGCTCGGAATGACAAAAGTTACAAACACGACGTAAGTTTACACTGGAGAACTGGATCGATGCGCTTTGGCCTGCAAACGCCGAAAGTGGCAGATGGGCTGCCGGACTCCAAAATCACGGGCGGACTGCCAGCTTGATTTCGCCGCTGCGAATCTTCATGCGCTCGAAAGCTTGCGGCAGCTCGGTCAAACGGATCTCTTCCGTCACGAAGTCTTGCCCAACAATATCTCCGCGGCGAATAGCTTCGAGAGCTTCGCGGATGAAGCGCGGCGTGTGATGAAAGGGCGAAATCAGCTTAATCTCGGAATAGTGAATAGCAGCTGGGTCGATCGCCACATTCGTGCCCGAAGGCAAACCACTGAAGAAATTCACGACGCCGCCGCGGCGAACCATGGCAAGCGCCTGCTGCCATGTGGCTGGATTTCCTGCTGCTTCCACAACGGAATCCGGACCTCGGTTGTCTTCCGTTAATGACTTCACGGCGGAGACAACGTCTGCTGTTTCCGTGACGTTGATCGTAGCAATCGCGCCCAGTCTGCGGGCGACATCGAGAGGCGCGGAGCGGCGCGCCAAAGCGATCACACGCACACCGCGGCGCGAAAGCATGCGCACGTACGTCAATCCAATCGGCCCGCAGCCAATTACTGCAGCCGTATCGCCCGCGCGAACTTCCATTTCGTGAATACCACGAAGCACGCAGGCGAGCGGCTCGACGAGCGCAGCGCTTCCGTCATCGACGGAGTGCGGCACTTCCAGCATGTTCTCCATCGCGATGCGGCCGGGGATGCGCATGTATTCAGCATATGCGCCGTTGTTGAATAGCAGGTCTTCGCAGAGATTTTCCTGGCCGCGACGACAATGATAGCAGCGCAGGCACGGCGCGGAATTTGCGGCTACGACGCGCATGCCGATACGCCAGCGAGCATCGACTCGCTTGCCCACGGCGGCAATATCACCCACAACTTCGTGGCCAAACACCGCTGGCGGCTGAATCATTTTGGCGTGGTAGCCGCGCTTCCAAACTTTCAGGTCGGTGCCATCTGTGAGTGCGAGGCGGACGCGGAGAAGCACTTCGTCCGCGGCCAGATGCGGCACGTCGATCATCTCAATCCGCAGATCTTCGCTGCCGTACAGCACGGCTGCGGTCATCCTTGAGGGTACGGCGACTCGCGAGACAGCAAATTTCACTTCATCTCCGGCTTCCGTTTTCTTTGTCGTGGTCGTTTTCATGCGTGCGTGATCAGAATCTTCAGCGATTCGGCCGTGGGCCTGGCTGCCAGCTCCAGAGCTTCCTGGATTCTATCCAGTGAAAAGCGGTGCGTTACGATTTCCATCACTGGAAGTTTCTTTCCCAGCACCAGAGCCGCGGCTGACTCTTGGATGTCAACAGCCGCGCTATAGCTGCCCAGGATTTCTTTTTCGTCGATCCCCACAGCCGCAGCAGGAAACTCGATCTTTGTGACCGGATCGTTTGCCGCGAAGAGCAAAATGCGCCCACCGGGCCGCGCGGTTGCCAATGCATCCGTTACCACCGACGGATGGGCTACCGCAACCAGCACCGCGTCCGCTCCCCTGCCGTCCGTTCGGGCCCGTACCTCTTCTACAAGCTTACCACTGGTTGGGTCAAACGACTCCAGCGCTCCGAGCGAGAGGCTCTTTTGTCGCCTCTGTGGAATTGGATCACTGGTATATAGCTTGGCGCCTTCGAGCTTGCTGACCATGAGCAACTGCAGGCCAATGGGGCCACAGCCAAGGATGAGAACGGTCTCGCCCGGGACGATACGCGCCTTCTGAACGGCTTTCACGATGGTGTTGATGGGCTCGATGAAGGTGGCTTCTTCGAAGCTAACGTCGTCGGGGAGCGCCACAATGCCGCGCTCTGCGACCCACGGCATGGCTTTCACGTACTGGGCAAAGCCGCCGCCGTTTGGGGTGAACCCCGCGGTCAAACCTGTTGTTTTGTATTGCTTGCATTGGGAAAAGAGGCGTTTTTCGCAATAGAAGCACCGGCCACAGGGTGTGTGGTGAAAGCTCATTACCCGATCGCCTGGTGTCCACTTGTCTACCCCACGACCAACTGCCACGACTGTGCCCGCCAGTTCATGGCCGAGGATTTGCGGCGGCTCAACGTAGCGCTGGAAGATCTTCTTGATGTCGGTGCCACAGATTCCGCAGGCTGCAACTTTGATGAGGACTTCGCCTTCGCCGACTTCAGGCACGGGAACTTCTTCGACGCGGACGACTCCTTTGTCGCGAAAGACACCGGCACGCATCGTTCTTGGGATCGGCCCCGTCGAAGTCAGAGTCTCGGATGCAGTTCCGATGCTGCTCATGTCGCCGAGACCTCTTCTATTTTGGGAGACGCGACGCGCGTCCAGTTTTGCGAGATTGCATAAACATAGCGATCCAAAAAGTCTGCCAAAGATTTTCCCGCGGCACGGCTCTGGCGGCCGAATTGAATCAATAACGGAATGCGGTAAGGACTGAAACCAACTTCCTTCAGCAGGCCGCCCATTTTCAGATGGCCGTGGGAATCGAGAATTCGGCCGAAATCCACGGGCATATCTTCATCCGAGGCGTCGCTAACAGCGCGGACGGCCACTGCCGGGACATTGCGTTGTGCTGCTGCCGCTAAAATGTAAGTCGACTCCATCTCCACGACACTTCCCTTTCCGCTCAATCCTTCCTTCTCCTCGACGGTTCCTACGATTTTCTCAGAAGTAAGCGAGACATTCACGGCCTTTGCGCCGTAGGTAACTGCAAGATCGAGAAGTGCTCGGTCACTTGAGGCTCTGCAATTCCGATCCAGCGTTTCTGCAGTATGCGCCACAACCACGTCCCCTGGCTTCAATGCGGAGTCCAGTGAGCCAGCAAGCCCCGAGGAAATGCAGACGTCGTGAATATCTACCGGGATGGACAGCATCGCTTTGGCAGCGTTGTCACCGCCCATGCCTGTAAGAAGGACGGTCACTTCGTTCGGCCCGATGTTGGCTTTGAAGAGATCGAATTCGCGGCGACGCTCCCAATTCTCAAATTCATAAGGGACAAAGGGATGGCGAGAAGACCATGGCGAGAACTCGGCTTTGATGGCGAAGGTGACTAAAATGTGCATGATGCTTCAAATCTTCTGTAATTCTATGATGCCGGACGAAAGCTCATAGCTACAATTTTGCTGCCCCAGAAAACAGAAGGGGCAAGCCCCTCCCCTACAACCTTTGTGCTAAGAAGCGAGCGCGGGACAAGCCACCATTTCCTCTTACTCTACGCGGCGGCGCGCAGCATTTTCTTGGCGCGCCCGGGTTTCACATAGCCGTTAGCCTCGTACCAGCGAACGGCGCGTTCCAAGGCTGCGGAGACCGAACCGGGCTTAAAACCCAGCTCTCGTTGCGCCCGTTTACAATCTACGAACATCATGTGCTGCGCAATTTTCACGCCCTCAATGGGAATTTGCGGCTCTCTTCCGATGAGCCGCGAAAACGCCGTGTTCATGTAAGCTACACCCAAAGCCACCCCGTGAGGAATCTTCAGGGTTGGCGCGGGCAGACCCGTTATTTTGGCCAGCGTGTCCAACATCTGTTTGAGCGTCAAGTTTTCAGCACCGAGCAAGTAGCGCTCTCCCACTTTGCCTTTTTCCGCAACGAGTAAGTGCCCCGCCGCGCACTCTTCCGCGCCGACAAAATTCAAACCGGTTTCAACATATCCCGGCATTTTTCCGTTTAGAAAATCGAGGACAATTTTTCCCGTCGGGGTCGGCTTCCAGTCTCCGGGGCCAACTGGCGTGGTGGGCATGGCTATAACAAGCGGCAGTCCTTCTTTCGCCGCGTTCAGTGCCTCGCGCTCAGCCATCCATTTCGAGCGCTTGTAGTGGCCGACCATCTCTTCGAGCTTGGCGTCGGTGGCTTCCGTCGGCAATTCGGGCCGGTCAACAGCGATTGTGGCCACGGTGCTGGTATAAATAAATTTTTCTACACCGGCGCGCTTTGCGGCTTCGAGCAGATTCTTCGTGCCGCCCACATTTGAATCATAAATGTCGCGCGACCTCCTGGCCCACAAGCGATAGTCGGCGGCCACGTGAAAAACACATTTCACGCCGGCCAAAGCGCGCTCGAGAGAAGCAGCGTCTCTTAGGTCGCCGGTGACGTATTCGAGAGAAAGATCTCCGACGGCGCGATTAGTGCTCGAAGGACGCATCAAGATTCGCACCGTGTCGCCGCGAGCGACCAGTTGACGCGCAACATGACTGCCCAGAAAGCCCGACGCGCCTGTAACTAGAGTCGTCATCCGGCTTCGGCGCCTTCCTCAAAGTCGCTTGGCTGCGCGTCCGGAAGAGGCCGGCGATCCATCTCGCAAGAATTTGGCGAGGCCGCAGCCAGCGACGCCGATTCCACCAAGTCCGACAGCATCGCCCAACGACGGCTCAGTAAACGGCGGCGAAGTTGCTTGACCGTCGTCTCAAGTTCAGGCGAAAAAGCCGCGCACGTGATCAAGAATCCATCGACGTCGAGCTGGCGAATCTTTGCGTGAAGCTGTTCTATTTCGCTCGGCGCAGTGTGCGGGTGCAAAACCAGAAGCGCACAAGTAAGGAACCCTGCCAGCCTTGCCATGCGAATGGCTTCCAGTCCGGCTGCGAACGCACCTTCACGAACGTTGAGCTGGTCGTGCGAAGGCGCAAGGCCATCGAAACGGACTGTGAAGTAAAAACGGTCAGACGGCTGAAATTCATGCAGACGCCGCTTCAATAATGCCCCGGAAGTCTCCAGGAACACGCTGCGCCCCGACGCGGCCAGCGCATTGGTGAAGCGCGCGACTTCGGAAAAATCCAGCGGTTCGGCACCGGAAATCCAAAGGACGGGCGAACGGTATCGTGAGACGAGAGTTGCGGAAGAACTGAGATCTGCCTGCTGCGAGCTCGCAGAAAAGGAAGCTGAAATCGTTTGAAAATTAGCGTCAAGGGAAAGTTGCAAAACTGGAGGATAACCTTGCTTGCCAAACGCGCGGGCAGCCAGCGCAAGAGTCAGATCCGCGGTCAGCCGCAGAGAGAACGTCATCGCGGGCTCTAGAACCCGCTCCGCAACCGGAATTCTGCTGGTTGGAATTTCAAGGCGCAGTATTCATGCGGGCCTTGGACCTGATTGCGAAAACGCGCGAGCGCGTAAAGTGGGAAGGAATTGCGGTAAAGGTGATACTTCAAATAGAACACGCCAGGAAATCCGGTGCCGGTAAACTCGGCTTCGCTCCACGAGCCATCCGTATTTTGCTCATGAATGAGATAGGAGACGGCTTTTTGAACGGCCGAATCATTCGGTTGTGCGCCCGCGAGCAATCCAATCAGGCCCCAGGCCGTTTGTGACGCTGTGCTATTGCCCTGCCCCTTGGTCGTCGGGTCGGTGTAGCTCCACAAGGATTCGCCAAAACTGCCGTCAGCTTTCTGAACGTCGCGTAACCAGCTGACTGCGCGCTGGCAGAATTCTTTGGCCGTTAGTGAAACGGTTTCGAGAGCACGCAATGCACCACTCGTGCCATACACGTAATTTACGCCCCAGCGCCCGAACCACGAGCCGTCTTCGCACTGATCTCTGAGCAAAAATTTCACGCCGCGCTGAATCGCGGGATGTTCCGCCGGCCAGCCGAATCGGCCAAGGCACTCAATGACGCGAGCGCTCACGTCCGCCGTCGATGGATCGATCATGGCGTTGTGGTCGGCGAACGGAATGTTGCACAAAAGTTGGCGGTCATTGTCGCGATCGAAGGCGCCCCAGCCGCCGTCCTTGTTTTGCATGCTCAGTAGCCACTGGAGGCCAAGCCGTACCGCAGTTTCCATGCGCTCGGGCTCTGGATGCTTCACCCGCTGCAGCGCCATTAAAACGAATGCGGTGTCATCCACATCCGGAAAAAAATCGTTGCGAAACTCGAAAGCCCAGCCTCCGGGTTCGGCATCTTTATTCTTGAACTGCCAATCCCCGGGACCGAGAACCTGCTTCGAGAGCATCCAGTCCGCGGCTTTCACGAGCGCCGGATGATCGGCGGGCAGTCCCGCTTCTTCCAAAGAAACCATGGCAATGCACGTATCCCAAACAGGCGATACGCACGGCTGCATGCGGATGGTATCGCCCTCTTCCATTTCGAAGCGCGAAAATTCTCGAATCTCGCGAGAAGTGATCGGATCTTCTGGACCGTGCCCCAGCGCCATCAATGCGAAAATCGAATTCATCATCGCGGGATAAATTGCCGCAAGACCTTCGCTGCGCTCCATGTGCGCGAGCATCCAAGCTTTCGCTTCGC
This sequence comes from uncultured Acidobacteriota bacterium, assembly GCA_963784015.1. Classification (GTDB taxonomy): domain Bacteria; phylum Acidobacteriota; class Terriglobia; order Acidiferrales; family UBA7541; genus Acidiferrum. The sequence continues at coordinate 33,746 of CAWAPX010000049.1, forward strand.
GAAGCGCGCGGTTACGAAGCGGCTTCCAGGGAAGCTTTTCGTAAAGCTTCAAACCGCGATCGATGGCCAGAAAAACATTCCGCCAGGAGATGAGCTGCTTGCTCCAATCAAACGCGGCAGCTTTGTGCGAAACGTCTTTGAAGAGTTCGTCGACTCGAGCGCGCTCCGGCAAACGCCAATCCGGCCTCAGCGCGGAAAGTATCGCCATGGGGATGACAATGCCGCGCGTCCAGGATGACATTTCGTAGATGTTGAGATAGAACCACGTCGGCAAAAGCAGCAGTTCCGGCGGAATCGAAGGAACAAGCTCCCAGCCAACGGCTCCAATTAGCGCAAGATAAAAACGCACATAAGAGTTTGTAAGTTCGAGGCCGCCAAGACGGTGCACCGTCTCGCGTGCTTGCGCCATGTGCGGCGCAGCGGTGTCATCACCGGCGAGTTTTAGCGCGAAGTACGCCTTGCACGTTGCGTTGAGATCGGAGGGCCCGCCGGGGAAAATGTTCCACCCGCCATCCGGCAGTTGGCGCCTGCGAACATAGTTTGCGAGTTTAGCGATGCGAACGGGATCGGCCTTGCCGAGAACGTACAGGTAATAAATGTAATCGGATTCGAGGGTAGTATCTGCTTCAAGTTCGCCGAGCCAATAGCCTTCTTCAGCTTGCAGAGACAGGAGATGATTTGCGCTGTTCTCGATAGCTTGTTCGAGCGCGCCGGACAGGTCTTTCTCCTGCCAAATTGGCGGCATGGCCGGGGCAGGTCTATCCAGTCCTATGCGTGTACCTGTTGCCAAAACTAGTCCCCCAAGTAAAGTCTACTGAAAAGCGGGCGAATAGAATTCAGCCAATTCCGGCTAATCCGGCCTAACTACTGTGTTCCTAGCAACTTCCCAGAACTTTCGGCACGAGCACCGAACCCTTTTAGGACCGAGTAACACCAGTACCAGTCAATTATCGCCGTCTTGCGCCACTGGGTCAACTTCTAAGATGCGGGAACGTGACCAAATCGTTGCAGTTCTAATCAGATGGCGATACTTGGCGGGGACTGTAACACTCTCTCGATGAGCACGTGCAGGGGCTCGGGTAGAGCTTCCCCCTCGAGCTGAGAGACGGAGGGCTTGGTGCGCAAAAGGTTGGCGGGGAGCTTAGTCCAAGATGGAGCGGCGGCAGGGTCGTCCATCGAGCCGCGGAGAACGAGGGCATCGGCGCGATCTAGAGCAACGCGTGCGGAGTTTTTGAAGTCTTCGCGAGCTGGATCGATTACCGCGAAATAGAGGCTCGGTTTCAGAAATTGCATGAGCGAATTGCTTTCGAGGATTAGAGGCGGAGAATCTTCTTCAGATTCAGAGAGTGACTGTTTGAGAGCATCGCGCATCAGCGGCAAACCTTCCGCCAAAAAGCCCTGCTTAGTTCTCAGCCAGAACGAGCGCTTTGCGCCAGCCGCTAAAAATCTGGCGCTGTCCGTTCCTGATTGCGGATGCGCTTCCCATTCGATGGCGCAAATGTGTTCGTCGGGAGCGCAGTCGCAATCGTTGCCGTTCTGCGCGCAAACGCCGTGGCCGTATTGTGTTATTTTGCCCGCGATCCAGTTTGCCCGCGGGAAAGTGCTGATGATGTCGCACACCAGTTGTGTTTTGCCGATGCTGCGGGTGTGGCCACCAACTACGATCACGCGCCAGTGTGGAGTTGCGCTCACCTTACTTCCCTTCCAGCTTGCCTTCGAGTTTTGCTTCCAGTTCTTTGATGCGCGCGGCCAGTTCCGGTAGACGCGCTTGCCAGGCGAATTGTTCTTTGAACTTTTCGAGCGGGCGCGCCGGAGTTCCCCAAACAGTCTGGCCGCTGCGAATTGTTTTGCCACCGAGCACGCCGGATTGACCGCCAATCACAGCACCATCTTCCAAGTAACATTGCTCTCCAAAACCGGCTTGGCCGCCGACGACAACATGTTTGCCGAAATCGCAGGATCCGGAAAGACCGACTTGCGCAGCCATCACCGTGTGTGCGCCGATCTGGCAGTTGTGGCCGACGTGCACCAGATTGTCCAGCTTAACGCCTTCGGCGATACGCGTGTCGTCAAGCGAGCCGCGATCGATGGTCGTGTTTGCGCCGATCTCGACGTCGTCTGCGATCTGCACGATGCCTGCTTGCGGAAATTTCCAGTAGCGCCCTTCGCCCTCTGCGTACCCGAAGCCGTCCGCGCCAATGACTGCGCCGGAATGGATTTCCACGCGATGCCCGAGGCGAACGCCTGCGTAAAGCGTCACGCGCGGGTGGATGCGGCAGCGCTCCCCGATCCAGCAGCCTGCGCCAATCACGCTGTGCGCGCCGATTTGCGTGCCTTCGCCGACGTGAGCGTCTTCGCCAATCACCGCAAACGGCCCGATGCCCGCACTCGCGCTGACTCTCGCCAGAGGCGCCACGATAGCTGTCGGATGAATGCCGCTGGCAATGGGGGATTCTCCGAGGATTAAGGCGGCTGCTTTTGCAAATGCAACCTTCGCCTGTGAACTTCGCAGAACCGTCTTTCCGGGTAGCGAAATATTTTCCGCCGCAATTACACATAGCGCGGCGGACGCCACAGCACGCTCCGCATGCTTGGCTTTCTCGACATAGATGAGATCGTGCGGGCCGGCGCGCTCTGGCGCCGCAACACCGCTCAACTCGATCGCGCCGTCGCCTTCCAGTTTTGCGCCAACTGCTTCCGCCAACGACTTCGCCGTTTGCATCATCGAAGACCTCTCTCAAAAATCATACAGCGCCGGCTCGCCTTTGGGCCGTGTCTTCCAGCGCTTGTGAACCCAAACCCATTGGTCCGGATGTTTGCGAATAATCTCTTCAATCACTTTGGCAAACCGCTGCGTATTCTCAAACACGTCGCGCTCGGTATCGCCAGTGCGAATCAATTCCACGGGAGGTTCGAACCGCAGACGATATTTTTGGATGCCTTCATCCCAGTAGGCGTAGCCTGGCACCACGGCGGCGCCAGTGTGCAGAGCCACTCGCGCGAGACCGGTTGTGGTGCAAGCGAGCTTGCCGAAAAAATTAACGAACACGCCTTCCGCTGGCAGCGTGTTTTGGTCTGCGAGAATGCCGATGGTTCCCGAGTCCTTCAGAATCTTCAGCATGACGCGCGCGGATTCATTTTTGAAGATGGGCCGGTTGCCCGAGGCGCAGCGGTACTGGTTGACGAGCGCGTCGAGGCGCTTATTGTCCAGAGGCCGCGCCATATAATGCAGCGGATAACCGTAGAGCGCATGGGCAAAGGAAGAGAGTTCCCACGCCCCAATATGGCCAGTTAAATAGAGGACCCCCTTGCCTCGCCGTTGTCCTTCCAGAAAATTTTCGTGCCCCTCGAGAATCACAACATCTTCAACATTTTCTTTCGTGAGACGCGGCAATCGCGCAAATTCGGCGGCCATCCAACCTAGATTGCGTACCATTTTGCGCGTCACATCTTTGCGCTGCGCGTCTGTCCAATCCGGAAAAGCGAGCCGCAGGTTGAACTCCGCCGTTTTCTGCAATCTGGGCTGCAAGGAAAAAAGCACACTCGTCACGAACGCCGCAAAGCTACGCGCGATGCCTCGCGGTAGTGCGCCGAGCGTTTTCAAGATCAGCCAAACGGGGGCGTATTCAAGCCATTCTTTCATAGGTTGCCAAAACGACCGCGAGCGGGCGACGCGCGACAGTATGCAAGAGGTGCCCGCTTCGAAGATAGAGTTTCAATGCTAGACTTTCCCATCCGTGAGCGAATCGCCTATTGCCATCACTGAGAAACCGCAGTCCAGCCCTGTAGCCCGCATCGGCTGGGCCGTTCTAATCGTAGCAACGCTGTACGTCTGTTACTTCAGCCACCTGGGAGCGATTGGTTTTGTCGGACCGGACGAGCCACGTTACGCGTGGATTGCGCGCGACATGGCGGAGACCGGCGACTGGGTCACGCCTCGACTGTACGGGAAGCCATGGTTCGAGAAGCCGCCGCTCTTTTATTGGGGCGCCGCGCTTTCCTTCAAACTCTTCGGTGTAAGCGAAGCCGCGGCCCGATTGCCGAGTGCGATTTCTGCTCTCCTTGCAACTCTCGCGCTGGCGTGGCTGGCATTGCGTCTCTACGGCGCGGAAACGGCGCGCTGGCTGCTTCTGCTTCTCCCCACAACCGTCGGCATGATCGGCTTCTCGCACGCCGCCGCCACCGACATGCCTTTCAGCGGCATGCTCACAATTGCCATGGTCTGCGCGGCCGTCGTCCTCGGCCTCACCCGCAACGAAAACTCTCCCATACTCCCACGCACGCCATGGCTCGCCCTAATCCTCTTCGGCTTTTTCCTGGGCTTAGCGGTTCTAGCGAAAGGGCCCGCTGCAATTATTCTTTGCGGCGGCGCAGTATTTTTCTGGGCACTCTTCACAAAACGCTGGCGCGACGCCTTCCGCCTTTTTCATCTGGCAGCCATCGCCGCTTTCTGCTTAACCGCACTCCCCTGGTATATCCTCTGCGCGCGCCGCAATCCCGATTTCTTCCGCATCTTCATCATCGAGCACAATTTCAAACGCTTTTTCACTCCCGAATTCCAGCACATCCAGCCTCTCTGGTTTTACATCCCGGTTGTCCTCGTCGCTTTCATGCCTTGGACCGTGCCGCTTGTGTGCTCGCTTTTGAGCGGATCACAAAATCTTTGGCCGAACCCGCAATATCGCCGGATCCAGTTTGTTTTTACTTTGCTGGGCAGGATTCTGCGTGGTTTTCTTTACCGTCTCGCGTTCAAAGTTGCCCGGCTACGTGCTTCCCGCCATTCCTGCCATAGGCATGCTTCTCGCCCGCGATCTGAGTCGGAAGCTTCAACAGAGCCTTGGCAATCTTCGGTGGATTTGTTGCGGAGTAGCTCTAACTTTCGCTTTCATGGGAACATTGGCGGGAGTCGAAAGCGAGAAAATTCCTTTCGTTACGGATATGCGTCCACCACCAACCGTGACACAATTCTATTTGGTTGCGGTTCTCGCAGGAATCGTGGTGGGAATCCTCGCAGTCCTGAAACGACTCCGTGTTGCGCTCATGCTGGCGTCGATCGTTCTTCCGGCGTTCCTGGCATTTAACGAAGGACCTTGGCAACTCGACGAAGGAGTCTCCGCGCGTCCCGTAGCCGTGATATCGAAAGCCGAATTTTCCTTTCCCGAAGATTTGCTCCAAAATGCGGCCACATATAAATTGAGGCGTGGCTTGGTTTTCGGGTTGAATTTCTATTTCAAGAGGGAGCTACCCGAGTGGGTCCCGCCTGGCGGGCAACGGGCAATTATGTTTGCCTCGCCCCAGGGGGCCGAGGAACTAAGAAAGAGACTTGCTTGCTGGCAGTATCTCGTATCGCCAGCAGTTGAAATTTGCGCGGACGGGGTCAGAGCTACAAGTTTAGCGCGAGGGAGTCCCAGTAGCGGGCAACCGAAGTAAGAAGAAGCTCACCACGCGATTCTCGTAATCGCGCTTATCCGCGTCATCCATAGACACAAAATTGCCGTGTGGAATGATGATCTGATCGCGCGGCTCTGGCGCTTTCACAAACATCTGGCGCGTAATCTCGGCAAGTTCTGGGTCGTCAGAAGGCTCGATGAACAGTTTCGGCACGCCCGCCAGCGTATTCAACTTTTTCGAGAGTGGCGGATCCTCACGATACTTGTAATTCAACCAAGTAAAACTAAACGCCGCGGAGCGAGCCATAAGCGGAAATCCACCAAGGCCAGTGCGCTCCACGCCGATTTTCACCATTTGTTGTGGCTCGTCGTAGACCGAGTCCAACACAATAGCTTTGATGCGGTGATCGTTTTCCGCCTCGCGCAAAGCAGCATAAGCTCCTAAATTGTAGCCCCACAAACCAATGCGAGCAGGGTCGACGTCATTGCGCGCCGCCACGGTGTCCACAGCCGCGCGCACTTCATCTGCTTCGCGATAGCCAAACGTGGTAATTCCTTGATTGCCGCCGTGCGCCGCAAAGTCAAAAACGAAGACGTTGTACTGGTGGTCCTGCAAAGCCGAAACCAGGGTCAGCAGCTCGCCGCGGCTCGATCCGTAGCCATGGCATAGAATAATCGTCGGCGCTCCACGCAATCCCGGAAAAAACCAGCCGTGCCGGACGCCAATTTCCGGAACCGTAAAGTCCACCAGGTCCGGCTTCCCCGGAAAGCTCTCCATATCAATTTCGCTGCTGGTGCGCTGCGGTTTAACGATCCGGTAGACGAGAAATCCCGCAATGGCGATGGTCGCGAGCACAGCAAAGAAAACCAGCGCCAGTACGGCTGTCACCAGTTTCATATACCACTTGGTTGGATAGCGTAATTCGTAAAGGATCGACATTCTTTGTCTGCGTACTGCTGCGGCCAGCGCCGCCGATTTTCACTCCCTGCAAAATAAGTACGATATTCGCGATGTTAGCACACCTCTTCCGCATCATTTTCGGCAGCCTTTCCTCGTTGTGTCCGAATTGTATCGTCGCGCAGGCCCCCGCTTGTCTGTGCGGGCGCCGATTCGGCTATCATAGAGCCAGCGGTCAGGGGCCGCGGGTCAGTCCTCTTTATCCATGAATATTGTCGACTTGCGCCAGACGACCGTCCGCCAACTCGAGCCGCTCCTTGATGAGGAAGCGCGGCACTGGCGCGACGAACTTCATTGGGATTACCGTGGCGCTCTGGAATTGATCAAACGATTCCTGGACGCACACGCCCTCGCCGGCTGTGTAGCTTTCGAAAATGGCAACGCCGCGGGCTACTCCTTTTACGTCCTCGAAGACCAAAAGGGCCTGATCGGTGGCCTTTATGTTTCCGCAAAATTTTCACAAGCCACCATTGGGCAGCGTCTTCTCGACGAAATGCTCTTCTCCATGCGCGCGATTCCGCAGCTTTCGCGCATTGAAGCACAGCTCATGCCCTTCAGCGGACCAGTGGAAGTCCCGCTCCGTGAACAAGGCTTTCGCCTTTATTCCCGCCAATTTATGCTGCAGGATCTGCAGAAACTGCCCGAAGGCAAGGCCGGAGCCTCCGCCGGGATGCGCCTGGACCGCTGGAATGACCGCTACTTCGAGCCCTGTGCCAAGCTGATTTATCTCGCCTACGCGAATCACATCGACGGCGAAATCAACGATCAGTACCGCAGCCGCTCCGGCGCTCTGAAATTCCTGAAAAACATAATACTGTTGCCGGGCTGCGGCCATTTCGTGGCGGGAGCCTCTTTCGTGCTTCGCGAACCAGGCAGCGACGAACTCGTCGCCGCAGTCCTCACCAGCGAAGTCTCACCAGGGGTCGGCCATACCACGCAAATCTGCGTGCTCCCTGGTTATCAGGGGCATGGCATCGGCCGCATGCTTATGCAGACCTCCGCCGAAACGCTGCGTAGCATGAAATTTAAGGAATTAACGCTGACAGTCACTTCGGAAAACTACGGAGCCGTTCAGCTCTATGAAAAGCTGGGATTCACAACGATTCGAACATTCACCGCTGGCGTCTGGCCGCGCTGAATCCTAACGACTCTGTAGGGGAGGGGCTTGCCCCTCCCTCTTCGATCTCGCTCACTTCTTCGACCTGTCCTTCAACAAGTTCTTCAACTCGGACATAAACTCCTGCACGTCCTTGAAATCCATGTATACCGAGGCAAAGCGCACGTAAGCCACCTTATCGAGCTTTTTCAGCCGATGCATGATCATCTCGCCGATCTCCGTCGTAGTGAGCTCGCGCTCCGTCGCTTCGTGAACCACGCTTTCGATCTCATCGACGATTCCTTCGAGCTTCGGCGTAGCCACAGGCCGCTTCTCGCAAGCCTTCAGCAATCCCTGCAAAATCTTTTGCCGTTCGAATCGCTCGCGCCGTCCATCTTTCTTGATCACCATGTACGGAATTTCGTCAATCCGCTCGTACGTGGTAAACCGCCGGCTGCACTTGAGGCACTCTCGCCGCCGCCGAATCGTGTCTCCAGCGCGGCCCTCTCGCGAGTCAATCACCTTATCGTCCAAATGCGCGCAGAATGGACACTTCACTCGAGGTCTCTCCTATTCGCTTATCCGTTTGCTATCTCTTTTTCGTCCGCGGCCAGTCGCTTCAGTTTCCCGAGCGAAAACCCTTCGTGGATCAACGAGGGTACTCCCACAAGACTACACGCGGCGAAGGTAATCAGCCATAAGACCACCGCCGCCGCAGTGGCCGGCTCCTTTTCAATGCCAAAAAACGTATAAACAGAAATTGCGGCCAACTGAGATCCTCCGCCAGCCAACGGCAACTGAAAGACCGACCCCGCGAGCGTAAAGGCCATGAGCAGCAAAACGTCAGCCGAGGTAAGTTGCGCAAATTTCCCCCCGAAGCTGTGGGTAATCCAGACATAAACGAGGAATACCAAACCCCAGTGCGCCGCGGAAAGGAGGATTGCCAACCCAAGTTCGCTCCACGTGCGGATAATTCGTACACCTCGCGCAAATCCAAGCAAAACCCCTGCGACCTTTAGACGCCAGCCTCGCGAGGTCTGCCAGCCTTGAAGCGCTTTCTCAAGCGCTGCGGTTCCATGTAGCCGGAAGTAAATCAAAAACAGGACAACTCCGACGACCCCTACAATCAAAACGCCTCCGGTCGTGTTTGCCACCGGAACATGGCGCTGCTCTACCAAAAGGGCAATGCCGGCAATCACTGCGGCGCTGATAACGTCGAAGATTCTTTCGAGGGCGTATATGCCATACATGTCGGCGACCGGCAACTTTTCCTTTCTCGCGAGAAGCAGAGGCCGGAGAGGTTCGCCGGCGCGTCCCAAGAGGAACACCGCCGCGAAGCCGCCTAATGTCATTTCGTAGATGGGCCAGAAATTCGACGCCCCCAGATTCTGTTGGAAGACCCCCCAACGCAACGCTCGAATGGCGTAACAGGCGTAGATGGCCACAACTGAGAGAAGAAGAAGATAGGGGTTCGCGCCCCGGATCGCGAGCCACAATTTCGTCCCACTGAAACTCGCACCGTGAAGCGTGCCGCCAAATCGATAAATCGCAAACCCGACAGCCAACACGACTGCCAGCAAAATGAGTAGCTTCCTCGACGATGAACGCATTGGCTTGTCAGACTAACGGTCACAAGCACACAGGTCAAGGCGCCCTTGAGTCACTGGAAAAGACATCCACCAACGACTCAGGGCGCCAGGATCGTTTAGGGTCGGTGCAGCCCTTGTGCCAAAGCCAATACCCCGAGTAAGATGCCCCCACTCGCGGTCGGTCGCCCGGGCCAGAACTAAAGGGAACTTTTCGAGAGCAGTTTGCGTTCCATAGTTGCAGGCCGAAGTTGGCTCCATGCAACTTTTGGGGCAAACTGGTCACCGTAGCGGGTTTCGAGGCTGATGATACGTTGGAGCAGGACGCCCAACTGGTCCAGCAATGCCTCCAGGGCGACGGTTCGGCCTGGGAGGAACTTGTGCGCCGTCATACGCGCCGCATCTTCAACATTTGCTACAGGTTTACCGGCAACAGCACGGAAGCCGAAGACTTGTCGCAAGAGGTTTTCCTCCGGGTGTATAAAACCATTGGGAGCTATCGTTCCGCCTATGGCGGCTTTGCCACTTGGATGACCAGCGTGACGCGCAACCTTCTCATCGACCATTACCGCCGCACCAAGCGCGACCGCATCACGGATTCGCTCGACGACGCCATGCCGGTGGTCGAAAACAAGGAATCCGCAGGACGCCGTCCCGATCAGCAATTGTTGCTCGGCGAACTCAGCGCCCAGGTCCAGACAGCGCTGACCAAGCTTTCGCCGGAACTTCGCGAAGCCGTCATCCTCCGCGATTTGCAGCAGCTCGACTACAATGAGATTCGTCAAGCATTGGATGTACCAGAAGGAACTGTGAAATCCAGAATCAACCGCGGACGAATCGAACTCGCGCGTATCCTGCAACAAATGGGAGTGCGCCCGTCATGATTCGTTCATCTAATGAGTCCCGCATAATAATGCAGTTTGGCGATTTGGAGTGCGGCAGCTCTGCTGCCGCTTTCTCACCAACTCGCACGACTCTTTATTCGGCGAGACTCAATAAATGGGACCATCGGCGGTACCCGGCGCGGAGTATGTCATGACTTGGACCTGCGAAAATATCGAAGCACGCCTTAGCGACTATCTCGACGGACTTCTCAGCCCGGACGAGCGCCGCGAATTCGACATCCACGCGAACTCCTGCGAAAACTGCGCTCAAATGGTCGCCAGCCTTTCTCAGATGGTGAGTAGCCTACACTCGATGGAGCAAATCGAGCCGCCACCGCAACTGGTCTACTCCATACTGAATGCGACTCTTGGACCGCGCGATGCAAAAAAAGGCTGGCGTGGCGCTTTCGGGTGGTTCAGCGGTTTGGCTTCTCCCCGATTCGCATACAGTGCGATCTCCGTTGCGGCCACGTTGCTGATTCTGCTCACGGCTTCCGGCTTCTCGTGGCGCAAACCCAAGCTCGCGGATCTTTCGCCTGCCACCGTTTATCGCAATGCAGACCGCCAAGTGCACCTCGTCTATGCGCGCAGCACCAAATTTGTCAGCGATCTCCGCGTCGTCTACGAAATTCAATCTCGCTTGAACAAAGACAACGAACTCCCCACGACGCCAGAGAGCACAGTCCCGCAATCCGCTCCTGGAAAAACTCCGGGTAGCACCGACGGCTCTAAGCCAGCGACTCCGCGCCAGCAAAATCGTGCGAATGGTATCGGCAGAGAGCTTGAAATCCTTGCAGCGGAAGTTCCCGTCGTCAGTGGCAATCTGTGCAGCCAGTTACTCGGAAGGAGAATTCCATGAAGTGTGTCGTCCATACTGATGTGGACGCAACCGGCTACTGCCGCAATTGCGGCAAGCCCATGTGCCCGGCGTGTATTCGCCCGGTGCGCGACGTTCTCTATTGCGAGGATTGCTTAGCCACGATTCTAGGACATCCTGCGCCGCCCACTGCACAGCCAGCGGCTCCGGCTGTTCCAAACGGAGTTCCATTTCAAACTCCCATTGCAGCCGTGCCTCCTGTTCTTCCGCCGGGAGTAGGACCCAACCCCGTCCTGGCGTTCTTCCTGGGATTTTTGCCGGGCCTGGGCGCGTTTTATAACGAGCAGTACGGCAAAGGCATGATTCACCTCGCGATTTTTCTTCTCCTATTCATTACCGGCGTAAACGGGCTAGACAACGGCGGAGCAGAAGCGGCTCTCTGGATTTGCGTTGCCGCGCTCTGGGTTTACATGCCTATCGACGCGCTTCGTACCGCGCAAGCCAAGCGCGCTGGTTTACCCTTATCGGACCCGCTCGATAATTTCAGCAAGCAAAAACCCATTGGTCCGATCATATTGATCGGTGTCGGCATCCTGCTCTTGCTCAATAATTTTGAATGGTTTCAGTGGTACCGCATCACTCGGTTCTGGCCCCTCATTCTCATTGGTGTAGGAATTTTGATGTTTCGGAATCGCATCGACCGCCGGCCGTAGGAGGCTCCTTCGGGAGGTTGAACACAGATGAGCGATCGCATTAGTTGCACTTGCCAGCGCTGCAGCATACGCGGCCTCATGGGCCCCGTCGTAGTTGTTACCGTCGGCGTACTTTTTCTTCTGGCGGAAATGCGCGGTGGCTATTTTGACTTCGGTAACACCTACCCGGTCATCCTCATCGTGATCGGGTTAATCAGTCTCGCCTCAGCCATGGCTTCTTCCGAAGGGCATGTCTCCTCGACCACACCTATGCCACCGGCGATTCCCCCTGTTCCCGGCGTGCCTCCCGCTTCATCGACCGGCACCCCCACTTCTTATCCGGGACAAGGTCAATAAATCGATATGGCCCATAGCCGGCATCGCACCAGCGGAATCTTCCCAGGTCTCGTTCTTATAACCGTCGGCGTACTTCTCCTGCTTCACAACTACCGCGGCCTGGAACTGGGAGACGTCCTGCTACGCTGGTGGCCGCTCGCACTCATCTTCCTCGGCTTAATCAAGATTTATGACAGGACCGTCGCCAGCCGTTCCGATGATCCCGGCGCCGCTCGTATCACCGGTGGCGAAATTTTGCTGGTCGTCGGCATGCTCGTGCTTTTGAGCTGTGTCGTCGCTGTCGACTACGGCAGGCGCGCCATCGGCGGCAAACTTCCCATTGAAATTTCGGGCGACTCTTACCCATTCGACTTGGATGTCGCCCCGAAACCCGTCCCTGAAAATGCTCGCATCACGATCCGCGGCGGCCACGGCGACATTATCGTGCGCGCCACGGACGTTCCGGAAATCCGTGTCGCAGGCAAGAAAAACGTTCATGCCTGGAGCGAAAACGACGCTTCACGCCGCGCTGGCCCCGTTTCCGTTGAGATCGTTCAGAATGGCGACGGTTACGAAATTCATCCCACTGGCGTTAGTGCAGGCGATTCTCGCATCACCGTAGACATGGAAATCCAGGTCCCGAAGAAGGCCTCTGTCACCGTGCGAAACGAAAAAGGAGACATCACCGTTTCCGACATGGCCACGACCGTCTCCATAACCAGCGCGAACGGCGACGTGGAAGTCCGCGACACAGCCAGCGACGTAAACATCGAAATGCACAAGGGCGATGTCAAAGTCTCCGACACCAAAGGCGACATTAAGATCTCCGGGAAAGGTACGCAGGTCGACGTCGCATCGGCCACCGGCAGCTTCACACTGGACGGCGAATTCTACGGCCCCATCCGCGTCGACAAAGTCGCCAAAGGTCTTCGCTTCATCTCCCAGCGCACAGATCTCACGCTCACCTCGCTCACCGGCCACATGGAAGTCAGCTCAGGCAATCTGGAAATCGTAGACGCGCCGGGAGACATTGCGCTGCGCACCAACCGCTATTCCGTAACCATCGAAAATGCGACCGGCAAAGTGAAAGTCGACAACCGTGATGGCGACGTCGAGATGCGCTTCTCTGCCCCGCCCAAGGCAGATATCGACGCCACCAACACAAATGCCAGTATCTCGCTGACTCTTCCCGAATCCGCAAGTTTCAACATCACAGCCGACTGCCATTCCTGCGATATCGATTCTGAATTTTCCGCTGACACCCTGAAGAAAACCAGTGTGGAATCCGGCGATTCCCATCTCGAAGGAAAGTACGGCACCGCCCGCGGCCCTAAAATCACCTTAAAAACCAGCTACGGCACACTCTCCATCAAAAAAACCAGCTGAAGCACCAAACGCGAAATTCGTAACTCGAAATGCGAAAGTCGAAATTCGGCACCCATAACCCAGAGCTCGCCCCGGCTTTTCTAATTTCAAATTTCTAGTTTCGAATTTCGCCTTTTTCTCTACCGTTCCGCCAATCGATTCAAATCCTCAAAAAATGCTGGATACGAGACGCCCGCACAATCCGCATCGCGAATCACGGTTTCTCCCTCCGCAGCCAGCCCGGCCACGGCAAATGCCATCGCAATCCGATGATCCCCATGCGGCTCAATCTCGGCCCCATGTAGTTTTCCCGCGCGCCGGCCCTCCACCTTCAATCCATCCGGGCGCTCTTCGACAGTCGCTCCCATCCGTCGCAAATTTTCAACGAGCACAGCGATGCGATCGCTCTCTTTCACTCGCAATTCCCCCGCATTCCGAATCTCAATACCCTCTTCGGTAAACGGTCCCAGCGCCGCAAGCATCGGCAGCTCATCGATCACCAGTGGAATCGTCTCGCCTTCAATCACTCCGCCTTTCAGCGAAGCTCCTTTCACCGCCAGATCTCCAATAATCTCCCCGTGCGAGCTCTTCAGTGAAAGCATCTGAATCGACGCTCCCATTCCCGCGAACAAATCCAAAATCGCAGTCCGCGTCGGATTCAACCCCACATTGTGAATCGCGATATTTGAATCCACCAGCAACGAGGCTGCCGCAATAAAAAATACCGCCGAGGAAATATCTCCTGGCACATCCAACGATTTCGCCACCAGCTTTCCCGATCCATTTCCGCCAAAAAGCCCGTGGATCTTTGTCGTTCGTCCTTGCCGTTCGATCGCCGCTCCGAATTCTTCCAGAGCCAATTCCGTGTGGTCGCGTGTGCCAGCAGGCTCCGTCACGCTGGTCACGCCTTCCGCGTAAAGTCCCGCGAGCAAAACCGCCGATTTGACCTGCGCGCTAGCCATCGGCATTTGGTAGTCGATCGCATGCAATCGCGCGGCTTTTATTTCCAGCGGCGCAAAATTGTCATCCTTCGCGCGAATGTCCGCGCCCATTTCGCGGAGCGGTCCCACAACTCTCTTCATCGGCCGCTTCTGCAGCGAACTGTCCCCGGTAAGTTTTGTAGTAAATTCCTGTCCCGCCAAAATCCCTGTGAGCAGCCGCATCGTCGTCCCGGAATTTCCCGCATCCAACGCACGCCAACTGCTCTTCAACCCTCGCGGCCCTCGCCCGATAACTCGCACCAAATCTTTTTCGACTTTGACTTCCGCGCCCAGCGCGCTCATGCAGCCGAGCGTGCTGTGGCAATCCGCCGCCGCCGAAAAATTTCGCAGCTCGCTAGTCCCCTCCGCCAAACCGGCCAGCATTGCGTAGCGATGCGAAATCGATTTGTCCCCAGGTGGCTGCACGCCACCTGTCAAATGTTTTGCAGGTTGAATAGTTTGTTTTTTCACGTCAGGATTTTAGCACGCTACGCCGTCTCCTCTCGAAACGCCACATCCGTTAAAACTTTCGTGTCCAATTCCACTCGGCTTCTCCTCTACTTCATTACGTCTTTATTTCTTACTACTTCTTCCTTCCCTGTCCTACCGTACAGTTTTTCCTCATGCACCAAGCAGCGCCTTCGCGGATATTTCCATCCAACTCCTTGCGTATTATTAAGTGAGGAGAATCGTAATGTCAGCGCGTAGAACGTTGCTTCATCTCGCCGCAAAAACCGGCATGCTCTTCGGAGCCATCTTTGTAGTTACCGTACTGCTGGTCGCCACGCCAGGCCACCACGCGCCCAGCACGCAGAGTCCCGCCACTCAGGAACCCGCCACGCCTGCGCAATCTAAATTCATGCCCGGCATGGATATGGGCGATGAAAAATCCAGCGAACGCGCTGCCGTTCAGGACATGACGCCCGGCCACAATGACGCGCACAGCCACCACATGTACATGACGAGCATGCGCACGCAAACTCCCGAGGATATTCAGCGCGCGAACGAAGTCGCGACGCAGCTTCGCGCCGGCATCGGAAAATACAAGGACTACCATGTCGCTCTCGCTGACGGCTTCAAAATCTTTCTTCCCAACGTCCCGCAACCCGAATATCACTTCACCAGCTATCGCAACGGTTTTCTCGAATCTCTAACTTTCGATCCCGCGCGTCCCACTTCCCTTCTCTACAAAAAAACGCCCACCGGCTACGAACTCGTCGGCGCGATGTACACGATGCCTAAGCGCGCCACAGAAGATCAGCTCAACGAGCGCGTTCCGTTAAGTGTCGCCATGTGGCACCTCCACACAAATCTTTGCTTGCCGCCTTTAGGCCAGCTCCGCACCGCCGACTGGACCAAGTTCGGCCTAAAAGGTTCCATCATCACCGAAGACGCCTGCTCCGAAGCCGGTGGCCGCTTCCACCCGGTAATCTTCGGCTGGATGACTCACGTCTATCCCTACAAAGACGGCCTCGATAACATCTACGCCATGCACCACATGGACTAATCCGCGATCTTGGCGGCTCTGTTTGTTGATCTGAACTTGTGCGGGCTTACTTCTTCTTTGTGCGCTGACCCAGTGCGAGACACGTCTCTTCGTCTTGCTGTATGAAACGCGCGATGATTATCTATGCAGTTCGCAGCAAAAACTCGATGTGTGCACTCGCGCAATTGTTGGTACGCAGCCAAATCACCTTCGGCGGCGCCCCGAGAAGAACACTTCTCTCCTGAAAGTCCGAATCCTTGGAAACGATCGTAAAGCCGTTTTCGCGGGCGTATTCCCATATCGCTGAGTCATCGGTAGCACCCAACCCACAATTATGCACATGCGAAGAACCGGTATAGATGTCCGCAAGCAACTCGGTTAGGCGAGGAGGAAGGTTTTCGTCAAAAAGCAGTTTCACTCGGTAATCGTTTCCAGTTTACGTTCCCGATCCGCGGCAAAAGCAAGGCACGCGCGAATATCCTCTTCCGTCAGATAAGGGAACTCCTGGAGCAGTTGCTCGTGCGTCATCCCGCTAGCCAGGTTCTCCAGCACATCATAAACAGTGATTCGGAGACCACGAATACACGGCTTCCCCCCACGTTTACCGGGCTCCACCGTGATAATGCGCGAGTAATCCATAATCTCCACTTTAGGCAAAAATCCCGGCGCAGGCAAACAGAAATGCAGCCCCGGTGCCACGTGCATGGTCCGCCCCTAATACAGAATGGAAGGCAGATAAGCTCCGGCCGGTTCGTTGTAAAGTCCCATCGTCATCAACATCATTGGCTGCACGACGCGAAGCCCGCTTTCGAGGCACCAACGAAATAATTCCGCGTTGCGGCTAGGGACAAGAATGCCTGGCCCTTGAAAAGCCGCAGCTGCGGCAATTAACGCCTTCAAATCTTCGTTCGTCTCGCCAACGGCGTGCCCGGAAAACGCCATCGAAGAGGCATACGCAGTGACGCGCCCATCGCGCTCGGCGACAGTTGCCGTGCTGTGCTGAATCGCATCCTGCAACTCGCCTCCACGGTCGTGGCCGTGAACTCTCAAACACAAGTCATTGCAAGCGGCTAGGTCGCCAGCCACTGCAGGCCGAACCGAATACCCCGGCAGCGTTTTCTTCATCGCTGGCCCCTGCATGCAGGAAAGCGGCTCGCGCACAACGAAACCAAGCTTCGCATACAGCGACAGCGAACGGTTGTGATAGGCAGCCTGCACCAGCCTAACTCCTGCAAATTTCCGCTCCGCAGCGCGTGTCAGCACTGCCTGCATCAACGCGCGCCCTGCGGCGCGATTCTGCGCCGACGCGTCCACCGTGACCGGCCCAATCCCGGCAATAGGTGTCCTCTCATCCAAACAGTTGCTACCGACGATTTTCTCGTCCTGTTCAGCCACCACGCAATAAAACCCCGGGTGCGAGAACATTGCCGAGAGCACTGCAATGGAAACTTCCGGGGACGGCAAATCAGGAGGAAAATTGTGACGATTGGCGAGCACCGTAAACGCCTCGAAACAAATTCTTCCGCACACTTCGGCGTCCGCCGCAGAAGCTCGGCGAATGACCACGGATGGCTTGCCGGAATGCACCGCTTGTGATTGTCCTGCCATGGTCGCTCTCTCCTTGCCGAATTCCCGCCGGGACCCAGAAGGCAATATCTGCACCTGCCCGGCGATTGTCCCGCTTCTTGATGATCGCTATTCAGATCAGCGCCGCCATCCTAACAAAGAATCATGCCCGAGGGACTCCCGCCGGCAAATCGGGCACACGCAGAAAATTCCCGTTCTGGATTTCCCCCCCTGTAGGGGCGATTCATCGTGCATCCTTCTGGCGAACCGTTATGTCGGGCCCCGCCTCTCCACCCCGGTTTTTCTGTAACTGCTCATTCTAAAGGGCTTTAAGTGCTGCGTTTTGAAACTGCGCATTCTAAAGGGCTTACGGGCATGTTTTTCTTAAATGAGGATTCCAAAGAGTTTAGAGGAAAAAACACAGATGGAAAAAGGCTGCGGGGCTGAAGCCACAGCGCTACAAAGGCGGAGACGGGCGGGGCGCGTGCTAAACATGGGACATGGTAGCAGGATTAGTTACTATTTGTCAATAACAATGTTTATTACTGACTGATTCATTCGAATGGGGAGGCCGGATTCGGGGGGGAGGCAAATCTAAGGGAGGCAAAGAATTGGCTGCGGAGCGGTCAGTTTGCTGTTGCTGTCGAAAAGAGTGGAAAAGTCAGAGGCCCCAGGTGCAAAACCGGCACCCGGGGCGCCCCCATCCCGCCTATTCACTACTCACTATTCAGTACTTACTGTCGAGGAGAAATCGCGCTGCTGCGCCATCAGAACCAGCCGCCGGACGGCTCGATGCCATTGATGCGCAGATATGTAACAAGATTGCCGTAATGCAAGGCGTCATGATTTCCGACTTGCGTCAAGATGAACATCTTGTTCGTCTTGAAGCCGAAGAAGTCCGCCGGATCATTCAGGTGCGTATCGGCGAACCCGGAGTACACGCCATCGCAGTAGTCAAAGGAGCCTTTCAGGTAGGCGATGATCTCGGTCTTCGAACCCTTCGCGGTGGCCGTCGCGGGGGGCGCTTCACCCTTGGCGCTGGAACACAGAGTGTAGGATATATCCGCCAGATGAGTCACGATCTCGGCAAACGAGCGAACGTCCTTCGTCGGCCGGTAGCTGTACTTGGACTCTGGCATCGCTTCCGCCGACTTCATGATCTTGTCCTGCATATTGCTACGAAAAATGGATAACGTCGTCGTCAGCGGATTGGGCGCCTTGATCGGATTAGGCAAGTTCGGCGAGATTTGGGCGTTGGCCAAGGACGCCAAGACAGAAACAGATACCATGCCAACAAAAACCACGAGGCGAGCAATGGATGGGAACATTAGGAATCCTCCAACATCCCCGGGGGACACGTGTTGCGCGGTTCTGTGGGGATGCTGCAGGTATAGACGAAGTTGGATAGCAAAGGTTCCGTGAGGGCCAAATCTTTCAGGGGATGGAGGAAAGCGATCACAGGGTTGACTTTGACAGGTAACAACGGGTCGCCAAAAGAGCAAATGAAATCAGGGACACACGAGTCAAAACACGCAGCTCAAAAACCTAAGCCAGCGGCACGCCGCGCCTTGGTCTATGGCGTCCACCGAGGACGGACCACCCACCGGGCGCCTAACCGATGTGTGCAAAATTGAACTGTCTCGTCCATCGCCGTATCAGATTATTTCAGGGTGAAAAAGAAAGACCTGGTCCCGCAACAACCCGTCTCGGTCCCTTGCCCGATATGCGGAGTGTACGCTGGTCCGAGTTGCATTCTCTATTCAGGTGACTTGCACCCACAGCCACACGTCGACAGGAAGCCGGCTGCGGCTGAGGCGATTGAAACAAAGAAAATCACCTCTACTAGGGTTAATTCTGTTTAGGTCTCTCGCCTGTCTGGAGGGAAAATGGCGTGCAAGCATTGCGCGTCCACACAGCAGCAAGACCTCAAGTTCGAATTGTTGATTGTTTTCCCCGATGGAGAGAGACCCAATCTATCTCCCGTCCGCATCCGTCAACAAACTCTAGTCTGCGTGGGCTGCGCAATCGCAGAGCTTGTTCTCTCCACAGCCGACCTGCAAAAAATCAGGAAAAACTTATGCGCATTGAACTTTGACAGTGAAACCGTCAACTGAATATCTACTTGCAGCGATTGCGCCTCTCTACCTGCCAGAGTCAGTACAAAATTCGGGTCATGGCGGACATTCTTGTGGGGACTAGCGCATTCACCGCGTAAAGTTGGGTTGGCCTGTTTTATCCCGCGGTAGCAGTTGCCGCGGCCGATTGGCCGAAGGACCTAATGGCTGCAGCTTCGTCTTCCCTAACGTCAAAGACCGTATGCAGCTTGAAAAGCTGCAGAACGGCCAATACTCTTTTCGTAGGATTGAGCAGCTTTAAGTCCCCTCGTTGCTTTCGGACGCTAACCAAGGAACCGATCAGGTACGCAAAGCCCGCGCTGTCGATGCAATTGACACCGGCAAGATTAAGCAGAATTTGATTATGTCCCGAGTTTAGCAGGTCGCTGATTAAATTTCTCAGTGAGATACATTCTTCCCCAAGGACAATCTGGCCACTGATGTCCACAATTGTAACGAAATCTACTTGTCGGGTTGTCGTTGTTATTTTCATTGGAGATCTCTCTACAACGCTTTAAATCAACACGAACTAAACGGATCGTTGCTCGCAGCAGAGCCGCTTTGCCAGCTTTAGTCGAGGGGGAGGAGAAAATGGATAACTACGTAGACTGCGAACACGATCAAACCGGCGATGCAGAATATCAGCGAGACCCTCACATTCGTTGACTCGCTCGATTTGCCGGACTGGCTCAGCATGATTCCACCTTGCTCCTACTGGACTATTGCTAGATGCCATCCGTCATTTAACGGCGGGAGAATGGCTCTTTAGTTCAGCACCGTCTAGTGTCAAAAGTACCAACAGCCCCGCAAACTTCTATTCCACCTTCCCCGGTCAAATTATTCCCAACCAGGCTGGCACAATCTTTGGTTCGAAGAGGCAAACTCGAATATGGCGAGTTGTTTGTGATGTTCAACCACAGCCTCGTTTAGGTGAAGCTTATGGCTTGTAAATCGTGCAGTTCAGAGAAGCAGCAGAAAGTTAGCTCGGAGATGATTGTCCATTTTTCGGGATTGAAGAATCTGGACGTGCCTCCGATCTTTGCCTCCCCAGAGCTTTTGGTTTGCATGGATTGCGGGTTTACAGAACTAAACCTTCCAAAACCCACGTTGGGTCAGCTTGCAAAAGGCTTTTCAGGGGGAGCCAAATCATCCCCGCCATATCTCTCTTTCTTACGATCCTCGTCTGCCAATTAAATATCCTGGTGCGCGAATCTGATTTTTCTTCTCCGTGCTTGATCCCAATGAATGCATTTGATAGCCAGCGGAGCCTTTTCTATTGCATTGTGCGAGCTTTGCGTTGCGGCGATGATTTTCTCAGAAAGCGGGTAGGGTCATCTCAATAACCCTTTCACTCGATTGCCTATTACTTCACGTGCAAGCTTCTCCGGAATAAGACCCCTCAGCAGTCCCAGATCAGCGTCGACCGTAACGTCCTGGTCAGTGACCGTTACAGTTCCTTCAATCGGTGTGCTCAACAAACCCCACTTTGCCTTGAGCGAGAAAGTGAGCACCGATCCTTGCCAGCTTCGCTGCCTTACTACCAACCGCACCGGTAATCCCGGGGCCCCTTCGAACATATCGTTGAACGAGCGATCCACAGCCTTCATGACTTCTGCCTTGGAGCTATTGTGTGAAATTGTGATTCGCATGTTCCGTCCTCGCGCCAATTCCGTACAGTATTTGACCACCGCTGAAAATAAAACGCCCCGCGTCCAGAACGGGGCGTTGGGGTGGAATATGATCTTTCTAGTCGAGGTTAATGTTAGGCGCGCAGGCCCATGCCTGAAATACATCAAAAGCCTTATTTCCGGATATGTCTTTCCGACCGTACCAATGTGGCCGGATCGGCACCGCTCAGTTTAGACAGGCTGCCAAAGCTCGACGCGATTTCCTTCGGGATCGGTGAGCCAGCCAAACTTTCCGAAGTCATAGCTTTCGCGTTTTGGATCGACGGTGACGCCTTCGGCGATCAAACGGTCCAGCAAGCCGTCCAGGTCGTCCACCTCGAGATTGAGCATTGCTTTCTGAGCCGGAGGGAAGTAGGCATTGTCTGGTTTGAAAAGGGCGAAGATGACGTTAGCGCGTTGCTTCGAGGCAGGAAACGCGAAGGCACCGTCGGGCTTCTGCAGGCCGAGATGCTTCTCGTACCATTGATACAAAGCTTTTGGATCATCCGACCGCAAAAATATACCGCCAAAACCAGTAACTGAAGCCATGTAGCCTCCTCTGAGAGACATTTGTCCCGAGCTTACGCTCGGAGAATCACAATGCACCGACAGTGCGAACAGCATTTCTATGACAGTTATTCCCTGCCGTCCATTGCAAAATCGTATTCACGACTGCGGGGGTGCGTTAGGCAGTCGCGGCTATCGGAACCTTACGCTTTTTCCGCAAGACCCCAGCAGAGATCAACGTAATCAGTAACCCTACCGGAAAGGGCTCCAGGAATGTGAGCGCTGAATTGTAGAGGGGATTCTTGTAGTTTGCCTTGAGCTGGTTAAATTCGTTGATCTTTGCTTGAACCACTTCTGCTGTCGCCCCTGCCGCTCTCAATCTTTCTATCGTGCTCGAGCCATAATTGTCCATGAAGTCTGGCATGAACTTGAAGTAAATGATTTCCCATGTAACCACATAGAAGGCGCATGAAATCAATGTGATACCAATTCCCACCAAAAAAGCGGTTCCGAACGTGATCTCACCATTACCGACATTTTCTCGATAGGACCGGATTCCGAAAAACACCAGCATGAACGAGAGCACAATGGCCGTATAGCCAACCATCGCGCCTTTGGTGCTGCCTATTTTGTGCATGAAGGGTAGCGTCGAGATCATCATCAGCGACGAAATTGCTCCCGAGATCAGTCCAAAGATGAGAATGGTTCGTTTCATTGCATGGCTCCTTTAAGTCCGTGGGTATGCATGAATTCAGGCGCAATCTACCGCATCAGGAGTGGGGCTTGTCGTCACCCTTTTGGGTGATTTTGACCTTTGCAGCGAAAAATCACTCTTTCGTAGGGCATTTCCAGGGCAACGGGTCTAGGGCAACAGGCCGAATTCCTTACCTAACTGAACCGCCTGTGTGCGCCGTCTTGCTCCCAATTTATCGAAAACCCGGCTCGAATGCGTCTTCACTGTGTTCTCGCTTACAAACAGCTTCTCGGCAATCTCCCGATTGCTCATCCCCTGGGCAATCAGCCCCAGGGTTTCCATTTCTCTTGGCGTAATCGCCAACTCTTCCCTTTTCGCTTCATTGGGGCAAAATGGCTCGGGCCTGGGCACCGGCACCTCAACAGACACTTCCTTGACGACAATCCTTTCCTGTTTCCGCGTCAGCTTCAGCCCCAGCCAGATCCCCACCGCGGCAAACGTAGCGGCGATTAGCCCGCTGTAGATTTCGATGGAATGGTCAATGACCAGGAATCGGTATTCGCTCCATCTGAGCGCCGCAACCAGAATTCCACCGATGATCCCGTACAAGAAAATGTGCCTCAGCGTCTCTTTGGACATCACCCGTCACCACTGCTACGCCGAAGAGTATCCCGCTCCATCGCCGTGGGCAAGCTTCTCTTCATCAGTGCCGGTTCGCTCGGCCAAGCCGCGTCTCAGTGTGCTGAATGCCAACCGCAGTGAGGGGAGACAACCGCCCTGCGTTCGACAACGTGCCAGAAAACGCCCCGCCCTGTCCCCGCATTTCCCAAATAGATGATACAAATGAAAACGCTAATGGATAACAGCAAAAGACAATTACTCTACGACGTCATCATTTCCGGGGCTGGCCCAGTAGGGCTTTTCCTGGCCTGTGAACTTGGCTTGACCAAATGTTCCGTCCTAATACTGGAAAAGGCGGACAATCCGCAGTCGCCCTTAAAGCAACTTCCTTTCGGGATACGAGGACTTTCTGCGCCTACGATTGAAGCGCTTTACCGCCGCGGGTTGTTAAAAGAACTTGAGATTCATAAACGCCTTAAAAATCCCCATCAAAATGCCGAACAAGGGCCGCGCCGTCAGGTTGGGCACTTCGCCGGCATTCCGTTTCGCGAGGGCGATATTGATGCCTCGCAGTGGAAATATCGACTGCCAAGTTCGACCGACACGAGTTTAATTTCTGAAATGCAGGAGCTTGAAACGGTGCTGACCCGCCGTGCAGAAGCTCTGGGTGTCGAAATTAAACGCGGGCTTGCCGTGACTGACTTTCAACAAACCGAGGACGGAGTCACGGTTCAGTCTGGCGACCAATCTTTTCAAAGCAAATGGCTCGTGGGTTGCGATGGAGCTCGGAGTGCTGTTCGCAAGACGGGCGGTTTTGAATTTGCGGGTACGGAACCCGAATTCACCGGCTACACGACTTCAGTGGACATTGCCGACCCGGAGAAACTTAAGCCAGGCCGAAACGTGACATCAAAAGGCATGTACCTTCAATCCCAACCGGGTTACGTACTCATACAAGATTTTGATGGCGGTGCATTTCACAATTCAGAAAAGCCAATCACACGTGAACATGTGCAGGAAGTTTTACGCCGCATCTCGAACACCGACGTGACGATCAACGCTCTGCGTGTTGCGACCACGTGGACGGACCGAGCACGACAGGCCACAACCTACCGCAACGGACGGATACTTTTAGCGGGCGATGCCGCGCACATTCATTCGCCATTGGGAGGCCAAGGGCTTAACCTTGGACTGGGCGATGCCATGAACCTGGGCTGGAAGCTCGCTGCAACCATCCAAAAGAAAGCGCCGGAAGGCTTGCTGGACAGTTATCAAACGGAACGACACCCCATTGGTGCACAGGTTCTGGATTGGTCACGCGCCCAAGTTGCAGTGATGGGAACAGGCGCGCAGGGCCGCGCGCTGCATGCAATTTTCCGCGACCTTATGAATACGCGCGATGGTGCCACCTACATGGCAGCACGGGTGTGGGGCGTTTTCACGCACTACGATCTCGGTGGCGACCACCCTCTAGTAGGCCACAGCGTTCCCAACTTTGAGTTCGAAGACGGTACGAAGGTCGGCGAGCTCCTGCAGGATGGCCAAGGGATGCTGCTTGATTTTGATAGGAATGCTTCGCTTAAAACTTTGGCCAGTGAGTACAACAACCGAATGAAGTTTGTTTCGGGCCGGGCAAAAGAACAATTCGGCTTGAGCGCTGTACTGATACGCCCCGATGGGATTGTCGCCTGGGCTTCCGAGAGCGAACCTAATGGGGAATCAATCAGAGAAGCTGTTGCTCGATGGTTTGCTCGATAGCCTTACGTTCAACAACATGGAAGAAAACTTTCCGTATGTCCTCGATTTCCCCAAAACCTTGAACGAATAACCTTGCAGCCGCGCTATTAATCGACTCGGCCTAGATATTTGTCCAGCCACGCGAGGACATTTTGAATAAGATCGGCGCGGCGTTCGGTGACATCGTGCGGGGTGTCAAATTCCACGTGGAGTTTGTCGGCTGGTGGAGTGCCGAGCATTTTGAATAAAGGATCCTGAGCGGTGTCCACGGAGAAGACGTAATCAAAACGGCCATTCACCATCATCACCGGCTTCTTGAGGCGCGGGGCGAAATCAGCCTGATCGCCACCGGTGGGCGGCGTGTAAAGGAAGTAGCCGCCGTCAAGGAAGACCACGGTTTTTAGCCGATCTTGCGCAAGCTCAGCAAAAATGACTCCTTCGGCCGAGCCCATGCTGACGCCCAAATAAGCGAGTTTCTTGCTGTCGATGTCGCTCCGGGTTTCCAGATAATCGATCGAACGGGCGAGATCTTTATAACGCTCAGTCATATATTCCAAATTCTGCGCAGTTCCTGGGAGCACAACCTTCACGCGCCGTTCGTAAGTACCCTGATAGATCGGGTACAGCACGGCGCGGCCACTCTGGACGATATAGTCGAAAAACTTTGTGTCTCCCAGTGTCTGACTGTCCGACAAGTCCAAAACTCTAGCGCTGGGAAAGAAAACCACAGTTTGAAAAGGCGGCGAGACTTTTTTCGGCAGGAAAAGATACGCGGCCATTCGTTCGTTGTTGTAAGCGGCATCGAAGGTAATTTTTTCCTCGCGCCAGTCCGCGGTATCCTGCACCACTCCTTCCACCTTGGCGTTCAAGGGCGTCTTGTCGTAGGCGTAGAGCGCTTCATACGCGCGAAAAACGTCGTCGGTTGCCGGTTTAACTTTGGAGAAGTCGCGCTCGTAGGTCTTGATAGGAGTCGTCAAATTCTCAGGCACTGGCGTTATGTTCCGGACGCACCGGACACCATTTGTGGGCGAACGATCCCAAGCGGAGAGCGCCTCCGGGTTGTAGTAAAGATAAGTGGGAGATTTCCAGGTACCGCCAAGTATGAAATAAGTGCCCGTAGTCGTGGCGTTTTGGACCCACTCGCGCACGTTCCCGGCCATGTCGTACGTGCCGAACGGTCCCAAGCCTTTAAAGGTGCCTACGGGCGCCAGTGCGGATTGGGAAATGTTGCTTTCTTTGACGATGTAGCCGGCTGCATCGGGCGGAGCTGCAACGTACCACTGAACAAACGTGGGCAAGCTCTTGCCCGCGAATGTCGCGTAGGCAGCGGCTTCGTACCAGCTAACTCCCGACACCGGATAGTCCGCCTGTCCTTCCGGATAATGACCACCGGCCCAGGTGGAAGGGCCGGTACGTCCGGTAGTGTCTCGGAATTGGGACTTGGCGTCTGGCCACGTCAGCTCGCGGCCATCGCGCAAAAATTGTTTTGGCCAGTACTCCTGTTTTTCGTATCCACCCTTGTCGACGAATTCCTGATACTGGCGATTGGTTACCTCCAAGCGATCGATATAATAAGGCGGCACGTTGTAGGGACCGACCCAACCAACGAACGCGATCATATCTGTCCACGAGCCTCCACGGACCCAAGACATTCCTTGCGGAGCCGCCACTGTCGAGTCCAGAGCGAACTGCATATTCTTCTGGGTCGTTGGAGCAGCGACAGATTCGCCAATGCCCGCTTTCGAGACTTTCCAGCGGAAGTACCCGGTTGGAATCTGAACGCCGGTGAGTGGCGTTGCGCCCAAGCGATACCAGGCGCCATCCGGAGACAGATAATCCTGGATCTCAACCGTCGCGCTTGCGGGCGAGGACGTGACTGAGACGTGCGTGGTGTTTTGTTCGGCAAGCAGGGCGAGTTGCGGGTCGCCGGGCAAGTATTGCTCTGCTTTCTTCAGTAACAGAAATGCCGCGAGGGATTTGTCTTCTGATTTGAGTTTGGCGATTGCCGGAATGGCTTCCTCGCGCGCCCAATGACGCCGCTCAGAGCGCTGATAGAGCCACGTCACCGAACCCGCAAGAAGCAGCAACAACACGATGAAAGTAAGGGCAATTCTCAGCGAAAACCTTGATGCACGGTCCTCCGGCGGGAGTGAGGGAGCGCTGAGTTGCAGCAAAACGCCGGAAAGATCGCTCGAGATTTCAGAGGCACTCTGGTAACGCTTGGACAAATCCTTTTCGAGTGCGTGCGAGACGATCTGAACCGCGCCCTCGGGAGTCTCTGGGCGAATATCCCGCAGCGACTTGGGATCCTCTGTGCTGACCGCACGGAGAATCGCGAGAGCACTCGCTCCCTGAAACGGAGGCTTACCGGCAAGCGCTTCGTAAAGCACAACGCCAAAACTCCAGAGATCGGTGCGACTGTCGACAAGTTCGCCCTTGGCCTGCTCGGGAGACATGTAGAGCGCAGTGCCAATCGGGCCATGCGTGTCGTCTAAGGACCGAGTAACTTCGGGAGTGCCGACCGGTTCCAGAAGCTTCGCTAATCCGAAATCCAGAACCTTGGCGTGGCCCTTGGGCGTGACCATGATGTTGGATGGTTTCAGGTCACGGTGCACGACTCCTTGCTCATGCGCTTCTTCAAGCGCGCCCGCCACCTGCACGCCAAGGGATAAGATTTCTTTGGGGGGAAGCTGTTGCGATCGCATTTTTTGCGATAGGGTCTGGCCGGGCACGCACTCCATCACGAGGTAGTCCATGCCGTCCTGCTCGCCCACATCGAAAACTGCGGCGATGTTTGGATGGCTGAGCCTTGCTAAGGCGAGGGCTTCCTTGCGGAAACGGCTTTTCGCGGGTTCGTCGGAAAGGAGGCCGGGCGGGAGAACCTTGATGGCGACATCGCGTTGCAATCGCTCGTCACGCGCGCGGTAGACTACACCCATTCCCCCCTGACCAAGAAGGGCAACAATGGTATACGGGCCTAACTGCGTACCCTGCGGTAAAGGCATAAACGCCCAGAGTATAACCCGAAACAGTTTTGGCAGCCGGGGAGGACAAGCGGGATGGTTTCTATTGCATTGTGCGAGCTTTGTGTCACGGCGATCATTTTCTCGGGAAGCGGGAACGTCGCTGTCCCCAATTCCTCGGGCTCGGTCAGATTATGGCAAGGGGTTGTGAATACCGGTAGAGCCCCTCGGGGCACTCAATGGCTGGAGCAGGCGTGGTTCAACGCTTCTGGTACGGGTGGAAGATGTAGTCCTTGGCCTTCACGGGGGTGTGGCACGCGAACCCGCAGTTTGAGGGGCTGTCAGCATCGGCCGAGAACTTGTCCGATGGGGCATCGTAGTTGAAGACCGCGTATCCCCATCCGCCGCTTTTCGGAAATCTTTTGCTGTCCTTTTCCATCAGGAAAGCCTGCTTAAAGACGTCTGGCACATCCACTACGAAGGGAGCCTCCGTGCTCTTTTTCGGCTTCCACTGGAGCTTCGCGATCATGGAGCCATCCGGGAAAGGCTGGCCGTTGCCCGGAACACCGGCTTTGAACGCCTTGATCATGATCGGATTGGCGACGATCACCTTGAGCACTTCGTCGGTGCGGGCGGAAGAGACTACCGACCAGTCCTCGTACCCCCTGAAGTCGGAGAACGCGATTCCGCTCGGCGATTTCAGCGAGTACTTGTCCTGCGCATTCTGCGCGTAAACGGCCGCGGCGCCGAGGGCGGCGAGCACCGCTGTGGCTATCGCAATCGTAAGCTTGGTTTTGCGCTCCATGGCTGAGCCTTTCTTAACTCTTGACCGGGATTTCCATTTTGGCTGCTGGATGGGGGCACAGCATATCACACACCCGATCTTGATCCTCCATAGGGCGGTTTTTCTCCGGGAGCTGGGACCAATTCCTCGTAGTTTTCAAGGATGTATGGTTTAAGAGTCTTCCTCGCTCAATCCCCCGCCTCGTCGTCCTATTCTATTACCTTCTAAATGAAGGTACGCACTAGCTAAATCTCGCATCCTGTGTCATAACTTCGCGCACGGGAGCGATAGCCAATGCCGTTGAACGATGACGACATTCGACAAGTCCGAAGTCAGGAAGAGCGCCGCGGCAAGCGGCCGATCGATATCGCCGCTCAAAAGCGCAAGCAGGCTCTCCTGCGCAAATTCCGAGAAGCATTGCAAAGCAAGGATGAGGATACGTTTCGGGAGGTGATTACTAGCGAACTCGGGCAATTGCCCGGGACGGCCGAGTACGAGTCTTCGATGAAGATTTGGCGCGAGTTCCGCGGGAAGTTTCGAACTTAACGCGCGAGAAAGCAGCGACCCGCGCGTCCTGCTCTTCCGTGGGCAGCGTCGCAAGATGGCGTTCCGCGATCGCCGTCAACTTCTCTGCAGCTTCTTCCAGCGATAGCTTCTTCTGGCGTTTTTGATTCATGGCGATTCTCACTTCCTGGCTTGACGATATCACCGAATCAAACTTGCCGCAAACGGCCGGTATCGAAGTGTTCCCAAGCGGCGATCGACAGGAGAAGCTCTCACAGGCCCCGAGGAATAGTCGCCTTCAACCCCCCTAGTCCTTACTTTGCACGGACGAGGTCGATGTGGGCGTGGTCGGGCTTTTCTTCCGGCGACATAGACATCTACGTCCAGTCTTCGGTGTGATAATCAGCGTCGATGAAGGTAAACACAGTTTGGTGCATGTGCCCCCCGTACTTTGTGCCTCCGGACACGTCGACAAAATCGAATTCTACGGTCTTGCCATCTGGCGACAACTTGCCTGCCATACGGGGCCGGTTCTTCCCGGAGTCGCAATATGCGTGAGGAGCAGGCGGTCGCCATCGATATAGAACATTGTGACTGGATCGTCTGCACCATTGCTCGGGTCATTAGCTCTTCCTTCGGGCACCATCTCGTGCATGAGCGCGTCGCCACCTGAAGTGACGCTCAACGACACGCGAACGGGGGCATTCATTCCGGGCCCCATCGCTGTATGGCCTTTCCAATTTCCTGCGAGAGTTTTCAGTCGAGCAAACGCCAGTTGAGCGGATGAAGGTAGAGCGGACGTCTGTTGCGCGCCGGGCTTTTGACCATTCGGCTTGTGCGTCTCCGGTCGCGACAAAGCGATCGTTGAGAATTCCGTCAGGGTTCGCTCGTGCTCCAGGTAGTCGGTGAGACACTTGAATGGCACGCGAGTTCCCCGAAAGACCGGCTCCCCGCTAAGAATCCCCGGGTTGCGGATGATGACGCTTGATGACATAGCGCTAACTCCCCTCCGTAAAGTTTAGCCCTTTCTTCCTTCTTCTCTCCCCTACTCCGCGGTCTTCAATTTCAGCTTGCTCTTGTTCTGTTCCAAGAACTCACGCAACTCCCCCGAGATATCCAGCAGACGGATCCACTGCTCGTAATAGAGCGTGACTGGAAATCGCCCCAGTCCATACACGCTGACGCCACCTTTTTCTCCAACGCGAAATTCCAGCGACCCTTTCTTTCTCGAGCCCGCCTGCTTTTCTAGCTCCGCGATTCGCGCCAGTAATTCTTCTTTGCTTGGTTCTGACATTTTTCGTGCCCCCCTTTTTCGTGACTCGCTGAAAATTCGACTCCCTGGACCGCTCGTCGCATCCTACCAGTTTTAACTCTTCCAAGTCTCCGACGAGGGCTCGCGGAACGCCTTCCCCCTCGAACTCGACCCCCCGTCCGCTCGTTCCCGTTCCGACACACCACCGTTGCCTATGCCTTCTGCTCGGTGTACGATACGCCGCAAGATCGTCTATCGTCTGTGTGCGACAGCCGTTCATCGAATCTGAAAAGGTTAGGCTTATAAATGAAACGGTTCGCATCTTTTGCTCACCAATTCCTTGGGTGTGAGGAGCACTTTCTTATGTCACGACTCGTACGTCTATTTTGCATTTCACTTTTAGCCATTGCGCCTTGCGCGGCACAGCAGGCAGCAGCGCCGGCGGCTGCACCCGGTGCGGCACCCGCAGCTACGGCGGCGCCAGCGCCCAAGAGGCTCGTCGCCGTAATGAACTTTGACTACGGCACAGTCAAGACAGTGGTTGCTTCCATCTTTGGCACTGACCAGGACGTCGGTAAAGGCATCACCGATCTCATGGTGCAAAAGCTTGTTACGGACGGCAAATATCGCGTCATTGAACGCGCCGCTCTCGACAAGATCATCGCCGAACAAAACTTTAACAATAGCGACCGCGCCGATCCCTCCAGCGCGTCGAAAATCGGCCGCATCCTTGGCGTTGACACCATTATTCTCGGCTCCATCACCAAGTTTGGCCGCGACGACAAACAAATCGGCGGAGTAGGCGGCGGACATAGCGGCTGGACTGGCGCGATCGCCGGCATGGGCAAAAAGGAATCCAAAGCCGTGGTTGCTATCACCGCTCGACTTGTGAACACGACTACCGGTGAAATTCTCGCTTCCGTAACTGGCAACGGCGAATCTTCGCGCTCCGGCTTGATGCTCGGAGGCGGTGGCGGCACCGGCTACAGCGGTGGCGGCGGCGCTTTCGACATGAGCAGCAGCAACTTTTCCCAAACTATTCTCGGTGAAGCTGTAAACAAAGCGGTCAACGATTGCGCCACGCAACTCGACGCAGCCGCCGGAACATTGCCGATCATTAAAGCCACCTATTCCGGTCTAGTTGCCGACGTCAGCGGAAACGTCATCATCATCAACGTCGGAAATAAAGTCGGTGTGCGCGTTGGCGATACCATCGACGTCAGCCGCGCCGTGCGCACCGTCAAGGACCCCACGACCGGAAAAGTTCTCAAGACCGTCACCAACAAGCTTGGCAGCGCCACAGTGACCGACGTTGACGCGGACTCCGCAACGGCCACTTATTCGGGAGCGACTCCGCCGAAGGTCGGCGACGTTGCCGCCACACCGGCCGCCACGACTCCATAAGCTGATACATCGCCGCGTTTGCGGCACATTCATGATTTGCTTTGATATTCTCTGTGCTTGATTGAAATGGGCGAGGCAGCCTCTTAAACTTCCTCGCCTATTTTCTTATTTGAAGGGAGCGACGCAATGAGCCAGGACTACGTGGTCGGACAAAAGCTCGGAGATTATGAAATCCTCGGCATTCTTGGCGCTGGAGGAATGGGCAAAGTCTATAAGGTCCGCAACACTATTTCCGACCGCGTCGAGGCCATGAAAATTCTCCTCCCTGACCTTGCCGGCCAAAAAGATCTAGCCGACCGCTTCCTTCGCGAAATCAAAGTACTCGCCAGCCTGCATCATCCGAATATCGCTTCCCTACGCACGGCACTCACACTCGACAATCAACTCGTCATGATTATGGAGTTCGTCGACGGCGTCACGCTCTCGTCGCGCTTGCATCAGGGCGCCATTCCTCCGGCTCTGGCCGTCAAATACATCGACCAGGTTCTCGACGCCCTCAGTTACGCCCACAAACAAAACATCATTCATCGCGACATCAAGCCTGCCAACATGATGCTGACCGCCGACGGCACCGTAAAGCTAATGGATTTCGG
Source organism: uncultured Acidobacteriota bacterium (assembly GCA_963784015.1). Taxonomy (GTDB): domain Bacteria; phylum Acidobacteriota; class Terriglobia; order Acidiferrales; family UBA7541; genus Acidiferrum. Next base: position 65,742 of record CAWAPX010000049.1, read on the forward strand.
CATCGCGCGCTCTGCCAGCGATCGCAGCCTCACTATGACGGGGACTACCCTCGGGTCTCTCAATTACATGCCGCCTGAGCAAGTGAAAGGCGACCCTGCTGACAATCGCTCCGACCTTTATTCTCTCGGCGTCTCGCTCTACGAAATGGTGACCGGCCAGCTGCCATTCACGGCCGAAAGCAATTACGCCATGATGGCCGCGCATCTTCAGGAAGTGCCCAAGCCTCCCATTGTTCTCCGGCCCGGCATTCCTCAAGCGCTCAATCAAATTATTGTCATGGCTCTCGCGAAGGATCCTGGGCAGCGATTCCAGTCCGCCGATGCTTTCCGCGGCGCTTTGAAAAGTGTTCCCGCGCAAGGCGCCGCCACTCAAGCCGGAGCCGATCCTCGAGCTTTCGTTCCATCAGCGAGCGCTGGGAGCGCTACGGCTCTTTTCCACGAGACACCGGCGTCGCAATCTCCAACTACCGTAATGGACACCCCCGCCTTTCCGCAAACGCCGCGCGTGGGGGCTGTCGCGAGCCCTGCTGCGGCCGCCGCCGATGCTATGCCGCAAGCGCCGCCTCCTCCGGTCAAAGGGACCAGTCATCGCGGGCTATACATCGCTCTTGGAGCTTTCATCGTCGTCGCAGTGCTCTTCGCCGCCGGTCTGTATCTCCCGAGCCGCATCAAAACACTCGCGGGAGCTGGCAAGTCTGCCCCGCCATCGCAACAAGCTGCCTCGTCGGCTACCAGTCCGTCGCCTACGACTCCACCAGCCTCCGCTGATGCCATGACTCCGAGTACGCCCACGCCCGCTTCGACGGATCCAAACGCGCCAGCTTCCACTGGGGCGGCCACTTCGGCAGCCAGTGCGCAAGCGGTGCAATCTGGCCAGACCTCGCCTGACTCTTCAAACGCGTCGCCTACGATGTCAACCGATGTCGTGCCTGCGACTTCGGCGGCGTCCAACTCTGGCGGCGCTTCCGCTCAACCCGCGAAGAAGCCTTCTCCCGCGAAATCCAAAAAAGATAGCCAAGTCTCACAAGCGGACTCCCAGGCCAAAGCCGACGAAGCTGCGGCCGTCGAGGATAATGAGCACCGCTACGACGACATCGACAGCCGCTCCGCCGCCGTCTCGCAATCCTTGGACAACATTCAGCGCCAGCAAGCTGCCGCGGGTTACGGACTTCGCGGCGACATAGTCTCCGCCCAACAGCGCATGAAGACCGACATCGCCAAAGCCCAATCCGCCATGCAAAAGCATGACACCCAAGGCGCGAAGAAATATCTAGACATGGCCGAAGCGGAACTCACAACCATCGAGAAGTTCCTCGGTAAATAAGCTGTAGTTGAGAGCCGACCGTCACCTTTGAAATGCTAAAGCCGTAAGCGATGATCGACCACCGTCAAAAGCCCCGCATGTAAAACGGACGTGTGGGGCACTCCGAACCGTTATTCCACTGAACGACCGGGCCGCCCGCCTGGCCTAAAGACATTACGTATCATTCTTCAGCGGCTAGTCAGTGCGCTTATGAACGCTCACTGGTACGATTTGGTGGCAGCGTCCTCCACGGATTGACCGAGTGGAGCACCGTTCCCGGATGCGCTTTAATAGCTCTATTCAAGCGCATGCGCTCCCCTGGAGAATCAGGGACAATGCAGCCAGCGCTGCCTTTTGGCCCGTGGCCGTGTATGTAGAACGCATCTCGCGTAGAACCACTAAGCGTCTTCATCGTCACATAAGGCGGAGTGAAGGACACATTGGGAAATTTGACTGGGGTGAGAGAAATACAGGCACCAAATCGCGGGTGATGAGCTAGGAAATGGCAGATATAAAATCCGGGCGGGAGTGGACCTCCGCCTGCCAGTCCAGGCCCCTGTGGCTTTGGCTCTGGAGTTCTGTAGTCATAATCCCTTGCTAACCTATTACCCCTGGGGGTTACTGTGCTGCCCCGCCCACCGCCCGAAACGGCATGCATATTAAACCATTCGTCGCCCACATTGCCGATGAGTCGCTCATTCGCTGCATCATATGTCAGAGTCATCGATGGCATTGTCCCTCCGACTTTTAAGCTTTGACTTTGCCAATAAAGCCAGCCGAATGCACCCTATAACGATCAAGCTCCCTAAATGGTTGTGAGATAAGCAGTAGAATCGTTTCGCCGTTCCTCTACGAATCCTCCGTTCCCTACCTGAGGCTTTACGAACGCAGTTCTGACAGTGTTGCCGCGGGTGGGGAAATTCGGAGTCGCGTCGGCGACAGTAACCCCGCCTCTAGCTTCCAAAGCCCAAGCGGCAGTTTCCCCTTGCTTACCGAGTGGAGTGGATGTAGGCTGCTCTCGGTAACCGAGGAGACTGCATGAGCAAGCCTTCTGATCTTGTCCAGGGCACTTTGGATTTGCTGCTGTTGAAAATTCTGGCGTTGGAGCCGATGAATGGCTATGCCGTTAGCCTGCGCTTGAAGCAAGTTTCGGGCGAGGTGCTGCAAGTGAGCGATGGGTCGCTCTACCCTGCCCTGCACAAGCTGGAGCAAGAAGGATGGATCACTGCGGAGTGGAAGCCGACTGAAAACAACCGCCGCGCCAAGTTCTACTCGCTAACGCGGCTGGGCAAAAAGCAGCTCGAAAAGGAATCCGCGAATTGGGGCCGCCTCTCCGCGGCCATCTCGAATATCGTGAAGCTCACGGAAGCCTGAGCGCACGCCCTGGCAAGGAGGTATTGCGTCATGCTCCCCAAACATTGGTTCTACGCTTTGCCGCTTCGCTTGCGCTCCCTTTTTCGCCGCGACCACGTTGAGCACGAACTGAGCGATGAGTTGCAATATCATCTGGAGCAAAAAACACAGGGATACATCGCCGCAGGCCTCGCCTCGGACGAAGCTCGCCGCAAAGCTCAGCGCGAATTCGGCGGCATCGAATTATCTAAGGAAAATTGCCGCGATACGCGCAGCGTCAATTACATTCAAGATCTGGTGCAAGACTTGGGCTTCGGCCTGCGCGTGCTCCGCAACAGTCCTGTTTTCGCCCTCGTGGCAATCCTTACGCTCGCTCTCGGCATCGGCGCAAATACGGCCATCTTCAGCGTCGTCCACGGCGTGCTCCTCCGCCCACTGCCGTTCCCCAAACAAGATCAATTAATGATGCTCTGGGAGAAAAACAAAGACGGCACACGTTCGCACACTTCGTGGGCCACATTCATGGACTGGAACCGCCTGAACCATTCCTTCACTGGAGTCGCCGCGGTAGGTTTTTGGTCGCCCACTTTTATCGGCGCGCATGACGCAGAAACTCTCAACGGATTTCGGGCTTCCTCATCTCTCTTTGATTTGATGGGCGTGAAGTTCGCCATCGGGCGAAACTTTCTGCCATCGGAGGACTTACGAGGGAATAATCTTGTTGTGATCCTCAGCAACGGTTTCTGGCAGCGGCGACTCGGTAGCGATCCCGGGATAATCGGCAAGCCTGTGCAGCTGGGCGGCAGCGCCTACACGATTGTCGGCGTCCTACCTGCGGATTTTCCTTCGGTGCTGTCTTTTGATCCCCGAAAACCCGCGGATATCTACACGCCTTTGGCTTATGACGAGACGCTGCCTTACGCGTGCCGCGATTGCCGCCATCTTCGCGCTTTTGCACGCCTTAAAGACGGCGTAACGATCACACAGGCCGAAGCCGAGATGAATCAAATCTCAGCAAATCTTTTCAGGGAATATCCGACAGCTTATTCCGCCTCAGGCGTAACCTTAACCTCTCTGAAGGACTACATCGTCGGCGATGTTCGCACCGCGCTCTGGGCATTGCTTGCATCCGTCGGCTTCGTGCTGCTTATCGCCTGCGTTAACGTCGCAAATCTTCTTTTGGCGTGGGCCGCTCGCAGGCAGCGCGAAGTTGCGCTTCGCGCTGCTCTCGGCGCTCGGCGTGCGCGCATGGTGCGGCAATTTCTCACGGAGAGTTTGCTGCTCTCGCTCCTCGGTGGGGGCTTCGGACTCCTCTTAGCCTGGGGAGGTGTCGCCTTGCTGCAACAGATTCAGCTCGCGAATCTACCGCGCCTTCAAGACGTGCACATCGACGCTTGGACATTCGCATTCACGTTCGGAATTTCTCTTATTACCGGCATCGCATTCGGTCTTCTTCCTGCTTTTCAAGCCTTCAAAGTCGATCTTAACGAAGCACTGAAAGAATCCGGGAAAAGTACCTCCGGCAAAGAGAGCCACCGCCTGCGTAGCGCGCTGGTTTTTGCAGATGTCGCCCTCGCGCTGCTCTTACTCACCGGAGCGGGGCTCATGATGAAAAGTTTCGTTCGTCTTTTGGAAGTCAATCCCGGCTTCGATCCTTCTCACACATTGACGCTTACGCTCTCGCTCTGGGGACTAAAATCCGCGGATGCACCGGCAGTTGCATTCTTCGACCAAGTTCTGCAGCAGGTTGAGGCACTTCCAGGAGTCGAGTCTGCGGGTATCGTGAGCCAACTGCCGTTGGGCGGAAATCTGGATATGTACGGTGTCCATGTGGAAGGCAAGACTTTGCCCAACCCTGAAGAAGATCCCAGCGCGGATCGCTATTCGATCTCACCGGGATATTTGCATGCTATGCGCATTCCGCTTCTGCGCGGCAGAGGTTTTGATAAACGCGACGTTGCCGACTCACCCTTAGTCGTGCTCGTCAACGAATCCATGGCTCAGCAATTCTGGCCGGGCGAAGATCCTATCGGTAAGCGTCTAAAAGTTGGTGACATTAAAGCTCCGTGGAGAACAGTCGTGGGAGTGGTGGGCGATGTTCTGCACAGAGGGCTCGATGCCCCGCATACTCTCCAGACATACTTGCCCAACACACAGTTCACGGATTCTTTCGTGATCCTGGCGGTGCGTACCCCCAACGATCCAGCGTCGCTTGCCGCCGCCGTTCGTTCGGAGATTGCAGCTCTTGACCCTCAAGTTCCTGTCTCGGATGTGGCCACGATGGACGAGGTAGTATCCGCCTCCGTGGCGAACCAACGATTTGGTGCTCTTCTCTTTCTGCTCTTTGGCGTAATTGCGCTGGCCCTCACCGCCGTCGGCATTTACGGTGTGATTTCTTACGGAGTCGCCCAGCGCACGCACGAGATCGGTATCCGACTGGCCTTGGGTGCAACCAGGCGCGAACTTCTCCGCTTGATTGTCGGCGAAGCCATGAAGCCCGCGCTGCTGGGAGCTGCTGTCGGGCTCGTAGCGGCATTCGGCTTGACTCGTCTACTAGCGCGCTTGCTCTACAACGTAAAGCCTACTGATCCCCCAACGTTCGCCGCGGTTCTTATGCTGTTGGTTTGCGTCGCGTGGCTAGCGTCTTACATTCCGGCCCGCCGTGCCGCCCGCGTAGATCCGATGATCGCTCTTAGGTATGAGTAGGCGGTGTGATTGGAGAAGTCGGAAGGAGGCCCCGTGAAGGTACAAAACCGGCTGGAGATACTCAGACTTCGCTTTCGTTCGCTCTTCCGCCGCGAGCACGTTGAGCGCGAACTGAGTGAGGAGTTGCAATTCCATCTCGAACAAAAATCGCAGGAATATCTCGCTAACGGCCTTTCACTTGAGGAAGCACGCCGCAAAGCGCGCCGAGAGTTCGGCGGCATCGAGCAATCCAAAGAAAATTGCCGGGACGCACGCCGCGTCAGCATCATCGAAACTCTTTTGCAGGATGTGCGCTTTGGGCTCCGCGTGCTGCGCAAGAGTCCAGGCTTCACGGCTGTCGCTGTTCTTACCCTTGCGCTGGGCATTGGAGCCACTACTGCGGTTTTTAGTCTAGTGAGCGCCGTCCTTCTGAAACCGCTTCCCTACCCGGATCCGGGGCAAATCGTTTTGCCCGAGCTTGTTTCTCCGCCGGGAGTGAATCTCGGCTCTGACTATTTTCCGTGGAGCCAGATCCAATTCCGTTTCTTGGCCGGAGACTCGCATCCCTTCCAGGCGTTAGCCGCTTTCCAGAACGATTCTTTCAATCTCACCGGCACGGACGATCCTGCTTCCCTGGACGGTTTTCGCGTCTCCGGGCAATTCTTTTCTGCGTTAGGTATCTCGCCAGCCCTCGGACGCGCCTTCACGGCCCAGGAAGACCAGCCCGGCCACGAATACGAAGTGGTCCTAAGCGACCTCATGTGGCGTGAACACTTCGGCGGGGGCCGCTCCATTTTGGGGAGGGCCGTGCGCCTCAACGGTTACGTGTATACGGTTGTCGGCGTGATGCCCGCGGGTTTTGTATTCCCCCGCTCGGAAGAAATGCCCAGCAGCTTTAACTTCCCTTGGGAGGCGCAGCTCTGGGTTCCCCTGGCCATTCCCGAAGCACCGAAGAATGGCCCTTCCGAACTCGCCGTGATCGGTCGACTTAAACCAGGCCTGACGATCCAGCAGGCGCAAGCCGCTCTGGACGTCGTTACGAAACATGCCGAGGCGAAAGATCCTCTGTGGAAGGGCTGGTTCAATACGCGCGCCGTGCCGCTGACGAGTCAAGTAGTCGGCGATACCCAGCGTCCTTTGCAACTCATGTTGGGCGCCGTCGGCATCGTCCTGCTCATTGCATGCTCCAACGTCGCGAACTTGCTGCTCGCCCGCTCGCTGGGGCGCCGTAGAGAATTCACTCTGCGCACCGCGCTGGGCGCTGGGCGCGCTCGATTGATTCGGCAGCTTTTGACGGAGAGCCTCCTCATCGCCATAGCGGCCGGAGCAATCTCTGTTCTTCTCGCCAACGCGGGCATCTATTTCGTGAAAACATTTGGTCCCTCCAACCTCGCGCGCCTGCGCGAAGTCACCCTCGACGCCCCGGTGTTCGTCTTCGCGCTGTTCGTTTCACTTGTTACAGGAATTCTCTTTGGCCTGGCTCCCGCGTTCGGGGCCACGCGCGCGAATCTCGCCGATTCGCTGAAAGAAGGCGGCCAGAGAACTGGCGTCGGCCCGACAATTCCGAGGCTAAGGAATGCGCTGCTGGTCTCGCAGGTAGCGCTAGCTTTGGTTCTCGTAATTTCAGCCGGGCTTTTGACACGCACGTTTTTTCACTTGTTGGGCACGAACGGTGGATTCAATCCTGATCGAGTTCTCACCTTTCGACTGCCACTTCCAGCTTTGAAGTATGCGGATCAGGATCACATCGTCGCATTCTACCGGGACGCGCTCGACCGCCTTCGATCGATACCTGGCGTGCAATCCGCCGGGATGGGCGAAACCGTTCCATTGGGTGGGGAGGGGGAAAGTACCGTGATCCGCATGCCCGACCATCCCGCCGCGAGCCAAAAAGAGCTGCCCTTTGCCAACTACACCATTATTTCGCCCGGCTACTTTTCCTCCGTTGGCACACCGATCCTGCGCGGCCGCGATTTTTTGGAGTCGGACACCGCGGATTCCATGCCAGTAGCCATCGTCAATACAGCGATGGAGAAAAAATATTGGCCGAGTCAAGGAGCCATCGGAAAACAAGTCGGACCGGGAAGTTCGCGTTTCCCACTCTTGACGATCGTTGGAGTGATCCCCGACGTAAAACACATTTCCCTGCGCGAGGCTACGACACCGGAAATGTATTCGGTCTATACGCAAAAACAGTGGCCTTCGATGTTGAATCTGAGCGTGGCGCTGCGTACCAAGACCGATCCCGCCTCCATAACCCCGAACGTGCTTGAGGCCATCCATTCGCTCGATCCGGATTTGCCGCTGGCGAAAATCGCTACGTTAACCACTCTTGTTGACGACTCTCTCAGTCAGCCCCGATTCGCAATGCTCCTACTGGCTTCCTTCGGCGTGCTCGCTTTGCTGCTGGCTTCCATTGGAATGTACGGCGTGATTTCCTACTCGGTGGCCCAGCGAACACAGGAGATCGGCATCCGCATGGCGCTTGGCGCAGAGGGCCGCAGCGTGTTCGGAATGGTGCTTAGCCAAGGTGCGCGTCTGACGGGCTTGGGGATAGCAATCGGCTTGGTCACCTCCCTCGGCGTCACGCACCTCTTGGCGAGTTTCCTGTACGGAGTCCAACCTACAGACCCGTTCACATTCGCGGCAGTATCTCTCCTATTGGTGGGTACTGCGCTTCTCGCCTGTTATTTGCCGGCGCGACGCGCCACCCGCGTCGATCCGATGGTTGCCCTGAGGCACGAGTAGCTGGAAGTGATTGCAGTCGCAGCATGAAGGAGGCCCTGTGAAAGTGCAAAACCGGCTGGACACATTCAAACTTCGCCTTCGTTCGCTCTTTCATCGCGACCAGGTTGAGCAAGAACTAAGCGATGAGCTGCAATATCATCTTGAGCAGAAAACCCAAGAGTTTGTAGCCAACGGTCTTTCGCTTGATGAAGCACGCCGCAGAGCTCAGCGCGAGTTCGGCGGCATCGAATTATCCAAGGAAAATTGCCGGGACGCCCGCCGCGTCAGCTACCTACAAGATCTGATGCAGGATCTTCGCTTTGGTGTGCGGATGCTTCGAAAAAGTCCCGGTTTCACGTTTATCGCTGTGCTTACGCTGGCTCTTGGAATTGGAGCCAACACCGCCATCTTCAGCATGGTGAATTCCTTTTTGCTCAAGCCACTGCCCGTCAAAGATCCGGAGCAGATCACTGTTCTGGCTTTTCAACTCAAAAAAGGTCCACTGCAAAATAATTTCTCCATTCCTGAGCTAGAAGATCTGCAAGCCCAGACAGGTTCCATATTCTCCGATGTAATTGGCGATCTATACGGCGCGGGCGGCCTCACGGTGAGTGGAAAGACCGAGCCCATCTACGTGTACTTCGTCTCGGGCAATTATTTCACTGCCTTGGATGTCAAACCGTATCTTGGCCGCTTCATCCTGCCTTCGGAAGGATCTCCGACGGCTCTCAGTCCCGTAGTCGTCCTGGGTTATAACTACTGGAAGACTCGATTCGCGGGTGATCCTAGCGTCATTGGGAAAGCAGTCGCCTTTGATGGCCATCCGGTAACCGTTATCGGCGTAATGCCAAAAGAATTCCATGGTCTCTACACCATGGCGGACATGCAGGGCTACATGCCGCTTAACATGGAACAGGTGGACAGCGCCTACGAGAAAGACACTCCTGTTAATCGTGAGCTGCGAAGCGTTTTTGTGTATGGGCGCTTGCTTCCGGGCGTGAGCATCGAGACGGCGCAGTCGGCTTTGGATGTGATCGCCAGCCGTCTCGCCGCTCAGAATCCAAAAAGCGAAGAAGGCATGACGCTCGCCGTCTATCCCGAGCGCTTTTCGCGGCCCAATCCAGACCCCGATAAGACCATCTTGAAAATCGCGACACTGTTTCTGATTCTCGCTGGGCTCGTGCTTATTCTCGCCTGCGTGAATGTCGCCAATTTTCTATTGGTGCGCGCCACGGCGAGGCAGCGCGAAATGGCTATTCGCACCGCACTGGGCGGAACTCGGGGGCGATTAATCCGGCAACTGCTCACCGAAAGCATCGTTCTTGCTTTATGTGGGGGAATTGGCGGTGTCTTTCTCGGATTGGCGGGGAGCCGCGCGCTCAGCTCGATTCGTCTCCACACCACTTTGCCCGTTTTGATCGATTTCCAATTTGACTGGCGCGTGTTCGGGTATGCCCTCTGTGTTGCGTTGCTGACCGGTCTTATCGTGGGCACAGTGCCTGCTTTGCGCGCTTCGGGACGAAACATGATCGAAGTCATCCGCGAAGGCGGCAGATCGATGAGCGGCGGCCGAAGCCGTTTGCGGTCGGCTCTCGTAATCATCCAAGTAGGCGGATCGCTTATGCTGCTTATCGTCGCCGGGTTGATGGTACGCAGTCTGTCTTATGCGCAGCGGTCGGATTTGGGTTTTGATCCCCGCAACGTCCTCAATCTCTCGCTCGATCCCAATGGCATTGGCTACGACAAAGAAAAGGGACTGCGGTTTTACAAGGAACTTCTGGAGCGCATCGATAATTTGCCGGGGGTTGAATCTTCCAGTGCGGCGTTTACGGTTCCCTTTGGATATTTCAACGATAATGACTTTCTTGAGGTTCCGGGTTACGAAGTTCCGCGGGGAACGACCGTGCCCTCTGCTGGATTCAATATGGTCTCGCCTGGTTATTTTCGTACTCTTCGGATTCCGCTTTTGGAGGGCCGCGATTTCACCAATGCGGATCAGGAAGACACACAATGGGTGGCCATCATCAACGAGGCAATGGCCAAGCGCTTCTGGCCTAACGGGAGCGCCCTCGGCCATGAGTTCCGCATTGCTGGTGACCGTGTTCACTCGCTTCGCGTCGTGGGAGTGGCGAAAAACAGCAAGTCCGTCAGCATGATGGGGCTGGTTCGAGAATATTTCTATGTTCCATTCGCGCAACAATACACTTCGATGGCTACGGTTCAGGTGCGCACCACGTTCCCGCCCGAAACTCTGGTGACTTCGATCCGAGAACAGGTGACAGCGATTGCTCCCACTATGCCCATTTCCGAAGTTCGGCCTATGTTGCAGGCGCTCTACACTGTGAATGGGCTACTGCTTTTCCAGTTTGCTGCGGGGCTCACGGGCTGCCTGGGGCTGCTCGGGTTGATCCTGGCACTTGTGGGCGTCTTTGGAGTTATCTCATTTACCGTGAGCCAGCGAACACAGGAAATTGGGATTCGCATGGCCATGGGCGCAGGACAAGGCAGCATCCTGAAGATGATTCTTCGCCAGGGAATACTAATCGTTTTTGCCGGGCTGGCGGCGGGAGTGCTTCTCGCTTTGGGTATGGCAAGTCTCGTCGGAGAATTCGTCTCGGGAGTAAGCCCGTACGATCCGCTTACCTACATCTCGGTTTCGGCAATGCTTGTGCTCGTGGCGCTCTTCGCGTGTTATGTCCCGGCGCGACGGGCTACGCGCGTTGATCCGATGATCGCTTTGCGCTACGAATGAACGACTTCTGAATGCGGACGGCGCGTTGGCGGCGTTACTTCGCCAGTAGGATTTTCCAGCGTTCCCAAGATTCCGCCCGCGCTTTCTTGTCGGCGTCCTTGGCATCAGGGGCTTCGCCTGCGCGCATGAAGCCGTGGCCTGCGCCTTCATAAGTCACCGGCTCGAATGTTTTCCCATCGGCTTTCATGTTGGTAATCGCATCGGGAATCATTGCGCCAATGCGCGCGTCATTGCCGGCGAAGAAGCCGTAGACGGGAGCTTTGATGCGCATCATCGCATCCTTGTCTGGCGGCGGTCCGTAGAAAACGAACGCTGCCACCAAGTCGCCGCGATTCGTCGCGAAACGGAACGACTGTCCTCCACCCCAGCAGAAGCCGCCCACGAAAAGTTTGCCATTCGACGCGGGAATCTTGTTCCCGTAGTCCGCAACCGCGTTGAGGTCCGCCGTGACTTGGTCCGGATTCAGCTTGCTGACCGCTTCCATCGTCTTTCCTTCTGCGAAAGACGAGCTACGCCCCCCGTCAGGACCCATTCCGGAGAGCAGGTCCGGCGCAACGGCAATGTAACCGGCGGCAGCGACTTGATCCGCCAAGTCTTGGACCCAGTCTGACATTCCGAAAATCTCGTGAATGATGATGACGACCGGGCGTTTGTCTTTCGACTCCGGATAGACGACAAACGTGTCCACCGTGCGCCCGTCATGCTTTACTGTCACCCACTCGCTGTGCCGCGGCGATTTCGCCAGCGTGGCCTTCGCCCAATCCTGCGCAGACACCGTCTGGGCGATTCCCAGAATCATCAAAACCATTAGAATCCGCTTCATTTGTCCCCCTCAGCCTTGCGTTGCGGCTTGTCGCGCTTGGGCCGGGTGCGCTGCCGCAGGGTCGCATCATATATGCTCTACGGCCGTTACTTCAATGCCCGCAAACCGGTAAACGGACAAAATAAGGGCGATACGTGGAACAAACCAAGTGCCACTCTCGTCGTCTCTTATGGTGGAACGGTCAGGCTGCGTGGCATATTCTCTGCCGAACAGCCGTAACGGTTTGCGTGGGGGTACTCGCATGGATTCGCTCTGGCAGGACTTCAAATACGGTGTTCGACAGCTGCGCAAAAATCTCGGTGTCACCGCGATCATGGTTTTTACGCTTGCGCTAGCCATTGGCGCGACCACAGCCATTTTCAGTGTTGTCTACGGCGTGTTGTTGCGGCCTCTTCCTTACGCCGAGTCGAACCGGATCATGGCCGTCTTCGAGGTAAGCTCCACCGGCAGGCCGAATCGCGTTGCGGACCCGAACTTCGACGATTTCCGCGATCAAAACCGGAGCTTCCAGGCGATCGCGAAGTATAACGACGATGTCGCGTCCATTTCGGGAGGTTCTCAGCCTACGCGCACGACAATTTCGAGCGTATCACCCGACTTTCTCAAGGTCTTCGGTATCCAGCCCGTCATCGGGCGGGACTTCAGCACGGATGACGCGAAAAAGGGCGCCGGGCCCACCGTTCTTGTCAGCTATGGATACTGGAAGGAGCACCTGGGATCGCAGCAGGATCTTTCGCGGTCGCTCTTGAAGATTAATGGCGCGGTTTACTCCGTGATTGGCGTGCTACCAGCTGGATTTAGTTTCCCAACAAACGTGGATTTGTGGCTGCCTGCGGATTTGGAAGGTGAAAATCCTAGCAGGACTTCGCACAACTACTCTGCAGTCGGGCGTCTACGCGACGGTGTGACCGTCGCACAAGCAAATGGAGAAATCAGCGCCATAGCCCGGCGCATCCGCGAAACGTCGAGCGAGCAGGGCGATTATCTGCTCAAAGATGGAATGGTCCTGCCGCTGCAGGATTCGATCACGGGCAAGGCTCGCACGCCGCTGCTGGTGCTGCTCTGTGCGGTTGGATTTCTGCTGCTGGTGGCGTGCGCGAACGTGGCGAATTTGCTGCTTGCGCAAGCTTCAGCAAGAGAGCGCGAGCTTGCCATTCGCAGCGCGCTCGGTGCGGCGCGCGGACGATTGATCCGTCAATTCCTTACCGAAGCATTTCTGCTCTCGCTGGCCGGTGGCGGACTTGGCGTATTGGGAGCGCTCGGAGGCGTGGCGGGATTGATTGCGCTGGCGCCGGAAAACTTGCCGCGGCTGGAGAGCGTCTCGATCAGCATTCCGGTACTTGTGTTCGCGTTCCTTCTTTCCACGGCGGTCGCGGCGGGCCTGGGAGCGTTCACGGCAGCACGCGCCACTTCCGAAGACCCGCGCGAGGGCCTCGCAGAAGGCGGGCGTGGACAGGCGGGTTCGCAAGGCAGCCAGCGCGTTGGCCAGATAGTTGTTGCGGCGCAGATCGCGATCACTTTGGTTCTAGTGATCGGAGCTGGATTGCTCGGGCGCAGCCTGATGAAAGTGCTCGAAGTGAATCCCGGGTTCCGCGTGGACAAAATTGTCGCGATGGACGTCTCGCTTCCGTGGGTGGAAGATCCCAAAGCGAAAGCAGGTCAAGGAATTTTCTTTGCAAACCTGATTGAACGGCTCAAAGAAATCCCGGGTGTGCGCAAGGTTGGTGCGACGAGTGTGCTGCCGATGGTGGAAGGCGGCCTTCCCGACGGAATGTTCCTATTGATGTCGCAGAATGAAGTTCCCAAGACCATGGACGGTTTTGGGGCATTGTTTCAGCAAAAAGAACGCCTTGGCAGTGCGGATTTCTGCGTCGCCACGGACGGATACTTCCAGGTGCTCGGCATTCCGCTGATTCGCGGAAGAATCTTTGACGAGCACGACGGCGCGGATTCTCCGCACGTCGCGGTGATCAGCGAATCGCTGGCGCGCGAACGATGGCCCAAACAGGATCCGATCGGCCACACGATTGAGTTTGGAAATATGGATGGCGACTTGCGATTGCTGACGATCGTCGGAATCGTCGGCGATACTCACGAATATGGGCTCGATGCGCCGCCGCGGCCGACCGTTTACGTGAACTTGTTCCAGCGGCCGCGCGCAGCTGTCACCTTAGCGATGCTGAGCGATGCGGACACGGGGTCCGTCTCTTCGGCGGCGCGAGGAATTTTGCAGGGCCTCGACCCGGAGATTCCGGTGAAATTCCAGACGTTTTCGCAAGTCTATTCCGCTTCGCTGGGTTCGCGAAGATTCAACGTCATTCTCATCGGGTTTTTCGGAATCACGGCGCTACTGCTCGCAACGGCGGGAGTGTTTGGGGTGATGGCTTATTCCGTCAGCCGCCGCACGCGCGAAATTGGCGTGCGCATCGCTCTCGGAGCGGGCTCCGACGATGTTCTTAAAATGATCTTAAGCCAGGGAATGCGCACGATCTTCATTGGGGTGGCGATTGGGATTATCGGTTCGGTGGCTCTGACGCGCACGGTGGAGTCGTTGCTCTTTGGAGTGACGGCCACCGATCCGCTGACGTTTGGTGGTGTGACGTTGCTGCTTGTTGGAGCAGCGCTGCTGGCTTGCTACCTTCCGGCTCGCCGCGCCACTCGCGTCGATCCATTGGTTGCTCTGCGATACGAATAATCCACCGTCGCACCCCGTCGCTCGGGGCTCGGCCACACTTGTGCCGCGTTTCTCCTTCAGATTTTTGTTGCGCATGCGCCCGGTTTCCAAGAGACTGTGCCCCTGTTTCTTCTCCCTCGGAGGCGACATGACCCGGCTTCGTGCTCTTTTGTTAGTTGCAGCCCTGTGCATTCTTCTTCCCGCGCTAGCGCTGCCGCCGCAAACACCGGCTCCTCTAAAAACGACCCCACCTCCCGCAGCCCCCGAAGCAAAGACATCTCCCACAACTCCATCGCCAGTCGCTCACCCTCTCGAGAAAGCCGACCTTGAAGCATTCTTCGATGGTCTGGTGCCTATCCAGATGGAGCGCAGCGATGTCGCCGGCGCCACCATCCTCGTCATGAAAGACGGCCAGGAAATTCTGAAGAAAGGCTATGGCTACTCGGACCTCAAGAAAAAAACGCCGGTCGATCCGGACACAACGATGTTTCGCCTGGCCTCAATCTCAAAGCTCTTCACTTGGGTTTCCGTGATGCAGCTTGCCGAGCAAGGCAAGCTCGACATCGACGCCGATGTGAACAATTATCTCGATTTCAAAATCGCCCCGGCTTTCGGCAAACCCATCACTCTCCGTAATTTGATGACGCACACCGGCGGATTCGAAGAGGTTGTTCACGACATTCTTTTTGTGGATCCGAAAAAGGCCACTTCTCTTAGAGACTTCCTTATCAACAATCAACCGCGCCGCATGTATCCTCCCGGAGAAATCCCCGCTTATTCTAATTACGGCGTCGGCCTGGCAGGCTACATTGTCCAACGCATCAGCCTCGAGCCCTTCGAGCAATACGTTTCCGAGCACATCTTTCAGCCCCTAGGGATGAAGCACTCCAGCTTCAATCAACCGATGACGGCCGAACTCGCTCCGAATGTTTCGGACGGCTACAGAGCCACAACGGAAAAACCCGCATTAGGTTTTGAAATTTTCCAGCCGGCTCCCGCTGGCGGCGTCTCCTCCACCGCAAGTGACATGAAACGATTCGCGCTCGCTCTCCTGAATGGCGGCGAGCTCGATGGCCAACGCATCCTCAAAACCGAAACGCGCGACGCCATGTGGACGCGCCAGTTCGACACGAACGATGCTCTGCCCCCGATGTGCATGGGCTTCTACCAAACCTGGCGCAACGATTTACGCTTCATCGGCCACGATGGAGACTTGGTTGCATTTCACAGCATGTTTCTAATGGAGCCCACGCAGAAGCTCGTAGTGTTCGTCTCCTACAATTCCGCTGGTTCCTCAGGCCGCAACCGGGCTGAGCTTTTGGACGGCTTTGCCGATCGCTACTTCCCCGCGTACACGTCCATGCCTTTTCAATCCTTCCCCGTCGATCAACTTAAAGACATCGCTGGCAACTACCAATCCACGCGCCGCGCCGATAGCACCAAACTAGCTATCTCGAATCCCGCCGGCCAGGGCGTTGCGAGCGTCGACAAAGACGGCGTCTTGAGCGTGGACGTTTACAAGGATTTGCGCGGCCACACACGCAAATGGAAGCCGGTAGGCAAGGACCTCTGGCAAATCGAAGGAGAACAGGGCCGCCTGTTTGCCATTCGAGACTCATCGGGAAAAATCACGCGGCTCGCCGTCAGTTTCCCCGGAGTGCAATTTCAGCGTGTGCCTTGGTACGAGCACAAAACTTTTGTAGGAATAGGCGTGGGCGTAAGCGTCATCATCTTGCTCGCGGTAGTCATCGCCAGCCTGCATCGCCTGGGCCGAAAGCTCTTCCTCCGCAATCGTCCGCCAGTTATGCCTCAACCCGGCACGGTACGGATCAGCGCCGGTCCACGGCTGGCTGCGTTCTTTTGGATCTTGGTTCTTGTGTGGATTGCCTTGTTGTCGGTACACCTTCAAAACGAGGCTCTGCCATCGTTTCCTACGCTCGTGCGATATTTTTGGCTGATCAACTGGTTCTCAGTTGCGGCGGTTTTCTTCAGCATCTTCGCGCTAGTAGCGGGGATACGCATCTGGCGTCGCACGGATGTGCGCGTGATCTCTCGCGTGAAATTTTCTCTGGTAGCCGTGGCCTGCGTTTTTCTGACTTGGTATTCAATCCACTGGAGCCTGATCGGACCGGTGCACCGCTTCTAACGCCGTGGATAAAGGATACTTGATAGATCGCATGATAAAACAACGGGCGGCACGGAATGATTAGCTACTCGCGGGAGCAACGATTTAGGAAACGGCTATATAGGCTATATAGACGATATAAATGTTGAGGCTGTCCATCCTGCTCGCCAAGCAACGCGGTCGGGAGCGATTTTATTTAATAAAACGAGAGAATTTTTAGCTACAGAAGCGGGAACAAGGCCTAGGATCTCATGTCAAAAGCAACTTTTCTTGATAAATAAAGACACATCTACTAGACCTAAAAGACCTCAACCCGCTTGACTTTATTCCATAATTCACTAAATTACATGCAACGTTTTCGCCGAGTGGGGATAAAAGCGGCTTGAGGTCGGTCGATCCTGTCGAGGAGTCGGCTGCGCTCTGATTTTTGCGTCCTCACAATCCGCCGATACATTTTTGGTGCAGGACACTTCACACTCCAGGGGGGAGTGCATTATGCGTTTTTTCGTTCAAAAATGGTTTTGGCTCATGTTCTCGGTGTGTCTGCTTCTGTTTGTTCCTGGCGCCTCGGCGCAAACCGGCACTACATCACTTCGTGGCACTGTATTGGATAGGTCCGCGGCGGCAGTGGTCGGGGCCACAATCAAGCTTACCGACACCGAACACGGTGTACAGCGCACTACCGTTACCAGCGACACAGGTGCTTACGAATTCCTTTCGCTGCACCCAGGCACGTATGTGATGAGCGTAGAAGTCCCTGGCTTCCGAAAGTTTGAACAGAAGAATATTCAGCTACTGGTGAACAATCCCACAACCTTAAACGTAACGCTCCAGGTCGGCACCACGTCGGAGACTGTCGAAGTCTCCGCCCAATCGGAGACCATTAATACGACCGACGCTTCCATCGGTGTGGCCTTCGGCGAAAACCAAGTCAAGCAGCTGCCACTTGAAAGCCGCAACGTCGGGGACCTTCTCTCTTTGCAAGCGGGCGTGGTTTACACAGGAGATAATCCAGCGATAACCGAAGGAATGAAGGACACGGATACGCGCAGCGGTTCAGTAAACGGCGCGCGCAGCGATCAGAGCAACATCACCCTCGATGGCATCCCGGTGAACCCCAAGGGCGGGTATGCCTTTCAGTCTGTACTCCCTGTAACTCTGGACTCTGTAGAGGAATTCCGCGTAACCACTAGCAACGCCGACGCCGATGAAGGCAGTGCCGGTGGGGCGCAGGTAGCACTGGTCACCAAAAGCGGCACCAATAACTTTCACGGTTCTGTCTACGAATACAACCGCAATTCCTATTTCAGCGCCAATGACTATTTCCTGAAATCATCCGAACTCCAAAGTGGAAATCCGAACGTACCGCAATTCTTGAATCGCAATATCTTTGGGGGTTCCGTCGGTGGCCCTATCAAGAAAGACCGCCTGTTTCTATTCCTGAATTATGAGGCTTATCGAGACGTGGAACAGCAAAGCGTATTGCAGATTGTACCCACAGCCGCGCTGCGTGACGGTGTGGTCCAATACGTCTGCCAAACTCCGGCGAGTTGCCCAGGCAACACCGTTCAGGGCATCAGCGGCTCCAGTTACACAGCTGCCGCGGGCAATTACGTCCTTTCGCCGTCGCAGTTAACGGCCATGGATCCTGCGGGCTCTTTGCCCGGCTACACTGGCTCAGTGGGACCGGATCCCGCAGTACTGTCTTACTTTAATAAATATCCCTTACCCAACGATTTCAGCCAAGGCGATGGATACAATACCGCAGGTTTTCGCTTCGCGGCCCCGACAAGTAATACCAAAAACTGGTACATCGCCAAGCTGGATTACAACATCACGCGGGACGGCAAGCAGCACCTTTCTCTGACTGGAGCACTGGCGAATCAGAATCAGGCCAACGCGCCCTTTCTTCCAGGAGATGCTCCGGAAACGAGCATCGTCAACTACAACAAAGGCTTAATTGCCAACTATTCCGCGGTGCTCAGCAGCACTCTGATCAACAACTTTCGGTATGGCTTCGTGCGCGAGAGCGTTGGCACCATCGGCGATTCCGATCAGCCCTGGAACGAGTTCCGCGGGATCAATCAGGGTATTACCTACTCCAGCGAATTTCAGCGGCCCATCCACAGCTTCTGGGAGGATCTCAACTGGACACACGGGAAGCATACTCTGCAATTTGGCTTTCAGGCTTCTCTGATTCGCAACCCGACTTCCAGCACAAATAGCTCCTTTAGCAGCGGCTTCATGAACGCCCAGTGGCTGGACACTTCTGGGTTAGCGGGTCGTACATCTTCGCCGCTCAACCCTGCGAACAACGGCTATCCCGCGGTTGATTTTGAAGGTTTCGGCACCAATTACGACAACGCGGTTACCAACCTGCTCGGGATGGATGTAGAAGTAAACGCGCAATATAACTATCAGCGGAACGGAACTCCACTCCCCCAGGGAGCGCCTGTCGTTCGTCATTTTGCGGAAGACGGCTATGAATCGTATGTGCAAGATTCGTGGAAGGTGAAGCCCAACCTCACCATTACCCTTGGACTACGCTACTCCCTCTTCTCCCCGCCGTGGGAAACCAACGGTTTGGAAGTGACGCCGACGGAAAGCTTGAATACTTGGTTTAACAATCGCGGCATAGGCATGAACAATGGCGTTCCTTCGATTGATGCTCCCCCTATCGCATTCAACTTCTCGGGCCCGGCCAATGGTGGCACGCAGGGATACTATGGCTGGGATTACCATAATTTGGGCCCGCGCGTCGCTTTCGCCTGGTCTCCCGGTTATGACTCTGGCCTCTTGCATAACCTCTTCGGCGGAGCAGGCAAGAGCAGTCTGCGCGCCGGATTTGGTATCGTCTATGACCGCATCGGTGAGGGTCTGCTCGATACCTTCGATCAGAACGGTTCCTTTGGCTTGTCTACGAATATTCCCAACGCCGCGGCATCGGAATCGGTTCAGAGTACCCCTCGTGTCACGGGTATGAACACGATTCCCACGCTGGATAATCTGGGGAATCCTATCTTCGTCCCGGCTCCACCGGCAAATTATCCCCAGCCTTATCCCAGCAACCCAGCGCCAGGCAGCGAGGCCATCGCCTGGGGACTGGATAGCCACATCAAAACGCCCTACTCCTACACGATTGACCTCTCTTTCCAACGCCAATTGCCCAGCGGCTTTACTCTCGACGTCGCCTATGTGGGAAGGCTCTCTCACCGTTTGCTCGCCCAGGAAGATCTGGCCATGCCTCTGGATCCATTCGACAAGAAGTCGGGCTTGGATTACTTCCAGGCGGCCACCGCGCTTGCCAAGGTCTACCGCAACGGTATGACCACCAACCAGTTCAATCCCAGCATGGTTCCGGCGAATGTTCAGCAATACTGGACGGACATTACACAGCCTGTGGCAGCTGGCGGGGGCGGCTATGCCCTCGGGGCTCTCAGCCCCTATGGTAGCTGTGCCACGGGAGGCTTGAGTTCCACCACGAATCCAACCGTGCTGGCCTTCGACCTCCTTTGCGCCAACAGCCTAAATGAGTCTCTCTCGATTTATGAGATGGACACCGGCGGCGTTCCTGACTCTGCAAATCCCAATGACCTCTACTACTACCATCTCGGCAATTACACTGGCCCCAACGTTTTCTATAGCCCGCAGTATTCTTCGCTCTATGCCCTGCGTACCAATACCAATGCCAATTACAACGCCTTGGAAGTCACCTTGCAGCACAAAATGACCCACGGCCTTCAGTTTGACCTCAACTACACCTATGGCAAGTCCATTGACGTCGCTTCCGACGCAGAACGCGTCGGAGAGTGGGGCGGCCTCGGCGGACAGATCATCAATGCCTGGGACCCGAATTCCAATCGGGGTCCTTCGGATTTTGACCTTCGTCATCAGATCAACTCCAACGTTATCTGGGAGATGCCTTTCGGCCGCGGTCGCTGGATTGCTCATGACGTCAATCGCTTTGCCGATGCGGTGATTGGCGGCTGGCAATTGTCCGGCTTGGCCCGCTGGACCAGCGGTTTCCCCGTTAACGTGGACAATGGCGGCCAGTATCCGACCAACTATCAGTTGGAAGGCAATGCGGATATGACCTGCCCCGTTACCACGGGGACTTATTACACCGGCCCGAACAACAATGGTGTTGGCTCTACCGCTCCGAACCTATTCGCCAACGGCACTGCCGCGGCATCATGCTTTGGCTATGCCTATCCCGGTGGAACCGGAGGCCGCAACCAAATTCGCGGCCCTGGTTATTTTGGCGTCGATCTAGGCCTCTCAAAACGATGGCTGATGCCGTGGAGCGAAAAACAGAGCTTGCAGTTCCGTTGGGAAGTATTCAACGTGACCAACTCGGTCCGCTTTGACGTTCAATCAGCCTCAGCTTCCGAAGGCGGGAGCCTTGCTAATGGCAACTCCGCCAATTTCGGGAACTTCAGCGGCACGCTTACCAACCCGCGCATCATGCAGTTCGCGTTGCGCTACGAATTCTAACTTCAACCTAAAATGCGAAGACTCCGGGAGCGAATGCTCCCGGAGTCTTTTCGCTTTTGCAAGACTTGCATCGTAGTACGGTAGAGAGTTTCCAATTGGAAAAATTTTTCGCGTGACTCTCGGCCTAAATCTCCCAGCCTTTGCGTCGCTCGGGCTTTACTAGCTTTTGCGCTGCTTCTGAATTTGTGACCTTCAAGCCCGCGCGATCCCAGTGCAGCCTTTCGCCGGTTCGCGACGCCACATTTCCCAAAAGCAGAGTTTCCGTGACGAGGGCTGAAAACTCAAAGCTCCCGCCTGGCTTTACTTTGCCTCCCTTACAGGCATCGAGCCATTCACGTTCATTGCCCGGGGACCGCGGCAAGGTCTTTGGCGGCTGCTTGAATGCATCCATTTTCGTTTGTGGAATCAATTTGGGATGCCCACCGTTGAAATCACACAAAATCTTTCCGCGATCGCCCACAAAAAGGAGCCCTTCCTCCTCATCCTCCTCTCCCTTCAAGGGGCGCCCATCCTCTAGCTCCTCTGGCCGCGCCGGCTTCAGTCCTCCGTCGTACCAATTGAATCTCACAGCGGGCATATCTCCGCGCGCCGCAAAGCTATATCGGCAGATCGAAGCCAGCGGATAAGTCTCCTCATACCGGTCGCTCGAGCTGGCATCCACACTCTCTGGCGCCTCGAGTTTCAGTACGCGAAAAATCGTGTCGTAGCTGTACGAACCCATATCACCAAGGGCTCCGCAACCGAAATCGCCCCACCCGCGCCACACAAAGGGCAAGTAAGCCTGATTGAAAGCGCGATCTGGCGCCGGCCCGAGCCACAAATCCCAATCGAGTCCTTCCGGCACGGGCTGCGTCTCCTTGGGCCGCTCAATTCCCTGCGGCCAATAGGGGCGGCTTGACCAATTGTAAACTTCCCGCACCGGACCGATCGCGCCACTCCAAATCCATTCGCACAAAAGCCGTGTAGCCTCGGACGCCTGATTCCCCACCGCAATTTGCGTCGCAACACCTGTCTCGCGAGCCACGTCCGCCATCCGCCGCGCTTCATAAATCGTATGCGTCAGCGGCTTCTGGCAAAAAACGTGTTTACCCTTCTTCATCGCCGCAATCGAAACCGCCGCATGCAAGTTGTCGGTCGTGCAGACAACCACAGCGTCCACATCTTTTTGCTTCTCGAGCAACTCGCGAAAATCCGTGTAAGCCGCGCAACCGTTGTAGGTTCCCGACCGCTGCTGCGCTCCGTAATAGCCATTAACAATTTTCTGACAAGGTTCGCGTCCTGCCACGCCGCTGGTCACGCGCAGCGTGTGCGAAAGCTGAATCGGCTGGTCCGGACTCAACCAATCCCACCCGCTATCCACTCCGAGCAATGTCCGCACCGATTTGCAAAACTCATGCTCTTCCCATTGCGGATAATTTGCCCCACTTTTATTCGAATCGCACACTGCCACGCCCTGCACATCGGGCTGTTTCAAAAAATGCAGCATCACGCGCAATCCCTGGGCTCCCACGCCGATAAACGCAATGTTCACTTTGTCGCTCGGCGCCATAAATCCCGGTCCGCCTAAAACATGCCGGGGCACAATCGAAAATCCGACGGCTGCAGAAGCGGTCTTTCCCAAAAATTCCCGCCGCGAGACTTCGCTCTTTTTTCCTTCATTCAATCGTTTCAACTCATCCATTTCACACCTCGTCGCCGCAATTCTACATGCACTCCCGCAAAACGTCGATGCTTCGCTTGCTGATTCCTTGCACGCTCTTTTCGTCACTGCCGATGCGTTTAGGCCCTTCGTGTAAACTAGTGGACAGACGAATACAAGAGTTCAGCGTCACGAAAATTTCCCAACTCTCAACACGAGGCCATAAAGATGACGCCAGCGCAGAAAGAAATTCTTCAGGAACTACAAACTTTTGCCCAGACCGCCCCAACAGTCCAATCCCTCATGGAGCAGATGGCCAAGCGGCTGCACGAAAAGATGACGCGCTACAACTGGACTGGCTTCTATTTAGTTGATCCCGCAGATGCCGGATACCTCATTGTCGGACCTTACGCCGGAAGCTTTACGCCCAACACTCGATTTCCCATTACCAGGGGGCTCTGCGGCGCTGCGGCTAGTAGCGGTCGGGTAGTAGTGGTGCAGGATGTGTCCGCAGATCCTCGCTACCTTGCAGGATCGTCCATGGTGAAGTCTGAAATCGTGGTCCCCATTTACGTAGACAAGAAGCTCGAGGCGGAGCTTGATATCGAAAGCTATTTTGCGGATACGTTCACCAAGACGGAGCAGGAGTTTGTCGAGGGTTGCGCCAGCGTCATCTCCAATTACTTGGCAAAAGGATAGGGAGCTGAAATAAATCCAAGGAAACGTCCTTCCCCACGTTACTTTTGACAGTGGAGGTCTCTCCCGATAATGGGGAGGATACGCGAGCCACTGAAATAGCCTCGAGAACATAGACGAGAATGCTCCATGAAGTGGGATGGGAAGATAGATGCGGCGTGAGCCCAGTCCTAGAACGCCTAGTCTTTCTGTCCTACCCTTCGGCGCTCCGGCGGTCCAATTGCTTCCCCGTACCTCGCCGCGTATGATTGGCAATTCATGCTCACGGTCCGGCCTAACCTGTCCATGACTCGCCTTCTCTCCCGCTTTCTAATCCTGTCGGCTCTTGCGTTTGCGGTCGCACCCGCAATCGGGCCGTCGTTCTTCGCCGCGAGAGCCCAAGCCCCTACCACCACTGAAATCATTCCGCTTAGCCAAGTTCGGCCTGGCATGCAAGGCTACGCCTACACGATCTTTGCCGGCGACCAAGTCGAAAAATTCGACCTCGAAGTTATCGGCATTATGCCCAATTTTCTCGGACCTGGCCAAACTATCATTCTTGTCCAGCTCAAGGGGCCAAAAGTCGAGCACACCGGCGTTGTCGCCGGGATGAGCGGCAGTCCTGTCTATTTCGAGGGCAAACTAGCTGGGGCACTTTCTCTAAAACTGGGTGTTTTCACTAAGGAGCCCATTGGCGGCGTTACCCCTATCGAGGACATCATTCACCCTCCGCCGCACGCCTCGGCGCAGAGCGTCCCGTCCGATGCTCCTGGCCAATCGCTCTCACTCCCTCAGGAGACGGTTTCGCGTACGGGTCTGGCAGCCGGCTCGGCTCTGGAGCCCATCGAGACCCCGCTCGTATTCTCCGGGTATCAACCCGAAGCCCTTCGCCAATTCGCTGGCCAGCTACAAGGCTACGGTTTCGTCGCCGCTCAAGGCGGCACCGCCGCACCCAAGCCCGATGATGGTCATCTGCTCCCCGGCGACATGGCTGGCATGGTCTTGGTACAGGGCGACACGTCGATCAGTTCTGCATGCACCGTCACCGCCGTCCGCGCAAATCAGGTTTATCTGTGCGGGCATCCCTTCTTGAGCCTTGGCGACGTGCAATTCCCTATGGCTCGCACTGAGGTCGTCACCACGCTTTCCTCCGAGCTCGCTTCCACTAAGATCATCAACGTCGGCGGCTCTATCGGCACCATTACGGGCGACCATCTCACGGCCGTGACTGGCAAGCTCGGCGCTCCGCCGCCGATGATTCCGATCGACCTGACTCTCGCCATGGGCGGCACCGAAAAAAAGCTGCACTTTGAAATGGTCAACCATCCCAAGCTCACGCCGCTCCTTGTTGGTCTTACGGTTTTCAACGGACTGACGCAAAACTCGCTCTACGGCGAAGGCACCACTCTCCATCTTTCCGGTGAAGTTCTAGTCCACGGCCATGCGCCCGTTCTCATCGAGAACACTTTTGCGCCCGGCGACGCTTTTTCGCCTGACGGTTTGCCCATCGCCATCAACATGCAGAGCGTGTTCAATCGGCTGTTCACGAATACGCGTGAAACTCCCGTTTTTGATCGTATTTCGCTTCGCGTCGAGAGCGTTCCCGGCCGCCAATCCTTCAGCATCGAAAGCGCCTGGCTGGAAAAGGGTGAGGCCGCGCCGGGGGAAACCCTTCGTGTCCGCGTTTTGCTGCGCCCGTACCGCGGCCCCGCGCGCGTGGAAGAAACCACTGTGCGCGTGCCCGACCAAGCCACGCGCGGCACCACGCTGCGCGTTCTCGTCACCGACGGTGACATGCTCAATCGCGCTTCTCGCGGATTCGCTTTCTCCGGGGCGGGCGGCAGCAACGCCGGCCTCGATCAACTGATTGCCATGCTGAACCGCGAGCGCCGCAACGACCGTCTCTACGTCGGCCTCTTCGCACCTACGCCGACTATTCTTTGGGACGACAAAGAGCTGCCGAATATTCCGCTCTCCCAAATCAATGTCATTGATGGCCGGCCCACTCCCGGCAGCGTGCAAGTTCTGCGCGAATCGCTGGCCAGCGAATCTTCGATAGCGCTAGGCGGCCCAGTTTCGGGCGTAATCTCGCTAAATCTTCAAATCCGGTGACCATGCAAATGCCAAGTCGCAAGCTGACCGACTCCAAGACGCACGAGCATCGCTTCCAAACCGCGACGCGCGCGTTCGCACGGATCGCCTCGTTGTCGTTACTTCTTTATTTCTTTGCGTCCACTTTCTCTCCTCTTCACGCGGAGCATACCCGCCGCTGGCTCCAAACCACTTACGAAGAATTTCTCAAAGGGACCGCCCACGGCGTAGCCGTCCGCAGCGACGGCCGCCTGGAACTCGCTCCAAAATTCACTCTCCTCGCCGACGCCGATGCCTCTTACCTTTGGTCGCTTCGCCTTGACCCCAAAGGTGCTCTTTACGCAGCTGGAGGTTCGCCAGCAAAAGTGTTTCGCTTCGATAACGGCGGCAAACCAACTACGGTTTTTGAATCTACCGATTTAGTCGCTCAATCGATTGCCTTCGATTCGAAAGGCACTCTCTACGTCGCTACTTCTCCTGACGGCAAGGTCTATCGAGTCTCTGCATCTGGCGAAAAATCCGTGTTTTTCGATCCCAAGACAAAATACATCTGGGACATCGCCTTCGGCGCCGACGGTAATTTGTATGTGGCCACTGGAGACAAGGGCCAAGTCTTCTCCGTCACGCCCGACGGCAAGGGCGAACTCTTCTACGCGAGCGACGAAGCCCACATCCGTGTCCTGGCATTCGATGCGAACAAAAATCTTCTCGCAGGCACGGAACCCAACGGCCGCATTCTTCGCATCACGCGTCCCGACGCCAAATTCCCGCGCAAAGAGAAAGACGCCTCCGGAGGCGCTGCCGAGGGATTCGTCCTCTACGAAACATCCAAGCGCGAAGTCACAGCGCTTGCCGTTGCTCCCGATGGCTCCATTTACGCTGCCGCCATCGGCGAAAAGCAACACGGCATCTCTCCGTCCTCCACCACGATCATCGCTTCGCCGCAGGGAACCACTACGTTCACGAGCAGCGCTGGAGGCGTCACTGGGGCTGTCTCGGGACAAGCGCAACAGGGAACACCATTCGTCGCTTTTCCACCCACTCTTTCCAGCAGCATCTATCGGCTCTCCCCGGAAGGCACGCCTGATGAACTTTGGACTTCCCGCGATGACGTTGTCTATTCACTTGGATTCGCTTCGGATGGTCGCGTACTCGCAGGCACGGGCAATAGCGGTTCTCTTCTCGCTATCGATGGACACGGTGTTTTCGCGCAGCTCGCCAAAGCCGGTTCTGCTCAAATCACCGGCATCGCGCGCAATGCCGCCGGCAAAGTCTTCTTGTGTACCGCGAATCCCGGAAAAGTATTTTCTGTTGGCCCCGAGTACGAAGCCGAAGGCACTTACGAATCGCGCTCTTTTGACGCGCAACTCTTTTCACAGTGGGGACGCCTCGACTGGTGGGGTCCGCCGCCAACGGCTTCCACTGGCGCAAAATCAGCAAGCGCCTCGGGTGAGCCACGCCTAGAATTTTTCGTTCGTTCCGGTAACACCGAAGATCCGGGCAAGGAATGGTCGCGATGGTTTGGCCCGTATTCGAAACCCGGCAGCGCCGTTGAAGCTCCGAGCGCGAGATTCTTCCAGTGGAAAGCCGTCCTCCACGATGGCCGTCCCGGCGACGGCATCAACTGGGTCAGCCTCGCCTACCTGCCGCGGAATGTCGCCCCGGTCATTGATGCCATCGTTCTGCAAGATCCCGGAGTGCGCGCGCAAGGCAATACGATCATCTCGACAGGCCAAGCGCCAAGCGTCGCCCTCAAAATGCCGCCGACACCGAATACTCCCAACGTCTTCATCGCTCAAAGCATTACGCCATCAAAATTCGAACAACCTCCGCAAGGTTTCCGTGAAAAAGGCTATCAATCCGTTTTGTGGAGCGCCCACGACGACAACGACGACGACCTGCGCTATTCGATTTACTATCGCGGCGAAAACGAACATGAGTGGAAGCTATTGAAGGACAAACTCGACCAAAAATTCTATTCCTGGGACAGCACTACCCTTCCAGATGGCGCTTACCATCTGAAAATTGTTGCGACGGACGCGCCTTCGAATCCGCCCGCCGCAGCGCTCAAGGCGGAACGCGAGAGCGAGCGCTTCGAAGTCGACAACACTCCGCCCGTTATCGAACGCCTGGAAACAACTTCTGCCGCGTCACGTAGCGGCAACTCCAGCCCCGTAGTCGCAAAGTTCACGGCCCATGATTCCGCGAGCAGCATCGACCGCGCTCAATACAGCCTCGATGGGGGAGACTGGACACTCCTCGCGCCAGTTGGGAATGTCAGCGACGCCCCGAGCGAAAACTACGAATTCACGCTGGGCAGCCTTGCCCCTGGCGAACACACGATCGCTGTCCGAGCCTACGACCGCTTCGAAAACGTTGGCAGCGCAAAAAACACCTTCAACGTAACTGAAGCCAAACCCTGAGGCCCAAGGCTCTCGGCCGAATTCTGAATTGTTTGAGATTGAGAGTGTTCTGCAGTTTTCGCTAAACTCGCTTCCTTCCCGAATTCCCGCGACTCTATTTTGGAGGGCAGCATGATTTCTGGTGCTCATGTAATCGTCTACACGAAAGATCCTGAGGCCGACCGAGCCTTCTTCCGCGACGTTCTCGGGTTCAAGTCCGTCGACGCCGGCCACGGTTGGCTGATCTTCGCGCTTCCGCCGGGCGAGGCCGCATTTCATCCCTCAGAAAAGAATGGTCCACACGAACTCTACTTCCTGTGCGAAGACCTCAATCTCGAGATGTCAACGCTGGCAAAAAAGGGAGTGACGTGCTTTGCAGTTCAAGAAGAAAGGTGGGGTTCCGTTACGAGGATTCCACTTCCAGGCGGCGGGACAATTGGTCTTTACCGACCGAAGCACCCAACCGCTCTAAATCTCGGCTGACGACTGGTTTTTCTGAATTTTCGATCTAATAAGGTCCCTGGGCCAGGCATTGCATCCGAAGGCTTAGGACGTCCAGCGTTCGGGCGCTGGTGTCGAACTAAATTTCACGATTTCCGCCCCAAACCCGATGCGCCCATCGCCATAGGCTTCATTTCGGACGTGGACGACTCGCGCCGTGCAATGCATCTCCTCGGTTAAGCTCCCGCTCACTTCCCCAGGAATCCGTACGGTCACCTCAATAGGCATCCCGACCTGCAGTGGCGCCGACGAAGCAAAATAAAACCCGCCGCGTGAGATATTTAGGGCTTCCGTGAAATGATCGCTTTTGTCCGCAGCCACCCCTGTCGAGCGAAATCGCAGCGGGGTGCGATGATTGTGGCGGGTAAGTTGTCTGCGTTCTGCGCCTGGCATAGTGTCCTCCTCAAGGCGAGGGAGGTAATGACGCGGCCCTCGCGCCGTACGAGAAGGGGTAGCTAAGCCTAGCAGAGCCAGAAATCGGGTCAAGCATCAATCCATCGTACTATGGGTACTCCAAACCGCCCCTGGAACCTGCCCACGTTTTTGACCGGCCTGGCCTCTTGAGCCGTCCAAACCGTTCATCCGGCCTCGTAGCCGACGGCACACCATCCGCAAATGCAGATAATTGCACCTCTTAGTTCGGTTTCGATCATCGAATTGCCAACTTCGCCCAAGCGGCTTGGCCCAGAGGAGGTAATCGATGATCTTTGGCATGACGGCGTTTACGTTCTTTCACGTACTTTTAAGCCTGATCGGCATCTTCACCGGATTTATTGCGTTATTTGGGATGATCGCCGGGAAGCGCCTCGATGGCTGGAACGGAATCTTCTTGCTGACCACCGCGTTGACCAGCATCACAGGCTTTTTCTTTCCGTTCCACGGAGTGACGCCGGGAATCATAGTGGGCGTCATTTCACTGGTCGTGCTGGCTGTTGCAATTCCCGCTCGCTACGTCAAGCACCTCGCGGGAGCATGGCGCAAAATTTACGCTGTAACCGCTTCCATTGCTCTCTATCTGAACGTATTCGTGTTGATCGCGCAGCTTTTTATGAAGGTGCCTTCCCTGCATGTGCTCGCGCCCACGGGTTCCGAGCCGCCTTTTTTGATCAGCCAAGTGGTCGTGATGGCTATCTTTATCGTGCTGACCATCGCCGCCGCCATCAAATTCCACCCCGAAGCCGTCCACGCTTCTTGATCGATTACAGCTCCGGGGATAAAACGGCAAAGCCGCCGCAAGAATTGCGCTAAGGCTTTGCCGACGCCTTTTCTAGTGCTTCGTATTGCGCGCGCTGTTGATCCACTGAGGCGTGCGGCGTTGCAACCAGGTGCATTACGGGATAGCCGTCTTTTGCGGAATACTGAGGCCACTGCGGCAGTCCGGCGACATTTGGATTTCCGGTCTTGGCAAAATTCGTCCAGTACGAACCCATCTGTTCTGATAGTGCATAGTCCGCGGGTCGCCATGGCAGTTTCTTCGAGTCGAGCATTCCGAATACGAATTCGATTTCCGCCGAATGATAGGCTCCGTGACTTTCCTCAGGGGCCGCGCCAGCCACGGGAGGTGCCAGCGGAGGTGCCTGATCGAACTCATATCGGTAGACAGGAGACTTACCCGTTTTCAACTGCATCTCGATCCACTTCCACGTTCCATAGCCGATGAAATTTGCCGTGGCCAGCAGATCGGCCGAAGTCTTGGCTTGTTCGTCCGTTTCGGCTGGAAAAGCCTTCAGGATCTCCGCCGCTTTGTCTCCATACGTCTGGCTGACTTTCTTTACGAAGTTTTCCTTGGTCGGCGCGTCGGCTCCGAAAAATATGTGGTAGTTGCCTTCATCGTGGTTCCATCCTGCCAGCAACGCGACATGCGCCTGATTTCCTTTTGCATAAATCTCGGATGGACTTTCCGGTAAGAAGTAGCCGTCGATGTTTGGATCGAAGCGGAATGCGTTCTTAACCTTCCAGGCCGCGTCGAGTGTCTCCTGCGAACTCATCGCCCGCAGTTTTTCCAAAGTGTCTGCACCAATCAACGCCCCGAATTTCACGCCCTCCTGCTCGCTCTCCGCAAGCGGCTTCGCCGTAAGCGTCTTGCCAAAAAACGCGCCGCTCTCTCCAATGGCACGGTGGATCAATCCCTCGGAAGTGGGCGAGGCCATCAGCGCGCTTACGGAAAACGAACCCGCCGACTCTCCAAATATCGTTACATTCTCCGGATCACCTCCGAACGCAGCAATGTTCTTCCGCACCCATTGCAGAGCGGCCGCTTGATCCAGCAATCCGTAATTTCCCGATGCGTGATGCGCCGATTCCTTGGTGAGCTCGGGGTGGGAGAAAAACCCAAAAATTCCCAGCCGGTAGTTCATGCTCACAATCACGACACCTTTGTGCGCGAGGCGTTCGCCATCCTGCCGCGGCTCGGACGTAGCCCCTGCCTGAAAGCCGCCGCCGTGAATCCATAACATTACGGGAAGTTTCGCGGCCGAGGAAGCTTGCGGCGTCCACACATTCAGATAAAGGCAGTCCTCGCTCGGCGCCGCATCGCGAAACACCATGTCGTCATACACATTGCCCTGCATGCAGCGCGCGCCGAATTCCGTCGCCTTGCGCACGCCTTGCCAGCTTGGAACTGGTTGCGGCTCTTTCCAGCGCAGTGCGCCAACGGGAGGCGCGGCATACGGAATCCCCTTAAAAATTTGAACCTTGCCATCCGTGCTCGTGGAACCTTCGACGCTGCCGGCCTCAGTGCGCACCTGTCCCTCCGCTGCAACGCTCATTCCCGCCAGCAATAGCGCGGTAACTATGTTTCGCGTTGCGCACTCAATGCTCTTCGCATGAATTCTCATCGATTCTCCTCGGCTCCCCGAATTCCCCACGTCCCAAACCGCGAAGGATAGTACCTCCCAACGGGCGCACCGAACAAACTCCATTCTTCGCAAAATGCGTTTAGCCGGTTAGCGGTAATCGCACACCACGTCACTCGCATTTCTTGCACGTGTAGCTGAGCGCCGGTCCCGCTTATCGCTCGCGACCACATTGGCCTGCTTTCGCATCCGCAACTTACTTAGGCAATGGTTCGAGGCATCCATTCCTTGTGCAATAATGTGCCTCGTATCGGACTGACGCACGTAGTGCCACAAAAAAATTCCAAAGGCGGAAGGACAATACGTCAGGGCATCCCATGAGCACAGTGCCACAAATCGAATCGACAAATTTTCAGCCGCCAACCTGCGACGACATTCGCGAAGCGCATGCACGCATCGCTTCGCATATCCACCGCACACCTGTTCTCACTTCGCATTCGCTCGATGCGATGGCTGGCGCGCAATTTTTCTTCAAGTGCGACAATTTTCAGAAAACCGGCTCGTTCAAGATTCGCGGAGCTGCGAACGCGATTCTTTCGCTTACCAAAGCCGAAGCTGCGCACGGCATCGTAACGCCATCCAGTGGAAACCACGGCGCCGCGGTGGCATGCGCCGCCGCATGGCGCGGCGTGCCTGCATACATCGTCATGCCGAAAAATGCGCCCTCCGTAAAATGCCGGGCGGTCGAAAGCTACGGTGGACGCATCACTTTCTCCGAGCCCACGATCACTTCACGGCAAGAGACTTCCGCGCGCGTACAAGCTGAAACCGGGGCGATTCTGATCCATCCGTACGATAACGACCGCATCATCACAGGACAGGCCACTGCTGCGAAGGAACTTCTCGAAGAAGTCTCGGACCTCGACGTTGTGTTCACACCTGTCAGTGGCGGCGGGCTTCTCAGTGGTACTTGCCTCAGCGCGCACGCAATCCGCGAGGACATTCGCGTCATTGGTTGCGAGCCCGCCCGCGCCGACGACGCCTACCGATCGCTCGCCAGCGGCATACTTCAGTCGCTCGATTCGAGTGACACGATCGCCGACGGGCTGCGTGCTTCTCTCGCGCCACGCACATTCGCTATCCTGCGCCGCCACCTCGACCGCGTCCTGCTGGTCAGCGAGGAAGAGATCATCGCTGCGATGCGGCTTGTATGGGAGCGGATGAAGATCATCATCGAACCGAGCAGCGCTGTCGCGATCGCCCCACTGCTTCGGCCGGGAGTCGTCGCCGAACTCAATCTGCCAGCTCGTTCCGATGGCAAGCGGCCGAAACTCGGAATCATCTTCTCTGGCGGCAATGTCGACTTTTCCGCGCTTCCTTGGTAAGAGACACAATTTGCAGAGGATACGTGCGTTTTGTCAGAACCACGGCCCTTAATTTTTGCGACCGGCAACGCGTGCTTGCCGTTTGAAGCCAGGAAGAAAAAGCCAGGACAGATTTACACAGAGGATACAAAGACCGCAGGGGACACGGAGAAAACAACACCTGAGAACCCTGGGAGTTGTAGATATGGTGAGGCGAGGAATTCGGGTGGCAGGCAGGAGAATTAATTTCTTTGTGGTGCGGCGAAACAAATGGGAGCAAGCTGGGTTAGGTACTCGTTATAAGTGGCCTTCCAAACCTTTGCTTGGAAGGCGCGGGAACTTCGCGAGAAGTTTCACGGAAGTAATAAAGACGGAGCAATGGAATAAAGTTGAAGCTGTTGCAGTTCAGCTGTTGGGGATTTGTACTCGTTGCAATGTTCGAAGAGGGACCGGGGTAGTAGGCAAGGCAGTCCTGAGGGTAATGCCACTCATTCGTGTTCGGTAGCAAGTTAGTGGTAAGGCTGTAAACGGTTTGTGGTAACCTCTCCTGCAGTTACTTGGGCGATTTCGTTTTCGGGCCAAGCCCCTGCCAAAGCAATTAGTTTGTAAAAAAGGCAAATTTTTACAAATGAAGTTGCACCCTCTGGACCGATGGCGAACCCCTGAAATACACACCAAATCTGCAGCGTGGGCGGGTTATGAAAAACACTAGCACTCTCATTTTTCGGAATTCCCTTCTGTTTTTGGCCTCCCTCTTCACAATTTTCAGTCTGTCGGCGACAGCGCAGACGAAACAGGCTGCCGCGCGCATCACGCAAGCGGTCGATGAGGCCAACCTCGTCACGATTCGTGGAAGTGTGAATCCTTTAGCGCGCGCAGGATTCGACCAGGGTCTCGTGGCGGACTCTCGCCCGATGAACCATATGCTGCTGGTCCTGCAGCGCAGCCCCCAACAGGAAACGGCCCTGCGCAATTTGATTGACTCGCAACAGGTCAAAAACTCGTCGAATTACCACGCATGGTTGACGCCACAGCAGTTTGGCCAGCAATTTGGAGTAGCTGACGCCGATATTCAGAAAGTAGCGGACTGGCTAGCACAAAAGGGTTTTACAGAAATCAAGGCCAGTAATGGAAGCATGTTCATCGAGTTCAGTGGCACGGCCGGTTTGGTACGTAGCGCCTTTCACACGGAAATTCACAACGTCATTGTGAACGGCCAGCTTCACTTCGCGAATTTGTCTGATCCGCAGATTCCCGCTGCTCTCGCGCCGGTAGTCGCGAGGATTCACTCCCTGCATGACTTCCGTCTGAAATCTTACATGCATCTGTCAAACAAGCTGCAGCAATTGAAAGCCGAAGGGAAATTGACGAAGCCGGGATTTGGCACGGGAACAGGCCTGTTTGCCGTGGGACCTGGCGACCTGGCTACCATTTATAACATTCCGGCCACGGTGGCCGGTTCCCCCGCAGGACAGGGGCAGACGATTGCGATTGTGGCGAGATCGAACATAACCATCTCGGACATTACCCAGTTTGGTTCGGCGTTTGGTATTCCAAGCCTGGCCAATTTTTCGACTAGCAACGTTATCGTGAACGGGCCAGACCCCGGAATCGTGCCGGGAGACGACGGGGAAGCGACCCTCGATGTGGACATGGTGGGGTCGACGGCGCCCAATGCGAACATTCTCTTGGTCGTCAATGGAGGTACGATCACCGGGAACCTTGCGGGCCTTGGCGCTGAGGCTGACGATTCAACCGACGGCGTTGACCAATCAGCGTTGTACATCGTCACGAACAACCTTGCACCCGTGATGAGCCAAAGCTTCGGGGGATGCGAAGCGGGTACTGACAATGTATTCGCCAGCACCTTGTGGGAACAAGCGGCGGCGCAGGGCATTTCCGTTTTTGTCTCTACCGGGGATAGCGGTTCCGATAGTTGTGATGACGGCAGTCAGAATTCTACATTCGGTCTATCCGTTAGCGGCTCCGCTTCGACACCGTTTAACATTGCCGTCGGCGGAACTGATTTCAACGACGCATTAAATCCAACAATGTTTTGGAATGATACGGCAGCGCTGGCAACCGCTAAATCCTACATTCCCGAGATTCCGTGGAATGACTCGTGCGCCAGTTCCGGCTCACTCACCGCATGCAGCGGGTTAGTCCCGGCGACAGACCCGAACGGACTGGACCTTACAGGCGGAAGCGGCGGGCAAAGCAACTGCGCTACCAACAACGGTCAGTTCTGCACTGGCGGATATCCGAAGCCAAGCTGGCAGAGTGCACCAGGCGTGCCCGCGGACAGCTTGCGCGATATTCCAGACGTTTCCCTCTTCGCGTCAGTCAACAGTCCCAGCAATCACTTTTATGTCTTTTGTCTGGCAGATTCGGGCAGTCAAGACCCCAACCAACCGTGTAACCTCACCGGCCAGCCGATTATCGATGGCGTGCCGAGCTACAATTTAAGCGGCGTCGGCGGTACATCCGCCTCGACACCGGCGTGGGCCGGAATCATGGCCCTGGTTAACCAGTCAGAGGTCGCAGCTGGCCGCGGCGGGCGGCAGGGTAACGCCAACTACGTGTTGTATAACTTGGCAACCACGCAGGCCGGAAATCCAGCCTGCAATTCCACTGGAGCCTCGTTGCCAGCCGCCTCCTGTACTTTCAATGACATCACCACGGGTAACAACTCCGTCCAGTGCGTAGCAGGGACGCCCAATTGCAGCAATCAGACAGCAAGCGGCTTTGGCATCTTAGTGACTCCAGGGGCTCCTTTTGCGGCAAACACGCCAGCATTTTCGGCCACCTCAGGCTATGACCTTGCAACCGGGCTAGGCACCCCCAACGTTTCGAACTTGATAGCAAACTGGGGCAATGTCACCACGAACTTCAAGGCTGCCACGCCTGCCATCACCAGCCCCGCTTCGGGAACGGTGAGTATCACGCACGGGCAGAGTCAAGCTTTCACAATCACGGTCACTGGAGCGGGGGGAACGCCCACTGGCGACATTTCGCTGATCGCCGAGCCGCCGGGTTTTGGTCAAGTCGGCGCGGGCTCCGCGACCCTCGTAAACGGCACTGCAACCATTACCACGAATATGCTCCCGGGAGATGACACAACCGGAGCGGGTACACCTTACCCAGTCATCGCGCACTACGCAGGCGACGGCACGTTCGGGCCGGCGG
Source organism: uncultured Acidobacteriota bacterium (assembly GCA_963784015.1). Lineage (GTDB taxonomy): Bacteria > Acidobacteriota > Terriglobia > Acidiferrales > UBA7541 > Acidiferrum. The sequence continues at coordinate 101,331 of CAWAPX010000049.1, forward strand.
ACTCACAGCCCATCACCGTGACGGTCAACCGCGAAAATAGCACGACGACGGCAACGATGTTTAATGAGGACATACAAACTGGGTTCCTTGCGCCGACCACGTCCGTTCAGTTCGGCACAAACTACATCATGATCGTGAATGTGGTGGGAGCCACTGCAGGCGCAATCTGCAACAACACGTCGCCTACCTCCATCACGCAAATCCCCGAGGTTCCTTGTCCAACAGGAAATATCACTCTGACTGAGAACGGCAGTCCGTTGAATGATTTCCTTAGGACTGGCTCAACCAACACGAATATTTCTTCCGTGGGCAATCTGGGCTTTGTCGAAGATTTACTCATTCAATTGTTTGGTGGAGTGAATCCAATCGTAGCTGCCTATTCCGGAGACAACAGCTATAACTCAAGCTCTTCGACCCCCCCAACTTCGATCACGGTCACTCCCGGCCCGACTCAGACTACTTCCACCCTCAACGGTTCATCCACTGCTACAGTCAGCGCGGGGCAGAGTGTCACGCTGGTAGCAACGGTCACCACCGGCTATACACAACCCTGCGGGAATACCGGATCTGGTCCCACGGGCACCTGCAATGGTGTGAGTAATGGATCTGGCCCGACTGGCACGGTCACGTTCTCGGCTTGCGGGACAGCCGCATCCTGCACTGTGCCTGTTGTGCCGACCTCATTTAATACAACGTCAGGCGCCGGGGCGTTTGCGACGGCGACGTTAGTCACGTCATTCGCCACAACCCCACCTCAGCCGATAAAGGCCGCATTCACTAGCGGCGACCTTAACTACAGCAACTGTACGGTGGCCAGCACGACGTGCAGCCTCACTCCGCTAGCGCTGACGGTTTCGGGAACCGTCGGGACGGCAACGAAGCTGGTCTTCGTCGCACAGCCTTCGAACGTTCCCGTCGGCGTTTCCATTACTCCTGGCGTGCAGGTTGCGGTTGAAGACGTCAATGGAAATATCGTTGCGGGAGCGACCAACACGGTCACCATTAGTACAAACCCCGGCAGTGCCGGAATTGCAGGAACTGTGACGGGTACTCCGGTCAAGGGCATAGTGACCTTCTCCAACCTGACTTTCAGTGCTGCAGGAACGGGCTACACGCTGAACGCAAGCGCAGCGGGTTTGACACCCGCTGTAAGCGCTGCGTTCAACGTAATTCTCCCGGCGAATAAGCTGGCTTTCCTGGGCCAGCCGACAAGCACAAACACTGGCGCTTCTATTGTCCCTTCCGTGCAGGTTGCGGTTGAAGACACCAACGGAAGTGTCGTTCCGGGAGCTACCAACACAATCACCATCGCCATAGGCAATAACCCTTCCGCTGGAATACTCGGGGGAACGGCCACGGCCACCCCAGTGAATGGCGTAGCCACGTTCCCCAACTTGACCATCAGCGCGGGCGGGAAAGGCTACACATTGACTGCTAGCTCTGCAGGTTTGACAGGCGCAACAAGCGCACCATTCAATGTCCTCAGCACGGCGACGACGCTGGCGTTTATAACGCAGCCCTCCAACACCGTTGTTGGTAAATCCATTGCGCCTTCTGTCCAGGTAGCAATCGAAGACGCCAACGGAAGTATCGTTGCGGGAGCGACGACCCCGATCGTTATCGCCATAGGTACAAATCCCTCGACCGGGACACTCGCCGGAACAACGTCGGCCAATCCTGCAAATGGCATAGCGACATTCTCGAACCTGACTATCAGCGCCGCCGGGACAGGTTACACACTGACGGCAAGTGCAGCGGGTTTGACGAGCGCGGCGCCGAGTTCTCCTTTTAACGTGACGCCCCCGACAGGTCCCGTCTTTACGGTAAGTTCCACGCCGCTAATTTTGAATTCGATGACTGGCGCGGCCGCAGCTTCGACCATCACGATAACCTCGACCAACGGCTTTAATTCGCCGGTAACGGTCAGCCTGCCGGCGAGCCTCCCGCCAGGTGTCACGTGCACGGCGCCCGCAACAATTACGCCGCCTGCAAATGGCACAGCGACCGGAACTTTGAGCTGCCAAGTGGCCGCGACTTCTAGCACGCTCACTGCTACTAACTTCCGGGAGCAGGGTATGTTTGAAGCCAAAGCCATTCTGCTGCCAACCACCGACTCCGATCCCAACTCCAAACCATCCAGCAGCAAGGGGTGGTGGACGCTTAGCGCGGGAACCGGCTTTGCGGCGCTGTTCATGCTCTTCCTCCCAGGCGGGCGCAAGAAGTTTCGCGCAGCGCTTGGATTGGGGTTGGTCTGCCTACTTGGCATTACTGCGGGATGCAACGGCGCAGGCGGAGGCCCTGTTCCGCCGCCTAAGACGGCCACGGTTACCAAGTTGACCGCGAACCCCGGCAAGGTTCCCAATGGGACGGCGTTCACGTTCAGCGCGGCAGTGACTGGCGGCACACCAACCGGGTCGGTCCAATTGTTCGATGGAGCGGCCATGATTGGCACCGCGGCAAACGTCTCTGGAGGGACCGCGGTACCGACAGCGCCGGCGTTGGCCGTGGGAACCCACGCGATCAGCGCACACTACCTGGGCGATGCGACAACGGCAGCGTCAGCGAGCGGTACGCTCAATCTGACGGTAACCGGGACCACAACAATCGCCATCACCACTAATCCAGCAGCTACGCCAGCGGCGCCCGCAATCAGCGTGACGGTCCAGTAGCAGCTACGCTAAGTCAGAAAAACATCGAGCGGCCCCGACAAAAGTCGGGGCCGCTCTTTTTTATATTTGAGAATGGAAAAGACACAAAAAAACAAACCTCGGATTCTTAAACTGAGTTCGCAAAGGACACAAAGCACACAGAGTTAGGAGAGCTTCCTACCCTCGCTGGGCTCCCCTCGGAAGACGATCCTCGCCGAATCCTCAGTTAACGTCAGGCGGAAAGAAAATGCCCCAAAAATTCGGCGATGGCGAAGTGAATTCGACCGGTACCTGCGAACCTTCGTGGCTAGTTTGCGGCGGACGCACCACGCGCGCTTCAACCTTGCTCTGGGCTTTGGGATTTTCGATAGTAATCATGGTTCCTTCCGCAAGTGGTTCCGGAAGGATGAGCATGGCGCCGCTGGCACTAACGGTATGCGTATGGCCTTCGAGCGTATTCGTTTTGCCGGTAATATGGACCGCCACGCGAATCCTGAGGAGAACGCGCTGGGCGCGGCGGCGCTCTTCCGCAGTGGGCGGACGCGTCGAAACCACTCTTGGGGCCGCAGCGACCGGTTTAACGTTCGGTTGAGGTTTTATCAAAGCTCAAGCCCCCAGAAATCCATCTCCGGCGCGACGAGTTCGACGCCGTATTCCCAGCCATCCGGGCGCGGCACCCCACGCCAGACCACTACGGCTGCGTTGCTGGTATCCGTGGCAAGGTTTGTTAGCGCCAGGCGGTGTTCGAGCTTAAGTTCCTGCTCAAGGACCACCATGCAGCCATACGGATTGACCACCCGGGTATGGGCTTCCACGGAGAAGCGCTTTCCAGCGTCTCCATCCCACTCCAGGCGAACGGGCACGCGGGAGTTCATGCGGCGGCCGCGGCGTTTATCGCCGTAGCGCTCGCCTAACACCTTTGCCTCTCGCGTCTTAACTGGCGGCATTTTTGCCTCTGGAAGCCATGCTAAAGTTGAGGGGAAAAAGGGTCAATGGTACGGTCGAGTGGTGGCACTCGAAAGGATAGCTGTACCGAAGTACAGGCTGGAACCACGGAACAGGCGAGACTTGAGAAACCTGATTGTAAACGCGGATGACCTGGGGTGGACGGAGGGCGTCAACCGGGGGATAGCCGAAGCGCACGGCAATGGCATTGTGACCAGCGCTTCCCTGCTGGCCAATGGCGCCGCGTTTGCCTCCGGCGTTGAGCTGGCTCGGGCGACACCGGCATTGGGAGTTGGGGTGCATTTGAATTTGAGCGATGGCGAACCGGTCGCGGATCGGGAATTGGTGACTACCCTCTTGAACGACCGGGGGGAGTTGGAGGGCAAGCCCGAGAGTTTGCTCCTGAAGCTGGCACGTCGCAGCGTGTTGCTTGGCGAAATAGAGCGCGAATGGGACGCCCAAATCCAGAAGGTTCGCGAGGTTGGAATCGAACCTACGCATCTTGACGGGCACAAGCATGTCCAGATGCTGCCGGGCCTTTTCGAGATAGTGCTGAGGTTGGCCAAGAAGCATGGGATAGCAGCAGTGCGTATTTCGCATGAAGAATCAAGTTTGCGCGCCGCGCTTTCGTCGGGAGCAAAACAGAAGGGCACCGTAGTGATGAAGCAAGGAGTGCAGGCGCGTGGCCTCAAATTCCTGGCCCGGGATGCGCACGAACAGGCGGAGCGTGCCGGAATTGCCGCGGCAGATTATTTTTGCGGTATTGCGCAAACGGGCGAGCTAACGCGCGAAGGCGTTTTGCGGCTACTCGAAATTTTGCCGGAGGGCACAACCGAGTTGATGTGTCACCCGGGTTATGTCGATGCAGATCTGGCCAAATCGGCAACGCGGCTGCAAGCTTCGCGGCAGACTGAAGTTGAGATTCTGACGAACACGCAAATACGAAATCTTGTCGCGTCGCAGGGGATTCGGCTGGTAGACTATGGTTTTGCAGCCCAAGAAGCCTGAGGAAAGCCCAGAACTAAAAGCATGAAGAATGATCCGCCCATCCGCTACTCGATCGTCGTTCCGTTTTACAACGAACAGGAAAATATTTCGCCATTGTATGTGAAGTTGACGGAAGTGATGGATGCGATCGGCGAGCGTTATGAGCTGGTGTTTGTGGACGACGGAAGCAAGGACAAAACATTCAAGGTATTGTCCGACATTTATGAACACGATCCGCGGGTGAATGTAGTGCAACTGCGGAGAAATTTTGGGCAAGCTCCTGCCTTGAAAGCGGGTTTTGATTTTGCTCGCGGCGAAATCATCATTTCGATGGATGGAGATTTACAGCACGACCCGGATGAAATTCCGCGGTTCCTGGAAAAAATTGAAGAAGGCTACGACTTGGTCAGCGGATGGCGCATATCGCGCACGGATCACTGGTTGACAAGGCAACTCCCTAGCCGGATTGCCAACAGAATGATGGCGAAACTTTCCGGCGTGGATTTGCATGATTTTGGAACCACGTTTAAGGCCTACCGCCGCGAAGTTTTGTCGGAAATTCATTTATACGGCGAGTTGCACAGGTTTATTCCCGCTCTGGCTAGCTGGGCCGGCGCGTCGGTAGCGGAAGTGCCGATTTCGAATATCGCGCGAAGAAGTGGCGAGTCTAACTACGGGATATCGCGGACCGTGCGTGTATTACTGGACTTGATGAGCGTGAAGTTTCTACTGGATTATTCCACCAAGCCGCTGCAATTTTTTGGGTTACTGGGGCTGGCGTGCTTGAGCGGTGGAGCTGGCATTGGGTTGTGGGTGTTCGTCCGCAAGGCAGTTTTGGATGAAGGGCTCCTGGCGAATCATGGCCCATTAATGTTGCTGGGTATGGCGCTCGTAATGGGCGGCATTCAGTTTATTGCCACGGGCTTGATCGGCGAAATGCTGGCGCGCACCTATTACGAATCGCAGAATAAGCCGGTCTACAGCGTGCGCGAGTTTCGCAGCCGCCGGGAAGCTCTGGCCGGTCGCGACGAACCTCCCCGAACAGCGGGAGCCGGGGGCTGGTAAACCCGCGGGAATTGCAAACAGAATCCAACCTTCATTTTGAAAGCGTAGGCGGCGGAGCGCGAGCCGAAACCGCGTCCGCATCCATCCGCACGCCTGCTAACCGCACACTAATGTTTGTGCTGGGGATCGTGCTCTATTGGGCGTTGATCTACATCCCTGGCCTGGCCTCACCGCCAATGATGGACGACGTGGATTCCGAACACGCACAAATCCCCGTGGAAATGTTGCAGCGCCACGATTACGTGACCATGTATGTGAATGGCGTAAGGTACCTGGAAAAAGCACCGCTGCCCTACTGGATCATGGCGGGAATTTACTCGGTCGCTGGCGTTTCGGAATTCTCCGTTCGATTGGAGCTGACGCTTTTCGCGCTATTGACGTTCCTCGCCGTGTTCTTCCTCGCACGCGATATCGCTGGAGAGGAAGCGGGCTTCTATTCCGCTCTGGCGTTGGCGACTGCCATTGGCCCGTACATTTACACGCGGTTTATTATCCCCGACATTATGGTCTGCTTTTGGCTCACGGTGACTGTGTATCTGTTTTGGCGGAGCCTTGAAGAGCCACAGCCGTCGCGGCTTTTGTGCTGGTCGATTGGAGTGGTCACTGCGCTGGATGTGCTGACGAAAGGACTGATCGGGTTGGCGTTCCCGATCGGAATTATTGTCGGATACCTTTTGATCACGCGAAATTTGCGGCACCTGCTGAAGTTGCGGCTGGTGTCAACCAGCATCGTGTTCTTGGCTGTAGCTGCTCCGTGGCACGTTCTAGCGACGTTACGCAATCCGCCCGTGGGAGAGGCCAAGGGATTTTTTTGGTTTTACTTCATCAACGATCAGATTTATCGCTACCTCAATCTGCGCGTGCCGCGGGACTACGACAAAGTTCCTCTGTTGGTTTTCTGGGGCTTGCTACTGGTGTGGACCTTCCCATGGTCGTTCGCGGTGGTCAAGAGCCTGAAACAGGTGCCATTGCGAATCCGCGATTGGGGCGGCAAGCTGGATAAGCCATCGCGAGCAGCCTTGTTGCTTGCTGTGTGGGCGGCGTTCGTTCTGGTCTTTTTTAGTTTTTCGACTCGGCAGGAATACTACGTTTTGCCAGCGTTGCCCGCCCTCGCGGTGCTTTGCGGCATGTGGCTGAAGCGAGAGGCAGATTCGGCACCAGACAGCGCCTTGCGGCGAAGCGCGTTTCGGGGAGCGACCGCCTTGCTGGTGCTCGGCGTGATTGCATCCGCGATAGCTGGCTGGTTTGCGGCCGTAGCGCCGGCAGTCCCGCGAGACGCAGACTTCGGAGAAGTGCTGCGTAAAGTGAACAGCATGTACAAGCTGTCCATGGGCCATCTCTTCGACCTGACCCCGCAGGCCATGGGATTCTTCCGCTGGCCGCTGATTCTGACGGCTATTAGTTTTCTGGTGGGCACGGTGGCGCACTGGATTCTTCGCAAGCGCGGCGCTTCGATGAAAGCCAATCTGGCTCTCTCATCAATGATGGTGGTTCTACTGTATGCAGTGCATTTGGCGCTGGGCACGTTTAATCCAGTGCTGGGATCGAAACCTCTGGCCCTTGCGATCCAGCGTTACTACAAGCCAGGAGACACCATTGTTGTGAATGGGCAGTATTCGCGGGCCTCGAGCATTTTGTTCTACACCGGAATCCAGATGCACATGCTAAATGGTCTGACGAATGACTTATGGTTCGGCTCGCTTTACCCGGATTGCCCCAATGTATTTGAAGATGATGCTTCGTTCGCGCGTCTTTGGCGCGGTCCAGGCCGCGTGTTCTTTTTCGTACCGAGTGACCGGAACACCGACCCGCTGCAGAAGCTGGGCGTACCGTATTATCTTGTGGCGAAGGCAGGTGAGAAGAGCGTCTACAGTAACCAGCCTGTGGCTGCGCCGAACTGAGTGTTAACGTTTTTTTTTCGACACCCTTGTAACAGGGAGGCCTGCGTGAATCGGGAACAATTTTACGCGATCATGGGCGGCGACGGGACGCTGGACTACGAGGTGTACCTGAGCACGAAGACGCTGCTCTCCTGCCAGCTCGACTACGACAAGCTTTGCAACGCCGACGAAATGCAATTCCAGATCGTCCACCAGATCGAAGAGCTGTGGATGAAGCTGATGGCCTACACGCTCCTGGACATCGACGAGTATTTGCAGCAGGAAAATACGAATCGCGTAATTACGCTTTTTCGGCGTATCCATACAGCCCAAAAACTCATGATTCAGCAGCTGGCCTTGCTGGAAACGATGTCACCGAAGGAATATCAGGAGATTCGCAAAAAGCTGGGGAATGGAAGCGGGCAGGAGTCGCCGGGCTTTCGCGTGCTCCTCAAGATGTACCAGCCGATTTGGAATTCGTTCAAGGTGAATTACTTGGACAAGCACGGCCTCACGATCGAGAAGATCTACGATTCCGAGTATAACCACGGCGATGCCTACATGGTGGCCGAACAGCTCGCGGAATTTGACGAGCTGTTTCAGAAATTTCGTTACGAACACATGCAACTGATTTACCGTACGATTGGCTTCGGTTCGAAGTCGCTGAAGGGCCGGCCAGTCGAAATTCTTGAAGACGGCATGCGGCACAAATTTTTCCCGGAGCTCTGGGAGATTCGCGGCCAAATGACGGATCGCTGGGGTGCGGAGTATGGCGTCAAGAGGGACTCGCTGGGTGGCCAGTAAGCGAAGCTCCGCTTGGTCGACTCGCGTCGAAATGCACGAAGTGCGACGCCCACAAATTGCTTGTCCCAACACGACGTTTCTTTCTTTGCTTTAGACTTTGAACTCTGAACTGTCCGCTGTGAGCTGCCGGCTGTCAGCTATCCGCCTTCCTCAGCGAGGCGGAGCGATTTGACGATAGTGGCTGCGGAAAAAGATGAGCGGCTCGCCAGGAAACAAATCGGCGCTCTGAACTTCCCCAAGAAAAATAGTGTGGTCGCCGGCAATGTACGAAGCGACGACCCGGCACACGATCTGGGCAATAGTATCCTCCAGGAGCGGGACGCCGGCCTGTGTCCAGCGATAGCGAATACCGAGCTTCGCTTCCGCCTCCGAGGTTTGTTCAGACTGTGCAAAATAAACGGATAGAGCCTGCTGCTGTTCCTTCAAGACGTTGACGCCAAAGAAGCGGCTCTGTTTAAGAAGCGGCAACAGGTGGCTGCGCTGATCCACGCAGACAAGTGTCAGGAACGGGTCGAGAGATACAGATGTGAAAGAGTTGGCAGTCATCCCGTAGGCTTGCCCGGGAGCACGCGGGGCAGTTATGACAGTGACCCCTGTAGCGAATTGGCCGAGCGCGTGGCGAAAGTCTGTCGCGGTAAGAGGAGTGGCTGTCATGTTCGAAGTTTTTGAAGATACCATATTGCGAGGCGCGTTGCGAAAAAGGCGCGCGACTGGTCCAACAGTTTATGGATTACGCGGTTGCGCTGGGCTTTCGATGGTTCGCAAAAGGCGAACCATCTCCTGGGCGGCGATGTGTTGGTAATCGGGTGTGAGCAGCCCGAACGTTTCAACGTCATCATACTTGCGCGTGACGCCGCTGGACTGCGTTCCATTAAGCGCCCAGTAACTCCAGCTCAAGTCGTTCTCGCGCAGGTATTGCACAAACCAGCAGAACCATTGTGCGCGGTCCCCACATTGCAGCGTCTGGCATTCCCCGAACTCTCCGACCCACAGCGGCACGCCCGGCTCATTGTGCAGCAAGTATCCAGCTCTCGCATCGTATGCTTGCTTCAATTCGTCATAGCTCTGAAACGTATGGCTTCCGATGGCGTAGGCGTGCGGCGAATAGACCACACGATTCGGAATTTTCAGTGTGACGGGCAACTTCCCGAACGCAGTCAAGTCCGTCGAATACTCCGGGCCTTCCACCATCACCAGGAGTTTCGGATTCGCAGCAAGCACGGCATTGCCGCCGCGCTCCGCAGTTGCGTGCCAGTCCAGACGCGGATCATCGCCGCCCCACCGCGCACCGCTGCGCAGTTCGTTGCGCAGATCAGCGCCGACGACCCACGGCTGTTTCTTGTAACGCCGAACGATTGTCTGCCAGTCCGCCAGCCATTTATCTTCGGGATATTCCGCGTTGTACCAGAGACCATTGCCATCGTCGTCCTTGCAGCACCAGTCCGCACGGCTCACGTGGTTATCGAGAATAATCATGAGGTGAGCATGGGCCAGAGCGGCAATCACGACGTCCATAATTTCCATCGCATGCTTGCCGCGAAATTGTGGATTGGCCTTGATTGCGTACTCGGGAACCACAGGATTGCGCTCCAGCGTTTCGTTGGCCCACGGAAACCTCACGGAATTGACGCCGATTTCTTGGATTTTCGCGATGATCGTGGCAAGCGGCGCGTGGTCCAACCCACCGACTAAAAATTCTTTCTGGTCGAAACCGTACCAGTTGACTGAAGTGAGCCGCACCAAGTGCCCGGCCGCATCCAGAATGGCATGACCGCTAGTGTGAAGCGGCGGGCGAATCTGCGACTGCGCCGAAATCGCAGAGGGCAGCAGAAGCAACACAGCGAGGAAACAACGATTTGCTCTTAATGGTGTGGGCATCCCATTCTCCGGCGTTCCCGTGTGGCTGAGATGGTGAAAACCACGAAGAGCTATATGACTCCAAACCATATTTCTTGGCAATCCCCAACACCAATTTGACACGCCGCTATTGAAACCTATTGCCGGGTGAACTAGGCTCCTATCATTCGCACGGTTCAAGTCGCACGCGGACGCAAGATGTTCGATCATTGCGAAGCAGAAGCACTTCGGGGGAATTCATGCAACGGTTTCAAGCGAAGTTCTGTCGCGTATTGCGGGGATTATTGATCACAGCGGCGATGTCGGTAGCGTGTGTCTCCGCGTTTGCACAGAAACCGGCGGTCCCGCCCGGCGCTACGCAGCCCACCATCCTCTACGGTGCTGCCTATTACAATGAGTACATGCCCGCGGACCTACAGCCTGGTCGACTCGAAAAAGATGTCGCGCTAATGAAGTCTGCAGGCATCAGCGTGGTGCGCATGGGCGAATCTACATGGAGCCTGTGGGAGCCAAGCGACGGACATTTTGAGTACGCCTGGATGGATCACATCGTGGATGCCATGGGCAAGGCTGGGATCAAAGTGATCATGGGCACGCCGACGTACTCGATACCGACGTGGATGGCCCACGCGCATCCGGAGATTCTCGCGCGGCCGCTCGGCGACGGTTACGTCGGCTATGGCATGCGCCAAAACATGGACTTCGATAATCCCAAGTACCGCTTCTACGCCGAGCGCGTCATCACAAATCTCGTGAGCCATTACAAAGACAATCCCGCGGTCATCGGCTGGCAGATCGACAATGAGACCAGCGGCTACGGCGCCTCGAATCCCGATGTTTTCACTGGATTCGTCGAGCATCTCAAGAAAAAGTTTGGAACCACCGATGCCCTCAATAAAGCATGGTTCCTCAACTATTGGGGCCAGGACGTGAACGACTGGGCGGACATGCCCACCCGCGACAACGCCACCAGCACCGGTTACAAACTTGAATGGAGCCGCTGGCAAGAGATGCGTGTGGCAGATTTTCTTGGATGGCAGGCCGCGCTGGTCCGCAAGTATCGCCGGCCCGATCAGTTTGTCACTCACGATTTCGGCGGAATGATGGGCGGAGGAACCGATGAGCCCACAATCGCCGCAGTTATCGACACTGTCGCCAACAATCCCTATCACGGGACCCAGGATCACATGGATGGTGCGTGGCAGGCTCTACAGGGAGATTTTTCGCGCTCGCTCAAGCACAGCAACTTTCTCGTCACCGAAACAAACGCGCAAACGCTCGGATGGGACTCCGCCGGCCAGTTCCCTCCCTACGACGGCCAATTGCGCCTCGACGTTTATACGCACGTATCGAGCGGCGCCAATATGGTCGAGTATTGGCATTGGCACTCGATCCACGCAGGGCAAGAAACGTATTGGAAAGGTGTGTTGAGCCACGACCTCGAACCGAATCGTGCCTATGCCGAAGTCAGCCGCGTCGCTCACGAACTCCAGAAGATCGGCCCCGAACTGGCCAACATGAAAATCCACAACGACGTCGCGATTCTTTACAGCGTCGATTCCTCGCACGCCATCAGCTTCATGCCCTACGAGAGAATGCCGGAAACCGGCTGGACACCGGGCCGAGCGACGCATGGCTACGCTGCAGTTCTCGCGCAGCTGCACAAGTCACTCTATTTCAGCAATGTGGGCACTGATATCGTTTTTTCGGGCGTGACCGCCGCGGAACTTGAGCAATACAAGCTGCTCATCGTTCCCTCACTCTACGTCGCGGACGATGCCCTGCTGAAGAAAATATCCGACTACGTCCAAAACGGGGGACACGTATTGATGACTTTCAAGAGCGGCTTCGCGAACGAAAACTCCGCCGTTCGCTGGGAGATGGCACCTGGCCCGTTGCGAAAAGCCGCAGGATTTACCTATCAGGAGTTCTCGAATTTGGAAAAACCGCTAGCGCTGAAAGGCGATCCATTTCACGTTGGTGAAGAAAACAAAGTCAGCACCTGGGCCGAATTTCTCCAGTTGGAAACGGCTAAGCCGCTCGCGTATTACGAGCATCCGTTCTTCGGACGCTGGCCCGCAGTGACAACGAATAGCTTCGGCTCAGGAACGCTCACGTACGAAGGCACGGTTTTATCCGACAAGCTCCAGCAGGCCATCGTGTTGAGTACGCTACGCGATGCAGGTCTTGCCGGCTCCGACCAACAACTCCCTGCGAGCGTCCGCGTCAAAAATGGAGTCAGCCAGGACGGCCGCAAACTCCATTACTTTCTCAACTATTCCAGCTCACCCGTCGCCGTGACATATTCCTATGCCTCAGGCACAGATCTGTTGACAAGCCAGTCGTTCGCCCAAGGCCAGCAAACAACCATCGCGCCGTGGGATCTGATCATCGTGAAAGAGAATTCTCGAGATCACTAAAGGGCGGTCCCAAATAGACTGCGAGAGAAATTTGCTAGAGAGCGAGGAGAGCGCGGGCAAGTTTGCGTTTATCTGCGCGCGTTTTCATGACCGTCGGGAGGATTGCGACTTTCATGCCGAGGGCGCGGATGGCGGCTTCCTGCGACGCGTCGCGACGGTCAATGACAAAAGTGCCGGTGAAATCCGCATAGAGTTTGGCGACCGCGGAAGCAGAGGAGCCGCAGCCGAGTTGGATCAGCATTTTGTCACTGGGACCTTTTAGGGATTTGCCGCCGACGATGGGACAGACAGCGATGACGCTTTCTTTGCGAGCGCGCAACTGTTCGCGGACGCGAGGCACGGCCAAAATGGGGCCGATGCTGATCAGTGGATTGCTCGGGCAAATGATGACGCGGTCCGCGTCGCAGATGGATTCGAGGACACCGGGAGCGGCGTGCGCGTGTTTTATTCCGGCAAAGTGAATTCCGCGAACTCCCGGCTCGGTGCGATGCTTAATGAGATATTCCTGAAAATGCATATTGCCGTCGCGCGTTTCAATGATCGTAGGAATGGGCTGGTCCGACATGGGAAGGATGCGCGACTTCACGCCAAGTGCGAGGCGAATGGATTCCGCAGTTTGCGTGAGAGTCTTGCCGTGGGCTAGCAAATCCGTGCGATGAATATGCGTGGCTAGATCGCGATCGCCGAGATTGAACCAGATTTCGCGGCCGTAGATGCCGAGGCGCTTCAGGAAGTGAAACGTTTCGCCGCGCATGCCCCATCCCGTGGCGGGATTGACGAGACCGGCGAGCGTGTAGGTAACAATGTCGAGGTCCGGAGAAATTTTCAGGCCGTGCAGGACGATGTCATCGCCAGTGTTCACTATGATTGTCAGGTCGTGCGGATCCATCGCCCCGTACAAACCGAGGAGCAGCTTGGATGCGCCGATGCCGCCCGCGAGAGCGGTAACTTTGAGTTTTCTTAAGGGAGACATGGCGGAGTTAAGGATGCCCGGTGGAAGGAGATTCTCGCAAGTGGAAATCGCTGCGCGTGGGCAAGAGGCTAAACTGGACGCAAGGCCGGTACGTTAGCGAAATAGGTCTTCGCTAGCCGAGCGAATGATGCGCGCGGCAGGATCTCGCACGAAGCGGTAGCGATAGCCGCGAATCAGGACTACCGGCGTGCCTGCGGACTTGTCCATCAGAAGACCTGCAGCGGCAGCGAGTTCATCGGCGACGGCGAGAATTGTTGCGCTAAGAAGTTTGCGATGTCGGTCGCGCGTGCCTCGTAGATCGACCAAAGCGGGAACTCCGCACGCGCCGATAGCGACGTTGATCAGACCCAAGCGCCAGGGACGGCCAAAAGTGTCGCTGATGATTACGGCTACGCGTTTTCCGGTTTGTTTGCACAGAGCAGCACCAAGGCGTCGCGCGGAACCGTCGGGATCTCTTGGGAGCAGCGTTACAAGATCTCGGCCTCGAACGTTCGAATGGTCCACTCCAGCATTAGCACAGACGAACCCGTGATGCGTCTCGACGATGAGCACGCGATCCGCACGCACGATGCGCCGAGATTCGCGGAGGACTACTTCGATGAACCTCGCATCGTTCGAAAGCTTCTTAGCCAACTCATTGGCTTTCTCGGTAGGCCGGACCTTCGATAGACGGACAATGCGGCCCTCCGCTTTCGAAATTATTTTTTGAGCGACCACCAGAACGTCGCCGTCTTCAAAAATGATTTTTGCGCGCCGAGCGGCCAGAGCGATTAATTTAGGCAGGCTATGACCCTTGCGAATTTCCGGAAGGCCGGGAATGACGAACATCGAAATCGGGGATAAAGCGGAAGACGCTGCCTTTGGTCTGGACGGGCGTGAAGTTTGGCGTGCCATACTCGAGAGAAGGAATCTTACGCGAGAAGCCCCGATGATTTCACACTGAAGCTAAAATCATCAGGTGAATTGGAGTGCGGCAGCTCTGCTGCCGCTTTTCCCACCCACACGCACAATTCCATATTCAACGATCCTAAATAAGTCGGGCGGAGAGCCTGCCATTTAGCAAGCGCCCCGCCCGGGAAGGACGGCTACTTATCCTTCTTCGGAGGCTTGTCTTCCTTTGCAGGTTTCGCCGGTTTCGGAGGGTTCTTCTTCTCCGCTTGTTGTTGCTGCTTGAGTTTCGCCTCTTCGGCATCATGTTTTTTCTCTAAATCTTCCAGCTGCTGCTGGTGCTGTTGATTGAGCCTTTGCTGAGCTTGCTCGTCAGCGGCTTTCTTGGTCAAGTCGGCACGCTCTTGTTGTTGTTGCTGCTCGACTTTTTGGCGTTCGAGGTCTTGTTGACCACGCAGATCCTGCACTTGCTGTTGGTGCTTCTGGTCGAGTTGCGGATTTGCGTTGGTCGTGGTGGCCGGTGCATTAGGCTTCGCGGACGGCGGACGATTTGGATTGTTCGCAGGCGGCGTCACGGTCTTGTTAGCAGCGTTCACCGGCGCAACGGGCTTGTTTGGATTGGGCTGAACGCCTCTCGCCTGAATGGTTTGCGGCTTTGCTGGCGGAGCGATTTTCACATTGGCGTGAACTTGAGCCGTTGCCGGTTGAAGCTGACGAGTCTGTGAAATAGCTAGTGGCCTGCCACCATTAGCCTGAATCGCTTGCTGCTGCTTGGCAAACGACGGAGGTGGTGGAGGCGGAGTCGTCTTCGCAACCACAGCGCGGGTTTGCAGTGCCACTGGAGGATGTACCGTCGCGGTAGCGCCAGAGCCGAGAACAGCCTGCCGCGAAGGCGCCACAGCCGGCGTGGTCGAAACAACTGGAGCTGAGGCCACTTCCCGCGCATCGAATCTCACCGAGTTCTTGGAGACCGATTGGGCGGATGTAAATGCCTGCGGCGTCGTAACGGACACGGCTCCAGTGACGCGCTGATTGACGTACGTGACGTTGGTCACCGTCGTTTTGTTAATTACGGTGGTGTTGTAATAGTTGTTCACGACGGTCGTATTGACCGTGGTGTTCGTGATGTTGACGTTGTTCACGTAAGCGCGGCTGACATGATAGGACGGCACGTAAACTTCCCGCGGACCGAGTGGGAACCATCCCACGCTGACGCCCGCGGCAAATCCGCCACCGCCGACTCCGATGCCAACGCCAAAGTGTGGGCCGCCAACCCATGCGACTAAAGCAGGCGCGTACACGGGCCGAACGTAAGCTACGCCAACAACAGCAACCGCAGGCCGCGCGGGTACCCAGCCCCAGACGCCACCAACGGTTACCCAGCGTCCATAGTGAAAGGGAGCAAAACCCCAAGGCGCATCATCGACCCAGGTATAGCCCCAAGGCGCGATATAAGCCCAGTGGCCGTAGTGATAGGGAGCCCAGCCAACAACGGCAACGTGCGGGAACCAGATGGTGCCGTAATCCGGAGTAGGACGCCAGCCGCCGTATTCGTCGAGGTCTTCATAACCAATAACGTCGTTCGAAACATAGCGAGCAGAAACAGAATTGTCGATGCGCGCATCGCGCTCAGCGCACCAGTTGTCAAAATCATCGCTCGAGTTGTCCCAGTTTTCGACGTCCGCACTAATTTGATCCGTGCCGTTGAAGGTGCCGACTTCCTGAGGATGAATGGTGTAAGCCGAACCACCGCCTGTGACTTCACCCTGGCCATCGCGAACAATCACAACGGTAGCGTCGCCAGCCTCGTTGACATTGACCTTGTAATTTCCTGGATGGAGCAGCGTGAAAGCAAGATTGGGAGTGTCGACTTCAAACGTTTCGTCGTCGCCAAGACGGCGGACCCGGATGTTCAACGTGCCTTCGCTTAATTGAACCTGGGTCATGTTATCGGTCAGATTCAAGAAAGAAATGCCCGTATTGCTGTTCAGGCGGATCGATGCGGAGCCGAGATGCAGCTCCGAGAAAGAATCGGCATCGTTCCAGAGTTTATCGCCGGTGGTCAGTGGGCGATTCACGACCGCCGAAACCCAATCTTCGGTTCCTGCAGGCTCGAAGGAAACATTCCCTCGTACAAACCCCAATCGCGCGACGCGGCCCGGCGGATCGTCATCGTCGGCAGCAGCCCGTTGCGGCATAAAACAAGCCAACGCCAGCGCAAGACTGAGCAGGCTCACCAAGTGCATGGTGTATCTTTTCATTTGCGATTCCCTCTCTCCTGAATTGCCAGGGCCGGTATTGGCCCTTTGTTGTGCGGATTTGCGTTCTTGAACCCCGAATCTCCGAGTGCTGGTCTCAGGGGATTCGGCCCCATTGCTTAACTCTAACGATAGCATCCTGGTGCAAGAAGCCGGGCTGGAACGCCAGGTGCTTTGTCGAACTTAGAAACGCCCGTTGCGATCTACTCATTTAACCCGCGTGCACAAAGAGAGTTGCGGAGCCGCCTGTTGGATCAGTTAGAGGTTGAAACGATTAAGAAAGCAAAAGGCCCGCCGCATTTAAAAGCGACGGGCCTTCTTGAAATATGCTGATTTCGCTGATTTTAACGATGGCCGTGAGAACCGCCCCCACCGCCGTGAGAACCTCCGCCGCCACCACCATGCGACCCGCCACCACCACCGCCGTGTGGTGCGCTTCCCCCGCCGCTAGCATGAGGTGCACTACCGCCGCCGTAGCTGCGGCTCGGAGCAGAGTAGGTTCGCGTAGGCGCTGGGTTCCCGCCGCGAGCACCTTGTGGCGCATAGCTGCGTGTGTTGGAGGACGCATTTCCTTGCGGCGTGTAGGAGCGACCGCCTGCATTGGCACCATTAGCCTGAGCGCCCGAACCAGCCCACGGCGGACGGTTGTTCGCACGCGCGGTCATTGTTGAGTTGTTAGAAGGACTGTGGTCATTGGAGCTGCCGAAACCGTTCGGGGCCTGGCCGCGATCGGTCGTGTTGCCCTGGGCGCTCCAATTGCGCGAGTTGTTGGTGGCGGTCTTGTTGCCGCTGTTGCCCGGAATATTGTTCTGCATGCGCATATTGTTATTGTTTGCGCCTGCTGATGGCGGACGGCTCTGCGATAGCTGATTCTGCCGCGCCGTCGTTCCCGCATTCGCTGGATGCCCAGCGCTCAAGCCACTCGTATTCATCGTATGGACCGGAGTGTGCGAAGCGCCCGCCGCCGGCGTTGTGCGCGCCATCACCGAGCGGTTCTCCACAGAGCTAGGCGGACGGCTGACGTTGCCTCGAGCGTTTGCAGCGCCAAGCGCGCTTTGCCTGGTCGGAGAAAAACCCGCTTTGTTGGATACCTGTGCGCTGCGCAGCGAGGCTTCATCGATATGAGCAGCGCCGCGATTAATGGCTTGGCCGCCGGTGAATGCACTGCGCGAAGCAGCCGTTACCGCGTGCGTGTTGTGCGCGTACGCATAGTTAAAATTCCCGTTAGAGTGAACTGCGTTGACGTTATGGATGTAAGTGTTGTGAACGTTGATCCGATTCACGTACCCGTAGCCCCCGTGATACCAGGGATGGAACGGTTCGCCAAAGCCCAGCGGGAACCAGCCTACGCCAAAGCCGACACCAAATCCGAACCCGAAGCCTCCGCCAAGGAAACCGACGAACGCCGGACCGTAGATCGAGAAGCCCACTCTCGGACCCGGGTACCATCCCCACCTGCTGCCGATATAACCCCAACGGCCATAATGAAATGGTGCAAAGCCCCAAGGTGCATAGTCAATCCAGGTCCAGCCCCAAGGGCCGACATAATTCCAATAGCCGTTGCTGTAAGGCGCCCATCCGGGTGCAACTTCCGAGGGATACCAAACGGGTCCATTGGCGCCATCTTCACTCCAGGTGCCATTGTTATCCAGGTCTTGCGTGCCGGGCATGTCCTCTGGAACGTAGCGCTTTGACACAGAATTCTGTTCACCCAGATCGCGCTGGCTCGCCCATTGATCGAGTCCATCCGCCGGAGGCGCTTGCGGCACGACCGTAGACTCCACTGTATCAGTCCCACTATAGATGCCGCGTTGTCCGGCTTGAAGATCGTAAGTTTTTCCGCTGGCAGTCACTTGCCCTGCTCCGCGAATCACGGTGATACCCGTGTTGTCGCCGTTTTCGTTAACGTCAATGCGGAAAGCACCGGCTTGCGTGATGGTAAAAGCGAGATTGGGAGTATCCACTTCGTAGGTGTCGCCTTCGCGAATTTCTTTCACGCGGAAATTGATGGAGCCCTCAGCGAGCCGCATCTGCGTAATAGCCTGATCGAGATTCAGAAAAGAGAGTGCCGTCATACTGCCCAGATGGATGGAAACGACGCCCGTCTGCAACTCAGCCCGGGAATCTTTGTCGGTCCAGATTTTGTCGCCGATGGTCATGGGACGATTGCGCGCCGCATTGCCCCAGTCTCCCTGGCCGCCAGGTTGAAAAGAGACCGAACCGTCTACATAGCTGATGCGAGCAACACGAGTTGGAGGATCGTTGGCGTCGCTTGCCGCGGACGGATCAACAGGATCGGCTTGATTCGGCTGATCAGCAGGAGGGGCTTGATCCGGTTGCTGCGCGCGAATCTTTGGAGCGGAAAAGCAGAGAAGACCTATCAGACAGAGAAGCAGGCTAAGCTTTGGCTTGCCAATAAATGTGGTCTTCAGCATGGTTAGTCACCTTGTCCCCGGCCGGGACCCTTGGTTCCGGCCGACGGGAGTCTTCCTTCAGTATATAACTCCCATTGAGTGAAACCCGAAAGTGGAAAAGAAGTTGCTTATGGCGGACAAGCCAGCACAGGGAGCGTAGCGCTCAAAATCCGAAGGCGCAGATATTCAACCAACTGCGAGTATTAGTTCAGACCGATACCAAAGTAAGTACATTGTCTTCTGTATGTTACCGTCATAGGCCTGCTGAGGTCACGATCTGGGAGGTCGCTTCCCTGCCCGCTACCTGTCCTTGGCCCTCCGGTCAGGGGGGCACACGCCAGCTCGAACGGGCTATCTGAGGAAGAGCCTAGTTGTGAGCGGCTTGGCCCCCGATTTGGTACCCGACTCCCCGGATTGTGCGGATCAAAGGGCGGTCGTAGCCGGAATCCACTTTGCGGCGAAGATAGTTGATATAGACGTCCACGACGTTCGTCATGGTATCGAAGTTGAGCTTCCAGACCTGCTCGACAATTGCGGTTCGCGTGACCGCCTGGCCTTCGTGGCGCATGAGGAATTCGAGCAAGGCGAACTCCTTTGGGCTCAATTCGATAGAGTTACCCCCTCGCTGGACCGCGTGAGCCACGCGATCGATCTCCAAGTCGCCAACTTTGAGGACGGCGCGACCGGGACGGCTGCCCCTGCGAAGCACAGCGCGAATCCGCGCCGCAAGCTCGGCAAACTCGAAGGGCTTCGCCAAGGAATCGTCTGCGCCGGCATCCAGCAAACGGACGTGATCCTCCGCAAGGCTCGTTCCAGTAACCATCAGGACGGGTAGATCGGGTTTCTTCGCGCGGATGTGGCGGAGAACATCCAGGCCGCCTTCTGCAGGCAAATTAAGATCCAGGATTACGAAGTCGTACGCCTGGTCAGACGCAAGACGCTGGGCTTCCCCACCGTCCGCGACCATATGTACGGAAAATTGTTCCTGCTGCAACCGTTGATGGAGAAACTCCGCCAGCGGCGCGTCATCTTCAGCGACAAGAATGCGCATCGGCACACACCAGAAAAATAAATTTGGAAGGGGTGAATCCATACTGAGCGTCATGCCAATGAGTGTCAACAAACTATCGCGACGCAATGGCGCAAACGATATCCCTACAGCGCGCTTGTGAGCGCCGTACGTAGCGCCGGGCTTCAGCCCGGCATCTTCGCGGTTTTTGGTTTTTCACGATTTCTAAATTCTATCGAAGCGAGAACGGAACGAATTATCCGACCGAGAAAGATCGCGGTCTTTGCATCTCTAATCATCAAACTAAACGGCAGCGCGTATGTCAGGAGTCTTCACATGCTCGGGACGGAAGCCAACTCCAACAACCCGCGCAGGAATTCGCCGCAAAATTGGCCAGCGGCGCATTAACTTGAGAGGCCACGGAAGGGCCAAAGCCCTGGAGCTGCCAAGAACTCTCCGGATCACATTATTCTGTATAGCGATTTGCAGCCGCTGCGTAGCCCAAGTTGGAAAATTTCTCCGCTTCTGGACTGCCCGAAGTTCGCTTTCGGAGGGAACTCTTTGTAGAAGTATTGCGCCAAGTAAATTTGCCGTTGCCACGGCGTCCTGAATCGCCAGATTGATTCCGACGCCTCCGATCGGCGACATCGCATGCGCCGCATCGCCGATACACAAAAGACCAGGCCGGGACCATTGCGCAAGCCTGTCAATGGCAACGGTAAGAAGACTGACGTCCTTCCAGTCGGCTAACTCTTCCATTCGATCGCGCAAAAATGGCGCCAGCTCGGCGATATCTTCGCGGAAAGCTGGCAGCCCGCGCTGCTTGATTCGATCAGCCTCGCCCTTGGGGATGACGAAAGCGCATTGCCAATAGCTCTCGCGATTGATCATCACAAGAATTTTTCCTCTGTCGAAATGGCCCAGAGTTTGGCCAGGATCAGAGGCGCGCCGGCTGATCCGCATCCACATCACATCCATCGGAGCGCCGAGATCGATCACTTCGAGATTCGCACGTTGGCGGACGACAGAATGCCGTCCGTCAGCACCGATGCTCAGCGGTGCGCGAATTTCCAATGACCCATCAGAAGTTTTTGCGCGCAGGCCCACAACGCTGCCCTTTTCTTCGAGAAGATCTGTCACCTCTGCATTCGTCCTCAAATGAAAAGTGGAATAGCGGCTAGCCTGCTCTTTAATAAAATCGAGGAAATCCCACTGCGGCATCAACGCGAGAAATTTGCAGTGAGTAGGCAGGTGGGTGAAATCTCCCATCGTTACGATGTCGTTGCCAACCTGCCCGGAAAGCTCGCGTACTTCGTCATGCGGACGTTTCAGGAACTCGTCCAGAATACCGAGCTCATGCATAAGCTCGAGCGTCGAAGGATGAATCGTGTCACCCCGAAAATCACGCAAGAAATCGGCGTGCTTTTCAAGTACGAAAACATCCACTCCCATGCGGGCAAGAAGAAAAGCCAGCATCATGCCGGCGGGACCCCCTCCTGCAATGCAGCAGCGAGTAGAAATTGTCTCGTTCATGGTTGCGCTTTATTGGGTTCGCTGATCTTTGTCGCTTGCCACGCCACAGCCTGCCAGCGGCCATTGCGTCGCAAGAAAGTTCCCGTGTTGCGGTAATGAGCTAGTTCCACCTTTCCATCAGCGTGCTCTGTGTGACCCTCCAATCGGAACGCCACAATCACAGTGTCGCCGTACTCGTGAACCGTAATGTCTTCCGCCGAATAAGTGCTCTTCCCTTCTGACGCCGGCGATGGTTTCCCGAGGCTTTGCATGATATCGGCCTTCGTGATGACCACGCCCGTCGCCCTCGTATAAATCACATCGTCGGCAAAAAACTTTTCAAATATGGAGCGATCGCCACTGCCTGCGCCTGCCATGAACTCACGCAATAGCGCAGTGACCTCTGCAGTGGCGTTCCCGTTAGTCTGCGCGCCTGCTCCTGCCACGGCCATCGAGCAAAACACCGCCATGATCATTACGACTCTCGAGAATTTCATTCTCTCTCCCGTTCCACTCGCGCTCTCTTCCTGATTTTCGCCGGGCGGATTGTTCCTGTTAGGATAGAACGATTCAGGAGCTTTAAATACATCAATGGACACCGCTTTCATTTGCGACGCCATTCGAACGCCTATCGGCCGTTATGCCGGAACGCTCTCGTGGATTCGCACCGACGATCTGGCAGCAATCCCCATCAAAGCCCTCATAGAGCGCAATACCAAAGTGGATTGGAACGCACTCGACGACGTCATCTACGGTTGCGCGAACCAAGCTGGGGAAGACAACCGCAACGTTGGCCGCATGGCCTTGCTGCTCGCAGGACTCCCGAAGGAAGTTCCCGGCGTAACAGTGAATCGCCTTTGCGGTTCCAGCATGGATGCTGTAGCCACTGCCGCGCGCGCCATCAAGAGCGGCGAAGCCGAGTTGATCATTGCGGGTGGCGTCGAGAGCATGTCCCGCGCTCCCTTTGTCATGCCCAAAGCGGACTCGGCTTTTTCCCGCGCCGCCAAAATCGAAGACACCACCATCGGCTGGCGCTTCATCAATCCTCTTATGAAAGCCAAATACGGCGTCGATTCCATGCCCGAAACCGCCGAAATTGTCGCCGAAGAATTCCACATTTCGCGCGAAGATCAAGACGCCTTCGCACTGAGAAGCCAGCAGCGTGTCGCGGCCGCGATACGCGGTGGAATCCTCGCACAGGAAATCGTTCCCGTGTCCATCCCGCAAAAAAAAGGCGACCCCGTTCTCTTCACCTCCGATGAACACCCTCGCGCCGACACATCTCTTGCGGCGCTGGCGAAATTGCCTGGCATCGTAAAGCCCGGCGGCACAGTAACCGCCGGAAACGCTTCTGGCGTGAACGACGGTGCCTGCGCCCTTTTGCTGGCTTCGGAATCCGCCGCCAAGCGCCACGGCTTAACACCCAAAGCTCGCATCGTCGCTTCCGCTGCAGCAGGAGTTGCCCCGCGCATCATGGGAATGGGCCCCGCCCCTGCCTCGCGTAAACTCTTGGCCAAAACAAATCTGTCGGTCGGCGAGATGCAAGTCATAGAGCTAAACGAAGCCTTCGCTTCGCAAGCCCTTGCCGTGCTTCGCGAACTCGGCGTTCCAGACGACGCGCCCCACGTAAATCCTAACGGTGGTGCCATCGCTCTCGGCCATCCTCTCGGCGCCAGCGGCGCGCGACTAATCACCACCGCCATGTACCAACTCCTACGCACCGCCGGAAAATACGCCCTATGCACCATGTGCATCGGCGTAGGCCAAGGCATCGCCATCCTCCTCGAGCGCGTCTGAATCGAAGGGGTCTGACCCTGCATAACGTCGCGCGTGAGCGGATCGGATTCTGTTGATTGAACTGCTGTGCTCACCACTGTCAGTTCAGCCCCTGCAAGTTTGCGAAGAAAACCCTCCGCCATTTGACTTCGCGAAGAGTCACCAGTCAAAAAGAACAGTACTCGAGGCTCGTGATTCATAGACCCTCCTCTCAATTCCTTGTTTACGAAGAAGGGAGATGGAAGCCATCCGGTACATACCTTAGGGGTCGAATCAGTTCCCGATAATCTGACGCAGTGAGAAGGGACGTTGACAACTTGACGATCGGACCAATCGGGCCCATCGATTAATTCTGGCTTGTCCGTAATCCAGGTTAGGTCTCCGGGCCCTATTTCATTGGCCGCGAACCCTTGATCAGGATGTCCACAAGTCTCTTAGCGCTTTCCTGCCAGTCGGGCCCGGTAGCTACGTTGGAGACGCCAATCAGCGCGCGAAGTAGATCGAATGGCTCGAGATCTTTGCGTATGTCGCCGCTCCTCACGGCAGACTTCACAAGTGCACCGATCGCTCCCGTAACATGAACGCGGGAAGAATCGTATAGCCTGGAAGGACCGCCGACGACGCTATTCAGCGCCGGCGCAATGATCTGCTTTGCGGCAATGTAGTCAACGAAAAGCAGCATCCAGGCCCGCAATGCCTCGATCGGAGGCAGTTTTGCGGATAGTTCCCGTTGTGCCGCCGCCAGCTTTCCTACCTCAGTGTGATAAACAGCCTCGATCAAGGTATCGCGCGTCGGGAAATGGCGGTATAAGGTTCCCGGCCCCACACCCGCCTGTTTGGCGATATCGTCCAAGCTGGCATCTGCTCCTGACCGGGTGAATGCCGTCTTGGCCACCTCCAAAATGCGCTCGCGGTTGCGCCGTGCGTCAGTGCGCGGCTTTCGTTCCGAACGTTTAGAAGGTTTTCTGGACATAAAAAGATTGTAACCGGAGACAGCCTCCGTATATCTAAGTATTCGGAGCCACTCTCCGTTTTATAGGAATCGTGGCGGCCCGTCAATACCGCTGGCGCAGGCCCGGAATTTGAACGGGCCAGAACAAGGAGGAACACAATGATGGACGCATTTGGGGCAACCTCAACAACAGAAGAAGTTTTATCCGGCGTAAATCTGCAGGGTAAGCGCATCCTGGTCACGGGCGTTTCGGCGGGGATCGGTGTGGAAACGGCGCGGTCTCTGGCTGCGCATGGCGCACATGTTGTGGGTGCGGCACGGGATCTAGCCAAGGCCGAGCAGGCGACCGTCGAAGTGCGAAAAGACGCGGCAGCCAAGGGTGGGGGCTTCGAGCTGGTTGCGCTTGATCTCGGCAGCCTTAAGAGTGTGCGCGACTGCGCCGACAAACTACTCGCAAAGGGTGAACCCTTCGATGTAGTCATCGCCAATGCCGGCGTGATGGCCACTCCGTTTGGCAAGACGTTGGACGGCTTCGAAACGCAATTCGGCACAAATCATCTCGGTCACTTTGTCCTCGTCAACCGGATTGCGCCACTGATCCGTGCCGGAGGAAGGTTGATCAACCTATCGTCCGCCGGTCATCGCATATCCAACGTAGATCTGCAGGATCCCAACTTTGAGCGGACCCCCTACGATCCGATGGTTGCTTATGGCCGCTCGAAGACGGCGAATACCCTCTTCGCTGTTGCTTTCGACCAACGGCACCGCAAGCGCGGCGTGCGTGCCGCGGCTGTTCATCCGGGAGTCATCCAGACGGAGCTGGGTCGTTACATGGACCCGAGCCTCCTCCAAAACTTGATTCAGCAAATAGGTCAGCAGCTTGCGGCCGAAGGTAAGGAGCCGTTCCAGTGGAAAACCATTCCTCAAGGAGCCGCAACTTCGGTATGGGCCGGTGTCGTCGCTCCGGCTGACAGAATCGGCGGCCAATATTGTGAGAACTGCCACGTCGGCCAGATCGCGCCGGACCACGTGACCGTCACGGGCATAAGCGAAGGAGTCCGCGGATATGCGCTCGACCCAAAGAATGCTGAGGCGCTTTGGAAGAAAAGTGAAGAACTCGTCGGAGAGTCGTTTTAGCGATTCAGTTTTCCAGCAACTTGATGCAAAGGAGGATCTATGAAGATATTTGTTACAGGAGCAACGGGTTTTATCGGTTCTGCCATTATTCCAGAGCTAATCAACGCGGGCCATCAGGTGCTCGGCCTTGCTCGCACGGAAGCGGGCGCCAGGTCTCTCATCGATGCAGGCGCGCAGGCACATCGAGGTGGACTTGAAGACCTGGAAATCTTGCGCAGTGGAGCAGCCATGTCGGATGGCGTGATTCACACCGCCTTCAACCACGACTTCTCGAAGTTCGCGGCTAACTGCGAGATGGACCGGCAAGCGATCGAGACCCTCGGCGCTGCGCTCGCTGGCTCCGACCGCCCCTTGGTGGTCACCTCCGGAACACTGCTCGTCGCGCCAGGGCGCCTCGCGACGGAAGACGATATGCCCGCTTCTAGTTCCACGTCGCTTCCCCGAGTTTCGGAACAGACAGCAGCTTCATTGACGGCGCGTGGCGTACGCGCGTCGGTTGTGCGCCTCCCGCAGGTCCATGATCGCGACAAGCAAGGCCTCGTCACCTACATGATCGCAGTAGCCCGCGAGAAAGGCGTCTCGGCATTTGTCGGCGACGGGCTCAACCGCTGGTCCGCCGTGCACCGGCTCGATGCTGCCCACCTCTACCGGCTCGCGCTTGAGAAGGGTTCCGCAGGCACCAGATATCATGCGGTCGCCGAAGAGGGCGTGACTGTACGAGAGATCGCTGAAGCCATTGGCCGCGGCCTGAAGGTGCCGGTCGTCTCCATGTCCCGCGAGGAGGCAGCCCAGCATTTTGGCTTCCTGGCGTTCTTCGCGGGTATCGACGGTCCAGCTTCCAGCGCGCTAACGCAGGAACGGCTGGGATGGCGGCCAACGAATCGGCCTGGGCTGATTGCCGATCTCGATCACGCGGGCGCTTTCAAAGCCTGAACTTCACTATCACTCTAAGGAGAGAAGCAAAATGCAAAGCACAACGAAGAAAATCGTTCTCGTTACTGGAGCGAACAAAGGGATTGGGTTCGAAGTCGCGCGCCAGCTCGCCGCGTCAGGTTACACAGTTCTGCTAGGCGCGCGCGATCAAGTACTCGGCAAGAAGGCCGCAGACAAGCTAAAACCTGGCGACGTCCGCTACCTCGCGATCGATCTCGACAATTCCGCCACAATCGCCGCAGCCGCACAAGCCATTGAAGCCGATTTCGGTCATCTCGACATCCTTGTCAATAACGCTGGCGTCGTCGTGCAGGGGGACGGCTGGCCGTCGAGCAGCAGTCTCGACGCAATAGAGCGGACCTTCCGTGTAAATTTCTTGGGCACCGTTGCAGTAACGCAAGCGATGCTTCCGCTGTTGCGCAAGGCTCCATCCGCCAGCATCATAAATGTGTCGAGCGGACTTGGGTCGCTCACGAAGAGTGGTGATCCAGCATGGACTCATGTCGCTGCGAAGTTTCTCGGCTATGCCGCATCGAAGGCGGCTCTTAACATGCTCACCGTGCAACTCGCCTACGAACAGCGCGACACGGCGATCAAAGTGAATTCTGTCGACCCCGGCTACACTGCAACTGATCTCAATCAGAATCGGGGGACACAGACCATTCAGGAAGGGTCCGCGGAGATCCTTCGCCTGGCGCTGCTCTCCGGAGATGGCCCGACCGGGACCTTCTCAAACGCGCAAGGCATCGTTCCCTGGTAAGGTGCACACAAGGAGGAAATCATGGCCAACGAAAACTACAAAATTGCAATTATCACCGGTGGGAGCCGAGGACTCGGCCGCAACACGGCGATTAATCTCGCTCGACGAGGCGTGGATATTCTCTTCACCTATCGCGCAAATCAGAAAGAAGCCGACTCCCTCCTCCTCGAAGTCGAAGCGATGGGAAGAAAAGCAGCGGCATTTCGTCTCGATACCGGTGATATTCACGTATTTGACGGATTCGTCGCCGATGTCCGCAAGACGCTGCACGCTTGGGGAAGAGAGCGGTTCAACTACCTGGTGAACAACGCGGGTGGCTCGCTCCATGCGAATTTCGATCAAACCACCGAAGCGCAATTCGACGAGATCGTGAACGTCCATTTCAAAGGCGTGTATTTCCTGACCCAAAAGCTGCTTCCGCTAATGAAAGATGGCGGGCGTATCGTAAATGTTTCGTCGGGGCTGGCGCGCTTTGCGCTACCGGGCTCCTCGGCGTATGGAGCGACAAAAGGCGCGGTAGAGGTGCTGACGCGTTACTTGGCCAAAGAACTCGGACCGAGACGCATCGCGGTGAATGTCGTCGCTCCAGGTGCCATCGAGACGGATTTCAGCGGTGGTATGGTCCGTGACAATCCTGAGATTAACAAGCGCGTTGCCGAAATGACCGCGCTTGGCCGGGTAGGCGTGCCGGACGACATCGGACCGATGATCGCCGCGCTCCTCTCGGACGAGAATCGTTGGGTAAACGGTCAGAGAATCGAAGTGTCCGGCGGCATGGCGCTGTAAACTCCTCGCCCAAACGTGATGCGTCGCTCGAAACGACGATAACGCGTTTTCTGCGAGAGGGAAGATTTTCAAGTGGCAGCGTCCTTGCATACCTCTTTAATTGGTACTTCATTCTACGAGAGCGCCATCGGTGGACAATGTTCCAGGCGATTCGCTATGCGCTGTCGCTTGCTCGCTAGGAGACCAACTCCC
Organism: uncultured Acidobacteriota bacterium; assembly: GCA_963784015.1. GTDB lineage: Bacteria > Acidobacteriota > Terriglobia > Acidiferrales > UBA7541 > Acidiferrum. Next base: position 129,527 of record CAWAPX010000049.1, read on the forward strand.
GATTAACGCCATCACCGTAAAAGTGAAAATTGTCCAAAAACCAATCGTCCGGTAAGGCGACTGCAGGTCCAAGTGACCGCCACAAAGCGGGGCGAGGATAACTTCCGGATTGCCGACAATACGTCTGGAATGTGAACTCGGCTTGGGGTGCATGTACTCCAGCCCCTCTGCCCGCTTCTCGGCGCTCTACACATTTCAAGCCTTTGGGAATTCTAAACTCCCCACGCAGCAACGGCCTGCGAAGCGCCCTCGCGGTCGAGTGACCTCAACGGTCAGGGCCGTCCGCCCTTGCAAGGGGGGACAAGGATTAAACGTCGTATAATCTCGTGCGCGCAACGGGGGAACAGAAAATATGAACGTACAAGAACAAATCAAGAAGTATATTACCAGCCAACCGGAGCCAAAACGCACTGACATGCGAGAGTTGCATAGGCTCACACTTCAAGTGTCACCAGAATGCAAATTATGGTTCTTCGATGGTAAAGACAGCAAGAATCATACTGTTTCCAACCCTACGATTGGATATGGATTTCACACAATAAAATATGCCAATGGAAAAAGTAGAGAGTTTTTTCAAGTTGGTGTGAGCGGAAACAAAACCGGAATCTCTGTCTATATTCTTGGTCTCAAAGATAAGAAGTACTTAGCCAAAACGTATGAAAAAAAACTAGGCAAGGCGAGCGTGACCGGATATTGCATTCGGTTTAAAGCTCTAAAAGATATAAACATCGATACGCTTGAAGCGGCAATACGATATGGGCTTGCAGCTCAGAATGAAATAGGCAAGCTGACGAAATAATTCCACTGTTAAAGGCAAGCAGTTATCGATATAAAGGCGCTCCAGTACACGCCCCGTAACCCGGAAAGTGGAATTGACCCGATTTTCATTGTTCGCTTTCCCGACTATACGTCCAAGTGGATGTAGATGGAACCTAATGCAGTTCCCCAGCCACCGAACTTCGAATGCCCAATTACTGAGCTAGTGGAATATTAGCTGCCATGTCGTAGCGAATCACAGCGCGAATTTTGTTTTCGATTTGGAGATAGCGGGCCACTTTCTTTCCCGGTAGCACGCCGCTGAGCTTGGCGGCGTAAGTCTTGCGCATGGTGACCTCGTCCTGATCGATGGCTAGCGCCGCATTGGCCAGGCTCATCGCTTGCTCGTCGGTCAGCGTTTTCTTGTTGTAGGCATCCGCATAGGCAAGAATCGTATTCGACAAACGATCGTTGAGACCCTGAAGATCTTTCTGATAAGCGTCATAGATAGGCCAGAACACTTTTCCCTCTGCGTCGGTCAGATCCATGTTTGCGGCCACCACCAGTTTCTTGTCGGCTTTCACTTTGTCGAGCAGAATTTGCATGTTAGTGTCGGACGGCTTGCTTTGCGCGAATGCGGGGACTGCAGTTAGCACGGCCGCGCAAAGAACTACCATTCTTGTGAATTTCATCGATCTTTCTCCTTTTTACTGGCTTTTTTTCCGTAAGACCAATGCTTAGAAACCGAATAAATTGCTGCTGGGTTCGGGAACCAGAATGCCTTTGGTTCTTCTCGAGACGAGTTACCAGGCCGATTTATTAATGGGGCCAAGCGCGGGCGATCCGGTCCGCGAGTTGACCGCCTCGAAGGGCAGGCTGTCTGCCGTAGCACCTTACTCCTCCACATGCGAGCCTTCGGATAGCCTTCGCACCCTTCTATTTTTTCCTTGTTTCACCAAATCAACTCTTGCGAGCGTCAATCGCCAAGAGCCGCGAGTACGGGATTGTCACCCGCCGGCAACCGCCAACCATACTGTCACTTTTAACAGTCCGAGCGGCCTACCAGCTGGTGGTGTATAGACGCCAAAATTAGCCTAATGCTGGGTTAGCGCCGCAATCGAAGAAGTGGATTACTGGGACCGAACTTGAATTGGGCTCTATTCACAGGAACGCTTGACGGGTGGGCCAGACTTTCGCTCAGGATTTAATTTGACGCGGCAAGACACCTACCCGAAGGATCTTCCATCTTGAGTTGGGTTTTTCATTTAGCTCTCCAGTTCAGCTAAGTCGAAAACATGTCGAGGCTTACACGAAAAGCCCGGCGTTATGACTTTCCATCACCCCCTGCTTGGCCCTTCGGTTGCGTGTGGCTCAAATGCTTGGAAGGCCATGAAACAGGAAGGATTGCGGATATTACATCGGCGATCTTCGCTTCCCTATCAATCATGACTACTCTTAGCTCCGAGAACGCGTCCTGTAGGAGGTCGAGGACATAAGTATCCAATTTCGTTATGTTGACGGGATCAACTAACAACACGTCACAGGTTGACTCGATCATCTCCGCGGTAATGCTAAACGAGGATTCTTGCGCCCCCACCAACGAAATGTCGGCGCGACTTCCAAGGGAACGAGCGAGTGTTTCGCGCAGAAGTCGATGATCGCTCAATAAGAAAACCCGAATTGGGATACGGATGTCATCGTCGCTGATCTCGTTATTGTCACGGCTTGAGTGGGCAATATTGTGGTGAGTCTGCATAGCGACTCCTCCTCATAAACCTCCGGAGAATAGGAGCAAGAAAAGGTCCTTGGGTGCACTGTCAAAAGTACCAGTAGCCCCAAAAGCCCCTGGCAACCGCAGAAAATCTTAAGTCCTTACTACAGCGGCAACCGGAGAAGCGAATTCAGCCCGATCCACATGTCCCGTAACCAAGCCAACAAGCACTTAGCGCGAAGAGGATGATCTGGGCTGTTAGTTTTGACAGTGCCAATGCCATGGTTCCGGGCGGACCATAAGCGTGCGTGCTTTTTCCTAGGGGTCTATATGAAAAAGTCCTTAACCCTCCTCGCCGCGCTATTTCTATATGTAACGATCGCTGCGCCCGACTCCAAGCCGCAGTCAGGCAACATTCTTTCGCACACTTCTGTCGCGTGCGGTACAAAGAAATCCAAGAAACAGGACGTCGATCTGCTGTGCCAGCAGTATGTCGTGCGCTCCGGCACCACCGACTACACCATTCGCCAGCCGAAACCCTCCGAGCAGGACATTATTCCGCTAAACACGGCAATCGAGTTCAAGCTCGACAAAAATAAAATGAAGTTCAAAGTCGAGGGGAAATCGTTCGAATTTATTGTTGTCTCCCAGGCCCCTGCATCTTCTCCCGCCGCCGCACCAGCCTCTTCCGCTCCTAATCATCAGTAGCTCACGTGGGCCGTCTCGGAAGATGGCGCCCCTAGGGGAATCCCTAGTTATGCGCGAGGGGCGCGCCGTCGTAGATTGGCGATTTAGAGGCGGTGCGACATGAATCGCAGGAAGCGAACTACTTTTTGGTGCATGGCAGTGTTAGTTGTGCTCAGCCTTCCCACCGTGGCACAAGCTCAAACAAATCCGTTTACAAAGGCGCAGGTGGGCGACCGCATCCGTAAAGTGGAAGACGGCACAGACCAATTCGAAAAGTATCTCGAAAACCGTGGACAAGACGCCAAAAACCGCGCCGACTCGGCGCAAGACAGCGGAGCGACACCGCGCCGCCAGCGATCGGATTCAGCGAACACAGACGCTCGGACAAACCAAGCTAAGCAAACAAAAGACGATCTCGAAAATGCCATGGACGATTTGAATCGCACAACAAACCGTCTTCGTCGCAAGTTCGACCCCACGTCGAATTATCTCGAAACAAAGGCGCAAATGGATCAGGTCATGGACAGCGCACGCCGCGTCAATCAGGTGATGACCAAGGGAAATTACGGTAGTCAGGCAGAGAAATACTGGGCAGCCTTGCGCGCCAATATCAATGACCTTGCGCGGTGCTACAACCTGACTCCCATGGGCACCTAGGTCTCACGGAAGTCCAGATTAATGCCGTTACCGTCCATGTGGACTTCAAGTTTGCGACTGGTTGACTTCCCGGGACCCAGGCTTGGCACTGCTAGTTTTGACAATAGACTCGCTTATATGAATCGGAAATGATTCCCGCTGCCAAATCCCGTCCCATCCCGATCCTTTTTTACGAATTTTGAGCAGTGGAAGAGATCGCCCAGCAAACAGCCCTACTCGAATACGCAAAGGAGCGTTCTAAATGAGACTTAAAATAATTGCCTCCATTCTCAGCGTGGCCCTGCTGTCCGCATGCTTATGTTTTGCCGCGGATGACAATGACCAAAAGAGAGACAAAACCCGCAAGATGTCAGCCGAAGCCTTGCAGGATTTGTACAAGCTGGAACCCACTGCTCAAGCAGCTATCCAGAAAGCGGCGGGATATGCGGTTTTCGATAATACGGGGGTGAACGTGTTGTTGTTGAGCACGGCACGCGGTTCAGGCCTGGCCGTCAATAACAAGAGCAAGCAAGAAACCTTCATGAAGATGGGTTCAGTCGGTGCCGGCCTGGGCATGGGAGTGAAAGACTATGTAGTGGTCTTCATCTTTGAAAACGATAATGCGCTGGCACAATTTCTGAATTCCGGCTGGTCCGGTTCAGCGCAAGCGGATGCTGCGGCCAAAGCAGGCGATAAGGGGGGAGCTCACTCGGGAGCGGCGGAGGTTTCCCCGGGGGTATGGGTCTACCAGATCACGAAGAATGGCCTCGCACTTCAGTTGACCTTGCAGGGTACGAAGTATTACAAGGACGACAAACTGAATAACGCGGCTAAATCCTAGCAGCGGGTCATTAACGGGATCATGGCAACGCAATTCTCTGCGATGAGCAGCTGCGAGGTGGCACGACTAATCAGAAGTTGACAAACTCGCTTCCTACCGCTTGAGGACCGTAGTGAGAGTATGATGCTCCTATGGTCAAACGTATCCGGTCCCTGGCGCTCGTCGCCTTAGTAACATGGGCTCTCCTGCTCCCTTCCCGAGTACTGTCGCAGTCGGCGGTAGCTGTGCAATACACAGAGGGCGTAGAACGCGGGTTCCTTGTGCTACGCACGCTCGAAGGCGACATCCTGGCCCAGGGTGATTCAACGCAGTTCGCTCGTGGCGATCGCGTGACTAGCCACACGATTCTTCGCTTCAAGGACGGCTCGATAAATGAAGAAACCGTAGTCTTTTCTCAGCGCCGTATTTTCCGGCTCATAAGCGATCACCAGATCCAAAAGGGCCCCGCATTCAAACAACCTATGGATGTCTTGGTGGACGGCCTAACGGGCCAGGTCACGGTCCACTATACGGACAGCGACGGCAAAGAAAAGACCGTGACTGACCGGCTCAAACTTCCGCCCAACGTCTCCAACGGCATGGTTATTACCCTGCTGAAGAACATACGGCCCGACGTTCCACTAACAACACTTACCATGGTGGCAGCGGCGCCAAAACCCCGGCTCGTGAAACTCTTGATCTCTCCCGAAGGCGAGGAGTCGGTCTCGGCCGGAGGCTCCTCCCACAAAGCTATGCGTTATGTCGTAAAGGTCGATATCGGGGGCGTTGCCGGAGTGGTCGCGCCGCTTGTTGGCAAGCAGCCCCAGGACACCCACGTCTGGATTATCGGCGGCGATGCCCCGTCCTTCGCCAAATCAGAGGGCCCCCTATTTGGCAGTGGCCCCATCTGGCGGATGGAATTGACCAGTCCCGACTGGCACGATCATTGAGATACACACTGTCAGTCCTTCGATGATTTTCGCTGTCAGTGACAGTCGGAAAGAAGGCAATTCTTCGATTTCCCGTGTGGCCGAGTCGCTGGGAGATGAAGGGCTGATTCGGGATTGCTTCGCAGCGTTCACCGGCTTGCTTGAATTGGCGCTGCCCAGGAATGTGGCGGGGATTTTCAGAACTGTGGTCTAATCTTGCCTCCAAGGTCACAGAACTGAGGAGATTTGACGATGTCCAAATTGAAAGTTCGACGCCTCGCTTTTTCTGTCGCTTTGCTCACCAGCTTTGTCCAAGCCGCTCCCGCCGCTGACATTCTGATCGGGGATGCGAAGTCACAGCCGGAAAGCTTAACCGTAGCGCCAGGTGGCGTGCTGATTGTCGGAAGCGCCAGTTCGCCGTTCGTTTATAAGGTACGTCCGGGTTCTACCACGGCGGAGAAGTTTATCGATGTCAGCACGGAGGGTCCGGGGACGTTTTTCTTCGGCATGTTGGCGGACGCCTCCACCAATACATTGTGGACATGCCAACTGACTCCAGTACCAAACACCACTCCGCCCCAACGGCACACCGCACTGCGAAGCTTCGATCTCACAACCGGCGCGCCGAAGATCCGCTGGAACCTCCCAGGAGACAACAATGTTTGCAATGACTTCACGATTGGACCGGATAAGGCGCTGTATATTACGGACACTAACCCCGGCAGAATCTTCAAGCTGCCGCCTGGCGCCTCCACCGCGGAGCTTTATCTGGAGCATCCGACTCTCAGAGGCGTCGATGGCATTACCTTTCTGGATGGCGTGCTCTATGTGAACAACGTGATCTTCAACAAGCTTTATCGCATTCCCGTCGATGCCACGGGTAAACCGGGAACACCGGTCGACATCTGGATCGACCAACCGATAAAAGGGCCGGATGGCATGCGCGCAGCGAAGGGTAAGCTACTCCTCGCAGAGAATGGCAGCGGAAAGATTTCTGCTCTCACCATAAATGGCGACAAGGCAAGTCTTACTGTCCTAAAGGATGGACTCGACACACCGACCGGTGTCGAACCTGCAGGCGATACAATCTGGATCGCGGAGCGTGGCGCGGGTAAGGCTGTGTCTTTCCCGATGCCTAAATAGTTCTAACATTTCGCGAAGGCCGGGTCTCCATCAGTTCGTACACATCACGAACGCAGCCGACTAAAACTAATGAGGAATCTATCTTCCGGTTAGGCAACTTATCAGCAGTTCGTAGCCTCGCTCGGCCTACCACCAAACATCTGCCAATCTAAGGAAATAAATGTACAGACAGACGCTCCCAGCCTGCCCACACTAGGGGCGTTGCGGCATTATGTTACGCACTTGCGGTATTTTCGAATTCTTACCCGATGGCGATGCTTTGGAATCGGAATGAAACGAACTGTGCCCGCTAGGCACTATCTATCCGTAGGCAAGGCGGCCCCGGTCAGTAGGAAAATTATGAAATCACCATCCCTCTTCCATTGGTACTTCATTCTACGAACGCACCATCAGTGGACGATGTTCCAGGCGATTCGGTATGCGCTCTGGCTTGCTCGCTAGGAAACCAACTCCTATTACTGCGTAATCGGGGAAGTGAATTGCTGTGACAGGACTCGAATCATGTCCAATTCGTAGTGACGCTTGTCAGCCAATATGCAGCGTCACCGACTCCAGCAGTGCTTTGGCCCCGTTCCAAGCAATCTGCACACCGATACAAACCAGGAAAAACGACGACAATTGCGTGATCACCGTCATCCCTGTAGCTCCCAGGATTCGCGCCAGCCGGTCGGCGAATCCATAGCAGAGCCAAATGCTGATTGCGATCAAGACTAATCCAATGAGTGCAGCCAGGATCTTCAAAGGATGGTAAGAGTGATGGAGAGCCGCGTTCGCGCCCAGCGTGATCGCCACGGAAATTGATCCAGGGCCGACTGTCAGTGGCATCGTCAAGGGATAAAATGCTTGGCTGAATGTGTCCTGTGGCTGGACGGTTCTGTGCATGTCATGTTTTTCGTCGTCTCGCTGCGTCAGCAGCTTCCATCCTGTCGCCATGACGATCAGGCCTCCGCCGATCTGCACCACTGGCAGCGAAATCCCAAAGAAGGCCAGCACGTAGGTCCCGACAAAATACGACCCAATCAGCAAGAAAAAACTGTTCATGGCAATGCGCCATGACAATGCTTTGCGCGCTTCCGGTGAGTATTCCCTCGTCAGCGCCAGAAAAAAGGGACTGCCTCCGAGCGGGTCCACGATCGGAAAGAGCGCAACGAGAACCAGCAATAGATTTTTCGCCGCTTCTTGCATGTGTTTACGAGCTATCTCATAAATGCTTTCCTAGGGGTCGGAGCTTCAGCTCCGACATAGAAAACCGGCGAAACGGGGCTTTTAGCCCCTGAGGAAACTCACTACCCGCCGCTTGATGCATTTATGAAACAAGTTCTAGTAACTTCTCTCCCTGAGTGTAGCCTATCTCGCTCGTTGATCACCTGTGGGGAGAGTTGCCCCATCGTCATGCTTGCCGCGTTCGTGCATTGTGACAACGTGGTTGATCAAAAACGTGATATAATGGAATCAGGCGCTTTTGTGATTCATAGCGCGGCAATCTCCTTGCCGCTTTTTTTATTCCGTCCCGCAAAAGGTTTAAAGCTTGACTGCACGCAAATGTGCCGCAGGGGAAGCGCTGCGACTGATCCGATCCGGCCAAAAGAAGGGACCCATGGCCCGTAAGTTTGGCCTCTGGTCAAGCTGGATGGGTGATATCTCGATACCGAGGATAGTTCACCTAACTCCTTTAGAATCAGTGTCTACGAGGTGATCATAACTGTTGATTCTAAATCACTTACGGTGCCGCTAAGCCCTTTAGATACAACGTTTACAAAAAAAGGGGACCACCGCCTTGACCAAGTCAATCTGCGCCTAGTCTGCGTACACGCAGGAACGCCCGCAACTGCAATGTATTCATAGGCCTACTCACGATTCTGTGGACACCCAGGGGTGGGGTTGACAACCCATCAACAGCTCCAAAACTAGAATCACCGAGCTCTAAAATTGTCACCGGGTGGTCACCCAGCAATGCAGGAACGCAGCGGTAATCAAGAGGGCGCAAGCCACCGCGATCCAACCCAAACCAGTGTGTTATTACGATACAGTTTTGTTTCCATCGCAGGAGTGATTAAACTCTGCCCATGAACCTGCTTGACCCCTTGTTTCGCTCTCAGGCCGTAGAAAAGGTCTTCTCCAATCGCGCCACGATGCAGGCCATGCTCGATTTCGAGGCTGCCCTGGCACGAGCCGAGGCACGCGCAGGTTTCATTCCGGCCTCCGCCGCTCCGGCCATTGAAGCGAAATGCCGCGCCGAACTCTACGACATGACCGTCCTGGCCCGCTCCGCAGCCAGCGCCGGCAATCTTGCAATTCCACTGGTGAAACAACTCACGCTCCTCGTTGCCAAAAAAGAAAAAGACGCCGCCCGCTACGTGCATTGGGGCGCGACTAGTCAGGACACCATCGACACTGGCCGCGTCCTTCAACTTCGCCAGGCGCTCGCTCTGATTTCTTCGGAACTCGATCTCTTCGCCGTCGTCCTCGGCGAATTGGTCCACAAAAATCGCGCCACGCTCGTCGTCGCTCGCACATGGATGCAGCAGGCGCTTCCCACGACGTTTGGCCTCAAAGCGGCTGGCTGGCTCGACGCGATCGTCCGCCATCGCGCGCGCTTGGCGGAAACGCAAGAGCGCTGCCTCGTACTGCAATTTGGCGGCGCTGTTGGAACCATGGCTGCTCTTGGAGCACGCGGCTTGGATGTCGCTACCAATCTCGCCAAAGAATTGCAGCTTCCCTTGCCGGAACTTCCCTGGCACAGCCATCGCGACCGCATGGCGGAAATCGCCACTACGCTTGGGCTCTGCTGCGGAACTCTCGGCAAAATCGCGCGCGACATTTCTCTCCACACGCAAACCGAAGTCGGCGAAGTTTTTGAACCGTCGGCAGACGGCCGCGGCGGCTCTTCTACCATGCCTCACAAGCGCAATCCCGTTACGTGTGCGGTCGTTTTGTCTGCCGCCGCGCGTGTGCCACCCCTTGTCAGCACCATGCTTGGCGCAATGATTCAGGAACAGGAGCGCGGCCTAGGCGGTTGGCACGCCGAGTGGGAGACTTTGCCCGAGATTGTCCGCCTTACCGCCGGCGCCTTGCATCACTTGACTACGACCATCTCGGAATTGGAAATTGATCAGGAACGCATGCGGCAAAACCTGGATATTACACACGGCTTGATTTTCGCCGAAGCTGTGGCTATGGCATTGGCCGAAAAAATGCCGCGCTCCGAGGCTCACGAACTTGTACAACTGGCTTGCAAACGGGCTCAGACCACGCGCCGTGACCTTCGCTCCGTCCTCATGCAAGATGCCATCGTTAAAGCAAATCTTTCCGAAGCCGAACTTGATCGTCTATTTACGCCGGCGAACTACTTAGGCATCTCCGACCAATTCATTGACCGCGTGCTGGCATCAAGCACGGAGCATCGCGACCCCAAAAAGCCACGGAAAAAGTGATCCCATGCCCTTCGCTCAATTAAAAGATGTGCGCATCCATTACGATCTTGCAGGGCCCGCTGACGGGCCAGTCCTTGTTTTTTCTAACTCGCTCGGCGAAACGCTCTCGATGTGGGATCCGCAGACGCCAGTATTCCAGAAGCAATTTCGCGTCTTGCGCTACGACACGCGCGGCCACGGCCAATCCTCTGTTACTCCCGGCCCTTACACCATAGAGCAGTTGGCACGCGATGTTCTCGCCTTGCTGGACGAATTGCACATCGATCGCGTTTATTTTTGCGGCCTGTCCATGGGTGGACAAACAGGGATGTGGCTGGCGCTGAACGCGGCGGACCGGTTTCACAAATTGGTGCTCAGCAATACCGCCGCGAAAATCGGCAGCCCGGAAATATGGAACCCGCGTATCGAAACCGTTCGCAAAGGCGGCATGAAGTCGATCTCTAGCGCCGTCATGGAGCGCTGGTTTTCAGCGGAGTATCGCGCTAAGTCACCCGAAGTTGTCGCCTCAACCAAACTCACCTTCGAGGGCGCGAATTCCGATGGTTACGTGGCTAACTGCGCAGCTATTCGCGATTTCGACGCGCGTGATGCCATTGCGGGGATTAAGATTCCAACTTTAGTTATTGCCGGAACGCAAGACGTAGCAACCACGCCCGCCGAAAGCCACTACTTAGCAGACCACATTGCCGGCGCTCGTTACGTGGAACTCAGTGCCGCGCACCTATCCAATATTGAGAATAGCGATCGCTTCAACACCGAGCTCAGCACTTTCCTGCTTTCTTGAGCAGCGAGGGCCTCAAGCCAAATATTTCTCGCCATATTCTTCGCCGTGCGGAAATGATTGTACGTCGCGCTCCAGCGCACTCTTCATTTCGCGGGGATACGCTCTTTGACTTGCTTCGAGAGCGCCTGAATCTGCTCTCTCGTAATTTGCCCCTCACCTCTCAGCACCACGATTAACCGTCCGGAACCTCCATCCTTGAACTCAGCATTCTGAATGGTTGCGTGTCCTTGAATGGCCGGCGGAAGCGTGGCGCTCAGGTTTGTTCCTTTTTCCATCGCTGATAGGATCGATGTCCGTATCTTGTCGCGAATCGCGTCGCCCAATGTTCCGGAGCGCAGCAACTCGCCCAGTGACCCATCCGCTTCGATCTTCCCGACCTCCGGCACCAGCCTCAGCTCCGTATTGTTTTCTTCGATCGCCGGCGTGAGTTTCATCTCAATCACGGCGTTGCCACCGACGAGCTTTTTAGTTTTTTCCTTGCCCAAAACTTTCGCACACGCCCATCGTTCGTAGTGCAGTCGCACGACGGCAAGGCTCGCAGGTGGGACGGGCGTTAGGTCCGCATGCTCGATGGCGATCCGCTCCCCGCACGCATCCTCTTTATCCAACTGGGAAGCCAGTAGAGCCGTCAAGTTTTGCTGCAGTTCGCCGAGATCAGCGGTGAGCTCCAGCTTGAAGATGCTCGTTTCCTGATCTTTCGAGTGCATGGAAACGGTCGCTGAAGCCGTGATCGAAACCGACTGCTCCTTGATCTTGAGCGGGATCTTCACTGGAGGAATTTTGAAGGTGACATTCTGAGCGTGTCCAGACAAGGGCAACAGACCCGTCGCGAGGACCAAGATCAGTCCGCAGGCCGTTCGCAAGTGAAAACCAACCGAAGTGACTCCTATCCCTCCAAAGATCAAACGACGCACGTCTCGAAAAAAACATCTCCAAGCAAACGGGGCCTTATTTTCCAGCAATAGTTCCCTCTCAAGGTTTCTCAAGCGCTCTCGCAAGTCTTCCTGGCATTTTCAATAATGCGGTAATGATGCCGTCTGATAGATGAACAAGTCGCTCCGGCGGTTGCCGGGCATTATGGCTGACTGGAAGCTTATCCGTTGTTTCCTGCTATGTCAGCGCCCGCGCGCGCAGCTCAATTTTCAAAACAGCTGCAAATTCCGTGTAACCTTTGGGCTTTTGATACGTCCAAGCAGGTAAAGCTGAGTGCAACGCTTGTCGGCATTGTAGCCTTACTTACAAGGTTGCAGATAGCAGCGATCTGCGAGGGGGACGCGGAATTCCCGGTCGAGTTTCGCTTTTTTGCAGTTAAGGGGTCCCCACGTATGGGTGCTTTTGGCAGAAGCTACCTGCAGGAACAAACGTCAGAACCCATCCCTCCAAAAGTCATCGGCTCAACCGAAAATCTCCGTCTCAGTCTGCTTTCAGACCCGCCTGGAATTGTTGAATACCCTGGTTCGCCGCGAGTGCTGGTTTCCCTCCATGTTGGAACATCCGTGGCGGTCGACTGCCGCCGCGGCGGAGAAAGACATCGCGGAACGACGATTCATGGCGATCTCGAAATTATCCCGCCAAATCTCGGTGGCGTCTGGGAGATTAAGGCTCGGGACACGGCATTGATCATCGGGCTCAAACTGCGCGTCCTCGAAGCCATTGTAAAAGAGTCGGGTGGTGATCCGGGTAAACTGCGAGTACTCAATCGTTTTCAGGCGCGCGATTCGCAGATCGAGCACATCGGATGGGCTTTGAAAGCCGAGATGGAAAGCGGCTATCCCACCGGCCGGGCATATATGGACGCGTTGGCAACAGGCCTCGCGGCGCGGATCGTGCGGAATCACAGTTCCTTGGCGCGCACATCACGCGTCTTTAAAGCTGCGATGCCGGGACGCAAGTTGAAAGATGTTTTGGGCTTTATTGAAGACAATCTCGGGCGCGATCTTGGGCTGGACGAAATCGCCGAGGTCGCAGGTTTAAGTGTTTCCCATTTTAAAACGCTGTTTCGCAAATCGCTGGGTCTGCCGCCACATCAGTATTTGATTCGCAGGCGAGTGGAGCGCGCGGCCATGCAATTGCGCAAAGGAAGGATGCCGATTGGGCAAGTTGCCCTTGAGAATGGCTTTTGCCATCAGAGCCATCTGGCGTTGCACACACGCCGCGTTTTGGGTGTGACGCCGCAGGCGCTTAGAAACACCTGAGGGAGACTTGCAACATCGAAGCGCGAGAGCGACAGCGTTTTTTTTTCGAGAATCATGATTTCACCGGGAACGATTTGCAGCTTGCTGGGAAAATGAAAGTGTATTCAGCGGAGATTTGAATTTGCTCTTCCGTTCGGGACAAATATGAACGACTTGTTTGGAGCCAAATTCGCCGGAAGCGAACTGAAGGATACGCACGAGCAGACCGAAACTTCGCCCCCGATGCACGCCAGCCACGCGGCGGCGGCCGAAAAGAACCTGAAAGTCGCGGAATTTCACCCGTTGTCTGAGACGCCGATGGTCAAACCGATCAAAATCGCCATTAAAACAAAAGGAAAAATTCTCCTGATCCATCCCGGAGACATTCTCGCCGTCGAAGCAGAGGGAAATTACGTATTGTTGCGACGCCTCGAGGATTCCTATTTGTTGCGAGAGTCGATTTCAACCATGGCGGAGAAACTGCAGGCCTATGGCTTCGTCCGTATCCACCGATCGGTTCTCGTAAATGCATCATCGGTCGAAGAAATTCATCCCGGAACCAGCGGTGAGTACGTGTTGCGAATAGCTGGTGGCAGGGAATACATGGTCTCCCGAACTTATAAAAATAATCTGAAGTCGCTCGCTAACTCCTGGATCGGTACAGATTCTTTCTTGGATGAGTGATGGTCCTGAGAATTCCAGATGAACGTCAGGCCAACGCGCACTGAAAGCTTACATCCTCCGCAATGGGTTCTCCTCGACACTTCACGTTTTTTGCGGTTTCCAGTTATCACAATTCGCGAAAAACCCAAGGTGAATGCATGTTTTTAGAATAAATTTAGTTCTCCTAGAATCATTTTAGAATTCACAGTCGGAAAATTATTCCTGATTTCCGCAGCAAGTACCCAAAGTCTCCAAGATTTGGAATACAGCGAGACCCTTATTTATTTGGGACGTTTCAGCTTACGATCGATACAAGCAGTCGAATTAGCGGTGCGAAGTCCAGGCATCTCGCGTCGAACCGATTTGAGCAATCTTCACGAATTCATATTTACATTTGGTTGTCTTCCTCGAAGTCGTTGAAAACAAATTAATACGAAGAATTTTACGATTGGTACGGCGCTTGCACTTGGCTGTGCGACTTAGTTGCGGCGCGAGTGCCGCACAATTTCCAAAATTCCGTACCTAAATTCTGATTTGTTTGCGATGCACCTAACTGGAGGATGCTAAATGTTAAGTAAACGATCGCTGTTTGGGATCGGCCTTTTGTTTTGTCTGTTAGCGTTAGTTCCGTCGGCACTCTTTTCGCAGAGCGCGTCGACGGGCACTGTCGCGGGAACCGTCACGGACCCTTCGGGCGCTGCTGTGGCGGACGCGACTGTGACTCTGACGGACAAAGCGACAAACAATCCGCGAGTGGCGTCGACCAATGAAAATGGCCGATTTATCCTCGTCGATGTACCTGCCGGTACGTACGACTTCACAGTGAGCAAACAGGGATTTCGTATTTCCCGGCTTACTGGCCAAACGGTGAATGTCGGCTCGGCCCTCACTCTGAATGTGACTCTCGAAGTTGGTTCGGTTGCGGAGAGCGTCGAAGTGACGGCGACGAATGCGGAACTCCAGACTCTGAACGCCACGGTGGGAAACACAATCTCGGGAACGGCTCTAGACTCACTCCCGAGCATTAGCCGCGATGCCAGCACTTTCTTTACTCTGCAGCCCGGCGTCTCTCCTGATGGGAGCGTGGCAGGCGTGGCCATGGATCAAAACTCCTTCCAACTCGATGGCGGTCAAAACACCAACGACATGGACGGTAGCATGAACATTTACACGCCGAGTTTTGCCGGCGACGTAACTGGCGGACTGATTTCAAAAGAGGTCACGGGAAACGCTGGCGGAGGTCCGACCGGTGTAATGCCCACCCCCATCGATAGCATTGAAGAATTTAAGGTGAGCACGACGAACCAGACCGCGGACTTTAACAGTTCGGCTGGTTCGCAAGTGTCCATGGTGACGAAGCGCGGCACAAACGCCTGGCATGGCACGGGCTACGAATATTATCTGGACAACAACTGGTCTGCGAACAGCTTCGACAACAACGCGGCAGGTATTCCAGTTCCTAGTTATCATTACAGCCGTTATGGCGGCGCGATCGGCGGGCCAATCATTCCCAAGGAAATTCTCGGCGGCAAGACGTATTTCTTCGCCAACTATGAAGGCTTCAGCTGGCCCAATTCGGAAACGATTAACAGGAACGTTCCAACATCTTCGATGCGCTTGGGATTGCTCTATTTCGGCGGACAATATTACAACCTAAATCCAACGCCGGTGACCTTCCAAGGTGTCACTTATGCCGGAACAAATCTTGACCCGAGAGGGATCGGAGTTAATACCACAGTCCAGCAGATGTGGGCGACAATGCCGCTGCCGAATACTGCCGGATGCAATGGCCTTTCGCTTTGCGACAATACACCCGCTGGTGGAAATGTCGGCGTCTTCACGGGCAACATGTCAGTTCCGCAGAGCAGCAACTTCGGCGTAGCCCGCTTGGATCACGACTTTGGAGCCAAGTGGCACTTTATGACGAGTTACCGCTACTACAAGCTGGACCGCGTAACTGACAGCCAGTACGACATCACCGGCGGGACGCCCGTTTCCCTGTCCGAGCGGCCTCAGGTGCCGTGGTTCTATGTAGCGGCTCTGACGACGAATATCACCACGAACACCACGAACGACCTCCACTACAGCTTTCTGCGAAACTTCTGGCAGTGGGGCTCAGGTGGCGATAATCCGCAACTTACCGGACTGGGCGGTGCACTCGAACCCTTTGGCGAGGCAGGAGCTGCGGCAGGATATGCGCTGACACCGTATAACGTAAACACGCAAGACACACGTACGCGCTTCTGGGACGGCAAAGACAACATGGTTCGCGATGATGTGAGCATACTTCACGGCAACCACCTCTTCCAGTTTGGCGGCACCTACCAGCGCAACTGGGACTTTCACGAACGCAGCGACAACGGCGGCGGGATCAACTATCAACCGGTCTATCAGCTCGGCACTTCCACGGGCGCCGGAATCAACCTGACCGGCATTATTCCCGGCACTGTTGCTACCGCAGATCAAACAAACTTTGGACGAGACTACACCGCTGCGCTTGGAATCGTATCCATCGCGCAAACGGCTTTCACGCGTTCCGGGCCGCAACTGACCCTGAACCCGCCACTGACGCCGGCGCAAGACATCAGCACAATTCCCTACTACAACGTGTACTTCAGCGATTCATGGCGGATTAAGCCCAGCCTCACCGTTACATACGGTCTGGGATGGACACTCGAAATGCCTCCTGTGGAACAACAAGGGCGCCAAGTTGAGCTTGTAGACCAAGCAGGCCAGCAAATCGACTTGCAGGCTTACCTGAACGCGCGGCAATCCGCGGCGTTGCAGGGCAATGTCTACAATCCGGAAGTTGGTTTCGCTCTCGTGGGCAACACCGGCGGCGGGCAAAAATACCCATACGATCCCTTCTACGGCGCGTTCAGCCCTCGCATTGCTGCGGCATGGAATCCAAGCTACAACGAGGGAATCCTGGGTAGGGTGCTTGGCCAGGGCAAGACGGTCATCCGTGGCGGTTACAGCCGAATCTTCGGACGTCTCAACGGCGTGGACCTTGTGCTGGTTCCCTTGCTAGGCACCGGTCTCATCCAGCCTGTACAGTGCATTGGCGCACAGAGCCCGACCGTGGGCATCGCTAATACACCGTGCGCCGGCTCCGGCCTTGCTACGCCTGCCAATGCCTTCCGCATCGGCACTGACGGCATGACTGCCCCGATTCCCTCTCCAAGTACGACTCTTCCACAGCCGGACTTTCCGGGCATTAACGCCATCGCGGCAGGTGCGGGCGAAGCATTGGACAAGAATTTCCGGCCGGACGAATCGGACCAGTTCGACCTGACCATTCAACGCCAAATCAATAGCAAGACGATGATCGAATTCGGCTATATCGGACGCAAGATCAGCCACGAATATCAGCCGGTCAACATTAACGCAGTACCCACCATGATGACCCTTGGTGGGCAGACGTTCGCCAAGGCCTACGCAAACCTGGAATTGCAATACTGCGGCGGCATTGCTGGTCTTTCCGGCGGCGGTTGCACGGGTAACGTAGCAGCCGTGACGGCGCAGCCCTTCTTCGAAACTGCTCTCGCGGGCACTGGCTATTGCACGGGTTTCGCGAACTGCACGCAGGCTGTGGCCATGAAAGAAGGGGCAGCCGGCACAGGGAACCTACAGCAACAAAACGTTTGGAACTTGTGGAGCGATTTGGACAATGGCGGGTTTAACTTCGCCCGTACCATGCTGAATACCCCACTTAACTGCCCGACGGGAACGGAAATTGGTTGCAGCGGCCAGTTGACCTCCGGCGTGGGAGTGAACGCCAGCCTCGGCTACGGTAACTACAACGCTGGATTCGTGACTCTTAAGATGAATGATTGGCACGGCCTAACCTTGCAGCAGAACTTTACCTTCAGCAAGGCTCTGGGCACAGTGAGCAACGTTCAGGCCAGCAGCGAAGTTACCGTGGTGGATCCCTACAACATCGGCGCAGGCTATGGCGTACAGCCGTTCGACCGCAAATTCGTTTACAACGTACTGGCTGTTTACCAGCCACCCTTCTTCAAGGCCCAGCACGGATGGGAAGGACGGATACTCGGAGGATGGTCGTTCGCGCCCATTTTCACGACTGGCAGCGGCCTTCCGCTCGAGATCAACACCACCAACGGCGACAGCCAAGCGTTCGGAGAAGGCGATTCGCAAAACTTCTTCGCTGACGAAAATGGCGTTCTTACCTGCGCAAACAACTTTGGCAGTTCGCGCCACAACAACGTGACCGGCTCGAACGGCGTGGGCACGGCTGGCAACGTCAACATGTTCGCCAATCCCGCTGCGGTATTTGCCTGTGCCCGTAACCCGATTCTGGGTCTAGACGGCGGTGCAGGCGGGGCCGGCGTGCTTCGCGGCATGCCATTCTGGAACGTCGACTTCCAGATCAAGAAGAACATTCACATCAACGAGCGCTTCAGCGCCGAATTCCAAACGATCTTCACCAACGTTTTCAACCACGACCAGCTCGCGGACCCGGTTCTGAACCTGGGACAGCCCGCAAGTTGGGGTGTTGAGAGTACTCAGGTAAACACACCGAGATCTATCGAACTGGGTATTCGTTTCCGTTTCTAATTTCTTCCGGCTGTTTTTTCAGACTAGCCGCAAAAACGGGGAAGGCCAGTTGGCCTTCCCCGTTTTTATTTCTATCTCGCTTCCTGGAGCTTCGATCGCTTGCCTTGTTTCGCTGCGGCGATATTCCACACGACAAATAAGGCAGATCTTTCTATGGCAGATCCTTGCTTAACCGATCGACGACAGTCTTCGGTTCCGTCACCGGCGGATTGTTCAAATACTTGCCAAAAAATACTAGATACCTCTGCCATCTATCTTGAATGTGTCGTGGTTCCACGAACCCGTGATTTTCGCGCGGGTAAGTGACATATTCCACCGGGACATTCCTCTCATACAGGGCACGATAAAACTCCTCGGCCTGCGGAATCGGCACGCGCGTATCTGCTTGTCCATGGAGAATCATCGTAGGCGTCTTCACGTTTCCTACGAATTTCATTGGTGAATGATCCCAATATTCTTGATAGTTGTCCCACGGTGCTTTCGCATTGAAGAACACGGTGAGATAGCGGTGAATGTCGGTTTGCGAATACATGGAATAAAGATCGGGCAGACCCGCTCCGGGAGAAATTGCTTTGAAACGGTCCGTTTGCGTATCGATCCACATGGTCATGTATCCGCCGTAGGACCAGCCGAAAGCGCCGAGGCGATCTGGATCGGCCCAGCCTTTATCCACCATCGCCTGCACGCCGCTCATGTCGTCCTTGAAATCACCATTTCCCCAGTCATTCTGATTCGCGGACTCAAACTTTTCGCCGCGGCCAGTGGACCCGCGAAAATTGGGCTGCAGGACCATGTAGCCGTTCGCCGCCATGATCTGCTCGGTAGGGCTAAACGAAAGCAGCGAAGCGCCCGTCGGGCCTCCGTGCGGATTGAGCAAGAACGGAACTTTGTGAGTTCCATCGAAGTTGACGGGCTTGGTGACGATGCCGTCGATCTCCATTCCGTCTTTGCTGCTCTTCCAGCGAACGACTTCGCTCGCGCCTAGCGCGTAGTCGGAGAGCCACGCATTCTGGTCCGTGATGCGATCGAGTGAGCCAAAGTTCAAGTCGCTGCGAAAGACGTCGTCGGGATGTGTTGCATCGCCCACCGTGCCAACTGCCGATTGGCCATTCGCGCTGATTTCGGCAAGATTGACGACTGTCGCCGCGTCAGTGAGAGGCCGAACTGTTCCTGCGGCCACGTCCACGGCGAAAATCCTGTTGGCTTCATGATCGTCTGAACTGAAAAAAATCGTTTTGCCGTCCTTCGACCAGACGGGCTCTCCCGCATTCAGGTCAAATTTGCCGCTCACTTTTCTGGGCGAGCCGCCGTTAGCGTCGACAACAAATAAATTGACCTGATAGACCACGAGACCGGAGCTGCTCAGATAGGCGATCGACTTTCCGTCTGGGGACCAGCGCGCTGTCTGCGTGGGATCAGACGTCTCGACTAGCTTGCGTTGCTTGCCGCTGCTGACATCTAACACCCAGGCTGTTTGCAAGGAGATGTCGTCCAGGCGCGGCGTGGGATTTGCCGTGAAGGTGACACGCGCTCCATCGGGCGACCAGCGTGCATCGCCAACGGTGAAATCAACTTTGCTGATTTGCTTCTCCTCGTTTGTGGCGATGTTCCACGTCCAAAGCTGCGCCATTTTAAAATCGCGATCTACCACCACGGCATCGTCCTTCTGCTTCCCGCGCTTTTCTTCGTCCTCACTCGGCGGAACAGTCGCTGTCAGGAGCAAAGTTTTGCCGTCAGGCGAAATCTGAAATGCACGCACGCCGGATTTGTGCTTCGTCACTTGCCAGGGCTCGCCGCCGTCCGCGTACATGAACCACACTTGCGGCTTTGCGTCTTTTTCATCGCCGGCGTCCATCGTGAAGGCGAGTAATTTTCCGTCCGGCGACCATGACAGGTTCGAAACGCTCTTTTCGCCGCGCGTAAATTGGCGCGCTGATGTCGCCGGTCCGACAGTTGGCACTACCCAGAGATGCGTCACAGTTTTCCACGCCGTGTCCTTCTCTTTATCCATTGCGTTCTCGGCTACCAGGTAAGCTACGCGCGCACCATCCGGCGAGAGCCGCGGCGAACTCACTCGCGCCACACGCAAGGCTTCCGCTGTGCCAAATAGTTTTTTGCCGTCCTTGCTCCGCGCTGCCGAAGTGTCCTGACTCGAAGAGTTTTGCCCAGCCCCTGCAGCGAGCGGCGCCAGAAAAACCGCCGCAACTAAAATCACGCGTATTAATTTCGTCATCCTAATCTCTCTCATAGTGCCCTCCCGCAACTGAAACGTTCGTTTCACTTGGCAACGCCGCGAAGTATATTGGCAACTTCCTGCTCACGCAAGGCAAACGCGATTGATCCTGCCCATTCTATTTCCTCTCAAACACGCAGTCGAAGGCATCCTTCGCTAAGCCACCTCCGCAACTCAGCTACGTCTGCCAAGAGACTATGAATTGTTTTCACTGGAGAATGTACGCAGCCGTGCTCAGTCACACTCAATGGCGGATGGTCATCAGCGGGCGGAGTTATGCTCAGAATTAATCTTGGCGCAGAGCGATGACCGGGTCCACGCGGCTAGCGCGTCGCGCCGGCACAAAGCTTGCAAGTAGTGCGGCGAGCACGAGCACTGGAATGGTCATGGCAAAAGTGGAGATTTCGATGGACTGCATGCCTTGCACCAATCGCAGCAAGACTCGTCCTGCTGCCAAGGCCGCCGCCGTTCCTAGCGCAACACCGACGAAAATCATCCCGAGGCTCTGCCGTAGCACCAACCAAATAACCGCGTTCGGCTTGGCCCCCAGCGCCATTCGAATGCCTATTTCAGGGACGCGCTGCCCGGTCAAATACGCCAGCACTCCGTAAATGCCAATGCACGCCAGGATTAAAGCCAATCCTGCGAAAACGCCGAACAACAGTAAAAGAAAGCGCTGCCGCGAGAGTGAATCGCTGGCCAACTGCTCCATGGTATGAACGTTGTAGAGAACCTGATCTCCGGCCGCTCCCTTCAGTTCGCTGCGCAGCGGCGCGACTAAATTCAATGGAGGAATTTCTGTGCGCACCGCGATCGACATAAGCTCCGACCATCGGCGCATGAAGCTATCGGGAAGTTGCGAAAACGGATAGTAAATCTGCGCGCGAATTTTGGCTTGATCGTCGCCAGCCAAGCCCCAATGGCGCACGTGGCCCACTACCCCGACGATTTCAAACACGTTCGAAGCGTAGCCCATGTCGGGGATCCAGAGCTGTTTCCCGACGGGATCCTCTTTACCGAACGCATTTCGAGCGAGAACCTCATCAATGACGATGACCGGCGTGCTGACGAGATCATCGTGCTCATCGAAGAATCGTCCGCGACGCAATGGGATTCGCATAACGTCCAGGTAATCCGTGGAGACATTAGACATCAACGCGAACGGCAATTTGTCGTTGGGTGGCAGGTCTGCGCTGGTCCAGTAGGCTTGTTCGTTGTCGCCTTGGCGCATCGGAAATGTATCAACGGTGGCCACGGATTGCACTCCCGGCAAACTCCTCGCCCGCGCGAGAACATCCTTCCAGGCGGCGCGCGTCTTTGCAGGATCAACAAGAGTGGCGGGAGAAAGGGCCGTCCGTGCGACGAGCACGTTGTGAATGTCGACTCCTGGGTCCAGCGACGCGAGACGGAGCAGCGTCCTGCCAAACATTCCTGCCGAGACCAGAAGAACGATCGCCAGCGTAATCTCTGAAATTACAAAAGCGCTATGCAAGCGCTTCGAACCGCCAGCAATGCTGCGCGCACCGGCTCGCAGTGTTCGTTCCACGTCCTTGAACGGGGCCCGCAGCGCAGGCGCAATGCCGAAGAGCAAACCGCTCAAAATGGAAACGGTGATTGCAAATATCAGCACGCGCCAATCCAGCTGCACTTCCTCTGCGCGCGGCAGATCGCCGGGCCAGAAAGCCACAAGTGGACGAACTCCAAAGTTCGCGAGCAAAACGCCCAGAACCCCTCCCGACAATCCAAGCACGATGCTTTCGGCGAGACATTGGCGCACCAGCCTGCCTCGCGTCGCTCCGAGTGCCACACGCATGGCAAGTTCGCGCTCGCGCGAAACGGCACGCGCAAGAAGCAAGCTGGCAACGTTGGCGCACGCAATTAGAAGCACAAGGCCTACCGCTCCCAGCAGCAGCCATAGCGTGGACCGCACGTCCCCTACCTCAGGATGGAGTGGTTCCGCGATCAATGTTCGCCTTCCGTTCGTGTCCTTGTACGCTTCAGCGAGATGTTTGCCGATCAAAGCCAGTTCGGCCTGCGCTTCACCCAGCGTATTCCCCGGCTGGATCCGCGCTACAACACGAACGGGATGCATTTCCCGATTCTGTAGAAATCTCGCGGTATCCTGGCCAATGGGCGTATATACATCCGCTTCTTGGCCGAACAATCGAAAACTGGCTGGCGCAATTCCAACGATGGTGTAACGCTTTACATCAAGCACCATCGTGGAATTCAGCGCGTCCGGCCTTCCCGCGAAGTGCCGCCGCCAGAAGCCGTATCCCAGGATGGCCACGGGTGCGGCGCCCTGCTTGTCTTCTTCGGGCGAGAAATCGCGCCCAAATAGAAGCGGAACGCGGAGAACGGAGAACAGCCCCGGCGAAGTTTCACGCAGGTCAACGTACTCGGGCTCGCCTGGCTGGCTGACTGTTCCACCGTTGAATAGTGCGGCTGCAAAGTTAAGCGAGTGACTAGAATGCGTGCAATCGAGAAAATCTAAGTAGGCGACGTTTTGTCTGCCAAAGAGTTCCGTATTCCATTCGACGGATTGTCCGTGAATAGCAACCAGCCGGTCAGGCTCAGGAAAAGGCAAAGGCTTCAGCAGAACGCCATTGACGAGCGTGAACATCACCGTTGTTGCGCCGGTTCCCAACGCAAGCGTCAGAAGCGCAACGGCCGCGAATCCGGGTCGCTGACGAAGCATGCGCATCGCATAACGAAAATCTTGCCAGAAATCTTCTAGCCATCGCGTGCCGCGCGCGTCGCGACATTCTTCCTTCACTTGCTCTGGGCCGCCGAGAGCCATCCGCGCACGCCGCCGCGCTTCCGATGGAGTAACACCATTGGCAATCAACTCGCTGACATGCTGTTCCAAATGAAAACGCATTTCCTTTTCGAGTTGTTCTTCCATCTTGTTGCGTCGCAACAGCCGCTGCCACCAGTTCATTCCGCACCGCCTTCTGATAATTTCAGAATGAGAGCTACGGCCTCCGTTAAGCGTTCCCAGCTTGCCGCTTCCGTTTCAAGCTGCGCGCGCCCTTTCCCCGTTAAGCGATAGAACTTAGCTTCACGCCCAGTTTCGGTGTCCTTCCAGTCCGAGGCCAAAAGTCCCCGATTTTCCAGGCGGTGCAGCGCAGGATAGAGTGATCCTTGGGGAACTTGCACCACGTGCTTCGATACCAGTTCTAGCCTTTGCGCGATGGCGTAACCGTGCACCGGCCCGAGCGCCACGACTTTCAGTATTAAAAGGTCTAGTGTCCCCTGGGGAAGATCCGATTTCGGATTCAACACCTATACCTCCGTCTTCTGCATATATAATCATAGACGTGTAGAAGGTCAAGGCGTTTCGGCATTCCTGAAGGAATTTCCCCCTTTTAATTGAGCTCTGACCCCCCGTCCGCGGCGTTAGGACAAAATAAGCCCAGGTGCAAAAGTGAGATGTGTATAGCCTTTCCTCTCTCAAATTTCCGATACATGGAATGTAATTTTTGGGTGAGCAGTCTGCGTCCGGGGTTGCTATCGTGTCCAGATGACGGCGGCGCCTATGTGTCTTTCGGACCGAGGTCTGTTCTCCGGCTACACGGCAGGCCCTTTTTACGATGAGATGTTCTCTTCGCAGGGGCAAGCCCGTTCCCACTACGCCCGCCTGTTTGAAAAACTCGGCGTCATGGCTCCAACCCAGTTCGAAGATCGCCGAAAACACGCTGACCTCTCATTCCTTTTGCAAGGCATCACGTTCACCGTCTACAGCGATGGCCGTGGTACCGAGCGACTCTTCCCTTTCGACCTGATTCCTCGCATCCTCCCACAGTCCGAGTGGGCGCGCATCGAATCCGGCCTCAGCCAGCGCGTCGTAGCACTGAATCTTTTTTTGCAAGACGTGTACGGCAAGCAGCAGATCATCAAAGACCGCAAAATTCCGGCGTCGCTCGTTTATTCGTGCCGTCACTTCCGCCGCGAAATGATTGGACTTGAAGTCCCTCACGGAATCTACACACATGTCTGCGGGATCGATTTGGTTCGCGACTCCGCCACCGGCGAATTCCTCGTTCTGGAAGATAATGTTCGCACGCCGAGCGGCATTTCCTACGTACTGGAAAACCGGCTCGTTATGACGCGGACGTTCCCCGAAGCGTTTCAGGAGCATGAGGTGCTCCCCGTAAATCACTATCCTGCCGAGCTTTCCCGGATTCTGAGAACACTCTCGCCCCGTACAGACCCAGATGCTCAGATCGTTTTGCTAACCCCCGGAATCCATAACAGCGCTTATTTCGAGCACAGCTTTCTTGCCCAACAAATGGGTATCGAACTCGTGGAAGGGCGCGATCTTATCGTCGATGGCGTAGTCGTCTACATGAAAACGATTTACGGCCTCAAGCGCGTTGATGTGATCTACCGGCGCGTTGACGATGATTTCCTCGATCCACTCTGTTTCCGGTCGGACTCGATGCTGGGAGTTCCCGGCCTGATGGGAGCTTACCGCGCTGGTAACATCGCGCTCGCAAACACTCCCGGCAACGGCGTGGCTGATGACAAAGCAATCTACGCGCACGTCCCAACGATGATTCGCTATTACCTGGAGCAGGACCCCATTTTGCGCACCGTGGAAACGTATCTCTGCGATCGCTCCGACCATCTCTCCCACGTACTGTCCAATCTGCACAATTTGGTAGTTAAAAGCGTCGGAGAGTCCGGCGGATACGGCATGCTGATGGGCCCTAGCGCCGCTCGCGCCGAAATCGAAGCTTTCCGCGAGAGGATTCTCGCTGAACCGCGCAACTACATCGCACAACCGATTGTGCCTCTCTCGGTTGTTCCCTCTTACGACTCCGCTGCGCAATGCATGGCCGGGCGTCACGTCGATCTGCGGCCCTACTGCTTGTACGACGGGCAAAAAGTTACCATTGTGCCCGGCGGTCTGACACGCGTCGCTTTGCAAGCAGGCTCTCTCGTCGTTAATTCCTCGCAAGGTGGCGGCAGCAAAGATACGTGGATCCTCCGGGGAGAGTGCTGACATGCTCTCTCGCATCGCCGATTCCCTTTTCTGGCTGGCGCGCTACATCGGGCGCGCCGAGGACACGGCTCGTATTCTCGACGTCACTTTTCACACGCTGCTGGAGCAAGCTCCGCAGCCGCACGGCGTGCGATGGGAGCCAATTCTTTCCATGGCCGGCGAAGAAACTCTTTTTCGCCAGCTCTATACGGAGCCAACGGCTCCCAACGTTTTCCAATTCCTGGCCTTCAGCCCCGACAACCCAAGTTCCATCATGCAGTGCATTACCAAAGCTCGCGAAAACGCGCGCACTATTCGCGATCGCATCTCTCGCGAGATGTGGGAAGACCTCAACGGTCTTTACTTCACGCTCGGCCGCTTCGATCCTCAAGAAGAATCCGCTGCCGGTCCGCATCGTTTCTGCGGCCGAGTCATTTTCGGAAGCCATCGTTTTCATGGCGTCAGCGACGCCACGTTGCCGCACGACGAAGGATGGGATTTCCTGCGCGTGGGCTGGGCTCTGGAGCGCGCGGAAATGACGGCTCGGCTTGTCGACGTCCAGTACCGCAATCTTCTCGCGCTCACTACCGTTGGAGACACGCCCGACAGCCATCAATGGATGGCCGTCTTAAAATCAGTCGGCGCCTATGAGGCTTATCACCGGCAGTATCATTCGCCAATCGAGCCGGCGCGCGTCGCCGAAATGCTTATTCTCAATCATCAGCACCCGCGCTCTATCCGGTTTTGCGTAACGGAAATGCAGGCTGGTCTGCGCGCTATCAGCAACACAGCTCCAGGATCTTACGCCAACGAAGCGGAGCGTCTCACAGGCAAAGTTCTGGAGCGGCTACGCTATAGTCGCATCGACGAAATACTGGACGACGGCTTGCACGCCTACCTCACCGGACTCATTCACCAGTTCAACACTATCGGCGAAGTGATCGCGCGCACTTACTTCTACTATGCAGGCGTGGCATGAACCGCTTCCATCTTCTTCACGCCACGGAATTCATCTACGATGGGCCCGTTTACGAGAGTTACAACGAAGTGCGTCTCCGTCCGATTCACGACGATCGACAGAGTTGCCTGTCTTTTCGCTTAATCACCACGCCAGCATCACGCGGATCCTCTTATAAAGATGGCTACGGAAACTGGATTCATGTCACAAGCATCTTGCCGCATCATCGTCGCTTGCGAATCGAAGCCGAATCCGTCGTGCTGGTTCACGAAGCTCCCGGCCCCGAGCCAGGGAGCATGCCACTTAGCGAACTCGATGCCATCCGCGCCGATCTCTTCGAAGAACATTTCGATTGGCTCGCTCCCAGCGCGTACGTCCCGTATCTGCCTGAGCTGGCCGAAATATCGCAAGCCGCTGAAGCAGCTTGCGACGGCACTGTCGCGGGGTTCGCGCAAACTGCGTCCGATTTCATTCACAATAGTTTTGTCTACATGAAGGGTGCGACGCATGTGAACTCGTCCGTCCGCGATTCGCTCACACTACGCGCAGGCGTCTGCCAGGATTTCGCTCATTTATTGCTGGGAGTTGTCCGCATGCGCGGTCTGCCCGCGCGCTATGTCTCCGGCTATATCGTCTCGGGCAGCGGAATGCCCAGCACGAAGCAGGAAGAAGTCATCGGCGGGCAAGCCTCGCACGCTTGGGCCGAGGTTTTCTTGCCGGGCAGCGGCTGGATTGGCTTCGACCCGACACTTGGCAAGCCCATCGAACTTCGCCACATTCGAGTAGCCTATGGGCGTGATTACGGCGATGTTCCTCCGGTCCGCGGCGTATACAAAGGACGCGCAGGGCAGAGCCTTTCCGTCGATGTACGGTTTCGCCCCGCTCTGGACGAAACCGGGCACGAACAAATCGCCGAGCCCAAATCCGAGTCTGATGACTCGCAAGAAGCCGTCCCCGAACGCCAGCAGCAACATAGCCAGCAATAACCGTACTAAGTCCCCATTCGAAATTCTCGTAGGGCGGTTCACTCGCTAGTTTAACTTTATATTGCAGAGTACTTGACAATAAGAAGCCATGCTGTACCCTAGTCTCGTCCACCACCCCGAAAGAATCGGAAGTCAATATGGAAGCCGCCCACTCCAAGCAATCCCAATCACTCGTCAATTCCGCCACCGGCCCCGTGCTCCCCGTCTTTATCGACGCTATCCATTTCTGGGAACTGCGCCGTCTCTTTTACAATCTCGCTCTGATCGCTGCGGCGACCTTTTGGCTAGTCGCCACCTGGCCGCATTTTCGTCCCGCATTCACGCTCCATGCTCTTTTTCTACTCACCATCCTCGCTTTAATGGCCAATGCCTGCTACTGCACGGCCTATCTCGTCGATATTCCCATGCAGATGTCCGCTCTCAGCACTACTTGGAGGCGTAATCGCTGGATCCTTTGGTTGCTTGGAACTCTTTTCGCACTGCTCATCGCAAATTACTGGATCGCCGACGAGATCTATCCCGACGTCCACTGATCCAAGCGCGTCGCTGCGCGCGTGCACCCCTCGGATCGATGCGGTCGAAATCGACAGCGGTCATCAACGATGCGGCTCGCGTCACGAAAGCCCGCCCATGAAGGCATGGTTATAGCAATGAGTAAGTCTATGGGACTATACTAGCCGCGCGTAGGAGGACATTCCGATGAACGACCAGAAAGAATCGCAAAGGACATTTGCGGCCAGGTGGTTTGAAGAAGTGTGGAATAAATCGAGGCGCGAAGCTATCGACGAAATGTTTCCTCAGGGCTGTGTACTTCACGACGGGCAGAACGTGTATCACGGTCCCGAGGAGTTCAAGCTTTTCTATGATGCGCTTCGCACACAATTGTCCGACGTTCGAATCACTTTGCTCGAGGTGATTGCCGAAGGAGATATGGTCTGCCAAAGGTGGTCTAGCACTGCCACAGAAGCAAGCAGTGGTAAACGTGTCGAAGTTACAGGCATGAGCTTCCTGCGTTTCGAGAACGGGCGTTTTGTCGAGGGGTGGCAGAATTGGGATCAGTACGGAATGGTTCAGCAGCTCGAGCGAAAAGCGCCTGAAGCTTTCGCTCAAGCTGCAGGATAAATAGCAGGCGCTTCCGCCGAAGAAGCGTCTGCCACCCTATCGCCGCCCCTTTTCGTTCCCCAGTGAGGATGGTGATTACCGCCGACGCGCGGCTCTCTTGATAGAAGAACTCGCGCGACGCAAACCGCGTCGGGTGGCCTTCGCAGCCTTGCTTCTTTTCAGATTCGCGGCGGCCTTTCTGGTTTTGCGCGCGACTGTCTTGGTTCTGCGTGCGAGCCTCTTGCCTTCTCGTTCCACAACATGGGCCGCGCTGCTTCGGGAGATAACTTTTTGAGCTGCGTTGGCCTTCGCCGCGATAGTTCCCAGCGCTGACCCGATCGACTCCGCCACAGTAGTTAGAAGCGCGGTGTCTTTCGTGTGTCTCCGTGCATGTGCCTTCATTTGCTGGCTCCTTTTATTTTCTTAATGCGGTGTTCCACAGCACATAGGGCTTGATGCAGTCCCCATTTTCTTGCTGTTTCCTCACGTGGACTGGCCCGGAACGATCTACGCTCTCTTGGCCTGGTTATAAGCGTTGTCGCCTGCGTCGATCGCGTCTTGCACTTGGTCTTTCGCCATATCCACAACTCTTTGCGCTCGCCGCTTCAAATCTCTGCCGGTGCTGCGAACTTGATTGACGCCGTCATTCACGCCGTCAACGATATCGCCTCGCAATTCTTCGCCAGACTTCGGCGCAAAAAGCAAAGCAACCGCTGCACCTATTCCCGCTCCTACAGCAAAAGTTAGGATCGTTCCTGGAAGCTGTTTTCTGTTCATCGCAAACCCCTTTCCGAGACTATTTTTTCCGCTACTCGAAATTGTTCTAGTAAAAAAGGAGGAAGTCAAAGATTGACTTCCTCCCGGTTAGACTAGGACGAAGTCCGCGCGGCCTTGGCGTCGCGATCCACCGAAGCTTCGCCGGTTGAAGTGACATCTTCAGCGCCCGTGGATTTCAGAACTTCTTTGGCGCGCTTGACTTGGTCCGACGTGTCGCAATGCACGGAGAGTAGAATTCCGCCGTGCTGGAGGCGACCTTCGTAACGCTTCGCTTCGAATTCAGGAATTCCCGAGCCAATGAGAGCTCCGGTAACTCCTCCTACTGCTCCGCCGACGCCCAGCCCAGCGAGTCCTGCCATGATCGGGCCAGCAGCGATGAAAGGCCCGAGGCCAGGGATCGCCAACAAGCCGACGCCTGCCAGAACGCCAAGCGCGCCGCCAATCACTCCACCTGCGGTGACGCCTGCTGTCGCGCCCTCAGGCGCTTTGGTAGCCTTTTCTGTTCCCATTTCTTTAGTTCCCGCGAGATTCTCCGGCAATAGCACCGAAATATCTGGAGACGGGAATCCCGCCCGAACCAGCGCGTCTACGGCGTTTTCAACCCCGACGCGAGTGGAGTAAATTCCGAATGCACCTACTTTTTTTCCTGACATTTGTATTTCTCCTTTTCGATTCAACTCTTAGATCAATGACTGACCGCTACTGCATCGTTATTTCGACGGTGCAATTTCAAGCTGATCGGTTACGTTCCCTTGTCCCGCAACGGCGACGGCTTTGGCTTCGATGTTGTTCTTCTCGTCCTCGGATCGCACTGGCCCTCGGAGAGTGACTTTGCCATCTTGTGAAATGATCTTTATATTGTGCGCATAGGTCGAAAGAGTGGTGTCGTCGTGGATGGCCTTTCGAATCTTCTGCGTCAGGGCACGGTCAGCCGGGTTCATCTTCTGTTGATCGGCCGTGGGATTCGTCTGGTCCTTATTTTGTTTGGTGTTGTCGGGTGGTGTCTGCTGCGGATCCTGATACCGCGACGCGGGTCCGGCCACAAGGGATGCGCAAAAAACCAGCGAACCCAGTGGCAAGAGCAATCGCGATACTTTGATCAAACTTCCATTCATATCCATTCCTCCTTTTGAATTGTGATTCTGGTGTTCCTCAAGAACGTGATTAGGCTCGCGCACTCTTAGTCTTCTTGGGCGTCCCGTTTCCTTCCTCTGACTCATCTGAGCCGGCAGCCTCCAAGTTGATGCTCTCCGCCAACTCTGTCAGCTTCGAGTCTGTCTTTTTTTCTTCTTCAAGGGTTTCCCGCAAGAGCGACTCTGCCTCGTCTTCGCCGAGAAGCTTCGCGTAGGTACTTACGCAACCGTAGCCGGCGATTTCGTAGTGCTCCACGCGTTGTGCAGCCGAGATGAGCCCAGCATCCAATTCTTCCGGAGCTGGATCTTCCTCGATCATTTCGCCGCCTTCCTTGATGAGTCCTTCCATGCCCTTGCACTTCTTCCCTTTCGGGCTTTCTCCGAGAGCCTGAAAGATTTCCTCTAGCCGTGAAACGTGGCCCTTCGTTTGTTCGAGATGCTCTTCAAAACCCGCGCGCAAGTCTTCTGAAGTCGCAGCCTTGATCATCTTGGGAAGCGCTTTAACCATCTGGTTTTCTGCGCTGTACAAATCCTTCAACTCCTCGACGTAAAGATGCTTCAACCGGTTTGTTTCCATGGGAATCTCCTGTGGGCCTGACTTCGCCTGGTCTCCGTGGTCTCTAGTGCGGACATGTGCCGCACCCTTCATCTCTTATTAACAACTTCGACCAAAGAGCCGCCATAAGGAGAAACGGGTAGGGAGGGTCTATTAAATCGTGTAGCTTTTTATAGGTGTCCGACGGGGGAGACAATCTTTTCAGGTTGGAGAGCGATATGCTTTAAGATCTGCGGTAGCGTTGTGAATACCTCGTGGCCCCTTGGCAGTTTCAAGCGGATTGCCGCCTTTTCTGCATCTCCCTCGAAATGCCAGAGACAAACCGCAATATTCAAGTCCGGTGACTGCGCGCACAATTTTGCATATAAGGTTCGCGCGTGGTTCATTGCGAAGGGGGGAAGCGCCGAAATGCACACGACTGCTGGGTTTAGCTCCGCCACTTGCGCCACCATCTCCGCAATCGTGCCGATTGCTATGCCCTGCGCTCGGTGCCCCTGCCGCTCAAGAAGTTGCGCTAGCAGCATGGCCACGACATCATCCGCATCATCTCGAGCGGGAATACAGAGCACTTCGAGGCCTCCGGTTTCGTCGAACTCCCTTCGAAACGATTCGGACGAATTCTCTGATGCACCCTCGGCGTTCTGTGCGGGAGCCGTATCTGCCAGCTCTTCGATAATTTCCCGCGTGCTTTGATAGATGAAATTCTGTTTTTCCTCATCGAGTTCGTTTCGATGCCTGTCTTGTTCAGCAAGACTTAGAGCCGGAATCAGCACGGTGCTATAAAGTTCTTCCAGGTTGTTCTCTTTGAGATGTTGCTCTAAGACCTGCCTGGCTTCGTTCTGATCGGTGGCCAACAGCCGCTGATAATATTGCGCGTGCGGCGGCAATACAGGCTCATCTCCCAAAAGCACATTCAGGAAACTTAGCCGCGGAACGTAACGCCCCATGACTACCAAGCAAACCGTTAGAGGAGTCGCCAACACAAGTCCGGGAAATCCCCAAATCAGTGTCCAAAAGACAGCAGCCACAAGGATGGCCAGCGGCCCGAGCCCGAGGTGCGCACCGTATAGGAGCGGCTCAACAATATTCGCTACGATTATCTCCAGAATCAAATAAAGCCCTGCGGTGGCGAGGGCGTGTTGCCATCCTGGAAAAACCGCCAGCGACATCAAAATGGGCATCACCGCGGCCAACGGCGCTCCGATATATGGAAGGAATCGAAGAACGCCAGCGGCCACGCCCCAAAGCGCGGAATTCGGAATACCAATAAAATGTAACGCTCCAAATACGATCAGACCATAACCTGAGTTAACGAGCAGCTGCAGGAACAAATATCTGTTTATTCGTTGCGTCGCCTCATCGAGGGCCTGAGTCATCCTATTCAATCGACCGTCGCCGGCCAGCCGGATGAGCCGATTGCGCAAGTCTTCCCTGCCCGCAAGAATGAAAACGGTAAATAGGATCACCACGCCGGCGTTTCCCAGAGGACCCAGCAAGTTCTCGACGGATTCGAGAGGGTTAGCGGGAGCGACAAGTTCCACAGCCATCGGTCGCGCTGCAGAGGAGCCCGGAGGCGGAGCTGACTTTTTCGTTTGATTGGAAGGAGGTATCGACCCGGGACTTACCTCGCTTATTTCCTTCGACAGCTCTTTGACGGTGTCAGAAGCTTTATTCAGACTCTGACTGCCCGGCCCCTTCAACGAACGTATTTTGTCTTCCAGAGTATTCCTATAAGCAGGCAGCTGATCCGTTAAGTCGACGAATTGCTGAGAAGTTTTCCAGCCGACCAGCCCTATCACTCCAACCATCAGGATGACTACCAGAAAAATGGCAAGCGCGCGTGGCAGCTTGATTCTTTCAAGGAAGGCAACAGGCGGGGACAATACAAGGGAGAGAAGCAAAGCGAGAGCAAGGGGTATGAAAACGATGCGAGCAAAATAAAGAGTGGCGATCACCACCACTGCGGCAATAATTCCCAGAAGCCGCGAGTTTTCTGTCGATCCCGATGCTCGTTTTAGAGATTTTTCCATGAGAGACTATTCGAGCTCTCGGCCATCTTCTCCCAAGGAAGGATGTAGGGGCATACACAATTCCCCTTACGAAGTAAGTTTGACTGCAGTTCCGCTCAGAGTCTGTGCAAATGGATACATTCCAATTGCCCAGTGGATGGCCGCGTTAGCGGTTGTGTTTCAGGATGGTGCGGCAGAATCGCAGATATTGGAACTGCCGCGAATGCAAAACTGTTGCGGGCACGATCCCGGTCCCCGCAAGATTCATGCTTTAATCTACAAATGGCCCACCAACAATGGGGCCTGGCACCAGTGGAACAAGGCTGTTGTGGCACCCTACGCACTGAACGGAATTGTTCTTGGGGTCACCTATCAATCCGACGTGCAGAATCATTTTCTGGCCACACTGCGGGCACTCAATCAACATGCTGACGTGGGCTTTCCGTTGGATCGGATTCGAACCTATCTCAGACATCTTAACCTCCGCAGCTTTCATATCGTTTCGTGCAAAAGCTCGTACAAGAGCAACTTCCGGACCCCTCGCACATTATTTCGTGGCGCAAATAATGCTCAGCGACTCACCTTGGGACATCTGATCCCAAGGCGGACGGGCGAGTCATCGTACATGCGCCTGATTTGGATCGATCACTTGTTTGTTTCCCGTCTTGTGGTCCAACAAGAGAAATTCTCCCGGGGGACTCACAGCTAATTCGTGGATAGGTGTTTTGGCGTGATCAAGACTCTCTGCTGATTCCAGCCACCGGACGCCCGCCCGGTCCAATCGTAAAATGTCGAATGGCTTGCTCATCTTCTTTCCCTACACACGTTGGCCGTCGTAGCTTCCAAGAGGTCGGGTTCCGCATCTCGCTCATTGGTTACCGGTGAATCCAGGGCGGTTCTTATGCTTTCCAGCCGCGCGTTTTCCGCAATAATCTCTTTGATCACTTCTACTGATATCTGCTCGAAGTGTGTTTTTCTCTTGAGCGTCATAATCACTCCTTGAAACTATAAAAAGCTAACAGTTCGCAATTCGTACGGGTCATATCTTTAAAACTTTTTTTGAGTTTCTTCCATTCACGTAAAGCACTCGAATGATCCCGCTTAGCAAAGCAAAGTGGACCGCAGCGCTGTCGTATCGCGCCTCCTCGCCTTGCACTTTTACAGCCCGTATTTTTACTTGCAGGACTCGTTACGATGAGATACGATAGCGCTACGCTTGTTTAACGTTTCATTTCCTTTTAGAGGACGACATGGCCATGCCTCAAAATAAGAAAGCTACGATGCATTTCAAGACCATGGTGCAAGCCGAGGTGCCGCAAGGGCGCAATGGAAAGCACAAATTAATTGTCACGATTATCCTTAAAGATCTTGATGGGCTGAAGGCTGGGGCGGCTATCAAGGTCCCGCTCGCGGAATTGGCGGAATCGAAAGAGAAAGTTCGCTCTGCTCTGAATCGCGCCACGCGCAAAGCGGGACGCAAGGTTGCTACCGCAACCGACGCCAACTTCCTCTATGTCTGGAACGTGACCGAGTAGCGGAAACTATGTTTTTTCTTCAGTGACCTTCGATCAGAACGAAGGGTCATCAAGAGTCACTTTTTCCACGCACGATCAGTTGTTTATTTTCGAACAAGGTCGAAAAACTCTGTTCAGTTCCGCTGTCAGCTATTGGCGGTCGATCGGAATGCCGCGCCTTCGAGGAGCGGTTGCAGGCTGAGCAACACTTGAGGAAGGTCGGCCGCGAGCGTAGTCACTGTCAAAACTCCAACCGAAGCGCCGCTTCGCGCATAAATCCGGCGGTAGATGAGTTCCCTACCGTCCTTCGTCGAGTGGCGAACATCGACCGCCATGCTTTCGTCGGCTCCTCCCACTCGTGGTGGCATCGTCGGTTCAATCTTAGGATCACGAAGATAGCCGCGGAGCATGCTGATTTGCGACTCCACGAACTGCTGCAAGGTGATTCCGCCAAGCAATTCTTCAGTAGCGGCTACGCTACTTGGAAACTCCTCGTTTCCTGACTGCTGAAGTCCAAAGCCGTCTTGTACTTGCCACCGGGCCGGCGCGGCAGGAAACGACCAGCCCATCACGGTGAATGCAGAGCCATGCAGGCTGCCGTCGCCGCGCTCAAGCGGTCCATCGCCAAACTTCCGCGCAATGTGTGAGGCAACACCTACCGGTGGCGCAGCGGCACGCGACGGTTTCTCTCCAACAGGAGACAGGTCTGGAACGCCAGGAGACTTCAGCGGCGCTTCTACGTGCGGCTCTCGCTCTGCAATCATTTTTTGAGGAGGTGGTTCGGCGCCAGCATTCGGTTCGGGATGCGAATCTCCAGCTTCGATCACATCGGCGGACTGCACGACCGGCGACGCAACATTTGCGGCCGCCGGACGCACAGGGGTCGACGGTTTTAAAGCCTCTTCACGAGCGGGAGATAGCTGCTGGGGTGCGGGCGGCAGCACAACTTCCTGGGGAGGCATCATGGAAGCAAGTTTGGCGTCGGCAACGATTTTCACAGTGAAAACCGTTTGGCCACCCTTGATTTCATCGCCGTTGGCGAGCATCGCCTCGTGGACACGCGCGCCATTGAGCAAAGTGCCGTTGCTGCTCTTACGATCCTGGACGCGGCAGCCTTGCGGCGCACACTCGACGGCAAAGTGCACGCCGGACATAAATGTGTCGTCCGGAAAGGCAAATTGTGCGCGCCCCGCAGCTCGCCCAACGAGCAGTGTATGGCCCGTGAGAAGCGCAATTTTGTGGCCGGCGAGCGGACCGGATTTGACTTCGAGAATGACTCCCATCGGCGGGTTATTTCCTCGAAACTACATCTGGCAACGACATACGCGTTGAGCAAAAGTTTCTTGAACCGGCTGTCGGCATAGCGATTTACGCGCGTCCATCATAGACGAACGCAGGGCCACGCGAAATGGGACACAGGAATGCGTTGCTAGAGCTGCACTCGAACCTTGCCCCTAGCTCTTACGCGTGAAAGTGATGCCGGAGAGCACGGAGTCGTAGAGGGGGCGGACGGACGGAAGATCCTTTTCGAGTGTGGTGAGCGTGAGGACTCCAATAATGGAGCCGCATCGGCAATAAACGCGTCGAAAATAAATAGGCAGCCCGTCTTTGAGGCTGTAGCGAATTTCGAGTACTACCGTTTCCTCCGAGCTGCGAATGGCGGGAGGGCTAGCAATGTCGATTTTTGGATCACGCAGATATTCGCGAAACATTTTCGTATGTGCGTCGATATAGTGCTGAAGGGTGAGACCGGGACCGAGAGGTTCTTCCATAGCGCCAACAGTGGCGGGAAAAGCGCCCGTGACGATTTGTTGAATGCCTAGACCTTCCTGAATTTTCCAACCGTCGGGGATCTTGTGAAAGGCCCAACTCCCGATCACAAGGACGCCCGGCTCGCTGGGACTCGGCGCCGATATTGCGCCTGGAATTGGCACTCCCGTGGATGGGGCCAGGGATGGTTGGCCAGGCCGCGCTTGGAGTGCAGGGTTCGGAATCGGAATCGGAACCGCTGGTGGACGGATCTGAGGAGGAGGCGCACTCGGCATTTCTCTTCGCGTCGTGGCCGGCGGTTGCGCTATCGTTTGTGGGCTGGCTGGGATTCCCGAAAGTGAGTTGTCCGGCACGATACGGACGACGAAGATCGTTTGGCCCGATTTGATTTCGTCACCGTTGGCAAGCGCTGCTTCTTTTGCACGCGCGCCGTTCAGAAATGTGCCGTTGCTGCTCTTCAAGTCGCGTAGGTGACAACCTTTTTCATGGCATTCGACTGCGAAATGCGCGCCGGACATTTCTTTGTCATGGGGAACGGCAAATTGGGCGCGGTCCGCTGTGCGGCCGATGACGAAGGACTGGCCCATGCGAATAGTTACGATTTGGCCGGCGAACGGACCGGATTTTACCTGGAGAGCGATGCCCATCGCCGCATTATTTCCAATGGTCCAGATAGTTGGCGAGCCGGTACAGCTCCTGGGCCAAATCAGGATCGAGTTCATCGACAGCACGGCTGGCCATGACGCCGAAAGAAAGCTTTTTGATCTGCTCATCGGTTGGCCGTTTGCCGCCGCGCGTCCAATCAAAGACAAACGAAAGCTGGCGTGAAATGGATTCGAGAAAGGCGTCACCAGGATTAGCAAGATTGAGCCGGTTGATTCCGGCGCGAGCATGCGCAAGCGCGGCGTCAAACTGCGCAAAATTTGAGATTTCACTCATGGTTTGGCCGGCTTGAACAGATCACGCGTGGCTGAATCGACCGCCATCTGAGTGCCGCCTCCCTTGGTATTGATAGGATTTTTCGGATCGGTCCAATTGTCGACGATGGGCGCGGCGGTAGAACGCAGCGCTTTGCCTTTGGGTGTGGCGAAGGCTTTTTGTACACGAATATTGGGATCGTCGTTGAGTCCAAGCTGGTCTCCCGTTTGATTGCCGAGAGGATCAAAGAAATTGCCGGGCTTGCCGCTTGTCTTTCTCACGTACTGCGACATTTGAGGCGGAGGAGGGATGTCCACAACCTGGACGGGCTTATTAAGATCGATACCTTTGAGGTCCTGTGAAGCGCGATCAGGGCCGAGCCCGGGTTTGCCATTGTAGAAATCCTGTACAACTTTTTCGCGGGCTGCAATTTGATCTGGCGAATTCCCCGGAGCCGCAGCCAAGGAGCGATCTGCGTCGGTCACAGTAGAAGCAGCTGCCACGGCGGGTGCGGCAACACTCGGGAGCGCGGGAGCAGAAGGGGCCGAGGGCGCGGAAGGAGCGGGTACGCCGGCTTCACCAATCATGACGGTGAAACAGCCGAGAACGATTACGCCGCCGTGAGCCGTGGGGTCGCCGATGCGAGCCGCCATCAGGCCGCCGATCAAAACTGTGGGCGAGCCCATCATAATGATGTCAGGAGGACCGACGCAGGTGAGCATGTCTGTGATGCGCGCGGCGGGAAGAAAACCGATAAGGACGGTTGGTTCGCAGGGCGGGAGAATGGGGCCGCCGACGTGAGGAACCAGCACGGTGACCATCGGGCAGACATGCATGTCTGTTGCGCGGGCTGCTGGAGGCATTCTTTCTCTGCTCCAAGACTTAAGATTCGAATTTGCCGGTCAAAAATTACTTCTTTCTATGTGATTCGCGTATAGCCACAAAAGGCCATATCACCGCAGGCCGGACTAAAGCCCGGCATCTACATTTTGCCTCCTTTGCTGCCGTCATCGGCGGTGTCGGGATCCTTGGGATCCTTGGGACTCGTCGGGCTTGAGGGGCTGCCAGACCCGGCGGCGCCTCCGCTGTTGATCAATACCAAGGTGCCCGAGATGGCAACGCCGGCAGGCCCGATGTTGATGAAATTGCCGGAAGCCATGATGGTCAGCTCCAGGCCGGCTTCGATGACGACATTCATTCCGGCTTTGAGGTGGATTTCCATGCCGGCTTCGTGAGCGTAGTTCTGGCCTGATTTTTCCTGGAGATTTTGGCCGACCTGTAGCGACATGGTCTGGCCAACTTGCACGTTCTGATTGCCCGTGACATTTAGCGAGGCGTCTCCGCCAACTTTTTCATTTTGATCATTGGCGATTTGGATGTCCTGCTCGCCCCCGATTTTTTCTTTTTGGTCGTTTTGCACGATAAGGCTGCGGTCGTTGCCGACAAATTCGCGGGAGTCATGTTCGACGCGAAGGTCCATGTCCTTTTCAGCGTTCATGAAAATTTGCTCGTCGCCCTTTTTGTCTTCGAAGCGGAGCTCGTTAAAGTTGCTCGACCCACCGCCCTTGCTGCTACGCGTGAGGAAGGTGGTGCGAGTCATGTTGTCTGGGAGAGTGTAGGGCGGCATCTGCTCGTCGTTGTAGATACGGCCAGTGATGATAGGGCGATCGGGGTCGCCTTCAAGAAATTCGACGATGACTTCCTGGCCGATGCGCGGAATGTTGATGGCGCCCCAATTCTTGCCGGCCCAAGGCTGGGAAACACGAATCCAGCAAGAGCTGTTTTCATCCTTCTTGCCAAGTCGATCCCAGAAGAATTGAACCTTCACACGCCCATATTTGTCAGGATAGATTTCCTCGCCGCTTGGACCGACGACGACGGCTGTTTGCGGTCCCTGAACGATGGGTTTCGGCGTAAGGCGCTGGGGACGAAAGGGCACCGCGAATGGAATACAAGTAAAGTGATTGTCGTAGGTTTCATGGGATGTGGCCTCGGTGCTGGTGTAGCTATCGCCGACCGAGGCGGAATGCGTTACCTCCGTGAGGAGGTAATCACCGTTCATATCCCGACGAGGATGTTCGTCCACATGAAACTTGTAGCCAGACGCGAAAGAGCGGCAGTTGCCGGAACCCGCGATTGTTTGTTGCAGAGCCTCCTCTTCCTGCATGCGAAGTTTGGTGACTGTATCCCCCTCTGACTTGTTGATGTAAATTCCAGGATAGTCATAAACCTCGTATTTCGTGTTACCGCCGATTTCCGCGACGGTCTGGACATTAGCCATAAGGGAGGTGTTCGGAGTCTGGAAATTGTAGTCCGTGAGAGCATACTTGCCGGGCCGCAACTCCTGTTCAGAATCCCAGCTCAACACAACGTCTTCCTTTTCCAAAGGGCTTCCCACGCTGAAGTTGAATCGAACTTTGTTCTGGCCCACGCAGTTTTTGTGCACTTGCGGATTGTCGGAGAAGATCAGCTTGTGACTGCCGTCCGTATGCTCGAAGAAATAGAAGATGCCGTATTCCTCCATCAACCGAGAAACAAAGTTAAAGGCCGTTTCCCGGTACTGGACCACGTATTCGCGCTGCGGATAACTGGCTTGGGTTCTGTCCTGAAAGTCCTGAAAACCGTGATCTTGAAAAACCTTCTTGATAATTTCCGGTATAGTTTTCTGCTGGAAGATCTGGCAATCGGCCGTGCGGGTAAGAAACCAAAGCCAGGGAACAATTTCCGCGCGGTAGTATGTGAAGCGATCGTCGCGCTCAAGACAGGCAAACTTGCTGACAATACCGTTCCAAAAGCGTTTACCGTCCGGGAGCAACATGGAAACCGTGACCGGCTTTCCGACGATGGCCTTGTATTGCACGTTGTCGTCTTCAGAAAGAAGGTCGGCGGAAAAGTGAAATAAGCCAGACACCGTCTCGCGCCCGGAAAACTTGCCGAGGAGCAAAGAATTAGCGCCGAGCGGCGTCTGAATGGCGATGAGCCTGTTATCTTGGCTGTACGGCATATTGGAAGTATCTCCTCATTTCGCGATGGCCCTAAACACGAGCGCAATTCCGAACACACAGCCCTACTTCGAATTCAAATACGCATGTCCTTGAACTGATCTTCCGCGAGCGTCTCTAGCCAGCTATCGAAGCGACCTTTAATGGCTTTGGATAGCGCAGACTGCAACTTATCTTGTAACAGCTTTTCAAATTTTTGTGGATCGACATTGCCCTTGGCGTCAAGCGATTCCTTCCAAGCGGAGAGCAAGGAGTCGGCAATAGCGGAGGCAAACTCGGTGGTGCACAGCTTGACAATTTCTTTGGTGAAATAGATGGCCACGCGCTGTGTAAGGCTCTTCGCGAGCTCTGGATACAGCTCCTTGAGGGACTTTTCGAGCATCTTCATCATCGGCTTTTCAAGGCATTCCTTGATAAGGGCGAGAACAGCGGCGTCGGCGCCAGCAATCACGGCTTTCTTGAAGATGGGATGACGGTCGATTTCCTTTGAGACCTCGGGAGAGCCAATACGTTGATGCAGGCGGCGCTCTTTGTCCGCGGCGTGCATGTCTTTCCAGAATTCCATGGCGAAAGCTTTCAGAAAAGCAAAAGAGGCCTTCGCTATGGAGCTCACCATCACGCGGAACGCCACGTGGAAGGCTTTCTTCAGCCCTCTCTTCATAGCCGCACGGGCAGACGCCTTCAGGAGGCGCCTTGCAGCAAGTTTCTCCAGTTCCTCAAAACCGCTGGTGACTCCGCCGAGCAGCGCTTCGGAAAGCTCAAGCGTGAATTCGATCACAGGGACGACGGTGCTCTCGAGTTGTTCAGCCGTCCGGGAGTAGATAAATGATCTGTTAAGGTCGTCCACGCTGAACTCGGCACGCTTCTTGAGAGCCGTTGGAACGTTGTCAAAAAACATGACGGCCTGAACGATAACGGAGCCGCCGCCCCAGTTAACATCAGAAACCTTAAGTATTTGCCAGCCAAGTTTGTATTTCTCTTCCTCATACTCGCCAAGAAGCATCATCACTAGTGAAAAGAGAGAGAATGTATCGTCCGGCTCCTTAAGCTCGGGAAATTCTTGCTCCGCCCGGCGCTTCTCCAGTTGGCGAACGAGAATAACATCGCCTTCCAGGTAAAAATTGCGGCTAGGTTCTTTGACGGGATAGGTCAATTTGGTGGCCCGCCGACCATTTTTATATTCGTACACGACCAACGCGCCACGCGACTTCCACACACGAATGACCTGGTCAGGAGTGAGATCCGGCGGATCGGAATCACGTTCGACGACAGCACCCGCGGTTGAAGTCTTGGAGCCGATGGGTCCGGCGGCACGAGTTCCGCCCTGCTCATCGAAACGTGGACTCTTCTTGCCGTCGTGCCCGGCCGGGTGCGCGGACCGAAATCTTTGTGGGTGATGAAGCGACATAGTCGTCGTGAAAGCTAACAACCGAAAAACTGCGCCAGCGCCAAGCACATGGCGGTACAAAATGCAGTGAGGCTAGGAATAGGAAAAGGAACCATTCTCGCCGACGGTGACGTGGATAGCTGACGGATTCTGGTGTTCCGCCATGCGGCCCAAGAGATAGCGCGAGATGTCCGGGAGCATGGAGTTGGTGAGAATGTTGTCGACATTGCGAGCGCCGGATTCGACTTCGGTGCAGCGTTTGGCGACTTCGGCGACGACGGCGGGATCGTAGGTTAGCTCGATTTTGTGATTCTCGCGGATGCGGCGTTGAATCTTCGCAAGTTTTAGGGTGACGATTTGCTTCATGGCTTCGTCGCGCAAAGGAAAATACGGAACGGTTACCAGGCGGCCCATGAAGGCGGGTTTGAAAATTTTGTTGAGTTCAGGCTTTAGCGCTTTGGCCAAACCGTCGGCGCTGGGAGTGGTTTCGGGATCGGCGGTCAGCTTCATTAGAAGATCGGTGCATGCGTTGGAAGTGAGAATGATAATCGTGTTTTTGAAATCGATCTCGCGGCCTTCGCCATCTTCCATCATTCCTTTGTCGAAGACCTGATAGAAGAGTTCGAGGACGTCAGGATGGGCTTTTTCGCATTCGTCGAGTAAGACGACGGAATACGGGCGGCGACGGACCGCTTCCGTTAACACGCCACCCTCGCCATAGCCGACATAGCCTGGTGGCGAGCCTTTTAGACTCGAAACGGTGTGAGCTTCCTGATACTCGGACATATTGATGGTGATGAGATTGCGCTCACCACCATACAGAAAATCGGCTAGCGCGAGCGCCGTCTCGGTTTTGCCCACGCCACTAGGGCCCACGAGCATAAAAACGCCCACGGGCTTAACGGGATCATCCATGCCGGCGCGGTTCGTGGAAATACGCTGGGCAATGGCTTCCAGAGCGTGGTTCTGTCCAATGACGCGAACAGCCATGAGATCTTTCAAATTCAAGACAGTATTGATTTCGTCTTGCTGCATTTTGCCGACAGGGATGCCGGTCCAGGCAGAGA
The DNA here is from genome assembly GCA_963784015.1 of uncultured Acidobacteriota bacterium. Lineage (GTDB taxonomy): Bacteria > Acidobacteriota > Terriglobia > Acidiferrales > UBA7541 > Acidiferrum. The sequence continues at coordinate 172,240 of CAWAPX010000049.1, forward strand.
TGACTTCGCCGACAATTTGCGTGTCGACGCAGACGCGCATAAGCGGCGAATCGCCTTGCAACGCATCGAGCTCGGCATTCAGTTTTTCGAGTTCCGCGCGAAGGGCTGGCGCATCCGTCGCAGGCTGAGCAACTGTGGCAGCGGAAGCGGTTGTACCTGCTGGCGCAGCGGTGGAAGGAGCGACCGCGGCTTCGAGTTGTGTTCGAATGTCGCGGATACGAGTGACGAGCGACAATTCCTTCCCGCGGCGTTCCTCGAGAGTTTTAAGGCGCGCGGCAACTTCCGTTCTCTGCTTGGCGATATTGGCAAGCCGTTCGGAATGATCGACGCCGACGGCGGTCTCCCGTTCGAGGACGCGCTGCTGCACGTCAAGGTCGTCGACCATGCGCATGGCGTCCTCAATCAGGGGCGGAGTAGCATTTTGTCCGAGGGACAGTCGAGCGCAGGCAGTGTCCATTACGCTGACGGCTTTGTCCGGCAACTGGCGGCCCGCGAGATAGCGATGAGAAAACTTCGTTGCGGCGTGGACCGCTTCATCCAGGATTCGCACTTTGTGATGTTTCTCTAGCGAGGCGACGATGCCGCGCAGCATGACTCTGCATTGTTCTTCGGTGGGTTCTTCGACTTTGACCACCTGAAAGCGACGAGCGAGAGCGGCGTCTTTCTCGAAGAATTTCTTGTACTCGGACCAAGTAGTGGCGGCAATGGTGCGGAGTTCGCCGCGCGCCAAGGCGGGTTTGAGCAAGTTCGCGGCATCGCCCTGCCCTGCCGGCCCCCCAGCACCAATCATGGTATGAGCTTCGTCAATAAAAAGAATGATGGGAGACGGAGAGGATTTCACTTCTTCAATTAAGCCTTTGAGGCGATTTTCGAATTCGCCTTTGACACCGGCGCCCGCTTGCAGCAGCGCGAGGTCGAGCGAGCGAATGCTAACGTTCTTCAGCACAGGCGGAACATCACCCGCCGCGACACGCAGTGCGAAACCCTCCACGACAGCAGTTTTGCCGACACCCGCTTCGCCAGTGAGAATTGGATTGTTTTGACGGCGGCGCGTCAGAATATCGATGATTTGACGAATCTCGTGGTCACGGCCGAGGACAGTATCAATCTTTCCGGCCTTCGCATTCGCGGTGAGATCAATCGTGAACTGATTAAGATTTTGCTGTTTGCCCGCGGCTGGCATACCACCTGCCTGCGCAAGACCCTCGCCCCCAATGGGAACGGCTTGCGCAGTTTCCTGATCTTCAGGCGAACCAGCGACGATGTTCCAGAAATCTTTGTGAAGCGCCTCAGCACTGATTTTTTGAAACTCGCGGGTGACTTCGCGCATAAGCCGCGAAAGATCTCCGGAACTTGCAATCGCGAGGATACAAAAGCCAGTGCGAACCTGCGCGGAACCGAAATCGATAGAGCCGATCGTCCACGCTTCGGAGAGCATATCCGTAAGCGTTGGACTGAAAGCGGGGGTGCGAGCGTTTCCCGATTTTAATTTATCGAGACTGCGCGTTAGATCGCCGGTGAGGCGCGATTTGTCTACGCCAAATTGTTTGAGGATGCGGGGAAAATCGCTGTCGGTAGTGTCGAGCAGCTTCAGAAGAAAGTGTTCGACCTCGATGTCATAGTGAGTGCGCGCCAGGCAAAAACCAGCGGCGGCCTCGAGAGCGTTCCGCGTCGTGTCGTTGAGCTTACCGATGAGACCTTTTAAGTTTGCCGTCATAACATCCTCGCTTCACTAAACATTGAAAATAGTTTCTTCCGGGTGACGCTCCATGGGTTTTGATTTCATCCATGTGACCCAGCCAAGTTGTGGCGCGCCGTCACCTTCGCCGCCGAGCTGGCAGGGCGGCGCTTCCTCGCGTTTGAGAATGAGCTGCACCTCGAAATCGATTTCTTCATTGGTCCAAAAACGCAACAGAGCGCGGAGCGGTTCGTAAGCTGAACCGTTAGGCAGAAAATCGAGATAGTTCTCCAGATTAAGCGGCCCAATGCGAATTCGCGCGCTCGCCTGCTGGTTCCACACTTCGTCGCCGACCACCGCGCCCATGCCCAATTGTTCAGACGGAGTGGAGCGTTCGCCGATGCAGCATTCCGTGGTGTCATCCAAACGAAACCAGCCGCCAACTAGTTGAATGACTTCAAAAGGCACTTCGAAATAATCGTTGAGAAGTAACTCGAGAGCGTGCGCGGAATGAGGGCGCTGGCCGAGAATGCCGGCAAAAAAAAGAAAGGCATCGTCAGGAACGGCGAGACGCTCCTGCAATCCAGCGGTGCCGAGCCCGATCAGATCGAGCAAATGATGGGAGAAGCGATCTCGCTCTCCGCGTTCGTAGGAAACGGCAAAGCGGTATTTTTCCCAGGCCTGATAGAAAAACGAGAGCATGCGGTGATGAAAGAGATCAAGAAAATCGCGCAGCGTTTTATCGCCGGAGCGCAGGCGGGAAAGAATCAGAGTCGTGTAGAAGTGCGGTAGAGGCCCCTGGGGCCCCGTGGTCCCCATGAAATTCACAGCGAGACTGGGCGCTTTCCCCTCGGGCCAATCGATGGACTGAATTTCGCTCGCAGGAAACGAGAGCGATGGATGTGCTCCGAGGCGCGCCACTTCGTCGGACGGATTCGTAAAGCGGCCGAGAGGCTTGCGATCGGGCGCGATACGTTCGAGCAAGCGAATAGCCTGAAAGAATTCGAAGCGATAAGGTGCGCTGCGAAGCAGCTCCTCCACTTCCGAAAAATCTACAGGAGAATCACTTCCCCCGCCCTCGGTGGCCATTGGCGCAGAACCTCCTTTCTTTGCTGGGTGCGAACGACGAGCTGGCTGAAACTGTTCAGCGAAGCGTATTGCCCCAGAAAATATTCGAGAACGCTGGCGAAGAGAAACACGCCTCCACCGACGAATTGTTCTTCGTCGAATTCCATCTCGACGCGGTGACCGCGGACAAAGCCGATGCCATTTTCAGAGATAACGCGGGCGAAGTGGCGCGAACTGGATAATTTCATCAATCCGGCGACTTGCCTTTCGTTGTAGCCGGATTCGCCGAATGTGTAGAGGCGGAGAATTTCCTGCAGGGATTCCTTGCCTTCCTCGACGATAGAAAGATAGTTGAGAGAAAGGTGGGAGATAAGTCGCCAGAGCATTCCCTTCCCGGTGGGCGGGCGCACGGAAGCGGAGGGCTTGCGCAAAGCCACGATGCGTTTAATAGAAGAGATGCCTTCGAGTTCAAAATCGCCGCGCTCGTTTCCCATCGGCAGGCGGTGCGGCAAATCGCGGTTCGAACAAGTGCAGTGGATAGTGGCAGAGTCCGTGTCCGGATGAAGCGGGCGGCCGCTCAAATCCAAGAAGGAAAGATAGACGTCCGTGCCCTCGTCATCGCGGCGCGTGGAGGCTTGGCGCCGGGAATGCCAAAACCCTTTAGGCCGCTCGCGATGGCGAGAGGTGGTATGCCGAAAACGATAAAACGGCTCGAATTTCAAGACTTCGTGAGTCTCGGGATCTGGAGAGATGACTTCTTCGATGGAGAAAATTTCCATGGCGCGCCGACGGCGCACATCCGGAGTGATCAGATACTCGGTGTGAGTTTGATCGAGGCGAATCGGCTCGGCCGTATGCGGGAAAAGATTGATGGCGGGCGAGCAACCCAATCGAAGAGTCTCTTCGGAAACGTTGAGTTCGAGAGTTTGCTGGCGCTCGCTGCGTTCGAATCGCGAAATGAGAAAGACAACCTCGATGCGCGGTCCAAAACCCGAGGTGCGAAGTTCTTCTAGGCCTCTTAGATCGACGAAGAAAAACTTTTCGGGGAAATGAAAATATTCCTGGAGAAGCCGGTAGCCTGAAAACGACCGGCGCGGGTAAGGAAGGAGTGCTTCGGCATCAGCGAAGCCTGCGGGCTGAAGTTGGGCGCCCGCCAGAACGATGGGATGCTTTCGCGTGTTTGGGCCACGGTCGCGAATCAGGATTTGTGCACAGTTGTTGCACAGCAATTCGTAGAGAGTGTGAATGAGCGTGCTCTCGCCGTTGAGGTAGAAGCGGAGCGAACTGAGTTCCAACTTATCGAAAGTGACGTCGGGAAAACATTCGAGCTCGAAGCGCAGGGCAGCAACGGCGTCCTGTGATTTGACGGCGGGGCGCAGGCGGTCAGGCGTGACCCACTGCGCGGCAGCCATTTTTAGTGGCCAGAGAGTGCTGTCGAAGCAAGTTTTGAATTTACAGGGATAGCCATCCACAGGCTGAGAATAAAGCATCGAACCGCGCGGGATGGGGAGGCCGGCGGTGAGTTTTCCCTGCTCTGGATCGAGGTGAAATTGCACGATGGTGGACGACGGGATGGGACGAATGTAATGCGGGTAGAGAACACTGAGCAAAGCTTCCGTGATTTCCGGAAATTCATCGTCGATTTTCAGATGAACGCGCGCAGCCAAAAAGGCAAAGGACTCGATGAGGCGTTCTACGTGGGGATCCTCGCAACGGTTGGGCTCGAGAAGCAAACGCGAGGAGACCTTCGGATATTTCTCCGAGAATTCCGCGCCCATCTGGCGCAGGTAGGTTAATTCGCGCTCGTAATATTCGAGCAGTTCGTCACGCACGGTCATCTCCGGAAATCTGGACCTCGAGGCTGGTTAGTTCGATGGACGCGTCGTAAACCACGTGCTCGGGAAGCGGATCAATGCGAAGCATTCCGTCAATTGCAAAGCGGAGGACGCGCGACACACCAACCGCTGGAACGAGAGATACTCTGACCCCATCGAGCCTCCCTTCAAATGTTTTCACAGCCGTCTCGATCGACTGGAGCAATTTGTTTTGTTCGTAAAGAAAATTGGCCGGCATGGAAGTAATGTCGGGAATCCCGTAATAATAAACGGAACGGAGAATCTCGACCGAACCCTCCGGAATAATATCGGGAGTACGGCGCGTGTTCAGGAGATTTTCGAGGTCGCGCCGGACAGCGACCTTGAGCCTGGCCAGGGATGCGCTACGCGTCAGGGGAGCTTCGGACTTGACCTTGGGCTCATCGTCCAGGAGGCGGTCCAGGAGCGGCAATCGCATGGGAGCGTTTGAGTCTTGGTCCGGCATCGGCTACCTCAGAGCCAGCGCTTGTCCGGGATCGAGCCGGCAAAGCTTCTGATAAATTTTTTGTTTTTCGGCATCGTCGCGGCCCAGTTTTTCGGCGCATCGATAGAGCAATGCCAGCGGCTGCGCGACAACAGCCGCGTCTTCCCATTCCTCGAGTTTGCGGCGTTCAATTTCTTCCGCGAGTTCCACGAGGATGGGATAAGCAATGGCTTCATGCTTGGTCGAAAGAAAAATGTTTGCGAGTTGAATGTGCCTCTGGAAACGGCCGCGGCCGGTGCGTTCGTTGTTCATTTCGCGCGTCAACATACCGATGGCTTCTTGCACCTTGCCGGCACGAGCGGCTTTCATCGCTAGTTCAATGACGTCGGGAGCTTTTTCTCCATTACCAGCATCGGACTGCGGGCTGGCAGGCACGGTTGCGGCCACAAATTCCGGTTCGCTGGGAGCCTCCGGAGTTGGAGGCGGCGGAGGTGGCGGCAAAATGTTTTCTTTGAGCCAGGTTTGCGTTTCGGCGTTTGCGGAGGGTGTGTCATCCATGAGCGAAGAGGTAAGCAGATCAGGATAGTCGGCGAGGAGCGTCTTCAACTCTGCTCGAATCCCAGCGGCCACGGGTTCGTAATCCGAGCCAAGCGATTCGCACGCGCGCACCGCATAGCGCTGCAGATCGAGCCAGCCAATGCCGCACGGCAGGCTCATGGCCTGTTCGGCATTTTCCAAAACTCCGGCCCAGTCCCCTTCCATGGACAGTTTCTTGATCAGCGTGCGCTTTTCCGTGGGCGGAGCTTCCAGTATCGCGGGATTGAGAGAAGTGCCCGCGGCGCGAAGCTCTCCCCAGCGCATCGCTCGAAGCAATAAATAAGGAACGGGATTCTGCGGATTCTCGTGGCGCAAAAAGTGAGCCACGATCGTCAGGCGCTGCATCGCATCGTCGCGATTGGCAGGTTCGGCGGCAACGGATCGCTTCTTGGCGGCAGGCGCGGCTGAAACACCGGAGCTTGCGCTGGACTCCTCGGCAATCTCTTCGGGCTCCGCCTCCGCCGGCATCTCCGCTTCTACTTCTGGCGCAGGCTGATGATAGTGCTTCACTACGTCCTGCAAATCCTCGAGTGCGGTCCGGAGGTTAGCGAAGTTGGGAGCTTCTCGGCCGAACTTCTCATCGCTCAAGGTTTCGAGCGACAGTACCGAATCGAGGGTGGCGACAAGATTGGCTGCCAGTTTTTCGTAGAAGGCGTCGCCCGTCGCGCGGACAGCTTCATCAAATTCTTCCCCCGTACATTTTTTTTCTTCGATAGCGGTAGCCCGCTCAGCCGCTTTCATATCGCTGGCGGCGGCATCGGCCTCATATCCAACGCGGCGCGATTCCTGAAATTTGAAAAAGTCCAGCTTGTTCTTGGTAAGGGGAAGCCGGCGCACGGCGACATCAAGCTTGGAGCCGACCCAAGAAAGCGGCGCGGAGCGAAACTCCAAATCGTCGTCTTCAATTTCCGGATAGAGTGTGTCCCAGAACGTTTCCATAAAGCCGCGAAGGAGGTCGAGCCCTTCGCGCAGTCCCGCGACGTGATCGCGGAACAGAATCGCTTCGGTCAGCCAAGCGGCGATCTGCAAATCCTTTGTTTTGGTGGAAAGTGCCTCGGTGGCCAGCTTGATAACGAGCGGAAAATCCGCCTTCTTTACTTCGCGCGACCAGTCTCCCTGCGGAAGGACGTCCTCTTCGCGGCGCGCTTCGCGGATCTTATCGTAGACCGGGTCGTAACGAAGACTTTTTCCGCTTGGGTTATCACCAGGAATAGGGTTGAGCAGACCATCGGGCAGTGGCATAGCCGTCAAGAGGCCGTCTGGGCCATGGTGATTTGCACGCTGCGGAGATCCAGAAGCGGCCACTCCTCATCATCGGCAAGCAACATTTTTTGGCCAACGGGATAAACTTCGCCATCCGAACTTTCTTCCCAGAGGGTCGCCCGGCCCAGTCGAACCGCCGTGTCGGGATGCTGTGCTGCAAACGGCGTCAAGACCGGCAGAAGGACTTCACCGAGTTCCCTCTCCGCGTATTTATCCGAAGTTCGTACTCTCGCGGGAAGCCAGAGAAGATCGCGCAGCCGTTTTGGAGGATCGATGTCGATGGACGTGAGCAGGGCAAACGGAATCCACATATAAGCCCCCGCGCCGAACACTTCCAGGTTCGCTCCAATGCGTGGATCAGCATCGACAAGGGAGTGACACAACTTCCCGTTCACTTTTATGGACAACTCGCCGGAGGCGGCTTGGTGAGGCGAAGGATATTCCTTCTTGCCGAACATCTCGTGACGTGTTCTCTCGGCGTGCAGGGCCGCATGATAAAGGAGCGCACCCATCTCGGCGGACTGGCTGCCTTGCGCAGCGAGATCCAAGTGCTTTTCAGCGCGAGAGAAATCCCCGGAGAAACAAAGAAGCTCAAATAAGAACGTTCGACGCTTGACGTCCTGCGGATTATCGCGCACTTCGGCGCTAACCGCCGCAATGGCTTCGTCAAGCTTTCCCGCTTGTAGTAGCTGCTGTGGGGTCATAGAGCGTCCGTGTGGCGCTCGAAATGAGAGCGCAAGGCAGGGCCAAGAAGAGGATGCTCGGCCCTCATCGCGAAGGCCGAGCGTAGCCCCAAGTCAATCGATGGCAACTGCGGGGTTTAAGCCGCCTGTGCTTTCGCAAGATCGTAGCTAATGGAGCCGGTAGAAGAAACCGTTCCCTTAGACGCATCCTGCACGAAATACTCGTAAGTGATCTTTGAGAAATTCAGAGAGAATGAATCTACGAGTGCCTCGCTTCCTTCTGATCCACCGCTCTGGTAAGACGAAACCAGGCAGTGCTCCAGCGTAATTTTGAGAAAGTCGTATGGCTTGGTGTCACCGCCAGACTTGCGGCAGCTCAGAACGCCCTTGTCGATGTGCGAGCCCTTGGTGCACGCCTGAATGAGTTTCGGCGAGGCTTTGCTGACCATGGCCTGCAATGATAGATCAGTGGACGAAAACTTGCCCGAACCTCCACCCGAACCGGCGGCGAAAGTTCCACTATTGTGTCCACTCCAGGACCAGCTCACTACCTCGATCTCTTTCGTGTGGCCTTCCTTTTGGGATTCACCTTCGCAGCCGTCCAGCTTCAAGTAAAAATCCGTTGCCATGGCTTTTACTCCTTCCTCTTTTGATCTATCAAAACCTGGAAAGCGTGGACTTCAGAGCTTGCGCTGTGAAACCTCGCTCACCAAAAATTACCCTCGGGCCGACTTCGGCAATTCAGCTACAAGCCGCAGGGAGACCGTCAGTTCATCCAACTGAAAGTGCGGCCGCAAAAACGCCACGGCACGATAAACGCCTGGCTTGCCCGCCACTTCTTCTACGTCGACGCGGGCTTCACGCAACGGATATTGCGCTTTCGCCGCCTGGCTCGCGGTGTCGTCCAAAACCACATACTGGCTGATCCAGCGGTTTAGAAACTGCTCGCAATCCTTGCGTGACATGAAACTGCCGATCTTGTCGCGCATGATGGCTTTCAGGAAGTGTGCAAATCGGGAGATGGCCAGGATATAAGGCAACTGTGTGGAAAGCCGCGCGTTGGCGTTGGCCGCGGCTTTATCGTATTTCTTGGCCTTGTTGCAGGATTGCACGCTAAAGAACGCGGCGTAATCGGTTCCCTTGCAGTGCACCAGGGGAATTAGCCCCTGATCGGCAAGTTCTTTTTCGCGGCGGTCCGTGATAGCAATTTCGGTCGGGCACTTAAGTGCCACGTCGCCTTCATCGGTGTGAAATGTGTGCGCAGGGAGCCCTTCGACGAGCCCGCCGCCTTCCACACCGCGAATCGCAGCGCACCAGCCATACTTCGCGAAGGCTTGCGTGAGCCGCGCGCCCAGGGCGTAAGCGGCATTGCCCCAGAGATATTTCGAGTGATCGGAACCGTCCACGCCCTCTTCAAAGTTGAAATCGTCGATAGGCTTGGTTTCCTTGCCATAGGGAAGGCGCATCAGAACACGAGGCATGGCCAGACCTACATAGCGCGAATCTTCGCTGGCACGGTAAGACTTCCACTTGGCATATTCTGTGCTATCAAAGATCTTCCCGATATCACGCGGATCGCCAAGTTGAGCGAAGCTATCCAGATTCAGAAGCTCCGGAGATGCAGCCGTTAGAAAGGGAGCATGCGCTCCGGCGGCCACCTGCGAAACCTTTTCGAGCAGCTCGATGTCCTCGGGATGCTTACTGAATTCGTAGTCGCCGATGAGCGCTGAAAAAGGCTCGCCGCCGAAAATGCCGAACTCATCTTCATAAACCTTCTTGAACATCACGCTCTGATCAAATTCGGGAGCACGCTGAAGGTCGCGCAGCAGCTCTTTCTTGCTCACGTTCAGGACGCGCAACTTGAGCATCGCGCTGGTTTCGCTCTGGTCCATGAGGTACTTGATCCCACGCCAGCTGGCTTCCAGCTTCTGAAAAGCGGGATGATGAAGGATTTCGTTCAATTGAAGGGAGATGAGGTGATCAATCTGGGCGACACGAGCATTGATCGTGGCGTCGGCGTCGCGCGAGAGCTTCATCTCGCCTTCGAGAACCTGCGCCACAAACTCCTTGACCATATCCCGGCCGCGATCGCGCGCAACCTGCTCGCGTCCAAACCGCCCTTGTTCGACGATCTGATCCAAAAGGCTCGATTCAGTCGTTTTAGCTTCCGCCGATTGCGCGGCTGCCTTCTCCGGCTTACTCATCTGAGCCTCCCGCGGGCTTGTCCTTCGCTAATTCTTTCTTCAATTGGTCGGCTTTTTGCGTATTGCCGACTGCTTCCATTAATAGGTCGTCGAGCTTGTCATTGCCCTGAAGTGCGCCGCGGAGATCGCCAAGCTTTTGGCGGAGCTCCAGCAACTCGCGAAGCGGCTTGACGTTCTTTGCCACACTGGCCGGGTCGAAATCATCCAGGCTCTTGAAGTCTATATCTACCTTGAGCTTACCGGCGTCCGCTTCGTCGCTGAGCTTGTTGTCGACTTCCAGCGAGAGATGCGGTTTGAAGCTCTCCAGAACGCTATCAAAGTTGTCTGGGTTGATCTCCACGAAGCGGCGGTCCTTCAACTTTGGCAGCGCTTCTGTGGGTTGGCCACTAAGGTCTGCCAAAATACCCATGACAAATGGCAGTTCTTTCACCTCGATAGCATCGCCAACCTCAACATCATAAGTGACATGCACTCTAGGCGGACGGACCCGCTCCAGCTTCTTGTGGACGCTTTCTTTTGCCATGTATTCCCCTTAAATCTCCCTCTCAGTGTGGGTAGTGGCTTGAGAGCGAGTATCGTTTCTCCAAGGCAGGTTACCTGATTGCATCGGCACGGTTTATCACGATTTCCGCCGTCCGTCAATTGGTTCTCTAGTCCTAGAACCAGCCTGCAACCCGCAGCCTGCGAATCTCAAATCGAGAATCGCGATCCAATCGGGACCACCTTGGCATGTATTGCCGCGGTCCACAGTTGCTCTCCACGGCTTCAACATGCTGCGCAGTATCAGGCATGCAGCCAGCGAGAACAATGCACTGGCGGTGAACAGCGAAGAGACTGTGGGTGAACCGGTAAGCGCCGGAAAAGACGGGGATTAAAGGAAATCAAAGCACTGTGGCAATGAACAGCCCCCACCGAGTGCCCTGCCCGACTCGATTCATTCCAAAAGTCTGACACTCCGGGACCGTTGGAGAACGTGTCTCCGAGTCCTGCTGCTAACTCTCTACGCAAAAATACATCTGCAATCTCTTTTGACTTTCACGCACTGCACCTGCTAGCTTTAGCCGCAAGCCATGCGCCAGCTCCAACCTGTCATCTGGTCCAAAGGCACCTTCCTCACGCCGCAACATCTGCAGACGCGAGACCGCTATGTCGAGAGTTGTCTGCAGTTTCGCCTGGAAGGGCTGAACTTTCGCCCCTGGGGATTTCTCGACCTTCAAATCAACCAAGAGGCCCTGACCGAGGGCAATTTCGCTCTGACTCGCGCTTCCGGCCTTTTTGCGGATGGCCTCCCCTTTGAAATTCCAGAATCCGATGCTGCCCCGGCGCCAAAACCTCTTGGAGTATTTTTTGAGGCCGAACAGACCACCCTGGATATCTACCTGGCAATTCCCGAGTACAGGTCGCACGGGCTAAACGTTTCGATCGCGCAGAAAAATGCCGATGTCCGATATCTCTCCGAGATAGTAAATCTGAAGGACGAGAATTCCGGCCTAACCGAAAAACCGGTACAAATCGCGCGAAAGAATTTGCGATTCCTCGTCGAGGGAGAATCGCGGGAAGGGTGCAACTCCTTGCAAATCGCGCGCGTTCAGCGGACTGGCGCGGGCACCTTTCGGCTTGATCCACAATACATTCCTCCGCTACTGGATATCGCGGCGAACGATTACTTGATGGGCATCGCACGGCGGCTTATCGAGATTCTTGCAGCAAAGAGCAGCATCCTTGCGGGCGGCCGGCGCCAGCGCAGCGCGGGACTTGCGGATTTCACCGCGGCAGACATCGCCAGCTTCTGGCTGCTCTACACAGTGAATGGTCACTTCCCTGCCTTGCGCCACATTCACGACGTGCGGCATGGCCATCCTGACGTTTTGTTCCGCTTGCTTACCTCGCTCGCGGGAGCCCTGAGCACGTTTTCGCTGAAAATACAGCCGAGAGACTTGCCCCTCTACGATCACGAAAATCTTGGCGCCTGCTTCACAGATTTGGATGAAAAACTTCGGGAGCTTCTGGAAACGGTAGTTCCGAGCAATTTCGTCGCGCTGCCGTTGAAGCTCGTGAAGGCATCTATCTACTCCACGAACATCGATGACGACCGTTATCTGGCGGGAACGAAGTTTTATCTGGCGGTTAGCACCACCATGAACCAAGGCGACTTGATCAAGAAAGCGCCGCAGATGATAAAAGTTTGCTCAGCGGCACAAATCGAACAGTTGGTGCGGCAAGCCCTGCCAGGCATGCAACTTACGCACGCAGTTAGGCCGCCGGCGTCGATTCCCGTGAAGCTCAACTATCAATATTTCAGCTTGAATCAGTCTGGGATGGCTTGGGAAACCGTGGCGAAAGGCCGCAGCTTAGCTGCTTTCGTGCCGAGCGACATTCCGGAGCCGCAGCTTGAACTTCTTATCCTGCTGCCGCAGGCAATCTAAGTTCTTCCGTTTGAAGAAATCCTCCGCTGATCAAAGTCGCCAGCAGGCGGCAAAACTCTTCAATGGGCGTCTCGGGAGCAATCCACTCGTTTTGTTTGGCGATTTCCAGTAATTCCGCAACGGTCGTCTTCCCGTCACAGCGTGGCAAGAGCACCGTCATCCAGGGCTGCACTCGGAGTTCAGTGGCAAACGGTTGTTTGGTCGATAGCGTAATGCTTTCTGGAGAGATCTCGCCATTTCGCAAGACATGCCGTACGGTGATTTCAGTTCCGGTAGTAGCCAAAAGCTTGGCATGGACGAGTCTTTGCTCAGCGCCCTCCCCGCGAATCTCCGTTTCCCATTGCATAGCCCATTCGAGTGCGGCGGCGGGTGTGGAAGCGCCAAGATCCCGCCGAATGGTAAAAATAGGCCTCTTCTCAGCGAGCCGTTGGATCACCACAATCCCAACAACGAGCCCTTGCACTTCATTCTTTTCAAACAGCCTTTGCCATTCCGCGAATTGCTCTTTGCCGCCGCTCTTGCTGACGGTTTCATAAAGGGAAAACTGGCGCGGTTCCAGCGTTTGTATCGTGAATAGAGCAACATCAAAGCCCAGATGCTTTTCTCCCAACCACTCCCGGATGCGTTCTTCAAAAGGATGACCGGGCCGCTCGGTTCCCAGCGTCCGGCAATATAGTCGCCCTCCTGGTTTTAGCCTGTCTGGAAGCCCCGCAATGACCCGCTTGGTGATTTCCTCCCCAATTTCGCCGCCGCCATAGAAAATTTCCGCGGGCTTGAGAACAGGCACGTAAGGAGGATGGGCCGCGATGCGATCAAACGCCCGACCTTGCACCGGCTCGTAGAGATCGCCAGCAGCAAACGTCACGTTGTGAATGTCGTTGAGCGCCGCATTAAATTTTGCGAACTCTACCGAACGCTCGGCGATATCAGTAGCCCAAACATTTTTTGCTGACCGTGCCGCCAGCAAGGCCGCCGGGGCCGTGCCCGCGCATAGCTCCAGAAAATCTTCGCAGGGGGTGTAGGAGGTGTAATCGATAAACTGTTTGACCGCCTTGGTCAGCGCTGGATACACAATGTCCGGAAACATTTGCCGAATTGAGTGATCTGGCTTTGTCCATCGATCCGAGGCAATGAATAAGTCTCGAATCGGATAGAGCGCTACGCTAGCTACACAGTGGCTGGCGTCGTCGCCATCGGAGAGAATTAAGCCAGTCAAAGTGAGTGCTTGCCAAACCTCAACTGGAAAAAGCGGCGCTACATCCGCAGCTGCTAAGGATTCCCCAAGCACGAAAAGCCGGATGATAGCGTCGAGACTACTGCTCAGTTCGCGTTTCAGGGGTGGATGTGTGCTAAGTCCCGTCAGGTCCAGTTCCCTGCCGGGCTTGAGCTCGAGCCAATTTCGGAGGACTTCTTCTGTAAATCTAGACCCCAATAAATGCTTTCGGATCGCGGCAAACTGCTCCGAAGTAACCATTTGTAAGAGGGGCATGCGTGATTCTCAAGGACGCGCGGGCATAATATCAAATACCAACACGTGCGGGGTGAATGTCTTGACATCCATCAACGCGAACGCCATAGTTAGGCTCGTTTCAAGGGTTTAGCGGCTTTTTCAGGTCTTTCTCCTGGCCAGAGATCGACCGCAAGTCGCAGCCGGCGCCTCCCTTTCGCCTGGAAAACTTGATTGGCCAAACGCTATTGCATCATCTGTTGGACTGCGTCATAGGAGAGCTGGTTCTCGCGGGATGGAACGTGGCATCTAGGCGATGAGCCCGGCATAATCTACTGAACAATGAAGCATCTTTCCAAGGTGGTGTGGCACGAGGGGATGTACCTGGGCCCCCATCACTTCCAGGTCCAGTCCCAATCCTTTGAAGACCTCGTTCACTTCTCGACGTCCAGCTTGTGGTTCGCGCCCTATGGCGTGATTAACTGCAAACTCGATGCGGACGCGCTGCAAAATGGAATGCTGTCGTTAGTTCATGCGAGAGGGCTCTTCCCCGACGGCATGGCGTTTCAAATGCCTGATGCCGATGCTCTGCCTCCGGTTCTAAACATCAACGGCCTGTTTTCTACTACTCGTGAATCTCTTCTTGTGTACTTGGCTGTGCCAGAGCGCAGGCCCGAAGGGCCGAATTGCGCGCTCGACTCCGAACCTTCAGAAGTCGAAGTGCGATACCAGGCGGAGATGCGGACTTTGCCGGATGAGAATACCGGGCGCGACGAAAAACAGATTCAGATCGGCCGGAAAAATATCCGGTTTGTGCTGGAAACACAGGACAGGCAAGGACTCGTGACGCTGCCCGTAGCCAGGATTCTGCGTGATGGCTCGGGGCGATTTATTTTCGATCCGAGTTTTATTCCTCCGTGCCTGCAGATTAGCGCGAGCGAAAGATTATTGGTGATTGCGCGAACTTTGGTGGACATCCTCGATGAAAAGAGTGCATCGCTTTCGCGCGCGCGGCGAGCCACTGCGCAGGGTCGCGCGGGCTATTCATCGGAAGAGATAGCTAGTTTCTGGTTTGTACATACGGTCAACGAAAGTCTTTCCGTTCTGCGACACCTGAGCGTCTCCGAGCGAGGCCATCCCGAGCAGTTGTACATCGAAATGTCGCGTCTCGGAGGCGCGTTGTGTACCTTTGGCCTGGAATCGCATCCGGAATCGCTACCGGCCTACAATCACGATGATTTGGAGAAATGTTTCGGCCCGCTGAATCAGCATATTCGCGCGCATCTCGAACTTGTTGTGCCTTCGAATTGCGTGCAGATTCCTCTGGTTTTAGCTGGGAAAAATTTCCGGAACGGAGAGGTTTTGGATCAGCGCTGCCTGGATCGCGCGCGATGGGTCCTGGCAGTCCGCGCCGAGACCGGCGAAGCCGAGATTATCGCCAAGACGCCACGCCTGATTAAAATCTGCTCGAAAGATTTGCTGCCCGAGCTCGTAAAAACGGCGCTGCCTGGTCTTGGCCTTGTCCACTTGCCGATTCCGCCCTCAGCTATCGCGCCAAAAGTAGAATTTCAATATTTCGGCATCAGCCGCACCGGCAATTCCTGGGAACACATCGTGCAAACGCGCAAAGTCGGCGTGTATGTTCCCGATGATTTGCCGGGCGCGGAAATCGAACTTCTAGTCGTTCTGGAATCTTAGGAGGAACCGGTGGGAGCCACGATGTTCGGGGCCACGAGTCTGCAGCCCCGCGAAGTATCCACCAAGCGGCGAACGGAAAATCTCGCCTATATCTATCAGCAGATTTTGACGGTGATTGTGCGCGTGCGGCAGAACCGCCAGGCCGTCTCCGATGCCAATGCGTTCCGCGCAAACATCCAGGCCGGACTGCGCGCCGCGGAAAAAGATGCAGTGAAGAAAGCGTACTCTCCGGATGACATTCGTATGGCTACACTCGCGGCTGTCGCCTACTTGGACGAGTCCATCCTGAATTCAAGCAATCCAGTCTTCAGTTCCTGGCACAGCATGCCGCTGCAAGAAGAAATGTTCGGGCACCACGTCGCAGGCGAAACATTTTTCGAAAATCTTGAGAAGCTGATGTCCCGGCAGGATTCGAACGACGCCGCTGACGTGCTCGAAGTCTATGCATTGTGTCTCTTGATGGGCTACAAGGGGCGCTATGGCCTCTCGGGCCCCGAGTCCACGCGACCCATCATCGATTCCACTCTGGAAAAAATCCGCCGAATCCGCGGACCTCTTGTGGGGCTCTCGCCTGCCTGGGCGATTCCCGAAGGCGGAGCCGTGGTTGCGAAGCGCGATCCCTGGGTTCGGCGTCTGGCGTTTGTAGCGATGGGGTGCGTGGTTCTGGGGATTCTGTTCTTTCTGGTTTTCAAGATGCGAACGCTTGCTGGTGTTTCGGACATTCACGCAATAGCACCTCTAACCCACCCGTAGGGAGTGTAGATGCGATTTCACTGGGAACATCTTGCGGCCGGAGCGGCAGCCATCGTTGTCTTGATGCTGACATGGTTCGTTGGGCCAATTTTCCATGTCGTTGGCACCAACGCTCTCGTGCTGCGCGCCGGCATTCTCTTGCTGGGTGTGATTGCGATCATTGGCTTGCTTCTCTGGGCGCGCTCCTCGCGGCCTTCCCTGCCCGCAGCTGAACTGCCCCACGCCCCGGCCGCGCCCGCTTTTGCTAGCGCTGCGATCGGCGCTTCGGGGGGTGCGGGTGCTTCTCAAGACGTGGACATTTTGGTCCGTGATGCCGCCGGAAAAGTGGCAGCTGCTCGACTGGCAGCTGGCGCTCAACTTTCGTCGCTCCCAACTGTCTTCCTACTCGGAGAAACTGGCGCGGGCAAAACCAGCGCGATGGACCAGAGCGGCTTAGACGCAGAACTTCTGGCAGGACAGGTCTATCAGGAAAGCACCATCGTCCCCACCCGCGTTGCGAATCTTTGGTTTGCGCGAAAAACTGTTTTTGTGGAAGCCGGCGGTCCTCTGCTGGACGACGCCGGCTCCTGGATTCGTCTCGTCAAGCATTTCGTGCCCAGCCGTTTCCGCTCGATTTTCGGCGGCGCAACATTGGCGCCGCGCGCTGCCATCGTCTGCGTGGATTGCGAAAAACTTGTCCGCGAAGCCGCGCTGGACAAAATAGTCGCGCAAGCCCGCAAGATTCGTGCTCGCCTCGAAGAACTCTCCTATCACATGGGCGTCAGTCTTCCCGTTTATGTGCTCTTCAACCGCTCGGATCGCATCCCATACTTCGAAGAGTTTGCCGGCACTTTCAACAACGAAGAAACTTCGCAGGTCCTTGGCTGCACCTTGCCCCTCGTTGGCTCTACGAGCTCAGGTGTTTATGCCGAACAGGAAACCAAGCGCCTCACTGCCGCATTCCAGGCAATCTTTTTCACTTTGGCGGAATGCCGCCCTGGCCTCTTAAGCCGGGAGCGCAACAGCGACCGCCAGGCCGGCGTCTACGAATTTCCTCGCGAGTTCGGAAAGCTCAGCAAGCCTCTCGTTCAGTTTCTCGTGGACCTTTGCCGCCCCGGCCATCTCCGCACCGGACCCTTCCTTCGCGGCTTCTATTTTGTGGGTCAGCGGATCATCACAGTCGCGTCGAACGCTGGCCAAACGATGCTCGGTCAACGCTCTGCACAGCGCGCCCCCGGCGGCTTCAATCCGGACGCAACAAGTTTGATCAGCGCGCAGGATTCCTCTGCCAAGACCTCTTGGTCCACCGGTACGTCTCTCGAAGGCGCGAGTGAAGCGCGCAGATCCGTCCAGCGTGTTTTCCTGAGCCATGTCTTCAGCCACGTATTACTGCAAGATCGCGCCGCGCTGGGGGCCAGCGGCACGAGCTCCCGCGGTGACCTGGGCCGCCGCATTCTGTTCGCGTCCATCGCCGCCCTGGCCGCGATTTGGATCGTCATCACGCTCATTTCCTTCGTTGGAAACGCGCGCATGGTATCTAGCGTTCGCAGCGCCGCTCAGGAACTTGCCACGACCCAGAATCTCGGCGCACAGCAGCCGACACTTGATTCTCTGAAGAAACTCGACTCTCTGCGGCAGACTCTCGTCCAACTGCGCGAGTACAAACAAAACGGCGCACCCTTGCATCTCCGATGGGGCTTATACGCGGGCAACGACATCTTCGAAGACGCGCGTGCAATCTACTTCCATGCCTTCGATCAGGTTCTCTTTCAACACGCAAAACACAATCTCCTCACCGATTTAAGAACTTACCAGGGCGATCCTCTGCCAACGGCGGATTCCGGCGCGGCTTATGACGCGTTGAAGTCATACCTGCTCATAACCTCCGAATCTCCGCGGAATTCTGGAGAGTTTTTGCAGGACTTCCTGATGAAAGACTGGAAGAGGGATTTGGGCGACATCGATCAGGAACGCAACGACCTGGCCGCGCAACAATTCGCGTTTTATAGCAGCGAATTGACCGTGGATAATCCGTACGCAAAAACCAATGATCCCTCCTTAGTGAGTCAAGTCCGCACCTATTTGAACAAATTCTCGGGCCTCCAGCGTCTCTACACCAGCATGCTTACGGACGCGCGGCAAAAGTCAAAGAGCTATCGTTTCGCCGCCGCCCATCCGGAAGGTTCGGAAGTATTGCGCGCCAAAACGGACGTCGACGCGGCCTTTACCGCGGACGGCTGGAAGATCATGGATCAATCCATCCAGCACCCCAACGGGATCACCGGCGAAACTTGGGTTCTGGGAACGACGACCAGTACGAATCTCAGCTCAGCCGATCTCAGCGGGCAGCTCCGCGCTATGTACGAGAAGGATTTCATTGCCCAGTGGCGCGCGTTTTTGAACGCGACAGCCGTCCTGCCCTATGGCAGTGATCCCGACGCTGCCGCAAAACTTTCCAAACTCTCTGCAAACTCGTCGCCGCTCCTCGCTCTCCTCTGCGACGTTGCGGACAACACAAATGTCCAGTCCGCCGCGATTAAGCTGGCCTTCCAGGCGCCTCAGCAGGTCGTCGCACCGGGTTGCGGAGTGCTGAAGAAATACGATCAGGCCTCCAATGATCCGTACATGAAGGGCCTCCTGAGTCTGCAGCAGTGCGTGCAGCAAGTTGCTGACGCTCCTCGCGAACAAAAGGATGCTCAGAAAACAAATTGCGCGCCAACCGTTTCGCAAGCTCATCTCGCGTCAGCGCAACTCGCGCAGGGCCTCACGACCGAT
The DNA here is from genome assembly GCA_963784015.1 of uncultured Acidobacteriota bacterium. Lineage (GTDB taxonomy): Bacteria > Acidobacteriota > Terriglobia > Acidiferrales > UBA7541 > Acidiferrum. The sequence goes on from CAWAPX010000049.1 coordinate 191,109, forward strand.
CCCGACGGCCACGTGGACCAAACGGTAGGTACGCTTCTGGAGGAGCCCATAAAAGGTTTGCAGCGAATATGGCTTTCTTCTGGCGGCTCCGGCGAAGGGATTTGCACACCTTATAAGGCATTGCAGACCGCCTATCCCTTTAACGCTCATAGCTCGCGGGAAATTACTCTGGCGGAGTTCAATGATTTTTTCCAGCCTACCAAAGGCAAGCTCTCCCAATTTCTCGTAGCGCAAAAAAACAATTTGAGTCCCCAAGGAACAACCTATGTCCGTGCGCTTGGAACCTCGACTCCGGTCGGAAGCAATTTCCTTCGCACTTTGAACGAACTCTACGCGATTCAGCTGGCCGTCTATCCCAACAACGCCGCCGATCCGCGTTTCGAATACTCCGTTACCGCACATCTTCCCGACGCGGGTGGCTTCAAGAATGAAAAGCTGGCCTTCGACGGGCAAGAATGGATAGTCAGTGGGAATGGTGGGACGAGGAAATTTATTTGGCCCGGTGCAGCCATGCAGGGCGCCACTCTGACCCTAAATAACGGCGGAGATTTAGAAGTCGCACGCTATCAAGGTCTTTGGGCCGTGTCTCATTTCTTCTCCGCCTACAAATGGCAAGCCTCTGGGAATGGCTACATCATTCAAGGCCCGCTCATCGGCCCGACTGGGCAAGCTATCCGAAGCAATGACAAACCCGTCGAAGTCCGCTTCGATGTGGACTTTAAAGGCGTACCCTTCTTCCAGGCAGGCTTCCTCTCCGGCTACAGCTGCTCGGCGATGAGCAAATAATTAAACGCCGTTGGCGCGGCTTTCCAACAACACTAGCCCACAAAAAATTGAACCTGCTAAGTCGCGCATCTCTCTGTCACAAAAGGCTGTTACGAATAGAATCTTGCGCGGCTTTTCTGGTTGAAAAGAATACTCAGTTCGTGGAATCGACGATTCATCAGCCACGCTGGCGTTAGCATTGCCGCGGGATATTAGCGTTGAAAGGTAATCGTGAGCGGGAAGCGGACGCTCACCGGTTTCCCGGCCGCTTTGGGTGCGGTCGTCTTCCAGTGTTTCGAAGCATCTTTTACTTTCTTGAGGAAATCCTTGTCGGCGTCGCCTTCTTTGTCGATCTTTACGTTTCCGTTCGAATCAACCGTAACGATCACGGTGAGTGAGTAGGGCAGCTTCCCAGGCTTGTTCGCAACTTCGGGGAAGTCCACCATGGGAATCCCAACCCATTGCAGACCGGGATTAGCATCCAATTGCGCGCAAGTGACAGAGCCTGCCACCGACGGGACTTCCGCCCCGCCTCGGCCAGGACCACATGTAATAGCCTGCAGCAGCACCTTTCCCGAAGACTGTGTCATCGCCTGAATTTCGTTGGGAATGGTCGTCTTGACGTACATCGACGCATTCTCCTTATAAATCCCTGCGCCACTCGCTATTTTCTGAAACTCTTGCATCACGCCGTGTGCTAATAGATCGCTGTCCTTTTTCTGTTTCGCCTGCTCAAAGTGTTGCACCGCAGTATCGAAGGCTGCCTTGTCGCCGTTCTTCTCGGCCGCTTTGCTGTAGGCATCCGCGAGGCGCTTGTCCAGATCATGTGCGTTTGCAATCAGGGCAGTATCCTCGGCGCGTCCCTCAAATCCGTGCAGCTCATCTTGCGCGCGTTGGATTGCAGCGGTATCGCTCTTGCTCTCCGCGGCCTGCGCGTTGTTCTTAATCTGGTCGAACTGTTGCTGCTGGGCGGCGCGTAGATCCTTTAGAAGTTTTTCGTGAGTCTTAGGCCATGGTTGGGCGGAATCCACCTGGGTTTTAGCCGCGCGGAAGGAACTCGCCTTCAGGTTGTCTTCGAAGGTGCTTACGGTTTGCAGCGCCTTATCAATTACCGGCAGCTGCTTCTTCGCATCGGCGCTCTGCGCTCCCTTGCGGTTTATCACCTCTTGAAACTGGTCCTTCGCTCCCTTCCAGTCTTCCTCTTTCATGTCCTGCATTGCGGTATCAAAGGTCTTCTGGTCGGTCCCTGTCTGCCGTATTTTGCCCAGATAATTTTCCGCCTGCGGTTTAAGTGTCGAGCCGGCGATATTTAGCTCCACAACCGCGCGAAATTCTTTGCGAGCTTTCTCAAAATCCTTCGCCTGATAGAGCGTCATGCCCTGATTGAAATGATCCTGCTCTTGCTTCTGGACGTCAGTCGCGCTTACGCCCGACTTCGCAGCTTCCAAATCCCGCGTGGCATCATCGACATGCCACAAATTCATCTGAATCACATCCTGAAAAGCTGCCTGCGCACCCGCATAGTCTTTCTTGTCCTTGAGCAAACTCTCGCCCTCATCGAATCGCTTTTGCTCATCCGTGCGCTTCTGCTCGATTTGATTGACCTGTTGCGCAGCTTCGCTTTGCAGCGGTCCCTTGACTTTCGCAAGTCCTTGCCAGGCCTGTTCGGATTGATCGAATTGGCGGCTCTGCCAAAGCTCTTCGGCTTGTTGCTTCAGCTTCAAATCACTGACCGGCGCTCCCCCACCACTTGACTTGCGCGGCCACAGCACCACGGCGAGAAGCAGCACAACCACAACACCTATACCCACCAGCACTGGCGGTCGCCGCAAGATTGGCAAAATCTGCGCCATTGCGTCACCGCTAGATTTGGGCTTCGCCGGAGCAATTGGCGGCGCAGCGGCTGCAACGGCCCCACTCTGTCGAGGCTCCGCAGGCGCTCCACTGCTAGCGACGGACTCACGCACAGAGGGGCCAGCGATTACGGTCGCATCAGCTGCAGCTGCAGGAGCATCTGCTTTTCGCCCACCATTTTCTTTACCGCCAGAGCTCGCGCGCGCGGGAACGGCTCCATCTTTTTGTGGTCCCGGCTTCCCTCCCGGGCGAATCACTTGCGTAGCGGAAAATCCCGCCGTGGGTATGTTTTGCGCGGACTCGCTGACCTGCGTCAGATCGCCCGACGGAGGCGCTGGCTTGGCAGCGGCTGCCTTGTCCTTTTTCGTCGAACTCGCCGGTTTTTGCACCACTGTCTTCGCAGCAGAATACATCTGCGTAGCCGCTGGCTGTTGTCCGCTGACGAGATTCGTAATCTTTCCTTTAAGCTCCTGCATCCGCGGATCGGACGCGTTGAATATCTGCGTGGCCATCACTTCGTTGAACAACTGCGTTGCGCCAACGTGATCGCCTTTATTCACCATTGATTCCAGGTTCGAGACTTTTTTCTCTACGTCTTCTTTCTTCTTCTTCTTTTCCTCCGCGCCTTGCAGCAGCTGCGTCACATTGGGATCAGGCCCCAGGGACTCCATGGTCTGCTGGGCCAAATCGATGGCGTCCGTAATCTTGTCTTGATTGATCTTGCTGTTGATTTCCCGGACGCGCCGCTGCATCTCATTGCGGGCTCTCTCGCGGTCATCCTGTTCTTTCTTTAGCGCTTCCGCTTCCGTGGCCAACTTCCGGAAAGCATCTTGTCTTGGAAATTCTTCGATCGCCAGCCGCGCGGTGTCCAGAGCCTCGCCGTAGCGTTCGCACATCAAGAAACCCTGGATCTGCTTTTCCCGTTCTTCTTCCTTCCGCTTCTGCTCCTGTTGCGCCACTTCGCCGCGCGCGTAATTCACCAATTCCTTTAATTCGTACTCTTGCGGAAACTCCTGCAAGAGCGGTTCGCCCTTGGCCACCACTTGCTTGACCTTCCCTGCTCCAAGCAAGCCGCGCAAGGTGGTTATCTCGGACTCCAAGCGCTTCTGCCGCTTCTGTTCCTGTTCTTCCTGCAAGGCCAGGTTCTGCAAATTCTTTACGGCCGTATCCTGCGGATGTTCTGCGACCAAAACGTCGAGTATTTTTCGCGCATCCGCAAAATTCTGCTGCCCTAGCAACCTGCGGACTTCTGCCATCTGCCGCTGCTTCTGCAGTTCCGCTTGGTCCGTCTTAGCCGATTCCTGCAGTTTTTTCAGTTCCGGATCATTCGGAAATTCCTGTAGCGCCGTCGCTATGACGGAAAGGCACTCGTCATAATTAAGCTCGGTCCAAAGCGTTCTCGCCCGGTGCAGGATTTCTCCCAGCCTCTTACGCTTTTCCCGCCGGCCGCGTTCTTCTTCGATCTGTTTCTTGAGCTCGTGCACCTGGAGGTTGGCGTCGTCCAGCTCCACGGCTTGTCCCAAAGCAGCCGCCGCCTCGGTCAGCGCTCCTTCGGCCAATCGCTGCTTCGTCAACTTCAGTTTCTGCTCGAGCTGCTGCACTTTCGCGGCTGCCGCCTCTACCTCCGCGAGCAACTTCTGAGCAGGCTCGTGTTTCGAATCCAGCCCCAGCGCCGCTTGTGCTTCCGCTTTGGCCTCGCGCAGCTGGCCCGCTTTCAAATATCCTTCGCCGCGACTCAAGTGCTCCTGCAACCTCGGCTGAATCTCCGACCGGCGAAGCTCCACGGAAACCTTCTCCAACATGCTCTTCGCTTGGGAGTTCCCTACATCGATGTGCAGAGCCTTGCGCAGCAGCGCATGCGCGCGCTGCAAATCTTTCGCCACGACCAACTCTTGGCAATCGGCGAGCAATCCAGAAACGGTCGCCTGTTGCGCCGCTTTCCAGATCGGCTCGATCGCATGGAGCAAATCATCCATGGACTGATAGCGATCTTCGCTCTTCTTCTCCAGCATCTTGCTGACGATAAGCGCCAGTTCTTCGGTGCACTCCGGCGAAAGGTTTTGAAGATCTTCTGGCTTCTCGTAAATGATGTGGAACATCAGCTCGGCTTCGCTGTCGCCCGTAAATGGCCGTTTATACCCGAGCAGCTCGTAGAGCGAGACGCCCACTGCCCAGATGTCCGACCGCGCATCAGCTCTTTCGCCTTTGTACAACTGCGGCGACATGTACGCGCGTGAACCAATCATCATGTTCGGCTGCGTCATCGACATGTCCGTGAGCCGCGCGATGCCGAAATCCACCACCTTCACCACACCTTCTTTGGTGACCATGATGTTCGCTGGCTTCACGTCGCGGTGCACCACGTTGTGCTGGTGGGCGTAAGCAAGCGCGTCACAAACGCGCACGATGTATCCAAGCTTCACGGACAAAGGAAGTACGGGACGCTGCTCGATTATCCGATCCAGGCTATCGCCCTCGAGATACTCCATCGCAATGAACGGAGTATTTTTCTCGTGGCCCAATTCGTAAATCGTGACGATGTTGGGATGTTGAAGAGCGCCTGCCGAACGTGCTTCCTGATAAAAACGGTCCAGAAGATTAGTCTGTGCGCTAGGGCCGCCGGTGATGGTCTTTAGGGCAACTAAGCGGTCAATCAGCGGATCGCGGGCTTTATAGACCGCGCCCATTGCTCCGCGGCCGATCTCAGCGATGATCTCGTATTTGCCTAAAAGCTGCACACCCACACCCCTGTCGGCATGATGGTAACAAAACTAGGGCCAAACCGCCCATCTCGTAAGAGTACGAATGCCCTATTTTGTAGGTACTTGCGGATACTCCTAAATAGCTTCCGTTTTGCGACTGCTTGATTCCGCAAACCATTGAAAACAAGGCGGAAAATTCCTATTTGCGAGGATAGGTAGAAGGCCCGAGGTTTTCGCTCAAGTTTCAACTGCCACAACTGGACCTGAATTCTCAAGGCCCTCAGAATCTTTGAACTCCGCGGGCGACGCCCCATTGGTTCCGAAATTGTCACAGCTTTTTCACACTGGGCTTGGGTCAGCATGATCGTCAATCCAGGTAATCTTACTAGGGTTTGGCAAGAAATTGTCAGGTTGCTGTATTGGCTTTCGCCACAAGCAAGATAGCCAGTAAGTAGAAGAGGAACATCAGCGCTAGATAAGTTTTCGCCTGCGGCTTCGCCCCTTGAAATTCCTTCCAGGCCAACACTCCCCATAACGCTGCAACCATCGGCGCCGATTGCCCAATTGCATACGAAATCGCCACTCCGGTAAAGTTCGCCGCCACTAGATTGAACACGGTCCCCGTTCCCCAGATCGCTCCGCCCAGTAGTCCCAGAATGTGCCCCGAGACCGGCCCGCGAAAAAATTCACCAAACTTTACCGGCTCGCCAACCAATGGTTTCTTCATAAAATAAATATTCCAGATAAAGCAAGACAGCAGCGCGCCGAGCGTTAGAAAAACGCTGATGCTGTAAGGCCCCAAAGTTTTGCCGTGGCTCATCGCGTGCGCAACAAACGGCGACCATAGCCCCATCAGCACGCCGGAAACAATGCAAGTCGTGATGCTTTTCTTCGACGTCGAACTCGCCACCCTGGCAAGACTCCCATAAGCCTTGCCGTCCATGATCACTGCGATAACGGCGCAAGCCACTCCCACCGCAAGCAAACCCGCATTCCCCTTGGGCTGCTGCAAATAGCTCGCAATCACGCCCACCACCAGCGCAATCCCAATCGAAACCGGAAAAGCGATTGCCAGCCCCGCCATATCAATCGCCGCCACTAGTAGCAAATTCGCCAAATTAAAAATCGCCCCGCCGATAAGCGTATAAACAATATTCGAACCATCCGCCGCCCGCACATTGTTTAGAAAGCTGGACGAATCATTCGAAGTGCTGCCCATCGTGAACGCGAGCACCACGGAAATCAGAAAAATCCCCAGCGCGTAATCCCAATAAAAAAGTTCGAACCTGTAATTCTTCACTCCCTTAAACGTATTCGCCCACGAGCCCCAGCAAATCGCCGTGGCGATCATCATCAAAAGCGCAATTTCCAAACTATGCGGCGTGTACATGAACTCCCAGCTCCCAGTAGCACAGGCTTCAGCCTGTGCTCTTGTTTTCAGTGGCACAGACTTCAGTCTGTGCTCTTGCTCCAAGTGGCACAGACTTCAGTCTGTGCTGCAATTCAAGTCAACTACAAAACACCTTCGCAACAAGTCCCGCGCATCGAGTCGAGCGCCTCAGCGCCGTCCGTGCTTATATGCGCCGCCATCCACCCTGTCAAGCCGCATTTCCTTTCTTCTCTTCTCTGTGCCCTCTGCGACCTCTGTGTTAAAACCAACCTTCCACTTCAAGCAAACACTCCCACAGAGCACGAGACACAGCTATAATCCGCCACTATGCCCAAACAATCCTTCATCGCCGTAGTAGGCAGCGCCAACGTTGACCTCACCACCTTCAACGACGTCTTCCCCCGCCCAGGCGAAACCATCTTCGGCAAAAAATTCGACCTGGGCTTCGGAGGCAAAGGCGCCAACCAAGCCGTCGCCGCCCGCCTCTGCGGGGCGAATGTCGCCATGATCGCCAAAGTTGGCAGCGATCTCTTCGGTCCCGCTACCATCAAAAATTTTCAATCCCAAGGCATCGACGCCAGTCATGTCCGCATTGCGGAAGGAGTCTCCAGCGGCGTCGCACCAATCTTCGTCGAGCCCGGTGGCCAAAATCGCATCATCGTCGTCAAAGGCGCAAACGACATGCTCTCCCCCGAAGACGTGAACGCCGCCGCTCCCCTGCTCCGCAAGGCCGACACCATCGTCATGCAATTCGAAATTCCTCTCCGCACCGTCTATCACACCGTCCACTTCGCCGAAGCCGAAGGCATCCGTTGCATCGTAAATCCCGCGCCAGCGCAACAAGTAGACTTCAAGCAACTCGCCGGCGCCGACTATTTCATTCCCAACGAAACCGAAGCCGAACTCATCACCGGCATGCCCGTCCACTCCCTCGAAGACGCTACCAAGTGCGCCAATTTTCTCCTGCGCCAAGGAATGAAGCGCGTCGTCCTCACGCTCGGCGAACGCGGCGCCCTTCTCGCCGGCCCCGAAGGCACCGAATTAATTCCCGCCTTCAAAGTCGATGCTGTCGACACCACCGGCGCAGGCGACGCTTTCATCGGCAGCTTCGCCGTCTTCCTCGGCGAAGGCCTGCCAGAAAAAGAAGCCCTCACTCGCGCAAATCTCTACGCCGCCCTCTCCACAACTGCAGTAGGAACACAAAAGTCTTTTCTAAATCGCGCCGATTTCGAACGAGAATGGCAATTCCACAGCACCCGCCTATAGCGGTGAACCGCCGCTCGAGCGCTGTGAACGCTCTAATCTCCCTATCACCGTGGCGCGAATGTACGTGCGCGCTGGCTCAAATGTCCGGGCGTGCTGATTCAAATGTAGGGGGCGCTTCAGCGCGTCCCACGGTGTAATCCACCCCACGATCCCAACATTCGTGGCACTTGACCCCACGCCAACCCTCCCACACGGTCATTTCTCTCTTCTCTTCCTCACTGGACCCGCTAGACTCCCCCACAAAAGTGATAAGATTTCTAGTGGCACAGACTTCAGTCTGTGCTGTACTCAACCTCAGCCGAACCGAATCGCGACATGCCATCGCAAATCACAGGCAATTCCGTTTGTCAGAAACATAAGCTTTCAGCAAGGCACGGTCTGAGCGGCCCAATAAAAACCGAGATTAACGCGCAATGTCTGACCTAGCAAAAGATCTCAACGATACCAGTCACCCTCAATCCCTGGACGCTTCTCTCTTCGGCGACCTGGCTCTAGCTCACTTGCGCGGTCGCGCCCTGCATCCCAACAGCGGCGTCCCCTTGAATCTCGACTGGATCGAAGATGTCCACGTCAACACCAGCGCCGTCGAACGCCGCGCCCAATCCCTGGTCGCGCGCCGCACCGTAAAAAAAGATTACCAAGCCGCCTGGCTTCTCCGCGCCATCTCCTGCATGGATTTGACAACGCTCTCCGGCGACGACACCGACGAGCGCGTCCGCCGCCTCTGCGCCAAAGGCCGGCAGCCCATCCAACACGAACTCGTCGCAAAACTCGGCATCGAATCTCTGCAAATCAAAGTCGCCGCCATCTGCGTCTATCACGTCTTCGTAGAAACCGCCCGCCGCGCCCTGGAAGGCAGCGGCATAAAAGTAGCCGCCGTCTCGACGGGTTTCCCCGCTGGCCTCTCTCCACTAGCCGAACGCGTCCAAGAAATCCGCCGCTCGGTAGAAGCCGGCGCCGACGAAATCGACGTCGTCATCACCCGCGCCCACGTCTTCGCCGCCAAATGGCAAGCTCTCTACGACGAAATCGCTGCCTTCAAACAAGCCTGCGGCCCCGCCCACCTAAAAGTCATCCTCGGTACCGGCGACCTCCTCACCCTCCGCAACGTAGCCCGCGCCAGTGTAGTCGCGATGATGGCTGGCGCCGACTTCATCAAAACTTCCACCGGCAAAGAACCAGTAAACGCCACTCTTCCAGTTGGCGTAGTAATGACCCGCGCCATCCGCGAATACGCCAACCAAACAGGCTACGCCGTAGGCTTCAAACCCGCTGGCGGCATCCGCACAGCCAAGCAATCGTTAGAATGGCTAGCCCTAATGAAAGACGAACTAGGCCCCTCATGGGTAAAATCCGACCTCTTCCGCTTCGGCGCCAGCGGCATGCTAGCCGACATCGAACGCCAACTCGAACACCACGCCACCGGCCGCTACTCCGCCGACCACCGCCATCCCCTCGCCTAGCTTGGAGTGCGGCAGCTCTGCTGCCGCTTTTCCGCTCCTCAGTGTAGTGGCGCAGCATGCTGCGCCCTTTTCCCGACAACCTCACCCCACCCGTAGGGCACGGCACGCCGTGCCCTCTTTTCTTTCTGCCCCTTCTTCTCCGCGCCCTCTGTGTCTCTGTGTTTCACTTTCTTTTCTTCTTCAGCTTCCAAATCCATTTCCATTACAATCAACCCACAACCCATGAGCATCCTAGAAAAATTCGTCACCATGGACTACGGCCCAGCCCCCGAAGACCCACGCGAAGCCGTCGCCTGGCTCGACCAACACCACCGCCGCTTCGGCCACTTCGTCAACGGCGCGTTTCAAGCCCCACTCGAAGCAAAATATTTCGACACCACAGATCCCTCGACCACCGAAAAATTAGCCGACATCGCGCAAGGCTCCGCCGCTGACATCGACGCCGCGGTCAAATCCGCCCGCGCCGCCCTACCCCAATGGCAATCCCTGACTCCCCACGCGCGCGCCCGCTACCTCTACGCCCTGGCCCGCCAAATCCAAAAGCACTCCCGCCGCCTGGCCGTCCTGGAAACTCTCGACAACGGCAAACCCATCCGCGAATCCCGCGACATCGACATCCCCCTCGTCGCCCGCCACTTCTACCACCACGCCGGCTGGGCCCAACTCCTCCCCCAAGAATTTCCCGCCTACGAAGCTTGCGGCGTAGTAGGCCAAATCATCCCCTGGAATTTCCCTCTGCTAATGCTCGCCTGGAAAATCGCCCCAGCACTCGCCACTGGCAATACGGTCGTCCTCAAGCCCGCCGAATACACGCCGCTAACCGCTCTAGCCTTCGCCGAAATTTGCCAAGAAATCGATCTTCCCGCAGGCGTAGTCAACATCGTCACCGGCGATGGCTCAACAGGCGAAGCCCTGGTAGCCCACCCCGACGTCGACAAAATCGCCTTCACTGGCTCTACAGAAGTAGGCCGCGCCATCCGCAAAGCGACAGCCTCCTCTCACAAGAAACTCTCGCTAGAACTAGGCGGCAAATCTCCCTTCATCATTTTCGAAGACGCCGACCTCGACTCCGCCGTCGAAGGCCTCGTCGACGGCATCTGGTTCAACCAGGGCCAAGTCTGCTGCGCCGGCTCCCGCCTACTTATGCAAGAAAGCATCGCCGAGCCGCTCATCGCCAAAATCACCGATCGCATGAACACTCTCCGCGTCGGCCCCCCGCTCGACAAATCCATCGACATCGGCGCCATCATCGCCCGCGTCCAGCTCGACCGCATCCAGCGCCTGGTCGATCAAGGCGTAGCCGAAGGCGCGACGTGCTGGCAGCCCAACATCCCGATGCCCTCCCGCGGCCTCTATTTCCCGCCAACTCTCCTAAGCAACGTCCATCCCACAAGCGTCGTCGCCCAACAAGAAATCTTCGGTCCCGTTCTGGCTGCCATGACTTTCCGCACGCCCACCGAAGCCGTCGAGCTTGCCAACAACACGGTCTACGGTCTCGCCGCCTGCGTCTGGTGCGAAAGCATCAACGTCTCCCTCCACATCGCCTCGCAACTAAAAGCCGGGGTAGTCTGGGTCAACTGCACCAACCTCTTCGACGCCAGTTGCGGCTTCGGCGGCTACCGCGAAAGCGGCTACGGTCGCGAAGGCGGCCGCGAAGGCCTCCTGGAATATTTAGAGCCAACTTGGTTCAAACACGCCCCGCCGTTGCAACCGCGCACTCCAGCAATGGGCCAACCGAGCAATACTCTACCTGCTGGCATTCCGACTCAAGAAACAGTCCCTCACTCTCCCGTGGAATGGGAGTCTTCTCCTGCGGGGCCGGGCTTCTCTCCTGCAGGCCCGAGCTCCTCTCCTGCAGGCCCGAGCTCCTCTCCTTCAGGGCCGGGCTCCTCTCCTGGGGGTCGGAGCTTTAGCTCCGACATTCAGCCCTCTACTCTCAATGGGGCTTTAGCCCCTGAGGCCCACACCAACTCCGCGACGACTCCCGAAATCGATCGCACCGTAAAACTCTTCATCGCCGGCAAACAAGCCCGCCCCGATTCCGGCTACTGCATACCCGTCCACGCCCCCGACGGCCGGCTCCTCGGCGAAGCCCCCGCAGGCAATCGCAAAGACATTCGCAACGCAGTCGAAGCCGCCCGCAAAGCCACCGCCTGGCCCAAATCCACCGCCCACACCCGCTCCCAAGTCCTCTATTACATCGCCGAAAATTTAAGCCAGCGTCGCGATGAAATCGCGAGCCGCCTAGCCGACGCAGTAGGCCAACAACAAGCCAGGAACCGAAGTCGCCGCCAGCATCGAACGCATCTTCACCTACGCCGCCTGGGCCGACAAATACGAAGGCACCATCCACAACCCCCCATTCCGCAACGTCACCCTCGCAATGAACGAACCCATCGGCACCATCGGCATCCTCTGCCCCGCCGAAGTCCCGCTACTAGGTTTCGTCAGCACGGTCATGCCAGCCATAGCCGTAGGCAACACGGTAGTCGCCGTCCCGAGCGAGCTCTATCCGCTAATCACCGCCGACCTCTACCAACTCTTCGAAACCAGTGATCTCCCCCCAGGCACCGTAAACATAGTTACCGGCCGCCCCCCCGAACTCCTCAAAACCCTAGCCGAACACGACGACGTCGACGCCCTCTGGGTCTTCGCCGACGCCCCCACCTGCGCCACAGCAAAAGCTCTTTCCATCGGCAACCTAAAACAAACCTTCACCAACGAAGGTCGCGCCATCGACTGGTTCGACCCCGCCCCCTCCTCCGACCGCTTCTTCCTCCAACACGCCACCCAAATCAAAAACATCTGGGTCCCCTACGGCGAATAAATTAGGATCAGCAGTGCTAATACCGCAATCGGTGAATATCCAATTGCGGTCTCCACTCTCGTTAATGAGCGGCTGGGTCTCGGTTTTCAGTTTTCGCCGTGCAAGACGTAGTCCTGACACTGCCTGTTCTATGAGTAAGTTGAGGATGCCTTCACTCGCGTGAAACGCTCTTATCTGCATCCTCCACGCTCATAGCCTTGTTGCTGCCGGACACTCACGTGGGAGCACAGCCAGTTCTCGATGAACGCGCCTCCGAAAGCCAATCGAAACCTGCCATGAAAATCATGGAGTATCACCTCCGGCATGCGACAAACGGAAACTCATGTCAGTTGTTTCGCGCATGCGTACGGAGTCATTCGCATCTCAACGCTGCGGAAGCTGCCAAGGTGTTCACATGCCCTCGCGTTTACATCGAGCGTGCGATCGGCTTCCCGAGCAATAGTCGCAAGGGCTGCAGTGACGGTCTGGAAGCTATCAGGTAAAAACTGGCAAGACGCGCCAGGTAAAGCAGTATCCGCGACGTTGGCTGCGCGATTTCATACTCTATCGACGTGCGAGTTACAGGCGGTGAAGACCAGGACCATGCTTTCGCTAGGAGCCATGTATGAGCGCAGCGCCTACCAGAATGGATGCGATCAGCTGCGCGCGAACCTGCACTCGTCCGAATCGACAGGCGTCGCTCCAAGGACAATACCATGGGCCGCCGCGAACTTGGTCAAAATCATCCTTTGGACATCGCCTGACTTCCCCAAGGATTCAGACAGATGTGAATGTTCGTCGCCAGCTCGTCCTTCATATCAGACGACGCGATGCTGATAGCCGGTCGATGCCTCGGGGCGCGCCAATCCTTGAACGAGTTGCGTCCGAACTGACCTTGGCCAAGCAGTTGGTCCCGAAAGCGGAAGTCACGCAGCCGCGAGCATTCTTTCAACGGTGCGATTGCAGAGCCGCAACCACTCTGCATCTGTAGCCTGTCGCTACTTCCTGGGCGCCGTACATAACGAACTCATGGCAAGATCGTGGTCAGTGAGCATTCGAATGGCTTTCGCATAAGGCTTGCGGGCGATAGGCGCCCATTCTATTAGAATGGAACCGCGCGGCCAGGTGCCTCAGCCTACGCTTCTAGGCTGACGGCGCCTCCAACCGCCTCCAAAAATGACGATCGCAGCGGCTGCCCCCTCGGCACCAATATGATTTTTCAAAAATGCCAGTTCACATTAACTTCATAGTCCACGGTCAACCTGTAGCTTCGTAAACTAAACAGACTGGCTATTCGAAAATCACCGTCTTATTTCCGTAAAGCAAGATGCGGTTCTCGATATGCCAGCGGACCGCAGTAGACAACACCACCTTTTCCAGGTCCCGCCCCTTTTGAACCAGATCCTCAATCCTGTCGCGATGCGAAATCCTCGCCACTCCTTGCTCGATGATGGGCCCATCATCGAGCACTTCCGTGACGTAGTGCGCTGTGGCTCCGATGATTTTCACTCCGCGATCAAAGGCCTGTTGGTGCGGCTTTGCTCCAACAAACGCTGGCAAAAACGAATGATGGATATTGATGATTTGCTGCGGAAACTGCGCAATGAAGTCCTTGGAGAGCACTTGCATATACCGGGCCAACACAACCAGCTCGATATTATTTTCGCGAAGCAACTCGATCTGCCGCTTCTCAGCCTCCGCCTTGTTCTCTTTTGTCACAGGAATGACGTGATAGGGAATCTCGTGAAAGTCCGCGTGCCGTTTCGCGTCCGGATGATTGCTGATCATCAAAGGAAATTCGCAAGCCAGTTCCCCAATCCGCTGCCGATAAAGCAGATCAACGAGACAGTGGTCATACTTCGAAACGAGAATGGCGACGCGAGGGCGGTAATTCGATCTCGTGATGCGCCACCGAATGGAAAACTCCTCGGCAATAGGCGCAAACCATTTCGGAAAATCTTTCAGATCAAACTCGAACCCTTCGAGATCCCATTCGACACGGGCCAAGTAGTAGCGTTCTTCCCCCGCTTGGTGCTGCTCGAAATGAAGAATGTCGCCGCCATGCCAATAAATAAAATCTGCAATCGCCGCGTCCAACCCCTTGCGATCTGGGCACTGCAATAAGAGGATGGCGCTGTTCTTCAAGGAAATATTCCCTCTGAAATCAGGAAATGGCGGAGAGGGTGGGATTCGAACCCACGGTAGGGATTAACCTACACACGCTTTCCAAGCGTGCGCCTTAAACCGCTCGGCCACCTCTCCCGCGACGGACGCAACCCTACCAATTTAGCAGAAACTCTCCCACCGCGCACATTTCAGTGGCTTCGCACATTCTTTTTCCTCTGCTAAACTGTTTCCCACGGTTCCGGGATCGTCTAATCGGTAGGACATCAGCCTTTGAAGCTGAGTATCGTGGTTCGAGTCCACGTCCCGGAACCAATTTCTTCCCTGCAATCCTTCGCGGCCAAAAATATTCTGCAAACGAAAGAACGCTACTTAGCTAACACGCATGGATTGAGTTGATCGATCAGGACAAGATGCAGTTGCCAGCAGCGGCAGTCCCGATAATCGTGCGGATGAAGTTGGCTTCCTCTTGGCTATACGGTTGGCCGTTAGTACGGAAAATTTCGTGGAACCACACCGTTGGTTCGCGATCCGTATACGGATGCTTCCACGAATCCCATGGCAGGTAGGTCTGCGTCTTGCCCGCGACCAGCCCCCAATTAATGGCGGCGACGTGATATTTCTTGGCGATCGGCAAAGTACCCTGAAACGTGCTGCCATTTCCTCGCGCCATGTATTCCGTGCAGAGAATCGGCCGGTGATATTGCTGCAGTGACAGCACGCGCTTTTCAAACACATCCGGCGCATCATAATTGTGAAAAGAAGTTACATCCGAAAGCTCGAGCTGAATTTTCTCCATCGGTCCAAGCTTTTCAGGAGACGACCAGTCCCCTTTCCAGACTCCGCTCGTAAGCGGCTGAGTAGCGCCTGCAGAACGCGCCCACTCGTACACTCTCGGCAAAAGTGCGAGCACGAGTTCGACTTTATTGGATGGCTCCCCGCTCGCGTAGCTCCCGTCGTTCGTGTTGTCTGGCTCGTTCCAAACATCCCAGCCCAGAATTCGTTTGTCGTTGGCGAAGGCTCCGACGACTCCTTTGACGTAAGCCTCAAGCCGCGGATATTGCGCAGGATCCTTGAGCGCCGCTGCTCCGGGGCTTTGCACCCAGCCGGAGTTGTGAACTCCAGGCGTCGGCGCATGTTGCTTGCCGAGTTTTGGATTCGGATCCCAGCAGGAATCAAAGAGCACAAACAGCGGCTTGATCTTATGCTTCTGCGCGATGTTTAGGAAAATATCGATGCGCTTCTTGAATCCCTCAGGATCCTGCTTCCAGAGCAAGTCGTGCAGAAAAACGCGCATCGTGTTCAAGCCCAGCGATTCGGCCCAGCCCAGTTCTGTGTCGATGCGCTTCGGATCGAAAGTATCCGCCTGCCACATTTCGAGTTCGTTGATTGCATAAGAGGGGATGTAGTTGCTCCCGACAAGCCATGGTTGCTGTGCGTACCAATCATCGGCGGCCTTTTCTTTCCACCGAGTCGTCTGCGCTTGCGAACAAAATGCAAACCCGACAGTGATCAGGATTCCGGCAAGAAGGCGCTTCATCGAAATGGATTGGCTCCTTTTCATATAGCGATTCACAGCGCTCCAGCCTTTTGTAATTCGTCCTTCATACCGGCCCAGCTTTGCCGTGTGGATTCCTCAGCGGTTGCAGCGCCGCGCCAGTGGGTTTCGAGACTGACAGCATAGTGGTAGCCGTCGCGCTTTAATGCCGCAAACTGGCCGGTCCAATCGATGACGCCGCGCCCCATCGCGGCCCAATCATAATCTTTGCCGTTCGCCTTCTTCGCGACATCTTTGCAGTGGCAGTGGCCGATGCGTTCCTTCGGCAGAAGCGCATATCCATCCGGATATGCAATCTCGCCGCGTGACGCCGCATTTCCTGGATCCCAATTCAGCATGAGAGAAGGAGACTTCACTTCCGCGAGAACTTTCGCGGCTTCGGCCGCCGTACCGGTGTTGCAAGCGGCTTCGTTTTCAAGTATCAGCGTCACGCCCTTCTTCCCTGCTACGCCCGCGGCAGCAAGGAGCTTTTCATTGATGGCGGCACGATACGGTGCTTGATCATCGAGCCGCCAAAAATCGAAGCACCGCACTCGATCCGTTTGAAAAGCTTTCGCCAGCTCAATGCTGCGTTCCAGCACTTCGTCCTGCTGCTCATAAGTAAAGTCGGCGCTAAATTGCGCACCCTTGGGGCTGTACTGAGATTTTGGCGCGCCCGGCCAGTCCACTTTGAAAAGTGGGCTGGCGATGTCCGTCACGCGCAATTTGTATTTCTCGAGGATACCGCGCGCTTCGTCAACTTCCTTGGCATCGAGATTGAGAATATTTTTGTTCCACATCGCGCGCAGCTCGATCCACTCCAGGCCAAATTCACGCGAAATCACTTCACACGACTTGCCAAAGTCTTGGCTCACCTCATCATTGATGACGGCAATTCGGAATGGAGAACTCATACCGTCAGCCCCAGCTTTTCTTCGACATATTTCTTGTTGATGATCGCCGATTCCTTTGGCGTCCGCGCTTTGTCCGGCACGGCGTCCAGTTCAACAATCCCCCAGCCACGAAAATTGATCTTGCGAAGCGCCTCGATCACCGCCGGAAGATTCACCGACCCTCGCCCAAGCTCCACGAAACGATAAGTTTGCTTCGCATCCGCTCCGCCAGGCAGTCGCTCGACGTCCTTAAGATGCAGAAAAAGTAGACGGTCGCTGTATTTCTCAATGGCCTTGGCAGGGTCTCCGCCGCCCTGATAATAATGCGCCACATCCAGCTCCAGCTTTGCATAGCGTGGATCAACCGCCGCCATGATTTGCTCCACGCCCTCGGGTGTCTCGCCCATGCTTCCCATGTGGTTGTGATAACCAAGCTGCACGCCGAGATCGGCGATTCGTTTCCCAAGCTCTGTCAGCAAAGCGCCGAAGCGTTTGTAGTCCGCCGCCACGATCGCGCGATCCTTGGGCTTCTCGTCAATGATTTGAAGATAGAGTCCTCCCGCATCGCGAAGAAATTTCGCATTAGCAACATGTTTTTCAAGTTCCGAGGATTCGATGGCAGGATCGATGCTTAAGTTCCCGCTCGATAAGGCGATCATCTTGATATGGTGTTTGTCGAGTACTTCGCGCAGCGCCACTCCGCTGCCAAATTCCTGAACGCTATTGGAACGAATCTGAATTCCAGGGAAGCCTACCGAGGAAATATCTTCAATGGCCTGACGATCGTTCCCGCCCCAAGTGATGGCTGCATACCCGATGTGCAGCTCGAATCCGGCCGGAGAAATTGGCACGTTAAAGTAAGACAAATCCACTGGCGGATACAGCCTCTCTCGAGCGACAAGCCAGCCGCCAGGAAGAGCCGTTGCCGCAGTCAAAATGCCCATGCGGGCAAGAAACTCGCGCCGCGATTTGCAATTGTCCATTTGTTCCCCCCCGAGCTTTATATGCAGACAAGATACAGCAATCCACCCGTTGTGAACATTTTTCTCAATGCGCACGGTGGAGCTGCAGAGCGAATGCGTAAAGTGGAGCTTGGACACGCACTCCGTTACGAATGTTTGCCAGCAATCCGACCAAAACGTATGATTTCATCGAAGCGAGTCTAAGCGTTCGTCAAGGAGTGGTTCGAGGTCTGGATGCCCCAGGAAACAACACAAAATCCTCACCACATCAATCCCTGGGTCATCGCCATCTCCGTGATGCTCAGCACTTTCATGGAGGTGCTGGACACCACCGTCGTAAACGTCTCGCTCCCCCACATTGCCGGCAGCCTTTCCGTTACGGTCGACGAAGCCACCTGGACGCTGACTTCCTATCTCGTCGCTAACGCCATCATTCTGCCGCTAACCGGCTGGCTCTCCAATTTTTTTGGCCGCAAGCGCATGCTGATGCTTTCCGTAACCGGCTTCACGATCGCTTCGTTCTTGTGCGGCCTCGCTCCTACTCTTCCCTTCCTGGTCGTCTGCCGCATCATTCAGGGGGCGTGTGGCGGAGGTTTGCAGCCTATCTCGCAAGCTATCCTGCTGGAGTCGTTCCCGCCGCAAGATCGCGGCAAGGCCATGGGCTTTTGGGGACTCGGCATCGTCGTCGCTCCCATGCTCGGCCCCGTTCTCGGCGGCTGGCTTACCGATAGCCATTCGTGGCGCTGGGTGTTTTACATCAACGTGCCCATTGGCATCGCCTCCATCGTGATGACGTCGCTTTTTATCTTCGATCCTTCTTACATCCGCCGCGCTTCGCAAAAAATCGATTACTGGGGCATCGGCCTGCTTGCCGTGGGGATCGCCACGCTGCAGATCGTCCTCGATAAAGGCCAGGAAAAAGATTGGTTCGGCACCGGTTGGATCACCGCCGTTGCCATCGTCGCCGTTGTTACGCTTGTCGCATTTCTGATCTACGAGCTTCATATTAAAGATCCCGTCGTAAATCTGCGCGTCTTCAAAGACCGCACTTACTCCACCGGCGTTTTTCTCATGTCTCTGCTCGGCGTCGGCCTTTACGGCACTACCGTTCTCATTCCGCTCATTCTCCAAACGCTGCTCGGTTATCCCGCCATCCGCGCCGGCATCGCCATGGCGCCACGCGGACTTGGCTCCTTCATTGCAATGCCGGTTGCGGGATTCATCATGGCCAAGTTGGATCCGCGCAAAATGCTGACCGTCGGACTAATCGTCTGTGGCTACACGCTCTTCCAATTCTCGCGCCTCAGTTTGAGCGCGGGTTATTGGGACTTCTTCTGGCCGCAACTCATCATGGGCCTCTCACTTGGCCTCATTTTCGTCCCACTTACCACCATCAGCATGGCGCCCATCAAAAAAGAAAATATGGGGAACGCCACGAGTCTCTTCAATTTAGTGCGCAACTTGGGAGGCAGCATCGGCATTGCCGCCGTCAGCACCATGCAGATTCGTTTTCAGCAGAGGAACATCAATCAGCTTGGCGCGCATGTCACTCCGTACGACGCAAGCGCGCGCAATATGATGAATTCACTGCGGGGAATGTTCATGTCCGGCGGATCGGACATCGCCACCGCCGCCCATCAGGCGCGCGCTGCGATGTTCGGAATGGTCGAGCGGCAAGCCAGCATGCTGGCCTACAACAGCATCTTTCTGATTCTGGCGGGATTGTTCGCTTTGATGCTTCCGTTTATTTTTCTAATGCGGCGTCCGCAAGCGAAGGGCGGCCCCATGTCCGTGCATTGAGGCCTTCGTGCACACCAATTCGCGTGTGTTCATGCGAGCGCCTCTCCGCGCGAACACAGCAAAGTCTTGCCTAATTCAATTTGTTTTGAAACTTAGCGTTTATGAAGACCGGACTTCGGGATTCTCCGGCTACTGCTCGTCGTCATAAGGAATGGGCCCGGTCAGCGGTACGAGAATTTCTTCCGTCGAAATTCCCGCTTCCTTATCCGCCGTCTTATCCAATTTTCGCTGGACGCGCTTTTCTTCTTTCATTTTGCGCTTTTCCATTCTCTTCATTTCTTTTTGGCGCTTCTGGAATGTCGTTGTCATCGCGTCTCCTCGCAGGCGCTGTCCAGCGCGGCGTAAGCCGTCGCCGCCAAGCTACATACCTCGTCAACTTCTGTTACCAGCGCGGTTCGCGCGGCTGCCGCGCAGACTCGCGGTAGTCCTCATTCGAAAATCGCTCGCGTCCGCCGCCTCCGCCCTTGCCGCGGCCTCCGCCACCACCGCTACCCCTGTCCGGCCCGCCAAAATTCCGTGGCCCGCGCGGTGGTCCGCCTTCGCCCTTCGGACGTGCTTCATTCACCTTCAAATTGCGCCCACCCAACTCTTTGCCATCGAGTCCGGCCATAGCCTTCGCCGCTTCCTCGTCGTTCGGCATTTCCACAAACGCAAACCCCCGCGCACGTCCGGTTTCCCGGTCCATGGCCATGTGCACGCGCGTCACTTGTCCAAACGGAGTGAACAAGTCGCGCAGTTCGCCTTCCGTGGTCTGAAAACTCATGTTCCCGACAAACAAACTCTTCATCTTGATTCTCCCTGAACTCTTCGAAGCACCATGAGTGCAGGATCGCGGCAAGCTCTCGCTTTCCGGACGCTACGATACACTGGCCTAAAATTGGCTGAACTCACTGGGTGGAGGCCAAAAGCTAGCCCTTCAAAGAGTTCAGGCAACCCTACTTCGGGAGTCTACAACAAGGACAATATCACATCTGGCTGCCAAATCCTGCAACCTCATTTTAGAGAGAACTGCCCGTCTAGCTTTTCAAAATTTCGCTGACGGCTCGCCACGCTTGATCGATAGCCACATCAGAATACGCGCTCGCCCCTGCATCCGAATTCGCTATCGCAATTTTACCAAATGGTTTTCGCCCGATCACCCACGGCTTCTCTTCTTCCTTCCAATCGGGATCGAAAAGCGAATTAGGTGTGTACGCGTACCCGTGCGCCCAGCGATTCACCGTAATCCCCTCAATGTCCCGCGCCGGATCGAAACCGGCTCCGCCGAGCATTCTCCCGAGCTGGTCGCGAGTATTTCGTTCGAATTTTGAAAACGGCGTGCCCATCAATTCCACGCGCCCCGCGCGGAACTGATCGCGCATCGGCAACCCTGGACTGCACGGCGTTCGCAGCATGAACAGCACCATCGGCTCTTCCGGCTTGCTGGGAAACGCATATTCGCCAATGCTGACGGGAAAATCCAGCGCCGTGTACGTGTGATAGCCGCCAGGCGCCACGATCTGATGAACGCCCAGTTTCGAAAATGATGTCCAGTTCCTCAGCGCCACGTGCGTATAAACCAGTGGCGTTTTCACAAGATAAGACAGGGCTTCTTTTTGTTTCTGCGGCAGCGCGGGACAAATGTACGGAATCATCCCGTTGTAGCAAGCCAGCACGCAGTTCTTCGCTTGCACTGACTGCAATTTGTTCCCGCGCATGTAGGCAATGCCCACTGTTTTTTGCGCGTCACCCGCAGCGCTCTGCTGCACATGCACCACGGTGCTATTCAGCCTGATGCGCACCCCCGCGCCATCCACGTCCAACTTGCTGTAATCCGCTCGCGCCGTCGCCACGTCGTCCATCGTGTGCCCCGGCATTGCGGCAGGAATCAATGCCCGCACCAACAGCCGCGCAATCGATGCGTTGCCATCCGGAAAATGAAAAATGTACGGCTCTTCTTTTTCGTGGTCGCCGATTCCCAAACCGTCGAAACCCGGGTAAGTAAACGAACCGTAGTCGTCTCCTGATTCGAAACACCCAAGCGCAGGAACCGCGTCAATCCCGACACCGTACAAATCATGCGGAAACGTTTGAAAAAATGGCAGCGCTTCAGGATGTACCTTGCAGAATTTCGTCAGATAATCCGCGTAACTGATCTTCGCCAGCTTCGCGCGCTTCTCTTCCATGGATAGACCCGCGAGGTAGTCCACTTTTTCCGTGTAAACTCTCGCGATGTCCAGTTTCGCTACGTCTGAAAGCGGAGCCTTAGCCAAAAATTCCAGCCACGGCGTCGCGTTCATGCCCGTAATCAACCGGTCTTCGCCAAACGTCTCTTTATCAAAAAACGCCGCCGTCCCCATCTTCGAATACAGCTTCTGGTCGTAATCTTTGTAAAATCGCTCCGTCTCAATCCCAATCTCTTGAATCAACCCCTTCGCTACGTCGCTGTAATTCCCCGGGCTCTCAATCGACTGCGTTCCCCCATAGCTCAACACCATCCGGTTTCCCGCACGAAATTCATTGCGCTTCGCGTGCCCGCCAAAATCATCGTGATTATCGAGAATCAGTATCCGCGCGCTTGGTCCCACGCTTTTCCTGTAGAAATACGCCGCCGCAAGCCCACTGATTCCGCCGCCCACAACCACCAAATCGTAAGTCTCTCCCGTCGAGACCGCAGCGCCTTCGGAATCCCAACTCCCGCCATCGCGGAGCCGATGCGCAAACGTAAACGTCCCATCATGATTCCCGCGCATGCCCATAAGCGCCGGTGGGTAGTAACCAGCTGTTTTCTCCGGCGCAAAATCATCCAGCGCCGCCGCTGCAAGCAGGTTTTCCGCTCCGAGCGCCCCGCTCGCCAGCGTCCCCCCCACGCCAATCGCCACGCCATTCAAAAAATCGCGCCGCGTAATCACGCGCCCCATCCCCAATTCGCGATCTCTCTTCTCTTCACTCATGCGCAGGATTGTAACGCAGACACACGTCTCCGTGCCCTCTGTGTCTCTGTGTTAAATTTTCTTTCTCTTTTTCAAGCACTTCGAAGAACTACAATTCCCGCAAAGCCGTAGCCACCGGCAACCTCGCCGCCCGTATCGCCGGAAAAATCCCGCCAATCACTCCCATCGCCAGCGCAAACACCACGCCCATCACCATCAAATCCGGCGTAATCTTAAACGCGAACGCCAAATTCGAAAATGTCTGAAAATTAATCGTGCTGGTCGTTAATCCATTCAAACGTATTACCGCCAGGCACCCCAGCACGCCACCCACAAACGAAATCAAAAGCGCCTCAATCAAAAACGAAAACACCACCGAAGGACCGCCAAACCCCAATGCCCGCATCGTCGCAATTTCCCGCCCGCGATCCGCCACCGCCGAATACATCGTATTCAACGCGCCAAACACCGCGCCAATTGCCATGATCATCGCCACAAACCCGCCGAGCCGCGTGATCAGCGTGGTCATGTTCGTCGACTGCTTCGCGTAATAATCGATCTCGCGGATCACATCCACGTTCAACCGCGGATCCGTCGTCACCGAGTCCTTCAATTGACTCAACGCCTCCGGCGAATTGAGGTGCACGGTTACCGATTGAAACGACGTGTCTGGCCTGTTGTACGCCCCGTCCAAAAGATGCGCGTCTCCCCAAACTTCCGAGTCGAACGCACTCCCGCCTGCGTCAAATATCCCCACCACTTTCCACCGCACGCTACCCAACGCAATCGTGTCCCCCAACTTCAAGCCCGAATACGTGTTCGTCGCGTTTTTCCCCACCACAATTTCCGCCAGCCCCGCCTTGAACATCCTTCCTTCCACAATTTTCACTTGCTTTCGGATCTCCAACACGTTCGGCGAAACGCCTCGCAACTCCACGTTCGCATCCGTCCCGGTCGACACCATCGGAATCGGCGCCATCATCACCGCTTCCGGCGTCACCAGCGGCCCGCCCGTCCCCCGCGCAATTCCCGGGGCATCTTGAATGATCTTCACCGAGTCCAGCGGCACTCCGCTCGTCATTTCGGACGTAGCTCCCGCCCGCACAATCAGCGCATTGTCTTCCGAGCCCGAAGCCACCAGCGTCGCCCGAAAACCCCGTGCGAGCGATAGCATCGCCACGAAGACACCCACCGTCCCGGCAATCCCGAGCACTGCCACGATCGTCGACGTCCACCGCGCTCTCACGCTGCGGATGTTGTACACAATCGGAATTGCCATCTCAAACCCTCCGCAGCGCGTTCACTACGCGCATGCGCATCGCGCCAATTCCCGGTATCAATCCGCTCACTGCGCCCACGAATACCGCAAACACAAGTCCGGCGGACAACATAGTCTTTGACAGCAGCAGCGGCGGCAGCAAACCCGTAAGCGCGACGCTAATCACCGGTATCGCCGCCCACGCCAATAGAAGCCCCAGCATTCCGCCGAACAACGCAATCACCATCGATTCTCCCAGCACCAGGAACAGCACAGTGCCGTCGGTCACACCAATCGCTTTCAACACCGCCAGCTCGCTCGTTCTCTCCCTCACAGAAATCGCCATCGTGTTTCCCGTCACCAGCAGCAGTGTAAAGAACACTACGCTCCCGATCGCCAGAATCAGAAACTCGATATTTCCAAACTGCTTCGCAAATCCCGCCGCAAACGCCGATTCCGTCTCCGTCTTTGTCTCATACGAGGAATTTGCGAACTTCGCGTCAATCGTCTTTGCCACCCGCGCCGAATCGTCCGCGCTATCCAGCTTCAGGATGTACCAACCCGCGGTGCTCTTGGCATACGCCGGAACATTTTCATCGAAGAGCTTCCACTGAAACCAGAACTGGCTTTCATCACCGGTTGCTTTCTCTGTGTGGTAAATCCCGTCAAGATTGAACTCCCACGTTTTCGTGGGGCCGTACAGCGTGTTCTTGATCGGTATGCGGTCGCCCACTTTCCAGCCAAAGCGCTTCGCCGTCCGCGCCCCTACAATCGCTCCCTGCTGATCCTTCACGAAGGTATTCCATTGATCGTCCGGCACGATGAATTCCGGATAAACCTTGCGGTGGTTGTCTACATCAATCGCAAACTGTGGAAAGAAATTCTTCTCATCCTGGTACACCCCGCCAAACCAATGGTCTTGCGTTACGTATTTCACTCCCGGTATCGCTCGCACTTGGTCGCCATACGAAATCGGCATCGTCTGGATCAACCCGATGCGATTCACAATCACCAACCGGTCCGCTCCCGCAACATCAACCCCCCGGCTGAACGCGCTATTCACCACCGCCAAAAACGTAAACAGCACCAGCGAGATCGCGAACGACCCCACCGTAAGGATCAGCCGAATTTTCTTCCGAAACAGATTAGCGAAGATCAATCCGCGGAATTTCATGCCGCACCTCCGGCCACGACCCCCTGCTCCAGTTTCGACGCTTCCACAAGCACGCCTTTATCCAGGTGCAGCGTCGTGTGCGCTCGCGCAGCGACCATCGCGTCGTGCGTCACCATCAGCACCGTCTTGCCATGCTTCGCCACCAACTCTTCAATCAACAGCATGATCTCGTCCGCGCTTTTCCGATCCAAGTCGCCGGTTGGCTCGTCGCACAGCAAAAACGTCGGGTCAGACACAATCGCTCGCGCAATCGTCACGCGTTGCTCCTGCCCGCCGGATAGTTGCCGTGGATAATGATCCATGCGGTTCGACAAGCCGACCACGCTCAGTGCCGTCTCCACGTGCTTGCGCCGCTCGGACTTCGAGAGTTTCGTCAGCAGCAGCGGCAGTTCCACGTTTTGAAACGCCGTCAGCACCGGAATCAGGTTGTACATCTGAAAAATGAATCCCACGTGCCTCGCTCGCCACTGCGTCAGCTTGCTCCCGGACATGTGCGTGATCTCGTCGCCGTCCACGGTGATGCTGCCTTGCGACGGCACATCCAGTCCGCCCAGCAAGTTCAGCAGCGTCGTCTTTCCGGAGCCGCTCGGTCCCATGAACCCGACGAAATCGCCCTTATCCAAATCCAGGTTCAGCCGCTGCAAAACCTGAATCTCTTCGCCGCCGCGCCGGTACGTCTTCGAAAGCCCGCGCACCTGAATTAAGCTCTTCCCACTACCCTGGCCATCCACTCGAATCATCGTCCAGCTCCTATGGAGTGCGGCAGCTCTGCTGCCGCCGTTCCCAATCCCGTGCCCAACTCCGTATTCAGCGAAGCTCGCTATTTCTTAATCTGCACAGCCAATCCATCCTGCATATTCGCAGGCCCCTTCACCACCACCGAATCTCCAGCCACAATCCCGGACAAAATCTCAGTCTGCGAACCCTGGCCATTTCCGACCGCCACTGCCCGCCGCTCCAGCTTGTCGTTCTTCACCAGAAACACAATTTTCTTTCCGCCATCATCGTGCAACGCGTCATTCGGCAGCAAAGCCGCCACAACCGGCGCCGAAGCATCTACTTTCTTCACCGGTTCGTCGCTTAAAAACGTCACCTTAATCCCCATATCCGGCAAAATTCGCGGATCGAGTTTGTCGAACGAAATGCGTACCTTTACAGTAGCCTTCTGCCGGTCCGCCGTAGGAATCACCGTTCGCACGTGGCTCGGAATCTCCCAATCCGGATACGCATCCAGAATCGCGGTAACCTTCTGCCTATCTTTTACCCGCGCGATATAGGATTCGTTCACGTCCACTTCAATCTCGTTCGAATTCATGTCCACAATGGTCGCGATGCCCGTCCGCGTAAATCCACCGCCAGCCGAAACAGGAGACACCATCTCGCCCACTTGCGCATCTTTCGAGACCACGATCCCGTCGTAAGGCGCGGTAATCGTACAATTGTCCACCGCCTGCTGCGCCTCGCGAATCCGCATTTCGGATCCTTGCACTTGCTGCTTCGCCAGATTAATTTTGGCTTTCAAGCTGTCCACATTCGTGCTCGCGGTATCCAGTTGCTCTTGCGTCTGCACACCGGCCTGCTGCAATTGTTCAGCGCGCCGCAATTCAATCTGCGCAAACTTTAATTGTACTTGAAAATCCGCGATAGCCGCTTGCGAGGAATCCCGATCCGCCTTCGCCGAATCCAGCGCCTTCTTCACATCGGAATCGTCCAGAGTAGCCAGCAATTGACCTGCTTTCACATGCGTCCCTTCATCGAAGAAAACGCCTGTTACTCGGCCCGTAATTTTCGCCGCAATCGTCGCTCGTCGCCGCGGTGTGACGTATCCGCTCGCGTTCAAAATCGCCGAGCGCCCTCCGATTTCCGGCTTCTGCGCCGTCACCACTTCCACCACGGGTGTCTGATTCCGAAATGCATACGCGATCCCGCCAATGATGATGACGAGGCCGATGACCGCCGAGACATAGCTCAGGACCTTGCCTGTCTTGCCGCCCGTACGGTGACTGTCATGAATCCGAAGCGATCCTAAATCCGCTTTTGGATGGATTTCTGTTGTCGCCATCAATGCCCTGCTCTCCCTGCCAGACGCGCCTCAACTGCATCTACGCAATGTCGTTTCGAAAAATTACAGGCCAAACCTGGTTTTCTGCTTTTCATTCTACTCTGCTTTGTTGCGTCGTGTCCGCTTTCAGCGGACCACCACTAAATTTTGCCGTACGTTTATGCTCTTGCCGCCCTTTTTTGCGCTCGTGGCGGCCGTTTGCTCTTGTCGCCCGTTTCTGTTCTCGTAGGGGCACGATACATCGTGCCCTCTTCTCCGCCAATCTGTGCCACCCTCGCGCTCAAATATATTTTTTCCCGTCGCAAATTATCTTAGTTCGTGAGATACTTAGGTGTCAAGATAAAATGAACAGACACATAGCACCTCGCACCAAACGTCAAGCATTGATCCTCCGTGTCGGTATGGAACTCGGTCGCGAACTCAGCACCGTTTCTATCTTCTTCCACCAGTCCATCGCCACGAAACTGGGAATCAACGTTACTGATACCAGATGCTTTGAATTAATGTCCCGTTATGCGCAGGGACCGCTTACCGCCGGCGATCTTGCCCGCCACACAGGCCTGACCACTGGTGCCGTCACCGGTATTCTCGACCGCCTCGAAAAAGCCGGCCTCGTCGAGCGCTTCCGCGACTCGAGCGACCGCCGCAAAGTCTTTGTCCGTCCCTGCCTCGACGCCCTCCAGCGCGTTGGTCGCCTTTACCAGGGCCTCGCCGCCGCCTCCCTCAAACACGCCTCCGGCTACTCCACAAAGGAGCTCGAACTCGTCAAGAACTACCTCGAAGGCAGTCTCCAAGTCCTCCGCGACGAGGCCGCCAAGCTCAAGTAGCTCTACTTAGTTTGGAGTGCGGCAGCTCTGCTGCCGCTTTTGTCTCAAGGCCACCCCAAGCAAACACCCCCAGTTCCACACACAAAGGAGATATACGAAACACCCAAATCCTTCCCCGCCCACCAGACGAGATAACTCCTTTATATGCAACGCCTACAAAAAAAGGGGGAGGGGCAGAGCGGGCACAGCCAATCTTGGCTGTGCTCCAAAGCCGACACACCATACATACTGCTTATCCTGAAGACGTAGCAAGTAGCTAACAATGCACGAGCGCTCGGAACCGTGATTATGAATCGCCGGTCTGGCGAATGGAAATGCCATCGACCTGCCGATCCACAAGACAACCAAGCGCGCTTAAGTCCTTTATCAGCAACGTTTACAAAAAAGGGGAGGGGGCAGCCAGCTGAAGTCTGGACGGCCCAAAAGCGGCCACGTGTTCGCAAATGAGACGGGCAATCCCACAATCGAACATTCTGTCTCAATATTTTCGCGAGGGCACACACTAAGCACTACCGTTTGAACGATTTACAGCATATCCTCACAGGCAGCCCGGATGCCCATTCCTACGCATCCTCGAACTTCGAGACTGGAGCCCCCGCCGATGCTCAATTTCTGGAAAGACATCCAGTACGCCTTCCGCACGTTAACTAAGAACCCTGGCTTCGCCATTATCGGCATCGTCACCTTGGCATTGGGCATGGCCGCGAACACGACCATCTTCAGCGTAGTCAATGGGCTTATCCTTCGCCCTTTATCAGTCCCCCGCCCCGAGCAGATTACCGTCCTTGCCCTGCAGCAAGCCGGAACGGCTGGGCTTCAGGGCTTTTCCTACCCAGACTTCCTGGACCTTCGCAGTCAATCCGCTTCGATTGGTGATCTGATCACCTACCGCGTCTCCCTCGCGGGGCTCGCCGTGGAAGGCAAGGGCGACCACTGCGTCATCAGCCGCGTCTCGAATAACTACTTTTCCGTCTTGGGGATCACTCCGGCCGCCGGCCGTCTTATTCTTCCCACAGAAGGAATCAGTCCTGGTTCAGACCCCATCGTGGTCCTTGGTTATTCCTACTGGCAGAAGCGCTTTGCGGGTGATCCGGAGGTTGTCGGGAAACACGTTGAAATGAACGGACATCCGGCGACCATCGTTGGTGTGACACCGAAGGGTTTCTACGGCACCTACGCGATGCTCAACATGGACGCCTACGTTCCCCTCAGCGCCACCTTCACGGAAGAATTCGGCACACCAGTAAGCGACACGTGGACGAAACGCGAAATGCGCGGCCTGACTATACTCGCGAGGCTCAAACCAGGCGTGGACATTAAACGAGCTAGTGCCTCTCTCAACGTCGTTGCCAAGCGCCTTTCCGACGAGCACCCCGACATTGATAAGGGCATTTCGGTCCTGGTCTTCCCGGAAAAGCTCGCGCGCCCCGAACCTGACAGCGACAATAGCCTGCCCACAGTCGCTTTTATTTTCATTGCTCTTTCTTCGCTGGTGCTTCTGGTTGCGTGCTTCAACGTTGCCAATGTTCTCTTGGTTCGAGCTACTGTGCGGCAGCGCGAAATGGCGATCCGCGCGGCAATGGGTGCGGGACGCAGCCGCCTTGTCCGCCAATATCTCACCGAGAGTTTGCTGCTCGCTCTTCTCGGCGGTGGCACCGGGCTGCTGCTGGCTTCCTGGGCGTCGGGATTGCTCAGCTCGCTCTCTTTGGGCACCAGTCTTCCAATCCACTTCGACTTTCATCCCGATGGCCGCGTGTATCTTTTTGCCTTTGCGGCCATATTCCTAACGGGCCTGATCGTCGGGATTGTGCCCGCGTTGCGCGTAGCGCGCACGGATGTCAGCTCCATCCTCCATGAAGGTGGTCGCGGCTCCTCCGATGGCCCTCGTCGTCAATTCGCGCGCAACACTCTGGTCGCAGCCCAGGTTGCTGGTTCGCTGGTGTTGCTGATTGTCGCCGGACTCTTTATGCGCAGCCTTGGTAAAGCGCAGAACATAAATCTCGGCTTTGACCCCGATCAGGTCTTGAATCTCACCACCGATGTAAATGGACTCGGCTATTCCGAAGCGCGCGGCCGGGAATTTTATCGCGATCTCGAGACGCGCATCCGCGCTCTGCCCGGCGTGGTTTCGGAGGCGCAGGCGTTCACCGTGCCTCTGGGTTACATCAGCGAGGACGTCACTGTGACCATCCCCGGACATCCCGTCGAGCATGGAAAGCAGCCCCCCGGTATCGAAGACAATTCCGTTACGCCCGGCTATTTCAATACTCTGCGGATGCCGCTGCTCCGCGGGCGAGACTTCACGGAAGCCGACGACGCAACCGCACCGCCTGTGGCCGTCATTTCCGCAGCGATGGCCAAAAAATTCTGGCCCGCTGAAGACGCTCTGGGCAAACAATTCTTGATCAAGGACAATCCGGGGAAGCCGATTGAAGTTATCGGCGTCATCCAGGACGCCAAGTATCGGGATATCACCGAGGAACCGCGTCCCATCTTTTACCAGCCGTTTGCGCAGAGCTACATGTCGATGCGCACCATCCACGTTCGCACTTCCGTTCCTCCGGGATCCCTTGCAGTCCAGATCCAGGAGCAAATCAACGAACTTGCTCCAGGTCTTGCAGTTAGCGAGGTGCAAGACATGAAGCACGCGCTCCAAGGCGCAAATGGGTTTTTCTTCTACAGCTTTGGTGCGCAGGTGACCGGGGTATTGGGTCTTCTTGGATTGATTCTTGCCGTGGTCGGAATTTACAGCGTCGTCTCTTACGCCGCCGCTCGCCGCACCCAGGAAATTGGCATTCGCATTGCCATGGGCGCTTCTCCCAGTGACATTTTGAAGATGGTTTTGCGGCAAGGAATAAGCGTTGTCGGGATTGGCCTGGTTCTAGGCTTGCTGATTTCTCTCGCCGGTACGCGCCTGCTCAGCGGTCTCGTCGTAGGTGTGAAGCCTTCCGATCCGGTCACATTTATTGTCGTGGTTCTCCTGCTCACGGGAATCGCTCTCTTCGCGTGTTGGATTCCAGCGCGCCGCGCTACGCGCATCGATCCCCTCATCGCTTTGCGCCACGAATAGCTGCGTTCATGGTCTTTGGCGTGGCCCTGTGTGGGGGTCGGGGCCTGTTCGGTCCGAGGCTGCGATCTGTCGAGCCGAGTATGTGAAGCACCACAGCGTCTAGCCCACTCCGCGGAGAAAGCCCTCGTCTCACGTTGCACCGGTGGAACTGCGGCCCTACTTTCTGTGCCGGAGTGACACACTTCCGGTTAACCTTGCTTTAAGCACTGTTTCCCTCGATGAGTGCATATCGTGTCCTACGAACACCTGCGCCGCAGCAGTCGCATTCCGAAAGAGGTCGCTATCCTTTTGACCGGAAGCGACATGGATGGCAAGGGCTTCTCGGAGATGACCAAGACTGTTCTTCTGAGCCGCCATGGCGCCGGGATCATTTCCACTTATAAGCTTTCCGCCGAGCAAGAGATCATCGTTCGCTATCTGGATACCAACAAAGAAGCTCTCGTGCGCGTGGTGGGACGCATTGGTTCCGAAGACGAGATTTACACCTACGGCGTAGCTTTTGTGGATACATCCAATATCGACTTCTGGGGCATCGACTTTTCACCCGTTTCCGAACGAGAAAAAGAAGCGCGGCGGATGCTGCTTGAATGCGGCAACTGCAAAGAACGCGAGACCGTGGAACAAAGTGACGTGGAATCCGACGTCTTCCTGATCAATGAAGGCATCGTTCGCTATTGCAAGCAGTGTGGAGATTCGACGCTCTGGAAGCGGGCTGCAGAAGCGCCCGAAGAGCAGCCCGTTCTAGTGGGGGCTGGGCCGGTGGCCGGTGCGTCATCATCCACGGGAACGGCGAGCATCGCAACGACGCAGGCTACTCGAATTCCCCCGACGTCCCCTAGTGCGCCGGCTCCGTCCATCCTGCAACCGTCTCCCAGTTCGCAGACACCCTCGGCGTACGCGTCACCCGGCGAACGGAAACCGGCCGTGCCCCTGGACAACCGCCGCAAACATCCCCGGACCAAGGTTAGTTACAAAGCTTCCATACGGCGTTCGGGTTTTACCGACGACATTGTTACGTGCGAAGACATGTCCAAGGGCGGCCTCAGTTTCAGAAGCCGCAAGCAATATTTCCAGGGGACCGACATCGAAGTCGCTGTGCCCTATTCGCCGGGCGCCAATGCCATTTACGTCCCTGCGCAAATCGCGTGGGTCGTAGAAATCACCAAAGACAAGCTCTATAAGTGCGGGGTCTCTTACCGCCGCATCTCCCGAGCCTCGTAAACTCGCCCCAAAACTTTGGGAATCGGAGCAGGCTGAAGAAACATAAAAAAGGCTTGACAGCATATACTGTGCACCATACAGTGTGTGGCGTACACTGTATGTCGCCTGGTAATGCCAACCACGATCTCTTTGAAAACCTGCGGCTCGAGCTACGCCGCGGGTCGCTCATCCTCGCCGTAATGGCATCTCTGCAGACCGAGCAGTACGGCTACACGCTCCGCAAAGCGCTCACCGACCATGGCATGCCCATCGACGAAGGCACTTTGTACCCCTTGTTGCGACGCCTGGAGACACAGGGTTTGCTGGTGAGTGAGTGGCGTGAAGAGGAAAAGCGCAACAAGCGGTTTTACCGGCTTTCGGAAGATGGAAAAACCATCTTCAAGCAATTGCTTGCCGAGTGGAAGAGCATGAATTCCTCCCTGAACGGGATTCTCTAGGAGAGAGTGATGGACATTCTCGAAAGCTATCTGCGGGCGGTGAAGCGGTGCCTGCCGCGAGCGCAAAGCGATGACATCATCAAAGAACTTTCGGACGATCTTCGCTCACAAATTGAAGAGCAACAATCCGCTCTTGGCCGCCCACTCAGCGATAAAGAGATGATGGCTTTTTTCAAGCAGCACGGCGATCCGATGACAGTAGCGCGCCGATACCGGCAGGATCATCACAGCCTGTCTCTTGGATGGGAATTGATCGGACCGGAACTCTTTCCGACGTATTTGATGTTCCTTGCATTCAATTTGACTTTGACGATCGCGTCGGTCGTCGTTGTCTCGCTGCTGATTCATGTGCCCATTACCGCGCAGGCTTTCGTCGTTCCGGTATTGGCGCAGATTATTTGTCTAACCGTGGTTTTCACTGTTCTGAATCTTATCCGGCGCAAGTTTCCGCAACCCTGGTATTACCCGCCAGCAGAACTTGCTCCGATGTTGCCAATCAGCCGGTGGTATTCGCTGGCGGGCCTGATCATGTGGGGTATCGTGGCGATTTGGTGGATCGCGTTGCCGCATTTTCCGCGGTTGATTTTGGGGCCCGGGGCGGCGGTTCTAAAGCTTGCTTCTTCCTGGCACAGATTTTACGCGCCAATACTTCTTCTTGTGCTGGCCTCCATCTCTCAAAGAATTCTGAACCTCTTTCATCCGACGTGGACTTGGGTGGTGCCGGTGATGAGAATGCTCATCAACGCTGCGGCCGTGCCGGTCCTGTGGGTGCTTATGTTCAAGAGCCCAACTTTGGTTGTGCTCGCGGACGGAATACAAAGTACTCCGCATTACGAGCAACTGATTGAAAACTTCAATGGAATGATCCGCTGGGGAATTCTTGGGCCGTGGTTGTGGATGTACGCGGGGATCAGCGCCATTGTCTACGCCTGGTACAGCGTTCCGCACTTGCGGCGGCTGATTCGGCGAACGCGCGGGGAATCGCCATCGGCCGCGTTCTAGTGGGAATACATTTTCGAAAGGATCGAATGTTATGAAGGCTCTTTTCTTACTTTTGGAATTGCTAACGGACAGCGATGCCATCCGAAACGTCCTGAATTACTGCTTCACTGCCGCCGTCTTCAGCGTTGCTGTTCTCTCATTGCTGGCTACTTACCAGGTGCTTCGTCGATCGTGTGGGCGCCGCAATTTGCTTGCGGATTCACGCGCCTAGAAATTCCAAGAAAGCCGGGAGGTAGAATCATGAACAACGAATTTTGGGCCGAGCTTTCGGGAGTGAAAAAGCGATTCGGAAAGACCGTGGCTCTCGATGGTCTCGATTTGCAAGTGCGGCCGGGCGAACTATTTTCCGTGCTCGGTCCGAATGGAGCCGGCAAATCGACGGCTATTTCGCTGCTGCTGGGTCTTCTCAAACCCGACGCGGGAGCTGCGCGCCTCTTTGGTCTGTCCCCCTTTCGGATCGAGCCACGGCGCCAGATCGGAGTCATGATGCAGGAAGTCACGCTCGCGCCGGAGCTGCTCGTTCGCGAACATATCGCTCTTGTGGCCAGTTACTATCCTCGTCCGTATAGTCCTACTGAGGCGATGGAGCTAACGAATATTTCTACGTTGGCATCGCGCCCGTATGGAAAACTTTCCGCAGGGCAAAAGCGGCAGGTGCAGTTCGCCATGGCGGTTTGTGGGCGGCCGAAGCTCCTTTTCCTCGATGAGCCAAGCGTCGGGCTTGATATTCGAGCGCGCGAAATGATGTGGGCCACGCTGCGACAGCTTGTCGACAACGGCTCTTCCATCGTTCTCACCACTCATTATCTTGAAGAAGCAGAATCGCTTTCGAACCGTGTAGCCGTGCTGAACAAGGGCCGGCTCATTGCGTCGGGCACCGTGAACGAGATTCGCGCGCTCGTGGTTCGCAAGCACATAACGTGCTCGACCGCATTGCCCCCTGATCAAATCGCCGCGTGGCCGGATGTGGAGAGTGTGACGCGCGATCAGCAGCGGCTGCAAATCAGCACGAGCAATTCCGAAGCGGTGGTGCGCCGTTTGCTGGCCGCCGACTCGAATCTGCAAGAACTGGAAGTCCGGCGCGCCGGGCTTGCGGAAGCTTTCACGGAACTTACTCAGGAGGCCGCATGATGAATGCCACGTCGATCGAAAGCCCAAAACCGTTCGACAGTTTTGACGGCTCGTCTTTCGCCGCGGTGATGTCGACTAGCCGGCTGCTGCGCGCCTATCTCACAGAAGCTAGATTCGAATGCTTGCGCATGTTTCGCGTGCTGGGCTTTTCGATACCCTTTTTAGTTCTTCCTGCGGCTTTGTATCTGCTCTTCGGAGTTGTGCTTTTCGGCGATGCTGTTCGAAACGACCCGACGACGGGGAAATTTCTCTTCGCGGCGTTTGCGGTCTTCGGTGTGATGGGACCGGGTATGTTCGGCTTTGGCGCTACCATCGCCACGGAACGCGAACAAGGTCTTCTCACGCTGAAGCGCGCACTTCCTGCGCCACCTGGGTCTTACCTGCTGGCAAAATTGTTCATGACTATGCTTTTCGCGTTTATCGTGATGGTCATGTTGATCCCGGCAGCTCTGTTGCTCGGCCATTTGCCGCTGACTTTTGCGCAATGCGCCAAAGTCACGGCGGTCAATATTCTCGGTTCGCTTCCCTTCTGCGCCATCGGATTATTTATTGGCACGCGCGTTTCCGGCAAGGCAGCCATCGCGCTCGTAAATCTTATCTACGTGCCGATGATGCACGTCTCCGGGCTGTTCTACCCACTGCCGAAATTTCTTAGGGCCATCTCGCCGATCTGGCCGAGCTATCAATTGCAACAGCTGGTCTTCAATGCCCTCGCCATGCCGTTTTACGGCAGAGCCTTGACGCATGCAGCAGTATTGGTCGGCGTGACAATGCTCTTCACTGCGTTTTCGATTCGCAGACTCGCTCGTGTCGGCTGAACTCGAAACCAACCGCAGCAAATTGAATGTAGGCATCCCTCGCTGGTTACTCGGCAACAAAGCCCTTGTACAATAGAAACGCTCACTTTCAATCGATGTTCGGAAGGGCCAGCCGTCGTTTATGAAAACAGTGGCTATGCCAAAATTCCTGAGAAATGTATTTTGCCTCTCGAGCATCGTTCTTAGTGTGGTGTTTGTTTTTCTAATTCCCACTGAGGCGCAGGAGCAGCCCCAGGGCATCATTCGCGTTGGCGTGAACCTGGTGTTGGTTGACGCGACCGTGAAGAACAAATCCGGCCAAATCATGGCTGACTTGAAGAAGGAGGATTTCGAGCTTCGAGAAGACGGCGTGGCCCAAAAACTGGATGTATTCAGCAAGGACGAATTGCCGCTTGAGGTCGCCCTAGTTTTGGATCTGAGCGATTCGATCGGGCCATTTCTCGAACCCTTGCGAGACGCAGCGAACACCGCTCTTGCGGCACTCAAGCCCGATGACGAGGTCGCGCTCTTTACCTTTTCCACGCTAGCTCAAATGCGCGTTCCCTTTACGAAGGACAAAAGCAAAATCGCCGAGGAGATCAATACTTTTCACGCCGGGGGCGCCACCAACATTAATGATGGAATCTTCCTCGCCTCCGAGAGCCTTCTTAAATTGCCGCCCAAGGGCCGCCGAGTAATTATTCTGATCAGCGATGACGTCGGCACCGATGCCGGCGGACAAGGTACGCACGATATCGTCACGGAAGCCATTGCCGCAGACGTGGTCCTCTATAACCTCAAAATCCCCGGCTACAATCCGCCGCAAACTCTGCTCTACGCCGCCATGGTTCCCGGGCTGGTGAACATTCACAAGGTGATGGACGAGACGGGCGGCGAACTATTCAACGTCCAAGACATCGCGCACCTCGATCCTGTTTTTCGGGCGCTCATCCAGCGCATCAAAACGCGCTATACGCTGGGCTACTACACCAATGCGAGCGCGGCGCTCGGCAAACCGCACAAACTTGATGTTCGCCTCGCTTCCTCGTTCGGAAAAAAAGGTAAGGACTACGTCATTCTCTCCAAAAACGGTTTTTACGTTCACTGAAAATAGGCGAAGGAATATTCGGCGTTTCGGAACACGTTGTTAACGTAAATCTCAATCTTGAAGGCCGAATCGAATCCGCATTTCGCGTCGCCCAATGCGGGTGACGGTTAACGCGCGACTGTCGAGTTCTTGAAGCACCCATTTTCGTTTCATCGCGACACTTAGCAGCGCCGCTCCGACCGCGCCACCGATATGTGGCCTCCGCTCGCTCCAGTCCACGCACGCGAAAGCGAAACGACGGCGCAACGCGCGAATCTCCGCGACATCGATGCCAAGATCTTCGAACGCGTTCGCGTCCCGCCTCGCGTCAATTCGTAGGTGGTATCCGCGCCCGACCCGCCTGACAGCCAGCCCATGGCCTTGATGCGGTCATGCAGAGCGACGCCCAGCGTGCCGGCGATGTGATCGTAGCAAGTGCGTGCGGCGCGGAGTTGGTTCGGCGTGTTCGGCACGAATGCGACCCGCGGTCCGCCAGCGAGCACGCTCAGGGCTTCCAGGGCGGCCGCGACATTGTTGCCTGCCAAGTTGTAGTAGCGATGTTTCCCTTGCGCCAACACTTTCACCAGCCGCTGCGTCATCAGCCTCTGAAGATGCACGCTCGCGGTCGATGGGGCTACGTCAGCTACGATGGCAAGCTCCGTGCTGGTTCGTGCGCGCCCATCGAGCAGGCAGCACAGCATGCGCGCACGCGCAGGCTCGCCGATGGCGGCAGCAATCTTCGAGACGGCGGCATCCGCGTGGCATTCAACATTCATAGTTTGATGTTAGACGAAGTGTTCTTGCTCGGCAACCACCATACTGACGACAATATGCGGCCACCGACGCCTCCCCCCGACCACATGAATCGCCGCGAAGCTATTGGCGGCATGGTCGCCACGGTGGCCGCTCTCACCTTTGGTGAAAGTGCGTCCGCAAGTCAGCAGGCGAAAGGATTGCCAGTGACAATCATGTGCGTCATCCGCTACCAGATCGACCCCTTCCAACGCGATGCCTTCAAAAAGTATGCCGAGAATTGGGGCCGGATCATTCCCCGATGCGGAGGCCACCTGGTCGGCTATTTTCTGCCTCATGAAGGAACGAACGACATCGCTTGGGGTCTAATTGCGTTCGATAACCTGGCTTCCTATGAAGCGTACCGCGCGCGTCTGAAGGTGGATGCAGAAGGCCAGGAAAACTTCGCGACAGCGCAAACAAAACGATTCATCCTTCGCGAGGAGCGAAACTTCGTGGAACTGGTCGATGGGACCTTCGGGATACCATCTACATTACCTAAAGCACCGTGATGCAAACCCTGCTGACGTAGTCTGATAATGGAGCAGCTGCAACCTGAGCGATGAGGGTGGCGCGGACTACGGCACATCATGCCGTGCAATGAGCTCGCGTTAGCCGCCTGAGGAAGCCGCAGTTACTGGTATTGCGTTACAACTTCTCCGTTCTCAATTTTCAGATTTGAGATGTCTGACGGTAGTTTCAGCTTTTCGCGATTTTCAGGCGATTCCATCATCTTACGTACGGCCGCTTCCAGCACGGCTTGCGGGATAGGCAGCGAACCGATTTGTCCGCTCACGGGCTCAAATCGCAGAA
Source organism: uncultured Acidobacteriota bacterium (assembly GCA_963784015.1). Classification (GTDB taxonomy): domain Bacteria; phylum Acidobacteriota; class Terriglobia; order Acidiferrales; family UBA7541; genus Acidiferrum. Next base: position 229,254 of record CAWAPX010000049.1, read on the forward strand.
AGCCATTGTCGGCGCCTAGCTTGCCAACGAGTTGAAGCGTCATGTCCTTGCCATGGACATCGAACACGACGTAAGCCCGTACGTGGTCGTCCACTAACTGGACCTTTACATCTTTGACGTTCGAGCGCATTTGCTCGATATCGTCCATGGTCGGCTGTTCGGCATTGAGAGCCCCATCCGCGCCAGCGCTGGGAGCCGCATTTGGCGTGGCGTTTGGCACATTGGCGTTGGCTGCTGGAAGGACCAGATGCGACGCCAAATACGAGTTGAGTTCGGTTTCGCTCATGTGCAGGGTGGCAGGCTGGCCTTGTGCGACAGCCTGCTGGACATCCTGAAACTTCTGCTCCGCCCGGGCGGCGGCCTCTGGGGTGGTGGAGACGGCCGGCGGCGCAGACTTATGGAGCAGTAAAATCAATACGATGAGGGCGCAGGCGTATACCGTCCAGCGCACGATTCGGAAGATCAGTACTAGCGTGCTGACTTTTGCGGAGTGGGGGTCGCTCACCGGGTTGCTCCCGGGGGAGTTGGTGAAACTTGGCATGACTTACTCCTTGTTCTTCTGCCCCATAGGTATGATGTGCGCCACCGCCCCTAAGTTTCGTATTTTCAGCGCCCAGCAATCGGGCGCGAACTAAGCTCCGCGGCTCTAGGTGCATCATCCCGTCTTCCCTAACCCTAGACTCCGCTTATGGTTGCGGCAAGAGAACCGAGGTACCTGCGTCGCAAACTCGGCACCTGACCACTTGTCCCTTCCCGGCAACTGCCATAGTCTCCATCCGCAAGCAGCCCGCGCAGAAAAACCGGAAACAGAGCGGCCCCAGAGGCGTCTATCACTATATCGTCTCTCGATATAGTATGGCGGCTGCCGATAGAGATGCGGAATCGGCTGCCGCGTAGAACGAAGTAAGAGCGGACGAAAGAAAGTGACTGGGGAGGACGAAATGAAAAGAGTGTTCCTTCTTGTGCTCGCGAGCTCATTTCTCGTAGCGATTGGAATGTGCGCGAAGTATCTGCAGCCCGCTCCTGCTTCGAGTTCGGCATCATCTTCTGGGACTGGTGCGCAATTCACGCCGGACGGAAGACTTATTCGCCCGGAGGGCTATCGCCGGTGGGTGTACGTGTCCTCAGGTTTCGGCATGAGCTATAACCCGGAAGCGGGGGGAAACGGCGCGCCGGCCTTCACGAACGTATTTGTCGCTCCCGAGGCCTATGACTTTTTCCAGGCCAATGGAACGTGGCCGGACAAGACCATGTTTGTGCTGGAGATCTACGGCTCGTCCTCGCACGGCTCGATCAATCAGAGAGGAAGCTACCAGGAGTCGCTGGTGGGATTGGACGTCGAAGTGAAAGACGAGTCTCGCTTCCCTGACAAGTGGGCATACTTCGGTTTCAACAACTCCGCAAAAACATCCAGCGCGATGACGCCGGGGAAAAATGCCTGCTGGAACTGCCACGATCAGAACGCCGCCGTGGAGCATTCTTTTGTGCAGTTCTATCCCGAATTGCTAAAAGTGGCGTATGCCAAAGGCACGATCAAGCCCACCGTGCACCTGGCCATGGGCATGGCGCGCCTCGAAGACTTGATTCAGCAACAGGGTTGGGAAAAAACGGAGCCCGCATACGATGAAGCAAAAAGGACTGACGCAGGCGCGGAGATTCTAAAGGAGCAGCCAATGAATCTCTTGGGTTACCGTCTGCTCAGCGCAGGCAAAACGCAAGAGGCCATAGGCGTATTTCAGCGGGTTGTGAAGGATTACCCGTTGTCGCCGAATGCCTGCGACAGCCTCGCGGACGCTTATTTTGCCGCGGGGAATAAAGAGCAGGCCACGGAATTTTCGCGCAAGACGCTCGAACTGCTTGGCCAGGACACTACCGACAACGCGCAGCGTCGCGCGAACATCGAAAAGGCCGCCAAAGACCGGCTCCTCAAGTTACAAGCGTCCAACTGACACGGATTGAGAGTTGCGCCCGGGATGTCGAGATATCTACAGAGCATCAAGTGCGAGCGTTAGGCCGGACTCCAGGGTGTTAGCGGGAATCCGCCAAATAGCTCGCAACTGTGCAAAATGGGGCGGTATAAGTCGCATCTCGGTATCAGAATGAGAGCATGCGGCCTAAGAGAACAAAGAAAGAGATTCTCGACGCAACACGCGCCAGCGTTAAAAGAGAAATGGCGAAGCCGCGGATGGCCAAATCGGCGAGAATGATGCAGCGGGATCTGGCTACAGTCCGAATCCCAAGACAGGCAAATGCCATCTTCGAAGGAACCGTCGCCAAAATCATCCCGCCTCGAAGCCGCAAGCAACCGGAAAAGACATAGATTTAGATAATCGCGACAAAGCGACCTCGGCTGAAGAGGTGCGATAATGCTCGACCAAGAATGGGTGAAGATACTTGCTGACAACCGAAAAGTGAAATTCATCTACCAGGAGCTGCCGGAAGACGGGGCGTTTATTACCGCACAAATTGCGGGCAGTGAAGTCGTCTATTCGATCGTATTGACCAAAGCAGGAAACCCGCTTAGTCGTGAAAATGTTGAAAGTCGTTTCCAAGCGGAGCTGCGGTTGCAATTAAGTACCAGCAACTTGACTAGAATTGAGTGATTGGGCTATATGTAAGCTGTTGGTGTCTCAATGAGGGCATCCACAACCTCACGTAAGAACAAAACCAAAACAAAACCAAGGGCGAAGCATGCTTTCGATGCCCAGGCTTTTCTCGATTCTGCCGGTGTGTCGAGAACGGTTAAGGAATTTAAGCAAGCGGAGGTCATCTACGCTCAGGGCAATGCCGCCGAGAGCGTCATCTATTTGCAGAGCGGCGGCGTGAAACTGACCGTCGTCAATGAAGCCGGCAAAGAGGCAGTTATCGCAATTCTGGGACCGGGTGATTTTTTTGGGGAAGGCTGCCTGGCAGGCCAGCCCGTTCGCATAGGAACGGCTGCAGCGATTACGCCCACCACGGCGCTCGTCATTGAGAAGAGCGAAATGTTCAAGGTGCTTCACGAGGAGCATGACCTCTCCGACCGATTCATCCGTTTCATGCTGGCGCGGAACATTCGAATCGAGGAAGACCTGGTCGATCAACTGTTCAACTCGAGCGAAAAGCGGCTGGCCCGCACGCTTCTATTGCTTGCGCGCTATGGCAAAGAAGATCAGCCCCACGGCTTGCTCCCCAAAGTGTCGCAGGAAGTGCTGGCGGAAATGATTGGCACGACGCGGTCGCGGGTCAATTTCTTCATGAACAAGTTCCGAAGGCTGGGCTTCATCAAGTACAACGGCGGTCTACAGATCAACACTTCTCTTCTAAGCGTCGTGCTGCACGAGTAGGGCAACTTCCGCGCACAGGTTGATTTGCGAATACGCAACTTATTCATTCCAAAATATCGAGAGTAGAGTTGACGGATTGGCGTCTGAGAGTTGCCTAGATGCCGAGCCGGCCAGATACTGACTATGTTCAAACAACGCAGACCAGGCGGCATGCTAGCCGGCGCATTGTTCTTGTCACAAGTCGGTACGAGCAAGCCCGGCATCGATTGAATCTTCGCAGAGCAAAATATCCTGTTGAACATCACTGCCTTTGAGCAGCCTATTCTCTTGAATTTCAGTGGGCTGGGTTAGGAACGTTACAAATATGGAGGCAGGCACCTTGAGAAAAGCCCTACGCACGCTGACGGTTCTGTCCGCCATATTCGTTCTAGTCTTTTGCGGACATCTTACGCAGGCGCAAGACGCGAACAAACTCAAAATAGGTTTTTCCATTGAGGCGATGAAGGGAGAGCGTTGGCAGACGGACCTGAATGCTTTTGAGTCGCGGGCTAAGGAGCTAGGGGCAGAGGTGATCTCCGGCGACGCAGGTGGAGACGATGATCTCCAGTTCAAGCAAGTGCAGGACATGATCAAGGCGGGAATCAAGGTCCTGGTTTTACTGCCGCACGACAATGCGAAGGCCAGCCGGATGGTGGACGCCGCAAAGGCAGCCAATGTGAAAGTCATCAGTTACGATCGCCTGGTCCTGAACAGCGATGTCGACCTATACGTAAGTTTTGACCGTCACGAGATCGGTTGGATGCAAGCGGAATTTCTCGTCAAACATGCCCCCAAAGGAAATTACGTGCTGATCGCGGGTTCTCCAAATGACGAAGGCGCCAAAGTTCTGCATGATGCGCAGATGAAGATTTTGCAGCCCTATATTGATCGCGGCGAAATCAAAGTGATTGCCGATGGATATACCAAAGACTGGCTTCCTTCCGACGCGTACCTTTTTATGCTGAAGGCCATCGATTCCGCTCAAGGCAACATCGCTGCTGTTGTCGCTTCCAATGACGGTTTGGCGGGAGGCGCGATTCAGGCGCTCCGCGAACATAAGCTGGACGGCAAAGTATTGGTTTCCGGACAAGATGCGGATTTGGCGGCGGTTATTTGCATTGCTCAAGGCGTGCAAAGCATGACAGTCTACAAGCCGATTGCAAATGAAGCTGGCGTCACTGCAGAGGAAGCCGTTCGGCTGGCGAAGGGCGAAAAAACACGCGCGAACAAGACCGTCAACAATGGCAAAGGCGAAGTGCCCGCTATCCTGCTGAAACCCATTATCGTGACAAGGGAAAATATTAAGACAACGGTCGTCCAAGACGGATTCCAGACATTGAAGAGCATCAACCAGGCGTTGTCTCCAGACCAGCAGATCAAATAAGGCCGTCTTTTCAAATAAACGCAGGCATTGAAAATCTACACCTTGCTAGCTTCGCCCTTCCTTGTGGCAGGCGCGGGAATTCTCTTACAATCAATGTGCGTGGGCTGCCGGTACGGATGCGCGCCATGCCATCACGCCGGAGAAGGTTATGCTCAAAACTATGACTGCTTTTATTGCCTTTGGCGCCATGGCGCTAGGCGCCATTTATACGCCAGCTACGGCAGCTGATGAGAAATTCGGGCCCTCGAACCCCTTTTATGCGCCGAGTACGCTGCCGTTTCACGCGCCACCTTTCGACAAGATCAAGGACGAAGACTATCAGCCGGCCATTGAAGCGGGCATGGCCCAGGAACTAGCCGAGATTCAGGCGATTGCAGACAATCCGGCGGCACCGACCTTTGAAAATACGATCGTAGCCATGGAGAAGACGGGGCAACTCTTGCAGCGTGCGCTGGCAGCGTTCGGCGGGGTGACGGCTGCGAACACCAATCCTGCGCTGCAAAAAGTGCAAGCCGATGTGGCACCGAAGCTGGCGGCGCACCAGGACGCCATTAGCTTGAGCACAAAGCTTTTTGCGCGCGTGGCTGCTGTGTACAAGCAACGCGAATCGCTCAAGCTCGATGCGGAGTCGCAGCGGCTGCTGCAATTCGACTATGACAATTTCGTCCGCGCTGGCGCGAATCTTTCGGACGCCGACAAAACCGAGCTAAAGAAACTGAATGAGCAGATCGCGACGCTTGCGAACGACTTCTCGACAAAGCTCCTGGCAGCTACGAAAAGCGGAGCATTCGCGACGACGGACAAGAACGCTCTTGCGGGCCTAAGTGACTCGCAAATAGCCGCTGCTGCGGAGGCCGCTCAAGGCCGCAAGCAAGAAGGCTACGTTCTTCCCCTTCAGAACACGACGCAGCAGCCAGTGCTTGGTTCACTTAGCGTCCGAGCGACACGCGAAGCTATATTCGAGAAATCCTGGAACCGCGCCGAGCGGGGTGATGCCAACGACACGCGCGACCTCATCTCGCATCTAGCTCAACTGCGAGCGCGACGGGCGCAACTGCTGGGCTTTCCCAATCACGCGGCCTGGAAGCTCGGCGACCAAATGTCGAAAACGCCAGAAGCCGCCTTGAAGTTCATGGATGCGCTGGTGCCTGGTGCAACGGCTAGGGCCGCGCGCGAGGGCAAGGATATTCAGGATGTGATTGACGCACAGAAGGGCGGCTTCAAACTCCAGCCGTGGGACTGGGACTTCTACGCCGAACAGGTGCGCAAGGCGAAATACGATTTGAACGACGCGGAAGTTAAACCCTATTTCGAGCTGAACAACGTGCTCGAAAATGGCGTCTTCTACGCCGCCCATCAGCTTTACGGAATCACTTTTAAAGAACGCAGAGATATCCCGGTCTATCAGGCGGATGTTCGCGTCTTCGAAGTTTCGGATGTTGACGGTAAGCCGCTGGCGCTTTTCTATTGCGACTATTTCAAGCGTGACAACAAGAACGGCGGCGCCTGGATGGATGTCTTCATGGGCCAATCCAAGCTACTGGGCACGCTGCCGGTGGTCTATAACGTGGCAAATCTGCCGAAGCCCGCGCCGGGCGAGCCTGCGCTGATCAGCTTTACTGACGTTACCACGATGTTCCATGAGTTTGGCCACGCGCTGCACGGCATGTTCGCGAATACTGAATATCCGAGCATCTCGGGCACAGCAACGGCGCGCGATTTCGTCGAGTTCCCTTCCCAATTCAATGAGCACTGGGCGCTCTATCCAGCGGTCTTTGACCATTACGCAAAGCACTACAAAACGAATGAGCCCATGCCGGCCGCGTTGGTCGCCAAGATTCGAAAAGCAGCGACCTTCAATCAGGGATATATGTTGACGGAACTGGTCGCGGCCGCTGAACTCGACATGCAGTGGCACATGCTTCCGGCGAGCGCACCGCTACAGCAGCCGGACGTGTTCGAGAAGCAAGCGCTTGAGAAGACGCATCTACTGATCGCAACCGTGCCGCCGCGCTACCGCTCCAGCTATTTCAGCCACATCTGGGCGCTGGATTATTCCGCTGGCTACTACGCCTATCTCTGGGCAGAGATGCTGGATGATGATGCGTACCAATGGTTTGAAGACAATGGCGGGCTAACGCGCGCCAACGGCGACCGCTTCCGGCGAATGGTGCTCTCGCGCGGTAACACCGAAGACTTAGCCAAGATGTATGCGGCCTGGCGCGGCAAAGATCCAAGCGTCGAGCCGATGCTGAAATACCGCGGCTTGCAAGAATCCACACACTAAATTGTGGTGGTTGTCAGTTTCGCGACTACCACATCAATCTGAAGTTGGCTCTGACACCCGAAATCGAAGCGCATGGCATTCTTTCTTCGTCATTAATGACAACGTACCTCACGCGAGGTATCGTACTCTTCGTGGCTCGCATCTCAACTGCGCTTGCGTTTGCGGTCGTGGCTATTACCGCTTCGGCGCAGAACTCGCCCCAGGCTCCGCCAATTCGTGTCTCGACTCACCTAGTTCAGATTGGCGTTATCGTGCACGACCATAACGGAGTTGTTGGAGATCTCGCAAAAGAAGATTTTGCTGTCTTTGACAGAGGAAAATCTCAGACTATTAGCGTCTTCAACGCGGAATCCGCCGCGTCCACGCAGCAACCCACCCCACTGCAACCTCTGCCTCCCAACACGTTCTCTGATCTCCCGCAGGTCAACGGCCTCGCTGTCCGTAGCGTCACCATCGTCCTGCTCGACAACCTGAACACTCTTTCTGGCAACGGCCATCAAGGATACGAGACCGGCCCCTACTGGATGGAGGATCTCGCGCTCTCCAACGCCAAGGCACACCTTATCGAGTTCATCAAAACTCTCGACCCCAAGGATCGCGTCGCCATCTACGGACTCAACGATAATCTGTACGTCCTATCCGACTTCACAAGCGAGCGCGACCGCCTTCTCGGCATCCTGAAAAACTATGACACCACCTCAAAAACCAATCGCGAGGCGGTCGAACCAGGCTCCTATCACACGCCCGTTCCCGGCAAGGAATTCAACGCCCATATTGAGGCGCAAGAGCTGGAATCGGCCGCAATCATAAATGAGCGTCGCGCCGCGCAAACGATAGCTGCACTCCAGTCGATTGCTTCTCACGTCGCCAACATTCCCGGCCGCAAAAATCTGGTTTGGCTCACAGCCAATCTTCCTTTTTCGAGCAATGCCCTCGCCCGTATCCTCGGTCCTGCACAGATTGCTGCCTATCCAGTGGACGGGCGCGCCTTGCTCACGCGGAAGACTCCGGAATCGCAGTGGGAAATTGACGATCAGCTCGGTGGAGTTTTGGGTGTGGGCATGCCTGCACAATCGTCGGAACCCATCGGCATTGACACCATGCAAAGGCTCGCCGAGGAAACGGGTGGCCGGGCCTTCGTCAACACCAACGACCTCACCGGCGCCATTCGCGACGCCGTCGAGGACTCCACCGTCACTTACACGCTCGGCTTTTACATTGATTCGGACTCTCTGGACGGGAAATTCCATGAACTGAAAGTCCAGGCTCACCGCTCCGGATTAAGCCTCCGTTACCCCAAAGGCTACTTTGCCCTCAAGGACGCCCCAGCCACTCAAGACGAGGGTCACAAGAATTTTCTGATCGCCATCAAGAGTCCGGTGGACTCGTCAGCGATTCCTCTCCAGATACAGGTGTCTCGCGTCAATCAGCCAACGCCAAATTCATTAGCCCTGTCTGGCTCCATCGGCATTCATGACCTTCAACTGGCACAAAGCGGCGAAATCCGCACAGGCGCTCTCGACATAACAGTGATCGAACAAGACCAGACCGGAAAGGTACTGCGTGAGTCAGCCAATCGAATCAATCTACGTTTTACCGAGAAACAATTTCCGGCTATTTTGAAATCGGGCATCACTTTTCGCAAGAATGTGCAGCCTCAATCCGGGGCCACCACGTTGCGGATCCTGGTGCAAGATCCCCAAACAGCAGCGATCGGAAGCTTGATCATTCCACTATCCCAGCTAAAGTAACCAGAGCCGAATCAGGTTGAGGAACGCTGCGGATGACAGCTTACTTTCGTGATGAATGACAAGATACCTCGCGTCGAGTATTGTGCTCTTCATGGCGCGAATCTTGACTGCCCTTTCGTTACTTTCGTTCGGTCTGGCGGCGATGGCTGTTTCGGCTCGATGCGTGCCGCAAGCGCCTGCGATTAGCGTATCGACACGGCTGGTTGAGGTGGGCGTCATCGCGCGCGACAAGAACGGTCCAGTCGCGGATTTGACGATAAACGATTTCGTTGTCCTTGACCGGGGGAAGCCGCAGAAAATCAGCGTTTTCTCTGTCGAATCCAGCGCGTCTGCGGCGCAGGTCAGGCAGCCGTTGCCACAAAACACGTTCTCCGATGTTCCTCAATACGGCGCCAGCACACCTAGGAGCATCACCATCGTGTTGCTCGACAATTTGAACACGCTGTATGGTTCAGCGCCGAACGTCTTCGAGGATACACCTTACTGGATGGAGGATCATGCCCTCGCTAATGCCAAGGCGCATCTGCTGGAATACTTCAGGAATCTGAATCAACACGACCTCGTGGCTCTCTATGGCCTGAGCGACTCCCTACACGTGCTGTGCGATTTCACGAGCGATCGTAGCCGGCTTCTTTCCATCGTAGAAGACTACGACCCTCGTTCGCGGACCAGCCGTGAGATCGTCGAGCCGGGCAAGACTCGTTTGCCTCAACAGGTGGGAGGCTTGATTGCGCCGCCGTTCGATACGGCAAGCATGGAGCATGCGGAGAATGCAAACGCAGTGCGAGCTGCGGCCACGCTGGCAGCGCTCAAAGCCATTGCCGATCACGTGGCGAACATTCCTGGGCGCAAGAATCTCGTTTGGCTCTCTGCTAGTCTTCCATTCTCCGCCGAGGCGATGGCGGCCACCCTAAGCCCCGCGCAGATCGTGGCTTATCCCGTGGATGGTCGCGGCTTGCTTCCGCGCTCCGCTATGTTCGGATCAGGAGGAGTCGATTCTGCGCAACCGAATCTGCCTGCGGAAGTTCGCGACGCTCTCAACGAAAACCCCGCTCGCCCCTCGCAACCTTCAGGCATCGATACTATGCAACGGCTCGCGGACCTAACCGGCGGACGGGCCTTCGTCAATACCAATGATCTGACCGGGGCGATCCGCGAGGCCGTAGCGGATGGTACCGTCCTCTATTCTCTGGGTTTCTACATGGATGCGCACTCCGCCGATGGAAAGTTTCATGAACTGAAGGTGCAGGTGAAACGCGAGGGGCTGACTATTCGTTATCCGAAGGGGTACCTCGCAACCAAAGATGCCCCTCCTACGAAGGACCAAAATTGGAAGACGGTAGTAACGGCTGTGCAAAGCCCGATCGAATCATCCGTAATTCCGTTGCAGGCAAAGGTGGATCGAGTAGACCAACCGTTGCCGAACTCTTTGCGGCTTTTGTGTTCGATCAACATACACAATCTTCGACTCGTGCAGAGCGGAGATTTGCACAAAGGAGCCGTCAGTGTGTACGTCATTCAACAGGACGGCGCCGGTAAGGTGCTTAGCCAATGGACTAAGACTTACGACCTCCAGCTCTCTGAGAAGCAGTACGCGAGTCTTCTAAAATCGGGCATGCCCTTCGGTCAGGATGTACAGCCCAAGCCAGGCCTCACAACGTTGCGGGTATTGGTCGAAGACCCGGCCACGGGGGAGATCGGCAGCCTGATTATTCCGATGTCGCAAGTAAAGTAGCTAACTAAATTGCTTCGCAATGTCGCGAACGGCGGGTAGGTGTAAACTGGTGGTATATTGGGGGCAAGAGGGAAGTTGGGCATGAAGCGAATCGCCGTCTTAGCGTTGCTGATCTGTGTGAATGTTGCTTGGTCGGTGCCGGCCAGAGGTCAGAGTCCCGGCGTCGCGGAATATGCGCGCAATTCCCGGGAATTCGACAAGAAGTCCGCCAAGGCGCAAAACAAAAAACTGAAAAAGGCCTCCAAGCAACAGCGAAAAGCAATGAAGAAGTCCTCGAAGTCCCAGAGGAAGGCAGCCAAGAAAGCGAACCACCACGCCACGTAGCTGATCGCGTTTGGACTAACCCAGGACTTTGGTTCGATGAAGTTAACGTGCCGTAGCCTCATTCAAGTCTAGCGTCAAAATTTGGAGACAGAAGCACTCGCTGTCGTCCGGAATTCTCCTGCAGTTTCTCCCCGAAGCGATGATTGAAGTCCTTGCGAACTGTCCGGTTGCGGAACGGGGCATCCCGCAGGTGGACGGCTGCCGCGCGGGCCGTTCTCAACAATTGGGGTAAACCAAGTGGGATCAGCAGAGTAGCGAGAGAGGAGGCTGGAAAGGCGAATGCTTCAGGAAGGGCACGGCTTATTTTGCGTTGTTGGCAAAGAGATGCGAGGCGCTATGGGGACGCTCCTTCAAGATATCAAGATCGCTAGCCGCATGATGATCAAGAGTCCGGGCTTCAGCCTCGTCGTTGTATTGACGCTAGGACTGGGCATCGGAGCGAACACGGCTATTTTTTCGGTTGTCGATGCCGTGCTTCTTCGGCCGCTGGCTTACAAGGATTCCGCCGCGCTCGTCGATGTATGGGGAAAGATCGAGAATCAGGGCATTCCGCGCCTCGCGGCATCGGAGCCGGAATATTGGGACTTGCGCAATCACCAGCAATCCTTCTCCGAGGTTGGCGCTTACACTTTGGGCAACGGCGCCAATTTGACCAGCAACGACGCGCCTCCTATGCAAGTTTCCGCTCCCGCCGCCACTGCAACTCTCTTCGAGATTCTTGGGGTCCAAACGGAGCTCGGCAGGACTTTCACCGAGGATGAGGACCAACCAGGACACGACCACGAAGCGCTGCTGAGTTTCGCGCTCTGGAAAAGTTTGTTTGGAGGCGACCCCCAGATCGTGGGCAAGTCCATGCAGCTTGACGGCCAGCCGTACACCATCGTCGGGGTGCTCCGTAAGGATTTCTCCCTAGGCGGGAAACAAGATTTGTGGGTTCCGCTCGGCCTCGACCGCATGAAGCCGCAGGACCGCGGCTCGCATTACTTGACGATGATGGCGCGATTGAAGCCGGGTGTTACCTTGGCGCAGGCGTCCGCAGAAATGGACCGCTTCGCCGCGCAGCTCGAGCGCGAAAATCCCAATAACTACCTCGCAGGTAGCGGCTGGGGCATGTTCGTCGTTCCCCTTAAAGAACAGATTGTCGGCAGGATTCGGCCGGCGCTTCTGGTTCTCCTGGGCGCTGTGGCTTTTGTTCTGCTGATCGCTTGCGTCAACGTCGCGAATCTACTGCTGACCCGAGCTTCGGCGCGCGAAAAGGAGCTCTCTATCCGCACCGCCATGGGAGCTGGCCGCGCCCGGATCGTGCGCCAGCTTCTGACTGAGAGCATGGTGTACGCGGTGGCGGGAGGGACCCTCGGTCTCTGCATTGCCTACTGGGGTGTGTACGCACTTCATGCCCTCGTCCCCGACAACATCCCGCGAATGGGCGAGGTCAGCGTCGATCCGCTCGTTCTAGGATTCACACTCGGCATTTCGTTGCTGACGGGCATTATTTTCGGACTTGCTCCCGCCTGGCAAGTGGGCCGCACGAGTTTGCATGGGACGCTGAAGGAAACCGGACAAAGCACTTCGGCAGCGAGAGGAACCCGCCGGCTTCGCGGAGCCCTGGTCGTATCGGAGATGGCATTGGCTGTGCTTCTTCTAGTCGGCGCGGGTTTGGTGATTCGCAGTTTTCAGCGTTTGATGGAAGTGAATCCCGGTTTTCAGCCGCAGCATCTTCTTTCGATGAAGCTTTCTCCTCCGGCAAAGGCATACCCTGACGGTGCTCCGCTCCAGACTTTTTATCAGCGAGTTCTGGATGGAGTGAAAACCATTCCGGGCGTGCAATCCGCCGGTGCTATTTCTGAATTGCCAATGAGCGATTCCTATTCGTCTGGGTCGACCTTTTTTGAGCAGACATCCGCCACGGGTCTACAGCGATACGCTCCCATGAGCAATTTGCCTTTCACCGAAATCGACTACCGAACGATCGTGCCAGGCTATTTCCAGGCCATGCAGATTCCGCTGGTGCGCGGGCGCTTCCTGAGCGAAGCAGACACGAGCGATGCTCCTCGAGTTACGGTTGTGGACCGGGATTTCGCGAACCGCTTCTGGCCGAACGAGGATCCTATCGGGAAACGCATTGCCGTTCAGCCTATCCCCAAGTCCAATCCGCTCTTGCCTCAATGGTGCACGGTGGTCGGCGTCGTCGGCCACGTGAAACATTACGGGCCGGACGTCGAAGGGCGCGAGCAGGCTTATTTCCCGCTGACTCAACTCTCTTTTGCGAGGACCATGTATCTTGCCGTGCGCACGAACCTCGAACCGGCCAGTGTGACGAGCGCCATCCGCCAACAGGTGCTCGATGTCGACAAGAACATGCCCATCTACGAGGTCAGCACCATGGACCAGTTGCTCTCGAATTCCGTCGTTCAGCCGCGACTGAATTTGACACTGCTTGTGGCGTTCGCCGCGATTGCGCTGGTGCTTGCCGCCGTCGGAATTTACGGAGTGATGGCCTACACCGTTACGCAGCGCACGCATGAGATCGGGATTCGCATGGCGCTCGGCGCGCAGGGCGGAGATGTGCTGAGGCAAGTTCTGAGGGAAGGCGCGACTCTAGCTGCCATTGGGCTCGCACTGGGTCTCGCGGGCTCGCTCGCGGCCGCACGATTGATTGCGACATTGCTCTTCGGTGTGAAGCCGACCGATCCGATAACTTTTGCCGCGGTCGCGGTGATCCTGGCAAGTGTCGCGCTCGCCGCATGCTACATCCCGGCTCGACGCGCCACGCGCGTGGATCCACTGACGGCATTGAGATACGAATAGCCATTCCAATATGTGAGTACGGCGCTACATCGAGTGTTAACGTTCTGCAGCGAGACGTTCATTCGAGCGTAACAAATCTCCCATATAAAGCTGGCTGACACGCCAGCACACACCCGCAGGCTGGCTCTCGAGTCGAGAATCTATAGGAGAGTTATGGCCGCAACAGCGACTGCATCAGCATCTACACCCCAAGTTCCGCACGCACTGGCAGAAAAGCTGAACAGGAAGCCCGGCCGAATTGGAATGCTGGCCTTCGGCGTAGTGCTGATTGTAGGTGTGATTTTTATCGGCTATAGCCTTTCGCGCGACCTTGCAGGGCTGGAGCTGGGTTCAGCGCTGCCTTACATTCTTTTGGGCACGGCGCTCTTAGTAGCGTTGGGATTCGAATTTGTAAACGGATTCCACGACACAGCAAACGCCGTTGCCACGGTGATCTATACGCATTCGATGGAGCCGCATATTGCGGTGGTATGGAGCGGATTCTGGAATTTCGCGGGCGTCGTAACGTCGTCGGGCGTCGTGGCGTTCACCATCATTTCGTTGTTGCCGGTGGAATTGATTTTGCAAGTAGGTAGCGGCGCGGGATTTGCGATGGTCTTTGCCTTACTTGTGGCGGCGATTCTCTGGAACTTGGGAACATGGGCGCTGGGGCTGCCGGCTTCGAGTTCGCATACTTTGATTGGGTCGGTTATTGGCGTCGGCATTTCGAACCAGCTCATGCAAGGTCGAACAGGGACAAGCGGTGTGGATTGGGCACAAGCGATAGGGATTGGAAAGTCGCTGCTTCTCTCGCCGGTGTTCGGGTTCATACTCGCATCCCTGCTATTTCTGTTCATGAAGGCGCTCATCAAAGATAAGCGTTTGTATGAAGCGCCTAAGGGAGCCGAGCCGCCGCCGTTTTGGATTCGCGCCATGCTTGTCTTCACATGCACGGGCGTCAGTTTTTTCCATGGTTCGAATGACGGGCAAAAAGGCATGGGCTTGATCATGCTGATTCTGATCGGCACGGTGCCAACGACGTACGCGCTGAACCACGCCGTGACGGCGCAACAGTCGCAGGACTTCATTGCCGTATCTGCGCAAACCGCGGACACATTGAATAAATACGTGCAGAGCAGCGCAGCGATTGGCGACCCGCGCGAAGACGTAACAGAGTACATTCGGACAAAAGAGTTCAAGCCGAACACGATGCTGGCGTTGCGCGAGCTCGTGAACGGCGTCGGAACGGAAATGGCGATCTTCAAGGAGCTGTCGAAGGTGCCGCACACACAGGTGCGCAACTTCAGAAATGACATGTATCTGGTGAGCGAGGCGATCCGGTTGATGCAAAAATCGGGTAAACCGCAAATTGCCGCGGGAGATATGGCGGTGCTTAAGAATTACAAGACTCACATTGATAGAGCCACGCGGTTTATCCCACTGTGGGTCAAGGTGGCGGTGGCGCTGGCGTTAGGCCTCGGCACGATGGTTGGATGGAAACGGATCGTGGTCACAGTCGGCGAGAAGATTGGCAAGAACCATCTCACGTACGCGCAGGGAGCGGCTGCGGAAATCACCGCGATGGCTACGATCGGCGCAGCGGACGGCTTAGGCTTGCCTGTCAGTACGACACACGTGTTATCGTCAGGCGTTGCGGGAACAATGATGGCGAATCATTCGGGGCTGCAATGGTCGACGGTGCGGAACTTGCTCCTAGCTTGGGTTCTGACTCTACCCGCGGCGATGACGCTGTCGGGATTCCTGTTCTTTGCGTTCCGCAAAATATTTTAGTTCAAATAAGAAATTATCTCCAAGACGGAATCCGCGTACGGAAGCACAGGCACTCCTGCCTGTCCGGGTTTGCCGTGTATCGGCCGTCGCCAAATCGATAAAGAAACAACGCACAGCCAAGCGTAGGTATGCTACCTAAAAGAGAATTTTTCTTCGCGCAGCGAGCAGGTGCGATTCGCCGGCATATAATCTCAATGGCCGATGTTTGCCCCCCGCGGAGGATTCATGAACGCAACTACTGCTCTTGCTAACCACGATTTGTGGCCAGAACTTCCTCTAGCCGCCTGGCAGGACACTTACAGCACGCTGCACATGTGGATGCAAATCGTGGGCAAAGTGCGGCTGGCGCTAAACCCGAATATCAATCATTGGTGGGGCGTGCCGCTCTACGTGAATGCCATGGGGCTGACCACCTCGGCCATCCCTTATGGAGGTGGAAACTTCGAAGTTCAGTTTGATTTCATCCATCACCAACTCATCATTCGAACCAGCAATGACGCGATCCTTGCGTTAGCCCTTGCGCCGCGCTCCGTCGCCGATTTCTATCGTGAATTCATGGGTGCTTTGGCTACCCTTGGAATCGCTGTAAAAATCTGGAAGATGCCGGTCGAGATTTCCGACCCGATTCCCTTTGACCAGGACACCAAGCACGCCTCGTACGATCCCGAATACGTCAACCGCTTCTGGCGCATTCTTGTAAGCTGCGAAACAGTGTTCGAAGAATTTCGTGCGGGGTTCATTGGAAAAGCCAGCCCAGTCCATTTTTTCTGGGGCAGCTTCGATCTGGCGGCGACGCGGTTCTCTGGGCGGCGAGCTCCAGAGCGGCCAGGGGCGGACCCTATCACACGCGAGGCGTATTCGCACGAAGTGATCAGCGCGGGATTTTGGCCGGGTGGCGGCGACGTTAAAGGTCCCGCGTTTTACGCCTACGCCGCGCCGGAACCGGCCGGATTTGCGCAGCGCCCTGTTCGCCCAGCAGAGGCTTTCTATCATCCACAGCTGAAGGAATTTATTTTGATGTACGACGACGTGCGGCAAGCTGTTTCGCCGCGAGAATCCTTGATGGCGTTTTTGCAAAGCACATATGACGCGGGCGCAGACCTCGCCAAATGGAACCGCAAGGAACTGGAAGCAGAGACTAGCTAGTAACGCTCCAGCTCTGGCTCGGCAAAGCCGTGCTCGCTGTGCGTTTGCGCGGCGTCAAGAAACGAAATTGGAATCGATAAAAAGATTGTTGAGCGCTTCGGAGAGATTGGGGTGCGAGAAGATCGCATTGTGAAGAACGGTGTAGGGCAGCTTGCCCATCATGGCTAACTCAATCATCGACATAACTTCGCCGCCTTCAAGACCAAGGACAACCGCGCCCAGGATTTGACCGCTGTCGGCATCCACGACCGCTTTCATGAATCCCCGCGTTTCATCCACTTCCTCAGCCCGGGCCACGCGATTCATCGGCATCTTGGCCACTCGAATTTTGCGATTTTGCGCACGAGCTTCCGCTTCGGTCAGCCCCACCCGGCCCAGTTGGGGATCAATGAACACGGTATACGGAACGAGACGGCCATCCGTGCTGGCGCTTCCCTTCTCAATAAGATTCGTTCGAATGATGCGGAAGTCGTCGTAAGAAATATGCGTGAACGCAGGCCCGCCCTTGATGTCCCCCAGCGCGTAAATTCCAGCCACATTTGTTTCGAGCTTTGCATTCACCTTAATAAAGCCGCGCTCGTCCGCGGCAATGCCCGCCGCAGCGACGTTGAGCGTATCTGAATTGGGCACGCGGCCAGTAGCGACGAGAAGATGAGAGCCAGCGAGCGTTTGAGTTTCACCACCGTGGTCTTCACCGCAAACGACTGTGAGTTTGATTTGCGAGCCTTCTTTAGTGACACGCTGCACTTTCGCGTTGAAGAAAAGTTCGATGCCATCTTGCTTCATGATGGAGAGAACTTCGGCGGCAACGTCGGCGTCTTCGCGGCCGAGAAGCTGCGCTCCTCGCTGAATAATGGTCACGCGGCTGCCAAAGCGGCGAAACAGTTGGCCAAATTCGAGGCCGATGTATCCGCCGCCGATGACGAGAAGATGTTCGGGCACAGCGTCCAACTCCATGATGGAAGTGCTGTCGAGATAAGGCACGTTTTGCAGACCCTCGAGAGAAGGCACGGAAGGGCGGCAGCCAGCGTTGATGAAGAATTTATCGGCAGTGAGAATCCGTTGCGAGCCGTCCTTCATTCGAACCTGTATCGAGCACGGGTCGGTGAAGCTGGCTTCGCCGAACAGAAAATCGAGATTGGCAGTTTTTTCGATGTTCGCCTGGTTGCTGTTGCGAAAGGTGTTGACGATATCGCGCTTGCGCTGGCGAACGCGATTCATGTCGATTGTGATGCTGCCCGTGTGCACGCCGTAGTCCGCTCCGCGGCGCGCAAGATAGGCGACGCGCCCGCTCGCAACCATCGTCTTGGTGGGAGTGCAGCCCTCGTTGACGCACGTGCCACCGACGTGCGCGCGCTCCACGAGCGCGGTGCGCATGCCTGCCGTGGCGAGTGCTTGGCAAAGCGGCGTGCCCCCCTGCCCGGAACCGATAACGATGGCCTGGTAGTGGTCAGGTGCGGTCATCTAATCTCCTCGGCTTGCAAATTCTCTGTGTCTGCCAACAGTTGGATGCACAAAAGGTGGCGATATTTCCAGCTAATCCGAAACGAAAAAACTCCGTCAGAAAGAGCCCTCAGGCAGGGATGGCCGCTCAGGCGATCTGCGGGCTCGCAGGTTCAGGTGCCTCTGCGCGAGTCTCCGGGAACAGCCGCCGCGCGCGAAGCGAACCGACGAGCAACGCAAGATTGGTGATCAGAATGACCGCAAACGCCAGCGATGGAAGAAACTCAAACTCCACCCCGCGAGCTTCCACAATTTCTATGCCGAGCACAGCGGTGATGAGGCCGCGAGGCAGAAACCAGACCATCAGTTCACGCTCGTGAGACGTAAAGGCGCTCCAGGCAAAGCGGCCGGTCTGTACAGAGAGCCAGCGCGCGATCAAGAGCGCTCCAAAACAGCCGAACGCCAGGATAGCGTGCTTGCGCAGCCCGTCGAATTCAACCAGCGCGCCGAGCAGCACAAAGAAAAATGTGCGAATCAAGAAAGCCAGCTCGCCGTGAAACGTGAGCATCTGCCCGTGATGTTTCGCCAGCGAGCCGCGATGCTCTTGCTTGACAGGAGTTTCGGAAAACCAATCGCCGGTTTCGGAGGCATCGCCGAGTTGGAAGCGCCTTTGCGCCGCCGGATAGTTGGAAAGCGTGAGGCCGAAGACCAGCACGGCGACGAGTTCGTTGCCATGCACGGCGTGAACGCCGGAATAAATCAGCAAGACCACGCCAAAGGTCAGCACGTGCCAGAAGCGCTCCTCGGAAAGAAGCGGCAGAAGATAGGACCACAGTGCCCCGAGGAGCACACCCGATGCCACGGCAAGGATAACGCTGGCAAAAAGAGTCCAGGTAATAAATTTTGCCGAAGCGCTGCCGCCAGCCGCGATGTCGAGAAGCGTGGTGACCGCGAGGACGGCGAGAGCGTCGCCAAAAGTGGCTTCGACGAGCAGAGTGACTTTCACTTCGCGCCGCAGATTTACTTGCTGCAGAACCGGAAGAATGATCGAACTACTGATACAACCGAGCGCCGCTCCCACAAGGAGCGAGGGAATCCATGCGAAATGAAGCGCGTGGCGGCATACGAGCGCGGCTCCCACTGCGCTGAGCGCGTAGCTAAATACAGCAAGAAACAGGCCGCCGCCGAAATGGCTGACAATTTCGCGCAGCTTCAGTTCGAGGCCGCCTTCAAAAAGAATGAGAATTAACGCGAGCGAACCAAAACCCTGCGTGGCGCCACGAAAAACATCGGGATTCACCCAATGCAATACGGGGCCGATGACCACACCCGTAGCCATCAGGATAATGACGTCCGGTACGCCCGTGAAGCGCACCAAGCGATTGGCAACGAACGCCAGAACGAGCAATCCACCGAGCAGCGCGAAGAAGAGATTCAGGTTCATGGAATATCCGGCGTGCCCGGAGTGGAGAAATAGTCGCGGAAATACGGAATCGAAGCAAATGAATAATTGGATTGGACGAAGGGCGTACGGGAATTGGTACCGGGATTAGTACCGCGAAACGATAAAAAGGCCAGCGCCGATCGCGATAGCGTCCTCAATCAGCGCGATGACAATATCGGGAACCTTGAGCGCCTTCACAAGGCCGGTGCGCCACTGATAGCCGGCGAATGCTCCTGCAATGCCACCCGCAGCGCCAAGAATGGCGCCGGGTACTAGAGACTGTCCCGCCGATACGCCAACACAAGCCCCAGAAAGAGCTCCGCAGATAAAGCGGGCGATTAGTCCCACGGGCGCGGTGCGGCTGGGCGTCGAGGGCAGCTTGTCTGCGATCAGTTCGGCGATCGCAAGTACAGTGAAAATGGCGACGGCCGCCGTCGATCCCATGAATGCAAGGCGAGTGCCGGCAAGGTTGAGCCAGCCACGATGCGCCGCCCACGCCGTGACGGCGGGTGCAGTCAAAGACCGTATGCCCGACACGATGCCGATTGCAAATGCGAGAACGAAGACGAAAGTAGCACTCATGCAAAGAGATGTATCTCGCACGCCAGTAAGTGTCAAGAATTAAGAGTGAGAGAGCGAAAGCCGGAGTTACTTTTTCCCGAGAATAGAGATCAGCGGTTTTTATTTATTAATTAAGCGAAAAGAAAAAGGCAGGAACATCTTGACTTTCGCTTTTTGTTCGCCTATAGTGCGGACGGTAGAGGAAACGGGAAACGGGTGGCGTTCAGCTCCATTGCCTCTTTGGCTCTCACGAACTGGGCGCCGCTCGTTGAAAATTCCGAGCCCTAAGCGGGGTGAGGGGTCCGCTCGAAAGAGAGATCCCTCGACTCCCGAAGAGATTCTACTCGGTCTGTTTCCTTTGTGTTCACCGCTGTGCGGTGACAGTTAAGTCGACCGTTGGGCTGTCACGTTGCGTTGGCCATTTCGCGGCCATCATTCATAGGAGCCGTTATGGACGTCTGTATCGAAAACGTATTCCCCGCAGTGGCGATGCCGTTCAATCCCTTCCAAGAAGACGCGCGCGAAGAAAAAGGTCACGGAGCTGACGCTTCGCGATCGAAGGCGATTCCAAATATTGTCCACGTGGATGTGGACGCGTTTTTTGCGTCGGTCGAGCAAGTGCTCGATCCGAAACTGCGTGGCAAGCCAGTGCTGGTGGGACGCGGCGTGGTGGCCTCGGCGAGCTATGAAGCAAAAATATGCGGCGTAAAAACCGCGATGCCGTTTCGCGATGCGCTGCGCATTTGCCCCAAGGCGATTGTCGTGCCAGGGCAGTACGAGCACTATGCGGATTTTGCGGAGCGCGTGCGGCGCATTCTTGAGACGTACACGCCCGCGGTCGAAACGGCGGCACTCGACGATTTTTATCTGGATTTCGCGGGGACTGAACGTCTGTACCCGAATTATGAGACCGCGCTGCGGCGCGTGCAGTCGGACGTGCTGGAACAAACAGGGCTGAGCGTGAGTGTAGGCGCGGCGCGGACGAAAGTGGTGGCGTCGATTGCGTCGCGGCTTGAGCGCCCGCGCGGCTTCCGCATGATTGCGCCGGGCACAGAAGAAGACTTTTTGACGCCACTGCCGGTCGAGAAACTCCACGGGATCGGCCATGTCCACGCAGGCATGTTGGCGGAGCGCGGCATTGCGACCATCGGCGAACTGCGACTGGTGCCGCGAGCCGCTCTGGAGGCTGCGTTTGGCGAAGTGATTGGAGGGCAAATCTGGGAACGAGCGCGCGGGCTCGATGGGCGCGAAGTGATGCTGCCCTCCACGCCGAAATCGGTCTCGCGCGAAACAACCATTGAAGGCGGAACGATCGACACGGAGTTTCTCGGAGGTCTCATCGAATATTTGAGCGAGCGCATCGGTTCGACGCTGCGCGAATACGGGCGCCAGGCACGCACTATTGGCCTGCGCATCCGCTATGTAGACCATTTTTCCGCGCACCAGACGGTACGTTTAACGCGCCCATCCAATGACGAACGCGAACTGCTCGCAGAAGCCAAAGATCTTTTTGACAAATTATTCACGCGACGCGTAGCCGTGCGGCTGATCGGCGTAAACGTGACGAATCTCGAACAGGACCGACGCCAACACGAACTCTTCGACACCGACGCCAACCGCCGCTGGTATTTAAATCGCGGCCTCGATTCCGTCCGCGGCCGCTACGGCTGGAACGCCGTCTTCTACGGCAACGGCCTCGAACTCCGCGAGCATTACGCCACCAAGCCCGGCGGCCTCGTCCTCTCCACGCCGTGCTTATCGCGGTGAAGTTTTGGACGTTGTACTTGTAGTGGCGCAGCATGCTGCGCGCCCCTACAAAGCATCACTGATCAAATGTTGCCGAATTTCCCTTCCTGTTCCCTACCCTGATTTGACGATACAAAACGTCCGCCTTTCGGCGGGCATCGGCTTCTTCCCTCTCGGATCGGGGCACTCGTGTTCGTACATTTGCACTGTCACAGCCACTATTCGTTCTTGCGGGGCGTAGCGTCCCCCGAGCAAATTATCGCGGCGGCGGTGGAGCAGAAAATGTCCGCCGTGGCGCTGACGGATACGAATGGGCTGTACGCGGCTGTGCCGTTTTATCAGGCAGCGACAGCAGCGGGAATCAAGCCGATTGTGGGAGTCATGATTGACGTCGAATTTCCAGTTTCGCATTTCACATCTCGAAACTCGAAAAACGAAAATCGAAACTCGCAGAGCGTGCCGATGGTACTGCTCGCGGCGGATATGGAGGGCTACAGCAACCTGTGCCAATTGGTGACGCTACGCCATCTAGGAACGACGGAATTAGCAAAGAGCAAAAGCCCCGCTCCAGACGATGGGCGGCCCATGGAGGATGAAAAGCGGCCGGTGACGTTCGAGGAGCTGGCGAAGCATTCGCGAGGCGTGATAGCGCTGTGTCCATTGCCACCGCGAATGCGCGATGCAGATGACCGTAGGGGCACGGCACGCCGTGCCCTTCCGGAAATTGACGCACCGAGCGAGGCGGATGCGACGTGCAAGATAAGCGGGACATCCAAGACGGGCACGGCGTGCCGTGCCCCTGCAAAGACAGGGCAATGCAGCGACTTTGTGCAGCTCAAAGACATTTTTGGCGACCGTCTATGGATCGAGGTGCAACATTTGTCTTCCGGCGACGGGCGCGTGCTGCGGGAGGCAGAGCAAATCGGGCGCGAACTCGGCGTGCCGCTGGTGGCGACGAATAGCGTTTATTTTCTGCGGCCAGAAGAGCATTTGCATCACCGCGCCGTGAATGCGGTGCGCACCGGCGGTTTGCTGACGACCGTCGCGGCGCCCGACATCGCCACTAGCGAAGCGTGGTTCAAGCCAGCGGCGAAAATGCAAAAACTCTTCCCGGACCATCCTGAATTGCTGCGCGCGACACAGGACATTGCGGATCGCTGCAACCTCAACCTCACACTGAACAAAACGATCTTTCCGGAATTTCCTGTGCCGGAAGGCGAATCCGCGTTTTCGTATTTGTGGACGCTGTGTTTTGCCGGCGCGCAGAAGCGTTACCGCCCGCTACGGCCCGAGGTACTGTCGCGACTAACGCATGAATTAGGCGTGATCGAAAAGCTGCATCTCGCACCGTATTTTTTACTGGTGTGGGAAATCGTCGAAGAGGCCAAGCGGCGCGGAATTCCTGCTGTGGCTCGCGGTTCGGCTGCCAGCTCGATGGTGACGTATTGCCTGGGGATTTCCTGTGTCTGTCCGCTGCGCTGGGGATTGTATTTCGAGAGATTTTCTGAACGAGCAGCGTGGCGACTGCCCGGATATTGACATCGACATTTGCGGTGCGCGTCGCGATGAATTGCTCGACTACGTCTACGAGCGCTGGGGTGAAGAGCACGTGGCGATGATCGGAAGTTTCGTGACCATGCACGCACGGCTGGCCATCCGCGAAATCGCCAAAGTGTTTGGCGTGCCGCCGGGCGAAGTAAATCATTTTACGAAGCGATTGCCGCACCGTCCCGTGCGCGAGATTTTGCAAGCGATTCGCGATTTGCCGGAGTGCCGGAATTTGCCGGTGGATGATGAGCCGTGGAAAACGATTCTGCAAGTAGCGCTGCGTCTTGACGACGCGCCACGGCACATGGGGATTCATCCGTGCGGCACGGTGATCTCCGCGCGGCCGCTGACTTGGCTGACGCCGCTGGAGCGCGCGACGAAAGGAATTGTCGTGACGCAGTACGACATGAACGCCATCGAAGCGCTCGGGCTAATCAAGATGGATTTGCTGGGGCAGCGTGGGTTCACGACAATGTCGCTGGCGTTGGACAACATCGAGAAGGAAGCGGAGGAGGCAGAGGAAATAAACGAAGTAGAGGAAGTAGAGGAAAAGAAAGATAGGAGCACAGCCCCTTCGAGGCTCTGGGCAAGCGAGAGTGCCTGTGCTACCACGGCGAGAGTTGCGCCGGACGGAGTAACGCCAAGACCTAAAGCACGAGAGATTGATTTCGACGCGATACCGGAAAATGATCCCGCGACGTGCGACGTGATTGCCGCGGGAAGAACGATGGGCGTGTTTCAGATCGAGTCGCCGGCTATGCGTGGATTGCTGCGAATGATGAAAGCGCGGACGCTGGAAGAAGTAGCGCAAGCTTTGGCGCTGATCCGGCCGGGAGCGGCGGAGTATGGATCGAAAGAATTGTTTATCAAGCGGCTACGCGGAGAAGAAGCAGTCGAATATCCCCATCCGGCGCTCCAACCCATTCTGGAAGACACGCTTGGTGTGTGTATTTTCCAGGAGCAGGTGATGCAGATCGCGCAGGTGGCGGGGGAGATGTCGCTAGCCGAGGCCGATATCATGCGACGGTCGTCGGCAAAATTCTCCGGTCGGCGTGACCTCGATCGATTGCGCGCAAAGTTCGAGCTGGCATCGGGAATGATGGGGCTGACTGACAAACAGCGCGAAGAAACTTGGATGATGGTGGAGAAATTTGCGGGGTTCGGTTTTTGCAAAGCGCATGCTGCAACGTATGCCGACATTTCGTACCGCATGGCGTATTTGAAAACGCATCATCCAGCGGAATTTCTGGCAGCGATGTGCAGCGCGGGAGCGGGGTTTTATCACGTGTCGGCGTATGTGGAAGAAGCGAAGCGCTGGGGGATCGAGGTGCGGCTGCCGTCGGTGAATCATTCGAGGATGGAATACACGGCGGAGGCGAAGGACACGGCGGCGAAGACTCTACAGACGGGAAAGACCCGACAGACAGGAATGTCTGCCCCACTTTTGGCCACGAATGGGAAGCGCGCGCTGCGCATCGGGCTGATGCAGGTGAAAGGGCTGCGCGTGGAGACGATGACGGCGATCGTGCGGGCGCGGGAAGAGGTTGGGGCGTTTCGTTCGCTCGAGGATTTTCTGTGGCGCGTGCCCGTGGAGAAAGATGAGATCGAGGCATTGATCAAGTGCGGGGCGTTTGATGAGGTGCGTGATGATGTGGATGAGCAAGCGGGCGAAGGCACATGTGAAATTTCCCGACCCGAGATGTTGTGGCGGTGGAATTTTTTGCAAGCTGGAAGGAAAAACCCACAACCTCTTCGGAGCAGATGCACACAGCCACGATTGGCTGTGCCACCAAAAGTGCCAGAGACTTTGTTTGCTAATGAGAGCGGCAGCGATGCTATCGGAGTTGCTCTGGCTGGAATGCCGGTTGTTGCGTACACGCAGGAACAGAGGCTGAGATACGAGCGAGAGATTTTGGAGGTGTGCGTTAGCGGGCATCCTTTGGATTTTTTGCCACGCAATGGCGAGGTCTGGAGCGACGAGTTGGATGGATGGCGCGGGAAGCGCGTGACGTTGTGCGGGTGGGTGGTGACTTACCGGCATGTGGGAACGAAGAATTACCGGAACATGATGTTTGTGACGCTGGAGGATCAGCGCGGATTGTATGAGGTGGTGCTTTTTCCGGATGCGTATGACCGTTATGGCGGGTTGGTGTTTGAAACGCGGGCGATGCGCGTAACGGGACGCGTGGAAATAGGAGGGCAGATCAATGGAGAAAAAATGGAAGCGTTGAAGAAAAAGAATTAACACAGAGAGCGCAGAGCGCACAGAGAAAGACCGGGCGACGAAAGTATGCCAACGCGGAGCTGCAGAGAATGCTATTTCTGACAAGAAAACCACGTATGACGGCAGGTACCACGGCCGCGGGTAACTCGACGGAACCGGAGGCGGGGCGGCCTGCTGGGACCGGCGAGGAGTGGCTGGGGCGTAACCGGAGCGCGAAGCAGCGGCTTTGGGAGCGGTTGAATCCGCGGCATCGGAAAGAGCTGCGGGTGATCGCCGAGGCTTTGGCGATGCAGCAGACGCACGCGAACTTGCCGGAGCCGCTGCGAGCGCGGTTGAGCGAGTCCATCGAACAAGTGGAGCGCCTGGCGCGGCGGATTGGGGCGCTGCTGGCAGAGGTAACACGGCGGACACCACCGCAGTCGTGACGGTTGCGAGGGCGTGGCGGGCGACCCCATACTAAAAATATGGCTGTCCCCAAAATGCGCGGCTCCCTCTACGTTGCAGCCCTGGCGGTCTCCCGAAAGCCTGGCTCCCTATGTCCTTCGGCGTTGACCGTCCCCAAAAAGCGTCTATCCTTTGGTGCGGCAGCATTAACTGTGGCTCTATGCTTCGCGGCCTCGTCTGCCCTAGCGGATGAGATTCGGTTGAAGGATGGCAAGAAGCTTTACGGCGTGATTGTGTCGTACGAAGACAACATGTTCAAAGTCAAAACGGACTTTGGGTATGTGCTTGTGGAGAAAGACAAGATCGCGTCGATCGTTCCGTCGACGCCGGCCGGCGAGACGCCGAAAAACGACAAGACGCCTGCAGCGAAGAAAGATTCGGCCACGGATGGGGCGCCGAAGGCAGAACCAGCCGTAGCGTCGTTGGCCGAGGGAACGACACAACCGACGAATGCCAGCGTGAAATCCGCGGACCCGGCGGCGGCCAAGCGCGAAAAAGCCACTCCAAAAATCACGAACGCCGCAGTAAAACCGGAAGTTCCGACGACTACGAAGACAAATGCGGTTGCTCCTACCATCACAGGAGCAACTGCTGCGCCAAATGGAAGCTTGGCGGCATCCACAGCGCAGCCCGCAGCCCCAAAAGAGCCGGAACCGCCAGCGATCCGCGAAGACGTTCGGGGCAATCTCTACACGAACTACACGCACGGCTTCAGAATGTACAAGGCGCCGAGCTGGACACTGATGGAAGATGCGCGGAAGGCGCTGCCGAATGCAGTCGTCGCATTGGGCACACTCAATCAGTCAACTCTGCTGGTCATCGGGGACGAAGAGAGCAAAGCTGCGCTCGATCCTGCAGCGGTGACCGTTGAGAAACGGCTGAGCGAAATTTACGAAAACTATAAGAGAATCTCGCAGCGGAAGACAGTGGTCGGGGGGTTGCCGGCCGTCGAATATCACTACCGCGGGATGGCGGACGGGCATGATTGGTCCGGAACGCTAGTGGTAATTTCCCGAGGGGCGGACGTGTTCACGGTCCTTGGGATGACTTACGCCGATAACGACCTCATTCAGATTCAGGAAAACGTGATTTCGAGATCGATTGCGAGTTTGGACTTCAACGTTCACTGAGAGAAGTGAATGGTGAGTAGTACCATCCGCTTGGCATAGTCTTAGCCCGCAGCCTCCCCACATTTTGTAATTTCTATGAGTTGGAAGAGCTTACATTTGAACCCGCAGGCAAACCGGGCACGGCGTGCCGTGCCCCTACAAGTTTAGACGCCGGGTGGCGTAGGTTTAGTCGGAGGCGGCGGCGGTGGTGTCGGGGAATTTTTTGTGTTCGCGGATTACGGCAATCAGGGCTTGGGCGGAGCGCGGGAGGCTGCGGTCGCGGCGGTAGACCAGGCCGAGTTCGCGCCAGAGATCGACACCCTCGACGGTCAGGAGCTTCACTTCGCCGGCTTTGACCTGATCGCGGGCAAAGCTTTCGCTGATGAAGGAGACGCCAGCGTCGGCGGCAACGAAACGCTTAATCATGCCAATGCTAGGGAGTTCCATCGCGACGCGGAGGCGGGCGCGATAGGGGCGGAAGAGTTTGTCCAACACCTGGCGGGTGAAGCCGGTGCGGGGAAAAATGAGCGGCTGTGCGGCGACTTCTTCAAGCGTGATCTTGGAACGATGCGCCAGCGGATTGCGAGTGCTAACCATGAAGCGCAGGCGGTCGCGCGAGATGTGGTGAACCTTGAGAGTGGGCGATTTGATGGGCAGCGTCACAATGCCCACGTCGACTGAGCCATCTTCCACGCGCTGCAAGATTTTGTGGCTAAAATTGCGGTAGATGCTGATGTGGACTTGCGGATAGCGGCGCTGAAAATCCGCGAACATATCTGGAAGCAGATAGAGACAAGTGGCTTCGTTGGCGCCAAAAACGAGCGGGCCTTGCACGACGTCGCCGCGGTCGGCTACGACCTGGATCGATTCATCGCGGAGGCGAAGAAGTCGCTCAGCGAACTCGAAGAGCACTTCGCCAGCCGGAGTCAACTCGACGGATTTAGCGGAACGGTCGAGAAGACGTGCGCGATAGGCTTGTTCGAGCTGACGAATCTGCGCGCTGACAGCGGACTGCGAGCGAAAAACTTTTTGCCCGGCACGCGAGAAGCTCTTCAGCTTGGCAACGTAGACGAATGTGGCGAGTTGGTCGAAGTCCATGGGCGGGTGGCTCGGTAATGATTATAGCGGAATGTCTCCGCTAAGTAACCGTAGAAACAGCTCCTTTCAAGCTGGCAGAGAAGCTCGCGTAAACGCGGCGCTCTGCGGCGAACTGAAAATCACTTCTCGGCGCTTCAAACGAGCGAGCAGCGGCTCCCAGGTCGCTTCGAGAGTGCCCTGGAAATGCAGCGGCTGCACCCTCAAGAACGGAAGCACGCCGCGGCGAGAAAGCAAACGAGACGCGCGAGGGCTAGAGGTGAGACGCAGATGCTCCTCAAGAACGCTGCGGAGCCAGGCTTCTTCCTGGGCGTCGATCTCCGAGAGAGCAACGAAATCACGGTGAATCACTTCGTCGGCTTCGCCCCGGAGAACATAGGAGAGACCGCCGGTCATGCCGGAGCCAAAATTGAGACCAAGAGGGCCGAGAACAAGGACTACGCCGCCGGTCATGTATTCGCAGCCATGCTGGCCGACGCCCTCAACAACCGCGAGAGCGCCGCTATTGCGAACGGCGAAGCGCTCGCCAGCACGCCCTGCTACGAAGAGTTGGCCGGAAGTAGCGCCGTAAAGAACAGTGTTGCCCGCGAGAACGTCACCGCGGCGCGAAGCGGCGGAGCTGGCGGAAATCGCGATGGTGCCGCCTGAGAGGCCTTTTCCGACGTAGTCATTGGCTTCGCCCGAAAGCGCCAAAGTAATTCCATCGGCGAGGAACGCGCCGAAGCTTTGTCCTGCGCAACCGTGGAACTCTTTGATCATTTCTTCCGCAAGTGGAAGGTTTTTGCTCTGGCTGCCTGGACGGCGGCGGCGCATCAATTCCCCGCTCATGCCAGCGCCGACACTGCGATCAGAGTTTTGAATGGGCTGAGATTCCGTCTGGAGCTCGAAGGCGGCGCTGAGCTGCAAAGCGTCCTCGCGCGCGGCTGCATGCAGGGCTGGCGACTGATGGGGAGCAACGCGGTTCGATTCGGACATTGGGACGATCAGTAGCGGATCCATACCGGAGCGCGCGCTGAGCCGGTCGTACCAGCCGGTGAGATCGCTGAGAGAGTGAGCGCCAAGTTGGGCCAAGCGATTGCGCACTTCGTCGGCGAGGGAACGGAAATATGCGGCGACCATTTCCGGCTTGCCGTTGAAACGAGTGCGGAGCTTTTCGTCTTGCGTGGCGATGCCGACGGGACAGGTATTGAGATGGCATTGGCGGGCCATAACGCAGCCGATGGCGAGGAGAGAAGCGGTGCCGAAGCCGAATTCGTCGGCGCCGAAGAGAGCGCCCACGATGATGTCGCGCGAAAATTTCAGTCCGCCGTCGACGCGGAGAGAGACACGGGAACGAAGGCCGGCGCGAACGAGCGTGTCATGCGTCTCGCGAAGGCCGATTTCCCAGGGCAAACCCGTGTTTTTGATGGATGTGAGCGGCGAAGAGCCAGTGCCGCCATTGTGTCCGCTGATAGTGATGACGTCGGCGCCTGCTTTGGCGACGCCTGCGGCGATGATTCCGACGCCAGCACCACTTACGAGTTTGACGCCGATGCGCGCGCTGGGATTTACCGCGCGCAAATCGTGGATGAGCTGAGCGAGATCTTCGATGCTGTAAATGTCGTGATGCGGTGGCGGCGAAATTAACGGAGTGCCAGGAGTAGCGTGGCGAATACGCGCAATATATTCGGTGACTTTGCGCGCGGGAAGCTGGCCGCCTTCGCCGGGCTTGGAGCCTTGCGCCATTTTGATTTCGAGTTCTTCAGCATGGACGAGATAGTCCGCGGTAACGCCGAAGCGACCGGAAGCTACTTGTTTAATTTTATTCGCAGCGGCGGGCTCGAAGCGATAGGTGTTGGGATCCTCGCCGCCTTCGCCGGTGTTGCTACGGCCACCGATCATATTCATCGCCAGGGCAAGCGTACGATGGGCTTCGGGACTGAGCGAGCCTAGCGACATGGCTTGCGTACTGAAGCGGCGAAGAATCGTGCTGGTCGATTCGACTTCTTCGACAGGCACCGGCGTGCCGGGAACGGTTTCGAGCAAGTCGCGTAGGAAGACGGTGCCCTGGTGCTCGGACAATTCCTCGAAGGCAGCAAATTTGCCTGCTTCCGGGGCGCGAACGTGCGCATGCATTCGGCGAACGACTTCGGGCGATGTGGCGTGAAGTTCGGCGCCTTTGCGGAAACGGTATAAACCGGCATCGGCGAGTTCGATGGTTGCTGGCGAAAAAGCCGTCGTGTGCATGCGGGCATAATCGGCGAAAAGATCGTCGAGAGTTTTTGACCCAGGATAGTCGGCGGCGTCTTCGAAAAAGTCTACGCAGAGATCCTCGGATAGGCCGACGATTTCGAAGAGATGGCTATTGCGATAGCTCGCGAGCGTGGAAACGCCCATGCGCGCGAGAACTTTTCTCAGGCCAGCCGTGATCGCGAGGCGCATGCGGTCTGCGCCACCGGACTCGAGGGCTTCGGCAAATTCGTCGGCAAGATAGGGCACGACAGCGCTGGCACCTGCAGCGACGAGGAGCGCGACGTGATGAGTGTCAAAGACTTGCGCAGACTCGACGACAAGCGGTACATCCCAGAGGCCCTCGCGAACCATCGCTTTCCAAACAGCGGCGGTAGCCAGCAGCGCGGGAAGTGCGGCGGTTTCCGCGTTAAGGCCGCGATCGGAAAGGAGGAGGAGGCCCGGGCGTCCGCTGCTACTCAGAGGGGTAGAAGATAGCTGAGCAAGTCTGCAGTGCGCGCCCGGGACTCCCAGGGCAGAAGAGAAAGTTATGTCGACGCGATGAACTGGGCCAAAAAATTCCGAGAGTTCGTCGAGTTGTCCGGCGTTGAGCAGCGGGCCGGGTAGCGTGGCGCCGTCCTTGAGATGAACGTCCAGAGACATGACGTGAGCTTCACGAAGCGGATCGATCGGTGGATTTGTAACTTGCGCGAACCGCTGCTTGCAGTAATCCCAGAGCGTGCGCGGGAGCGTTGAGAGAAACGCGGGAGGGGCGTCGTCGCCCATGCTCCAGTCGGCTTCCTTACCGTGGATTAAAGCGGAGAAGAGAGTTTTGAATTGATCTTCGGTCCAGCCTGCAGCTGCGGCAATGCGCTTGGGCTGGTCGGTTGTTGCGGAATGGACCGCAGTAGAAAACGCCAGGTGCCGCGGCGGTGGCATGGCGTTGCGCGCTTGATGCATGGCCAAGCGCTTCAGGATTTCGCGCCAGCGGAGGAAAAGACCCGTCGTCGGATTGGCGAGAATCATTTCGCCGGGACCGAGACGCTGGCGTTCCGCGATGCGCGATTCATCGAGATCGATCAGGCCAGTTTCGGAGCCGGCAATCAGGAGGCCGTCATGCGTGAGCGTGTAGCGCAGGGGACGGAGTCCGTTGCGGTCGAGCTTTGCGCCGACGAATTGGCCGTCGGAAAAAATTAGCGCGGCGGGGCCGTCCCACGGCTCGCTTTGCTGCGAAAGCGAAGTGAGAGCCGCGCGAATGTCGCGCGAGAGCAGCGGATCGTTTTCAAACGCGGGAGGAACCAGTGTGAGCATGGCTTCATCCGGCGCAAAACCATCGAGAAGCTTCAGCTCGAAGGCATTATCGAAGCTGGCGGAATCGCTGACTTTTTCTTCTAGCGGAGTGAACCACGAGCCGACGGTGAGGCGGGCTCGGAGTTCGCGCTGCTTGGCGCGGAGCCAGCGGCGATTCGAGACGATGGTGTTGATTTCGCCGTTGTGGGCGACGTAACGGAACGGCTGCGCAAGATCCCACGAAGGCTGCGTGTTTGTGGAATAGCGCTGGTGGAAGATGGCGAATGTCGTGGCGAACGCGGCGTCGCGCAGATCTTCGTAAAATTGCGGGAACTGCCAGGGCGTGAGCAGACCTTTGTAAACGACCGTTTGTGAAGAGAGCGAACAGAGATAACAACGCGCTGGCAAAAGCGCTTCGGCGCGCTTGCGGAGAAGCGCGAGTTTCCACTCGAAGCGAGAGACGCCGCGCGAGGCGTGGAAAGGCGCGACGTAGAATTGCCAGATTTCAGGCATCGTCTCTAGGGCTTTACTACCGAGAGAGTTCGTGTTGGTTGGGACGCGGCGCCAGCCGAGGATGCGGAGGCGCTCGGTGTCGGCGGCGGCGGCTACAGCGGCTTTGGCGTCGGCCGTCGCTGTGGCTGGGAAAAATGCAAACCCCAGGCCGAATACTTCTGGCAGATCGATGCCCTGCTCTTGCGCGCGGGCGCGGAAAAATTCGTGAGGGAGAGAGGTCAGCAGGCCGGCCCCGTCGCCGCTGGCGCCATCGGCGTCGACTCCGCCGCGGTGGGTCAGGCGCTCGAGAGCCGTCAGGGCGATGTTGACGATTTCATGGCTTGCAGGCCCGCCCAGGCGCGCGACAAACCCCGTTCCACAGGCATCGTGGTCAGGGTGGCCCCAATTCGGGTGCCGATTGCTGCGGGAGGGCACGCACCATTGCTGCATATCTGTTTATTGAGCCGGAGGGGGTGGGATGTACAACGCAGAATTTGCATTTATCAAATCGGTTTTGTGGGGGAGGAGATTCTAAGCTGTGGATTATTAAAACTTTGTAACTTCCGAAAAGTGAAAATCGCGGATCTTCATTGCGGGTACGACCATTTCGAAGGCTTCTTCGCCCGTGGCGCGGACAGCGGGGCCGAGCTGCTCGACGTTGCGGAGCATGGCCAGGATGGACTGATTGAAGCGGAAATTGCGGACGGCGGTAGTTACTTTGCCCTTTTCTACCAGGAAAAGGCCGTCGCGGGTCATGCCGGTCATGACCTTTTCGTAGGGATCGACTTCGCGGATGTACCAGAGGCGGGTGACAAGAAGGCCGCGGTCTGTAGAGGCGATCATTTTTTCTAGAGAGGAATCGCCGCCGGCGAACACCAAGTTCATCGGGGCTTCTCCGTATTCGTTGGGGAGTGCGAAACCATGGCCAGTGGGTTTTTTGCCGGCGGATTTCGCGGTGCTGCGAGCGTAGACGAGATTTTTCGGGACGCCGCAATCAACTAGCAGAACCTGCTGGCGCGGAATGCCTTCGCCATCAAAGGGGGCACCGAGCTGGAGCGGATGGTAGGCGTCATCGGTGATGGAAATGTTTTTGCCGAAGAGTGGTTTCCCCATGCGGTCGTTGAGGCAAGAGCGCTTGTCTTGGAGGGCGGTAGCGGCGAAGTCGTAAAAAAGGAAGCCGACTAGATCGAGGACGGCGGCGGGCTCGAGAATAACCGTGTAGCGGCCCGGTGGGAGTTCACGGGCGGCAACTGCCAGGTGCGCTTTTTCGGTGGCGCGCTGGGCGAGTTTTTGCGGATCGAAGGCGCGGACGCTGGCAGCGTTGGCTTTGGCCCAACTCGCAGCGGGAGTTTCCTGCATGGTGATGCTGAATTCGGCGTGAGTCTCACGGTAGGTGGCGAAAAGTCCGCTCGAATTGCCAAGGGCGGATTGTTGCAGGCCGCTGGCGAAAATGCCCGCGGCGACTTGGCCGTTTTGTATAGCAAGATCGCAAGCGCGACGAACGGCTCGAGCGCGCTCTTCGGGTGTGAGAGCGGCGGTGTCTTTTGCGAAGCGATTTACTTTGCGATAGCGCTGTTTGACAGGGAGCGCGAGCAGATGCGGATCCTTGGGCTGGCTGTGCGCGAGGGACAAGGAGGCTTCGATGGCGGCACGGAGAGAATCTTCGTCGACGCGGTTCGTCGTGGCGCGCGCGGTGCGGTGGTCGACGACGGTGCGGATAGAAACGTTGAGGCCGCGCTCGGCTACGTTTTGATGGATGGCATTGTTGGCGAAGCGGGTGAGGGAGTCCGTGGTCTCGTCGACGTGAACTTCTGTTTCCTCGGCGCCTGTGGATTTGGCGAGATGGAGAACTGTGTTGATGATGCGACGAAGTTCTGATTCGGGGAATAGTTGCGGGGAAGTCGCGGTGCCCTTCCCCGCTGAGGATTTCGAAGGTTTTGATTTAATCTGAGTGCTCATTGGTTTGAAAAGGCCGAGCCGATTTTGACGTTGCGGAAGCGCGACGGTGATGCACCGTGTCCGGTGCCCATTGTCTGCATGGGCTGGCCTTTGCCGCAGTTCGGCGTGCCCCAGAGCGTCCAATGTTCGCGCGAACAAATCGCATCGCAGGAATTCCAGAATTCTGTAGTGATGCCGCTGTAGCTGGGATTTTTCAACAGGCGCGTTTTTTTACCACCTTTGATTTCCCAGCCCATTTCCGTAGAAAACTGAAACTGGTAGCGGCGATCGTCGATGGACCACGAGCGGTTTGTTTCCATAAGGATTCCGTCGTCAGTGTCGGCAATCAGATCGTCAAAATCCCACGTGCCGGGGTTGAGGCTAATGTTTGTCATGCGAATGATGGGGAGGCGATTCCAGCTCTCGGTGCGCATGGTGCCGGAGGAGCGCTTCAGGCCGATGAGATGCGCGGTTTCGCGATTCGAAAGATAGCCGCGGAACTGGCCGTCCTTGATGATGTCGGTGCATTGCGCGGGGACGCCTTCATCGTCGTATGCGAACGATCCGAGGCCGGGGCCGTGTTCGAGGCGCGCATCGGCGACGACGTTCACGATGTCGGAACCGTAACGGAGTTTGTTGAGTTGGTCGAGTGTGAGGAAGCTTGTGCCCGCAAAATTCGCTTCCTGGCCGAGGACGCGATCAAGTTCGATGGGATGACCAACCGATTCGTGAATCTGGAGGCCGAGCTGGCTTCCGCCGAGAATGAGAGTCCCTGTTTTTTCTGGACACTGGGCGGCGGAATGCAGCGCGGCGGCTTCTTCGCCGACGCGTGTTGCGTGCTTCAAAAGTTCGAGTGACTCGACGAGTTCGTAGCCTTCGAGTGCATGCTGTCCGCCAAAACTGTTGGGGTAGGAGCGCTTTTGAATTTCGTCGCCTTGGAAAGACGTGGCGGCGATGCCGCAGCCGGTGATCAGTTTTCGTTGATGAATGCGCGAGCCGATGCTGGACGCGAACCAGGAATCGATTTTGCGAAACTGCATGCCGGTTTCGGTGAGCGTAACACCCTTGACGCGTCGCATTTCGGCATCGGCCGCTAGCAGAAGAGCTAGCTGATTTTCCAACGGGAGTTCAAAAGGATCTTTGCGGAAGGGACTTTGCCAGCTGTCGATATAGGCGTCTTCCGGGACCATGACTACGTCACCGCGTTTCGCTAGCGCGGATGCTTTGGCGATGGAGACGGCTTGCGCGGCACAGGCGGAGACGCCTTCGCGGGTGAGACGGTCGGTGGAGGCGAAGCCCCATGCGCCATTTGCCAGTGCTCGGATGCCTATGCCGATCGATTCGGACTGCGCGAGAGTGCCGACCTGGCCGTTTTTGGTGGTCAGATCGCGCTGGCGGAGGTGCATCATGCGGACGTCAGTGTAAGTGGCACCGCGTAGGCGGGCTGTGTCGAGCGCGTTGGTACAGAAATCCCACATAGGCTGACCTGGAAGAGACTCAATTAAGTTTACAAGAAAATGGGGCGCGGTTTATTGCGCCCCACGATGAAAGTGCACTAGAACAAAGGGTGATGCCTGTCTCGTTGGGCCAAGAAAGAACAGGAGCACAGACAGGAGTGTCTGTGCTACCAACTACGTGCCTTCTTGCCAGGAGGCTAGATAGTGCTCCTGCTCGGCGGTGAGCTTGTCGAGCTTGTGGCCCATGCTGTCGAGTTTGAGGCGCGCGATTTCCTTGTCGAGGTTTTGAGGCACGACATAGACCTGCGGCTTCAACTGCTTGTAATTCTGCAGAAGGTATTCGGCGGACAGAGCTTGATTGGCAAAGCTCATATCCATAACGGCGGCCGGATGTCCTTCTGCGGTAGCCAAATTCACCAAACGGCCTTCGCCGAGAAGATAGATTTTGCGACCGTCCTTCATTAGGTACTCGTCCACAAGCGGGCGCACTTCGCGCTTGCCGGACGACAACCGTGTGAGAGCCGGAATATCAATTTCCACGTTGAAATGACCGGAATTGCAGACGACCGCGCCACTCTTCATCGCTTCGAAATGCTCTGAGCGAATCACATCCTTGTTGCCGGTGACGGTGATGAAAACGTCGCCCTGCTTGGCTGCATCCGCCATCGGCATTACGCGGAATCCGTCCATCACCGCTTCGATACCCTTCGTCGGATCGATTTCAGTAATGATGACGTCTGCGCCGTGGCCCTTGGCACGCATCGCTACACCGCGTCCACACCAGCCGTAGCCTGCAACAACTACTTTGAGCCCCGCGAGCAGCAGGTTGGTGGCGCGAATCACGCCGTCGAGCGTGGATTGCCCGGTGCCGTAGCGATTGTCGAAGAAGTGCTTCGTCTCCGCGTCGTTGACGGCGATGATCGGATACTTCAGGGTGCCGTCCTTGGCCATGGCGCGCAGGCGAATGACGCCGGTCGTGGTTTCTTCTGTTCCGGCGATGACGTTGGCAACGAGGTCCGTGCGCTTGGTGAGAAGCATGGTGACGAGGTCGGCGCCGTCGTCCATCGTGAATTGCGGCTTATGCTCGAGCGCCGCGCGCAAGTGCGAGTAGTACGTCTCGTTGTCCTCGCCCTTGATGGCGTATGTCGGAATGTTGTAGTCGCGGTTCAGCGAAGCGGCGACTTCATCTTGCGTCGAAAGAGGATTCGAAGCGCATAGAACCGCATCAGCTCCACCATCGCGCAAAGCAATCATCAGGTTTGCGGTTTCGCTGGTCACGTGCAGACAAGCGGAAACGCGCAGTCCCTTGAGCGGCTGCTCCTTCACAAAGCGCTTACGGATAATTTCGAGAACGGGCATCTGCTGATGCGCCCACTCGATTTTGCGTTTGCCGGCATCCGCCAGCCCGATATCCTTTACATCACCTTTTTTTAGCTCTGCTGTGGCCACACTCATTCTCCTTAGTGCGAATATTGCGCGGCGAGGGGACATCGCGCGGAAAAGCCAAGA
The DNA here is from genome assembly GCA_963784015.1 of uncultured Acidobacteriota bacterium. GTDB lineage: Bacteria > Acidobacteriota > Terriglobia > Acidiferrales > UBA7541 > Acidiferrum. Next base: position 266,272 of record CAWAPX010000049.1, read on the forward strand.
CGACAGCGTTTGTAGCAACTCCTAACGGTGTGCGCCTGCTTCCACCGTGGCCGTCGCTGCAAGACCAGCTGCCTTGCGCAGAGCATCGGCGCGATCGGTGCGTTCCCAACTGAAGCCGGGCCCGCTGCGTCCGAAATGGCCATAAGCGGCGGTGTCCTTGTAAATCGGGCGGCGAAGATCGAGTGCTTCGATGATGCCCTTGGGTGTCAGCGAGAAGTATTCGCGGATCAGCGCGGTGATTTTTTCTTCGGAGACTGCTGCTGTCCCGAACGTATCGGCCATCACGGAAACCGGCTCAGCCACTCCGATGGCGTAAGCAAGCTGAACTTCCGCTTTGCGCGCCAATCCTGCCGCAACAATGTTTTTCGCGATGTAACGCGCCATGTAGCAAGCGGAGCGGTCCACCTTCGAGGGATCTTTGCCAGAGAACGCGCCACCGCCATGACGGCTGTAGCCACCATAGGTATCAACGATAATTTTGCGGCCGGTCAAACCCGCGTCGCCCATCGGCCCGCCGATGACGAAACGGCCTGTGGGATTGATGTGATATTTGGTTTTGCTATCGAGCATCGCTGCAGGAATGATGGGGCGAATCACGTGCTCGGTGACCGCATCGCGCAAATCGGCGTTGGAAACCTTTTCGCTATGCTGCGTCGAGATGACCACGCAATCGACGCGAACTGGCCTGCTATCGCGATATTCAATAGTGACTTGGGACTTGCCGTCGGGGCGTAGAAAATCAACTTTACCGGCCTTGCGAACTTCGGAGAGGCGCTGCGTGAGGCGGTGGGCGAGTTGGATGGGCATGGGCATCAGCTCAGCGGTTTCGTCGCACGCGAAACCGAACATGAGGCCCTGATCACCCGCGCCGCCGGTATCGACGCCCATGGCGATGTCCGGCGATTGGCGCTTAACGGTGCACATGACGGCGCAAGTCTCGGCGTCAAAGCCGTATTTTGCGCGGTCGTAGCCGACACCGCGGATGGTGTTGCGGACCAGCGTGTCGTAGTCAACGATCGCGCTCGTCGTGATTTCGCCGGCGACTACAGCAAGGCCGGTGGTGACGAGCGTTTCACACGCCACACGCCCTTTCGGGTCCTGCTTCATCACTTCATCAAGAACGGCGTCGGAAATTTGGTCGGCAATCTTGTCTGGATGACCCTCGGTGACAGACTCCGACGTAAACAAGAAGTTGCGTAGGGCTTCGCTCAAAAGACTTTCTCCTTCGTGAACCGCGGCGGTCCAGCCGCCAGGACATGCTATTCACAGAGCATTGGATTAACCTAACAAAAGTAACATCGCAGGGTCCAAGAATCAACGCATTGAGCTTAAATGACTTATGGGCGCAGCGAACGGTCGAAAACAGGGGTTGAACGGCGCCTGGGTGCAGTTATTTGGGGACGGATAGATTTCGTTAGGCGGCATCCTCGTCGTCATCCAGCTGAACCTCCAGCCTCCCTTTGGTCTTTTTGGCCATCAGGTAGGAACGGATGAAAGGGTCAATGTCGCCGTCCATCACGCGGTCCACGTCTCCGGCGCTGAACTTGGTGCGGTGATCCTTGATCATGCGGTAGGGCTGCATGACGTAGGAACGAATCTGGCTGCCGAAGGAGATGTCCAACTTGGATTCATCGAGCTTATCGGTGTGGGCCTGGCGTTTTTGCACTTCGAGGTCGTAAAGCCGGGAGCGCAACATCTTCATGGCCATTTCGCGGTTTTTGCCCTGGCTGCGCTGGGCTTGGCAGCCGACGACGATGTTGGTAGGCAGGTGCGTGATGCGGATGGCGGTTTCCACTTTGTTGACGTTCTGGCCGCCTTTGCCGCCGGAGCGGAAAGTATCGACACGCAGATCTTCGGGACGGATGTTGATTTCGATTTTGTCGTCGATTTCGGGGATCACGAAGACTGACGCGAAGGACGTGTGCCGGCGAGCGGCTTGATCGAAAGGCGAGATGCGAACGAGTCGGTGCACGCCGGTTTCGCCCGCGAGCAAGCCGTAGGCGTTTTCGCCGGAGAACTGGATCGTTGCGGACTTGATGCCGGCTTCTTCGCCGGGAGTTTCGTCAAGAAGAGTGGCGTCAATGCCTTTACGTTCCGCCCAGCGCAGATACATGCGCAGAAGCATGGAGGCCCAATCCTGCGACTCGGTGCCACCCGCGCCGGGCTTGATGGTCATGATGGCGTTGAGGTGATCGGTTTCGCCGGAGAGAAGTGTCCTGGTTTCGAGTTCGCCGACGTAGCTCTCTGCCGCCGTTAGCTCGCGGTCGAGATCCTTCAGAAGATCGTTGCGCTGCTCGGCGTTGGTCTCTTCCTTCGCGAGGCTGACATAAGTTTCTATGTCGCCGGAGATGGACGTGAGCTTATCTTCGGCGGCAATTTGTTCTTCAGCGCGTTTGCGATCGCGAAGAACAGCTTGCGCTTCTTCCTGGTTGCTCCAGAAATCCGGGTGGGCAACGCGAGCTTCGAGCGATTTCAGACGTTCGCGATATTGCGGCGCGTCAAAGATAACTCCGGACGAGCGCGATGCGGGGTTTGAGGCCTTCGTAGCGGTGTTGGAGGTCTTCGAGAATCATGTGATGTCAGGGAGCGTCCGGCAATTTGGCGGAACGCTAAACAGCCTTTCTAAAAGTTAGTCCTAACAGGATAGCGGAAACCAGCACGCAGAGCCAAGCGAACCAATCGCCGAAGCGCGTGTAGAGGGTCTTGTCGGTGCGGAAGTCGTACGGCAAATCGGCGGCAGAGCGTACGTTTGGGGGGATCGGGCGGAAGATCCGGCCGTAGGGATCGATCGAGACGGTGACGCCACTATTCGTAGTGCGCACGACCCAGCGGCGATTTTCGACGGCTCGGACACGCGCCATGCGTAAATGCTGCTCGGCGGCCGCGGAGTGCCCAAACCAGCCGTCATTCGAAATATTAACGAAGAGTTGAGCGCCGTTGGCGGCAAAGCGGCGAATCTCGCCGGGATAAATCGCCTCGTAGCAGATGAAGACGCCAAAGGAGTTGCCGTCCGGAAACTGGCCAACGGAATATTTTGTGCCTTTGCGAAAGCCACCCACTTCGCTGGAGACGTTCCTCACCACGCGATGGATCAGCGGAAACGGCTCGTATTCGCCGAAAGGAACGAGATGGATTTTGTCGTACGAAAAATCTCGATGCCCTTGCGCGTCGAACATCAGCGCGCTGTTGTAGGGCGCCATAATCGCGTGAGTCGCGCCCCCGACGGATATGGTCTCCGGCTTCCACTCCACCACGCCAACGATAAAGGGGTGCTGGAAGCGAACCGCCAGGGTTGAAGCCAGATAGGCAAATTGCGAATCTTGAAAAGAAAATGGCGCTGGAGCCTCCGGCCATATCAGGAGATCGGGATGATGTGGAGAAGGTGCGAGACTTAGACGCTGTATTTCGGCCAGGTCCGAAGCGTGCTGCGTGAACCAATCGTTCGGGTAGTCCTGCGCCTCGGGGAAATTGAGCTGCACGCCACGCGCGGTGTGATTGGCAACTGGCATAGGCACCAACCGTGGCCCTACGATCATCACCACGAGTACCAGCGCTGCTGCACTGAGCAAAATCGCGAGCCGCCGCTTTGGCGAATACTTCGTATCGGCGTCGGTCCAGGCAAGAAGCGCGTTGAACGCAGCGACGAGAAAGGAGAGACCGTAGATTCCTGTAATCGTCGTGACCTGTACTAGAGCAATATTTGCAGAGGCTGGATAGCCGAGCAGGTTCCAAGGAAAGCTGATTTCAGGCAGGTAGGCGCGAAACACCTCGAGCGAAACCCAAAGGAATGGCGCGCCGAAACAAGCGAGCGTGATACTTCGCCGCGAAAGCCGGTTGACCACCCAAGTAACAGCGCCGTTCGCTACGGACCAAACCGAGCCAATCAGCACCAAGACACCCCATCCGCCTGCGCGAGAGAGCCCGCCATGAACGGAGAGTGTTTCCGCGATCCATGAGACGGACGTCAGAACAAAACAGATGCCGTGCACGAACCCGCAAGCGAAGGCCACGCGTTGACTGGCCCCGAAAAGCACAATGAACAAAATTCCCACGCATACCCAGGAATAGATGCTGAGGTAAAAACCAGTGTAGGAAAACGAGAGCGCCGCGCCGGAAACCGCGGCGATAAAAATCCTGAGCCATGCGGGAGTTTCACTGCCAGGATGCGGGCGAAAATAGCCAAGCCACGGACGTCCTGCCATTAGTGCTTGACGATGGCCTTGAAGCCGGCCACCTCGAGGCCTTTCCTGGCGTTGTCGACAGCTTTCTGATCGGCGTAGGGGCCAACCAGGACGTGATAATACCTATCCCCCTGTGGGGATTGCACAAACGTCGGGAAATTTTTCTTGCGCAAATTATTCGCAAGCGCCATCGCGTCAGATTCTTTAGTTAGCGCGGCTACCTGCAAGCTGGTGCCTCCGCCGGTGCTGAGAGGCGCGACACCAATAGTCTTCGAGATCGCGCTGGGCTGTTGCTTCGTGGGGTTGCCGCTTTTTCCCACTGCGGACGTTGCGGAAGGGTTTATCGAGGGCGCCGCGACCGGTTTTAGATGATCATCTGCCTTGTTCGAATCGCCTGCGTGGTAAAACTCCCAATCAGGCGGTGCGGACGCTGGCTTTTCGGTTTGTGGTTCAGGTGCCGGCTTTTTGTTCGAGGGTTTCGGCGCAACCTCCGGCTTTGGCAACACCGTGGAATCCGGCGAGCCGCGCAAGTTTGTTGACGCGCGCACCTGGCCATCGAGCTCGTTACGTCCCATGACGTAGCCAAGAGTGAAAAACACGCCAGAAAACAGCAGCATCAGCATGAATAAGCCGATGACGTGCCGTCCTTCGAGCACTCGCTCTCCGGCGTTCCCTCTTTTTCCTCCAGAAGCCATTCTTACTTTTTCGATCCCCCTAACGCTTGTACCCAGCTATTAATAATATCGATGGGCAGGGGGAAAACAATCGTTGTGTTCTTCTCGACACCTATCTCCGTCAGAGTCTGCAGGTAACGCAGCTGAATGGCGGACGATTGCGTCTCCAAAACTTTCGCGGCATCGGCAAGTTTCTGCGACGCTTCGAATTCGCCTTGCGCGTGAATGACTTTTGCGCGGCGCTCGCGTTCGGCTTCGGCTTGCTTGGCGATGGCGCGCTGCATCTGTTCGGGAATGTCGACTTGTTTCACTTCCACCTTGGAGACCTTGATGCCCCAGGGCTCCGTGTCTTGATCGAGGATGATCTGCAGCTTGCCGTTCACTTTGTCTCGCTGAGAGAGAATTTCGTCCAGCTCGAACTGGCCAACGATGCTGCGAAGCGTGGTTTGCGCCAGCTGCGACGTCGCGTATTGATAGTTCTGCACTTGCGACATGGCAAGGTTGGCGTCTACTACACGGAAGTAGCAAACCGCGTTCACTTTCACGGAAACGTTGTCGCGGGTGATGATATCTTGCGGCGGAACGTCTAAGGTTTCGAGCCGGAGATTGATGCGATAGAGCGTTTCAATCGGCCAAAAAACTAGATTTATGCCTGCGCCTTTAGCTTCTGGCAATAATCGTCCCAACCGCAGAACTACACCGCGTTCCCATTCCTTGATGATGTAGAGAGAATTCCAAATCCAAATCAGAATAATTCCTATAAATAACGCTGCCCCAAGAAGACTTATCTCCATGTCTACCCTCCCGAACGTGAACGCATTCTACTTGCTTTCCGTGACTACCGCTTCCTCCGGCTCGACGTGCAGCTTCAGCCCCTCGACGCTGCGAACTCGCACCGATTTCCCTTCGGGCACCGGTCGCGAGGAAACTGCCTGCCAAAGCTCGCCATGAACGCGAATCATCCCTTCCGCACCAGCGCCTAGCCCGGAGATGGCAATTCCCTCTTCGCCAATCAGCTCTTCCCTTCCCGTCGTCGATTTCCATGAACGCGAGCGCAGTACAAGCCGCATCAGAAATATAGTGATGAGCGCGAACGGGAGTGTCGCAGCCAGTGCGACACCTAGGCTGACGCCACCCGAAGTTAATGGCGACCGAATCAGAAACATCGCGCCCAGCACCATCGAAACAATGCCGCCGATAGCAAGGACGCCGTGGCTCGTGAACTTCGCCTCCAAAATGAATAACGCGAGAGCCAGCAGTATCAGGAGCACTCCGGCGAAATTCACGGGCAAAATGTGCATCGCATAAAGCGCGAGTACCGCGCAGATGCCTCCAATCACGCCAGGAGCAATCATCCCCGGGTGCGTAAATTCGGTGTACAGCCCGAGCACGCCAACCATCAGAAGTACAAAGAAAACATCCGGTTCGACGATGCGCGCGAGAAAACTCTGGCGAGCGGAAAGCTCAAAGGGAGTAGTCACGGGATTCTTGAGCGACAGAACCATCTTCATGCCATCGAAACGCGTGATCGTACGACCGTCCAGTTGGCGCAAAAGATCTTCGGGAGAAGACGCGATCAAGTCGATCAACTTCCCGTCCAGCGCTTCTTTTTCCGTGAACGCTTTTGCATCCGTCACGGCGGTTTCCGCCAGCGTTGGATTCCGGCCGCGCTTTTCTGTGTAGCTGCGCAAAAAGGCCGTGGTGTCGTTGAACATTTTCCGGCGCATCGTCTCGTCAATTTGCAATTGAAATCCGCCTATTGCAACCACGGGAGACGCCGCACCGGTGTGTGTCGCCGGCGCCATGGCAGCAATATCCGCGGAGAGAAGTATGAAAAAACCCGCCGAAGCGCCGCGCGCGCCCGTGGGCGATACATAAACAGCCACCGGCACTGGCGACGCCAGAATATGCTGGATCATGTCCTTCATCGACTCGCCCAGTCCGCCGGGCGTATCCATGGTGATCAATACCAGCGCGGCATGCCTGCTCGCGGCATCGGCGAGTCCCTCGTCGATGTAAGCAGCCAGCACCGGTTCGACCTCGCGATTAAGGCTGAGCTCCAGCACGAGTGGATTCGCGGAATGCTCATCCGCCGTGGCGGACGGAAGCACAAGAAACGCTTTCGCGACGAAGACGCCACCAAGAATCGCCAACATCGAGGCATGGAAAACTCTAGAATCACAAAATAATCTCTGAACCAGACGACGAGGGCTCATTGTGCACCTCCGGACGGCTTTACTTTTTGCAAATGCTCCAGCAATTCCTTGGCATCGGGATACTTGGGCGCCAGCTTAAGTGCTCGCTCCAACTCGGTACGCGCCAAATCCACATTTTTCTGCTCGAGATAGACGCGCGCAAGCGTGGTGCGCACCGCGGCGGAATCACGAATCGCGAGCGAAGCCTGGAGTTCCTTGGCGGAATCGTCAAGCTTGCCGCGGCGCCGGTAGACTTCAGCAAGTCCATTGTGCGCGGACGCGCTCCCCGGATCTGCCGTCAGAGCCGCGCGAAATTCAACTTCGGCTGCATCCACGCGTCCCGCCGAAAGTTCCTGCCGCCCGCGCCGTATATGCGCCGCAGGAGTGTCCGCCACTGCTGCAGCGGCTGCATTTGCGGAATCCCCCGCCGATACAATCTCCAGTCGCAACGCGGTGGTGTCCATCTCCGAGCGCACTCGCTCCAGATGTAGCAGCGTATCTTTCTTGGCGTCCAGTCGCACAACAGGAAGCGCGTCAGGGCCAAAAGTCTCGGCTGCGGTATCGCGCTCCTGATCGGCTTCCGCCTTCTTGCCTGCTTTCTCGAGCGAAAGAATCATCAGCGCGCGGTTTTCCGCTTTGTCCGGCTCGCGTTCGGAAGCCTCGCGAAAATAATTCGCGGCGCCGACGAAATCGTTCGCGCCAAGCGCAAGTAGTCCCAGATTGAACGGATAGTCGTCCTCGTCGGGATCAAGCTCCGCCGCCCGGCGAAGATCGGCGACGGCCGCCACCGTGTTGTTCTGCCGCGCGCGTGCCAGCGCGAGATTATTCAGAATCTCCGGCAGGTCCGCACCGGAAACGAGATTGTTCCGCAAGGCTCCTTGCAGCGACAAGAAGACCTCTTCGGCTTTCTCTGGCTCGTTCATCAGCAACCGGCAAACCCCGGTTGCGAACACCGCTTCGACGTAGCGGTCGTGCGTTTTCGGAACTTTCGCAAACCAAATCAACGCCGAGTCGCAGTCTCTGCGCGCATAGTAGGCGTCACCAATCGCGAAATCAGGATCGGGCCACTCGGGCTCGAGACGTGCGGCTTCCCGAAGCTCGCGCAGCCGCGGATCGTCGTCGCTCGCCAGCAATCCCCGCACGTAATGTTCGAACGCATCAAGGCGCAGAGGCCGCTGCACTTTTGAGAATTCTTCGAGAGTTCGCGGGTAGGCGTGATCATTGGCGGAAAGCAATCGCCAGAGCAGCTTCACATGCAAATCCATCAGCGAATCGAGCGGGCCGGTCTCCCGGATCGCCGGAAGAAGCCGCGTCGGACTCACGCGCAGAATTTGAGCCTCGACCATGAGCGTCTGCCCATCGGACGTAAATCTGCCAAAAATCACATAATCCGCGTCCATATTTTGGGCAATACGCAGCATCGAGGCGCGGCTCAGTTTTGCCGTGGGCGGAAGCCCTGAACGGTCCAATTCGCCGGTGCGTCCCGTGTGCGAATACACTTGCTGCCCCGCAGCAGACAGCCGCTGAATCGTTAGCTCTTCAAGGCCTTCGCCAAGCCAGTCTAAGCGTGGAGACGCGCCGGCATTTTCAAATGGGAATACAAGATAGATTCCCGGTTGCGAAGCCTCGGAAGCAGCTCCGCGTGCACCCGAGGGAGCCACAGGGCCTGCGGAGGGCTGTTGCGCGAGGACAGAAAGAGGGACCAGGCAACAAATGGCAAGTGTGCAAAATAGGACAAATGAATGCGCGGTGAAAACAGACTGCTTCATGCTCATTTCATTGTAGCAGAGGAGCACGACAGCATTGCGCTAGAAGCATTACGCTGTAGACAATTTGTATGATGCGCAGATTGACAAACGGCTCACTGAAGACTTTCGGGGTTATCGCTTGTACCCCCGTCAGGACTATTTCTGAGGCTTGCCCCAAGGTTACTCAAATCTCCGCAGTGTCGGAGCGGCATTTGCCCGATCTATAGCTGCGTGGCATCCACCGGTTTCGGCACGAGCATTTCCTGCACGGCAGGATCCTTCAGAGCCGCGCCAAATGCCGGGTCTTTCTTTATATCGGTGAGCTGTTTGTAGCCTTCGTCCTTGGCTTTGCGAAGGTAGTGGATGCAGCGGTCGAGGTCCCCGGCCTGCGCATAGGACTTGGCGAGCATGTAATAAAATCGCCCGCGATCCTCGACGGAGCGGTCTTGCAAGATCGACCCGCTGCGGGAGCCGTTATGCTCGAAAAGCATGGGATCGAGCGTCAGCGCATGCCGGAAGGCATAAATAGCATCTTCGTATTTTTTGTCTCCAAAATACGCGTAACCCAGATTGCTGTACAGGACGGGCATGTCGTTCTTGATCGCAATCGCTTTTTGATACGCCTTTTCAGCTTTCTCGAATTTCTTACGTTGATACCAAATTGTGCCGACATTGTTTTCAGCGTCTGCATATCGCGGATCGACTTTGACGGCTTTCTGGTAATACTTCAGAGCGAGCCCCAGCGCTTCCTGCTGGTGCAGCGCGATACCCAGCTTATTCAAATAGATGGGATTCCGTGGATCTTGGTCAGAAAGTTTCTTGAAGATCCCCGCGGCCTCGCGATATTCCTTGCGAATCATGTACAGGTCGCCCATCTGCTCATCGGTGATTTCCGGGCGCACCACGATTACAGGATCCTGGGGCGAAGGCACTTGCGCCACCCCTGGCGCCATCATGTATCGCGCTTCTTCGAGAGTTTGTCCTGCTGCAGGAATCGCAAGACTTAAGAGGAGAATACTGACTGGAAACGCCACTCGTAGCTGAGTCATGGCGAGTCTCCCTTCTCCGGCGGAGGCGTAGCCGGTTGAGGCTTAGCCTTGTCGGGGTCCTTCTTCTTGCCCCCAAAGATACCAAAAATCTTCTGTAAAGGGTTCTTTTTCTTTTCGCCGGGTGGGGCGGCAGGGTCACTGGCACCTTGGCCAGTCGCATTCGGTGGCCTGTTCGGATCGTAAGGGACTATCGGCTTGCCCTCGGCATCGGTTTGCGGCGGTTTGGGCTCACCTCCCCCAAAAACGTGAGACAGCCAGGAACCTGAGGAAGCTGCCGCGGCGCTGCCACCGTGCAATTGGCAGAATTGGGTTGGGGCGGAGCCTGCAACATAAACTTCATCGCGGGTCACCGGACAGTTCGGCGTGGCAAGCTCCTGCGATTCGGGGTCGATCAGCACCGACTGCACGCCTTCGGGTGGCATGAAATCTTTTGCGTCGCGATACGCCGGGAGCGCCGTCGCGCGGATCATGAAGTCCGCCCAAACTGGCGCGTCCGCCGCGCCACCTGTCAAACCGAGGTCGCGATTGTCATCAAACCCGACCCAGACTACGGTCAGGAGGTTTGATGTGTACCCGGCGAACCATCCGTCGCGCGAAGTTCCGGTTTTCCCGGCCGCAGGGAGCGCAAAGCCGCGAGCGCGAACGCCTGCCCCCGTCCCTTTGTTCAAAACATCTTTAAGAAGGCTGGTGACCAGAAAAGCCACGCGTGGATCGATAACCTGATGCGTCTGCGGCGCAAACTTTTCCAGCACGCTTCCATCGGCGCTCACCACGCTGTGCAGGAATTGCGGTTCCGCGCGCACGCCGCCGTCGGCGAACGCTGTATAGCCGCCGGCCACATCCACCGCCGTCATTTCGTATGCGCCCAAAGCGACTGCCGGCGTAGGCTGAATATTACCGCCCAGTCCCATCTGCCGCGCGATCTGCACAACGCGCCCGTAACCGATCAGCTCCGCAACCTTGACGGTGGCCACGTTCAGCGAATTTGTCAGAGCTTCGCGCACGGTGACATGTCCCATGAATTTCGCGCCGTAATTATTCGGCGTGTACTCTTTGCTGTCGAATTCGAATGTCGTGGGCTCGTCATCGACCGTGGTCGCCGGAGTGATCACGGGCTGCACGCCGTCCACCGCGTTATCGAACGCGGCTGCATATACGAATGGTTTGAATACCGACCCGGGCTGGCGATGCGCCAGCGCGTGGTTTAGCTGGCTCTGCCCGTAATCCCGGCCTCCGATTAAGGCTTTGATCTCGCCCGTCTTGGGATCCATTGCTACGAGCGCGATCTGCACCTGCGGAATCGCCTCGGTGCTTCCCTTTTTCTCCGCTTCCTTGCGCCACTTCTCGTATTTCTTCGCTAGCAGCAAATCGACATTTTTGACGCCCGCATCAACCGCGGCCGCCGCAGCGCGCTGCAGCGCTGGATCAAGCGTCGTGTACACGCGGAAGTTCTGGCTTAGCAGTTCGTTCTCGGAATATTTATCGAGAAGATGGTCCTTGACCATATCCACAAAGTAAGGCGCTTCGCTCGCCGAGCCTGCGGTACGTACAATTTTTAGAGGCGCGTGCTTCGCGGCTTCGAGCTCTTCCTCGGTAATGTACTTATTCTCCAGCATCTGCGTCAGAACGCGGTCGCGCGCTTGCGCTCCGCGCTCCGGATGCCGGTCCGCGGAAGAATAATAATTGGGAGCGCGAATGATTCCCGCGAGATATGCACACTCCGCGATCGAGAGCTGCCGAAGGTCCTTGCCAAAGTAAGCTACGCTCGCTTCGGAAAACCCTCGAATACCGAAACTCCCGCGGTTGCCGAGATAAACCTCGTTGGCATACAGCTCGAAGATTTGTTGCTTATTAAAACGCTGCTCGAGTTCGATCGAGACCATCGTTTCGGCCACTTTGCGCCGCATCGTGCGCTCGTTCGAAAAGAAAAACGTGCGCGCCACTTGCATGGTGATGGTGCTTGCACCCTGGTAGTGCGAAGAGCTGTGCCGAAGGTCGGCCCACGCGGCTCCTACGATTCGAATGAAGTCGAATCCGCCGTGGTCGAAAAACCGCTTGTCCTCCGCCGAAAGAATCGCGTGTATCAGTTCCGGCGGCAAATCTTCATACCGCACCGGCCGCCGCTTTTCCCTGGCGCTGTCAAAAAGATTGGTAATTAGTTCCGGCTCGATTTGCGCAGTCTCTATAGTTCCTCCGCCTGCGAGCGGGCGAATGGAACGAATCGATTTTCCGTTGAACTGGACCGCCAGAGCGTTCGAACCGCCAAAGTAGGAAAGCTTCGAAGGGCGTATGTCCACCGTGTTTCCCTGCACGGTGTACTGCCCCAGCGAGTTGTCGTCCGCCTCCGGACGGTAGCCGATGCGCGTCAGATACGTCGTGAGATCTTCCGCGCTCCACGCCTGCCCGGCGGAAATGTATTCCGGCGCAGAAAAAATCTGCGTCGTGTTTTGCAACACCTTACCGGATAAGCGCGCATCGATCATTCGCGAATATTTGATGTAGTAGTAGGTGAAAAGCCCGCCGGCAGTAAGGAATAGGGCGAAGACGACCCCCAGGATCGTCAAGCCTAACTTAGAGGTGAAAAAACCTTTTCCAATTCGAATGCGCAAACGATGGCTCCCGGGGCTGAACTTCTATTGTCTCGCAACACCCAGCACTAAGAAAGACGGAGTTCGCACGAGAAATGTTGCTTGGCTAAGCGCCTGTAGAGGCCTCTGGAGAAATAGCATGAGTGGAGTCATCCGGACCGGCTTTGGCACGGCCGTACCCGGAAGGCCTAATCGAGACGTTCGAACGGAAAATACGAAACGACTAAAAAAGAGATTTGTTTTCACTGGAAGGCGTAAAGTGCAGCTCGGTGCTGTAGAAAAGCAGATCGACCGGAACCGAATACTCCAGCGACAATTTCACTAGCGACTGCGTCACGGAAACCTTGATGTCTTCGCGCTTCGCCGGAATATCCAAATCCTGTACGACTTTGAATACGTTGTCGCGAATCTGCTCGTCGGTGTAGTGGTTCACGATGCCGAACCGCGCCATTTCCTGCATTTTATCCTGTAACTGATACTCGGAGACGTAAGGCGGCACAAGCTTGAAAGCCAGAAAGATTCCTAGCAGGGCCATCGCTATAAAGACGACAGTCTTCAGCTTGCCCTCGCCACGCTCCATGCGGCGATCGCGCTTCCTCGAAATCCGTTCGGGAGTGCCAGCAAAGTGCACGAAACTCTTCTCCGGGCGCCGCTAAAGCCGCCCCCAAAAGCGCGGCATAGCATGGCAGGATTCAGTTGCTGTCTTTCAATTAACGCTAGCACCCTGTCCACAAGGTGTCGAGAAGTTGGAAGGACAGGTGTTCCCGGAAAGCTACGGGGTCGTGTAGTAGCACAGGCTTCAGCCTTCTTTTACCTGCCCTGCGCAGTCTCAGTCTGGTTTGAAGTGATCTGAAGTGTTTTGATGAGCTGGGACCTGGCACGATGCAACCGACAGTCCTCGACCGTTTCGAACTGGATCTCGCCGATGCCCTCAATAAGCCCGCGCAAAAATAGCCCGCTCGGCAGCCGCGTTGCTGCAATAAACACAAGCCCCAGTGCCGCCAGCGCGCGCATCCCCATCTCCCAAACTCTGATCCATCGGAATGCACCGCATCGTCGCGCGAGTCTCTTCCTTAATTTTCGCTTCGCATTCAGCGCTTCCGCACCAGTAAGAATACGCAAAGCCCATTTCGACGGCCTTCTTCAAATCATCGTAGGTCTTCGCGTCGTGCGTGTTGGCTTTGCGGAAAGCCAAAGCCTTGTCGTGTAACGCCTGCTGAATCTCTACGAGCAATTTCTCGATCGTTTGCGGCATTCCAGCTAATGGCGAGCTGATTTTTCCTTCTCGACCCGGCCGATCACGCCGCGCAAGCACCGCCGCCGCCTTGGCCACATCCTTAGGGCCTAGCTCGACGCGCAACGGCACCCCGCGCATTTCCCAATCATTGAATTTCCAGCCAGGGCTCGGCCCTTCGCGCTCATCCAACGTCACGCGCACGTTCGTCGCGGCCAGTTCCGCTTTCAACTTCCGCGCCGCGTCCATCACCGAGTTTTTTTCCTCGTCTGTCTTGTAAATCGGCACGATCACGACTTGGTAAGGCGCCAGTTTTGGTGGCAGCACAAGGCCCTGATCGTCGCCGTGCACCATAATGATCGCGCCAATTACGCGCGTTGAAAGACCCCACGATGTCGTCCAACAATGCTGCAACTGCCCGCCCTGATCGAGATACCGCACCTCGAATGCCTGCGCAAAATTTTGCCCCAGGAAATGCGAAGTCCCGGATTGCAGTGCTTTGCCATCGCCCATCATGCCTTCGATCGAATAGGTGACATCAGCCCCCGCAAATTTCTCCGCGTCCGATTTTTTCCCGGCAATCACTGGAATTGCCGCATCGTTCACCGCAAAATCCGTGTAGATATCTAGCATCTGCCGCGTTTCGAATTCCGCTTCTTCGCGCGTGGCGTGCGCCGTATGCCCTTCCTGCCAGTAAAATTCCAGCGTGCGCAGAAAAAGTTTCGTGCGCAATTCCCAGCGCACGACGCTGTTCCACTGGTTCATCAACACAGGCAAGTCGCGGTAGGACTGGATCCATTTCGACCACATGTGGCCGATGATCGTTTCCGAAGTTGGCCGGATGACTAGCGGCTCCGCCAATTTTTCGCCGCCGCCGATCGTGACTACCGCCAGTTCTGGCGAAAATCCTTCGACGTGGTGCTTCTCTTTATCAATAAAACTCCGGGGAATAAGCAACGGAAACGCCACGTTCTGGTGGCCAGTTGCCTTGAAACGCCTGTCCAGCGCCTGCTGCATGTTCTCCCACAGCGCCCACCCATACGGCCGCACGACCATACAGCCGCGCACAGGTGCGTAGTCGGCAAGCTGCGCCTTCAAAACTAGCTGGTTGTACCACTCGGAAAAATCTTGTGCGCGTGTCGGGAGCTTTTCTTCAGCCATGCGGCGATGTGTTCCGTTCTTCTCAGAACAATAAATACGTCTGAGTAAACTCAAAAGCGTAACGGACGCGTTGCAGCGTGTCAACGAATGGGATAAGGGCCGTCACTGCAGTCACTGCGCGGAAGGACCCTGACTTCAACGATGGACTGAGCGGACTATGAGGACCGCTTCGCCGTCGAAAGAGATTACTTGCACGATGCCAAGCCGCGCGATGAAACTTCGGGCGGACTTGAAACATGGTAAAACTTTCGGGATGGCCCTGTTGACCGAGATGCAGCCCAAAATCGAAACGGAAAGCGCCGCGAAGAGCCCGAGACACGTGGCAAACAACTTCGCTCCCGGCTGGCGCTCGTACGTCAACGCGTTTCTCGCCGCGGAGATTTCCGCGCTGACCAGATACTACGACCGCGTAATCCAGTGGCTGCCACGCGAAGATGACAAGGGCGGGCTGCTTGCCGCAATCGATGCGCCGCGCAAAGAGACCGTTGGCAAGGACGAGCCTTTCCCGGACTTGACCCACGAACTCGACAAGCGCACGGCGATTCTAATCAACGGAACCTTCAACCACGACTTCGACATTCAAGCGCTATTACTGCAACTGAAAGCAAAATTGGGGCGCACAGCGCGATTGGTCGTCGTTCTCTACAACCCGTACTTGCGCTGGGCTTATTACCTGACGAATCGTATTGGAATCCGCAAGGGCGACCTGCCAAGCACGTTTGTGACGCGCGTCGATCTCGAAAACATCGCCAAGGTAGCGGGATTTGAGATCGTGCGTCAGCGGCAAGCGCTCTATTGCCCATGGAGAATGTTGGGACTCGGTACGGTCATCAACCGCATTATGCCGCTGGTGCCGCTCGCCCGCTGGCTGAGCTTGACGTCGGTCGTCGTGATGCGGCCGCTGGTGCCTTCATCGCAACAGGGCCTGTCTTGCGTCATTCCCGCGCGCAACGAACGCGGAAACATCGAGAATGCGCTCACGCGCTTTCCGGACCTGGGTCGTGAGGCGGAAATCATTTTCGTCGAGGGCCACTCGACGGACGGAACCTGGGAAGAAATCCTGCGCGTCTCGACCGTGTACCGCGACCAATTTCGGATTTTGGCCGTGCAACAACCCGGCAAAGGCAAAGCAGATGCTGTGCGTCTCGGCTTTTCGCATGCCCGAGAAGATTTGCTCGTGATTCTGGACGCCGATTTGACGATGCCGCCGGAAATGCTTTCGCGCTTCGCCTTTGCTTACGACCAGGGCCACGGCGATTTTATCAACGGCTCGCGCCTTGTCTATCCGATGGAAGGCGCGGCCATGCGCTTCCTGAACCGCATGGGAAATATCTTCTTCGCGAAAATGCTGAGCGCCGTTCTGGATGTGCGCCTCGGCGATTCGCTGTGCGGCACAAAGCTGGTCACGCGGCACGACTATGAACGCATGGTGGCATGGCGAAAAGATTTCGGCGAGTTCGATCCGTTTGGCGATTTCGAATTGCTGTTCCCAGCGGCAGAGCTGGGCCTAGAGATCGTGGATGTACCTGTGCGCTATCTAGCGCGCACCTATGGCGAAACAAACATTCAGCGCTTCCGGCACGGCCTTCAGCTGCTGAAGATGACGTGGGTTGGCCTGGTGCGCATCAAAATGGGATTCAGAAAAAAACCGATCCCAATCGCACAAAAAGAAACGCAGCAGACCTAACCAGCTATCCAGTACCAACCGTGGCCTCAGCGCGGCAATTCCTTTGTAGGGGCACAGCACCGCTGTGCCCGCCCTTGTCCAAGCGTACTGATCAAACTGCGTTTTCACCGCATCGCACGTTGCAAGCGTTTAAAAACACCAGCTAGGCAAGGATTTTCTTAGAGCAAAGCAAGTCGACGTAGCCAGAGCGCTCCACAGCGAATTCTATCGCGCGATTATCCAGAGCAAGCGTGGTGGCGGCGCGAGTCAAGATGTGGAGCTGATAGCCGGCGGAGCGGAAAAAGTCGAGCAGCGCTGACGGCTCAAAGCCCAGTTCACGCATGCCGTCCGGAGCGTACTCGAAAGCGACACACATCGCTGGAAACTTTTCGATAGCTTTGCGCATGCCTTCGCAAACCGCAAGTTCATAACCCTGTACATCGATTTTGATAAGCGAAATATTCTGCAAATTGCGGGCCGCCACAAAGCTGTCCACACTGGTCACCGCGACCGTGGTGATTTTTTCTCCGGCAGGCCGCGATGTTTTGAACTGCTCCGTAACGACGCGATGATCAGCCGAATGCTCTTCGTTGTGCCAAAACTCGAGTGAACCGTTGGCGCTGCCAACAGCCATGTTGAAAATCTCCACTGAATCGCCGAGATTCTTGCGGCGAACGATTTCTCCAAGTGTCGCAAAGCTGGCCGAGTCAGGCTCAAACGCGTAAACCTTCCCCGGGGCCCTTGCATTCGCTTTCAGGGCTGCAGTAAAGACCCAAGCTGTGTAGCCGATGTTCGCCCCGATATCGAGAATATCGCCACCGGTGAAAAGTTCAGGGCTGCGCTTCGCAAGCGCCCAGAACGGATCTTCGTACCATCGCTTGTAAAGAAAATACGCGAAAAGAAAGAGCCTCTTGAACAACGGGATTTCAAGAAGGCCTGCACTGCGTGCCAGATTGTAAACACGCGTAAAAATATTCGATGACGATTTATTGCTCATGCGCCGAGCCGTTTCCAGTCGAGAGCATTTCGTACTGTTGGCGTCTCCATGAGCCTAGCCCGTTTTCTCCAACACCAGCAAAACTCGCAATGCCGCAATGCGTCGCCACAAGGGAGATGTCGCGCGCTCGAATTTTGACATCGTCGGATACACAGCCTCTGGCAAGAGATTCATCGGCTTGAATCCGCCGCTCAGCAAATAGGCGAAGAGACAAAAGGGTTCGAGCCCCTTGAGCTTGAGTTCTGGCAAAGAACTGAGCGTAGTCGAGCGGTGCTTAGGTCCAAAGAGTAGATACGGAATCGCCTGATTGCCGTCAAAGGCCAACTTTTCAGGTACTTCTCCCGGCTGATTTGCAACCCAGGGCGTTTCAGAAAGATCGCAACGCTCCTGATGTAGAAACCGGAAAATAAAATAAGAGAAAGGTGTAATCCATGGTTCGACGAGGATCAACCTGCCACGGGGAATCAGAACGCGCGAGACTTCCTTTAAAAAAGTCATTGGCGTGGCGAGGTGATGCAGCATGTCCAGGCCGAAAACGTTCGCCACGCTGTTCGATTGAAACGGGAGTTGCTGCGCGTCGGCGATAGCGTCCAGCCACGGACACCAGATAAGGTCTGTCGAGAGAATGTCCGGCGCAAATTGCTTAAAAAAACCTGGGCCCGCGCCGACTTCAACGGAAAGTCCGTTTGGGTTTCGAGAGGCGAGCAGGCGCTTGAAAAATTCGTCGTTGTAGACGCGCCGGAGAATGGGTTTTTGTTCCCAAATGCGGCGGTGCCGGAGAAGCTGCTCGTGAGCTTGCGTGTCGATGGCCACTGTACGTTTCCTGATTGTACTGAGTTCGACAGCGCCAGCGATGAGAAGCTGCCGGGATTGTTCGGTTGTCGTTATCAAAAGAAGACTGGCGCGAGACCCGGTAACTAATGCTGGTGCACCAATTTCGCGGCGCAACGGAACCTGCTGCAGTTTTGATAGGCTGGTTTCACGGTGAGTTCTCTTTCACAAACAAAAGAGCAGCAGGTCGCTCGCCCGGATTTTCCGGATCCAGCGCAGGCTAAGGGCGGGCGACTCGTCGCCATTCTCGCAGTGTTGCTCGCGATTGGAACAGCAGCGGTCTATGCGCCGGCAATGCGCAATGGATTCGTAAATCTCGACGACCCAGATTACGTAACGCGCAATCCACACGTCCTAGCTGGATTGACATGGGCAGATGTCCGGTGGGCTCTCGGCTCGAGCTATCCTTCTTCAAATTGGCATCCTCTGACCTGGATTTCGCATATGGCGGACGTCCAGATGTACGGAAGAAATCCAGCCGGACATCACTTCACTAGCGTGCTACTTCATATCCTAGGCGTGGTGCTGCTGTTTCTTCTGATTGAAAGCGCTACTGGACGCGCACTGCGAAGCGCGGCAGTGGCAGCGCTGTTCGCTGTGCAACCGTTGAATGTAGAGGCCGTCGCGTGGATCTCCGAGCGGAAATCGGTGCTCTGCGTTTTGTTTTTTCTCCTCGCGATCGGAGCGTACGGCTGGTATGTGAAAAAGCCGAGCGTTGGACGCTATCTGTGGGTAGTTTTGTTTTTTGGCCTGGGAATTACAGCCAAAGTAATGGTTATTCCCTTCCCGTTTGCTTTGCTGCTGTTGGATTATTGGCCGTTGAAGCGTCTTCCTGGAACGGATGCCCAAGGGAAACCTCAAGCGTTTTTTCCCAAGCTGCGTAAGCTGGTGATTGAAAAAATTCCGTTGTTCGTCATGGCGGCGGCAGGCGGAGCTGTGACTGTCTATGTGCATTCGCGGGAACATGCGTTGACGGCCTCGATGCCGTTTAGCTGGCGTTTCAAGAATGCAATTTTTTCTTACGTTGCATATCTGGGGAAAGCAATTTGGCCGGTTGGATTGGCCCCATATTATCCGCATCCAGAAAATACTCTGTCGTGGACCGTGGTAGCTCTCGCCGGATTGGCGCTGGCCGGAATCACGGCAATCGTCTGGCGATTCCGAGCACGCAAATATCTGGTGATGGGCTGGCTATGGTATTTGGGGACGATGCTGCCAATGATCGGGTTTATACAGACAGGCCGCCAAGGTATGGCGGACCGCTTCATGCACATTCCTATGATGGGCTTGCTCTTTGCTTTAGTTTGGCTAATTGCAGATTTGGCGGCGGAGAAGCACTGGCAGAAAGAAATTCTGATTGCGCTCTTTCTTCTGGCGCTGGCGCCATTTGCTGCGCTGACGATCAAACAAATTGGCTACTGGCACGACAGCTACACACTTTTTGGGCACACGCTCGAAGTAACCAAGAACAACGGATTCGCAGAAAATGATTTCGGTGTCGCACTGATGGAACGCGGCGAGCCGCAGCTTGCGGCGCAACACTTCATAGCTGCGGTGCGCCTGAGCCCAGATCTGGCGTCGCCGCATTACAACGTTGCCGTTTTGCTGCAGCGGCAAAACCAACTTGACGATGCGGAGCACGAATACCGCGCGGCACTGGCTCTCTCCAGCGACCAGGCTGAGATCGTGCAGTCACACAATAATCTGGGCATTCTATACCTGGGCGAAGGCAAGTATGCGGCGGCGGTGACAGAGCTGGGCGCGGCAATTGCTCTCGATCCAAACGCGCAAAACAGCTACATCGGTCGCGGAACGGCAGAGATGCAATTGATGAACACGGACGCAGCGATCGCGGATTTTACAAAAGCGGCACAGATTGCGCCGTCGCCGCTTGCGTTGTTCAGGCTGGGACAAGCGTTGGAAACCAAGGGTGAGAATCTGCAAGCCGCGAATGTTTACGCGGCGGCGCTGCAATTGGCTCCTTCAATGGCGGAAGCCCGGGCCCGGCTGGACGCGCTGCGTCCGAGTGTTCGATAAACGCAGTCCCCCATCACGCAGTACTCATATCATTCAGCTTTTAACACAAGACTAACCAGCGACGACTATTTCGTTGGCGATGTCATAGTCTTTGCGAAAGCTATGTTTCGGACACGTCCGGCGAAGAGATCGCAGCCGATGACGTGGCCTGCGGCATCGCGACGGAAAACGATGGCAGTGCCGAATGGGCCTTGGAATTCGTCGAGAACGGTTGCTTCGAGGACGGCGGGCTCCTGCCAGTTCATCGAGAGAGTGAGCTTGCCGTCCTTGACGGCAAAGCGGTAAGTCGCTTGCAGTTCGGCGCTGGTGTATTCGCCGGCATACTGTGCAAAATTTCCCGCGGAAGCTTTGATGGGTTCATACTTTTCAAAGACTTGAGGCGCAGTGTCTTTGAAAGTCAGCGTAAGACGTAAACCCGAATTTGGCGGGCGGTCGAACGCGATTTCAGGACCGGCCGTGGCGACGAAGTGAGTTGCGCCGCGCGGTTTGAAAAGTGTGCCGAATGCCCCGACGCCTTCCTTTGAAGCGGTAATTTCAAGGACCGAGTGAGAGTCGATGTTGCGATACCAGCCGGCAAAGGGCTGCGCGTCAACGCTCGCGGATGCGGAGGCGGAAAGTTCAGGCGAAAGCTGGCCGCCGAGATAGAGATCAGCGACCTCATACGACAAATGACTGGGATTGCTGGTGCCAACGTTGCACAAAGTAATGACGGAGAATTTCTGCTGAGGGAAACGCAGTAGCTCGGTGCGATAGCCGAAGAGCGCCCCGCCGTGCTCGACGATGGGTAGTCCGCGATAAGTGCTGATAAACAATCCAAGAGCGTACTCAATCTTTTTTCCGCTGTTCAGTACACCAGGTGTTTGTATTTCTCTTAGAAGTGTTCCCTTGCCAAGTTTGTCGGCGTAAAAATTTCGGTCCCAAAGGAGCAGGTCATCGACGCTGCTCATAAGGCCGCCATCGCCGATTTTATCGAAATTGGTGGACCAATCCACGCGGAAGCCTCCGTTGGGGAGCGGCTCGTACGCAGGGACGCGTCCGGGAACAACGACAGAGTGGTCGTCGTAAAAGCGCGTATGCGTCATGCCGAGCGGCTTGAAGATATTTTCTTCGGCGAATTGAGAGAGGGGCTTGCCGGTGGCGCGCTTGATGATCACGCTGAAAAGGAAAAAATTTGTGTTGCTGTAGAGGAATTCTTCGCCGGGCTGGTAGTTGAGAGCTTTCTGGCGGGAGAGCAGGTCGAGTAATTCCGGGGTTGGATGGATGTCCTCGAAATTGCGACCGGCGAGGAGCAGCAGGCCGAGAATGTCACGAAAGCCGCTAGTGTGGTGCAACATTTCGCGGAGCGTGATGGGCTTTCCGTAGGAAGGAATCTCGGGCACGTATTTGCGAACGTCATCATCGAGCGAAAGATAACCCTGTTCGGCGGCGAGCACCACGCTCGCGGCCGTGAATTGCTTCGAGACGCTGCCCATGTAGAAGACCGACTCGGGAGTGAGCGGGACACTCAGTTCGAGGCTGCCTTCTCCGTAACCCTTTTTGTAGACGAACTCGCCATCGCGTACGACGCCGAGCGCACAGCCCGGCGAATCGGGCTTGTCGTAGGCTGCAAAAACTTGATCAACTTTACGCTGCAATTCGCTCGCGTCCTGTTGAGCGAAGGAAGCGGGTGCAATCAGCGAGCAGGCGAAAAACAGTCGGACGACAGCGCGACGGAATGCGGTCATGTCAGAAGCCCCTTGGGATGCAATGAACCAGCGGAGCAGCCTATATCGGCGTCGCACGCAAAGCAAAGCTTTTGCCTGCAATGGCTGTTCCAAGCCGAACGCAACGAATTTCAAAATGTTCTAGTTATTTTCGAAAGTTATAATTACTTTTCCGCGGGCGTGCCCTGTTTCCAGATAGCGGATAGCCTCAGAGATTTCACTCAATTTGTAACGCCTGTCGATGATCGGCGTTATCCTTCCAAATTCCATACGCTCGCGCATCCAGTTCAGATCCTGTTTGCTGGGTTTCGCAAGAAGCATAAGGAACTTCTGGGTCCCAAACAGCGACAACGCAAGAGAGGAAATTGCGCGCACTAAAGGGCCAATCATCCAATTATCGGTCGTTCCTCCAGCGCCGACGTATATTCCCTTGGGATTTAGAACACGCATGGTAGCCGACAACGAATGGTTCCCAACGCAATCGAAGAACAGGTCGTAGCGCTGTCCACTTTTTGTGAAATCCTCTTTTGTGTAGTCGATGACACGATCTGCGCCGATGGACCGGACCATTTCGAGATTCCTGGTGCTGCATACGCCGGTGACATCCGCGCCAAACGACTTGGCAATCTGCACAGCGAATGTGCCCACGCCTCCTGCGGCACCATTAACAAGGACCCTCTGACCCGCCTGGATGTATGCCTTGTCGCGAAGACCCTGCAATGCGGTATAGGCGGCCACGGGTACGGCGGCGGCCTGCTCAAATGTGACGTTGCTTGGCTTTACAACTAAATTTGATGCGGAAGCGCAGACGTACTCGGCAAAGGCCCCTTTGCACGAGCCGAAAACGTCGTCGCCGAGTTTGAATTGCGATACTTTGGCGCCAAGGGCTTCGACCCGGCCGGCAACATCCACGCCTAACCCCTGAAATTTCGGCTTGCGAAGCCCGGCGATGATGCGAACGGCGTACGGCGTCCCTCGCATGAAGTGCCAGTCAAGTGGATTAAGGCTCGCCGCGCGAACACTTATTAAGACTTCGTTGTCCTTGGGAATCGGCTTATCGATGTCCGCGATCTGGACAACATCCGGAGGTCCGTACCTGGTGTATACGGCGGCTTTCATTGGCGTTTCTCGCGGCGCTGAGCTTTTTCTCGCTTAAACATTTATAGGAGCAGGAGCCGACTCTCTATTTGATAAATCCAAACGACGGTGAGATGCTGCCATCGTAACTCAGATAGTTGCTGGCGGGGAGTTTATGGCCCTTGTCATGCTTCCGTCGAAAGAGCGCAGCCGAGAGTTGCCGTGCTACTTAGCCCCAAAATAAAAAAGCGGCAGCAGAGCTGCCGCACTCCATAAAATTCCCGCAGACAACATAACGTCTCCGCGACTTTAAGCGAAGAAGAGGCGCTTCGCGGAAATGACGTGTGCGGAGTAAGATGGTGAACCCTGAATGAGATGAAACGAACGAGCTGGGCTGAATTGAATTTGAATTGATAGGACAACCGAAATGACAACCGAAGCTAACGAACGGATGCAGAGACCGCTTGAGGCGGTGGACCCCACGATTGCAGAGTTGTTGCAGGAAGAGGCGCAGAGGCAGGCTACCGGGTTGGAATTGATTCCATCGGAGAACTTGGTCTCCGAGGCGGTTTTGGAGGCGATGGGATCGATTTTTACGAACAAGTACGCAGAGGGGTATCCGGGAAAGCGGTATTACGGCGGTTGCGAATACGCGGATAAGGTGGAGCAGCTAGCGATTGACCGGGCGAAAGAACTTTTTGGCGCTGAGCATGCCAATGTGCAGGCTCATTCGGGGACTTCGGCGAATGTCGCGGTGTATATGTCCACTTTGCAGAAGGACGACGTGGTCTTGGGGATGAATCTTTCGCACGGCGGCCATTTGACGCATGGGCATCCTTTGAACTTTTCGGGGCGGATGTACAAATTCATTGCATATGGAGTGAAGAAGGAGGATGAGCGAATCGATTACGACGAAATCGACCGGTTGGCGTTGGAGCACAAACCGAAGATGATCGTGGCGGGGGCCAGTGCGTATTCGCGGATCATCGATTTTGAGCGGATCGCGAAAGCAGCGAAGTCCGTGGGGGCATTATTTTTTGTGGATATGGCGCATATCGCGGGATTGGTGGCCGCAGGAGTGCATCCTAGTCCGGTGCCGCATGCGGACATTGTGTCGACGACCACGCATAAAACTTTGCGTGGGCCGCGCGGCGGATTAGTTTTGTGCAAAGCGGCGTTTGCGAAAGAGCTAGACAAGCTGACCTTCCCGGGGACGCAGGGCGGGCCTTTGGTGCACACGATAGCGTCGAAGGCCGTGTGTTTGAAGGAAGCAATGGAACCGAGCTTTAAGGAATATCAAAAGCAAGTTGTGGCTAACGCGAAAGCTTTAGCGGCGGCAATTGCGAAGCGTGGGTTCCGCATCGTGACGGGCGGGACGGACAATCACGTGTTTTTGATTGAAGTGCATTCGCGTGGGATTACCGGGAGCGATGCGGAGAAAGCGCTGGACCGTGCTGGGATTACGGTGAATAAAAATTCGATTCCGTTTGATCCACTGCCCCCGATGAAGGGCGGGGGGATACGGCTAGGAAGCCCGTCTGTGACGACACGCGGAATGCGCGAAGCGGAGATGGATCAAATTGGCGGCTGGATTGGAGAAATTCTTTCGCATCTGGGCGACGCGGAAACGGAACAGAGAGTGCGCAAGCAGGTTGCCGAATTCGCGGCGCGCTTCCCGATTTACGAGTCGCGTGTTCGCGGGACGTCTCGCGCAGAACACGCGAACGTGTGAAGTTCAAATGATACCGAACGTTATTGACGCAACGTTTGCTTTCGAGAAGTGGCTCAGCGCTCAACTTCCGATTATCAAGCAGGACCTGCGCCTCAAGCATCGATTGATGGCGGAAGCCGCTTTTCCGTACTTTCGTGCGACCTTTTACCGGTGGTTGCAGCTTTGGCCGGAGGTCTGCAGCGAGCTTGCGAAAGCACCCAAAGTTCTAGCTGTTGGCGATTTGCACGTCGAGAATTTTGGAACCTGGCGAGACTTGGAAGGGCGGCTCATCTGGGGCGTGAATGATCTGGACGAGGTTTATCCGTCCTCCTACGCGATTGATTTAGTGCGGCTCACGACGAGCGCTTACTTGGCGATTCTTGGCGAGCACCTCAGCATGCAGCGTCGCGAGGCTGCGGAAGCGGTCGAACAAGGCTATCGCGACTCGCTGGCAGCTGGAGGGAAACCGTTTATTCTGGCGGAGGATAACCAGTGGTTGCGCTTGATGGCCTTAAGCAAGCTGCGCGACCCCGTTCATTTTTGGGCGAAGCTGACGCACTTGCCGCCTTTTACCGCAAAAGCTCCAGACGAAGTGCGGCAATTGCTCGAGGAATCGCTGCCGCCCAAGAGTGTGTATCAGCTCAAGAAGCGAATCGCGGGCCTCGGCAGTCTGGGGCATCCGCGGATAGTGGCGATTTCGTCCTCGGGCGGGGCCTACATCGCGCGCGAAGCCAAAGCCATTCGACCTTCAGCGTCCGCATGGCACTGTGGGACGTCATCGGCTGTCGTCTATGGACCGCGGCTCATAGGGCGCTGCTTGCGCGTATTAGACCCTTTCGTTCGGTGGCACAACAGGTGGGTGGTGAGACGACTGGCTCCCGACTGCTCGCGGATCGAGTTGGTCTCCTTAGCGGCAGAGCGGGATGAAGCGCGGCTGCTTTATTCGATGGGATGGGAAACGGCCAACATGCACTTCGGTTCGCCGCAGGCGATTCCGGAGGTCAAGCGCGATCTGGCGCAAAGAAAAGGGCGTTGGCTGCACAAAGCCTCTAAAGCAATGTGCAAAGCCACGCTTAAAGATTGGGAAGACTGGCGCAAGGGCTGGAAAAAGCTGACGAAGTAAACTTCGGAAACGTTCTCGCGCATCTACTGGCCCGCTCCTTCGGCCGGACTCTCAACTAACAAAAAAGGCCCCAATGGCAGGGATTTTGCCTACTGTCCTTGTCTGTTTCCTTACTCCGCCAGTGCGGCTGACCCAAGACTGTCCCACGGGTCAGTAGATTCTTGAAGAAAGTGCGCGTAGGTTCAAGAAGGACTGGGATGGGAACTGAAATCGCGACACTGCTCTCCGCTGTACAGAACACCAACTGGGTGACTAGAACATTTTCTTGGATCAGCCCGAAAAGGCCAATCCAGCCAAGCCCGGCACCCGGGCGGTGAGTGTCATTTTTTCGCAGAGCGCGGCAAGTTTCCAGCTTCCCGGGGGAGTCCTAATCCTAGCCCATCCTGAAAAGGACGGGGGCAACGAGGTGAATCAATGATGGACACGGAAGCGTTCCGCGAATTCAAGACCGGGTTGACGTTGCTGCGAGACAACTATGCGGTAAAGGCGCTACCGCACATGAAGAAAGCGGTAGACCTCGATAGAAACAATCCGTACTACATGTCTTATCTGGGAGTCGTGCTGGCGCGCTCCGAGCAGAAGTGGGGCGAAGCCGAGCGGCTCTGCGATACGGCGGTGCGGATGAAGCGAAACCAGGCGCAGCTTTATCTGAATCTGGCGGAAGTGTACGCGACAGCGGGCCGGCGCGATGAAGCCGTCGAGGCGCTTCAATCTGGGCTGAAATTTGCGCGGCGAGATGTGCGTTTGACGATCGCCATGAACCGTCTTGTCGAGCGGCGCCCTCCCGTACTGACTTTCCTGACGAGGCAGCACCCTATCAATCGGCAGCTGGGAATCATCCGGCACAAGACTTTGCGAATGTTCGGACAAGATTAATTTCGAGTTCTCTCCAACCCCAAAGCAAGAAGGGGCGGGTGGCCATAAGCCATCCGCCCCTTTTTGTTTCTAAAAATAAGTTAAAGGTTGCCGAACGCCTGGATTACCTGCGCGTGGCCCAGGAGTCGTTGAACGTGGGCTGCTGCGTACCCATTTCCATGAGGATTTTCAGGCCAACGCCGAACATGCCGGTGGAAAGAGGATCTCTGCGCACAACTTCCGCGAGGTATTCGCGATTCATCGCCATCGGACTTTGCGAATAAGGCAAAGTCACAAAAAGGCGCATGCCGATCTCATAGCCAGGTTCGCTGGTTTGGAAATAAACGCCGGTGCGAGAAACGCTGAGGGTTCCGCGCATATCGTCGAAGTGTTCCTTTTCAGGATCAGAAGGGCGAATGCGCATGAGCTGGGTAATTTTGCAACGGCGACTGCCTCGTCGTTCTTGAGTTGTGATTTTTGGAACGGCCGTGCCTGTAGTGCTGGGTGTTTTGCCCATAATGCTTTGCTGGGTCTCCATGAATACCTTGCCCTCTCGCTGATGGGACGATCTAGAGAGAGTGTAAGGCCGGGGTAAAACAAAACCTATAGAGGAGACGTACCGCTTGAGAGTAGGACGCTCCAAAACGATGATAGTACGGAAGTACCGCGAAAGGAAGAGAGCTCAGGTGGGTATTTTTGCTAAAGAGAAGAATAAGAAGGATTTAATGGAGTCGTTCCGAACTGAAGCGGCGGACAGGTCTTAGTACCGATGTGGGACTAGGTAGAACTGCGGTCCCCACGAAGTCCGGCCCTAAGAGATAGGTACGATGGGAGATATTTGGGGCTCAGTAGAAGAAAGAGAGATCAAAGTGCGGCTGTGTAATTGCAGAAGTTGGTTGCCGCCCGCAAATAGTCCTTCGCTTAGAAGAACGTATTTGCAGGAGAGCAATAGAGATCGCGGGAGAAAAGCCCACCATGAATACAGCGACACGCCGAACTCCAATTACGACAGGAAGTAACCAGAGAAATGAAGTGACCCGAGGAGAGCGACGGTGCAATTCCCTGCCCGCGGAAGACGTGGCGCGCGCACGAACGAACGATGTTGGGGAGGTGCGTGCGCGAGTTTATATCGCCGCGGAGAACCGGCTGTTGCGAGAAGCTCTCTCACGAATGCTAACGAGGCAGGGAGACATCGACGTGGTGGGATTTAATTCCACCGGGCCATTCCATGTGGAAGGATTGATCGAGGAGAAGGCCGATATCTTGCTGCTGACCTCGCGGGGGAGCCTGGGCGAAGATGTGTTCGTGATTCGCCAAGTGCGCTTGACGGCGCCGACGGTGCGAATCTTGCTGGTGGGAATGACGGAAGACGAAGCTGAGTTTTTTCAGTACGTGCGCGCGGGAATCAGAGGGTACCTTCCGCGAGACGCTTCGGCGGAAGACGTCCTCGAAGCGATGCATGCAGTGCAGGCGGGCGAGGCCGTGTGCCCGGGGTCACTGTGCGCGTTGTTGTTTCGGTTTTTCGAACGAGAGGCTACCTCGGTACATTCGGCAACCATTCATCCCAGGCTGGGCTTGACGCGCCGCGAGCAGCAGATTGTTCCGCTCATCGCGCAAGGACTAACGAATAAGGAAATTGCGAATCAGTTCTGCCTGTCGGAGCAGACGGTGAAAAATCATCTTTACCGGATGAAGCATAAAGTTGGGGCAGGCGATCGATTTGGGATAGTGCATCTTTGCCGGACGCAGGGTTTTTTGGTTTAGTCGATTCGTAAAGTGAAAGCGCACAGCCAAAATTGGCTCTGTTAGGCATTTCCTACCTTTAGGTGACTTCTTTCCACCGTTTGTGCGATTCTCTTCCTCGACAAAACTCGAGGAAGTGCCGATGCTCAAGAAATTCAAAGATTTATCCGAAAAAGAGATTCTGGCGCTGGCCATTGCGTCGGAAGAAGAAGATAGCCGCATCTTCGGCGAGTTTGCGGATGCTTTGCGGGAAACCTACCCGGCGACGGCAAAAATGTTTGAGGAGATGCGCGCGGAAGAAGTCGTGCACCGAGATCGACTCCTGGCTATGTTCCGGCAGCGTTTTGGCGACCACATTCCCTTGATCCGGCGGGAAAACGTGAAGGGATTTCTGCAGCGGAGGCCGACGTGGCTGGTGCGGCCGTTGGGCGTCAATGTGGCGCGGAAACAGGCTAAGGTGATGGAGATGGAAGCGGCGCGTTTTTATTCGCGTGCCGTCAGCCGCATTACGGATGCTCCGACTCGAGAGCTGCTGAATAAACTAGCGGACGAAGAGCGCAAACATGAGGCAACGGCAGACGGGCTAGAGGAGAAACATTTAACGGAGCCTGCACGCGCACAAGAGGATGAGTCTCACCGCAAACTATTTCTTCTTCAGGTTGTGCAGCCCGGGCTCTTAGGATTGATAGATGGGTCGATCTCAACGCTGGCACCGCTCTTTGCAACAGCATTTGCAACACATAAGAGCGGGTACGCATTTTCGGTCGGTCTTGCGGCGTCGATAGGCGCTGGCATTTCGATGGGCTTTTCGGAATCTCAATCAGACGACGGCTCGCTGACGGGACGCGGTTCGCCGTGGCTGCGCGGAACAATCACGGGACTAATGACAACCGCAGGCGGCCTCGGACACACGTTGCCATTTCTCATCGGCAACTTCCACGTAGCTATGATTCTGGCTTTGATTGTGGTGGCCATCGAACTTACGGCGATTAGCTATATTCGGCACAAGTATATGGACACGACCTTCTTGCAGGCCGCGTTTCAAGTAGTGGTGGGGGGCGTGCTGGTCTTCCTTACCGGATACCTGATCGGTCAGTTCGTAAGAGTAGAGTGAACGCGTCTCGCTCCGCTGCCACGAGAAAGACTCGGTGAAAATTCAAAGGTCGGTGAATTAGTCCGCCTGCACTCCGGCCGGGACGGGCACATGCCGGTGTTTGCGCTTGCCTTGAAGCCATGTTTGCAGGCGATCCATGTAGATGTAAACGATTGGCGTGGTGAAGAGAGTGAGCATCTGGCTGACGATGAGGCCGCCAATAATGGTGATGCCCAGCGGGCGGCGAAGTTCGGAGCCGACGCCGGTGCCCAGAGCTAGAGGCAACGCGCCGAAGAGCGCGGCCATGGTGGTCATGAGGATGGGCCGGAAACGCAGCAGGCAAGCCTTGTAAATCGCGTCCAGCGGGGAGATGTGTTCCTCGCGTTCGACTTGCACCGCAAAATCAATCATGAGAATGGCGTTTTTCTTGACGATGCCGATCAACAGAATGACGCCGATGAGGGCGATCATATTCAGATCGGAGTTAGTAATTCGAATGGCGAGAATGGCGCCGATGCCAGCCGAAGGAATGGTGGAAAGAATGGTGATGGGATGGATGAAGCTTTCGTAAAGAATGCCAAGGACGATGTAAACGGCGACGAGAGCCGTGATGATTAGCAAAAGTTGCGACGAGCGCGAATCTTGAAAGGCCTGCGCATTGCCCTGGAAAGCAGCGTGGACCGTCCGAGGCACTCCGATTTCACGAGTGGCCGCTTCGATATCCAGAACGGCAGGGCCCAGTGAGGCGCCAGGCGCAAGATTGAACGATATCGTGATCGCTGGAAAGACACCCTGATGATTGATGGAGAGCGCAGTGTTGGAGGGTTCGTAATGAGAAAAGGCGCTGAGAGGAACTAGTTTGCCGCCCGTGGCGGGCACATAAATGGACTTCAGAGCCGCGGGATCCTGCTGAGCGCTCGGCATGACTTCCAAGATGACGTAGTACTGATTGAGGCCCTTATAGATAGTGGAGACCTGGCGCTGGCCGAAAGCGTCGCTCAGCGTGTTGTCAATCGCTTCCATCGAAACGCCGAGACGGCTGGCGGTGTCGCGATCAACAACAAGCGAGCTTTGCAGGCCATGTATCTGCTGGTCGGAGTTGACATCGCGAAGCTCGGGAATCTTGGCTAGCCTCGCCATGACCAGCGGCGCCCAATGATTGAGGTCATCGAGATTGTCCGCCTGCAGAGTGTACTGGTATTGCGCGGCACCGAATCGCCCGCCCACACTGAGATCCTGCACAGCCTGGAGAAAAAGTGCAGCGCCGGGAACGTGGGCGGTGGATTCGCGAATACGGGCTATTACCTCGTCCGCGCTTATCTTCCGTTCGCTAAGAGGCTTTAGCTGAGCAAACATGCGGGCGGTGCTGCCACCACTGCCGCCGCCAGTGAAGGAAGTAACCGTATCGATAGCGGGATCCTTCATTACAATGTCCGTGAACTCGCGCATTTTCTGAGACATCGCGGAGAAGGATAAATCCTGGTCGCCCTGAATCATGCCGCTGACGCGGCCGGTATCCTGCTGGGGGAAAAAGCCGGAATTCACATTCACGAGCAGGTAAGCGGCAAGCACGGCGGTTAGAAAAGTCATGCCCAGGATCAGCAACTGGCGGCGAAGAACCCATCGGAGAGAAACATCATAGAGACGAAGAAGACGGTCAAAAGCGGCTTCAAAAAAGTTGTAGATCCAATTATGTTTGCCGCTTTCATGTTTGAGAAAACGCGCGCACATCATGGGCGTAGTAGTGAGTGAAACAAAGAGCGAGACGACGATGGCCACGCTGAGGACTACCGCAAATTCGCGGAAAAGACGGCCGACAATTCCGGGCATCATCAAAATGGGGATGAAAACGGCGATGAGTGATGCGCTCATGGAGAGCACGGTGAAACCAATTTCGCTGGCCCCTTTCATTGCGGCGGCAAAAGGCTTCATCCCGTTTTCAATGTGGCGAGTAATGTTCTCAATGACGACGATGGCATCGTCCACGACGAAGCCGGTACAGATCGTGAGCGCCATAAGGGAGAGATTGTCGAGGCTGTACCCGCAGAGGTACATGATGCCGAAGGTGCCAACTAGAGATAACGGAACAGCGACGCTAGGAATGATGGTCGCCCAAGTGCTGCGGAGAAAAGCGAAGACCACGAGGATAACGAGAATGATGGAGATGATCAGAGTGATTTCGACATCGTGAACGGAAGCGCGAATCGTAACGCTGCGATCGATGGAGACGGTTAGATGAAGCGAGGGAGAGATCGATGCGCGTAGAAGCGGTAGGATGGCATTGATGCGATCAACCGTCTCGATCATATTGGCGGCGGGCTGGCGGAAGATGGCAAGGAGTACAGAACGCTTTCCACCGAACAGCCCCAAATTACGGCTGTCCGCAACAGAATCCACGACTTCGCCGATGTCTCGAAGCCGAACTGGAGCGCCCGTGCGGCCAGCGACGATGAGCGGCATGTATTCGTAGGCTTTAAAAAGCTGGTCAGTGTCGCCGACATTCCATGTTTTGTCCGCGTCAGCCAGAGAACCCTTGGCGAGATTCGCGTTGGCCGATTGCAGAGAACCACGAATGGTCTCGAGACTGATGCCGTAGCTGTTGAGTTGGTAGGGATTGGCTTCGATCCGAACGGCAGGACTTGCGCTACCCCAAACGAAGACCTGGCCGACGCCTTCAACCTGAGCGAGCTTTTGCGCCAGGATGGAATCGGCGGCGTCATAAATTTGCGCTGGTCTAAGATTGTCCGAGGTCAGCGCCAGAATCATGATGGGAGCGTCCGCGGGATTGACCTTGCGGTAGGTGGGCTGGCCGGGAAGATCGGCGGGGAGTTGGTTACGCGCGGCATTGATGGCGGCTTGCACGTCGCGAGCGGCGGCGTTGATATCGCGATTGAGGTCAAACTGAAGCGTGATGCCAGTGGATCCCAAGCCACTGGAAGAGGTCATTTGCGTGACGCCGGCAATTCGGCCGAACTGGCGTTCGAGTGGAGTGGCAACTGATGAAGCCATCGTTTCCGGACTGGCGCCGGGCAGACTCGCGCCAACAGAAATCGTGGGGAAATCGACTTGCGGCAAAGGCGCTACCGGCAGAAAACGAAAAGCAACCGCGCCAGAAAGAAAAATCGCAATGGTAATGAGAGCGGTGGCGACGGGCCGGCGGATAAAAGGAGCGGAGAAATTGGTTGAGGAAGTCATTGCCTAATCGCCGTGGGCCGGCTCCTCGAAAGAATTGCCAATCTGGAAAGCGAAGCGGTGGGCCAGCCAATCGAAAGCGAGGTAAACCACCGGCGTGGTGTAAAGCGTGAGCAGTTGGCTGAGGATTAGTCCGCCAACGATGGTAATGCCGAGAGGCCGGCGCAATTCCGAACCGACACCAGTGCCGAGCGCCAATGGCAATGCGCCCAAGAGAGCCGCCATCGTAGTCATCATGATGGGACGGAAACGCAGCAGGCAAGCTTCGTAGATAGCATCGAGCGGCGCCTTCCCTTCTTTACGTTCGGCCTCGAGAGCGAAGTCAATCATCATGATCGCGTTTTTTTGCACAATACCAATAAGGAGAATTATGCCGATGAGCGAAATGACGCTGAACTCCATGTGAAAGAGGAGGAGAGCAAGTATGGCGCCCACGCCCGCGGAAGGAAGCGTAGAGAGAATAGTTATGGGGTGAATATAGCTTTCGTAGAGGACGCCGAGAACGATGTAAACAGTGATGAGAGCAGCCAGGATGAGGATAGGTTCGTTCGCGAGTGATTTAAGAAAGGCCGCCGCCGTGCCTTGGAAGGTCGCCTGAACGCTGATGGGCATGTTCAATTCGGACTTGGCCTTGTTGATGGCGTCAACCGCATCGCCGAGAGCGGCGCCCGGAGCAAGATTGAACGAGACAGTGACAACAGGAAATTGTCCCTGATGGTTGATAGCCAGTGCGGTGGCGCCGGGCTCAAAACGCGTAAAAGCGCTAAGTGGAACCTGCGGGCTGGGAGCAGAAGTAATGTTTGCCTGTCCGTTCGTTGAGATATTGGCCGTCGACCCGGAGGAAGTTTGTGGAGCTCCAGAAGATCGCACGTAGATATTTTTGAGAGAGTCTGGATTCTGGTGAAACGAGGGATCGACTTCCAGGACGACGCGATACTGATTGAGCTGGGTATAAATGGTGGAGACTTGGCGCTGGCCGAAAGCATCGTAGAGCGTGTTGTCGATATCTGCGGGGAGAACACCGAGGCGTGAGGCGGTGTCGCGATCTATGATGAGCGTGGCGAGCAGGCCTTTATTGAGCTCGTCGCTGGCGACATCGCGTACCGATGG
The DNA here is from genome assembly GCA_963784015.1 of uncultured Acidobacteriota bacterium. Taxonomy (GTDB): domain Bacteria; phylum Acidobacteriota; class Terriglobia; order Acidiferrales; family UBA7541; genus Acidiferrum. Next base: position 300,240 of record CAWAPX010000049.1, read on the forward strand.
AATGGACTTCAGTTTCTCGATAAAACGTGGCGTCCAATAGGCGAGCTCTTTAGGGTCAACATCTTCCAGGCTGTACTGGAATTCCGTGCGGCTGACGCGGTCTTCAACGGTGAGGTCTTGCACCGGTTGCATGTAGAGCGAGATACCATCGACACTCGCAAGCTGAGGCTGGAGGCGGCGAATGACGTCGGAGGCGCTGATATTGCGCTGCTCAAGCGGCTTTAGATTGATCTGAATGCGTCCGGTGTTCAACGTGGCGTTCGTTCCATCGATGCCGATAAAAGAGGAGAGACTTTCGACCGCAGGGTCTTTGAGAATAACGTCAGCGAGAGCTTGTTGGTGCTGGGACATCGCGGTGAAGGAAATATTCTGCGCCGCTTCAGACACACCGAGAATCAGGCCGGTGTCTTGAACGGGAAAGAATCCTTTGGGGATGTAGATATAGAGCAAGATGGTGCCGACAAGTGTGCCAATCGTGACGAGGAGCGTGATGGTGCGGAATTGCAGCACAAATTTCAAAGTGCGTCCGTAGAAAGCGATGATGGCATTAAAGGCGAGTTCGGACTTGTGATAGAACCAGGTCTGGTCTTCCTCTTTCGTATAGCGAAGGAGTTTCGCGCACATCATCGGAGTGAGAGTGAGAGAGACGAAGGCCGAGATAAGAATTGTGATGGCGAGAGTGATCGCAAACTCGCGGAAGAGGCGGCCGATGATGTCGCCCATGAAAAGCAGGGGGATGAGCACGGCGATAAGAGAAACGGTAAGCGAAATAATGGTAAAGCCGATTTGTTCGGAGCCTTTGAGCGCGGCGTTGAGAGGCGTATCGCCTTGTTCGATGTAGCGGCTGATGTTCTCAATCATGACGATGGCGTCGTCGACGACAAAGCCGGTGGAGATGGTAAGCGCCATAAGTGAGAGATTGTTGAGCGTGTAGCCGCAGAGATACATCACTCCAAAAGTGCCGACGATGGAGAGCGGCACGGCAAGCGCGGGGATGACGGTGGCGCGCAAGCTGCGCAGAAAAAGAAAGATGACCATGACCACCAGGGCGATGGTCAGCATCAATGTGAATTGCACGTCTTCGACCGAGGCACGGATGGTACTGGTGCGGTCGGTGAGAATCTCGATCTTCACGGAGGCTGGGAGCGCGGCCGAAAGTTGCGGGAGAAGTTTTTTGACGCGATCGACCACGGCGATGATGTTGGCGCCCGGCTGGCGTTGAATGTTTAGAATGACGGCCGGATTCTTGCCGGCCCAGGCAGCCTGGTTGACGTTTTCCGTGCCGTCGAAAACAGTAGCGACGTCAGAAAGCCGCACGGGAGCGCCATTGCGATAAGCGATGATGAGGGGACGATAACTGTCGCTGGAGATAAGCTGATCGTTCGCGCCGATGGTGTAAGCCTGATGTGGCCCGTCGAATGTGCCCTTGGCCTGATCGACGTTGGCAGCGCCCAGGACAGTACGCAAATCTTCCAAACTCAGACCATACGAAGCGAGCGCCGTGGGATTCGCCTGGACGCGCACGGCAGGACGCTGGCCGCCGCTGATGCTTACGAGTCCGACGCCCGTAAGCTGCGAAATTTTCTGCGCCAGCGTGGTGTCCGTAAGGTCTTCGACCTTGGAGAGCGGCATCGAGCTTGAACTAAGAGCAAGGGTGAGGATGGGCGCGTCGGCGGGATTGATCTTGTTGTAGATGGGAGGATTCGGAAGCCCTTGAGGGAGAAGATTGGAAGCGCCGTTAATGGCGGCCTGGACTTCTTGTTCGGCGACGTCAATGTTGAGATCGAGATTGAATTGCAGCGTGATGATGGAGCTGCCGAAGGAACTCGTGGAGGTCATCTGGCTCAGGCCGGGGATTTGGCCAAACTGGCGCTCGAGCGGGGCGGTAACGGAAGAAACCATGACGTCTGGGCTGGCGCCCGGATAGAAGGTCTGAACCTGAATCGTGGGATAGTCGACTTGAGGAAGCGCGGAGACAGGAAGCTGTCGGTACGCGACGAAGCCAACCAGCAGCACTCCGATCATCAGGAGGGTGGTTGCGACAGGCCGCAAAATGAACGGCCGGGACGGACTCATCGAGTTTTACCTGCAGGCCGGCTTGGGGCGGACTTTTCGGACTGCGGTCCACCTTGCGCTGCGGGTTGGACGGATGCTCCTCCCGCAGCACCAGCTGTGGGAGCGGCATTCGCAATGACCTTGCTGTCGTTCTGAAGCTTGTCCTGGCCATCAATCACGACCACATCACCCGCGTTGAGACCGGAGCTGACACCGACATTGTTGCCAGTGGTCTGGGCGACCGTAACCATCCGAATCTTCACGGTGTCGCCGCCCGAGACAACGTAGGCATACGTGCCCTGAGGTCCGCGCTGAATCGCTGCGGCGGGAACAATGACGACATTGTGCTTGGTGTCGACGAGCATATGGACGTTAACGAATTGATTCGGGAAGAGAACGTTGTTGTCGTTCGAGAAAATAGCTTTGAGCTTGTACGTACCCGTTGTCGGATCAATTTGGTTGTCGATGGTGGCGAGTTTGCCGTCGGCAATCTTGGTGGTGTCGTCGCGATCGTATGCCTGGACGGGAAGCACGCCTCCGCCACGGATTTTGACTAGCACTTGTTGAAGCTGATCCTGAGGCAGGGTGAAGATGACGGAAATCGGCTGCAATTGGGTGATGACGAGAAGTCCAGCGGTATCAGTGGCATGCACGATGTTTCCGATATCCACGAGACGCAATCCTACGCGGCCGCTGATGGGCGCCGTGATGCGGGAATACACTAACTGCAACTTTGCGTTATCGATCGTGGCTTGATCGGCTTTAATCGCGCCTTGATATGTGCCCACCTGGGCTTGCTGGGTATCCACCTGCTGCTTGGGTACCACGCCCTCGTTGTAGAGCGTCGTGTAACGCTCCATATCAACTTGCATGTCGTGGAGTTGCGCCTGATCTTTTGCAAGCTGACCTTCAGCCTGTTCTACCATCACTTGGTAAGGACGAGGATCGATTTCGATGAGAGCGTCGCCTTCGTGGACGAACTGCCCCTCCGTGAAATTGACCTTGACGATTTGGCCATCGACGCGACTGCGTACCGTAACCGTATTAAAAGCTGTGACGGAGCCGAGGCCGATGAGATACACCGGAAGATCGCCTTTTTGCGCCGTGGAGACAACGACAGGAACCGGCCCGAACATGCCAAAGTCCCCGGGACCTCCCTTCCCATAAGAGCCAGGAGCCCCCTTGGCGCCGGCCTCACTCGTGGAGTGCGCTCCGCGGTAGTACCAGACGCCAACGGCGATGAGGCCAAGAACAACTATCCAGAGCCACCAGCGGCTTTTGGCGGGCTCTGTCGCGGAAGATTCACGCGTGCCCCGTTCGGGAAGCTCTATGGAATCAAGATGGCCCATCCGTTCTCTCCTGTCAGTAAAAGCCAATAAAGCCAATGTTTCGAGTGAGTCTGCCGGGCAAGACTTCGCGGGTTGTACGCTTCGGATCCCCGCCGAGCACTTTGAGCCTACCGGAAAAACAGACCTGCGCCTAGATTGGACGGATTTAGAGAGCAAATGGTTACGAAGCTCCCTCAGTTAGGACGGTCTCTGGAGGCCGGGCGGCATAAGTCAGGGTAGCGGGTCGTCTGGGAAAGCTGCCCGGCTCACACATAATTGTAGTGGGCATTCTAGCAGGCGAAAGTTTACACTATCGGCCCGCGAGCTCCTGCGAGTGGGGCGGGTGACGGCGGGGACTCTGAAAAGGGCTGGTGAGTGGAAACATGATAAAGGGCATAATAGTCGGCATTCTGCTTGGGATATTGCTGGTAGCCGCTTGCGGTTACTTCTACTTTTCAACCGGTCGCGTCTCAGTGGCAGTAACGGATCCCCCCATGCTATTTGAGAAGAAACTTGCGCATATGGCTCTGGACGCGCGCATCGAGAGAGAGAAAATCCCGGCATCGCCGGTGGTAGCCGAGGAAAAGAGCTATTTGAGCGGCGCGGAAGTCTACAAAGAGAACTGCGCGGTGTGCCATGGGCTGCCGGATCAGCCGAAGACAAATATTGCTCAGGGCATGTTCCCGCCACCGCCTCAGCTTTTCCACGGGACTGGCGTCTCAGACGACCCAGCGTCGGAAACGTATTGGAAAGCGGAGAATGGCATTCGGTTAACGGGCATGCCGGGTTTCAAGGGACGCCTGACGGAAACGCAGATTTGGGAAGTTAGCGTGCTGCTGGCGAATTCGGACAAGATACCGGCTTCCGTGAAGGCGGCATTGATTGCCCCAGTTGCGCCTGCGGCTTCGGATATTCCTCCCGCTGGCGGTTCTATGATGATGATGGCGCCTAAGCCAAAGCCATAGTTCATCTTACCGCCATGTGGCTGACCAAAGATCTCTGCCGCGATGCTGTGCAGATGCGAGAATCCGGCCTCGGGCCGATCTAAGATAAATCACGCCGGGCGATTTGGCAGCGTATGGATCTGTTCGACTTTTCTCAACTCAGGAAAACGCCACGCCCAGATAGCTGTCACCACGAGTGTTCCAATTCCCCCGATCACGACGGCAGGGACTGTGCCGAACCATTGCGCGGTGAGGCCAGACTCGAACTCGCCGAACTCATTGGAAGCGCCGATAAACACCATGTCGACGGCATTGACACGCCCGCGCATCTCATCGGGAGTGGCGACCTGAATGAGGACGCCGCGAACAATCACGCTAACCATGTCCGTCGCGCCAACGAAAACCAACGCGACCAAGGAAAGAATGAGGCTGTGCGAAAGACCGAAAAGGATGGTGAAGAAACCAAAACCGGCCACGCACCACAGCATGATGAGTCCGACTTTGCGCCGGATGGGCCGGTGCGCAAGGAAAAGAGCCATCGCGGCTGCCCCAATTCCGGGAGCGGTGCGAAGTAGACCGAGGCCCCAAGGGCCAGTCAGCAGAATTTCGCGCGCATAGATAGGCAAGAGGGCGACGGCACCGCCGAGGAAGACGGCGAACAAATCCAGGGAGATGGATCCGAGAATCAGCTTCTCGCGCCAGATGTAGCGAAGTCCGGCGGAGACAGTCGTGAAGTTGATGGGCTCACGCGCACGAGGCTTCGCTTGAGCTTTGATTCGCAGCGTGCAAATTATAGCCGCGATGGCCATGAGCACGGCCAAGACGTAGACGGCCGCGGGCCCGCGAAAAAATGCGTAGATCAGTCCGCCCAAGGCCGGACCCAGAATGGCAGCGCCCTGAAAGATGGTCGAGGCCCAAGCTACCGCGCTTGGGAAATGCTCTTCGGGAACCAATTGCGGGAGCAGCGCGCGGCTCACAGGGCCTGTGAACGAACGGACGATGCCCAGAAGCACAAGAACGGCGAAGATGTAGGCGACCGAGCGAACGTCGCGCACGGCGGTGAGGAGCAGCAAACTACAGCACAGTGCAAAGCCGATGTAGCAAACGACAATGAGCTTGCGACGATCGTAGCGATCGGCAACATGTCCAGAAACGAGAAAGAGAAGAATGCCCGGCAGAAATTGCGCTAGTCCCACAAGACCGAGATCAAGGGGACGTTTTGTAATCTCGTAGACTTGCCACCCGACCGCCACCGATTGCATTTCCGTGGCCAGGACGATGCAGAAGCGAGCCGTTTGAAAAAGTACAAAACTCGGGTACCGGAAGGCGGCGCGGCCGTCGGCGGGGGAGTTTTCGGGTTCGGCCATGAGGCTTTACTTTGACACAAAAACAAATGGGGGACGAGTTCAGGAATACGCGAACGAATTTCTCCGCGGCTATTCTTTGCCTGGCGTGAAACTTAGTTCTCTTTCGGCTGGATTAATGTTTGCTTCGAGCGCTTTGCGCCGAATCATCCAATAAGCTATCGAGATAAGCAGAAGAAAAGGCGCGAAGGCGGGGACGGTGTATTGCAATCCGTCTACAAAAAAAGTGCTCGCTGCGATGCCGAGGAGTGCGGCGATGCCCAATGCCGTCGAACAAGGAAAAAAACGCAGACGCATGGGAAGCTGAGCAACTCGCTCAGGTCCGAGAGTTCGCCGGAAGGCGATGTGCGTCAGCAAGATGACGATCCACACAAAAAACATTCCGGCCACGGCCACGCCGTAAAGCATCAGAAATGCCCGGCTGGGCGCATAAATCGCGAGCAGGATTGCGGCGATCATACCCGCAGTAGAAACGGCGAGTGCGCGACGTGGAACTCCGTTCACGCTGAGATGGCCAAGCCACTGCGGTACGTAGCGGCCGCGCGCCAGGGAGAACAGCATGCGTGTCGTGAGATAGAGATTTGTGTTGGCGCTGGATAGTGCGGCTGTGATTACCACAAGATTCATGATTCCCGCAGCGAACGGAATTCGCGCAATAGAAAGCGCGCGAACAAAGGGACTGCCAGTCAGGTCGCTGCCCGTTTGATTCCACGGCGTCATAGCCAGCATGATGCCGATGGCAAGAACGTAAAAAATCACGAGGCGGAAGACGATGGTGCGCATGGCGCGCGGAATAGACTTCGCAGGGTCTTGCGCTTCGCCCGCCGTGACAGCAATGACTTCAACGCCCATGTAACTCGTAATCGCGAGCGTGAGCGCGAGCCAGACTCCCTTCCATCCAAACGGAAGAAAGCCGCCGTGCGCGGTGAGGTTAGAGAGCCCAATCGCGGGCGCAGGCCCCAAGCCGAAGATTAAGACGAGTCCCAAGACGATAAAAACAATAATGGCCACAACCTTAATTAGTGCGAACCAATACTCAAACTCGCCGAAGCGCCCCACCTGCAGCGTGTTGACAGCAACAAGGCAAATTGAGACCGCGACCACCCACACCCATTGCGGAACCGTGGGAAACCAGAACGCAAAGTAGATCGCTACGGCCGTCACTTCCGCACCGATCGCGATGATTTGCACCAACGCGTACGTGGCGCGCACGGAGAAACCGGCCCACGGACTGAGATACGTTTGCGCGTAAACGCCAAAAGAACCTGCGACGGGCTGAACGACCGCCATTTCCGCCAGCGAGTACGCCACGATCATGGCGATGAGCGCGCCGATCAGATAGGTGATGATTACGCCGGGGCCCGCCAGTCGGATCGTTACGCTGCTGCCGAGGAACAGACCCACGCCGATGGCGCCGCCGATGGCCAGCATTGTGAGCTGCCGCTGCGTGAGCTTGCGTTTTAGCTCGTCGGCTTCTGGAGGAGTTGCAGTTTGCGAGCCTTCGCTGGAAGATTGCGGTGTTCGCGAGTGAGATGAATCAGCGGGTTCAGCCATGCTTTGTCAGTTCAAGCAGGGCGTTACCGAAATCATGAATTTCATCGATCGTGTTGTAATGGACGAGTGAGGCACGGACGACGCCGCTTTCCTGTCGTACCCCCAATCGCTTCATTAAGCGCGGGGCGTACATGTGGCCGTCGCGAATGCCAATTCCGGCGCTAGCCAAGGTCTCCGTAACTTTTGCCGGAGCGACGTTGGGGAGATTGAAACAAAGAGTTGGCACGCGGTCATGAACCTGATCTTTTCCGGCTAGACCGTAGACCTTAGCGCCACATTCGCGCAGGACTTGCAACATCTCGAGGGAAAGCGATTCTTCGTACGCACGAATACTTTGCATCGCACGGGCGAGATTTGCGCGCTTCGAATCTTTCTTCGAGGCGTCTCCGATGGATTGTTCTCGCTTTCCGAGAGTTTCGAGATAGGAAATGGCGGCGTCCATCCCAGCGACATTTTCGTAGATAAAAGTGCCCGCCTCGATTTTTCCCGGCGGTTCGTCGGGAATGAACTCTTCGCGAAAGGTTGGAAGTTTTTGCAGCAACTCGCGGCGTCCCCAGAGAAAACCCATGTGCGGCCCGAAGATTTTGTAACCGGAGCAGACGAGATAGTCGCAATCAAACGCTTGCACATCCATCTGCCCGTGCGGTCCGTAGTGAACGCAATCAAGAAAAATTTCTGCGCCGGCTTCGTGTGTGATTTTGGCGGCGCCGGCGACGTCCACTATAGAACCGAGAGAATTCGCGGCGACCGCGCAAGCAACCAAGCGAGTCTTGGAAGAAACAAGAGGCTTCAAATCTTCGACGTGGAGGTTGCCATCCTCGCCCATCTTCCACCAAATAATCTTTGCGCCGTCTTTTTCTAGCGCCATCCAGGTGGCGACATTGGCTTCATGATCCATGTCCGTAACGATGATTTCGTTGCGCTGGCTGAGTGTTTGTCCGATGGCGAGACTTATTAAGCGAATGAAGGAAGTGGCGTTCATTCCAAACGCGATTTCGCTGGGGTGACGCGCGTTCAAAAAATCGGCGACGCTTTCACGCGCGTGTGCCACCGTCGCGTCAACTTGCCGGCTTTTGGCGTAGCGGCCACCGCGCTGCACGTTGCATTCGAGCAGATGGCGATTAATGGCATCGAAGACTACCTGCGGAACCTGGGCCCCAGCAGCGTTGTCGAAAAAGGTGAATGCCGGAGGCCGATGCAGCGCCGGGAAGAACGAGCGAATAGTCTCGATGGGGAAATTCAGATTAGACTGAGGACGAGATTCCGCCTGGAGAATATCTTGCGATTTAGCCGGCAAACTCTTGCTCCTGAATAAAACAAAAAACAGTAAAGGAAGGCTGTGAAAGGAACAAATCGAAAGCTATACCCCGATTGCGGGGCATGTCAAGCAGGCAGCGCCTTCCCTGACTGTTTTTCGCTTTCACACGCTAGAATATTTCGCGTTCGATTTCGAGAGTACTCAGAATAGCCATCATGAGCAAAGCCAGTGCAGAAGTTTACTCCGCATTACGGAGGAAATTCCGTGGTGGTTTGCTGCGCCCGGGCGACAGCGAATATGACGGCGCGCGGAGGATTTGGAACGGCATGGCAGCTGGCAAGCCGGGCTTGATAGCGCGATGCGCCGATGTTGCGGACGTGCAACTCGTGGTAAGAACCGCGGCGGCTGCGGGTGTGCTTACGGCCGTTCGTTGCGGCGGGCATAGCCTTGCCGGCTTCAGCACGTGCGAAGACGGGCTGGTGATTGATCTTTCCCGAATGCGCAACGTGAGCGTCGACGCGCTGACTCGCCGCGCGCAATTCGAGGGCGGAAGTCTTCTCGGTAACATTGATACGGCTACTCAAAAAGTGGGCCTCGCGTTTCCTTCAGGAGTGGTGTCACACACTGGTGCCGCCGGGCTTGTCTTGGGAGGCGGCACAGGCTGGCTGAACCGTTTACACGGGCTCTCTTGCGACAACGTCACGGGCTTCACGCTAGTCGCCGCGGATGGATCGATCGTTCACGCAAACGCCAAGGAAAATCCCGATTTATTTTGGGCGCTGCGTGGAGGCGGGGGAAATTTCGGCGTCGTGACGGAGTTCGAAGTGAATCTTCATCCTGTCTCTTCCGTTCTTTTCGGCGCGGGCATGTGCTTCGACGATGATATTCCTGCCACCGTGCAGCACTGGCGGGACTTCATGCCTCACGCTCCCGATAATTTGCGATGGGGAATCTCTCTCACGATTGCGCCGCACACGGAGAATATTCCGGCGCACTTGCGCGGGCGTCCGGCGGCAAGTCAGGGCTTGCTCTGGGTTGGCGATCTTGAAGAAGGCCACGGCTGGGTGGATCGCGGGCTTTCGCTCTGCAACGCGATAGCGGTTACAAAGCGCGAACTTTCCTTCCTGAGCCTGCAAACAATGGCGGACCACGAATTTCCGCATGGGCGGCGCTATTACACGAAATCCGGCTACTATAAATCATTAGCGGACGAGGACATTCAGCGCATGGTGCAAGCGCTCGCGACGATTCCCTCCCCTGCGAGCCAGATCGAACTCTCTTACCTTGGCGGCGCGGCAGGACGCATCGGCGCGGGCGAGACGGCATTCGGAGACCGCAGTTCGCCGTTCATCGTAAACCTACTGGGAAATTGGTTAGCGCCCGAAGAGGATGCTGCAAACATCGCATGGGTTCGCGGGTTGTTCGCTGAGCTGCGACCATCCATGACGCCAGGCGTGTACGTGAACTTCATGAGCGGCGACGAGCAGGATCGCGTGCCAGAAGCGTATCGCGAACGGTGGGATCGGCTGGTCGACGTCAAGACGCATTACGACCCGAATAATTTCTTCCGTTTGAATCAAAATATCCCTGTGAAGAAAAGCTAGCGGGCGTTACGGGACTTACAAAGAATCGCGGCCCGCTCATCTATTGCTTATCGACATTGATGTAGTAAAGATCAGTCGCCCCGTCGAACTCGTCTTTCGCGAGCGGCGTCTTCATGGTCTGCCAATCGGTCGTGGCTTGGATAAGCTGCCAGTTATCTTTTTTCCCCACTCGCACTGGCATCGCAAATCCCGGCTCATCCACTTTCCAGCGATAAGCGACGGTTCCCTCCTCTGCATTGAATTTCAGTTCGAGCGTGGGAATTGCAGTGTGACGTAGATACTGATTGAAAATCGGGGTGAAATCCTTGCCAGTCTTCTGGTTGAAAAACGCGACGATGTCTTCGGTCATGATGTTTTTGTATTTGAAATGCTGGTAGAGATCGTGGATGAGCTTGAACCAGCGAGGATCGTCGTTAATCACGCTGCGCAGCGTGTTCAAAAATAAGGCACCTTTGAAATACTGATCCTGTGGCGGTTCTGCGTTAATGCCGCGCTCCGCGATGATGGGCTTGGCGTTCTTTACTTTGGTTTTGTAGGCGTTGACGTACTTCAGGTAGTCGTCGTGGCCGTACATATATTCGACGTAGAGACATTCGAGATAAGTCGTCCAGCCTTCGTGAATCCACATATCGGACGGATCGGCAGCAGTGATGGAATTGCCGAACCATTCGTGCCCGCTTTCGTGAATGATAATGAAATCGAATCGTAGGCTGATGCCTACGCCTGTCCAGTCGCGCTCCAAATATCCGTTTGCGAAATGATTGCCGTAAGCAACCGCGCTTTGATGCTCCATGCCCGCGTACGGTACTTCGATCAACTTGTAGCCATCTTTCTTGAACGGGTATTCGCCGAAATAGTGCTGGAAAGCCTGAAGCATGCCTTTGGCCTGCGAAAACTGCTTTTTTGCTTTGTCCAGGTCTTCGGGCAAAGCGTAGAAATCGAGAGAAAGATCGCCGAGCTTGTCGGAGAAGTGCTCGTACTTGCCGATGTTGAGAGCGACGTCGTAATTGTTGATGGGATAGTGGACGAGCCAGTCCCAGCGGGTGTAGCCGTCGCCTAGATCAGTCTTGCCCATGAATTTTCCGTTCGAGACATCCACGAGATCGTTCGGAATCGAAACGCTGATTTGCATGCTCTCGACTTCATCGCGCCATTGGTCCTTGTTCGGCCACCAGATGCTCGCGCCGATTCCTTCGCAGGCAGTGTTGATCCAGGGACGCCCAGCAGGATCTTTGCGAAACGCGATGCCGCCGAATCGGCCTGTTTCGAGAGGATTCCCCGAGTAATAGAAATCGATCGAGTAGACCCGGCCTGCATGGAGAGTCTCCGGGAAATCTACAAACACGGCGCCGAATTCGCGCTCGTACTTCAGTTCTGTCGTGCCAAAGAGGATTTTGTCGACGTTGAGAGGCTGCTGGAGGTCGAGTTGGATGCGCGTGTCGTCCTTGAGCATCTTGAAACGAATGGTATTTTTTCCGCTAATGAACTTCTTTTCGGGGTCGACGCGGACATCCAAATGGTAGAAAAGCAGGTCGTTGTTGGCGCGATATTGGCCGTAAGCTCCGCGTAAAATGTCAGCGCGCGTTGGCGCGGATGGAGTTTGCACCGTTTGCGGCGGCGTTGCCTGTTGAGCATTTGCAGTGGAAGCGGGAGACGTAGCCTGAGCAGCCAGAGAGCACGTGACACAGGTCGCTACAATCAAAATGAACGTAGTACGTAGAACAAAACTCCATCGAGCCATGGGCCTCCTTGCAAGTGTAGGTTCATACTTCAGATCGAGTGCGATTGCAAACTTGTCTCATCTGAAAGAGTTTGGTGTACTCTATCCGCTCGCCACACCTATTGAGAATGCTCAGTTAGTTGGGCATCATCGTGAATCGAGATCAAGACTGAGATTGAGCTAATGGACGCGCCCAAGGCACTAAACGAGATCGTTCTACCGCAGGGTGTGGTCGGCCCGCTTACACGCGCGGCGATTTTTCTGGTCGTCTGCATTCGCCCGAAGCAGGACAACTATGCGGCGTTGCGATCCTTCTGCGCGGACCTCTCTGGGCTTGTGCGCGCTGTTGAGTTTCGAGACGTGGAAGCTGGTCTCACCTGTGTCGTTGGATTTGGCTCAGACGCCTGGGACAAGCTCTTTGGTTCACCTCGCCCCGCTGAACTCCATCCTTTCCAGGAGATTCGCTCAGGCGGCCGCCATGCCGTTTCCACTCCGGGTGACATCCTCTTCCACATTCGAGCCAAACGCCCCGACCTCTGTTTTGAATTGGCCACGCAGCTCATGGACAACATCGGCGAAGTAGTTTCGGTCGCCGACGAGGTTCACGGCTTCCGCTATTTCGATGATCGCGATGTTATGGGCTTCGTCGACGGCACAGAAAATCCGCGAGGCGGTGCAGCGAGCGAGGCTGCCATTGTCGGTGATGAAGATCCGGCCTTTGCTGGTGGCAGTTACGTCATCGTCCAAAAGTATCTTCACGATATGAAAGGATGGAATGCCCTCCCCGTCGAAACGCAAGAGCGCATTATTGGCCGTAAAAAACTCTCGGACATCGAATTGAGCGACGCCGCGAAGCCGACGTACGCGCACAATGCGCTCACGGTGATCGAAGAAAACGGAAAAGAAGTTAAGATTCTCAGAGACAACATGCCTTTCGGGCGCCCCGGCCACGGCGAATTCGGGACCTACTTCATCGGTTATAGCCGCACTCCGCGCATCACCGAAACGATGCTTCAAAATATGTTCGTGGGCCGTCCCCCTGGCAATTACGATCGCATTCTCGATTTCAGCAAGGCGGCTACCGGGAGTTTATTTTTTGCGCCGTCTTCCACGTTTCTCGACAGTATCAGCGGAGACCCGCCGAACTCCGCCGACATCGAATCATCGCCGGCATCGGATGCGACTCCGACCTCCTCGGCGGGCGATACATCACAAACTCGCTCGGAATAGGATCGCTTAAAGGACACAAAGATGAATAACCTCCATCGAGAGTTAGCTCCCATCTCTGACGCTGCATGGTCGCTGATCGAAGAGGAAACGACCAGGACGCTCAAGCGCTATCTAGCCGGACGACGGGCAGTTGACGTTCCTTCTGCTGGAGGAGTGGCTCTCCCCGGAGTTGCCACCGGCCATCTGCGATCGATCTCCGCTCCTGCGGATGGCATCCTCGCAAGCCAACGCGAAGTGAAGCCTCTCGTTGAGTTGCGCGCGCCTTTCGAATTATCCCGTCAGACCATCGATGACGTTGAGCGTGGTTCGGAAGACTCCGATTGGCAGCCTGCAAAAGACGCCGCGAAAAAACTTGCCTTTGCCGAAGATCGCGCCATCTTCAACGGATACCCCGACGCAGGTATCCAGGGCATTCGCGAAGGCACCAGCAATCCCATCGAGACCCTTCCCACAGATGTACGTGAATATCCGGACGCGGTAGCCCACGCATTGAGCCAGCTACGTCTCGTCGGCGTGAACGGCCCTTATTCTGTCTTACTCGGCGCCAACGAGTATACGGCGCTCGCAGAAACCCGCGATCACGGTTACCCCGTCCTCGAGCACGTCAAGCGTATCGTCGACGGCAATCTGATCTGGGCGCCAGCCATTGATGGTGCCTTCGTACTGACCACGCGCGGCGGCGATTTCGAGCTCACTCTCGGGCAGGATGTTTCCATCGGCTACCTCAGCCACACGGATTCCGCCGTGAAGCTGTATCTCCAGGAGACATTCGTTTTCCGCGTACTTACAAGCGAAGCCTCTATTGCGCTGTCGCCGTCGCAGAAGTCTTCGTAGGCGTATTCCGCATCATTAGGTGGGTTTATGAAACATCCGGAGGCGTAAGAATTAATCGCCGATACATCCGCTCCCAATCCGATCGGCGATGCGCGAAAAATGGCGGATGAGCCTGTAAGCCGGATTCTGTGCAACGCGCCGCCCCGTAAGGGACGACACGCAGCGGCGATCATTCCTCTAGGCCGTGATTCGCACCACGGCTCCAGCAGCCTACCCGAGGGTTGCTCTCAACGATGGATTGCTCCATCGTCAAGGGAAAACGCTCTTTGCAGCGACCACCGCGAAGCGGTCGTCTGCACAAACGTTCTCGGCGAGCCGGGCCGGCTCTCCCCTCCTATTTGGCCTTGCACCACGCGGGGTTTTCCGTGCCTCCGATGTTGCCATCGAAGCGGTGGGCTCTTACCCCACCTTTTCACCCTTGCCAAACTGAGCGAGCGTTTCGAAGACGTCTCGCAGGTTTTCCTGCGCGATGCCACCGTGCTTCTCCCAGCCGGCGGTATATTCTCTGTGGCACTTTCCGTAGCGCCGTTGTAGCGCCGGGCTTCAGCCCGGCATCTCCAACTTCACCCCCTGGCGTTACCAGGCGCGTTGCCCTTTACCCTGAGCCTGCAAAGCAGGCGAAGGGTTTACCCCGAAGCCCGAAGGCCCCGGATTTCTTCGTCACCGGCTCTCGCGAGCCTACGACGACGGTGTCCGGACTTTCCTCCCGCCACGCCCGCGTAGCGCCGGGCTTTAGCCCGGCATTGCACGGCGCAGCCAGCGATCACCCAGCTCACCCGCCAGTTTTATTATACCCGAATGTTTCCTTCAGACCGCGGGTTGCGCCTCTGTTTCCGGAAATTGATCGGGCACATCCACGACTGTCACTGGCGGCCAAAATCGAAACAACACGAAACCCAACACTCCCCAGCAAGCTATGACGATCACTCTAGCCACGATGGGATCTTGCCAGTGCTGCCATTGCGAACTCGAAAGCGCCATGACATTTTGCAGCCCGTGGGACAGCGCAGCCGGCCAGATCGAGCCAGAACGCATCGTCAGCCATCCGAGCACATAACTCATCGTCACGCAGAAGGACAAGCGCAGCAGCAATTTAAGCGCTACTTCATAATCATCCGTTGTTTTCTGGAAGTCTCCTAAGAAGTGAAACGCGCTCCAGACTAGCCCAAGCAGGAAAATTCCACGAAGAATCCCGAATCGATGAACAAACCGCGGCTGCAGGTAGCCGCGCCAAATGATCTCCTCGAAAGCAGCCGCGGGTAAGTACAAGAAATAGTAGGCTTCCGGCACGTGAAAGTAGGAGGAAAATATGGGAGGCGAAAACTTCGCAAACTCGAACGCCGCCCAATGAATTCGGTCATATACGTAGAACGAGAAATTTGGAACGAGATAGACCGTAATTGGAACAAATGCGCCGAGCATCCCAAACTGTATTGCAGGAACCCGCGTGAATTGCCTCAACTCTTTCCAGCGGCTCGCTCCAACTGCCCAAGCGGCGATTCCCGCGAATAACGCCGTAGCGACTGCTGTATCCAATGGAGCGTTGGCAGGCAACGATCGATAATTCGCGAAGTGCAGAATCACCCAATACGCAGCCTGCACCAATAAGAAGGCGACAAACCCAACAACTGAAATTCCCACAATTGAAATCCAGATGAAAATTTTAATTCGTTTCCATTCACCCTCTTCATTGGGCTCCGCTTCCTTACCATTTACCAGCGAAAGCGGCAGCACCGCAATTCCAAAACTAAGTCTCGAAAGAAAAATCAACACCAACAAAATACCCAATATGCTCATGTGTAGTGCCGGACCGATACTCCACAAAGCTTTGATGACCCATGCTTCGTTCAGCGGGCCTTTCTGCAATATACTTGCGAACGGAAAGCTCGAACCCTTGAACAGTTGCAAAAAGCGCACACATATCGCGGCCGTTCCCGCAAAAGCCGGCACGCATACGAACAAGAGTATCCGGCGAACAGGACGAGGTCCCGGCCAAAAACAGATGAAGAAACCCGCAGCTCCCGCTAATACGATGGGAAGACGGGCCATGACCGAAAATAGAAGCCAGGAATGGTAGGCCTCGGCAATCTGATCCCCATACGATCCTCCGAGAAATACATTCACGCCTGGTACGTAGTCATTGTTAATGGGAAAACAACGCAGCTGCATGCAAATGAAAAGCAGTGTTGACCCGCCAAGAAAAAACAATTGAAACGGATCGGAGGGAATGACAGAGCGGGCAAATTGGGCAAAACGCTTCACCACGAAACCTCTAACGTCGCGGGGATTATGCTTTATGACTCAATTTAATAGCTATCATTTTTTAAATTGCACACACACGCTAGTGGCTACTTGAGTCCAATTAGTTTTTCAAATTCCGCTTCGGTAAGAATGGTGACCCCCAGTTCCTTCGCCTTGTCGTATTTCGAACCTGGATCCGTCCCCACAACCACATAGTCCGTCTTCTTACTCACAGACCCGGAAATTTTTCCGCCATGCTGCTGCACCAACTCCGCGGCTTCTTCTCGCGAACGATTCGCAAGTCCCCCGGTGAACACGAAGCTCTTCCCTGCCAGCTTGTCGCTTTTCACTTCGCGTTTTTCCGCGGTGGGATGAACGCCAACTTTATTTAGCTTCTTAATCAGCTGCCGGTTCGCAGGCTCCGAAAAAAACTCAACAATCGAAGCCGCAACCTTCGGCCCGACTTCATGCACAGCCTCAAGCTGCTCTTCCTTCGCGGCGGCCAACTCCTCCAGCGACGAAAAATGCTCCGCGAGCAACTGCCCCGTTCTCTCGCCCACGGAAAATATCCCCAACGCATAAATTAGCCGCGCCAAACTGTTCTTCTTGCTTCCTTCAATTTCCTCAAGCAAATTCTGCGCGGATTTTTCCGCCATCCGCTCCAGCCCCGCGACATCGTCCTCTTTCAGCGAATAAAGATCGGCCACATCCTTTACCAACCCCTTATCCACCAACTGATCCACAATTTTTTCGCCCAGCCCATCAATATTCATCGCGTGCCGGCTAGCAAAGTGCAGCAGCGACTCCTTCCTCTTCGCCGGACAAGCCGCGTTCACGCACCGGTACGCTACTTCCCCTTCCACGTGATGAATCGCGCTGCCGCACTCCGGGCAATTCTTCGGCATCACAAACGGCCGACGGTTCTTGCCGGGCTTCACCACTTTCAGAACATGCGGAATCACTTCCCCCGCGCGTTCGATCAACACCGTGTCGCCGATCTGCACGCCCAGCCGGCCCACCTCATCCATGTTGTGCAGCGTGGAACGGCTGACTGTGACGCCCCCTACTTGCACCGGCTCCAGAAACGCCACCGGCGTCAGCGCGCCTGTCCGCCCCACATTCACGCGAATATCATTAACAACCGTCATCTCCTGCCGCGCCGGATATTTGTAAGCAATCGCCCACCGCGGAGCCTTCGACGTGAATCCCAATTCATTCTGAATCCCCGTTGAATTCACCTTTATCACCACGCCATCGATCTCGTACGGCAGCTTCTCGCGCTTCGCGTCCCACTCGTCGCAATAGGCAGTCACCGCATCAATCCCATTGCACAATTTCCAATCGTCCGAAGCGCGGAAACGCAGTTGCTTGAGCGCCAGCAGGCTTTCCGAGTGTTTCGGAAATGGAACCTTGCCATCCACAAAAAGGTAGTACGCGAAAAAGTCCAGCCGCCTCGCCGCGGTGATCGACGGATCGAGAACACGCACCGCACCAGCCGCGGAGTTCCGCGCGTTCACAAAAATTTTTCCGCCAGACAGCTCCTGCTGCCGGTTCAACGCCTCAAACGCTTTGCGCGTCATCAGCACTTCTCCGCGAACTTCGAAATCGGAGGGCAGCTTAGCCTTCTTCAAAACTGCCGCGTCCACTTGCAGCGGAATCGACCGGATCGTTTTCACATTGAGGGTGACGTCTTCTCCGGTCGTTCCATCTCCGCGCGTAACGCCGCGTACAAGTTTGCCTCCCGCGTATTGCAGCGAAATGCTCAGCCCATCAAACTTGTGTTCGGCAATGTATTCGATTTTTTCCCGCCCGATGCCTTCGCGCACGCGGCGGTCGAAATCGCGCAGCGCATCATACGAAAACGCGTTGTCGAGGCTCAGCATCGCCCGCGCATGCTGCACCGTCTGGAATCCTTCGCGGGGAGTGCCGCCTACGCGGACGGTCGGCGAATCAGGTGTGATCAATTCGGGATGCGCTGCTTCCAGCGCCTGCAACTTCTGCATCAGCTTGTCGTAAGCGGCGTCGGATATTTCCGGGTCATCCAGTACGTAATAGCGGTGTTCGTGGTGCCGGAGCTTTTCGCGAAGCCCTTCAATCTCTTTTTTGATAGCAGCAGACGCGCCTTTGGCCATGAAACCCTCAGGAGAAGGAATAGCTCAATTTCGCCTGACATTATATAGAATGAATACCGGAAGAAACGAACAGGGAGCACGCCCCCTGGAGTGCGGCAGCTCTGCTGCCGCTTTTCTCAGCAACCCGACCAATCTATATTTGGAGAAACTCACCAACTCTGGCCCGACCTAAGAAAGAATGACCCCAGAAATCCAAAACGCGCTGTTGATCCACAACCCCAACGCCGGCAACGGTGGCAAGGGTCGCCGCACCATGCTGGACGAAGCCCGCCGCATTTTTGCCGCAGCCGGTATCCACACCGACCTCTCCGAAACCACGAAAGCAGGCGATGCCACGGAGTTCGCTCAGCGCGCCAATAAGGAAAAGCGCCAGCTCGTCATTGCCTGCGGCGGCGATGGCACTGTAAACGAAGTCGTTAACGGCCTTGCAGGCCAGGAAA
This sequence comes from uncultured Acidobacteriota bacterium, assembly GCA_963784015.1. Lineage (GTDB taxonomy): Bacteria > Acidobacteriota > Terriglobia > Acidiferrales > UBA7541 > Acidiferrum. The sequence continues at coordinate 318,944 of CAWAPX010000049.1, forward strand.
ATGGTCATCGCGTCCCGCTCGCGCTATTACCCGGTGGCACCGCCAATATTCTCGCCAAAGAATTAAATCTGCCCTGGGACATACCGAGCGCGGCGGAAATGCTCGTTCGTGGAGCGGTGCGAGATATTCCGCTAGGACTGGCCACTCCGCTAAACGAGCCCGCGAAAACAAAATATTTTCTCAGCGTCGCCGGCGCCGGTCCCGACGGCATGATCGTCTATTCCATCGATCTCGATCTCAAAGCGCGCGTTGGCATCCTGGCGTACTGGTGGCAAGGAGCGCGCGAAGCCTTCCGTTACAAATTCAAGCATTTTCGAGTTAGCGCCGCAGGGAGAGAAATCCACTCGTCGCTCGTTGTGGTAGGTCGCACAAAACACTACGGCGGCCCATTCAAGATCACCACTGAGGCAGATCTGTTCGAAGATCAGTTCGAGCTGCTGGCGCTGACCTCGCAGAGCGGCCTGCGTTACCTGAGTTACCTACCATTCCTGTGGCTGGGAAAACTTCGCGGCACAGACGGCGTCCACTTCTGGAAAGCGGATAGCGTCCTCTGTGAACCGCTTGGCGAAGAACCGATCTATGCGCAGGTGGACGGCGAACGGCTCGCCCGCCTCCCTGTTGAATTCAAAATTATGCCGCGCGCCCTAAAGCTGCTCGTGCCGGGCAACGGCCTTTCCGCCCAATCGAAAGCAGCCGCACACTCTTAACCGTGGACATCGTCACTCATGGACTTGCCTCATTCGCCGTCGCCCGAGGCTTTTTTCCTCGCGCGAGCAGACTGGCGATGGCAAGCGCGGTTCTTGCCGGGACGATTGCGAACATCGACTGGTTCAGCAGCTACTTCGGACCATCGGCCTACCTCACTTGGCACGGAACTTATACTCACTCGGTTCTCACAGCTATTCTTATTGCGGCAGCGTCACTCGCAATTTTCATAGTAAAGATTTTCAGAGCAGGATTGGGTATCGAGACAGAAGCCCCAAAGAGTAATTCTGCCTCCATTGACGTTCGCTCCCTGCGGATACTTATTTTGGGCACTTTCCTTTTGCCGCTGTGTGCCGCTTTGCTGCACATCGTTATGGACGCGTGCCAATCCAATGGCGTCGCGCTTTTCTGGCCATTTAGCTCCAGGCGATTTGCAGCGGATTGGCTCCCCGGCCTCGACCCATGGATTCTCACAATTCTCATTGCCTGCATCGCGCTTCCGGAACTGCTGCGCCTTGTAAGCTCTGAAATCGGCGCCAAATCAAAAAAGCCGCGAGGGCAGGCCGGCGCAATCATCGGTCTCGCTCTGGTTCTGATTTATATAGGTGCGCGTGCCACTCTACATTCGAATGCGCTGGCTCTGATGGAATCGCGAACGTTTCATGGAGAAACTCCGCGCCGCGTGAGCGCTTTTCCGGAGTCTCTCTCAATCCTTACCTGGCATGGAATCGTGGAAACTGAAAGCGCGCTGAACGAAATTGACGTTGATCCCTCTTCCGCCGACTCCTTCGACCCCGACTCTAGCGTGAAGTTATTCAAGCCGGACTCTTCTCCCGCTCTTGATGCCGCCCGAAACGCAGCCGTGGCCAGGCAATTTCTCGCCACGGCGCAAATTCCCAAGGCGAGCTTGGAAAAAACTGAAACCGGCTACATTGTCGTTCTGCGCGACCTGCGTTACGTCGCCGAAGGCGAGACGGCACATGAAATTGCCGCCATCATCGAGCTTGATCCAAGCAACAAAGTTACATCGCAAGAGTTGGTCTGGGCTCGCGACCTGCGCCACTGATAGCTGTGGAGTGCGGCAGCTCTGCTGCCGCTTTTCTCAAAGTTACGCACAACTCTATTTCTGTCGAGGCTCAATAGGCAGCTCATGATGAGGCCTATGCCGCAGAATCCATCGCGAAAGCAGATAGCTCGCCGCAACCAGCACAATCGCGAGCACCGTCACTTGCAACTTGTGGGCTGCGAGATACGGCATCGCGTCCGCGCCGTAGCGAACGGCGAGATAGCCCACGCCAAAATAGCGAAATAAACGCGCCAGCGTGATCGCTGAAGCAAATCCAAAGATCGGCGCCTCAAAAACACCCGCTGCAAACACAAATATTTTAAACGGCGTTGGCGGCGGCAAAAGCGCCGCAATCAGCATTCCACCGAACCCGTTGCGCTCAACCCAATGGCGAATCGCATGCGCGCGCGCCCCTGCCTTCTTGTGGAAATAAGCCTCACCGCCCATGCGCGCCAGAAAGTAAAGCAACACGCAGCCTAGCACCGAACCCGTCGCCGCCATCAAAGCGTAAAGCGGCATCCGCGCGTGATTCTGCATGGAAAGATTAATGAGAAGCAGATCGTTGATAATGGGAAATGAGAGGACCGATGAATCCAGGAAAGAAATGAGAAAAAGCCCCGGGGCCCCCAGCCCGCTGGCGAAGGCGATAATCTTCTGCTTCCAACTGTTCAGATTTACGAACAATAGCAACTCTCACGGTCAACTTCCCTGCTGCAAGCCGCCAATTTTTTCCGACACGTGTACAAGCAAGCCTTCCATGCATCCTGAAATGGAAACCGTTCAGTCTAGCAGACACTCTATGGAGTGCGGCAGCTCTGCTGCCGCTTTCGCAATTGCCCCGCCACCCCAGTCAAAAAAGTGGAGCCGAACTCCCAGAGCTAAGCGAGGAATTATTGCGAAAACGCAGCCCGGTCAAAGTGGTTCATGAAAATTTGCATCAAAGCGGTACGGTGAAGATTAGGCAGCCGCGGTATCTCACCAATCACCCGGACGTGCCCGAATCGCTCGATGGTCTCGCGATTTTCCCGGTTCTGATCGCCAATCAAAACCACGCCATGCACTGGCAATTCGGCGGCATGCAAAGCCGCCAGCGTCAACAATGTGTGATTGATCGTCCCTGCTCCGCTGCGCGCCGCAAGTATAACCGGAAGCTTGAACTTGACCATCATGTCCAGCATGAACTGCTTCTGATTGATGGGCACCAGCACGCCGCCCAATCCTTCGACGACCAGCCAATCGTTTAGCAAGCTGGTCGGCATGTTGATTCGCCCCAGATCGATTTCCACTCCCGCCCAGCGCGCCGCCAAATCCGGCGAAACCGGCGGCACAAACTTATACACCTCGTCCAGCGTGCGATCCGTCCCGATTCCCGCCAGCCGCATCACGGTTACGCGGTCCGAGCCTTCAAGCGTACCCGTCTGAATCGGCTTCCAATAAACCGCATCTAACGCCGCGCAAAGTAGAGCCGAAAGCGTCGTCTTCCCGACGCCGGCATCCGTCCCAGTAATAAAGAAATGATGTCTCACGCGTGTTCCGCGGATCGATCGCGGTAGCTTCGCGCTCGAATGTCCAGCCACGAAGGAGGCCTGCGGCGCACAGAATTGGCTTCAACGCCCCTTCCATTGCGGCGCACCGTGTCGTGGCGAACTGCATCGGCTGCAGCTGAGCGGCTTGCTGCTTGCGAAAAATCTAGGTTCATGGGCCCCCGTATACATCGGGTGTTTCCTGCTCTGGCAATGAAGGCATGTTACCATCGCTTTGCAATTCTTTTTCGCCCGCATATTCGCCGCGGTACCGTCCTATACACGTCCCAAATAGCGTGGCTTTGAGCCGCTCCCGCTAACATCCCCGCCCTCCCCATTAGGCCGAGCAGCGTTTGACCCGCCACTCCGCTAGATGTTATAAATCAACGTTTTGTGTACGCCCGTATTCGGGCCCAATAGGGGCTGTCCGCCATCAGGTCCGGCGGCAGATAGGTTGGGTGCGGATGCAGGCAGCCTCGGTCCGGCCGGGGAGCACAAAAGCCAAAAGTGTTATTCCTGTCCCGTCTTGAGGTGGGAGTCTTTTGAAATCCGGCAAGGCCATTCCCCGCGCTAAAAAGCGGCTGTCGGACGAGATAGTGTGCCGGAAACGAGTGTGCAGGGCGGCGGTCGACCCTGAATCCGATTTTTCTTGATGGAGGCTTTTTAATGCGCACCTGGCTTGCGAGTGCCTGGTCCCTGGGATGTAGATTCGCCAAATGCAGTGTTGCAGCCGCTGTTCTCAGCCTTTTCACGGGCGCTGCTGCATCGGCGGCTGAGGAAGCCGGCGGTGAAGCCGCCTTGAAAGTGCCCGATCTTTCGCAAGTAAGCTTTCTCGGAATCGATGGCCACAAGCTGCTTCTCTTTGGCATCGTCTTCTGCGTCTTCGGCCTGATCTTTGGTCTGGCCATCTACAGCCGCCTCAAAGGCATGGCCGTACACAAGTCCATGCGCGACATCTCCGAGCTGATCTACGAAACGTGCAAGACCTACCTCTTTACGCAGGGCAAATTCCTCGTTTTTCTGTGGCTTTTCATTGCCGTAGTCATCGTTCTTTACTTCGGCGTCCTCGCCCCGGTCCATCCCACCGCCGTTACTCTGCCGATCATTCTAATATTCAGCGTCGTCGGCATGGCAGGTAGCTATGGCGTGGCCTGGTTCGGCATTCGGGTGAACACGTTCGCCAACTCGCGCACCGCCTTCGCAGCCCTCCGTGGCAAGCCTTATCCGATCTATCACACGCCTCTCGAAGCCGGCATGAGCATCGGCATGATGCTCATTAGCGTTGAGCTGCTGATGATGCTTTTCATCCTCTTATTCATACCGGGCGATTACGCCGGGCCGTGCTTCATCGGCTTTGCCATTGGTGAATCACTAGGCGCGGCGGTGTTGCGCATCGCGGGCGGCATCTTCACGAAAATCGCCGATATCGGCTCCGATTTGATGAAGATCGTCTTCAAAATCAAGGAAGACGACGCGCGCAATCCTGGCGTCATTGCCGATTGCACCGGAGATAATGCAGGGGATTCGGTAGGCCCAAGCGCCGACGGCTTTGAGACCTATGGCGTGACTGGCGTTGCGCTGATCACTTTTATTCTTCTAGCCGTGAAAGACCCGAAAGTCCAAGTGCAATTGCTCGTCTGGATTTTCGTCATGCGCATCATGATGCTCGTCTCCAGCGCAGGCGCTTATTTCATCAACGGCTTCATTGCCAAAGCAAAGTACGGCAATGCGAAGGAAATGAATTACGAAGCGCCTTTGACATCGCTCGTTTGGATCACTTCTATCGTTTCGATTGCGCTTACTTATTTAATCTCTTTCTACGTGATTCCTGTGCTCGGCACAGACTCCTCGCAATGGTGGAAGCTGGCGACGATCATCTCCTGCGGCACGCTGGCAGGCGCCGTCATTCCGGAGTTGGTGAAAGCTTTCACTTCCACGGAGTCGCGCCACGTCAAGGAAGTCGTCGCTTCCGCGGAAGAAGGCGGCGCATCGCTCGGGATTCTCTCCGGCTTCGTCGCGGGAAATTTCTCGGCCTACTACATCGGCCTGGCGATGGTCGTGCTTATGTCCCTCGGCTATCTCATCAGCACTCTCGACCTTGGTCTACTGATGCTCGCGCCCGCTGTCTTTGCGTTCGGGCTAGTGGCTTTCGGATTCCTCGGTATGGGCCCCGTCACCATCGCTGTCGATTCCTACGGCCCGGTCACCGACAACGCGCAATCCGTCTACGAACTCTCGCTGATCGAGCAAATTCCCGGCATTCAGCAGGAATTGAAAAAAGACTACAACATCGACGTGAACTTCGAGCGCGCCAAGGAAATGCTCGAAGCCAACGACGGCGCGGGCAACACCTTCAAAGCCACGGCCAAGCCCGTCCTAATCGGCACGGCCGTAGTCGGCGCGACCACAATGATTTTCTCGATCATCATGGCGCTCACCCACGGCCTCACCGAAAACGTAAACAATCTATCGCTCCTTCACGCGCCTTTCGTTCTCGGCCTCATCACCGGCGGCGCGATGATCTACTGGTTCACCGGCGCAAGCACGCAAGCCGTAACCACCGGCGCCTACCGTGCCGTCGAATTCATCAAAGCGAACATTCATCTCGAAGGCGCAGCCGCAGCCAGCATCGCCGACAGCAAAAAAGTCGTGGAAATCTGCACCAAGTACGCGCAGAAGGGCATGCTCAACATTTTCATCGCCGTCTTCTTCGCCACGCTGTCCTTCGCATTCATCGAACCTTTCTTTTTCATCGGCTATCTTTTCTCCATCGCCATCTTCGGTCTGTATCAAGCCATCTTCATGGCCAACGCCGGCGGCGCGTGGGACAACGCCAAGAAAATCGTCGAAGTCGAACTCAAGCAAAAAGGCACGCCGCTCCACGACGCCACGGTCATCGGCGACACGGTCGGCGATCCCTTCAAAGACACTTCTTCCGTCGCGCTCAACCCGGTCATCAAGTTCACCACGCTCTTCGGGCTGCTAGCCGTAGAGCTAGCCGTGCAACTTACGGCCAGCCAGGGCAGCAACTTGACGCACATACTCGCCGCCGCATTCTTCGTAGTATCGTTCGTCTTCGTCTATCGCTCGTTCTACAGCATGCGCATCCGCGGCTCCGCCGCCTGAACAATCTGGAGTGCGGGAGCTCTGCTCCCGCTTTTTTGTTGTGCCCCGATTCAATTGGAAACAGAAAGCGGGAGCAGAGCTCCCGCACTCCATAATCTCTATTCTCGAATCGGGAGCACATCGTATTCATCCGGAACATTTACGCGATCCGAAGGGAATGCCATCACGGTCGCATGGAACGCCCGCGAAGCGCTTCGTTGGAACCAGCCAGCGGAACACCATTCGTACCTGCTCGGCTCCTGGACAAGTCCATGTCGGATCGCGTTCGTGTGCACGTAGTTCAAGCGCGCCAAATATGACTTCTGATGGGTAAGCAAAGTCTCCCAATACTGGAACCAGACGGGTCTGCTGGGAGTGCTATCCAGATGATTGACGTATTTCGCGGAAGCGGAGTGCAAGTGCTGCACCAACCGCCGCAAGGTGGCCGGCTGACTTGACTCAGCGACAAAATGGTAGTGCTTCGAGAAGACGGCCCAGGCTTGGAGTTCCCATCCGTACTTGTCGCCAAGCGCCAGCAGCGACTTTGTTAAGTATGTCAACCGCTCCGCGTTTTGAAAGTGATGCGTCCCTTGGTACGTTCCTGCGGTGATGATATAAGTGCCTGCATCCCTCAGTCGATGCACCGGCGCATGCGGCCAGTCCGGAGCGGCGCCATTCAGATCCATACTAATCTCCCGATTCGCTAGTATACCTATTATTTAATATTACAGATACGTTATATGGAGTGCGGCAGCTTTGCTGCCGCTTTTTCGATGACTAGCCAGAGCACCGTGCCAGCCGAAAGCGGGAGCAGAGCTCCGCACTCCAAATCAGCTTCAGAAAGTTCTTGTCCGCGGGGTGTATTTGCGAACGATTCGGCGTTAGAATCCTCGCGCATCGGAGCCGAGGTCCGAATTATGAAAACAAGCCGTCTTTCTCTGTTAGCCGCCGTAGCGTTTGCCGCCAGTCCTAGCCTCTTGCTGGGCCAAGTCGATCCCAAGTGGGAAATCCACGACCGCAACCGTCCGAATCCGCCGGTGGTCACACCCGGCACGGCCAGCACGCAGGAGGCGCCGGGGAAGCCGCCTTCGGACGCCATCGTGCTCTTCGACGGTAAGGATTTATCGCAATGGGTGGAAAAGAAAGACGGAAGCCCCGCCAAATGGAAGGTCGAGAACGGCTACTTCGAAGTCGTTCAGAAAACCGGCGACATTCGTACAAAGGAATCCTTTGGCGACTGCCAGCTTCACGTCGAGTTCCGCGAACCCGATCCTCCCAAGGGAGAAGATCAGGATCGCGGCAACAGCGGCGTTTTCCTGATGGGGCTCTATGAAATCCAGGTACTCGATTCTTACAACAGCAAGACGTACGCGGACGGGCAGGCATCCGCAGTGTATGGCCAGTATCCGCCGTTGGTGAATGCTTCGCGCGCACCCGGCCAGTGGCAGACCTACGACATCATCTGGCATGGCCCGCGCTTCGGCGCGTCCGGGAAGCTGACTCGGCCCGCGCACGTCACCGTTCTTCACAACGGCGTTCTCACGCAGGACAACGTTGAGCCCACAGGACCGACGGGCCATCACGTCCGTCCACCGTACGAAGCAGGCCCCGACAAGTTGCCGCTCGCGCTACAGGATCACAATCACCCGGTGCGCTACCGCAACATCTGGATTCGCGAGCTCAAGACCTCGGAGTAATTTGCACCGGCGAGTGGCTCGGCAGCACAAGATGCATGCGTATGGTATAGGCGCCACGCACTTCTCAGACTTTGCCAGTGGGTAGTGGATCAGCGAAACAAACCGTGGTACGAATTTGGCGTGGCAAAATTCACGAGTTCGTAATGTTTGGTTACGAGCTCGCAGGCGGCAGATTCAACAAGTAGCGCGGGCGAAAAAACGCTCCGATGATTCTCTCTTCGCCAAAGACCCGGCGAAGTTCTGTGAAGCCAAAAAAAGGAATCAGAAAGACAAAGATGAGCACCGAGAGAGCGAATACTCCCCTCCAAGATCCCCCGCCAAAAGCAACTACACTTTCGCCAATCGGCTTGCCGCGATACATGCCCACAGCCGCCCCTTCGAGAATCTTGAAGCATCCAAGCAGAACGCTGTACACAAATGATTTCAGTACCGTCGGATAGATGAGCGGCGCGTCCCGGAAGTGGTCGGCCAAATGTAGTTCCTGGCCAACGAGCATAACCTTTGCAAGCGCCAACGCGTTGATCAAGGCCAATCCGAACGGCAGTAGGTCCAATCGCTGCTGCTCGAGAATCACGGATCTATAGATGTCGAACAAGGAGAACACAACAAAAAGGTAAGCGGTGCTCACCAGGTACTCGCTCACCCCGCGCAAAATCCTTTGTTTTAGAGTTGGTTTGGCTTCGCTCATGGCGTCTTCTCCTCGAAGGAAGGCTTCGAGAATCCAATACATTACAAATGCGACTTGCTGCTACAGCGCTCCGGGTCCCCGCAATTCACTTGACGGCTACAAGGATTTTCCCGTCCACAACCTTCACAGGGTAAGTGTCGACCCCAACATCGGGCACGCCGCCCATTTCGCCGTTGGTAACGTCGTAAGACTTTCCGTGCGCGCGACAGGTGATGGTCTTGCCTTCAAGTTTTCCGCTGCCAAGCGAAGCACCAGCGTGTAAACAGGAATCATCGGTGGCATAGACAGTTCCGTCGACGTTGTAGAGCGCCACCTCTTTACCGGCTACGGTTACCGTGGTACTTCTACCTGCGGGCAGATTTTCGAGTAGTGCGGCTTCGAGATATTCCGCCATACGTTAAGCCTTTGCTTTCTGGCTCGCTGAATTGCGCTCCAATTCTTCGACCAGAATTGGCAAGCCCTTCGCGCAGGCTTCAACACCCATGGAAACGCAAATCTGCAGAACCGTCATGATTTCTTCCGGGGTTGCTCCCGCCTTGAGCGCTCCTTTGATATGCCGGCGTACGCCGGGCGCATACATGTGCCTGATGGACGCGTCGAACGCGATGCTGATCAACTCCATGAACCTCGGCGTGAAGAGGCCGCTCTTGTAAATACTTGCGCCGAAGGCAAAGAATTGATCGGTCCATGCAGGGGAAAGGTCGTAGAACGGATCCCAGGCGGTGTTCCACTGGCCCATCGCACGCATCGCATCGCAGGCTGGAGTCTCCGGCTTCGCGCCTCCCGACGGAGTCACTCCCGCCGCCTTCATCTCCTCAAGAAGAATGGGGGCGCCCAAGCTGCAGGAATGGACCGCGAGTCCAACGCCACACTTGAGCACGAGGAGAACTTCTTCGCGGGTCGCGCCGGCTTCTAGCGCAGCGCGAATTTGGCGGCGCGTTCCTGCTTCGTCTAAGTTTGTGCAAGAGCAATTCAGCGCAAGGTAGATGAGCTCCACTTCCTTGCGGGGCAGAACGCCGCTCGTCCACGGGTTCGTTCCAACCCGCAACAAAAGGTCAGCACCCTTGGGGTCCCACTCCTTTAGTTTGTCCAAAGACGAACCCCATGGATTCGGCAGTAGATCCTCTTTTGCGACGCCCGTTTTTTCAATCGGTTCTACCATTTTTCGCTCCTCGCAGCTCATCTGCAAAGAGGGCCCCGCCTCCGCGTGAAGCGGGGCCTCGCTGCTATACGCTTCAGGGTTGTTTTGCGCGAAGTGCCGCCGCAGCGACCGCCCCCGTGGGGGGCACCAAGCAGGCAGCAATGGGATGCGAGTCGCTTCCGACCACTCCAGTCCTGAGTTTTCCGTCCGTCTCCCAAAGTTGCAGGCCGACATGGTAGTCAACGGGGTTCGGCGGCATCCCGAGAGCCTGGAGCGTCTCTTCCACGCTGTTGTAGGTGACACCGACCTTCATGATCTCGCGAGCTTCCTTCGCCGTGGCCACTCTGCGGCCAAACATCTTGCACACATTGACCGCCCCTTTGACTTGCTGGAGTGAGGTCGAGCGCTCCCGGTTCGCGCCCCAGATGTTGTCCTCGTTGCCCACGCGCACGTGAAGGCCCAGAATGATGCCCATAGCTTGCAGCGTATGGTTTCCGCGCATGCTGGACCAAATGGTCGGAACCGCGTTTTGCGGGATGCGTTGCAGGAAATTGAAAATGTCATAAGGATTGCGCCCAATCGTCCCGCCGCCGTAGGCTGCGATGCACATGTTCACTGGCCCCATATAGGCACCCGCTCGAATCAGCCGCTCGATAATCTCCCACTGGTGGATGTGGCCCGGTACAAAGTAGGGCGCAATCCCGTGTGCTTTGAGCCGCTTGAGGTGCTCTAGGTAGAAAGCCGGCGTCGCGTCCACCACCATGCCTGCCCACGCGGCTTGCACCTTCGGGTCATCAAGGTGCGTCCCCTTTACGTCCTCCGGGCTCATCATGGACATGATGTCCCACAGTCCGGTACCTATGGCAATGGTTACAAACTCAGGCTTGGGGTGTAGTTCGGCGAGCATGTGCCGTGTGTCGTAATCCAGCCATTTGGCTTTGGCATCTTCGGTCTTGGGAGAGAAAGAGATCGATCCGCCTACCTGAATGATCATCTCAGGTACGGCCTTTTTCACGCGCTCGAGCAAGTAGTTGTACTGGTCGAAATCTACGGAGCCTTTTCCTGTTGCGGGATTGCGTACATGGAAGTGCAGCATGGTGGCGCCGGCTTCGTAGCAATCCACGGCTGCTTGGACCTGCTCGTCCCAACTGACCGGGATGTCGGCGTCCTTGGGCAGCCACTGGGGCCCGTACGGAGCTGCCGTAATGATCAGCGGCTGCATATATTCGGGAAGAATTGAATTATCGGTGTAATACATTTGCTCGTCTCCTTTTCCAACTGGAAGTGATTATTCGTCACAAACTGCTCGAATCCGTTTCAGTCCGGTTCCGGCGCGGGAAATGCCGTAGGGTCGGACTCCCAGACTGAGAAGATGTTCCCTTCAGGGTCCGCGAGGACCGCATACCAAGCCGTCTTTGGCACAGCCGTCTTTTCACGTAAAACACTTCCGCCCAGTGCTCGCACTTGAGCTATGGACTCATCCACGGAAGTCACATTGACGTAATGTACCCAGCTTTTTGGCGCGGGAAGAGGACGGTGCAACAAGCCTCCGTTGAGATCCTGACCGTCGTTGGAGGTGCTCTGAATCCGCCAGTAATCAAGCCCGGGCAATTTGTCGAGTTGCCACCCGAACAAGCTCCGGTAGAAGTCAGCAAGTTTCGCCGGCTCTTCGGCGTAGATCTCGAAATGTGTCACGGAGTTCGTCACGTTTTTTTTCACCTTGCTGGGTGCTATCCGATGAGCGGTACTATTTTCCCCTTGGCCGCCCAAACTCCAGGCCAAGAGAATCAGCGCTACGGTGCAGAGCGCCAATTTTCCTTACGGCTTGATTCGCGGCTACTGGCAAAAATAACGGGTCAAATGATCGATGCGCCGAATCGAAGACCATGAACATGCCATCAAGCCTCGCAAGCGCTGTGCCTTACGCCCTCAGTTAGCGGGCGCAACGCGTCTTTTGAAATGGTGAATTCCGCAAAGCCACAAGCTAAACAGACGGCCAACGTAGGGAATGCCGGGTCCCAGGCTTGTCCAGATTTTTGAGGCCGTTAAAAGGGAAAATGGATCATCATCTCAGCAACAATTTCCGTCTCATTACGCGACCCACATGATCTACATACCATCATCGTTTTCTCCGCTCTTCAGGATGCTTTGCATTTCTACGATCTATCGGCAACCGATACTCATTAGCACGGCGACAAAGGGACCAGATAACGATCCTCTCGATTTCATACTGTTTCCGCGCCGTATGTGCCTCTATATAGGAAGACGTGAAATTAGGGTCA
>CAWAPX010000050.1:0-6033 GCA_963784015.1 uncultured Acidobacteriota bacterium
GCTTGCATCGTCAAACGGAAAAGGTGCACCTTTTGAGATTCTGCGAAAAATGGCGCAGCAATCGTATACGTTTAGTTCCGAATGACATTATGTCAGAAATCAGAGCCGTGCCCGCCGCTGCATGGCACAATCACGATACTCAGAACCTTTTTGAGCTAGCAGGCTGATTGCTTCGTCACCAGGTGTACTATAAATTTCCTGTCCCTCTCAGCGACTCATCGACGCCGCTGAATGAACTAAATTTTTTCGAGAGATTCGAGACGGGTGGGTAGCTTGATACAGCACGATACCGCAGGACAGGATCGTCACTATCCCGTCCTGGACGCTCTGCGCTTCGTTCTCGCCCTCTGGGTCGCCGTGGGCCATTACGAAATCCTTCCGATCTTCGCCGGTGTAGACGTGGCCACACCCTTCGGCAGGTTCGTCACTCACGCCTGGCAAAGCGTTGTGTTCGGCACGCCTGCTGTCATTGTGTTCTTCGTAATTTCCGGCTTCTGCATTCACCTGCCGTTTCGCGGAGACAAACCTCTCGCCGTGGGGCGCTACTATCTCCGCCGCTACACCCGCATTTTGATTCCCGTCGCGGGCGCCCTCTGCGTCTATCGTCTCGACGGACAAAAACTAACCTTTCTCGGCGAGCACTCCATCCTCTGGGAATCGCCGCTTTGGAGCTTGGCCTGCGAAGAAATCTACTACGCTTTCTATCCTCTTCTTCGCATAATTCGGCGTAGAATCGGCTGGAAGCTGCTCCTACCCACAGTCTTTGTCGCCGGCGCGATCACTGCCGCCATTCACCCCCATTCCATGACATGGCACGATTTTGGTCCCTTCGGCACGTCTCTGATCCTTCTGCCAGTTTGGCTGCTCGGCTGCCTTCTCGCCGAGCAGGCAGACTCCATCCCCGTAATGGACTCGAAGCTTCAAATCTGGCTCTGGCGATTTCTGATCTGGCTCGGCTGCTGGACTTCAGAGATGCTCCACTTCAAAGGTGGCATTCCCTACACGCAAACGATGACTTGGTTTGGATTGCTCGCCTATTTTTGGGTCAAGAAGGAAATTGCGTATGGCAAACACGCCGCGCCAAACCGATACCTGGCTCGCGCCGGTGCCTGGAGCTACTCCCTATACCTGGTCCACGCGCCTGGAATGGGCTTCTTCGAGAAGCTTCCCATTCCCTATCTCGGCTACCTCTTTAATTGGTTCGGAACCATGCTGTCGAGCCTGGGCTTCTCCTACGTCTTCTATCTCCTGGTGGAACGCCCCTCGCACAATCTGGCCCGAAAAATCACCGCCGCCGGAGCCGCCCGCCGCGTCGCCACCGAACAACCCGTGCCGCAAACCGAAACCGCTTCCGTTCCCTAAGCCAACTGCGACTCTTCACCGGCCGCCATTCGATTCGCCCGCGACGCTCCATACAAAATAATTCGAATTCGCGATTCTTTTCCAGCCGTCCTGCAGAAACGAAGCCGGCAGATCTTTTGCAATGATTGCTTTTGCGCCGCCCTCGCCGAGCGCATTCAATGTCCGCGCCCGCAACTCCGGTCCAGCTGCCAAGAAGCTCGGCAAGCCTTCCGCCGGCACCTCAGCCACAATCGTAACGCCCGCAAGATACGCCCAGTAGTGATCCCCGGGGCTGTCTCCGATGCAAGCAACCCTGTCGCCTGGCTTAATCCCATTCCGCGCCATACCTTCCGCGATTTCCAGGGACGGGAAATCATTTCTGGAGATCAGCCGAAGAAAATCGTGGCCAGCCACCCAGGCGATTTGAGAACCAAGAAGAAAAATCATCACCCCAGCCGCAGACCGCAAAATAGTACCGCCCAAAACCGAGCGTGGAATCCAAAACGCGGAAAACAACGCCGCCCACACTAGGATCACAAAGGCGCTCACAAATCTCGGCTCCACGTGCACCATTGAGTACAGTCCAAATGCTGCAATCGCTGGAATCCACAAGAAATACCGCTTCATCAGATTCTGCGCGAATGCACCGGACCAGCCCAAAGAAAATAGGATCACAGCAATCGCTCCAGACAACCCGCCAAGCTTTACGAAAAGATCGAAGTACGCGTCGAGCGTGTGGCGCAGCGCATTCAACTGGCCCTTCAATTCAAAATGCGGCCGCACCCCGTCATACCAATACGATTGATCGGTGCTTGGTGGATAGCTCCCGCTCAGCGGCTTCGCGAATTCGTACACCGGAGGAGTCTCCTGCACCTTTCTGGTCGGATGAATCGGCGAGCCCGCGCCGGCCGGGCCGCCTTGCCAATGCATATAAAATGGCACCCCATTCACAAACTCTGCGTAGTTGATTTTGCCCGCTTCGCCGAACGTAACGCGTCCCTTGCTCTTTGATAGGGCAAACATAAATGGCCCGCACACCAGAAGAAATGAAACCAGGGACAAGAGAATGCGGGGCGCCGCACGGCGAATATTCCCTGCCACAGGTACCGCCGTTCCAAGGAAAACGAAAGAAACCGGGAACATAGCCGCTTTTGCGAGGTAACTCAGGCCCAGAACCGCTCCGAAACCGACAAACATCAGCCACTGCGACTTCCCGCCTGCTATCCGTACGAGAATTCCAGCTGCGAGAAGGACCAGAAGAAACACGAGTGCATCGGGATTTTCCAGGCTCGGTGGCGTCGCGAACGTGGTTGCCCAAAAAAAGAGTGCATATCCGGTCGCGCGTAAGAACCATTCCGGCGGAGGCCCAAATTTTTGCACGCCGGTTGCCGCAGCCTGGGGCAGATGCGCCAACAAGCCACTAAGGAAAAACTCAAAGCAAACCAACGCTCCCGCGAGAACGACGCAATTTAAAAGGTGTACCGCAATCAATTCGCTGGCAATGCCCGGCCTGAATACAAACAGCATCCCACTCAGTAATGTGGGATACGCCGGACTCCAGTATCCATTGACCAGCGCTCCCCAATGCCCCCTTGAGCACGCCGTTGCAATTTCCAGATAGTTGACCCCATCGGCCATAATCGTGTGCCGATAGGAAAGCCCTTCCATTAGCCAACACGAAACCATGGCCGCCCAGATCGCATAGCGGTACCTTGGCCACCAGGTCACAGTTTCCATTTCACGCTCGAGCAGGTTTCGCGCCCTTTCCGGAAAGGTGGCTGGCGGAACTCACTTGCAGTCTTGCGCCCGATATTTTGAATATCGTGCGCCCCCACCCCATGCTTCGCAGTTCGAAATTTCCCGTCAGCGCTTCACGCGATTTGAGTATAACTTTAGTAGCGGAATACCTGAGAGAGAATGTATTCTAATCCGCCGCTCTGGAAAAGCGGTTGCTCATGCCTTCCGAAAATTCCCTCGACAAGACTAGGAGCGTCCGCAAGACTCCTGTGACTTTCCTTGCGCCGCTTTGGCCACGCTTCATTGAACTGTGGATCGCCGGTGTATTGATTACTTTTTTCGTTATCCGCATCCTCGGCTCGCAGACAGCGGTAGTCCTTTTGAATCGACTCGCGGGCCATCCGCTTCCATGACTGCTTTCGCTGTAGTCACTGCCAATTTGATTTTGTTTTTAGCGGCGCTAGGTTTTGGAAGCATCCTCGTCCGCTTGTTACCTCAAAATTTTTCCCCGTTGGATCGCTTTGCCATTCAACTCTTGGGCGGGTTGGGCCTTCTGGGAACACTTCTGTTTTGCGTCGGCCAAGTCCGGTTCTCCCGATTCACAATAATTCTCGTTTTGCTTCTGGGAGTGATCCTAGCGCTCGCATCTTCCGCCCGGGTATTCCGCGAGTTGCGCGCCGCTTCCGTTACATCCAATCTCCGCTTCGTGCCGGCGCTGATCGTGATCTTCGTGCTCCTGATAAGCGCCATCGGCGGACTTGCCGAACCGGTGGGCGACATAAGGATGGACGAGATCGCCTATCACCTGCTTGGCCCCAAGGTTTGGCTGCGAAACACGGTCATCCGTCCCGTCACGGACGAAGCCTATACGGCGTTCCCAGCGGTCGTCGAAGTTCAATACGCGGCGCTCATGTCGCTCGCTGGCCAACGTGGCCCCGGATTTTTCGCGGCCATCGAGTTATTCTCCATCCTCCTTATCGCGGCGAGCCTCGCTCTACGTTCAGGCCTTGGACCGCCGGGCGCCTGGTGGACGGCCGCGTTGATTATCTCCATGCCCGTCCTCTGTCGCGGAGCATTCGACGGTTTTGTGGATGTGATATTTTCTGCCTTTGTGCTCGCAGCCTTGCGGATTGGATACGACGCCGAGCGTCCGGCGCACTACGTACTTTTCGGTTTGTTTTGCGGCTTTGCCATGGGCACGAAATATACGGGACTTATCGCCGCCGTGTTGCTCGGCGGCTGCGTATTTTTTCTGGCCGTCTTCGCTCACCACCGGGAAAAGAAGGTCGTTCTAAGGCACTTGGGCATCGCTTGCGCCGTCGCCGTCGTCATCGCCGGGCCCTGGTACATCCGCAATTGGCTGCTGCTCGGCTGTCCGATTTACCCTCCCCCACCTCTGCTCTGGCATTTCTTTCCTACTGGATATCTTTCGCCTGAGGCAATTCGCCAATTTCACGCTTCTATTCTCAAAGTCGGCGAGGGTATGGGTCGTGGTCCTCTCAGCCTGCTCTTGCTGCCGTTCCACCTCACGTTTCACCCCGCCAATTTTCTAAACGGTGCGGGTGGAATCGGACTTGTTCCACTTGCTCTTGCGCCATTCGGCCTGTTTTCACGTCGGCGGGACGCGTTTGCGGTTGGGCTCTCGCTTTTCGCGCTACTTCAGACGGTGGCTTGGTTTTTCACCGAACAAGAAGCTCGATTTTTGATTCATAATTACGTGATCGCCGCTATCTTTGGTGTCTGGGGCTGGATGTACGTAGTGAAAGCGGCTCCAAAGTTCGCCCCTGCCCTCTCGGCTCTGCTTGTCGCCTGCTCTATTCTTTATGGTCTTTTCATGATCGGTTCTGCGCGGATCGATGATTTGCACGCCGTGGCGTCATCCACGTTCGAAGAAAAGCGCAAGCAATCCGAGATTCCCTTTCTCGGTAGTTTCCGCTTCCTAAATAAGCAGCTCTCTGTGAGCAAAGTTCTGGTTCTTGCGCCTCGCGTTCCCACTTACTATCTCGACAAGGACTATCTAAAACCAGTCGGAAGATGGGGGGAACGATCTCTCCCCGAGGCCGCCAATCTCGACCAGCTACTAGCTGAACTTCCTCGCCTGTGCATTTCCCACGTTTTAGATACTCGGGAGGAAAGTGGCTCTTTTCGGCTGCCCGAACACGCGGCGCACCTCACGCTCGTTTTTCAGCTCGAGGACCAAAGAATTTATAGAGTGGACGACGCTCCTTCAAACTAACTCTGTTTTTTCCTATCCAACCTCAGCACGTCAAGAAACAAACCCTCTAACTGTTCACCCGCGCGTCCCCACGTGTACCGCTTCATCGTTTCTCGCGCCGCCTCGCCCAGTTTTCGCCTCAATTCCAAAGACGTCGCTAAGCGCTCAATCGCTCTCTCGATTGCCGCCGCATTCCCGGACGGTATCAACAACCCATTAAATTCGTTTTCCACCACATCCGGCATCCCACAAGTCTCTGTCGTGATTACAGGCATTCCCGTCGCCATCGCTTCCAGCAATACCGACGGCAACCCCTCCATCAGCGAGGGGAACAAAAGCGCGTCATGTTCCGCGTAGAGCTCCTGCATGCGCTCGGCCGCAACCACTGGGCTAACCGAGACTCGCCCTTTCAAATCATCTCCAAAAAACTCCTCGATCACTTCCTCCGGAACACCGCATCCCGCGAACGTCATCGTCAACCCGGGAAAACGTGGCCCGACCCTGCGCAGCGCCTCGCGGATATAAAAAATCCCCCGTTGATCGAGCCACGTACCCGCATAGAGCAGTCGCAGCGAATCGCTCTCTCGATATTCCCGCGGAATAAAAAATCGCGGTTCCACTCCATTCGGGATGTACGCCACGCGCTCCGAATCCAAGTTGTACTTCAACTGCAACATCGTCCAAACATCCCGGCTATACGCGTGTGCGCCGTCCGCCGTATTTATGGACCACCGGAATCT
>CAWAPX010000051.1:0-4239 GCA_963784015.1 uncultured Acidobacteriota bacterium
AGCACAGGCACTCCTGTGTCAAGTTCCAGGACATGCTTTACACTGCGTTATCAGGACATCCTTTACACTTTTAGTGGTCAGCTCACCCAGCGGTCCACCGCAGTGGACCGCTGGGTGAGCTGGTCGAGTTCGCGCACCAGGCTGCGGCAGTAGTACACCAGCGCTCGCCCGTCCACGCGGACTACCTGTACCCATTCGCCTGCCAGAGCCCGGCTGATTCCCCAACGCTGGCACCTTAACTGCAACTGTCCCTGCGTCGATAGCTTGTGCACTTCCGCTCCTGCTTCGTATTCCCACGCGGGCGGTTTTGCATCGTAGCGCCGGGAACTTTTGCTCCACACCGCCGCCGGTGTTTTCATGGCCAGCGCTTCATGTGGCCGCTCGTGATTATATTCGCGACGAAATTCATCCAGCCACATTTGCCGTTCCGCGGCCGCTGGGATTCCGCGCCGCTGCATCGCCGCACTCAACGCTCCGTGAAAGCGTTCCACTTTTCCTTGTGTCTGCGGATGTCGATACCCGCTGAAGTGCAGCTGGATTCCTTGCCGCATGATCCACACCGTCAGCCACGTCCAGCCCGCCACCGCTTTCATGTTCCACCACGGCGTCCCGTGATCCATCAGCATTTCTTCTGGTACGCCGCAACTCTCGAACGCTTCGATCAGCCGCTGTTTTACTGGCTCCGCTTTCGTTGACCAGGTCCCTTCGAGCGCGATGGCGTAGCGGCTGTGATCGTCCAGCACCGACAGCGGTCCTACGGGTGCCCCCCATCCCAGCGGGCTTTTATAATCCATCTGCCACAGCTGGTTCGGCGCCCGCCGCTCGAAGCGTTCCACCGCCGTGCGAAAACGGTCCTGCTCCCGCACCAAACCGCGCCGCAATAAAATCCGATGCACGGTGATCACCGGAAGAGCAATCCCTTCCCGCGCCAGGCAACACCTGCAACTTTCGCGCTCCCCAATCCGGCCGCTGCTCTCGCAGCTCGACGACGCGATCCTCGATCTTCGCCGCAGTCTGCTTCGGACTGCTCCGCGGGCGCCGACTCTTCTCCACCACCCCCGCGATCCCGCCCGCCGTGTAGCGCCTCAGCCACTCATAGCCCGTCGGCCGCGTGATCGCAAACTCCTCGCACAGCGCCCGCATCGTCTTGTCCCCGCGCTTCGCGCTTACCACAAAGCGTACCCGCTGATCCTTTACGTCCACCGTTCCCCACGCCATCCTCGCCCTCGCCCGAGGCGCGTTATCTCCTCATCCCTCGCTCACTTACTTCGCCGAGTGTAAAAGATGTCCTGATAACGCTCTGTAAAGGATGTCATGAGACTGAACACAATACTGCCTGTGCGATTTTTTTGCTGTCGTCTGAATCGGCGCTGACCAAGAGTAATGTGCGACAAGACGAACCGCCGCGGCGCGGGTATCTCTGTAATCTAATCGAGGTTCGTTTTAGTTTTCTGCAGTTTGCCGGACGAATTTATCGGAGTTTCGCTAGGACTCAATGGCTTCCGTCACCGCACCCGCATCGCCGTTTCCGGTGCAGAACGCCGCGCCCTCCATTGTGCGCATTGAACCGCCGCGCGGCTGGCTCGATTTGCGCTTGGGCGAAGTGTGGGCCTACCGCGAACTGCTTTATTTTTTCGTGTGGCGCGACATAAAAGTCCGCTACAAACAAACCGTCATCGGCGTCGCGTGGGTGGTGCTGCAGCCGCTGCTCACGATGGGAGTCTTCACGCTTTTTTTTGGCCGGCTAGCGAAGCTGCCTTCCGACGGACTGGCCTATCCTGTCTTCTATTTCACCGCGCTTGTCCCTTGGAATTATTTCTCCACCGCACTGCAATCCTGCACCGCAGTCGTGGTCGATAATCAGCGCGTGATCACGAAAGTTTTTTTTCCGCGCCTGGTGCTCCCCCTATCCGCGGTCGTTTCCGGACTGGTGGATTTCGCGATTGGCTTTGTCGTCCTCGGGGTAGTGCTGGCCATTTACGGCATTCGCCCTGGCCTCGCTGCGCTGTGGCTGCCGGTTTTGCTATTGCTTGCCGTGCTCACTGCGCTTGGCGTCGGCCTGTGGATGTCCGCGCTCAACGCGCTTTATCGCGACGTAAAATACGTAGTCCCATTTTTAATTCAGTTCTGGATGTTCGCGTCGCCGGTGGCCTACCCCTCTTCGCTGGTGCCTCAGCGGTGGCGGTGGCTGTATGGGCTGAACCCCATGGCGGGGGTGATTGACGGCTTCCGGTGGGCGTTGACCGGGCACGGGCAGTCGCCCGGCGCTCTGCTGCTCGCTTCGTCCGGCATGGTCATCGTCGTCGTTCTTGGCGGGCTATTTTTCTTCCAGCGCATGGAAGGGGCGATCGCGGATCGCGTCTGACCCCCACCCCCTGTTTTCTTGTAAATGCGGATTCTAAAGGACTTTAAGTCCTGTATTTTGAAACTGCGCATTCTAAAGGGGTTACGGGTGTATTTCTGGAAGTGCGAATTCTAAAGGAGTTATGGACGTTTTTGAGCGTCGCAGACAAGATTGGGGAGAAGAACGGGTCTGAAGACCCGCCACTCTACGGGTCGAGGAAAAAAAGGCGGGTAGTAAGCCGCGGGGCTCACCGAGCGGCTGAGGAAAATCAGACTGTCCACAACCGTTAAGCACAGAGAACTGTAACACATTATTTACTTACTTGTCAAGTAAAATCGCAGAACTAAGACGGCGGCGTTGTAAAGGATTGAAAAGAAAGAGGAGAGAGTGGTGAGAGGGAGCAGCACGTGAAACTGTGCTGGGGCGGGCATGGCCAAGACGAGCACGGCCCTTCGACGCTCCCTTCGTTCGTTCCTTCGGATCTCAGGGTAAACATGCGTGCCCCCACCAGGGGCGAGGCGCATAGCACATGATTCGGAAGTACCCCCTTTATCAATTCGCAATGGCCGGGACTTTCCCGTCCCTCTGGCGGGGATTTTGCTGCTTAATGGAAGCACGTACTAGGAGTCCTGGGATTGCTCTCTAAATCTAGGGACTGGAAGGATTTACCTAGACATGCGTAGTTCCCTTTCTGGCGGGTTCCGACATTAGGCGATTGTAATCGAATACGCGAGGTGGACGGTTTGCGTGGCGTGGCCATCGCCATGGTCGTTATATATCATTTGTTCCAGTCCACCCTGGAGGTTCCTCCGGGGTTCGGCACTGGCTTATCTTGCAGGCGGGCGGCGCGGCTCTCCTGGACCGGCGTAGACTTGTTCTTCGTGCTGTCTGGATTCCTGATTGGCGGGATATTGCTCGATTCCCGGGCTTCGACGAATTACTACTCCGTTTTCTATAAGCGGCGCTTTTTCCGGATTATTCCCCTCTATCTGGTTACGCTCCTAGTCGCTCCCGTGCTGCTTTAACTTTCGCGGGGCTGGGGCCCGGCCGGCTAACCAATGCCATGTCGCTCACGCAGGGACGCGGGCGCCATGGTATGGGTACCTGACGTTCACGCAGAATTTTTGGATGACCCACCTTGGGGACTCTAGGCGCTAACGGTTTAGGAGATGACCTGGTCGCTTGCCGTTGAGGAACAGTTTTACCTGACGCTGCCGCTCTACATTCAGGGCACTCAGCGGCCGCTGGCTGGTGCGCGCCCTCGCGATCGGCATTTGCGGCGCACCATCGCTGCGAACCGTACTTCTACAATTTCAACAGCGCCCGACTGGGTAGGGATTTATACGATGATGCTCTGCCGGGCGGATGCACTATTGCTGGGCGTGCTCGCGGCAGTATTGCTGCGAAATGACCGGTGGAAAGAACGGATCCGCGAGCGCCGGCTTGGCTTTCTCCGTTTTGATTCCCATCTTGTTATTGGGCATGGCATTTCTGACCTTGCGAGCATGGGAATCATGACCCCGCCATTCATGAAGACCGTAGGGTATACCTGGGTGGCGCTTTTCTACGTTGACGATCCTGCTGTTTGTGCTCACGCGGCCGAATAGCAGCCTGACCAAGGCTTTGCGGATGAAGTGGCTTTGCTGGCTTGGCACGCTGGCTTACGGAATCTATCTGTTTCACCAGGGAATACAATATCTGTTTTTCGCGACTCATCTGGGGACATGGCATACGAAATAACCGGCGGCGCAACTTTCATGGCGACGCTGGCGGCGGTTGCGTTGACGCTTCTGCTCGCGACGGCTGTCCTGGCGTTATTTCGAGCAACCTTTGATTCGCATGGGACGCCGGTCAAACTTTGAATTTGGAGCCGCTCGAGGCGCTGGAAACGCCTC
>CAWAPX010000052.1:0-124068 GCA_963784015.1 uncultured Acidobacteriota bacterium
CCAATCTCACCCTGAATCTTGGCGTCCGCTGGGAAGTGAGTATGCCTTGGTACGACTGGCAAGGAAAAATCCAAACCTGGGTTCCGGGACAACAGTCCACAGAGTTTCCACTTGCTCCTACAGGCTTGGTATTTCCGGGTGACGCTGGTATTCCCAAGACGCTTGCCCCCACAAGATACAACAACGTAGGCCCACGGCTAGGATTGGCCTACTCGCCTGGATTCTCTGACGGAATACTGGGCAAGATCTTCGGTGGGCCGGGAAAGAGCAGCATCCGGGCGGCTTACGGGATGTACTACACTTCGGTGGAAGACCTTAACCTGTTCTACGAAGTGGCCGACGCGCCGTTCGGTCTATATTGGCAATCTCCGTCGTCGGTACTGTTTAGCCAGCCGTTCCTGATTCGGCAGAGTGGGCAGTCGCTGGGTCAACGCTTTCCCTACACCTTGCCGATTCCGGGCGACCCGTCCAACAAGACACTGACTTCTCGGTGTTCGAGCCCTTCAACTATTTTCCGGGCTACAACATTCACAACCAACTACCTTATGCGGAGCACTTCAATTTCTCTATTCAACGAGAGCTCACCAAATCAACCGTGCTCACTTTGGCTTACGTCGGCACCAGGGGCACCACC
Source organism: uncultured Acidobacteriota bacterium (assembly GCA_963784015.1). Taxonomy (GTDB): domain Bacteria; phylum Acidobacteriota; class Terriglobia; order Acidiferrales; family UBA7541; genus Acidiferrum. The sequence continues at coordinate 635 of CAWAPX010000052.1, forward strand.
TTATCACCCAGCAGGAATCCAACCCGGGTGACCCAGCTCTCTGCCAACAACTCACTGCACAGGGGGCAATAGACCTGACCGCGAGTACCCCCGGTAATCCCGTCGTTGGCTGCGGATTTGGCGCGGAGAACGACGTGTACCAGCTTCCCAGCGGCGATGTGTATAGCACCAGGAACAAACTTATAAATCCAAACTTCTGCCCGGTGCGGCTACCCAGGTGTGTGCCGGCTATACAACACATTCACATTTACGAGCGCCAATTCGAGCTATAACGCCGCGCAGATCACCGTCGAACGTAAGGCGAACGATTTTACTTTCCTGGCCGCTTACACCTTTGCCAAGGGTCTGGACGATTCCTCCGGGTTCGGCGACTTGGTGAACTTCGTAAATCCTAAATACAGCCGAGGGCTATCTTCCACCGACGTCAGAAACAATTTTGTGGCCAGTTACGTCTGGGCCATCCCGTTCGACCGGGCTTTCCCCAATGCGCCCAAGCGCTTGACCCAAGGTTGGCAGATGGAAGGATCACACGCTTCTCCTGGCTTCCCGATTCAGCTAAACCAGGGAAATGGTGATTACACTCTGTGGGGCAGCTCGTCTACGGATATGCCTGACGTCGTTGGACCAGTGCAGATCCTAAATCCACGAAAATCGAATCCGAATTGCCCAACCGCCGACGATACGGGATGCTACTTCCTCCCGCCTCCGCCGGGTCTTGCGACACCACAATTCCCAGGGGATACGACAGAAGCAGGGTGCCTGCCAAGTGTGGGGGCGTTCGCGTTGAACTGCGTGCCAGGCACTTTCGGCACCGCCAACCGGCGCTTCTTCCATGGCCCTGGATTCAACAACACCGACTTCGGCATGTTGAAGCATACTGCGATCAATGAGAGATTCGCTTTCGATCTCCGTTTTGAATTTTTCAACATCTTCAACCACACGCAATTTATGAATCCTGATGGGAACATCAGCGATGCGAGTTTCGGAATCGTGACCAACGCGCGCGATCCACGCATTGGTCAGGTCAGCGCGAAATTCTACTGGTAGCCACCGCAAAGCAGGCGGGCCGTCCCACCGGGGCTTTCCTGGAGCCCCGCCTGACTCGGCGCGCATGTTAGGCTGTGGTCGATGAAGTCTGGCTGCACAGTTTCGGTCATTCACCGTCGTGGGGTTTTGCCAATCGTGTGTGCGCTCGTTCTCAGTCTTGAATGTTCGCAGGCTTTGCTAGCTCAGACGGCCCAAGCCTACCGCGAGCAAGCGAATGCACTTGTTCGCTCCAAATCGTGGGAGCAGGCCATCGCCGCTTATAGCAAGGTCCTGGAGCTCGAACCCAATGATGCAATCACACATTACGACCTTGCGTTGGCACTTAAATACAAAGGTGACACGAAGCAAGCTGTCGAAGAATTCGAGGCCGCGATTCGGCTTAAGCCAGTGTGGGCGGAGGCCCACTTCGGTCTCGGTGCAGCTTTGTATGAACTCCATGACCAGGCTGGCGCTCTGAGGGAACTCCGCAAAGCGGTAGAGTACGGGCCCTCCAACGCCCCTGCTCATCTTTTCCTCGCGCATGTTTATTCGGAGCAGAATGATTTCCCCGGTGCCGAACGCGAGCTCAACCGCGCCGTCGCGCTGAAGCCCACTGCGGAAATGCATCTCGAGTTGGGGCAAGTGGAAGGCCAACTCGGCAAGCTGGACGCGGCTGGCGCTCAGTTTCGCGCTGCACTTCGCCTTGATCCCGGAATGGCGCCCGCTCACGTCTTGCTCGGCATAACCCTGCGCCGACAGGGCAATCACAATGAGGCGCTTGCCAACTTCCGGAAGGCCGTCGAACTCGATCCCGTGGACCCCAATGCCCAATACAACCTCGCTATGGAACTTAAAGCAGGAGGTGATATCGCGGGCGCAATCGCCGCATTTCGACGAGCGATTGAATTGAAACCCGATTTTGAGAAGGCTCACTACGGCCTAGGGATCGCTCTCCGTACCCAAGGGGACAGCGCTGCGGCCCATAAGGAGCTGGATCAATTGAACGAGTTGCAAAGCTTTCGCGCTCGCTTGGCCCAGGCAAAGCTCCTTATCGTTCAGGGTGTGGAGTCGCTGAAGAAACAGCAGTTGGATGACGCTGCGAGTTTCTTTCAGCAGGCGATTGATCAGAGTCCGGAGTTGCCGACCGGCTACTACTATCTTGGTGTCACCTGGGATCGCAAAGGAGATCCCGCACGCGCCGAAGAAGCTTACCGCAAAGCTCTGCAATTGAAACCCGACTATGCTCAAGTCCACTCCAGCCTCGGACTTCTTTTCTGGCGCGCAGGCGACCGCGATCGCGCGCTTCAAGAGTTCCAGCAGGCGGTGATGTCGGATGCTGATCTTCCGGAGGCGCACTACAATCTCGGCCTGGCGCTGGCGCAATCGGGACATCTCGACGAGGCAGTCCCTGAACTGAACGAAGCCCTCGGCTTGGATCCCAAGTACACGGACGCACGTATCCAATTGGGTTTGGTTTTAAGTCAAAAAAACGATACGGCAGGCGCCATCAGCGTTTTCCGGGAACTTGTTCGCCGCGATCCAAACTTCGCGGAGGCTCATAACAATCTCGGACTGGCCCTCTTGCAATCCGGCGACAACAGCGGCGCAAAATCGGAGTTTCTGGAGGCTGTTCACCTCAAGCCTTCGTACGCAGAGGCCCACTACAACCTTGGATTAGCTCTACACCAGGAAGGAAAGGAAGACCAGGCGCGCGCGGAGTTCGAGAAAGCCTACGAGATCTCGCCGGAGCTACGAAACGCGCAGCGTCCATAACCAATGAAACCCATCCGATTCCTTCCGCTGATCCTTTTAATCCCGGTCGTCGCGTTTGCGGTGGATGTATGCGAGGTCACATCGCCAATGGCGGCCTTCACCGTTCCCTATGTTGCTAAGGCACCCGAGCTCAACACGGACCCGCACTCAGCAACCTGGTCGCACGCAGCCTCAGCCTGGATCGAGAAAGATTGTACGCTGCAGCTCGACTATCCCAAGCTAAAGACGGAAGTACGCGGGTTTTGGACCGATTCTGATCTCTATCTCCTGTTCATCTCTCCGTATAGCGAATTGAATCTCTGGTTGCCCGCGGACAACAGCAAAGATCGCCTGAAGCTGTGGGATCGCGACGTCGTCGAGTTTTTTCTCGGCGACGATTGGACCAACATCCGGCATTACCGGGAATTCGAGATTGCTCCTACCGGCGATTGGGTCGATCTGGCCATCGATCTGGATCACGACAGCTATGGCGCCGAGTGGAACTCAGGCTGGGAGCGGCAAGGTCGGATCGATGAAGCCAACCACGTTTGGTACGCGGCGGCGCGTGTGCCGTTGAAAGCTGTCAGTGATCTACGGGTAAAGGCCGGCACGATTTGGCGCGTCAACCTTTATCGTATCGACGGTCTCGGCGAAGATCCGCAACGTCACTTCATGTGCTGGCAGCAGACCTGCGCTCCAAACCGCGATCCCAATCATGTGCCCGAACATTTTGGAACCCTGATTTTTGCCAAATAGCACGGAAGAATCTTTCGGAGGTAGCATGCCCATACGTCCAGAATCATCGCGTCGCGGATTCATGAAAATGTTGGCGGCCTCGCCGTTGCTCGCACAGATCGCGGCGCAAGGCCTCTATGCAAGATCGGCCGCTGCGATCGGATTGGCGCCCAGCGATAACGTGTACAGTCGCCTTGGCGTCAAGACCGTCATCAATTGCCGCGGTACGTGGACCTATCTGAGTGGGTCGCTGCAATTTCCAGAGGTGCGCGCCGCCCAGACGGAAGCGTCGCACTATTTTGTGAACATGGTCGAGTTGCAGCGCGGCGCGGGGCGCAAGCTCGCGGAGTTGACCGGCGCCGAGTCCGGTATGGTCACCACTGGCGCAGCTGGAGCGATGGCCGCCTCCACCGCGGCGTGCATGGCAGGCACCGATTCGCAGAAAATTTGGCAATTGCCGGACACCACCGGCATGAAATACGAAGTAATTATGGTCGGTGGCCGCAGTGCATTCGATAGCGCCATCCGGCTGACGGGCGCGAAACTGGTTCTCGTCGAGTCGCCAGACGATATCGCAAACGCGATCACGCCGAACACGGCAATGATCTACACCACCGATCTCGGAGACAAACTCGTACGCGAGGTCGCCATCGCCAAAGAGCGCAGCATCCCGATGCTGCTGGATGATGCGGCGGGCATTCCACCGGCGGACAACCTCAAGTTGTATGCTCAGATGAAAATTGACTTGTACACATTTTCCGGCGGCAAAGGACTGCAAGGGCCCCAATGTAGCGGCGTCTTGCTCGGCCGCAAAGACCTGATCGATGCGGCCCTGCGCAACTCCGCTCCCTGGGAGGGAGCTGTCTGCCGTGCCATGAAGGTTGGCAAGGAAGAAATCATCGGTTGCATCACCGCGGTAGAGACATGGCTGAAAATTGATCCCAAGAAACTCTACGCGGAATGGAACGCCAGAGTCGACCGCATCGGCAAACTAGTGGAAACCGTGCCGGGCGTCAAAACCGAAATCTACATTCCCGACGACGGAAATCGCTACCCCACGCTGAAGGTTTCGTGGGATCAGAAAGCATGGGGCTTCACCATTACCGACTGCGTAACGCAATTGCGGGCAAACGATCCCACGATCGAAGTGCTAGGCGCTGACAACCCCAGCCTCGTGCCGGCCGTGCGCGAAGGAATACAAAAGGCAAAGCCCGACAGAAAAGAGCGGAGAGAAGTCGATCATATCGAGCTGGTTTCCATGACGATTCAGCCGGGGGAAGAAATGATCGTCGGCCAAAGGCTACGCGAAATTCTTGGCGCAGCCCGCAAGGGAAAATCGGCATGAGGCTCCTGTGCCTACTGGGCGCAGCGCTGCTTTGTTTCACGCCGGATGCACGCGCGCAACTGAAGGCCGTCCAGCCTAAATCGTCGGCGGCAACCAGCGATGCGCTGGGCTCTCCCGGGATCGACGCCGGAGACTATGTTTATGTTTCCGGGCAGGGACCTCGCCGCGTCGATGGAAGCACCCCGTCAGGTTTTGCGGATCAGGTTCGCCAATCGCTGGAGAATGTACGAGCCGTAGTCGAAGCGGCGGGCCTTACGATGGAACATGTCGTTTATGTCCAGGTCTATCTCGATGACATGAGCCACTACGACGCGTTAGACAAGGCCTTCACCGAGTATTTCCCGAAGCTGCCACCCGCGCGCGGAGTCTTGGGCGTTGCACGGCTCCCTGAGCCAGCCATACAAATCAATGCCGTCGCCGTTCGCGATCTCACCGGGAAGAAAGCCGTCGAAGTGCCCCAGTTCCGTCCGAGCAAAGCCTATTCCGCCGGAATGTTGACGCACGACAGATTATTTGTTTCCACGATGCTGGGCAGCGATCCCGCAAATGGCAACGTGCCGGCAAATCCAGCCGCGCAGGTCGATTTCGCGCTCGATCGTCTGAAATTAGTCGTGGAATCTGCGGGACTCACGCTCGGAAACATGGTCTTCGTGAATCCTTACCTGACTTCAGAAATACCGAGCCGCATCATGAATGAGCACTACGCCCGGCGCTTTGAGTTCGGAAATACTCCGGGGCGCGCCACGATCGAAGTGTCGAGTCTCCCGGAAGGCGCGCACATCGCCTACACCGGCGTAGCTGTCCGCGACTTGGCCCAGCGACAAGCCATCCGGCCGAAGAACATGCCGCCAAGCCCAACCGCGAGCCCCTGTGTGTTCGCCGGCGACACCCTCTATTGTTCGGCGAAGAGCGGATTCATCCCGGGACCAAATGGCGGCGTGTTCGCCGCTTCCACCGCCGACCAGGTGCGCCAGACGATGCGAAATCTCCTCGACAACCTGGAAGAAGCCGGCATGAAGTTCGACCAGGTGGTCTCAACCACAATTTACCTGGACGATTTATCGGATTCGGCGGCGTTCGGAAAAGTCTACCGTAAATATTTCGGCGGAGTTTTGCCTGCGCAGACCACAGTTCAGCAGATAAAGCCGAGCGATCGAAAATCGGATGAAGAAGGCCACTATCCCGACTTGGAACAAGTGTCTCTCATCGCTGTGCGCAGCCGCGCGAATCATTGATTTGCTGGAATCGCAGTCTGCAGCCGGATCACACTTTGCGCAACGCACGCTGCGAGGGAATATCCTAAGATTGCGTTACCTATGACTCGTGCTGACAATATTCGTGCCGCCCGCATAGCATCTGGCCTTGGGTTCGTGCTCCTATGTGCCTTGGTAGGTACGCAGAGAGTCGCGTCGCAGGCGCAGAAATCGCCGCCTTCCACGAAAAGCGTTGAGCGCGCGAATACGCCGAACGTCGACGGTCAACAAGTGTTCGAATCGCGGTGCGCCGGGTGTCACGGCTTGGATGGGCGCGGCGGTGAACGCGCCCCGGATATTGCCACGAGTGAAAAAACGCAGAAGCGTTCCGACGACGAGCTTTCGCGGATCATTGCCGGCGGAGTGCCAGCAAGAGGAATGCCGGCCTTCGCGTCTCTCGGAAGCAGCCTCAAGAATGTCGTCGCCTATCTGCGCCAGCTTCAGGGCAGGAACGATTCTGCGAAGTTCCCGGGTGACGTGAAGAGAGGCCGCGAACTCTTCTACGGGAAGCCGCGATGCTCTGAGTGTCACGCAATCGCTGGCTCGGGTGGCTTCATTGCCCCAGAACTCTCAGGATTTGGCGCAAATCGTTCTGTGGACCAGATTCTTCAAGCCATCGTCAAACCCACCACTACAAACCGCCTCGGCGGCAAGGTGATCGTGAAGACGCGCGATGGTAAAGAATATTCTGGCGTCGTGCGGAACGAAGACAATTTTTCGCTCCAACTGCAGACACTCGACGGCACTTTTCACCTTTTCCAGAAGTCAGAGCTCGCTGGCTTTTCGCGCCAACCAGATTCGCTGATGCCCGCAGACTACGCCGCAACTCTCAATCGTGACGAGCTGAACGATCTGGTCAGCTTTCTGATGTCCGCCGCTCGTGGAGCGAAAACCGACGCAGCCAAGAGCAAAAAGCCCGACGACGACGAAGAAGAAGAGTGAAGGTCATCGACTCAAATGCCCCTATTCAATCGAATTAACCTTTATCTGCAACTAGTGCCAATCACGAAGAAGTGCTACAGTCCAGCCACTCGAGCTGTTGGAGAATCCCGATGATGCCACAATTTGGTTCGGCACATTTTCGCAGAGTTGTTCAGGCTGTCGCGTTCAGCAGTTTGGCCATTGCGGTCATCGGCCTCTCCGTAGGGCCACCCTTGGCTCGCACCCATCAAGTGGGTACGCCAGCTACGGATGACGCTTCGTTGCTCGACGGCTTCCGCCACGTCGAAGTCGCCTCCGTTTCCGACGCGCTCGAACAGATCACTGGCCGCAAAATGTACATGTCCCATCACATGCGCCCGATCTTCCCCACCAAGTTTGCGGGCTTCGCTCTGACCGTGCTTCTCAAGAAGGAAACCAACCACGATCCGAACGCACTCGACGGAATGCTCGCAGCCATCGACCATGGCTCTTCCAATTCGGTTTACGTAATGGTCGTGGAAGACGGAGCCGACATCGCTGGAATGGGCGGACTTATGGGCACGGCCATGAACTCCCGAAATTTCTCGGGCGCGGTAATCGACGGCGGCGTCCGCGATGTCGCTTATTTGCAAAAAATTGGGTTCCCTGTCTACGCGCTCGGCATCGTTCCATCCACTTCGGTGACGCACTACCGCTTCGCTGGCGCCAATATCCCGGTCGTGTGCGACGGGGTCACAGTGAATGCGGCCGACATCATCGTTGCGGACGCGGATGGTGTTGTCGTTGTGCCTCGCGCATCCGCGCCTGCAGCGCTCAAACTCGCTCAGCAGATGGATTTCAAGGAGCATTCCATGTACGCGACCATCGAAAAGCTGAAGTCCATTCAAGAAGCTGTGAAACAGTTCGGCCGCCTCTAGGAGCGCTTGACGAGTGACTCGCGTACCCACTATCGCCTCCGTGACACTGCTTCGCGCGCTCAGCAAATCCCTCGCGCTCGCCGCCATTCTTCTGAGCGGCTCTGCGCTCTCCCATGGGCAAGATAAACCCTCCGCCGTCATTTCCACCTCCATCGATGTCCGGCCCGAAGATCTGCTCGCCCAGCCTCCTGCAGCAAACTGGGTCTCCTACAATGGCGACTACACCGGTCGGCGCTTCAGCACCCTCGCGGAAATCACGGCCGAGAACGTCGGCAATCTCCGCACTCAATGGATCTTTCATCTGCGCGACTCAACCGGGCTCGAAGTCACGCCCGTGGCCGTAGACGGCATCCTGTTCGTCACTTCCGCCAACGATGCCTTTGCCCTCGACGCCCGCACCGGCAGGGCTATTTGGCACTACTCGCGCCCGGTCACCGAAGGTCTCATCGACGATGCTTCCCAACACCACAATCGCGGCATCGCTATCTGGCACTCCAAAGTTTTTCTCGAAACCGACAACGCTCATCTCGTTTGTCTCGACGCTCGCTCGGGTCATCTTCTTTGGGACGTGGCCTACGCCGTAGGCAACAAAAATTACGGCGCCACCAGCGCGCCTCTCGTCGTCAAAGATAAAGTCATCGTCGGCACCTCCGGAGGAGACGACGGCGTACGTGGTTTCGTCGCCGCCTTCGACGCCGAAACCGGCAAGGAAGCCTGGCGTCTATGGACCATCCCCGGCCCCGGCGAATTCGGTTCCGACAGCTGGCCTGGCGACCTTTATCTCCGCGGCGGCGGAACCACCTGGATGCCCGGCACTTACGATCCCGATCTCAATACTATTTATTGGGGCACCAGCAATGCCGCCCCCGATTTCGACGGCGGGCCGCGCCCCGGCGACGATCTCTACACTGCTTGCGTCCTCGCGATCGACCCCGACACCGGCAAAATGAAATGGTATTTTCAGTTCACCCCCCACGATCTTTACGACTATGACGCTACCGAAACTCCCGTGCTTATCGATGCCATTTATCAAGGCCAGCCTCGAAAATTGTTGCTCCAGGCGAATCGTAACGGATTTTTTTACGTCCTCGATCGCACCAACGGAAAGTTCCTCTCCGCCGTTCCCTTTGTCACCAAGCTTAACTGGGCCAAAGGCATCGACGCGCAGGGTCGTCCCATTCGCACCGGCCTGGAGCCGTCCGACAAAGGCACGGAGATTTGCCCAAGCATGATTGGCGCAACGAACTGGTTCTCGCCTTCCTATAATCCGGCCACCCATCTTTTCTATTTCATCGCGCTCGAAGAATGCGGCATCTTTTATCGCAAGCCGCAAGAATTCGCCGAAGGCCGCACGTACTATTCGACCGGCGTCAAACGTGCACCGGACCGCACGCGCGAAAAAATTCTGCTCGCCTATAACCTTGATACCGCGGCGATCGAATGGCGGTATCCCCAAATAGGCGACGGCGGTTCTGCGGGAGGTACGATGACCACAGCCGGCGGCCTGGTTTTCTTCGGTGACGACTCGGAATCGTTCGAAGCCGTGGATGCAAAAACAGGCAAGCCGCTCTGGCACTTCACCACCGGCCAAAGGTTTCACGCTTCTCCGATGAGCTACTCGGTCCTCGGAAAGCAATACGTCGCCATCGCATCGGGAAACGATATTTTCAGTTTTGCGTTGCCGTAAAAGCAAATGTTTCGGAATTAAATCATAAGGAGGAAAAATAAAATGTTTTCCAATCTTTTTACTCGCAGGGCTTTTGGGAGCCGAATTGCCGCATTGCTTCCTGGCGCGGGTCTTGCCGCGGTGGCACTGCCGTCGGCTGCCAACGCGCAGGCAACCGGCGGAGTCAAGAAGCTCGATATCGATGGCAAGCCCGCTGGCCCGGGTTTCATCACTCCGCTCATCGTCCACAATGGCGTCATCTATATCGCCGGGATTGGCGCGCACTCCCACAACAAAGCCGAGTTCCCGAAGGACATCACCAATCACACGAAGAGCGTTATGGAAGGCGTCAAGGCTGCCGTTGAAACCGGGGGCGGTACGATGGATTCCATTCTCCAACTCACCGTGTACCTTGGCAGCATCAACGACTACGACGGCATGAACGCTGTCTTCAAGACCTATTTCCCCAATGGTGGCCCGGCCCGCACCACTGTCGCGGTTGCGAGTCTCCCTGGCGACTCACTGGTTGAAATCAACTGTACCGCTGCGGTCGTTCGTAAGTAACGATTTACTCCGAGGAGAGAAAAACCGATGCCACTCAATCTGAAGTCCACTCGCCGTACCTTCATGAGCAGCCTCGGCGTCATGGCCGGGGCCGTCGCCGGTGCTATGTCGAGCGCCAGAGGCCTTTTTGCAAACACCGCGGTCCCATCTTCTGCCGCCGGCGCTGCAAAAATCTCCGGCTTTGGCGCCTCGGGCAACGTCTATGAGGAACTTGGCGTGACCACCGTGATCAACGGCCAAGGAACCATGACGGTTCTGGGCGGCTCCCTGGCGCGCCCCGAGGTCGAAGCCGTCATGGCCCTCGGCGGTCAGCACTTTTGCAGCATTCCCGACCTGGAAGTCGCAGCAGGAAAACGGATTGCCGAAATGCTCAAGCTTCCGGAAGGTTACACGGCGCTAGTCACTTCTGGCGCGGCGGCAGCCATGCAATCCGGCCTCGCCGGAATCCTCACCGGAGACAATCCCAAATTCATCGAGCAGCTTCCAGATCTCACCGGAATGAAATCCGAAGTCATCATCCAGAAATCCCATCGCAACCCATTCGATCATCAACTCCGCGCCACCGGGGCCAAGCTCGTGGTCATCGAAACCACGGACGAACTACGCAAAGCCGTCACTCCGCAAACAGCGATGCTGCATTTCTCGAACTTCGCCAACGCGTCCGGACAAATTAAAGTCGATGAATGGGCGAAGCTCGGCAAGGAATTGAACATCCCGACGTTCATCGACGCCGCCGCCGACACGCCTCCGGTCTCGCACCTCTGGGACTACGCCAACATGGGCTACGATCTCTCGGCCTTCAGCGGTGGAAAGGCCATCCGCGGTCCGCAATGTGCCGGCCTCTTGATCGGCCGTAAAGATCTCGTCGCCAACGCGCTGCTTAACAATAGTCCGCACGAAGACACCCTGGGCCGCTGCGCTAAGGTCGGCAAAGAAGAAATCGTCGGCATGGTTAAAGCGCTGGAGCTTTATTTGAAGGAAGACCACGAGGCGCTCAACAAGGAATGGCAGCGGCGTCTCGAATCTATCTCGGCCCAAATCACGCGCATCCCCGGTGTCACCACAACTTATTCCGTCCCAGACGTCGCCAATCACGTCCCGCACATGGATATCAAATGGGATCCCAGCCACATTTCTCTCGATCCTAAAGACGCGTACAAGGCACTCCGCGGCGGCGAGCCTTCGATTGTCCTGGCGAGTAATCCCAACGGCCTCGGCATGAATTCCTTTATGCTGCAACCCGGCGAAGAAAAAATTATCGCCGATCATCTGGTCCAGCTCTTCCGCGCCCATTCGGCGTGAGCGTTCGTCCCGTCTTGTAGGGGCGCTGCACTGCTGCGCCCCACTCGGCAAACCCGATCCAAATGACCGCTACGTCACCTCAACCCCCAACTCGCATCCGCTGGCTACTCATCGGATGGCTCTTTGTTCTAAGCGCCGTCGCATTCCTTGACCGCGTAAACCTATCCATCGCCGGACCGCGGCTCGCTGCCGACTATCACCTCACCGATGTTCAGTTCGGCCTGCTCTCCACGGTTTTTCTGCTCGGGTATGCGCTCTTTCAAACTCCGGCAGGCTGGCTCTCCGACCACTGGGGGCCGCGTCGCGTCCTCGCCGGCGGAGTCATCTGGTGGGGCATTTTCACTGCGCTCACTGCCGCCGTGCCCACGGGCCTGCGGAAGCCGCTTCTGCTTCTCTTGCTGGCGCGCTTTCTTCTCGGAGCCGGCGAAGCCGTCATGTATCCCTGCTCGAATCAATTCGTCGCACGCTGGATCCCCACCCAAGAACGCGGCCTCGCCAATGGACTGATCTTCGCCGGAGTCGGAGTAGGTTCCGCCGCATCCCCCTCCTTAATCACCTACATCATAATTCATCACGATTGGCGCACTTCTTTTTGGACTTGCTCACTCCTTGGTCTGGGCGTCGGACTGATCTGGTACCTCGTCTCCCGTGACTCGCCCAATCAGCATCCACTGGTTTCCCCGTCAGAGTTGGCAGTAATCCACAGTGGTCTCACGTTCGCAAAACAAGTACCCGGCGGTAGGACACCGCCTTCGGGGCAAAAACAACACTCCGCGCCGGTGCCGTGGAGCAGCATTCTGAAGCACCGCGAAGTGTGGTTAATCACTCTCAGCTATTTCGGTTATGGTTACGTCGCTTGGATTTTCTTCGCGTGGTTTTTTATTTATCTTGCGCGCGTGCGGGGGATGAATCTGAAGTCTAGCGCCTTCTACGCCACGCTTCCTTTTCTCGCTATGGCTATCGGCTGCGCTGTGGGCGGCTTAGTCGCTGACTTCCTGACCAAGCGCGCAGGCCGCAGAGCCGGCAGGTGTGGCGTCGCGGCCGTCGGACTCGGCCTTACTGGCATTTTTCTCGCATGCGGATCCGTCGTCGACAATGCGCCATTGGCGAGTGTCATTCTCGCTGGCGGAGCCGGTGCGTTGTACCTCTCTCAGAGTTCCTTTTGGGCCATCACCGCCGACATTGGTGGCCCCTTTTCGGGCTCGGTGTCTGGGTTCATGAATATGGGTGGGCAACTTGGTGGCGCCGTCACCGCGTCACTGACTCCGTTCATCGCCGTACATTTCGGATGGACCATTTCTTTTCTGGTTGCTGCCGCTCTAGCCTTTCTCAGTTCCGCAGCCTGGCTCCTGGTCGATCCGGATCGTCCCCTCGTTCCTATCACACTCACACTCGGGACGGATCCAAAGTGATGATCCTTCCTATCGCGGCAGCTTTTCCAGGCGACTCTGAGCATTTTATTTCTTCGGAAAGCGCTGTAAATTCAACAACAAACTTCAAAAGTACTTGTGGCATAAAATGCGGATTTTAGTGTGCACTACTTCACTTACATTTCGCGCAAGGAGACGGCTATGTTTCAGCGAAGAATTTTACAAACAATCCTAGTGGTCTGCGCCGTATGGCTGGCAGCGCCGCCCTGCGTTCGCGCGCAGCAAACCTACGCCGTCATCACGCAGAACGGGGTCTCAATGAAAACGCGTGACGGCGTCACGCTCTATTCGGACATTTACCGTCCGAGGGCTGACGGGACATTTCCAGTCATCCTGATGCGCACACCGTACGACAAAAGCGTGGGCTGGGCGGCTGCGCCAGCGTATCAAGTTGCCACACACGGCTACGTCGTGATCGTGCAAGACGTTCGTGGGCGCTACGAATCGGAAGGCGAATGGTACCCGTTCCGGCACGAATCAGCGGACGGCTACGATGCGGTCGAGTGGGCCGCTGCGCTGCCATTCTCAAATGGCAAGGTTGGCATGACGGGCGGATCCTACGTCGGCGCCACACAGTTGCTCGCCGCAATGGCCCATCCTCCCCATCTTGCGGGAATCTGCCCCGTGGACACGGCCAGCAACTATCACGATGGTTGGACGTATCAGGGCGGAGCGCTGGAGCAATGGTTCGACCAAAATTGGACGACGCAACTTGCGACGAACACTCTCTGGCGATTGATTGAGAAAGACACCAACGCCCTGCTGGGCGCGCCCACGCTTCCGCTCACTCACTACCCGGCGTTCAATTACGCGGCGCTGCCAGCGGGCGCCGACTCGACGGCCGAACTCGCGCCGTATTACCTCGATTGGCTGGAGCACCCCTCCTATGACGCGTATTGGAAGCAGTTCTCGATCGAGGAGCATTTTGCGGACATTCGAATCCCGGCTCTCCACATCGGCGCCTGGTACGACATTTTTTTGACCGGTACGCTCAGGAATTATATGGGAATCAAGGCGCGCGGCGGCGCGGACGCGGCACGCAACGGCCAGCGCCTGCTGGTGCAGATCGGCGGGCACGCCGGGTTTGGGCGGCGCATCGGCGACGTCGAATTCGGCGATGAAGCGATTAAATTTCCTTCCACGGAGGTTCTGCTAGCCTGGTATGACTATCTCTTCAAGGGCGCGCAGAACGAATTTGCCGACGCGAGCAAGCCCGTGCACGTTTTTGTCATGGGGGAGAATATGTACCACAAGGAATCGGATTGGCCTCCGCCGCAAGCTAAATCCACTCAATACTTCTTGCATTCGGCTGGCTCGGCCAATTCGCTGCGCGGCGACGGCGGGCTTTCTCTCGCGCCACCAAAAAAAGAAGCGCCGGACAAATTCACGTACGATCCAGCCAACCCTGTGCCGACCATCGGCGGTTCGCTCTGCTGCGACATGGGGCACTACGAGCCGGGTCCGCGTGATCAGCGTGCCGCTGAAAATCGCGAAGACGTACTTGTCTATTCCACCAAGCCGCTTGCCGAGGATATGGAAGTCACCGGACCGGTCACACTTGAGCTGTGGGCAAAATCTTCTGCAGTGGACACCGATTTCACAGCAAAGCTAATAGACGTGTCGCCCACCGGCTTTGCTACAAATCTTACCGACGGAATACTTCGCATGCGCTATCGCGATTCTCAGGAGAAGCCCGAACTGATGAATCCCGATCAGGTTTACAAAGTCACCGTGGACCTGTGGGCCACGAGCAACGTCTTTAAGAAAGGCCACATCCTTCGCCTGGAAGTCTCCAGCAGCAATTTTCCACGCTTTGATCGCAACCTGAACACCGGCGCGGATCAAGCGACGGGGCGCGAATTTGTCTCGGCCACCAACACGATCCTGCACGACGCCGAGCATCCCTCGGCGCTTTTGATTCCGGTGATTCCCGCCCGAGCGGCCGCACAATAAGGAATGCGTGTGGAAATCGGCCAGCCGCGCTGAGGCCCAGCACCAGAGCATGGAGGAGCCGAACAAGCACGGACTAGCCTTGCTGAGGGAGGTTGGAACGCAATGTGAGCGACCCGTCATCGTTTAGCTTCTGGTGACAAGCCCAGCGCAAGGGATAGCGCACTCCCTTTACCTCTATCTCAGCTCTAAGTTTTAGTCCTTTCCAATCGGTGACGTTCGGAAGCACGAATTGGGCCTGCCGAATTTTGCCCGGTAGCGGGTAACCGGCGTCCAGGCAACCGCTCTGGAGCACCTTTCCGTCCTGGCTCTCCACGGTCACCCGCAATATCCCCGGCACACCCGCGATGCCGTCATTCGCGAAGCCTACAATTAACCCCGTGTAGCCATCGTCCTTATAGCTCCAGATAAAAGACGGCCGCACGCGATAGCCGATTCTGCGACTGATCCGGTCGAACGCCGCCGGATAAGCCTGGTAGTAGCTCATCAGATTCTTTGCGTTGATCTGGTGAAAGTTCCAGAGGGACCAGTAATTCGCACCGATATCCATCACATGAGCGATCATGTTCTCGGCCGGTGAAATCCCTTCATAGGCAACGCCTGAATCGGGGGGTTTACCCGGAAGTCCTTGCTCGAGTAAGGCTGCGGTCCAGGGCGGACGATTGCTGAGCGCTTCAATCTGCTCGTTCTCGATGAAAATAGTATCGCTCCGAATCCAATTGTTGCTGCGGACGGTGCGGTCTAATAGTTCTGAATTACCAACTCGGCTGAAGTCCGGTTGCGTGTTGGTCAGTAGAGGAGTCTTCGAAAAGTGCTCGAGCTGGACTTCGAGCATGCTCGTCCAGGTGCGCTCGGCTGTCTGGTAGTTAGGGAAAGGATTGTTGCCAAATGGCCACGTGTGCCCTTCTCCCCAAAAACCGTACATGAAGGTATCCATATACTCGATGAGCGGATTGCCATTGAATTCCGCTGCCAATAAGCCAACCAGTTCTTTGAATGCCTGCTGAAAAAAAGGATCGTCATACCTGGGCTGATAACGCGAATGCGGGTTCTGTAGATATCTTTTTGCCGAAGCGCTGTTTTCCTGATCGGTAAGCACCAGATCCACTTTGGGCACTTTTTCGAGAACGAAATCCGGGAGGGCCGCTTCGTGTGTATAGTCCGGAGCGCACATCTGAACTCGGAATCCAATTCGCTTGTTATTCTGCTTGGCCAGTTCAAAGACGAGCTTCAGATAGCTGGGGAGCTCCAGGCGCCCTGGGCGCGGCTGTATTTCCCTCCATGTAGGACGCACATAAAGCAGCTGGCCCAAAGGGAATCGAACTAGGTCTTCGATCGCCTGAGGAATATTGTCGGACTTGATTTCCTCCGTGCCGCTGTCCGCCGTGATATAGGTGACCAATCCCATGCCAAAGTTGGGCACGATATCTTCCGAAGAAGTAGTAGTCATCATTACATCGTCGGTGGGAATCACGGCATCCGGCGGGTATTGAGGGAACGGACCCTGATTAAGTCGATCGGACACTCGGGGACCGTCGCCGAAATCGTAGTTTCCCCAATTGTGGGCGGGAACGTGCGCGTGCGCTCGACTCATAGCGAGTTCTGCGGCTACGCCAACGACAGCCGTACTTTTTATAAAATCTCTACGCCGCATCGGAATCGTCCCCTCCAACCATTGAGACAATATCATCCCGGCCCAGTAAGCCATATTCGAATCAAGACCTGGGATTTCAAGGACAAGCGATACCTTCCATAAGGTGGTTAAAAAGGATTTCCGGCTCTTTGCGCTTTCCGGATGCTGCGTCCATCGTGGCGCGATTGACAGTGTTACCGCGCGGTGGATCCCCGCGATCGGTTACAAACGACCCACAGTCTTTGCGGTGGACTTCACTGTTTCGGACTTTGAAGCTTTAGAAGACGGCATGGAGGCTTTTATTCCTTTCTTTATTCTTTTACGTCGTAAACGCAAAGAAGCTTCGCATCCAACTGACGGCTTGCCTTTTCTCGCGAATACTCCTTATTCTGCCTGCGCACGCTACAGCCGCACCAAGAGGCGACGAATGATCCTGAAGAAATTGCGCGAAGAGGTGCTGGAAGCGAACCTGGAGCTCGTCCGGCGCGGGCTGGTGCTGTATACATTCGGAAATGCCAGCGGCATTTCGCGCGAGGAAGGGTTTGTGGCTATCAAGCCAAGCGGCGTGCCATACGAAACTATGAAGCCCGAGGATTTGGTTGTCGTCGATCTGGAAGGAAAAATCGTGGAAGGCTCGTTGCGTCCTTCCTCCGACCTTCCTACGCATCTGATTCTCTATCGCGCTTTCTCTAGTATTGGAGGAATCGCGCACACGCATTCCTCGGCAGCCACCGCGTGGGCGCAGGCACAAAAAGAAATTCCCTGTTTTGGAACGACCCATGCCGATTATTTTCGCGGGCCGGTTCCTGTAACAAAACCTCTGACACCTGCGGAAGTTCACACGAATTATGAAGCAAACACCGGCCACGCCATCGTGCGGAGGTTCAAGAAGCTCGATCCACTTCATGTGCCGGCGGTGCTTGTCGCTGGGCACGCGCCATTCTGCTGGGGAAAATCGCCATCGGAAGCGGCGCACATTGCTGTGATACTGGAAGAAATTGCCGCAATGGCCTTTCAGACGATCACCACGAATCCTAAAGCGCAGGCCATTTCAAAACACCTTCACGAGAAGCACTTCCTCAGGAAACATGGAAGCAACGCATACTACGGCCAGGAAAAGTAGAGTTGTAAGTTAGGCGGACGTCGGAGTGCAGCGTGTCATCGGCGACGGTCGATCTGAATTTATTGTTTCGCCGCTAAAGCAGAAATCTGCAGGGTCAGCGATTCTGCGACGATCTCATCTAACTTCCGCCGAACTACGCCGGATTCTACGCCAAGTCGCGCTTCGCTTTCCTTGCGCGCTTGCGATACGACTGTGAGTTCGTCCCCTGGGGCATTCTGCAAAACATTTTCCGCGTGCAGCAATCCCGCAAACACGTAGCGCTCAGGTTGGTGTTGTTTTCGCAAGAATTGCGCGTAGTTGAACCAATCTGACGCCGTGCTGCGCGGATCGGAGAGTGTCGCATCGAGCTGCAGGGCTCGCTGGTAGGACTGTGCTGCGCCGCGAATATCGCCTTCTTTCTCTTGCAAATCGGCGAGATGCACGAGGGCCAAACTTTCAAGCGTCTTCTCGCCGGCCTTCTCCGCAAAACCCGCAGCCGCCATATAGCCTTTGGATGCGTCGCTGTTGTGATGGATGGCAGCATCCGCGTCGGCCACTTTTATGAAGGCCGCCAGAACAGGGCCAGTATCGGCGGCACTTTTTGAATGGCGTGCGGAGACGATTTCCAGATACATGCGATAGTGCCGCGCCGCGGCTTGCAGCGCACCTTGTTGATCGAGCACTTGCGCGAGATAAAGCTGTGCGTTGGCTTGTCCGGGGTCGACGTCGACCGCGCGCTGCCAGTTGTCGACCGCCTCTTCGTCGTGCCCGAGCCTGTAGGCGAGCATTCCGTAGTCGACCAGCGCGTCGGCGTTGCGCGGCCAGCGCGTGATAATTTTTTGGAATTGCGCATAGGCGTCGGCATTGCGCCCCGCCTCAATTAAGCTCCGTCCGTAGGATTCTTGGAGCGCAAGACTCGCGGGATTGAGTGTGGCGGCGCGCTGCATGGAAGCGAGCGCGGCGTCACGCTGTCCAGCAAGTTGCTCGGCGCGTGCGAGGCGCACTTGAATCGAGCTGTCATCGGGATTCAATTGTGCTGCGCGCTGAAGTGCGGGCAAAGCGCTCGCTTCGCTGGACCACCAGAAGTGCAGCTGGTCCATGCCGGCCCAGAGGAATAACAGTACGACGGCCGAGATGCGAATGGCGCGAGCACCTGGCGCTCGTCCCGTGAACCAGTGAGCCGCAGCCGCAAGTCCGCTTTGCTTTTCGCCGCCGGCACTCGGCGATTTGTGCTGTCCATCCAAAAGCAAAGACGCGATCCGTGAGTCCCGCAATTTCCAAATCGCCCCATCAAGAATAAAGTGATGGATATTTACGAGCGCTGTAAACGTAAGAAAGCTCGCGGCAAAATCGGCGTGAAAAATGCGGCTGACGATCCACGGCCCGGGAATGAAAAGCGCGATCCCGCCGGCAATCAATGTCACTAGATAACGCGAAAACGACCAACGGGAATCGCCGGCAGCGCGAGCCTCTTTCTTCTGGTAATAGCTCGTAATCCACAGGTACTGGGTGGAGTGCAGGACAGCGAGCAGCCCGCTGCTGTAGCGCGTCTGTGGAATTTCCCGGCCGCTGGCCAGCTCGATCAACGCGGGCAAAAGAAACCAGAGAAACTGTGTGACGGTCAGCGTAAGCACGGGAAGAATTGTCCGTAAGTTGCTCCTCCGCGCGAGCGAAGCAAGCGCCCACCCGCTGGCACCAAGAAAAAACAACGCCAGGACCGCACGCGCAGGCAGAGTGAACTTGGCCGCAAGCCCTAGGGAAAGAATCAGCGCATCGCCGGACGGTCCCGTGTGAAAACTCAGCATCAGCAAAATATAGGACGCGACAAACGAAAGCCGAAGCGCACGCCGCTCTGACTCCGTCGGTGCGACGCCCGCCCGCCGCGCAAACATCATCAGCAGGCCGAAGTTTTGCCCCGTGTAGTGCCAGGGGCTCCAACAAATGTAGAGCGTGAAGATCCAGGGAAGCAGCCCATACCAGACGTGTGTTAGGACTCCGGCCAGCGCGAGCAGCAAAGCCACGTGCACCGTATAGATCCGGTATTTCTCGAACTCATCGCGGGTGTGATACGCGCGATAAACCGTAGCCATGAAGTGCGGATAGTTGGAAAGCAACGCAAGGAAATAGAACGCCACGCTCCAGCCGCGCTCGTACGAATTCGCAAAATAGAATCCTGCGAGCAGGAGTGGCGCGGACCAGGCTCCGCAGCCGACCGTCAAATCAATCCAAGGGCGATAAATCCACGGACTCTGCGGACGCGAGGGCGGAGCCGGCGTTGAAGCGCGCTCCTCTGGCGGAGATATGGTGATTGTTCCCATGCCATTGCAGAGTAACGCAGGCTTGGCAGAGCCATACGCCGAGGACCGACAGCGCATGTGGAATCGGTTACTTGTACTTGCGAACGGGCTTCAACTAGCGGTGCATCAGAAAATGGCAAGGAAGCGCAGAAGCAATCCCGCCAACGCTCCGCCGAGAATGGGACCGATGACAGGGACAGGCGAGTAGCCCCAATCGGAATTTCCCTTTCCGGCGATGGGCAAAACGGCGTGCGCGATACGCGGACCCAAATCGCGCGCCGGATTAATGGCGTAACCGGTCGTGCCACCGAGGGATAGTCCGACGCCCCACACCAGACTGCCCACCAGATAAGGACCCAAGCCAGCGGCAGGCCCTCCTGCGGACACCCTCTTCGAAAAAATCGCGCCAATCACAAACACCAGAACAAACGTGGCGCAAATTTCGCTAAACAAATTCGAGGCAAAGTTACGGATCGCAGGGGCAGTACAAAAACAGCTCAGCTTCGCGGCGGGATCCGGCGTTTCCTTCCAGTGCGGCAAATAGTGGAGCCAGACAAGAACAGCTCCAACAATAGCTCCGAGAAGTTGCGCCGCAAGATAGGGAGCGAGCTTCCCGAAGCTTGCGTCACGCACCGCGAAGCCTATCGTGACTACAGGATTCAAGTGTGCGTCGTTGCTGCCACACGCAATCGACACGAACACGCCGGCCATGACCGCAAAGGCCCACCCGGCCGTGATGACGATCCAACCGCTGCCTTCCGCTTTCGATTTCTTCAGCAGCACTCCGGCGACAACTCCATTGCCAAGCAGCACGATGATCATCGTGCCCAGAAATTCGCCAAGAAAGGGTGATGTCATTCAGCAATCTCCTTCGAGTGGAGCAGATTCAGAGCAATACTCTGCAGCGCGCATCAAGAATCAATCCAATCAAACGAGCGCGTGACCGCCTTCTTCCACTGTTTGTACATCCCTTCGCGCTCTGCTTCCGCGAAATGCGGCGTCCACTTCTGGTCCACGGCCCAATTGGTGCGCAGTTCGTCCAAGCCCGAGAAAAATCCAACGGCCAATCCTGCGGCATACGCTGCCCCGAGCGCGGTCGTCTCCTGAATTACGGGGCGCACAACTTCGCGGTTCAGAATGTCAGCTTGAAACTGCATCAGAAGTTCGTTCACGACCATCCCGCCGTCCACGCGCAACGACGACAGAGCGATCTGCGAATCCTTTTCCATCGCTTCCACTACTTCTCGCGTTTGAAACGCAGTTGCTTCGAGAACCGCTCTCGCCAAATGGCCCTTGTTTACGTAGCGCGTCAAGCCGGCGATCACGCCGCGCGCATTTTCTTTCCAGTACGGCGCATACAGGCCAGAAAACGCCGGAACGAAATAAACGCCGCCGTTGTCTTTCACCGTGCGGGCCAGCGTTTCGATGTCCGTGCTTTTTTCGATCATCCCAAGATTGTCGCGGACCCATTGCACCAGCGCTCCAGAAATCGCAACGCCGCCTTCCAAGGCGTAGCAGGCCGGCGCGCTACCCATTTTGTACGCGACGGTCGTTAGTAAGCCGTAGTTCGACGGAACAGCGCGTTCGCCCGTATTCATCAGTAGAAAACAGCCTGTTCCGTATGTATTCTTCACTTCGCCCGGCCTGAAACAAGCCTGCCCGACGAGCGCCGCTTGCTGATCGCCAAGAATTCCCGCGATCGCAACGCCCGCGACAGCCGGTAATGTCGCCGCGCCATACACCTCGCTGCTCGAGCGCACTTGCGGCAACATCGCACGCGGAATTTCGAACGCGGTGAGCAACTCTGCATCCCAATCCAGTGTTTTCAGATTGAGTAGCTGCGTCCGGCTGGCGTTGGTCACATCCGTGACGTGCACACCGCCCTTCGGTCCGCCGGTGAGGTTCCACACCAAGTATGTATCGATATTTCCGAAGAGTAGTTCCCCAGCGGCAGCTTTTTCTTTTGCTCCCGGAATATTGTTCAGCAGCCAGCGTAGTTTCAAGCTGCTGAAATATGTGCTCAGCGGCAATCCCGTCTTCGCGCGAAAACGGTCTTGTCCACCGTTCTTTGCAAAATGTCCGACGTCTTCCGCAACACGCGTGTCTTGCCAAACTATTGCGTTTGCAATCGGCTGGCCCGTGCTGCGCTCCCACACCACGGCGGTCTCGCGCTGATTGGTTATACCAATCGCGGCCAAGTCTGAAGCTCTCAGTCCTCGTTGTTCGAGCGCCTCGCCGATCACCTCTTCCGTGCGGCGCATAATTTCCAGCGCGTCGTGCTCTACCCATCCCGGACGCGGGAAAATCTGTTCGTGCTCCTTTTGCGCGACGGCCACCACGCGTGCCGCTTTATCAAACACCATAAAGCGCGTACTAGTTGTGCCTTGATCGATCGCCCCGATATAGCTCTTCACAAGATCCGCCCTTTCTGGCCGGGATGCATTCTACGACGGAACGCCGCCAACCCTTCAACTACATGATGTAGACGCGATCTGCCTTCCACGCATCTAATACGCTGGGATGAGAAATGGAGAGCAGTTTATGAACATAAACATATTTCGAAAGGGATTGTTGCTGCTTGGCGCAATCGTTGCGGCGTCATTTGTGCCGCTCGCTTTGAAGGCAGCCGCAAACAGCGCACCCGCAGCCTCGGATACCTCTGCAGTTGTTATGACGGTTACGGCCACCGCTAAAAAGGACGCGCAACCACCCGCAATCACAAAAAATGATCTCGAACTCTATCGAGGCAAAGAGCGCGTTCAGGTTGCTGACCTTAAGCGCGGAGAGACTCTTTACCTTGCCGTGCTCATTGATGATTCGCTTCGCAGCAGCCTTGCAAATCAATGGAGCGATCTCCGCGCATTTCTTATGGCTCAGCCGCAAACCACCTACATCGCTGTTGCCTACGCGCGAAATGGCGTGGCCATGGTCGCCCAGGATTTCACAACAGATCATGCGCTAGCCGCAAAAGCCCTGCGCATGCCATTGGGCAACGCCGGTGCTGCAACCAGTCCATATCTCGCTGTTCAGGATTGGATCAAGCGTTGGCCCGCTTCCGGAGAACGTAGTTCCATCATTCTTTTCTCTTCCGGCATAGATTATTTCCGCGGAGGTCCCGCGACTCTTGATCCCGATCTGGATACGGCAATCGCCCGCGCGCAGAAGAAAAACGTCAACATCTGGACGATCTACGCACCGGATTCAGGCCGACGCGGCCGCGGTTCGTTCCGTGCCTTCAACTGGCAATCGAACCTGGACCGTCTTTCGCAAGCGACTGGCGCCGAGTCTTATTCGCTAGGTCTCGGAGCACCTGTCAACCTGAAGCCGTATTTCGATCGCATCCAAAGGAACCTCAACAACCAGTATTTGCTCGCGTTCGTGGGCGAGGGCGGCCAGAAGGGCAAATACGAGCCCGTCAAGGTCACCTCGGAGCTTCGGAACGTCGGATTTCTGACGCCTTCGGAAGTGTTCTTGCCGGCAGGAAGATAATTTAGTTCACCACAACTCTAAACCACAGGGCGCGGGCCGCAAGGTTCGCGCCTTTTTTTCGTAATGCTCGCAATTTTGTTGTCTCCTACCGGACAATCCTTGGCATCTAACACAACCAGATGAGGGAGGGAGTCAACTCTATGAATTACGATCGGAAGTGGCCAGCGGCTCTATTGTCGGTCGCTATGGCTGTTATGGTTTCCCTGTCGTTCGCTCAAGAGACCCCGGCAGTAGATTCGGGCGCCGTGACCATGACTGTCACCGCGGTAGGCAAGAAAGAAACTCAGCCGCCTGCACTCACGAAAAATGATGTCCAGCTATATCAAGGCAAGGAAAAGGTGCAAGTGGCGGATTGGAAGCGCGGCGATGCGCTTTTTCTCGCGGTGCTCATTGACGATTCGCTACAAACCGCCGTCGCCAATCAATGGGGCGATTTAAAGGCGTTTTTCATGGCACAGCCGGAGAACACGTTCATCGCCGTAGCGTACGCTAGAAACGGCACGGCCGCGGTGGCGCAGGACTTCACCAAGGATCACGCTCTTGCCGCCAAGGCGCTGCGCATGCCTTTGGGCAGTGCGGGTGCGTTCACGAGCCCCTATCTGTCGCTCCAGGATTGGATGAAGCGCTGGCCTGACTCCGGCGAGCGCAAATCCATCATGCTCTTTTCTTCGGGCGTAGATTATTTTCGCGGAAGCTTCGATCCCGTCGATCCCGATCTCGATAGCACCATCTCCCGCGCGCAAAAACAGAACATCAACATTTGGACGATCTATGTTCCCGATGCCGGACACGTCGGCAACCGCGCGTTCCGCGTGTTCAACGCGCAATCGAACCTCAGCCGCATCTCCGAAGAGACCGGGGCCGAGTCTTACTATCTCGGTTCTGGAATGCCGGTTACGCTGAAGCCGTACTTCGAAGAAATCCAAATGCACCTCAGCAATCAATATCTGCTTAGCTTCGTGGGCAACGGCGGGAAGAAGGGCAAGTTCGAGCGCGTCCGCGTGAACACAGAAGCGCCGAACGTCGAGTTTCTCACGCCTTCGGAAGTGTTCTTGCCAGCCGTTAAGTAAGTTGGTGTAAACAATACCATCGAAAGAGTGCGAGGCGCGGGCCGCGAGGTCCGCGCCTTTTGCTTTTGTTGGATAGCCCTTGTCTCTTTTCTTCCCCTCAGGCTAAACTAGCGCCCATCGGCACAAGTCCTTTGAGTGAACGATATTCGCGCCATTGAATCGGTTTAAATGGCGCAGCTCGCTGGGCGTTGTGAGGGGAGCTTTTGATGACTTCAAACGGCAAGAACGAGAATTTTCTGCTGCGATCCATTGTTCGGATTGCTGGGGAGAAGAGAAGTTTCCTTGCGGCCGTGGGTTTCGCCGCGATACTTGCCGCCACCGCGGCGATTGCCGCGCCGCCTTCTCGCGCCGATGGCGATATTGCGCTGCGCGAAGGATGGACGGTGCAGTCGTCCGCAAAAGTGAGCGCTAGCGGCGAAGCGGTTTCCGCCGCGGGATTTGACGCGTCAAGTTGGTACAAGACTTCCGCTCCGAACACAGTGTTTGCGGTCCTCGTCGAAAACGGCGTGTACAAAGATCCGTACTTCGGCATGAACCTGCGCTCCGTTCCTGGCGTCTCCTATGCGATTGGATCGGAATTCGCCAACCAGGAAATGCCGGAGAATAGTCCGTACGCTGTTCCCTGGTGGTATCGCAAGGAATTCGAAGTACCCGCGCAATTTAACGGGAAAACGGTCTGGCTCGCGTTTCGCGGAATCAATTACCGCGCGAACATTTGGATCAACGGCAAAAAAGTCGCCGGCTCGGACCAGGTCGTCGGCGCGTTTCGTCGCTACGAATTTAATGTGACGCCGTTCGTCAAGGCAGGCGCGAAAAATGTGGTGGCTGTGGAAGTCTCCGCTCCGCACGCCAACGAACTCGGAATCACCTGGGTGGACTGGAATCCCACGCCGCCGGATAAGGACATGGGTCTCTGGCAGGAAGTCGTGCTTTCCGCGAGCGGACCAGTTGCCGTCCGGCATGCCGCGGTGGAAACGAAGCTCGATCTTCCGGCAACAGATAAAGCGCACCTGACCGTGCGCACCGAACTGCAAAGTGCTTCGAACGCGCCCGTAAAGGGAACTTTACGCGGGGAAATTCTCGGCGCGGCTGCCCCGATTGAATTTTCTCAAAGCGTCGAGCTAAAAGCAGGCGAGCGCCGAGCTATCGCAATAACGCCGGATTCCGCGCCTTCGCTCAACCTTCAGAATCCCCGTCTCTGGTGGCCCTATCAAATGGGCGAGCCATATCTCCACAAGCTCACTCTCGAATTTGTTCCCGAGAAAGGCCCCGCATCCGACAAGCAAACCATCGCCTTCGGCATTGTGCAAACCGACTCTGAGCTGACGCCAGAGGGTTATCGACTCTTCAAGATAAACGGCAAACCCGTGCTGGTGCGCGGCGGAGGCTGGGCGCCGGACATGATGCTGCGCGTCAATGAATCCCGCCGCGAAGCCGAATTCCGTTACGTAAAAGAGATGGGCCTAAACACTATCCGCCTTGAAGGCAAACTCGAAGACGAATCCTTCATGGAGCGCGCCGATCGCGATGGCATTCTCGTCATGGCTGGCTGGTGTTGCTGCGACGCTTGGGAAAAATGGGGCAAGTGGGGCGAAGAAAACAAACGCGTCTCCGTCGATTCCCTTCGCGATCAAATTCTTCGCCTGCGCGCGCATCCCAGCATGCTTGTCTGGCTGAACGGCAGCGACAATCCGCCGCCACCCGAACGTGAACGCGCTTATCTCGACGTTGAAAAAGAAGACCACTGGGCCAAGCCCACCATTTCTTCAGCCACTGAAAAAAAGACCGAGCCGACCGGCGCAAGCGGTGTGAAAATGTCCGGCCCCTACGAATACGTCTCCTCCAACTACTGGCTCCTCGACACGAAGGCCGGCGGCGCCTACGGCTTCAACAGCGAAACCAGCCCCGGCCCCGCCGTTCCGCCGCTCGAAGAATTAAAATCCATGTTTCCGCCGGACAAACTCTGGCCCATCAACGAAGTTTGGGATTTCCACGCTGGCGGCGGTGAATTCAAAAACATCAAGGTTTTCACCAACGCCATCGAAAAGCGCTACGGCCCGCTGAAAGACGTCTCTGATCTTGCTTGGAAATCGCAGGCCATCACTTACGAAGGCGAACGCGCCATGTTCGAAGCCTATGGCCGCAACAAATACAAATCCACCGGCATCATTCAATGGATGCTGAACAACGCGTGGAACGGATTGATCTGGCATCTCTACGACTATGATTTGCGCCCCGCCGGAGGATATTTCGGCTCCAAAAAAGCGCTCGAACTAGTCCACGTGCAGTTTTCCTACGACGATCGCTCTGTCGCCATCGTCAATGGAAAACAAGAACCCCTTAAGGGCCTAAAAGTAGTCGCGAAGATTTACGACACCTCGATGAAGGAGCGCTTCTCCCACGAAGAAGTTGCGGATGTCGCCGCGGACGGCGTGATCAGATCCTTCAAAGTTGCTGAGCCCGATGGAATCACTTCCACGTACTTTCTGAATCTCCAACTCTTCTCTTCGTCAGGCGAACTGCTCAGCCGCAATTTCTATTGGCTTTCCAAAAAGCCCGACGTCTCCGATTTCGCCAAAACAGAGTGGTACTACACCCCGCTAACCGAATACGCCGATTTCCTAGCCCTCCAGGATCTTCCCAAAGCCACGGTCAACGCCTCGATGACCGTCTCGGATGCAGGCCAGGAAACTGCCGCCCATGTAATGATCGAAAACACCGGTTCCGGCCTCGCCTTCCTCGTTCGCCTCCGCCTGCTCAAAGGAAAAGACGGCGCCGAAGTCCTCCCCGTCTTCTTCGACGACAACTACATCTCATTGCTCCCCGGCGAGAAACGCGAAGTCACAGTCCATGTCAGAAAGAGCGACCTCGGCGGAGCCAACCCCGTCCTCGCCGTAGACGGCTTTAACGTCGCCCCCGTGCAACTTCCCTAACGCCGCGTCCCGACCTTCGGCGTGATTTTCGGTAATCGGCCAGTTTCCAATTACCGCTGTCAGGCACAACTCATAATCAGTCGTACCTTGCTCCCGTCCACGATAGAATTAGCGCACCTGGAAACCGGACTCTTAGAAGTGAGTCAATAGATCGTTCTGTTCGGCCGAGGGCAACCATTACTCGACATGGCGCCAGACAGTCAGAAGGACCGCTAATAGCGGGTGCAGCCGAATCCGTCGCCAGTGCCTCTCCGCTCAGCGTCGCAAAGCATTCGACTCGGCCAGGAATAGCAACGCTGACCGATCACATGACGCCCCAAAGCTTGCTGCATCGGCCGCTCCGCACGCTGACCACGGTCATCGCGGTGGCTCTGGAGGTTACGTTCGTGATCCTGGTTGCGGCTCTTGCCTCCTCGCTACATTTCTTTACCAGCATGGCCGTGATCGCTGGATTTCTAGTGACTTTTCTGTCCATGTACCGGGCGACCATCGGGCGCACGTACGAGGTTGGCGTGTTAAAGTCGCTGGGAGCGCCAAAGAGATACATCGTAGGGATCGTCCTGGCTGACGCGATCTTGCTTTGTTTGGCGGGGACTTTTGTGGGGGTTGGATTAAGCTTTGCGCTGCGGTCGATCATATTCACTGCCTACTTTTCGTTGCCGATCTCAATTACGCTCAGTTGGATCGTGCGTGCTGGTTCGATGGCCATCTCTGGGGGTCTTCTGGGCGCCGCTGCCGCTGCTTGGCTCGCCAGCTGCAAAGACCCGGCCGAGATTCTCCCTTACGAGTAGGCGCGCCCGGTGAACCGATGCCGATTCGTGTAACTGTCGAAGCCCCGGCGGCCAGGATGCGTGTCCGGCTCTGTCAAGTCCCGCGTAGTCGCCTTATCGTAAACTAACCTTATTAGCTAATTTCCCTTTACAAGCGATGTGCCTTTTGATATAAGAAGGATTAGGTAATAGTGCGAAAAAGGCGGCGACTCTACGCCGCCTTTTTCTTTTTGGTGGGAACGCGCAAGCTCGAATCTCAGAGAGCCCCTGGTCGTCGTAACCTCTTTAGATGCAACACTTGCAGGCCGGTCCAGAGACACTGATTCTAAAAGACTTGTGACAACTCATAGAAATGGGTAAACCCTTTAGGTGCAACGTTTACAAAAAATAGGGGTGCCACCCGCTCATCACCGTGCCTTCGGCTCTCTAGCTGTCAGCTGTGAGCTGTCAGCCCACGAACCGACCGGCCCCGAGCGACAAGCAAGAACGGTCACCAGCGACGTAAGTCTTTTAGCTGCAACGTTTACAAAAAAACGGGGGGTATGTCCGGCAAGGAACGCTACAAGGTCAATCCGCGCTTGAGTGCGCCACGTCGCGCGTCGAGTCTCGAATCACCAGCTCGGGATTCATCTTCTGCCGCACGGTATTCCACTCGCGCTTCTCCAGCCCGGCTTTGATGCTTTCCATCACGATGTTGACGGCATTCGTTCCCATGGCTTCCAGTGGCTGGCGCACAGTTGTCAGGGACGGCGCACTCAGAGCGGCCATCGCTACATCGTCAAAACCCGTCACGGAACACTGTTCCGGCACTTTGACTCCCGCCTTGGTCAGCGCGCGGATTGCGCCAAGCGCCGTCAAGTCGTCAAACGCCATCAGCGCCGTAAACTTTTTCTTCTTTTGCAGTAGCTCCTCGGTCAGCCGGTGGCCACCCTCGAACCCCGAATTCGGATCGAACGAATCCGGCAATTGCAGCACCAGCGCGGGATCGATCTCTAGGCCCGCCGAGTGAGCAAACTTTTGCACGCCGCGCCAACGCGGCGCGCTGTCGATGATCATCTTCGGCCCGCGTATGAAAGCAATCTTGCGATGACCAAGCTGGTGTAGATGCTCGAGCGCCATGCGCCCGCCTGTTTCGTTGTCTACCATCACGGAGCTTACGGTGTCGCCGGGAAGCTCCCAGCCGATGGTCGCGGCGGGAATGTTTCGTTTGCTCAAATCAGCCAAGACGTGGATGTCCACGACGAGCCAGTTCGCCACCACAATTAGCGCTTCCACGTGATGCTCCAACAGCATCTCGAGGTAGCGCTCGAAACGGCCGCGCTGGTTATGCGCGTCGGCAAAAATCGGCACGTACGACGATTGATACAGCGCGTTTTCAATCCCGCGCATCACCGGCGTGCAGAAAGGATCAGTAATGTCGAAGAAAACCAGCCCAACTGTGTGGCTTCGCTTACTGCGAAGAAACCGCGCCATCGCGTTCGGCCGGTAGCCAAGTTTCTTGGCGGCTTCTTCAATGCGTTTTTTTGTGGCGGGAGCGATGTAGCGGGCCAGCGGCGCGTTGTTCAATACGATCGAAACCGTTGCCGGAGAGAAGCCGCTGTCTTCCGCAACGTCTCGCATCGTCACCGTCTGATCTTTGCCGCTTGCGCGCTTCAAGGGTAGGCCTCTAGGATTGCCATCATTCTGCCAGAGTTCATCCATTTTCAGTAAGGGAACGGCGATGTATATAGCGTTCTGCTCTTCGAGCTATGACTCTCTGAAATCGATCATCACCGGAGCCGAGCGGAACCAGTTTGTCTTGTAGCCAACATAGAGCAGGCCGATCGCGAACCAGATACCGCCCACCGTCTTCGCGATGATGTTCAGATCCACCCAGATGAGGCCGCAGAAAAGAAAGCCAACCAACGGCACCAATGCGTCTCGCACAAACTTCATCGGAGCTCCCTGCTGCCGCCTTACGGAAAACTGCCAGAAGCACGCGAAATTTACTCCCATGAAGGCGAGGAAGGCGCCGAAGTTCATCAATTCTCCCGCGTGCTCATAGGCGCTGCCAATGTAGTTCAGCATCACAGACCCAACAAACGAGAGCCCGCCGATAAGCAGGATGTTATTCGTCGGCGTACTCGTCCCGGGCGTTAGTTTCCCGAAGAACTTCTTTGGCAAGACGTTATCGCGGCCCATTCCGAAGAGCAATCGCGCGGCGCCGAGCGTGCCCGTCAGTCCGCTGCCGAATGCAGCCACGATCAGGACGAGAGCCATGGACCAGGAAAGGATGAGTCCGCCGGCTCGTGCGCAAATATCCATAAATGCGGTTTCAAGATTTGGGAACGATTGCCAGTTCGGCCACACCCGCGCGCCAAGGTACGCTTCGAGTCCGCTGAAGACGCCGGCAATGACGCAGGTCAGCACAACGGCCAGCAAAACGTTGCGCTTGGGGTTCTCGACGTCTTCGGCTAGCGTTGTCACCCCGTCGAAGCCGACGTAAGTGAGAGCGGCAAACGAAGTCGCAGTAAGAATCTTGTGAGCGTTAAACGTTTTCGGATCGTAGATGGGCTGAATCGAAAAGAGGCCCTCCCATCCTTGCCCGCCATACAGAAAACGAATCGCCGCTACGATAAAGTACACCACGACCACCGACATGACTGCCAACAGAACCTTGTTGGCGGTCGCGGAGGCCTTGACTCCAGCTAGATTCAAAGCCGTCATAATTCCGGCGATGATCAGGGCCCAGATGACAAAAGGAATCTGTGGAATGTGGAAGTACGCAGAGCGCTCGTGCAGCGCCGTCGAAATCCACACGGTATTGATCAGCGGCTGCAGTAGATAATCGAGGATCATCGCCCAGCCGGCCAGGAATCCAAGATGCGGGTTCAGCCCTTTGCCAACATAAGTGTAAGCCGATCCGGCGGCCGGATAGAGAGCGGCCATGCGTCCATAGCTGACGGCAGTGATCAGCATGGCAAACCCCGCGATCAGAATGATCAGGACAAAGTGTCCGTCCGAAAGCTTCTGCGCCACACCGTAGAGCGGAATGGGCGCGATCGGCTGGATGAGAACGATTCCGTAGAAAATCAGGTCCGACAGCTTGAGCGTGCGCCGTAGTTGCGGCACGCTTCCACCAGCTTCGTTGCTCAAGCGCTTCTCCTTTTCGCAGCCGCCCCATTTTTCGAGCCAAGCACCACCGCGCGCGTCAAATTCTTCGGCACATCAGGATTCAAACCCTTGCGCAGACCTACTGCCAGCCCCAGCAACTGCGCCGGGATCGCCGCAAGCGCCAGCCTCGCATACTCCGGCTCATCCAAGCCAAGTTCGATCAGAAGATCAGCATCGCGCCGCAACGCTGGGGTCGTTCGATTTACAATTATAAAAATCGCTGCGCCTAATTTCTTCAATTCCGCAACAAGCAAACTCTCTTCTCCCGCGGCGGCATCGGAAAGGAAAAAAGTAATGAGCGTGTCTTCGCTCGCGATCGACTTTGGCCCGTGTCGAAATTCCAGAGTGTGATACGACTGCGCGTACGATGAAGACATCTCTGTCATTTTCAGCGCGGCCTCCTGTGCCAGCCAGTAATGCGCGCCTTGCCCCAGAAATACAAAATCGGCGTATCGCCGCTTCGTTCCGAGCGCCCGAATCTTATCAGCATTCGCCGCAAGCCACGCCACTGTCTTTTCTGGCAAAGCATCCAGAGCGGATACCAGTCCGGAGTCACCCACGAATTTCGCGCCCAATCTCTCGAAGAGCAACAGGATAGACGTAAACGATCGCGTCATCACCATGCTCTTCTCGTCGGCCCAGGGGAGCTTTAGGACATGCGTGCACAAATCCTGAAGAACGCTGTCGTTGCTGCAAGTCACACCCAGCGTTAGGACTGCCGTATTTGCCTTCAACCATTCCGCCGCGCGCAAAACCTCGGTGGTCTTGCCCGAACGCGAAACAAGCACCACCTGTCGCGCGTCACTCCGCCGAAGCACGTCGTCCGGAGCGAAGAGAAACTCCGAAGCCGGAACCGCTGTGCATGCCACCCGCAGAAGCTTTGCCCATTGAGCAGCAATCGTTCGCGAGAGGTAATAGCTCGACCCACAGGCTACAAACAGCCATGGTTTGGCAGGCGAAAGGTTAACGAAAGCTTTATCCAGTTCTGCGTTGTGTTCGAACTGCCGCGTGGTTTCCACCCATGTCGCCGGCTGTGACAGGATTTCCTGCGCGGTTTGTTGCCCTGCAACTCGCAATGCGGACTTTCCGCCGGGTGATGCACTCCTACGTTTTTTTAATATTCTGGGCTTGTCTTTTTTCACGCGGAGCCTAAGTCCTTTTCGCCTTCACGAATTCCGACTGAGAGCGGCCAGCAGTTTTCAAAGAAGGAGCGGGATCTACTTGTCTCTGCCAGGACTGTTTGAATCGTTTCAATAAAGGCATTTTCCAAGAACTCCATTCTTCGCGCAAGCGTAAACTGCGCCGCGTTCCTCACTCGCACGGGCAAATTGCTACCGCTCCCATCCGAATTCGAGCCGCGCACCTGTCCTTTCGTACAGGAGGAGCAATTTCCACAGTCAGTATCTCTTCGTTAAAGTCCCCTAACTTATCCGCAACGCTCGCCTCGCCCACGTAGTCTAATTGAGTAGCACCTCTCCCCAGACGAGGGCCATCAGTATGGACGGGGAACCAGGTATGGCCGGTCGCAGTCCCACAAAGGTTGTGTTGTGGCATGTCCTGGGCGTTCTGCTCACGTTCTTCGTGGCATATTGGCTGCGCACGGTCTCCCTCGAACCCGATCCTGTTCTTCAAGGCTACCTCCAAGTCATTTCGGCGTTGCTGGCTTTCGTTTTCGCCGCGCTCACTCTCGTTCGTTTCCAGGGCACGCAGGATCGCATCTCCCTGATACTTGGCGGCGGATATCTGCTCTCCGGCGCGGTCTTGTCGGCCTCCGGCGTTCTCTTCTTTCAATACCTGCAAGATTCTCCCCTGCGCGCGAATTGGGCGCCTGTGGCTTGGTGGCTCAGCCGCATGCTTTTGGCCCTTGTGCTTCTTGTAGCGCTGCTAGTCGAGCACTTCATTCCACGGTCGCGCCATACGAAAGCGGAAATAACCGGCGCTCTGCTGGCAGTCGTCGGTTTCACGTATGTGGTCACCGCCGCGCTTCGCCGTCTTCCACCGGAAGCCTCCAGGCATCCGGCCTCTTTCGTGCCCAGTCCGCAGCAACTCTTGCCCGGCATAATTTTCTTCGCGGCGGTAATTTGGTATAGGCGCCGTCTTGATTCCGAAGACACCGCGTTCGATCGCACCATCTACGCCGCGGCTTGGATGAACTTTGCCGCCCAGATCGCCGCATCCCAGTCCGAGCGGCTTCTCGATGCGCCTTTTGTGCTCGCCCAGGTCCTCACTGTGAGCAGCTATGCCCTTGCTCTTGGCGGCGCGCTCCTCGACAACGCGCGTCTCTTCGAACAAGTTCGCCATCTCGCCGTCAGCGATCCGCTTACTGGCCTCGCCAATTATCGCCGGCTCCTCGACGTCCTTGAGAACGAAACCGAGCGAACCAACCGCACAAGCAGGCCCTTCGCTGTACTGCTTCTCGATCTGGACGGTCTGAAAAAAATTAACGATCGCTTCGGTCATCTGGTTGGCAGCCGCTCCCTCTGCCGCCTTGCCGCCATCTTGCGCATTCATTGCCGCGCCATTGATACCGCCGCGCGCTATGGCGGCGATGAGTTCGCGCTCGTGTTGCCGGAATCGGAGGACGCGGAAGCGCAACGCGTCGCCAATCGCATTCGCGTGGTCATGTCCGAGGACGAGGAAGTGCCCAAGCTCTCCGCGAGCATCGGCATTTCGGTTTACCGAGGAGATGGGGAAAGAATCGAGAAGTTACTTTCCGCGGCAGATCAGGATCTCTACGCGGAAAAAGCCCGTCGCGTAAAGCGCGGAATTGCCGCATTTCATGCTCGTCGCCGCACTCCAAAAACTTGATTAACGTCCTCGCTGAGCTCCGCATCGTTCTGCGAACTACTGGTTTGGAGTGCGGCAGCTCTGCTGCCGCTTTTCCCGGTGACGCGCACGACTCTACATTTGGCGAGGCTCAATAATCTCCTCCGCGTACTCGTGCCTAATACACAGCCCGATGCTGCACAGTTTCCTTCGTCGCCAACGAATATCGTGGCTCTGGCGCTGCCTTATCCAAAATTTGCCGCGAGATATATTCGCCCACTGCGGGCCCATGCTTGAAACCGTGTCCCGACCCGCCGCCGACAAACCACACGTTTTCCATTTGCGGATGTCGGTCGATCAGAAAATCGCCGTTTGAAGTATTTTCATACTGGCACACGCGCGTCTCCACCACCGGCGCATTTCGCAAGGCAGGGAATCGCGTGCCCACATATTTCTGCACGACTTCGGCTTCCGCAGCCGTCGGCAAGCGTGACTGCGTATCGGGGTCCACGCGCTCTCCATGGTGGTCGAGCGCAATCTTCAGTCCGCGGCCTTCAATGTCAGGCATTCCGTAATACTCATCTTCCTGGAAAAGCCATGTTGGCAAAGCCGGCGGCGCAAACCGCGCATCTCCCGCGGGCACGCCGAAAAAGAAAACTTCCTGTCGACTTGGGAAAATTCTTTGTCCAAGAATCTCGGGAAACACTTTGCCGAGCCAGGATCCGCAAGCAAAAACAAATTGCCCCGCCGAAATCGTTTCGCCGTTGCCGCATGTCACGCTGCTCAAGCGTCCCGTGCCCTTCGGCGTTTCAATCAAAGCAATCCGAAACTCGACTCCCAGCTTGACGGCATCCTCCACCACCGCCGCCACCGCCCGCCGCGCCATCAACACTCCGCTCTTCGGCTCCAAAAATCCGCGTGTCACGTGCTCGAAGGAAATTTGCGGGTAACGGCGTTCCAACGCCGCACGATCCATCTCTTCAAAAGGTACTTCGCAGCGCTTCAGCGTCACCATCGTCTGCCGGACGCGCGAATCGTCTTCGCCCGCCAGCCACAACACTCCCGTTTCATGAAACAGCTGTTTTCCGGTCGCGGCAAAAAAACTTTTCCACTGCTCCAGCGACCGCTGCGACGACCGCGTATAAATCTCATCCGTCCCATAGCCCATTCGAATGATGCGCGTCTCGCCGCCCGAACTAGCCCGCGCGTTCGAGGGTCCATACGCGTCGAGCAGTACCACGCGTTGCCCGCGTCGCGCCAAGTGCCAAGCACTCCACGCCCCAAACACGCCCGCCCCAACAATCACCGTATCGTAAATTTTTCCAGTGCTCATCGCGATGCATCCTATCGTATTTCCCAGCAGTAGCACAGGCACTCCTGCCTGTGCGGTTTTTATACTCCAATCGATCCATCTCTGCGGTAGTTACGCAAGTTCGAGGAATAGCTCTAATCGAGCGACGGCCAAGAATAAGTTGTGGAACGGATTCGTCAAATAAAAGGGAATTCGAAAAGGCAGGGAAAAGAAGAGAGGCGCTCGGTAACTCGCAAGCGCCTCTCCCTACAGCTTCAACGTAAACCGTACCTCACAGGATCACCTCCTTCTCGGCGTGAGCGCCGATGTCGACAAGAATGTCGAGTGGTCCGAGTATATCGCGGGATCTCAGAAATGTCAGGACAAGCGTTTCTTGGCCTCCCGTTTTGGCAAGGGAGACCCAGGTACCTCACTCACGGCCGCGGTTACCAGGTGACCGGCCGTAGCGAAGTCTTATTTCAGTTCGATCTCTGCGATTTGCCCTTCTGTGCTTCCTGCGTTGGCAAGGCTGTGAGTGACCTTGGAGTTCACCCAGTGAAAATCGCCAGCTTTGACCTCGTGCGCCGAGGATTGGCCGTCGGAGGAGGTCATCTTTAGCATGAATGCCTTTGCTGAGACAATTAGATAGGGTCGCACATGGGTGTGCATGGCAGACACTGCGCCAGGCGCGAGAACCCAGTTGTAAACGCGTGCGCTCGGATTTTCCCCAGCAATCGCTGCTGCTACAGAGGGCGACGGAGTTACAGGCCGCGCGAGAAGTTCGACGTCGATGACATCGAAAGGAGCCGAACCCATATTGTGCACCCTGTGCGTGAAAGAACTGCCGACAAGCGTGTAGACAGAAATATTGCCGGGCTCCGCCGCCGAAGGCGCGCCTTCGTTTTCGCCAAGTGTCTGTTGCGTGATCGAAGTGCTGGAAAGATTTACAGCCACGCGATCATGGGAGTGCGTGTGATACAGCGTCCGTTCGCCGGGCGGCAGCGTCAGATGGAGTACGGTAATTAGCTCATTCTTCAGCACGACGTGATGAAGTGGTTCATTCTCAACGAGCACCGGCGCTGACGCCTCTTGGCCAGAGAACGCGCAGGACAAGAAAAGGAAAAGCCCTAAAAGAGTTTTCATGGTCATCACTTCAGTCGCTCCCCTTGGCTTCGGGAAAGCGCAAGACTATCCCACAACAGCTGGTTTCTGATAGAGCGAATGATCAGTCGGCTACTAAACTGATTGACTTCTGAGTGCCGCATAATTTGCGAAGTGGCGTCTTGAAGTGCTGAAGTCTTGCTGCCGCTTTTCTCTGCAATTCGTACGATTCTACATTCGGCGAGGCTCACTTATCTCTACTACCGTCTATAGTTTTCGCCTCCACCGGTGATACCATGCAACATCCCGTTTCTAACCTCGGAGGTGTGTGTGAATTCGCTGCGCCAGCTCGTCAGATATTTATTCTTTGCCTGCCTCCTCATTTGCACCGCTGCCTTTGTCGTCCGAGCCCAGCAGATCGATTCAAAAACCTACGGGGGCATGAAGTGGCGCCTTGTAGGACCCTTCCGGGGCGGCCGAGCCATCACGGTCGCGGGCGTTCCCAGCGAGCCGTATACCTATTATTTCGGCGCTGTGAGCGGCGGCGTTTGGAAAACAACCGACGGCGGCATCTCCTGGGACCCAGTATTTGATAAACAGCCCATCTCTTCTATTGGCGCAATTGCCGTTGCCGACTCTGATCCCAACGTAATCTTCGCTGGCTCCGGCGAAGCGTGCATCCGCGGCAATATTTCTTTCGGCGATGGCGTTTACAAATCGACCGATGCTGGAAAGACCTGGACCAACGTCGGCCTCAAAGACACACGCCACATTGGCGCTGTCATCATCCATCCAACGAATCCAGATGTAGTTTTTGTCGCTGCGCTCGGCCACGCTTACGGACCCAATCCAGATCGCGGCATCTACCGCACGCGCGATGGTGGCAAAACGTGGGAAAAAGTTCTCTACCTCGATGATCGCACTGGCGGCATCGACATCGTTTTCGATCCCCACAATGCTCATGTTCTTTTTGCGGCAATGTGGGAAGGCTGGCGCACGCCATGGACACTCAACAGCGGTGGCGCGAAAGACGGCTTATATCGTTCAAGTGATGACGGCACAACCTGGAAGCGCGTCGAAGGAAACGGCATGCCCGAAGGCACGTTAGGCCGTATCAGCGTTGCAGTCTCAGGCGCTGATTCGAATGTTGTCTACGCGCTCATCGAAGCGAAAAAAGGCGGCCTTTATCGCAGTGATGACGGCGGCGTCAACTGGACGCTCATCACCGACGACCACAGATTTACCCAGCGAGCCTGGTATTTCACGCATGTTTGGGCCGATCCCAAAAACGTCAACGGCGTGTACATCGCCAACACCGGCCTTTACGGCTCTACCGACGGCGGCAAGACCTTTGCGCGCCTTAACGCGCCTCACGGCGATCATCACGCTCTTTGGATCGATCCCAACAACACAAATCGTATGATCAATGGCAATGACGGCGGCGCCACGATAAGTGTTGACGGCGGGAAGAACTGGTCCACGCAAGACAATCAGCCAACCGCGCAGTTCTACCACGTCGCTGCCGACAACGATTTTCAGTATCGCGTCTATGGCTCGCAGCAAGACAATTCTTCGATCGGCATCCGCACGCGCAGCGATCACGGCGCGATTCTGCCGGGCGATTGGGACGCCGTCGGCGGCGGCGAAAGCGGCTACATCGTTCCCGATCCGCGCGATTCGAACATCGTCTATGCCGATGACGAAGGCCCCATACTCACCCGCTTCGATCGCCGCATCAATCAAGCGCAAAGCATCGAGGAATGGCCCGAAGATCCCAACGGCCATGCCGCTGCCCTGCAAAAATATCGCTACACCTGGACCATGCCGATTGTGATTTCGACGCACAATCCTGACGTCATCTATCACACCGCGCAGTACGTTTTCCGCTCGACGGATGCGGGCCGCACCTGGTCCACGATCAGTCCAGACCTCACACGCAATGACAAATCCAAGCAGCAAGACTCTGGAGGACCGCTCACAAAGGATCAGTACACTGTCGAATATTACGACGTGATTTTCAGTCTTGCGGAATCGCCGAAGCAGGAAGGCGTTCTTTGGGCTGGCACCGACGACGGCCTGGTCCACGTGACGCACGATGGCGGCAAGAGCTGGGACAAAGTTACACCAAAAGATGTCCCGGAATGGGCGATGATCAGCCTCATCGAGCCTTCTCCCTTCGACGCGGCCACGGCGTACATCGCCGTCGACGCGCACAAGCTTGACAATTTCAAGCCCTACATTTTCAAAACGAGCGACTTTGGCAAATCGTGGACAAGAATCGTGACGGGTTTGCCGGACAATATCTATGTCCATGCCGTGCGTGAAGATCCGAAACGCAAGGGCCTGCTCTACGCCGGCACCGAAACGGGCATCTACGTTTCCTTCAATGACGGTGCTAATTGGCAGCCTCTCCAGCTCAATCTCCCCGTCACGCCGATCCACGACATGGTCATTCACGATGACGCGCTCATCGTTGCGACGCATGGCCGCTCGTTCTGGGCCCTCGACGGCCTTGGCCCGCTTCGCCAGGCCAGCGCAACGATTGCGACCGAAGATGCGCATCTTTTTACGCCCGATACTACCTTCCGCACGCGCGAAGGTCACGTTAGTCCGCGCCGCTATCCGATCGGCGAAAATCCCCCATCTGGCGCAATCCTTTATTACTACTTGAAGGAAGCTCCGAAAGATCCCGCCAAACTCGAACTTCTGGACGCCGAAGGCAAAGTCATCCGCTCCTTCACCAGCGAAGAAAAGAAAACCGACACCGGGCCCGACGAAGGCGAACGCGATCTACCGGTAGAACATATTCCTGTCAAACCCGGCCTGAATCTCTTCGTCTGGGATCTGCGCTATGAACAACCAACAAAGGTTCCGGGCCTGATTTATGACGCTGGCGAGCCTGCTGGCCCGCTAGCTCTAGCTGGCAAGTATCAAGTGCGTTTAACCCTAGCCGGAAAATCCCAAACCGCGCAATTCGAAGTGAAAATGGATCCGCGTGTCCAAACCTCGTCGGAGGATTTGCGCAAACAATTCGACCTAATGCTCAAACTGAGCCAGCGCCAGGATCAAATGAACAAAACGGTTATCGCCATTCGCGATTTGCGCACCCAGCTGCAAGCGCTAGAGAAGCGCGTTGGCACTGGCGACGAAGTGAAGTCTCTGGTTGCCGCATCCGCCGACCTCCGCAAAAAACTTAGCGCCATTGAAGAGGAATTGGTGCAGGTAAATTCCAAATCCAGCGAAGATCAAGCAAACTACCCGACCATGCTCAACAGCAAGCTAGGCCATCTGCAAAGCTTAGTCGATAGCGCCGACACTGCCCCCACCGCAGCAGAAGCGGCGGTCTTCGCCGACCTGGATCAACGACTGGAAGCCCAGCTGACAAAATGGAACGAAGTCCTTGCGAAAGATCTGCCCGCGCTCAACGACTCCATGCGCAAGAATAACGTTCCGCTCGTGGCCCCAGCTGTGGCTCCGGCTCACTGATCTATCCCGTAGGGGCACGGCATTGCCGTGCCCGTCTGCAGCACAATCACAACTATCTATATCTAGTTTTTCTGGATTGGTATTTCCGAGGAACGATTCTGTCGACCTGCTGATCAAGCGCCAAACGCTGTCCCGATCGCCTTCCCCCAGTGCGCCAACGCCTTCAACGACTTTGTATCCGTCGGATCCAAATGCAAAGGCGTCACGGACACCGCTCCGTCAAAAATCGCCGCATAATCCGTATCCGGCTCGATGTCCTTGTCCAGCTTCTGTTCATACAACCAAAAATAGACTCGCCCGCGTGGGTCTTTGCCTTCCCACAATTGATTTCGCGTAATCTTCTTCGATTGCCGCGTAAGCTTCACGCCACCCTTCCACGGCTCGGGTACATTTACGTTTAGCAGTACTTGATCCGGCAAGCCTTCTTTCAAAATTAATTCCGCCGCTGCACGCGCCACAAGCGCTGCCGGCTCAAAGCTCACCTTCTCGCCCTTCGAGCACAACGACATCGCCACCGCTGGCATGTGATGCAAAGCCGCTTCCCGCGCTGCTCCCACGGTGCCCGAGTAATACGCGTTTTCTCCCAAATTCGCGCCGTGATTGATTCCCGAAACCACCAAATCCACTTTTTCCGTCAGCAATTTGTGTAGTGCTACAATCACGCAATCTGCAGGCGTTCCATCCACGGCCCACTCGCGCTCCGCCACAGGATGGCAAATAATCGGCTGCCGCAAAGTCAGCGACTGCGCCTTCCCACTCTGCTCGCTGCTAGGCGCCACAATGCTCACGTCCGCGAATCCTGCAAAGGTCGCCGCCAGCACGCGTAACCCTTCCGCGTGAATCCCATCATCATTCGTCAAAAGTATGTGAGGCATGATTCCTTTAGAAGCTTCCAGCTTCGTTCACGATTGAAAAGAATTGACGTGCATTTGCTACTGCAAGGTGTGGTGCTTACGATTGCACCGTCAGGGATGAATCACAGCCATGCCTAAGATCTCTTCAAAAGCGTCGAAGTCGCGGTCCCGATGCAAGAGGGCATAACCCTTGCTCATGCAAAATGTCGCAATCAAGCAATCGATGGTCTTCCGAACCGTGATGCCGTCCTCGCGGATTGTCCTGTAATTTCTCGCAGCCGCGATTGCCAATTCTTCTCCGCCGTTCGAAAACAGTGCAAACTCGCCCAGCACCATTCTCGCATGGCTAAAGTCTTTTTCGCTCCGCACGCCTTGAAGTAGTTCGCACAATATTAAATCAGTCAGACCGATTTCTTCCCGGCCCAGCTCTCGGTCAAGCCATTCTGTTTCCGGATTCCGCGTGCCTCGGAAATAGTCGACCCAAACAGTTGTATCGACAATGATCACGCTATTCTCTATTCAGTGTTTCGCCCAAGCCGCGACTCGTTTAAATTGCCTTCCCACTGCATTTTTCCCCGCAGACGCCGGATCGTCGTCTGTTTGCGAAGGCGTACGAGCAGCCGCAATCCCTCTTCCACCGTCGCACGCTTGGTTTTCGCTCCGCTGCTCTTCATCGCCTCCCGCATTAGTTGATCATCAATTTCTATGTTGGTTCGCATCTTTGCTTCCCCTATGTGTAAATATCTCACCTTTATGTGTACCGGTCAATTGAGAGCAATAAATCTAGTGTCTTATGTGAGATCGCCAAGAACATGACGGCTAAGGAAAAAGGATCAGGAAGTAGGAAAAAATGGTCGGGACGACTGGATTTGAACCAGCGACCTCACCCACCCCAAGGGTGCGCGATACCAGGCTTCGCTACGTCCCGACCGAAAGCAATGCGAAGTGGGCTTTACTGCTTTATCAGGCTATCACTTGCGTTCGAGAAGCGTCAAGAAAGCGCGCAAAGTGTCTCGCAGGTCTAACAGCATCTTGCGGCTCAAAAGTTGCCCTACGCCCTCAGCCGCCGCTGCGCCAGTCGAACCGATGCTGGCTCCGGCCGCGCCCGAACTCTCTGCATCGCCATTCTGCTCGCGCAAATGCCGTCGCGCGCCAGCAATCGTAAACCCTTCGTCATACAACAGCCGCTTAATCCGCAGCACCATCTCCACATCTTCTTGCCGATAAAGCCGGTGCCCGCTAGAACTCTTTACCGGCTCGAGCATGGGAAACTCCGTCTCCCAATAGCGCAAAACAAATGGCTTCAGCGCAGTGAGACGGCTAACCTCGCCGATCCGATAAAAATCCTTTTCGATGGTCGGCTGCGTCGCTGTAGCCGTGCTTGGCATATCTAATTCCTATCAGAGGGGGACGCCGCTATCCTAGCAGTTTCCATCACTTTCCTGTAGGGGCACGGCACGCCGTGCCCGTCTTGGGTTGCTACTCAACCAGAGTACCCTCGACTCAATCTTCGTCTTTGTCTTTATTCTTCCGCGGCCGCGGTTCACGCTTTCGCAAACGCTGCACAAAGCGCACCGGTGCCCCAAGAAACTCATATTTGGAACGCAGCTGGTTTTCCAAAAATCTCTCATAACTAAAATGCATCGGCTCTTTTTGATTAGAAAAAAGCAAAAACGTCGGCGGCGCGGTCTTAGCCTGCGTAATGTAATAAATCCGCACAGGCCGCGCCTTGGGAGTGGTCCCGCGCTGCAAATCCACGTCTTCCTTAAGCCACCGGTTCAATTCCGGCGTAGCAATGTGTCTCCGCCGCGCCGCCGCCACCAGATCGATCAAAGGAAAAAGTCTCGAAGCGCGCTCCCCGGTCTTAGCTGAAAGAAACACAATCGGCGCGTAACTCAAAAATTTCAATTTTCCACGAATCATTTTCTCGTAATCGAAAGCCAGCTTCTCGGGATTGAAATCTTCTGACCGGTACCGTTCCCCAGGAGCCCGCCGGGATTTTCCCTTCGCGCTGTCCGCGTCGCGTGAAGCCGCATTCCGCGCCGCCACCACCGCCAAATCCCACTTGTTAATCACAATAATCACAGACCGCCCGGACTCCTCGGCGTAACTGGCAATCTGCGCGTCGCCCTGCGTCACTCCCTGCTCGCCGTCCACGACGAGCAGCGCCACATCGCACCGCTCCAACCCGCGCCGAGCCATCACCACACTTAATTTTTCCGCCACCAAAGTCGTCTTAGCTTTGCGCCGAATCCCCGCCGTATCGACAAAGCGGTACGTATGTCCTTCGTGCACCACCTCCGTGTCCACGTTGTCCATTGTGGTTCCTGGAATCGGCGAAACGATCGAGCGATCCTCCCCTGCCATTCTGTTCAGCAAAGTTGACTTGCCCACGTTCGGCCGCCCGATAATGGCCACCTCAACGGCGTCTTCCTTGGCAACTTCTTCTTCCGACTCAACGGCATCCACCTCCGCGAGCGCCGCGTCCAAAAGATCGTCAACGCCCGTCCCATGCTCCGCCGCAATCGGAAACACCGGCGCACCCAACGAATGAAACACTGCCGCATTCACTTCCTGCGAAACCGCATCCACTTTGTTCACTGCGACCACAAAAGGCTTGCCAGTGGTGCGTAGAAGCCGCGCCAGCTCCTGATCCAAGGGAGTTACGCCTGCTTGGCTGTCCACCACGAGAACCAGCAGCGCCGCTTTCTTAATCGCCACATGCGCTTGCCTTAAAATCTCCGTTGGGATGAGCGCCTTATCGTCCGGAACAATTCCCCCGGTATCCACAATCTCCAATGCTTTCCCGCGCCACTCCGCCTTCCCATATATCCGGTCGCGCGTAATCCCCGGCTCGTTCGTCACGATCGAGCGCCGCGTTCCGGTCAATCGGTTAAAAAGCGTGGATTTGCCCACATTGGGCCGTCCCAGAATCACCAACGATGGAAGTATTTGCGTCATATTGTTAAAGCGGCGGGCGGACAATCGAGAACCGCAACAGCGCTGCGACCTTCCACTGTACAGCATCCTAGCTGTTTTCGCTCATTCTGCGGGATACGACCGAGTGTCACCAATCTTTCCGAACGAGCGCGAACGTCGGCTCAGCTAGATCTCGCGCCAAAAAAAGAAGCGTCCCGACCGGGTCGGGACGCTTCGGTTAATGGTTTCTCGCAGCGTTTAGAAAATGATCTTCGCCACAAGCTGAGCGTTGCGTGGTTCGCCAGGTCCAAGACCCGGCGCTCCGTTGAAATCGCCAATGGTGTCGGTTATGAAACCAGTGCTCCCGCTGACCGCTCCGGCGCCGGAAGCAAGATTGATCCGGTTGCCGATGTTATATATCTCGCCGCGAAGCTGTAGCCTGACCCGCTCCGTGATGGCGATGTTCTTGAAGATGGAGAAATCGAAATCCTTGAAGCCTGGCCCGTAGTACTTATTTCGCGAGAGGTCTCCGAGAGGATTGGTCGGCCCTGTGCAGCCCACCGCTCCTGGCACGCAGAACGCAGCGGGGTTGACCCACTGTTCTCCGCCGCCAGCGGCGCTGAACGTGTGCGAAACCCCGGCAAATGGATTTGCGATGACGTCAAGGCCAGGGCGATTTGTGTCGCCGGTGATATTGAAGGGCTGGCCTCCATGGAGAACCCACAGGCTGCTTAGTTGCCAGCCGTTGAATATTTTCTCCGTCCAGCCATGAGCCCACGGCGCTTTGGGGACATCGTAAATGAAGGTGGCAGTAAAGCTGTTCCGCGTGTCGTAGTCGCCGTTCCCATATTCGGCCTTCAGATTGGTGCTATCCAGTGGGATCACACCGCGGTACTCGCTCACTTCGTCCAGTTCATGCCCCCACGTATAAGACACCTGCGAAGTGAGTCCGTGCCACGATCTGAGTCTGAAAGTGGTTTGCAGAGAGTTGTAGTTGGAATCGCCCACGCTGTTGAGTTGGTTGATGTCGCCGAACGCGGGATATTGCGTCGCGAAAGGCCTCGGGCCGCCGTCTAGCGGAACTTGGTTGATATTCTGCATCACAGAGAGCTTGTGAGAGTTGCTGCCGACGTATCCGATCTGGAAGACTGCGGCATTGCCCAGGCTTTTCTCGATCT
Organism: uncultured Acidobacteriota bacterium; assembly: GCA_963784015.1. Taxonomy (GTDB): domain Bacteria; phylum Acidobacteriota; class Terriglobia; order Acidiferrales; family UBA7541; genus Acidiferrum. The sequence goes on from CAWAPX010000052.1 coordinate 45,538, forward strand.
GAAGGTTATAATTGAAAATGTAAGGGGCACGGAAATTCTGGCCGACGGAGTAGATTCCAAACGGTCCATTGGCGCATCCGGGATCGGTCGCCACGTTGCCGGTCACGCAAGTGTTGACTCCAGGATAGACGGAACTCGAAGGGTTAACGGTCCCAGGGCTGGCCGTGCCGGCGGGGCAGATTGGCGCTTGCACGGCGCTCCAGTTGTAGCCCCCGACTGCGTTCGCTCCGCAAATAGGTATCGAGTAGAGTGAGACTGGTTTCGGGCCCGCCGGATTGTCTTGTAGCCCATCAGCCGCGCTGTTTGGCGGGCGGTAATCCAGGAACGGGTTCATGTTGATCTGGTCATAGAAGACCCCGATCCCGCCACGGACCACCAAATCGTTCTTCGATGTCGGTTGATACGCGAAGCCGAAACGAGGAGCGAAGTTGTTCTTATCCGGCGGGAAGATGCCGCTGATTCCGTTCCCTTGGGTGAGGAGTCCACGTCCTGGAATGAAAACCACCAGGTCTTTACTGTCATTGTGAAGCGGTCCAAAGTATTCCCAGCGCAGCCCATAATTGATATTCAGTTTACGTGTAACCTGCCACTGGTCAGCTCCGAAAAAGCTGAGGCCATTCACGGTAACTGTGCGCTCTGCATTCCCCACTGCGACACTGGAATTGGACACATCGCCGGCCAGGAAGTCCGCCAGAGCTAGCGTGTCCTGGCAAACGGCCGTCGCTGTGGCTGCTGGGCCGCAAGAACCAGCCCAGGGTCCTTGCGTTCCGTCGAAGACGAACTGGCCGAGCGAATGCCGGTAGTAAAACTCATTCACGTGACCCTGGCGCATCTCGCCGCCGAACCGGATTTGGTGTTTTCCACGGCTATAGGAAGCGATATCTTCCAGCATGCCCGTGATGTCATTGCGTCCTTCCGGCGGCGTAATGCCAACTTGCTCAAACCCTCCACCGGATGGCGGAACGATGGCGATGTTTGGCGCTCCGAAGATGGGCTTTCCGTTAATGAGCGCGTCCGGGCTCTGCAGCAGGCCCATGGCCACGGTGTCGAAACTTGCGTTCGCGTCGCGGAATGTTTGGTTGAAGTAGTTGACACCGAAGAGAATCTGGTTGGTTAAGGTAGGCGTGAAGATAGAGTTGAGCACCAGCGAGTAGTTCTGCACGTGGATGGGAGCTCTCTCGAAATAGTAGGGAAGGTTTGAGCTGGCCACGGCTAACGCCGTACTGGTTCCCAGAGGCGCCGTCTGGCTACCCTGTCCGTTGAACATGCGCGCTGAAAGGTGGTGATTCGCGGTGAAGTTGTAATCCAGGTTGAGGACGCCGTTGTAGCTGTAGCCTGTTGAGGGTGAGGAGCTGAAAAAATTGCTCGTCGTCGCCGGCAAATCCAGAATGGATGAAGGGCCAGAAGTTGGCCATAGCCCCGGCACGGTGCCCGGGTTGGGGCATGCCGAGCACAATGCTCCAAGCATGTTTTCCGAAATCGTGCTTGGCGCAACGCCATTCGCTTGCAAAATAGCCAGAGCGTTGTTTACAAACGCCTGTGAGGGTTCCGTGGCGATGCCGGAAAGCCCAATGATGTACTGTTGCTTCTCGAAACCCAGGTAGTAAAAGAATTTATTCTTAATGAAGGCGCCACCGACCGTGCCCCCGTAGTTTTCATTCCTCAGTTCGGGTGCTCTGGTCGGATTCGTGCTCGGGCAGGCCGGATTCAACCCCGAGCAGTAAAACGGCGACGGGTCGGAAAATACTTCATTCCGCCAATAGTAGTAAGCGGAACCATGGATATCGTTCCCGCCTGACTTTAGCACCAGGTTCACCGTGCCACCGGCGTTGCGTCCTGCTTCCGCTCCGGATTGCGTCTGCGAGGAGAACTCGTCGACCGCATCAATCGGCATCACCACGCCGGCAATTCCCGAAACACCGCCTTGGTTGACGGCCGGAATGTTGTGCCAAAAATCGTTGTTGTCCACCCCATCGATTTGCCAGTTCATTTGGTTTGGGCGCGTTCCATTCAGGGAACCATATCCGCCTACGGAGTAACCCGAATAGCCCGGCGCAAGGGCGATCATCTGCGTGAAGTCCCGGCCATTCAATGGCATGTCCTGCACCATCTGGGTTGTGACCGTCGTGCTTTGTGTCGAACTCGTGGTGTCCAGGCTCAGCGCGGCGGCGGAGACTTCCACGGTGGTGGACTGTTGTTGCATGGAGAGCTTGATTGGCAGCGTATAGATCGTGCCTGCCGCCACCTCAACTTTGTCCACCGTATAAGGAGGGAAGCCAGGTGCGGTGACCGTGACCTTATAGGCGCCAAGCGGTATGTCTTGGAAGGAGAATTCGCCGTCGGTCGTGGTTACCGTGTTGTGTTCGAGCCCTGTCGCTGTCTCCGTCGCCTTGACTTGCGCGTTCGGGATCACAGCGCCGGATGGGTCCGTTACCGTGCCGCTTATGGCGCCGCGGAATGTCTGCGCGTGACCCGCGCAGACGAAGAGAGCGATCACGATCGCACTTAACGCCGCCCGCAGAAGTGAATTCCTAATCTCCCTGTAGCCTCTTTGATCTTGCCATTGCATGGATACACCCCTCCCTCTGAATCGAATGTTTTTCGGCAATATTTGGTCAACCACTCCCCTTGATGCCCCCTAACTAACACCTTTGCTCGATAGGGTGTCCAACCAATGTTTTCAATTTGAGTGGCCAAAAGATTGAATTCACGGATTTGCTAACCTTTGGTCTCTGGGCGCGGGCCGGTGTCACGTGACAGCCGAACTTCGCTCGAGCTTCCGGGGCTTTCGCCAAGCTATCTGAGCGTTTTCTTGATCCCGCCCATTCGCAAGGCTCCGTGAGCCCGAGTGAGGAGTGCTTTGCGGCTGGACCAATCCACAGCAGGGTTCGCCGCGCAGCGATATCGGATATTGCAGCCAGGCGTGGTGCTACCAGGCATTTCTGGTAGAGTGCTGAGCAGAGACGAGATAGCCCTGCTCTGCCATATTGCTATTTGCGAATTTCGTGTAAGTTTTAGGGGCTCCCCTGCGTACTAGTCTATGGAACCGCTGAGACCAGGCTCGATGAGCGTGCCGGGAATGACGGAGACCACGGAGGCAGTTGCCCGGGCTCGTGCAGGGGATGCCGAGGCCTGGGGTGAGCTTTACCGGGACTTTGCCCCGGCTATTTTCCGCTTCTGCAGAAGGGCTCTGCCGACCCGGGAAGATGCCGAAGACGCCACTATGGAGATATTCATGAAGTTGCGGGACAAGCTGAGCCAATATGACGAGACGCGCTCCTTTTCCGCCTGGCTCTATCGGGTCGCCGCCAACCATTGCTGGGATATCCTGCGCCGCCGTAAAATCCGCCAGGACAAAGAGACCGAAGATGTGGAAGATGTCCCGCTGGAGCATCCAGACCCCAGCCAATTGGACAAGCTGATTGAGCAGAAGACCAGCGAGGAAGTGCGCCAGGCTCTGCATAAGCTCGGTGCGCGCGCGCGCATGGCGCTAGTCTTGCGCTATTACTCGGATATGAGTTATGACGAAATTGCCGATGAGCTCGGCGTGCGGCGCGCCTTTGTGGGCGTCGTGCTGCTGCGCGCGCGGCACGAACTTCGGCAGGCGCTGGAGGGGAAGAGTGCGCTGGCTGCGGGAGGGACCTCGTGAGCGAAGCTGCTAACCCGGTGTCGCCAGAAGGACCGGGTGGGACGATGGATCATCTGGATGAGATGACGTGCCTGCTCTACGCGGAGCGCCAGTTGGACCGTGCCCGCGCGCAAGCCGTATCCGCGCACGCGCAAGACTGCGCGGCTTGCCGCACTTTGCTGCGGGCGCTCGATCGCGAATCGCGGTTGCTTACGCGCGCCATGCTGGAAGAAGACGAACCGCTGCCATCGCGGATTGCGGAGTTTCAGGAGCGCGCGCGGAGATCGTTTGGATGGATTTGGGGTGTGGTTCTTGGATTGGCAGCAACGGGTGTCTACGCTCTCTACACGGGCTTTGTCGAGCCCGCAGAGCAACGGCTGGAGCAAGCGGGATTTGGCGGCACGAGCCTTCTGAGCCTGCTGGTTTTTCAAGGTGCCTTCTGGAAAGGATGGCAATCGGTGATCACACTTCTCGAGGTGCTAGCGATGGTAACCGTGGCGGGATTCGGGTTGGTTGTTTTCCGTAAACGCTTACGGCGAGGGTCGGCATTGGCGCTGGTGCTTGCGGGTCTATGTGCGGCGTTGGCTCTGCCTTCTCCAGCCGGCGCTACGGAGTTCCGCAAGGCGCCAACTGTCGAGGTCAGACAGGACGAGACCATCAAAGGCGACATCTATCTTTCCGGTGAGCGAGTTCGCATCGAGGGCACGGTGGAAGGGGACGTATTTGTAGCGGGCAAGGACGTTGACATCGACGGGCATGTCACTGGCGACGTGATCTCAGGATGCCAGTCCATGCGCATTCGCGGACGAGTGGACGGCAATCTTCGCGCCGCGGGAAACAACGGGATTATTTCTGGAAGTGTCGGAAGAAGCGTTACGTGGTTTGGCGATTCCGTCACTGTTGATTCCACCGGGAAAGTCGGTGAGACCGTCTCCATGTTCGGCAGCAATCTGGCCGTTGACGGGCAAGTAGGCCGCGACATTCTTTTTTTTGGACATGAAGTCGGCGTGAACGGCACGATCCTGGGAGGCATCTGGGAAAAAGGCGATTCGCTGATCATAGCTTCTACCGGGGCAGTCGGCGGCAGGATTCAGTTCAAAGGCGAGCATGAAGCAAGCGTATCCCCCGGTGCGAAGCTTGCTTCGCCTGTTGAATTTACCCAGAGGGAACGCAGGTCGGAATACACGACAGGGCATTACTATATCTGGCGGATTATTTGGACGGCGGCTTTCGTGCTGCTTGGGCTCGTACTGTATTTGTTGCTCCCGAAATTTGCTTCAGATGCTGTAGCCGCCGGGGAACGGGTCGGAGCGCCAATAGGATTGGGCGTCCTCATATTCTTCGGAGTGCCGATCGCAGCTATTCTGGCATGTGTAACCGTCGTAGGACTCCCGCTGGGACTCCTGACTTTCGGACTTTGGTTCCTGGCGATCAATTGCGCGGAGCTTGTGGTCGGTACGGTTGTCGGCAATTGGATTTTCGGAAGAACAACGGATACCTGGGGCTTGATTGGAAGGATGGCGGCGGGTTTCGTGATTGTGCGCATCGTCTACACTCCGATTGCGCCGCTGCATGTGATTGGTGCCCTGGTCGCGCTGGGAATCTGGATATGGGGAATTGGCGCTATCTCTCTTGCGCTCTATAAACGATTGCAGCCGAAGTCCCCTTCCAGCTCCATGGCGGGTCCATTCCCGCCTGTGCCCTTGCCGCAATCCACAATGGTAGGCGGAATCTAGCCAACCTGTTCTTACTGCTTGAAGGGTTTTTTCAAGAAAGACGGGCCGGAGCATCCGAGATGCTCCGGCCCGTTGCCTTTTGCGGAGGCGGGTAAAGACTTGGGGATTGTCTATCGCTGACGAACTTTCGCGGCGAAGAAAGCCGGAGTCAGAGTATCACCACCGGGACCTCCAATAAAGAGAGCCCGCATGGCGACGGCCTGGCCGACACTCAAATTCGCTGTGCTAGTAACACCAGCGAGATTGGTTACGCCGTCAAGCCCAGGTGTACCGGTGAAAGTCTGCACCACGAACGTGATGCCCTGGTTAAATCCAAACTGCCCCGGCAAAGCGTTGATGGTGTATGTCGGCGTGGATGCGATAGCGGCTCCCGCGCTGAAGCGTGACCAGCGCAAGAAGACGGTGTTGGCGGTAGCGGAGGCAAAGGTTGTGCCGTTGGCTGCGGTAAAGGCAGTGACATGGACAGAGACGGTTTGGCCCAGATTCAAGCCGCTCGTATTAGTGGCGTTGGTGAAAGTTCCATAACTCGCGGGGAACTGGGACGCTACGGGCAAGCCCTTGGAGTCGACGTAAAAAATCGAGCCATTGGAAAGAGTTACATTCAGCTGATTGGTGACACTCAAGCTGCCGATCAACGAGTTTGTCGCGGCAGGAATGAGGTTCGTGATGACCATACCAAACTGGCTGAGATTGTTTGCGTTCGTGGATGAAGCGAGCGAAACGACTGTTCCTTCGACTGTGTCCACGATTGGATTGGCCAGGAGAGGCTCGATTTCCTGGACCGAAAAGGTGCCATCGGCATTGAGAATCGCATCCATGCTGGACGCCTGCCCGTTTGAAATGCAACTCGTCAATGCCGTTGTTCCCGAGGGGCACAAGGTATTGGTCGGGTCGGAATCATAGCCCGTAGTTGAGATGGTTGAGGCTGTGATAGGGAAACTATTCATAAGCGAGGAAGGAGTGATCGTAACTGCTGAATTGGAAACGTTACTGACGCTACCGGTGAAGTCCTCAATGAGATCCAGCTGGCCGGAGGCGAGGTTTGAGTTCGCGATGGGTAGACTAAAAGCGGTGGTTACAGGGAGAGTGCCAGAATTCGAGAGGTTCAGGGTCAGAGTAGAGCCGCTGAGAGTAAGGGAGTTCGCCAGATTGACGTCGATGCCAATCCCGGTGTTACTAGTTACGGCTTGCGAAGTCGTGATTGTGGACGTAAACGGCCCGACAAACGAGGCGATGCAGACAGTGTTATTGAGGCATGGTTGGCTCAGGTTGGTGATCGTTGAGCCAGTGCCATTAAAAAAGGCGAGCGTGGCACCAGAGAAGGTGATGGCAACAGTATTGTAAGTGCCTGTCGTGACTGCAGGCACAGTGCCCAAAAAGCCAGAATCGGATTGCAGGCGAACCAAGTCATAAGAGAAACCGTTGCCGCCGTTGATGTTAAAAGTGGTGGCTGTCCCCGTGGTGGGGGTCAAAGTAACGGCAGTGGGAACAACCTTAAAGCTCACAAGACCCAGGGTCGCCGGGGGAGTGTCAGAGACAAGCACCAAACTCACATTGGCAGTGCTGGTGCCTCCGCCCCCGCTATTCCCTTGCGGCAGACCGCTGCAAGAGCCCAAGGAGATAGAGGCTACTAGAATAAGGAAAAGAAAGGCTTTATAGGATCTCATTAGACACCCCACCCAGTTCAGACTTAGTTCCCTACGCCAGGAACCCCCGTCCCCATTCCGTGGCAACTTTCAATGTAACGCTGGGTAAAGGAGAAGTGGGATACGAACTGTCCTGCGATGCCCAACTATTAAACCGTCCCGATGGGCATTTGTTAGGTGGCTGATGTGGCAGGTGGACGAGAGGCATGCAGGGGATATGTTATGGTTACGGATTCGGGAGTGGGGATTGAAGGGATAGGTGCGCTTGGCGAAGCGGACTGCCAAAACGAAGTACGCAGACGAGAACGGCACGGCTCAGGAGGCCGTGGCGTTGCCGGAACGCGAAGACGTGTCCTTTGAGGACGATCCGACGGTAGGTCCGGCGCCTGCTGATAGCAAAACCGGGGAGCGAGCGGAAGCGCCTCCCAAGCCCACGATGCGGGATGTGTTTGGGCCGGGGGGATTTCTGGAACGGTGCATGATTGGGGGGTACGAGCACCGGCGCGGGCAATTGGAAATGGCGGAGATGGTGCACGACGCCTTCGAGAAACATCATCACGCGATTCTGGAGGCGGGAACGGGAACGGGCAAGACTCTGGCGTATTTGGTACCCGCGATCTGCAGCGGGCGCCGCGTTGCGATTTCAACGGCGACGAAATCTTTGCAGGAGCAGCTCTATCAGAAAGATATTCCATTTTTGCAAAAGCACTTTGCGCCGAATTTGAAAGTGGCGGTGATGAAGGGGCGCTCGAATTTTTTGTGCGTGGCGAAAGTAAATGCGATGGCGGACCAGGCGTTGCTGAAAGGGATGGATGAGCTGGACGCGTTTCAGCAGATCAAGCAGTGGGCGAAATTGACGGAGACTGGAGATCGCGCGGAATTGACATTTTTGCCGGATGATTCGGATTTGTGGTCGCGCTTGGATGCGCGGCGGGATACGTGTTCGGGGCAGAAGTGTCCTTCGTTTAATCCGTGTTTTGTGACCGGGATGCACCAGCGGGCGAAGGACGCAGACCTGATCATTGTGAATCATCATTTGTTTTTTGCGGATCTGGCGCTGAAGCAGGACGACTTTGGAAGCATTTTGCCGGAATACTCGGCGGTGGTGTTCGATGAAGCGCACGAGATGGAAGACGTCGCGAGCGATTATTTCGGGCGCCAGATTTCGAATTTCCGGTTTGACGAGTTGGCGCGCGATGCGGACCAGACTTTGCGACTACTGCATTTGGGCACACCTTCAGTTTTGAGGCGCACGCAGCGGATTCGTGAGAGAAGCCGCGCGTTCTTTGAGAGGTTTCCGCCGCGCGACGGACGTTACCCATTTTCGCGAAATGAGCGAGAGGCGTTTTTGGAGCAAAATCGCGAGGCTTACGATGATTTGGCGACCGCGCTAAAGGGATTTGAGACAGAATGCGCGGCGATGACGCAGAAGCCGGAAGAGATTTTACGGATCGCGCGGCGGAGCTTCGATTTGCGTCAGGAATTGTCATTTTTATTCGAATCGAACGAGCGAAATTTTGTGTATTGGTATGAGCGGCGCAACAAAGGCGTTTTCTTGGCGGCGACGCCGATCGATGTCAGCCAGATTTTGCGCGAGCGACTCTTTGAGCAGTTCGATACGGTAGTTCTGACTTCGGCGACTTTGACGGTAGGGAGCCGGTTTGAATTTATTCGGCACCGGCTGGGATTGGATCATGCGAAGGAACGTGCGCTGCCTCCGGAGTTTGATTACGAGAAGCAGGCGATGCTGTATTTGCCGCCGAACATGCCGGATGTGAGGAATCCGGCCTATGCGGCGAAAGCGGCGGACGAAATTGTGAATTTGCTGGAGACTAGCCAGGGCAGGGCGTTTTGTTTGTTTACAAGCTACTCGCAGATGAATGAGCTTTTTGAGCGGGTGCGTACGCGGGTGCCGTTTCCTTTGCTGCTACAGGGGACTTCACCGCGGTCGGTTTTGCTGGAGAGATTTAAGAACACGCCTGGGTCGGTGCTTTTTGCCACGGCTAGTTTTTGGCAGGGAGTGGACGTGCCAGGGGAGCAGCTTTCTTGCGTGATTGTGGACCGGCTGCCGTTTGCTGTCCCGAGCGATCCAATTGTGGCGGCGCGGGTCGCGGCTTTGCAGGAGGATGGGCGGAATCCATTTGCTGAATTTCAGGTGCCGCAGGCGGTTTTGGCTTTGAAGCAGGGGTTTGGAAGGCTGATTCGAACCAAGACGGATCGGGGAGTTTTGGCACTTTTGGATAACAGGATTCAGCGGATGGCGTATGGTAAGATTTTTTTGGAGTCTTTGCCGAAGTATAAAATGACCTCGAGTCTGGCGGAGGTCTCTCGGTTTTTGGAAAAGAAAGAAAAGAAAAAGAATTAACACAGAGACACAGAGGTCACAGAGAAGAAGTAAAACGTAATGAAATAAAGACCAAAAAGGAAGAGGCCACAGACAAGAGTGTCTGTGCTACTTATGTTTCAAGTCAGCGTGGAAGAGACATTTTCGGCTGGGCATGCGCTTCGTGGGTACAAGGGGAAGTGCGAGAACGTGCATGGACATAACTATCGTGTGCGTGTGACGTTGGAAGGGCCCCAATTGGATTCGATTGGGTTGCTGGTGGATTTCACCCGATTGAAGGCGATTGTGCGGGAGATTATGGGGCGGTTGGACCACCAGTTTGTGAATGATCTGGAGCCATTTAAGACGGTGAATCCTTCGGCGGAAAATATGGCGAAGTATTTCTATGATGAAGTGACGCGCGGATTGAAGGATTTGCCGGCGGGGGCGCGGGTGACGGATGTGATTTTATGGGAGACGGATACAAGTAGAGCGCAGTACCGGCCGGGGAACTGAGAAGAAGAAAAGAAGTAACGAAGTAATGACGCAAAGATATAAAGAAGGAAAAAGAGAGCGCGGCTTACGAGTGGTGATGAGATGAATCGCGGTTTCTTCATTATTTTTGTTCCGGCGTTGCTCGTAGCGATTGGATACATCGTGGTGTTTCGCTATATCGGAGTTACACCTGCGTATTGGAGATTGATCCTGCCTGTACTGCTTTTTGCTGGAGCGATGTGGTGGTTGGGGCGGAGGACGGCGCGGAAGACGGGCTCGGGCACGCAGTAGAACGCGGGGAGATTGGCGCGGTTGAAGAAAGCGGCAGCAGAGCTGCCGCACTCCAAAGTCATGTTCATCACAGAAATATTCAAATCGATTCAGGGAGAGGGTACGCGCGCGGGGTTGCCGTGCATTTTTGTGCGGTTGACTGGGTGCAATTTGCGGTGCACTTGGTGCGATACGGCTTACGCGTTTCACGGCGGAACGAAGTTGAGTGTCGCGGATGTGCTGGCGCGTGTGGATGAGTTGGCGGGGCGAGCGGCGGGAGTGTCAGGTGTCGCGGCAAGCGTGCCGCTAGTGGAATTGACTGGCGGCGAGCCGTTATTGCAAGAAGAGGTTTATCCCTTGGCGGAGAAGCTGCTTACAGCGGGATATACGGTGATGATTGAGACTAGCGGCGAGCGCTTTGCGGGGCGGCTGCCGGAAGAAGTGATCAAAATTGTGGATGTGAAATGTCCAGATTCCGGCGAGGCAGATACGTTTGAGATGCGGAATCTGGAAGTGCTCGGCGCACACGATGAAGTGAAGTTTGTGATTATGACCCGGCGGGATTATGAGTTTGCGCGGGAGTTTACTGCGCAACACAGGTTGGCCGAACGCGTGCGGCAAGTTTTGTTTTCACCGGTGTTTGATGACCCGGCGGGGAAATGGCAAGGGCTGGAGGCGCGGACGCTCGTCGAGTGGATCCTTGCCGATGGTTTGCCGGTGCGCTTGGGGCTGCAACTGCACAAGTTCGTGTGGGACCCGGCTACAAAAGGAGTTTGAGAATCGGTCGCTCATGGGGTCCAGCGGTCATTCGCAAAAAATATGCACTTTCTCGCCGCCGCCTTTGTTCACCTCAACGTTTAGCTCGCGCAACGCCGGGCCCAGATCATCGAGATTCATTGTGGCAAAACTGCCTGCGTTGATGCCGTGCTCGGCCAAGCGCTCATTCACACGTTTGGGCATTATGGCGAGAAGACTTTTTGCGGAGCCCAAGAAGGAAAGAGGCACGCGCACGTTTACTGGATCGCGGCCGGGTTGATCAACGACGATGCGCAGATACTTTGGCTTCGCCGTCCCTGGCACGGCTGAGGCCGCTGGCGTTTCCGTGCCAGGCATTGCGTTCGAAGCGTTGCTGTTCAGCTTATCTAGCAACTTTTCGGCTTCCTCCGCGGTGATTTTTCCTGCTGCCAGCATCTCTAGTACTTTCTTTCTCTCTTCGGACATGGTGACGGTCTCCTTTCGAATTGTTCAGCTCAACCTCTCCAGGGCTTCATCGACGGTCAGTTCTCCGCGGGACAGTTGCTCCAAGACGTAAAGATTAGGCGAAGGGCTTTCAAAATTTTTGTCGAGGGTTGCGGCGATAGCGTTGAGGCGATTTTTGACGGTGGGATAGCTGATCCCAAAAATGCTTTCCATTTTTTTCAGGGAACCGTGATGACGGACGAAGGCGATTACGAAGGCCTGGTCATCGGGGCTGAGTTTGCCGAGTGGGGAGACCTCGAACGCGCCGTCGAGAGTGAGGTTGCAGGTTGGGCAGGCTAAACGCGTCACATTCAGCGGTTGCTTGCAGTCGGGGCAGAGGGCTTTGGAAATATCCATTTCAGTATCCAGGAACATAAACAGGGTAGCAGTGCGAATTAATAAAATCAAGTACAAAATTAATATATTTGACTTTTGTTGTTTTTTTCATCAATTTTCTCAAGTCGCTGCCGAAATGACTAGTGCCCCATTCTGGCGGCAAGTTTCAGACGCCACCGAGTACGCGCCTTGCTTTAGGAGTCGAGTTATAATGAAAACGATGACCGCTGATTCCACGAATTCTAAGGCGGTGGTGCTTCTTAGCGGGGGTATGGACTCGTGTGTGTGCGCAGCTATTGCGCGGGAGCGGCACGGCGCGGGTAACATTGCGCTGCTGCATGTGGGGTATGGACAGCGGACGCAGGAACGCGAGCGGCGCGCGTTTGAGGGGATAGCGGATTTTTATGGAGTGGGCCAGAGTCAGCGATTGGTGGTGCAGCTGGATCATTTCCGGGCGATCGGAGGGTCTGCGCTCACGGACACGAGAATTGCGGTGCCGGAAAATGAATTTGGTGTGGCCGGGTCGCATGGCAGTGCGATTCCAGTGACGTATGTGCCGTTCCGTAATGCGCATTTTCTTTCGGTGGCGGTGAGCTGGGCAGAAGCGATTGGAGCGGGGGCGGTTTACATTGGGGCCGTAGCAGAGGATAGTTCCGGGTACCCGGATTGCCGCGCAGAGTATTACCAGGTTTTTCAGGAGTTGGTGCGAGTAGGGACGCGGCCGGAGACGCAGATCGAAATTGCGACACCAGTGATCAAGTTGAAGAAAAGCGAGATCATCCGGCGCGGGTTAGAGCTGGGCGCACCATTGCAACTGACCTGGTCGTGTTACCAAAATGAAGACAGGGCGTGCGGAGCGTGCGATAGTTGCTTGCTGAGATTGAAGGCATTTGCCGAGGCGGGGGTGCCGGACCCCATACGTTACCGGCTGGCGGTTTCCGCCCACTCGTAGGGCACTCTAAAGACTTGGAAAAAGACTAGGATTAAGGATAATAGGGCACATCCCGCCAGCCAGGCCGGGCAGGGTATGCCTCGGCAAAAAAGGAGAAATAGCATGAAGAGATTTTTGAAGTCCGTAATGTTTGCTGCGCTGCTTGCGGGGATTTTGGTGGCCGTACTTGCGCCGAATGCGGCGGCGCAGAGCGGATCGATTTCCGGCACAGTTTTGGATGTGAATGGGAAGGCGTGGTATGGGCTGACCGTTGAGGCCGTGAACGAGCAAGGCGGGAAGACGCAAGGGAAGACGGACGCGGAAGGAAGGTTTGTCATCCACAATCTTCGTCCAGGAGTGTACACGCTGACGATCATCACGTTTCCACCGCCGAACGAGAAGCAAACGCCAGTGGGTATGGGGCAGCTGAAGGTCACCAGCGGCGAAGAAGCCAAAATGCCGGACATGAACTTCAAGGACATTATGGCGAAGCAGGGAGCGGAGGCGGCGGAGAAAAACAAGAAAGACTCTGAGGAAAAGCAAAAATTCGAGGGCATGAAGACACACTTTGCGGCAGGGGCCGCGCTTCTTGTGCAAGAGCAAAAGGCTAAGGATGACCTGACGAAAGCGCCGGCCGATCAGCGGGATGCGTTGAAGCAAAACCTCAAGGATCTCTCCGACAAAGCAGCGGCGGAATTCCAGGCCGCGCAGAAGTCATCACCTGAAAAGGACCCTAACCAGGCACTGATTTGGGGAAACTTGGGTCAGGCGTATGACATTGCGGGCCGCAATGACGAAGCCGCCGAAGCGTACAAGCAGGCGATCGCCGCCAAACCGGACGTTCCCGGCTATTACAACAATCTCGGCAATGTGCTAGCGCGTGCGGGGAAAATTGACGAAGCGCGCGCGGCATACACGAAGAGCGCAGAACTGGATCCAACGAAAGCGGCCACAGCGTGGCGTAACTTCGGAATCAGCTTGTACAACGCAAATCGGGGAGCCGATGCCATAGAGCCCTTGCAGAAATCCGCGGAATTAGATCCGAACAGCGCGCAGACGTGGTACCTGCTGGGAGCCTGTCTCGTTTACAAAATGACCGTGAAAAAAGTTGGGGATAAAGATGTGCCCGAGTTTGCGCCGGGGACAATTGAGGCCTATAAGAAGGCGGTTGAACTCGACCCAGACGGGGTGTTCGGAAAACAAGCCCAGGAGGGATTGGCCCAATTGCAGCAAATGGCTCCGGGTATCGACATCAGGGTGACGAAGAAAAAGAAGTCCTGAGCAGTTTCGCGTTTTCATTCATCTGGTCGGCTCCGCTTTGCGGAGCCGGCCTTTTTTGTTTTTGGAGTACCCACTTGGGTTTCTTTCAATCGCGGACGGATCAGCAGAACCTGTGCAGGACCTCAAAATACAATGGGTACCTAGCGATGCATAAGCGTTCCCGTCGTCTTGGTGCGGCGAAGGGCCCAAGCGAAGACGGCCATCGACAGGGGCAAGAGTAGCGCGGCGAAAAGAAACAAGACTAAGAGCGGCCGCCAAACGGCGCGCAAGCTTGCATCGCCAAGTAGAGCGGCGCGCATAGCTTCAAGCGCATACGTCACAGGATTGAGTTTGGCCACGAACTGCAACCAATCCGGGAGAACGCTGACCGGAAAAAGTACGCCGCCCGCGACGCTTGAAACGCCCAGCAGAAACCACTTTCCGGGATTGCCGCGCTTGAAGAGCAGAACGTAGCTTGCGGAGAGGATTCCCAGGCCAGAAAAGGCAAGCAACGTGGCGAGGAGAACGGCAGCGACCGCGAGCCAGTTTGCATCGTGCAGCGGAAAGCCAAAGAGCAACGCGCCCCACGTTAGATAGACCGCAATGCGCAGCGTCGTGGAAACAAAAGGATAGATGGCGGAGCCTGCCAGAATAACGGGTAGAGAAGTTTGCGTAACGAGAAGATGCTCGAGCGTGCCGGAATCGCGCGCTTCCGCCAGGCTTTGGTCGAAAGTATCCATGGCGGCGTTCAAATAGTCGAGAAAAACAAAGCCGATCAGAGAAAAAGAAAAATAGCTGCCGCCTTGCGGAAGCGCGGACGCCAATTGAGGACTGTCCACGAACCGCGCGGCATAAAAAAACATGGCGACGCCGAAGAGCGCTTCGACGGCTTCCAGAACAAAGAGGGTCCGGTAGGTACGGGCGATAGAGAGGTCTCGCCAGAAGAAGACCCACAATTCGCGCAGAGTGCGAATCATTCGGGTACATCCTCTAGAGTGAGGTGCGGAGTGCGGCCGGTCAGGTGCATGAAAGCTTCTTCGAGCGTTTCCGTACCAGTGCTTCGTTTGAGAGCGGCCAGCGTGTCGCAGGCGAGCAAGCGGCCCGCGTCGATGACCGCGATGCGATCAGCAAGCTGCTCGACCTCCGGCAACGTGTGGGAAGCGAAGAGCAGGGAAGTATCGCCGCGACGTAGGACCTCGGATTTCAGAAAGCGGCGAAATTCGGAGGCGGCGATAGCGTCCAAGCTGCGCGTGGGTTCATCTAACAGAAGAACGCGAGGTTGGTGGAGGAGAGCGCGAGCGAGACTCAACCGCTGCACCGTTCCAGACGAGAGAGTACGCACTTGGCGGTCGAGGGCTTCTTCGAGGCGAAATTGTTGGGCGAGATGAGCGATGCGTTGCGCGGCGTTAGCGTTCGAAAGATGGTTTAGACGGCCGAAGAAGCGGAGATTTTCGCGGCAGGTTAATCTAGGGTAAAAGCCGATGTCGCTGCCGGCATGATAGCCGAGCTGGCGGCGAACGGCGCGCGGATCGAGGACGGCATCATGCCCCGCGATTTGCGCATGCCCCCGGGTGGGGAGCAGCAGCGTGGCGAGAATACGGAGAAGCGTCGATTTGCCGGCGCCGTTTGCGCCTAGCAGCGCTAACGCTTCGCCGGGACGTACCTCGAAGGAAATGCGGTCGAGAGCGACGACACTCGGTTTTTCGAATGGCTGGAGAAAAGATCGCCAGCCGCTGCGTGCGGGGGGGAAAGACTTTTCCAATTCTGCAATGCAAATCGCGGCTTCGGGCACGATGAAACTTATAGCGTGTCTCTCGCTCGAAGACAATCGGCTCTCGATGAAACGCAGCGGGCGCCGAGGCAGAAGCTTTTTTTAGTCTGCATAGCGAAGGATGCGATTCCCCGGTAGAATGTCTGCAGGTACAAAAGAAGCAGAAGAGTGGTTTTGCAGCGGGGATCTGAGGAGTGGGGCTGATGGTGTCATTTGCGGATCGCGCGGAAGTGCTGCCGCACGTGCTTGTGCGTTTTCTGGATAAGGAATCCGTGCTTTTGAATTTGGAGACGGAGCGCTACTTCGGCTTGGACGAAACCGGCACGCGCATGTGGCAGGTTGTGACCGCTGCGCCGAGCATCGACGCCGCGTATCAAGAACTGCAGAACGAATTTGATGTAGAGTCCGAATTGCTGCGATTGCACTTTACGGAACTCCTTGGACGGCTCGTGGATAACGGCTTGCTCCAAATCCAGCCAGCAGATGTGGGAACGGCTTCGGCGGTTTAGCACGCTGGGGCGCACGGCGCGCGGACTTTTTCTGCGCGCGGCTGCTTTGCTGCCACTGATATCTTTAAGCTTGTGGTTGCGTGGATTCCGCAAGACGCAAACATCTCTGCAAAAATATCTTTCAACCTCTGGCAAAGAAGATGATTCCTCGGTGCCCGGTCGTGTTGATTTGACGGTGCGCATGGTGCGTGCAGCGGTCCGACACAATGTCGGTCACCCGAGTTGCCTGGAAGAATCCCTTGCGCTTTGGTGGCTGCTGGGCCGGGAGGGCATTGCTTCCGAACTGCGGATCGGCGTTCGCAAGCACGATGAAAAATTTGAAGCTCACGCCTGGGTTGAACGCAAGGGCGTCGCCGTGAATGAGCCAGAGTCGCTGCACGAACACTATGCGGCGTTTGATGCAACGCTCTCTTCCCCGCCCCCGGGGCCGCGATGAGCGGCTTCGCAGGCATTATTCAGGCGGACGGCGGCACCCCGGACGCAAAGCTTATCGAGCGAATGGCGGAGCGTCTGGCATTTCGCGGACCTGATGCCAAGCAAATCTGGATGCACCCTGGCGCGGGATTTTGTTTCACGCTGCTTCGTACCGGTCCCTCTCCGCAGTCAGACGCGCAACCGCTCTCTTTGGACGGGAGAATTTGGCTGCTGGGCGATGTGCGACTCGATGGTCGAGAGGAGTTAGTGCACAAGCTCGAGCAGCAGAGTGAAGAGATCTCCGTGAATGCGAGCAACGAAGAATTAATCCTGCGAGCTTGGCAGCAATGGGCAGAGAAGAGTTTTGAAGCGTTGATGGGCGATTTTGCGTTTGCCCTTTGGGATGCGGAAGCGAGGCAGCTCTGGTGCGCGCGCTCTCTGATGGGAGCCAGGCCTTTTTTTTATGCGCAAGCCGGAGGGCAGCTCATTTTCAGCAACACGCTTGAGGCTATCCGTGTTGCTCCGGCCGTTTCAGCGAAACTCGATCTCCATTTCATGGGCGATTTCCTCTTGCAGTCGTGGTGTCCCGATGCGGAACGCACCGCGTTTCTAGATATTCGCCGTCTACCCGCGGGCTATGCTCTCAAGTATTCGAATGGAGAACTATCCGTGCGCCGCTATGCGGCGCTTCCCATCGAAGAACCGCTATTTCTAAAGCGCCGCGAGGATTATGTCGACGCGTTTCGCGGCCATTTGGAGCAAGCGGTTCGCGATCGATTGCCCGCGGGAACGACGGGTATTTTTATGAGCGGGGGGCTGGACTCGACGAGCGTTGCGGCGATGGCAACAAGGGTGCAGGCTCAGCGGGGCATTCGGGATTCGCTTCG
The DNA here is from genome assembly GCA_963784015.1 of uncultured Acidobacteriota bacterium. Classification (GTDB taxonomy): domain Bacteria; phylum Acidobacteriota; class Terriglobia; order Acidiferrales; family UBA7541; genus Acidiferrum. The sequence goes on from CAWAPX010000052.1 coordinate 62,983, forward strand.
CGCTTACACCGTGGATTACACACCGCTCTTCGAAGACGAGGAGGGCGCTTTCGCGACAAGAGTTGCGCAACACCTGGGGATTTCTATCGACATATTGGCTGGAGCCTCCGCTACGCCGTTCGGCGGATGGGAAGAGGCTTTGCTGAGTACTCCGGAGCCCTGCGCTGAGCCGTTTTTTGCATTGCACATCGAACACTATCGCCAGGTGGCGCAGCGAGCGCGGGTGGTTCTCTCTGGAGACGGAGGAGACGACATCATGACGGGGCGGGCATGGCCGTATCTCGTCTATCTGCTCAAGCGAGGACGCGTCGTTGGCATGGTCTCGGCTTTCGGCGGTTATGTTCTTCGCCATGGCAGGCTTCCTCCTTTGCGCGCCGGGATACGGAGCCGCTTGCGGCGATGGGTGGGCCGAGCGGAGGAGGAGCTTGGCTATCCGGGGTGGCTGGAGCCTGGATTCGAACGGGATTTGGATCTGCGCGATCGTTGGCGGGAACTGCAGCGACCGGCGAAGGCGGTGCATCCCCTTCACCCCGATGGCTATGCCGCTCTGACGGGAGCGTTCTGGCCCAGCGTGTTCGAGAGCGAGGACGCTGGTTGGACAGGCGCGCCGGTGGAGGCACGCGCGCCTTTGCTCGACCAGCGATTGCTGTGCTTCCTTTTGCGTGTGCCACCGGTGCCCGGGTGCATGAATAAGGAACTGCTGCGCACGGCGATGAAAGGTTTGCTTCCGGTGGAAGTACGTGTTCGGAAGAAAACCCCTCTTCGAGGTGATCCGCTACAACTCCACGCCGAGAAAAATGGCTGGAAGGTTGTCCTTTCAGAGAGTGCTTGCTGGAGACTGAGTAAGTTTGTAAACTACAGGATGCTCAGCGCGACTTCCCGCCCTGCCCTGGGTTTGTCTTTGTGGGCCGACCTTCGGCCTATCGCTCTCGATTACTGGCTGAAAAGCGTTGAAAACAGCGAGAGGATTCAGTACAGTCGAAATGAGGGAAACTGAATGAGGCCGCAGTCTGAGTTGTCTGCGAAAAAGCCCTACCGAGCGCCCAAGCTTATTGTCTACGGTAATTTGACGGAAATGACCTTGACTATGGGTAATAAGAATAATTTGGACGGAAGCAAGACTGTGGGCATGCGAAAGACAGGTGGAATGTGATGCTGTCCCTCAGACAGCGTTCCTTTTAAATGGCTTTGGCTTGTGACCCTTCGCTATCGAATCTACGGCCTGCACCTCTCTTCTGACCTTCCCATCCCCGGTTTGGAAGAGGAAATGGATGGCTTGCACAATCCAGATGTCCTTGTGCAGTTTGACGCAGAACCACCGTGGGTACGGGTAGCCCTCGGGCTGCCATCCTTGATCCTGCAGAGCATCGCTGCCTCTCCTGAAGCACAAGACCCTGCTTTTGTCATCACTTCGCTTGGCGATGGGCAGTTTTTTCTGCTTGCCTACTCGGATGGAACACGCTTTGTGGTGAATAGTATGGCGACGCGCATTTGGGGCACGGCCGGCGAATCCCAAACAATGGAGGATCTTTCTACATATTTTCTCGGTCCGATCATGGGATTTATTCTTCGCAGGCGCGGAGTTACGGCGCTTCACGCTAGCGCGTTTTGCCTCGATGGTCAGGCCATCGTATTGACGGGCGAAGCTGGATCTGGAAAGTCCACGACAGCAGCAGCTCTGGCACTGCGCGGCGTGCCCGTTCTCTGCGAGGATATTGCGGCGGTCGAAGAGAGAGACGGAAGCTTCGTCGTCGAAGCGGGGTATGGACGCGTCTGCCTGTGGCCGAAATCCGTCGAGTTGTTGAAGGGGCATCCAGATGCGCTGCCCAGGCTAACGCCGAACTGGGATAAGTGCTACTTGCCGCTGGACGGCGCCATAGCAAGATTTGAGACGCGGAAGCAGCCACTCGGAGCGGTCTATATTCTGGCACCGCGAGAAACCGCTGCAAATGCACCGCGGATTGAAGAGGTGAGCAACCGAGATGTGCTGCTCGAGCTTGTACAGAATACTTACATGAACTGGCTTCTGGATCGCCGCCAGCGCGCTGCGGAATTCGAGTTACTTGCGCACCTCGTGTCGCGCGTTCCGGTTCGGCGCATTGTGCCTCATCGTGATCCGGCGCGTATCGGCCCATTATGTGACCTCCTCTTTGCGGACGCCACACGCCTTCTGGCGAATCAAATGTCCGTTGCTCACTCGGCTGGGCGCTAGCATGTACTTACTCGATGAATTTGGCGACATGATCGCCGACAAATCTCGCTTTGGAGCTTACGCCGATGCCATTCAGCGCGCGGTGCGGCCTGGCGATGTGGTAGTGGATCTCGGGTGCGGCCCTGGTATCTTCGCGCTACTGGCGTGTCGCGCGGGAGCAAAGCGCGTTTACGCGATCGATGCCGGTGAGGTGATTCACTTTGCGCGGCAGCTTGCCGCGGCCAACGGTTTTGCAGATCGCATCGAATTTTTCCATGGCGATTCGAGGCAGATAGAACTGGCGGAGCCCGCCAACGTTCTGGTCTCCGACGTACGTGGGGCTTTGCCACTTTTCGCTGACGGGCTTCCCTCTGTCGAAGATGCGCGGGAGCGCTTCCTGGTAAAAGGCGGCGCGCAGATTCCGGTGCGCGATACGATCTACGCCGCTCTCGTGGAGAGTCCTGAGTTTTACAAGCGCCTGACATCGCCCTGGAAAGATGCAGGCCGGGCGTTGGATCTCACTCCCGCACTTCCGCTCATTCTGAATGGTGTGTATAAGATTCGCTCGCAGAACTGCCAGCTTCTTACGGGCCCGAAGACCTGGTGCACATTGAACTATGTGGGACAACTGAAATCACGCACCAGCGCGAAGTTGCAGTTCACCGCGACGCGCAGCGGAACGGCGCATGGGGTCACCGCATGGTTCGAGACACAACTTTTTGAGGAAATTGGATTCTCGACCGCTCCTGGAAACATGGGAGCTATCTATGGTCAGGGATTTCTTCCGTGGCTCGAGCCCGTGGACCTGGTGACGGGCCAGGAAATTGAAGTGGATTTGCACGCCGATCCTGTTGGCGGCGATTATGTTTGGCGATGGGATACAAAGATCGCTGCGTATAAGGGGCATCCCGAACAGATTTTCCGCCAGTCAACTTTTTTGGGAGCGCAATTTACCTCGGAGCGGCTGCGCAAGCGCGCGGTGGATTTTGTTCCTGTGCTCTCTGAATTGGGGGAAGCGGAACGCTGGCTGATCGAAGCCATGGATGGCCGCACACCATTGCAGGAAATTGCGCGAACTGCGGTAGAGCGATTTCCGAAGGTATTTCTCCGGCAGGACGACGCGTTTCGGCGCATTTCGTGGCTGGCTGAAAGATTTTCCCGTTAGCGCAAACCATCGAACATTCAAGTAAGCTTCATCGAGACCGTGGGGGATGGTGTGACCGAAACGTTGCCACAGAGGCCGGAGGTTCTCGATGCGGAGTGGGCGCTGCTATTGGAGTGCGCAAAGCCGCACCCGGATCTGCAACGCCTCGATGAGTTGCTTCGCGCACCAATCCAATGGGCTTCGCTGATTGCGCTTGCGGAGAACCACAGCGTTCTGGGACTCACCGTAGCTCGACTCGCAAATTACAGCGAGGACGCTATATCGCTGGAAAACCGAGAGAGTTTGCGCGCTTGGCGTCGTGCTTACACACTCTTCACGATGAATTTAACCGCGGAGATGTTCCGGTTATTCGAAGGCTTTGCGGCTTCGCAGATCGAGGCGTTGGTGATCAAAGGGCCGGTCCTTTCGGCGCGTTGTTATGGCGATCCGGGGTTGCGCCAATACGGAGATCTGGATTTGATTGTGCGCGACAAGGACGCTCAGCGTTCAACGGAGCTGATGATCGGTCTCGGATACGAACCGAGCGTTCCGTTGACGGCGATCCAGGCCAAAAAAATTCCTGGCGAATATGTTTTCAGGCAATCGAACACGAAGCTGCTGGTTGAGTTTCATACGGAGCGCACGTTTCGCTATCATCCCCGGCCGCTTCCCGTGGAAAAGCTTTTCGATCGTCAGACGTGGGTAAACATCGATTCGCATAAGGTCCCTGCGCTTTCCCCAGAGGATGAACTCATTCTGATTTGTATTCATGGAGCGAAACATTTTTGGGAGCAGGTGAGCTATATCGCGGATGTAGCGGCGTTTGTGTCCAGGCAGGAACTCGATTGGGAGCGTGTGGAGTCGGCTGCAGCAGAAGTCGACGGGGAGCGCATGCTGCATGTAGGCCTGCGATTGGCTGCGGATCTGCTCGGCGCATCTATGCCGGAAAAAGTTGAAGTGCCAGTGCGATCGGATCGGATAGTTGGACGTCTTGCGAGGCAGATTATCCAATGGCTTCCCGCGGCTGGTTCCGCGCCGCCGGGAATTTTTAAGCGCGCCTTGTTTAGGGTTCGCATGCGCGGCGGTTCTTTTTCGGGCGTGGCGTATCTGCTTCGACTTTCTTTTTCTCCCACCGAGGAAGATTGGGTTGCGGGCGCTGAGAATAAACGGCATTGGCTTTTGGATGCGCTTGCGCGACCATTTCGTCTTGCGCGAAAATATGGGAACGACGGCAAGTCATGACTCATGCGTGTTCAAGCTGAAAAGCCCATCACAAAATCAGAGTGCCAAAAGAAGAAAAGGCCCGGACATTTTGTCCGAGCCCTTTTTCCCGAAGACCAATTAAATATTGGTGCGACGCGAAATCACGCGCGGAGTTTTTGAGGGTGGCGGAGGCATTTCAACCGTAACCGATACTGCGCTCTTGTTGCGCAGCACGCCGAGCTTCACCGCTTTTTCGTCACGCTTACCGGCAAGCTTTTCGCGCAGATCGCCGAGCGAGCGGATGCGTTCGCCGTTCAGCGAGGTAATCACGTCACCGCTCTTCACGCCGGCTTTTTCCGCGGGTGAACCAGCATTCACTTCGCGAACGAGCACGCCCTCGCCGTCAGGCGCGCCAAAATACGCGCCGAATTGTCCGTTCAAGTCTTCGGCGTCAATTCCCAAACGTGGGCGCGAGCCAGCCAGCACGGCATAGCCGCCCATATCCATATCTGGCATAGGCGCCACTTCCGGGACCTCAATGCTCGGCAGCTGGAAGGAAAAAGCTCGCGGAGCTGTCTTGAACCACATATTGGCGTGATCTTCTGATTTGCCCAGCGTTACGCTAACTGTTTGCGCGCGGCCGTCGCGCCACACAGTGAACTGCACAGAGCGTCCTGCAGGAATTTCGCGAATCATGCGGCGGAACTGCGCTGCGCCCTCGACGCGCTGACCGTTGATCTCCGTGATGACATCATTGCCTTTTAAGCCGGCTTTGGCGGCAGGACTGTCCGGCACGATGCGTTCCAGGAGAACGCCGCGTTCCGCAGGTAGTTTCAATTCTTTTGCTTTCTCCGAGCTGATTTCCTCCGATTCGACACCGAGCCAGCTTGCGCCCTCATCGCCGAGGAGCACCATCGCATCTTCGTCGCCCGGTTCAGGCGTTACTTCAATTCGTCGCTGCTGCTCTTGCGCTTGCTGAACTGCGGCCCTCACGGATGCTTGCAATGCGCGGTCATCCAAGCGCTCCGCCATTCTTTCCTGATCGCTAGCGAGCCGCTCTGCCAAGCGCGCCTGAAGCTGCTCTATTTTTTGTTCCATCTGAGCCACTTTTGCATCGGCCGGCTCCTGCGAATGCGCAGGAGGGCTGGGCAGCGCAATCAGCGCCAGCCCGAGGGCCGCGGCCCCGCCACCCATAAACAAATTTCGTTTCGTCATGATATTTTCCGTCCTCCTATTTCCGTTAGACGCGGCTCGCCCTAAACCGTCGACCGCAAGATTACGATTTGGATTCCGCCATTGACGGTGTTTAGCCGGATCGATGCGCCGCCTTTGCCGAACTTTCCGCGCATTTCCCGGGGGCGTTCCGCGGCTTCCTGTGAAAACGGCAACTCGGAGTAAAAATTTCCATTCAAAGAGCGCGCTTCCAGGTTCGCCTGCGTATCTTGCGGCACAGCCAGAAGCACGGAGCCATTCGTGGTCTCCGCCGCCATCCCTTTTTCATCAAGAGCACGCGATAGCTCGAGATGCACGTTACCGTTGGTCGTGTGTGCGTGGACGCTGCCACCGCCCTCGTAAACCTCGATGTTTCCATTGACGGTCCGCAATTCTTCCACCGACTCGACCCCGGCGATCTTCAGCGTGCCATTAACCGTGCCAATGTGCTCCACGCGCGCACCGTGTGGAACGCGGATCGTGTACTCGACCGCGACTTCCACGCCCTCGTTTTGAGGATAGCGCGTGATCACCGAGACATCATTCGGTTTGGCGTTGACTTCGATCGAAACGCGGTCGAGGTCCGACTCTTTTTCTCTGGCGATTTTTACCGCATGGATTTCGATTACGTCACGGTCCCATCCTTCCACTTGAACCGGGCCATTGACGTTTTGCAGCTCAAAAGAGCCGCCCGGCTGTAAAGGATAGGAATGATTGAAGTCTTTGCTTTTCGCAAATCCTGGCGCGGCTGACCCTATTGTCAGCGCAAGGATGAACAACACCGCTATACGAAAATTGGGACGTGGCATCGCGTTCTACCCCCTTCGAGTACATCTCACGAGCTATTGCCCGTTACTGTGAAGCGACCGAGGAATCCGTCACCGAACAAAGTTTGCGCACGACGCTTCACCCGCCGTTAGTGCAGCTCAAAGTCAAACGTGACTGTCGAAATGGTTTCGATTCGCGTGCCGTTGATCACTGCGGGATTTGCACGCCACCTCTTCACTGCGTCGATCGCCGCGTCGGCCAGCACCGGCTCACCCTGCAAAATCTTTTGTACTTCGATGCTTCCGTCTGTTTTCACCTTTACTTGCAGAATCACAACTCCTTGAATGTGTGCGCGCTTGGCGATATCGGGATAGGCTGGGTGTGGTGCGGCAAGGAGCCGTTTAAAGAAATCGCTGGAGTCTTCTCGCAAACCGCCCATAAGAGCGATTTCCAGTCTGTCCATCCAGCTTTCGAGCCAGTCGCTCGTTTCTCCAGGCGCAGGAGGCTCCTCGGCTTTCGGATTCGGCGCCGTAGCTTTGACCGGAAGAATATCCGACTCGTGTTTCCGATCGATTCGTTCGCGTTGCTCGCGAATGAGCGAATCGCGCAGTCCGGTATCCGCATCAAGAAACTGCAGCCGGATCTTGCCCACGGTTGTGCGGAGTTTAAGAACTTCGCCTCCGCCGTTCAGCGATCCTGTGGCACGCACCGAACTGCCGCCGTGATTTCCCATCGGCTGGATGTTCAAGAATAGCGCGGGGTCGGCATCAATCCGGCCCAAGCCGCCACTTTCAACTAGTGCGTCAATATTCACCGCAAGATTCCTCGGCAAGAAAACATTGATGTCTCCGGCTCCGGAGGAAAGCTGTGAGGCGCCCGGAAGGCTCACCTTGCCTCCAGACGAGCCCGCGTCCGGATTTATCCAAGCCTGAATCGTTCCGCCTGCGGTAGCTGCCTGCACCGCGCCCGCCACGCGCGTCAGGCAAATGCTTCCACCGTTGGATTCCACTTCCATCGGACCGGAAACCGTGATGATGCGGATGCCGCCGCCGCCGGTCTGCGCGCGGACTGAGCCGCGCACTTCGCCGAAATCGATCTGGCCGCCGCCTGTGCGTACGCTCACGAAACTTCCGGCTTGCTTCAGCGTGATGTTGCCGCCGTCGGTTTCCAGTTGCGCGCGTCCGCCGATCTGCCCTGCGCGAATGTGCCCTCCGCCGCTGCGCAAAACGGCGTCGCCGGAAATATTTCCAGCAACAATGTGTCCGCCCGCGGTGAAGGCATCCAGGTTGCCAGTAACGTCTTGCACCTGAATGTGCCCGCCCTCCGTAGAGAGCTTGGCATTCGGATGGTTTTGCGCTGCGTTGCGGAACTCAGTGAAGCCGATGCGGCCCGTTCGAATGTTGCCGCCTCCGGAAATGAGGCTAGCGGTACCCGCTATGTCTTGCGTTTCGATGTCGCCCACGCCGGTGTTGACGTCGAGGCTGTAGCTCGCCGGGACGGCCACCTCAAACTGCACGTAAAATTGCGCGTTCGCTCCGTTCCGGCCGGATTGCGGCGGAGACGCTCCGACAATTTCCACACCGGACGCAGTTGTCTTTGCCGTGAGCGAATAGTGATCCAGAAGGCTCTGAGCCAGTGGCGCTCGCGCATCGGTTTCAATGTGCGCGGTATAGCGGACGACCGGCGGCGCGCCAGGCTCGAGAGCGACGACGCGCACGGAGCCCAGGTCCGCAGTCAGATGCAAAGTTAACCCGTCCCTGGTTTGCAGCGTTCCCGACCGATCCACGGACGCTCGAGGGCCCGGACCAGCGGGAACGGGAGGGTCGACAAAAGGGGGATCGTAAGTGCCCGCGCTATAAACCAGTCCGGGTAATAGTACGAAAATGAAAGCTAGTGAAAACGCGATGCGAGGAACCCCGGAGCGTGGACTGTTAGCTGGCTTGTATTTTGTGCTCGCGCTCATCTCTCGCCGGTATTTCTTCTCGAACGACTGAATTTCTCTTTGAACTTCTTTTCCTGAACTTCCCTTACTGAACTTCGCGCGGACCGATCTGCCGCAGAGCCGCAGCGCTCCGGAGCCGAACGTAGCGATTGGGGTCGTTGCGTTGAAGCTCCTGGAGAGTGCGCACTACATGTTCCATCGAGGGGTCGAGGGGACGTTCGACGCCATCCGGCGCGATAAGAGGCTCGCGATCCGAAGCATCCAGCGCGCCAGGTTCCAGCGAGCGAACCAGCAGGTTGACTGCTTCCACCCGCACTCCCGGATTCGCGTCGTGCTCCAGCGCATCAATCAATGTTTCGCGGACGGCTTTGTCAGCCACGGCGTCGCGCAAAGACTCCAGCGCCTTCATGCGCACCGCGGGGTTTTGATCCTTGCGTGCCGCGAAAAGCAAAGCACGACGCACATCCAAGTCGGCGTTGCGAGCACGCAGTGCTTCCAGGCAATCCAGCCGCACTCCCGCGTCTGTTTGGTCACCGTTCTCGACCACATAGGTCAAAACGCGGCGAAGGTCGGGGTCATCCACACTACCGGAAAGTACCAGCGGCTCTTCCGTACGTACGCGAACCTGCAAAGTTCCCGGTACGCCATCCGACGTTGGGGCCAAATTGATGCCAGCAACGGCCATCTTCGAGAGTTGATCTTCCGTGAATCGCGCCACGGGGGAAACATTCACAGTATGGCCGGCAGAATTGGTATTGAGTCGCGCGGAAAACCAAGGCAAGAGCTGTGTGCCGAGGGCCACGCCAACCAAAACCAGAAGGGCGCCGTTTAAGACGGGGTGCAAGGCCATCGAGCGACGCAGCCAGCCAAGTGGCTGCCAACGCTCTTGCAATGGCGGAGCGCACAGATCATCGAGCGCTTCGGCAAGCTCACTGCGGCACTGCGAAAGAAGAATGCCGCCCGTATCGTTCTGCTCGGAAGCTTCCAGCGCGCTCATCAAGGATTCATGCAGCCCGCGTTCTTCGGCAAGCTGCGCGGCGCACAGCGGGCAAGCCGCGAGATGTGTTTCAACAAGCGCGGTCTCCTGCTCTGTGGTTTCGCCGCAGGAATAAAAAACCAGCAATGCCGCGGCTTCTTTGCAGCGGAACGGCTGAGGCGCGCTCATAGCAGGCCCCCCAGTTGGCTGCGGAGCTTGCGCGTCGCGCGGAACAGCGAATTCTTCACGGTTTCTTCTGTCGTGCCCAGAGCGTCGCCAATGGCGCGCAATTTCAATCCTTGATAGTGCTTCAACTCGAAAACGAGACGCTCGCGCGGCGATAACCTTTCCATTGCTGTCGCGATCCGCGCCTGAATCTCTTTTCCAAATAGCTGCCGTTCCGGATCGAGTGTGGGTCTATGTTCGCGCTGGCGCTCAAAGAAATCGGTGATACCTTCTTCATGATTCCCGGAATTTGACTCCGGAGCTTGATCCTCGGGCCGCGCCTGCCGCCGCCGCAGTTGATCGAGGCATACATTGGTGACGATGCGGTACAGCCAGGTGTAAAAGCTGCATTCAAAACGAAATCGGTGCAGATTTCTATAAACCTTGAGGAACGCTTCCTGGTAAACGTCGCGCGCGTCTTCCGGACGCTTCATCAGGTTCAGGGCCAGCCGAAGCACGTCCCGGTCGTACCGGTGGACAAGCTCTTCAAAAGCCGCACGGCTGCCGGCTTGAGCTTCCGCCACGAGGGTGCGCTCGTTTAGGTTGGGCAAAGAGTCCACCGTAGCCAGGGAGGCGCCGGTGCCACCCGCCAGGCCTGATTCATTAGCCAAAGCTAGAGCCCATCTTGGAAGCGGCATTTTTCGCTTTCTCTTCTCGTGTATCAGCGTTGCGGCTTATTTAACAACATCTTAGGGCCGACCTGCCAGCCCGTCACACTAAGCCCACAGGAGAATGTTACGCGACCACCCAATTTGGACGTCCAAAGACGCCCCTGGGTGAGCATCCACTTCCACTTAGAGAACGAATATCGAACTCTATTTGTTTCCGATTTCCACAGGCGGCCTGGGGTTGCCCGGCCCTTCCCCCGCGCGGAGAATTACCTTGTTCGACAGCTAGCTTAAGGTTTCAGACCCAGTGCTTGAGTTTACGGTGCCGCGACGCGCTTGCCAGAGGAAAAGCGGCCATGCGAGCAACAATCCCATCAAAAGAATCAACGCATATCCATTCCTCTGATAAAACGAGTTGGGCTGCCCGAGCAATTGAGTCGCGCCGGCCAGCAAGACGCTAAAGGCTACAACCAGGATGATTCCCAGAATGTTGAAGCGGGTCACCCAGCGCACACCGATGACGACGAACCCCAGCAGAATTACCTGCGACAGGAATTGATTTGCAAAGTCGGCCCCATTTCCCCAACTGCTTCCGGTGAGAGCCAACGCGCCAACCAGGAAGAGCAAGAGCCGCAGCCAGGGAGCTTTGATCATCGACGCCACGAAAGCCGCCACAATTCCGAGCAAACCTGCATAGAAAAGACACTGAAGGATCATCCCGGCAAAAACGGCCCCGCCGGGAAGAACCGCGTCGAGATTGTGCCCAAAGGGTGCGCCCATGCTGCGATGCACCGTTGGCCAATGCGCGGAAGTCCAATTGAGCAAGCGGTTTAAACCGATCAACGCGGCGCTTCCGCCCAGCCCAATCCAAAGCGCGTCGCGGTAATAAAGCGCAGGCAGCTTTCCTCCGGCCGGAATGCGGTCTTCACCAAAGGCATGGACAGCGTAGTACCAGGCCGTGCCTAGCAGCAGCGCAAGTCCGCCCCAATCGAAGGCCGCACCTAGCGCGAATCCTATCGCCATCGTGGCGATCATCGCTTTGAAGGGAATTTCTGTTCTGTACGCGTTCATGGAGTTCGCAATGCCGCTCCCGAGCGCAAACGAAAGGACAAATGCGATCAGCCCGGCACCGGCCCAAATGGATATTCGCTTCCACGGAATCGCTCGCGCGGCTTCCGAGCGCAGGTTCTTTAGAAACAAAACCAGCGCTGTGATGCCGAGTCCGCCGAAAAACAGGATGGGCACACCGTATCCCAGAATGGTGCTGCCGAGCGTGGTTTCGTCGTGTTTGCGAACCCACTCCTCGGGAATTTTGATGTAGGTGCGGTAATTGGAGGGCTCGTCGCCCAGGACGTCCAACTCGAATCGTGCGTGGGCATGGTTTGCGGAATCCGCTCCGGAAATATTTTCAGCGTCGAGTGTCGCATCCTGCTGCCAGGTAAGTTGATAGTCAACGCGATGCGGCAGTTTTTCCGGGTTTGCCTCCACCAGCGACCAGCCGGTTAAATCCAACTTTTTTTCGTCTCGCAAGAATTTCTCTGCTCGGGCAACGGCTTCGTCTTTGGTCAGCGAGGCTCCCGGAGTATTTTCCGCCAGCGTGTGGTGCAGGGAGTGGAGAGAGCCGTCCGGCTTGAGGATCACGGCGTACTCTTCCGCCTGCCCATCGCGGAAATAGCGCACCCGCCACAAAGCTCCAGGAATTAATTTCGAATAAATCGCGTTGAGGCCTTCGATCCCGATTCGCTCGCGAAGAAACTCGTTGGCGAAGGGGTCGGTCACGTTTACAAGAACGGTCGCATGGTGATACGAGCCGGGATCGATGCCATGCTGCCGAAGTATTTCGCCAGCACGCACTGTCGCTTCTCGTGCATCGACCGAAACCTTCAAGTAGTCCCCGAGCTGCGGTACCTTCAATTTCCAGACAACCGCCGCTCCGAGAAGCAAACACGCTGTCAAAAGCAAAATCTTCCCGCCGCTGAGCGCATCGTACCGCCGCACTTTCACCGGCGTTTCACTTACCGCCGCAGGCAAGCTAAACGAGACATCCGAGATGGGCGCCGCCCGGTTGAACAACTCTTCGCCCGTTTCAAAACTCCCTCGTTTGAGGTATGAGAACGCGCCGTAGGCCATCGGTAGAAGCGCCGCGGCGCCGACGATGACTCCCGAAATCTTCAAGTAAGGACTGCTGGAACGGATCAGCAGGAGGCCTACAAGCGAGGCGTCCACGGTGTAATGCCAAATCAGCGTCGCCAGAATGCCCCACCGCAGCATCACGATGCCCGCCAGAATTCCCATTACTCCGATTTCGATCCCACGCACATAAGCAGGCTCTTGCGGGTAGTTGCTGTGCAGAAAACTCCACAGGAAGGCAGGCAGAATCACCGCGATCCAGCGTGAACGCGTCAACCGGTGGAAAAATGGGATCGCGAACAAACGAAAAAGAAATTCTTCGCTGGTTGCTGCCACTACTCCGATGGCCACGCCGGCGATCCACGGAAACGCCGTGCTGGCGGAATTTTCGTAATTCAGTTCTTGCGGCGCCCAGGCCCCGATATGCCCCGCGACGATGTAAAACGCGGTCAGATAGCCGATGTGCACCGCGGCCAATGAGACGCCCACGACTGCGGAGGAAAAAAACTCTTTCGTCCGCACCCCGCGTAGAGTGAACGCTTTGGCAAGCCGCAGGCGTCCCGGTTGCGTCGTCCGATAGAGCGCTTCCGCGGACGGCACGATGGCCGTAACCGTGAGCGCTGCCGTCAGCAGAGCCACCAACAGCGAGGCTGCAATTTTCGAAGCGAGAAAGCTTCCGTAAGCATCCGTCGTGTCGTAGCTTGCCGCCCAAAGCGGCCAGTCATTCAGGTCCTTGAGAAACAAGAGAATCGCGACGAGCACGCCAACTTTGATCGCCAGGCCCCAGGTCGTTTGGCCCTTGCGCGTCAGAATAAGCGCGAGCGCCACAGCGGCTCCGAGTAAGAGCAAATAGGGAACGAGGAAAGCCAAAGTCAGTGTATCGTTGCTGGACCGCAGTCTTTTGTAGTCGCGCTCCCAATCCTCTGGCACTTTCAGGAACTCGCGGCTTCCGTTGACGCGATCGCCGTCGACGACTGCTTTCAGTTGGTAGGTCGCGTCCTTGGCCCTGAATCTGCGCTTCTCCCAGGTGAATTCCCAGTCCATTCGGTTGGGCAATTTGTGTGAGCTGGTCTCTTCGGTGAGAAAATCCCAATTTGCTAAATCCATTCCCAATTTCTTGCTGAGGAAGCTCTCAGCCCGCGCTCGTGCAACGTCGCGGTCCAGCTCAGGGCCCGCGCGCTTTTCTTCAATGACGTGACCGTAACCGACAATCTCTCCGTCGGGGCTCAACCGCACTCGAAACTCTTCTTCCTGCTTGGGGCGAAAGAAGCGCACTTTCCAATACCAGATATGCAGCTCGCTGGACATCAGCTGATTTGCTTGCTGCAATCCCATCTCGCGCTCCAGATACGTCTTCGCGTTGTCGTCCACGTCGAAAACGATCGCCGACTGGTAGCCGCTGACGTCCTCCCCCAGGCTGCCAACAAATTTCTTCGCCCGCGTCAGAGCTTCCGCGCGCGAAACCTTGAAATCCACCGACGCTTCCGGAAACGCCCGGAAAAAGTACCGGTGCGCAAACACCAGCCCCACCACGCCCAGCAGCACCCACAAAATCAGCGCGCGCTTATCCGAACTTGTCAGCCGGTTCCCGTCGTCCGCCACTCGTCCTCCCGCACGTTCGTTATCGCCAAGCACTCACACTTATACTACGTTGAGAATGCGCGCAACTGTCGCCCCATCCGTTGCCGCATTGAGCAATCGTCTCAATTCGAGATACTTCGCCGCGCGTCCCAAATTCGCTCTGGCCCTCGCCAATCCTTATTTTCTCCTTGCAAAAAAGTAGTTTTCGTGTATACTTTCACTTAGTTAACATTGTGCCCATCAGCCATACCGCCAGCGCCAAGCTGGCTTTTTTATTTTCCGATGCAAATCTAACTCTTTTAGAATCAGCGTCTGCGGGCTGTCCGTAAGTGTTGCATCTAAAGGGCTTAGTGGAAACGTAACTCCTTTAGATCCAGCGTTTACAAAAAAAGGGGAGGCCCGTGTGGAGTGCGGCAGCTCTGCTGCCGCTTTTCCCCCCATGCTCGCACATATCACCACATACCGCTCATCCTCGACTCCCGGTGGGCAGCGCAAGTAAGCCAGGTCCCCCGCTCGTCCCCCTAGGGAATGATATAAAGAAGTGTTAATGACGCTGAGCCTGACAACCGAAGTGCGCATGATCAAAGGCGTCGGCCCGCAGCGCGCCGAACTTCTCGCCAAGCGCGGCATTCATACGTTTGAGGACCTGCTCGCCTACTTGCCGTTCCGCTACGAAGACCGAATCCAGTTCTCGAATATCAAAGACATCCAGCCTGCCGGCACATACACGATTCGCGCGCGCGTGATGAGCGGCCAAGCTATCCCTAATAAGTTCGCCTACAACGCCATCTATCATTTGCTCGTACAGGATGCCGCCGGCGGCCTCCTTCCCTGCAAATTCTTTCACGGCGGCTATCTCGAAGGCCGCCTCAAACCCGGGCAACAGCTCATCCTTCACGGCAAAGCCGAAATCGACAAAATGCGCCCCGCGCGACTCGAAATGATCAACCCGCAGCTCGAAATGCTCGGCGACGGTGAGCCGGACTCCACCGAAGTTGGCCGCATCGTTCCCATCTATGAAGCTATCGGCACATTCGGCTCTCGCGCCATTCGCCGTGCCATGTATGCAGCTGTACAGCTCATCGATGCCAGCATGCCGGATGTCCTCCCAGATATTTTGCGTGAGCGGCTCGGCTATCCCTCGCGGCGCGAAGCGCTGATCCATGTTCACTTTCCTGAGCCGGAAGAATCACTCGATGAACTCAACACGTTTCGCACACCGTCGCAGCAGCGCCTCATCTTCGAAGAGTTTTTTCTTTACCAACTCAGCCTCGCGTTGGACCGCAAAACCACGCGCAAAGAAAACGCCATCGCCTTCCGCGTCCGCGAAGAAAAAGTCCGCGAAGCGCTCAAGCGCATCCTGCCCTTCAAACCTACCGCCGCGCAAAAACGCGTCCTCGCGGAAATCGCCGCCGACCTCGAAAAACCCGCGCCGATGAACCGCCTCCTTCAAGGTGATGTCGGCAGCGGCAAGACCATCGTCGCGCTGCAAGCCGCCGTCATCGCCATCGAAAACGCCACACAGGCCGCCCTCATGGCGCCCACCGAAATCCTTGCCGTCCAACATTATCTTTCCGCGCGGCGCATCCTCGCTCCCGGCGGCTACAGAGTTGAACTCCTCATCAGCGGCCTCAAGCACGCCGAAAAGCAAGCCGCGCTCGAACGCATCCGCACTGGCGAAGCGCAACTCGTCATCGGCACCCACGCGCTCATCGAAGACCAAGTCCAATTCGCGCGCCTCGGTTTCGTCGCCATCGACGAGCAGCACCGCTTCGGCGTCCTCCAGCGCAAACGCCTCATGGACAAAGCCGCTTCCCACGGCCACGCACCGCACGTCCTCGTCCTCACCGCCACGCCCATTCCGCGCACGCTTTCGCTCACACTTTACGGCGACCTCGACGTCTCCGTCCTTGACGAGCTTCCGCCCGGCCGCACGCCCATCCAAACGCGCCTCACCTCCGAGCCGCATCTCCCCGGCGTCTGGGAATTTCTCCGCAAAGAAGTCTCCGCCGGCCATCAGGCCTACATCGTCTATCCGGTGATCGAAGAATCGAAGCTCGAACTCAAAGCCGCGATGGACGAGTACAAGCGGCTCTCCAAAGACGTTTTTCCGAAGCTGAAAGTCGGCCTCCTCCACGGCCGCCTCGGGAGCGAAGAAAAAGACGCCGTGATGGAAAGCTTCCGCAAAAACGAAACGCAAATCCTCGTCGCCACCACGGTGATCGAAGTCGGCGTCGACGTGCCCAACGCCACCGCCATGGTCATCGAGCACGCCGAACGCTTTGGACTCGCCCAGCTCCACCAGCTTCGCGGACGCATCGGCCGCGGAGCCGCCAAATCCCACTGCATCTTCGTCGGCCCCGTGCGAATGACGGTCGGCCGCTTAGCGGGCACATGAAGACGCGCCGCGCCCGCCTCGAAACTATGGTCCGCACCGCCAACGGCTTCGAAATCGCCGAAACCGATCTCCTCCTCCGCGGCCCCGGCGAATTTTTCGGCACGCGCCAATCCGGCGACCTCGGCTTCCACATCGCCAACCCCATCCGCGACAAAGATCTCCTAGGGGTCGCCCGCCGCGAAGCCTTCGCCATCGCTGAAGACGCCGACCAATCCGTGTCTCTTCAGCGCCTACTCCGCCAACTTCCCCCCGAATGGCAACGCCGCTACCAGCTAGCGAAAATTGGCTGAGACATGACACGACTACCAACTCCAATTCGCTACTTGGAAACGATCACGAAACACGTCCAAATGCATTTCGGCACGAATAGCTTTGTGCTTCACGAAAACAAATCGTCTACGGTCCACGTCGATTTGCACGTTGTCCCACCCACCAATTCCAGACCGTACTTCACTCTACTGACCTCAGGCATGAGCGACCTCGACATGCATGTGCCCGCAGGACTCGAGGATTTGGCGCTCGCCGAGGTTTGTTTATGCCTGCCAGGAGATTGGCCCTTGAGCCTGACCGATTTTGGGTGGCGAAAGCCGGAGTATTCCTGGCCAATCGCTATCTTGCAGCAAACAGCGAGGTACGTTCATCGTCATAAAACATGGTTTGCGTCGGGACACACGGTTGGGGACCTCGAACATCCAGCTCCCATTGATGCCGCAGGACGTTTCACCGGCCTTTTGCTTTTGAATCCTCGAACCTTTCCAGAAGGAGTGGACAGAGTGACGACTGAGGAGGTTGGCCGCACCATCCACTTTCTCGCGATCATCCCGCTTCTGCCACAGGAATTGGAATTCGCGCGGAAGCAGGAATCGGATGCACTCGAAGAAAGGCTCAACGACGCCGGCGTCACAGAACTCTTGGATCCGCGCAGATCGAGCACCGTGTAGATACGACTCGACGCTACCACCTAGCGCGCATCGGCTGACGCGTCAACGTGCTCACTTGTCCGTTGCCGTTTTGCTTGCGAGTCAGCCAGAGACAGTGTCGGATTCTTCTCCTTAGCTCCTGGTGTATTCTTCTGTGCAATGGCCATAGTCCTGCCGATTAGAGGATTGATGCACCTCCAACGTGGATGATGCCGGCGGGCGCTCGCTCGAAAGAATAGGTGGGTTATGCGGGATTTTGCCGAACTGAACATAAATGAGGGTGGAAAATCCGTTGGGCGGCCGGCGCCGACTGAAGAGTTGGTTCGAGAGTTTGAGATTAACTTTGCTATCAAACTTCCCGAGGAGTATTTGGTGCTTCTGAAATACTCTAATGGTGGAGGGCCGGAGCTCGACACCATACAGCCCATCGATAGGCGCGACGTCGGTCTTTGGTCGATTAATCGGTTCTACTATCTCGACGGACGGAAGAATCTTTCCGAAAATTTGTGGCATGAAACTACGCACTGGCGACCTGTCTTGGGCGAAAAGGCTGTTCCATTCGCCGAAAACGGCTGCGGTGATCAGTTTTTCCTTGACCTTAGTACCTCACCACCTTGTGTGAAACTATGCATACACGACGATCAATTTAAGATAATTGATATTGCTTCCTCCTTCGAGGCATTCATAGATGGACTACGGCTCGATCCCGATAGGATTTGAATGCATCTTTGACTACGGGCCCAGCACCGCCGCTATTGCTCTCCTAACTCCTGGTTGTTCCTTAGCTAAAAACCAAAAGCCGACAGCTAATTGCAGCACTCATGCGCATCATCGCCGGCAAACACCGCTGCCGCATCCTCAAAAACCCAAAAGGGCTCGCACTCCGCGCCATTAGCGACCGCCTCCGCTAACCCATTCATTCGAAATGATTTGATTGGCTTATGAAATCCTAACCGCCGGCTCCTGACTTCCTTACGCCCATTTCTCTACCATGGATATGCGGGTCACGACCTGTACCGCGTGACTCCAGGGAGAAAGCGTATGTTATCTGGTCCGAAAGGTTGTGAAGAGCCGTTTAGTCCGCAGTGCTGTGTTTGTGGCCACCGAGCCGAGCTTTTTGATCTTCCAGGAAGAACTGGCAAATACTGCCTCGAATGCAGCGCCGACGTAGCCACATCCATCCTGCTCACCACAGAGATCGACGCCGCAACACTAGCAGGCCAGGACGCCAGCGCCCTAGTGGCAGAATTCTCCCAACTAAGCACCAGCCTGCTGGAAAGAGCGCAGTCGGCCTAACGCCACGAAGCCTTCGCCCGGCAAGCTATTAGTTCAAAGGAAAGCAATCCAGGTCGTTTGCAAACTTGAGAGGGCCTGAAAATTTCTTTTCGATCTCGGACTGCGTCTGACTTTCCTTGCCCAGCGTCCGAAGCATGCGATGAGACAAAACCAGTTCTTTGACGTGTGCCTCCCCGGCAATTTGCCCAATCACCGATGGAGGCATGTGCAGATTTCTTTCCACTCCGGTGACGCCTTCCGGCACGGCGTTGTGAGCCACGAACAAATCCGCGTTCGCCGCCAGTTGCGGCAGACCCGCGCCCTCGCCGTTCGTATCTCCGCTGAAAACGATTACTTTGCCGCCGATCTCTACTCTCCACGCAAGAGCCGGAACTCCTCCGTGGACAACTCGCACCGCTTGCGCGGCAATGCCGCCGCGGCGAAATACCTCGGCCGGCTTCGCGCTCCCCACAACATTGTGCGGCTGCAATTTATAGTCGCCTTCCTCTCCAGGTACCAGCAACTCGCTGAGATAGCGATAAGCGCCGTGCTTATCTCCAAAAAAATCGTAAACAATCTCCACTGTGGAAGGCATGAAGTCATTTCCCTCCGGCCCGTAGACCGGCAAAGGGCGCTTGCGATCTTCAAACCACGAAGATTTGATCAACGCCGGAAAGTCGCCGCTGTGATCTTCGTGAAAATGCGAGAAAAAAATCACATCGAGCTGCGACATTTGCGCTCCGCTTTCGCCAAATCGAAGCGCGCTTCCGCCTCCAGCATCCACAAGCACTCGCGCTTGCCCGTCTTCCCAGATGAGATAGCTGCTAGAAGCCCGCTTGTCTTGCAGCTCTGGCCCGCCAGACCCAAGCACCTGCAATGCAATCCCCTTCGTTCCGCAAGACTGCGCTCCCGCCGACGGCGAGAAGGCGCAACACAACACAAAGCTAACGGCCGCAAGCGCACGAATTATGTCGAATCGGCTTGGCATAAAGAGCTCCTCAGAGTTGGCAGTCCAGGTCGGGAACCTCTTTTTATTT
Source organism: uncultured Acidobacteriota bacterium (assembly GCA_963784015.1). Taxonomy (GTDB): domain Bacteria; phylum Acidobacteriota; class Terriglobia; order Acidiferrales; family UBA7541; genus Acidiferrum. The sequence goes on from CAWAPX010000052.1 coordinate 82,593, forward strand.
AAAGCTCCCTCGATTTGATTCCATCCGGGGCCACTAGACTATGTTAATTTTTCCATTCATGCGCATCATCGCCGGCAAATACCGCAGCCGCATCCTCAAGAGCCTAAAAGGCCTCGCGCTTCGTCCCACCAGCGACCGCCTCCGCGAAACGCTTTTCAACGTCCTCGGCCCCGGCGTCGTAGGCTCCCGATTTCTCGACGTCTTCGCCGGCACGGGCGCCATCGGTATCGAAGCCCTGAGCCGCAGCGCCGCCGACGTAACCTTCATTGAAAATCACGCGCCCGCCGCAAAACTAATCCGCCAAAATCTCGACACGCTCAAAATCACCACCGGCTACACCGTCCTCACTGCCGACGCCCACACCGCCTTCCAAAAACTCGCCGCGCGCCACACTCCCTCAACTCCTGGTTTCGATTACGTCTTCGTCGATCCCCCTTACGCCGCCCACGTCGACTACGCTCGCACCCTAGAATTTCTCGCCACCGCCAACTTCCTTGCCCCCGACGCGCTAGTCATCTTCGAGCATCACCACAAATTCCAACTCCCCGAACAATTCGACCGCCTCCGTCGCACCCGCATCCTCAAACAAGGCGACGCCGTCCTCTCCTTCTTCCTATTCTCCGGCTACGGTTAAATTGTCCCGGTAGCACAGCCAGTACGGGCTGTGTTTTCTCCAGAAATGCTAGGTAACAACTGCCACAGGCACAAGAGTGCCTGTGCTACCGGTCTAGGTCCCTTGGAGATGGAAATCACGAAACTGAAGATGCTTGACAATAATATCTATATATGTAGACTTATACTGTCATGAAGACACCACGCCTGTCTCCGCAAACTCTTCGCGTCCTCGAACGCTTCATCGAGGGCCCTACTGCCTGGCGCTACGGCTACGAACTCAGCCGCGAAACCGGCCTCAAATCCGGCACGCTCTACCCCATACTCATGCGCTTGGCAAAATATGGCCTACTAGAAACGAAGTGGGTTACCACAGAAGACGGCGTTCCCCCGCGTCACACCTACCGCCTCACTCCCAACGGCGTCGCACTCGTCCGCGCAACCTTTGCCGATTCACGGGCGGGCGCTCGCACCGCGCTAAAAGCCCGCCGTCCCGCCTTCAGCGGAGGCAAAGCATGACGCCTCCAGCCTTTTCGCGCAGCGTCGCCATCGCGCTACTGCGTTTCGCCATCTGGATCGCTCCCCACGACACCAACGACTGGGGCCGCGGCATGCTCAGTGAACTAAATCACGTCGAAGGGAACTGGTCGGCCCTCATATGGTCGATCGGCGGCGCTGGCGTCCTAGCGAAACACGCTATCGTCGCCATGGTTTTTCCCGGAAGCCATCGCCGTACCGTCTCCACCGCCAGCGAACTTTTCGAAAAGGAGATTCCCATGCGCAAAACTGCTCTCGCCGTGATCGCGTCCTGCATCGTCGCCTCTCTCCTCTTTTTCCTAGCACCAACATTCCGTCAAGCCTTCCAAGTCTCCCTCGCCCAGTGGCATGACGTGCTTCCACGTCCACTTCGATATCGACGGCCAGAAATCAGATCCAGAACTGCAAGTTTTTGCCAGGAGGGCCGAGCAAAATCACGATGCTGAGGCACTAGCATTCGCCGCAACTCGGAGCACAAATGAATCCGAGAGCGCACGCCTCGCGGACCAAGCTGTTCATCTGGACCCACGACTGACCTGGATTTACGCCATTGCCGCCGTCCGGGACTCCTGGCACCGGAGATCGACCGATGGGCTCTCGCGCTAGAGCAGTGGGATCCGCAAAACGCCCTTCCGTATCTCATCACGGCTGAAAAAATTGATTCATCGATCAAGTAGACGGTAAGAAAATCTCCCATAGCGTGGAAGAGAAACCAGCCGCGTGGAAAGACGCCATGGAGGCGGCTTTTCGTTCCGCGAAGCTCGACACGTATTCCTCTCAACTGAAGGAACTCAATCGCCGCGTTCTTCTTCGTTATCGCATCGACGATCCGTTTCAGGCTCTAGACGACCATTACTGGTATGGCGTGCCGAGCTACGCGGTTTGGGACTCTTACCGTTATGCAAAATCGCTGATCGAGTCCGCCAACACACTGGAAGCCCAAGGGGATCGCAAACGTGCCCGCGAAATATACTGGTCCGTGGTCCGTTTCGGTCAAATGTCGGGACCTGACGGCGGATTCTTCATTGGCCGCGAGGCCAAAGAAGCCTGCAAGCGCCTCGCAACGCTCTCGGAGGATGATGGCAATAAGTCAGAGGCATCGTTCTACGCTTCTCTCGCGGACCGGCTTGATGAAAGGGCAGAAATGCAGCGCGCTTCTTGGCGAGCCGCTCTCGAGGAGGTGCAGCGTTCCCCATTGGAACGCTTTGTTGGTAAGGCTCGCAGGATTGCTTGGTGCTTTTTTGCAGCGGTGTTTTGTTGATTTGTACGCTGGGTGTCGTCGTGCGAGTCGCGTCCGTGAATTTCTCTTCACTTTCGCCCGAGCCCGCTGACGCTCGGCCTCGCTTTCGTCTCAGCTATTGGGGCACTTCTTTCGAGCGCCGTTCTTTTCGTGAGCTACTGGCCCTATTCGCAACTTCTCCAGCGTTTCCTAAGAACCGGCGATGACTTCCACTTGTCCGAACTCTCCGCGTTCCTTGGCGACACACAACTTCCTCTCGGTTCGGAATTCTCGCATGGCAGGCTCGTGGTACGTAGGCACGTGGAACGTCGTGTTTTTTTTCTGGTTCGCCGTAACAGTTCTTTGTGCCCTAGCGCTTCTCATCGCCGTCGTCCGCCACTTTCAAACTCGCCAGCGAGCCAGCGCCGCAGCCTAACTTCATTCTGTAGGGCGGGGCTTGTTCACCCTGTAAGGGCCCCCGCCTGCCTGCGCTACTCACTACTCACCACGCACTACTCACCACGCACTACTCACTCTCTTCTCAGGCATCCCCAGACCCACCGCCCGAATCCATACTCTCTGGTCCCCAGCCACGCTATACTACGAGACTAATGTCAGCAGGCCAGGTCAATAGTGGGTATAACCTCTTGGGACAAGGCGCGGCCACCGCCGCGCGCATGGCTCCCATCCCTACGCCTCCGCCCGAGCAAGTCATCGCTGAGCCCAAACTTGACGTTCCCTGGGGCGATTTCCGCCAAAGTATCTGGAGCAGCCTCCGCACGCTCGTTTCCGGCCCGTTCACGCCCAGAAAATTTCTCGGAGGCGACTACTTCCGCGACTGCTGGGTCGAACGTCGCATGCCCTGGCGAGCTGTCGTTGCTGCGGCGCTGTGGCATGTCGTATTCGTTCTATCTCCCTTTTCACTTCTTCCCACGACCGTTCGCCACAACTCCGCCTTTGACAACACCCAACTCACATGGTCCGGCCCCATCGAAGATTTTCCGACGCTCCAAATCCGCGCCGCGAAGCCCAAGACCATCGCGCATGGCGACCCGAACAAACCACTCCCTCCCAAAGGCGCAGACGCTTTCCATCCCCGCCAGCGCATCGTCACCGATCCCGTGCACCCGAATCACCCACGGCAAACACTGCTCAATCCGGTTGCCCCGCAACTCGCACCCAAGACGCTTCCCGACATGCCGAACATCGTTCAATTGCAGGCCCCGGCAGCTCCGGCCCGGCCGCATATTCAGATCAGCGCTGACGCCCTCGCAAAACTTCATCCTCGCCAGCATCGTGTCGCCGCAGTTACGTCCGCTCCGCTTCCGGATGTTCCCACTTTCGATCAAAAGCCTGCGGACCTGAATCTCGCAGTATCGCCAAACGCTCCAGCTCGCCCGAACCTCGATCTGAACGCAGGCGCCGCACCTCGCGTAGCAGAGCGTGCGCAAACCGGCGACACCGTCGCTGCACCGGAAATAGGCGCTGCTCAGCCCGCCACGAATGGAAACCCCGCTGCGCTCATCGCTCTTTCCGCTTCGCCCGCGGCGCCGAAGGCGGATGTTCAACCGCCGCAAGGCAATCTCGCCGCGCGGATTTCCATTTCGCCCGAAGGCACCAAGCCTGGCGTCCCCGACGGCTCGCCGAAAGCTCCTGCCGACCCATCCGGCGGTGCCGGCGCAGCCGCAGCGAGCAACGGTGGCGGAAAGAGCCCCGTAGGCATCAGCATCAGTGGCGGAAACCCGCAGCCAAACGCTACTGTCTCCGGCTTAGGAAGTGCGCATTCAAAACTCAGCTTGCCGTCCTCGCACGGCCTAATTACGCGGCCGGATTCCAACAGCAAGACCGAAGACGCTCAAGAACGCAGCGGTCCTCCTAACTTCACCGCGCTTCCTCCCGGCGCAAAACCGGAACAAATTTTCGCCTCCAAGCGCGTCTACACTCTTGCCGTCAACATGGCCAATATCAATAGCGCGAGCGGAAGCTGGGTTTTGCATTTTGCCGAACTCGGCGGTGGGTCAGCGGGGATGCCTTCCGCTTCTGGCGAACTAGCCATGCCGGTACCCATTCGGAAAGTCGATCCCAAGTACCCGCCCGACCTCATCGACCAAAATGTTCAAGGTGAAGTCGTTCTGTATGGAGTGATTCACGCCGACGGTTCCGTCGACAGCATTCAAGTCGCTCGCGGCCTCGACCCCCAGCTCGACGCCAACGCCAAGTCTGCCTTTGCCCAATGGAAGTTCCAGCCCGGTTCAAAATCCGGGACGGCCGTCGACCTCGAAGTCATCGCTCACATCCCCTTCAAGATCCGCGACGACCGCTAACTTTCTAATCGCTAAGGGTCTATGCTCCCACTTTATGGAGCAGCTTCGACCGTCAGCCTTAAACCGATGACCTTAGTGACTGCAACCAAAGTGGACAGGCGCGGATTGCCATTTTCTGACAAAGCTCGATAGAGGCTCTCGCGCTCTATGCCAGCGGCCTTAGCAACTTTTGCGATGCCGTGAGCGTGCGCGAGACGGCGCAATGCTACGAGCAAAACGCGCGGCTCGTCGGATTCCTCTAGAGCGGCCTTGAGATACTCGGCTGCGAATTCCGGATCCTTGCGAAGGCGGCGAACCATGGCCTCATCATGGGAAACACTTGTTTTTCGCTTCATTTCGTCTTGTTCCTTTCCTTGTAGTTCCTCAGATATTCAAGCGCCCGCTCGATATCCGCCGCCTGTCTTCGTTTGTCGCCGCCGTTCAAAAGCAATGCAGAATCTTTGCCTGTCATTGCGTAATAAATCCGATAGCCAGGACCCCAATCGATTCGCAATTCCCACAATCCATCTCGCAAAGGCTTGCAGTCTCCCTTATTCCCGGCCGCCAGCCGGTCAATTCGCACGGCAATCTTGGCTTGTGTTCGTGGGTCACCGAGTTGCGATAGCCATTGGTCGAAAATGTCGCGCCCCGCGGGGCTGACGTAATGGCGAATTTCAATCACCGATACATTGTAACTTATAAATTACAACGTATCTACCTGTTGTTGATTGGGATGCGGAGAAAACGATCGCAGCTCGCAGTATGTGACTTCGCAAGCTGATAGAGGATCTTGCCGTCGTTGCGTCGTTACATTTCTAAGTCATTACATCGTTTCTTTTATTGCTTCACCGGCACAACCGGCAAATCGATGAAGCTGGCCGTTCCCGCCGCGTGATACACGCGCTGCGTGGCCTTCACATAATCCTGCGGCTTCGCAAAGAAAATATTCGGCACATAACTCTGCGGGTTGCGGTCGTAGAGTGGAAACCAGCTCGACTGCACCTGCACCATAATTCGGTGTCCTGGCAGAAATACATGATTCACAGTGGGCAGGATGTATTTGTACGTCAGAGGCGTATTGGAAGCGATCGGCTTTGGATCGGAGAAGCTCTCGCGGTAGCGCCCGCGAAAAATATCCATCGCGATCGAAAGCTGGTAGCCGCCCATTTCCGGATAGCTGGGCACTTCATCGGGAAACACGTCGATCAGTTTCACGACCCAGTCGCTGTCGCTTCCGCTTGTGGACGCGACGAGATGCACCATCGGAGTTCCGCTAAGCCGCAAAGGTTCCGTCAACACCGGCGTCATGTATGTCAGCACATCAGGCCGGTCTGCGACGAAGCGTTGATCCTGCAGCAGCCACGTGCTCCACGCGGTGCCACGCACCGGGCGCGGAATATACGGCACCGGCTTCGCGGGATCAGAAACATATTCGTCGTAGGCCGCGGCGGATTTTGCGTCTCCTGCGGGAGCTGTGAACGAAAGCCCGAATCCCGCTGTCAGATAAAGAGGCTTCGACACAGTCGCGCATCCCGTTTCGCAAGCCAGCGGCCACGATTTGAAACGGTCCCAATGATTTTCCCCTGTGTTGTAAATCAGGACAGGCGGGGTATCCGCTTTCGGCGCCCCATCTTTCAAATATTGGTCGAAAAACGGTTTCAGGACGTCACGCCGGAATTGCAGCGCGGTATCGCCGTTCCACTTCATTGGCCCCAGCGTCGACCCATCGTAATTCACGCCGCTGTGTCGCCAGGGACCCATCACCAGATAATTCATGTTGTTATTCGTATCGTGCGGCTCGATCGCCAGGAAAGAATGAATCGCGCCCCACATGTCTTCCTGATCCCACAAGCCCTGAATCCACATCGTCGGCACTTTCAGCGGTTGGGCCGCCATGATTTTGTCGAGCGCTTGCGCGGACCAGAAATCGTCATAAGCAGGATGCTCCGAGAGCCTGCGCCAGTAAGGCAGTTGATCCATCCCGGCCGCTTTTGCCATATCGCCAGCAGAGCCGCCGCGCCGGAAATTTTCGTACTCGTCGTAGCCTTCGCGCGTCATTGGCGCTCCGCCGCCGCGCGCCGCCGTCTGGCCAGTAAAATAATCGAGGTTTGGCTGGCGGAAAGCTCCGAAGTGAAACCAGTCGTCGCCCATCCAACCGTCCACCATCGGGCTCATCGGCGCGGCGACTTTCAGCGCCGGATGCGGATTCACCAGCGCCATCACCACGGTGAATCCTTCGTACGAGCTGCCGATCATTCCCACTTTGCCGTTTGATTCGGGAATATTTTTCACCAGCCAGTCGATCGAATCGTATGCGTCGGTCGAGTGATCCACTTCGCTGTGATTCAGCGGTCCGATCAGCGGCCGCGTCATCACGTAATCGCCCTCCGAGCCATATTTCCCGCGCACGTCTTGGAATACGCGAATATATCCGTCTGCCACGAAGACCTCGTCTCCTTGCGGCAGTATGGCCAGCATGCGCTCCGATTGGTTGCGCGCCGCGCGATGCGCCGCGTCATAAGGCGTGCGCGTAAAAAGGATGGGCGCATTCTTCGCGCCTTTTGGAATCACGATCACGGTGTAGAGCTTTACGCCGTCGCGCATCGGAATCATCTCGACGCGCTTCACGTAGTCGTTGTTCGTTTTGGGCGCGTCGTACTTGGAGGGCACATCGGACGGGAGCGGTGTTTGCGCGTGTGTCGCAGCCGCGCATCCAAGCGCAACTGCTGACAGCAAGATGCGGCGAAGCAGAACAGAATTGCCAGTCATGAATCCTCCGAACATTTGCCGAGCGGACCCGAAGTTCGCTCTCAGCCCAATCAGCGGAGAGTTACTTTAGCAGATGCGATGATTTTTCTACGAGAGATTCAGCGGGATGAACTTGCTGCCGATGCTGCCGCGCCTTCCGCAAGTTTCACGAGAGTGTAGAGCGCTTGATGGACAGGCGTCGGTACGCCAAGCTCTGCTCCGCGCCGCGAGATGTATCCGTTCAGCGAATCGATCTCCGTGCGCTTCCCGCGCATCATGTCCTGCGCCGTCGAGGAATATGCGTCGGCTAACTGCGTCGCGATCTTGAACGATCCTGCCAGCGCCACCTGGGGGTCTTCAAATCCCGGCGGATGCACACCCGCCGCGCGTGCAACCGCCAGTAGTTCGTAGACCGCCGTTTCCACCAGCTTCCGCGCATCGGGACTAGCTGCAATTTGCCCGTACGTCGCGCGGCCCAGCGCCGAAACGGCATTCAGCGCGCAATTCCAGGTCAGCTTGGTCCAAAGTTCGCCTTCGATATTGTCCGCAACGCGGCAGTTGACGCCGGCGCGTTCGAACATCGCAGCGAATCGCTCGCTCTGCGGATTCCGCGGCCCCACCACTAGATCGCCGCGCCCCGCATGCTTCACGTGCCCTGGTTCGGGAACAGCTGCCGCCACATAAACTACCGCGGAGAGCGCCGCAATCCCCGATGCCGCGCGAATCTGCTCCGCATTGTCCACGCCGTTCTGCATGCTAACGACAATTGCGCCGGGGGCCAGCAGCGGCGCGAGAGCGCGAGCCGTCGCGGCATTGTCGGTCGTCTTCACGCAAAAAAGAACGATCTCGGCGCCGCGAACATCCGCCAACTCGGTCGAAGCTTCAACGCGAACGCTTTCTTTGAATTGCACCGTGTCGAGAAAAAGCCCATTCTTCTTTACCGCATCGACAAACGCGGCGCGGCCAATCATCATCACGGGGGCGCCCGCTCGCGCGAGCATTCCACCGAAATAACCTCCGACGGCGCCAGCGCCAATGACGGCAACCCGCGGCCAATTATTAGCAACTGTCATGCAGTCACCACCGCAATCAACCGGTCGATGTCGCGCTCCGTATTGTAAAGATGGGGCGACATGCGAATGTTCCCTTCGCGCAGACTGACGATAATATTTTCGCTGCGCAACTTCTGATAAAGCTCAGCCGTCTTTTCAGGTGTCCTCGCTGCGAAACATCCAAACGCGCCTCGGCGCGCCGAATCCAGCGGGCTCGCTGGTACGCAACTGTCTTTCGGCAAGCGTTCGAACATCAGATCGACAAGAGCGGCGTTGTGCTTTGCTACGGTTTCAGGCCCGACGCGCACGACAAAATCCGTGGAGACATCCATCGCGACGAGGTTGAAATTGAAATAGCTAGCTGGCTCCGCGGTATCCCATCGCTTTGCTGCCGGAGCCGGCTTAGGATTATCGAAATTGAGCGAAGCAAAATTGTCCGAGCCGGCCACTGCCATCCAATAAAACGGGGCCGGCCGCATGTTGGCGATGTGCTCGCTCTTGGCCCAGAAAAATCCAGTGCCAAATGGACTGAGTAGCCCTTTATATCCCGCGCACACGACAAAATCCGCGCCTAGCTTTTCAACATCCATCGGCAGCGTGCCGCAACACTGGCTGGCATCCAGCAAAAGCAAAGCACCCTGCGCATGGCACGCTTCGGCCACGCGCGCCGCATCCAGCAGCGAACCATCATCGAATCGCACCAGACTCACGGACACAAGCCGCGTTCTCGCCGTCATTGCCGCCACCAAATCATCGGCGGTGATAAATCGCTCGCGAGGCGCAACAATTTTCAGTTTTACGCCTTCGCGCTCTTCCATCGGTTTCCAAACCGTGTACTGCAGCGGAAACTCACCCTTCGCCGTAATGATTTCGTCGCCCGGCTTCCAAGTGAGGCCAAACGCAACCGCTGCCATACCTGTCGTCGCACCGGTGGTAATAGCTACCTCTTCCGCCTTGCCGCCAATCAGTTTTGCAATCGAGGCGCGAATCCGGTTCGGCACTTCGAAAAAAGTCGAGTCTGGCTTGTGATGCGGAAATTTCTTCCACTCCTGCGCCGTTTGCAGAGCGCGCAGCGAAACTTTCGGCATCGGCGACTGCCCCGCAAGATTCAGGTAAGTCGCATCCTCAAATTCAAACCATTCCTGCCGCCAGTCGGTGTGAGCGGAAATAATAGGCGTAGCCATGAGAGCCTCCATTGCTGGGTTCAGAGGAGATTAGACTCGCGCCAAACTCAATCGTCTCCAACATCCAAATTGGAATCAGCTATTTGGAGTGCGGCAGCTCTGCTGCCGCTTTTACCGCGGCCAGCACGAATCCATGTACGCAGAGGCCCCGCAGTTCGAACTAAAAGTGCCCCCGCAACTCGCGAAACGCAGGAACGATAACAAGCTTTCCAGAACCGGCCATCACAGGTTCATGTTCGAGCTGCCAGGTGTGCTGGTGCGGAATGTAGACAGCGTTGAGCCCAATCTTTAGCGCGGGGTTGATGTCGCTGCGCGGGCTGTTGCCAATCATCCACCCGTGCGACTTCACGATTTTATACTTGCGCACCAAGCCGCCGTAAGTCTCAGGATCTTTTTCGCTGACGATTTCGATGAATTCGAAAAAGCCCTGCAGCCCAGATCGCTCCACTTTCGCCGCCTGCTCGGCGGGCTCGCCTTTCGTGAACAAGATCAGGCGGTGACGCTCCGTCAGATAAGCGAGCGTTTCCGGGACGCCGTCGAGAATTTTCGGCGGCGTGCGCTCCAGTTCCACCACGCGGCCATGAATTTGCGCCAGCGTTTCACGCCGCACCATCTGGTCCGCAAGCTTCAGGTAAGTTTCTTCCAGCGAACGGCCGAAGCTGCGCACACCGTAACCGTACTGGCGGATATTTTTCCGTTCCGTCTCATTCAGGATGTGGCGGATATACGAGCGCGTGTAGCCGCACGGCTCGACGAGGGTGATGAAATCCTCGATGAGTTTCTCGAAAAACACGTTGTTTTCCCACAGCGTGTCATCGGCATCGATCAAAAGTGTGTTGCGTCGCATGGGGACTCGTGTTCAGCAACCCTTATAGAATGCGAAAGCTAAAGCTTACTCCGTTTTATGGCCACGTCAGTCTACCAGCCTCAGAGCATCTTCTGCGATGGCTGCCGCCGCGCCGGGTTTGCCCATGCTTCGCGCAGCTTCGCGCATCCTTGTTAGGCGGGCCGGATCGTCCAGCAATCTCGCGATTTTCCACGCTGCCGCCGGCAAATTGTTGCAGCGAATGGCGGCGCCGGCCTCCAGTAAATGATCGGCGTTGCGCTCTTCCTGTCCGGGAATCGGCTCAATCAGCGCCATTGGCAACGCGCGCGCCAGTGCTTCCGAAGTGGTAAGACCGCCAGCTTTGCCAACAAGAAGATCGGCCGCGGCCATGTACTTGTCCATTTCCGTTGTAAAACCCACGGGAACGAGTCGAAGCGCGCCACTCGAAAGTTTGCCCGCATCGCGAGAGATCTCGCCGAGGCGTTTGCGAACCTTTTCCGCTTTGCCCGCGATCGCAACAATTTGCCATTGGCGCTGCAATGCCAGCAAATCGTTGACAAGCTGTTCGACTGGACCGATGCCGTAACCACCCGCAGAAATCAAAATCACAGGCGCAGAAAGGTCGAGGCCAAGCGCTCGTCGCGCTTCCGTGCGATCCAAAGGTTTGGCAAACAATGGATCGACCGGAATTCCGGTAACCCGCAATTGTTCACGCGGCACACCGATGTGCGCCAAATATTCTGCAGCTTCGTCGATAGCCACATAATAGCGTTCGACCGTGCGGCAAAGCCACATGGCGTGCACGTCGTAGTCAGTCACGACAATGGCGTTGTGTGCGCGCAACTTTCGCTTGGCGATCAACCAGGCAACAATTTCAGCCGCCAGGAAATGAGTGGCGACGCACAAATCCGGCTGCACGCGCTTAAGCATTCGAATCATCGGCGCGGTGTTTAGCCGATCCATCGCGAGCCGCCGCCGTGGATGATGCCAGGGCTGATCGAGGCGGTCGTAGAGCACACCCATCAATTCCGGCGCGCGCCGAACCATGGAAATATAAGCCTTGTCATAAACGCGCTGAAAAAGTTTGCTGACGTACTCAATTGTATCGATGTGTTCTACGGTGCAATCGCCGCGTGCAGCAAACGCTTTTTCGAGGGCTTGCGCTGCACGGACGTGTCCCGCGCCGGACGATGCAGACAAGAGAAGGACGCGCGGTTTCGCATTCATCCGCGGTGCGCTCCGACTTTTGCCGCTCGCATCACGAAGCTTTGCGATGACCGGCGGCAATTTTCTCGAGCACTCCGCGCGCCACGTTTTGCAACTCGCCGAAACGCGTCAGATAGTCCTGAAATTCGTGGTTCAGCAGCTTCGCCTCTTCCGGGCCAAGCTGTGTCCGCAGAATCATGTCGCGCAGCCTGACGGGATGGGGCAAAAGCGCATCCTCTTTCAATTCTTCGAGCGCAATGCTCGCGTCATAGTGATACATGAATTCCCCCAAGGAAAAATAACTCTGATCTTATAGCCGTGGAACGAATGGCCCAGCCATTGTACTCGCCGAGTGTGGCCGCAAGCGAGCGTCAGCAATTGTCACAAAAAGTTGATCTGAAAGGCATTCTGAACGAGCACAGCGCACGCCATCATACAAAGAAATAGCTTATGCGGCGGTAGCCGTGGCGGGCATGAATTCGTAGCGTTCAATTTTCGCGGCGATTCCCATGCGGCCGTTGGATGTTGGCTCGACGCGTACAATCTGGCCGAGGCAGCGAATATTTACGTCGCCCGATTGTGTCACCTGCTCTGGCAGTGTGATTACAAATTCGATTTCGCTTCCGACGGGAAATTGTATTTCTGTAAGAAAGTAAAGTCCGCGATAGCTGACGTCCCGGGTTTGCGCGGTGAGTTCGGACCCATGCGGTTCATTCGGAAGCACGCGGAGCGGCAGCGTCATGTTAAAACGCCGGGCTTCGCGGCGGTCGGCCCCGTCGCTCATTGCTCCTCCCACTAGGGCTGGAATTTCAACGAAAGCTAACATCGGCACCCGCAAACTGCAACGCGAAAGTCAGGAAATTACGTCCTAGTACGCGGTTTTGAGCCGAAACCGAGCATTTTGAGCTACCTCGTAATTCGAGTAGTACTGTTACTCCTACGGCTTGCCGGTGCGTCGAAGCAAGCTCTGCTGAAAGTCACATGCATTTTGAAACACGAACACCGATTCGATTCATAGCTCACAGTTATTTAAACGATTAAGCACACGCACTCTGCGTGCAGAAAAACATGCCCGCGCGCGCTGAGGGATTCGGCCTTTTGCTTGTATTGGGATACACTCGCATTTCTTCTGACTCGACTTATGAGCGCACAACACGAATCTCGTAATTTGTTTCTCGCAGGGCCCGCGGGACGATTGGAAGCCATTCTGTGGAGTCCCAACACGGGTTCGCCGCGAATGGCCGCCCTGGTGTGTCATCCGCATCCGCTTTTTGGCGGGACGATGCACAACAAAGTGGTCTATCAAGCTGCAAAATCCCTGGATGCACTCAGGCTTCCGGTTTTGCGTTTCAATTTTCGCGGAACGGGACTGAGCGAAGGGAAGCACGATCGCGGCGAAGGGGAGCGAGGCGACGCGCGCGCGGCGCTCGATTTTCTTGCTGCGGAATTTCCACGGATTCCACTCTTGGTTGCGGGATTCAGCTTTGGTTGCTGGGTGGGGCTTCGCGTTGGTTGCGAGGATGCGCGCGTCACACAACTGATCGGGCTCGGCCCACCGGTGAACAACGCAGACTTTTCGTATCTGAAACATTGTGCAAAGCCAAAGCTGTTTGTTCTTGGTGCGAACGATATTTACGGAGCACCTGACAAATTGAAGAGCGTGGTTTCAGCGGCGGCCGGCGAAAACAAAATCGTGATTGTCGAAGAAGCCGATCATTTTTTCGTCGGCAAGCTCGATCAAGTGGATCACGCCATCTCCGCATGGCTCACAGAGCGCAATCCAGAATTATTCCCTCCTACGCGCTCTCACCGCGACTGAAGAGTTGCGTGAACTGATCTACTGTGGCGGGCGCGACCCCTACAAGCTTCGCGTTAGCGTGGACGTGTTCGACATGGGACATTCCTACCAACGCTGCGGTGATTCCGGGCGACGATCTCACAAATTGCAGAGCGCGCTCGGCGTCGTTTTCGAGGCCGAGGGCTTGCGCTACGAACGACGGCAAATTTCGCGCGACCTGTCCTTGCAGCAGTGACGCGCTTGCGACAAGCGTAATTCCAAGTTCGCTTGCAGCTTCCATAACGGTGCGGTCACGCCCGCCGATGGACTGATTGCCAAGGGTCAACGCTTCCGTCATTCCAAGATTGAAAGGGAGCTGTACGAAACGGAAGTGGTGTTTTTCGCCGGCGATGTCCGTGGCGATTTGCGCGAATTCGGCGAGTTGCATGGCGTCGCGCGCTTTGGCTTCCTGGCGGAAGCCGTTCCAGGTGGCCATGCCGTAAAACTGAATTTTGCCGGCGTCGACGGCAGACTCGAGAAAAATGAAATGCGTCGCGAACGCGCTCTAGAAAATCCGGGCGGGAGACTTCAGTGAGTTGCGTCTCGGGATTGTGCAGGTAGTAGACGTCGATGCCGTCGAGCTGAAGATTGCGCAGGCTGCGGGCGAGCTGATCTTCCAGAAAGCGCGGCGTCATGCAGTGGCTGCCGGCGACGAGGTCTTTCGGCGTAAAGATGCCCGGTTGGATGTATTCGCGAAGAAAATATTCGGTGGGTTCGGAGGGCATCGAGCCGTCGGGAGTGAGATAGCCGCCTTTGGTGCAGACGACGAGTTCTTCGCGGGAGAAACCCTTTGTGGCGAGTTGCTTGATGGCTGCGCCGATGCTGCGTTCGCTGCGCTGGAAGCGGTAGTTGATGGCGGCGTCGATGAAGTTGATGCCGTTTTCGGCGGCGGCGACGACTGCGGCGGTGTAGCTCGCGTCGACTTTTGGATCGGGTTGGCCGAGGTAGGTGCCGATTCCTAGAGAGGACATGACGAGGCCTTGCGTTTCGCGGAAGTGGCCGTCGGCGGCGCGTCCGGCGAAGCGGTTGGCGTAGTGCTTTGTGGCTTCCAGTGAGGCGGATTTGGTCATGAGTTCCTTGTCGTTTGCAATCGCCAAGACGGGCACGGCGTGCCGTGCCCCTACGAACTATTGCCGGTCGCGGACGGCTCGGTTGCCGCGGCTTTCGGATTTAGGAGCCGGCTGCAGGCACGGAGAATCTTACGGTATGGCCAGTCTTTTTCGCGATAGAAAATCTCACCGTCGCGAGGATTGCTGTAGAACCAGCGGGCGATGAGCGCGAGATGTTCGCTGAGTTCTTCGCGGGCGGCGGCTCCGGAGCGGACGCGAGGGGCGCCTTCGTCTTGTGCAGATACTGCGGGCGACGTTGAGGTTGTTGCAGCGGAGTTTCCCTCGGTCTGCGCGGCGGGCGTTTCGGCGCTCTGGGCCGTTACTACGTTTCCCTCGAGATAGTCCTTGAAGATGTGTTCGGCGGAGCGCGGTTGGCTAGCTATTTCTGCGAAGCGCAGAAAAAACGGTTCGGCGAGTCGACCGCCGTGGACGCCGAAAACGCCGATGGATTGTTCTTCGGCGGTGCGCTGAAGAATCACGGCGTCGAGGTCGGCGATGCGGCGGGCGAGTTCGGGGCGGAAGCGCAGCGCATCGTCCAGTTTTTCGATGCGTTTGTGGAGCTGCGCGGCGCGCTCGAAATCGAGATCGGCGCTGGCGCGTTCACGGTCGTCTTCGATGGCGGCGCGGAGCGAGTTGCCGTTGGTGTCGAGAAACTGCACCAGTCGCTGGACTTCGGCGTCGTATTCCTCTTTGGTGCATCCGGCGAAGCACGGCGCGAGGCACATTTTCATTTCGGAATAAATGCAGCCGGGAAAAGTGGGATCGCGGCGGATTTTAATCTGGCAGCGGCGCACTTTGAAAAGGTCGAGCGCCTGTTCCGAAAAAGCGAGCGCGGATTTTCGCGAAGGGAACGGACCGTAGTAAGCGCCTGCGGAGGGTGCGCCGGTTTCGTCCACGGCGATGCGGCGCGTGACGTAGCAGCGCGGGTAGGCATTGCGCAGGCTGATTTTCAAGACGGCGGGCGGACGCAGACGCGTGAGTTTTCTATAGCGCTGCGGAAACAGATGTTTGGCGTGTTGGTAGTAGGTGAAGATTTGCTCGAGCGCGGAGCCTGTGAGGCGGTAGCGAATGCCGCTCGCGAGCTCGCGTAGATTCAGGCGTTTGCTCGCAGGATCTGCGGGGCCGAGCAGGCGCTGCAGTCGACGGCGCAAATCCTGCGTGCGAATCAGAAACGGTTCGGCGTTTTCCGCGCGCGATTCGATCAGGCAAACGGCAGGTTTGGCCGGCAGGGCGGGGAAGAAATCCTCCTCTGCGCGGGCGGGATCAAATTCCAGGCCGCAGTCCAGTTCAAGCACGGTGACAGGATATAACGGGAAGCGGGAAGCCGACAGCTGACAGTCGACAGCGAGGGGACGGAACGGCAGCTCCTCCTGAAAAGGGGATCCTCCCGCTCCCCGGTTTTTTCGTAACTGCGGATTCTAAAGGGCTTTAAGTCTAGAGTTTTGAAACTGCGCATTCTACAGGGGTTGCTGGCGCGTTTTGCGGAAGTGCGGATTCCAAAGAAGATAGGGGCCCTTCGCGGCTCTGGGTAAAGGAGAGGGGACTGTAACGAGCGCCGGACGGATCGAGCGGGGCGGAGGCGCGGATGGATTTTGGCTGGAGCGATGAAAGAGCACAGGCTGAAGCCTGTGCCCCCACCCCCGGGTGTCCGGAAGTTGTGAAGTAAGCGTATGAAGGGATTGGAGTTGCGGGCGTTCCTGCGTGTACACAGAGGAAGATCCCGAGTGGTGGGGAGTGAATTCTGAGTAGAAGGGATGCCCGGAGGTGTGGCTTTGCCGAATCATATAGAATGGTAGCAGGAATATCTATTACTGTCAAGGTATAGTACTGTTGTTTCATCATTCGAACGTGAGACGCGGAAGTGGAGCGGACGGAAGGAGTTGGCGGGAATTTTGTAGTTTGGTGAGACGAGGAAGACATGAGGCAAGGCGGGGCAGGTCCCAATTCAAAACCCGCACCCGCAAAACCGGCGAGTGCGGCACCCGACTGGCGCCCTGCGCCACCCGCCCACCTATCGGCAGTGTGCGCGCCACCCGGCGTTCTTATTATTTGAGCCAATCGAAGGCTAGCGACTCCGTACCCATCGCCTCGTCTATCACGGGCTTGGCGATTTCCAGTCCATTCTCGCTGTTTGCGAACATCACTACGCCTGACTTTGTTTTCGGCTCGGCCATCACAAAACATTTGAATACGCCGTTGTCTCCCCAATGCCACAGCACATCGCTCCCATTTAAGGCTGAGGATGACGCCCTGAAGGGCGTCGCTAAACGCGGGGCAAAAGAAAGCGGCAGCAGAGCTGCCGCACTCCAGGTTAGCGGGAGGTCCAGCCGCCGTCGATTAGGATGGTGTGGCCGGTGATTAGGGAGGCGGCGGGGGAGGCGAGGAAGACGACGGCGCCGGCAACTTCGACGGGTTCGCCGATGCGGTGAAGGGCGGCGATGCGCTCGAGGACGTCGGCGCGAAAAGCGGGGTCGGATAGCGCTTCGTCGGTGCCCGGAGTGGAGATGAACGTGGGGGCGACGGCGTTCACGGTGATGTTGTGCGGGCCCCACTCGACGGCGAGACATTTTGTGAGGTGCGAGACCGCGGCTTTGCTGGCGCAATAGACGGACTCGGTGGGCAAGGCGGCGAATGCGGCTTGCGAACTCATATTAATGATGCGTCCACCCTTTTGGCGCATCATGATTTTTGCGGCGGCCTGACTGGCGAAGAAAGTGGACTTCAGATTTAGAGCGAGAGTGAGGTCGAAGTCGCGTTCGTTGACGTCGAGCGCGAGGCCACTGGTGCCGTTGCCGGCGTTGTTGACGAGAATGTCCAGCTTTCCGAAATGATCCGCAGCTTTTTGAATGGCGCCAGAGATTTGCGCGAGATCAGTGACGTCCATTTGAAGAGGCAAAGCTTTGCGGCCCATGGATTGGATTTCGCGGACGAGATCGGATGCACTGTTCACGTCGCGTAAGCCGAGAGCGATGCCGGAGCCAGCATTGGCCAAGGCTAGAGAGATGGCGCGGCCGAGTCCACGGGCTGCTCCGGTGACGAGAGAGACTTGGCCGGAGAGATCGAAGCTGGGAAATTGAGACATTGTGGCTCCGTTAGTTTGGGAGGATGGCGGTTGAATTGTGCGAGAGAGATGGTGCTTAGATTTGCGCGGAACGTCAACTGTGGCGGGGAGGCCGCGCTAAAGCGCGGCGCCTACAATTGCGGGAGGCCCTGACGGGCGTCGCTTGACCCTCAACGGTTATGCAGCTGCGAATTAAATTTCGAAGATGCCGCCCTAAAGGGCGGCGCTACGTTTGGTCGGTGGCTTTGCGTTCCGTTGTGTCGGGATTATTTTTCATTTCGCACGGGGTGTCGAAGATCATTGTGGGGCACTTGTCGGCGATGAAAGCGGGCCAAGTGGGGATGCCGGGGTGGTTGGGGTTGCCGGTGCGAGCGAAGTGAATCCACGCTTCGCTCACTTGGGCGGAGAGATGCTGCGCTTCGGCTCCATTGCCAGTCATGTTCTCGCAGCGCTCGGTGTTATCGAAGCAAAAGGCTAGTTCGGCGCAGTGGAAGGCGCGTGGCCTGGCATCCAACACTGGAGTTTTCCAGGTGAACCAATATAAATAGGCGGGGGCGGCAGCTTGCGCGGCTTTGCGTTCGCACTGGGTGACTGCGCCCTGACGCACGTTGGAAGCGGCGATGCGTGAAAGAATGTCGAACGGTTTTTCTTTCGGATGAGCTTGCTGGAAAACTTCGATGATCTGTGCGCTCTTATCGCCGTACATATCGCCGACGCGTTTCTTGACCTCGTCGATGGTCATGACTTCATATTCGGGATGATTGATGCCGTTGAGGAATTCGTTGAGGACGGTTCCGATGAGCATGGGAATTTGCGCGGAGAGAGCGGGAGCGTCGGGATCGAAAGGATGGCGGGGGAGGACGGTGCCGTCGACGACGGGCGCCCAGACCAGAGTGTCGGCCATTCTGCGAATGTTGGGAAGGCCGGGGCGCGCGTTTTTGCGCTGGACTGCGCTGCCGGCTTCGATGAGTTTTTGGTAGGGCAAATCTTGCAGCTGAGCGACTTGCGAAGCGCTCAAGTTTAGTTCGGCCAGAACATCGGCGGCAATTTTGCCGGACCGTTCCATGCTGCTGGCGCGCATCATGGAGCCGCTCTGTACGATGGCGCGATGGAAGAGGCCCTTGGCGGTGGGCATCGCCATCAGAGTGCTAACTTTTCCTCCTCCTCCAGATTGGCCGAAAATGGTGACGTTGCCGGGATCGCCGCCAAAATTTGCGATGTTGTCGCGGACCCATTCGAGCGCGGCGACAAGGTCAAGCATTCCAAGATTCGCTGAGGTGGCATAGGACTCGCCGTAGGCGGCAAGGTTCAGATGACCGAGCACGCCGATGCGATGATTGAGACTCGCTACCACTACATCGCCGCGCTGAGCTAATCTCTCACCATCGTAGGACTTTAGCTCCTGACCCGAACCCGCCTGAAAGCCGCCGCCGTGCAGCCAGACCATCACGGGGCGTTTCTTGTTGTCGTTGGCGGGAGTCCAAATATTGACTCGCAGACAGTCTTCGGCGGGAATGCCGTCGTCCCAGGAAAACATCCAAGCTTCTTCGTCGTTGGCCCATCCGCCGCGCGGACCTTGCGGACAAACATAGCCGTATTGCATGGAGCTGCGGACGCCAGTCCACGGAGTTGGTTTTGTTGGCGGTAGGAAACGCGCTTTGCCTGCAGTGGTTGCGCCGTAGGGAATTCCTTTGAAGGTGTAGATTCCGTTGCGAGTGTAGCCGCGTACTTTGCCGGCGGTGGTTTCGACGATGGCGTTTTCGTCGTTGGCGACGATGGGAGGTTTAGGTGCGGATTCGGGCGACGTTTTTTTTGCGTCATCGGCGGGGAGAGGTAAAGGCAAGATTGCAGAGGCGGCGACGGTTCCGGCCAGAGTGGCGGCTCCGCGAAGCGCGCTGCGACGGCTTATCGGGCGCTGCGTCGTCGCGAGATTTTTTTCGGCTTGAGTACGATTCTTATCTTTTTCCATGAAAGCCTCCCTCTAACATACAGAGCGGCGGATAAGTTACTTCTTTGGCGTTAGTTTTGGCAACCAATGCTCGGAGGTACGACGAGAGGCACAAAAAAAAGCGGCAGCAGAGCTGCCGCACTCCATATTAGGAACGAAGGACCCAGGAGGAGATGACGAGGCGCTGGATTTCGGAGGTGCCTTCGTAGATTTCGGTGATGCGGGCGTCGCGGTAGTTGCGTTCGACGGGATATTCGCGGGAGTAGCCGTTGCCGCCGTGGATTTGGATGGCTTTGTGGGTGACGCGAGTGGCCATTTCGCTGGCGAAAAGTTTGGCGATGGCGGCGTCCATGCTGAAGCGGGCGCCGGTGTCTTGCTTCCAGGCGGCTTTGCGGACGAGGAGGCGGGCGGCGTCGAGTTCGGTGGCCATGTCGGCGAGCATGAATTGGATGGCTTGAAATTGCGAGATGGGATGGCCGAAGGCGAGGCGTTCTTTCGCATATTTTTGCGCGGCTTCGAAGGCGCCTTGGGCGATGCCGGTGGCCTGTGCGGCGATGCCGATGCGGCCGCCGTCGAGCGTGGAGAGCGCGACTTTGTAGCCTTCGCCTTCGTTACCGATGCGATTGGCGACGGGGACTTCGCAGTCGGTGAAAATTAATTCGCAGCAGGCAGTGGCGCTGATGCCGAGTTTTTTTTCTTCCTTGCCGGTTTTGAAGCCGGGCGTGCCTTTTTCTACGACTAACGCGGTGATGCCTTTCTCGCCTTTTTCGGGATGCGTGTTGACGTAGACGATGGCGGCATCGGCGGCACCGCCGTTGGTGATCCAGGCTTTGGTGCCGTTGAGGGTGTACTTGTCGCCGTGGAGCGTGGCTTTGGTTTGGAGGGCGGCGGCGTTGGAGCCGGCTTGCGGCTCGGTGAGGGCGTAGCAGCCGATTTTTTCGCCGCGCGCGAAGGGTTCGAGGAATTTCTTTTTTTGTTCGGCAGTGCCGTAGCGGTGGATGGGATCGGCGTAGAGAGAATTCTGGACGGAGAGAATCACGCCGGTGGAGGCGCAGCAGCGGGAGATTTCTTCGATGACGATGGTGTAGGCGATGTGGTCGAAGCCGGCGCCGCCTTCGGATTCGGGGACGGCGATGCCGGTGAGGCCGAGCTCGGCGGCTTTTTTGAAAGTGGCGTGCGGGAAGTGGCCGGTTTCGTCCAGTTCTTTGGCGAGCGGGCGGACTTCGGATTCAGCGAATTCGCGGACGGTTTTTTGGAGGAGAGATTGTTCTTCGGTTAGGTCGAGATTCATGGTTGGCAGTAGTTTAGCGCAGAAGGGAATGAGCTGACAGCTTACAGCCGACAGCTAAGAGAAGAAGAGGTTCAAGAGTCTAAGGTTGAAGAGTTTAAGAGTTCGGCGCGAGAACTTAAGCGACTGCATTGTTCACGAAAAGATATGGGTTGAAGTAGCAGGTGGATTTTAACACAGAGGTCACAGAGTGCGCGGAGAAGAGAAAAGAAAAGCAGATTCCTCGCTTTGCTCGGAATGACAATATGCAGTGAGAATGATGCCAGCCCAAAGACGGGCACGGCATGCCGTGCCCCTATGCGACATGTGCGAGCGAATTACGGTTGGGTGGATAGGGCTTTGCGGAGGCGTTGATACGTGACGCTGAGATCTTCGGGATGGACGCGGGTTTCGCCGACAACGGTCATGAAGTTGGAATCGCCGAACCATCGTGGGAGGGCGTGAAGATGCAAGTGGCCGGCGACGCCGGCTCCTGCGGCGCGGCCGAGGTTCATGCCGAGGTTCATGCCGTCGGGCTTGTAATTTTGTTGGAAGACTTTTTCGATGCGCTGCGAGAGTAGCATCATTTCATCGAGCGAGCCGGGATCGCAGAGATTGAGTTCGGCGACGTGGGCATACGGGACAATCATGACGTGGCCGGAAGTGTAGGGAAAACGGTTGAGGATGATGAATGTCTTCGCGCCACGATAGACGATCAGCGTTTCGTCATCTTTGTTGCGGGCGATGGCATCGCAAAAGATGCAGTCGGGCTGCTTGCCGGACATGACTTGCTCCATGTACTGGTAGCGCCAAGGGGTCCAGAGATAGTCCATCGGCAAGTGTCCTCAAGGAGAAAGTTGCGCGGACAGCATAGCGCAAAACGCGGCGCGAGTCGCACGCCGACGGGCTGTTGATAAATTCAGAGAAGTGAAGACCCACCCTCAAAAAATGAGGGTGGGGCACCCGCACGAGGAAGGTTGCGGCGGGTCAAGGATGCTTCGCGTCGCTGGAAGCTGGCGCGGCTGAGGTTGCTCCTGCGGTGGCTGCTGCTTCCGAAGTGTTTACAAAATCTTTGAGTTCTTTGCTGGGCTTGAAGAAGGGAATTTTCTTTGGGGGGACTTCGACCTTCTCACCCGTTTTCGGATTGCGGCCTATGCGCCCGCGACGCTGGCGTGTACGGAAACTGCCAAAGCCGCGAATCTCGATCTTGTCGCCGTTCTGCAAAGACTCGATGATGCTGTCGAAGATGGTCTCGACGATGGTCTCGGACTCCTTGCGGGGGAGTTCGGTGATGCGCAGCACCTCTTCGATGAGGTCGGCCTTCGTCAGCGTCAGTTGCTTGGTCATCGTGCCTATGCCTCGTTGCAGAGCCAGTGTATCAGCAGCCGCAGGTTCTTGGTGCGAAACGGTTTAGAGGAGCCGAACGCGCCTGATTGACCCTCTTCCTATCATTAAATTGACCCGCAGGTAAATGAAATTGTGCTGCCCCTAGTGCTTTGTCGGCGAAGCGCTCTGGGAAGCGCAGACCGGTTTGTTACAAGAAAGCTTTTCGTGTGACTGTGGCCCCTACTGTCGAGCGAGCTTACCGTGCCGACAGCTTGGACTTGAGCGCGTCGCCAATCGTCGCCGTCGAAGAAGACTTCGACGTGGACGTGGAGCGGTACTGTTCGATTTCCTTGCGCTCGATTTGCTTGGCGGCGGCGCGGTAGCTTAAGCCGATGCGGCGCGTCTCCGGGCTGATCTTGATGATTTTGAAATCGTACTCTTTGCCCGGCTCGAGCGGACCGGCGCTCTTCAGCGGCCCGGTACTGGTGCGGTGCATCGGAGAGTGGCCCTCGTCGCGGCGCTTGCGCTCTTCGATCTCTGTGTTGTGGCAAAGAGCTTCGATGTTGTCGCCGAGTTCGACGAATGCACCGAACGTGGCGATGCGCGAAACTTTGCCCTTCACGATCTGGCCGACTTTGTGTTGCTTGAACCATTCGCCCCAGATGTCGTTCACCTGTTTGATGCCAAGGGAGACGCGGCGGTTCTCTGGGTCGATCTTCAAAACCTTTGCGGTGACGGGCTCGCCCTTTTTGAAAACTTCGTGCGGGTTCTTGATGCGCTCGGTCCAGCTGACGTCGCCGACGTGCACGAGGCCGTCAAAGCCTTCTTCGATTTCGACGAATGCGCCAAACTCCGCGATATTGCGGATTTTTCCGGTGACGATGGTACCCACCGGATACTTATCCGCAACCAGCAGCCAGGGATCGGGGAGAGCTTGCTTGATGCCAAGGGAGACTCGGCGGTCACTGGGCTTGATGTCCAGGACGACGACGTCGACTTCGTCGCCGACCTTGAAGAGCTTCGAGGGATGCTGGGCTTTTTTGGACCAGCTCAGCTCGGTGACGTGGACGAGGCCTTCGATGCCTTGTTCGAGTTCGACGAAGACGCCGTAGTCGACGATGCCGACGACTTTGCCTTTCACTTTGCCGCCAGCGGGATATTTTTCGGAGGCGTTGACCCAGGGATCGGGCATCAATTGCTTCAGGCCGAGGGAAACGCGCTGCTTTTCTTTGTCGAATTTCAGAATGATGACGTCGAGCTCCTGCTCCGGCTTTACGACGTCAGAAGGGTGCTTGACGCGGCCCCAGCTGAGATCGGTGAGATGGAGCAGGCCATCGATGCCGCCGAGGTCGACGAAGGCGCCGTATTCGGTGACGTTCTTCACGTGGCCGTGAACAACCTGACCCTCGGTGAGCGTTTCCATCAGCTGGGCGCGCTTGGCGTGCAGCTCTTCTTCGAGAAGAGCGCGGCGGCTAACGACGACGTTGCCGCGGCGGCGGTTCAGCTTGGTGACGCGGACCTGAACTTCGGTGCCGGTGAGATCGTCGAGGTTTTGTGTTGGCCGAAGATCAAACTGCGAGCCGGGCAGGAAAGCGCGGACGCCGATATCGACGACCAGGCCGCCCTTGATTCGATCAACCACCTTGCCGGTGATGGTTTCCTTGGCTTTGTAGGCGGCTTCGATTTTTTCCCAAGTGCGGCGGCGAAGAACTTTTTGATAGGAGAGAATCGTGAAGCCGTCTTTGTGCTCGCCAGTGCGCTGCACTTCGATCGTCGCGTTGGGCTCGGGCCGCGGAATGTCAGTTTCGGAGAATTCCGCCGCGGGGATCAGGCCTTCGGTTTTTCCGCCGAGGTCCACGACTACGCCGTGTTCCGTGTAGGCGACTACTTTTACTTCGATAATTTCGTTTTGCGAGGCAGCTTCGTGCTGCTCGTCGTACTGCTCCATCAGCTTGCTCATCTCTTCTGAGCCGGCTGCTTCTTCGGCGGCGGCAGTGGCTTCGGCGTCGGCTGGTGGTGCGGCGGCGGCTGCATGCGCTTCCGCTGCGGCTGGAGCTTCCGCGGCCTTCGCAGGTTCTTGCGGGGCGGCGGCAGCCGTGGCCGCGTGATCGTGCGACTCCGCGCCAGCGTCGCTGGCATGCGCCACGGGCTCGGGCGCGCTTGCTTGCGCCGGGTTCACTTCATCTGAAGTGGTTTTTTGAGTTGGTTCTGAATCAGGTGCGGGTGCTGCTGCGGCTGCTGAAGACTGGTTGTCGTGGTCGGAAAACATGGTTATTGGCCTCCGGAAGATAACTTCTATTCTGTCCAGCCCGGCTATGCCGGGATAACGCAAAACGTCGATAAGAATCCTTGCGAATTCCCAGACAGGGTTCCAACAAGGAGGTTAACCGCCGAGCGGTCTTTCGGGACAATGCTGCGGGCGTTTCGAGGCGCGCTGCAACTTTAAAAGGATACTCGCCGGGTCCGCTTTGTGTCAATGAAACCGATTCCCCAACAATCAGGCGCGGGCGCGGCCGGCTTGGGTGCTTTCGCGGCGGAAATCCTGGGCGATGACTTCTACCGTGCGGCACATTTCGAAGAGGCGGGAACGCATGCGGCTTCCGATTCTTTGATCGAGAGAATCTTCGCGGGTGGGCATGACTAGTTTTCCGCTGGGGAGGCGCGTGGCTTCGCCTTCTTGAGCGGGATTGTCGTAGTAGTTCGTCGTGATGATGGTGGTGCGGCGCTCGTTGTAGCGGGCGTTTAAAACGATGCCGACAATGTCGCGGACCCAATCGGAAGGCTTGCTCGCGCCGAGATCGTCTAGGACTAAAATTTCTACAGTGCGGATGGGTTCGAGAATTCCCATTTCGGTGGACTCGCTGGCTGGGTTGTAGCTGGCTTGGATCTCTTTCAAGAGTTCGCGGTAATCGCAAAAGAGGCCGGCGTGTCCGCGGCGGATTAAATCTTTCAGCGCGGCGACGGCTAGATGCGTTTTGCCGACGCCCGACGGGCCCATCAGGAGCAAACCTTTTTCCACTGCGCCTGGGTAATCTCTAACGAATCCTTGGGACAGGAGCTTGGCTTTTTTCAGCGAGTCTGTTTGTTGCGGCGTGGCGCCGACGTCCGTGCTGTAACTTTCAAAATCGCAGTGCTCGTAGCGCTTGGGGATGTGGGCGCGTTCGATGACTCGTTCGGCGCGGTCTTGCATGCCGCAGTCGCAGGCGACGGCAACTTTACCGGCGGCACCATTGGGCCGGGGAACGAGTTTCCAGCCGGTTCCTTTGCAGAGCGAGCAATTCTCAAGCGCCATGCGGACAGCATACGTTTGCTGCAAGCTTACGGCAAGGTGTGGAATGTGGAAATCGGCGGATCGAGCGGCGATGGTGTAGCAGGTTTTCTTAACACAGAGTTCGCAGAGCGCACAGAGCGGAGTCGGGAAAAGATAACGCAGAGGCGCAGAGTTAACAGAGGTTTCGCAGAGAAGGGTGAGAAGAATCGAGGAGACGGAGCTAGGAAGTGCGGGAGATGCGAGGAGTTGCACGAACTATGGCGTGGCGAGGTTCTTTGTTTTGCATGTGCGATGAGGCTACGCGGGAGAGCTCTTGTTGAACGACTGTGGCGAATTCGGTCATTTGCTTTTCCATCTCGACCATTTTTTCGCGCATGTTAAGGATGATTTCGATGCCAGCGAGGTTTACGCCCATGTCGCGGGCCAGCGTGAGGATTACGTCGAGGCGTTCGAGATCGGAATCGGTGTAGAGGCGGGTGTTGCCTTGCGAACGCGAGGGCTTGAGAAGGCCTACGCGTTCGTAGAGGCGGAGCGTTTGCGGATGCAACTTATAAAGTTCGGCTACGGCGCTGATCATGTAGCCGGCTTTGGCTCGTTTTCTGGTTCGTGGTGGCATTTGTTGCTCTCTCTACTGAATTAAGACGGGCACGGCATGCCGTGCCCCTACAGGTTCAAAGAGGGACGCGATGAATCGCGTCCGTACATTTTTACAGTCAAGTTTATAGCCGGGAGTGGGTGGCATAGACTTACACCCCTGCTTTCGTGAATAGGTCTTTGCGCGGATCTTCCGGCGCTATGGTCTCCAGTTCTTTCATTAGGGTGCGGACGCGCTCGTCGGTTGGCTGCGGTACCACAACCTGGATTTCTGCGTATTGATCGCCGCGCGTTCCGTTCCTCACGCTGGGCACACCTTTTTCCTTCAGTCGAATCGTTTTGCCGCTATTGATGCCCGGCGGGATCCGTATGAGCAGGCGGCCGTCGATTGTCGGCACTTCTACTTTTGCGCCGAGAGTTGCTTCGGGTACGGTGACCGGAACTTTCGTGTACAAGTCGTCGCCGCGGCGTTCGAAGAAAGGATGCGGCTTCACGTCGACCCGCAAATACAAATCGCCTGCGGGTGCGCCCATGGTTCCGGCATTACCTTTGCCGGGGACGCGAACGCGGCTGCCGCTGGCTACGCCTGCGGGAATGCGCACGTCGATTGTCTCGGTGCGGCGCAGGCGGCCTTCGCCGCTGCACGTTGGGCAAACTTTGCGAATTTTTCCGGTGCCGCCGCAGCGCGTACAGGGTACGTTGAATTTCATCTTGCCCGCAGCCTGTTGAATCGTGCCCGAGCCGTGGCAGGTCGGGCAAGTTTGCGGAGAGCCGATCGCGCCCGTGCCGTGGCACGTGTCGCAGGTGTCGAGGCGCGTGATGGTCAGTTTTTTAACCGCGCCGCGGACCGCATCCCAAAAATCGATTTCGATTTGATATTCGAGGTCGCCGCCAGGCTCATGCTCCGGTTCTTCGGCGCCGCCGCGACGGCCAGGGAAAAACTGGCTGAAGAGATCGCGGAAACTCGAGCTGCTGCCCTGCGCGCCCGAGCCACCACCGAAATCAAAACCACCAAAATCGAAATTGACACCTTCGCTGTCCGACTCGTGTCCGCCACCGCCGCCGGGACCGCCAGCGGGAATGTTGTCGCTGTAAAAGCCGTACTGGTCGTACATCTGGCGTTTTTTCGTGTCGGAGAGGACGTCGTAGGCTTCCTGGAGTTGCTTGAATTTTTCCTCGGACGACTTGTCGCCGGGATTCAGGTCGGGGTGGTATTTACGTGCGAGTTTGCGGAAAGCGGTGCGAATGTCCTTCGCGTTGGCTTTCTTCGAGACACCTAGGAGGTCGTAATAGTCCTGTTTGCTTGTCGTTGCCATGTTTGAAATTGTTGCCGCAAGAAAAGTTGTAGGGGCACGATATATCGTGCCCCTACGGTTACAGCCTAAGTTAGTTAGGACGCTTGGTTTCGTCTACGTCTACGTATTCGGCGTCGATGACATCGCCGGGCTTTTTGTCTTGCGGGGCGCTGCTCGAGCTTGAGCCTGCACCACCGCTTGCACCAGCGCCTGCGCTAGCGGCACCGGCTTGCTGAGCCCCTGCGGCCTCGTTGGCCTTATAGAGAATCTCTGCGATCTTATGCAAAGACTTTTCGAGGTTCTCCGTCGCGGAGCGCAAGCGAGCCGTACCGCCTTCGGCGATGGCTTTCTTCGCTTCTTCGATAGCATCTTCGGCCGTCTTCACGTCCGATTCCGCAATCTTTTCGCGGTTCTCGCGGAGCATCTTTTCCGCCTGGTACATGATGCCGTCGAGCCGGTTGCGCGCTTCGACTTCCTCCATGCGGCGGCGATCGTCTTCGGAGTGGGATTCAGCCTCGGTGCGCATCTTCTCGGCTTCTTCCTTCGTCAGACCGCTCGAAGCAGTGATAGTGATTTTCTGCTCCTTGTTGGTGGCCTTATCCTTCGCGCTGACGTTCAAGATGCCGTTGGCGTCGATGTCAAAGGTCACTTCGATTTGGGGAGTGCCGCGTGGCGCCGGCGGAATACCGTCCAGCTTGAACTTGCCAAGCGAACGGTTGTCCGTGGCGAACTTGCGCTCGCCTTGCAGCACCTGGATTTCGACGCCGGGCTGATTGTCGGCAGCCGTCGAGTACGTTTCGACTTTGCGCGTCGGAATCGTGGTGTTACGAGGGATTTGTACGGTCATCACCCCACCGAGCGTCTCGACGCCGAGAGAAAGCGGCGTCACGTCGAGCAACAAGATGTCCTTTACTTCGCCCCCGAGCACCGCGCCCTGAATCGCCGCGCCAACCGCGACGACTTCGTCGGGGTTCACGCCCTTGTGCAGCTCTTTTTCGCCAAAGAACGTGCGAACGATCGCTTGCACTTTCGGAATACGCGTCGAGCCGCCGACCATCACGATTTCTTGAATGTCGCTCGGCGACATTTTCGCGTCTTCCAGAGCTTGCCGGACGGGCTTCATCGAGCGTTCGAGCAGGTCGTTCATCAATTGCTCGAGACGCGTGCGAGTCAGCTTTTGCTGCATGTGGATGGGGCCGTTGGCGCCCGCCGTGATAAAGGGCAGGTTGATTTCGGTCTCCATCATTTGAGAGAGCTCGATCTTGGCTTTTTCCGCGGCTTCCTTCAGGCGTTGCAGAGCCATGCGGTCCTTGCCGAGGTCGATGCTGTTCTCTTTCTTGAATTCGTCGATCAACCAGTCCACGATGCGCTGGTCGATGTCGTCGCCGCCAAGGTGGGTGTCACCGTTGGTGGACTTCACTTCGACTACGCCCGCGCCAACTTCCAGCACGGAGATGTCGAACGTGCCGCCGCCGAGGTCGTAGACAGCGATGGTTTCGTCGCTCTTCTTCTCGAGGCCATACGCCAACGCGGCCGCTGTGGGCTCGTTGATGATGCGAACGACTTCGAGGCCGGCAATTTCGCCCGCCTGCTTGGTCGCCTGGCGCTGCGCGTCGTTAAAATACGCGGGCACCGTAATCACAGCTTTGCTGACTTTTTCGCCGAGAAAATCTTCCGCGGCGGACTTCAGCTTGCCGAGAATCATCGCGGAGATTTGCGGCGGGCTGTAGATCTTGCCGAAAATCTCGACGCGCGCGTCATCGTGCTCTCCCTTGACGACTTTGTAGGGAATGCGCTTCATCTCATCGCCAACTTCATCGTAGCGGCGGCCCATAAAGCGCTTGATCGAATACACGGTGTTTTCGGGATTCGTCACAGCTTGGCGTTTCGCTACTTGTCCCACGAGGCGCTCTCCGCCTTTGGTTATGGCGACAACCGAAGGGGTAGTGCGTGCGCCTTCCTGGTTCGGGATCACTACCGGTTCGCCGCCTTGCATGACGGCTACGACCGAGTTGGTGGTACCCAGGTCAATTCCAATAATCTTACTCATCGTTGTTATGCCTATTCCTTCCGGAACCCGTCTACATCACTGGCCGTCCGGAAGGTAAGGGTTCCGGAGGGGCCGAGGTCAATGGCGTGCTCCTAGGTCCAGTTTCGAGGGGCAGTATATAACTTGAGTGCATCTTTGTCAAGTTTTCTTTTACCTGCAGCAAACATATTGTTTTCATGCACTTAAGTTATGGACCGCCTCTCACTTTGGGCTAACGATAAGATGCCAAGACCGGCTGCCTGGATGCGGGAAGAATGCAGAGTAGTCCGGCAGGGAGTAAAGAGAAGCAAGCTGTGATAATCTGACCGAGAGATTGCATCTCAACAAATCGTGGGCATTTTCGGGAGGGTCGCGTGAGTCGTCGCGCTGTTGTTGCTGCAGCCGTAGTGCTGGTATTGATCTGTGGGCGGCTTCTTGTTAGCCGAGGGATCCATCCTGTCGCTGCGGCGCATTACAGTGCCCTACCTCATGTCGCTTCTTCGCCAGAAGTGGTGCCTACAGTTCCCGCGAGGGAAACGAGCGCTGCCGGGCAGCCGGCCGTACCCGAATCGGTAGATGGCGTGAACGATGTTGATCCCCACAAAGCTTTCGGCTCGAAGAGCGCTCCTATCGTAGTGGAAGTATTTAGCGATTTTCAGTGCCCGGCGTGCAGGACGCTTTTCCTGACCACCAACAGGCAGCTCATGGACAATTATGTCACCACGGGAAAGGTTTACCTGATTCACCGCGATTTTCCCCTACCTATGCATGCGTACTCGCGGATTGCGGCGCGTTATGCGCGGGCGGCGGCGGAGATTGGAAAGATTGAGCTGGTGGAGAAAACTCTGTTTGAAAATCAGGAGAAATGGGAACAGAGCGGTGATGTTGATGGAACGATTGCCGCTGTGCTTTCCGCCGCGGATATGGCGAAAGTTCGCGCACTGGTCAAGGGGGGGACGCTTGAACCTCTCATCGAGAAGGATGTTGCGCTCGGACAGATGTATCGCGTGAATCAGACTCCTACGTCGGTCTTCCATTCGAAGGGGCAAACGTATCCTTACTCAGGCGTGATGCCCTACGATACGCTGCACCAGTTCCTAGACCAATTGCTTAGCCAGAAATAAAAACAATTTTCAATGGGGCGCAAAAGTAGCCTTCCGTGATGCAATCGAGCCCGCTCAACTTTCGCCGTGCGATTATTTGGATTGGCCGCCTGGTTCTGGGCTGCATCTTCATTTATGCGGGCTATGCAAAGATTTTTCTTCCGAACAGGAATCTGTGGCCTTTTTTCATACTCAAATTTTCCATTTCCATGAACCTCTCGAATTTCGGTACCCAGGTGGAAGCGTTCAAATTGCTGCCAGATTGGGGAGTACAATTCGTCGCCCACGCGCTGCCATTCACAGAAATCATTCTCGGGCTGCTCGTTCTGATTGGCTGGCGCCTGCGTATCTGGGCTCCGATCCTCACAGGCATCATGCTGGGATTCTTTGCTGTGGTTTTGCGGGCGTACCTCCTTCATATGGACATTAATTGCGGTTGTTTTGCGACTCCCCAGCCGATCAATCTTCAGAAGGTGTTGGAAGACGCGGCACTCTCCGGACTTGCGCTACTGATGACCATCTTCGCCTTTAAGGAAGCACGTCAGCCTCATCCGTGGTCAGCGCCTCAGAAGGCCTAAGCTCGCTTCCTGCGCGGCAACTGCGTAGACTACGTTTTTACGCCCTTCATGAAAACACTCGCTGAATACCTGGAACTCGCGGCGGTTGCGCATGGACATTTGTGCGCGGGGCAAGTGCTTGGAGTACGGCTCGCGATGCTCGGGCTGCAAGAGTTGGGAATCGAAGATCCGGTTGCCGAGCGCAAGCGCATCGTTACGTACGTGGAGATCGATCGGTGCGTGACGGATGCCGTAGCGCTGGTCTCCAATTGCAGATTAGGGAAGCGCGCGCTGAAATTTCGCGATTGGGGCAAAGTGGCTGCCACATTCGTTGATCTTAAGACTGGCCGAGCGGTGCGTATCGCCGCAAAAGAGTCCTCGAAGCAAGCCGCACGCGAAATGTTTCCGGAAATGGCCAAGGACGCGGGACAGCAAAAGGCATACGCCGCGCTCTCCGATGGAGTTCTCTTTGACAAGCAATGGGTAAAAGTCGAGGTGCAGCCCGAGGACCTGCCCGGGTTCAAAGGCCCGCGCGTGGTCTGCGCCGAATGCGGCGAGGGTATCAATTTCAAGCGCGAAGTTGTAGTCGACGGGCGAACGCTCTGCCGCGCTTGCGCTGGAGAGCGCTACTACGAACCTGCTTGTGATTCCTGAAAGGCGACTTACTTCTTGCAAAATCCGATTCTGGAATTCGTTCTGCGATAGAATTGTAATTCGATGCTGAGCCTGCCTCCCATCACACTCCGGCTGCGCGGTTGGAAACTGATTGACCGCGTGGCACTCGCGTTCCTGCTGCTTTGTTCGATTGCCCTGGGCGCAGCTTGTGGGTTGTTGTTTGTGTACGCCAGCGACTTGCCGGAAATTCGGGCGCTGGAGACCTACCGTCCTACAGTTGTCACGGAAGTTTATGCCGATGACGGGCAGCTTGTTGGCAGCTTTGCGCTGCAGCGGCGCATTCTGATGACCTATGAGCAGTGCCCCAAAGTTCTCTACAACGCGGTTACGGCCATCGAAGATCAGCACTACGAAGAACATTGGGGTATCGACTTTCCGCGCATTGCGGGAGCCGCGTGGCGAAAAATTTTGCATGGCGGCAAGGCGCAGGGCGCCAGCACCATCAGCATGCAACTCGCAGGAAACCTTTTCCTCGACCGCAGCGAAATCAGCTTCCGCCGCAAAATGCAGGAGATTCTGCTGGCGCTGCAAATCGAGCGTCGCTACACAAAACCGCAAATTTTCACAATGTATGCGAACCAGGTTTATCTGGCGCATGGCAACTATGGCTTTGCTGCCGCCGCACAATTTTATTTTGGAAAATCTGTTACCGATCTGAAGCTTCAAGAGGCCGCATTGCTTGCTGGAATGATCCGCGGCCCAATTTACTCGCCTTTGGCTGACCCTGCGCGCGCCCTCGCGCGCCGCAACCTCGTGATCCATCGCATGGAAGAAGAAGGGAAGATCACTCCGGTTGAAGAGGAAGCAGCGAAGAAGACGCCACTTGGTTTGCACCTGCAATATCCGCGCAACGACCTGGCCCCGTATTTCTTCGAAGAGATTCGCAAATACTTGGAATCGACGTATGGTACGGAAGCCGTCCACGAGCGCGGACTGCGCGTCTACACCACACTGAACATCAAGATGCAGCAAGCCGCTAATCAATCGGTGCGCGATGGCCTGCACAGCTACGATCGGCGCCATGGCTGGCGCGGGGAACCTGCCAACATTCTGCGCGACAATCTCGGCAAACTCGATAGCTATGACGACGACGATTGGCGCCATCCCATCGAAAAAGGTTCGTACGTCACCGGCCTCGTCCTATCCGTGGACGATAAGTACGCGACGATCAAGATCGGTTCTTACCGCGCGATTCTTTCGCCGCCGGATTTCGCCTGGACCGGCCGCAAAAAGCCTTCGGATCTTCTGAAAGTGGGCGACCTGGCGCAATTCTCGATTCAGGAGCTTCATGAAGCCACGGCTCGCGTTCAGCTCGAACAGCAGCCGGCTCCGCAGGCCGCCATGATGGCGATCGACAATTCGACGGGTGAAATCAAGGCCATGGTCGGCGGCTACAGCTTTGAAGATTCGAAATTCAATCGCGCCACGCAGGCCGTGCGGCAAGTGGGCAGCTCGTTCAAGGTCTATCTATATGCCGACGCCATCGAAAAAGGTTCATCGCCGTTCGACACCATCGTCGACACACCGTTCACAGTGATCAGCGGCGGGCAGCCTTATTCGCCGCACAACTACGACGAGAAGTATGAAGGCACCATTACGCTGCGCCGCGCTCTGGCTGGGTCGCGCAACGTTCCCGCCGTCAAGCTGGCGGAAAAAGTTGGCATCAATTCCGTCGTGGATATGACGCGACGATTTGGCATTACTACGCCGCTCCCGCCCTATCTTCCGCTCGTCTTGGGCGCGGCCGATATGAAGCTGCTCGAGCATGTCTCTGCCTTTACGGTTTTTCCGAATGACGGAATTCGCATCGATCCGCACATGATTCGCCGCGTGACAAGCTATGACGGCGCACTGCTCGAAGAAGCGCATCCCGAAGTACACGATGTTATTTCGCCGGAAGTCGCTCGGACAATGACCGCCATGCTGGAAGAGGTCATTCAGTTCGGCACTGGCATTCAGGCCAAAGCGCTGGGGCGTCCCGCAGCCGGCAAGACAGGCACGACGCAGGATTACACCGATGCCTGGTTCATGGGCTTCACTCCGCAGCTGACTTGCGGCGTCTGGGTGGGCTTCGACGACAAGCAGATTTCACTTGGCAAAAAGGAAACCGGCGCGCGGGCAGCACTTCCGATCTGGCTTGAGTTCATGAAGACCGCCCTGGAAGGCCAGCCGCCACTCGATTTCGCAAACGTCGTAACGCTCGAGCAGCAGGCGCTGGATCACAAGGTCAACGTGGACACGCCCGACACCGCACCGGAAACAGATGAACCCGCGGCCCCCAGGGAGAAGCCTCCAGTCGTTACGCCGCCGACCAAGACCACAGCGGCACCCGCTACCACGTCGGGAGTTCCTCCCGGTTTTTAGCGGCGACATCCTTTTACTGGTGCGCTCGCTCCGCGGTTTAGCGAAGGCTCGTATTCAATTTGATTACAGGCGGGGATCGGCTTTTATCACCTATCGAGTATTGCGGAATGGGTCCCACCCCAGATTTGGCAGGGGCGCTTCGCGGCCAGCAGCATCAACGACCAGTAAGGTCTTCTCCTTCGTGATTTCGCCGATCGGCGTAAGGCGAGTTCCATTGTGGGAATGGGGGATCTGTTTCACCTTTCTTCGTGGCACAGTGAAGAGCAATTCATAGTCATCGCCGCCATGCAAAGCCAACTCCAGCGGATAGCTAATGCCGCTGCGCCCATACTTGGGAATTCGTACTGAGGGAATCTTCGTAATCTCGATTCGAGCCCCCACCCTGCTCGCAGCGCACAGGCGCGGCAGGTCGGTGGAAAGGCCGTCTGAAAGATCCATCATGGCTGAGGCCAGGCGTCCTTCAGCTAGCCAACGGCCCAACGCCAGCCGGGGTTCAGGGTAGAGATGCTTTCTTAGGACTGGATCGCGGCTGTTTGCTAGCCGCTTGCTCTTGCGGATTTTACGGAGGCCTAAATCTGCCTCACCCAACCGCCCGCTTACGAAAAGAACATCGCCTGGGCGCGCCCCAGACCGAAGAACTGCTCTTCCTATTCGCACTTCACCCACAACTGTTACATTGATAAGGATGTCTTGCCTTCGGGTCGTATCGCCGCCAGCTAGCACGCACTCAAATCGCTTGGCTGCCCGCCGTAATCCACCCAGGAACAGATCGAGCCATCTGCCGGTGTGGGAAGCGGGGAGTGCCAGACTCAACAAGAAACACCGGGGTATGCCCCCCATGGCGGCTACATCGCCAACGGCTCGAGCGAGGCATTTCCACCCCACCGCATCGGGCGGATGCTTGTCACGAAGAAAGTGCGAGCCTTCCAGGAACCAGTCACAGGTAAGAATCTGATCGAATCCACTCTTAACTTTAAAGAGCGCCGCGTCGTCGCCGATTCCTAGACGGAGCCCGGAGCTGGGTGTTCGCGTGTTGGCCGCGAGTGCTTCGATCCTCGCTAAGACGCGAGTCTCCCCTAGTCCCTGGCGCTTACCAGATAGGTGCTTTGTTTTCTTCATGACTGGCATGCCTGGCGTTGAGTATAGCTCTCAGTGCTCTTCTCGCGAGTTGAAGAAATTCGCAAAACAGCCGACAATGAGTAGCAGCCCTCGCCGACCTGTACTCGTGGACAGGAGGACGGTTATTCACACCCTGTTCTTTGAACTGCAAAATACAGGGTTGACGGCCAGCTCTACAGAATTTAGTATGAGCGCAGTTGCAAACTGAAACTTACGGTTCAGGTTCGAGTTTCGGTGTGGTTCTCTTCCGCGGGCGTCAGGGCACAAAGCCCGCATTCGACAAGTAAAGGCCTGAGGGGCCAAGTTTGTGATTACGAGCAAGAACTACACGTTTTATATCGCGACGACGCCTGGCAAGCTGCAAAAGCTTGTCATCCCGGCGTACGTGCTGCACAGCCTTGCCGTGCTGGCCCTCATCGGCGCTGTTACCGTGATTGCTGCCGTCGGTTCTTACTCCCGAATGCTTTGGAAGGTCGGCAACTACAACGCTCTCCGCCACGATCAGGAAACTCTTAAGAAGCAGTATCAGCAACTCCAGAGCACCGTCAACGACACCAATCAGCGCCTCGACTCTCTCCAATCTTTAGCCACCGAAGTGGCCATGACTTACGGCGTGCTCCGCTATCATCCCGCGGCCTTCGATTCGACCGATAGCCAGGTCACACCCGAAGACGCCTTCGACCGCTCCATTGAGCAGTACACCTTTCTCAAGAGGAACGCGGCAGTCATTGCCGTCTCTGCCAGCGGAATGCAGCTCATGCCGGTGATGAATTTTGCCGACTCCTCGTATACACCTTCGATCTGGCCAGTGATGGGACATATTACGGACAGTTTCGGCGAACGACTGGATCCGTTCAACGGTGAAGGTGCGTTTCACACGGGCGTTGACGTGGCGTCTGATTACGGCGCTCCGGTTCACGCAACGGCAGACGGCATTGTGACCATCGCGGAAAACCATTCCGGGTATGGGCGCCTGGTGGTGCTTGACCATGGTTTCGGGATCAGCACATGGTATGCACATCTGTCGTCCTTCTCAGCGGTTCCTGGCACACGTATTAAGCGCGGCGAAGTCATCGGTTACACGGGAATCAGTGGCCGCTCGACTGGTCCGCACGTGCATTATGAAGTTCGCGTAAACAATGCGCCGGTGAATCCGTGGCGCTATATGAAGGGAAGTACTGTAGGCGACTAGCTGAATCTCTTAGGTCCGTGTGAGTTCCTTGAGCCCTGGTTTCTTCGGGGCATTTTTTATTTGCGCGTGTTTAATTTCGGATGGTGCCTTTGTTTGGCGATGGCTTTTTTGGAGTAGCCTCAGGCGAGGTGGGCAGCGTTGGTGTACGCGCGGCTTCGAGAAACTGGGGCGTTAGATCAAACATCAGCCGGACCGACTTGGTCTCGCCGCGATCGATCCGAGAGACGTCCGCGCTCTTTAGCAGTTCCAAGTAGGCCTCGCGCACGTCGGGTTGAAGCTGTTGGCGCAACTTCTGATCGTGGAGGCCTGCTTGCGCCAGCACGAGCAAGCCGCTGATTACGTCGGACAACTGTTTGGTGGGCGCATCCGCCGTACCTTCCCCTTCGAGCACGACGCGCAGATGGTCAGCTTCGGGTTTTGCCGCGACGGTGATCCACTGCAACTGATCAATCAAAGCCGAAAGTTGGGGAGATTGCAGTCCGCCAGGGGCTTGCGCGCTTAATGCGGCTCCCGTGCCGGCATCTTGTCGCACCACGGCGAATACTGGCGAGCCCGCAAGGCGGCGGAAACGCTCGCGCCAGGCTTCTGTATCCGAGTCAGCGTGTGGCTGCGATAGCGAGGATTCCAGACTGGCATCGTTTGTCAACGCGATGCGATCGCTGCGCAAGAATGTGAACATGATTCGCCGTGTGCCACCAGCCACTGGCACGGAGAAAATTTCTTTGCCGCCGTGTGTTTCGCGCGTTCCCGTTTGTGAAGCGTATGCGAAAATTTTCTTTCGGTCGAATCGGCCCTCGGCCACGATAAGCAGGGTGCTTTCTTGGCCATGCTTCAAGAGTGCGATGCTCACGCGATCCAGGTCGCGTTCGTAATTAAATCCCGTGGATTGTAGGAACTGCGAATAGTCCGCGTCGGTCTTGGGCTGCGGCGCCCATTTATATAGCTCGGCTAGAAACGGAGATTGGCGCAGCGCATCTAGATCAATGAAGAGAACTGCGCTGGCATCGGCGGGCATCTGCGAGAGAAGATCGTTGCGCTGGCTGGAACCAGAGCCGCCCCAGCGATGGTAGCCGTACAGCGCAATAGCGCCGGCCACAATCGCGCCCGCGATGGTTGCAGCAATCCTTCGCCTGTTCACCGGTTTGGCACCAACGCCTCGATATTCGACAATGTGTGTATACTGCGTTTCTGACCAAACGAAGCGTACCCGAGAGGGACCTAATTTCAGGAATAAATTGGAGCCTTCGGCGCTTGCCCGGCTTGCATCGTCCAGAAACGCGGGGTTTATGCTAAACTATAGAGGAATCGAAAGATAGAGCCGCTAGGAGTGCGACACAGGGAAACAGGTTTTCCACAGACTTGGTCCCAGACGTGCTCCAAATTCGATTCACCCCCTTGCAATTCCTGTGCCCGTTCTGCTATTATTACTCGGTTTGAGCGACGCTGGCGTAGCTCAGCTGGTAGAGCATCTGATTTGTAATCAGAGGGTCGGGGGTTCAATTCCCTCCGCCAGCTCCACCAAGAATTGGCAGGGGAGTGAGGCGGAGCAAATCCTTGCAGGGAAAATAAACGGGCTGGTGTCTTCTGACACGAGTCCTTTTTGTGTTTTCGCTTTTCCGGAAGTTTCGAGCGCGAGGATTTGCCTGAAAAAGTTTTGGGGGACAAGCAGTTAGCGTCCTTTTGTTTTCGCGGGACGGGTGGGTGAGTGGCTAAAACCAGCAGACTGTAAATCTGCCGCTCCTTGCGGGCTACGAAGGTTCGAATCCTTCCCCGTCCACCAGTCGCTCGCTGTTCGATTCGGCCGATCCCTTGGGTGATCGTCCGTGATCAGGAAACCGCAGGGCAATCGCACTAAGCGATGTTCGAGCGAGGACCAATTCGCGGCAAAGGCGCTGCTCGGGAATAGTGCGCCAAGAACGGCTGATTTTGGGGGAACACGGGTTAGGCCTGGGTAGCTCAGTTGGTAGAGCGCGTCCTTGGTAAGGACGAGGTCACCGGTTCAATCCCGGTCCCAGGCTCCAGAATTAGAAGTCGGCAGTGGGGGAAAGTTTGCAGTAAATGGGCGGGGGTAACTCAACGGTAGAGTCTCACTCTTCCAAGGTGATGGTTGCGGGTTCAAATCCCGTCCCCCGCTCCAGATTCAGAAGTAGAAGAGAAGACTTGACGCAGAGGGCAAAGGAAAATGGCCAAGGAGAAATTCGAGCGCAGCAAGCCGCACTGTAACATTGGGACGATTGGTCACATTGACCATGGCAAGACGACCCTGACGGCGGCGATTACGAAAGTGCTGTCGAAGCACAACCCGAAAGTGCAATTCCGCGCGTTTGATTCGATTGACAACGCGCCGGAAGAGCGCGAGCGCGGTATTACGATTGCCGTTTCGCACGTGGAGTACGAAACGCCGAACCGGCATTACGCGCACATGGATTGCCCGGGTCATGCGGACTACATCAAGAACATGATCACCGGCGCGGCGCAGATGGATGGCGCGATTCTGGTGGTTGCGGCGACGGACGGACCGATGCCGCAAACGCGCGAGCACATTTTGCTCGCTCGGCAGGTCGGCGTTCCGGCGATTGTCGTGTTTTTGAACAAGTGCGACATGGTGGAAGACGCGGAATTGCTCGAACTCGTGGAATTGGAAGTACGCGAGTTGCTGAAGAGCTATCAATTCCCTGGCGACACGATTGCGGTCGTGAAGGGTTCGGCGCTGCAAGCGTTGAATGGCGACGCGAAGTGGGAAAAGTCGATCGACGAATTGATGGAAGCGGTGGACAAGAACGTGCCGCAACCGGTGCGCGAAATTGACAAGCCGTTCGCGATGCCGATTGAAGATATTTTCTCGATCTCTGGCCGCGGAACAGTGGTCACGGGCCGAGTCGAGCGCGGCAAGGTAAAGGTTGGCGAAGAAATCGAGATCGTGGGATTCCGTCCAACGCAGAAGAAGATTGTGACGGGTGTCGAAATGTTCCGCAAGCTGCTCGATGAAGGGCTAGCTGGCGACAACGTTGGATTGCTGTTGCGCGGCACGGAAAAAGACGATGTCGAGCGCGGACAAGTGGTTTGCAAGCCGGGCTCGATCACGCCGCACACGAAGTTCAAAGCGGAAGCGTACGTGTTGACGAAGGAAGAAGGCGGGCGGCACACACCGTTTTTCACGGGGTATAGGCCGCAATTCTACTTCCGGACAACGGACGTCACAGGCGATGTGAAGCTGCCGACAGGCGTCGAGATGGTGATGCCTGGAGACAACGTGAGCTGCGAAGTGACGCTGATCACGCCAGTAGCACTTGAAAAGGGATTGCGGTTCGCAATTCGCGAAGGCGGCCACACAGTCGGCGCCGGCGCCGTAACAGAGATCATTGAATAGGCGCTGTAACGGAAATCATCGAGTAACGATTTTCCCCTCGCAAGTCGAGGGCGGGCAAGAGAAGGAATTAAATCATGCGAGAAATCATTACGTTGCAGTGCGGCGATTGCAAAAACCGCAACTACACGACGACCAAGAACAAGAAGAAGCACTCCGAGCGCGTCGAAACTCGGAAGTTTTGCAATACGTGCCGCAAGCACACCGGGCACAAGGAAGTTAAGTAGTTTCCCGTTTTTGGAGCAGCACGGCAGCGAGAGAAAGAGATTAAGGGTTGGAGCCGGACCAAGAAGTTTGAGTTAGCAAAGCAGTGGCAGGGGGTAAACCCTTCGCCCGTTTTGCGGGCTCAGGGTAAAGGGGAGTCGTCCAACGGTTAGGACTCCGGTCTCCAAAACCGGGTATGGGGGTTCGAGTCCCTCCTCCCCTGCCAGAAATTAGTAACAGGCGGTAGCGCCTGTTGAGCGAAGAGGATGAATGGCTACGCAGGCGGTTAAAGTGAAGAACGAAGAGTCGCAAGGCAACGCAATCACGGGGGCGGCGTCTGGCATCGGTCAGAAGGTGACCGGAACAGTCAACGACACGCGCGAATTTTTGCATGACGTGCGCGTGGAGATGAAGCAGGTCACGTGGCCGAGTCGTGAGGACGTGGTTTCGACCACCGGAGTCGTGATCGCCACGGTTTTCTTTTTCGGAGTATTTCTGGCAGCTGTAGATTGGCTGGTGCAGCTGGGCGTCACAAAAATTCTCAACATATTCAATGTGTGAGGGGACTCAGAAATTGACGGCAATGCAGTGGTACATCATCCATACGTACTCGGGCTTTGAAAAGAAAGTCAAAGAGAGCCTCGAGAGCCGCGTGTCCGCTTTCAGTTTGCAGGACAAGATCGGCCGCGTGTTGATTCCTATGGAAGATGTCGTGGAAGTGCGCGGCGGCAAAAAAGTGGTCTCTTCGCGGATGACTTATCCGGGCTACGTGCTGGTGGAGATGGACCTCGACGAAAACACCTGGCACATCGTGCGGTCGACGCCACGCGTCACTGGCTTCGTTGGCTCGGCCACGGCGCCTTCGCCGCTGTCCGAGACGGAAGTCGACGCCATCATCAATCGCGTCCACGTTCCGACGGACCGCCCGAAGCCGAAAGTGGTGTTCGAGCGCAACGAGCAAGTGCGCATCGTGGATGGGCCGTTCGCGAATTTTAACGGCACGGTCGAAGAGATTGACAACGATCACAGCCGGCTGAAGGTTTCTGTAACGATTTTTGGTCGTTCGACGCCGGTGGAGCTGGATTTCGCGAGCGTCGAAAAGCTGGGCTGATTTGAGTTTGTGTAGTCCAGGGGCTTTAGCCCCGGCAATGCTTGGCAAGATGCAGACGAAAAAGGATTTGAGGCAGGGACATGGCTAAGAAGATACAGACAACGATCAAATTGCAGTTGCCCGCGGGCAAAGCGACTCCGGCGCCGCCAGTCGGCACGGCGCTCGGTCCGCATGGCTTGAACATCATGGATTTTTGCAAGCAGTTTAATGCCAAGACGGCCAAGGAACCGGACGGAATGATTTTCCCGGTGCTCGTGACGGTCTATACCGATCGTACGTTCACATTCATTCTGAAAACACCTCCGGCCTCGATTCTGCTGCTTCGCGCAGCGGGTATCGTAAAGGGCTCGGCTGAACCGA
>CAWAPX010000053.1:0-9428 GCA_963784015.1 uncultured Acidobacteriota bacterium
CCGTTACCGTACATGTGGGTATTAGGCCAGAGTGACGAGCACTGTCGACTATGTTGCGATTTCCAGCGTAAACCGAAGGTTTTTGCCTTGTTTCGGGTCGATCTTCACACGAACGCGAAGTGGGTCGAATCCATTCGTTCTGAGTCGCAGAAAGTAGACATCGCGGCCCTTCACGGGAGCGAGGGTGAATCTACCCTTCGCGTCGGTCTTTGTCGAGCGCAGCGATCGTTTCCAATCCGAACTAAATTCTTCAACCAAAACGCCCGGCATACGAGTACCTGTGATGTCGGTCACCACAGCAACGAGCGAGGTGGCCAATTGAACTTTTTCAATCTCAATAATCTGGCACTGAGCATGTAGGTGGATGGGCACTAAGAAAATCGAACTAACACAGAGCCAAAGAAGGCGATTGAACACTTGTCGAGAACCCTCTGTGGGCGATTTATACCACGGTTGACGCTCAACTCCTGGTAAAACGCCGTAACCGGTAAAGTGGTTCCCGGTACCGACAAACCCCCGTCACACGAACAGACGTATCAAAACAAATGATTTTGAAATGAACTCTGAAAGGTGGAAAGCCCGTTTGCTTTTCACGGCGACCTGGTTCGCGCTGCGGAGTTGCAGATCGTTCGGGGCAAGCGGGGCAGCGCGTTTCTCTTTGTAGCTAATTCGCGAGCGCTTCGCGATTCTCCTTGGCCCAATCACTGTCTGGCGGCACTGCCTTCATGGGGGGCCCGCCAGCGGTACCGCAGGCGCAGGGTCCCTTAGTCTTGGCCTCGGTCATGCA
Organism: uncultured Acidobacteriota bacterium; assembly: GCA_963784015.1. GTDB lineage: Bacteria > Acidobacteriota > Terriglobia > Acidiferrales > UBA7541 > Acidiferrum. The sequence continues at coordinate 788 of CAWAPX010000053.1, forward strand.
AGAACAGGACTTTGTTTTCAGACAAGCACAGACGTAAACAACTTTCTCCTTTGTCGGTTTCGCGCTCGCAGGCGCGCTCTGAGAGGACCCGCTGCTCAGGATGGATGCAAGCGATACAACGGCAATCACTACGATAGTCGGTATCATTCTGGATCGAGTTTTCTCTGTCATGAATCCTTCTTGCCGTGGCGAGGTCGGATTCAGACTCACTGGAATCGCTGACCGAGATCCGCCCACGACTTAACCCTCTAAGCGGAACGATACGATTAAAAAATAATTGCGTGCAATATCCACTTCGCACGATTTACATATAGCCAGCCACTCACAGCCATGGACGAGAGCAGGATATGCTGCTATTCCCGCGTTGGGCCGAACTCGTCCCCCTTAAGCCATCGGCACCATCACTATGTTCTAGGTCACCCAGTGATGCAGAGAACGGAGTTATTGAAGGAAGTCTTCGGGGAATCACACTAATTAGCAGCACTCCCAGGAACTCGATGCCCGACCGGTGAGCTGGCAGTCGTTACCTGAGAAGTGAATTTGTCCAAAATCCACATGAGCCGTAACCCAACTAACCTGCCAAGTGACTCGTGCCCGGTTTTTCGAGGGCCGTGCTACTTCCTCAAATCTCGCGACTTAGTCTTTTTGTGCAAAACATAGAGAACCAAGCTACTGGGTAATTATTCGTGACGAAGAGCGTCCAACGGAGACACGCGAGTGGCGCGTAACGCGGGAATGTACATGGCCGCCAACGAAACGGCGATCAGTCCGACCGAAACCGCGCCGAAGATAAGGGGGTCCGTTGCGCTGACTTCATATAGCAAGCTTTTCAGCAGGCGCGTCAATCCCCATGCGCCCGCAATCCCTGCGATCAGCCCAACGGCCACGGGGACCAATCCCTGTCGCAAGACCAATGCAAGAACGTCAATGGAACGCGCGCCAAGAGCGATGCGAATTCCAAATTCGCGCCGCTGCTGATCAACCAAATATGCCAGCACACCGTAAATCCCGATGGCGGCGAGGAGAGCTGCGAGCGCAGAGAATACAGTCATCAACTGGATCGAGAATCGTTGTCGGGCGAGCGAATCGGCCAGTATCTGGTCCATGGTAAGCAGGTCTACCGGCAGATTGGAATCGAGTGCAGCCACTTCGTGGCGGATCGCAGAGGCCAGTGCGAGCGGATCACGTGCGGTCTTCGTCACGATTGTCAACAACCCGAAAGGAACCTGCGGGCCGAAATAGTAGATGCGCGGCTCGGGGGAGCAGACAGGCTACGAGATTTCGTGGCGGCGACTACGCCGACGACTGTGAATGTGCTTCCGGCTAAGGGGACAGTGATCTGCATGCCGAGCGGGTCGGCGTTCGGGAACAATTTCTCAGCAGTGATCTCATCGATGACCACTGCGCCGGGCGATCCCTGCTCGTCGGAAGCGGCAATATCGCGGCCGCGCAAGAGAGGGATTCCGAGAGTACCAAAGAATCCGGGCGAAGCACGCGTTTGCCAGATGATCTGCTGCGGCTCATTTGGATTTCGCGGATGGCCTGCGATCTCTACTCCGCCACTTCCCGGGCCGCCATTGTAAGGAAGGAAATCGACCGTTGCGGCGGAGCGCACACCCGGAATCGAGCGTACGCGTTCGAGCACCAATCTCGCGAAGGAGGCTCTTTGCGAGGGTTCGCGGTATTGCGCCACCGGCAGTGATACGAACGCGGTCAGCACCCCTTCGGATTGGAATCCGGGACTGGTGTGTTCCAAGCGAACGAAGCTTCTCACTAAGAGACCGGCCCCAATCAAAAGCACCAGAGAGGCGCAAACTTCGAAGGCGACCATCGACTCGCGCAACAGCTTGCGTCCTGCTGTCGATCCGCGAGAGCCTTCTTTGAGGGCTTCCGTAAGATCGATTCGCGAAGTTTCAAGAGCGGGCGCGATGCCGAATAGCATGCTCGCGGCGATCGAGACGAAAAGCGAAAAGCCCATTACCCAGGCGTTGATGGAGGGACGGCTTCCGTGAATCAAATCGGCAGGGCCGAACTGCGCGTAAAGACGAAGTCCATACAGCGCTAGGAGCGTTCCCGCTGTGCCGGCGATGGAGGCAAGCAGCAGACTTTCGGTTAGCAGCTGCCGGATCACGCGAAGGCGCGAAGCGCCCAAGGCCGAACGGATGCCGATTTCCCTGCGGCGCTTCATCGCACGGGCAAGCAGAAGGTTGGAAACGTTGGCGCAAGCGATTAGCATCAACGCTCCCACCGCCGTAAGCAGCACCAGCAATGGCGTCTTCAAATCGCCTGCCTGCTTTTCCGCGAGTGGCTCCAGGTCGAGAGAAAATCCGCGATCCATAGAAGCCTGATTGGGATAATGTTCGACAATGAAAGCGGCGATGCGGCGAAATTCATCGCGCGCTTCCTGGATGGTCCCTCCGGTTTTGAGACGCCCAATCACGTCGATATTGTGCGGACTGCGCGTGCCGGGCGCGGTTTCGGTCGGGGCGAAGGCAAGCGGCATCCAGATATTGGCGGCAACGCGATAATCGAGAACTGGCCGGATTACACCAGCGACACGATAGCTTTCGAGATTGATCTGAATGCTCTTCCCGACAATGGATGGATCGCGGCCGTAGCGGCGCGTCCATAATCCTTCTGAGAGCATGACGACATGATCTCTGCCGGGCTGATCGTCATCGGAAGTAAACAGGCCGCCGACTATCGGGACGACGCCGAGCATCGGAAACGCGCTAGCAGTGACCCGCAAAGCCGGGACGTCTTCGGGTTGCCCGTCGCCCGTCAGGGTCGCAACCGCGCCTGTTATCGCTGCGACCTGGCCGAAACAAGTGGCTTGGCGCCGGAATTCCGCGTAATCCGGGGCAGTCGGCGCAATGCCGTGCAATGCGTAGCGAGGGAGAGTCTCCTGCACGATGACGAGCCGGTCGGGATCTGGATAGGGCAGCGGATGTAGCAGCACCGCGTCAATCGCAGAAAAAATTGCGGTGTTCGCACCGATCGCTAGTGCGAGCGTAAGGATCGCGACGACGCTGAAGCCGGGGCTTTTCAGAAGCTGACGGAATGCGAACTGAAGATCGTGCAACATGGTTTACCTACGCGGGACATGAGAAACCTTAGGGCCTTTATGCTTCCTTCGAGAACGTTTTCTATTCTAATCGAAATCCTCTCTAACTTCGGGTAAACGCCGTAACCATCCAAGTGAAGTATTACTTCACATCTCCGGTAACGCGACTAGTCCCGCATCGAAAAGCCGGCGTGGGCCAGTTTGCGAAAACAAGACGTCAGTCGTCGTGCGGACATTCCGCAAGCCTAGCCGGGGCTGCCTGCCTGCGCTTTCCGAGCGATGAGGAGAAAGCCTTTGTTGCGGGCATCGGATTGGAGTTTGTCCAAGTGTGCCCGGGCGGCGGCTAGTTTGCCGGACTCGATTTCGGCTTGTGCTAACAGAAGACGGGCTTCAAGGTCGAAGGCCGCGTAGCCATCGCGCCTGGCTTGATCGTGGAGGGCGCTCAGATTGCGTTCTGCCTCAGCCGCTTTGCCGGAACGGGTGTCGACTTCAGCTTCCGCAAAACCAGCAGTCATGAGGATCATGCGGTCGGCGCCTTGATGTGCGAGAGTGACAGCTCGATCGGCAGCGGCGCGGGCGTCGGTTAATTTTCCCTGGGCAAGGAGAGAGCGGGCAAGCACGGAATTGGCGATGGAAGAGGAGCTGGGAGATTTGTGCTGCTCGAAAATAGAGAGCGCCTTTCGCGCGAACGATTCAGCATCGCCGGGCTTGCCTTGTTCGACGGCAATGATGGCGAGCTGGACGTCGCTCTCGGCGGAGTGAACCACTTCCTTTGTTTGTTCGCGAAGAGTCATGGATTCTTGCGTCGATGCGAGGGCATCACCGAGCTGGTCCTGAGCGGTCTGGACCTCGGCGAGGCCAACGAGAGAGTAGGCGAGCCCGGTCTTGCGGGAGGTAGCTTTCTCGATGGCGATGGACTGCGAATACGTAACTTTTGCGGCGGCCAGTTCGCCTTGCTGATAAAGGACTTCTCCCAAATTGACGAGCGTTATGGATTCGCCGTGCTTGTCGCCAATTTCACGGAAATTTCCAAGGGCTTCCTCTTTCAACTTTCTCGCAGCGGACAATTGGCCGGCACTTAGCTCAACGTTGCTCAAATTATCGAGGTCGGCAGCGACGCCACGTTTGTCGTGTAGCGAGCGCTGAATTTGAAGAGCTTCTTCCAGATGGAATCTGGCTTGGCCCAGGTCGCCCATTTCCTGAAAAAGTTCTCCGAGATGGTTGGAGCACGAGGCGATGTCCCATTGCGCCCCGGAACGACGGAACTCGGCAAGAGCAGCTTCGAGTGATTTTCGGGACTCGATCAAGTCTCCCTTGTTTCTTTGGAACATGCCGATGCCGTTGGCAGCGACGGCAGCTTCATAAGTGTCACCAGCAGCGGCATAGAGATCACGAGCTTGGGATTGGTCGTCGATGGCTTTATCGAATTCACCGAGATTCGACCAAGCCCAGGATTCGGCTGTGAGAGAACTGGCCAGGAGGAGACCGCTTCCCAGCGTCTTGGCACGGGCAATGGCTGCAGCGGCTGCCTTTTGACTGCGCTTCATGTCACCGAGGCGCTCTGCGGCGTGGAATTCGACGAGGTCAATGCGAGGATCGGAGCCCGTCGGGGCCGGGAGCTTTCGCAGAGCAGCGACGGTATCGAGAGCATCGCTGGCATGATTCGCGAGATATTGTGCGTGGGCGAAACGCAGGCCGTAGTCGAGATTGTCGGGCAAGAAATTGTGGAGAGTGCGATAAACCTCGACGGCTCCGTCACGGTCATGAGTGAGCTCACGAAAGCGGCCTTCGATGGAAAGCTTATCCTCACGTGAGAGATTGGAGGAGAGCTCGAGAGCTTTCTTGGCTTCCGTTTGGGCGTTGAGATCGTAGCCGAGATGGGACAAGGTGTCGGCAAGCGCCGAGTGAGAAAGAGCGTGATTGGGATCTGCCGCGATGGCGTTTTCGAAGAGCTGCCGGGCCGCGAGCGCGTCGAATCCTTGAAGTTTCGCTAGCCCTTCGGCGTAGAGCCGTTCGGCTTCGGAATTAGCGGGGAAGGATGCGCGTACTTCGCGCGTGGCGGCGGCAGACAGAGAGCCGATGCCGAGAGTGTGACGCAAATTGTCTCCGCCGGCGGAGATGAGTTGGGGAAGGTCGGACTCGGTTCCGTCCTCGGTAATCGCCGCGATGGTTTCTCCGGTGCGAGTGTCCTGGACTTGCAGAACGATTCTGAGTTTGGTGCTTGAACCATCGGGAAGTGCGAGATAGGAGCCGGATGTAACCATATCGGTGCCGAGATGATTGTGAATCTTGCCTAGCGTTTCCTGGCCATAGGTGTCCGTGGGGGCAAGAGACAGATCCAGTTTCATGCGGGCGATGTTTTCGCTGGGAATGACGCGGATTTGCTGGCCGGAGGCGAGTTCGGCGCCCAACATTTCCGCCATGGCCGTGGACATCCACTCATCGTCTGGCTTGCGTGAGAGGTTTTTGAAGCCAAGCACGGCGATCGAGGGACGGGGTTTGATAGCAGCGGAAGCGGCACCGCTCGCGGAATGACGAAAAACCCCCACGCGCGCGACGACCATAACTATCCCCAGAAGCAGGACCACGGCGGCGGCGAGGGAAAGCCAAGTCCATGTTAGCGCTCGAGGTGTGGGAAGAGTGGGCGCAGGTTCAGTCAGGACTGGATGCCGGGTAGCTTCGAGTTCAACGGCGGCAGCCACAGGGATGGGCTGGCCGTTTGGTGCGCCGTGCTCAACGGGGAAGATAAAGCGATAGCCAAGCTTGGGAAGGGTTTCAATAAAGCGCGCATCTGTCGCCGAGTCATTCAGAACGCCTCGGAGTTCCTTGATGGCGGTGTTCAGACTGTGTTCGAAGTCCACAAATGTATCCGAGGGCCAGAGCTGCTGACGAAGCTGTTCGCGAGTAACAACATCGCCGGGTGGGTCGAGCAAAAGGGATAGGACCTGGAACGGTTGAGGACGGAGTTTGACCTTAGTCCCGAATTTATAGAGTTCTCGGGAACTAAGACGCAGTTCATACGGACCAAATCGAGTAGCTCGCAAGGCCGTGTCCCTCGAATACCGCGAGTATTACATAGTGCGCCCAATATAAACCTCGTGTCAGGCGCGCAGCAAGAAAAGATCTTCTGTGAAATGAGAGAGTTAGGCCTTCACCTTTTTTTAATTAGATTTCGAGACAGCCTGCATTGGCAGGCAAGCCGAAGTGTGCGAGGAATTGTTCATTGTGCAGTTGGTTTAGAAGTTCGGTATCGAAAACGAAAGGGACCATGGCGATGAATATTTACAAACTCTGGGTACCTAAGACTCTACAGGTAGGGTGCATCGGTCTCGCAGCGATGCTGCTGAGCTGGACGCCGTCCTGCAAAGCGCAGGAAGTCAACCCAGCGCTCTTCACGGATAAGGGCGTCGAAGATGCTTACCCGATAAGGAAGCCGCTGCCGAAGAAAGCTGTCAAAGTCCCGGCGGCGATCCATGTGAGTCCCGCTATTTCTAATGAGGCAACGGCCAGAAAGCGGACCCGCCGGGCCGCTCGTAAGCAGAGTGTTGTGTCTGCGCCAACGGTCTGAAAAACCGTTCTTTCGAGGACCCGTCAGGGTGATCGCTGAGGGGTACAGAGATGTTTCTTCGATTCTGTTGCTGTCTGGGCTGCTGATATCTCGACATGAGTTTTTGGTGGAAAAAACCCGGGAGGAACGAATATGCAAATTCAAGAAAGTAGGAGCATAGGGCTGTGGGTGAGAATCCATGCCAGGAAACTGATGATTGTGGCAGGGATGTTGTGCCTAACTACCGCCGCCTCAGCCGTGATGGTAATTCCCAATCTATTTCCGTTCCTCGATCCCACCGGGATCGTCTCCACCTACAACACTGCTGGGCCGATCGTTGAAAGCACGCCCTTTTTCCAAAGCCTGGGGACCAATGGGAGAAGCTGTGCGACGTGCCATATCGCCGGCAATGGGATGGGGTTGAGCACACAAAATATCCAACAGCGTTTTGTGATGACAGGGGGGCACGATCCACTGTTTGCGGCGTTTGATGGCGCCAACTGTCCGAACACGAGTTCGAATGATCCAGAGACTCATAGTTTGCTGCTGAAGAACGGATTGATTCGTATTCCGATACAACTGCCGGCAACGACGCAGTTCAAGATACGAGCAGTCGTAGACCCGTACGGTTGTGCCATAGTGACTGATCCTGTCTTGGGATTGCAAACAGTATCGGTTTATAGGCGGCCTTTGCCAACGACGAATCTGACATTCTTGAGCACAATCATGTTTGATGGCCGAGAAACCATCGCGCCGCTCAACAATACGCAAACGTTTAAGGCGAATCTAATTGCTGACTTGATGCACCAAGCCATTGACGCGACGACTGGCCATGCGCAAGCGACCATGCCACCGACGATTGAACAGCAGACTGCGATTGTCAGTTTCGAGATGGGCTTGTTCAGCGCACAACTGGCGGACGGTCGCGCGGGATCGCTTACAGACTACGGAGCGCACGGTGGGGCGAAGAATCTCTCTGGCGCCGGCTACTATCCTGGGATCAATGACACTTTGGGCGCGGATCCTACGGGTGCCAAGTTCAATCCGACTGGGATGACACTATTTTCGTCGTGGGAAAACGTGGAAGTTAATAATGAAAGAGACCGGGCGACTATTCAGGCTCGTCGAGATATCGCGGCAGGAGAAACGCTTTTCAATTCGCGTGCACTCACGATCGCAAACGTCCGCGGACTGAATGACAATCCGGCGCTGGCGGCTGCGCTGGAACTACCGTGCCTATCGCTTCGTTTCCAGGAACTTGCACGACGTGCCATGACGCGCCGAACGTGGGGGACCACTCGTTGCCGTTGCCGCTCGATATCGGAACGGGCCACGACTCCGCGCAGGAATCGGATACACAAGTCGCAAACGCACTTGCGCAGTTGAGCTTTCCGGGGGCGCCCGTGTACGAAATTTCGGAATGCCCAAATCCGTTCGCCGCGGCTGGACAACCTAGCACGCCGTATGTGATTTACACGACTGATCCCGGCAAGGGGCTTGTGACAGGGCTGTGCAGCGACGTGAACCGCACCAAAGGTCCGGTACTGAGAGGGTTGGCCGCTCGCGCGCCGTATTTTCACAACGGCGCAGCTCGCGACTTGAACGAGGTGCTGAACTTTTACAATCAGCGCTTCCAGATGAATCTGACCGACAAAGAAAAGTCAAATTGATCGCATTCCTGGACAGTTTGTAAGACCATCAGGCTGACTGCGGGCACTGCCTAGTTGAGAGTCGGCGCAGGAGAACCGAAAGCGGCAGCAGCATTGTCATACGTTAATACACCAGATGCGAGTGTGGATAGCTGAGGTTTCTTCAAGTCTTGATAACCGCGGTGATCCATGGGTCGCGCAACACTCACTCGGACCCACATGCATTGAAAACAAAAGCTAAAAGCGCTGGCTAGGCTAGATCATCCGGAATGTTACCTTGGCTGGGTTTTTGACTGAGTACACCCAAACAGGTCGGTTCTTCAGGGAAAGTATTGGTGGATCAACTAATTAGGAGGTGTTGCGTCGACCGGTTGACCTGGC
>CAWAPX010000054.1:0-4803 GCA_963784015.1 uncultured Acidobacteriota bacterium
GGGGTTTTCGAATCGGACGGAGGAGATCACGGGCTGGAAAGAGCTGTCCTTTCGATGCTCAGGGTAAACGGGGATTGAGATGGTTTGCTGATCTTGTGGAAAGGAGTGGAAGAGTCAAAAGTCCCACACGTAAAACCGACGTGTGGGCCACCCAAGCTCGTTCCAGCACTTTACGTCCGGGCCGCCCGTCCGAATAAGACAGAGGAGTGACCTAGGGTTTGCAACAAACAGAACCGAAACAGTGGGCCACCCAAAAGACAAGGCGCTGCCACCCGCCCGGCGACCTGTTGTAAACCTCGATTTAGTTGCATAGTATTACCCGGTACGTTGTTCTACTACATAGGCAAATCGTTATGCCTGAGTCCCGCCTCAAAAGCCCGCCTGCCAATCCGCAAATGTCAAGCGCTCTTGGCTGCATGGATGACGCATTCACGGATGGATCGTCATGATTGGACAAACGCTCGGACATTATCGCGTTGTCGAACAAATTGGCTCCGGGGGCATGGGCGTCGTCTATCTAGCCCACGATATCCGACTTGACCGGGACGTGGCTTTGAAAGTAATTCGTCCAGGTGCACTCAACGAGAGGGGTGCGCGTGAACGATTTCAACGGGAAGCTTTGCTTTTATCGAAACTGTGCCACCCAAATATCGCCCAAATCTACGATTTCGACATACAGGCAGGCCTCGACTTCCTAATCATGGAATATGTAAAGGGAAATACGCTCGCAAGCACGCTCACCAGCGGCCCGGTTTCAGAAGAGGTCGCAATTACTATCGGCATTCAGATCGCAAGTGCCTTGGAAAACGCTGCTGAAGTAGGGATAGTCCACCGTGACCTCAAACCCAGCAATACGATGATCACGACAAAGGGAAATGTTAAGGTTCTCGATTTTGGTTTAGCCAAATTGCTCCAATCGGAAGATTTGAATGTTACGGAGAGTTTCACAAATGGAGCCGGCGTTGGAGGGACGCTACCTTATATGGCCCCGGAGCAGCTACGAGGAGAAGCACCAGACTTTCGGAGTGATATCTACTCTTTGGGAGTGGTTCTGTATGAGGCTAGCACGGGCAATCGACCATTTAACTCTAGTATTTCGAGTGGCCTAATTTCAGACATTCTAAATAAATCGCCCGAGCCACTTAGGCAACGCAATTCCAACCTTTCACTCGGCTACGAAAGCATGGTTCTTCGGTGCTTGGCCAAAGAACCACGATACCGATATCAGAGCGCAGGCGAAGCGGGCGTAGCACTGGAATCACTTCGGGGCAGTAGGGGCGGCGCACCAGCGCAGCAAGCAAAATCTCGGACACTTAGAATATTTAGTGTTGCAGTAGTGCTTTTGCTGACGACTTGCTTTGGCATCTTAGCATTCTGGCACTTTTCTAATCGTTCTCCCAAAGTCAACGCAACCCTCGCCAATCAACTCGCGGTTTTGCCCCTGAGCACCAAGAATGAAACAGGGGATACGCTGGCGTTCGACAATGGGCTCGTTGAAACCTTGACGTCTCGACTGACTCAATTGGGAAGGAACCACCCACTTCAAGTGGTTCCCGCGAGTGAGGTCCGAGCAAAGGGCGTTACGAACGTACAGGAGGCACGCGAACAATTTGGGGCGACATTAGGGTTACAGCTAAACGTGGAGAGATCCGGACAGCTTGTCCGAGTGAACTATGCGTTGGTGGACACAAAATTACATCGGCAGCTCGGAGGGGACACGATAACGGCCGCTGCTTCCGACCCGTTTTTGTTGGAAGACAAAGTGGCGGATAGCATTGTCAAATGCTTGGAGATCGAACTTCAACCGCAGGAGTTAGGGGCCTTGACCGCGCATGGAACAACTCTACCGTCCGCGTACGACTATTACCTGCAGGGTCGAGGTTACCTGCAAGAGCCTCAGAAGCAAGAAAACATCAAAAGTGCAATCGCCGTGTTCGGTCACGCGCTTGAGCAGGATCCGCAATACGCTTTGGCCTTCGCAGGATTAGGGGAAGCCTATTGGAGGCAATACGAACTCGACAAAGAGAATCAATGGGCCCGCCAAGCCCAAGCATCATGCGAAAAGGCGGTCGCGCGGAACGCTGAGCAGGCGGAAAGTCACACTTGCCTGGGGATGGTGTACAACGGGACTGGAAAATACGGCGACGCGGTTGCAGAGTACTTGCGCGCTGTTGAGCTCGAACCTACAAATGATGATGCGATTCGCGGACTGGCCAATTCGTACACAAGTCTGGGAAGAACGGACGAAGCTGAAAAAACAATCAAAATCGCGATAAGTGTGCGTCCGCAGTACTGGAAGGGTTATAACTCTCTCGGTGCCCTATACGTCAGTAATGGACGATACGAAGAAGCAGCCAAAATGTTTGGCCAGGTGATCTCCCTCGCGCCTGACAGCTTTCGCGGGTACAGCAACTTGGGAGCAACATACATTCGACTGGGTCGCTATTCAGAAGCCATTAAATCACTTCAGAATTCGATCAACATAAGACCGACCGAGGATGCGCTGTCAAATTTGGGAACGGCGTTTTACTCCCTCCGACAGTTTGATGATGCGGCTAACACTTACGAAGAAGCAACCAAGTTGAACGACCGTAATTACGTCATCTGGGGAAATCTCGGCGATTCCTATTACTATTCCGGAAAACGCGCTGAAGCAACACAATCGTACAGAAAGGCCGTGCCATTGGCCGAGCAGCGATTGGAAGTGAATTCTCGCGACCCGTCGGTCCTCAGCGACCTTTCGGGCTACTATGCGATGCTCGGAGAACGCCAAGAGGCGCTCGACTCATTGGAAAAAGCACTTAAGCTATCAAACAAGCAAGACCCAGATGTGTTGTTCGAGGCAGCATTGGTTCATAACCAGTTCGGCGAAACCTCACAAGCACTCGAATGGTTACAAAAGGCTTTGGCTTTAGGATTTTCGCCGACAACAATTTCTGACGCCCCAGCACTTGACAACTTGCATCATGATAGTCACTTTCAGTCAATGGTAACTGGCAAGCTAACTCGATAGGAGTGGTTGCCTAGACCGTCTGAAATAGCATGACACTGCGGCCTTCAGGCGCTAGACTCCCGTTCAAGGTTTTGGTCCCAGCCGACCCCCTCAAATCAGGTGCACCGGGACAAATCTTAAAGAAACGAGAAGGTCCCCAATGAAGCCCTTACAGAAATACCAACTACTGTTCGTCTTCGTTGCCTCCGCCTTAATCCCAGTATGTATTTCATGTCAAACCAATCCGACACCTGCCGGGCCTACGCCAAGCGGAAAGACAGTAGTCGACAAGTGTAGAATCGATGTCTCTTCTCCGCAAGATTGCCCACTCTCGAAGGGTGGTGATGAACGGGCAATCTGGATAAATAATTCAGGCTCTGGTGCGTACGTTTGTTTCGATCCAAATAGTGATCCATTTGAGGGGTACGCATTCTTTGTCCCACCCAACGATAAGCGGAAAAGTGGAAAGATAACAGACGAAACCAACGCTTCAACTTTTTCTTATTACATATCAGCGTCACCATGCACGGTGACTGCTCCCCAAACACTAAGAACCAATCCGAAAATAATTATCGGCAATTGAATCCGGTCGCGTCCGTTGAATGGGACTGGCCGACCCCCGAAAGCGGGCCTGCATGCCTTCCGCAGGGCTGCAACCGTCGTTGGGAGCCAGCTGTCATAGCGGGCCTGCGAATATCAGACAGCAGGTGGGACATACGTTCGCTGCGATGAGGCGACTCTACTTTGGCAGGATTCCGATCGAACGCGTACAGGCTGCGTTTTCCATGAGGGATCGAAGTTCAGTCGTTGAATTGGAAAACATGGAAAGCGAGGCGGGGCCTGAAATTATGGAGCGGCCTATCGGAATCGAACCGACACCTGAACCTTGGCAAGTCTGCAAGAACGGAGCGTCAACAACTTACGAGGCACTTTCAAGAGCACTAAGTAGCATTTAGAGCGGTCAGAAACACTTAATGGTCCTACAGTTGGTCCCACGCGGGAGGCGGGTTGGCACCCTTTATTGTTGAACCGCGAACGGGTTCAGGATTTCTATTCAGATCCTATATTGTTGGTCCGCCAGCCCGTGATTGTTTCCGTTCAGGGGACTGTGGAACTTGGGCAGCCCGCCTCTATTGGGCGCATGACACTCGACTCCAACAATTCCATCCATCACCTCTAATTACTAACATTTCCGACAAATCGGAAAGTCTGCTTTTCGCTCAAAGATAACTCGAACTGAATGCCTGAAACTCTCATTCGATTTCTGAGTCAGATAGGGGGGAGATAGATTGCGCGGCGAGAGCCAAACCAGATGTACTGGTGAGGTTAGACTTAAAGGAAGCAGAAAGAGAGATGAGTGGAATTCACGGGGAGAGAGAACTGCGCGGCGAGGACAGAACCTGGGCTTTGTCTAGTTGAGACCACCTGTGTCGCGAATCTTCGTCGCGACCAGGACCGAGCCGACACTCGTCAGATGTCCGTAGTCAGATTGGAGCGGGACACCTGCACCGGCGTATTCGAGGCAATCACTCTGGCGGCAAAGCATCTTGAAGTAGGAAATATATCGGACTCCGGGATCTGTTTGCGCGAGCTTAGACATATCGGCGTCGAGGCGTTCATAGAATGCAACCCGGTGAAGCGCAGGAATTGTCGCGTCGTTCGACCTTATCGACATTGCCAGCAATCGCGGCAATGCGGAGTCGTACTGAACAATCGGGCCAAATAATACGACCTCCATTCCTTGACTGTGCGCCCAAGCGAGCGTGTGCTGCAGGGGCGTGAGATCGCCGCTATCCCAACGAGCTGCGATG